>CAVQAT010000001.1:0-458484 GCA_963710555.1 uncultured delta proteobacterium
GGCATGGACACGGTCACTAGAGTACTGGGCACAACCCCACGAACTTGCCCCGGCTGAACGCTGGGGTGCCCCCAAACGTGTCCAAGGACCGGAACAACTGCTAACCTGCAGTCATGAGCGAGGTGATCTCCTCCGGTAGCGACCAAGAGTCGAAAGCTGAGCGGGCGCGTGAGCGTAGGCGCAACTGGGCTGGGGGGAAGGTCACTCAAGAGGAGCACCGAGACCTCGAACAAGAATTCTGGAGTCATGCCTCCTCAGAGGAACGACTCGCCGCCGTCTGGCAGCTAGCCCAACAAGTATGGACCCATGAACACCCAGGCGAGCCTCCCCTCCGATTTGATCGATCTGCTTGGGGAATTCGAAAAGCTAAACGTTGAGTATTTGCTCGTTGGAGGGCAGGCCGTTGCTCTGCATGGATTTCCGCGATTCACAAAGGACGCAGATTTATGGCTCAGAGATACTCTTCAAAATTTGCGAGCGGTAGCGGAGGCACTTGAGAACTTTGGTGCCCCCGCGGCTGTCATCAGCGAGCTTGCTTCTGCGGAGCCGCTCGATGTTCTTTGGATGGGCAACCCACCCGCGAGAATTGATCTGATGAAGGGAGTCCCTGGCGGAGATTTTGAATGCGCCTGGGAATCGAAAGAAGTTCGTACAGTCGGTGGCGTCACGGTGTATCTCGTTGGGCGAGACGAACTTGTTCATCTGAAGAAGGCGAGTGGCCGCCCGCAGGACTTGTTGGACGTGGCGAATCTCGAGAAGCCTTCTTGATATAGCTCTTTAGGACTCGCTCTTCTTCTCTTCGAGTTCGAGCCAACGCATTTCGAATTCTTCGAGCTGTTCTTTGGCTTTTGAAAGAGCAGCTTCGAGCTTGACGGCTTCGTCGCGTCGTTCGACGTAAAGCGTCGGATCGGCCAGCTTTTCCTCGAGCTGGGCGACTTCCTTGGTGGCTTTTTCGACTTTGTCGAACAGGCCTTTGAGTTCAATTTCCTCGGCGTAGGTGAGCTTCTTGCCGCCAGTGGTTTTCGCAGCGCTGCTCTTGGTGGAGGCTGCGTTCTTGGGGGCATCGCGAGGGGTGGGGGGCTCCGCAGCGTTTTGGCGAGCAGCCGCCGGGGGAAGTGACTTTTTCTCTTTGGCCCGGGCGCTACGCCACGCCGAGTAGTCGCTGTAGCCACCTTGCAAGTGATGAGCCTCGCCTTCGCCGTCGAGCACAAGGACGGAGCTGGCGACGCGATCCAAGAAGTAGCGATCATGGCTCACGATGAGCGCCGCGCCCTGCAGTCCGAGAATCAACTCTTCGAGCGCGCCCAAGGTCATCACATCCAAATCGTTCGTCGGCTCATCGAGCACGAGCACGTTGGCTGTCGAAAGCAATAGCTTCGCTAACGCCACACGTGCGCGCTCTCCGCCCGAAAGCCCGGCCACCTTTTGACGTACCATCTCGCCGGTGAAGCGAAACTTCTGCAGGTAGGAATAACTGCTCCACTCGGTTTCGCCGATATTCACACTGGGGCGGCCCCCGGTGATCGCGTCGTAGACGGTTTCGTGTTCGTCGAGGCCGCCACGCATCTGATCGAGGTAGGCAATCTTCGTATTCTTGCCGCGGATGATTTCGCCCCCTGCCGGCGGATGTTCGCCCAGAAGAGTGCGCAAAAGCGTCGTTTTTCCCGCGCCGCTACGCCCGACAATCCCCACGCGACTGCCCTTGGTCAGGTGAAAGGTCAAGTCGTGGATTAGGTCTTTGCCACCAATCGAAACGTCCAAATGCCGGGCTTCCAAAATGGTGCCGCCGAGCCTCTGTTCGGCGAGATTCAAGTCAAGTTCACGACCCTTCTTGGCCGGACCACTGCTGATTGCGTCTTCCGCGCGACTGATGCGGGCCTTCTGTTTGGTGCCTCGCGCTTTGGGCTGACGGCGCAGCCACTCAATCTCTTTGCGCAAGAAGTTCTGGCGATTCGATTCCGTTCGTTCCTCCTGCGCGCGACGCTCTTCGCGGCCCATCAAGAACTCTTCCCAGCCGCCGTCGTAAGAGTGCACTTGGCCGTCAGCCACTTCCAAGGTGCGTGTACAGACTCCATTGAGCAGCCAGCGATCATGAGTGATCAGCACGACGGCGCCGGCGAAATGGTTGACCAAGTGATCTTCGAGCCACTCGATGGTCTCTGCGTCCAAATGGTTGGTGGGCTCGTCGAAGATCGCGAGATCGGGTTGGCTGATCAGCAGGCGAGCTAGAGCAACACGTCGCCGCTCGCCGCCGCTCATCGTGGCGACATCTTGCTCGTGGTTGTCGATACCGAGCACCTTCAAGATGCGGCCGGCTTCATCTTGGCGATTCCAACCGCCGAGCAACTCGATGCGCGAAGAAAGCTCTTCCTGTTCGGTGAGCAACGCCGTCATGGCGTCGGGGGAGACATCGCCGGCCAACTGTGTGCAAATCTCTTGGTAACGATCGTGCACCTTGAGCCAAATCTCCAAACCGGACACGGCGATCTCGTGGGCGGTGCTTCCTGGCTCAAATTGGGGATCTTGCTCCAAATAGGCGACTTGAGCGCCTCTTCTGCGATTCACTTCGCCCTGATCCGGCTCGGCGACCCCCGCCAAAATCTTCGCGAGGGTGCTTTTTCCCGCACCATTGTCACCTACGACACTCACTTTCTCGCCACGGACAATGGTCACGTTGACTTGTTGGAGAAGAGTGCGAGTTCCTAGGCTTTTTACCAGGCCTTTGGCGTCCAGTACGGGCATCGAGCGGGCCTATACCATGTGTTTTCCTGCTTGACGCATCCTTCGACTGCTCTCAGAGTAAACGCACTATGACACTTCGAAATCAGGTATTTGCAGCTGCCCTCGTGGCTTTCTCCTTTTCCGTCTCTTCTTCTGCCTTCGCGTGTGGCGAAGATAAGGACAAGAAGGACGACTCGTTTACACAACTCTGCGGTGACGAGAAGGACAAGAAGGATGAGTCAGCTCTCTGTGGAGACGAGAAGGACAAGAAGGACGAGTCAGTCCGCGTTGAGCTTTGCGGCGACGAGAAGGACAAGAAGGATGAGTCAGCTCTCTGTGGAGACGAGAAGGACAAGAAGGACGAGTCAGTCCGCGTTGAGCTTTGTGGAGACGAGAAGGACAAGAAGGACGAGTCTGCTCTCTGCGGCGACGAGAAGGACAAGAAGGACGAGTCGGTTACCGGTCACTACGGCGTCACCACTCAGCTCTGCGATGGCCACAAAGACAAGAAGGAAGACAAATCCTGATCGTCAGTTCCTGTCTATCATTTCGAGTGTAGTGAAACGGCGCATCCCGCAGGGGAGCGCCGTATTTTTTGTGGGTGACTGCTGTGATTAAGCGGCGACTACGAGCTGCGTGGCGTGCTGCCGGGCCGTTTGTTCCGCTCCGCCGAGCATGCGACTGATTTCCGCGAGCCGGCTTTCGCCTTCCACCTCAGCAATTGTCGTGGCTGCGTGACCAGCTTCTGTCTTCTTTGAGACCGAGAAGTGGGTTTGAGCAATGCCCGCCACCTGAGCCCAATGCGTCACGCAGAGTACCTGACCGCGTTTGCCAGCTCGGAGAAGAGCTTGAGCGATCTTGTCCGCAGTCTTGCCGCCTGCTCCCGCGTCAATTTCATCGAAGGTGAGCAGCGCTCCGTTGGATTCAGTGGCGAGACGGAAGCACAGCAGCACGCGCGCCAATTCGCCGCCCGAGGCGACTCGCGAAAGCGGCTGCGCATCGTGTCCAGGGTTCGCCGAGAATCCGATGTCGAGGTGGGTGATTCCAGTGGCTCCAAGTTCTCCGCGAGAGAGGTGTGTTTCGAGCTGAGCGCCATCGAGTCCCACGCGGCAAAGTTCCTTTTTGACCCGGCTCTCTAGTGTCGTGGCCGCCTTGCGGCGTGCGAGGTGAAGCTTCTCCGCAGCGATTTCGGCTTCGGCTCGTAGCTCTGCCGTTTGGCGGACCAAATCCTGGAATACCGCTTCTGTCTCTTGGGATTCTTCGAGCTGCTGTTCGAGCTCGGCGAGTCGAGCGGGCAGTTCCTCCGCGCCGATTCGATGTTTGTCGGCGAGCTTGTCGAGCGCCTTGAGCTCTTCTTCCAGCCGCTCCCGCTCTTCTTGTGAACGGGGACATTCGTTGACGGCACGTACGGCCGCCTGGGCCGCGTGTTCAACTTGTTCGATCGCAGCGTTGAGAGGTTCAAGGATGGCAGCTGCACTTTCTCCTTCGACCTGATCGAGCCGGCAAGCGAGCCAATTCAATTGACCGAGAACTGCGTGGTTGCCCAGGCGCAAAGTTTGTAGGACTTCTTGGTGGGTGGATTGGGCTTTGTGAGTCGCATCAAGTTCGGCGAGCCGCGCGCGCCTTTCGTCGAGACCAGTGAGATCGCAGGCGGAAAGCTCTCCAATTTGGAATTCTAGGAAATCGCGCCGGCGTTCAGCTTCCGATGCCTCGAAGCGGGCCTTTTCGCACTCTGCTTCTTGGAGTCGCATTTTCTTGAAGAGTCGGGTGTGGGCGCGTCTTTGGTTCGTCAGGTTCCCGAATTGGTCGAGCGCATCGAGCTGAGCGGCAGGCGTGCGCAGACCGTGGGCTTCACTTTGGCCGCAGAGCTCCAGCAATTCTTCGCCCACGGCGGTCAGCGCTGCGCGGCTGACTGTCTGACCTTGAATGAAGCAGCGCGAGCGGCCGGACGCCTCAACTCGACGGGCGAGCACGATGGGATCTGCCGGGTCCGAGCAGGCTTCCAGAAGGCCATGATCATTCAGGGCGTCGATCAGTCGTTGGTTCTTGAGCTGGCCTGATTTGTCCCGGGAAGGCCAAAACTCAGCTTCAGCAAGTCCGCTTGGGCAGCCTGTGCGGGCGCGGAGTCGAGGCCGGGAGGCGCCTGAAACGAGGGCCAATGCATCGAGAACGACGGATTTGCCGCTTCCGCTCTCCCCTGTGAGCACGTTCAGGCCCGGGCCGAGCTTGATTTCGGCGTCGCTGACGAGCGCCAGATTCTTGATTTTGAGCAGCGTGAGCATGGGCTCAACATGCGGCCGAAGGGCAAATTCTAAAAGGACAGGAAATGTCCCACGGACATTTCTTGTCTGCCCTGTCGTCGAAACGCTGCTTTTCGGGGCTGTAAGCAAGCATCGTACCGCGGCACTGGCCTCTGAGCTGCTTCCTGCTAGCTTCGCGGCCCCTGATAGGGCCCCGACAACGCGAGCAACCAGAAAGCTTTCAGAAGCAGCGCTTTTGAAAGCGCCACGCTTCCGCCCGGAGCGCAATTAATGCCCTCCACGTCGGCCGATCACCATGCCTCTCAAGTCATCTGGCGAGAGACCGCGGGGCCCGGCGTCTACGAATTGAGAGAGAACCATGATTACCGTCAACGACGTTTCGATGAACTTTGCGTCCCAGATGCTCTTCCAGGAGGTGAGCACCACGTTCAATCCCGGTGAGCGCTACGGCCTGACTGGCCCAAATGGATCGGGCAAATCGACTTTTATGAAGATCGTCGCGGGGGATCTTGAGCCGATGTCCGGTCACGTGAAGCGCCCCAAGAAGACGGGGATCTTGCGCCAGGACCACAACATGTACGACTCGGTCCGCATCATTGACGTGGTCATGATGGGCAACACTCCCCTCTGGGCAGCGATGGCTGAGAAAGAAGGCCTACTCGTCAAGGGCGATGACCTGACTGACGAGGACGGCATGCGCCTGGCGGAGCTTGAAATGGTCATCGCGGAAGAGGATGGCTACACGGGCGAGGCAGAAGCTGCCGCTCTTTTGGAAGGCTTGGGGATCCCCGAGCACGCTCAGACGGAAACGCTGAGCATTCTCACAGGCGGCGACAAGGTTCGCGTCCTTTTGGCCCAGGCACTGTTCGGCAAGCCCGACGCTCTCCTGCTCGACGAACCGACAAACTCCTTGGACATCGGGACCATCCGTTGGCTGGAGGAGTTTCTTCTCAGTTACACGGGCACCCTGATCGTCATCAGCCATGATCGTCACTTCCTCAACTCGGTCACGACCAAGATTGCCGACATCGATTACGAGACGATCATCGTTTACCCGGGCAATTATGATGACATGATTGAAGCGAAGGCTGAGGCCCGAGGGAGCATGGAATCGACCAACGACGCCCGCAAGAAGCGCATCGAGGACTTGCAGGGCTTCGTGCAGCGTTTCCGCGCCGGCTCTCGCGCCAGCCAGGTAAAAAGCCGCGAAAAGCAGCTCGACCGCGAAAAGCGCGAAATGGCGAACTTGAAGCGCTCAAATATCGCTCGCCCCTTCATTCGTTTCGAGCAGAAGCGTCAGCCTGGCAAGCAGGTGCTCGGCGTGGAAATGCTGACCAAGCGCTTTGGTGAAGACGTCGAGATTTGCGATGGCTTCAACCTCAGCGTGATGCGCGGCGACAAGATTGCCATCGTTGGGCCGAACGGTGCCGGTAAGACGACACTGATCAAGATGTTTAATGGGGATGTCGAGCCTGACTCGGGCAAGATCGAATGGGGCTATGAAACCCACGTGGGTTACATGCCTCAGGATCACCACGAAGCGATTGAAAAGAGCGACATGAGCGCTCACAAGTGGTTGTGGCAGTTCAACGAACACGCGGATGAAGAAAATCTCCGCGCGCTCTTTGGTCGACTGCTGTTTACCAAAGAAGAACCCATGAAGCCCACCAAGGTGCTTTCTGGTGGCGAGACCGTTCGCCTCCTTTTAGCCAAGCTGATGATCACGCGTAGCAACGTGCTTCTGCTTGACGAACCGACGAACCATCTCGATTTGGAGGCGATTCGTTCTCTCACCCACGGCCTGAAGACCTTTGAAGGTACGGCCATTTTTGTCACCCACGATCGCGATATGGTCAGCCGTGTCGCAACTCGAGTCATTGAAATGAGTGACAAAGGCGTGCGTGAACTCTCTCCCCGCCAATTTGACGACGGTCACTTCCTCGAAAAATGAGGAAGCTTCTCATAGTCACTCCGAGCCTAGAAAGCCGAGCATGAATCCCCCCGAATCCGAAAACAACTCGGCTGAAGACTCAACTGCGAACACGTCTGTTTCTGACGTGACTTCCGCAGACGCGCATTCAGTACACGAGACTGAATCCGCATCCACTACCAGCAGTGCTGCTACCCCCGAGCCGGCTTCGCCGGAGGAGGCTAGCGCCAAAGAATCACTACCCGAAGGCGCTCTGGAGCGTTTCTCGAAAGAGCAGCTGCCTGACCTGCTTCGCAAAGCCCTCAAGGAAAAAGGCTTCGCGACGCTCACTCCGGTTCAGTCATCGGTCGTTGAAGCAGACACCCATTCCCGCGATTTGCGCATTTCTTCTCAGACTGGGTCTGGCAAGACGGTGGCCATTGGTTTGGCTCTAGGCCGCGAAATGCTCAACGATGGACCGCGAAAAGATCGCGATCCTCAGATTTTGCTTTTGACCCCCACACGCGAACTCGCGACCCAGGTGCAGCGCGAGCTGTCCTGGCTGCTTCGCGAAGTTCCTGACGCGATGGTCGAGGTGGTCACCGGCGGCACCAGTGTCGGTTTGGAACGCAAAGCGCTCGCTCGCGGTCCACGCATGATTGTCGGCACACCCGGCCGCGTCTTTGACCATTTGAATAAGAATGGTTTTAGCGGCGAGAAGATCGCGCATGTGGTCCTCGATGAGGCCGATCAGATGTTCGACATGGGATTCCGCGACGAACTCCAAGGGATTTTGGAGCTTCTGCCGAGTCGCCAACGTACTCACTTGGTTTCGGCCACCTTCTCCGGTGACGTCCAGCGCATTGCGGAGCGTTATCAGGCAGATGCGATTCGTCTCCAGGGCTCAGCTCTGGGCGCGGCCAACGACGACATCGAGCACGTGGCTCATGTGGTGGGATTTCGCCATCGCTATGACGCCTTGATCAACATTCTTCTCAAGGCCCACGCCTCGCGAGCCAGTGATGACAGTGGTCGCACCTTGGTCTTCTGCCGCACGCGCGCCGATGCGAACGAGATCGCTGAACGACTTCAGGGTGACGGCGTCAAAGCTGAGCCCTTGAGCGGAGATCTGGCGCAGGCCCAGCGAACTCGCACCTTGTCCGCTTTCCGTTCAGGTCGCGTCACCACCTTGGTGGCCACCGACGTGGCAGCTCGCGGACTCGACGTGCAGGGCATTGACCTGGTGATTCACCTGGATCCTCCCGGCGACCCAGACTCCTTTACTCATCGAAGCGGTCGTACGGGCCGTGCCGGACGCAAGGGCACCAGCGTGCTTCTTCTTCCGCCTCAGGGGCGTGCCCGCATGGAGCGATTGCTCCGTGCAGCTCGCGTGAACCCCACTTGGGCCCCAGTTCCCACTGCTGACAAGATCAAAAAGCTCTACGTGAAGGTCGCCAGGCGCGAACTTTACGCGGCTCTCGAAAAAGAAGTCTCAGCTGAAGAACTCGACTACGCGCAAAAGATGATGGAAGAGCACGATCCGAAAGAGATCATTGCTCGTCTGCTCGCGATGCACGAAGTGCATCCACCTTGCGCGCCCCGCGACATCACGGAGCATTTCGGTGCTGAAAATCGTGGTCCGCGTCGCGGTCCAGATCGCGATCCTCGCGATGCACGTGGGCCTGGTGGCCCTCGCGGCCCTCGCGGTCCTGGTGGCCCGGGTGGTCCGCGTCGGTCAGGTCCTCGCGATGGCGCACCTCGCAGCCCGGGCGTGCGCGGTCCCGGCGGTCCTCCCGCTGGTGGCCCCCCGCCCGTCGGTCCTCGTCGTAAATGGCGCGCCGATGGCACCGGCGGTGATCGTCCCAGCTCAGGTGGAGCGTCCGGCGGCGCGCCCAAGGGCAAGTTTCGCCCCGTGAAAAAGCGCGACCGCTGAACAGGTGCGCTTAGCTACGCCTGGTTCCGGCATCGAGAACTTGGCGTACGCGTTCACCGAGTTCTTGCACGGTGAACGGTTTGCGGAGCACCTGCGTCCCGCGAGAAATGAATCCTCGATCGCCCAAACGATCATCGGCATGCCCTGTCATGAATAGGCAGGGAATGTCTTGGTGTGTGAGCACTGCATCGCGGATCCTGGGGCCATCGGCGCCAGGCAGGACCACGTCTGTCAGCAGAAGGTCCAGCTTCTCGCACTTGGCGAACTCCTCGGCCACGGTGAGCCCATCGGCTGTAAAGACAGTGTAGCCAAGCCCACTGAGCGCATCGTGAATCAAGGAGCGTACTGCTGGATCGTCTTCTGCGACCAAGATCTTTTCGTGTCCGCGCGCCAGATCGGTGACGGGGCGATTGCGGCCCGAGGAGTGGGGCTGCTCCTCAAGCGAAAGCGGAAGCACAATTTCAAAGCTGGTGCCTTCGCCCGGTTCGGAGTCGACATGAATCGTTCCCCCGTGCTGCTCGATGATGCCGCGCACGGAAGCGAGCCCTAGTCCTGTGCCCTTTCCTCGAGGTTTTGTTGTGAAGAAGGGTTCGAAGATGTGCTCCACAGTCTCAGCGTTCATGCCGACACCTGTGTCGCTCACCTCGAGAGAGATTTCCTGTTCGTTCAACCTGCGTGTGCGAATGTAGATCGTGCCGTGGCCATCAAGCGCATCGCGGGCGTTCGTGGTGAGATTGAGGATGACCTGTTCCAGCTGGCCGGGATCCGCGCGAACTTTTCCCTCATTGTCTTTCAAGGCGAGATCGATAGTGATTCGATCTCCCACGAGTCGCTCAACCATGGGTAGGGTTTGGCGCACAAATTCCGAGAGAGGCACGACCTGCACATCGAGCACTTGCTTCCGCGAAAGGGCCAGGAGTTGTCGAGTGAGGCCGGCTGCACGTTGAGCTGCGTCTTGGACGTGCGCCAAGAACTGCATGGACTTCGCGTCGTCTTTGAGTCGTCGTTGGACGAGTTCAACGTAAGAAATGATGGGAGTGAGCAGATTGTTCAGATCGTGCGCCGTGCCTCCTGCAAGTTGTCCCATCGACTCCATTTTCTTGGCGTGCTGCAGAGTTTCGAGGGCGTTGTGCTGGAGCGTGAGATCACGCATCACCACGATGGCGCCCTGTACTCGACCTTGGGGATCTTTGAGCGGTGAGCCTCCCAGGTCGACGTGCCGTTCGTTCCCGTCAGTGGTGACGAGTTGGGGGAGTCGTCCATAAGGATTGGCTGGGCGTCCCACAGCGAATCGAACGGGATCGCTGACCACCGAGTGGGTCTCGGGAGAGGTGATTTCGACGAAACTGGCGAACGGAGCGTCGAGCACATCCCACAATTTGACCGCCAGGAGCTTTTCGGCTGCTGGGTTCATGTGGGTGATATTTCCGCCCAGATCGGTGGTGATGACGGCATCCTGAATTGCGTTGAGCGTCGTGGTCACCCGGCGTTCAGTTTCAAGCAGGGTTTCGCGAGTTTGCGCGGCTTCGAGGACTTCGTTGGACAAAATTCCTGTCATCACCATCATCACGCCCAGCCACGCGTACTCCATCACGTAGGGATGCGAGATCATGCCGCGAAACACGAACATGTCGTGCATCATTGCAGCGAGCAGAAACGCACTTGCGCCAACAAGCGGCGATGAGCGTCTCGTGCGCCGACGGAATCTCCCGTCTTTGTACGAAATTCCCCCGAGGCCGGCCCAGAGACAATAGCCGATTAAGAAGGGGACCGCGGCCTCCATCACCTTCATCATCGGTCCTCCGGTCGCTTCGAGAATTGTCCATTTCCCAAACGGAAGTTCCACCAACTTTGGCGCGGGTTGTTGTTCGAGTAACCAACCAGAGCGTTCGAAGGTTGCGAAGGCGCCCAGGATCGGAAACAGCGAGAGTCCGATGATGCCCCGACGACCAATTCGGATGCCAGCCTGTTCCGAGATGAGAAGGACGAGGGGCATGCCAGCCGTGGCGAGACAAGCTAGCTGGATGCGCTGCCATTCGACGGAACTAGAGAAGTCTGTGCTGTTGTAGAGAAAGGCTGCTGCGAAGTCGTAAATCGTCATGCAGACGCAGGTGAGTGCGAAATAGAGATCACTCCTGCGAGGTCGACGCAGATGCAGCCAAAAGTGGTAGATGCCCACATAGGCCGTAACGGCGCCGGCCATGGCGACGGGGACGGACAAGGCTACCAAGCCTGACATTCCTTTCGCTGAATGAACGGCGAGTAAGCCGATGGCGCGACAGTTAGCGTCATACGATCGAAAAGGAGACTAGCGCGCATTTCCCCTCTGATGAAAGAGGAGATTCAGCGAGTTCTCTTTCTCGGCGGCAAGCCTTCATCGAGCCCTCCGAATCCCCAGAAATGTGGTTCGGGGGTCAGCTTGACCGAAAACTTTTCAGCTACTACAGAGCGAATCTGGTGCGCGAATTCGACGACTTCGTGCGCGTTGGCGTCGTGGTGAGCGACGATGGCGAGAGTGTGCTTGGTAGAAAGTCCTACCGATCCAAAGGACGTCCCCTTTTTGAAGCCCGCTCGCTCGATCAGCCAGGCTGAGGGCACTTTGACCATCCCATTCTCACCGGGGAAGGTCGGCACGTCTTCTCCCACAATTGCGGAAATCTTGTCAGCTGACTTTTGAGAAATTTGGGCGTTCACAAAGAACGAACCACAGCTTCTGCCATTCTCGTCCTGAGCATCAAGGACCATGGACTTCTTGCGTCGCAACTTGACGACGGTGTCGAATACCTGTCCGAGGGTGGGACTCGTGATCGAAGCCTTCTCGAATTCGCGAGAGAGCTCGCCGTAGCGAATGGCAGGCTCCCCGCCCGGCTTGAGAGCGAAGGTGACCGAGAGCACGATGTAGTTGTCGCGCTCGCGGGTTTTGAAGATGCTGTTTCGATAGGAAAATCGGCATTCTTCTCGGTTGAATGTGCGAATTTCAAGGCGATGACGGTCGAGTGCCTTCACTTCGACGATTGATTGAGAGACTTCTTGTCCGTAGGCGCCCACGTTTTGAATCGGGGTGGCACCTACGGCTCCTGGAATGCCTCCCAGGCATTCCAGTCCCGCGTAGCCGGAGAAGGTCATCTGGGCCGCAAACTCATGCCATGGTTCACCAGCCTGAGCCTCGACATGAACGAGCTCACCTTGTGGACTGACTTTGATGCCGCGAGTTTGCATATGAAGGACGGTGCCTTTCACTCCCGCATCGGCGACAATGACATTGCTTCCTCCGCCGAGGGGAAACAGCTGGCGTCGCGCTTCACGACACTCGCGGGCAGTATCGATCACATCCTGATTCGTCTTCGCTTCGACGTAATGGGACGCAGCACCACCAACTCCCATGGTTGTCAGTTCTGAAAGGGGCGGGGAGTAGTGCACGAGTCGGAGCGGGGAGGAGTGGGGATCTGAGAACTTGGCGACAGACGGCGCTTGGCTGCGGTGGGGCCAGGGCATCTGGCCTCGGCGGTTGAGGCGGCTCAAGAGTTCGGGGCTCAGATCGGTGCCGCTCAGTCCGAGTCTTGCGAGGCCGACTCGCTCAAGGACTTCGAGCAGCGCCCGGGCCTGTTCTGGCTGACTGGCGTGGGAATCAAGAAGCACCAGGTGCCGGCCCTTCATGACGCACAGCCCTCCAGCACTATCTGGCGGATTTTTGAAGGCTTCGACTCGAATTTCGATACCGGCGGCCTTGAGCAGGGTCCGGAGCTCGTCATAAAGGGGCACCTCGCTCATCGGAGCGAGTATGGCCTGAGTAGGCGCCGGCCGCGAGCCGTGATAGAAGCCTTTCTGCATCTCGCTCTTGCCGGCGGTGGAGGCATGAGGCCTCCCAGGATTAGCGGGAAATCAAAAACGAGAGGGGGGCCTCCCTCTGCGGTGCAAGACACCCAGATTAGGCGGCCCACTCCTCCCCAAAGAAAGAATCGTATGACCTTCACCGAAGCGGCAGCTCTCGTGCTGCGCCTTGTGGGCAAACCCCTCCACTACAAAGAGATCACCGACGTAGCGATTGAGCGCAGCCTGCTCAGTCACGTCGGCAAGAGCCCCGAAGTCACCATGGGAGCGCGACTCGCTGCCCAGGTGAAGAAGCTTGAAAAGGACAATCCGCTCACTCGCGTCAAGCCGGGTGTGTTTGCTCTCGCCGAATGGGATGAAAAATTCATCGAAGACGGTCTGGCCGACCGTACTCCCGCACTCGAGCGGCTCAAAAAAGCAGATGCGGCAAGAGCCCTTGAGCCCGCCACCAATGACGATGAGGACGAGGGCGAAGACGACGGCGAGGGAGAGGATCTTTCTTCCTCAAGCACCTTCAAGGCCGCGCCGATGGCCGCCCATCGCGAAATTGACGAGTCTTCGGCACCGGACGAAGATGAGCAGCACCGCGCAGAGCTATCCGCTGGGGCTACGGAGTTGTTTGAATCTGAAGACGACGATGACCAGCCGATTTTCGGTGTGCGTGAGACCACGTCTTCATCGGGTTCAAGTGAATCGGATTCAGAGGACGGATCCGATCGTAAACCGCGCCGTCGCCGTCGCCGTGGCCGTGGCCGTCGTGATGAAGAGGGCACGAGCGATGAAGGCGGCGACGATTTGCCGACCTACACCGTTTCGGATGCGGAACCTGAAGACCTACCCTTCACGGAGGAAGCTGCTCCTGAGATCAGCACCGGCGATGCGGAGCCTCGTGCGTCTTTGGTTTCTGCCGTCGAAGTTGCGCTGGAAAAGTATGAGCGAAGCAAGGGTGCAGTTCCCGCGCAGACGATTGCCGACGCGATGCGCCGCAATCTTAAAGCTGACGCTTCGCTCAACGCAGCCGCTGTCATTTCGATTGCGCTAGCCGACAATTTGGCTGCGGAGCGTCGTGGAACCCCACCGAAGTTCAGGCTTGCCGGTGGCAAGATCGCGATGACAGCCTGGAGTCTCGATCGCCGCGCTGTCGAGAAGTATCGCGCGATCGTTCGCGCAACCGATCAAGTTCGCGAAACTGCCGTGCGCGCTGTTGCCGACGAACTCAAGAAGCTCTCGCAACGAGCGATGGGTGAATTGGTGCTCGTTCTGCTTGACCGCATGGGCATGACCGAGGTCGGCCCGATTCGACGCCCAGGAGCTCATGGCTCTGAGATGCACCTCGCGGGCGTGATCACTGCGGGTGGCGCAGTGCGTATTCCAGCGGCCGTGATGGTCCGTCGGGATGGCAAGGACATCGGCCGTGAGCGCGTGACGGAATTGCGTGGCGCGATGCACCACTACAATCAATCAGCGCATGGCTGGATCATCTCCACGGGTCAGGTGCTCAGCGGAGCACGTGAGGAAGCCCAGAGTCCGGGCGGGAGTCCGGTGACCCTCACGGGTCGCAACGAGCTTGCGGAACTATGTGTGACTCATGGCGTGGGCGTGCGGACTCATCGAGTGGAGATCCCTGTGCTTGACGTAGAGTTGTTCGAAAATTTCCAGGGCCGCTAGGATGTGGGGACTGCGCCTTGGCCCGGCGTATCGAGGAGCACAGCTCCTCGCCTGTGCCCTGCTCGTTTGTGCGCTGTTTGGCTGTCATTCGCCGCCAAAGGCTCAGTTCCCCACGGTGGATTCTGCTCTTTCGAGATTGGAAGAGCAGACGTCCTGCAGTCGCGCGATTCAAGGGGATGCCAACCTTGTCGTGACGGCCCCGCTCTACGAGCGAACGGGGCAGCTTCTCTACAAGGCTGAAGCTCCCGACCGGATCCGTTTCGATCTGTACAGCTCATTTGGCGTGACCTTGTCGACGCTTTCTAGCGACGGTCGCCATTTCGCTCTCTACAATCTCGACCAGAAGAGCTTTCACTATGGCCCAGCGAAGACGTGCAACATTGAACGCTTCACGCGGGTCTCGGTGCCGCCCTTCGCCCTGGTTGAGCTGCTTCGCGGACGCCCTCCTGTCCTTTCACACCAACCTCAAAATGCGAGCATTGAATTCAAGAGCCGACTCTTTTCCCGTGGTCGCTATGTGATCGAGGTTCAGGGGACTCATCAGTCAGAACAACGACTTGAGCTTGAGGTTCCTCCCGAGGATTGGGACAAGCCGTTGGCTCAACAGAGATTGCGCCTCAGCCGGGTGCGGGTCGATCAGGCAGGAGAGCTTCTTTATGAAGTCGAACTGGAGGGGCATCAGCGAGCGGTTCGTGCGCCAAACGTGCTGAGCGTCGAAGAAGTGGAGATGGGTATCCCGCCTGCTCCTTCGAGCGGTCCAGAGTGCAGCGCTGAAGTGCCGCGCACGGTCGCTTTCTCAGTCCCTGGCACAGGGGCCAAACTCACGATTGTGAACAACGAGGTGTTTCACAATCCAGCCCAGGTGCCGGGAGCTTTCGTCCAGGAAGTGCCTCAAGGCGTTAATTCCGTGTTTTCCGACTGTTCAGATTGAGCCGGCTAGATACCGGCTGGCTGCTGGTGGTATCCTGCGACCGGGATGCCTGGTTCACGCTCCACATCAAACGTTTCCACCTTTCTTGGGCTGCCAGCGAGTCAGCTCGAGCCATCCGGGCTTGATGACGTGGTGTTGTTGGGGGTACCGACCGACATCGGTAGCGATGGGCGAACTGGCGCGCATGAAGGGCCACGGGCATTGCGCGCCTCTTCCTGGACATTTGGCAGTTACAATCATGCATTGGGCATTGATGTGCTGGAGGAGATCCGTGCTGTGGACGGCGGCGACATCCTCGTCAATGTGCCTGAGAGCGAACGCGAGGCTGCGCTGATGGACGAGGTTCAGCGGGTGGTTTTTGGTTTGTGCCGCGGGGGACAAATTCCTGGCTTGATCGGGGGCAACCAGGCTCTGACGCTGGCGGCGCTTCGAGGAATACTTCAAGCAAAACGTCGTCCAGTCTCGTTGGTTCACCTAACGGCTCGACACGATTTAGGATGTCCCTTGAAAGGGGAAACCGGCTGCATGACGGCGGCCGTGAAAGAGGGGCTTCTGCGTAAGGGGGGCGTGCTTCAAATTGGGGTCCGTGGCTCAAGTCGCGATGGCGACGAATCTCAGGAGGCCTTTCGGGCTGGCTTCGAACGACTCACCATCGATGATGTACGTTGGGACATTCATGGTTCAATGGAAACAGTGAGAGCCATGGTGGGGAGTTCTGCGCTGTACGTGAGTATTGATTTATCAGCCTTCGATCCGAGCGTATGTCCTGGAGTGACACTACCTTCGCCCGGTGGGCTCACCAGTTGGGAGGGTCAGCAGGTCCTTCGGGCACTCGTGGGCGCGGACATCGTTGGATTTGACGTGGTCGGCGCTTGTCCTAGATTCGATCAGTCTGAACTCACTTCAGTCGTCGCGGTGGCCATGCTGCATGAAGTTCTGTCCACCGTCGCAGCTGGGCGAATGAGCGCGAGGGTCAGCGTTACAGGGGGAAGTTCGGGAAGAACGAGCGCCTGAGGCCGCAACTCAGGAGCTGCGCAGGTTAAGCATGGCGCAGGTTAAGCATGGCGCAGGTTAAGCATGGCGCAGTGCGGCGATCAGCATTGCCGGATCGTCACCAACGATGCCGTCAACGCCGAGATCGGAAAGCCGAAGCGCTTCGCTGGCCTCATTGACGGTCCACACGTTGATCACAACCGCCTTTTTGCGAGCGCGAGCGATGAGGGCACTATCGACCGTCACGCTTTCCGGGTGGAGCCCGACCGCACCGCAGGAGTCCAGGGGCAGCAGGCGCCTGACCAGCCATTGCTGTTGATCAAACAACAGTGCGCTCGGGACCTCAGGGAGTCGTTTTGAGAATGCGCGGACAACACGCGGATCAAAGCTCGACATGATGACCCGGTCGCCGCCGTGTCTTTCGATTTGCTCGGCAGCCGTCTCGGCCATCCAATTCGGGGCGAGAACGTCGCCCTTGAGTTCGACGTTGAACAGAGCCCCAGTACGGGACTGGAATTGAAGGGCGTCGCGCAGAGTAGGAAGAGGGAGACCACTTCTCGTCTTCAGATGTTCGGCCTGGCTTGTCGTGAGCTTGGAAAGGGCGAGCGGTACATCGTGGCCCTCGAAGGCGACGTGATCATCGTGGGTGATGAACAACCCGCCATCGCGGGACATCCGCACATCAAGTTCAATCCCATCGGCGCCGTCCTGTAGCGCTCGTTCAAAGGCAAAGATAGTGTTTTCTGGTGCGTGAGCCCTTGCCCCGCGATGCCCATAAATGAAAGGGCGACGCCCCTGAGGGCGAACGAACGCGCTCACCGGACCGCTCTTGTCGAGAGACTTCACGCGGAATTTCCCGAGCGGAGTTCTCTTGCAATGTCACGGACGACGGTTCTTGCTCGATCCGCGTCACCAGGGGCAAAGGCGATGCCGCCGACCACCGAATGTCCCCCACCGCCGTGGCGTGCGCAGATGTTGCCCAAGTGCGCATCGCACCGATAACCGCCCCAGGGATTGAAGCCGAGTGAAACGCGCAAACCACTGGCCATCCGCGCGAGCACAATCGAGTACTTCGCGCGCGGAAAAAACCGATACTGGGCAAACTTCGCGATGACGTTGACGGGGGCTTCGGTCAAATCCACGACAAGTACCCCTGACTCAAGTTCTCCACGGGCCCGCATGCGTTCCTCGTAGTCTTTGTATTTGGGAGCGAGCGCCCGATAGCGTTTTTTGACGAAGTGCGCATCTGCCAGACTTTCGATCCCATTCGAGCGAGCGATAGGAATCGCTTGTTCAAGAAACGTGCTGTCCCCAAATTGGTCCACAACTGCGGCAAGACGCAGAATCGGTTCGCTGCGATTTGTGGCGTCTTCTGCGGAAGCGAACTGCGCCCCATCGATCTTCTGGGCCCAATCGATCAACGTTTGGTGGCGCGTTAAATCGACATTCCAGTGCTCTTGAGCGTGGTTGGCGATGAGTTGTGCGCAGCTGGTAAATGACGTGTCGAGCTCAAATTGACGAGGCGAAACCATTCGCCGTGATTCAAACTGGGCGCGATCTTCCTCTGATTGAAAGGCAGTTGGATGATGGTCGAAGTAGAAGCTGAGTGCAGGATCGGGAATGTACCGATAGTCGAGGAGCGCGTTTTCGTCTCCGTTGAATCGTGGGCTGGGCGGGGAGGTCGAACCGTAGCCGCAAGCAATGTACTCAAAGCTGACGCCTGGTTTGACTTCGCTCAAAAACTCAGAAAATAGAATCGCGCTGCTGAGTCCGTCGAAACAATGTCCGTGGGTAGCGCAAATACAACGACTCATCTCCAACCGATCACTCGCTCACGCTTGCTGAAGAATGTACTCGAGGTTCTCGCGTTCGCATACTGCTGAGAGAGCTCCTTCGAGCTCTCGGATAAGCATCCCGTCGGGGAGTGAAATTTGAGCGTCGAGAAAGAACATAGCCGTTCCGCTGAGTGGTACGTTTTCTACTCGGCTGGAGAAGGAGGTGACGTTCACACCTTTCTCAGCCAGCACTTGGCTGACGTTCTCTACGATCCCGGGTTGGTCGAATCCTGACGCCTCAAGCTGATAGAGCGTCCCGCTCGCGGGAGTCGTCGTGGTTCTCCTCATGAAACAGGAGATGCCGAGAGCTGCGTCGAGTTCACTGAGACTCTTCTCAAGTTGGCTGATTGACTCGAGCTGTCCCGTGACGAGAACGAGTACAGCAAACTCACCACCGAGCTTGCTCATCCGAGTGTCTTCGATGTTTCCACCGTGACGACGTACGTAGCTAGCAATTTCTTTGACGATGCCTGGCCGGTCGGGCCCGAGAGCCGTCAAGACCAGAGCTGGTCGTGTTGGGCCGGGGGCGGAATTCGCGGATGGCGCATGGCTCGAATCGGTCATGATTTGAAGGTGTACTCGCGCCCCTGCGGGCTGGCAAACGGCCGCCTCAAGGGGAGATACGTTTTCGGCGTGCTTGAACACGTCTCGTCGTGTCATAATCTGTTTGTGTCATAGTAAATGAGTGCAATTCTAAAACAGAACAGTGGGAGAAGGTGTGCGGTTTGGACTTTGATAGCTTCCTGAGGAGAAACTGAGTGACACTCAAGATCGACAGAGATCATTCTCGATTTCGCGATATTGTTCGGGGTCGGATCCGTAAGGGTTTGAAGGATTACATCTCTCATGGGGAGATGATCGGAAAGCAG
Source organism: uncultured delta proteobacterium (assembly GCA_963710555.1). Classification (GTDB taxonomy): domain Bacteria; phylum Myxococcota_A; class Polyangia; order Polyangiales; family Polyangiaceae; genus NIC37A-2. The sequence continues at coordinate 18,952 of CAVQAT010000001.1, forward strand.
GGTAAAGACACTGTTTCGATTCCGATCCCGCAGATCGACGTGCCACGCTTTACTTTCGGGCAAAAAGATCAAGGCGGTGTGGGGCAGGGTGACGGCAGTCCAGGTGACCCGCTCGGCGATCCCGAGGACGGTCCAGGCGCCGGAGAGGCAGGCCAGGGCGAAGGAGAACACGTCCTGGAAGTGGATGTCTCCTTGGATGAATTGGCAGAGATCCTAGGTCAGGAACTTGAGCTTCCGAATATCGAGGACAAAGGCAAGAGCAAGATCCACAGCTCAAAGGACAAGTACACCGGCATTCGAACCGTCGGTCCAGAGTCGCTGCGCCACTTCAAGCGCACCTACAAAGAAGCATTGCGTCGTGCGATTTCCTCTGGGTCGTACAATCCTGCGGACCCGATGATCGTGCCTCGTCGCGAAGATAAGCGATTTCGGTCGTGGCGTGAGGATGAGCAGGCCGTCGCGAACGCAGTGATCGTTTATATGATGGACGTTTCCGGATCGATGGGAGACGAGCAAAAAGAGATCGTTCGTCTTGAGAGCTTTTGGATCGACACCTGGCTCCGCAAGCAATACGACGGAATCGAAAGTCGCTACATCATCCATGATGCTGCGGCGCGCGAGGTTGACCGCGAGACATTCTTTCACACGCGTGAGTCAGGCGGAACCATGATCTCCAGTGCTTATCAACTGGCGGCTGACTTGATTGAGCGCGAGTATCCTGTTTCTGAATGGAATATTTATCCCTTCCATTTTTCCGATGGCGACAATTGGTCGACGGACGATACCGCGCTTTGTATGAAGCTTCTGCGAGAAAAGTTGATCCCGGCGTCAAACATGTTCGCCTATGGTCAAGTGCATAGCCCGTACGGCTCGGGGCAGTTCATCAAGGACTTGCGCGAGGCACTTTCCGGTGAAGAAAAACTGGTTCTGAGCGAGATCGCGGATCGCGAAGGAATTGTCGGAAGTCTCAAAGAGTTCTTAGGAAAGGGTCACTGATGTCACTCGTTGGATTCATGAAAGAGTCAACTCTGCCGACTTACTTGCGCGAGGAACAAGAGAAGATTGAGCGCGTGGCGCGAGAAGAGGGACTCGATTTTTTCCCCACCGAGTTCGAAATTCTCAGTTACGACAGGCTCAATGAGGTGGCTGCCTACAGTGGCTTCCCGACGCGTTACCCGCACTGGCGTTTTGGGATGGAGTACGAACGTCTCGCCAAGAGCTACGAGTACGGGCTTTCAAAAATCTACGAGATGGTGATCAATACCAATCCGTCGATCGCTTACCTGCTTGAGGGCAATAGCCTCACCGATCAGAAGCTGGTGATGTGTCACGTGTACGGTCACGTGGACTTCTTCAAGAACAATTTTACTTTTCGGAGCACAGATCTAGATACACTGGGTCAGTGGGTTCCCAACCAAGTTCCGCGGGGGGATAGTTACGATCCGAATCGACGCTGGATCGACAAGATGGCGAATCACGGATCAGTGATCCGTCGCCTCCAAGCGCGCCACGGAGTGGAGACTGTCGAACTCTTCATCGATTCTTGTCTGAGTCTTGAGAACTTGATCGACCCCCATGCTGCATTTGTGCGACGCAGTGAGCCCGAGATCGAAGTAGAGGAAAATTACGGAGATGATCCGAGCGCCCCGGCTGAACCAGACGTTCCGCGGATGAAGGCGAAGTCCTACATGGAGAACTTCATCAATCCAGCCGAGCACCTGGAAGCTCAGCGAGTGAAAATGAAAGAAAAGGCGGCTGCCGCCCACACTCAGCACCCGAAACAACCTCAGCAAGACGTCTTGCAGTTTTTGCTCGACGAGGCTCCTTTGGAAAAGTGGGAGCGCGCAGTTCTTACTGTGATCCGCGACGAGGCCTACTACTTCCTGCCCCAAATGCAGACGAAGATCATGAACGAGGGTTGGGCCAGCTACAATCACTCTCGGTTGATGACCACTCGTATCGCCAATTGGGAAGACATCATCGAGTACGCTGACAACAATGCCGGTGTGATGGCGACGAATGGGCGCAGCCTCAATCCCTATAAGCTGGGGGTCGAGCTGTTTCGGCACATCGAGGACCGCTGGAACAAGGGCCAGTTCGGCAAACAGTGGGACGAATGTGATGATCTCGCTGAACGCCGCCACTGGGATCTGCGACTCGGACTGGGCCGCAAGAAAATTTTCGAAGTGCGTTCGCACTACAACGATGTCACTTTTCTTGATGAGTTTCTCACGCCCGAGTTTGCGATGGAGCACGGCCTGTTTAGCTTTGAGTGGTCGGATCGCCGCGGAGGATTCGAAATCGCGTCGCGCGAATTCAAGAAGGTGAAGCAGAAGCTACTCGGACAACTGACGAACGCCGGGAATCCCGTGGTGCGAGTGGTTGACTCAAACTACGACAACCGTGGGGAATTGCTGCTGCAGCACGAACATCAGGGCGTGGATCTCCGCCTCGACTACGCGGAACGCGTGCTTGAGGCGTTGACCCGGGTCTGGAAACGTCCTGTGCTCGTCTCCACATGGAGCGAAGAGAAGCCGATTCGACTGCGGTTCGACGGAAAGCTGCACAGCCGTATCGAGGGCGAGACTTGAGGCAGGGGCTCACTCGCACCAAGCGAGTGAGTGGCCTGCTATGGGCCTGCGCTCTTGTTGCTTGTTCTCCCGGTCAGAACCCGAATTCTCCCGAACAACAGGTCGCGCACGAGCACTCCGGTCCTGGGAGTGCCCGCCCTGGAGAAGCTGAGAATCCCCGAAAATTTATCGGCTACCGCCAAGCCGGGAGTGGGAGCCACCGACAAGGCCGCTCCTCCTGCCGACGCCGCTTCATCGCCGTTTGTGCTTTGCGAAGATTCGTCCGAGGAGTGCGTCGCTGTGCTCGCGGCCGCTCGCGCAGCCGCGGAAGGCGAAACTGTGCAAGCGTTAGAACTACTTCAGCCTCGGCTGAAGACCAAGGGACCGCACGCGCACCCCGTCAAGCTTGTCTATGGACAGGCCCTACTTGAGTCGGAGTCGATGGCCTACGGAGCGGGCGGTGACGCCGCCCAGCGTGCCCTCTCCCTGTTTCGATCTTTACTAGCCGATTCGTCGCTCACCTTGCCTTTGCGGCGGCGCACCTCGTTACAGGAAGCTCGTGCGCTTTTGGCTCTGGGGCGAGGCGAAGAGGCATTACCGCTACTTCGTCGGCTCGCTGAGGAGTTGCCCCAAGAAGCAGAGGTCCAGGCAGCGCTCGGGATCGCGTATCTCTCCGTCGGGCAAGTGTCGCGGAGTTTGAAACCACTTGAGCGGGCGGCTCAACTTGACCCGAAGAGTGCCGAGCGTCACTTGGTGCTCGGTACCGCCCGGATGCTCGTGGGGGAATATGGGCCGGCGGAGAGAAGCTTTCGCGCGGTCCTTGCCCTGGATGCCAATTCCGCCAGAGCCTACGGGGATCTGGGCGCGTTACTCCTGCTCCAGGGAAATGCGCAGGGGGGGCGGCAGTACTTGCAACGCGCGGTGCTCCTTGAGCCAAAGAGAGCGACGTTCGCCGCAAATCTTGCCTATGCGGAACTACTCAACGAGCGTCCCGCCGAGGCGAAGAAAGAGGCGGAACGCGCCATTGCACTTGATCCGTCCCTCGCTTCGGCCTGGTTGAACTTGGGGCTTGCCCAGGTGGCATTAGGCGACCGCAAGCAGGCTCGTGTGTCCTTTGAAAAGGCTCAGAGCCTCGATCCAACGGATCCTCGCCCCAAGAACAACCTTCAAGATCTCGACGAAATTGAGGCAGAGCAGCCTTGAGCCATCACGGCTGAGCTCAACCGCTTCTCATCAATCCTCTTCGGGGAGCTCTTCGCTGGGGAGCTCTTCGCTGGGAAGCTCCTCTTCGCTTTCGTCGAGGTCGTCCGACTCTGGCTCTTCTTCGGGAGAAGACTCTTCTGGTGCACTCGCTGGTGTTGCGCTGCTCGGGGCCACAGCGTGGCGCGGGGCAATGCGCAAGAAGGGCCGTTTGCTCCTTTGATCGCCGATCACGGTGAGTCGTGCCGGCGTCGTTGTCGTGGCGATGCCGGTGAAGGCGCTCAGTCCGTAGTCGCTGCCTGATGCCGTTGAGACCATCCGTGCAGATACAGAATAATTGCCCGGCGAGTCCCAGGTGCCAGGAGGGCACGCCTCGGCCAGGCGGGTCGGGAAGTAGCTTGAGGACCCCGGAGCGATCGTCACGAATTGTGAGGGATCAGGTGCGCGGTCGGCCGGTTGCATCGAGCAGGTCTTGGTGCCCGTCGGGCCGGTGACCTCGTAGGTGATCAATTCTCGTCGGAGGAAGATCTTAATCGACTTCGAAGACGTGTTTCTCACGCGTACTTCGACCAATCGATCCTCAGGATTCTTTGAAGTGCCGAGATTCGCGACTTCGAGCTTGAGAGGAGGCGGAGGAGGGGCTTCGCTGGCTGCATTCCCTTTGCCGGCTGTATCGCCTTCGTCTGGGCTGCCTTCTGGCGAGTCGGTGTCGGTGCCTTCTGCTTCCTTCGGTTTCACCTTTGCTGTCAGCTCCGAAAGCGGATAGGTGGCGTCCAATACGAAGGGTTCTGCGCTCACGATCTTGAGGGGCAGCACTTCATCGCCGGGGCTTGGGACTCTTTCGGCAACGAAGGGTGCTTTTTGCTCGATCTCTTCCTCAACCAACTTTCCAGCACGCCAAATTTTACGCGTCTGAATGGGAAATCCGTAGCTAAGCTTTGCTTCCCAGCCTTCCTGCAACGAACGTTCGTTTTCGCACAAGGTCCGAGGATCGAGCGCATGGAAGATGATCTCCCCGGGATGCAGCGTGATGGTTTCTTCTGCTGAAAGCTTTTTTGGTGGGGCTTCCGACTGGCAGATCACCACCTCGGGCGGCTTGGAATTTTTGGCCGACGATGACTTATCGCTGGGCGACGTAGCTGGGTCGTTGGGGGACGGAGCCGGCGGATGAAGTTCGAGCTTGATCAAGCTGGGGAGTGCCGCGAGGAGGATCGGTTTTGAGGAGCGATTCTCGATCGTCATCACCCAAGGGAGATCGGAAGTACGCTCAGAAACAGCCATCGCCAAATTGAGGTGATTCTTGGGGATCGGCGAACGATGCAGAGCGGCTCGAGCGAGGATGAGTTCACGAGGCTCGGGATGCGCCGTCTTGACCGGTTGTTCGCTGTCTGCGTAGTCGGCGGATTCCTCCTCATGAGTTTCAGCTGCGGCAACTTCGTCGGCCGGGGCGTCTTCGCTGAGAGTGGCCTCTCTTTCGAGCCCGTGCTCCGGAGCCTCCGCGTTGACCCCGTCATCTGAAACATGTGAGCTCTCGCCAGAAAGCGGACCCGATGAAAGCGAGTCGCCAACCCGCACTGACGAATGTCGAGAAGCGCATGCGCACAAGGAAAGCGCGGCGAAGGCGAGAGCGGAAGTCTTGAAGGCTGCCATGGGGGCTTTGGACTACCACGGAAGGCGTGGTTTCCGCACCCCCGCGGCGCGGGCTCGCGTGGACCCTGGGGGCCGATTAAGGTCTGGTCAGTGATGCGAGGAATTTATGCGATTGCCGACGCCGATTCGGCGGAAGCTCGCGGCCTGGATTGGGTGCGTTGCGCCCAGGCGATGCTTGCGGCGGACGTACCGATCTTGCAACTGCGAGCCAAAGACCGAGGGGCGGAACAAATGACCTCAGCTCTCAGAGCCGTCGTCGGTGCCCGCTCTGGCTCTGGGACGGTCATTTTCCAGAACGACCGTGCCGATGTTGCCGATTTGTGCGGGGCGGATGGTGTCCATGTTGGTCAGGATGATCTTTCCGTAGCGGAGGTGAAGCGAATCTACCCTCAATTGCGCGCGGGACTCTCCACTCACAGCTTGGAGCAATTGCGCGCAGCCCTTTCGCTTGAACCTCCGAATTATCTGGCGTTCGGTCCCGTCTTCCCGACTCGGTCAAAAGTAAATGCTGAGCCGGTTGTCGGTTTGGATTCGTTACGCAAAGCTTTTGGAGAGTGCGCCGCGGCCAAGGTTCCTCTTGTGGCGATTGGGGGGATTGGTGAAGCGCAGATCCTTGAGGTCGCCGCCACCGCACATTTGATTGCAGCCATCAGTCTTTTGCTACCGCCAGCAGGAACCGATGCTCCTTATCAATGGATCGAACAGCGTTGTCGCGACATCCAGCAGAGGATTCTTCGTGTCCCTCTGCGCCATTCGACGTCGTCGGAACTCCTGGCCTAGACGCGATGGAGTCGATTGATCAGCGCTTCGAGTACTAGCGCCGGCGAACCATTGGCTTCGACTTCACGAATGCTACGCGTGACTTCGCGGTAGCTGTTTGCCCAGCGCAGAGACTCCTCACCCGTACGTGCTCGGGTGGCGAATGCCGTGGCCACGTGGCGCAGTTGGGCAATGATTTCGCTGCGGCCTTCCGGGCGGGCGTCGGCAAGAGTGAGCGCGGCAGCGCAGTTCCCAGCACTTACCGCTGTGTCTACAGCTCGAAGAAACCCATCGCGTGCTTCTCGCACGTCCTCGTGAGCCAGCATTCGTGCTCTGGCTAGGCTGCCCTGGGCAAACTCGATGGTCTCTAGGGGCAGACCTTCGCGCTCCAGCAGTATTTTCATGGCGTTGGGGGGAAGTGGGCCGAAACGAACTGCGAGCGTGCGGCTGAGAATCGTGTCTAGAAGTTTCGCGGGGCGACTCGTGAGAAGAATAAAGTGCGTACCGCGATGCGGCTCTTCCAACGTTTTCAGCAAGGCATTAGCTGCCGACTGATTCAGCTCATCCGCATCGCGAATGATAAAGATCATCGCGCGTCCTTCGTGGGGAGGATACCCAGTCCTGGCAAGGACGATGCGCCGAACCTGCTCCACGCTGATGCCTGTGGCTTCGCTTGCCCCCCCAAGAAGGGCGGGGGGGTAGACGCCTCGCCCGACGAGAATCACATCGGGATGCCGGGGGACTTCTGGCGGTTCCTTCGCGAAGGTCACCGCTCGTTTGCAGGATGAACATTCAGCGCACGGCTTCTCCCCACTCGATTCGCAGAGCAACGCCTGCGCCAGCAAGAAAGCGGCGGTTTCCTTTCCCACTCCCTCCGGGCCCTCGAAGCGGTACGCATGGTGAACTCGATTGCCCGCGAGAGCACGCTTGAGCGTCTGGAGGGCGGTATCTTGACCGAGAAGTGAATCGAGGCTCACGGGCGACGACCCTACACGAAGGGGCGACATGTGCCGAGGAGCCTCAGAATATCAGGAGAAAGGCTTGGGTTTTCCGCGCAATTGATTACTTCTGCGACATCAAATCGATGAATGCAGCGAATGCTCGGGATGCTCGCTCGCCATTTCCTTCGCGTTCCTCTCGCACTGTCAACCCATCAAGCACCGCGAGGGTCAGTGTTGCCAGATCCTCTGCCTTTGCTTCGTTGGCTTCGGAAGTCGACAGCACGTGATCTTTGATCAATTTGTGCGCCTCAGCCTCAAGGGTTTGAGCACGCTGGGAAAGTTCGGAATTGCGGCGTCCCTCGCTCCACAGCTCAAGGTTCAAACCCCGGATCGAACGTTCACTTTGCAGCCGATTCCAAAGGAGCTTGAGACCGCCGCGTAGGGTGTCTGCCCCATCGGGACCGGAGAGGGACAGCATTGTCGCTGACTCAGGACCACCTTCAGTGCGTTCTCCGTCACCCAACAGAGCCGCGCGAAGGACCGCTAGATAGCGACCATAGGCGAAGCTTTGCACCTCCTGAACGAGGGTCGCCTTACTTGTGAAGTAGTAGTGGACGATGCTCTTGCGCAGGCCGAGCTCTTTTCCGATATCCGCCAAGGTGGTGGCGGTGAAGCCACGCTTAGAAAAGCACTGAGCAGCGGCATCGAGAATGGCCGCGACACGCGGATTGCCCCAATTGACGGAATGGGGGAACTCGCCACTCGGTGCGGGCTCGGAGTCGGAACGGAGTTTGTGGGAACCTTCGGTCTCGGCTGTTGCTGGGGAAATCATGGGCACCAAAGTTCCTGCAGCAGCCTAGGTCGGGCGTCAACCCACATCGCGGCACAATGTACCTGAGCGTGCCGGTTTTCTCGTGGAAGCAGGAAAATTGGCTAATTCTAATTCGCTTCTTTTGTCTTTGGGTGGCGCCCAGAAGTTTTTAGCGAAGCGGGGTGCCGGTCGGCCGCCTGAATTTCGACCCGAAGACCCCCTTGCATCGTTCAGTCGCCCGACCAAAAAGGCATGCCTGCTTCACGAGTCCATTCGTCCTTGCCAAACCGGCCGGCCTCTCGGTTTTCCGCAAATTCGCCCGGCTGACCGGGCTCTGAGCGACGCAAAGTGAGAATCAGAAGTTCATCGGCCTTGTACTCCGGGGTCCCTGTCGATTTCTTCTTGGGGAGGTCCCCAGGCCCGGTCCCCACTCGAATCACCTGGGCGGTCGGAGGATAAACGTCGCGCCATTTCTCACGCACGGTGTGACTCCCATCGCGAATCGTTCGATAGCGATGCAGCCGAAATCCTGGAATACCTCGTTGAGCCAGCACATGGGTTCCGCGCGGTAGACTGGGATCCGGTCGTTCGAGTTGCTCATAGGGGATGGCTTCGTCAACTCGTCGGATCATGGTGACGACTTGGTCGTGCTCGGGCCCAAGAATTTCAGCTCGTACGATGCCGTCCTTGAGCGATTCATGAATGGCGATCGGAAATTCGAAGGGATTTGTGAAGCGGAAGTTGATCGTGGGATACACCACTGTCGCGTCCATCCCCATCTTGATGTAGGAGCTCGGCCGGGTGTGGGGGTAGCGCTCAACGATTCCCAACCCAGCGAAGAATGCAGCACCGTGAAGGGTGCCCGAAATTTGGCAGGTACCCCCGCCGATTCCGTCCACCAACTCGCCGTCGGCAATCACCGTCGCTACCTTGTAGCCATTGGCCTCATCGCGCGCGCCTACCACTTCGTTGAAATCAAATTCTTCTCCTGGAAGTAGGACTGTTCCATCAAGCCTTTCTGCTGCCAAGGCGAGGTTGAAGGTACGATCCGCGGCTTTCCGCGAGCGACTGTAGTGCGTTTCGAAGTGGCCAATCACATGGTCGAAGCGTAAACCTTCAAGTTGCTTCTTGGTGCGGCCCGGCAATTGGGTGTTGACCACCGCCTCCGCCTGAAATTCGCCGGATTGAAGTGCGTGTTCGATCGCGAGCAAGGTGGCGTCCACGTCGAGCCAGCGACCGACCACCTCCGGTCGCACCTGTTTCTTCTCGAAGTCGAGGCGCGCGTCTTTGGGGCGCCGGTCGAACTGATCCTTGATGCGGAGTAGCTCTGGTACTGCCACCGTTCGCTCGAGCTCGACAGGAGGCGGCAGCTCGTGAGTGGCGGGAGGGGCGTCTTCGTCCAGATCCTCTCGATCTTGTTTCCACAACTTTCGGAGGGGGCTTGAAGCGTCGCCTGCATCGCGAACGAGACTTGCTAGGCGCTTTTCGTCAACAGTCATTCCCCATTTGTTCAGGTTCACGGTGACAGGACCGGCGCCTGGAAGGATCAACGAAAACGAACGCGTGGACAAAGATTCGGTGCGATTCTTGGCTGCCTTGAAGGCGTCCTGTTCCAAGTCGAGTTTCTCACCGAGAAACATTACCTCTGGCAGGATCTGCGGTTCGTCGGAAGGCGCTGGGGCACGAGGTACGACGAGCAGCCCCACAGCGCTGCCGGCCATCATGCAAAGGAATGCCACGAGTCCGGTGGACAACTGGCGTTTCTTGCGCGAAGCCTCTGTTGATTCGGTTCCTTCTGCCACGCGCTCGGAATGCCGCGATTCCGGCGAGCACGCAAGGGCCCGCTCGTGCTAGACCCCCGCGCCCCCACCATGCTGCCTGAGCTCGTTCAAGAAAAACTGGATTCACTTCCCATCCAGCCCGGCTGCTATCTCTTTCGCGACAAAGAGGGCGGGGTGCTCTACGTGGGAAAGGCAAAAAATCTCCGCTCGCGTGTGCGCAGCTATTTCCTCGAAGGAAATTCCGACACTCGGGCATTCATTCCGGCTCTACCGCGACTGATTGGCGATCTGGAGACTTTTGTCACGGGGACCGAAAAAGAAGCGGTTATCCTAGAAAACAGTCTGATCAAGGAGCACCGTCCCAAGCTCAACGTTAAATTGAGGGATGACAAAGAGTACCTGACTCTTCGTCTTGACCGGAAAGTGCCGTGGCCACGCTTGGAGCTGGTGCGGCGTCCTGCAGTCGACGGTGCCCGCTATTTTGGGCCATTTCACTCGGCGACTGCCGCGCGGCGTACCCTGCATCTCGTCGAGAAGCATTTTCAGCTGCGCACTTGCACGGACCGTGAAATGGCGAGTCGCAAGCGTCCGTGCATTCAGTATCAAATTCAACGTTGTCCGGCACCTTGCGTGCTTGAGGTCAGCGAGGAGGGGTATCGCAGCCAGGTGACAGCCGTCGACCTTTTCTTGGCGGGGCGACATGATGAGCTGACCCAAGAACTCACCGAACAAATGGCGGAGGCGAGTCGCAACATGGCCTTCGAATTGGCGGCGCTTTATCGAGACCAACTGTCCGCCGTGAAGAAGGTGCGCGAGGTCCAGAGGGTGGTCGCTGTTTCTGATATTTGCCAGGACGTGCTGGGGCTCTATCGGGAAGGTGATCTGGTCGAGCTGTGTGCTGTCTACGTGCGGATGGGCCGGGTCGTTGAGATTTTCAATGTCAGTCATTCGCGCACGACGTTGCCCGACGACGAAGTAGTCGCGAGTTTCTTGCGCGAACATTACCGGGAAGGCGGACTAGGCTCTGCGATGATCCCCGAGGAAGTGATTGTTCCTCTCCTACCTGAAGGCGCGATCGGTGTTGCCGAATGGTTGACGGAGCGGCGTGCGGAAATCCTCACCGCTCAGGGCGAGAAACGCACGAATAAATCGACACTCCTCGTGCCTCAACGAGGGACGCGAATGAAGCTGCTTGAGTTGGCGCAAGAAAACGCCGCCCACGCCTTCGCAGAAAAGCGCCGCTCAGACGAAGACATCGACGCGCGACTTGAGTCTGTTCAGGCGAAGCTGCGCCTTCCGCGCTTGCCGCGCCGTATCGAATGCTGTGACATTTCCCATCTCGGTGGGGAATCGACTGTGGGCTCAGTGGTGTCCCTGAAGAACGGCTCGCCCGACAAGAAAAATTACAAGATATACAAGGTGCGGTCCGTCTCCGATGGAGACGACTATGAGGCGATGTTCGAAGTCTTGTCGCGTCGATTCCAACGCGGCAAGGATGCACAGGATGAAGCAGGTGAAGATGAGACCGCAAGCCGCTGGGCCTTGCCAGATCTCTTTGTCGTTGATGGCGGCAGGGGTCAGCTTGGGGTTGCGTTGACTGCAGCCCAAGACTTGGGTCTGACAGATTTGCCGATCGTTGGACTTGCGAAAGAAAGAGAAACCGTCACTGGCGATAAGATGGTTGATCGCGTGTATCTGCCCGGCCAGAAGAATCCTATTTCTCTTCGCCCGAATACGCCCGAACTCTTCATGCTCGCCCTGGCTCGAGATGAGGCCCATCGTTTCGCCAACCTGCATCGCAAGAAGCTCGGCAAAAAACGTCGCTTCGCGTCGCGCTTGGACGACATTGCCGGAATTGGTCCCAAGACCCGTAAGGCTTTGCTTTCTTCTCTGAAGACCATTGAAGGCATCAAGCAGGCGACGGACGAAGAAATCATCGCCGTGCCCGGGGTGACGAAGCGACAGCTCTTGGCTCTGCGCGAGGCCCTGGGACGAGACGAGGTGGGCGGTGAGCCGGAGCAGGCGTCGGGCCGCAACGACGGGGCGGGGACAGCAGATCTACTTTCTTCGGAATGATAGAATCTCACTAGATCTTAGCCGTAGTAGAAGTCAACTTAGTTGTCTGTCGCGTCAACTAAGTTGGCTGACTCGGTCTACCATGCCCTAGAAAGTGCTTGTTTTTCTGCAATTTAGGATGGAACGGCCCTTGCTCTATGAGTGGAATCAGGCGAACCTCCGTGCCGCAAGAAAGCGCGGGGACTTTCTCTCCCCCTCCTCCAAAGCAGTATCATGAAGAAGTCATTTCTCCGCAGTGGTCGACCGTTCCTCAGTGAGGGTCGGCCGTTCCTTAGTAGGGGTCGCAAGGCCGCCCTCGCGACCGGCCTAGTGCTTGGTGGTGCCGTCCTGACTCAGGGCTGCCTCCAGCGCGATGTGAATCCGCAGAAGCCCAACACGAGCAACGTTTTCGTGGAGCAGATTGCGAACAGCAAGATCTCCGAAATCGACCTGCTCTTCGTCATCGATAACTCAGTGTCGATGGCCGATAAGCAACAGATCCTCAAGAAGGCCGTACCTCAGATGGTGCAGCGCCTAGTGAATCCACTGTGCGTGGATTCAAATGGCGAAAACCCTGAGGTGAATGTGGGCGGCGACAAAGATTCGTGCCCCGAAGGAAAGTCGCCCGAGTTCGAAGCGATCAATGACATTCACATCGGCGTGATCTCTTCCTCGTTGGGTGGTCATGGTTCAGACAACTGCAGGCCTGGCATTGCTAACCCAGATAGCCCCTCCGGCTTTTACGATTGGGACGACAAGGGACACTTGATCCCCACCGTGCGCAGCAATGTGGTTGACAAAGGCGAGTTTGGACTAGGATTTCTCGCCTGGGGCGGCGGCGGGGAAGCCGAGCGCGAGGCCCTCATCACTTCCTTTGAGGAGCACGTCGAGAAAACGGGTGAGAACGGCTGCGGTTTCGAAGCGCCTCTGGAAGCTTGGTACCGATTCCTCGTGGATCCCGAGCCACCTATTAACATGGTTCTCGACGAGAACGGCCGTGCCTTTTCCGAGGGCGTCGACCCCGATGTTCTGGCTCAACGAGCAGCGTTCCTTCGTCCCGAAGGTTTGGTGGCCATCGTTCTGCTGACTGATGAAAACGACTGTTCAGCGATGGATGGCGGGAGTTATTACAACAACGCCAGCTTTGGTTACTTGATTGCCAAGACGACCCAGAGCGCCACGAACAACAATCCCTACTTGCTGCCGGTCGCTACCGAGATGTGCAAGACCAACCCTAATGACAAGTGCTGCTTCTCCTGCTTGCAGGAAAAGAGTCCACCGAAGGGCTGTGAGGCTGAAGCTGCAGTTTGCGGGACGACCCTCCCGGCTGAGCTGGACCGCGCCAACGTACGTTGCTTCAACAACAAGCGTCGCTTTGGTGTTGATTTGCTCTACCCCACCCAGCGTTACGTAGACGCTCTCACCAAGTCACAGATCGTGAACGCTCGCACGAGCCAGATGGTGGACAATCCTCTCCTCAGGGGGGCGGGCGACAACGCAGGCAAGCCACGTGACCCCGGCCTGGTCTTCCTTGCGGGCATCGTCGGAATTCCTTGGCAGGACGTTGCGACGCCCGATAGTCTGACGGATCCCGACACGATGCGTTACCTCACAGCGGCGGAACTATCACTGAAGAATGTGGCCGCTGGCGACCGCATGGCTGACCGCTGGGAAGTGATTCTCGGGCAACCGGGACTTGCTGCAAGTTCCAAGCGCTGCGACACGGCTGAACCCGAGTGTGGACAGGCTCCTGTTCCCCCCTTGGATCCCTTCATGGTCGAGAGCATTGAGCCTCGTCCCACGGGTGCACCTAACCCGATCGTCCCTGGTGAGGTGATTGTTGAGTACACGAGCAACGATCCTCAAGCGAACAACATCAACGGACACGAGGTCAACCACACAGTGGTCGATCCGAAGTTCCAGTCGGCGGCCAACGACGACTTGCAGTACGCTTGTATCTTCCCTCTCGAGAATCCCAAGGAAGACTGCACGACGGATCAGGGCAGCTGCGATTGCGGGGACGAGCCTCTTCGTAACCGTCCGCTCTGTCAGCCTCCTGGTGGCGGTCCAACAACCACCACCCAGTACTGGGGTAAAGCTTACCCTGGAACGCGCATCTTGCAGGTTCTCAAGGACTTTGGCGCCAACTCAATTGTCGGCTCGATTTGTCCCAAGATCACTACTGGCGTCGAGACCGCTGCCGGCTTCGGTTACAACCCTGCCGTGCAGGCGATCGTCGACCGCTTGGCTGAGAAGTTGACTGGTAAGTGCCTTCCTCGTGAGCTCTCGATTGACGAGAACACCGGAGAGGTAGACTGCTCCGTTGTAGAAGCTAAGCCCAAAGGTTCCGAGAATCCGCTCGACTGCAATATGGCCCTGGGTCGTGACACAGTGGATGACTTGACTCGAGAAGCCGTGGTTTCTCAGCTCAAGGCAACTGGGCGTTGTGACGGCGATGCACTCACTCTCTGTGCAGATTGGGAAATGTGTGTGATTGACGAACTGTCGGGCATGGATCCTGGTCGAGACGACTGTCTCTACAACCAGGGTGACGAAGGTTCTCTCCCGAATGCCGGCTTCTGCTACATCGACCCAACCAAGCAGAACAGTGAGGGTGACTATGTTGCTGGTGGTGGCGAGGACGGTCAAAACCCGCTTGTAGCGAATTGTCCAGCTACAGAGCGTCGCCTGCTTCGCTTTGTGGGAGCCAACACTCCTGCGGCAAACACGATCACCTTCGTGGCATGCACCGGCGAGGCCGCATCTGAGGATGCTCCCATTCCTGAGGCCCCTGAGGCATCCGCAACTGGCGGCGGCGAGGGCATGTAAGCAGCTACTCAAATGAGAGGAAAAAGGCGCTCCACTTGGAGCGCCTTTTTTTTCGCCTCGCTTGTCTGAAAAGAGGCTCAGCGCTGAGTAACCTCCCTTTCGTAGTAAGCATTTGTTGCCGGGCGACCACTTCTACGAGTAGGGTTTCTCCAGGATGGACACCTTGAAAACCATCCTCGTCGTCGACGACGAGCCACACATCGTACTTGGTCTTCAGGATGCCCTGGAGTTTGAGGGCTTTCGTGTGGTCACGGCTTCTACAGGCGCGGAAGCTGTTGCTAAGCATAAGTCTGAACGACCTGACGCGGTGCTCCTCGACCTGATGCTTCCTGACCAGAACGGCTACCAGGTGTGCCAGCAAATTCGCGAGGTGAATGCGCGAGTGCCGGTGATCATGCTCACAGCTCGCGCCCAAGAGTCGGATAAGATTCGCGGCTTGGATGCAGGGGCTGATGATTATGTCACCAAGCCATTCAGCGTGGGTGAACTCACCGCGCGTATTCGAGCGCTGTTCCGCCGCACAGGTCGCTCCACTGAATCGCTCGTATTCGCGATTGGCGAGGCTCAAGTTAACCTCACCGCCCACACTGTCGAAATTGGCGGTCAATCGGAAGCTCTTTCCTTTTATGAAGTGGAACTGCTTCGCCTGCTGTACGAGCGTGTTGCGCAACCAGTGTCCCGTGAAGAGATCCTCAAGAAAATTTGGGGTCTTGATAAGCATCCGAACAACCGAACCATCGACAACTTTGTGGTGAAGTTGCGAAAGAAGATTGAGCGTCGACCAAATCAGCCTGAACACATTCTGACCGTGTACGGCTTTGGCTATAAGCTGATCACCTAGGGCTGTCGGCCTCGGGTGCGGGAATACATGCTCCCGCGTCGGGCAAGGTCCCCGGCGGACAAGGGGCTTCGCCGGCTTGAGCGGCACGCGCAGCCTCGACCGCCCTCTCGGACTCTGCTGCCCCTGGAGGCGCTGAGAATTCCTTCGTAGTGTCCGGCTGACCGTCGCGGAGAAGCAAGCTGAGACTCGCAAGCAGGAGCGCCAAGGTGGCCCCCTTGAGCCAAGGATTCAATCGAAAAGCCGTCACTTCGTCCAAGCATGGAGGCGAACCCGTCGAGGATCAATGAACAAGGTTGCTTTGAGGCTGGCGGACAACCCTCATGATTTGGTACCTCTATGGTGCACCGTGAACGACACTCCTACGAATATCGATGCTTCGCCTGTTTTCGACGAGAACGAGGCCGCCGTGGTCGATACCTTCGTGGTGCCTTCCTACCTCCGCTTTTTTTGGGAGGCTGCCCAAGACTTGCTTCTGGTCGGTGAAGCGGCTCGAGTTGCTCAGCTGGGATCTCTCACGGGGTATCCAGCGGCGCAGTTGCTTGAGCGGATGCCGAATACCACCGGGGTGGGCGTCGAACAGTCGGAAGCGTGTGTCGCTCTCGCATCGCAGAAAATCCCCAAGGAATTGTTTGAGTACTTTGCGACGGACCCTTCGGAATCAGGGTTGCCCCAGTACAGTTTTTCCCACGTACTGCTTTTGCATCCGCAGGGCGGAGCAGATGAACGAGCTCGACTCTTCCAGGAGGCATCTCGACTCCTTTATGCGGGCGGACAAGCAATTATCGCGTTGCCGCTGAGTCGTTCTTTTCCCGAGATTCTCGATCTGATTGAAGAGTTCGCCCTCAAGTATGACGACGTCGATATCACTCGAGCGATGGAGCTGGCGGCTGCCGAGCGAGTCACCGTCGAATCGGTCAGTGAAGAACTCGAAGCAGCAGGCTTCTCGGACATCGATTTCGAAATTCACAACGATGTCATTGGCTACGACAGTGGCCGAGCTTTTCTTGAGGACCCATCCGTGCGCTATTTCATCGCTCCTCAGGTCGAAGCTTGGCTAGATCAGCTCGATTTGAGTACAGCGATGGAATACGTGGCTCGAGCAATTGACAAGTATTGGTCAGATACGCGCATGGAGATGGGGATTTCCATCGCCGCGTTCAGCGCTCGGCGCTGAGGTTAAGTGTCTGTAATCAGTAGCGATACTGCCAAACGAGATCGAGACCGCCGCCCAGCGTGCCGATTTCTGTGCGCAAAGCCCATTGGGGATGAAAGCGCCAATCGAGCGTGCCGCTGACGCCGGTTTGTTGCTCGCCCGTTTGAAAGCCCGCGCTGGTGCTCTGGAAGTTCCCTTCAAACCAGAGGTCATCATTGATGCGGAATGCTGCGGTGTAGTTGTTCCAACTTGAGTCCGTGAGCCCCGCCACCCGTCCTTCTCCGCTCCCCATTTCCTGGGTCGCGTAGAATTCCATCCAGCCAACGCCCGAAGCACCGATCGCTTCATTCGCAGCGATGGCGAGCGAAGTAATGCCTACTTGCTCGCCACCACCTGAGCCACTTCCAAGGACGAGAGCGATGACGTCGGCTTCTCCGCCGGGAAGCGCGGGTTCGCTGCCCCAAGTCAGTGTCGGTTCTTTCACTGTGCCACCCACTTCGACGCGAACGACCACGCCGTTGGGAGCTGTCCAATTGGCAACAACGTTCAAGTGAGGGTTGGTGGCCTCGCCAGTATCAAACATGACACTTCCGCGACTCACAACGAAGGACCGACCAAGAACAATGACGCGTCCTCCTCGCACGAGTTCGATCGTTCCTGCGAGCTGGGTGTCGTCGTCAAGGGTGACGGTGGGAGTGCCACGCAGGCGAAGGTCGAGGATGCTATTCTTGACGCGCACGTTGTTGCCCAGGTTGATCTGCATCACGAGCGGCAAAGCTTCAGATGATTCCTCGACGTCTTTCACAGGAGCGGCTCGCTGCACGATGTCGATGGTTGGATTGTCCGTGACATCGATCAGGTTTGTTTCGGAGACTTCGGGGAGCTCGGCTTCGACGCTGTCGAGAACCAAACCCAGACGGATAGCCTCCTTGTCGACAGTGAATTGACCGCTCACGCCTCCGCTCACATTTGCCAGCGTTGCTCCTCCAGCCATCAGCGGAGCCTTTTGTACGTTCAACTCAAAATTCCCGCCTTGGAAGGCAATATTTCGGAAGTAGAGTTCGGCCCGTCCTTGGACATTGGCCTCGGTGGAGTCGGCACGAGCCGAGATATTTTCCATGCGCACCAAGTTGAACTCACCTTCGCGTTCGGCGTTGATGGTCAAGCGGGTATCAGTGAGTCGTAGTCCCAGGGCGGATGGCACCAGCACCCCATCGCTGAGATCCATTCTCCCGGAGACGGATGTTTTCCAAACGTCCTCAGGCCCTTGGGGTGGGGTGAGCTCAGCGCTCAATTTGCCGTTGAGCGCTCCACTGAGTTCGTCAAAGATCCCGACAACGAAGGGCTGGAGCACGGCGGCATCGTATTTTTCTGACCTCAGACTGAGGAAGATTTGTTTCTCCGGGTGCGGGGACATGAAGTAGGTGTCTGCCAGCATCGCCACCTCGGCTGAAACGAACAACGAGCCGTAGTCGTCGGTGAATTCCATGCGCGTGATCAGGTCGTTTTCATGGGTGTGCATTTCGAAGGTTGCGTCTCCCAGGGAGCGATCGCCTGCCTCGAGGCGCCTAAGCTGGAGATCTGCGATGACATCGGATGCGAGTTCGCTTCGATCGATACGAATGGTTCCCTGAGCCAGCCCTTGTAGCTTCAACTTGTCGATTGCCTCAACGAGTTGAAGTGGTGTGCTTTCCAGCTGAAGCTGCGCTGTGCCCGTCCAAAAAGGGGTGTCATTCGGCGGTGGCGAGACGAGGTGAGCGAACGGGATCACGAGATCGAATTGGGTTTCTCCCAAACGATGCGATTCATGCTCGACGCTCAAGTTGCCCCGGAGGGTGCCAGGAGTGGCCAGGTAACGCGCCTTCAGGTTCACATCGACCGAGTCCTTGAGGGGACTCTGGCCTCCATCGAGGCCAGTTCCGATGAAAACAATCCCTACTTCAGGGCTGGATACCGAGCCGCTGAAGGCTAGGCGAGCACTGACTTCTCCTTGGTCAACGAAGTGCGGGAAGAAGTCTGGCCACGTACTGATGTCTCTTCGCGGCATGATGGCCACGACATTGAGATTGCCATTGCCGAGCTCACCCAAGAGTTGATCGCTTGAAGGAAAGCTCCGGAGCCATTCGTCGAGCGGCAGTCCGATTTCGCCACTGAGAGAAAGCAGCATGCCGTGACGATCATTGAGGCGAATTGCTGATTCCAACTTTTCTCCACCGCTGGGAATCGTTGCGGCAATGTTCGCATCGATGAATTCAATCGAGTGGCGCTTCTCTTCGCTTTCCCAATCGGCCGTGAATCCGTGGGTGCTGCCGGAAAACTGCACCTCAGGAAATTCGTCCCCTTCTCGCTGGTTGACGTCCAGTGTCAGGTCGAGAGAACCGCTCATGGAATCGACAGGCAAGGCATTGCCGAGGAGAAGCGAGAGGGTTTTCAGGTCGAGCCCGTTGACTTCTGCCAACCAGCGCCCGGTGGCGCCATGGTAGCTAGCGGCTTTCAGAGGACCGCCAGTAAGACGAGCATCCCAGGTGCTTTCCACATCGCCCAAACCTTCGATGCCCGCGGAGAATTCGCCATTGACTTGATTTCCGTCGACAGTCGCTGTTGCCGCCAGACGAATGCCGGTGATGCCGCGTAGTGCGCCTTCTCTGACGCTCACGTCAATCCGACCTTGTGGGTTCTGGCCGAAATGCAGATCGACATCGGCATCCAGATCACCGCCCATTTCGGTTTGCGCTAGGCCGAGACTCTGGCCGATGCGGGAGATATTCAGGTCGCGCGCTTGGGCTTTGATGTATCCCTTCTGGGGATTGTATTCGAGCTCTCCAGAAATTTCCCCGATGCTGCGCATGAAGAAG
The DNA here is from genome assembly GCA_963710555.1 of uncultured delta proteobacterium. Taxonomy (GTDB): domain Bacteria; phylum Myxococcota_A; class Polyangia; order Polyangiales; family Polyangiaceae; genus NIC37A-2. Next base: position 38,397 of record CAVQAT010000001.1, read on the forward strand.
TCACGCACAGTGAGGGTTTCATTGGTATAGGCGATGCTAGAAGCGCGTGCCTCCAGAGGTTGCCCATCCCCTTCGATTTTCGCAGTAAAGTTGCTGACTGACGATGAGAGTATCGCGACGTCTCCGCGCGCCGTGAGCTGCAGCTCACGTGCCGTGGTGGCCGATAGTTCAATGATCGGGGTCAACAGAGGGCCGTGTTGGAGAACCTTTACCTGACGAAGATGGACGGGCGCGAAGTTTGCTTCTGCCAGGTTGAGCTGAGTTTCGCCTGTGGATTGTTCGAGATGGTCGAGATTTCCTTGGATTTCGCCCGTCAACCGACCGCTGTTGAGTGACGCGCCAGACAATTGGAGGCGGCGGAGGTCAATGTCCAGGTTTGCCGAGTAGTCCTGCTCTGTCAGGCTGCCTCTGATCGTGCCTTCAGCAGTGCCTTTTACCTCGCCGAGTAGGCTCGCGAGGCGTTCACTGTGATGAAGTTCGGTAGCCGGTAGACGCACCTCGAAGATGTACGGTCCCTTGTTGGTCTGCTCCGCGTGAGCGTATGCCTTGAGTCCCGGTTCGGTGAGGGTGGCGTCGACTGTCCATTTGTCGGACTTCCAAGAAGCGATTGCGTCAATGGTCGGGGTCGGTGTGTTAGCCACAAGCCCCGGCTCGATGTGTGACTCAAGATTGAGAAAGGGAATACCCCCTGGCCAGTCGATGCGCAGCTGTGATGTAGAGTCCAGCCTCGTAGGGGGCAGGGAAGAGAGCAGGCTTTGTAGGTTGAGACTCTTCGTGATGACGCTCAGCTCAGCCTGTTCGGATCCATCGAGAAACACTTCTCCAGTCAGTCGGGTTTCACCGTCGTCGCCGCTTGAATGTTCTCGGCTCTGTCCTCTTACCTTTGCCTCAAACGAGAAGCGTTCTGCGGTTCCTTCAAGCGAATTCTCAATGTTGATGGGCCGATCAAGCGGCCATTCTGACCAGAGTGGTCGCACGTCGGCAGGTTCGAGTCGCGCTCTGGTCTCCAACTTGAACTGACCATTTTCGTAGCGGAAAAGCTGATTGACGGGGACTTCACCAACCCGACCCGTGACCTCGCCCCAGACGGCTCCTGGCGCGCGGACGTGCGTTTCTCCTTGGGCCTGAATGTCTACGCCGCCGATCCCCGAGGCTTGCAGGTCAAACTGACTGACGTCGACAGCTGCACCCTTATCCGAGGCGAGCACCGTCGCGCGCATGTGGGTGGCTCTCGCCTCAACAACTGGCGAGCCCGCGATGGAACCACGAGCGAAGACGTCGCTCAGCTCTATCTGCGGGAACCAGACTCGAACCGGGCGACTCGAACTAGCCGCGCTGCCTGTTTCCGTGTCTGATTCAGTCGGAGTGAAAGCATCTTTGAGCGAAACATGGGTGAGCAGTTTGCCTGTTTCATCGCGTTTCGTTGTCGGCAGAAAATAGATTTCACAACCGCTAGCCTTCACGGCAGTGACTTGGATGCTCAGTTTTTCGTGGTCACCAAAAACTCGATCAAGAATGTCGAGCAGGTCAATCTCGGCGACAAGTTTCGCCACTCGCAACGTGGTGCGCCCTTCCGGATCGAGCATTTCGAGATCAGTCGCTGAAACCCCTTGGCCAACGAGGTGCGACACCGAACCGATCCGAATAGTCCCTTCAAGACTCTGATTGAGGATGCGCTCGAGGAGATCTCCTGCCGCTCGGCGCGACACTGGGAGATCCAAATGGATGAGTGCTCCAAGCACGACACTGACAAGAAAGCAGACGGCAAGCGCCAGGCGACCCAGCCACCGAAGAAGCGACCGCAGGTAGGCTGCCGCTCTTTTCGGATCGTTCGGAGAACGGGTGGGGGCTTGCCGGACCACTTAGAAATCCTCACCGATCAGAATGTGTAGCGCAAACCGTTGCCACCAGGACTGATCGTCGTAGGGAGGCACCTCGGCGATGTCGCGAGTGCTGCCGCTTTCCGGGGTGAACTTCTGTAGTCCGGGCACGCGCCAACCGACATCAACGCGGATCGGTCCGACCGGGGACATGTAGCGCACACCTGGACCTATCGAGATATGCGGAGCGTCGAATTTGAACTGGAGCGAGTCCAGGCTGACGTTGGAAGCGTCAATGAAGCCAACGACACTCCATTCCTTGCTTGTTCGGTAGCGGATCTCTGTGGAAAATTCCCACATTGTCAAACCGCCAAGTGGTCGAATGCACGTGGGGAGATCCTGGTCGGCGGCGTCGTTGCAGTTCACGTCGTTCGGAATCAAGAAACCAATGGGCCCTTGAGGTCCGATTCGTCGGTAGGGGTAGCCTCGGTTCGAGCCGGGGCCACCTGAATAGAAGGCTCGAAACAACTTCTTGTGTTGGTCGGCGACGACATTCGGATCCGTGTAGTTGCCCTGAGACTCACCGTAGTTGTTCAGCAGCACCATACCGACGCCGAGGCGGGTGGCGAGAATCACTTGATGGGCGTCGTCCAAGGGATAGAAGGTGCGAATTTCTGGCTGAATGCGCAGGTCGCTCACCTGATCGCTCGAGAAAGGAATGGCTACCTGAATCGAGTTCTTGATGAATACGCCTTCGGTCGGCTGAATCGGATCATCTCGGAAGTCGATATGGTTCACTAGCTCGGGGTAAGTGACCAAGACAGCATCGAGACCCGGATAGTCGTCGTCCCCCTGATAATTGAAGGGTGTATTCGATTGGAGGTTCAACGAGAAGGTGGTCGGGAGGATCGTTCCGAAGAAGGTGCGCTCGGCTCCGATCGACGAAGTGATTTCGCTGTAGCCGATGACTCGTTCTTCGCGCGGATCGTACTTTGACTCGTCAGTGTCCTTGGGTAACGGGTAGAGCAGCGGATACACGTTGTAACCGACCTCGACAAAGCCACGGGTCCGGGACTCAAGGAAGGCGGGTTGTTCCAAGCGAGCGGTGGCAAAGTTTTCGGGAAACACAGCCGTGGGTGCGACCAGGTAGTCGATGCTGGTGGGGAAAAACGTCAGTCCGGGCCGAGTAGAGAGCGTGAACTTACGTAGCCCGCCAAAGAAGTTGCGATGGGTCCAGCTGCCCTGACCCACGACCGCTAGACGGAGAAGGTCGAGCCGAGCGCCCGCGCCCAGGGTGATGTCCCTGAAGGTGCTTTCTTCTACCCGAACGGTGAGAGGCACCTTGGTTTGGGAGGGATCGTCAAGAGCCGGGGTGACTTCGGCTCGGGAAAACACCCCCAGGTCGAACAGTGCCGCGCGCGCGATCTTGATCTGCTCGACCGAGTATCGCGCTCCCGGTTTGATGCCGATGATCTGGCGGATCTTGGCTTCGTTGAGATCCTTCAGTCCCTCCACCTTGATCTCTCCGAACACGCAGCGGGCCCCTGGCGTTGCGCTGAGTACAACTTCTGCGCGATGGGTTGCCAGATCAACTCGTGCACGACCGCCCACGCGCGCGTAAGCATAGCCTGAGTTCGCCAGGGAATCTGCGACATCCTGCTTGGCCTCCTCGTACTGGTCCTCGTCGAAAATGTCGCCGACTCGCAGTCTGATCTCCTGAACCGCGGCTTGGGCCGGATCGAAGGGCAGGCCTGCGAGTCCAGTTGTTCTCAGCTCACGAACGATCACCGGTTCACCAGGATCAATCTGCAGCTCTACTTTGACGTGTCGCTCCTTCTTGAAAATAATGCGTGTCGCGGTGACTCGGGCTTCATAGTAGCCACGCCGGCGAAGTTCCCGCTCGATGCGTTCAATGTCCTTACTGAGCTGCGCTTCATCCAGGGTGCTGTACTCGCGTTTACCCCAAAAGCCCGGTGTGGGCTTCGTCGCAAGTCCGGCAAGGATATCATCCGCGGTGTCGCCCGGCGCGCCCAAAAGGTCGACTGCGTCAACAGCATCTTTGCCCTCTGGCAGACTGCCAGCGCATGCCAGGCAAACGACGGATCCGAAAAGTAAAAGGGTGCGGGAGATCATCTCCAGCACCCTTTGATTACTTCGTCTGCTCGTCATGTTGGGGGCTTGTTCACTTGGAAAGAGCCCACGGGCGAGTGGCTCTTGGGAGCCAATCCTTTGGACCAGTTACTTCTTCTTACGTTCTTTCATTCCTGGCAAGTTGGCCAGTTCTGCAGCCGGCTCAAGGTACTCGATGTTTTGGTAGGTCATGATGCCCATGATGGGATCAGCCACCACGCCCGACGAGGCGAGGGTGAATGCTGTCGAGTAATTGCCAGTGACTTTGACTTTGGCTCCCTTGGCGGGAAGCGGGTAGGGCAGTTCAACACCCCAGGTGTTGTCCAAAATGGGCTCTTCGGGTTTCTCGTCAGCCTTCAATTTGTCGAACTCTTCGATCGCCGAGTAGATGTTCGCAAAGTTGGAAGCGAAGCCCATGACCTTCATCCACTCCCCTTCCGGCGCGTCCTTGGTGTCCGCAATCCAGAAAGCGGGAACAGGTGCCTTGCAATTGTCTGGGTCGCCCTTACCGGTCTCGTGGACAGCGCACTCAGGAGCCTCGTCGAAATTCGTCTTGGTGATGTAACCGACGATGCTGAGTTTTTGGTCGACGACCTCTTTCTCGTGCACGCGGTTGCGCATGTGATAGCTAGCGCCCCAAATCGTATAACTCTCGCCATCCTTGATCGGCTTATCGGGCACGGTCGGGACGGGAGGAAGGTTTACAGACAGGCCACTCACCGCCGGGACCGGCTGGTAGGTGGGCTCTTCCCGACCGCACCCCGAAAGGGCGATAGAAAGTGCTGCGGTGGATAGTGCAATAACGGTGATCCGGCTTGTCATCATAGAGTGTGAGCTCCTCGAACTTCGGGCGGCGAAGGTAGAACGTCGGAGGCCAAGAGGGCAAGGCGAAGTCGCGATTTTGCTCCGCTTTTCCTGAATTGAGGCAACCGTTTTCCTCGATTCCTAAAAAAAGTTGAACTAAGTAGAACCTGTGGGTCGCTCAATCTGGATAGGTGATGTTCACGGCTGTGCGGACGAACTTGAAGAGTTGCTCGCGCAGCTTGGACCAGTAGAAGGTGACCAAGTCATTTTTGTTGGCGACCTCGTGGCGCGCGGTCCGGACACACCAAGGGTGCTGAAAATAGCTAGAGAACTGCAGGCTCCCTGCGTTCGAGGCAATCACGAGCATCGTCTCATCCATGCCCATCAGGCTCGTCTTGCAGGTGATCGCGGACCGCGACTTGGACCGTCACATCGCTTTCTTTTGGATGAGCTCAGCGAAGAAGATTGGGCGTTCTTGGAGGCTTTGCCGCTTTCTCTGGAATTTCCCGATCACAATGTAAGAGTGGTTCACGCTGGCGTCGCTCCGGGTCTAGCTTTGGAAGATCAACAGCCTTGGACTCTGATGCATGTGAGATCTCTCACATCACATGGTGCTCCGAGTGATCGATACTCGGAAACATCTTGGGCGGAAAAGTACACCGGGCCCCAACACATCGTTTTCGGACACAACGCTCAAGCGGGACTCCAACTCCATGATCACGCAACCGGTCTCGACACCGCGTGCGTCTATGGGGGAGCGCTTACCGCACTTGTGCTTGAGGCGGGGCAGGTGCCCCCACCACCAATTGAGAGAATGGACTGTTTAGTTTCAGCGCTCTCCCTCGCTCGTTACGTCGATTACGGGCCCCGACCAACTCAGGATCTTGAGCCCAAAAAGAAGAAGAAAAAGTAAGTGATGGCCGATTTACTGCGTGTCCCAGTGGACGGTCTCGGGGCGGCGAGCGAGTCGGGCGGTGGAATTGTGACTCTTTCGGAGGAGGAGAGTCGTTATGTCTCCAAAGTCCATCGGCTTCGCGGAGGTGACCAGATCCTCGCTTTCGATCCTGTCCGTGGGGTTGAGGCTGAGGGCGTGCTTGTCAGTGACAGGCTGCCAGCAATTCAAGTCAAGCTCGGCTCCGTTCGCGAGGCCGTCAGACGTGATATGCCGGTGACCGTTCTCCAAGCCATTGGCAAAGGTGACAAGCCCGAACAGGCGATACGCGATGTCACAGTCTTCGGTGCCGAAAGGCTAGTCCTTGTTCATTCAGCGAGAAGCGTCGCCAAGCTAGACGGCGGTAGCCGTCATGAGAGGTTGATCCGAGTTGCTGCTCAAGTGGCGCGTCAATGTGAGCGAGGGGTCCTTCCCGAACTGCAAGGGCCTGAGGAACTGGGCCCGACTCTTTCTCGCTTCAGCTCTGGACTTCGCTTGGTCTGTGCCTGGAGCGAAAATGCGCAGCCGCTTTTGGATCGAGTCGAGAAATTCGATTGGGAGCAGGGACAGCTCACGATATTGATTGGACCCGAGGGTGGCCTGTCTGAAGCCGAGCTGAGCGAGTCCTTCCATGCGGGGTTCCTCCCTGTTTCTCTCGGCCCCTACGTTTTGCGAGCAGAAGCGGCATGTGGGGCCGTGCTCGCGACGCTCCGCGCGGCTCAGATCGCTGCGCGCAAAATATAGTCATACTGCTCATTTCTTAGTAGAATTGCTCGATTCAGAGCAAATTGCCATTAGTCGCAGTCTGATGCGCCCAGCACTGGTGCTCTCTGACTCTTTGGTCAGATCCGTACACTCGCGCCCAAGAAACACTGCGCGCATCAGCAGGTGGGACAAGGGATTACCCTCACCCGCGGCATTTCCTCATGGATTTGGTTGCTGAAGTGCGTTGACGCGATCTCGCTCCGGCCGTAGCTTCGTGGGCGCAGGTGGGTCGAAGTGGATCAAAGTGTTGGTCCAGCCCAGATTCGGGGAATGAAACAATTCCTCGCATCAAGGGATTCATCGGCAGCTTCTTTTAGGTTTTTGAGTCATGTTCCGCGGGCAATTTCAGCACTCCATCGATGCCAAAGGGCGCATCAGCTTGCCTGCGCGGTTCCGGGAAACTCTAGTCGCGTCTGGCGACGCTCGATTCGTTTTGACCGCAGCGTTGTTTGATCCGTGCCTGCATCTGTTTCCGATGCTCGCCTGGGAAGAACTGGAAGAAAAAATTGCCGCGCTCCCCAGCATGGATCCCCACGTGGTCCGCTTTCGCCGACTCTACGTGTCAGCGGCTTGTGAGTGCGAGGCGGACAAGCACGGACGCCTGCTCATTCCTGGTCCAATGCGAGAGAAGGTGCGTCTTGAGAAAGATGCACTGTGGGCAGGGATGGGACGGCACCTGGAACTGTGGTCGACCCAAGAATGGGAAGCCGCCTTGCAAATGAGTCCTGAGGAAGAAACCAACTTCAAGCAAGCAGTGCTGGAGCAAATCAAGATATGATGACGATGCCCGCTTTCGAACCACCTCCAAGTTTTCACCACCTGACTGTTCTCCGCAAAGAAACGATTGCGGCGATCGAACCTCGCCAGGACGGCGTCTATGTCGACCTCACTCTGGGAGGAGGTGGACACACCGAAGCGCTGCTCGAATCCTGCGATGGTTGCCGCGTGATCGCTTTTGACCGCGACCCCACCGCACTTGAGGCTGCAGGACAGCGGCTCGCTCGTTTTGGGGATCGGGTGACCATGGTGCATTCGCGCTTTTCGCTGGCTCCCGAGCAATTGGAACGCCTGGGAATCGAGTTTGTGGACGGACTCATTGCCGACTTGGGCGTGAGCTCACCCCAGCTTGATGAGGCTGAACGCGGCATGAGTTTTCGTCGCGAGGGACCGCTCGACATGCGAATGGATCCGTCTGACGGTGAAACAGCTGCAGATCTCATCGTTCGTCTCACTCAGGATGAACTCGCGGATGTGATCTTTCACCTCGGCGAAGAGCGACGCTCGCGACGGGTGGCCCGTTGTATCAAGCAAGCACTTGACGCTGGGGAAGTCGAAACGACAACCGATCTGCGTCGCGCTATTGTGCGCGCCGTCGGCCCACGCCGGGTGGGGGGCATCGACCCAGCTACGCGTACGTTTCAGGCACTCCGACTTGCAGTCAATCGTGAGCTGGAGGAACTTTCTGCCGCACTGGACGCGGCCTGCCAGGTGGTTCGGCCGGGTGGAATTGCGGCGTTCATCAGCTTTCATTCCTTGGAGGATCGCTTGGTCAAGCGCGCCTTCTTGGAACGGGACCGCTGGGAGCGTCTTCATAAGAAGCCACTGATCGCGACCGAGGAGGAACAGGCGGACAATCCGCGAAGCCGTAGCGCCAAGCTGCGTTCGGCGCGTCGCATGCCGCCATCGACGATAGATATCAGTTCTCCTGATTCCCGTTTTGAGGAGTTTGATCGGGATTACTAGCTCCAAAAAGTTGGAGCTTTCTTATGAAAGTGGGACGGTAAGGCCGTCGAGCGGGACCAGACGACCCGGCGACCGAGCGAAACATGACCAAATACGATGATCGTCGCGCAAATGCGTTTCTTACGTTGTGGACTTTAGCAGTCATTGCCACGACGGCGTCGTTTCTCTTCTATTTGGCCGTGCGCGTAGAGACGGTCGAGCATGGCTATGAGCTCGGAAGCGCGTACAGCAAGGTCGCGCGTCTTCGCGAGATAGAGCGAGTGCTTGAGCTGGAGCAAGCTGCCCACAATACGCCCGAACGGGTCGATCTAGTGGGGCGCACGCTTTTCGTCATGGAAGAACCCGAGGCAGAACGCGTTTTTTCCGCGGGAAAAGACCCTGAAGTGGGCAGTGATGCAGAATCGAGTGATGCCGTAGCCGCGGGGGATTTCTAAATGGCATACAATCGAATTCGCGGCGAAAACGGCAAGTGGATCCGCATGCGCATGGGACTGCTCTGCGGCGTGCTTGCCCTGGGCATGGGGCTCGTTGTTTCCGCTGGCTGGGATTTGGCGGTGACCGACGGGGATAATTGGCGCCAACTTGCGCAAGATCAGCGCCAACGCCGCCTGCGAGTGCGACCCAAGCGCGGTCTTCTCTACGATCGAAATGGCAGTGCTCTGGCGGCCAGTGTTGAGGTACCGACAGTCAGTCTGGATGCTCACGAGCTTCTGCGAGGCGTTGATTCCCAGGATGTTCCTCGCGTCGCTCGCGAAACAGCGGCACGGATCGCTCACGTTCTTGACCTGGATGCGGCTCGGGTTGAGCGAAAAATCCTTCAAAAACGTCGTTGGAGCTGGCTCAGGCGTCGTGCCAGCGCCGAACAGATCGAGTCGGTTCGTTTGCTTTCCGAGGGTACGGACGAGGTGCCCGGAATTCGTGGTCTCATGATCGAAGCGGAGCCAGCGCGCTTTTACCCCCGTCGCGAATTGGCGGGGCCTCTTCTGGGCTTCGTTTCTCCGGACGGCAAAGGGCGAGACGGTCTTGAATATTCGCTCAACGAAGAACTCGAAGGACACCCTGATCAGTTACGTGGACTCCGTGATCGCTCGGGGCGACTGATCTTTTCTGATGGCATTGAAGACGAGCGTGCGTTTGCTGGTCATAACGTCCAGCTGACGATCGACCAAGGCATTCAGTTCGCTGCTGAGCGTGAACTCGCCAATTCAGCGCGTGCCTTCGAAGCCGTCGGGGGATCGGTGGTCGTGATTGATCCGAAAACGGGAGAAATTCTAGCGCTTGCCAGTTACCCTGGGTTCAACCCCAACGATTATCGCAAGAGTGACCCCGCCCAGCGTCGCAATCGCGCAGTGAACGACACCTTCGAGCCCGGCTCGACGATGAAAATATTTACAGTGGCCGCAGGACTTGAGGGGAAGACCCTGAAGCCGACCGAGCAGCTCTATTGTGAAAAGGGCGCGATGCGGGTCGATAATGTGACGATCCGTGACACTCATCCTTCTGGTTGGTTGCCGGTTTCGCAGATCCTCGCTCAGTCGTCGAATATCTGCGCGGCCAAGATTGGCCTGAGCTTGGGCGAAGAGAAGCTCTACGAGTCTTTCCGTCGATTTGGCTTTGGTCAGCGAACAGGTGCGCCTCTGCCCGGTGAATCAGCGGGAACTTTGCGTCCTCAAGGACGACCTTGGGTGCAGGTGGAAACGGCGTCTGCGTCCTTTGGTCAGGGCATCGGCGTGACGAACTTGCAAATGGCGATGGCCACCGCTGCGATCGCCAATGGCGGGAACTTGATGGAGGCGCGCTTGATCAAGCGCGTGACCACCGCGGACGGTGAAGTCGTTCAGGAGACGGCCCCGCGAATTCGTCGACGAGTTGTGAGTGAGCGAGTCGCCAAGCAGCTGGCAGAGATGTTGGTCGCCGTTACCGAGGACGGTGGCACCGGTGGAGAAGCGTCGATTGATGGATTTCGTGTCGCCGGCAAGACAGCGACTGCGCAAAAGGCCGATCCACGAAACGGTCGTTATTCTCTCGATGACTACATCGCTTCGTTTGCTGGTTTCGTCCCGGCACATGACCCTGAGGTAGTGATTGTCGTGACCCTTGATTCTCCTCGAGTCGAGTATGCCGGTGGCTCGGTGGCCGCCCCGGTATTTCGTCATGTCGCAGAAATGGTTCTGCGCTATCGCGGGGTGACCCCCCAGGGCTCGGAAAAAGCGGATTTGAAGGACCTTGCTCAGAGGCCTGATCCCGCTCGAGCTACTCATGCGATTCTTGCTGCGGCGCGCGGTGAAACTGCAGTCGTCCAAGAGTTGGTCGAGACCAAGACAGTCAAGAAGGACGAGATCCGTCTTCCTAACCTGACAGGCTCACCGATGCGTTCAGTGCTCAAGCAGCTGACCGATTCCGGAATCGTTCCGGTTCTTGAAGGAACGGGTTTGCTCGCCACCCAGGAGCCTCCGCCGGGAACGGTGGTCGCGAAAGGAACGAGCGTTCAGCTCGTGTTCCGTCCCGCCTCCTAGAAGATCTGAAAATGCCTTTTTCCGAAGTTCACTCGTCTCCGCTCCTCCTTCGTGAGCTCGCTGGAAGACTCGTGGGGTGCGGTGCTCAAGTGATCGGGGATGATTCTGTGAGCGTGAATCACGTCACGGAAGATTCCAGACGTATTCGTGCCGGCAGTCTCTTCGTCGCGCGCCGTGGGCAAAAGAGCGACGGCACCCAATTCGTTTCAGCAGCCTTCGAGAATGGCGCGTCTGCTATTCTCTGCGAGAAGAATGGCGGCGTCACCGCCGAACCCCGTTTGGAAGTCAACGACTTGCGGCAAGCGTGGGGCCAGTGCGCCCAAGAACTTTATTCTCGGCCTGCGGATTCACTGAAGATGGTGGGGATCACCGGCACCAACGGCAAAACGACCGTGGCCAGCCTGGTCGCCCAGGCCTTGAATTCACTGGGCGAGCTGGTGGCTCGTTCGGGAACACTTGGTTTTTTCATAGGTGAAGAGCGACTGGGAGATTCGTTGACCACGCCGCAACCGGATCAACTGGCGGAAGCACTGGCCATTGCTCACGCGAGCGGCGCTGCTGCGGCCATCATGGAGGTATCGAGCCACGCGCTAGACCAGAAACGGGTCGCGGGCATTCGTTTTAGCGTCGGTGCCGTCACCAATCTTAGTCAGGATCATCTGGACTACCACGGGTCGATGGAGGCCTATGGTGAGGCAAAAGCGCGCCTTTTTGCGGAACCGCGGCCACTTTTTCAAGTACTGAACATCGATGATGCTTTTGGACGGCGCCTCGCAGAGCGCCTACCCGAGGCGATTTTGATCTCAGCTCAGGGGGCAACCGAGGCATCGATTCGTTGCGAGGAAGTGGTCTTTGGGCGGGACGGAATTCGCGCACAGATCACCAGCGGAACCGCTCAGCTCGACCTATTTTCCCCGCTGCTCGGACGCCACAATCTTGAGAATCTACTCGTTGCTTGGGGGATCTTGGAGGCGCTGGGCGTGAGCCCAGTTGAGGCTGCTCGCTGTCTCGGCCAGGCGAGGGGAGTGGCGGGTCGTCTCGAGCGCTGTGAGTCGAGCGAAGACGACGTAACGGTTGTTGTTGATTACGCGCACACTCCTGACGCTCTCGATAGAGCGTTGCGCACGTTGCTCGACCTCGACTACGAAGAAGTCATCTGCGTTTTTGGCTGCGGCGGTGATCGCGACCGAAAAAAGCGCATTCCTATGGGGCAGGCCGCTGCGCTCTTGGCCGACCAGGTGATTTTGACTTCGGATAACCCTCGCACTGAGGACCCGATGGCCATTCTCGAAGACGTGAGGCCGGGCTTAGAGGCCGCTCGCCGGAGCCCTGTGATTGAGGTTAACCGGCACCTGGCGATCAAGCAGGCGATTCTCGATGCCGCACCCGGCGCTGTGGTTTTGATCGCCGGCAAGGGTCACGAGGATTATCAGCTCATTGGTAGCCAGATCTTGCACTTTGATGACCGTGAGGAAGCGCGCAATGCGCTGGCGCTTCGTCGTGCTCAGGGGCGGGGGACGACGCACTAGTGGCCACTCCGATTCCGCAGAACCAAGCTAGCTTTTCCGTCGAAGAGTTACTCAACGCAACCACAGGACGCCAGATTCTGGGTCCAGGTCATGGTGCATTTCGAGGCGTTGCGACCGACACACGCGAAGATCTTCAGGGGAGGATTTTCGTGGCACTGCGCGGCGAACGCTTCGATGCGCACGACTATCTGCCTCGTGCGGTAGAGGCAGGTGCCGCAGCCTTGGTCGTAGATCGTGAGCCTGAGACGGGAACCTTGCCGGGAACGGTAGTCGTGATTCTCGTTGACGACACGCTGAGCGCTTTGGGACGGCTGGCAGCTGCACATCGAGCGCGCTTTCGCGGACGCCTCGTGGCTGTCGCGGGTTCCGCCGGGAAGACGACGACGCGCTCGGTGATCAGTGCGCTACTCGCAGAAGTCCACGGTGGGCGGGTGCTCTCGACGCAAGGGAATTTGAACAACCAGGTGGGCGTGCCCATGACGCTTCTTTGCCTGCAGGACGATCATGACTTCGCGGTGCTGGAGCTGGGGACGAATTCGCCGGGCGAAGTGGCGCTGCTTGCTGAAATGACTCGACCTGATGTGGCCGTTCTGACTCTGGTCGATCTGGAACACACCGAGGGTTTGGGGGATCTGGACGGGGTAGAAATGGAGGAACGAGCCATTTTCGAATTCCTCAAGCCGGGTGGAGTGGCGATTGGATTTGGAGAGGATGAGCGTGTCCTTCGCTCCGTGATGGCCTGTCGGGCGTCGCGTAAGTTGAGCTATGGCTTCGCACCAGAGCGGGACTTGGTCATCGAGTCACGTACCCTCAAGAGCCAGAGAATCGCGCTTCTTGGGCTGCGGCGCAGTCACGGCGCTACAGATAGAGTGGGCGGTGAGACTTTGCAATTTGAGAGTCCGCTCATCGGTCGACCCGGCGCACTAGCGGTGGCGGCCGGCGTGCTTGCGGTCGAAGAACTCCAGGGTGCGCCGTTGCGGTCGGAGCAATGTGCAAGAGCTCTACGCCACGCGGGTGAGCCGGGGCGAAATAGTCTCGTTGAGTTGACGGAAAACCGATTCATCATCGATGACACCTACAACTCGAACCCGGGGAGTGTCGCAATCAGTGTCGGCACCGGCGTTGAACTGGCCGAAAGCCTAGGAGGACGGGTGTGGCTGGTGCTGGGTGAAATGCTGGAACTCGGACACCTTTCACCAGAATCGCATCGTCAAATGGGCGAAATCGCAGCTGATTCTGGTGCGGCGGGAGCGTTCTTTGTGCAGGGAGATGCGTGGATTTCCGCGGAAATCGCCAAAAAACGTCTGCCCCACGTGAACTTCTTCGATTCCGCAACAGAGGTCGCGCCCGTGCTCGGTCCCTTGCTCCGATCTGGCGACGTGGTGGTCGTGAAAGCTTCTCGTGGCGTTCGGGCGGAACGTGTGGTCGAAGGACTGGCCGAGCGGCTTGGCCTCGCCGAGGTCTCGACCGATTCTTCGACAATTCGTGGCGAACATTCATGATTTACGAACTGCTTTACCCTCTCAGTCAGAAATTTGGTTGGGCAGGTGCCCTCAACGTTCTTCGCTACACCCCGTTCCGCGTGATCATGAGCGTCATCACAGCGATGATGATCAGTTTCTTCCTCGCTCCTTGGTTCATCCGCACGCTTCGTGGCAAGCAGATCAAGCAAATCATTCGTACGGATGGCCCCGAAAGCCACTTGAGCAAGCAGGGGACCCCGACGATGGGGGGCGCTCTGATTTTGCTGAGTTGTCTGGTGCCGACGATTCTCTGGGCAGATGTAACGAATGTATTCGTCTCGCTCACGGCAGCTGTGACCGCTGGCTACGGCCTCATTGGCTATGTCGACGATCGCATGAAGATCCAGGGGCGAAACACCAAAGGGCTTGCGGGTCGTTATAAAATTCTCGGTCAATTGCTGATCGGCGGAGCGGCGATTGGTTACCTTTTTTTCGCGAAAGATGGGCTTCCGGAAGGCTGGTTGGATATTCGTTACCGCTTGAGCGTGCCCTTCGTTGCTTTCGACAAGTATCCCATTGAGTTGCCGGCGTGGGTCTACGCAGTGTTCGCACTGTTCGTTGTGATCGGTACGAGTAACGCTGTGAATCTCACAGATGGCCTCGATGGTCTCGCGATCGGCCCTGTGATGGTGAATTCAGGGACCTACCTCGTGTGGGCCTATGTTGCAGGTTCGGTCTTGTTTGGTCGCCCGTTAGCGGGCTACCTGGATATTGCCGGGAGCCCTGAAATGGCTGAGCTGAGTGTGTTTGCTGCAGCAGTGATTGGCGCAGGAATCGGATTTCTTTGGTACAACACCTATCCCGCCCAAGTGTTCATGGGCGACGTCGGTTCGCTTGCCCTTGGTGGTGGGTTGGGCATGATGGCCGTGCTGACCAAGAACGAATTGTTGAGCGTCATTTTAGGTGGAATTTTTGTGCTTGAAGCGGTCAGCGTCATCACCCAAGTCACTTCTTACAAACTGTTTGGGAAGCGAGTTTTCCTCATGGCTCCAATTCACCACCACTTTGAAAAGAAGGGGTGGCCCGAGCCGAGAATCATCGTCCGGTTTTGGATCGTTTCGCTACTGCTCGCGCTAGTTGCGCTCTCCTCGATGAAGGTTCGTTAATGAGTTCCAAAGTGAATCAGGCATCCAGTTTTTCGGTCGTCGGAAAGACGGTGGTCGTCGTTGGCCTGGGCATCAGTGGTTGCGCTGCGGTCGAATTGCTGTGTCGCAACGGTGCGAAGGTGATTGCCACTGACGTTTCTGCGCGTGAGAAAGTCTCGACCGAGGTTCATCGACTCGACTGCGAGCTTTTCTTGGGTGGGCACGCAAATGTGCCGTTTCTCGAGGCGGATTTGATTGTTCTGTCCCCGGGCGTTCCGTTGTTTCAGGAGATCAAGGTGGCCGAGGCCGCTGGTATCGAGGTGATTGGCGAAACCGAGTTGGCGAGTCGTTTCGTCGACGTTCCGATTTGTGCGATTGGCGGTACCAACGGCAAGAGCACGACGACCACTTTGTTTGGGCATCTGCTTGAGGCGACCGGTCGCCATGTATTTGTGGGTGGAAACTTAGGGCAGCCTGCGTGTGAGGCTCCGGGTCAAGGCGTGGATACTGTCGTCTATGAGGTGTCCAGCTTTCAAATGGAGCGCGTGCCGACATTCAAGCCCAAGGTCGCGCTGATCCTCAATGTGAGTGAGGATCACCTCGATCGCTATGACGACTTCCAAGCTTATGTCCACACAAAGGGCAACTGCTTCGTCAATCAGACGGCCGATGACTTTGCCATTTTTCCAGCAAATTCGCCCGAATGCCGCGCTCAGGTGAGCCGCGGGAAGGCGCGCCAGGTGACGTATGGTGAGGGGGGAGACTACATTGTGGAGGGCAAATCCGTTGTCGAAGCGCAATCGGGACGTCGCTACGACCTGACTCATTGCGACCTGCATGGCCGCCACAACCACCTCAATGCGGCGGCGGCCATCGCGATGGGTCGTGTCATGGGCCTACGAAGTCCCGACATTGAGGAAGGTTTGAGGCGATTCCGCGCGCTCCCTCATCGCATGGCGCGTGTCGGACATTACCGCGACATCACCTTCTACGATGATTCGAAGGCTACCAATGTGGGCGCTGCCGTCACAGCGCTAGATGGCTTGACCGAGGAAAAGGGCATCCTTATCGCCGGAGGAAGGGACAAGCTGGGAAGCTACGATCAGCTTGTCGAGACGTTGGTGCGCCGGGGACGTGGCGCCATTCTGATTGGGGAGGCGGCTCCACGGATTGCTGAGGCGATTGATGGCCGAGTGAGCGTGGAAATTGCCCGAACCATGCAGGGCGCGGTGGTGCGGGCTTTCCGTATGGCGCTTCCGGGCGACGCAGTGCTGCTTAGCCCGGCGTGTTCCAGCCTCGATATGTTCAAAAACTATTCCGATCGCGGAGAAAGGTTTACTGAAGCAGTACGGGCACTTGCCAGCCTGCTTCAGGAGTACCAACCGTGAAGGCATATTTTCGAGAACTTTTCGCAAAAAGCCCCCGAGTGGGCGCCATGGACACTGTCTTAGCCGCAGCTGTGATCGGCCTTTTAGGCTTTGGCGTCGTCATGGTGTTCAGCGCCGGGGTGGTCGAGGCAAATGCGGAGTACGGAAATCCCTACCACTTCATGCAGCGGCAATCCGTCTTCGCTTTAGCCGCTATTTTCGCGATGTGGGCTGTTTCTCGCTTCGATTATCACAAACTGCGGCTGCTCACCTACGTGACTTTGGGAGCCGTGACTGTCGCGATGGTGTTGACCATCACCAGCCTGGGACACACCAGCGGTGGCGCCTCACGCTGGATCCGCCTGGGACCAGTGAATATGCAGCCCTCCGAGATGGCCAAGGTCGCCTTGGTTCTTTGGCTTGCTTACTCGCTCGACAAGAAGCGCGACAAGGTGAAGAGCTTCTCCATCGGCATGGTCCCGCACATGCTGATGGCTGGATTTCTTGTGTTGATCTGCATGAAGCAGCCGGATTTTGGCAGCGCAGCAGTGCTCATGTTTCTCACCGCGGCCATGCTTTTTGTGGCTGGCGCGCGCCTCGGTTATCTTTTGGGCGTCGCTGCGGTCGCTGGTGTATTCGCGACCTGGGCGATTCGTTTTACGGCCTACCGCTGGGAGCGCATGTTGGCTTGGTTCAACATGGCCGAACATCGTCAGGACCTAGCGTATCAGCCATTTCAGGCCGTGATGAGTTTTGGTTCTGGGCAGATGACGGGGCTGGGGCTTGGTCAGGGGAAGCAAATCTTGTATCTCCCCGAGGCTCACACCGACTCGATTTCAGCGATCATTGGTGAAGAGCTAGGATTCATTGGGGTCGTGGCTTTGTGCCTTGCCTACTTGCTGATTGTGGCGCGGGGAGTCCGAACAGCTCTTGCTGCCGACGACGAATATGGCTCGCATCTGGCGTTCGGCCTTTCGATGCTCTTTGGAGTGCAGGCGGTGGTGAACCTCGCGGTGGCGATGGCGATGTTGCCGACAAAGGGCTTGGCCTTGCCTTTCATTTCCTACGGTGGTTCTTCGCTCGTGGTGAATGCGGCGGCGATGGGCATTCTCTTGAATATTTCCCGGCCACGGGCGGCTGAAACCTCCTCGGTGACCCATGGTCCTTCACCCGAGGCGTCGAGTCTGATTGCCCTCGAATCGGGATTTGGAGACGCTGACGAGGTTCTTGCGTGACCGAACCCACGGTGTTTATGGCGGGCGGCGGAACCGGCGGCCATGTGTTTCCCATGGTGGCGGTGGCGCATGCCTTGAAGAAGCTTTGCCCCAGGGTTCGGCCAATTTTTATTGGGACCGCACGAGGCATGGAAACTCGCTTCGTGCCTTCTCAAGGCTTTGAACTCGAACTGCTTGAGGTGTTGCCGATCCGTGGTGGAGGTGCAGCCGGCGCCGTTCGAGGCGCGTTTCGCGCCGCGGCTCTGCTACCTGAATCCAGAGCGTTGATTCGCAAGTACAATCCCAGCGCGGTGTTTTCGATTGGCGGATACGCGGCTGGCCCAGTTTCGATGGCTGCCCGCACTCTCGGGCTTCCTGTAGCTCTCATGGAGCCGAATAGTGCTATCGGACTCGCCAACCTGATGATGGCGCCCTTCGTTCAGCGCGCTTACACTGCGTTTGAACCCGTTGAGCGGCATTTTTCTCCAGCCAAGGTGCTCCGTAGTGGAGTTCCGCTGCGGCCAGGCTTTGGGTCGCGGCCCTATCGTCGTCAGAGCGGCACACTCAAAGTTCTTATTCTCGGGGGATCCCAAGGCGCAAAGTCGCTCAATGAGGTCTTGCCTTCAGCTTTGGCTCGTCTGAAAGTTCCACTTTCGGTGGTACACCAGTGTGGCCAAGCACATTTAGATACCGTCGAAGCGCTGTATCGTGATCTGGGAGCTCAATTCGCCGAAGTCACTAGCTTCATCGACGATATGCCTGCTGCCTTGAGTGAGGCGGACGTCGTCGTGGGGCGTGCTGGTGCAAGTGCTGTCAGCGAAATCGCTGCAGTAGGTCGGCCGAGCCTTCTGATTCCTTATCCCTATGCTTCAGGCGATCATCAGCGTCTGAATGCAGAGTCACTACAGGCGGGTGGGGCAGCGCTATGCATTTTGAATGAAGCCGCCACTGTCGATAGAGTCCATTCTGAACTAAACCGCCTTGTGACGCAGCGAGACATTCTTGAGACTATGGCTCAAGCAGCAAAGAAATTAGGCCGTCCTGACGCCGCAACTCACGTTGCGGCCGATTTTCTCAGCTTGGCAGGGATCGATTACGACGCTGCTTTGGTGGGACCACACGGGAAGGTGGCCTGATGTTTCGTGGTCGCGTCCGTCATGTCCACTTTGTGGGCGTAGGTGGGATTGGTATGAGCGGTCTGGCTGAAATCCTCCGTAATTTGGAGTTCGATGTCTCGGGCTCCGATCTCCGTGATGGGGAGAACACCCAGGCGCTGCGCGCGCTGGGTGTGCGGATTGACGTTGGACATCGTGCGGAGAACGTTCATGACGCGGACGTGGTGGTTTACTCCTCCGCGATAAAGCCCACCAATCCGGAAATCATTCGAGCGATTGAACGGGGAACCCCCGTGATTCCTCGAGCAGAAATGCTTGCCGAGTTGATGCGCGTCAAATATGGCGTCGCCATCGCCGGATCTCACGGCAAAACCACGACCACCTCACTTGTAGCGACGGTATTGCGCGCGGCAGGCCTCGATCCGACGGTGGTTGTGGGCGGTCGAATGGCTTCGTTTGGAAGCAATGCGAAGCTGGGGATGGGTGACTTGCTTGTGGCGGAGGCGGACGAGAGCGATGGCTCGTTCTTGCGTCTCACGCCCACGATCGCAGTCGTCACCAACATCGATCCCGAGCACTTGGATCACTACGGCAGCTACGACAATCTGAAGGATGCCTTTCTCGAGTTTATCGAAAAAGTCCCCTTTTACGGACTTGCCGTGCTTTGTCTCGATCACCCTCAGGTGCAACAATTACTCCCCAAAATCAGACGTCGTCACGTCACCTATGGGCTGAGTCAGCAGGCCGATTATTCAGCGCGCGATATTCGCATTGATGGTGTCGTGACTCATTTCCGAGCGTTCCGCTACGGGGAAGATCTTGGAGAGTTTTGTGTTCGGCTGCCCGGGCAGCACAACGTCCTCAATACTCTCGCTGCGATCGCTGTGGCAGATGAGCTTGAAGTGCCTTTCGATATACTACGAGAGGCGCTCCGGTCGTTTCACGGAGTGGCCCGGCGTTTCTCGGTCGTGGATGAACCTCACGGCATCGCCCTGGTGGATGACTACGGGCATCATCCTGCCGAAATCCGTGCAACGCTGACCGCCGCGAGACGAGCTTACCCGGGTAAGGTGCGAGTCGCCTTTCAACCTCATCGTTTTTCGCGGACAGAGAGCCTTTTCGACGAGTTCGCGCAAGCTTTCAACGACGCGGACGAGGTCCTCTTGGCGGACGTCTACGCTGCCGGTGAAACCCCGATCCCTGGAGCAGACGCCGCTCATTTGGTCGAGGCGATCCGAGCGCATGGTCATCATCGGGTCGACTATGTCCCCGATATGGATAGTTTAGCCACTCGCTTGGCCCAAGGGGCCGAAAAAGGCGATGTGATCCTGACTTTGGGAGCTGGCGACATCAACAAGCTGCTCAAAAAGGTCGGAGCGTGTGTTCGACGGAACCACGGCGAGGGAGTGGATGGGTAATCGCCGCACAAAAAGCGAAAAATCAGCAAGAAAGCGAACTCCTCGGGAGTTTGGCTCTGTGTTTGATGAACTCCCCTCGTTGAGCGTGCCACGCAGCTTGGGTAGTTGGTTCCTTTTGGGGCTCAAGGTGATCGTGGGTCTGGCTCTCATTGTTGGTGCGGTCGGTTCTCTTGCTTGGGGAGTGCATCGCTACGCTCAAACCACTCCGCGCTTCGCCGTCGTCAACGTGGAAATTGAGGGTACTCGTCGCCTTGCTCGTGATGATGTCTTGGGGGCAGCGGGCGTGCAAAAGGGAGATAATCTGTTTGCACTCGATGTGGAGAAGGCCGAAGCCTCGCTCTTGTCGAGTCCCTGGATTGCGCAAGCGCGCGTGATTCGACAATTGCCCGGGACGATTCGCCTTGAGGTTGTCGAGAGGGACGCGGTGGCCTTAGCCGTGATCGGGAGCAAGACATTCCTTGTTTCCCAGGATGGTGAGCCCTTCAAGGAGATGGGAAGCGGAGATCCACATGATCTGCCCATCGTGACGGGATTGTCGCTACTTTCGCTTTCGAAAGACCGTCGAGCTGAACTTTCACGTCTCCGGGACACACTCGGTTTGCTGCGAGATTACGAGAAACTTCCCATTGCTCACAGCTTTCCCATTGAAGAAGTCCATTTGGAGCCTTCAGGGGACGCTGTGCTCACAGTCGGTAGCGAAGGGATTTCGATGCATCTAGGAGCAACTCCCTGGAAAAGAAAATTACTCAGGGCGGAACGCGTCCTTCAGAGAACACGGAAAGCAGGCGGACAGCCTAGCGTGGTGTTCCTCGATAACGATGCCCATCCCGAGCGTGTTGTCGTTCGAGTTCGCTGAGCCTGACGCAGGTTTTATTCCCAGATTTCCTCGGGTCAAAACTTGGCCCCCTCTCTTCAACGGTGGCAGCGTCGGTTCAGCCTTCGCGCACATGGAAGAGAAATGACAAGCCCTTCGTTTTCACCAGAAATCATTGTTGGATTAGACCTCGGATCAACCAAAGTCACCGCCGTTGTCGGTGAGGTGGACGGGGAGAACATCACCGTGCTTGGCGCAGGCCACGTGCCGTGTCGTGGACTGCGAAAGGGTGTTGTCACGAACATCGATTGGACGGTTCGGGCGATTCGTGAAGCGGTAGATGCCGCTCAGAATTGCGCCGGCGTCGAAATCGATACCGTTTACGCTGGTGTGGCCGGAAGTCACGTCAGAAGCATTGCTTCTCACGGAATGTGCGCCATTGCCGGACGCGAGGTGACGGCTAGCGATGTCGAACGCGTTCTGGAAGGCGCTCGAGCGGTACCTGTGGATGCAGACCGCATGATCCTTCATGTTCTCCCGCGAGAGTACCTGGTGGACAACCAGGACGGGATTCGTGACCCAATCGGAATGGCAGGAGTGAGGCTCCAGGCGCGCGTGAATCTTGTGACCGCCGCGACCTCCTGCGTGCAGAATGTCGTACGATGCGTTGAACGCTGTGGGCTGAACGTCGCTGATGTTGTTCTTGAGCCTTTGGCAAGTGCCGACGCAGTGCTCTCTGAAGATGAGAAGGAAATTGGAGTTGCCGTCATCGATATTGGCGGCGGAACTACCGATCTATTGCTCTACGGGGACGGTGGGATCGCTCACAGCAGCGTCATTCCCGTCGGTGGTAACAACATTACGAGTGATCTAGCGGCGGGCTTGCGCACTCCCGCAGGCGAAGCCGAACGCTTGAAGCGCAATTATGGTTGCGCGCTTTCCCGAATGGTTTCTGACGACGAGGAAGTCGAAGTTCCTGGAGTGGGCGGGCATGCTCCGCGCCGGGTGCCAAGACGACTTCTGAGCGATATCATCGAACCTCGCTGTGAAGAGATTTTTCACGAAGTGCGTCGGCGTATGGAGGAAGCTGGCTTGGTCGATGGCGTGAGTGCCGGTGCCGTCTTGACTGGTGGTGCGAATCTCATGGAAGGCATGGTTGAGTGTGCGGAAGAGGTTCTTGGCATGCCGGTCCGTATGGGGTTTCCTGTAGGAGTTACTGGGCTCACTCAATTGGTTCAGGGCCCGCAATACGCCGCTGCCGTAGGACTGCTGCGTTTCGCCGCAAAGCAAATGGCAGAGGCCGACGCACGAGCAGAACAATACGAATCTCCCGAAGCACCCGCCGCCGCGCCCGCGCAATTTGGCAAGGGACTCATGGGCTGGCTCCGTGGCGCATTCTAGGTGCTGGTGTCTTTTCAATTGAGCAACTGATCAGGGCTTCGCCCACTAACAATTCACACATTAAATGAGCATTGAGCCAAAAGATGCACTACGAGGAGAGGCAGCCTCGCAACTTTTTGGCTCCGTACCTCTAAATCAGGTACACCCGGGAGGAAGAGTATGAGTTTTTCAATCGAATTTGCGGACGATCGCTCCGAGTACAGCGCTAAAATCAAGGTTGTTGGAGTCGGCGGTTCCGGGAACAACGCTATCAACACCATGATCCACTTCGGTTTAGAGGGAGTGGATTACTTGAGTGTGAATACGGACGTTCAAGCGCTCAACGCGAACTCAGCAGCAGAACGCATTCACATCGGTGCGAACGTGACGCGTGGTCTCGGTGCAGGTGCGGATCCTGAGCGCGGCCGAAAAGCAGCCATGGAAGACGCGAACCTGCTCAAGGAACATCTTCAGGGCGCAGACATGGTATTCGTCACCGCCGGCATGGGTGGGGGAACAGGCACTGGTGCGGCTCCCGTCATCGCGCAAATTGCACGCGAATGCGGAGCGCTGACGGTAGGCGTTGTAACCAAGCCCTTCGGTTTTGAAGGGCGTCAGCGAATGCGCCGCGCAGACTGCGGTCTTTGCGCACTTACTGAGCATGTGGATACACTCATTACAATTCCCAATGAGAAGTTGATGACCTTCTCAGATGAGGATTTGACCTTCGTCGATGCATTTCGCAAGGCTGACGAGGTGCTTTATCAAGCAGTTCGCGGCATCAGCGATCTGATTACTCTCGACGGAATCGTTAACGTTGACTTCGCGGATGTGACGACAGTCATGGCCAGTATGGGACGAGCCTTGATGGGCACGGGTTGCGCCAAGGGTGAGGGGCGCGCGCGAATTGCCGCCGAGCAAGCCGTCACTTCTCCGTTGCTTGACGATATCTCTGTTCAGGGCGCAACTGGCGTTCTCATCAATGTGGTGGGCGGTCCGGATATGCGTATGCGCGAGATTCAGGAGGCCGCTTCTTTGATTCAGGAGCAGGCGCACGAAGACGCGAACATCATCTTCGGTGCTTCAATTGACCCAGACATGGGCGAGGTTCTCAAGGTGACGGTGATTGCGACTGGCTTTGATCGGATCCCGGCCGACATCGGCGTCACTGCGGAAGCAAGTCGCTCAAGCGCACGGCCTCAAGCGCGGGAGTCGGCGCCGCTGATTGAAGCCCCTGCGAGCAGTCGTCGTGAGGTTGCTCCGGCCTATGCGCGTCGTGGGTCAAGCTCTGCGGCCATGGCACAAGGTGCGCCAGCCGGCCGTGAATCCTCTAGCTTTCCCTCTCAGCTCGATACGGATTGGGATACCCCAGCTTTTCAGCGTCGACAGTCAGGTAACTGAGCCACCACGCCTTGGGTCGAGGGCTGCCCCTTCGCCAAGGTTCTCCCGGTACGTCGACGAGGTCGTCCACTCATTGAGTGGGCGACTTGCCTTTTTCTGGGTAGGAAAACTCGGTCTTATAGAACGCCTGAAGGGGTTCTGAGGCGAAGGGGAGCAAAGCGTGACCCATTTCCAGGGCATCTCGATAGCGAATATCAGGCTCGGGCTCGAGAGCTTTCTCAATCGCGAGCTGAAGCTCGAGGGGCACATCGCATACGTCCGTGAGCTTAGGATAATTCTTTTCACGCGCCGCAGTTTCAGCCTGCGAAAGGCGCACGATGCCAGCAAAGGGCGGTTTTCCCGCCAACATTTCATAGAGCACGCAGCCTAAAGAGAAGCAGTCCGCGCGTCCGTCGACTCCTTCCTTCCGCATCCATTCTGGGGCGATGTAGCCGGGCGTTCCCGTGACCCTCCGGCGGGTTGGATCGAGACCAACCTCTACGTTCGAGAAAAAGCTTACCCCAAAATCCAGCACCCACGGATGCGGGCGTCCGCAGTAATCCATACCGAGAAGCAAATTGGTGGGCTTGAGATCGCCATGAACGACACCAAGATTGTGGGCGCATGCTACGGCGCTGATGACTGGAATCAAAAGATCCACTGCCTCGCGGTATCCGCGCAGTCCGCGATCTCTGAGATCGCTGTAGGTGATTCCGTGAACATACTCGAAGGCTAAGAAGGCGATTCCTGCATCTAAACCCGCGTCCAGAACGCGGATGATGTGCGGGTGGTCGAGGCGCGCAACAATCTCGGCTTCGCGGAGGAAGCGGAGGCCTGCAGCCGGGTCGGACGAGAGATACTGTGGCAGAATTACCTTCACTGCGACCTCTCGTTGGAGAAGATCGTCTCGCGCCTTGAGGACCAAACCCATCCCGCCTTTCCCCAAAATTGCTTCGATCAAGTAGCGACCGACTCGCTGCCCGGGCTCAGGGGAGCGGGTCTTTGTTCGACTAGAGGAGAGCAAGGCGTCGTCTCCGTCTACACCTGGAATCGTGCTTGGAATTTGTAGGTCACCGAGATCTTCGAACCCGAAACCGGAGGAAGCATCAAGTATTTTTAGACTTTTTGGCGCTGAGCGTGGACCATTGTTTTGGGGCGCCGGTGGAGCGTCTGTTGGGAAGTTGGTGAGAGTGTGCTCAGGGGCTGGACGGCACTTGGGGTCGTCAGAAACTACGAGAGTCGCGTGAACTGGCGCACTTTTTGTCGTTTTCGTTGCCTCCACTTGCCTCTCCGTCTGACGTGAACGGCCAGTGAGGTCACAGTCTGAGTCACTTTCCGTTGGAGCCAGGTTATCGGCCCGGCTATCGAATTCTCAGTCCATCAATTCGGGAGGGGGCAGGGTCCGATCACGGCCAGCCATTTCCCGGTGCATCCAAATTTCCATGCCAAGGCCATCGCTATCCCACTCCACCCGATCGAAAAGCGTGCGAATGATGGTCATTCCCATTCCCGAACTGGCTAACTGGGGCTCTCCGAGCCCTCGAATTGAAAGCGGCGCACTGCTGGGAAAGGAGATTGGTTGGCGGTCTTCCGGAGGGCAGGCGGATCCCTCCCAGGAGATATGGATACCGAAAGCCTCAGGATTGCTCACCACATTGAGTTCGACATGTCGGTCGGTGTAGCCAGGACGATCTGGTAACTCGAGCGCCAATGTCAGGTAGTCGGAGTAGCCACCATTTCGCCTCATTTCCGAGCCCATTCCGAGCGATCCATGAAGAATGGCGTTGGTGAGAGCTTCCGTGAGTCCGTGGTCCACCGCATCTCGATCTGACCAGTCAGGGCTCTGGTCGACGACCCAGCGGACCGCCCTCGAAATCGCGTCCGGGCGTGCCAGTAGTCTGAGTTGTTCCTGAACAGTACTGGTCATGCAGAGAATCAACGCTGTTGCATCGTCAAGCAACTCTGGCGCGGAGTCCTTCGTGACCGTTCGGATTCGACCTCGCAGGACGTCTGGAGCGGGCACGTCTTCTTTAACGGAAGGCCAGATGGCTAGTCGTTCGACGGCGGCCACCGCGTCGTCTGTTGCTCCAAAAGGCTCGGTGAGTCCATCGCTCAATAGGACAATTCTATCGCCTCCCTGAATTTGAACCTGTGTGGCTTCGTAGTCGCTTTCTTCGAACATCCCGATGGGCATGCCGCTGCCCCAAATTTGGTTCGTCACTTTTCGACCGCGAAGCACAGCCACCGGAGGGAGTCCAGCGTTGATGATCCTCACCCGTTTCTCGGCAATTTCAACGGCTGCGATGCAGCAATACTTTCCGCTAGCGCGCCGTGAGAGATGGGCATTGAGTCGCCTGAATGCCTCGACGAACTCGAGGCGAGATAGCAGGTGGCGAAATTCCGCGCGCGTCTCCGCGGCTACCAGCGCCGAAGCAGTGCCGTGACCAGAGACGTCCAAGAGAAAAGCGACAAATCGATTGTCTTCCGTGGGTACGAGATCAAAAAGGTCGCCGCCGACTTGCCCCGAGGGGGCGACTGCGCCCGTGACACGCCAGTCCTGCCATTTGAAGGGAACCAGCGGCAGTTGATCCTGTTGAACACGTGCAGCCTCTTCAAGATCGACCATGAGAGCGGCGGTGTGATTGTTCTGATAAACGCGTTCTCGCACCGTATTCGCAGCAATCATCGCCCTCAAGCGATTCACCAACAGTCGTCCGTTGACTGGTTTTGTGATGTAGTCGCTGGCTCCAGCCGCGAGTGCCTTGTCGATGTGATCGGGTTCAGAGGACGCCGTCAGCATGACGACAGGTAGGTGTGCAGTAGCGGGGTCGGCCCTCAAGTGAGAGAGAACCTTGATGCCGTCCATTCTGGGCATCATGTAGTCGAGGAGCACCAGCGAAGGGAGCTCCGCTCTGATTTGTTTGAGAGCGTCGATGCCGTCTTCGGCCGTTGAAACACCGAACCCGTTCTTTTTCAGAAGAGCGCTATAGAGCCGCCGATTCGCAGAAGTGTCATCAACGACGAGGATAGTGTGGTCATCCACGGGCGTATCCATGCGATTTATGTGTTTGCGGCTTCGGCCGCGTATGCCTCGTCAAGATCTGCATGGATGGGGAAAACTCGGTCAACTCTGGTGATCGCGAGAACTCTCCTTACCCCTGTACCTACAGAACATAGGCGTAAACTTCCGTCTCGGCCGCGCAGCGTCTTGAAGACTTGAACGATAGCCCCCAGAGCCGTCGAATCGATGGCCTGGGTCGCCTCGAAGTTCAAGACGATGCTGAGATGCTCGTTGTCGAGCTCCTTTTGAACGGCGTCCACAAACCCGCGCGTATTCGAAACATCGACGCGAGCGGGCAGATGGACAGCAACGACACCGTCCTGATAATCGATTCTAAATTCGGCCATAATTTACCCTTGCAGAACCCTGCGAAGGTACGTCCACTCCGGGCGCCGCTTTAGGCGTATGGCTCAATTGACTGAGGTGCACGTGCCCATTAGCGGGCTTTGGAGAACCAGAGCCCTTGCTCTTTCCCTTCGGGAACGGCGTAGAGGATCCCCGGCGCAGGCCACGGTACGGTGCGATATTCGGAAACTTGGGGATCGATGGTCAGCTTGAGGCCGGAATCGATGAGCCAGACTCGAAGCTCGGCAAATTCCATCCCTTCTGGGCGCACTAGGTAGGCAAGTGCTCGGGGTTGCTCTAGGAAGCGTGCCGTGTCGACCAAGACATTTTCGTCGAGCCTTTGTGGCTTCTCTTGAGTTCCACCCGCGCTTAAAGCCCGGGTGAGGTAAAGAATACCGGACACGCCGTTCATTGAATCTCCCACAAACGCGATGCGTCCAGTCTCCGGTTCAACGGATTGACTTTGAAGTGGAACACCGCTGGAAACGAGTATGCTCTCCGAGCTATCTTTTTCGAAGACTCGTAGTTCACCGAGTCCGTTCTCGAAATTGGCGAGGACTCCACGGTGTGAATAGGCACTCCCGGCTGGCAATTGGGCGACGCCGTCGGCGATCGTAACAAGCCCTGAGATCTCTCCGTCGTCGTCGCGTTCGACCTCAACGAGGGTCCCCGTCGTACCGTTCCAGTCCTTGAAAATGTTAGCCTGGCGAATCGTGGCGCTCTCCTCGATCAGAGTCTCGGTCAATAGTTCGAGCGGCTGCGAGCTGGCCTCCGGCTCTTCCAAAATTCGTCCAAGGGCGAGGCTTGTATCGTTTGGCTTGTTCTCAATCAGGAAGGTGATTTCTGTCGTGCGTTTGCCATTGCCCCAGTAGACACTGCCTCGATCCAACATGACCGTGTCTTTTGGTCCAACAATCTGGAGGAATTCTTCATCGGAGCCGACTCGGTCACCCAATGTGTAGATATTGAGTCGGCGCTCTTCGCACGGATCGAAGTAGGCGATCGTGTCCGAGCCCCAGGCTACGGTTCCGCAGGCGGACTTCGAGAGCGTCGTGACGCCCTCTTCCTCACTCCACACGTTAAGGCCGTTCTTGTCTTGAAAGGCGACGGAAATCTTATTCCCACCTGTGGTCGCGTATTCGGTGACTTCGTCCCCGAGTTCGCCGATGACATCAAGCTTTACGTCGCGGATGACGAGTTTCTTGTCTTCGATGGTCCAAAGTAGATCTGCGGCTGAACGTGCCAACGAGACGCCTGCTGCGATAGCCTGAACCTTTTGTGAGCGTGCTTCTACGACGCTCAGGCTGCCGTCTCCTTCGAGTGCAAGCAGCCCGGTTGGATTGCTCGCAGGAAACGGAACTCGAGGAAGAGTGCTGTCTACCAAGCCGGGAAACAGTTCCTTACACGAGAAATCGAGAAACCGAATTCTCCCTCTGCCGGTATCGTCTGCGTTCTCTTGCAGAGAAATGATGCCAGGCAATTCCACGTCGATGCGTGACGAAAGGCGATCAAATGCGTGAGCCGGTTCGACGAAGCATGGATTTCCTTCAACGTAAGGAATGATGGCCAGTTTCTGCGAGTCTCCTTCGTCATGCTGAAGCGCAATCACATGACCGCCGTCCCCGAGTGAGCCGTCGATCAGGAGACTATGGAACTTTCCGCTAGCCAGCTTGCGTCCAGGGCTGTCGAGCAAAGCAGCGTCCGGGTTGCCCAGACTTGAGCCAACATCCGCGAACCCGTCAGCTAGCCCGCAGCTGGAAGTTCCCAGCGCGAAAGTCACTGCCCCACAGCTGAGCAGGCGACGACTTTGACTGGATACGCGGTTGATCAGTTCGGCCGAATGGCTCACCGAAGCGAGTCGCCCTACGGGCGGCAATTTCAAGAACAAGGGCATCCGAACCAGTATACCGCGATCCAGCAGACTGTCAGGCTGGTGCCGATTTTTCTGGCGGAACGCGTAGGACCTCTAGGGTCAACGACCCACGGCTTGGAGGCGGCGGGCGAGGGGGCAAGAAGCAAGACACGACTAGTCCTCCACCGTCGCGATTCGCGAGCGTCAGCTGTCCACCATGGGCCTCGATGATTTCTCGCGAAAGAGCCAAGCCGACGCCGGTTCCGGTGCGCTTCGTAGAAAAGAAAGGCAGCATCGCCTGTTTGAGCACGGGTTCGGGCATGCCTGACCCTCGGTCCTGTATGTTGATGCGAAACCCTTCGCCCTCCTGACTGACCTCTACCTCAATCTCTTCATCGCTACTTCCTGCCTCGGAACAATTATTCAGTACGTTCACCATGACACGTTCGAGCTGGACCGGGTCGAAGTATCCAGGTACGTCCGGCACAGTACCAGTGAGATTGAATTTCTTTTGAGAGGCGAGGCCTTCCAGAAAGTGATCCCAAGGCATCTCCCTCGGCGCAGGGCGCGGGAGTCGGGCAACTTCACGATAGCCTTCTAGAAAAGAAACGAGATGCGAAGTGCGCTCGGCAATGTTCTCGAAAATCTGTCCGAGACGCGGATCTTGGTGGGTCATTTGGTTCACCGTGCGAGCCGACGAGAGTAGTGAAGTAATGGGGGCTAGAGCGTTGTTCAACTCATGACTCAAAACGCGAATCAGTTTCTTCCAGTGCTCAACCTCTTGGCGACGTACCTGCTGAGTGATGGGCCTGAGCATGTAGAGAAAGTGAGCGTTCCCATCGATGCGTAGCGGGCGACTCGAAACGAGAAGTGTCTCGTCGTCTGACTTCGCTCCCTGAGCGACGATACTATCCTGGCCCGAAGCGATTGCCGACTGGAGTTCTGCTGGCAGGTTTTCAAACACCGCATCGACATCCTGACCCAATAGCGCCGAACTAACCCCCAATACGCGATGCGAGGACGCGTTCGCGTACACGACCATCCCTTCATGATCGACCAGGAGTACGGCGCTGGGATCATGCTCCAATGCCGCAGAAAGTGGCTGAATCGCACGAGCGAGACGTCCCAATCGTCGCGTCATCAGGCGAGACTCCTCTCGAACTCGTAGCGTCCAGCGTCCAAGGGCGAGAAACCCCAGAAGCGCGGTGCCGACCAGAGTGACAAGAATCAGGAAAGACTGCCGCAGTAGTGCCACGGAGCCGTATGCTTCTTCGCTGGCAATCTCTGTGGCCAGCCCGAGCCCGTAGTTGTCGAGCCATACCCAAGCTCCAACTACCGGGACACCCATCTTGCCAATGTATTCATCGACGTGCTGGGCCTCGTGAGCGTCCGGCGTGGCGGTCCGAGCCGTCGCAAGTGCGCCCGGTGGAATTGATCGCTTGCCCTGTGCTGGTGTCTTGGGATTTCTCTTCTCAAGCGGACCAAGCTCATCAAACGCGTACGCCATCACCTGGCCGCCCTTTTCCATGTCGAGTCCACTGGTCATCGCTTCGGAATCTACGCTGAAGACGAGTATCGCGATCGGTGCTTCTTTGCTTCCCACGTAGGCGAAGGAGAGAATGCGATCGGAATCGCGAGAGTGGGCAACATCGACGGCATGACCGTGCTTCTTGAGCTCCAGTGCCGTCTCGCGTCCGGCTAACAGCTCGGAAGCCTGCCCTGGAAGTTTGAGTAGCACCTCATCCCCCTCGGGACGTAACAGATAGATTTCGGAGACGAGCCCCGTATCTCGAAGCGGAGCGAGGGCTTCGAATAGCGCGTTCTTGGCTTCCTCGGTGAGTGGAGGAATCGAATCGTTGAAGAGTGCCGCCGCGTTCTTGACGTCTTCCAAGTTGGCGGCGCGAAGTGTCAGCTCCTCGCGCGAGCGCAGCCAATGTTTGGCTGCGTGAACTTGTTCACTGAGCACCGCAGTCAATCGCTGCTCCAAGGTCGCCTGCAGTTGTTGCTCAATGCGCAGGTAGGTGGTTGCGACCACGGTGATGATGATCACAACCAAGATGGCAGCTACGGCAAAACGCGTACCCCGGATAGGAAGAGGCAGTGGCTCCGGGTGTTGCGGGTAGGTACCGCTAATATCTTCTGGGCGATTCTGCGGTTTCATGGGCTCTCACGCTTAACGCGCGGTCATGCGCCGCTCGACTGAGATGCCCAGGCGGGCCATGCGGCGGTACAGTGCTTGACGGCTCATGCCGAGTTCCGCAGCCGCTCGACTGATCACTCCTCGTGCTCGCCCCAAAGCGTCTTCAATCTCCACGGCTTCATCACTCGGTGTTTCAGACTCGTCGCGAATACTAGTTTCGCGAGGAGCATCCACTTCATCAAGGCCAAGATCGCTGGGGGTAAGCTCAACATGTTGGCTGACAAGGCTTGCGCGCTGCACTCGATTTTGTAGTTCTCTGACGTTTCCGGGCCAGTCGTAGTCGACGAGTGCCTCGCACGCGGCGGCACCCAAAGTGCGGATACTTCCGTCAGTTGCCGGAAAACGAGGCAGCATCGCCTCCGCGATCGGTAGGATGTCCTCGGTCCGGTCGCGTAGCGCGGGCACGTGAAGTTCAATCACAGCGAGGCGAAAAAATAGGTCTTCGCGGAAACGGCCTTCGGTTATCGCACTCTTGAGATCTGCATTGGTCGCGCTGAGAATACGAACGTCGCACTTTTGAGTCCGGTTCGAGCCGAGTCGTTCGAACTCTCCAGTCTGCAACACGCGCAGTAACTTCATTTGGCCCTTAGTGGACAAGTTCCCGAGTTCGTCCAGGAATAGAGTTCCGCCGTGGGCCGCTTCAAAACGTCCTTCGCGACGCGTCTTGGCTCCAGTGTAGGCTCCCGCTTCAGCTCCGAATAGCTCCGCCTCAAGAAGTTCGTCGGGAAGTCCCCCAGCGTTGACAGTAACGAACGGCGCTCCTTTCCGACGTGAGTTGGCTTGAATCACTTCCGCGATTTTCTCCTTACCAGCTCCGTTGGGACCAGTGATCAAAATCGCAGCGTCGCTCTTGGCAACGCTCGTGGCGAGCGTCAACAGTTGCTGCATTTCGCGGCTCTTGTAGATGATCCCACACAAGTCGAAGTTTTCTTCGAGCTGTCGACGAGCTCTGTCGTCCGTGGCTCGTAGTCGACGGTTTTCCAGGCGAAGCTGTCGAACTCCGAGCAACTTTCTTACGCTGTTGACGAGCTTGTCGTCATCCCAAGGTTTTCCGAAGTAATCTTCGGCCCCCTCTTTGACGAGTTGGACAGCAGTCTCGAGCGAGGTCCACGCCGTCATCAGAAGCACAGGGAGGTCGGGATCGCGTTCGTTGATCTCGCGAAACAATCGGATGCCTTCTTCTCCACCCGTTGTATCCTGCGTGAAGTTCATGTCCTGCACGACGACCCCGATATTCTCGCTGCGAATGGCTTCGAGCGCAGCGTCGGGCGTGCTCATGCTCAACGCTGGGATGCCATGCACGTCGAACAACGTGGATAACGCCGTTCGTATGCCTTGATTGTCGTCAACGATGAGAACTTTGGCGTCTTCGCCCATAACGATTGTCCTGTACTGAAGCCTCGCGGATTCTTCAGTGATAGAAAATAGGATGGCGCTCGACCCTGGGAATACGTTGATTCGCGATCGTCCGCCGACGGTGAGGGGGACGACTCAATGAAAAACTCGATAAGCCCTCTCAGTTGGCGCGGTTGGCGGTGGCCCCGATAATGATTTGCGTTGGCTCTGAGTCGAGGGGTGACCCTTCGAAATCTCCCCAAACACAACTGACCTCGAGATCATTGGCCTCAAGGAGCTCGAGTAGGTCGTCTACGGGGAGAAAATCGTGGCGCATTTCGAGGGTGCCACACAACGTTGACTGGTGCGTGACTTGATAGGTGACCCTGAGGGCGGACTCTCCTTCCAGAAAGTCGGTGGTTTCACGAACTACCAACGGACCGTCTGGAGTAGTCCAGGTGGCAACTGGTTCGTCGTCGTCTTCTTCAGGCTGAAGCCCTGCCTGCAGTGCCTCGTGCAGCTCGTCAACCGGGTAAACGTCCAGCCATAGCTCCCCATCGGGAGCCAGGTGCTTTCGCACGAGGCCGAAGCATTGGCTCACTCGTTCAGGACCCCCCAGAGAATACAGAGTATTGTAGGGCACAAGAATTCGGTCGAATTTTTGCGTTCCGAAGGCCCAGGCGTCGGCCTCGCAGGCATCCCCCAATACGAGATCTACCTGAGGCATTTGGCTGCGGGCCCTTTCTAAGAAGTGCGCGTTGTTGTCCATGCCGGTTACCTGACACCCTGAGTCCGCGAGAGCGCCTGAGAGGCGTCCCCAACCGCAGCCCAGTTCAAGTATGGTTGCTGCGCCTTTCACCACACGTCGGTAAAAGTCCAGATCGCCAGGGTTGCCTACATGCAGTTTGGTGTAAATTTCTTCGGCCGAAAGTCGAATCATGGAACTCGAATCTTCTCACTAGCAGAAGTTACTTCACATGACGTTCGCCCGTGAGCAAAAATCCTTGGTTGAGCCCTTTGACCGCGATAGGACTCCTAGAATGTCCGAGCAGAGGCAAAACAAATCATACGAGTTCCCGAGTGACTTTTTTTGGGGAGCTGCAGCTGCGTCTTATCAGATTGAGGGAGCCGCAGAAGAAGACGGCAAAGGCCCCGGCCTTTGGGATATGTTTTGCCAGAGGCCAGGCGCAGTCTATGAGGCAAACGACGGCAGAGTTGCGTGCGATCACTATCATCGCTACCCGGAGGATGTTGCGCTCATGGGTCAGCTCGGGCTGCAGGCCTATCGATTGAGTCTCTCGTGGCCTCGGCTCATTCCTGAAGGCAAGGGAGCAATCAACCAGGCAGGCTTCGACTTTTATGATCGTCTTGTCGACGAGCTGCTCAAAAACAATGTCACGCCCTGGATGACGTTGTTTCATTGGGATTTTCCGGTCGCACTTTTCCAGCGCGGCGGCTGGCTCAATCGCGACAGTGCTGACTGGTTTGCTGATTACGCTGGAGAAGTCGTGAGTCGACTTTCCGACCGGGTCTCTCGCTTTTTTACTCTCAATGAGCCTCAGGTGTACGTTGGCTTTGGGCACTTGGAGGGAGCACATGCGCCAGGCTTGCAACTTCCTATGTCTCAGGTGCTTCAAGCCGGCCATCATACATTGTTGGCCCATGGTCGGGCGGTTCAGGCCATGCGGGCCGCAGCGAAGCAACCTCTCACGATCGGCTACGCACCAGTGGGAATGCCTAAACTCCCCGCGAGCGAGTCGGCGGAAGACATCGAGCTTGCCAGAAGAGCTACCTTCACAATTACTGAGCAAAACTCATGGAACAACACTTGGTGGATGGATCCCGTGTACCTGGGAGAGTACCCGGCTCAAGGCTTAGAGTTTTTTGGTGCCGATGCCCCTGAGGTTCAGGCCGAGGATCTGCAGGTCATTTCGACGCCGATCGATTGTTTCGGTGTGAATATTTATCAGGGTACTCAGGTGCGTCAGGCGAAGACGGCTTTGGGCTTTGAGTCAGTACCGTATCCCATTGGGGGACCACGAACCGCGTTCAATTGGCCCATCACTCCTGAAGCTCTGTATTGGGGGCCGCGCTTTTTCTACGAGCGCTACGGTAAGCCGATCGCCATCACTGAAAACGGTCTCTCATGCCGGGATTGGGTAGCGCTCGACGGCAAAGTGCACGATCCGTCACGCATCGATTTCACGACTCGCTATTTGAGAGAGCTACACCGCGCGGCGATGGAAGGGGTCGATGTCAGGGGCTACTTTCATTGGTCCATCATGGATAATTTTGAGTGGGCCGCAGGCTATCGTGAACGATTCGGGCTGATTCACGTTGACTATGAAACCCAGAAACGCACCCCCAAAGAGTCGTATTATTGGTATCAGAAAATCATCGCGAGCCATGGTCGAGAGCTTGGCTGACAGCTGCTCTTATATGTCGCAGGGCACCCAAGCCGCAGTGCTTGAGATGTCGCCGCACCTTCGCTAGGCGTGGCGGCGAAAGGTTGCGCTGCCAACGCGAACGGGCGATGTTCCGCCCATGGTTTTGCAGTCGATAGGTGCAGTTTCTCGTCTTCTTCGTGTCCCGGCGCTGGGGTTAGCCACTTTAACCTGTCTATCGCTTGCCGGGGCTGGGTGTCAGAGAAAGGCAAGTCAAGATGGACCGCCACAGGCAGCGCCAGCAGCTCCGAATAGCAAGGGGCGTTTGCCCGAATCCGCACCGATCCGGGTACCTCCAATACCAGTTTCGGTCCCGGGGAACCCGCTGGCGGGGGCTAAGCTATTCGTCGATCCGCAGTCGCTTTCAATGTTGCAGATGAACAATCTGCGGAACACCAGTCCGTCGAAGGCGAGGATTCTCGCGAAGATCGCGTACCAGCCTCAAGGCTTGTGGATGGGGGAGTGGAACTCTGACATCTTCAGAGCCGTAGAACACTTTGTGGAACGCGCCAAGGCAGACGGCTCTGTCCCCGTGTTGATCGCATACAACATTCCCAATCGTGACTGTGGGCAGTACTCGCAAGGTGGGCTTTCTACGAGAGAAGCGTACCAGCGCTGGATTCGTAATGTTGCGGCCGGGATCGGACGAGATAAGGCGGTCGTGATCCTGGAACCCGACGCCCTGGGGCATTTTCAGGAGTGTTTGTCTGATGAGCAAAAGGAGGAACGACTCTTCCTGCTCAGTGATGCAGTACGCGTGCTTCGCCAGAATCCCAATGCTGCTATCTATTTGGATGCTGGACATCCGCGCTGGCAGCCAGTCTCCGAAATTTCTATGCGACTTGAGTTGGCGGGCGTCGAATATGCGAATGGCTTCTCGTTGAATGTGTCGAACTACATCGGCACTGAAGAGTGTCTCAAATACGGAAGCGAAGTCTCTCAGGCTTTGGGCGGGAAGCACTTTGTCATCGATACCAGTCGAAACGGAGCCGGACCCTATGAGGGGGCCAAGACCGAAGAAGAGAGCTGGTGTAATCCGCCGGGTCGAAAGATTGGTCTGCCTCCGACGACCTCCACGGGGGTTCCAGAATGCGATGGTTACCTCTGGCTGAAACGTCCAGGTGAGTCTGATGGCGAATGCCAGGGAGGACCGCGCGCTGGAGTATTTTGGTTGGAGAAGGCGCTGGATCTCGCGCGATGATCAGGGTCACCTGAGCGCTGACTGGGTGGCTCCCGACTCACCCATAGCGGAGGCGGGTATTCGGCGACCCGGCCAGCGGGCCATTTCTCTCAGATGTTGATCTAATCCTTTGAAATAATTGAGGATCGGTCATCCAAGACACCGGGGTCACAGCGCACCTGGTACCTCAGCGTCACGCGACCCGTTCGCGTATCACAACGGGACTCCTTTGGGCTATACGCTGGCCGATTGAGTCATGCTCTTGAGGTGGCTCAGTCCGACTAGCCGATACAGGCCGAACTCAAGAAGGGCTGCTAATTGGCGGGTTGCGCAATCCGGTCGGGAGATTGCGTTTTGCCTACATGCAGCCGTCAGTGAGTTGGCACTACTCCTGCAGTAGCTCTTTCGATCGCCGATTTTGAGGAAGGCGGTTGTTGGTCAGAGCACGAGCTCAAGCGTTTCAGAGGAACGTGACCGACGTCACCCGGTGGATGCCGGGAGTCCCTGAGGAGGGAACTATGAGTGCCAGTCTTTCGAATGCCCCCGCCCCCCACGAATACTATCAAGACATTGCTCCAGCTCCATTGGAGAGCGAAGAAGAGAACCGTGACTCGGGTGTCTGGAGAGTTGTCGATCCCGAGACGACTAAAGCGCGTGAACGACGCGAGGACGCCGAGCTTTACGCAAGATTTAGCCCAATCGTTCGTCGTATCTCGCTCAAGACTGTTCGTTCGCTTCCCCGCAGCATTTCAGTAGACGACATCATTTCTGCTGGCTGGGTGGGAATGTCGGAAGCAATTAGTCGTCGCCCGGACGATATGCCTGAAGAACAGTTCGACGCCTACGCATCTTATCGGATTCGAGGAGCTATCCTCGATTACCTTCGCGCGCTTGATCCGCTTTCGCGTCGCCTGCGCTCGATCGCTCGCGAGATCCATGGAGCGACGCGTACCTTGACTCATCGACTCGGTCGAACTCCCGCGCAGGATGAGTTGGCAAAAGAGATCGGAGTGAGTCTCAATCAGCTCCAGCGCTCACTGGCTGACATCCAGGAAGCTGGGATGGATCGCCTCGATGTCACTGGCAACATCGACGCGCCTAGTGCGAGTCCCTCGCCTGAGGCACTGGCCACGAAGAGTGAGATGCTACAAACCATCGCCATCTATACTAAGTCGCTGCCCGAACGGCTCCAGGTCGTGCTTTCGCTGCACTATCAACATGAGTGTAGCCTGCGAGAAATTGGAGAGATCCTCGGTGTGACCGAATCGCGCGTCTGTCAGTTGCACGCCGAAGCGGTTCAAAAGATCCGCGCGCGAGTAGACGGTCGACCTGTAGGCGGTGCTCGTCGTCGACGTAAGAACAGCCTCTAATTCTCCTCAGGTTTCGCTGCTGGCATGACGGGAGGTTTCGCTGCGAGGGCGAGGCCTCCTTCTCTTTGTCAAAGACGGCGAAGCTCGTGTCCCCGATTCTTGCCGCGATGTTCGCATCGCCCTGAGTGAAGCGTGCAAGGGTCACTTGGTGGCCGAGCTTCTTGAGCCCCGCCTGAATAAACGGAGGCAATGGCGCGAAGCGTTCCATGCTGATTTCTTGGGGCGCGAAGGGTTGATGAAACCTTGGGCGTGAGATGACTTGCTCGAGAGAAAAATTATCAAGCGCCAGGCCCAGGAAAGTTTGCGTCACCGTGTTGGGAATCGTGTCTCCGCCAGGAGAGCCAAGAACGAGGGCATCGCCGTTCGCGAGAAGGGCGAGGGTGGGTGCCATCGAACTCGTGGTGCGCTTGCCGGGGGCCGGCGTATTCTTGCCCATTGATGAAAAGGACGCGGCAGAATTGTTCAGGACGATTCCCGTTTCTTTGGTAAAAACACGGGCTCCGAAGCTACCAGAGAGAGTAACAGTACAGCTCACGAGTCCACCGTCGGCGTCGATCACGCTGAAGTGAGTTGTATTTTCGCGCTCGGCGAGGGCCTTCGCATAACCCGGATAAAGCGTGCGCGACTGAGTTGCGCGGCTTCGATCGATGGGGTGTTTTTCAAGCCATGTTCGAGGATCAAGAGCGCGCGCTCGTTGTGCCTGTTGTGCTTCAGGACTCAGTTCATCGGGGGAGACCACGAACATCTGCCTCTCGACTTGCGAACGGCGACTCGCTTCGGCCACGAGATGATAGCGCGCTGAGGAATTGGCTGTCGTTTTTTCGACGTTGAGCTCGCGCAACATCAGTAGGTTTTGTGTGACGGCGACACCTCCGGCTGAAGGAGCAGGTAGAGTAATTACGCGAAATCCGTGAAAGTCGAAGTAGAGGGGTTCCCGTAGCTTGGCCTCGTACTTGTCAAGATCCTCTTGTGTCAGGAGTCCTCCGGAGCCGAGGCTACTGATCAGATCGCGCGCAGTCTCGCCCTGATAGAATCCTGCGCGCCCCTGATCCCGAATTCGTGCCAGCGCCAGTGCTAGACGTGGACGTTTGATCAGCGAGCCTACTGGCAATGACTTCGTTCCCGAAAAAAACGCGGCCTTGGCCACCGAATCTTTGATCAAGTCATTTGCAGCCCAGCGGATCGTATTGGCTTGTCGGACACCTAGCACGTATCCTTCTCGTGCTAGTTTTTCGGCCGGCGCAACGACCTGTGCCCAGGACAGCTTACCATGCCGCTCGTGTGCTAGCGCTAGGCCTGCGACGGTCCCGGGGACACCAACAGCTTGCGGTCCTTGACCTCCGCCAGCAATCATCTTCCAAAAGGCAGCAGTCGTGAGCGCGATGGGTGAATTTTCACGGAAGTCGACGGCCTCGACTTGGTCGCCTAGACGCAGAATCAGAAATCCACCGCCTCCAATGTTCCCTGCGCTCGGATGAGTAACAGCCAGGGCAAAGGCTGTAGCAACGGCGGCATCTACAGCGTTTCCACCAGCTTCAAGTATTTCTACCCCTGCCTTAGTCGCCGCGTCCTCAACGCTGGTGACCACCCCAAACTCGCCATGCACAGTCACGCCTTCGCCCCATTTCGGAGCAAGTTCATTCGATGGCAGATTGAGCAGACTTGCCGACGGGCTGGGGGCGCTTTCTTCTGCTGCAGCCGAAGTCGGGGGGGAACGGGTTCCTCGCTCGCAGACGATGAACCTGGGGGGGGCGTCTTGGGGGACGGGCGCGGCGCGGCGGTCTGAGGTGGGTGAGAAGGACTTGGATCGCGGTTGGGGGTGCAGCAGGGGAGCATCGACAAGAAAAGTAGCTGTGTGGCGTACAATGAAACCGAGATCCGCATAGGCAAAGCATTACAGCAGGAATTGCGTCCCGGGTCAGGGAAAGTCTCGAGTCTTTCTCTGCGCCTCAAAAAGAGCGATGACATCAGTATGAGCGCAGGAGAATCTCACGTCGCCGAATCACCGACCCCTCAACCACTCGGAATCGCGGTCGTGACCGTCAGCGATACTCGAACTGTTGAGACGGATAAGAGCGGGGCAACGCTTATCGAATTTGTTGAAAGTGCGGGGCACCGATTGGTCCAGCGAGTGATCGTCACTGACGACGAGACCTTGATCCGAGATCAAGTGCGCCAGTTTCAGAACCACGAAGAGGTGGACGTGATTCTGGTCACAGGGGGGACCGGGATCACCCTGCGCGACGTCACACCCGAGGCGATCGAACCGCTCGTCACGAAGAGGATCCCCGGTTTTGGCGAGTTGTTTCGAATGCTCAGCTACGAAGACATCGGCGCTTCGACGATTCAATCGCGCGCTATGGCGGCGCTGTGTGGGCGAGCTCTCGTATTTGCTCTTCCCGGATCCACGGGCGCCATCCGTCTCGCGATTGAAAGAATCTTGAGGCCTCAGCTCGATATTCGCACCAAGCCGTGCAATTTCGCGCAACTCTTACCGCGTGTTCGTTGAATCGGTCGCCTCGTCAGTCGACCACGTAGAGTCCCTGGGCGGTCGCCGACCACTGAGCAAGATCGCCCGATTTTACTGCGACAACCGAGGTTCTCAGCTGAATCGCTTCGCGGACGGCGGTGGGGGCGCCCTCAAGACGTGAGGCGGAGATCAACAGGTCCGCCGCTGCAATCCAAAGCAGGCTTTTTGAACGGTCGAGTTGTCCAAGGAATCGAGCCTCGGGGAATCGCTCGCGAAGGCTGATTTCTAGGGGACCACTGCCGATCACGATTGTCTTGAGTCGCGGTACGAGAGCCGCCGCTTGGAGCGCCGTGTCAATTCTCTTGCCTTCGATGAGTCTTCCGACCACGACCGCAAAGGTTCCCGTAGGGTCCAAACGCAACTGACGACGAGCGTCCGCTCGGGATGGGACCGGGGGGAGGGTGATGGGTGACGGCGCGACGCGAGAAGTTTCAATGAATCGTGCAATGTTCGGCGGCAAGTTCTTTGAAAGGAGCTCGTCCCTGAGCGCTTCGCTGACGAAGCGCAGCTGAGTGTTTCCTTTGGAAAGCCTCCGAAGAATCGGGGAGAGTATCCAGCTGGGCAGATGCATCGCCAATCGGAGATCAGTTCCGTGGACCACGATCTCCCAGGGGACGCCTGAGGAAGTGGCAAGAAGTGCCCAGGGAATAGCTGATGGAAACAGCCAATGAGCAATCACACGATCGATCTTCTGTGTCCGCGTCCGATGTCGATGCCAAAGGATCCTGGCGGAAGCGCTGAGAAGTCCTAGAGCGCGGTGAGGGGCTGCCTGAAGTCTCGGCCACGCACCTGGATGGTCAAAGAGCATTGAGCCGCCCAGAAAGTGGACACCGGGATCGGCGTCCACCGCAGCTCGACCTGCCGCCCAGACCGTGACCTGGTGTCCCAGGGACCGTAGAGCCTCCACCTCGGAAGCCACGAAATGCCCTGCCGCGTCGCCATCAGCGCGGGGGTAGGACGAGGTGATGACGAGGATGTGCTGACCGCCCAGCTTAGTCTCCTGCGCGCACTACAGTGGCGCGAGGCAGCGTCTCCAGCTCAATCAGGCCGGGAGTACCCAGTCGCTCGTGAAGACGCCCCAGGCGGTAGATGAATTCGAATCCGTAGATCCCAGTGTCGTGCGCGTCGCCCCATACGAGACTGAGCGCGTAATTACCCACTGTTTTCAGATCGCGAAGTTCACTATTCCGCCCTTCTTGGAACCTCACTTCTCCAGAGTGTCCCTGGCAGCCGGCACAAGGGCAAAAACCACGCAATATCTCGTTGGGTAGACGTTGGGTCAGTCCGTTCGGCCAGGATATCTCAAAGACGGTTGCCCCATGGGGGGCGCGAATTCCCGTCGGTTTTCCAGGAAATGCGTCAAATTCGTCGTTCTGTGGCTTGTCTGAGGTACTCATTTATCGAAATCGTTGCTGGAGGTTTGCAACTGAGAGCTTCATCTGC
The DNA here is from genome assembly GCA_963710555.1 of uncultured delta proteobacterium. GTDB lineage: Bacteria > Myxococcota_A > Polyangia > Polyangiales > Polyangiaceae > NIC37A-2. The sequence continues at coordinate 79,691 of CAVQAT010000001.1, forward strand.
CATATCCCGCCCCCCGTGGCTAATCCTAGCGAATCAGTGCAATGCCGACCTCTCGAGGTTCAGGTTGGAGACAAAGGTATCGAGCGTGCGATCAAGCACCTCAAGCGGAAGATGGCAGGGGAGGGGACACTTCGAGAATTGAAGCGTCGTCGCCACTACATGAAGCCTTCCGTTAAACTTCGTAAGAAGATCGCCGAGGCGGCTCGTCGTCGTCGTAAGCGCGTTCGTCCCGAAGAACCGCGCTTCTAAGCAGCGCTTCAGGGCTGAAATTCCTTGAGCATCCAGGTGGGCCATTGGTGCCCGCCTTTTTGCGTTTCTTGGATATCCTGTGGAGTTCTCGAAACTTGGCCCATGGGTGTCGATATCCGTAGACGTTAGACATGCCTGCAGCGTCTGGTCGTGGTTCGTTTGAACTGCCCGCGAAACCTTCAGCTCCCTTCGTTCGACTTCGCACCGTGATCGCCTTGGGCCTCGTTGCCGCCGCCGTCGGCTGGTTCGTGCCAAGGGGGCGAGCGACTTGGCGTCTACACAACCAAGCTGTCGTCTATGCTGATTACGCGATGTGCATGGTGGGGCCGACGGGCCCAGAGCTTCTTCGTGAAAACCCGCTGGAGTTTTCGGAGTTAGTCCGACGACGGGTGGTGGCAGCAGCGCCTGAGTCGACGCCGCTCGGACCCTGCCGAAAATTCGCCGAGCAAATGAAAATCAGTCACGCGGCTCTCCGATTGCACAGCACGAGAGCCGTTCAATTTGGGGAGTATCACAACGTCCCGGGTTCTTCTGGGAGCGCGAGTCTTCGAAGCCTAGAACTTCCGCTGACGCCTCTGCAGACGCTTGCCGACCAAGCCTGGCCTTTCGTCCGGAGTGGACCCGGTGTGCTCATGAAACCATCGAGTTACACGCGCGAGGCAAGTCATCCTGTTCGCGTTCCGCGACCGGGGGTGGGAACCGGACTCCCGGCAAGTCGACACCTGTATCGTTCGACTGCGGCCTATGGGGACACCGTTGTTGCCGCGCTCGGATCTGGCGCAAACACACGAGTCTTGCTCTCGAAAAACGGCGGGATCGATTGGGTTGGTGGGGGCAATGCACTCTCGAGTGAGCTTCGTGATCGCTGCGTCGCGGATGACGAAGGGCGAGCCTTCACTGTGACTCGCATGAACGATGGTCAGAGAATTGTTGTCTCCCAGGGCCCATCGGCTGCGCCCCAGATTGCGCGACTGTCTGCTTCAGAGGAAAAAATTGCTGGTCTATCTTGCGACAAATCCGCTCTTGTCGTCGCGCTTGTTTCTTCGCCAGACGACACCGGTCATCGACCTGTTCATCTCAGACTCTGTCCTTTCCGTCGCCCCTGCCAGGATCTAGAGCAGCCCGACACTGCAGGTGCGAAGTTGTACTATCCTCTGGATGTCGCTCGTGTAGGTGGCGATATCGTGATTTCACGCACGGCGGGGGGGATTACTCGCGTTGCATCCACGCGGGATGAAGGGCGTTCCTGGACGCCTTGGACGGTAGCGTACGATGCCTCTACGTACTCCCCGGGTGACGCCGCGCCGTTTCGTCTTCTCGTAGCCGCCGATACGCTCCTTCTCTATTCGGGTAGCAACAGCGGTGGGCGCTATCCGCTGCTCGCTTCAGACGATCATGGGGCGAGCTTCCACGCTCCAAAGTCCAGCGCAGCGCCTAGTTCAACGGCGGTGGCTCAAGCGCAATCTGATCTCTGAACGGAACGGACGAGTTTCATCAGCGCCGCACCAACGGACTCTGTGATCTAGTCGTCAGCCTTCGGTTTGCGTTTTGGTGGGGCCGGGGGGCCCCGACTAGGAATTGCTGGTGCGCGGCTATGCATCGGCGATTGAGCATTGGGCGAGCTGGGAACGCGGCTTGCAGACGTCGGCGCCGTACCGCCGCTCGTGCCGTCTTTCTCAACCAAACCAAGCCCTTCGCGAGCACGGGCATGCTTGGGACCACTGCTGAAGAGCACTAAGTCGCGAGCTTCCTGATGAGTTTCGATCCAGCGAAATCGCGAAGGTCCGCCGTCCGACAAAGTCACACCTTCGCCAGCAGCAATCGCTGAAAGTACGCTACTCAAATCGCCAACCGCGATCAGTGCGGCTCGGTTGGCGAGGACGCGAGTGGCTTCACCCAGGCTGCCTTCTTGGCCGCCAATGGATCCGATTGCCTCAAGCGCGAGCATCGGCACGTCGTCGTCGTAACCTACCCGTGCCAATCCTTGCTCGATGGCGGCCTTCGCTTGCGCTGTTTTCCTGGTGTCCACAGAAGGCGGCTGCCAACTCGGTGCAAAAAGCTGGAGCAAAGCGGCGAGCATTGGCCAGCGATCTTCGTCGCGGCTTCGCGCGAGTGCTCCTACGCCCAGTTCTAGAAGTTTGAAACCACGAAGAAGCAGGTAGTCGCGCTCGCGCCCAGGCAGGGTTTCCAATTTCGAACCGATGACTAACCGAGCTGGGTTGGTGGTTACGGGCAGGCAGCGGGCGCCTAGGGAAGGCGAAACGAACAGCTGAGGCGGCGCGATGCGGAGTGCCTCCGATACCTGTGCGACTCGATCGAACACGACACCGGACCGAACAGGGGCTGCCCCGAGTTGAGCGAGGTCCACGGAAAAGGCGGCGTCCATCGCCTGTCCGGTTTTTCGAAGTAGGTTGCGAAGTGGGGCGGCCAGACCGCGGGGCGCGATCACTTCGTCGACGCGTGAGTTCAACGCATGAACCCCCGCGCCATTCAACGCCGATTGAGCGAGCGAAAGTAACGCCGCGCGCGCGGCCGAGCAGCCTTCCGCCTCAGATACACGTCCCGAAAGAAGGGCGACTCGAGCCAGGGTATCAAGTAGCGCTCCATCGAGGTGTCCAGCTTCAAGTCTTCGCCGAGCATCTTTCCCAACCCGGTCCAGTAAGAATCCGCGTGACCCGTCTGAGCCATGGCGATCCATGAAGCGGACCGTTGCCTCAAGCGCATCTGCATCAAGAGGCCACGCTTTGCGTGTTCTTTCCAGCGTCGCTCCAGCACGCTTCACGTCGTGGGCGACATTTTCGTAAATGGCTGCCAGCTTGAGGGCGCCGGCCCGCTTCTTTTCTGGAACATCGGAACTCTGGATGAGTTGCGTTTGGAGTGCAGTCGCTCGCTCAGCAAATCCTAGACGACAAAAGACGTCGATCAGGCAGTGAGTCGACTCTTCGTCATCTGGTGCGTCGACCAGGACAGCCTGATAGGCGTCCATAGCGCGCTCAAGCTGTCCCAAGTGAGTATCGTACAGGCGCGCCAGAGAGCGCTGCACGGAAGTACGCTCTGCAGAGGGAGGGAGTCGATCTCGCAGGGCAACAAGAGAGCGCTCTGCGCTTTCATGTGCCCCAAGGAGCGCGCTGACCTCCGCGTGCGAACGGAGGGCATTTGAATTTTCAGGCTGAAGCACGAGGGCACGTTCAAGATGTTGCTTTGCTTCTTCGGCTCTTCCTTGGGCCGCAAGCAAATCGGCCAGCTTGAGTTCTAGCTCAAGAGCTTCGGGAGATTTTTCCGAGATCAGGCCGAGTCGGGTTTCAACCAACTGCTGCACAGCGTCATAGCGTTTCTCATCGCTGCGAATCTGGAAGAGGCGATTGAAGGCCTCAAGGGAGCTGGGGGCGGCTTCGAGTGTTTTCTCGTAGCACGGAGCGGCTCGCGAAATGTCACCAGCTTTCAGCCAAGCGTCTGCTGCCGCTGACCAAAGTTCAGCGCGATGGGATTGGTGAAGGACGGCCTGCGCGAAGGCTTCGATTCCTTCAGCGCGCTCCAGGGCGTCCTCAGTGTTCGCGAGGTGGTAGAGCAACCATGCGGCAGGGAAATTGTTGGGTTTTTGAAGGAGCGATTTTTTCGCCCAGGACTGCGCCTCACTGAGGCGGCCTACCCGCGCCAGCAGGTGGCCGAGTTCTATCGCGACCGCTGCTTTGTCGAGGTCCGTCGCCCGTCCCTCAGCCAGATGCTCCAGGCAGCGGATGAGAAGTTCATCGTCTCTTCGCTCCCGAGCCACAGTTGCCAAACCGCGGAGCGCGATAGCTGGGGGCCTCTCGAGCGCAAGGAGGGGGTCGAGGTGTCGCCTCGCGGCGCGTAAGTCAGAGTTCGCGAGCGCTCGGGCAGCGGCGAGCATTTGGTAGGAATCGCGGTCTCCCGGTGGAAGAATCTCTGCGAGCTTTTCTTGGGTCGACTCCGAGATGTTTCCGTTCTTGAGGTTTTGTTCCTCTAGCCCCAGCAGAGACGGCACATGGGAGGGGAATTCTTCGGCGAGTGTTTTTCTCCACAAGGTGGCGCTCGAAAGATCGCCACGACGTTCGTCGAGGCTAGCCAATCGCTCATAGGCGTAGCGTTTCGCGTCGTCGTCGTCTGTCGACTGTGCTCGGTCCAACCAGACAGGCGAGAGTCGACTTGCATCCCCTTCGATTTCACTGAGATCCTGGCCGATTTCCATGAGTCCAGCGAAGGATTTCGCATGAGCGCGAAGCGACTCCGCCGCTCTTGAAAAGTCGCCTGTGGCTAGCTGGGTCATCGAGGTAATCAGCCGTTCTACCTGAGTCGTAGTGTCAACGAGGTCTACGCTGTCTCCTTGATAGCTTGGAGGAGATTCGGCTTTTTGGTTCGCCGGCGTGCCGTCCGGCTCCGCTTCTAAGTCTAGCCAAGTCGCTAGGGCTCGCTCGCTGGGGTCACCGCCGAGGAGGCTCCTTCGCATCGAGTACGAGAGAGCACGGGTGGAGCTTCCCGTCTCAAACAATTGGCGAATCAGACACATTCTTCCGAGGAAAGTGTCTTGGTCGTTGAGCTGTTCATAGAGCGGCTGAATGAGGAAGTCTTTGTCCTCGATCTTTGCGTGAAGAGCCGCAACGAGAGCGAGAAAACCTGCGGGCTCTCGCAAGGAGGAATCGGAACCGTCGAGCAGCTGCTTCGCTGCTTCCGCCGTTTCGGTGGCTCGCTCCACCGAATGCTTCGTCAGAGCCAGACTCACGTGCCGAGAAAAGCGCAGTCCTTCGTCTTCCGTCCCGGACGCCAGTCCCTGCACAACACGAACTATGTCGTGAAGCCCTGCTGTCTCATTCTGGTTCTGGTTCTGGTTTGGGCCTGTGTTTTGGACGAACAGTGCACGAAGACCCCTGGTGGCGGCGCTTGCATAATGCGGTGAGAGAACGCTCGCTGACTGATAGGCATCAGTTGCCTCCTCGGACGCCCCAAGTCGCTCAAACAGCGCTCCAATGATCAGCTGACATCGAGCATCATCACTATCGATAGCGAGATCTCGAACTGTGCGCGTCAGGTCGAGTGAGGACTCACTGAAGAGCGAGATTCCGGTTCGCAATGCTCTTGTGAGTTCGCTTGCCTCGTCTCGCCGCTCAAGCTCCTCAAGTGCTGCGTAGGCGTCGCTTGCCCGTTCGGGGTGGGGTTGCAGTTCTGGGAGGCCCGCTCCGAGTTGAATCAGCAGTGTCTCAAGATCGGCGCTGGTGACATTGAGAGCTGGAGCATTCAGCGGGGCTAGTGCGTGGGCGAGGGTGCGTTGGTCCTTCGAGAGTTCAGCCAGTTCGGCTTCTCCGAGCGTCAAGGGCTTTCCGCAGAGCGTGGCCAGTAACACGCGCTCTTCAATCGCAAATGTTCCTGAACCGGGATCTGCTTGCTCGAGGAGCGAGGTGAGCCATTCTTTGTCGTTCAGCTCGACGATGCGGGCTGCCAATGTTCTGAGGAGGCGTCGCGACGGCGAGCTGGCATAGGCGTCTCGCAGGAGCATCGCCGCCTCCCTGAGACCACCATCTTCACTTGCTCGAAGTGAGGAGGTGAGTTCCAGGAAGTCTGCATTGGAGGGCGCGGCTGCCCCAAATGGAGAGTTTTCAGTGCCAAGCAATGCGCTAAGGGGATGCAGTGCTGCACCGCTGGCGCCTTGGTGGAGATGTCGCGCCGCACGCAGCAGGACGAGACTCGAATTCGGTACTGTCTTGGCGACCGTATCGTCACGGTCGGACTTGAGGGCGTGTCCGGTGATCACCTCGAAAGCTGAAGCCAAATCATTTTCGAGTGCTTCTGGCAGTACAACTCCAGCGAGGCTCGCGTTTCTCACGACACGGTGGATGACGCGTTCTAAGAGAATGGGAAGCCCGGCGTCATCACTGCGAGCAGTCTGGTCCAGGAAATTTCCCGCTTGCTCGGTTTCTTCGGAGGCTGAGTAGCGACGGAGCAGGGCGAGGGCAGCATGTCGGCGTGATTGGGGTCGCGACGCAAGTCGACTGACAGACTCGAGGCTGCGCTCGATTGCTCCATCGGACGAACTCGTCGCAAATTTTCTGAGCAAGAGCGATACGAACCCGAGCTTGGGTGACGTCTCTGCAGCTTCTCTGATTGCAGCTTCTGCCTCAGCCGTCTTCCCGCAACCGGCAAAGAGTTGGCCTGCGATCGCAAGTCCACGAGTCTTGGAAGCGGCGGAATCGGTGGAATGTGCGGCATCGCGCACAAGCCGTGCGAGGTCGATCCCGTCAAGCATCTCGAGGCGAGCGGGGGGCGGCCGTGAGTCTGCCTCACCCGGTACGTAATCATCGTCTGCGTCGTCCCCGCCGGCAAAGAGCCGAGTCAGTTCCTCGCTCAGCCCATCCTCCTGCTTGCTGTCAGATTTCGTGGCTGTCACGCGCCCTCCAATCCAGCTTTTCTGCGCAATGCAAGGAAGTCGTCGGACAGTGAAAATCGGATGATCTCTCCGATGATTTCGGTGCGCTTATCTTCGTCTTCGGGGAGAAGTTGCGGGAGCTTCCTGAGAACCGATGGTTCTCCGTAAGCGAATACTGCCGCGCGGGCAGCCGAGTGGATCAGTCCGAACGGAGCGTTGCGAATATCCAAGCCGGCCCGCGTCATCTCATCTTGAAGTTCTGTGAGTCTCTCCCGGGTGGCTCGAGGGATCGTGTCCGAGAGCAGGCGGACTTTCTCGTCGATTGCGACGTCCCCGCTCGGGGGCGATTGGGGGAGCGCCAACAGTCGAGCGGCAGCCAGCCATTCCTGGGTGAGATCTGGTTCCTGGTTGAGAAGAACAGGGGAACCAGCCACAAGGCTGCAGAGCTGGGCAACCAGCCGAGCATAATTTGCTGGACTGAGGGGGCTCTCCACGTGCCTACCGATCAGCAAAGTTGGAAATTCTCCACGAATCGCTCGAATCGCATTGGGGTCGCTGCCACCCACATAGAGTTCAAAATCTCCTAATCGCAGTGCGCTCATCCAGGACGCGGTGGACTGGCGCAGGGGGTGGTCAGAAAATTCGTCGACTCGCATCATGGCACTGACTCCAAGCGCCTGCAGATTCGGTTCGATTCGCGACGCGATGAAGGGGGAAATGAGGGAGACAAACTCTCCGACTGCGCCCCAGAGTTCTGGTGCGAGGCTCGTTTCGATGTCGGCGGGGCCCAGGGGAGCGGTCGGACGGCGCGGGATTTGGTCGTGAAGCGAGCTGAGACGTTCGGCGTTGTTCTGCGACAACTTGCCCGTCAGCCCTAGAACGCCGAGGGAAATTCGCTCGCGAGTGCTGTCGCCACAATTCTCCGAGAGCAGCGCGAGTCGGTTGATCTCGGTGGGGTTGAGAGGATGGCTGAGGAGTATTTGGCGGCTCGATTCGCGCGCACGTTCAAGTAGGCGACGCTGTTCGTCTTCCGAGAAACGCAGTTGCAGCACCAAGATTACTGCGTCCGCGTCTTCGGGATCGTCACGTAGAACGCGACGCACAGCGTCCTTGAGCTCATCGGGCTGTTTGAGATAATCTCGTTGTATAGCGAGCATCATTCTTGCCGAGTCGAGGCGAGCTGTAAGCGTATCCAACTCGTCGTTCAAGCGAGCAAAGGCGTTGTAGGCCTCTCCCCAATCACCCGAACGAGCATGAGCGCGAGCTTTTCGTTCGATGCTGGCAATCGTCGTGACCCCCATTCCCTCCAGGTCTTGCAGGAGTTCAACAGCATCACGCGGGCGCTTGAGTTGTTCCAATAGGTCCGCCGCAAAAAGACCGATTCGTCGCCGCTCTTGATCGGGCGTGTCGGGATGACGGGCGATGCGCGAAAGAGCATCTACCGCGTCGCTGGACCTGGTCTCTACCAGGTTGAGTTCGGCAGTCAGGGCGAGAGCCGGCAGATGATCAGGTGCTAACTCGAGCAGCGCGGTGAGTGCTCTTGAAGCAATGGCACGTTTGCCAAGCATGCGACAAAATCGAGCTTTTTCCCAATAGAGTTCAATCCGCAGGGTTTCCGACTCGGCAGTGTCGAGACGTGCGTCGATCAATTCGACTTGGTGCTGTCGATCCTTACGAGCGTGGGCGAATCGATAGACGCGTTCGAAAGCGGTAGGACTCCCGGGAGTGCGAGCGAGTGCCGCATTGAAACAAATTTCGGCTTGGTGAGGGTCGTTCAATTGGTCCTGGTAGATGAGTCCGGCTCGCTCCCAATATTCGGACGACGTTCTGTTGTCTGGGGCGTGTCGCGCGAGTTCGCTCGTCGCGCGTGCCTCAAGGTCGTAGCGTCCGATATGTTCGGCGGCGATGCGAAGACCATGGCAGTAGGTCAGATCAGCGCCCAACTCATTGAGAAGAGGTTCCAATACGAGAATTGCTTCCTGGAACTTTTTCTCGGCCAGATATTCGAAACCTGCTGAAAGTTGGGCCAGCTGGGCGTCGGGATCTTTGAGTTCAGGATCCAGGAGGCGTGCAAGCTGAACGTAGCGCTCGGCAGTCCCGCTCTCTGACTCTTCGGCCAGAGCCCAGGCTGCCTGAAGTGGTGAGCCGACAGGTTCGTCACTCTGGGACACGTCCGCACTCGGGGCGTCTGGTGTTCCTTGAGAGGGCTGCGATTCTTGATAGGTCTCCGGTTCTCTGGAGGTTTCAGCCCCATAGACGAGCTCGAGCAGTCGATCCTTGCGACGACTTTCAAGCTCTGGCGGAAGAAGGCGACCGTCGAGATAAATGAGGAGGTCGTCGGAATCTTGGAGTTCGGCGATGCGAAAGATTGCTCTAGCCGCCGTCTCGATATCGCCAGCTTTTCTAGCGGCGATCAGCAATGTCAGCATTGCGGTTGCCGAGTGCTCGGCTTCCGCCCACGCGAGAGCATTCGCGAGTAGCCCCGATTCCGCGCCAGGGGCGGGGACAGGTGCTAATCGGAGCACTGTTTCCCCCGCTTCGGAGAACATTTGGTGTGTCTCGATGAGCGCGTTGAGACTTTCCGGGGATTCGATCGCCGCACGCAGAGTGGCAAGCAGTACTTGAGCTGGTGTCGCTTCAGGTCCGGGAAGCTCAAGGTGCTTCGTCGGCTCGAAGCGCCGCTCTAGGCAAACTTTGTCAAGCGCTCGATCTTCAGAACCGAGTTCGGAGGATTCAAGGAGCGTTCGCGTTTTTGCGGGATCTCCTGCGGCTTGACGATAACTCGTCCAGGTGAACAGATTCTCGGTATCGACGTCACCCAGTTCGGGATGTTGATCGAGAAGCTCGAGCGCGGAAGCCGTGTCCGAATTTCGAATGTGTTGAAGAAACGCAGCCAATAACCAGGTGGAGCGAAGGTCCTCGTCGTCCACTGAAAGGGCAAGAGTGACCAGATCGTTTTGAGAACCAGAGTCGAGGGTTTCGTTGAGTCGAACGCCGGCCATTACTCCGTGTGAGGCAGTTTGCTCCGTGTCTCCTAGTTGCTGCAGCGGGGTTCCGAGAAATACTCGTAGTGCCTTGAGCGCAATGTCCCAGGAAGAGTTGCGCTCGATTCGATGGATTGCTCCGCGCAAGGCGCGATCTGCTGACTCATGGATTGATGGAGAACTGGCCGAACTCACCAAGCCCAGAAGCAAATCCGACCACGGGGTGCCGGCGCGAAGTTCTTCGGGACTTGTTTCGTGCACCCCTTCGAGCAATTCGAGGCGCAACAGTTCGGCACCGATGCTTTGGCGATCTTCTTCTGACTGGATAAGGCCGTAGAGTTCGAGCAGCGTTGACCTCTCTAAGGAAAGGTTGGCAGTGGATTCTGCGATGATTCTCTTCAGCGCTAATTTGAGGGAACGGAGCGGTCTCGAAGTCTCGACGCGGTCCTCCGACGAGCCGCGGTCCTCCGACGAGCCGCGGTCCTCCGACGAGCCGTGGTCCTCCGACGAGCCGTGGTTCTCCGCCGAGCCATGGTCGACTGACAAGGCTTCGAGGGCCGCGTCGTACTGGCCGCCGAGTATCAACAACAGGCATTCTGAAAGTGAGAATGCGCCAAGATCGTCTGACGGGGCTGATTTCCGCCAGGCCCGCACCAGCTGGAGCAAGTCGTCTTGGGAAGAGCCAAGTTCGACTTGTTGCCAGTTCTTCAGCGCTGCCAGACGAGACTCCGGTATCGCTTCGCTCACACGGTTGGCGAATTCGAGCTGAGCCTCGGTCGCATCATTTCGAGACGATGCGAGTGTTCCCATGGTCGCGAGGAAGCCGCGATCTTCTGCACTCCACGCCACAGCCGACTCCAAGCGGCCGATGGCGTCGGCGAACTTTCGGAAATCCTGCTGGTCCTTGTGCAGTGCGGCGCAGAGTGAAAGGACGATTGGCGAGTCAGGGGTGGCGTCGAGTAGTTTCTCGGCTTGAGCGAGAGCCCCTTCGCGGTCCTCGAGTTTGAGGCAATACACTACTGCACGAATTTGCGCGGCGGTGGCGCGGCCTTCATTGAGTTCAGCGCTGGGTATCTCGTAGAGCAGTCGTTCTTCTGGTTCTTCAAGGCCGGCCCAAATAATCGTCGCGATCTGTGCTGCGGCTTGGCTCGCTTGGGCGAGGTCACCGGCGCGTAGCGCCAGTTGTTCCCAGCTGCAAAGCACTCGGAAGCTAGGCAATTCGGCGGCGCTCTGCGCCAGGGTTGCGAAGGCGGATTCGATTTCACCCTGGTCAATTTGGAGTCGCGCGACGCGCTCAAGTAATAGGCAACGAAGCTGCGAACTTCTGGCATGAGCAGCTCGGCCGAGCGCAGCCTTGAGCAGCAAAGCGCGATCACCCTCAAGTGCCGCGAGCGTTTCCAGAGCTAGCCACAGAACGGGCGATGTTGGCTGTTCTTCGAGACCTTGTTCTGTCGCGGAGCGAGCCTGACTGAGTTCGCCGCTGGCGGCATAGGTCGTCGCAAGGCAGATGCACGCGCGTACTTGGTCGTCGGGCTGGGCGCTGAGTTTTCCTAGTCGTTCAAGCAGCTTGGCGAGATTCGCTTTTGATCGACTTCGAGTTGCGATGTCGATCAGAGACTCAAGGGGCTCGACGAAAGCGCCGGCCTCTTTGGTTGCGGCGAGTTCGTCACGTGCAGCGGCAGCGAGGTCGTCTCGACGTTCTGCAAGGCGCGCGATCTCGTGCAGAAGGAGAGCTCGGACACTGGGATCAGATTGCTCGCTCAACTCAAGACGAAGGGCCCTGAGACCCTTCTCTCTTGTTTCCGCATCCGGGCTCGCCTGAGCCGCCGGTGGGTTTGGTAGTGAAACGCCTGCCGCCATCGCTTGAAATGGCCCCCAGATGAGCCCAGTCCGACTTTATGTAAGCCCGACCCCACGCGCCAGACGTTCAGGGGAAAAACTAGTAGAATGGTGGATATTCGATCAGCTGACCAGATGCTCAGCGCACGCGCCTGACCACCCAGTAACCGCGCGGGGTATCAATGGGTGCTTTGGCCAAAGTTCCCTTGTCTGTTGTAAATACCGCATATTCTACGGACTTCTCTAGTACGCCCCGCTCAATCCAGCCGATATTTTCGTTGGAGCCCATGTCGCCCATCTTCACCGCTTCGATAAAGTCGTCTTTGGCCGCAGCCATCGCTTTCTTGGCGAGTTCCTCGGCTTCCTTTTTGGCTCGGCGCGATTCAGGGGGCGATTGGGCACCTTGATAGCGAAATATCGCAACTCCGAGCTTGACCTTGGTCGGGGCACCCTCGGGCAAAGGTGGCACGGCTGAACCATCGGGCATGAGATTGAATCGGGAAGAACCCAGGGCCGGGGGGACGACGGCCGCTGTGGCAAGGAGTTCGTCTGCGTCGGATTCGCCCGAATCATCTGCAATATCAGCAGTTTCCTCCTGCTTCTCCTCCTCAGATTCGCTCTTTTCCTGACTCTCGACCTGCTCGAGGCGCTTGCCATCCAGGTAGGCGAGGGTGCCCATGCCGAGGGCGAGGATGGCGGCGATGATGGCGGGGGAACGGCGTTTCATGGGTCGCGCGACTAGCACGAAGAGCTGCTGGGTTGAAGCAATCCGCGGAAATCAGGCTCTAGCACATGAGGCTTGTCACATCGGGCCAAGAACTTGGTACATGAGAGAGGAAACTATGTTTGAAGCCGAGTGCCCGAGTTGCCAAGCAACCTATCAAGTCGATGAGCGTCGCGTTCCCAAGACCGGCCTGAAGATGCGGTGCCCCAAGTGCGGCGAATCTTTTCAGGTTGTTGCCCCAGGGCAGTCAGTGCCCCCTGTGCTGGGCGCGGCACTGGGTCTGGGCGCGAGCGGGAAGGCGCAGAGTCCGCCGCGCCACAAGGCGACAATGCTTGGTGTGCCCGAGCAAGGTAGTCAGACGTCGCCACAAGGGCCACCCCGGCCGGGGACAGGCAAGACGGAAGCTGCCGCGCCTCCAAGACCTGTCGGTCCGCCTAGAACCAACAAGCAAACAATGATTGGGGTCGCCCCAGCTGGTGGTGGTTTCGAGCTGGCTTCGCTCGATGACGACAATCCTGAAGAGGCTGACATCGATGAGCTTGACTTGAGTAGCGATTCTCAAGGAGAGCAAAACCTTCCAGTGCCGAGTTCGCGCGGGGGGCGTTCGCCAGGAATCGAGCTGCCCTCAATTGCCGGGGAAGACGACTCGGTCGACCTGGAGGAGCTGGATCTAGAAGCGGATGTCGACCTCCCTGATCTACCGGAAGAAGAATTTGACCTCCCCGCTCGTGCGGAGGCGATCGGTTTGCCAGCACGCCCGAGCGCTGGCCTTCCAGCTCGAATCGATGCCGGCCTGCCGGATTTGGGAAGCGATGATCTCGATTCTTTTCTCCCAGAATTGGAAGCTGATCTTCCCGATTTGGAAGCCGGATTGCCGATCGTTGGCGGGAACCTGCCCAATCCAGCGGGTGGACTCCCCAGTCTCTCTGCACCACTGCCGCAAAACGCAGGTGCGTTGCCGCAGAACGCAGGTGCGTTGCCGCAGAACGCAGGTGCGTTGCCGCAGAACGCAGCACTTCCGCCTTCACGAGCGGATGAATACTCCGAAGTCGATCCGTTCAACACATCGGACGAGTCGGATAGTTGGGCTTCGGGGGCTGCCAGTGGTGAACTTGATTTTGGTGGAGAGCCTTCAGGAGGCGGCTCCTTAGGAGGACTCCATCTCACCGACCCCGCGCCTGCGCCCTCTGAAGATGACTTCGCGGGCTCTGCAGACGATATATTTGGGCATGGACCTGCGACGACCCCGGAATCCATGCCCCCGCCCGCGGGACCGTCGGCGTTCGGCGAGGTGAACTTCGATGAAGGGGGAGGGTCGGACGACGATGAGTTTGATGCCTTCCCGACAGATGACGCTGAACCTGCTCAACAGGCTGAAGGATATGGCGATGTTCAGCTTGATGGGGGGACCGGCGACCTCGATTTGGGTGAAGATGTAGACCGTCCGCCTGCCCCAGCAGGGGGGGCCTTCCCGGGGCACGCGGCTGCGGCTTCCGCAGCAGTGACGAGGCCGACCGCGGGCTCCAAGAAAGCGGACAAGAAGAAGGAGAAAAAAGCTCGTACCAAAACCAGCGGCATTTCTGGCGGTAGCCGATTCTTGCTGGCCGGACTGATCCTCGTAGCTGTCGCTGGTGGAGCGTTGGTGATGCTACCGGAGGTGGGACCGTACGGGGCGTATCTGGTGATCGATGCGGTCAAGGGTGATGAGTACAAGAGTCATCTGGCGTCGGACATTGAGGCGACCCAAAGGCGTCTCGCCATGGATACTTCTGATGAGTTGGCGTTGGCGTTTCGTGAGATCGACCGCGGTCGGCAGCGTGCGCCTCGCTATAAGCCGCGAGCAGCATATGCCGCGTACTTGGGGTTCCTGCATCAGCTTCGTTTCGGCGCCTCCTCCCAGATCAGCGCGCAAGCACAGGTGCTGATCAATGGGCTCAAAGAAGCTTCAGCGGAAGAGGTTGAGTACCTAAACTTGGCTCGAATTACTCAGGCTGCGGCTGGTGGTAAGCCGGCAGAAGCCGTCAACCAAGCCGCTCGTCTCATCAAGCAAGGGACGGAGCAGGCTGTTGTCGTGGGTGAATCGGCACTTGAGGCAGGTAATGCCGAAGCTGCACTGACCGCCTGGACTTCCGTCTTGGCCGCGGGGGCGACACCGCGAGCACATTTTGGAATGGCTCGCGCGCTCCAAGAGGCGAAGAAGTTTGATCAAGTGAATGAGCACATTGAGGCAGCCCTGGCTGGAAATCCGCAACATGCCGGGGCTCGCCTACTCCTCGCCGAGATTCAGCTGCAGCGAAGGGATCTGGACGAAGAGATCGTGAAGAGTCTCACCCCGCTCAGCGAGGGCAAAGGAGCAAGTCAGGGAGAACAAGTACAAGCTCTCATTCTCTTGGGAAAACTCCACTTGGCACGTGCCCGGATCACGAAGGCTGAGGCTTCGTTCACAGCTGCACTTAAGCAGAACGCTGGAAGTCCACAGGCGCAGATGGGCCTGGCACAGGTACTCTTCGAGAGTGGTCGATTTAGCGAAGCCTTGGCGCGGTTTGAGGCCGCAGTCCAGGCTGCACCCAACAATCTCAAAGCGAATTTGGGACTCGTCCAGAGCAAGTTGCGACTCGAACAGCTAGAAGACGCAGTCAAAGTGCTCGATGTTCTCGTGAAGAAGCACCCCGAGTCATCTGCTGTGTACTTCTGGGTTGGCCGGGGAAAGGAAGAAATTGGCGAGAAGGCTGACGCCGAGAAAGCCTTTGAGAAGGCGATCGAGTTGGGGGAGGAGACGCCCGAACTTGTCTTGAGCTACATCGCGCTGACACGCCTACTCAGTCAGAAGGGCAACTTGGATGAAGCGAATCAGGTGATCGTTCAGGCTGAAAAACGATTCCCTGATGATCCTACCGTGTACGAAGCGCTTGGGGAACTGGCGTCCAATCGTGGCAGTTTTGATGACGCCGTTGCCGATTTCGATAAAGCACTGCGCCTGGATCCCAACAACATTGGTCTGCGGTTTTCTCGCGGGGTCGCACTTCGTCAGGCACGCAGGTTTGATGAAGCCTCTCGGGAGTTCGACTTGGTTGAGACGGAAAGCCCGAATTATCCAGGTCTCGCACTTGAACGAGGGAACCTCTTTGAAGCTTCGGGGAAGACGGAAGAAGCCTTAAAGGCTTACGAGGAGGCTCTCGCCGCGGCGCCTGAGGACAAGGACCTAATGCTACGCGTGGCGTGTGGAAAGGCGGGTGCCGGACAGTCTGAACCCGTGATCAAGCTGCTTGCGCCGCTTCTTGAGGAACGCGCAAACTCGGCGGAGGTGAACTTTTGTCAGGGGTTAGCGCTGCTCAATGGGGGGGAAGACCTTCCAGCTGCTCAGCGTTACCTGCAGCGTGCCGTCATGCGCGATCCTACGCGAGCCAAGCACCACCTGTATGTGGGATGGATAGCACTTCAAATGGGTGATCTGGCTCTCGCCTCAGGGTCGCTAGACAAAGCGATTGAGCTCGATCGCACGATGGCTGATGCTTATTGGAAGCGCGGGGAATTGCGCGTAAGGCAACGTGCGGTCGTGGATGCGCTGCGTGACCTTGATCGCGCCCTGGAACTAGCGCCGAGCCGAACCGAGGCATATGCGCAGAAGGCCATGGCCTATCTTGAGTTGGGAAAAGAACAAGATGCCATGTCCGCTTATGAAAAGGCAGTCCAGGCACCTGTCGTCGATCCCGCTTGGCACTACAAATACGGGGACTTGTTGCTTGCGAATCGTCGCCCCGCTGAGGCACGAGCACAGCTTGAATTAGCCGTTGAGGCTGCCAGCAAGAGAAATCCGCCTCCGGCTTGGCTCCCCAATGCACATCGCCTCTTAGCTGCGGCCATCGGTCGACACGCGGACGCGATTGAGCATTTGAAGGCCTACATGGATGCGAAACAAGGCACCAACGATCCTTACCTAGCCGAGGTGCTGCGCGAACTGAGCGCGATCTTGGCAATGTCGGGGCATTGATCACGAGCAGCGAGTAAGTCGTGAACGTTCAACAGGGGCATTAGCTACCGGCGAGCCGAACTCTGCTCGGCGGGATCGTGAGACCGGACATCGCAGCAAACTTCTCCGCCTCATCGAGCGCTGCCTCCATGTTGGGAGCAATGCGATCTTGCGTGCTCCTTCCCATAATCCAGTGCAGGGCTGTGAGCGCGCCGCGCACTAGGGATGATTCGAGAATCAGAACCGATCCCTGTCGAAGTGAGCCGTACTTTTCCTCAATCGCTTTCAGGCGATCTGACATCAGTTGACGTTGTCGGGCGTTTGCTACTTTGGTCAACGCACGGACATCTGTCACTAAGACGTACGGCTTACGGCGATGCATCGTCTTCTCGAACTCGACGAACATACTCTCAAACATAGCGTCATCCGGTGCGCCGCTGAGGGTGCAAATGATCAGAGGAAATCGTGAGTCGTCGAGGACAAACTGCGAATCAGACATGAATAAATGAGTTTACCACAACTCTCGACATGAGGGGGGAGTCGCGCCAAGTCCAACCGCTTCCTAGTTTTTTTCGCGCGGGCTAGTCTCCTTTTTCGAACCGCTAGTCTCCTTTTCTCCTTTTTCGAACCGCTAGTCCTTTCTCGAACCGAAGGAATTCGGCTCCTTACCAGTTTTCTCGAGCCATCGTCGCAGCTGATTCCTGTGGACCCCGAGCAGTCGTGCTGCCGTTGCGACCTTACCTTCACACCGACGAAGAGCCTCCTCGATCTCAGGGTCCGGAGGAAGTTGAGCGACCCTACTGTCTGGTCCGCTTGAGTCGGGGAGACTTTCATGACGTTGGCCTGCATCTTCGGCAAGATGGCTTGCCTTGATCACGTTCTTACCTTGGGCTTGAGCTCCAAGGGCGGCGTCTCGTATTTCGGCAAGCAGCTCTCGGATGTTGCCGGGCCACGGTCGAAGCATGGCGGTCTCAACGAGCGTCGCATGGGCGACGAGATTGGAGTCGATAGATCGAACTTGTCGGTCGATAAGAAAGGGAACCTCTTCAAGTCGCTCGCGCAGTGACGGGACCAGTACCTTCGGGCGCCCTAGGCGATAAAATAAGTCTTCCCGGAAGCTGCCATCGGCGACAGCCTGACGAAGGTCTTGATGAGTCGCGGAGCACACCTGGATGTCGACCTTCTTGGGGCGAGCTGCGCCGAGTGCCAAGACCTCTCGAGTTTCTAACACTCGGAGCAGCTTGGCTTGTACGTTGAGATCGAGCTCGCCTACTTCATCTAAGAATAATGTCCCGCCGTCGGCCTCTTGCACGTATCCCACCGCGTCGGCGGTGGCTCCTGAATAGGCTCCCTTCTTGGCCCCAAAGAAGAGCCGTTCTGCGACTCCGTCTGGAATAGCAGCACAGTTAACGGCGACGAATGGCCCTTCGCGTCCTGGACCGAAGCTATGAAAGTGGCGTGCGGCAATTTCTTTGCCGGAGCCTGTCTCTCCAGCAATGTGCAGAACTCCACCATTGGCGGCTCGCATGACCAACTGCAGTACCGGGTCCAGCCGAGGTCCCACCAGATAGCCATCTTTGACATCAACATAATGCTGCAGAAAGGGCCTAATATCTGTGACCAAGAGCGAAACTGTTTCACCTGTTCGGAGGACGCCCTGCTCTTTCAGCCTAGTAGGTTCGCTGATCCGAGTACCATTGACGAACGTTCCGTTTCGACTGTCCAAGTCTTCGATGACAAAGGCATCTCTCTCAAAACGCACCGAGGCATGTCGTTTTGACATGCAGCTGTCGCGAAGTTCAACTCCGCTCAGACCGCCACGACCAAACAAGATCTCGGATTTGAGGAGAGGCAAGGCGCCTAGCAAGGGTTCTCCACTGCTGAAGACCAGAACCACTCCTGGAATCACGTCATCTTCCCCGCGAATACGTGACACTGCGGTCTCGTCTACAGTGACTGATGGCTCGTTCATGCAGAGCTTACCTCTGAGTTAAGTTTCATGCGCGGTACTAACATATTCGCAAATCGGACCGGTTCCGTGACGCCCATGTCTCGCAAGGAACGTGCTGCCGTCTTAGCCAATTCTTCACCGGACTTGCCTTCAAGTTCGCCGTGCCGCATGAGGGCTGCTTGTTCGTGCATCGGCATGCCGAGCTCAGCGAAGTGAGTGCTCAGGTCCAGGAACGTAGCCGCCGAGCGCATAGACGAAGCGTACACTGAAAGAGCCGCTTGCAGGCAGCGCGCGTAGATGGTGGCCAGACGATTTTCTTCGCGGTGAAGGACAGCAATCTTCTTTTTCAGGAGCCGATGTCTTTCGCTGTTGAAGCCTTTGAGGAGGCATAGGTCCAGGAGTCCTCTTCCCTCAAGATAGGTGAGTTCAAGGCGAGGGGTGCGGATGCGCAATTGAAAAGTTGCCTTCATCCTCTTCCTCCCTAATTCTGTGCGCTCGATAATGTTCTCACCTTTTCCTTCATAGAGATCGAGAAAGCAGTGGGCCCGAAGATGAGCCCAGTGCTGATGATACCAGGTGTCTTTAGGCCATACCGCTATGGCCTGGTCGGCTTCCAGGCGGGCCTGTTCAGGTTGGCCTTGGACTGCCCAGTACAAGGCCAGCACATAAGAGCGAATCGTCGACAGGGTGTAGCGATCTCCTCGCGCTTCGGCTTCGCGGGCGACGGCGGGGGCATGTTGTCCGACGAACGCGAGGTTCCCACGCAGAAACGCCGCGTGCAGCATGAACCAAACTGTAATTGAACCGATCTCGCGGAAAGTCGCCTCGGAGTCTTCCCGGAGTAGTCGAATGGCCTCCCGGCAAAGGTCCTCGCAGGCATCAAACTCCGTGCGCGTCCATGCCGCGACAGCCCTCGCCGCCGTCACCCAGCCTAGTGCGTGAGTGTCGTCGTGTCGGTGCGCCAGTTCTTCGGCATGCGCTAAGATTGGTTGAGCGCTGGCGACGTTGTCCATGCCTTCGAGCGACCGAAGTGCAGCGTCCAGAGCAAGTGATCTGGCGATTCTACGCGGTTCGCCAAGCTCCAGAGCGAGCCACACGCCGAGAGTATTGTAGTACGCGCTGCGAATGAGATCGATTCCGGCCAGACCATGGCCCAGGGTCCAGCAGAGGTCTACGCCCTCAATTTTTTCTCGATCGAGATCAGACGCCTGAGTTTCCGGATGGGCGTAACCTCGAAATTTCAAACGCGCTCGACGCAGGAGTAGCGAAGCGACAGCCGACTTGCCCGATAGGGGCAGACTGAGATGATGCTTGCGCAGCAACTCATCAAGAGTTCCCAGAGATTCGTGCGCATGTCCCGCGAGCAAATACTGTTCGCCAGCTTGGCGCAGGTGATTGGAGTGGTGAGTCTGGTCCAACTCGGCCAGCTTCAGATAGGTCACGGCGGATTCAACGCCTTGTCCGGCTCGACTCAAGGCTTGGGCGAGCTTTTCCAAGATCTCGAGTTTCTTGGCATCCTCGCAGAGCTCCTGCGCTTGCTGATAGCTTGTGACCGCAAGGTCAAATGCAGCACCCTCGGCAGCTCGGTCGCCTGCAATCGTGAGCCATTTGAGGGCCGTGACCTCGTCCTGTGCCTCTAAGAAGTGATGAGCGATGATATCCGCTTCCCCCTTAAAATCCTCGTACATGCGGGCAAGGGATAAGTGCAGCTGGCGGAGGTCCTCACCCTGGCATTCGGAGAGAGTGGCCTGCCGCACTTTGTCATGAACTACCTCGAATTCAGGCTGGCTTCGCGCGGTGGACACGACGGCAAGCTGCTCGTCGCGCAACTGGTCGAGGGCAGGGGGAACGATGCTCGCTTTGAGACCGGCCGAGCGAACCAGCTGTTCCTCGGTGAGACGCCCGTTGCAGACCGACAACACGCGGAGCAGATGAAGTGCTTCTCGGGGCAGCTGTTGCGTACGTTCGAGCACGACGCCCTTCATCGAAATGTCTGGACCACGGGACGTCTTTCGTCCCGCTGCGCGTACCAACTGGGCAACAAAAAGTGGACTCTGTGCGCTTTCTTCTGCGATCAGTTGTGCCTGCTCTTCAGCATTTTCGGCGTCGCCCAGTAGGATCTGTGCCAGTCGCTTTGCTTCGTCTTTGGGAAGCGGTCCCAGGCCAATGTCAACGCTTTGCCATGCCGAGTCTACGGCCTGCGGAGAGCGAAGAGTTCGGAGTAGGACGTTTTCTTCCGCGGCTTCATCTCGGTAACTCGCGATCAGCAGCGCCCTGGGGACGTCAGGCGGGGCCAAGAGATTTCGAACCAGATCCGCACTATCGCGGTCGCCCCAATGTACGTCCTCAAGGACGAGTATGAGCGGACGAGTATCGCTGATACGGGCTAGGAGATCCCGCAGCGCGATGAATGCCCGACGCCTGAGCTCGTGAATGTCGCTACTTGCTGGACGTCCGGGAAGCTCCGACAAGAATTCGAGCCGTCCGAGCGATGGAAACAGTCTGACCAACGCTCGTGTGTCGCGGGGCATCAGGCCAGCCGCCTCGACAGGTCTGAGACTTTCTAGGTAGCGACCGAGAGCGTCCACTAGGTCATCCAGCGCCTTGAATGGTACTGACTCGCGTTCGTAACAGCGCCCTTCGAGGACTACGAGATCATCGGACAGTCTCACTTGGCTGATGAATTTTTGTACCAGCGTGGTCTTGCCTAGACCAGATGGACCATGCACGTGGGCTACGACAGTTCCACCCTTCTTGGTTTCTTCGAACGCACGGTTGAGTGCCGACAGTTCGGCCTCACGTCCCACAAACATTCCGCCTGCAAAGTGATGAGGGCTGGCGGCAAGCGATGGGGCAAGTCCGACCTGGGCGCAGATCGCCGAACCGCTGGGGCGCTCGACAGGCTCACGTTTCAGCAGCGACATACACAGATCACAGAGATCGTCTGGTACATTGGTGACGATTTGTCGTGGATCACGCGGGTCTCTGGTGCGTCGCGCCTGAATCATGTCTGCGCTGGTTCCCCCAAAGGGCAGGCGGCCAGTGAGCGCCTCATAGAGCATCACCCCGACGGAATACCAATCGCTGGCCATGGTGAGCTGGGAGCCTCGAGCCTGCTCGGGAGACATGTATGCGGGGGTTCCGGCGGTCGAAAGTTCGTGTGGTTCACCTTGTTGGTGATTGAGCGCTAGACCGAAATCAAGGATCAGAAGTTTTCCTGAGGGCTCGACCAGAACATTACTTGGTTTGAGGTCTCGGTGGAGCACGCCCGCCGCGTGCAGGTCGAGCACGCCTTGGACGAGCTGGCATAAAGACTCCCGAAGTCGCGCTTCGTGAAATAGCTTAGGCTGCGCGCTGCCTAGCCGACCGACTCGAGTACTGAGGGGCGCCGCATCATAGCTGGGGGCTTTCTTGTCTTGAGCCGTGTTGTCGCCCGGAACGAAAGTCTCGCTAGCCGAATGACTATCCTGCGTCGACTGAGTCGCTGATGTGGCGCTATTGACTCCCTGATTGCCGAGGATCCAATGGTCGAAGCGTACGCCGTCGATTTGGTCCATGGTGAAGCACCAGTAGTTGTCGACTGCGAAGAGTTCATGAAGACGCACCAAGTTGGGGTGACTTCGGCCTTGCATGATTCGAAATTCTTGTTTGAAACGATAGATGGAGTTGGCGTCCGCTCGTTCCAATCGCTTCAATGCGAGTTTCTGATCCGTTCGTCGATCGCGAACCGCAAATACGGAGCCGAAGCCACCCGAACCAAGGGAACGCAGAGTTTCAAAGTGTGGGGGAAGACCTGGAGATGGCGCAACAGGTGTGGCGACAGAGACCGTGGCGGTGGCTGTGGCCGGTTCACTTCCTAACAATGGGGGCGCAGACATGCGTGTTTTGAAGATGCCAAATTTGGGTTGAGAATTCTACCGGACGGGAGTTCTTCGGAGCCTCACGGTACAAGCTTTCTGAGATATTGAGTCGGCGAAGGTTGGGTTTTCTGCTCAGGGTACTTTGACCTCAAGTAAGGTGGTGTGTGCCATTCTGGTCTATCGATCAACTTACTTCGGCAAACTGAAGCGGTAGCCGGCGGCGCTTGGGATTCGCACGAAAAAACCCGAAGCCTTTTGGGCTTCGGGTTTTTGAGGACTTCGCCTTGAAGGAGATACTCAGATCTTCTTCGGGGCGTTGGCTTCGAAGTCGTAGGTAAACGAGGCGACCCCTTCGCGTTGGTCGGGCGGATCGAGTGCAAGGCCGTCCATGGCCGTGATCACACACTGTCCGAGAGCGTCAGGCGCAGTTGTCTTGTCGGCATTGATTTTCGGTTCCTGAATTTCGCCGGTTTTCGGGGCGACCTTGAAGTCCACCGCTACAACGCCGCTTGCTTTGGGGTCTGCAGCGAGAACTTCGTCGTAGCAGGACTTGATCTCGTCGCTCTTGCTCGCGAGAAGATCCTTGGTTTCTTTTGCGTAATCTTCTGCTGAACGCGCATGGAACTGGCAGCCCCACGAGGAAGCGGCGGCAAGAAGTACGAGTGCGATTTTCATTGTCTTTTTCACGTCGACTCTCCTTTATTCCGCTTTAGCTTTTGGCGCGTCTTGTTCAGTAATATTGAACTCCACGCGACGATTTTCAACTCGACCTTCTTCGGTGTCGTTGCTGGCGATTGGCTTTTCCTCGCCGAAGCCTTCAGCGGTAAGTCGATCCTTGGCGATACCGTGTCCGGTCAAGTAAGCACGCACCGACTTGGCGCGGTCGTCTGAGAGCTTCTTGTTGAATGCATCGTCGCCATCTGAGCTGGCGTGTCCTTCGATGGCGATCTTCTTGATTTGTGGATTGTCTTTGATCACTTGAACGATTTCGTCGAGCAAGTCGTGTGATTCAGATTTGATGTCTGCTTTCGCGAGCTCAAACTGAATCTTTTCGTTGATCTGAATCTTGTCCGCCTTCACTTCTACCCGCTTGGGCTTTTCTGGAGGGGCTTCAATGGGGGGAGGATCGCCGGCTACGTTGATCTGGCCGTTGAATGGCATCTGCCCGCCGCAGGCCATCGTGGTCAGTGCTCCAACTCCCAGGACTACCTGAGTCAGTGTTCTTAGAATCATGTGAGATTTCCGCATTGTCATGGAAGCTCTCCTTTTCTCATCTTGGTATCAAGGGAAAGCGCCTCGTCGTGATTGTGAGGCACCCTGTTGTTTCATCATCGGTTGTTTTGCGTCAACAGCTGATTGAACGTCTTTTGCCGCAATGCTTTTACGACGCCCTCCGTCAGGACCTTCCCGGGCTTGTCTCTTAAGTAATCAGCTAGTCGAGTAGCGCGCCATTTCCGGTGTAGCTGCATTGCAGTGACGCGCGGCGTCTCACCGGAGACGTGGTCGCTCAGGGCCTTTACCCGCGACAAGGGGTGAGTTCAGTCGACGAAGGTCTTCAAACTCTTCGAACGACTTGGGTGCCGAAGCTTGCGCAGAGCTTTCGCCTCAATTTGCCGGATGCGTTCACGCGTCACTTCAAAGTCTTGACCAACTTCTTCCAAAGTATGGTCATTCTTTTCACCGATACCGAAGCGCATACGTAAGACTTTCTCCTCGCGCGGAGTCAGCGTCTTGAGCACCTTTCGCGTTTGGTCGCTCAGGTTGAGGCTGATCACCGCCTCCGCGGGATTGACTGCGTTCTTGTCCTCGATGAAGTCGCCCAAATGGCTGTCTTCTTCTTCGCCGATGGGCGTTTCTAGGCTGATCGGTTCCTTGGCAATCTTGAGAACCTTCCTCACCTTGTCGAGAGGAAGCTCCATTTTTTCGGCAACTTCCTCCGGAGTGGGCTCACGCCCCAGCTCTTGCACCAAATAACGTGAGGTCCGAATCAGCTTATTGATCGTCTCGATCATGTGAACAGGAATGCGAATGGTCCGCGCCTGGTCCGCGATAGCGCGCGTGATCGCCTGGCGAATCCACCAAGTCGCGTAGGTGCTAAACTTGTAGCCTCTGCGATACTCAAATTTGTCCACCGCCTTCATCAGGCCGATGTTGCCCTCCTGAATCAAATCGAGGAATTGGAGCCCGCGGTTCGTGTACTTTTTGGCGATCGAGACCACCAGACGCAGATTCGACTCGACCAGCTCAGCCTTGGCTCGTTCGGCTCGTTGTTCAGCTGAAAGAAGTTCCTTGTAAGTCTGAAGCATTTCGTCAACGGAAATGCCCAACTCAGCCTCGGCCTGCTCAATCAGAACCGACCCGTCCAACAGCGTCTTTTCAATTCGTTCGAGGTGCGCAACCGGGATCCGCAAATCACCTGCAAAATCTCTTGCGGCGGCGGGGGACTGCTTCGATGCCTGCAGCTGCTTAGCCAGCGTGGCGCGATCGCATTTCGCAAGTCGCTCTGATTCTCGGATCAACATATCCGCCGCGGATACTTGGTCGATGCGACTTTTGAGTCGGTGAACAATGCGGTCCATCGTTCTCTTGTTGAAGCGCATCTTCTTCAGGGTATCGATGATCTGCGCCCGTGCATCTGCAACTGTCTCGTCGGCTCCCGACTCGATAGCACCTGTGATCTTCTTTTCGAGCCGACGTACCTTGTCGAATTGACGAGTCACTCGTCTGTCAACTTCGGCGTCGTCGTATGTGTCCTCGTCTTCGTCCGAATCGCGGACGATATCTCTGGCCTTCAGCCTCTTCTCAGCAAGTTCTTCGCCAAGCAAAAGGATGTCGGTCAAAGTGATGGGCGCTTGAAGTGCGACCTCCAGGATAGCGTCTTCGCCCTGCTCGATGCGCTTGGCAATCTCCACCTCGCCCTCGCGGGTGAGTAGCGGAACGGTGCCCATTTTGCGGAGATACATGCGCACCGGGTCAGTACTGCGCAGGAGATCTTCGTCGCTCTTCTTAACGACCTTTTTCTTCGCGGCCTTTGCCTTTCCGGGGGGCTCTTCTAACAAATCGACCTTCGCTTTCTCAAGCTCGGCCATCAACTTAGCCATGACCTTGCGATCACTAGCTAAGGAGTCCATCCGGTCCTGGATATCATCGAAGGTGAGGTAACCTTGTTCTTTGCCACGCTTGACTAGAGCGGCAAGTACGTCTTTCGAACTGATCTTGGGCTTGCTGAGTTCTTCGTCTTCATCAAAGTCGTCGTCCGCAAGATCGTCGGAATCCGAATTCTCAGACGCATCCGAGTCGTCAGCGCTCGCAGCCTCATTCCCTTCTGAGTCTTCCGAATTTGACTTCTTCGACGCAGCCGCGCTCGACTTGGACTTAGTCGTCTTGGTTGTCTTCGACTTGGGTGTCACTTTTTTGCTCTTCGCTACCGCCACAAACACCTCACTCACAATCCACGCCGACGGCGCGCCCTCAGATCTTGTTCTTTCAAGAGAGCCAACTCTTGATCAAAATCGCCCTCCTTCCGCGCGCGCTCGATATCCCCAAGCGCAGACGAAGAGAGTCTTGTCAGTTCCACGTGTCGTAGCTTATCTAAGTTTGCGAAAAGCACGACCCTTGCCAACTCAATCTCATCATGTACAGGGGCGGCCAGTCGCTGGGCCGCAAATGCTCGCAGGCTACTGGGCAGGCGACCAATGGTGCGATGACCAAACCCCGAAGAGGAAACTCCTGTTTCTCCCGCGTCGGACGATTCGTGTGCCATTCTTAGACATGCCACGGCTGCAGCTGTGTCCCCCTCCATATGTCCGGAGTAGGCGAGTAGTTCCTCGCTGTCGAGCAGCTCGGGAAAGTCGAGCAGGACTCCAATGATCGATTCACCGACTGGGGTGCCACGTTTGACAGGGGCTTCGTCCTCATAGGGATCATATGCGTCCGGCACTGAGGGGGCGGGTAGGGGTTGAGAGAGTCCGCGCTTGATACTGTCCCGAAGCGTACGAAATGTAGTTGCATCGGCTACACCTAGGCGACCAGCGAGTTTATCGGCGTGCTGCTCGGCCATCGCTCGCACATTGGGGTCATCTTCTGACTTGAGTAGTTCAATGACTTCTTTGATCTTATCTGCGCGTCCAACTGCATCAGCAGTGCCGAACCTTTCGTCGAGCACTTCTTCGATCAGGTAATTGAGCATGCCGCTCGCGGCGCCTAGCAGATTCTTGACCCCCTCCGCCCCCTTGCTCCTCGCAAAGTCGTCTGGGTCCACGCCATCTGGAAGTCGAGCAACTTTTGCTCTGAGCCCAGCCTCGCGTGCAGGTTCCCGACTCGCCACGGTAGCTTTTCGTCCGGCGCTGTCACCGTCGAAAAGAAAAGTGACCTCACTAGTGAAACGGCGAACCAGCTTGCCCTGTTCAAGAGTGAACGCTGTGCCCAGGGGCGCGACCGTCTGGGTGAAGCCCTTGGCATGCAGGCTTACCACGTCGAAATTTCCCTCTACAATGACGCAGGGCTTCCCGGATCGGAGTGCCTGCCGCGCTTGGTAGAGGCCAAACACGGTGGCGCGTTTCTGATAGATGGGAGACTCTGGGGAATTGTAATATTTGGCCGGAGCTTCTTCCTCACCCTCCCGAACAGGGGGAAGAGCTCTGCCACTGAAGGCGACAACGCGTCCGTGTAGGTCGAGCACCGCGAACATGAGGCGGTGACGAAAGCGATCATAGTAGCCCTGACCTTGACGACGGGGGGCGATCAATCCGACAGCCTCGGCCGCTTTGAGGTCGTGGCCCGCCCGGCGAAGGTGGTTCGCGAGCTCTTCCCAGGACTCCGGGGCGTAGCCAACACGAAAAGAACGCAGGACATCAGCCGCGGGACCGTTCATCGGGAGTCCGCGTTTTTCCAGTTCGCGATGGGCGAAGTGTGAGTGATCGTGCTTAAGCAGCATCGTTTCGAAGAAGGCAGCAGCGGTGTTAGTGACATCGTAGAGGGCCTGCTCTCTTCGTTTTTCAGCGGCCCGCTGTTTTTGCTCTTCACTGGAGAGATCGCTCTCAACTTCGATGCCCATGCGATCGCCCAACGATCGCACTGCTTCAATGAAGGATAGACCTTCGGTCTCCTGAATGAATTTGAAGACGTCGCCTGAAGCCTTGCAGCCAAAACAGTGATAGAATCCACGGTCCTCGTTGACATGGAAACTCGGGCTCTTTTCCTTATGAAATGGACAGAGTCCTTGGAGGCTTCGACCTCGTCGTTCGAGCTTGACTGATTCCCCAATTACGGAGGCCAGGTTGGCCTGCTCGCGAATTCGGTCGATAGTCTCTGGCGCGATCACTGTTTCGCATAGCGCATTCCGGCCCGGGAGGAACTGGGGAACGTTCGGACTCAAGATGATGGCGCATTTCTGTATTGCGTTCACAGTGGAAGCGCAGCACTTGGCCTCTGCTGGACGCCCAGTTGTCGGGGAAAACGCCCTTGACCGCTCCGAAGCTGCCCTGATTCGTGATGAGTGAGAACGACGCGATTGATCTTGCCGTTGGCACTTGGCTAAGCGCATGGTAGACGCGCGGCGCCCGCTTCCACTCAGGGTCTTCTGCCCTATTGGAATCCGCCGGCCAAAAAAACTTCGCCGACCCGCTTTGATCCACCCGATTTTTCGGGTCGAGGTTGAGTTGATGACGGCACTAGAAATACTCGCAACAACAAAATTAGGTCGAAGAGTTCAGAACGATGGTTGAAGCAGCTGTGGGAAAGATCACCCAGGTAATTGGTCCGGTTGTCGATGTGGAGTTTGCTCCCGGGCAGCTCCCGAAGATCTACAACGCTCTGACGGTGACGAATGCCAACGTCTCTGATGAAAAGGACAACCTCGTTCTTGAGGTCGCCCAGCATCTTGGTCAGTCAACTGTGCGTGCGATTGCCATGGAGTCCACCGAGGGCTTGGTGCGCGGCGCAGCAGTACGCGACACCGGCGCTCCGATCATGGTTCCCGTTGGTCCCGAAGCTCTTGGCCGCGTGCTCAACGTCGTCGGAAAGCCTGTGGACGAATGTGGGCCGGTCAATGCGAAGCATCACTGGCCCATTCATCGGCCAGCTCCCAAGTTCGTCGACCAGAGTACCAAGGTCGAAGTATTCGAGACGGGAATTAAGGTCATTGACCTTCTTGCTCCCTATCGTAAGGGCGGAAAGATCGGCCTTTTTGGAGGTGCTGGAGTAGGCAAAACGGTTCTGATTCAGGAACTGATCAACAATGTGGCGAAAGCTCACGGCGGTGTTTCGGTGTTCGCTGGTGTGGGTGAGCGAACCCGCGAAGGCAATGACTTGATGCTTGAAATGTCGGAGTCACAGCTTGAGAGCGGCGAGCCGGTGTTGAGTAAGACTGCACTGATCTTCGGTCAGATGAACGAGCCTCCGGGAGCGCGCGCTCGCGTGGCGTTGTCAGCGCTCACCTGTGCTGAATACTTCCGCGACGAAGCTGGACAGGACGTTCTGCTCTTCGTCGACAACATCTTTCGCTTCACTCAGGCCGGTTCCGAGGTGTCAGCACTCTTGGGCCGTATGCCGAGCGCGGTGGGCTATCAGCCAACGCTTGCCAACGAGATGGGTGCTCTTCAGGAGCGCATTACCTCGACCACCAAGGGCTCGATTACTTCGGTTCAGGCCATTTACGTTCCTGCGGACGACTTGACCGATCCTGCCCCTGCGACGACCTTCGCCCACTTGGACGCGACCACGGTTTTGAGCCGCGCGATCTCAGAGATCGGCATTTATCCTGCGGTGGATCCTTTGGATTCGACCAGCACCATGCTTTCTCCGGACGTCGTTGGGGACGAGCACTACGCAA
Organism: uncultured delta proteobacterium; assembly: GCA_963710555.1. GTDB lineage: Bacteria > Myxococcota_A > Polyangia > Polyangiales > Polyangiaceae > NIC37A-2. The sequence goes on from CAVQAT010000001.1 coordinate 108,476, forward strand.
CGGCGCGCCAGGTGCAGCAGACTTTGCAGAAATACAAGGATCTCCAGGACATCATTGCTATTCTCGGCATGGATGAGCTCTCGGAAGACGATCGCCTGATCGTCGCGCGCGCCCGTAAGGTGCAGCGCTTCTTGTCTCAGCCCTTCTTCGTGGCAACCCAGTTCACTGGTCTGCAGGGACAGTATGTTCCGATCAAGGAGACCATCTCTGGATTCAAGGAGATCCTTTCAGGTGCTCTTGATGATCTCCCGGAGCAGGCATTTTACCTCGTCGGAAACATCGATATGGCTAAGGCCAAAGCCAAGGAATTGGCGAAGGTCAGCTGATTGGTTTCTGAGACCAATCGATTTCTTGAGCGACATCGCTTCTTGAGCGACATCGCTTCTTGAGCAGCGTTGTTTCTTGAGTAACAACCGTAACTGACAGTAGATCCGAAAGTAGATTAGCGTGGCAGGGAAAATTCATCTTGAGATCGTGACACCTGAAGGTGTGAAATTCTCAGAAGAAGTCGACGAGTTGACGGCGCCGAGTGTTGAAGGACAGTTCGGCGTCTTGCCTGCTCACCGTCCTTTGTTGGCGGGGCTTAAGACAGGCGTTCTCACTTATCTTCTGAATGGTGAGGAGCGTGGCGTGGCAGTTGGCCCTGGGTTCGTGAAAGTAGCGGATGACCAGGCACGCGTGATTACCGATCGCTTTATGGCTAAGGCGGATGTCGACCCGATTGTTGCTCGAAAGGATCTCAAGGAAGCAACTGACGAGATCGACGCGGTTTCACCCGACGCAACGATGGCCGAGAAGCTAGCGCTGGTCGCTCGTTCTCGTTGGGCAGCGACGCGACTCGAGTTGTATGGCGATCCGCCTCCCGCCACCGTCGTTCTTCAGCAGGAAATGCGTCTGCTGACTCATGCAGATTACACTTTGGAGCAACTGGATGCGGCCGAAGAGGAAGAGAACCCTCCTGAGGAAGCTGCTTCCTGATTCTCGGACGCGTCTCGCTTTCTCAATTTCTTGAAGCCGCCGAACGTCCAGAAATTTGTCACTTCCATCGCCCGTCCAACTTCTCCGCACCTATGGTCTGACCCCGAAGAATTCCTTCGGTCAGAACTTCTTGAGTGATGCAAATCAGGCGGGAAAAATCGCGGAGCTGGCCGCGCCTGAGCCGGGACTGAATATCCTTGAGATCGGTTCAGGTTTGGGCGCTCTCACGGATGAACTGCTCGCTCGCGGGGCCTACGTCACGGCAGTCGAACGTGACCGTGATCTCGTTCCGGCCCTGGGCGACATATTCCAAGAGCAAATTGCTTCGAATCGGCTCAAGGTCCTTGAGGCGGACGCCAAGAGTCTCGACTGGGCGCAGACCTTTGCTGACAATGCCGAGCGCTGCCAAGGTGGCGGCTGGGTGCTGGCTGGCAATCTTCCGTATCAGATTACCGGCCCGCTTCTTGAAAAAACTGTCCAGCTCGGAAGGCAAGTCGAACGAGCCGTGTATCTCGTGCAAAAGGAAGTCGCTGAACGTCTCGCGGCTTCCCCGAGTACGAAGACCTACGGCGCGCTCACTGTGTTTGTTCAGGCTCAGTTTACGGTGAAGCGAGCCTTTGTGATCAAGCCTGGGGCATTTCATCCTGCTCCTCGAATTGATTCAGCGGTGGTTGTGCTCACGCGCCGCGACAAAGCACTCACTGAAGAGCACAGTGCTTTTCGCAAGATTGTCAAAGGCGCCTTCGCGGCTCGTCGTAAGACTTTGCGCAATGCCTGGAAAGCGTTGCTCCCTGCTGAGCAGCTGGCTGAACTCGCAAGTCGCGCGGGGATCGAGCTCGACAAGCGCGGGGAAACACTCAGTGTGGAGCAGTTTGCCGAGATGGGCAGACTCTTTCAGGTTGAGCTGGCGCAGCAGGGGATCGCCCCCGACCCAGCGGAAGGCGACGAACAAAGCGAGGGCGAGTGAACTTGCCTCGCCACATTGTCTGCCTTGCACGGCGACACTTCGCATTGGCCGTTGGCGTTGCCATGATTGCTTGTCAAAGCGCACCCGCTGAGCAGGCCCCGGAAGTCGAGGTGGGGGTGTTTTATGGCGGTCAGATTCAGCGCCTCAAGTCGATTGAGGTGTCCCCGGTCACGCCTCCTCATTTCGGTTTTCGAGTCATCTTTCCCCCAGCCGATGACAAGGCTGAGCAGTTAGAGCGAAAAGTTTCGTATGAAATTGTCAAGCCAGGTCCCGCCGGTCGGCGCGTCACGGAGGAAGGCAGCTTGGAGATCCCCCCCGGCCAAACGCAGTTGGACCATGTCGTGGAGTTTCCCGAGGACGCGAAATTGGGGGTGTGGAATATTCGGGTGGTGTGGAGCGAAAAAGTTCTCGCAGATCGAGCGCTCTACTTAGTGCGAGGGAACTGAGCCTGAGGCTCAGCCCCCTTGCTTGAGCTTCAGCTTATCCTTGATTCGAAATTTGTAGCGCTCGGCGTCCGTCTTCACGCCCAGGCGCAAGAGTTCTTTCATCCCGTCTTCCGCCGAGATGCGCTGGCGGTGGATGAGTGCGTCGCGCACCAATTGAACGCGGACATTGTGCTTGCGAGAATCTTGCTGAGTCGCCTCCGGATGCTCCCACTCAGCCGAGTCGAGCATCGCGTGAAATCGCACTTCGGTTCGCTTCTTGGGGATGCGCTGGAGAGCTTGAAGAAGCTGCTTCGGGGTTTCGAAAGTAGGAGGGCGGCCGAACAGATAAATGAGCGTGGGGCGCGGGCGCTTGGCTTGCAGTTCGACGAGCAGGTTCGCGATATTGCGTTCCACGTGGTGGCGATCTGAAGTGCTGCGCGGAGGAGGTTGAATTCCAAAGGCGAGCAGATAGCGCCGCAGGATGCGATCGGTGGGTGAAGCGGACCAAGGCGTGCTGGGCTGAGCGGGAGCCTGTGCCATGAGTGTTTGTGCGAGTTGAGCAATTTTTTCGTACTCGAAAGGGCGGATTCCTTCGGCACGTCCGTCAATCGACCCTATGTGTTCTAGTGCCCGGCGCGCAACATCGCTTTCGTCCCAATCACTCCGATCGGCGTCTGCTGTATGCGAATCGAGGGTCAGGGCCGAGATCAGCTGAGCTGCGTGACGGGGGCCGCGCCCCGGTGGAATTTTGGCCAGATTTCTCGTTCCGAGGAGCGCCAACCCTACCGAATCTCCCCTCGCTAAATGCGCGTCAATGGTGCTGACTGCTTCATCAATCGCCCGATCTAAGGCCGAAAGGCCTACCACGCCGGACGCGCTGTCGACTGAAGCGTCCATCACCAGCCAAACAACGTCGGACTGTTCCTGTTCTTTTTCGATGATCAAGAGGCGGCCCCTGCGGGCCGAGGCCTTCCATGCGATCTTCTTGTAGGGATCACCGGGGCGATGCTCGCGAAGTTCGCGTAGTTCCGTTCCTTCTCCTTTTCTGCGACCTGCACGAGACATTGATGCTGCATTGCGGGTGCGTCCACCTGATGCCCCGGGAAGACCGAGCCGGATTGGTTTGGGCAGCACCTCAAGTACGAAAGGGTTCGAAAACGAAAGCGGGACAGTGTAGAGCCCGGGTGCGCGTATCGTTTGTAGTGTGATGTTGTGGAGCCCGTGGAAGCCTACGCGTTGGGCCCGAACTTTAATCGTCAACGTGAGCTTTCCCCGCGCGGGTACCTCTCCATTTTGTGGGAAGCAGGTGACGTCGAGGGAAGGGGAGTGGGCTACCTGGAGATTACGAAAACGCGTCGGAAGATTGTCACGATTGCGGAGTTCAGCGTGAAGAACTGTCTCGATCCCACGCGTGACACGTTTGAGGGTGTCGGGGCTGTTCCACAGCATTTCAAAGCCGGCACTGCGGGCGCGGGCAACGCTGACTCTTGTGAGTGCTCGGGATAGCGCCACCCCACTCAGCATCGCAGCGCCGTAGGCCACCATCGCCGGTTGGGAACCAGCGATCCCCGCGGCGGCGGCAAGAATTCCACCAATCGACAGGTGGCTTGCTCTCAGAGTGGGGCGCAATCTCACGTTTCAGACCATAGCACTCATCCCGCTTCCACTGATACTGTCCCGAGTGGTGCCTTTCTTTCCTTTCTTTGCCAAGTCATGGGGGCAGCAGAAGTCTTTCATTCTTCTGCGCCTTGCTGTGGCGGGGTGCCTCGCTTGCGGGCTGAGTCTGACCTCTGCGTCAGTGGTGCTGGGGCAGACCGCTCAGCAGAAGGAGAGATCGGAGCTTGAAAATTCGCTGATCGCCGAAGCCCTTGAGCACTACGGATGGCAAGAAGAAACGCACCCCGAGGGTCAGACCATCGAAGAGATCGCGATGTACGTCGCCGAAGTACTGGACGACCGCGACCCTCTGCCCAACTTTCTCAATATCTTTCACGTGAGGACCCAGGATTGGGTGGTGCAGCAATCAGTGCTGAGCCATGTGGGAGAACCTTGGCATCTTCAGCGCGTTCTTGAGACCGAGCGCAACCTGCGCGCAATTCGTCAATTTTCCGTCGCGAATGTTGTCGCGGTTCAAGGCTCACGACCTGGTACCATCCGCCTGCTTGTCGTCGTAAAAGACGTGTGGAGCCTGCGCCTCAACTCGGACATCCAGCTGGGGTCAACGGGTGGATTGAAGTCGCTACTCATCAATCCGACCGAAGAGAATCTTTTGGGGACCCGAGCTTCTCTTGGCTTGCTCTTTCAGCTGACTCAGGATCAGTATGCAGTGGGGGGGACTTTGCTTTATCCCTTCATGTTTGGTTCGCTGTTTGAGGTGGGACTCTCCGGAGGTATCCACATGGGACGTGAAAGCGGCCAGAGCGAGGGGAGTTTCGGTTCTTTCTACTTTGGATTGCCGCTTTACTCGCGGGAATCTAAGTGGTCGTACTTCTCCAGTTTGGATTGGGACATCAACACGCGTCGCATTTTCGAGGGAGGTAACTTGGAGATGAAGTCCTACGCGGTTCCCGGCGGAATCGAACAAGTGCCCTTCGTTTATGATGCCGAACTGATTGGCGGGAACTACTATGGAGTTCGCTCGTTTGGGCTTGCTCACAAAACGAATTTGACATTCGGGGTCAGTGTTGATCGTCGCGCCTATCGCATGCCCGAATACGATGACATTTCCCAAGAGGTGCTTGACGCGTTTGAAGAAGATTGGCTCCCAGTCAGCGACACGTTGATCAGCCCTTACGTTGAACTTGAAGTCTTCGAAACCCGATTCTATCGGGGTCTCAACGTGGAGAGCCTTGGGATTCAGGAGGATTGGCGCTTGGGCTACGATGTGTCAACGACCCTGTTTGGTGGCGCTCAGGCTTTGGGTTCGTCGCGTGATCTTGTGGGTGCCCGCGTCTCAGCTGGATACACGAGTGAGCTAGGAGGGGGACTCATCCGGGTGGGGCTCAGCAATCGGGTTGTGGTTGCTAACGAGAGCAAGAATGAAGGTTTCTTCTCGGCCCAGGGGCGGGTGATTTTTCCTCATGTTGGCATCGGTCGCTTGCATCTCGACGGATTCGTTGGCTATCGCTACCAAAATTATCTCAATCTTCTTGGCTTTCGTCTCGGCGGGGACAATCGGCTCCGCGGCTATTCTCCAGGCCTAGAAGCTGCGCAGGGAGGCAACATTGCTGTGACCAATGCGGAGTTTCGTACGGACTCGATCGATATCCTCTCGGCGCAAGTGGGCCTCGTGGCTTTCTATGATCTCGGCGACGCCAGCAATGAGTTTTCACAGCTCAAGCTGCTTCAAAGTGTTGGAGCGGGTGTGCGAATCCTTTTTCCGCAAGCGGATCGCACCGTCCTACGACTTGATTGGGGGTTTCCGCTCAGTCCTGGGTACGGGGCCTGGCCTGGGGCTGTCTTCTTTACCTTTGGCCAAGCGTTTCCCATGCCGTCTGCGTCAGGGGGCGGCAGTCCAATTTTCTGAGTCGCAGGGGCAGCGAATCAGTCGACGCATCCTACTGGGCGGCTCGACTGTAGGGAATGCGTTCGAGCGCATCGCGGACGACGGCCTGGCGAGCCTCCTCGTCGCCTTCAAGATCCGGTACCAGAATCAAGCGATGAGCGAGTACGGCGGAGGCGACACTGCGAATGTCATCTGGGGTCACGTAACCACGTCCGCAAATGAGTGCCTGGGCCTTGCTCGCTTGAAGGAGGGCGAGGGACGCACGGGGGCTGGCACCGAGAATCACGCGCCCGTTTTCGCGCGTCGCGCGGCATAGGCTGACCGCGTAATGAATCACCTCCGCCTCTGCGTGGACGCGTCGCGCCAGCTCTTGAAGTCGCGTCACGCTCTCGGCGCTCAAGACAACTTCTGCTTCGGGGGGCGTCACATTGTGGGCGCGTAGCATGGCGACTTCCGCGCCTTCTTCAGGGTAGCCAAGGACGAGCCGTACCAAGAAGCGGTCAAGCTGCGCCTCCGGCAGCGGGTAGGTGCCTTCTAGATCGACTGGGTTCTGTGTGGCGAGGACCATGAAGGGTGCAGGCAAGAGGTGCTGCTCTCCTTCGATCGTTGTCTGGCGTTCCTGCATGGCCTCGAGCAGGGCCGATTGGGTCTTGGCGGGCGCGCGATTGATTTCATCGGCAAGAACCAAGTTCGCAAAGACAGGCCCCTTACGCAGGCTGAAGTTTCCCGTGCGTGGATCAAGCACGTACGTCCCGGTGATGTCCGCCGGAAGCAGGTCGGGCGTAAATTGCACTCGCCTCAGGTCGCAACCGAGTGAACGAGCGAACGCTTTAGCCAAAGTGGTCTTCGCCACACCCGGAACACCTTCGAGCAAAACGTGTCCCTGAGCTAGTAGGGCAACAAGCAACACATCCAGGGCGCCAGCTCCGCCGACGAAGACCCGACTGACTTGGCGGCGAACATCGTCCAATCGGCCTTGGACTTCGCTGATTTCCTGGGACTGAAGTTCGGCGGTCAAGATTTTCCTCCCACGCGTTCGAGCTCACTGAGTAGCCGCATAGCTCTGCCATGTAGCCTCTCCAGCTCGCTGTCGGTAGGCTTCTTCGTTTTTCCTTGAGTGAGGCCTTGTCCGAAGCCCCTGAGCTGGCTGAGTAGTTCAGCAAGATCACGGGCATCTTCTGCCGAAATCCCACTTGCAGCGAATTTTTCACGCAGCTCGCTCATGCTGCCTGATGGATTGATTTGAAGTCGGCGGGCGACCGTTTCTCGCACGGCTCCGTCGAGTTCGAGAAGAGCCAGGACAGGGTTGGCGCGTGCTGAACTCAGGACCAAGGCGCGTGCGCCCAAGCCGGTCTGCGCCGCTAAGGCCGGTGGTCGTGCGAATCCGTAACCCACCAGCTGAGGGGTTCTTAGATGGCTCTTGAGTTGTGAACTAAAAAGCCAAAGGGCTAACATTGCAGCCAGGGCGAGCGACAGACCTGGTGGAAGTCCGTTTTCTTCAATGGCGGCTGTCGAACTGATGAGTTCGTCGAGTTTCTTCCGAAGCTCGCTCAGGAAGGAATCCTCTTCTCCATAGTGACCCACTTGATCAAAGTGATTCGCCACAATGATGATTTGCGACTCTTCTACCGATTCTGCGTCAACCTCATCCTCAGCAGTGGCACCGGTCTCCTGGGCATGAGCGTCGCTGTCCGAGGGCGCTCTCGCGACCAAGTAGTGAATCAGACCTTCCGCGAGCTGTCGGTTGCCGGGGTAGCGCATCATCAGATTGATGAAGACTGAGGGATCGCCCAGAGCGAAGAGTCGCCCCTGGTTGGCGATCACTCCCGTCACGGCGATGCTGCCTGCGCCACCGGCGGTGTCTCGGATCTCCAAAACGGAGGTCAGATCTGGGTGCCTGAAGGCTACAGCATGGTTGGTGACCACCTGATCGACGTGCTCCGTCATCGGGTGACGACCTCGCTCTGCACCGGCCACCAACTGAATTGAGGGTACGGCGATTGCCAAGTCCGGATTGGCACGGAGCCTTCGTTCCGGATCCGGAGGCGCGGGAACACGGCGAATGTCGAACTTGCGTAGCAAGTTCTCTCCCTGGCCGTAGTCATCCAACAGTCCGACCCGGCCGCCGTCAGCAAGGAACGCGCTGAGCGATGCATCGTCGAGGGATTGGAGGGGGTGGACGATGATTACGGCGTCGCCAGGTCTAAGAGTGTCGAAGTCCAGCTGCGTCGTGAGGCGGACCCGCTTTGTGCCAAGTTGCCGCTGGGCGAGCCGCACGAACTCCGAATAGCCTTCCCAATTCGCGGATGAAGTGGCGAACGGCTCTTTTGTATCGCCCACCTGCGCAGGAGTTGAGCTGGACAACGTCCCGATCACGAGCAGGGCCAGGCCTGCCGTGAGCAGATTCTTCGTTTTCGGCAGTTTCATGAGTGCACAGGCAGCAGCAAGCTACCACGGAGGTCCCCCAGCCCTGCAAGTCGGGTACTTTTCCTGGAGATTCTGGCTGATGGTCAATCAGGGGAGGCCCATGTTTCAGTGCGATATTGTCGCACCTAGAATTTTCTTAAAGGATTCGGCTAACCCTTCCGTCAAACCAGCCGTTTTCGCGTTCAAGGGGCGAAGAGGACCGGATGAAGCGAAATGTGAGAGTTGCGTATGCGTGTGGGGTGGTTACAGTTGGATCAAGCCGATTCTGTCATGGGGTCGGTGTCGCTTCCCCCATTTCCCCCCAGTGAGGCTCTATGCTCCCGCCCTTCATCATCGAACAGATTCGGAAGAGAGAGGAACGACAGTCTCAAGAAGAGAGGCCCCGTTTGGAGCTTCCTATTGAGCGACTTCCCTTTGAACCCACTCCCAGCGTTTCGCCCCAGCAGGACGAGCCTGTACGAGGAGTCATTATCGTTGATCTTTGATCAGCTGGGTTAACTGACAGCGCCCGGCTGAGCTGACAGCGCCCGGCTGAGCTGACAGCGCCCGGCTGAGCTGACAGCGCCCGGCTGAGCTGACAGACGCCCGGCTGAGCTGACAGCGCCCGACAGAAAACTAAGTGCACGCCGCTGGGTCTCCTGAGCGGCGTTGATGAGCGCGAGTGAGTCGCGATGGCTGCTTTGAGCCTCGGGCAGGCCACGACCGACCCCGGAGCGCACGGAATTGCCGAAATTGGCCCATTCTGGGCTTGATTCCAACTTTACTTGGAAAAACGGGCACAGGGCTTTCTTCTGCGTCGTTTCGTCGGTAGCAGTAGGCCGCTTTCTCGCATGACCAAGTCCTTTACCAAGAACCGGATTTTGGCCTCGATCGCCGCGCTTGCGGCCTCGGGGTGTGTGCCCGCTGGCGATGGCGTTTCCGCTACCGACTGCCCTGACCCTACCAAGTGTGAGGTCTACTTCCCGGTTGGGCTCGCTCTGAGCAAGGCCTCTGACCATCTCTTGGTGGTGAACAGCGATTTCGATCTCCAGTATTCACAGGGAACCGTTCGCAGTTTCAGCCTCAAGCGCATCAGAGAGTTGAGCCCCACCCCCTGCGGAGCGGACGTGGATTGTTCGGACGGAACGTTTTGCGATGTCTCGAACTCTGAAGAAAATGGCGGAAAGCCGAGTTACTTCTGCGTGGACCCAGCCGATGCGCGGCCTTGTGGCGTGCTTGGCGAAAAGGACTCCTCTGGTCTCGCGGTTGCCCCCGGTCGTTGCGCCGCCATTCAGCTCGGTGACCCTTGGGATGGTGGCCCTTCGGCGATCACGGACGCCGCTGAAATCGCTGCCTTTGCCACTCAAGCGATGCTCACGTCTCGACCCTGCGAGGGGGCTGACGGGTTGTATCCTTGTGAGCCTACGGATGGAGCTGACGCTCGGATAGCCCAGCGCGACGGCCTTTCCACCCCGGAGCGGTTATTTCTGCCGGTTCGCGGCGACACGACGATTCACTTTCTGGACGTGGACGAAAGCGGCGAGCTGCACTGTGGTCGCTATCAGGACGGCAACAAGGACGCCGATGCTGACACCCCGCTTCGCTGCAGCCCCGATTTTCGAGTCGCCCAAGGCACGACCTACGGGCTCAACGCCAATGGCGATTTCGTCATCAGTCCGATTGAGCCCCCGGATCCCGGTGAGCTCGACGAGGATGAGCAAGAAGAAAAAGACGACAATCCGATCAACGACTTTCGTCTTCCTCCAGAGCCCATTGACTTGACGTCTACGCGAGACGGTCGCGTCATTGTAGTGAGCCATCAACAGAATGGCCGAGCGACAACACTCCTGAATAACTGGCGGGACAAGCCGGCCGTGATTGAGATTCTAGCGGGACTCCCTGACAGCCTGATTGGTGTGGCGGCCCTGCCGACGGCCTACGGGTCGAATGATGCAGACTCCCAGTTTCTCGTGACCTCTCGTTCACAGCCTCAGGTGAACCTGTTGCGCTTTGACGACGACGGGTTGCTCGCGGCAGGAGATGCGGCAGCTTCTGTTGAACGGGAGAAAGCGACGACTCTCTTTCGTCCCAATCTTGCTAGTATCGGCAGTTCTCGCATCACCACTAACTCAAGCGGCCTCCACTCACGTGGGCTTGCCATCGACGACTCTGCGCGCGCGGAAGCGGTCGAGGCCTGCGCCGGAGATGCCGCTTGTGAGTCCGTCGCTGGGGAAACTCCCCTCGACGTGTTCGTGACCAATCGCAGCCCGAATTCGCTGCTTCTGGGCCGAACGGGGGGCTCCGATTTGCTGGCAGAGGTGAGTGAGCTGCCCCGATTTTATGACAATGTTCCGCTCACCGCCGGGCCGACCCGCGTGGTGATGGGACATGTGATGGGGAAGGATGGGAAGAAGCAGCTACGCGCCTTCGTCATCTGCTTCGACGATTCGTTGATCTATGTCTACGACCCAGCCCACCGTCGCATCGAATCCGAGATCCGTACGGGCCGCGGGCCCTACTCAATCGTATTCGATCCCGAGCTCCCGAACGCCTACGTGGGGCATTTTACAGATTCGTATATCGGTGTGATCAGTCTGGACCAACGCCACCCCATGACCTTTGGCGCCACGCTGGCCACGTTGGGGTTGCCCCAGCCGCCGAGGGCTAGCAAATGATGAGCAAGGGAAAGAAGATCGTTGGCCTCGGTGTGCTGAGCGGTTTGACTTTAAGTGGCTTGGTTTTTGGCGGATGTACCTCTCAACCCGACCCGACGGAGCTCACCTCGCTGCGACGTAGTGGGGAGGCAACTTTCCTTTGCTTGGGACCTAACGGTGAAGGCGCGCCGTTGATTGATTGTCCTCGGGGTCAAGCAACAGATGACGAAGGCTTCACCGTGGCCAAGCCTGGGTACGAACTGCACGCCCTCGTCACTCAGACGTTGTCTGCTGAAGTGGCAGTGATTCGCATCAGCGGCTACGATTCGGACTTCGACGCGAACGGGAAGGTACTTGACGTCGACCAGTCGAACCCGGGGGTGACGCCGCTACGAGTCGGCGGGCAGCCTGTTGACGTGGTCAGCACTCCTGGTGGGCGAGCAAGCTTTGTCTCGGTCGCCGATGTCGGACGCGAGGGCATATTCGCCTTGCCGACTAATTGCATCTTAGCTCCCGGACCCGGTGAACCTCGTCGAGATTTGACCACTTGGCCCGCCTGTTCGCTGCCGTCGCGACCTGGCTACATGCAGTTGCTCATCGACCCGCTCGAGGCGCGAGGGCCTTGGTGCGGGGCTGAGCCCTCTGCGGAAAACCCCTACGCGGAGCCGGACGCAGCTTGCAGGGTTGATCTCTCCCTTGAAAATCAGACTCCTGGGAGGCGAAAATTGCTCGTCGCGATGCCGGATGAGAGCAAGATCATTGTGCTTGATGCCCAGGAATTACTCGATCGAGAACAGGGGACGTTTGCTCCTTGTCACATCGAAGCTGAGCTACCCCTTGAGGCGGTGGTGCCAAGCGATGTGGTGCAAGCGATCCCCGAAGAGCTTGTCGGGCCAGGCGAAGGTCCCGCGAAGACTTATCCGGACATTGTTGGGACTTACGTAGCGAGGCCCGCGGCCATGGCCGAGCTCGACGGTCGTCTGCTCATCGCCGACCGCGGTTCCCCAATTATCCATTCGATCGACGCGCGAGACCCTTGTCAGCTGACGCCTCTGGCCTCGCTGATTGCTACTTCCTACGAGAACCCTTCGCGGGTCGTGACCACTTCGCGCGTCGCGATCAGTCCGCTTTCACCAACCGGAGCGCGTTATGTTTACGCGGTCGATGAGTTTGGGGATGAGCTTGCGAGTGTGATCCCCTTCGACATTTCTCCTACTGCCTCAGGGAGGACACCCATTGTTCGCAGCGGCTCGGCGCTGAATCCGTTTGAGGCTCCAGATCGTATCGAGTTTTCGGCACCGGTGAAGGATGTCGCGTTTGCGCTGCTCGAGCGTCCTGAAGCGGATGCAGCCACGGGCGAGGCAATTTCCGGAACGCTGTGCAATCCGGACCCCAATATTTCCGAGACGTCTATCGAGGCTCTGTATCGCCCGACCTCCGATACGTCCGGCGCGCGACCAGCTGCGTTGCGTGGTCTTTTTGGGTATGCGCTGCTGAGTGACGGTCGTCTATCGCTGATTGATATTGAGGACTTTGACCGCCAATGTCGTCGGCCGAAGAGTCTCAATGCGACTGGGACAATGGATTTCAGAGGCTGCGTCAACGACCAGCCTGTCGCCGAATACTTGACGGACGACGGCACCATCACTGGTGTGCCCACTGTGACCGACGAGGCGAGCTGTCGCGTTGTCGTTCCGCATCGCGCCCGGTCAGGAGCCTATATTCGAACGCTTGACGAAGTCCGCGCACCGTCGATGCGCGCCTTTGGTCAGTTGAGCTATCAGAGCCGCGGACTCACCGTGAGTCGCCAGACAACTGAGGGCAGAACAAATCCTATCCTGCTCCCGGTGGACTTTGAGGGGCCGCAGGGTCCAGTGCCAGCTCAGGTGTATGTCGGAAATACGTTCTACGAGCGCTACCTCAGCGACGATCCACTGATCCTCAATCCGAATCTGGCGGAACGGATTGTTCCGACCCTGCCCTTCACCGAGCCACGCGCATATCCCAGTTCACAAGTTGTCACGGTGACCTACGAAGGCGCACTTGATTCCGAGGGTGTGGACGGTGAACTCAGCATAGTTTCCGATGGCTTAGCGCAGTTTGACAATGAGGCTGGAGGATTCTGCGACAAAGGTGTGCAGGACGAGCGGCTGATCTCGGAGGTTGGTGCGGAGCGTTTTGGCCTCGCGGGCGAATCCCTCGCGAGCTTCGTCGAGCGCCACGTTGATTACCTGCAAATCACCAACCTGCTCTACAATTCAGAAGACCCCTACTGGGAGAACGACGGCGCGAGCTGTGGCGAGAGCGGAAATTTCGACGGCACCGGCTATGCGCTTTGCGATTCAGTATTTGGTCTCGGCGACGAAGACGATCTGAACCCAGCGCGTGATCTGAAGATCATCTCCGCTTATCAAGACTCACTCGAACTTACCCCACGCGGGCTGCAGGGCAGCCGAGCGAAGGACATGCTTGAACTTGCTCAGTGCTGCTTTTCCGAGAACTTTTCCTACCGGCTTCGAGCGGGCAATCAGTGGACTGTTGTGGGAGCTGCCACGGGCTTCCAACACCAGATCATCGCTGACGAAAGTGATGATGACAGTCGCTGCATTCGCGACGAGTCTCCGCTGAAGGCTCACCTTCATGGTCGAGCCTTCGAAGTGTCGAGCAACCAGTGTTACGATACCGACCCCGAGACCAGCTCATGCGGCGTGGGCCTACGAACCAAGGACGATGTGGTTTGTTTCTACGATGGAAACCCCGCGGGACCCATCGATACTTCAGTATCCCTCGAGGATCAGTTGGGCAGACCTGTCGAGGTTGGCGGTCCCGCTTCTGAATGCATTTTTGACAGTCTTACGAGTCGCTTCGTGGTCTATCGCGGATTGGAACCAAGCCTTCGCGGGATGAGTTTTGGCTATGAAGTGACCGGAGGGTTTATCGCTCAGTCGATTTCGTTGACTCGAGATTCGACGATCGTGCTCCCCGTTTCGCTTTCGCCAATTCCCGACTTCAACGCGATGGGCGTCGTCGACTCGCAGAATCAGGGGTTGATGATGATCGACCTACCCAACTCCCGCATTGGCTACAGTTACTACTGAGTCGCTTACCTGACGGGAGGAGCAGTCCACATGGCAGGGAATGCAACACCGGTAATGAGGCAGCATGCTGCTGCAAAGGAGGCCCACCCGGACTGCGTGATTTTCTTCCGGCTGGGTGATTTCTACGAGATGTTTGGGGATGACGCAGTGCTCGTCTCCAAGGTCCTGGATTTGACTCTTACAAGTCGTAACAAGGGCAAGGCCGACGAGATCCCGATGGCGGGCCTGCCTCATCATGCGGCGCATAGCTACATAGCCAGAATGCTCAAGTCTGGCTATAAGGTGGCCATTTGTGAGCAAATGGCCGATCCTTCGACGGTCAAGGGCATTGTGCCCCGGGAGGTCGTGCGGGTGATCACCCCCGGAACTTGGACGGAGGAGAGTCAGCTCGCGGCCGATGCCAACAACTGGCTTTGTGCCGTCGAAGTCGACGAGGACGGAGTGGGAGTCGCGCTGCTTGATTTGAGTACCGCCGAATTGATGGCGGCCACTCTGCCGGATGTCGCCTCTTGCTTGAGCGAGCTAGGAAGAGCAGGGCCGCGTGAAGTGCTCCTGAATCCCGGAGCGCTGAGTGATAGCACTGAGCAGGTTCTTCGTGAGCTGCTTGGGGAACCCCACATTCGGAAGGGCGATCTGCTTGAAGATCGCGAGGCCTTCAAAGCGCTTCAGGGGTTAGAACTCGGAGCGATTGACTCTCTCGCGGCTCGTGCCGCTGCCCGTGCGCTCTTGTTCGCGCGCGACTGTTACCGTGGCAAGCTGTTCCCGGTTTGGCGCGTGGCCGTGTGGAATCCTTCTGGCGTTCTTGGTTTGGATCAAGCCGCTCAGCGCCACCTTGAGCTGGTTGAATCGACGGTGGGCGATAAGAAAGCGACCCTGCTTTCGGTGGTCGACCGCACGGGTTCACCGGGGGGCGCGCGCCTATTGCGCAGGCGACTTCTTGCTCCTCTGATGGATCTCGACCGGATTCGCGCACGCCTCGATCAGGTCGAAGTGTTGGTCGAGAATCCGAAAATTCGTGCGGAGCTTCGTCGCGCGCTTTCGCAGGTCGGCGATTTAGAGCGTCTGGCCGTGCGAGGGAGTCTAGGCGAGACGAATCCTCGCGATTTGGGAAATGTTCGAAAGGGACTGCGCGCGGGAGCCGAGACCGTAGCTTGTCTCGAAAAGTTAACGGATGCGCGAGCGATAGAGATTTTTGGCGTCGGCGAAAAGATGGATCTTGTCGGCGAACTTGAGGAGCTGCTCAGTCGTGCCTTGGTGGAACGTCCTCCAGCGCTCGCCAAAGAAGGCGCGATCTTTCAACCTGGGTTCGACAAAGATCTGGATGAGCTTGGCGTGCTGCGGGTGTCCGGAAGTGAGCGACTAGCCCAGCTCGAGGCTGAGCTGAAGACTCGCACCGGGATCCCTAATTTGCGGGTGAAGTACACGCGCGTTTTTGGTTGGTATGTGGAGGTGAGTCGCTCTCACAGTTCGAAGATCCCTAAAGACTGGCGCCGCAAACAGACAGTTGCCAATGGTGAACGATTCACCTTGCCTGAACTGGACGACCTCGCTGAGGAAATTGATAGCGCCGAGTCCCGTTATCGCGCGCGAGAACTGGAGCTGCTCAGTTCTCTCCACGATGCTTTGGGCCAAGCGGCTGAGCGCGTGCATCGGCTCACAGCTCGGCTTTCTGCGATTGATGTTGGTGCTTCGCTGGCGGAGATCGCCTCGGAGTTTGACTACTGTCGTCCTGAGGTAGATCGCGGCGATACCTTGCGAATTGTGGATGGTCGTCATCCGGTCGTCGAGCGGTTGGCCGCCGCGGGACGTTTTGTTCCCAACGATGTGGCACTGACGGTGCGCAAAGAGCATTTGTGGTTGGTGAGCGGCCCGAACATGGCGGGAAAAAGTACATTCTTGCGTCAGGTCGCTTTGACCGTGATCCTCGCACAGATGGGCTCTTTTGTTCCGGCCAAGTCGGCACAGATCGGGTTAGTGGATCGGGTGCTTTCGCGTGTCGGTGCGAGCGACAATCTAGCCGGAGGTGAGAGCACTTTCATGGTGGAAATGCGGGAGACCGCGAATATTCTCTGCTCAGCCACCAGCCGGTCACTTGTGATACTCGACGAAGTGGGCCGCGGGACGAGCACGTTTGATGGGTTGGCGATCGCTTGGGCTGTCGCTGAGCATCTCGACCAGGTGATTCAGTGCCGTTCGCTTTTTGCGACGCATTATCATGAGCTCACGCAGCTGGCAGATGAGAGTCAGACCGCGGAAAACTATTCAGTGAGCGCGCGGGAGCAGGAAGGTGAAGTTATCTTTTTGCATCGTGTGACTCACGGCTCTGCTTCACGCAGCTACGGAGTCGCTGTGGCGCAGTTGGCCGGGTTGCCAGAGGCGGTGCTGGCTCGAGCACGTTCGCTTCTCCAAGCCCTTGAATCGGAAAAGGTTCACGCAAACGCGCTCTCTGATTTTCCGGAGGCTTCGCGCCCCCAGATGGAGCTCTTTCAAGGCTCCGCTCCGTCAGCTCAGGAAGCGGAGATTATGAGTACTCTGCGCGAACTAGATCCCGATCGGATGACCGGCATTGAAGCGCTTCAGCTTCTTCATCAATTCGTGAAGCGCCTGAAGTAGAACTCAATTAGCGAATTCTGCCAGGGGCCGGGGGCGTCGCCGTGCGGCCGTCTTCAGGCCAGAGGTGCCTTGGGTAGCGTCGCATCAATTGCTTGCGGATTTCTGGGTAGTGGCGCTCCCAAAATCCTTCAAGATCGGTGGTGACCTGAACGGCTCGCTTGTTGGGAGCTAGCAGATGCAGTTGGAGTGGTACCCGTCCCTGACAGATGCTGGGCGTCGAGATCATTGAAAAGAAGTCTTGAAGCCGCGATTCGATCCAGGCGGAGCGTCCCCTCTCATAGTGGATCGGGATTCGGTGCCCGCCCGCGAGTGTGGTGTGACTGGGGGTGCAAGAACGCAGTGCTGATTGAAGGTCAGCAGATAGAGTGGAGAGCAATTCAAGAGCCAGATTGGCCTCCTTGAGTTGCTTGAGGTTGACCCGCGACTCCGAGGCCGAAAGAAGCGCCTCCAGGGCGAGACTTTCTGGCGTTTCGCACCAGCTTCGGACTCGTTCGGCCTCTTCTTCTGAATGTCGACCGAGCAGATCGGGGGCGAGGTTGACGAGCAATTCCAAGCGAACGCTCAGATCCTCCAGGGTGCCTTCGGGATCGTAGACTGCGGGGCCTTTGAGTAGCGCCGCTTGAGCGAGTACCTGACCGGCTTCAGGATGCGGGCTTGCCTGGGCGCGGGTTTCGTCCAGGATCACTTTGCCGTAGCCGAGTCGACTCAGCGCGTCGACTCGCTCTTTCTGACTGTCCCACACGTACTCTTCGCTGGCTTCGATTTCGTCGCCAGCAAAGTCGAGCAGCCAATCTGGCTCGACGCGACAGGCGATACGGATGAGTGGTTTGCGTTGGCGACCGCCGGGCGCATCGGTAGAGAGCGCGAGCAGCAGTGGCGCGTGAGCCACACAGCTATTTTCGTCGAGACTCGCCTGAAGCCCTGTTGCGAGAACGATGTCTCGACTTGAGCCGCGTCGGGTGCCGATCCGGTCGGGAAAGCCGTGGAGCAGCACCTTTGTTTGCAGTGCATTTTCGTCTTCTTCAGAAGAAATTGCCGCTGGCGATAGGTGTCGACAAGCCTTCTTTGCCGCGGCGGCGTTTGAGCGTGCCGCCCGAACTACCTGCTGAGCCGACCGTGCATCCAAGCTGAGATCTTGCGCCGTTCTCCGGTCAAATCGATCGTCCTCCAACTGTTCGAGTCGATCGAGGCGGTCGTCCAAATCGGAATCGCCGAATACAACGTCGGGAGCCGCGCCCCTTCCTGCTCGGCGAGTCACCAGAATATCCCGCTCGGCGAGAAGAGCCGTGGCTCGCGATGCCCATTCGAGAGTATCGCAGCGGACGCCCTCCACGAGAATGCGGGCGAGTCGGGGAGGCAAGGGCAGCAGCGCCATCGCTTGCCCCACCTCTGTTAGATTCTCTCCTGAAAGTGCGCCGAGCCGCTGCAGGAGTTGCAATGATTGCTCCCACGCTTCTTCTGAAGGAGGGGTCAGCCAAGCCAAGTCTTGAGGCCGGACTCCGCCGAGATTGGCGTGGAGAAGGCGAAGCGCAGCGTCACTGAGATCGCAGCGAAGGATTTCAGGCTTGTCTTGACTGACTCGACTGGCGAAATCCCCCGTTGTGAAGAGTCGGATGCAATGACCGGGAGCCACTCGCCCGGCGCGTCCGGTCCGTTGGATGCAGCGCGCCTGGCTGATTTTTCTAGTTTCGAGCCGCATCACACTGGACCAGGCGTCGAATTCTGCGGAGCGAGCGAGTCCCGTATCGATCACTGTCGTGACTCCTGGGATTGTGAGCGAGGATTCTGCCACATTGGTAGAAAGGACCACTCTGCGTTCTGCGTTTGAGCCCGACACCGCGCGAGCCTGCTGTTCAACGCTCAGATCGCCATGCAAAGGCACCGCGCAGAGCCCTGGAATTGCGGCCAAGGCTTCTTCACAGTCTCGTATCTCTCGCCCTCCTGGCAAGAAGACGAGCATGTCTCCGGCGCGCTCTAGGGACGAACGTACGGCACTTCGCACTTGAATCGCTAGGGGGCGATTGTCTTCCTTGCTGTGGTACTCAACGCTGACGTCGAATGACTTGCCTTCGCTCCGAATACACACGGGTTCACCGAGTTCGGAGTCGCTCAGATAGTCTTTGAGCTGCAAGGCATTGAGCGTCGCGCTCATTAGAATGAGCCGCAGCCCCCGGTGCTTCTTCTGGACGCCGAGTAGTAGTGCCAGAATTTGGTCGAGATCTGCGCTTCGCTCGTGAACTTCGTCGAGCACCACTGCGGAAACTGAAGCTAGGTTGCCCTCCAGCAATCGCCTGAGAAGAAGCCCTTCCGTCATGTAGACCAGCCGCGTCCTCGAGGAGGTCTTGTCGTCGAACCGCACCTGATAACCAACTTCATCGCCGAGTCGGCCACTGCGCTCCTGGGCAACCCGCGTGGCTGCCAATCGCGCGGCGATGCGTCGTGGCTCGCTGACAAGCACTTTGCCTGCACACCAAGTTTCACCCAGCAGGGCAGGAGGCACTCGCGTGGTCTTTCCCGCCCCTGGGGGAGCCTCAAGCACGAGGCGCGAGGCACCTTCACGCAGACTGCCCAGCAGCGCGGGAAGCCTGTCATCGATAGGAAGTGTTTTGGTGGTCACCGTTAGTGAGCTGAGTTCCAGTTGTCGCCGTGACCGACCTCGACCGTAAGCGGCACGCAAAGTTGGTAAGCAGATTCCATCGCGCTCTTAATTTTCGGCATCGCTTCTTCGACTTCAGCCTGGGGGACTTCGAACACGAGTTCATCATGTACGGTCAGCACCATCCGGGCACCGGGGGTGACGGGAGCGCGTAGCTTGAGCATCGCCAGCTTGAGAATATCAGCTGCTGAGCCTTGAATCGGCATGTTCATAGCGATGCGCTCAGCCGCGAGCCGTCTTCCGCGGTGACCGCTCTTGATGTCGGGCACCGTGCGGCGTCGTCCGAGCAGGCTATGGACCGCTTTACCTTGCCGGGCTTCGTCGAGTGTACTTTCCATAAAAGTGCGAACGCCCTCATAGCGACGAAAGTAGGTGGCGATAAATCGCGCCGCCTCCTTTTTCTCAATCCCTAAGGATTTCGCGAGAGCATTTTCACCTTGTCCGTAAATGACCCCGAAGTTCACCGCTTTCGCACGCGAGCGCATTTCGCGGGTGAGCTCGTCTTCGCTCACCTCGAAGATTTCCATAGCTGTTCGCGAGTGGACATCTTGGCCAGTTTGGAAAGCTTCAACTAGGCGATCATCCTGGGAGAGGTGGGCCAAGACACGCAACTCGATCTGCGAATAGTCGGCGCTCACGAGTTCGTAGCCAGGCGGCGCGACAAACGCGTCGCGGATCTTTCGACCCAGCTCTGAACGAATAGGAATGTTCTGCAGATTCGGATCCGTTGACGAGAGGCGTCCCGTCGCAGCGACCGCCTGCTCCCAGGCGCCATGAATGCGACCTGTCTTGGGGTTGACCAAAGCTGGCAGAGCCTCAATGTACGTGCCTTGAAGTTTGGCGATTTGACGGTGCTTGAGAATGAGGCCGGGAAGCTCGTGCTCTTCGGATAAGGCTTCGAGGGTTTGAGCATCAGTCGAACGAGCCGTCTTGGTGCGCTTGATGGGCTTGAGATTCAGCTCATCGAAAAGAATTGTGGACAGTTGCTTCGGGGAGTTCACGTTGAACTCTTTGCCGACCAATTCGAAAACTTCTTTTTCGAGTCGGGCGAGCTCTATACGCGTGATTTCCCCGAGACGAGCTAGACACTCCACGTCGACCAGCACGCCCAGTTCCTCGAGTTCCGCGAGTCCTCGGGCGAGCGGAATTTCGACGTCTGCAAGCAGACGGTCGAGTCCGTCCGCTTTGAGTTTCTCACGTTGCATGTCGCTCGCGAGGCGGATTGCTGTGACTCGCAATGCTGCAAGCTCTGCCGCTTGGGGGACTTCGAGTTCGTCCCAGGTGCGCTTTCGCCGGCCTTCCTTGGCCACCTTGTCGTACTCGGGAACGTGAATTTGTACTGAGGCGCCGGCGGCGCCGACGTCGTGACCCCGCTCTGGATCAAGGAGATAGCTGCCCAACATGGCGTCATGCGGAGCTTTGAGCTCTCCTTTGATGCCTGCTTCGGCGAGAATCACCAAGTTGCGCTTGAGATCGTGAACAGCAAGCTCTGCCTGGCCGTCGCTCAGCGCTTGGAGGATCGACTCTACTGCTGCCCCTGATTCGAGCTGGGCAGGTGCGCCCACGTAGCGATGTCCGAATGGCAGGTAGTACTGAGCCTTTTCGCCGGCAAGGCAGGCGGCCAGCACAGGGCCACGATGGTGCTCGGGGCGTACGGTCAAAAGTTCGAGTGCCCAAGACCCGCTGGCAAGCTGGGCGAGGAGCTCGTCGAGCGCAGATTGCTCACTGACGATGTGAGTCGGGAGCATCTTCGATTCGGCGTCGGAGGTCGCGCCGCTCGTCGATGCATTGGTGGATTCCTCAGATCGTGTTTTGCTCGATTCGGTCGAGTCTGCTGCGTCGCCTTGTTGAATCGCCGAGGTGCCGTTCTTGAGAGCGGTGAGCTGACGGGTGAATCCGAGCTCCGTAAAAAGCTCGCTCAGCTTATCTTCGTCGCGACGAGATGCCGGAGAGAATGCCAGACTCTCCGCCGAGGTGTCCACCTCGCAGTCGTCCTTCAGGGCCACAAGCTTTCGGCTGAGGCGCGCGTCGGCTTCATGATTCGTGAGCGTTTCTTTGAGTTTCTTACGGCTGATCTTGTCGAGATTTTTGAAGATCCCATCGAGGTCTCCGTACTCGTTGATCAGGGTCGATGCCGTCTTCGGGCCCACGGAGGGAACGCCTGGGATGTTGTCAGAGCTATCGCCCATCAGAGCGAGCAGGTCGCCGAGCAGTTCGGGCGTGACGTCGAATCGCTCTTTGACTTCCGGCGGACCGAAGACCTTGTTGCGCAGGGTGTCCCACATGACAACGCGGTCTCCCACCAGTTGCATGAGGTCTTTGTCAGCACTGACGATCACCACCCGATTTCCCTGCGCGAGAGACCGCTTCACCACGGATGCAATGAGGTCGTCGGCCTCCACGCCTGCTTCTTTAAAAACTGCCAGGCCAGATGCGCGCACAATTTCTTCGGCTCGTCCGATTTGCACCCGCAGGTCGTCGGGGGCAGGGGGGCGATTTGCCTTGTACTCGGGGTACATGTCCTTGCGAAAAGTTCCGCGACCCGCGTCCATCGCGATGGCGACGAGTTGAGGGCGGCGCTCCCGATAAAGGCGGTCAAGCATGGTCACAGTGCCGTGGACCGCGTGGGTTGGTTCTCCCGCGGGGGAAGAGAGGGGCGTCACTGCGTGATAGGCGCGCAGCAGGTAGCTGCTCAGATCGACCAAATAAACGACGTCGGGTGCGCCCACCTCAAAAAGCTTCGTAGCCATCGCTCGGGTGATACTCGACCTCTCTCTGGGGGAAAGGGGGACGGGGGAGTTCTTCGCTGGGATGGCGAAGTCACGAGTTCGCTTCACTCCCACTGCAACCCGGGGTCTTCGTTGACGAGACGCGTAAGATTTCAGTTGATTTCAAGGGTTTGACGACATCGTCGTGCAACGAATTACATCTGGGTGACAATTGACGCGAAGGCATCTGGTACTGCTCGGGCATTCATGAGCGTCGTAGAAATCGTTCTCGTATCACTGTACTTTATCGTCCTGGCAGGATTGTGCACTCTCGGTGCCCATCGTGCGGTGACCGTTTACCTGTGTCGGAAGCACAAGCGCGTTATTGAGCGCGCCCAGCGACCGCTACATACCTTTGCGGAGACAGAGCTTCCTCGCGTCACCGTGCAGCTCCCGCTTTACAACGAGGCGACTGTAGCCGCTCGTTTGATCGAAGCAGCGGGGCGTCTGGACTATCCGAAAGATCGTCTCGAGATCCAGGTTCTCGATGATTCCTCGGATGAGACTCGAAGCATCGCTGCCAAGTCCGTCAAGACTCTTCGCGAGCGAGGAATTGACGCGGTGTATGTGCGTCGCCCAGACCGTCACGGATACAAAGCTGGTGCCCTCGACTACGGTCTGAAGACAGCCAAAGGTGAACTGGTCGCGATGTTCGATGCTGACTTTGTTCCTCAGTCGGACTTCTTGCGTAAGATTGTCGATCACTTTGTCGAACCCCAGGTCGGCATGGTGCAGACTCGCTGGGATCACATGAATCGTGACGCGAATCTTTTGACTCACGTTCAGGCGTTGATGCTTGATGGTCATCATGTCGTAGAAAACTGCGCCCGCTTCGGCTCTGGACTCTACTTCAACTTCGCGGGTACAGGCGGCATGTGGCGAGTTGCCGCAATTGAAGCAGCAGGCGGCTGGGAGCACGACACGCTCACGGAAGATCTCGACCTTTCCTATCGAGCGCAAATGGCGGGTTATCAGTTCATCTACCGTCCTGACGTCCTGACACCCTCTGAATTGCCTGAGGACATGTCCGCACTTCGTGCTCAGCAACACCGCTGGGCAAAGGGGACTGTACAGACAGCACGTAAGCTTCTTCCCATCATCCTCAGCAACAAGAAGCTCTCAGTCCATCAGCGGGTTGAAGCAGCTTTTCATATGCTGCCTCATTTCGCCTATCCGCTGATGGTACTGCTCGCCCTCTTGTTACTCCCGGCGTTGGTTCTGCTTCCCGCTGCCGATGTGCGAACGATGATGATCATCGATCTCCCCCTCTGCTTTGGGGCGACCGGCTCGATCGCGGCTTTCTATGCTACTGCTGAGCGGAATCAGGGGCGTTCAGCGTGGGGCGCAATCAAGCGTCTTCCCATTTTGATTGGCCTGGGAGCTGGCCTTGCTCCCCACCTAACGAGCGCTGTCTGGAGCGGCATGAATCATATGTCCGGTGAATTCGTACGCACGCCCAAGCGCGGTGAGAATTCCTCGCGCTACCGCATGGGAGCAAAGCTTCCTCTTCCGGAGATGTTCCTGGCAGTCATGTGCGGTGTGGCCTCCTTTGCTGCGGTCGAGACCGGTCATTGGTTTGCGGCGCCGTTCGCTTTGCTCTTCACCTGGGGACACGCTTATGTGGCCACGATGGTGCTCAAGGACCAGCTCCTCCCAGCCCGCGAGCTCGCTTCCACCGGCGCAAGTTCAGTGGAAGATGGCCAGCTAGCCAAGGCTGCTTAATCTGGTTATTATCTCTGCAGTCTGGCGGCTTTCTTGAGGTCTTCTCTTCACGGAGGGGACCACGCATCAACGGGAGTCGCCACGGTAGATTCTCAAACCAGGTGGGGTCCGAGTGGGGCGAATGACAAAGGCGGATATGGTTCAAGCGGTTTATTCACGCTTGGGCGGTTTCTCCAAAAAGGAATCGGCTGATCTCGTCGATCTCGTCTTCGAAACGATGAAGGAGACACTAGGTCGCGGGGAGAAGATCAAGATTTCCGGGTTTGGAAATTTCGTGCTGCGGGACAAGCGACCTCGGCAGGGACGTAATCCTCAGACCGGTACTCCGATCATGATCACCGAGCGACGAGTGCTGAGTTTCAAGGCGAGTCAGCTGCTCAAGCATGCGCTGAATACCGGTGATGCCTCAAGCGACGCTCAGCCCCCTCGCCAGGTTGTGTCGCGTCCGCCGGGGCCTCGATCTGGTGAGTAAGCAGGCAGCCCGGCTTCATGACGCGTAGAACTCCGCCAGTGAAGCTCTACTACCGCATTGGCGAAGTCGCTGAAGTGGTGGGAGTGCAGCCCCATGTGTTGCGTTACTGGGAGAGCGAGTTTGGCACTATTCGGCCTCAAAAGTCGGCGCGGGGGCAACGCGTCTACTCACACAAGGATCTCGAAAAGCTGATCCGTGTGAAGGAACTCCTCCACCAGGATGGTTACACGATCGCGGGTGCGAGGAAAAAGCTCAAGGATACCGAAAGCCCGGAGCAATCCGTTCGCCATGAGCAATTTGTCCAGGAGATGCACGGCGAATTGTCTCATCTGAGAGCAGAGATTCAGGCCGAGCTTGATTCACTGAATCGCACGGACTGACGATTCATGTCCGACCTGACTTGACTCGGAGCCGACTTCCCGCGAAATCGCATCTCCAGAGTGAACCTTTCTGGGTGCAGTCATTGCCCATCGTGCCGAGCTTTCGTCGACGCGTCTGCGGAACCGAACTGTCTTCACCAGCACAAAACTCAACTACCAGCACAAAGGAACCCCATGGCAGAAGGCTTAAATCGTGTAATTCTCCTCGGAAATCTTGGAGCCGACCCGGAACTCCGCATGACGAACGGTGGGACTGCAGTCCTGAACATCCGTCTTGCCACGTCAGAGTCTTATCTCGACCGGAATAAGCAGCGGCAAGAGCGTACCGAGTGGCATCGGGTGGTCGTTTGGGGTCGCCGAGCTGAAGCGCTTGGCAAGATCCTCACCAAGGGTGATCGCATTCTGATCGAAGGTGGGCTGCGGACGTCTAGCTACGACGATAAAGATGGGCACAAGCGCTACACGACGGAAATCGTGGCGACGAATGTTGTCCTGAGTGGTGGTGGACGCGGTGGAGCTAGTGGCGGCGGCGGTGGCGGCGGAGGAGGAGACTTCTCTGGTGGGCCTCCTTCTGGCGGCGGTGGATTTGACGACGCTGACTACGGCGCGCCCCCGGACGACGACGACATCCCCTTTTAATTGGACGAGTGGTGGGCTTCGGCCTGCCGCTATATTCTATTTTGAAAAGGCTGGCGGCGGGCATCGACCCGCCGCTGCACTTTCCCCTTTCGGCGGACGCGGTCCGACCGCAGCTTTTTTCGGAGCATGCATTTAGTCCTAGGAACCCCCGGACCTGTCGCGATTCGCCTCATGTCGCGCTTAATTGAGCGCGGAGAGAGTGTGTGTACGGTTGCTCCCCAGGGCGGGCAGCAGATCCCCAATGGAGTCCGGTTGTTTGTCGGAGAGCCGACGCACATCGATTTCGGGCTTTCGGGAGCAGACTACCGGGCACTGCTCAGTGAGGTGCGCGCTGTGTTCCTGGCCGAATCAGCCATCAACTCGCCGACTGCCGTGGTCAATGCTCGACACGTTCGATTAGCCGCCGAGCTCGTCGAGTTTATCGATGCCGGGGGCGCCCCTGATGGTGTGAGTGTTTTGTCTTCACTGCTCGTATTTGGGTCCTCTCAGAATCGCGTGAGCGAGGAGGACTTCAGTTTGGGACAGAACTTCGCTGATTCACTAGAGGAGTCACTCGCGCTCGCAGAGCGTATTGTTCGTCGAGTGATCGGGCGTTGCCCCCTGGCAATCATCCGTTCGGCACCAGTGGCAATTGACCAGTCGACGGGCACCTTGATTGAAGGCTCCCAGCTGGCGCAGTTGGCCCGTGTAGTCGACGCCGCGCCGTTTGAGTTTGACCAGGTCTTCAGCAATTTGCCGGTGCGCTTGGAGGAGGTAGGTCGCGCAGTCGAGGCGCTTTTGTCAGCGGAGAGACGGCGGGAGACCGTCATTCATCTCGTCGACAAGTCACCGATGACGGACCGCGACTTGGTTCAGTGGCTAGCGGCTCGACGAGGCAAGAAGGTACGAGAGGTTCTCGGAAGCGCCCGCCCTCTGGCTCAATGGCTTCGTCCGAACCTGCCGGGAGGCCGTGTGGTTCGAGGATGGGACCTCGTCTTTGAGCGTTCACAGGCTGAGACTCATGTCTTGCCGCTTTTGGATCGTGATGACCGTGGACTGCTTGAGTCTGTTTTTGCGACTGACGAAGGCACTGAGTCGCGGCAGATGGGGTCGAAGCGTGAACCGGATTAGATTGGCTGGCCTGGCGGTTGCCAGTCTGTGTTTGGGTGTCACCGGTTGCTCACCAGGCGCGCGGGAGGTGAAGCCAGCTGCAGCCTACGGTGACCATGGCTTGAGTCGCCCAGACGGCGACCCATCTCGGCCAAAGCCCAGACCCACCGCGTCACCGGAAGTGATTCAGGTGACTGAGCTTCTTGCGCCGGAACCGGAGCCAACCGAGTCGACCGAAGCTGTTTTTCCTCGGAACCTGCCTGAGATAGAACCGTTCTACGCGGCGCTGGATGCGCTCGCGCGCGATCGGCGAGAACTTCCCGTGCGAATCTTGTGGTGGGGTGATTCGCACACTGCGGCCGACTTCTTGACTCATCCAATCCGTGAGCATCTTGAGCGGCAAAGCAAGCCTGGGGGCCCCGGATTTATCCGTCTCGGTCTTTCCGGATACCGACATGGAGCGGTTCGACTCACGAATGTCGGCCGCTGGCGCAAGGCACCGATTCTCCCAGCCCAGCGCACGCGGGTTCTCGATGGTGTATTCGGGATCGGCGGGATTCGCACACTCCCGGCGGCCGGGGCGCGAGCTAGTGCTGAGCTTCGTCAACCAACAGATGCGCCGATGCGCTGGACGCTCTCCTACCGATTGCCCAAGGGGGCCCAGCTGGAGGTCAAGGTGGGAGCCCTTGTGGAGCGATTGCGGAGCGAACAGGAGACGGAAGATGAAGTCCTTTCATCGAGTTGGGAAGCGCCAGGAACCGCGAAGTTCTCGGTACGGCACGTTGCGGGAGATCCTCAGATCATGGGGGCCTTTGTTGAAACCGTTGAGCCAGGTGTGGTCTTTGATACTGTCGGGATCAACGGTGCGAGGGTCGCCACCGTACTTGCTTGGGAACCGCGTGAGCTCATCAAGCAGCTCGCGCAACGTGACCCGGAACTGCTCGTGCTTGCATTCGGCACGAATGAAGTTTTCGACAATACCCAAGTAGCTCGGTACGCGGAACACATCTCTGAGGTGGTGCAGTTAGCGAGAACGGCCAAGCCTGGTCTCGCATGTTGGATCGTGGGTCCGCCGGACTCGGCCTCGTCGGCAGGAGGCTCGAAGCAGCGAGTGAGCGAAGTGACCGAGGCGCAAAGGGCTGCCGCCAAGGCTCAAGGCTGTGCGTTTTCGAGTCAGTACGAACTGATGGGAGGGGAGGGGAGTTTCAGACGCTGGATTGATATGCGTCCCACTCAAGCCCGGACGGATCGCATTCACCTCTCTATCGCGGGCTATCAGTCTCTCGGCGAGATGTTGTCGCAGGAATTGCTTCCTACGAAGGCTCTCGAATCGCCTCAGTGAATTGAGGTTGAAGAGTGAGTCTTGAGGTAGGTATCGTAGCGCTTCATCAGCGCTTGGTAGATCCAGTTGCCGATGCGAATCGCCCCCACGCCGCTAGGATGAGTCATGTCCGCCTGGCCGAGCCCGCGCCTGACCCAAGCGGGCATTGAACCCCAGCCCCCCATGGCCTGATAAGTATCAAAATAGGCGCAACCCAGATCTCTGGCGGCTTGCTCCTGTTCAGCAACAATCAGCTGGATGATCTTCATGCTGCTGGTCGCGCCATCGCGGACACGTGCCCGGTCCATCGCTCCAATAATCAAGCATGAAGACTCCGGAAGCGCCTGTTGACCCTGCTCGATCACGGCTTTCATCGTCTTCAAGTATTCATCCATGGGGTACGCGTAGCCATCGCCGCTTTCGTTAGCGCCAAACTGATAGATGATGAGTTGCGGATTGCGCCACTTCAGCTCCTCAGCAAAGTGAGTGTCATCTTGCTTGTCGAGGAATCGAATGCGCGCCCCCTGAACGCCGAGCGCGTCGAGTACGACGCCAGGACCATCACGCTCGAGCGTCACGCCAAAGCTACGCGTCTCTCCACGCTTGCTGCGCATTTCGAAACGATGTTCACCGTCCGGGACAGTCAGCGAGAAGCGCCGGACTTGCTTGATGTCGGCCTGGCTGGACACGGTTGAATGGAGTTTTCCGTCGACCCAAACTTCGAAATCGCCCCCTTCCGGACTTGCCAGGTAGGAAAGCTCAAATTTCGAAACATTCCGCCCAAATTCGCCCTTCTCGGCCGTTCCGAATTGAGCAATCACGCCTGAAGTGGAACGAAATGTTACACCGCCCAAACCATACATATTGTCGGAAGTGAGGGGACCAACAATACGGCTTACCTTGAAGCCTTTGGTGGCGAATCGAAACACATCGTTGTGAAAATAGGCGGGCCAAGCGTTAGCTATCAACATGTAGCCGTGCCCCGCATCGCCGAAAGTTTCTTGCAGTTTTCGCCGCAGGGTGCCCGACACGTAGTCGCTGACAACGATTGAATCGCCAAAGTGAGCGATCCGTGTAATCGCGTTCGATTCTTTCTTTTGCGTCAGCGCGAGGGCTGCAAAAAAATTATCGAGCGAGGTCCCCGTCGGGTCGAGTAGCTCGACCGGAGGTGCTTCAGCCTCGATTGCCGGGAGATCAAGCGGTGCTTCTTGCCCGCCTATCGGCCCTCTCGCGGCGCCCGCTTCATCACCGGTGGGTACGGCCATCCCAGGGAGACTTTTCGAATCGGTTTTCAGTTCCGCTTCCCCCACCTCAAGAAGCGGTGGTGCATCCGCGGCCTGGGTTGATTCGTCTTTGCCACTCGGAGGCGTGGAAAAGATCCTGAGTCGCTCAAGCGCATCGATCTGCTCGGCTGCTACACCGAAGCAGATCACGGTCAGAACAGCCCAAACAGGTCCTGAGAAGAGTACCTCTCTTAGGCTTGGGCTGATAGTTGGAGAAGCCGGAACATTCACGGGACGGTCTGGGGTTCGTCGAGCGCAGTGAGATCAACAGCGCCGTCCGACATCGAGGCGAGCTCTTTCTGGGCGCTTTCTCGAAGGCCCGGGGCGAGACTTTCGCGTTTGGCGACAAGGTCGAGAAGCCTTCGCCGCACATGTTCATCAAGCGAGTGCGGCGTGGTGGCGAGCACGGCGAGCGCCCACCGCTCTTCGAGTTGCTGGTAGGAGCCGAGAGTTCGTCCGACACTATCGACGCCGTCAAGTTGCTCGAAAGCACCGAGCAGGTCGCCACCGTCGAGAAGCGTTGCGGCTGCGTCCAGCCTACTTTGACCTGCCGCTTCTGCTGGCTCGCGATTCATGAGGAACAGCGCGATCGCGCCGACAATCAGAGCTCCTACGGCAGCTGCAATGATACTGGCGAGAAGTCCGGTGTGTGAACTCTTATCGCTCGCCGATGGCGGGGTTCCTGCTAAGGCCGCAATCCGAGTTCCTTCGTCCGGAGTGGCCCTGAAGACTTGCCCTTGAGGAATGTATTTGAGCACGACATCCCCAATTTCAAGCACGTCGCGTCCGTCGAGAATCGCACGATCGCGCTCATGGCCATTGATACGCAGACCATTGGCGCTGCCTTTGTCGAGGATTTCAAATTTCTCGCTACCGATCACGCGGACCTCTGCGTGAATCCGACTGACAGAGCCGTGGTCGATCACGAACTCACACTCATGACCGCGACCGATGAGGAATCGCTCCCCTTCGAGCGGGTATTCCGCGCCTTGGCGAGGACCAATCAACTCGACCAAGCGGTGGGGGAGGCGACCCGAGGCCGGCACTACTCCTTCCCCACTGAACGGTCGGTACCCTTGTTCCTGGGTGTCGATTGCCTCATCCACTATGTGGACCCGGTAATCGCCCAACTGAACCAGATCTGCGTGGGCCAGCTCTTGTCGGCCGACAAGGCGGACCCCGTTGACATACACCCCGTTGTAGCTCGAGAGATCCTCAATCTGGAACCCCGTGCGTGTTCTCGAAATCTGCGCATGGCGCCGTGAGATGTTGCGCTCTGTCAGCCGCACCGAATGCTCCGGTTCACGGCCAATGGTGTATTCGTCGCGTACCAGGTTGACGACCGTCCTTTGGGATTGGTCATCAACGATCACTAACTTCCACATCGGTTGATTCGCCTCGGGCGCTCATCCAAATGGTTCCGAGCGCGAGTAGTTGGTACCTGAAACGGCGACTTTCGTCAGCACATCCAGAGAAAGTCGTGCATTTTGGGGCGAGCCGTCCGGATCTTCGCGTTGTCTCGTGTGGGATAGACCCGGTTCGTTAAAAGAGCGGTCACGCGTTTTCTCGCAGGATCGCACCAAAAGCTGGTTCCCGTGAAGCCTAAGTGACCGAATGTGCAGGGATCGGCCAGGCGACCTGCCATTGAGTTCAGGCCCCTCAGGCCATCGAATCCCATCCTCAAAGTACCCCCCGGGCGCTCTCGAATCAGAGGCTCCAGGAAGGGGTCTCCCAGGGCGTCGAGTAAGTGGGCGCCAAAGCGCAGTACTGACTCGAGAGTTCCGAATAGTCCGGCGTGTCCACAGCAGCCGCTGCCGCCCAGCGCCCACGCATTGTCGTCGTGTACTTGTCCTCGAATTAAGCCACCGCGGGGCGGTTGGACTTCAGTAGGAACCACCAGGCGGGCAAATTCCATCTGCGTGGCTCGAAATGCCCTTGCGGAGCCGACCCGGAGGCCCCAGGGAACGAACAGTTCGCTGGAAAGCAGCATATCCAGTGCGCGATCGAACTTTCGCTCGATTCCAGCCCCCACGAGCAGGTAACCGAGATCGCTATACAAGGCGTCCCCTTGCCAGTCTTGCCGGCGAGCGCGCGCCGCCGTCAGTAGCAACCGTTCTCGAGCCACGGGCGCGCCCCCCCAACTTTCCAGAAAGAGTTCGAGGTGTGGGACCATTCCTGCCCGATGGGATAGGTGTGCTTCGATACTTTGTCCGCCAGCCCAAGTATCTTTGAGTTCTGGAAGCAGATCATGAAGCGGGTCGGACCAGCTCAGTTTTCCTTGACGCACCAGCTGTGAAAGCGCGACGACGAACAACGGTTTGCTCACAGAAGCTAGGTCGAAAGCTCTCCAGAGGTCGCCCGGTGAACTCTCACCACCCACAAACGACCACCCCGTCTCCGTGTGTTGGGCGAACCCGGCGACTGCTTGCGGTGCGACCCCAACCTCGGTCACGTTCTTTCGAATGAATCGCGAGATTTCTTCGGAGTCTTGCAGGGAAAAAGCCTTCATGGGGAGCCTGTTGCCGCCGCTGGTCAGTACGGCTTCTGAGTAAAGTGGAAGTCTATTTTGACCATTCCGGTTGGGGACGGGTATGCTTCGGTAGCACAAATGCCTGAATTTAACTGGGAAGCCCGCACACGTACGGGAGAGGTCCGCAAGGGCAAGATGGAGGCCGAGAACGAAGCCGCCGTCCAGCGAAAATTATCGGGGCAGCAGCTGACCCCTAGTAAGATCCGGCGCAAATCCTCGTTCAAGTTCAGCCTAGGCGGGAGCGTGAAGGTCAAGGAGATGGTGACTTTCACTCGTCTCTTTTCAACGATGATCAACGCAGGTCTTCCGATCGTGCGCTGCCTAGACATTCTCGCCACACAGCAACCGAACCCTGTATTCAAGAGTTGTCTTGAGGACGTGAAGAGCAGTGTGGAACAGGGGTCGACCTTTAGCGATGCACTGCGACGTCATCCGGCGATCTTCGATGATTTGTTTGTGAACCTTGTTCAGGCAGGCGAAGTGGGCGGTATTCTCGATGCGATCATGGGGCGTTTGTCCATCTACATCGAAAAACGGGCCAAGCTCCTGAGCCAGGTGAAGGGTGCGCTCACGTACCCCAGCATTGTTGTCGTGATTGCGATTGGCGTGATGGCCATCTTGATGAGCTTCGTGATTCCTGCCTTCGAAGACATGTTCAAGAACTTTGGCGGTGGCCGCGAGAATTTGCCGGGCATCACGCGCATGATGCTGACCTTGTCGGATATTTTCGTTTCTTACAGCTGGCTGATCGCCTTGGTGATGATCGGTACGGCCTTCGTACTGATTCAGATTTACAAGAATCCCCAAGGTAAAAGATTCTTCCACAAGATGATGTTGACAGTTCCCATCATGGGTTCGGTCATGGAAAAAATCGCAGTCGCGCGCTTTACCAGAACCCTGGGGACCTTGCTTCAGTCAGGTGTTCCGATTCTGGACGCGCTTGAGATCTGTTCTCGTACAGCTGGCAACGTGATCATCCAAGAGGGGATCATGTCAGTCCGCCAGGCGGTCAGCGAGGGACAGAACATGGCCGATCCACTCACCAAGGCCGGAGTTTTCCCTGACATGGTCGTTCAGATGATTGCGGTGGGGGAGCAAACCGGCGCGCTCGATCAGATGCTGAACAAAATCGCTGATTTCTACGAAGAAGAGACTGACGTCGCGGTATCGGCGATGACCGCCTCTCTGGAGCCGATCATGATGGTGGGTGTCGGCGGCATGGTGGGCGTCGTACTGGTGGCCATGTACCTCCCGATTTTCTCGCTGGCTGGCAGTATCAAAGCGTAAGGTGCGGCGCGAGGTTCGCCCATGAGGAATTCGTTTGCGCCCGGGCCGATTCCAAGCAGGTTCGGCTGGATAGCCGCAGCTCCGGATCCGAATAGTCCCAGCTTTTCCAAGAGGCTAGCGGCATTCGCTAAGGCGCGTTCTGCAGTCTTCGCGGTGACTGGGGGCTTGGTTTTTCTCGTGTTTTCGCTGCGTCCTGCTGGGCTTGTGTTTAGCTACTCGCCACGCATCGCTGCCGCGATCGTGGTGCTCGCCCAAGTGTCGTCGCTGCTTCAATGGTGGGCCGCGCGCAAGCGCTTTCACATGCATGGAGTGTCCTTAGGCTTGATCCTCCTTGACCAGGCATTGTTTGGGGGGATCGCCTACGTTACTGGAGGAGTCGCCAGCGGCGCGACCTCGCTTTTTGGTGTGTCCTGCTTGGTTGGGGGGTTGCTCCTTGGAGCTCCCGGGGCGGTGGCTGCGGCTTTGGCCGGAGGAGTTTTCTTTAGCCTCATTGTTTTGATCAATCAGGGGGCACCGGCCTTGCTGCCACCGGACCAGCCGGCAGAACTCTATGAGCTCTCCAGTGGCCAAGCCGCCTATTACTACGTTTATACGATGTTCATGCTGGTCCTGGTCGGCCTGCTCTCCAGCTATCTCGCACAACGACTCCAGCGAGCCGGTGGGGAGCTAGAGCAAGCCCACCGGCGTGCTGCGCAGGCGGAGCGGATGGCTGAGCTCGGCAAGTTGGCTGCCGGCCTCGCTCATGAAATTCGCAATCCGCTTGGCTCGATATCAGGCGCGGTGCAGATGCTGCGGTCTGGCGCCGAAAAGGAGGAAGACCGCGAACTCTGCGACATTGTGATGCGCGAGTCGAAGCGCCTCAACGATCTCGTTTCGGACATGATGGATCTATCCAAACCCCGCCAACCACAATTTGAGCGAACGGACATCGGAAAGATCGTCAGCGATGTCGTTGCTCTTGCTCAGGAGTCTGGACGCGGGGGCGAAGATGTGACGGTGACGCGCGAAGGCAGTTCTCACGCCCTGATTCGCGCTGACTCCGCCCAGTTGCGCCAGCTCGTCTGGAATCTGGTGCGCAACGCGATTCAAGCAAGTGCGGCCGGTGGTCAGGTTCGAGTGAAGCTGGAAATTTCCGGTCACGTCTGGCTCATCGTCGAGGACGATGGGGTGGGGATCGATTCTGAGTCCCGCATCAGGCTGTTCGATGCCTACTTTACCACCCGCAGTCAGGGCACGGGGCTTGGCCTTGCTGTCGTGAAGCGGATTGCCGATGAACACGATTTCAATCTTACTGTCGTGAGTGAGCACGGCGAGGGCGCTCAGTTCATCGTCGAGATGGGAGTTCCCCTTTAATCGGGGCGCTGCCCTTTAATCTGCGCCGAGTTGATCCCACAGTAACGTCCAGGGAATCTTTCCGCTTTCCGTCCGTATCATCTATGAACCGCGCTTTTAGCAAGCAGCGCACCCAAGACCACTGATTGTCCCATGACTAATATTTCACGATTCGTTTCTCTCTGTGTACTCGCCCTGAGCCTTCTGGTGCCTCAGGTCGCCCTAGCTGCGTCTTCTCAGAGCTATCTGGAAGCAAAGCAAAAGGCGCTCATGGAAATCATTCGGAAACCAAAGAGCCCCGCAACCGAGAAAGAGCTGCAGACCAACTTTGATGCACTCCTTGACTATGACGCTTTGGCCAAAGATTCCCTGGGCAACGAGTGGGATAAGCGGACACCGGAAGAGCGGAAGGAATTCCAAGAATTACTCACGACCCTTGTTCAGTCCTCCTACACGAAGAATCTTCGCAGCACTCTCGACTACAACATCGTTTTTGAGAAGACCCAGCCAGCGAAGGAAGGCGAGCTGGTGGAGACGGTTGCCAAGCATAAGTCGGACAATCGTAAAGAGCCGATTCACATCAACTACCTGGTTCACCAAGTAGACGGTAAGTGGCGCGTGTACGACATCATTACCGAGGGCTCGAGCTTGGTGAAGAATTACAACAGCCAGTTTCGTTCGATCATCAAGAAGAACGGCTTTTCCGACCTCATCGAGCGAATGAAGAAGAAGGCAAAAGAAAACTGAACCAGTTTCTGGTAGCATTCAGCCATGAGCCCTCCGGGGGATCCGCGCATCAAGCTGCGCTCATCGAGCGCCAAAGCGAAGTCTCCGAATCGGGGCTTCGCTTTTCCGCGTTCAGATGAGTCTAGTCTCGGTGCGCCGCGAGCTTCTCGTGATGCACGCAGTCAGGATCAAGGCGCCGCCGGTCGGTCCAGCTCGGCCTTGCCGCTCCGGTTGAGCGTGGCTCAGGGGGAGCTTGGGATCGAGCTGAGTCGGCCGATCGATCTTGGTGCCTTAGTCCTTGAGGAGCTCGACATCGCCCTGACCGGTCTCAAGTATCCGGTGGACCTCTCCAAGGGCGTCAAGCAATTCCTTTCACGCCGAGGTGTGCTTCGGCACACAGTGGTCAAAGTCGATTTGCTCAGATTGGCCGAAACCTGGGCGAAGGCGCTGCACGAGTTCTGGGGCGAAACGGCCATTGTCAGACTGCGAGTGATTTTTGATCAATCGCAGGAGGCTCCCCACACCGTGGGAAAGGAAATGCCTGATGCCGTGTCAGCAGTCGGCAATGATTCGGGGCGTCCTGTTGCGGTCGCGGTGTCCGTGCACTCCGAACACGCCGTCCTTGCGTTTGACCTTGTGCTGACTTCAGGGACGGAGCCACGCTTCGTCGTTGATGTGCCTCGCGCTACTGGTAGCTTGAAGTTGGTGCAAGGCAGCACGGCTCTCCAGCTAGCGTTGAAGGTGCTCGAACTCGGTCTTGAGTGTGCGTCTGGAGGGTTAGCGGAATTCAAGCGTCGAGGTCGCACGATTGAGGTGGGGGGGCTGGCGCAGGCGATGTCTCTTGCCGTGCTGCCTCATCTTGGCTGTCGTTTGCCGCGTATCGAGCGTCACGTTGTGCATCGAATTGAGTCCACGATGGGGTGTCTGCGATTGACTCTTGGGTCAACCCGTGAGCCCTTTCCCGCCGGGCGCCGAGCGCTGCGAGTGGCCGGTTTGGCTGATTTTACACAGCGAGCTGATGACCTTTTGGCGGGGTCAGACACGCCAGGGGCGAGAGCTGCCTTCCTTGAGTCTTTGGATCTCGCAGTCGGTGAACCACAGATTCTTCAAGAACTCGCTGAGATTGATCTCTGCGACGGCGGACGAGCCGAGTCGGCGCTTTCTTTTTTGCAGGAGAGTGTACTTGGGGCGGCACTCAGCGAACGCGCATCCATGGGGGACAGTGCGAGCGATGCACGTTTCGAGTTGTTGGTCGGACGGGCGCTTCTGGGAACAGGGCGGAAGGATGCCGCGAAGGAGTCCCTGGCCCGTGCGCTGAGTCTGGAACCCAATGGAGTATTCGCCGCATTCTCGGCGTGCCAACTACTTTCGCTAGAGCCTGATGCCGCAGAAAGAGGCCGCTTGTTGGATCAGGCGGTCAGTCGTGCGCCTTTTCTTGAATCCGTACGTTGGCTACGGTTTCAGCACGTTCTCAAGAGAAAGCAGTGGCGTATCGCGGTGGCCGACGCGGAACAAATTGAGGCAGCGCAGTCGACGACTTCCGAGCGTTGTGCGGCGTGTTTGCGACTGGGAGTTGCGTTTCTTGAGCATGAACAAGTCGATTTTGCTGGCAAGTGGCTGAAGCGCGCGCTCAGACTTTGTCCCGATCAACCAGAAGTTCAGGCTGACTTGGCCCGTTATTTTGTGACAATGGGCGAACCACTCCGAGCTGCTGAGTTGATGCAGTCAGCGCTGCGCCTCTGGGAAGCCGCCCTAGAGGAGGCGTCTGAAGAGTCAGACACGGATCGTCTTGCTCCAGGTCTAGAGCTGATGCGGGAGAAGAAAATGGGCGTCCACTTCCAACTTGCGTTGCTTCTCAAGGAACTGGGATCAGAGTCCGCGCAAATATTGGGCCACTTGCGAAGGGTGGATAGTCGCTCGAACTGTGGAGCAGCCGCCCGCATTGTGGAAGCGGAAATCTACCACGCAGCTTTACGTGAAACAGAGCGCGATCAGGCGCTATTGCGGATCTTTGAGGCGGCCGAACTGGGCTGGATTGAACTGAATAGCTACAAGCAGCGAATCGAGACGCTGCTCCTGCCGCTCAGACAGGGGCCCCAGAGTGCATTGCTGGAATTCGCTCAGCGTGTACTCAAGGAAAATAGTGTTTGAACCACGGGGACCGCGGCACTACCGCGGAGCCCTGACCTGAGCTAGTTTCTCACGCCGTGTCACTCCTCAGCAAGATCGACCTCGAGGTACGTCCGATTTCGGTGAGGGCTCGCGAACTCGTATTTGTTCGGCATGTGTTAGAGGCAAGTGAGGGCATTGGATTCCTGATTGCGAAGCAAGGAGGCGAGGCGATTCTTGTGGGGCCCAAGAGCCAGGCGGCAGAGCTAGACGCGTTCGTCGAGGACATGAAGGCGGAGGTGGGGCTCGTGGAGCGCGTGCTGACGGACGACGACGAGGTCTATGATGTCGCTCGATAATCACGATGGTCTTCCCCCAGAACCCCCGGCGGATGGGCGTTCAACGGCGGTGTGGCGCCAGTGGCTCTACTCGATGGCGAAGGATCCAGAGGCGGCATTGGCAGCAGCCATCGCGTATCGAGAGATGGATTCGCCGGGGCGTGAGCGCTGGCTCGCGTCACTGGCCTTCGACGCGCCCGAAGTGGACGTTCCAACCATTGCACTCTACGCGCCTCTTCTTGCGGTTGAGGACGACGAGGATCGGCGCGAACGGCTGATCTTGGCGATGGGGGAAGAACAGGAAGTAGCGCGACCCATTGCCGGGAAGAAGGCTTTAGTCGGCGACGCGCCCCTCGGAACTCGAGTGTTTGTTCTCGCCTCGCCGCTGTATTTGGACTTTGTGCAGGTCCTGGCCTGTGGAGTTCGTGATGGCAGGTTTGTTTGGGTGCGCCACGATCCCATCGCGAGTCGGGATGGAGTACCGGTGACGGGCGACATGCTCGAATCCGCTCGTCTTGAATCTGCTCCCGTCAAGTCGGTCCTGGACGATTTGGCAAGTGCGGTGCTCTCGCATCAGCGGAGCGGGGAACCTTTGCCGGATGCGCTGGAGGTGCTGGGGGACCTCCTGGGCCCGTTGGGGCCATAAGCTTGTCGACTCGTCGCATGTCAAAGAGAATCGTCGGGCTCGTCGTTCTGTCTCTCGCCTTAACGAGTTGTGGTGGCGCATCGTCCTCCCCTGGAACGTCTGCGTCTCGCAGCGAAGCTGAAGTGCTTGAGTATTCCTTTCCCGGAATTGACGGGGAAACGATTTCTTCGAAACAACACCGTGGGAGGGTCACTGTACTCTTGTTCGTAACGACGTTTGATGTGCTTTCCCAGGCTCAAGCACAGCGTTTGGAAGACTTGTATCGAACTCATTCGCCACGCATTAATGCGCTGGCGATTGTCATGGAAGCTCCACGCTACGTGGACCTAGCGCGTTCCTTTCGTGATGTGGTCGGGCTGCACTTTCCTGTAGCCATCGCATCGCGTGAGCAAGTGGCTCGTCAAGGCTCGCTCCGTCAGATTCAGCAGGTTCCCGCCTGGATCGTCCTTGATTCAGCCGGACGTGTGAGAGGGGCTGCCGTGGGGGAAATTTCACCCGAAGAACTCCGGGAAGCCGTTCGGAGCGCGCAGGAGTAACGGATGGCGCGTCGTGTGGGGAGGTGGTTGCGGGAGACCAGTGCGTTTCTCAATCAGGCCCGATATTTAGCGCGCGATGTGCAACCGAGTCATCGAATCGGCACTGGGCCTACCGTGGTTTTCCTGCACGGCCTTTACGCGTCAGCGGGTGTCTGGCGACCATTGCGCGACAGATTTGAGCAAGAATTGGACGCGTCGACTCATTCGCTGAGCTACCTGCCGGGGCCAGGGATTGAGGAAATGACGGAGCGTTTGGCGGCATTGATCTCCGAAATTCATCAGCCGGGCGAGATCCATTTGGTGGGGCATAGCTTTGGGGGGCTCGTGATGCGCAACTACGTTTGCCGGTCAGCGTGCGTCTCGCGAGTGGTCACGACCACGAGCCTGGCATCTCCGTTTTTCGGATCTACGAAGACCGACTGGGTGCCGGGTCAGGGGGGACGCGACCTTCTGCCCGGCGCCGAGATACTCCGGCGCTTGCGTGTCGCATCTCCAGAGAATCTAAGGGTGCCTCATTTGAGTCTGTGCGCAGCAGATGACCAGATGATTCTACCGGGAGCCTTCCCCGAATATGGAGAGCATGTGTTGATTCCCCGCACCGGGCACAACGGCATCTTGTTCAATGCGGATGCGCTGCAACAGGTGTTGCAGCGCATCGCTTCGTTTCAATTGCCAGAAACCTAGTGGTTCTCGACCAGCACGGAGCGATTCTTGACCAACTCGATGAGTCGGTCGAGATCTTCGCGGGTGTGCTGTTCAGTCACCGCGATAAGAATCGTGTTGCTCAGCTCTGGTCCGAACTGGCCCAAATCGATGCCGCCGAGCACGCCATTGGCTTCTAGTTGCTCAAGCAACTTGGCACCAGCGTCAGTATCCCCCTTCACGCGGATGGCGAATTCGTTGAAGAAGCTGGATTCGCCGAACGGCGATTCAATGCCTTCAAGCTTGAGCAATTCTGAGCGCAGGTAGTGGGCTTTGGCCAAACATTGCTTGCCCACCTCCACAAAACCCGATTTGCCGAGCAAAGATGCGCGGATGGTGAACGCTAGGGCGAGGAGCCCTTGGTTGGTGCAGATGTTACTCGTGGCCCGTTCGCGGCGAATGTGCTGTTCGCGGGTGGAGAGCGTGAGCACGAAGCCCTGTTTTCCGTCTTGATCCACGGTTTCTCCGCAGACCCGACCAGGAAGTTGCTGCAGATACTTTCGCTCCTGGCGACAGGCAAAAAGCCCCACGCCCGGTCCACCGTATTGAGGGGGACAAGCGATAGGCTGCCCTTCGCCGACGACGATGTCAGCTCCCCAATGTCCGGGTGGGGTTGCGACGGAAAGCGCGTAGGGTTCGACGACCGCGACGACGAGCAACGCTCCACGAGCATGGCATTCATCCGCCAGGCCTTTTAGGTCCGCCAAGGGACCTACGTAGGATGGGTAACCCACGACAACGCACGCCGTTTGCTCACCTACTTGAGCGAGCAGCGCGTCGATGTCGGCACAACCACTGGCATTCATTGCTACAGTGGAAACAGATTCGGGCTGGTTACCAGCCAAGTAGGCGAGGGTGGTTTCGCGGTAATGTGGATGCACGCAACCGCTGAGAACTACACCATCTCGGTTGGTGAGTCGGCGGGACATGAGCGCGGCCTCGGCCGTAGCGCTGGCACCGTCGTAGAGACTCGCGTTTGCCAGGGGCAAACCGTAAAGTTCGCTGACGAGTGTCTGAAACTCCCAAATCGCTTGCAGCGTGCCCTGGGCAACTTCTGGCTGATAGGGAGTGTAAGCGGTGTAGAACTCGCTGCGCAAAAGCAGCTGGTCTACCGCGGGAGGAACATGGTGGTGGTAGGCGCCACAGCCCAAGAATGACAGCATTCTTGAGGCGGTGTTTTTATCACCGATTTCACTCACGTGGCGCATGAGGCGCGCCTCGCCGAGTGCAGCGGGAACGTTTAGCTCCCCGCGAAATCGAGCTTCTTCAGGAATCGTAGTGAAGAGATCGTCAATGCTCTCAAGACCGATAACGGCCAGCATTTCCCGAATTTCTTCTTCTGTGTGCGGAAGATAGCGCATGAAAATTTAGTGGTCGGAGGCCTCAAGATGACTGCGGTAAGCATTGTGATCAAGCATATCGCTTGAATCACTTTCCCAGTTGCTGGGTTCAATCGCGATCATCCAGCCCTTTTCCCAAGGATCTTCGTTGACGAGCTCGGGTTCGTTTTCCAGAGAATCGTTGACCGCCACGACCCTGCCGCTGATCGGGGCATAGAGGTCGCTCAACGTCTTGACGCTCTCGATTGTACCAAAGGCTTCCCCTGCTTTGACTTCGTCGTCAACACCGACGTCAAGTCCCACGAGGGTAATGTCTCCGAGCTGATCGACGGCAAAAGCGGAGACCCCGAAGTAGATCTTCCCATCTTCTTCCTTCGCCCACTCGTGGTCTTTGGTGTATTTTCTGTCTTCCAGAACTTGTACTGAAGTCATGAGCTTGTCGGGCCTTAGCGTGGTTACGCTGGCTTGGCTAGGGCGGGAAACAGAATCACCTGGCGGGAAACAGAATCAGTCGAGCGGAGATGTTTTCGCCCCCTGGGGGTCGTCATCGCGGGCTCAGGGGCGCCGATAAAATGGGGTTTTTACGACCTTTGCGGGAATTTGCTTGCCTCGGCAATCCACCAGAAAGTCGGTTCCGATCTCGGTCATTTCCACCGGCAGGAACCCCAGCCCGATCGCTTTTCCTAGGGTGGGCGAAGGTCCGCCAGACGTGCACACACCTGCGGGTGCTCCCTCCGACGACAAAAGCGCGTAGCCTGAGCGTGCCGAACCGCGGCCGACCATTTCGAAGCCAACGAGCTGCTTGGAGAGTCCACCGCTTTGTGCCTTCACGAGCGCGGATTTGCCGAGGAACGCGTCCTTTTCCAGTTTGACGGTCCAGGCGAGCCCGGCCTCAAGTGGGTTCGTTTCCTCGTTGAGTTCGTTTCCGTAGAGTGAAAGTCGCGCCTCAAGCCTTAGGGTGTCCCGGCAGCCCAGCCCCGCGGGGACCAAGCCGAGAGGTTTGCCTGCCTCAAGTAGAGTGTCCCAGATAGCAAGGGCATGTTCATTGGCGCAAAAGATCTCCACGCCGTCCTCGCCAGTGTAGCCCGTCCGAGCGATGGTGATGGGATGCCCTGCGAGTTGGGCCGATGCGAAGCGAAAGGGACGCAGCTCATCCTTGATGCGGTCAAGTCCCGAATCCGCGTGGGCGAGAACCGCTAGAGCGTGCGGACCTTGCAGAGCGATGAGAGAAGTCGCATCGCTTTCGTCCTGAAGAGTGATGTTTGCCACTCCCTCGGCTTGCTGCTGGAGATGCGCCCAAAATTTCTCACGATTCGATGCGTTGCACACGATGAGAATGTTGTCGTCTGCGTGCTTGTAGATGATCAAATCGTCGACGATACCGCCCGATTCGCGACAAGCGCAGGTGTACATGGCCTGACCGACCGCGACTCGATTGAGATCGTTCGTGACGAGCTGATCCACGAAGCGAGCTGCGTGCGAGCCGCCCACTCGGATTTCTCCCATGTGACAGACATCAAATATTCCGGCAGCGGTGCGCACCGCCTGATGCTCAGCGACGAGTCCGGAGTACTGAATCGGCATTGAGTAACCAGCGAAGGGAACCATGCGTGCACCGAGTTCGATGTGGCGGGCGGTGAGAGGAGTGGTGAGCGTGTCTTCTGAGGCGTCCATTTGGTGGAGCCCGTTGTACTACTCCAGCTCTTTGGGGTCGATTGAACCGTTCGTGACCTTGAAACCAGCCTTCTCCCAGCGCTCTTTTTCGGTGAGGCCGTGCGTGGGGGGGAGGGGAGTCTCGTCCCGGATCTCGAGAATGGCCCGGCCATGGTGTTCTCGCAGGGTGAGATCAAAAACCTTGTTTTCCTCCCCCTTGATTTTCGCGTTCGGGAAAACGAGCCGCTTACCAAACATTTCCGCGTGGCGCACGACGATGCGGTCCTTCACATAGTCTGTCAGGTCGTCGAAATTCACTCGACCTTCTGCGCGGTAAGTGCTGCGAGTCGGGTGGGCGAGTTCCATTCCCTTCGGGATTGCGAAACCAAAAGCACTCTCAGGACCCTCGAGGAGTGCACCCGGAGGGAGGCGGTCGGGGGAACTCGCCTGCGGCTTTCCGGAGCCGCTGGGCGGGGGACGCTCGTACACCAACTCGATTTCCTTTTCTTGGCAGCCGGCTGCGAAGAATGAGAAAAGTAGAGAGATGCTGAGAACACCCGCTCTCGTCGAGATACGCACTACTCGAGAATCGCCGCCCACGAGAGAATACTGGAGGCAGTCGGAGGTTGAGCCAAGGCAACCACTTTGAAGCCCGTTTTGAAGCCGGCGCTGTCCCCGGTGCCCCCGACCGTGTTGAATGAAAGAGCCAGTTTGGAAGCCGACGGGTCGTTCACCTGGGTGCGCGACCCCGCTAAGTAGCTCGCGTCCCCAGGAGTTGCATTCGAGCAACTCGGTTGAAAGTCGACGCTCACGCCGAATATGGATCCACTCACCCCGAGGTCGACGGCATCGACGTATTGCTCCGGAGTAGAACCCTCCAGAGTCAGGCCGGCCAAGCCTCCATTCCCATCAGTGGCGCTACCTTCTGGTTGAAAGTAGTCCATTCCCCAGATTCTGCTTGGTGCTGGATTGCACGCATCTCCGCCGTCGCTCGGACTGACCGTGGAGAAGTAGAGAACCCCGGAGACGAGACTCATGGGCCCGAGGACGTGCTCTCCATCGTTCAGCTCCTGGAACCAGTTGACCTTCGTGTAGAATTCGTTGTTCATGGCGTCCTCCGCTTCGGTGAGCGAGTAGACGAAGTTCAAATCTCCTGTCGACCCTGCAAGATCTTGAGAGCCTGTGGCGATGGCCACGACAATTCTTCCGTCGTCGTTGATCGAAAGCACGGGAGGAATCACGAGAGGCTTTCCGGCTGTGGCACTACGACCGTTGTAGGCGTCGAAAAAGAGATTCATTTCCCAATTCGCCGGGTCAGAACTTGAAACATCAGCTCGCCACATCGTTCCGTCCTGGTCGCCGATGAAGATGCGGTCCGCGATCATTCCGGTGCCTGCGGGGAATGCAGCGGGAGCTCCGGACAGGGGGGAATCCAACTCCGCAGCGGTGACAACTGTCGAATTCAGGCCGGTGACTTCTGCCGCATCGTTGCGGAAGGTTCGAATAATTTCTCCGTCGTCCAGCCGGACAATCGTCAGTGAGCGCGATGCGAGTTCACTGGCGCTGTAGCATTGTACGTCGCTGCGTGGATCGCCATAGGAGTCACTCACTGCAGAGTTCTTGTGGTGACTTTCGGAAAAGTCGCCATTGCTAACCTCTCCGTTGCGCGGGCAGGTCCCTGTAGGACTGCCGCCCTGGCCACCGGGAAGCACGGCCACCGCTACTTCTTTTCCCTGGATGTTGAGTGTGGTGA
Organism: uncultured delta proteobacterium; assembly: GCA_963710555.1. GTDB lineage: Bacteria > Myxococcota_A > Polyangia > Polyangiales > Polyangiaceae > NIC37A-2. The sequence continues at coordinate 152,404 of CAVQAT010000001.1, forward strand.
TCAGAGGGACACCGTTCTTGCCGAAAAGCTGATCGGGAGTGTCCGTGGTGGTGATCTGCCAGAGAAACTTGGGGCCATTTCCGGTGGAGGGCTTTTCGACGTCGGTGATGTCGAGCGCGAAGTAGCCGGCGAGTTCCCCGCCGAAGCTCTGGACGAGGATGGTTCGCCAGGTGTTGGCAGCTTCCTCTGTGGCGCTCGCTGTGCGCTCAAGCCGGTAGGGAAAGGTGGTGCCCGTTGCGACGACGTCTTGAACCACCGACTGACTATCGAGCAGCTTCATGCGCGTGTCGGGGTACTGAGACTTCAAGAGAGGGAGCAACATTGGCGGGATGAAGGCGAAGCGCTCGTTGTTGGCCAACGAGTCTACTTTGGGCTGGGTTGCATCAACCTCATTCGGGGATGCTGCAAAGCCATGCAGCATGCCGTCGTTGCTTGAGGTGTAGGCCATCATCATGCGACCTTGCTTCTGGCTGGCGAACACTGCGTAGGTTTCGTCCTCCACGGGCGCGCTTGGACGGTTCACAATCACTGGTGTGGAGTGGAGAATGTCGCCGATGACGGAGCAGTCGGCATCGCCGCTGCTCTCACAGCGATTGTTAGGAGGGACGTCCCCGTCTGAGAAACCTAAGGTCCAGTTGAGAATGCGATTGCGGCAGGCAGTCACGGACAATGCACCGTCGCACTGTCCGTCAGCCAAGTCGATGTCCATGGCCTCAGGAGGTACCCGTGCGGTAAATGCCGAACCCTCTCCTTTCTCCTCGTTGCCTCCGGTGTTTCCCAATCCATCATTGTCTGCGGCAAGGTGTGGACGAATCGTGCGCTCCGGGTGTATGCCGAGCCCAATTACATCCGGAACGAAGGTCAGGAATTCACGGCTCGCAGGAGCGCTGGCCACATTGGCCGCAAAGTCGTCGCCTTTGCTTTCGTCCGCGGGTTGAGGAGTGGGGACTCCCGATTCGCAGACCCAACGCTGACGCTCGAGGTTTGCCCGCCACAGGCCGTCTTCCGTGCCTTGAGCCACCTCAAAGGAAGTGAGTAATCGAAACGCAACCATGACGGGTTCGCCCACAGTTGCGTTAGCGCTCTCAGCCACACCCACTCCCGGTGACATCACGGGCTGTGTTGCGGACGCTTGGTTTCCAATCGTTTGTTTGATGATGTCGCCGAGCTGCTGTTGGAGCGTCGCAGCGTCGGGTGCGAGGTAAGGCTTTTGATCGCCGCCAGTTCGTGTAGAGCCTGCAGCTGCTAGCTCATGCAACTTACAACAAATGCGCAGGTCGGCGTCTGTGGTGGTGTCGCAGGTGCCGCCGTTCACGTTCCAGTCGGCAACGTCAGTGCGCAGGTCATCGCAATCTGCGGTTCCCCCGGCGTAGGTGGCCGTTGAGTAGCCCACCACGTGCGTACGGATGTTGTACTTGTTCGTGAATCCTGTTCCGCAACCTGGCACTGGCATGTCAGGAGGAAGCTGATCATCGAGGTTCGCCAGGATCTCCGCGGGGGTATCAGGAAACGGACACACACCGTCTTCGCCGCCCATGCTGCCGGCTTCTTCGCAGTCCGGGCGGAGATCGAGGTTGGGCTCTCCATCAGTGATGAGAATCACGTGTTGTTGTCGACATCCACAGTCGACGAATTCGTCGTAGTGGGGGCTAAACTTGCGCGTGATGTCTGTTGGATCGTCGTTTGCGTCGTCCCAAAAGTAGTAGCGCGCGTCATCAAGAGCGCCGTTGAGCGGCGTGGCGCCGTAGGGCCGGGTGGCGAGCAGCACTTGTTCAATCCGCGTATGGCGGTCACGGTCGATCACAAGAGTGGCGTTCGGGTCGCCGAAGTGGATCATCTTTCCCTCGGATGCCGGCGCGGCCCCGTTGCGGACTCCGACTTCCATGGGCTGCAGGGTGCTGCAATTCGCTGGCTTTCCGGCGGCAGCGACCGTGCCAAAGTAGCTCCAGGCGCCGGGCACGCCTGTGTTGTATTCGGGGGCGAAAGTTGTCGAGTTGTAGCCGGTTCCCGTGTCCGTTTCTGTGTCGAAGGTCATCAGACCAAAGCGCACGAGATCCGAATACGCATCGATGAAGCCATTGCCCGCCTGCTGAAAACTCGCGCTGCACGAACCAAGCGCCCCCGGATTCACCGGATAAGGAGCCTCAAGCGGCTCCACCCAGGAAAAGGCGTTAGCAGGAGCGGCGCTGCGATCGGGAGTCTTGGCACAGCCGAAACTGAGAGGACGATGATAGGGGTTGCGGTAGTCGGAGTCTGGTGGCTCAGGGCTACCGCCCGGCATCGCGAACTCCGCCTTGAAGGTGGCGGAATCCCGATCTACCGACTCGCAGCTGTAGTCAGTGATCGACCCTGTGAGTACCTCGATGACATCGATCCAGCGACTGCGCTCATTGACGGAGGCTGACATCCCGGGATTGCACGTGGGATAAGTATCCTCCCCGGTCTTGTACTCCATCGAACCCGAGCTATCGACAATCAGCAATACGTTCGGCTTCTCAGACATCGGCTCCGGATCCTGGGCCCCGGCAAATCCAGGTGCCATGAAACCGAGCAGCAACGCGACGAGAGCCGTTTTTCTTGTGTGATTCATATCGTGGGTCAATGGGGAGGTGGACGAAAGAGTTAATGCAAGAGAGAGTCTATTTGGCTGCGGAACTCAGCGGGCCAATAATCATGTGGCTTCTCATTCCCAGCTGGCTGGCCACAGCGTTCTGGCTATCTGACAAGGTGCACAGCGCGCCGCCTGGCGGCGGTGGTGGACGAATGATATCCGTAGGACGTCAATGTGACTCTCTGGTAGGTGCCGTCGGACACGTCGGTACCTGGGACGAGTGCCGGTTTGGGATCACTCATCTCCAGGATGAAGTCTCCCAGAACGGAACCTGCGACATTGCTGGCAAATTCACCGAAGCTGCCTTCTGCTCCTGGATCAAGCAAGGTGTACTGCGTCCCGGTGGTGTGGTCTTGAAATGATGCACCGATCTCTTCTAAGGGGATGGCTTTGCAAAACTTACCCGAGGGTACCGAATAGCAATCGTCTGGATTTCCAACAAAATGCGCAGCCTCGTAATTAGCGTCAGCGTAGCCCGCGATTGCGAAGTAGGCGGTGCCAGCCATGACGCCCATCTCGCTGATGTAGAGAGTCTGTGCAGCGGCGCGCTCGTTGCCGCTCGCAGCGTCAGTCAATCCAGCTGAGTGAATCGTCCACAGCCCCGCGCCTGTCAGTACGACGAGCGCCATCATGACAATGAAGACTGCAGTCCCGCGCTGTTTGCGTCGCGCGCGAATGCGTTCGGTCTTCTTCTGTGAAGAGCTTGAGCCTTGTGTCGTCAGTTCCACAGTGAGTTCCCTGTATTGCGCGTTGCGATGTGGCTGCGAAGACTACGGAGCGTTGCGTGCGGCCCGTATGCCTCCGTTGCTAGAGCTGGAGCCGCGACCTCCACGCGGAAGAGTTGCTCCGAGGCAGCAGCATCAGGGTCGGCGAGTAGCGGTCCATCAAAATCGGCTGACCGCGTTCGCACAGAAAGGCGAGCATGGATGCCACGGATGAGATGCGGGCCCAGGTTGGCCCCGTTGGCGGGAGGCATGAAAGGCACCCCAGCGTAACTCGCGATCGTGGCGTCGTCTTCTCCAAAGTAGGTGAGTACCCCCGTGTTCGTGTTGGTGAGAGCGGTGACGCCGAACTTCAGGTCCACGGCGTATTCGGCAATCACTTCCGCATCTCCTAAGACGGCGTTGTCGAGGCTCGCTGTGCTCGTGTTCGTATCGATGTCGGGGGGGAGTCGATAGCGTATGAGATCGAGTCGGGTATCGTCGTAGTCCGGGGCCGCACCATCGAACAGGTATTCGAGGTGTGGATAGAGCGCCTGATTTGCTCGCACGTCAGCGATTTCGTAGCGAACGATATCGACTGGATTGACCGTGATACTTGCGGCGTGCCCGCGTACGCCGCAGGTGGCTCCGTCTGCGCTATCTTTGGTGACGACGGCGATATCCTGCAGCGTGATCACTGGCACGTTGGGGTTCAGCGTAGTGTTGATCGTCACCGTGTTGATGATGGAATACTGTTCACGACCCGTTTCATCGGCAATGCGAAGGAGTGAACCGCTGCGAAAGATCGTTCTGAGCAAATCTTGTTTTTCCAGCAGGACCCCGACAGAAGGGTCGCCATCGTATCCGATCCGGATCAAAGCATTGGAGTCCGGTTCGAGGGTGATTTGGTCAGGCGAACCCCAGGATGCGCTCCGGACGGCAAACTCATCGGCAGTGGTGTAATTTCCGTAGAGAACGAGCTTGTCAGGATCGATACCGTTCAAGCTATTGTTGGTCATCACGTAGTTTGAGCCGCCGTAGGCGCTTTGAATGATGCGCGCCAAGCCCATCTGCTGCAGGCCGGGATAGCTGGCGTAGCGCGCGGGGGCCTGGGGCGACCCAAGATCCGGGCGAGGGCAGTGATTGATGTCGCGCGCGAGGTTGGGGGAGGCGAGAAATCCGGCGCGGGCTATGTCGGCACGAAGTCGTTCAAAACCATTGACCACCGACACCGTGGTTTCTGAAATCTGAATTTGGCTTTGGAAAAACCGCGACGCGTTTCGACTCAACATGAAGACGAAGACCACGAAGAAGAGCGAGCCGGTCAGAGCGACCATCAATTCGACGAGAGTGAAGCCGCGGGGCTTGTTCTGTGTTGACGACTTCTTCATATCAGAACACCGGAAACTCTCGCACTGCACTGGTTTTGTAGACAAAATGAAATTGGGCGAGGGCCGGATCGGCGGAACTTGCGGCAACTACTGTGACGGTCCCAGCCAAACCGTCACAGTAGTTGCCGCTATTGGCCACATAACTTGTTTCACCTTTTGGCCAAAAGACGCGCACTTCGGTGCGCATCAACTGACTCCCCGGAACATCATCGATCGGCGTGAGTCGAATGTGTGTACAGAATACGACGTCCTGAGGGCTGGTCGTGTGGTTCACAAAATTACCCATTGGACCTGCCGCAGGGCCAAAGGCGGGCGCGGTGGCAGCGTCCAATCCAGGCTGAAACCAGGCATTGCTGACGACTGCTTCTTGATTGATCCAGGTAGTTTGCGTCCGCTGCCACATCTGCTTTCCACCCCACAAGGTGGAGTCCATGGCCAGCTTTTCTTGCCAGGAGCGCGCAAGCTGGGTGGCCACCGCGAGATCCTTGGCGTGGGCATTGGCACTGGCGGAGAGGATCTGCATCGCGGCAATTCCCGAAACACCGATCCCGAAGATGGTGACCGCCATCATCAGTTCGACGATCGTGTAGCCCCGTTCCCGCTTGATTCGACCTCTGTTTCGCCAGGCGGCAGCGGTGTCTCGCTGGGCTCCCGCCGCGCTATCGCCCGTGTGGCTACAGTCAGGCTGCCTCATGGTGTTGCGACCACCCGCGCGGTTCCCAGTGGGGTAATCAACGCCGAACGAGAAAAGCCCCCGCCTGCAACCCGCGTGTGATCAAATCGAGGAGCTGTCGTCATCCGAATGAGGCTCCCGGGTACCTCCATGTCCGCATACGCGCTGCCCATCGGGGTGAAACAAATGTCGAGCTCGGTCCGAGCGGGAGACTCTCCCCCAGTGATCGGCAAGATAAAGCGAACGGTGGTGGCGGTCACGCCAGCTGCGTTGGCGAGATCTAACGTGTCGATCTGATTGCTCCGATCGTCGGCCGCCGCCCAACGAGCCGTGGGAAAGCAACTTGATTCGGGCATTGTCTGGCAGCCGGGTTGATTTGCGGTGCCACCACGGACCGCCTCGTGCACCGTAAAGATGCCGTCGTCGAAGCGAACCAGCACTGCGGAACCGCGTCCCATTGCGCGCAATCTAGCGCCTCGGAAGAGGCCAGCGATCATCTCAACGTCTTTTTTCGCCTGATACATCTGCATGCGCCGAGAGATACTGGGGATGGCGATCGTGGCGAGAATCGTGATGATGACGACGACGACCATCATTTCGATCAACGTGAAGCCGCCGGAGCCTCGACGAAGCTTGCGCGAGCGCGAGGTGCGCAAGTGGGCGGAAATGAATGGAAATGTGGTCTTCATGAAGTGCTCGGCTCTCAGTAGCTTGCAACAATTATGCCTTGGCTGCTACAGCTGAAGGCAAGAAGGAATAGTCATTCTTGCGGTCATTCGCTCACTCTGCGAAGTGGAACGCCTGGGGACTCTCAGCATTGTGCCGCAATCAATGCGAGAGTGTGAAATGATTGCATACCTGGCAGCTGTTTCCTCGAAGATGCATTTCGCTATGTAGCCTCCGTGAACCGACGCGAGATGGATTCGATTGGCCGCGAATTTCGACGAAGTTGGAACAGTCACGGCGTCCGCATTTCGGCGCTGGCGGCTGTTCTTATTGTTGGAGCTAGTGGGTGCGAGCGTGAGGAGAAGGAAGGGGTCGCCCCACCGCCGGCGCCGGTGGCTCAACTGGACCCGTGTGAGAAAGTAGGAGCTGCCCCGCGAGAAGGCCTGCCCGGGCGCGCGGCAGGATTTTGCATTGACCCAGATTCAGACGTGCGACGTTATGGCGCATCGGCACCCACTGGACTCGATGCCGTGTGTGTCGAGTTGTTCAACGGTGAGTGTGAACTCTACAAGAGCTACGGTCTTGAGAGTGTAAAGACCCTGCACTACGTGCCTGATTCAGGCGGCCTGGAGACCGTGAACGTCGTCGTCTCCAGCTTTCGCCGTTCTGATGGTGCGTTTGGATTCTACACCCGGCGCATTCTGGGCGACGACTTGCCTTCTCGTGCCACCGTGAAAGCTCTGGACGAAATTGAGGGTCGCGCGGTCGCTGGGATTGGCATTGTTTATCTGTGGCGCGGCAAGCAAGTGGTGGAGATGACGCTGGTGAGCGATGTAGCCACGCCCGATGAAATTGAGCAAAAGAGCGCTGCCCTTCTGCCTGGTTTGGCGCGCGAGATGGCCCGCACCCTCATTGGTCCGACGACTCCGGAACGGAGTGTGAGACTCTTGGAAGAACCGGAGCTGGATCCGTTGGGTGTAGCTGTTTCCTCCGATGAAATCCTCGGGGTGGCTGGCACTGGTTCCGGAGCGATTGGTTACTATTCTCGGAGCAAGCCTCCACATCGAGTGTTTTCTGGGGAACGTCGCGACGAAGCGGGAGCGAAGGACCTCTTGAGATTGCTGGTTCGCTCAGGCGCGAGCAATAAGCTCAAGGGGCGCGACATCTTTCGTGTGCGTCGTACTCGTGAAGGACAGCCACCGGAGACTTGGTTCCTGCGCAAACAGCGCAATACCGTGCTCGGCGTGGGCCCACTGAACGTTCTGGGAGAACCTCAGCTCAGCACGCCTGAGGAACGCAAGCGGGAAGACGAACAGTGGCAAGCGTTTGCGATACGCCGTCTGCTCGAGGTTTCCGCCCGCGAATCGAAGCTTGGAGAATAGTCAGAGCAGCGGACGTGAATCAGCCCTAGTTATTCTTGGCGCAGAATGACGTGGAAGCCAAAGGGGCTTTCCACGACTTTCGAGACGCCGCCGATTTCCAGAGCGAAGGCAGCATTCGAGAATTCGGGAACCATTTGTTCGCGAGTGAAAGAGCCGAGCGAGCCTCCTGCTGCCGCTGAACCACGGTCGTCAGAGTTTGTCTCCGCCAACTTAGCGAAGTCTTCACCAGCGAGTGCTTGCTTGCGAAGCTCTTCGGCAAATTGCTTCGCTTCTTCTTTGGTCTTGTCGACGTAAGGGGCAGCTCGCATTGCACCCTTGTAGGAGATGAGGATGTGGCTCGCCGTGATTTGTACGGGTCCTCCCTTCTCAAGTTCGGGGTCCGCGGAAGCTTTTGTGGTTGGCTCAGGGGGAAGAGGCACGTCAGGAGGAGTGCCAGTACCTCCGTACGTCGACACGACGCAAGAATTGGCCGTGAGGAGTGCGAGCACGAAGAGAGGTCGAAGATTCATGCCGGGCTGACCTCGGCCCAGGCACCGCCCACGACGGCATCCGGGCGACCACCCGCGTAAGCAGCAATCGCAACCTTGCCGTCTTCTGTCGTGAAACCCACCGTTCGCAGACTTTCGCCCGGCCACACTGGTTTCTTGAACTGAACCGCGATCTTCTTGAGGCGTGAGGGATCTCCGCCGCAAGCTCCTTCAATTACGGCGCGCGTCACGTAACCATAGGTGCATAGCCCGTGGAGGATTGGCCCCTGCTCGAATCCCACTTCGCGCGCAAACTCGGGATCTGCGTGGAGCGGGTTGAGGTCACCGGAAAGTCGGTAAAGCAGCGCCTGCTCAGGCGAGATCGTCTCGGTCTTCTCGAACAGCGGGGTTTGATCGCTGGGAAGCTTCGGAGCTTCGCTGCGCGGGGGCCGAGGGCCTCCGAAGCCGCCGGTATCGCGAACGACGAGGGACCACTCGGTTTCGAACAGCAAGGTGCCTTCGTGCTCGGTGCGTGTGGTGAAGACAACTTGAGAGAGGCGCTTGAGATCATAAATCCCGTCGAGCTTGGCGACCGTGGTGAGCTTGCCGCTACTGGGGATCGATGCGTGCAGGGTCACTGACTGAAAACCGTGGACGACCTTGGTCATGTCGGCCCCAGCCTTTGCGACCAATGGTTCCAGTGCCGGGTAGGCGGGGACAACAGCAAAAGAGGGAACCACCCACGGACCCTTCTTTTCGTAGAGGTAGTCGAGCTCGTCTCGCTTGCAACCGATGCCGAGCGCGTAAAGCACGGTGGTCTTCCAATCGTAGTCGAATGAAAATGCTTCGGTTTCGTAGCCGACGGCGGAGAGATCCAGACTCATGCGGAGCCTCTAGCCTGTGCCGTCGCAACACGTCAAACCTGCCACGCGCGTGTCTTTCTTCGAACGCGATCCGCCCCGGTCACGCCGCTTGGAGGCATCCGGACAACGCTAAAGCTCTGCGTGGACGGCGATATTCAGTCCGCCGAAGACATAGAAAGTGGGCCCGACGATGCTCGCCTCATCGCCCAGGGGGCTTTGGGCGGGCGTTCTCGGAAGCAGAAAGCGGCCCGCCCGGACGCCGCCTCCGACATGCCAAAGCTTGCTGAGAGAGTAGGAGAGTCCGCCTGCCAGAAAGTAGGAAAGAGCCTCACTTCGGAGAGCAAATCCAGGTGAACCGATGCGGATCTGACTGCTTCTTCCTTCGTCAGAAACAAAGCGGTCCGTCACCAGCGCGAGCCCAATTCCCGGCCCGACCCAGACATCAAAGTCCATTTGAGCGAGCGGATAGTAGCGACCAATCGCCTCAAAGGTCATGTAGGAGCGAGTGTGATCGCGCTGAACGCCATCCTCGGCCTCGGTGGGCACCGTCGCTGTGGGGATCAAACCCAGGGTGACGCCAGCTCCGACGGCAAGCCCCATATCGAAATGCACTAGGTTCCATATCTCGATGAGCGGTGTCGTGTCGCCCTTACTACAGCTGGTGGTTCCACAAACATTCGCGCTGGGGAGAGTCAGCCATCCAAAGCCCACTTCGAACTGACCAGTCACCTTTTTCGGCGAGTCGAGAAACTTGAGGTGCGTCCCTCCGCTCTCGTCTGCCGCATGAAGAGGCTGGGCCGTGAGCAGCATCGTCAGGGCGAAGCCGAGCACGCGAAGAGGGATGGAAAATAAGGACATAGTTATGCGGTGGACGGAATCCTTCATACCAGGTTTCTGGGTGATTCGAGGAAATGGCCCGCAGGAGGCCCAAAAAAGCCGCGAAAAAATACCATGGAACTTCGCGCTCAGGCCACTAGTCTCCGCCGAACCCATGAGGTGGAATCCGTGAGCGGCGAGCCTGAAGAGACGGCGTCCCAAGAAACGCCCGTAGTAGAGGCAGAGGAAACGAGCACCGGCTCGGAACCGGTAGAGCCGCGCGTGCCAGAGTCGAAAGCGGCTGCGGAGTCGGAAGCTTCACAAGCTGTCGCGCCTCAGCCCGAAAAGGGGCGTGGCCGCAAGAAGAAGGGGAAAGGTAAAGCGGAAGGCGAGAGCAAGCCTACTGCGGACACAGCTCCTGTTGGGGTTCTACGTCCCGAAGATGACGAACCCGTGAAGGGCGCGTACCACGTCGCTCTCCCCACCTTTGAAGGTCCGCTCGACCTGTTGCTGCATTTGATTCAGCAACATGAACTCGACATCAAGGATATCCCCATCGCTTTTGTGAGCGAGAAGTACCTTGAGTACATCATGCTCATGCAAGATCTGAACATCGATCTTGCCAGCGAATATTTGGTGATGGCCGCAACTCTTGCCCACATCAAATCCAAGATGCTGCTGCCGAAGCCGCCGGTGGATCAGGACGATGAGTCCGCGGAGGAACTCGACCCTCGCGGCGAATTGGTGCGACGCCTGCTTGAGTACCAAAAATACAAGCATGCGGCGGAGAAGTTGGGTGCGTCACCGGTCTTGGGGCGCGATGTATTTGTGCGAGGGGCGCCAGCCCCTTCGATCGACGGACCGTCGCCGCTCGCTCAGGTGAGTGTTTTTAAGCTGTTCGACGCGTTTCAGCGTTTGCTCTCGAAGGTCAAACAGACCGCTGAGCATTTGATCGATGTTGACCGGATTTCAATTTCTGAGCGCATCATTCAGCTCACTGACCTTTTGAGGGGACGTGGCCCAGTGCCCTTTTCCGAGTTGTTTGACGAGAACACCACGCGTCCCGACTTAATTGTTTCGTTCCTAGCGGTGCTCGAAATGACCCGCCTCCGCATGATGGTCGTGATCCAGGAGGGGCCTCTCGCGCCGATCCAAATTGAACTCACCATCACTGATGAACACGACGAGATCCTCAAGCAAACCTTTGATGACGGGGATGACCCTCTTGCTTCGTTAGCGCGAGGCGACGTTGAGAATTTGGCAGAGTCGCTCAAGGGTCCGTCCGTCGAGGCTGCAGCTGTCGAAGAGCAAAGTGGCGAGCCAGATCAAAGTCCCGAGCAGCAAAAGGCCGCTCTCGATGCGATTGAGAGTAGTTTTCCGGACCGCGTTTCCTTCGAGGAGATGACTTCTTCCGAGGAACCAGCATCTTCAGACGAGCCGACGCCGAATCCCCAGACGATTGAAGAGCCGTTGGTTCGACCCGTATTGCCGGAAGAGACAGACATCCAGTCAGACCAAGCTGACGCACCAGGTGAGATCTCGTCTGAGGACGAGGACAGAGAATAAAGTATGGCTAAGAAGAAGCGACGCCTGGCCCGGCGACCACGCCCAGAAACTCGAGCCGCCACAGCTGCCCAGGGGACTCCTGCAGTTGAAGAACAGGAATCGAGCGAAGAAACTACTGCCGACGAGGGAGTAGAGCTCGCAGAGTCGACTGCTGATGAAGGTGCGGGATCTGCAGAAGAAGAAGCTGCAGCGGACGAAGCCTCTGATGTCGCGGGCGCGGAAGAGGTCGATTCCCAAAACAACTCGGCCGCGGACGACGCTGAGGAGAACGAAGCTCCTGAGGCGTCTGAGGACGAGGCGTCTGAGGACGAGGCGTCTGAGGACGAGGCGTCTGAGGACGAGGCGTCTGAGGACGAGGCGTCTGAGGACGAGGCGTCTGAGGACGAGGCGTCTGAGGACGAGGCGTCTGAGGACGAGGCGTCTGAGGACGCAATGGGGAACGACGCGGCCGGGAACGAAATCCCTGATGGCAGCGCAATCGATCAAGAGAGCGAGTCTTCCGAAGATGAAGAGCCGGACGTTGAGAGTTCGTTTGAGGACTTCGTTCGTTCGGATGACGATGACGAAGAAGCACCCGCTGATTCGGGACCCGGGCTGATCGGCGAAGGCGTCGAAATCGACGAGGCCGAGGTCGAAGATACCGAGCACTTCTTGAAGGGACTTGTCGAGGCAATTCTGTTTTCCTCCGACAAACCTCAGGATGCAAAAGAAGTGGCTCGCGCAGCTCGCATTGACAAACGTCGCGCTCAGGAACTGATTGAGCTTCTCATCGAGGACACGAAGAACCGCGGAGTGCGCTTGTGCGCAGTCTCAGATGGCTTCGCTTACCGAACGAATCCTGCCTATTCGAGCTACGTGCGAGAGTTCTTGTCCCAGCGCCCGGTGCGCTTGAGCCGAGCGCAGCTGGAGACATTGGCAATCATTGCTTACCGGCAGCCACTGACTCGCCCCGAGGTGGACGACATTCGCGGAGTAGACACGGGCGCTGTGATCAAGCTTCTGTTGGAGCGTGATCTCATTCGCATCTTGGGCAAGAAGGATGAGCCCGGCCGCCCCATGATCTATGGAACGACTCCTCAGTTTCTCGACCTCTTCAGCCTGACTTCGCTTCGCGATTTGCCCACCTTACGCGAATTTACTGAGCTGAATGACGACTCGCGAGCCAAGTTTGAAATGGAGATTGGCGAGCCTGCTCCTGAGGGCGTCATTGACTTCCCTGAAGACGTACCCTCTGGGGATGCTGAGGCCGCCCCCGAGCAGGCGGTCGCCGAAGGAGAGGACTTAGAAGAGAATCAGGATAACGTACCGGCCGAGGAGGAGGTAGCCGCAGAAGGCGAAGAGGATCTAGCCGTCGACGAGGAGGATGCTGCCTTCTCCGGTGAAGGATTCTCAGAGGGCGAAGAAGAGGAAGATCTCGCTGTCGACTCTGACGACGATGACTCACACTCAGAGGACGAGGAAGAGCCTTCTGAACCCGAGGAAGACGCCGCAGAGGACGACGACTCGGAGCAAGGTCCGAAAGTTTCGGCGGCCGACGAGGAAGAGTTCCCCGATGACGAGGACGACGACGACGATGAGGATGATGACGACGATGACGACGATGACGATGACTGAGAGCTAGTCGTCGACATCAGTCGTTCGAAGATATAGCCAAATTGCTCACTTTTGTTCAAATGGAGAGCATTCTGCCTAGGTTTTTTGGTTTTTCAGCCTTTCCAGACTCTGGACGTACTTCTTCGTGGGAAATCGCTCACCGGACTCCCAATCGACGATCAGCTCCGCCGAAACCCCGAGTTCCTGAGCAAGTCGGCTCATTGACCAGCCGAGTTGGCTGCGAATTTCTTCAATGTGTTGGGGAAGCACGACGAAGCTTATCTTAGAATTTGCGCAACCGCTCGGGTGGTCTGTCCGAAGCAAGCTGCATGCGATATCTCGGAATAGTCTGCAGCTACCTGTGTTCCCTTTGTTTCTCCTGTTCTGAATCAGCAGCGCCGCTTCCGCCGTTTCAGTTGACGGATCCTGGAGGAGATCTTGAAGACATCCCGCAAGTGCTTCGGCTAGAGCTTTCCGGTCTTGAGGAAGTGCCGAATCAAGATATCTGGTTGATTCAGGGAGAGTTGAGCTCCGCCAGTCAGAACAAGGTGCGCATCTACGACGTGCCAGATTCAGTGGCGAAGAGGCGCGTTCCGTTGACGAGCTATAGTCAACAGAGTCGACGCGTGTTTGCCGCCACAGAATTGTTGAGCCGCGGCGAGCGCTATTCGCTGATCGCCCTGGGGTACGGAGCTTTAGGGAGTGTTCGTATCAGCGAGCTTGAGGAGCCTGTGCTGACTCGGGTGGGGCACGGCAGCGTGCCAGAGAGAGGATTTGTCACTTACTGCGAGGGCGACGGCAAGCGACGCGAATGGTCAGCAGGTTCAGAGCTTTTTGCCACCGAGGAGCTACCACTTCAGGCAAGCCTGGGACTTGCGAAAGGAGTTGCCGAGGCACACTGCGTGCGACTTTTCGCGGAGCCACTGGCCGGAGAGTTTTTCGTTCCTCCGACTCGAATTGGTTCGCAATTGGTGTCGCCAGGGTTGGTGCGAGTTGTCCCTCAGGAACCCGAGAAACGGGTTAGAGAACTGGTCGCCGATTTCGAATGTGCGGACGAGTTGGCGCTGAAACGGAGTAAGGTGTGTATGAGCATCGGAGACTCGTTCCTGCGAATCGCAGTGAGTCAGAGTCCGACGTTGCTGGAGCTTGAAGGGCCTGTGAGTCAAGGGGAAGGGAAGCGGGTGCGTCAGCTGTTTCTGCAGACGGAAAAGGGCGAAGTGCAGACGTGGGGCCCGCTCCTGCCGGACACGAAGTACCTTCTGCGCGTCCACAGCTTCGGCCCATCGGGACTCACGGCCGGAACAGCCGAGAGTGCGGATGAATTTTCGTTGCAAACTGGGTCGCCGGCTCCGCGCTGGGTACTGAATGAAGTCCTTGCTGATCCTCAAGGAGCAGAGCCGCAAGGCGAATGGATTGAAGTGGTGAACGCCGGCACTGCTGTGGGAAGCCTCGCTGAGATTCAACTTTGGGATTCTTCAGGCGGAGTTTCATTGCCAGACGTCTCCTTAGAGCCAAATGAGTACGGGCTCTTCGTGCGCAGCGATTTTGATTTCGCTGAGGACCAGATACCCGCAGCTGGAGCGCTACCTATTGTCGTTCCGTCACTTGGTCAGAATGGCCTCAAAAACTCAGGCGAACGCGTTGAGCTGCGGGAAGCCGAGGGAAGAGTACTCTCGTCTTTCCCCGCGCAGGCGGGGAAGGCGGGTCAGTCGATTGCCCGGATCAGTCTGTGGAGTTCAGACGATGATCCTACGCAATTTGTTCTTCATCCGGCCCCGGGCAGTTCGCCTGGCGCCCCGAATGGGCCCTTCGTCGCCCTAGAGGTCGACGAATAACCCGCGGGCAGGCGGCACGGCACAGCCTAGCTTCCTGACAGAGTCATCGACTTCACGCGAAAAGACGGCGAAGCGGTGGACGCTTTGAGGTCAAGATCGTTCCCCACCAAATCGATTCCTTTGAGCATCGTGTCGAGATTCGAGGAGATAGTCACCTCGCTCACCGGGTGGGTGACCTTGCCGTCTTCAATCCAGAATCCGCCCGCACCGCGAGAAAAATCTCCGGTCAGGCTGTTGAAGCCAAAACCCATCATTTCAGTGACGAGCAGCCCGCGCTTGGTCTGCGCGATCATTTCCTCAACGCTTGTTTGGCCGGCCTGGAGAATGAAGTTGGTCGTCGAGGAGCCAATTGACCCACCACCACGCGAGGCATTGCCGGTGGGACTCATGTTGAGCTTTCGCGCCGAATAGGAATCGAGCAAGTAGGTTTTGAGAACTCCGTTTTCCACGACGATGTTCTTGCGCGTGCGGAGACCTTCGCCGTCAAATGCTTTGGAGCCAGGACCACGCAAAATGAGCGGATCGTCCACGATGTTCACGAGCGGGCTGGCAACTTCTGTTTCCAAGCGGTCGAGAAGATAGCTTGATTTTCGCCACAGAGCGCCGCCCATAATCGTTCCGGAGAAGGTCCCCAGAATCGAACGCGCTGCGTCTGGATCGAAAATAATGGGAAAATCACCGGTAGCGACCTTGCGCGAACCGAGTTTTGCCAAGGTGCGGCGAGTCGCCTCTCGACCCACGGCTTCTTCTGCTTCGAGGTCTTCCTGGTGCCTCTTGGCAGTCCAATAGAATCCGCGGCGTTTCTTACCGTCGCCATCCTCCACCAACGGCACCGTGTGAAGCGACGCATAGGATCCACGCGTCGCTCCCTCGAATCCGCCGGAAAGTACCATGACCCGTGTTGAACTGGTCCGTGAGAATGTCGCTCCCTCACTCAGTGTGATGCGAGTATCCGCATCAAGTGATGCCTTCTCGCAACGAGTCGCGCGGGCGATCGCTTCGTCTGCATCGATGTTAGAAATCGTTTGATCGAAGAGGTCGAGCTCGGGATGAGGTGGTGCGCAGATCAGGTCGGCATCGGCGGGACCCATCAACGGATCAGCTTCGCTGAGTTCAGCCAATTCAATGGCGTCTTTCACGAGCAATGCCAATCCGGCCTCGCTCATGTCGCTCGTGGAGGTCATGGCTAGTCGACCGTTGCGCAGAATGCGGAGAGATATCCCTCGCTGTCCGGCCTCTTCGATCAGTTCCGGTTTTCCCAACCGAATTCGTGCACTGAGGTCCCAACTTGACCCAATTCCGGCTTCGGCCACGTCGGCACCCTCCCGTGCCTTAGCTACGACTTTTCGAGCAATTTCAAGGAGCTCATCGCGTTCATCTCGCATCCGCTGTTCGTAGCACGAGCGCAAAACTACGAGTACCATGCGCCGCAATGGACGTTCAGGGACTATTAAATCTGCTGCAAGGCGTTGCGGCGGGGCAGCTGTCGCCGGAGGAAGCCTCCCAAAAACTCACTCGGCTGCCCTTTGCGGACTTGGGCTACGCCCGAATTGATCATCATCGGGAACTTCGCCAAGGCATGCCCGAGGTGGTGCTCGGCGAAAGTAAGTCGATTGAGCAACTGAACGGGATCGTCTCTTCTCTTAAGGAGGCGGGTCAGTCGGTGCTCGTCACCCGAGTTCATGCAGATAAGGCTGAAGCGGTCAGGGTCGTGCACCCAGATCTCAGTTATGCGCGGCTTGCGCGTACTCTTAGTTTGAAAAGAGGTGTGCCTCGGGCGCGCTTCGATGCGCCGATCGCAATTGTCACTGCGGGTACGAGTGATGTACCAGTGGCGGAAGAAGCAGCAGAAACTCTTGCCCTGGCCGGAGTTGAAGTGGAGCGTTTCTATGACGTCGGGGTTGCGGGCATTCATCGACTCTTTGACGCTTTACCGAGGATTGAGAAGGCGCCGGCGGTGATTTGCATCGCTGGCATGGAGGGGGCGTTACCATCGGTCTTGGGCGGCCTGATCAAGCAGCCACTGATTGCCGTTCCCACTTCAGTCGGTTACGGGACTGCGCTCGCAGGGTTGACGGCGCTGATGGGCATGTTGACGGGGTGCGCCTCGGGAGTGACCGTGGTGAACATTGACAATGGATTTGGCGCCGCGATGGCCGTATTGCGATTGTCGAATATGCACACACAAGAGAAGGTGGCTGATCAGTGAGCGCGGAAAACCCACAAGGCGCTTCCGGCGGGCACGGTCACGCCCATGGCCATCAACACGCTCACGGCGACGATGGCCATTCCCATGGGCATCCCGGCCACGGAGTTGCGGTCGAGCGCGGATTTGTTGCGACGCAGCGACCGCAGGAAACTGAGCGCGAACCATTGGAGCGAGGCGCAGGAGCCGGAAAAATCTTGTTTCTGGATATGCCGAGCGGAATCGCTGGCGACATGACCATCGCCGCGCTTCTTGATCTCGGGGTTCCACTTCGGGTGGTGCGCGAAGCAGTCGATGCGCTGGGGCTTTCCGCCGTGAATCTAAGTCTTGAGTCCGGCTACGCAGGCGCTGTCGGATGCAGTCATTTTGATGTTCAGTGGCCTACCCAAGATGGCGAAAGGAATTACCCAGAGATCGTCGAGCTGATCTCGCACTCTGAGCTTGAAGAAGCAGTCAAGGAGATGGCTCTCAACATTTTCGCGCGTCTAGCTCAGGCGGAGGCGGCTGTTCATCGAACCTCTCTTGAGCAGGTGCACTTTCACGAAGTTGGCGCAGTTGATGCCATCGTCGACATTGTGGGTGCTGCCGCTGCGTTTTGTTATCTCGGGGCACGAGTGATGGCTAGCCCCGTGCCGCTAGGGAGGGGGTTCGTGAAATGTCGTCACGGAGATTTGCCCCTGCCTGCACCAGCGACGTTGAATTGTCTTGAAGGCGTGCCGACGGTTCCCTCCGGCTTGAATATCGAGCTGGTGACGCCGACCGGTGCCGCGATTGTTGCCACCGTGTCTGAAGATTTTGTTGAGTGGCCCAGTTTCTCTCCCGAACGGATAGGTTGGGGCGCGGGCACTCGTGGACTTCCGGATCGCCCCAATGCGCTGCGCGCGATTATGGGTGACCCGTCGTCCTCGCTGGAGAAGCTAAGCTATGCGCTGCTTGAGGCAAATATCGATGACATGACCGGCGAGGTGGCGGCGTACGCTCTCGCGCGCGTTCTAGAAAGCGGCGCAGTCGATGCCTGGATTGGTGCGGTCACCATGAAGAAGGGACGTCCCGGGATGGTTTTCTCTGCTCTGGTGCCTCGTGAGCAGGTGGGGCAGGTGAGCGATTGTATTTTTTCTGAGACAAGTACGATTGGCGTACGTCAAACCCTCGTGAGTCGGTTCGAGCTGGTCCGGCGTCAGTCTGAGGTAGAGACGCCGTGGGGCACGGTCAGGGTTAAGTTGAGCGACAATCGAGACGGAGTGGTTCAGGCCAAGCCAGAGCTGGACGACTGCGCCGCGATCGCTCAGCGGGAGGGAATTTCCCTGCGCGTCGTCTTGCTGGAAGCGAACCGGCTGGCTGCTGTTCTTACCGAGCAATAGGCATTTTCAGGTCTGTCGCTCAAGCATGTGACCCTCGGCCTCCCAGGCCAATACACCGCCTTCTAAGAACGCCACAGGAGAGCCCTGCTCGGCAAGTTGAGCGGCACGCTCTTGGCTGTCCTTGCCGCTGCGGCAATAGAGAACAGCCGGAGCGGGCAGCATGTGGAGATCCGCAATGTGATCCCCAATTGTTGCGATCGGGTAGTTCACCGCGCCTCGAATGTGCGCCCTCGCGAAAACTTCAGCCGGGCGAGTGTCTACTGGGGTGATCTGTGCCTTTTCTAGGAGCTGGAAAAACTCCGCCGGTTTCAGGGCGCCGGCCGCGCGGGGCAAGAACTTCTCCAGAAGCAGGAGCAACTGGGCTTTTTTGAGAACGCCATTGGCGGCATCGACGGGCCGACCCTGATGGAACACTACATAAGTGGGAACGCTCTGAATCTGCATCATCTGCGCAAGGCGTGGAGACTGATCGACGTCGACTTGGAGAATCTTTGCCTTGCCTTCCAATTCACGACTTAGCGCTTCAAGTTCGGGGGCGACTGTCTTGCAAGGCCCGCACCACTCCGCGCCAAACTCAACCAAAACTGGCAAATCAGAATTGATGACATCGCGTTCGAACGATTGCTCCGAAACCATGGGAAGTGAACTCATGGGATTGAGTTAACTCAACCGATGTCTTGCTGTCGAGATGGCGCCCCGCGCCGCTGCAGAAGCCAGCTGATAGCAATTTCACTCACAAAGATGCCCCCTCCACCGAGTACGAGCAGAAGCAGGGTTGATGCCCCGGCGCCTTGGAAGAGTAGTCCGCCGACCGAGTGGCTGAGATCCAGTTTTGGCAGTGCAAGTCCTGTCAGCAGAGCTTCGAGAAGAATGACCTGTACGGACGTGACTGCGAGTGTTCCGACAACGGCACCTCGACCCGCACTGGTGGAGCTGAGCAGTGCAGCGTTGGAACGCCCGAGCGCGACTTGTCCGAGCATTGCGCTTGAAATTTCTCCTGAGCGTTTTGTGATCCAGCGAGCAACCGAGATTGCCTGGTTCAAACCGACGACTACCCCGACAACGGCCCAAGGGCTCAGGGAGAATAAGTGTTGCACGAGCGGAGCAAGCAAAAAGGGTAGGAAGGCGCCACGAATTTCCAAGAGCAAGCTCGTCAAGCCTTGGCCGGTGAGCCATTGGGCGGCAAAGCGTCCGAGCAAGGGACCAATGAAGAGCGCGATTCCGAGCGCTACGAGTATGGAACTAATTGTCGCGAGTGGCATCCTAGGAATCCTTTCTGCGCATTGACCCATCACCAAGAAAGAGATCTGCAATGACTTGTGCAGCGCCGGTGGTCATCCCAAGCGCCAAGCAGATTGCCATCAGCCAGTACAAGTCACCGCCTCGCAGGGCCTTCAGCGTTTCAAAGCCTAGGCCGTGGCTATTGGTACTCATTTCGATGCAGGTTACCCAGAGCGCTGCTTCGGCAACTGCGATAGGGGTGAGAGTCGGCAGCGATGGCGCTAACCAATGCGCCACTGCCGTGACACGTCGAAGCCATCTCCTGCTGCGTAAGACGTGATGGGTGCGCCAATCGACCTTATCGTTGAGTTCGCGATGGAGGATGAACGCCGAGTATCCTGTTCCCACGAGCAAGGTGGTCATCCACAGCGGGGCGGTATTCTCCGAACGCTGGGTGATCAGGAGCGGAACAAGCGCCATCAGGCATGCAGCAAGTACGATCCGCAAGCCAAAACGTTCGAGCTGGAAGTGCGACGCGTTGAGCTGGATCACCTGGATGGCCGCTGCCACGGTAGGTCCGAGGAGCAGTAATCCGACAAGCGAGAGAAGAAGAAGCGGAAGACTCTTTCGGCCGCTACGAAGAAAACGATCCTGGAGGGGACTGGTATCGATTCGTGCGATTTCACGAGCGGAGCGAAACACCCAGGTAGAGAATTCTGTCTGGGAGAATCGCGCGACGAGGAGCTCGAACTGGTTGAGGGGGGTGAATTGCGCACCGTGCTCATCCCAGTAGCGGCGTACCGCTGTCACCCTTGTGCGCGCTTCAGTCAAGCTGGCATGGGGCGGCAGCCTCCAAGATTTGCCCGTTACGTGGGAAATCATAGTGAGAATTCGGCGTGCTCGGTCGATGTCGGTCTCGTTTCGAATTCTACCGAGCATCGCGACCATGGTCGGAAGGGCGTAGGTATCAACAGCCATCAAATCGGGATTGCGGAGTTGACTGTCGCGGCTTGCCATTCTCCTCACCAGCCGGGCGACGGAAAGTGGTCGCAGGTCGAGAGAATGTTCGTCTCGGTAGCGTTCCCAAAACAGCAGTTGGTCGTCGCCATCTGGCACGTTTTTTCTCTGCGCTAACGAGTCACGAGTCCAGGTTCTCTGTTCCGCTAGTCCCATACGCTCGGCGATAGGCCATAGAGCCAGCGCGACGAGCCGCCTGTCATTCACGTTCATTGTGCCGAAGTCGTCCAAGATTGTGGGGAGAGCGGCACCCCCGAGCTTGAGCAATTCTTCACGCGCTCCTGGGGTTCCCGTGCGTAGATGGATGAGAGCTTCGCGGGCCGCAAGCTCTGAGCTGACTGGTGAGGCGTTGTAGAATAGTGGCCTTTCGAGACGCTCCGCTACTGTCGGGGTACTTCCCAGCGCAAGAAATAGCACCATGGATCCCGCGACGAGAACCGGAAGGAACCAGAGTATGCGCCGAATTGCTTCGGTCATCGTCTAGTCTGTCCAGTTGCTGGATCTGGTCAGAGATCTCATGATGGGCGAAAGCGCCATCGCTGTTATTTCACCGCGAGGTATCCGAAGAGTCCGGCAAGCAGCAAAGCACACACGATAATTATCCCCATCAGTGAGGCGGGGAACCCGGTCGTCGGAAGTGCAACGGGCTCCTCCGAAAGTGGCGGATCCGTGTGTCGGCCGTGCGGTTTGTTACTCTGTTTTTGCTCCAGGTTGGCGGCTTCTAAGCCAGGCGGAACATCACTACTGATCGGCGTGTTGGCCATCGGATTGACCATGCCCACCATCGTATGTGAGACGCGTAGACTTCGACTTTCCCGCTTAGCCTCGTCGCTCGTGTCTGACTCGGACACAGTGACGGCCCCGATCGGTTGGCTGTTCTCGGCCGGCGGCGCTTCGGGGGTAAGGTCCGGAAGTGCGTACTTCTGGTAGCCGAAGCTCGAATCCTTGTTCGGAGACTCCAGTCCTTCATCAAATTGAGCCACAATGACTGTAATATTGTCGTGGCCACCCGCTGCGTTGGCGCGGTCCGTCAATTCGCGACAAGCGTCAATTGGTTCCGCGGCGTTCATCAGTACGTCTCGGATCTCGTCCGCTCGAATCATTCCGCTGAGCCCATCAGAGCACATCATGAGAATGTCGCCTTTGCACAAGTCGACGTACGTCAGATCTACCTGAACTGTCTCCGCAGTTCCGAGGGCTTGTAGGATAATATTGTTGTGTTCGAAGGTCTCGGCTTCCTCCTCGGTGAGCTGTCCTGCTTCGATCAGCTGGTTGACGAGCGACTGGTCACGAGAGAGCTGGGCGAGCTTTCCGTCGCGCAGGAGGTAAGCGCGACTGTCTCCGACCTGTCCGACGAAGATGCGTCCATCGAGAAATGCGGCGATGGTGGCAGTCGTGCCCATGCCCCGCCTGCTGCGGTCGCTACGAGCTTCCTGGAAGATATTGGCGCCAGCATACTCCACGGCGTGAACGAGTCTGCGCGCTAGCTCATCCCTGTCGGCCGCGGGGCCACCGGTGCTGAGCTGCTCATAGATGAGATCAACGGCCATTTGGCTCGCCACCTCTCCGGCCGCGGCACCGCCCATGCCGTCACACACGCCCAGAACAATTCCCCCTTCCTCTACAGTGGGTGTTCGGTTTTCTTCCATGAGACCACGAACACCAGTCGTGAGGTTCGCGACAAGGAAGTTATCCTCATTGTGTTCCCGGATCTGACCAACATCCGTGCGCCCAAAGAGTTTAAGTCGCACCCCGTCCCCGTCGTTTTTCATTGGTACGTTACCCGTTACCCCGCACATCGAGGCGGAAGAGATGCTGTCCAATTCGGATGTGGTCTCCAGGAGAGAGAGTGTGCTCGTCTCTTAGCGCGATGAATGTGCCATTCGATGATCCAAGATCTCGAATGCTAAATTTGTTGGTGTTTGGATCTCGACGGATTGCTGCGTGTCTTCGGCTCATGAATGGGTCGTCTGTAAAAACGATATCGCCTACTTCTCGACCAAGCACTGTTTCCGCTCGGGCGAGGTAGTGGCGATCGCGAGCGACGCCTTCGACTGTCTGTGTAGTGAGGCGTGCATAGCGTGGTGCTGGCGGGGTACCAAAGACCCTTGTCCCGTTGCGCGTTTGGGGCGCGAGGTTCCTTTCCGCTTCTTCCACGATTTCAAACCTTAACACTCCCAGGCCCACGAGCAGCAAGTCCCCTGACGTTAGAGGAACAGATCCGCCCAATCGGACGAAGACCCCGTTGAGCGAACCCCGATCGAGGAGGTGAAATCGGCCATTTCGATAACTGATTTCCGCGTGCACCGGGCTGACGTAAGGGTCCTTGCGGAGGCTGATGTCCACTTCGCCGTTGCCGATGATCGTGTGTTCGGAGGTCAAAGGATAGCGACGCCCCGGCGAACCGTCTTGAGCGATCACCACCAGCTCAGCGTCTGGGAGGGCAACTGGCGCCGCAAGAGGCGGGTTCGACCGTGGGCGTTCGCCAGATGCGCGCTCGAATGGCAGGCCGCACAGCTGACAGAATCTCGCGCTGGGGCCCGAACTTCCGCCGCAAGCATGGCAGTGTCTCGCGCCACCGTCCGCTGCATCAGCCACGCGATGGTCTGGCTGGGCGTGATTTGGCTGCGCTTGAGCCGGCGGAGCGGCTGCGTTCGCGTGCAAAGCGCCCCCTCTTAGAGCATCCGCGGTCGCTGGAGCGTAGCGGTTTTGTTGTGCACCTCGTTCCGCGGCAGGAGGTGGTGTATCTCTGGGAATCACCGCCCCACGCTGATCGACGTCGTTGCGCTGTTGAGGGGGCGGTGCGGCGAGGGGGGATGCCTGAGCTGAGGCGAGGGTTCCGCGACCTGGTTCTGCGACTGCAGGATTCTCATTGCGAATGTCGTCCAGAAGCGCCGCCGGGCGCGATGCCGCCACGAGCGTGCCCGTGAGAGGGGGACGCTGGGCGTCCGCTAGAGGGAGCTGTGGCAAAGCTGAGGGCTGCGCGGGCGGCGGGCCCAAGTTGAGCCGGCTGCCGCACTCTCGACAAAAACTCGCGTCGTCCGGATTGTCGGCACCGCAGGTGGGACAATCGACTCGGCCGGAGTTAGTCGCCGGCGGTGCCGGGGGAACCTCGGAATTTTGTGTCTTTGCCACATCACTCGCACCCAAATGGGTCTTTGCCGCGGGGGCAATAGCTGCCTCGCGGAGAACAGAACCACAGTCGAGGCAGTACCTGACATGGCCTGGGTTGCTGCGTCCGCACCGTCCACACTCCACGTAACGAGGGGACCGCGGTACGGGGCCTGAGTCAAGACCCAAGCCTATGGAATCGCATGGTTTCGCACCGTTTGATTCTCTGGCTTCGCGCCGAGTCTTGGGATCGCGCGGCAGGGTGCTGCGCGCTTTGATAAACGGGACCGACAGCTCAGAGGGGGACTTGATGACGTATCGTGAAAATGGAGCCTTGACTCTTGGTCTCTCGTACGACTAAAGCCCCGCCTGGCCACCTGGTTCGGGTGAGTCACGTTTTGCTCAGAGAATCATGGAAATTTACCTCGATAGGCGTGCTGTACGACAGATTCGCGCTTCCGCTCAGGAGGCGATTGATGAAGGTGACACCGAATCAAGTCGTGAGGAAATCCTCGAGTCCTTCAATGAGGACCAGATTGAAGAAATCGAAAGGCGACTTGAACACGGTGACATGTTCGAGTTCCTGACAGATGTCTTGGACGAGTGGAGCGGCGAAGACATTGATGAACTATTCGATCTTCTCGAAACTCAGTTGGGTGAGATTGGCGTTGAGCTGAAGCTCGATGACAAAGAAGATCCCGAAGAAGAAGAGGATGAGGAAATCGATGATGACGACGACGACGACGACGATGAGACACCTGATCTCGTCGACGACATCGACGACTAGCTCGCGGTTGTTTCCCAACGCTTAGCAATTGTTGCTGCGGCTTTCCTATTGAGGACAGTCTGAAGGAATCGGTTGGGCTTTATCCGGGCACAGCTTCGCGGAACAGCGCAGAAATTTCGACTGGGGTCGCACCGCGCGTAGTCGTGAAATGGCTTCGCAGGCGTTGCCGTGGGCCAGATGCTCAGTGATAGCGGCTTCCCAGAGGGCATCATCAACCAGTCGACTGTCCGGGAAGCGCTCGGATACCTGAAGGAAGACTTTAATTGCTTCTTGTTTGTTCATCAGATCGTCCCGCAAGATTCGACCTTGAAGCAGTAGCCCTTCGACGTAGGCGGGGCGATTGTAGCTTCCTACGATTGCGGCATCACCGCCGTGGACAGTGAGTAGCTGGAGCGTGTCGAGCGCTCCCGTGAAATCCCCAGCCGCTCGTCTCAATTTGGCAGCATGCAGGAGAGCTTCGTCTGTGTACGAGCCCAGCGGGAGGGGCTCAAGCTTCGCGATCTCTTCGAATACTGCGATTGCTTCGCGAGGTGAAGTTTCTTCCAAGCTGATACCGAGCTCGTAGAGAACTGCTGGTCGCAGAGCGTCGGAGTGATTTCTTTCAAGTATCGATTTCCACTTTGTGGAAGCATCACTGCCTGGCATCAAGAGAACCGCCTGTTTCGCAGCTGTGATGGCGCCCCCGGCATCGGGGTACTTGCGCCACACAACCTCATAGGCGTTGATGGCACGAGTGTTACGTTCCAGCTTCTCCCAGACGCGCCCTGCATCGAGCCAGGCTCGTGCTGCTCGCGCCGAGGTAGGGTACTTCTTCGCTAGCTCCTCCAGTCGATTTGCCCCTTGCTCAATGTTTCCCGCCCGAAGCTGAGCATGCGCGGCGCGATAGAGTGCCTCCGAGCGCTCATCGTCGTCCTCTGCTAACGCTGCTGCTCTTTCGAATGACCCTTGTTCGGCAGACGGGTTCTTTTGCCGCCGGGCTTTCTCGCCGGCGTCCATCGCCAGGTCGTATTCAGTACGCCCGCCACCGCACGCCAGGAGACCGAATCCCAGCGCGAGCAGTGGCATGTAATGAGCTTGGCGTGGAATGGCTCTCCTCATTGGGGAGATTTTTCGGCTTCTCTCTCTTCAAGCGCAGCGTTGAAGAGCTGGTAGGTGATGACCTGCATGGCCTGAGCAAGATTCAGACTCGGTTGGCTAGCTGCGATGGGAACTCGTATAGAAAAATCGCACCGATCGAGTTCTGCGCTGGTGAGACCGCTTTTTTCGTTGCCGAACAGGAAAACAATCTTCTTCTTGTTTGCAGCCGCTTTCAAAAGTCGCGGGGCAATCTTCGCTGGTGAGAATACTCCAGAAACTCCACTACGCGCGGTAGTACCGATCACAAGATCGGCTCCGACGATTGCTTCGTCGACGTTGTCGAGCAACTGGGCTGAATCAAGAACATCCCAGCTCTTCACGGCCATTTTTTGAGCCATGGGGTGGCTGGGCAGGGCAAGGCGACTCGGGTTGACGATGTCGATTCGCATGAAGCCCATCGTCTTCATGGCTCGGCAGCAGGCTCCGACATTTTCGGGGTAGTGTGGACTGACCAAGACGAATCGGACGGCGCGATGGATGGCAAGCTCTAACATAACAATGGGCCCTAGATTCTAGCGTTCTTTCGTTGGTGAGACGAGGGCTGCGAGTGCGCAGCGAAACCCGATATCTGGTGCACGGGTACCTGGAGACTGACCTGTTCGGGACGTGGATCGCAGCTGGACTCGAGGCGAAGCGAAACTTCCTCCTTTGACCACAAATTCGCCTGGTTTTGCCTTTTCTCCATGGGGGCCGAATACCGTGGACGTCCATTCCGCGACATTTCCTGCAAGTTGAAGCACTCCCTGAGGAGTGCCGCCTTGAGGAAATGCGCTGACGGGTGCGAGTAAATCGAAACCATCTTGGTCGTCAGATGCTGCAAGAGAAGAATTGCCCGAGTTGGCTCGCTTGTGATGGTCCAAGAATCCCCAGGGGAAGATCCGAAGTTCGGCCCCTCGGGCAGCTGCCTCGTATTCAGCTTCTGTCGGAAGCCGCGCACCCTGGAATTCACAGTACCGTGTCGCGTCAGTATGTGTCACCAAGACGACCGGAAGCTCTAGACGTCGAAACTCTGCAGGCAGACGTTCGTAAGGGAGCTCCCGACAGCGTCCTGCCCGAATGCACTGACCGTAGTCGCCCAGGGAGACTTCGGTTCGATCCAAGTAGAAACTGGCGACGTGGATGACTTGGTCATCTGTTTGCTCAAGGGCGAACTCTTCGGGCTCACAAGGACGAGTCTTTCGTTCCCGTGAGCATTGCTCGGTGGCTGAAATGATGCCGTCGAGATTCGTCCCCAAGGAGAGATACGTCTCAGGAATTCTTCTCAGCGCTCTGTGTGACTGGGCATCGCTTCTCGCTGCAGAGAGGACCCCGAGGCTGAGGATTGCGGCCCAGTATCGCGTGATCATTCCTACTTCGTCGACGTTGGCAGCGGACTCAAGTACGCGGGACGAAGCGCTGGCGCATGAACCACTTCTTGAGTCTGCGCAGGCTCATTGGGGTGCGCGGTCATGGGGACGAGAAATCGAACGAGGGCGGTGCCAAGAGTGGCCCCCAAGAGCAGCCAAAGCACCGCGAAACCAATGGCTCGGGAACGTTCACGTTGATCATGTCGCAACAGCATCTGGCCGTCGGGCAGGGTGGGCAACATTTCCCTGACTCCGAGCAATGCCTCGCTGAGGGCTGCACCAAGTTCCCGGCAGGACGAGTAGCGGCCTTGGGGGGTAGATGCCATCCCCTTAAGAAGGACATCATCGACTCGTGCGCTAAGACCCAACGCAGCGGCGATCGGAATTGGTGCCTCCTTTTCGATCTTCCTGGCTACTTCGACTGCCTCTTCGCCCGGGTAGGCTCGACGTCCACTGAGGCCCTCGTAAAGGCACGCTGCCATCGAGAACTGGTCGCTTGCCGAGGAATGCACGCCTTCCCGAATTGACTCTGGTGCACTATAGGCCGGGGTTCCCACCCGAGCACCTGCCCTCGTGAGAGTGCTATCCGGAAGTCGCGCCACACCAAAGTCCGCAATTCGTGAACCACTTTCTGTGAGGATGAGGTTGCCGGGCTTGATGTCGCGATGGACGATCGATTGGGTGTGCGCAGCATCGAGCGCATCTCCCATTTCTCGTGCGAGTCGGGCAATCCCTTCCTTGGTGAGGCGTCCACGACGTACAGCTTCCTCTAGGGTTGGTCCCTCAGCGTGCTCAAAGACGAGGTAAGTGCCCTCTTTTTCTGTCTCTCCGATGTCAAAGAGGGAGACAATGCCGGGGTGGGTAATGCGCGCTAGTGCTTGAGCTTCCTGTCGCATGCGTCGCATCAAGAGTCGATGCTCCTTGGGCTGCAGCACCAAATCGGGTCTCAGGAATTTGATAGCCACGTCCCGTCCGAGTACGGGATCCTTGGCCTTCAATACGATTCCCATTGCGCCGCGTCCCAGCTCTGAAACGATTTCGTAGCGACCAATGGTTGGGGGCGACGGGGACTCGGACGAAGGGGAGGACGACTCTGACACTAGCTTCCGGGACGAGACTGCCCTGGGGGGAGATCGGGTTCCTCCTTGGGCGACTCTGGCTTTGCTTCGGGAGCTTCGACAGGTTTTGCCGGCTCTCGTTTTGGGGGCTCACCATAGTCAGCTCTGAGCTTCTTCAACAAGCCGTCGGCCAAATGACGCTCATGATAGCGGGGCATCTGGGGTAGCTGAATGACTAGGGCCACCGAATCGCCCCGATCAACGACTTCGATGCTGCCCGAAGTAACGCTGGATGAGTTGCGCACCGGGTATTCGAACAACATATAACCGGTGTCGAGGTCTTGTTCGACGACCTTGTAGCCGTTGTCCACTCGCAGAAACCGGAGGGCGGTACTGAAGCTTTGCGCTTTGGTGTAGTCCAGAGGCTCCTCAATTCGTGCGGTTGCGGTGCTCGTCAAAAGGAGCACAAGGGCGCCAACTAGAATTTTGCTCCGACTTACCATCGTTTCCCCCTAATCTCATTCGTACTTTTGGGCCAAAATTTGGGCAGATGGCGTGGTAATGTAACCGAGAGGGGGCTCAAGAGACGCGTGGCGAACGTCCGTCGAGGAGCGCATTCGGACCGTCCTTGAAGAGCTGTGTGACTTCCTCTTCGCCGTACCGTTGCTGAATCCATTCGATTCCTCGACTAAACAGGATCACATCGTCTGGACGGTGAGAGTCGCTACATGCAGCGTCATACACTTCTCTTTCGATGAGTTCTTCGGCGCATCGCTGGGCGTGTCGGCCATATTTTCCCACCAGGGCGCAGGTGTCGAGGAGAGCGACTGAGCCCTGCTCGACCAGCTCTTCGACCAGCTCTGGGCGGTTCCAAGCGGTTCGATAGCGCTCCGGATGAGCGATCACGGGCAAGAATCCAGCCCGCTTGAGTTCAAAGAGTTGCTGCCTGAGAATGGTGATCGGGGGAAAGTCGAGAAATTCGATAAGAATAGCACCGCCTAGGCGCGGTTGCTGTTGTTCTTCGCAGATGCGTCGGTAAGGGAGCCCATCGCCAGAGTGGATGGCGGTGACCACGGTTTCGTCGAAAAAATGCTCACTCGCTAGGGAGACTTCCGGAAAATCGCCGTCTGTCGGAATTTGCGCCTTCATCCGCCAGAAGGCCGCCCTCAGCATCGAGTTGGTGTTGTCGAACATACCCGGCCGCGTGTGAGGAGTGGCCGATACATGGTCAAAACCGAGCGATTTGAGTCGACGCAACATTTCTAACCCTTCATCCACGTTGCGCGCTCCATCATCGATTTCGCTAATCCAATGGCAATGGAGGTCGACGAATCCGGACACGTGCCTATGCTACCCGACATGCCGCGGACAAGCGACCTGAGCGACTTAATTCGAAAGCATCGGGTCCTCGTGTGCGTCGGCTCCGGAGGGGTGGGTAAGACGACCGTCGCGGCCGCACTCGCCCTCGCTGCGGCGCATTCCGGGAAGCGGACGCTCTGTCTCACAATTGATCCGGCGCGTAGGCTGGCGACCAGCTTAGGTTTGCCCTCGTTTCCTCGTGAGGAGATGAGCCTGTCACCTGAATTTCTCAAAGAAAACGGGATCGAGCGAGGGTCACTTACGGTGATGATGCTTGACGCTCAATCGACCTTTGACGAACTGATTCTCCGTTTCGCTCCCTCCGAAAAAGAAGCGGAGCGGATTTTGAAGCATCGTGTCTATCGGCACTTGACGAGTAATCTGGCTGGGACTCAGGCCTATATGGCGATGGAAAAGGTGCTCTCAGTACTTGAGGACGACTCGTACGACTCCATTATCTTGGATACACCTCCTAGCGCACGCGCTCTCGACTTCTTCGATGCCCCGGCGAAAATGGGCAGAATCTTGGATAGCCCTGCGACGCGTGCTCTCGTCCGAGCTTTGCAGGGTGGGCAGGGTTTGAAGTGGGGAGTTGTGAACGCCGGAATTCGTGTAGCTTTGAGAAGTCTGGAAAAGATCACGGGCGCGACGTTACTGACTGAGTTTGCTGATCTCCTTTCCTCGATGAACAGCCTCTTCGGAGGATTCGAAGAGCGCGCAGGACGGGTGGGGGCTAGCTTTCAGAGCGAAAAATTCGGATACGTGCTGGTGACGGCTCCGCAAAAGAGAACGATCCAAGATGCGCTGGAATTGGCGACTTCGATGGAGTCGCGAAGCCTACGGCTCGGGGGCGTTGTATTGAATCGGATCATTGACCCGGTTCCCGAAAATACTGAGTGCAGCGAGGCGTGGGGAGACCCCCCTCTCTCTCGCCTGTCGGAGACTTCGCGCCAAAATCTAGCGGAGTTGGTCAAGCGCCAGGCAGCGACCTCTCGTGAGCAGGAACTACGCTGCAATCATTTCCTCGAAAAACTCGGAGGCGATCCCGCCACGGTTCGCGTCCGAGCTTTCGATGAAGACGTTCATGAAGCCAGGCGTTTGGTAACGGTCGCACAAGCATTGGTCGACAGCGCTTGGACCGTACCAGGCTGATCGCGTTCAATACCTAGACCTATTTAGCCGCGATCTTTTCCTCGAAAGAATAATCGGAGCGGCACGGACTCGTATTCGAACGTTTTTCGAATTCGATTGATAATGAAGCGCCGGTAGCTTTCGGCCACATGGTCCGGTGAACTACAGAAAGCCACGAATGTGGGGGGATTCACGTTGGTCTGAGTGAGGTAGTAAATCCTCGGAGCTTTGCCGGAGCGCGTTGGCGGTGGGTGTTCCGCGACGACTTTTTCAAAGAATTGATTGATCGCCGAAGTTCCAATGCGTTTCTGCATTTTCTCGGCGGCATCGTCAATGAGTCTCATCAACTGGCCGACACCATGTCCCGTGTGCGCGCTGAGTGGGACTATTGGTGTCCAGGTAGCAAAGTGGAGCTCGTGGGCGGCATCGTCTTGAGCCTTCTTGATGTCGCGCTGGTGGAGCAGATCGACCTTGTTCAGCCCGACGACAATCGCTCGGCCGCGCTCTGCTGCCATACCGAGTAGCTTCGCATCTTGGTCAGAAATGCCGCCGCTGACGTCTGCCATCAATACGACCACGTCAGCGCGATTGATCACTCGAAGTGAGCGAATGGCGCTCTGGCCTTCGACTCCCTTTTCAACGCGACTTTTTCTGCGGACACCGGCCGTATCAACGAACAGGTACTTGCGATCTTTGTAGGTCACCAAGGAGTCGACCGGATCGCGGGTGGTGCCTGGACGACTATCGACAAGTGAGCGTTCCGTGCCGGTGAGCCGATTGAAGAGCGATGATTTTCCTGCGTTGGGGCGACCAATGAGTGCGACTCTTGTCACGCCTTCTTCTCGAGGTTCGGGCGGTTCTTTGCTGCGAGCCGGCAAACTCTTCACGATAGCGGCTTCAAGAAATCCTGTGTGCCGACCGTGAAGTGCGGAAACGGCAATTAAGTCGCCAACGCCGAGCTGGTAGTGATCGGCGAGTTCCCACTCCTTGGTTTGGCCGTCAATCTTGTTGGCGACGTAGAGAACTGGCTTGTTGCTGCGACGCAGCAGGTTGACGGCTTCGCGGTCCGGTCCCGTGGGGGGAAGGCTGCCGTCAAGCACGCAAACAACTACATCTGCTTCCGCGATTGCCGCTTCAGCGTGGCGAGCAATGCCTTGGCCCATAGGGTCGTCAGTGGTCGGATCGAACCCTCCGGTATCAATCAGAGTGAGGTCACGACCGCCAATCTGAGTATCCGTGTAATTTCTATCGCGAGTCACTCCAGGTGCGTCGTGCACGATAGCCAGGGGTTTGCCCGCGAGGCGATT
This sequence comes from uncultured delta proteobacterium, assembly GCA_963710555.1. GTDB lineage: Bacteria > Myxococcota_A > Polyangia > Polyangiales > Polyangiaceae > NIC37A-2. The sequence continues at coordinate 184,009 of CAVQAT010000001.1, forward strand.
GAAGAGGGTGCTCTTCCCGACATTGGGCCTCCCAATGATTGCGACGATGGGGCGGTCGTTACTTGTCATGCTCGTCCTGCACTTCAGTTTGAGCCGAGTCGTAGCCAAGCTCGGCAAGCTGGCGCGGAATATTCTTCCATTCTTCCGTAATGCGCACGAAAAGTTCCAGATGGACCTTTTTCCCTACGAGGGTCTCGATGCGCTCACGAGCGGCAATTCCCAGTGCCTTGATGCGTTCCCCGCCTTTTCCAACGACAATCTTACGTTGCCCAAGTTTCTCAACGTGAATCGTAGCTCCCAAACGAAGCACCTCGGGCCGCTCATCCGCTTGATCGATTGACACGGCTACTGCGTGAGGAACCTCGCTGCTCAGCTGGTTGAGTACCGCCTCTCGAATGTATTCGCGAACGAAGAAGAGTACCGGCCGATTCGTCAGGGTGTCTTGATCGTAGCCTGCGGGCCCCTCCGGGAGGAGCTTTGCGATTTCGTCGAGCAGCTCGTTGACGCCAGTGTCCCGACGAATACTTGTAGGGACGATCGCTGCAAAGGGATGCACTTTCGCGTACGCCTCAAGCATCGGAAGGAGGACCGTCTTGTCCTTAGCTGTATCCACCTTGTTGATTACGAGAATACTGGGAACCGAGTCGAGGCGCTTCAATGCGGCAAAGACATCCTTGTCGCCTGGGCGGATCCAAGCGCTTTCCTCAGGTTTTGGCGTTCCCGCCCAAGCACTGGCCGCTACCTTCTTCGGGGTATGTGCCCAAGCATCTGTCATCACGACCACGACATCAGCGCTACGAATCGAATCAAAGGCAGCCGAGTTCATTCGCTTGCCGAGTTCAGTCCTTGGTCGGTGAAGACCGGGAGTGTCGAGAAATGCGATTTGGGCGTCTCCGTGGGAGGCGACCCCGAGCAGCGCATCACGAGTCGTCTGAGGCAGAGGCGACGTGATTGCCAAAGGTTCCCCCAGCGCGCGATTAAGAAACGTAGATTTGCCGACGTTTGTCCGGCCGAGGAGGGTGACTGTACCAAAATGCATGATGGGGGCGCATTCATGCCCCGCCGTGGCCCTTGGAGCAAACTGGAAGAGTGAATTTCTGCGTCCCGACAGTAATAATTGAAGCTAGACCAGCTTTGAAGTGACACCCCTTGAGCCATTGGGTATGGCTAACGAGGTGAGTCGTAGTTCATTCCCCGTACCCCCAGAGAGCGAGCGACGCTCCGGCGAGCGCTTTGCCGTCGAATGGGCGGTGGATTGTGTCGGAGAGGAGACCTTCCTCTACGCCGAAGTCACCAATATCTCGCAAATGGGCATTTTCGTGGCCTGCACGGATCCCTTCGAGGTCGGTACATCGCTCACGTTGAAATTCAAACCTCGCGATGATGCCCCAGAATTTTCACTTCCCGGTCGGGTTCAATGGGTGAACCGCACTCATGCGTTCGCTAAGAGCCGCAATCCGGGGATGGGGATTCGATTCGTCGACCTCTGCGGGGAAGACCGCGAAAGAATTGTCGAAGCAATCCACACGATTGCTTACGTGCGCGAATTTTCCAACTAGGCCATCATCCTAGGGCTTTGGCGTCGAATCACCTTCGGTCTGTGGTGGGATTTCGGGATCTGTTGGTTCAGTGGTCTTGGGAGATGGGCCTGCGGGAGGCGCTCCTTTGCCGGCCTTAGTCTCCGGCTCCGGACTTGCCGGCTTCGTGTCGGCCGCACTCTGCGTCGCAGTGGGCTTCGAGACGGGCGGACTCCCCGCAGCATCGGCTTTCGAGCCCGGGTTACTCTTCGCTGCGCTTGCGATTAACTGAGCATTGAGTTCTTCAAGTGCCTTGCTCGCTCGGGCAGCGAAGGCTGGACGTTTCTCAAGAGTTTCATAGTGCGAGGCAGCACGTCGCAACTGTCCCATCGCACGGTAACAAGATGCGGCCAACCAGGAGGCCTCGTCGGCTACTGTGCTCCCCGAGTACTGTTCCGCGACGGCGTCATAGAGAGACGCCGCGCGCTGACAACCTGAGCCATTTCTTGCAGCGTGTCCTTCATGCAGCGCCGCCGATGCCGCTTGCTCTCCTCCAGTGGACGCTACTTCTGAGAACAGGCGTTCGGCTTCCGCGTAGCGTCCTTCTTGATAAGCGTTAAGGGCGGCAGCATAGAGCTCTCGGGAGCTTCCGGATTTCGCTGGCGAGGTGGGTTCGGGCTCAGCACCCATCTCGGCCGCTTGCTCTTTCGGCTGCCCCTGCGCAACTCCTCTTTCGGGGTCGTCAGCTCCGTCAAACACTAATGCCTCATCCAACTTGGATCGCTCTGCGACCGGTTCGGCGTATGGCTTTCCGACCTCGGTCACGGACACCTCTCCGTGACCGAGCGGACCACTTCGAACGAAGACAAGGCTCGACCCGATCATGAGCAACAGAAGTGCTGCCATTGCTAGTTGCGGGCGCATGGCGTAGCCAGCCATCACACTGATCGCTCGACTAAACCTTTCTCTGGCGGGTAGCGAACGGTGCGCGCGGGCTTCCGCGTCGATAATGCTTTCGAAAAGCCCAGCAGGTGGCTCGTCTAAGGGAATTTCTGCAAGTTCGCGCGTAGTTCGCAGACGCCCCCAGATCTCCCTGCAGCGAGTACAATGATGCAGGTGCCGGAGTGCTGCTGCTTCGCTTAGTTCGTCGAGTTCACCATAGAGCAGCTCCATGGTCGTCTTATCAAAACGCTCACAGTCCATGGTTCACCTCAACGCTCGCGCGTATTCCTCATAGTCGCTCAGGTCGCGCTGTAATCTCTCAAGTGCATAGCGCATACGGCTCTTCACTGTGTTCTCGGGAACACCCGTCATGCGCGCGATTTCTGCGAACGGGATGCCGCCGAGTTGTCGTAGTAGAAACACTTCTCTCTGGTCGTCAGGAAGCGCATCTACTGCCTTGAGAATTCCATTGCGCAACTCGCTGGCAGACGCTCCGTGCTCTCCATCTGTCCCACGCTTGCCGCCGTCAATACGTTCGGCGAGTGGTTGTCCGGTTCCACTGGTATCGTCGAGAGAAGGGTGGTTGCGATGCTTCGCTTTTCTCAACTCATCGATGCACAAGTTTCGCGTGATCGCGAAGACCCAGGTGGAGAATCTCGACTCGTGCTTAAATTCAGCTGAGCGTTTGACGACTCGAAGGAATGCGTCTTGTGTAATCTCCTGTGCTGCTTCGGGGTTTCGCAGGTAACGGACAGAGAAATTGTAGAGAGGTCGTTGGTAGCGGCGGACGAGTTCCGCAAATGCATCGCGGTCTCCTCTTTTGTACCTTACCATCAACATTTCGTCTGAGCTTTCGGCGTGTCCGTCAGTCATGCCACAACTCGCTTGCTCGTGGCGTCACGCGGACGCGCTTGCGTGACTTCACATTGGACGCGCCAGAGCGCTGAAGGATCCATTTTCAATGCGGGATTCCTCTTCCAGGCGGTCACTCATCCAAGTTACCCCCCGGTTGGATGCTGGGGCAACTCCCTACGGTCGAGAAAAACGTTCGTAAGTATTGAAGAAAGTTACTGAAAGCTCATGTCTGGGGCGTCCGGCCCGCCGGTCGAAGTGGCCGAATAGGTTACAGTGAGCTGGACCTTGAGGGACGATGGAAGAAGTCACTATCGAATCGCCAAGGATCATAAGGGGTTGCGGTAAGATTGCGGACGCGCGAGGCTGCACCGACCCCGGGATGGCCGTTTCGACGGAGAGGGCAAATGACGACGACAAGCTGGAAACTGACACCGATTTGTGCCGCGCTGGCTTTGATGCTCGCGCCTTCTTTCACATACGCCCAAGAAGGGACCGCGACAGCGGCCCCACAGACGGCGACCACCGCGGCTGCGCCAGCAGGCGATACGGGGGATGCTGACGCGGCAGCCGCCGCAGATCCTGCCGAGGAAATCGAAGCTCCGGCGACCGAGTCCGAGGAAGAAGAGGCTGCGCCAGCCCTGGACGGAGCGACTTACCGAGTACGCTTGCGCGACTTGGAGCAGCGAGTCGACGAGCTCAAGGAGCAGATCCGGCGAAGTCACACACGCCTTTCGCTCCTGAGCGATACGATTCTTTCAGGGGGTGCAGGCGGAGCGAGGGCCGAAATTGAGTTCGTGAACGACCTGAGCGGCGCTTGGCACCTCGTAGAGGCGATCTTCGTGATGGATGGAGCGGTTCAGTACAAGAAAACTGATGACACTGGCGTCCTCGCTGAGCAAAAGACCATTCCGATTTTCAGCGGGTCAGTCCCCACCGGGGACCACACACTTCAGGTGATGTTGAAGCTAAGAGGTCATGGTTTCGGGGTATTTTCCTATCTTCGTGGAATTGAGGCGTCGCTGAAAGCGGATCATTCGTTCACCCTCACCGATGGCAAAGTTCTGGAACTACGGGCAACGGCCTGGGAGCAGGGGGGCCCGACGACTCCAGTCGAGGAGCAACCCGACGTCCGATTCAATCAGACCATCCGAAACGCGGGGGATGCGCCGCAACCCCTGCCGGCCAAGGCCGCTTCGCCGGAAGCGGATGCTGATGCTGCCGGGACTGCAGGCGACGGCAAGTTGGGGGGGGCCGTTGGCGGTTCGACTTCGACAGGAACCAAATAGAGCTAGTCGTTTCGACCGCTCATTCCTTCCGTCTTTTACGGGGATCGTTTAGAATGTCGTTAGAAAGTGCGAAGGCAGACCATCTGAGGCGAGGCCGCCGAGTGCCCGGTTTATCGGCGCTCGGATTGATGGGGGCTATCTTGCTCACGTCCAATGGCTTGTGGGCGGCGTCAACTGACACGGCACGGGAGCGGGCGACGGAGACCGTCGCCGAAGTGGAGCAGGCTGCCGCCAGGCTTACAGCCAAGCCTCATAGGAAGAAGGCGCACCAGCCGGAAGCGTTGGTGGCTGAGGCGGAGCTGCACCTACGGACCGGGCAGTACGACGCGGCTATCGACAAGCTCAGCAAAGTGGTGGAACTGCGGCGCCAAGGAAAGGCCTCCGAGAGCACTGATGCGGACGCCCAATACATGCTGGGCGAGGCATATTTTGCAACCGGCCAACTCTATTCTGCTCGAACGCACTTTGAACTCGTCACGAGTAAAGCGGAGGATCCGTCCTATTCATCGTTAGGCGGCCGGGCGGCGAGTCGATTGGTCGACATCGCGCTTCAGATCCAGCGGACTGATACTCTGGACGATGTGCTTGCTCGAGTCGACAGGATGTTGAGTCGGTCGACCAATGAGTCATTGCTCTACGCGAGAGCGAAGGTTCTCTTCGCGATGGGGCGCTACGAAGAGTCGCGTAAGCAGGCTTCAAGTATCGTCGGCAATTCGCTCTATTCTCAGCGTGCATCGTACCTTCGTGGAACGGCGTTGATGAAGGAAGCTCAGGCGGCTCGCGCTCAGCAATCAAGCCCAGACGCAGCCAAGGTTGCCAATTCAGCTTCTGCCCCCGCCGCAGACTTTCGTGCAGCCATTGCTGCTTTCGAGCAAGCGACTGTTCCGCCTACTGGGCTTGGTGAAGCTCAAAAAGACGCCCGGCGTATTTCCGATCTTGCCTGGCTGGCCGTAGCCCGGTTGCAGTATGAGGCTGCCAATTACAAGCGTTCTGCGACCGCGTATCAAAAGATCCCACGGTCGTCCGAGTACTTTTCTCAGGGCTTGTTTGAGCTTGCTTGGACGTACGTGCGCCTGGGCGAATATGAGCGTGCTCAGCGCGCGCTCGAAGCCTTGGCTGTGCTTGAGCCGGGATTGATCGATGGAGCTGACGCGGAACTATTGCGCGCAGATTTGATGCTTCGTTCGGGGCGATTCAAGGAGGCGGAGCAGGCGTACGAAGAGGTCCGTGCGAAGTACGAACCGCTGCGGATTCAAGTTCATGAGTACCTGGCGGAGCACGATGATCCGGCCATTTACTACGATAAGTTGACCGCCGCAGAAATCGAAACGGGTCACGAACTCCCTTCCTTGGCAGTCGACTGGGCGAGAGAAGAAGCTGAGGAAGAGCGCGTTTTCGCGATCGTTGACGACGTCGCCCGCTCTCGCAGTCTGATCAAGCGCTCTCGACGCATCGTCACGTTATTGAGGGCAAGTTTGGGGTCGAGTTCGCGGGCCAAGGTATTTCCAGAAGTTCAGGCGCAGCTCGAAGACGTTGTGTCGCTGATCAACCAATTAGCTGTCGCACGTCTCGCGCTGGCGCGAGGGATGGACGAGGTGGCTTCGGATGACAATGCCGAGCTCAACGGAGTTCGAGCCCAGCGAAGAAAGTTGATGGCACGACTGGGCAAAGTCCCCACGACTGTAGGCGACTTTTCGATTCGCGAAGCGCAATCCGAGAAGATTTGGAACCAAGTGAGCCAAGATTTGCAGCGGCTACAGCTTGAAGCAGATCATTTGAAGGCTTTGGTGAACGGACTGCGACGGATGCTTAGCGAGGCGGAACGGCATGGCGTCACTGCGGATGAGGCAAGCTTGGACCGATTTCGGCTCGAAATTGCGGAGAATGAGAAAGACCTTGCAGTCTATTTTGTGCGCATTGAAGAGCTGCGACAGCAGGTCGAGGTGGGACGAGTTCAGTCTGGCTTTGGCGACGAGTGGTTTGAAGAGGACGACCGTGTCCGTGATGAGTTCAACAAGCTCTTCGCTCAGGAAGTCGCAATGGCTGCGAGCGGTGCAGATCGCAAGGCCGCTCCGTATTCGAAATCGATTCAGGGTCTCTTGGGTCGCATCGAATCGATCGATGGAAGGCTGCGCGCTGCGAGAGCTCAACTCGATGCTGATGCGAGTTCTCGAGGTGAGGAAATGCAAATCGTCGTGAATCAAGAGGCTCAGTCAATTGAAGTGTTCGCTTCACGACTTGATACGATGGATCAGCATGCGCGCTTGCTTGTTGGCGAGGTAGCCCGAGCTAACTTCGTTAAGGCGCGAGACCGAATCAAGGATGTGGTCATGCGTGCCGACGTAGGACTCGTGCAGCAGGCATGGGAAGTGCGCGAGGAGCAGCGCCACCGCGTGAGAGATTTGCTTCGAGAGCGAGCAAGAGAAGAGCGCTTCATCAATGATGAATTGCGAGAAGTGCTTGATGACTCGGAGGAGGGGCAGTGATGAGTTCTCATATTCGTAACCTGCTAACGTTCGGCTCGAGGTCGAGCGCGAGGGCGCTTGCTCTCTCGCTCGGGTTGTGCGCGATTCCGGCCTTTGCACAGGAGTCCTCGACATCCACGAGCGCGAGCTCGGTCGGTGGTGCCAGCGAGTCGGACGAAATCGCAAAGCTTCGCGTGGCCAAGAAGCCTGCCTACCAAACGACGTGTCGGGCAAGCGGCGAGATCATTGAGTCGGTAGCAGTCAGCGAGCTTCCTCCGCCCACACCCGCGCAATTAGCCGCGCTTAAGTTGCTTGAAGCTGAGGCCGCTGAGTATGAATCCTCGGCTCGGGAGTTTCAGGGCAGGTTGACGACCATTGTTCGGCATCACTACGAGGAACGTCGCCGGCGTGTGCTTGCTGCAATCGACCAAGAGATCGACTTTCAAAAGGGAAGCTTGGCAGATGCTCGTGACGAAGCCATTCGCCGTCTTGAGGTGTTTGTAGCACGCTATAGCGGAGAAAACGCTGACTCACAGGCAACGCCAGACGCGATGCTTCGGCTGGCAGCTCTCTACGAAGAAAAGGCTCGTTCAGATTTCGATGCTGACTTGCTTGAAGCCCTCAAGCCGGCCATCGCGCTCTACCGAGACATCGTGGTTCAGTTTCCGGAATACGAGGAAATGGCCGCGGTTCTCTATTATCTGGGTCATGCACTGACCGATTCAGGACGGATCAACGAAGCGCAGCAAGCCTGGCGCAGCATGGTTTGCGCAAATCGCTATCAAGTACGCCCCGGGGACGAGTCGGACGAATCGTCTGTTGCCGTGCAGCCGCTCGGTCAGGACCACGACGACAAGTTTTGGAACGAGTGGTACAACAAGAACCCACTGCCGCTCGATGAGGCTGGGACTCGTCCAGATCTTACACAGCTCGGCGCAGCTGAAGAAGAGCTCACGTTCGTTGACCCCTACGCGTCGTGCGAGATGGTCCCCCAAGACGTAGGACCGGGAGAGGACCCGCGTTATGTCGCCGAAATTTGGTGGCAGCTTGGCAACTATCACTTCGATCAACTTGACCCGAGTGGCGGGCCTTACAGTCTTAACCGCGCAGTGAGCGCCTATGACCACAGTCTGAAGTACGAGAAGCCGCCGCTTTACGGCGTGGCCATGTACAAGCAAGCTTGGGCGTTCTTCAAACAGCAACGCTATCAGGCTGCGATTGACTACTTTGTAAAGCTCCTCCATTACGCAGACAAGCAAGAGGAAGAGACAGGAGATCCCGGCGCCGATTTTCGAGCAGAGGCCTACACGTACATTGCTGGCTCTCTGACTTACGTGGACATGGCGGGCCCCCCTCCAGAGGATCCCTTCATTCCGCGTAACGATGTCCTGGACACGGAACTCGATCCTTTGGTGGCGGAGGAGAAAATGGAGCTTGCGATCGAACGAGTCCAAGATCCGAAGCTCATTCCTCAGGATAAGAAGTGGACGGTGGGGATCTACAAGGCGCTTGCCCGCGAGTTCATCGAGATTTCGCAAAAGCGCAACGCGATCACGACGATGGAACTTACCGTCGATAAGTTCCCTATGGATCGAGATGCACCAATGATGGTGAATCGAATCGCGGAGCTTTATGACGAGTTAGCCCGCTTCAGTCCGGAAGGCTCGGCCGCGAAGACCGAGTATTCTGAAAAGGCGCTTTTAGCCCGCACGAAACTAGCTGACTACGTGGGTACCACTGCTTGGACTGACGCAAATCGCGATGACCCAGAAGCGTTGGCCCAGGCTGAAGAGCTTGGTCGGGTGGGCCTTCAGAGAGCCGCGGCCGATCACACGAATTATGCGCGAGCCTACAAGGAGGAAGCATTTCGTCTGAGTGATGCGGCGGTTCAGCGTCGTCAGATTGAACGCTCTATCGAGGAATATCGCCTCGCCGCCCAGGGGTGGGGTGCTTACATCGAGCAGAACCCGTCGGCGACAGATGTCTACGAGAGCAGCTTTTGGTTGGCGGATGCTCAGTTTTGGATTGCCGCTCTTCAGGTTCCGCTTGGCCGTATGCCCACGGAAGAAGAAGTGAGCGCTGCGTACAAATCGGCATCCGCGGTGCGAGATTCTAACGCGAACGACAAGTACAAGCAGCCGGCGGCCTATTATGTGGTGACCTTGTCGGAGAAGGTTCTCGACGCCGAGGCTCAGGCATTTGAAGAAAGTGGCGGAGCTCAAGGTGTGCCTCGCAAAGAGGAAGTTTCGTTTGTCGAAGGCGCCGACGGCAAGAAGACAGTGAAGCGCGAGGATGTTCCCGCTCCGGTACAAGCCGCTGTTTGCGCTCGTGATGAGTACAACGCAGCGATACCTCTTGATGAGGACCCTGAGAAAAATGGGTTGCTCTACGCCACACAAGCAGCAGACTACTTCTTTGTCTACGGTCAGTTCGATGAGGCCAGAAGGCGCTATAAGCCGCTCTACGAGAAGTACTGCGGGAAAAATGAGTGGGGCTATAAGGCCTGGGAAAAGCTCATCAGCATGAGTAACTTTGAGGACGATCGTTCTCAAAGTCGCATGCTTGTTGAGTCAAAGAGTTGCGCGTTCGACGAAGAAACGAAGATGGCCGAGGAGGCGATCCGAACGCCGGTGAAAATCGGGGTTGCCTATTTGGATGCTGGAAAGCTGTTCCAAAAGGCAATGAAGATGGAGGATGGTCCAGAGCGTGACAAGACTTGGCGCGCCGCGGCAGCTGCGTACAAGGTAGCGCTAGATGTCGCGCCCGATCGGGATGAGGCACCGGAAGCGGTGATGAACGGCGCCTACGCCTACAAGCAAGTGGGCGAGTACGACAAGGCCATCGCGATGTATGAGCTCTTCATTGCGAACTACGGAAACGCCACCACTCTGGCCAAGCTCAAGGGCAGCGAGCCAGCAAAGTACGAAGAACGTGTGAAGTACCTGGGCGATGCCTATCAGGCTCTCGCCGGCGCCTATGTACTATTCTTCGACTATCCGAAGGCTGCGGAGACATTTGATGCGATCGCCAGCGTGGAGCATTTCGGCAGTGAGGACCGCAAGCTGGCGGCTAAGCAGGGCCTGATGCTCTACGTGAACCTCGATGATCGAGATGGCATGTTGCGCATGCGGCGTAAGTACGAGCAGCTCGGTGCGGGGGCGGAAGAACTTGCTGAGGCAGACTTTCTGATTGCAAGTGCCACCTTGAAGAAATGGGATCCGAATAGCCCTGACAAGGGAGCGAATCAGACTGCTAGGATTGCGGCCCAGAACGCGATGACACAGTACTATGAGCTGAATCGGAATCGTCCGTCAGCGTATAAGTACGTGGTGCAAGCTGCCTACAAGGTCGCTCTTGCGAAGCTGGCAGCGTCGTCACCATCTCAGGACGAATGGTGGAAGAAAACCATCGACGCCTTTGACAAGTATGCAGCCGCGGCGCCGAAGAAAGGCGGTCAAAGCGAGGCCTTAGGTACGCCCGAAGCATCGATGGCGGCTGAGGCGGACTACCGGATGCTCGACAAAGAGCTCAAGAGTAAGTTTGACTACGAGACCGGTCATCACCGCTACAAGGGATCGGTCGTTGATGTCATCAAGGAGTACACAGACGACGCGACCGAGGCGAAGGCCTACTACGATGAGCTACAGGGGATCGTAGACAAGTACGTTTCTCAGAAGTGGGCGACGATTGCGATCGCGCGACAAGGCTCTGTCTACGACTCGTTGCGGACCGGCCTCTACAATACCCGTCCACCTGAATTGAAGATGTTTACTGCCCAGCAAGAGAAAGCGCTGCGCATCGCGGAAGAGAGCGACAACATCGATCTCCAAGACAAAGCTGACCAAATCCGTATGGATGTGAACGAAGCGTGGAGAAAGAAGAGGGACCAAGAGCTCGATTCAGCTGACCGTATTGTCGTCGATCGCTACGCTGTATCGGTAATGCTGGCGCAGAGGTACAACCTGTCGGATGAGTCGTTGACCCGTTCGATTCGCCGTCTCGCATTCCTGACCGATGTTGCAGGAGAAGCGAAAATGTCAGAGTACACCGCCTCGAATAAGGACCTCAATTACCAGCCTGGGATGTTCCAGAGAATGAGGCCCGGAATGTTCGAGGCACCCGAAGTGAATGCGCTGCCACGTCCGACACCTCCGGGGGTGAAGTAATGATTCAACGCAAATATCTGTCATTCGTCTCGTTGCTTGGGCTCATTGCACTGAGTGCCTGCGCGCCTCCCAAGTCAGCGGACGATCCAACCTCCTCAGGCGCGCCCGAAGATGCTTCCACCGAAGATGCCCAGGCGAGCGCCACGGGCAAGGCGGGAAAAGGCGCAGCTACAGAAGAGCAGTCTGACGCTCCCGCCGCAGAGGCAGAGACAGCACCTGTCGCGGCGGACAAACCAGCGGCTCCCAAGCGAGCACCTCGACCCGAAATGTCCGCGAAGGCAAAAAAGTCGTTTGCTAGTGGTCAGAAGGCTTTCGCCAAAGGTGATCTGCAGGGAGCGAAGAAACAGTACAAGGCAGCTGTGGCGGCTGACCCTCAGGCGTACGAAGCCAGCTATTCGTTGGGAATTGTTGAGGAGCGGCTGGGATCGAGTGGCAATGCAGCCAAAGCATACAAGGCGTCAATCGCTGTGGTTCCAGACTATGAACCAGCCGTCGTCGCTTACAGCATTTTGATGGCTCGTGAGGGCAATCCGGACGCGGGGATTTCGCTCCTTCAGAAGACCAGCGCTAAAACTGGTCCTAACGCCGCCATTCTCTCGGCGCAGGCCGAGGTAAAAAGTATCCAGGGACGTTCCGGCGAAGCTCAGTCGTTGGCTCAGCAGGCGTTAAAGGTCGACCCAACCTACAAGCCCGCGATGGTGGCACTGGCGCGCGATCACTATCGCGCTCGACGAATCGATTTGGCGCTCTATGCGTTGACTGGAATTCTCGATGGATATGGGGAGGGCAATCCGCCTCGCGACAAGAACAACGCAGAAGCGAGAATGCTTCGTGGGCTTATCTATTCAGAACGCGGAATGCGTGGTCCGGCCATGGAGGAGATGGAGAAAGCTCTGAAGTCGCGACCCGATCTTGTCGACGCTCATCTGGTGTTGGCCACCTACATGATGGAGGCGGGCAACGCTAAGGATGCCAAAGGCCATCTCGAGAAGGCCATTCGCTATGACAACAAGAACGTCGCGGCCCATCTGCAGCTCGGCGATGCCTACCGCCTGCTGAATCAGCCGGACGATGCGCGTCGTGAGTTGGAGTGGGTGTTGGCAGCAGACCCGAATCAAGCGGGCGCCCACTATAATTTGGGACTTCTTTTCTTGCTGAATGAACAGATGAAGGGGCTGACAAAGGCTCAAGCGATCGACAAGGCGATTGAGCACCTTGAAGCCTACAAGGCGCGCGCGCAGCGCGGAGGGCCTGACGACGTCGACGATTTGCTCACGCGAGCGAAGACGAAGAAGGCTTTGCTCAAGGCAGCTGAACAGCAAGGGAACGCAGGATGAAGAAAATTTCCATCAGATCGCGATTTGTTATTCTGACCGCGGCCGCGGTCTCTTGCTTAACCCTCGCTCCTGCGACTGCTGCGGCCCAAGGGCGGGTGGTCACAATTAGCGAAGTCACCATCGTGGGACGAGTGCAGAAGCCGATTGCGGCGGTCGACGTCAGTCGTATCCAACCAAAGCTCACGCTCGCCGAGTTGCGTCACACATTCACTGATAGGATCGAACGTGCACTCTATCGCTCGCCGTTCTAGGGGCGCGTGTTTGCAGTCTTGATCATGCTGATGTCTGGTACGGTGTCACTGGCCTCAGTGTATTTTTCGCATCGAGAGCAGTCACGAGCGAGGCACGAACTTGCAAACGTGCGATCGGGAATTGAAAAACACACGGGGGACTCGATGGTCCTATCGCCGCTCGATCAAGAGCTGGACTCCTTACTGCAGGACGTGTTTCAAGAGTCGCATCACGCGACAATGGTGCTGGCGCTCAACGAGCTTTCTAGTGACGCCGTTTTGGCTCGGGAACGCGCGCGGGCGCTTGTCAGGGGCATGAGTCGAATTCCGTTCCTCGCAGGCGGGGCCGGAGCGTTGGCGATCGTCGCGCTCGGGCGATTGGAATCGTCGTCTTTGGTCCAGGCGGGCGCTTGTTTGGGGACGGGGTTTCTCTGTTCACTTCTCGGTCAATTTTTTGCGAGGCGTGCTCAACGTAGCGCGAGAGCCCTTGTTGATGTTGTCGACACTCTATCCCGCACAGTGGAAAAACGTTGGAGAGTAGGTGCACATGGCGGCAAGGGCTCGTCCGGCGTCAATGATGCTTCGAGAAGCGACACTCTCGGGGGCGGTCGATGAGGGCATTCACCCTAGAGCACAGCTCTTTTGATGCAGAACAAGGGGACCGCGTGGCGATTACGCTCAGACCGGAGCTACTATTGCACGCAGACCGATTAATTTCTCTACGGGTAGACCCGCAAAGAACTACTGGATAGGCTTGATAGGGAAGGTTACGAGGATGAAGTCCTCGAAGGAGAGTCATGTCGCACGCTAGTCAGCAACCGTCACAACGCCCAGGACAAATGACCGCAGTAATGCGGGCGGTGGCAGCAAGTGGTCCTAAGGTTCTTCGCATTGGTCTCGTCTCGGGGGGACGCGTCATGGAGGAACGGATCGTTAAGGAGCGCGTCGATGTGACGGTCGGTCCCAGTGAGAGAAGCATGTTCGTGCTCTCAAGCGACCACATCCGATCGAGCCACAAACTCTTTGAGCTTGTCGGCGAGGGGTACGTTCTCAACTTCCTGGACGGCATGACCGGGAGGGTGGCACTGCCGACAGGGGTGTCGGATCTAGAGGTACTCAAGGGCCAGTCGCGGCGGGGTGCAGGCGGTTCTTACCAGGTTCGTCTCACCGAAGATTCGCGCGGCAAGGTGCTCATCGGTGACACCACCTTTCTCTTTCAGTTCGTCGCTCCTCCACCGATTCAGCCCAGGCCCCAACTTCCAGTTGCGGTGACTCGTGGCGCGGGCGGAATCGATTGGGGAACAACGATCATCGCAGCTTTCGCTTTTTTCGCGCACTTCATGGCGATCGGCGCACTTTACTCCGACTGGCTTGATCCGATTGTCGACGAGCAAGTGAGCCTTGCCGGCTTGATCGACACCATCGACCAATTGCCACCGCCGCCTCCTCCAGAGGAGAAGCCGCCTGAGGATGAGGGTGATCAGGTAGAAGATGCCAAGGCAGTCCAGGAAAAGCCGCAGCCCCAGAAGCAGGCGGCGTCCGATTCAATTCCAGATCAGCCTGGACAGAAGCTATCAGGCGCTCAAGCAGCAGCATTGAGCAATGAGCTTGAGGCTCTGTCGATGATGACTTTAGGAGCGCTTGGCGCATCCGGTCCGGCCACCGCAGGCGTGTTGCAGAGCGGTGAAGTGCCGACTGGCGCACTTGACGCGGCGGCGGCTTCGGGGGCTGGAGTTGGAGTTGGTAGCGATCTGAAACTTGGTGGTGGAGGAGGGCCGGTTCAACCGGGTCAGAGCGCAGGTCTCGGCAGCATCGGCAGTACCGGGAAGGGAACCGAAGGCGGAACTGGAACTACCACCGCTGTGAAGGGTCCGACGGGCAATGCGTCAGTTTCGTCCAGTATGGCAGTGGGATCGGTCGCGAATGCCGCGCAGGTAGTCGCTGGGATGCGCGCCGGGTTCCGTCGTTGCTATCAGCGTGGTTTGGACGCGAACCCAGATATCGCTGGCTCAATTAGTCTGACAATCCAAGTGGGGGCAGGTGGCAATGTTTCCAGTGTCGGCGGAGGCGCGAGTGGTAACTTGCCCGGTTCTGTCGTGGAATGTGTCAAGTCGCGAGCTCGTGCTGCTCAGTTTGCACCTCCAGATGGAGGTAGCGCCGTGATCAGTGTCCCTGTAAGTTTTGTGAAACAATGAGGTATCTCGAAATGGCTATTGAAGAAAGATTGCACGCAATCGATGCACTTCGTGGTAAGTCGAGACAGGATTTCACAAGGAACTCCAGACCTTGGACGTTTGACAGGGCAAACTTGGGTTTCTATGCTCTCTCTCAGAGGGAGCTGCCGATGGGCAGAGGGATATGATGATTGTCAAAACTATCCAGATAGCCGGGGCTTCGATTCTTGGTCTTTCATTGAGCTACGGCTTGGTGTTGGCGCAAGACGCAGCTGATAATCAGGCGGCGAAGAGCGACACTCCCATTGAGTCCGAAAACTCAGAGACTGTCGATACGCGCTCACCCGAGCAGATCCTCAAGGATGCGCAGTCCGCGCTCGATAGGATGGAAGCCGCGGCGGACAACGTGGGGCGCATGCTTCGCGATGCGCGGACAAAAGAAGATGTCGTCAAGACACTATGCTTGGATGACAAGCTGAGCCAGATGAACGTTGCTGCCCGTTCGGCTGCCGATCGCGTTGCTGGTATCGAGGCTGCGGCGAAGGCGGGAAACACCGAGCGTGTTGCTCACGATAACGCAGTCCTCGAAGCCTTGGCTGCGCGCGGCACAGCCCTTTCGGCGGAGGCCAATCAGTGCATTGGCGAAGAAAGCGGAGTTCTCGGAGCTACCGTTCTCGAAATCACAGTTGATCCTGCGATTCCAAAAGAGGACACCGCAATTCCGGCGACTCCCGTCATCATCAGCTCGCCGCCTGTCGCTGCCAGCCCCACCATCTGACTGTACCGGAACGGTATCTTGACTTTGTCTGCTGACTGCTGGCCATGAAGCTCCGCGTCTATTTAATTGCTGCTCTAACTCTCTTGGGGTGCCCTCTATCGGCATCGGCCCAGCAGTCTGGCCTTTCTACGTCGACTGTTGCTGGAACGCCTTGGGTGCAGAATCGCGCTATCGGTGAGGGGGCGGGTATTCGCACAGGGAGTGTTGAATGGCATCCCGGAATTTCCGGTGAGTTCGGGTACGACTCCAACTACCTGCAACGAGCGAGCAGCGCCGTTGAGGAGGCAGCATTTGGTCCGGTCGTCCCAAGTCTGCGCTTTCGAGTAACGCCCCAGCTCTCGCTACGCACCTTGGATCGCTCAGTAGAGCAGGGACAGGATGTGCGTCAGGTGCCCAAGCCCGTCGTGATGTTTAATCTGATGGGTGCGGCAAGTTACAATGAATTCATCCCACTCCGAAGTGGCTACGCTTCTCAGTTTGCCGACCTTCGCAACATTCAAGGAGGCGGAGGTGGTTCGCTGAGGATCTTGCCAGACCGCGTTTGGTCGGGTGAGTTGGGGGCCAATTACACCTACACCGCCGAGCCAACAAACAACGGCGGTTTTGGTAATCAGTTTGATCGGCATACGATCAGTGCAGGGGCCGCGTTGAAGTGGGCGCCAGGCGGAGGCGCATTCCGCTGGACTCTACTCCAGTACGCGACACGGTTTACTCTTTTCGACGAGAGTGACTTCGGCGTTTACGACAACGGCAATCATACATTCTCCACTAGCGGTTCGTGGAAGTTCCTGCCCAAGACCGCCGTGCTTTATGATGGGCAGTTTGGTCTGATTCAGTTCGACGACAACAACGCCAACGACGGCCGCACATTGCAGGCGCGTATGGGCTTGAGTGGGTTGCTCACGAAGCGTCTTTCGCTGCTCGTCATGGGTGGTTGGGCCAACAGCTTTTACGACAACGACAACGGCGTCACCCGCAATTACAACGGTTTCGTTGGAAAAGCTGAGGCCAAATGGTTCTTCACGGCAGACGGCAAGTTGAAAGACGGAGATGCGAACGTGGGTGCGTCAGCTTTGGCCGCCGGCTACCTCAAGGACTACAACAATAGTTATTTGGGTAACTATTACAGCCGTCAGCGCGGCTATGCGCAGATGAGTTACTTGATCGCGGGAAACATCATCACGACTCTGGAAGGCGGCATCTCCTTCATCGAATATCCCGATTATTTTATTGTCGGCCAAGGGGCGCAGCCCGGTTTTGGAGAAAAGCGCATCGATATTCAGGGCTTTGTGGAGTATCGCCCAATCCAGACTGTCGGTATTAACCTTCAGCTGCGTTACGATCAGAACATTTCGCGAGTCCTCGACTTTACCAACTATTCGGATGACCTTTCATTCAATCGTTTTCAGGCGATGCTCGGCGCTCGTTGGTTCCTCTGAGTGTTGCGTTCGCGGGCTGACGCAGTCGAGACCTTTGCGTTGGCCTAGAATCGGTTGTGTCCGAATGCTACTGATCGCCGCATGAGGTTGAATCGCAGAGAATTTGCAGGAGGCGTGCTATGCTTTGCTGCTGTTTGTGCATGCGCGGGTTCCACGCAGGATGCCGGGACAAGCCTCAAGGCTGCCACAGAGAACACCACCCTTGGTCCGGGAGATATTTTTCGGATGGAGATCGTGGGTGAGCCGGAGCTCCCGAAGGAGTTTCAGGTAGCCGCCGATGGCACCGTTCACTTTCCCTACATTCACGATCTGAAGGTTTCAGGGCTTGAACCGCAGGATGTGGCGAGGAAGATCCGCGCCCAATTGATCGAAGATCAGATTCTCACGAATCCGAGTGTGGTGGTGAGCGTTCTGGAATACCGGAGTAAGACCGTAACCGTTCTCGGGCAGGTCCAGAAGCCTGGAACATTTCCGCTATCACCGGGGATGACTTTGCTCCAGGCGCTTTCAATGTCGGGCGGATTCACGAGTATTGCGCAGCAGTCTCGGGTGAACCTTGCCAGGAATGCTCAGGGAAAATCGAACACGGTCGTGATCGATGTGGAAGCGATCTACGAAGGGAAGGAGCAGGATATTATGCTTCAGTCGGGCGACAGAATTTACGTGAACGAACGGGTATTCTGAGCGGCTGAGGGGCTGCCTGGGCTGCTCCCTAGTTTTCCTACTCAAGGTTCATCTCGAATTGGACCATGGATCGCAGCAGTGGACTCGTCGGACCCCGAGAAAGAGGGGCAGCCTCTCCAGCTCGACTCAGTGGTAGGCCCGTTCCAATCGCGGCGCTCAGGGTCCAGTATTTCCGGTTGTAGCGCGCGCTGAGGAGTGCTTCTGCTGGCAGGATATAGCCGGCGTTGGTGCCGTCGCGAGCGACTTGGGCGGCGAGGACGGGCACGAGATGAAGCTCGGGGCCGAGCTGGAAGGCCTCACCCAGTTGGAATAGCATTCCGCCGGCGATGCGGAGCTGTGAGCCCCAGTTGGAGCCGGAAACGCTCGTCGTCGGACGATAGATCATCCCGACTTCTGCACTCCATTCGATTTTCCAGAACTTGCCGGTTCCCGCGGCGCCCCACTCTCCCCGCGCCCTTGCGTCTCCCGCGAAAGCGTCCTGTCGACCCGACGGAACTCGCAGACTAGCGTAGGGACGTACGCGAAGAACCTTGAGATTCGCGGTCCACCCGATCTCTACAGCAGGATCAATGGCGCCGAATGATGCGATCGGCTGAGTGCCTCCGCTGGCTGCTCCAATGCCGGGCCCCCACTGATCAAGGGTGGCTCCCATTCTCAGTCCAGCATCGAAGCCGGCAACCAAGCCAAGATTTATTCCCAGTTCGAAGAGAATAGCACCTTCAATGACTGCCGCGCTTACTCCCTCGGGCGAAGGTGAAGGGTAGGAGATCGATAGCGGCTGGAGAAGATAAGTAGTCCGCGCTCCCCAATGAAGATCCCCTAGCTGTTTTTCCTCTGCCCCACGCACGCCGGCGAAGGGAGAAGCTGCGATAGGTAGAGGAACTGCGTTCACGTCGAAGCCCTGGAGCTCCTGGGCGTGCGCTTGCAATGGGTCGAGCAGCAAGAGAAGAAGGTGGAACT
This sequence comes from uncultured delta proteobacterium, assembly GCA_963710555.1. GTDB lineage: Bacteria > Myxococcota_A > Polyangia > Polyangiales > Polyangiaceae > NIC37A-2. The sequence goes on from CAVQAT010000001.1 coordinate 202,842, forward strand.
TCAAGCCAGACCGCACCCGCAAGGGCTAGCAGCTGCCTGCGATACTCACAACGTGTATCCCGGGCGGAGCCTGGCTGTTGCGGAATATGCTATGGGGGGCCATGCCTTCCCCAGAGAGAGGACTACTACTCGCATCGGGCTCGCCACGACGTCGGGACATGATTCGCGACTTGGGGCTCAAGTTCCAGGCACATGGCTTGGATGTGGATGAGTCGATTCAGAGGGGGGAATCTGCAACCGACTACGTGAGGCGTGTAACGCTCGAAAAAGTAGCGGCCGGAGCGGAGCTCGTACTCGATCAGGGATTAGCAGTGGATGGCGTACTCGCTGCGGACACAGCGGTCGTGTTGGAAGGCGCTGTGTTGGGAAAGCCAGGAGATAGACAGGATGCGTCGCGAATGATTCGTGCGCTTTCTGGCTGCACCCACCAGGTGATGACCAGCTACGCGCTGATCCGTTTGAATGATTCGCACATGCTGCAGCGTACTGTTTCGACGGATGTCACTTTCCGTGAAGCGAGCAGCGATGAGGTTGAGGGGTACGTTGCGACGGGAGAGGGAGACGACAAAGCAGGCGCTTATGCCATTCAAGGCGTAGGCGCATTCCTCGTCAGTCGCATCTCTGGATCCTACTCGAACGTGGTGGGCCTTCCGCTCTGTGAATTGGTGCAGGATCTCAAAGAGCTGGGGTTTCTGCGTGTGTACCCCTGATGTCGACTCAGAGAGAGTGATTCAAGGCGCTAGCCGGGACTCTGTGATTGTGACGGGCCTGGCCCTGCTCTTGCGCGTGGTTGTCAGCTTCTGGGCGTGGGATCGCGTTGGCCCGACTGCTGATGGTCGATTCTATCACGTCGTGGCACAGCGAATCGCCGCGGGCGATGGCTATACGTGGCTCTGGCCGGATGGCGTCGTGACCTACGCTGCCCACTATCCCGTGGGGTATCCCTCCCTCATGGCGCCTATTTATTGGGCGTGGGGTCCCGTACCGGGACTGGTCATGTTGATGAATGCGCTCATTGGTGCGCTAGCAGTTTGGGCGGTTCACGGACTCAGCTTGGAGTTGGCTCGACGTTGGGTTTCGCCTCCGTGGGTGCGGACATCCGCAACCGTTGCCGCCCTATTCATCGCCCTCTGCCCCACGCTCTTGGCCTATACCCCGGCTTTGATGACGGAAAGTGCAGTCGGTGCTTTTCTTGTGCTCGGTTGTCGATTGACGCTGTATCGGCCGCGGAGTTGGCCCTCGATGCTGGGCAAGCTTGGAGGGTTGGTCTTATGTGTCGGGCTGGCAACCTACTTGCGGCCTCAGTCAGTCCTCATGGCTCCTATTCTTGGTTGGCTTGCGACTTCTGGCGGGAATATTGTCGCTGGCGCAGGCGCATTCTCGCGAGTGCTTCGTCTGCGGATCGTTACGGCTGCCCTCGTGACAATCGGTGTCTTGGGTTGCACCGCACCCTGGGTCGCGCGGAACTGCGACAAGATGAATCGTTGCCTGTTTGTGAGTGCCAATGGGGGGTGGAACCTTCTCATCGGGACTTTTCCAGAGGGGCAAGGAGCCTGGGTTTCCCTTGACGGGGCGAGGGTGCCCGTCGAATGCCGAGAGGTCTATGGAGAAGCGGAAAAGGATGCGTGCTTTCAGGCGGCAGGGGTCCGCCGAATCCGCGCATCTCCCGGTCCTTGGATCAAATTGATACCAGCGAAGTTGCGAGCAACATTTGATTACACCGCCTCAGGAGCAGAGCACTTGCGGGAAGCGGGGAGTATTCAGCCGCCCATTCTTGACTGGTTGAAAGCCGCCGAAATTGGCTGGCAACGTGTGATGTTTCTCCTGCTAGCCCTAGGAGGTTGGCGATGGAGCATGCGCACGGATCTGGCCGAGCCCGCCTCCGGCCTGTTGCGGAGCTGGGGTTCCCACCTCCTGCTCGGTTTAAGCCTGATTGGGTTCGCCGGGGGTGGGGTGTGGTGGGCCTGGTTGCCCTGCAGCGCTCTTTGGCTCATGAATTGGAGATTGCTCACGGAGCCGGCGGCGGTGTTTGCTTGGACTTCGATAGGTACCACGGCCGTCGTGCACGCTGTCTTTTTCGGCGCAGGCCGATATTCGATGCCGATTCTCTTCGCAGTGGGACCACTTTTGTCAGTCGGCGTAGGCTTTTTGCTGAACTTTCGACGAATGAAGCCCAGTTCGGCTGGCGATGGGCTCAGTCCCCAGGGAATCGACTGAACAAGTAGGGAAGATTTTGACAGCCGCCACGGGTGCGGGTGATAATTCTTTCATGGCCCTGATTGATACCCCTGAAGCCGCTCGTCGCCTTGCCCGTGCTATCGCGAGCGATTTGTCGCTCTACAATGAAGAAAAAATCACAACGGGGATCGAGAACGACACTCTCTTTTCGACCATTGAGGAGGAAATTGAGGAAGGTCGAGCGCTCTACAAGAGCCGTGTTTCGCCAACTCTTTATGATGCTCACTTTTATGACCGAGCTCTGGTCGATATTTTGGTGCGAGCCAAGGGGCACATCAAGAGCGACATTTGGTGATCGCCTCGGGCACGTCAGTGGATGACGTGCTGACCTTTCGCGCGACCGACAAGGAGTTTGGACAACGGGTGGACCAGTTTGTCGTCGAGCGCTTGTCAGATGTCACTCGAGCAGAGGTGCAGCGCTGGATCGACGCAGGCCGGGTCTTATTGGATGGTTCGGCATGTCGACGAAAGGATAAGGTTCGCCCCGGCGTCGTGGTGGAAGTCAGGCCCGATTCGCCGCAAGCCACTGATGCGGAGCCAGATTCCTCTGTAGTGCTTGACGTCCTGTTTGAAGACGATCAGCTCCTCGTTGTGAACAAGCCAGCCGGTTTGGTGGTTCATCCAGGACGAGGACATCACACGGGAACGATGGTGAATGGCCTATTGGCGCGTCCAGGTTTCGAACGAGCGCCGTCCGATCCCTTGGATCCTCAAGGACAGCTGCGTCCAGGTATCGTTCATCGCATTGACAAGGACACCTCAGGGCTGCTCGTCGTCGCGAAAACAGCAGTGGCTCGCGAGGGACTCAAGGTTCAACTTGCCGAGCATAGTGTTGAGCGGGTCTATCAAGCGTTCACCGTAGGGGCTCCGCAATCGAAGACAATTCGCACGCTTCACGGGCGCGACCCCCATTCCCGTTTGCGTTTTTCTTCACGTGTTGTCCGTGGGAAGGACGCCGTGACTCATGTTCGAGTTCTTCAAAGCCTGAGGCAAGGAAACGCGGCGCACGTCGAGTGCAGGCTCGAGACGGGGCGTACCCATCAAATCCGAGTCCATCTCAGCCTTGATATGAACACTCCTATCCTGGCAGATGCTCTCTATGGCGGTTTGCGCGGAAATCCCTTTGTCGTGGATGTTGCCAAACGACTTGGTCGTCATGCTCTCCATGCCGGTGTGCTCGGATTCGTTCATCCCACAACCAAACAACGCCTTCATTTCGAGGCGCCTCTCCCCATGGACATGCGAAGCGCGCTCAAGGACTTACAAGATGAGTCAGCCTAGAGCACATCTCAAAACCCGCAGGGTGGAGAGGTGTGCTCCAACAAGCAACACCGCACATCGAGCAAATTGGTGGGAAAGGCTCCGCCGATGCTCGCCTCACCCTGCGGGTGAGCGGTGGCGGAGACTCACCAGGTTCTGAGATGTGCTTCAGTCTTTGAGGAGCAGGGGGAACCTTAATTTCAGGAGCCCCAGCGCGACAAAGCCGACCAATACTGCCCACCACAGCGTGGCAAAGCGAATCATCAGCATCGCGGCCGTCGCTGGACCCGTAGGGACCCCGCCCAGTTCGACGAGCTGAGACTGGAACATCGCCTCAGTGATACCCAAACCACCCGGAAGGGGTATCAGAGCTCCTGCCAAAGTGGCGGTCGCGTAGAAGAAGAGAGCGAGGGGGACGGCTGGCGCGTAGCCGAAGCCTTCAAGTAGCCACCAAAGTGCATATCCCTCGGCGCCCCAACCGACAACTGAAAGGAGCGTCGGAAGTATGAGCGCCCCGGGACTCGCAACAATGCGCAAGCTTGCGTACGCCGTTTCTAACCTCGGGGCGAGAGCTTGGAGCTTTTCACCCCGACCTCTGAGCCATCCCAGGAGGGCCTCAATGGGGGCGCCCCACATAATGAGAATCAAGGCACAGGTCACGGCGATGCTTCCAGCGGCTGCCCATACCAGACCACCAGAGAAGCCGAGGCTTCCCACAACGATGAGCACGACAATAGCAATCACGTCGGTGAGACGTTCGGCGACCACAATCGGAGCCGTTCGAGCGACGTCGACCCCGTGGGTCTTGCTGAGGACCGCACTCTTGAACACCTCCCCGACTTTCCCGGGCGTGACGGTCAAGACGAATCCGGAGAGGAAGACCAGAAAGCTTTCTGCCAAGGGGATCCCACGAACCCCGAGTTTGGCTAGGTAGAACTCCCACTTTGCGAAGCGCAGGATGTAGTTCAATGAGGCGAGTCCTAAGGCGCCCGCGAATGTACCCCAAGCAAAGCCGTCAAGCGCTGAACTGAGGGTGTGGTACCCAGTGTAGGCAACGAAGGCTCCGTAAACGCAGATAGCGAAGAGCAGTGCAAGGAGGAAACGGCGGGCGGAGCGATTCACAGGAGGGCTTCGGGTCGCATGGAAGGCTCAGTTGAACAAGGGTTTTCTCGGCAGAGGGCTTTTCTGCTAGGTCTCCCCAGTGATGAGCAGTGACGCAGATCAGCTCTTGCAGCTGAAAGAGGGGTGTTCGAATCTTCGCTCGGCCATTTCTCAGGTCGTAGTTGGACAAGATCTTGTCGTAGATGATCTTTTGATTGCCGTACTCGCAGGAGGCCACGCTCTGCTCGTTGGAGTTCCCGGGCTTGCGAAGACGCTCCTTGTTTCCAGCCTGGCAAGCTGTCTGGATCTTTCGTTTGGACGCGTGCAGTTTACACCCGATCTGCTGCCCGCTGATATCACGGGTACTGACGTTCTGCATGAGGTTGAACGGAATGGACAGATCCGGCGCGAAACCGAGTTCATGAGGGGGCCGATCTTTGCCAATGTGGTCCTGGCAGACGAAATCAATCGAACGCCCCCCAAGACTCAAGCGGCTTTGCTCCAAGCAATGCAAGAAGAGCAAGTCACAGTCGGGGGAAAGACTCATCCCTTACCGGCGCCGTTTCAGGTGCTGGCCACTCGAAATCCGATCGAGCAGGAGGGAACGTTCCCTCTGCCTGAGGCTCAGTTGGACCGTTTTCTCCTGGAGATTCGGGTGAAATATCCTTCCGCAACTGAAGAAATGGAGATCGCACGTCGAACTACTTCTGGGGTCACGACCAGCCTTTCACCTGTAGTCACAAGACAGCAGGTCGAGAATTTTCGACGCCTAGTTCCCCGCGTGCCTATCGTCGATGAAGCGCTGGAGCTGGCTGTTCATTTGTGTCGGAGGTCTAGGCCCGAAGAAGAGTCAGCCCCGCAAATCGTTCGAGACTATGTTCGCTTTGGCGCCGGACCTCGTGGAAGTCGCTCGCTCGTGATTGCCGCTAAGGCGCGAGCGGCGCTTCGCGGAGAGGCCGTCGCGGACGTGGATGACGTTCGAGCTGTGGCCTTGGCGGCGCTTCGGCATCGACTCGTGATGAGCTACCGAGCCGAAGCTGATTCGGTCGAAGCTGACGACGTCGTGCGGCAATTACTCCAATCCAGGTAGCCCGCTACGTTAAAATCGGCACATATTGCTCTATCGGAACGATTCTTGCTCCCGGCGCGAGCCTCTGGCAGGGTCCGGCCCGGAAAAAAATTCTTCGTTCGGAATCGGATCTCGAGTTCGAGCGTTTCTCCCCATGACTCCTATGCGAACCATTGTCTGCGCCTTTCTTCTCCTTCTTGGAACGTTGAGCCTTGGGTGTACTCAACAATTGATCCCCAATACTGACGTTGCAGACACTCCCGAGAATCGGAAAGTGATTGAGTTCTGTGAGGAGTATCGGCGCGCCGTTGAAACGCGAAAGGTGGGGTTTCTCCTCAGTCTTGCCCACCCGAAATACTACGAAGATGGCGGCAATATTGATGCTGCCGACGACATAGATTACGCAGGTCTCAAGGAATTTCTTCGTGACCGCTTCAGCGATGCTCGCGGCATTCGGTATGAAATCCGCTATCGCCGCGTCCAGGAATCGCCCCGCAAGACGGTCCTGATCGACTACACCTACAGTGCCAGCTACAAGATTCTCGGCAACGACGGCGAGGAACTCTGGCGGCGCCAAGTGGCGGACAATCGTCTGGAACTCGTTCCCGAAAAGGATACCTTCTTGATCCTCTCAGGAATGTGATTGGCTCGGGCACGATTGGCCCAAGCAGCGAACGCTCACCCAGAGTTGGCTGAGCGACTAGCGTCTCAGGAGAACACAGCTTTCTGCATTGATGCTGTAGGCGCTTCCTTCACTTGTTGTCATCAGCCAGACCGGTCGTCGATGCTTTTCTGATTGTAGAAGCATCACGCCAACCCTTGAGCTTCGGGGGACCCCCGCCTGGATCAGCACTCGGTAGGCGGCATCGAGCGTACAGTTTGGCGGGGAAATGGCGACTCGACGCTTGGGCTCCTCTTCTGCCGTCGCGGTCACTTCACTGCCATTGTAGGAGACGACATAGCGCTCGTCGCCCAGGGACGTGCCCGGAGTGGTTGGTCCGGTCGAAACACCGAATGCGAATTCGATCTCCGCGATGGGCTTTCCGTTTTCTATGACGAGACTCACGCCGGACAACATTGATGCTTCGTTCCAGATGCGGGCCCGTTGCTGGGCGTCTAGATGCGATGCACTCAGGTCGAGCGGGCCCCTCGTCGTCAGCTGTGGCAGCGAGGGAGTCTCTGCCGTGTCACTGTCAGCTTCTTCCGGCTCGACGGCAGCAGGGACGTTTTCCTTCTCACCTAGCAGCAGCGCACCCGCAGCGAGTGTGACGATGACCGCTGCTCCGCTGATTGTCCAAGTCACCCACTGCGCGCCATGGGCCGGCGGGCGAGATGCTGCTTTCGTTGCGGTCGCATCCGCACGCTGAGTGTCCCGTTCCATTGGTGGGCTCAATGTGGCCCAAAGGCTGGCGGTTTCGCAAGCGATGGTTCTATCTCGTTCTGGGGAGCGTAATGAGAGAAATCGGTAGACCGGGCGCGGTGTTTCTCATCGAAATTATCCAGACTCCGTGCACGTCTGGAGGGGAAGAGACGAAAACTTGGACCGTTGTCGTGCCCAGGTTCTGCTTCACCTGAACCACTCGTACTGGCGCGAACAAGGGACTTGTTGACGCATCGAAGCCTGCACTCGGGGCGCGTCCGCTCAGGCTTGCGTAAATTTCAGAGAGGCTGGCAGCTGCAGGGCGGCGGGAGGTCTCTTGGTCGATCATCAGCATGGCGCTGCTATCGAGCGTCTCACCGAGCGCCGCTAGATTGCCTGTTGATAGCAAACGGAAGAATCGGTTGGTGACTTCCTCGGCCTCGTCTTCTGATGGGATGAGGCGGAGCCGATCTGGCGACGGAGGGGTTGGCGCTCGATCCGCTGCAGTTTGCTCTGGAAGCCTGTGGAGCGAGGTCTCGAAATGGGGACTGGGGGTGGCGCATGAAGTGGTGATCATGATCGTCAGCCACGGGAATATCTTCATCACATTCAGAGCGCTTCTGATTCAGGAACTTCGCCACGACGAGCTGTGAACAGCAGATTCTGGGGTAGACGCTCCCAATCATGCCCAATCTCTTCCGTTTGAGCCACCATGGTGACGAAGCGACTGTGCTCGAACCCAGTCACGGCACCTTGTGGAATCCCCCAACGGAGCATGTCTTGAGCACCCCTGAGCACTTGCAGTGCGAGGTTGCCTTCTCGATGAGCGATAATCATCGCTTCGCCAGTATGGACCCAAAGATCGCCATTAAATCGCTGCCGCCCATGTTCGTCGCATAGCGCGTCGAGCTTTTCGAGAGCGCAACGCAGAGCTTTTCTCAGACTGCCTGCTTGGAGAGGATCTGCGGAGCGGCGAGGTTCTCGGGAGCGAGTGCGTTCCAACATCGAGGAAGGCATTTCCGCGAGGAACAAAGCAAAAGCGATCTCGCTTAATGTCTCACCGCGGACTGTTCTATGCAGAAACTCGGGTAGAGAAATCCGGGCGCCCTCGACGATCGAGTCAACAGCGGAGGTGACACCATGACAGGTGAACAAGACATGACCGTAACGAAGTGGAGGGGTGCTATCGGGACTGGTTGTGGTCGGTCTAGGATCGCACTCATGTGCGAGAAGCCCATGACAACTGAGTTGCTGAACCTGCGCACTGAGTCCCAAGCCACTCTTCCTCGCGGAACCTCTTCTCAGGAGGACCTCGTCCTTCTCAAAAAAACCGACGCCCCAGGTAGCTGAGGGCGAGCTCTTTGGCGCCAGCTCTCTGAGTTGTGCGTCGGCCAAGAGTCCGCCGATGTCGGCGCGGGAACCAATCAATCCGTAAGTTTGAGCCATAATTTCTGGAAAGTTGCGGTGGGGGAGACCTGCATCAGAGTAGCGCTTCATCGAGCAACCGCTCTTAAATCTTATCACTTCTGGACTATCGAAAGTATTCCGTCAGCGGTGAAGACTTGCGTTCGGGTGGGATAACCTGCGACTATCTCTCGATAATGGACAATCGTCGTAGTGCAATGAGGCTCCACTCTCAGCGGGTCCGTTCGCTGACCAGGGCGTTTTCGCTCATCTCCCTGGTCTCAGTATTCTTGGGCTGTGCTGCAGTGTATCCGGAAATGAAGACAGCGGTACGCGAACCCGGCGAAGCTCAGAAGCTTGAACCAGCGCCGAGCGAGGATCTCTACTTTATCTACTTTGAGGGTGCATCGATTCCACCCAAGAATCAGGGGGGGCAGGTTTGGCCCGGCGGCGCGCCCGATCCTTTTGCCAAGTTGATTGTGAACGACCGGGAGATGTTGATCACGCCAGTCCAGTCGCGGACTCGTCAACCTACATGGCCCGATCAAGAGAAACAGAACCACCGGATTCAGGCTGATAGTATCGTCTTCGTCGAAGTCTGGGATGACAACCCCATGACGAACCAACCGATCTGTCGCGCGCGAGTGCGCGATTTGCCTGCAATGCGTAGTGGCGGGAACAATGAAATTTGGTGCGACAGCGGTGCGCGCGTGAGAATTCACGCGGAACCGGCGCGCGGGCTATTCGGTATCGGACTTTACTATGAAACCCGCGGTACCGATGGGGTACGCGTCACGCGTGTCGTGGGAGATTCTCCGGCTGCTCGAGCGGGGCTTTCCACCGGGGACCGGATTTTGGCGATTCAGGGAAAGAAAGTTTCTGAAATGGATGCCTTGGAGATCCGCAGCATGATGAACCTTCATGCGCGCTCCGGTCTTGAACTCGACGTGTGGTTTCAAAGCGGAAAAAGGCACTTGATTAGTCTGAAAGAGGCGGCGATCTACCCTTTGCCGGGAGATGATCTAGAGTTGCCTCAGTGAGTTCTGAAAAGATTGAAGGCTTGTATTTAACCCCTTGGCAGACATTGAGCGTCGTGGGACCAGACGCTGCTTCGTGGCTCAACGGGATAGCGACGGGAGATGTGTTGGGTGTCAGCCCAGGGCGAGCATGTTGGAGTTCCTTGTTGACAAAACAAGGCAAGGTGCAAGCTGATCTTCAGATCGTCGGCACAACCGATCATCTCCTTCTAGGCGTGACAAGTGGGGACGCTCGCGCTGTCCAGGAAACTCTCGATGGCTACCTCGTTATGGAAGACGCTGAGATTGAACCGAGCGAGAAAAGCTGGGTTCTCGCGCTCGGCGAAACAAGCGTGAAGAGTCTTGAGGCCATGGATTGGACTGGCGGCCGAGTTGATTGGTCGGATGTCGAGGTTGGAGTATTCGTCGCGGAGGGTGAGGAGCTGTCGTCCATTGAGAAACGTTCAGATTTGATCACCGACGCGGAATTCTTCAATTGGTGTATCCGACACGGCGTACCTAGGTTCGGCGTCGACTACACCTCTTCTGACAATCTCCATGCTGCCGGGCTTGAACGGAGAACAGTGGATTGGTCCAAGGGCTGCTATCTTGGACAAGAAGTTGTCTGCATGCAGGATATGCGGGGCAAAGTGAAACAAAGATTGGTTCGGCTGCTTGCGCCCGATTTGATCACAAAAGCAGGGGAACCAGTCTTCTCGACAGATGGAACGGAGCTGGGGAAGGTGACGAGCGCGGCGCGAGGAGTTGCGATAGCGAGCGTGCGGGCCGCTGGTTATGAGCCAGGAACACGGCTTCGAGTTGGCTCGACTGACGTTTCCGTATCAGCTCTTCGCTGATTCGAAGACCACTGGTAATGTGAGCTCAGATGGTGGCATCAAAATCGCAAAATCGCGGAGGAGAGAGTCGACGGACCGAACAGGGACTGAGGGTTGCGGAAAACGCACTCGGTTTGATTGCCTCGACGCCGCTCGTCCGATTGGCGCGTCTCAGTCCCGAAAATGGCGCCACCATCTGGGCTAAGTGCGAATTCATGAATCCGGGAGGAAGCGTGAAGGACCGACCTGCTCTTTCGATGATTCTTAAGGCGGAACTCGATGGAACATTGCCTCCGGCCAGCACCATTGTTGAGGCGACGAGTGGAAATACAGGTATCAGTCTCGCCATGATTGCGGCAGTGCGCGGTCACCGCTGTGTGCTCGTGATGCCCGAGGATATGAGTATGGAGCGCCGCTACATTCTTCAAGCCTACGGTGCCGAAATTGAGTTGACACCCGCCCAGCACGGGATGGCGGGCGCAGTTGAACGCGCTCGGGAAATTGCCGCGAAGACGAGCGGCGCCTTTCATCCCAGTCAGTTCTCGAATGAGGCGAATCCAGCCTCCCATTACCAGGGAACCGCGCGAGAAGTCTGGGAGCAACTCGACGGTAAGTTTGACGCTTTCGTTGCGGGGGTTGGCTCGGGGGGCACACTCACCGGCGCTGCTCAGTTTTTCAGGGAGCAAGAGTCTGGGGCTGTGAAGATCGTCGCGGTCGAGCCGGCAGGGAGTCCTGTATTGAGCGGGGGCGAACCGGGATTGCATGGGATCCAAGGGCTGGGCGCGGGGTTTGTTCCCCCCATTTTGAAGCAAGAGTGGATAGACGAGGTGGTTCAGGTATCCGACGTGGCGGCAGAACGCACTGTTCGACAGCTAGCTCAGAGCGAGGGAATTCTGGTAGGGCCGTCTGCTGGAGCCAACGTGTTCGCCGCCATTCAAGTCGCGAGCGCTTTAAAGGGCGGCGACGTGGTGACGATTCTCTGTGATTCAGGTGAGCGGTACCTTTTCTGACCAGGGGTCGTGCGACCGGCCGCGGTCGTGCTAAGCGGCCGCATGGGCCGTCCCTTTAAAGTTCCGGAGAAACGCCCGCTTGAGCAGCAAGATGGCTCGACGTTTTCTCAAGTTGTTGCGCTGATGAGGAGACTGCTCGCTTCAGATGGGTGCCCTTGGGATCGAGAACAATCGCTTTCGACGCTGGGGCAGTACCTGCGTGAGGAGACGTGCGAAGTTCTCGACGCCCTAGAGTCAGGAGATCGAGTCAATCTCCGCGAAGAGTTGGGTGATTTAGCTTTCCAGCTGGTGTTCATGAGCGAACTCGCTCAACGCGAGGGGTCGTTCGGCCCCGATGATGTTTTTCGCGAGATCATCGAAAAATTGGTGAGGCGACATCCGCATGTCTTTGCCGAGGTAAGCATTGATTCCGCATCTCAGGTGGAATCTCAGTGGGAGGCGATCAAAGCCGAAGAAAAGAGAAATCGTCCCATTCTCGACAACATTCCTCGCTCTCTGCCTGCTCTTGAGGGTGCACGTCGCATGAGTGAGCGTGTTGCCACCGTTGGTTTCGACTGGCCCGATTCAACCGGTTCGCGAGCAAAAGTGAGTGAAGAGCTTCTCGAATTAGAGGAGGCGATTGAGTCTGGATCTCGCTCGGCAATTGAGCACGAGTTGGGGGATACGTTCTTTGCGCTCGTCAACTACGCTCGCCATCTCAAGATCGATCCGGAAGTTGCGCTGAGGAAGACTTCTCAGCGATTTAGGGGCCGCTTCGAACATGTTGAGAAAGAAGTGAAAAAGGCCCACGGGGATTGGCCGCGGAAGGCAGGCAAGGCGACGGTGGGCGTGGCTCTTGACGAACTTGAAGCGTACTGGCGCGAGGCCAAGGAACTTGAAGATTGACTGACTTAACATTGAAGGTGTTGCCGGACCCTACGGTCACCCGAGGCATGTCGGCAGAACAAATCCATCCTTTGGCTCGCATGCCCGAGGAATGGGAAGAAGTGCTGAGCGCATGGGGGGAACGGCCTTTCCGCGCCAAGCAGATTTTCAAATGGATTCACAGCGAGGGGGTGCTCGACCCTGAGCAGATGACGAACCTTTCGAAGAGCCTCCGCAGCCGTTTGATTGAAGGCGGTTTGAGCGAGCCCGGATCTGTGGCGCATGTGCATCGGTCCAGCGACGGGACCCGAAAGTTACTGCTCGATCTTGATCGTAAAGCCAAGGTGGAGTGCGTCCTTATCCCCATGACCCCAGGCAGTTCTATGAGCGACTCTGCCCAGGATGCTGACATCGAGGAAGGAGAGGGGGCACTGCCCGCGCAGCCTCGGAAACGAATTACCTTATGTATTTCGACTCAGTTTGGATGCGCCATGGGCTGCGTCTTCTGCGCGAGCGGTCAGAGTGGCTTGTTTCGTGGCTTGGGTGCGGCGGAAGTGGTCTACCAAGTGATTCGCTCCAAGGACTATCTTGAGGCGGACGAAGATCTTCGCAATCTGGTGTTCATGGGCATGGGAGAACCGCTTCATCATTATGAGGAAACAGCGCGTACCTTGAGGTTACTCACACATCCTGAAGGTGCCGGTATGAGTCCTCGTCGCATCACTGTTTCGACGGTCGGTTTGGTGCCGGGTATCAAGAAGCTGGGCGAGGAGTTTGCTGGAAAGATCGGTCTGGCGGTCTCCCTCCACGCTCCTGACGACGAAACACGCAGTCGGATCATGCCGATGAATAAGAAGTACCCGATCGCTGAGCTGATGAAAGCTCTGCGCGAGTACCCGATGCCACCGCGTAGACGCATGACGATTGAGTACACGCTGATGGGTGGCATGAACGATAGCCTGGCCCAAGCCGACCAGCTTGCGGAGTTGCTGCGACCTCTGCGTGTAAAATTGAATCTGATCCCGATGAATCCTATCGACGACTCCGAGCTCAAGGCTCCTACCGACAGGGGCGTTGCCGCGTTTCGCGAGCGAATGAGCTATCATGGTTACAGTTGTTTCGTTCGAACTCGTCGCGGCGATGACGTATCTGCAGCTTGCGGTCAGCTCGCCCTTCAGGCGATTAAGCCGGAGCGCTTAGTTCGCCGCTGAGCCGCTCGGCCCGCGGCTAGGCGGGATGGGGCTTGATGTTCGGGGTGAGCTGACGTCTCTCCGAATTTCGCGCTAGGTTACGCTGGTGAGCGCAGAACAGCGTCAGCTGACCGACGAAGATTTGATTGCGCGTGCGAAGCGCTGGCTCAATCAAGACACTGACTCTATTTCCCGAGGTGTTCTGCAGAAGCAACTTGAGTCAGGAGACATGGAGGCTCTTCGCGGCGGATTCGAACACCCACTAGCCTTTGGGACGGCAGGTTTACGAGGTGAGGTCGGTCCGGGGCCCGGGCGCATGAATCTTGGAACGATCGCCCAAGTGAGTTGGTCTTTGGGTCAGTTCCTCAATCGACGTCATGCTGACACTGAGCCCTTCGTCGTGATGGGGTTCGACGCGAGGCCCGATAGTCGGCGTTTTGCCAGGCACGCAGCGCTCGTTCTTTCTGGCTGTGGTGTGCGCGTGCATTTGACGCACGGACCGCAGCCGACACCCGTGATCGCGTTTGCTGTTCGCGACCTCAAAGCATCGGCAGGGGTCGTCGTCACCGCGAGTCACAACCCTCGAACTGACAATGGCTACAAGCTCTATGACGACCAAGGCGTTCAAATCGTCAGTCCATGGGATACCGAGATCACGCAGTACATGACTCGCTTTTCCGCGGAGCAGGCAGTTTTCTTGAGTTCCCAGCTCGTCAGCGACCTAGAAGCCTCGGTGTTGAATCGCTACTTTGCCCACGTGGGGCAAGTGTCCCGGCGTTGGGTACCGAAAACGGATCCCTCCCAGATTCAGCGGCTTGCCTACACGCCGCTTCACGGTGTCGGTTTCGCCTCAGTCGAACGTGCGACTGCCGAACTTCCCGTTGAACTGCTCGCCGTACCGTCCCAAGTTGAACCGGATGGGACATTTCCTAGTCTAGCTTTTCCCAATCCAGAGGAACCAGGCGCCCTCGATCAGCTCCTTGAATATGCTCGTGCTCAGGGGGCAAGCGTTGCCGTCGCTAATGATCCGGATGCGGACCGATTTGCACTCTGCCTACCTTTAGAACTACGTGGTTCTCCGGATCACTCGATTCCCTCGACTGGGCTGCTCACCCGGCTCAGCGGAGATGCGCTTGGACTGCTCTTGGCCGATCTTTGTTTGAGGCGGTCGTCGGATGAGGACCCGTGTATCGTTTCTACCGTCGTGTCCACACCCGCGCTGGAAGCGCTAGTGAGTCGACGAGGGGGTCGGTTGGAGCGCACGCTCACTGGTTTCAAGTGGCTTTGTCGTGCGGCAATTGAGCAGAAAAACTTTGTGTTCGCGTACGAGGAAGCCCTGGGTTACTGCCTTGCCGGCCCGCACGGTTCTCCGGGAGTCATGGACAAGGACGGGATTTCAGCGCTTACCACTGTCGCTCGACTTGTTTCCGCATGCGGAGGTGGGGACACATTGGCAGACCGCTTGTTGGGGCTCTACCGGGAGTTGGGACTCTGGGGTAGCTACGGACATAGTCGAAGATTTGTAGGCAACAGCGCTGCGACGGAGATGGCGTGTTTGTTGGCGCAGCTCCGCAAGAAGCAGCTCTCAGAGCTTGTCGGAATGAATGTCACAGCCGTGACAGACTTCGCGTGTGGCGCCGATACTCGACCTTGGTATTTAGGGGAGCAAGACCTCATTCAGTTCGACCTCACAGCTGCACACCCGGAATCTGGCCAACCCACACATGGCCGCGTATTCGTTCGACCCAGCGGCACTGAGCCTAAGCTGAAGGCATACGTGCATCTGCGATCCACGATGATTGAGAATCAAGACTACTTGGCGCTTTCAACTCGACAGGCAGAAATTGCAGAAAAAATGGCAGCGGCGGTGTTGGGGCTAGTGCACTGAGGCCCGAATCATTCAGGACTGTCAAATGCGACGACTCGAGAACCATCGAGCCGGGGGATGGCTTGCTCGACGTCGCGGAAGATGGCGTCCTGTGTGCCGACGACAACAACACAGAGATTATCTGCGCTAAGCCGGCGCTGAATCGCGGCATTTACGTCGGCGACAGACAACGCACGAACTCGCTCGACATGTTGGTCGAAGTAGTCGACTGGCAAGTCGTATAAATCAATGTCGAGCGCTAGCGAGGCACGTTTAGCTGCAGTGTCGAGTGTGAAGGCATGACTATTCTCAAGGTAGAGCTTAGCGGCATCGAGTTCTTCCTGACTCACGCCGCGCTCGATGAAGTTCTCCAAGAGTTGGAGCTCAAGCTCGATGCAGGATCCAGCATCAGAGGCTTGAGGAAAGGTCCAAAGAGAAAAGGCGTGACGCTTTCGATCAAAAGGAAGATTGCTGTAAGCCCCGTAGGACCAGCCCCGCTTTCCTCGCACTTCCTGACTCAGGCGCGATGAAAAAGTTCCACCAAAAATCGTGTGACCTACGTAGAGCGCAGTGTGGTCTTCATCTCGGGGGTGAGTGCCGAGGCTCCCGATCATGATCTGCGTCTGCGATCGCTCGGGCTTGTTGACGAACAACAGGCGTCGCCCTTGAGGGCCTGCGGGTGACTCGCAATTATCAATCATTTCCCCAGAATCGGGTAGTCGGGCAAGAATACCTTCGACGAAGATGTCACAGGATTTTTCGTCAACGTCGCCCGCGAAAGCGAAACGTAGTTGCTCGCGACTGAGTAATTTCGGGTAGAGTTCTTTCAAATCATCGATGGTGATGCTCTCAATTGAGGCAGGCGTTCCGCCGGCCAACCGCCCATAGGCGTGACCTCGAAACATCTCCCGGGCGAAGAATCTTCTCGCCAGCGTCGAGTCGTCGTCGAGCGACTCCACCCACTCAGCCTGCGATTCCCGCTGGATGCGCCCAAGTTCATCCTCATCGAATCGCGGTTCGGTAAGGATGCGTGCAAGGAGTTCGTGGAAATCGTCACGAGAGCGAGCGATTACGGCGCCATGAAACCCCGCGACCGATCGACTCACGTCAATCCCGAGCGAGCCTCCGAAACGATCGATGTCTTCGTCGATTTGCTCTGCGCTCATGCTTGCGGAGGCACGCCGCATCAGACGAAGAAGAAGTCGAGTGGCTCCTTCTTTACCCATCGGATCAAGTGCCGCTCCGAGTCGAAGTGAAGCACTGCAATGGGTGAGAGGAATCGCCTGATCTCGCATAACTATGGGCGATCTACGACCCAATTCATTCGCGTTCATGAGAGCTCCTGCGCGCGCACTTTGATCACCGTTCGGGCCGTTGGTGTGAGGTACTTCAGTGCCACCTCTTGCAGCCGTGCAAGCGACGTTTGCTTCATCGTCTCTAGGCGAGTCATAGCAGCCGCTGGCTCGCCCAACACAGTTTGGTAGAAGCCTATCGTTGAAGCCTTACCGTCCGCTGACTCCAGCCCGCTCAGCATGCCAAATTCGAGCCGGGCGCAAGCCCTCACCAGTTCGTCGGCTTCGACACCGTGCTCCTGCACTCGAGCGATTTCCTCGTCGACGACCGCTAGTAGCTGCTCCGCTGTTGTGTCTTCTCGCGCAGAGACCTGAAACTCAATGAGACTTGGAGCGTGGTGAGGTCCCACGCCGCCGGAGGCATCGCTCGCAATTTGATCTGTGCGTACGAGTCGCCGGCGAATGCGACTGGCCCTGCCTCCTACGAGTACCTCCATGAGAAGCGTCAGTGGAACGTGATCTGGATCTGAAAGGGCAGGACCTTTGTACCCTACAGCAATTTTTTCCGTGGGAGTTGGTTGTTCAAGCTCAACCACGCGCTCTTCGGTTTGCAAGGGTTCGGAAAGACCTGACTCGATTGGCAGTTTCGAAGGAGCAAAGCCTCCGTAGGCGTCGCGTAACAGGCGCAAGGCCTCGAGTTCATCGAAGTCGCCCACCAAAATAATGCTCGCGTTATTGGGAGCGTAATAGGCCTCATAGAACTCTCGGCAGTCTTCCGTGGTGAAACCTTCAATATCTTTCATCCAGCCAATGGTTGGCCAGTGATATGAGTGCTTCTCAAAAGCTGTCTTCCAAAGAAGCTCTTCGACAGTTCCTTCAACGTCATCCTCGACCCGGTAGCGCCGTTCGTTTTTGACCACTTCTTTTTCACTGATCACTTGAGGTTCGCGGAGCACCAATTGGCTCATGCGTTTGGCCTCAAGACCGAGCACGAGTTCAAGGTGCTGTTTCGGAAAAGCCTCTTGGTACTGAGTGAAGTCGAGCCAGGTCGAAGCGTTGTTGTCCGCCCCCACAGCTTCAAGCTTCTTGTCGAATTCGCCAGCTTCTAGTCCCTCCACCTCATTGAACATGAGGTGTTCAAACAAGTGAGCAAGACCAGTCTTACCAGGTTTCTCGTGCCTTGAGCCGACTCGAAACCACGCATGAAAAGCAATTACAGGAGCGCTTGAGTCGGGGACGAGCAACAATTCAAGCCCGTTCTTGAGGCGGTAGCAGCTAATGCTCAGGCTTGCGCCGAAAGGGATTCGCTTCTCGAACGTTACTTCGCCGAAAGGCGGCGCGGTTTGATTGAGAGCATCGAGCCTCATCAGAAATTCGACAGAATCAGTCACTAGTTTTTGTCATCCAACTTGAGCACCGCCAGGAACGCTTCTTGAGGTACTTCCACGTTACCGACTGCTTTCATGCGCTTCTTACCTTCTTTTTGCTTTGATAGCAGTTTGCGCTTGCGGCTGATGTCGCCGCCGTAGCACTTGGCGGTCACGTCTTTACGCAAAGCTCGGACGGTGGTTCGGGCAACGATCTTTGCGCCAATTGCGGCTTGGATGGCCACCTCGTATTGCTGCTGAGGGATCAGCTCTTTGAGCTTACTTGCCAGCGCGCGGCCTCGATAAAAGGCGTTGTCACGATGCAAGATGATGCTCAGAGCATCGAGCGGTTCTCCGTTCACGAGCATGTCAAGACGGATTAAGTCGCCTTGACGATACCCGTCGAGCTCGTAGTCCATGCTCGCAAATCCACGTGTCGCGCTCTTGAGTTTGTCGTGCAGGTCAAGAATCACTTCGCCGAGCGGAAGCTCGTAGGTAATCACTGCGTGGGTCGGAGTGGCGAAGTTAAGTTCTTTCTGAATACCGCGTCGCTCGATGCAGAGACTCACGACGGGGCCTACATATTCCGCTGGGACGTGAATATTTACGCGAACGATGGGCTCTTCGATGAAATCAAGAAGTCCGGGATCGGGCAGCTTGTTCGGGTTGTCGACGGTGATGATATCACCGCGTTTCGTATGCGCCCGATACACCACGCTCGGCGCGGTGATGATCAAATCGAGATTGTACTCACGTTCGAGACGTTCTTGGATGATCTCCATATGGAGCAGGCCCAAGAATCCGCAGCGAAAGCCAAAACCGAGGGCCTCCGAAGTGTCTGGTTCGAAGCTAAAGGACGAGTCGTTGAGGTGCAGTCGTGAAAGCGCGTCTCTCAAGTCTTCATACTCCGCTGAGTCTGTCGGAAACAGTCCCGCGTAGACCATGGGTTTAACGACTTCGAAACCCGGTAGAGGCTCGGTTGCAGCGCGCGCTGCGAGCGTCACAGTGTCTCCGATCTTGGTGTCCTGGGTTGTCTTGATGCTGGCTGCGATGTAGCCGACTTCGCCGGCGTGAAGTTCTTTGAGCACAATGGGGTGCGGCCCGTAGCAGCCCATTTCTGTCACCTCAAAGGTGTTGCCAGTCGCCATGAACTTGATTTTGTCGCCTTTCTTGAGGTGACCGTCGACGATGCGCAGCATCACCATCGCTCCGCGATAGGTGTCGTACCAACTGTCAAATACCAGAGCGCGTAGTGGCTTGTCTGGATCCCCGGTGGGGGCGGGAATGCGCTCAACGACCGCCTCAAGCAGCTCGCGAACGCCGAGTCCGGTCTTGCCACTCGTCATGAGAGCGCCACTGCAGTCGAGGCCGATAACTTCCTCAATGTCTTCTGCCGCGCGGTCAACATCCGCCGATGGCAAGTCAATCTTATTGAGAACTGGTATGATTTCCAGGTTGTTCTCGATCGCCATGTAAGTGTTAGCCACGGTTTGGGCCTGCACACTTTGAGTCGCGTCGACGACCAACAGGGCACCTTCACAGGCTCTCAACGACGAAGATACTTCGTAGGAGAAGTCTACGTGCCCGGGGGTATCGATTAGCTGGATCTGGTAAGTATTTCCGTCCTGCGAGTGGAAGGCTAAGCGAACGGATTGGGCCTTAATCGTGATGCCGCGCTCTCGTTCCAGATCAAGTTTATCAAGGAACTGCTCCTTCTTCTCGCGATCTTGAATGGCTCCGGTCACATCGAGGATTCGGTCAGCCAGTGTGCTCTTACCGTGGTCAACATGAGCAATGATCGAGAAGTTACGGATTTTCGATTGGTCGTCGGACATGTGTGTCTTATCGGGTCAGCCCCGGCCCGCCCTCATTACAATGGACTGGTCCGGCTTGGCGGGGCGAACTAGCAGCTTAGTGAGCTCGACTCACGGTCAAATGTGCACTTCGCTCAGGATGTTCCCCGCGCTGGACGCGAATTGAGGATCGGAACTATTTTCTGTCGCTCGTATCCACGAGACTCAGCTGTCCGGGCAATTGGTCGGCGTACTTCTGGAGCACAAGGTCGATGCCTTCACGAATGTAGACGGCGACCGGCACCTTTGTCCGATTGTGGAGAATGTGCAGCGCTTCATTCTGTTCCGGCGTGATGTACACGGTTGTGGAGATCTTCTTGCGCGCCATCTGGTTTTTTCCGGTCGAGGGTCTCTAGCGGCCTCTGCGTGAGAAACAGCAATTCGTTGAGTGACCAGTCGTTACCATAGATTCCCATACGTGCACCGTCAATCGGTAGTTGGTGAAGGAATCAAGCCTAAGTACTTGAAATTTAATAAAAATCGCTCAGAATGGCTAGACTGATTCGGTTTTGAATACTTTTTTGCAGTGTAATAATAATTTTGAGTCGCAACAATTGCGTGCCCGTGGAGAGCAGCAGAACTTGCGCAGGGCACTAGCCGCGAGGGGACCAACAGATGTATCACCTAGAGTGCGGCGGCAGAGAGCCCCGAAAGTGTGTGGGAGAGGCATGAAGCGTAGATGGTTGATTCTTGGCGCCACGATTCTCTTAGGAGGATGCGGTGGAAACAAGGCTGGGACAAACACAGCAGAGGACGCACGTCAGCGACGCGACACTGAGATCGTCTTGGAAAAGTGTGATGTCTCGTCGAGCGATGCCAACAAGGTCGACGCCAACGGTGACGGCAAGCCAGAGATGACCCTCGTCCAAAAAGGAGGACGAGAATACTGCCGAACCGCGGATCTCAACTTCGATGGACGCAACGATCGTACGACCTTCTTCGACGAAAAGGGCGGTTTGCGAAAAGTGGAAAGCGACTACGATCGTGATGGCGTGGTTGACGAAATCGCGATCTACGAAGCCGGTACGCTCAAGGAAAAGTGGCGCGCCACCACTTTGGACGGAAAACTCGATACCTGGGATTTTTTCGAAAAGGGCCAGGTCGTTCGAACGGAGCGCGACGAGAACGGCGACGGCGTGATCGATCAGTGGTGGGAGTATCCAAGTCGAGGTTGCCCGTTGATTCATGTGGACACTGACGGTGATGGTCGCCCAGATCCCGGAGCCAGCATCGATTACTGCAAGGAAACTGGCTACTCTCCCCCGCCATTACCCTCGGACATCAAGACGGAGGAGAAGGGTTTCGGTGAAGAAGGCGAACGTATTGAGGAGACCTCTAACGTTGTTGACGGCGAGGATGGCGAGGGGGCTGCCACTACAGTCGACGAGAGCGAAGAAGGCTCATCCAATGAATAGATATGGAGTATTGCTCGGTCGGCAGATGGTGATTTACCTTGCGGCCGTTGGGACGGTGGCGTGCGGCGGCAACAAGAAAGATGTCGCGACCGCAGACGCCGTAGTGGATGGTCAACGTGCCGACGACGAATCTCGTTGCGAGTTCAAGGGACGGGATGACCGCGATGTACAAGAGTCTTCCGCTCCAGGGATGATCGTTCCAAATGTGCGAAGGGTGTACGGCTACATTGGTGCGGGCACTGAACGTCGTCGGATCCTATTGTGTCGCGAAGTCGACACCAACTTTGACGGAGTCAAAGACCTGATGCGCACCTACGGGGACAATGGCGAAAAGCTCACCGAGCAAGCAGACTCCGACTACAACGGCAAGATCGACACCTGGATCACATTCGGAAAGACGCGTCCCGCCAAGATTGAAGTGGACAAATCGGGCGATGGTAAGCCTGATGAGGTTCGTTTCTATACGGATGGTGTGCTGACACGAATTCAGCGAGACACGAATGGCGATGAAAAGCCTGATATTTTTGAGGTCTATCGCGACGGTCACCTAGAGCGTATGGGGGTGGACGCCAATTTCGATGGTCAAGTCGACGTATGGCATCGAGACGAAGGTCGTTCTCGTGAAGACGAAGCAGATGAAGCATCTGCGCAGACAAATGCAGATGACGAAGGTGTTGAAGAAGCGGGCGACAAGGGTTGACCTGCCTCTGAGGCATCTGTTCGAACTGCTCTGAGAAAATTAGATGGCAGAAGAACGCCTCCAGAAAATACTCGCGCGGGCGGGAGTCGCCTCTCGACGGAAGGCTGAGGACATCATCAAGGCCGGACGAGTTCGCGTCGATGGACTTGTGGTCACCGAGCTTGGCGCTAAAGCGAATCCCAAGCTGGCCAAAATCGAGCTTGACGGTAAACGCTTGGAGCCCGAGCCGCTTTGTTATGGGGTTCTGCACAAGCCCCGTGGCATGGTGACTACACTTTCGGATCCCGAAGGTCGGCCCACTGCGCGAGATATTCTCAAGGAAGTTGGCGTTCGCGTAGTTCCCGTCGGGCGCCTCGATTTCAACACAAGCGGTGTTCTGTTGTTCACCAACGATGGCGACTTCGCACAGGCCCTCCAACACGCGAGCGGCAAAGTCCCCAAAGTCTATGCGGCAAAGGTTCAACAGACGGTCGACGAGAAGACTCTTGAGCGTTGGTCACAGAGCATCGAGATCGAGGGAAAAACAACCAAGCCAGCGTCCGTTCGAATCTTGCGACGCGAGGGCAGTAAGGCATGGTTGGAGGTAACGCTCAAGGAGGGTAAAAATCATCAGGTGAAGCGCCTTGGCGATCACGCCGGGACGCCCGTTGCTCGCTTGGCTCGTCTGAGTCATGCCGAAATCACCTGTGAAGGACTCCCTCCTGGTCAGTGGCGCTTGCTCACGATTGATGAGCTCAAGGGGCTGAAGAAGCGGTATGGGTTTCCGGAAAAGCTTAAGGGAATCATGGAGCAGACCGCCAAGCAAAAGACGCGAGGCGGAGGTAAGGCGAAGGTCAAGCGCGCGCCGCGAGCTACGGCGCGACACCGTGCACAAGCGTCCGCTCGCCGTCCACAAACGCGACGCTGACTTTGCCCGCAAGCACGGCGATGACGTAGCCGTCGCCGAACTTCTTGTGGGTGATGATATCACCTTCTTTGAATGTCTCGCTAATGCCGTAGCGACGCACGGGGGCGCCACTACGAACGGCCTTCTCCCAGTCTTCTCGGGCAGCCGCCGCGCGTGCCGCACTGCCGCGTGGGCTCGCACTCGCCGTGGACTTCGCCGTCTTCGCTGACTTGGCTTTGGGTATTTTTGCGGTCGACTTATCTTCGCTCTTGGGCGAGCGGTAGTTGTGCTCTGAACCGCAGGTCATGCAGAGAACCCGCTTGGGAGTTGGACCGACCATGGCGACGATGCGATGTCCCAGGTCCATCTTGCAGCGAGTGCACCATGCGTCGATTTCGTTGCCAGCGGATAGGGGTTTTCGTCGGAGGGGGAGGTCGGCCACGGGGGGGAGCTAGCCTTCAGGTGTGGGCACGTCAAACAAGAATTTTCTTACCTCCAAATCGAGATGAGTCGCATCGAGAAGGGCGTTTTGCTCGGGCGCGATCAGGGCGCTACAGTTTGGGGACGATGGAAGACACCTTCAGCAAGGAATTGAGCGAGCGCCGTGCTCGTTTGCGTACGCTTCTTCAAAGGGGAGGTTCTTCGTCGGAGGCTGACGGCTCTCCTGGAAAAGGAGATGCTTTGCTTTTGTTTTCTGCTCCAGTTTTTCTGCGCAATGGTGATGTCGAGCACACCTTCCGTCAGCATTCAGACTTCTACTACCTGACCGGTTTTGACGAGCCCGAGTCCGCTCTGCTTCTTACTGCCGATGAACCCGGTTTTACGCTCTTTGTGCGGGAGCGAGATCGCGAGAGAGAGACTTGGGATGGGCGCCGTGCTGGGACCGTGGGGGCTCAAGAGGTCTTTGGTGCCGATCAGGCCTTTCCGATCGAACAACTTATCCCCGAGCTGGCCAACCTCTTGGAAAACCGCCGCCGGGTGTTTTTTTTATGGGGCGAGCATGAGAGTTGGACGAAGTCGGTTTTCGACGCGGTAGCCGAGATCCGGCGAAGGCGACGGAAGAGAGTGGATGCGCCAACCGAAATCGGAGACGCGCGCGTATTGCTTCATGAGGCTCGGCTCATGAAGTCCGAGTACGAGCAGTCGAAGATGGCTCAGGTGGGCGAAGTCTCTGCTCTCGCCCATTACGCGGCGATGAAGGCGTGCCGTGAAGGTATGACTGAATGGCAATTGCAGGATGTGGTCGAAAATCAGTTCCGCCGAGCCGGTTCGCGCCGTGTCGCTTACGATTCGATTGTGGGGAGTGGCGTGAACGGGACGATTTTGCATTATCGGGAGAATAACGCTGTGATGAAGAGTGGCGATCTCGTGCTTATCGATGCTGGTGCCGAATTGAACTACGTCGCGGCGGATATCACGAGAACCTTTCCTGTAAGCGGTCGTTTTAGTGCGGTTCAGGCGCGTCTTTATCAAATTGTGCTCGACGCTCAACTGGAAGCAATTGAAGCGTGTCGAGTGGGTGCAACGATGGACGACGTGCACGCTGTTGCAGTGAAGGTGATTCGCGCTGGTCTCATTGCCGAGAAGCTGATGGGAGAGGTGTCTCCGTCGGATGACGAGGCAATGAGCAAGCGCGTAGCTCACTTCTTCATGCACAAGACTAGCCACTACTTGGGGATGGATGTGCACGACGTTGGCTCCTACTTCGCGGGAGGAAAGCCGCGTGCATTGGAACCAGGGATGGTGATTACAGTCGAGCCCGGACTCTATTTCGCAATCGACGACGAGACTGTCCCCGAAGAGTACCGCGGAATTGGGATTCGAATCGAAGATGACATTCTCATCACATCTGATGGCCCTCGAAACCTCACGTCTCAGGCTCCGAAGACAATCAAAGACGTTGAAGCTGCCTGTGCAGGAAACTAATCAGCGCCCCTTCGAGACCTTCGAAACGGTTGAGCGTTAGACGAGAATCCGTACAGCTGCTGGTAGGAGCTCTGCTTTGAGCGGCAAGGTGCCGAGTTGTTCTCCGTCTGCATCTAGGAGGCACTGACTCGTCCGCGTGAGGCGAGCCTCGAGCTTGCGGCAGCGATAGCTTCTTACGCCTGCTCGCTGCAGGTGAGTGCCTCGATAGATATCGACTGATAATGAAAGCGTTTGTAGCCGATTCATCTCCATGGTCACCACATCGAACAGCCCGTCACTCGGGTCAGCGCTGGGAGCGATCTTCATACCTCCCCCGAAAAACTTTCCGAGGCAGACAGCGACGTTCGAAAAAGGTGCAGTTTCGACCAGTACGTCGTCCAAAAATAGTTCAACCGGCACCGCTTGGTGAACTACCGTCGCTCGCATTGCTCCAAGGAGGAACGCGGCGCGACCACCTAACCACTTCGGGCCGCTTTCTACGAATTGATCAGTGAGGCCTCCAATTCCAAAGCTGAGGACATTCGCGAACCCCGCGGTTTTTTCTACGTCACCCAACGCATAAGTCAGGCGACCAAAATCGACGCACTCAACGTCGCCTGATGAAATGCGCGTGAGCACCTGGTCGATAGATTCTGTCCAGGAGAAGGTCCGGCGATAGTCACCGCCAGTTCCCGCCGGTAAAATCGCAAGGTTGGTCTGGTGGTTAGCTTGGGTACCGTCTTCCTCCAGCGTCATACCGGTTGTCACCTGTTGAATCGTTCCGTCGCCGCCGATGGCGACGACCGTATCAACACACCTTCTCCGAGCTTCTCGAGCGAGGCGAGTGGCGTCACCCGAACACTCAGTGAGCAAGAGCTCGGAGTCTGGCAACTTCGATTGAAGTGCAAGGCCGGCACTTCTCGCACGTCCGCTACCTGCAGTAGGGTTCAGAATAATCGCAGTCTTCACGGGCGAGTGCTTCTATCAGGACGATTTCACCACAGCCAGGGTGCTAGGCCGGGGCTGAATGTCGATCACGCCAGGTGATTCACCTATTCAGTGAACGTTCTCAGCGCAGCGAATTCCAAAGAAACTTCCCGCACTTAGTCGATGGCAGGCTCCTCAAATTCAGAAATATGCGCATCTAGTGGTCGAAATCGCCCGCTGAGTGCTTGAAGCGCGGGGACTCTCTCTATATCGTCCGAACGCAGTCGGGGGGTATTCCGACTGTTGGCCGGCTGGAGGAGCAGCCGAAGGCCTAAGATAATTTCGACCAACGTGCATTTCATCAGTTCAGGAATAAAGTCATGAGTGCGGACGGCGCACGAAAGCTATTCGTTGGTGGGCTTGCAGATTCGGTTTCGGAGGAGGCGCTTCGCGCAGTCTTTGAAGGTGCCGGGTTCAATGTGGAGCATTTGGCGTTGCCTCGCGATCGCGAGACAGGCCGGCTTCGCGGATTTGCATTCATCACCCTCGATAGCGACGATGCCGCGGCCCGCGCACGTCAGCAGCTGCAAGGCGCTGATTGTGCTGGCCGACCGCTCAGTATTCGGGAATTCTCACAGGAGGCACCAAAGCGCGGACCACCGGGTGAACGACCTCCCCGTCAGGAAGAGCCTACGGTTTTCCTCGGCAAGCTTCCTTTCGAGGCGACTGGCCCGGAAATCGAGGAGCTGTTCAATGCAGAGGGTGCAGGGCCGGTTACGCGTCTTACGCTTCCGCTCGGACCAGACGGGAGGCCTCGGGGATTTGGTTTCGCAACGCTCGCGTCTGCTGACCAAGTGGAGATCGCAGTAGCCCGAGTTAACGGAGCGACTCTGAGGGGCCGACAAATCGTAGTCAGTCCCGCGCAGCCACGCGGCGCTGGCGGATCGTCGGGTCCGGGTGGCATGCCGGGTCGCGATCCTTCTCGGCGTCCTCCTCCTCGTTTCGGCGACCGCCCCTCGATGGGCGGCGGGCCTTCTTTCGACCCTTTTGAAGCATCTCCGGGGGAGCCTCCAGCTTTTCCGCCAGCTGATGGGCGAGGAGCTCCTGCTGGTGGAAGGCGGCGTGATGCCAAGAAAGAAAAGAAGGAGAAACGTCGCGGCGGCGCGAGCGGAGGAAGTGAAGCTCCGCCTCGTGGCGAGAAAAAGCAGCGTGGCGGCGGCGGAAACTGGCATCGTTGGGAATCTGACGACGACTAAGTTTCTCCGCGTGGGGAGTGGATTGATCCGGCGAGCGCTGGTGAGTTTGCTTTCTCGCGTGAACGATTGGGCTGACTTTTTGCCGCGCTGACAGAGCGCCCAGTTGGGCCTCAGTTCATTCGAAAGAGCTGCATTGAAGACTCTTCAAAGAGCCTTCGGGGCGGCTCTTTCGCTTTTTGCTAAAAAGTTCAATAAATTCAATCATTTACAGTTGAGCGCTGATGCGTTGCACCCTTTCTCATCGGCGTGCTAACACCAGTGCCCGGTCGCCAGTTGGCGGCCTCGTTGACTCACCCAAATCCGGCAATTGCCGGTGAATGACCTCTCGCAATGATCTTCGACTGGCTATACGGCCTGTTCTCGAACGACCTAGCCATCGATCTAGGTACGGCTACCACCCTGATTTACGTCAAGGGCAAGGGGATTGTGTCCTGTGAACCCTCCGTGGTTGCGGTGGCTCGTGACGCGAGAGGAGATAAGCGAGTTTTGGCGGTTGGCCGAGAAGCGAAGGAGATGCTTGGACGCACTCCAGGCAACATCGAGGCCGTCAGGCCTCTGCGAGACGGCGTGATCGCTGACTTCGAAATCACGGCGGCGATGCTCCGCTACTTCATCAGTCGAACACACAATCGCCGAAGCTGGGTGAAGCCACGAATCATCATCTGTGTGCCCTTTGGCATCACCGAGGTCGAGAAACGCGCGGTGAAAGAAAGCGCGGAAAGTGCTGGTGCGCGCGAGGTGTTCATCATTGAGGAGCCCATGGCGGCAGCGATTGGCGCCGGACTTCCTATCACCGAACCTAGTGGCAACATGGTGGTCGACATCGGCGGCGGTACCACTGAGGTCGCAGTGATTAGCCTTGCAGGCATTGTGTACTCACAATCGGTTCGAGTCGGCGGTGATAAGATGGACGAGGCGATCGTCGCTTACATGAAGCGCAAGTACAATCTTGCGATTGGAGAGCAGACCGCTGAGCGCATCAAGGTGAGTATCGCGAACGCGTATCCACCCGAAGAACTGCTCACCATGGAGGTCAAGGGGCGAGACATGGTAGCGGGCGTTCCGAAAACCGTGGTCGTGAACTCCGACGAGATGCGAGAAGCTCTCGCCGAGCCGATCAACGCAATCGTGGAAGCCGTGTTGTTGGCGCTTGAGCGAACCCCCCCTGAGCTTGCAGCGGATATCGTTGACAAGGGGATTGTTCTCACCGGCGGCGGAAGCCTACTCAAAAATATTGACGTCCTTTTGCGCGAAGAGACCGGTTTGCCAGTGATGGTGAGCGACGATCCTATTAGCGCTGTGGTGCTTGGCAGCGGCAAAGCACTTGATCATATTGACCTATTGAAAGAAGTCGTTTCCGGTTAACGGGCGACTTGAGGAGGTAGGCGTTGGGATTCTACAAGCGCTACCGCGACACATTCCTGGTGGTTTTGCTTCTTGCCGTCCCCTTCTTCTTCTTGAGGGCGACAATTCGCAACCCCGAAGACTTGAACGCTGTGGACCGCGTTCTCGTTCATGCGGCATCTCCGGTTCAGAACCTGGCAGCGGCCTTGGCGCGAAGCGTGTCGGGCTACGTCGGCGAATACGTTTATTTGGTCGATGTGGGCCGGGACAACAACCGACTTTCGCGTCAGGTAGACCAGCTCGAGCAGGAAGTCCGTGAGCTCGCTGAAGTCCGGCAGGAGAACGATCGCTTACGTGCGCTCCTCGGGTTACGGGAGAGCGTCCCCGTCGAAACCATCAGCGCCTCAATCACAACAAAGACGTCGACGGACTTTTTCAAGGTCGCCAACATTGTACTTGATACTGGCAATGTCCCGATCCGCGAGAATATGCCAGTCGTTGCCCCGGGCGGCGTGGTCGGTCTGATCAAGCGAGTGACCGGGGCCTCGGCCACTGTTTTACTGGTGGCGGATTCCGGCTTTGGCGTGGACGTCTTCGCTCCGCGCACCAAGGCGCGCGGGTATGTTCGTGGTACCGGCGACGAATCGAGCTACATGGTTAAGGTGGAATACGCCAGGCGCGCAGACGAGGTGAATGTTGGAGATCTATTTGTCACAAGCGGTAAGGGCTGTCGCTTTCCAAAGGGTATTCCCGTTGCGCGGGTAACGAAGATCGTGAAGCGCGATTTCGGCGAATATCAAGAAGTGGTGGCGGAACCGACGGTAGACTTTTCGCGTCTTGACGAGGTTTTGGTAGTGGTTGGCGAAGTCAAGGAATGTCCTTCCGCTGAGGGAGGACGCTAGCGAATGCGGAGTGCGGCCTACCTACTGGTTGGCTGTGCGCTGGTACTCTTGCAAGGGACAGTGCACCGGTTTTTCGCAGGGCTCGATAGCTTTGCGACCGCTACCTTCGGCGTGCACTGGGTGGGACGCGCTTTGCATGGCGCGACGCCGAGTCTGGGGCTGCCTTTCATTATCTATCTAGGCATCCATGAGCAGTCGATGGCTCGCGGAGCACTGCTCTCCTTTGCTCTGGGATGGGCCCTCGATGTATTCGGCGGCGGCCCTGCTTTTCTGTTTCGCTTCACTTCAGTGGCCGTGTGGTGGACCTGTCGCGCGGTGAGCACTCGAGTGAGTGCTCAGTCGACGATGACACGCATTCCTCTCGCATTCGGCGCTTCGGTGCTGGAAAGTGCGATTGTTCTTATGCTGCTCGCTATTTTTGGTGCGGATAACCGACGCCCGCTTGAGCTTTCGAACATTGTTTTACCCAGAGCCATATCGACTGCTCTTTTTGCGTATTTTCTTTTTCCTTTGGCGCATCGCTTGAGCATTGAGAACCGTGGCCCTCATGTTTCGCCAACGAGTTCAGGAGCGCAGTGAGTCATGCCGACTCTTGTTCAGCGGTCTGATGTTGGTGAGTTTCGGAAGGGCTATCGCTGGCTTGTGCTGGCGGTGTTCTTTTGTTTCGGCGCATTTGCTGTGCGGCTGTTCGTCTTGCAGGTTCTCGAGGGAGACCTTCATGATTCTGAAGCTCGTCGAAATATCATTGGCGAAAGCCGGCTTGCGACGACGCGAGGTGTGATTCGCGATTCGCAGCAGAAGGTCATCGCGGGCAACCGCCCTGCATACAACGTTCACGTGGTGCCCGGTAAGCTGGACCTCGAAACAACATGGCCTCGAGTCGTCAAGCTGATGGGACTCAACGAAACGGAAGCCGAAGCGTTGCGCGAGAAGGTCGAAGCAATTCAAAAAAAGGGCGGCAATCGCGCACAACAGCAAACTCTGCTTCAGGTTGATGTTGATCGCGACGTCGTTGCCGCGCTCAAGACCTACGACCGCGAGTTGCCCGGAGTCCGCGTCATGCCTGCTCCTGTGCGATCTTTTCCCAATGGCGCGCTCGCCGCACACATGATCGGTTACATGCGTGAAGTCGACGCGGAGACCCTCGCGGAGCATCCTGAAGCCGGCTACCGCGCGGGAGATCGTCTGGGAGCCGTCGGCGTCGAGCGGCGATGGGAGAGCTATCTGCGCGGGCAGCGCGGATTTCAACGCTTCATTCGCAAGAAGGCACGGCGAGAACGTGTTGAAGAACTTGAGCAGCGCTACCTCGGTGAAGACAGTCTCGAAGAGCCATCGCCAGGACGGGACATTTCGCTCACTCTCGATATTGAATTGGTGCGTTCAGCTGAGAAGGCGATGCGCGCCCATTTGGCCGGCGCATTGGTCGTTGTCGATGTTCGAACGGGGCGAATCCTTGTCGCGCTGTCGAAACCCAGCTTCGATCCCGATGTCGTATCGGGCGGTAAGGGAAAGGACGCGATCCGCGACGCTTTTCGGCGCTATTACTCCGACCCGCTCAAGCCAACGCTCGATCGAACGATCTCCGCGGCTTATCCACCGGGCTCTACGTATAAGCCGTTTTCGGCGCTCTCAGGGCTCGAATCGGGCTTAATGTCTCCCTACGATCAGACTGATTGTCGTGGAGGTCTCGAATACGGAAAGCGCTACTTCCGCTGTACCGGTGTCCACAAGCGCGTCAATCTGCACGGAGCGTTGGTGCAGTCGTGCAATACGTACTTCTACGAGCTCGCGACGCACATGAACATCGATGACCTTGCGGAAATCGGTTCGCGTTTCGGCTTTGGCGCGCAGACGGGAATCGGCGTGAATCCGGAGGCCCGCGGGCGCATGCCGACGCGCGCCTGGTATACGCGACGCTATCGAGGAGCGTTTCGAGGTGGTTTTACTCTGCTCGCTGCAATCGGGCAGGGTGCAACCACCGTCAACGTTCTGCAGTTGGCACTCGCCTATGGTGCGCTGGCAAACGGAGGAACTCTCTATCGTCCTCAAATTGTGCGCAGCATCGAGACAAGCGATCGAACGGTGGTTCAAGACTTTCCGCCCCGTGTTCGACGTCTCGTTGATCTAGATCCCGATCAGCTTGGTTGGATCACAGAAGGGCTGACCTCAGTAGTGACCGATCGAAAAGGTACGGCTCATGCAGAACGACTTGAGGGCGTGGATATGGCGGGCAAAACGGGTACGGCCCAGGTGAGTCAAGTTGCAAGCAAAGGTCTCGATCAACGGCAAATCGAATACTTCAACCGAGACCACGCGTGGTTTGCTGGCTACGCGCCTTCAAGATCACCCGAGATTGCTGTAATCGTCTTGGTTGAGCACGGTGGAGGCGGAGGCAAGAACGCCGTACCCGTGGCTATGCGTGTGGTGCGCGATTGGCAAAACATGAAGGCCGAGCGCCTTAAAGCGAAAACGGCGTCGCTAGACGGCGCCGTGTCGCAGGAGAACTAGATGGCACGCCCTTCGATATCGTTCCGCTCGGGCCCACAGGTCGACATGCCCTTGTTGCTGGTCACGGTGATCATCACTTCGATTGGGGTCGTGAACCTCTACAGCGCAACGAGCGCATACGTAGGAGCATCGCGCCACGCAGCGCTTGCCGGGATCTACGTCAATCAGATCTATTGGATTGTGATTGGGCTTCTTTTTGCGATGCTCGCAGCAGCCATTGATTATCGCCATCTCGAGCGTACGGCGCCGGTCATGTACGGCGCGGGCATGCTGCTCTTGATTCTCCTTTTTGTGATGTCCGCCGGTGACGCGGACGCTGCAGTTCGGGGTGCGAATCGTTGGCTTCGTTTTGGCAGCTTCGCGTTTCAGCCGAGCGAATTCATGAAACCGCTTGTGGCACTCATGGTCGCCCGTCACATTCAGAATGATCACCGGACAGAGGCTCGCACGCTTGTCGATTTGATCATTCCGTTTGTGATCATGGGTGTGCCCATGGTCGCGGTGATGATGCAACCCGACCTTGGTACGTCGCTTATTTACTTGCTTACAACGATTTCGATGGTCGCCATCGTTCGTATCAAGCGAAGCAGCCTGCTATTCGGCCTCGGGTCAGGAGCTACAGCCGTCTACCTGATGTGGAAATTCGGTTTGCGTGATTATCAGCGTGGACGAGTGACGAGTTTCTTGAATCCTGAAGCCGATGCTTCGGGTACGGGCTGGCACGCCATTCAATCCCAGACCGCAATTGGAAACGGCGGTCTTACGGGGGAAGGTTTCATGCAGGGAACCCAGAACCAGTTTGGATTCTTGCCCGATCAGCATTCAGACTTTCCATTCAGCGTATTCGCAGAAGAGTTCGGCTTCCTTGGCTGTTTGGTCCTGCTTGCGCTCTACGCCTTCCTCGCTATCTGGTCGATTCATATCGCTTCGCAAGCCAAGGATAGGTTCGGCGCGGCGTTAGCCATCGGCTGCGGATCCATCATTTTTTGGCACACTGTATTCAATCTCGGTATGTCGATGGGGCTGCTGCCCGTGGTCGGCATCACGTTGCCGCTGTTCTCCTACGGAGGTAGTAGCGTTTTGACCATGCTCATCTGCCTTGGCATGTTGATGAGCATCTCAATGCGACGTTAGTGATATTCCTGGCTGAAGGCGGACTTAGTCGTCCACGTTGAATAGATCTTCGAGATCTGCCTTGGTCAGCTGCTTTCCGCCGCCATGATCTTCTTCCAGGACTGAAGCGACAAGATCCTTCTTCTTTTGCTTGAGTTGAAGGATCTTCTCTTCGATCGTTCCTGCCGCGATTAAGCGGTACACCGACACCACCTTCTTCTGACCAATGCGATGGGCACGATCGGTGGCTTGGTCCTCGACCGCAGGGTTCCACCACGGGTCGAAGTGAATCACGGTGTCGGCGGCAGTGAGATTGAGACCACTTCCGCCAGCCTTGAGGCTGATCAAAAACACGGGAATCGTTGGATCTTCCTGGAAGCGATCAATTCGCTCCGGGCGGTCCGTAGTACTGCCATCCAGGTATTCGTAGCGGATCTTGTCCTGGTCCAGCGCCTGAGCCATCAGTTTCAGCATTGAAACGAATTGACTGAAGATGAGCACCTTATGGCCACCGGTCTCGACCTCTTCGACGAGTTCGCGCAACGCGGAGAGCTTTCCACTGTCTTCCGGTCCCAATTCTTTAGGGAGTCCGAGTAGACGAGCATCGCAGGCAGCTTGTCGAAGCTTTGTAAGACCAGCCAAGATGTGTAGCTGACTCTTGGCCAGACCGACGCGCTCGACTTCTCCCAGCACTTGAGCTCGAACTTCGCGCAGTACCTGGAGATAGATCGCGCGCTGTTCTGGAGCGAGATCGATGATTTTATTGAATTCAAGCTTCTCCGGAAGGTCTTTTGCTACCTCCAACTTAGTGCGGCGCAGGATGAAGGGATGAATGACGGCGCGCAGTCGTGCCGCGGTCTTTGAATCCCCTTGGTCGATCGGACGTGCGTAGCGTTCTTCGAATTTTTGTAGCGGACCAAGTAGTCCTGGACTCACGAAATCGAAGATCGACCAGATTTCGCTGAGGCGATTTTCGATAGGGGTGCCGGTGAGCGCCAAGCGGTGCTTGGCGTTGAGGTCTTTGGCGGCAGCGGCCGTTGCGCTTGAAGGGTTCTTGATGGCCTGGGCCTCGTCCAAGATAGCGTAGTCGAGGTCACAGCTCTTCAAGAGTTCCAAATCGCGCCTCAACAAGGCGTAACTTGTAATGATGACGTTCGCGGTTTTAAGCTGAGCTTCGAGCTCCTTGCGAGCCGATCCGTGCCAAAGCGCAACTTTCAAGCTTGGCCCGAATCGTTCGATTTCTCGCTGCCAGTTGGTCACCACTGAGGTGGGGGCGACAATCAGCGCTTTGATTGGGCCTGTTTCCTTGGCTGAATGAAGCGACAGCATGAGCGCGATCGTTTGTACCGTTTTGCCAAGTCCCATGTCGTCGGCAAGCACGCCGCCTGAGCCAATTTCGTGAATGAACCGAAGCCATGAGAGGCCTTGTTCTTGGTAGGGGCGAAGAGTTGCCTTAAGCCCGCGTGGTTTGCGGGTCTTCTTGATTTCATCGACTGAGGCGAGCTTCTTGAAAAGCGCCTTTGTCGCGGCGGCCACAGTCTTCGTGTCGGCCTGCTCTAACAATTCCTGGACTCGTCCTGCTTGACTGAGCGGCAACTTTCCCTGTTTGCCGGCCGCTGCCAAGATTTCGACTTCACGATCGATGAGCGATTGAACCTTCTTCGCATCCAAAGCGGCGTAAGTATTGTCTGAAAGACGAACGTACTTGCGTCCCTCGTGCAAGCATTTCTGCAGCTCCTCGCGGTCGACGCTGACTCCGCCAGATTCCCAGCTGATATTAACGTTGAGCCAATCGACGCCGCTACTGACGCGCGCCTTCATGGCTAGGGGAGTGCCTCGCACCTTTGCACCGACGAGATCCTCTGGAATGTAGAGATCCCATTCGTGTGGAAGAGAGGCCACGCCCTCGGACCAGAATCGAATTGATTCACTGCCTTGAGCTTCGAAACTCTCGCCGTACTCAGTGGGACTCAGTCCACCGTCGAGCAAGAGTTGAACCGCCTCCTGCTGTGCGACGATGTCGGTGCGAATGCACCTAGCTCGCTTTTGCCCCTCGACGGGTGGAAGTACCACGATAGGAGGAGAGATCCCGTCGGCGCGTACCTCGAATTCTAGTTCGCCGTAACGAGCTTTGAGGGAGGCTTCGGCGTCAGTAATGCTTCCGCCCGCTCGAAAGATGAAGGTTGGCTTGATATCGATCACCTCGGCGACCTGAGACAACTCGGGGAGCTGGGCGCCCATATCCATTGCGACTCGTGGTAGGTCCGACGTGATCACGGAAATGAGCTCGGATGCAGGCTCCGCAATCGTGGGACTATTGAGCAAACGACGTAGCGCCGAAGGTGATACGTGTCGATCGATCGGGCGTGCGATGCCCTCGTTGGTGTCGATATGCCAACCTGGCCAACCTTCAAACCAGCCACCGGAGGTCAGAAGAAACTCGCGCTTGTCGTTGGGTCGTTCGAATGTGCATTTCGCAACAACCGTATCCGCACCGACCATCTCTAAGTCGAAGCGAGGCTTTAAAACTTCCTCTGAGAACCTGAGCTGCATCAGTGCGGGTTCAAGCAACACGCGTCTACCCACCAGGAGTGGCAGAAGTTCGGCGACATCTTCTCCGCGTACATCTACGGCGGGGTGCCTCGGGTTACCTGACTCGTGACGGACCAACACACGCAGCGCTTCTCGGTCTTCGGTGGGTGCTAGCGCCTGCCAATTCAGTGCGACACTCGGGAGTAGAGGCACACGAGCATCTGTATCGAGAACCGTAACGGTGAGGCCGCCCGCTCTAACATGGACCCGGAACTCGAGGTCGAGGAGCCGAACTGCATCAGCTGGTGCCATCCAAGCTCCGATCCCAGTAGGGCGCGCCGTCGCGTCGATGGACGGGGGGGGCCTCAAGCCGGGCGGAACAACAATCTGTTGATTTTGATTGCGACGTCTCCTCTCCCGCCGGCGGCTTGCCTTGCTTTGTTCCTGCCGAAGTTGGGCGCTGGTGGGCGCGGCGGGTGGTGGGGCAGGTTGGCGGGGCGCCTTGGTGCGGGACCTGTTCCGGACATTGATGAGAAGCGCAGCGACGTGCTTGCAGTGTTGTCCAGTCTTGGAAAATGCCGGGCAGCTGCAGCTAGAGGTGATTCCTTCACCACCAAGTCTGATGCATACATCGTATGGCTGAGCATCGGACCCGCGCACGGTGCAAGTCGCGTTCGTGTCTTCAATGACAACTTGTTCGACGACTTTTCGCTTCTCGTAATCAAGCCCCCGAAGGAAAGTACGTGCACCGAGGAGACGGCGAAGTCCCCGATCAGAAAGGGTCGAGAGGGCGTCAGATATCGTAGACAAGATTCGAGATTCCTTGAGTTCCGAAAAAACTAGGGGAAGTCAGAGAGCGAAAAAGATGGGTAATTCCGGCCGAATGTCGGACCTGTAAACTGGGCCTGGCATTGAGCTTCATGACTGCACCAGGGTGCTAGCAAACAGCCAAGTCGCTTGAACGACGCTGCTCACCAGGGCGAGTCTGCCAAATGTGCGTTTGATTTGTGAACCACTGTCGTGCAGCGACCAAGCAATCAATGAACCGGCGGCCGCGGCGCCGACAGTCAAGCCGAAACCTAGTGACTGAAAGAAGGGAGCAGGAAGTAGATAGCGCAGCCCGAGAATGAGCAGGGCGGAACTTGCGATCAGAGCCATCCAGACAAGAGCCCCTTTGGTGCTGTTCCGTCGCACCGCGTCAACGACTAATTCGAGGTCCATGTGACCGGTTGGATCAACTTTCGCTTGATGTTCACGAATGAGAGAAGTGACACTGTTTCCTGCGGCCAGGCTCGTCCGTTCCAGCGTACCCAGCAGTGCCACCACGATGGATCCACCGAGCAGAACCCCTAAGCACAAGAGCAGGAGTAGACGACCGCTCACCGTGATCTGCTCAAGCAAAGCGCCGCTCGTCGCTGCGACTAAGGCAGTGAAGCAGAGCAAGGGGAAGAGGCCGAGAAGCCCCGGAGATGGTATTACAGGAAATCGGACTGGTCCGCGTTGCCCCGCGTAAGCTAATTCGGCGCAACGTCGCGAACCATGGCCAAGCTCGCTGGCCAGAAACCAACCGAGAGCAAGCGGAGCCGCAGCGAGAGAGCCCGCCATTACCAGTCTGACGAGAGCTCCTCTTGGCAGCGCGACCTCTTCGGGCGCCAGTGATGTGGCAATGAGGAGAGTCAGTAAGAGTGTGACGAAAGTGCCAAGCGATCCGAAACGAGACGCCACTTCGATCAACAATCCGGCGCTTCGCTGAGTGGTCGGTGCCGGAGCGGCCCAGGCCGTGGCTCCTAGAAGCAGGAAGAAGAAGGTGAGACCGGATGGCACTGATCGGGACCAGGTGTCTGGTAGTTCGGAACTCAAAGCCCAAGCACCAGCAACCATGAGGATCAAGAAAACCAGCGCCCCACGGGTCCACCCCGCTGAAGTTTCTTCCTCCTGGTTGCGGACCACCAACCCGGCAAATACAAGTGCGAAGAGACCGAGCATCTTGAGCAGGTGGGGGAAGAGCCAGAGAGAATCTGCAGTCGGATCTTTTCCTACGCTGGTCAGAAGCGCCAGGTGCCCAAACGCGCTGACAACGACGAGCGTCAGCAATCGCACTAGCGGACCGTGAAATGATTCTGCAACCAGAACCGCGAGACTGGCGGGGTTGGGCGATGTCGTTTCGTGGTCGACTTCCGCGGTGGAGAGCAATATCGCACCGGATGACCGTGCGAATACGACTGCCGCTGCCGACACCGAGAACGTGCCAATAATTACGACCGTGAGCGACGCTGAACTGGAAAGCTCCTGTGCGGCTAGGGTATGCAGTCCAAGAATCACGAGCCCGACAGCCGCTTCGCAACAAAGTACCGCCGCGAGAACGCTGCGACTCGTCAGTGCTATACGCGAGTCGGAACCTGAGAGATCAACCAGCTGGCCTGATGTGCGCACGAGTTTTCGCGCGCTGAAGTAAACCGCCGCTCCAATCAAGAGAGGAACTGAGATAGGGGCGAGTGCGTACCATAGGGTTGGTCCAGCATTGACACTGGTAGAGGCGCTCGCGACCGCGGCGATCACGAAGACCGTTGCACCTGCGTGCTTTGCTGGAGCGGCCAACTGACCCAGAGCGGCTCTCTCTGCAGCGTCGGTGACTCGTCGAGCTGCAGGCTCCGCTGGATGATCGTGGCTCACCCAGCTCGTGAGACCGAGTGAGAGTACGAGCAAGCCTGCGTAGAGACCGAAGAGCAGAAGAGGAAGTGTCAAAGCAAACAGTAGCCTAAGTTGCGACAGGGGTTGACGTGATCGGAGACCCGGCCGTCGGTGGATTCACTCGCCGCTGCCATCAGAGCTGATTGCTCCAAGCAAGGTCTGTGAAGCCACAAGAGTGTCAGCGCATCGCTGCCGCTCATCAGGGGCGTCGCCCGGAAGACGTACCCCCGTCGGGCGCCTTCGGGGATGAAGCTAGCCTAGGCACAGCGTTCCTTCAACTCCTTGAAGTGCGTTCTCGCTGCCCCAAAATTCTTGATCGACTCCGAGAGCCGCTTTGAACGAAAATTTGTAGCCTCACGAAAAAAGGGCGCCCATGGAGTTTGGACGCCCTTTTTCTGTCTTTCTCATGCCTCTGCGCGCGACGGTTACGAAATGAACTGCGGCGAAGGCTATTTTCCCTGAATCACCATGAGGTGGTACTTTGCGAACTCATTTTGCCCGAGCGTGTGAAGGACCTCAATCAGGAGTCGATAGGGTGTTGTGCGATCCGCAAGGATGATTGCCTCGGAGCTACTAGGATCTTTGCCCTTCTTTTGACGCAGAATCTTGTCGACCTTTCGAGCTTTCGCCAGCGCGTTGCCGAGTGGCGTGATGTAGAGGTCGTTGGGTCCGTTTCGCTTGTTTGAAGCGCCAACGCCTGTTTGCACCATGGATTCACGGTTCGGAAGGGTCAGAACTCGGTTGTCGCCGACCAAGATCTGAGTCTTCGAAATCATGACAACGACGCCTTCTTGCGAAGCTTCCGTTTGCAGGACCGACGTAGGTAACATCAAGTCGTCGCTTTGCGGAACTGAGCCTGAAGACTCGCCGAGACTCTTCAACAAGAACACCAAGATGATCGTCATGATGTCGAGCATTGCGGTGATGTTGAGGAAGTTGATCTCGGGCTCTTCAGCCTTCCGGCGGATTTCCCGACGGAGGGCAGCCTTATACTCAGCTGTCGTCGCCTTGTCTGTTGCTGCACCTTTACTCATTGCGGCACTCCAAACTGGACATTCTCAAACAGAGGGCTGTTGCCATCCGGCGTGGTACGGAGAGCATCCATCGTGTCGATGATCGTCCCGTAGCTGATGCCAGGATTGGCACTGATCACCACACTGTTTTCCTCAGCATACGCAGGATTCGCCGCCTTCAATTTGCTCGCGCACTTCGTGAGACCAGCGAAGTCGTAACCATTCGACTTATTCGCTACAGCGAGTCCAGAGCCGATTCCAGCACAGCCCGAACCGACGCTTCCACCCGAAGCCTTGAGCGAGAATCCGTCATTCACGATCAGCACGGTGAGGTTGAGTGATTCCTTAGGGACCGCCGCGCGTACACCAGCGCTCTTACCTGCCGGTGGATTCGTTTCAATCGTCGCCGTAAACGTCGTAGCCACCGTCGCGAGTACGAAGATGAGTATGTTCACGATGATATCGAGAAACGGAACGATGTTGAGCTCGCCGCCTTCCTCGTCCGGAGCAAGCTCCTTCGGTTGACTCAGGCGACGGATCTTACCGCGCTGCGCTACTGTCAGTGTTCCCATAGTTCCTGCTTACCAACTCCGATTACGGAGACTTCAATCCGCCCCACAAGGGTTAGGACTGCGGACGTTGAATGGTGAGCAGGTTGAAGGTGCGCTCCATGATCGACTCAAGGTCGTGCAGGATTGCCTTTGCTCGGGTGTGGAGGATGATGTGAAAGATCATACACATCACCGCGATACCCAAGCCGAGCGCGGTGTTGAACATAGCTTCCGCGATACCACCCGACAGCATTCGCTGTTTATCGGCTGCGGAGAGCGACGGGTCGGAGATCGAGGCGAACGTCGCGATGAGACCGAATACCGTTCCTAGGAGCCCGATCAGGGTTGCGATGTTGGCTAGTGACCACAAAGCACCGATTCGCTTTTCAACCTCAGGCTTCAGTTCCGAGAGTTTTTCGCTCAAAGAAGCGTCGATCTGATCTTCGCCTTTATTCGCGCTTGTTAGCCCAGACTTGACCAACTGGAGGATTGGATAATCACCAGCCTCGCAAAGCTTGACAGCTCGGTCGATGTTTCCGGCCAACACGAGCTTCTTGATCTGTGCAAAGAATTCCTTCGAGTTGACGCGATATTTCGTCAGCTGAAATTGGAAGCGCTCAATGACCAATGTGATTACAATCGCAGACACGCACAAGTTCATGACCATGAACGTTGGGTTGTGCTTGAACGCGGATATAATTTGTTCGATCGTACTTTGACCGCCTGCACTCAAGAGAAGATGCATTCCCCTATCCCTTTCTAGTAACTTTTCAGGCCATTCTGGCCGCCCTGACGGAGAGAGAAGGAGCTTACCTTGAAATCCCATTCAGGGATTCAAGAGCAGACGTCGAGCCAACCCCCCACCGTGGTGGGCCGCCAAGTCTCCGCTCATCTTCGTCAGACAATGAAGGACTATAACGACGCAAATCTCACCACCGCAACCGCAGTCAGGTGACTTTCGCCAGTTACCTATTTGTCATGGGCTCAAGTCACTCGCGCTTCTGAGGAAAACCCTTGTTCTGTGCGGGTTTTTCATTTCATTAAGAGCTGTTGATGAGTGGTCCTTTTCATGAGCTGACTCCTTCTTCGGTACCGAATTCCGAGTGGGCGTTTCTCAAGACTCGAATCTGACCCCGAAAGACCCGTGGTTGAGGAGACCGATTCGTCTGCAACTGGAGGGGTAGGTCGATCTGATTCGTTGTCTGAGAAGCACCTACTTCTCACTGCAAAATTCCAACAATGATCGAACATTGTCTCTTTCTTCCGTCGACACTTGACTCCACGGGGTGAATTCCAGCAAGATTGCACGGTCCTGAGCCGCCAGGTGGTGGTTTTAGGAAATTTTCCCAACAATTGCGGCAACTTGCCGGGTGTCCTGAGTCAGCATTCGCTACTCGGAGGTCCGGTTAAGGCACCAACGGGGCGATAATCAATCGCAAGCCTCCGAGGTTCGAACCGCACCAGTACACCCAATCAAGAGGATTAGAGACAAATGTCTGGAGCTTGGCACCACTATCAAGAGGGCGGATGGGCAATGCACATCATCACGTTCTGGCTCATCGCAGGACTTTCCGTCATCGTCGAGCGCACCATGTATTTGGTGGGCGGTTCGATCAATAAAGACGTGTTCCTGGCCACGATGCAGAAATGCATTCTGGCAGGTGACATCGCAAAGGCTGTGAAGATGTGCTCTGCGGCAAACGCGCCCTTGGCACGTATCGTTCAGGCTGGACTCGTTAAGGTCAATCGACCTGACGAAGAAGTTCAGGCAGGAATGGACGAGGCAGCTCTTATGGAGATGCCCAAGATTAACAAGCGCACTGGCTTCTTAGCCATGTTCGCAAACCTTGCGATGCTCAGCGGTCTCTTCGGAACCATCGTTGGTCTGATTAAGGCGTTCGCCGCGGTAGGCGGCGAGTCGATCGATCCGAGCCAGAAGGCGCGTATTCTCGCTGAAGGTATCGCAGAGGCGATGAACTGCACCGCTTGGGGCCTGCTTTCTGCGATTATTCTTCTTGTTGGCTTTGCGTTCTTGAACGGAAAGACCCAAGCGGTTGAAGATGACATCAACGAAGCGAGCGTCCGCGTTCTGAACTTGGTTGTTGCCAATCGTCAGAGAGTGAACCTCGAGGGTGTCGAGCAAGCTGCCTGATTGTTGAGGACTGGGGCTCGGGTAGTTCTTGATAGAGCTTTCGCTTCATTGGGAACAAATGCTCGGGCCCGTTGTCTAATCAGACGGTTTGCATCGTTTTAATATTTCCCCCACTCAACTCTGAGGTAACGAAAATGGCTGGTATCGATACTGGTGGACATGGCAAAGGTCGTGCCACGAACCACGAGATCCCACTGATCCCGTTCATCGACTTTTTGCTTTGTTTGGTCATGTTCCTTTTGGTGACCGCTGTGTGGAATCACATGGCTCGCATCGAGGCGGACGCCAACGTTCCTGGGCCACCAAAGCCCGAGAAGCAGGATGAGATCGTAAAAGAGAAGGAATTGCACGTGTCCATGGAGGGCGAGCGTAACTTCCAACTCAAGTGGAAAGAGGGAACGACGGTCATCAACACGATCGACGTACCTCGTAAGCCTGTAGATGCTGGGGACGACGTCACGTACCCGGATTTGGCAGAAAAGATCGTCAAAGAATGGAACGCGAACGGCTCTCACAAGGCGCCGAACGACAAGAAGATTGATCGCGCCATCCTTCACACCGATAACTCGACTGAGTTCGGACATGTGATTGCAGTGCTTGATGCCATTTACGCTCCCGAGCGTAAATATGACATCGGCGGTGGTCAGATTGAGACGATTCCCGCATTCCAGGTGACGTTCGCGGCCAAGTGAGGCCGAGGAGATTATTATGTCCGGTGGTAAAGCACTAAGTCGTTTTCATCAGCCCATCAGTACTCCCCAAAAGATACTGATGCATCACGTTCCTCTGAAGTTTGTTCAGAAGAAAGTTTCCGGTGGCGGTAGTCGTTCGGTGAATCAGGAACTACCCCTCGTCCCGTTCATCGACTTTCTCCTCTGTTTGGTTCTTTTTCTCTTGGCCAGCTTCTCCGCTTCCGGTGAGCTTCCTATTGATAAGAACGTTAAACTGCCCAACGCGATGAACTCAGTCGACATGATTGAGGCACCCATGGTGGCGGTGACAGGAACTCAGATCTTGGTGGATGGCATTCCCGCTGGGAGCACGCGAGCGATTCTTGATGCAAACCGTATGCAGAAGATTGAGGAACTCGGTGAGATTCTCAAGAACAAGAAGGAGCTTTGGAGTCAGCTGAAGCCGGGTCAGAAGTTTCCCGGTAATGTGATTCTCCAGGTAGACCGTCGTGTTCCGGCGCTTGTTGTGAAGAGCGTATTTCAGACGGCAGCATTCTCTGGTTACCCAGCCGTGAGCTTCATGGTGGGCAAACTCGGAACCGATGCTGAATAAGCAGGAACCTTTCGGTTTTCTCAGTGTCGAAACGTCGAGAGAGCATTGCTCACTCGGCGTTTTTTCTTGATGCTCAAGCTCTCAATTTCGCATGACAAAATTTCGTAATCGCGGCCTGCCTAGTCTCAACGAGCAAGCGAGAGTTCGGTATCGACAGATCACCACGGGTCGGGTAGCCGTAGGTGGTCTTCCCCCTAAGGTCTTTCTCTGGGGAATGTTTGTGCTGATTGTTGGCGGTTTCGTCTATTTCTGGCACGCCCAGTCAGTGCTCGAGGAACAGCGGCGCGGTGTGATGACCAAGCAGCGATCGACAGCCAAATTGCTTGCGCCGAAGTTGATTCCGCTGAGAGACCGCGTCGAAGCCGGGGCCTTTGCGTTGGCGAAGGACGGGAAGGACTTTGTAGATGAGTCCGTGGACTGGTCACGTGTGCTTGCCTCTCCGAGCGTTTACCTTCGGATTCGCCAGAAGGACGCATCGTCGGCGGAAGCACTACGTGAAGCTGCGACCAGTTCTCTGCGCGATGGTTTTACATCGTGTTTGATGGTTGATGCGAAAGCGCAGTCGCCGGTAACGGGAGCGAGCTGCAAGAATAGCGATGAATGCCAGAGTGGCGAGCTGTGCAACCAGTTTGAGCATTGCCAGCGTCCGTCATCGCCGTTCAACATGCGCATGCTGTACCGCGCGCTGTCGGTGCTGTCCGAGAAGTGGGTGAGCGAAGTGCGGGACGCGACTTCGGAGTACGCACTCACTGCGTACGATCGCGGACTCGATAGCATCACCCAGGTGGACATTCCCATGGCGATCGAGATTTACCAAAAGGCACGGTATTCCTTCACTGTACTTGATGAGGATCCCCCTGGTGGTTTACCGACTGAGATCCCGAAGGCTTTCGAGTCTGAATCTGAGCGGGTCCAACGTTCCGCGCACTTTGCAAGAGTAGGGGTGTGGGATATCAAGACAGGAAAGCTCCTGGCGCGCGTTCGCGCTGAGGCTTCTGGCCAACTCCGCGACGTTGGTACGCGCGCCGCTTCAGGGGGGCCTGAGTCGGCGGCAGCCAGAGCGCGCCAGGCAAACAGTTGCGCTCTGGCTCTCGCTTTCAGGTCAAAGGTCTTACCTGAGGTGTCCGCGACGGCCCCACCAGCCGCAGCTCCTTAGCCTTCTTCTCGACCGTATCCTCCACCGCCCGGCGTTTCGATCTGGAGCCGATCACCGGGCTCGAGAGCTGCCTCGATGCAGGATGGGATGAGCAGGTTGTTCAAGCGGTTCACGCCAGGCGAACCGTTTCCGCCGCCGGCTAGGCCAAAGGGCGAAGTTTCGCGTCGGGTGGTCAGCAAAGAAAATCTCAGGGGAGCGAGAGCCTCGATTGTGCGCGAGACACCCTCTCCACCTCGGTAAGCTCCACGGCCGCCGCTCTGCGATCTGAGCGAGAACTCGACGAGGCGCACAGGAAAGCGTTCTTCAAGCACTTCCGGGTCGGTGATGCGTGTATTGGTCATGTGCGTGTGAACCCCGCTGGCTCCAGAAAACGTGGCTCCCGCACCGGCGCCGCCAGCGATCGTTTCGTAGTAGCCAAAGGTATCATTTCCGAAACTGAGGTTATTCATTGTACCTTGAGAGGCGGCGGCTAGTCCTAGAGCACCAAGCAACACATCGACCACCCGAGAAGACGTTTCGACGTTACCCGCGGCGACGGGGCGACCTGCGGAGGGATTAAGAATACTTTTTTCGGGGATGAGCAGATGAACGGGCGCGAGGCATCCCTCGTTGAGAGGCAGTGGGCGAGCCAGCAACGTACGCATCACGTACATCACACAGGCGATCGTCACCGCCTTTGGTGCATTGAAGTTGTTATCTTGTTCCGGCGCCGAGCCATGGAAGTCGATTTCGATTTCGCTTCCGGTAACAGTAATCTTAGCGACGATTGTCGCACCGTTGTCTAAGCGGTCGCTGAATGTGGTGGAGCCGTCTGGCAATTCGGAAATTGCGTCACGCATCCATTGAGCGGAGAGC
Source organism: uncultured delta proteobacterium (assembly GCA_963710555.1). Taxonomy (GTDB): domain Bacteria; phylum Myxococcota_A; class Polyangia; order Polyangiales; family Polyangiaceae; genus NIC37A-2. Next base: position 247,759 of record CAVQAT010000001.1, read on the forward strand.
TTGCGAACGTCGTCCATCGCTTCTCCGATTTGCTGGTTGCCTACTTCCCCAGCGAGTTCGAGCATGAGGCGTCCCCCGAGCTGGTTTGCCGCGAGTTGCGCGCGCAGATCGGCTAGATTTTCATCCGGATTTCGAGCGGGGTAGGGACCAGTGTTCAGCAACTCACGGAGCCTGTCCTCCTGGAGCTTTCCCGCCGAAACGAAGCGAAATGCGGAAAGAACGACACCTTCTTCCGTGAGTGTTTTGGAAAATGCAGGCATCGATCCTGGGCTGATCCCACCCACATCAGAGTGATGTCCTCGACTCGCCGTGATGCACATGAGGTGTCCCGCTTGGTCGAAAACTGGGCTGACAACTGTGATATCCGGGAGATGAGAGCCTCCTAGCGCGGGGTCGTTGGTCACGTACGCCTCCCCGGGATGAAGCTTGGGAAAGCGATCAAGTACCGCACTCACGCTTTCGCTCATGGCGCCGAGATGTACAGGAATATGGGGTGCGTTCGCGATCAGCCTTCCCTTGGTGTCGAAGATCGCGCAGGAGAAGTCTAAACGGTCCCGAATATTCGTGCTTGAGGCGGACTGTCTGAGTGCTTCGCCCATTTGTTCGGCGATTGACGCGAACCTAGTTGCGAGGATTCGGACGCGTGCGATGTCGGGAGCAGTAGCCGCGTGGTCAAGTTTGAGGTCGGCGGTGCCGATACTTGAGATCGTGAGTATTTCGTTGTCGAAGCTTACCTCAAAATCATCATCAATCAGGTAGGTCCCGGTGGGATCGAGCAGTAGAGCAGGGCCTTTGAGTGGGGCACGGTCCAGGAGTGAGACGAGCTCATAAACTGGTGTGTCTGGTTCGATACGTCTGTTGAGGTGAACTCTCTCAAATCGCATCGGCAGGTCCGGATCAGCTTGGCTCGCTTTTCCTCGACCGCCCGTCGAAAGACTTGACGAAAAACTACTGCTCAGGCGGAGGGAAACTCGCGCAGTGACGATCTCAATTTCAGCCTCCGTGCGAAGAAATCCAAAGCGCTTGAGGTGCTCGGCTTCAAACTGCTGCCGCATAAGAGCCGCGTCATTCCAAGGGATGTTTAAAGTCGAGTCGGTCCCTCGATACCTCAAGGCCAGCTCCCTGTTTCCTCGGTGTGCCGAGTCAAGCGCTCCGATCTTGGTGTTTCCGCGTGCTTCAAGCGCACACAAGCCATCTTCGAGCGATGCGAGGCGTTCTTCCGAAAGATCGCCGCGTCCGGCGTCGATTTCACCGGTCCAGAGCCTGTCGGCATGCCCGATCCCGAAGGCTGAAAGAATTCCCGAGTAGCGATGCACGAAAATCCTGGAGATCCCGAGGGTTCGAGCGAGTGCGCATGCGTGTTGACCTGCTGCTCCGCCGAATACCAGGAGGTCCGCGCCCCGGATGTCGATCCCTCGACCGACGGTTACGGTCCGGATTGCCTCGCTCATATTAGCATTCGCAACTTCCGCGAAGGCCAGTGCAAGCGTTTCGGCGTTCGTGGGGTCGCCTGTGGCCGCGGTCACTTTGTCTGCTAGCTCCGCCAGGGCGCTCGCTGCGGATTCTTTGTCGAGCTTGAACGGGAAGTGATCCGCCGCCACTCTTCCGAGCACCAGGTTGATGTCCGAAAGTGCTAAGCGGGGATGAGAACCCTGTTCTCGCCCATAGCAAATGGGTCCTGGATCAGAGCCGACGCTTTCGGGACCGACCGTCAGGCCGTAGCCATCGAAGGTGCAGACGGAGCCGCCCCCCGCGGCCACGGTGTGAATATCGATCATGGGCGCGCGAAGGGGAATTCCTGCAATGCTTCTCTCGTAACGACGGTCTGCTAGACCGCGAATGAGGCTGACGTCTGTTGATGTCCCTCCCATGTCGAAAGCGATCAGTGCGCTGCTGTCTTTGAGTTTTGCGATGCGTTCTGCCGCGACCACACCACCAGCCGGTCCGCTGAGCAGCGAGGCTGGTCCACGAAAGAATTCGGGGGCAATCAATCCACCAGATGACTGCATCAGCTCGAGGCGAGAACCTGGAAGGTGCTTTTGCAAGTTGCTCAAATACAGCTCAAGCAGTGGAGTCAGGTAGGCGTCGACAACCGCGGTGCTCGCGCGCGCGAGGAGCCCTTGCTCATTCGAAGCCCCGGTAGAAGCAACGACCCTGCAGCGATGGCCGAGCAGCTCAAGTTTCTTCTCGATGCGGCGCTTGAGCGCCTGTTCGAATTGTGGGTTTGCGTAGGCGTGCAGGACGACGAGCGCGATGCTCTCGATCCCGTTTGCGGTCATGCGAGCGACGATGCGTTCGATTTCGCAGTCTGAAGGAATGACGAGGCTGTGGCCTGTAGGCGTGAGTCTGGCTGACGTTTCCTCCACCACTTGAGCCAGTTTCTCGGGGCGTCGAATGTCGAGTTCGAACAGTTCAGGACGCGTTTGGTCGCCGATGTCGAGTAGGTCGCGAAACCCCTTCGTGATGATGAGTCCTGTTTTTGCTCCCTTCCGTTCTAGGAGAGCATTCGTGGCGACGGTTGTGCCCATCTTGACATGACAGGGCGGGATAGCCGCGTTCGGAGGCAAATCCAGCAGCGTTCTGATGCCGACGAGTGGTGAATCGTCAGCTGAGAGAACCTTTGTCGTCTTCAGATCCCCTGTGTCCCGGTCGAGGCGCAGGCAATCCGTGAATGTCCCCCCCCGATCAATCCAGAATTCGTAGCGCATGAGGTGGCGGCGTTTCTGAGAGTTTCAGAGGGGGAAGGGGACTCAAATTTCAGTGAAGACTCGTGAAATGGAAAGTGAGCTCACCTTCCTTCACATCAACGACGACATGTCCGCCATTTTCGAGTTCGCCGAACAGGACCTCGCTGCTGAGCGGGCGCTTGACTTCGTCTTGAATGAGCCGAGCAAGGGGCCGGGCGCCATTCTCTTCGTCGTAGCCCTTTTCGGAGAGGTATTCACGAGCAGCAGGTGTCAGTTCGACTGTCACGTTGCGCTCCGAAAGCTGGCTGTCGAGTTCTTTCATGTTCTTGTCGACGACCTGTCCCATCACGTCGCGGCCGAGGGGCGCGAATGCGATGCGAGCATCAAGACGGTTGCGAAATTCTGGGCTGAATGTGTTCTTAAAGGCAGCGTTGTCGCTGCCCCTGGAACTACGTTGTCCGAACCCGAGCGGTGTTCGCGCAAGCTCAGTCGCTCCCACGTTGCTCGTCATGATCAAGACAACATGACGAAAATCGGCCTTCTTGCCGTTGTTGTCCGTGAGCGTGCCATGATCCATGATCTGGAGAAGCACGTTGTAAACGTCCGGATGCGCCTTCTCGATCTCATCAAGTAGAAGGACCGCATGAGGGGTCTTCGCGATTGCTTCCGTGAGCAAGCCTCCCTTGTCGTAGCCCACATAGCCAGGAGGAGCTCCCACCAAACGAGAAACCGTGTGGCGCTCCATGTACTCACTCATGTCGAAACGAATGAGTTCAATACCCAAAGTGGCTGCAAGCTGCTTGGTGACTTCAGTCTTGCCCACCCCGGTCGGGCCGGTGAACAGATAGGACCCAATCGGCTTTTCCGGAGGACGTAGACCCGCCCGCGAGAGGCGAATCGCGGTGGCAACTTCCTGGATTGCGCGATCTTGGCCGAATACGACCTTCTTGAGTTCGTCTTCGAGGCCCTTGAGGCTCTTCTTGTCGTCCGTGGAAACTTGCTTGGTGGGGATCTGCGCCATTCGAGCAACCACGGATTCAATCCGGGAGTTGCCGACCGTCTTCTCGCCATCGAGCTTGGCATCGGCGCCCGCTTCGTCCATCAAGTCGATGGCCTTATCGGGCATCTTGCGGTCGTGGAGGTGTCTCTCCGCCAACAGAACAGCAGTCGGGATCGCCTCCGGTTCGTAGGTCACCCCATGGAACTCTTCGTAGCGCCCCTTAAGGCCTTCGAGAATCTGTATGCACTCGGGCGAGCTCGGTTCGAGTACTTCGATTTTTTGAAAGCGTCGAGCGAACGCCCGATCCTTCTCGACATGACTGCGGTATTCTTCGAACGTCGTCGCACCCATGAGGCGCAGCTTGTTGCTGGCTAGCGCGGGCTTGAGCAGGTTGGCTGCGTCCATTGTCCCACCGCTAGTTGCTCCCGCGCCCATGATGGTATGCATCTCGTCGACGAAGAGAACTGCACCCGGAATACCTTCAACGCGCTTGATGACAGCCTTCATGCGATTTTCGAAGTCGCCGCGGAACTTAGTGCCCGCGACCAGCGCGCCCATATCCAGAGCATAAATTTGTGCGTCTTTGAGCGCTTCAGGAACTTTCCCTTCGACGATCAAACCAGCCAGGCCTTCTACGATGGCTGTTTTTCCTACGCCCGCATCACCTACCAAGAGCGGGTTGTTCTTGCGGCGTCTTGCCAGCACTTGAATACACCGCCTGACTTCTTTCTCTCGGCCGACAAGAGGTTCAAGCTCGCCCTGGCGTGCGCGTTCGTTCAAGTGGGTCGCGTAGCGTTCGAGGGGATCTTCTTCGCGGTCCTCTTCCTCCACGTCTGACATGTCCTGACCAGACTCGTATTCGTCGTCATCTTCGCTCGACGCTCCGTGGGCGATGTAGCTCACAATATCTAAACGGCTGGTCCCGGAGGCGTGGAGAAGCGAAACCGCAGTTGAATCGGGCTCAGCGAACATCGCGACGAGAACGTTTTCTCCCCGAAGTTCTTCTTTTCCTGAGGAGTCAACATGCCATGCGGCACGCTGGAGCACGCGTTGGAAGCCCATGGTGGGAACGGGATCCACGTCGGCACCTTCTGGCAGTTGCTCTTGTTCCTCCGTGAGCGCTTTTTCTAGTCCTACGCGTAGCTTATCCAAGTTCGCCCCTGACTTCTTGAGCACTTTGGCGGTGCCGTCGTCGTGCATCAGCGCAAGGAGAAGGTATTCGACGGTCATGAATTCATGACGTCGCGTATGGGCTTCCCGTGCGGCGAAAGAGACCGCGATTTCTAGACCGGTACTAAGTTTCATTCGTCGTCTCCATAACCTTCGGGTTCAGCTGTTACCTTGAGCGGATGTCCACGTTCACGGGCGTAGCTCATGACTTGTTGGACTTTGGTTTCCGCAACGTCTCGACTGTAGAGCCCGGCGACACCCCAACCCCGATGATGCACTTGCAGCATGATCTGGTGGGCGGCCATCGTGTCCTTGTGAAACACGGTCGTCAGTACATGCACGACGAATTCCTGGGTCGTGTAGTCGTCGTTGTGGAAAATCACGACGAACTTGCGCGGCTGCGCCGTTTTCGGGCGCTCCTGGAGGGCGAGATCGCCCTGTTCATCGGGGTCACCCTTGGAGGGGGGCCGTGTGCTGGCTGCATAGGGCCTGATTCGTTCCTGCGTCACTCCCAATATCGTGTGTCCGCGGAGGCCATCTGTCGAGGGCCACGGCGGCCCTCAAATGACGAAAGGCCACCCATGTGGTGGCCTTTGTGCTGTTCGTTAAGCAATGTTTTTCTGAAAATGGTGTTTTTCTGAAGAAACAGTTTTCAGCGAAAAACTCGCCTTACGCGGTCACTCACTTTTCAAGTGGCAGTCTTAGGCGGGATCTTCGGTTCGCTCGCGGCTGCATTTTCCTCAGCGCGCTTGAGCAACCATTCTTCGTTCTTCTTCGCGCGGCGACGTTTCTCGCGACGGCGGGCTCGTGAATCTTGGGGGCTAGACATAGCGTTTCCGTGGGTCAGGGGCCGGTCAGGCCGGTTCAAGGGGAGGGAGCTTTACTGTATAGTTGGAGAAGGCGCCAGTGTTTGGGCCTGTTTATTTATTGGGTTTTGATTTTCGGCCGCAAACTCTGCCTTTACAGGAGATCGCCGCGGAATTTCACATGCCGTCCAAGTCTGTCACTGCGCCGTCCAAGTCTGTCACTGCGCCGTCCAGGTCTGTCACTGCGCCGTCCAGGTATTTCCCGAGCGCAAAAGATCGTTCAGGCTGCGTTTTTTGAGTTTCGCTTCCGCCATTTGTCCATGAACGGCGGCGTCGTAGGTGGCCCGTTCGGAGCGGTAGAGGACCCCAAGTGCGACGGGGAACTCCGGGAAGCTCATGCCAGCGAGCATGCTCGCTAGCACGTGATTCGCTTCGTCGTGCACGAGAATGTCCTCAAGTGCGATGATTTTTCCATCAGAAGCGGCTGCCTCTCCGATGGAAACAGCCTCGAGGGCCATCGTTTTGATATTGAAGCGCAGCCCCTTGCCGTTTTCTTCACCAAAAAGCAGGGGCTCTCCGTGTACCACATGAAGCTGGCGCTCCGTCTTGTGCTCGCGGGCACGGAAATCCTCGAATGCACCGTCATTGAATACGTTGCAGTTCTGGTAGATTTCCGTGAACGCGGAGCCCGTGTGGCTCGCAGCGCGACGGAGTACTTCGCTCAGGTGCTTGGCGTCGGTATCGATGGCACGAGCCACAAACGTTGCTTTTGCCCCGAGTGCAAAAGAGGACGGATCAATCGGCGCATCTGCGCTGCCAAATGGGGTGCTCTTGGTCACTTTACCCACTTCGCTGGTGGGAGAGTACTGGCCCTTGGTGAGTCCGTAGATACGATTGTTGAACATCAACATCTTCACGTCGATGTTTCGACGTAGAGCGTGCATCAGGTGGTTGCCACCGATGCTCAGCCCGTCGCCGTCGCCAGTTGCCATCCAGACACTGAGTTTTGGGTTCGCGACTTTGATGCCCGTTGCGAACGCGGGTGCTCGGCCGTGGATTGTGTGAAAACCGTAGGTGTCCATGTAGTAAGGGAAGCGACTGCTGCAGCCGATCCCGCTCACCCAGACCATGTCGTCGGGAGAAATCCCCAGCTCAGGCATCACCTTCTGAACGTTGGCAAGAATGCTGTAATCACCGCATCCAGGGCACCAACGCACGTCCTGGTCCGTCTCAAAGTCCTTCTTCGTCAGATTACCGACATCGATCAATTTTGACATGAAAATCAGTCCTTCAGCTCTTCGAGAATGCGGGCTTCAAGTTCGGCGATCTGGAAAGGCTGACCTTGAATTTTTGTATAACTGCGTACCGGGAGCAAAAACTCGCCGCGAAGAATTGTGGCCAGCTGTCCCAAGTTCAGTTCTGGCACGAGTACCTTCTCGAAGCTCTTGAGCAGCACCTCAAGATTGCTCGGCATGGGATTCAGGTAGCGGAGGTGCGCGTGCGACACGTCGTGCCCCTGGGCGCGTAACTGTCGCACAGATTCTCGAATTGCGCCGTAGGTGGAGCCCCAGCCCAGAACAAGCAACTTGCCGGATTCCACGCCTTCCTCAATTTTCTGAAGGGGAATGTCTTTCGCCATGCCGCGGATCTTGTCCCGACGAACATGGCTCATCCGCTCGTGGTTCTGCGGATCGTAAGAGATGTGACCGCTGTTGTAGTCTTTTTCGATGCCACCAATGCGATGGCGAAGTCCTGGCGTTCCGGGTACTGCCCAGGCACGCGCTAGGGTTTCCTCATCGCGGACGAATGGATGGAAACCTTCCGGATCGGTGCGGAACTTGAGTTGAAGTTCGGGCAGTTCGCTTTGGTCTGGGATCTTCCACGGCTCTGTCCCGTTGGCGAGATAGCCGTCAGTGAGGAGCACCACCGGGGACATGAACTTGGTCGCGAGACGTACCGCCTCGATTGCCATGTAGAAGCAGTCTCCGGGGCTCTGAGCCGCGATGACGGCCACCGGAGCTTCGCCGTTTCGACCATACATGACCTGAAACAGGTCGGACTGCTCGGTTTTCGTCGGGAGACCGGTGCTCGGACCACCTCGTTGGATGTCGATGAGAACCAGCGGGAGCTCGGTCGCAACTGCCAATCCAAGAGCTTCTCCTTTAAGGGCAACGCCTGGACCACTGGTCGCGGTGACGCCGATGTTCCCCGCGTAAGACGCGCCGATTGCGGCGCAAACTGCAGCAATTTCGTCTTCCGCCTGAATGGTGTGGACACCGAAAGACTTATGCTTGCTCAGCTCATGAAGAATGTCGCTGGCTGGCGTAATAGGATAAGCGCCCATGACCATCGGAACTCCAGACAGCTCAGCGGCTGCAACAAGACCCCAGGCGGTGGCGGTATTGCCGCCAATGTTGCGGTAGAGCCCGGGTTCGGTGGGCGCACTCGGAACCTCACAACGGTAATGCGCGATCTCGGCAGTCTCGCCAAAAGCGTGACCCGCCTTAAGTGCGAGGACGTTTGCCTGAACTACCTCCGGCTTCTTGGCGAATTTCTTTTCGAGCCAAGAAATCGTCGGAGCTAAGTCGCGATCATAGATCCAGAACATCAGACCAAGGGTCCAAAAGTTCTTGCAACGATTGGCTTCTTTGTTGCTCAGTCCGGATTCTTTAACTGCCGCCTGAGTGTTCTTCGTGATGTCGACGGAAAGTAACTCGTAACCATCGAGCGAGTTGTCCTCGAGAGGGTTCGTCTCGTAGCCGGCTTTTTTCAGATTCGCCGTATTGAAAGCACCAGAGTTGGCGATAAGAAGTCCGCTCCGCTGGAGATCCTTGAGATTGGTCTTCAGGGCAGCCGGATTCATCGCGACAAGCACATCCGCGGCATCACCAGGTGTGTAGACGCTCTCTGAGGCGAAGTGGATCTGAAAACCAGAGACGCCGTAGGTTGTGCCAGCAGGGGCGCGAATCTCAGCGGGAAAGTCCGGAAAGGTCGCCAGATCGTTGCCGGCTAGAGCCGCAGAGGATGTGAACTGGTCACCCGTCACCTGCATGCCGTCGCCCGAGTCGCCAGCAAAACGCACGACTGCACCGCGCACCTGTCGAGGTGGAGCCGAGTTGGGTTGAGTCGAGCTAAGTGAGCCTGAAACCGCTGAAGAAGACATGTTTTTCCGGATTCTGAGGGAAGACTGCAGCAGCAGCCTGTGGTTACACTCGGCCATTACCACACTTTTCCGATGAGGATAGTAGGGAAAGGGCGAATTTCTTGCGCCCAGCGGCTCATCCGGAGAACCTTTTGGAGGCTCAGCTGGCCGCTGCGTGGCGATCGAGCAAGCCCGCCAGACGCGGAGCGGCGGCCTCCACATGCTTCTCTGCAGTCGGTCGCAGTTTTGCATAGGTTTTCTTCACAAGTTCACTCTCGGCTCGGGCGGCGCGCGCATCGGTCACGGAAAGAAGAGCGGAGGCAACGCTTGTTTTCTCCTTCACGACCAGGCCACCAGGGGAGAGGCCTTCCGCCAGGGCGCGCTGATAAGTGGGATCCACCTTGAGGAGAAATTCATCGAGCAGATTCTCCACGACTTTGCGAAGAAACCCCGGTTGTACGCCCTTGACGAGTTTGAAGGCCGTTTTTACTGCGATTCCAGACAAGCCCGATTTGTCCTGGACTTCGGCGTCGAGAATTTCAAGAGCGTCATTGACGAGCGCCTGTCGTTTTTCGGGAGGAGAGATTTGTTCTGTGAGTGAAGCTGCCATGGGGAAGCGCCGTTAGCATTGGGACGTGACGGTGTCGACTGATTGCGAATGGGTCCGGAGCGTTTGGCGTGCTAGGACGCGACGGTGAGTGCCGACAGCGCCGCTACAGCGGGGAGAGAAAAAAGCGTCCGTATTCTGGTCGTGGATGATCAGCGCAACATGCGTACTACGCTGTCGATGCTGCTCAGAGGCGCGGGCTATGGCGTTGACGAGGCTGAAGATGGAAATCAGGCCTCGGAAATGGGAGCGGCCGAAGGGTACGACGTCGTTCTCACGGACTTGCGCTTGGGAACACCGGACGGGATGGAAGTACTCCGTGCGATTAAGGAGGCCCAGCCGCGCAGTGAAGTCATTGTGATGACAGCCTACGGAACGATTGAGTCTGCTGTGGAGGCAATGCGCCTTGGTGCCTTTGATTATCTCCAGAAGCCGTTCTCCGAGCCGGAACTCTTGTTGAAGGTTCAAAAGGCGCTCGAAAGCAGGAAGCTGCGAGGCCAAGTTGAGGCGTTTGCTCAAGAGTTTCGTGAACGCTACGGGTTCGACAATATCATTGGTCGCTCAGAGGCCGTCAGGAATCTTCTGTCCCGTGTCGTGCGTATTGCGCCGACCGACGTGACGGTGCTGATCACTGGGGAAAGTGGGACGGGAAAGGAGCTGATCGCGCGTGCGGTGCATGCCAATAGTGCTCGAGCCGACAAGCCATTTATTCCTGTGAATTGCGCAGCGATCACGGAGACTCTTCTGGAGAGCGAGCTGTTTGGTCACGCTCGCGGCGCCTTTACTGGAGCCACGACAGCACGAAAGGGTTTGCTTGAAGAGGCGGAGGGCGGGACGTTCTTCTTCGATGAAATTGCCGAAACTACGATGGCGTTTCAAGCGAAGCTACTCCGTACCATTCAGGAGGGGGAAGTTCGTCGCGTAGGAGACAACCGAGCGATCAAGGTGAATATTCGCGCCATTGCAGCCACGAATGTTGACCTTGCCGAGGCAGTTGAAGAGAAACGCTTTCGCGAGGACCTCTATTACCGACTGAACGTGGCGCGTTTCAAGCTGCCACCGCTGAGAGACAGGCAAGAGGATGTTCCTCTTCTCGTTGAGTTCTTCCTGAGCAAATACAATCAGAAGATGGGGGCACGCGCCAAACTTGCCGATGGTGTCATCGAGCGAGTTCAGGCGTATCCGTTCCCGGGCAATGTTCGTGAGCTGGAAAATATGGTTGAGCAGGCGGTGGCCCTAGCTACTGGCGGCCTGATTACTGTCGACGACATATTGCCTGAAGGGACAGTGCATGCGGAACCTGTTCTCAGTCGCACCCTTGCTGGGATCGTGGATCAGGCGGAGCGCCAAGCTCTTCTCGAAGCTCTCCGTGCTTCTGCTGGAAATCGGGAAAGAGCCGCTGAGGCGCTCGGTATCAGCGCGACAACCCTGTGGCGAAAGATGACTCGGTTGGGCGTCACGTTTGACACGCGTTGAGCCCCTTAACCGCGTCGTGAAATTGCTAACCGCGTATTGAGATTTTGAACCGAGTATTGGCTTCTGACCGAGCAGTGGGTGCCTGTGCGTACTGAGCTTCTTGATTACCATCTTCCCCAAGAGTTGATTGCTACTCGACCTCTTGCTGAACGCAGTGGAGGTCGCCTTTGCGTGGTCGAAGAGCGCCGGCTACGGCACATCACCGTAGCGTCGTTCGTTGAGGAAGTTGGCGCTGGTGACTTATTAGTTCTCAATGAGACCCGAGTGCGTCAGGCGCGATTGATGGTGAGACGACCAACTTCGGCAGACGGTGGAGGTGGCGCACGGGTCGAACTCTTGTTCTTGCATCCGCTTGGTGCAAGTAGTTGGGCAGCGCTCGGTAAGGCAAATCGTCCTCTTCGACCAGGTGACCTGTTGGAAGCAGAAGGCCTGGCCATCGTCGTGCGCGAGCGCGCTGGCCAGGGGACGCTGGTTCTAGATATTCAGGGAGATCTCGAATCGACTTTGCTGGCTCATGGGACAATGCCGATCCCTCCTTACATGGATCGTCAAGGCGACGACGAGGATGTCGAGCGCTACCAGACTGTTTTCGCCCGCGAACTGGGGTCCGCTGCTGCACCCACGGCTGGCCTTCATTTCTCCGAAGAAATGCTGGCGGAGATACAGCGTCGGGGAGTTCGCATCGCGCGAGTGGTTTTGCATGTGGGGATCGGGACATTTCGACCGGTCAGCGTTGAGGACCTTGACGATCATCCCATGCATTTCGAGGAGATCGAGGTAGGCCAAGAAGTGGTCGCTGCTATTGAGGAGACTCGACGGCAAGGAGGGCGGGTGGTCGCGATTGGGACAACGGTCGTGCGCGCGCTCGAATCGGCGAGCGACCCGGCACGCCCTGGTCAGGTGGTGAGGACTTCAGGGCCGACGAATTTGTTGATTCAGCCAGGCTATGTCTTTTCTGTCGTGGACGCGTTGTGGACGAACTTTCACCAACCCAAGAGTACTTTGCTCGCTCTTGTTGGCGCATTCGCCGGGATGGAAAGAATGAAACACGCCTACTCGGAGGCAGTTGATCTCCGTTATCGATTTTTATCCTACGGTGACGCGATGTGGATCCCGCGCCGTTGGACTGTTTGAATGAAATTCATGTCCGAAGACTCCAAAATCTCAGACGAAGCTACTTCCCTCTTCAGCGTGCGACATGAGCTTGTCGCTAGTTCGGGGCACGCCCGGGCAGGCTTCTTGCACACTGCTCACGGAGTCGTGCCAACTCCCGCATTCATGCCAGTGGGAACCCAGGCGACAGTGAAGGCCTTGTCAGCTGAAGACATTCTATCCACTGGTGCGCGGATGGTGATCATGAACACCTATCATCTTTGGCTTCGTCCAGGTCCAGACAATGTTGAAGATGCGGGCGGTCTTCATCAATTTTCCCGCTATCCGGGAGCCATAGCCACGGACTCTGGAGGGTTCCAAGCATTCTCCCTGGCGGAGCGGATGAAGTTGAGCGAGGACGGTTTCCATTTTAGCTCACCATTGGATGGGACGAAGATGATCCTCTCCCCTGAGAAGGCCATGGAGATTCAGGGACAACTTGGTTCGGACGTGGCGATGCAGCTGGACATTTGTCCTCCCGGAGAAGCCTCGCGGAAGGAGCGTATTGAGGCGATTGATCGCACGACGCGGTGGGCGCGGCGATGTTTGGACGCGCGCCGAAAGTCTGTAGCGGGCAATACGCCCCAGGCCGTGTTTGGAATTGTTCAGGGCGGCACGGATGTTGAGCTTCGTCTGAAGCATCTTGAGCAGCTGTCTGCGATGGAATTCGATGGGCTAGCCCTGGGCGGCTTCAGTGTAGGTGAACCTCCTGAAAAGATGCACGACGCACTCAGCCAGGTAGCGCCACTGATGGACGCGCGTAGGATCCACTATTTGATGGGGGTCGGCACGCCTTCAGATCTTGTGCGAGCCATTGGCTGTGGAATCGACCTTTTCGACTGCGTGATGCCGACGCGTAACGCCAGAAACGGCCAAGCGTTTGTGCGTGGCGGCAAGATTGTCATTAAGAACTCAAGCTACCGCACCGATCGGCGAGTCTTGGATGACAGTTGCGATTGTTTTGCCTGCAGCAGGGGATACACCCGCGCCTATCTGCGGCACTTGTATGTATCTGGGGAAATTCTCTTTCACCGTCTTTTGAGTCTTCACAATCTCCGCTTCTACGCGCGCCTCGTCGAGGAAGCGCGAGAGGCGATTCTTCGTGACGACTATTCAGCGTTCCAGGAAGCCAAACTGAAGGAACTTGGATAAGTTTTCCACCGCCGTTCAATTCTGGCCGATTTTGGGGCTATGATGAGCTTCGAGCGGTTCAGGGAGCATACTCCTCCCACGCCCCCATCTTATGTCGGAAAAAAAGCAGCTCGGCCGTATCCTCCTTAAACAGAAGGCAGTGTCTCCTGAACAGCTTGATCGAGCGTTGGAAGCACCAGGTGGTGGACGTCTAGCCTCTAAGCTGATGGAGGAGGGAGCAATTTCTGGACTTACCGCGCTCAAAGCGCTGAGTGAGCAGTATGGAATTCCCGGTCTCGATTTGGAGCAAGTTTGCGTCAAATTGGCGGACCTCGATTTGCTGCCCCGTGAGATCGCAGAACGGCACTTGATTTTGCCGGTACTATCGCGCGGCGAGCGACTCTTCGTCGCGATGGCTAATCCGCGCGAGAAGAAGGTGATCGACGAACTCGAGTTCGTGACGGGCAAGCGGGTTTATCCTTACGTTGCCCTAGAATCACCATTGGCTCACACAATTTCAGAGGCGTACAGTAGAAAAGCGCGGGGGGACGACTACTACATTGGACCAGCATGCCCGGCGGAGACGTTGGAGAAGCTGGGCATCGATGGCGCAACCGCGGAAGCTTCTCGTGCGATACCGTCTCGTCCGCCGGCTGCCTTTTCGCTCAATCAAATGTCGGACCCGTCGGAACTAGCTCCGGGCGGGCCACCTTCGATTGATTCGCCATCGTTTGCGCCTGAACCGTTTTTATCCGATCGACCCTCGACCGAGGTGTTTGATCCAGAAATCGGGTTGGGCCTGCCAGGCGGAGAGCCGCGACCCCATGAGCGTGGGCCTGAGGCGATCCAGGAAACCCCGGGTGTCACGGCTGAAGGAAGCGCGGACGAAGTCGGTGACGAAGATTTTGGTGACTTGAATTCTGAGTTGAGTGTCGTGACAGATCTCCCGGAGCAGAGAACCTCTGCGGTTCTCCCCGATGCAGCCACAATCCTCGTGGTCGATGACGAGGCGGAGATTCGGCGAATGCTCGACCGGCTTCTGTCCGGAAAAGGTTACCGGGTTCTTCAAGCTGAGGCCGGTCACATGGCATTGAAAATGGTGAAAGAGCACCACCCCGATCTGATCGTTTTGGACGCGATGCTGCCCGAGGTGCACGGCTTTGATATCGCTCGGAGGATCAAGGGCAGCAAACGTTACGGGCAGATCCCGATCGTCATGGTGAGCGCCGTCTACCGGGGCTGGCATTACGCAGAGGATCTGAAGCAAAGTTGCGGAGTCGAAGCGTTCATCGAGAAACCGTTCCGCATCAGTGAGGTGATTGAGGCGGTCGAAAATGCGCTTCGCGGGAAGCAGTCGACCACCAAATTGGACAGTGATGCTATGCATCAGGAGGCGGAAAAGGCGCTCACTGAAGGTGTCGCTGCCTATAAGGCGGGAGACATGGAACTTGCCGTCCGTCTCCTCAAGGGTGGCGTCGAAATCGACCCGCTGGCCTATCGCCTACATTTTCATCTGGGGCTGCTTTATGGGCGCATGGGACATGTCTTCGACGCCATCGCCGCTCTTGAGAAAGCCGTGGAAATTAACTCCAAACATTTCCCGGCTGTAAAGAATCTTGCAATCTTATACCAAAAAGCGGGATTCAGGAACAAAGCGGCGGAAATGTGGCATAAAGCAGCCGTGATTGCCCCAGATGATGCCACTCGTGAGACCGTTAAAAACCAACTGATGAGCTTACTGTAGTGCAGGCATTCTGTTCTGATTCGCAGTGCTTGGTCCTATTCAAACAGGACAAGTCGTTCTAATCGAAACCGAAGAATTATTCTCGAGTCACTCCGGGGGGATATGATGCCCCAAACTGGGCCGTAGTGACTGCTACTCCCCAGACGTAATGCTCACTTCCGGATGAAGTTCTCCTGCCCTAGCTGCTCAGCCAAGTACCAGATCTCCGACGAAAAGGTCGAAGGTCGCACGGTCAAGATGAAGTGTCGCAAGTGCGGCACCGTTATCCCTATTCGTGCAGATCCTTCCCACCGGACGTTGGCGGCTGCGCCCGTGGTTCATGCTCAGAGTATGAAGCCAAGTCAGCAGAGTCTCGCGGCAAGGCGCGGAGGCTTATCGGCTGCGCGTCTGCCGACGATCGATGCGCCTGCTCCGCCGAGCGTACCCACTCAACCGCCTCCTTCGGAATGGCATGCCGGTATCGACGGCTCGGCCGTAGGTCCGCTGACGTTTCAAGAGCTTGAACGCCACATCATGGACGGATCCATCAACGCCGATACCTTCATTTGGCGCGACGGGATGGACGGATGGAAGCAGGTGCCCGATGTTCCCGAGGTGGCGCCGCTGCTTGAGGCGGTCGAAATGGGAGGTCCGCCTTCTATGCCGGCTGTGGCCAAGGCCCAAAGAAAGGGAGGAATGGTTCTACCGGCTCCTACGATCCCCAAGCCGTCGACTCCGCCCAAACCATCGATTTCGGCGAAGGCTCCAGGCTCTTCGCCGCTGAAGGGAGCCGTCCCTACGCCGGCTAGTCCTTTGAAGAAGATGGCTGTGAGTCCGGTGATCAACGAACTCCCTCAGCCGAATCCGATACCCTCGCTCCAGGCACCCGCCGACACTAGCGGTGACGATGTTCTGCCGGCCGTGACTCCAGAGAAGTCAGCCAAGAGTTCGAGCGGTCCAGATCACGAAGATGAGTTTGCCTTTCCTCCCGCTGCAAAACCCCTCGCCGCGAAACCTCCCGCTGCGGAAAAAACTGCGCCTGAGAGCGGGCTTGTTTCTCCTGCCTTGGCGGGCACTCAGGCGACGATCACGGAGGCGCCGGCGCCGGATGTTTCCCTGCAGGGCGAAGGGCCCTACGTTGCCAATCACCAGCCATCTTACGATTCGCTCATCATGCAGCTTCAGAAGAAGCGCTCGAGTCGATGGGCAATTCCCTTTACCGTTGTTGCGGCCTTGGGCTTGGGGCTCACTGTTGGCTTCGTTCTCTTTGGTGACCAAGAAACGAAGATCATTCGCCAGATTGTGGAAGTTCCAGCGCAGCTGAGCGACGCGAAGCAGCGGAAGAATGAACTGGCCGAGGAAGCCTCCAGTGCTGCGGGCACGCCCGAGGAAGCCGAGGGCGAATCTCCGGCCTCGCCGGGTCAAACGGGGAAGAGCCCCGGTGCAAAGGCTGGCACTTCAGCGGACGCGGCTGCCTCCGCAAAAGAGGCTGAGAAAGTCTCGGAAGGCTTGAAGGGGTTGTCGGGACTTCAAGGTCTCGGCGGACCAAACAGCGGACCGTCCGTCTCCACTGGTTCGAGTGCTGGAGGCAAGCCTCTTGAGTCTGCTCAAATTCAGCGCGTGGTTTCTCAGTATCAAACGAGTGTGAAGCGTGGCTGTTGGCAGCCTGCACTGATGTCGCGCGACAAGGATGCGCCTTCTTCGGCCCGCGTTACAGTTTCGATCACAGTCTCCAGTAGCGGCTCGGTGACGAAGGCGACGACCGGCGGCGATCCAAAGGGGTATAGCGGCCTTTCGAACTGCATCTCCAGCAAGGTACGGGGTTGGACCTTTCCGCGCAGCAGTGGAACGACCACCGTAAATGTCCCCTTCGTGTTCGCAGCGCAGTAAGATCGCGGTTCTCAGCATCGAGGGGCCGCCTCGCCAAGTGCACTTTCGAATCGCGTTTTTGCTCTCAGCTCAGGCCACAAAATAGACACGCCAGCCGAAGCTGGCGTGGGACAGGCGGTTCATAAGCCGGGTTCTGTTGAACGAATGAGTCACCTCATTCATCCCGACAATCATTCATCTAGGTCCCGTGTTGCCAGGGGACTCGAGCGATCGACCCGAGGGAAGGGCGAGCCACCCCGTATACCCTCTGCTTGATCTTGCTCCGAATGGGGTTTGCCGTGCCATTGACGTTACCGCCAATGCGGTGGGCTCTTACTCCACCCTTTCACCCTCACCCGTCTCGGAAGACAGGCAGTTTACTTTCTGTGGCACTTTCCTCGAAGTTTCCTTCACCGGGCGTTACCCGGCATCCTGCTCTATGGAGCCCGGACTTTCCTCCCGATCCCTTCCGAAGAAGGATTCCGGCGATTGTCTGCTCCGCATGTCCGGCGGGTCAGCTAGCATAGAGCCGGCTCAAACCGCCAGCCGGGCTAGGACAGGCTGGCGGGGCTTGCATAGACAGCAGGTGCAGGACCGGCCGAACAGGGCTCAGACTGAGAAGCTACTGCCGCAACCACAGGTCCCGGTGACGTTAGGATTACCAAACTTGAATCCAGAACCATGTACGCCTTCGACGTAGTCGATCTGGGTGCCATCGAGGTACTGGTAGCTCAGCGGATCGATGTACATCTTGACGCCGTTAGATTCGAACTCTTCGTCCATGTCCGTGGGCTTGTCTTCGAAGTAGAGATCATACTGAAAGCCGGCGCAGCCTCCTCCGATCACTCGCAGGCGAAGTCCCTGCCCAAGCAGGCCTTCGGCCGATGAGATTTCCTGTACTTTTTCTGCTGCAAGAGTCGTGATCGAGATCATTGTTTTCCAGTGATGTTAAAACTTTGAGGTCAGTGAACTCCCTCGCAATGGAAGTTAGCTCAGAACAACACTACCGCAAGGGTTAGGGTGTGCATGTCGGTAAACTTCAGGAATGGGGCTCAGAGAAACTTCGTGATGCGTATTGTCGTGGGGTCACTTGCCTGGATCCTTCCGCTCACCCGAACCGTTCTGTTCGGCTTGAGCGTTCGGGGTTCCGCATAGACCCCGCGCACCAGACAGGGCCCATCGGTACATCCAGACTGCATTTCGAAGAGTGTCATCGTCACGCCGTCTGAAACCCGGCTTTCGACAACTGTTGCTTCGATTCGAGCGGCGACACCGTCTTCAAGAGCCGTGAATGTGGATACGGAGTCTTCCGCGACGACGGCCTGATTGACGAGAAGGACCTCCACTCGTCTGGCCACGAAACGGTCACTAAAGCTGGTGACAATCAACTTTCCGGGAACTGGCTTTTCGATAACGTGACTGAAGCCACCTTTCGCGTCAGCTTGCAGTCGAGTAGCGCCAACCATCACCGTGGCCGACGGCGCGGTCCTCCCCTGAATTGTGAGCGCCTTGCCACCAAGTTCGTGAATCGACCCGATGCTTGTCAGTTGAAGTGGAGTGACGCTGTTCTTCAGGGTTGCTTGCCCCTCCCGCGTTTTTCCTTCTGTGGTGACGCTCATCGGTATCGCAAGCACGAGTGCTTCGGCGGATGTAGCTTCGCCTAGCGTGCGGGCACTGAGATCAATTCGAGCACGAGCGGTGGTTCCGTCCATTGGGGCGGGGTTGCCATCGATCGTGACCACACTGCCTTCCGGAGCCTCGATGATAACTTCGGCATAGGGCGCGGCTTCGTGGCGCCCCTTCCAGTTCGCCTTCTGTCGATAAGCAATGGGCAGGATCACGGGCTTTGCGCTGAGCGAATCACCGCCCGCAGTTTTCACTTCGAAGTTGAGTTCGTTGCGTCCGACATTCACTGTTTTTTCGGTGAGCAGCACAGCCTTTTCGTTCTTGACCGTCGCCTGAGATTCATCGAGCTCAAGGATGGTGCCGTCGGGACAGTTCGGGCACATCAAATTGAGCTGGTCTTTGCCATCCTCGTTGAAGGTGTATTGCGTGACCACGATCTGTGTTGGTTTTTCGCCCAACGCGGCAGCTAATCCGCCTATCCCTGCCGCCGCCAGCAAACCAAGTCCGATCAGCACAGCATTCTGCCAGATCGGTCTCGCTGGTGGTCGCAATGAGTTTGGAGGGGCTGAGAAACGACTCGCAGATTGCGGCGCGCCCTGCGACGGGTCAGCGGGATCGAGGTTTGTTCCTCCCGGTCGTGGCAGCTGGGAGGCGTCTTGCGACTCAGGTAACGGGGCGGTGGGTGTTCCGGCAATTGGCGTTGCCCGTGGTGGAGCAGGAGTGGGGTCAAGACGTGGGTCTCGTGGTGCGATTCCCGGCTGGGCAATTCCCAAGAGCGTTCCCTTGAACTTGGATTGTCCAGGAGCGCCAGGGGGCTCGGCCGCTTCCGGCGCCGGATTCTGTGCAGCTGCAGGCGGAGCCGCTTCTGTACCTTTAAGAACCGGGCTGGGCATCCCGATCATGGTTCCGCCGAGCAACGCTTTGCTAGGCGAGGGCGCTGTGGGAGAAGGCGCGCCTGGTGGCGTTGGTGGAGCGGCCGGGGGCTTTTCAGGTCCTTGGGGCGTGAAGGGGGAGGTCATTCCCAACATCGTCCGCCCGAGCGGGGGAGCTGCGTGGGTCAGTCGTTGTCCACATTGAGTGCAGACTTGAGCGTCTGGCGCACTCTCCGCGCCGCACTTCGGGCAATTCGCCATGCCACGAGTTAGCGAATTCCTTTCCTTTTGTCCAAGTCGCCAGGGTGCAGGTTCTGTGAGCCGTCAGCAATTTGTCCCCATTGAAGAAATTGTTCTATTCGAAGGGAGAAGCGACGTGTTGTCGCCTCGATTTCCTGATTCTGGAGCATCTGTTGCTTGCTAAGCGCCTCATTCCCTGTCTCGACGTTCGCGATGGACGCGTCGTCAAAGGGGTCAATTTTGTGAACATTCGCGACGCTGGGGATCCGGTAGAATGTGCGCAGCGGTACGACGAAGCAGGCGCCGATGAAATCACGTTCCTGGACATCACCGCCTCTCACGAAGGGCGGGGGGCTTTGCTTGAAGTCGTCGCGCGCACTGCGAACGTGATTTTCGCGCCGCTGACGGTAGGCGGAGGTGTGAGCACAACGGATGACGTGCGGGCTCTCTTGGACGCCGGGGCAGATAAGGTGAGCGTGAATAGCGCCGCTGTGAGGCGCCCTGAAATGATTGCCGAGGTCACCCGGGCTTGGGGCTGCCAAGTGTTCGTGATCGCGATCGATGCTCGAAAGACGGGCGAGGGGAAGTGGGAAGTGTTTACCCACGGGGGGCGCAACCCGACTGGAATCGACGCCATTGATTGGGGACGTCGTGCCGCCGAAAGTGGTGCGGGCGAAGTCTTGCTCACCAGCATGGACCGTGACGGTACTCAAAGTGGGTATGACCTGGAGCTATTGCGCGCCATGACGGGAGCCGTGACGATTCCAGTGATTGCCTCCGGAGGCGTGGGGAATCTGGAGCATCTTCGAGAAGGTCTTGTCGAAGGCGGCGCTGATGCAGCGCTTGCTGCCTCGATATTTCATGACGGAACCCATACGGTGCAGGAAGCGAAGGCGTTTCTTCGGTCAGCCGGTGTAGCGATGCGTGAGGAAGTAAAATGACAACGTCACTTCGAGAAATTGTGCTCTCTGTTCGCTATGGCGACGCCGCGCTGGTGGGGGAATCTGCTGGCTATTTGGTGCTTGGGGTTGCGGATCTATTCGCTGAGATGCCTCGCGCCGCTTCTCTTGATGCTGTGCATCTGTCCGATGACGGGAGCGTGGTCGTAGACGCCTCGCCCTGCACGTTCCAGGAATCTGAAGCGAGCCTCCGGCGCATGCTCAACTTGCTACTTCAGCTGGTACGCACGCCGTGCAGGAATCTGGATCGCGTCGCCGACCGCAGGGAGACTCGCGGTCTCGCCGGCTTAGTTGCTGAATTGGAGTCGGCGCTTGTCCCTGTGAATCGCAAAGCGGCTAAACGTAGCTTGGCGCGACTCGTTCGCGAGGCAAAGAAGGCCACCGCTCGAATGGGAGTGCTTGCGGCAGTGGAACCGGTGGCTGAGGATTGTGCGCCGTCTTTCGCCGAGCCAATTGCACCCCACGCCAATCAGCCGCAATTCGCAGACCACTTGGACGCCCATCACGGTGTTTCGGCGCAAACCACCCTGTGCTTGCCGGAAGTTCAGCTTGAGCAGGCTCCAGAAGACTTCGAAGTTGTCGAAGTCGACGAAGTCTTCAGCGAGCTGCCGACTGCTGTCGCGCCATCTGTGGCGTCCGCTACGGTTCAGGCTCCGGCGCCGCTTGCGGCAACAGACGCGAAGGTCATCGCAGCCGATGAGCGGGCTTCAGTAGACTCGTCAATGCGTCCAAGCGCACCTCCTGTGACGGGGAGCCAAGTCACCGGTACACGTGGCAGTGCGGGCAAAGGCGGCAGTGCGGGCGCTCGGGGTTCGAGCAGCGATCTGAGAACCCTGGATTTCTTAGCTCGCGAATATGGCGCCCAGACGCCTGTACTATCCGATGTGGAGCCAGCGGCTCCCGAGCAGCAGGAAGCGCCCGTTTCCACGGAGGTGACCTACTCAGCGTCCGCAGAAGTTTCTTCACCGTCGATGACCGTCGTTGCCGACTTGAGTGCGGAGTTGGCGGGCGAAGATGATTTAGCGGATGAGCTTCCGACGCAGATTTTTGGGGGAGCGCTTGAAGTCGAAGCAGTGACAACAGTCCCCCCCACAGCCATGAGAGCCGCACCAGAAAAGGTGCTTGAATCGCTCGTGCGACCTTCGAGCACTCGTTCTCGCCCTCCGATCGCAGAGGATGTTTGTTTGGTTCCGGGCAACGTCGAAATGCCAGTGCGACGCCCGAGTGATATTCAGGAATTGCTGAATCGAATGCCGGTCTCTGCCGAGCCGGACGATGAAATCTACGCGGGGCTAAAAATGCTCTCGCGCGTTGAACTCTCTCCCCTTGCTCCGCCCGTCGGAGTCGACTGGATGCCAAACAAGATCAAGGCGTCTTAGGTTGGACAGAGCGCCTAGCCACGACTTTCGGCCAGGTGCTGCTGGATCTGTCCAAGGAGTCCAATCGGGCTGAAAGGCTTGGTGAAGTAAGCTGTGGCACCGGCCGCGGTAGCAGCCTTCCTCGATTCATCGTCATCGAGCGCGGTAACGATGATGATAGGTATTTTTTGAGTCGACTCCAGCGAACGAAGGCGTCGACAGACCTCGAATCCATCAAACTCGCCCGGCATCGTGAGATCAAGGAGTGCTAGGTCGGGTGGATCTTTGGTGGCCAGCTCCAGCGCCTCGGCTCCGTTCCTGGCGGAGATCACGGAATGGCCTCTTGCGCTCACGAGTGCTTGGATCATTTTGCGAATCGAGTCTTGGTCTTCGCACACTAAGATTTTGCTCATTTTTGTAGCCTTAACCAGAGTTCTCGCTGGCCGGTGGAGAGAGTGTTGGTTCCTGCTTGGTGCTCGGTGTCTTGGACGAAACAGCTGAGGAGCGCCCACGCGGCGCCGCAGGAGCGAGAACCCTGTGAATCGCTCGCAACCTGCTTCCAAGCCTGAATCGAGGATTGGCTTTCATGAAACTTCGTGAAGATGCGAATCGCATCGACCTGTTCCTCGACATGAAGAGTGAGGGAAGTACGTGCGCCCCCTTGAGCTTCTTCCGCACACAGAGTCAGGGCCTCATGAACCATCCAAAGCACCAATTGAGGAGCTGCTCCCGACAGCGTGGCCGGCGTCGAGCTGCCTGACCCTTGGAATTCTACGAGGCGACCCACAGCGGAATCTCGCACGGTTGTTTCGACGTCTGACCACGAGACATTCTGCTGCCGGTTTGCTTCAGCCGTTGCTGAGAGAGCCAGGACAGTATCGAGCTCGCGGGCTTGTTCTTGTTGATTCCCCGTTGATTGCGCGGATAACGCAAGGTGAAAACGCCAGCTGGTCGCCAACCTTTGGGCCCCCTCAAAAACGGAATCCTCTCTTTCGTCCCGTCCGGACTCCACTTGTTGTTCCGCAGCAACAAGAACTCCAGCGAGTTCTCGTGCATAAGCTTCACCAAGTTCTTGCGCTTGTTCCAGTTCCTCGCGGAGCGAAGCGAGCTCTTTTTGAGCAGCTGCGCCATCCGCTGGTAAGATGAGCGACAGAGAATGACCCGTCATTTCCACTCTGCCGCCTACCCGCAATGCTGTGCGATTGAGGAAGCGATGTTCGAGTGCGGTCTGATGAGAAGCATCTGGTCCTAAGTTCGCCGTAATTCGTACGTTCTCGTTTTCACGACTTACGTAAATAATAGGGCCAGCTGACTGAAGTGCGGCTTGCCCACCTGCATCGGCGAGGAGAATTTGCAGCATGCGCTTCAGGCTTTGCTCTTCGCCGAAGACTTCAGTGCCTTCGCTTGTGTTCAGATTGATGGTCGCGTTGGGCGATAGTTCGTAGAGTAAAGCGGCGACGTCTACTCGTCCGCGACGGGTGGAGCCCTTGGCAGACTGAAGATTTCCGAGCAGGTTCATCGCCTCGTCGAAGGCCGTGAAACTATTCAGAAGCGGCGTACTCAGAGCACCACTTTCTGAGTCGTCGCCGGGTTGTGTGGGCGGCAATGAATCTCTGATCTGAGTCTCAATTCCTTGGCGGAGGGCTTGCGCCGCTCCTCGCGCCTCCTGGGCGAGCAACCATGAAATTTCCCTTTTACTCAACCCATCTCGTGCCACGCGGAAATTCTGCCATGGCGTGGAGTGACGGCGAAGGACCGGCCGAACGCCCTGAGATGCAGGCTGTTTTTGAGCCAAGTGCGCGGAATCAAAGGCGCAGAACTCCTCATCGAACCCCGAAGCCAGCCTTCCTAGAACACTCCTCGGCGAAGAAATTGGAACCTTCTGTATTTCCGGCTAACTTCAGTCAGGTTTCTTTCTGGAGGTCCAATGGCTCGAATGATTCAGCTCGCGATAACACTCGGTGCTTTAGCACTTACGTCCGTCGCACCCGCAGAAGAGGTGACGAGCATAGAGCACGAAAGGGTTGCGATGCTGCCAGCGTTCGCGAATTTTTCGCAAAAGGACAGAGTGACTCTTGGGCAAGAGCTATCTGTCAAGCGCCGCTTTCAGATTCAGCGGGGCGAAGTGGAGTACCACGCTGGGCTAGCGTATCGTTTGGTCCAAGCCAAACCGATGGACGTGATTCGGGCCTTGCGAAAGCCGGATGGAATCGTTCGTGCGATTCCCTATGCGATCGAGGCGACGACGGTTTCCGAAGCAGACGGTGTCGCGCGTGTGCGTATTCGTCAAGGCAAGAGCCCCGTGATTGGTAAGTACTCGGTTCACTTGGAATGGGATTTGGGGACCTACGAAGCGCGCTTCTGGATGGATCCGAATGAGCGTCACGACGTGAGCGACCTGTGGGGTGTTTTCTCGGCCAAGGAAGTCGTCCCCGGGTGGACATTGATCAGCTTTGGCTTTGCATTTGACATCGGGGGAGTGGGGTCCTTGCTCGAGTCGAAGGCGCAGCGTTGGGCGCTGCAGACGGCCGACAGAATCGCCGAGATGGTGGAGCCGCAGCAGGCTACGAACTCGCAGAAAAGCGAGTGAATTCACAGGTTGGCGCCAATCGAGTATGAAGAGACCCACATGCTGTGGCGAATCCTAGCGATCTGTTTCAACACCTATCGAGAAGCCGTGAGAGCTCGAATCCTTCACGGACTGCTTGGTTTGGCAGTGGGCACATGTGGCTATGCTCTCGTGGTGGGAGCCTATGCGCTCCGAAACCAGAATCGCGTTGTGGCGGATCTTGGAGCAGCTTCGATTTCCGCTTACGCGACGGTGGTCGCCATTGTGCTTGGTGCCACCTCGCTCTATCGGGAGCTTGAACTCAAAACGATCTTTCCGATTCTGGCTCGCCCCATCGGTCGTGGAGAGTACATTGTGGGGAAGTTCCTCGGGACGCTTTTGATTCTCAGTGCTTTTATCGCGCTGAATTCTGGGATATTGCTGTTCGCGATTGGTGCTCTGACGACCCAGAGCTTGGCGAGTTCGCTAGCGGTCCCCACGGGCCTCATCGGCGTTGTCGCACTCGTCGCTTGGCGACTTCCTCGTCTGCGCACCTGGGCGCCGATCCCCTTGGGGCTCATTCTGCTCTCAGTGGGCTCCTATTTTGCGCGAGATGGCGTGAGTGAACGCGCAGTGATTCTCGGCCAAGCCCTACTCACTTTCTTAGAGGTGAGCATTGTCTGCGCATTTACGTTGGTTTTTGCGTCGTTTTCTTCGCCTTTCTTGACCGCCGTCTTCAGTTTTTCTGTGTTCTTGGTGGGGCGCTCCGCGGATACGCTAGCGCGCCTTCCAGAGCGGGTCTTTGGCAGTGTGGTGAAGGAGATTGGAAACGTGCTCAGTCACGTCATGCCGAATTTGATGGTTTATGTGCCCAGCCGGGCGCTGCTCACTGGCGAGGCGGTGGGCGTCGCCTATTGGCCGTACTCGTTGCTCGCAGCAGGGCAGTCATTGGCGTGGTGCGTGGGGCTCTTGGTGTTGGCCACCATGATCTTTCGTCGTCGCGATTTTCTCTGAACGCGACTGATGTCGAGTCGACTCCTTCGTTTTCTTTCTTTGGCTCTCTTGAGCCTTGTTCTGCTCGTCGTGGTTGCAGGGGTGGTTCTCACATTTCGGGGGCGTGATGAGAT
Organism: uncultured delta proteobacterium; assembly: GCA_963710555.1. Taxonomy (GTDB): domain Bacteria; phylum Myxococcota_A; class Polyangia; order Polyangiales; family Polyangiaceae; genus NIC37A-2. Next base: position 273,252 of record CAVQAT010000001.1, read on the forward strand.
GTCCCAGAGCGATGTAGCCTTTCACGATGGTCGTCTGCGTGATTCGCTAGTCCACGCACGCCAAGCGGCACTGGCCTATGTGCCTGGCTCGGCACATGTCAAAGCCGCATACGCTCGGATACTTGCAATTGCGAAGGGGGCGGAATCATCCGGCGATCGTGAGTTAGCGAAAATTGCTTGGGACACGCTGCGCTTGGTTCATGTTCAAACTAGTTACCCTGGACGCCCGGGCTCCGAACTTGAGAAGGAAGCGGAGAAGGGGCGCTTACGACTCCAAAGCGCGTCGGAGATCGAAGACTGAGTGTTGGGCCTTTCTCCATGTACGGGTTACACTTCGACTAGTGATAGCCGCGTCAGAACCCGAGCATCCAGAAATCGTTCGTTTCCTTGACTACCTGCTTGAGGAACGGCGCTTTTCCGTTCACACAGCAGAGGCCTACGGTTCTGATTTGAGGCAATTTGCGGAGTTCTTGAAACGTGTTGAGTTCAGCGAACCATTTTCGAGAACAGGCAAGGTTGAGATCCGTGCTTGGCTCCGCGAACTGGCTGACATCGTCGGCTCGAACACGCTTGCCCGAAAAATGGCAACGCTTCGCGCTTTTTATCGATTCATGATGCAGACAGGGCATTGCTCCGCGAATCCAGCCGCAGGCATGCGTCTTCCGAAGATCCGCCGCAAGCTCCCGCTGACCATTAGTGCAGAAGCCGCGGGTGAGTTGATGGCCATCCCCAACGAGGAGATCCGTGAAACGGTACGTGATCGCGCAATTCTCGAGCTTCTCTATGGCTGTGGGCTTCGAGTGAGCGAACTGACTTCCCTCAACTTCGACTCAATTGATCTTGAGGCGCGGGTTGTTCATGTACACGGCAAAGGGAAGAAGCAGCGAGTGGTACCCCTAGGGAGACCGGCGCTTCAAGCCGTTCAGGCCCATTTGGCATCAAGCCGCGAGCAACCTGACGATGACGATGACGATGGGGAGCGTAAGCGGGTAGGGGCGCGTCGCCAAGCCGCACCCTTGTTCGTGGGTGCGCGTGGTGGTCGTTTGGGGGTTCGTCGTGTTCAGGAACTGGTTCAGCGATACGGCGCGCTTGCAACGGGCCGCGCGAACCTTCACCCCCACGCGCTTCGCCACGCCTGTGCCACTCATATGCTAGAAGGTGGTGCGGATCTTCGCGCTATTCAGGATATGCTCGGCCACGAAACGGTGGCGACCACCCAGCGATACACTCACCTGAGCACGCAAAAACTGACACAAATTTACGACCGTGCCCACCCGTTAGCTCGATTGTCGTCCTCCTTCAGCTCGAAGGCCGAATAGCAGCCTTATTCTGATTCCTGAGACGCCGTTGGTCAAAAATCCGTTGACACAGGTGGTTCCTTTTCGGCCCAGTCGACTGCTACAAGTCCGTGCCCATGGAGCCTCCCCAGCCTAGCCAGTATTCAAGACGAATTTCCGCATCGTTTTTAGGCGCATTTGTCGGTGCCGAACTAGGCGTCCTGCTTGTAGCTCTGCTGGCTGCCGAACAGGCTGGTATCTCTATGCTTGCCTCCGCGGGATTGTTGTCTCCTGTGGGTGTGCTCGCGACCGCCGTGGCCGGGATGTGGACCTTGATGTTACATGGCGCCACGCGAATTCCGCCACTCAGTGAGTTTCTCCAACCCAGGCATCGCAGGTGGGGGCTCATCCTTTCGGGGCCTGCTGTTGTTCTCGCCTGGTGGGCGGTGGGGCAGCTTTCGCTCCGCTTGCTTGTCGCGTTTCATGAGCGCCCGCTCGCCGGAGGGGCGTTGATGGCGACGTCGAGCTTGGGCTGTTTTGTCTTCACGGGCTGGTTGGTCAGCCTGGGGGCAACTGCGCTGTGCCGAATGGTTAAAGCTCCTTCGATGCGCGCAACTCTCGTCTTTTCCCTCGCCGGACCGCTGTTCTTAGCGAGTACCTTGATATTTGCGGGCTCCAAGAGCGGCGTCGGTGCGCCTTGGGCGCTGTTCGGGGTATTCAAGCGCGATGAACTCCAACTCGGGCCCGTCTGGCAGCTGCTTGAGATGGGAGTTTGTGCGTATCTAGGGGCCCTCGTCGCGCTTAAATGGAGGAGCCTCGTCGGTCAGTCTATTCTTGCTGCCGGAGCGGCGACCCTGATGACTATCAGCGTCGTTTCTGCCAGTCGAATTGATTTTCGCGACGCTGTGGAGGTGGAACGCTCACCTGGACTCTCTGCCTTTACTCTTCAGGCTTTTCAGGAAAATGAGCGACGCCGATGGTGATGGTTTTTCTGCGCGTTTTGGTGGTGGAGATTGTGACGATTCGCGTGCTGCCATTTCGCCCAGGGCGCGCGAGATCCCCGACAACGGGGAAGACGAAAACTGTAGTGGGAGTGACCTGACTCTTGCTGGAACTGAAGCTCCAGAAGCAGCACCCGAGGAAGAGGTAGTCGGGGAGCTCCCAGAAGGTGCAAACTTCCTGCTGCTGACCATCGACACTCTTCGCTACGATTTGGGCTACACGGGAGCGCACAAGAATCCCGAGCTGTCTCCCCATCTCGACAAGCTGGCGTCGAACTCGACTGTGTTTGAGCGTGCGTATTCTTTGGCGTCGTATACAAGCAAGAGCCTGGGACCGATGATGATTGGCCGCTATCCCTCGGAGACAGCGCGAACCTTTGAACACTTTGACCGCTTCCCCAAGACGATTCCCTTTGTTCAGGAACGCCTGCAGAATGCGGGAATTCATACCGTTAGCGTACAAGGCTATTGGTACTTCTTCTTCAAAACCTATGGTTTCGAACGAGGCTGGGATGTGCTTGATTCGTCTGCGGCGCCCAAATTCGTGGCGATTGAGGGAGACAAGACTTCCAACGGTGACGAGGTGGCGGATGCGGCAATTGTTCAGCTTGAGTCGTTAGCCAAGCAGGACAAGCGTTTCTTCATGTGGACCCATTGGGTGGATCCCCATGCTGAGTACGTGGCTCACGAGGAACACGACTACGGGCGGGAGCCACGCGAGCGCTACGATGGCGAGGTGTCCTTTGTGGATGCTCAGGTGGGCCGCGTTCTCGAGGCTCTGAAGCGCCTTTCGTTGGCAGAAGACACGGTCGTTCTCGTCACCAGTGACCACGGCGAAGCGTTCGGCGAGCATGGTCTGATTCGGCACGGCTTCGAGGTGTGGGATGAGCTGGTCCGCGTGCCCTTAATTCTTCATGTTCCTGGAGCCGAGGCCAAGGTGGTCCATGAACGCCGTAGTCTGATCGATGTTACCGCGACGATTCTCGACCAGTTTGACGTTGAGGTGAAAGAGACTGAAGACGAATGGATACGCGGTACATCGCTTTTCCAAGATGTTTTTACGTCGGACGGGAAAGAGGTCGCGGCCCGTCCGATTTTGGTGGATATGCCTGAAGGGCCGAACAACCAGCAACGGCAGGCATTTTATACCGGCGACTACAAGCTCATCGTCAGTCGTGGGCGTGCTTTGGGACTTTATGATCTTTCTTCGGACCCCGATGAGAAAGTGGACCTGTCCGAAGATGATGTTCTGCTCGCGAAAGTCAGGGATGAGATGGACCGCTACTTGGCGAGACTGCGCGACGTGCCCGCAACGCGCTAGAGTCACCGCGGCAAGCCTTTCTGCCAGCTGCGCGGGGCATTCGGCTTGTTTTAAGCGGCCTGGGGTGATTCTGGATGCGCTTCTGAACGTGAGTCGGCCGCGTCATCGCTGGGGAAATATTTCTCGAAATCATATCCCTTAAAATCGATGTACTTGCGGAGTTCACCACGGACAAGCCTCATGGCGACTGAGAGAACAATCGCGTCATCGACCTGGCCGAGTCCCATCAGAGCATCAGGGAGAATGTCGGCAGGACTCACAGAATAGAGCAGAGCCCCTGTCATGATCGCGATAGCTCCCCACGAAACGTCGCGGTAGGCGCCGCTTCTGAAGTCGTCGATCAGTTCGATGACAAGCTCTAATTGATTGGCGGAGAGTCGCATTCGTGTGGGAACGCGCCGTACGCCACGCTCCAGATGATTTTCGCGAAGTTTGCGAAGGAATTTTTGACCGAGCTCTTGGGTCTTGGCCTTCACTTCTCGGGTGAGCAATTGGACCGGCTTGAATGAGTCGCTGAGTGACTCGCGTGCTCCTGCACCGGCGGCGCCAATTCGTTCGCTCCACGGCTGTGCTTCGCTTGCTGGAATCGTGTGTTTCGCTTTCGTTTTGTTCGTTCGAGATTTCATCGCTTGGTCCTCTGCTTTCGATGATGCATTGGCCGTGCCATCAGAGGGAGCATGTCTTGGCCCTCCAAATACTCGATTGAATTCAACAGAGTGGGACAAAATGCATCACAAATGGGGCATTTTGTCTCACCTGTCGCAGTGAACCGAACGTCTCATGGCACTGTTGCTCCTTCGGCGAGCATCGGTGTCGGTGGGGTTCCTGCTGGCTCGATGATTTCGGGAGGCTCGATCACGGCTTCGCTTTCGTCTCGCCATTCCCGGGTGACAAAGTAGAGAACACCGTCTTCGCCATACCAAAACCGGCTCGGCCGCAGGCGTTCGCCTCTCGTCAGTTCTATCCAGCCGCCGCGTTGCCAAACCCAGGTGCTCTGTTGCCAGTTCCAGAAACCGTCTAGCCAGGCTGCGCTTTCGGAAGGACGCTCCGAAACGATCTCTGGCAGCGCAGCCGGAGGAGGATGCGTCACGCTGACAGCTGCCTCGACCTCACCCTCGGTGATCTCTGGTTGAACGTTGATTGTCGGGACTTCGGGAACCCGCGACCCGCCGCAAGCAAGCGCGCAGGCGACGAAACTTACAGCAGTCAGGCGAAACGAGAACATGGGACAGGGGTTGCAAGGTTCGGACCGTTTTCGCCAAGCCGGGCCTGATGGTCGGGATCTGGCACGAGGCATGCACTGGCTCACGAAGTGCCGTCGCCGTTCAGTCTTCTTTATTTGCTTCAGACGTGGAGTCATTTTGCACCACCCCGGGTTCAGTGCGCTTGGCCGAGAGGAGTATTGGCAGGGATCGCTGTTGCCTGCCTCCTAATATTTGTCGGCTGTACTCCGCTGCCCGAGGGACAGTCTGCTGTGGATTCTGTCGAGATTCGCGGCGAAGACGCAGTTTCTGAAGGAGAGCTGAAGGAACTGCTCGCAACACGTCCCACCTCAAAGTTCCTCGGCCTCGTGCAAGGAGTGTTCTACGATCACAAGCTCTACAACCACTATGTCCTCCAGACGGACATTCAACGAGTCGAGCGAATCTATCGTGCCCACGGCTACTATCACGCCCGAGTGACTTCGACGCGTGTGTTTTTTCCTGAGAAGAACCACGTGCGTATCGTGATTCAAGTCGAAGAGGGCAAGCCGACGCTTGTCGACGAGATTCGCATCGTTGGTGTGGAAAAAATTCCCGAGGGGGAGCAGCGAGCTCTGGAGGAAATAGTCAGGGATCAGCTTGCCGAAGGGGGAACGTTCTCAGAGGAATCCTTCGAAAAGGCTGGCGAAGCACTGCTGCTGGGAATGCGCAACTTGGCGTATGCGCGAGCTCACGTCGAGAGAGACGCTAAGGTCGATTTGGTCAGCCACCGCGCGCAACTCGAATTTCAGCTGAAACCCGGGGAAAAATGTGTTTACGGACCGGTCACTCTGGAAGGGGTGGCCGATGCCATTCCCAAGAGCATGGTCAGACGCGCGCTCATCCTGGAAGAGGGGGAACCCTATTCGCAGACTGATCTCGTCGAAGCTCAAGGGGCCGTTCTGGCGCTTGGCGTTTTTTCCTCGGTGCAGATCGTTCCCCAACTGGAGAAGGGAGAAGGGAATCAGATTCCGATCACTGTGCGGGTTACCGACACGCCCCTGCAGACGTTTGAGGTCGGGGCAGGAGCGCAGCTCGATGTGCTCCGTGCCGCCGCCTATGGCCGCCTGGGCTGGCGGAGCCAGAATCTACTGGGGGGACTTCGCGAGTTTAGTATCCGCGCCAAGCCTGGGGCTGCCTTCTATCCGACACGACTTCAGGCGCTGACCTGGCCGACAGATGTCCTTTTCTTCATCGAGACTGATGTTGAACTGAGGCAGCCACAGCTCGTGGAAGCGCGTACGGATGGCATTCTCGGTGGTGGCTTCGAAATGTATCCGCTGCTGCTGAGTCCGTATGTGGACGCGGACGCTCCCGTGTTGGGGTACCGTGAGTTTCAAGGCAGATTTGCTCTTGAGCGAACCTTTGGCACTCACGGGTTCGTCTCTCCTCAGTATGCGCTGACGACCTCACAGCCGTTCGCGTACCGTGGCGATCTGGATCCGGATCTTCGTTCGCTGACCATCTCATCCGTGGAAATCTACGGGCGTTTCGACACAAGAAACGACGTACTGTTCCCGACGCGAGGCCTAGCTGCCAGTGCGTCTGTTGAGTTTGCCGGCGGGCCATTGGGAGGCCAAGCGACGGACCTCCGCCTCGAGCCGGAGATTCGAAGCTACTTACCACTCTGGGCCCAGTGGACCCTCGCGCTACGTGCTGGTGTCGGGCTCCTCTTTCCCTTTGATTGGGGGGACACTCTGAATACCAAAGATGGGCGACCCAACCCGGGAGTCACACGCTCCGCTTGGGTGCGAGACACACAGATCAGCCTTTTTCGCTCATTTTTTGCTGGTGGGCCGAATTCAAACCGAGGTTACGGGCTTCGAGGGATTGGGCCTCACGGGGTCATTCCCTTCTACGTGCCAGCGCTTCAGGCGCCCGACATTGCAGCTGAATGTGAAAGCGATCCTGCATCCAACCCGGAGACCTGTCTCTTGCCACTCGGCGGCAGAACTCGATGGGAGCTTTCGGCAGAGCTTAGATTTCCTATTGTGGGCGCTCTTCATGGGGCGACTTTTTGTGACGCAGCAGATGTGGCGCCACAAATTTTGCAGTTTCGATTCGATCGACTCCATCTGTCGTGCGGACTTGGCGCTCGTTATTCGACGCCTGTCGGGCCGGTTCGTTTTGACATTGGGTATCGTATCCCGGGTTTGCAGACGCTGGGCAGCGATGCCGGGGAAGGCGTTCCCACTGACGTATTCGGCCTACCCATTGCTCTTTCACTCAGTATTGGAGAAGCGTTTTGAGCCGTTCGTCGCAAACGTCCCCGCCCGAAGAGAGGGCGAACTCGCCGAAGACCTCGAAGGGTCGGGTGTGGAGGGTTCTTCGGGGGATTCTTTTATGGACTTTGGGGGGACTCGCAGCAGTCGTCCTACTCGTCGGCGCAGTCTTGGCGTTCGTTTTTGCGCGCCCGGGAGTGATTCGTGAGCCTGTGAATCAGATTCTTGCAGGAGTTGTCGCCGGAAACATCGAAATTACCCACATCGACTCGATCAGCTGGGACGGGTTCAGCGGTGTTGATGCGCGCCTGCAAGGCGCTTCGGGACGCGGGCTTGTGCATCTGTACGACGTGTCTGCGGAACTGTCATGGCTAGGACTGGTGCAGGAAATCCTCTCGAGCGACCCGTCTCTTGATATCAACATCGAGGAGTTGAGGGCGGGGCACCTTCATCTTGATGTGTCACAGAATTCTCAGGGCGAAGTTGCTTTCATTGAGGCATTGACTCCACCGCCCAGTCAACCGAGTACATCGAGCCGCCCTGTCGCGATTTCGTTTGATTCAATTCACTTGGATGACGGCTGGGTCCACGGGAAGCTGGCCGATGACTCTTTGCTCGATGCTCAGATTGATTCGCTCGACCTCTCGCTTTCGGTGGCAGAGGATTTGAAGATTCAAGATGTCCAGCTGGTGGCGAAGTTGCGCGAGCCCCATCAATACGAAACACCCTTCAAGCTGCAGGGCAAGACGCGGATCGTGTTTCACGAAGATAGTGCCGCCTCCAGCAACGCTTCCGTTTTGCAGACCCTTTCAAGCGATAGCGTCATTGAACTGAATGCGGGGGAGTCAGAAGTTTTCATTGATGCACATCAAGATCGTGAGGAGTTCGAGCTCCTGATTAAGGGGTCCTTCGCTGCGGCCGAAGCGCGAAAAATCGACTTAGCGCTGACCGCACCGCTGGACTTTGAGCTTGAGGCGTCCGGGAATCTCAGTGACATCGAAGCGAAGCTAGAGGCGGAGTACGACGATGCACGATTGTCCGTCCAGGGGCATGCTCAGCACGGTGAGGACTGGACGCTTGATGGGACACTTTCCCTCAAGCAGCTCGACCTGAGTAGTTTCGGCGTTGAACAGGTCTCGCCTTTGAACGCGGATGCGAAGTTTGAGGCAACGCGGGTTGCAGGTGATGATCTGGCCGGGCTGCAGCGCTATTCCGGCCAGGTCCGCGGAGAGATTTCCTCGTTTTCTGCCAAGAACCAACCGATTCCTGCTCTCAATTTCGAGGCGAGTCTTGAGGATGGTGAGTTGGCTGTCAAAGCGCAAAGTCTTCGCGAGCAGGGAGAGACAAGGATTACCGTCGAGACGAACATTGAGCCTTCAGGAGAGATCGATCGCGTGTTCGTTTCCGGGCAACTCCAAGCAAGTCACGCTGTGCCGTATGTGCCCCAGCTGCAACACCTGGATGGTGAGGTTCAATTCTCGGGGGAGGTGAGCTTGAATTCTCAGACGTTGGACGCGGAGGTGAAGGCGAGACTCCAGGGGCTTCAGACCAATCTTGGTCTCGGCGCGAAGTCACTGACAGTGGAGGCAAGAGCAAGCGGGGAGTGGACGAATCCTCGAATTCGCGCAGTGGTCGAAGGAAAGGGCCTGGCAATTGATCAGGAGAGAGTTGAGCAATTTCACGCGCGGGTGGACGGTTCACTTTCACAGGCGCACGTCGAAGTGAGAGGGACGGGACGCGGTCTGCTCGCTCGTGTCGAGGGCGACATCGGGTTCGAGGGTTCGAGGTTTCGAGCCTCAGATTTCGAGGGAGAACTGTCCAGGGCGGGCAACCGAATTGGTGTCTCTCTGGGCTCGCTGAGCGTAGATGGTCAGAAATCGCGTTTGAGGACGTGTCTTTGAGCGGGATCGCTGACGGGAACCTTTCGGGGTCGATTCAAGGGCAGAACATTCGCCTCAAGGGCTCGTTACGTAACGTGTCGTTGTTTCAAGTCGGAGAGCTGGTGGGGATGAAATTGCCCGTGTCCGGGCAGGTCGACGCTGACGTAGATGCCTCCCTGGATTCAGCAGGAATGAAGGGGAGGATTCGCGTTGAAGGGACCGAGATTGTGGTCGACGAGCAGCTCATTGAGGAGAGTCAGGCGCCGGTCCCGCCCTTAACGCCTCTTCGACTGTCACTCGATGTTGTCGGTGAGGGGAAGGTCGTGACCTTGTTTCTGCGCCTTTACGAGATGGCTGATGTGAAGAGGCAGTTCTTTGAAGTCGATGCTGAGGCGCAATTCGCCTTACCCTCTCGTGCTGTTTGGAGCGATCCGCAGGTTTGGTGGCAACACCTACTTCGCTTGAAGTTGAATGCGGAGGGTCCCCTCCGGGAGGCCTCGCGAGCGTTGCTGCCAAAAGGCTGGCAAGCTGAAGGACACCTGAACACCCGGGTTCGCTTGAAACGCAACGAAGTCGGTGCGACGCCGCGTTTTGCATCGAGGGTAGCGACGACCGGCCTGAAGCTCGTGTTCACGAGGCCTGCCGAAAATGGCCTGAAAGATGGATTGTCCCGTGAGTCGCTTGAAGACGTCGATCTGGATGTGCGACTTCGCCACAATCCGTCGCGGCAGAGAACCATCGCAAGCGTGCGTCTGATCGACCTGGGGAAAAAACCATGGTTGAGGGTTCGAACTCGAGTGGAGGGAAGTCTGGATCAGCTGATGGCCATCCGGTCGCTTGAGGACTTGCGCAAGCTGCGCTTTGCGGTGCGCGGAGGGGTGCCTCGTCGCGATGTGGCGACTTGGCCGAAGCTAGCCCAGATCGAGGGCGTCCGAGGTGTATGGGGTGGTCGCTTTTCCGCGAAGGGGACCTTGGACCATCCGGAGGCGCAGATCTCGCTGCACTTTTCCGATTGGCATACGACACAACAGGAGTCAGAGATTCGCTTATCTGGCGGGGCGACTGCAGCCTACGACAGCAACAAGCTGATCTGGGAAACTGAGCTCACGGGGAAAGTTGGCGAATCTCTCGTTTCAGAAGGCACGCTTGTGGCCCCTTGGAATTCGCGGAAGCTTCGTCCAGAGCTGGGGGCTTTGAGTATGAGTGCGCAGCTCCGAAGCTTTCCGCTTGAGGCCGTGGGGGCGTTGGAACTTCAAAACATTCGCGGACCAGTCAATCTCGAACTCGATGTGGATGGTTGGGGGACCCCTGGGCGGCGGGCGCAGGCTCAGCTTGAGTTGGGGGATGTCTTAGTCCGGGGCATTTCGCTGAAAGGCACTCAAGTGAAAATGAGTGCGAACGCCGAGCAGATCAAGGGAGAAGTGCACCTGCGCAACGACGACTTCTTCCTGGAAGGAAAAGGAACCATGGGCCTTGAAGCGTCAAAAGCGTGGCTGCCTGTACTTGGCGAGTCAATGAGTGGGGAGCTGAAAGCGACGGACGTTCCGCTGCAACTTCTCCGTCCCTTGGTGAGTTCAGAACTCCCGGGCTTGGGGGGACGATTGAGTGCGCAGATCCGAGCCAGCCAAAAGGCTCAGGAGAGGAGGGTTGATGCGACTGTCCAGATCCGAGACGGACGTGTTCAGGTGCCATCTGTTGGTCAAAGGCTGCAGGACATCAATCTCGATTTGGTGTGGGATCGCGAGGGAAACATCAACCTCAAGAACGCCTCGTTTCGAGGTACCAGTGGCAAGGGCAGGTTGGAGGCGAAAGCGAAAATGAACGGCCTCCAGCCCGAAAGCGCTGAACTGCGCGTCATCGTGGAGCGGGATGAGCGCCTTCCCGTTTCGCTGTTAGGGATGGGGATCGGGGAGTTCTGGGGCGACATACAAAACAAATTCAAGTTCGATTGGGATCAGCAGAAGATCGCCATCGACACGAACGTCAACGAGTTTCAATTGGCGTTTCCAGAGCTGCCTACCGGTCAGATACAGACGCTGGATGCAGATGAGCACATTCAGGTCGGAACCGTCGACCAGCAGGGCGACTGGATCGAAGTGGCCCTTCAGCCTATCGAAGAACCCACTCAAGATGACCCGTGGAGCGTGGAGCTGGCAGTCGATCTGGGGCGTGAGTTTTGGCTACAACAGGGCCCGACACGGCGGATTCAGATTGGAGGCAAGCTTCGGGTTGCTGCGCTCGCCAATGAAGACGTGCGGATCCAAGGACAACTGAATCTTGCCCGCGGCAGAATCGAAATCAACGGGCGGATGTTTGAGGTGCGTGAGGGAACCATCACCTTTCAGCCCGCGGAACCAGACAATCCAGTGATCGTGGCTAACGCTCGCTGGGAATCGTCGGAAGGGATTACTGTGATCGCTCGTTTCGAGGGGCCAGTGAAAAGTGGGGAGATGACGCTCACTTCCGATCCTCCGCTGCCGAAGGGCCAAGTGTTGAGCCTGCTCTTGTTCGGCGACACCGCGGGACTGGAGAGCGTCGGATCAGGAGGTGAGCAAACAGACGGCGCAAATCAGGCAGCGGCTGTCGGGGGCAGCGTCGCCGCTCAGGGGTTCAATCAAGCTCTCAGCCGGATTGAAGGGATTGACCTGAGTACCCGGGTGGCAGGCGGTGAGTCGGGAAATGTGCGGCCCGAAGTGGTGATTCAGCTGACCAACTCGCTCAGCGCGGAGGTTGGCTACAATTTGCAGGAACCCAGTCCGGGCAAGAGCCCTGATCGGACGCTACTCTCCTTGGAGTTGCGCTTGATTGGTGGTCATTCGTTGTCTGCCACGGTGGGCGACAGAGGGACGAGCCTCTTGGATTGGGTGTGGAGATATCGCTATTGAGTGTTCAATTGTGCCTCAGCCGTCACACGAAACGTGACGAAATACCCCGCTTTCTCAGGGATTGTTGCCTAAAAGTCCCCGCAACTCGGCGTCTCAAGAGTGTTATCCGATTGGCACGATATCTGCTTATTCAGGGTTCACAATGAAGTTGATGACTGAGAGCTTTCATATTCAAGCGGAACCCCGAATCGAACGACTTGCCATCGTCGAGTCAGACGCACTTGAAGACAGAATCCCGCTTCTGGTGAGCAGCAATCAACGACTGTTCGCTCAGGGTGGTGCAGAAAGCCTCGATGAGTTCTCCAGCCGGTTTGTGCAGAGACTTGGTACTTTGCCTCCGGCCCGAGTTGGACTCGTCATGCTCGGTGATCATGGGGACTTTGAACCGCGATGGGCCATCATGTTGGCTCTAGCCTCCCGGCTTCAAGCATTGGATTCCGCCGAGATTGTGATCAGTGTACGCGCGGGATGTCCGAGTGAGGCTGTTGGCTGGGAGCTGCTCGAACGTGCCAGTCATGAAGCCTTCTTTCGCGGGATTCAATTGCGGCTTCAGTTCGGACCCGCAAGGGCTCTCAGCCCAGCGGTCGATGAGGTAGCACGGTTACGATCGCGCGCTGAAGTCTCCTCCGACTCTCTGAGCGCCTAACGCGCCTTTGCTTTGCTGGTCTGACTCCTTTGTGGACCTGACTCCTGGGCGCTTGCTTTGTTTGCGCTGACCACTCGAGTTGGCGCTACGCCACTTTTTTCGGCGCCGCGCAGTTCGATGGCGCCGCGCAGTTCGATGTCGCCGTGCAGTTCGATCGGGACGTGCAGTTCGATCGGGACGAGTGCCGACAGTCGATCAGAAGCCCCAATAAGGGTCGATGTTTTTTCCCGCGGCTCCATGGTCGTTCTGGGTAGCAGCGGCGGCCGCCCGAGCCGGCTTTTTTGAAGTGTTTGCCCCGGCGGTGGAGGCCTGAGGCTTGCTCTGTTTCCCAACAGCTCCCGGTAGCGCTGTTTTTGGGCTGCTTGTGCTATCCGTGACAACAGCTTGGTTTGATTCGCCTTCGCCGTCGGAGAAGGAAGAGTGAACGTCGTCCCGAGAGCTGAGCTCTAGCGGTCCCTTCGCCGGAAGCTCCACAATTTCCGATGGCGCTCCTGGTTCTTCCGGTGCGTCGGTGGCCCAGGCCTGGGCACCAAAGATCACCAGGGGGACACCAACGGCTAAGGTCAATTGCCTCTTGCCATGATCTGAGATCCGTCGCAGCCCGCTTGATGCCGCTCGTTGCCAATCTGCCAGAGAAGTGAGTGTCGAACGCGCCGAACTGCTGCGCGAGGGCCGCCAGCTGATCGCCGTTGCTGGTTCCTGAAGCCACTTGTCGATGGGGTCACCGCTCACGTCACGTGTCACTCCGCGCTCCAACAGCCAGTGGACCAGAGCCTGCGCCATTTCGTCTGCGCTCTGCCAGCGGTCTTCTGCATTTTTAGAGGCTCCCTTTTGGAGAATGTAGTCGAGATCCTTGTCACCAAGGCTTTCTTCTAAAGCAGGGAGTTCTTCAGTGAGGATGTTCAAGAAGAGGCTGGATAAGTTGCCTCCTTGAAAAGGGACCTGGCCGCACAGCGCTTCATAAAGCACAATGGTGAAGGCCCAAATGTCGGTGGTTGTTGCCACATTGGCAGCTCCCTCAAGTTGTTCGGGCGCCATGTAGAGCGGCGTTCCGAGAAGATGCCCCGCTTGGGTCAGGCGATGGGAGCTTGGCTGATCGGCGCGAAGAGCTACTCCGAAATCCACCAGCTTAGGTACCCTTCGTCCGTCTATGTTGGCGATGAAGACATTGGCGGGCTTAATGTCTCGATGAAGGATATTGACTCGATGGGCTGCTTTCATTCCCGCGAGAACTGGCAACAAGAGTTGGACAGTTTCTTCAGCCGTGCGTTGCCCACTATGCTGTGTGTAATCGAGTAGATCTTCGCCATCCAACAGCTCCATCACCATGTAGAAATCGCCTGCGGCCGTTGTACCGGTGTCATGGACCGTCACCACATTGGCGTGGTCAACGCTTGCGGTCAGTCGCGCTTCGCGGTGGACTCGATCCAAGTCGTTTGCGTCTAGCCCTGCCGTGTGAACAAGTTTGAGCGCGACCATGCGACCGAGTCGTTCGTCGCGTGCGCGCCACACAGTACCCATGGCGCCGGCACCGAGCTGCTCAATGAGCCGATAATCCTCCCCCACCCACTGCTGAGCAGGACAGGAAGTGGAGGCATTCAGTGTCTCGGCCGCATTGAGTGGGGTGGTGTTTTCTTGTGCGATGTTTTGGTTGGACATATCAATCGTCCTCTTCTTCCGTCTCCTGACAGGCGAAAGCCTGGAGACAGTCTTGGGGGGCGCTGCACTTCGGTCGATCCTCATCTCCGCAAACACTGACCGAGCAGCTTGAGTCCGGTGGGCAAGCAAGTTCGCCCTTCTTGCAGCTTCCCTCGAGCTCGCAGGTCAGGCTGCAGTCATCGTTTGCGCAAACCATCAGGAGCTTCTCGCAAGCGTTCTTTGCAGTACAAGTAGTCGTGCAATTGGTGCCTGATTCGCAGCGCAACGTGGCGCTTTTGCAGCCGCTCTCCTTTGCTCCGCAAACGAGATGACAGCTCATCTGCGCGGGGCAGACGAACAAAGATTCTTCACAGTCTTGCAGGCTGCAATCGATCAGACATTCATTGCCGTCGCAGCCACCGTGACAGAAGTCGGGACAGTCCGCCGATTCTGTGGGCTCGAATGGGGCAGGGGTGACGGGATCGGTGGGCTGGGGCGACGAAGGCGCTTCGTCCGCGATATCGACAGGAATGCTTTCAGCCGTGACCTCATAAGGGGCGTGGTCGAATGTGACGCAAGCCTGCGACGGTAGCGCGAGCAACACGATGAGTCTGGTGCAGTCGATCAAGCCGGGCATCAGAAGGCTCCCGAGAGGTGCAGCGAGTCAAGGGAAGCGCTCAGCTGGACTTGCAGCTGCTCATCATCACTTCTGAGTGAGCGCCAAAGCAGGAAGCCGCCTGCTGCAGCTCCGGTGAGACCAGCAACATAGCTCACAGTCGAGGCTGTTCTTAGATTCTTATAGTTTTGAATATTCTCGGACTCCTGCTGGGGGCACGAGAATCCGTCGCAGGCATCAGAGAGCTGCTGTTCTTGATCGAGGGCGGCTATACCCAAACCAATGCCGAGCCCAACTCCGACAGCTCCAGTCCCGAAACCCACGTAGCTCCAAATTCGCTCGCGTCTTCTTCCCGGGCTCTCGGCGGCAACTGCAATGCGCAGTTCCTGACGCTTAGCTGCGATAAAGGAAACATCGCGACTGATTCTTTCTCCATTGCTAGACACCCAGGTCAGGGTGTGGACTCCTGGATCGTAGGGGAACCACACACCGTAGGTGCTTGGCACGATGATGGTTTCGTCGATCAACACCTTGCCGTCTTGCCGCGCAGGCGGATGAATTCGCACCTGTGGCATTCGCGCCTCGAGCTCTGCGAGTTCTTTTCCTGCGGTCGTTCTTGCTTCGGCGAAAGCCAGACTCTCGCTGAGATCAGTGGGGCTTGCTGCTGCTCGATAGAGCATCAGCGCTGCATTCCACTTTCCCAGACGCGCCTTGGCGCGGGCCGCAAGAAGCGCCAGTGTTGGGGCCGGAACGAGGCGATATGCCGCTTCAGCGTCCTCCGCAGCACTCTCGTACTCCTCCGCGTCAAAGTGAGTTTTTGCAGAGTAAGCGAGTTCTCGCGCTACAGATCGTTCTTCCGCACCAGAGCCTGTCCCTTCAGCATAGCTGATGCTGCTCCAAAGTAGGCAGAGCAAGAGGGGTAGGGGGAAGAGGATCCGGGGTGGCACAAGAACCAGTTAGCAAGGAGCGCGCCAGCGAATGAAAACAGAAGTTCTCTCGTGTTTTCTTCATGAAGTTGGTGCCTATTGTCGCGCTAGCAGGTTCGGTCGAGGCATTTTGCCTCGCAGCGCTCCCACTAGGTGATTCGTACAGTAAATGAAGGACTGCCACGGATGCTGTTCCCATTTGTCGGGCATCCTCTATCTTCGGGGTGCACTCAGGCCGCCCGCATTCCTTCGCGTGCTGTCTCGTCCCAGTATCTAAGGAGAACGAAAGAATATGTCCAACGAGGGCTACCACGAACCGATTGATGAACTCAGCGATGAAACCCGCGATATGCATCGGGCTATCACTTCGCTCATGGAAGAGCTGGAGGCTGTCGACTGGTACAATCAGCGCATGGACGCGTGCAAAGACGCGGAGCTGAAGGCGATCTTGAAGCACAACAGGGACGAGGAGAAAGAGCACGCAGCAATGGTTCTCGAATGGATTCGCCGACGTGACCCCAAATTCAACGACGAGCTGAAGGACTATCTCTTCACGGACAAGAAGATTGCCCACGAGTAAGTAGTCTCAAGGAAAATATGAGGGGCGCTATTCCGCGTGGGGTTCGAAAAAACCAAGCGGGATAGCGCCCCCATTCGTTACATCGCTCACCAGGGAGCTCATTTCACTCAAAGAGCTTTGTCGATTCTACTGAGTACGTCGTGGCTCTTCTGTTGTTCGGGGAGTAGCTTCGACTCCACGAAGAGTCGCTCGGCGGGGGAGAGGTTCTCGAGATCGTTGCGGTAGTCGCTGAGACCGTGGTCTTCGCCCTCTTCCAGCACTGAGACTGCTGCGGCAGCTCCGAACATTTTCGCGCCTCCCTCAGCGAGCTTCGCCAAGCCACCCCACGCTCCGGCTGACTCTTCGGGGCTTCCGCCCAAAGCGACGACCCGCTCCTTAAGAAGGACCACACGAGTACGGTGTGATTCTTGGAGACCGAGGAGTTGTGAGCGAACATTTTCATTCTCCACCTTCTCGATGCACTGTTGGTAGGTTTCCACCGCAGAGAGTTCCCCACGAAGGAATGAGTTAAGTTGTTTGATGTCTTGTTCTGTGTTCTTTGCCATACCCTAGATAGAGCAATCGTTGTGCCAACCATGATTGTACGAAAACTCCCGGAAACCGTGAGGATTCTTCGTGAATACTTACAAAAGTGACTCAACCAGGTGCCTCACTGAGGCGCGCTTGTTTCGACCGATTCGCCTGCGCCATCAGAATCACCTTCTCTGAAATAGAGCAGCACTACTTTGAGCGTCGCAGCCACTGGGATGGCGAGGAACACACCCGTGATCCCTCCCACCACGCCACCGACGGTGAGAGCGGTCAGGACCAAGGCCGGATGCAGTTCGACGGTTCTGCTCATGATGAAAGGTTGAAGGAGATTGCCCTCGATTTGTTGAACAATGAGAGAGACACCCATTGCCAATGCCGCCATGGTGAGTCCGCCTTCCGAGAGCCCCACCAGACCTGCCATTGCGCCTGCTACTAGCGGGCCCAGGTAAGGCACGAATGCCGAGAGAAACATGAGTAACATCAAAGGCAGTACGAGAGGGACACCGATGATCCACAGACCCAAACCGAGGAGCAGGGCGTCGGCCGTTGCAACCAATAGAACTCCTTGAACGTAGCCACTGAGTGCCGTCCAGATCCGTTCCCCGATCTCGCGCAGGTGCCTGTGGTTGCGGCTTGGAAAGAGATTCACCACGCCCTTGAATTGCTTGTCCCCGTCCCAAGTAAAGAACCAAGCGAAGACCAGGCTGAGACCAGCGATGGTCAAACCCTGCATCACGCCAGCAAGGCGCGTGAAGGTTTTCGCGTTGAAAGAGGCCAGGCTTTCTGTGACCTCGTCGACGTGATCCTGGACCCACAGGTCGAGCTGTTCGCGGGGAACGGATGCGGAGTCGGCGAGCCAATTGATCAGCTCTCGATAACCCTCCGTGACGCTTTCTTTAAGCGCTGAGAATTCACCGGCGACGCTTACCCCAAATAAGGTTCCCAGCCCTCCCACCACGCCAAGGGCGAGGATAAGGGAAAGTGCAGCGGCCAAGGCACGAGGCACACGGATCTTGCGGATCAACTCCGCGATCGGCGAAATCAATGCAGTGATGAGAAGCCCGAACACCGCGGGCAATACCGCAAGTCGCAGGAATACCAGCAGTGCGCAGAACACTGCAACGACCGCCAATATCCCTACGAGGCTCCAGCTGGCCTTCCCGAGTCGCTCAAGGGTCCCTGAAGGAGCGGGCGGAGAGGGCGACCTCACGTGATCCAGGTGTCGTCGAGGCCGATCCGAGAATTTGGTGCGAGGTGCTGCAGCACGGCCTGCGAGAACTCCTCCAAATCGTCAGGGTTTCGCGAACTGATCAATGTCCCGTCAATGCAGACAGCCTTGTCGACCCAAACAGCGCCTGCATTCTGCAAGTCTTTTCGAACGGAGGGCCACGACGTGAGCTTTCTGTTGGCGACCAAGTCCGCCTCAATCAAGAGCTGAGGACCATGACAAATCGCGGCCAGCGGCCGTTCTAGCGCTGCAAAGCGCCGCACGAAGTCGACCATGAGGGGATCGATGCGCAAGTGGTCAGGTGAGTATCCTCCGGCAATGACTAACGCGTCGAACTGTTCAGGTTCCACCTGATCGGGCGTCGACTGCACGGTCGCGATGATCTTACGATTCTTGCCCTGGAGAGTTTCGCCGAGGTTTGAGCCTATCACCACGACTTCGTGGTGTGCCGCGCGTAGCCTGTCGTACGGGATCTTGAACTCGTCGTCTTCGAAGTCTTGCCCCAAGGGCATTGCAATCTTGGCCATGGAATCTCCAGTGTTGAACTTGGTGAGTGTAAAGCAAAGAGTGTTCCATTGTCGCGCCGCCCGGACAGAGCGCTATCGCAGGGCATCTAGTTTCTTCTGAAGCTTTGTCGCGAGCAGATCCGCCACAGTCGGGCGGTCCTGAACGGCGCCATCGTCAGGGCGCACAGGATTTCCTCGGCGACGCGACCAAACCTGTGCGAACTCTGCCCCCAGGAATACGACGTTGGCGCACACATAGAGCCAGACAAGTAGTAGCGCGAATGATCCAGCCTGCCCGAAAGTTTCGTTGAGCTTGAGTTGGCTCAGATAGAAAGTCGTGAGCGATTGCAGGCCTTGAAAGAGCACCGCCGCGAAACACGCGCCTGGTAACACTTGGCTCCAGGAGATACGCGCATCAGGCAAGTATTTGTAAATCGCGGCGAGAACACCGGTGGTGATGATCAAAGAGGCGAAGATGCCCGAACCCCACGCAAGCGTTGACATGACGAAGTCAGGAATGAACGGTTCGAGATGGCCGCCGAAGAAGCGTATGAACGCGGCGGTGGCGATGAGAAGAGTGAGAAGGAGAATGGTGACTGCCACCATCGCAAACGACAAAAGTCGCTTAAGAATGAATTCCTTGATGATGTTCTTGTCTGGGTCAGGGTGAATCGACCAGGCACGATTGAGAGCAGTTTGTAGCTGATAGAAGCCACGCGTCGCTCCAAATGCGACGCCAAAAACGGAGAGCCCGACGCTCCACCACGGGCCGGTTTTTGCAAAGTTATTGGCCTGTTCTAACATGGAGACGAGCTGGCGAGCTACCTTCGGCGTGAGGAATCCAGAAGTGCTCTGCCAGATCACCTTGGCCACGCTTGAGGCGTCGAGGAAGGTGCCGATCACGACTACGCTCAGAATCAGCAACGGCGGGATCGAGAAAATTGCGTAGTACGCCAGCGCCGCTGCCAGCTGCGGGCAGTGGTCATCAAAGAAACGCTCCACGACCTCCACGATGAACGTGAGCCCATCAGCTCCGTACTTGTAGAATTTGTTTCTTGTGTCCATGGGATCTCATCAGTCGCATCGTTACGTTAGCTGGCGTAGGCTTGATTGAGAACGGCATCCTAATTGTGTAGCAAAAAGCATCAATTCTGTGGCAAATTGCGACAGAATTGACGTATTTGTCGGGCCGGTGCGTCACGGAGGCGCGGGCGGACTCGTCACCAAACGCAATAGCAGTGGAGCAATCTCTGCTACAGGTATGACGTGGTCGATGGGAGTGCGAGCGATCGCCGCAAGGGGAGCAATGGGACTTTCCGCTTCTTCAGGGTCCTGAACAATCGTCACACCTCCTTGCTTCGCAATCGCGACCATCCCTTGAGCTCCGTCAGAGCTGGCCGCGGTCAAAAGGACGCCAACAAGAGGCCGGTGGCGTGCGTCAGCTGCCGACTCGAAGAGCACGTCGATCGAGGGCCGCGACCAACCGACGGGTTCGTCAATCGATAGACTGAAGACATCACCGTCGACGAGCAGATGGTAGTCGGGGGGACCCACGTAGACATGGCCGGCTTCAATCGGGTCTTTGTCGTCGGTCACGTGAACGGTCAGAGCGCACTTGGCGGCGAGCAAGGATTCAAGGCGCGAATCGCTATCGGCGCGGCGGTGCTGCACGATAGCGATCGCCGCCGGAAAACCCTCAGGAAGTCCACCCAGGATTGTAGATATGGCTTCCAGGCCGCCAACCGAAGCTCCAATCGCGATGAGGGCACAAGGCATTAACGGGTTCTCCGGTAGATTTTTTCTCTCTCATCGAGCGTCTCAAACTGTGCCTCCATTGGCGTAAATCGAATCGACTCACGCGACCCCAAACAATAGACACCGAAATTACTGAGGCTGTCGTAAAGCAGACTGTGGACTCGTTTGCGAAGCTCTTGATCAAAGTAGATCATCACATTGCGACAGCTCACCAACTGAAATTCGTTGAATGCCGCGTCTGCGGCGAGATTGTGCTGAGAGAAAACGAGGTTCTTTTTGAGTGAATCATCAAAGTAGGCGAATTCCCCGCGCACTCGATAGTAGGAGGAGAAGTCGCGCTTACCCGAAGCTCTCTGATAGTTTTGGGTGTAGAGCTGCATCCGGTCGAGCCCGAAGCGCCCTTCTTTCGCCTGTTCGAGAAGCTCGTCGCTGATGTCCGTCGCGTAAATGCGGACCTTATCTCTGAGACCTTCTTCCTCGAAAAGAATCGCCAAGGAGTAGACTTCTTCCCCCGTTGCGCAACCAGCGACCCAGACCCTGACGAAGGGGTAAGTCCGCAGAATCGGGAGCACGTTTTCGCGTAAAGACCTGTAGAAGTGCGGGTCCCTGAACAACGACGTCACGTGCACAGACAGGGTGCTGATGAAGTTGCGCAATTGGTCTGGTTGGTGCAAGAGCCGTTCTTGCAGGGCGCTGATCGTGCTGACGTTCTGTTCTTGCACCACGCGCGCGATTCTTCGCTTCAAGGAAGCACGCGCGTAATTTCGAAAATCGTAGCCGAAGTAACGCGCCAGTGCCGTCAGGAGAAGGTCGATTTCCAGGTCCTCAAGACTCTGGATCTCAGGCGCACCTCGCGCCTGGGCGCGGGCGCGCGCCGCCAGGAGACTGTGCACCTGTGGATCTGAAGAGCTCACCTGTAAAGCCAGACTCGTAGTAGGGATATCAGTTGATCGGGATCGACCGGTTTGGTGACATAGTCGGACGCACCTGCTTCGATGCACTTCTCGCGGTCACCCTTCATTGCTTTGGCAGTCAGCGCGATGATGGGTAGGCCACTATTGGCCGGGTCCTTGCGGATGTGGCGCATCGCCTCGTAACCATCCATCTCCGGCATCATGATATCCATGAGGATAGCGTCGATGTCTCGGTTCTGCTGAAGTTGGTTGAGGGATTCACGACCGTTCTCCGCGTGCAGTACTTTCATCTTGTGTTGTTCAAGTACAGCGGTGACCGCGAAGATATTTCTCACGTCATCGTCCACGACAAGAACCTTCTTGTCTTGCAATGCTGGATCACCGTGGACGAGACTGCGCAACAGCTTTTGCTTCGCCTCGGGAAGACTGGCCTCGGGACGGTGGAGGAAAAGCGCCGCCTCTTGGAGCAGGCGTTCGGGTGAGCGGACGTCCTTGATGATCACCGTTTCTGCCACCTGGGAAAGGCCAAGCTGCTCTTCTTTGGAGAGCTCCTTACCCGTATACACGATGATTGGTAGTCGCTTGAGGCCGGCCTTAGACCGAAGCTCTTGGATGAACTCCAGCCCGCTCATTCCAGGCAACGTGAGATCGAGCACCATGCAGTCAAAACGGGTTGTTTCTAAGAGTTCGAGTGCTTCCTCTGCGTGCGCGACGGCGGTAATCTCCAAGTCATCTTCCCCGATAAGCTCGATCACTGCTTTTCGTTGGACGTCATCGTCTTCAACGAGGAGTAACTTGCGAATCCGCTGATTGAGAAGTGCCTGAAGCTCAGTCAAAGCCATATCGATGGCGTCTTGGGTGACCGGCTTTTCGAGAACTGCCAGCGCTCCACAATCGTAGCCGCGCCGCTTATCGGCCTTGGCACTCACGATATGCACAGGAATATGGCGGGTGGCAGAATCGTGCTTGAGTCTGTCGAGTACGACCCAACCATCCATATCGGGCAGTGCGAGATCGAGGCTGATCGCATCTGGTCGGTGGGCCTTGGACAAGCTCAGGCCCTCTTCTGCCGTCAGGGCAACCAGGCATTTGAATCCGCGTTTTTGAGCCATGTCACGAAGGATGGCTGCAAAGACTGCGTCGTCCTCGATCACCAAAAGCACGCGGTCTCCTGGCTCAAGGTTGGTTCGATCATCCGCCACCGTGGTTTGGCTTGCGTGCACGGGAGGAGTGGGGGCTGGCGGGGTGCTTGGTCGCTGTAGTGCCGCCGGCAAGCCGCGTTCAACTGACTGATGACCTGCGGACAAAGTGAGACCTTGGCGATAGACGAGGGGAAGAATCAGCTGAAAGATGCTGCCCTGTCCTTCGGTGCTGGTCACCGTCAGTTCGCCGCCGAGGAGTTTGGCAATTTCTCGACTGATGGACAGTCCCAGACCAGTTCCGCCGTAGCGACGACTGGTGCTGCCGTCAGCCTGTTGGAAGGCCTCGAAAATAATCTGCAACTTGTCCTGAGCAATGCCGATGCCGTCGTCTTTCACACTGAAGATAACGGCTTCCTCTTGGGTTCCTCGGGGCGTCTTGACAGTGGTTTTACTGAAGTGAATGTGCACTCCGCCTTCTGGCGTGAATTTGAGCGCGTTGGAGACCAGATTGCGCAGCACCTGCTTGAGACGCATGTCGTCAGTGGTCAGATGACTTGGCAAGTCTTCTGCGAGTTCCACGTCAAATGAGAGTGCTTTCTCTTCCGCGACACGCTCGAACGAGCGCTCTAGGTAGAGTTGAAGATCAGCGAATGATACGTCGGTCGTTTCAACGCCCATTGTCCCTGATTCAATCTTGGCCAGGTCAAGGATTTCGTTGATGAGCGAGAGAAGGTCCGCTCCTGCTTGATGAACTGTACTTGCGTACTCGACCTGCTTGTCGTCGAGATTGCCTTGATGGTTGTCTGCGAGTTGTCGGGAAAGGATCAGTAAGCTGTTGAGCGGAGTGCGGAGCTCATGAGACATGTTCGCGAGGAACTGGGACTTGTAGCGAGAGGTGAGAGCAAGTTGCTCAGCCTTTTCTTCGAGCTCCTGTTTCGCCAGTTCCACTTCGCTATTCTTTGTTTCAACTTCGTCTTTTTGGGCGGTGAGCTGTCGAGCTTTCTCCTCAAGCTCCTCGTTGGTCTGTTGGAGCTCTTCTTGTTGGGTCTGAAGCTCTTCCGCCATCGTCTGGGACTGACGCAGGAGGTCGTCGGTGCGCATGGTCGCCTCGATGGTTGCGACGACGATGCCAAGACTTTCGAGTAGTTGATCGAGAAAATCTAGTTGAGTAGGAGTAAATGCCTGGAAGGACGCGAGTTCGATGACCCCCTTGACGCTGTCTTCAAAGAGGATCGGCGCCACGACGAGATTCACGGGTTTCGCTTCACCGAGCGATGATGAGATTCGTACATAGTCGCTCGGCACGTCCGACACGAGGATGCGCTTTTTCTCTCGCGCGGTTTGACCGACGATGTTCTCGCCAAATGCGAAACGCGAGGCGAGCTGCTTGCGTTCGGTCATCGCGAAGGAGGCGAAGAGTTCCAGGTACAAGTCGCCCGCCATGTTTCTGGTCATGAAGAACGCACCGTGCTGCGCATTCAATAGTTGAGCGAGCTCGGAGAGAACCAGATCTGCCACTGTGAGCAAGTCGCGCTGTCCCTGCAGGCGTCGGGTAAAGCGCGCTAGGTTCGTTGTGAGCCAATCTTGCTGTTCGTTGATCTTGGTAGTGTCCGCGAGTGTGCGGATCATTTGGTTCAGGTTGTCCTTGAGCGCCGCGACTTCGCCCCGTGCTTCGACATCGATGCTGCGGGTCAGATCGCCATCGGTCACCGCAGTGGCGACATCAAAAATTGCGCGTACCTGGCGGGTCAGGTTGCCCGCTAACTCGTTCACATTGTTGGTCAGATCTCGCCAAATGCCGGCCGCGCCGGGGACATCTGCCTGACCACCGAGGCGACCTTCCACGCCCACGTCGCGCGCCACGTCACTCACCTGATCCGCAAACGCGGAGAGGGTGACCGTCATCCCGTTGATGGTATCGACGAGAGTGGCGATTTCACCGCGACTCTGGAGGCGAAGCTCTTGCTTGAGGTCGCCTTCCGCGACGGCGGTGACCACACGCGCAATGCCTCGTACCTGTTCTGTCAGATTGCGGGCCATCGTGTTCACGTTTTCAGTTAACTCGCGCCAGGTTCCTGACAACCCACTGGCTTGCGCCTGCCCTCCGAGGACGCCCTCGGTGCCGACTTCGCGTGCCACGCGCGTCACTTCGCCCGAAAACAATCGAAGTTGCTCGACCATCGTGTTGACGGTGTTCTTCAGCTGAAGGATTTCTCCACTCACTTCCACAGTGATCTTTTTCGAGAGATCCCCCATTGCTACCGCAGTCGTCACCTCCGCAATGTCGCGCACCTGATTGGTCAAGTTTGAAGCCATCAAGTTCACGTTGCCGGTGAGTTCCTTCCAGACCCCAGAAACGCCGCGAACTTCGGCCTGGCCACCGAGCTTACCCTCTACTCCCACTTCGCGCGCGACGCGCGAAACCTGCTCGGCGAAGTTGGACAGCTGGTCGACCATGGTGTTGATGGTCCCTTTCAGTTCGGCCATCTCACCTCGCACCTGAACAGTGATCTTTCGATCGAGGTCACCTTCTGCGATGGCCGTCGCAACTTCCGCGATGTCGCGCACCTGATTGGTCAGATTGGAAGCCATCGAATTCACGTTGTTGGTGAGTTCTTTCCAGGTGCCCCGCACACCTTCTACGGAGGCCTGCCCGCCCAACATGCCTTCGGTGCCTACCTCACGCGCCACGCGCGATACCTCGCCGGCAAAACTAGAGAGTTGGCCCACCATGGTATTGATGGTGTCCTTGAGGTCGAGAATTTCGCCGCGCGCATCTACGTCGATTTTCTTCTGAAGATCGCCCGCCGCGATGGCGGTGGCTACCTGTGAGATGCTTCGTACTTGGGCTGTGAGATTGTTGGCCATCGAGTTGACCGCGTCCGTGAGATCCAGCCAAGTACCACTGAGACCTCGCACGTCGACCTGGCCACCTAGTCTGCCCTCGACGCCCACGTCAGTAGCGAGCCGCGTGACCTGCTCTGCAAAGCCGTTGAGCTGGTCCACCATGGTGTTGACGGTGCTCTTCAGTTCGAGAATTTCGCCGAGGGCGTCCACTGATACCTTACGGGACAAATCGCCCTTCGCCACGGCAGTCGTCACCGCTGCGATGTCGCGCACCTGATTGGTCAAATTGCTCGCCATCAGGTTCACATTGTCGGTGAGTTCCCTCCAAACGCCGCTGCCTCCGACGACGAGAGCCTGCCCGCCAAGCCGCCCCTCGATGCCCACTTCGCGCGCCACTCGGCTCACTTCATCAGCGAACCGAGACAACTGCTCGACCATCGTGTTGATCGTTCGTTTGAGTTCGAGGACTTCTCCATGGGCATCAATATTGACAGTGCGAGTGAGATCACCTGCTGCGACCGCCGTCGTCACGCGAGCGATTTCGCGGACCTGGGAGGTAAGATTTGAGGCCATGAGATTGACGCCCTGGGTCAGTTCTCGGAAAGCGCCGGAGACCCCGGGGACTTCTGCCTGTGCTCCCAATTTCCCTTCAATTCCCACTTCTCGGGAAACCCGTGTGAGCTCCAGGTGGAGCAAGCGGAGCCGCTGCACCATCCCGTTGACAGCCTTGGCATTGCGCAGGAAGTCGCCGGCCAAGGGGTACTCTGAACCCTCTTCATTGATGGAGGTCTCAAGATCACCGCGCGAAACTTCGCCGATGACTCGCGCGATCTCCTCGGTGTGTGTGGTGAGATCGTCGAGGAGTTGGTTGATGAGAGCTACTGAATGACCCCAACCACCTTGAGCGTTGTTGCGTCGCATGCGGCGTCGCATGCGGCCCTGCCTGCCGACTGCCTCGTGGAGTTCGCTCAGCTCTTGGTTGAAAGCTTGCTGACCCGAAGCGAGCTGGTTGAAGACCTCGCACAGCTCGCCCGAGACGCCGTCAAAATGGTCAGGTAATCGTACGTCAAATTCTCCTCGCTTGTAGGCCCGCAGCGCACCGAGGATCCGCTTCAACTCAAGCTGTTCTTCCACGCCACCCTGGTTTGAAACTGCGGGGCCAGGCTTCTCGCGGGAACTTTTGGTCGCCTTGGTCTTCTTCTGCGCGGGAGTAGTCATGCTTCTTTTGTGGGGGTCTCTGCGAGAACGCGTTTCAGGACGCCGGGCTGGGCAGGCTTCACGATATGTTCGTCGAATCCAGCCTTCCTGGAGCGGTCACGATCGGATTTCTGTCCGTAGCCGCTCAGGGCGACCAGGCGGGGGCGCTCATCACCAAGGCGCTGGCAGATTGCTTCAGCGACCCCGTGACCGTTCATTCCTGGCAGACCGATGTCGAGCAAGGCGACGTCTGGTCGCATGTTGCAAACCAGTTCCACGCCTGAAGGTCCATCGGCGGCTGACTCAACGGTGTGACCCCATTGTTCAAGGACCATGGTGAGGGTTTCGCGAATGTCGTCATCGTCTTCGACCAGAGCGATGCGAAAGGTGCGGGTTTCGCCTGGAGGAGGAATTGACTGAAGGCGCCTTGAGGGGGGGGCGTCTTGGGGCAAGAGCTCTTGACCCGGCAGGGGGAGACGCACGAGGAACTCGCTACCCTTACCTAGTCCTTCACTGTGAACCGATACTTCGCCGCCGTGCAGGTGCACGATTTGCTTGACCAGAGAAAGTCCGAGTCCGAGACCGTTTCCCGCTGCGCGTTCCTGAATGAACATGTCAAAAATTCGAGCTTGAGCTTCGGGTCGAATCCCTTGGCCACTGTCACGCACGCGAATCAGTGCCCGTGAGTTGTCGATTCCTAGCGATAGATAGATGTCGCTCTTTTCATCCGAATAGCGGGAGGCATTGTTCAGCAAGTTGACGATGACCTGCACCAGACGGACGGCGTCCCCGCTGATCATGATCGGTGTATCCGGAGCACTGAAATAAAGCGTTTGGTTTTTGTCTTTGAGATGGTTTTCGCAAGCCTCGATCGCCTGAGATGCGGCATCTTCAAGGTCCATGGGTTGGCGATGAAGCTCCAGCTTTCCCTGGGAGATGCGCGAAACATCAAGCAGGTCGTCAACAAGGCGCGTGAGATGTCTCACCTGTCGAGCCATGACTTTGTGTGCTTTTCGTAGTTGGGGATCCTCGAGCCCGACTGCCGTCATCATTTCAAGACTGTTGACGATGGGTGCCATCGGATTGCGCAGCTCATGTGCCAACACTGCGAGAAACTCGTCCTTGCGTCGGTCGTTTTCCTCCAAGTACTGGTTTTGCAGCTTGAGTGCTTCAGCCTCCCAGTTTCTGCGTTCTTCAGCGAGTCTGCTCTCGGCTTCAGCGCGCTCCATCGCACGTAACTGCCTTGCCTGGCGGCTCACTTGTTGCGCACGTTCTCGCAGCTCGATAAGAGCCTGTACTTTCGCGCAGAGTACCTCGGTCACGATCGGTTTGAACAGGTAGTCAACGGCCCCGAGCTCGTAGCCGCGCTTCGCGTCGTTGTCGTCTTGACTGTAGGCCGTCACGAAGATGATGGGCACATGACGATTCTTTTCTCGTGAGCGAATCAGGCGCGCTGTTTCGAACCCGTCCATGTCCGGCATTTGTACATCGAGCAAGATGACTGCGAATTCCTGACGTAGTAATTCGCGCAGCGCGGCCGCGCCCGAACGCACTTGAATCTGTTGACAACGAATCGTCTGCAGTGCGACTTCCATCGCCATCAGGTTCTGGGGATCGTCATCGACAACCAGTACCTTCGCGAGACCGTTTTCTGATTCCGGAGGCCCGGAATCCTGCGGAGCATGCGCGTTCACGGTGCTGTCTCACGAATCGGCGGCATTGTTGCTCTAAGTAAGCAAGATCACTGCCAATCCTCTGGAATCGAAGTTGTTTCACTAAGACAGGTTGGTTTGGCGTTGTTCTCCCGCTGGAATGGGCCGGATCGACACAGTTCGAAGCTGCACACGTGATGCAAATTGACTCACGTGTGGCTTTTTGCCACATTTTGATGTTAGAGGTCGAGCTTCAAGCCGCCTTTTAAACTGTTGTCGTAGGGGACGACGTCGCTGGGTGCGATCGAGTCCCGAGACTGTTCCAGCGCCCAAGTGAGCGACAAATAATCTGAGATGGCTACCGCGAAGTCGAGTTGATGGAGAACTCGAATGTTGGTCGGATCGTTCAGGGCGGGCTGCGCGTAAATGGTTTGGCGAACAGTGAGTCTTTTGTAATCGAGGCGAGCCGCACTTGAAATGTTCGCGCGGTTGGTCTTGCGGGTTTTCCCGTTGGGGAAGTCGACGCTACCCTCTACTTCTTCCACTTCATAAAAATAGGCGCAGGAAATAGCCCATTCAAACATCGTGTTCTTGAAGGGGACGAACCGGGGCCCGAGGCCGGCGAGTGTCCTCAGACTGATCAGTCTGAAACGGTCTCGGGCAAGTTGACCAAAGGCTTCCCCTTGAACCAGTTCTGAGAACCAGTATCGATAGCGAAGATGTCCGAAGCTCTTGCTGCCAATTTGCTTGTCGCTCGCACTCGACTGAGCGTGCGCGCCGTTGAGCAGCACCTCGTGAGCGGCTCGCCGAAAACGCCCGCCTGCGTTGAATTCGAGAACGAGTAGCTGGGTGTTGCCCTGTTGGATGTCAACGGTTCCCCCCGCCGTAAAGGCAAGAGGATCATCCGACACATCTCGAAAGAGCGTCTCCGTATTGACGATCTGTGCTTGCGCTGGGGTAGCGGAGCTGAACAAAAGGACTGCGGAAATGACGTATTTCTTCATCGCTTTCAACAAGGGGTTGAGCGCGTCTTCGGGTCAGAGTTCACGCACCTGGTTGGAGAGTTCATTTTCGTCATCGGCGCGGGGAGGGAAGCTTGTTTCGAGGATCCCTCCGATCCGTGCCACGACTTCTAAGAGACCTGCTGCTGCCCGACCCTTTTGAATCGCGGTGATGAGAGAATCGACGTCAGTCTGCCATTCGTCGGATTCAACCCGAGAATGAATTCCCGTATCGCCGAGGATCACAGCGCGATGTTCGGCTTCGCTCAGGTAGATGAGCACGCCACTGCGGTCGCGTGTCTCCGTGACGCCGGCTTCGAGGAAAATGCCGAGCGCCCGTTGTTCGACCACTTGTTTCTGGAGCGAACGGGGAACGAGATTTCTGAGAAGTCCGTTCACCCCGCTGAGCCAATAGAAAAAGAGCGCGACTGGTAATTGAGCGAGGAGTAAGATCCAGCCTTCAAGCTGCGGCAGCAGGCGCGATACTTCTAGCGCGACGACCACCGTCAGCGTTGCCGCGACTCCGGCTCGGTAGGCTGAATAGTCACCGGAACGCTTGCTCACCACTACGACTAGCTCGCCGGCGGTCTTTTCCTCGGCGCGGGCAATGGCCTCGCTGACCGTGTTTTTCTCGCTGTCAGTCAGTAGACCCATGTCACCATCCTCCTGAGGCGCCGCCGCCGCCAAAGCCGCCACCACCACCGCCGAAGCCGCCACCGCCGCCAAAACCGCCGCCTCCGCCACCGAATCCGCCACGTCTGCCCATCATGCTTCCCAAAAGGGCTCCGGCGACCAGGCCACGACCACCCCCTCGTCCACCGGACTTCACGATGACAATGATCACGATGAGCCAAAAGAAGAGCGGCAACAGTGAGAGACCTCCCGAACGTTCGCCTTTGCCCTTTTCGGGGCCGATTCGCACAGCTTCGCCCGCAGCAAGTTTCATCAAGACGTCCAGGCTCCTGACAATCCCACCTTCAAAATTTCCTTCTCGAAAGGCAGGAACCAACTGGTGGCGGATTACTTGGGACGCTTTTGCGTCGGGCACCGCACCTTCAAGGCCGTAGCCTACCTCGATGCGTGCCTTCTTTTCCTTTTGGGCAATGAGGAAAATCAAGCCATCGTCTCGCTTCTCGTCTCCAAGCTTCCAAGCCTCCGCCACACGCATCGAGAACTGTTCGAGATTGGCGCCGTCGAGAGTGGGAATTGTGAGTAGGACAAATTGGTGCCCTGTTCGACTCTCGTACTCGACCAACTGGGTTTCGAGCTGCGAGCTTGAGGCTGCTGACAACATTCCAGCCTGGTCGATCACGTGTCGCGACAGGTCAGGTACCGCAGGCTCAGCGAGCGCGGCTTGCGGGAGGCTCCAGCACAGAAAAAGACTTAGGCCCAAAAGGGAGCGCAAGAAAAGGCTCAAAACTCCACTTCCGGGGGCTTATCTGCATTCGTTGCGGTTGCTTCGAAATTAGGGCGAACTTCTTTGTCGCGCATTCCTGCGCCAATCGAAGTAGGGAAGTGCAGCACGACCTTGTTGTAGGCGCTGACCGAATCGATGAACCGCTGACGGGCAACGGCGATGCGATTCTCGGTGCCTTCGAGTTGGGCTTGAAGATCGCGAAACGCGTCGGTCGCTTTGAGTTCCGGATAGCGCTCCGCTACGACCATGAGACGAGAGAGCGCCGAGCCGAGCGCGCCTTGGTTCTTCTGGAACTCTGCAAGCTTTTGTGGATCGTCGATCACCGAAGAGTCCACATTCATCTGTCCGACCTTTGCTCGAGCTTCGACGACACCTTGGAGCGTTTCCTTCTCAAAGTTGGCCGCGCCCTTCACCGTCTTGACGAGGTTCGGTACCAAATCGGCTCGTCGTTGGTATTGGTTCTGAACTTCCGACCAGGCGGCTTTTACATTCTCATCCTGGGTAATCACTTCATTGTAGCCACATCCTCCGAGCAAGAGGGATGCACACACGGCACAAAGCAGTTGAATCTTAGCGAATAGCGACGAACTCTTGCCTGGGAGAGCTTGAATTGGAGCGCGGTCGCGAAAATGCGTGAGTCGGTTCACCAAAGGGTTCATGATGCTTCTTATGACCATCGAGGCATCCGGAAGCAAGAGCCGCGCCCGTCGCTTTGACGGACTGCGGACCCGGCTCAGTGACTTGGCACGTACGTTGCTCATCCGACGACGTAAGGTCGTAGAACTACAAAGGAGTGTCGTTATGATTAATTTGAATCCCCAAACCCTGAGTCTCATCGCGTCGGCCGCGACGACTGCGATTAAGGCCGTGCCGAAGGGCCAATTAGCTCGTCTCGGTCTAGTTCGAGCGCCATTGGCAGCACCGCTAGTACTTTCGCCTCTTCCTGCGGCCGCTGCAGCTGCGGGGGGCGCACTGGTGGTCGCTCTGATCGTGCCTTCAAGTCGCCGCTGGTTGTTTGGGAAGGCGGCAACCCTATCTACAGCCGTACGCAGAAAAATGCTTGCCCGTGGTGGCGAGCAGGCAAATGTCGACGCTGAGGAGGGTGCTCAGGCTGGAGAGCCCGCGACTGAGTCACCCCCCGCCTCAGATGTGGCAAACGGCCACGCTTCGGTCGCCTAACAGAATCTTTTAAAAAATATGCAAACGTTTCATTGTGATGTGTGCGAGCAGCTGATTTTCTTCGAGAACAACAGCTGCATGCGCTGCGGTCATCTGCTCGGCTATTCGGTTGAGGAAGGCGAGATGCTTTCTCTCAAAGCTGTCGAGGGGACCGCTTCCGACGCGCATCCGCCCGCGTCGCAGGTTTATCGGAGTGTGCTCGACGCTGAGAATTCGCCCGGCTATCGTATGTGTGCGAATACCTCGCTGTACAATGCGTGCAACTGGCTGATCCCGGCTGGGGACTCTGAGGAGTACTGCTTGTCTTGCCGACTGACTGAGGTGCTCCCACCGCTCCAGGACGAGAAGCGGCGCAAACAGTGGGTGAGGGTGGAGGCAGCGAAGCGACGCTTAGTCTACACTCTGCTCGATCTGGGGCTCCCGGTACCAACTCGCGTAGAAGACCCGGATCTGGGGCTGACTTTCCGCTTTGAAGAGTCGACCAAGCAGCACCAGGTCCTCACCGGCCATGCGAGTGGCGTGATCACGTTGAACATGTCAGAGGCGAATGCTGCCTTCCGTGAAAATGCTCGAGAAAAGATGGGGGAAGTGTATCGCACCGTGCTGGGACACTTACGCCATGAGTGCGGGCACTACTACTGGGAACTCATGGTTCTTCCCTCAGAAAAGTGGCTACCCCGCGTGCGCGAGGTCTTCGGTGATGATCAGTTGAGTTATCAAGACGCTGTGAACAACCACTATGCCAATGGTGCTCCGGCCAATTGGAGCGACCAGTTCATTAGCGCTTACGCGACGATGCACCCTTGGGAGGATTGGGCAGAAACCTGGGCTCATTACCTCCACATGGTGGACACCTTAGAGACCGCAGAATCTTACGAGTTGGCGGTACGTTCGCCGTCGCCGCAGGGGAAGTCACGCCGCGCGCGCCCAGGGCTACGTCACCGTCAGGACTTCAACAAGCTATTCGATGGCTGGTACTCGTTGACCTTTGTTCTCAACGGTCTGAGTCGCAGCATGGGGATGCCTGATTCGTATCCCTTTGCCATTTCGGAGTCGATCAAGGAGAAGCTGCGACTGGTTCACGAGATTGTGATGGACGTCGCAGCTGGGCAGGTTGAAGAAGGCGCCGCCTGATAGGTTTGGGCCAGGTATGGCTACCAGGGCACGAACCTTGCTAGCATCGGCCCATGGATTCTAATCCGCTCTCCACTCGAAATCCTTTGCTTCCTGAGAGCGAGGGAAGAGCGGGGCGCGGAGCCCGGGCGCTGATGTTGCTCGCTGCGGTAACGCTAGTCGGGATGGGGATCAGTGCCGCGCGGGAAGTCATCCTACCTATTCTGTTTGGCTTCTTGTTTGCGGCAGCCGCTCAGCCGTTGGTCATGATTTGTGAGAGGCACAAAGTACATTCGGCGCTGGCGGTGCTGGTCGGGCTCATCGGCATGTTGATGATTCTCATGGCCGCTAGTGGGACGCTCGTGTTTGGTACACTCGATCTCGCCACGGAGATGAATCGCTATGAGGCTGCGATTCGTGGAGCCCAACTCGATTTGACTCGATACTTTGGTTCGCACGGATTCATGCGGCTCGCGGTTCTCGTTCAGCGTCAGAAGTTTCTGGAAGTCGATGAAGGTAGCGTGGGCATGTTGGTCGACTTTTCGGTGAGTCTGATCGGATTTGCCACGCTAGCTGGGCTCGTGGCTTTTTTCGGCCTGCTCGAACGGGATTCACTGATTCGCCGACTCTCAGGTAGCTTTGAGATGCGTGAAACCTGGAGCCGGGTTCTTTCCGATACCCAGCGCTACTTGGGAATCAAGGCGGCCACGAGTGCGATCACTGGAGTTTTAGCCGCGCTGGTGTGTCTTCTTGCCGATTTGCCGAATCCAACCTTGTGGGGCGCGATCGCGTTCTGGTTGAACTTTGTTCCGGTTGTGGGAAGCATCATGGCCGGGATCCCACCAATCATCGTCGCCCTGGCGACTCAGTCGCCGCACGTCGCTGCCATGGTGGCGTCGGGCTACCTCGCGATCAACATGGTCTTTGGCAACATCATCGAACCACGTTGGCAAGGTAAAGCGGCTGGCATGTCGCCTTTGGTTGTGGTGCTGGCAATCGCCATTTGGGCGGGTCTACTTGGTCCTCTGGGCGCCTTAGTGGCCATTCCCCTGACAATGGTTACCAAGATTGGATTCTTCCACACGAAGGATATGTCTTGGGTCGCGCGCTTGCTTGGAGATACCGCGCCGACTGTGCCGGCTCAGGATGTGGAATTAGACCCTGAAGTACGTGACCGCATCAGCATCTTCTCGTGAGTCCTTCTCAGGCTAGCCGCGGCTTAGTTCGTCTCCAGCCAGGATGCTGAAGGGTCGAGTTCAAGTTCCACACCCTTGTGTGATTGCTTCACCCCGACCTTGATTGGACCCAGTTCGACGATCCATCGGCTCTTCAGCGATACGGCACTGACAAAATGACCTCGGAGAGAGAGCCCTCCGGATTCGAACCGAGTTAAGTCGCCTACAATCGTTGCCGGGCCTTCCTGCTGGGCCGGCACAAATGCCAACGACGCCGAGCCGCTCAAGGGTCCGAGAGGAGCGGCGGCGGCTCCGATCTTTTCGAGCACATTTGATGCCGCCACGTCGAGAAGAATTTCTTTCGGATTTGAGCCGCTGAAGTGGATAGTTGAATTCCAGGTGCCCTTTGCCTCGCGTGCAAGTTGAGGTGCCTCCAAATGAACTGTCATGGGGGCACTGCTCCCGTCTCGGGTCAGCACCAGCGGTTCACAGGAAGTCTTGATATCGGAGCAGGCCCAGGTCTGGTCTTCGTTCGTACAGTGTCCACTCGCCTCAACCCGACATCCGACGCTCATCTTCTCCGCAGGAAAAATTGAGAACTGTCCGTTTGCGCTCTTCAATGTGAAGTCGCTTTGCTTGGTACTCTTTTTGAGTTGTAACTCTCCAGAGAAGTCGGCGACTTTGATCAGGGGAAGAGCGTCGTCTGCTGCGACTTTTCGAACGAACCCAGGCTCAGAAAGTGTTGCCCCTTCCCATTCGAACGTTCCTTGCTGGAGTCGGAGAGAGAGTGACTCGGGTTGTTCCAGTTCGGCGTCAACTTGAATCGACTTCGCTCCCCACACGAAGGGCGCGCTGTCAGATTTGCTGCCGACGATGCTTCCAGTAATCTGAAGCTGATTTTTGCTTGGCGCGTTCACTTCGAGATCTAGTGCGAACGGGAAGACTCGCCCTTCTAGGGCTGCTTCGATCTCCTGGGATTTGAGCTGAGCGGTGGAGGACTTCAGGAGTCGGCCCGCCTTCGCTTTGATATTCACGTTGAGGTGGCTTTCGCCTTCGAGTCGGAGAGGGCCATCTGGAGAATAGAGCTCCACGATAGAAAGGTCCTTCACCTGCGTGTCGAGCTTGACGGTGGCGTCGATCGAGGTGAGGGCCTGTTTGGCTGTCGGTTTCTGTGCTGGAAACGGGCCAATGTTCGCCTGAATGTCCGTGTTGAAGTGTTCAGCGAAGAGCCTCTCGCCGACGTGAATCGTGACGTCATTCATGTCGACGTGGGCGTCGTTGACGTTTACATCCTCAAGTACCTTCACCGTTCCTGACGCTCGAATTTTTCCCACTGCGTGGTACTCCATCAGCCAGAGTTCTCTCAACTCGGCGTCGATCTCGTCGATTTTTAACTTAGCGGGTTTGGCGGGCGACTTGCGAGGTGCGTCGTAATAGGAGGGACGGTCAGAAAGCGGCGGAAAGGCAGCGATTCTCAGTCGAGCAGCCTGGCCATCTTTCACGCGCGCGAGCATGCGAAAACGGGTTCCCCGCGCCATGAGTGACTCGATGTGAATGATGCCCCGAAGCGCGGAAGTCGGCGCAAAATCGAGAGTAGCCCGCTTCGCTTCGATCTGCATCTCGATATTGTAGTCCTGCACCTGCACGAAGGCTCCGTTGGCGTGCAGCACTCCGGGCCATAGGCTCCAGCCCGATTCTACCTTGATTTCGACCTTGGTGTTCCTGCTCGTGAACTTGATCGCTTCGCCTCGATTGAGCAGGTAATTGATCGCGCCCCAATAGAGCACAAAGAACACGGCGAGTGCTGTCATGACGCTTAACAGGACTCGCCGCAGAATGGGGTGCTGACCTAAGTAGGCCCACGCTTCTTTGGCTCTCAAAAGGTAGACTCCCGACCAGAGGATGAGTCGCGGCCGACGTGGATCGGAGACTGCTTTTCGCGGACGCCCGACTCCGTGTGGATCAAGCCGTTCTCATCGAAAGCCTCCGGCGCGATACTCTGCCAGGGCGTGCCGAGATCGACTCCAAAGCGTTGGCAGAAGCATTCGAGGAGTTGCTGTCCTTGAATGACCGGGGAGGCGCTCTGAAGCACCCGGTTTCGCAGCATCTTTTCGGCACGAATCAAGACCTTCTCCAATGCCCGGTTCCGAACGGTGACCTCATCTCTGGCGACGTGGAGCGCTTCGAGCAGCTGGCTCGCTTCTTCTATATAGGAGTGAGCAGGGGGACTTGCGCACCACTGTCGGAGTTTCGTGATTTTTTTATCGTCGAAAGCGAGGCGTTGACGACAATAAGCTTCTACTTCTTCCTGTTCGCGATCTTTGATGACCTGATCGACGCTGAGAACAGCAATCAAAGGAAGAGCGAGGAGGACTTTGGGTCCTTCGGGGTCAATTCCGAGGTGTTGAAACCGCGATTCAAGTTCATCGATAATCATTTCAAGCTCTGCTTCCGTGTCGCTGGGGGTCCTTGACAAATGACTGATGCAGAGTTCATGCCGACTCGTTATGCTGCTCGTTTTCACAACGTTGCATAAGAACTTGGGGCAAGTCGCTACACCAGCCAGGGGGTCTGCGGCATTTTGCTTCAGAATCGAGAGTCTCCGCTGAGGATTCACCGCGAAACGGTAGGCACGTGTCTTGCCTAGCAGTTCATGTGACCCAAGCAGACCCATTGAAGCCCGGAGAAATTCTCCAAGGAAAGTACCTCATTCGTGAGCGTCTCGGCGATGGTGCTTCGGGTACTGTGTACTTGGCGGAACATCTGGTGCTGTCGTCCGAAGTGGCCATTAAAGTGCTTCATCCGCGTTTTGCTGAGAACGAGTTGATGCGCAGGCGATTCTTGGATGAGGCGCGCACCCTCGCGCGACTCAAGAGTCGCTACATTGTCAGAATTCTTGATGCAGATCTCGCCGCATCAGGGCTGGCCTTCATCGCCATGGAGTATGTGGGAGCGAGCGACCTGGAGCGTTACATCGGCAAGAATTCGCCCTTGGCGCCGAAAGAAGCATTGCGAATCGCGATGGAAGTCTGTCGCGCTCTCAAGGAGGCGCACAGCAACGGCATTGTTCATCGGGACATCAAGCCGGAAAATATTTTGTTGACGGAAGACGCTGCTGGCGAGGTGCACGTCAAAGTCGCGGACTTTGGTCTTGCCAAGCGCGTCCATTTGAAGCTGAGCAGGCAGAGTACGTCCAACGATCAGCCGATTGGAACACCGTGTTACATGGCCCCAGAGCAGATGCTTCGTCCCGCCGAAGTCGACCATCGGGCGGATGTTTTTTCGATGGGTGTATTGCTGTACGAAATGTTGACAGGCTTTTTGCCGTTTGGTGGGGAGAGCGTCGAGCAAACCATGCAATCGGTGCTTTCTGCGGAGCCACCTCGAGCTTCGGATCTCGACGAGCGTATTTCGCCAGCGCTATCGGATCTCATCGAACGCTGTCTCGTCAAAGATCCTGAGGCGCGTCTCGCATCAGTGGTGCAACTGATGGATGAGATTTCAGCAATTCAACGAGTGGATGATGAGACAGTGGCTCAGGAGATCCCGATCGATCTCACCCGTAGCCGAGAACGCCGCGACTCAAGTATGACGGCATCGGCCCCCGCGGTGGTGACCGTTTCTTCTCAAGAGCCTCGAAAGAGCAGGGGATTGTGGATCCCCCTCGGTTTGACCGCTGCCGCGGCGCTCGTTGCTTGTGGTGCGGTATTCATCGACCCGTCGCTGAAAGATGTGAGGGATGTGAAAGATGTGAAGGAATGGTCGAGCAGCTTCCAGGAACGCTTGAGGCAGTCCGTAGGCCTTGAGCTTGTGGAGGACCGCTTACCGACTCTCCCTTTTACTATGAAGCAGACCCCCCGATCGTTTCACACAGCGTTTGCTCAGTGGGAAGAGGAACCCTTGGCAGCGGCGGAGCCTGAAGTCGCCAGCGAAGGTGCGGAAGAGATTCGACAGAACCAGCCGAAAGAGGGTGGCGTTGAGGTCATCTCGAACTCAAGGAGTCAAGCGCCCTACCTTCCAGTTTCGGCTCAGGAAGCATCCGTGCAGAAAGAACAGAGCGCGCTTTCGCATCCAAGCGAACCTGCCAAGTCGCATTTGGAAACGGCCAACTCTACCTTAGAAACGAATGTGACCGAGGAAGCGGAGAGCCCGGAGAACGGTGTGACCGAGGAAGCGGAGAGCCCGGAGATTGATGTGCCTACTGGGGAAGCGGAGGGAGAAGGAGTCGCTTCCGATGAGTCGCCGGGGGAGTCTGTTGGAGCTCGAGCTGTTGATCTCATTGAATAGAGTGACCGTGTCTCACTCAGGCGAATTCCCGGTGAGGATTCGCGAAGCGGCAGCCCGCGAACGCTTCTTCAGACAAAAATAGATCACCCCGGAGTCTTTCGACGGCCCGGGGCGCTCTTCTTGGGGATTGGCGAAGCATGCCGCGCGGCAGCTTTGATGACGGCCGCGCGCAGTGACGCACTGACAGCTAATTAATACTAGCCAGGAACTTATCAACTTCCCTCTCCGCGTCGGCTTTCTCTTTCCCGTAGGACGCTTGTACTCGCCCGATCAACTGATCGCGCTTTCCTTCAATGCGGTCAAGGTCATCGTTGGTCAGCTTTCCCCACTGTTCCTGAACCTTGCCTCGTACCTGCTTCCATTTTCCTGCTGCGATATCACTCATAGGAGTCTCCTCGGTTAAATTGTTAGAATTTCATCGGCACAGACAGCCGTCTGGCCGATATCAGTTCTAATGCAGGGTTCATGCCGGCTTTTTACTCGCTGGTTCGCGAGAAAAGTCTCTGCTTCTTGGGGCAATCTGCGACACCTAGGCGCAGGTTGTCTCAGGTCGCATTGCAGGCGCTGTTCAGGGGCAATCAATCCGTCGCAGGGAGACCTGATCGCGTTGAGGGGCGATTGGGCGGCAGCGCCTGGGGAGCTGATTGTCCGCCGTAGACCGGGCCCAGCCGATGCAAAGCGGTGGGGGCGTAGACGCCCAGGGAAAGGAAGGCCTTTTGGACGCGGACGTGGACGTCCGTTTCGAAGGGCTTTTCGTATTTGACGTCAAGCACGTAGGGGCGCGCTTTCAATTGGTATGCGATGTACGTTCCCTGGACGACCTGTTTGACGAGGATGGGGACAGGTCTGTCGAGGTAACAGAAGCGGCTGGTGATGCAGGCCTCATGGATCGTGTCCATCGCAAGGCTCAGGTCTTGATCGACGCCGATGAAGAAGTCCATCGCGACTTGCATCTCCAAAGCCCCGTAGTTGCCGCAACTCGTGACATCGGTCAAAACCTTGTTGTTGGGGATGGTGACGATGTTGTGGTCGAGCGTGTTCATTCGCACGCTGCGCAGGCCAATTTGGATAATGTCGCCGTATTCTCCAGCATATTGCACGCGATCACCCACTTGGAACGGTCGGTCGAACATGATGGTGATTCCCGCGATGAAGGCTGCGACTAAGTCGCGCATGGCGAAACCAATTGCGAAGCCGAGGGAGGCTCCAATCACGGTGAGTGCCGCCGAATCGAGCCGTACACTGAGGCTCATTACGACGATAGCGGCCACCACGTAGACCAGGAAGCGCACGAAGGATTCGAACTTCTGAACCATCATGCGTTGGTTCGTGAAGCGCGTGTTGAGGCGCTCTGAGATGGTCGTAATCACGCGCATCACCAAGGTCGCGCCGGCAATTACGAAGATCGACAAGAAGACTCCACCCCAGCGGATGAAGCCAGCAATCGCTCCGATGTCGGGCGATTCCTGAGCGTAGCTAGGCCGGGCCCACATCACGACGAGCAAAGGAAACAACCAGAGCGAAGCTCTCTTCATTGAGTTCATAGAATTCTTTCAGCCGCTGAACAGCATGTGCCGACGTTTGAGGAATCTCGTGATGGCTCGAAACCAATTCCAGGTGATGCGGTAGTGATCGTCTTGGTGAATGAAGTAGCCCTTAGCTACGCCGTAGCGGAGTG
The DNA here is from genome assembly GCA_963710555.1 of uncultured delta proteobacterium. Lineage (GTDB taxonomy): Bacteria > Myxococcota_A > Polyangia > Polyangiales > Polyangiaceae > NIC37A-2. Next base: position 313,107 of record CAVQAT010000001.1, read on the forward strand.
CATCTTTGACTTGGGCATGGGGAAGTGACGTCGCTGCGCAGACCTGTTCAAGGCTTGCATGCCCCAACTGCACTGTGGCGCGCAGTACAAACACCGCTGAATCGGGAAGGCCTTCGAGGTGCTCTGCTTCCGCGGCTTGGAAGAGTCGGACACAAATCTTGCCGCTCGCATCCACACCGAGGCATTTGCGCCAGAAGTGCAGAGCAACGGCGGGGTTTCCAGAAGCGTAGTCCCACAGTAGCCGATAATAGGCGGCTTCGGTTCGCTGCAGCGCTTCAGCGATGTCTACTTCGTCCGCGTCAGCAGGAAGGTTCGAGAGAAGGTTCTCGAAGCTCGGCGTGATTTCCGCGCGGGCGTTTCGCTGGGTGAGCAGTTGGACGATGCTTGTCTCCGCCCATGGTGCCAGGTGAATCGCTTCGTCGAACAGTGGGCGCGACCCGCGAGCGCGTTCGAGGAATCTCCAGAGAGCCTCGTCTACCGCAAAGATCCAAGTGCACTTGACCGAAGTGTCGCGCGCGAGCTCAAGAACACGGTCAAACTCTTTGAGTCCGCCCATCATCGGCAAAATGAGATGCTGAGCGTCATCCACGAGCACCGCTGTATCCTCAGTGCCGCCGTCAAGTTGCGCGGCCGCGGCGCTGAATGGCGCATTCTTCGGCAGCTGGAGGGCCTCGTTGAGCGCTTCTTTAAAGGGAACGAGCCCGCCAGTCGGGCAGGTGACGTAGGTCACCCTCTCATCAGCGCCAGCGATGCGCTTCAACGTCGTGGTTTTTCCCGAGCCACGCTCTCCGATGATGGCGTAGACGCCACCGCCCTGTGCGTCGATACGACGGATGACGTCCTTGATTTGCTCGTCAGCCACGCTGGGAACCATGTGTGCGCTCGCCTCCTCAGGTCCCATGGTCGCGTATTGGTCCGGCGTGAGCGCTGCCAGCTGAAGCTTCTGGTCAGCAGCCTTCTTGCTCATGTCCCGGCGGAATAGGTAGGCGAGGATTCGTCGCACCCAGGTGAATGTGACCACCCAGCTTCGAAACACGCGAGCAGCACCTGTTCCAAACAGGAATGCACCACCAGCGATTGCTGCAACGAAACTGGTTGCGCCTTGCCTTTGGGCAAGTACCCAATTTTCGAACTTCCCCTTTTTTCGAATGAGTTCGAGCCGCTGGTAGATGATGGGTTTCCACCAAGCGACTACGACGAGCGAGACGGGGATGGCTGCGAACCAGCAGGTGGAAAATACCCAACTGTAAATGGTTCCTTTGCCGACAAGCTTGCTGCTCAATGCCAGAATGAGGCCAAAAGCCACCACGGTGCGGCCAACGAGTCGCAACGAGCGCAGGCGAAGCTCGGGAGACTTTTGCGGGAGTCCCGCACGTGGATACTGACGCAAGTCATTGGAACTCAGGGCGTCGATCGCCGTGACAGCGAGTGCTCCGCCGAAGGTCCAACGCATCACGGTGACCGGCAGCTGGATTTCTAAGAGTTCCGCAATCTCGGTGGGCATCAGGTAGAGAACACTCCAGATGAGCAGGAGGTACTCAAGTGGTCGGTGGATGCGCTTGAGGAAGAGCGGTATCGTGAGGTTCCAATCGAGGTTGTTGTCCGGCGTGACGCGCTTGTGAGCCTCACGTCTGGCGTGAGCAATCCAGAGGTTGAGGAACTTCTCCGACCGTCGTCGCCACCACAATAGGATACCGACTGGTAGAAGCCACTTGAGGGCAAGCAGTGAGGCCACCCAAGCGGATTCGGTTCTGCGTGTTCCTGCTCGGATGTGCTTGGCCCAGTTCTTGGTCGCCTGATAGTGATAGAGTAGGGTCAGCCAAACTTGCCGAGCTTCTGAACGAGCTTGGTCGAATCCGGTGGGATTGAATGCTTCGAGATCGTCCCGTTTCTCGCTGGAGAGTTCAGGGATGGCTCGCAGTCGGAGCCGATTGAGCATCTCCACCTCGGCCATGAGGAGACGGGCTCGCTCTTCGAGGTATTCTTGTTCCTTTCTTTCGAGCTCAGCTGTACCAGCGGAAATCTTTGATCGTTGAGCGTCCACCCGCTCGCGATCAATATCGTCTGGGAGTTCTGTGAGACGATCGTCGCCGGCGACGGGGACTCCGTATTCCTGGCCAGCAAGCTCACTGAGCGCGCTACTCAGCTGTTGTCTCGCTTCTTTGAGGCGCTTACGCAGCGTATCGTACTCAGAATCAAGCGGCGGTCCCTCAAAGTAGGGGTCGGCTTCGCGCTGGTCGATCTTGTCGCTCAGTTCGCGGCGTATCTTCAGGGCTTGATCGTGTTGAGCCGCAGCAGCAGCTCGTCGCTCGATGAGTCCCTTTTCGTACTCAGCCTGTTCCTTGGTCACCCCAAGCAGACGCGCTAGCTCGGCATGTACCGAGCGTTCCGCCTCGGAGCGCGCGTTGCGGGCTGCGGCGAGAGCCGCTTGCTCTTCTTTTTCGGCCTGCGCAGCGTCTTTTTCTGCACTCGTGAGTGCCTGTTCCTGCTTTGAGGCGAGATCCGCCTTTTCCTTTTCGGCCTGATGTGCCAGCAACTCTTGGCGCCGCTCTAACGTCAGTTGATAGAAGTCGAGGCGGGCGCGATCTAGCTCAAGTCGTGCGGTCCAGCGACTCGGATCGATGCCTTCAGGGGCCTCGGGGAGCGAGGGCTTCGGGATAGAATTCTCGGCCTTCCCGTCTTTCTCATCCTTTCCGTCTTTGGGGTTGACTGCATCGTCGACTTTATCGATCAGGTTCTTGAGCTCGGCTCCTGCCTTTGAAGGGGGACCCTCGGAGAGGAGTTCTTCGATTCGTTTCCGATCGACCTGAACGAGTTTTTCATCGTCAATCGGGATGTCGAAGAGCGACTGTGGCGACTGACCCAGCTCAAGTGTGCCGTTGAGGAGCTGATGGATCCGTCGACTCTGAGTTTGAAGTTCAAGGACGGAGGGGGCCGGCTTCTCTTCGCTCGACTGTTGCGCCGCAGAAGGTTCTGTTGTGCCAGTCGAAGGAGTTTCCGTGGCTTCAGTGGATGGGGCGCTGGGCTCCGTAAGCTCACTTTCATCAGCGTAGGCGGGCAGAGTGACCGCTACAGCCAGCGTCAGGAAAAAGATGCCCAGCCAACCAGGGTGAACTCGATGTTTTCGACGAGTCGATTGCGTCCGACGCTGGCTCACCGCGAAGTCGGACAAGAGTGTTCTCACCATAGTTACTGCAATTCCTGGGCGGGAGGACGTTACGCTGGGTCGTCCCTTCGCGTCAAATATGGCTTTTGAAGCTACTGCCAGATCACTTCAAAGCCCCTTGCTCCCCCCAAACCCAGACGAGCGTTGTGGTCACATGACTTTCGAATAGAAGGTCGCTCCTGCAAATAACTGGTAAGCGCCGACGTTGACCACGTCCTCGGAATCAGAAGGAGCGTAGCGCAGAAATTCGTTCCAGTTGAACCGAGCGGAGAAGTCGATGATGCGCGAACCGAGATATGTCGTGTAGCCAACGAGCGCCCCAAGCGGCGAACTCAAGCCATTGCCTGTTCCGAATGCCGCTTCGTACACACCCGTTTCTGCACCGACGAACCAACGAGGGGTCAGGTTGTAGGTTCCGCGAAGCGGAATGTTGAGGCCGATGCTCGGGTTTTCCTCTGTGAGAAGCGGAAGGAAGACACCCGTGTCGATGCGTGCGTGCTTGAGGCGAATCACAACTGGTGCTCCGGGATTGAAGGACCAAGACTTCACCTCGACTGGGGTCATGAATGACAGTTTCGCGCCAATATCGACATTGTCGAAAGTCCAGCTGTAGGTGATGTAGACGGGGAAATTTGAGTAATGGAAGTCCGGTGTTGCCCGAAAGGTGAGGAATAGCGCTCCCGCCTCCAGTTGAGGCGAGAGACCAAAGACTACCCCGCCGCGGATCCAAAGTTGATCTTGCGCTCCCGAGGTAGGCGACTCAAAAGCAAGCCCTCCGTCAGGAGCGTTGTCCCCATAGCGCTGGCCGAACATAGCAGTTTGGTTGGGCCCGAAGATGAGCCCAAGGCTGTTGAGAGGCATGGTCAACCGACGCGAAGAAACGCTTCCCCAAAGTCCAGGACGACGCTCCGGTGTCTGCGCATGTGCAGGGTCGACCGCGAAGAACGCTGTGAGACCAATGACTACGGCCCACCAATAAGCAAGGCATTTCACTTCGGCATGACTTCCTGCCGAATGGCCTGCAACTCTTCTGGCGTGACCGCCGCACGGAAGTCCTCCTCGGCAGCAACAAACTCGTTTGTTGCGTTTTCCCATACCGTCTCCAGGCTGCCTATGCAGGCCTCGTAGTCGGCAGGGGTGGCGTGATAGTTGGCGTCCACGCTGGCAATGCACTGAGCGATCAAGTCGAGGCGATTTCGGTGATCAATGAAAGCCTTCATTGTCGCGTGGAGCGCCTTTTCCGCCTCTTTCTGGCGCTCTGCATCGGCAATGATCTTCTTCGTCGCCTCGTTCATCGCTTCCGCGCGTTGACGAAATTCGCGTGTATCGTCACCCGCGCCGTTCAGCAACATAATGAGCGTCGCTAGTCCTACCCAGATCATTTTTCAAACTTTCCGAGTTTCTCAAACTCCTTCTCGGTGAGAAGCTTTCTCAGCTCCATTTGGTATTTCACGTAATCGGCAAAGGCTGCCCGCTCATCTTTCTTCAACTGAGCAACTTCGCGGTCCAAGAGCGCTCTATCGATGTGGTCGGCCCCCAGAGTTTCGCTGAGCCTCATTTCGCTGATTCTCCGTCGGACGCTGAGTGCTTCTACTCGTTGCGCGATGCTCAGATAGACTGCTTTGACCCGCGCGCCTTGGGCCGGTTGCTTGACGACGATCTCCGAGACTTCGATCTTCGCCGTGGTTCTGTTGTAGATGCCGACCAGGGGCAGATTTGGTGGGCGTTCTTGAGAGCACGAGAGCGTGATCATGCCACTCAGCAGCAGCAGCACTGGGAGGCAGCTCCGCCTTCGATTCGATGGGTGCTTGAACATGGCCCGAGTATAGGTGAACTCGGGCGGTCTGCTGAGCTATCAGAAGGAAATGCCCAAATTAGCCGTTCCCACGCCTTGGATGGCTAGGGGCGCAGACTCCTGGTCCGTGACGGCAATGACAGGCTGGGGGACCAGTCCCAATATTGAAGCTTCTGTCGAAAGACTCACAGCGTCCGTGAAATAATATTCAAGGTTGATTCCGCCCAACAATGCGAATCCCCAAAGGTCGCTTTGTCGGGCGACCAATGGAGACTCGACCACGCCGGTTGCCGTCAGGTGCGAAACTCCGACGCCTGCTACCGGCCCCCACTCCCAACGGCTGCCCGACTGAGACGAACCAAAGTTCCAGGCGAAACGCACGACCGCGAATTCCTGGCGCACGGACGCCGCCCCGTTGCTTGCTTGGTACTCGCCACCGAAAACTGGGCCGACAAATTTGAGGCCGAGAGCCATCCGAGGCACGGGATGGTAGATGATCTCGATTGCCGCTCCGCCGGAGGCTCCCAGACTCGGATGAATGAGAAGAGAGCCACCCAGCTTCACCTGAAACTGAGGGAGGCTACGCGTGAACTCCGCAAGTGCGATGGGTGGCGGTTCGTCCTCCACGCCTACGACGTCTGGGGGAGGGCGTTCTCCTGGGTCGAGTTCGAGCAGACTTGTGCGAAGTAGATCGACCGCTCGGATCGCAAGCAGTGTTGGACCGTCTTTTCCGTCGTCGATTTTCAGCTTCCGCAACACCGTTTTTCCCGTGACGCGGTCAACGATCCAGAGCTCAACTGTTGTGCTACCCAAATTGCGTTGAAGTGCGACTGCCGCAAACGCCGATCTTGTCTGCGCTTCCAGCTCCAGACTGTCGGTATTGATTCGCTCCACTGAGGGTTTGAGCACCTCGACTTCAAAGGATTGCAGTTCGAGCTCCGCGCGAAGTCGACCAAAAGCCTCGAACAGCGTTGCATCGCTTTGCGGTGGCTCCACAAGGAGTACTCGCAGGGCGAAGGATTGCCCGGCGACGAGGAGCCATGCCACGCCAATGAGCATACACCTCGCAAATCGAACCATACCAGGTAATCAGACCGGTCTCAGGGGGTCTGTGCAAGCTGACGAGCGGCAGCAGCGTGTACGCCGTTCGGATACCGCTGCAGGTATTCGCGTGCGATCGGTGCCGCCGCAGCTTTTCCTTGAACGGCGCTGATCGTACGCATTTTTCCTGCCAGGGACTCGGGGGCAAAGGGTCCGCCAGGAGATTGCGTGAGCGCGGTGTGGTACCACTCCAGCGCTTTGCCTGTTTTTCCTTGGCCCTCATAAAGCCGTCCCAGGAGAAACGCTGCACGGTTGCCAGCAGAAGCCGCGAACCGACTACGAAGTGCGAGTAGAGACTTTTCAGCAAGGGCCGTTTGGCCTGTGTAGCGAGACGCGTCCGCGAGTGCGTTTAAGTCTTGAGCTCCACAGCTTGCGATACAAGTCGAAATCCCACGCTGATTCGCCTGGGCGACGACGCGCTTGAAGTCACCACGCGAGACCAGGCTGGTCCACGATTCCTGTTTTGTGGAGGGAGAAGCCGGCTTCCGAACGATGGAGCTGTCTGCAGTCGTTGATGGCTGCGGCTTTGATGATGAGGAGGGCTCTGGACTCTCGGCGACGTCGTCGACTTGGTCGGCTGGCTTGGCTCTTGCGGGTTCGGAGGCTTGTGCGGTTTCTGGAAAGGAACTCGCATCGTGCACTTGCATTGTCCGTGACCGAGCATCGCCGAAGAAGCGTTGTCCTGCGTTCACTTCGACAAGACCGGATCCAGCGTATCCCTCCACGTTCACTGAACCTTCATGCAAAAGAACATTGAGCTGTTCGTGTTCAGCGTCCCACTCCAGATCGAAGCGAGTTCCGGTTACATGAACTTGAAAGGGCCCGGCGACGAACTGCCAAGCAGTTTGTTCCTCATGGGTAACTGCTACGTGCAAGCTTCCCTGTTCGAGCGAGATCCGCGCACCGTGCTCTTGGGTCTCCACCACCCGCAAGCGGGTTTCAGCTTCTGCAGTGACTAGGGTTTCGTCGCTGAATTCGATTCGAGCGGACCCGCTTTGAGCAGTGCGGATGTACCCGCCTTCATCGCTCGCACCACTGACTTCGTAGCCGAGTTTATTGCTGGGCCAAGCGGTGTAGGCGACCAGAAGTGCGGTCGCTGCAAGAACCATCGGAGCCATCCAGGCTCTTAGCTGTCGCAGCGAAGAAGCTTTCGGCTCAGCGTCGACACGCTGAAGAAAGGCGTGGCGAGCCGCTAGTTTCTCGTCCTCGTTTAATGCTGCCCCTTTGCGCAATAATTCGGCGAATGGATTCGGCATTTGCTCAGGCTGATTCATGACCAAGATCCTTGGTATTGGGAAAGTAGTTCGGATAGCGCCGGTTCGCTTGCGGCTGCCCGTTGAATAAAGTCCCGGGCCGCCGCAAGTTCTCGGCGGAGCGTCGACTCCGAAGTGTTGAGCGCTGTGGCGACCTCAAGCATCTCCAGGCCCTGTACTTGACGCAGCAAGAACGCCATTTTGCGGCGGGTACTGAGTTTGCCAAGAACTCGATGAAGAGCAGCTAGCCGTTGTCGATTCTCAGCATCGAGCGGCTGGGCGCTTTGCTCCGGGAGTTCTCCGGTTGAGGAGAGGCCGACCAAGCGCCGAACTTTGCGCCTTCTGATCTCTTGAGCGGCCTGTCGAACCGCCATTCCTGCCAGGTACCCACGTAGAGCAGCACCGTCCTGAATGCGCTCGGCTCCCCGAATGAATGCAAGGAAAACTTCTTGAACGAGGTCCTCGATCATGGGGTCGCCGGGAAGCGCACCGTAAAGAACACCTCGCACCAGACCTGAGTATCTATCCCAAATCACGCCAATCGCATCTCGGTCGCCCTGGGCGGCACCGGCGACCAGACTCGCATCCGAGCGCTTTTCCGTTGGAAAATGTGCAACGACGGAGTTTCGCGGATTGGGCTGGCTCTGTGCTGGGCTCGTCACTTGCTATCTTAGTTGCGGGACGTCACCGAAACCCGCCAGGAAAATTGCACTAGTCATCAAACTAGTCTCGGGGACTCGTGGGATTCTCGTGGAGCTAGGTAGGTAGACGATAGTCTTCGCTTGCCGTCACGGCACCTGTCTTTCAAACTCGGCGGAGAGCTTGTTTCAATTTCGCGTTTTTCACCACTTACATCGCCTTGACTACATTGTGGTCTTGATGTGCTCGGCCTTACTGGCGACGTCGTGCATGGAGAAGGTGATCCAGACGGCAGAAGTTGGCGTTCAAAGCAGTGTGCTGCTCAGTTGTGACGACGCCCCCGCAGAAGGCGTTCCCGCTTGGGAGGAGTTACTCGGGACAGAGGATGAGCTGGTGGAGTCGCCGTTTTCCGGTGGCAGCTATGGAGCGGACGAAGGTCCGGGTATCTTTGTAGCTGCGCGGGATAGTTTTCGGATCTACCTCAATGGGGATCTCGTTCACGAGGCGCAAGAAGTACGGGCGCTTGATTTCGTTCCTCTCACGCTTGCGCCCGGAAAGAACGTCATTGCTGTCGCTGTCGCCGCGGAAAAAGGCGTTCCCGCGGCGCTCATTCATCTCAGTGAACTCGAACGAGACTACGTGAGCGACGGTCAGTGGAAGGCGAGTCTTGAGACTGACTCCGGTTGGCAAACCCGCGACTACGACGATTCGGCTTGGGCCAAGGCGAAGGAGTTGGCAGCGCAAGGTGAGTTTCCTGGTTGCGATCCCGTGTCCGACTTTCCTTCGAGTTCCGCGGCTCGCTGGATTGGAGTTGACGACACGAGCAGTGGAACCTTGATCCTACGCCGAACGATTCGCATCGCCGCAATTGGCTTTGGAGAAGAAGCGACAGGCGGCGAGGGCGCGGAGCCGACTCTCGTGGCTACTTGGAGCGAGCTCGAAGCGGCCGTTGATTCGGACGAGGCGAAAGTGATTCTTCTCAAGCAGGGAGACCACGACTTCCGTCGCTCCGGAACGGAAACCGAGGATGTGGATGTTTGTGCGATTGAATGTCCTACCATTCCCGGAAAGAGCACGTTTCATGTGCTGGTCGGAGACGAGACGTGTGAGACCCCGCTCGTGACTGTCCCCCGATATGACCGGAGGCTAAGGATCGGCGGGAACACAACGATTGTGGGCTTGGGACGTGGGGCTTCAGTGCGAGGGGTGTCGTTTGACTTCGGAGAAAGTGAAAATATCATCGTACGAAACGTCGCCCTTTACGATATCAACGCCGATATTCTAGAGGCAGGGGACGCTTTTGGTTTGACCCAGCCCAAGCGCGTTTGGATCGATCACGGCAGCGTTAAGTGGGTCAGTGACGGTTTTACGGACATTCGTGAGGGAAGCGCGGGCGTGACGCTTTCCTACATGCACTACGATGCGGTGAATGAGGCGGCCTGTGAGGGTCAGCATCGCTGGACTTCAGAGATCAGCGACTCTGAGGTCACGATTCATCACAGTCGCTTTGATCAGGCGAGTTCTCGGACGCCGCTCGTATCGGGGTCGACGTCACGCGTGCACCTTTACAATAACGTGTTCTCTAATACGTCCGACTGGAGTGTGGGCTCGTCTTGTTGGGCGGAGCTCCTGCTCGAAGGGAACACGTTTGAGAATGTCGACGTGGCGGTCCGACTCGGAGGCTGCGGGGAGACGGACGAACTTGGTCTGGTGAACGCTCCAGAAGGCTCGAATCTGTATCGGGGAGGCAGTCCCGTCTTTTTGGGAGGCGACGGAGACGAACCGCGGGATGCTGTCTTTGAGCCGCCCTATGAGTATTCGGCACAATCTGCCAGTGACGCGTTGCCGGTGGTGATTTCGCGAGCTGGTACGGGAGGGCCGTGGGCACTTCCGTTGGTGAAAGACTGAGCAGAACACCCGGCATGGGGGCTGCGCGGTAGGCTTCCCCGCGAAGTGAGGCATCTTGCCCCAGGCTGCGCGAAAATGGCGAGGACTCGTCGAATGGTCGTCGTGGGGAGCGTTGGTCGATCATCGAGAGGTGTTATTTTACATCATCGAGAGGTGTTATTTCACGTAGTTAGTCAGCCTGAGTAACTCGTCGTTCTTTCCTCAAGTTGGCTCGCGCTTTGCTTAGCTGAAGGATCATGATTCCACGATTCACTGCGAAGTTCCTTCTTGCCCTTCTTGCCCTTCTTGCTCTTTCTCTTGTGTTCGTAAGCCCGCCTGCCCGGGCGGACGATGGTCTCACCCTCGCTGTGGAATTTGGGCCCGAGTATGTCCTTCCTCCGAACGAATCTGATGACATCAGTCGAGGCGGATTTGGTGCAGCACTGCGTGCTGGTTACACTTGGGATGCGCCCCTCATTGATTTCACTCCGGAGGCGAAGTTTGGGTTCCAATCGCCAGGCACACCGAATTCCTTTGGGATGCTGGGGGGCCTTCGCATCAATTTCTTTGAAGGCATCAGTCCCGCTGCATTTGCGCACGTGGGTGCTCTTCTTGGAGAACTAGAGGGTCTGGTCTGGGATGTCGGACTGGGTCTCGACTTGACATTCGTTCCTGCAGTCGATTTCGGTATCTTTGCTTCCTACAACTCCGTGGGGAACGCGAGCTTTTCTTCCGATCGTTTCTCCTACGAATCGACTAATTGGCACTGGATGCAGTTTGGCGGGCAGGTGGCCATACACTTCTGAGCCAAGCTTCGAAAAGGTCACTCTCACGCTGCGCATCCGCGAGGACGGAAAACCAGTTGCCGTCAGGGCTCCGTGGACGGCGCGGGCCTGATCGACGAGCTAGCCGGCGCAGCTCCGGCAGACATTACCGTCGATTTGATGAGTAGAACCTTTCATCGCGCTGAATCATTTGCTGCGTCTTCCGAGGAATGTGCCGGACTTGGCCGATAAACTCGCCTAGGGTCGCGCACATGAGTGATGACGAAGAGAATAAGAAGCTCGAGAAATCGAACGAACTGGAATCTAGCAGCTTGCCGCGAAACGACGATGACGAGTTGCCATCTGAGGAAGGATCCGATTCCGAGGAAGACGAACAGGCGGAGAACTCAGATTCAAAGGAGCAGAATGAATTAGAGGAGGGGGAAGCTGTCGCCGCTGCACAGCCGGCGCAGCGAGATTCGCGAGGGGGTAGTCCCGGATGGCTCTTGGCTGTCGCGGCGCTCGCCGTCGGCGCTGCGGGCGGTTGGTTCGGCCATCAGCTTCAAGCGGAAAAGGCGATGAAGGCAGCGGATGCCGCGGTCGAGGGCCAAGGTGATGCGGCGCGCGGGCCGTGCAAGGACTGGGAGGAAAAGATCTGCGGGGAGTTTGGAGACAATTCGTTCTCCTGCGGTCAAGCAAAGTCGTCGAGTCCAATTCTTCCCGGATCTGCATGTCAGCTTGCGTTGAAGGGGGTACCTGAAACGCTGACCAAAATTCACTCTGCCAGAACCACCTGCGAAAGCATCAGCACAAAGCTGTGCGCTGAGCTCGGTGCGGAAACGCGAGCCTGCAAAATGGTTCAGACCGATACTCCCACATTTGCCCCCGAGAAGTGCGAAGAAATTGCCAAGAACTACGACCAGGTCGTCGCACAGTTGAAGACGATGGAGCAACGTGGCGGACCAGGGGGACCCCCTGGCGGTCCACCGGGTGGTCGTCCTGGAATGGGAGGTCCCCCACCCGGAATGAGGGGCCCCTCACCGGGTATGGCCGATCGACCGCCGGGACATCCCTAGTCCCTATTTGTTCGAAAGGGTGGCGGGGCCACCGCCTCACGAACGAGGCGGTGGCCCCGCGGAATTTTGTAGAGCTTTGTTAAGAACGCGACCTGTTTTGCGATCTTTGCTGGACTCACTGAAAGCACACGTGACGAACAATGTCCTATCTAGGTGGACAACAAAACTCCCGAAAGTCATAGTGGAGTCATGAAGAAACACACAAAAGGTCTCGTTCTTTCTCCCCGCAACAGCTCCTATTTTTCGGCTTTTGGTCACGTCAAGAACGCTGAAGAGCGGCTCAATGGCCTAGCGAGCGAAAGAGCAAACGAACTCATCGCATCCGCCTACGCCGCCTTGAATCAAGCACTTCAGACTCAGAGCGTGGCGCGTCGTAGCACTCTGTACTTAGCGGCGCGGATGGCGGCGGGGCTTTCTCTCCAAGAACTCGTGCGGGCTGCGGATGGTGACAGTCCGCAGGCAGCTTGAGACGTCAGTGCGACACACGAGAGCTCCTGAAGCGCTCTTAAATGAGCGCTACCGCCCCGGTTCGAACAAGTGGTGTTATTTGACGACGTCGGGTCGAATTTCGCACAAGAAGTCAACGTTGAGGTCCGCGCCGGGAGTAGAACGAATCAGATCGCAGGTGTCAGGACAAAGCTCGATCAGACTGGCTTCGTCATCGGCGTAGCGCCAAGTGCCGCTTTCTTGACAAGTTGGATCGTAGTCGAGGCGCGTCGATGCTGAATCGACCGTGTAACTCACGTCGATCTTGTCTTTATCGAAAGCGCGGCCAGGGATGGGGTGTGGTGGAATACTGAGCTCGCACGAAACAGCTTGAGTACGAATTGCGTCAATCGCAGCGCGGAAGTTTGCTTTGGTCGCCTCAGGATCACCTGTATCGATGAGGAAGGCCTCGGTGGTTCCGCCGGCGGCGGCGACACCGTTCAGCGCACTGAGCGTGTCGGGGGGATCGCAGGGGCTGGAATTGCCAGCTCCGCAGCCCCAGTTATTCCAGCCGTCGTATGCAGGAAGTTCTGCTGGTGCGGCAGTGGGGTTCTCGATGCCGATCACGTAGGTGCGAACCCCAGATCCCCCTTCGTAGAGGTTCCCTACAGCTGTGGTAATGCTGCCGATATCGTTTGCTTGGCTGCTGCAGCCTTGCGGGAGGCCGTCCGTGACCATCACCACAGCCACTTTGGCTGTGGGATCTGCTGTGCGAAACTGATCAAGGTAGTCACTGGTTCCGCTGAATGCGGCCAAGGTGGGGGTTCCACCGCGCCATGCGCCGCCAGCAAGTGGGTCGCCGACTTCCGCTTCATAGGCGTCAAACGCACTCGCGAATGCAGTCGAAGGAAGTTCTTTCATCGTTACTTCGGGTGCTCCGTAAGTTTCGGCCTCACACTTCGCGGTCTGTGCAGGAAACAGGCCCATTGAGGCGGAGATCCCGGAAGAACTCGCATCTTCGAAGAATGCCTGGGTTGCCTGACGAACGGGGAGCCACTTCGCCTCGGGGTCATGCCACCAGTTGGGATGATCATAGTGGCCCATGCTGCCGGAAACATCGAAGGCAAAGGCCAAGAAGATGGGCGCCAGCTCAGTCTCGCTCGACGCGGTTTCGCACACGGGCCCGTCACCGTCGCCGCTTCCATTTTGTCCACCTTGACCACCAATCCCGAAGTCGCCGTCGCCAATAGTGTCACCGTCACCGTCACCGTCACCTGTGCCATCGCCGTCGCCATCCTCCGTTGGCTCACCGTCATCAGGGAACTCGGGGGTGGAGTTGCACGCAGCAGCGGCGGCTGTGGCAACGATCATCGCGATGATGCTCTTGTGGAAGGCGGTACGGGAAAAGTTAGTGCGATAATTGGTCATGAGTTCTCGGAACAACAACGCTCAATGTAGAGACATCTGGTCGCTCGGTCGAACAACAACATCCTGCTGGTGAGTAATCGGTAGGAGAATGTGCTCACATGAGGGAACACGATGAGCCGAATACGGACTCATTCTGATGAAACCGGACCTCTGGCGCCGGGCCACGAAAGCTCTTAGCGTTCCACACGTGAACATAACCGTAAGTAGTGCGTTTGATTCTGGGAATATCATCGTTCGCTCCTGTGCGGACCCGTCGAATGTGGAGCTAGAGATCCGCCGGGACGCAGGGGAGGAACACCTACAGTGGTTTCACTTTCGAGTGAGTGGGGGATGCGGTCAGAGGCTACGGCTGCGGATCACCAATGCCGCAGCGACTAGTTATCCTCGGGGTTGGGAAAACTATCGCGCCTGCATGTCTGCGGACAGAAAGAATTGGACACGGGTGGAGACGCAATATGTGGGCGGGGAGCTCATCATTGAGGACGTACCGGTCAGCGATGTCGTTTATTATGCCTACTTTGCGCCCTATTCTCTCGAGCGGCACAGTGACCTGATCGCCCGCTGTGCGGAGCACCCATTCGTCACTGCGGAGCGTCTAGGTAGTACCCCGGATGGCCGTGACCTTGATTTACTCCGTATTGGCGAGGCAGCCGCCGGGAAGATTCCGTGTTGGGTGATTGCTCGCCAGCACCCCGGAGAGACCATGGCCGAATGGTTCGTCGAAGGAATGCTCAATCGCCTTCTTGATGCCGACGATCCGGTCGCTCAGGATCTTCTTGGTCGGGCGATATTTTACATTGTACCGAACATGAATCCAGATGGGTCTGCGCGCGGCCATCTCCGTTGCAACGCGCTCGGCGTCAATCTGAACCGTGAGTGGCAGCAACCGAGCTTGGAGAAAAGTCCTGAAGTCTATCTCGTTCGTGAAAGGATGTTGAAGACCGGCGTGAGCTTTGCCCTCGATGTTCATGGCGATGAGGCGCTGCCCTACAACTTTATCGCTGGGGCGGACGGTGTTGCTTCGCTGTCCGACTCGATCCACGCAGCTAGAGAGCTCTACAAGCATACGCTCCAGCGAGCGTCACCGGACTTTCAAGTCGAGCATGGGTATCCGCCAGCTGCTCGGGGACAGGCGAATTTGAAGATTGCTACCAATTGGATAGCAGACCAGTTTGGGGCTCTTTCGATGACCTTAGAGCAACCGTTCAAGGATACTGCGAATCGACCACACCGCGATGGTTGGTCTCCCCGTCGAGCACAGCATCTGGGCGCTGCCAGTTTGAACGCCTTACAAGCAGTCTTGGAGGTACTTTAATCGGCGAGTCGCGCGAGATCTTTCAGAGCTTCTCGCACTGGAATTCGAGCGCCCCGGGAGTCTATGAACTCGACACATCCAGCAGTGAGCAGTCGTAAACGTTCTTTCAGTGGGTAATTGACCCAAGCTTCTGGGCGAACCATGTTGTAGCCACCTTCCGATTTCTTCACAGAAACTCGATAGACTTGAACGATGATTTCGATATTCGAGTCGACGTTGAGGTCGCCGCTCATTTGCGCCCGCCCATCAGCGCAAGGAGTTCAGCTTCGTCGAGCTGATCTTCCGGGGGTGGCGGCAGGGATTCGTGCTTTTCGGTGATACCGACTCCGCGCCGCTCGCTCTCGGGCGATACACGAAGACCGATTGTTTTTTCCAGCAGCCTGTACATCAAGAAGGCGACCAAGGTCGTCCAGACGAAGCAGACCACTACGCCAAGTAGCTGGACGCCAACCTGCATGAGTCGACCGTGGGGAAGGGACTCTGCGCTTCCGAAGAATGCTACGCAGAGGGTTCCCCAGATGCCGCATACTCCGTGAACCGGGATGGCCCCGACTGGATCGTCCAACTTGAGAGTATTGCGGAGAAACTCGAAGGAGTAGTTGTGCAGCACCCCCGCTCCAATACCGATGAGCAGTGCGGACCACGGCCCGACCACATGACAACATGCTGTAATTGCCACCAAGCCGCCCAAGACGCCTCCGAGAAATTTGGAGTTCATCTCTCGGTGGTCCTGAAACCAGCGACCGTGGCAGTAAGCTATCAGGCCGCCTGCGGCCGCGGCGAGGTTCGTGTTGAGCAGAATCGAGCCCACTCCCTTGTCGAAAACCAGGCCGCTCCCGCCGTTGAAACCCCACCATCCGAACCAAAGCAGGATAACACCAAACGTAGAACTTGAGACATTTGCTGAAGGCAAGCTCAGTACGGTGCCGTCGTTCGCGTAGCGTCCGAGGCGCGGCCCGACCCGCCAGATCCCGACGAGAGCCACCCAGGCGCCGACAGAATGGACGACAGTTGAACCAGCGAAGTCGATGAACCCCAGCTCCGCTAAGAACGCCCCATTTCCCTCGATGAACGCACTTCCCCATGTCCAATGACCGAATACTGGATAGATCAAGAGTGCCATGACGCCGGCTCCGACCAGGTAGGGAACAAACCCAGTTCGTTCAGACATGGCGCCTGAAACGATTGTCACGGCGGTTCCGGCGAAAGCGAGTTGAAAGAGAAAGAAGGCTTCCCCGAGTGGATTCGTGTTTGGATCGCTGAGGCCTTCAAATCCAAAGTGTGACGTGCCGATCAATCCAGTTTCTGACGCGCCGAACATGATTCCAAATCCAACGAGCGCGAAGCCAAGGCTACCCACGATCCAGTCCGCTAGATTCTTCATCGCGATGCCAGTCGCGCTCTTAGGCTGGACCATGCCCGCCTCGAAGTTGTTGAAGCCTGCCTGCATCAGGAACACGAAGGCGGCGCAGATAATCAACCACAGCCTATCGAGTTCTTCGTGCGAGACGGGAGCACCGCGATCGACGGCCGACTGGATCTGCGATTGGGCAAGCGCTGGGTCAGGGACGAGGGCCAAGAAGATCGCAGCGGCTGCGATGGCGATTCGTCTCAAAGAGGCTGGCATTTCTCGTTCATGCTATCCCACCGAACGAAGAATCGGAACGTCGTTTCTGTTTTGGACTCGTCTGCCCCTGCGAATTCTGAACAGTAGAAGCGTTCGGGATGGTCTCTGTTTCCCAAGCATGTCGAATTTTCCCGCAATTTGATCTGTATGTGTTCTGTTATCCCACCGATAGAGCTTCTATTCCATGAGTGAGAACGTAGCGGGATCGGCTGCTGCCCTGATGAGGCGCCTGGTCAGCTTAGGACTGGGCGCCTCTCCGCTTTCTTCCAATTTTGAAAGAAGCTCTTCGGGAATACCTAGAGCGCTGGCGAAAGAGGCTTGATCCAACTGTAGCAGAGTTCTGAATGCGCGGACATCAGCCCCCGTGCGAAAACCCTGTTCAAGAGTAAGCTCGAAGTCCCGGGGCGTGAGACCGCGCTGAAATAGTTCCTTGTTGAGCCGCGGCTTGTTCATTGGTGAAGTCTAACTCAGCATCGCTCCCCGTTGAACCTCACTTCTGCGCCAAGACTTGACCCTCACTTCTGCGCAATGAAAAGAACGTGGTGGGCTCGGGAGCCCATTTGCGCAGGGACTCGAACGGCTTGCACATAGAAGCCGGCATTCTTCAGGGTGCGTTCGAATGTGGGGCTAGGTCCAGCAGACCACACGCCGAGCACGCCATCGCTTCTCAGCGCCTCCTGACAGGCTCGTATCCCTGCTCGCGAATAGAGCCGGGAATTGCTCTTGCTCGAAAGTGCTACGGGACCGTTGTCGACATCGAGAAGAATAACGTCGAAGGCATCAGCTTTCTCTCGAATTTTCTCGAGGACATCGCCCAAGACGATATGCGTTCGCGGGTCATCGAGCGGAAATTCTGCAAGGTGGCCCAGGTACTTTCGATTCCAGTTGATGATACTCGGGACCAGTTCGGCGACGGTCACCTCAGCCGAGTCGGCGACAAGATCGAGGGTCGCCCGTAGAGTGAAACCCAGGCCGAGGCCGCCGATAAGAATGTCTTCCGCTTGGGGGTGCATGTCCAGCGCACATCGCGCGAGCTCTTCTTCGGAGTCTGGTACTCGACTCGACATCAACGCGCGCCCCTGGACGCGAACGACCCATTCTTCGTCGTTTTTGATCAGCGAGAATTCCGTCCCGTCGCCCATGACCGTACTATCGATGAGCTCTTCTTGATTGTTTTCCATGTCACTGCCGGGCCCGTTCGTGGGGGCGCTGCGACCCTAGGATTGTTTCCTGCTGAGCGCGAAGAGCAAATTGCTCAGGGGCTCTCGAACTTGGCCTAGAAATCCCATAGCGTTCCGAGCCGGCGCGGCGAACCAGGCAATCAGCTCCTCCAATCATGAATCCACTCGTATCGTTTCCAACAAATCAAGAACCCTGGGGACTTCGAGCGAGTAGTGCGGCACTCATCGCTGCCAATGTCTGGCCCCTATTTGGCGTTACTCTACTTGGCTGGAGCGCCTTCGAGGTCGTCTTCGTCTATTGGTGTGAGAATGTGATTCTGGGTGTCATCAACGCCTTGAAGATGATTGCTTGTTCGCCGAACCTTGAGGAAATTGACGATTCGGTTTTCCAACAATTGGCTTCAAACCGCACCAAGAGCGGAGCCCCGGCTGACAAGACCGCCGCAATTGCGGAAATGAAGCGTCAAGTCAGCCAGGCTGGTGGGCTGATGCACCTGCTGAAGGGGTTCTTTGTGCCATTTTTCTGTGTGCATTACGGAGGCTTCTGTTTCGTTCACGGCATTTTTGTCTTCGCTCTACTCGATTCCAATAGCCCCTTCACAGGCGGTGGACAGGGCGATCCATTCGCGTTGCTTCAAAACACCCTTCAGCAGCTTTCCCAGCCCTGGCTACTCCTGAGCCTGGGCTTATTGGCTGCCAGTCACTTCTTCTCTTTCGCGAGAAACTACCTTCTCGGGGGTGAGTATCGCCGAACGGTATTGCCCCTCTTGATGATGCAGCCCTACGCACGCGTCGTGGTCCTTCACCTTGCGATTATTGCGGGGGGATTCTTGGCTGCGGCACTCGGTTCGCCGATCTGGCTTCTGGTTCCTCTTGTTGTTGGGAAAACGATGTTGGATCTCAAGCTTCACCGGCAGGAACATGAGAAGCTGCGGGGTGCTCCTTCAAAAGCCGCAACCGACTGAAAGGAGACGCGCCGCAGAGACCCGGTGAGCCTAGACTGACCCGTTTAGGTCAGTT
Source organism: uncultured delta proteobacterium (assembly GCA_963710555.1). GTDB lineage: Bacteria > Myxococcota_A > Polyangia > Polyangiales > Polyangiaceae > NIC37A-2. The sequence continues at coordinate 331,785 of CAVQAT010000001.1, forward strand.
CTTGCGAAAGAGTCTCATTTTCGGAGTCCTTTCTTTGGTTTTTCTAAGGACGCACCTAGATGCCGAGTTCCGGAAACATTCCGAACACATGGGGGCACGGACAATTTCGACATGGTCATGCGCGATGTCAGGTGCGAGTCGGTCGATCCCCCCAGCCGAATCGTCAAGAAAACAGCTCGGGACTTGGCACTCCGCTACCGGGAGAAAGTGGCGGAGGAACTCTCTCTTTCGGGTGCTGGTGGGGTCCAGCTTTCGCGGCGCTTGGCAGAACTCGGCGACGAACTCACCCTGGCGGTTTTCGCAGCAGCAAGGTCAGCTGAATCAGAGCCACCGTTGCTACTGGGCGCGGTGGGGGGGTACGGGCGTGGCCTGCTCGCGCCGGGAAGCGATCTCGACTTGTGCTTCGTGACGACAGGCTCAAGTGAATCCATCACCGATTGCATTCACACAATGCTCTATCCCTTGTGGGACGCGGGTATTCAAGTCGGTCATCAAGTCGTCGAACTGGCTGACGTTGCTGAAGATGCCGGGGCCGACTTGGCGATGGCGACTGAGCTGCTCGACTTTCGTCCCCTCGCTGGTGACACCTCGCTGTTTCCATTGCTTCAGCAGAAGCTCGCTGACACTATTTTTTCTGAGCACAAGATTGGTGCGTTCATTGAGCAACTTGAGGCGGGGAATCAGAAGCGCCACGAGCAGTTTGGTGATTCTGTCTACCTGCTGGAGCCTGATTTGAAGTTGGGCACAGGCGGACTGCGTGACCTCGACTCTGCCTTGTGGGCCACGCGCGCTCGCTTCGGCACGAACGAGCTCGCTGAACTCGCGCGTCTCAAGCTGATCACGCCGCAAATTCGCCGTGAAACGGAGTTGGCCTTCGATTTTCTGTGGACGGTGCGCAATCACTTGCATCGCGCGTCGGGACGCAAGGCTGACCGATTGATGTTTGCCGAACAGGAACGCGTCGCGGAAGCGATGGGCTATGCGCCTGTCGATGAGAGAGGCGTTTCTCAATTGCACCGCATTGGCGCGATGGTGGAGGCATTCATGTCCGACTATTACTGTCACGCTCGTGTGATCGCGCGCACGAGTGCGCGCCTCTTAGGAAGGGTCAAGCGGGGCGCTCCGGGAATGTCCTTAGAGGTGCGGCCACTTGGTGACGGACTGGTCGAGTGTGACGGACGGCTTGGGTTGGAAGACCCCGATCTTATCCGCCAGACACCGAGTCTGGCACTGCGGATTTACGCAATTGCCTTAGCTCGCGAAATGAAGATCCTCTCTCGCACGCGGGATGCGATCGCGATGGCCACCGCAGACCCGGACGTCTGCGAGCAGTTGCGTGGGAGTCAGGAAGCCGCCGGATTGTTTGTCGCTCTACTGAGTTCAAGCAAGCCCGCGCCGTTTTCATCGGGCTCGGTACTGACGGAGCTTCATGATGTGGGATTGCTGTTGGCAATGGTCCCCGAGTTTTCTCCGGTTGTGGGCCGGGTGCACCACGACATGTACCATGTTTACACCGTCGACGTGCACTCGATTGCGGCGGTCGACATGTTGCATCGTCTCACGCGTGGTGACTTAGTGAGCAAGTATCCGCTTGCGAGCCGACTTGCGGCCGAGACTTCGCGTCCGCGTGTGTTGTTTATGGCAACGCTCCTGCACGATGTCGGTAAGGCAATTGGTGGGAAGGATCACGCGCGTCGCGGTGCTGAAATGGCCCTGGTGATTCTGGCGCGGCTGGGTTTTTCCGCTGAAGAAATCGAAGAAGTGAGCCGACTTATCCTTCATCATTTGACGATGTATATGGTCGCCATTCGCCGTGATCTGAACGATCAGGGCACGATCAGTGAGTTCGTACGCGCCACCCCGGATCGGGAGAGCCTGCGCGAGCTCTTTCTGCTGACTCTCGCCGACGTCTCGACGACCAGCGTGAACGCGATGACGACCTGGAAACTGGGAATGCTGGATGCTCTCTATCGCAGCAGTGACGCGTACCTCGCCGGTGCTCCGGTCGGAGAGACTGATCAGCTCGAGCGCGTTCGAGAGAAAGTTCGTGCCCTTTGGACTGATTCGACTTCACTTGACGAGCTAAATGGCTTTCTTGATTCAATGCCAGCGCGCTACTTCCTCGCTCACCAGCCGGAAGAGATCGTCGGGCATGCCGAGTTTGCGACGAAGGGGGAGCGCGAACCTGTCGCGATTTCCTGGATGCCATCCACCCATGACGACATGTTCGGTCTATGCGTTGTGGCAGACACAAACCGCGACCTGGACATCTGCGTGATCGCTGACGATCGGCCCGGATTGCTCGCCGCAATCACTGCTGCCATTTCCGTGGGATTTGATATCCAGTCTGCTCAGATTAACTCGCGGCGATTGTCGGGCGGAGGTTTTCAGGCACTTGACTTGTTTTGGGTTCGTAGTTCTGCGCCGGAAAAGGTGAAGGATCGCCGCTTGGCCCAGCTGAAGCAGGACCTAGCGGCGGTGGTTCGTGGAGAGATTGCACCCGAGCACTTGGTAAAACCGCGCCTTGATTCGAGCCGTAGTCGTAGCTTGAGGCCCACGCCTGCAGTCGTCACGGAAGTGATCTTCGACCACCATGCGTCCGATGAGTACACAGTCATCGAGGTCCTGGCTGAAGACCGTCCAGCCTTGTTGTTTACTTTGAGCAGCACTCTGCGCGAGATGGGGATTGTGATCGGCGTGGCGAAGATCAGCACAGAAGGCAAGCGGGCAGTTGATGTACTGTATGCCGCTGAGTCAGATGGGACGAAGATTGCGGCTGGTCAGCGCGCGGAGGAGGTACGAGCGAGACTGTTGATGGCTCTAGGTGCCTGACTGCTAGACTCGCCGGAGCAACCATTCGGCGCCGTACTTGTAGCCGACTCGGCCCCAAGCTCGCGCCAGGAAGGTCCAGCCGACGAGGAAGGCAATGATCACCATGATCGCGATTGTCGGATGCACGTTACGTCGCAGCTCCGCCGCGATCAGGCCCTCGCGAAAGAGCACAACATGCACGATGAGAAGGCTGAGAGAACTTCTCCCCAGTGGGATGAGCCAGGAATCGGGTTTGAGCTCCGTTTTTCTTTCCAGATAGACAAAGACTCCAAGGAGAAGCATGCATAAAGCGAAGAGGCTTAGCGCATAGACGGTGCTCATCGGAAAGAAGCTTCTGCCCGTTCGACAGACCGCTCGCCACGGAAGGTTGCTTGCGGCGCCTGGAATGACCAACACCAGGCCGCGTAGAAGTCCAGCGAGCACCCCGCATAGGCCGGCGGCGACGAATAGGCTACGCAGCCGACCCGCCGCGACGGTCCGTCCAGCCCAGACCCCACCGATTGCCAGGGCTAGCCAGGGGAAGATGGGAAACTGACTCTCAAGCAAAGCTAGGCGAAGACCTCCACCAGGTCGTTCTGTGCTTCGCATGAGTTCGTTTGTGAGCATCTGGGGTGTCTCTGCCAAACTTTGACCCAGGACAGCACCTCCCAAGACCAGCGTCGCGAGCAGCAGAACTGAAACTCCTCGAAGCCGGAGCACGCCCGGAGCGACAATGAGCCAGACGCCAAGCAAGTGCAGAACATAGAAGCTCCAGATACTGAACCAACTCGGCACCATGAGGTTGAGCAGAAGGCCGTAAAGGATCAAGAGCGCTCCGCGCAAGATGGTGGTTTGAGGCTTGCCTCCTCGTTCCCCAAGCGCTGATCCGACTCCTGCCAGCGTGATGAAGAGGGGCGCTGCAGCACCTCCGGTCAGATTGATCCCAGCACATATGGTTCGAAGCGTTGGCCCATAGGCATAGGGGTTCACCATCCAGATCCCGAGATGTTGTTGCACCATGAGGACAGCCGCGAGTCCTCGCAAAGCGTCTACAGAGACCAGTCTTGAGGGAGCCGCTTGATGGGGATCTGATGTTCGTGAAGTAGCGATTTCGCGACGATACACCTAAAGCCTTGTCCCGAGAACTCCGCGTCGGAGATACGGTTGGAAGCAGCTCGCCCCATGTTGACATGATGACCGCGCCCTGCCGAGCTTCAGGCTTCAATTGGGGAGTGCAACTCCGGCTAACAGGTGGCCAACATGTCCCTCAAGCGTGGAAGAGGGTGAGGGCCTTGATAGCGTGCGCTAATGCGTCTCGCTCGGGCTGGGAATGACATCTGCCGGCCACGAACATTCCTGTGCCTCTGGGGAGGGGACCATCAAGAGTCCCAGTACTGCAGGTTGGTCGTAGGCGGCGACAAAGTGCTGCTCTTTTATCTCCCTGAGCTCGGGGAGCTTTCGTGGTTGAGAGTAAAAGGCGACTTCGGCTACGAAGTGACGTAGGGGGCGAGGGTGACTCGGTCGAAGTCGGATAAACCGGGCGTCCGGGAAATCCACCTCAAGAATTCGCGAGCGATATTGCCTTGCACGAATTCTCTCCGTTACCCCTGCCAACGCAAACTTTTGTCCGTCTCTTGATACCTCGACCACAAATTCATCGATGGCATCTGATTGGAGATACACTGTTCTCAGATGCGCCGGATGCTCTAGCTCCAGCGTGAGCTGGGAGCACCCGACATTGAAGGAAGTTCCTATAGGATTCATGGCATGACTTCCTTCTGGTACCGAGAGCCCGTCGATCGCTCGCTGTGGCATCCAAGTGCCGAAAGTCGACGCAATTTTCACGGGGAGACCCTTGCCAAGCTCAAGTGGCGCTAGGCCGGCGAGTTCGGGTATCTCGTTCGGCATCACCCGGTACTGCGGTTCACTGGGGACGTTGATGAACCAACCTTCGGCAAAAGCGACTGGATCGTCCTGAGCGTCCGGCGCCGATTGTTTCAGAATCCAGGCTCCAAACGGTTCGTAGAGGGGGCCTCGCCAATCAAGAATGCCGTTTTCAAAGCGCGCAAAAAGATGCGACTTCATGACGCCAGGATGAAGCTGACTCAGGGGTTCAGAGTTGTTTGATGCGTAGCGTCGCCAGGGGTCGAATATCTCGCCGCTGCGAGTGGTGGCCCGCGTGACCACTGCGTAGTCGCGATCCGGGGGCAACATGAACATGCCCCAGCCCTGTTGCAGCCCAGAAAACTCAGTGAGGGTAAGGAGGCCGCGTGGGGTTCGCTTGATCACGGGCTCCCCAAACTCTTCAGCGGCGAGTCGCCCGAACAGAAGAATCGCGAGAAGGATAGCGGCGTAGCGATCCACTTCACGGCGCCAACCCGAGTCCCAAACGACGTTTTGCCGAGGTGATAGGTCCGGGCTGAGGAGTAGCAGAGGGACGTGGCACAGCATGGCAGCGCTGAAGATCCCGACCTCCATGGTGAGAGCGATCCCCCCGTGCAGACCAAGCATGAGGATGGCTGCGACGCGATGACAGAGCCTTCGCCGCCAAGGCGATACGATGAGAAGCGCGAGACTGAACTCGATGATGAGGGTGCCGTAGGTAGCCCAGGACAAGAACCAGCTGGGCAGCTGCACTACCTGTCCCCCGAGTTCGGTGGTGAGGCTCGGGATCCCCAGTGCCCTGGAGAGCGCGGTACCCTCGAGCCAGGTGGGGGTCAGCTTGTTCACGAAGTTGAACAGGTAGTTGACAGCGAGCTGGAGCAGAACGAGCGGATAGACCCAGGATGCCAGGAGCTGGTTCGCAGGACGCGAGTGATCAGTTGCGGACCACCACTTGCCCGCGAATCGGATCGAGAAAGCGCGATTTACGGGCAGAAACATGGCGAATGCCGCCTGGAGCTGAAAAACCGCCTCGCCCCCAGTTCTGAGCTGGGGGATGCGGTTATGAAGCACCAGGAGCGACAGCGCGAGCAAAGGGCGGCTGAAGCGGAGCCCCAAAAGGAAGCTGAGGACGCCTGCCAGACAAGCGGCAAATATCCCGTGCATCAGCCAGCCTCCAGCCACGAAGTTGAAGGGGCCCCAGGCGCCGGCGCTGTCCGGCAGGACCACGCGTGGATAAACCCCCTCGTCCGAGAAGAACAAGGGGGCCACCCGCCAGAGCCGAATCACGTCATAGGTGCCCAGCGCTCCGAGTGCGATGCGCCACAGGCCCAGGGCCTCAAACGTCGTCGTCTGATATTTGGCGGCGACGTTCCGCAGTGTTTCTCGAATCGAGGTCATGCTCTGAGATTCTTAGCCGGTTGCGAAGACCGGCTAAGAATCGTTCAAGATCACTACGTATCCTACCCGATCAGTTAGAGCTTGGTAGGGTTGATGAAGGTAGGATTGATGAGGGTCGGGTTGATGAGGGTCGGGTTGATGATGGTTAAGATCGGGGAGACACTCGTTGGCTGCCGGAATGCAGGCATTTCGGCAGCACTGTTCGGCCGTGCCGCAATCTCCCGCGTCAAGACACTCGACGCACGAATTATTTGACTCTCTGCACTCTTTGTTAACCTTCTGCTTCAAGCAAGGATTGCCCGTGTGGCCGTTGCACGACCCGGAGACGCAAGTCTCACTTCCGTCGCAGTAGAGGTCGTTGTCCGTGCACTCATCGCCATCGGTGTCGCGTACGTCACAGCTGTTGTCGACTTCAGCGCCGTTGCTGACTTGCTCGCAAACGCCGCTCTCACAAGCTTTGACCGTTCGGCTCCGACTGCGGGTGCCTGCTTCGTCGCAAACATCGTCGTACTCGCAAGCACTCCAATCGCTGACAGAGCCGTATTCCCCGTCGCCGATGTCATCTCCGCAATCGGAGTCGTCCGAGCACTTGCACTCGTTCGCGCCTTCGTCACACAGGTCGGTGGGGTCCGTCTGGCAGGGGTTTCCTGCGCTGACGCAGACGCCTTCGTCGCAAACGTCTTCGCCCGAGCAGAAGAGTCCGTCGTCGCAAGAGTTGCCCGTGCGGGGAATACCACACTCGCCAGTCTCAGGGTTGCAAACGTCCTCAGTGCAAGGATTGTCGTCGTTCTTGCACTCTTCGTCGCACTCGAGGGCCATGGCACCGCCATTGCCCCCCATGTCGCCGTCGCCGTCGCCGTCGCCGTCGCCATCGCCGTCACCAGCCATAGCTCCGCCCTTGCCGCCATCACCGTCGCCAATAGGGTCACCGTCGTCGGTAGATTCGTCGTCGCCTCCGCAAGAGGGAGTGAGCGAGGCGACTGCCAAGAATGCGATGGGCCAAAGGACGTAGGAGAGATTCTTCTTCATGGGATTTCCGGTTGGTTAAGGTTCGAGCAAAAAAGCGTGGGCCGCGCTTGAGGCAGGCTCGACAGGTAGATCACCTCCCTCGCTCCCCAAATAGCCACCTGGTATTCCGCGCTTTTCATGTGCTTATGTCAATGCTTTTGCGGCTTCCAGAGCAGCCCGCCCTGCAAAATCGGTCAATCCGCGTCTCGCTGACGGTCGCATTGGCGCCGCCAAGCACTGAATCCACTCTGGTTGGAGCGGAAGCGCCTTCAAGCACACACTGTGGGTGTTTGGTGCCCACGCAGCGTCGCTACTGACAATCGTTCTTCTCGTGAGTTCGGACCGCGAACATGATGGGATCGATGTCATCAGGCGCGTCCCAGCTCACCGTTGAACGTTCAACCAGGGTGAGCGTTTCTGACATTCCCATGCCGACCTTTTCGATTTGGAAGGCACGAACTGACAGACCGGCAGCGCCGGCAGGTTTCATGGTGAGCACGTTGTTCGTGAACGGATCGATGCTCACCTGAAGAGCGTCATGCAGAAGCGGAGCGGAAAAGACGTTTCCGTTGGGGTGGAACGAAACGAGATCTTGATTTGGCTCGGAGGCGACAACGCCTGCGCCCAGGCATTCGGCGACAGCCAAGGAGCTGAAGAGGCTCGGTTTTTTCGCGTCGGCCAAAGTGGACGGCGCGACAAGGTCAGCAGGGTCTGCAGGATTGAAGCTCCACCGCACCGGGCGATCTGCGGCGGGGGCGAATGCTAGTGCGTAGGCTCCGAGGCTCGGCACGATCGCCTTGAACGGGCGAGCGACCGAATCGGGAAGCACTGGAGTGCTGGCGAATGCTGGTATTCCCGTATAAGCGCCAAAAGGTGCGGCGACGCCGCTGCTAATGTTGTTGGCGACGTTCACAGGCTGACCGAATAGCTCGCAAGAGTCTGGGCAACCGCGACTGATCATCAAAGTGAGCGAACCACCCACTGCCTCCACGTCAAGGTCGCGCCCACGGCGACCGACTAGGCCGACAATGCGGTCCATGTCTGCGGGGTAGCGGGTTTCCACGAGCTCCACTTTTGAGGGATCAGAAGTATCGAGGATCGTGATGCCCTGTTTGGCTGCACCACCGTCGACGCCTTGCGAAATGTAAGCGAGGCGACCGTTGAGCACGACCGGTGAGAATAGAGAAGTTGGTCCGCTGGAGGCCGCACCGGAGTCACCACGCAGGAGCGGAGGTGGGAGGGCTGATGTCTTGCTGATTGTCTCCCATCCCATGCCGTCCCGGTAGTAACGGACTTGCAGCTCTGCCAGAGTGTTTTGTCCTGGAGAAACTCGCGAAGAAACAAATACAAACCAGAGATATCGGTCTTCTGCACCGTCGTAAGCAACGCTCACGGCCTGAAGCTTTTCGCGCTCAATTTCCTTGCCGGTTCGAGAATTAATCACACTCAGCAAGCGGTCGGCGTCTTCGCCAACGGCACCGGCCAGGACAACAAGGCCTGTAGTGGGCGCTTCAGGGGGCATCTCCACGTCGCCATCGCCATCGCCTGGGTTTCCGCCAGTATCGCCGTCACCGTCGCCCGCGGTCCCGCCGGTGTCGCGATCGCCGTCGCCGTCGCCGTCGCCCGCGGCTCCGCCCAAGGATCCATAGTCGACGTCCTCAGGGGCGTTGATGAGCGAACATCCATAGGCGCTAAGGAGAGCCGTGGTGATTGTGAGTGCAATATAAGGTCGAGATGTCATCGGTCGTCTCAGGAAAAAATCAAAATTGGCCAGTTAAGCTGAGCGCCGCAATCTTCGGCCCGACGATGGGTTCGAGTCGCAGTGCTGATTCGGGCGAGGAAGACGGTCGGGTAAAGTACAGGATGGTGGTGACCGCCCCGGCAACCACGGCGCTTCCGATGAGCACATCAGTGACCAGATTGAGCGTTTTTACCTTACTCTGCATCGCTTCGAGGTCGTCATCGGGGCTCGGCGATCCATTGGCCTCGTCGTAAGTGTTCTTTGCTCCCAGCGATAGAACCCCGGTAACCGTGGCACCAGCGGCGAGAGCGAGGGTCGTTCCACCACCGATCCAAACGCTGATTGGTACAGGACGGTCCGCACCCGAATCTGTCGGCGCAACGCCTTGGTTGAGCTTTTTTTGTGGCACCTTGAGTTCGAACTGGTGCTCGTGTTCGGTGCCGGCTCGTGCATCGAATTCCCAAACTTGGTCTTCGTATCCTTTGAGGCGCGCTGTGATTCGATGGTAACCTTGTCGGATCCGCAACACGGTCGAGCCATTTTCCGGTAGCTTGTATTGGTTTCGAATGCTGCCACCCCGATTCGTTGAACGTTCGTCGATCAGCACAAGGCCGGCGGGACTCCCGCTCACAGTGACCGTGACAGCGCTCGCTGAGAGTGTATCCAAATCGCGCTGGTACTGACTACGCTCCTCAGGAGTGACTTCGTCGCCGCCTTCCTCCAGGTAGCGCTGAAAGGCGTCGATCGCCTCGCCATCTTTTTCCAACTTCATCGCTGCAATCGCGAGATTGCCGAGAATTTTCCAGGAGGGGGACTCTTCGTAGGCCGCTCGAAATTGCGCGTATGCCTCTTCGTAGCGAGCGCCATCGGGATCTTGAAGCAGGTTAACACCAGCGCGAAAATGAGAGCGCGCTTTCTCCGTGACCACGACGTCGGCAGCCGGGGCGTCTGCGGCCTCGTCTGGGGATGAAGTATCTGAAGCCTCGGTCTGCGCGGCGCTGAGGCCGGGGGTAAGCAAGGTCAGGAGGAGGGCGGCGCGTGCTAGTTCTGAGCAAGGTCTGCCGAGTTTTGTTTTCATCATGAGCATGAGCGTTCTACGAGAATGGAATGTGCGTTCCACAAAGATCTGGGGACAGCCGGTAGCCGCAATCCCGCGCAGAGCTTCGGCTGGGTTGCCGCGAAGATCAAGTCGAGCAACGTTTCCCCGTTGGGGCCATGCCGATTTGTAGGAGTTTTCTCGGAGGAAGACTTCGTAGCGGCTCAAGCTTTGCTGACGCGAAGAGTCGTCAATCCATAGCGTTCATGGACCGCTGCTTCGCGGAGCGTCCGCTCTGGGCTGATTTCACCTTTCAGTAGTCGCATATACGCGGACATTGTGCGCACGACTTCGTCGCCTCGTTCCCAGACGAATTCTACGCGATATCGGCGTACTCCGAGTTCGAGGAGCCGTGGGACCAGAGGCGCTGCGCTTTGCGCGAGTGCGTTGAACATGGTGTTTCGGCAACTGACGTCGACCACCATCGGGTGCTCATGGCCCGCATAATCACGCAAAGCGACGCGGTGCTCCTCGCAGGGTCTTCCGCAGTCACGGTAGTCTTTCCCACTGCTGAGCAAGTGCGCGTAAACGCAATGCGAATTGTGAAAAGTGGGAATGTGGTGATGGAGAACCACGGCGACTCGACCACGTGGGACGTTCTTGAGGAGTTCGAGAAGTTGAGGCTTGTTGAGATCGTGTGAGGCCGTCACGCTTTTGAGCCCGAGACTCAGTAGGTGATGAGCCGTCAGAGAATTCGTGACGTTCAGCGAGAAATCCCCGTGGATCTCAAGATGCCCCTCCCGCGGCGTCGTGTTTTGTTTTGAAAAGTGCATCAGTGCGCCCCAATGGCGCACGAGGACCCCGTTGGGCTCTAGCCCGTCAATGCGTCGATCGAATGCTTCTTCGCCAGGTTTCTGTACGCGAACCGTCGCGAGGGTCACACGTAGTCCCGCTTCTTTGGCGCTTTCGACGGCACGTCGCAGACCGACCATCTCCATCCAATCGAGCTCAACTTCGCTTCCCCGTGCGGGGCCCGATTCGATGAATGCGCGCAGCTGCTCTTCTGTTCGAAAGAGCGGGACGAGTTCAGGTGCTCCCGACGACTCAGGGTTTGTCCCGATCAGCCTTTCTCGGAGCTGGGGCAGGACTGATGCACGAGACAGCTGCGCATGCCGCGGCTTGTTCAGTTCAGATTCAAGCGCGAGTACCAGTTGTCGGCGAAGTTCTTTGATGGCCGATACCGGGGCATAGAGATGTGAGCCGAGGCCCTTGGCCTCGATGCCAGTGAGAGAAAACGGGGTTCCTCCGAGGGCTCCGAGTTTTTCCGTCAGCAGCTGTGTGTTGAGACCCCATTCCGATTTGGAACTTTCGAGCAAGACTTCGCTAGATACGCTGGCGCTGATGACGCCCGCCGGCGTTGTCGCGGTCGCTTCGACCTTGAGCGCGGTGCCGACTTGGCCCGTGATGGAAAGCGAGAGGGGAAGTCTTCCTTCGATGGGGCGGGCGATGCGTTTTTGTGCTTCGCGAGCCACTTCAGGATCGCCGGTCAGTCGGATGGCGTCGCCAGGACGTACTCGACTCAGGTCGGGACCAGGTTTTCCGAAGCTGAACTCCCATTGTCGCCCACGAATGCGTCGTACTTCAAACACAGGGCCGCCTGGGGACTTCTCTGGGTCATGCTCATTGTTGCTTCTGTCAAGCAGTTCAAACATCACACCCATGCCGGGACGAACGATTACAGCGGCATCAAGGGCATCTTCCGCAGTGATCGTGACGAGCACCTTCTTCCCGAGAACCTGTCGCACTTGCCCGAGCGCGATCCCACGATGTTTGGGCGTGAGACCAACCACGAGCTCTTGATGATTGTCCCCCTGCAAAAAGCCATTTGAGGCGCCTCGGGTGTAGGTGAGCTGAGCGCGCTGTCGCTCGCGTTTGAGCTGCTTTCTTCCCTCCAACTCCGCTCCGCTGACGAGTGCGTCGCGCCAGTTGCGCCAGGAGTCGATCGCGCTGGTGACGTAAGCCGGTCCTTTGTAGCGCCCTTCAATTTTGAGACTCGCCACGCCAGCTTTGAGAAGTTCTGGCAAGACGTCATGGGCGGCGAGATCCTGCGGGCTCAGCAAGTACCTTTGGTCTCCGAGTTCTCGTTTTTCACCATCAACAATGGCCTCGTAGGGCATGCGACAGGCTTGGGAGCATTGTCCCCGATTGGCCGAACGGTCAGAGAATGCTTCGCTGGTGAGACACTGGCCACTCCAAGCCATGCACAAGGCGCCGTGGACGAAGACTTCGGCTTCCAGGGAACTCGTTTTGGTAAAGAGGGCTATCTCCTTTGCGCTGAGTTCGCGCGGCAACACCACTCGGCTCATGCCTAAGGTGGCTGCAAACTCGGCTCCCTCTGCACTGGAGATGGTCATCTGAGTGCTGGCGTGAAGACGAAGACCGGGCGAGAGCCTTCGCGCAATGAATGCAGTCGCAGGGTCTTGGATGATGAGTGCGTCGACACCGCTTTCAATCACCTGCCGAAGAAACTTCTCAAGAAATTCCAGCTCTTCCTCAAAGACAAGTGTGTTGATGGTGAGATAGAGCTTGGCTCCGGCGCGGTGAGCTGTTTGAACGAGTCGCGGGAGTGTTTCTAGGCTGAAGGCAGTCGAGCGGCGACGCGCGTTGAAGCCCTCCGATACCCCAAGGTAGACAGCATCGGCCCGGCTCGCGAGCGCGGCTTGGAACGATTCTTCGCTCCCGGCGGGGGCGAGAATTTCTGCGCGCGAGCGAAAAGCCTCGCCTTCCGACGGATCGCTGTTCATGGGCACAATTCGCTGTTCGTTTGCACTAGGGAGCCGCTCCATTATCACGTATTTTCAGCTCAAACAGATGAAGCTTCTTTTTGCCACCACGAATCCTCACAAGTTTGAGGAAATCCAAGCTCTGCTCGGCTTTCTTCCGGTTCAGCTAGTCGGGCTGAACGATGTGCCAGTGCCGATCGACGAGCCTGAGGAGAGCGGCGAAACCTTGGAAGATAACGCCCGGATCAAGGCGATAGCGTACGCGCGCGCGTGCGGACTCCATTGCCTTGCAGACGATAGCGGACTCCAAGTCGATGCGCTTGGCGGCGCTCCGGGCGTACGCTCGGCTCGTTACTCGGGCTTCAGCGGACCGCGGGAAGAGCGCGATCGGAAGAATCGCGAAAAGCTGATCGAGGAGCTGCGAAAAGTGGGGGATGCTCCCAGGGGCGCGCAGCTTGCTTGTACTCTTTGCCTGGCTGCTCCAGATGGTCGAATTCTCTTCGAAACGCGCGGGGTCTGTGAGGCGGAGATTGTCGACGAGCCACGCGGGCCTCATGGCTTTGGCTATGACGTGCATCTTTATCTCCCCGGGCTGCAGAAGACTGCGGCGGAGATTCCTCCGCAGGAGTGGAACCTGATTTCTCACCGCGGAGAAGCTGCGCGAGCTTTTGCGGCCTGGTTCAAGAGCGAGGGGAATCGGTTGCTCGACACCTAGACTTCGTGCGTTTCGAGCGGGCACATTTTAGGGCACGTCGGGGGCGAGCCAAGCAAGCCCAGCCCGCGTGAATTCGCGGCCGTCTTCAACGATTTCGCCGTGACACATGATCACCCGCCGGTAGTCGTGAGCGAGAACCTTTTCCGCGCTGAGCTTCATCGCGTCGCGGTCTTTCGTCATCTTGCGCCAAAGCTTGCTCTGGGTCGGCTTCTTGTAAGTGCCAAACATTTTCAACATGAGAGGGGTGAGCATGCCCTGGGTTTGCTGGACGTTGAAGAAATAGTCAGTGACCAGCAACGTTTTGCTGCGCTCGTGGAAGAGCACAATCTCGCTCATCCGAGGAGCTCCACGGATGAACACCGCGGAAAGCTCGCTTTGGAGATCAGCGGGGAGCTCGTCCTCAACAGTCTTGTGGATCGTCAGGTTCGGACACTTCTCCTGAAGTCCGGGGCAGGCGAGGACCCGTGCTTGCGGGAAGGCCTCTGACGCTGCGCCCATGAAGAGATGATGAAAGAGGTTGGGCGCCATGAGAAAGCGGACCTCGCCGAGCTTCTTGATGGCGGCAATCACTTCAGTTGAAAGCCGGACCGGACTGTGAAGAAAGAGCCCGCCGCCTCCTAGTTCAATGATTGTGCAGCGCAGTGGCAATTGAACTCCCGGCGCCATCTTCGCGTTGCCGCCAACTGCCCAAATTCCCTCGCTTATCTTGTGTAATTCGTGGCTCATGAAGCTAGTCAACCGTACTTGACTAATATCGTCAAGTGGTGTTGACTAATTGAATGTCGAAGTCTTTTCGTTGCGACCATTTGGCCCCCCCGGGAGCCTCCGGGGACCCAACAAAAGATAAACCTCTCGAAGCAGCTGCCGTGAACTCCGCGGAGTACAGGCAAACACTGGAAAAGCAGAAGTCAGAAAGTGCGCTTCAACTTCTCTTCAAGACGGCACGCCTCACCAATGAATGGGCACTGGAGCGCTTGGCACAAAAGCAGGCAGAGGTTGGTCGGGGAAAAGGCTGTGATGCTCCAGCGCCGGTGCTTCGCGAGTCCCACACGAAGTTGCTTCCTCACATCGACCTAGAAGGGACGCGCATTACGACCCTTGCGACGCGCGTGGGGATCAGCAAGCAGGCGGTGAGTGAGCTCGTCGATGAGATGGAAGAAATGGGTGCCGTCACCCGCGTTCCCGATCCGAACGACGGCAGAGCAAAGCTCGTCTGCTTTACTGATGACGGTCGAAGATGGATACTGGACGGTGTGGAGCACTTACGCGAACTCGAGTGTGAGCTGTCCCAAGTGCTTGGCTCAGTGCGAGTCGAAGATCTTCGCTCTACTTGTTTGGCGATTTTGCAGTTTCTTGAGGCTCAATCTCCCCAAGCTACAGCGACCGAGTGAGTTGAGTCAGTTGTGAACCGGGGTGGAAAGCTTTTCCATGACCTGATCAATGCCGAAACTTGCAGCTTTTTGTCGCGGAGGAAATTTCTTGAACGTGCTGAGGAAATCCCCGACGAGCGCCTGCGCGCCGTAGAGCAGATAGACGTGATCGAGCAGCCAATCGTAGTAGGTGTTCGACGTGATGTCCGCGCGCTCATAAGGATCGCGACGCAGGTTGAAGATTTTGGGAACACGGAGCTCGACGAAGGGTTCGGCCCAAATGCGCATGGTTCCCTGGACCCGTTGCTCTAGGAAGACGACCTTCCAATCGTCGAAACGAAGGGCCGTGAGATCGCCGTCGTCTGAGAAGTAGAAAACTTCCCGACGCTTTGTGGGGCCATTGCCGAGAAGCATATCGAGTTGATCGTACCCATCGAGATGAACTCTGAAGTTCTTGCCCCCGACTACCTTGCCCCTCGCCAAGTCCTCTTTGGCACTCGGGGCTCCAGCTACTGCAGCTAGAGTGGGGAGCCAATCCATGTGATGCATGACTTCGTTCGTCACCGTTGAGGCGGGAACCTTTCCGGGCCAGCGTACCATCGCCGGCACTCGCCAGGCGCCTTCCCAGTTCGTGTTCTTCTCGCTGCGGAACGGTGTGGTTGCCGCATCGGGCCAGCTGTTGCCGTGAGGCCCATTGTCCGTGCTGTAGACGACGATGGTGTCGTCAGCCAACTTCATTTCGTCGAGCGCTTTGAGCAGCTGACCGACATGGCGGTCGTGCTCGACCATGCCATCCGCGTATTCGTCTTGACCTGAAATTCCGCGAAGTTCCTGCTTCACGTGGGTTCGAAAATGCATCCGCGTGGCGTTCCACCAGACGAAGAACTTCTTCCCGTCTTTGTGCTGGCGTTTCATGAAGTCGATGGCAGCGGCGGCTGTATCGTCGTCGATCGTCTCCATGCGCTTCTTCGTTAGCGGCCCGGTGTCTTCAATTTTTCCGTTAGCGCTTGCCTTGATCACGCCTCGCGGTCCAAAACGTTCTTTGAACTTGGGGTCCTTGGGGTAGTCGTCGTTCTCTGGTTCTTCCTCGGCGTTCAGATGGTAGAGATTGCCAAAGAATTCGTCGAAACCGTGGGCGGTGGGGAGGAATTCGTCTTTGTCGCCCAAGTGGTTCTTGCCAAACTGTCCCGTCGCGTAGCCCTGCGCTTTGAGAATCTCCGCAATGGTGGCGTCTTTGGCGGAGAGGCCCTGGTCCGCACCAGGCACACCCACTTTGGACAGACCTGTCCGGAACACTGACTGACCGGTGATGAACGATGAGCGCCCGGCGGTGCAGCTTTGCTCCCCGTAATAGTCTGTGAAAAGGAGTCCTTCTTGAGCGATCCGGTCAATGTTGGGCGTGCGGTAGCCTACGAGCCCTCGACTGTAGGCGCTGATATTCGATTGGCCGATGTCGTCGCCCCAAATGATCAGAATGTTTGGTTTCTCGTCGCCTTTTCCAGCCTCAATGACTTCTTGGGTCTTGACCAGGCTTTCCTTGCTCGCGGCGTAAGTCACCTTCTCGGGTTGCCAGCCCTCGCGCGGTCCGCCGTGAAAGCTCGCTGGAGCATGTTGCGCTGGAGGAGCCGCCAACTCGTCCTTCGCCTGAGCGCTGTCTCCGCTTGTCGGCTTTTGACAAGCAGTCGCGGTCAAAAGAAGCAGGACTGTCGTGAGAATTTTCGGTTGGGTCATTGCTCCATCTCCTCCGGCGAGCCTTCGGCAGCTCACAAGCTCTTGCTTGGGACTTAACAGTGCAAAATCGCAAAGGAAAGCAGCAGGCTTAGGGTAGGCAGATATTTGCCTTTGAATCGCGGTTCAACCGTCTACCCACCCATGAGTGGACCGATTTTTAGCAAGAATTTTCTCAACAGCGGCACGTTTCCCGGATCGGTGCTCAGCCTTGGTCGTTTTGGCTGCCTGGCAATTTCTACCGCCTGGGGAGTTTTGGCCTGTGGCGGATCGGGCGAGACTGAAGGCCTCGGGAGTGGGGGGAGTAGTTCGGGCGGAGACTCTGCGTGCTTGACAGATTGTGCTCAGACGGGCGGCACTCCTGGGTGCGAAGGCGAGAGTTGCCTCGGCGAAACAGGTGGAGCTGGAACGGGTACAGGTGGTGCGTCAGGGGGAAGCAATGGGACGGGCGGCGGGAGTCACTCAAACGCCCCCATGGGACCCGGGGACTATCCCAACGACTGCAAGGTGATCGGTGACTTCCGCGTTTGGCACAGGGTGAGCGTTGTTTGCGACGGACCTGCGGCAGAGGAGAACGATGCGACCTTCACCGACCATCGCATGCTTGTGACGTTCTCTCGTGGCGGTGAAACGCTCAGCGTGCCCGGTCACTTCGCTGCGGATGGAGACGCTGGTGACACGGGAGCCACAAGCGGCGACAAGTGGCGCGCCCACTTCATGCCGCCGAGCGAAGGAAAGTGGAGCTACACCGTTTCCTTTCGCGAAGGGAGCGGCGTGGCTGTTTCCGACGATGCCGAGGCTGGAAATGCAATTGAGGGAATCGACGGGGCTCTTGGTGCTTTTGATGTCGCTGGTTCCGATAAGTCGGGACGGGATATGCGCGCGCATGGCCTCTTGGAGCACCTGCAGGGCGAGCGGTATCTGCGGCATCGCGGAACGGGCCGAGTTTACGTCGAAGGCGGGGTGGATAGTCCAGAGAACCTGTTCGGCTACGACGAATTCGACAACACGACGAAGAAGTCGAACGTCGGGAGCTGCAAGGGGATCTTGCACAGTTTTGCCGCTCATGAACAGGACTGGAGCGCGGGCGATCCCACTTGGGCGGGAGACAAAGGAAAGAGCTTGATAGGCCTAGTGAACTACCTGTCTACAACGGGAGTGAACGCGATCTATCTGGTCCCGATGAGCGAAAATGGCGATGGCTGTGACGCGCACCCCTGGAGCGACTACGGCGGCGACCACATGTCGTTCGATGTGTCGAAACTGGAGCAGTGGGAAACTGTTTTCGCCCACATGACGGCGCAGGGCTTCTTGATCCACTTTGTGACCCAGGAGACAGAAAACGATCAATTGCTCAACAATGGGAATCTGGGGCTCGAACGCAAGCTCTATTACCGTGAGATGATCTCGCGCTTCGCGCATCATCCAGCGCTCCAGTGGAATCTTGGTGAAGAGAATACGAATACCGCTGCGCAGGAGCGTTCCTTCGCGACCTACATCAAATCTCAAGATCCCTATGATCACGCTGTGTTCATGCACACCTACCCGAATGAGCATGACCGGTACGACGACTTGCTGGGGTACGAAGACTTCGATGGACCGACCTTGCAGTACGGTGGCATTCCCGAAAGCGAAAATGGCGGACTCTATGGGGAAACCCGCGATTGGATTGCAGAATCAAAGAAGGCGGGCGTGACGTGGGTGGTGACGGCTACTGAAGCCTCTGGGGGTGATGCGCCCACTCCGAATACGCAGGTAACAGCACGTCAGCGCATCTATTGGATGTACGCGATCGCGATGGCGGGGGGCGGCGGCTTTGAATGGTATCTCAAGAACAACGGCGCAGGGCACGCGTACGATCTCGCTGTGGAAGATCTCCGCGAATTCGACGCCCATTGGCAGCAGTCTGGGCACTTTGTGCGTCTTTTTAATGAACTCGTACCGGGGGATGGGGCAGATTTACAGACCTTTGAAATCGACAATGACGCGACAAGTTCAACGACTGATTGGGTGCTCGCCAGCGGAGAAAATCAGTTCCTCATCTTCCTTCGAGACGGTGGGGAGACTTCACTCGATGCAACTGGCGGCGGCGCACTTCGCGTGACCTGGTTCAATCCCCGAAATGGCGAAACTACGGAGGGGGTCACGATCTCAGGAGCGGCGGATCAGGCTTTGGGAGCGCCGCCAAGTGAATCTCAGTTGGACTGGATTGTCTGGGTCCGGCCCTAATCGATAGGGATCTGCTTGCTCGATACACCGATACGCAAACTCCGCTACCATCGCCGGGGTGGAGAGACGTCTTGCCTTTTTCGATAGCGCTTCCTTTGACTGGCACGATGGTGGCCGGAGCAGTCCTGAGTGCCCGGAGAGATCACGAGCGATTCGGCAGAGCGTCGAATCGCTGCCTTGGATGGGAGAGTTGTTGCGTCCCGATTTTGAGGCTGTAAATCGACGATTGCTGGAGAAGGTTCACTGCCCCAAGTACTTAGAGAAACTCGAGCGGCTTTCAGTATTTGGGGGAGGCGCACTGAGTCCTGACACCTACGTTACCGGACACTCCTGGGAAGCCGCTGTTCTCGCAGCGGGAGCCGTGGTGACTGCTGTCGAGGGAGTGCTCGCTGGAGACTTCGAACGAGCATTTTGCGCGGTGCGTCCGCCGGGACATCATGCGCGTCAAGCACAGGCCATGGGATTCTGTCTTTTGAACAACGTGATGTTGGCGGCAGAAGCAGCCCTGGAGCATCATTCGGTGGAGCGTGTTGCGATTTTCGATTGGGATGTCCACCACGGTAACGGTAGCGAAGAGCTTGCTTACCAGCGGGCGGATATCTTCTACGCGAGTAGTCATCAGTTTCCTTCGTACCCTTACACCGGTGACGCAGATTCACGAGGAGAGGGGGCTGGCCTAGGTACCACGCTCAACGTTCCGCTCGCGATTGGCACTGGAGACGATGAGCTGCTGGATGCCTGGAGAGACCTGATTGAACCGGCGCTCCGGGAATATCAACCGAACATTTTACTCATTTCTGCTGGTTTTGATGCGGATGAGCGGGATCCGATGGCGCAGTTGAGGGTGACCAGCTGGGGCTTTCAGAAGCTTTCGGAAGAAGTCAGGAGATTCGCGGACGAGGTATGTGGTGGGCGTATCGTTTCTGTATTGGAGGGGGGCTATGATCTTGACAGTTTGGCGGAAAATGTGTGTCTCCACTTGGAGACACTGCGATGACTGACCAAGACCAACGTTTCGTGAGAACCAGACATACTCTGGAAAGTGCGATAGCTCTGATCCCTCGGGGCAAGCACATTCTGATCGGCTCAGGAGCGGCTGAGCCGCAAGGCCTCGTGAATGAATTGGTGCGTCAGGCGAGCCGCTTCGCGGACAATCGTATCGACCACATGATGACGCTCGGTTCCGCCCCTTACGTTGCGAAGGAATACGCCGATCAGTTTCGACACAATGCCTATTTTATTGGGCCGAATGTGCGGGCCGCCGTGCGGGATGGTCGAGCCGACTACACGCCGGTTTTCCTATCAAAGGTTCCTGAACTGATCCGCAACCGCCGCCTGCCGATCGATGTTGCGTTGATCCAGTGTTCTCCCCCGGACGAATACGGTTTCGTGAATCTTGGGGTTTCTGTGGACATTGTGCTGGCGGGGGTCGAAGCGGCCAGCCTTGTGATCGCTGAGGTGAATCCAAACATGCCGGTAGTCCAGGGTGACGGGCATGTACGGATGGATCGCATTGATGCTTGGGTGCCCTATCTGTCTGAACTGCCGACACTTGAGCACCGCGCACCCGATGATATCGATCGAGAAATTGGGCGCCACGTCGCGAACTTGGTGGACGATGGCAGCACGATTCAGGTCGGCATTGGCGCACTTCCGGACGCGATACTCGCATCGCTTCAGCACAAGAAGGATCTGGGTATCTGGACGGAGATGGTATCCGACGGCTTGATCGATTTGATTGATTCCGGAGCGGTGACTGGCCGCTACAAGACGACAGATCTGGGCCGGGTTTCTGCCTCGTTCTGCTTAGGTTCAACGCGCACCTACAATGCGCTGCACAACAATCCGCACTTTGCTTTCCATCCAGTGGATGTGATCAACGACCCCGTTTTGATCGGTCAGCAACACCGCATGGTTGCGATCAATAGTGCGCTCCAGGTCGATCTCACCGGACAAGTGTGTGCTGACTCACTTGGCGTGAACTTCTATTCCGGGATCGGGGGCCAAGTTGACTTCATCCGAGGTGCGGCGATGTGCAAGGGCGGGAAACCCGTCATTGCGCTGCGTTCTACGGCGACCGATCAAGGACTGAGTCGAATTGTGGCAACTCTGGAAGCAGGTGCTGGAGTGGTGACCTCCCGGGGTGATGTCCACTATGTGGTGACCGAGTATGGGATCGCCGACCTCAATGGGCGCTCAATTCGCGATCGAGCGATGGCCCTCATTTCGATTGCCCATCCTGACTTTCGTGGTGAGTTGCTCAGCGCAGCCAAGGCGCGGCATTATGTGTTCGCTGATCAAATTGAGCCGCGCGCGACCTACAATCATGAGCAGGAAAGCGAACTGGTCTGCCCGCAGGGCGCGCACCTTGTGGTCCGCCCTATCCGTGAGACCGATGAGGGGAAAATCGCCGATATGTTTTACTCGCTTTCCGAGGAGACTGTTCAAAAGCGCTACCTGGCGCCGCTGGTTTCGCTCCCTCACAGTCAATTGATGCGGTATCTCAGCGTGGACGATACCGAGAACGTCGCGCTCGTGCTTGAGACCCGCCCAAGTGACGAAGCCGAGTCAGAAATTGTCGGGATTGGTCGCTACCACGCTTCCGGCGAGACCAAATACGCAGACGTGGCATTCTTGGTGCGAGATGAATGGCAGGGGCAGGGTCTGGGAAAGACGCTCTTCACACGGCTGACAAGCTTGGCCATAGAAAATCACATTCTGGGGTTCACGACCGAAGTGGTCACCTCGAATCAAGCAATGCTGCACATCTTCAAAGACTCGGGGCACGACGTTGTTCTGGATCGCGACGGGATGACCTACAGCGTGAGGATTACTTTCCGTGAATCCTCTTGCTTATAAGGGCGTTACGTTGACGTTCCGTACTGAGAATTCAGCTGTGTAGGCGCCGCTGCCAGCTGAGAAACCGAGACTCCCCGAGCCGGTGCCTACGGCCGTTGTGGCACTGAGCACCTCGCTGCCGTCGAACATCACGGAAACGCCATCTGCACGGACTTCGACGCGAATCGGAACCCATTCACCGGCGGTATATGCGTCTTGGTTGATGGACCCCAAAGAGGCAAAACTTCCGTCGCGAATTGAGATCTGATTGCTGTAGATGTTGAAGGCGACCCCGAAGCCGCTCCCGTCGGGGATGAATCCAAGCGATTCTCGAGGAGGAGCCGTGAGGTCGTAGGCAGCCTTGTCTTTTTGAAAGAATACAACCAATCCATCCGCGTGATTGTCGTCGGCGACGTGGAGGCTTCGAGTTTCAAATTCAATTGAATAGGGTGGTTGAATGGCTTGCTTCATCACAGCCGCGCTCGCCGACCAGGTCGAACCATCGCGGAGCAAGGTGAGCGCTTCACCGTCGATGGAGGAACAGAAAGGGCTCGCTCCACCATCGTAGAACTCAAAACCGCCGTCGAAACGTCGGTGAGCTGAACGGTCGGTGGGCAGGTAAACCATTGCTGCCGCCACTTTGCCACTCAAGGACTCTGTTTCGTGATGGTCGCTCAGCGCTTCTAGACTGGGCGAAGAGAACGGCAAGCGCTGGACGATTCCCCCGCACGTGGAGCCCGCCCCCAAGGCTGCGTCGGAAAAGAGACTCACATGGACGTTGCGTCCGACTTTTACAGAAGACACTTGCAAGTCGGTCAGACTTTGGTGCGTTTCCCCCGCGCACACCTCAACTTCAAACTGCCCGTAACCTTCCTTCCCGTAGAATCCCACACAGTCGTCTTTCTCATAGAAGATCTCTTCGTGGCCCGGATACCTGACGGTCGGAAACTTGCGTGCGGCTGAAGCCTGATTGTTTCGCCAAACTTGCGCCATGTTCGCAAATTTCTCGTTTCCCATACGGAGGGTTCCCCCGGCGCCCAAGACGGCGGCGTAGTCTTGATCGGGCATCACTCCCTCAGCGACGTAGGCGCTAATCTGATCGAGCGTCAGAACGAGATCGGGGTTGGAATAGAACGCGGCGCTGTTTCCGCACATCATTGTCCCACCCTCGAGCGGCCCCTCGTTGGGGATGCCTGCTGCCGAATAGCCGTTCAGTGGAAAGCCGTATTGAAGCGCACCTTCGCTGCCATCATTGCAGTGGCTCCCGCCCATCGTGTGGCCGAACTCGTGACCAACGGGGAGAAACCCGACCCAATACGATGAGATGTCGCCTCCACCCCATGCAGCACTGGACGTACTTTCCTCGGAGCCTGCAACAAAGATGATCTTATCAGCGCCGTAGACGCCCCGGTAGCTCGACAACCATTCGGGAACGTAGTCGATGTTCTCTAGGGTATCGGCGGGAGAGTGGCCTATTCGCTCGTAGTCATCACTTGTGACGACGTGAACTCCTAGGCTCCTGACCCTTGTTGAAGTCACCAGGCTGCGCTCGAGAGCGGCGTTGATGTCGTCGATGTGCGGTGTGAGGAATGCGAGCGGCTCTTCTCCAAGCTCAATGATTTCCGCGGCCGCTTGCTCGGTGACGACAAGCAGAGCGTCGATCAAGAAGCGACCGTCTTCATCGTACTCTGTATAGAAGAATGGACCCGGTAGCCCATCATCCACTGCGGATCCCCCGCTGCCGAACTCGCTGCCTCCGCTGGCGGTGGGGCTGCCGCCCGTTCCCGCTTCAGCTCCGAGTCCGCCACTGCCATTCCCAGCGGTTCCTCCGCTAGCGGTCGGCGTTCCGCCGCCAACCCCTGAGGGAAGGGGAGGGTCTGCCGCGGGTCCACAGGCGATGACTACGAATGTGCAGGAAAGCACAGCGAGCTTGGAGAGGCTGCGCGTGATTGAGGCGTTTCGCATGGGCTTGCTTTCGCTCAAAGGGTCAGCGTCGCTACTGCACCCGGGTGATCCGACGGACTGGCGTTTACGGTGTTCCCGGTCCCAGGCATGGCGCGAGTGAAGATGCAGTCGATGCCGCCGTCGACGATGAGAGAAAGGTTGCTCTGCGTACTCATTGATGAGGGAGCTTGAGCCTCGCAGCCGCTGTTGAAGTCTCCCAGCACGATGAGTGCCTCGAGTTCGCCGTCGTTGCCCGCGGCCGCTGTTTCATTGGCGTTCGCGGTACGAGCCGATTGACTCTCGTGGTCCCAGTGGACGTCGATGAAAGCGAATCGCTTGCCGTCTTTTTCTACAATCGCCTTCTCGCCAGTGCGCACCGCGTTCGGACCGTCGGTCATGTCGAAGCGTTCGTGTTGAATCAGCTTTACGCCCCGACAAGTGTTCACGAACACCTGGTAGCTTTGCTCCCAACAGTCACCCAACGCGTCTCCAAGTGCGTTCGCTCGAGAGTAGTCGGTGGGTAGGCCTTGAATTTGCCAATCGTTGACGCCTTCCTGAATGCCGAGGACATCAATGTTGAGGCCTTCGACGAGACTCGCATATTCGGGCGCAGCCTGGGGCATCGTTGCGTGGCCATAGACATTGAGGGACATTGCCCGGACCTCCGTCGGTTCGGAATTCGTGGAGCCTCCTGTGGCGCCCACCATACCGCCGCTGCCCGCTGGACTGCCACCGTCACCCGGTGTGCCACCGCTACTCGCCTCGCTTCCCCCTGAGGCCGCTCCGCCCGAACTTGCGCCGCCTGACGCTGCGCCGCCTGACGCTGCGCCGCCTGACGCTGCGCCGCCTGACGCTGCGCCGCCGCTGCCCGCCTCGGTTCCTCCCGAAGCGGCTCCACCAGTGACGACGCCCTGTTCAGGCGGCGTCTGGTCTGGGTCCGTCGGGTTCGTGCAGCTGCACAGCAATACTCCAACAAGGACACATCTGACGTTCGGGAAGGGAGAGGATGTTCGAGCGTGATTTGTGGGCATCGCTATCATATGTGTTGGTGAAAGCGCTTTGATCACAAATAGTGGAATGCGTGTTGAAACCGCCGAGAAATGCAGCGAGGCGCAGCATCCTCAAATGGAGAGAGTGCATCCGCAGCCCGGTTGGACGGTAGAAAATTGGCGAAGAGCGGTTGCGAGCGGTGAGTTGAGTCAGGGACTCTATCTCGCCTGGTGGGAAGCCTGCTCCGACATGGACGGTACGAGCGTTGATCCCGCCTGGATACATCGAGCCGACGCTGATTCGATAGCCGCTCAGTTTGAAAATCTGATGCGCCGCCAGGGGGCGGAAGAGTTACCCCTTTGCGGTGTTCCGGTGGCAGTCAAAGACAATATCGATGTCGAAGGTTGGCCAACGACCGCCGCTTGCCCCCAGTTCAGCTACCTAGCGGAAAATGATGCCACGGTGGTGCGAATCCTGCGGGAAGCTGGCGCCATCATCGTGGGCAAGACGAATCTCGATCAGTTTGCCACCGGGCTGGTTGGCACTCGTTCGCCTTACGGCAAAGTGCCGAATACGTTCGATTCTAGCTACATCAGCGGGGGATCGAGTTCCGGCTCTGCCTCCTTGGTCGCGAGAGGTTTAGTGCCGATCGCCCTAGGAACCGATACCGCTGGCTCGGGGCGCGTCCCTGCGGCGTTCAATCAGATTGTGGGTTGGAAGCCGACGAAAGGAACCTTCAGTACTCTCGGGGTAGTTCCGGCATGTCGGACATTGGATTGCGTTTCTATATTCGCGCTCACGGTGGGTGATGCGAGTGCGGTCGCGTCGCTGCTCAGCGTGTATGACGCGAAGGATCCGTATTCTCGCGAGTGTTCTCAGGCGCGGAGGAATTCACCACTCCAGAGTTTATCGCAGGTGCGCATCGGGGTGCCGAGTGCGCTTGAGTTCTTCGGAGACGAACTCGCAAAGGCCGCCTACGAGCAGACTCTCGCGCTTTGTGCTCGTGAGGGCGCGCAGCTGGTTCAGCTGAACTTCACGCCGTTCTCGCAGCTCGCTCGATTACTCTATGAGAGCGCTTGGGTGGCAGAAAGGTCACTTGTGGCCAAGGCCGTACTTGAAGGACCACCCGAGTGGATGGATCCGACGGTGCGAAAGATCTTGGAGGTCGGGCCGTCTCTTTCGGCGGAGCAAGCTTTTAGCGCGGAGCATCGTCGTGCGGATCTGGCCCGCCAGATCAACTTGAGCTTGGCTGAAGTCGACGCGTTGATCGTGCCCACGACCCCGACAATCTATCGCACGAGTGAGGTCGATGCGGATCCATGGGGCACCAACTCACGACTGGGAACCTACACGAATTTTACAAATTTAGCTGATTTATGTGGGCTAGCAGTTCCCGGGACCTTTCGCTCAGACGGACTGCCCTCAGGAATAACCCTGCTCGCGCCAGCCTTTGGGGAGCCGCGCGTTGCGCAACTGGGGACGTTCATCCAAGCAGCGATGGGGGGGCCTCTTGGCGCCACGGGACGACTGTTTTCGGAGTTGGACGAATCTGATCATCTCAGGAATGATTCGAATCATGACTCCGCGAGCGAACCCCTCGTCCAGCTTGCAGTCGTCGGTGCGCACTTGAGTGGGATGGTACTCAATCACCAATTGACATCGCGCGGTGGGCGTCTTGTCGCTGCGACTGAAACAGCGCCCCTCTATCGGCTCTTCGCTTTGCCTGGAACGCAGCCAGAAAAGCCAGGTTTGGTTCGCGCCGAAGAGGGCAGGAATATTGCCGTGGAAGTCTGGAGCCTTTCCGAAGAGGCGTTCGCGAAGTTTGTTGTGGAGGTACCGGCTCCCCTCGGGATTGGCAATCTTGAGTTGAATGACGGCACATGGGTGAAGGGATTTATCTGCGAACCCTGCGCGCTTTCGGGAGCGCGAGATATTACGGAGTTCGGCGGCTTTAGAGCGTATCTGGCCTCAAAGTGAGAAAGCCAACACCAAGCACCGCTCCGTAGAGCAGGCTTGATGTTGGCACGTGAGGGCAGAGGATTGCGGGTGCTATTCCGCCGGTGCGGGTGAGCCCTCGGCCAGTTGATCATGTGACTCGGATTCTTCCACCCTCTTGAGTTCGGCGGCAGGTGCCGGTACGGCGCCAAGCTTTGCCGAGGCGAACAGGAGTAACGCGACCGCCGCGTAGCTGGAGGCGACCCAAGGAGAGACAGCGAAGCCGATTGCCTCTCCGTGCATGAAGCCAAGGAATGTCAGGCAGGCGCCTGCGACTGCGAAGGCAGCGGCCTTTTCGAACTTGCGCTCAATGATGAAGACTCCGATGGCGCCAAGCACAAGTCCACCGACGATGGCTCCTCCGCCAAGAACCACAAGACCCTCGTAGAGAACGCCAACCTGTGCGAGCTTATCCATCCCGACTTCGGCGGCATTCGTTCCAGCGGCACCCAAGGCATTGTCGATTTGCACTTTCCCCCAGGCGGCGAGGTGCGGGCAGAGCGCGAGGATAATCGCTGGCGCGTGACTCTTGGGCGTTTCTTGGAAGGCCTGCGCGCCGATCAACATTCCGATGTAGAGCAGGATGGGTGAGATGGCGACGACGGGGACCAAGGACACAATCACCGGGATAATGCCTGTCCACGCCAAAACGAGGACAGTGGCTCCAGTGAGTGCCGAGTAGCCGATACGACCGCCCATGGCCTTCCAACCGGGGTGTCCGATATAGACAGCTAGGTTAAACGGATTGCCCATGAGGCACCCTATTGTGCTGATGACGCCGTCAGCCGTGAGTACCCTTGTCGTCGGGAAACTATCGCCGGCTACCGCCGCGCTCTCCACGTTGTCCATGGCCTCGACCAAGTCGTAGATCCCAAAGGGGATTGCCGTGACGAGAATGATTCCTAAGAACTCGAATCCGGCGAAGGTATGATTGAAGGCAGGGATGGGGAGACTGAATCCGAAACCCGCGACGGAGCTGGTCAGGGCGTCGAGAGACATGCCGCCCACGCTGTGGCCCAGTGCTGTAGACCCCCAAGCGATCAGGCTTCCAACAGCAATCGCGACAAGCCCTGCCGGCATGCCTTTGTAGTAGCGAACATTTCCGAACCAGCTCGCCAAAATAATCGCGAAACACGTGAGACCAATGAGCGGGGTCATGAACATTTCGAGCGCTGGTCGGAGCGAAATGAACGCCACCGACACACCAGCTAGAGTGCCCAGTAGCGCCGCCCGAGGTGTGATCTTGCGGATAAAGGGAGCAATGTAGCCGCCAATCATCAAGAGGAAGCCTTGGAGGAAAACCCAAGCGAGACCAGCTTCCCAGCCTTTGACAGGATCCCCCGTCGTGATTTTGATGGGCAGCATGATCACGAACACGACTACGAACATGTGGGGCACGCTGACCCCCGAGGGGAGGGCACACACGTCGTCGCGACCGGTTTCCTTGGCCAATCGATAAGCAAGCCACGCGTAGTACGTGGTGCTCAGGAAGAGCATCAGGCCGGCAGCCGGAAGCACTCTTCCGAAAACCAGTTCGTCAGGCATCAGCAGTACGTAACGAAGCAGCCCGGTCAGCACGAGGAGATTGACGAGAATGTTCGTGCCGAACCCGAAGTAGGCATTCCAGTCTCCGGGTGTCCACAATTTTGGTTTGAAATCGGTCATGGTCTTTTACTCGGGGAAAGGGGTTAGAGAGCGAGCGATAGAGCAGAGAGAACACTGGATGAGTCGGACACCCAGCCAAATATGCCGCCTTGCGCGGCCACCATTTTGAGTCCCATTTCGTGGAACTCGGGAAAGTAGGAAGCCGTGCAGTCGGAAAGTACAATGCAGCGATAACCGCGGTCGTTCGCCTCGCGGACAGTGGTGTGGACGCAGACTTCCGTGGTCACGCCGCACACGAGCAAGGTGTCGATGCCTCGGGCATGCAGTATCGAGCCAAGATCTGTTGCGTAGAAGGCCCCTTTGCCGGGCTTATCGACCACTGGCTCATTTGCCTGAGGAGAGAGTTCTTCGATGATGTCGTGACCTGGCTCGCCCCGAATGAGGATGCGCCCCATCGGGCCAAGGTCGCCGATGCGGCTCTTGGGTGAGCCTCTCTCAATCTTGGAGGGTGGCGCGTCACTCAAGTCTGGTCGGTGCCCTTCGCGGGTATGAATGATCAGCATGCCGCATGAGCGCAGCCCGGAGAGCAGCTGCTGGCAGGGACCAATCGCGACCCTCAGCTGTGAGACGTCGTTTCCTAAAGTTTCCCCAAATCCGCCAGGCTCAAGGAAGTCGCGCTGCATGTCGATGATCACCGCGGCCGTTTTCTTCGGGTCGATGCTCAGAGGGCTTGGCTTGCATTCGATCGTGACCATGTTCGTGCTTTTTCGTGGAAAGGGGATGTTTGCGTGGAGCAGTGCTTGGTCACGGACGCCGAAGTGCGTCCGAAGCCTCAGTCGTGTCCTTCGGATGGTTTCATCAGTTCGACGGGACGGACCCAGATTGCCAGGACTAGGCAACCTTCTTCGCTGATGACGGCGTGGTTGGATCCTGGGGGGTTCACGACGCAGGTCCCTTGAGAATAGTTACCTCGCGCGTCGCTTTGGCTGCCGGAAAGCACGATGATGTGCTCGAAGCCCATGTGCTCGTGCCGCGGAACGTGTGCACCGGGCGCATAGCGAAGAAATGCAGCCGATGGAGTCGACGGTGAGTCGTGCCTTCCATCGCTGGCGATTCCGTACAGCGGAAGAATCTCTACCCCTGGATGCAGCGGCACAAAGTCGCCATATTTCTCGGGTGCGAACTCCCCGAATAGATCACGCAGTACAAGAGGCGAGTTCATGATGCGCCCATGACAGATAGGCCGGCCAGGAGGGAACTCGACGACGCGACCGCTCCGAAGACGCCGCCTTGCATAGTCACCATGTGCAAGGCCGCTTTGTGGTTGTTCGGATCCGTGGCGGCGCAACAGTCAGAAAGAATGACGCACTCCAGTCCACGATCGTTCGCCTCACGCATTGTCGTGTGCACGCAAACGTCTGTCGTGATCCCAGTGAGGACCAGGTTTTCGATTCTGTTCTTGTGCAGAACGAGCTCAAGATCCGTGGCGTAGAAAGAACCTTTGCCAGGCTTGTCGATGATGGGCTCCCCAGGAGCTGGGGCGAGCTCGTCGATGATGTTCCAGCCCGGCTCTCCTCGAATGAGAACTTTGCCGCAGGGGCCCGCGTCGCCGATGCCTGCGCCCATTTGGCGTGAGCGCCAGCGCTTGTTTGGTGGCAGGTCAGCGAGGTCGGTCCGATGCCCCTCGCGCGTATGGATGATGGTGAAACCCAGTTCGCGCATCGCTCCAAGCACCTGAGAAATGGGTTGAATGCAGGCGCGGGTGAGAGAGATGTCATAACCCATTTGCTCGACGTAGCCGCCGGGACCGCAGAAATCGGTTTGCATGTCGATGATGATGAGAGCCGTGTTGTCCGGTCGCAGGTCGCCATTGTAGGGCCAACGGTAGGGGATGCTTTCGATCGTCAGGGACATTGACAGTTCTCCTTTTCGTGCAGTGGGTACTTCGTTCTGTCTGATGATCCTTATGCGAGAATTCTGCGCCGCTTGACCAGCGCTCAATGAAGAGCGCTGCGCTGCTCGTTTGAGAGCGCTCGCTTGAGATGAATCTAAAGTTTCTCCTTCACTGCCTTGAGGCACTGATCAGTACGCGCAACTCGTGTGCACTCGAAATGATCTGTTTACGCGAGCGAAACCTTGCGGGCGGTGATTCGTTCTTGCAGGCTCTGTGCGAGCCCCTCCGCGAAAGACGCCGCCGCCACGGGCAGCACTCTTCCTCGCCGTGCCGCTAAGTAGAGCCTTGCTTCCGCACAGCGAGCATCAGTGATCGGAATCGCAACGAGACCGTAGGTTTCGGCATCGCTCCCCAGATGAAAACTGAAGCAAATCGCCGGTCCGAGTCGCGCAAATGCCTTGAGGGTTTCGATAGAATCCGATTCTAGCGAGGGGCGGACTGCAATGGACGCTTCTTGAAGAGCAACGTCCAGATGCTGACGGGCCGTGAGGCTATTGTCGGGCATTGCCCAGGGAAACATCGAGCATTGTCGAAGGGTCACCCGCTCCATTTGCGCCAAGGGATGCCCTGGTCTGACGTAGGCGCACAGGGGATGGCTGGCTTGAGCAAGCACTGAGAGTGTGGACTGTTGAGGAAGTTCGTGGGTGAGAACCAAGTCGACATGGTCGCGTACTAAGGTGCTCAGCAAGATCTCAGGGCCGTCCACGATGACATGGAAGCCCACCCCAGGGTGATCTTGCTGGTACTCGGAGATCGCTTGGGGAAGAAGACTTGGAGTGACGGATTCAGCAACCGCAATGCGCACCGCGCCGCGCACCTCCCCCTGGAGTTGGTCAATTTGGGCCTCGACCTTTCGCAGCTCTTTGAGCGACCAGCGCACGTAGTTGAGGAGAACTTCGCCTGCAGCGGTAAGCCGCACGCCCCGCGGCAAACGCTCGAACAGTGGACTGCCCACTTCCTCTTCGAGGTCGAGAATGCGGCGGTTCACTGCCGACGAAGCGATATGAAGGCTCTCAGCCGCCTTCCGGATGGAGCCATGACGCGCCACTGCTTCGAAGTAGAGGTGATTGTCCGAAGGGCGAATTCGTGGCTCGTGGTCCCGCACGGAGCGCTCTGAGAGTACTCGTATTTCTTGAGCCCTCTTGTTGGGTTTCCTGGATGTGTCCACGGTGTCGTCTCGCCTCCCCAGAATCGAGATGTTCAGTCAATCTACCACAACGAGCCGACTGGCGACCGACAAATCAAGTGCGGAGTTCGAACAAGGGGCCAGAATTCAGCTTCCCGGGTCACGGCTCACGGGAGACACGCCTACCTTGAACCGCGGGTCTCGCGCCGCTTTCCGATCCAGCCTTTGGAACGAAAGAAGAGGAGCAGCGTTATCGCGCACACTGCCATTGCGGTGAGGAGCGCGGGGTAGGCCATTGGCGAATTCAATTCAGGCATGTACTGAAAGTTCATGCCGTAGATTCCAGCCATGAAGGTAAGCGGGACGAAGATACTCGACATGATCGTGAGCACCTTCATCACCTCGTTCGTGCGCTGACCCACCACCGACAGGTAGATGTCCATGAGGCTTCCTGCCATTTCGCGGAGCGAATCCACGACATCCGCAATTTGCGCAGTGTGGTCTTGGGTATCCCGCAAAAAAACGCGGACGTCTTTCGAGATAAACGCCCCATCATCATTGAGCATCTCGCGCACCATCTCTCGCTGCGCCCAGGCAATGCGGCGTAAGTTGACGACTGACCTTCTCAGCTTCTGGATCCTGATGAGATCTGCCGTGTTAGGATTCACACTCACGACTTCCTCAAGATCGTCCACCTGTTTGCCAATGTCTTCGATCACTGGATAAAACCGGTCGATCAGGGCGTCGACGATGGCGTAACCTAAGTAGTCCGGGCCCATCGTGCGAATGCGGCTGTTGGGAATGCGCGCGCGTTCGCGAATGGGATCGAGCACCCCCAGGTAGCGTTCTTGGAACGTGACCACATGGGACGACCCGATGAATGCGCACACCTGAGGGAAGTCGAGAAAGCCCTTCTCATCTTCGTAGGGGGTTCGCGCGATCGCCAGAAGGTGCTGTTCATAGAGTTCGGCTTTTGGTCGCTGGGGCGAGTTGACAGCGTCCTCAAGCGCGAGTGGGTGGATGTCGAGCAACTGCGCGATTTGAGTCAGTACCGCCTCGTCGCCCCATCCCTGGACGTCAATCCAGGTTCGCGACGAGACTTCAAGTAACTTGCTGAGCTCTTCTACGTTCGCGACCTGCGTTTCCTGAAAGTTTTCTCCGTCGAGGCGCATGACCTGGATGCGCGGCGGGGGCGATCCTTCGGGAATGACCAACGTCCCGGGTCGCGCGCCGACGCGCGGATGATTCTTCGTGAAAACTGGGTTCATGATTCGGGCTCCAAGTGAGGGTGGCGCGACCGACCCTGACTCGGCATCAGGTACTCAGGACTTCCTGGTTCTACTGCTATCGTTCTTCACCATCTAGTCATCTTGACCAAAGACTATCTCAGTCCGGATCTCTGCGAGTGACGAGTGACAAACAGGAACGCGAAACCCTACGCACACCAGGGATTTACTCTTGGCAAGCGATGATCATCAACGAGTTCGGAGCAGGGGCGCCGCCGACAGTGCGCAACATTCTCCGCGAGGATGCTGGGTAGGCTGCGACGAGGGGATTCGGATCTCCGCCGGCCAGGGGCTCGCCGTCAGCGCTTACTTTCGTGGGATCGATGTAACAAAAGCCCGGCTCCTCATGTTCTTCTTCTGGTGCCGGGTCGGTCAGGCAGGCTTCGCGCTGGGCACCCGTGAGTTGCCTGATCTTGCAGAGTCGAAATGCTTCGCAGGCGCGGCCTGTGGACCCACCACAGCGCCCAGTTTCCGTGAGCTGCTTCCCGACAAATTCCATCTCCACCTCGGCTAGGCTGTCGCGACCGAGTTCTTCGCAACTTGGACTTTCGAGTGACTCGCCAAACTCCGGATCGGGAATCGTGGCCTCAAGAAGTGCACAGCTGACCATGCCTTGATCGTCCACTTCGAGCTCTTTACTGAATCCGGACCAAGAGTCATCAGGTAGGCGAAAGCTGAGCGGCGCAAACGATGGCGCGTAACCAAAGGCCTGACTAGACGGATCGCCAGTTGCCTGCTTGGGGCAGGCAGATGAGATGCCGGCGTTCGCCCCCATGTCGCGAATGAACTGCGCGATTCGCGGGCTGGGCGAAGCGCCATCCCAGTACTGGGTCGCCCCAGCTTCGCCACCAGCCGGAGGCTGACAGAGGGCCTGATTGAACGGCGCGCCCGTGCCGCAGGCGCAGGTGGGATCTTCGTCATTGCATTCGCGCGGCTCGACGAGGGGAAAGATGCAAGCGCGCTGAAGTGCAAGCTCACCATTTGCTGAGTGCTCGTGTCCGTTGATCAAATTGGCGTTTGGGTCGAGACTTTCGGGGCCGACAATCTGGTCGCCAGTGATCGGATTGAACCCGCTTTCACGCGGACCGAGGGACTGAATCATGAAGGGATCAAGCGCTGCGCTCGGGGTTCGACCGCACGCCGGATTGTCGCGGCTTTCCTGGCACTCAAGAGCGCGTGCGGGTAGCCCAGGATCGCCTAAGAGGACTCGCCAGCGGTCGACCCGATCATCACCGACAGGAACAATATTGAGAGCCATTTCCGAGCTCGAAAGGACCTCCGAAACGCTCGAGCTCGTTAGGCTCTCTTGTGTTGCTACATCGTGCCAAGGCACGCCTGTGATCGCCAAAGGGAAGACGAGTCCGGGGGCGCGGACTTGTGCTTGATGCGCGCCAACTCCCCGCAGAAGGGGATTGTCGACGAGTTCACCGCTCCAGGTGTCACGAATTTCGGGACGTGTCATCGCGTCTACGTAACGCCCCACGGGATAAATGAACTCGGCGCCAAAGCGTCTGCGTTGATCACTGCAGCGAAGTTCCTGGGGGTCTTCGTCAAGGGAAAGAATAGGAAGGTTCGCGCAGTCAGATAGATCGCAGGCTTCAGGAGCCAGCTCCGGTTCAAGGCAAGAGACGCAACATTCATCATTCGGATTCGTTTGACAGGCGCTGGACGGTTGCGCCATGGGCGCGTCCTGGTGCATCAGGTGTCCGTATGGCGCGTTCTCGTAAAGGTCGCCGCCAGCCATCGTTGAGCAGTCGTCGTCATCGCTCAGCATGACGACAGCAAGTAGCGACTGAGGTCGAAGGAAGGCCTCGCGTTGAGCGAGAAGTTCGGTGTCGAGGACGACGTTGCCATCGCTGTCGAGTTCGGGGCCCGCGGTGCCGTCTACTCTCAAGACGGTATCCAGGGGCGGTCTGGGCTCTACTAAGAAGCGATACCAAGCTTCCAACGGCGCCTGGCGTTCGCAGCCGCTGGTCCCGATAGCTAGTATTTGGCTCTGAATAGACTCGATGAGCTCAGGGACTTCTGTTGGGTCGCTTCGCCACTTGAGAACACCCTGATCAGAAGCGCCGGCCAGTTGGGCGCGTACGCTCGGGACTAGATGCGCTCGATCATTGTGATTTCTATCGGGATCATCCGGGCAGTACGCTGCGCCTTGTCCGCCAAGGGAACCACTGATGACGCCGATATTGAGAGATCGTACTGACTTGTAGACGCGCGTGGATCCTTCGGGGCAGGTGTCGGCGAAGCTGAGTCTTCGACCGCTCGCGTTGTCGTAGCACTCAGGTCGGATCAGTTCGGCGATGATGCCAGGGATACTCGCCGCGAGTATCTCTTGTTTGCTTTCCATCCAAGCCGAGGAATCGATTACGAAAAGCAGATCCACTGCATCAAGCTTTCGATTGGACACATAGCCGATGAACTGGTTTGCCGAACCGGAGAGAGGTACGGAGGACGCGGCGGGGTCGACGGCTTCACAACTCAGGACCGAAAGCAAGAACAGGGCAGTCGCAGAGCCCTTGAGTTGAGAAATCACGCTCCGACTGCTGCAACATCCGGACCAGCCGAAATTGAGTGATTTCGCGGGATAGATGAGTCGCTGTCCTTCTCTTTGGCCAACTTTGGTGGCCTGGCCGCCACCAAGGTTGGCGGGGCTGGGGAATGGCTCAACAAAGATGAGCGCTCCTGGATAGTTGCTTTGAGAAGTGCAAATCCGTCAGAAAAGTGAAGATGATTCTTTCTTTTCCGGAAAGTGATCGATTGTCGTGCTTCGGTGCATCTAGCCCGATAGATGCAACCTGAGCAATACGGACCCAGTCGAGAAGCCAGAAGAAACCTTCCGAAGCGATTCAACAGCAGTGTGCCGGCATGGTTGTCGCTCGTCCTGCTTGCGGGCTGTTCCGGAGACCCGGGGCCCACTGAAGGCGTTGTACTTCCGGAGGATATGAATCCCGTTCCAGGAAATTCAACAGGCGGGATGGATTCGACGGGTGGATTCGCCGCAGGAACCGGTGGCTTGGGGAGCGGCGGAGGTTCTCAGAGCTCTTCGGGGGGAAGCGCTGGTTCGACGATTGATCCACCCGCGCCTTCAACTGAGATCCAGATTGAAGAGTCCGCGCTCGGCTTCTGTTCTATTGATGGCGTGATCGAGGCGACAAATGCCGGCTTCAGCGGAGTGGGCTATGCGAATACCGACAATGCAGTGGGCGCTCAGATTGAGTGGGCCATCCAGGTGAGTCAGGCGGGTCAGTACACACTTGAGTTCGTATTTGCCAACGGCGGCGATGGGGATCGGCCAGGCGTTCTTTCTGTCGACGGGAACGAGCTGAATACCACGGTCAGCCTGCCTCCCACCACCGCATGGACGACTTGGTCGTCAGTCGTAGTCGAGGTGGCGCTTGAGCAGGGCGAAAGCCGTATCTCGCTCGCAGCCACGACAGCAGGCGGACTCGCCAACCTGGATAGCCTCACAATTCGAGGAGCTGCGGTCGCTCCCCAGGATTGTGCTTCTTCAGCGGGGACGGGTGGCGCTCCAGCAACAGGGGGCACGAATCCAGGAACTGGGGGCGGGGAACCACTCCAGAACACGACGATCTACGTCGCCGGTGACTCCACGGTGTCGACCTACACTGACACCGCAAGCCCGAACGATCAGGCGGGCTGGGGACAAATGCTTCATGAGATCTTCGACGAACGGGTGACTGTCGAGAACCGCGCCGCAGGAGGACGCACCGCGCGGTGGTTCCACATGGAGGGGGGAACCAAGTACGTCCTCGATCGCATCAAACCGGGCGAATACTGGTTCATTCAATTTGGTACCAATGACAGCCATAAGACGGCGACTTTCTCAGTCGGCGGCGTCACGTACCAGCGCTACGCTGATCCGAATACGGACTTCAAGGACCATCTGTTCGACTACTACGTGGTGCCAGCGCGTGCGAAGAACGCAATCCCGGTTCTCGTGACACCACCTCCGCGAAATTCTGGCTATTGCGGGAACGGGAACTCTCTCGGCGGCTACGCGCAGGCCATGCGTGAACTGGCCGCGGCAGAGAACATCGTTCTGCTTGATCTCAATCAACAAACTTTCGATCACCTTGCCGCCATCTGTCCGTCGCCCACCCCTGAGGACTTCTTCTTCCTGCGCGGAGATGGATCTGTCGACGGAACGCACTTTCAAGAAAACGGTGCTCGCCACATGGCGGGATTCTTGGCTGACGAAATGACGAGCCAAACCGTGGGCCCTTACCAATACCTACTTCCATGAGCCGAGAATCATCCATGTCTGAACGAACTTCCTTGTCTCAACCCCTTGCTCGCCGGTTTTCCGCCTGCACCTCGATTTTCTGCCTTGTTCTCTCCGCCTGCAGTTCGGATGGTGGCGACAATCCGGGATTTAGCGGTATGGGCGCCAATTCTGGACTCGCCACGGGCGGAGACGGATCACTACCAGCGAGTGGCGGTAATTCGAACTTTTCGACAGGGGGAGCCTCTGTCGACGGAACGGGTGGTGCCGCGAGCGGCGGCGATGCATCCACTGCCAGCGGCGGGAGCTCAACTTCTACTGGGGGCGGTGCGGCAGCTGGGGCTTTGGTGCTCGAAGAAGAGCAAGCTGGCCACTGCTCGGTGAACGGCATCGTCGAATCGACGCACGCAGGGTTTTCCGGCGCGGGATACCTCAACGCCGACAACAATGCGTCTGCGGGGATCACATGGAGCCTCGCAATAGGTCAAGCAGGGACATATTCAGTCAGCTTCGTCTACGCCAATGGCGGTGCGGACCGTCCTGCCGAAGTTTTGGTGGGTGACGTCGTCCAGAGCGCAAATACGTCGTTTCCTGCTACGACCGATTGGACGTCCTGGTCGAAGGTGACTGTCGAGTTGGCTCTCGACGCCGGTACGCACACGATACGACTGGATCCGATCGCGGCTGAGGGGTTGGCGAACATTGACCGCATCGAGATCGAGGGCGCGGACGCGACGCCCGGTGTGTGTGAGGTCGTGGAGGAACCCGACGGAACGGACCCGATCACGATTTGGCTCGCTGGCGACTCGACGGTGGCAAACGGCAACACTCCGTGCCCGGCGGGCTGGGGGAAGTTTTTTGCCGATGAGTTCAACGACAAGGTGACCGTGACCAATTGGGCGGTCGGGGGGCGGAGCGTCCGCACCTGGCTCTACGATGTGACAAGCACCATGGGCGGGGATGGCGAATGTATCATGAACACGGATGGTTCGGGCCAGCGCGTCATCCAGAGCCGCTGGACCGATATGCTCGCGCAGATGAAGGAAGGCGACTACCTGTTCATTCAATTCGGGATTAACGACGGCTCCGCGACTTGCAATCGGCACGTTGGGGGGGCGGCGTTCAAAGAAGAATACGCGATGATGGCAAAAGCAGCAGTCGCACGGGGCGTTCAGCCCGTATTTTTGACCCCGGTGAGTTCGATTCGCTGCAGTGGGACTACGGCGATCGGCAGTCGTGGATTCCTCAACGAGACCTTTGACGTCGGTTCGGCTGAAGGTGTGCCCGTCATCGACTTGCACCAGCTCAGTATCGATCTCTACAACCAGCTCGGCTTTTGCCCAGTTCCAGGGGGCGGGGTCTCTGCCGGCACGACCGGTCCAGTTGGCGA
This sequence comes from uncultured delta proteobacterium, assembly GCA_963710555.1. Classification (GTDB taxonomy): domain Bacteria; phylum Myxococcota_A; class Polyangia; order Polyangiales; family Polyangiaceae; genus NIC37A-2. The sequence continues at coordinate 369,862 of CAVQAT010000001.1, forward strand.
CTTTTTCTGCGACGACCACACGCACTTTTCAAATAGCGGAGGCGCGCGAATGGCGACCGTTGTAGCTGACGCGCTCGCTGCAGCTGGACTCGATTTGGTTGCTTACAGGAATAAGTGAGCTCGCTCGGTCAGTGACCGCCGAGTATTCCTCCTGGTCCAAGGAGCCGGGAAATGCCTACCAAGAGACCACAAGCGCAAATCGCGAAGGCGAGCACCCGAAGGGTGATTCTTTGTCCTTTTGGCCACTTTGAAAGAAGTCCAAAGAGGACGAGGCTGGCTGCTACGACCACCAGCTGGCCTAGTTCCACACCGACGTTGAATGAGCCGAGGAAGAGCAGAAATGACTGACCGGAGAAGCCCAAATTGAGCAAAGCGCCTGCAAATCCAAGGCCGTGAAGAAGCCCGAAGCCTGCGACCAACGTAAAACGGAAGCGGGGGTTTTCCGCGGCAACCAGGTGCTCGACAGCTACTGCCGCGATCGAGAAAGCGATCAGGGGTTCGATGATTGAGGAGGGCACCACGATGATGCGCATCGCGCCGAGCCCGAGGGTGACGGTGTGGGCGAGAGTGAAGGCCGAGAGTTCCAAGAAGAGTCGTCGATACTTTCCCAAAGAGCCCAATGTGAGAGCAACCACGAAGAGTATGTGGTCCCAACCGAGAGGAACGATGTGGATGAAGCCCGTCCAAATGTGTTGGAGCGCTTGTTTGAGAAGCGTTTGACTCGACTCTGGTTCACTGACGGTCTCGTTCGCTGGTTCGGCGGAAGGCGCTCCCGCGTTTTTTCTTTCTTGAAGAAGCAGGGGATGAGCCGCGGAGAGTAGCTTCGTGGGCTTTTCAACCCGATCGACGGAAGTGGTCACCGCGACTTGAGTGAGAGGCTTTTCGATTCGGACCGAGAGGCTGCTCCAATTCTCGGGTAGCTGCGCGCTATACATGACACTGTCTCCAGGAACCGCGCCTCCTTTGACGTAGAGTTCGCGGAGGTCCAGGGAGAGCTTCAACGGCTGGCTTCCGGTTTGGAAAGAAAAATGCTCGCGGATGAACGAAAAAAGAGCCGCGCGCTCCTTCTCCATTTCAGCTCCCGCCACCTCGGTCTGTGCTCCTCCTGGACGCGTCAAATCCGGATCGAGCAGGAACTGGCCCAAGATTTCTCCAGATTCGGTATCGACCCGGACCGCTAGCGAATCCATTTCAAGCTCGTGGGCCGAAGCTTGGGCTGCGAGCAGCTGAAAGGAGAGTACGAGGACCAAAGTGGCCAGCTGCAAAAGCTGGCGGGTCAGATGCCTTGGTGCCGGGGCCCTACGCGCATCTGTCGAAATGTTCTTCATCCTTCTCAATTTCGCTCAATGCACGAGTAGCCCGAATCGATCATCATCTCGCGCAGCGTACATGTAGGAGTATCTCCGACTCGCTGATTTTCTAGCGCCAGACGAAAAAGTTGTGTCGCCAGCCCCTTCGGGCCCCGTCAAACGAGTGCCCCTCCGGTTGTTTGGGGCCAGCTCGGTGCTTCTTCGCCGGCTTCCAATCAATCCCGTCTGTCGGGAAAGGTGAATCTTGTGAGAATCAGCTCAAATCGTCGAAAATTCCTCGGATTGGCATCCGGTGCACTGGCGCTGCCGTTCCTGCCACTAGGGAGTATCCGGGCGCAATCAGGCGGCAAGCCACCATTACGGCTCATTACCATCCTCGATTCCTACGGGCTGCCGATCAGTGAACGGAGTACTCACTGGGTCGATTCGGAGGTGGGTGATTACGAGCTTCTGCCAAGTCACCTCGGTACGGTGCTCCAGCCTCTCGCCGCATATCGGGAGAACATGATCATCCCGAGTGGAATTCGCTCCGAGAGTCTCATTCAATTGAAAGGGGCCGCCACTCACGGAGGTGTGACGACGCATGCTCTCACGGGAAGTCGAATCATCGGAGCACGCGCCCGGCCTGGCCCGACCGCGACGCACATTCACGAGTCAATTGATGTGCGAATCGGTGCCTACCTGAGCGAGGAGTACGGATTGGCCTCCAACAGAGTTTACCCGCACGTGTTTTTATCGGACTACGCGGAGGCCGACAAAGCGACCTTCTGTGCCGACAAGAATGGCAAGCAAATCCGCGCGATCGCAGGGGTGGACAATGTGATGAACACGCTTTTTGGAGGCGCCACAACGGACGCAAGCCAGCCATCAATCCAGGCGCGCCTTGCCGTACTTGAGCAAGTTCAAGCACGCATTGCTGGGGTTCGACCGCAGTTGGTCAACGCCAATGCATCGAGTGTGATGGATGCCTATCACTCCAGTGTCTCTGCGCTCGCTAGCGAACTAGAGCTTCGTGCGGGGCGATCGTGCGTAGTTCCTTCCCTGGACACTGACGGCGTCGGCACCTCACCCGCGCTCATGCACGATCTCATTTACCACGCCCTGGCCTGCGATATGGCCTCAAGCGTGACGTATGCGATTGGCGGCGAACAAATCAACAACATGAGGCATCGGGAGCTCGCTGATCGGGCACAGGGAGACTCCGACGTTCTCGGCCGGATGAATGGGGTTTACCACGGATCCTCCCACCTCACGACGCCTGAAGCCTATCGCTGTCATGAGCTGGTGCGAACCTGGCACACTGAGCTCCTTGCGGGATTGCTCGACCGATTGAAGGCAACACCAGACGTCGATGGAGAGAGTTCGATGTTCGACAACACAGTTGTCTTCCTCGTTTCCGCGATGGGTGAAAACGTGCATTCTGTGGACAATCTTCCCTTCCTGATGATTGCCGGAGACAACGCGAATTTGCGAACCGGCTATCACTACGAGTGCACGGGGCGCAGCAATAACGAACTGCTCACGACGATCGCACAAGGGCTGACACTGCCCATCACTGAGTTCGGCGGATTCAATGAGGGCGTAGGTCCACTTGTCGGACTGAACAACGGCCCCATCGCCAAGATGTTGAAGGCGGAAGCATGAGGACCATCACAATGAAGCTGGCAAATTCGATCTTTCTGGCCGCTCTGAGTGCTGGACTAGCTTTAGGCTGCGAAGGCGTGCTTGGCAGCGATTCGCATAGCGGGACAGGGACAGAAACCATGTCTGACGCGCCGGGTAAGCGACCAACCACAAGCGGCGACGAGGCGGTTTCGGGCGCCGTAGACGGCCTGAAAGCCGGCGCGCCGGTGACCCTTCTGGCTCGCTTAACGAATGCTGAATACGTTCGGGGGCTTGAGCTGCTTCTGGAACTTCCCTCCAATTCGGCGGGGTTGGTGGGGGCGAAGTCAGCGCTACCGCCAGAACCATCCGTCAACGGACTGCAGAATGACGCAGCGACCCAGTCACTCACGCAGGTGGCGATCGCTGGCTTTGAGCGACTTGCTCTGGCAGCTTCAGAGGATCTCCTCGGTGGCGCCAAAGACAATCAAGCACTCGCTGGGCGGCTGGGCTGCACCTACGTGGATGATGCAGCCCTTGATGAATGCCTGGTTTCCTACGGCGCCACTCTTCTAGAAAGGGCCTCGCGCGGCGTTCCTCAATCGGGGTACTTCGACGTCGCCCGCACCTTGCTGGAGGAGGTCGTCGCCTTGCAGGTGGCAGAAGGGGTGGATGCAACGAGCTTTGCGTCTCGGGTTCTCCAACTTCAGTCGCTCGTGACCTACGTGGCGCTTTCACCGGACTATCTTCTTCTGCTTGAAGGCGCGAACGCTGCAGGTGAGAAGCCCGGCGAGGCGATCGAACTGACTGGCTATGAGATCGCTTCGCGACTTTCGTTCTTTCTTTCCGGTGAGCCACCAGACGCCCTTTTGCTAGAAGCTGCCAAGGAAGATCGGCTTCTCAGCGCTGAGGACCGGATTCACCAGGTAGAGCGGCTGCTCGGCCGTCCAGAAGGAATCAACACCTTCGTCAAATCTCTTGTGGGATGGCTTGGTATCAACGAAGGCACGACCGACGCTGCAGATCTTGAAGCGCTCACCGCTTACTTGAACGCTTGGCTTCAGGATCAGAAACCCTTCGACGAATTCTACAACGGAGCAATCGAAGTCGAAACGACAGCCGGTTCCACCGCGACACAGCAAGTGGGTGTCCTCGGAATGAGGGCTTATCTCGGCGCGCATACCTTTCCCCCTACTCCAGCCTTCATTACCCGAGGCGTGTTCGTCGTCGAGCAGCTCTTGTGCAGTGAGCTACCGGACGATCTTCCGGCGGAAGCCTTCGAAGGGGGCGCCATGACCGAGCGGGAGGTGTTCGAAATTCACGCAACTCAGCCTTGCGCCACCTGCCACATCGCCTTTGACAACTTCGGGGCAGCTTTTCAGAATTTTGAACCGGAGGCCAATACCTTTGACCCAGGCTTTGCACCACTGGGGGAAGGCTTCCTCCTGAATCCCACGGGTGACATCGACGGTGAGATTTCAAACCTTGAGCAGCTCGGAGAGAAAATGGGGGCAAGCGATAGAGCACCAGCGTGTATGGCGCAGCTGTTTTACCGACACGCCATGCGACGAAGCCTTCGAGGGGGAGACGGCGAGGTCGTGACTCGACTTGTTGGGGATTGGGTGCAGAGCGATATGAGTCTTCACGCTTTGCTCATCGCAATCGCTTCGGCAGAGGAGTTTGCTTTGCTCTACCCTTGAGTGCTCTCGCGGGGGCAGCGCGGCGCGGTCGCGCGGAGATTCACGTACCAGCTCCGTCACTTGGGCAAGATTTGCGAAATTCGGCAGAGATCAGGCCAGAACGTCGAGCAAGGGAGAAGAGGATAGGCTAGAACTCTTCTGTGCGAATGCGCAGCTTGCTTTTCTTCTTTGCCGCGTGCGGACCTGCTGGTGCGATTTTCGGCGCCTGCTCGGACTGGTCGTCCTTGTACGGCACGGACTGCAATGGCGCTGTGATCCCCGATGGCGATGAATGTATCGCCGGGCAGGGAAACGATGCCTCAGGCGGAGTGGATGGGTTGGGCGGAGATGCAGGCGCAGGAGGGCGCGAACCTTTCCCTCTGATGTGTGGTAACGGGGTCGTCGATCCGGGCGAGGTCTGTGACGACGGGAATACCGAGGGCGACGACAGTTGTCTCTCGGGTTGCAGTTGGGCGACCTGCGGCGACGGGTTTCAACGGCGCGGAGTTGAGGACTGTGATGACGGAAACGTAGCGGGTGGGGACAGCTGCGGACCAACTTGTCTCAGCTGCAACGAGGAAGGTTCCTTTTTTCGTCCCGGAACGGGCCACTGCTACGTCCGGCACGATGAAGCCTTGAGCTTCGATGAGGCTCGGGCGGTGTGCGGCCTGGAAGGCGGTTACCTCGTCACCTCAACAAGCTCAACGGAAGCGGGCATCGTGAAACGCAGGTTCGGCGGTGACGACCGGGAGTTGTGGCTTGGTTTACGACTGCAAGCTGGAGAGCCCCTTTGGCTCACGGGGGAAACCTCAGGAGAATTGCCCTGGGTGGACGGCGAACCGACGAACTTGGATTGTGGTGTCCAGTTTGGTTCTGCCACGAGCGATGAAAATTTTCGTTCTATTGCCTGCGACGAGAAGCGAACCTTTGTGTGTGAGCGCGAGCCCGCGAGAACTGATCCGACGACCCATCATGCTTACCGGCGCTGGTTCGTAGAAACGACCCGGCAGGGCGCGACTGATTTTTGTGCTTCTGAGGGAGGAGCCTTGGTTTCTTTGGAGTCGGAGGAGGAGCGCGCCTATGTGTTCAACCTTTTTAGGAGCGAGTTTTGGACGGCTGGGCAGCGTTCGGCTTCAGACGGCTACCGTTGGGAGCAAGATAGCAGCTTAGTCTCAGCGAATGACTTGGCGGAGGGGGCAGATACGAGTGATGGGAATGATTGCCTTTTTCATTCAGCCGGTGAGTTGTTCGCGGGGCCTTGTAGCGTCGAGCGCGGTCTCCTTTGTGAATTCTTCTAAAGGAACATTGGCTAGAAGGTCCCGGTTGCGCTCAACCAAACGGTTTCGTCGTGAGGAGTGGGATTGACCGAGGCCCACCACCATATCCCACCGATGGCGAGGCCGCTGCCACCCACTACCATCGCGCCAACCCCAACTTTCTCGACAGCCTGCCAAGTGGAGAAGGCGCCAGTGTCACACGGGCATTCATCTTGGGCGAGGGTAAAGCGTATCTTTCCTGCGCTGAACATCCCCAGGCCGACCAAAAGAACTGCACCGCTCGCTAGCGTGATTGCCTTTGCTACGGGGCTGGGCGCTTGCGTCTCCTGGGCTCGCACTTGAGGGGTGGCGGGTGAACTCTGTTGCTCTTCTGCCTTCTGTGCGCACGGCGCAAGCTCCCGCACTCGTTCCCGAACCTCGCCCCCGTTGGGCGGTTTGGGGTCGTCGACGAGGTACTGCACGTACAAGCGGTGGGCCTCCAAGCAGTGGGCCGGCCCGGCCATGCGGTGAGCTTGGGCCATATTGAATAGGAGTGCTGGGTGTCCGCTGCGTTCGTACAAAAGCTCGAATAGCTTCAGGGCCTGGTCGTACTCGCCACGATCGTAGGCCTCCTCGGCGCTCTGGAACAGGGCTCGGTTCTCCTCGGCGGTTGCTTGTGCGGCGGCTTGAGCCTCGGAATTCTCTGAGGAGGGCGGAGAAGCCGGCGACTCAGACTCTTCGGTCGTGTCTGCTGTAGCCCGATGGGTTTGTCCCGGTTCCGCTCGCTCGGCCGCCGGTATCGGGGTTTGGGCGTGCAGGAGCTGAGTGGCGAGGAAGGCAGGAGTCAGTGTGCAGAGGATGATCGCGCGTTTCAAAAGGGATTCCTCAGTCGGTCTTTGAAACGAGCCTCATGAGCTTGCTCGCCGCTTGCCGGAGCTGGCTTGCTCGCTGGCGCTACTGGCGCCGCGCGCTTTTTCTGCGGTGGAGGAGAAGGTCGCGGAGTCGGTGCTGGTGTGGGCGGGGGCGGGGGAACTGACTTCTCGGCGACGACAGCTTCTACCGCGTCATCGCTAGCTCTTGGCGGAGCGGCAGTCGTGGCCTTTGGGGGGGCCACGGGTACTTGATGTGATTGAGTCCTAGGCTCCTCTTGGACCGTGCTTTGGGGGCTTGGCTCGGAGTTTCCGGTCACCACGAACCAAATCGCGGAGCCCAGGACAATGAGACTCGCCGTCGCTACGGCAACTTGCTTCACGGAGAGTGAGCGCGCAGGTGACGGCTCCAGAGCGGACAGGAGTTCTGTCATGCTGTTGAAGCGCCCGCGCGGGTCAGCGGACAGTCCCCGTTCAATTACCTTGCGAATATTTTCTGGAACCCCCGGAGAGGCCGGATCCACCATGCCACTCTGCACCCGCACAAGAAGCTCAGCGAGTGTGGTGTCTCGTGCTCCACGAAAGGGATGTCGTCCGTTGACTGCTTGATAAAGGGCAACTGAGAAAGAGAATTGGTCACTCAATTCATCTCCGCGGCTCCCAGCGAATACCTCGGGCGCCATATAGTTCGGCGTTCCCATCAGGCCACGCGTTTCCGTGGCATCTCCGATGGTGCTGTTCATCTGAAAACTTCGCGAGTGATTCACGTCATCGAGTCGGGCGAGTCCGAAGTCGGTGACGCAAACGCGGTGGTCTTTGCTGAGCAGCACGTTCTGGGGCTTGAAGTCGCGATGAACGAGTCCTTTTTCGTGCGCGGCGGCGAGTCCTCGGCCGGCTTGAATCATCACCCGTAGGCGTTGATCGAGAGAGTGATCGCCGTGAAGCCACTCCTCGAGGGTGCCGCCGCTGAAATACTCGAGAACAATGAAAGCGCCGGTTTCCGTCGCGCCCACATCGTAGGCCGTCACGACATTCGGGTGGGACAGCTGAGCGGTTGCCTGGGCTTCTTCGCGAAGTCGTGCCTGAAACTCATCATTCGAACCGGGGAGATCGGGACGGAGGAGCTTGACGGCGACCTCTCGCTTCAGGGCGGGATCGAAGCTCCGGTAAACGACTCCAGCGCCCCCCGAGCCGATGGCTTCGAGTAGTTCGTAGCGATCGAGCAGAACTTGAGTCGGCTTCTGCCCGTCGCTGCTTGATTCAGCATCTCGAGTGAGAGAGCGGAGGGCCTCCGAGAGGATATCTCGACAGTCTTGGCATTCTCTTACGTGAGCCTCGATTGAACCTTGGGTCTTTTCGTCGACGTCGCCCAGAGCTAGGGAGAAGAGCAGATCATCGCCCGGACACGGCGACGGATGTCGCTCGTCACTCGCGGCTCTGGCCTTGGATTCAGGGGACGGAAGCCATTGCATGACTGGATCATTGGTAGCATTCTTTGCTCTATGGGTCATCGAGATGTCTTCGCGATCGCAAGCGGCGAGGACAGCAAGAACTTGCCAATTGGTTTCGAGAAACAGCTAGCAAACCTGCTCGAGGTTGCTCAACAACAACAGCCGGAAGTAGTGCTCTCCTCCGAGCAAATGGCTGCATTTGTCGCCTATTTAGGCCGTTCTATGCCGGAAGGAGCCAACCCAACGGAGTGGCTCAAGACTCTGTTTTTTACGGAGCTTTTGATTTGTTGGGCGGCAGCCCAAGGACACGACGCAGCCCTCCGCCTACTCATCGACGAATACGTGAAGCCGGCATGTAGGCTGGCGGCAGGTGGACCGGAGCGAGAGCACGAATTGATAACAAATATCACCTCACGCCTATTGATTGCGTCAGATAATGCGCCTGCCCGAATTGATTCTTATTCGGGGCGCGGTCCGCTTGGCGCTTGGTTGCGAGTCGTCGCAAAACGGGGCTGGATCGATATCCAGCGTGGCGAGAAACGTCGGCCGACGGCTGCAGAGGAATTCGCCCAACGCGCTCTAAAGGTTGTCGATCCTGAACTTGACTTCTTCAAGTTTCGCTACGCTCGGCAATTCAACGAAGCGCTTGAGGAAGTGCTCGGGGGTCTCGCCGCTGAGGACGCGAACCTACTGTATCTTACATCGGTTGAGCAGGTCTCCTCTGATGCGATTGCTCAGATGCGGCATGTGAGTCAACGCACCATTCAACGTCGGTTGTCAGCGATCCGTGAAGAAGTCTTGATCGCGCTGCGTGAGCGCATGCGACAGCGACTCGGAGCCAGTGATGATGAGATCGAGAGCTTACTGGGACTCGTTCAGAGTCAACTAGGGGTGACGCTTCACCGCGTATTGGCACGACCCGAACAGTCCGAAACTGACGCCAAAGACCTTTAGCTGGCACTCCGAAACGCAATCAACAAGAATTCCACGTTCATCGAAGACCCCTGTCCATTGGGGGACATCAGCGCATGTATCCCGATTGGCATCGCACACTAGAACGACGCTCAACTTGCGCACGCCTCACTCCATGTCGCAAGGTCAAGTCATCGACCCCTTGGCTTGCCTCTAGCGCTAGGTTTTCAGTATGCCCTCAAAGGATCGCGTCAAAGTTGAGCAAGACCTAGCAAAGCAGATCCGCGTGTCTGGTATACTGGTCGTTGTGTTTGGACTTGCACTTGGGAGTCTCACCTCGCTTGATCCTCTGCCGTTTGGTGATTTCATCAGTCGTTCCCCGGCAGCGATTGAGTCGATTGGTGACCCAAAGTCGCTGCCATGGCATGCGGTCACCGGTCTGGTGCTCGGAGGATTGATGATTTCCCTCCGAGGGGTCGGTCGCTCACTTGCTGCGTTACTCGCTTCGCTGTGGGGGCTTTTCTTCATCACCGGAACGGCTTTGTTTTGGTTCTCCCCATTGGCTCTTCCGTTCAGCTACTTTGGCGGACTCGGGGTTTCTTCACTTCTCGTTGGTGGGGTCCCCAAAAGTCCTCGCTGGGCAAAGGGGGTCGCAGTGCCTGCCATCATCCTCTTGATGGGGTCTCGCCTGATTCTCGTGGGACCCCTCGCCGTGAGTCTCTTCCACTATCAGCAAAAAACTGAGAGCGTTGAACGCTCAAAAGCGTATCGCCCGGAGCCTCGCTGCAACGACGAACTGAGGTGGTTGTGTTCAACTGGGGTCGCGTTGGATGTGACTTCAGACGAGCGCGTTGCCGTAGCCCTGCAAGATGGAGGCATTGGAGTGTGGAGCGCGAGAAACGAGAACATCTGGCTCAAAAAGGGAGCGCCAGTGTCGGATGGCGAGGATGTCACGCTTCAGTTCTCACCTGACGGGGAGAGGTTGCTGTTTGCAGTCGATGGGAAAGCTCTGCTCTTCAATGCGGAAGAGGGGAGTCTTATTGTCAATTTTTCCGAAAAGTCTGATGAGTCCCGCGTCTTCGCGTTTGTTGGGCGCGAACTCTTCGCCTTGGGCTCGGCATGGTCGAGCTATGATGCATCGAGTGGCTTACTGCTTTCTTCGGGAAGCATGCCGTGTTCTGAGCCCTCGGTGGTGACTCTCTCGCCAGAGGCGAAATGGCTCTGGGTGGCCTGCACGGAGAGGATCGTGATTTGGGAGCCGGGCGCCAAGGAGGCGAAAACCGTCGCCGAGTTCTCCGCAGAGGAGCGCGTTCTCTCGCTAGCTGGAGCCGACGCGGATCGGAGCGTTGTGGCTCACATTTTGGTATCAAAATCCGACGCGCGCTTGGTGCGCTATTTTCTGGACCAGAGTCAACCGCCTCAAGTCTTGCGTGCTTCGGGGAATAATCTTTATCATCGAAAAAACGAGCTCCGCTCTTTTCGAGATGGACGGCTAACCTTCAGCTCGGGAACGAGGATGAATGTCGTTGACGCTGGCTCCGGCGCACTTCTGTGGAGCCAAGACTCACCCGGACTCGTGGCCGCTGTCGCTCCTTCGTCCGATGGGGCAAGCCTCTATTGGCTTTCGACAGACTATTGGAAGAGCTCAAAGGGCTTCGTGCACCGCTGGAGCCTACCCGACCAAGCTCTACCTTAGACACCCGGAGCACGGCTCGCGATACTGTTGAGCATCTCCGACGTGCCCATGCAAAGCACGCACGAACTGCCACTATTGAATGCACGCGTCCTTAGCTCCATTCCGACACATTTCGTCGAGATTCTGCATCGCAAGCTCGAAGCTCTCCCCGCTTCCTAGCCCCACCCGAGCCACTACCGCCAGACATGCTCGGAGGTCTTTGTTGTTGCACTCCTTCTCAGCATCTGGGCACGGACCGAGCAACCAAGGACACCTGGGGTAGAGTTTAGCGATCGCCGTCTCCATCCTGGCAATGTTCCGCTTAGTGTTGCCTAGGGTCAGAACGGAAGAACTGGCCATACACGATCTCAAATCCCCATTTGTGCAGTTCAGTGCCGTGGTCTCAGGGGCGTAGGTGCTGAGGTGAATCCAGAAGTAGAGCCGGTCCAGCTTGCGACATCTCACCGAATCTGCCGGTGCGCACCCGACCTGCGGTGGCGGCAGCTTCCACACCATCATCATCAGGTCATGAGCACGCTTTTCATCCTCGGTCCCTCCGATTCCGAGCCCAACGAATGCTGCGAGTCGGTCGCATGATCTTTGCTCTATTTCGCAGGCTTTGGTCGCGAACTGTCGCGCTTGAAGAGCATCTTCAGGGGGAGCTTTTTCGTCCTGAACCGCGAGACGCAAGCACGCGTCAGGATCTCGGGCTTCGCAGCGCACGAGATCCTCGCGACGCGACAATTCGGCAGCGGACGGTGGCTTCTTCTCGCAACATTCTAAGCAACCGCGCTTACATCCAACCCCTAGTCAGAATAACACGACCGGCTCACGCATTCGAAACCGTGGGTTACTCTTGAGCTGTGAGGCAAAATCGCAGAGCCATAACGAAAGGAGAGCCGGTCGATGACGAAGAATATCAAATTTGTGGGGCTAGATGTACACGCAGCGACAGTGGTGATTGCTGTTGCGGAAGAAGGCGGCGAGGTGCGGTCGCTCGGGACCGTGGTGAATGAAATCGGCGCGATCCGACGTGTCTTGGGCAAGTTGGGGAAGAAGGAGCAGTTGCGAGTCTGCTACGAGGCTGGCCCTACGGGGTTCGCGCTGTACTGGGAGCTCACTCGCTTGGGTATCGAATGTGTCGTCATCGCTCCTTCGCTCATTCCGAAGGTCGCGAGCGACCGTGTGAAGACAGATCGGCGCGACGCGATGAAGCTGGCTCGCTCTCATCGAGCGGGCGATCTCACCGCGGTCTGGGTTCCTGACCAGAAGCATGAAGCTCTCCGAGACTTGGTGCGTCTTCGTGAAGCCGCGCAGGAGGACAACGTTCGAGCAAAGCATCGTCTCGGAAAGTTCTTCCTCCGCTACGGTCTCAAAGATCCAAGCAACAAGAAGAAGTGGTCCGACACGTGGTGGCAGTGGGCGCGCAAGGTGAAGATGCCGCACGTCGAGCAAGACGTGACACTGGTTGAGCTGATCAGCGAAGTTGACCACCAAAAGCACCGGCTCGTCAGACTTGAAGCAGCAATCGATCGAGCCATTGCCGAAGCGCCTGAGCGACTACAGAAAATCGTCGAAGGACTGCAGGCATTGCGCGGAGTGGCAAAGCTGAGCGCTGTGACGCTGGCAGTAGAGCTGGGCTCCATGACTCGATTCCAGAAAGCGTCGCATGTGATGAGTTACACAGGCATGACCTCGAGCGAGTACTCCTCGGGCTCGAAGAGAAGACAGGGAGCCATCACGAAGGCAGGGAACTCGCATTTGCGGCGAGTTCTGGTCGAGGCGGCGTGGCAATACCGCCATCAGCCGCGACTGATGCAGCGGCAGAAAAAGATGCTGGAAACGTGGCCCGCTCCGGTCACGGATACTGCTTGGCGTGCGCAGCAGCGGCTGTACCGGCGCTACCGGGCTCTTTCTCAAAGAGGAATGCCCGTAGGGAAAATCGTCACTGCGATCGCGCGAGAACTTTCAGGCTTTGTCTGGGCCATCGGCCTGAGCGTGGAAAACGAAATGAAGAACGCGGCTTAGGTAGAAACGAAAAGAACAGAAGAAGAATTTTTGAAGCGAAGGAGTCAGCGACGAAGCCAGCAGCGGGGAGAAACCTGGAAAGGCGTTATGTGGTTTTGACCCACGATCCTAGTGACAGGACAGCTCTCGACGAATTCATGACCATGAAGGCGGCCTCGGCCGATCCTCGAATATCAGCATGATCAACCGTCGAACAAGCTCACCTTCGCCGCTGATTCGTTCGCTTCAGAGAACAAGGACAGAAAAAAAGATGAATTGATTCTACGAGAACTCACCAATGAATACTTGACAGGGTCGTGTTATATCAACGCACTTAAGAGTGCCTAGACGGAGGCAATGGTCATCTGAGCCAAGTTCGCACGCAAACCAATGAAAGTGAGTGCCGCAGCCCTCGCGCAAGGATTCCTCTGTATGCCTGTTTGATCCGCTCAAGAGGCGCCAAGTCCTTGCACCAGGTGCATTCATGCCGGCTCCTTGCAACACTGATTCACAGATGGGGACGAGCTCATCACAAGCGCCGTATTACTTGAGCTCACAGCGACGAATCAAATCCCTGACACGCTCACGCTCGGCATCGGACACCTGCCGAGCGTTCCCTTGGGCGGTGGCTTGTGCTTGTGATTGATCCACATCATCAGCATCTTCTTCGACCTCGACGGAGTCGTTCTCATCTTGATGAGTGTCACCAAGCAAAGGTGCCGCCTCTGCGTCATTCGTTGAGGAATATTGAGTCAACTTCCAAACGATGGCTCCGAGGAGAATTGTCGGAATTCCAACGAGCGCGCTGATTGCGAGTATGGTTGTCTTCAAGTCACGTTGCTTTGCGTTCGAAGCGGCTATGTTGAACCACTGGATTTTGTTCTACGGCCACTCTTTGGCGCACTCAGGATACGTCGGGGTCGTCTCGCGGACAAATATCGAGGCGGACCGTTGCGGAAGTTGGCGCGGGGTTGAAGGCTGAGTGCTTCAATCGCGATTCAGAAGTCAGATGATTTCGTCTGCGATTAGCTGCAAAGTGTGAGCATCAATCTAAGGTCGACAAGTAGCGAGGCAGCCGCAGCACCGACAGGCCAAGCACGAGCGCAGCGATGTGCCGATGAAGCCTCACCAGCGAAGCCACAAGGCAAACTACACGAGACCGCAGGTCGAGGAGTAGCGAGGCAGCCGCAGCACCGACAGGCCAAGCACGAGCGCAGCGATGTGCCGATGAAGCCTCACCAGCGAAGCCACAAACGGAGACACGCGACCCCCCGTCTGGGGGAGGAGTGGCGACGCGGCCACAGCACCGCCGCCGACTAAGTGGGAGGCGCCGGACTCCGAGTGGAATTTTGCGAAGCAGAAATTCCGGGAGGAGAGATGGTCCGAGCATCGCGAGGAGTGCGAAGCACAATCAGCGCAGCCGGACTGAGGGGTGAGCTTTTTGGGCTTTGCCCAAAAAGCGAGGGGTGCGGCGTCCGCGCCCCTCAAGGAAAACACAAGGCCCAAGGTGCTTCGCACCAAGGGCCTTGTGGACGCAACAGGACTTGAAACTGCTGACGAACACGGAAACCAGCTAAAAGAAGCTGAATCGGGGCAGGGTGGTGAGTCGCTTAGTAGTGACCCCAAGGGACCTAAGTATGCGGAATCGTCGGGGCGCAGTATTGAAAATGCAGCGCAGGAAACTACTTCTGATCCAGTACAAGTAGCACTCGCAGGCGCTCTCACAAAGGCAGCTGCCGCCGGTGAGTGGTCGGTGGTCGGTCAACTCAGTCGAGAGCTGGAAGCCCGCCGCAAGGCCCACGAAGCGCCCAACGTCGTGCCAATCCGGCCGACGAAGAACGGTGGTGTGTGATGGTCGACCACGACTTCACCCTCATCGAGGCGGCTTTGCTTCACCTGGCACAGGGTGAGCGTCAAGTGCGCGTGAGGCTTCACGACCTTCGGGAACGGCTTCCCCTAGTCTGTCGTAAGGCTCTTGATTCTGTGCTGATTCAAGGCCAGCGGGACGGCCGGTGGGTCTTGTATCGCGAGGATCGGACTCAGGCGCTCACCAGCGAGGACCACGAAGCCGCGCTCATGGTTGGGGGCTGTCCGCGCCACTTGGTGCTTCTGGACGTCCCACGACGGAAAGAGAGCCGCTGAGCGGTGTCTCGCCTTCGGGCTCGGAGCCTTCGGGTTGCGGGGTCGACGGCGGGGCATTGCCAGAACAGTTCTGGACCATGACCTCGTTCTAGGAAACGACCATGAAATCATTCGAAACGGTGCTGAAAGGCGCCAAGCAGGCGCTCACCGAATTGCACGAGCTTGAGCAGGGAGAGTGTGGACTTTTGGTCTGGGGCAAACTCAGGTCCACCACAAGCGCGCTGGAATCGGTCTTGCTGGAAGGTGAGACGTTGCAGGCTCAGGAGCTCCTTGAAGGTCAGCGAGAGGACGCACAAACCTGCCTCGATTCCTATGCGGATCTAGGCGAACACCTCATCGAGGCGATCCGCTTGCTTGGCCTGAACGCCATGGGCATCGATACCGACGCCACCCGACGGGAGGCGCTCGACGAACTGGCGATGGGTCTGGAGTGCCTCAAGACGGGCGGAAAGATTGCCGCTCAGCAACTTGCCACCGGGGAACAAGGAGCAGCCCAATGATAAGCGACGACGAGACAATCACGGTCAAAATCCCCCTGAAGTTGTTCGCTACCATGTGGGCCTCGGGCAACCATTCGGGGCTGACGCCAGACTACCAGAGCTTGCTGAATGATGTGTTTGATCACCATGCGGCAATCACTGCGACCGTGGCCGGCGCTCTTCAAGAGGATGATAGTTTTTGGAGTGAGGACGTGGCTCGCGTCCTTACCTATCAAGCGCAGCATACGGAAGCCGCGCGCAAGCTCATCAAGCTCGTTCAAACAGCTCTCCTGAAGCGCTCAGACGAATCGCAAGGATCTGATGGGGGTGCCCGATGAACGCACCAAAGAGGCAACGACTTTCGGGACGCTGGAAGCCAAACGGCCGGCGCGCTGTGGTCGCCGAAATTGGCGAAGAATACTTGGTGCTCATTCAGAAGGGCGGACAAGTCATCATGACGATCCTTGGCTCAAAAACGTTCATTCTCGCGCAACTCTATGTGCGCGGTCTCGACCGGTCGGCCTTGTGGGTTCCGGGTGATTCACGTCGTTACATCGAACGGAAGATGAAGGGCGCCACTGGGCGACTCGTGAGGGAAACGGCATGAAGGCGAAGCAGAAAACTGCCCAGCTCTCCTTTGAAGATGCGCCCCGGTCGGCTTCCGTGATTCAGCTTCGACGTGGTGAACGTAGGCGCTCGCGGAAACGTCTCGGGGTGATTGACCAGATCCGACGCTCGTTTGAACGTGGTTCCCGTCTGGCAACTTTCTCGGGAATGATTCTTGGCGGCTTCGTTCCGGTCGGTTCCTTTGTCGTGTGCCACCATGAGCTCCCCCACGCTGAAGGCTGGCGACGTGTCGCGCTTCTCACCTTGATCGGGGGTGGCCTGCTCTTTTCGGCGAAGTCGGTTTGGCAGTGGTCCGCCGCTGCTTTTGCCGACCCGTGGAAGGCCTCAGGCTTCGTCGTGTTGCTTGAGGGCATCATGGTTATCAGCGGAACTCGGGGGCTTTCCTTCGCTGCTCTGGGCTTGCTCGTGGCCATCAATGGGATTGCGACCGGGGTTATTCTGGCAAAGGACGGTGTTGCATGACCAACCGCGGAATTGTCCGGGCTTTGAGCGGGGCCGATACTGGCAATCTGGGCAAGTATCTGGGCAGACTTCCCGGCAAATACGCCCACTTGCAAGCGGGAACAGAGATTGAGTTTTCCCTTCCAAGTGGTCAGGACGGTGCCGCGTGAATGCGAGGGTTCGGGATTGGGCGGCCAAGGTGGTAACCTGCCCCCCCGTGAAAGCATCTCGCGAGCCGGCGGACATTACCCACTGGAGGAAAATCGTTTCGTATTGGGACAGCCTGGCCACTCAGATTGACCTCGCCGAAAGCGAAGAGCAGAGGTTGCGCGACACTGTCGGCACGAGCTGCTTCGAATTCATCAAAGACGGCAAAGCCCTCAAGTTCACCAAGGCGCAGATGGAGCAGTCTTTTCGTGAGGCGGGCGATCGAGGCCGAGACCAGGCAAATGCACTACGTCAACGCCAACACGAGTTTCGAGAACTGCTCTCAAGTCAAAGCCCACTATCATCCAAGGGGCTCCAAGCTGAGCGCGAACAATGGGCGCTGGCCAGACGGATCGTCGAGCTCTGGCTGACGCAGAAGTCGCGCGTCAACATGATCTGCGCACGTGAAGCTCTTGTTGGATTGGGAGCGAACGAACCGAACCTCGAGAAACTGGAGGAGCAAGCCAAGGCGATCGGGAAACGGCGAAACAGTCGCGGACCGAAGCTTCGGGCAGCAAACGTTGTAGGGCTAGCCATTAGCGTCAGTGCCGACAAGATACATCGAGCTCCAAAAACCAGCTAGAACTAGCTGGGGAGCAAACTTTCCTACATTCTCGCTCCCCATAACTCACTAACACCCAGTGTGCACGGTGTGCATACTGAGGCCCATGAGCACGCCCGATGAGGAGCGCCGAATCTGTCTCGAGATCGGAGCCCAGACCCTGACCGACCCCCGGTCTGTCGCCCGAGAGCTCCGTGCTCTCCGAGGTGACGATCGTCACGTACGCGGCCACGCCGGATCACGCATCCGCGCCGCCTTAGCTTCGCGCGGCCTCAACTCCCCGAGGGAAGGCGCGGCCGCATAGCGCCCGATTCACCTACCCAGACACCGTTCACGCGGGGCCGCCACAAGGCGACGCCGCCCAAGGACCCTGAATCCTGTGGACGGCGTCTTTTCAGAAACGAAGTTAAGATGACAACTACCACACCCAAACAAAACGCGCCCGAGTTTTTTTCGACCGGCGCCCGCTCGAGCAGTCAGCGACACCAGACACAAGCCACGAGGGGGACGCTGTGAGCATTCTCCCTGAATACCGGGCTTTCGGTCACCACCCATGGCGCGCCGCGTCGTCGTGGCGAAGCATTGCCGCTGCCGCCTTGGCTGCAAGCGCCGTTGAATCGGATGTCTACGAAACGCGCTTTCGCGTTGTGGGGTGGGTGTGAAGCTCGTGAATGGCGAAGCCTATCTGACTCGTGAAGACGTTCTGAAGCTCGTCGAAACGACAGATCCGGCTGAAATTAAACCAGGGCCCCAACGAGACTGGTTCGTCGATTTTCAGAAGCGTCGCCCTCTCATGAGCGAGGCACAGGCCATGCGAGAAGTGCTTGAGCGCATCGGTGCGCCTGACTGGACGATGCCAGGACCGCAGGTGGTGCGATGAGCGGTGGTCATACACAGCACCGCATCGACTATGCGGAAACGCCGTCGACCTGCGCAGTCTGCGCCAAGGAACTAGCAGCCGGCGCCATGATTGAAGTTCGAGGCTCACAAGCTGCTCACGTTCGTTGCGCGCTCATGAAGCGAAGGAAGGTAATTAAATGAATGGGATGGTCGCCTCTTTGCGGAGGCCAATAGCGCCTCTTTGTGATGCTGATGCCGAGGCGGCCGTGCTGAGCACCTTGATGCTGCAGCCTGAGCAATTGGCGGAAGTCGCGGCCATCATTCAGGCGCGGCACTTCTTTCACGATGCCAATCGCCAGATCTTCACCACCATGATGCAGATTGCCGCCGACGGGGTGGCGATCGATGTGACGACCATCGCGAGGTATTTGAGGGAATCCGACCGAATCGACCGCGTTGGTGGCTCCGTTTACCTGGGCGAGTTGGTCGGGTGCACGCCTGCGGTCGCCAATGTCTTAGACCACGCTCGGGTGATTGCGGACTACGCTCGAAAGCGTCGAATTGCAGATGATGCTGAGCGGCTTGCTTTGGACATTCGCCAGGGTGAACCGCTTGAAGCCATCACAGAACGAATCGAGGGCCTAAGGCGCGCGACTCAAAGCACCGCTACGACCTCCCTCCCTCTGCTGAACGTTGAGGACATCTTCGCACCGCTTCCGCGCGTCGATTGGATTGTGAAGGAGCTGGACCTCTGCGCCTCGGCGCCCGCGTTGCTTGCTGGCTTTGGTTTTTCATCCAAGACCATGGCGGGGCAGTCGCTGCTCTTGAGCGTAGCCACCGGGCAACCAGTGTGGGGCATGTTCTCGACGAAGCAGGGGAAGGCTCTTCACGTCGACTATGAGCAGGGCTCTCGACTCACCCGTGAACGATACCAACGCCTTGCGATGGGAATGACGGTGAGCCCCTCGGACCTCGAAGGCAACTTGGTGCTTTCGTCGCTGCCTTCACTTCATCTCGACAGTCCGAACGCTGAGGATGTGTTGTGCAAGGCGCTCGACGGATTCACGGTTGCGCTCTTTGACTCGCTTCGAGCCGCAGCTCCGACGCACGACGAAAACTCGAGCGACATGCGCACCTCGCTCGACATGCTCAACCGGGTGAGTGAGCGAACGGGCTGCGCAACCATCGTGATTCACCACGCGAGGAAGCCACAAAAAGACGCTTCAGGCGGTGCCAAAATGGCCATCCGTGGTAGCGGCGCAATCTTCGACGCCTGCTCTTCTGTGCTCGTCTTCGAGGGAACCAAGGGCGAGGCCACAACGGTCCACCACGAGAAGGCCCGCAACTCCGGACGGCTCGCCCCAGAATTCGCGCTCAGTGTCGAAGACGTCGAGCTTGGCGGCAACCCAAGGGCCGGGCTGATTGTGCTGGGAAGTAATTCTCCCATGGCAACCTCAGGCGCTCCAGGTGCGGCTCTTGACGCGCTTAAGGAACGGATTCGTGAGCACTTCCGTGAGCACGGAGATCAGCCCAGCAAGAACGCATTGCGTGAACGAATCGGCTGCGACCGAACTCGTCTTTACGCAGCCATCGCTGAACTGGAAGCGAGTGGCGAAGTCATCTCAGTCGGAAGTCATCGGTCTCGGCCCACGCTGCGACTTGTCGAGGTATCAAAATGAACAAATCACCCCCCTACTGTCTGCCTGTCTTGAGCTGTCTTCCTGCTGTCTTGAGACTCTGCCGCCCGCTACTGTCTGCCTGTCTTTCCCCCTTTAGGGGGAAGACAGCAACGCAGACAGGTCTCTTGCGGATTCGAGAGGGGTCTACTGTCTTGGGCACAAAAGCGGAGTCGTTTGGGTGCTTGGATGAGGAGTCCAAAGCTCCCACCCTGCCGAGCCCGGAATCTCGGAGGCCCCTATGAGCCCGTTTGCACGCCAGCTGCGGAGCAAGGCCGCCCAGCTCCGCGCCATGGCCGATGACACTGAAGCGCTAGCTGACGCGTTGGAAGCTCAGGGCACGACTTCCAGCGAGCCCCTGACCTTGAAGCAACTTGCGGAGCGCTACAGCTTCACCCGTGAGTCGCTGAGGTCTGCGCAGGCCAAGGGGCTTCCAGTCCACAAGGGCGCGCGTGGTCGTGTCATCGCCTACGCCAAGGACGTTGACGAGTGGATCCGCTCCAACGCTTGGGAGCCCGCCAGGCCCCAGCAGCCGAAAGCAAACGACCTCGACGAAGCCAACCGCCTCGCCGCTGAAGCCTTGGGAGTGTCGGCATGAATGCGAACGCCCACAGGTGTGCAACCCGTAACAACCGCAGGAAAGATGCTGGATTCGCAAGGTGCAGCAAAGCCCCTCGCTTGTTCGCTGACCTCGTTTCAACGATTCCGCGCACTTCCACGCTTTCGAAGGATTCGGGAGTTGCCTCGCAGCAAACCAAAGCTCGGAGTCATGAAGCCCCCATCACGGGCCACGATTCGACGCCGAAACCAGAGAACTTCCATAAAGGCCCCTCACAGCTCCATCATGGAACTTTCGTCCCTTTCAGCGGTACACCCACCAGGGACACCCTGAACGCTCAGCACGCTTCGGATATGGAGCGGCGCGGGGCCATTGCCGGGGGGTCGGTCTGATGCCTGTCCAAAGGTCTCAAGGAAGACGGCGACCACAGGCCGCTCGCTCCGATGAAGTGGCGGAAGGTCTGCCTGGTCCAGCCAGTGTTCCGGATCCCGCCAAGGCGGACGCGCTTTCCCAGGTCAAACGAAGGGCAGACGGACGGCTCGCTGACCGTGAGTCCGCCGCCCGTCTTGGTGCTCTGGGAGGTCAGGCTCGGGCCAGGAGGGAGCGAGCTCGCGCCCAGATGCCCCAGCTGATCCAGAAGCTAGGAATACGTGAGGTCAAGGATGCTGAGTTCCTAAAGTATCTGGCAGACGCCTCCGAGTTCGCAGAAGCTGAAACTGCCCGCCTCGCTAGGGTCTGTGGTGGTGGTGAGTGTGGGATCGGTCCCTGCTCAATGGTCCAGAGCGCTGCCCTCCAGCTCGCTGGGAGTCGATACGCCTTTGCCAAGGGGGATCTCTCCACCGGTAGTCGCCTAGCCGACGCCTCCAGGGCCAACCTGATGAGCGCCCGCGATGAGGCTGCCCGAGAGGCCACTGCCAGGCCCCGCCCCAATGCTCAGAAGTCCCTCCAGTCTCTTCTCGCTGAGGGCGCCAGCAAAGACAGCTGAGCCCTCGACTCAACCCACCCAAAGGATCTCCAGACATGACGCTCACCACACACTCAAACCACAACGCAGACCCCTCCCTGATTCGGCATCTCGACTACCGCACCGCCAGAGGTCGCCTGGACAAGCTCGAACGCCTTGAATCGGGTTCCCTTCGAGTTCCTGCCCGCATGACTCGCACAGGTGTCCTTCGATACGACGGCGGGGTGCTGGAGTACCGACCTCCAGAAGAAGTCTTTGACGCTGAGTCGCTCGCCAGTCTGCGCAGTGCACCGGTGACGATTCATCATCCGCCCGGTGGTGAGATCACTCTCGACACGTGGAAGCAGTTCGCAGTGGGCCACGTTGAAAGCGTGCGCCGCGAGGGTCAATTCATCGCAGGCGACCTCATCATCTCCGACCCTCAGGCGATTCAGATGCTCGAAAGCGGGCAGCTTGTTGAGCTCTCCCCTGGCTACGGCTCTCGGGTGGACAACCGCGAAGGGGTGAGCCCCCAAGGCGAGGCTTTCAACCGCGTTCAGCGTCACATTCGCTACAATCATCTTGCTTTGCTCCCCGCTGGATCGGGTCGTTCAGGCTCAGAAGTCCGCGTACGAACTGATTCGGTGCTCTCGGCGCGCGCAATCGCTGCGGGTTGGACGCCCGATGACCTGCGAATGCTTCAGGAGTTGGACTTCTCGTCCCTTTCGTCAGCTTTGGCAAAGCTTGCGCCAGCCATGCGGGGTGATGCCAAGAAAGTCACCGTGCCCCTGTCACCGATCGAGGTTCGGGACCTCCTTGCGCTCAGCCGCGTGAGCGCCGTTGAGGCGATGTTCATCGAGGAAGGGCTCTCGCTTCGTGAGGAGCGCCAAAAGCTCGAAGGCGTCGACCCCGAGAACGACTACGGGGCCAGCGTTCTGGAAGCTCAACTCATCAATGCCTCACGGCGTGCCAAGTAACCCAAACCAAAAGGACCATCCGAAACCATGACTGAAGTCACCCCCGAAGAACTCACCGCCCTCAAGAACGTTGCCGCTGTAGCGCCTCGCCTTATGGCGATTCTGGCAGCCCCAGGCGCGGGCCGAACTGACAGCCTTAGCGAGCCCGACGCATACGACGCCCAGCTCTCCAAGAAACTCCAGCGCGCATCTCGCCGCTCTTAACCAATCACCAGAAGGACCCCGAACCATGCAGAAAATCACTCTAGAACAGCTCGAAGCGCTCGAGCGAAACGACAAGCTCCACGACAAGCCAGCCCTTCAGGCTCGCCTTGCGGAGCTACGGCGCGAATCGGATGTGCAACGGGAGTTCGAGGAACTCTCGAAGCCAACCATCGCCCGCAATGCAGAGCAAAGCGTAGGCCTCACAGCCTCAAGTGAAGGCATCGGCCTGATTCACATGGGCGTCACTGAAGCGTTTCCGCTCTTCACCAATTCAAGTGGGGAGGCGGTGCGCTATCACCTTGCTTCGGCCCTCTGCTTCATGCCGCAAGAAGCTTGGGACCACTTTAGGAGTCTCAACTTGCCGTGGCTTGATGGCGCCATTCAGGGCCACCAGTACAACGGTGCGCTGATTGCGACGTTCGACCGCAGTGAGCTGAATGGTAATCTTTGGAACTTGATCGCGGGTGCTCTCGACCCTTGGGCGGGGGGCAACAATGCGGACGTGAGCATCGTGGATCGGCTTTGGCGGCGGATTGTGCGCGAAACGAGCGCCCATGAGCAGCTGCATGCGTGGTACCGCGCGGCCGCGCGCGACGCCTCTCAGAATCAGCTTCAAATGCTCAAGAGTCACATGGTCGCAAACTGCGTCCCGATCCCATTAGTCAGGGAATCGGCCAACGTGAGGATCGATCGAACCGCCCCCAGCGTCGCCTGAGAAGACCATGCCTGCGACCTTCGAAACACTGTGCACACTGGACGCCTATCTCGAACGAGCTGGGCACCATCCCCTCACGCCTTGGTGGCATTCAACCATGCGCGAGTTCTACGAGCATCCAACGGCTCGCGAGCTCGTTGCGCGGGTGGGGCGCAGTGGCGCGAAGAGTCACACGGCGGTGAAGGTGGCTTTCAACGAAGTCTTGAACGGCGATTGGGTCGTGCCTCCGGGTGAGGTCCACTTCTTCGCGTTTTGCTCGACCAATACTGATGAGGCTGCCCAGCGCCTGCGACTGATTGATCAGTTCCTACGCGATCTGGTTCAGATTACGGGCATCAGCCTTCCCTTCGAAAAGCTAGGACGTGAGCAGATCATCCTTCCTGATTTGCGGCTAGGCTTTCGGGTCTTTCCTGCTCAAGTCTCAAGCGCTTCAGGCTTCAGGTGCATCGGGTATTGCTGCGATGAGCTTGCCAAGTGGAAGAGCTCCGACCGGTTCACCAACCCCGCCAACGAGGTGGTTTCGAACCTTGGCGCAACAAGCGCGCCTCACCCTGCCGCCCGTAAGCTTTTGATTTCGTCGCCGCTTGCGATGGTGGATTACCACTTCGAGCGCGTTGAACTCGGGAACACTCCCGACCAAGTGATCGCCAAGGCGTCCTCATGGGTCGCGAACCCCTCGATCACTGAAGCGCAAACCCGCAAACTTGAACCCGACCTCCGAGTCTGGAAACGCGAGTACGCTGCCGTTCCGCAGGCGGCCGCACTTGCCGCTTTTTCGCCGGAAGCAGTCACGAACGCCTTTCGGGTTCCCTCAGCGATACCCAAGGCCCAGAAGAATCTCCGACGCATCGGGATTATCGACGCCAGTTCAGGCAAGAAAGACACCTGGGCTTGGGGGATATGCGGTTGGCGTGAAGTCGACGGGGCTCCGCGGCTTCTGTTTGACCGCGTTGACGGCTTCGAGGGCGACTTCTGGAACCAGAAGAGCGGGGACGAAATCGTCGCGCTGGTAGCCGATCACCTCAAAGCAAACGACATCCACGACGTAGCGGCCGACCAACGTGAAAGCCTCATGTTGAAGTCATCTTTTGGGCGCCACGGAATCAAGTTTCACGAGCTCCCATGGGCCAGCACGAACAAGGAGCGAGCCGTTGCGATGCTTCGGCGTTGGTTTGCCGAGGGGCAAATCCTACTTCCCGAGCACGAGAAGCTTCGGCATGAGCTCCTGAGCTTCGAGGAGATTGTGCGTCCCTCTGGCGCGTTCACATTTGGCGCGCGCGGCAGTGGTCACGATGACTATGTGGCGCTTCTCATTACTGCAGCGATGGCCGACGCTGCCGACTTGTTGCCCGGTTCGCCGAGCTGCGACGCCTACTGGCTCAAATGGGTTCAGATGGTGGATGCATTCAGCGAGCGCGAAGCCAAGAAGCAACTCAAGGGGGGCTGGTGAACAGCCACCACCAAAAGACTAGCGGGCGCGCATTCCACGCGTCCCCTCAAAGTCCTGAGGGTGAGAGGAAGGATGTACTTCGGGTGTCCGTCCTTCCTCTTCGCACCGGCGACTTTTCCGAGTTCCAGGGAACTCCACACAACGACAGGAACCACTCATGAAAAAGCATTCAGATCCCCCAACAAACAAGACTTCCCAGGACGATGAAGAAGAAGGTTTCTTCATGTTCGCGGATGGTGATGAGCCCCAAGACGATGCAAAGCGAGGTTTGGCCCGCGATGAGCCTGACGCGGCACAAGGAGAAACAGGGGGCTTCCGATGAGCGCACCTTCAGAACTCCCCACATGGGCCACGAATGGCGGAACCCGACTTGCCCCCTCAGCTGGGGTGCGGGCGGACGGCTGGATTCAGGGAAAGCGCCCGCCCGCCAGGTGGACAAACTGGCTCATTGGCTTGCTTTGCGATTGGGTCGATCACCTTGATGACACCACCCGTGGCCTTCGGGTTTCGAATTGGTCTGAGCAAGCATCCGCCGGTGCGTACTCAAGCGATTTCAATGCGGTCTGTTTTGAGCAAAGCGTCGCGTTCGGTTCAGGTCTTTTCGTCGCCGTGGGTGACAACGGAGAAGTCCAGACATCCCCTAACGGTGTGAAATGGACTCAACAAGTCACCGCATTCTCTGGCGACTTTCTCGGCGTGGTATTTGGGGCCGGTGTGTTCGTCACGGTGGGAGATAGCAATATTATTCGCTCCTCTCCAGACGGGGTGACTTGGACCACTAGAACATCTGCCTTTGGTGTTGGTGCGATCAATGGTGTGAGCTTCGGCGCTGGACTATTCGTCGCCGTAGGAGTGAGCGGGCGAATTCAGACCTCGCCGGATGGCACGACTTGGACGGCTCGCACACCAGCCGGGGCCTACTCGGGAGACTTCCTCGCGGTTGTCTATGGGAATTCACAATTCGTGGCCGTCGGTGAAACCGGAGAGATTCAGACCTCCCCGAACGGCATCACCTGGACGTCGCTAGGAGATGGTCTTGGCACCACGGTCATCGCACAGAATCTCCTATGGTGCTGGCTTCTACTTGCTCGCCACGGCAGCGGGGAACGTGAGTACATCCGAGGACCTTCTGACCTGGACCCCTCGCTCTTCGGGTCGCGCTTCGGCCTATGGTGACACTGGTTTTGTTGCAGTTGCTTCAGGAGGATACATCGCCTCCTCGAATCGCTCAGGGGAGGACTGGAGAACGCGCCCACCGATTGGCACAGAAACCCTTTTGAGCGTCTGCTACGGGAACGGCCGGTGGGTCGCAGTGGGAGCCAACGCGCAAATCGTCGCCTCGTTGGCTGTATAACTTTCAAAGCCGCTGGACGAAGAAGGTGACATCTTTGTCAGTGACCCGCTCCGAGGTATCGTAAAGTTCCAAAGTCATGATGTGCCCCACCTCTTCTAGGTGGTCATCGGTTCCGGTAAGGGCGTGGCCAATCTCGTGAGCCATCGCCCTCCGGAACTCGGTCCCACTGAAGTTATACCCAGGGCAAGGGCTCAAATGGGGGCGCTTAAAAGTGTGGAGCCTTGTGGCGGCCCCCGCACCGCTCGAACAATGCTCATGCATGTCGTCGACAAGTCTAGGACTCACATTCGCCTCATCATCAGGTGTGATCGCGATGGGGATCCGTGAGCCAGGCACGGAAGCGAACCAGTCTTCAGCGGCTTCGATGAGGGCCTCTTGCTGCTCAGGTTCAAAGTCCTCTGAGATGCGGAGCTCTTCAGCCCGCTGAAACCCACACCCACCCAACAGCAACGCGCCCGCAATAATGAAAAACTTCATCCTTCATCGATAAGCTTTTCAGTGTCTTCGCGTAATTGGGTCCATATGGACCCACCGGACTCAAAGATTTTCCTCGTCCTCGGAGTCTGTGTCTGATGGCCCCCAGTACAGCTTCTTCTTCACCTCAAGCCGAAATTCAAAAGACTCGCGCCATGGGGCAGAAAGCTCATCAGAGAAAACCTCAAGTGATATAGTGATGTTCAAGGGCCTCCGGCTGCCGAGGAAGAAACTCTCACTGAAGTTCGAATCACCGGGTTGAATCTTTCCGAAAAGGCATTCAACTTCTATCGCATTTTCACTTCGTGAAATGTTCAGGTTCTTTGAGAAAGACAGCTCGTATGACTCACTCCTAACTAAGAGCATGAGCGGACTAACTGGCTTTACAGGCAAACAGTCCCTTAGATCGAGATCTCGGTGTTGCGGAAAGGTTGCCCGGAGCTTGACGTCCGTCAGTGACCGACCACCCAAGTTCTTCGCGCAGAAGCGGAGAGGCCTAAGCAAGGCCAGCTCTTTCTCGTATGCAATTAGCTCGTTGCGGTCAGGACCATAGGACGGTTTCCTCACGGTGCCCAAACTACGCTGTAGATCCGCCAGCCTATCCATACCGCCTATGCTGAAGCGTGTCGCTTTCTCGAGACGATCTATTTCTGCCTTGGTTTGTTTCGGCGCATCCTTTAGCACCGTGCTCAGAAGCTCGGAGATTGGCTCTCCAGACTTCGAGTTACCGTCGCACAACACCACGTCGAGTAGGGGAGACTTCAGCTCATGTCGCAATTCTCCCATGGTGGCAATCTCATCTGCATTTGCGACCTTGTTTGTTGAGCCGTTCCGAAGATAGACAGAATCCGCGGCTACAACCTTTCCGTGGCTCTTTAACGCGAACAGAGGACGCTCTTGCTGGAGCGGGATCGTAAATATGCCAACTATTTTACCCTCGAATTCCAGCCTGATGTAGCTGAAGTGCAGGTTCCGGTTGGTCTTTCCGGACATGAAGTCTTGGAAGTGGGCATCCTCAAGAGGAGATTCGGTTCCTACGACAGTACGCTTTCCCGGCTCATCCTCGACGCCAATCAGGATGTAGGAATCACTTGTGCGAAAGGTGTTCGCCATCGCAAGCAGGTCCTTTAGGAGGTCATATTTCTTATCGCCAGCCTCCTTTCCAAACTTGTATTGCTCACCTTTGAAGTCGAGCGTTGGCCCCTCGTTACAATGAAGGAGAGTTCTCAGAAGGTTTAGGTCGAAAGGCAATTGGCTCACCTAACGATGAAACGAGCGAAACGGCTTGGTGGCAAGCCAAAGCTCCTAAACGAAGGAACCAACCTAGAAAACGAGCTGGCTTGCCTGGTGTCCATATGGACCCACCCAAAATAGTTCGTGAGTGATCCTAACTGCTTAGCTATGGCCAAGTTCTTTTTCCTTGCACCAGTGGTCTAGGTGTAGCTACACAGTCAGTAGTGAACGACGCCGCAAGAGAGCACACCTTCAGAGTCCGCATGTCAGATGTGGAGCGCAACAAGCTGAAGACCCTCTCTGCTTCGTTGGGGGTCTCGGATTCAGACTGGGTCCGTATGGCCGTTCTCAAGGCCTACGAAGAACTCTCCCCCGGCCAAAAGCGAAGCCTCAAAAAGTAAACCCCGCGGCGCGCCAACGCCCGGGGCTCATGACCAACCCAGAGAAAGCCTGAGTCGATGAACGATACAAACCACAAGTCAGCACCTCCCCGCAAGCGTGGCGGACGTGCTCGAACTGGAACCATCCGCAAAACCAAAACCGGCCAGTGGCAAGCAATCATCACCCTTCCAGGTGGACGGCAAAAGCGACTTCCAGCGTTGCCCGTTGGCACGTCCGAAGCCAAAGCTCGCGAGTTCGCTGCCTATTGGTCGGCCAAGACTGCGAACCTTCCCCCTGAGCGGCCCAAGACTGCGGCGCCCCAGACTGAGGGAGTTGAGCGACGTGAGGTAGATGTCTGGGTGGAGCGCTGGCTTGCTGACCGCGAGGCCGCAGGAAAGACCTCCGTACGCGAGAATCGAAGCCACTGGGATCACCACATTGCCGCAGTGCTCGGCAACGCTCATCCCTCGAAGTGGACGCGCAACGACATGCGCGAGTTCTCGCTGTTTCTGGACAAGAAGATTCAAGCGGGCAGCATCGGCGCCAAAACTGCTTCGAATATCTGGGGTACCGCCACCCGCATGTGCGACGACGCCGCGGAGCACAAGAACCCGGAGATCCGTTGCCGTGACGACAATCCAGCCCTCGGCGTTCGTGGTCCCGAGCGAGGAGTCACCAAGAGCAAAGAGTTCCTCTATCCGTCGGAGTTCCTGAAGGTCATTCAATGCGCTGGGGTTCCGCTCGAGTGGCGGCGCCTTGTGGCCTTCGCCACCTACACGTACATGCGCGACGGTGAGCTCAGGGCACTCCGCTGGGAGGACGTGAGTCTCGACAATCGCTCGATCCACGTGCACCGCTCGTATGAGCGAATCAGCGGAACCATCAAGAGCACGAAGGGGCGCGCCTCTCGACGGGTGCCCATCGATCGGAACCTGCTTCCACTCGTGTTTGCCATGCACCGCGAAGCGGGAGACAAGGGGCTGGTGTTCAACCTCTCGAACGCTGGCAGGCTTGCCGAGCAGCTTCGGACCTACTTGGACAAGGCTGGAGTGAAGCGAGCGGCGCTGTTCACTGCTGAGGCAACTCGGAGCCGTTTGAAGTTTCACGACCTCCGAGGAACGGGCCTCACATGGCTAGCCGTTCAAGGTGTCGACGGTCACAAGATCCAACAGTGGGCCGGGCATGCTCAGTTTTCGACCACTCAGGGCTACATCGCCACCGCGGATTCCCTTGGCCGTGATGGCTTCGGGGAACCCTTTCCGGAGTTGCCGTCTGAGCTTCAATCCTGCGCTTCAAAACTGCGCAGTGGCTCAAACTCTATGAAAATGGTGGACGCAACAGGACTTGAACCTGTGGCCCCTGCCGTGTGAAGGCGAATTTTGTCGATCCAGTGAGATCCAGCAGATACGAAATCGAGGCTAAAACAGCTAGAACTGAGTCTCAGACGATCCACCTCGTATCTGCTCGATCCCTGGTCTCACCACCCAAGTGGTGAGACAGGTGGTGGGAGAGATCGGCTTCCCACCAATGGCCATACGTGAGGGGACAGAGGACCTAGGAGCCCGCTCTGCTATGGTGTGCCTCGCATGGCGGCGAGCAACGAATGGACCGAATGGCACCTTACGCCCACTGGCTGGGTAGCCGGGAGTACACGAATGGATTTTGACGGAACTACATACAAGGACCCCCCCGACAATCGAGTTCTAACCGTGAAGTTCCATCAGTATTTGGGGGCGATAGGCGGGAGAGGGGACTACGGCCACACCACCCTTTGGACAGGCCCCGACCAGGGAGAGGTTGACCGCCTAATCAGCAAGTATGGCGATTGCCCAAGCCTTATTTGAGAGGCTACCCCAAGACGCAAAAAAGCCCCCACGGATTCACCTCCACGGGGGTTTTTTACGTCCGCACCCCTCGATTGAAAAAATCGACACGACCCCACCCATAAAACATTAATCCGCGGTGTATCTACGAAACGATGGCGAATTCCGACCATCAGAAAGAAGTAGATATGCCGAAGACAGTCAAATCCACACACGCCGAAGACCATAAAGGCACGGCCAAATACTCGATTTGCCTCACTGCTGAGCAGCGTGCAGGCGTCGAAACACTGCACCAGAGGACGGGGTTTTCCCGAACGCAGCTGAACCAAGTCGTTTACGGCCTAGGCCTCGATGCTGCCCTCAAAGCCAACCCTGAGAAGCTGGCAGCTCGCCTCGTGAAGAAAGTCGCGACCTAAGGGGATCAAAGATCCTCACCCCACCCCTACACCCAAAGAATTTAGAAATCAGGAGAAATTGAAATGACTGACAGTAAACCACCCGTTAACGCAGGCCTCGACTTGGTCGAAATCAGACACAAAACCCCGAAGACCCTCCAATGGAAGGGCCCCACTAGGTACGGTTATGTGCCATGTCAAAATATGATCGAGACCCTCGTAAAGAGAGGCAGGAAGCCAGCCAGGACCACATACCAGGCCTTAGCGCGGCTGTGGGATGCGCACGGCTACACGCAAG
Organism: uncultured delta proteobacterium; assembly: GCA_963710555.1. Classification (GTDB taxonomy): domain Bacteria; phylum Myxococcota_A; class Polyangia; order Polyangiales; family Polyangiaceae; genus NIC37A-2. The sequence continues at coordinate 400,403 of CAVQAT010000001.1, forward strand.
AGGAAATGGTGCAATGGCTCTATGTCAGGGTAATTGATCCTAGGGCGGCAGATGTCTGCCGCGATCAGGGGCTCGGGCATGAGGACGTTCGGGCTGGCAGGCTCCCAAAGAAACGCCTGACTCCTCGCGATAGAATCATCCAGAAGGTCGACGGCATTCCCGACGGGTCAAGCCTCTATCGGGTCTCGTGGCAGTACTCCGTCCCAGGCTTTGTGCGGGACGTGATCGATCAAGCCCTTGAGCACTTCGGGATCAAGAAGAGCGAATGCACCGTGATCAGGGACACCTTCTCGGAGCGGAGCGACCACGGGATCTATTACGTAGCAATCCATGACCCCTCCAAGGAATTCACGGCGACTTACGCGCCCTGCATCTCTTGTCTCCCCTGGGACGGACTTATCCCCTGGCTCGAAGACGCAGCCGAATAGAACCGCCGAAGACCACCAAATGCAAAAAGGAAGCAATCAATGAAGACAAGCAAGAAATCAATCATTACGCCCGCAATGCGAGCAAAACTCCCTAGGCTGAAGGACGTGGATCTGCAAGGTGACCCCACGGTCTACTACCGTCTCTTCCATCCCGTGGGAAATCTCCCGGTCTACTACGTCCTGGCGGGCCAGGAGGCAGGCGATGACTATCACATCTACGTCTGGACTCCAGGGAACGGCCAAGGCGAAGAGGACGGTATGCAGTCCGTCGGCATGCTGGAGAAGATGGTCATGTTTTGCCTGAGCTACGAGAAGACTATGCACTTCAAACCCTGCCGACTCTCTAAGGTGCGGCCCGTAAAGGCTGCGGAGTGATCCTCTGCGCTCACCCCCACACGGGGGTACTACCCGTGCAGCTAACGGCTGCCCCCCGAATGCAAAGAAGCCCCACAAGACCAGTGTCCAAAGGGTCTTCATAAATATGAAGACCCTTTGCTCAGATTTCATTCCTGGCGCTCACAAGCAAAGCAAGCACATGCCTCCAACGTGGGTGCTCCCACTTCAGGCAAACACTCTCTGCCTGGCTGATGGCCGCAAGGACCAGCTCTTCGCCTAGCTCTCCAGGAATCGGCCTCTTCTCTACCTTGGGCAACGGGGCTTCATAGGGCGCGAATTGTTCAGCGAAGAGATCGAAAACATCGTCCTCATCATCCTCGACTTGCACTACGGGAGCGGGGGGAGCAACGACGGCCTGGGCTTCTGGCCCGTAGCCCTTACTGCGTTCAAACGCCTCCACTGCTCGTGTAAGAGCCCTCTGGGTACGTGTGTTGAGGTTCGCGCCCTGTAGCGCTCTGCCTACGTTTTGACCGCTGGTGGCTCCGAAGTCTGCCAATGCGGTGAGCTGAGTCTGTGTGAGTCCGTGATCGAGTGCTCGTTGTAGTCGAGCTTTGAGCTGGGGTGATACTGGGGTGCCTTTTTTCATGACGATGATTTTCCTTTGTGGACCCTGGGGAAATGTTTGGTCCACAAAAGCCGCCCGATAAACTGATCCTCAGATTATTTCGTCAAAGAAGAAGAACGGCGCTCCACCTCAGCCACCGCCCCAGCAAGGCCACGGCTTAGGCTCAGCGTTGCTACTACTACTGAGTGGGTGAGGCCTATACGGCAGATCTCAAAGCGGTCTGGCCAGCGTAGGACAAAGTAGTCAGCGGTCTCGTGGACTACCTGCTTGAGCTTGTAGGTCACGTGACGTTTTGGTGGGTGAGACCACGAAGAACGAAGCTAACTGCTGTTTGGCCGATCCCCAAGAGTCGTGCCAACTGCTCTTGTGAATAGCCGTCCTTGCCTTTGGGGCCGTAGTTCCTTCGGATGAATCTTACTACCTCTGGTGTAAGTTTCTTACCTGGCCGACCGCGCCCCTTCCGACCTCTGTCTGTGTTGTTGTCTCCCCTCGTGCCTAAGAATAGGTGATCAGGGTTCACGCAAGCTGGCGTATCGCATGCGTGGCAAACACACATGCCGTCAGGGATGGGGCCAATGAAGAGTTCGTAGGACGCCCTGTGGGCTCTTTCGTTCTTCCAGCGTCCTGACAGGTTCGTGCTGAAGTGCCCGTAACCAGCAGGGTTGATGAATGCGTTCCAAAGCCAGCAGCCTGTGGTGGGTTCAGGGATGTACTTCTCTTCGAATCTCTCAAGTGGGGTGCGTGTCATGAGAGAGCACGCCCACAAGTGGATTATCGATCCTTCAGGTGATCAGGGGCATGGCTCGCAAGCCTCGAAGATCGCTTTGTATTTCGACTCTCTTTGCGTGGCTTCGTGCGGAAAGCCCTTTGTTCAGGGGATTTGTCGATTTCTTAGTGTTCTTGCTGCTCTCGTAAACAAAGGAAATCGCACGTGATTTTGTTGCTCAAACAAAATCATAAAGCGCTCATGAACTAACAATTAAATCATTTTACATTTACTCATTGCAGAAATGGAGCGAGCTTCCATGCAGGTGAGCGACGGGCAGCAATCCCGTTTTCTCGCGTCCAGATGGAGATTCAAATGAATGATGTGAAAGTGAACGTGTTCCTCATCGTGTGCCCCCAGTCGGGCTACGTCTTCGGCGTTGAACGGAACCTGACCGACGCCTGCCGTCTACGCACTGAGCACCCAGGGGCCCAGATGCTCCTCCAGCAGATGCTTGAAGCGGACATCCCCAAGCCCGAAGCAAAGCCACAAACGATCCCCCCGACCTCCTGCCTTCGGCTCAGGTTGGGCACAGCGTGACCGAAGCCCTCGTAGCCGTAGCCATCGCTCTCGCCATCGGCCTCGTCTTCGCCGTCGTGGCTCACTTCGGCGGCCGTGCCCTCTGTCATCTCTGCGAGTCCGATCCCGACGAGTAGCCCCCCGAATCCTTTACTTACCCCTCATAAATAGAAGAAAATCCCCATGAAAGCCGTACTCTTGATCCTCTCCCTAACCCTCACGTGGGGCTGCTCTGCGTCCACGGTGACCTTAGGAACTGACATCAGAATCGACCCAAACTTTTCCTCTCAAGAAACCCAGATAATCGTGGAAGCCCTCGACGAGCTTGAGGCAGCATCGGGCCTTCAGTTCAACGTAGAGATCACGGATGCTGATTCAAACATCGTCCTCGACGTAGAGTGCCCCGATGCTGAAGATCCTGACAATGCGATGGGGTACGCAGACATCGTGCACGAGATACCAGCTAAGCTCGTACTCTGTAAGCGTTATGACGGGGACTACTCACGGTATCGCCTGCTCGTCCTGCATGAGTTGATTCATGGTCTTTCGGGTAAGCGATCTCACATCCACCAGATCGGCAACGTCATGTATCCGCAAGTTGAGGGCAATGAAGCCTACAGGATCACTGAGCTGGATCTCGACTACCTGATGAACTGATTTCGAGGATGGAATGAAAAAAGCCCCCCAGGTATTACCTGAGGGGCTTTAAGCTTTGGTGGGGTGAGAGTTGGACTAGCCCCAGATCCTCACTGCTAGGTAGGTACCAGCCGCTACGACTAGGATGGCGAGCAGTCCGATGACCCTGGCCGCGGGTGGCAAGATGGTAAGGATCTGCACGACGGCATTACTCCCGTTCCCGATGAGCCCTGAGTAGCTATCACTCGGCCGCTGCTCACGTGGGGAGTACAGTTCGGGAGCCTTCGTGTAGTCGCATTGGAGGGCGGTCTGAGTGACCTCTTCTTCGTCGTCAAAAGTGGCCTCTTTTATGACGATTTCTGAGGATGAGTCAGCACGCACGTTCTTCGCGATCCTTCCAAGCTCCCTCAATCGATTGGTCGTGTCGTTAACCATAGCTAGTAATGAGCCCCGTTGCTGGAGCCGTTCGTGTGGCCGATCCTGCGACGGATCTCAGCGATTGCGTTGTTCGTGGAGAGCTGGAAAGCCTCGAAGTCCTCTCTACTCGTGTCATACTGGCCCAGGATCTGGGAGAGCAACTGATGAGTCCGCTTGTGGGCGTCATCATTGCTGAGCATGGATTCTTCGATCCTGCTTTTGAATGACTCGAAAACGAACTTCAACTCGCCGATTTCTTGAAGGACTTCCAGCGAGCCATTGGCAACGAGGTGCCGTAGGGAGTCGAGTTCTGCTCCGATCTTGGGCAGGGCTTCGGCCACGATTTCGCGTAGGTCTTCGGGGTAGTTTTTCGGACGTGCTGTGTTTGGGCCGTTGTCGCTCATGTTATTTCAAGGGTGATAAGAAAAGAAAACGTGCGGGCTGGATCTGAATTCGTTGTGACCACATTCTCTAGGGTCGAGGTCTCCCCACGTGCACCGCCGCTCACCCAGAACGTCGAGGCCTGGCCCGCATAGGTCGGGGCCTTCTCTGCGGTGCCAAGCTCCGCTGAGCCCCCAGAGATGGTCCAAGCTGAGGACACAATGGTCTGATCGAGACCAAGACGTGCGGACCAATCCAGCGTGTAGTCGAGGACTTCGTCGGGGGATTTGGTGAATTTCATGCGATTCCTACAGAGGGACGTGGATAAGACGATTACGTGTGGGCACTCTGAGCCCACGACTTCGAGCAAGGACTCGAAGGGTCCGCTTGCTTGGAGCCAAGTGATGGACAGCGAGGACGGGGCTACCGACGAGGAGCGGGATCTCAGCGTCGAGGATGGAGGGGATCCCTAGCTTCAGTTCGCCAAGAGCTTGGAGCCCCGTGATGGATCCATCAGCTTGGAGGCCGATACCCAGATCAAAGGATCCCGAACCCAAGAGAGAGGGCAGGGTAGCCGCACTAGTGATTCTTACACCCAGCGAGACTGAGGCAGCACCGACGAGAGCCCTTGTGCTGCCCGCAATGTCGATCCCGATCTGCTCTTGCTCAACGCTGGCAACGAAGGCTCCCACCAGGGGTGATATCGTCGAGGCTACATCGAGACTGATCCCAATAGAGCCAGATACCGCACCCGCAAGTACGGGCGTCTGAGCGGCAATCGTAAGGCTACTGGATGAGCCTACCGATGCAGAAAAAGCACCTGCTAGGAGAGGCGTCTGACCAGCCGCATCGAAGCCAAGGGCCAGTGCTGCTGTGGCTGAGCCCTCAAGGAGGCCCGTCTGAGCATCGCTGCTGGAGCCAATGCTTAGAGAGCCTGTGAAAGCACCTACGAGGGCGGAAATCTGAGCATCAGCACTGAGGCCTAGGCCAAGCGAAGCTGATGCCGAGCCCTCTAGGAGAGGCGTCTCAGCACTGACCACAAACGTAGTGCCCTCTACCGCCTGAGAGACTGATACATCACCCGCAAGGAGAGGCGTCTGAGCGTCAACGCTGGAGCCAATAGCCAGTGATGCTGATACAGCACCCGTCAGTGGCGAGACATCAGCGGCAAGATCAAAGGTCGTGTCGTCACCACCACCCTCACCTACGGGATCCAGCTCATAGACGCCTATCGTAGGCAGGGTTGGCCGTGTCTGGCCTAAAATATCTAGAGGGACTGGGTACGTCCCAGCACTGAGATCTGCACCCCCACCCATGGCCCCACTGGCATCGGAAGCGTCAAGGATAGCACTACCAGCTGCGGCGAATGTGACCGTCGCACTCGTTATGGCACCCGTCCCCGATGCCGTCCCGTCACTGGATATATTGTGGAGATTGGTACTCCACGTGCCTTGGAAGTCTGCTGTGTCCGAGTCATCTGACAGGCAATTTACGATATGCCCAGTGCCACCAAACTGACGGAAGCCGACACGGTTCCCACGTGCGGTGCAGTTTAAATAATGAGCCGTCCCGTTGTTGACGTTGAAGCCGTTATTGTTGATGCCAGGCAAGGCAACGCAGTTGCGTGCAATCAGCAAAGCGCCCGAACCATTCACACGGGTCGTTTGTCGCCCGCTGCCTCCAGCCCTCAGCCCACAATTTGTGATGTGGATTTCGGTTGCATCGAACAGATAGAGAGCATCGGTGGCGTCCGAGATGATCTGGACACCAGTCATGTACGTTAGGGCTTGAGGAGTCCAAGCGTAAGCACCACTCGTCACGTGCACACGTGCTTTGGTCTCGTCGTATACGCCCTCGAACTCATACCCAGGAGCGGCTACGACCTCGAAATATGGGCATGTTCCTAGGTGTGTCGAGCTGTATTGGAGTGGCAGCGTTCCGCCGTTTTTAACGATGAACTTTGGCCAGTCGGGCGCACTGATGTCGTGATTATCGACGGCTTGCGTAAATGCGTAAGCAAGATACGGGTAGTCCGCACTTGGATCATCGAAATCTACGATAAGTTCAACGGCGGCCATGGTTGGGCCCCTTATGCCGCGGGGTAAGTCAGTGTCGCTGAGTCAGCGGAAACCTCAGCGCCCTCGACAATCGAAGCAGTGGTAAGCACCAGCTCTCCACTACCTCCCGTGCCGCTTGCCGTGAGATCCACGACTACGGTGGTGCCATCGGATTGGAAGCACCTGGCAAATGTGGGAGTGCCATCAGCAGCGGCATCGGCATCGGCAGTCATTGCCGCAAAAGTGAGCACACCAGCGGTTACGGATGTCTCAGCGGTGGCCGCAAAGCGCAGTTCGGCTAAGAGGACTTGCGCCCCTAGTGCAGTGTTTGCATTTGTGGGGACCGTGCCGCTGTAGATGCGGCAGTAGCCGTTATCGAGGGCGTCAGCGATTGCTTGGAGGTGTGAGTTTCGGAAGGTAGTAGCGGTTTTTGCCATGTTTTGGTCCTCGAAAGACAAAATGAAGAAACCCCAAGCCTCGTGGAGAGGTCAGGGTTTCAGTGAGTGAGTTGGTTGTGAGAAAGTTAGACGAGCTGGAGATCAGCACGATCACGTATCTACTGTCACAGCCATTTGAGATCTAGGTAGGCTATTATCCGTAGGTGCAAATCTGGATCTGTGGAGTTCGTGCAGAGCACCTCGCAAATACCGGAATTGAATGTTGATCCAGGCGCGGTGTGATACGTCCCGATCTTTAATCCAGCATGCGGAGAAGTTCCGACTGTTCCAGAAAATGTCACGATGTCTTCACCCGCCTCCCTATTCGAAACAGACGAGGAACCGCCGTTAAACAGCCCAGAAGCGATATTCATGGATCCTTCCGTCGGGAGTGCTCCTGTCTGGAGAGGCGTTCCAATCGGTGCGCAATATATGGATGGATGGTTGGTCGATTGATGCAGGTACAACAGCGAAGCGTTATTAGACTGATTTCCGACAAGTCCGACAACAGCCGCTTTATGCGTGCCTTTCCTATAGACGCAATACCTACGATACGGCGTAGCAACGGCTCCCTGTGTCAAAGTGGCTCGCTCTAAATAGTCGTCGAAGCCGTCAAATACGATGCCTGGTTTTCCGTTGGCGTAGTCGGCTGTGAGCACGGGACGAGATGCACCTGTAGATGCTACGTGGTTGCCGTTGCCTGAGAGATCCGTCCAGCCTGACACCCTGTCTGTGTCTTCGATTGTTATGTCTCTATCAGCTGCAAACCAGTAAAGCAGGGCAGCTGCTCCCAGCGAGCCAGGATGCCACCCTGCACGAGCACGAGCCCACGAGTTAGGGCCTACGCCTCCGGCCAGGGCCATTAAGCACCACCAGAGTTGGCGGGATACGGTGCAAAAACCAGAGCTACGGAAATCCGAAAACTCCACTGCGTGCCCGTCTCGTTGTCAATGATGACGCGAAGATTTCCCGATAACTCGTTAAACGTGATCGTTATGTTAGCGGGCACATCATCGTTGTCAGGGTCTGGGGTAGGAGCTGCTAATCCATCGCCCGAAAGTGTGCCTGAGACCCTCTTTGCTCGGAACGTATAATCCCAGTCATACGTGTCCTGAGCCTCATCGGTAGCTTGGATCGAAACTGTGAAGCGATAGGACCCATTGCCTAACGGTGATGCACTCAGAGTCGTGGTGAGAGTCGCTGATGCTTCAGAGATGACGTCCGAGAAATTCCCAGAGTTCCAGTACCCTGCTTTCGTAACGGTAGCGCCCTGTTCAAATGTGAAATCGTTCGGTTCTGTGTCGTCTAGGTTTGATCCCCTCGCACGTCCGACGATCTTATTTTCAGCAACTCCACCAGAGACGATGTCTCCAGTTGCTCGCCACGGGAGCGAATTTGAGGGCAGGGTTAAGCCCGTGCCGTTCCCTGTGCCACTGTCTACTTTGCAGAGGAGTGAGTACCCAGGGCTCTCTAGTTGCGACGGCGTAACCCATGCGGACTTACGCGGGTAGAAATCTGTAACCCAGGCAGTACCACTCCAGAGCCACTCCACAGAATATTCGAACGAGGTTGTGCCTGTTGAAATGACTGCTGTGCTCGTGGAGCCTTGGGCGTTTTGAGTAAGGGGTGCACCTGCGGGATCTATGCTGACTGAAAATGAAGCGGCCCCAACCTTGAAGATCCTGATCCTGGCTCCAGGCACCTTGGACGCATCAGAGGGGAGAAAGATCGTGGCCGTGTTTGTCACGTACACATTGACTGGAGTGATTGCGGGATCACGTCCCCCATAGGTCGTAGACGAGACGGTGTAGTTACCCGCTGTGGTGACGCTGACGGGAAAGCCACCGCTCACGGCAGAAGGGTCGACGGCGAAGCCGTCCCCATCAGGATTGATGAGCCTGGAATCAACGATTTTTAAGTTAGAACTAGCCATAAAAGTTAGGAGACGAGGACGTACCCGCTGTCATCGATCAGCACGTAATCGTCTGAGTCGACGAGCACGTAGTCAGGCCCGATGTAGTTAGCGATGAGCACAGCCCAGTGCTGGCTCGGCTTCAATTTTTGAATGAGCCGTCGCAGGTCTTGCTTCGCAGATGCGGGTACGTCAGCGGGTTCGGGAAAGACCTTGCCGCCGAAGTATAAAAAGTAGGGCCAGAGATCTTCATCATTGGAGATCGGGGCGGGTGAAAGTGGATTCAAATTCAGGTTGGCGAAGTAGCCAGGGTCATTGATCAAGAAGGAATCGCACTGAGCTTCGATGTCTCCACATGTGACTTCATCATCGTCAGCACACTGATAGGAACCAATGAGCGGCTCCTCTGTGTAATCCCGTGGATCCCTTGCCACGTAAGGACCAGTGGATGACCACCATTCATGGACCCACACGTCGTATCCCGCAGTCTGTAAGACGCCCTGGATATAACTTACACTCTGTCCCCCAGTGCTCTGCCACTCAGCGGCAAGAAGCTTTCGTCGGGTGGCATCATCGGTGTCTGAGCTGAGGCCATACATCTGCTCCCATTCCCTGAGTTCACGAGTCGTACTTGGGAAGAGATCTAGGTAGACATTGTCGATGAAGTCTTTTGCATCGTCGCCAACGCCAGAAGTCCCGAAGAAGAACTTCGTGAGGTACTTTTCCGCGGTGAGCTTGAAGGCCTCAGAGGTAGGAAGTAGGTGCTGGAGTGAGGCGAAAATCCCCATATCTTAGAGCTTCACAATCGAGACAACGTCGTCGTGAATGCCTTCCACATCGTTGATTGAAGTGGTGCCGCCTACTGAAGATTCGGGCAGGAAGATGATCCGATCCGTGGCAGGGTCAGCAACGGTGACCACGTGACTCCTGGAGACGATAATGAACTCAGTCGGCTCGATAGACCAACGTACGCCTGAGGCCCGTGCTTGCTTTGTAGCGTTCACTACGAGAGCAATGGCGAGATAAGGCTTATTCGCCGTGCTTGTAGTTTCCATTGCGGCTCCCCAGCTCACGAGATACTTGCCAGCGCTCGGGACCTCGATTTGAGTTCCCGTGATTAAAGTGAACCCAGGACTGGCACTGATCTGAGTCATCGTGCACGGGATCGCCGAACCTGCATTGAGGGCGTAAGTAGCCGCTGGCCTCGTCGCCAAAGCTCTAACGGCGTCCACCACGTCACTGACTCCCACTTTATCGGGGTCGCCCGAAGCGGTGATGCCACCCGCATCGAGTAGTGCTTGAGTAGCGCCGAGCCAGTCATTGACGAGGTCCTGCTCGAAGGGCGTGCCCGTACCGTCGCCTGGAGCGGTTCGGTTTCGGGCCTTCCCTAGAGGGTACTCAGGATCAGTAGTGATGACCTGAGATGGGTAGCGTGCGGTAAGATCTAAGGTCATAGGCTTATGTGAAAGTGAGGGTTCCGAGCTTGGCTTTTTCGCCAAAACTCAGGGAATACGAAGGGGTTTCAGGGCCACTGAGGGTCTGTGTAATCGGACCAACTGAGCCGCCATTTGCACTGACGATCTGGTCCACGATGCCCACAAGAGACGTTTCCAGAACGCGGTCTTTTCGAGGTAGGACGCTGAGCCCAAGAATAAAGGGCTCACGCTCAAGGTAATAATTTGTGAGGGCTTCTTCGACCTGGCCTTCCAAGGCTTCCGTGAGGCCAGAGATCTCGACGTTGAACGCTAAACGCTCAATGGGTTTGACGTTCACGGCGGCATTCGCGGGACGCCTTGAGGGGTACCCGTCTACGTCGAAGTTGATTGCATCAACCACTGCCGTGATTTGAGGACCCGTAGGAATGCCGTCGGGTGATCCCGAACTGGCTACCGATGCTTCAATGTAGACATCTACTTGGCCAGGAAGCCCCGTATAGGGGTAGGCACTGACGATGCCAGGAACGGACCTGCTCCAAATGCGGTAGTCAGAATACGATCCCCCATTTGGCTTCGCCTGAGCACGCTCCAGAACCCGACGACGGTATGCTTCCCAGGTTTCACCGTTTTCGGCGGTAACGACTACGGCGGTGACTTCAACGTCTCGTGAAATGTTGGGGAGCGGGCTAGCGAAGCTGAGCGCATCCCCGATTTGAAGATTGCCAATAATGCCGACCCCACCGCCATTGCTTTGGTCCGAGGCAGCACGGACCCTGGCCGTAACGGTAGCTGAATTCAGCTGTGTCTCGCCCGTGGTGACGTAAACGACCCCAGTGCTCTGCCTAATGAGTTGGGCACCAGGTTGAATAGCTCCTACCTGATTTGTGACTTGGATTTCGACGTCCAGAATAGCTCTCGTTGCAGCGAGAGGATCACCAATTCCGAAGAGGCGACCCCACTCGACGAGAGGAATGATCGTAGTGTTATTTACACTGACTTCTTTCGTGCTCGCGTAAGGGACGAAAAGCTGAAGTAAGGTGAAGCCTGCGTACTTCCAGAGGAGTATAAAAACTCCTGCCATGACCTTGGCTAAGACCCGTAGGAAGCTCTTCGGCAGGAAGGGAATCGTCTGAGCAAGTGATCCCTGTAGCTGATTGGTAATGTTCTGGGAGACGTCAGCAACTGAGGGGGTTTGGAGATTCATAAGAGTTAGGCGGCGATCCCCCAGGGTCGGGTGAAGTCGAAGTTCTGCTCAACGCCATCTCGTCCCGTGATCAGGATCTGAATCCGCACGGTGTTGCGAGCTGGCAAAGAAGCAGCCACATCAATGCTTTCTGCGATGTCGGCTTTCATCCATTCGAGATCCGAAGAGACGGCCTCTTCGACCCGCACCAAGTTGGCGGGGATGGCGGGGAGACCGATGAGGATCGCTTGTGTCCTCGACCTCAAATGCAGGACGGGGTCGGACTCTGAGTAGTTGCCCCACCACTGTTCAGAATCGGTTGAGGTATCCCCCGAATCATCGATATTCCCGCCGAATAGGCTGATGTAAACGGCAGTAAAAGGAGAGTCGTCGAGGGCCACAACTCCGTTGGTGACTTGAACTTCACCCCCATCGGGAGTTTGAAAAAGCATCACGTCACTCATTCAGTTTTCAGTCTCGTAGAAGCGACATCGCCGACGGCACTTGGGATCGTCTCTGCTGCGGAATCGAAGGCGGTCTTGCCAGCGGGACCGTTGGCCAACGCGCCAGCACCTACCGCCGTGAACCCACCACCGATGGCAGTCTTGAGAGACGTGATGTCGTTGTTGACTCGTGTGAATTCGTCAGCAACAAGCTCCGCCATGGCTACCCATGCGGTGCCGTTGAACTCAGAGGTGCCGTCAGCTTTGAGGTGAAGGCTGGCTGCAAGCTCACCTAGTGCCGTTCTGGCAGAGAGGACACGCTCACCTGGGCCCGCTACGGGAACCAAGGAAGGATCCATGAACGCCGTTGCTACCCACACCCCACGCCCACCAGCGTCGACTAGGATTGCGTAGTCACCCACAAGTGGGAGCGAGTCATCACCAGGGGGCTGGTAGAGCGTGGCGGTAACGATATTGCCGCCACCTAAGTCGACCTTGAGGTCAGTAGACGGCGTGCCTTGGTCGGTTTCGGTGCGGATTACTTCGAGGATTTCACCGATTCTTGCCAATATTTACTTACTCTTAACCAAGCCAGGGGAGCCCATCGGGCTCTTCCCCAGAGAACGCACCAGGGAGACAGCAAGTCAGTGACGCTGTGCGTGACTGATCGCTGGATTGCTTGAGACGCACTGCCCTGATGAGGAGTTCCGTCTCGCTGTAAATCATTGCGCCTTCCGCCGTGATTCGGATCCTGTCGTCTGGAAACCAGATCTTGCCCTCTGGTGTAAGCCAAGTGCAGAGCCCGACTTCGTAGCTCGCCATGTTTCCGAACATCCGACCCAGCCTTGCCGAGGTGGCTACCTGGATGTCACCTGGGTCGGTATCATCGAGTTCAATGACGGACGGCCTCATGACGTTCAGCAAGTAGGCATTCGAAGCCGTGTACTTCGAACCAGGCCTTCCGCCTTTGGTCTTGGCTAGGCACGTGACTTCACTGAAGTAACTCTGAGGCGAGAACGTGGCCGCCACCGAAGTGACGGGTGACTGGGAATCGCTGAGCTTCGCTACGGGAATTCCAGAGCCCGAACTCTGCCTGTAGATGACATCCCCGAATTCATCGGAAGCCAGAATGAGGCCTCTTTGCTTCGCCAAATCAGCCAAGAAGTCCTGGATCTTGTCCTTCGGCTCTAGGGCGACCCGCTCGAACTTTGCCCCATCCTGAGCCGAGCCTTGAGCTAGCTTCAGGCCAAAGGGCTCCGTGAGCTTCTCTGTAATCTGGGAGAGCGTAAGGCCATTGAATTCGAGTGGAAAGTACTCAGCAGGAGCGCAGCAGTCAGCGAGTACAGCGGCACGTGAGTAAGCTGTAACGCTTACTGTACGTGAGTCTGGCGTGACGTTGGGGGAGATATCGATCATCGTCCCCGTGAAGAGGGGATCCCCACCTAGTTGGACCGTGACTTCCTTATAAGAAAACGGGCGAAAAGTTTCCCTGAATTCTATCTCCTCTGGCTCAAACGGGGCTGAGAAAGATACGGTGCTGTGCCCATCGAAAACGAGATTGATTTCTACATCCGTCCAGTAACGAAATGTGGTCCCATCAATCGAGATAGAGACTTCTTCGGGATCAGGGAATGACAACTAGGCTACGTAATATTTGATGAGGTCCCCGCGCTTTAGCTCAAGGATCTGACTGCCAGATAAGTCGTTCGAGGTGATCAAGAAGTCCAAACGCTCATTGCTGGTAGAGCCGTAAAGCTCCCCGCATACGTCGAGGATCGTGCGGTTTCTCGCTAGAACTACGCCTCTTTCGGGGACGAGCTGGAAGGATGATTCCACCAAGAAGCCCGTGGCTTGGGCTACGGCCTCTTGAAGGGGCTGGTAGCTCGTGCCTTGATCAATGATGACGCCAGGGCCGCCTTCTTCGGAACCTTCGACGGGTTCAGAGAGTGAGGCTATGCGTTCGTCACGCCAAGTAATGCTGGACTCGAATTGCTCGTTGACGGTCTCAGCGGCATCGAGTGCCTGCGGCCTTGTCGTATAGCTGGCTGCCGTTGCCGACTGCGTGGAACCAGCCACCGCTGTAAGGCTTACGAAGTCCGCAAGGAAGAACGCATTCCTCTGGGCCACGATAGTTTCGGGCAAAGAGGACGAATCCTCTTGGCTGCTCGAAAACATTCCAATGATGCCCTGGAGCATGAGGCCGTAGCCTTCAAGCCTGGACTTATATCCGGCCACGGCTCTTGCTGGTGCGAGGATCAATCCAGAGAGGGCCTGAGCGAGTAAGAGGGGCTCACCCACAAGGACGTCAATGGCTTCGTTGATGAGTCGCTGTTGCTCCTCAAAGTCCCGTCTAGCCGCTGCCGTAATGCCCTGGGCATCGGCGAAGGCTGAGCGGATTGTGCCTAGAACTGAGCGTACAGTGGACTTGAATTCAGCCTGTCTGGCTATGGTATTTAGCTGGGCGTTCTCCTCGAAAGCCAGAGCCGCTGCCAGATTGAAGTCATCGAGGCTTGAGAGGATCTCAGACTTCGGGAAGCTCTGACCCGCTGGATACACTCTTGGGAGACTCGTAGAAAACGTGACATCTACGACGCTCTGATTGTTTCCAGAGACGAGGTCATTCCGACGAGTGATCGAGCCAATAGCGATGGCAGGGAAAGTTCCAAAAAGCGGGTGCTCAAGGTTTCCGATGCCTGGCTCTAAGAGGGCGGCTTCGAAGGCCGTTGCAATCCTGTCGTGGTCCCGACCGTTGAAATAGCAGGTGAGGGGGTACTTGCGTGCCCCGAACCCATTGTCCTGGATGTAAGAATCGTTCAGCGAATTAAAGCTGAATTCGGTAGTCCTCTTCGTGGTCTCACGTGAGACTTCGGTGAAGGCAAAGGGGATCCTGGTACCCTTCGGGCTTTTGAACGCACCTTCCTTGATACGGCCTTGCCAGCCATCGAGAGGCTTGCCGCCGATAAGGGAATCAAAGGAAGGCATGATTAGTAGCCACCCGTGGGGACGAGGTTGAGGCTCATGCCAGGGCCGCTAGGAGCCTGCGTAATGGCAGCTCTACCTGTGCGATCCAGGATGCTGATCTCGGCTGAGGTCTTGTGGTTGGACTCAGAGAATGACCTGGAAATACGCTCGGAAGGGCTAGAAACACCTTCTCCCATGGCAACGGGATTGGCTCCTCCATCGGTGCCCATGGCCTCACGGCCAACGCCACGGATCTTGTCGACAATCCAGGTGGCACCATCCATGAGGAACTGCATCTTTTCGATGACCCAGCCCATGGCGGATCTGAAACCATTGGCGATGCCATCCCATAGCCCTGAGAAGAATGCGCTGATGGGTTCCCAGACGGCCTTCAAGATTTCAAAGGCGGCTGTGGCTACCGTAGTGATTTGGTTCCAGCGGTCTTTGACGACGTAAACAATGCCATCCCAAACCGCTGAAGCTACGGCTGAAATGCCGCCCCAGATCCAGGAGAAGAACTCACCGATAGGCGTCCAGATCATGACGAGGGCGTCAAAGATTGTGGAGGCGATGCCCAGCCACGTCTCCGCCCACAGCTTGATCGGGTAAGCGAGGATGACGAAGAGCCCGACTACGTATTCGAGGAGACCAGTGAAGAACGGTTTGACAGTGTCCCAAATCCCCGTGAAGAATCCGCCCACTGCGTTGGCAATGGAGGACGCCATGTTGGTGATCGAGGTCCAAATCTTGTCAGCCCAGTCAGTGATCCCCTTCCAGAGCTTCTTGAAGAAAGCCGTGATTTCGGGCCAAAAGGCCCAAATCAAGCCAATGGCGGCTACGATGCCGTAGATGAGAAGGACCCACGGGTTAGCCATCATAACGGCGTTGAAGATCGCCATGGCAATCGAGGCGGCCTTGATGGCAGCGGCGAAGGCGTAGAAGACGGCGAGGACCTTACCGATCCTCTCAATCCAAGTGATGATCTGGGGAAGGGCGTCTTTGAAGTCTTTGATGAAGTCTTTGACCCCAGAGACAATGAGTTCTTGGTTCGCGCCTACCCACTTCGTGGTGGCATCGATAACTCCCTTGAGTTCCTTGCCTACAAGGTTGAAGAGTCCTACTCGAACGCCATCCACGGCCGACTCGAAGAGAGTCCAGGCCCCGATGCTGTTATCCATCGCTAGGTTGGCCATCTTCTCAGCGGAGCCTTGGGCTTTGGTTAGCTCCTCTGTGAGAGCCGTGACCTTGCCAGAATCGAATAGTGTCGAGAGCTTGGATGCTGCCTTCTGGCCACGAAGCCCAACGAGGTCGGCGAGGTAAGCCACCCGATCCATCGAGCCACCCGACTTGGCGGCTTCTTCCGAAATGATGGAGAGAAGTTCGGGGAATGAGCGTAGATTTCCGTGAGCGTCTTTCGCTCTTTTGGAGACTTTACCCGTGCCCGCTGCGATGTTGGTCAACATCGTATTCAAGGCGGATCCAGCTACGGACGCATCGAGGCCCGTGTCCTGGAGCAAAGCTACGGCGCCCACTACGTCCTCGAATGGGACCTTGAGATCGGAAGCCGTACCAGCGACGTTGGCTAGCGATTCGCCCAGTGATCCGATGCTCGAATTGGTTCTAGCGGATGCCAAGGCGAGAACGTCAGCGACTCTGGCCGCATTGTTCATACCCGTTTTGGAGTCGACTACCTCCATGCCCATGCCCTTGAGGGCGTTCGAGACGTGGTTGGCGACCTCTGCGATCTCAAGTCCAGAAGCAGCGGCGGCGGATAGAACTCCACCAACGCCACCCAAGATCTCTGAGCTGCTGAAGCCTGCACGAGCCATGACTTCCATAGCGTTGGCGGATTGAGTGGCCGTGAACTTGGTGGTTGCGCCAAGTCGTAGGGCCTCCTTCTCAAGGTCCATGATCTGGTCACGAGACTTGAGGCCAACGGCTCCCACCTTGCTCATCGCCTCCTCGAATTCGAGGCCAGATTTGCCAGCCCATCCCAGGCCAGCACCTAGGGCTGCACCCGCTACGCCGATGCCAGCACCAAGACGGTTCAAGGTCCCCGCCACCTTGCTGACGTGGCCGTCCATCACTTTGAGATTCTTCGAGAATCCTGCGGTAAAACTCAGCGATTTTTGCTGAATTCGGGTGATGGTCGAGCTGAGTTGGTCCCTACCTTTGAAGACAGTTTCTAGGGAGAAGCGACCAGCTATTTGGAACTACTTACTTGGAGGACTTTGGAGGCTGATTGGCCTTCTTGAGTTCGGCTCTCAGGCCATCGTAGAAGAAGCGGATTTCTTGCATCGTTAGAGATTTGTAGTCAGGGATCCCTTGTGTGTAGTCACGCATGATCTGAAGCATCATGATAGAAAACACGTTGATCAGCGTGTGCTGATTCACAAGCTTTCCCGATTCGGGGTCGAACTTTCGCGGCAGCCGCCCTTCGCCCCCGCCTCGTAAAACGAGAGGGGTCCTGACGGTTAGCCCAAAAAAAGTGCACCCACCGCGTCGAGGGTTTGGAGATCTGGCTTCCTTCGCATCTTCCCAAAAATGGGACTAGGGACACCCGTAAAATCAGAAAGAATCTTCCAGCCTTGCGTGACGCTATTCGTCGACTTGGTGTCGCCCGCCGCCACAAACCTCTCACCCGTGGGTAGTTTGAAGGTCACGCTGGAGAACTCGCCCACGGGATACTTGAGGGACACAGTGGGTAGGCCTTCGTCTGAGATGGTGACTCGTCCAACCATCATTGCCTTGATTACTGTGTTTTTGAGGCCTTTGAACTTCTTCGCGTCCTCGTCATCGAGGTCATCGATTTCAAGGTCGATGGTCTCACAAAAACGGACAAACTCATCCTCAGCCACCTCAGCGGCTACTACTGCTTCTACTTTTGTGCTCATGAAATTGTGCTCCTGTTAAGTGTAAGAAAGACTCAGTGAATGATTACTGAGTTGCGAGCTTGCCAGTGAACTCAAGGGTCACCGTGCAAGTCGTGTTGTTGGACGCAGTCATGATCTCACCCGTGATCGTTCCCGAACCCGTGTAGACCTTGCCCGTCACGTAAGTGATGGTGCAGGCAACCATGCCAATCGTGTCCGCTACCTCTTGGAGGAACTCAGCGTCACCTGCGTTGTCGTCGATGCTAAGAACGATACCGTCCAGCTTGCCTACGACCCGTGTGAGAATCTCACGAGAAGAGCCATCGCCGTTTGCTTCTAGGGTCTTTTCGAAACCCCCAAGCTTGCGGCTTACTTCGCCGTCGGCCGCTACAGCGAACCTACGTCCTTTGATTGTGACCTCTTGGATCGATCCACCTGCACTCATGATAATTACCTCAAGTCGACGCCCACTTGAGGGAGTCGAAAGCTAAGAAAAACCCCTGATAAGGAAGAAAAAAGCAGGGGCTACACCACGCCAGGAGCGAACGTGGGAGCCCCAAAGATGGGTTACCCGGCGAAGTTGAACGACCACTCGCAAACGGCGTCGATGATGTTCGTGTTGCCGCTCAACTTGACTGGCATCCGAACATTGAGCCTCTTCGGATTCTGCGAATCGATGACCGCAGTCATGTTCTTCTTGCTGTAAGCAGGATCAGAGATGATTGCGGCCAGGGCTAGGTTGTCGGCAAGGCCGCTCAACTCTGCCAAAGCCATCTTGGGCTTCTTTGCCGTAGGCTCACTGACGGGCTGATCGTCGGGTACCAAGGCAGCACCCGCCCACTCAGTGGAGCTGAAGATCGTGTCCACTGCGAACGTGATGTTCTGAAGCTTCACGATGTCGACGACGTACTTATAGGAAGCGGGTACTTCGCCAGTGGGGTGGTAGAACGTGCACACATTCGAGATGCGGACGACGTCATCAATGACCTCAACGGTGGAAGAACCACCCTTTAAGGCTGCATCACGCTTGGTGAGGTCCCATTGAACTGAATCAACGCCAGGAGTGATTCCGTCGGCTACCTGTAGGCAGTAGTCGTGGCTCGGAATGTTGTTTGCAAGCCTGATGATTTTGGCTAGTTCGCGAGCCGCCACGACCTGCGGGAGGTTTCGAGAGCCAGGAGACGTGAGCTGAGAGTTGATTCGGTCAGTCTTGCGAGCGTCAGAGATGACGATGGCTTCTTGAACCGTGGCAGCGGTATTGCCGTGGAAAACCACGGCGGGCTTCTTCGTGGTGGGGCTCCATCGTCCCTCGCCCCACGCCTCAAAGGCATCGAGAGCCACGGCATCGTGGATGCTCAAACCAGAGAGAACCATGCTCTGCCAAGAGTTCGGGCCGATCTGCTCCAGAGCGTCGTCAACGGTGGGGTCGAGGAGACCACCAGTGGGCTGAGTGTACGCAAATTCAGCGCCGTAACTGGGCCCGTCGATGCGGATATCCAGCTCATTTCCAGTCGTTCCTGCCCATGGGCACGTTACCGTGACCTTGGTTGCGGGGACGGTGATCGTCCAAGTATCACCGACGTCGTAGTCCTCAGCTCCATCGGCCAAGGTGAAGCCAAGGCCTCCCTGAACCTGAGCGCCTACGGTGACGGTGGTCGAGATGATTACACCGTCGGGATCCGTCAGCGTGAACGTACCAGCGTTGGTTGCCTCAGCGGTGCAGCCGAGAGTCCAGACACCAGGCTTGGGATTTCCCGTTGTGGTGAATGTCGCCAGTGTTCCATCGCTGGTGCCTACGGTGACAGTCTTCGTCGAGGTGACGGTGCCGTATGCGTAACTGGCGAGCAGAGGCATGCCCAGCGTTGCTTGAATGGCATTGCCGATCTTCCTACAGGTGTCGGTTACAGAGACGGCACCCTTGGGGATCACGAAGCCCTCAGAGAGGATCTCGTTACAGTTGACTCTGTATGCCCCTGCTGTGGTCGCGGTGCCTGAGGGAGTGATGTCACCTACTGCGGGGTCGGCTCCATCAGCGTCATTTAGTAGCGCTACCGTTAGCGGGACTGTGCCGATTCCATCGCCGTTCTGAGGCAGAAGCTGCTTAGCCATGAGGTAAGCCAAGCTGCGGTAACCAGCCTTTACGCCGACTTCACTGGCCGAGAGCGCGGTGAACTTGGTGGTGGGGTAGTCTGACTCAGTCTCACCTTGGACGATGAGATAGAGCTTCTGCGGAAGCTTTGTGAAGCCACCGACTCGTGAGTCTTTGTACTGACTGGTTACGCCCACCTGGCGGGCTTCTAGGGATGCGTCAAGGGACATAAGTTAGGACCTCTGAAAAGGAAGGAGACAAAAGGGGGCGACTCCGCAGGCAACGAGGCCAACAGAGTTCGGAGAGAGTTAGGTTTTGATGAGCGGTTAAGGCTCTGGTTCGGGTTCGGGAGCGGCTGTGTTCCACTCAGCTTCGAGCCACTCGCCGTCGTCAGTCTTGGTGAGAGCGAGGGCTAAGATCTCAAGAGGCTGAGCCACGTATTGGGGGCTGAACTCTGAGTAAGTGACTTCGAGGTTCAATTGAACGACGGCCACACGAGCCACGGGACGGTCAGTCTGACTGGGGGAGAACGAAGTGATCCCTGTGGGCCAACGTGACCAGACGACTTGCTTCTGACCAGGTGGGAGAAACGCTCCTTGGGGGAATCCCAGGTACGTGTAGTACGAGGACATGAGGATATTTCGGCAGAGCTTTACGGCTCTTTCTGCCTCAGAAATGGCATTTTTGTCGGCTGCTGAGTGTCCAGTGTCGTTACCCTCAGTGATCCCGAATCCGTAACAATCGATGTGATACGTGCTTGTCGACTTCTGGTGATGCACGGGATCAGAACCAGCTTTATCAAAGTCGGAGTTTTCCACCGAAACGTTCACGATGGGAGACTTCGCCGAATCTGAGAATGCTGCCCATGGGTCACTCTTTTCGGAGTAAACTCGAAGACGCCAAAGCTCTGGATCCTTTGAGGCCGCTACTGCCAGGGCCCTCTGCTGTGTGGATTCAACCTTCAAGATGGCGGCAATCTGATCTCTCACGAGAGAGCGGTTGTCGTCCTTATCAATCAGTTCCTGAATCTGTGCGACGAGAGGCAATTAAGCTGCTGTGTATCTGGAGAGTTCGAGAACGACGCATCCCAACTTGTCCGGGATTGAACCGACCACGGCCATCGTTTGAGCCCCACCCGTTGAGGGGGTCCAGGTGACGAGCCACGGCCGTGTGTCCTCGTCGGGACTTCCCTCTGGGGTAGCAAGGCCAAGCTCACCCAGAACGGCAAGGGATATGGCCACGGTGGCTTTGCGACCGTGAATCATGACCCCTGTTTCTGGATCGATGCTGAGGCCAATATCAGCAGCTAGGCCGCTGATTTCATGGGTTTCACCAGCGGGTGTAGTCAGAGTAATGGGCACGGCGAAACCGCGAGTATTGGTGAGAACTGATCTCATCGTCTTCGCGATCTCGTCGAGTGTGCTCATTACTGGTCTGACTTACTTAGAGACGACGTAGCCAGCAGCGATCAACTGAGTGATACGCTCTTCGGCAGCACTGAAGTCATTGGCGAAGACCTGATCATTCTCAGGGACGATGCCCCGTGACTTGGTCCCTACCGAACGGCCCTTGGCCACGAAGTAGGCCTTCGGCTTCTTGGGGGCCTTGGGCGGCTTCGATGGTTTCGATGCGGGATCCTCGTTGGGTGCGTCCTTGGATGAATCATCCTTGGAAGCATCGTCAGTGGAGGTAGGGGCTACGGAACCAGAAGCGGGAGCCTCTGGATCCGTTACTACTGGCTGAGTTGCCTCAGCCTTTTTCTTGGCGCCGCTCATGATCAGGAGACCTTGGTGTTGATGCTGGCGTAGCCATCAATGCTCTTGGGCACTGCGAGAGGACGTGCCCCTACGCTACCGAAGAGCTGGGTGCCGTTCGGGCTGAACCACGCATTGGTGGTCAGATCGATCATGCCGCTAGCGTTGTTTGCTCGGCCAATTGCCAAGGCAGAGAGGCGAGCATCTACGGGAGCGATACGGGGAATTCCGCCGTATGTGAGAGTCAAACTAGCGTTCTCTGCCAGGACGATGACCTCCCAGTCGCCAAGATACTTCGTGGGAGTCCCCGAAGGATATGACTCGTAGAAGCCCTTAGTGGACCAGATTTCGAGCGAGTGCATTCCCGCTGACACACGACCGTGGTAGGTACCACCGTTGCGAAGAGCGTTGTTCGGGGGAACCTGCTCGCCGATCTTGGTGCCGTCGTTGCGGGTCTGACCCTGTACGTCTGCATCCTTGAGGAAGGCATCGAGAGCGAGAGCGCCCATGATCACGAACTTGGGGGTGAGCCCAGAGTCATCGTGTACCTTGTTTGCCGCAAGACGAACGTCGCCGATTCTGTCGGTGCCGCTGGCTAGGTCCCAGTCAGCCGAAACGCCGAAGAGCTTGTGGGAAGACTTAGCACCGTAGTCCAAGGTGAAGGCGGTGGAGCCGCTTGCATCAGGGAGAGTGAGGATCGAGTTCTTGAGAACTTGAGCACACTGTAGCTCAACACCTCTGCGAATCATTTGCTCGCATGAAGGCATCTCCAAGTTGAACTGATCTTGGATGTTGCGGAGGAAATTGACGTCCTCGTAGGGGTTGGCGCCAATCGAACGCTTCATTGCGTCATACGCATTGAGGCCGAATTCGAGGCCGTAAACGGGTGGAGCCCACTCGTTGTTCGTGATTTTCTTCGTCTCGACGCGGTGGTTTCCCGTGCCAAGTGCGGTGAGAACGGGAGCGATCCTGTTGCCATTTCGGCGGACATCGAGTTCCACCTTCTCGCTGTTGTGGAAAACCACATCCGTGAAGAATGAGGTGAAGAAGCCTGGCTTCTGGCTGCTGCCTTCAATGTAGGCAGTGAGCATTTTCTTAGTTGATAGGTCAGACATAGAATTAAGTCCTGAGAGAAAGACAAAGCTCCGCTGACCCAGCACCCAACGAAGGGGCCCAGGCTCAGAGCTAGGAGAGTTAGATTTGGGTGAGAGGGCCCCTCAGATGGGGGCCACTACTCGGGGGAGGGTTAGACGACTGCGAGGTCAGCGACCGAAACAACGGTCACGCCAGCGGCACGGATTTGATCGAGTACTGCGGGAGTCAGGTCATCGAGATCACCAGCGCCATGAACTACCAAGCGCTCTTTGATGACGACGCCGCCAATGAGGACTCGTGCCTTTACCTCGCCAGCACCTGTGTTAGAGACCGCATAGGTCAACACAGCGACGGGGTTTTCGGGGCCAAGCTCGGAAGCGGGATCGAAGGGAGTGAGGTACCCAGAAGCCGTGATACGACCCAAGAGGGTGCCAGCTGCGTAAGTAGCAGTTCCAGCGAATCGTAGGGTATCGGGCTCGAAAAGTGGGTCAGCGTATACGACGCTACCGTAGTCTAGAGTTGCCATGATTACTTGGTCTCCGTGGTGTAAAGGGCTGCCAATGCATCGCCCAGATCGGCGGTAGCAGTGGGAGCCTCAGCGTTTGCCGTAGCGTCTACGACGACTGCGTCGTCGTCTGCGCGTGCGGTCTGGTCTTGGCGATTGCGAGAGATGGCAAAGTACTTCGCCAAGGTGGGCTGATGGTCCACGCGGGTACCAGCCTTGATTGCTTCGAGAGCTACGTCTGTAGCGTCCAGCTGCTCTGCCATATCGAGATGGGCGGTGACCCTCTCTTTTTCTTGATCAGTCCCAAGCTGAACCACGGCCTCATAGAGGTCAGGGTGCTGGGCCTTAAGTGTTTTCAGGTCCATGAAATTCTCCGTTGCGGCCGTGTGAGTCGCATTGTGAATAGGTGATTTTGATACGGCCTTGAGAACTGGCTTGCTGATCGAATCGATCATGCCCTTCTCGTAAGCCTGGGCCGCCAAGAGCGAAGCTCCACGGCCAAAGTCTTGGTTGATCGTCGCCACGGGAACGCCACGGCCTTCGGCAATGGCCTCTATGAAGAGCCCATGAAGCGAGTCCATGTACGCTTGGATCTCTGCCTGGCCGTCCTCTGAGGCGGGGTCGGGATTCTTTTTTGGTGCGTCGGTGGAACGCATCGTGATGACCCCAGGGCTGGAACGAAACTGGGCGAAAATGCCTAGGCTCCCGAACGAAGACGCTGGACTCGTTGCCGTAATGGGCCCCATGACGGAAGCCAAGGCGTAGGCCGCTGAGTTGGCGTTTGCGGCCAAGACTCGACGAGGTTTCGAGAAGCCCTGTAGGGCAGCGATGGCCTCAAAGAGCCCAGCTACCTGGCCTCCAGGTGAGTCCATGAGGACATCCACAGAAGCGACGTTGGAATCATTCTCTGCCGTGCGAAAGGCTGCGATGAGTTCTTCGTACGAGGTACCACTCGAACCAAAGAGCCAAGCCATTGGGTCGGGCTTCTTCGTGAGAACGCCCTCTACCTTGATCTGAGCTACCTGAGAGCTACCTGCTGAGTAGAAGGAAGGTGCAGCGCCAGAGCTGAGAGCAGTGAGGCGAGCTTCGATAGCCGCCTCCTGGGAGGCCGAAGGCTTCCAGCCAGCGGTTATTGCTTGATCGAGGATTTCGCCCGATGAGCGATCCATGAGCCATAGAGTCATTTTTTGGTCCCCTTTTTCGGGTCTACTTGATCCTCGTCATCGTCGGGAATGACGTAGAGAGCGGGATCGATTGGAGCTTTGATGCCCATCGCCTGAAGGGGGGCCAGAGCTGCCGCTAGGGCCTCATTTTCCCTCTTAAGCTGCTTTGTTACGCGTGAGAATTTCTGCCCAGAAGTCCAACGTGCAACTCGATCTCTGGTGACTACGCCAGCCTCAAGCATCTTCTCGAAGCCCGCCATTTGTTTGACGGGATCGAGGTGTCCACGAAGATGACCAGCCCAGTCACTTTGGATCCAAGCGTTATAAGTTACGGTGTCCGAAGTTGAACGCCATGCCTCTAGAAGCTTGGGTGCTTTGATCGTCCCAGCTAGACACTCACTGATCAACCACTCTTGGTACACTGGTGCACAGAGCTGCTGGCCGATCCATTCCCGATGCTTGTACAGGTAAACGTCAAATTCACCCATAGCAGCGCGGGAAGCCGAGTAGTTTGAGCTGAAGCTCAACGTCAGAATCTCGGGAGGTACCTCTAAGGCCCATGCCATGCCTTGCACGATGGCGGTTTCGAAGTTGCCGAATGATTCCGTGACCCCGTTGGAAGAGAATGGGTGAACCTTCTCGCCCGCTTGAAGGTCCTCAACGATGGCGCCAGGCAGGTACTCCTCAATGCTAAAAGTTCTGGGCTCCGTCGTGGGTGCAGCCTCAGCGGTAGCGCCCATACGCTGGGCACCAGTGGCCATGTTGCCTAGACCGGGACCAGGGAGTTTGTCCTGAGTTCTTTCGATCCAGACCGCCAAGATGGAGGCAATGAGCGCCTTTCTCTGCGTGGCCGAACGGTACTTAGTTAGCTCCGTGAGGCTCTGGAGAATGAGGCTCAGGAGGGGACGACCACGTACGTCGTTGGCCCGCTTGTCGCTGCCGTAAACGAGCCATGCAAGTCGACGCCCACTCTTCTCACCCCAAGCTGGTAGACGCTTGAAAGAGAGATCTCTCTGACGTACCCAAAAAGCTACGTGCCTCCCAGAAGAATCAAGCTCGACGCCGTGTTCGATGCGATTGCCCTTGTGCGGCTTTGCATCCCAGGGCGTCTGTACTGCTTCGCCAGGGATAAGGCGGATTCGTGGAGTCTTGCTTGGTCCCTGCTGGAGCGTGACTAGAACGTCGCCACCGACGAGGGCTTCGAGCCACGCTTGAGCTTGAATTGCTCCGAACGTTTGAAGCTCAGAAGTGTCACAGAGGTAGGGGTCGTTACCCCACAGTGTGAATCTGGTTTCGGTTTCCTCTGCCCAAGGGGCGAGGTCATCGTCAGCGAAGCCAAGTAGGCTCTCGTTGGGGATCGACTCTAGGTGGAGTCCAGTGGCAACCACGTTAGTGACGAGTCTTCGGACTATGCCTCTAGCGTACTGATTGGTCTCAAAGACGAATGCGTTCCGCGCTCGTAGGGTCCAGTAATCCGGTAAATTAAGCTGAACGGGACCCATCCCGCCGAAGAACTCCTCACCGTCGTCCCAGCCGTGTCGGACGGGTGCGTGCATGGATCCGCCCTGGAGGTCCAGGGCACGTGCTGCCATCGGCATGTGCTCTTGGGCTGCATCATCATGCACTACGATGGCGGTAGAGGCTGTGCCCTCCATGAGGGCTTGAGTTCGGCGTGCTTCTTCAGGAGAGGAGAACAAAGTTAGTATGCGGGCCTAGCGTAGTGGCTCGTGCCCGTGCGAATCCCCGTAAGCTTCTCTAGATTGAGGAGCTGAATCATCAGACGCTCACGGGTTCTCTCCAGCTCTGCAATCTGAGAGCGAGAATAAGAGAGTCGTGTCTGCCCTGTATCGAGAGAGACGGTTTGCTTTGCCCCGTCTTGTGCAAACTCCAAGAGAGCTTGGCTCACCGCAACGATGAGCGTCTGTGTCTCAGTGACTTGGGTTTCCCAAAAGGTTGGCATTACGTACTAGTGATGATTCGAAGGAGGCAGGAAGAAGGCTCCCCGTTCCGTGAAGGCCCAGAATTCGGGCCACGAGACTTGTTCAAGATCGAGCTGATGACGGCAGTAGTCCCAGGCCAGCATGTCTAAAGCGGCACGGTTGTAGACGCTGAGGTCCCAGAGTTCGTTCTTTGCACCTGGAGGGCGTTCCCACTTCCATGGCTGCTTCTTTTTCAGAGCGGGATCGATGTTTTCTACCCGTTTCTCACGGGTAAGCTCTTTGATCGCGTCGTCGGAAATGTCCGTGGGTGCTGACCAGTGACCCTCTGGCATGAGCCCCATTCGATCCCAGCCTCGACGAAGAGCGTTATGAATTCGCTCCTTGTAAGCATCGACGGTAACGCCGAAGGACTTCTGGCCTACCTGAGTCTTGATCTGGTGAAACGACTTGCCGCCTTGGAGAGCTGCATGAGTCGTCTCTCCCTTGATTGCGGCGATCCCTGAGCTGTACTGAGCGACGTAGGAGTGAACTAGATCGGGCTGGTAGCCAGCGTCCACGAGAGTAAGAGCGATCCTGTAACGCTTGCCGTCGTCGGCCACGTACTCTTTGTTCTCGATCAGATCAGAGAGCCTGCCCCATGTGTCCTTGTCGTCTGGATTGAGGACATCGCCTTCAAACCGCCAGTAGTCGATGACGAAGGATCGGGTGCCCTTAGTCCACCCAAAGACCGACACTGCAAGGTTGCGTTTATGAACGTCAACGGCACATGTGAGGAGCTGGACTGGGCTGGATGCATGTTCGACGGCCCACTTGTTTGGAATTTCTCCCAAGCGGTAAGCGGCACGGCGATGCTCTGAAACCGTCTGGAATCGGAGTTTCTCGCCTCGAACTTCGTATGGCTCGCCTAAGCAGTTGTTATAAAAAACCTGGAGCAATTGAGTGTCTTTCGGGCAAGCCCGCTCTGTGTCCCAAGCCTCATGCCAGAGTGTCGCCAAGGACTCCCAGCTCTGAAGCATCGAGTAGAGTGAGCTAAGGTGATAGCTTCTGACTGATGGGCTGACGGGCGTAGCCGTCGGTACCCACTCTGCATTCGAGGGTGCAAAGAGACGTGCCTTGTCTTCGTTGCGATGAGGGTGACCGCATTCGCAGCAGACGTACCTGACGCTGCCAGGAATGAGCATTCCCGTTTCGGGATCGACTGGAGCAAAGATGCCGCCTTGGACTCCCGTTTCGGGATGTGGCGAATGCTGCCAACGAAGGACTTGTGCAAACCCGCACTCCAAGCACTTGACCTTGTAGTAGCGGCGATCCCCACGCTTGAACTGACGTTCAATCTTTGAGACGCCCTTGATCGTGGGAGTCGAAAGATCGAAGACTTTCTTTGAATCTTCGAAGGTCGCCGTGGCACGAAGGGAGAGGACGATGGGATCGCCGTCGTTCCCTATCGTTTGCTTCCAGGAATCGATCTCGTCCCGAATGAGGATCTGAGCTGAGTCTGACCTGAAGTTGGCGGGGTTCTCCGCTCCTCTTGGGAGCAGCTTTCCGCCTCCTACGAACTCGATCTTCTTGTTCGTTTTGCCCGAACGACGCTTGTTTTCCTCGTCGGTGGCCTGGATTTTGTGACTCAGCCCACTTTGCTGAATCATCGGCAGAATGTTCGATTGCAGCCTCTCAACGGCTTTGTCGTTCGTCGACGTGAACCAAAGAATCGTTACCGATCCCAGGTAGTCGATGCAGAAGCCGACGATATTCTCGGCCAACGTAGTGAGCCCCAACTGGGCCCCTTTCATCATCGCTAACTCATGAATGGGAGAGTCAGGGCCTAGAGCGTCACAGATCTCCCTGAGGAACGGCGCCTTTTCGAAGGTGTAGGGACCTGGCGTGTTTGTTACGGCTCGTGGGAGGTATCGATGATTTTCGGCCCACTCAGAAGGAGTGACCGTGGGTAGCGAAGTTGTGAGCTTTGCGATCTGCTCACGGAGCCAGGTGATTTGGCTTTGGGGATCAAGAGCCGATTCCCCTTTTGAGCGTTTGGCTTTGGGGCGTTTGGCCCTAGTGGCCGTAGTGCTCAGCGTTGAATCTCGTCGAGGAACGCCTGTGCCCTTTGCTGCACAACGTCGTCATGAACCATGTCGGTGCTGGTGCCCATTGCGGGCTGCGCTGCAAAGCTGCGAACGATGCAAAGGATCGTGGTTGCCCCGTACTTACGGGCCAGATCTTCGAGGGCTGGGCCGACTTCGGCCTGGCCTGAAAGCACTGCATAAACCGCCTGAACGACTGCCGTGGCTGGCTCCTGCACGCAGGTTGCGACCTTTGGCCAATTTACGGGGCGAGTGCACCCAGAGATGGTCCCGAAGAAAATGAAGAGCGTGAGAGCAAGTGTAAAAAAGCGCATAAAAAAACCGCCACGAAGGCGGATGAAATAGGTGTGGGCTCAGGTCGATGAAGTACGAAGTACGACCCAAGCCCACAGGCAGAGAAAACACACCCCAGTGTACATCCGTGCCCGAAGTGTTTATTTGAACTTAGTGAGGCCTCGGCTGACCTTGTCCGCCGTAGCAGCTAGGGCTTTGCCGATTAGGTCTCTCACTTCACGTTCTGAAGTTTCTAGTGGAGCGCCAGAGATTGCTTGATCGCGAATCGTTCTAGCTAAGGTTTTTGGCAGGTCGCCTAAGAGCCTTTGATTCTGCTCTTCATGGAGGCCGAATAGTGCGGACTCGACACGGGAACGTTCGACGAGTGAGCCCTCGTATTCCTCATTCTTGAGGCGGCGTTCCCGGATGTTCTCGATAATGTGCAGGCTTTTGAGCCAGTTTTGGAACTGGGCCTGTCCCCCGAACTTCTGGGCTACCTGGCGGACTGTGAGATCCGCTATGGCCGCTGCATCCTGAGCTGAGCCTGAATCAGCGTGCCCCGTTGGCTTCGCCGTCGGGGAGGCTGTCTTTTTGGAGACTGCCTTCTTCGATGCTTTGGCGGGTGCCTTCTTCGAAGCTGTCTTCTTTTTGGAAGCTTTGGGCTTCGAGTTGGTCCCCAGCTCGTCGACCCCCTTGGCGATTAACCACGCGTTAACTGCGGGGTGGTCGATGTCGATGAATGAACCGACTATGGCATCATGAAGAAAGCCCCCAGGTCGGCACTCTTTTGTGATGTAGGCGCGGGAAACACCAGCAAGCGAAGCTAGCTGTGAGCGTTTGAGGAGGTTGTCCATTGTTATACTTGGAGGTCCCTCAGATTTCCTGGGTTAACGGATTTTGATACCCCACTTTTAGCGAGAGCCTCGGCGGCAGTATCCATAACTGCGCACATACGGTACCCCTGTCAGAGGACCCGTGAATGATTTCAATGACTTAGCTCGATCAGTGGTTCTTACACTACTAACGAACTACTAATGATTAGACCTAAGGGTCACGACAGAGCTTCGCTTGGTCTAGTACCCAAGGATCTTGTGACGCTTGAGTTGAAACAATAGAGCGTTACGCCACATGGCATCACGTCTCTTTGCCATGCTTTGCACTGCTGGCTGCATGGTTGGATTCTTTGGGGTCGTCACTGATGACTTGCTCAGGTCCCACACCTTCTTGACTGCGAGCCTCTTACGGCTTGGGTCGAGCTGGTAGATGCCCTTACGGCCTTTCCTCAATTGGAGGAATGCGTACTGAGGGCCCCCCCGCTTGGCTGCCATGGCTAAGGCTACCGCTATCTTGCGGCTCCTATGCCCCTTCAC
The DNA here is from genome assembly GCA_963710555.1 of uncultured delta proteobacterium. GTDB lineage: Bacteria > Myxococcota_A > Polyangia > Polyangiales > Polyangiaceae > NIC37A-2. Next base: position 430,083 of record CAVQAT010000001.1, read on the forward strand.
GGTGGGCATGATGGAGATATTGCCGAACTGACGTGCACGTGAGATGCGTCCACGTGTCTTACGCTTGCCAGGAGCGGCTGCTGGGAGGGGTACGCCGTGCTTTCCTGACTTGGTCTCAGTGCCGCCATCCTCCTGTGTCTGCATGTAGGGAGCGAGCGACCCGACGATGCTCTGCTGACGATTTATATCGAGGGATGATGTCTTATCGACTCTGATCGAGTTCGTTGTGAACTTGTTTCGGAGCTTCATCTTGCTGGGAAGGGATTCTTTCCAGTCCTTCATGGCTGCGAATGCTTGCTCATTCACGTACGCTCTGGAGGCGTAGGGCAGTGCTTTGGACTTGAAGTTCTTAAGGTCCTTTTCGAACCGCTTCGTGTCCTTCAGATCTACGTCTACGTGCTTGCCCATGGTGTCAGGTGGGCTGATCTTTTGAATCTTGCCCTACACTAATAGGCGTTGGATGGCGGTCAGTGGCGGTCAGTTGTGAGAGCTGCTTTTTTAGCGCCTTGATCTCGTCCATGAGAATATCGTCCCGTGCTTCAAGTTCCATGAGCTTGAGATCGGTTCCCTCTTGTCTCCCTTTGATGCCCTCAACGTCGCGATCCATGTCCTCCATGTCTTGACCCATCCGACGGAATAGCTGTGTGACGGGTCCTCTGAGGTCCTGTGTCGGCCATAGCTCTGGCATGTGCTCCCTGAGGGCTGCTGCCCTGAGTCTGTAGGGCCCGCCATTCTTGGGGCGGTAGATAAGCTCTACTCCCAGCTCGCGTGCCTTCTCGTGGATTTCTCGACGTAGCTTTTTTAGTGCTGGTTCCGTGGCTTCGATGTTTCGAATCTCTAAGAGATCAGTGAGCGTCTTGGGGGTTCTCGTCTTGGGCTCTGGCAGGTCTGAAATGTCCAAGTTACGAAGCCCTCCTACGAAACTCGTCGAGACTGTTTCTTACACTTTGGGGGAGTGGTTTTGGTGGGGACACGATCCTGCGTGCATCATCCCAATCCGCGTGAGCCTCTCTGATATGGTCGAGGGCTTCGTTCCGCGCTCTTAGAATAAGGGCCTCGTGGTTGGCGGCATCGAGGCACGCCTCCCTCAAGGCTCTAGCGTTACCGTCGGGCGGAAAGGTCAGCGCCACTGACGACAATTCGGGCCCTATGAAGGCCTCAAAGCCAAGAGGCCAGCGTACCCGTGGGGTATAATAAGCTACGAGTACGTGCTTGGAATGGGCCTCAAGCGTGACCCAGATCGTCTGAAGTGCTCGATACTTCTGGACGAGGTTTTGGCCTGGTGTGTCAAGTTTGAGGCGTTCGATCAAGTGATCATGGTGCTCGTCGCTGGAGGCTACGGACATCCCTGGCCCGCCTGATGTAAGGGCGGAGATGAAGCCCCCCATATTGCTGCGTTCGCCCAGGATGCTGGGTGCTTCCTGGAGAAGGAATTCGAGGTCGAGGTACGCATATGTCTTGTGAGTGGATTTGCTGGGGCGTGTTTCCATGCCCCATGCGGCTGCACAAAGGGATTATTGGAAGTTGCGGATCTGTTCGTAGGGGCTGTGCTGAGCTACCTGGAAGCGGTGTAAAAATACCTGCTCAGTGCCGTTGTCGAATTTGATGAGAATTTCACCGAAGCTCGTAGCTGTGACCCAGCCAAGTCCGAATTCATAGTGGCTGATGCGCTCGCCAGAGTAATATGTGCCTGAGAGTCGATAGGGTGTGGGTTGTGTTTCCATGCCTTAGGCAGATTCACAAAGAGATTATCTCGACGCCTTTGCAGCCTTCTCTACTCGTTTCGCTACGGTGTAAAGATCGTCAAGCGTTCTACTAAGCGATCTATAAATACCCAGAATACGATCAGCCTCACGCTGGTGATGCCAGGCTTCATCTACTCCCCTGGGGCAAGCATGTGGTTCCAGGTCGAGTTCCCGTGCTCCGATGAGGATCCTGAGAAGCTCTTGGATCCCGTTGCTCAAGTCTTGATTGGCTTTCCCTGCATCGAGGTTCGAAAGGCCAGCCTCCAAGATCTCGACGATGGCGTCCTTTCGGCTTTTCCCCGCTTGTCTGCCTGCCTCAAGGCGTTGCTCTAGTGCAGAGGCGGTGTCTAGTGTGAGGCGGATGAGTCCGACGGTTATCCCCGCTTTGGGGATCGTGTACTTAGTCACTCAGCCTCCAAGAGGTGATCCCACAGCGTAGGATACGGTTCTGCTGGCTTTGCTGTGAAGGGCTCTCCCAAGCTCTTGCCCAGGAAGTCGGTATACACTTGTGCCGCTGCGGGCGTCCGTGGCGTGTACAGCGCCGTCAGTTGGTCCCTTGTTACATCGTGTGGTGCTTCCCATGGCATGTCAGCTAAGTTGGGAATGTTGGCCGTTCGCTCAAGTGATTCTTGAGCACTCTCGTAGCGGGGTGGACTGATGATTCGCTGGAGAATCCTCCTCCTGAAGTCCTCATCGGATTCGGGCTCGTGACGTTCGATTCTACCAGTTCCGTCTCTAGAAAGGTCGAAGTAGCGTCGACCCCGATCTCTGCGAAGACCTAGCGTGTAAGCAATGGCATCTAAGTGATCACCCGATGCTCTCTCGTACTCAAACTCGTCCCTGTGTCGCTCAGAGAGACGGTTGAGCGCATCCGTGATGTCTTGCGGGTCTTGGCCCGTTGCTGCGGCTGCTTGCTCGACGTGCGTTTGGAAGGAGCGGCCATTGATCGTGACCGTGAGGGCGTTGGAATCGTATGTTTGCTGGGGCATGCATAAGGCAGCCAACAAACGGATCCTCAATCCGTCTCAAGCAAGTGATCATAGAGGGTGGGGATGATTGGAGCAGCGTCGATTATGGCCTCCACCTTCGCCATAAATTCATCGTCCTCAAACAACCGCTCCCAGTCAGGCAGGACTGTGACCGTACCGGCGAGCTGAACCTGCATCCTGACTTCGAGGCGTTTGGGGTTATCCTTTGAGAGGGTGGCGGTGACACGTGGGGCTTCTGGTGGGGGCATGCCTCATGCGTGGACACAAAAAGAAAAAGCCCCCGTGAGTGGGGGCTATCAGTCAGTCTCAAGCAAGTGTTCCCAATACGTAGGGCCTACCCTTCGGGCGGGCCTGGGTGTGTATTTTTGGATGATTGGGTAGCCCCTATCAACCCAGCCCACATCGTGGGGGAGAACCATGACGAGTCTGGCCCTCAACTGATCGTCTCTCTCGCCTGGCCACCGTCCCGTGCCTAGCTCTCCAGCAAGTTCATCGAGGAATCTGCCCTCGACTCGAACGAGTGTTCGGTTGTACGCGACTGCTGCTCTGTACTTTTTGTAGTCCTCTTCTGTCGCCATGTCGTCCTTGGTTTTCCCGTGAGTGCTGTTTTGCCGTACTGATCTAAGAAGAAGGGATCATGCCACCTTGAGATGAGCGTCTTACCTGGCTGCCATTCTTGAGCCGTCCAGAACGCCCCGTATATGGTGAACTTTGCCGCTGCACATTTGCGGGCTTGGCCAAGGTTGCGAAAGTGCTGCTCTGAATTCTTACAGCCCATTGGCTGTGACTCTGCATAAACACAGAAGGAAGTGCCCCATGGCCCGAAGCTTTCTTCCAGGATGATGGCCCAGCTCTGACGTGAGATGTAGACGTCACTGCACGTCCACTCGACGGTCCACATGACTTCACGTCGGGGTTGTTTTTTGAGTCGCACGCTCTAACCCCACATGATCGAAGGGGGCCAGTCGGGTAGTCGTGGCTCCCATGACGTGCGTATGTTTTTGGGGATCCCGTGCTGTAAGACATGAGCCATTAGAGCTTCATATTTGGCGGCTTCCTGTCTGGATTTCTCGGCCAGCTTTTTGAACTGAGCATGTGTTTTCTTACACCCGAAGTGTGCAAGCCAATGCTCTGCCGTGGAGTCTTGGCTTTGAGCATCGTGAAGCCTCATTCGTCTGAGCTGCTCTAATTCATGCTCGACGAAGAAGGCCTCACCTTTGAGTTCGATGCCATGAGCTGAGTAAGCGTAGGGAAGGGCCTGGACTACGACTTTGAGCGTCTTTCGGCTCCAGGAATCAAGAGGCATCGTGGAACCACGTGGCTCTTTTTGAATCGGGTCGCTCCATCGATGTCAGTCGGGGAACGCACCCCATTTGCAAGATGTGCCACCTGCGTGCCGCTTCTTTGTGGCGCTCTTCTGGGGTCAGCGGCGAGTTGAAAAAGCCGTAGGTTTTGACAGCGGCTTGCATCCAAATCGAGACTTGGTCGCTGTTTTCATCTCTTGACCTCGTGGTGATCTTCATGCCCATGTCGGGCAATAAAAGGATTACTCAGCGGCGAGCAGGTGATCCCAGAGCGTGGGGTATTCTGGTCGCTTGGGGTCGTCGAAAAGCGAATACGTGAAGTCCACTTTTTGTGCGTGCGGCATCATGCCAGCTACCTGAAGCTGCACAGAGACATCGAGACGACGTGGGTCATACGCAGACTGTGTCACTACGAGGTTTTCGGCGAAGACGCCCACGTGCTGCATTGCTCGCTCGAACTCCCTCATTTGGGTTTCAAATTCACGGGCAATTCGGGAAGGTGATATCAGCCCAGCCCGCGCAATGGCGGCCATGCCTTCGGCTGCGGCCCTGGCTGAAACGGCGAAGGGCTGGGGCACGTCAAAGCTCTCCCCGTGCCGCCAATATCTTCATTTGCCTTAAAGACTGGCTGAAGACCGATGCTTGAATTTCATCATCAGTCTCGTTCAAGAAAGCTAGAACGAACGTCCTACAACGTTCGGGCTCGTCGAACTCGAACGTGACTCTAGAGCCCTGCTTCGTGAGGCCAGTGAGGGGGATTCCAACGGCTTTCAGGAAACTGGCAGTGTAAAGATCTGTCGTTTTGTAGGGGGCTATGTATTCGCGGTTCATCTGCATCTGTCCTGTTGTTTTGGGGAGCTGGGGGCTCCCTGTAGTGGGATGACAAAAGGAATCTCAAGCTACCTCGGCTGACTCCATGACGGTCCAACCCTCCCAGTCGGGGCGAAGAACCACTTCGGCCTCCTCACGGTCGTCTACGAGTGCGAGCACATCACGGGGACTGACAAGGCCTGTGAGGAGTCGCCAGGGTCCACGACACCTGCGGCCGAACAGTCGCGCTATCGTTAGATCTGTCGTCCAGCTCATCCCCTGAGGCATACCCGTAACCTGTGCTCTGTAGACCCGTCGTCGACGTTGGGGCCCACCACAAAAGATCTCCGTAAACAGAGCTACCCAGTCCTCAGCGGGCAGACATTGGAGGGGGTAGTCGGGCAGACTCCAGGCAGCTTTGAGCACAGCAGCGGCGTCATTTCTCCCTCGGTATCCTTGAATGCTGCCCACTGCGAAGTGAAGTAGCGATCATGGCCGTCCAGTGTGCCGTCAGGGAGTGTGCAGTAGTGACAAGTCCATGCCGTGTGTTCTGTAGGTACCATTACTCTGCCGCCCCTATGTGATCCCAGACTGTGGGGCGTGCGGTGTGGACATCGAGACCCAAGGCCACAGCCTTCCCTGCCTCGTAGGGGTCGAAGCCAATGTCGCCCCATTGCTTGGCCTCATCCGGGCCGAAACCATTCTCGATCCACGTAGCCGCTATTCCTGAGTACTCGACGCCAGCAGCGATCCACTTGGCTGCGTCTTCTGCGGTCTGGCCTTGGAGCGTCCAATCACTCGCCTCACTAGGAGACACACCAATCTCCCAGAATCTCACGTAGTATTCATGGAATTCTCCACGCACCATCGCCATATCTACAACCGCGTCATCATTGAGAGGGTATGGTGCGGGGTTGGCGTACAGAGCGGTCGCTGACGCCTGCCACCGTGCATGCCATGCCTGGATTTCCTCTGGAGGGATATCGTCACACATCCAGTCCCGTTGAGACGTTGGCTTTTCATTTTTGGCGATGACGCTGAGAAGTTGCTCCTCGTCCAGGTCTGCGACTTCGCGGGCGATATGGCAGATGTCGTCGCCATCAAGCCCGCACCCATCCTGTAAAGCGAGCCACACGAGCCTGCGTGCTCGGGCTAGGGGACTAGGGGCGAGTTCACGGGGGAGTGCAGCACAGAGCTGTGTATCGTATTGATCGATTGCTGTTGTAAGGGAATCAGTCATTTGAATTGGTCCTATCGGTAACGGGGCCTGGGGTTGGCCGCCTATGTGATCTGCATCTGTGTATTGCGAACCAACAAAAGGATTTGCGGTCGTCTCTTGCTCAATACACCGCGGTTCCGACTGCTCATGGGGTGTCCTTGTCGATTTCTCTCGTTTCAGCTGTTTTTGGCTGTGGGCGAGAAATCGACATCGCTCAGTGTAAAAGTTCTCAATAATTCATTTGTACGCCGCCTAAAGCATGGCGAAGACAAAAAACCCCAAGAACCCCAACTCTAAATACGTGTACAAGTACACGTTTCCCGTTCAGCTTCTCGACGAAGACAGAGATCTACTAGATCGAGTTCGCGAGAATTATTCAGGGCTCAGTCGGCACATGATCTTGCGTGCTGCTTTGAGAAAAGCCCTCTCAGAAGACCTTTCTGAGCCAGGCGGCTTAGCCCCATTCATCACGACAGTAAGATCCAAACTGGTAGATCAACCGACGACCGTAAGATCGGAACTGGTAGATCAAGCGACTACCTACCCTGCGGAAAAAGAGGCGGTCTTAACCTCTATTTCTGACCCTGGCGAGCTGGAAGACATCCCGCCTGAGGCCGACTTCAAGATGAATCCTTTTGAAGAATAAAAATATCTTTTTTTGGTCTGAACCATCCGACCGCTCGAAAAGCCCTGCTTTCTGGCGGTTTTTTCGTTCGTGGGGCTCACAAGATTCACCTGCATTCGTGAGGATCTGTTTATGCGCCCGCTTAAGTGCCCCCAACGGGCAGAAAGCAGAGCTGTAAAACCAATGAGCACAAAACGATACACCTACCCTCTAGGACTGGACCCTGCCGACCGTGCCGCACTGGAGAGCTACCAGGTCGCCGTAGCCGTGAGTGCGGGCGCCGTGCCCACTAAGGGCGCGATTCTGAGAGCCCTCGTGAGAGAGGCCCTCAAGACGATTTCACCTACCGATACGGCAAGCCGCATTGCGGCCAAAGCAACCACTTGATCACGCACATGGCTCCAAAAAAGAGGGCCACCCCTTTTGAGGACGACCCGCTTACCCCGACACCACTCGGACAACCCATCACCGAAAGAACTGTAATGAGTACTGATATTGTAGCACAAAACGATAACCAAGACGCCCCCAAGCTAAGGGCAAAAACCTTTGTCGCCCAACTGAAATGGCTGGGCGTCAAGAAAGACGAACTCGTCTGCCTCGTGGCCCTCGGACCACGCAAATGGGAAGGGCGTGAGCAAGTGGGGAAGAAAGGGTCGCCACCCTGCTGGTATGGCAAGCCTCGTGAAACTGCACGTGCACTGTCGTCGATTGAAGATGGTTCTGAGGCGGCTGAGGCTCAAGGGATCTACATCGTGGCGAATAGAATGGCAGAAGGGCTCTCTGCTCGTGAGCTGCCTGCGTGGTGGTCAGTTAACGCTGAGCACCCGAAAGACTCTGAGATTGTACAGCGCCGAATGGCTCTCATCGACTTCGACCCAAAGAGGATCGATGGAACGTCTTCGACCGACGACCAGTTAGAGGCTGCTGAAACGAAGGCCAAGGTAGCGTACACTGAACTGAGCGCTCTGCTTGGTGGGGGCGACTCGCTTGCTCTGGCAAGGTCGGGGAATGGTTGCCACGTCCTCATTGCACTCGACATTCCCACGGATGATGGGGATCCCGCCGAAGACTTGATCAAGAAGCTCCTAGCTGCCGCTGCCGCGAAGTGGGGTAGCCCCAAAATGATCGTGGACTCAAGCGTCTACGATGAGCGTCGTCTTATCCCCGCATACGGGACTTGGAAGCGAAAGGGGGCGAATACTGAGAAGTACCCGCATCGTCTCACCACGTTCGAGCCAGGGGCATCTAGCCCGACTCGTCTTGACCTCAGTGCTCTTCAAACGCTGGTCGAGATGCTAGAAGGTACGCTGAGTGAAACCGAAAAAGCGAAGCTCACGCCGACGAAAGAGAAGTTTACATCCAAGGCTACTGGCAACAATGGGCCGTCTGACCTGGACATCTGCTCTCAAGTGCCGATGTCAGAAGTACTGACGGCACTTAGCCAAGATCCAGCGTTCCCCTCGTGTCCGTCATGTGGCGCGGAGGGGGACTCGTCTGTGAAGGTCCTGACGGGTGATCGTGGCGATGTGCTGAAGTGCATGCACAGCACGTGCGGTAGTTGGAGTGGTGGTGTGGTCTCGCTGGTAGCGAAGTCTGTAGTAGGGGTGGACTCCCTCAAGGGCGATGGCGGATCCGTTAAAAAAGTCATCGAGTGGTTCAAGTCTCAAGGGTTGGTACAGCTACCCGACCGTCGTCGTGTAGTTCAGCCGCCCGTGCCTACTGCGAAAGCTCTGGAGGAGGCTGGAATCTCGTTTGACGATGATGATGACGACGACGACGATTCTGACGCCCCGATCTACCGGTACGAAGTTGACGATGATCGTGAACTTTCCCTCATTCGCATCCACACGAAGGAGATGGAGGTGAACAATCAGGGTGTGGCTGCTCTGTGTGCTGGCCCCATCGAGCTGTACCAGCGTGGTGGAAAGCTCCTCCAGGTGGGTGAGGGTATTGCCGAAGTGGAACTCCCTACGCTGCGTGAGATTTTGAGTGCCTCGGCCGACTGGGAAAAACTGAACTTGAAGGGCGACGAATGGGTGCCAGCTCATCCGCCGGATTTCGCGACGAGGGCAATCCATGCCCGCAAGACGTGGGGTTTGCCCAACTTGAAAGGCCTCATCTCTGCACCTTGCATGATGCCAGATGGGCATTTGCTGACAGAGCAGGGATACGACCAAAAGAGCGGGCTCTACATGACCGCCAGTATGGACCTGCCCGTACCAACCAACCCAACGAAGTCGGACGCAATGGTGGCGTTGGATGTCTTGCGGGACCTCATCGTTGACTTCCCCTTCAAGGGAGGTCGTGGGTCGGTTGATGAGTCGGCCGCCCTGGCTGCTATCCTCACCCCTGGTGTGCGTGCGGGCCTTCAGGCACCTGCCCCGTTCTTTTTGATTCGCGCGGCTACGCCAGGCACGGGGAAGGACCTGATGGCGAGCTTGATCTCGATTATCTGGACTGGAGCAGAGTTGACTGTCCAGCCCCCCGTCAAAGATCAGGACGAAGTTCGGAAGAATATCTATTCCGTGCTTCGCAACGGGGCTCCCATCTCCGTGTGGGATGACTTAGCGTCGTGGGGGGGACCAGTCTGGGCATCTTTGCTTACAGCGCCCGTTTTCACGGACCGTGAACTTGGCGTGAGTAAATCCGTGGCGATTCCCGTGACCACCACCTGGATTGGCACTGGGAACAATACGCGCGTATGGGGCGACTGCCCTCGACGTACCGTCTTGTGCGACCTCTTGAGTCCTTACGAGGATCCCGAAAAACGTCCTCCCGAAAGCTACCGTCACCCTGAACGAGCTGGAACCCTCTTTAGTTACGCGGAGAGTAATCGAGAAATGTTTCTCACGGCGTGCTTGACGATCTTGAGAGCCTACCAGGTAGCTGGTTGCCCAAACGCACCAGTGTGGGGTTCATTTGAAGCATGGAGCAAAGCCGTGGCTGGCCCCTTGGTCTGGCTTGGTCTGGCTGACCCGACCAAGAGCTACAAAGCTCTGGCGGAGGAAGGCGGGACTGATGTCGGCGACCTGGGCGCTTTGCTCACGGCGTGGCTCAAGCTCTTCGGATCAAAACCAGTCAGCAGCACCGAAATTCTGAAGGCTGTAAAATACAGTGAGGACGTGAGTACCGAAGACGATGAGTCGATCCTCTGTGCTGCGCTCATTCAGTATGTTGGGGGTGGCGGGTTGCCCAACGTGAACTCCCTGGGCATGCGTCTCCGCAAAGTCGTGGGTCGTGTCGTTGGCGGATTGTCTCTCGGCAGCGAGTACAACAAGCATGCAAAGTCGAACAAGTGGGTCGTGCGGGTACTTGATCAGGTACCCGCAGTCGTGAGCGAAGTTGCGGGTACTAGTGCGGGTACTGCGGGTACCTTGCGGGTACCTGAAAATCCTAGTACCCGCACAAATACCACCTATAAAAACAATGACTTAGAGCATTCTGCGGGTACTGCGGGTACTAGATCTCCAACCCCTACGCGTGGGAAAAGTGAAGACGAAGATCACGACAATCATATATACAGTGGCGGGGGGTTGGGATCCAAGTACCCGCAGTACCCGCAAACTCCGAATTCCGAAGACATTACGGATACTTACCCTGCGGGTACTTCCGAAGACGAGTACCCGCAGAGTACCCGCAATGTCACCTTAGTACCCGCAACGACTTGGAAGCCTGGCGAGCTTGCGGGTACTACGTTCTCCGACATCTTGGTCAGCATGAATGAGTCACGCGGCTGGGGCGATGCCCGACCGCGAAAGCGAACCCGAGCCGAACTCCACGACCTCGGGCTGGTGCCCGGTGTGTACCCCGCTCACATCCTCGACATTGATCGCGAGGCTGGACTCTCCCCCGAGGGCGACCCAGCCGCTTGGGTAGTCATGTCGTATACTTCGCCCGAGACTCGCATGGAGGAAACGGTCCGCTGTTGGATCTCAGTCCCCAATGCGGACGCAGTCGAGCTGCTGTCGCCCTCCCGCCAGTGCCCGCTACTGATACTCGACAATGGCCGCATGAGCCCGTGGCCCTACGACGAGACGCCCCTCCCAGCCTAAACAAAGAGCCCCTTCCCCGAAAAAGGGAAGGGGCTCACGCGCTAGGTTCGCAATGGATGTCGAATCAAACTACCAGAAATTCTGGTAGTTTGATTCGACATCCATCACCACTCTAAAGGCTCCCTTCGGTGATTTCTTGTCGTAGCCTTGTTTTCAGCTCTTCGTCATGAGTGGCAGCGTCATATGCCCCCCCGAAGTCCACACTGTAGTTCGGCCCAAAGCCTGAGACCTCCCCTGCGTTTCCGGTACTCGACCTGTAATAATGACTATTCGTAATCTAACCGCGTCCTGATTTCTGGACGGACAGGACGTAGCCTTCGTCGGTGAGCCAGACGGCCCTGGAGGACCCGTCTGGGCTTATCCAGAGGTGGAGTTCTAGGGCAGGGCCTTGGCTTCGGCGCGGAAGTTCGACCACCAGTGCAGGACCAGACGGAATGATGTCGTCCGCTTCGTAAATTGGATGCTCATGCCCCCTGCTTCGGACGGGGCTGGGCGGCGTTGCGTGATTTCTTATACGCCAATGTCGAAAATAACGGCGATGGCCTCTAAGGGCACGTGGATCCAGCCCATGTCGCCCTCCTCATCTGCAATATCAGGGTTGCGCTCTGGGATGCACCTCACGGGGCACCCCTTGATGTGGATGTGGACGTAGGAGGGCATCCCCACGGAGATGGGGTCATCCACTGGGACATGAGTGGCATCCCCCTCTGCGTTCTCAGTGTAGAGCGCTACCCAGTCTGGCTCATTGTCCAGCACATAGATCTGAGGTGCATCATCACCAACTGCCCAGGGTGGTAGGATAGTGAGCAGCTCAGCCAGGTCTCTCTCGTCTTCCAGGGTCGTGTCACGGATTGCTTCATCCCCTTTCGGGTTGAGGATTCTCATCCCCCCTTTGATCCCTTTCGGGACGTATCCGCTGTAGTCCAGCTGGTACTGTTCTTTGGTGATTTTGAGGGCGTCTGCCCAGATCTTCGTGATTGATGGCTTGTCCATGCCCTCTGTAGGCAGACGACCCCTCGAAATGATCCCGCCCCTCTAACTATTTTTTACACTCGCCCCCTGAAGTTCAGATCCGCGGTGTAACCAATACTATGTGGAGATAGACCGACCCCTCACGACGAAGCAGGCAGCAGCGTACTGCTCGCTGACCCCTGGTGCGTTGAGGGTCGCTAAACAAAGAGGCCTGATCAAGGCACTGGGCCACCGTGGCGGCCGCCCGAAGGCAACCCTGATGTGGAATCGTGAGGAGCTTGATCGCTTCCTGAGTGGCGGGGATTTGCCTGCTTCTGCGGCACGTGTGCCTGACGGCTCAAATGGAGGTAGCTCATTGGCGGATCGTCTGAGTGCTCCACACATGGAGAATGAAGATGAAAAATTACACAAAGAAGTGGGGGTACAACGTCATCAAGACGAAGTTCCCAGGGGTCTACAAGAAGATGGAAGGAGGATTTGTAGTCAGAGCGAGGGTTCAGACCCCGACTGGCCACCAAAAAGAGATCTTGAAGTCAGGGGATTGGTCGACAGAGGTCGAGGCCCTGGGCTGGCTCGCGGACGAAAAGAAAAGAGTCCGTCAAGGGACACCTCTCCCACCACAAGTGCCGTGCTTGAGCGTCTTCGCAGAGGCGCTCCTCGAAGAGAAGCTGAGTAGAGCTGCCTCCCAAAAGGGACGCATTCTCTCAGCCTCTGGGCAGATGAAGTGGCGCATTCGTCTGGTTCATCTTCTGGGTGGCGTAGACAAAACGGTTGAGGGCAAGCGTTACGCGGTCCAAGGCCTGGGGGATGTCCCGCTGGATCGTCTCTTTGGGCCAGTGCGAACGTTCAAAGATGAATGCCACTCACTCATCAACGATGGGGTCTACAGCCCCGTCACGATCAATGGGTGGTTCACGATCCTGAAGACCGTCACAAAAGAGGCCACGAAGAGGTATCGTCTTGGTGAAGACCCCATGCAGGGGTTCGAGGACTTCTGCACGGATGATGTGAACACTTATCCACCAGGGGCACCCAATGCGGTGCCGCCAAATGAGGTGGAGAGGCTCCTGGACTTAGTGATGGAGCATTGGCCCCAACACTGCGCCATGATCTTCTTAGGCTTCGCTACGGGGCTTCGTCCGTCGTCGCTCAGATCTCTTCGTCGGAAGGGTCCTGAGTCCGATGTCCTTTGGGATGTTTCGAAGCTCTGGGTTCGCAGGTCCGCTACCATGGGTACAATCATGAACACCACGAAAACCAAGAGGCACCAGCTTCTTGGTTTACATGAGAGGGTCGTCGATATTCTCAAGTGGCATATCGACACCCAACTCAACGAGGCCCAAGAGGAATCCGAGCTTCTTTTCCCCAGCGAAGAGGGGGGACTGAGGGCCGATTCGGTACTACGCCGTCCCTTTCGGGACCTCACGGAACGTATGGCATTGGGCTACCGCATTACGCCCAGGTCCATGCGTCGGACCTTCAATGACATTAGTCGGGAGGCTGGGGTTCGTGACGAGGTCACTCGCTCCATCTCAGGCCACCAAAGCGACCTCATGCAACGGCACTACTCCTCGATATCTTCAGAGGAACAGGTCGAGGCCCAGGGGTGCATCCTTCGTGTCATTGGCGGGGGCAAATCCCAAGTGGTGGGAAAAGTGGTGGGAGACCCATCGCAAGTGGTGGGAGAAAAGGAAAAGCCAGCTACGGAGAGTTCCGCAACTGGCTGATTCAAAGGGGTTAAGGTGTGGACGCAACAGGACTTGAACCTGTGGCCCCTGCCGTGTGAAGGCAGTGCTCTACCAACTGAGCTATGCGTCCCTGTTGGGGGCGAGGCTATAGCTGCTTGGTTCTCGTCTAGCAACCCGGCGATTGCCTGCGATTGTGGGTGTTTGCGAAGAAACTGCTGAGGCGATTCTGACTTTGCGCCAATCCCGACTCTACGTTAGGACGGGCGGCCCATGGGAAACAAAGCCCCCATCTCGAAAGAGCGCCGTCGCGACAAGCTGCGCGGTCTTGCGATCATTGTTATTGGATTTGGCATCTGCATGGCTCTGTCTCTTTGGGGACTTGACCGTTCGATGCCCGATCCGCCGGCGAAGCCAGCGAAGCCCACCAAGGAAGGTCTCGTCGGATTCCCGAAGAAGGTAGAGCCCTTCGAGTTGCTTGAAAGTGCGCGTGCGCTGACTGATAGGCAGCAGTTTCGCGGATTCATTGCCAAGCGAGTGAAGCCGAACGGCACCATCGACGTCACTGACAAGAAGGCGTCGATCCGCTTCGCTTTTCAAAGCGCAAAGGGACGAGGTTATCAGCCTCCTCGCCCTCCAGCCACGTTGCCCGATAGGCGTTATTGTGGCGTTCAATCTGTCGTCGTGAATCGCAAAGGCCTTGGAGCCAAACCCGACGAGCCGGAACGCCCCTGTGGGTCAGCAGAGGTATTCGATTTGCCGGTGCCCAAGTGTTCCTTGGCTGATGTGTGGAAGGCCGCGAAGAAGAACAAGGTGCCCGCCAAGGGAACCGCGGAAATCGAATACTTTGATTCCTACTCGGGTCCGGCTTATCGCTTCAAGAAGGGAAAAAAGACTCTCATTTTTTCCGCCAAGAAGTGCGGCACCGTGCTCAAGGGCACGGCATCACGCGGTAGCGTTCCCCGTTAAGTAGTGTTCCGCACTGATAAGGCTTCTATTGGGTCGCGTAGAGCGCCCGCTTAGGCCCTTTCCGCACTGGCTACGGAATCATCGACGGTCATTTCGCTTACGCCTGCGATGCGACGCACTTTGCGCCACAAAGCTACGCGGCCGGTGCCATCCACCGCGGAGAACCCAATCAGCGGATAGCCAATTTCTTTGGCGAGCCTGGCCAATGCTGGTTTCTGCTGCGCGCCTGACAGCTTGTCGAGCTTGGTGGCGACGATGCCTACCTCCAGAGGCTTCCGGCTCACTCGCGGTTGATCTTTGAGCATTTTGATCAGCTCTTCGTCGTCGGGTTCCAGACCTCGACGCACGTCGACGAGCAACATGACTCCCTTCAGCGTAGAGCGCTCAAGAAGGTAGTTTTCGATCAAGCCGGCCCATTCCTTACGTTCGCTCTTGGAGCGTTTTGCGTAGCCGTAGCCAGGAAGATCGACGAGATGAATTTCAGCCTTGTCGTCGCTGATCGTGCGAAACCACGAGACCTGGCGCGTGCAACCTGGAGTCGAGCTGGTGCGCACGAGGCCCTTACGGCTTGTCAGGCAGTTCATCAGACTGCTCTTTCCGACGTTACTGCGTCCGGCAAAAGCAATTTCGGAGAAGGCTGGCGGAGGAAATTGCGCGAGCGTCATTGCGCCGGCGAGGAAGTCGGCTTCGACAACTCGGTCACCAGGACGGGAGGAATTCTTTTTGGGGGCAGGGACCGGCATCGCGATAAGTTTCTGTGAGGGAGGAAAGAGCTGTCAGCGCCCGAAACCAAGGCGTCGCTTGAGGGGGCCGAAAACGGTGTGGAGTTCTTCACTCCGCAGCAGCCGCGCGCAAGTGAGAAACGCGAAAAAGAAAGCAATTCCGCCAACAATTGCCGGAATTGGCCGGAACCACGCGCTTTCCTGGCTGAAGTTGGGCAAGAATTGCAGCAATCCCCAGGCTGCGAGCCCTCCCGCAAAGGCGGAAATGGCCGACTTGGAGAACGAGGTGAGCACCTCGCGGGTGTGCATGCTCGGCAAGTGACTTCGCAGGGCCAGCCAAAGCAGGCAGAATTGTGCGATGCGCGCAGCGGTCACGGCATAGCTCACTCCCACGTGACCCATTTCTTCGCGCAGTCCGTAACCGAGGCCCGCAAAGATGACCAAGTCGACCATCGCGACGTAGACGGGGATCTTCGTGAGTCCCAGAGCGAAGAAGACAATCACCAGTTGGCGCACGCCAGCGACGAGAAAGATCCCAAGTGCTTGAGCGGCGAAGGCGCGTGATGTTTCAGTCGCGTCTTCTGCAGAAAATCGACCTCGTTGAAACACTGTAGCGACGAGCGGTTCAGCCAAGATCACGGAAATCACGCTCGCGGCGATGCCCACGAATAACGCGAGACGGATCGAGAAGGCGAGAGTCTTGGCGACTTCGCCCATCTCACCTCGGCCAACGAAAGTGGCCAGACTCGGCAAAGTCGCGCTCGAAAGCGCCATGACGAAGATCCCTTGCGAGAAGTCACACAGGCGCATCCCGTAGCTGAAGTAGGTGACTGAGCCTTCGGGTAGCTCCGAGAGTAGTCGCCTTCCGACCATCACATCAATGAAATAAACGCCAATTCCGAGAAAGGTCGGCGCCAAACGGCGCAAGGCTTCGCGCACACCCGGGTGATTGAACTCGAGGGACGGTCGCGTCAGGTAGCCAATTTTCTTGAGACTTGGCCATTGGGCTACCAGTTGCATGACGCCGCCGGCCAGTCCTCCGACAGCCATGGCGACGATGCGCTCAGTGCCGCGTGCTCCCAGCCAGCCCGGAAGCCCGACGCAGGCCACCAAGAAGCCTACGTTCAACAAGGCAGGCGCGAATGAGGTGACCACGAAGCGGCGATGCGTATTGAGCGCAGCCAAACCCAGGGCCGTGCTGCCCATGAAGAAGATGTACGGGAAAATCCAGCGAGTGAGTTCGACAGTGGTCTGGAATTGCTCTGGGCGTGCTTCGAATCCAGCCGCAAAAAGAGCGACGAGCTGCGGAGCGAACATCATGCCGAGCAGACTCACGAGGATCAGGACACACAAAGAGAGTCCTCGGATGGCTCGAAAGAAGCGCTGCGCCTCGGCTTCGCCTTGTTGCTCACGGATCGTGCTCAGCACTGGCAGTACGGCGGTTTGGACGGCGCCCTCGGCGAGCAGTTGCCTCAGCAAGTTGGGGATCTGCCAAGCGATCAGCCAGGCGTCGGTAGCAGAGCGTGAGAACAAGGCCGCCAGGGCAATGTCCCGCGCGAGTCCGAGGATGCGACTGAACAGCGTGCCCAGAGCCACGATGCCAGCTCGGCCGGTGATGCGTTTGCGCTCGATATCGGCTTCGTTGCCGTTCACTTGGCGACCATACTTCTATTTGCTCCGTCGACCCAAATGAGCGCCGCGACTGGTATCTTCAAATCCCATATGTGCGCCGAGGGCGCGGTCGACAATCTTGAGGGCCAACGCAGCTGTCTCTGGTTCCAAGCGGAGCCCATCATCGGCGGCTGCTAATAACATCTCTTGGCGCGCTGGACCGGCGACTTGAAAAGGTCCCCCTCCGCAGCTGCGACACATGAGTCCTCCGCGGTCCGGGTGGATCCAGGCAGCTCGCTGGGGAGGACAGGTCTTGCCGCAAGAGACGCAATTCGTGAGATTCATCCCCCAGCCCAAGACTTCAAGGAGTCGCAGGCCAAAAGCTCCGAGCAATCCGTCTGCGTCGGCCCCTCCGGTTGGGCTCGTCAGCCCGTCGAGAGTGCAGTGAATTGACTGCCAAAGTACAGGATCGGGCGTGTTTTGTGGCGCTGCCCGACGTACCCAGGACAGCGCTTTTCCTGCAGCGGTCAGAGCCTCGAGGCTTTGTGTGAGTCCGCTTCTAGCAGTGGCAATTTGTGAACCTCGGAGCGCGTAGAGTTCGCCACGCGGCCGCTCATTCATTTCGACACGCAGGGTGTGCATTGGCTCGAGCGCACCCGCGAATCTCTTGGTACTGCGCCGCGCTCCACGGGCCAATGCGGAGATTTTCCCGGACGCGTCTGTGAACAGATTCACGATCAAGTCTGCGTCACCGTAGTCGACGCGGCTGAGGAGTAGCGCGCGTACTTCGACGGTAGGTGACGATGCTCCGCGGCTCATCGCTGCCCGTTCAGCTGACGCTGCCTGTTCACATGCAGCTGCTCGCTCAAGCCATACTGCTCGCTCAGGCCATACTGCTCGCTCGAAATGAACGAGCTTGGTCAGATGGTCAGCTTTGAGCCAACACTCGCTGCGTACTTCTTGATCGACAGATTCGAGGTGCTCGGATACGTGGTACACAGATGCTTCGCATTCGTGTGTGGCGGGCTCATGTCGTTCAGGGAAAGTTCCTGAGGCATGTCTCCTCCGCGCGGCTTGAGAACGATACTCAGTGCCAGCGTGAAGAGGATGAGCAGCAACACGAAGGCCACGGCGACGCCGACCCGGCGACCGCGCGCAGGCTTGACGGCTGAGGGAAGGGGAAGGGGCGTGACCCAAGCGACTCGTCGGCTCGACGTGTAGCGCGCGAGTACATCGTCTTCCGATACACCTACGGCGCGTGCATAGGATTTGAGAAAGCCGCGTACGAAGACTTCTGCCGGGAGCTCGTCGAACTGATCCGATTCGATGCGCTCCACACTTGAGGTGGGTACACGAGTAGCGCGCGCGATTTCTGCGATGCTCATGCGTCGCTCTTCGCGCTTCTCTCGGAGATATTGTCCAACGGAAGCCATGGAAAAAACCGCGATGATTCAGCACTTTTGCCGGTCCGTGTGCGGTGGCGCTAGAGTACCTGGAACGCGCTTGATTGGAAGCACACGAATGCTTCCCGAGTGGTTTTTCCCGAGCACTGTTTTTTGAATCAACTCCGCGCGCGGTGACACGAAGCGTGTTCGTTCAGTCGAGGGTCTGCATGAGTTGGCCGCAGCGCCTCCCGGAATCGCTCGCCTTGGAGAGATCGATGCAGCGATCAAGATCGGCTCTTGTGCGATCCTCTTCTCCCATGGCGAGGTAAATTTCGGCGCGCTCCAAGTACGCATCCTGAAGAGAGCCACAACCAGGAGCGTCAGTCTCCACCGCTCGGTCGAGAGCTTGGACGGCTGATTCCATCGCACCGGCCCGACGGTAGGCTACTCCGAGACGGAAATTTCCCACACAGAAGAGGGGTTGCGCCGCTACGGCCCGACGAAGAGCGGGGATCGCCTTCTCGTTCTCACCTGCCATCAGGTAAGCCCAGCCGAGGTTGCCCCAGGCGATCTCGGGGGTGGCATAAAGGATGTTCTGAGTCAGCGGAATCAGCATCATTTCCGCCTCTTGGTAACGTTTCTGATGAATCAGTACGACAGCCAGAGTGTTCTGGGCTTCGAGAAAGTCGTCGCGATTGGCGATGGCCGCGCGGGCGTGCTTTTCAGCTTCTTGGAGCCGACATTCGCCAATTTTGCTGCTTCTGCAAAAGTCTAAGTACAGTAAAGCCGTCAGGTGCTGAGCGTCGGCGTTCTGAGGATCGAACTTCACCGCCCGGAGCGCGTGGTCGAGGGCTTCGCGGGTTTGACCCAGGCGGGCCCAGGTGTCCGCGGCCAAATCGACCTCGCTCTTGCTCATTTTGACGGGGTCGCCGGCAGGTTGCGTGGACGAGTAGCAACCAGAGCAAAGCAGGAGCGCCGCTGTTGCCGGAAGGCAGGCGGACCGAATGAAGCTTCGTGAGCGACCCAACAAAAACGAAATTCCCATGACCCCTTCCACATAACGAAGGAGCCCAGTGCGGGCCAACTAAGGAGAGGGAAGCAGCGAAACAACCCGCCTCGAAGGTCAAAGGCCGCTTGCAATATAGCTAGAATGCTCGCTACTGCTGAATAGTGAGCACTATGGCTGTATTTCGACTACTGACGTGAGTCTGTGCCGCGCTGAAGCCCGACACGGGCAAAACCGTCGATGTCTTTTCCGGCGAGAAACCCTTCGATGATGGGAGTCAGCTCGTTCTCGAAGACTTCGCCGGGCCAGAAGTAGCGGAGCTCGCCGTTGGCATCGAAAAGAAAGGTGGCGGGAAGCATGCCTGGCCACTGGGGGGACATAGCTGCCTTGAATTCACCGAGGGGACGGGCCGCGACCATGAAAGGTGGCTTTAGACCGTGGCTGGTTCCGAAGTCGACGGCTGCCTGATGGCTCTCTTCGTCATCGACAGAGACGAAAAGCAAGTCGACCTTCTGTGCCGAGAGGCTTTCACGCAATGAAACCAGCATGGGGAATTCGCGGCGGCAGGGGCCACACCAACTTGCCCAGGCGTTGACGAGAGTCGCTTTGGCGCCGGAGGCTCGGATCGTCGCTTTCAGGGCTTCGCCACTCAGGATTCGGATGTCGCCTTTGGTAGTATCGGTGGCGGGAGCGTCGGCGCGGCTGCCTGAGCTACTGAAACGGGGTCGGGCGCTGGGACGGGCGGGCTGTTCTCGTCAGTGGCTTCTGTGCTGACAGTCGGCTCCTGCTTTTGGGACGGATCCTTCGAGCGACACGCGTTCGAGAACAGGAGTGCTCCTAGAGAAAGGAGTGCAATCGAGGAGCGGGTGACCTTCACGGGGATGGAATTAGGCTCCAAGTGAGTCTCTCGTCAAATTGTGTAATCTCCGCCCATGACAAGAACGGCTTTGGTGACGGGGGCAACCAGTGGGATCGGCCGGGCCCTCGTGGCTCAACTTCTGGCTCGCGAAGTGCAGGTTTTCGCAACAGGCCGCAACCGGGTGGCCTTGGCAGAGCTTGAGCAGAAGGGCGTAACGACTGCTTGTTACGACTTGAGTGAAGCCGGTGCAGCCGCGGCGCTCTATCGGGAGGTTTCCTCCAAGTGCGGCACTCCCGACTTTTTGATCAACAACGCCGGTTACAACTCCCGGAAAGCACTCTGGACGGAAGTGACCGACGAGGAGATGGATAAGCAGTGGATGGTGAACTTTCGCGCCCCGGCGATCTTGTGTCGGGAGGCGCTCAAAGAAATGTCCCAGCGGGGTTCGGGGCACATTGTGAACGTGCTCAGTACGGTGGCCCTGCACAGCAATCCGACGATGGGCCTCTACACGGCAATGAAGGAAGGGCTGTTTGGTCTGACCAAGGTGCTCATCAAGGAGGCCCGTGAAGCTGGCGTCAAAGTGACGGCCGTGCACCCGGGAGGAACGGACACGGGCTTTCGCGAAAAGGCTCGCCCGGACTATTTGAAGCCAGAAAGTGCGGCCCACATGCTGTGCGACGTGCTGTTTGCCCCACCGGATGTCGTGGTTCATGAGCTCACTTTCCGCCCCATGGTGGAGACGAACTTTTAGCGAACCGCAAATCGCATTATCCTCTTGAATTCGCTGAACAAGCGGCTAAGTTCCGCGAACCTTTCGCCAGGGGTTCACTCCTGGTAGCCCGAAATCTTCCCCAAAAGCGAGATTTCTCCGCAGGCAGCTGATTCATTCCGTGAATCGACGTCGGTGGAAACCGGGTGATGAGGTGTCCGGGGCGTAGCGCAGCTTGGTTAGCGCACTTGTCTGGGGGACAAGGGGTCGCGTGTTCGAATCACGCCGCCCCGACGGAACTGAAGAAGCCTCCCGCGAATGCGGGGGGCTTCTTCAGTTCCATCGGGCTGTGTGTAGCTCACCAACGTGGTCGACTCGAACTGGAAGGAGTCCACGGAGTGGACGGAATCCAGTGAGAGAGACGTTCGGCAAAGCCTTCCCTACAGCTGTGTTCCATCACGCCGCCCGAAGTCTTGGCAGAGCCTTCCCGACAGTCGCCGTCGCGCGACCCGTTCGGTGAACCATGAGTTTACGTGCTGTTCACAAACCACTCGGTTCGGCGCCCAGGTCACGCTGGACTTGCGACGCTCCAGCTGGGCTGTCGTTGTCGCCATTTAGTCGGGAGCATGTTAGCTCCATCGAAACCGAACTGATCCAGTTTGGACCGAAACTGAGTGTATAGGGTTGCTCAGGGCTCGGTGCCAAGCGATGCGCAGAATGCGCGCAGGAAGAAGAAAATGGGAATGGGAAATACAATGAAGCATCAGCGCATTGGCTTTGCGCACTTGGGCAGCTGGGCGGTCTCGTCGGTGCTCGTTGTGGCGGGGCTGACAGCTTGCGCCACTCAGGCACCTGTAAAGGACGCTGGAACCGAAGATGATGCGCAGCCCGCACCCCTTGAGGTTCCTGACGCAGCGCAGTCAGTTCTGCCGACTCCGCTTGAAGACACTTGGTATCCGACGCCTCTCGAAGACGTTCCTGCTCTGGCAAAAACTGGAGAAGGTGGAAAAGAGGGCGAGGACGGAGACCCGCCGAACATCGTGGTCATCTGGGGTGATGACATCGGTCAGAGCAATGTGAGCGCTTACACGAACGGTCAAATGGGTTACCGCACGCCCAACATTGATAGCGTCGCCAGAGAGGGCGTGATGTTCACCGATTACTACGCCGAACAGAGTTGTACGGCCGGGCGCGCTGCCTTCATCACCGGGCAAAGCGTTTTTCGTACCGGGCTTTCAAAAGTCGGCATGCCTGGCGCGGATATTGGACTGTCGGATAAGGATGCGACCATTGCCGAGGCACTCAAGCCCCTGGGCTACATCACTGGTCAATTCGGTAAGAACCACTTGGGCGACAAAGACGAGTTCCTGCCCACCAATCATGGTTTCGACGAATTCTACGGCAATCTTTACCATCTCAACGCAGAGGAAGAGCCTGAGCTGCCCGATTACCCCAAGGATCCGGAGTTTCGAAAGAAGTTTGGACCACGCGGCGTGATCCACAGCTTTGCCAACGGCAAGATTGAAGACACCGGCCCGCTGACGAAGAAGCGTATGGAAACGATCGATGACGACGTTGCTGAGCGATCGGCGAAGTTCATCGAAGAGAGTCACAAGAAGGGCAAGCCCTTCTTTGCTTGGGTCAACTTCACACACATGCACTTTCGCACGCACACGAAGCCTGAAAGCGTCGGGCAAGCCGGACGTTGGCAGAGTCAGTATCACGACGCGATGATCGATCACGATAAGAACGTCGGCACAGTGCTCGCTAAGCTGAAGGAGCTAGGGCTCGAGAAGAATACGATTGTCATTTACAGCACTGACAACGGTCCGCACATGAACACCTGGCCGGATGGCGGAATGACCCCTTTCCGCAACGAGAAAAACTCGAACTGGGAGGGCGCTTACCGCGTACCAGCGATGGTGCGCTGGCCCGGCAAGATCCCAGCGGGAGCCGTTTCCAATGCCATCATGTCTCACATGGACTGGATGCCGACTCTGCTCGCGGCAGCTGGTGACAAAGAGATCAAGGAAAAACTCAAAAAGGGCTTCAACGCGAATGGTCGCAGCTTCAAGAACCATCTCGATGGTTTCGACTTCCTGCCCTACTTAACCGGCGAGACCAAGACCCCACCGCGTGAGAGCTTCTTCTACTTTTCCGACGACGGCGACCTCACTGGAGTGCGGTACGACAACTGGAAGCTCGTGTTCAAAGAACAACGCGTGCGGGGTACCTTGCAGGTGTGGGCCGAGCCGTTCACCTCGCTTCGTTTGCCCAAGATCTTCAACCTGCGCACCGATCCCTACGAGAGGGCCGACGTCACGTCGAACACCTATTGGGATTGGATGTTGGATCACGCATTCTTGCTCGTTCCTGCGCAGGCCTATGTCGGCAACTTCATGCAGACCTTCAAGGACTTTCCGCCACGCCAAAAGGCCGCAAGTTTCAATCTGGATCAGGTGATGGAACAACTTCAAACACCTGTTTCGCAGTGAGTGAGTTCTCAACATGAGTAGGAAAAGGCCGCTGGAATCAGCGGCCTTTTCCATTTTCGGCCAGATCAGCCGAGGGGTACCGGACGAATGCGAGGGGCAGGAAGCGCCACCGCGGGCACCTGTCATTTATTGCAGAGAAAGCGCCGACGCCTTGAGGACCAGGCCGTCAAAGCGACCTCGGGCCCACGCATAAGTGTCGTTGAATCCGGCCCCTGTTCGACAAGCGGCTCCCTCGACAATCAATAAGTTACTCTGCGCTCGGGCGCGCACCTCCACCTCGCTGCCTTCTTCAATGGGAACGTGTTCCCAAACGTGAGCAAAGAGCTTTCGATCTTCCGCACCGAGAGTTCCGGTTGGGGGAGTGGTGAACTCGCGAACCACTTCACCGTTGATGAGTAGCTGATACGGTGTCTCGCCATCTTCCTCAGGGACGCTATTGAGCGTTACATCGTAGTACCAAGTCTTCAGCTCTGCCTTGAGTACCGCGCGAGCAAACTGTTGTTTCTGGTTCAGTTCGGCATCACCGCCTGGCGCGGTGCAGTAATCGAAATCCGCGGGGAAGTTTTCGCTGCGCAAAGGAGCGATGAAGAATGGTTCTTCCCCGGCGAAGCTTGTGAACTCGGCGTCGTCAGGCAAGAGCTGCCAATGCGCTGCTATTGCGGGGTACGCAGCGTCGGCTGGAGGCGCTCCCTCAAGCACGAGTCCCGACTGTCCACCGCTGCTCGGCTCGGGCATCTCGGCCGCTCCCCCTGTGGCTGTGGCGCCGCCAGTGGCGGCAAGGCCGCCACCGACCCCAGCGGTCTCATCGGTACCGCCGCTGCCCAGCTGAACGCCTCCTCCCGAGCTCATCGCAAAGCCACCAGTCGAACCGCCCGTCCCCGTTCCCGGGGCCTCATCGCAATTAGTTACGCACTCTTCCTCTGCTCTTTGGGAGCAGGCGGCGAAAATGAGGAAAAGCGAACATACGAGCCCAAAGCGTGATTTCGGCATGAGCCGACAGACGAACCAGGGCCAACGATCAGGCAGGTAAGCTTGAGATGAGGACAGTTCTTTGAGATTTCTGACGCAGGCTGCTGGCGCTCAACGGTTCATCCACCCGGAACGAGAGTGATGAAGTCGTCGGACGCAACAATGACTCGCAGCAGTGACTTCATGCTGGTGTCTCCTGTGTCCATCCAAGCACCCACGACTGCGTCAAGCGCTTTCCGATCACCATCGGCCGCGTTGAATCCGCGGCGTACCGCATGGCGATACCAGAGCTCTGCCATACAATCGGGAGCTCGACTGCTTGTGCCGAACGCTTCTCCGAGATCCGAAAGGTTGCTGACTGTGCCTGAGATCCCTTCGAACTCGTACAGCTCGAATCCGCCGCCGAGCTTGTCGTCGTCCGGGTCGTAGAGTCCGGTTTCCGTGTCGAACTGTTGGAAAGCGGCTCCGTAGTTATCAAAGGCCACGTGGCAGGTCGCACATGGTTGTTTGGCGTGGTTCTCGAAAATCTCAAGCTCAGTGGCCTCCGCGCCATCGATCGCCGCTGCAGGAACGTCGTCGGGTAGTTGGCCGCAGAGCAGGCTCTCGACGACGAAGACGCCGCGAGTGATGAACGCAGGCGTGGGATACGTGCTGTGCGAAGCGATGAATGCTCCGGTTCCGAGAACACCGAAAGGTTCTTCTGAAGTCGTCTCATCGACGTGTTTGACCGTGACCATTCCTTGATAGAACTCGCTGAATGGCTGCTCCTCGAAGAACCATGCGTTGATGAACTCGTTCAGCGCGGTGATTTCCTCCGAGCTTGCTACCTCAGGATTGACGCCGAGCCAGTTGGCGAGAGTTCGCGTGAAATGCTGCTGTCCCGTTTCGCTCTCAAGAAGTCGGGTCATTTGTTCAAGTCGCATTTCCGGATCAACGAGCTCCCCTTGTCGGGCGGCTTCAAGGAGTTCTTCATCCGGCGAAGAAGCTGTTGCAACGTATGACAGTCGCGTAGCAATCTCGAATCCGCTGAGACGTCGGGGCGCCCGGGAATCCGGTTCGGTCGCCTGCTCGCCGTGCTCGATCATCAGCAAAAAGTGTGGCGAAATGAGTAGCTGGCGAATGCCCGTTCTGAGCCGTAACAGATGAGAAGAGAGTGATTCCGGTTCCTCAGAAAGATCTGAAAGGACGTCGTCGACGCTGTCAATCAATCCTTCAACTTCCGCTAGCTCCGCGGAGGTCACGTCGCGGCGATACGCCCTGGGAACCAGACCTTTCATGAAACTTCGAATGCAGCGGCCCATGTCGTCCGCGCTGTCCTCTAAGCCATCGCAATTCAGGCGGGCGGCGAGATCTTCCTGGGACTCAATGCCTTCAAGAAACGCATCTGTCAGAGCATCGGCGAAAGCTGTGTAGCCTGCCAAAGTCACTCGAGTCAGATGTTGACTGTGGGCGTCACTTTCGAGTCCGCGAACCACTGGCTCCACCGCCAAAAGCTTCGTCGTATCCTGAGGCAAGAGCGTGTCGTGGGGCAGGTCGAGCAAAGCCTTGGCGCTGTTGATGAACTCGCTGTTCGTGAGGCGTGCGAGGGGCGTTGATGTGTCCTCGGGGCCGACTGTTTCTCCTGAACCTAGCGGGCCGCCAGCCCCGAATGGACGGTCACTTGGCGTCTTGACCGGGGAGGACTCCGTCTGATTTGCGGCATCTCCGAAAGATCCGAGTTGTCCTTCACATGCGACGAGCAACATTGCTGCAGCTACGCCTGGAGCAAGTAGGGCTAGCTGCATTCGGCTTTTTGTTCGTTTCAAGTAGTTCATGGCCGTTCCTTATGCCTTCAGCATTTTGGTGATGGGACCGTGGTTCAGCTCGCCGTACTCTTTGTCGCTATCACCGAGTCCACCCACCTTGGCGAAAGGAATATTTAGCCCGTTTGCAAGAGTCGTCATGATGTCGTTGTTGGGTAGCCGTCTGACCGCGGACGCGTAGCGAGGCGGCACTTCATTTTGGCAAGCTGTTGGCCATGAAAAGCAAACAGCAAGGTCGAGAGTTTTGGGAGAAGGCAGTTGCGCGGGCGGAGTCGAGCGGCAAGACGCGCGCTGAGAGCGCCAAGGAGCTTGGGGTGGGCTTTGCAGCTCTGGGTTACTGGATTTACAAGCTTCGAGCAGAGCGCGGGGGCGCAACTCCACGGGCTTCAGAGCGAGCGGCTCTAGTGCCAGTGCGGATCGCTACGCCGCACTATCCGAGCGAAGACCTACTGGCATTGGAAGTTGCTGGTGTGGTCGTCCGTTTCTCGACCGACACAGCACCGGAATATGTCGCGAAGCTCGCGGGGGCGTTGCGAGC
This sequence comes from uncultured delta proteobacterium, assembly GCA_963710555.1. Lineage (GTDB taxonomy): Bacteria > Myxococcota_A > Polyangia > Polyangiales > Polyangiaceae > NIC37A-2. The sequence goes on from CAVQAT010000001.1 coordinate 456,552, forward strand.
GTGCTGAGTGTTCCTGTCAAGGTCGCGGTCTACTTGTGGACGGAGCCCGTCGACATGCGCAAAGGATTTGATGGGCTCGGCAACTTGGTGCGAGAGCGTCACGAGATATTCGATGGAGATCTCTTTGTGTTCGTCGGTCGTCGAAAGGACCGCTGCAAAGTCCTGTTTTGGGAGCGCGGCGGATTTGTTCTGTACTACAAGAGGTTGGAACGAGGTTGCTTCAAGCTTCCTGCGCATGCGGACAAGGAGGTCGTCATGAGTGGAGCGGATTTGGCAATGCTCCTCGACGGAATCGACTTCAGCAAAGTGAAGAAGTCCAATCCCTGGAAGCCGCCAAGAAAAGTTGAGGAAAATGTAAGCAGGGGGATCGACAAACGGATCGCTCTTTGATCTAAATCACAGGTGGCCCCTCCTGAAGACAAAAAGCACGATTGCGATTGGCAAGAGTACGCGCGTCATCTGGAAGAAAAGCTCAGGGAAAGCGCAGCGGAAACTGACCGACTCCAACAGCAGCTCGCCGCCATGAACAAGCGGGCTTACGGTAAAAAGTCAGAGAAGCTGCCATCTCTGGAGCGTGAGGCTCGAAAGCAGAAGCGTGAAGAGGACCGCTGCGCGCAGCAGGCAGAAGCCCTGAGAAAGAGGCGAGAAAACGAACTCGCTAAGACGAAGATCGAGACCATCGAGATCGACATTCCGGTGCCTAAGGAGCAATGCACTTGCCCGAGCTGTGGCAAGGAGCAGCTGAAGCCGGTCGGCCGAGGCAAAACAAGTGTCGTAACTGATTTCGTGTCAGGCTATTTTCGTCGCAGGGTATACAGACGAGAAACCCTGAAGTGCAGTTGTGGTGATTACATCATCACGGCCCCTCCTCCAGAGAAAGCGAGCGAGGGTAGTCGCTACAGCGAAGGTTTCGTCGCCCACCTGATGGTGAGCAAGTGCGGTGATTCGATTCCACTCTATCGTTTGGAAAAACAATACAAGCGCGCGGGCCTCAACATCAGCCGAGCCACGATGAACGAACTGTTGCATCGTCATGCGGAGCTTCTCCTGCCATTGTGCGACAGACTTTTTGAGCGCATCGCAGAAGATGAAGTGGTGCTCGCCGACGAGACGACCATCAAACTGATTCATCAGTCAGGCAAGGCGTGGATCTGGGTATTTATCGCCGGAAATCTCATTGGCTATCGCTTCAGTCGAGATCGCAGCGGCAAAACACCCCGTGAAGTATTGGGCTCGACCACGGGCACTCTGCTGGTGGATGCCTACACAGGCTACAACTCAGTGACCGGAATTGATGGCAGAACCCGAGCAGGTTGCTTGGCGCATGCTCGACGAAAGCTTTTTGAAGCAAGAGAAGCCGACAGCAGCACGGATGAAGCACTGGCCACCATCCAGCGTGTGTATCGCGTCGAGCACGACGCGAAAGAACAGAACATCGCGCGAAGCGATGCGCATCTGGAGCTGAGAAAGAAGCGGGCTCGCCCCGCGATGGAAGATTTGCACCGGTGGCTGACAGCAAAGAAGGGTCAGCACGCACCAAAAAGTGCGATGGGGACCGCCATTGGTTACGCCCTGAAAAACTGGAAGGAGCTGACACGTTTTCTCGAAAACGCACGCATCCCTGTGGACAACAATCGCTCTGAGGGAGCGCTGCGCGTCGTTGCGCTCGGGCGAAAGAACTTCCTGTTTGTCGGCACCGAGACTGCCGGAAAAAACATCGCGGGGATCTACTCCTTGATTGCCACCTGCGACGCCTGCGGTGTGAATCCGCTCGAATACCTTGCAGATGTGATGCGACGAGTGTCGTCTCATCCAGCATCTCAGATCGATGAGCTGCTGCCAGATCGCTGGAAACCAGCTACTTGAAGGGGCCTCCCATCAAAGCGCGCGACTTCATCCGGTGCTAGGGGCTCACGGTCAGACGGGTACGTTG
>CAVQAT010000002.1:0-678150 GCA_963710555.1 uncultured delta proteobacterium
CTTGCGAATCGCGCTCTGAGTAAACTTCGTGTTGCGACGTACGAGGGTCTTCCCATCGTGTTTGATGTCGCGAGTCGCACGCTGACCCAGAAGCAGATCAAATTCGACCGTCTTGCTCGCCGTTTCCCCTTCACCAAGCGTAATCGTCTCGGTGTCATAGAAGTAGGTGAGCAAGTCCTGCGCGCTGTGCCCGAGAGCACGAAGCAACACGGTCGCGTGCATTTTGCGACGACGGTCGATACGAACATAGATGATGTCCTTGTGATCGAACTCGAAGTCGAGCCAGGAGCCGCTGTAAGGAATGACTCGCGCGGAGTAGAGCAGCTTGCCTGAAGAGTGGGTTTTGCCCTTGTCGTGGTCAAAGAACACGCCGGGACTTCTGTGCAACTGAGACACGACAACGCGCTCAGTGCCGTTGATGATGAACGTACCGGTTTCGGTCATCAAAGGAATTTCGCCGAAGTAAACTTCCTGCTCCTTGATGTCGCGAACGATTCGTTCCCCGCCTTCACGCGCATCGTAGACCATCAACTGGGTGGTCACTTTGATGGGTGCAGCGAAGGTCATGCCTCGCTGGCGGCATTCATCTACATCGTACTTGGGCCGCTCAAGGCTGTATCCAACGTACACAAGCTCACTTGTGCCGTCGAAATCCTTGATCGGAAAGACGCCCTTGAAGACTCCTTCCAAGCCGATTTCGTCACGTTCCTTCGGATCGATATCGGACTGCAGAAACTTGTCGTAACTGCGCTTCTGAATACCGATGAGATTCGGAACATCGACAATGGAATTTACTTTTCCGAGATTCGTACGATGTCGAAAATTAGATTGGACCTTGGACGCCATTTTCGGATTCTCCAAACACACCAAGCGGGCTACGACATGGGACTCTTGATTGAGTCCGCGCCGCCCCGCAAGGCAATCCCCTCACGATTGCAGGCCCACGCTGGCAGCCCCACCCGAAATGGTGGGGCGCCGCGCGGCCATCGAAGTCAACTGATAAGCCAAAATCGAGTTATTTAACCTCGACCTTAGCCCCAGCTTCTTCGAGCTTCTTCTTGATGTCTGCAGCGTCATCCTTGGATACGCCTTCTTTGAGGGTCTTGGGTGCGCCCTCAACGAGATCCTTGGCTTCTTTGAGGCCAAGACCGGTGATCTCACGAACTACCTTGATCACGTTGATCTTCTTCGCGCCAGCATCGGCGAGAACTACGTCGAACTCGGTCTTCTCTTCAGCTTCCTCAGCGGCTGCTACAGGTGCTGCGCCGCCAGCGACGGCTACGGGTGCAGCGCTAACGCCCCACTTTTCTTCGAGCTCTTTAACGAGTTCTGCGATCTGGATAACGGGGAGGTTGGACAGGTAGTCGACAACCTGCTCTTTGTTAATATCGGTCATTTTGGGTGCTCCTTGAACTGCCGCAATGGGAGTTACCCATGCGGTCGATGACGTTCTTTACTTTTTGATTTTCAGTTTGACTTCGGCGCCGCCCTCGAAGTTTCGAGTCCGACGCAGAGGGAGTTGATTGCGGAGAGGCTAAAAACAGCGACTGCTGCTCAGCCAGCATCCTTGGTGCGCTTCGCCTCGAGAAGGAGAGCGAAGTTTTGAGCGGGCGCATTGATCAAACGCACGAAGCTCTGAGCAGGTGCCATGAACTGAGCGAGGAGCGTAGCGCGAGCTTCGTCCTTGCTTGGCAAGGTTGCCAACTGGGTCTCAACAGCTTTCGCATCGAGAACCGCGCCGTCCATCAGACCAGCTTTGATCTTCAGCTTGTCGTTGCCTTTGACGAATTCCTTAAGAATACGAGCAGCTGCGCTCGGCTCCTCATAGGAAAGCGCCACACCGGTCATGCCTTTGAGTGCTTTTTCCGTCAAATCATCGACGAAGCTCTCATCAGCAAGGGCCTTGCGGATCAGGGTGTTCTTGAGCACCTGGTACTTCACTCCGCGTTCACGGAATTTGGCACGCAAGTCCTCGACCTGAGCCACAGTCAGACCAGCATAGTTGACGAATACCGCAGAACTCATCTGCGCAAATCCATCACGGATGCTAGCAACGGCTGCTTCTTTTTCAGTGCGAATCATGCCTTCTCCTCCTCAGTGGCAACGGAGACCGAATGCGGCTCGACGCGGACGCCAGGGCCCATCGTGCTCGAAACCGTTACGCTTCTCACGTACACCCCCTTGGCAGTCGCTGGGCGTCGAGCGTGAAGCTCAAGCACCATAGCGCGGGCATTTTCGGTCAGTTTTTCTTTGCTGAACGACTTTTGACCGATGCGTGCATGCACGACACCCGCCTTGTCGACACGGTACTCAACTTTACCAGCCTTTGCCTCGGCAACAGCTTGAGCGACATTCATCGTCACGCTGCCCACCTTCGGGTTCGGCATCAAGCCACGGGGACCAAGAACACGACCGAGCTTACCAACAGCACCCATCATGTCGGGTGTCGCGATCACGCGATCGAAGTCGAGCATGCCACCTTGGACAAGCGCGACCAACTCATCGGCGCCAGCGAAGTCAGCTCCTGCATCGAGGGCCTCCTTCTCTTTCTCGCCTTTTGCGAAGACAGCAACGCGAACGGTCTTTCCAGTGCCATGAGGCAACACGACCGCACCACGTACCATCTGATCGGCGTGCTTCGGATTGACTCCGAGGCGCACCGCGATGTCGACGCTTTCGTCGAACTTTGCGTAGGCCAGCTTCTGAACGACATCGACAGCTTCATCCACTGGATAAAACTTTTGCCGCTCATAACCGGCGAGAGCTTCCGCCCTCTTCTTTGCAACTTTTTTCGGCATTTAGGTTCGTCTTTCGACTCCTGGTTCTGTCACTGCACATTCCGAAGGAAGACAGTCGAACCAGTAAACTGATGAGGGGAAATCCGAAGATTTCTTGAAGGAATTCGGTTTGAGCGCAACGCTCAAATCGAAGCGCATTTAGTAGACGTCAACGCCCATGCTGCGCGCGGTGCCAGCAATGCTCTTTGATGCTGAATCCAGGTCGGAAGCATTCATGTCTTCCATCTTGATCTTGGCGATCTCTTTGACCTGGTCCCAAGTGAGCTTGCCCACCTTATTCTTGTTCGGTTCAGCTGAGCCCGACTTCAACTTAAGCGCCTGCTTGATCAGGATGCTGGCCGGAGCCGACTTCATGATGAAGCTGAAAGAACGATCGGCGTAAACGGTGATGATCACCGGCACGATGGTTTCTCCGAGCTTCTGGCTCTTAGCGTTGAACTCTTTGCAAAACCCCATGATGTTCACGCCGTGCTGACCGAGCGCGGGACCAATGGGGGGTGCAGGGTTAGCCTTACCGGCCGGGATCTGCAGCTTGATGTATCCGGAAATCTTCTTCTTTGAGGCAGCCATGTTTTTGCTCGCTTCTTATCGCTTTTCTACGTCGGAAAAACTGAGTTCTACGGGGGTATCCCGTCCGAAGATGCTCACCTTAACCTTGAGCTTCTGCTTGTCTGCGTTCACTTCCTGGACGGTGCCCGAGAAGTTGGCGAACGCACCCACGACTACGCGCACTTCGTCGCCCTCGTGGAATTCGTATTTCGGCTTCGGCTTCGAAGTCCCCTCAGAGATGCCCTTACGCAGACCATCGATACTGGGAGGTTGAACTTCTTGTGGCCTGTTGTTGCCAATGAAGCCCGTGACCTTGGGTGTGTCTTTCACCACATGCCACGCGTCTTCTCCCATCAACATCTCGACAAAGATGTAACCGGGGAAAGTTGTTCGGCTGCGAACGCGCTGTTTGCCGCTCTTCAGCGTCTCCGTGATTTGCTCAGTCGGGATAAGGATTTCGCCGAAGCGATCTTCCATCTTAAACTGACGAATTCGCTCTTGAAGAGCCGACTTCACCTTATTCTCATAGTTGGAATAGGTCGTCGCCACGTACCACTTCTTGGCACGCTCCGCTTCTGCAGCGCTGCCGTCCTGGACTGCGGCACTGCCTTCTACTGCGCTTTCGTTAGCGTTTTCTGTGGTCACATCTTCCGAGGACATTTTTGCTTCCGAGCTTTCGAAGTTCGAGCTCATGCTCCGTAAACCAAATTCGTCAGGTAGCCCCAGAGGCGATCGAGCAGCGCAATGTAAAGTGTTGCGACTGCTCCAGCGACCAGAACCACAATGGTTCCGTTAGTCACTGTTTCTTTGCTCGGCCAAGTTACTCGGGCGAGCTCGCTGGCCACCGCGGTGGCCCAGCTCCTCACGGTGGGCCGGCGGTAGTAGCGCAAAACGAGCACGACGCCCACAACTGCACCGATGACCAGGGTTAGGCTTGCCCTCTCATCTTCCCCATACTGGATGAGAAAAGGGAGAGATTTGACGGCCATCGGCCAATCTGCGAGCGAATTCCAGGCGCTGAGAAGCACTTTCCCACTTAAATAAGCAGTGAGAATTCCGAACGCGAAGAATGCTGCGTGGACATAACGCTCGACACCAACGTGTCCAGCGACCAGCTCCTCCTCGCTTGTTGCCTCGCCACCCGCTTCAGTGATTCCCACTTCGCCATCAGACACAGCAAGCGCACGCTCTTCGCCCTCTTCGGAGCGAAGCTCGGACGTTGCTTCCTCATCGGAAGATGCCGGCTCTTCGGGCGCGTCTGGCTTTTCAGTATCGGACATGCTGGGAAACTTTAAAGAAGTGATGAAGGGCAGGGGCTGAGAGACTCGAACTCCCGACCGGTGGATTTGGAATCCACTGCTCTACCAACTGAGCTAAACCCCTGTGCAGGTACCCGGCTTTCCGGGCAACAAAGCCTGCGCTCCCCAATTTGGGGGTTGCAGGCTCTGCTTTGTCGGCCCCAAGGGACCGAAGTTATTTGCTATCGATGTGAACTGTGTGGGTGCCGCAAGCTCGGCAAAACTTTTTCAGAGACATCTGCCCTTCGGCAGAAAGCGACTTAGTTGTCTTGTAGTTACGGCTCCCGCACTTGGTGCAGCTGAGAGCGACTGCTGTTCGGGTAGAACTTTTTCGTCGCCCAGCCACTGTTCAGTTACTTTAAACGAGGATCTCGGAAACGACGCCGGCGCCGACGGTGCGGCCACCTTCGCGAATTGCGAAGCGCATCTGAGCTTCGAGTGCCACGGGGGTGATCAATTCGATCTCCATCGTGATGTTGTCACCAGGCATCACCATCTTCACGCCCTCGGGCAACATGCAGGAACCGGTCACGTCAGTCGTACGGATGTAGAACTGGGGACGGTAGTTGGTGAAGAACGGAGTGTGACGACCGCCCTCTTCCTTTTTCAGGACGTAAACTTCGCCCTTGAACTTGGTGTGAGGGGTGATGCTACCGGGCTTAGCCAATACCTGGCCGCGCTCGATGCCGTCTTTTTCAATGCCGCGGAGCAGAACGCCCACGTTGTCGCCAGCTTGACCTTGGTCGAGCTGCTTGCGGAACATCTCAACACCCGTGACGATCGTCTTGGTGTCTGAACCGTAACCAACGATGGCAGCTTCGTCGCCAACCTTGACCACACCACGCTCGATACGACCGGTGGCCACAGTGCCGCGACCCTTGATCGAGAACACGTCTTCTACTGCGAGCAGGAAGGGCTTGTCGATTTCGCGCTCAGGCTCAGGAACCTCAACGTCGATGGTGGCGAGCAGGTCCTTGATGCTCTTGACCCACTTCGCGTCGCCGTTGAGTGCAGGAAGAGCAGCTACCTGGCAGATTTTCGCGTTGTCGCCGTCGAACTTGTAGGCAGAAAGAAGTTCACGAACTTCCATTTCCACCAGTTCCAGCATCTCTTCGTCTTCCACTGCATCGCACTTGTTGAGCGCAACAACGATGTGGTTCAGGCCTACCTGACGAGCAAGCAAAACGTGCTCACGGGTCTGGGGCATCACCGAGTCAACAGCAGAAACCACGAGGATTGCGCCGTCCATCTGGGCAGCTCCGGTGATCATGTTCTTCACGTAGTCGGCGTGTCCGGGACAGTCGACGTGTGCGTAGTGACGGTTTTCCGTCGAGTACTCCACGTGGCTGGCCGCGATGGTCACCGTCTTGGTGTCGTCACGTACGATACCGCCCTTGGCGATGTCGGCGTACTTGATCTCATTTGCCAATCCGTCGTCTGCCTGGACCTTGACGAGTGCTGCAGTCAGCGTCGTCTTGCCATGGTCGATGTGGCCGATCGTCCCCACGTTCAAGTGGGGCTTGGTGCGTTCAAACTTTTCTTTGCCCATGATTACCTTGATATATCTAAAGCTCTGCGGAGTGTGCTGCCGATTCCAAAAATTTATGAACAGTCAAAAATTCGTGGAGAGCCAAAAAACAATTCGTGGAGAGCCAGGATCGAAGCGGATGAGATGGCAAGAGACCGACTAAAGTCGACTGCCAAGTTGTTCCAAGCCGACAAAGTCTGCCACCAAAAATGGGGCAAACTTATCGATTGGGGAGCCCACAACCAGATTTGAACTGGTGACCTCGTCCTTACCAAGGACGCGCTCTACCACCTGAGCTATGTGGGCAATTTTACTGGTGGAATCGCAGACTTCCCTAGAGGAAGCTGCGGAGCGGGAGACCGGGGTCGAACCGGCGACATTCAGCTTGGAAGGCTGACGCTCTACCAACTGAGCTACTCCCGCGAAATCACTGCCAATGACAGTGATGTTAGTGGTGGGTGTTGGATTTGAACCAACGTAGGCTAACGCCGGCAGGTTTACAGCCTGCTCCCTTTGGCCGCTCGGGCAACCCACCTGATTGTGACGAACTCCAGACTCATGACAAGCCACTGTCATATGACAAGCCACTGTAGTCGCCGGTTTTGTTGACCCTACAGCAGAGCCTGAGCTGGGGAGGGGACTTGAACCCCTAACCTTCGGTTTACAAAACCGGTGCTCTACCAATTGAGCTACACCAGCGAGCGCACAGATCTCACCCTCACTCCTTGATCCCGATAGGACGAAAGAGCCGACGGACTCGAGGGTCTGTTGAGGCTGCACGGTTTTACGATGGTTAATGCCCCGGAGTGGGGCGATGGGTCCGTCTCTCCGCCAGAAGGTTGTCTTCTCTTGAAGTTCGGTTCCCCTAGAAAGTCCTGAGAAGAAAAACTCTCCCTTAGCACCTGCAACTGACTCCGTGACGAAGTTGATTTCGAAACAGAACCGGCTGAGGGACAAACTGGGCGAGTGCTCCTCTTCGGGGTGCCGTGGGTTAGCCCCAGCTTTTCGCTGAGTCAAGCATCTTTCATACCTAGCGAAAGATCGCCGGTTCAGGAGGTCGAAGTCGATGACTTCAAACGGGAAGTTTGAACTGTCGATCGGATCCGAGGGACCAAACAAGCCAGTCGTCTGACTGAGGTCACTTATGACCCATCTACCTCCGAAGCGCGCGCGCGCTCGCTCATCTCGTCGAGAACCTGCTGGAGCTGGCCGCGCGAGTAGGGCAACGCATCGATCGCTGCTTCTTCTTCGCGTTCCGCTTTTTCAATTTCCCGCAAGCTCTCCACGGCTTTGTCCCGCCAACGGCTTTTCTCTTCCGTCCTTTCGAGCATCGCGACCGTCGCTCTCATCATCGACACCGCTTTACGAAGTAGGATTGAGTACCGAAGCCGAATCGCTCCTTCAAAAAGCTTCTTCTTTTCGCTGGTGTTCGCGCTATCGGGCCGAGGCATCTCCATCAAATCGGAGTGAAGGGACTGATAAAGCTGTCCCACACGCACACCGGACATGGAGGACCAATGAGCGTTGTTGGATCGCATCGCCTCGGAGAAGGCCGACTGCGCATCGAGAATCAATTGACAGCGTTGCTCAAGGGCTTGGGAAAAATCCGGCGGAATCGGGTCAAATGTTATCTCTTCGGCTCTCGCGCGTCGGAGCTCGCCCAAAGAGAAGTAGAGTGCAGCGACGTCGGTTGAAGGAACGCCAACCCGATCCAAGCCTTCCCGTTCAATGATCGTTCGCCCGCGAGCGATATTGATTTCAGCATTCTCCAGGTCGCTCTGCTCAAGCGCGCCCAGCGCTCGCGCAGCATAGAGCACCACACGCTGACCCGGCTGAAGTTCGACAGAGCGATCTGCCCCTTCAACGGCGCGACCGTCAGAAAAACTCAACTCCTGGGAAAGTCTGCTCGCCTCAGCATAGCGCTCCAAATAAACGAGCAGCCGCACCATTCGCACCTGAGCCGTACTCCTTGCCGTACCCGGCTCAGATTCCTTGACGAATCTGGAATAGGTCACAAGGGCGTGCCCGGGCACTCCAGCGAGGTCAAGAGCAGTCGCCCAACCGAACAACCCCTTGAGCCTGTTCGGTTTTTCTACAGCGGTCTCGCTCACGACTTTGTAGTCGCGAATTGCACTATCAAATCGCTCACTCTTTAGGTGTTCATCAGCACGCTGCAGCAGCTGGATCACATCGAGCGACTCATGCGGAGTCACCACCGTAGTCGGCACCCTCAGCTGCACGTTTTCTCCGGCTTTGGGAGAGTTCGCAACCTGTGGTTGCCCGCAACCAGAGAGCAAAATCCCCAACGCAGCAAAAATCGGTCTTCGATGAAAGCCGCCGAAGTACCACCCGTCTTGGCGAAACGATTCCGCAGGACGAAGCACCTTCAATCCCTCAGGGAGTCGCGTTCCCAGCAGCACTTGAGCTCACCTCCGACTGAATGCATACGCCTTCCTGACATGCAAATCCTGTCTCGCAATCACTCGTCCACTGACAGCTATCGCCCAGCGCTTGCTCTCGAGAACGTCCCGCCTGTGAAGGATCGAAGACTTCGACGTTGAGGTCCTCGAGAGTCAGATCCAGCCGCTTCACTTCCTCTGAGAGCAACGCCCCACTGGCCTTCTTCTCACCAGCCTTCGCCAGGCCGAGCCAATAGCGAGAGTCCTCTCGGTACCCGAGGCGGTAATCCGTCATTCCGCGTAGGTAGCAGTAGCGAACCACCTCGGTGGGAGTCAGCGAGGCTTGATCGGCTTCTAGATGTCGCCACACGGCGAGGGCAGTCTCATATTGGTTCTGCTCGTAGTAGCCTTGGCCGCGCTGAAGCTGATCCCGATAATTCTGGCAACCCGGGGCGCCCAGGCAGCTGAGCACCGCCAAACTGCCAAGAACGAAAGAAGAACAAAGCCGATTCAGCACGCTGACACGGTACCGTGAGCCGCCCCAGACTGGCAACGAAAAGGGCTCGACCGGAGGATTTTCCCTGAAAACTTGAGGAAAGAACCGTTTACTTTTCTGACCGAAGCGGGCCCAAGTTGCGGTAGCGCAGACGAACCACCGGAAGCTCGTACTCAATGGCCTTTCTCTCTCGGGGTGAGCGGGCCACATGAGGATGATCGTCTACCCGGGGCTTGGCCTCCCAAGGCTCAAAGGCACTGCACTCCGCAACGACAGCCTCATATTCAGCTGCGCGCTCGAAAACGTCGGTTTGAATCAAGAGCTCGCCCCCAGGGATTAGGACGCGTGAAAGCTCAACCAAAAGCGGATCGGCCAGAACCAGGCGCTTTTCGTGCCGCTTCTTCCACCAGGGATCGGGAAAATGCAGGTACGCGATCTTGAGAGAGGCATCAGCAAAACGCGGAAGCACCAGTTTGATGTCCTCTGCGAATACTCGGCCACGTCCGGCGAGCCCTCGCTTCTTCAATCGCTCATCAACGATCGTTGCCCATTTGCGCTTGATTTCCACCCCGACCACGCGCGTTTCAGCATCGTGCTCGAGGCGTTCAACGGTAAACCAGCCACGTCCAGGTCCGATTTCTAGCTCAACGGGCGCCAGATTTTCACCAGCAGGCAAGCCCACACCGTCTTCATCAAGAAAGACATTTCGAGGATCAATCGGGCCTTCCTCTGGAAGTCGAGGGCAATGAGCGTAAGGGTCAACTCGCATCGCGGAGCTTCTTTCCACGCAGTCGGGCTGTTGTCGAGCTAGGCTACATCTCACAACCTACTGGGGCCCTGCCGCCACTCACCCGCAAGGGGTGAGGCGAGCGTCGGCGGAGCCATTTCTAGCAGTTTATTCGATGTAGAGTGTTGCCGATTGAGCGCATCTCGCCACCCTGCGGGTTGTGAGATGCGCCATAGGGGAGCATGGCCCGAGCGATGACCTGCGGACGATGGTATAGGAGGCGCCATGCGGCAAAGACCACTGGGAGACACAGGAATTCAAGTCTCCGAACTCTCCTTGGGTACCTGGGGAATTTCTGGCGACGGCTACGGCCCGATAACTCCGGGCGAAGCGAGGCGAGTCATCGACAGGGCGCGCGCGATGGGAATCAACCTTTTCGAAACGGCCAGTTGCTACTCGCTCGGCAGCATCGAGACCGACCTTGGAGCCGCACTTGGGCCTCAAACAGCACAGCGGCCTCAAGCAGCGCCTCGTCCCCAAGCCGCCTCAAGTGACCAAGGCGCGTCAATTCTCAAAACCGCACTGAAAGGTAGCGAGGCCACTGTCGTGATCCGTTGGGGTACTGACCTGCAGGCAACGCCAGCACGCAAGCGCTTTGATCGTGATTTCCTCACCGCCTGTGCTGAGGAATCTCGCAAACGGCTAGGCGACGTGCGGATCATTGCTCTGCTCCACAACCCCACCGCCAAAACACTCAAGGAGAATGAAGCCAAGGAGACGATGGCAAAGCTCGTCGAGCAGGGGACGATCTCGCATTGGGGCGTCAGCGTCGGTAGCACAGAAGTCGGTGAAGCAGCACTTGATGCTGGCGCCTCCGTCATCAGCCTGAGCTACAACATTCTCACCGTGCAACCCTTTCGCGCTCTTCAAAACCGCATCAAAGAGTTGAACCCGGGAGTGTTGGCTCACAGCGTCCTGTTCTACGGGCTGCTCGCTGGACGCTGGGCTCCAGGCAAAGAGTTCCGCTACCAAGATCATCGCGCTGACCGTTGGCCCGAAGGCGCCTTGCGTGAACGCATTCGTCATCTCGATGCGGTGCGACCTCTCGTTTCCGGAGAAGTCACCACGATGCGCAGCGCAGCAGTGCGTTTCGTGCTCGAAAACCCATTGATCTCAAGTGCTGTATTGGGGCCACGCAACGGCACACAACTCGATCAACTCGTCCGCGAATGTCAGGCGGAGCCGCCCTACCTTTCTGAGGGAAAAATGAGCGCGCTCGAAGGTCGGTTGAAGAACTTCGAACTCGAACGATAAGCCAGCGCCTCGCTTTTCGACGAAGCGCAGCGACTCAACTTTTCAATAACGAGACAGCTGAACGAGACTCCCGTGAACGAAATACTCCAGCAGATGATGCGCATCGCGGCCGATGCTGCGATCGAAATCATGAAAGTCTATGAAACGCACTTCACGGTGGACTTTAAGGCACCAGATGATCCCGTGACACGAGCCGATCGACTGGCGAATACTTTGATTTGCCAACGGCTGCGCGAAGCTTTTCCGGACATCCCCATCGTCGCCGAGGAAAGCCCCGTGGCCGACTGGGGGGACTACCGCAATTCAGAGCGCGTATTCTTTGTGGATCCTGTAGACGGCACCCGAGAATTCGTTGCCAAAAATGGACAGTTTGTTGTGATGATTGGCTTGCTGGAAGGCGACTCTCCAACCCATGGGGTTCTCCATGCACCCGCGCAAGAGACCATCTGGGCAGGAACGGTGGGTCAGGGCGCAATCCGCAAAGCAAAAGGTGGCGCGGAGGTGCGCCTACCTGAATTGAGCGAACGGCCAATGCATGAAGCACGAATCGTTTCATCGCGAAGTCATCGCACCACTTTGAATCAGAAGATCCTCGACCGACTCAACCCTGGCGAGATTGTTCCGATTGGCAGCACTGGACTCAAGGTCGCTTCGGTGAGCGACGGAAGTGCCGATATATATCTGGCGCCTGAGTTCGCCGGATGCCGGTGGGATAGTTGCGCACCTGAAGCTCTGGTGCGATCCGTCGGCGGCGTCTTTACCGACATTCGAGGCGTCCCACTCGACTATCGCGCAGCTAGAGTGGAAAATAACGCTGGTGCCGTTGCTGCGAGTCTATCACTTCATCATCAAGTCATTGATCAGTTACGGAACCTTATTGATTGATGGGCTGCTGATGAGGATTTGATGGGCAGCTGACCAAGAGAGTCGCTCCGATTCGTTGACAGTTTCGGGATTAGCAGCGTACCGTCTGGCCCCACCAGCTCCCGGATTTCTCGGGAATACCTTAGGGAGGAAAATTGATGCTGCGTTCCTCGCGCGCAAGTCTCGCGCTGATTCGTTCACTCATGTTGGGCACCGCCACAATCACGACTGTGGTGGTCGCCTCTTCTGTACTCGTTGGCTGCAAAGACGAGAACCAACCGGAATATTGGTTGGAAAAACTGGAAGATGCCAAATGGCGTCCTAAGGCAGTAGAACGCCTGACCCAGTTCTTGGACGATGCAATGACCAAGGCCCAGGACGATCCCGGAAAGGATCCCACCAAGGCTGCCGAGGACAAGGCTGCAGTGAAAGAGCTGCAGGACAAACTCGTTCCACCTCTTACCCAAGTCTATGTCGACTCCTACGATGATCTCGACACGAAGACCCGTGTGAATCTCATTAAGCTCCTCGCGGACTTCCGTGATGAACGTGCGGTTCCCGCTCTGAAGAAGGCTTTCGACGAGTTCGCCAAGCGTCCTCGCGAAACCAAGGACGAGCAAGACATCAAGTGGGCCATTCGGGCTTACGGCGATATGGGAAGCAAGGAGCTCGCTCCTTCCGTTCTCGCTGCTTTCGAGGCCCTCAAGGCTCACACCCAACTTGGTGGAATCACCTACAAGGATTACAGCAAGGGAATGGTCGATTCTCCTAGCGAAGGCTGGGAAGACGCACTGATCGCTAAACTGGGAGGAAAGATCAAGCATCCGAACTCCGGTAAGAGCCCTCAGCAGAAGCGCGACTTGATCGACCCCTTCCGCGATGAACAGTTCTGGCAGCTGACTGCTGCACAGGTCTTAGGCGAGCTGAAGAGCACCAAAGCTGTTGAGCCTTTGATCAAGGTCATCCTCGATCCGTCCAAGGGCGACATGGCTCCGACCGCACTCCTGGCTCTCGTGAAAATCGGAAAGCCTGCAGTCGATCGCGCGGCGAAGCTAATGAACGAGAGCGATCCTCTGGTCACCTTCGCAAAAGAACGCATCAAAGAAGTATCGGGCTCGGACAACAAAATCGAAGGCAACCCGGCGCTTGCGAGCGCAGCGGCTATCATCGGTATGGCCGGACGAGCTGACGGCATCGAACCTCTAATCAAGGTGCTCGACACCAAGCTTGAAGATGCAGATAAGGCTTTGATTGCCCGAGAGCTTCCAAAGATGCCTGCAACGGACGCATCCAAGGCTGCGTTCAAGAAGGCATTCGAAAGCATCTCTCTCGATGCAACGATTCAAGGGACTCCCGCTCTCGCCATCCTGGCGGAATCGGCAGCTCAATACTTCGACCCGGGACTGGTCGATTGGATGCTTGAACGTGCAGCACAGACTCGCGGCGGCGGAGAGGCCAAGACTGCTTTGCAGCAAACCTTGGTCACCTCGGCGCTCAAAGTTGCGAAGGCCGACCAGTGGGAAGCAGTCTCCAAGGCTGCAGACACTTATAAGGTCTCGGATTTGGTCAAACCGGCCATCCCAGTCGTGAAGGAGTGCGGCGACAAGGTCGACTGCTACCTCAACGCCGTCGAGAAGTCCGAGTATCAGACGCAAAAGGATCAAATCGCTGGAATCAAAGCAGCGTACATGATCGGCGTTCTGGGTGACACGAAGTCGCGCGACGCTCTGCTCGAACGAGTCTCATCAATCGAGAACGGTGCTGTCTACTACGTAGCTCTCAGCGCCATCGATAAATTGAGCCCCAAGGCTTCGCCCGAGGTAGTCGATGCTCTCGAGGCGATTATCGAGAAGAACGAGAAATCTGGTGACCCGGGCAAGCTATCTAAGAATGCTCCGACTAAGCAGGTTGCCTATCGCATCTCAGTTCGCTGAGTAGCGTTAGCACGTCGAATTGAAACGGGCTCCTCGCAAGGGAGCCCGTTTCTCGTTTCTCGAGTACGATGCTGAAGCTCGATGTTGCTCCCGGCATAGTTGCGGGGAGGCTTTTCCTTCGCGATTACTGAATGTTGTAGTCCTTGAGACGCCGGTAAAAGGTGCGCCGCGGCATATCGAGTAGCTCTGCCGCCTTCACTCGATTCCATCCAGTGTTTTCAAGGGCTTCGACGATCTTGCGACGCTCACCCCGCTGATGCTCCGACAAAGTTCCTCTCTTTGCAGCCGGCCTGGGCATGCGCTGAGAGCTTTGATGGGCCGAAGTATGATGACTCGACGCGTAGGAAGATGGCGCCTGAGGACGCCCATCAGCGGCTGGAGTAGATTCAGAAGGAGATGCTGGCTGGGAGGTGGACGCTGAACGAGTGCTTTCACGCGAACTCGCTCTGGGCTCATCGCCGCGTTCCTGGGGGAGTTGAATGTCTTCTTCCTCAATCACGTCGCTTTCCGAGAGCACCCAGGCGCTCAATAAGGCGTTCTCCAACTGACGAATGTTCCCTGGGAAGCCATAGTTGCGTAATCGAGTCATTGCGCCTCGACTCAGCGACTTTTTTTCCTGAGAGAAGCGAACAGAAAATCGCTGCAAGAAGTGGTCGCATAGGAGAGGAATGTCTTCCGTCCGTTCGCGAAGCGGCGGGAGCTCTAGTTCAACAACCTGAATCCGATAAAGCAGATCCTCTCGAAATTCTCCGCGTTCCACCGCCGCCCGAAGGTCGCGATTGGTGGCAAAGATCACACGCACATCAATGGGAACCTCATGAGCGCCGCCCACCGCTCGCACCTTGCCCTCCTGCAGCACTCTCAGCAGAGATGCCTGCATTTTCATTGGCGTTTCCCCGATTTCATCAAGGAAAAGCACCCCGCCATCAGCTTCGCGAAATAGTCCCTTGCGATCTCTATCGGCCCCGGTGAAGGCGCCTCGAGTATGACCAAACAGTTCACTCTCCAAAATTGCTTCTGGAATTGCACCACAATTCACAGCGAGCATCTTGCTCTTGCCGCGCGCTGATCCTTCGTGAATCGCTCTGGCGGCGACTTCCTTTCCGGTGCCGCTCTCCCCGGTGATCAAGACAGGTACATCCGTGTCCTTTACGCGATCAATGAGCGAATAGAGCTTTCTCATCTGCTCGCTCGCGCCAACCATGCCGCCGTAATTCGCGTGAGACGCGAGCTGGCTTCGGGTGCTCGAGAGCTCTTTTCTGACCTCGCGAAGTCGTGCAGTGCGCTTTCCGAGGATCTCTTTCAGGCGTGCGCGAGCTTCCAAGAGATGCGCATTTCGTTCCTCAAGATCAGCGCTTTTTTTCCGCAATTCAGCCAGGAGCCTGGCGTTTTCTAGAGCAATGGCCGCCTGATCGGCAAAAGCCTGCAAAGTGGGTACTTCGTCGCCAAAACGCGGGCGAGCCCCGCTGCGAGTCTCGAGATAGAGCGCACCAATGGGCTGACCTTGAGGAGACAGAATGGGGACGCAGGCGACCGCTGACACAGCTGAGAGATGCACCGACTCGAATGCTTGAAGCCGATGATCGCGGCCAGCGTCTACACTGACGAGCGGCTGACCAGAGGACAGCACCTCCGCGGCAATCGAGCGCGAAAATGCCTTGTGCTCTTCACCTTGCGCGCCGCGCGCGGCGCACACGCTGAGTTCGTCACTAGTGCGACCGAGCAGCAAGTAACCTCGTTCCGCGATGAGCAGTTCGCAAGCATGGCCCACGATCTTGGTGGCCAAACGTTCGAGATCAACTTCCCCCGCGAGATCGCTATTGATCGCAAGAACTCGCGCTAGACGTCGCTCTAGCGGTGTCATCGTCATGCGAGAAACGGCGTCCGTCCCCGAACCACCTACGAAGCCAGGTCCGGTCGTCGCGACGTCCACGTGTGAGGTGATCGCGCGGGGCGCCTGAACAAAACGCCCACTTTCTGGCGCACCGGCTTGGCGCAGGGCGCGCCGTCTCGGCTCGCTCCAATACACTTCGCGCAAATCCTGAGGCAGGCGCGCGCCGATCTCTTCGAGTACTTCGACAGCTTCTTGAATGACTCGGGCGGCACGTGTTCGCTTGCCCGCCGCATCGAGAATCTGTGCTTCAAGAGCCGCCGCACGCCAATCCCATTCGCGTTTTCCTGCAGCCTGGGCGGCCTGGCGGGCTCGACGAGCAGTGAGTTCCGCCTGCTGTTCGCGACCCGCGAAATATTCGACGCGAGCCGTGGCTAAAAGGAAAAGGGCATTTTCTTCTGACTCCAAAAGACGTCGACCATGCTCGAGCAATCCCTCAAGCAGGCGCAAGGAAGGAACAAATCGCGAGGAGGAGCGTTCTCCTTCTGGCGCGTAGGACCCTGCTACGAGAACAGCTTCGAGAGCAGCTTCGGCCGCATCTGTCCGCCTGCCCAGGCTCTCCCAAGCCTGTCTGCATTCCGCAAATTCTCGCAGCGCCGCTTCTATGTCATCTTCACGAGCAAACAATTCAGCCTTGAGTCCGTGCCACTGAGCACGCAAGGCTGGCGTGAGTTC
Organism: uncultured delta proteobacterium; assembly: GCA_963710555.1. Taxonomy (GTDB): domain Bacteria; phylum Myxococcota_A; class Polyangia; order Polyangiales; family Polyangiaceae; genus NIC37A-2. The sequence continues at coordinate 16,474 of CAVQAT010000002.1, forward strand.
GCGCGGATCGCCCACTCGCGGGATCTGCGTCCGCGCTCGCTCGAGACGACCGAGATACAAATCCGTGTTGGCAAGATTGAGCAAAGCCTGCTGGACCGAGGTTCGTCGTCCTGCCCGAGTGGCGGCATCCACTGCGCCTTCGAGAAGCTCAATGGACATGGCGAGATCACCACACTCCTTCATCAAACCTGCAAGGTTGATCTGAGAGGAAGCGAGCATCCCCGAGTCGCCCACCTCTCGTGCGGCATCAATCGCTGCGCGGTATGATTTTACGGCTTCTTCGGTCAAACCGGCACGCCACTGAGCTGTTGCCAGCGACGAGCCGACCAGCGCTTTGAGCCGATGACTTCCTGATTCCTGTGCAGAATCAAAAGCTCGCTCCAGCGCCTCCTGCGCGGGCTTCGTTTCACCAAGAAGTGTCAGCGCCAGACCACGGTAGGACAGCCCCTCCGTCCGCGCCTCCACTTCCCACTCGTCGACAGCCTCAAGCGTTTTCAGTGCTTCTTGATAAGAACCCAGCCCAAGATGCGCGCGCGATCGAGTTGCCAAAATGCGCTGTCGCAGACGCTCCTGAGGATCAAGAGCGAGAGCTTGATCCGTATAGCGGAGAGATTCACCAGGCGATCCGGCGGCTAGTTCATAGCGGGCGCGAAGCCACTCGGATTTTGGATTCGCTGGCTCAAGTTCGCCGAGCACCGACGCGGCCAAGTTGTAGTGGCCGCGATCCAAGTACGCTTCTACCACTTGGTCAGGAGGCCCTTCTTCCAATCGCGACCCAGAAAGAATGCGATCGATATCAGCGAGGCTAGCCACCGGGGACGTCCCCGCTGCGAGAACGAATTGACGCAGGGCTCCGGGATGCGCCCCGACACGCTCGACCAGGCGCTGCATGAGTTCTTCGGGCATACCCGGCAAGGCACCGCGCAGAAGCTCAACGACCACCGGCATCTCGAGCGCGGGGATCAAAAAATCAGTATCACGCTCGTCAGTGACGACGCGCACCAATTGCGCACCACGCTCCGCCGCTGCATCGAGAGCACTCTCAAGCTCACCAATCTCACCATCAATGAACAGCAGCGCTCCCGGACGGGCACAGGCCTCGATTTCCGAGGCGGCCCAGCCTGCAGCAATCGCAGGCTCGTCAATGTAAGCTACGCTGCGTCCCTCCAGAGCAGCTGCCCACGACGCACGTCGAAGTAACGTGGAACAGCCGCTTCCCGGGTTCGCACGGACCCGAAGAGTTTCCCCATTCCCAAGCGCGTCGAGCGCCTTCTGAAAGTGATAGGCAGTTGCTTCGAAACCTCGCACCGGCCAAGGAGGCCCAGGCGGTGAGAAAGCTGTGACGTCCCCGCCGAGGGCTGCAGCAAGGGCCTGGGCGAACTCATCCGCTGAAGGAAACCGTCGATTCGGAGTCGCATGAGTCGCGCGCTCCACCAAATGATCGAGAGCTTCCGAGGAGTATTCAGAGAGCTCCGCGTCCGCGCCGTCAGCGAGCAAATCGCGGACAACGACGCCAAGCGAGTAGATTTCAGCTTGGACGGTGAGGGGGCCACCCGCCTGCACCTCGGGGGCCGCAAAATGCGGAGTGAGACCGACAGTATTATCTCCACCTTCGCGAAGAGCTGTGGCCAATCCCAAATCCACCAGCGCGACCTCGCCATCGGGCCTCACGATCAAGTTTGCCGGCTTGATATCACCGTGAAGCAGACCAGCACGATGAACGACAGTGAGCGCTGCGGCCGCCGAGTAAAGCAGCGAAAGAGCTCGACGAGGGTCACGGCGTTGCACTTCGTCAAAGCTTTCGCCTTGGACAAGCTCACGAATGAGAAAGAGTCTTCCGTCCGCCGCGCGTCCGAGCTGGAGAACCTTGGGAAAGCCCAAGCCCTCCAAACCGGAGAGCATCGTGGTTTCCCGAATCAGAGCTTCTGCTTCGGAAGGATGGAAGCCCGTGTGAAGCGCCTTGATGGCGACTTCATCGCCAGTGGCGCGATCCCGCGCCGCCCACACTTCACCGCCACCCCCTCGTCCCAAAGGTCGAAGCAGCTCAAAGCGCGCCGGAAACGGTGATCTCTCTCGCCCCATTCCCCCCTGCTCCTCTCTCCGACTCACAAGAAGTGGGCGTAATCCGCGCCAATGCCAAGCCAGAAGCCCGAGGAACCGAGTCCCATTTCGAATCGCCCGACGAACTCATCGATGGGTTGGTAGCGGAGGCCAACTTGAGCGTTGAGCCAGGGATACACGGGCCAGGCATCAGCTTCACCGTACTCGCCGCCGGCGGGGCACTGATCGCCTGGAATAGCCGGATTAGCTGCGCCACAATAAGAAAGGTTCGGCCAATCCTTGTCAGCAGGAATGTCAGGATTGGTATTGTTCACGTAGGCTTCGTTGCGATAAAGCGTGCCGGTCACAATGCCAATACCTGCTCCCAAGCCAACACTCAGACTGAGCTTGTCGATGATGCGATAATCCCACATCGCGTCGACCGTGAGGTAGACCATGCCGAGCTTGCTCTCGATGATTTCCCACGCACCGTCCCCGTCATTCTTGCCCTTGAATGGAGTCGGCTCCATTCCATAGCCAGCGTAAGATACGGCGCCCATCACGGTGACACCATTGCCGTTTTTTCCCCAATATCCGCCAAATTCCCCGCCGACGGAATTGAGTACAACAGTTCGTCCACCATCCACACCGAACATGTTGATCAGGAATTTCGGAGTGATCATCAAGCGGTAGCGTGCTCCAATGAGGAGCTGAGTATCGCCAGTGCGATGTTCCTCTTCGGGTGTTTCTTCAGCAGTAGTAGGGAGCTCGTCGGCGTCTTTCTCAAGACCCGGATCTTCAGTGGACTCAAGGTCGCTCTCGTCCTCCCCCAGATCCACACCACCTTCCTCCATCTCTGATCCCTCTCCAGGACTCGCTTCGTCCTGAGCGAAGACAGAAGTGGAAAAGCTCGCTACGAAACAAGAAGCGAGAGCAGTGGCAGCAGCAAGACGCGAACGTCGAAAGGTCAGATGAGTCATGAACAGTTTCTCCTAGAGACTAAGCGGGCAGGGAACGCGGCGGGCGAGTAACATTGGTCGAGGCACAACTGTGCCAGTATGCTCCCAATGCGCCGCAAGTGTGCCACCACCACTCACTGCATGGAAGGTTTCATTTGAGGGTCGAGCCAGATGACGCGCCCTCATCGGACTCCTTACCCATCGACTTCCCCATCGACCCACGCGAAGTCAGGAGGCATGATGACAAGCATGGACGACATGCCCGACGACAGCCGCGACGAAGAATTTCGAAGCAAGCTCACCCCCGAACAGTATGCGGTCACGCGCAAAGGCGGCACCGAGCGCGCCTTCACCGGCGCTTACTATGATGAAAAAACACCTGGCGTTTACAGGTGCATTTGCTGTGAAGCTGTACTTTTTTCCTCAGAGCAAAAGTACGACTCTGGGAGCGGCTGGCCAAGCTTCTGGGAACCTGTAGCTCAAGAAACAATGCGAGAGCTGGTCGATGTCAGTCACGGCATGCGGCGGGTCGAAGTGCGCTGCGCGAAATGTGACGCCCATTTGGGACACAAGTTTCCTGACGGCCCCAAGCCCACGGGAGAGCGTTACTGCATCAATTCCGCGTCACTCCAGCTCGAAGCCAAGAAAGCCTGAGACTCAGAAAATGGTCACCGTCTACCACTATCCCCAGTGCAGCACCTGCAAGAAGGCCATCAAATGGCTGGAAGCCCACAAGGTGGAGTTCAAGCTCGTCCACATCGTCGACAAGCCCCCGAGCAAGAAGGCGCTCGCTGAAGTTCTCAAAGCAACCGGACTCCCCCTCCAAAAACTCTTCAACACCTCGGGCCAGGTGTACCGAGAGGGAGGCTACAAGGAGAAACTCCCCCTAATGACTGAAAAACAGGCCCTCGAAGAACTAGCCACCCAAGGCAAACTCATCAAACGCCCCCTAGTCATCGGCCCCACCACGCACCTAGTCGGCTTCAAAGAAGACACCTACAAAGCCGCCTTCAAATAAGCACGAGGCAAAGCCGACGTGCGCCGCACCAGGCGAAGCCGACGTGCCCCCGCGCAAGCGAAGCGATGTGCCCCCGCACCAGGCGAAGCCGAGGTGCCCCCGCACAAGCGAAGCGATGTGCCCCCGCACCAGGCGAAGCCGACGTGCACCGCACCAGGCGTAGCCGACGTGCCACGCCCCATAGCCACAAAACGAGTTACGCGAGCCTCAAAGGCGAGGAGTAACGAGGCGCGCGCAGCACCGCACGAGCGAAGCGATGTGCACCGCACCAGGCGAAGCCGACGTGCACCCGCACCATAGCCACAAAACGAGTTACGCGAGCCTGAAAGGCGAGGAGTAACGAGGCGCGCGCAGCACCGCACGAGCGAAGCGATGTGCACCGCACCAGGCGTAGCCGACGTGCCACGCCCCATAGCCACAAAACGAGTTACGCGAGCCTCAAAGGCGAGGAGTAACGAGGCGCGCGCAGCACCGCCGGCGACCAAGTGGGAGCCGCCGGAGCGCACGCGGAGGTTGGGGGAGATCGTCCGGAATTACTTCCGGACGATCGGGGGGCTGGGACAGCCCCCCAACAGACTACGTCGCGTCCCCGCGCGCATAAATGCTCGCGACATAGTTCAAAACGTCTGTCGCGCTCACTTCATTGTACCCGTAGTACTTGATGAGACGCGACTTGATGATGTCGATCTTTTCTTGAGTTTCCCGATCAACAACAGCACTGACGAGGGTCTTGAGCTTGATGCTGTCCTTTTGATCTTCGAACAACTTCATTTCGAGAGCCCGACGTAGTCGGTCGTTGCTCTGCCAATCGAATTCCTCGCCGTCCACGGCTTTCGCGCCGATAAAGTTCATGATTTCTCGGCGGAAATCGTCTTTTCGGTTCTCCGGAATATCAATCTTCTCCTCGATCGAGCGCATCAGGCGCTCATCGGGCTGCTCATCCTGACCCGTGTACTTGTTCTTGACTCGTTCCTTGAGCGTGTAGGCCTTGATGTTGTCGATGTAGTTGCCCGCGAGCTTCGTGATCGCGTCCTCATCGGCACTGATCGCGCGTTGAACTTCGTTCTTCACGATCTGCTCGTATTCCTGCTTCACCACGCCGATGAGTTCCCGAAAACGCTTCTTCTGATCCTCGTTGGTGATCAGTGAATGTCCGCGCAAGCCCTTCTCCAATTCATTGAGAACCATGAAGGGATTGATCGTTCCTTCTCCTTCGTCGTTGACGAGAGCGTTCGAGATCTTGTCTTGCACATAGCGAGGACTGGCACCCTCCATTCCTTCGCGAACAATCTCTTTTCGCAGCTCCTTGACGGTGTCCTGGGTGTAACCAGGGAGAACGCGTCCATCGTAGAGATGCAGCTTCTGAATTAACTCCAAATTGTGCTTCTTTGGTTCCTCCAGGCGCGTCAAAACAGCCCACATCGCTGCAACCTCCAAGGTGTGGGGCGCCACGTGCTTGCCCCGCACGCGCTGTTGATTGAAATCCTTTTCGTAGATCTTCTTCTCGTCAGAAAGCTTCGTGATGTAAGGAATATCGATCTTGATCGTACGATCGCGGAGCGCCTCCATGAACTCGTTGTTCAAAAGGCGATTGTATTCAGCTTCGTTCGTGTGACCGATGATGACCTCATCGATATCAGTCTGCGCGAACTTCTTCGGCTTGATTCGGTGTTCTTGAGAAGCGCCCAGCAAATCGTAAAGAAACGCCACATCGAGCTTCAAGACTTCGACGAACTCAACAATCCCACGGTTGGCGATATTGAATTCACCGTCGAAGTTGAAAGCTCGTGGATCTGAATCCGACCCATATTCGGCGATCTTTCGATAATTGATGTCACCAGTGAGCTCGGTCGAATCCTGATTCTTTTCATCCTTCGGCTGAAAAGTGCCAATTCCAATTCGATTCTTTTCGCTGAGCACGAGACGCGTCACGCGAATGTGATTGTCGATCAGCTTCTGCCAATTGCCGTCATAACGTTGCAGCAAATCCTGATAGATAAAGCGACTTGCGGGGTCCAATTCGCCGTCGACCTTTACCTGAAATTTTTCTGTGGAAAGCCCCAGCTTCTCGATGGCTGACGCGCGCCACTCCGGAGGGATCAGTCGCAGCGGCTCTTCATGCATCGGCGATTCAAAAACATCCTGGTCCTTCCCTGCCAAATTGAACTGCTGCAAGTTGGTCCACTTGAAGGTGTAGAGCGCCCCCTTCTGAGTCGCAGAGTATTCCTCCAGCCCTTTTTTGAGCAAACGAGCAATGGTCGACTTGCTCGACCCCACGGGCCCATGGAGCAAGATGACCCGCTTTTCTGGACCGTAGCCCTGTGAAGCTGCCTTGAGCACATTCATCAGGCGCATCAAAGGAATGTCGAGCCCAAACACAGCGTCTCGACCACCCCCATCGGGATCTTGGAAGAAGTTGTAGCGAACCAACTTCTTCTTGTTGTCGACGTACTCCTCGCTGCCATGCGAAAGAACCATGTCGTAAACGCGCTGATAGGCGTTGCGAGTGACCTCCGGGTTCTTCCGAACGACTTCTAGATACGCTTCGAACGATCCCTCCCAGGATAAATCCCGATAGCGATCGTAGTCTTGCATTGCCGCGATTGCGGCCACCATCGAATCACTCGTTGATTGATTACTCACCTTTGCTCCCTGTTTGACTACCTATCGCACCGTCCCAATTCTCAACGATATCATAGCCTGACTCAGGTAAATGGGCACGTCGCTAAGCTGGGTGTTTTACCGAGATGATGTTTCGACTTTGCAGCCAGTCGCCTCTTTTCGCTCACGCAAACGCGCTTGAACACGTACCCGCAACATGCCGGGTACTTGATCCGACAAAAGTGGCGCCACGCGGCTGTCAAGATCGGAAGGGTTGAGGTCGATAAGAGCGCTCAACGCCGCCAGGCTCAATGTGACGGGACCTTCCCCGGCCGGAGCACGAGCTAAATCATGCGCCAAATCAGTCAGTGTTTCGAGTGAGCTTGTATCGCAAAGGCGCCCCAGGGCACGCGCCGCCTCCGCTCGCACCTTGTAGTCCTCGTCCTTCTCAAGTGCGCGTCTGAGCTGCTTTTGCGAATCTGGAGTACTCACAAGGGACAAGGCCCGAACTAAGGCTCGCCGTACGCCAGGGTCATCGTCGGATCTCAATTCACTTGCCAGGTCGTCGATCACGTCTTCGCTCAGTTGCGGATTCGACGCAGCAACAGAACCCAGGACAGCAGCGGCCGCTGCCCGCACGCGGGGCCAGGTATCATCTTCCAACAGATCCCCCGCTGGCTTCACGAGATCTGCCCCTGGAAAATGCGCCAGCCAGTTGAGAGCTGAGGCACGCACCCGAACGTTCTCCGAGCTCAATAGCGACAGGCTTTCAGCTCGATAATCTTCCTTGCCCTTCGTTTCTCGCTCGGTCAGCGTCTCGAAAACTCGTACCGAAAGCGCTGCTCGCTGCGTCGGTTTGAGCTTGATGGGCTGCCTGCCAGCGAGCCAATCTGAAAAGGCCTGACGAAGAATCGTCGATTCTTCGAGCCAATCCGAAGCTACCGGAGCGAGCAAATAGGCTTCGCGAAAGCTTGCCCCCCGGGACAGGGCTTCGACCAGTTTAAGGCCAGATTTTTTCCAATCACGAAGCGTCGGCCGCAAAGCGCGCACCAGTTCAAGCTGCACGTGACGTGGCCATTTCACTTTTTGTTCAACATGCGGCCGAAGCGCGGCGCGTCCTGATTCGCTACGTGCGGCGAGCGCAATGGCCTCACGGAGAACCAATCGACGCTCCGCTGATCGTTCCCGCTTGAGTTCCCTCAGCAAGAAATCCACAGCTTTGTCTGGCTTGAGCTCCACGAGAGTCGTCGCCACTCTCTCCAACGTCTCATTCGATGCCAGATGGAGGCGCTGCCCAAGGCTCGTTGCTGCCTTTTCGGGGAAATTTCTCAGTTCCGCGAGTGCTGCGTCCGCCTGTTGCTCATTCCCAAACTCGTAGGCCGCGACCAGAACGGGCGCTCCGGCCCCGCGAGGTAGGCTCTCAGCCACAGATATCGCGCGCTCCCTTCCTAGAGGATTCAGGCGTGGAAATGTCTCGGCCAGCAAGAGAACTTCTTGAGGTCCGGCAAAACCAAGCGCCGCTTCCGCCCAACCTGAATCAGGGCTCTCAAGACGGGAAACCAGTTCTTTTCCAGTGGGAACTGGCTCGGCAGTCGTCCGGACAAAAGCCTCCGCGAGAGGCGCAGGCGACTGGGGCTGAACAAGTGCAATGCAAGAATCTTCGGACGTAATGCTCTGCTCGGGAAGCGTCACCCTCAAAAGACCACCGCTCACGGCCGGAAGCTCCAACGAGAACACCGACCTCGAGGTGGCTAGCCACATCTGGCTTTCGTGAGGATTCTCCGTTTGGGCGAGCTGCAAGAGGAGTTCTCGCGGCCGCGATGCTGTCGGAAGATTGAACTCCACAAAATCATGACCGCGCCGCCAAGCAGCTATTCGATCACCGTCGAGTGCTGGGGCGACTCCTGAAGAAGTGGCCGTCAATCGAAGCGCCACATCGCTCGCTTCCCATTGGACCTGGGTCAGGGCGAGGGAGGTCGCGTCTTTTCGTTCCTGTGCGGGTAAGACTGGCGGTCTTGAAGCTCGAAACTGCCCGGAGCTCGGATCAAGCATTTTGGTTTGCTCCGGAAACTCCCTTCCGCAAACGGCCTTGCTGACGCCGGAGGTCAAGAACACGCGATCACCCCCAGAGGATTCTTGGACGGACAGCTGCTGGTCGGCGGGATCCGTCCAACCTTTCAGCACTAGCCGGGGAGCGGGAAGCTCTTCCATGGAGTCTTCACCCCGCTCTGCCCCCAGCGCGAGAACAGAATAATGTCGAGAATTCGGGTCGCCGAGGCGTACCAGGAACGCTGAAGTTCCCTCCTTCAATTGGAGGACCGATACGTGAGATTTCAAACCCTGGGCCTCCGCAGGAATCGCTATGCTCAATGAGGAGGGCGAACGCGCGCATCGACCTCTGCAGCTGAAGAAATCAACGCTCTGTTTTTGAACGTTCACGCCGGCTCCCCAGCGACTCGATGATTCCTTGAGCTGCGCCTGGGCGACAAGGAGCGTCTCTTGAGCGAATGCAGGTGACATGCCGCTCAAGAACAGACCCAGACTCAAAATCGCACAGTTCGACCTTTTCACGCGCAGCATCCTGCCAGCCTAGTGGACAGACTCAAGTCGCAGAACGACGAAAGCGCCTCGTGGGGTACCCACGATGCGCCTCCTGTCTGCGGTTCAGCGGTTCAGTCGTCTTGCGGTTCCGGCGTCTGCCGCAACTTCACAACGCTACTTCAAACCTCACAACGCTACTTCAAACCTCACACAGCCGTCGGGACCAAAGGAACGCGTCAGTGCGCTCGCCACGTACCATCATGTGCAGAGGCAAACGTCCCGTTCGACGAAAGCCAGCGGTGATCATCGCTGCGGTCAACTCAACCGAATCGGCCGGCGTTGTCGAGAATGCCGATACGATCCCCTTTTCGAGAAGCTCTTCGCCAATTTGCTTGAGAGCAGCCGCCGTGAGCCAGGTCTCCTTATCTCCGCGCGGAGCACAAAGAGGCTCAATGAATGCATTGTCGAAACATGGCTGGGCCTCGATCCCCACGAGCAGGGAAAACCCACCCCGCGCGGTACAGAGTACCTGATTCTTGTCGACGTCCCGTCCAAAGTCTTCATGACCTGTGAGGACACGGTTCATTTTGTCGGCGTGAGAAAACGCCTTTTCGACATCCTGAGGACGCGCCTGGGCCACCTTCACTCTGGGCAATACCTCCGGTGCTCGATTCCGCATGAGGCGGCGCCCAGCCTGGTAGGCGCGCTCTGCTCGATCAGCTTCTGGAGTCGACGCAGACTGGATCTTGATGCGAGTCCCCGACTGACGAGGCTCGGGCGTTTCCATCTCCATGCCAAGCACGTAGGCATCGCTACGCTTGTAGAATCCGGGAATGTTGCCTTCCTTCTGAAAACCGAGCTTCGCCCACGTGTTTGATTCTTCCCGCTCCAAGACTGTGTACGCGCGGTCGATACCTTCACGGGCAGCAACTTCGCGAATCAAATCAAACTTTCCGGCCTGCGCCCCCGAACGGAAGTCGATCACTCGCATACTGCGGGTACGTCGATTCACAATCAGGCACAGGGAGACTTCCCCGCGCGTAATCTCAATTTGTTCACTGCCCGACGTCTTCGGCGCAGCTTCGGCACGGTTCGGCACGCGTCCCTCGAATTCAGACGTGGTCTCTGCAAACTCTCGAACGGCAACGGCTTGGTTCATTCTTCCCCCTCTTGGTCTCACTGAAAATCTTCTTCAGTCACATTCGCCTCACGGCTGTTTCGATTGGTCCCCACCAACCACATTGATCTCCAGCTACCATTTACTCATCGACGAGATCAACATTCAGTCCCCTGGTTCTCCACAACTTGCTCACGATCTGTAGGACACTGTCATGACATCTATGTGACCTCCGCCACACGGATCACCTGAGCTGTTCAGTTGTCTTGAGAACATATTGTGGTCGCTCATCGAAAGCTCACCATTCAAGGAAATGGCAGGAAGCAAGGGAGATCGCCGCCAGAACCCGCGACCCACTGGTCGATGGGGTCCGCATCCACCCCTATTTCATCCGCCACGAGTCAACGCCGCACCGCTCAAGTGATCAGGTGTGGAAAAAATGGGGGAGAATTGGGCTAAACTAATTCGACAGCTAGCTTGTCCAGGACGTCGTCGAGACGACTGCGCGAAACGGAAACACGGGTCGGCATTCCGCCATCGAGACCGAGCAGCTTGAGAAAGTTGATCCCACTATCGAATGCCGCCGCCATCGTCACATTCTGGGAATCAACAACAATGCTCACCTGCTCAAGTTCTTGACCAAGAAGTAGCAGCCCGGTCTTGTCGACATGCTTGTAACCGTGCGCAATGTCGACCATGGCTACACCGCCACCCCCACGCCTTGAGAAACGCCGATACGCGCGAGCCGCTCGTGCCGTTTCCTTCTCAATTGGAATCAATTCTGCGGCGGCGTTCTCAATGGGATCGAGCAATGCCCGCTTTTTCCCGCCGTCGACCAAGCTGCGCACGACCAGCAAATAGAGACTGGTGTCTCGCGGACGCGCACGAAGCGCCCGATCATAAGTTCGGCCGAGCTCTGAAGGCTTCCCTATCCGCGTATCAACAGCATAGGCGTCCGCATCACAGCCAGGATAGGGCTCTATGCCGCCCAGCATCCACTTCGCGGCGCTCGCAAGACCGTCAAAATCAGTGTGGCAGACAATGGTATCGACCGAGCCAATACGCTCGACCAACTCCGGCGTGATCATTTCTGGACAGGCACCGTGCTCGGCTTTGGTCGCAAGCACGAAACGAGGATCGTCACGATAGTCCTGGTGACGTTCGTGATCATGATGGTCAATCCAGCCCACCAGGCGCTCCCCGAGTCCGTCGATCAACTTCTTCGTCACCTGGTCGAACCCGCCTCCGGCAGTGCCAGCAAAAGCAACGTCCAAAACGACGACTCGTCCCTCAAGCTTGCTGGCCTTAGGCAGCTTGCGCGGGGTTCCAAATGAGAGTGCGGGGCGCGAAATTTTGTTGGTTTCAGGCATTGCCTTCAGGGAGGCTCCGGGCGGAGCTTCGTCTCTAGCACCTAGCACAGTTTCCCGATGCCTCTGCCACTGGCTCAAGCCACCACCCGTGGTAGGGTCGGCCCGCCGTGGTCCACGAAGATCTTTTTACCGCCCTCAAGCATCCTCTGTCCAAAACTGACCTCGACAAGCTCGGGACCAAGTACGAGGGCAAGGTTCGCGACTGTTACACGACCAAAGATGGTCAACGCATCATTGTGGTCACCGATCGAATCAGTGCATTCGACCGCGTCCTGGGAACTCTCCCTCTCAAAGGCCAACTGCTCAATCACATCGCTGCCTGGTGGTTTGAAAGAACCAAACACATCGTGCCCAATCACGTAATCTCTGTTCCTGATCCAAACGTGATGATTGCCAAAGAGTGCACGCCCTTGCCGGTGGAAATGGTGATGCGTTCCTACCTCACGGGAACCACCTCAACGAGCATTTGGATTCACTACGAACGGGGCGAACGAGAGTTCTGTGGACATCAGCTCCCCGATGGCCTGAAGCGGCATGAGGCTCTTCCTCATACAATTCTTACGCCGAGCACGAAGGCCGCCCACGGGGGTCACGATATCTCCGCCTCTCGCGAGGAAATCCTCAAACTAACCGGTATGCCGGCAGACGACTTTGATCGCGCAGCCGAGCTGTCTCAGCTCCTCTTCGCCGAAGGTCAGCGGATCGCCGAAGAACGCGGTTTAATTCTGGTCGACACAAAGTACGAGTTTGGAAAAACGGCTGACGGGGAAATTGTCGTCATGGACGAAATTCATACGCCCGACAGCTCGCGGTACTGGTTTTCCGCCACCTATGACGAACGCTTCAATGCTGGCGACTCCCCAGAGAGCTTCGACAAAGAATACCTGCGGCGCTTTCTAGCGGCCCAGGGATTCATGGGAGACGGAGAGATCCCTGAAATTCCCGACGAAGTGCGCGTCGAGTCCACAGTGCGCTATCGAATCGCGGTCGAGCAATTGACCGGCCAAGCCTTTGTTCCTGATCTGACCGACCCGCTGCCGCGCATTCGTAAGAATCTCAACCTCGATTAAGGCTCATTCCGCCAAATCGATTCACGAAAGTGGAAGCAGCTGAAAGCGACAGCGCGAAGGCCTCCGCTGACTTGGTTTCGTCGAGGAGATCGCCGTGATCAGGGCTTCTTGAACTTTTCCCTGAGCGCCAGGCAAACCTCGCCAGGAGCGTAACTCGTGACGTCGCCACCATGGCGAGCAATTTCGCGCACGAGCGAAGCACTGATAAACCCATAGTTCGCCCGGGTCGGGAGGAACACCGTGTCGAGGGTAGAGTCCAAGTCCGCGTTTGCGTGAGCGATCTGAAGTTCATACTCAAAGTCGGCGCCAACGCGCAAACCTCGAACAATCACCCGCGCACCAATTTGCCGCGCGTAATGCACCAAGAGTCCATCGAATGAGGCGACCTCGACGTTCTCAATCTGTGCACAAACTGCCTGCATCAGCGCCAGGCGTTCCTCGACAGAAAACAGAGGATTGCGAGTCGGATGACGACCTACAGCCACGACCAGTCGCGGAAACAGCTTGGCTGCTCGCTGCACTACATCGAGGTGACCGAAAGTCAGTGGATCAAAACTACCGGCGTAGATCGCAACAGATGATCCTTGCTCAGTCATGGTTTTCCGGGGGCAGGCTCTGGGGAATTCGTCGGAGCTAACGGATTGACCGAGCCTGCAGCCGGTTGACTGGGCGCGGGACCTTGACCCTGGCCTGAGTCTCCTTCAGCAGCTGGCGCGGCGGCACGACGTGCGCGCATCTCCTGAAGTGCTTGGCGGCGAAGTTCGATGACCTCCGGTGGGAGATCTTCCATCCAGAGAGTCCGACCTCCATCAGCAAACGTCAGACGAAATGTCGCGAACAGCCCGGAACCGGCAAAGCCGTCGAGATCAACCCCGATCTCCTTTTCGAGTGCACCCACCGGCGCGCCGAGCACACCGGGCACGGAAGGGATCTCAAATGCCCCTAAGCGCAACATAGGCAAGATGCCTTGCCTCAAATCGCCGCCCCCAGGAACGGCGACAAACGTGCCCGGATCCTGTCCGCCCTTTTTCCAACCCTCTTCGTCCAAAGCCAGAGGAAAAACCATCGACGTGTTCACGAGAAGAGTCGAGGTGGGGGCTGATTGATCAGTTCCGAATGCACTGGGAAGAACCATGGCTCCCCCCCTGTAAAAAATCGGATTCACCGTGGTCGCCTGAGGCGGCGGAGGCGGCTCGTAGTTGCGCACGACGAACTGACGTCCTGCCAGATCAATCGTTGCCCGCAAACGTCGAAGCAAATGCACCCCAATCAGCATCTTGATCGGCGCGCCGATTTCACGCTCCAGGCCCGAGAGATCCTGACCCACAGCCGGCACATCGCTGACTTCCAGGCGGCCCCCAAAGCGAAGTGATACCCATTCACCACCGCGCTGACCCCGAGAATCGATCACGGCCTCAGCGCGATCCGTTGCAATCATCGCCAAGGCTGGTTCGCCATTGACCTCGATCGGCACCAGCATCGCAGTACTACCTGCCCGCGGCATTTCAACGGCAGCCACAAGGCCGCCACTCATCTCGAACGGACGGCGACCTCGACCATCGCGAGCAAGTTTGAGGATGTCGGTCGCCCAAATGTCTTTCACATCCGGATCACTGGAAAGCTGAGAGAGCTCGTCTGCAGCCTGCTCTAGGTTTCCTAAGTACCAATGCGAACGACCACGGAGTCCAGCAGCTTCACTCCCGGGCAAACCGCGCAGCAGCTGCAGCGCACGGTCGAACTCAAGTTCGGCCAGAGCAACTTTGGCTGCCACCATCTTTACCTGCGGCTCGTCAGGAAGCGCGCTCAGAGCGTTTTCGCTCGCAAGGCGCGCATCATCCAAATCACCTACACGATAGGAATGCTCGGCACGGTCAAACCACTTCTTTGCGGTGGGCGGCCACTCGGGAACCTTGGGTCCCGTGGCGCAGGCGCAGAGAAGAAGAATAGAACTGAGGGTGGCTCCGCGAATCAGGAAACTGATTGCCGACGAGAAAAAAATGCGCTTCATGAAAATTGAACCCAAAAGGGAGTGCGGGGATAACCCATCGGCCCCCCAAATGCATCAAGGGCGCCCAGCGCTGTTCGTAAACAGCCCCGGCGCCCTATCAAACCCCAGGTGTTGGGGCGAATCCGGACTCAGCTCTTCTTCGCCGTCTTCTTCTTGGCTGCCTTCTTCTTGGCTGCCTTCTTCTTAGCGGGCGCCTTCTTGGCTGCCTTCTTCACGGTCTTCTTGGCTGCCTTCTTCTTGGCTGCCTTCTTTACCGTCTTTTTTGCTGCCTTCTTGGCGGTTGCCTTCTTGGCTGCTGCTTTTTTAGCAGTTGCCTTCTTAGCAGGTGCCTTCTTGGCGGTCTTCTTCTTGGAGGCCTTCTTAGCAGCCTTCTTTACGGTCTTCTTTGCTGCCTTTTTGGCAACCTTCTTAGCGGGTGCTTTCTTAGCAACCTTCTTCTTGGACTTTTTCGCAGCCATGGTTCTTTTCTCCCTGGACAAGTGGGAGGGCGGAGACCATCGGTCGTCCACCCCTAGGGTATGTTGCAAGACGTATATTGCCACCTAGTGTGATGTGTCAACGAAAAAAGTGCGAAGGCGATCTTCGAGGGGCGGAGAAACAAGGGGTTCCAGGTACGCAAACTTTACATACAGCTCAAAGATTCAGGGAACATCGGTTGCCCTCTCAACCAAATGATGGAGGATGAAAGAAACGCATTGACACGCCCTAGTCAGGAAAATTCTAGGTAATTTCAGCTTCTTGACGACCTTCTCCCCTACGCGGTAGCGAAACAGTCCGTCGTGAAAACTCGAGAAGGACAAACGGTAAAAAAGATGCGAGGCCAGACCAGCGCGCGCGCTGTACTCGCGCTCAGCGCAATGATTCTTTTTTCTTGCGGCTACTCCCAAGACGAGTGGGACCAGAAGGTTCGCGAGACTGAAGAGCTGCGCGGACAACTCGCTGGAGAAAAAAGTGAACGAGCGAAAGCGGAGTCCGACTATGCGGATGCCCTGGAGGAGATCGAGGCACTTCGATTGAAGTTGAGTGAGCGCGGTGTGAACGTCGATTCGCTGAGCGCCAGTCTCAAAGAGCAGCAGAAGGCTCTTGCCGAATACGAGCGACGCATGGCTCGTCTCAACGAGATGAGGAACCGGTTTGACCAGTTAAGGACCAAACTACAACAACTGACACGTCTGGGTCTCAAAGTTGATGTGCGCGACAATCGAATGACGATTCAACTGCCCGGCGATGTTCTGTTCGATTCGGGTCAGGACAAGCTCAAGACAGACGGAGAGAAAATTGTTCTTGAGGTGGCTGAAGTCATCCGTGGAGACGAGGAACTCAGTCAGCGGCAGTTCCAGGTGGCAGGTCACACAGACAACCGACCGCTGCTTGGCGGACGCTTCGGAGACAACTGGGGTCTTTCGGCAATGCGTGCGCGTTCAGTGCTCGTTCTTCTGACTACTCCCGAGGACGAAGGGGGGGGCGGACTACCGCCCGACAATTGGAGCGCAGCGGGCTACGGTGCGACAGCACCTGTAGCCGACAACTCAACCGAGGAGGGGCGCAAGCGCAATCGCCGCGTCGAGCTCGTTGTCCAACCCGATGTCGCAGAAATGCTGAACCTCAATTCTCTGGCGGACGGCAGCAAAGAAAAGCCGTAATTTCCGCGAAAATCGAGCAAGTTTGAACAAGACAAGCGTGAGACGTGCGGCTGTGGACGTGGGCACCAACACGGTGCTTCTCACCATTGTCGAAGTTCTCAGTGATGGCGCGGTCGCAATTCTTCTCGAGCGAGCGACAGTGACCCGCCTTGGCTACCAAGTCGACCAAACTCGAAAGCTCAATGACGAGGCAGTCAAGCGCACGCTTGGCTGCTTCAAAGAGTACCAGACGCAACTTGAGGACTTTGGGGTCACCGACCTACGTGTAGTTGGAACTTCCGCGCTCCGTGACGCTCAGGGTGGTGAACGTTTCCTCGAGCAAGCCGAGAAAGTATTCCGTGTGCCCCTTGAAGTGATTGACGGCACTCGAGAAGCGGCGCTCACATTTCGTGGCAGCCTGAATGGTCTCGACCTTTCGGGAACGGTGTTAGTATTCGACATCGGTGGTGGTTCGACCGAACTGATCCTTGGCGAAGCGAGCGGCGAGCAGATCCACTACTCAAAGAGTATGGACCTGGGCTCAGTTCGGCTGAGTGAGCGTTTCCAGTTGAGCGATCCTCCAGAACCTGAACAGCTGCAGGCTTTGCGAAAACTCGTCAAAAAAGAACTCAGTGGACTTGCAATGACTGTCCCGGAGCAATGCAAAGTCATTGGCGTTGCCGGTACTGTCACGACGCTGTGCGCCCTCGCGAGCAAAGTCCCCGCCAACAATCCGGCTCTACTTCACGGCAAGATTCTTCGCACAGCTGATGTGAGTAATTTGGTAGAAAATCTCAGTCAGCTCACTGTGGAGCAGCGTCTTGCGCTTCCTGGCATGACTGCAGGTCGTGCAGACGTTATCGTGGCGGGTTCGATACTGTGTGAGGAGCTCTTGCTCTTCAGCCGCGCAGACGAACTCTATGTCTCAGATCGAGGCGTCCGATTTGGGTTGCTCGCTGAATGAATCCTTCTCGACTTGATGAATCTGTCGTGGTGTGAATAAATCCAGTACACCTAAATAAACTTGACAGCACCACCCTCTCCCACTACAGTGGCGCACCTGGCGAAGTCTAACTTCGTTCAGAGACCTTCCAGCGCTCGGGTAAAGCAGATTGCGTGAACACCAGAACGTCGATTTCAACGGCAGCGGCCCTTGAGGGTAGGAAACTACTCAGAATTGCCGCCCGGGGAAACCGAAAAAGCTCTAATTGATAGAGCGCGCTGAATGAATCCAACTCCGTGGGAATGAATCGAACTACTTAGGTGTCATGAAACGTCCCCGGAGGACGGGTGGATAGCCGCAACGGGCAAATGCGGTGAATTGGGTCTCAACCCCCGCCAAGAGAAAAGTGATTGTGGCAGGCCGGCGAATTGATCGTCGCCTCACCACGAAGGAGAAAACATGCAGGCAGAAAACGAATTCCAGGTCGGAGACAAGGCCGTTTACCCGGCACAGGGTGTGGCAGAGGTCGTCAGCATTGACGAGCGTGACATAGCCGGCAGTCTGCAAAAGTTTTACGTCCTCAGGATTCTGGACACGGATCGCAAGATCATGGTGCCCGTTTCAAACGCTGACGCTGTAGGCCTACGCCAAGTCATCAACGAGACTGAGATTCGTGAAATCTTCGACATTCTCGAAGAGCGCACCATCGGTTTTGATACTCAAACTTGGAATCGCCGCTACCGCGGCTTCATGGACAAGATCAAAACGGGTTCGATCTATGACGTTGCCGAAGTGCTCCGTGACCTTTATCGGCTCAAGACCAACAAGCAATTGTCCTTCGGCGAGCGCCGCATGCTCGATACCGCTCGTACGTTGATCGTGAAAGAAATCGCGATCGCTCGGGAGCAGGACGAAGAAAAAGTCAAAGAAGAAATCGAAGCGATCTTCTTCGCGAACTGATTCTCTTCGTTTCGATGGCGTCAAGCGCCGTTGCAGAAAGCGAGGCAATTTGCCTCGCTTTTTTGCGTTTAGTCGCCGCGCTCGAATTCAACTGGCTCTTCAAGCTTGCGGATAGGTGCGAGTGGCGGCAATTCCAAAGCAACTTTCCAATCCCCTTCTTCTTGAATACAGCGCGCTTTGACGCTTTCGCCCGCAGCGCTGGTGAGAGTCACTTCAGCCCACTCACCGTCGATGCGTTGCTCCGTTCTTTCGGGAACGAGATGAAGTGCAAACCAAGAGGGAGCGATCAACTCACCCGGTGAAAGTTCTCGACCCGAAAGCGCAGACGCACGGCGCGCCCGCTCCTTCAGATTGTCTCGAGCAGGCTTCCAGAGAAGTCCCACGACGTCTCGTCCGGCCTGCTCATCCCCATGCACCTGCCGCATCTTGGCGATCCATTCACTGACCACGACGGCAGGGCCCACAGGCGCGGCTTCCTCATGACAGGCCAAACTGAAGAAGGCCGGCGCCAGTAGAGTCACGAGCTTCCACGAGGGTCGACCCAAGAGCATGGGTAACCGTATCCCCGGAGAGACGCTCAAGAAACAGGAGCTACAGATTATTGTCCACAAATACCTACATGTGGGTATGATGACTACAATGACCGACGCGAACGCGCCTCACCTGCAATGGACCAGCAGAAACAGCATGTTGGAGGCTGCGCCGGCGCGACTTAGCGCGCCCAGCGCTTCCCCTCCGGCTTGCGAAATCATTGCAGGCGACAATCTCCAGGCTCTTCAATGTCTGCGCGAAGAAACCCCAGGGGCAGTCAGCTTAGCCTACTTGGATCCTCCTTACTTAACTGGCCGCGAACACTTCAGGGTCGAACGCAGTCGCTGCAGCGAAGGAAAAATTGTTCGCTCCCAAAGTGTCGCGTTCGATGATCGCTGGGCTTCTCTCGGTGAGTACCTGGAATGTCTTGAGCCTCGCTTGAAGGCTATTCGCGAGCTCTTGGCGCCACACGGAAGCCTCGTGCTGCATGTGGATCCGAAAACCAGTCACTACGCCAAAGTGATCTGCGACGAGATTTTCGGAATCGAAAGTTTCGCAAGTGAAGTGATCTGGCGCTACCGACGCTGGCCTTCAAAGACGAAGAACTTCCAGCGTGTTCATGACGTGATGCTGCGCTACATCAAAGATCCTACGGCGGAGGCCCGCTTCAACCAACTCTACGAACCTCTGGCGCCATCGACCCTCAAGACTTGGGGCGATCGAAAACAGCGCGCCGTCACCGATACGAGTGGTCGACGAGTGCGCTCAAGCAAGACTGAGGAGCGCTCTCAAGGCACCCCGCTAGGAGATGTCTGGGAGATTGGAATCGTGGCGCCCGTCGCCAAGGAACGCACCGGGTATCCCACGCAGAAACCCGAAGCTCTTCTCAAACGCTGGATCGAGTCCTGCACCAATCCGGGCGATCTCGTTCTCGATCCCTATATGGGAAGCGGGACAACGCTGTCCGCCGCCCACCAGCTAGGACGGCGCTCCATCGGCATCGATGCTGGACAAGAGGCCCATCAAGTCACCCGAGCCCGACTCGATGGCCTTGGTGTGTCCTACAATGAAAGACGGGTAGAACTACCGTTGGCCACTCGTCGCGCACCAGAAGTGACCGACTCGCGAGCAGTCGCCATTTGATGCTAGAGCGCCGTCGATGGACAGGCGTAGACAGTCACGGATTTCGTTCGCAAAGTCGGGCGTTCGGAAAGCGCTACGCTTCCCTTGCTGGAGCCTCCTCACGGTAGCGAGCCTGGCTTCCGCGAGTTCGGAACTCAAAGGAGCGGTCCAGGTGGGAGAGAACGCCGTTCCTGAGCTGGAGGTAGAGCGAGCTTTGGTCAGTTGCCAAACCCACTCACCTGAAGAAGACCGACTTGATTGTCTCAAGCGTGCCTGGATCCCGCGTTGGCTGCTTAATGCCAAGATTGCGGACACCCCGGAGCTGAGTCGCTCGCTTGAGAGTTACGAGAAGAACGATCTCATGCACCGTGCGTTGGTTTCAAAAATTGAAACCGGACTGCCTGAACCCAGCGCCGCCGAAGTTGACGAGTACCTCGCGAAGCACCAACGAGACTTCGAAAAACCGCTGCGTCTTCGTTTGTTTCGCATTCTCGTCTCCTCGAAGAGTGAGGCAGAGGAAGTTCTGGAAGAACTTGGCTCGCCTGTGGCAATTGAACCCTTCCGCAAAATCGCTCGGGCGCATTCGCTCGATACCGCGACTCACGAACGAGGTGGCGATCTGGGATTCGTCTGGCCGGGCGGTTCTACAGACATTCCCCAGGTGAGCGCCGAACCCGCACTTTATCAAGCCGCTCTTGAACTCAAGGATGGCGAACTCGCTAGCGAACCAATCGCTGAAGGAGACCGTTTCGCGGTACTTTGGCGACGAGGGAGCCTGGCCGCAACGACACCATCCGAGGAAAGCCGCAAAATCGCGCGTCTACGAATTCGAGAAGCCAAGGCGGAAGAAGAGGTCCGCAAAATACTCGAAGACCACAGCAAAGAAGTCTCCGAGAAGTCTGCAATTCTTCTGGGCTTTTTGCGCCGCCCAGACACCAAGCTGTTCGAAACCCGGTAGCCACCTCATCAGGGCGGCGTCTCAATCAGGCAGTGACCAACCACTCTGTTTCAACACGGCGACAAAGATACCGGCCTCCTCGCGAGCTCTCGATAACGCAACGAGAAACTCCGTGTGAGCCCCGCGCCTTGCCGCGTCAGTGGCTCGTTCGTAAGATGAAAGCACCAGGAGCAAGTGAGGATGTGCCCGCTTCACTTCATCGGGCACAAGCATTTCGTTAGCCGCCTCAACCCGGGCAAACGCTAAGCGATGCAGCACCTGAGCAAGCTCCTTGTCGTGAAAGCGTCGGCTGATCGACTTTCCCTCAAGTTCAGCCCCCTTCAGCAGAACTGAAGCTCGGTTGAGATAGCTACCGGCGTGTGCAGTAGACGCCCAAGTCAGAACACCAAAGAGCAAAGAACCCGCTAGAGCGACGCTGCTCGACATACCACCCGCCAGGAACGAACGCCGATTCACGAAGCCACCGTCCCCGAAGACAATTCTTCCTCCTTCAAGGCGGCCAGCGAACTCAGAACAACTTCAGAGAGAGCCTTTCGCGCAGCCTCGCGCTCCGCGACGCGCTTCGAGCGCCCACTCGCAGCCGCAAGTACCCTTCCCGCAACACTCACTTCCACGTCAAACACAGCTTCATGGGCCGGACCATGGGTCGCCACGATCTTGTAGAGCGGTGCACGAAATCCGAGCGCCTGAACCTCCTCTTGGAGCTCGCTCTTGGCATCCCGCGCACCAGCTTGTTCAATCGCTTGCAGGCCGAATTCAAGAATGAGAACGCCAAGTCGTCGAATTTCGCTCGGGCCAGCTTCAAGATAAGCGGCCGCAAGTAGCGCCTCGACGGCGTCAGCAAGTACGTTATCGCTCTCATGCAAGCTTCCTTGCGCAGCGCCCTTTCCAAAACGAAGTGCAGCCGCGATCTCATGTTCTCTGGCGAAACGAGCGAGCGCCCCAGTGCTCACCAATTGAGAACGTGTCCTGGTCAGCTTTCCTTCGTCAGAATCCGGGAAGCGGCGGAAAAGTTCCTCGCTGATCACGAAATCCAGGAGAGCGTCGCCAAGAAACTCCAGACGCTGATTGTCCGCCTCACCCGGAAACTCATGGGCATAGCTTGGATGGGTGATGGCAGTCAGAAAATGGGTGCTCTCAACGCTCACGCCAAAAAAAGCGGCAACGCGGGCGGCTTCATTCAATTCCTCAACCATGGGCGGCCTAAGCTAGCACTTTTTCGTGTGCGTTGACCCGCCCACCATGCAATAGCGGGGGAGCTATGGGGGAGCTGCTTTCCTGTCCGTTTTGTCGAGAACTGTTTTCCCAGGACGAAGGACCTCAGTGTCCCGAGTGCGACCTGCCTCTCGTGCCGCTCCGGCAATTGCCGCTATCGGCCGAAGGACAGGCTGAAGCCGCCTTGGAAAATACCGACCCCCCCGAAGATCAAAGGCTCCCCTTTCTCTTTTTCAGACGAGGACGCGGAACTCTCACCGCAACAGCGGCCGTCGGACTTGCCCTTTTTCTCCAACCCTGGATCTCCCTCGGGCGCCCCGATGAGATCACCATGTCAGGTTTCGATCTAGCTACGTCAAACGCGCCCTGGCTGTGGGGCGGCGCCGTAGGCTGGTTCCTGACCATTCCCCTCGTGCTCAGTCGCCGCACAGTCAATGAACTGCGAGGGGTGCGCGTCATTGCGACTCTCTTTGCAGCCCTCACCCTGGGCGAAGTAGGGATGTTGCTCACCCTGCCACCCCAAACCAACGAGTACTTCAGCGTTGAACTGGAGTACGTGTGGGGCATCTACGCGAGCGGTCTCATCGCTGCATTGGGCGTCTTCTTTGCGATTCACCTAGGCGGCACCATGGACGACCTACGCGATCTTCCTGTGGAAATTCCAAGCGCACAGCGCCGACAAACGGGCGAAGCGATCCACTAACTCTCCATAGTGCGGCATCCGCTCAATCGCCTTGCTCAGTCGTCCTAAGGCTCGAAAATTTCCCGCTCAAAAGGCGGAAATCAGCTAAGCAGAGCTGTCTTCGGCCCTAAAACTGCGCGCCGACTTGCAATGAGAACGCGAAATTTCCGACGTTACCGCCTTCATCCTTTTCTTGTTGAAAAGTCTCGGCGTCGTCGTCGTTGAGATTCACTGCACTGTTGAAAACGTCAGCCATGATCTGAGCGCCAACATTTAGAATTTCGTAGCGATAATTCAATCCAAAAAGCAGACGTTGCCTCTGCAAACGAACGGGATCGAAGACCTGATTATTGTTGAAGTCCTCGACACTTCCGCCAGCATCGCAGATCGGCGAACCGTCAAAGTCAGTCGACCCAGGTGTGCCTGGAACATTCGAACCAGCATAACCGCAACCCTGAAGCGCGCTCTCGTTTGGCGTGAAGTCGATCACTCCGGAGTCGCCAAAAATGAACAGATGCTGGTACCCAACCCAAGGCGTGAGTACACCAGAATCAAGAATTGTGATGGGCTTTGAGGCCACGCCGCTCACCCCCACTACGGTCAATTGAACTTGTGATGTGCCTGTGATGGTACGCACGCTGCCCGTAGCGGCAATATCAGGAAGATACCCGGGCAAACCGTCCCGAAATCCCTCCAAAATAGCCAATCGCAAGTCCGCCCCACCTGAGATCAAACTCGTATTCGGCACAAAGCCAAAGGTAAGCCCCGTCTCGAACCCGAACCCGAATCCCTTGCGAATGCGCAAAGAATAGAGCTGCAACATCGAAGCCGGCGAGGCATTCATGTTCGCCGCTTCCCCGGTCGATTCATTCACCGCTCCCCGAGTACCGCGTTTCATGTAGTCGCCGTCACCATTCACTGTGGTGTAGGCGCCTTCAAGCGTGATTTCGAACCCTCCGTACCCAGTCGTGCGAGCGGGGTACATCGAGGTGGGAGCTAAGGCCATCCCAAACTGGTTGATCAGTTGGACGAAGGCATCTTCGTCAGGTTGGCAACGGAGAAAGTCTCCATTGCCATCGGTCTGCGCCAGACCATCGGTGTGACAGGCGTCGTTGGTCACCAAGCGCTCCAGCGCGAAGTCCATCGATTCGGCAGACGCCTCAGCCACTAGAAACTGAAGGGCCACTACGACCACCAGTGCCCCGCAATACTTTCCTCCGCGCGGGAACCCTATTGATCGTCGTGTCCAGTGGAAGTTCATTGACAAGCTACCTGCCAAGCAAGGCTACTTTCGGCGCCAGAGCCCCGTCAAGCTGCGGATGAGAAAGGGGACTGGAAATGGGTCGCATCTGCGCTTCGTAGCGAATAGAACGCTTCGAGTCCCATAGAAGTAGTTATCCAGCACACATGGCCAACCCCAGCGAAAAGTTCCATCCCGCAAAACGTCTCCGATCGAAGGCGAAGAGTGAGGCCTTGCATGTCGTGCTGGTCGAGCCCGAGATCCCGCCCAACACGGGAAATGTGGCGCGGCTTTGCGCGGCCACGACTTGCGAGTTGCATCTGGTGCACCCTCTCGGCTTTCAAGTCGACGAAAAAGCTGTGCGCCGGGCTGGTCTCGACTACTGGCACCTCGTCACCGTTCACGAGCACGAAAACTGGGAAGCTTTCGAAAGCACGCTGAGCGCGCAGGCGCGCTTGCACTTCTTCACGGGAAAAGCAGAACGTAGCTTTCTCAAAGCGACGTATCAGCCCGGAGACTTCCTGGTATTCGGAAAAGAGAGCTCGGGGCTGCCCCTCGGACTGCTCGAAGCTCACCAAGATGAGCTGGTGGCGATTCCCACCTTGGGTGGTGTGCGTTCGCTCAACCTTGCCAATTCGGTGGCCTTAGGAATTTACGAAGCCCTGCGCCAAACCGGCCAACTTGAGGACGTGAGCCTCGATTCCTGATCCGCTCTGAGCAGATCGCTGAGTGGAAACTAGAGCAGTCCCACAGCTTTCTTGACTGCACTCAGTTGGACAGCAGCCACAGCACGAGCCCGCTGCGCGCCATCCTGGAGAACTCGCTCGACCTCCTCTGGATCGGCTTCAAGTTCGGCTCGCTTGGCCCGCGCTTCATCAAAGGTCGCGTGAAAAAGCTCTAGCAATTTCAGCTTATAAACGCCGTAACCGTTGCCACCTTGGCGCCAACTACGATCAATTTCTTCAAAGTCGGAATCCGAGGCCAACACCTGGAGCAAGGAATGGAGGGCGCTGCCTTCGCTAGGCTTCGGCTCCTCCACCGCAGTCGAATCGGTCTTGATGCCCATGATTGCCTTTTTCACCTGCTTGTCGCTCGCGAAGAGGTCAATCGTGTTGCCGTAGCTCTTGCTCATCTTTTGGCCATCGACGCCGAGGATCGTCGCGGTGGTATCCTGGATCTGAGCTTGAGGAACCTTCAATACACCCGGGCGACCGCCTGCTTCTCCGTTCGGATCGGAGGGATCGTAGCCAGGACAGTAAGCTTGATTGAAGCTGATCGCCCAATCGCGAGCGAACTCAAGGTGCTGCCTTTGGTCCTTACCGGTCGGAACCACATCGGCCGCATAGAGCAGGATGTCCGCGGCCATTAGTACCGGATACGCAAACAATCCAAAGCCCGCGGGGATCCCCTTGGCGACTTTGTCCTTATAAGAGTGCGCTCGCTCCAGATGACTGAACGGAACCAAGCTGCCCAAGATCCAAAATAGTTCTGCATGCTCAGGAACGTCTGACTGACGAAAGAGCACTGAGCGATGAGGATCCAAGCCGAACGCTAGGTAGGACAGGGCTGCGTCCAGGGTAAATTCGCGGAGCTTTTCTGCGCTCTTGACCGTCGTCAGAGAGTGCAGGTTGGCGATGAAGTAGAAACCTTCACCTTGGTCCTGCATGTCCACGAACTGCCGAATGGCGCCGTAGTAATTGCCAAGATGTAAATGCCCGGAGGACTGCACACCACTCAAGATCCGCATGGCGGCGAAGCCTACACGAACGAAGCGGCAGCGCACGCCCGAGCTCGCCCAGCCAATTATTGGCTCTGGCGCTAATTCTTCCTACGAAAACGACCGAACAGTCCACCGTCGGGATTCGGATCTGTGGTGCGGCGACGCATCGAATACACGCGCAGCTCACGCTTCGCCTCGACATGATTGGGCTTGAGCTGAATGATTTTCTTGAAGTCTTTGACCGCGCGCTGGATATTTCCCGACTTCTTGAGCAGCTGACTCCGGTACCAGAGAGCTCGAACATTGTCGCCATTCTCACTCAGGGCTTTGTCGAG
Organism: uncultured delta proteobacterium; assembly: GCA_963710555.1. GTDB lineage: Bacteria > Myxococcota_A > Polyangia > Polyangiales > Polyangiaceae > NIC37A-2. Next base: position 42,526 of record CAVQAT010000002.1, read on the forward strand.
CAGCGCAATCAATTCTCCAAAGTTATCGGATCTCTGAGTTCCCTGCAGCCAGGCATAAAGAGCGACGTAGTCGGCTTGAGTCGGATCTGCCTCGTAGGCTTCGCGCGCCAGGGCCAAAGCTTGGGTAAAGTCTTTCTTCTTCATAAAGACTTCTGCCCGCTGAAAAGCTCCGGCGGCATTCAAAATTGCCGCCACCTGCTCCTGCTCATCCTCGGGAGCTTCCTGCAACAGCCGATTGTATTCAGCTCGCTTCTTGTCATCACTGAGAACTGCATGAGCTTCGCCCATTGCCGCAAACGCCTTCGTCACCGTGGGGCGCAAGTCCGCAAAACTTTCTGGGAGCCTGTCCGGGTGCCAGCGTCGAGCGAGCTGAAAAAAAGCAGATCGAATCACCGAAGTGTCGGCATCCCGCGCAACTCCCAAGAGCTCGTAATGAGTCTTCCTCGGAGAATTCTTGTAATCTTCGACCTCGGCGCGAAAGGCAGCCGCGGTATCAGTTTCCGTACCTCGTGGCGCGACGGAAGAAGCGCGTGGCCTTGTGCTCTCTGCCCCTGGGGCCAGACTCCTGGGAGAAGTGCTTACCTGCTGACGCGGAGCTGGGCTGCGAACATTCCCAGCGGAATGAGCGTGTGGTGGGGGCGAAATGCTTTCCTCCATACCGGCCGGAATGCTGGGTGCGCGCGGTGCGGTGATCGTGCGACGCGCGGCACGGGCTTCTGGCGGGGCCACGCTATTTGGCGTTTCAGCCGGTTCATTCAATCCGACCGGCGCGCGCTTGGAGCCCACCTCGATTTGGCGGGTGAGCAGGAGCGCACAGGCAACCTTTCGCACACTCTCAGGATCCCCGACACCACTCTCCGATAAGCGGTCAAGAGGGACGGGCATCGCTCGAAGCATGTCGAGAATGCCGAGCTCTGTCTTTGACAGCCCGTAGCGCGAGACGGGGGCTTCGGGGCGAAGGCGCAAAGGAACCGTCCCCAATTTCTCAAGCCAAGCCGCTCGGCGTGCTGCAGGCAGTCGATCGGCCAGCGCTCTCCAAATCATCGGAAGCGGCTTGACCCGCCACTCACCAGGCGGACCCCAGTTCGCCAGGTAATTTGCCTGGTAAAAACCATAACCTGTCGTGTCTGGTAGTTCACACAGCGCAAGAACATTGCGAAATAACTGCTCGCGCAGGGCAATGAACTGACCCGTGTCGTCGATATGGCCTTCTTCTCGCAGCACCTTCATGTGCTCCAGCCCTGAGGCCGTCGCTCTCTTCAGGGTCGAAGTCGCGACGGAGCGAGGGATCAAACCGAGATCCACCGCGACGTCTCCAAGACTGACTAAGTCTTTTGCCGGACGTGCCTTAGCAGGCGCACCTCGTACAAAAGGATTGTGCTCTTCTCGCGCTCAGGAGTCTGGAGAAGAAGAGTTCCCTCGAGCGCACTGTCGTAAGCCTGGACGAGAAATTCCGCCAAGGGAGTTTGCCTCAAAGCGCCGCGGACGATCGGTTGGGGGGACTGGGACAACCCGTACAGACTAGCGAATTGTCTCAGAAAGTCCCAGGGCGCGAAAAAACGCGCCCCGTGGGCTTCCGACTCAGTCAGGGTTAACTTCTGCACATGGCTAGCCCGCGTGTCCTGATTGTCGATGACGAACCTGGAGTTCTTTCATCTCTGAAACTCGCTTTACAACTTGAGGGCTACGACGTGGATGTAGCCGGTGGTGTTGGGCTCGCGCAGGAACGTGCAAAGAAAGAAAACTACGACGCCGCGCTACTCGATGTCTCGCTTCCAGACGGCAATGGGGTCGAGCTGCTGCGTACTCTCAAGAATGACGATCCCGAACTCGTCTGCGTCATGATGAGTGGACAAGCGAGTGTTGAAGTTGCCGTAGAGGCCACGAGACGCGGCGCCTGCGACTTCTTGGAGAAGCCCGTATCGACCGAGCGCATGTTGATTGCCCTGCGCAACGGACTCCGACTCCGGGACGTCGAACGTGAAGCAGGCAACTTGCGCGAAGAAACAGGGCAGCTCACGGAGCTCCGCGGCGAGTCGCCAGCGATGGTGCAGCTGCGCGAACTCGTACAACGTGCAGCACGCTCGTCGGCAAATGTTCTTTTGCACGGGGAGCGGGGCACCGGAAAGGAGCTCGTGGCTCGCGCGATTCACGAGGCCTCGCCCCGTGCGCAGCGAGCGCTGGAGAAAATCAATTGCGCTGCGGTGCCAGAAAACCTCATCGAGAGTGAGTTATTCGGCCACGAGCCTGGAGCGTTCACCGGGGCTACAAAAAGGAGGATTGGCAAGTTCGAACGCGCCAACCGGGGTACCCTGTTTCTCGACGAAGTGGGCGACATGCCCGCCCCCATGCAGGCGAAGCTGCTGCGCGTTCTTCAAGAGCAAGAACTTGAGCGAGTTGGTGGCTCCGAAACCATTCATGTGGATGTTCGCATCGTCGCCGCAAGCAACAAAGATCTCCAAGCTGAATGCGAAGAAGGCCGCTTCCGGGCGGATCTCCTTGATCGCCTCAACGTTGTGCCCATCGTATTGCCACCCCTGAGGCAACGCGCGGGCGATGTCGAAACCCTCAGTACACACTTTTTCGAATGGGCGAAGAAAAGGAACGACCGGCCACACATCACCTTGAGCCCCGAGGCACTCAAGCGACTGTGTTCCCATACCTTTCCTGGCAACGTGCGCGAACTGCGCAACCTGATGGAGCGACTCGTCATTCTCAGTCCCAGCGAAACAATTGACCTTCGCTTCGTGGAAGAAACGGGCCTGGGACAGCGCTCGGCCCCGGAAGGAAGCGTCTCGCTCTATGAAGAAGGACGCAGTTTCAAGGAACTCACCGACGCAGCAGAACGCTCAATTCTTGAACAAGCACTCTCGGCCAACGATGGTCAGATGTCGAAAACAGCCCGGGCCTTGGGTCTAGAAAGAAGTCACCTTTACAAGAAGGCGAAGAGCTTGGGATTGCGAGAATGACTCAAAAAACCCAGTTCTGGGCAAAACCAGACTTAAATACGCATTTCCATGTTCTGAGGAGGGTGATAGGTTGAAGCCATGAGCGAGGCACCAGTTCAGCTCAAGGTAGCCGGTCAGACGTACCATGTGGTGACGTCAGCCGAGCCCGCTGAGCTCACGCGCCTGGCCGCAAAGGTCGAAGACGCGCTCTACGGTGTCACACCAGATGGACGTCAGCCTTCACCCCAGGCCTTGGTCCTCGCGGCGATCACCCTGGCTCACGAGCTGGAGGAGGAACGCGCGAAGCGCGTTGAGTTGGAAGAACGTCATCGCCGGGTACTGGAATCTCTACTCGGGAAGGTGGATCGCGTGCTCAACGAAACCTCGGACTTCAAGTCCGTCAACTCACCGGCCGCGGTGCATTCCAAGACCAAGTTGCGCTCTCTCGAAGACCGCGATTCTCATTCGTCCGACTCAGTTTGAGGACCATGCCGCTGCGTCTGAGGACCATGCCGCAACGAATTTTCGGTCTTCTGGCTGCTCTCGTATTGCTCATCTGCTCTCCGGCAGCCGCAGAAGAGTCGACAAGCGGAGCGGCGCTCCCTCCGGTTCCCGTCACCGAGCTCTCCGCTCGAGGGCCAGAGCCCTCATGGGATACCGGGCTTATCGCAGCGGTCTGCGGCGTCGGTGAGCCGGGCTTCTGGCAGGAAACGAAGTTCTGTCTAGGAGCGATGGCGGACGTCTTGTGGGGACGCCAGCAGGAGGCCGACCACGCCCTTGGAGGCTATGCCCAGGTGGGCAGCGCCGGGTTTCGCGATGTACGATTCTCGATGGGCGCTGCGTATGTTCAGCCCTGGGGAGATTGGTTGGTGACCGAGCTCCGAGTCGGACCGCTGATGCGCATCGAAGGCCATCCGGCATGGGGCGCTCAAGGGTCCCTGGAAATCGGGCAACGGAGTTTTTCCTACAAGTCGCGGTACTCACTTTCCCACGCTCTGCTGCTCGGGTTCGACTTCACCGCAAGAAATGAGCACCTGCCGATCAATACCGTCTTTTGGATCGGGATCCGCCTAGACGCTTATTGGCTCACCGCGCCGGCGATGTTGTTTCAGCTTTGAGGGTTAGTTGCAGCGAGAGCAATTGGGACCTTCGGTGCTGCTCCCACAATTCACAACGTAACCATCCTGTGACCAGCGACCACATGGATGCGTCAGCCCTTGATCCGCCAGCGATGCAAAGCTGTCGCACGACGCATAGGATCCGAATTCAACCACGTTGATAGGAAAGTCGAATCTACCGCTCTCCACATCCGTACCAGCCAGGGTCTCCCCAAAGACCGTAATCCCGACGATATAGGTTCCCGGTGAAAGGCGCTCGTTCGCTGGCAAGAGCGAAACGGAAATACTCGCCAAGCCCGGGTCTTCTGAATCGTCCGGTTGAATAGTTCCAGCAAACGGTACGGTGAATGCCTCCACCGGTGTGCCGCCCTGTGGACTAGTGACCTCCACGACAGCCCCCTGAATTTGGATGCGACTGGTTTCTGGCCGAAGCGTGTCATTATCGCCTAGGGGAGCAAGCTGGTTGGCCACGACTAGACCTGCCGTATAGGGCGCACCGCTAAATTGGTCGTAAAGGCCAGTGCCCCGATATTCGCCATCCAAGCTCGCCTCGAAACCACAGTCATCATCTGGCCCTAGATAAATCACGTTGTTAATAAACAACGTCGAACGATTATCTACACATCCACCCAACAGGCCCGATGTGGCGGCCACAAGACCAAGGAGAGTGAGCGTGGGTGCAAGCTTCGTGAGACGCATGATTTGAGGAGTCCTTCAACAGGGCATGACTCGATGCCGATCAGAAGCGTAACCGCGCCCTTACTCCTGGACCAACTTTTCACCATTTTGATGAGAGACATGTCGCATCCCAACTTACATAGGAATCCGACGCCTTCAATCGTCTGCCAAAGTCGGTGCCAGCTGCTCCAATTGAGCAAGTTCAATGTTTTCGCAGATCACGTCTCCCTCGCCGACTGCATAAACGAAGCGAATTGAAGCGCCAGCGCGCTTTTTATCGTGACCGAGGAGCCGGGTACTCTCCGACAAGGCCGCCCGAGAAAGATGATGAGGCAGCTGCAGTCGCTTCAATAAACCAATCATGCGTTCAAGCAGACGCGACGAGGTGTGACCCTTTTTTTCGCCGAGTCGCAATGCTGCCACCAGGCCGAGACTGACCGCCTCTCCGTGGGTCAGGGCGGTGTAGCCACCAGAAGACTCCAGAGCATGACCAATCGTATGACCAAGATTGAGTGTCGCGCGGATGCCACTTTCTCGTTCATCAAGAGCGACGATTCGTGCCTTAACGGCAACGCAGCGGCGCACGAGTTCGTTCACCACCACCAGATCACGCCGCAAAACCGCCTCGGCGTGCTGCTCAAGATACGAAAGAAGCTCCGCATCGCCGATCAGCGCCGTCTTGACCACTTCACTGAGGGCCCCCGTAAAAGCGCGATCTGTCTCGGTCAACAGCGTTTCTACGTCACAAATCACTGCCTGAGGCTGCCAGAACGCCCCGACCGAATTCTTCGCAGTATGAAAATCAACAGCCGTCTTCCCGCCGACCGAAGCATCAACCATGGAAAGCAAAGTCGTCGGCAACCCCACCCAATTCACCCCGCGTACCCAGCTAGCAGCGGCAAATCCAGTCATGTCGGTGACGACTCCGCCGCCAAGCCCAACAAAAGTCGCCTTGCGATCAAGACTCGCATCAAACGCGGCTTGGAAGATCTGTGCGAGCCCGGAAAGATTCTTATGCTCCTCCCCCGGGGTGAGGATCACCTCCGCCTGTTTCGTCGCCCCAAAATCCGCCAGCGCCTGGCGCGCTTTATCGCCATGCAGTGGACTCACATTCGAATCGGTAACAAGCAACGTTCCCGAAGGCTGCCCAACGATGCCAGACAATTCTGAGCGAATCAGCCCGCCGCCAATTCTCACGACATAAGAATCGTCGCCGGCTGCGACGGCCACCGCGTCCTGCTCCCAAAGCTGCGCCACTTGTCGGGCCACCTCAGGAATTGACACTCCGTCGGTCGCCACCTGCCCGTGACATTCCAAATAGGCCAGGCGGCGGGCATCTAGCAGTGCCTCCACTCGGCTCTCCGGTGTGCCTTCAGGGGTAGCAGCGAGCAGCGGCCGAGTTCCCGAGCCGCCATCCTGCAGCTGAATACGTCGAACGATTTCCTCAACCGAGGCCGTCAAAACCACGACCACCGCGCGTCCCAGGACCTCTACCCGAAGGTCGCGATCCAGCAGCGCTCCGCCCCCGAGACTGATGACTACCTTTTCCCCGTTTGCCCGCCCAAGCAACTTGAGGAGAGCCTCGCGCTCCAGCCTTCGAAACGCGGCCTCGCCTCGCTCGGCAAAAATCTGGCGGATGGGAACCCCAGCTTCTTGCTCGATGGCTTGATCGAGGTCGATCAAACGCGCCCCGTGGCTCTCCTTGAGCACCTGCCCAACGGCACTTTTTCCCGTGGCCATGAAGCCTGAAATGAGAAGGGGACGCGTCATGCGGGCGCATGTAGCACGCAGATCGACGCGAGTGGAGCCGGACCGTTCCGCCGGAACGTGCTAAGGAGCCGTCGCTATGGAGCTGCGGTTCGAAAAATTTCACGGAATCGGCAATGATTTTCTTGTCGTCGAGGCGGAGAGCCCAGATTCAATCCCCATCGCACGAGCCATGGAGTTGTGTAAGCGCCATTTTGGAGTGGGTGGCGATGGAGTCCTTGTCGTCAGCCCTCCCAGCACCAGTGGTGCGCGCGCGACGATGAGTGTGATCAATGCCGATGGTTCCACTCCTGAAATGTGCGGAAACGGTCTGCGCTGCGTCGCCCTCTTCCTAGCGAGAAAGGCCCAGGAAGAAGCCACGCAGTTTCTGGTCGACACGGGAGCCGGTCCGCTCCAGTGCGACGTGGTGCGCCAGGACAACCAGGGAGAGATCGGAACCGACATCGGAGTGGGAAAGGTGCTGCCGCCCCTCAACATCGATCTCGGAACTGATCGCTTTCAATTTCACCGAATATCCACGGGAAATCCCCATGCTATCTGTTTTCAGGAACAGATCGATGACGTGTACCTGGATCAGATCGGACCAACCGTGAGTCGGAAGGTCGAAGGTGGCGTTAACGTTGAAATCGCCACGATGCACTCGCGGCAATTGATTCAGCTCGCGGTCTGGGAGCGAGGGGTGGGGCGAACTCTCGCCTGTGGAACTGGCGCCGCTGCGACCACGATCGCCGCCGTTCATGCAGATCTCGCAGATCCGGATGTGCCTGTTCGGGTGGAGCTTCCTGGTGGACCACTGGAACTCACGGTCTCCAAAGATCTCCGAGCGTACCTAAAAGGACCCGCGCGCTGGGTCTACTCGGGAACCACGATATTTTAGGCAGTATTTCGGGCAAAAAAGAGCAGCGATTCACAGCTGCGCTCTTTGCAACAAACTCGCCCCAAATCGTCCGGTCGTGATAGCCGCCGATCGAACGCTCGGATTTCCTAGCGTCGCAGGAGGCACTTTGTCAGAATCGAACGAACGCGGTGGGTTTAGCTTTCAGCTGAGTGAAACTCCCCCCCCCACAAGATCTCAAGAACAGGCACCGCTCGACGACCTCGTTCTTGATCTGCAGGACTTCGGCGCTTGGGAGGATCCGCCGTCAGAGTCTCCGGTACAAGAACTGGCAGAAGCTCCACATGCCGACGAACGCCCTCTAGTTGATGAACCGCTGGTGCTTTCCCCCCACCCAGGTCCAGTCGCAGAGCCGAGCTCGCAGCCGCGCATCAAGAAAATCCAGTTCCCAGCGAAAAAAATATCAAAAGCCAAGTCACCCAAGCTCGCCGAAAAGCCCAAAACACGATTTTCCGACTCCATCAGCGCCCCGGCTGTCGCTGCACGGCTGCGCGAGGAAACTGACTCCGAACCACCTCCACGGATGGAAGGTTCTCAGAGCGAAGGGGACCTCGCTTTGCCCGACGATCTTCCGGGCCTCCAGATGAGCGAAGGTCAGGCTGCCGATGATTCCTGGGGTAGTGAAACTCCCACGGCGAAGGAAATCTGGAACACAGCGCGCCGCACCTGGAAAACGACGACGAGGCAGGCGGCCATTCTTGGCGGAAAGGGGCTGCGCGCGAGCCAAAAGGCCGCGCATGATCTCAACACAAAGCTCAAGGAGCATCGAGAAACAGCTTCCAGAGAACGTGATGCACGAGCCGCTCTGGAGGCGGCGAGTCACGAGGCAGCTCCGGTTGCTGAGGGCAGGCCCGTCGACTCTCCCGACAGCTCTGCCCCGCTGCACCAACTTTCATCTCGCGGAAGCCTCGCTCCCCTAGGTGGACGAGCTCTAAAAAAAATCGCGGCCCCGCTCTCGGCAGTCGCCGCAGCGGCTGTCGTGTATCTCGGTGGAACCCAGCTCTTGGGCACGGAGAACGCCGTCAGCATGAGTCACTCCACCCACGGGCCTGACATTCCTGACTTGGGAAGCCTCCATGAGACCGAGCCAGGGGAGGACAAATCGCCCGCTACCGAAGATAGGCGCGCAGGGGCAGGGGATCCTGCAGAACAGTCGGAAGAAAAAGAGGCCAAGGCTCCCGATGACGGCGCCATGAAGGTCGAGGTCGCCCCGATGCCGGACGGTCTTTCCTGGCCAGGAAAGGGGCTCATCGAAGTGGTAACCAGCGAGGAAGAACTGATCTATGTCGATGGAGTCTTCACCGGACGCGGCCCCCTTCGTCGCATTCCCGTGAGTCCAGGCGAGCATGAAGTTTCTATTCGAACAGGTGGCAGCAAACGATCAGGAACAGTCCAGGTCGAGATCAACAAGAATACTCGCGCCGTTTTTAAGAGCGAGTAGCCTCGCCTTCGCTCTCAGCTTGGCTCCTCTCTTGTTGGGCGGTTGCAGCTGCGAGGAGGATCCATCACCTAACAAGTTGTCGGGTGCCGAGACGAAAGGGAGATCTGAGGCGCCCGTCGCTGCTTCTGGGGTAAACCAAAAGCCCACGACGGTGAGTCTTTCCGTGCTTTCTCTTGCACCCCGCTGCTCACTGAGTCAGCGGGGCATCACCTTCGACTTGGGGTCCAAGAATGCCGGGGCTCGTCGTCTCTTTCGCCTCACCCAGGATGAACCTGAAGAGTTCTCGACGCGGCTCGACGAGTCGTTTCGCAAGCTTGAAAGAATGAACACGGACTTCGTGTTCTGGGTTTCGGAGGAGCTCAAGGAGTTTGACTTTGAGGGTCAAATTCACGGACTCGATTCCGAGCGTTTGGCTGTTTACATCGACGGAAAACGCCTCGGAGCGGCGAAACTGGAGCGTGACGTCACCCGAACGGTCAGCATGAACGCATCGGGCCTGGTTCTCACGCCCGGACGACATGAGCTTCGCCTGAGTCTCTCGCGTCCTCGTGACGGGGTACCCTCAGCCGAGGTGAGCTGGATCCGACTCGGACCCCCGGGAACCCACGGCACGGATTATCCTTCCACCGAGCGCCAAATTTTTGCTGAAGTCACGATCGAAAAGCGGCGCAATGCTTCGATCATCCTTCAACCAGGCGCGCGATTGCGATGCCCAGTTTGGCTCCCGCCGCTCACGTCACTTCGCACAGAAGCGGGGCTCTGGGGTGAAGGACCGGGCGAACTAGAAATCGCCGTTCTCACCCAAGATGGCACTCGTCACGTTCTGGCGAACGAAAAAAGGGAAAAAGAAGATCCGCGAAACTGGAAACCGGTCAAAGTTGATCTCAGTCCTTTTGGAACTCAACTCGTCGAACTCGAATTCAGCGCACCGACCCGCAACTCGGACGCGCGTGCAGCGTTCGCGGAGCCCGTCTTGGAAACAAAGGGCAGCAGCTCAGCGGGATCTCCCCTGGCTAAGCGAGTCATTCTGGTTCTTCTTTCCGGCCTCGGTCACAAGCAGGCTCCGCCACAAAGCGCAGAAAATGGCCTACCGCTGCTCAATCAACTCGCTCGGGAGGGCACCTCTTATCCTCAATATCGCGCGTCGACGACGAGTGAAACAGGCATCGTCGCCTCCCTGCTCACCGGACTTCCGCCCTGGAAGCACGGTGTGTCAAACAGCTCAACTCGACTTTCCACTGAGCTTCCTGCGCTTGCTAGCTTAATCGAGGGAAACGGAGGACGTTCATCATTCTTCACCGGCGTTCCGCCCGGGTTTGAGAACTTCGGCTTCTCCCGAGGTTTTGAGCTCTTCATCTCCATCCCCCCGCAGAAGGACGAAGCAGCGACTGCTCCACTCAGCCAGGCACGAAAATGGCTGCAGGAGGCTCTCCACCACGAAGGCCCGGTTCTCTCTATCGTTCAGCTCCGGGGCGCTCATCCCCCTTTTGACGTTTCCAACGAAAACGCCCTCAAGCTTCCGCCCAGCGAGTACGGCGGAGATCTCACGCCTCGGCGCGCTGCGATCCAGCTCTCACAGATTCGGCAAAGAACACGCCATCAACAAATGCCAGAAGAGGACTGGAAACGCCTCGAAGCTCTGCAAAAGTCGGCTCTCAAGCGACAGGACGCAGCCTTGAGCGATTTGATCGCCTGGCTCCGTCAGCACGAAGCCTTCGACGACACTCTCTTCATCGTCGCCGGAGATGTCGGAGCAGGAGAACCGCCACTCGTTCCGTACTCCCCCGAAGCACCGCTTGAAGAGCAGTATCTCTCCGTGCCTTTGCTGATCAAGTATCCTCACGGTCATCTCGCAGGCACGTACGTAAAGGGTTATTTCGCTCCTCGGGACATCACCGCAACGATCGCCCAAAGTCTGGGCCTGGACTTTAAACCGAACAGCGAAACAATTGATTTAGGCGCTGCGCACGCGACGGGCCAGGCACGCATGCGACCTCACATCGCCTTTCGCGAACGCGAATATTCCGTACGTGTGGGGACTTCGATTCTGCGCGGAGAAGACGGCAGCGCGCCGCTGCTTTGCAAACCAGAGTTAGATCCTTCGTGTACGACCGACCGCTCTGTCGAGCACTCTCTGGAGGCTCAAGCCCTTTGGCTGACCGCTTGGTCCACCTTGGCGCCCCCACTTGCCAAAGAACAGGAACCTGAAAAAATCGAGCCCGACGAGGAACTCGAAAATGCGCTGATTGTTTGGGGCTTTTCTCCCTAAGCCTCGATGCTGCCTGCTCCCTCAGGTGCCACGTCGCCCGTCGTACAGTTCTAAATGAAGACGATTTGAGTAGCGATAACGCTCTCGGCTCGCCCAACTAGCCACTTGAGGACCTCGATTTCGCAGCTGCTCTTTCGTCCGAGCTTCGGGCATGAGCAGAACTCGATCGCGAGGCAGATCAAAACGTCGAATCACTTCGTCCAACTCGGCAAGTTCCTGCTCCTCAGCCACGACAAACTTAAAGCTGGCATGAGCGAGCGATGCGAACTTTCGAAGCACGTCTGCGATGAGTCGCCGGTCTTCTGGTTCACCACTGCTCGCAAGCTTTGGGGAAACATTCCATTGATTGATGCGCCCTAAAAGCACTGAAGACGGCGACACGGTTCCGTTGGTTTCGACTTCGAAGAAAGTCGGCGACGGCGTGAGCGCATCAACCGCCGCGAAGAGGCGTTCTAGCTTTTTTTGCTGCAAAAGTGGCTCGCCGCCCGTCAGAATCACGCGTCCTGGAGCATTCTGAGAAATCCACTCCGCGACTTCTGAGACACTCATCACACGCAGCTCTTCATGCAAGTCGAAACGAGAATCATCCCAGGTGTAGGCCGTGTCGCAGTAGCTGCAGGTCAAATTGCAATTGCCAAGCCGGACGAAGGCTGCCGGAAACCCCGTGCTGACGCCCTCACCCTGAAGAGAAACAAACAGTTCGCTGAGCAACAACTTCTCTCCAGAAGCGGGCAAACGAGGACGACGCGGCTCAGTCATGGGCGGGGAGGAACTTGAGACACCTTGAGCAGGCTGGCAACCAGAAAGCACGCAAAAAAGCCTCTCCCAACAATTTCCTCAGTCGCCGAGCGCCTAGGTCGATGATAAACCCGCCATAGCTATGACTGCTTCTGACCGTCGCGGGGGACTTGATCCCCTCGAACTTCGCCCCGTTTCGATCACCCCTGGCTTCCATTCGATGGCTGAGGGTTCGGTACTTTATACTTGTGGCAAGACAAAAGTGCTCTGCACGGCTTCAATCGAGGACAACGTTCCCGACTGGATGAAGGGCAAGGGGAAAGGTTGGCTAACCGCTGAGTACCAAATGCATCCTCGGGCCAACCCGCAGCGCCGTGAACGTCGCGACGGTCGAGAACGCCCTTTGGGCGGAAGAACTCGGGAAATCCAACGTCTGATTGGGAGAAGTCTACGGGCAGCCGTCGATTTCAAGAAGCTCGGAGAACGCACCGTGACTATCGACTGCGATGTTCTTGAGGCGGATGGGGGGACCCGTACAGCGTCAGTGACGGGTGGCTTCATTGCTCTCTGTCTCGCCCTCGGAAAGCTTCATCAGGAGGGGCGACTGAAAGAGGCTCCGCTTGTCGATCAAATTGCGGCGGTGAGCGTTGGGCACGTCGATGGCGCTCTGGCCCTCGATCTTTGCTACCAAGAAGACAGCAACGCTCGGGTCGATCTCAATCTTGTCGCGACGAACGGCGGGGCCATTGTTGAAATCCAAGGTACTGCCGAGGGCCGTGCTGTTCCGCGGCAGGACATCGATTCAATGGTCGATCTCGGACTCAAAGGGATCCTCACTCTGACACAAATTCAAACCCAGGCGCTCAAAGACGCGGGCGTCGAAATCAGCTCTCTCTTGACCTGAAGTCCCATGACTGACGACGAAAGCAAAGTGCAGGCGCTGCCCGAACCTTCTCCCGTTGAACACGGCGGGCGAGTTGAACTGAGGCTCATCACGGCTCCCTCAGATGAATCACCCAGTGCCCACTATGGCGCGCGATGGTTCACAGCCTCACAGAAAATCGAGGGACTGGTGACCATCGCGCTTTCGGACAAGCCCGTTGTTTCTCTAGAGGCCAGCGAACCACTTCCCGAATGGCTGGGCACTTTCACGACGACTCTGGTCCGGACCACGGCCCGCCAAGCGGTGAAAGAAAACACCTGGCCCCGTCGCCTCACCCGCTGGCGGGCAGCTCCGTCATCGCCCAAAAATTCCTAGTTGAGGACGCGAAGAAGGAAGTGACCTTGCCCATCACCCTACTTTCAGATTTCGGACACCGTGATCCCTACGTGGGTGTGATGAAGGGTGTGCTGGCTGGACTCTGCCCGGGTGCGACATTGATCGATCTCACCCACGAAAATCCGCCCCAAAATGTAAGCGTAGGAGCCTTCTGGCTTGAACGAGCCTTCTGCTACTTTCCCGAAGGAACAGTCCACCTGGCTGTTGTCGACCCTGGGGTGGGCACTGAGCGACGAGCCATTGCCTTGAAATCGCAGGGCCACTTCTTCGTCGCCCCGGACAACGGACTCCTCAGCGAGGTACTCAACCTCTCGCGGGAAAAGCGGTCAGAAATCGAAGTCGTTGAAATCCTCAAGCAATGCCTTCCTCCTCTTGTCCAACGAGCACGCGGCCACACCTTTCACGGACGGGATCTCTTTGCACCCGCAGCAGGCTCAGTCGCTTCGAATGGAACAATCGCGCAGCTCGGCACACCCATCGACTTCAACAGCCTCGTGCAGCTGAGAGTGCCAAACAGGGCCGGCGCTGGACAAGTGCGAGTCCGAGTTGAAGATCATTACGGCAATCTCATCACCGATTGTCCAAACGACGAGGCGAGGGGACAAGAGCTGCACCACGCAGGAAAGCCTATCCGATGGGTAACGACCTATGCCGAAGGTGATGCCGACGAACTGGTTGCTTTACGAGGCTCGTGGGATCGCGTTGAAGTTGCCGTCAACCAGGGGAGCGCGCAGCTCATCAGCGGGCTGAAGGTCGGTGACTTCCTCTCTTTGGTATGAAAAACCCCGCCAAGTTCGCTGAACTGGCAGGGTTTTCCTGATTGAGGGGTCGACCAACCCGACTTCACTCGTCGTCAGAAGCCGATGCTTCAGCCGACTTCGTAGCGGCTTTTTTCGTCGTCTTCTTGGCCGCGGTCTTCTTCGATCCAGTCTTCTTGCTGGTTTTTTTGGCCGTCTTCTTGGCGGTCTTTTTCGCGGCCTTCTTCTTAGAAGCCTTCTTGGCGGCGACCTTCTTCACCGTTCCATCGCTGGCCGCGGCCTTCTTAGTCGTCTTTTTCGCAGCCTTCTTCTTAGAAGCCTTTTTCTTCGTCTTCTTCTTGGAAGGCCCACGCTCTCGACGCAATTGAAGTAGCTCTTGTGCGCGCTCAGGAGTGATTGTGTTCGGATCGTCTTCCTTGCGCAGAGACGCATTTGTCTCACCATCGGTCACGTAGTGACCGAAACGTCCCTCGCGCAAGGTAATCAACTCCTCACTGACAGGATCGTTGCCGAGCTCCTTGAGGGGCTCAGCCGCCTTGCGTTGGCCTGCACGGCGGCGCGGTTGAGCAAAAATTTCCTTCGCCTGCTCCACGGTCACCGTGAAGATCTGATCTTCTGATTCGAGGCTACGACTATCCTTCGCTTTGCGAATGTATGGCCCATAACGGCCAAGAAGCGCAAAGATCTCCTCGCCCTCTTCGTCCTTGCCCACCAAGCGCGGCAACGACAAGAGCTGAAGAGCGTCTTCAAGGGTGATGGTCTCCGCATTTTGCGTCTTCAACAGCGAAGAGGTCACGGGCTTTTCGCTCGACCCCTTTTCGAGCTCACCCATCTGCACAAAGGCGCCAAATCGGCCATTCTTTGCGTAGATCGGCAAGCCGTTTTCGGGATGCTTCCCTAGCTCTCGATCACCACTCGGCGCGGAGAGGATTTCAATCGAACGAGCCAAAGTCAGCTCATCAGGAGCCAAATCATCCGGCAGGCTCGCGGTGTCTTCCCCGCGCTGCAAGTAAGCGCCATAGCGGCCAACACGCGCCACGATCGCTACCCCAGAAGCGTCTTCACCAACAGGCAATGTATTGATCGCGCGGGCATCGATTTCACCTAAGTTATTCGCGACAAGCGCCTTGAGGCCGACATCAAGGGGACGCTCCGACTTAGGGTTTTCCACACCAAAGTAAAAGGCTTTGAGCCACGGCTGAACCTCCTGAGATCCACCAGCGATCTCATCAAGTTCGTCCTCCATGCGCGCGGTGAATGCATAGTCGACCAGCTCGCCAAAATGCTGTTCCAGGACCGCAACCACAGCGAACGCTCGAAACGAGGGAACGAGCGCGTTTCCGCGTTTCCAAACGTATCCGCGGTCAAGAATCGTTCCGATGATCGACGCGTAAGTCGAGGGGCGACCAACGCCCAATTCTTCGAGGCGACGGACAAGCGAAGCTTCGGTGTAGCGCGCGGGAGGCTGAGTCTCGTGGCCGTTTGGCTCAAGCTTCTGCACCTGAACCTCCTGACCCTCGGCAAGAGGCGGCAAAGGTCGCTCGCGGTTCTCGAGCTCAGCACTCGGATCGTCGCTACCTTCGACGTAAGCCCTCGAAAATCCAGGAAAAATGATGGTATTGCCGCGAACAGCGAACTCGCATTGAGTGTCGCCAGCGGCCATCAGACGCACACTGACGCTCTCGCCACGTGCATCTTCCATCTGAGAGGCAACCGTACGTTTCCAGACGAGCTCGTAGACCTTGGCTTCGTCAGGACTCACCTTTTTCGATACGTCGTCAGGGTGCTGAAACACGTCACCGGCGGGGCGGATCGCTTCGTGCGCTTCCTGGGCGTTCTTTACCTTCTTCTTGTAAACGCGAGGTTGCGCGGGAAGGTAGTCAGCCCCGTACAAATCTTTAATGCAACCACGTGCCGCGGTGATCGCGGTTTCGGACAACGTCGTGCTGTCGGTACGCATGTAGGTGATGAAGCCGTTTTCGTAGAGCCGCTGAGCGGCGCGCATCGTGCGCGAAGATGAAAAGCGCAGCTTTCGTCCAGCCTCCTGCTGGAGAGTCGAAGTCATGAACGGTGCCGCCGGAGAACGACGATTCGGCTTTCGCTCAACTTCTGTGACCGTGATCTTCTCGCCCTGGAGCTTTTCAGCCAGGTCGCGCGCTTGCTCCTCTTGGAGGTGAAGAATGCCGTCTTTCTTCAGGACTCCGACGTCATCAAAATCTTTCCCACTAGCGATGCGCTGAGAGCCAACTGCCACCAATTGAGCTGGAAACTCTTTCGGAGTGCCTTCTTCGACCCCAAATTGCGCCTCGATGTCCCAGTAGGACGCGGAGCGGAATGCCATGCGTTCACGCTCACGCTGCACGACCATTCGTGTCGCGCAGGACTGAACACGCCCAGCGGATAGCTTGGGCATGACCTTCTTCCAAAGTACCGGCGAGACCTCATAACCGTAGAGTCGATCGAGGATGCGTCGGGCCTCTTGAGCGTTCACTAAACGACGATCAAGTTCGCGAGGATTGTCGATGGCCGCCTGAATCGCCTTCTCCGTGATCTCGTGAAACACCATGCGTTTCACGGGAACTTTTGGCTCAAGTACCTCAAGCAAATGCCAAGCAATTGATTCTCCTTCGCGATCCTCGTCGGTCGCGAGTAGGATTTCGTCGGCCTCAGACGCCAACTGCTTCAGTTTACGAATGTGCTCCTTCTTTTCGGAGTCGATGATGTAGAGCGGCTTGAAGCCATTCTCGCAGTCGACACCGAGCCGAGACCACGCCTCCTTTTTGTACTTCAGAGGTATGTCTGCGGCTGAGCGGGGCAGGTCGCGAATGTGTCCAATCGACGACTCCACCACAAACCCCTTCCCAAGGAAGCCAGAGATGGTGCGGGCCTTGGCCGGTGACTCGACGATGACTAGAGACTTGCTCACAAGGCTGGCCAAATTGTTCCTCTTACGCTGACTGTCAACCATGAAGCGCGGGTCGGATGGCTTCACTGACACTGAAACCGTCCTGGTTTTCCGTTGTTATCTCAAGGACTTACCTGCCATTTTTTACCCCTCCTAGAAATCGCCAGGAAAGAATCAATCTTCGACACTTTCCAGAAATTCGGCCCCCGGGCCGATTCAACTAGGAGTCATCTGTACAGCTTTTTCAAAGGCTGCCAGCTACGACTGAATAGGAAAATCAGGTCCTGATCGCGCGAAAACGTTGCACGCCTAGCCCCAGTCGATTAGCTTGCACGACTCCCGGGAACTGGCGGAAACCGTCTCAAAATCTCGAGGAAAAGGAAAAAATGGCTCGCGTTACCGTCGAAGATTGCTTGGAAAAAGAAGACAACCGTTTTGCTCTCGTCGTATTGGCGGCAAAACGAGCTCGCGAACTCATGAAGGGCGACCCTTCACTCGTGAACTGCAAAAACAAGGCAGCCGTCATTTCCCTGCGCGAGATTGCTGGCGGCAAGGTGCACTGGCATCGTCCCTCGGGCGACGCTGTGGCTGAGTTCATTCAAGAGCGTGACGCCGGCTTCTAAGCCAAGTCACTCTGACGACCTCTAGCCCCGACGAATTTCACTTCGACGGCTCCTCACCTCGACCATTCAGGCCTTGTCCAAAGCTCCCCGCGCGGAATCTCTTTCGCATTACGAGTACACGAGCCTTTATGAGGCGACCTTCCGGACACGCCGTGAAGACGTTGAGTTCTTTTGCGCAATAGCTGACAAATTCTCGGGACCCATACTCGAGTACGGAGCCGGTGCGGGACGCGTCACGATCCCTCTTGCTAAGAGAGGGCATGAGGTGACGGCTGTAGATGCCAGCCAGGCGATGGTGACTCGCCTTAAAGCGCATTTGAAGGAGAGCGACCCTGCGCTTCAAAGTCGAGTCACGGTGCGGAAAGGCGATATGCGACGCCTCTCGCTCGGACAAAAATTTCCCCTCATTTTCGCCACTTTCAATGTGATCGCTCACTTGGAAAAGTTTGAGGATATGGGGCTATTTCTGCGTCGTGCGCAGGAGCATCTCGCCCCAGGCGGCCACTTGGTTTTTGACGTGCCCATCCCTCACCCTGACGAGGTGGAGGCTGATCCCGAAGAACTTCACAAGGTTCCTCGTTTTAAGCACCCGGAAACCAAGGAGTGGATCCGTCAGACGGAGCGCTTCGAGTATTTTCCTGCGCGACAGGTGCTGTTAGTCGAGAGCGAACTCAAGCCCGAAGGCGCGCGCGACGGCGTGACGATCCCGCTTGTGCTTCGCCAATGGTTTCCCAAGGAGCTAGAGTCCATTCTCAAGTACGAGGGCTTCAAGCACATCGAGACTTTCGCCGACTACACGCCACAGCCTGGGCTGCTCGCACGCGACACCTTGATTTACCAGGCGTCGCTCAGAAGCAGCTCTGCTCGAGCCGGTCGCTAAGCCGCTGAAGAGCGCCGCGTGCTCATCCGTTGATTCGACCCGGTTCAAGCGCTTCAGCAAAGTGTTGTCGAGTTCACTTGTGCCCTCCCAGAGGCTCACGGTGCTGCTATGGTCCGCCGCGTGGCAGCTGATTATTATGCAGAGTTGGGCGTAAGCCGCACCGCCGACAAAGAAGAAATTCGTCGCGCCTACCGCAAGTTGGCAGCTCAACTTCACCCTGATCGCAATCCCGGAAAACCCGATATCGAGACTCGATTCAAGCGGGTGAACACAGCATTTGGCGTGCTCAGCGATGAGAAGAAGCGAAAACTCTATGATCGCTATGGTGAAGCGGGATTGCGAGAAGGCTTCGATCCTAACATGGGTGGCTTCGGAGGATTCGGCCGACGCGGCGGTGGCGGGGGTGGCGGATTCGAAGACATCTTCAGTGGCGGGGGAGGAGCCGGTATCGGTGATTTATTTGGCGATCTATTCGGCGGGGGTGGCAAACGCCGTGTCCGCAAAGCGCCAGACGTCGAGAGCCCCATCACGGTAGAATTTGTGTCTGCCGTTCGTGGAGCCGAGCTTGAACTCGCCATGCCGAATGGTCGCAAGGTCAAAGTACGCATCCCCCAGGGCGCACGAAACGGAGACAAGCTGCGCGTCAAAGGAGCAGGCGAAGCGGCTCCTGGGATCACAGCAGGCGATCTGTTGCTCGTACTCAAGGTGAAGGCTCATCCTCACTTCGAACGCGATGGCCTCGACCTCACCTTGCCGCTCCCCTTGAGTGCCGGTGAAGCGTATTTCGGAGCAAAGGTGGAAGTTCCCACCATCAATGGCAGCGTGCAGCTCAAAGTCCCGCCCCACACTCAAAGCGGCCAACTGCTCCGACTGCGGGGCAAGGGAGTCACTCGCGGCAAGGAGACCGGAGATCTCTACGTGCGTTTCATGATTCAATTGCCTCCTGGTGATGAAGAAAAGTTACAAGAAGCCATCAAGTTGTTGAGCGATTCCACCCCCGCAAACTTGCGCGACGAGCTAGCGTTTTAGAAGAAACGAAATCCGGCCGCCGACCTTCAAGCGCGCTGGGGCGACCTGCTAGCGGGCGCGCCGGTGGGAGTCGTTCCCTGAAGTCTCCACTTTTTGGCCAAGTTCGTTGAAGCGCGAGAGCTCACTGGACACCTTGCGCAAGGCAGCCTGCTTGTCGTGAAACGGCAAGAAGGCGCTCTTGAATCCAGCAGTGACGATTTCCTTGATGTCCGAAAAAGGCACGCGCATGTTCTTGTGCACCCGGTACAGTTCCTCGGAAACGGAAGTCTTCGTGATCAGCCGATTGTCAGTGTTGACCGTCACGCGCAATCCGAGGTCAAAATAGAGTTTGAGTGGGTGACCCTCCAGGCTGCTCACGGCGCCCGTCTGAACGTTGCTGGAAGGACAGCATTCCAAGGGCATCCGATGATCGTTCACATAGTGGAGTAGGTCGCCATTTTCCCTGAGTCGACAACCATGACCAATGCGGTGCGCACCACAGTCATGAATGGCCTGAGCGATGGAAGCTGGTCCGTAGGCCTCGCCCGCATGGATTGTGCAGTTGATGTTGTTGTCGCGCACCAACTGAAACGCTTTGCGATGATCCTTGGCAGGGAAATTTGCCTCTGCGCCGGCCAAGTCAAAGCCGACGACGCCTCGACCCTTATAAGCCACAGCTAGCTCAGCCATCTCATAACTTGAAGCACTTGAAATGTTACGAATCCCGCAGAGGATGACGTTCGATTTGATGCCGTAGGTTTCGCGGGCCTGGCGCAGACCACTGAGCACGGCTTCGACCACACGGGTCAAAGAAAGCCCCTTTTGTGTGTGCAGCATCGGAGCATAACGCACCTCCATGTAGCGGACGTTTTCGAGGTGGGCGTCTTCCGCCAGCTCATAGGCGGTTCTCTCCAAGCCCTCCTCCGTCTGCATCACGCTCAAGGTGAGAGCGAAGCCACGGAGGTACTCGACCAGCGATCCGAAGTGGGAACCGGCACCGACCGCCTCCTCGATGCCTTCAGCTGTTTCCGCCGGCAGTGAAACGCCTTGCTTCTTCCCTAGGTCAACGATGGTCTGTGGACGAAGCGATCCATCGAGATGCACATGGAGATCAGTCTTGGGAAGCGTGTGAAACACCTCAAACGGGACTTCGACGAAACCAGTGTCATCGACGCTGACAGGCCGCTCTCCGTCCATTGAGGGCCTGGAGGAGTCCTGGGGGAGGGATTCTTGTTCGAGGGCAGCTGACCCTCCATCTGCTACGTGTTCAGTCATGATCTTCGGACAAATCTAGCACGGCTGCTGTGGAGCAGCCCGCCGGGCGCCGGCGCCTGGTTTCTGAGCCATCTGACAAAAGGCTGCTAGAGTCCGCCGCCTCATGACCTCTGCAGGATCGCTCTTTGCCCGACGCCCTTTTTGGGCGAAGCGATTTGGGATCGCGCCATTTTTGCCGCGTACCCAAAAAGAAATGCGAGCGCTTGGCTGGGAAGCGTGTGACATCATTCTCGTGACTGGGGATGCCTATGTGGATCATCCCAGCTTTGGAATGGCGCTCGTCGGACGTCTGCTTGAAAGTCACGGCTTCCGAGTGGGCATGCTCGACCAACCCGACTGGAATGACCCTGCAGCCTTCAATGAACTCGGAGAACCCACGTTGTTTTTCGGGGTGACGGGCGGCAACATGGACTCGCTCGTGAATCACTACACGAGTGACAAAAAGCATCGCAGCGATGACGCTTACACGCCTGGAGGAGAGTCCGGAAAGAGGCCCGACAGGGCAACGATCGTTTACACCCAACGCTGTCGAGAGGCCTATCCTGAGGCCCCTGTTATCATCGGAGGGATCGAAGCGAGTCTGAGACGACTCGCTCATTACGATTATTGGTCAGGCAAGGTACGCCGCTCTTTGCTCGTCGACAGTGGCGCCGACATTCTCGTCTACGGCAACGCCGAACGCGCCATCGTCGAACTCGCCCACCGCATCGCCCAAGGCGAAAAGGCGCGAGAGATCCTGGACATTCGCGGTACTGCGGTGAGGCGCGCCACGGGCGCGACAGGTCCAGTGGACGCGGCGCCGGGTGAATTCATCCTGGAGCGTAGCGACAACGTCGATGCAGTAGGAGGGATCGATCCGCTACCGAACCCCTACGCTACGGAAGAAGAAATGCGCGCCCAAGGGGGCCAGGATTCGAGCTGCGAAAGCGGTCAGGAACCCGGGCTCATCAAGCTCACCCGCCGGGAAATCGCTCAGCATCCGCGCGAGAAGTCGGTGATTCGCCTCCCCTCGTGGGACGAGGTCCGCAAAGACGGCGCCCTCTACGCACACGCGAATCGCGTCTTCCACTTGGAGGCGAATCCTCACAACGCGCGCTGTCTCGTGCAAAGAAACGGCGACACGGACGTGTGGGTGAACCCGCCTCCTTTCCCCCTGACCACCGAAGAAATGGATCGGGTCTACGAGCTGCCTTACCAAAAGGTGCCTCATCCAGCGCACGCGGACCAAAAGATCCCCGCGTACGAGATGATTCGCTTCTCGATCACCATCATGCGTGGCTGCTTCGGGGGCTGTTCCTTCTGTTCAATCACCGAGCACGAAGGCCGCATCATGCAGAATCGCTCCGAGAAATCGATCTTGCGTGAGGTTGAGGGGCTCAACCAGGTACCTGGATTCACAGGAGCGGTGAGCGACATGGGCGGACCCACCGCGAACATGTATCGCCTCGCCTGCAAGAGCCGCGAGATTGAGGCGGCGTGTCGCAAACCGAGCTGCGTCTACCCCGGGATTTGCAGTAATCTGAATACGAATCACCAGCCGTTGATCGAGCTTTACCGCAAAGCGCGCGCTATCAAGGGCATCAAGAAGATCTCAATTGCCTCCGGACTTCGCTACGACTTAGCGGTAGAGAGTCCCGAATATGTCAAGGAGCTCGTCACACACCATGTGGGCGGCTACCTGAAGATCGCCCCCGAGCACGTCGCAGACGGTCCGCTTTCCAAGATGATGAAGCCTGGTATCGGGACCTACGACCGATTCAAGGAGCTGTTCGAGCGCTACTCCGCGCAGGCAGGCAAGAAGCAGTACTTGATTCCGTACTTCATCGCCGCGCATCCCGGGACAACCGACGACGACATGTTGGAGCTCGCCCTGTGGCTCAAGAAAAACAAGTACCGAGCCGATCAAGTTCAGGCATTTCTGCCCTCACCGATGTCCTACGCAACGGCGATGTACCACACGGACAAGAACCCTCTTCGTCCCATTAAGCGCGTCAGTGAAAAGGTCAGCACCGCAAAGACCTACGAACAGCGAAAGCTCCACAAGGCGTTTCTTCGCTACCACGATGCCGCCAACTGGCCCGCCCTACGCCAGGCTCTCAAGAAAATGGGTCGCGCGGACTTGATTGGATCTGGACCGGACAAGTTGATCCCCCAAGAGACCCGCAACCCTCTACGCAATCCGGCAGCAAAGGGACGTTCCTTCGCGACCCAGCACACGCGTCCCGTCGCCTACGGAGGGAAATCTCCTGGCGGAAAATCTGGAGGTCCTGAAGGCAAGGCTAGCGCGGGCAAGGCTAGCGCGGGCAAGGCTAGCGCGGGCAAGCCAGCCACGAGCACAGGGGCTGCGAGCAAAGAGTCGCGCTCGAAGAGATCAGGCCAGAGTTCGGGACAGAGCGCAGGCAAGCGCCGCAGTCGCTCAACCAGTGGTCGCTCAACCAGCGGTGGCTGAACCAGCGGTGGCTGAACGCTCGGGCTCGGGCGGCGCGCGCCCCAACAAGGCAATCGCGGCCACGATGAGCGCCACCGCAAGCCAAAAAGTGGCGCCCGAAAGCCCCTGGCGATCGGTCCCCGCGTGAGCTCGCGCGAGCGCATCGCGGTAATTCACGTCGTCCTCAGCCCCCAAAAGGCGAGTCCCACCAATATAAGTTGTCGGCAGACCAACGAACCCCGCCTCTTTGATGCGCCGAATGTCCTCCTCGATGCGCTCATCTGGTCGTGTTGAAGCAAGACAAGCGTCCAGGGCGGCCGGATCGGAGACAAGAGATTTAGCGACCTCAAGGATGTGCGGCCGGCTCAAATCCGACTCTTCGAATAATCGCTCGGCAACCTTCTTCTCCGCCTGTTGCTCAGCGGCACAGATCGCGATGCGCGCAGCGTCCCTGGCTAGAGCATGTCCGGGAAGTGGCGCGTAACCGAAGCGAAGCTCCGCCCGCGGATCTGCATCCACAATCTTCTGGAGGCGAGGCGAGAGTTGTCGGCAATGGGGGCACTGAAAATCGAAGAACTCGACCACAGTGACCTCCCCTGGCCGGTAAAGCTCGCGAATCACAGCGGGAATTTCACTCGTGGCGACGAGACGAGGAAAGGCCAGTGGAGCTGCTAACGTCACGAAAAGGAGAGCAAACCAGAACCAAGGCTTTACGGGCGATGCCTCGCTCGCCTGCTTCCAGCCATCGCCACGAAGTCGAAAGCAGCAGAAGGCGATGACTAGCGCGCTCAAATCGATGGTGAGGCACATCCAGCAAAAGTGCTGCATGACCAGCTGCAAAGCGACAAAGCCAACGGCTCCAGCAGCCACGACAGCAGCAATCGGCGGAAGCAACCGACCCAGGACCTCAGGAGAACGGTTCATGCTGGCGGCAAACATCGCGGCGAACGCAATCACCCCCAGCACCGGCACGGGAAGCGAGCCAAAGGGGAGAGGAATGTAGCCGTAGCCACTGGCTCGGACTTCAGCACAGCCCGAATCAACCCCACAGAAGGCTGGCTCCGGGCTCACGTAATCAAGCAACAGTGCAACACTCATGCCCAGACACAAGAGGCAGAGCGCGCGGACGACGAATAACCAGGATGATGCTCTCAAAACTAGGTGCTCCTGTATAGAACCAGGTGAGGGGTCACGCTAGCTCCGCGCGTCTGAACAGGCTAGGTGGGCGTTGCATGTCAAAAATCCCGTCGCCACGCGACATCGAAAAGCTGCTCGGCAGCTTCAAGCGAGCGCTGCATCCGCGCGAACTCGCCTCTCGTCTGGAAATTGCACCCGACGACTATAGCCAACTCATCGCCGCCCTCGACCAGATCGAGCAAGACGGCGGACTCCAAGTTCTCCCCGGTGGCCGTGTCAGGACCATCACCAGGCGCGGCCCTCCGCGCGCAGCTGAAGCTCCGAAGAGCGAGGCCTGGCAAGGGAGCCTCTCCGTTCATCAGAAAGGCTTCGGCTTTGTCACTTCGGGTGGACACGATGATGTCTTTATTCCCCCCGACGCTATTTACGAAGCCCTTCACGGCGACGTCGTCGAAGTACGCGTTACTGGACGCAGCCGAAAGGGACTCGAAGGACGCGTTGAAGGCGTCGTGACCAGGCGAGCAGCTCGCGTTGCTGGAGTCGTCAAACTCAAAGGCAAGAGCGCTTGGCTTGAACCAGATGACAGTCGCTTGCGCGGTCCCATCGTTCTCAGCGGCGATCTGAAGGGCGCACGCGATGAAGATGCAGCTATCGCTGACATCGTTCGCTTTCCGCTTTTTGCTGACGAACTTCCTGAGGCCGAAATGTTCGAAGTCCTCGGCCCTCAGGGAGATCCGCAGACTGAAGTCAGGAAAATTCTCCTGCGTGAGAGCATTTCCGAAGAACATTCGGCAGAAGCACTGCACAACGCCGAGCAAATGGCCACCAGACTTGGTGGCTATCGCCTCGGCAATCGGCGCGATTTACGCCACGTCCCGCTTCCCACAATCGACCCAGAAGATGCTCGCGATCATGACGACGCACTTTGGGTGGAGCGTTACAAGGGGGGCTACCGCGCCTACATCGCCATCGCTGACGTGAGTGAGTACGTGCGACCAGAATCAGCTCTGGACGAAGAAGCGCGTGGCCGCGGTTGCACCATCTATTTGCCCGATCGCGCCATTCCCATGTTGCCGCGCGCTTTAGCCGGTGACCTTTGCTCGCTCCTGCCAGAGCAAGATCGCTTCTGCATGTGCGTGATCGCGGAGATCGATCGCAGCGGCACCGTGAAGAAGTTCGAGATCGTCGAAGGTCTCATGCGTTCCGCGGCAAAACTCACCTACGGAGGAGTCGCGCGCGCCCTCGGCTTCGACCCTGAGTCACCTCAGCAACCGTTGGCCGAAGCAATGAAGGACGATCTGGTCGTCCTCCAAGAACTCACCGAAAGACTGCGGAAAAATCGCATGGATCGCGGCGCTCTCAACCTCGATCTACCGGAAGCGCGAGTCGTGCTCGACGAAGAGACTGGGGCGCCCACCGAAGTCAAAAAGCGCGCTACCAGACCGGGACTCAAGCGAGCCTATTCGCTCGTTGAAGAGATGATGTTGCTGGCCAATGAGCTCGTCGCACAGTGGTTGGGTGACAAAGGCGCGCCTGCGATCTACCGCGTACACGGCAAGCCCGACTCTGAAAAACTGGAACGTTTGGCAACAGTCACCGCGACCCTCAACGTCGATGTTGACCTCTCTGAACTTCAAGAGCCTCTCGGTGTTGCTCGTTTCTTGAAAGATATCGCTAAGCACGAACGCAAGGACGTGCTTGAAATGCTCTTACTGCGCTCCCTCAAGCAGGCAGTCTACGACATCGAAAACGTTGGACACTTTGGCCTCGCTTCCGAGCGCTACGTTCACTTCACCTCGCCCATTCGTCGCTATCCAGATCTGCGCGTTCACCGACAGATCAAGCATATCTTGCGCGGCGGCAAGATCGACAAATCCGACGAAGCTCGTGAAGACATGAGCGCGGCAGCAGGTGAAGCCAGTCGTCGTGAGCGCGCCGCAATGGAAGTCGAGCGCGAAGTCCTCAACCTTTATCGCGCGGTGTACATGCGTCAGCACATTGGCGACGTCTTCGAAGGCCGCGTCACCGGCATCAGTGGCGGCGGACTCTATCTCTCGATCGACGATCCCTGCGTCGATGTGATGATCTTGTTTGATTCACTTGGTCCTGATCGCTACGAAATGGACGAGAACGAGCTAGGGGTTGTCGGCGAACGTTCCGGCGACCACATCATGCTCGGAGACAGACTCACCATTAAGATCACTGATGCCGCTATCTTGCGTCGCACCGTGTACGCTTCCCGAGTCCTCGGAGACGAAGACGAAGAAATGTTCGATGGTGAGACGGGCCAAGAGTCTGACGGAAGCTATTCGTTCAATCCTCCACGAAACCGTCCGAAAAAGACCTTCCGCAGCTCGTCGTCCGCACGAGGCTACGAGTCACGCTCCGCGCCAGGCGATCAAGACCGGTCTGGCTCTGGAGCCAAGCCGCGCAAGACCTTCAAACCCTCGCGAAAGGCGGACAATGAAAAGTCCAGCCGCGAGTCCGAAGGGGACTACCCCTCTCGCGCAGCGGGAAGGAGCGGCGCTCGAAAGACAACCTCAAGCCGCTCCGCGAGTGGTGGCCGTTCCACGACAACCGGTCGAAGCGGATCGACAAAAACCAGCGGCACCAAGAAGGCAGCGAGCCCGTCCACAAGCACCGGACGAAAGCCCACTCGCAAGGCGAGCGCTCGAAAAGCGACGACGAGAAAAGACACTCGCCGTCGTTAAATGATCACCTCCGGGCGCCGACGACGTCTTGTCCCACAAGCGGTCTCAAGGCCGCTGGGATGGTGACGCTGCCATCGGCGTTCTGATACTGCTCGAACACCGCAATCAAGGTTCGACCGACCGCAAGCCCCGATCCGTTGAGCGTATGCACAAAGCGAGGCTTCTGCTTCACCTCTTGGCGATAGCGGATCGACGCACGGCGAGCTTGGAAGTCACCAAAGCAAGAACAACTTGAGATCTCGCGGTACCGCCCCTGAGAAGGCAACCAGACTTCGAGATCGTAAGTCTTCAGCGCTCCGAATCCCAAGTCACCGGTGCAGAGCTCGACCACGCGATAGTGGAGACCCAGTTGCTGCAGAATCGCTTCAGCGTGAGCAGTAAGAGTCTCAAGTTCATCGAGACTGGCTTCAGGCTCAACAAAACGCACCAACTCAACCTTGTTGAACTGATGTTGCCTGAACAGACCACGCACGTCCTTTCCGTATGATCCCGCTTCGCTGCGAAAACATGCTGTTAAGGCGGTGTAAGTGAGGGGCAATGTTCCGGGTTCAAGAATTTCCTCGGCGTGAAGATTCGTGACAGGAACTTCCGCCGTAGGGATCAGATAGAGCGCTTCGCCATCTTCATGCTGGGGAGGGATTTTGAAGAGATCCTCTTCGAACTTGGGAAGTTGCCCTGTTCCACGCAATGCCTGAGCTCGCACCAAAGTGGGAACAGCCACTTCCGTGTAACCATGTTGCTCCGTGTGCACGTTGAGCATGAGCTGCCCCAATGCCCGCTCCAGTCGTGCCGCTGCACCCCAGAGCACAGAAAAACGCGCACCGCTCAGCTTCGAAGCGCGATCGAAGTCGAGCAGGCCGTCCGCTAGTTCGTAATGGGGCTTCGCTTCGAACTCGAACTCCGGCTTTTTTCCCCAGGTCCGCACCACGCGATTGTCGTCCTCACTGCTCCCAACCGGTGCACCTTCGTGGGGCAGGTTGGGGATCGACAGCAAGTGTTCTTCCAACGCCGACTCAATCTTCCCCAGCTCAACATCAAGCTCTTTGATTTGGTCGGCGAGAACCTTCAGCTCATCGCGACGTGCGGCAAAGGCCTCCTTGTCTCCACCTTTGGCCAAGGCCGACATCTCTTTGTTCGCGGCGTTGCGCTTTGCATGAAGATCCCCTGTCTCCCCGACCAGGCGACGACGATCAGCCACCAGGCCCGAGAGCTCAGAAATGATCGGTCCCCAAGTACTCGAACGAGTTTCTAGTCGCGTCCGAACAAGATCGAGATTCTCTGCCACATAGCGCGCATCAAGCATGGCGGGGAAATTGCACTCATTTTGCGAGTGCGCAAGACAACATCAGTTGCAGACAGCTGTAGGCGAGGCTTTTTCACACTCACTCGGCGAACCAGCAATTGCCTTCACCGAATAATAGATGCGGCACTGCAGACCATCAGAATCTGTTGCCGTGTCGACAGTGTAGAAGCTGCCTGACTCTGCTCCGTTGCCGGCAAAGTCGTTGATACAGGCGCTTTCACAAGCATCCGCATCGTCGAATGTCGCGGCAAATTCCTCATTGCACCCACTGCGGTAAAGCAGGCAGTAAGATTCGCAGTTACCCGTCTTTTCGTCATCGTCGTTGTAGGTACCGCAAGTCCCGTCACCGGCTGGGGAAGCGTGATCACAATGAACCTCTGCGCCCAGAGAGGCTGCGTTGGCATGATATTGACGACAGCTCAAAGTGTTCTCGCTAGTATCCGCCGCATCGCCAACGGGGAACTCTTCGCAGGCACTCATACAGTCATCTACATTGTCGTAAACCGCGTCCCCCCCCTGACAGTTTGCCATCACCGAAGCACAGTAGACTGAGCAGCTTGGCTCGCCGGCGTCAGCGGAGACACAGGTGTCTACAGGATTCAATCTAGCGTGACCGCAATGGGTCGAATCCGGATCGCCACCGACTGCACCGAGGTGAATCAGTCGGCACTGGATATCATCGCTCGCGTAGCTGTCGACTACGTCAAATCCGCCGTCATCGGGAATCGAGGAGCAGCTCTGTTCGCAATTATCTAAGACCTCGAATTCGCCTGGGCACTCAGCTTCCAATAGCTGACACCAGGCCTCACAGTTGCTACCGCAGGTCGCTTCGCCACCCGGTCCAGCGGCAATACAAAAGTCTTCGGGGAACTGTCGCGCACTCTTGGCCTCCTTCATGCGGCATTCCACGTTGTTGCCGATTGGTTCAGTGGGCTCTCCGGCAGGCAATGCGTTACAAGTGTTCACGCACGATTCACGCGCGGCGTAGACCGCGTTGTCCCCGGTGCAATTGTCCATGACGTCATTGCAGTACTCAACACACTGAGGACGCGTATCAAGCTGAGTCTCTTCATCCACAACCTTGTTCGGATCGGCTTCTTCGTTCGTCCGATCTTCGATACCCGCCACCAGGGCGCAGCCAGTTACCGGTAGAGCGAGGGTACCCAAACCGAGTAAAATCAGTCCGGCAATTCCGTGAAACGTCTTTGTAGGCTGAGCTGAGTTCATCGAATCGTCTTTCCAAGGGCTAAGTGAATGAAGCTTAAGTGCATGAGATCAAAAATGAGACACTCAAAACGACCCACCTAAAGTGAAGCGAGCACCGCCCCAAGTGGGAGACACCCGAAGTTCCGCGCTTGCGTTCGCACTCGGTGCGGTGAAGTAAAGCACTCCACCGGTGGCCAAGAGTGCTCCACCTGCAATGATTCCAATGGTGGAAACGGTAGCAAAAGTTTGCGCGCTGTCCGTCAAGCTCTCGCCATCACTCCCGGCCGGACAAGTCGTTCCGCTGCAGATGTCTTTGGCTTGATTGTTCTTGCTGATCGCCAGAACTCCAAAAATGCCGCCTGCAACAAGGCCGGCCGCGCCCACGCCACCCAAGATCAAGCCGGTGGTTCTTTGCCCACTTCCTGTGGGTTCAACGTCCTCGGGCGTTGCCGATACAGCCCCCGTCGGTGCACTTTCCGGTTCTTTTTCCTGTTGGTCCTCGGGCAGAGCAATCAGGGCTGGAATGTTGACGGTGGCGCTTGAAGCCCCCTTTTCCACCACAATGCTGATCTCATACAGCTCGTAGCCCGGCGCTTGAACCGCGATGACAAGCTCGCCCGGATCGACCGGGATCGCAGAACCCCAGAGAGCGCGATTCACCAGAAACTTACCCTGACGAATCTCAATATCTCGAATGTCGAGGTTGGCCTCGTCCATTTCAAACGTGACACGACTCAAGGTCGACTCCAGTTCATCCGCGCGAGTCATGCCTGCTCGAGCACGGTCGTCCTCTCCTGCAGCTTTCGCTTTGGATGCTGCTTCACGAAATGTCGCCCAGGCGCTCGCAGTACGTCCCGCCTTTTTGTAGCACTCGCCAAGATACAGCAACGTCCCGATCCCGGGATCAACACGCTGACTACTCTCCAGCTTATTGCAGGCCTCTTCGACCTTTCCAGCTTTGAGAAGCTTCACGCCTTCGTCGAAAAGTGCTTCGGCCGCCGCCTTATTGCTCGCGTTCTGAGCCGACGCAGTCGTGTTGAACAACAAGGCTCCGCCAAAAAGCGCCGAAGCCAGAAGCAGATGATTCGCACGGGGCAGCAAATTCAGACGAGAAAAAACGGTCATCACAAAGACTC
This sequence comes from uncultured delta proteobacterium, assembly GCA_963710555.1. Taxonomy (GTDB): domain Bacteria; phylum Myxococcota_A; class Polyangia; order Polyangiales; family Polyangiaceae; genus NIC37A-2. The sequence goes on from CAVQAT010000002.1 coordinate 73,029, forward strand.
TATCGCTGCCCCGACTGACTGACTACTGCGCATCACAAAAAGTGCGAGGCATCGCCAGTCTCAAGGTCAATTGAAAAAACGAACCGCGAGCGACTTAACGTCGACCGCCGAAATCAGCGAAATCATCGTTGGGGGCCGGAGCAGGCGCCGCGGGGGCCGGGGTGGGAGCAACAACAGGCCGTGGAGCTTTCACCGGCTGAGGCCGAGTGGGAGCCGGACTTACGACAGGCTTGGACACGACCGGGGCCTTCGGCTCAGGTTTCGCCGACGCTGCATTCGCTTCCACATCCTCAGCAGCGCTCTTCGCTTCGCCAACTAGCTTCGCCGCCGAAACGTCAGGTTCTACTTGCGGCGTCGGCTTCTGCTTTTCCTCATCCTGCGCCAATTCCGTTCCGGAAAGGTCAGCACTTTCCGTACTGACCACCGGGGAGTCTTCGATGACGGACTCAGCATCAGATCCACCGCGTGACGCGAAAAAGAATCCGGCTGCGCCAGCCGCGGCCAAGGCGACGGCGAGAATGACGATTTTTCCGCTTGAGCTGCGCTGACCGGAGTCCGTAGCCCCCCACGCCGCGTGCGTTCCCCCGTCAATCGGAGGGTGAGAAAGTTCAGTCGCAGCTCCGACCGCAGCCCCCGAGGAAGAGCCTGCCCCGGAAATAGAAGCGTTCGAGCGTGGCGGCTGCGACATCGCGTAAGCCGAAGCAGGCATCGAGCCAATCACCGAACTAGGCAACGAGGTCGCCTGGATCTCACTAAAATCGAGCAACGAACTACGCATGCTCGAACCGGTAATCGTCGTTGCGTACTGAACAAGACCGCGCGCGAGCTCAGTCGTGGACTGGATGCGCGCCTCCCGATCTCGCACCAAACAACCCATGATGACTTGTGCCAAACCATCCGGAACTTGCGGGCACTTGGCTTGAATTGGCTGGGGTTCACGAGTCAGAAGTAAGTTGCAAAGTTGCGGGAGCGAATCGGCCATGTACGGCGGCTCGCCAGAAATCAGTTCGTACAGAATCGCGCCGAGCGACCAAATATCGGCACGAGCATCGACATCGCGAGCGGACTGCATCTGCTCGGGAGCCATATAGAGCGGAGATCCGATCCACGCAGATGTTTTCGTCAGGCTCAGCTGCTCGGCGGAAGCGCCACCGATGGTCTTCGAAATACCAAAGTCGAGGACCTTGATACGACGCGAGCCGTCAGGACGGTGGGCAAGGAACAAATTCGCCGGTTTCAAATCCCGATGAATAATGTCCACCGCGTGGGCTTGTCCGACGGCATCAATTGCTTCGAGGATGAACCCGGCTGCCGCGCCAATCGGAAAGCTTTTCTGTTCCGCCAACTCCTCGGAAAGATCACGGCCCTCCAAGTACTCCATGACCATGTAGCGAATGCCATCGTCCATGATGCCGACATCGAGCACCCGCACCACGTGATCGCTATGAATCTTCGCTGCAGCACGGGCTTCACGTCGAAATCTTTCGGCGCCTTCCTCCTGCTGCGCCACATCGTCGAGCAAGAACTTCACTGCGACGGGTTGATCGAGCTCCAAGTGATGAGCCGCGACAACCACGCCCATTCCCCCTTCGCCAAGAACCCTCTCGACGCGGTACTTGTTTGCGAAAATTTCGCCGATGGGAACAGGACTTTGGGCCACGTGACGAGAAAGATAGCTGATGGGCTACGAGAAGTCCCACAAACTGACGGCTCATTCCGAAAGCTTGCGATCACTTTCTGACGAATGAGCTACGGGGCGAAGGCGACACAAGTTTCAAGGAGCTGGACGTCCCAGGAAAAATTGTGAGCGGTCAGTCCCGACCCCAGTCCTGGAAACGTCGCTGGATTTTGACGGACAACGAAACCCGATACAGTCCGCGACCATGTCGATAAGCTCGGGAATACGCCGCTTTTTTACGCTAATCACCATTTATTTGGTCGCGATTTGTTTCTCGTTGAGCACGGCGACGGCGTTTGCCGACGAACCCCCGACTGAGGATGCCAGTGCCGAGAGCTCAGCGGCAGAAGCTGCGGCGCCACCCAAGAAGCCCAAGAGTGCCCTCTCGCGTGCGTTCAATTCCGCCCTGACCAAAGTCAATGAGGTGGCCTTTGCCGCGCTCTTCGTCGATGTCTCCTTTGGCGCGTTTGAGGTCGACGAGATCAAGGACGGTCAGCCGGTGCTCAACGAAGATGGCAGCGTCAAACAAAAACATGTTCCGGTTCCCTTCGTTGTCGCCCTGCTGGGACTCGGGGGTATCCTCTTTACCGTCGTCTACAAGTTCATCAATTTGCGGGGACTGCGCCACTCGATAGACATTGTCAGGGGTAAATATGACCACGAGCAGAGTGAAGGCGACGTCTCATCATTTCGTGCACTGACCAGCGCACTGAGCGCCACTGTAGGTCTCGGTAACATCGCTGGCGTGGCCATCGCTATCAAACTAGGTGGTCCAGGAGCCGTTTTTTGGATGCTCGTCGCAGCGTTTTTCGGCATGAGCACGAAGTTCTCCAGTTGCACCCTTGCCCAACTCTATCGGCGCAAGAACCCGGACGGCAGCGTTTCTGGAGGGGCAATGTATTACCTGGATCTAGGCCTCAAGGGGCGTGGTCCCATCATCTCGAAAATAGGAAAAACCCTCGCCGTCATCTACGCGTTCATGATCATCGGAGGCTCGATGGGGGGCGGGAACATGTTCCAGTCGAATCAATCCTTTGAGATTCTCAACGGCGCATTCGGCGGAATTCAGCAAAAGCACAACTGGATCTTCGGGCTCACTATGGCGGTACTGGTTGGTCTGGTGATCCTGGGCGGAATTCAGCGGATCGGTGCCGCAACTTCAAAATTGTCCCCGCAATGGTGATGATCTATGTGGCAGCGTCCCTCATTGTGATCGGAGCGAACATCGGGGAAGTTCCCCACGCCTTTTCGCTGATCGTGACCCGGGCATTCAGTGAAAATGCCGCATTTGGGGGCACCGTTGGGGTGCTGATTTGGGGAGTACAACGAGCATCCTTCTCCAACGAAGCCGGCCTCGGCTCCTCAGCGATTGCTCATGCCGCAGCAAAAACAAATGAACCCGTGCGAGAAGGACTCGTAGCGATGCTTGAACCTTTCATCGACACGGTGATCGTTTGCACCATGACCGCACTGGTCGTCATCGTCTCAGGTGTTTGGGATGATCCGGTATCGTCGGTCAAGGGAGCCGACATCACAAGTGACGCATTCGCGACGGTGCTTCCCTGGTTCCCCAAGGTGCTCAGCCTGTGCGTGCTGCTGTTTGCCTATTCGACGATGATTTCCTGGTGCTACTACGGTGAGCGGGGTTGGATTTACCTCCTCGATCACTTTGGACTCGGCGCCAAAACATTGCCCATCTACCGCGTGATTTTCCTCTGCTTCGTATTCATTGGCTCGGTCTCGACCTTGAAGCCAGTGCTCGATTTCTCCGACGTGCTCATTCTGTGCATGGCCGTTCCCAACATTCTCGGAAGTGCGCTGATGATCCCCATCTTGCGCAGCAAACTGAGCGACTACTTCTCGCGCATGGAAGCAAGCTAGTCGCTACCCGAGGGTCGGAGGCCTCGCGGCTCGGGCCAAGACGCGGCTCCGACTCAGCACTGGGCGGCTCGGGCCAAGCACTCGAGGACCTCAAACTCGAGGACCTCGAACTCGAGCTAGTTGCAGGGCCGCAAGGAACTCGAGCTAGTTGCAGGGCCGCAAGATCTTCAGCCCGTCAACCATGACCTCACACATCTCGGGCTGCGCCGGAGGCCTGGGAGTGGGGCGGGGTCGAGGAGCAGGGGGAGCCTTGAGCTGAATCACTACGCCCTGTTCGCGTTGGGCCAGCACCTTTGCAGAACCCGTTGCTGCACCAAGCTCTGCCGTGAGAGTCACCGCCTCGCCCGGAGACGCTGCCACATCGCAAGGCGACGCTTCGCAAACCTGGAATCCGTCCTTTTTGACGACGGCGCCCTCCGGCTCTGTCGTGATGTGCAAAAGCACTTCAGCTGGAGGGGCTGGCTCAGGCTCAACCTCTTCGGGCTTGGGAAGAGGAGCAGGGACAGGTTCAGCCACGGCCGCTGGCTCCTCGGGCGGAACGACGACTTCCTGAGTCGGGGAGGAGTCACCCCCGAAAACCATGTAACCAACGATTCCTAGGATGCCGAGGGCCACAGCTCCCACAACAAGTCCCAAACCATGCTGAGAATGCACCGGGACAGAATCAGCACCCGGAGTGCCGGCGCTGCCAAACATCGCTGTCCCATCACCCGACTTGGGCGCTGGATACTCAGCATTCTCAAGCCGCATCGAATCATCCAGATCCACTTCCTCTTTAGAAGTGATCGATGAAATCCGTGCTCGTACTGCTCGTCCTTCCGGGGTGCGCAGCACCGCATGGGACAGCTCCTTCATGGTGGGAAAGCGATCGTCTGGCTGTTTCTCAAGTGCCTTGTAGACAACGCGCTGAAGCTCGCGTGAAATTTCTACACCCGGATTTGCCTCCGACATTGGAGGCACTTGAGCCATCGTGTGCTTGTTGAGCACATCAAGAAAACTCTCCCCGAGAAATGGGACCGCACCCGTCAGCAATTCATAGAGAATGATGCCCGCTGCGTAGATGTCGGAGCGCTGGTCAACATCCTGACCACGCGCCTGCTCAGGCGCCATGTATTCGGGTGTCCCGAAAATCATGCCTGTTTTGGTCAAACGACGCTGCCGCGGCGCTTTCACACTTTGAGTCGGGTCATCAGTCGTTTTGAGTTGAGCGATGCCAAAGTCGACGATCTTAACGACTTCATCGCCCTCGCTGGTCTGCTGAAGAAACACATTCTCCGGCTTCAAATCTCGGTGAACAACACCGCGCGTGTGACCAAGTCCGAGAGCACGACATATCTGAACAATGATGCGAATCGCTTCGTCAGCGGGAAACGCGCCACGCTTTTGGAGCGCATCTCCAAGATCCATTCCATCGAGATATTCCATCGCGATGAAGCAAGCTCCATCATCGAGTTGCCCGAAATCAAAGACATCAATGACATTCTGATGCTTGATGCGCGAAGCGCTGATCGCTTCCTGTTTGAACCGTTCAAGGACTTCCGGACTCGACGAATACTCGGCGTGCAAGACCTTGAGCGCGATACGTTTCTCGATCGCCTCATGCATCGCCTCGTAGACGGTGCCCATTCCCCCTTCACCAATTTTTCGAATAACGCGATAACGCGATGAAACGAGGGTCCCGATGTTGGGGTCTATTTGCTGAGATTCTTGCGCCACTCGATTGTCTGGAACATAACCCGAGCGTCCCCCTGGGACCATAGAAGCTTGCCGTCACGGCCGAGCACGTGGCACAGCTGGGCCTGAGAGAAATGTCCCTCGCGCAACTCACTATTTATGGAGCAGGCCTCATGGGAGGCTCACTGGCGCTCGCGGCGCGAGAAAATCAGCTCGCGAGACGCATTGTCGCCATTGATCGAGCTCCTCGACCGCCCATCGAAAACGCCGCAGTCTTCGATGAATGGATTGTCGAGCATGAACCCTCACAAGAAAGGGCCATCGGCGATTCAAGCCTGATCGTGCTGTGCGTGCCTGTAGGTACGATCATTCGCCTGCTTCCCGACTTGCTGGGGCAGACATCGGGCTGGGTGACAGACTTTGGCTCAACCAAACGCGCCATTTCCGAGCGACTGGAAAATCACCCAGAGCGAGCTCGCTTCGTCGCCGGTCATCCAATGGCGGGACATCCCAAAGGCGGCCTGGAAAACGCACAAGCCGAGCTTTTCCGCGATAGAAAGTGGATCCTTTGTCCAAACGGCTCTGCCCCAGCAGCCATCAAAGCCGTCAGCGAACTAGCTCAAGGCGTCGGAGCCAAAGTTCTTAGTCTCAACGCTGAGGCACACGATGAATCGGTCGCGATCACAAGTCATGTGCCCCAGGTCGTCGCCAGCGCGCTTTCGGTTCACGCAAATCAGCGCAATGCACTCGAAGCTGCTGGACCAGGCTTCGCCTCCGCAACTCGAGTTGCCGGTGGCGCCGAGGGGATGTGGCGGGACATTTTCGAAACAAACGCGATCGCGGTCGGTGAAGAGCTCAAGCGGCTCGGAGCCCAGCTCGAGAAACTCGGCGAGGGACTTCTCGATGGTGATATTGATTCGACCCTCCGTCTGCTTGAAGCTGCCAGAACCCTACGCGATGGGAAGTTTCCTTGATTTCCGGATCCCCCAGTCGCAAGTGTGCCACTGTGCCAGTGCAAAGGGGCCAGAAAGTGGCAAATATCTCGGAATATGCGTAGTATTGCCTGGCACAGTTTGTGCTATAATATGAGCGGTAATGCGACTACTGGGGATTCTTGCAACTGGCTTCATGGCGACTGCGTGCGGTTTGTCCTTCAATCCAGACTTGCCTCAAGGATCCGAGGACGGCGATTGGGGCGATCCTACCTCAGGTCAGGGGGCCACGGCCGGGGATGGAGACTCCACAAACATTCCTGATCTTGGTGGCAAGGACAATCCTTGTTCCGAGGCCGGACTAGGCGGGGCCGGAGGAGCCAGCGCTGGACTTGGCGGCAAATCTCCCCACAGCGCGAATTTCTTAAACAACGAGCGCTGTGCTGACGACAGGATCGCAAAGTGATGAAAGACAGCGCACGCGCCCTCTCCTACAAAGTGTGGCTCCTCGCAGCACTCGTGGCTGCGGCAGCGGGCTGCACTCTGTCTCATGGGGTAGATTTACCAGGCTCCTCCGACAATGGCGGCATCGACGGTGGCGACGGTGACATCGGAGCGGGCGACGGCGACGGCGACGGCGAGCAACCAGGCGGAGGTCTCGGTGGCAGTTGCGACGTCGGCGGCGCCGGCGGTCAAGAAGGCTCAACGAACGATCGCCCTGCGCCTCCATCAGGTGAAGCGCCCGCACAGGGTGGAGCGCCACCCCGATCGATCTGCTTCATCAAATAGGTCCAGCGTGAAATCGATCGAGCATCGCTCAGGCCTTGGTGTGACTCTTGGCGTAGTCATCAACGACACTCACGATGAGGTCCGCCAAGATGCCATCAGCGACGCGAAGTCGGCGGCTCATTTCGCGCGCAATGTTGAGAACAATTAACGAGTAAGCCTTCACATCGAATCGATAGAGTCCATCTAGATCTGCTGAAGTCATCCGGATCAAGCGGCTCGGTGAAACGGTCATCACAGAGGCCGAACGGGCTTGCACGTCAATGACGCCCATCTCCCCGAACCAATCATTCGGACCGAGTACAGCAACGCGAGCGTTGTTGCCCGTCTTCGACTTCTTGAGCACTTCCATATCACCCTGGAGGACGACAAACATGCAGTTCGCAGGTTCCCCTTCGCGAAACAGGTAAGTCCCGGGACCAGCCTCCATCACTTCAAGGGTTGTTGCCAAATGGTCGAGAACATTGTCCGGAAGAGCACCAAATAAGCCGATGTTGCGAAGATCTGCCGCTCCCGAATGCCCGGTCAATTGCGAGCTTCGTGGACTAGATTTCAACTCCGACATGACGCTCACTCCAAGGAAAAAGAAAAAAAGATTAAAGACCCTTACTGAAAACAACCCGGGGTCGAGCCGGCCCGGAGTAGTCTTCTACCTCGGTGGCAACCCACCCCTGCGCTTCGTGAAAAGCGACTGAGCCATCGTTGCCGACGTTGGCAATGGCCTTCAACCTACGGCAACCCGCAGCGCGCGCTTCCTCTTCAAAGCTTTGGTAGAGCACCTTGCCCACACCGCGGCGACGGTAGTCAGGGTGAATACCTACCAAGTGCACGTAGCCCGTTTTAGGAGGGCCAGGCGCAACGAAGCCAAAAAGAAATCCAACCATGATCCCGTCGTGCTCAACCACGCGCGCAAGAGAACCAAGTTCGTAGAAGAAGATCGGGTGAGCCAGGGCGCTCGTGGGTCCGCCCCACCAACGGTCGATGACCTGGACAATGTGTTGATAGTCGTTTTTTCCTAGAGGTCGCGTGATCATGTCGGGTGCCCGGAGGGTACCGCGCTTGCGCATCCGTTAAAAGCTCACTCGCCGCGCTAACATCTCGAAAGCTCAAGCAAGCGAAGTACAGTTTTGCGGTAGCTTGTGTGCAAAAGCTCGTGTATCGACCGCAAGATGTCTCGCCGCGTATTGATTGCTCCTTCGATTCTCAGTGCCGATTTAGGCCACTTGGCTGCAGAAATTGCCGACGTTGAGCGCGGAGGTGCCGACTACATCCACGTAGATGTCATGGACGGGCACTTTGTTCCCAACATCACCTGGGGCGCGCCCATTGTCGCCGCTGCGCGCAAAGTGACGCAATTGACCATTGACGTCCACTTGATGATTGAAAATCCGGCCCTTTATGTGGAGGATTTCGCGAAAGCCGGAGCTGACATCATCGGCATCCACGTCGAGGCGGATTTTCATGCCCACCGCACTCTGAACCATATTCGCAGCCTGGGTAAGAAGGCGTGCATCACTCTGAATCCGCAGACACCCGTCTCAAGCATTCAACATCTCATCAGCTGCGTAGATCAGGTATTGCTGATGAGCGTGAATCCCGGCTTCGGGGGTCAAAAATTCATTCCCGAGGTCCTGCCGAAAATTCAAGAGCTTCGCGAGATGATTGAAAGCAAGAATCTTAGTGTGGACATCCAAGTGGATGGCGGTGTGAGTCCGGACACTGCCGCGGCGGTCATCGAAGCGGGGGCCAACGTCCTGGTCGCAGGTGCCGCAGTCTTCAAGCACACGGATCGAGCTGCTCGAAATTGCCGCGATTCGAAATGCGGGTCAGAGCTGAAGAGCATGGCTGAAGCGGGCGCCAGAAATCTTCTGAGACTTGCGAGCAGTGTCCTGACGCTGAGTGTTCTCACGTGCGCCTGCCAAACAGCCGCGATCCGCCCCGCTGGGTCGAGCCTGCAAAGCGAAAGAGATGACACAGACGAGTCGAAGCCTCCGGCCGCAAAGAAAGAGATCAAGGCTCCGAGCGGCGAAACAGTCTCGTTCGAAGAGCAATTTGCGCATGTGTCTAAGCTCCGCGGACTAAAAATTCTCGGTCCGATTTCGGGGCTTTCCGTCGAGCCAAACGAACTCGTTCGCCACGTGGAACACAGCGTAGCCATTCAAACGCCAGCCGAAGCTTTGCTGGGAACCGAGGAGATGTTGATCGCACTCGGGGTCGCTCCATTCGACTTCAACTTTCACAGTACGATGCTCGACTTGCTCGGAGAGAACCTCCAGGGGCTCTACGATCCTCACCTCAAGATGATGTTGGTGCGTTCCGATCAAGACGCAAATCGCGAGGTGACGCTTGCTCATGAACTCGTTCACGCTCTTCAAGATCAGCATTTCGATCTCAAAGAAATCATTGAGTTCGAAGACGATGATACCGATCGCTCGTCAGCTCTTTCATGTCTCGCCGAAGGCGATGCTACGAGCACCATGTTTGATGCCGTGCTTCCAGGTGATCAAACAGCACTCGATCTGCCAGCGGGCTACATCCGAGACCAATTTGCTTCCTTACGTAGCCCCGTGCAAAAAAAAGCGCCCCCGATCATCGTTCGTTCGCTGACGGCTCCCTACATCGACGGCGTAGAATTCGTGCATAAACTCCGTCGACGAGGTGGATTTCCCGAAGTAGATCGAGTGTTTAGAAATCCGCCCATCAGCACGGAACAGATTCTTCATCTCGACAAATACGACCAGGCTGAGCCCCCCATTTCCGTAGCACTTCCAGTAGCTCCTGAGCCCGGCTTTGCGCTCAACTTTCATGACATCTGGGGCGAGCAGTCCCTGCGGCTTCTGCTCGAAGAATGGATGTCCGAAGAAAAGGCAAAATCTGCCGCAGCCGGCTGGGGCGGTGATCGCATCGCTGTCTTTTCCAACGAGAGTGCTGCATCGGACAAAGTGATCATGGTCCATTGGCACCTCGTGGCAGACTCTGAGGCTGACGCGAAAGAACTGTTCAGCTCGATCAAAGCTGCCTTCAGCCACGACCCGTCGGGCGACCCATCCACCCACTGTGGTCGCCGTCATGATGACGAGTCTCAGGTTCTCGCGGTAAAACTAGAGAAAAGCCACGTATTCATCGGCAGCGCCGCGATCAATCGCAAGTCGGGAAATTCGGGAGACTGTGCGCAAGCATTGGGGTGGCTTCAGACCCAGGCGAGCAACAAAGACCCCCGGGGAAACTGACGCAACACCATCCTAGCTTTCGTGCCATGTCGCGCCAATTTGGCCTCGTATTTTCCCTCTAACTAGAAGTCGCGACACAAAGATCCGACCGATTCTCACGTGTGTCAGATCGACACGAGCTTTTCGACGAGGTGGCGGGACAGACCCAGTGGGGGGAGTACCTACACGAAACGGCATCACCTAAATTCCATATGATTTTAGATGCTTATCGGCGAGGTTTCACGGCGCACAACGGTGGCACGAAAGCTGCTTCAGATTAAGCATGGAACACGGATTCGACCAGGCAACATACGGGAGCTGGCTGTCCTTGGTGGCAGAAACTGCTGGGGTTTCGGGCGCGACGATCGCCCGAGTGGAACTCCATTCCGTCGATTCGGTCAGGCCCCGCCGATTGGGCCGTCGTTCAAGTAAGCGACCGGACGAATCCAGCTCACTTCCAGTGCGCGCCGTGGTTCAAGTTCGTGATGCTCAAGGCGCCGTGGTTGGCGCAACCTACTGGTACGGCAATCAAGAAGATTTGGCCCGGGGCGTCGCGGTTGATTTCGGCTGCGATCTCCACGCGAGTCGAGGCTCACAGATCATTGCCTGGATCGATGATCAACAGACAATCTGCTCAGCGCGCCAAGCCCTCGCTCCAGAACACGCCAGCCAAAGACCTTTTGAATCGTTCAAGGCAATGAAACTCATGTTGAGAAAAGCCCCGCGAAACCAGGGTGGCGAGCCTCTTTCTGCAGAAGCCGCCTAAGACTTACGCGGCTTCTTTCTCTGGAGCTGGACGACGCAAGCGAGCGACCCTTTCGGAGAATTCAACCTGCTGTTCGTGGCTGAGTTTCTGTCCCCCGTAGCGCACGCCCAAGTAGATACGTGCCAGTGAGAGAGCTTCCGGTCCTGTGGGATGACCCGCCGCGCAAAGTGACTCGGCGTGAGTGAGCGGAGGGGTTGACGGTGGGCGAGGTACCCCGCGAGCCTCAAGAGCACTGTCGAGCCGACGCGCAAGTTCAATCACGCGGGACACCTGAGCCGAGTGAACTTCTTGGGCTCCGAGGCCCGGACGCCTCCGGCGCTTCAACCAGACAACAATTCCCCCAAAGATCAGAACTAAACCAGCGAGCGCGATTCCCACTCGTCGCCAATTGAGGCGCGCCCAGCTGGATCCAGTGGCAGTGCGGTCGCCTCCTTGTTGGAAAGCCCCGCGCAAAGTCTGAAGCAGGCCAAGTTGCTTTTCAACGTCAAAGCCAACGACATTTTGTCGCCAGCTTTGAGAAGCTGCCTCCATCAGTTCACGCATCAAAGCGAAGGCGCCTTGAGTGCGCGCCTGCGGACTAGCACTGGAGGGTGGGGTAGGATCGAAACGGATCCAGCCCCGGTCCGGTAAGTAGGCTTCCACCCACGAGTGGGCGTCTCCTTGACGCACCGCATAGAACTCACCAAAGCGATTGTACGTGCCGCCAACGAAGCCCGTCACATTCCGCGAAGGCACGCCACGCACCCGCAACATCATGGCCATGGCCGTCGAATAGAATTCGCAGTGCCCGCGCTTTGATTCAAAAAGAAAATGATCCAACGGATCTTCTGCTGCGCCCGAAGGCGAGGTGAGATCGTATCGGTAGCCGCTACGGAGTTTCTTCTCGAGGGCACGTGCGATACCGAGCGGAGTGTTCTGACCGGCAGTCATGTCTTCGGCCAACTGCTCAATCCGTGGTGAGAGACTGGGTGGACGGCCCAGGTAGCGGGCTAACTCTGCGGGGCTTTCTTTGTCGGGAACGATCAGACCCTCGGGCGGAAGAAATACTCGGTAGGAAAGTCCATTTTGCTCCTGGCTTGAGTATTGAAGCTGCCCACTCGAATCGAAAACCAAGCTCGGACGGTTGTGAGCAGGGTGATGAGTCATTGAAAGAACATCGAGCGCGACCGCCTCACCCGGCAGAAAAACGACGGGCGGCTCAATCCGATCAAGATCGATAGAAAGTGTCCGGTCGGTAGGCTTGGGGGAACGACGCAGGATCACCCGATTCATGTGTTCAACGGGGTGGCGACTCACCAGCGAAGGATGCCTGGACCAACTGCGTCCGTTGTAGGTGTCGAACACAGCTCCTCGAAGATACAGGTTGCGACGGAGAGCCGGCTTGTCTCCCACATCACTCGGCTTCACACGCATCACGAGAGTCGGATCGGTGCGAATGGTGCCCACGCCTCCCAAATCCACGCGATTCGAAAACCCCACGACACGCGACGGTTCCATGCTGGGGACCGTCAACCAAGCAAACCCCACGCGCGGAAAAGCGAGAAAAAGCAGAGCGCTAAACAAGAACACTGGCAACGACAAGCTGCAGGTGAAGAGCAAGAACCCGCGACCGATCACTCGACGGCTGCGTAAAATCCGAGGCACATCCACCGGCATCCCGGTTCTGTCGCGCGCACCCTGTCGGTAGTTTCCTTCCACCTCGCGGCGCAAGTGACTAAGAACCAAAGCGCCGGGGGTAAATATCAAGAACCCCATCAGAGCGACGGCGTAGGTGAGTCCGCCCCCAAGGACCGTCCCCGCGATCAGGTGAAGCAGAGCCAGGAGAATCACTTGATGATCGTGGGCAGCACCACGACGACTCGCGAGACGGATCACTTGGAGAGCCGCGGCGAATTCAACAACAATCGGGATCGGGTCGCCGCCCAAGGACAGCCGGACCACCTGCACTGCCAAGATAGCGAGTGGTCCCACCACTCCAGTGAGTTTGAGGAATGCCTGCTGACGGAATCGGAGCGGCAGGAAAATTCCCACGACCAATCCCACAACAACACAGGCCACGGCAAAAGGGTGAAGCTTGCCACTCGTCACCAAGGCCAATATCCCCAACGCAGCCAGGGAATCGGTCATGATGCGATGAATCAACCCGAATCTCATGGCTGATCCTTCGACTCACCGGAAGTGTAGTCGGGCGGAGGGGGCGCCAAGTCAGGTAAGGCGACTGGCCTGGAGAGATGAACCGGAGCCGTGGTCACGCTCGGCTTCGCCGGACGAAATGCCCGACTCATCTGCGCTTCGCGCGCCAATTGAATGTGAGAGCCGGGTCGACTCTCCGGCGGTTCCAAGCCGATGAGCGCCAGGAAGCGCAACACCGAATCCGCGCCCTCACCAGGATTCGAAAAAAGAGATTCCCCGCCCGTCGTCCTCAGATGAACCGGTTCGCCGCGCCGCAAGTGGGCGACAGCCAGAGAGGCCGTTTCACGCACCTGCCGTTCAAAGAGCCGGCTCTTTTCAGAGTTTGGCCCGACGGACTCGCTGATATTGTCGAGAGTCAAGTAAGCCTGAGCGAGCACTTCGGAGGCGCGTTCCATAACGACCCTCGCTCCAGCCGTCGTGCTGCGCTTCCAATAAATGTCGCGCGGATCGTCCCCCTCGCGCATCAAGCGCACACCGAGAATTTCGTCGCCGCCACCACGTCGCATCGACTGACCGCCCGGCAAGTGAGTGCCTCCGTCCGTGCGCGGTAAGCGCACTGGGTCCACCGCCGGGTAAATGATCAGATCCCCCGAAGCACTGAACTCCCGCGATTTTTCAAAGAAGCCAAAAGGAAAACGTGTGGCCACGCGAAATCCCGTGTGCTGATCGAGACCACGCCGCGCAGGGATGCGCCGATACGCCGCCACTTGAGAGGCTCCAGGGCTCACTTTGAGGAAAAAGCAGCGCTTGTCGGCAGGTTGCCCCGCGCGCAAATCCTCGACTTCAATCGCGTAAGAGGGCATGCGCGTCTTGTCGTTGTGAACCTCGATCTCGACCAAGTGCGGGCGCCCCACTTGAGCCCGCAGGGGCAACTTCCGGGTGACTCGCAGGTGCCGCAAGCTCGCCTCACTGAGCATTCCCGAGACGACAATCAGAGACAGCAAAATGCCCAGCAGCACGTAGAGCAGATTGTTCGCCGTGAGAATGCCGACGAAGCCCACCCCAAAAGTGATGGCGATGAAGTACTTGCCTTCACGCGTCAGCTTCAAGCGACGGGGCGGGCGCAACTTCGCGAGCAACTTGACGAATCGTGACCATGCTCCTTGCCCGCTCATGACTCAGTGACTCCCTGGGAATTCAACTCGAATTAGAGCGGCACCGGCACGCGACTGATCACATCTTTGAGAACCGATTCAGATTCCTCACGACTCGGAACATAACCTTCTGCATGAGCCGCCAAACGGATGCGATGACCCAGTAGGGGCAGAGCAAGAACGTGAATGTCGTCCGGAATGCAATGGTCACGTCCGTCGAGAAGAGCCCTCGCCCGGGCTGCACGTGAAAGGCTCATGCCCGCGCGGGTGGAGGCACCCGTCGAAAGCGATGGAGTGGTGCGGGTCGCGGTGATCAGCGCCTGAAGGTAGGTACCCAGTGAGTGATCAAGCCGCACCTGGCTCACGGCATGCTGCAGCTCCAGAAGTCCTACTGGATCGAGAACGCACGGGACGTCAGCCACGCGATCTCCCTGAGGTTCGAGCATTAACCGAATCTCCACCTCAGGCGGCGGGTAGCCGATCTCGATCCGCATCATGAATCGATCAAGCTGCGATTCAGGAAGAGGAAACGTTCCCGTAAAATCTTGAGGGTTCTGAGTCGCGATGACGAAGAACGGTTCAGGTAGAGGAACCGTCGCCCCATCGATCGAGACCTGACCTTCGTTCATCGCTTCGAGCAATGCCGACTGAGTTCTCGGACTCGCACGATTGATTTCATCAGCGAGCAGAACGTTAGAAAAGATCGGACCGCGACGCAGCTTGAAGTCCTGTGTCTTGTTGTCGAACACAGGGACGCCAAGCACATCGCTCGGAAGCATGTCGCTCGTGAACTGCACACGACGCATCTCACCACCCACCGCCTGAGCAAGCGCTCGCGCAAGAGTTGTCTTGCCGACGCCAGGAACGTCTTCAAGCAAGACGTGTCCGCGAGCCAGCATTGCAGTGAGTGCTAGATCAACGACATCTTCCTTTCCCTCAATCGCCGAGCCCACGGCTTGCCGAAGGGCAGCCAAACGTTCGATACGATCCGGAGCAATTGCCAGAACAGATGTGTTCATTCCTCCCACGACCCTAGCATTGTCGGGCACAAAGCGCGGCCTGTCGCGCATCAATGGCGGAAAAATTCGTCCATTCCGCGACTATGGTATGAGCGGAACAGATGAGTGCATCCAATCCCGCGCCCATCCCGGGCCGATTACATACAGTTTCTGCCTTGGGACTCACCAAGCTCTATGGGGCCACTCCAGCCTTACGCGGCGCCAATTTAACGCTGAATGCCGGCGAAATTTGTCTTTTGGTGGGTCCCAACGGCGCGGGAAAAAGCACCCTGCTCAATATTCTCGGGACCCAGCTTCGGCCCACGCGCGGTGAAGTACGTTACCTCGACAGAGCAGGGCAGGTGATCCCACGCCCTCATTTGCGCGCTCAACTGGGTTGGGTTTCCCACGCCTCTCATTGTTACGGGGAACTCAGCGGTCGACAAAACATTGAACTCGCCGCTGAACTCCATGGGCAGCCAGATTTCGATTTTCCCGCGCTAGCGGGACGTCTCGGCTTGGGACGTTTCGTCGAGCGACCGGTGTCCACCTTGAGTCGCGGCCAGACTCAAAGAGTCGCCTTGGCTCGAGCTCTGGTTCACCACCCCAGCTTGCTCTTACTCGACGAACCGTGGACGGGACTCGACAGGAAATCGGGCGGGCTGCTGGAAGAAGTCGTGCGCGAAGAACAGAAGCGCGGCACCCTGATCGCTATCGTCAGTCACGAAGCTGGCCTCGCTGCACGGCTCAATGCCCGCGAAATTGAGGTGAAGCGCGGGGAAGTCAGCGCGACACTCGCTTCTGGTTCGCTCACCTAGGCAGAATGCTCGTTTTGCTCCATCAATCGAACAACTGAGAGCATTATAGCATGAATTTTCGCTTACTTGCCCCGAATCCAGTCGACGACTGCCTGGCCAGAACCGCCTGCGCTGATCCGCAGCACCTGTGAAGCGCGCGGAGCTGCGTCTCCCAACTGGCTAAAAACCAGGCTCTCGAGCTCCGCCCCGTTGCTCCCGGTCGAACCATCCTGTGCGCGGGACTCGGAGAGCACCACGAGATCCACGCGACGCGGAGCCATGGCCCGAAGAGTCGCCTGGACGTCGTGAAGAACTCCCAGCGCATCAGGCGCGACGAGAATTGCTTTGGTTTCGCTCAGCCGCGAGAGCAGATCGAAGTTCGTGGTGGTCGGCGACAGGGGCGAAAAGACTCCGCCCGCAGTCTCGACAATCGTGAGCGTCTCCGTGGACCTGTCGTCGAGCTGCTGACCCAAGAAGGCATCTTCTTCCTGGTGCACCCAGTCGACCACACGCTGCACTTCGATCTTCACCCCAGCGCGCCGCGCTGCCAAGTGGGGCGAGATCGGAGGTGCGAAGCGATACAAGGGGAGGGGAGAGAAGCTCGCCGACTGCCTGAGTTCGGCGGCGTCCCCCAGGCTCGGATCTTCAAAGCCGGACTCCACCGGTTTCAGTCCGAGAACAGGGCCCACCTGATCACGCCAGGAGCGGGCGATTTGGCAACCAACGTAAGTCTTTCCCACATCGGTTCCGGTCCCTAAAAGAATCAATCGCTGGTGGCTCATCTTCTCAAGTCTCAACTGGTTGTTTCACGTGCAACGACCTCGACGAGGCGAGCAATCTGATCGTCCGTCAGGGAAGCTCGAAGCACAAGGCGAACCCGACTTGCCCCGACTGGAACTGTGGGCGGACGAACCGCCTGCGCGAGAATACCCGACTCACGAAGCCGCTGAGCCAGAAGAAGCGCGCGCTCTTCGGCTCCCATCAGAAGCCCTACGACGGGGCCAAACGAACCCGCGACGAGTGGAATCCCCGTCTCCCTGAGAGCACCCCGCACCTGGAGACAGACGCTCTCCAATCGACTTCTCGCTCGATCCGCCGCTTGGGTTCTTCGGAATTGTTGGCGCGTGGCCGCGACAAGGAGCGGACTTGGTGCCGTAGAAAACACAAATGAACGGGCCCGATTCCAAAGCCAGGTGCGCAGCTCCGTGGAGCCAGCCACACAGGCTCCTTGGGAGCCTACCGACTTACCAAACGCCGCCATGAGCACGTCCGGCACAACTCCCTGGGCAGCGCAAAGTCCCGCTCCCTGGGGGCCAAAAGTTCCCAAGGAATGAGCCTCATCCACGTAGAGTTGGGCGTCATAGCGATCGCAGAGCGCCCGTAGTGCCGCCAGATCGGGGCCGTCCCCATCCATGCTGTAGTAGGCCTCGCAAATCACCCAACGCGCCGGGGCGGAGAGATTCTGGGCGAGGCCCTCTTCAAGTTCTTCGAGGTCAAGATGGGGAACAACCTGGGCCCGAGCGCGACTCAGTCGGATCCCATCGATCAAGGAGGCGTGATTGAGTGAGTCTGAGAACACTGCGTCCTCAGGGGAAAGGATGGCACCCAGCGCTCCGACATTTGCCGCGTAGCCAGAAGCAAAAAGAAGAGACGCTGGGAGTCCCACCCAGGCAGCAAGTTCTTGTTCAAGCAAGACGTGCTCGGGGCTCGATCCAAAGATGAGTCGGGAAGAACCAGCTCCAACAGGGGGCGCTTGCAAGCGGCTTTGACTCTGCTGAGGACTGGAAAAAAGAGCAGTCTGATCTTCCTTTCCCTGAACCCCTGTTTCACGTGAAACGGGAGAAGGGGAGGGCGGCTTGGGCACGAATTGGCTCTCGAAAGTAGCCCGAGCATCACTCTCGTCGGCAGAAGTTCCACCGGCATGGCCAACTGAGAAGGTCGAAGAAGCGAAGGTGGAAGCCTTCGCTGAGGCGCTCCCGGCTGTTGCATTCTCCCACTGGTCAGAATCAATAGATGAGTCTGAAGCTGGGACCCCTGAAGCTCCGCTGTCTGGAGTTTTCCCGCTACTGCTCCCGCCCAGAGTCGAAAGAGAATCGGGGCTTGATGCTCCCGTCCCTGCAACTCGTCCATCCGATGGCTCGTCGAAGCAATCAGGACTGACAGGAACGCCCAGGCGAGCGACTAGGCCGCCCTGAGCACCCTCAGCAGAAGTAGCTGAAACACTATCGTTCCAACGCGACGAGCTGGAGGTCGCAGCCGCTAGGTTTGGAGAGGTCGAAGGCGGAGTGTTCGAAGCTAAGGCGTGCTCGTCGGGAGAAGTGATGGGATTGGATGCCGCAGTCCGCCGAAGTGGTGTAGAGCTCTGAGCAGCTGGAGGAGAGTTCGCGAGTTGCGCGTCGGAACCTTCCTCTTTACTCCTAGAGGCCGCCTCAACCTGAAGCTCATCGGATGTCTCCGAGCCACGGGGGACAGCACGCCCCATCTGCCGAGCACTGTTGGTTGGACCTGCGGCTCGCGCTTGTTCGGTGGCCTGCTTATCTTCATGAGGAAAGTAGCTCACTCCCACGGAATCAGTGGCGGGAGAGAATGTTCCACGTGAAACATCTGAGGATGGAGAACCCTCTTCAATCGCTCCCGAGCAGCCTTCTTCGGGAGTCCTCTCGAATAATGACGAAGCTTCCAGGGCGCTGCGCTCAACAAATTCTCGACCGATGGCGGCAATCTCAGCACCTCTAGACGAGTCTCGACGCGGGCTGCCTTCTGCACCCACAGCCTCCGAGTCCCGCGTCGCCTCTCGGAGCGCAGTTCCACCCAAAGCATCCTGTTTGAGATCAGCCGTTTCACGTGAAACGGGCAGGGGAGCATCGGCACCCATTGCCAAGTCGAGGTAATCATTGCTCGCGGCATCGATGAAGCGATCCCCAAATTTCCGCTGCAACTCCTGACGCTCCACACGATCATCGGGTACCCGCAGGCGGGCCGCTTTTTCAAGTTCGGCAAGGGCCCGGGGCAAGTCAGACAGTTTCATAGGGGAACCGTGCCGCGCTCACGACTCAGCAGCAAGGAGTCGACGAAAGTCATCTCGATTCGACATCAGCAACAATCGTAACTGCTGCAAGACGAGGCTTTGGCCTGAATCGCTCTGGTGGGAAAAAAGGAGCTCCGCGATGCCAATACCTTCGCGAACATGCCTCTCCTCAACCTGGGAGAGCCCTTCTGCAGATGCAGCCGCTCGCGCGTAACGAGAAATCAAAGTCGTCATCAGGGCGTAGTCGACGATGACACGATGCAGGTAGGTCTGCTTCGCCATTCCCTGGCGTCTCCCCACAAGTTCAACCAGGTAGTCAGCGACAATTCTTCCCAAGGTCTCGCCCAGGAAAGGGGCGACTCGGGAAATCTCGGCCACCTTCACGGCTCGCTCAACGAAGAGCAACTTCACTTTACCCCAGCCGAACAACCAACGAATTCGATTGCCCCAGGAACCCACCTTCTCCCAAAACCGAATCGGTGTCATGCGATGAGCGAGCATCACCCTCGACGGGTAGCAAATGCCGCCGAGCAAGTGCGCGACCAACATGCGGCCTCCGAAGGTGAGCTTACCAGGCGTCAACTTCAATGACGCTGGCTCTGCCTCTGGCGCGAGCGCGAGACGGATTTCTTGATCTGTCGGCCTCTTCGTTGGCGGCAGTCCTCGATCGAGCGTCTCCGTCAGATCGAAGATGTTCGCCAGGCTGAGCGCGACATTCGATCCCGTCTTGAGTGCATCCGCCCAAGCTTCGATAAGCATGACGTACTGATTTCGCGGCAAGACCCGACCGGATCGAAGGCCCATTTTTTCGCTCATCGGCGGAGCTCCACCGACTTGCTCATATTTCTCCGCCAATAAGTCGTCGATGGGTTCACCTCGATTGTCGCGAATTGAAGGGCAGTACCGAGAAGCGAGCACCACCGGTTGCTGCTTTTCGTTCATCGAGAAGCCAAAGGGGTACGCCTGGCAAGGAGCGGGGATGAATTCGTGGCCATGTTTGCGGTGAAGGCTGCAGAGCATGTCGTCATCCAAAAAGACGCACGCGAGCTGTTCGTTCTGCTCACGCATCGGGAGTACACCAGCACGCAAGATCGCGGTGCCGCGTTCACCCAAGCGTGAGCTCGCTTCGTCATCACTCAGTATGCGTTCACATTCTTCCGACGTAACGGGGATCCCCCAAGACGAAGTACAGCAGCGAGCGGGGCAATCTCGGCACGCGTACTTTTGTCCTTCGGGATAGATGATCGCGAGAGACTTTTTCTTGTTGCCCATGGGTGCGGGCTTATAGCACCGGACCGCCAGATTTCTTGAGGCGAGCCGCGCGTCCCTTTTCAAGTTTGGCCTTCGTCGCCGGGATGCGACCATTCAGACCCAGGCGCTTCAACTCTTCCAGCCAAGTGGCCTGCAGCTTTGCTTCGCTCTCGAGGTTCATTGGAGTGAGTAAGGCACTTTCCCATTCAAACTCAGCGCGACTCAGATCGTTGTTCCGAGCATAAGCCAACCCGGCCAAGCGATGAGTCTCGGCTCCGGCCAAGTCGGTCCAAAGAGCGAGATCCGCAGCAGCCGCTGCTTCCTTGAATCTCTCTTCCGCAATCAACAGTTCTACCAGGCGTCGATGAACCACTGCGTCATGTTCTGAAAGACGCGCCCACTTGGACACGACTTCTAACTCCGATTTTCGATTCTCATTCTTGAGGTAGAGCGACGCGAGCAAGCTCCACGGCTCTTCCGCTTCAGGATCAAGTTTGGCTGCAGCTCGCAGTTGCTTTTCGGCGTCGCTCTCTTCTTGATTCGCGAAGAGCAAACGAGCGAGCACCATGCGGAGTTCGTACCCGTCGACGCCTTCTTCCAGCATGTCCTCAATCAAGTCTTGCGCCTTCTTCTTGTCCTGGGTGGCCATGGCGATTCGAGCGAGCGCGAACGTTGCTTGGGCATCAAATGCTTCGTCGCTGAGGGCAGCGAGTATTTTCTGTGCTTGCTTGAGATCGCCCTCGGCCAAGAGTGCGAGACCTAACGAAAGTCGAAGCTCACGACTCTGGGGATCCTTCTTGAGCAGGGGTTCCAGTTCGCTCGAAGATTCGCGTGCTGACTGAGAAGTAAACTGGCCATCGAAGCGCGCGAGGTGTTTCGCGAGCCAGCTGCGGAACTGCGTATCGAGAACCTTCATGTCGGCGCCGAGAACTTCGACGAGCACATCGCTGGGCAGACGCTTCTTGCCCAGTTGATTGAGCAACTGAACCGCCGAGGCCTGACCGCGCGACTCGACGATCCAATCGAGCAGTAAACCTGAGGCATAGTAGGCCGTGGCCACGTCCCGCATATGACGTGCGTGCGTGAAGGCGTGACTCATCGATTCCAGAGGCGGCAATGCGTCCGCGCGCAGCGACTGGACCAATTCCAAGTCGAGTTCGCGACTCCAGCCCACATCGCGCACGGCCGTTTCCCATTCGGCCATTCCCTCGGTGAGCCAACGCGGGGTGCGATTCTGAGAGAGCCCGAGATGGAACACGTGCGCGAGCTCGTGCCACAGGGTCATGCCCAAGTTTCCAGGCGAACCCATCGGACTCATCGTGGCCAGCTTGCGACCAAAACAGACTCCCTGAATTGGCGTGCGGGGTAGTCCGCTCGTTCGGACGGCAAACTCTTCGCGTGATGAGTAGATCTCGATGCCTATAGGAGCCAGCGGTGTGTAGCTGTAACGGTCCACCATCTTTCCGTGAGCTTCTTCGAGCAGGCGGGGCACATAGCGTTTGAGAAGCTCGGCCTCAGCATTGGGAAAGCGGAAACGAAAAGGTCCCTCCTGATAGTCTTGGTAGAGTTCGGGGATGTTCTCTTCGTACAGTTTAAGAGTGTTGACGACGCGTACGTCATACGGGTCAAGCTCGTAGGCACGGTTCAGCTCAACGACGCCCGCCGCATCACTCCCCGAGCGGACTAAAGTGAGACCGAGAATTGCGCGGACCCGACCATCCTCGCGGTCAATGCGCGCGGCCCTTCGCATCAATTTCTCGATGTCGGGGTAGCGGTGCTCCCATTCAGCGTACTCGGCGACGATACGAAAGATCTCGGAGTAGCCGGGGGAGAGCGCGAGTACTTGGTCAACGTTCCTCTCGAAGCCTTGTTGGTCTTCGGCAAGGAATCTTGATGCCGCGCGCATCGACAGCAAGTGAAGCTGGCGCGGATTCGTGCTGAGCCCATCAGCGATATTCTTTTCGGCAGTCTCGAAATCAAGATCGCGCAGGGCGATGCCGGCCAAGAGATAATGGGCGCCGCTATGGCGGGGATTCTTCTTGAGCAAATCCTGGGCGAGTTGCTCGGCTTTGCGGAAGTCGAACGACTGTTCGAGCACAAACTTAGCGTGGAGGTAGAGCACATCTGGGTGCTCGGGAAATCGCTTGAGCGCCTCTTCGACAATGTCACCAGCCTGATTCTCGTCATGCTTTTCAATGAAGAGTTCGGCTCGCCAAAGTAGAAGCTCTCGTGGAGCATCCCCCATCTGTTCTGCCAGGTTGAAGAATGCATTGGCTGTTTCCGCCTGACGGAGCAAGTGCGCAGCGCGCCCAGCCATTGCGAGCCGCGCCTGCTGGTCGGCTTTTGACAGCTTTTCGCCGTCGACGTTTTGAGTCAGCGTCACGAGCACCTCACCCGCCTGATCCGTAAGACCAAGTTCGAGCAAGATTTCCCCCTGCTCAAGTCTCAGCTGCGCCAACTGCCGAACTTGAGCGCTCTTCTCTTTTTCGGATGCGAACACCTGCCTCTCAATCTCACGCTTCGCCTCATCAAGTCGGGCAAGAGCTTCATCCAATCGACCCAGCGCTCGAAGTGCCTTCACATGAAAAATCGAATCCCCTGAAGCCTTCTCTGAAAGAGCGAGCAGCTCCTCGTAGCTCCCGCTTTCAAACAACTCTTGAGCTCGGCTTTCGGGCTCACGGCGTTCAGGTGGGACTGGCCTTGCGCTCTCATGCTCTGGAGAAGGTGGTTTGGCGGAAGGCGTTTCAGCGCAGCCGAAGGCCGCCGCGAGCGCCAGGCTCAACCAACAAGCTGCGCCTCGACTTTGAACTCGTAAATTTCGACGACGTCGATCTATCAGCTTGATCACTTCGGGCGCGGCCATCATCACCCACTAAGTTATTCTTCTGGGTCGTAGTAGTCGACCTCAACCCCACGCGGAGTGCGCACTCGAGTACGTCCAGGCTGGCGATCAATGATATAATCGGGGCCGATTGGAATTTTCCCCATTCCGCCAGGCGTATCCATGATCAACTTGGGGATCGCGATGCCGCTGAGACGTCCCTGAATTTGCTCCATCAGGTCGATGCCTGTCTGAACGGGAGTGCGCAGATGTCCCATGCCGCTCACCGGATCCATTTGCAGCAAGTAATAGGGACGCACTCGATTGCGCACCAACTTGCGAAACAGCTCCGTGAGCAGCTCTGCATTGTCATTGATGCCACGCAGCAGCACAGCTTGGTTCATCACCGGAAAACCCGCGTCCGCCAGGCGAGCCAATCCCGCACACGCCTCAGGGTCAAGTTCCGCTGGATGATTGAAGTGCGTCATCACCCACAGCGGATGGTGCGGTTTCAGTGCATCGAGCAATTCGGAAGTGAGTCGCGAGGGCAGAGCAACGGGAACGCGAGTCGCGAGTCGAATCGTCTCCACGCTTTTGATCTCGCGCAATCGTTCGATGATCCTGAGCAAACGCGAAGTAGCCATCGCCAGGGGATCGCCACCACTGACGATCACATCTCGCACCTCGGGATGAGCTTGGAGATATTCGAAAGCGGGCGCCAAACGGACCAGACTACGCGGACCTCCCCCGGAACCCACCATGCGGCTGCGCGTGCAGAAGCGGCAGTAAATGGCGCATCTGTCGGAGACGAGGAGAAGCGCTCGATCCGGGTAGCGTTGAACGAGATCGGGAGCGACCTCGTGAGCTTCTTCGCCGAGCGGATCGCGCATATCACCTCGCATCGGCGTGCCCTCTTCGAATTGAGGAATGACCTGTCGTCTCAGGGGGCAGGCTGGATTGTCGCGATCGATCAGCGACAAGTAGTGGGGTGTCACCGCGATGGGAAAGCCCGCTCGCTCAGCTCGCTCTGCGGCCTCAAGTTCTCCCTGCGTGAGTCCCAAGGCCTCATGCAAACCAGAAGCAGTTCGAATGGAACGCTGAAGCTCTTGCTTCCAAGTCGCCACCGGGGCGGGATCAGAAACCTCTTCGGGCTGTACCCAGGTGAGAAACCTCTTGTTTGGTGCTGTGCGAACGTTCACGGCGTTTGGACCGGAGGCGAAGGATTCCCGGTCGGCGCTACTTTTGAAACAGGTGGCTCGTAAGCAGCGATTGCCTTTTCGTCGATCACCACAGGATATTTGGCGCGAAGTTCAGCTTCCAATTTCTTTTCGGCCTCTAAGAACTTCAAACGGCGTAGCTCAACGCGAATCGTACGCTCAGCCTCCTTGAGACTACGATCGCGAGCCGGACTCATACCCGCCATGCGGACCACGAAAAAGTAACCCTCGGCTTCGACGGGACGTGAAACGATGTCCCCCACATTCTTCACTTCAAAGACTGCGGAGCGAACCTCATCGGGTATCTTGAGATTCCCACCGCGCTGTTCGCCTGGAGCCGAGATAAACCCGAGATCGCCCGCGAGTTCATGAGCCTCCTCTTCCCCCAAATTCGTGCGATCCGAAGAGTATTCGAGCGCTATTTTCCCCCAATTGGCCCCAGAGGGGTCTTCATCGAGAGACTCCAGAATCTTTCGGGCAGTGGCTTCCTTGGAGGTACGAATGACCTGAACGCGACGTCTTTCTGGCTCCTTGAACTCAGTGCGATGAGCTTCGTAATAATCTTGAACCTCTCGTTCACTGAACGTCTCCAGGCCCGGTTGCTCGGTTTCCAGCTTCCTGAGTACTTCATCCCGGAGCGCCTGTTGGAGACGCAGCTGCACCTCCGGGTCCTTGTCGAGACCCCGTCGTTTGGCTTCCTGAGCAAGGATTTCCACCTCAATCATCTCCTCGAGAAGCTTTTTCTGTGACTCTTCTGTTTGATAACGGAGACGCTCAAAACGATCCATGCGCAGGAGTGTGGCTGCATAGTCGCCGAGGGTGATGCTGCGATCCCCCACCTTCACGAGCTCTTCTTTTGCTTCCGCTAGAGTCAATCCGGTAACGGGATCGCGACCTTGATCATCAATGTTCTCCTGGGGGTCCTCTTCGCAGGAGCAGCCCGCAAACGTAGGACCAAGAAGAAACATTCCAAAAAAAGGTGCAAGGCAGCTGCCTCGAAAGAAGCGTCGAGAGCTGTGACGGAGTGAAGAAAACGACATCTCAAATGAGGGCATACAGGTGTGCAAAACGGAGGGTCAATAGCTGAACCATTGCGACCTTGCGCAGACCAGTCTAACACCGTTGACCGTGAGCCACGACGAAGCTGAAGCCGCCAAAAAAGACCTCAAGTACAAGCGTGTTCTGCTGAAACTCAGCGGAGAAGCATTGGCCTCAGGTGAGGCAGGAGGCATCGATCTTGAGACTTTGCGTTCTACGGCGGCCGAAATTGCTGACGTCCGGAAAACCGGCGTCGAAATCGGCTTGGTCGTCGGTGGTGGAAACATCTTTCGCGGCTTGAAAGGGGCGAGCCAAGGCATGGATCGTGCCCAAAGTGACTACATGGGCATGCTCGCGACTGTGATCAACGCACTTGCCTTTCAAGATGCCCTGGAGCGCCACGATGTGCCGACTCGCGTCATGACAGCGATCGAAATCCGTCAGGTCGCCGAGCCCTACATCAAGCGTCGAGCGATCCGTCACCTCAAACGTGGTCATGTGGTCATTTTTGCTGCAGGAACCGGCAATCCCTACTTTTCGACGGATACGGCGGCGTCGCTTCGCGCCATGGAAATTCGCGCCGATGCTCTGTTTAAAGCCACCAAGGTGGACGGCATCTACACTTCGGACCCGGAACGCAATCCTGACGCCCAGCTCCTTGAGAAAGTAAGCTATGACCGCTTCCTCACAGACAGGCTCAAGGTGATGGATTCCACCGCAATCGCACTTTGCCGCGAAAACGGTCTGCCTATCCGGGTTTTCAAGATGGCTCCAGGCAACATTCGCCGTGTTCTTCGAGGGGAAAACCTCGGAACCACGGTAGGTGAAGTCGAAGGCTAATTCAGCGCTTTCGAGCTGGTTCTCCGCGCGAGCCGCGTTAAGGTTCCGACGCAATGCAGGCGCTCGATGTTCTTAAGCTGTGGCTCCCGGGGTCGCTCCCGGCCTTTGGTACTCTGATCGTTTTCTCGATTCTTGTACTAGCCGCCTACACATTCTCGATTGCCGTACTGGCTGGTCGAGGAAAACCGGGCCTCCTGCCCTCAGCACGACTGGGGGCCTACGCGACATCCGCTTTGGTTCTTTGTGGCGTGTTGCTCTTGTCCTATGGGTTTTTCACCCACGACTTCCGCATCCGCTACATCTCTCACTACAGCGATCGAAGCATGTCTCCGGCGTATCTCTTTACTGCGCTCTGGGGTGGTCAAGACGGATCGCTGTTGTGGTGGACGTTGCTGCTCGCTGGCTACACGACGGCATGTGTTTACTGGCTTCGCGGCAAGTACCGAGAGCTTCAGCCTTACGTTATCGCGACACTCATGGTCATCATCGGCTTTTTTGCAGTTTTGATGATGTTCGCCGCCAATCCGTTTGAGACTAATCTCGCCGGTGCACCTCCCGAGGGAGCTGGCCTCAATCCGCTACTTCAAAACTATTGGATGATCATTCATCCGCCCATGCTCTACATGGGCTTCGTCGGCTGCTCCGTTCCGTTCGCCTTCGCCATGGCTGCGCTCATTACCGGTCGTCTCGACAATGAATGGATTGTGGCGGTTCGCAAATGGATGCTGGTCGCCTTCATGTTTCTCAGCATTGGCAACGTTCTCGGCATGGTTTGGGCTTATGAGGAGCTCGGTTGGGGCGGTTTCTGGGCCTGGGATCCTGTGGAAAATGCCGCGTGTTTGCCCTGGTTCACAGCTGCCGCCTACGTGCATTCCACGATCATCCAAGAGCGACGCAACATGTTTCGCGTGTGGAACGTCGTGCTCATTTGCACCACCTTCTTCCTGACCATCTTCGGCACCTTCCTCACGCGTTCTGGTCTCATTGCCAGCGTTCATTCTTTCGCGAAGAGTGATATCGGTCCTTACTTCGTTTGGTTCTTGTTGATGGTCATCGTCAGCACGATCAGCATCGTGGTGTGGCGTTTGCCGATGCTGCGCGGAAAGGCGCAAGTCGAATCGATCACAAGCCGCGAGGGCATGTTCGTGATCAACAACTGGGCACTGCTCGGCGGGATGACCTTCATTCTTGGAGCAACAGTTTCTCCGCTCATCACTGAGTTCTTCATGGACAAGGAGATCACCGTTGGACCTCCCTTCTACAACAAATGGATGGCGCCAATCGGTCTGGTCATCTTCACGCTGATGGGTCTCGCTCCTCTGTTCGGTTGGCGAAAGACCAGCGGAAGTTCCTTGAAAAAAGCTATCGCCGTGCCTGGTACGGTCTTTATCGTCACCATGCTTGTGCACTTTTTGTTGGGAACACGCCTCGGCTATCCCGCAATCGTACCGAGTGCGACGGTTGAAGCCGGCCTAGGAGCGAAGATTTACGGCCACATCAGCAGCTTTTATCCAGCTCTTACGGTGGCGCTTTCGACCTTCAACATCACCGTCGTCATTCAAGAATTCGTGCGCGGAACTCGAGCGCGCATGTCTTCGACCAAGAAAAAGGGCGAGCCCGAGGGTGCTTTCACCGCACTGCTTGGACTCGTCTCCAAGAGTCGTCGCCGCTACGGAGGCTACATCGTGCATCTCGGCATCGTGGGCATGTTTCTCGGATTCGTCGGCACGGCCTGGACCATCGAAGAAGAAGTGGCTTTGAATCCTGGCGAGAGTCACGAGATCAGCGGCTACACGCTGACCTACACAGGGACTCGTATGTGCCCCGGTAATCCTAAGTGTTCGATTGAGGAACAGTCTGCCAAGGGACGTCGCATGCTCTTTGCCGATATTGACGTCGCTCGCGGAGGGCAGCACATCACTCGGCTCAGTCCCGCAAAATTCATCTATCAAAAGCCCCCGCAAACGACTTCAGAAATCGGTCTTTTGCGCGGATTTCGGGACGATCTCTACTTGGTACTCGCTACCGCTGACCCCCAGACCAAGCGAGCCACGTTCACGTTTCATGTCAATCCATTCGTGGGTTGGATCTGGATTGGACTCGGCATTCTTTGTGGCGGCTGCTTTGTTTCACTCTGGCCCGAGATGACCACCAAGAAAGCAACCGCTTGGACTTACGTGCGCGCCGGAATCGGAGCCACCGCAGGGATTCTGTTCACCTTCATATTCGCAACCACCCTCTCTCAGCCGTTTGGAAAACACTTCCAAGTAACTGAAGCAGTTCAAGCATCGACATCAATTGAGGTCCCTAGTCCGTGAGCGATTCTTCTCCAGTCAAAAAAGATCTAGCGACTCAGCCAGAAGCAGTTCCCCAAGTGTCCGAATGGCTCGGTCAAATCCTGCTCGCCAGCGTGATCGTAGGAGCAGGACTCGCCTTCTACCTTTCTGGCGTTCCGGCCATGATTCTGGTGCTTGCCGCCTCTGCTCTTTCTGGTGCCATTTGGCTCATGTGGACCAGTCTGCAGCGTGTGGGTGAAAGCGACTCGATGGGTTTCGAGGAAGCTCTCTCCTTCGCTGCACCCTCGGCAACTGAAGAACAAAAACGCGCAGTACTTCGGGCGCTCAAGGACCTTGAGTACGAACGCCATGTCGGAAAAATCAGCGAAGAAGATTTTAATCAAGTTTCCGCAGAATACCGAGAAAAGGCCAAAGAACTGATCGCCGAGCAAGACGATAAGATGGCTGCTCAAATTGCCTCAGCAGAAAAACGTGTTGCGAAGTACCTCACTAGAAAAAAGTCCAAGTCAGTTCACAATGACCAGCCAGCTGAAGATGGCGCGCCTGCGAAAAAGCTAAAAGAGGAGGCCGAAAAGTGAGATTCTTTCCAAGCTCCGCTCTCTCTCTCTCTCTTGCTCTTGCAGCTCTGCCCGCACTCTGTCCACAAGAAGCACAGGCTCAAGGCACAGCACTAGCTCAGGGAGAAACGCAGGTGTCTCCACATGGCGCTAACCCGGGCATTCCAGCAGCCCCTTTTCAGCCCCCTCAAGATCGTTCCGCACCCAGCCCTTCATTGCCCGAAGGGACTATCCTGGTGGAGGTGCTTGATGAGCATCGGCAACCGGTCACGGATGCACAGGTCACTTTGCAGACGCAGTTTCAGAGCATTGCTCAAGGAAACAGTGACCAAAAAAAGGTGACTCAAGTCGACTCTCAGGGTCAGGCGAAGTTCGATTCGCTTGAGACTGCTCTTCGTTTTTCTTACGTGATCGAAGTTTCTCGTAATGGCGCGAAGTATGAAGTCCCTGCTTTTCGATTAGGAAAAACAGGACACCGCGTCATCATTCACACCTACAGCACGACTCATGATGAGTTCGCGGCATTGGTGGCAGCAAGCGGCATGACGCAAATCTCTCTTCGCGAGGACTTTTTCCGAGTCGACGTGATGTATCGAGTGATCAATCTCAGCGACAAGGCCTGGTTGCCGAAAAACGTAAAAGTAGATCTCCCCGCGAACGCAGAGGCGATCGATACCCAAGTGCGCACGGGAGATGCTGGCTTTTATGGAGAAGGCAAAACTCTTCAAGTTCAAGGAACCTTCCCGCCCGGGCACCGCGACATCCAATTTTCGTTTCAACTACCCAACGAAAATAAAGAGTCTGTTGCCTTCGACGTCACCATCCCTTTTCACCTACTCGAGTACGTAGTGCTCGCGGAAGAAGCTCCTGGGATGACTCTCAGGGTCCCAGGGTTCGACAATCCCGAGACTCGAACCGGACAAGATGGGCAAAAAACACTTTTCGTTCATCGCAATCTTCGTCGGGAACGAACTAAGCTCGATAGAGTCACCATTGAGCTGGGGGGACTTCCCACAATCGGTCCTGGACGGTGGATTGCCGCCCTGCTTGCCCTCGCTATCGCGGCTTGGACCCTCGTCTACGTGTTGACGGTCAAGACTGGTTCAACGGCTCGCTCAAAGGAAGAAGCCGACAAGGCACGCCGGGTCCTGCTCGAGGAAATGGCGCTCCTCAAGAAGGCCTTCGATCAAGGTGACGTGGGGCCTCACACCTACGAGAAAACTCACAAGGAAATCCTCACCGCCCTCGCCCGACTTGAGCCAATTCGTCTTGAGTCAGCTCAAGCACCTTCGTAACCCTATGTGACAATATATATTGTGTCATGAAGCATGTCGGGCCAGGAGGCTCGGTGTGCTTTTTTCTTCGAAAGAGTTACCTCTTTCACTGATTCATCTTGAACAATAATTACAATTAATTGTCTCGTATTATTCAGATGAATCGATGTAGATGAGCTGTTGAAAACCACCCTGTAACGCTTGTGGATCAGCCCTAGGGAAAGATGGTGACGAAAAGCTATTCACAATCAGTCCCCTACAATGAGCGACCTCATCTCCACAGATGAGAGTAAGTAAAAATCTATTCATTTCATACTGTTAAGTCATCTATCCACAGACTCCACAGCCCCTACTAAGACGACTAAATTTATAAATAGATCTCTCTTCTATTTCTCTTAGTCAGACGCCTCCCCTTGATTTCAAGCCCAAGACTTCATCAAGACTTCATCAAGAATCCAGGCAATCAGAGCCAAAACGAATACTAGCGGTCTGGACCGAGCCCGACTAACAAGTCTCAAGCTCATGCACGTCATCGTAAGCAAGAAAGATCTGCTGCGAGTTCTCGCCCGTTGTCAGGGAGTCGCCGATAAAAAAAGCACCATGCCCGTTTTGGGGAATGTATTGCTTGAATCAGCGCAAGAGGGCCTTCGCCTTTCCGCCACTGATTTGGTTCTCGCCGTTCGAGGTGAACTCAATGCTGAAGTGAAACGCCCTGGTTCAGTAGCAGTTGGAGCCAAGGATTTGTTTGAACGAGTTCGCATGATGCCCGAAGGTCAGATCGCTCTTGAAGTGGATGACAATTCCACCACGACGATTCGGTCGATCACTTCGGCGCGTCGCTACACCATTCACGGCGTTCCCGGTGAGGAGTTCCCCCAGCTTCCTCAAGCCGACGATGGCGATTGGATTGAGCTCGACGCTGCGGTGATGTCACGACTCATTTCAAGCACTTACTTCTCAATTTCCACAGACGAAACTCGGCTTCACCTGAGCAGTGCTTTGTTTGAGTTGGAAGATAATCGACTTCGCATGGTGACCACCGACGGTCATCGTCTTTCCAAGATGGAAATTCGGGCACCCGAGGTGAGCGGCGAAGGTTCAATGTTGATTCCTCTCAAGGGAATTTTGGAACTACGTCGTCTGTGCGATGAAGCAATTAGCGACAACAGTTCCGATTCTGCACCACGACTTCGCGTACTCAAGTCGGGCCCGAATGTTTACTGCGAGTTGGCCGGATTTCGCTTCAGCGTAAAACTCGTCGACGCCCAGTTTCCACCTTATCAGCAGGTGATTCCGTCTCAGAGCGCTAGTGCCGTTCGTGCTCCTCGGAGTGGACTTTCAGATGCCTTGAAGGCGGTTTCAATCGCTGCCAGTGACCGAACCGGCGGAGTGAAAATTACCCTTTCGCCGGGTGCTCTTCGTGTTGAGAGCGAAAGCCCTGAAGCGGGTGAAGGTTTCGACGAAATCGCTGTCGACTACGACGGCGCTGGTTTAACGATGGGGCTCAACGCCAAGTATCTGCTCGATGTGCTCTCCGCCGTGACAGACGATGAAGTCATTTTGGGCATGAGTGGCGAGCTTGATCCAGCCGTCATCAGGCCAGGCGGAGAAGCTTCCGATCGTGATTACCTCGCTGTAGTCATGCCGATGCGTATCTGAATGAACGACGAGGCGGTTGCACGTCATGGTTGCACCATCCTCAGACGACTTGCCCTGTCAGATTTTCGTAATCTGACTCAGGTTGCCTTTGAGCCTGCTCCACGGCTCAATCTTATTTACGGAGACAATGGTCACGGCAAGACGAGTCTGATTGAGGCGCTCTATGTTCTCGCTACGACTCGTAGCTTTCGTTCGACAAAGCTCCTCGAAACAATTCGTGAAGGAACTGAACAAGCGCGGCTCAAAGCCGAGGTGGAGAGTTTTGGGCTGCGTCGCGAGTTGCAGGCAACGATTGGCTCACGTAGTCGAAGCTTCCTCATCGATGGGAAGAGACCCAAGAGAGCCATCGACTATGCCCTAAAAACGCCAGTAATTGCCTTTCATCCAGGCGATCTGCAATTGGTGAGCGGCCCAGCTTCATGTCGAAGAACTCTCTTGGACAGGGTGCTTCTTTACTTGGATCCAGGGGCGGCTGATGCGCGACTTCATTATCAGAAGGCGTTACGCGATCGACAAAAGTTGATTTCTGAAAGCGGGGCTCAGGCGCGAGGAGCTCAAGCGGCTCATTTAGATGCGATTGAACAGGTTGTGGCGCGTCACGGAGCCCGCTTTGCCCAAGGACGTAAGGAGTCAGCTGAAAGAGTCATCGAGGCGCTCGGACCGGCTTTTGAGCGCATGGCGGCGCCTGGATTGTGTTGCGTTCCCACTTACGAGGCTGGGGGGCTTGAGGATAAAGAGCACTTCGCACAGCAACTACTTGAGCGACGTAGCAAAGACTTCTTCCGTGGTGCAGCAACCTTTGGACCACAGCGAGATGAGCTTCATTTGAGCCTTGAAGGACGCACAGCGCGAAGTCATGCCTCACAGGGTCAGCAAAGATTGCTCACCCTCTCGCTCAAGATGGCTGAGCTCAGCTGTGTACGTGAAGTGACTGGGATGGAGCCGATGTTGCTTTTGGACGACGTTTCCAGCGAACTCGACCATGAAAGAACAACTGCCGTTTTCAACTTCCTCAAGGAAGCGAGAAATCAGATTTTTGTGACGACAACGCGTCCAGAATTGTTCTCTAACGTCACTCTTGAGGATTCTCTCAGAGCTGATTTTCGAGTCCTCAGCGGACAGCTATCAAAATCGACGAAATAGCATAAAACAAGCTGACTCAGCTTTGTCGCTTGCTTGTGATTGCGGCGATCGACGGTTATACCAAAGGGCCTTTTTAGCGGCCGGTACGACCTTGAGCGAAGCATCTGACAGCACTCCCCCTCTTCCCAATTCTCCTGAAGAATATGGGACAAATAGCATTACCGTTTTAGAAGGCCTTGAGGCCGTTCGTAAACGACCAGGCATGTACATCGGCGATGTTCATGACGGCACGGCGCTTCACCATTTGGTTTGGGAAGTCATCGATAACTCGGTCGATGAACATCTCGCGGGGCACTGCACCGGCATCAACGTCATCATCAATGCGGACAATTCGGTCACCGTCTATGACGATGGTCGAGGTATTCCCACCGGCATGCATGAGATGGGAGTGAGCGCGGCGGAAGTTGTCATGACTGTGCTTCATGCAGGCGGTAAGTTCGACAACACAAGCTACAAGGTTTCTGCGGGTCTTCACGGCGTGGGCGTCAGTGCGGTGAATGCAGTGAGTCAATGGCTCAAGCTTGAGATCAAGCGCGAGGGAAAAGTTCATCGTCAGCTCTATGAGC
Organism: uncultured delta proteobacterium; assembly: GCA_963710555.1. Classification (GTDB taxonomy): domain Bacteria; phylum Myxococcota_A; class Polyangia; order Polyangiales; family Polyangiaceae; genus NIC37A-2. The sequence continues at coordinate 106,728 of CAVQAT010000002.1, forward strand.
GTGGTGTCCCTCAAAGTCCGCTTGAAGTTTGTGAAGATACTACCGAGACGGGTACTCGCGTTCACTTCATGCCCGATCCTCAGATCTTCACGAACACGGTTTACAGCTACGAAATCCTGGCAAATCGTTTGCGTGAACTTTCGTTCCTCAATCGTGGCTTCAAGATCCATTTGGCTGATGAGCGCGAAGAGGGAATTCACGAAGACTTCTACTATGAGGGCGGCATTCAAGAGTTCGTCAATCACATTGCTGAAAAGAAAGACGCAATTCACGACGACGTGATTGCCTTCAATGTGAGCATGCCCTCCGGATCAGACCTGGCGGACGTCGAAGTAGATCTCGCAATGCAGTGGTCTAACTCTTACGCCGAGCAGATCTTTTGTTACACAAATAACGTCCACAACCGTGAGGGCGGTACGCATCTCACCGGTCTTCGATCAGCTTTGACGAGAACCCTGAACAACTATGGCCAAGCCAGCAGCCTGTTCAAAGATGTGAAGAATGGCCTCACGGGTGACGACTGCCGCGAAGGTCTCATCTGCGTGATTCACGTCAAGCACCCAGACCCGAGTTTCGATTCGCAAACCAAGAGCAAGCTGGTTTCGAGTGAAGTGAAAAGCATCGTCGAAAGCTCGGTTTCGGAGCAGATTTCTCGTTATTTCGAAGAGCATCCTGCCACGGCGAAGAAGATCATCGATAAAGCAGTGATCGCAGCAAAGGCGCGCGAAGCGGCCCGCAAAGCTCGCGAAGTGGTGCGCAAGGGTGTGATGGACACTACTTCGCTCAGCGGAAAATTGGCCGATTGTCAGAGCAAAGATCCTACGGTGTCAGAACTGTACATCGTGGAGGGTGACTCGGCAGGTGGCAGCGCTAAGCAGGGCCGTAATCGTCGCTTTCAGGCGATTCTTCCTTTGCGTGGAAAGATTCTCAACGTCGAACGAGCTCGGCTTGATCGGATGTTGGCCTCTGAAGCCGTGGTGACCCTCATCTCTGCGCTTGGCTGTGGCATCACCGACAAGGGCACCTTCGACCTTGAGAAAGTTCGCTATCATAAAGTGATTCTCATGACGGATGCTGATGTCGATGGAAGTCACATTCGTACATTGCTTCTGACGTTCTTCTACAGGCAAATGCCGGAACTGATCGAACGAGGATTCCTCTACATCGCGCAGCCTCCGCTTTTCAGCGTAAAAAAGGGCAAGAAGATGCTCTACATGAAGGACCAGGCGGCACTGAATCGGCACCTGATCGCCAGCGCGAGCGCGGGGATCACAGTGCAGAGTTCAAAAGGCCCGGTGTTGAGCGGCGCGCCGCTCCTTCACCTTGCGGGTCGCTTACGCTCGGTGGGCGAACACTTGGCGCGACTTGATCGTCGTTGCGATTCAAGAATTATCGCGGTCGCTTTGCGAGAAGCGAACATTCGAGTTGAGACATTCAAGGACGATGCTTCGATTGAGAAAGCGCGTGAACTTCTTGAGAAGTCTCTCGCTGAACGTCATCGAGATTTGCTGCCACTTTCAGTCTCCGTAGATACCACGTTGGATGGCAGCAAGTGCCTGCACGTGAAGTTCCGTCCGGGTGCCACATCCAAGCCAAGTGATCTCACTGAAGAGATCGTAGCAACGGGCGAGTATCTCGAACTGGTGTCGATTGAAGAAGACATGAATTCAATCGGACCCGCTCCTTACACCGTGACTCCTGAAAAGGGTGAACCGGTAACGGTCAGCACTCCCGAGGCACTGGATGCTTATCTCTCTGAACGAGGTCGAAAAGGTACCTACATTCAGCGCTACAAAGGCCTTGGCGAAATGAATGCCGACCAATTGTGGGAAACGACGATGAACCCCGATGGCCGGACATTGCTCCAGGTGACGGTAAAAGATCCGGTTCGAGCCGAGGAGATGTTCAGTGTTCTTATGGGTGATCAGGTGGAGCCCCGTCGTAAGTTCATCGAAGATAACGCCCTGAATGCTCAGAATCTTGATATCTAGTTGATGACCTTTTTCGAACGCTATTGGCCCACCCTTGTTGCTGTTCCCGTAATGGCTGGGGTGGGCTTTTGGTTTTGGTCGAATCGATCCTCTGAAATCGTCCAAGAGTTACCCTCTTCTGCAGGAGAATTCCCCGACTCGACAGGCACTGAGCAGACGATCGAAGATGACATTCCAACTGTGCTCGGTAGCGGTCAATCGCGCCCAAAGCTTGAGCCTCTTGCACCTTTGAAACCTCGGGTGGAGTACCGGGAGACTCTTCAATTTGTTGAAGGGACGCCCGGCGAGCCAGGTGAGGAGCTCACTCAAGAGTCAGCTGAAGTGGAAGGGGCTCTTCGGCAAGTGAAGATCGAGCTCTACGGAACTCAGGACTGCGTTCATTGTGAGGCCGCCCGAGATTTCATGAAGGCGAATCAACTGAACTTTGCCAATCATGACGTCGACGCCGATCCGATGAAAAAGGAGACAGCACGTCGACTCAGCGGTTCGACTGGTGTTCCTGTCATTGTGATCGATGGGAAGGTTCTTCGGGGATTCTCTCAAGGTGCTTTTCAGGCAAGTTTGACCTCTGCAGTACGCTCACGAATCAAACGCTAAGGGCTTAGCCCAAATAGTGAGGGGGGCTTTGGAAAGCCCCCCTACCACGTGGTGCGGCAAGGGCCTCTTGCACAGGCTACCAGCAGACTTACATTGCTAGAGACCGGCTAGTTGTCTGTCCTCGGCGCTGGGTCTCATCACTCAGCCGTGGTTTCTCATGTTCAGTAGTTTCTGGGCTCTTCGACCTGCGAAGGGCCCTTGAGGGACGGCGTGAGTCGGTCGTTTGTTGAATTTGTGGGGCTTTACACCCCGCTATGAGGACAAGGAACGGACCATGAATCTCGATCGTTTTACCAATAAGAGTCAGACTGCTGTATCTGAGGCAGTTTCTTACGCGACCCAAAAGGGCAATCCGGAGGTCGTGCCGGAACATTTGCTGGTTGCGATCATCAATCAAGATGGCGGGATTGCAGCTCCTCTTCTTGAACTCTCTGGAGTGGATCCAGTGAAGGCGGTTCGCGCTCTTGAGCAAGAAATCGCGACGTTACCCCAAGTACAAGGAGGGGCTGAACCTCGTTTTGGTCGTCGTACACAAGCGTTGTTTGTCGCCGCTGAAAAAGTTGCCAAACATCTAAAGGATGAGTTCGTTTCAACCGAGCACTTTATTTTTGCTGGCTTCAAGGAAGACAGCAAAATCGCAAAGCTACTGTCGGAGGTAGGACTGAAGCAGGAGAAGTTGGAACAAGCTCTGGCAAAGGCTCGTGGTTCCCAGCGAGTGACGGACAAGGATCCGGAGGGCAAGTTTCAAGTACTTCAAAAGTACACTCGTGACCTCACTGCGCTTGCGCGCGAGGGGAAGATAGATCCAGTGATTGGCCGCGACGAAGAGATCCGTCGAGTCATGCAGGTGCTCTCACGTCGCACCAAGAACAACCCGGTTTTGATCGGTGAACCTGGGGTAGGAAAAACAGCGATAGCCGAAGGTCTTGCCCATCGAATTGCCCAGGGTGACGTACCAGAAGGCCTAAAAAATAAGCATTTGCTGTCTCTTGATTTAGCAAGCCTCGTCGCTGGCGCGAAATTTCGTGGAGAGTTTGAGGATCGACTGAAGGCGGTGCTCAAGGAAGTCGAGTCGGCCCACGGCGAAATCGTTCTCTTCATTGATGAGCTTCATACTTTGGTAGGTGCTGGAGCAGCTGAGGGAGCGATGGATGCTGCCAATATGCTCAAGCCTGCGTTGGCTCGTGGCGAGGTACGCGCAATTGGCGCGACGACTCTCGATGAGTATCGCAAGTACATCGAAAAAGACGCAGCGCTTGAAAGACGCTTTCAGCCAGTCATTGTCGATCAACCCAGCACTGATGATGCCATCGCGATCTTGCGCGGACTCAAGGAACGCTACGAGGTCCATCACGGAATCCGTATTCAAGATGCGGCGCTCGTGGCGGCCGTCACCCTGAGCACGCGTTACATCACCGAACGTTTCTTACCGGACAAGGCCATCGATCTGATCGACGAAGCAGCCAGCAAGATCAGAATGGAGATCGATTCGATGCCTTTCGAAATCGACCAGATTGAGCGCAAGCTCGTCCAGCTTCAAGTGGAGGAGCAAGCGCTGAAGCGTGAGAAAAACAAGGCGAGTGTGGCGCGCTTGGCTGAACTCAAGCAGCAGATTTCGGCTCTTTCATCTGATCGTGACGCTCAAAAGGCGCAATGGATCAAAGAGAAGGAAGTGATCAATTCGATTCAAGACGAAAAGCGTTCGATCGAAGATCTGCGGCTTCAACAAGAACTCGCGCAACGGAGTGGAGACTTGGGCAAAGCAGCCGAGATCCAATATGGATCGATTCCCCAAGCTGAGGGTCGACTTGAAGAAGCGCGTCAGAACTTGAATCGACTTCAAGCGCAGGGTTCCTTCCTCAAAGAAGAAGTGACTGATGAAGATGTCGCGGCCATTGTCAGCAAATGGACCGGCGTGCCAGTGAGCAAGATGCTGCAAAGTGAGATGGACAAGCTCTTGTCCATGGAGGGAAATCTGAAGAAGCGCGTGATCGGTCAAGATGACGCTTTGCGTGCGGTGGCCAATGCGGTGAGGCGCAGTCGGGCAGGACTCGGCGATGAAAATCGTCCCATCGGATCGTTTCTCTTTTTGGGTCCGACCGGCGTGGGCAAAACCGAAACAGCACGCGCGCTCGCCGAATTCTTGTTCGACGATGAACGGGCGATGATTCGTATCGACATGAGCGAATACATGGAAAAACACGCCGTTTCCCGCCTCATTGGCGCCCCTCCCGGCTACGTGGGGTACGACGAAGGCGGGCAGCTCACGGAACCTGTCAGGCGAAGGCCCTTCTCTGTTGTACTTTTTGACGAAGTCGAAAAAGCGCATCCCGACGTATTCAACACGTTGCTCCAGGTGCTGGATGATGGCCGTTTGACTGATGGTCAAGGCCGTACCGTTGATTTTAAAAACAGTGTGGTGATTCTGACGAGTAACCTGGGATCGGCTGAAATGTCTGCAGTCGAGGAGCGTCGTGATCTTTCGGATCAGGACAAACAACTTCGTCTTGATGAGGCGGCTCAAGAGGCATTGCGCAGAAATTTTCGGCCAGAGTTTCTCAATCGTCTTGATGAGAGCATCGTTTTCCGTCGACTCGGTCGAGAACAGATTCGCATCATCGTGGACGTTCAATTGCAACGCTTGACTCGTCGCCTTCTAGGTCGAGATTTGACCCTCGTAGTGAGCGATGCCGCTAAGGATGCGGTGGCTGCTCAGGGATTCGATCCTCAGTACGGTGCTCGTCCGTTGAAGCGATCAATTCAGCGCCTGCTCGAAAACCCGATGGCTGAGTTTGTTCTTCGAGGAGATTACGCACCTGGTGACACGATTCATGTCGACGCCGTTGACGGGAAAATTGGATTTTCCAAGCAGGGAACCCCAGGACCGATCATCACTTCCTTTGCGGGAAAACCGGCGCAAGCCTGACTCTTCGGCAAGGAATCAGCCCTCGGCGGTGCTGAGTCCTCGGCGGTGCTGAGTCTTCGCCGAGATCACGGGGTATTTTCCGTTAGGGCAACTGACCGAGGAGAAGCTTTCGAACAGACCACAGACCGCTCAGGGCAGCACGCCGCTGTACTTGAGCGCGGTCGCCGCGGAACACCCGCTGAAAAGCGTGGGTGCCCTTTTCGTCGCTGACCGCCCAGTGAACGAGGCCTACGGGTTTGTCGGCAGTTCCACCTGTTGGTCCAGCGATGCCTGACAAGGACAAAGTCACATCCGCTCCGAGAGTTCGCCGCGCACCTTCAGCCATCGCACGAACGACCGATTCACTGACAGCGCCCTCTGCCTCGAGCAGGCTGAGCGGAACACCGAGCACGGATTGTTTGACTTTGTTTGAGTAGGAAACAATCGACCCCTGAAAGTAGGCGCTGGAACCAGAGACACTAGTGACGAGTTCGCTGACAAGCCCGCCCGTACATGATTCAGCCAGACCGAGGGTTTTGCCTTGCTCGCGTAGCAGGTGGCCAAGTTCAGCAGTCAGCGAAGTGAAGCCGCGACCGTAGACAACATCGCCCAGACGCTCGACGCAAATGTCTGCTACTTTTTCGGCGCGAGCTTGGAGTTCTTCGCGCGCTTCATTGTCGCGACTTTGTGTAAGAACTTTAACTTCGATCTCCGATTGAGAAGCCCTGTAGCCAATCATCACCCCGTGCTCTTGCTCAATGCCCTGGAGTCTGTCGTTGACTTGGGATTCGGGCATGCCGAAGCAACGGAGACGTGCGGTAGCTATCGCACGCTTCACAGGGGGCAGCAGCGGCACGATTTCATGCTCAAACATCGCTTTCATTTCGCTGGGAACACCGGGCGTAAAAAAGGCCTGGGATGTGGGTGTCTTGACCATGAAACCTGGTGCGGTCCCTATCGAATTGAACAGCACCGTGGCACCTGCAGGAAAGTCAGCTTGTTTCTCGTTGGAGGTGCTCATCTCCACTCCAAACTTGAGGAAGAGCGCGCGAATACTTTCCAAGGCTTGTTCGTCTCGGACGAGTGAAAGGCCAAAGGCTGCTGCTGCACAAGCGCTTGTGCGGTCGTCGGTCGTTGGTCCGAGACCGCCTGTTGTGATCACGAATTCATGAGCCCTGGTCAGTCGCTTCAACGTGCTCTCAATCCGAGGGTCGTCGTCGTCAACGGTGACCATTTCGGTGACTTCATGGCCAAGCTCTGAAAGCTCAGCGGCCAGCCATCCGCTGTTGGTATTGTGAAGTTCACCGCGGGTCAGCTCGGTGCCAATGGTAAATAGTGCGCAAGTCATCGTTACCAGACTACTTGGGGAAAATGCGTGTGAAGATGAGCATCTTTGCTGATGAGGGGGGCCTCTGCGAGGCGACAGTGGGCAGCGATCATGCGATCAAACGGATCTTTCGCCCAACTGAGACTGAATGAGTTCTTGATGATCGCGGAGAGATCTCCTTTCGCGAGACCGAGGCCAAGGCGTCGTTCGAGATCTTCAAAAATTTCCTGCGCCGTCACGTGAAGCACACCTTGTTCGAAAAGCAGCTGCAGTTCCGAAAGGACGAAGGGGCTGATCGCGAGGTCATTTTCTTCGATGAAGCTGCGGGCTGTTGCACTGAGCTGATGAACGAGTCCGGCGTAAAGCCAGCAGACGACATGGGTATCAAGATGTACTGCTCTTCGATTCATAGCTCACGCCTTTGCTTGGACATCTGAAGTGGCGAACTCACAAGTTCGTCAGGGTCGCAGGCGAAGAGATTGCGCAGAGGAAGACTTTCAATCTTCGATGGCCCATCAATCGCACTGATCTGAAGTTTCTGGTCGCCACGCTGAATTTCAAGCGGCACCCCGGTCTCTAAGACTTGGTCCAGGAGACGGTAAATGTTGCGTCGAAGTTCTGATGCAGTGAGGGCCACGATACGAGACTACCATAGAGCGTACGTGCCACTGAAGCACGTCGTACGTTTCGTCAGAGATCGATCATGCTCGGAGACTCACGGACGGGATAAACACAACGAAATCCCACCTCGTCGCTAATTTGTGCGTCAGCTGTAGCCCAAACTTTGAGTTCACTCGCAGTCTTTGACCGAAAGGAACCGCCGTAAATCAGAGCGTCACCTTCGTGACTCAGGGTCCATTCGGCAACGTTGCCGGCCATGTCAAAGATGCCAGTGGGAGTGGCGCCATCTGAGCGAGCGCCCGCAATATCAGGATAAATGCCTTCGTTCGCGCAAGGACCGTCAATCAATCCGAAAGTGGCTCGCCGGCAAACCAAGCCGTGAGCACCCCAAGGGAAGCGCCGAGCTTCCTCTCCGCTGGCGGCCAAGACCCATTCGGCGGAGGTGGGAAGGCGTCCTCCAGCAAAAGCGCAATAGGCTTGCGCCTGCTCAATGGGGATGTTGGTCACGGGCAAACCCGGCTCCGACTTTGTCGCCCCAGCAGGGCACAGGCCAGCCTCAACACACTCACGGTAGCGATGAGCCGTCACTTCGGCCTGATCAACGTAGAACGATTTCGCCGCGAGAATGCTCTTCTCGATGACGTTGACCGAGTCCCAATCTGTAGGACCCAGGGTAACACTACCGCTCTTGATCAAGATCCGGCGCGCCTCAATGACGCATCCCGGAACTGGGAACTCGATGTTCTGAAAACCTTTCGGACATTCGCGCGGCGCACCCACGCATTGTCCCGCGGAGATACCCTGACCGGGAGCGCAGCAGCGAGCCCCCATTGCGACGAGCCCAGAGCTGCAGCGCATCGGTTCTTCGCGAACGCTACTCCCTAAGAACACCGCCCATGCCACGAGCATCATGGACCCGATGACCGCCACCAAGTTCCAGCCTCGGAAACCAAAATGAAGTTCTGTGTCCCAAGTTGCCATGGTGGTTCGAAGTCCGCTTGGACTTCAATCTCATTATTTCCGAGCTTACCTTCAACTTGCTGATGCTGCGAGCTAACTCATATTCCGGCGCCATCTGGGGTAGTCACGAGAAGCTCGGCGCTCTAGGGTCGGCTCGCGATGACATCTCCGGTCGACGAAGATCTGACAAATGCGAATGAGGAGCCCTCGGATCCGGCGAGTGAGCGCTTTTGGAGCGAACCAGATGGGGCGCGCGAGAATTCAATCACCTGGCCCGCCCCCCCAGTAACGACAGCTCAGGAGGACGCATCGTTTGTTTGGCGCGTTCGCGGATTGATCCGCACGATCCGTCCCCATCAATGGGTGAAAAACGTCTTCGTCTTAGCGCCCGTTGTCTTCGCGACGAAGGTGTTTGACATCGGGCTTCTCACGAATGCGGCGCTCGCATTCTTTGCCTTTTGCTTGCTTGCTGGTGCGGTCTACACCATCAACGATTTGGCGGATGTCGAAGCCGATCGCTTGCATCCGGTGAAGCGTCACCGTCCTATTGCCTCGGGTCGAGTTCCCGAGCGAGTGGCGCGCATTTTTGCGTACTTCCTCGTGGGGATTTCGCTGTTTGTTGGGTTCTTCATGTCCCCAGGTTTTGCTGTAGTTGCAGCGGCCTATTTTGGCTTGAACGTGGCCTACACCATGAAGCTGAAACACGTGGCCTATTTAGATGTTGCGTGCATTGCCACAGGCTTTGTTCTGCGGGTCCTCGGCGGCGGGTTTGCTACTGACATCAGGGTGACCTGGTACCTATTTGCGTGCACGGCGCTGCTCGCCTTCTTCCTCGGTTTCGGCAAGCGTCGTCATGAGCTGACCACTGCTTCGGCGAAGGCTGGGAAGCAGCGACTTGCTCTGGACGGGTATTCAAAGCGAGGGCTTGACGTCGCTTTGATCGTGACCGCCTTCCTCACCATCGCGACGTACCTCACTTACACGCTCGATTCTGAGACCCTCAGATTCTTCAAAGCCGATACACTTTGGCCCACGACCATTTTCGTAGTGCTCGGGGTCTGGCGATTCCTTCACATTGTTCGTTATCGCCCGAAGGCGGAGAGCCCCACACAGGAGATGCTTTCAGATGGCCCGATGGTCGGCATTGTCTTGCTCTGGATCGGAGTGATTGGCTGGTTGGTGTACCACCTCCAGCCGGTTGCCGGTTGAGCCAGGCGAGCGCGGATCTTCTCGAAGCCACGGCTTCAAATATAGTCATAATGCACATAAATTGCAGAATTTATTAGATTTAGAGCATTCTGCCTAGATAATCCGCCGCAAACTGGTCCAAAACTCGGACGCAGGTGTAGCTAGAGGCCATGGCTGAACAGCCTTCCGCAGAGCAAGTCGCTTCCCGCTCAGGGCCAATGACCGATTTGGCTCTGACTCTTCCCATTTTCGTGGGTTACCACTTTGGCGTGGTGTTCTTGCCAGTTCGCAACGCTGCGGATGTGGTGACGCGTGAGCTCCAAGGCTTGGCGAACTATCACTTGCTCGCCTACTTGGCTCTCACTCTGGCCATCGGCGCGGGCTACGTGACACCGCTTCTCTTGGCCGGTCGCGGTAAGCACATGAAGCTGGAGCGCTTTGTCTGGATCGGAGCCGAAGGCGTTATCTATGCCGTCGCGATGCGACTCCTAGCAGGCTACGCTGTTGCCTACTTGCTTGCGACCGTCGCGACCTACGACCTGGGGTTCATTGGGTTGATGAATGCGGCTCCTGCTCTTTCATCTTCTGTGGATGCGGCGGGCGCCTCCCTCGCGATCAGTGATCGAGTGGCGGGCTTGATTATGTCGCTTGGAGCCGGTTTCTACGAAGAGTTGGTGTTTCGGGTCGGCCTTTATGGAGCGGGTACGGCGCTAGTCCTTTTCCTCTTCAACATCACGACAGTGGCTCAAAAGTTCTTTTTGCGCGTCGGGTGGGCGATCGTCGCGGCCTGTGTGTTCAGCGGATGGCACTACGTGGGCGCTCTGGGAGAATCCTTCGATCTGATGACCTTTGCCTTCCGCACGGTGTGTGGCTTGGTCTTTACGCTGATTTACCAGTTTCGTGGTTTTGCGCCGGCCGTGTGGACCCACGCGCTTTATGACATTTGGGTGTTAGCGCTGTAGGCGGGCCATTCTTAGGGCGAGCTGGTTTGACTCGCGCTGTCAGGCGCAGTTGGCGAAGGCCGGAGGAGCCGCCACACCTAAACAGGTGGCCATAGCGCGAAGTAGTTCCGCTTCGCTGGGGCGGAGTTCGCCATCATGAGACGCGATGAATTCGGCGGCGTTGAGTAGTTCCGCGCGAGTGCTGCTCGGGAGTCGAAGTAGCGTGGCCAAGGAGGCGCCAAGGCGCCCAATGTTGAGGCTTTGGGGCGCAGGAAGTTCGAGCTGAGCGCCACGCTTGCCGAGCTGATTGATGCCGGTGACAAAAGCGCTTCGGGCTTCTGCCGGCGAGTCGTGGCCCTGCATTGCCAGAACTCCAAGCATGGTTTCAATCGCCTCCTTGATCAGGATCGGCTTCACTTTGTGAGATTTACCCTGAGGATCGAGGTGTCGCATTGCCAGAGCGGCTAGGCAAAAGCTGCGAAACGCACGGTCAGAAAGTTGGGCTTCGAGAGCTTCTAGTTGTTCGAGGAAGGCGGTTTTTTGGCGTGGGGACAGAGCAGCCAAAGAGCCGACGGCGATGTCGAACAGGGGGAGAATGGCAGCGGAATCAAGCTCGGGCATGAGTCGAAAGAGCCGCTCCGTTTCCGTCGCCAAAGCCGGATCGCCACTGAGTAGAGCCATCTGGGTTGCGTGGGCATCCGGGTCCTTGTCGAGGATCCAAGCGAAGATCAGAGCGCGTGTGCTGTAAGCATCTTCCGCCGCATCGCGAAGCGCGGGGGGAATGCCGGCTAGAAGTCGTGCGGCCTGATTCAAGGGGGCGTGCTGTCTGGACCGCGCATCTGCCGGAGAGTGAGATTGTGCTTGTGACCCGGGCTGGGCGGCGGCGGTGCCGTGGCTGTTTGGTTGTACTTGATCAAGAACAAAAGCGCCGTCCAACACCGCTTGGGCTGGAGCCGGAATTCCCGGAATGTGAGGGATCCCGTAGCCGCCTCCGCCCAAATATTCTTCAGCGATTTTCCTGCCGTCGATATTTGGTGTTGGGCGCGAGAGCTGCTCTCTCACTGTTCCAGGGGGTGTGGCGATTTCATCAAAATCGCCCTGCCAGCTTGGCAATACGCGTCGAATTCGATCGAAAAGGGGTGGATGCGAAGCCAGCAATCCCAAAAACGAGGAACTACTTGGCTCCCCAATCATCATGTGACTGGTTTCCCCGCCGCGCGGCGTCGTCAGGGTAGAACTCTGCGAGCCTATCGTGGCCAGCGCACCACCAATTCCGAGAGGATTGCGGGTAAATTGAACTGCGGAAGCGTCTGCTAAGTATTCGCGCTGTTGAGAAACAGCTGACTGAATGAAGCGCGCCACCAACACACCAATTGAACCGAAGATCCAAATCGCAGCGCCCACCACCAAAAAGTGAATACCGCTATCTTCTTTGCGCGTGGAGCGATGCTTGCTGCCCATGCCGAGGTGCATCAAGAATCGTCCAATCAGGCTGAGAACGAGAATGCCATGCAAGACGCCGATCAAGCGCATGTTCAGCGCACAGTCACGATTGAGAATGTGGCTGAACTCATGAGCGACAACCCCCTGAAGTTGATCTCGGGTGAGGCTTTCGAGAGCGCCGCTGGTGATTCCAATGACCGCATCGTCAGGGGACCACCCCGCGGCGAAAGCGTTGATGCCTTTTTCTTGGCGCAGTACGTAGAGCGGTGGAACGGGCAGCCCCGCGGCGATGGCCATTTCTTCGACGACATTGACTGCGCGTCGCTCCAAGGGATCAGGAGTTCCACCGGTGATCAGGGTTCCACCTAAGGTTTCGGCAACTTTGACGCCACCCCCGCTAAGCTGAGCGGTTCGATAAACAGAGCCCAAGAGGATCACGCCCCAAGTGGCAATCGCCGCCGTGGCGACCGCCGGCCAATGGTGTTCGCTGGGCGTTTCACCTGGCGCGACATCGCGCAGCAGAACGAAATGCACAGCGGTGCCAGCCAAAAGTCCCAAACCCAAGACTGCCAACCCGAAAAGGGTCAAAAGAAGCGTCGTTCGACCGCGCGCTTGATCTTGATGCTCAAAAAACTGCATCGCTCTGACTCAGCTGGGGAGGATAAACGGCTCTTGCAGCCGAGCCGCTCCCTTAGGAGAAACTGACCTTCGGCGCGTGCTTGATTTCAGCAGAATTTTCGAATTCGAGCAGAGCGGCGTGCTGACCATGACCAGACATGCCAGCCACGATGATCGGCGGAAATGTTTGCTTGTAGGTGTTGTAACTGGTCACCGCATCATTGAACGCTTGGCGAGCAAAGCTCACTTTGTTCTCGGTGCTGGTGAGCTCTTCGGTGAGATTCGACATTTGGGTGTTGGCTTTGAGATCTGGGTACTGCTCAATCACCATGTTGAGGCGACCGAGAGCACCTGAGAGGCCAGCTTCTGCCGAGGCAAGTTGCTTCATGGCACCCGGCTCGCCGGGGACAGCTGCGGCCGCTTTGAGACCACCCATCGCCAAGTTGCGAGCTTCAATGACGGCGGTGAGCGTCTCTTTCTCGTGAGTCATGTACCCTTTGACCGCTTCGACCAAGTTGGGAATCAGATCGTAGCGACGCGTGAGTTGCACTTCGATTTGTGAGAACGCGTTCTTGTGGCGCTCGCGCAATGTCACCAATTTATTGTAGATGCTAATGAAATAGCCAATGCTCGCGATGATTCCCACCAGAACCACGGCTGCCAAAATCACACCAATAGTCATCAATGAAGTCCTCTTTAACCCGAGTGTTACTCATTCAGGCTATCACGAAGGAAGTAGGCGTCGAAGCGTGAAGAGACAGTTCGCGCGACGAGAGTCTGAAGTGCCTGCTTGGTGCTGAGGAACTTAGCGGTTCCCTGCGCTGCTTTCCCTACAGACCAGGAAGCCTCACTTGCTGGCTAGGACGCTGTGCTGGCTAAGACACCCAGGAAGCCTCACTTGCTGGCTAGGACGCTGTGCTGGCTAGGACACTTTGCTCGCCAAGACGAAATGCTCGAGGTTCCCTTTGGGTCCTTTGAGCCGACATTTGTGCTCGGCGAGTACCTTGAATCCTCGGTCGCGAACTTGATTGATCACTTGGGCAATCGCCGCGGCGCGAACTTTTGGATCCCGAATCACGCCGGCGCTGCGGGTGGCTTCTTCACGACCCACCTCAAACTGTGGTTTGATCAAAGCGAGCAAGTGTCCTCCTTTGCGTGTGATCTCCCAGATTGCCGGCAGCAGCTTGTCGAGGGCAATGAAGGAGGCATCCACGACCACCAAGTCGACTCCGTCCTCCACATGAGCGGCGGTGAGATGACGGGCATTCGTCCGTTCCATGACGACCACCCGGTGATCTTGGCGGAGCTTCTCTGCCAGCTGCCCATGACCCACGTCGATGGCGAAAACTTTGCTGGCTCCGTGAGTGAGGACGCAGTCGGTGAAGCCTCCCGTGGAAGCGCCAACATCTGCCACGATCAGTCCAGAAACGTTGAACCCGGTGTCTAAGAGGGCACCCTCCAATTTAAGGCCGCCGCGCGAGACGAATTTTTGCTGTTCACGAACGCGTAGCGGCGCATCGACTGGGAGCTGTTGCCCAGCTTTCTCAACGCGCTCATCATCAGAAAACACCTCGCCTGCTAGAATAAGGGCTTGAGCGCGACTCCGCGTTTCGACGAGGCCTCGATCGACGAGCAGTTGATCGGCGCGTTGTTTGGGCGCTTTGTTTCCCACAGACGTCTTCTACTCAAGGGAACGAAGAAGGGCGAGCCGTACCGCGATTGGCGAGCCCCTGTGCGGGTGTACAGGCGCGGCCGAATGACCAGCCCAGGTGCTTCGCTCGTTGATCCGAGACGGGACTCTAAGGTATCGCTTTACCCACGATGACTGACGCACCTACGATTATTTACACGGAGACAGACGAAGCACCGGCTCTCGCCACCTATTCGCTCCTCCCCATCATTTCCGCTTTCACCCGACCTGCTGGAGTCGAGGTCGAGACACGCGACATTTCACTTTCTGCTCGCATTCTTGCGAACTTTGCTGATCTGCTTCCGGAAGATCAGCGTGTCGCCGATGCTCTCGCTGAACTAGGCGAGCTCGCGAAAACGCCCGGTGCGAACATCATCAAGCTTCCCAATATCAGCGCGTCGATTCCCCAGCTCAAAGTAGCCATCGCTGAACTGCAGTCTCACGGCTATGCACTCCCTGGCTATCCGGATGCGCCAAGTACTGACGCTGAAAAGGATGCGCGGGCTCGTTACGATCGAGTGAAGGGAAGCGCCGTGAATCCCGTGCTGCGTGAAGGAAATTCAGACCGCCGTGCTCCTAAGGCAGTCAAGGAGTATGCGCGGAAGAATCCTCACTCGATGGGTGCTTGGTCGAGCGATTCAAAGTCTCACGTGTCAACGATGGGTGCTGGAGATTTTTGCAGCAACGAAAAATCGATCACCTTGGACAAGCCCACCAGGGTCGCCATCGAATTCACAGCAGAGGACGGGACGAAAACTGTCCTGAAGAAGGATCTTTCCTTAATTTCCGGCGAAGTTTTGGATGCAACCGTGCTCAGTCGAGAGGCATTGCTTGCCTTCTTGAAGGACCAAATCGCGGATGCCAAAAAGCAGGGTGTCCTGTTTTCTCTTCATATGAAGGCGACGATGATGAAGGTCTCGGACCCGATCATCTTTGGGCATTGTGTGCGCGTTTTCTTTCAGCCTGTGTTCGACAAGCACGGAGCGACTTTGGCTGCTGCCGGAGCGAACCCGAATGACGGCTTTGCGAGTGTGCTCGCGAAGATTGCGGGCTTGCCTGAAGCAGAGCGCAAGAGCATTGAGGCCGACATTCAGGCTGTCTACGAAAGCTCACCAGCGTTAGCGATGGTCGATTCTGACAAGGGAATTACGAATCTCCATGTGCCAAGCGACGTGATCATTGATGCTTCAATGCCGGCCATGATTCGCACCTCGGGGCAGATGTGGAATGCTCAGGGCAAGTCGCAGGATACGAAGGCTGTGATTCCTGACAGTAGTTATGCGGGCGTTTATGACGAAGTGATCAAGTTCTGCAAAGCGCACGGCGCATTCGATCCAACGACCATGGGCAGCGTGCCCAATGTTGGTCTCATGGCGCAAAAAGCCGAAGAATATGGGTCACACGACAAGACATTTGAGATCCCCGCTGCAGGTGTTGTGCGAATCGTCGACGCAGACGGAAGCACGTTGATTGAGCATCAAGTGAAAGAGGGCGACATCTGGCGTGCCTGCCAAGCTAAGGACGAGCCGATCCGTGATTGGGTCAAATTGGCGGTCAGTCGCGCTCGGGCCAGTGATACACCCGCCGTATTTTGGCTCGATGAAGCGCGCGCTCATGATGCGGAGCTGATCAAGAAGGTGAAGCTCTACCTCAAGGATCACGATACTTCTGGTTTGGTGATTGAGATCCTGTCTCCTGTGAAAGCCACGGTTTACACCATGGAGCGTCTCATTAAGGGGCAGGACACAATCAGCGTGACGGGCAATGTGCTCCGTGACTATCTCACCGACTTGTTCCCCATTCTTGAAGTGGGAACGAGCGCAAAGATGCTTTCAATCGTACCGCTGATGAATGGTGGCGGATTGTTTGAAACGGGGGCTGGAGGCTCTGCGCCCAAGCACGTTCAACAATTTGAGAAGGAAAACTATCTGCGCTGGGATTCACTCGGAGAGTTCCTGGCACTGGTCGCTTCCCTCGAGCATTTGGCGGAGCGCCACAACTTGCCGAAGGCAAAGGTGCTGGCTCATGCTCTCGATGAGGCGACGACTAAGTTCTTGCTCACGGACAAATCTCCCGCCCGCAAGGTGGGGCAAATCGACAATCGAGGTAGCCATTTTTACTTGGCGCTGTACTGGGCCGAAGCTCTCGCAGCGCAAAGTGATGATGCGGAACTCAAGGCCAAGTTCGCGAAGGTCGCTTCGGAGTTGGCATCGAATGAGGCGAAGATTGTTGGTGAGCTCAACGGCGCCCAAGGGGTTCCTGTCGATCTTGGTGGCTACTATGCGCCGAATCGCGAGAAGGTGGCGAAGGCGATGCGGCCCAGCCCTACGCTCAATTCTATCGTTGATGCGATTTGAGCGAACCATTTGAATAAATTTGCGGCGTCGATCCTGGTGGGTCGGCGCCGTTTTCATTTGCCTTGAGCCCAAGGCCCAAAGCTATTCTGGTTTTGGCGCGGGCGCAGGAGCTGGACTCGGAGCAGGACTTGGCGCGGGCGAGGGAACCGGTGCCGGCGACGGTGCGGGGCTCGGCGACGGTGCGGGCTCCGGGGTTTTTTTCGGTGCAGGAGGCGGCGCGGGGGCTGGGACGAGTCCCGGAGGCAAGGTGGGTGACGGTCCGGTTGGCTTCTTGCCGTCCTGTGGCTTGTCGGTGGTGGAGCCAGACTCCGCCTCGTCCGTCGTTTCGTCGACGTTGCCTTCCATTGCCTGGACAGCGGCTTCCTCGATGGCGTCGAGGTTGTTTACCTCAGAGTCAGGGTCATTCTCGTCATCTGTTGCTTCCTCTTCAGTTGAATCGGGATCAGCCGAGTCGGGATTGGATTTCGCAGTGCCCGAGGTGGTGCGTTTCTTCTGCGACTGACCAGGATCCGCTTCGTCCGCAGGGGTTGGTGTCGTGATGTTGGTGTCGGCGTCAGAGCGCGGGCGTGCGGGCGGTGGAGTTAAGCGAGGTTGATCGGCAGAGTTCTTGCCAAGCAGATCCACTCCCGCTTGCTTGAGACCAAAGACGGCTGCGCCGCCGAGCAGTAGTGCAGTGACCGCGACAAAGGCGATGCTTCCTCCGCTTGCTCCCTTCTTGGGAATATCGCTGACTGAGACTTCGAAGGCGGAGCTTCTCGCTTCTCGGGGAACAACTTCCCACTGAGAGCCCGGTCGGTCCAAGGAATCCGGAGCACGTTCTTCTTCGGAATCAGGAGAGTCGCTAGTGAAAGGCCCGCCGTTTTCTTGGGCACTATTGCTACCGAGCGCCTTGCTGCTTGCTGAAGGACGGCTGTCTTCAAAGGAGCGACCGTTTTCATAAGAACGGGCGTCCCCTAGAACACTTCCTTCAAACAAGGTGTCTCCCGTGGTCTCTGCTGCGGACAAGCGGGATCCGCGCCGGCTGGGGTCAGATTCAGTGGTACGAGCACTGAGCGCAGCCTCTTCTTCTACGGCGAGCGAAGCCCTTTTTTCTGAGTCTAGCTCAGCAAAACGCCTGGACTCTTGAGCGGCCAGCGGCGCGACTCGTGACCAACGAGACTCCGGAATTGATCCAGCTTCGCCCAAACCTAGGGCGCCGCGCAGGGCCTCTGAAAGCTCGCGAGCCGTCTGGAATCTGTCCTCAAGCTCACGTTCGCACGCATGGAAAAACCATTCGTCAAAACCAGTCGGTACATCAGCGTGATCGCTCGGGGGCGGAATGTCGCGAATACAAATCTGAAGTACGAGATCACCAAGTCCATCGCTGGAGAACGGTCGGCGACCAGTGAGACACTCGAAAGCGATTACTCCAAGTGCCCAGAGATCTGAGCGCGCATCGATGTGCTTGTTGCCCTGCGCCTGCTCAGGACTCATGTAATAGGGAGTGCCGAGCAATGAGCCGGTTCGAGTGTGACCAGAGCCGTCCAGAGCTGTCGCCTCCACTTTTGCGACTCCGAAATCGAGGACCTTTGCGATTTCGTCTCCCTCATTGTGAACGAGGAAGACATTGTCCGGTTTGAGATCGCGGTGAATGATGTCCGCCTCATGGGCCTTGGCCACAGCCTTGGCGACATGACTGATGACGCGGAATGTTTCTTCTGGCGACAGGCGCTCTTCACGGTCGAGGCGGTCAGCGAGAGATTCACCCTCCAACATCTCCATGACCATGAAAGGCCGTTCGCCTTCAGTTCCATAGTCGAGAATCTGAACAACATGAGGACTCCGAAGGGAAGCCGCGGCCTGGGCTTCACGCATGAATCGTGTGAAGGCGACATCACCTACGGCAACTTCACGATCGATCACCTTGATTGCCACGGGAGCCTTCAGCGCAAGATGCTCCGCCCGGTAAACGGTTCCCATCCCTCCAGTTCCAAGAACGGATTCCAGCCGATACTTTTCGGCTAGTACTGTCCCGGGTTCGAGGCGCATGTGGTCCATCGGCGGAAACACGATAGCGGGCTCAGTGGCTCGCCGCGAGAGCCATCTGTAGCTTCTTCAGAGCTGGCACGCCGCTCAAATCACTATCAATTTTAGGGATTTGTAGCAGAGGTAGGCCTGATGCGCCTAAGCGAAGTAGGTGCGCTTCCTGAAGCTTCTCACGATTTGCCTGGGTTCGGGCGACCGCGAGGCAAATATCTCGGCTTTCGCTATTCCGGCCCGATGGCGCAGTTTCTGGGTCAACCCCAGAGAGAATCGCTGCTCGTTCGACGTCTGAAAAGATGCGCGGCAAGACTTGATTGATCAAAAGCGGACCCAGCGGCATTCCCAGTTGCTCACGCATGAAGGTCAAATTCTCTTCCGTTTCCGTCACCGAAAGTTCTTCGGCTAGCGAAACAAGCATTACCCCAGAGCGCCGTTCGTCGAGAAGCATCGCCTGACACGCCTGGGCATCCGTGTGCATCCTTCCTACAGGAGCGAGGTCTAGAATTACTTGCGGAATCTTGAGCATCTTGCTGCCATCCCCCGAAGCAGGAGCATCAAGAATGACGAGATCGTAGATCTGTTGCCCGACCGGCAGTGTGTGAGCACCGGAGGGAGTCCAAGACCAAGTCTTTCCCAAGATTGCCCAGTCTGAAAGTCCGGGCATTCCGGTGAGGAAGCCTCGCGCGACTTTGCTGTGAAAAAGGGCGTCCACCACGGTCTGGCTCTTGAGAATGAAGCGCGAATATTCTCGCATTGCTTCTTCGGAACGTAAGAGCACAGCATCAAGTCCAGGCGTCATTGTCTGCGGAGTGGTTTTGAGCTCTTTTCCCCAGAGTCCCGCATGAGGCTGTGAACCTTCGGGGTGCACGACAAGGACCCTCTTCCCCAGCGCGGTAGCGTGTAAGCCGATGAGCGCCGCACTGGTGCTCTTTCCCACACCACCCTTGCCAGTGACGAAGAGAAATTCTCTCTGGCAGATCCGGTCGAGGGAGGGGGCTGCGGGCGGACCTGTGGGGGGGACGTTGTCTTTCGGGGAGGTTTGGCTAGAAATCAAAACAGTACTCGATTCGCTGTTCGTTTTTCTGCTGTTCTTTTTTCTGACATGGCAGCCTCATTCTGGCTGTGTGATTCGTTTTACGACGACCACATCTCTTATCATGACCACATCTAGTTTCTGCAATCGCCCACTGCTTCACCTTCCACATTCTTTCACGTTCCTTGCTGGCGCGCTTGTTGCTGCGGCACTTTTGAGCGGGTGCAAGAAGGATGAAGGCCAGTCTCAGGAGAAAAGTGACGCTCCGGTCGCTTCCAGCGCTGCTCCTAGTAGTCCAGCTCCCACAGGAGGATCCGCTCCGACTCAACAACCAGCTGTTCCTGCCCGCGGTCGTCCGCAGCCGATTGGTCCGGCTTTGGTTGTTGTTCCAGGAGTGGGACTGAGCGCGATTCGTTTCGGCGCGACTTTCGACACAGTCGAGCGGCATATGGGCGCACCTTGCGATATTCGTACCGAAAACCGTTGCGGCTATGTGCGACAAGCGGTCGAATTTACGATGACCGACGGAGTCGTCTCCGGCATGAGCGTCCAACGTCTTGATCGCCAAGTGAAGAACCCTGGGACGTTTCCCAATAAATCGTATGGTGCCTTCAAGGGCTTGATGGCCCCCGAGATCATGTTGGGACTTCATCGCCACATCGTCATTGAAGAGTTCGGAGAGCCTTCCAAGAAGGAGCCTCTTTCCGGCCCGGATGGTCAGGTAGAAAAGCACACCTATCCTGGAGTGATCCTGGAATACGACAAGATTGAGAACGGCAACACGATTCTTGCGGCAATCACCGTGGTGCCGGACAAGAAGGCGCCTCCTTATCCCAAAGCGGTTCAGACGTCTGTCAAGAAGCCGGCAGCTCAGTAGCCCCGGGCCGCGACATGAAGAAATGGCTGCGATTCGAAGAATCGAGCTCTTGGCTGAATGCTCATAAGCCCCACTGCGTGCGTCGATCTCGCCTGAGAAGGCCGCTGACTGCTCGCTGAGCAGCAGGCGTGTCTACCAAGGTCCAGGTGTCCACGTGGGGGTTTTCTCCGGCTTGTTCAAGCAAGATTTCGGCGGCCATCTCTGGTGTGATCAGGTTTTCTGCGCGGCCTGGAAGTTCGACCACGGCTCGGCGCACGCCGAGTTCTCCGAAAGTTTCAATCAGCATCTGTACGATGCCGGTGAAGGTTTGGGGATTGAAGGACGCTGGTGAACCCGCTCCGTAGAGAAGGATCTTGTCGAAGGGGAGCTTTGGCCTTCCCCGAATGAATACCTTCTCACCGAGCTGTCCTTGAAGCGCTCCCGCCTTGATCACTTCTGAGACACGACCCGCGGTCCGGTAGTCGACCAATCCTGCGCAGCCTAAAGGCGGTCGTTGACCATGAGAGACCGGAATAGCGAGAAGCTCCGTGACGATCAGATCAAGTTGGTTGAGATCGGGCGAGACGAATCGGATTTCCATGGTGAGAGTTTCTCTTCGTTACCTGTGACTTGGCTACGTGGACGCGCTCTCTTATTAGGCGACCCGTAGTCAACTGACCGTTCGACGGTCGCCCTTGGGTGCGCCCAAATCGTTGGCAATACGCTCCAAGACGCCGTTGATGAACTTGCTGCTCTCCTCGGTACCAAAGCGCTTCGCGATTTCCACCGCTTCGTCAATGACGACCGCGCGAGGAACTTCTGGGACGAATTCGAGCTCATAGGCGCCAATGCGTAGCAGGTTTCTGTCGACCGGGGTCATGCGCTCAACGCGCCAGTTTTCGCTGGCCGCGGTAATGCGCTGGTCGACTTGCTCACGTTGTTCGCAAATGCCGTTTACCAGCTGGTCGGCGTAGGCGCGACCTTCTGGATCACCTGGAGTTTCTCGCCAGAACTCTCGCATGACGGTTTGGCGAGATTCGCCAGCACTCTCGATAGCGTAGAGCAATTGGAGTGCGGCCTCTCGGGCCGTGGTACGCGCGCCCATGGTTCAGAGACCGTAGGTGCTCAGCTTGCGACCAAGATTCACCATTTCGATGGCTGCCAGCGCACAGTCGGCGCCTTTGTTGCCTGCTTTGGTGCCTGCACGTTCTAGAGCTTGCTCGATGGTGTCCGTGGTGAGTACCCCGAAAATGACCGGGACACCGCTTTCTGATCCTGCAGCAGCAGCTCCGCGCGCGGCTTCTCCCGCTACGTAATCGAAGTGAGCGGTTGCTCCACGAATGACGGCTCCTACGGCGATGATGGCGTCGAAGCGACCGCTCTTTGCCAGTCGCAGGCAAACGGGGGAAAGCTCCCACGCGCCAGGAACTCGTACGTGAGTAATGCGTTCGCCTTCGACACCGTGGCGAGCCAAAACGTTCTTCGCGCCGGCGACTAACGGGTCAACGACGAGCTCGTTGAAGCGTGCGGACACGATGGCGAAACGGGCATCGCTCGGAACAACCAAGCTTCCTTCAAAGTTTTCGGGCAGGGAGTCACTCATCTCTCATTCATCCTATCTCAGCCGCCAATATTTTGCTTGTCGGCAGCGAGGCTTCGCTCACCAAAGTCGACGCTTTCCACACTCAGCCCGTAGCCATGGATCCCGGCGATCTTGCGGGGGTTATGGGTCAATAAGCGGATATTTCGTAGTCCGAGGTCGCGCAATACCTGGGCGCCGAGTCCGTACTCGCGGAGTGTTCCCCCGTGGGGTCGAGTTGCCGTCTGTTCGTCGTTTTCCTCCTTTTGAGCCATTCGCGAGAGTTCCAAGTGCAGATTGCCTTGGGGAGGCAGGTAGACGATGACGCCGCGTCCTTCGGCCTCGATCAGGTCAATGGAGGCCAGAAGGTTCTTTCTTCCCTCGCTACTCGTCGAAGAGAAGGTGTCGGCGAGGGTGGAACCCGAATGCATGCGACAAAGAATCGGGTCCGCCGAATCGACGTCACCTTTGACGAGGGCCAGGATTTCTCGTTGGTCGAGAGATGACTGGTAGACGATCGTGCGCCAGGAAGTGCCCGTTTGGTCGAGGGTGATTTCCGTGTCTTGAACCGAGCGAACGAAACGCTCAGTCTGAAGGCGATAGCTAATCAAGTCGGCGATGGTGACGATGCGTAGATCGTGCTTTTTCGCAAAAGCTTCCAGATCGGGCATGCGCGCCATATTGCCGTCGTCGCGAATGATTTCGCAGATCACGCCTGCAGCGTTGCACCCTGCCAGACGTGATAAATCAACCGAGCCTTCAGTCTGACCAGCACGGACGAGCACACCACCCTGACGGGCTTGCAGCGGAAAGACGTGACCGGGAACGACGAGGTCGTTGGGTTTTGCGGCCGGGTCACTGGCAACTCGAATTGTGTGGGCGCGATCCTTAGCGCTGATGCCGGTTGAGACTCCGCGGCTTGCTTCGATGCTCACTGTGAAGGCAGTGCCCAAGGGGGGACCCCCGCGGCCGGGAGCGGACATCATGGGCAGCTCCAGCTGCTCCACTTGGCGTTCGCTCAGCGTGAGGCAAATCAAGCCGCGGCCGTGGGTTGCCATGAAGTTGATCGCCTCGGGTGAGACGCGATCGGCGGCCATGCACAAGTCACCTTCGTTTTCGCGATCTTCGTCATCCACGAGAATCACCATCTTGCCTGCGCGAATGTCGTCGAGCGCGGCTTGAACGGTCTTGAGATGTTCTGGCGTGATGTCGAGAGGTGGCGGCGGTGGCTGTGTGACTTGCTTTTTCGGCATGGGGCTCGCTTGTGTGCTTGAGGGGCGACATGGATGGCGCCCTAAGCCCCCCTTGGCAAGGAAATTCTGCGGTTTTATGCTGTAAACTCGCGCGCCTGGAGCAGGCGTTCCACATAGCGGGCGACCAAGTCCACCTCGATATTGAATCTTTGTCCTACTTTCAGGCCGCTCAGAGTCGTTACTTCTTGTGTGTGCGGAATCAGCAGCAGCTCCGCGACGCTCCCGGTGACCTGGTTCACCGTCAGTGAGACGCCGTCCACAGTGAGGGAGCCCTTACGAGCTACATAGCCTGCGAGGTCATCAGGAACGGTGAGTGACAATGAAAGCATATCGCCCCGCTCTTCCATCCGGCTGAGTTTCGCGAGCCCATCTACGTGACCTGTGACCATATGTCCGCCCAGGCGATCGCCAGCTCGCAAGGCGCGCTCCAAGTTGACCCGACTTGAAGGTCCGAGTTCGCCCAGATTCGTGAGTGCGAGGGTTTCCTCCGAGAGTTCAACTTCAAAGGACGAATCGTCAAAGGCGACCACCGTCAAACAGGCTCCGTTCACCGCAATCGATTCACCCAGGCTCAGATTCTCGAAGGAATGCGAGAACTTCATTCGTTCCCCGGAGATGAGGGGGGCGCGAGACTCAAGGTGACTTACAGCTTCGACCAGACCAGTGAACATCTTTCTTTGCTATCATGACAAAGCGCGCGCGAGCTAGGGAAAGCTTGCGTAAGGAGCCCTCAGGGGGGTATCTGAATTTCAAAGTTCATGAGCGAACCGCGTAGCCTCAAGGAGCCGCCTGAAATCGGGGATCTCCCACGCGTACACCGTCCTTCGCGGGCTCTTCCGACGGACGTCGTTCGACCGACCCGAGCGGATGTGCATCTCGATGCGCTACGGCACAATCTCGGACAGCTACGCAAAGCGGCAGGTCAGGTGCCGATCTGGGCCGTGCTGAAGGCAGATGCCTACGGGCATGGAGCCAAGGCTGTGGCGCGTACCTTGGAGCGAGCGGGCGCTGAGGGCGTGTGTGTGGCCCTCGTTGAAGAGGGGGTCGAACTGCGCGAAGCAGGGATTGGTTTGCCCATCTTGGTGATGGGTGGCTACTACGGGGATGCCTTTCATGAACTTCGGCACCATCGTTTAACGCCGGTGCTGTCGGATGAAGGTCAGGTAAGTGCCCTGGCCAAGGCAGTAGCCTTTTCTGAGAGCGCGGCCTTTTCTGTCCACGTGAAGGTGGACACGGGCATGGCGCGCCTGGGAACTCGGCCGGAACAATGGGTTTCGCTCGCTGAGTGTTTGGCAGATAATCCGCAGCTTGAAGTCGCGGGGCTGATGACTCATCTGGCCAACTCGGATGTGGAGCGCGCCGATGTGTTTGAGGAGCCACTCCGGCTTTTCGACGTTGCCTATCAGACGTTTCTCGATGCAGGCGTCAAGCCCGGGCTGCGTCATATGGCCAATAGCGGCGCGCTTCTGCGCGACTCGCGCACTCATTTTCAAGCAGTTCGGCCTGGCGTGGCGTTGTTTGGTGTGGATCCTTTGGCGGAGCTGGAGGCCTCACTCTTGGCGAAAAGGAGCCAGGTTCGTTTGCGCCCGACGATCACCGTGAAGAGCGGGGTGGTCAGTGTGCGCAGACTGAATGTCGGTGACGAAGTCGGTTACGGCGGCAACTTTTGCGCAAAACGTCCCAGCGTCATTGCCACGGTGCCGATGGGCTACGCGGATGGCTTAAGTCGGAGTGCCTCCAACAAAGGTCGAGTACTCGTGCAAGGGCGTCGTGTACCGATTGTCGGCAATGTGAGCATGGACATGGTGATGGTCGATGTGACGGACGTTCCCGGCGTCGATTGTGGCGACGAGGTGGTGTTTCTGGGTCGCCAAAAAGGACGATTCGGTGAAGACCAAATCACAGCGACCGAAGTGGCGACTTGGTGCGGCACGATACCCTGGGAAGTGCTCACAAATATTTCACGTCGTGTGCCACGATTCTATCGTGAGGCCTAGGCTCAGCTGCTTCGCTCTATTCGAGGTAATTTAGTCATCGCCATCGACCGAGGGAGAGTCGGTGGGTGCATCGAGGGAGTGACCAAGTAGCAGTCGCTCAATGTCAATTTTCTCGGCCACCGCGCGAACTCTTTCGTCTTCTTGAGTGAGGCAAATCAACGCGCGCATCGCTTTCAGGTAGGCACTTTCGCTGATTTCGCCGCGCAAGAGCTGCACTCGCAAGAAGACGCCGCTGGTTTGAATGACGTCGCAGAGACAATAGTTGCGGATCTCCTCGATGTGCCCCTTGTGGTAAAGCGGTCCGACATCTTTGCCATCGACACCGACCTTTCCTGGCATTCCGCAGAGCTTGGCCATCACGTCCAATTTGGCGGGACGCGAGGCACCATAATCCGCCATGAAGTCCATCAGATCGAAGTGGCCTGCCTCGGTGAAGCGATAGCGCATGTCGCGACCGCGGTAGTAGGCACGAAACGGGACACCGTGACGAAAGCAGCGCATGGCGAGTACCGGCAGATCGAAACCACGACCATTGTAGGTCACGAGGGTCGGTTGATGGTTGTCGACGAGATCCGTGAACTCTTTCAGGATCTCTGCCTCGTCGTCACTTTCGCGACCAATGATGCCGAGCCGCTTGGGCGTGAGATCGTGACCCGAAAGCAGCAGGGCGCCGACGGCGATCACACGGTGATGGGGCGGAGGCGGGAGCTTTTGGGTGTCGACACCATCCAAGATGGGCAGTTCGGGATCGACGATGGTTTCGATGTCGAAGATGAGAAAGGAGCTCATGAGGCTGGTCCTGAATGGGGTCTGCGGGCCGTAAACTGACCATATGTTTAGCATGATGCGGGCGAGCGACTTCACCTAGCGCCAGCTTTTCCGATCTCTGGAGCGCGATTCACTCGGCAGTTGACTCTCCCTCGGGGTCGTGATGGCCTTTGTACAAGCGTTGAGATCCATTCCTAGCCCAGAAGTCGGGCTGCTCGGCCGCCCTCGGTGGCGCCGGTGGATCGAAGATGCGCGCCAGGTTTTTTTCATGCCCAATT
Organism: uncultured delta proteobacterium; assembly: GCA_963710555.1. GTDB lineage: Bacteria > Myxococcota_A > Polyangia > Polyangiales > Polyangiaceae > NIC37A-2. Next base: position 133,152 of record CAVQAT010000002.1, read on the forward strand.
TTCGGAGCATCGCGTCCCTTTCCCAATACAGTGAGCGTCTGCACAAGACGCCTCAGCGCGCCGCACTATTGCTCAGCGCGCCGCGTTCGCGGCTGCACATTTCGCGAACGCGCACCATCTGGCCCCGATCTTACGATCGAGTGCCGGCTGGAGCTCAGGGACGCACCCCAAGGCGCCAGGGGGATGCCTCTATCGAGGCACAGATGCAACCGACATTTGGGCGGACCAGTCCTCAGCTCATGGCTGAGTCGACGGAAAGCATTTTTTCATGTCATCAAACACCCTCGTCATCAATTGTGATCTCCGCGAAACCCGCGTGGCTCTCATCGAAGATGGCGTTATTGCAGAGCTACAAATTGAGCGCGCTGCCCACCGTGGCACCGTAGGTAATATCGTTCTTGGCAAAGTGTCGCGGGTACTGCCCGGGATGCAGGCCGCTTTTATCGACGTGGGCATGGAGCGCGCGGCGTTTCTTCACGTCGAAGACCTGATTCGTCCCGACGATTTTGAGGCCTATTTGGCCGGAGATTTCGGAGAAATCGACAAGACCGACAGCGGAAAAGACGCTGGTCGAGGCAATCGCGACACCGATGACGGGCGCGACGACGACGACGATGAGATCTCCTCTTCCGAGAGTGCAGGCTCCGATGAAGGTGAGTTCGACGATGAAGACGACGATGAGGATGAGGATGAGGATGAGCCGCTCGCTCACGCTTCTGACGATGAGCAGCTGATCAGCGACGTCCATGAAGGCGATGACGATCATGATCATGATCAGATCAGATGATGAAGATGACGATGACTTCGACGATGAGGACGATCTCGACGACGAAGATCATGATGATGACGACGAAGCTTTCGAACAGTCCGAGGCACTCCATGTCACTTCGTCAGACGATGACGACGACGACGATGAAGACTTTGACGACGAGGATGAAGACGACGACTTTGACGATGAGGATGAAGACGAGCGCGATCCTGAAGAAATAGCCGCGGCCGGGGCCGAGGCTGTGAAGTCGGGGCGCGTGGTGGGCCGGCGACAGGCAGCTGGTGACGAGGCCGATTCGTCCGAGAATGACGATTCGTCCGACGATTCTGAGGCCGCAGCGACCAAACCTCTCGAAGAAGAAGAGGAGGAAGGGCGCGGAGGAAATCGCAGCCGTCGTCGTCGTCGTCGCCGCACCGGGACCGCAGCGGGCTCTTCTTCGGGTAGCAGCTCTGAATCGGGCTCCTCTGGTTCAGGCGGGGGGTCGCGCAGCGAATCGCGCGGCGGATCAGCGAATCGATCACGTCGTTCCACGAATTCACGTTCACGCAAAGGCGGATCCTCAAGCAGTGGTCGTACGGCGAGTAGTGGTCGCAGTGGCGCGGCTGCGCGGAGTAAGACTTCGTCACGCGTCTCTCGCAGCGTTCCGATCACCGATGTGGTCAAAGAAGGCGATCAGGTGATCGTTCAGATCTCGAAGGAGCCTTTGGGAACCAAGGGAGCGCGCGTGACAAGTCATGTGTCGCTTGCCAGGACGCTATTGCGTATTTCTTGCCGACAGTCGATCACGTCGGAATTTCCAAGCGCATCGGTTCGGCGAGTGAGCGTTCGCGGCTCCGCAAGGTGATTGAAGCCCTTAAACCAAAGACGGGCGGCATCATTGTGCGCACGGTCGCAGCTGGGCTGACGAAGAAGTCTCTCAAAGCCGATTTCGGCTATCTGATGCGGCTTTGGAGCGATGTGAGCAAGAAAGTGGAGAAGGCGAAGGCGCCCACGATTCTCTACTCAGAGCTCGATCTTGTGCTCAAGACAGCTCGCGATTTGTTCACGGACGACATCCACAACATCGTGATTGACGACAAGGACCAGTACGCGAAGCTGGTGCGCTTTGTCGAAATGTTCCTGCCCGAACGGGTGAAGGACATCGAACTCTACCAGGGCGACGAACCGATCTTCGATGCTTATGGCATCGAAGACGAGATCACTCGTGCGCTCAGCCGCAAGGTGCCTTTGCCGAGTGGTGGCTACTTGATCATGGATCAAGCGGAAGCTCTTTCGGCTATCGACGTCAACACTGGCCGATTCGTCGGCAAGGGTAGTGGAAGTCTGGAAGAGACGGCGCTCAAGACGAACCTCGAAGCGGTCGACGAAATCGCCTACCAGCTTCGATTCCGCAACGTGGGCGGTCTTGTGGTGCTCGACTTGATCGACATGGAAGACCGTAAGAATCGCGAAAAGGTCTACCGAGCGCTCGATCAAGCTCTCAAGAAGGATAAAGCGAAGACGACCATCAATCGGATTTCGGATCTCGGCCTGATCGAAATGACGCGCAAGCGCACCCGTGAGAGCCTGAGTCGCACCATGAACGAGCCGTGCTTTTACTGCGACGGCACGGGCCAGATTCAGTCACGCACCACAATCGCCTACGAAATCATTCGACAGATGCATCGCGAGCGGCAGTCGCTGCCCGGCTACTCGATCATCGTCAACGCGCATCCGGCCGTGATCGATTTGCTCCAGAGCGAGGAGAAGGCCTCCATCAAAGAAGCCGAAGCGCTCTACATGCGACGCATCAAACTGGTGCCTCGCAAAGAATACCACATCGAGCAGTTTGATTTGCAGGGGAGCTAGTCCTTCAGAGGGGCGGCCCCGCCCCTCTCGTCGCCGGAAGTAAATTCCGGCTCCTCACTCCACAGTCCGCGTGCGCTCCTCTCTCGCTTGTCGCTCGATGCGGTGCTGAGCGCGCCGCGTCACTCCTCGGAGCCCTGAAGGCTCCTCGTGTGCCTTGGTTTGTGGCTTTGCTGGTGAGGTTGTGGTGGGGCACATCGCTTTGCTCGTGCTGCGGTGCTGAGCGCGCGTCGCCACTCCTCCCTCGGAGGGGAGGTCGCGTGTCTCCGTTTGTGGCTTCGCTTTTGGGTTGTTGCGCGGCACATCACTTTGCTGATGCTGAGCGCGCCGCGCCACTCCTCGGTCGGCCGACCTCGCGTGTCTTGGTTTGTTGGCGTTGTTAGGGGTCGCATGCTTTGGTTTGTCGCTTCGAGTGGAGTTTGGGGCGGACACCTTGCCGTCGAGGTCGCGAGTGCTGAGCAGTTCCATGCGGTCGATCGGATCGCCGGATCATGGTGCTGTGTCAGTGTGAGCACTCTTGCTGCATCCTGGCTGGTGAGATCCCGCGACTTTGTGGAATTTGGTTCAGTTTATCGGTGGCTCGATTCTTGAAGGATGTCGTCCATGGTCAAGTCAATCATAGGTTCAAGTGCAACTCTGTGCCTTCTGCTGGCCGGATGCACTTCAGATACAACGACTGAGTCTCCTTTCGAGGGCACCGGGGGACAGCAGAGTACTACCGGTGGAGGTGGTGGACTTGGCGGCATGGGCGCTTCCGACATTGGTAGTGGCGGGGTGTCTCAGGCGGGCGCGTCGATATGGAATGCCGACAGCGTAGAGATTGAAGTGAACTACTTTGTCTTTGGCTACGGCGGCTACCGTTGGAGAAAATCGGTGAGTCAGTTCACAGCGGAGCAGATGCAGCTTGTCGGCGAGCTAAAACTTATTGAGTCCATTGGCGATTCCTCTCCAGATGCGTCTTCAGGTACATTGATAGTGACCGACGAGGACGACTCACCGCAAGAATACAGGTTCGCGTATAAAGACAGTTTGGGTTCATCTGAAATGTTAGTCGGCTTCGCAGGCGTAACTGCGCTTCTCGATACGGTGAATTGTCGATCGACGATGGGTTCTCTTGACGGCACCGTCGTTCCAGATGACGGTTGCCTGCATGGTGTCCGCAGCGATACTGCGGGTAATTCGACGCCCTTCGAGCTTGAGGTGGAAGCTGGAGAGACTTACCAAGTGACAGTAGAAGGCTGCGGCCAGCGAGAACTGAAGCTGACGGTGCTCGACGCGAACGATGAAATTGTAGCGACCGTGAGCGAAGAGCTTGGCATTTGCCCCACCTTGTCATTCGTCGCTCCGGAAACAGGTCCCACCACGCTTCGTATAGAGGACTCCACGAAGCAGGTGGGTGACTTCTACTTTTCGCTCAATACCGTGGACTAAGTTCGCCGTTTCTTGAAACGACTCATGGCTCTCTAGATCAACCCGTCCAGGACGTATTCCAGGTTCTGTGAGAGCGCGTAGCTTCTGGCTCTTTCTCTCAGCAGCTCTAAATTCGGCGAAGTGCGGGTGAGTAGTTCCGCGACGTCATTTCTGCTCTTCACACCACCTGCGTAGGCTTTGAAAATGATGAGATCTTCAAGCGTGGGGACAGCAGTTTTCACAAGCTCCGACATCATTTGACTTCGCGCTAGGGAGTCGGGAACGATGGCTGGAAATCCGCCGCTTGGGCTGTTGTCGAAGTTAATGATCTCGACTTTGGGAGGGCTGACTGGTTCCACGCTCCAGTCGAAATCCGCCGCTTCCGTCTCGTCTTCGTCGTTTGCAAATTCTGGCAAAGGCTCAAGCGAAAGTGCAATAACGCCACCGAGTGGGTCGTTGCCATCCGATTCGCTGAGGTAGACGAAGATGCCTTCTCTTTGCAACGCTGCGCAGACGGTCTTGAGCTGCGTGGGAGAAACTGAGACACCAAGATCGATGTCATTGGTTCCACGTTGATATCCATGAGCTGCTAGCGCGAGCGCCCCGATCAGAAGTGGCTCGACTCCAATCTTCTTCAGGGCAGTGGCCGTTTGCTCAGCGAGTTCAACCAGCTGTCTTACGTCGTCCACGGGCCTCTGCACGGTCTCTGAGACCGAGTCGCAACGCGTTCACGATGCGTTGGTCTGGGCTCAGTTTGAGTTCTGCGACGATCATTCGTTCACGGAGCGAATCCGCAGACTTGCTGGGCTGGCCGTGCAGGGCTGAAACGGGAATGATCCCGGGCTGGGTGTTGGGGCGCGCCACGGAAGGAAGCTTAGCCACAAATGACCAAGGCGTCAGTTCGCTGCTTCCAGGCTGGGTTCTAGGTCGTGCAGTCCCGCCAGCACGAGACGAAGCCAGAGTGCCAACCCCGCACGAGCGAAGCGATGTGCCAAAGCCAAATGCACCAGCGAAGCGAAGTGCTCACACCAGAACCTCACCAGCGTAGCCACAAACGGAGACACGCGACCCCCCGTCTGGGGGAGGAGTGGCGACGCGGCCCCAGCACCGCCGGCGACCATGTGGGAGCCGCCGGATCGCAGCCGGACTGTGGGGTGAGCCCTGTGGAATTTACTTCCAAAGGGCGAGGGGGGCGGGTCCGCCCTCCTACAAACAACAGCCACAAACCAAGAAACGCGAGGGCGCAGCCCGAGGAGTTTCGAGGCGCGCTCAGCACCGCATCGAGCGACCAGCGAGAGAGGAGCGCACGCGGACTGTGGAGTGAGGAGCTGGAATTCACTTCCGGCGACGAGAGGGGCGGGGCCGCCCCTCTAAAAGGACAGCAGCGCAGCCGGACCGTAGGGTGGGGAGGAGGAGCTTGGCTCCGACGACGAGGGAGGCGGGTCCGCCTCCCTAATTACTTCTTGAGACTGTTGCGACGACGACGGTTCTTCGCTGCGTTCTTCGCTTTGTTCTTCTTGCAGCGATTGCGGTCGGTCTTGCGGGGGCCAGTCTTCATTCCGGGCAGGTACATCATGGGACGGTGCGTATAGGTTGAGGTGGGGCTTCAGGCAAGCGATCTTGTTTACTTCTCGTTGAGGCGGATGGCCGCAGCGAGTGCGGCGTCGGCTTCGTTCGTATACTGCTGAAATTTTCCGTAATCTTCGGGAGTGATGCGCCCGGCGAGGGTGGCGACGTCTCGTTTTATCCGGAGACTGCCTTTTTGTGCAGTGTCGCTGACCTCGTAATTGGAGTTCGAGGATTTGCCTTTTTGGGGCTTCACCTGAGCCGTGATGCCTTCTGGGAGGCTGAGGGTGATGTCGACTCCTGTGACGCTCTCCTGGCCGATGAGCAGCGGTGTCGTTCTTTCGGCCAGAGGAGTCAGCTGGGTGAGGCGAGGCATGAAAGGCGGGCTGACGAGGAGCCCTACGCCTGAAGGCGTGGCGAACTGAGGGACTTCGGTCTGCACCTGAATGATCAAAGGTTTGTCGAGCTCGCCTTGATTAAGGACCTTGTAGTCCTTCAACTGCGCGCCTTGGAGTTGCTGCCCGAGAAGCTGAGACTCGATGATGTTGCCGAGTTGATTCTCGGGGATCTGTGAGAGTCCAGTACGTAGCGAAGTCGCGAAGGTGCCGAGGAAGATGATTTTGAAGTCGAGTTCCGCGGAACCATTCTTGAGCAACTTGCCTGTGCCTTCGTAGCGGATCCCGTCGGCCACGCCGACGATAGGAACTGTGGTGACCTCGGCTTCCAAGCCTCCAAGTACGTATGCGGGTTCGCCACGGAGGTGACTGGGAACGGTGCCAAACGGCGCAAACTTATCTTCGATCGTGAGCCAGTGACGATTTTTCCCTTCGCCGACGACAAGTAGAGGATGCAGCGAGCGTTCGGCCACGGAGATCGGCCCTTTTTCTGGCGAAGAAAGTCGACTTTCGGCGAGTGCCCACTGAACAGGAATGTTGAGAGCCTGACAAAGGGTCTGAAAGCCGCGCCAATGATTGCCGTTGCGCGATACGATGACGCGACGTCCGTCGGCCTCCTCGCCTTCCTGAACGTTGTCGAGGATCCAGTGATAGATCGCGTGTAGCTTTTCCTCTTGCGTGTTTTTTCCCTCGGTGATGCTTTCTGCAATGCGGACAATGCGCGGATCGGTGGCCGTGAGGGTGATCATGCTGCGACTGATGTTGCGGATGCGACGGTCGAAGCTCATGCCCCAACCCACTTGCACGCGGGGCAGGAATTCCTGAGCGGGCGGACTCAAGGGTTCGTCCGGCGCGGCGGGACTCTCATCGACGCGATAGCGATACACGACGACGGATCCGGTGCGTGTGACCTCGGGTGCGGGAACACCATTGTGAGTTTCCAGGATCAGATCCTTGTCCGCAGGAGCGATCACGACAAACTCGCTGCGAGCATAGGCGACGTCTTTTTCGCGGAAGTACCAACCCGGGCCAGAATACTCGAGGCCGATGCCGTCTCCCCAGCGAGAAACGATGCGTTCGGTTTCGATGTAATCGCCGATTTCTAGGTGAGGCATGGTCACTGTCGGCTTACCGGCTACTTCTTCAGGCTCCAGGATGGTGCCGTCTTTCTTGATGACACGCATGCTGAGGACAAGGCCGTAGGTCTGAGCTTCTGTGAAGCGTTTGATGGCTTCGTCACTCTGGATGCGCACAATCTCGTGTTCCAAAAAGCGGCTTGAGCCGTCACCACGAATCCAAACGGCGCCGTAGTCGAGAATGCGCGCGGCCGTACCTGACAGGTGCTCGTCGCTGGCTTCGTAGTCGGCGATCACCTTCTTACCGTCGATTCGATAGGGCTCTAGGGCAGTGAGCCCTTCGACGAGATCGATCGCTCCTTCGATGGGACTGGGGTCGGCTCCGGCCTGAATGGCTTCCACGAGAGCGGAAGTCAGAGCCCGTTCGTCGGCTTGGCCGCGTGCGATTTGCGCGTCAGCGAGAGCTAGCCTTGAATGAACGTCTTTGGGTTCTCGTTCGATGGCTTTTTGCAATGTTTCGAATGTCTTTTGTTGGTCACCGGAGCGAATGAGAATGGCTTCGATGCGCGAAGCAATGTCCTTGCGTGAAGGGCGTCGTGCCTGGAGACGCCTGAGCTCTTTGAGCGCGTCGCTGTACTTTTTCTGATTGAGCGCACGCGCGACGAGAAGCTCACTATCGGGATTGAGGGTGAGAATGCGCTGCAGCAGTTCGTCCACCTTCTTGGTCTTCCCTTCCGCCTCGTAGAAATCGACTCCCAGCTTCAAGGCGTTCTCGTCGTCCGGAAAACGTTCGAGTAGTTCCAGCACACTACGCTCGTATTCAGCTCCCCAATCCAGATTGTCGTAAAGCTCTGCGAGCGAGAAGTGAATCGTGGCGACTTCGGGAAAACGTGTGGCGAGCTTCTCAAGCTCGTCGATCACCGTGGTTGCCCCTTTTTGCTGAGCTTCCCAGATGATGTTTCGGTAGAGTCGGGTACCAAAGACCAGGGTCCTTTTCCGCGGCCCTCAGTTCAAGTTCATGCACCAGATCGCGTGTTTGCGCCTCATCGTAGATGGGATCGCCGTTGACGTAGTAAGCAGCGGTCGACAGAGCGATGCCCGTGGCGATTTCTGGCTTCTCCACCAACGGTTCGAACATCACTGCCGCAACATCAGGTTGTCCTTCGTCACCTGCCAAATAGGCAGCGACATAGCGAGTGAAGTCGTCGCCTGGATCTTTGACGCCGGTGGGCTCGATGTAGCGCATCAGATCATTCGGATCTGGCTCAATGACGGGAGGCACGAGCGAATAGCCGAGCGACGTATCCACTGAGCTTTCGAGCCTGATGGGTTTGCCGTTCGGACTCACAGCGCGCAGGGCAGTCGCGGGGTCGCCAATCTTCCAAAGAATCCGATGTCGACCTGCTGGCAGCTTGATGTGCGTTGCGAATTTGGGCCAGATCCCCCAGATGCGCACGTCACGTTCAAGGACGAGCGCATCGTTAACCCAAATTTGAATGGCGCCACTGGCACTGAGAATGATGTCCTGAGGGTCTTTGAGTTCAAGAAAAGTTTGAGCGTAGAACACGCCGCCGTCCGTGGGCTCGTCAGCCATGACGTCACAACCGCCCGCGTCGGTTTGAAGTCTTCTGGGGGACCGCGCTTGGCCTTCTTCGCGATCAAAACGTGCCGGCCAGACGCCAGGCAGTTCTGCAGGGAAGCTGCGCAACACGTCAGTGGCCGGATTAGTGCCAAAAGGTCCAGCGAGGGCGATGTTTTCGACGCAGCCTAACTTTCGCGCCAGCTTCTGATCGATGTCCTCCTCTGCTTGAGAAAAGGCTTCCTCCGCCCACAAATCGACCACAATCGCGTAAGCACGAAAACCTATCTTGCCTGGATTCTTGAGGATCTCAGCAATCTGCTTGCTGTGCTTCTTGTCGAAATCAAGCGAAACATTGGCCGTTTCCTGAACGCGAAGAGCAGCGAACCAGGCGAACAGCGAAGCCCTGGGGTCGTCCCAAGTGCGTGCGGCCAGGAGTGCGGCGAAGTATTCCTCGGCAGCTTTCTTGGAACGGCCATGCTCTGCATCATCGAGACCTCGCGCGAGGTGCGAAAGCACTCCTTGCTCCTCAAGGCTGTCGAGATGTTTGCGCGCCTTCTTGGCGGACTCTGGTTTGCCGCCTGGTCGAAGCAGTTCAGCGAAAAGCCAAGTCGCGACTTCATCGCTGTCCTGACTCGAAGCGGCGTCTGTCCTCAGGTCCTGGAACGATTCTTGAGGACTCTCAGCTCCTTTTTTGCAGCCGCTCAGAGAGGCACTCGCGAGTGAGAGCGCCAAGATGTACCCCCAACTAGTCCACGGGCGAGATCGGCGACGAGGAATAGATGGTTGGTTCATGGCTGCTGATGAGACCTCAGAAGAGGAAGACTGGGGCGGGATGCTTGCGGACGGGTTCACGTGTTCAGAGCGAGTCGTGCGATCACTGCTAGTCATGGGGTCACCACCAGGCGGTGGGAAAGGGCTTGGTCGGCATCCACGCAGAACTTGCGGAAGGCTGCGTACTCTTGGGGGGTGACTCGGTCGACTTTGAGAGAAAGGTGAGATTCGACCGTGACAGTGCGGCCCGAGATGTTGGTGCTCACTCCGTAGGATCCGAACTTCGAGTCGTGATTGGTTTCTGGCGGAGACGCTTCAACTTCTGCACCCGGCGGCAGTTGAATGGTCACGGTTTCTTTGTTGGTGGAGAAACCCTGGATACGGATGTCTTGCTGCCTGGTCGAGAGCGCGGCGTAGCGCGGCGTGAGGCGTGTATTGATGGTCACGGACATGCTGAGCGAGTCGCCTTCATGGCGAGCAAAACGTGGCACGTTGCCTTTGACTTCAATGTTCACGGGCGCTTCGCCATTCGACAGGTCGCTGGTTTTGATGCCGTTCTTGTCGAGTTCGAGCCCAGGGAATTCACTCCCCAAATCGCTTGAGATGCGATCTTTGCGGCTGGATTCGGCCTCGTAGCGTGCGCGGTAACTCGGAGCCGATTGTCCGACGACCGAGTAGTCGAGATCGATGCGAGCACTGCCATCCTTCTTGAGATCGACCTCAAGCTCACGAGAAACCACGTTTTTGGTGGGATCGGCGCTGGGCAAACGGACAAGCTTTGCTTTCCCGTCGAGCACGAGTAGTCCCAGCGCCCCTTGGTCCATGACGGGAAGTTCAAAGATGCCAGTATGTTCTGCTGTTCCGTCGAGATAGAGATCAAGCGACGGGACGTAGGCGATGGCATGGTCGAAGGGAGCGAGGCTGGGAAGCTTGGAATGAAAATCCCCACGCATTCCAGTTCGTAGAATGACCAGATTGGATTCGATGCCGAGCTCCCGAAGGAAGGTGACAATCACCGTCGCCTTGTCTTTGCAATCGCCCCAGCCACGATTCACGGTTTGCACGCAGCGGCGTGGTTTGAATCCATAGATACCGAATTCGAGGGCTACGTAGCGGGTGTTCTTTGTCACCCAAGCGTAGACGGCTTTGACTTTCTCAAGGTCCGTTTTCGAATCTTTGGTGATTTCCAGCAGTTTCTTGCGAGTCTCGTCGTCGAGGTCGAGTTGTTCCTGGACGAGTCCCCAATACCAACGTCCGAGCGCATTCCAGTCGGAGTAAGTTGATACGTGAACGAAGCCGAGCAACTCTGACCAAGGCGGCATGCCAGCTTCGGGCATGATGGCGGGGACGTCCGTGGCCTCGAAGCGATAGATACGATCAGTCTTCGTTTCTTTGACTGTTTTCTTGAGACCCTTGAGCTTTGCGTCGATGTTTAACTTACGGGACTTGGGTGTCACCAGCACATATTCTGCGTGGGCCACCGGCTCGTCGCTCTGCAAGTAAACAACATCGCCATAGTAGTCGGCGAATTCGTTCCGAGTTGTGATGTCATCAATGCGGTAACGAAGTTCAACGACGTCGCCCGGCTCAAGGCGCGGAAATTGTACGTAAAAGGTGCGGGCCGAGGTGTACATCGAAATCGACGGATCGTTCGCTGCACCTTCACCGCTTTCGATGGCTTCGTCGGTGCTGCCATCGGCTCGATAGACTTTTGCGCCTTTGAGCTGCACTCGCTGGGTATCAGCCTGGTACTGGAATGCGTACTGTCGCGATGTAGCGGCCGCGGAATCAGTGAGTGGCTGGAACACCACTTGACGAAATTGACTGGAAAGGCCGTTTTCGTAGACAGTACTGACCGTCAGATCTTGTAGCGTTCGGCGCGGGTGTCCATCGGCAGGCGCATGACGTTTCTTCAGAAATTCGTCTGCAGCCATGGCGTATTGTTCGTCCGCCGGAGCTTCGGGAGGTTCGATGTGGTCGACATACTTTCGCACTTCGACTTCTTGCGGTCGCAGTTTTAGTACTTCGCGCAGAAGAGCCAGTTGCTCTTCTCGCTTCCCCATGCGCCCCTTGAGATCGGCGAGGTTTTGCAGGGTCGCAACGTCCTCCGGAGCGATCGCGTGGGCCGTTTCCAAATCGACCAGAGCGCGCTTGCGATCTCCTAGAGCCCGATGCACGCGGGACGCCAAAGAGTAAGTCCAGAGATTGTGTGCGTCTGAAGTCTGGATACGAGAGAGCCAATGGGCCGCGGCTTTTTCGTCTTTTCGAGCCAGGGCAAGTTCAAGCCGCTCCGTGAGAAAGGAGCTATCGTCGAAGCGGACCGCGGCGTACTGATCCACCGCTTCGCTGGCCAGCGTGCTGAGGCCCAGCGCGCCACGTTGGGATGCCACCATGTTGGCGAGCAGGACTGAGTGGGGGCGCCGGACATAGGCGCGTTCGAGGGCGGCCAGGGCCGTTCGTCTCAGCCCGGCTCGATTGTAGAGTTCAACACGCCCCTGCAAGGCCGTGAGGTTGTCAGGGTCGATTGCCAGGACTTGGTCGTACAGCGGAAACGATTCCTGGGGACTAGGTCCGGTCTTGCGGTGCCATGCTTGGGCGAGCAGGAAATCGATGTTGTCTTTGTCGGCGAGCTTCTCAGCGTCCTTGAGCGCGGCCGCCGCTGCGTTTCTGTCTTCTGCCAGCGAGGCGAGAAGTAGCTGCCGTTCTACAGTCGATTGCTTTTCCGCAGCACGCCGCGCCAGGTCGCGGGCTTGGTGAACTGTGGTGTCATCGCCATCCGTGAGGACTAAGTAGCGAGCTGCGAGTTCGAGATCGTCAGCTGTTGCATTCTTGTCGGCAGAGATTTCAGCAACGAGGCTGAGCGGACCGCGCAATTTGGCGGGATGCTTCGGGAGCTTGTCCTTCTGTGCGGCAACGACGTTCTCTCGAGCATCTTCGCTAGCCGTCAGATCGGTGGTGACCTGAATGTCGGAGTCGATGTTGCCGTGCTCGTCTCCCACGCGAATGGAGAACATCGGGGAGGTGTCCGCCCCACAGGCCTTGATGGAGAGCCGATTTTGACCGGGACGAAGCAGGACGGTGGTTGAGTAACGGCTCGTATCAAAGCCTCGATACGCGCTTTCTTCGATGGTTACCTGGCCATTGAACGAGACTCGATGTGCACCATCGCTTCCTACCCAGAGTGTGATCGGGCGGGATTTTTTCTCGTCGCCTTTTCGGGTCCCTGAAATAAAGGTGGTCGCATGACCACAAATGTGAGTCGAAGGCCGAAATACGTAGCCAAAGTCGACCCAGCCATAGCGGAAAACATCGGGAAGCTCTCGGTAGCGCACCGGGCGTTCCTTTCCCGTGAATGCTCGACCTGGAACAATCGGTTCTTCAGGGGTCGCATCTGGCCCAAACACTTGTTCAAAACCCGTTTTTCCCTCGTTGTCGAAGGGGCCGACAATCAGCCAGTCGGTCACGTAGCCACGTGCTTTGAAGCTCGCCTGCGCCGAGGCGATATCACCCCGCCGCAGTCGCGCGTAGGCAGCCAATTTGGCCGCATAGTCCCTCACTGACGCGGACTTAGACGAATCTTCCGCCGCCAGCCGGAGGGACTGTTCAACCTGGAGTGGATCTACGTCTTTCCAGGCTGACCAGATCTCACGGAGGTTGATGTAGGCCTTGAGATCACCTGTCGTGCCAGGTGGAGTCTTTTGGTACTCAAGCGACGCTTGGACCAGGTCCTCTTCTGGGCTTGGTGGGCGCTCCGCCGCCGCAGAATTAGCTAAAAGACCGCTCCACAAGAGCAACATCAGGGCGAATTGCCGCGGTTGAATGCCGCTCTGCTGTTGAAAGAAGCTAAGGAGCCGAAGCTCCGTCCCGGTTGTGCGCCGATTCGTCATGGAAAGCCGACCCGATTCCTAACCCGAGCTTCGAAATCGACCAAAGACAAAGGGACAGCGCGGGAGGGTTGCTGGAAAGGTGTCGCTCATACTACAAGCCTAAGCTGTGTTGGGAGGCTTCACCCAGCAACAATCGAGTCCTCAAAAACTTCTTCCCCATGTTTGCGGGAAGCCCAAACGGGGACCGCGCGGAGGCACAGATGGTTAACCCTCAGATGGTGATGTACGAAGAGGAGTTCCACCAAATCCAAACGGTTGTTGATCGTTTGGTTCGGGAAGCGAACGCTAAAGTCGTTTTCATCGTCGACAAAAATGGTCAGCTCATCGCAGCAAGCGGTGAGGTGGAAGAAATTGATACGACGTCCCTGGCGTCTCTGACTGCCGGCAACATTGCCGCCACCGGAGGTATTGCCAAATTGCTACGCGAGAATGAATTCGCGACGCAATTTCATGAGGGAGAGAATCAGAACATCCACATTCAGCTTGTTGGCAATCGAGTGATTCTTGTTGTCATCTTTGATGCCAAGTCGAGTCTAGGCTTGGTTCGCTTGCGAGTTCGCAAAGCTACGGAAGAGCTGAACAAGATCTTCGAAGATCTGTTGAACAAATCCTTAACACCCGGTGAAGACTCGCCCTTTGGCGAAATTACCGACGACGATATCGACAGCTTGTTCAACGACTAAGGGGACCCGGGACAGTGAGCTTCATCAACTACATGGCTCGGGAGATCAATTGTAAGATCGTTTATTACGGTCCGGGTCTCTGCGGCAAAACTACCAATCTTCAGCACATTTACGAGCGCACGAATCCAGACGCGAAGGGCAAAATGATCAGCCTCGCTACGGAAACTGAACGCACGCTGTTCTTCGATTTCTTGCCGCTCTCGCTGGGTGAAATTCGCGGATTCAAAACTCGCTTTCATCTCTACACTGTTCCGGGTCAGGTCTTTTACGACGCCAGTCGTAAACTGATTCTCAAGGGAGTTGACGGCGTCATTTTCGTGGCCGACTCACAGTTTGAGCGTCTCGAAGCGAACCAAGAGAGCATGGACAACCTGCGGGAGAACCTGGCCGAACAAGGTTACGATCTCGACCAACTTCCTTTCGTGATTCAGTACAACAAGCGCGACTTGCCGAATGTTGTTGAACTCGACGAGCTACGGGCTGAGTTGAATCCCCGAGGCGTTCCTGACTTTGAGGCTAATGCGCGCGACGGTCAGGGCGTTTTCGAAACTCTCAAGGCAGTCAGCAAACTCGTGCTGGGTGAGCTCAAGAAGAGCGGAGCAGGCTGAGCTTGTTGCGCTGAATTGTTTGCGCTGCATTCATTTGCGCTGAGTTTCATTGGGACCGTGACTGACGAGGACCACCGACCAGCCCTTCGCTGTTACGACGACCAACCCAAGAAAAAAGGGGGTCGTCGTGCTCGTTCCTCCCGGTTTGGGAGCGAAGACGACAAGAGAACTCAAGGCCGGTCCCTCGGGATCTCTTTAACCCCGCCAGGCTCACAGAAGATGCTCTCCGGGAAGCGGCCCTTCGTTATCTCGACAAGCAAGACGCGTCGGTGGAGCAGGTGCGCCGGGTGCTCAAGAGACGACTTTTTCGCTACGGGGACGCCAGCATCAAGGCTCAGGTCGAGCGTGACATTGAATCGGTTCTCTTGCGGTTCCAAGAATCACGATTACTCGACGATGGTCGGTTTGCTCGAGGCTTGGCAGAAAGTCAGCGCCGCCGCGGCGGTTCGCTGCCGAAAATTCGCCAAAAGATGCGTGCGCGGGGTCTTTCCGATGAGTTTGTTGAGGCCGCGCTTCAGTCCATGGGCGATGATCCAGAACTAGGCGATGAGGCGAGCGCCCGCGAATACGCCCGCAAGCGTCGTTTGGGTCAGCGCTTCGATTTGAGCGATCCCCAGCAGCGGCAGAAGGCTTTGGCTTCGCTAGCCCGACAGGGGTTCTCCTTCGATGTGGCGAAACGTGCTCTCGATTTGGTCGAGTCGAGCCTTGATTAAAAGAGCAGTAGCTCTCCGGCTGGCAATGCCTTTTCACCAACCGAGTCCTCGCACTCCTCTCCGTCTTCGAAGATCATCACCTGGCCGGCTGCTGCCGAGCGATGTGAGTTGGCTGCGTTGACACGTTCGACCATATCGAGGTCACCTGTTTCGAGAACATCACGAGCCGTGCTTTGTGCCTGAAGAATGTCGGCCTCAATTTGAGTGAGTCGCTGAGCACAAGGGTCTTGAAATTGAAGATGAGAAAGAGCCTCTTGTGAGTGCTTCAGGATTGCGGCGACACGATCATCGCCCTGCTGCAGGGCGTCCCTGATTGTTGTTTGAAGCTGATGGACGACTGCAGAAACTTCAGTGTTTTTCTCGCCAAATTCTTGGGAAAAACCCGCTGTTTTCGCGCGAAGCACTTCTGTCATTTCGGCGATTGCGGGCAAGCTACCCGTGAGGCCATCGACAATCTGCACGATTTCGTCGCTTTGTCCCTGCATGTTCTTGGCAAAACCCGACATCTCACTGGCGATCACTCCAAAGGCCCCGCCATCAGAGCCACCAAGGCGCGCCGCTTCAATGCGGGCATTCACTGCCAACATGCGGGCTTGGTTGGACACTTCGAGAATATGCGAACCAGCACGGCGCACGGCTCCGAGTTGTTTCAGCGCTTCCTGCGCCACTTTTTCCTGTGAAGCCAGGGCGCTTTCCAGGTTGCGCAGGTAGGCGCCCAACATCGCGCTTTGCTCTTCGATGGCCCCAATCCCGGAGCCTTCGTCGGCGTTGTCGTTGGCTGACACGGTGAAGCGACCCATGGCTTTGCGCATGTAGTCCACATAGCTTCGTGATTGATTCACGATCGAGTTGAGCGAATCGCCTGCCGCCAAAGATTCGGTGGAGGTCATTTCATTCACTTCGTCCACGCGCTTCATCGACCAGCTACGGAGCTTTTCGAAAAGCTGTCCTATCGCCTCGCTCAACTGGGGAGTGACGCCAGAGCTTGGGATTTCCGTCTCGGAAGCGCGAATAGAAACCATGTGTCCCAGGAATACGTCCTGGAGAGTGTGGACTTTAGGGGAGGCCGGAGGGGTGCGAGAAGATACTCTCGATATTCACCCGGGAGCCTCAAAGGCCACCTTGGCTAATCGATCTTCCCCCAAGGTCTCAACCTTCGGGCTCGACGGCCGTTTCTTGTGGTGTCGAGCTGAGTGGCTTGGCCACTGTGGGAGAAAGAATCAACATGAGCGAAGAGAACAATCAAGTACTCAGCGATGTGGTCAGTGATTGCGTAGTTAAGGTATTCGAGGCCTATGATTCGATGCTTGAGCCGACAAACGTCGCTGATCCGGGTCACGAAGTGGTTGCCGTGATTGGGTACGCTGCGGACGAAGTACGAGGAGGTCTAGCACTGGGGATCTCCAAGGCGCTGGCCCAAAAGACCATGCCCACACTGGAGACCCCTCTTTATGACTGGGCCGGTGAGCTGGCGAATCAGATCCTGGGGCGTGTTCGCAACAAGATGCTTGCGTACCAGGTAGATATTCAAATTTCGACGCCCGTCGTGCTTCACGGTTTGGGTGTCCAAGTAGCACCACCTGGACATGACGGTGTGAAGGTAGCTTCTTACAAAGCTGGTGATGATGTCGTTCAGGTGCTTCTGGAGGCTCGTTTCGAGGAAGGTTTCGTACTTCCGGAGCGCTCCGAGGATGGCGGAACCGTCGACGAAGGCGAAATGCTGCTGTTCTGATTCAGCACAGACTCGACTTTGAGTTTTAACAAGATTTTACCGAGACACTCGGAAACGAACAAAGGGATAAACATGGGCAAGAAAGTATTGGTCGTCGACGATTCAGCCACCGTGCGTCAGCAAGTGCGTATGGTGCTTGAGCAGGCGGGATTTGAAGTGGTCGAAGCCGTGGATGGTCAGGATGCTGTGACGAAGGTAAACGCGGACACCTACAACGGTGTCGTTTGCGACGTGAACATGCCTCGCATGAACGGCGTGGAGTTCGTGGAGAAGATCAAGCAGGACGCGAAGCATGCCGCGCTTCCGATTTTGATGCTCACGACGGAAGGTGCACCCGACTTGATCCGTCGTGCAAAAGCCGCGGGGGTGAAGGGCTGGATCGTTAAGCCGTTCAAAGCGGATCAAGTGGTTGCAGCAATCACCAAGCTGACCGCCGCTTGAGATTCACGCTGAGAAAATCTAGGCAATCTGCTCATGTGATTCGAAAAATCGCATCACGATGAGCAGTTTGCCTCGTTTTTGGGCTGGTTACTTGGGGGTCGGTGTGCTGACGAGCTTCCGCCTGCGTCGCCGCTGCCTGTTGCCGTGCCAGCGCTGCTGCCTGTGACCTCGTCTGCGGCCTCGACGTTCTTCTTGATGCGTTCAAGAACAGGCGCGTAGTCGATGAGCATTTTCTTGCGAGCTTCGATTGCCTGCGTGCGTGCGTCGGCTGTCGCGACGTGAATCTTGACGGGCAGTGGGCCAGCTTGCTCGGGGAGGATTTTGAGTCGGTCTGCGCTGCGGGTGCAGTCGGTGTCGTCGGTGTAGTGCCCTCTGCTGTCACGGGAGCTGCGCCTTCAGACGCGGGCGCAAGTGCTCGGTACTTGGCCCAAGCCGCCAGAGCTTCGTCGTTCTTGGCTTCGCGCTCGCTGATTCTGGCCAGCAAGAAGGCGGCCTGCGCATGCTGGCGCGGCTCTGAGCCCGCATAGCGTAAAGCGGAGTCTACGAACTCTCGCGCTTGAGTCAGCTCGCCTAGCTTGAGCGAAAGCTCCGTCATGCGAAGGTGTCCGAGAGGGTTCTTGGGGTCCTTGGTGATGGCCGAGCGATACTCCTTGGCGGCGCCTTCGAAATTCTGGGCCGCGAACTGCGCGTCCCCTCGATTGATGGCCTCCCAGTAAGGAGAGATGCCTTTGATTCCTTCAGGATCGCGCTTGACCTCCGCGCTCTTGACTGACGTGGGTTTGGCTTGTGGCTTGGCGGGCGTTTGTTTTTTTGTTTCGGCCCCCACCGAAACCGAGGCTTTGGTGGGGGATGTCTGCGCGGGTGCCTGGGCAAGAGCCGTGGAAGTACAGGACATGATGCCGAGCCCTCCGATCAGGCTGCGTCCGAGTGACGAGAAACGAGCTGCGTCCGAGGAGAGAACGGACGGCGGGACTCAAGGGCATAGGCATTAAAATACCCCGCTTTCGCCCTCCTCGGCAACTGTTCATGCGCCACGTCTTCTTTTTGTGGCAAGTGTCTTTTTGGCGCGAGTGTTCTTGCGGAAGTGTTTCTGCCCAAGGGCGCTCATGTAGGTAGGTGCTCAGGACGGGGCGTCGGGCTAGGGTTGCGCGGATGCTCGGTGGCGAGAAGCGAAAGCAGCCCTGGTGGCCGCGAGGAATGGTGCGGCTGGTTGGCTTGAGCGGGATAGACTGTTGCCTTGCTCGTGGCCTGTGACTCAAAGAAAGACGCGACGACATTTGAGTCAGTCTCAGCAGAAGGCCGCAAAGTCGAACGCAGACAGCGCCCCCGACAAGCCGGCGTTGCCTCCCCAAGAATTTCAAGTGGGTCGATGGTCGGGCACTACCGCTTTGAAGCTGACAGCGGAGGGTGACGATGCGTCCAAGAAAGAAGATGAGGCTGGGGTGAGCCCACCAAGCGAGCCGCTTTCCGTAGAGCTTTCAGTGGATGATGCAGGAAGCGTTTCGGGAGAAGCAAGTTCCGGTGCCGAGCGAGCTCAGCTCGCTGGTGTTTATGACGATTCTCAGATTCGCGTGCACTTCTCCGGGCCACGCATGACGGGAACGGGACTACTTGTGAGAAAGGATTCAGAATTCCGTGGCACGGTTCGACTGTCGCTTTTGAGCCGGAGTGAGTCTGGAGAGCAGTTTCTGCCTCTTGTGGCTGAGCTCGCGCTGCAGAAGAAGGAATGAGCCTGCTTCGAGGTGGTTTCCTTAGTGACTTCGAATCCCGCGCGGGGTTAGATCTCTGTCATGCACGGCACGATCACAGAGCGTCTTCAAGTGCAACGAAAACGCTTGGCAGATGCGGCGCGCAGCGCAGGTCGTGATCCCGATGATGTCACCCTGATTGCCGTTTCGAAGAAGCAGCCGGTGGAGGCGATTCGTGAGGCCTACGCGGCCGGTCAGCGAGATTTCGGTGAAAATTACGTGCAAGAGTTGGTGGCCAAGGCTGAGGAACTTGCCACCTATGCGGACATTCGCTGGCACATGATTGGTCATCTTCAATCGAATAAGGCGCGTTTCGTTGCCGGTTTGGTGCATCGCGTTCATACGGTTTCCAGTGAGAAGCTGGCACGCGAGCTTGAGGTGCGGGTGGCGCAAAGGCGACGCACGGAGGCGCAATCTCCGCATGCTGTGCGCTTGAGGGAGAATGCTGATCCCTCGAAGGCCATCTCTACGATGCCACCGATGAGTCTTTTCCCGCTCAATGTTCTGATTGAGGTGAATGTGAGTGGCGAGCCAAGCAAGAGCGGTTGTACGCCTGAGCAGCTTCCCCAAGTGCTCGACGCGATTGCCGAACAGTCTTCGATTCACGCCACGGGCTTGATGACGATGCCGCCCGCCGTTGACGATGCTCGGGACGCGCGCCCCTATTTCGACCGTCTTTTTGAGCTGCGGGAAAAGTGGGGTGGGGCTTCTCGCCTACCTGAAATGAGCATGGGCATGAGTCACGACGCCGAGGAAGCGGTCGCCGCCGGGGCAACTTACGTGCGCATCGGTAGCGCAATTTTTGGCCCCAGAAGCACTTGAAGTCACCAGCAGACCAGCCGACAGTGGCCGCGTGGCGCGCCAAAGAAACGATCCCCAGCCATCGCTCTTGGAACATGCTGGGCGCGCGGGAAAACTAGGAGCCGGAGCTGAAGCACCCCTCGCAGACCGAATGCGTCCTCGGCATTTGGACGAAATTTGCGGCCAGCAACATTTAGTTGGACCCGGCAAGTGGTTGAGACGAGCCATCGAGAGTGACCGGCTGCCAAGCCTGATCTTTTGGGGCCCACCCGGAGTTGGCAAGACGACTTTGGCGCAGGTGATTGCCTTGAGCACCAAGCGACGTTTCGTTCCCTTCTCCGCGGTGCTCGGCGGGGTGCCTGAGCTTCGCGTGATTCTCAAGGAAGCGGAAGAAGACCGCCGTTATCGCGGAGTGGCGACGATTCTGTTCGTCGATGAAATTCATCGCTTCAACAAAGCACAGCAAGATGCCTTCTTGCCGCATGTTGAGCGCGGCACAATCACCTTGATTGGCGCGACGACTGAGAACCCCTCCTTTGCAGTGAATGCGGCTGTGCTCTCGCGCGCCAAGGTACAAAGCCTCAAGGGGCTCGCCCCGGAAGATTTGAGTCAGTTGCTCAAGCGAGCTCTCAGCGACACGGAGCGTGGCCTCGGCAAGTCCAGGATTCAAGTGGCCGATCGGGCGCTCGAATCTTTGTGCGAAGCGGCAGGCGGGGACGCGCGTCGAGCACTCAGCCTACTCGAAGCCGCAGTGAGCGTGGGCCTCGTGGGTAAGGCAGCCGACGAAACCTTGTTGATTGAAGCTTCGGACTTGGAAGAGCTGCTCGATAACAAGACCTTGCTTTACGACAAGAGTGGCGAGGAACACTACAATGTGATCAGTGCCCTGATTAAGAGCATGCGTGGGAGTGACCCGGATGCGGCAATCTACTGGCTGATGCGCATGCTGGAGGCGGGAGACGATCCGCTCTTTATTCTGAGGCGACTGATGATTTTTGCGAGTGAGGACGTGGGCAATGCGGATCCTCGAGCGCTTCAGGTAGCCGTTTCTGCAGACGAAGCGTTTCGACGTATGGGTATGCCCGAGGGGACTTACCCGATTGCCCATGCATGTTTGTATTTGGCGAGTTGTCCTAAATCTGGCGCGGTAGGTCGTGCGTTTCATCGGGCTCAGGACGTGATTCGCAGCCGCGGTGCGCTGCCGGTTCCCCTCAAGCTGCGCAACGCGCCAACGGCTCTCATGAAAAATGAGGGCTATGGATCGGGCTACAAGTACGCCCACGATTTTGCTCAAGGCTTCGTGCCTGGCGAGACCTACTTGCCCGATGAGCTTGTGGGGACGCGCTTTTATCAGCCAACGAACCAAGGGTTGGAGAAGGCGATCGGCGAGCGACTTGAGCGCATCCGTGGCGGGGGCGAAAAGCCTGTAAGCGAGACGGGTTCTGCGACCGCTGGTGCGGTCGAGCCTACGCCGCAGAAACCCGAAGAGTGACCGCACCTCAGACTAACTTTGATGGATTTAGCTTTTCGTTCACGCTGTCGATTTTGTCCTGCATCGATTGGTCTCGATCGGTTCTTGTGCCGAGCTTGATGGTCGTGGTGATACGGGGGGCGCCCAGCTCGTGAACGACTTGATGGCACTGCTTGATGGCGGCGAACACTTCGTCGTAGTCGCCTTCGATGTTGGTTCCGTAGGCGTGCAGACTCGTTTGAAGTCCAGCCCCTGCGAGTACTTTTTCGCAGGCGGCGATGTGAGAGGAAAGACTCACTCCGACGCCAATGGGGACAATGCAGAGATCGACGATGACTTTCATGATGGTTCTTCTCCAGGGTCAGGGGGGAGGAGGAGTTTGACTCAAATCGACGGCCCCAACATAGGGAAGGTTGCGGAAGCGCTGAGCCCAATCGAGACCGTAGCCGACGACGAATTCGTCGCCCACCGTGAATCCCACGTAGTCGGGAGACACGGGGGACTTGCCGGTGGGCTTTTCGAGAAGTGCACAAACGCGCAGGGAAGCCGGGTTGCGCGCCCCAAGTACTCGCTTCAAGTACTCAAGAGTCAGCCCTGTGTCGACGATGTCTTCCACGATGACGACATGCTGTCCCTCAATCGAACGCGTCAAATCGTGAGTGATTTGGACAGCTCCGCTTGATTCGGTGTCGTCTCCGTAGCTCTGCACTCCGAGAAATTCGAGGTTGAGTGGCCCCGGGATGGCTCGCGCGAGATCGGCGGTGAACATCAGACTGCCTTTGAGAACGCAAAGCAGCGTGAATTCCCCAGGTCCGAGATCGTGTCTGAGCTGTGCCCCAAGTTCGACCACGCGAGCTCGAATTTCTTCGGCACTGTAAAGTGGAGTGACCTGCGCCGAATCGGCAGGATGTGCGGGGGGAGACGTCATGGACCCAACGATGACGAACTCCGCTCAGATGTGAAAGGGTATTCTCAAGGGAAGTCGCCGAGGCCGGGAGAATTTTGCGCTTCGAAAGTACGAACGCTCACGCGGTTTCCGTCGCTCTGCCAGCTGAGGGATCCTGAGTCGTCTGTCCGGTAGATGGTGACTCCCGCTCTTTTTAGCGTGCTGAGGGTTTGGGGGCGTGGATGTCCAAAGCGATTGCGGACCCCGCAGCTGATGAATGCCGTTTGCGGGGATACCGCCCGCACAAAGGCGAGTGTCGACGAAGTATCCGAGCCGTGATGCCCCACTTTGAGGAAGTCTGCTGCCAGCTGACCTGGTTTTTCCGACAGCAGGAGCCCTTCGCCGCGCTCCTCAATGTCTCCCGTGAGAAGTGCCCGATGACGACCGTGTTGAATGCGAATCACGAGAGAACCATCGTTGGCATGAAGGGGAGGCACGCGCTGCTGGCACGGCGCGAGCACTTCGATCTGGGCGCCACCGAAGAGGATTTTCGGTTCTCGACACAGCGAATCAGAACTCTTGAGCTTTGCTCCGAGAGCGCGGGCCCGGGCGATGAGCGACCGCAGCTGACCGCGATGAGAAGTACCTGCGCCAGGCAGCCACAGCTCTCCAAAGCTGATGTCGCGCGCGACGCTGATCAAGCCCAGCATGTGGTCGGGATGCGGATGACTGAGAAGCACGAGATCGATGTGCTTGATGTTGCGTGAGCGAAGGTAGGGAAGAATCACGCGCTGTCCGGTGTCCGGAATTCCTGTAGCGAAGCCACCACCATCGAGCAAAGCTACTCTTCCATCAGGAAAGTCGATGAAAATGGCGTCGCCCTGTCCCACGTCGAGGGCGGTGATCGTGAGCGTGCCGGGCGTAGGGCCAGCGGCTTGTTGAGCGACCGATGGCTGTTGGGGAAGGCCTGCGATCAGCAGGGTAGCGAGGCCCAAGGTGAGCACGGTGAGCGCTTGACGCGATCTCAGGCGAGCGAGAGAAAGGCAGATGCCGACACCTAGTGTGAAGTTCCAGGGGGAAGGAAAGGGAACCTGAAACTGCGCGCTGTCGACCGAAGCGCTCCAGAGCGCTACTTCGCGCACACCATAGAGCGCGCCTGAGCCAATCAAGGCGAGTCCACTCTCGAGGCAAGGTAGCTGAAAAGAGATCGCGTGAACGAGGCAAGCGGGCAGAGCGATGATTTCTCCGAGCGGACCGGCGACGACATTCGCGAACAGGGCGGCAAAGGTCATGTCGCCGTCCATCATAGCGAGTACTGGTGCGCACGGCAGTGTGCTGGACACTGTCGCCACGAGGCTCGCCACGAGCTGACGGAGGGGGGCCCTTTTCAAAATTCCCTTCTCGCAAATGCGCGTGAGCGGCTGTCCGATCCCGATCAGTCCAGCCGTTGCGAGTGCTGAAAGAAGGAACGAGTAGTCGGCTCCCGCAAGTTCGTCGACGGCGACTCCAATCAAGAGAGATGCGCCGAGCGCGCCTGCGCCGCTGATACGAAAACCGAGCGCTCTTCCGCCGCAAACCACACAGAGCATGAAGGCTGCGCGCCAAGCCGAGCCGCTGCCTCCTGAAAAATCGGCGTACGCGATGCTGAGCAGAGCACCCAAGGCCGACGAGATGCGCGCCACGTCGTAGCGCCGGGCGAGCGGACCAATCCGCACGAAAATTGAGCGCAGGATTTCGAACAAGCGCAAAGACGGCGATGACCAGGTGAGTTCCGCTCACGGCCAGCAGATGCAGGAGCCCGCTGTCTCGAAAAGCCTCAGCGTCTGCGTCATTGAGATCGCTTTCTCCCAGCACCAGAGCTCGCCCGAGGGGCGCGATCTTCGCGCTGTACGTGAGATTGATGCGGCTTCGCACAAAGCTGCGCGCGCGATCGATTGTAGAACGCAGGCTGGACCCTCGAGAGAGAACGGTCGCTGTGAGAATACTTCCGCTGAGCACTGCTTCACGTCGGGTGGCGCTGGGCCACGGGTCGCTCAAGTTGGCGTTGCGAAATAGCCGCACGGGCGCCAATTGGGCAATAAATTCTACGCGATCCTTGCGCGCGAGATCAGCCGGTCCGCCGGAGAGACGCAGGGTGATGGGGCCGTGGACGGTGCGGCCTTCGCAATCAAGAGCTTGCGTGCGTGCTGACCAAAGAGTGACTTCTTCTTCCGGTTTTCCAGCCTTGGCCTCTCGGGTGCGGATGGTGGGCGAGAGGCTGACTTCGCCCACCCCAGCGCAGCGCAGGGGTGCTCCGATTTCGAGTCGTGCCTTTTGATAGAGGTCTTTGAATTCGTCGATCGCCGTGTTTGCGCGGGTCCCACAAACGACAAACAGGCTGAGAGCGAGAAGGAGTCGACGTCGCCTTTTGCCGGCCGGTGCGAAGCGCCTCCCCGCCAGTAGAATCCAAAGACTTCCTACCACGGCGGAAGGAACAGGTGCGCTGGGAGCCATTGTTCCCGCCACTGCAATCACAGCCAGAACAAGTAAGGGATGACTCACGAATGCTTGCACGATAATCCACCACTCTTCTTCCTTGCGGCGCTCTTCCTTGCCGGTCCTGTGCAATGACGATGCCAGAGGAAAATTCGGGAAGAATCGCCTGAAACGGCTCGCAGCTTCCTGACGCGTCAGGGGGCGGGAGCTGGCTTTTTGCGGCCAGCCGGGTGGCTTTCCGGTTTGAGCACATGTGCAGCTCGCTGCTAGAGTCTCACTGCTTTGCACTTTCTGTTCTCGATGACTCCGGCTTGGCCTTCTGGACTTGTGGCCCTCGCGGCAGCGGCTCAACTTGCAGCTTCTGCTGGCACCCCTCGTCATGACTTTCACAAGCCGGTGCCTCCCAAAGAAGAGCGGCTCAAGGGCCCGGCTCGGCGCTACGCTGACCTTTCCCCGGCCCAATGCAAAAAGCAGCTTCGTGAGTCGGGAGAACTGGGCAAAGCATTCAAGTTGCAAGGTCCTGCCAACGGAATTGCAGCGCCTTTGCGCGTGGTGGGACCACTCGGTGACGTGACGTTCAAGGTGCCTCCGCCCAAGTTCACCTGGGGGATTCTCGACTGTCGTCAGGCGCTGGTTTGGATTGAAATCCTTCCAGTGCTTCAAGCGCACGAGGTCAAAGAGATTCGGATCGATAACTTTTATCGCAACGGTTCACGCATCGGGCGCGGCAAAAAGAGCCAACATGCCTATGGATTGGCGGCCGACATCATGTCGATCACCTTCCGTGACGATCAAGAAGTCGTGGTGCTCGACGACTTCTACGGCAAATTAGGCGAGCCTGTATGCGGGCCAGAGGCGGCCATTCATCCGCCGGCAGACGCGACGAAGGAAGACATCGAGGGTTCGATTCGTGTGCGTAACCTCGTGTGCGACCTGGCGCGCCGCGGAACCTTCAATGGAATGTTGACGCCCAACTTCAATCAAGCCCATCAGAATCACTTTCACTTTGATATCAAGCGCGACAGTCATTGGTACACAATTGACTAGATCGGATCATGGAGTTGGACGCAGATACCGAATCGAAGAATGGGATCGAACGCTGGCGAGGTCGAGTCGCTTTGGTCACCGGAGCATCGAGCGGAATTGGGCGCGAGGTCGTGCGGAGTCTTGTGGGGCACGGACTCTTGGTTGGCGCGGCAGCTCGTCGGCAGGAGCGCCTTTCCGCGCTTCGGGACGAACTGGGAGATTCTGTGTTCCCGCTGTTGATGGATGTCAGCGACGAAGACTCAGTGCGCGCCGGGTTACGTACACTGGAGGAGCGGTTTCAAAGACTCGATGTGCTGGTCAACAACGCCGGGCTCGGTCATCAAGAATCGCTGCTCAGCGGCTCGACGGCGCGATTTCGCGAGATGCTCGAAGTGAATTTGCTGGGCCTGTGTGTGGTGACGCGTGAGGCGGTGGCCTCGATTCGAAAACAGACTGAAGGCCATGTCTTTCATCTTGGTTCGATGGCGGGGCACCGAATTGCACCCGGGAGCAATCTTTATGGAGCCACAAAATACGCCGTGCGGGCGCTCACCGAGTCGCTTCGTCAGGAGCTGCACGCGGAAGGCTTACCCATCCGCGTGACTTCTGTGAGTCCTGGCTTTGTGGAGACGGAGTTTCACGAGAAGTACTTTCGTAGCCAGGAGCAGTCACGAGAGCTCTACACCAGCCAAAAGGTCCTTGAAGCAAGAGACATTGCGGACGCCATTGTTTACGCACTCGGCGCGCCGAGTCACGTTGGGGTTCACGACATCCTGATCCGCGGACTTGCTCAAGGAACTTGAGACGCTAGCGCAGGACAATGAGCTTCGACCGTAATGCGAATCGATTTAGAAGTAGGCGTGCGCGAACGATCTGCGTGACTGCCTAGGAAGATGAGCGGGTTCGCTTCGGGAAAGTAGGCTACGGCGGCGCCTTCGGGCACGTCGTAACTCATGGCTCGAAATCCCAATAGGGTACGTGATTCGTCTTCGAAATGACTGGTGATCTTCAGTGAATCACCGGGAGCTAGGCCTCGTGCTTTGAGATCCTGGGGATTCATCATCAGCACCTTGCGGGTGCCGCTCACTCCCCGGTAGCGATCTTCATTCGAATAGACCGTGGTGTTGAATTGATCGTGACTACGTACAGTCATCAAGAGCAGCTCGCCGGGTCGCGCCTTGGCGTTTTCAAGCTCCGTGGTCACAAAGTGAGCTTTTCCTGACGGGGTGGTGAAGCGGCGTTCGCGAGGCCCGTTTTCGAGTTCAAAGCCACCGGGCTGTTCGAGACGTTCGTTGTATCTTTCGAATCCCGGCACGACCTCCGCGATGGCGTCACGAATTGCCGGATAACTATCGCCAAGTCGCAGCCATTCAATCTTGCCGGCGCAGCGACCCCTCCGGGTGAGACTTTCACCGAGCAGGGCGATGATTCTTGCTTCGCTCTTGAGCTGAGGATGAGCGGGGGCCAGCGATCCTTGCGAGCGATGTACGACGCCCATCGAGTTTTCCACGCTGACAAATTGAGGTTGCTCGGCCACAGCGTCCTCTTCGCTTCGGGCGAGACAAGGTAAGAATGACCGCTGTTTTTCCTGTGATCAGGTGCGAGCGATTCAGCTTCGTCGAAATTTGAACGGTGAGGCGACATTCAGATAAAGCCCGGGTCAATAGCTCGGTGTCTGGACAAGCGCTGAGAAAGTTACCTCCTAGGGAGACGAAGGCCTTGACCTTACCTTCGTTCATCGCGCCGATGGTTCCGACTGAATCGAGACCCGCCGAGCTCGGTAGTTCGAAGGCGAAGCGCTTCTCCAAACGACGCGCGAATTCTGGCGGCAGAACCGGAGCAATGCCGACACTGCGATCGCCTTGCACGTTGCTGTGTCCGCGCACAGGACAAACGCCAGCACCGGGGCGCCCGATGTTGCCGCGCAAGAGCAGGAAGTTAGTGATCTCGCTGATCGTCGCGACTGCGTTCTTGTGCTGTGTCAGCCCCATGGCCCAACAGCAGATGATGCTCTTCGATTGCAGGGTGAGTTCGACGAGCTGCGCGATTTGCTGTGCGCGAAATGCCTGAGTCCGCTTCGAGCTCTTCCCACGAATCACTCGCGACTTGGGCTTCAAATGCATCAAAGTCTGCACAATGAGAGGCAATGAACTCGCGATCAATCGCGCCTCCCTGGCTGAGCTCGTGCTCCAGTCACGCCCTTTGAGAGCGCGCGAAATAGCGCTTGGTCTCCGTTGATGGCGACTCGTGCGAAGTGGTCGGCAATCGCGACGCCCCCCGACAAGAGTTCGAGAGGTTCTTGGGGGTGAGCGAAACGAACTAACCCGGTTTCGATGAGAGGATTGACGCTGATGACCGTGGCGCCCGCCAGCTTTGCTTCGCGCAGTGCGCTGAGCATGCGCGGATGATTCGTGCCGGGATTCTGCCCGATCACGAAGATCGCATCAGCTTGCGCAAAATCGCTGAGACGCACGGTACCCTTGCCGATACCAATCGATTCTTTCAGCGCAACTCCGCTCGATTCGTGACACAGGTTCGAACAGTCGGGCAGATTGTTGGTGCCGAAAGCGCGCACGAGCAGCTGATAGAGAAACGCAGCTTCGTTGCTGGTTCTTCCGGACGTGTAAAATGCCGCCTCATCAGCGTGCTCAAGCTGGGCTAGTTCCGCCGCGATGAGCTCGATGGCGTCTTCGTAGCCGATTTCTTCGTAGTGATCGCTGTCGGCGCGGCGGACGAGGGGAACGGTCAAGCGACCCTCGGCGTTCAGCCAGCGCTCGCTTTTTTCGAGCAGGCTGGGGATGGAATGCTGCTGGAAGAACTCTGCACCGATCCGTCTGGTCGTGGCTTCGTCGAGCATCGCCTTGGCGCCGTTCTCGCAAAATTCGGTGACGGCGCGATGTTCAGGATCGGGCCACGCACAGCCCGGACAGTCGAAACCTGATTGTTGATTGGCGGAGCCGAGTACCCGGAGCGCCCGGGGAATGCCGGTTTGGGCGCGCGCATGTTGCCAGGTGACACGCATCGAGGTGAGTCCAGCTGCGACGCGCGAGGGCGCCACGCTGCGGCCCTGTGAATTGTTGGGTTTTCCACCGGCCTGCTTGTTCTTCATTGGATTCGCTCGGCTCCGCTGTAGATGGAGAGTCTTTCAGTTCGGGCAAAACCGATCACGATCATGCCAGATTTGTCGGCGAGTTCGCAGGCGAGGGAAGATACGCCGCCTACCCCGACGAGACATGAAATCCCTGCCGCGAGAGCCTTTTGGACGATTTCGAAGGAGATGCGTCCGGAAACAACGAGAGCGAGGAGGCTTAAGGGCTGCCCTTCCTGAAGGGCCCATCCGATCACTTTGTCGACAGCATTGTGTCGTCCAATGTCTTCACGAAGTGCGAGCAGCTCACCCGACTGATTGAGCAGACCGGCCGCGTGAAGCGCGCCTGTCTTGTCGAAATCATGCTGCTGGTCGCGAAGTTTGCGAGGAGCTTCTGCAAGAAGGTGGGCCTGGAAGTGTGGGTTCTTCAGTCAAACGCGGCGCAACTTTCATGGCCATCTCGATTGAGCGCTTGCCACAGATCCCGCAGCTGCTCGTGGAGTAAAAGTTCCGACTGAGGAGCTGGGCATCAAGATCGACCTCGGCTTGTGGAATGACGCGCATCACGTTGGAATCAGTGAATGAGGGGTCGTCAGATTGCTCGCAGGGAACGATGCGATCAATCTCCTTCCAGGACTTGAAGATGCCTTCGGTGAGAACAAAGCCTGTGACGAGATCCAAGTCGTGGCCGGGGGTGCGCATCAAAACGGCGATGGGCAGGGTGCCTACACGGATTTCAAGGGGTTCTTCCCGGGTGAGAAAATCCGCGTCGTGTTGTCGCTCGGCTTCTTTGCGCAGCCAGAGCACGCGTCCGCGACGCACGGTTGTGGGAGCGTCTGCTGGGGCGGCCGGGATTCGCATGGGCTCAGTGTCGTCGCTTCAAGAGCAGAGCGGTAGGCTCAGCGCGCCTGTTTCTGAGCTAAAAAACAACTGCTACTGTCGGGGACATGATGAATGCAGCTTCCAGACGCGTCAGCACTCTTTTTTCGCCAGATAGGACGCTGCGCGTTCTTCTTCGGTGTGTTGAGCCTTCTTCCGGCTTGCGAGAGTGAGGAGGAGAAACGCTGTGCGGGTGCCATGAAGTCTTCTCAGACGATGTTGCTTTCGATGAGTGGTCTTGACCGAGCCAGTGTCGAGCAGACCTTGGGTTCACTTGAAACGGCGCTTGCGAGTTGCCAGGCCGCCGGGAAAACCGCGGACGTGGACGAGATCGGCGAAGCGATCAAGAACGTGAAGGGGCATCTTGAGAAAATGGATGCTGGGGAAATCAAAGCGGCACCCAAACCGCCATCTCCCGAGCAGTGGGCCGAGTGGGAAAAAAATGGGGACGAGCGCTGCCCACGGGGTCACAGCTATGAGCACCCTCAGAAGAAGGGCGTCATGATTCTTTGTCGAGGGCCCAGCGCGGTTGAAGGAGGTTGGAAGGAAAATGCTGAACACTTTACCGGGCTCGGTTACCAAGTCATGCAGAAGGGAACGATGCTGCGCGCAGTGCGTGGCAACCAAGCTTTCACCTTCCACTACGGTTCGATTGAGTCTGAGAAGGCCCCTAGCTGTGTCGAACTAGAAACGCCCCCTGGACAGACCTGGGAAGCGGCGGTGGCCCAAGCCACTGCCGTCGATCCTCAGAGTCTCAAGAAGGGTGAACCCGCACCCGCCAAGGACGGTCCGCTTCCTTTCAAGGTCGAGGAAAACGGCGAGACATTCAAGATCCAGATCGGAGAATGTGCGGCGCCTGCGCCTGTGGAGCCGCTGGAAAAAGCGAACTAGAGTTACTCGATTCCAAACTCCTGCATCCGTCGCCATAAGGTGGAGCGGCTGATCCCGAGGCTTTGAGCGGCTCGCTCTCGGTGGCCGCCGGAGCGCTCTAGGGCCCGAGAAATGCGCGCAGCTTCGGGGGACGTGGAGCTGTCCGCTTCGGACCAAGGGTCGTTCGAGGTGATTTCGTCGCGCATTTCTGGTGGCAGATCGCTTTCGCCGAGAATCGGACCATCCCCAAGAAGAAAGGCGTATTGAATGACGTTTTCCAGTTCGCGAACGTTGCCCGGCCAAGCGTGTTTTTTCAGAGCGCGCATCGCCCCGGGGGACACTCGCTTGATCTCTCGTTCACTTGCGCTTCGGTTATGTGACGCGACAAAATGAAGCACGAGTGGCTCAATGTCTGCGGGGCGTTCGCGAAGTGGCGGCAGATAAAGCGGTACAACCCGTAGGCGGTACATGAGATCGGCACGAAATCGACCGGCGCTGACTTCTTGGCGCAGCGCGCGATGGGTTGCTGAAATGAGACGTACATCGACGGGGACTGAGCTGGTGCCTCCTACTGGGAGCACGGTGCGCTCCTGCACGACTCGTAACAATTTGGCTTGCATGGCCAAAGGTAATTCGGCGACCTCGTCGAGGAACACCGTGCCGCCGTGGGCACGACGAAACAGCCCGTCGTGGTCTTTCACTGCCCCAGTAAATGCCCCGCGAACGTGGCCAAATAGCTCACTTTCGAGCAGTTCCGGCGGAAGAGCGGCACAGTTGACGGCGGCAAATGGGCTCTTTCTTCGTGGCGACATTTCGTGAAGGGCGCGCGCAACAAGTTCCTTGCCTGCTCCTGTTTCTCCACGCACCAGTACGTTGGCTTCGGATCTCGCGACGCGCTCCATGATACGGAGCAGGCTGCGCATCGACTCGCTCGCCGTGAGAATTCCGTAGCGCGAGGTGGTGCCGCGCACTGCATCGCCGAGAGGCGTCAGGAGCAGAAGATGTCCACGCAGCGTTTCTCCTTCGAGGAGTGGTACGCTCTTTACTTGAATAATTCTTTCACCCGAGGGCGTGGGGCGCATGATCTCCGCGCTGGCTGAGTCTCCCCGAGAGAGTGCCTCGGCGATGGGTCGACGCTCATGCGTTCCACAAAGAATCTCAGGAGCTGTTTTTCCGAGAGGGAGGGGAAAGCCCAGTAGCTCCGGGATGCCCGAGGTGCCCCCGACGATCTTCAAATGCTCGTTGAGAACGAGTGCGTTGCCGACGGTTTCTTCGAGGGCGAGGGTGAGCAGACGGAGGTTTTCGCGGGGGGGGGAATGCATGCGGTGGTCCGTTTCGACGACCTTGTTTGAAACAGATTGAAACATACGACACAGAAATTTGAAACATCGTGACTCGAAGTGAAACAATCAAAATGGAAGAAAAGTTGAGGGTTTCGAAGAAGCTCGCCTGTTTTGGAGCAGAAACGCTGAATTGTGCTTGAAGCGCCCTTGGCATGACTGTTGCTGGGTAGGGGTCATGACGTCCCCACTGATTCGCGGATTTTTCGACTCTCAGACTTCGACGATCAGCTACCTCGTTTCGGATCCCGTGACGAAGGACACTGTCGTCATTGATCCGGTGCTTGACTACGACGCACTGAGATCCCAGACATCGACGGAGGCCGCCGGTGCATTGATGCGGGTCGTTGAAGAAGACGGCTTGGTTGTTCGTGCTGTCCTGGAAACGCACGCCCATGCCGATCATCTTTCGGCAGCGCAGTTTCTCGCGAAGCGCTACGGAGTCCCGGTTGGGATCGGCGCTGGCATCTCTCAGGTACAAAGTGCTTTCGTGAAGATCCTTCACTTGCCGGCGGACGGTCAGCACGAATGGTTCCCAGTTTGATCTGCTCCTGGAGAGCGGTGCCGTTTACGATTTCGGTTCGCTCCAGGTGAAGGCCTTAGCGACACCGGGCCATACGCCGGCTTGTCTGAGCTACTTGATCGGGGATGCTGTGTTCACGGGAGATGCATTGTTTCTTGAGGACTACGGCACCGGTCGCACTGATTTTCCTG
The DNA here is from genome assembly GCA_963710555.1 of uncultured delta proteobacterium. Classification (GTDB taxonomy): domain Bacteria; phylum Myxococcota_A; class Polyangia; order Polyangiales; family Polyangiaceae; genus NIC37A-2. The sequence goes on from CAVQAT010000002.1 coordinate 165,928, forward strand.
CTGGTTCAGCCCGCGCACTCTATCACTCGGTGAAGGAGGTCCTGTATCGATTGCCGCCAGAAACGCGCGTTTTTGTCGGGCCATGATTATCAGCCGGGTGGGCGCGACGTACGCTTTGAAAGTACGATCGAAAAGCAGAAGTCACATAACGTGCAGCTCAGCGAGCGCACTCAGGAAGATGAATTCGTTCGTTTTCGTGAGGCACGCGACAGCACGCTCCGACCACCTCGATTGATCTTTCAAAGTATCCAGGTCAACGCCTTTGGTGGCAGGTTGCCGGAAGCGGAGGAGAACGGAACGCGTTACTTGAAGATCCCTCTGAACATGAGAGAGCCGAGCGATAGCGCTGGCGCTCCCTTGAATTCAGAAAGCAGAGGAAAGGCGTAGTGAGCGAGCTCTTGATGCACAGCTACTGGGGGTCGACGCTTGGTGGGGTGCTCATTGGTTTGAGCGCGACCTTGCTCCTTGTGGCGCATGGTCGGGTAGCGGGAATTAGCGGAATTGTCGGACATTTGCTGGAAGCGGGAACGCCAGGTCGGGAGCGCAAGTGGCGCAGTTTATTCCTTCTGGGACTTGTCGCTGGCGGGCTCCCCTTTGCGTTTGCAAAGCCCGAGCTGATTCTCTTGAGTCCTGAGCCTTCGTGGTTCTTGATTGTTGTCGCGGGGCTTCTTGTTGGCTTTGGCACTCGTCTCGGTTCAGGATGTACGAGTGGTCATGGCGTCTGTGGACTGAGTCGGTTCTCCCCTCGTTCACTCGTCGCTACATTGACATTCATCGCAGCGGGCGCAGCCACAGTTTTTGTCATGAACATGATTGGAGGAGTGAACTAGTGCGGAATGTCGTCTACGTGATTGCGGGGTTGCTTTTTTCGGTCGGTCTAGTGATTTCTGGCATGACACAAACGGCCAAGGTGATCGGCTTTCTCGGATTTCTTCGGCGATTGGGATCCAAGTCTTGCCTTTCGTCATGGGCGGGGCAGTGTTGGTGCACCTGCTCGCTGTTCGAATTTTGAAGCGCCCGGCGCCGTACTTCGCTGAACGTTATTGGATCCCCACACGACGAGACATTGATTCGCGTTTGATTTACGGTGCCGTGCTATTTGGCATCGGCTGGGGTCTCGTCGGCTACTGTCCTGGTCCTGCTGTGACATCACTGTTGAGCGGGGAGCCAAAGACTTGGGCGTTCGTACTTTCTATGGTCGCCGGCATGTGGGGGTTCGGTCGATTTGGTTTGAGGTCGACGTGAAATTCGGCTTCTTCTGGCCGCTACGACTCAGTCTGCAAGGTTATCGAGCTGAGACCTCTTCGCGCTGATCTTGTGGCCGGAGTGACCACGGCCGTCTTCTTGATTCCACAAGGAATGGCGTACGCCATGCTGGCTGGGCTGCCGCCGATCATGGGACTTTACGCAGCGCTGATCCCACCGCTGGTGTATTCGCTGCTCGGAACGTCTCGCCAGCTTGCGGTGGGACCAGTGGCTTTGGATTCGTTGCTTGTCGCCGCTGGAGTGAGCGCGATTGCCGAGTCGGGTACTGATTCTTACGCCACAGCCGCCGTCACCTTGGCGATGATGGTGGGGGCCATTCAGCTTCTCATGGGAGTTTTGAAGCTCGGTTTTTTGGTCAACTTCTTGTCGCGTCCTGTGATCAGTGGGTTCACCTCGGCCGCCGCCATTCTCATCGCCTTGAGCCAGGTGAAGTACCTCATGGGAGTGGAGTGGCCGAGCAGCGCGGAGTTCATTTTCCTTAGCGCGCCAGGTTGTCGCTCATGTCAGCGAGGTGCAGTGGGGCACGCTAGCAGTGGGCGTTTCGTCGATAGGGCTTCTCCTGGCCTTGAAGCGCTGGGCTCCGAAGATCCCCGCTCCTCTTGTCGTGCTCACGCTTGGCGCGTGGTCGCGATCCCACTTTCTCAATATTTTCCGATTAAGATCGTTGGTGAGGTTCCGCGAGGACTTCCGTCGCCCGCATTTCTCCGGGCTGAACGTTGAACTCATCTTAGCGCTGCTTCCTACAGCGCTCACAATTGCGATTGTCGCGTTCACTGAATCGATTTCCATCGCCACTGAGTACGCGCGGCGAGGTCATTACGAGATCAACGCAGACCGTGAACTGGTCGCTCTGGGCAGCGCGAATCTTCTGGGTGCCTTGTTCCGAGGTTACAATGTCGCGGGCAGTTTTTCGCGCACTTCTGTCAACGCTCAAGCTGGTTCGCGCACGCAATTGGCGGGGCTGTTTGCGGCATTGTTCGTGCTGGTGAGCCTCCTGTTTTTGGCGCCACTTTTGGCGTATCTCCCGCTGGTGTGCCTCGCGGCGATCATCTTGATTTCTGTGGTTTCTCTCGTCGACGTTTCGCAGGTTCGACGTCTGCACCAGGTGAAGCGAGCGGACTTGGTGCTGCTGATTCTCACCTTTCTCGCAACTCTGTTGCTGGGCATTGTTTACGGTATCGCCATCGGGGTCGGAGCATCGCTCCTGTGGCTCGTAGGAAAGACAACGCGACCCCACATTGCGGTGCTCGGTCGCATTCCCGGAACCACGCGTTTTCGCAACGTGGAAAGGCATCCTGGCCTGATCACCTATGAAGGTGTCATTGCTGTGCGTATGGACTCGCAATTCTATTTTGGCAATGTTGCGTTTCTCAAGCAGCGCTTGCATGAACTTGAGGTCGCGGCACCTCATCCTGTGTCCGCGGTGGTTCTCGATGCGTCGGCGATCAACAATCTTGACTCGTCCGCGGAGTCGGCCTGGTCGGAGATGGCTGAGGAGTACGCTTCGCGACACGTTCTTTTTTGTCTTGCGGGTCTCAAGGGACCTGTCACGGATGTGCTTGAAAAGTCAGGTCTTGCAGAGAAGCTTGCGAGTCGAGCGGGCTTTTCCAGTGTGCATGAGGCACTGGAGTTTGTTTTTCATCGCGTTCCCATGCGACCAATTCAGCTGACTTCTCAAGTGAAACGGTCTGGCGTGCGCAGTGGCCAGGATGCGTCAGGTGCATCGGCGCATCTATGAGAAATTGTGCTCTTGAGTTTCTTGGCTCCGGCATTGCACCTGTCCGCTTCTCAGTTAAGTTGAACGGGTGATTTCAAAAATCGTGACCCACCCTGGTGGAGCACATAAAGACGACTTTTTGGCAGTGAGCGTGCTCATTTCCCTCTATTCCGCGCCAGTGGAACGGCGTGTTCCCACAGAAGAAGAAAAATCCGATCCGAAAGTGGCCCTGGTGGATATCGGTGGTTCTCACGATCCGGCAGTTTCCAATTTCGATCACCATCACTTTCCTCGAGAGCACGCACCAACTTGTGCGCTCAGTCTCGTTCTTCAACATCTCAATTTGTACGAGGACGCGAAGATGTTCTGCGATTGGCTGGAGCCCGCAGAATGGTTCGATTCGCGTGGTCCCAATCAAACGGCTGCGTGGCTGGGAATTGAGCGCGAAACGGTCGCCCGACTCAACTCACCGATCGATGTCACGTTTCTGCGTCGCTTCGCTCGCTCTACGCACTTGAAGGTAGGCGACACTTTGTACGAGGCGATGCGTTACATTGGGGACGATCTGTTGGAGTTCTTGCGCAGCGCTCGGCGCCGTCTCGATCTCACCGCATCCCTCGCGCAGCGCTGGACTCTCTACGCCGCTGACCAAATGGAGGGGGAAGCGATCGAGGCAATATTCCTGCCGCGTGGTGAATCGTCACCGGACGAACCTTCTGCTTCTCTTGCGCGCTATGTGCGTTCTCAGGGCCTGCAGAGTTCTGTCGCCGCGCTGATCTACCCGGACAGGCGCGGAGACGGATACGGAATTTCTCGTTTCGAGGATCATCCCAAGCTCGATTTCAGTCGTGTCGGTCAGGAGCAGGACGTCCATTTCGCTCATGTCAGCGGCTTCATGTGCAAGACTTCGGCAACGGAACCTGAGCGCCTCAAAAACTTGGTCCGAGCGGCCTGGGGCTAAGAGGCGTCCGTCTACTCAGCTGCGGTTTGGTAGGGTCGCGTTTTTGGTAGCGGCCCTTGCCAAAGCGAATCAAAACCGCGGGCAGAACGAGCATGGCGGTAATGATGCAGGCGATTTCACCTGCAATGGCGTAACGTCCAAAGGACTGGAGAGCCATATTGTCTGCCATGATCAGTGCTCCGTAACCGAGCATGGTCGTGAGAGAACAAAGGGCGACGGCGCCACCAATTGAGCTCACTCCCGCGCTCACGTTGCCGGTCGCCCGCACTCTCTCATAGAGGTTGATCGCGTATTCAACACCGATGCCGAAGGTGAGCGGGAGTGCTACAAAATTGAGGAAGTTGAGACGGACATCGAGCCAGGCCGCGCCGCCAACTGTCAGGATGATGCCGCAGAGTAGAGAGCCAAGAATCGCCAGGGCGCTGCCCACGCGACGCGTCACCAGAATCGTCACACAGGTGACCGCGAGGAATGCCACAAGCGTAGCCAGCGGTCCGTCGCGCTCCATGGCGCGAATCATCGCGGCGAACACGGTGGAGCGGCTTGCATTGGGCGCAACTTCCCCGCTCGGTAGTTTGACGCTTTCGAAGATCTCCGAGATGCGCAGCAAGTTGTGCCCGTTGCTTTGTGAAATGCTGCGGTTCAAATAGACGTAGAGAGGCGTGCCGATGGTGCCGTCTTTTTCGGTGAACTGGCTGCGAATGAGATCCGGCAGATCGCTCGCATTGAGCGGGCGGAGGTATTCAGGAGGACGCCAGCGCTTTGCGATCCGAGCGTCGTTTCTCTCCCAGACGAGGCAGAACATCATCGATTTCTGTGCGGATCTCGCCGAGCAATTGGAGCTTGGCACTGACGACATCGGGACTGCCGCCGAGGCGATCGTAGATCGTCTCGATGCGCTCGATGTAAGCGCCTTCGGTGACTCTCTGGTCTTGACGCAATAGTTCGGACTTGAGTCCGATCACTTGGCTTGCGTCTCGGGCCATGACGAGCATGGGGGAGCCGCGCGAACGGAAGACTTTGTTGGCACTCTTGCTCCATTGGCCCGCACCACTCTTCCTGCTCGATTTGCTGCCCAACTTCGAGAAATTGTATTCCCAAGGGTCCTTGCAGATAATCCTTGAGCGGATAGGCAGCAGCGATTGTCAAAAGGAGCGCAGCCCAAAGGACCGCAGCGCTGTGACGTTCGGCCAGACGACCCACGAAGCCGAGTGGTACGGGCAAGGTTGGCCGCACTCGCTCAGCGTATTTGGGCATCCAGCGTTCGGTGAGGGAAATCTGGGCGGGCAAAACCACGAAGGTCGCAATCCAGCAGAAGACCATGCCGACGCCGCCAATTAGTCCAAATTCGCTGAAGCCTCGAAATGAGGTGAGGAGCAAGGCCGAGTAGGCGCCGCCCGCCGCGAGAGCTGCGAGCCATGTGCCCTTGCGACTTGAAAGCGCAGCGCGTTCCAGGGCCAGGGCTGTTGGAGGTTGTCCGTGCGCAACTCTCGATAGCGCGTCAGGTAGATGATTCCGTAGTTGATGCCATTGCCAGCAATGATCGCACCGAGAAAGCTGGTGGCAGTGTTGAGACGTCCGTAGGCCGCCATGGCGACGGCGAAGGAAAGTCCGCAGCCGATGGTGACGCAGAATCCTATTTGGAGCAGCGAGATCACCGAACGAAAGAAAATGATGATCGCGCCGAGAATGAGAGCGACGGCGATGATCGAGATCGTGGCCATGTCGGAGATCAAGGCATCTCGTTGCTCAATCGCGTTCGGGATGTCCCCTGCGTAACCGATTTCCAGCTGAGGAAACTCCTTGGCGTAGGAATTCGCCTTTTCCTTGGACGATTTCGAACAGCTTGTCGCTCTTGAACTCACCCATCCCCGCAGATGGCGCGCGGATCATGATCGAAAAAGTCGTCCCCGCTTCGTCCTGAAAATAGCCGCTGGGATAGCGATCAAGCGCCTCCAGTCGTTCTTCCAACTGCTCTTTCGAACTTTTCTAGCTCAGACTCATTGATGGGAGGCTTTGCAGGAACGTTCGCTTCACCTTCTGCCGAGGTGTCTGCATTCGCCGGGCGGCAGTACAGTGACTTCTCCCTCGCGCTCGGGAACGACGACTGAATCTTCACAAGCATCTTCGAGCCCCAAGTAACCGGGCGAACGCTTGATGCGCTCTTGTTCCACGCGACACTTGAGTAGCGCCAGGTCGTATTCGGTGGCGAAGAGCCATTTCCACTTTTCGAAGAATACCTGCGCCTCGCCTGGTCCTTTCTCGACAGCATAAACTTGGCTCTTCGGAAGCTCGGCCAGGTCCTGGCTGAGCAGGTCAACATAGTCTTTTGTTGTCCTCAGCATTGTCGGAACGCACCATGACGATCAACGTGCTGTTGCCACCTGCTTTTCTGTCGAGGGTTTCTTGAAAGCGGTGCGCTGTCGGGCTGTCGCTGGGGAGCAGCGCGACGAAACTTCCTTCGATGCGGAGTTGGCTCGCGTAAATCCAAGACCCCAGCGCGACGAGCGTCGCCAGTATCATGACGAGCAGGGGGCGCTGCGCAGAAAATTGTGTGAGGCGGAGGAGCAGGCGGTCAGGCCAGCCGTGGGTGGCGGTCGGTGGTTGCGTCATGGGGCCGGCTAAGGCTGGAGCCGTAGCATGCGCGGCGCCGAAATCTCCAAGAAACCGGCTGAAACTCCTGGAAACGCGCAACTTTTTCGCGAGTCGACCTGGTCGTCTGGGGACATCGGCTTGACTGAATGATTTCATTGGGACGGAGGGCCGCTTTTTCAACGGGTGACCTCAGGCGCGGGCGACGCATGGTTTGCGCGATTCGCATGCGCGATGTCACGAAAGTGTTTCTGCAGAAACCGAGATCTGCCAGGGCTCACGTTGCTTTACTGAACACCGAATCCTCTGGGAGTTGATGGGTTTTGCTTGGTAAAAGGCACCCATGTCGGCAATGGAAAATCTCGAACGGTATGTTGGTCTCAGACAGGACGGTGGGCAGCCAGTGGTTGATCAGGGAGCGCTCCATCGAAGCATCGTGGTCAAGCTCGCAGCTCAAGGCTTCGTAGTCCCGAGCGCGGATCAAGAAGAAGATGTTCTCGAACTCGCGGGGGACTTGTTTCAGCGTTACGCGGAGCAGAGTCGCCTGCTCACAGGGCATCTGCCACCACCCGATCAGCGCATTCAGAAGTTCCTCGATGACGTACTCGCTTCTACAGGCGAGGTAGTGCGTCTACCCAGTCAATCGGTGGTGGTGGATCGCTACGGTCTTTCTCGAGAGCTTTCTCTGCCGGAGGGAGAGCGCGAGTATTACAACGATCACGTGTCGAGTTACCGCCTGGACAACGGTGTTCTTCACAATCCCGTCAACGATCGTCGCACCACCAAGGGCGTGTTTCACGTCGCCGACTACGGGCTGCCTGTTCCCGCCGACAAAGTTGCAGTACCGCTCATTGCCTATGCGCGGCTGCTTCGCGCTGCGCTGAGTCCTCCAGACGACCTGAATACGCTGCCCTTTACTGCGAATTGGGAAACGCCGGTCCAAACGATGGTGTCGCTGCTGCAGCGACCGCTCGTGGCTCCAGAAGTGCCTGGAGTGCGCCCTGAGAAGCGACTCGAAGTCCGCTTCTTTGCGCCCGGTGGTTTGGTTTCGAACCTGGATTTTGTGGAGAGCATTTTCGGGAACGCAGGTGACCCCACTTGCCCGAGAACGACGCCGGGCTCGATGTCGAACATTGGACCGGTCACACCGGCTGCGTGATCCTGGCGCCACATTTGCGCGGACTGCGGAAGCAGGACCTGGGCTTGCCTCATGTCTCCGAAGCAACTGAGAAGCAGAAGGCGTCCGGCATGTGTTACGTCGAGTCGCACGAACTTTATAACAATGGTTCGCCCTTCAAGATCACCCTGCGTGACGAGCGCGGTGTCATGGTGACGATCTTGGCTGACAATTACTTCGGCTACTGTAAGAAAGAAGTCAAAACGCAGATCGGCCTTTCGGCGAATCTCTACGGCTTGGCCGAAGAAGAGCATTCGGGCGGAGCGCTCGCGTTTTCTACGTACAGTCTTGGTTCACGGTTCTTGGCTGATGCCCGCATCATCGGAACCGATCATCGCTTCAGCGAAGCGCTGAAGCTGCTTGGCGACAGTGTGATTGTGCATGAGGAAGGCTATGCGACCGACAAGCGCTTTCCGAATATTCACATCTTGCCCGAGGACATGGAAATCGACTTGGCGACCCAGAACGCACGCTGGACAAGTCGCGGTCAAGAACAAAGCATTCGAGTGCTTCCCTGACCATGTTTACTTGCATCCGAGCGGCTACAAGGTGCGTCTTCAAAGGCATGCCACGGCCCCCACTTGGCGACTCGTTGGTACCGTTCCTGAAGGGACTTTTTGTCACAAGCCGTGCACTGTGTCGGGCGGTGGAAAAAGCGAAATCTCCAAGAGTCTGAACGATGCCGTGATTTACGGGCCGATTTACATTGGAGATTACGACCAGGACATCAGCTACGTCGCGGAGATCATCGAGCGCAACTATTCGGAATGTATTCGACCTGATCTCCGTGAGTCGCAAGTAAAGGATCCAGGTCGTTCGCTGCTCTCGCCCGATCGTTCGCTCGGATCGGTGGTGAAGCTGCTCACCCCGAATCCGCAGCTTTATACCGATGAGCATAACGCTTACCTGCGCGCGATCCCGAACCATGTGCGCGCGATCGTGTTTTCAATCAAGCAGTTCTACAGGCCAAGCTGGGGCGACGATTGGAAGAGCCACTTTGCTGTGGATATCGTCAACGGTGCGCCAGGCCACGAGTTGAAGCTCGACGGACGTCAGCTTGTTGGTTCGTATCTTCGCGTCGGACTCTGGAAGAACGGCGCCTGGCGTACGTATAAGTTGCGTCAGGATTTCATCGCGGCGGACAAAGTTCAGATGGAGGATGACATCACGGCGAGCACCGTTGTGCCTGCGCATCAAATTTCAGGTCTTCCTCACCAGTATTCGGCGCATCCCAGCTTGAAGATTGCAGAAAATTGCGAGTACCGCCTGTTTCAGCGACCCGATGAAGCTGTGCATCCGGGATTCGACAAGCAGACCGAAATCGATATGTCCGATCCTGGCTTGTTTGTGTCGAACTTCCAGCCGCTTTCAGCCGACGAGATGCGCGATCTCACCGAGGAGGTTTCGTTGTTTGGGCTCTTCACCCAGCCCATGCAGGAGCATATGAAGAAGGCGAGCGAGGGTTCGGGAGTGAATATTTGCAGTGCGAAGCCTCGCTTAGTCGGAGGCAAGCCGACGAAGAACCCCCGCTACCTTCAGGTCAGGCCCGATGTCGCTCACCCACAAGATCGCTACCTCGCAGAAATGGGTGCACGCCTGTATCGACGAGTGGCCACCAATGAGCCTTGCGTGTTTCCGGTGATCAGCGTGCTCAGCGGTCGTCGAAACAATCCACCGGATGAAGCCGACGGGAAAAAGATTCGTCCGCTGTGCGTTTACAATCCCATTCATTATCAGGAGTTGCCTGAGCTCTTTATGGACTACGTCTGTTCGGTGACCGGGAAGTCACCGAGCACCACAGGAGCCGGTTCTGAAGGCGCTCTCACGAAAGGGCCCTTCAACGCCATTTCGGCGACTGCTGACTTGAACAACGCGCTCGTTTCAATGCTGCTCACGGGCTATGCAGGTTTCAGTACCGCCGCGGGCTGGGTTGGACCGAATTGTCGCGTCGATCACGACATTAGCCTGTTGATTCCCGAGGTTTGGTGCCGACTCTTTCCCGCCGAGCGCGATCCACAAAAGATGATTGAGCGCGGGGAGCTGGAGAAGATCGAAGACTTCGAATTCGATGGCAAGCAAGTATTGGCGAGCCGCTTGGGTTACCGTATCACCGAGCGTTTTGTGCACATGTACTTTGGGCGTGTGTTCGACAACCCAGTCGCCGTGTTCACCGAAGAATTGCTTCGCCCTGAAACCCAGGACTTGGCTGTTTTCGCGGACGGTGTGAACAATATCGTCGAAGCTCAACAAGCTTCTGCACAGGCCTACTTTGACGACGGCAGCATCGAACATGCGTGCCCTCCACTGCGGGCTGTTCTTCACATCATGGCTCATGGTCACTACGAAGGGAAAGGCATCACGGATCCGGAAATCCGTGGACTCTTCACTCGTGAAGCTTTGCTTGCGAGCGAATGGTACCAGTCACGCCTGCTGATGAAGCAAAAGCGAGAGGTCTCCTTGTGGATGCGACACGTGGCGTCTCTGGAGAATTTTCTCAAGCGTCCTGGTTACGAATATGAGGCGAAGCGCCTCAAGATTGAAGAAAGACTCACTCAGGCGCGTTCAGAGTTGGAACACGTGAGTGGTGGGGATTATTTGGCGGAGCTCGAGGGCACCCTGGGGGCAGATCCGATCCTCGCCCAGAATGCACCTCATGTCGCCACGACGATGGTCAATGAGGGGGCGTCTCACTCTCTCAATTGAAAGTCGCACCTCAATTGAAAGTCGCAACCCAATTAAGAATCGCAGCTCCATTGAGATCGCACCTTAATTGAACATCGCTTCGCCACTGCTCCTCGCTTGCTCGCGGAGAGCGGTGGCGGAGGTTCACCATTGCTGGGATGTGCTCTAGTCTTGACCCCGCATGAAATGGAATCGCGGGCTCTTGGCGGGCACCTTAGGAGTCGCAGCGCTCGCCCTCGCGGGGGGCCTGTGGCTCGAGCATGTGGTCACGGCGCAACTTGAGAGTGGACTCAGAGAAGAACTCACCACGCTCCGTGATACGAACCTGGTGGCTCTCTCCGAGTGGATGAGATCGCAAGAGAAGGCTTCTACTTTCGCTGCCACACGAGACGAAGTACGCAGCGCCGCTCTGGAGCTGATTCGAGAATCGCGTCCGCGCCAGCCAACGCCCGAACCCGAGCAGCGTGTGCTTGCGGACGAGGCGGGGCTTCGGGCGCTTGAGGAGCATCTCCATTCCACTCTTCGGAATTGGGGATTCAGAGGTTATCTGTTGTTAGCGGGTCGCCGCATCATCGCATCAGATAACCGAGAGGACATCGGTCGAGAAATTGACGACGCAGACTTCTTGCCGCTCCTCGCGCGGCTCAATGCAGGAAAGTCGGTTCTGACGCGACCTCGACTTGCCGCATTGGGGAAAGACGATGATTACGTGATGTGGGTCGCCAGCGCGATCCGCGATGCGCACGGGGTGCATGGAGCTCTGGCGTTTCGAATCGACCCTGCGCAATCATTTTCGCGCGTTCTGCGCACCTCGCGCTTTGGCGTTTCGGGGGAAACACTGACGTTTGACGCCCGTGGTCTGCTGCTCTCCTCGAGCCGGTTTGATGATCAGTTGCAGGATCTTGGGTTGCTCGACGCGGAGGAAAAGTCGCGGCTTCGCTTGACCTTGCGGGAACCGGGGACCCCTGACCTCACCTTGGCAGTCCGGTCGGCATTGGATGGCCGCACCGAGTCCAACGTTCAAGGTTACACGGACTATCGAGGGGTTCGAGTCGCCGGTGCTTGGACTTGGTTGCCTGAGTACGAATTTGGGTTGGTGACCAAGGTGGACTGGGAGGAGGCGATGGAGTCGGCCCATGTCATTCGTCGAGTCACCCGGGTCCTCGTGGGGACCTTGCTCTTTCTCGCTCTTGTTCTCGTTTTCGTGGGGCAAGTGATCGCTCAGCTGCGCCACGAGGCGCGAAGACTCGGGCAATACACGCTCCAAAAGAAGATTGGTGAGGGGGGCATGGGAAGTGTCTATCAGGCGCAGCACGCTCTCTTGAGGCGCCCGACTGCCGTGAAGATGATCAAGGCGCATGAGATGGGGAAGAACACTCGGCTTCGCTTTGAGCGAGAAGTGCAGGCAACCTCGCAGCTGACTCATCCTAACACCATTGCCATCTATGATTACGGTCATACCGACGAGGGCGTGTTTTACTACGCGATGGAGTACTTGAACGGGATGACCCTGCATGACCTCGTTCACCGCTATGGGGCGCTCGGACAAGCGCGCGTCTTGCACATTCTCAAGCAAGTTCTCGGCTCTCTGAGTGAGGCGCACAAAGCAGGGCTCGTGCATCGGGACATCAAGCCGTCGAACATCATGGTGTGTTTTCGCGGCGGGGTGCCGGATACCGTCAAAGTGCTCGACTTCGGGCTCGTCAAGGATGTGTCAGCCGAGAAGGACGCAACAAGATTGACTGCGGTGAACTCACTCACTGGTACGCCGCAATACATGTCGCCGGAGTCGATCAGCGATGCTCAAGATGTGGATCAGAGAAGCGATCTCTACGCGGTGGGCGCGGTGGTTTACTTCTTATTGACGGCGAGGGCGCTGTTTGAAGGACCGAATACGATGGTGGTCTTGACCAAGCATTTGACGGATCCGGCGCCGCGACCGAGTCAGCAAGATGTAGTCATCGATCCACAATTTGAAGCGCTCATCCTTCGCTGCCTGGAAAAGTCACCAGAACGTCGTCCTGCTTCTGCTGATGAAATGCTCGCTGAATTAGAAGTCTTGAGTCGCAAGTCCGAACTTTGCTTCAGTCGTGAGGACGCTCTCGGCTGGTGGCGGAGTCGTCCGGAGCTGGAAAGCTCTCTGGAATCAGCTAGTGCAAGTCGTTCCCCCACAGTCGTCATCGATATGGAGCGACGCTCCCAGCACTGAAAGCTGACATGACTCGTCTGGCTCAAGCCATTTTCGGATTTTCTAGCGCGCTCGCGATGTTGCTCTTGATGAATCGCCCAGCACTTGCTTGTGGCGTCTCGGCTGGCAGCGGCGGGGTCGCGGTGTGTTCGTTGGAGGAAATTCGGGAGAAGGAAAGGAAAAAGTGGCACGTCGGGGCAAGCTACGGCTTCACATCGACGAAGCTGGTCTTCTCCGGTGACCCGCTGGCTGACAGTGAGACAGTGGAGCAGACGCGTCACATCGCTGTCGCGGTGGCCGAGTGGCGTACGACGCCCAACCTGAGCTTTCAGGTCGGAGCTGGCGCTTTACTCGCTGGTCAGCTCGGTTCAGCGTCTCTGCTTGGCGCCATGGACTCGACGCTCTCGATGACGCCAGGTGTGGTGGCGATGCTCGGGAGTTCTTATGTCATCCTGCGTTCCCAAGGAGCGGTGCCGTTTGTGATGCTGTCTGGCCAGCTTTCAGCGGTTTTCGCAGGCACTGAAGCAAATAGCTTTCATTCTTCGGGCAAATACCGCGCGTTCGATCTTCGCGTGGGAGCGTCGGTGGGCTGGACTTTCTGGAAGATGCTCAGCCCTTACGCGCTCGTCCGTGCCTTCGGTGGGCCGGCTGATTGGGAGCTCAATGGCGACACAATTCGTGGAACCGATCGCTATCACTACCAAGTTGGGGCCGGACTTTCTTTGCTTCTCGATTACCGCTTTGATCTTTTTGTCGAAGGCGTTCCTCTGGGCGAAAGAGGAGTCGTCGCGGGCGCGGGCTTTGCCTTTTAGCAAGGAGAAGCCCGGGCTGCTTTATTCGACGATTTGGCTCTATTCGACGATCTGATCGACGAGCTCTGCGTCGGGTTTCTTGATCTCGTTGCAGGGAAACTCATCAATGTAGTGCACTGTTCCGTGCTCATTGATTTCGTTCGGCATCTCTTCGTAGGTGAAGTACATGGCGTTAGGTCGGTCGAACGGGGCGGCTTCGTAGCGACCCTCAATGGTGATTGATTCTTTTCCTTGGCTCTTGCCGTCAATCTCGTACACGTACTTGGCGACATCAAACACGACAAAGCATTGCTCCTTGAGCGGGAGTACTTGATCGTAGTTGCCACTACTCACGTCGATCTTGTGGGTGATGTCGCGTCCTTCACTCGTGAGGACAATCTCGTATTCACCTTGCTTCATGGTGAACTGCTGGTTGCCTCCGGCAGGAATGTCGCCGAGTGGTTTTCCGTTGGCCATCACGGTGATGGGAGTTTCCAAGGGCGCAATTACGGTGACTTTTCCGTCGCCCGTGAAGTGCTTCACCGCGAAAAAGATGCCAACGCCGAGTAGGCCAATCACGGCCAGTCCTATCTTGATCTTATTGAGCATATGCTGTTCCTCTCCGCGCACCTTTGGTCGCGGTTTCTCCTCAACCTAGGTCATCAACTTTCAGTCGCGGTGTGTCAAATCGCCCCAGGAAAGATCCCTGAGATTCCATAAAGTGCACCCAATGCGCTATTGCAAGGCGATTGCATTAGTGCAAAAGCCCTGCTAGCCCCGCTTCCCGTGAGCCGGCGATTCTACGACATCAGCGTCTTTCTCCTTCCCAGCCTCTGGGCGGCGCTCATTGCTTTGCCGGAAGTGGCGTTGGCGCAGGCGCTGCCCGCCGATCAAGGCGAGGAGGAAGGGCCGATCGGCGCTGTCGATGAGCGCGCGGCTGATGAGGACGAGTCTCAAGATGCGGAGCGCGAGGGAGAAGCGCTCCAAGTCGAAAGCCCCCAAGTTCTTCGTGAGGTTCCTGCTGAATATCCCTCCGGAGAAACTGATGCTGCGCGGGTTGAGCTGATTGTCACCTTGGACGCTGACGGAAAGGTGAGTGGTCTGAGCATCAGCAAGTCGGCTGGGCAGGCGTTCGATGCTGCGGCCCTGGGAGCCGTGGCTCGCTGGGAATTCCAGCCAGCGACCAAGGACGGAATCGCGGTCTCAGCGAAAATCCGGGTAGCGATTGATTTCAAAGCGCCGGTTCAGCCAACTCCGGATCCTCCCCCAGAGGTGACTCCACCGCCCGCCGCTGCAGCTATGCCGGACGCGGCCGTGCCGAGCGCAGCTGTGCCGCCACAGGCTGAGGTGAGTCCAACGGACAATGAAGGCGATATGCACCTTGAAGTCACGGTTCACGGCGATCGCGAGCTGCGCACCGAGCGTCGAAGTGCGAGTGATTTCTTCATTCATCGGGAGGTTCTCAAGACTGCTCCGCGCCAGGAAGGCGCCGATGCTCTGACGGCGGCGCCCGGACTGACCATCGCTCGATCGGAGGGTCCAGCCGTTGCGCATTCCTACAATTTACGTGGGTTTGATGCCGCTCATGGCCAGGACATCGAGTTCACGGTCGCGGGTCTTCCGATCAATCTGCCTTCTCACATTCATGGTCAGGGCTACGCTGACTTGAATTTCTTGATTGGAGAAGTGGTGGACGAACTTCGCGTGAGCGAGGGCGTGAGTGATCCTGTTCAGGGCGACTTTGCTGTAGCCGGCAGCGTCGCCATTGGCCTCGGCGTGGACGACGAACATCGGGGGCTTCAAGTGCGCAGCTCTTATGGCTCTTTCAACACGTTTCAGCAGAGCCTGGTCTGGGCACCTAAGGAGAGCGCGCGTGAGAATTTTGGCGCAGCCCATTTCACTTCAAGCTCTGGCTTCGGTGAAAATCGCGGAGGCATGAGCGGCAGCGCGATTGTTCAACATCGTTTTGGGGAGGGAGAACTCAGCTACCGCGCGGTGGGTTTTGTTCACGCCGCCCGAGCTGATCACGCAGGGGTGCTGCGCCGCGACGATATCGACAGTGAGTCAGTGTGTTTTCACTGTGTTTATTCGTACCCCACCGCGGAGGCTCAAAACGGATCGGCTGGGCGAATCATGGCTGGCCTGTTTGCTGACTATCGCGGAGTTGAGCATGCGAGCGGAAGCATTGGTCTCTGGGTGGGGCACGATGATTTTCGAGTGCTCACCAACGCGACCGGATTTCTGGAGCAATCCGAGCGCTTAGCAGGAGTCTATGGCCGGGGAGATTTGATTGAGCAGCACAATCAAACGAACTCGGTAGGGCTGACGGGTCGCTACAGAACCGAGGCGTTTACTCCCTCAAGCTGGGCCCATGGGACGGTCGAGGTGGGGGCAGAGGGTCGATTTGATTCCATTTCCCAACAGCAGAATATGATCGATGCTGCGGTGCGCAATCAGCGCTGGGACTCGCGCGTGGACGCGGACATTGTTGGACTTCAGGTGTCCATGTGGGGCGATTTGGATTGGCAACTCGGCTCGATGGTTCAAGCTCGTCTGGGCGCTCGCGGTACCGTGCTGTCCTATGATGTCGAAGACGTTCTCGGGAACTTGGCTCCCGTTAGCCGTCCTCAAGATGCGAGTCTGCCTGGTTATCGGCGTAGTTCGCTTGGCATTTTTGCAGGTCCGCGAACCAGCGTCGAGGTGCGACCCTATGACTATTTGAGTGTCATGGCGTCTTATGGTGAGGGTTATCGGTCCCCCCAAGCGCGCACGTTGGACGACGGCGAGAATGCTCCCTTCGCACGCGTTCGTTCAGCCGACCTGGGCTTGCGGGTGCACGATGCCGACCGGCTCTCGATGACTTTGGTTGGCTACCTCACCTCGATGTCAGATGACGTGGCGTTTGATCCCACGGAAGGTGGACTCTCACGGCTTGGCGCTACCCTGAGAAAAGGGGCGACTCTTTATGCGACGACGAGGCCAGCCCACTGGTTGCTTGGATCACTCGCCGTGACCTACGTGCATGCGACTCTGCTTGAGCCACCGCCAAGAACCGCCAGCGAACCTGATCCCCCTTTCGTGAAAGGGCAGCTCCTTCCTTACGTACCGCCGCTCGTTGTGCGGGCAGAAATCGCGACCAAGAACGTCATTTGGCAAAGAGCGGGGCGCTTCCCCTTGATGGCTACGACAGGGCTGGGTTTTACGTTCCGTTCTCCTCGCCCTTTACCTTACGGGCAATGGGGAGATCCTTGGAACCTTCTCGATGCATCGGCTGGGCTGCTTTGGGGGCCATTTGATTTCACTGTCTCGGCCTACAATCTGTTCAATACGGACTATGCGGCCGAAGAATATGTGTACACGTCTGATTGGCATCCTGGTGAACCGACAAGTCGCGTACCAGCTGAGCATATCGTCGCAGGAGCGCCGCTTTCTGTGATGGCAACTTTGGGGCTCACGTTATGAGGAATAGCTTTTGGATGCTTTGCCCTGGCTGTGTCAGGCGTGGTCGGTTGTTCTTCAAGCGCGCAGGAGCTGGTTGCAGTCGACTTGCAGCTCAGCGGGAGTCAGCCGGAAACGGTCGACTTAGATGGTGGAGGCACGATTGACTTAACTGAGGCGAGCCTTGCCGTTGGTCCGCTCTACCTGTGCGCAGGAACTCAATCAGGCGAGCTGTGTGAAAGTGCGCGCTTGCAGTGGCTTGAGTCAGCGGTGGTCAATGTTCTTGAGGAAGAGCCACAAACCGTAGGCATGCTTGAGGGCTTGTCGGGAAGCGTTCGATCATGGATGTACGATCACGCCTTCACCTCGACGCGATCTGCTGCGAAACCGATTGAACTTTCTGCTGCAACCGAGCTCGGTCACAATTCTGTGCGGCTTGTGGGCATGGTGCAGCAAGGGAGTCAGCCGATCCCGTTTCAGACCGAGTTTCCGATCATCCTGAGCGATGAAGTCGAACCCGGATTTTCCGTGGTGCGCAGTAGTCGCTCAGTGAACTTGGAGTTCAGCGAGGAGACTAAAAGTCTTGAGCTACAGTTCCAAACGAAGAGTTGGCTTGCGACGTTGCGACTGGGTGACTTTTATCAGGAGCTTGATTGCGATGAAGAGAACCTGGTGACTTGTCAGGGCGTGGTGGAGCAGCGTTGCGATGAGAGCGGTGCGCTTGTTGAGGAAACTGATTGCTCAGGTAGCGATCAGATTTGCGCACCGTTCGCAGGATGCAGCGATTCAGTTGAGCTGCTGGCAGGAAGTCGCGCGGTGAGGTCTCTCGAACAGGAGATCGTAGCGGGAACTCGACCTGCTCTTTCGCGTGAAGTAGCTTTCCGTCAAAGGCTCTCTAGAACGCGAAGGAGAAGGTGAGTCTCGGGATAGAACTGGTCGCGGCTGGCAAATAGGTCGTCGTCGAGAAAGTGCTCATAGACAATCCCGCCGCCGATGTACGCGTTCTTGGAGAGCATGAAGTAGACGCCCAGTCGTCCGCCCAATGAGTCCGTGTCGTCGTAGCCGTCGCCGACGAAGTAGTGGCGGTAAAAAGCGCCGATATACGGTTTGACGCTGGGCAATTGAATGAACACGTAGCGCAGTCCAGGAGTCAGGGTGGCGACAAAAGGATCGCCCACTACCCAGAATGTAGAATCGAGGGCGACCTCCAGTCCGTCGATGACGTAGAAACCGAGGCCGGCTCCCAGAATCAACCAGTCGGTTCGTGAGGTACTTGTCCAGCCCAGGCCAATTCCCAGACGCAATCGTCCTTGATCGAAGGGCGTTGGCGGGCGCTTCAGGAAAAGATCCAGATCAGCGCTGCTGACGGATTCTTCGGCTGTGGGTTCTTCTGCGAGAGGTGGCGTCGTTTCTACCGGATCGGGGGATGTGGCTTCTGCCGAAGCAGGTTCTTCGACAGCTGTCTCCACTGGATCGGGGGACGCGGCTTCTGCTGAAGCCTCTATTTCTGGGGGAGCAGCCTCTGTTTCTGCTGGTGCTGGCTCTGTTTCGGAAGCAGCAGCCGCGGTGTCTGCCGAAGGATCGGCTTCAGCTGCAACGGGATTTGCGTCGCTCTCGTCCGTTTCCGCCGCTGGAGCAAGATCAGACTCACTGATCTGAGCGAGTGCCGGTTTGGCGAGTAAAAAGGCGAAAGACGCAGAAAGTGCGAGAGTGAGAACGATGTGTTTCATAGGGCTGCTGCTGTTTGAAAAGAGCCGACGTGCTCTGGACGAGACTAGAACAGCTTATCCAAGTAGGTGAACACGAAATGAGTGAGCCGAGGTTTCTTTTTTCTGTTTGTTTGTTCACGAATTGGCGAGAAAATGCGCCTCATGAACTGGGGAAAGAAGAGCTCATGCACGGGGTTTGGCTGGTCGCATGGGATTTTAGGCCTCGGCGCATTGTTGATGCCGATCAGCGCGCAGGGTCAAGCCCATTCATCACAGTCACCGCCTGCTGCTGAGCCGGCGGCGAGTCAGACTCAGGCCCCTCAGCCAGAAGGTGCCGTCGCCGCTCCCCGAGACGAATCGCCGCTGGAACATGAACTCGATCTCCCGCCAGAGGACGTCAACTCCGAGCGTGACAGCGTGCTCAAGAAGGCCTTCGAGCGCGAGAAGCGAAAGCGGGCTGCTTGGCTCGAAACCAACCCGTCCGCTGAACTCCCCGAGAAAGCCGACACACTTACGCTCACTGTCGCGGGCGGTGTTTCTCTGGGTTCTTACGAAGCGGGTTTGCTTCACCTGCTCACCGAAGCGCTACGACGCTCTCCGGGATCCACCAAGCTCAAGGTCGTGACAGGCGCGTCGGCTGGTAGCGCAAACGCTCTGATTGCTGGGACCGAAGCATGCCTTTCAACAGTCGAAGAGCCTGAGCATTCTTTGGGTTATCAAGTCTGGGTCAATGTCGGCTTGAATCAATTGTTTGTTCCCGATCTGGCCAAGCAGAACAGTATTTTTACGCGCGAGCCTCTGGAGCGTGGTGTGGCTCTCGTCACCGAACGTATCCAGGAGGGGCTCCCTGCAAGTTGTGACTTTGCTCTTGGTGTGACCACAACACGGGAAAAAGGCCTCGAGGTTCATCTGGCGGATGGTCTCGTGGTGCCACGACTTGCTGAAAAATTTGTGATGAGGATTCAGGGTCGCGGCTCCAGTCCCGCACCTCGTTTTGAGAACTATCTGGATGTGAGCCAAAGCTTTGAACGCCCGCTGTTACCTTTCAGTGATGGGGAGGATTTGCTCGCCGCGCGCGACTTGCAGTCGCTGACCCAGGTGATCCTCGCCTCGGCAGCGTTCCCCGTGGCTTTTCAACCTGTTACCGTAGAACATTGCACGACGAGTCGCCGTACTAGCAGCGATCTCCAGGAGTCGAGTCAGACGCCCCCTCACTGCGAAGTAGCGACGCGTATTGATACCTTTGTCGATGGAGGTGTGTTTGACAATAATCCATTGGGACTGGCCACCGATATTGCCCATGAAGGTCTCCTCATATCCGAAGACGGCGAGACCACGTTTCGAGACGTTCCCAGCGGCGGTCGAGGCAAACGTCCCGAGGCAGTCTATGGGTACATCGATCCATCACTGCGAAGTTATCCGCTTTATGTGACGAAACAGGACGTTGGAATCGAAAAGGACGATCCTTTGATCGGTTTGCTCGCTCGACTGGGCAGTCAGGCGATCAGTAGCGCTCGCGGCCGGGAACTCGCTACCTTAGCGGAGCGGAATCCTCACGCTCTTGGACGGCTCTGGTTGATGGAAGCGTCTTACCCGCCGGTAAGTGAGCTGCTTGAAGCATTCTTCGGATTCTTCGAACATGACTTCCGCGATTTCGATTTCCATCTTGGAAGCTATGAGGCTTATCGCGACTTGCGAGATCACTCGGGCTCGATGCTTGGCGTCGAACCGTTCTTGCTCACCACCGGTGAGTATTTTCGCGGGGCAGCCACGGAGGTGCCTGGGCGCTATCGCAAATTGGGTTGCCTGCTAGCCTACCTTGAGCCGGACCATTACCAGCATTTAACGTCTCTGTGTGAGGGCCCGAAGCTGGCGAACTTTCGGGCTCTCCTGCAGGTGACGATTGAGCGATTGTGGTCAAATTGCCGTTTGCTGTCGCAGGATGTGGCTGCTGAACGGGACCATTTGCAATGCAAACGGGCTCAAGGCGGACTCCCTCCACCCCAGGTGGATCCGCGATTCGACACGCCGCCCGAGACCTCGCCATTTCGAAGAATCGAAGAGAGTGAGTTTGGGTTCGTCATGCGAAAGCTGGGCGACTACGAGTTCGAGTTCCGTGATTCAGGACTGTCGCGCTCTCAGTCGAAAAAGGGTCGACGCATGTTTAGACGCAAGCTGGCCGAAATGGTGGGGGCGCTTTCCAACGCCCAACCCGACTTTACCGATCGCACAGTAGTGCTCACGGTGGGGCGCATGATGGTCAACTCAATCCAGTATGAACCCCCAGCGAGCCGTTGGTATTTCCTGCTCGGTAGCTCCCTGAGCGCTGGGTACCTCGGGCGCATCGGCGACAGTCCCTGGTGGTATTGGAATCCCGATGCGCGGATCAATCACCTGCGCAGTCTTTTGACAGATAGACCCGATCAGTTTGGTGGCACTGTGGCACTTGGGGTGGAGTTCGCCATTTTGCCGTTGTCTGGGATCATCGCGCAAACTTCAATGGGCCTGCGTGGTGGTTATCAGTTTGCCGTGGAGGATGCGATTGGAGCGGAGCCGTGCGAAGAAGCCGAGGTGTCGGGTGATTCGCGCGTGTGTTCGCAGCCCGTGATCCAAGTGCCCTTGAACCTCACCTTTCTCGAGCGAGTCCGCGTCAGTCTGAGCCCGGTTTTCTTTCCGATGTCGCAACCGTGGGGAAGAACACTGTTCGATCTTGAAATCGCGATCGGCGCGGAGTTCTTTTAGAGAGTCCCAGAAGCTAGTGGACCGCGGGCGTGCCCAAGCCGCTATCATTCGCCGAAGCTTTGCCGCGCAACAATTGGTTCACGCGCAGGCGAAAGGTGTCTCCCGAATACGGCTTTCCGAGAAACGACGTCTTGGTGGAGAGTCCGTAGAGTTCTGGCGGCATTTCATGGACATGGCCACTGATAAAGAGAAGAGGCGTCAAGCAGCCTTGCTCGCTTAAGCGGAGCGCCATTTTTGTCCCGTCAAGAACCGGCATGCTGATGTCGGAGATGATGAGATCAAACGGCGCACCTCCTTCGATGAGCGAGCACGCTTCCAGACCGTTGGCGACGGTGGTCACGTCGTAGCCGCTCGATTCAAGAAGTCGGCGATTCGTCCGTCGAACGATATCGTGGTCTTCTACGAGAAGAATGCGAGCGGTACCGCGCGGGGAAATCACCGCGAGAGAAGGTTCTGAGCGTTCATCTGCGGCCTCGGTGCTGGGGAGAAGAACTTCAAACAGCGTGCCTTGGCCGACTTGGCTCTCGATCCGTACAGAGCCGTCGTGCTTTTCGATGATGTCATGGACTGTGGCGAGTCCTAGACCGGTACCCTTGATCTTGGTGGTAAAGAATGGGGTAAAGACTTCTTTGAGCACCTCTTCGGTCATGCCTTCGCCGGTGTCGCTTACGCGGAGACGGATCCATTTTTCGTCTTCGGTTTGAACGTCGTCGACTTGAATCGTCAGGCTTCCGCCATTCGGCATCGCCTCTTTAGAATTCACGGCGAGGTTCAGGAGAAGTTGTTCCATTTGCCCAGCGTCAGCTCGAACGAGCGTGGGATGGCCGACAGCTTCGAAGCTCAGGGTGATGGAGTCGCCAATCAGCCGAGCGATGAGTGGTGTGATCGTTTCCAAGGTGACCGTGAGATCAAGCAAACGAGGTTCGACCGGGCGCTTGCGATTGAGCGCGAGCAATTGCCCTGTCATCAACGTGGCGCGGGTAGTGGCGAGGTCGAGTTCATCGAGCAGCTCTTCCACGTCTTCGCCCGGTGCATCACGCAGCAAGGAGGAAACTCCGCTCATCACGTTGAGGAGATTGTTGAAATCGTGCGCCACTCCACTAGCAAGGCGAGCAATGGGGGCGGTGCGCTGAGCATGCAGAAACTTTTGCTCGACGAAGTCCTTTTCGGCGAGTGCCTGCGCGGCGCTTGTCCACGCTTGCCTGGTTCCTAAGACAATCAAGCGGATCAATGAGACAGTGATCAAGAGCGCGCAACTCACCGCGACCCAGGTATTGATGGGAGAAGCTGGGGCCAATGACGATGGTAGTTGCCCAGCGATCTCCGCCCACACGATGGCTCCTGTGCTCCCGATGCTGAGCGCCGTAAAAATCACCGCTGCCCGGTTTCCAAGCGTGGCCGTCGCGACCAAAATCACGACGAGGTAGAGAGAGCCTTTGCCGTGGGTGAGTCCTCCGAAAAACCAAGTTACCGCGAAGATCACCAGCCAGAACATTGTGCTGACCAGCCAACCGGTGGCGCGGTACTTCTTGAAGTGGCAGAGCACGTCACCGCCGATCAGAATCACGACGATGGGCGCGTAGACCGCAACGGTGATGAGTGGGTCGTTTCCCTTCTCGAGAAAGGCAGCGCCGCAGGCGAGAACAGCAAGCGCCAGCAGAATTCGAGTGACTCTGCGCGTGAGCCGTTCTTGACCCGCCCGCTCGGCCTTCAGCGCAAATGCTCGAAACTCGTCCGATTCGGATGCGTCGGTTTGCACTCCCATAGTTCTGGCGTGGTCACCTCAAATGAGGAGCTCCGAATTGCTTGACGGCCGAGCGAACGGGAAGTTCAGAGGAAAAAGTGCTTCGAGTGAAATGATCGGTAGAATGCTCAGTATTTTCTGAAAGCAGTAAATCACGAGCATTGTAGCTAGTATGCACTGTTGCTGCGACACCGGTGGACTCAGCTGCGCCCCTGTTCAGCGGATTTCACAGCTATTTCATCGCCTTTTCTTTCTTTCGACCGAGTGAAGAAATTGCGACCTCATCCCGTTGACACCCCTCGCGGAGTGGATACGTTGCGGGCCTGCTAGCACTCGAAGCTGTCGAGTGCCAAATCAGAAACACAATAGTTTCAATGGCTTACGGAACGACTTTCGGTTCGAAAAGCCTTTTTGATGTCTCAGCGGGATTGTCCCGCGCCCTGGGGGAAACCCCACCTTACCAAACAGGAGTTTGCTCAATGGCTAGCAAGATTCGTCCACTGCAAGACCGCGTCATCGTAAAGCGCGTTGCTGAAGAACAGAAAACCAAGGGCGGGATCATTATCCCCGACACCGCGAAAGAGAAGCCCATCGAGGGTGAAGTCATCGCAGTCGGCCCCGGCAAGGTGGAAGACGGCAAGCGCATCGAGCTTTCCGTGGCTGCTGGTAACCGCGTTCTGTTCGGCAAGTACGCCGGCACAGAGGTCAAGCTGGACGGTGAAGAGCACCTCATCCTGCGCGAGGATGACATCCTCGGCATTATCGAAGCCTAACGGCCTCTTTTTTTTGAATTAGGAGAAAATAAGAAATGGCTGCAAAGGAAATCGCGTTTGACGAGTCAGCGCGCAATAAAATCCTCGCTGGAGTGAACGCTCTTGCGAACGCTGTCAAAGTGACGCTGGGGCCCAAGGGCCGCAACGTTGTGATCGAGAAGAGCTTCGGTTCTCCCACGATCACCAAAGACGGTGTGACAGTTGCTAAGGAAATCGAGCTTGAGGACAAGTTCGAGAACATGGGCGCACAGATGGTGCGCGAAGTTGCTTCAAAGACCTCCGACGTAGCTGGTGACGGCACCACGACCGCGACGGTTCTTGCTCAAGCAATCTTCCGTGAAGGCTCCAAGCTGGTTTCAGCTGGCCACAACCCCATGGAAATCAAGCGCGGCATCGAGATCGCGGTTGAAGCCCTCGTGAAGGAGCTTGCTGCGCAGGCTAAGCCCACCCAGGACCCGAATGAGATCGCTCAGGTAGGTACTGTTTCGGCAAACGGCGACGAGACGATCGGTAAGCTGCTTTCTCAGGCAATGGAGAAGGTCGGCAAAGAAGGCGTCATCACCGTTGAAGAAGCGAAGAGCGCCGAGACCAGCCTCGACGTCGTTGAAGGTATGCAGTTCGACCGTGGCTACCTCAGCCCCTACTTCTGCACCGACACCGAGCGCATGGAAGCATCTCTCGACGACGCTTACATCCTGATCAGCGAGAAGAAGATCACGAACATGAAGGATCTCCTTCCCGTTCTTGAAGCAATCGCTCGTCAGCAGAAGCCCCTTCTCATCCTCGCGGAAGACATCGAAGGCGAAGCTCTGGCAACCCTGGTTGTGAACCGTCTCCGTGGCACCTTGACCTGCGCTGCAGTCAAGGCTCCCGGCTTTGGTGATCGACGTAAGGAAATGCTCAAGGACATCGCTGTTCTCACCGGTGGTCAGGTGATCTCCGAAGAACTCGGTCTCAAGCTTGAGAACGTGACGATCAGCGATCTTGGCCACGCCAAGAAGATCGT
Organism: uncultured delta proteobacterium; assembly: GCA_963710555.1. Classification (GTDB taxonomy): domain Bacteria; phylum Myxococcota_A; class Polyangia; order Polyangiales; family Polyangiaceae; genus NIC37A-2. Next base: position 190,714 of record CAVQAT010000002.1, read on the forward strand.
CATCGACAAAGACACGACGACGATTGTCGACGGTGGCGGCAGCAAAGAGCAGCTCCAGGGTCGTCAGGCTGAAATCCGTGGTCAGATCGAGAACACTACGAGCGACTACGACCGCGAGAAGCTCCAGGAACGCCTGGCGAAGCTCGTCGGCGGCGTTGCTATCATCAAGGTCGGTGCTGCTACCGAGACCGAGATGAAGGAGAAGAAGGCTCGCGTAGAAGACGCACTGCACGCAACTCGTGCAGCGGTTGAAGAAGGCATTGTGCCTGGCGGCGGCGTTGCGCTGCTCCGCGCACAGAGCGTTCTCGACGACCTGAAGGTGACCGATGCAGAAGCCGTTGGCGTCCGCATCATCCGTCGCGCCATCGAAGAACCTCTCCGTCAGATCGTCGGCAACGCCGGTCTCGAAGGTTCCATCGTGGTCCAGAAGGTTCGTGAGGGCTCCGGTAACTTCGGTTACAACGCTCGCACCGACCAGTACGGCGACATGGTTGCAGCTGGCGTGATCGACCCCGCTAAGGTGGTTCGCTCCGCGCTGCAGAACGCAGCTAGCGTGGCCGGCTTGATGCTGACCACCGAGGCACTCATCGCTGACAAGCCCAAGGACGACAAGCCTGCGGGCGGCGGCGGCGGGCACAGCCACGGTGATTTCTAAGTCTTAGGTTGTTGCTAAAGACGGCATGGGCCTCGCTTCGGCGGGGCCTTTGTTGTTTGTGGCGTTTGTTTGTTGGGGGGCAGAGGCCTCATCATTGATCACAAGTTTTCGTAAGCGGGAATTTTTCCCACGCTGACCGCTTATGCAGTCATGGAAACGACATCTGTGTGGGCGAGTGAGACCTTTGGCGGAGCGAAGCTAGCTGACAAGCGGCTGGTGTCTCGATTGATAGACATGGCCGCTGCGGGAGCGGAGCGGCCGGGTGGGACTGTCACCAAAGTGATGGGTACCGTGGCGCAAAAGGAGGCAGCCTTTCGTTTTCTTGAGAGCGAAAGGTTGGACTCCGAGGCTATCGCCGTGGCGATGTTTGAATCGACGGCACAAAAGTGCCGCTCGCCTATCACCTATGTTGCGATGGACCAAACGAGTCTGAGCTTCACGGACAGGGAAAAATCCAAGGGCTTGGGGCCGGGTGGGGACCGCAGCAGTGGGAAGCGAAGAGCCCTTCAAACTATGGGTGCCTATGCGATGGATGATCAGGGGGTGCCGGTCGGTTTGATCGACCAGCAAACGTGGCTTTGGCGAGAGAAGAGGAGCACGCGCTACGATGAAAAGAGAGGAAAATGGATTCCTCAAGGTCCACCGGAGGAGCGTGAGTCCATCTACTGGCCGAAGTGCCTTGAAAAGGCGAAGAAACGCTTTGAGAACGCTGGACGTGAAACGACGCCTTGGTACCTCGCCGACCGCGGGGCAGACAGCAACATTTTCCTGAAGGAAGCCTGCGGGAGTGGCGGATTCTTCACGCTGCGCTCCAACGTCAATCGCGCGATCAAAAAGGACGGTGCGCGCCGAAAGCTTCACTCCACCGTGAAGCGACAGAAGGTGATGGGGACGATAAGTATTACGATCCCGCCGGGTCCCAACCGCAAGGGCCGAATCGCCTTGCTCGAATTGCGACAAGTGGCGTGTCTAGTGCGAATTGACAAAGCAGGCAGCGAGGAGCACTGGGCAGAGCTTTGCTGCGTCCGAGTGCGCGAAGTCGGACCGATCCCCTATGGGGAAGAGCGCATCGAATGGAAGCTCCTCACCAACTATCCAGTCTGCAACCTCGAAGACAGCCTGAGGGTCCTCAATAGCTACACTTTGCGCTGGAGAATCGAGGAGTTTCACAAGACTTGGAAGTCCGGCGCCTGCAACGTCGAATCTTCCCAACTTCGCTCATTGGAAGCCATCAAGCGATGGGCCACAATTCTCGCCGCTGTGGCTGCCCGGATCGAACGACTCAAACGACTCTCACGAGAACAACCAAACCTGCCCGCGTTATCCGAGCTGAGTCGCCATGAAATCGATGCGGCAATCATGCTCACAAGGACCCGCAAGCATGCTGTCGGCGACGAACTGACCCTTCAACAGGCGGTCGCATTGATCGGTATCGTGGGTGGACACATGGGCAGAAAGGGCGACGGCCCCCCCGGATCCATAACCATCCGAAGGGGGCTTGAACTTGTCACTCCTGCCGCCATCGTTTTGCAGCAGACTTATGGCTAATGATGAGGCAGAGGCCCCCCGGCTTGTCGGAGCAGAGCTCCTCCTGCGCCTCCCCCACCCGCCGGTTGAAAATCCGGCGGCTCCCACATGGTCGCCGGCGGTTTTCAACGCCTCGTCACTCCTCCCCCGGACGGGGGGTCGCGTGCCTCGGTTTGTTGCTTTGCTGTGAGGTTGGCGTTGGCACATCGGCTTCGCCTCGTGCGGGGGGGGGCGGCACATCGCTTTGCTCGTGCGGGGGGCCGGCACATTGGCTTCGCCTCGTGCGGGGGGGGGCGGCACATCGCTTTGCTCGTGCGGGGGGCCGGCACATTGGCTTCGCCTCGTGCGGGGGGCGGGCGGCACTTCGCGTTCGCTCGTGCGGGGTGGCGTGGGCACATCGCTTCGCTCGTGCGGGGGGGGCGTTCGCCTCGTGCGAGGAGGGGGCGGCACTTCGCATTCGCTTGTGCGGGGGGCGGGGGTTAGAATTTGAAGGTGACTTGGGTGGTTTTTACGTGGCACTCGTCTTCGTTGGTGACCTTTGCGTATTGGCTTTGGCTCTGAGGTCCGACTGTGGCTGTGACGATGTAGTCGCCAGCGCGCTCACGGGCCCCGTAACAGATGCAATCGGCCGGGTCTTCTGCTGGGAAGCACTCGGGTGGTGTTGAGTAGTCGCCGTCCTTGAGAGCCACCACAGCGACGCATTCGTCCGAACTCCCTTCACCGCCGCCCGCTCCGCCGGCATGGGAACCGCCAAGGGCAGGAGCCTCATCTGCGGATTGTGGAGGAACTCCACCGCCCTTGACCTTGATCTCAAGACCGGGGACCGAGTTGGTGGTGCAATCTGGTTGATCCGCTGGGTTGCTTTCGCTGCTGCAGCTGACGAGGCAGATGGCAGCAACGAATGTCATCGTCGCTGCGGCTCCCTTGCGACTTACTGGCGCGCGGCCTTGAGCCAACCTTGTGCCAACGGGTCGTTGGTTCAAGACACTCTTGTCATGGTTTTGTAAAGCGAGATGGCGGATTGCTGAAGTCATGCCAGCTACTAAGCAGGACCTGTGCCAGTGTGGAACCTTGCGCCGGCAGAAGTCGGGCATACTCGCCTATGCGTACAACATCGCCACGAGCAAAAGCAGCGTGAGACCAGATGGCACAACGATCCATCCCGCGCTCACCCAAGGTGACTCTTTTGGCGCTCCTTCAACGAGCGTCGCGCTGTTGCCAAAGGTCCAGCGCTTTTTTCCGTACTGGGGGCCTCCTAGTTTTTGCAGAATGTCGGGATCAAAATCCTCCTCCTCGATCTCCCTCATCGCAGAGAAAATCGCGGCAACACTCGTGGTCTCCGAGGGCTTCTTGGTTGTTTGAGGGCTGCTTTGAGGTTTCTCGAGAGAGTTTTCAATTGCGCTTTGCAGTGTTGAGGATGTGTGGAGTAGTTGCTGTTGAGTTTTCATGACAAGCCCTCCTGAGGGCTGAGTACTGGACAAAGTTCGATCATGCGCCGCAGCGATTCGGTGGGCAGCGCTAGCGAGTGGCTGACTGATGGACGCGTACGGACGCTCCGAGGGTCATGCCAACTGAGATCAAGGCGATGCTCACACCCGTTGTGATGGGTGGAGTCTCTTTTCGACAGAGTCTTCAACTCTGGAACGTCAGCGCGTTGAAGGGATTAGCTCGACTTCAAACGCCTCTGCGGAGGATGAACTCATCCACGCGTCGGGGGGCCGCGCGCGCTTGCACTTTCCCAGAGGACACGTGTGGTCAAATTCTGCCAACGGAGACCGAAGATGCGCGCTTCCTCGCGGAAGACGGGAGATTCGATGAAGAGGATCTCGGTTCCCAGCACAAAAGGGTGCGCCGAGACCAAGAGGAATCCTTCTTCCTGGGGGAGCTCCATGGCCGAAACAATCGGCAGGGAACGATCCCCGTTGTCCAGCCTCGAAGGTGTTGCGCTTGTGGCAGAGACACCCGAAACCGACGCGACTTCCACATGGCGCGTCGGGGCCTCTGTGAGATCGGTCCCAAATTCTACGGCCAATAGAACAAGAACCAACCGCAGTAAGTGGAAGAGGGGTTCGAGTGCGTTCATGGCTTTGGTGCCGCTTTTTAGGGAAACGGTCGGAGACAGTTTCTTCCTGAGGCTAGAGTATGAGGCTTCCGCGAAGCCGAGCAAGAGCTCGCAATTAAATATTCTCAGACTTCATCGCGACTGAGTGGAGGGTGCGCCAGTCTGTAGACGTTTTGGTGAATGGAATGCGTCGCGATAGCGATCACGATCGATTGCGTTTCAAGGTGGAGTGTTGAGGCATTATGCCTCACTTCATTTGAGTGATTTGTCAGCGGCGTGTTGGTTCTGACGTTTGGAGTCGGATCCTGGGTAGAATAGCTTGACCACTTGTTGGGCGGTTCGCATATTTCCTTTGCATGGGTACATCGATTCGGGGAGCGGAGCTGGCGACAACGGGAGTACCGGGACTCGACGACGTATTGCACGGGGGGTTGCCGGCGAATCGTTTGTATTTGATCGAAGGCGATCCCGGCGCAGGGAAGACAACGTTGGGCCTGCAGTTCTTGCTAGAGGGGGTGCGTCGTGGTGAGTCGTGCCTCTACATTTCCCTCTCCGAGAGCAAGGAGGAGGTCGCTCAGGTGGCGGCGTCGCATGGTTGGTCTCTTGAGGGGTTGAATCTTTTCGAGCTGTCGAGTGCCGAACAAACCTTGCATTTGGGCGAGGAAAACACCCTTTACGCAACGGCTGACGTCGATCTCAAGGAGACCATGGCGATCCTGCTTGAGGAAGTCGAAAGGCTCAAACCCGCGCGCGTGGTTCTTGATTCTATCGCTGAGGTCCGTCTGCTCTCTCAAACGCCGGTCCGCTATCGCCGGCAGCTCTTGGCACTCAAGCAGCACTTCGCTGATCGCAACTGCACGGTGCTGTTGCTCGATGACGTGTCTAGTGCTGATGGTCACGTGCGCATCGCCACCTTGGTGCATGGTGTACTTTCCTTGCAGCAAGTTTCCATCGAGTACGGGGCCGATCGGCGCCGCATGCGTGTGGCCAAACTGCGTGGCTCTCAGTACCGCAGTGGCTATCATGATTTCATTATCGAACCGGGGGGCGTGAGAGTTTTCCCCCGCTTGATTGCTGCTGAACACCGCTCCGATTTTGTGCCGATTCCTCTTTCAAGCGGTGAACCTAAGCTGGACGCTCTACTCGGTGGCGGGCTTGACCGTTCCACGGCGGCCCTGTTCATTGGCCCCTCCGGTACTGGAAAGAGCGCTCTTGCAGTGCACTTTGCAGCAGCATCGGCGCATCGTGGGGAAAACGCAGCGCTATTTATTTTCGAGGAACGGATTGGCACCTTACTCGCTCGGGCGCGCGCTCTGGGGTGCCCGATTGATGATCTGGTGAAGAGCGGTCGCATCATCATTCATCAAAATGATCCTGCTGAGCTGGCTCCCGATCAGTTTGCGTCTCTCGTTCAGAACGCAGTCGAGGAGAAAGGCGTGCGATTAGTGGTGATTGATAGCCTCAATGGATACTTCAACGCCATGCCAGCGGCGCGCTATCTCACCTTGCAGATGCACGAGATGCTCTCCTACCTCGGCGAGAAGGGCGTTGCCTCCATCATGACGGTGGCGCAATCAGGAGCTTTTGGGGGCACTCTCAGCTCATCACTTGATGTGAGCTACCTCTCCGACACGATCGTGCTGCTTCGCTACTTTGAATCACGAGGGCGGGTGCGCAAAGCGATCTCGGTGCTCAAGAAGCGTTCCGGGTGCCATGAGGATTCGATTCGCGAATTGTGTTTCTCAAGCAATGGCATCGACATGAGTGAGCCGATGGTGAATTTTCACAGCGTCCTTTCCGGCGCGCCAAAATTTGACGGTGGAAGCGGGGGAGACCTGATTGTTGAGGACGCGTGAACACGCTTGAAACCAACGACTCCGAGACGGTCCTCGTCTGTGCTGCCAATCGACGCGAGGGGGATCTGACTTGTGAGTTACTCCAGCGCGATGGCTTAAACGGTAAGGTTTGCCCTACCATCAACGCTGTGTGCGAAGCGATTGCGGAAGGTGCTGGGGCAGCCCTTGTGACGGAGGAGATGCTCGCCGGGCAGTATCCGCGGTTGAAGCAGTTCCTCGACACTCAGCCACCCTGGTCTGATTTCCCGTTTGTTGTTTTTGGTTCTGCCGGGCAAAGCTCGCGACTCGGAGCGAAAAGTCCGTTGCTAGAGCTTGGCAAAGTCACTCTGCTCGATCGTCCGGTCCGAGTGCGCAGCATGCTGGCTGCCGTGCATGCGTCCCTGCGCGGTCGCAGAAGGCAATATGAGGCACGACGCGCCATCGAGTCACGCGACCAATTCTTGGCGATGTTGGGCCACGAATTGCGCAACCCGCTGGGGGCCATTCGGCTTGCAGGCGATCTCATGGGCGCAGATGGCTCGGAGGAACAAAAGGAAAAACATCTTTCCGTGATTGCTCGGCAAACGCAGCATCTTTCACGTTTGGTCGACGATCTGCTCGACGTAGCACGGGTCACCCATGGCAAAATCAATCTCAAGCGCCGGGCGTTCGATGTGTGTGAAGTCGTTCGGGCTTGTCATCATTCTCTGATGGGTCAAGCTCGTGATCGCTCGCTGAGCTACGATCTTTCGTGCCCCGACACAGAGCTGCGTGTTTTCGGAGATCGTGTCCGCATGGAGCAGGTGTTCAACAACTTGATCACCAATGCCCTCAAGTACACGCCCGCTGGTGGCTCAGTCAGGGTCTCGGTTGAACGCGAGGGCACCGCAGCCGTCGTCCGCGTCAAAGATAGTGGGATTGGGATCTCGAAAGAAATGTTGCCTCGTGTGTTCGACCTTTTCGCTCAGGCGGATGACGGTGTGTATCGCTCCTCCGGTGGCATGGGGCTGGGGTTGACCTTGGTCCGGCAGTTGGTGCACCTGCATGGTGGCTCAGTACTTTCCGAAAGCGGCGGCCTTGGAAAAGGGAGTGTTTTTGGCGTTTCACTGCCGCTTTGCCTTGAGGCGAACACAGGCGACGCGGATGAGGAGAACTCAAAGAGCGTGGGGGATCGCCGCCTGCGTGTGGTGGTCGTCGACGATGACGACGACATTCGCATGCTTCAACAGGAACTCCTGGAGCTGGAAGGCCATCAAGTTGTCACGGCCTATGATGGTCCCAGTGGTTTTGACACGATTTTGACGGAGAATCCGGACATCGCCTTGGTTGACTTGGGACTCCCTGGCTTCGATGGCTTCGAGGTGGCTCGGCGTGTCCGCGCGCAATGTGGGTCGCAAATTCAGTTGATTGCCGTGTCTGGCTACGGGCGACCTCAGGATCGTGTGCTTTCGTCGGATGCCGGATTCAATGAGCACCTCACCAAGCCCATCGGTACGCTTGAACTGCGTGCTGTGATGCGCAAGCACTGCGACTGAAGACACATTCAAGTCCTGCTCTGAGCAAGGGCTTAGAAGCAGAAGTTGCCGATGGGCTGTTCACGGCAGGTGCTACCGATGGCGTGACAAACGCGTTGGTCCGTGCACGGCTGGAGACAGTAGCCGCTCACGAGCTCGTGTTCTTCGCTGACGATGTCCTTCATGCATTTTGAGTCGCCGGGGCATCCGGCGTCTGTCGTGCATGACATCGAGCACACAAGCTCGCCTCCCATGAAGTCGTTGCTGCAAAACTGCGGGGGTGAGCAGTCGCTCGTTTGGTCACAGGCCGCGCCGATGTGCCCCTTGGCTTGTCCGGAGCCGCCGGCTCCTCCCACCCCTCCGGGATCGGAGTAGGCGAGGCGGTCGTTGTCGATAGAGGTCTTCACAGCTGGCTCGCCTGGTCCGTCGAGGAGGACGCTGGCGCTCGCAGTGAGGCAGGGGGATTTGTCGCAGTCCTTTCCGTTCGGGTACGATTCGTCGTACTTGGGTTCGAGCGTCTTTTTGAATACCCAGCCGTCTTCGTCGGTAATCTGCAGGGTGATTCGTTGGGGTGCGCCGTCGACTCCGACGGCGCTGCTCGTCATGTAGATGCCTTCGCAGACAGCGTTTCGGCCACTGAAGTAGGGGTAGATAGAGCAGTGCTGTGAGCGCAGTGCCTCGTCGTCCGTATTGATCGTCACTTCATGCTTGCCGGTTCCCCAGGTGGAGCCCTCCTCAAAGGTAATGGAGAAAGAGTTCCCACAGCCGATCTGACTGCAGGCGCTTCCCCCACAGCCACCAGTCCCCAATGACCCCACGACCAATCCACTAAAGGCTAAGAAGAGTAAGCGCATGAGGCTAAGCTAACAGCCAACCTCGGGAGCACCAACTGATCGTGCGTTGCGTGACCGCGAGCCATGATGAGTCTGATGCGGATATTTTCGCGGAGCTGGCGTAGGCTGAGCGAGGACTGTCCCTGGGAAGAACGGCAACATCGGGCAGAGCTTCCTGAGTCTGGTGGACCTTTCGTCGCCGAGGTAATCTGGACTGATGCGGATGGCGTGCAGTCTGGTGGGTGTGGCGTTTGTTGGATTCTTGGGACTGCTCATGTCGGCCTGCGGGGGGTCTGGTGATTCGCCGGATGGGCAAGGAACTGGTGTTTCAGGACCCGGTACTGGCACCGGGAGCGGCGGAGCCACAGCGTCAGGCGGTGCGGTCGCCGGTTCTGGCGGCGCGGCGGTGGCCGATGGTGGCGCGCCTGATCTGGGTGACACCTTGAGCGCCAAGTACCCAGGGAGCCAGGGGCTTGCGGACGATCCAGCGGTGCTCTTCTATGAAGACTTTGAACAGGGCTGGGGACGTTGGGACGCGCCGTCCGAAGACACGAAGTACCTGCATCTCGAGAACGATGCAGCTACAGCACGCGCGGGCGCAGCGTACTTGCGATCCACGGTGACCAGCGCTGACTTGGAGGTCGACGAATACATTTCTGCTTCGCCGCGTGTGCTGTTTGACGAACGGGTCGACGAAGTTTGGTGGCGTTTTTATGCGCGTTTTCCCAACGTGGCGGCGAACCCTCATCATTGGGTGAGGCTATCGGCGGGAACAGAATCGTGGGAGTCGAGTGGACTCGCCAATACAGTGCCTCCCGGCGACGGAGGATTTTGGTTTGACTTTGACGCAAGCAACCAAGACGAATTTAACTTCTACGTCTATTGGCATCAAATGCGCTCCGGGCGCTGCAACGATGGGAGCGCGACCCCCGGCTGCGAGGGTGATCAGGGCAATACGTATCACTATGGCAACGTTTTTAGGCCGCCGTCCCAGACGCCCTTTCCTCGTGACGAATGGTTTTGCATTGAGATCCACGCCAAAGCCAACGAGGTGGGGACGAATAGCGGTGAGCTTTCGTTCGCGATCAATGACGCTCTCGTAGGCGATTATCGCCCGGGTACTCCGAGCGGCACTTGGCTCAGAGATTCTTTCCACACAGGTGGTTGCGAGTTTTCCGCCTGCACACCGCCGATGCCTTTCGAAGGCTTTGATTTTCGCGCCAGCGCTGACGTGAAATTCAAAGGACTATTTCTGGACGCCTATTACGAACGGAACAGTGCCGCCAACAAGAAGGCTGCCCTCGAAGAACAAGGGCTGACTGTTTCGGATGAGCACACGATTCTCTACGACGACATTGTCGTGGCAACTTCGCGCATCGGCTGTGGTGAGTGAGCTGATCCGTTTCGTACCGCGTTGCTGTGCCGATGCACTCACAAGGACTGCGCGAACTCTTCACTGAAAAGCCACGTGGTAGTTCCTTCCTTACGTTAGGCAGCGAGTGTTATGTCTAAGCGATCCTTTCGTTCGGTACGATCTCTGCTGCGGCCAGGGATCCACTTGTTGGCTCCTCTTGTTCTCTTCGCTTGCGACACGGCGAGCAATGACAGCAATCGCGATCGCGGAGAAGGGGGCGATCGCGCCGTTGGCGCTTCAGGTGGCGCCGTCGGATCGAGCGGTGGTGGTCATGAAAACCACGGCGGCCACGGACATTCGCACGATGGCGGTACTTCTAGCGCTTCCGGTGGAGAGCACAGCCACGGCGCAGGTGGCAGCCTCGGCGGGAGCGACGAAGCTGGTGGTGGCGAGAGCACGGGTGGCGGGGACAGCGCCGGCGGCACTGGTGGTGCGAATACGGGCGGCGGCGTGGGCACCGGTGGCGGCAGTGGTGGCGCAATTGAGCAGCCAGTTCATGGCTGTATCGATTACGTGGACCGATCCGCGCCGGGAGCTGAGCGGAGTCTCTTGTGGAACTTCGATCTCGCGACTGATCCTGAACGTTGTCTCGCGATTCGCGTTGGTCAGTCCGTCACTTGGACTGGGAACTTCGGGTTTCATCCCTTGGGCGGCTATGGAGGAGATACTCCTAACCCGATCGGTTTCCCTTCCGGCGGTGACACCTGGGAAGTCACCTTCCCGAATGCGGGGACGTTCGGCTTCATTTGCGACGTCCATGCGGAGATGCAGGGCGCTATCCGAGTGCAGCCCTAAGCATGGGGCGCAGGACGGAAATCCCGCGCCGCATCATGCGATTCATTGTTGAGCGCAGCCGCCCAAGCGGCTGCGACGGCGCGAGGCTCAGTTACAGGCCTGAACGACTTCCCACGGCGGATCCGCCCAGTTGGATGTACCTGGATTCTGCGTTCCACAGTTGTATTGATCGGTGCAGGTGAACTCGTAGTCTTCCCCGCTGTTCAATCCGTTACAGGCAGTTCCGACGCCGCAGGTGGCCACGACCGTTTCTCCTAAGCCGTACTTCGTTCCGGCGCCCACCGCGAAAAAGTCCACGCCAGCGCAGTCGCCAGTTCCTACGGATCCGCCGGTTGCCGCCGCGCCACCCGTAGCCGCCGCGCCGCCGGTTGCCGCTGCGCCACCCGTAGCTGCTGCGCCGCCGGTTGCCGCTGCGCCGCCAGTAGCTGCTGCGCCACCCGTTGCTGCTGCGCCGCCAGTAGCTGCTGCGCCACCCGTTGCTGCTGCGCCGCCGGTTGCTGCTGCGCCGCCAGTAGCTGCCGCGCCACCGGTTGCTGCTGCGCCACCTGTTGAGGAGACGCCTCCCGTCGACGTGCCACCACCGGTGTTTCCGCTGCCGCCTGTGGCGCTGGAGCCCCCAGTACTCACGTCTCCATCGCCGGTCATTCCACCGGTCCCATCACCATCTGCTGTGGCCGTCGCGCAACCCACGGCGCTCACCAACAACATTAAAGAGAATCCAGTTCCACGAGTACGCACGTTTGACAAGTTAGGTTCAAGCTCCTTTTCAACAAACAAAGGTATCAGGCTCGTCGCAGCTGGCGACACATTTCGGGTAAATATTGGTCCGAAATCGAACGAAAAGCCGTAACTAGCCAGCTTCTAGGACGCCGTTTGAGTGCTTGAATGTCGTAGGGTGTAGTCAGTTTTGCGTTGATGGAGTCAAAGGAACGTCATCGTTTCTCATTTCGATAACTGACCGATCAACATCTCCTTTCGCACCAAAGCGACACCAGGATCGTGAGGCGTCTTGTATGCGCCTTAGGCTGCTTGTTGGGCGAAGACCGACTGTTCAAGCTGAGCGAAGAGTCGAGCCGCAGTGTGAGTGTCGGGTAATCCCAAAATGGGGTCATGAAGCTCACAAGTTTCTCCGCACACGTCCTCGCGCAGCGATTCAATGGCGCCTAGCCGTGCTTGTTCGACGACGATGCGCTGCTCGTCGGTGAGCTGCTTAGCAAACCACTTGGCCAAGTCGAAAGAGAGGGCTGCGTGTTCGCTTTCATCGAGAGCGATCCCGGTCCACAGGGCGCGCAGTTCGCGGTCGTTCGAAGAAACGGCTTGGTAGTGAGCGACCAGCGCGCCCCAACATTCGCGCACGCATCCTTCGACCGCGTTTTCCACGGCCAGGCTGAGCAGAGTGCGCCGCTCTTCTGGTTGAACCCGTACTTCTGAGATCGTCGCTCCGTGGGCGAGAGCCAATTCACGCACTTGCCGTGCGTGACGAATTTCATCGAGGGCTGCCTTCTCTGCTCGGACAACGAGTGACTTCGGTGCGCCGAGGCGTTTGAGATCGCGGACCAAGTAGGCGAAGGCAGCGACTGCTGCTGTTTCCAGGCGTGCGGTGCGTTCGAGCCAGCTTGCGGTCGATGAGACAGAAGACCGGCTCAGAGCGGTGGTGAGTCCGTCTGGGCGACGTCCTGCGCAGCCACCGGTTTCGCGCGGCTCGCCCACCTTGGTTTCAGAGAATTCGCCGTCCGGCGTGATGCGCACTTCGAAGTCTTGGTCGGTAAACGGACAATCGCTGATCTGCTTGGTGACCAGGCTCACATAGTTTTTGCCGTCGAGGTACACTTCGCACGAGGGTTGATGGTTGTTTGCCCAAAGCATGAGCATGGCTTCATTGCCCGTATCGATTTTGCCGAGCAAGGTGCGCAGGGTTTCCACGTCACGAATCGAGGTGGCCTCCGAGCTCATCGAGGGTGCAAGCCAAGGCCTGTTGCCCGCTCCACCCACTCCCCCTGCTCCGCCCGCTCCGCCATCACGGTTGACGCTGCCCCAGCGTTCGCCTCCTCGTGAGAAACTGCCGCAGGTTCCATCGCTCAGTTCTTCGATGGGCCCGCCCAGGCGTGCGATGTTTTCCTCGGATCCCGTCGCCACCAGGAGTCCAAAGCTCGCTTGCCAGAAGTCATCGTACTTTGACCATTCTAGGCTACCGGCTCGGAGTCGCTCGACTTCGTCGTTGCAGCTGTCGGGCTCCCCGGAAGAAGCGCAAACGTCGCCTTCCGTCTCACTCAGGGCGTAGTCGGGCGGGGTGCAAAGATGATCGGTGGTCGCTTGGTAGAGGCTGAGTGAATCCAGCTCGACTTGGGGGTTCAGACCCTTCACGGAAGGGACACTTTCACACTCGATGCCTTTCACCCGAGTCCAGTTCTTGTTTGGCTGTTTGCCGACAGCTCCGCCTGTGCCCGTCTCTTCGCCTCCCCTGCCACCCGTGGAGGTCTCTTCGCCTGCTCGGCCACCTGTGGAGGTGTTCTTGTTCGGATCGTCTCTTAGGCTGGGCGGCTTGTCATCGCCACAGCCCGAAACGCACGAGACGACGATGGATCCGAGAAGGAGACTCAGGCCTGAGGGACGACGTGTGCGAAGCGCTCGGATTTTCATGTCTGGCGTTTTGCAATGTCCGAGCCAGCTTTCAAGACGCCGGACTGAAGCCCCAGCGAGGGAAATGGTGGACTTGGCTGTTTCTGCCGCTGCGGCAACCTGTGCCAAGCTGAGCCGTGAGGGGCAACGGGATCATAGGGAGGGCGTCCCACCTGATCCTTTTCTCGGCCCATCGGGGCCTCTATTGTGCGTGCATGACCTCGAAGTCGATGTGGTCGCGCCGAGTACTATTTCTTGCGGTGTGTGCAGTGACTGCAGCTAACGCTTGCGGCGGTGCCGACCAGGCTGCCGACGGAGGTGGTATGTCGACGGGCGGCAGTGTGAGCGCGAGCGGCGGGATGGGGGGCGACGAGCCAGCGGGTGACGGCGGCGTTCAAAACACCGGTGGAAAGCCTGCGGGTGACGGTGGCTCTTCAGGCGGCGGCATGTTCAACACAGGCGGCGTGGCCACCGGAGGCGCGATGGGTGGAATGGGCGGAGAGCCGTCCACTTGTGAGAGCGGCGTTCGCGACGGTGACGAAACGGGAGTGGATTGTGGAGGCGATTGCGCGCCTTGTACGCCTGCCTCGACGCGCGTGCCGTTTATCGCGGGTCGTAGCTCCGATCTGGAAGACTCCTCGCCCAACGGCTTGGGTGAGTGGTGGCGCGCTTTTTCCTGAAGGTGGGCGTGTTGTTTTGTGGGGGACGAAGCCCGGGGTCGCGACGCTCTCGAAGACTGGCGTCTTGCGAAGTGTCACCATCTTGAATGACTCCTTGAGTTACTCCGCGGCGGTGGGGAATTTGGATGGGGTGGGCATTTCTGAAATCGTGGGACTCAGCATGATCCCCGGTGACGCTGCCCGAAAGTTCACGCTTTATCGCTTCGATTCGACCTGGCAAGAATATCAAGATCTCCAGCCGTCGCCGTATCCATTCGTGCCCCAGCTGATCGATCTCAATGACGATGGCCTGCTCGATCTCTCATCTTCGGGAGTCGACGGCACCGTCGATGTTCTGTTGAACTTGGGAGCAGGACTCTTTCCCGATCCGCCGACGCTCTCCGAGGACTACACCAGGATGGATGCGGCTGATTTCGGCGACTTGAATGGCGATCTTCGTCCGGATATCGCCATCGCCTATCAAGGAGCCGCCGGCTTCTACATCGACACCTACCTGAATCGTCCCGACGGACTGCCGATTCTCGTCGACCAAGTGGAAAACCTTAGTGGAAGCCCCAGTATCGGCGACATTCTCATTGCTCCGGTGGTGGGCACGGCCCCAGCTGATCTCCTCGTGCAAGTGGGCAACGGGCTTTACAGCTATGAAGGCATGGGGGACGGCATTTTGGCAGCAGGAGTGAACTATCTCGGTTTTTCAGGAAGCAACTTGATCGTGGCTGACGTAACTGGCGACAGGACACCCGAACTGCTCACGTCGGCAACAGGTGTGACTGTGTACGAGAAGGACGATTCGTTCTTTTCGACAACACCCCTGTTCTCGGAGGGGATTCTTGCACCAGGTGGTGGACGTGGACTCGGATGGGAGAGGCGACATCGTTCGCGGTGGTCCTTTGACTTGGATTCGCTCGCTCGGAGCTGGCAGCTTTGCGCCCGCTGAGCAGCTTGGCCCTGCGGGAGCAGGTTATCTTTTGCTTGAACCGGGCCAGACGAATCGACGTTGGGCATATTGCACAACCAATGGCTTGCACGATCTTCGCGAAACCGAAGACGGCCTCGAAGACACGCTCATCGGTGGCCCCATCTGCACGCGCATCATTCGCGCCGATTGGAATCGCGATGGCATTGACGATTTGATCACGTCTCGTGAGGTCATCGCCCTTTACGAAGGGCACGAAGACGGCAGCCTCAGCTTCACAGAGATCACTCTTTTGAGCGGCGACACGACCCCTGAGCTTGGTTACTTCGACATCAACGGCGACGGCCTCGAAGACATCGTTGCGATCAACGCCCGCGACAGCGTAGTGATGTTGCTGGCTACGCCCTAGCGGCGGGCCAATGCCCGGCTTGGCGCGCTGGTCGTGGGAAAGGGCCCTCTGGACTAAGTTTCCACGGATTTGGACTCCGATCGCCCAACACCGGACGCCAACCTCAGTGCCTTTGTCCGCGGAGAATGCTCTTTGGACCGAGGTTTCCGTGCCCTGACGGTCAAGGAGGAGGTCCTTGTGGTCAAGGGTGGACTACTTTGAGTCAAGGAGGTGGTCCCGGTGGTCAAGGAAGCCTTCCCAGTGGTCAAGGATGGGTCACTTGAGGTCAAGGAAGCTTTCTCGGTGGTCAAGGGCACTGCGCCTGATGTGTAAGCCGCTTGCGGCGAACAATTTCCCGACTCATCCGTTAAAGTTGTTGGCTAAACGGCTGCCCAGGTTCCCTGCCGACTGAGTGGGCTGAAGAGTCCCTTTACGCAGTTGGGGTTTCGAATACAGATTTGTACGTGGTTCTTCAGCCTGAAACCTGCGCCTGGATACGCCTCGGGTCCTTCGAGAAAGGCCGCGCGTACGGAGTCGAACTTTCGATCAGAATCCTCTTCGGCAAGGCTAATCGCGTAGCGAATCACGGCGCAATCTCGGTAGCGAATTACTCGATCAGGTGAGTCGATCCCCGAAGGATTCTCGTTTGCTCGGAGTTCACCTTCTACTTGGGTGGCCACGTCGTAGGCTACTGGAAGGGTTTCGAGGTAACGGCTTTCGAGCAGATTGAAGCAGTTTCCAAGATCGATCACCGCCCCGACGACGAAAGGTTCTTTCACCTTTCCGAGCTGCTTACGATCCTCGGCCCATTCAAGTGCTCGCTCAGGATTGTTTTCCCAGAAGTAGACTCCCCCGCCGAGCCAATCGTAGGGCTTTTCGGAGGGTTGTATCACTGCTCGCCCAGCTATGAGATCTTCTCCAAACTCTCGGTCACAACCATGAAACCCGAGAACAAGACCGCGTTGAGCGAAGTAGTGGTCTTTCACTTAGATGTTTCGCGCGCGGCGCGAATGTAGGGATCGATAACCTCGCCCTTCTCGTTGATGATGCCGTGCTTGAGTCTAAAGGCGCGTCGACTTTCCTCCGACGCCATGACGCGTTTCGCCGCTCGTTTGACTGCATCAGCTGGGGAAGTTGGTTCTGAAAGAGGAGCGTTAGAATCCATGGCACCTCTAGATTAGCGGGTGGAGTGGGAAAGTCGAACCCTCCGTGAGGTGAGCCCTAATCCCAATCGAAATCCCAATGGGCAGTGTTTGTGACAGCCTGCGCGTAGTCGGTCGTCGAATCTGCGCTGCTTGCCAAGTATTCTTCCGCGTCGTTGTAGAGGTAACCCTCCCAGACTGCGCGTTTCGCTGCATCGACGTTGCGCGGGGGCCTATCGAGCACGAAGTAGATGCTCTTGCCGTTCAAGTAGATCACTTGGGCGCCGAGTGTTTTCGACCAATGCGCAGCCACCTGCGCGTGTTCATAGGGCTCATGACGCGTCCAATCATCACCGGGGGCAAATCGCATGATCGCAGCAATTGCTTCGAGGGGAGTACCAGGCAGATGGCGCTTGAAGACATCAGCTTTTCTTTTGAAGTCGGAGAAGGTTCATTGCGGCAGGCGGGAAGCGCCAGAACGAGAATCGCGAGAAGCTTCCAGGAGCGAAGCGGCGAGCGTGAAGGCTTGCGTCTCCGCCAAGCCAAGAGCAGCAGAGCCCCGACTGCGGCGAGCCACCCGTTCGACGGTTGCTGAGGGGCGGTATAGCAGCCGGCGCAGCCGCCGTGGATCCTTTCGCCGGGAGGGGGAGCATCGCTCACGAGCCAGGCTGAGCAGCTACTCGTGCCGAAGCGTCCTTGATGGTGGTTGGCAGCAATCTTCCATGTCTCTCCTGGCGCCATGTATCCCAGCCCACAGGAGGCACCGAAGATGCTGTAGTGAATCCAGTACTCGTCTTGCAGATCGTCCTCCTTGTAGGAATCGAGAACCTTCACTCGTGCCTTGGCGTGAAAAGGATCGAGGTTGTCCCACCACACTCTTGTCGTGACCTGGCCAGGAGAAATCTCAGTTTGCTTCACGCTCGGCTTCATGTTTGGCGAGCGAACAGTGTACTGTCCGGGCGCGAGCCCGCATTCCAGACTCGTTCCGTCGGCGCCAGTCGTGAGCTGAATCACTTTCCCTTGTGAATCCACAAGCTCTTGCGTCGCGCCGACGATGCCGCATTGTTCGTCGTCAGTATGTACCGCCAGCAAGCAGCCGTTCGGATCGTCCTCGGGCCAAGAGACTTCAGGCACCCGTTGAGGCTCCGAGCAATTTCCCGGCAGCACCTCTCCCAAGAAAGCAATGTCGGCCGACGCGGCTCTCTCTTCGAAGGTATTCATCGCGCAGCTGCATGCGCTTGAAGTGCGATGCGACAAGAGGACCAGAAAGACAGCGCACAGAAAGGGTTGGGGCGTTCGCCGCATCACAGGCTTTCTCCGACTTTCAGTTGGGCCTCGCGGGCTTTCAGCAAGGCCTCTTGAACTTCAACCACGCATTCTCGGGGGTGCGTGTAAGCGAGCAAGTGTCCAGCTCCCGGGATCATCACATCCACACCCTTCGGCCGAGGAATGGTGCGGTCCTTCGTGCCGTGGATCCGCGTGAGACGGTCCCTTTGGACAGTCACGCCCTGCCACTTGGCGATGGCCAGACTCATGGCCACGACGAAAGCCGGATCTGCTTTTTGAAACATCTTGCCGACGTGCCCCGAAGAAACGCCGCCGAGCACCTGGGAAAGACCGAGCGGAGTCAGTGGAGCCAGCGGCGCTGCCAAGCGAAGAAAAACATTCACCTCCGCGGCGCTGACAGCACTGCCAAGCAGCACGACGTGCAGCACCTCCACCTGTTGGGCAATTTCAAGCGCCACCATGCCGCCCAGCGACGACCCAATCACCACATCGCCAGCGGAAATTCCCTCCAGCTCAATGACTCGTGCAGCCACCTCCCCTATCGAGGACTCGCCTTGATACGCAGGCCAGTCGACGAACACGGCATTCTCCAGCTCGTTCCACGGAGGCGGATACATCTCCGAAGTTGCGCCCATGCCGGGAAGAACGAAGGTCGTCATTTCGCGCGAGGGTAACACTGTGATTGTGGAGGGCGCTAGCGCGGCTCTGCTCCAATGTGGTATGTTCAAGTGATGACCGACGATGCCGATAGAGAGCTGCGCGCCGCAAAACGACGCGCCACCTACTCGGGTCAGGTTGTGCAGCTGGGCGAAGAGAAGCCGGCGCTTTACACAGAGAAAACTCCTTTAGAAAGACTGGCGCTGCAAACGGCATTGGTTCGTCGCTTGGCTTTGTTCAGTGGCGAATCGCCGGTCTCGATCCCCAGAAACCAGTGGCCCGGAGAGGTGTTCGACATTGACGAACGAAACCGGCGGAACAAGCGCGCCGCCGGTCGTCCGAAAGATCTGGCAGATGTCGACTGGCTTGAGCGGCATCCGGACGACGTTTAAGCCCAAGCGCGCAACCAACCACGCATCCGTATCGGTTCCAGTCGCTACGCGTTTCGATTTCTCAGTGGCGCTCGAATCAGGTACGACGCTGCATCATGTCGACTTGGCGCAAGAGAACGAGGGAGCAAGAGTCTCCTCTGACGTGGGAACGCATCAAGAAGGCGCCGCTGACCTCGCTGCTAGGTGTTGCGATAGGTCTGGTCGGTGGATCCTTCATCTTGTCTGGTCCAGAAACGTGGGAGGACCTGGCTGCTTGGGGTTACCTGCCAGGGCTTGAGATCTGGCAAGGAAAGCTATGGCCGCTGTGGACCACAGCGTTTCTGCATGCGGACATGTTCCATCTGTTTTTTAACCTCTATTGGCTTTGGGTCTTCGGCAGTCACTTGGAGCCTCATCTCGGTCGCCTGAAGTACGCTGCGCTTTGCGTGGTGGGAACCTTCGTTTCTTCCTGCGCTCAGCTGGCGCTGAGTGGTGAGACCGGCATTGGTCTGTCGGGATTGATCTATGCCTTCTTCGGCTATGCGTGGATTGCGTCCCGCGATCCTCAAGTTCTTTCTCCTTTCATCTCGAAGCAGACGATCGGTTTGATGATTGGTTGGCTCTTCATTTGTCTGCTTCTCAGTTGGAGCGATACCTACGATGTCGCCAACGCAGCGCACTTTGCAGGGATCGCCATTGGCGTCGCACTCGGCTGGGCACGAGGAAGGTATCGCGCCGCAGGCTGGGGTTCTGCTGCTGCTCTTCTGGGGGCGTCCGTGATCAGCTTACTCTGGTGCCCTTGGTCGTCAGATTGGCTCAATCATCGGGCGTACGTCGCCTATGAGGCAAAGCAGCCGGAGGTGGCAGCTGCTTATGCTGCCAAGAGCCTGAAGATCGATCCCGACGATGAGTGGGCCAACGCCTTCAAGCGAAGCCTTGAGCAAGAAGCAGTGATTGATCAGATGTTGGAAAGCGCGCGAGGCCCAGGTCAGCGCGCTTCAAAGCGGCAGTTTGCAGAGCAAATGATGAAGCTCGGGCCCATCAATGTGAAATTCAGTTCCTCTGCCGAGGGCGTTGTTGTCCCCGAAAGTTTCAAGAGTCAACCAACGGTCGTGCTCACTTTCGGAACTCCGTTGTCGACACCCATGGTCGATCTGCTCGTTGATGACTCCGGTATGTCCGGAACGATGACATTTGAGGAACAGCCGTTTCACTGCACCGTGCCTTGGTCTGCAGTGACTGCGCTTGTGTTGGATGAAGAGCGTGGGATGGCTTGGGAATGAGCT
Source organism: uncultured delta proteobacterium (assembly GCA_963710555.1). GTDB lineage: Bacteria > Myxococcota_A > Polyangia > Polyangiales > Polyangiaceae > NIC37A-2. Next base: position 210,695 of record CAVQAT010000002.1, read on the forward strand.
AGTTTTGCTCGTTGCAACCAGGGCTTGTTTCGCCTCGGGGGCACAAGGCCGCTAGATGGCTGATCGTCCACGAAGTGCTGACAGCAGTCGGATGCTTTAGTTCCGGTGGGTAAAGAACCTACTCCTCCGTCGCCGCTTCTTTACAGTCGTTTTTGCCGGCGCCGTCACTCTTCATCAAACCCCTTGGAGCCCCTCCCCAACCCACTTATTCTGAAACCATGCAACGCGCTCACGCTCTCTCCGTATTCTCAACGCTTCTTCTCGTTGCAGGCTTCTCTGCCTGTGGAAGCGAAGGCGATGAGCCGATTGGCGGTGGCGCGATGGGCGGAGCCTCTAGCGGTGGAGCTTCCACCGGTGGCAAGGGCTCTCTCGGTGGCGAGAGCAGCACTGGCGGCGACGCAATGGGCGGCGCGACTGGTGATGGTGGTTCGCCCAGTGGCGGGCAGGACGGAACTGGCGGCAGTGGGCCGGTCTTGCTGCCGCAGGTGACTGTGACTGTCTTTGGTGCGGGCGCAGGGCGCGCTGTGGAGCTTTTGGATGGCACGAACCGTTCTGGGGTGACTGATGCCGAAGGTAAAGTGACTTTCGACAATGTGATGACGCCCTATGGAGTTGCCGGGATCGTGGTCAATAGTGTTGATGCTCCCGGTGTGCTCGAAGTCCGAGGGTTGACGCGCGACGATCCCACGCTCGTGATGCCGACTGCTTTCGTGAACATCTCCAACATGAGAACGAGTGGGACCGCGACGCTGAGTGTGCCGGCGGGTGTCACCGTTCCCGGCGGGGGCGTGCTGACGAATATCGTCGGCGCACAGATGAGCAATACTGTCGTGGCAACCGACGCCAGCGGCGAGTGGACGACTCGAGGACTGGTGTGGCCCGGGCCTGATCCTCTCACAACGCGCCTTTTCGGCCTTTCTTTGTCGACTGGAGCGGGACGTCCCTTCTACATCGCTAGTGGCGAATCGACAGAGATGACTTTTGAAGACGACGTAGATGTGACGGGGATCGCCTTCAACGTGAACGAAGCCGTCCCCGCGCTCGATCACACCGTCACTCTCGACTTTCGCGATCTCGATGAGGCAACCCCGGCCACTGTGTCCCTGTGGTCGGCCAACATCCGCGGGGCTCGTTTTCCTCTGGGTGAGTCGTTTGGTCGCAATACGCTGCACATGATCAGTGGCCATTCTGGGGCGAATGTTGTTGTCGATAGCGCCGTCCCTGAGGCAGGCGGCGCGCTTGAAGCTGTCTTTGGTGATGACTTCAGCGCTCCTGGGACCGGAACCTGGGTCCAGTTGGCGCAGCCTGCCGACGGCGTGAGCACGACTTTTGTGGTCGACGTCGATCGAGCGGTGGACGCTACACCTGTTTCTCTTCCTGACTTTGCCTCGGCGCCAGTCATCAAGTGGAAAGAGATCGTTGGAGCCAGCGCCATTGAGGTCACGGTGACGCAGGATAGTGTGCTGGGGTATCCAATCTATCGGGCTGTTTTGCCCGGCGACGCTATCTCCCTCGATCTTGCAGCACTCTATGCTCTGAGCGCAGCGCTCGACCCGAACGAGGACTACACAGTCTCGATTCAGTCGGTGTTTCTTGATGGATTTTCGCCTGATGTCGACGCTGATGGCTTCGGCCGACTGCTGCAAGCGGGCTCCGGTCGCTTGAGTGATGCCGATGAGTTTGAGATTCATCGCAGCAACTTGCGCTGGGAGTGATTAAAATCACTCGCGCGTCATTCCCGGCTTGCTCCCAACGACCCGGCGCTCGCCACGACATTCATGTCGTACTGAGCGCCGGGTCATTTCTTTCGCCATGCACGGCGATTGTGGCTATCGCACTTCGTTCGGAGTAGTGTGAAAGTTCGCTCCCTGAGTTTCAGGCGACGCGACGACCCATTGACGCGCCGAGAGCACTCTCGGGCGCACGCTACGTGGGGGACATGCTGACGACCCCAGTCGCCGGGCGGTCATTGACCTTCTCTGCGCAGGGAAATCTGATCATGAAGAAAATGGAATTGCGTCGTTTGACGACGTCTGGACTCGTGTTTTGTGTACTGGCGGCAGCTGTTTCTGGCTGCGGGAACGACTCTAGCGATGGGGTCGATGGCTCCGGCGGATTTGGCGGGGCCGCGGGAGGCTTCGGACCGGGTGGCAGCCCCAACGGTGGCTCGGGCGGCTCCGACGGTATGGTGAATGACACTCAAGCGCCGCGTGTTGATTCGACGATCCCGCTCGATGTCGCCACTGGCGTCGCGCTCAATCATGGTGTCACGGCGATATTCAACGAATCGATGTTAGCCGCTTCGTTCGATGACCAAAGCTTCGTCGTGACAGGACCGCTTGACGCTGAGGTCGAGGGGGAGCTGAGCTACCTCGATACGACCGTCACCTTTCTGCCGACAGCTCCACTCGCGCCTAGCGTGCTCTACACGGTCACGATTGACGAAAGCGTGACCGATCTCGCGGGCAACTCGCTTTCCGCTGACTACGTGTGGTCGTTCACCACTGGAACGTCGATGGCCCTGGGTCCTTTGCCCGTCAACCTCGGCACAGCGGGAAATTACGTGCTCTTGTCGAAGTCGGGGATCTCGACCACGTCCGGCACCGTGATCGTCGGCAATTTGGGCGTGAGCCCGGCAGCCGAGAGCGCCTTCACTGGCTTCAGCCAAACGCGTGACAGCACGAATACCTTTTCGAGCTCCGCTTTCGTCACGGGCCGGCTCGAAGCTTCGAACATGGCCACGCCCACCCCCGCCAACCTGACAACCGCCATCGGCAACATGGAGACGGCGTACACTGACGCGGCGGGCCGTACCCTGCCTGACTTCACTGAGCATGGTGCGGGAGATGTCAGTGGTCTCACGCTCGTGCCCGGTCTCTACAAGTGGTCAAGCGGTGTGCTCATCACTTCGGATGTGACTCTGGCGGGTGGCGGCAACGATGTGTGGATCTTCCAAATTGCAGAAGACTTGACGATTGAAAGTGATGTCAGCGTCACTTTGAGTGGCGGCGCACGGGCGGAGAATGTCTTTTGGCAAATTGCTGGTCAGACAGTGTTCGGAACCACATCGAGCGTGAAGGGTAACGTACTCTGCCAAACTCAAGTTGTGCTGGAAACGGGAGCAGCCCTTGAAGGTCGCGCCCTGGCTCAAACCGCCGTGACGCTTGATTCGAACAGCGTCAGTCTGCCGGCTCTTTGATAGAAAAATGGACGAACCCGTTTCTGAGTCCGTCCATTCATTTGCTCTCTGTCAGGAACCCATCAAACTCCCGAAAACCAGTACGAAGCCCAGTACTCCGAGCACGATGGCCACCATGACGACCACCGCGAATGTGCTCTTGCTCCCTTCCGGAAGCTTGCTGCGTTGATTCCCCCAAGCCACGATGCTGCCCAAAATACCTAGGACTGCAGCTGCAGGGAACACGATGGCCCCTGGCTCTTTGTACATCGATGCACAGCCGAAACAGGCCGCTGGCAGTCCGAAGAAGAAGAGCAGTAGCGTGATGGCCATCAGCGACTGAGTCTTGCCTTTGATATGGGAGATTTCTTCGTCGCTGAGCTCGTCGGGTCGTTTCTGATCAGGTGAATTCATCGGATCTCCCCAGGCGTGACCCAGCTGCGCTTGTGCAAGCGCCGGGCAAACACTGTCGCGGCAGGTACAAAGAGAGCCAGGCTGACCCACTGATACCAAGTGAGGCCTAAGGCTAGCGGCTCATACCAACGTACCGTTTCGAGCATGAAGCGCAGCATCCCATAGAGAGCAAAATAGCCAACCAAATCGAGTTCGTTTGCTTCTTTGCGGCGCGCGCGCACGTAGAGCACGACAAAGGCAGTGCCGTGGAAGAGGATTTCCGCGAGTTGCACGGGGAAGCGCTCGGTTCCCCATTGATCCTGAACCGCGAGCAGCCCGTGGTACTCGGCGCCGCCGCAGCAGCCTGTCAGGAGGCAGCCGATGCGACCAAAGCAGAGCCCGATTGCGAGCGGCGCAGCCAAGCGTGGTGCCAGGGAACTTGTGGAGTGCAGCCTGTGCTTGGTCCACTCGACTGCCATCCAACCACCGAGCAAACCACCTAAGATGCTGCGTCCATAGAGCGCTTGCGCGCCGTGAACTTCAACATTGCCTAAGGGGGGTTCGCTCAGCCATCCAAGCGCTGTGGGAACGATGTGAACGGCGTGGGCTCCCACGACAGCGCCCATCACTGCTGCAATTCGTGCTGCTCCAGTGACACTTTGTTCCGCTGGGGTGGGCGGAGAAGTGTCCATCGCTCGCAGGTTTCGAGCCACGAGGAGCGAGACGACGATGCCGAGGAGCGTGAAGAGGCCGTACATTTTAATCGGCAGGTTCTGTGATCACCGCGGTCGACTTCAGAGCTGTGGCTTCTTTGCGCGACGATCTTTCGCCGGGCGCGCTGAGGTCAAACAGCGCGTCCATCTTGCGACGAATGGGCGTGAGGACCTCTTGCTCGAGCTCCCCTCGGTAGAAGATGTTGTAGGTATCGAAGGGAATGAGTCTCTTGCCGTCTGGATGCGCGATGTGGACGCAGCTGCGGCGCACGCTGCCGAGATCCATGTCGAAGCGATCCATGAAGTGGAGAATGATCACGCGGAACACGTTTTCGTAGCTGACCTGCGGGGGGCAGCTGACAGTGGGGAGACAGCAGAGGAGCGTTTCGAAACGTGCTGCAGCAGTTTCCGGTGAGAGATTGGCCGAAAATGCCTCGACGAATGCTTTGCGCAACTGATCGCCTTCGCTTCCCGCAGCTGTGAGCAGGCGTTCGTAGGCAATGGTGCTGCCAGCGCCGTCGATGAGCAACTTGGGTTCGACGTGGCGCGTAACAGGAACCAGTCCGTCGGCCGTCTTCAGGGCATAAGCCATCGCCAATCGCTCTGGATGACACGGCACCGGGAGAATGTCTTCTTGAATGAAGTGCTGGCTTTGCTCGCCGATGAGCCGTCGCACTTCGCTGACGGTCAAGCGTTCGGCCGCGACGTCGTTGCTGAGATTGCGCCCCGCGTCCTGCACCGGCTGAATCGTCACCCCGCGGATGCATCGCTTCGTGGCGGCCCAATCAATTAACTCGCCCAGCTCGCCATCGTTGAGTCCTTTTTTGGCTGTGATGACCAACGTGGTGCTGAGGCCCGCCTCTTCGAGTCGCTCCAGGGCCTTCTCCCGCACCTTGCGCAGATCTTCGCCGCGCAGGGTCTGGAGTACTGGTGCCTTCATCGAATCAAATTGAAGATACACTTCGAGGCCGGGACCAAATTCAGCCAAACGCCGGGCAAAGCCAGGTTCACGGGCTAGTCGCACGCCGTTCGTGTTGATCATCAAGTGGCGGATTGGGCGCTTTCGCGCGGCGGCCATGATTTCCCAAAATTGGGGATGCACGGTGGGTTCGCCGCCTGAAATCTGGACGACATCTGGCTCGGATTCGTTGCGCACCACGGCGTCGAGCATCGCCTCGACTTCTTCGAGAGAGCGGTGGGCAAGTCCGGGACGCGAGCCGGCATAACAAGTCGGACAGCTGAGATTGCAGGCGTCTGTGATTTCAATCAGCGAGAGGCAGCCATGTTGTTCGTGGTCGGGGCAGATCCCGCAGTCGTAGGGGCAACCATGGCGGATCGGCGTGTTGGGCTGATTCACGCGCTCGCCGACTTTCAAATACACCTCACGCGCCCGGCGGTAGTAGTCGATGTCATCGGACAGCATGACTCGTTCCAACCCGTGTTTCGGGCAGCGCTTCTTGAGGAAAACTCGCCCCTCTTCAAAGATGATCTTTGCGCTGATCTGCAGGAGACAGGTACTGCAGATGGCTGTCGTCTCCGCATAGAGAAGGTGTGGTTGTTGGGCGCGGGTGCCGCAATCTTGGTCGTTCATCAAGTTACAGCCTGACCCAGACAGCATCCGCGCTGTTTGTCGTGTAAACGACGAGCACATTCCCTGCGCCATCAATGCCCACGTCGAATGAAGTGACCTTGGCTGTCCCGTCTTCTACCAGGCGCGCGGGCGTCCAACCCGAGCCCGGAGAGTAGCGAGCGAGCCACAGGTCAGTCGTGTTTTGTGAGGAGGTAGACACGAAAGCCAAGACAGCTTCGCCGCTTTCAGCGATCTTGAGCGAGGAACTGTGAACTTCTAAATCGCTCGGGGGATTGAAAAAGGTCTCGGCACTCCAGCTTCCCGTGGTTGAACGGTGCACGGCGACGATTTCAGTTCCCCGCACGTAGCTGAGGATCTGGTTATCGGCCGCGTCGGAGACGAGGTGCGGGGCCCTTTCGTTCGCCGCATTGAAGCTGCCGCGTGGCTGGATTGGCGAACCTATCCATTGCCCATCACCTCCGAGTTTTTGGGTGAAGACTTGCGAGGCGCTGTCTGGTGTTCCGGTGACGAAGTGCACCCAGGCGAACGTGGCAATGTCGTCAGTGCCGAGCACGACTTGAATGTTGGAGATAGCCGTCAGAGGCGGGTTCGGGCCGCCACTGATCGAGGCGTCTTGCCAGTTGCCCAGGTTCAGATCCGATAAGAATGCGTAGGTCGCGCTGCCATTGTTGAATGCGACAAGACCTCGACCCGCTGGGTTGATGTCCCCCGCGACTTCCTTGAGTGGTCCCGTGGAGTTCGGCAGCGCATAGGGGGCATCGAGCGCACTCGTGGTGGTTCCTGACGCGACCTGGAGTTGACCGGCGTCGGTCCAAAGCGCAACCGCGGATCCAGCAGAGCTGGCGAAGACGGGGGTAGAATCAAAGCTGACATCCGTCGCCAGGCTTTCAGTGACGGAGAAGTCGCCGTCGTTGAAATAGTGTAAAAGATGCTCCGCGTCCGGCTGCTGACCAAAGAGAAAGTTGTTCAGTCCATCGAAGGCCGCGCTGATCTGTCCAGTCTCCGTCGAGAGGATATTGCCCTGTGCGAACTTGGTCTCTGTCCAGACAGAATAGCTGGTGTGGGGAGGTGCGCCCGGAAAACCCGGTGTCGGTCCGCTGGTACCGAGAAGGACAGCTTGACCAGCCTCATTGACGGCAAGCACCGGATCGGAAAGGCGGCGCTGCTGGTCTTCGAAAACACGAACAGGCGTGAGTCCTGATGTAGTGCGGAAATCGACAGGAGTGTGGGGCAGTAGCGCGTTGCCCGCCAAGTCCGTGATCGTCGACTTGACGTGAAACTGGTAGGCCTGTCCAGCTCCGAGTGGCATCGTGGGAACGAAGTAAAGTGAACGAGCGCCCACGCTCAATGTGCCCGGCAAGACTGCCCCAAATGAATCGGTGAGCTCAAAGGCTCCGGCAGCTGAAGCCTGCGCAATGTCTTCATTGAACTCCACGGCCAGGTGGGCACCTCCAGGAGTGTTCGCACTGTTTTCGAGGGGGAAGCTATCCTTCACATAGGGACGCAGGACGTCGGTGAGCGGCGCGCAGCTGTCGCTCCCATCCGCACACATGCAGCTCCCCTCAAGACAGATGGGTCGGATCCCACGACATGAGGGCTGAACTTCCCAGCGTCCAGCGACACACTCACGAGGGAGGAGTTCGCCCACGCAATCGACGCTGCCTGTCACGCACTCTTTGCAATCACAGCTGTTCCACAGTCCGCCATCACACTGCTGCACGCCCGTCAGCGAGCCTCCACACGAGCAGGGCCTCACATTGCCTTGGGGCGCGCACGCGCAAACTCCACCTTCATCCACCTCTCCATCGCAGTCATTGTCGACACCGTCACATTCTTCACGGGCAGCGATGTGAACCGCGGACTCGGTATCGTTGCAATCTGACGCACGTAGGGAGCGATTCTCAACCGGCGCGCAACTCAGGATCGCATCATCGGACTCGACGCCGAAATGGTCGCCATCATCATCGGGATACCACAGCACTTCCTTGGTGTTCTTATCAACTTTCCCGTCGCAATCGTTGTCGATATCGTCGCAGATTTCGGGGTAATTGTGGTTACGACGATAGTCGTCGTCGTCGCAGTCAGGACCGCAGTTCAATTCCCCGTCGGCGTCTTCGTTGCAGCACGAATCAGCTACTTCACCATCTGCATCGTCGTCTTGGTAACCAAAGGTCTTCGGATCGCAATCCTCGTCGTGGCCAGGATTTTCCTTGCCGCAGATCTCAGTGTTGCCCGGATACCGATTTGCGTCGTCGTCATCGCAGTCGTCGCCCAGGGCTTCGCCGTCTGGTCCTGTACAACTTGCGTCCGCGTGGCCATCTCCGTCCTCATCGGGAGGAATAAACTGACAGCTGCTCGTCGCGTGGGAGCAAATGTCACGCGTGCATTTGATGCCGTCGTCGCAGCGTGGAGAGACACCCAGGCGACAAAATCCTTCGTCGCAGATCTCTGTTCCGTTGCAGAAAACACCATCGTTGCACTCAATGCTCGATTCACAGGGCGTCTCGGTGAGTTCTCCTTCGGACTCCGCTTCGACGACTGGTTCGCTCGGGCTGGATGAGCCACATGCCCAGGTCAGACTCAGTGCGAAAAACGAGGCAAGCTGCCAAGGTGAGGCGATAAGGGTGTAATTCTTCATTTGCGGGATTTCTTAGAATTCGAGAGAAAAGAGATCGGGTTGTGAGTCAGCATGCGTCGAGTTGAAGACGACAAGCGTTGAACCATCGGGCTGCATGCGACTACTGAAGGCGGCCACAGTGGTCGAAGAGTTTTCAAGCAGCTGCGTGACTCCCCAGCCTTCGTCGTAGCGCAAGCCCCACAGATCTACGTTTGAGGTGGATTGGATCCAGACAACCGAAGCAGCCTTTGCGGCATTTGTGCGCAGCTCAAACTGGGTAATTGCGTAGACGTCCTGGACTGATGCAATCTGCTCGGTCCCCCAAACGCCTGCGCTATTTCGCCGATTCACGACGAGGGTTTTGCCATACGTGAAGGCGAGAAAGAGATTCCCGTCGTCGTCGTAGGCAAGCTGCGGATTCGCTTCGCTGCGCAGCTGGGGTGCGCCCGAAGGCTGAACAGGCGAGCCAAGCCAATCGCCAGTGAGGCTGAGATCTTGGAGGACGATTTGGTTGGCGTAGCCGGAGCCCGTATCGATCGACTCGACCCAAGCTACAGTAGCGATTCCGGCATCTGAAACCGCTGTAGCTAGCCACTTTGCTTCGCCTGGGGGGCCGCCCGCTGAGGCTGAAATCCAGGTCGCGAATTTCTCTGTGGACCGGTAGACGTGATTTCCGCTCTCGCCTTGATAGACAAGCGCCGCATGGCCCTTGCGACTGGCATCAAACGCCCAAGCATTGATGGGGAGTTCGCCGTTGGGGACGGATTGAATCGTATTCCAGCTGCCTGCTGTGGTGCCCGTTTGCACTCTCAATTCGGCGTCTTTCTCGTAAAAAACACAAGCTTCGCCCGTGCCTGTGGCGCGAACACCGAAGAGATCGGAGCTAGTCGTTGAGATCTCCCCCTCGAACGTATTTTGCCCTTCGTCGAGCAATTGTCGCGTGATGGTCAACCTGTCCGAAAACAGACTTACGGCGAGACCCGCGTCGTCGACGGCGACCCGTGGCCAAGCTTGGAAGTCGATGACTTCTGCTACGCGGCTCCATGAGGTGCCGTCCCAGGTGAGCGAACTCGTTCCGAGACTAGCGTTGCTGTGGGCATGAAGCAGCGTAGTGCCCGAAGGACTCATCGCGAGAGTCGGATAAGAGTAACGAAATGTGGAACCGCCGCTCACTGGCGTAATAGCTAAGCCTGTCTCCGTTTCGAAGCTAAGGCTCTGGGTGATCGCCATGGTATTGCCGGAGAGATCGGCCAACGTATTTTCGATCGTCAATGAGTAGTGCATCCCAGGAGCAAGCGGAGCGTCCGGCACAAAAGAAACCGTTGTTCCACTGACTCCGATTGTTCCAACGACTGCCTGGCCAAAGATATCTTCCAGAGAAAGAGCGCTTTGGGCCGAAAGAAGGCTGACTTCTTCGCTCATTTCCAAGGCGACAATCGACAGTGGCGAAACCACATCAGTGTTCAGCGGTGAAGTAGTGAGCAGGGTGGGGCGAAACAGGTCGAGCACATCTTGGCAATCGTCGGAGCCGTCTGCGCAGCGGCATTCCCCTTCGAGGCAGATCGGACGCAGTCCAGAGCAGGCGGTCAGGGTGGTCCAGCGCCCAGCCTGACAGATGCGAGGGAGCAATTCGCCGATGCAGTCTGTGCTGCCCGTCACGCACTCGGTGCAGTCGCAGCTGTTCCACGTTCCGCCAAAACAATTCTGCACGCCTGATTGTCCCAGGCCACAGGCGCAAGGGCGAACATTCCCCTCGGGAGCGCAGGCGCACACGCCATCTTCGTCGATGTCACCATCGCAATCGTTGTCGACTCCGTCACAGACTTCACGTGCTGCGTGATTCACCGCAGCAGTACTGTCGTCGCAATCGGTTGCACGAAGCGCGTAGCCCTCGACCGGCGCGCAGCTCATGACGCTTTCACCCTCCGGGTCGCCGAAATGGTCGCCGTCTAAATCCGGATACCAGGGGACTTCTTTGGTGTTTTTGTCGACTTTTCCGTCACAATCGTTGTCGAGATCGTCGCAAATTTCCGGGTAATCGCTGGAACGTCGATAATCCTCGTCGTCGCAATCACTGCCACAGAGAAGTTCGCCGTCTCCGTCTTCGTTGCAGCACTCTGAACTCGTTTCGCCATCCAGATCTTCGTCACGCTGACCGAAACTTTTTGGATCGCAGTCTTCGTCGTGACCGGGATCTTCCGCGCTACAGATTTCGCTGTTGCCGGGATAGCGATTTGCGTCGTCGTCATCGCAGTCGTCGCCGAGGGTTTCGCCATCCGCGCCAATGCAAGTCGCATCCGCGTGACCGTCGCCATCTTCATCAGGAGCTGTGAATTGGCAGGAGTTGGTCGCGTGGGAGCAGCGGTCGATGGTGCACTTCACGCGGTCATCGCACACTACCGCCACACTGGTGCGGCAGTAGCCGGCGTCGCAATATTCCTGTCCGTTGCAGAAGACTCCGTCGTTGCACTCACTGTCAAACTCGCAGACGGTATCGGTCAGCTCACCATCCACGGGTGTCTTATCCACAACGGGCACACGGCTCTCCCCGTCACCGCAACCAGTCATTTGTAACGTGAGCAGCAAAAAGCCACTCAACCAGCAAATCGCACGCCTTTTCAGTCCAAGCCCCATAGTTCCAGTGAACGTATCGGGTTTTGCGCATGCCTAGAAGGGAGGACGCGTGCTGTAGAGATAGTCGCACATTGTCGTGGAACGTTGACAGGGTTGGCCTTGAAAGCGCTCTTTTCTGCCAAAGCTGATCTTCTGAGTGAGCCTTATTTCTGCCGGCGCGCATGGAAGCTCCATGAGCCGTCAACATCGTTCGGAACCCCAAGCATTTTCGCCCGCCATGAAGCCGCGCTCCTGCGCCTGCGCGGTGTTGCTCGCCCTCGCTCATTGGGGCTGTTCCTCCACAGAGGGCTTGGAAGATGTGGGAGATGGCGATGGAGCTGGGGGTGGGGCGGCTTCAAGCGGCGGTGCTGGCGATGGTGGGGTCTCGGGTGTTGGCGGTGCTCAGAGCAGCAGCGGCGGAGGGGACGCCTCCGGAAGTGGGGGAATGGCTGGCACGGGAGGCGGGGCTGTTGCCGAGGAGCCTACGTACTGTGATCGCTGGCAAGCGCTCGCACCCGGAGAGCTTCCTGGCTTCGCCACCGACTCGGTTTGCCACGACTTCTCGGAAATTTCATCAGGAGAGGCGACGTGCGACGGTGCTGAGAATGCGAGCGCCGAAATCGCGTCTGTCCAGCTCGCCCAGAATCATGTGCTGACCCCGTCTGCGGAGGATTACACGACAAACGAGGCAGGAGATCAGCTTGAGCCAGGTTCAGTGCGGCCGCGATTTCGTCTGATTAGTCACCGGCCGGCGCTGCTCCTGGTTCGAGTGACAGGGAGCGGGAGTTCTCCCGAAGTTCGAGTCACGGCTCAGCGTGATGGTGAGGAGTTGGGGAGCCTGTGCTTGAGTGGGCCAGGGATGCTTTCTGACGTCACTTCAGATGCTCCCGATCAGGACGGGCTTCACAGAGTGAACCTGCCCGCCGAATGGATCCGAACCGGACTTTCTTTAGAAGTAACGGCGGGCGGCGCAACCCTCCCTGTCGCTGCCAGCGAACTGCGCGTGGCTGCTGGGACTCGTCACATCGTCATGGAGGGCTCGATGGTGCTCTATGGTCTGCCTCCTCAGACTGTCCCGATGGATTCGCCGGATGATTATCTCATGTCTGATGAGCTTCCCGTACAAAGCGCCGTGTGGGCACACTTTCCTGTGCCGATCATCATGGATCCGATGACCATGAGTGCGAAGAGCGGCAATCCCGCTCGGATCGTTTCAAGTAAGGAAGGGAGTTTCGACGAGGTCGGTGAATGCCTCGACATTTTTGCTGAGGTACGCAGGGCCAATGGGCACATCGAAGACACTGGATATTTTGCAGCGCTCCCTGATGGGTGGGGAGGTGGCTTAGGGGGTGGCAATGGTTCGGCGGGTCCTCCGTCTCAGCTGATGATCAGACACGAGGGGGGTCACGCCTATGGGTTGCCCCATTTGGAAGACGCCTTTGCGCAGGGGCGCTACCCGTTTGCAAAGCGCGTCGACGGCTCGGGTTGCGTGCTTGGAGTACCAGGAGAGGATGGGTGCGGCGTGGGTTCGCCTTGGAAATATTTCCAGACACCCGGAGTCTTTGAGAGTCCGTGGGAGGACCAAGCTGCAGGGGTCTACAAGCGCGACCCCATGGCCGGTGGCGGCAACAATTGGTTTGGGGCCTACACGGATCAGTGGCTGCTCGACTACTTTCGACAGCGCCCCTACTTCGATCTCGAGAGCGGCGAGTACTTGAAGTACGACGAAGCTAGCGGTGAGTTCGCTGCTGACACTGAGGTTGACGCCGAAAACTGGTACCGCCGTCCTGTCGAGCGGGATACGCCGCTGTACACAGTGTTCGGTAGCTATTCCGACGAGACGAGCGAGGTCAACGTGATTCAGCCTCCGCTCCATTATCGCGGTCATCTGCTCAGGACCATGGATCCGACGCAAGAGGAGCATCTTGATTGGATGAAGGACCACAGTGTTTCGGACGCTTGCCGCAATGACTGTGACTTCGTGCTGCGCGTCACTTTCGACGATTCGACCGAGTACAATGTGCTCGTGAATCGGAATGCAGGAAGCTACACGCGATGGGCCGTGAATGTCCCCGATCGCGGAGGGCTCGTCCGAGCTGAACTCTACCGCCGTGACTTGAACAACGGCAACATCGGCAGTGCCACGTCGGTCAACTACTTTGACTCTGCGCAGCTCGTCGCTGAGCGTGACTTTTGAATCGTCAGTCGATGCGCATTTCGTGGTCTGGCTGTCCGCAATTGTGACAATTTGCAACATCCCTCAGGGGCGTTGTAGCGATCTTGACGCACTCGTTTCGATGTCTCGCATCGAGAATGGGGAACGCAGCAGTTTGAGGTTGGTCCGTCACTTGCAAGATGCCGATCATGACTCAAGCAAGACAACACGTACCGACCTCAAAATCGGAAGCTGGCGAAAAATTCGCTCGAGCAGGGTACGCCGCAAAGGGCGCGCTCTACATGACTCTGGGCCTCTTATCAGTCCAAGCAGCACTCGGCGGCGGCTCGGCAAAAGGCAGCAAGGGCGCGATGCGAAGCATCGCGGATCAACCGTTCGGTGCAGTACTCTTGGGAATCACCGTGCTGGGTTTGATAGGATATACCCTGTGGCGAGCATACCAGGCGATCAAAGATCCTGAAAATGCCGGAACCGACGCCAAAGGAATTACCAAGCGAGTTGGCTATGCACTCAGCGCAGTCAGTCACGGGGCTTTATCTGCCCTTGGTATTCAGATGTTGGTTTCCGCCGGCTCAGGCGGCAACAAGAAGACGGTGATCGCTGAGATGCTCCAAAGCACTGCAGGACAGGTCGCCATCGGCGCGTTGGGTCTATTTGTAATTGGCGCTGGGCTTCGGCAAATTTATAAGGCAGTCACCACAAAGTTTACCGAAGAACTCAAGACGAACGAGATGGGTGAAACGATCGAGACAACCGCCGTCTGGGCGGGGCGAATTGGATTCACAGCACGCGGTATTGTTTTTCCGCTCATCGGTTACCACTTGATCTCTGCAGCGTTGAGCGAGAATCCGGGCGAAGCCAAAGGGTTGGGGGTCGTCCTGATGGATATTGGGGGATCCACGGGAGGAAGTATTGCTCTCGTTGTCGTCGCAAGTGGACTTGCGGCCTATGGTCTCTACCAGCTCATGTTGGCGCGCTACCGTCGTATCCAGGTCAATCTCTAAGGTGAGCGAATCCTCGAGCTCAAGCGCTAACGCTTGGGCGCGCGTACCCCTCTACCTTTCACCTGTGTTCCTCATTCCGAGCATCACAGCATTTTGTCAGGGGGATACTTTAGGCACCCTGGCCTTTCTGGTTAGCGGTGCCTGTTGTTGCGCGCTTGCGGCGCTTTCACTCCACCTCAGTCGAAAGGGTCAGGATAAACCATCGCCCGGCGCGAGCCCTGCGCGCGCGGCTGCGACGTGGGTCCTCATCAGTATCCCGGCGACGCTCCCCTTTTGGGCGTACGGCCACTGGAGCGGCTCTGGTTCAGAGCTAGAGACCGCCTACGGCAGTGTTTCTCGGGCCTGGTTTGAAGCGATGTCGGGGCTGACATCGACGGGCCTATCGATGAGCAGCTCGGCGTCCACTTTGCCGAACGCAATTCAGCTTTGGAGGAGCTTACTCCAGTGGATCGGCGGGTACAGCCTGATCCTTTTCGCGGTAGTGCTTGGCGCGGAAGGCCAATGGAGCGGCTCGGCCCAAGCCGAGTTTGGAGCCGACTTCGATGAGGGGGATCCGCGCAAACAAGCGAAAGCGTACGTGCTGGTTTATGCGGGGCTGACGGTAGGGACCTGTCTCTTGTTCACCGTCGTTGGCGTTCCCGTCTGGGAAGCGGTCAACCACAGTCTCACTTCCGTCTCCACCGGAGGGTTCACCATTCGAGATGACAGCTACGCAAGTTACGACGGAGCGGCAAGGAGCATTGGGCTTACCGCCAGCATCGCTGGGGCCCTCAGCTGGGCAACCTACCTGCAACTCGGGAAGGGCAAGTTTCGCTCGCTGATGAGTTCATCCCAACTGCGATCGTTCCTTGCGTTCACGGCAGGCCTTATCGGGCTGATGGTCGTGCTGGCTGCACGTCGAAATCCTTCGCTGGCCATCGGAGATGTGATCTTCGAAGCTATCTCTGCATCGACTACGTGCGGGATCAGCGTCGCTGGCTCCCGTAAAGATTGGGTTTCTGCTTTGGTAGCCGTGCCAATCCTGGCGATGATCATTGGGGGATGCTCAGGCTCGACGACTGGCGGCATTAAACACGCTCGCCTCGCATTGCTTGAGGCGGGAGTGCGACGTTTGATTCGACGAGGGGATGTCGATGATTCTGACCAGACAAAGCACTTGGAGGGGATCTTGAGCGCCTCGGGTCTGGCTTTGCTGTGGTTGGTGACCCTTGTAGTCGGCTGGCTTCCCCTGGCGATTGCCTTCCCGGACGAGGCACCCTTGCGAATGCTCTTTGATGTGACCTCGGCCGTCGGCGGAGTCGGTCTAGATGCCGGATTCATTGACGCTTCGCGTCCGAGTTGGGTGCTTGTTTGGTTCACAATCCTGATGTGGCTTGGCCGCCTGGAATTGCTGGGAGGCATTTTCCTCCTGCTCGGTCGGGCTCAGCTGTTCAGATCACAGGAGTCGAAGTGACTATGGCGCAACCCAACGAAACGGTTGTCAGTCTTCCCTTCCTTAGTGCCCGCCGAGTTGAGATCAAAGATGCGGCCCGGGTGGCACTCCAGGGGGCATGTGCGGCGGCTAGCTTCTACGCCTTAATGAGCGCTTTGGGTCTTGGTGAGAAGTTCGTTGGCATTTTGTCAGCGGCGTTGGTGCTCGATTCAACCAAAGGAAGCACTCTGACCCGGGCGCGCGGGCGATTTCTCTCCACGCTGGTGGGAAGCGCGATCGGGGTCACTACAATGATGGCGCTCCCTTTCGGGGTAGGAACAGCCTTTGCTCTCGCTCTCTCCGTCGGAGCTATGCACGCAATCGCGGCGCTTCGACCCGACTGGCGCTATGGTGTGGTCGCTGCCATTGCTCTTTCCCTAGGTTCAGAGCAGGACGCCCTCGCTACTGCTGGGGCTCGAGCGCTTTCGATAGGCATCGGCGTGGTCGTCGGCTCCATCGCCTCTTTTGCGATTTGGCCCGAAAAATCCGAAGCACGTGCTGAGCGTTACCTTCGAGCCGCTCTTCGCGAAACCGGCAATCGACTGCGGGAGGCAGCCCAACGGGTGCACGGCAGCCAGGACGATGATGATGCCAATTCGGCCAGGAACGAATATCATCATTGTATCACGCAAGCTCGCGACGCGATTGACAACGTGCACTTCAACAAGAGTGAACAGCTTGCTGAGAAGAAAAACGCAATCGAGCGCCTCTATAACTCCGTACTCATGCTCGACCGGGTCGCGTTCCAACGAGATGACTCTACGGAGGACGTCATCGGTCAAGTGGAAGATGACCTCGATGACGTCGTAGAAACCGCCCATGAACTCATTGGTCAACTGATCGACGATGAAGGGTGTGAAGAAGATGGGTTTCAGAAACTACAGGGTTACCTGGATACGATAGAAAGTCGCTTCCGCCGAAGAGGGCCAGGTGCCATCACTGATGGCAAAGGATTGATGTTCGCGTTATCCGAGCTTCGCCGATCAGTCGTGCAGCTCTGCGACTGTCGCTGTTAGCATGGGCCTGGACCGTGTTGCCTTGCGAAGCCGCCGGATCCGGGGCGGTCACAGCACCGCCACCGACCAACCTTTCTGCAAAGCCACAAACGGAGACACGCGACCCCCCGTCTGGGGGAGGAGTGGCGACGCGGCCTCAGCACCGCCGCCGACCAAGTGGGAGGCGCCGGAGCGCAGCCGGACTGTGGGGAGGCTTCGAGGAGCTGAGCTCCGAGAAACCGGGGGGCGGGTCCGCCCCCCAACAAAAAAGAGCCGGGCTGAGTCTTTTGGACTCAGCCCGGAGAAAAGGACAGCGGCTCGAAAATGGGGGGAGGGGGGAGAAGAGGGGGGAGGGGGGTATCTCCGAGCCGCTGAAGAGATTCCGGTGTGGGCCACGTCCTGCGAGGGGACGAGAGCGGCACACCTGGTTCCTACTCTGCAACTGGTATGCCACCTCCAGCTCTAGTTATTTCAGCTACTTAGAGATGCAGCTATTTCGAAAGTGAAAGAAACACTCCCGTCACTTTCGCGACTGCAAACGGTAACTTTGGGAAACTGGAAGCGCTGCCTGAAACATTTCCTCTCTGTAGAGCGCTAAAGACGCAGTCTTGTGCATTCAGAGTGTCAATCGACCTCCATATCGTGGGATTAGAACACACTGGGAAGGTATTCCAGGCAGACTTGGTTCCAGTCGTGACGGGATCCAGCGGAGCATTTCATCTTTGAAATGCCCGCCAGATCTGCACACCAAACCGGTCAACTAGGACCCGGCTCGATGTTTGTCGGCTAAGATACGGTCATCCGCGCGCTGTCTTAACTGACCTGGCAGTCTTTTTACGAGCGCGACGATGTTTGGGAGAAGCGCGACGCCTCAGCCGCGAGAAGCGCGACGTTGAGCTGCTGCCTTGGCGAGCTGTTCCAGGACGGGGATCGTCTCGTCAAAACCGATACAAGCGTCGGTGATGCTGACGCCGTACTCGAGCGTGTCGCCAGGCTTTGCATTTTGGCGTCCGGGGTTGAGGTGACTTTCGATCATCACGCCCATGAGCCCTCGGTTGCCCCCAGCCACCTGGCGCGCGAGTACCTCAGCGACCTTGGGCTGGTTGGCGTGGTTCTTCTCGCTGTTGGCGTGACTGGTGTCGACCATGATGCCGCGCTCGATGCCTGCTTTCTGCAACAGCTCCAAGGTGCCATTGACGTGCTCAGCATCAAAGTTGGGACCGCGGGAGCCGCCGCGTAGGATCACGTGGCACGAAGGATTGCCCTTGGTGCTGACGATCGCCGCCAGACCTTGCTTGGTCACAGAAAGAAAGTGATGCGGGTGTGAAGCGGAGCTCACCGCGTCCACGGCGATCTGAGTATTGCCGCCGGTACCGTTTTTGAATCCGACCGGCATCGACAGGCCACTCGCCAGTTCGCGGTGGACTTGGCTTTCGGTGGTGCGAGCACCAATCGCGCCCCAAGACACGAGATCAGCCACGAACTGCGGGGAAATCGGGTCTAAGAACTCGGTTCCCGTTGGCATACCGAGATCGACAACATCACGAAGAAAGGTACGCGCGACGCGCAGGCCTTGATTGATGGCGAAGCTTCCGTCGAGGTTCGGATCGTTGATCAGACCCTTCCAGCCCACTGTGGTGCGTGGCTTCTCAAAGTAGGTGCGCATGATGATCAAGAGGTCACTCGAAAAGCGGTCCGCCTCTTTCTTCAACTTGGCTGCGTATTCCAGCCCAGCTTTGGGGTCGTGAACAGAACAAGGTCCGACGATGATGAGCAGTCGGTCATCCTTCCCGCTGACGATGTCCGAAGCCTGAGCTCGGGCGTCCGTCGTGGTTGCCATCTGAGCTTCAGTGGCAGGAATTTCTTCCATGATAATGGCTGGTGGAATCAAGGGCCGAACCTGATCGATGCGGATATCATCGGTGCGCGTTAACATTATGCGGGTTTCATTAGATCTAGCAGGCGTGCAGTCAACTCAAGAAAGCTGATTGTTGCCGAAAAAGCGCCCGCACCCCCCTATGGAGGCTACTGATTTTCGGACTCTGGCTGTTCGAATGAGGCCGGATCATGCACGTTTACGCGCTGTCCATGGTGCAAAAGGCGGGTTTCTAGTCGCCCTGAATCGTCTCCGCCGAAAGATTCGATGACGAGACTGACTAGCCCCACATTGCGGCAATAAGTGCTTGTCGCTCTCTTGGGAGGTCGAGTCGATTCCTCGACTGTCACCAGGCATTGTTCAAATGTGCCAGCAGGCAGTTCTGCACGATGATCGACCTCGGTGATTTTTGTGGTCCCGAAAGAACCTTCAAAGCTGTGGCCTACCGCCAATGGCTCTTCGAGAAGGGTTCCCCCCGTGGCTTGAGTGATGCGATTTTCGGACACCATCAAACGCCGAACCGTGCCCGCTATTTTGAGCTCTGCCATTTCTGGGCGTGGACGGAAGATTTCAAGAACCAAGACGCCCTTGTCGCCGAGATCGGATTCTGTGGCGAAGTTGGAGACTGTGCCGTCGACCAAGGGTAGGAGCTCACTCAGGGTGGGGGGTGCCAACTTTGCCGCTGGCGCTTTTGCTTCGGGCGCCTGAGCGGGACCGCAGGCGAGCAGGCTTGAACAGAGGGTTGTGGCGAGAGCGGTTGTGAGGGTGTGTCTCATTGGGTGTAGGCGAAAATAGTCACAGCAGTGAGCAGCGCGAAGGTGAGCGCGAGAAGGTAACGAGTGAGTCCCGGGGGCGACATGTCGCTCAGTAGACCAAGCGCCGCGTCTTTCACTTCTGAGGATGTGCTCAGGCGGAGCTCCTCAGCGATTTCGCGCGCCTTCTTGTAGTTGCCTTTGTCGAACAGCGCGCGCGCTTGATTGAGCCGCTGGAGGTCTGCATCGCTTGAGGCGCTGGGTTGATCTTCGCTAGTCATCACGGGGTCTCGAAAAAACTACTCTAAAGGACGGATTCAACTGAGGCCAGCATTAGAACTGGAAGTAGACGAAGGGGACAGCGTCGGTGGAAGCCATTTTTCGGAGCAGAAGTGCGGCGCCAAAAAGTGCGAGCGCCTTTACGGGCCAGGGGGCGTGGATGAAGTACTTTTGTGCTCGATTGAACCATTTGTCGGGAACGTAGTGTCCCAGAATTCCGACAGCCAGCACGACGAGCAGAGTACTGGGAAGGTTCGTATGGTGGCTGGTTCCGCTCGCGAGTCGGGAGAAGATCAAGCTCGCCTTGGCGAAGGTCTCAGCGCGAAAAAATACCCAGCACACGAGCACGAAGTGGACAGTGATCAACACGGAAATTCCGTGCAACAGCTTGGCCTGGATTCCTGATCGCTCCAGCGCCGTCGCAGAACGAGATTTTCCGAAGCGTTCCTGCCACCATTTGTTCACAGCAAGAGCGCCGCCGTGGAGAGTTCCCCAAGCCACAAAGGTCCAAGCTGCGCCATGCCACAATCCGCCGAGCACCATCGTGGCCATCAGGTTGAAGTAGGTGCGTCCGGGGCCTTTGCGGTTCCCGCCGAGAGGAATGTAGAGGTAGTCGCGCAGCCAGGTGCTGAGAGAAATGTGCCAGCGCCGCCAGAAGTCGACGATATTGTGCGCTTTGTAAGGGGAGTCGAAGTTGAGAGGAAAGCGAATTCCGAGCAAGAGCGCCGAGCCGATTGCGATGTCGGTGTAGCCGGAAAAGTCACAATAGATCTGAAGTGCGTAGCCGACAGTGGCCGCGTAAGTTTCGACAGCTGAGTACATGAGCGGTGCGTCGAAGACTCGATCGATGAGATTCAGCGCCAGGTAATCACCGACAACGATTTTCTTGCCGAGGCCTACGGCGATGAGAAACAATCCTTCGCTCAGTTCGCGGGAATTGAACCGCGCTGGACCAGCCAGCTGGGGCAAAAGATCGCGCGGGCGAACAATGGGGCCAGCCACCAAATGCGGGAAAAATGCAACGAAAGAGAGATATTCGGCGTAACTTTCCTGGGGTGGTAGCTCGCCGCGATACACGTCGATCACGTAGCTCATCGACTCGAAAGTGAAGAAGCTGATGCCCACGGGAAGCGCCACACGCAATGCGACTTCAGGCGTATCGACGCCCAAGGCGGAGAGCGCTGCCGAGGCGGTATCAAACCCGAAGTTAAAGTACTTGAAGAAGCCGAGTACCCCGAGATTGAGAATCACCGTTCCCAGCAACCACCGTTTCCTGCGCTTCGGATCGGTGGTGGCGGAGATCTTCTTGGCCAGCCACCAATCTGCAGTAGACGAACCCCAAATGAGCGGAAGGAAGCGATAGTCCCACTGGGCATAGAAGACATAACTCGCGCCCAGGATGAAGAGCAGCCGCACCTTGCGCGCGACGAGCAGCAAGTAAGAAGTGGCCACTCCGACGATCGCCAAAAGCCACGTGCCGCCGTGAAGCTTCGCTACCGGTACGCCAAGCTGCGCGAGACCATAGCTGAAGGGATCGAGGCCATGAGCTCTTGTCGTCAAGAATCCCAGAGCGACCACTTGTAGACCGAGCTGGAGCAGCGCCACTCGCTGGGGCGGGGGCGCATCTGCCGAGACGCCTGCCTGCTCCAAGCTCTGCTTGGTGAAGTGCATCAGGTAACCAGTGATCAGAAGCCCCACGCCCGTCAGTGCCCAGGGAAGAGGACCCGGGTGCGCCAGGCTATAGCCAGCTAGACCAAGCCAAGGCAGAGCGAGTGAGTAGCGCCTTTCCACGAGCGCCCAGGCGCAGAGAAAGACGAGCGCTAGAAAGCCCGCATAAGCCAGGGTGTTGAAGAGCACGAGCCCTGCTTAGCAGGCACCTTCCTTGTGCTGAAGGGCTGGGTGCAAGCGCTGCTCAAACTGGGGCTGCTCCAACGGATCGCCGGCCTGGAGTTGGCAAGGGGTGCAGATTCTGACAAGCAGAGTCGTGACCCGCGGACGCCTTTTGCTCTTTCTGTCGACTGCGGCCGTGTTCTTGATTGCGGCTTTTGCGGTGTTTGGAAAGCCGCCACCGCTTTGGGTTCCGGCTTCCTTGGGTCTGTTCTATCTGAGCGTGATTTTCTTCGGTGTGATGAATCTCTCGTGGGAGATGTTCGGCGACGCAGTGTGCGAGGTGCCAGGCGCCCAGGGCGCGGTGGCTCTCACCTTCGACGACGGTCCAGATCCGGTTTCGACACCCCTTGTGCTTGAGATGCTTGAGCAAGCCCAAGCGCACGCAACCTTTTTTGTGGTGGGCAAGAAGGTGGAGAAATACCCCGAGCTTGTGGCGGAGATTCTTCGAGGTGGACATAGTCTGGGAATTCACAGCTATTCGCATCATCGACTCTATGCGTTCCTGCCTCCCGCCGAGGTGGAGAGTGACATTGAGCGCACGCGTGAGCAGATTGCGCGGGCCTGTGGCGTGAGGCCGCTCCTGTTTCGCCCTCCCGTGGGGCAGATGAGTCCGCGAACGGCGGCAGGTGTAAAACGAGCCCAGGTAGAAACCGTCGGCTGGAGCGTGCGGGCTCGTGACGGGCTTCAAAGGTCTCAACCCGAGGACTGTTTGAAGCGTGTCCTCGGTGGATTGCGTGCCGGGGCGATCGTGCTGCTTCACGACGCCTGGGAATCGCGTCCCGTGGCCAGCGCGGCTTCGCGCTGGAGCGAGGATCCGCTCGCTGATTGTCCGGCAGGGGTGCGGGCTCTGCCGGATATTTTGAAGGAATGTAAGAAACGCGGTCTTGCGCCTGTCACTGTGGAGGAGCTGTTGAGCCAAGAGTCGGCAGGGTGATCGTAAAACGCGCGCCGCCGCTGTCTCGATTTTCGGCGCGGATCGAGCCACCGACAGATTCGACCAATCCTTTGCTCACCGAGAGCCCGAGTCCCGTGCCTTTTCCAATGTCCTTGGTGGAGACGAAGGGTTCAAACAGGCTGCCCTCAATTTCCGGAGCGATACCTGGGCCGTTGTCTTCGACGACAAGCTCCAAAGTAGTTGGGCTCGTTTTGGCGGCGCTGACTTCGATGCGTCCCTTATGATCACAAGCATCGGCTGCATTCATGATCAGGTTGAGGAGCACCTGTGTGATTTCTTCTTGAGCCATCGGTATAGCTGGAAGAAATTCTGGGAGCTCTTGTTTCAGCTCAAGGTCCTGCAAATCTCGCTGAGGAGCGAGAAGTGAGAAAACGGCGTTCACCGCGTCTCGAACAGAGCCTTTACCTAGTGGTGCCCCAGCTCCATGCCGGAGTGCGCGAGCTGGATCACCTGAAGGACGGGCGTAGGCGAGGAGATCAGAGATCACGCGATGAATGCGCGAGGTTTCTCGGCGCATGCGTTGAAGAAAGTCCGCGGTTTCCGCCGGGGTGAGGCCCCCGTCAATCACAAGATCTTGCAGCCCCATCAAGGCCGAGATCGGATTGCCGACCTCGTGGGCCAAACCTGCCGCCAGTCGCCCCACACTCGCGAGGCGCTCGGAGCGAACGACCGACGCCTGAGCGAGCCTGAGTTCTTCGGTGCGCGCCTGCACTTCGTCGATTTTTGCCCGCAGGGATTCTTCTTCTTCGCGCAGGCGATTGGTCATCTCCGCGAGTCGCCAAGAAAGATTGAGCAGTTCACGTGGCGCTTGGCTGAGAGGCTCCAAGTGGCGCGCTCCTTGCGCGATTTTCTCTGCTTGCTGTTCCAACTGGAGAATGGGTCGAACAATCCAGCGCGTCATTGCGAAGTAGGCGGCGGTCAACAGAGCAATGGCTCCGACCACCATGTAGAGTCCCATGAGCGCGGCAAGCGGGTTCGCCCGGGTGATTTCGGCGTCGACGCGTACCACTGCCGCCACGCCACCTCGCGGACTCGGTTCGTAGACAAGCACGGCTGGCCCGAGCTTCGTGGGCAGCTCGCGCACTTCGGGACGCGTGGAGAAGCCTGTTTCGGCGGCAATGGTGCGTAGCAGCTCGGGATCCCCCAAAACGGCTAGGGGCGGGCCCTCAGGTACGAGCAGCGAAAGTGCATGGACCGATTCGCGTCTGATTTGAGTGCGTGCCAGATCGAGAAAGGCCTCATCCGTCGTCTGTTGTCGAAGCACAGACAAGTGGGCCGCTACACTTCGGCCGAGCTTTTCCGCATTACTTCGCTGAAGCTGCTCAAGTCCCCAGCGTGTGTAGGTGGAGGTGGCAAAAAAGAGCGGCACATACGAAAGCAGCATGAGTACTCCCAAGACAAGGAGGAGCTGCAGCCGTAAACCACCTTTCACGGGCTCATCCTCGCACGGCAGCCGTCAGGATTCACCTGCCAAAAAGTGGGCCGAATCAGTCTAGGCTTGATAACGCCGTGATTGCGCATGGCATCCCTTGTCCGTTTGACCGTCCAGTTGCAGCAAGTGGCCATCCGACTTTCGGGGCTACTTCTGGCAACGGCGCTTGGAATGTACCTGATTGCTTGGGCGGCGGATCCTCCCCCAGAGTGGCTGAGTCTCCTCGTGGCGGGTGTTTTGTTCGTCAGCATCGTGTGGCATGGGCTCGCGCACAGCCGCAAGCGTCAGGAAGCTCTCGGTACCCACGTTGATCTGGGCTTGTTTTCCTCGCTGACGGTCGCCACTTATGCAGGGATACTGCATCTGCCTGGTGGACTCGCTGGTGCCTTCTACCCTCTGATTTACGTGTTGATGATGGCCAGTGCCGCTTACAGTCGTCCCGGCTGTGCCGTCGCGACCGTGGCCTTCGCTTCACTTCTTGAAGTGGGGCTGCGCACGGTTTCTTACGGACAGAGTGATCTTTTGGATCTGGGTCCGCGACTGGCCTTCCTGGCGCTCTTCACTGGACTCAATGTCGCGCTGTTTCGGGTAGAGATAGCACGCGTCAGGCGAATTTCGCGCACCCACATTCATGGTGAGCTCGATCGCATGCGCGAAGCTGCGAGAAGCTATCGTATTTCGGGCAGCTCCAGCCTGGGTCCCACTCCAGAGGTTTCGGGTGCGGAAGAAAAGGCGATTCAATCGGCTGTGGGTGAGATCCAGCAGGCTGCCCACTACGCGCTCACACTACTGCGCGACACCATGAGTCTGCAGACGGCTGCGGTTCTTAGCCTTGATGGGAAGGGTGGCCTGCGAGTCTTTGAAGTGTCGAGCGATCGGCCTGTGTCGATGAACTCTTTGAGCGCCTCGGAAGGGATTTTTTCCGCAGTGCTCCGTCGCAAGGAGGCGATTGCGATTGCGGGACGCAGGGCCAGTGGTCACGCGGTGATCTACACAGAGCCCCAGGTAGTCGAAAGCCTCGCAGTTGTGCCTCTTTTTGAGGCGGGCAACGCTCGCGCGATTCTCTGGGTCGATCGCAGCTCGTCGGAGGCGTTCGACGCTGAAGCTCTTGAACGCCTTCAGCACGCAGGAAGTTTCGTTCTGCGCGCGATGCAGAACGAGCGCGTTTTTGCCACTCTTGAGCGATCGAATCGCGAGCAGGCAAAATTGTATCGAGCCGCCGAGGCTTTGGGCTCCGCGCGCAGCGAAGCTGAAGTGATTGAGGCAGGAGTTGAGAGTGCCCGCGAAGTGGCAGCGTTTGATTTTGCGGCGGTGACTCTCTTTCACCGCAAGGGGTCGACTCACGAAATTTGCGCGGTGAGTGGGGACGGCGCCGATGAACTTGTCGGACGCAGTTTCCGTCACAACGCAGGTCTCGTCTCGATGGTCGTCGCAAACCGTCAGGCTCTGCCTTACCGAGGAGAGTACGAGCCAAGTCGTCAGACCGTCTTTGCCCGGGGTCATGAGCCGCCGGCGATGCCGTCACTGCTGGTGCTTCCTCTCCTGGTTCACGATCGCGTTCTTGGTACTTTGGTGCTGGGTTCTTCTCAAAAGCACGCGTTTTCCCAAAGCGTGCGTCCGGCGTTGGAGGTCCTAGCAAGCCACATGGCGGTGTCGCTCTCGAATGCACGCATGCTCAAGCGCCTCGAAGAGCAGGCGACAACTGACGGCATGACTGGGCTCTTGAACAAGCGCACTCTGATTGTTGAAGCGGAGCGGCGCATCAAGGCAGCCGCTCGATTCGGCAAGCCATTGACTCTCTTAGTCACGGACATCGATCACTTCAAGAATGTGAACGACACCTACGGTCACGACGTCGGCGATGTGGTGATCAAAGGTCTCGGCGATGTCCTTCGGCGCATCAAGCGAGACACGGACATTGTCGGACGATTTGGCGGCGAGGAATTTGTGATTGTCTGTGAACAGACGGATGAAGAGGGCGGGACGAATCTGGCCGAGCGAATTCGTCGCGAGCTGGAAAACACCACCTTCCAAACGGAGCTCGGTCCGTTGAGCGTTACATGTTCGGTTGGCGTGGCTCCTTTCCCGGTAGCAGGCCGCGACTGGGAAAGCTTGTTCAAGGCAACTGATGAGGCGCTCTATGTGTCGAAGCGCAGTGGGCGCAATCAGGTGACGGTGTGGAAGCACGGCCTAAAAACTTCAGCAGCCTGAACGACTTGGCTGCTCGAACCGACTTGGCTGCTCGAACCGACCTGTGTCGCTCCGTCAAGGCGTCCTCAAGCGATCAGGCGAAATGCCATCTTGGCGCGGCGCGCGGCTTCTCCGTCAGCGTCATCTCGATCGCCGATCACCAGACACTCGGCGGGCGAGATGTCGAGTTCACTAGCTGCTAACAAGAACCCATCGGGACACGGTTTGAGTCGGGTGAGCCGTGGATGTTCGCCATTTGCGACGATAGTATCGAAGAGCGCACTGAGTCCCATTGCTGCAAGCTTGGGGGCCGCGGGGTAGTCGCTGACGAGCGCCGTCTTTCCGCCCTGAGCTCGAAACGCTTTGATTTCGGCGACCAAGTTCTGGCGAACTGAAAGCTTCATCCATTTGCCGGGCTTGTTCACCATCCATTTGATCACCTGTGCGCGCAGGGCTTCCACGTCTTGACGATTGCGTTCGGCAGCACGTCTCAGTTGTTCTTCGAAAGGACTTGGGGCGTATTCAAGGTTGGGGTTGAGAAGAAGCTCTCCACGCAGTTCCTCGTGGCCGTGACGGAACGTCTTGAGAGCGGCGAAAGCTCCTGGACCAGTGAGGGCTAGTTCGGCAGCCATGGCGAGCTTCATCCAGCTCGCCCGGTAGAGAGTGCCGTCGAGATCAATGAGCCAGGCTTTGGTCGAGGAAGTCGTCATGGAAGCTTTGATTGGAGAGCAGCGATGGTCGGGACGGAAAGGTTGAGAGCTTTGGCTAGTTCCAAAGTTCGTTCCAGTCTTCGCGGAGCCGAGCGCCCCGCGCAACCATGGTTGGGATCTGCCGAAATGGCCGCTCTGAGGTCTTCTCTGAGCGCTGAACCGTTCAGCACGATCTGAGAAAAGCGTTGGTCGGGAACGGACGCCAGGGCGGTTTGCTCCAGGCTGATCAATTCTTCGCAGATTTTTGAAAAGAAAGACTCGTGCTCGGTGAGCAATTCCCCGGCTCGTCCTTGAGTGACAAGTCCCGTGAGGTTCAGGCCAAGAATATAAAGATTCTTCATGGTCAGCTCGTGAGCTAGTTCCACGTTGCTCGCGATGGTTCGAGCCGGGAGCTGCATCTTGTCGAAAGCGTCCATGATGAAGGTGCCCTTTGCTCCGTAGATCACGCTGGGCAGAACGGGCTGGGCGACTCGACCTGGCTTCTTTTCAAACCAAACGATCACGACCGTTGGCTCGGCATCTGGGACGTACCCGAGCCACGTCGCAGGACGTAGTTCGTTTTGCAGAAGCACGAGCGAGCCGTGCAGTTCCTGGGGGATCTCGGAGAGGACCTGAGACAGGTCGTCTTCACCCACAGCAACAAGAACCAGCTCTGGTGAACCGTGGTGAGACACGGCTGCTTGGATGTTGGCTCCTCGAAGCAGGGGAACCACAGTGGTTCCGAGCTTGAGAAAGCCTTCCGAAAAGGCCACTCCGAGCTGTCCCAGACCGATTACAAATACGGGTGCATTCACAGGCGCGACAAAACCAGCTTGCCGCCGCGAGAACAAGAGCCTCTATTCGACGGCTACTACCGCTTGGCGCAGGACCTCGCTGAGCTGTTTACGGCGGAACGGTTTGGTGAGATGGCCTGCGAGTCCCTGGGCGCGAAGACGCGCGACGGATTCGTCGAGCGAGTAGCCCGAGCACAAGACAATCGGAATGTCTGGTCTAATCGCGCGCATGCGGAGAAAAGCATCCTCGCCGTTGAGTCCGGGCATCACCATATCGAGCACAACGATGTCGTAGCCGTCGGAGTTTGCTTCGAAGAGCTGCACACCTTCAAGCCCATCGCAAGCTTCCTCGACTTCGTAGCCGAGGCTTTCCATGAGACGTCGGACTGTCTGACGAACTACTTCTTCGTCATCAATCAGCAGAACCTTCTTTGCCGAGTGCGCGTGCAAAACGGCAGAAGCGTCGGCCGTCGTGTCGGAAGTGATTTCGCTGAGCGGCAGATAGATCTCAAAGCAGCTGCCTTGTTGAGAACTCTTGGTCAGACTGACGTTGCCACCGTGTTCAGCAATGGTTCCGTAGACTGCCGCCAATCCCATTCCCGTGCCTTGGCCAATGGGCTTGGTGGTGAAGAATGGTTCGAAGATCCGAGACCGAACTGATTCCGGCACTCCAGTCCCCGTGTCGATCACTCGAATGCGGAGATACTTCAGGGAGGGAAGAGAGTGTCCAGGTAGTGTGGAATCAGGGGCTGCGAGTTCGACAGCTGTCTCAAAGCGCAATCGTCCTCCACTCGGCATGGCATCACGCGCATTGACGGCGAGATTCAGGAGCGCCGCTTGAAGTTGAGCTGGATCACCGAGCACCGTGTGGTTGTCTGCTTCGAGGTTGCGCTCAATTGTGATTCGACGATCGATGCTGCGCTCAAGAATTTGGCAGGTTTGGTCGATGATTTCGTGAATCGCTTGAGGCTCGCGCACGGTGACCGCTTTGCGCGAAAAGGCCAAGAGCTGCCAAGTAAGCTCCCCTGCGCGCGTGGCCGTATCCACAATCAGCTGGGCGAGTGAGCCTCCCTCTTTGTCCCCTTGGTGGTGTTCGACGAGCAGTTCTGCGGCGCCCATGATGCCGCCCAACATATTGTTGAAGTCGTGAGCCACGCCGCCGGCGAGTTGGCCAATCGATTCGAGACGTTGCTTATGACGCAGTTCTTCCTGGATTCGCTCTTGATTCGTCTGGTCGAGCAGGATCCCGTGGTAGACGACCTTTCCGTGCCGTTCTGAGGGAACGGAGGCAGCGTGGAAGTACATCTCGTGGCCCCGGGGATGATTGTAGGCGCCTTCATAGTACCAAGGCGCGCCAGTCGCTGTGGCTTGCTCAAGTGATGCCGAGTAGCCGGCGAGGTCCTTTTCCGGAATTCCTTGGCGGAAACGTTCAATAAAAGTTGAAGGCTCCGGCGGCACCCCAAATATTTCCAAGGAACGCTCTGACAGATAGCTGACGTACCCCTCGCCTGCTTCGTCGATGGTGTACTCGTAGACAACCCCTGGAAGGTTCTTGGTAATGGCGCTGAGGATTTGTGCTTGTTCTTCGCGTTCGCGTTCGGCCTTGTGCTTCTCAGTAATGTCGAGGAGAAGCCCGTAGAATACCAGGCCGCCGTCCTTCTTTTGCGGTACTGAGTTGCTTCGGAAGAAGATCTCTCTGCCGTCCGTTCGAATGAAACGCCCCTCGTAGACCCAACTGGCTTCGTTTTCGATTGCCTCGCCGATCGAAGACATGAAGAGCGGCAGATCGTCATCAGGGAGGCAGGCGTTGAATGACTCGATGAAGGTTTCTCGATCCGGACTTATCCCGAAGATCTCCTGAACCTTGTCTGAGACATAAACCATGTTCTGTTCCGGTCCTCGAGCATGGAATTCGAAGATGGCTCCTGGGAGGTTCGCCGTAATGGAAGTGAGCATCGCCTCATGATCAGCGAGTCGGGAAGCTAACTTGTCGTGTTCAGCGCTCAGATCTGCCACTTTGTTCAATCCTTGCAGGGTCCCGGGCTGTGGTTCATTTGCCGGGGCGAATCTGCAGAATGTACAACGACGAGTTCAAAATGCGGATAAGCCTGCGCCGATTGATTCGAATGCCTCAGATTGAGCGCATTTATAGATGCCTGGGGCGTTGAGCGACCCCTCGAAATTACCTGTCGTTTTTCAGTGAACACTTTTTAGCCAGCCGGGTACTCATCATTGAAACGACTTCAGTGGGTGGAGCCGTTTGGTCAGGAGTCGAGCTTGCGACACTTTGCGCAATCTCACCCGATCATCAGCCGCGTTTCTCAGGGAGAAAGCGCGTGAGGACATTGTGCGTCGAAACCGTTCATTTCGAAGAAGTCCCAAGAGGATATTTTCTGCTCTAGCAACTGGCTTGATCGTTCAGGGTTGGGGCATCGATGCGCTCCAGGCCCAGGAGCCAGCAAATCCAACGCTAGCCGAGGACCAAGAGTTTGAAGATGAGTTTTTTCCTGAGGAGGAAGAGGAACTGGAGTTTGGCGCGGTGGCGGAAGTCGAAGCTCCGCCGCGAGAACCCACGAAGCGCACGATTGATGAAGAACAACTGACCCGGATCCCGGGCACGCGCGGTGACGCTCTGCGCGCGGTGGAAGTGATGCCCGGGGTGTCGCGTACCCCCATGTTTTCTGGTGACGGGGCCCCGCTGCTTCGTGGCAGTAGCTCCCTTGAAAGCGCGGTGATGCTCGACGGGGCTGAGGTTCCCTTGATCTATCATTTCGGGGGGCTGACGAGTTTTTTTAATTCCCATCTACTCGAAAGTGTCGACTTGTATCCCGGAAACTACTCGGCTCGTTATGGCCGCGCTGCTGCGGGTATCGTCGAAGCGAGAGTGCGCGATCCGAAGCAGGACAAGTTTCACGCCATGCTCGAACTCAGCGCCATCGATAGCCAGGCGCTTGTTGAATCCCCTATTGGCGACAATACAGCCTTTGCTCTGGCCGCGCGTCGCAGCAATATCGACTTGTTTTTTGAGGCAGTGACTGGTGATGCCGCCTTCGGGGTCGTGGCTGCTCCAGTGTACTGGGACTATCAAGCGATACTCGCTCACCGCTTCAATGAAGCTCACAAGTTGCGCGTGCTTTTCTTCGGAAGCAGCGACAAGTTTGAGCTGCAGTTCGACGAGTCGGCAGCCGATGACCCCGCTCTGCGTGGTGCAGCCGGTGGGTCCGTTGGCTTCAATCGGGGTCAGCTCGAAATGGAAAGTCGTCTCTCGGATCGCGTCGAGCAAAAGTTGATGCTGTCGGTGGGTCCTTTCAGTGGGACTCAGCGACTTGGCGCTCTTGAAGCCGAATTTGACTGGATTGACATCAATGCCCGCGCGGATTGGTCGATTTTCGCGGCACCTTCCCTCCGCATTGATACGGGATTGGATTTTCAAGCTTTCGTTGGGAAAGGCACTTATCGGGGGCCAGCGCCCACTCAGGGTGAAGGAAACCCCAGCAACGATTCTCTCGCCAGCGAAAGGCTGCTTACGATCGAGGACAACATCGCTGCGGTCTTTCCTGCTGCATTTGTCGAAGCTTCTTGGAGCCCGATCGAAGAGGTGCTGCTCGTTCCGGGTGTGCGCGTGGACTACACAGCAGGCGGCGCGGACGTGAGTGTGGACCCCCGCTTGGGCGGGCGCTTTCAAGTTGCGGAAAGAACAACGCTCAAGAGCGGCGCGGGGCTCTATTCACAGCCTCCTGAATACTATGAGGTGATGGAGGAACTCGGGAATCCTGAGGTGAATCCCTATCGCACGTTGCAGACGTCCTTGGGAGTGGAACAAAGCTTCGGTGAATCGTTTCGAGTCGATTTGGACGGCTTCTACAAGCGCTGGGAGGACCGAATCGTCGGCACGGAGAACGGGGTGGCGCCCGGATTCGAAAATAACGGCACGGGTCGTGCCTACGGGATGGAAGTCCTGCTCAACATGAGATTGACGCCAAAAACCCAAGTATTTGCCTCGTACACTTTATCTCGCAGTGAACGCCAAGATCGGGAGGACGACTGGCGGTTGTTCGACTCGGATCAGACTCACAATCTATCGCTCACAGCGAACTATGACTTCGGCAGTGGTTGGCTTGCAGGATTTCGCTTTCGTTACGTGACGGGGAATCCCTTCACTCCAGTCAAGGCGAGTGTTTACGACGCAACAACCGATACCTATCGCGGAATTTACGATGGCGTGAACACCGAAAGAAATAGCGCGTTTCATCAGCTGGATGTGCGCGTCGAGAAACTTTGGAAGCTGGGTCCTGTGGGGCTGACGACCTACCTCGAGGTGATGAACGTCTACAACGCGAAGAATGTGGAAGGCACCTCCTACAGCTTCGACTTCAAAGAAACTCAGGGCGTAAGTGGTCTGCCCATTTTTCCGAATCTCGGGATTCGAGGTGAATTGTGAAACGAAGTTTAGGTCTCAGTTCAGCGGTTGTCTTCTCCTTGAGCACAGGTGCGCTTTCAGGTTGCGGTGATCCACTCAAATTTGGCCAGGAACTTCAGGACGCACGAGTTCTTGGGGTTCGCGTCGTGAGTGAGAGTGAGGGAGCGGCTGCGTTGATTCCCGGTCGAGAGGTAGCGTTTCGCGTGCTTTTGGCGGGTCCCAAGGGCCCGTTTGAGGCCCGAGTGGGTTACGAAATCTGTCAAACTGAGCCCACAGATCGAGGCGTGCCACTCTGCGCAAACATCTACGGCCAGGGCACGACGGATTTGGAGTTAGTCCCCGAAATGTCGGCGATCACTCCCATGAATGCGCCACCGAATGCTCCCGTGGCAGTACTTGGCGTTGCCTGTCAGACCGGAGTGCCGAACCTCGCAGCGGATCCCGTGGCTTGGAACTGCGCGGAGGGCGATGAGCCTCTGAACTTTAGCTTTGATACAGAAATTCAGGGGCCCGGAAGGATCAACCACAATCCGAATCTCAAGGAACTCGCGATCCAAGTAAACGATCGTTCGGTGTTACCAGGATCTGACGAGGTACCCGCCGATTGTGGAGGTGCGACTCTGCGAGTCTCCGCAGAAGAGCAAGTGCCGGTAGAGATGTACTTCGGCGAGTCGATTCGTGAGGCCTTCGATGATGAGTTGAATGGCGCCACTCTCGAGACAATTCAGATCTCACACTTCGCCACCGGCGGACGCTTTGATCGTCAGTTCTCTATTCTGGAACCCCAGGACGAACCGATGACTGTACTTGATTGGGAGGCTCCTTCCGAGCCCGGTCCCGTCAAGATTTATGCAGTTCTTCGTGATGGTTTTGGCGGCGTGAACTGGTTCTCCGTCAATGTGTGCGTCGAATAAAGCTTGAAGAGTTGATCGAAGAAGAAAGTAAAAAAATGAATATTGAACGTGTATTTCAGGCGTTGGTGGCCATGGGCGCCACTTGGATTTTGTGGGTTCTGGTTGCGCTCAGTGTGCTCGCTGTCGCAGTCATTCTTGAGCGTCTCGTGTTTTTCATGAGCACGAGAGCGCGGACGGAGTCCCTTCGGATCCAGATGACGCGTGCCCTCGGACGCCAGGAGTTGGTCGAAGTGAAACGCCGTCTCGATGAATCACCGAGTGTCGAGGCAAGGATTGTCAGCGCGGGGGTTCAGGCTTCTTGCCCAGAAGAGGCAGAGGAACTCATGGCGGCGGAGGCTCAGATCCAGCGCCTGAGATCCGAAAAGAATCTCGCCTTTCTAGGAACACTCGGAAACAACGCTCCATTCATCGGCCTTTTGGGAACCGTGGTGGGGATCATCGGAGCGTTCTCTCAACTTGATGCATCGGGTGGTCAGTTGACGACAGGACTCATGGCAGAGATCGGTGAGGCTCTCGTCGCCACCGCTGTTGGGCTAATCGTCGCGCTGCCTGCCGTCGCCGCCTACAACTCGTTTCAACGGGCAATCTCCGTACGCCTGAGTCACGGGGAAGCACTGGGTCGCGAATTGGTGGCGCATCTGCATGCGATTTCGTACCGGGCGGCTCAGTCGGTTCGAGTGGCCGAGGCGGCGAAGAGTGTTGCTCCTGCTCCCTGGGGTGAGTGATGGCGGGTTCTCAGGCGCGCCAGGGAGAGATGATCAGCGGAATCAACGTGACGCCGCTTGTGGATGTGGTGCTCGTGCTCCTGATCGTTCTCATGGTGACCGCCAGCTACACAGTGTCGAAAGCATTGCCGATGAACCTGCCGAAAGCGAGCAGCGGGGAATCGCAGAATCATCCACTGGCTATCAGTCTTGACGAGAAGGGTGTTCTATTTCTCGACGGCACCCAGGTTTCCCGCGACGAGCTGCAGGTGAAAGTGCGCGAGCGAAAGGCGAGCGGCGAAGTCAGTGCGCTCATTGCCGCGGATGGTCTCGCTCAGCATCGCTCAGTGGTTCAGGTCATCGATTTGCTGCGCATCGAAGGGGTGACTCGGTTTGCTATCAACGTTGCGCCTGAAGACGTCGCTCCCTCGACTGTCCAATAACTTTCGGAGGTTTCCATGAATCAGAGATTGGTGGGTCGGTGGACTCTAGCGGCGAGTGTCGGACTTCATGTCTACGCGTTCTTTGCCACGCCCGAGTTGTCACAGGCCAAGAGTGATGTTGCGCTCGAACCCAACGTGATCACGTTCACGGTGACTGAGCCCGAAGTCGCGCCCGAGCCTGAAGTCGCGCCCGAGCCCGACCCTGAAGTCGTCCCTCCTCCGGACGTTCCCCAACCGGTCCTGGCGCCTGAAGCGGAGCCACCGGGATCTGAAGCAGAGCGCGCGCCCGAACTTGACGCTAAGCCGGAACCCTCCCCCGCCGAGCTCACGGGAACCACCCTGGCTGCTCTTGATGGTCCTGGATGGGATGCGCCCGCTGGGAGCGGACGGCAGCGTCGAGGTGTCCTGCGTCCGGGGGTCTCGCGTCCCTTGGCCCCTACAAAGCGAAAACCCCAGTCGCTCAAACCTCAGGTTGCGCCCAAGCCACCTCCGGTCTTGCCATTGACCCAACTCTCGAAGCATCCGGTACCACCGTCGCTCGGCGGAGCGCTCAAGCGAAACTATCCCAAGGACGCGCAACGTCAGGGCCAGAGCGGAGAAGCAAAGGTGCGCGCTCGCGTCGAAGCGAATGGTCATGTGACCCTGGCTCAGGTCGCCTTTGAGAGTGCAGAGGGCTTCGGCTCGGCGTGTCGCAAGACTCTGCTGGCGAGCAAGTGGTCGGCTCCTCTCGACAAAAAGGGCAGGCCGGTAGCCACCTGGGTCAGCTATCGTTGCAAGTTCCGCATCGACGAATGATGAGCGCACCTGGGCTTGCCATGTGGCGTGGTCCAGCTCAACCTCAGGCATATGGGTTGTCCTCGTGAAACTGTGCTGGACGCACTCGCTCAGATCGCTCCCGAATTTCTGGCTGAGCCTTGGGACAACGTCGGGCTCCTCGTGGATCCGGGAGAGTCCGTCGAGTTCAAGCGTGCGTTCGTCACCATCGATTTGACAGACATCACTTTGGACGAAGCCCTCGAACGTGAGGCTGATTTTATCGTAGCTTATCACCCGCCAATATTTGGTGGTCTTAAACGACTGAGGTTTGATGCGCCGAGCGAACGAGTTGTGCTCCGAGCTTTGCGTGCGGGACTCACGATTTTCTCCCCCCACACGGCGCTTGATGCTGTGCGTGATGGGATGACGGATTGGTTGGCCCGCGCCGTAGGGCCTGGTCGCATGCATCCTATTGTATCGCACAGCGTTGATACCAAGGCGGGAGCGGGCCGTTTAGTGCGCCTCGATCGACCAGTGACCATTCAGACTGCCGTCGAAATGGTCAAAGCACATCTCAGTCTGACTCATGTGCGACTCAGCCAGGCGGAGCGTCGCGATCCGGTAGTGAGCGTCGCCGTGTGCCCGGGAGCAGGTGGGTCAGTATTTGAAAAGCTTGATCGCGCAGACCTGTTGATCACTGGGGAAATGCGCCACCACGACGTGCTCTTGCGCCGCGCTCGGGGGACTCACGTAATTCTGACCGACCACACGAATACCGAACGGGGCTACATGCCTTTTCTTGGCCAGGACTTGGCACGAGCCTGTCCCGGACTCGATGTGGTCGTGTCCCGCAGAGACGCTGATCCGCTCCAGGTGAAGTAGGGCTATCAGCTTTCGAGTTCCGTCGTCTCCAAACGAGGACGGCCGAAGATCTTCGAACCAGGTGGAACGGATCGAACGAGCCACACATTGCCGCCGACGACCGATCCGGCACCAACAACGGTATCTCCGCCAAGAATCGTGGCGCCCGAGTAGATCGTGACACCGTCTTCAATCGTCGGGTGACGCTTCAGCGTGCGGCCGTTTTCGTCCGTCGCGCTGCGTTTGGTGGTGAGCGCGCCGAGGGTGACACCCTGGTAGATCTTCACATCGCTTCCGATTTTTGCCGTTTCACCCACGACCACCCCGGTGCCGTGATCGATGAAGAGCCGCCGTCCGATCGACGCTGCCGGGTGAATATCAATGCCGGTACGACTGTGCGCGTACTCGCTGATGATGCGCGGAATCATCGGCACGCCTTGTCGATGAAGGACATGCGCAACCCGATGCGCGGTGATTGCTTCAAGAGTCGGGTAGCTGAAGACGACTTCTTCAACGCTTCGCGCTGCGGGATCAAGATCGTACGCGGTGACTGCGTCTTCATTGAGCATCTCTCGAAGCCGAGGCAAGCAACGAAAAAGTTGCATCGCTGCCTGGTGCGCAAAAGCCTCCGCGTCCGCCGAAGCGCGTTCGCAGGCGCGCTCGTAAGTCATGGCTCGATGAATCTGCTCGCAGAGCCGTTCGTACGCAGGGTAGACGTGCTCACTCAGAGAGTGGCGTAGATTCGTCGGACTGAGTGGTCGCGTGGAATAGAACCCCATGTAGATGACCGGGGCAATGTGTTTGAAGGCCTCAATCACTGCTTGTTTGTTCGGCATCGCCGAACTCTTCAAGTTGTTGATCGCGGCAGGGCCTTGATAACTCTCTGCAATGGCATCGATGGCAGTTTCGAGATCGCCTGAAAGGTCAGTCACAGTGCTCATGGGGCGTTCGGTGTAACACGTTCTTTTGCAGGCTTCCCGCGATTCGTCGATGACTTTTTAGAGGCTTCTGACGGCTCCCCCCCCAGGGTCCGTTCTACCTGGTTTTCAAGGCCCAAAGTGCGCGCCTTGAGGTCGGGATGAGTCAGAGATTCATCGAGTGAGGCTCGCAGCTTAGTTTTCCCTTCCTCGTCGAGGTGGGCGAAGAGGAATGAGGCCGCCATCACGAGCGCATCGAGCAGCGCAGGCTCGCCGCCCGTGTTCTTGTAGCTTTCAAGAAGTGCCTGGACGTCAGGAACTTGTTTGTCGTCGCCGAGTGCAGTCACGGCGGCCAGCACGTCCTTGAGCTCGGAGGCCTGTAGTGACGGATCACTGAGATAAGGAGCGAGAGCCGCAGCTGCACCCGCCGTTTTCAAGCGCAGGAGAGCTTGAGCAAGGGCGCCCACGGGGGGTGGCCTGAGACTGCGCTGTTTTTGAGCCGGTTCGCGGGGAACCGGCTCCGATTCCGTTTTGGCATCCTCTACCCAAGTCTCGTCGCTTTCGTCTTTGCTGGGGCTCTCGGGAGCTGCCTGAGGAGGAACTGGTTTCTTTGTCTCATTTTGTGGGGAAGCGACTTTGGGGGCGCTTTCGAGAAGGGCTCGGACCATTTCTTCGCCGCCTTCCTTCTGTACCGCGAGTAGCTGTGCTGCTTGACGGCCGAGATCCGAAGAAACCAGCGGATCTTGAGCAATCGCGAGCAAGGCTCGGGTGGTTTGAGCGCCCGGAGTGCGAGCTAGTTCGGTGAGCAGCAGTCTCTGCATCGCCACCATGTCGGGTCCAGTTGAGGAAATGGTTCCTACGATTTGATTGAGCAGTGGGGGTCGATTGCTCGCGTCTACGGCTTCAG
Source organism: uncultured delta proteobacterium (assembly GCA_963710555.1). Classification (GTDB taxonomy): domain Bacteria; phylum Myxococcota_A; class Polyangia; order Polyangiales; family Polyangiaceae; genus NIC37A-2. The sequence goes on from CAVQAT010000002.1 coordinate 248,225, forward strand.
TCGACGCGGTCACCACGCACGCTTTCAATCGGCTCTCCAAGGAACCTGCAGGAACCTTGGTCCCGTCTTCCCATCCCAGTCGCCAAATAGTGCCGTCCTCAAGACAGACAGTCGGCCCCGCTGTGCTGGTATCGGCACCAGCAATGGAGCGATTGAACGAAGTGACCCAACGAATCGCATCGCCGCCTTGGTCGGCCGCCACCACAATCTCGAAGTAGGTCGCCGCGTAGGCTCCTGCAGCGAATGCGATTTTTCCTTCTTTTGGTGTTGGTTCCGCGAGAAGATTCACGGGTTGGCTGCGAGCCGGTCGCGGCATTGAGCCGTCGATAGGCCATACCGGCTCACCCGGGAATTCGCGCGTTTTGAGCTTCAAAGAGTGACTTTCTGGTGAGCTGGTGACCTCGGAATTCAGCAGGGTCGCCCCTGCGCCGAGCATGAAAATCTTTCCCTCATCGACCTTGACGGTGTGCAAGCCGTCTCGAAAAAGCACGCGTCCAATCAGTTCGCCGGTGCTGAGATTAAATCCTGCGATGTACTGACCGCTGTAAGGAACAAGACCCACGTTCCCCACGGCCGCGGGCGTGCCGATACGAGCTAGTGCTGTGGTCGATGCAAGAGTTTCGCCCTGCGCGCCCACAGTGCGGATCTGATCTTCGCGGGCGTTGTCTTTGTCGACGAGCAACAGCACAGCTTGCTTTCCGTTGTAACCTGCTCCTTCGAGTCGACGTCCGCTGGAGTCGACTGAGAAGCGGATCGCCCCGGAACGGAGATCAATCATCGTGACCTTTCCGTCGCCCGTAAAAATTACGACATCACCCACCAGCGTCGGCAAGACGTCGACAGCGCCTTCGTACTTCCAGAGTTTTCCGTCCGGTAAGGTTCGCCCCACGAGCCCACGACCTGTGACGCCTACCGCGGCAGGTACATTCTCAAGGACCCTTTGATTCTCAAGCGCCTGAATCACCTGGCTTGCCTCGACTCCGCCATCCCACTGCCACAGCTCATCCATGTGGCCGTTGAGACTCGAGCTGGCACAGCCAAGCAGCAGCGATGGTGCCAATCCGAGCAGGCAGAGGCGACGGAATAGACGGCTAGGGGGTGCTTGGATCTTCATAGGAGTACTTTCATTCGCCGGAGCCGTGGGGATCCGAGATGTAGGTGTAGTCATTTGCCGCCAAGATGGGCAACATGCTGCCTCCAAGATATTTATGCGACTTTCCGAAAAACTGCCGCTTCCCCCCCACTTTGATATAGAAGTACTCGAAGATCAGTCGTCTCGACCCGGTTTTCTGAGGCGCGTCAGTCGACGGCTGCGTTTGATTGGAAAGGCGGCGACCCCCGGCAGGGAGTTCGTCTACGACGAAGTGGATCGAGCAGCGTTAGATGCTGTTGTGGTTGTGCCGCATTTTATTCGGCATGCTCAGCGCTACGTGGTTCTGCGCAGCGCTGTACGCCCGCCCGTAGTCCTTCGAGAGGATGAACGCTCGCCCTTTCCCCAACCTCCGAATCGTGCGCTTTGGGAGGTGCCCGCAGGCTTGGTGGAACCCGACGAGGTGAGTCCGCAAGGGATCCGCCGAGCTGCTTTGAGAGAGATGCTGGAAGAAGTGGGACTGGCAGCTGCAGACGACGAGCTCTTTAGTTTAGGACCTGCCGCCTTTCCTTGTCCGGGGGTTGTCGCCGAACGCCAGTACTTCTTTCATGCGACAGTGCGCCCTGATGAACAAGTGACCCCCAGCCTGGATGGATCACCTCTGGAAGAAGCGGGTGAGGTCATCGCCGTCCCTCTCAACGAAGCTCTTGCTCAGGCTCAGAGAGGCCTATTGCAAGATGCGAAGACTGAACTTGCATTGCGTCGATTGGTTGATTTCTTGCAGCAGAATGGAGAGTCGCGATGAGTCGACCGCGCGTCATCGTTGTGGCCAAGCGTTCGGCATTGGCTCGATTTCAGGGAGGTGAGGGTGATGCGCGGGCTCAGAAACTGTTGGATTCTGGACACGAGACGGTCAAGAAGTGGCTGCCCGCACACGAGCAACATGTGCGCGTCGTCGATCAAGTCGTGGAGGCCTTAGAGAAGGTTGGAGTCGAGACACTCCTCTTGCATGGCGCACAAGCAGAGTTCGATCCGCTCGGCGCCCACTTGATTGTGACCGTTGGAGGCGACGGTACTTTGCTCGCAGCTTCTCACAATGTCAGCGATGTTCCGATCTTGGGAGTCAATAGTGCTCCTCGCTATAGCGTGGGATTTTTCTGCGCGGCGCGAGGACGTCAGGCAGTGCGCACGTTGAAAAAGGCGCTTCAGGGCGAGGTGCCATCTGTGCTCTTGAATCGAATGGCGGTTCGCATCAATGGGCAGATCCGATCTGAACGGGTACTCAACGAAGCGCTTTATTGTCACGCGGAGCCTGCAGCGACGTCGAACTACATCGTTCAAGCTGGGGGTCGTCGAGAAGAGCAGCGCTCCAGCGGGTTTTGGGTCGGACCTGCGGCCGGTTCTACGGCGGCCATGCGTTCGGCTGGCGGGCGAATCCTACCTCTTACTTCAAAAAAGCTGCAGCTTGTGGTTCGCGAACCCTACTTGGGCAGTGGTCGCAAGATGTCCTTGGTCAGATGTGTGGTGGGGGAGCGGGCGAAAATTACGGCCTGGAGCAAGATGGAACGCGTGCGTGTCTTCTTGGACGGTCCTTACCGGATGCTGCGCGGACGTCTGGGTGATGAAGTGAGTTTCGAGGCGAGTGATCAACCGCTGACCGTGGTTGGCTTAGCGAAGGATCGTCGTCGTTAGTCCAATGGCCCACCGTTAGTCGAATCGACCCCAGCGACAGACTCTGTGCCACTGCTCACAGCCGCGTATGACAGGAATGTCGGTATTCGTCAGAGCTCGCTGTGTTCAAAAGGACGACAGAGTTCATTTTTGAGGGAAGATCACGCCTTGGCGCAGCGCTTGCTTAGTGCGGCTCTGTGTTGCTGCATGATAAATTGGATCGGCCCGGGGTGGGGGTGAGTCAGGCGCTGAATTCCAGCAAGTGGCGAGTCAGGATTGCACTACTTGTTGTGCTTGGCGCCTCCGGCTTTGTGGGCTGTGCCTCAGACGACGCTGCAACTTCGATTCCTGAGGGTACCGGTGCTGGCGCCGGCCCGGGTTCCAACGGTGGTGGCAGTGGCGATGGAGACGGTGTCCCGGATCCGAATGAGCCTGAAATGGAGCTCGAGGAGACGTTTCGAGCACCTGTGGTTTCAGGAAAGTACCTCTGGTCAGCCAATCCCGACACGAATCAGGTGGCACGCATTCACGCAGAGCGGCTTGAGATAGAGGTCATGGACGGCGGGCATGCACCCACGTTCCTTGCCGCCCTGCCCGAGGGAAAAACCGGAGGCGGTGCTCTGATTCTCAACGCGCTCAGCCACGATGCATCAATTTTTCTCACTGACAAGGACGCGCAAGTTCTGCCGCAGCAGCAGTTTCCAGTGCAAGATGGCGCCAGTGCGTGGGCCGTAGGTTCAAAGGGATCCTACGCCATTGCGTGGTCACGCGCAGACGAGAGCTTGCTCAATCGCGCTGACGGCTATCAAGACATCACAGTCTTCGATTTCAACGGAAAAGAGATTCAAACGAGCTCTCTGAGCGTGGGCTTTCGGCCCTCAAGCGTCGTCATCAACGACGCTGAAACTCGTGCGTTCGTGGTCTCGGGGCCCGGTATCTCGATCATCGATCTTGAAAGTGGCGGAGCGATTGAACGCGAAATCTTTCTTCCTGAAGAGCGAGACGATCAAGCTCGCGACGTCTCGTTCACCCTCGACGGGCGTCTCGCTCTGGTGCGCATTTCTGGTTCGTCAGAAATCTTGCTGATTGATACTGAGACGGATGCGCGCGCCACGGTCAAACTGCCGGGTCCCGTCACGGATCTCGATCTCAGTGCTGATGGCAGCATCGCTGTTGCTGTGGTTCGCGGAGGTCAAACCTCTCTTGGCGGCTTGGGCGGAGCGGGGGGTCAAGGCAACGCGGGCGCCGACGATAGCGTCGTCGCCATCTTGCCGATCGACACCATCTTCGATGAGCCCACGCTGTTTGACATGGTGCTGACCTCTGAAAAGGTCGGAAGCGCTGTAGTTGCTGGCAATGCTTCTCAAATTCTTCTCTTCACCAATGCATCGGCGAGTTCGCGACTCAGTATTCTTTCCGCAGCGAGCCAGGAGCTCCGCGTCGTCGACCTCAAGGCACCAATTCGCGCGGCGTTTCTCGCAGAAGACGGCAGCTTTGGTGTGACCCTGATGTCGCCGCCGGCAGGCAGTTCCAAACAGGGCGCTTTCGCCCTTGTACCGGTAGAGGACGAACTATCGCCGCACATCCAGGGCACTTCAACCGTGCCCGAATTCGTCACGATCTCTCATCAGGCGGGGCGGGCGCTGATCACGACTGAGGAGGCACCGACTCGTCGCGCGTCGACCTACTTCGCCCGTCTTCCTGGTCTACAGATTGACGCCATTGAATTGCCGAGTCGCCCGCTTGCTTCGGGTCTGGTTCCAGAAGCGGACAAGGGTTTCGTGGCGCAGCAACATCCTGAAGGACGCGTCACCTTCATCGACATGGAATCGGGCAGAGAAAAGACAGTGACGGGGTTTGAGCTTTCCGGAAAGGTGGTGCAGTAATGCGTATTTTGACATGGCCGCTCAGATCCAATCTTCGCGCCACGGCTGGTGGTTGTCTTATGGCGTGGGGACTCGTCGCGTGTTCCTCTTTCGATTCAGATGATGATACGGCCGGGGGCGCTTCCCCAGACGGCGACAATGGCGGGGTCGCCATCGGTGGAGACGGAGATTCATCCGGGCCTGGTGGTGGCCTCGGTGGAGCTGCCCCATTGCCGGAAGAGATTGAAGACGAAGAGAGTTATCGAGCGCCCGTAGCAACGGGCCGTTACCTCTGGTCTGCAAACCCAGAAAGCGGTCGCGTTGCTCTCATCGACGTGGTCGATCTCTCCGTGCAGGTGCTGTCCGCCGGGCTGTTCCCCACCCACTTGGCGTCAGTTCCTGGTTCAGACGAGGTGGCTCAGGCGCTTGTGCTCAATGTCGGCAGCTCTGATGCGACGCGTTTCTTCGTTGAACAAGGTGAAGATGGCGAGACGGTGATTCAGGACAAGGTTGCTACCCATGTCGGGGCGAATCGTTGGAGTGTTTCGCAATCGGGCAAGTGGGCCGTGGCGTGGAGTCAGGTGGAGCGAGGTCAAACGCTGGACCCGACTGAAGGTCTTCAGGAGATCACTGTCATCGATTTGGACGCGGAGAAGATGAAAGCGACGCGACTGACGGTCGGGTATCGTCCAAGCCAGGTGCAGATCGCCGACGATGACAAGAGCGTCGTTGTCGTGTCTGCGGAGGGCATCACACTCATCGAGCTGGGCGAGGATCCCACACAAAAGCAGTGGGTAAACCTCGGCTTCGAAGAAGAAATTCGAGACGTCTCACTCAACCAGGAGGGCACCCATGCCCTGGTGCGTCGGACCGGACTCAGTACTGTGGAGCTTTTCGATCTTGCCGACGCAAAGAACCCCGAGCAGCTCACATTTTCTGGACCAGTGACGGACGTTGACCTTGCGCCAAGTGGTCGCGCTGTCGCAGTGATTCGTGACAAGAACGAACTTGCCACCTTCACGCTCGCAAATGTTCTGGCAGATCCCTTGGACATTCAGGTAGTGAAGTTGAGCGGAGAGATTTTGGCAGTGCCGCGCTGACTGCCGATGGTGAAACCGCGGTGCTCTATACGAATGCCGTAGCCAGTGACCGAGTGAATATCGTCAACCTCAGCGAGGGCAGTGAGTTTCTTGAGCATCGCGCTGTGAGTACACAAACCGCAGTATTCAGCGTGACCACGACTCCCGATGGACTCCACGCAGCGATTCTCGGTGGGGACGGCACAGGAAGACCGAGCGACTCATTTTCGCTTCTTGCTCTCAGAAATGAACGCTTTCCTCGCGTGGTCGGTACAGGGGCAGCTGTCGCCCAGGTCGCTTTGAGCAATCAATTTGGAATCATCAGTGCCAGTTCCAAAGTGGCCAACGTGTTCGAAGCCTATCTTGTGGAGTTTCCTAGCTTGAGTGTCAGAGAGGTTGGCCTTTCTACGGAACCACTTGCGACCGGAGCGATTCAGCTGTCGAGCGAAGGCGTGATGACTGCTTTCGCAGCTCAAAAGCATCCAGAAGGACGCGTAACTTTCTTTGATTTTTCAACTGATCGGGTGCGAACGCTGACCGGCTTCGAACTATCAGCTGAGGTAGTGGACGAATGAAAACGAGAGAACAATTGATGTCGAACTCAAAGGTTCGGGGGGAAGGCAAGTGGCGCAAGTCGACGCTTGTTGCGGGACTAGCTCTGCTATTTTTGTCCGCTTGCGATGCGCGCGACGAGAAGTGGAACAGCGAGCTGGGGAGCCTTGCGTCAGTGGGGTTGAGCGGCTCAGTGGCGTTGCACGACAGAGCCCTGGATCGGGTTTTGTTTTTGACCTCGAAAGATAGCGGCTCGCTCGAGTCGCACGCCTTCTCCTTGGGGCAGAACGTGACAGCCATGGTGGCGTCGGAGGACAAGCAGCGCCTGTTTGTGCTTTCACGCGGTGTGTTTCCACGCATTCATCCTGAGGACGAAGGTCCGCAGTTGCTTGTCTTTGACGGTGGCATTGAGCCGAAATTGGCGAAAGAGCCTTTCCTGCTCGACGACCCCATGAAGAAGCTCGCCATCGATCCTGAGGGAGAATGGGTGGCGGCCTATGAAGGCGACGCAACGGTCACGAATCCCAACGAACTCGTGCTGCTCTCCCTCGAAGAAGGCTCCTCAAGTTCGCCTGTCTCGAAAACCATCCGCAGCTTTGGTGGTTCGCCGGAAGAGCTACTGTTTACTTCGAAGCTCGGCGTACCCGAGGGAGGCTCTCGTCGTTTCATGGTGGTGCGGACCGACCGCGATATCACTCTGGTCGATCTCAAGAACCTCGATCATGACGAAGTCACTATCAAACTCCCAGAAAACGATGATCAAGTCGCGTATCAGCCGCTTGAAGTGGTCTATGACGACGGCGATCCAGATGACGCGGAGGATTCGCGATTCGCGATTCGTCTTGCCGACAGTTCGGATGTTGTGGTGCTCCAGTTGGCGCCACCAGAAGACAAGTCCAAGGACTTTTCGGTGTTGGTCAATATCGTCGACGTAGGGGGCGTACCGTCTTCAATCGACTTTGTTCGCACTGATGGTGGACTACGGCTCGCCGCGCTCGTGCCGGAAAAACAGCGGGCCACGCTCGTCAATCCAGAGAATACGCTCGCGGAATCAGTCGAATTGCCACATCGATTCAACAAGATGCGGCGCATTACTAGCGTTGTTGATGAGACTCCCGATGGTGGAGACGTCGCTCTACTTTGGGAGCAAGGCGGTCAGGATATTGCCTTTTGGTCGCTTGGCTCGACCAGCGCGACGCCCTATCGCAGCGTGGATTCGAATGAACTCGCTATCCGCATCGAGCAAGTGATGGACGTACCGGCGCCGAATGAGCACCTGAAAGTGCTCGTGGGCCCCGCCGGTTACGGATTCTTCGTGCTCGATTTGAAGAAGCGTCAGAGCTTTCCTCTCAATACTCAGGATGGCGATTTTGAGGTGAAGGTATCACTTGATGGCGAGCGCCTGTGGGTAACCCCTTCTTACCAGAATTCGTTCTCGGCAGTGCAGCTCAGCAATCTGCATCCCCAAGCGCTCTACGTGAACCCTCGCGTCGACGACATCTTCGATATCGAACGAGCTGACGGAAAGCGTGCAGCGGTAGTACTTCACAATGAGTCGGGTTGGGCCGCCACGGTGCTCGATGCCGAGGCACCAAGTAGTTCGAAAACAAGCTTCTACCCCGCACTTCACTTGGAGGGGCTGAAATGAAGAGCCTCACATTCACAGCTGTTTCTTGTCTCGTTCTGGCTGCCAGTACAATTGCGCAAGCTCAAATTTCCGATCCGAAGAAGGCCGCAGCGGCTGCGTCGGACGAAGCTGAAAGCAAGGCGGCGCCGAAAGAAGCCGCCAAGGAGTCTGCGACCGCTGACGCCCAGTCGGGCGGTGCGGCAGACTCTGCTGCGGTAGACTCTGCTGCGGTAGACTCTGCCGCGGCGCAGCCCGCGAGCGAGCCAGATGCCGCGGGCGACGAGTCTCCAGCCACGACTGATTCGAAGCCAGCCGTTGACGCGAAATCGGCCGAACCCGCTTCAGCGTCTGGCAGCGCCTCTCCAAATGACGCAGTCGCTCCGACCCGAGAAGAGTCGGACGCTGAGCGCACCAAGGAGATGTCCTCGCTCTTGGCTGAGTCCGAGACCCTGAAAAAGAAGCGTGAGGAAAGGATCACCACTGAGCCGGAAGTTCCCCCGGACGATCTCCCCTTCACGTATCACCAGAAGCACGTCGACATCGCCGCCGGACTGTCGCTGATTGGCGCCACGAGTTCGGGACTCGATCCTTATCGCGAAAATCCTCTTCTCGCGGAGGGTTTCTTACGCGTCGGTGGCACGGTCATGACCGCTGGCCCCTGGGCTGTCGCGCTACTCGGCGGCTTCGGGGGCGGAGCCTACTCTTCGACGGTGCGCGGAGAAGAGTCACATCTCAGCGTGCTTCAGTTCAACCTTGCCGCCGAGGCTCGCTATCACTTTCACCATCGCTTCTACGGTTATGGTCGCCTAGCGCTTGGTCCCGAGCTGGCATCGAGCCGCATTGGTAGCGAGGGCTCGGACTTACGTCTCACTCAGAAAAACTGGGCGTTTCGAGGTGAAGCTACTGCCGGTGTTGCGATGCGGGTGATTGGACCCTCGGATGGTCGAGAGAGAAAACCGCGCGTTTGGCTGTTCCTGGAAGGTGGCTACAGGCTGAGTAGTTCTCACGCTCAGAACCTGAGCACGGACGAAGACGACGGTCCCGCCCGCCCCGTAGACTTTGACTTGAACTCACTGTCGACCTCGGGTGGGCTAGGCAGCGCAGGACTTCTGCTGACGTTCTGAAAGGCGTCGTGCGTGGACGAATCTGCTTTGCCCGATGAACCTCGGTTTGCGAACGAAGCTAGCTCGCTTAGCCGGACGGACCTAGGTTTGCGGGACGAGAGTTTGGTAGTGCGGGTCGTTTTTTCGGCCCCACTCTTCAAGGTCAAAGGGTAGCTTCTGTTTGAGCACGGCTTCCCACCAGCGAAAGGTGGTGGCCACGAGGTGATCGAGTTCGAGGGTCAGCCTTGTGGCGGCGAGATCGAATCCTGGCATGCAATAGGCGGCAGTGGGCGAGCCTTGGAGCATGTGAAGCACACCTTGAGAAAAACCTTCCCCCGCGTAGGCAATGGTCGCGGGGATCGATAGGGCTTCGAGATCTTGAATTGCGTAGGGCAGTTTCTCGTCTGCAGTTCCAGCCACGGTTTGGTACTTACACTCGACCGCCAGGGCGCGCTGGGTTTCATCGTGGACAGCGAGAATGTCCACGCGCCGGTTCTTGCCGATAATCGTCTTGCCGAGCGATACCTCCCGGTAAACGCGTAGCCCACGATGCCGGTAATTTTTCGTCAAATAGGCGGCGATCAAGTCTGCGTATTCGTTGCCGGTCATTGCTGCCGACTATAGAGCCCCTGGCCCGCAGTCAAAACCTCCGAGAAGCGATAAACCGGGGCAGATCACCAGGAGCGCCGAGGTTACAGACCCAGCGCGAGTTGGCCCGCTTGCGCAGCGAATTGTGAAGTATCCACGTCGACTTCCAGGCCGCCGGCTTCAATCAGCCGCTCGCGACTCAGTTCAATCGCAGGAGAGCTTAAGTCGTTGCCCATGAAGTGACGCCCGCAGCTGAGGGCGGCCACTCCCGAAGAGCCCGAACCACAGAAGGGATCTACCACGAGCGCTCCAGGCTCCGTGCTTTGCTCGATCAGCACCTGGGCAACAGAGGCAGGCTTTTCGGTCGGGTAGCCACGATAAACGCGGGGCGCTGTGATCACATCGGCGACACCGAGGTTGTGCAGTTTTCGCTTACCCTTTTCGAAAAAGAGAATGAATTCGTAGCGGGCGCGATAATGGTAGCCCATGCCGATTTTCACCTTGTCCCAAACCAGGGGCTTCCAAAAACGAAAGCCAAGTTCTTCGGCGATGGGTTTCGCTGCGAACATCGTTTCTTGATCGCAGAATAAGTAGAAATGGCTGTTCTTCTTCAGTGTTCGATAAATTTCCGCGAACAACTCGGGAAATCGATCGTTGGGAAAAATGGAAAACCAATCGTTGCTCGACGACTTGCTGTGCGAGAGCCGAGTGGTGGTTCCCACTGCGCGATGCTTCTCAAGCGATTCGTAGGGCGGATCCGTCACGACCAAATCGAGCGATTCCGTAGGCAAAAGCTTCAACCAGTCGACTGCGTCGAGCTGCGAAAGCGAAAAATGCTGTACCTCGGCCATCAGGAAAGCCATTGTGCCCGCCCAAGATCTCCTGTTCAAGCTTTCAGTGATCGTGATAGGACATTGTTGATCATGCAGCTTTTGCGGGCCGGGCAAGCACACGGGGATCCAATGGCGCTGTAGCGGCGGCTGCGATCGGCAGCGGCTGTCCGCAAGAAGAGAACTCCGCGGGCCCAAGTTCTCTCGTGAGCGAGCACCTAGCTGACAAGCGAGGAGAATTCGTTGTAGGGCGTGCCCACGATGGGGCCTTTGCCCCGGCTAGGAACAAGAACAATGAGACGTAATACACTGGGCTACGGCCTTCTCTGCACTGGACTGCTTGTCGCCAGCGCGTGTCAGAAAACCCAGGAGGCGCCAGCCCCCAAGCAGGCAGAGCCAGCTGCTCCGGTCGAGTCGGAGCCGGTCAAGCCAGCTGCCACTGGACTCGATCGAACAGTGCTTCCGATTCGGGAGCCAGTCCGTCCAACCTATTCAGAGTTGGATGTCCGTGACGCGAAGCCTCCAGTGCGCTTTGAAGTCAAAGCACCAGAACGTGCGCCCAATGTGATTGTGGTGCTCATCGACGACATGGGCTTTGGCGCAAGCGAAGCCTTCGGTGGCCCCATTCCGATGCCGACCCTTGCTGGTTTGGCTGACGAGGGCCTGAAATACACGCACTTTCACACGACCGCGCTCTGCGCGCCGACGCGAATGGCTCTGCTCAGCGGTTACAACCATCACTCCAACAACATGGGTGTCATCACTGAAGCTGCCACCACCTTTCCAGGCTACACGGGCGTTCGTCCTCAGACGATCACACCGATGGCTGAGGTGCTTCGTCAGAACGGCTACAATACGGCGCAGTTCGGCAAGTCTCACGAAGTCCCGCCATGGGAGATTTCCAACAACGGTCCTCAGGATCGTTGGCCCGCCCATTCCGGCTTCGAGAAATTTTACGGCTTCCTCGGGGGCGAAACGAATCAGTGGTCGCCCTTGATTTATGACGGCGTCACCTTGATCGAGACGCCCAAGAAGCCAGGCTATCATTTCACGACCGACATGACGGATCAGGCAATCTCCTGGATGCGCACTCAGGACGCGCTCCAGCCTGAAAAGCCCTTCTTCATGTACTACGCGCCGGGTGCCACGCACGCACCTCATCATGCGCCCAAGGAATGGATCGACAAGTTCAAGGGCAAGTTTGATCAGGGCTGGGACAAGTTGCGCGAAGAGTCACTTGAACGACAGAAGCGTTTGGGGATCGTACCTCAAGACACTCAGCTTGCGCCGAAGCCGAAGGACATCAAGGATTGGGCGGATCTCTCCGCAGATGAGAAGAAGCTCTTCTCTCGGCAAATGGAAGTGTACGCCGGCTTCGCAGCCCATACGGACCACGAGATCGGACGCTTGATCGATGCACTCGATGAGTCGGGGCAGAAGGACAACACAATTGTCGTGTACATCGCCGGTGACAATGGCTCGAGTGCCGAAGGTCAGATGAACGGCATGTACCAGGAGATGACTTACTTCAATCAGTATCCCGAGACGGTGCCTGAGATGCTCACGCATTACGATGAATGGGGCTCGCCCAGCACCTACCCGCACTTCGCAGCAGGCTGGGCAGTGGCGACTGATACGCCGTTCTCTTGGACGAAGCAGGTGGGCTCAGACTTTGGCGGCACGCGCAACGGGATGGTGATTCGTTGGCCCGCAGGCATCAAGGCAAAGGGCGAGAATCGCAGCCAGTTTAGCCATGTGATCGACATCGCACCGACAGTTTACGAGATCTCGGGGATCCCCTCACCGAAGACGGTGGACGGTATCGATCAAGATCCGATTGAAGGCACCAGCTTGGCCTATTCGTTCGTGGATGCTCAAGCTCCCGAGAAGCATACGGTGCAGTACTTCGAAATGTTCGGTAATCGCGGCGTGTACGAAGGAAAGTGGTTTGCTCGCACGATTCATCGCGCTCCGTGGCACTTCAAGCCTGCACAGACGCTTCAAGAGGACGTGTGGGAGCTCTACGACACAAGCAAGGATTTCAGCCTGGCCAATAATCTTGCCGCTAAACATCCGGAGAAGCTCAAGGAAATGCAGGCGCTCTTCATGAAAGAAGCTGAGAAGTACCACGTGCTTCCCATTGATGACCGCGTTCTGGAACGACTGAACGCTTCTCTTGTTGGCCGTCCTACCCTGCTCGGTGATCGCACCTCAGTGACTTATGTTGAGGGAATGCGTGGCATGGGGGTCGATATTTTCATCGACCTTCGCAGCAAGGGTTACACGATCACAGCCGACGTTGAGGTAGATGCCGCCGGGAATGGTGCGATTGTTTGCCAAGGTGGACGATTCGGCGGGCTTTCGCTTCACCTGAGAAACGGCAAACCGGTCTTCACCTATAACTTCCTCGGACTAGAAACCAAGGAGATCGCTTCCAAGAAGGCACTGAAACCAGGCAAGCACACGATTGTCTACGACTTCACCTATGACGGTGGAGGTGCAGGCAAAGGTGGCACCGGCGTGATTACTGTCGGCGGAGAAAAGTTCGCCGAAGGTCGCCTAGAGCGCACTCAGCCGGGCGTCTTCTCGGTCGACGATCTCGCTGACATCGGCATGGACGAAGGAACTCCCGTCGCCGATTACGGAAAGAGCGACAAGTTCACCGGAAAGATCGACAAGGTCGTGATCTCAGTCAAAAAGTAACTCACTTCACAGACCCAAAAGGACCGGCGCTGCCCCAAGCACGCCGGTCTTTCTTTTGTCGGACACCCGACGAACGAAGCAAAGTGCCGCGCCCCATCGGCACGAGCGAAGCGATGTGGCGCCCCGTGCGCCGGGTGCTGCGGCTGCGGGCGTCTCGTGGAGCGGCAGCTGGAGCGCGCCTTGGCGTTGGTGCAGGAGGCGCTGAGTGGGTGAGGAGTGTTACCCGCTCTGCTGTCTTTCGGGGTGCGAGGTGATCACCACGCAGGCGGAAGAATGTGACACGCTGGTTGGGGTATATGCAGATTATGCGGTACGCTCGCGGGACAATTTGTAGTTGGGCGGACACATCCAGAAGAAGCTAGAAGACATGGGCGACAATACTGACTTCAGAAAACTGTCTTTGAAGGTCGTCGCCATGGAAACAATTTGGTGGGCCTTTCTTACGGCACTAGGTGTGATGTTCGCTCTCGTCAGATCACCGGTTGGTCTTCTGGCCCTCAGCTCGCTCGCGGTAGTCACCGGTTACGCAATGCTTCGCCCTTGGAAGAATCGCAAGCCTAAGCCTTGACTCAAAGAGGACTGCTTCAGCAAGTGACACGCCACACTAAGACGCCCTCCTGACGGGTCGGAAAAGCTTCGTCAAAGCACCGAACTCCGTTCTGGACGTTTCGAGCCGTCCCATCAGAGTACGACGCACCTGCCTGAATAGTGCAAAGGTCTTTGGCACTTTGCCAGGGCCCATCGCGAGTGTTGAGAAGTCGATTGGTACTCGCCCAAGCCCATGCGCAACGCTTTGCGACGGGCCTGGCGTTGTGTTTCAGCCTAAGGAGGCCACTTGTTCGACTGTTTGACTTGGTCGCCGCGCTGAAGGACGCACTCTTTCTGCCAATTCTTGCCCGTCGACCGGCGTGAAAAGCCCCGCCAAGCTCATGGCGACGCCCGTGAAGACCCGGTCGTACTCTTCGATGGCTTGGTTCTTCTTGGCGAGTGTACCTTGTGCTTCTCGCTCTTCGCTCGCCACCTGAGTCAGCGCCCCTTGCAGTGCCTCGCGCGCGCCGGACAAGTCTTGCTGCACCGCTCGCGCATCCAGCCCTGCCCCAGCGAAGCGTGGCTTGGGCCAGGTGACCGTGCCGAGGTTTTGGACGACCTCACCAGCGAAGCGCTCCAAGGCGACCGGGTCTCGCGGCGTAGCGCCGACGATCACTGCGCGTGCGGTGGCTGCGCGGTACATCCCGGTAACGACTTTCTCATTGAGCTGCGCCGCAGCCTCGTCCCGAGCGTCCCGCGCGCTGGTGTCGTCGGCGAGCTCGCCCTCGTGTGCAGTGTCGGCTTGAACTATCGCGTCGCGGGCAGCTTTCAGCGAGCGTCACAAGAGATTAAGTGTGGCCTGAATCGTCTGCACTTCGCCGAGAACGCGTCCAGCTGCGTCCGCTAGTGGCCGCCCTACGGGTCGAAAATCGCGAGCACAGCGTCCGCGTCTCTGTCGGCCCGTCGCTTGTTTTGATGCCATTGCTGGTTCCTCCTTTGCTTCTGCGCGGACCCTCCGCGCGCAAAATGAGACTCACAAGCTACTCAGCGATGTACCTCAGATCAAAGGTGAGCAAGTGCACAGCAACCGGACGCGTGGTCGGACTCTTGTACGATGTAATCGCGAGGTGGCTCAAGGTGCCCCCCAACGAGAAATTGCTGCTGACAGCGACGGCGCAGGCTTTCGCCTTGATGCAGAATTTGTGGTGCGGCCGCCACTGTGCCTTCTCCCTTTTATCGTGGCGGCCGGCTGGCGTATTCTGCGAAGGCCCTGCGCTGCAGCAGAATTTCAGGGCGTTGAGGACAACCCCCAACACACAAGTCGCTAACATTCCCCCCCCCCCCCCCCCCAACGAAAAAGCCCCCGACTCTCGTCGAGGGCTTTCCTAAATCAACACGCCGCAGCGCAGCGTGAATCAGGAGCTTCAAGCCTTCTGATTAAAAGCCGCCGTCCCTGCGTACACAGCTGCGTCGCCGAGCTGATCAGCAATGCGGAGAAGCTGGTTGTACTTCGCGATACGGTCGGTGCGGCTCAAAGAGCCAGTCTTAATTTGACCACAGTTGGTGGCCACTGCGAGGTCAGCGATGAAGGTATCAGCGGTCTCACCGGAGCGATGTGAGCTGATGGCGGTGTAGCCGTTCTTGTGAGCCAAGCGGATGGTGTCCAAGGTCTCGGTAACGGTGCCGATCTGGTTGAGCTTGATCAGAATCGAGTTAGCGATGCCTTCCTTGATGCCGCGGCCGAGACGCTCAATGTTGGTCACGAACAAGTCGTCGCCCACGAGCTGTACCTTGGAGCCGAGCTTCTCAGTGAGGAGCTTCCAGCCCTCCCAATCGTTTTCGTCGAGACCGTCCTCGATCGAAACGATCGGGAACTTGTCACACATTTTCACGTACTCATCGACGAGAGCAGCGTTGTCGATCTCTTTGCCGTCGAACGTGTATTTCTTGCTGTCGCGATTGTAAAACTCGCTGATAGCGCAATCGAGAGCGAGAGAAACCTGGGTGCCGGGCTTGTAACCAGCGGCTTCAATGGCCTCGATGATCTTACCGAGCGCATCCTCGTTCTTGCTCAGCTTGGGAGCGAATCCACCTTCGTCGCCCACAGCCGTGGTGTAGCCGTCCTTAGCGAGGATCTTCTTCAGGTTGTGGAAGATCTCAGCGCCGCAACGAAGAGCTTCAGAGAACTTGTCGAAGCCGTGGGGTACGAGCATGAACTCTTGAATTTCCATGCCGCTGTCTGCGTGCTTGCCACCGTTGATGACGTTCATCATCGGAGTGGGCAGGGTGCGAGCCTGGATGCCACCGAGGTAGCGCCACAAGGGAAGGTCAACTGAGTCAGCAGCAGCTCGAGCAACGGCCATCGAAACACCGAGGATAGCGTTGGCGCCCATCTTCCCCTTGTTCGGGGTGCCGTCGAGCTCAAGGAGGCGAGCGTCGATTGCTGGCTGATCAAGCGAATCCAATCCGATGATGGCGGGTCCAAGCTTGTCGTTGACGTTCTCCACTGCTTGGAGAACACCCTTGCCGAGGTAACGGTTCTTGTCGCCGTCACGAAGCTCTACTGCTTCATGCTCGCCGGTGGATGCACCACTCGGTACAGCTGCTCGGCCGTAACCCAATTCCGTCTGAACCTCGACCTCAAGGGTCGGGTTGCCGCGGGAGTCCAAAATTTCACGTGCGTTAACCTCAATAATCTGTGACATGTGCGCCGAAGTATCACGAAAATTAGGGAATTGGCAGCGCCGGAGAGCGACGATTGTGCATCTTCGATCCGATTTGTGCAGAGCGCGCACAGTTGACTGAAAACTTGTTGAGTGTTCGTTGACTAAAGATTAATGTATGGGAAATTGACTATTTGATATTTAGTTAATCGTTTTCGTATATCTTGGGCGGCTTGTTGGGGGGCGCGCCCACCTACCGCCAGCGCGCGCCGCCTGAGCTCGATTGCGACAGAGAAATTTCGTCCGACCAGCGCTTGGCAATTGTTCGCTTCCATCGTCTGCCGTTCGCCGCCTGTCTCTCGCGCCGGAACGCGACCCTGAATCGAAACGCTGCGCGAGAGGCTGTCGCAGACTCGAAACACAAGTGCCGAATCTTCAAACAGAGCTCGACTTTCAAAAGGAGACAGAGCTCGACCTTCAAAAGGAATGAGTGTGCCGCGCCACGCCTCGAATTGTTCGCACTCCCGGATCGGTCCATCCTCGCGCGATGCGGTTTGACGAAAATGGAGACGTGCAGAGCGAGAGCGTGAACCTTCAAGACAAAGAGCACGCGCGACTTTGGGCGACCGAGAGCCCGGGCAAGCGGCCGTGGCGTGGAGACTTCCGTCTCGCCTTTCGCGATGTGCTGCAGGCAATCAAGCCGCTCCCGACTCGCATCCTGGAACTCGGATCTGGTCCGGGGCTGTTAGCAAAATGTTTGCTTGAGGAGCTCAACGTTTCTGAGTACGTGCTCTTCGATTTTTCCGAACCGATGATGGAGATGGCGCGCGAGGCGCTCGGTCCCCGCACCGACGTGAGCTACTGCCTTGGTAACTTCGGCACTGTGAATTGGGAGCAGCGGCTGAGCGGGCCCTTCGACGTGATCGTATCCATGCAGGCGGTGCACGAAATCCGTCACAAGCGCCACGTGCCCTGGCTCTACTCGCGCGCAGCGACGCTCTTGCGCCCTGGCGGCCGCCTCGTCGTGTGCGACTACGATCCGTTGGACAGTGATGACGAGTTCAAGCGCCAACTTGCTTCAACGCGCCGTGAACAAGAATGTGCGATGATGTGGGCTGGGCTTGAAGACTTCCAAGTCCACAAGTTCGCGCATCAGTATTATCTGCTTTCGGCCATGAAGCACCCGGGCAACCTGAGTTGATCCAGGGTGAGAATGCGAGTCGGTCGAGCGTGTTGCCCCTCACTCGTCTCGAGACCGGCTTTCACGTTGTTCTCTGACGGCGCTGGCAGCTTCACGCCTCTGCATTTCGGCTTCGTCGTGCGCGTCGTAGGCGAGCACGATACGCTGGACGAGCGGGTGGCGAACCACGTCGACGTCGCTAAATTGACAGAAGGAGATTCCTTTGACGTCGGTGAGGATGTCGCGAGCTTGAGCCAGACCGCTGCGTACACCTCGCGGCAAGTCGGTTTGAGTGACGTCACCTGTGACGACAGCCTTCGAGCCGTAACCGAGGCGGGTCAGGAACATTTTCATCTGGTCAGGGGTCGCGTTTTGCGCTTCGTCGAGCACCACAAAGGCGTCATTGAGCGTGCGACCCCGCATGAATGCCAGAGGCGCGACTTCAATTTGGTTCTGTGAACGCAGCTGCTGGAGCTTGTCGTAGTCGACCATCTCATTGAGCGCATCGTAGAGAGGCCGCAGATACGGATTGACCTTTTCCGCTAAATCGCCGGGCAGAAACCCGAGTCGCTCGCCCGCTTCGACTGCAGGGCGGGTTAAGATGATGCGCTTGACCTTGCGCTGCATCAGCGCGGCAGCGGCCATCGCCATGGCCAAATAGGTTTTTCCCGTGCCGGCCGGACCGATGCCGAAAGTGAGATCGTGGCGACGTATGGCCGCGATGTATTGACGTTGCGCTGTTGTTTTTGGCGCAACGGGGCGCATGCGGGGAGTGATGAGAATCACCTGATCGAGCATGTCGACCAGGCTGCTCTGCGGATCCGCACGCAGCCCACGAATCGAATGGGAGACATCCGCGACTTTGACTTCGAAGCCTTCTTCAATGAGCCGCGCGGCGTCGCTCAGGAAGCGAAAAGCCACGTCGACATGACCTTTGGCGCCCCCGATGTGAATCGCGGAGCCGCGCAGATTCACCTGGGCGTCCGTGTGCACGGCGACCTCGCGGAGTACGGCTGAATGCGGCCCTGCGAGCTGCATCAACAAATCTGTGTCTTCGAAATCGATTTGCCGATGGGTTTCTGCGCTGCCAGGATCTGCCAGATCGCTGTCCCTCAGCCCGCCAGGGTGCGGCTGGCTGAGCGAGTCGTCCGTAGCGAGCGGAAGGTCAGCTACTTGGGGATCGGGTGCGGAAGGGTCGGGAAGGTTGATGGTCATATGAGGGAGCGCTTGAGTGACTTGTCGTCCCTCAACGCGCCAAGCCTGACAGCGCTTGGCATTCAGATCCACAAATATTGCCCTGAACTTGGCCCACAATGGCCGAAGAATTTAGGAGTGACTCATGAGTGTGAGTCGATGGATCGGTTTCGGCGCGGCAGCGGGCCTGATAGCCGCGTTGATTCCCGTGATTCAGGGGGATTTGGCGCTAGATCCGGCATTGTCCAAGGGCGCGCCGGCAACAGCAGAGAAGGGTCCCCCTCCTGAGGCGGATTTGACGGGACTCGATCTGATGCGGATGGACATTCGTCCCGAACGCGTCACGAGTCCTCTCCCCGGTGGGCGCACGGCTGTGCTCACGATCGATCCGGTCGTGCAGCGGGCCGCCATGCGCGTCATGAAGAAATACAACATCCCCGAAGGGGGTGTGGTGGCGATGTCGCCCAAGACAGGAGAAGTCATCGCCTACGCGAGTCACGTTTCTGAGGGCGAAAAATTCGACGTCAATGCTCGCGCGGAGGCGCCTGCCGCGAGCGTGTTTAAGGTGATCACGGGAACTGCGCTCGTTGAAAAGGGTGGGCTCACCCACGAAACGGAGCAGTGCTATCGCGGCGGACGTAGCCAGATCACCGCGGACGAACTCAGAGACGACCCCGAGCGCGACAAGTGGTGCGCGACTCTCGGTATCGCGCTGGGCCGCAGCCTCAATGTGGTGTTTGGCCGCCTCGCTCAAAAGCATCTGACACCCGAAGACTTAATGGAAATGGGCGGCGCCTACGGATTCGGTGCGCCGGTGCCCTTCGCGGTGGACAACGAAGCGCCGCAGATCAACATCCCAGACGACCCTCTAGATTTTGCGCGCACGGCTGCAGGGTTCTGGAATACGTCGCTCTCACCTCTGGCAGCGGCTTCAATCATGCAGACCGTTGCCAACGATGGCGTGACCTTGAAGCCGCGCATTGTCAGTTCGGTGAGATTGGGCAACGAGACTTTGTGGAATGCACCAAACGATCCCGTTGTGCTACGCCGCGCGATGAAGTCGGAGACCGCAGAAGAAGTCACCCAGATGATGATCAACACGGTGAGCGGCGGTTCGGCTTACAAGACTTTCCACGATCGTCGCGGCAATTCATTTCTCCCGAACATCGCCGTCGCGGGAAAAACTGGGACGCTCACCCGTCATAAAGAAAATCGGCACTACACCTGGCTCGTCGCTTTTGCTCCGGCGGAGGATCCTGAGATCGCAGTTGCTGCGCTCATCGTAAACACTCCGCGTTGGCGCATTAAGGGGCCAGATCTCGCCCGTGACGTACTTCGGGCCTACTTTGCCGAGAAGGGCCGACCCGGGGTGAGCAGCCCCTGAAATCCGGTCTCCCAGCCGAACTCGGAAAATACTGCGTGTAGGAGCTACTCGCTGATCCGCCTGCATTGTCATTCTCTCGTCGAGTTGTGAGCTCGGCCGGAAATTGTCAGGTCTCGATACGAGAATCAGTTTCAGAATTGCCTCGAAACGCCGTTTTGTCGGGAGGTCACGGTGAGAAGATCTCACTCCCCTCCTATCGGCTCCGGCCAAGGTCCCCAATGACCCGCACAAGCAGCGAAGACTCAGATCTCAAAATTGATTCCACCTCTGACCCTTTTGATCGCATCCGCTTGGCTGGGGGACTGGACCTGGCGCACGCGGTTGCTAAAGTGGAAAGCGTGCAGGTTGTACTTCGCAAACTTGGACGAGGCTCTCGCGCCGTCTCTGGCCGTCTCGTTCGCGCTCCCCGCAAGGGTTCTGTGATCGTGATCGAGTTTGCTGATGGAATGCATGAATACGTGACGACTGCCGTGAAGCGCGTGCTCCGCATGGCTCAGAAGGACGTATTTTACATCGAAACGGTGAACAGCCGTTATCGCCTTGAGGTTCGTGAGCGCGAAGGTGCGCTGGACGATGCTCAGAGCGGCAGTGGCTGATCGGCTGAGCTTTAGGTCAGAGGCTGAGCGCTGGGCGGCAGTGGCTGAGCGCAAGGTGAGAAATTTGAGGCAAGAAACTGGTGTTGCCTCCGGTTTCGAGCTAACTGACAGCTCCCTCAATGGGCTTCCTTTTCGAGTCGCCCAAATTTGAAGCTACCCCGCCGCCTTTTCGCGGCTGTTGATTAGGAGAATCCCCATGGGAATGTTTGATAGCCGCAAGAGCAAGAAGATGCGTCGTAAGAAGTCACAAGCCAAGCTCAAAGAGCGTTTGGCTCGCCGTGCTGAAGAAGCACGCAAGACTCGCGGCAAGGCATAAGTCTCGCTTGAGCTCAATGAGAGAAACCCTTCGAGTCGAAAGACACGAAGGGTTTTCTTTGTGCGGCATCTCTCGATGCGCTGGATCTGGTTGAGCCTCAGTGAATGACGCGAGTCGGAAAGTGTTTGTCGCGAGGTTTGTCTTCGCGTTTGACTGGTTCACCAAACAGACCAGTTTCACCTCCGACGCGCTTTTCTTCAAGCATCACCCATTTGCCTTCGGCATCGCTCCACTCTTGACTGAGTCGCGTAGTGCGTAGTGTGGGGTCATCCGCGAAGTTCCACGAAACATCGACCTGAACCGTTGCATGGGTCGCGTCGTGCATGTCGAGACCGGCAAGCTCCGTCTCAACGATGCGGACCTCACCGTGCCATTCGCTGCGACGTTTCAGAAACTCACTCGATTCTTCTGGCCCCGTGAGGTTGGCGGCATCGTCCATTTTTCCCCAACGAGCGGCCATGTTCATTTCACGAGCTGCTTCGCTTGCCTTTTGCGCGGGCGTTGGAGGCTGGCAACCGCTGAAGGCGCAGGCTGCTACGAGAATTCCTACCACGCCGAGCAATTGTGAGAACGGACTACGGTCGCTGGAAGCGAGTTCGAGAGGAGGTGCCGGAGGTCGCATGCCATCGGGGTATCAGCAGCTCCAGATTCCGGCAAAATTTCCTGCAATTGTCCTCGATTGCTGCGCCGCCTCGTCCAGGAGCGGGGCGCCCACAAAAAAATCCTCCGCCAAATGGGGAGGATTTCTTCGGCTGAGGAAAGGAGCGTTTCTTTACAAATCGTCGTGAAACAGGGGTTCGCGGTTCTTTACGTAGCGATAAACGAGCTGTCGTGCTTCGTCGCTGAGCGATTCGAATGCGCAACCAAATCCCGGGGATGCATCACCGGCGCCACTCTCGCGCGTCCAACGCACCTGGGCCACAGCTTGAAAATCGTAACCGCCGGGCATGTTCACAGTGATCCACAATTTCGTTCCGATCTTCGGAATGTCGTAGGTGGCAACAAACAATCCGCCGTCATTGACGACGTCGTTGCCACTCAATCCCTTGTAGTAATTCGTCGGACTGTGGGCCCCGAGATTCGCCTCAACGGCAAGCGAGCCCGGAGGCATTTCCTGAGGAGGCGGAGTTGCGTGTTTTGAATTTGTGCGTTTGCGCGAGCCGTCCTCTCGAGGCGCCGCCGCTTGGTCGGTCTTGCTCTGTGAGGGTTGAAGGCTTGGCGCTCGACCGCCTGGTGGAGATGAATCCATCGCGGGTGAAGGGATTGACGCCTGGGTGGCGTCCAGCTTCGCAGCGGCGGGAATTGACGCAGGTTTCGTCGCGATTGGCAGTGTGGCGTCAAGTCCACCTGAGGGAGCCGCAGGTGCCGGCTCCGAGATGCGGTTTGCCGCCTTGGAGCCGCCAGCTGCTGCTTCGCGCAACCCAGCTGGCACTGAGGCAACGGGTTGGGTTCGGTCGAGACCGCCAACGACAGGGGGGGCCGCAGGTGCGACTGAGACCTTTTCCATCTTCGCTTTTTCAGCGAGTCCGTGAATCAGACCAAGCGAACCGGCGATGTGCTCCATCGCTTGATCCCCCGCTGCATTTTCACCAGCAGTCTGGAGCGCGGCGAGTGCCGTCCGCACCGCATCAAGTGCGACCGGCGCATTGTCTTTCAACTTTGCGCCCTGGGAACTCTCAATCTGATGCAGCGCACCCATTGCCTTCGCGACTGGACCAGCGACTGAATCGATCAGACTTCCGGCCTCCGGTGATTGAAGGATGGAAAGTGCTGCGGCTAGCTTTTCGCGGGCTTCGCGAGTTTGTTCAACGATATCGCTCATCCAAGGATCCTTGCATTCGGGCGATCACCGTCGCCCCCGGTCATTACAGCAAAGCCAGGGAACTCCGAGCAAGCGGAACCCCCAAAAACTTGGTCTGATTGCTCTGGGCCTGTTAGCCAGCATCTATGCAGCAGCATCCCACCGCCGGAGAACCTGGGACAGAGGTCGGCTCCGCTTCGGCCGACGAGCTGGAAGATCTTCCGACCCGTGCCTTTCGTCCCGCCCTCAGAGGGGACCAGCGTTTCGATAAGAGTGCTGCGCACCGGGATATCTTGATGTTTGACGACGTCCACAAGGCCTATCGGGCCGACGTCCCTGTGCTGAAAGGACTTACCTGCAGCGTGGCCCGAGGGGAATTTCTTTTCATCACCGGGCCCTCCGGAGCCGGCAAGAGCACCCTGCTCAGGATGATTTACGCCGCTGAACAGGTGGATCAGGGGCGGATCCTCTTCTTGGGACGTGATGTCTGCAGACTGTCCGAAAGTTCCATTCCTTACCTGCGCCGCAACATTGGGGTCGTCTTTCAGGATTTCAAGCTGGTCCAGAACTGGACTGTCTTCCAAAATGTCGCTGTTTCCTTGGAGGTGCTCGGGGTGCCTTCGCGCATCATTCGCCGTCGGGTGGGTGAAGCCCTGGAACGTGTCGGTCTTGCTGGACGCGGCCGTGACCGTGCTGCGGCGCTTTCGGGAGGCGAACAACAGCGAGTCGCCATCGCTCGTGCGATTGTTCCTGAGCCCGCGTTGATTCTTGCGGATGAACCGACAGGCAATCTCGATCCACAGTTGGCGGTCGATATTCTCGGCTTGTTTGAAGATATCCATGAAACGGGAGTGACAGTGCTTTTTGCAACTCACGATAGATCACTGCTTGATGTACGACCCAGGCGCGTCGTGGTCCTTGACGAGGGCACGACCACGGACGTGCGCACTGGCCTCAACCATGACACCGCGCTCAACGACGGCGGAGCACTTGCCAGTAAGAACATGAGGCACGCATCATGATCGAGCGTGCTCTGCGTGCATTTCGGGCCGACATTCGCCTGCATCTGCTCAGCGTGTTCAGTGTCGCTGTGGCGTTTGTTTGTCTGTCTTCGACTCTCCTCGTCGCCGTCAATATCGATGCGATTCGTGACAAGTGGGCGCAGACGGGTCGCGCTTCGGTTTATCTTGATCCGAGTGTCGAACCGGCGACGATTCAAACGGTGCGCAATGCACTCCTTGCGGCGGAAGGTGTGACGAAGGTCGAGTTCGTCTCGTCCCAGCAGGCGCGTGCAGAAGTGATGGGCAATACTCGCGATGAAGCTCTCGCTGCGCTCCCTGAAGAGGCCTTTCCCGCTTCGCTTGAAGTGACTTTGCAGGACAATGCGGCTGCGGATCGAATCGACAAGTTGGCGAGTCAGCTCGAAGCTTTGCCCGCCGTCGAAGGTGTGGAGACTTATCGTGCCTGGGGCGATCGGTTAGACAAGCTGCTTTCCGGTGGTGTTCAGGCGGCAGCCGTATTGCTCTTGATTGTGCTCGCGGCCGTGGTCAGCGTAGTCGGATCAACGATGCGCATGGCTCTGGCGCGTCGTCGCACTGAAGTGGAGGTGCTCAAGATGGTGGGTGCAACGGATAGCTACGTGCGCGGCCCGTTCGTGATTGAAGGTGCGACCCAAGGTGGTGTGGGCGCTCTGTTCGCCGTGATGATCATGGCTGTTCTGTTCTTGATTGTGCGGGACGCGTTCGACGGGGTCCTCGGCACTCTGGTGGGTGCATCGCCTCAATTTCTTCCGATCACTTTTTGCCTAGGCTTGGTGGCGCTCGGCGCCGGCATTGGAGCGCTATCAGCGTTCTCCAGTCTGCGTCGTTTGATTGGGAATCCGGCACAGTGAGTCTGGCGACATCTTCTCGCGTGCTTCGCGGCGCAGTCTTTCTTAGTGCGCTTTTGCTCTGGGCACGAGTGGGGCAAACTGAACCTGACGCGCTCGCCGAAGGTGATCGAAGCTTCGATTTGAACGGTCTGGAGCACAAACTGGAGATGCTGAAGCGCAGAGAGCATTCTCTGCGGCGCACTCTTGAGGAAGGTCAAACCGAGTCCGATCGCCTCAGGCGCAGGGTAATTTTGCGTGGACGCGCGTACTATCGCGCATCGCGGGGACTACCTGGTGAGGATTTTCTTGAATATGCGGTGCGCGTGGAGCGGCTTCGTCAGGGGCTGATGACTGATCTGGAACGCTTGTCGCATATCCGTGCGGAACGCAAAGGTGCAGATCGAAAATTGGCGCTGCTCCGAGAGCGCCGCGAACCGTTGGAAGTCGAGCGTCAAGCTGTGGGGCGAGCGCGCGATGCGTTGCTTTCTAGGCAAGAGCGAGAGCGCTCGTTTCAGATGGCATTCTCGTCTTCAGGGACTCGTTCAGATCACACGGCGGTCTACAGCGCAGGAGCGCAGCTTGATTTGGCGGGCAGTAGCTTTGAATCGATGCGCGGTCAGTTGCCGTTCCCCATGCCGGGACGCACTGAAGTGGAGCGAGTGAAGTTGCCCTTTGCTTCAGGTCCTGGATTGATTTTGAGATCGGCGCTGGGGACGCCCGCTCGTGCGGTCTTCGGGGGACGCGTCGCCTATGCCGACGAGTATGCGGAATATGGGCGCACTGTGATACTTGATCATGGGAATGATTACTTCACCGTCACCGCTGGCTTGGATAAGATCGAAGTTGAAGTCGGCGACGACCTCCCTCAGAGCGCCCGCCTCGGTCTAGCCGGAACAGCAGGCGCGATGAGCAAGATCTACTTCGAAATTCGGCGACAGCAGGAGACTCTTTCCCCTGGCGAGTGGCTGGGCATTTAAGCGAACTCCCCGCGTTCATCCAGCTCGTTTGAATTGCGCCCGAGACGCGCTATCCCATGGGAAGATGCCAAGTGACTTAGCGAGTGGTCTTGTACTACTTCTGTGTGGAGCTTCCGTACTTCTGCCTGACTGCGCTCGGGCCGATCCGGAGCCAGAGACAAGCTCGTCGACGCTTGCTCAATCAGCGCCGGGACGACGACTGACGCCGCGTCTCACACCACGACCGACAGCGCCTGCGCCCAGACCCGCACCCAGTCCAGCTCCGGCTCCAGCTCCAGCTCCAAGTTCATCGCCGGCACCCGCGCCGAGCTCGACACCGCCTGCGCCAGCCCCGTCACCGTCGGCGACTCCTCGTCCAGTCGTTCCTTCTCCGACTGCGCCACAGTCGCCCGCATCGCCCGCCACAAATCCGACTCAGCCAGTTCTCGGTTTTCAGCCCCCTGTGCTGATGGCGTATGACGGCATGGAGCCTCCTCCTGGCTATCGCGCAGAGAACTTTTTTAATCGAGGTTTTCTGATTGGTGGGGGCATTACCTTAGGTGCGACCTACGGTGCTGGGCTGATTTATGGAGCCACCCAGAAGTTTGAAGGGGGACTGGGGAATCTGGCGATTCCCATCATTGGACCTTGGATTGCGCTCGGAAAACGCGATTTTCAGTGTGACACCTCAATTGATCCAACGAATCTCGACCCGGACGTCGCCAGCGATGCTGCTGACGAATGTCAGCAACTCTTGTTCGACGAGACCAAGGTCGCGGTGGTGCTTTTTGGAATTGGCTTGGGACAACTGGCCGGTGCTGTGATCACCACGATTGGGTTCGCCGACAAAGAAACACGCTGGTTGAGGGCAGATGTAGGCGGACTGGATGTTCAGTTTGATCCTCTCGCGTCACCGACCATGGCGGGAATTCTCGCTTCAGGCAGCTTCTAAGTTTTCTGTTCGCTCCCTTTGGTGGAGCTGCTACTCTCCCCTCATGGCTGGCGGAAAAGACTCACTCCGATTGATTGAAGGCGGTCTTGCACCTGGTCCCGACGTAGACGCTTCGGGGACGGTCGCTGCTGGAGAAAGCGAGCATGCATTGCTCCAGGCTGGGAAGATCGGCATCGATGAGTACATTGAGATGTCCGTGGATCGAGCTCTGGCGCATCTCAGTGGTCAGATAGGAGCTGAGCGACTTTCGGTGATGCGTTCAGTCTTGCGATCTCAGCTTGAGCAAGACCCGTATCTTTCGACTCTCGTCGCGCGCGCTGCTGCTGGCGAATAAGCCAAGATGAAACGAACCACCGGGTTAGCGGTTTGGGGTCCAGCAGATCCTTTTCTGCTTTCGGCTTGGCTTCTCTGCACGGCGGGTTGTTCTAGTGCCCAGCCTGATTTTGGAACTCTTCCCAACGTGCAGGTGAAGTTTGACGAACCGGGGGAGACGCGCGAAGCGGTCCCCGTACCCAAGCCCGAGAAAGAACCTGAGCCGGTGAGCGTGGATCCTCCGGACCCGGCTCCGATCACGTCGCAGGATCAATTGGACTACCTTTTTGCCTTCGAGAAGGGCGAAGTCGAAGTTCTTTCCCACCGGAAGGTCCGCTTGGCTCACCCGGAGTCGACAGTTCGAAGGGTGGGACGCTTTGCCGTGGAATTTCGTGTTGGGTCCCAGCTGCTAGAACGTGTGCGTTTCGATTTTCCACTTCTCGGTGCCACTGAAGTGGAGGGCGATCAGGCCATCGAGAATGGACTATCGACGCAAAAACGCGTTCGTGTACCCTTTGTTGAGAGGGCGACCTCGGTGAGGGTGCTTGATCGAAAGACACGAAAAGTGGTCGAGCTGCCATGGCCGCCAGTTCAGTAAGGTTGCGGCCCTTCAGTAAGCCAGACTTCCGCTAGTTTGTGGCATTGCAGGAGACGAGAGTCCGGGGGAGACTCCCGTCTAGGATGAATTGCGAGAGTTGCGGTCATGAGAACCTGGACGAGGCACATTTTTGCGCCGCCTGTGGAAAGCCGATGAGCGCAGAGGAAAGCCAACAGCCGGACTGGATTGGTCGAGTCGTTGGTGGTCGCTTCAAGGTCAAGAGAATCCTGGGCGAAGGCGGGATGGGGGTTGTTTACGAGGGTGAACAACAAATGGGTTCGAACGTTCGTCGCGTCGCGATCAAAACCCTGCACGCTCATCTTTCGCAAGACGCTTCTGTTCTTGCGCGCTTTAACCGCGAGTGCGGCACCGTGTCTCAGCTGGTGCATCCGAACACCATCAAGTTCTTCGACTTCGGTTCAGAAGAAGGCACGCTCTACATCGCAATGGAGTTCCTCGACGGACCTTCATTGGATCGAGTCATTGAAGAAGGCGGGCCGCTTAGCCCATCGCGGACGGTGAAGATCCTAAGCCAGATCTGCGGCTCGCTTGATGAAGCCCATGATCAAGGAGTGATTCACCGGGATCTGAAGCCTGAAAACATCGTCCTCAGCGAGCGACTCGGCGACAAAGACTTCGTCAAGGTGCTCGATTTTGGCATTGCGGCGCGCAGTGAATCCGCTGACGCGGCACGCGAAGCTAAGCTAACCCAGCAGGGCATGGTGCTCGGAACTCCGCCCTACATGAGCCCAGAGCAGTTCACTGGAGTCGAACTAGATAGGCGTAGCGATGTCTATTCTCTGGGCGTGATGACTTACGAAATGCTCACGGGAGAGCTGCCGTTTACAGCGAATACTGCTTGGCAATGGGCAACCCAGCACATGACTGCCCAGCCATTTCCCATTGGCGATCGAGCGTCCGGAGCAGCGATTCCTCGCCAGATGCGCGACGCAGTGATGGCGGCTCTTTCGAAGGAGCCCTCCGAACGCCCTGCGACGGCGAGTGCTTTCTTAAAGAGTTTGGAAGATGGCGTGAAGGGTGGGTTGGTCGGTGTGTCTGCACCCACGGAGGCGATGCAAGCTGTACCGGTATTTACAGCTCCGACTCCCTCAGTCGCCAGCACTCCCCGTGAGCCGATAGGTGGGACGGATACTCAATCCGTGATGTCGGCGACGCAGCCGATTGTCGTTCCTGTCAGCAAAGGAAAAGGCGGCTTAATTGCGATCGCAGCGGTCGCGCTTCTCGGCATCGGTGGGGCTGTTTTCGCGATGAGTGGCGGAGACAGCCCCGAGGGAACCGACCCCAATGCTGCGGCTTCGGCTGCACCGGATGACGGGTCTCCGGAGAAGGGTAGCGATCCAAAGCCTGAGCCGGATACCGCGCCTTCGACCGACCCTGCGCCGAGTCCGACGCCGACACACAACTCGAAGCCTCAGTCGAATCCGCAGCCTAAACCGCAGCCCAATCCACAGCCACAGCCCAATCCACAGCCGCAACCTAACCCTCAGCCCACTCCGCAACCGACTCCGCAGCCGCAACCGACTCCGCAACCCCAGCCGCAGCCAGATCCCGCACCCAAGGAATCACCCAAGGCGTGTCGGATTTGCGCCGACCTCTTCGCCCAAGGCAAGTGGCGCGATGTATCGGGGGTGATCAACCAGTGCACCAGCTCGGAACAGTCGACCTGTCGTTCACGCGCGAAGTCAATGGGGACCGCGCAGATCAAAGAGGCTGTCAAAGGCAAGCAGTGTTTTCAGGCAATCAACATTCGCAACTCAGTGAGTGCCATGGGGGTCAGTCTGGGATCGGCTGTCGAAAAGAGCGTGAAAGACTGCAAAAAGTAGGCAGCTCTTTTGCGCTTTGATGGGACGCTTGACGGCGCGTCGGTGGGACGACTACATCCCGGCGCCCATGGCATTCCGCATGTCGAAACAAGTGACTGATCCAGGCTCTCCCTACCGAGGGCTGTGGGTTGCTCTCGACAACTGTCGTTACAACCCAAGAACCGGCAAGCCAGCCGAAGGCGATGTGGTCGACGCTGATTCACAGCTCGCGCGTTTGTGTTCAAGGATTCGCCAGAGCGGTCGCTGTTCATGCGCGATTCTCTTTTGCGATGACCGATTGAAGTTGGAGTCGTGTGCGAACACGAAGCGCTTCAAGGCCGTCTCCTAAGCTCACTTGAGCTTCGGCTTGAGGATGGCTTTGCCATCCTTGATACTCACATCGAAATCAATATCGCGACCGCGATGCTTTTGACGGAGCTTTTGCTCAGTGTCGCGCAGGCTTTTCGCCAGTTTTTCTAGACTGACTGAAGAAGCGTTGGTTTGCTTGCGAGCATCGACATAGCTCTGGTGGAGCGCCTTGATGCGATTCTCGCTGAGCTGGCCCCCACTCGGCTGCGCAACAGCGCGACGGGGTGGCGCCGGAGCGCCAGCTGCGGTTGGAGGCTTCAGGGGTGGCGCAGCGGGTGGCTTCAGGGGTGGCGCAGCGGGTGGCTTCAGGGGTGGCGCAGCGGGTGGCTTCAGGGGTGGCGCAGCGGGTGGCTTGATCAGCGGTGCAGCGGGTGGCTTGATCGGGGGTAGTCCGGCGACTCCCGGTGAGGTGAGAGGGCGGGCAGGGCGTTGAGGTGGCCTTGAAGGGAGGCGAGGATTTGCTGGCTGCTGCGGGATGATCTGCGCACCTCGTTCAGCTCGAGGAGTGGGACGCGGCGGGACACTCTTGCCCGTCGAAGACTTTGCCACTGGCTTGAGTGGCGGCAAGCCCTGAAGCCCGGTTGGTCTCGGACTCGTCTTCGTGCGCAGTCCCGTCTCACGTCCTTCTTCGCTTTTGCCGAGCCGACCCAGCAGACCAGTGTTCGTGGTGCGTCCAGTTGTATCGTTCGGCTTCTCGGCGGTGGCAACTGGCTCGGTTCTCGCGGGTTTTTTCTCCAGCTCAGCGAGCACGTTGCTCATGGCTGTATCGAGGTCGGTATTCGAATCAAGCAAGGAGGCGAGGTCGTTGCCGGCTTGTTCGCGTGCAGCTGCCGCCTTCTTTGCCGGATCGGCCTCGTCGCTTTCGGCTGTCGCATCTTCGCGTTGCGTGGCGTTCTTGCCGAGCGTTTGGTCAGCATCTCCAGTCACACCAAAGCGACGCTCCGCTCGTTGAACGTGTCGCTTGTAGGTGCCGTTTTCGATGTCGCGGCAGGTACGGTTCCAGTATTGCTGCAGGCTGTTGTAGCGTTGAACGAGAGTCTGGAATTTGAATCGCTTGGCAGTGTTCTGGAAACGGGTCTTGCGAAGAACCTGGATGCGCCGTTCGACGTCTTTGCGAGGAATTGTGGGCTGCAGACGTTCGATCCCCATGAAATACTGCTCATAGAGCGAACGCACGCGTTCCATTCGAGTACTGAGCTCTTCGATGTCGATATCAAGCTGTTCAGGAGTCACGCGGAAAGTTCAGGTCGTTGCAGAGTCTTGCAGCAGCTTAGCATTGCTTCTGCTGTGATGAGTAGTTTCACGTATGGGCTGAACTCCCTGTTCTTGTATCCTTTTTGAGAATGAGCAGGAAGAGCGCAGGGGCGCCCAGGCTGGCCGTGAGAACCCCCACTGGGAGTTCACGACCTGGCAGAATCGAGCGAGCCAGCAGATCACAGGCACACAGAAAAGCGCCCCCGCTGAGCCAGGACAGGAGCAAGAAGGTGGACTTTTCTGGCCCTAGGCTGCGGCGAACTAGGTGAGGAACCAGCAGACCAACGAACGCAATCGGGCCACAAAGCGCCACAGCGGTCCCCACGCCGAGGCAACCGCCGAGAATGACCACTCGCCTGACGCGAGCCGTCTCGACGCCGACCGAGCGTGCCCAGTCCTCTCCGAGAGACAGGGCGGCGAGTCCACCTCGCTGAGAAAGAATTGCCGCGAGGCAGATGAGGGTGGGTAAAGCCATCAGTTCCGCTCGATCAAATCCTACTTGTGGAAGTTGCCCAAGAGACCATTGAGCTGCTGCGAAAAGCGCGTTGGCATCACCGATAGTGTGGAGTCCTTGGGAGAGTGCCCCGGCAGCTAAAGTGACCGCGATGCCCGCCAAGAGGATCTCTTCAACCCGTGCTCGTGCGGTGCTGGCTACAGCCATGACGAGGAAGCTCGCAACGAGCGCACCAATGAAAGCGAACAGACTGACCGCCGGCAGCATTCCATCGCTGCTGAGGCCGAGAACTAGCGCCAGTAGCGATCCGAGTGTTGCCCCCGCTGTGGTTCCCACCGTGCTGGGTGTTGCTAGCGGATTCTGGAACAGCGTTTGAAATGCCGCCCCGACGACAGCTAGGGTTGAACCAACGAAAAATCCCACCACGAGGCGGGGAATGCGCAACTGGAACAGGACAAAGTTGCGTGTGTCGGCCGTCGCGAACGCGGAGTCATCAAGGCCCCAGCGCAGCTGGGCCAGGCTCGTGAGGCCCAGCAACAGAAGCGCAGCCAGCGCCAGTAAGATGGAGCGTTTTCCAACAGCGCGCCGAGTCATGAAAGCTTTACCGTGAGTCCTTGGGCTTCACCCTGAGGAACGAAATCTACACCGTAGAGTGTGCTCAAAGTGCTTGCGAGATCTGGAGCGTTGAGTCGGGTTTCGTGAGTGAGCTGGCCTTCGCTTGTGCAGATGATGCGGATTTGATCAGCGGGGCCCAGCAGTTGGGCGAGGCGCACGTCGTGACTGACGATGATGACGCCTTTTCCGGACTGCCACAGCTCGCCGAGTCGCTTGTAGGTACTCACTTGATGTGCCGGATCGAGGTGGTTGGCTGGTTCATCGACGAGCAGAAAAGGCACGTCCTGGGCGACTAGCGCTGCAATCAAGACTCGTTGTAATTCACCGCCGGACACTTGCTGCGCCAAGCGCCCAATCAGATGCCCGATACTTTGAGACTCCAGCACTTCCATCGCCTTTTCTAAGGCGACTTGCGATGATTCAGTGAATCGGTAACGAGCCGCGGCCACAACTGCTTCACACGGGATCGGTTCGATGAGCTGGGGGCGCTGAGGCAACCAGGCAATTTGAGAAGCGATGGCGACACGTGACATTTGATGAAGACTGCGACCGTCGATCGTAATCTGGCCGGCGTCTGGCTTTTCTAAGCCTGCCAAGAGTCTAAGTAAGCTTGATTTGCCCGAGCCGTTGGGTCCGCAGAGAACAACGCACTCACCTTGTGCAAGTGAAAAATCAGACGCCTCGATACGCTGTCCAAGACGAACATTCTGCGCGGACAGACGCGCTGTTTGTGAAGGCTGCGTCGCTGATAATGTGGTCACTTTGCGCCCCCGCCCTTGGCTGGGCCAGCTTCGAGCACCTCGGCTTGGGGGGGCGTCAACTCTTCAACAACGCGTTTCAATCGAGATGTGACATCCAGTACTCCAGGGCCAACCGAAAGAGAGCCTTCCAGGGAGAGAACGCGGATGCGATTTTCTTTCACGGCGCGCAGGGGGGTCCAACGGCGAAAATGTTTGAGGTTGCGGGCTTCGCTGGCGGCGTCGGGTGCACTGGAACGCAGCACGATGATCGCGTCCGGATCGAGTGCAATGAGCTGTTCAGGGCTGAGCTTTGGTTGTCCCGTGATGTCTCGGGCGACGGCGTTTCGGGCGCCTGCAGCGCGCAGCACTGCACCATGAATCGAGTTCTGACGAATGAACCAGGTGTCGTTGCTGCCAGAGTCTCCGTAGTCGAGGGCGAGCAGTATTCGCGGGGCGTCTGCGCGGGGGGTGGCGGAAAGATGGTCACGGAGTTTCTTTGCAAGAATTTCGGCTTGCGGCTCCGCGTCAATTAATTTGCCAAGAATCTTGATTGAGCTGGTGAGCTCCTCAAGAGTCAGCCAAGGAAGGGAGTGAGTAGGCGCGAGGCGGCTGAGCGGTTTGAGCTGATCGCCTGCCACTTCGGAAGCAAGGATCATCGTGGGCTCTACGCGCGCGATCGCTTCAAGGTTGGGCGTGATTGCGCTCCCCAATCGAGGAGGCTCCTGAGATCCGTCAGCTTGAAAGCGACAATAGTCACTGAGCCCCACAAGATCGCTGGCATGTCCCAGGGCAACAATGGTTTCGGTGACCCCGGGAGAAAGAGAGACGACCCGCGCAACTGAAGGCGCCAGACTCGAAGCTGCCACAGCATCGTCTTTATCCTTGCTTCTGTCGGACTGAGGAGTGCTTTTGCAGCTCGTGAGACTGAGAGCGGCTCCTGCCAGTAAACCGAGCAGGAGAGTGCGACGGGGCGTGACTGCCGGGCATGCTGCTTTCGGCTGGGTCAAATCTAGACGACTCAAATCGTGCGGTCCCTTCGATTTCGCTCATAGATGAGCCTCAATCCCTCCAAGGTGAGGTCAGGGCAAATTTCCTGAACGCCGGCTGTGTGAGCGCAGATCCGCGAGGCGAGACCACCGGTCGCCATGGTGTGGCACGGGCCAGTCATTTCCTTCGCAATTTTTTCCAGCAGTCCATCCACGAGTGATGCATAGCCATGAATCACGCCTGACTGCATCGCATGGACTGTGTTCTTGCCGATGACCTGTGGTGGCTCCGCGAGATCGATGCGTGAGAGTTTGGCAGCGCGCACCAAGAGCCCATCCAGGCTGACCTGCACACCGGGAACAATGACCCCTCCGATGTATTCACCGTCCTTCGTGACGCAGTCGAAGGTCGTGGCGGTACCAAAGTCGACAACGATCACGTCGCTTGCACAACGCTCGTGAGCCGCAACTGCGTTGACAATGCGATCCGCGCCGACTTCGCGTGGATTGTCGTAGCGAATGCGAATTCCCGTCTTGAGCCCAGGGCCTCCAACGATGAGTGGCTTGACATGGATGACAGCCTCAATGGCCTGAGAAATCGTGTCCGTCGCTGGGGGAACTACGCTGGCCAGGATGCAGGCGTGAATGTCAGCCGGACTCACCCCGCGAAGCTGTAGCAATTGTGAAATGAGCGCGGCATGCTCGTCCACCGTGCGCGTGCGAACAGTTTCCAAGCGGAAAGTTTGGGTGAGCTCTTTTCCGTGAAAGAGCCCGCCAACGAGATTGGTATTGCCTACATCGACGGCGAGAAGCATGGCGGCGGGAAGCTAGCACGCAGGGCAGAGAATCGAAGCGCTCAGGTGGGTCTTCAGCGCCTTTTCACCGAATGGAAGACATCGCCTGGGACTAAGAGTTGCCAGGGACCCTCAGCGCGACCGAGCCTGACGCGTGCCCCGGTGAGCTGAGGTGCGTCGCTGACGACGACGAAGAGCTGTGAGAAATGAGCTCCCGGCGCGTAGGTGCCGAAACCGAAGTCAAAGCTGGCAAAGGGCTCGGGTGAGACTTCGTGGGGAAGAGGGTCGTGCCATGCGTTGTCGTAGCCATCGCCGTCCGTATCCCCCAACTGCACTGCGAAGCCGAGCTTTCCGCCGTGTGTCGCGAGCCCATTGTAGAACCCACTATCCACTAAGCGTAGAAATTGCGCACTGGAAACAGGTGAGTTTTCGGGCTCGAGGTGCAGTAGCAACTCGCCGACATCAGAATCGATGACGATGGTGGTCGCTTCTGGAACTACAGGCGCGACCAAGGTTGCAAGAGCTTGAGTGGAGGCTCTTTTCTGGGTTTCGCTCAGCGGGGAGCCGGGACACTTTCTCTTGGGGCTACCGAGGAGGGACAGTGCGTGAGCAGATGGTTCAAAGAACGCTGCGATCGTGCCATCGCAGAGGCGTTCAATCTGCGGTTTGAGATTCAGCGCGCGCAAAGCACCTGCTGCGCGGATTGCGGCTGCCTGGGTTTCTGAGGGCGCGACGGATTCCTTCGCTAGCAGCTTTTCGAGAGCGTCGATGACCTCGACGGGTGCACCGTCTTGGTCCTTCGAGAGGACTCTAGAAGGATAGGCGGCAATGATCTGAGCTGCTGTCGTTTGGGTCCCGGGTACGCTGGAGCTCAGCGCTTCGGTCAAGATCGCAGCTGAATCATTCAGCTGGGGATGTGCCGGGATCAGTCGAATTGCCGCTTGGGCTACAACTGGATTCGCATTCTTGGTGACCTCCAGGTACTTCTTGAGTCGGGGACCCTCAAGCGCACCCCGAGACAGCACTTTCAGCATGGCGAGTTGCTCCGTCACTCCGTGTTCTGGGTCGCAGCTGCTTAGCGATTTGTCATCGATGTGGGTTCCGGCCAGGAGATCCGCCGCACGACAGCGTAACCAAATCAGGCGTCTGCGTTGGGCGGCCTTGGCGTGGCTCTCGCCTTCCGAAAGGACCGTTGTGTTGATTTTTGCGAGAAACGGGCGAGACGCATCGGGTGATTCCAGTTCTTCCATCGCGGCCCGTAAGGGCACCCACAAATCACGATCGAAAGTCAAAGGCAGCCCGCGCTCAAGTATCTCCGCGATACTTTGGTCGAGCGCCGCTTGGCCGCGCCGTCCTAGGCGGGCGAGCGATTGCGCTGCACCGGCTCGTTCTTGGGGACTAAAGCTGTCAGCAAGCAGAATCTGTGTGAGAGGTTCAACAGCGCTTCCGCCCGCGCGTCCTAGGGCCAGCAGTGCATGTCTTCTTCCTTCAGTTCGTTCTTGCGCCAAGAGAGAATCCACGACTTCGAGCAGGTGGGCGCCGACCGCGTCGCTCAGTCGGGCCATGCGCGAAAGGGGCAGCAAGAGCTCGCCTTTCTTTTCGCGCGCGGCCGCGTCGAGAAGACTGGTTTGAGTCCGCTCCGAAAGATCGCGCCCATGGTCCACCAAAGCGGCGAGTCCCACGGCTCCGGCATGAATGAGTGCCTCCATCTGCGCACTCGGGTCGGGGCTCAACCAGGCGCGCAGAACGTCTTCGGCTTCTGGAGTGGCGCACGAACCGATGGCGAAAGCGGCAGTCCTCAAGAGTTCGGCGGAAGGGCCTTCCGGAGAGCTGGCCCAATTGGCGGTGGCGCTGACGAGCTGGGAAAGTACAGCGGCGGAATCATCAGCCGAACAACGGAGTCCTAGGCCAAAGCTTGCCCATTTGGCTTCCACGGGTGCGCCAGCGAGCAGTCTGATCAGTTGTTCTGATGCGGAGTCATCACCAGAGCGCGCTAGTTCGGCGAGTTGAAAGGTGGGCGTGACAAATTGGCTCGATGGCGCCTTCTTGAGAGTTTCGGTTTGCGCAGCATGGTCGCTTGCTTCTGCGGAATCCTTTGCCTTCTCCTCAGGGTCAGCTGGGCAGCCCGTCAGCAGCAGAGCCAGGGCGCAAAGTAAGGTTTGTCTCATCTTAGAGGAGGTTCCCATGCGATCAGTTTACGCGCACCCCATTCGCGGAGACTCAGGCGGAAGCGTTGAAAAAAGCCTCGCTCGTGCCGAGCTGGCTGCGCAATCACTGACATTCCTTCCGCCGTAAACAGCTGTACGGCACGCTTCGTGTGAAAATCGCAAGTGACCAAGAGAATCCTTTGCCAGCCGTGGGCTTTGCTCAGTCGTGCCACGTAGTGAGCGTTTTGACGAGTCGTCAGGGACGAGTTCTCTTCATAGATAATTTCTCGGGCACCCCGACGCTCGCGCCACCAAGCAGCCATCGCGGCTGATTCAGTTTTTCCTTCCCACTTTCTTCCCCCACTCATGACGAGCGGGAGCTCAAGATCTCGCTCATAGAGCGTCGCGGCTTCTCGCAGTCGCCGCTCCAGAGCGGGACCTGGAACCCCCGCTCGGACCCGACAGCCCAGAATAACCACCGCCTGGGGTTGAAGATTTTCGGGAAAAGAATTGGAAATCAAACGCTCGCTCCTGCAGGGATTTGGCCCTGAGAAGCCCCTTTTGCCAAGTCGGGACGAGTTTCAGCGTGGTCACTTGCCGGTCTCACCTTGCTGGAGACGCCGGATGTGCCTAGTTTTCGCCACTCAGGCGACGTGTCGCCTCTCAGTATGCCCACCGATAAGTCAAAGCCCGCGCCGGCCAGTGCCCAAAGCGAAGACGCTGGGCAGCGCTTGGAGCGCCTCCGCCAGAAACGCAAACAGCGCACCCAGCGTCGCCAGGAAGAGGGCGACGCTCCGCGCCGTCGCGCGAAGGCCTCGGCACGAGTGCAGTGGGATGATGACGGTGTGCCTTCTGCTCCGCGGCGCTCGAAGCGCCAAAGTGGTCCGGAGCCAGATCGCATCCCCGTAGAGTTTGACCCCTCCGCCATTGATGAGGGAGCCGCTAAGGTGGTGCGCAGGCTCACACGCGGTGGTTTCGAAGCGTATCTTGTAGGTGGATGCGTGCGCGATTTACTTGTCGGTCACCGTCCTAAGGACTTTGATGTCGCCACGAGCGCTCGGCCCGAAGAAGTTCGCGCACTGTTTCGAAATTCTCGCATCATTGGTCGGCGATTTCGCCTGGTGCATGTGCTGTTCCCGGGCGGTCATGTCATTGAGACAGCAACGTTCCGCAAGAACCCGCCGCCCGCTGCCGAAGGCTCCGAAGATGGCCTCTTGATTCGGTCGGACAATGTCTTCGGTGATGCGCACGAGGACGCTCAGCGTCGTGATTTTACGATAAACGGGCTGTTTTACGACGTTGACGAGAAGATGGTGCTCGATTGGGTCGGTGGGATGCGCCACATTCGCGAGCGCACTGTCGATACGATCGGCGATCCCTTAGTGCGCTTTCAGGAGGATCCTGTGCGCATGCTCCGGGCAATTAAGTTTGCAGCGCGCATCGACTTTGGCATCGCGCCCGAGGTCTACGAGGCCGCCGTACAGTGTCGTGGTGCGTTGGCGATGGCCGCGCGCCCAAGACTCTCGGAGGAAGTGCTGCGTCTGATGCGCGGCGGTGCTGCACATCGTTCAATTTGGTTGCTTTGGGAAATGGGAATGCTGGACGTCTTGCTTCCAGAGTTGTCAGCCTATGTCGCGGATTCTCAGAGTGACGATATGGTTTGGCGCCTTCTCTGCGAGGTGGACGAAATGACTCGCGAAAACGGTGGGCCGCCCGATGACATTATTCTGTGGAGTGCGCTTCTTCTTGAGCCGCTTGGCGAAGCTTGTCACGACGCACCGGACCGCATGAGGGCCGCTCATGACTTCTTGGAGCCCATTGTTGAACGGCTTAACTTGCCGCGCCGCGCTTCTGATTCAATACGCAGAATTGTGGCTATGTTGCCACGTCTTGAGGGCGGCAAAGCTCAGCGGTTCAAGCGAAGCGCTCTGTTTCCCCTGGCGGAGGAGATCGCGCAGATGCGCGCTCGGGCTCGCGAAGGCGGTTTCGCTTCAGCGCAACGTCCTCCTTTCAAGGGAGGGAAGCAATCGCGAACCCTCGCCCTACATGAGCCGCTTTCTGACGAGTCTGCAGCGCTTCAGAAAATGGTGCCTCAGAGAAAGTCTGCTCCGCGCAGGAAGCCCACCTCGAAAGAGACCGCCGGCTCTCACCAAGCGCATGCCGCGAAGACTCCGACCAAGGCCTCCGGAAAGCGCACTCGTGGGCGCGCAGGGCGAAAAGCCAAGCAGTCTCCCGAGGACTAGTGTCCCGGGTTTTAAGCGTTGAGTTCGACGCGCATCAGACGACGACCAACGATGAAGTAGTCGCTGTGCTCGACCTGGCGTTCACCTTTGAGCCGAACGAAGGTGCCATTCTTGCTCCCGAGATCGGTGAGGGAGAAACCATCTGCGTCTTGCTCAATCGCACAATGTTCTTCGGAGATGTGCACGTCGTCCAAAATATTCAAATCGCAGCCCTGGCGACCAATCGTGGCGCGCGAGCCCCGAGGGCAGAGGGTTGCTCCTGGTCGATTTCCCTCGAGGATCTGGGTAATCCGGTAGCTGCTGCTGAAGGTTGGTGAACCGTAGAAGTAGGTTCCTGTCGCGTCAGTTTCTTCCCCTACGTTAGGCATTGGCTCGACGCGGAAGAGCTGATCACCGACCAGGAACGTATCCCCAGGCGCGAGTTTCGCTTTATCGCGAATACGCGCATAGGTGCCGTTGAGAGAGTTTTCGTCGCGCAAAGTGAGCTCGCCCGAACGGTAGAAAAGATTGGCGTGAACCGGAGAGACGAATTCGTCCTCGATTTGGATCTGGGCTTCTCGACCGATCAAGTGCTCGCTGGCACGCAGGTGATAGCTGAGACCCTCCTGCCCTTCTCCGCGAACGACAACGAGGCTTGCCTTCGAAGGATCTTGAAGATCACCGAAGTACTCAGTCTTCAAGTCGAGCACATGCGGAGGGGTGTTTTCTCCGCAACGTCCACAGAATTTATGCCCCGCGGGAATGGGTGATTGGCATGCGGAGCAGGGGTAGTACTTGGCTTGTTCCATAGATCGATGTGCCTTTTCGAGCTTCAGGGAAGCGCTCTAGTTGCGGGAGAATGCCAGGCGTGATGCGCGAGGGCACCTAGTATTCTTGAAATACGCCTACTGAATGTAGTTCAGCCGATTCACCGAGTCCATCCAACCGCCAGGACCGACAAGACGTCCGACGACACGTTCTTTGCATGTGCTCGCCTCCACGAGCCCATAGTCACGAGAGTCATAGGGAAACAGTCGATTGTCGCTGATCAGGTAGAGCATTCCTTCAGTGACGTCAGTTTGACGGTCTTCCGGTTTGATCTTCTGACCACCAAGGCCGCCTACCTTATGCAAGTGATTCGCGATGTTCTCCCAATGACATTGCTGAGTCACTTCTTCAGCCGGGTTTGCTGGGTGTGGGTAGCTGAACATGCTCGGGTCACAGCTTCGCTCATGGACGAATCGCTGATTGCCGACGCTAGGATTCCCATTGACGATCTTCACGGAGTCACCTGCTTCCCCGACGATGCGTCCGATGATGTAGCGCTCAGGATAGTCGGGCTCGGGGCAAACTACGAGATCACCGAATGCCGGCTGTCCGAGCCGCCAAGTCAGGATCCAGTCGCCACCGTGGAGAGTGGGAAGTATCGAAGTTTCGAAAACTGGGTCGTTGATGGGTAGCTGAAACCATCTGAAAGCTGTGGCCCGTGCCAGTCCGAGAATCACACCTACAAACAGCGCGGTCCAAAGCAGAAAACGTATGAGCGTTCGCACCTATTGATCATACCCGCTGAGAGCTCAGAGCACGAGTCCGAGCGCCGTAATCCAAAGCTCCGCGGGCGTCGTTTGAGATTGTTATGTCCAAAGGACGAGATCGTCCCGGTGAACGACAACTTCATCAGCTTCTCCGCCAAGTGCAGCCGCAAGACTTTGCCCCTTGAGCCCAGCTGATCGCGCTGCCTCAAGGGTGCCCAACCTGGACAGCCCGCGGCCGAGTTCCTGCCCCGAGGGGTCGATGATGCGCACGGAGTCGCCTCTCCGGAAATCTCCGCGAATGCCAAGCACTCCCACCGGTAGCAGACTTGTCTTGCGCTCGAGCAGGGCATTGGCGGCGCCCTTGTCGATGAAGATGGAGCCACGAGGACGCAGGGCGTAGGCAATCCAGTGCTGCCTTGCTCGGAGAACGTTACCGACGGGCGGAAAGCAGGTACCGACGTCCTCACCTGCGAGGGCTCGGATGACGCTGTCTGGTTCGACCGCGCTTGCGATGACGACGGCGGCGCCTGCGCGACGCGCCTTGTCCGCGGCGTCGAGCTTACTCGTCATGCCGCCGCGTCCGACGCTATCGGCGGAACCCTTGTCGACGAAATCCTCCAGGCGGTTGAGGAAGCTAATTCGCTCCCCCTTCTGGTCGAGAACACCCGGAACATCAGTGAGCAGCACAAGCGCGTCTGCGTCTACGAGCGGGGTGACCATGGCCGAGAGTTGGTCATTGTCCGTGAATCGCAATTCGTCAGTCGCGACAACGTCGTTTTCGTTGATGATGGGAATCGCCCCAGCGTCGACGAGAGCAGCCAGAGCGCCACGTGCATTGTTGACTCGCTTGCGATTCGAGAGATCTCCATGGGTCAAGAGCACTTGGGCGCAGGTAATCCCGACGGTGCCAAAAGCTTCGTCCCAGCGGCGCATCAACTCGGACTGTCCGGCCGAAGCAGCCGCCTGAAGCTGGGACTGCTCGTGCGGTCGTCCCGTCATTTTTAATCGTTCGATTCCCAGGGCGACGGCGCCACTTGAAATCAGGACGACGTTTCGGCCGTCTCTTT
Organism: uncultured delta proteobacterium; assembly: GCA_963710555.1. Classification (GTDB taxonomy): domain Bacteria; phylum Myxococcota_A; class Polyangia; order Polyangiales; family Polyangiaceae; genus NIC37A-2. The sequence continues at coordinate 289,689 of CAVQAT010000002.1, forward strand.
GTAGTTGGGCGAATTGCCGCGCCAAACGGTCCGGAAGCTGAGGTTGGGCCGCGAGAGATCGCGAACCTAGTTTAACAACAATGCGCTTTGCTTCGCTCAGGGCGAGGCGGACATCTTTTTCTTGGGGCGGTAGCGTCGTGTTCGACTCGGTCACGCGTCGCTTCTAGCACGAGTTGCGCTGAAGCCATCGGATTGTGCAGGCATCATTTCAGTGAGACTGATACCGAGCTTGAGGGCGTTGGCGAAAATATCTTGTGCTCGCTGACCATGCACGAGCAGAGAAAGGGGATTAGGCCCAACTGAGACTCTTGTGCCTTTTTTTTCGAGTGTTTCAGCGAGCGCTTCAAGGGAATGGTGGCTGCGCACCCAATAGGCTTCAGGGATGAAATCGACTGCTCGCTGAGGGCTCATCGTTTGTCGAGAGAGCACGTGCTCGGCACACAGGTTGAGTCGCAGGCTAGCTGGGAGGTCGTCGTGCGTCAGAGCGATCCACTTTCGGTTTTCTAAGGTACGCTCGATCACTGTGCTGAGCTGGGAAGTGGCTTCTTGACCCAGTTCGTGAAACAGATGGCTCAAAACGAGAATCTCTGGATTGCCTGTGATTGCGTGGGCAAGGCTGACCAGGCGATGCTCAAGCGGTGATAGAGCCTTGAGGTGTTTCTTCGTCAGCTTTAGGATCCCGCAGCGCTCCAGCGCCTCATCGACCTCATCGTATCCATAGCCGATGAGGCGTGCACTCATCAGCAGAGATTTTCCCACACGCGCGGAGTCGGGTAGAGGTAACCGGTCGGGCACGAGTCCGGTTTGGCCAGTGCGCAGGGATTCTTGAACTGAAGCGCCTCCGATCCTCAGGGTGCCTTTGAGGATGAGGTTAGGATCGAAGATCGCGTCGACCAGACGTCCAGCCGATTCGGGACACGCCAGGCTCGTTCCCGTTACACGAAAGCTCGACGATCCGAAGCTCCCTCCTGAAAGCTCAAGATCTTGAGCTTCGAGGAGGGGGGATTCCGCCGGGGCAATCACGGCAGAAGGTCGGGCAAGTATTCTAGCCGCGCCAAAGGTTGCTCTGACTGAAAGAGCGCATACGGAGCGACTGCACGAGCTACGTCCATCATCTGCTTGGGCAAGGGAGGTCCCTGGCTGGCAAGTTCTGCCTTGAGACCTTCCACCCCGAGCAGTTTACCCAGCAGTGAAGTCTGACGGACAGGTAGTTCGATGATGGGGGCATCATCGCGCAAGCCGCCCATGACGCGCGCTTTAGCGAGCGCTTGACGTAGGCCACCAAGGGCATCGACCAGCTGATGCTCTTTGGCTTGTCGCCCTGTCCAGACTCGACCCTGAGCCACCTTGTCGACTTCTTCCTTGGTCATGTTTCGACCGTCAGCGACACGTCGCAAGAACAGACTATAGAATTGCTCAATTTTTCTGGAGAGCGCTCTGCGCTCATCATCGGTGAAGGGGCGGAAAATACTTTGGGCGTCTGCGCGCTCGGTAGTCATGAGAGTTTCGACATTGACGCCGATCTTTCCGAGCAGTCCGGCAATGTCGAGCTTTCCGTAGAAGATCCCGATGCTACCGGTGATGGTCAGGGGGTTCGCGTAGATGTAGGTTCCAGGGGATGAGATATAATAACCACCGCTCGCGGCAGCATTACCCATCGAGACAATTACCGGTTTGACCTCAGCCGTGAGCTGAACTTCTCGCCAGATGATATCAGCGGCCATTGCGGACCCGCCTCCAGTTTCTACGCGTAGGACGACGGCACTGATGCTCGAATCATTGCGTGCCTGTTTGAGTGATTCAGCGATTGTGTAGGAGCCTGATGTTTCGATTCCTAGGAAGGGAATGCTCTGACTTCGACCATCGACCATGTCTCCTTCAACGTAGACGATCGCTAGGCGGCGGGTTGGTCCGAAGCGAGGATCACGCGTGGGCGCTTGAGATCCGTCTTCGAAAACAATCGGAGCACCCACCAACTTGCTCGTCTTCTCTTCGAGCATGTCGTCGAAGGCGAAGCCGTCTACGAGACCCGCTTTTTCGGCCTCGCTCGCAGTGAATGGACCGCTGGCAACTGAACGTCGCAGTTCGGCTGGTTTCAAGTCACGTCCCCGACACACCGTCGAGGTGATTTCCATTTCGACCTGCTGCAGCAGATCGGCGCGGTCCGTGAGGGTGGTTTCGCTTCCCTGGGTCCGGCTCAAGGCCTCAGGCGCACTCTTGTGGTCGCCGATGCGAACGAAGTCGGCACGGATCCCCAGTTTGTCGAGCAGACCTTTAAGGTAAAAGGAAGAGCTGACTAGACCGGAGTAGTTGATGCCACCGGCTGGGTTGATCAGGACAGCGTTCGCAACCGAGCACAGGTACATGGCCGACCCGCTCGCACTCTCCAAATGGCACAGCACTTTCTTGCCCTTGGACTGCAAGTAGTAGATTGCGTCTTGAAGCTCTTGCACATGCGCAAGTGAATCTGCCGGAGCCGCTCGCAGTTCGAGGAGAACGGCCTGAAGATGAGGTTCGTTATCGGCTAAGCGCCAAAGCTTGCGTAGAAGCGCGGTGTGACCGCGCGTGTCTGGTGTGGATTCCAGCCTCAGGCGCACGGCATATGCCATGTTCTCCGCGGCGCTCGACTCTCGGAAATCGCGAAAGGCGACTTCGGTGTGCAGATTGTTGTAGGGCCGATCGCTTCCGTCTCCCAGGGCATTGCCGTAGCGCATACCGAGCGAGGCTTCTGCCGACCCATGGCGTGAATTGGCATTAATGACCAGGCTGGTTGAGGCGATCCAGGAGGCAGCGTTCGCATCGGCAAAGGGGTCGATCCACGAAATGTCGGTGCGGATTCTTCCCAGCTGTGGAATGGCGACGTCGACAACTCCGCGCGGGACCCAGTAGCCGCCCTGCTCGTTGACGTAGGTATTTTCGAGGCCAATTTCTAGGGCATCTGTCCCTGTCGGACGTACGGCGAGAGCCATGTCGTAGGAGACGTCAAGCTTGGTTCCATCACTGCTGCGCGGAACATTGATGTTGCGAATGACCCCACCCAGGCCCAGGTAATCACTGGGTCGTAGATTGAGACCAAGCGTCCACGAACTGAAGTCATGGACAGCAGCCGAGTCTGAGTACGAGTGTTGGTAGGAGAAACCGAAGGATGCAGTTCGTGAACCCATGGCCAGGCCCCAAGTGAGCCATTGGTAGGCGTAGTCGTTGCCGTAGGTAGCCGCAGTCGCCGTATCGGTCGGGTTGATCATGTCGAAACGAAGGCCTGTGGCGAGCGGCATGAAGCCGAACGGAAAGGCGAACGCGAAGGCATTTCCCTGGGACGTCGCGGCTGAGTCTTCGTCAAGAAAGGCCCCTGTCCAGCGGAGTTCTGCACCTGGCAGATACGCAAGGTTAGCGGGGTTTTGCACGAGAGCGGTCGAATCACCGTTGCCGACTGTCGTTCGTCCGAAAGCGGGCAGGGGCAAGGGACGTTCTGAGTAGGTCTGCGCGTCTGCACTTCCCAGAACCAGCACATTGCTCACGATAAGTGCTGACGCTGCGCACAGTCGGAGTCGGCTTTTTTGCCCGGGTCGTCCAAGACGAGGCCGTGAACTTTTGGGGTGTGAAGAGGAATTCATAGGGTTCACTTTGTCATCTGACGCGCTTTGGTCAGCGCCTTGAGTTCGGTTTGGCGAGCGGCCAATTCATCGTGGTCTTTGACGGGAAGAAAGCGAGACTCGGATCCAGCGCGAGGCACGCGAATGTACTGAGTGTCGAGAGTAAAAGTGACTTCGTTGATCAATCTCTCGTACTGAATTGCGCTGCGGCCTTCAGCCTTCTTGGTGACTTCGAAGTAGGTCCATTCCATTTCGAGATCCAGTAGCGCCGGGGCGTCGAAGGCAAAGCTGTTCACGTTAAAGACAGGCACGCTCTGAGGATCAAATCCGGACGGAATACGAAACTCCTCCAAAACTACCAGTCGATCCCCCAATCGCACAGGGATTCCGCCTCGGTCCGAGCCTAGTTTGTCCACCACCTCGCAGCTTACGGCACATTCGCTTTCCAGGTGCATACCAATCAGCACAGGATCGAGCCCTCCCCCGAGATTGTCGAGGTTCGTCACCAGTACATACTCGCCTCCGGAAGCCACAAATTCCCCCAAAAGTCCGCTGGAACGCAGTGCGTCGGGGAAGTCTCCGTGACCCGGAGCGTGAAGACTTGGCTGACCTGCGTCATCCAGAAAAACATCTCCATCCTCTGTCAAACGGACCGACAATCCCTGGCGAAACAATGCAAGATCGGGGCTCGAAAGACGATCTCCCAACGCTTGTTCAATGCCTTCGTGGGTTGCGTGACTCGTCATCAGCCAGAGCGGCGGACACTTTCCGTACTTGTCGTGAAGTGCCTGTTGTTCTCTGAGACGCAGATCCAGAAACGTGAGTCCTTCAACCGCGGGAACCAGGGCTTTGATGACCCCGCCCATCCGTGTGGCCATGCCGCCTGCGAGTACCGCCAAGGCGCACTTACCTTCCTGCAGAGCCTTCTCTCCACGCTGTCTGTAACGTTCCCAATCCGCGCTTCCTGGCGCGGGCAGGTTTTTCACTTCTTCTTCCAGGGGAGCTGACAACTGGCCCTCCACCAGGTTGCTTCTTTTCCCCTCACGGGAAAGTTTTGCCTGGGTCAGCAACCACTCTGGGCTGAAACGATGTTGCTCGAGGGATTTGCGAGCTGCCGTAGGCAGTGACTGAAGTGATTTTTGAAGTGAAAGATCTGCGGTGGAGCTCATGAGGGTCTACAATAGGCGAGGATGAAGCGTCTGGGTTCAAAGACGGTGACACTTTGGTGCGCTGGTTTCTTACTGATAACAGCACCTTTGGTAGCGGGGCCAGTGCTTCATGAGAAGTTCAACCCTGATCCGGCTGAGGACATGCGTTTGGGGGCGACCACCCCGAGCGGGAGCATGCCGGCGGCACTCCAAACCAAGAGCGGAATCGTGGGGGCCCCGGACGAAGCCCAGCGGGCACGCCCAGAAGCTGGTTCGGCTCCTTATGGGGGAAGTCGAACCCCGACCAGCGCCGACGCGAACTATTACATTGATCGCTTAACGACTCGTCCTGATCGGGTTGAGTACGATGAACCGTTTCGGCCGTCTGTGCTGCCTTTCAAGCGGCTCTATGCATTTGATCGCATCAAACCGGATCTATCTTTTGGTGTCCTCGATGAAGATCTCGTGGAGGTCACCATTGGGGGGCTAGCCAACGACACGGAGGACGCATTTTTTGCCGATTTTGAGGTCGATCTCGTTCCTGACGTTCCGGTACGGATCCCTTCAGTGGGGCCTGGTTCGCGAATTCGGGCTGTTCACTTAGATCCGCCGCTTCAAGTGGAGATCTTGGAGGATGGCGCTGAAAACTGGTTCGTGCGTGCCTCCCAGGGCGGACGGGCGCGTATGGTGATGCAGCTCTCCATCGAGCGACAGGTTTTCGGGAGCCAGTTTCGGCCCGTGAGCTGGTCGGCACTCAAGCCGTTTCTATCCCCGCTCCCCCCGAATGTAGTCGAGGTGGCCCGAGAAGTCGCAGCTCACATTGGGGTGAATCAGCGAGCCACTCCCGCCGGGGTGTTGGCGTCGTTGGTCAACTATTTTCGAAAGTTCAAGGAATCGGCGGAGCTGCCCACGGCGACCGAAAGCATGGAGCTCTATCGGGAGCTCTCGTTGAGCCAGAAGGGTGTCTGTCGGCATCGCGCCTATGCATTTGCCGTGACCGCAATTGCTTTGGGTCTACCGACTCGATTGGTTCACAATGAGGCCCACGCTTGGGTGGAAGTCTACGATACTGAGCTCTGGCATCGCATTGATTTGGGGGGCGCGGCCACCAACATCAATGAAACTCGACCGGACGCCCTGTCACCGAATCATCGTCCTCCGGCGGAATCCGTTCACCTGGCCGAGTGAATCTCGCCCAGCTTTCAGTGAGGCCCAACCCAATGCGCCCGGGCTGAATCCTACGAAGCCGAACGGTTCTCAATCTTCGACGGCGTCGGAACAAACTGCTTCCCCTGGACAGCAGAAGGACTCGTGGCCCAGCGCGAGCGAGACCACCCGAGCTGAACAAGGTGCTCCTGAAAACACTTCCACACGAAGAGCCGAGCCGGAAGTCAGTCTGGTGCTCCGCGAGACCCGACTTCTTCGCGGCCATCCCTTGGCCGTTTCGGGTCGCGCCACACGCGAGGGGAAAGGCTGCCCGCTCGCTCGCGTTGATATTTTTGTCGCTGAGGGTGAGTCCTGGGTGGCAATTGGTTCAGTCGCCACCGACCGCAACGGTGGTTTTTCCGGCCAAGTTACCCTGCCGCAGGTGACGCCAGTGGGTCCCCTTCAGGTCTCCGCGCGAGTTGCCGGCGGTTGTGAGTGATTCGCTTTCGGATCAGCGAAGCTGTGGTCGAGTCGTAGTGGCCCACTTGCTGGAGCCGCCGCCGATTACTGAAGCAACGGCTTGGAAACAGAAGTGAGTTCGTCGAGCGCTTCGCGCTGCTCTTTTGCCAAGTGGCCAATGCGGTCCAAGGTATCCAGAGCGGCTTGCGAGCCTGAAGCAAATTCCCGTTGGCTTTGATTGAGCTGACTGACCATGCTGTTGATCGACTCAATCGCTTCGGTGATTTGCCGAGAACCACGTGCCTGCTCCTGACTGGAGCGCTCCACCTGCTGGCTGATTGTGCGCATCTTTTCGCCGTTCTTCATGATCAGTTCAGATCCGCGAGCTTGCTCAGCGGTGGCTGCGGCAACTTGCTGAACCGTCTCAGCGATACGACTGATTGCGTCCGTGACCTGCTTTGAGCCCTTGGCCTGTTCCACGGTGGCTCGTGCAATGGCGCGCACCATATTCGTGCTCTTCTGTGAAGATTCCAGGATCTTCTTGAGAGCGCGTTCCGCTTCGTTGGAGACTTCTACGCCCCGATCCACGTTCTGGGAGCTCTGCTCTACTGCCGTGATGGCGTTCTTACTCTCGGCCTGAATCGTCTTGATGAGATCAGCGATTTCTTTCGTACTCGCGCCAGCGCGTTCGGCGAGATCCTTGATTTCATCTGCGACCACCGCAAAGCCTTTGCCGTGCTCGCCGGCCTGGGCCGCGATGATGGCTGCGTTGAGAGCGAGTAGATTCGTTTGCTCGGCAACGTCGTCGATCACGTTGAGAATCTCACCAATCGCGTCGATGCGTGAACCCAAGCTGTTGATGACGCCCAACGCCTCCTGACTACTTTCCTTGATGCGATAGATTTCGCCCATCGTCTTCAGGATTGACTCGGCACCTTGCTCAGCATCGTGGGCTACTTCTTCGCTGAGCCGTGACGTCTCATCAGCATTCGATTGGACTTGGTCGATGGCCACGTCCATCTGATTCATGCTGGAGCTTGTTTCTTCGGCTGTCAGCGACAGTTCGTCGACGTTGGTGGCCACTTCCCGAATCGAAAAGGCCATCTCTTCGATGGATGCGACCATTTCTCGGACGCTCGAAGCGAGTTCGCCGATATTCTCTGCAACTTCATCTGTGGTTGCGGACATCTCAAGCACGGAGGAACTCGACTCGTCTGCACTCGTGGCGAGCGTCTGCACATGTGACGAAAGACCTTGCAGATGGTGCTGTGCGCCCTTGACTGCAATTTCCACCTCATTGTTCGCTGTGTAGTGTTCGCTGGTCGAGCGTTCAAGAATCGACAGCGCATTGCGTAGCCGCTGTTTGTCTTGATCGATCAGCCCGCCGGAAGATGAGCTGCTCGGAGCTGCTGCGGGTGGGGCCCCGCCTCTGAGCTCTTCAAGTTCTTCATAGACGCTGAGTAAAGCGTCGTCGCTCGTGTTGGGGCGATCGTAATCTTTTCCTTGTGCAATGCGACGCACGGCAGTGCGAATTTGACGCAGGGGAGCGGCGGGATCCTGACCAAGGCTTGCGAGCAACGTGGCCGCGCCTGCAGTGGCTGCAACGAGAAAAAAGAATGGTTCTTGTTGGGTGGTTGCAAGGACCACCGGGGGGGCAATTGCCACTCCAAGAGCAGTAAGTTGGCGACCTGAGAGGGAATTCATTCGATACCTCCCAAAGAGTATCGGGTCCGTAGCTTCAGGGGAAACACGGTTCGCGTAGCGGCTGTGACGCCCTTGAAATCACGATTCGTCCGAAAGGGTAGGTGGACCGAAAGTGGGCAGAAGCAATACGAAGCACGCGCCTCCCTTTGTCAGGGTTGTATAAGTAAGATCGCCTCCGTGCTCGATCGCAATTCGTTGCGAGATGGGGAGTCCTAGACCAGTCCCGTCTTTCTTCGTCGTCGCGTAGGGCTCGAAGAGTTTTTCGAGTTGGGACTCAGGGACACCGGGACCATTGTCAGTGACAGCCACTTCGATCCAGGTTCCCTCTGAATCGGGAAGTTCACGACAAGCGACACGAACTCTGGGTTCCGATACCTCTCGAGTCGCCTCAATTGCATTTTTGATGAGGTTCGTGAGCACTTGAGAAATCTGGTCGCGATCCGCATTGATTTTCCCCACCTTACCCGGCCGCAGCTCCACGCTTGCGCCAAGATCCTGATGCAGCCGCGTGACCTCCTCAAGAAGCGCCCCTAGTTCGAATTCTTGAGCCACTGGCGAAGGCAGACGAGCGTATTCTGAAAAATGATTGACCAGGTTGGCGATGCGCCGCACCTCGTGAAGGACGGTGTTCGTTGTTTCCTCAAAGAGTTCATCAAACTGAGGATGGTCACGCTCTTTGAGTTTGCGCAGGGTCTCAATCGAAGTGCGGATTGGCGACAGCGGGTTCTTGATTTCGTGGGCGATTTGTCGAGCAACTTCACGGCGAGCGGCGATTCGTTCGGTCAGCACGAGTCGTTCACGCAGATCACGCAGGTCTTCAAGAGTTGCATTGAAGGCGCGCGCTGCCTGTTCCAGTTCGGGACCTCCCGAGAGGGGAAGTGATTGCACGTTGCCGCGCAGCACTTGGCGAGTGCGTTCGGCAAACTGCACAACGGGGCGGGCTAGGCCACGGGAGAGCAGCAATGCCAAGAGAAGCGCGCCGGTCAGGGTACCAACGGCGGCAGTGGCCACTTGGATGTTCAAGCTGCGCAAGGCTGAGCGCAATGGTCTTCGTGAGCGAGTGGCCTCAATTTTTGCGCCCGACAAGAACGGGAAGGCAATTTCCCGATGAAGAATCTGTGCGTCATCATAGAATTTGGTCTCGGACCGATCGAGCAAAGTCAGTTCAAGGCCCTGGGACTGTCCTGCTTGTTCCAGGAGGGGCGCGAGGTGCACGGCGCCGAGTAGTGCGACCCACTTTTCACCCTCTTTTTTTACGCAAGCGGCCTCAAATGCTGGCCGTCCACCCGAGCGAAAGCCTGGATGATCACGGCGCCTTTCAGCAAGGGAGGCCAACGTTTCGCCTTCGTCTTCTGCGCCGGTTCCTGCGAGCACTTGTCCTTCGCTGGTGACGAGCATGAGTTCGTCGAGCCTGAGCGAAGCTTGAAGACCGGGTACACGCGCGCGCAGGGAGAGTAGGCGACCTTCATCTCCCTGTTGATTCACATCGAAGCCACCGCTTGCAAAACCAATGAGGGCACTGTCGACAATCGGATCGTGATCGCACACATCACCAAGGCGCGCCGCGATGGTAGGTGCTGTACTACTGAGGTCGACCTTGAGGCGTTCCACTGTTGCCTGAAATTCGTCTTCGAAACGGCTCTCTTCCGCTTCTTGCCAGGCGCTCCTGACGACGAGTGCGAGGACGAAGGTGGTGGCGAGACTCAGCACTAAGGCCGAAAAGAGGAGTCGCAGGCGAAGAGTCACAGGAGCGAGATGCTACACAAATGTGGAGCAGAGCGCAGTGGCGCTCTGCTCGCTCCCGGGCTCCGCAATGAGTTTCCAAGGCAGCGCGATGAGTTTCCAGCGCAGCGCGATGAGTTTCTAACGCAGCGCGATGAGTTTACGTGACCGCGTGGGGGTCCTAACGTCCGCCGCGTGACGCGACATTCTCATCGACTTCCTCTTGGAGCCAAATTCATTTCGGTACTCACCGTCTGTGGTGCGGTGTTGAGCGCTTGCCAAGTACCGGGTTCCCCCAATCATGCCGAATCTTTTGCTCGGAAGGACGAACGCCACACCGCGGCCACGAGTGCCCAGCCAGCGTCCGAGCTGACAGATCCCCCGGTGCAGTTCTCGAAGTTGGCCGAGGTCCCTCAGGGGTCGTTTGGTCCTCGGCTTCAGAAGGTGGGGAACGGTTGGGTGGCTGTTTGGGCGGCAACGGGTGGCCCGCGCCCGGGTTGGTACAGCGCCCATGTCGCTCGCGGTGGAGAAATTTCGGAGCCGCTGTGGCTCGCAGAGCTGAGCCCCGGTTTGCGTCAGTTCACCTTGGGTACGATCGAAGGCGGAGGAGTGGGTGTCGTCGCCATTCGTCGAGGAGGCAAAAAAGAAGTACTTGAGGTGCTGAAGCTTGGCCCGCAGGGGGCGCTGTTGGTGGCGCCACGCCTTGTCGTCGATTCGCCAGCAGTGATTCTTTGGTCCGAAGTGGTGCCCACCGCGCAAGGAGCGCTGGTTGTGTGGGCCGAGCGGGACGCGAATGTAGCTGACATTTACAGCGCGGTCTGGACAAGCACGGGACTTGGGAAAGCCCAGCGGATCGTGCGAGATGTGTTCTCTTGGCAACTGGTTGCTCGGGAAGGAAGCGTGGCGCTGACGACTCTCGAAGATGCAAAGACCCGTGAGATCGTTGTCCGGCAATTAGGAGCTCAAGGTCAAACAATTGGGGCGCCGATCAGCTTGGCACGCAACGTGGACGGTGGGCTCGACCTCGATATGGCCATGACCGGCGAGCACATTCTTGTGGCGTGGAGTCAGCATGACCACTTTGAACGTCGCATTCACCGCGCGGTACTTGATGCCAGCGGTAATGTGGTTCAGCCAGAAGCCTTGCTTTCAGTGCCGCGCGGCGATCAGGCGTTGGTACACCTCGCCGCGTCGCCAACAAAAGATGAGGTGTTGCTCTTGTGGGAAGAACCTCTAGTCAGCCAGGAAAACGGGCGAACTCTCATGGTTTCCGTGTTCGCGCCGCAAGAAAAAGGTGTGCAGCCTCAAGCGCGTTTGCTCAGTACAGGGAGCGACTCACTTCTTCCGCTTGTGGAGCCAACGACCAGCGATATGCTTGCTGTACTCGCTGAGGGCGCCTCCTGTGTTGCCGCGACCGGCTGCAGCGAAGCGGGGCTCGATTACTTGGGTTTTCTGACCAGCCCCGAGCAAAGTAGCGGTTCTGCGAGGGTGCTCCACGAAGGCACTTCGAGCTCGAAGCTTTCCATGGCCTGGGATCTCAGCTGCGTTGAAGACGAGTGCTTTGCTCTCGTTGCTGATCAATCGAGTCCGCCACAAGTTTTTCTTGCTCCCATTCGACAAGGAGGTTCGGCTCCAAGTCCTTGGAGCGCCGAGGGGGCGACCAATGTGCCGTACATGTTTTCGCGGGAGGCATTCGCCGAGGTGCCGGAATTGGTCGCGATGTCCGGTCGAGCCTCTGATGACGGAACGACTACGCTTTTGAGCTGGCTCAGCTACTTCGATCCGAACGAGCCCTACACAACCCCTGCCGTGCCGGCTCCTGATGGCCGGCGCGCCCCGGTGCGAGCTCGTTTGGAGAATCAAATCGTGGGTCGCCACGGAGGGGGAGTGATCTCCAATCAGGTGATTTCGTATCGGGCGCGCTCGCTTGGCGGGGTCGAACTCGCATCACGTTCGGAAGACGAAGGGCTCATGGTCTGGGCTGCCCTTGATGGAGCGTCGCCCCAGCTCTTTGCTACGCTCGTGGACGGAGAAGGGCGACGCATCCGTCAGAAGATGCTCACTCGGTCGACGGGTGAGGTGACCGAAGTGAACGCTGTCGCTGTTGACACAGGCTACCTCGTGGCCTGGGTCGAATCGTCGGGGAGCCACGCAGAAGTATGGGCGATGACTGTCAGTGATGAGTTGATCGCGGGGACGCCCCAGCAGGTGAGTAGTGGAGCGAGTACGCCGATGGGTCTTTCATTGACGCGTTTTGGGCCTCAGGTGAGCGCGGTTTGGGGGGATTCACGAGGAGCCTCAAAAGGTCACGCCGATCTATTTTCTGTGCTCATTGACCCGACCAGTGCGGCTCCTACCGGACGAGAGATGCACCTGATTGAAAGCGAACTCCACTCTCATTCGCCGCGCTTGGTCGCCAGCTCAGATCCCGGGCATGGCACCCTCGTTTGGATCGAGTCGGACACCGCCAGTGACGCATCCGGTCGAGCCTCCGGGACCTTGTATTATGCCGATTACTCTCCAAACAATGGTGCGGGCGAGGCAGTGGCTCTCTCTCAGCTGCCGAGTGCTCTCGCGTTCAGTGCTGAATGTTCGAGTCGTCAATGTCGCGCGCTGGTAGCAACGCAAGATAGAAAAGCCGAGCTTTGGGGGATCACTTGGCAACGTTCTGCATCCCAGAAAGCACCTGGCTCTCCAGCCAACGGGGCCAAGGCCCGTCAGTTGTTGTCGCTGCGTTCAGCGTCAGCTTCGGCGGCGACTCCCCTACTTCTTGGGGACGTGGGTTACTATGCCGATCAGGATGAGACTGGCTCGAAGTGGCTGCTGACCCGAGTCGGCATCGACTGGGGTCAGCAGTAGCCCTCGCTCAAAAGAAACTGTCGCAGGAACAGCCATTCACGAAGGTGCAAGCAAGCAAGTTGCCGCACCCCTGATCGTTCAGACATTGAGTGAGCTCGTTGAAGCATTTTGTGCAGAGACAAGAGCCGCAGCTGCCAGGGAATAGCGAAACACAGGTTTTTGTCCCGACACCTCCGGTGCCACCTCCCCCAAATCCACCGGTGGCTGGACTGCCGCCTGCGCTGACGCCACCGGTTCCGACCATGCCGCAGTCAGCTCCGCACGAAGGCGCGCGGTCCGCGCAGAGGTTGTCCCATTGATTGTTGCAGCAATAAGGGTCTTGTGAGCAGACGCAATCTTGGATCGGCGCGACCTGGCAACCCTGTCCTGGGTGAGCAGAGCAGCAGTCACCACCAAACCCACCAGTGCCGCCCGTGGCTGGACTGCCGCCAATGGCTGGACTGCCGCCGACGGGCGGACTGCCGCCGACGGGCGGACTGCCGCCTGTGGCCGGACTGCCGCCTGTGGCCGGATTGCCGCCTGTGGCTTGGAAACATCCGGCCCCGCATGAGCGTTCTGCGCGGTCGACACAAGCTTGATCCCATTCGCTGTTGCAACAGAAAGCATCAGCTTGGCAGACACATGATTCGACAAGAGGATCGCGGCAGCCTGGTTCAGGTGTCGTGGTGCAACATTCGCCGCTGATGCCTCCGGTGCCGGGCATCACTCCACCCGTCCCGGGCATCACTCCACCCGTCCCCACGAAACCACCTCCGCTGCCACCGGTGACACCTGCGTCGCCTCCGGTCTGCACTGGTCGCGAATAGTCGAGGAGATCATCTTCACTGGTGCGTGCTCCGCATCCAGAGGCAATCCCCGCTGCAACAATGAGCGTGGTTAAGGAAGAGTTTTTCATTCTGCTGAAGCGTAGGACGTTCCCGGGTGGTGGCCAACCTTCCGACACGCTACTTTTTCGAGAGGCTGCGCTGCGGAAGCGATTGACGATGGGGACAACAATCCACCGCACAGCCGTCCAGTCCCTTCTCTCTCGTTGCGGTTCGGGCTAGCAGTCCGGTCGTCATGGATCTGATTCGAATCGAAGGACTGGAGCTCCGTTGCATTGTCGGTTTGCGTTCCTATGAACGCCGACGCGAACAGCCGCTTCATGTCGATGTTTCTCTGGGGTTGGATCTTTCGACCGCGGGCCGGAGCGGACGTATTGGCGATAGCGTCGACTATTCGGACGTCGCCGACAGCATTACCGCTTTGCTTCGGTTTCGTGAGTATCGCCTGCTTGAGGTTGCCGCCGAGGAGGTGTGTGCGCTTCTTTTCGCCATCTACCCCCGAATTCAGCATGTGACTCTGCGGCTCGATAAGCCTGAGGCGCTTCAAGGGCGAGCCCGTTCGGCGGCCGTCGAAATTACTCGTTCTAGGGGCGCTTTCGGCGCGACAGAAGAGCCGACCAGCTTTGGCGGTCGGACGGAATTGTTGCGCGCATCAGAAGCGGTGGTGGAACGACTCAGAGTCGAGCCTGGTTGCGAGGTCAAGTTGAGCGACGACCAGGATCGGCTTGAGTGCATTGCCGAGGGACCAGGCAGAGGTCGCCTCGCAACGGTGACTGCTGGTGTCGTGTCCGAGTTTCGCGCAGAGACAAGCACCTTGCTCGTGTGTCGCTGCTTGGCGCTGCCCCATGATTCTCATTCGGGCTAACTCATTTGTTTCAGTGAGCTATTTGGCGAAGCTTTTTTGCGTGAATCGCTCGCGTCTGCTCCTGACGGCCGATTTACCGGTCGTCCTGGGAATTCGCTTCAATAACGGTGGTTTAGTTGAATGCGTTTCGACTCGCCTCGTTGCTGGAATTGATTCTTGACGGAAATATCTAGTCAAGTTGGAATTCTGGCAGAAAGAATTAGTTTTCTCCTGCAGCTAGCTGGTGTACCCGGGTACCTACACCGGGCACGGGAGTGTTCCGACCGAGAGGGGGATCGGGAATTTTGACAAATTCTGCATCAGACAAACGCTGGGCTATGGTTCCGCCACCACCTTCCTCACCAGAGGACGTGGGTGCGCCGGAGGTCGTTGCGGAATCTTCCATTCGTAAGACACGGGAGCGCCCAACCCAGCCGGTACCTACGTACGGGATCGGAGTTTCGGTAAGCCAGGTTCGCGAACTTGAGCCCGAATCAGTTCCGGTTCAAGATCGGATTACTGAAGTTCCCGAGACGCTCCGTACACGCCTGGACGATCCAGAATTCGAAACGATCCCTGCGCCTGCGTGGATCGATCCCGACGACGAGAAGTAGACAGCACTCCACTGCTATTGAAACGACGGCTCAGCAGTGTAGCTTCACGACCTCGGAGGTTTCATGAAGACATTGTTCGCTCATCTTAGTCGCAGCGCCTGGGCGCGATCCTTTTTTGCAGTCCTGACGGGGCTGTTAATTCTATCCACCGTCACGGATGCCCTGGCAGTTGGTCGGATCGTTTGGAAGTCCACGACAGTGGCCGAGAAGACGACTCGTGAGGCCTGGCTGCTTGAGATGGAGATTCACTTGCCGTCAGCCCCTGACATCGCTCACAAGTCGATGAAGTTTGAGTTCACGCAGACAGCGGAGTTCGAGCGATCGCTTGTGGACAATCGTGAGGGACCTCAAGAGACCACGATTCCGCTCAGCAACCAGCAGGCGATCATCGAAACCGTCACGGTCGGCTTCATGGACCCGGGCTCTGGCAAGACGATGAATCGCACGCGTTTTTCTTTCAAGATTACGCGCGACCATGGTTATCGCGCAGGAACTTGGAAAGTGAAGGTCCGTGACACAGATACAGGGAATCAGATTGGTCAGGTCTCCACTTTGAAGCTGACCGGCGAAAACCCAGTTGTGGATCGCCGCAGCATCGTGTTTCAAGGCAGCAAGAAGAAAGACGAAAAGAGCGAAGAGTCGGCCGAAGAGAGCGCTCCTGAAGAAGCGGCTCCCGAAGAACAGTCCGAGGAAGATGTTTCGATGGATGCCCCCGAGCCCGAAGACGAAGGTCAGGTTCCGCCCAGCATCGAAGAGAAGCCAGGTGGTGGTTGCCATACAGCCGCACCCGGAGGCCATGGTGAGTGGGCTTGGTTGCTCGCGGGCTTTGCGCTGGGAGGCCTCGCGCTTGCCTGGCGTCGGTCACGCGATTGAGAGTCCACTCGCGCATGCCGAGATGAGCGTGCCGAGATAAGCGTAGCTCACATCGAAGAAGCGATGCCCCAGGGTGTCGCTTTTTCTTTTGCGCTGTGTCGGCGAGTGAGCCGTACCAGGTCGCTAGCGGATCTGCTTCTCCACCACCCGTAGGATTCGCTCAAGTCCTTGTGCAAGATTGGCCGAAGGCGTGATGTTGCTCACGAGGAAGCTTGCGGCCAGCGGGAGATCGTAGAGCTGACCTGCCTGGACGAGGATGCCGGCCTCGGCGAAGAGGTGCCACCATTCGAATTCCGGCATCACGGCGGGCAAACGGATAATTTCAGTCCAGCCTGCTTGGCCAGGGATCCAGGTCAGTGCAGTTCCATTGAGTCGTTGCCAGAGCAGCTCGCGGTTGGTCGCGATGCGCTCGCGCACTACGGCCTGGCTGACGGTCTCCTGCCGAAGAATCTCGGGGAGCGCCGACTGCACAGCTGAATTGACCGACAGAAAGGTGTCGCTGATCATCTCCAGGCGCGGGCGCAGAGCTTCTGCACCAGGTCCGAGGATCCAGGCCCAGCCAAGTTTCAGTCCCGGTGCCGCCGCGCGTTTGCTCAGTCCATCAAAAACAAGAGTGAGTGTCGAGTGATCAGTGCGAGCCAATGGATCGACCGGTGTCGCACTGCCGTCGTGATGGTAGGGACGAAAAACCTGATCAATGATCAACGGGAGTCCCAGCTGAGCTAGGGCTCGGTACTCCTGTTCGCTCAGCACGTTTCCGGTGGGATTGTTGGGGCTCACAGCCACCACGGCGCGCACCCTTTCGCGCCGGAGGACTTCCTGAGGCGGAAAGCTCGACAGATCGAGGTGCCACGAACCATCGAACGCGACCGAGTAGTGAATCAACTTCACGCCCGCCAACTGAGCGAGCTGATCAAACAAGGGATAGCTCGGCCGCGGCACGAGGATCGCGTCCCCTGGATCGCAGAGGGCATGCAGAGCAAACGAATAGGCTTCGCTGGTACTCGCTGTGAGAAAGCAGGCTTCGGGATTGAGCTGTGAGAGCTGCAGGGGCTGCCGCTCATCGTTTCGGGTTTCAATGAGCAGGCGTTCATGAGCGCAAAGCGCTTCTCTTGCGCTGAGGAGTCCGCGCGCGTCGGGCTGGTAGATGGGGTCAAAATGTGCGGCGAGGATCGGACCCCAGTCCGGAAGGGCGAGTCCTACACTTGTCGGGTTGCTCGCGGCGAGATCGAGGGGATGGGCATGAGTGCGAGCCAGCTCTTGGAAGCCTAAGACTTCTTCTGCGGGAGGACCAAAGTCGCTTCTTCTTGAACCCACGAGGCGCATCTTGCCGTGTGGGTTGCAGGAGCGCAAAGCAACAAGGCTACAAAGCTCCCTCTCAAACCGGAGCTTTTGCACTCCCTCGCGCAGCTGGCTAGCTTCTCGCCCCTCATGAGCGAAGTCGGCCACGTCACCAGACTTGAATACCAAGGCAAAGAAATCCTGCTGGTGGGAACAGCGCACGTCTCGCAGAAGAGTGTCGACGAGGTGCGGCGGGTCATCGCCGAAGAGCGTCCCGATACCGTCTGCGTTGAACTGGATGAAGGCCGTTACAAGACGCTGATCGACAAGAGTGCTTGGCAAAAACTGAACGTCTTCGAAGTCGTTCGACAGAAGCGCGTCTTGTTCTTACTCAGCAGCCTAGCCTTGGGTGCCTACCAGCGGCGCATGGGAGAAAAATTGGGCGTCAGCCCCGGCGCGGAACTTCTCGCGGCGGTGGAGGCTGCCAAAGAGATAGGTGCTGAGGTGATCCTTGCGGATCGAGATGTGCAGGCAACGTTGAAGCGTACCTGGGCTAATCTTTCCTTCTTCGACAAGATGCAAATGGCGTCTGGTCTCGTCTCGGCGCCATTCGCCGTTGAAGACATCGACGAAATGAAGATTGAGGAACTGAAAGACAAAGACACGATCGGTGAAATGATGCACGAGGTGGCTGAGCAAATGCCCCGCATCAAGAAACCTCTGATCGACGAACGCGACGAATACTTGATGTCGATGATTCAGGAGGCGCCTGGCAAAAAGATTGTCGGAGTGGTCGGAGCTGCCCACGTAGCAGGCATGGTCACGCGTCTGGGAATGAAGGTTGATCGCGAAGAACTCTCGAAGATCCCGCCACCTTCACGCCTCATCGGCATCCTCAAATGGGTGATTCCCGCGATTATTTGCGGAATGTTTTATTGGGGATTCCGCGAACATCAAGGCGAAGGTCTCAAGCAAATGCTCATTGCTTGGGCTCTACCGAACGCTGTATTTGCGGGCCTCATGTCAATCTTGGCCCTGGCGCATCCACTCACCGTACTCACTGCGTTTATCGCCTCACCCATCACCTCTTTGAATCCGACAATCGGCGCGGGCATGGTCGCTGGGCTCGTGGAGGCCTACTTGCGCAAGCCCACCGTGGAAGACTGCGAAGGTGTCCAAAAGGCGGTGACCTCGTTTGGGGCACTGTACAAAAATCGAGTGACTCGAGTGCTGCTGGTGGTGGTCTTCGCTTCTCTCGGTTCGGCGATGGGGGCTTGGATTGGCTTAGGGTGGGTGGCGACGCTACTCTGAGAACATGAGGGCTATGAAACGCGTCCGTGGATCGGCGCTTCTCAGGAGCTTCTGCCTTTTTCTTGTGGGAATCTTTTTGTGGGCGAGACCAGCCGCCGCTCAAAGTAGTGCGAGAGATCTCAGCGCCGCTCAGCCACAGTCTTGGTATGGCACTCACATAGGCATCCTTGCAGGTCTCGGCTTGGCTTCTGTTGGACTGCTCATGCCTGCCCGAGATCGCGTGCTTCCGCGCATTGTGGGTCGGCCGGAGTTCGAAGGAGCGGTTGAAGGTTATTTTTCGCCGTTTTCGGCCGACGCGAGCGATGTCACTCTTTACGCCTCTCTCGGCATGCCTGTGTTGACGATGGGCGCTGCGAGTCGAGGGCACTCTTGGGGAAATAGCCTGATTATTTACGGCGAAGCGAATCTCGCTGCGCTGGTGACGAGTACATTCGTCAAGAACTTGGTGAGGCGCGCTCGTCCCTACACCCGTGGCGTGACTCCAGAAGCACGTGCCGAAGTTCGTCGAAAGGGCGATGACGCTTACTTTTCATTCTACTCGGGTCATTCGTCGGCGGCATTTACCTCAGCGACAGCCGGAAGTTATCTGTTCGGCGCCGTGGCAGAGCAAGAGAGTCTTCGCGCGACTCATTGGGGCGTGTCCCTAGCCCTGGCGTCGTTCACGGCTCACGCCCGGGTTCGAGCGGGGCGACACTACCCGACAGATGTTCTTGTCGGTGCCGCCTTGGGCATTGGCTTCGGTCTCGGTGTGCCGGCATTGCAGCGCGTCGCGTTGAATACCAGTCCGCTTCAGGCGGGAGCTGCGCTTGGTGGAACCATTGCCGGAGCTTCTCTTGCCGTGCTTCTACCGCATGAAGTCGTGCGCCCACTAGCAGCGTTCAATCCGCAGTTCGAACCCATCCCGGGCGGAGCGAAGCTCTCCTTCAGTGGCGAACTTTAGGCTGGGCATCGAGGCGCGGTAAATGAGCCTGACTACGCACGGTTGGTACGGTCGCGGGATAGCCTGACCATTCAATTACGTTTCTTGTGGTCTTAGGGCGCAGAGAGTCGCTGGAGCGCGGTTGGAAATCCGCCCAGCGTCGAATGGGAATAGGTGGGAAAGAAGCCTTCCTCCGCTGCCGCTCCTCGCCCGATATGATGAGGAATGTGACGCACGGCCCAGCGCCAGGCTGATTCGTCGCCCACGCATTGGATCTCCGTGATCAATCGGTCTCCTTCTTCCACTTTGATTGGCTCGGGCAAAGGCATGAAGGCGTGCTTCCAGCTTGGTGCCGGAGAAGGAGGGGCGTTGTGGAGGCGCACTCCTGGGCACAAGGCGGCGTCGAACCAGCCGCCGAGTCCGTGCACCGTCCCGGCTTGAGTGATCACGAGTTCCGCTGAACCGCGCACCCACTCGGTGTTCTCTCCTAGCTGGAGCTCGCACATCGTGACGGGCTCGGAGCAGAGCATCTCGGGCTCGAGCACCATGCGATACATGTTGCTCTTGGCCATCTTGTAGGCGCTTGCCACGTTGACCCCACACACGGATCCGTTCCAGCGAGCGAGTTCGCTGTGGCGGTCTGGAGCCTGTACTGCGGCGACTTGCAGGGCCATTCGCTCGGGGACGATTCGACCATCTGGCTTAAGAAAACGTGCGCGCGCGTCACTTAAGGTATGAAGAATGCCTTCGCCTAATCCGAAATTCCACAAGGTTTCAGAAACGACAACATCAACTTTTTCGGGAAGCTCAATCTTCGAACTGCGACCCCGAATCAACTGCACCCGATCGGATACACCGTTGTCACGGAAGAGCGCCTCGGCAACATCTCCGATCATGCCCTCCTCCAGGGCATAAACTCGCTTTGCTCCTGCCTGACACGCGAACATGGCCAGAAGCCCCGTTCCTGTTCCGATGTCCAAGACAACATCACCCGGTTTCACCGTCTGATGAACGGCTCGGTGAAACGCCTCGCAGCGAGCCGAGTCAGCGATAAGAGAGCGATGATACTCCAGAATGTCAGCAAGGATTTTCCACACAGTGCCTCTTGCTAAGCAAAGCTCATTCCAGTTTTTCGCCGGGGGTCGCGAGCGGCACCTGCCTGAGAATGACCAGAGAATAGAATCTGTAGCCCTCGAAGTGAGTCAAGGCCGTGGCGATCGTCAGGGGGATGACAGGGTTCTTGGGCTGCGACAGGCAGTCTCTCTTTTCTCCCGCTCCGGGCAGGGTACAGTGAGTCAGGGAGATTTGATGGACAACGAGTGGCCGAGTTTTTCGATTGTACCCGAGGCAGATGTCTTGGGAGATTCACGCCCCCGTGGGCAAGCGATGTCGCGATTCATCTGGTGGAACGGTGAACTGCGCGAGGCCGAGAAACAGAGTGTGCACTACTACTCGAACGCGCTTCACTACGGCACCGCGGTATTCGAGGGGATCCGCTGCTACCCCTCCGACAAAGGGACCGTTCTTTTTCGCTTGGCCGACCACATTGAGCGTCTGCATTCTTCGGCGCGTCTTTACGGGATGAAGATCCCTTTTGATGTAGAGGTTCTCCGTCGGGCCTGTATCGAGGTGACGCGTACTAACGGGGTGATCGACGGTTATATTCGCCCGATCGCGTATTTCGGGGAGGGGCCGATTGACCTGAAACCCAAGAGAGGCTGCCCTGTGCATGTCTTCATTGCCATTCGAGAACTCGGCACTTTTCTCGGGGAAGGAGCACTGCGCAACGGCGTCCGGGTGACCGTGAGTAGCTGGCGCAAAACTCATCATACGATGCAGCCCACCATGGCGAAGGCGAGCGGGCATTATGCTTCGGCGGTCCTGGCTGCTCATGAAGCGATGGATCGCGGCTATGACGACGCCATCTTGCTCAATGGGGACGGAACCGTTTCGGCGGCGACGGGGCAAAACGTGTTCTTTGTCCGAGGAAACACTCTGATCACGAATGATGAGACGTCGTCGATTGTTCCCGGTATCACGCGAGACTCGATTCTCCAGCTGGCGCGCGAAGATCTGAAAATGCCTGTCGAAATACGAGCATTTACGCGCGAGGATTTGATGCGCGCCGACGAAGTCTTCATGACAGGCACCGCGGCTGAAGTGACGCCGGTGCGCGAACTTGATGGCTGTGACTTCAAGACGGGGCGCAACACAGTCGGCGCTCAGCTGCAGGTCGCGTACCTCCATGCCGCGACGGGAAAAGACGAAAAACGTCGAGGCTGGCTTACTGAAGTTGAGGGCTAGCCCCGCTTTTTTTGGAATGCTGCCTCACTTTTTCGAAAGACACCTGAACGCATTTCTCGTTTAGGAAAACTTGGCCCATGACGGGGAACTCCGGCACCACCGGGCCATGGACTTTCGTCAGAACGCGCGGGCCAACCGAACACTCCTGCAGCTTGCGGGCATGGCTTCACTGCTCCAAGCAGCGGCTTGTGGACATGCGGCCGTTGAGTCGAAACCAGTCGAGCCACCCAGGGTGGTCCTGGAAGAAGCTCCCCCGCTCGTGGGAAGCACTGGCGAGATGAAGCCTCGCGAGGCTCCTCGGCGTGTGGGTGATGTGTGGGTACATCGTTTCAGTGGCTCCTATCGCGGTGCGCCGCTCTTGCTCCGTGAGGAAGTGCTCGCCTTGCACGCGAACGTTCTGACCATCGACTATGTTTTGGAAGATGGCGACAGCACGACGCATCTCCGGGTGGAGATGACTGAACGCACGGAGCGTATCTTGACCGTGGCACGCATCGATGGGGAAGAGTCGTTTCCCGCGAGCATCTCCGACTATGAAGAAATGTTGGAAAAGACTCTTTTCGTTCCTGAACAAAATAGCGGTTTGATTGCTTCCAAGTCTCAGACCTGCCTGGTGGGAAAAACTGAACTGGACTGCGAGATCAACGAGTATCAGGTCAGTATTGGTGACCAGGAGGCTAAGCTCTCGGTCGCACGCAATGATGCGATGGGACGAGACGTTTCAGGAGAAGTCCGTGCCGTGGATGGAACGATTCTCTATCATGCCGAGCTCCTCGAAATGCAGCGCGGCGATGACCGAGAAATTGCCACCACTGAAGGCTTGGCAATGAGCGAACACGAGTTGTTCGACGAGCGCTGATCGTTTACTCCAAGTCGTTTACTCCAGAACTGTTCCCAGTTTTTCCGTGAGATCGAGCAGCGGGTTTTCGCCGCTCTCAGATTCTTTCCGCTGAAATAGGCGACTGATCCATGTGTTCTCGCCCTCACTGTCGCGGATAAAACCTTCGACGAAGTCGGGAGCGTAGCGGCCTGCCGCGGTTGCGGATGCCGAGGCGGCGACGGCAATTGTCCAGCCGAGTGGTCCGAGTGGACGGCAGCCAAAAGTTCGACTGAGACCGGGAGTCTGAACAATCGCGGCGAGACCGAGCGTCGACAGAATGTTTGTGATGACCACCTGACGACTTCGCTCACCCGAGGTCATCGTTTGGCCGAGCTGGGTGCCGACAAGTGCGAGGAGCGCGGTTGTGGACGCTCCACGACGATCACCGATGAGACTACTTGCCACCCAAGCCAGGCCTGCACCGGAAGCGGTGACCAGTGCACGAGCGCCGATATCTCGATCCAATCGCCAACCCATCGAGGCTTCGGGCCCCAGATTGGCGAGTTCTTCGATGTCCTTCTCCTGGGGAGCGCGCAGAGCGAGGGCAGTTGCCGGCGCTACGTCTGTGAAAAGGTTGACCAGCAGAAGTTGTCGGGGCGAGAGGGGGGGCCTTCCGGAGACGAGGCCGCCGATTAAGGTGAAGCCGATTTCTCCTAGGTTGCCGCCGACGAGGATCGACACTGCGTCGCGAACCGAGTCCCACAGGACTCTTCCCTCGATAATTGCTCGCACCAAAGTTTCGATGCGTGCGTCGGAAAGCACGATATCTGCGGCATTCCGAGCGGCCTCTGCGCAGTGTTCTCCCATGGCGACGCCCACGGCAGCGAGTCGGATGGCGGGCGCGTCGTTGGCGCCATCACCGACCATGGCGACGATACGACCCCGCTTCGAAAGGGCGCGCACGATGCGCACCTTTTGAGAGGGGGAGACGCGGGCGAACACATCAATGTGTTCGACCCGTTCGGCCAGTTGATCCTCGTCAAGGGAACCGAGCTCCGTCCCTGTTAATATTTCTGGGTCCGAGGAGAGCTTCAATTCGACGGCGATCGCGCGAGCAGTGCTCGGATGATCGCCTGTGATCATGATTGGTCGGAGGCCCGCGCGGCGTAGGTCGGCGATCGCCAGAGTCGCCGTGGGACGGACGGGATCGCGAAATGCGAGCAAGCCAACGAAGGTGAGTTCAACGACTGAATCCACCGAAAGTTCGTGGTCTTCACGAAATTCACGTTCTGCTACGGCAAGCACGCGTAACCCGCTTTCAGCTAGTTCTTGGGCTGCTTGGTCGATTTCACGTCGTGTCGCGTCGGTGAGTTCCTCGATTTCACCGTCTTCGCGCAGTCGACGGGTGCAGCGCGATGAGAGAGATTCCGGGGCACCCTTGACCGAAAGCAGAGGCCCGGTGTCGGTTTCTCCGAGTACAGCTGCGTAGCTTCGCGCAGCTTCAAATGGAATTTCTGCGCCGCGTCGCCAATGGGGAGATGCATGTTGAATGGTGACTTCGGCCGCTTCGGCGCCGCGCCACAGCGCGACGTCGACTGGGTCGGCTCGCTCAAGTTCGCCCGGCCTAGGGGGGCTCGCGCGCAGCGCCGCCGAAAGGACAAGGCGTCGCCTCTCGCTCAGCTTGTTGCTCTCCTCGGTGACATGTCCGTCGCTGACGAATCCAAGAACAATCGAGCCCTGAGTAACGGTGCCGGTTTTGTCGAGGCAGATCGTGTCGACGCGCCCGAGTGCCTCCAACGCGCGGACGTTGCGGACCAACGCGCCATGATTCTTCAGGCGGCGAGCTGCTGCCAGCTGAGCGGCTGTGGCCAACAGGGGGAGTCCTTCGGGAACTGACGCCACAGCCAAGCTCACCGCAGAGCCAACGACTTCGTCCATCTTGCGTCCACGCAGGAGGCCGGCGCCGATCACGCCGACTCCCGCTGCCAACGCAACCGGCGCTGTCATGTCCATGAGTTGTCGCATGCGTTGTTCGACGCCACTGGCGCGTACTGGCGCGCGGAAGCCCACCGCTCCTCGATGTGCTTCGGTTGCCAGACCGATCGCCACGACGACGGCAGTCGCCTTGCCACTGGCAATCGTGGTGCCCGCATAGAGCATCGAGGAACGGTCTGCCACGTTTTCATCGAAACAGGGGTCGACGAACTTCGCCACGGGAAGCGATTCACCCGTTAGCCCTGACGCGTCCACCTCAAGGCCAGAGGCCTCGACCAGTCGGCAATCGGCAGGCACGACGTCACCGCTGCCCAGGAGCACGACGTCCCCTTTGACGAGTTTGTCGGAATCGATTTGCGCTGTCTTTCCACCACGTCTGACAAGGACAGGAATTTTTGCTGCTTGCGCCAGATGATCGATGGCTCGCTCTGTGCGAAAACGTTGAACCCCTCCAAATGCCGCATTCAACACCACGACGCCGCCCACCATCATGGAGTCGGCGACCGATCCGGCAATTGCGCTGAGGCCGGCTCCCGCTGCCAGTAAGGGCACGAGCGGATTGAAGAGCTCGTCGCCAATGGCTCCGGCAAGTTCGCTGACGGCCGACTTTTTCGTAGTCGTTTGACGGAGACGGGAAAGTGCGTCGGACTTCGCCAAACCGTCAGGACGGGTGCCGAGACGTCGCATCACACCCTGGGCATCCATCGCATGCCACGGGGTGGGATCGCGCGCTGGGGGCAGGGGCCGACGACCGAAATCGCCAGACATGCGCAGGCCATTCGCCATTGACGCGAGTGACGCGAGGTTCACGACAGTGAGCACGCGGGTTGTCGTCATGGGGAGTAACCCGCCGACTGAGGCGAGAGCACCAAGGCTGGCCGCTCCGAGCGCGACGTTCACACTTTGCCGGCTGACCTCGTGTGCGGCGCGACTTGCTTCGATCAGCAATCGGACATCCGTCAAGTCATCGCCACACAGCACGTGGGCAGACCACGGCACTTGCGCTCCAGGCGGTACGAGCGCCACGGCAAGGTCGGCCACATCGAGGGCGCGGGAATCTCCCTGAGCCACGACGCACACGACGCGACCTTCTCGCTGGAGTTCGCGGACGCCACGCCAGAGAGCGTCGCCTCCACCAACGGTGTCGTCCGCCGGAATTGATTGCAATACTTCGGGATCGTCTGAAGCGACTACCACGCGCATTGACGCATCGTGAGCCGCTTGAACGAGCTCTTCGATGCCGACGCGCGAACGGATGCGGATTTCAACGAGCGAGAGGAGCTGACCATTGCGATCGAGAGTGAGCACCAGCTCGCCTCCTCCGGAAAGCGCGAGTGCTTCCTCCCTCATCGCGGCGGGCAGCCCGATTTCGAGGCGACCTAGGGGTGCAAGACGAAAACCGTCGTTCTCCTGCACGTTGAGAGGGTTACTCGCGTCAAAGAGATTCTCGACGGCGGTCCTGGTCCGCTTTTCATCAACACCTTGGCAAAAGGCCAGGCGTCCTAGGCTGGCTGCTCCGCCCTGCATGAGATCGCCTTGCAGCACCAGACAGTCCACGCGATCGAGACGCCTGAGCGCTTCACGGTCCAGCACGAGCATCTGACGTGCGGCGAGTAGACGCGAGAGACCCGACGAAAAGACCTCGCGTCCGAGTTTTGCCGGACGCGGTAGGCCGCCGAATAATGCTCCAAAAGCGCGCTGAACGCTGCGAGTGGAGAGGAAACTGACGCCGAAACCACCCAAGGCCACCGCCCAAGCCCGGTCGGTGTATTCTTCAATAGGACCGCGCGGCAGGGGGATCGGACGCCGGGGAATGGGCCGGGGTGGAGATGCGCCGGGTCCTGGGCACAAAGCTTGTTCGCGTTGGTTCCAAAGTCTCCGTTGGGCGCTCAGTTCAGAGCCAGTAGCGCTCTTTTCGGCAAGACCGACTAAGGCATTGAGTGGCCTTTGAGCGGGCCCCTGAAGCAGGCTGACGGCAAGAGCGAGCGCGAGTTCGGTGCGATCTTTGCCCCAGCGCTCTTCCAACGGCCGTCGCAGTCTGGGAATCGATCGTACGACCGAAAAGCCGGATGCCAAGGCTCCTGCGAGACGGCTTCGCGGCAAGAAGGTGAGTTTGAGCCCTGTTCCAATGACCAGCCCGACAATTTCCGCGATCAGCTCGAGCAGCAGGACTTCTGATGGTTCGAGATCTCCGGGATGGTCGCTGCCCTCAAATGGTGCGTTGCTCAAGCCAACGCGCAGCTCGGCCTCAGCGACCAGAGCAATGAGTGCCGGGGCGTCGAAGCTTCCCTTGCGGAACGCGAGTACTGCTCGGCCAGTTCCCTGGTGGACCTCGGCCCAGTGCAGTTCGGGAAACTGCTGAACCTGCTTGGAAAGCATCTCGCCTACTTCCAACAGCTCATGGCTATCGGCGGAACGGAGCTCGATATGGGCGCGCCCTTCACCAATCCAGTAACGTCGTTCACGCGGAGCGAAATGCTTGGCAAAAAGCGAGAAAAACTGCGCAGCTTTCATTGAGTTCAGCCACGATAGTCTTCGCTTCATGCCCTGGAAAGCCGAGATGTGCTCCAGCTGAGGTGCGCCGGGCGGGAGCCCATGATACCAGCCCCCCATGAGCGACACCCCGGAAGACCCCCACGATCATGGCGCTGATGGTCATCATCACAACCATGAACATGACCACGCCCACGAACATGAGCACGACGAGGTTGATCTTGAGCCCGCGATCGAGGCTGCCCGCACCGGTTTAAAGAGCCAGGTGGCGCTATTCGTCGAGGCGTTGAAGGACGCACCCGTTTACATTCCCCTATCTGAAGACATGCCAAATGCACCCGAGGGTGAGCTCATTGAACTGGAAGGAGATTTGACCTTTCGCCCTCACATGATTCTCAATTCCGATGAGAGCATCTTTGCTGTGGCTTATTCAGAGCCTGAACTCGTCGAACCGATGCAGAGCGCACTCGATTGGAAGACATCTGGTGGAGAACTCAAGTTTGTCTGTGTGCCCTCCCAGGTACTGTTCGACTTAGCCCAGGTGGACGTCGACGGAGAGCCTCTTTCTGGACTCGTCTTTAATCCGGGAACTGATTTGGAGCTCGTTCTCCAGCGGGATGAAGCTGCAGCTATTGGTCAAGGGAATGCCATTCCCCTGGTCGGCTATGTTGCCGACTTGCCTCCTGGCGCCGAGGAAGACACCCAGATTGTTGATGGCGCTGAACCACCGCCGGCGGAGTTACTCTTGGCCCTTGAGCGTGCCGTCAGCAAGGTTTCCGATTTGGTCGCCACTGAGGTGGCCACCACCTTCAATCCCGAACGTGATCGAGAGCCCCACCTGACCATCACTTTGACAGTGATTAGTCGCGATGGTTTGGATCGACAGGCGCTGGCCGATGCGACCATGGAAGAGGCAGCGCCGCATCTTCCTTCACCAGGTTACGCCGATATCGTTTTCCGTGACGCTCCCAACTGAGTCCACTCAAGTCCCCCTGAAATACCCCCGTCCCGATCTGGTCGAGGCGGGGAAGATGCGAATTTCGTTTCTCGAACGGCTCAACCTCCGCATCATACGCGCCAGTTTTGAACCCGGCCCGATGAACGCCATCTTGCGTTTTTTTCAGCGTACTGTTGGCCAGTGGTGGATTCTCTACTTCACCAAGAACCTACGTCAGGTTGTCGGTCTAGAGCGTTTGCCTGATCTTCAAGGAACGGGCAGCGTGTTGATTGTCGCCAACCATCGCAGCTTCTTCGATCTCTACGTGATCACTGCAGAACTGGTGCGCCGGAAAATGAAAAAGCGCATCGTTTTTCCGGTGCGCTCGAAGTTCTTTTACGATTCGCCTCTAGGGCTAGCCATCAATTTCCTGATGAGCTTCTTGGCCATGTATCCGCCCATTTTTCGCGAGCGCAAGAAGCTGGCGATGAACCTACTCGCACTAGATGAATTAGCCTTTCTCCTGCACCGCGGGGCCACCTTCGCAGGTCTTCATCCTGAGGGAACCCGCAAGACCGATGATGATCCCTACACTTTCCTTCCCGCTCAACCGGGAGTGGGGCGTGTGGTTCAAAAAGCGCGCGTTCCTGTGGTGCCAGTGTTCATCAATGGGCTTGGCAACGATATTGCCAAGCAAGTGCGGGGTAACTTCAACGGCAAAGGTGAGCAAATCCTGGTGGTTTTTGGTGAGCCGATTGATTTTGGGGATCTGCTTGACGAAAAGGCGTCACCCAAGCTGCACCGACGAATCGCCGAACGCTGCATGGTCGCGATCGCCGAACTCGGACAAGAAGAAAAAGTTCTCCGTGCTGAATTGAACCAGCGCTCCGCACCGAACCAGGGTCAGGATTCTTAGGTCATTCGTCGTCGTAGAAGAGCGGCGCGCGTGCGGCGAGGAAGTCTTTGATCAAGTCTTCGCCCTCGATGCTGATGAATTGAATGCCCATACCTGGCGGAGAGTCGCTCGCTTCGTTGTATTCGCGTAGCCAACGCACGATCCCGTGGGCGACCACCTGCTTTTCGGTCGGCATCGTGATGGTAATGTCGATCTTTTCGCCGATTTTGAGCAGGTTGTGTGTGGCGATGAAGACTCCACCGGCCGACAGGTTCTCGGTGAATCCAGCGTAGAAGTTGGAATCCGAGTACAGGCTGACGTCGAGATTGATGTCCTTGCGCTCGAACTTGCGTCGCACATCAGGGGCGGTCGACTTGAGTCGCGATTCAGATTCCGTGCGCGAAGGGGGTGGTGGGCGCTGGGGCGCGGCGTTTTGTTCTGGAACCCAGCTGGGGCCGGATGATTTTGCAGCAGTAGCCAATGTGTCCTCGTTCTGGGCGGGGTGAGTTGCGGTCTCGCGGATGCCGGCACGAGTTGCTTCCGCAAGTTCCGGCAATGAGATCACAACGGATCATTGGCGCACTTCTTGAGTCTGAACTGGGCAAGGATTGCGCGAAGTTGAATTTCGCGTGACGCAAATGAACTAGTTGATTTCAGAATCCGTCAGATCCAGGGATCGATGCGTCGGCCCATGTGCCCCCAAGAACGCTGACTGCTCACCACAAAGAGCAACATCACGCATGCCGCTAGGGTGATCGCGAAGAGCCCCAGTACTTCGGCGTGAGCCTCACGAAGTCCGAGCGCCAAGGTCCCGAAACTCAAAGCAGTTCCGACCACGGCGCAGCCGAGGTTAGCTCCCCCGAATAAACCCCACGTCTCGCCGAGGCGTAATCCACCGCTGCGTGCTCGCATCCAGCAGAGGCATTGAATCGAGACGGCGAGCTTGCCGCTGAAGAGGGCTCCTGAAACAAGGGAGTTTTCCCAGCGACCCGAAATGCCACCTGCGAAAATGGCAATCCAAAGAGCCAATAGAACCAGATGACCCATCCATTCCAGGGCGCGCGCCAGAATCAACTCCCGCTCCGTATTGCCTGGGTGCCCTTCAAGTGGGGCGCGTCGGCCGGCGAGGGGGGCTAGCGCCACGAGAAAACTCAGCCCCAGCACAAAGGACCACGGTGAGTCAAAAAGCGCCCAGCTGCCAGGGCCTGCACCCTGCACATTTTCTAAGTCGCGCAGTCGGAGACTCCCCACTTCACTGGCCCGCACGCAGGCCGCCATGACGACAGGAAGCAACACGAGCGCGCGCGAAAGCGTTGAACTAGTCGCTCCCAAGAGACTGAACCCCGAGCCTTTGGTTCTTTTGCCGCCGAGCAGGAAGGATGAAACGAAGAGAAGCAGCAAACCGACGGCGAGGCACAGCATGAAGTCCCATTGCGTCAAGAGCATGCTGGTTCTCCCCGCGAGCCACCAAAATCCGACGACCACTGTGAGAAATAGCGGGTAGGCGAGAGTCTGAGAACGCGTGCCGACTCCAGCGAGCCAGGTGACTGTGCCTTTGCGAGCGCTCGTTTTCGATCCGACGAGCCAAACGAGAAAGCGTGGCGGACGGGCTGCGAGAAGGAGGGCGAGCATCACCGCGCCGATTGCCGCTAGACTTCGTGCCGCAAGAGACTTGTCGAGGATTTGAAATTCCGTGCGCTCAATATGCGCCTCAGCATGACCTCGAAAGCCATCTCGGGAGTATTCAATGACGCTAGTCTGGGCGCGCGCCTGGGGCACCACGTCGCTGAATGAATCAAGTCGTACATGGTCCAGGCTATGAAGCTTATCCCCCACCGCGAGACCCGCTTGGGCGGCTCGTGAGTCCTTCATGATTTCGGTCACGAGCAACGCTTCCGACACCTTCAACCCAAGGAAGTCAAGAAAGCGAACCGCCTCGACGGGTTCGGCCGATTCCGCCGTGAAGAGGTCGAGAACCATTTCCTTCTTCGTGCCGCGCAAGATGGGGCGTCCAGAACCAATTGGTTCAAAAACGACTTCGGCCTGCCCGCGAAAAGTGGCGTGGGCAGCGCCCTTCAATTGCTCCCCGAGCATTTTCTCGCTGAGTCGCAGGTGGATCGAAGAGCCTGAGTCGGGATAGAGCGGGATCTGCCATTCGACGGCCTCAGGCTGCCGGGCAGGGACATAGGCGGTTCCCTTAAGGATGAGTCGTCCCGGGCGATTTTCCGGGAAGCCGTTACCAACGATTTGAAGTTCCGTACCCGATTCTAGCGTGGGAGGATCAATTGACTGTAATTCGAGCAAGTCCGGCGTCGCTTGGGGCGCGCAGCTCGTCAGGAACCAGATAAATAGGCTCAAAACTGGCAGGAAGGGCCAGGGGAAATGGGATTTGCGGCAGAGGGGGAAATCTCCCATGCTTCCTCCGTACGTCGAGAGATCAAAAAGTCCCTAATTCCTTGAGATCAGCACGGAAAATTTGACGGGAATAAGTCGAAGACCCCACCGGTTTGCCTCAACAAGCAGAGGAAATCGGTCGATCACTCACTAGGTGGCCGAATTGAACTTCATGAAGTTTGGAAATCAGACAGATTCGCTCAACCTCCGGGAATTTGAGCAGCAGGCTCTCAGCCACGCTGAATCCCTGTACAGCGTAGCGCTGCGCATGACTCGTCGTCCGGCGGATGCCGAAGACTTGGTGCAGGACACGCTCCTCAAGGCGATGCGGGCTCAGCACCAATTTCAAGTGGGAACGAACTTGAAAGCGTGGCTCGTACGAATTCTGACGAATACCTTCATCAATAAGTACAAGCGTGGAGTCTTGGAACGTTCGATGTTGGGCGCCGAGCAACTCGATCCTGTCAGTGATGGGTGGACGAGCGCAGCCACCTTGCGCGCTCTTCGCGATCCGGAATCCCACGTGCTTCGCCCCATGTTGGCGGCCGAAATCCGCACAGCACTGGACAGCCTACCGGAAGATTTTCGCATGGCCGTGCTGCTCGTCGATGTGCAGGAGCTTTCCTACAAGGAAGCTTCATTGGCACTTGGTTGCCCGATTGGCACGGTGATGAGCCGATTGCATCGTGGTCGCCGCGTGCTCAAGGAGCGACTTGTGCATCAGGCTCAGGCCCTCGGTTTGATCGAGAGCGCGCCTCCTGCAGACGTGTTGGCCGCACGAGAGCAAGAATCTCAGCCCCCGCTTGACCTTGAGGCCTACCGGGGCAAGAAGAGGTCTGCCACATGAATTGCAGCGCGATTCGTCCCTATCTTCAGGCTTTTGTTGACGACGAATTGTCGCCCGAGCGCGCTATTGATGTTGAGCTGCATCTGAAAGACTGCAAGGAGTGCGCTTGTGAGGTCGAGCTGACATCGTCGCTCGCATTCGCCACCCGTGTGTCGGTGGGTGAAGTGGAGATGTGTCCTGAGTTTCGCGCACGTCTCTGTCAGTCCGTCTCGGATGAACGGAAGCGCCAAGAGTCGCCGCGCATGAGCCCCCTTTCCTGGAGAGTCATTGCTCCGCTGGCAGCTGCCGCGGGTTTGACTCTTTTCTTTTCTTACGGCTACGGGCGGGTGAATCGCCAGGCGGGTCACAACCTTGAGCCGATCTCAAGCCAAGTCACGGCGGCGTCCTCTCAAGATAACCTGGTGGACATGCTGGTCCAGCATCATGCGGCGCGCGGAGTTCCTGACGTGACGGACTCCTCCTCGGTAGACAGCGTGTCCTCGGTGGGGAGCATGGAGCCTCAGCTTGGCTTTCCGGTGCGAGCTCCTGACTTTGATCGTTACGGTGCGAAATTTGAGGGTGCGACTTTGTTTCGCGTGAATGGTCATTCCGCGGCAATGCTGCGTTACAACCTGGGAGGCCGACGAATTAGCCTCTACGTCTACAATCCGGAGGAAGTGCCGCTACGTGCTCAGCGTGCTCTGCAGCCTCGAGTTGTGGGCGACCGCGCTATCTTTGTCGGAACTCGCCGTGGTTACTCGATTGCTACCTGCGAACAGCAGGGCGTGGGCTACGCGGTTGCTGGTGATCTGAGCGGTGACGAATCTGCTGAGCTCGTCGCAGCTGTTTATCATTAAGCTGCCGTTTATCATTAAGCTGCCGTTTATCACTGAGCTGCCGTCTCTCATTGATCGTAGCTTGCAGCGCGGAGTTCCCCCGGCTGTCGGGCAGACGTGCTTAGCGTCCGGAAATGGCGAGTCCGTGCTTTCTCGGATCAGCTGCCGCGCGCACTTTGCCTCCGTCGAAGCGCAGCATCTGAATCGCCGTTCCACTGAAGGGCATCTCAGCGACGACTTCCCCACGACGCTCCAAGTCGGCCACGTGAGCAGCATTCGTGCCTTTCTCGACGCGGATGTGGGGTCCACTTGTGGGAATGTAGAAACGGTCAGCCGACACCGCCTGCTGGGGTTCGTGGTCGAACACCAGCGCCGCGAGCAGAGCTTGGGTAGCGTTGGTGGCAATCGCCGTCCCGCCTGAGCCTCCTAGGGCCAGCACAGGCACGCCATCTTTGATGACGATGGTGGGCGTCATGCTGGAGAGCGGGCGAGCATTCGGACGCGCGGGATTCGGCGTTTCGCTGAGATCGAATGGTTCAACGTCCGCGCGAGCACTGAAATCATCTAGCTCATTGTTGAGAATCACTCCGCTTTCTGGAGAATAGATTTTTGCACCAAAGAGGTGATTCACGGTGGTGGTCAGGCTGATCACGTTTCCTGCGCGATCCGCGGTGACGAGAGCGTGAGTGCCTTTTTCGTCGAGCTTGAAGCGCGGAATGCTGTGGGTGCGATCGAGCACGATCTTCGCTCGTCGTTCTTCCATTCGCTTGTCGTCAATCAGCGCCGCGACGTTCACCCTCGTGAAATCCGGATCGCCCAAATACATCATGCGATCCGCCACTGCCGCGCGGAGTGCTTCGGCGAGAACATGTTGATACGCCGGGGTGCCGTGACCGAGTGCTCGCAGATAATCGGCGGGAAACATCTTCAGCGTCTGCACCATCATCAGCCCGCCGGCTGAAGGTGGCGGCATCGTGTAGACTTCGTAACCCTCGTAATCGACCTTGAGTGCCGTGCGGCTCTTTTCTCGATAGTTCTCAAGATCAGCGAGACCGATTTTGCCGCCATTTGCCTGAGCTGCGGCCACGATGTCTTCCGCGACGCTGCCCTTGTAAAATCCGTCAGGTCCCTCAGCGGCGATTTTGTCGAGGGTGCGACCAAGTGCCGGGTGGGTGAGCCTGGAGCCGGTGAGCGCGGGTTTGCCACCGGGATAAAAGACGCCGGCAAAACCGGGCAGCGGTTTCACCTTTGGTTCGCCGTAGGCGAGCATCGCGCCGAGGTGCGCGCTCACGGTGAAACCCTGGTGGGCGCGATTGGCGGCAACTTTGACGAGATCGGCCCAGCGCTTCGTGCCGGCGCGTCTGTGAAGCTCGAACAGACCACGCACTTCGCCGGGAACGCCTGTGAGGTTGGCTCTTTCCTCAAGGGCCAGAGGTCGCTGTTCAAAGGGCTCTCGAACCAGGCCTGACGCGCCCACTTCGCGAAAGTCGATCACATAGGGACCGGTCTTTGGGTCCCAGCCGACGACGAAGCCGCCGCCGCCGATCCCACTCGAGGTGGGGGATGCGACTCCCGCCACAAGTGCCGCAACCACCGCGGCGTCGGCGGCGCTGCCGCCCGTCTGTAAGATTTGAGCGGCATCACGAGTCGCCGTGGGGTTTTCGGTGCTCACCCCGAAACCCACGTAACCAGGAGCGGCCGTTAAAAGAGCGGGAGGGCGCGCCAGGGCCGCTCCGCTCGCCAGGGTGAATAGGCCAATGACCCAGCTGGCGGCTTTGAGATTTCGCTTTAAAATGGCGCCTCGCATGCGGCATTGGTACCACCGCTTGGGCGGGAGGCCTATGGTAAGCCTCCGTCCTCAGGAAACCTGCCGAGCCAACCGAGCACCTTGCTCTCGGCTCCTTTGAGTCACTGCTCTCCCTAACACTATGCAATTTCTATTCATCATGGACCCCGCTCTCGGGATGCTTTTTGACAAAGACACGACCTTTGCCTTCGTGCGTGCCGCACAGAAGCGTGGTCATTCTTGCCTTCATGCGGAACCTGGTGATCTGTCGGTGCGCGGCTCAGACGTGGGCGTGAGGGCGCGGCCTTTGCGTGTCAATGAGCAAGCACCATACGTCGAGCTCGGTGAGGCAGCTGATTATCGTGTAGCAGAACTCGATGCTGTACTGATTCGCAAGGATCCACCTTTCGATTCGAACTACCTTCATCTGACTCAGGAACTCGAGTTGGTGCGTGGTCAGACGTTTGTTTGCAACGATCCACGCGGCCTCCGGGACGCGAACGAGAAGCTCTTTGCCCTGCAATTCCAGGACTGGATGCCGCGCACCATGGTCAGCCGGGACCGTGAGGCGATTCTTCAGTTTACCAAGGACGTCGGCGGCCAGGCCGTGCTCAAGCCGCTCGATGGGGCGGGCGGAAGCGGCGTCGTTGCCCTACGTACCGACGACAAGAATGCCCGCGCGCTCACGGATATCCTCACTCATGAAGGCCGGGAGCAAGCGATGGTGCAGGAATTTCAGCCTGGGATTTCAGAAGGCGACAAGCGCGTCCTTTTGCTCGACGGTAAATTGTTGGGGGCCATCTTGCGTGTTCCGCGCGCCGACGACATTCGCGCCAACATTCACGTGGGCGGCACAGTGAAGGCCACGACGCTCACGGAGCAGGAGCAGGCGCTGGTGGACGCAATTGGCCCTGTGCTTTCCGCTCACGGCCTCTTCTTCGTGGGACTCGACTTGATCGGCGGAAAGCTGATTGAGGTGAATGTCACCAGTCCCACCGGCATTCAGGAGCTTGGGCGGCTCACCAATAGTTCTCCTGAAGACGACGTGATCGCCTGGGTGGAGAAGCGAGCAGCGGAGTTTCAAGCGTGAGCTTTCCCAAACAAATCGCAGCGGCCACCGTGGTCATCGCTTGCGCGATTGGCGGCTTGGTGTGGGTCGGACAAAGGAACCAGCAGGCGGCGAGCGAGCCTGGAGTGCAGACTGGGTCCACCGCTGATTCGCCCTCCGATGATGCACCGCTCGACAAGTCGCCTGAGCCTTCTGAGATGAAGGCAATCACTCACGGCACGCGCTCTCTGGTGCCAGCCAGCGCGTGGCTGGTGGCAGACTTTCGCGGAGATTTGACGGGAAACGCCCCGTTCTCTGACGTCGATGGTCTGTGCGGCAAGGTGCCGGCGCCCGAGCGGGTGGCGCTGGCCGTACTCCCGCCGGTCGGAGACAGTGGACCCGTGTTGCTCCTCGCCGCACCTTCCGTGAAGGAAACTTTTTGGGGCTGCGCGCGCGATCGCATCGTGCGCGCGGGGGGCATTCCCCTCGCTCAAAATGATCAGTTCGATGTTTTGAAGAGTCCGACCGGCGTTGTGGCCCGCGGACCAGACGGATCCCTCATCTTTCTTTCCGATGAAGGTCACTTAGAGGTGGCTCTCGGCGTGCTCTCCGGCCTGGGACCCAACTCTGCTAATTTTGGCACGCACGCGAAGTTATTTCGTCGCATGCATCCGGATGTCAAACAGGGAGCTGATGCGAAGACCGCTTTGGATCTGACTTTGGCGCTGCCTCCCGCCTGGCTTTCCTCGGTGGGCCAAGACGCGGACCAGAGTCCTTTGCGTCACATCACTGCAGCCTTCGTGAGTCTTGAAGAAGATGGTGGTGCAACGGGTGGAATCGATTGTGAGGAAGCGGGCTGCCCCGAGGTGCTCAGCTTTCTCCAGCGTGCGCAGGCAGATCTCTCCCGTCGGCTGCCCACTGGTTTGGCCCAGAGCATCACTCGCGCCTTGCACGTTGAACACCTTCCCGGCACTGGGCGAATTTCGCTGCGCTTCAGCTCGACCGAGATCAGGCTCCAGCAGTTGTTCGGCCAGTTCTTAGGGACCGGGCCGCTCATGCCGTAGGAGGGCATGGGGACGGAGCAGTATTGTCTCCTCGGGCAGCGACTTGTCTTTCCCATGGACCGCAAAATCACATTTCTCACTGCTCAGATGAGTCCCCTTTCGGGTGCCGAGGTCGAATTTGGTGAAAAAAAGTGAAAATTGGGTCGATTTGGGTCTGGGT
Source organism: uncultured delta proteobacterium (assembly GCA_963710555.1). Taxonomy (GTDB): domain Bacteria; phylum Myxococcota_A; class Polyangia; order Polyangiales; family Polyangiaceae; genus NIC37A-2. Next base: position 326,544 of record CAVQAT010000002.1, read on the forward strand.
TTCCTTGCCCTCCAGGGGCCTTGGGTCTAGCTTTCGCGGCCCTTCCCCATGGCACACGCAGTAATCCGCACCGGCGGCAAACAGTATCGCGTCACTCAGGGCGATCTCGTTCGAATCGAGAAGCTCGCAGGTGACAAAGGCGACAAAGTAACTTTTGACGAGGTTCTCTTTCTTGGTGGCGATGCCCCCAAGTTTGGCAGCCCTCTCGTATCTGGCGCTTCGGTCTCGGGAGAGATTGTTACCCAGGGACGGGGCGAGAAGCTTGTGATCTTCAAGTTCAAGCGTCGCAAGAAGTACCGCCGCAAGGCTGGCCATCGTCAGTCTTACACCGCGGTGAAAATCACGGAGGTTTTGGGCTAATGGCACATAAAAAGGGCGGCGGCTCTACGCGTAATGGTCGCGATTCAAATGCACAGCATCGCGGCGTCAAGGTTTTCGGCGGCGAAGCAATTCGTGCCGGCGGCATCATCATTCGTCAGGTGGGTCAGTCTGTTGATCCCGGAACGAACGTTGGAATTGGCAAGGACTTCACTCTCTTCGCGCTCAAGGATGGGCATGTGAAGTTTGAGTGGGCCAGCCGCACCAAGAAGAAGGTCTCCGTCGTCGAGGCGTGAGAGCTTTTCTTCTCTCGGAATGAGGGCGCCTGACGGTTCGTTGGGGGCCCTTTTCCTATTTGAGCTGCGTTTTTATTTGAGCTGCGACTGTTTTTGAGCCGTGGTCTCACTCCACTTCCCCTTTCCTGACATTCGGTCCCCGTGAGAACTCCTATCCTCGTCTTGTCTAATGATCTGGCCAGCCAGATTGCGGCAGGTGAAGTGGTCGAGCGTCCGGCGAGTGTCGTGAAAGAACTCGTCGAGAACGCTCTCGACGCAGGAGCGACGCGCATTGATGTGGCGATTGTTGGTGGGGGCATCACCAGCATCGAAATTGCTGACGACGGAATAGGCATGACCCCTGAGGATGCGCCTCTCGCGCTCGGGCGCCATGCCACCAGCAAGCTCGCTCAGTTCAGCGACTTGGATTCTCTCAAGTCTTACGGCTTTCGTGGCGAGGCCTTGCCGAGCATTGCGTCAGTGAGTCGTCTGGAGATCAAGACACGCGGCAGGGAGAACGAAGAAGGAGTACTGCTCCGCGCTTTTGGGACGACCGTGCCTGAGTCTGAGATTGTCGGGCATCCGGTGGGCACCACACTCACGGTGAAGGATTTGTTCTTCAATGTGCCCGCGCGACGCAAGTTTCTCAAATCGACGAACACGGAATCGGGCCACGTGGGCGAGGTACTCATCAACGCGGCTCTCTCCAGGCCCGATGTGAGCTTTTCGCTGTCACGCGATGGACGACGCGCGAAGAGCTTTCCACGCGTCGATGAGCGCCAGAAACGTGTGGAGCAGGTCTTTGAAGAGGAGCAGCTCTTGGCTTTCCGTGGCGAGCGCGGTCCGCTTGTCGTGGAGGGATTTCTTTCCCGACCGGATCGCGCGCGCCAAGGTGCCAGTGGCTTGAGGATTTTGGTCAACAATCGTCCGGTGCGCGATCGAGCTCTCGCGGCAACGATTGCGCATGCCTATGGGGGCTCGCTTGAACGGGGGCGTTACCCGAAGGGCGCTATTTACCTCACTCTGCCCGAGCGCTTGGTGGATGTGAATGTACATCCTCAAAAGACGGAGGTGCGTTTTGCGGAACTGCGCTCGGTTTCCGACGCGATTCACTCAGTGGTTTCGCGAGCGATTGGGGCGGAGCTGACACGTACGGGAGCAGCTCCCGAAAAATCAGCCGCGAACAGCGCTCAGGTGCCCGGGGCAGTGGCCGCCGCTGGCGGGAGAGTGGCTTCGCGGAATCAACCCCAAGCTCGCGTGATGCGCGGGGCGGCTCCGGTGAGTGGGCAGCGTTACGAGTCGGCGCCAGGCAGTGGTCGCGCGCAGACGGAGGCGCCCGCCGGGAGCGGTCCGCGTCACGAGCGCGTGACTCCGAGCCCGGAGCGGCCCAAGAAGACTTGGAAGAGCTTGCGCTTTTTGAATCAGCTCAGGGGTGAGTACCTCGTGTGCGAGGGCGCGGATGCCCTTTATATTTTGCAGCAGCACGCCGCGGAGGAGCGAGTTCTGCTCACTCAATTGCTCGCAGGTTTTTCTCAGGGAGTGATTGCTAGCCAGGCGCGGCTTTTCCCTGCAGTGCTGGAACTGTCGGCAGCCGATTGTATTTTCCTTGAGGAGAATGCGGAGACGTTTCATCGCCTTGGATTCGATGTTCGGGTCCGCAGTGAGCGTTCAGTGAGCATTCACGCCGGACCGCGGCTGGTGCACCGCGCAAGCTGGGAAGAACTTGTGCCGGAGTTGATTTTGGATCTCAGGGGCAAAGGACCCGAAGAGGCGCTCCGCACGATGGCTTGCCGCGGCGCTGTGGGGCCCGGTGATAGATTGACGCGGGAGGAAGCTGAGAGCCTTCTGCGTGCGCTTTCAACGGCCAATTTTGAGGCACGCTGCCGTCATCCTGAGTGCGTGGTTTCCACGACGAGTTGGGCAGATCTCGCCAGGAAAACAGGAAAGATGGATGGCCCGCGCTGAGTCTGAAGGGGACAAGCCTCGCCTGACCGTCGTGGTCGGCCCCACCGCGTCGGGAAAATCGACGTTGGCGGCTCAATTGGCACGTCGCATGAATGGTGAAGTCATCAGCGCCGACAGTGTGCAGGTGTATCGGCATTTCGACTGTGGTTCCGGCAAGCCGACAGCCGAGGAACAGGCGCTGGCGGTTCATCACCTGGTGGACGTTTGCGATCCACTCGAACCTTTGGAAGCCCAAGTTTGGGCTGCGCAGGCAGCACGTATCGCCGAAGAGATACAGCAGCGAGGCAAGACTCCGATTGTTTGTGGCGGAACGTTTCTTTGGGTGCGTGCGCTTGTCTATGGATTGGCGGAAGCGCCACCTGGAGATGCCGCGCTGCGCGCGCGTCATCAAGCACAGGCTGAGGCGGAAGGTCGTGCCGCTCTTCACGCCCGTTTAGCTGAGGTTGATTCTGCGAGCGCCTCGCGTTTGCATCCGAATGACCTCATGCGGGTGAGTCGGGCACTTGAGGTATTTGAGCTGACTGGCCGCCCGCTGAGTGAGATCCAGCAAGCCCACGGTTTTCGGGAAGCTCGCTACGCCGCGACCTTGGTCAGCGTGGATTGGGACAGAGAACTCTATGAGACTCGCCTAGCTGCTCGGGTGCGCGCGATGTTGGCGTCCGGCTGGCGGGACGAAGTTCGTGACTTGCTCGCGCGGGGTTATGGCGAGGCGAGAGCCATGGAAGCCGTGGGGTATCGCCAAGTCCGCGATGCGGTGCTCAGCGATACGCCACCGAATGACGAAGAACTGGCGACGGAAATCATTCGTGTGACGCGCATTTTTGCCCGGCGTCAACGCACCTGGCTGCGTGACGAAGCCCAAGAGCGCGTGCCCTCTGCCGCTTTGGCGGATGAGAGCTTGCTCGATGAGTGGGCGACGAAGCTGCTGAGTTAGATCAGTTAGTCGCGGAGTTAGATCAGTTGGCTGCGGAGCTAGATCGGTTCACTTGAGTTTCAGTGAAGCGTCGAGCAGTTCAAGGAAGCTCTTCGGCTCGAAAGACTTACTGGCGCTGACGAGGTCCACCACATTGGTCGAGAGCACCGGTCGCGTCGAGACGCGCGCTTCGATGGGTGTCGCGTCGCCGAGGCGATGTCGTTCAAGTTCTTCGCGAGCTTCCGGAGGTGAGGCCAGTTGGCTGGAAGGGGGCGGGGCGGAGCCTGGAATGTCCATCTCGAAGTGAGTCGAGCTGGTATCAGCTGGTTCCTCAACGACTGGTTCATCCAGTTCAAAGTTCTGAGAGCGCCCTTCTTCAAGGGAGATGGTCTCTCCGAGTTGCTCCATGGTGGGGCCACCCGTAGATGGGATCCGAGGAGTGGTGAGACCTTCACCAGATTCTGGGGGTGGAGTGAGCGGAGGATGGTGCTCGGCCGCTTCCATGGCCTCTTCGATGGTGGCTGAGACCGGGCCCGATTCGGGGAGGCTTTCGTCGATGTCAATTTCATCGATTTCGTCGAGATCATCGATTTCGTCGAGATCATCGATTTCGTCGAGATCATCCATGTCCATCGATTCGGGCGCACCCATCTCGATGCTCGAATCGTCGTCGCTGGCACTGGAGTCGTCCGCGCTTGCGGTGCCGGAAGGGACAAAGTCCGGGCTGAGAGAGGGGGGAGCGTCGAATTCTGGAGAATCGAGCTCGTCGAGTTCTGGTTCTTCAACGTTCTGTGCGCCGAGCCGTGCCGCTTCCGGCTCGGAGTCGTCGATATCTGGTGCGTCCAATTCGGGAACACTCAGCTCTCGAGTCGAGGGAGCGGGTGACTCAAGTGGGGGTTCGTCGACCTCAGCTTCGGGCGCGACTTCTTCAGCCGGACTCGCCGAAAGCGCGGCAGCTGCGCTCGCTCTTGGTGCGCTGGCGCGTGACTGGATGCGGGCAAGTAGCCCTTCAAGCTTTGCTAGACGTGCGCTCATGCGGCCCCCTGGTGTAGTGCTTCGACAACTTGACCGAGGCTTTGGCCTTGGGCGGCAAGATCGCTGGCCTTGCCTGCAGTCTCGGTGGAGACCACGAGAAAAGAAGTGCTGTTCGAATCGGGGAAAGCGATCATGACCGCGTCACGCCCGAGTGCTCGTTGAAGCGCCGCGCTCACGATTGGTCCAAGCAGCGATTCCGTTCCTTGTGGGGCGCCCGTGATTTTCACCACCAATGCGCGTCCCCAGGTTTCCACACTGAGATCGCCGAGGCCGACGAGGGCGAACTGTCCCCCGAGGTGTTCGGTCCACGATTCTATGTTCGCTTTGGGCGCTGATTCGCCCATGCGATCCCGGATCCTTCGTCCGATTTCTCCGCCCAGGGCCTGGGCGAAATCACGAGACGCTTCTTCGCCTGCCTGTTCGCAGAGTCGGAGAAGAAGATGAACGGGAAGGTTGACGCGCGCGGCGCCTTCCTCATCCTTGAGCTGACCGCGGGCCAAGTCGTAGATGATGGCTCGGGTGGGATCGAAACGTGGCGTCATGAAGTCAGGGGGCGAAAAGCGGTATTGCTCATGGCAGTATAGGGTGGTGGGCCAACAACCTGTCAAATCTAGTGCAGTTTTTCATTCTCGCGCGCTCAAACGGTGGTGTGTGGCTGGGTGGGTCGGCCTGGGTCTCGTGGCCGTTCTGGGGGTTCCCGCCGCCCAGGGAGAAAAACCACGCCAAGGCCGCCCGCTGCTCCTAGGAGGAGCGGTACAGCCCGCGAAGAGTCCGGTGCGGCTTGACCCTGTGTTGCCTCATGGCGAGCTGCGTAGGGGACCAGAGATGCCCTTAATGAAGCGACAGCGATGCTCACAGATCCGTCCCGTCTGTGTCGGTACTCGTGAGGAAGCCCATGACTCAGAGCTGGAAGCCTCCTTAGACCTATTGGTTCGAGCCTATGAGGAGCATGTCTTCGGCGGCGGGCTGCATCGTCCACGGAGCCGGGGGGAGGGCCCTTTGAATTGGTTCATCGATGACGCGCAGCCGCTTACGTTGAGTCTCGCCAGTGTGCCGAGTCGAGGCTTTGATCGGGGACGCGCCGATTGTCGAGGCGGCCTTGTGACTTTGGAAGTTGCGCGAAAGTGCGTGACTGAGGCCGCCTTGGCCGAGACTGCACCGGCGACTGCCTCATGGCTTCGCGCGGGGCTGGGGGCGCAAACAAGTCGCGCTCTGGGGGAGGCTCCGGAAACAGCGGTCGCCATCTCCGAATCGCTCGCGCATCCGCAGATCGGCATTTTTACTTCGACTGAGGAGACGCGCGCCTGGCGTGATGAAGAACGCATTCCCGTGAGCCGTGAGCGCTCGGTTCGTTTCTTCGACTATTTGGAGTCGCGTTCGACCGAACAGCTGGGGCACGCGGCTTGGCTGTCTTTGACGCTTGCCGCCACCGAAACCGAAGCGGGTGCGCTGCGCTTTGAAGCCGAGCCTGATTTACTCGACGTACTTCGTGTAACAGTCGGCGGCGACATGACCGAGTTGGCACGCTTGCTCGATGATTTTTCCCAGGAAAGTGTTCGCGCGGCTGAGAGCCAGGGGTTTTCATTCGAACCCGATTGGGTCCTGAGTAGCAGCACTTTGCCGCGCAATGTAGCGTTGCCGGTACCGCTTGAGCCGACGGGTAGCGGTTATGTTCGAGTGGCCTTGACCGGAGCACAGCGCAAGCAAGTGATGGCTTTCAAAATGGTTTGCGAGGCGCCTGTGAGCTACGTGTGGTCAGTGGCGCGTCTAGCGAAGGGTGGGGAGGTGATCTCCTCTGTGCCGGTGGCCTACAGCGAGCGAGGACGCAACGCCGCCACTCGTGTGGAACCTGAAGACGGTACGATCGCGCTCCTGCTGGCGGGCACGAACGTAGGCGGGATTGATCTGACGCACCCCTTTGACCCCGATCACCAACCGCATGAGGCTCACGCTTGCAGCGTCTACGTGAGTTCACTCGCCGATGTGGCGCCTCGTTAGCGCGTGATGGTTCGCCTCAGCTTCGTTTCTCTTCGTCGTGAGCGCACCATCGTCAGAACCAGCCCCCAACAAGCGAGTGTCAAAAGACTGCTGGGAGTGCCAGGGGAAGACACTCGCCAAGAGCATTGTCCCCCTGAAAGTGCGTAGCCAAACTGGGCAAGCTGAGGGTCGCGGGCAATCGGTACTGTGCTTTGGCTAACAATCGAGTCCTGATGAGAGATCGTCACCTCAAGCTCATTGCCATCAGTTCCTGAATTCGCGAATACGCTGAGGCGAGCGAGGCCGGGACCCTCAGCTTCCCACTCTGCGTAGCCTGGACCTTTGACGCTGACCTTGAGGTCATCCGGTACGGGGATAGGCTCGTCATTCTTGTCACGCGCGATCATATAGCCGGTCAGCACCGGGCCCGGGGCGGGATGGGCAAAGTCGTCCGCCCAGATTGTGCGCGAAGTTCTTGCACTGAGAGTTTTAGCGCTTGCGACGGTCTGCGCAGCTTCTTGGGCAAGAAGAGCACCGCGAATATTGAGTTCTCCCGTGCCGAACGAACTTCCGATACCGATCGGATCTAGCTTGGAGGTTCCGGCCATGAGGTAGCGTTTCGCTTCTTTCATCGTGAGGCGCGGCTCGCGCTGCATGAGCAAAGCGAGGGCTCCTGTGACCATCGGCGCGGCCATTGAAGTACCACTTGCGATTCCGTGTTCGTCGTCGATCACGAAGCACTCCGTGCTACTTGGACACGCCCCTGTCCCTGAGAACTGACTGAAAGGACTCAATCCTTTGCGCGGATCGGACGCCGATGACATCGCTGCAATGATACCAGCACCAGGGGCGATCAGTTCGGGTTTGAGAGTGCCGAGCTGATTGGGACCTGCTGAGCTGAAGTAGCTGAGACCCGAACTCTCACTCTCGTATCCCACCTCGGCACCCGAATAGTCAGTCCACGACGAACGATTGTTGCTGGCGCCCACAGTGAGCAGATCGGGATGGCTTCCGGGAATCGAAACGGTGCCGGGAGTACGGGCGCGGGTGAGAAGCGGCCCCAGACTTCCGGATGAGGCGCCCGCACCTCCAGTACCCGTGACCCAGAGGTTTGCGGTGGCCCGTCCCTTGAGCATCAGCTCGAAGGTACGCCCGCTTTCCCAAGCGCCGACAATGGCCACCACGACGCTTCCTGGCATCACATCGGCATCGAGTTCATCGTCGACACCGTTGAGAATCACGACATCGTAATCGTCGTTGTCGTTGAAGGTGGCCGAGTTGATTCCAGCGGCGACACCGGGTCCTACGAAGCTCGTTTCCTCGCCCCTTCCATTATGAAAGCCCACCGAAAGCTCTTCGCCGGGATAAGTGGAGATCCAGACAAAGACACTGCCCTCGGTGAGGCTCTGGCCATTCGGGGTGGTGAGCAAAGGGACACGGACGTCGCTGGAGATGGGGACCGCGACCTGATTGTGGATCCCAAACGGACCGGGGTAGTCGGGACTCAGGCCCTCAACGATCTGCCCGCTGTTGCCCGCCGCAACGACGACTGCTCGTCCTTCACCGGCAGCAAGCTCGGCCAGACCTTGTTCCACCGCCGCGCTGCCATCGTGAGCGCCGAAGGACGAGCCCAAGCTGATGTTGACCGCCGCAGGCTGTTGGTTTTCCGCTGCTCGATCAAAGACGAAGCGCGTGCCGAGCAAGATTCGGGCGTCGGTCACGCTGCCTGTTTCGCCGGCAGCCGAAACAATGATGATGTCGGCTCCTGGAGCGATGCCCGGATAATCAGCATCGGCTCCTGCGGCGATCGAAGCCAAGTGCGTTCCGTGGCCAATCCTGTCTTTGGGGAGACGACTGAGAACCTGGGAATCCAGGATGGTGTTGATGTCCGCTCGTGAGTAGACCGCACACGGATCTGCGTCGTCGTTGCAGCCGTATTTTTCTTCAATCTCAGGGTGTTCCCCCAGTGGTTCACGACCGAAAACCAGCATCCACGCGACTCGACTGGAGCCATCGGCGTTTCTCAAGGCAGGATGGGCGACGTCGCCCCCCGTATCTACGATCCCGACGACACAGCCTTCGCCGGTGAGTCCGTAGTCGACCTGTGCCGCATTGAGCTCGACAGTCTTCGCCGCCACATCGAGGAGCAATGAGCGTGCTGGGGCGAAATGAACACCATGAACGCCTGGTGTTGCTCGGAGCGCTGACCAGGTCGAGTGGGGCCTGACGCCAACCGCAAAATGGGAGCTGGTCGGGATCAAGCCAAGCGCCCGTGCTTGTGTGCGACTTTCGACCTGAACGACGATTTGAGCGCTGAGATCATCTTGATTCGTGCCCGGAGCAGCGGAACCACTCAGGGCAAGAAACCGGCGTCCCGAGTCGGGGAGTGATGAGAGTGCTTGGGAAACGAGTCGCCCCGGCGCATCGGCGTGGGCGCTCGAGGTGGCAAGAATCAGTAGGGCACCCAGTGCGGCCGTGAAGCGGAGATTTGCCATCATTGAGGCTCAGCGAGCAGCTTTTCGATCAGGGTCTCAGCTTCTTTAAGACGAGCTTTGGAGTAGCCGACGATCACATCGTGAACGATGCTTTGGCGATCAAGAATGAGGATGGTCGGGATTTGCGATGCCAAGTAGTCGCGGGTGACTTCAGCATCTGGATCGCTGGCAAGAGTGTAGGACATGCCGGTCTGCCGCGCGACCTCAAGGCCTCTCTGTGGATCGTCAGGAGTGATGCCCACGACCTCAGCGCCTTGAGGTTGATAGACGCGTTGCCAGCCGTCGAGCACAGGGGCCAAGAAGCGACACACCCCGCAGAAGCTCGCCCAAAATTCGAGGACCACTACCCGTCCGCGCAGTTCACGCAGGGAGGCGGCTTCTCCTTGAAACGTCACGACGCCGTTGATTTCCGGTGCAGGCTTTCCCACGAAAGCGAGTCGCAAGCGGTCTTCGAATTCGGGCATGCCGTCCAGTTCGGCGCGAACTAAGTGCGACTTTCCCTCGCGCAATACGCTGATGGGCTGTGAGGTCCCCGGCTTCTGGGCGCGAACCCATTCGGACACGTCAGTCGGAGAAGTCGCGGTGAACTCGCCAAGACGCATCAGGATATCGCCAGCCTGAAGGCGAGCAGCTGACGCCGGTGAACCGGGCAGCACACGCACGATTTCGACGCCAGGTTCCTCCGCGCCGGTGGCCCGAAGTTCCACACCAAGCCAAGGTGTGTTCCCGCGATCATAGCGAAGTGCGACCGTCGGCGGAGTAAGGGGCTCGGGGGAGGTTTCATCAGCAGTGTCCCTTGGCTCGTCTTCACTGACGGCTGGCTGATCGGGATCCGATTTCGGCGCTGTGGATTCATGGATCGGAGCGGATGCCCCTTTGGTAGAAGGGGTGCTGCAGGCGCTCAATGCCGAGCAGCTCATCAGCGCCGCGAGTACGACGGCCGACGGCGAAACGGAGCGTGGCCCCCCAAAAAAACGAAAGGAGGAGCAGGTGAGGTAGTGAAGGGTCAGCACAGCTTTGAGGTTTACGGCTCCAGACAAGGAAAAGTAGCAGGCCCCACCCCTATCCCCCAGGTCGCTCAAGCGGCGCGTGCAAAAAAAATCACGTGCGCGGAATAGCGGATCCGGGTGAGGAGTTGTCTTGAGCAGAGCGCCTCTCAGGTAGGTATCTCGCGCCATGGTGGCGTTTCCTCTACCTCTTCTCGTTTCCCCTGCCTGGGGGGCAGCTCGTCCAGTTTGGCGCGCGACAGCGTTCTTGGAACGCCCTCGGGTTGCCGGTTTCCCAGCCTCAGCGATCAGCGGGTTGAGGAAAATCGATCGAACCAGTCGATTGGACCAAGAGGGGAACACAAAAAAGTGAAACCCCGGTGGGGGCACCAGGGTTTCTAAGCTTTCATGTTCACTCAAAGCCAGAATAACAGTCGCGGGACCCAGGATCTCTGGCTTGAGACGCCTGATTCTACCAACGACGGTGGCCACAGAGATGGGCCAAACAAGCATGCCCAGGGGGTTGGGCAGGTAAGCGGGCGCCCAGGGGGTTGGGCACATTCAACCAAATTCTAAGAAGGCAGGTCAGTTAAGAAGCCGCTCGAGTCTGAGCAGCGTTGAAAAAGATCGGCAAAGTTGAAGAGATTAAGAAATTCGAAGGAAGAAAGAAATTTGTAGTAGCGACGAAACTAAGCGGAAAAGGAAGGGGCGCTACAAGTAGTCTAAGTCGTACGCTGAGGTACATCCGCCTACTAGCATGAGTCGTGCCAACTAATGATGGCTCAACTTTTTCCAGCTTATAGCAGCTTGAACTGCCGCTACCGCAGAGTGGGCGAAAAATTCGCTTCTTCTTCCATCACTTCCCACTCGGACATTCGTGTCATGTGTCGGATTGAGGACGCTACTTTTTGCGAGGCAGCTCGGGAGATGTCCCCATTCGTCAAACGAGGCAGCTGGGAGGTTCCGAACCTTACCGAACGCTGAGGCTCGAGAGGAGCACGAGGGGACGACCCGATTCGCCCACGCCGAACTTGGTGTAGTCACCGTTCGAGCCACGAACGAGACCATCCTTTTCTTGGCGCCCGGTGATGGTCACGGTTTGACCGATCTCGAGAGACTCGAGCTCATCGAACTGGAACATGTCACTCGGCACGATTTCGACAATGCGAATCGTTCCTACGAGATCACTGTCCAAATGTGTCAGTACTTGTTTGTTTTCGATTTCGACCTTGGTTTCGTCCGAGTAGTCGCCGGTGGTGAGCAGCACATAGTGGGTGCGGTAGGGAGCGAACTTGTTGAGCTCCGTTCCTACGTCCCGAACCAGTCCCTCAAAGCTGCGGGGTTCTTCTTCCCATTCGACTGCGTAGTCGACACCGTTGAGCGAAATGTTTGATTCGGAGAGGACCATTTCCTCGGCGCGCGACTTCCGGCTTGGCTCGCGCAACATCAAGTAGCCGACGCTTGCAATAGCGGCGACAAAGAGTCCGAGCTGGACAGACCGTGAATGCAAGAAATGAGGGAGCGCCATCGCTGAGCAACTCATAGCCCGATTGACACCTCACCTGCAATTTGCGCGCGGTCTTCGAGTCGTGCGTGGCACCTCGCCACATGATTTTGACGTTTGTAGAGAAGTGACACGTTGATTTCGGGTTTTGTACTGACATCGACTTTGGTCCGAGTCTTGCGTGATTCCTCGTAGAAAATCCGAACAATCGGTCGACACAACCCTGCGTTCACGAACTGCACGCGTTGGCCGGAATTCTCAAACCCCTACGAAAGGCATGTGATGTTAGTGGACCAATTCCAAGATCAATTTGAACAGTTGGGTCTCCCTGCGGAGCAGCCGCGACTTCTTTTGGCGATCCCTCTGTTGGCTTCGCTTTCGGTAGACCGCGGGCTCGGTGAAGCAGAGGCAGAAAAGGTTGCTGAGTTCTTGAGGACCACGCTGGATTACGACAGCGATAAGATGCGGCGGGTTGATCGCTGGTTTGGTTCAGCGCCTACCGAAGTCGATTTGGGGCAAGCTCTCGATTTGATTCAAAAGCTGCGCGTCGCGAAAGATGAGCCGACCTTCGATACGAGAACGTTGACTGTCGTTCTCATGGAATGTGAACGCCTGCTGCGACTCCGCGAAACGGAGCAGAGCCTCGAAAGTCCGCGCGGACATTTGCTGTTGGAGCAAATTTGTGCGCGCTTGGGTGTCGACCTAGGAGAGCCGTGGGAGGAGATCGCGCCGGAGGTGTTTGATGAGTCGCCGGCGAGTCGTGATGAGTCGACTCCGAGGAAGGCTCCTCCGGTGCGTCGCTTGAGAACGGCCGCGCGGGGAAAGGGCGACTCCATCGAGCCGGAAGGCCTGGTATGAGATACTTGAGTCGCTTCTTTCTGGGCACTGCGCCTCTACTTGTTGCCGCATCCGGCTGCGATCGGACACCTGCTCATCGGGCAGAGGGGTAAGCAGATTTGCGGGCTTATCGGTTCGCTTCAAGAGCCGCCAAGCGAGCTGGAGCCGAGGTCGTGATCAACAAGCTCGATTTCGTCGAGCAAGCGGGTTGAGCATTCCCCGCTCCACTCAAGATAGGAAAAAAGAATCAATGAAATGAAAGGAAAGTAAGAAATGAGACACTCAAAAGTAGCAGCACTATTGGGCATTCTCGGAATCGGTTTGCTGAGTTCTGGTTGTCAAAGTAGCGCCCAAATCAAGAACGACGAAATGAGTACGCAGGAAAGCCAGGCGTCCGTCACCATCCCTCCCAACAACACCTTTATCTCTTTGAGCGGAACTGTTGAGCAGGCAAGAGACGATTCGTTCGACCTCGACTACGGGGAGGGTGTCGTACTGGTTGAGATGGATGACTTCGATTTCTACCCGGAGGGTCGGAGCTTGCTCGAGGATGATCAAGTGATGGTCTACGGGTACGTCGATGATGAGCTGTACGAGACGAGAAGCATCGAGGCGCAAAGCGTTTTCGTGAAGAATCTTGGGACTCAGTTTTATGCATCGGGAGTCGATGAAGAAGACTTTCCAGCTGTCGGTGTCCTCGACTTCAGTCCTCGCCTTGAGTTGACGGGAACGATCGCTGAGGTGCGAGGCGTGATTTTCGAGCTGGAAGCAGGCTCGGTGAAACTCGACGTAGATACATCAAACATGCTCTACGATCCGCTGGATGATGAAGGGTATCAGAAGCTCGAGGTCGGGGATCGAGTTCGAGTGATGGGCATATTGGAGGACAAGTTATTCAACGACCTCAAGTTGGAGGCTGATATGATCATCGAGCTGAGCGGCAGTCCGAGTTGACGGTAAGTCCGCGGAATGAAAATCGGAATGGGACTCTCGAAAGTCACGCATGACAGTGCGCAGGATGTTGGCGCATTCACGGCTCGTCTTGAGATCGACTGATTCGAGCGCGCCCACGACTTTCCATCCGCCCTTTCCTGGAGTGCGAGGTTCATCTGGGTCCTCGGGGATGTCGCTGATTTCAAGACCACCTACGTAGCCCTCTGGTAGTTCTCTCAAGATTGAGGAACCTCCCTCGATCGATCCCACACCGCCTGCAGCTACGACTTCATTGCCGAGCTCAATGTCGCCATCACTATTTTCTGAGGAGCACCGGCGCTGCCCATGTTTGCGACGGCGTCTTCTACTCTCTCGCTTCTTCGGCTTTCAGAACACGCGCAGGCGAGAAGGATCGCGCTGGGCGAAAGCAAGCGAGCGAGAGTGGCTGGGCATGAAGGAGAAGACGTGCGCATGCGGGTCGAGTGATTTGAAGCGCATGAAACGGTTCATGAATCGGCGATGGCGCTTCAATTCTCGACTTAGTTCCTGATGGAAAATTCCTGTGGAACCGAATGTTGGACTAGTATTTTCATCCCATTCGACTTTCTCCTCCATGAATCGATGGTTTTCACGCTGTGCCGTCAGTGCGTTGTATTGGGGCATCGGAGGCACCCTTGTGGGCTGTACGGGGGTTCTCACGGGAGAGTCCCAGGTCGATCAAGAGGGGGAGTCGCCCGCCGATCGTCCGTCTGGAGCGCCGGGGGGCCTCGGATCCGGCATTGGGGAGGATTGGGTCGCCAAGCCTTTCAAGAAATCAACGCCAGTATCTCCGACCAGGCGCCTGACTCAGTCGCAGTATCAGGCATCGGTGACGCTGGCGTTTGGAATCGATGTGACGTTTCCGGAGCTTCCAGCGGATGAATCGGTGACGCTTGAGCATCACCCTGAAGCTTCGCCCTTAGGGGATTACGAAACGTACGTCGGCGCGGCGACCGAACTCGGAGAACAGATCGCCGCGCAACTAGTGGATCGTTGCGACTTTGCTACAAGCGCGGGCGGATGTACTCAAAGTGAGATTCTTCCTGCTCTGAGGACGCTCTACCGGACTGATGTTGGCGAAGCCGAGAGCTCGGTCATTTCCGAGGCGATTTCTGAGGCAATCACTCGCAGTGGTGACACCGCGCATGGTGTGAGCATCGGCATTGCACGTGCGCTGATTGAGCCATCGTTCCTTTATCGCATGGAGGTTGGCGACGCACAGGTGGGCGACGACGGGGGCATCGGACTGAGTCCGTTTGAGACTTTGAGCCGCCTTTCATTCCTATCTTCGGATGAGCCTCCTAGCGGCGCACTTCTCGACCTGGCATCGAGTGGAGCGTTGAGTGATGAAGCCGCCTTTGCGAACCAGGTAGAGCTGGCATTTGCTGAGCGATCAACTACGCGACACCGTTTGGGCGTTCGCGAAGAAGATGCTGGGCCTGGCAAGTAGCGAGTTTGAGGCGGATCCGTTGAAGCTTGCCATGGCGGAAGAGACCAGGCGATTCGTCGAATACGTCTTGGTGGACGAAGAGGTACCGCTTTCTGACTTGTTCAACGCGGACTACAGCTTCATCAACGCCGAGCTGGCGGAGCACTATGGCGTCCCAGCACCGAGCGAAGATTGGGCAAAGTATCAGTTCCCAGCGAGCGCTCGCCGTCAGGGAGTTCTCACCCACGGTAGTTTCCTCTCGGCTCACGGTCGCGAGGAACCAGACCGCTCTTGGATCTTCCGAGGCAAGGCTGTCTACGAACACCTGTTTTGCGGCAAGCTTCCTCCGCCTCCTCCAGGGGTGGTCGATGCGGTGCCGAAAGGAAGTCGTACAGAAGATGGCCAGTGTAGTGGCTGTCACCTGGCAATGGACCCGACAGGGCAATTCTTTGCGAACTTTGACCGAGAAGGAAAGCTGATCTCAGAGGCCCCAACGCCAGGGACATTCAAAGCAGGGAGCGACATCGATCTGTCCTTCAGTGACCTTCCCGAATTTCCTGAGTGCAGTCGGGACAAGCCGAGCATTCAAGCATTGCTTCGTCGAGCATTGGTTCTCTGAGGCATTGGGGCGTCCCTTGACGCTCACCGACCAAGCGAGCTTCGAAGCCGTGTTCGCCGTTCTTGATCAGACAGAATCGCTGAGAGCCATGTTGACAGAAATGGCGTCTACGAGAGCGTTTCTCTCCGTGTATCCCAAGCCCGCTGACCAAGTCTGCCAGTAAGCCGACTCTAATTATTCCCGAGGCATCATGAATCAATTTTCGAGACGAAATCTTCTTCGCTGGTCAGCTGCAACCGTCGCTGGAATGAGCATGTGGCAGCTACTGACTGAGCGCGCACTTGCTCAGGCGACTGGAGCGAAGCGTGTGATCTTTTGGTATCATCCGGAAGGCGCGGCCCAACAGGCGTTCTGGCCTGGCACTGGTCCTGGAGCTTTGAACATCAATCTGAACGCCAGCGTCGACAACAAGAACCCGGAGAGCAAAGGGCAGAGCATCAACACCTATCGCAACAGTGCGATGGGCACCTATTGCTTGCAGCCTCTTAAGCCCTACGAGTCGGACCTCACACTGCTCAGCGGTTTCAAAAACAACGGCGGAAATTCCGACGACGCCCACGCGCAGCACATCAATACCGCCCTTGCCGGCAACGGAGGCGACGGTCGCAGCATCGACCAGATCCTCGGCGCACATCTCAAGGGCGACTCCGCCTTTTCGGCGATCTTTACAGGACTATTTGCGCGCCACGCTCACCCCAACAACAATTATCTTTGCCCCTTGCGATTGGCTTCAGGTGGTCCGGGATCTCCGACTTGGAATCCGGTGACGACTTATAATCAGGTTTTCCCCAATGGGATTCCTGGACCTGGAGATGCGCCGCCGATGACGCCGGCGCCGAATCACGATCTCGAATCGAAGTTGCGCCTCATGGGCTCCATCAAGGGACGGCTCAAAGACGTGAAGTGCCACGGGGGTGCAGTCGCTCAAGAGCGGATGGAAGCGTACCTCGATTCCGTAGAGCGCATTGAGCAACAGACGCAGTCGATTCTTGATGCTGAGGACGAATGCGCCTGAGCCGCCAGCTTCCGTCGACCTTCGCGTGAACTTGCCTGATGGTTGGGACAACACCAACAATCAGAACAAGTACTGGCAAAAGTCAGACAACTTCGCCGCCCTGGTGAAGATTCAAATTGACACCACCGTTGCGGCATTGGCCTTGAATCGCACCAAGGTTTCGCTCTTGCAATTCAGCGGAACCGGAACCGACTTAGGCATCAAGGATGGCTTGTACGACGGCCAACATTACCGCAAGGCCGTCAATGAACTCGAGGGCAGCGGCCAGCTTGCACGATCATGAAATGGGACACGCGGACAGCGACGAGGAACGACGGAACCAAGCGCGCATCTTCCGTTGGTATTACGGCCAGCTCGCGTACATGATTGAGCGCCTCAAATCGATTCCGGAAGATGGCGGCACTCTATTCGACAACACGCTGATCGTCTGTTGCAGCGAGTGGGGGATGTACAACCACCGCAGCAATGACGTGCCGTATGTTCTGATCGGCAACCCAGGTGGCGCGTTCAAGAACAAGGGTCAGTATTTCGGACGCCCACAACGGGAACTTCAGGCCGCACACGGATCTGTTCCTGGCGATTTGCCAAGGTCTGGGCATGGACCTGAACAGTTTTGGCGGCACGAACAACGCCTACAGCAACATTCTGGCCTGAGCCGTAGAGCCGTAGAGCTACTGGAATATTCCAGGTCGGAGGGGGAGAACTGCTCCTCTGCCTTGGAATCGTTATCGGAACCATCATAGCCGTATGATGATTCCGCGTTTTCCGCTGCTCACAGCGTCAGCCAGCCTGATCGCCGGCGCTTCCTCTTTGTTGGTGACGCCTGCTCGCGCCGACAACCCGATTGTGCAGCACGTCTATACGGCTGATCCGGCACCGATGGTGCATGACGACACCGTTTACCTGTGTACGAGTCATGATGAAGACGTCACGGTCGACGGCTTCTTCACGATGAATGATTGGTTCGTCTTCTCGAGCAAAGACATGGTGAACTGGACCGACCATGGCTCGCCGTTGAGCTATGAAACGTTCTCCTGGGCAACGGGCAAAGCCTGGGCGCCCCAGTGCATTGCTCGAGGCGGGAAGTACTACTTCTATGTCCCGGTCTCGGACTCGATTGGTGTTGCCGTGGCTGATAGTCCGACTGGCCCTTTCAGGGACGCGATCGGCGCGCCACTTGTGAGCAACTGGCAGTACATCGACCCGACGGTGCACATCGACGACGATGGCCAGGCCTACTTGTACTTTGGCAACCCCAAGCTTTGGTACGTCAAGTTAAACGAAGATATGATCTCGTTCTCTGGCCAAGTGCAAGCGGTGCCGATGACGGCTCAGAGCTTCGGGCAACGAAACGGCGGGGATTCGAATCACACGACTCTCTACGAAGAAGGCCCCTGGTTCTACAAGCGCAACGACCTCTACTACATGATGTTTGCTTCGGGCGGCATCCCTGAGGATATCTCCTATTCCACGAGTCCTGGGCCGACCGGGCCGTGGAGTTATGGGGGCGTGATCATGGAGAACCAGGCTGGCCATGCCTTCACGAACCATGCGGGAGTTATCGACTACAAGGGCAGCTCGTTCTTCTTCTATCACACACAAGAACTGCCCGGTGGCGGGGGCTTCAAGCGCTCGACGGCCGTCGAAAAGTTTACCTACAATGCGGACGGCACTTTTCCCAAGATCAACAAGACTTCCGGCGGGGTGGTTGATTCGGTGGACCCTCTGATCCCCTACTTTCGAGTTGAAGGCGAAACGATGGCCTGGGGCGCAGGGATCGAGGTCGAAGACTGCAGCGAAGGTGGGCGCGATGTCGCTAACATTGAGAACGGCGACTACATCAAGGTCGAATCTGTCGATTTTCTGACTGGGGCGACGTCGTTTGAAGCGACGGTTGCTTCGGCGGGCAGTGGCGGCACGATTGAGCTGCATCTTGATGCCTCCGATGGTGCTCTCATTGGTACCTGTACTGTCGCGCCGACCGGTGGCTGGCAAGAGTGGCAGATGGTTTCTTGTGACGTGACAGGCGCCGTCGAGGTTCATGACCTGTTCTTGGTGTTCAAGGGCGGCGGTGGTTCTCTGTTTAACCTCGATTGGTGGCAGTTTGTGCCCAAGGATCCGCTCCCGGAAGGGACCGGGGGCATGAGCGGCACGGGGGGAGCTGACGGCAGCGGCGGACTTGGCGCGGGAACTGGTGGTGTTGCTCCAGGAAGCGGCGGAGACGCGGATCCCAACTTCCCCAATGGCGGGGGTACTGCGGTTACGGGCGGTTCAACCGCGGCTGGTGGTAGTGGGGGCGCACCAGTACCTGGTGGATCCGCAGGATCGGGCGATGGCGCTGGTTGTTCCTACGTGAGGTCAGCTCAAGCGAGCAGCGCACCATGGGGCCTCGTGCTGCTCAGTGCGGCTCTCGCTCTCGGTCGGTTCGTGCCTGCTGGGCGACGCCGTCGCAGGGAGCTGAAGTGAGCTCCGCGGCACTCTGGAGTGCGATGCAGGAGAGCTGCATTGGTCGCTAGCGTTAGTGCATCGATTTAGATTGGCGCGAGCATTGTGCGTCGCTCGAGCACTAGCGCGGTAAGAATTCCTTGATCGCGTCGTGCCAGACCCCGGCCATGAAATCGTAGCCTTGGTTGTTGGGATGAATGTTGTCTCCGTCGAGCCCTGACAGTGCCATCTTACTCATGTCAACACGGATGATGTGTTGACCATCTGCTGCTCGAGTGTCGACGAACGCGGGAATTGCCGCGTTGTAGTTTGACAGTGCTTGGGGTGACCAACCCAGGGGCGTAATCTGAGCCAGAACGATCAGCGCGTCTGGAGCGGCCTGCACGATCTTGTCGACCAGGGATCCGAGTCGGCTGATCATGGCTCCTTGACCCTGGCTGGCATTGACGTCGTTGGTGCCGATCATCAACAGAACAATGTGCGGAGTCGTATTGAATGCGGGGCTCGGAACCAGGCTGGAGATACCCCCAGCCCAGGTGCTGAAGCCCGGGTCAATCGTCCATCCGGAACGCCCTTCGTGATTTCGCGGAAACGAAACCCCTGCAACTTGCGCAGGTCCTGTCACTTGCGATCCAACGAAGGTCATCTTCTCATTCGCAGCGTGCGTGAGGGCGAACAGGCGCGAGCGGTAGCCGCCTTCGTCTGTCGAGCCGACTCCAAACGTAATCGAATCTCCGAAAGGAAGAACTTTGCAGGGATCACCATTCGTGGGGCAGGGATTGAACGCTTCTTCCCCCGTCGCGCCGCCGGTACTGGTGCCGCCGGTTTCGGAGCCCCCTGTGCTGACCGTTCCACCGCTGCCAACTGGGTCTGCTCCGCCAGTTGTGGTCCCGCCAGACGAAACGCCGTCAGTGCTACTTGCGCCTCCGGTTCCTGTTGCTCCACCCGTTGCGGTTCCTCCAGAGCTAATCGCTCCCCCGGTGCTGGATGCTCCGCCAGAGCTGCTCGTGCCGCCGCTGCCGGAGCCTGCTGAATCAACTTCAAAGGGCGTCTCGTCACCAGAAGCGCAAGCCGTGAGAGCAGTGGGGATCAAGAATAGCGTAGTGAGAAGCGTTTTGCTGAACATTGCCATGATTTCTTTCAAAGACCGAGAGCGTCGATCATTGCTTTTGCATAACGCTTGCCGAAGGTGACCTGCGCGTCATGACCAAAGTGAAGGTTCCAAGTGTCGTCGGCCGCTACCGCGAGACCTTCCGCGGAGACGACATGCGCGTTGCTGATGAGATTGGGTAGTTCCCGAACTCGCGTGTTGTGTTGCGCGCAATTCCCAGAATAAAGCAGTTCGCCAGCGAGGAAGGGGACCTCACCGAGCTCAAGGTCGCCGCGCAGATCACTCACAAGGGTGTCCACCTGGCCTGGCCATGCAGGAGAGCCACAGTTGGACTCGCCTTGGTGGAACAGAATGCCTTCGATCTTTCCGCCAAGGTCCTGAGCGGATCGCGCTCGTTCGAGAATCCAGGTGTATTTCTCGCCACCTACCTTCATGAAAGGTTCAATTTGCGAGCCGCTGATTGCGAGCGGAACGAGCCCAATCGTGTCTTGCTCGGGATACTTCTCAATCAACGTCTTTGAGAAGTAATCGCCGGGGCCAATTGCCGTGTTCCAACATTCGTGCAGCGGTGGGGCAGCGACGTCCCACTCTCCTTCGACGCGGCCAGTGACGGCGCAGTCGTCGAAACCAAGGACCTTGATGCGAGGATTCTCCACCTTGTCCGCGTCGTCGGCATGGGGAAACCCCGCCATGTTTGATTGACCCATCAGGAGAAAGACATGGAAGACAGGTTCGTCATTGCCTTCACTGCCTCCTGTTGAGCTGTCGCCGCCAGTGCCCACGCTGCCGCCGGTTGCCACCATGCCACCGGTAGCTTCTGCGCCACCGCTGCCGGAGCTGGTGGTTCCCCCTGAGGCGCTTCCTCCGCTCGAAGAGTTCCCACCACTTGCACCGCTGTCGCCGCCAGTCGCACTCCCACCTGAGGCGGTCGAAGAAGTTGCGGGCTCATCGTTCCCTCCATCGCCGCACGAGATGAGGAGGGTGAGCGGGATCGCGGCTGTGATCAGCTTTGTTCTGCGGAAAGCGTGACGGAGTTGGTTCATAGAAGCACTGGGGGAAGTCAAATCGTAGCTCTGCGTCCGGCTGCAAGGAGCGGAGAAATAGCGCCCTAGCTCCTAGATCTTTCCGACCCTGGTTCATCTTCAAGTGCGTGACGTGCGGCTTTGACGCGATGAGGATGATGATTCCCTGTGCGTCGGAAAATGGCAGTCAGATGGGGTGAGATTTCTCGCCTACCGTGAGCATGACGAAGCGATCATCACTGGAGCGTGAAGACGACGGCCCTTTCGACCAACCTATTTCTCATTCTTGCTTTAGCAGCGGCTCAAGGCTGCGGTGATTCGTCGCCAGAGAACTTCGATTCATCCGGCGGGAGCGGTGGTGCTGGGTTTACTGGGGGAGCCAGCTCCTCGGGAGGGAATGCGACAGGCGGCAGTGCGACGGGTGGGAACGCCACGGGAGGAAGTACCACCGGCGGGGCGAGCAGCGGCGGGGCGCCGGCTACTGGTGGTGGCGGCGGGGAGGGCACTGGAGGTGCCCCAGTGTCCAACTGTGTTCCGGATGGAAAGGCGCGCAACCCCATCGCGACGCAGATTTTCACCGCGGATCCCAACGCTATCGTCTACGGCGATCGCGTTTACGTCTACGTGTCGCATGATATCGACGGCCAAGAGGGATTCGACATGGTCGATCACCACGTTTACTCGTCTGACGATCTCGCGAACTGGGAAGATCACGGGGTGATCATTCACGCCAACGACTTGAACTGGGCTGGTCGGCTTTACGCACCGGGTGCCTGCAAAAAGGGCGACAAATACTACATGTATCTGACGAACGGTGGCTCACAGCTTGGTGTGGCTGTTGCGGATGATCCGGCGGGTCCTTTTGTCGATCCCCTGAACGGTGGACTGCTGTCGAAAAGCTTTCCGAATTCCAACGTGCCTTGGCTGTTCGACCCCGCATGCTTTGTGGATTCGGACGGTCAAGCGTACCTCTACTTTGGCGGTGGTCCCGATGGCGGTCAAAACGCTCGCGTGGTGCGTCTCAACGACGACATGATCAGCATCAAGGATGCGAGCGCGACGACTGTTGCTACCACGGCGTTTTTCGAAGCTTCATTTGTGCACGAACATGGGGGCAAATACTACTTCAGCTACTCATCTGACTTCAGTGCGGGCCACGGTGCGGCTCTCGAGTACTACATCGGCGATTCGCCGATGATGAACGGCTCCACGTACAAGGGCGCGCTGCTGAAGAACTCCGGCATCAACAGTGGCAACAACAACCACGGATCCATCATAGAGTTCCACGACAAGACCTACGTCTTTTATCACAACCGCAAGTTGATGCAGGATCTCGGGACGAACAAGGTGAACAATCGGAGTGTCGCCGTTCAGGAACTCACCTACGCGGCTGATGGCAGCATCAACGTGCTCGACATGAGCACCGAAGATTCCACGGTGAGCCAGCTCAAGTGTTTGGATGGATTTTCGGAAGTTGAGGCGGAGCGCCTTGCTGCTGAAAGTGGCATCGAAGTCGACGGGAAATCCGGCGAAACGGTGCGAGTTGCCCAGATTGATGCCGGCGACTGGGTGGCCTATTCGCAAGTTGATTTTCGCGACGGTGCGACGAGTCTGGTGGCCCGGGTGGGTGCGGCCGCCGGCGGTGGAATGATCGACGTGGTCGTCGACGGGTGCATCGATGGCGCGGCTGGCACGTCCGTAGGGACATGCAGTGTGGAGAGTACCGGGGGGATCGGTACTTTCTCGGAGTTGAGCTGCGTGATCGATGCACCTGCGGGGGCGCATGACTTGTGTCTCAAGTTCTCAGGCACCACTGACTTCGAGCTCGACTCGTTTCACTTGGAGTGACTAACTGACCCACTTTCGAGCGGTGACTCGATTACAGCTATTGGAGCGGTTAGCTCCGGTACTCCGGGTTTTCGAAGTCGAAACGCGTGCCGTTTTTCCACGCTGTGCGGTCGTTGCCTTGGTTGGGGATGGGGTGGTCGGCCAGAAGCTGGGCTACGTGCATCATGTTCCAGGTGGCGATGGTTGTGTTGCGTTGGGTGAAATCGTTGTCGAATCCCGCACGGCTCCCGTCGTCCAGCTTGTCGCCGTAGGACGACCCAGGCCCGGCTTCGCCAATCCAGCCGAAGTCTGACTGTGGAGGTATGGTAAAGCCGAGATGGTTGAGGGCGTAGCCGACCGTCATCGCCACGTGCTTGATTCCGTCCTCGTTGCCCGTGATGGCGACGCCGCCCACCTTCCCGTAGAAGATCGACTGGCCCAAATCGTTGAGCTCTCCCGACATGGCGTACAGTCGTTCGATGAGGACACGACAGACGGAGCTCTCTTCGCCTAGCCAGATTGGCGTTCCGACCACAAGGATGTTGGCGGCCGCTACTTTCTTCCATAGGGCGGGCCAGTCGTCTCGATCCCAGCCGTGCTCGGTCAAATCCGGGTAGACCCCAGGAGGTATCTGGTGCTCAAGCAGGTGCACAGTTTCTACTTGGACGCCCTGTTTTCTCATGATGTCCGCCGAGGTCTTCATGAGCAGGCCTGTGTGCGAATCCGCAGCCTTCTTCTTGAGGCTCGTGTTGATGAAAAGTGCTCTCAGCTTGTTGTACTTCTGGGACATGCACGACAGCCAAGCGCAATAATTGCTCACCATCCAGGTGATGGGCAGGCTGGGGGGTCTCGCGCGCCCGGAAGGAGTCGTAGCCGAGCCCGCCGCGAGGCGGCTGAGGCTCGTGCCGCAGGCACGACACAAGAGGTTCGACCTTCCGCGCGCGCAGGTGATAAAAAAAACGCTTCCTACGTTGCCGTAAGAAGCGTTTTGCGCGCCCGGAAGGAGTCGTAGCCGAGCCCGCCGCGAGGCGGCCGAGGCTCGTGCCGCAGGCACGACACAAGAGGTTCGACCTTCCGCGCGCGCAGGTGATAAAAAAAACGCTTCCTACGTTGCCGTAAGAAGCGTTTTGCGCGCCCGGAAGGAGTCGTAGCCGAGCCCGCCGCGAGGCGGCCGAGGCTCGTGCCGCAGGCACGACACAAGAGGTTCGACCTTCCGCGCGCGCAGGTGATAAAAAAAACGCTTCCTACGTTGCCGTAAGAAGCGTTTTGCGCGCCCGGAAGGAGTCGTAGCCGAGCCCGCCGCGAGGCGGCCGAGGCTCGTGCCGCAGGCACGACACAAGAGGTTCGACCTTCCGCGCGCGCAGGTGATAAAAAAAAACGCTTCCTACGTTGCCGTAAGAAGCGTTTTGCGCGCCCGGAAGGAGTCGTAGCCGAGCCCGCCGCGAGGCGGCCGAGGCTCGTGCCGCAGGCACGACACAAGAGGTTCGACCTTCCGCGCGCGCAGGTGATAAAAAAAAACGCTTCCTACGTTGCCGTAAGAAGCGTTTTGCGCGCCCGGAAGGAGTCGAACCTACGACCTCCGGTTCCGTAGACCGGCGCTCTATCCAACTGAGCTACGGGCGCTTGAAGGGAGGCGCTATGTAGCATTCGGACCTTGCTTGTCTAGACCTAGCGGCGGGGGGGCGAGTGCTTTTTCTCTGCGCCGAGAGTTGTGCTGAATCTAGGCAGAATGCTCGAATAGCGCGGGTTTTCGGCAAGATATGAGCACTTTAGCTAGTATTTGGAGCATTTGGAGCACTCTGCGGCGCGCGGCGGGCAGACGGCGCCCCGCGCCTCCCCCGCAAAAAGAAGCGAAGAAGAGTCGTTTTGGGCGAATGCTCAAGGGGAAAGCTGTTCGCATGCTGTCCCATTTGAGGTGTTCGCTCATCAGGGAGCTCGCCTATTTGAGGAACTCGACGTGAAAGCTGACGGAGCCGAGGGCGCGGACTTGGTGGGGAGCTTCTGGAGCCACAATGCCGACGACGCCCGGGCGTAGCACCCAGCTGTCGAGCACTGCTCCGGGGGCTTCGGGGTCGGTCTTGGGTTCCGGGTCGAGACTGGGCGGTGAATCCAGGATCTCATAAAGCAGGCGGCCCTGGTCGATCACAATACGACCCCATGTGCCTGCTTTTGTGGTGTGTTTGTGAGTGAGACCTGAGGGGATGGTAGTCTCCGAGAATGTCTTGGTGCTCTTGTAGACTTCGACGTCGTTCGGCAGCTGGGGCATGTTGCAGAAGAGGCAATCGAGCTGGCTGCCTAGCTTTGCTTCTCGACCAGCCTCTGTGACGACCCACTCGCGTGATTCGAGGGGAGGATTGTGGCGTACGTGCTGCGTGTGACCGCAAGCGAGGCGCGCTACCCAATGAGATTCTTCGTCTTGTTCGAAACCGATCATGCTCTGTTTTGCCATGGCTGTTTGGAGGCTTTCTACTTTTGACCTTGCGCGCGCAGGGCTTTGAAGAAGTTGCGCAAACGAGCCACGCATTCTTCTTGGAGCACGCCGGCTTGGACGTCAAAACGATGATTGAGGCGCGGATCGTTGCCGATGGTGTAAAGGCTTTCCGTAGCGCCTGCTTTGGGGTCAATCGCGCCGTAGACCACGCGTTTGATGCGCGCGTTGATCAGCGCTCCGGCGCACATCAAACAAGGTTCGAGAGTGACGTAGAGTGTGCCTTCAATGCGCCAATGCCCGGTGCGTTTTGCGGCGCGACGCAGAGCGTCGACTTCTGCGTGCGCGGTGGGGTCGCCTTCGAGTTCGCGACGATTGCGACCTTCGGAAAGAAGCGCGCCATCGGCATCAATGATCACGGCGCCCACGGGGACGTCGCCATTCAGAGCTGCGCGATCTGCCTCTGCGAGCGCGAGCTGCATCCATCTTTCGTCAATCAGAAGCTGCTGGTCAGTCTGAAGCTGCTCATCAATGAGGAGCTGCTCATCAGGGGGCGGCGACGCTTCGTCACTCATCACAGTGGGAGCCCTGGGCGTTCGGGCTGTGGTGCTGGCGGCGAGAGTGCGCCGGGATCGGGCAGTTCATCATCGAAGAATTTCCCCAGTTCCTCTGGCGAGCCGGGTTCAGGATCGCTGGGTCGCGTGTTTTCTTGACCAAAGACAAGCTCTTCGGCTTGGGCTTCTTCGAGTTCGGCGGGACTGAGGCGCCCGCGCTTTTCGGCGATGCCAAGCAGCGTGCGTACGTATTTGGCGCGGGCCGGGTTGAGGTGGCCATCGGCTTCGAAGTATTCACGCGTGGGCGCGGGAAGAATTGAGCCCAGGAAGAAGGCTTGCGCGGCGCTGAGGCGAGCGGGGCTCGTGTTGAAGTAATGCTGCGCGGCGGCGCGCACGCCGTAGATGCCAGGGCCGAACTCCACGATGTTCATGTAGAGTTCCAGCAGCTCTCGCTTTTCGAAGCTCTGTTCCAAAAGCGAGGTGAGGGCGGCTTCTTGGAATTTGCGGGCGAGGGTCTTGTTGCGCGACAGGTAGAGGTTCTTCGCGAGTTGCATGCTGATGGTGCTGGCGCCGCGCACGAATTTACCAGCGCGCGTGTTGTCGCGGATGGCGCTTTCAATCGCGCGATCGTCGAAGCCATTGTGGCGAAAGAAGCGGCCGTCTTCGGAAACGAGCAGCGCGGATTCGAGGTAAGGACTGATTTCGTCGTAGCTCGTCCAGTTGGGCGAATGGGGGCCGAATTCAGCCTGCATGGGGAAGTTCCCAGCCCCGATCACTTCACGTTGAAACAGGCCACGGAAGCGTTCAGGGTCCAAAGCTGCGGGTACCGCTTTGGCGCGACAACCGTTCTTGAAGTTCCACCTGACTTGCATCTGCGAGAGCTGACGCGTGTCGGCTTCGACTCCTGCATCGAGCGAGAACGTCCCTTCAAAGAGCATGCGCTCCACAGGGCCGAGGATGCCGCGCGGCGCGGAGTCGACCAGAGCTTGGCAAGAAACGAGCGGCGCCTCGGCGTTCGCTTTGAACACGACGTGGTCTTCGACTTTCTCGATCTCGAACGCGCCTTGAAAGCGGGCTTCGCCGAGGGTGAGTTCGGCATCGCGGAGCTCCATCATCGTGCCATCGATGGCGATCTTTCCTTTTCCTTGGAGAGAGAGTCGCGGGAAGGCGACGAGTTCGTCGGAAAGGCGCTCGCTGTTCAGGCCGAGTCCCTCGATGCTCGCGTCGCCTTCGGCTTCGAGTAGCTTGGCGTCGCGACTCAGCCTGGCTTTGAAGTGGCCGGCGATGGTGGTGTGATTGACCCCGGCCAACCCAAAAGCGCCGTCCTTGATGCCAAGTGTTTTCAGGGAAACCGGGCCGCCTTCGAGGTCGAGACTGACGGCATTTTCGGCAGATGCGGGGTGAAGCTTGAGTTTGAGTGCGAGCGGGGTGCCCTTGGTTTCGTTGCCGGGAATGACAGCGACTTTGAAGTCCTTGCCAGCTTTTTCGGTGGTCAGCTTGCTGGGGCCGATGTGCAGGCTTTCGCGACCGCTCAGGTAGGTGATGGAAAGTTTTTCAATGCCTGTGTGAGGCGGAAGGCGCGGGATGATCTTTTCGCGCATCAAGTTGATGGCGAGCATCAGGCGGGCGACCCGACCGCTGTCTTGTTCGAGCTTCTTGCTGAGGCCGTTGTCCTTGTCGTCGTCTTTGCCCGCTGGATTTTTTGCGTCGCTTGCGGCGGCGTTGTCGCTCTCTTCCGGGGCGTTGTCGGCTGCGAGAGCTTCCTGACCGTTCGAGTCCGGATCGGCTTCATCGGCTGCTGTCGCCCGGTAGGTGATGCGCGCTTCGGACGCGCCGACGTATTCTGCTTGAGCGAGATCGAAGCCTGGTTCATTGGATTTGAGGCTGGCGCCTGCAATTTCCACGGAGAGCGGGCCACGCGCGAGGCGGATCAGATCGATGCCAATGTTCTGGCCGTCGGGGCCGCGATCGACATTGAGCCCGCTGATGATTTGCTCGCTGTCCGGGCCGAAGGCTCCCCTCCAGGTCACGTCGAGATTCCGAATGATCTCTGTGCGACGCCGTACGGCGGGCACCTCGTCTGTTACGTCCACCGCTGGGCGACGTTGGCGCCACGCCTCAACTTCGCTTTGCATGTGTTCGAGAGAGCCGGTGAGCTCTACGTGACCACCGCTCACAAAGATGCGCCTGATGCGCGGGGACCCCATCGAGAGATCGACTTCGACCTCCCTCAGCCGAATCACGACACCTTCGACGCCTTCCGGGCGCAGCTCGACGCCCTTCAGCTTGGCGGACATCCAGCCGAGAGACAGATCGGCCATCGCCAGCTCCAGGCCGCGCGCCTCAGCCTGCTGCTTGGCTTCGCGGCTGGCCCAGGGAAGCGCCAGAAAAGTCCCGGCGATGCCGGTTGCCACGAGGGCCAACGGGGTGATCCAAATCCACTTACGCACGTCTGCTCGACCCACCCTATACCCAAAACGAGCGACGTCGACGAAAGCTTCCAGCAAACAGGCCTTGAATCGGGCCTAAAAACGTGCGGCGGGACTCTTGACCTCCGGGTCTGTCATGGTAGATGGCCCGTCCCCAGAGAACTCCTCGGAGCGAACTGGGAAGCCAGAACGGCCTTGCCGCCCTGGTTTGATGGTCACAAAAGCCACCAAGAACTTCTCGGCGGTCAGCGTGAGTTCCCCATCGGGTCATTAGCTCAATTGGTAGAGCAGTGGACTCTTAATCCATTGGCTGAAGGTTCAAGTCCTTCATGACCCACAAGGCCGGTCTCGAAAGAGGCTGGCCTTTTTGGTTTTGTTGGATCGGGAGGTGGATCAGCTGATCCAGTTGCTGATCCAATTTCAGGGTATGGTGTGATGGAATGGGGCAACCAATAGGAAAATGTCGACTTTGCTTGGCGGAAGACATCGAGCTTTGCGACAGCCACATACTTCCGAAATTCGGGTACAGGCGAGCACGCCCGAAGGCAGGTGGAGGTCTTGTCCAATTTGATGGGAAGGTCGCCATTCGGACAGACGCTCAGGTGAAGGAACACCTTCTATGTCGCGGATGTGAGGATCGCTTCATGAAAGTGGAAACGCGCTGGGCACCTCTTGTCTATGACGATGGGGAATTCCCGATTCTTGAAAAACTTGGGGAGGGCATTGGCGACGAGAAAGACCGCGCCCGAGAGTTCGGCTCGGTCTCCATGGATGATGCCATCTACCTCGCCGCAAGTGTCATTTGGCGTGGTTCAGTCACCAGTCGACTGAGCTTAAATCTTGGGAAGTATCAGGAGGCGTTTCGTCGGTTCCTCATGGGAGAGGCGACCTTCCCCGGAAAAGCAGAAGTGATGCTGAGCGTACTTGGGGATAAGAAGACTGACTACTTCCCGGAGATGTATCAAGTTCTTGTACCCCCGTGGGCGACGAGGAGTGGACGCTGTCATATGCACCGATTCTTATTGTGCGGTTGTCTCTTCGTTGTTTGGGTTGGAGGGGAACTGCCGCTGCTCTCACGAGATCACGGGCTTGTTCGTGGTGTCCGACCGTTTGTCCTTGTAGGCGACCATGATTCGGCTGTGCAACTACTCGCCGAGCAGATCCTGTCGTCGGAGCCGAAGGGTAAGCTCGCTAGATCAGGACCTTCTTCCTAGCTCAGGAATAGCCTCACACAGAGGCACATAGTCCCCCAGATCAGCCTCAACATGTGAGCGTGCCTTCTGCCTGTAGGTGGCGATCATCTGGCTACTCTCGTGACCTGTGCGGTCCATGACCCATGTCTCGCTCTTTCCCATGGCAAGCTTGGTTGTGATGAAGCTGGTGCGGAGATCATGCGCTCGGAGGTTCACGCGGTTGTCTGTGTGCTCGAATAACTCAGGTCGATCCACGCCCGAGCTGACTAGGGCCTCTCGGAGGGTTTTGGCGAGCTTGGTCTTGTGGAGGACTTCCCCGTCAATTCTCATCTTGCCGTCAGCGTCGAGGAAGACATGAGCTTTCGGCGATGTCGGTTTGATGTATTGGTCGCGGTACCTGCGTAGCCCCTCGGCAGTGTCCGTCCCCATGACCCAAGATATCGGTTTCCCGATTCACAACTAGGGCCTAGTCGTGTACGCCGAGAGCGTTCTCGCCCGGCGGAACTGTAGTCCTGGCGTTCCTGATGAGTCTAGGGCTCTGCGCGTCTGAGGCGAGCTTGCATGGCGATGACCTGTCAATCCGAGAAGACTGGGCCCAGAGGGAATCGAATCTTATTCACGGGGTCATCTGCGTGTGCACTCCCCTTTTCGTCGATTTTCATCAGAAGCCGCAGCGGGAACTGAATTGTCCTGCCCGCCTTTTCGGACTCACGGATAATTTCATCGCCTTTGGACCTTACGCTTGTCTCAAAGCACCTGATGCGAGCGAAGGTCTTGTCAGATTGCATCACAACTCTCATGTTGATGCCTGAGACCGCGAGTAAGCCGCCGGGTGGGAAATAGGCGGTCCCATCCATCATCACTAGAAGGGAGGTGCCATTCTTGCTTCTGATGGCTGAGACCTGTTCGTCAGTGAGGCGATTCTGTCTCCGTGTCCAGTCCGTCGGCGCGGGGCAATAGCTCGGGCCAGTTCTGGTGGACCACCTCAACTAGGTCTCTGTCAGCCCATGCGCCATGCTTCTTCACAGCAATCATGTAGACAGCTTCGTCTCGAACCATGGCAAAAAGCAATGGGCCGGTTCGTGCAATAAAGCTTCCGGTTTCCACGCCCAGGTGCAGGTGGTGAATGCCCCAATCGTTCAACAGCGCATCATGGTAGTTTCGGTCCCCGGCGTTCTTGATCGCCTTGCTGAGGTGTGGGTTTACGTTTTCGCCGACCTCGAACTTACGAACGAGCCGAGCTAGCCCCTCCTCCAGCTCATGGGGTACCTTCAAGGAAGGGGAAATGCGTACCTCCCTTGGTTTCACCTCTAGATGCCGCCCGAAGGCATTCCAGAGAGCGAACGACAGCTCCTCAGGTGGCAAGTCCGCGTCGAACGCAACGCCCGCGTCCGTTAGAGTCTCACGACAGTAGTCCGCGTAGTCGGTTTCGAAGTCTGCGATGACCTTGGTCATGCCTTCTTTTAGCATGGGCCGGATGTCTCCCGAACATTCGACATTGCCGCTTTACTGGAAGTCAGGCCGTGACCGAAGGAATCCGAGAGACACGAGACGTTCTTACTTCAGTCCAAGCGACCCCCGGCTCAAGCTCTGTATTGACGACACCGTGAACCAGTTCGGTCGGGTGATAGCATGCCTCTTCACAAATGATGCAGGAACTCCTGGTTAGTTTTTGGTCGTGGCCCCGACCAAGTAACCATCGTACTCTTCACCCGTATGAACGACGTTGTGACGGCAATACTGGGGCATCGGCCTCGTCGAACGCCCGCTAGTTCTGGAACGGGTTGACTGGGCCGTCGAGGGGGCTCAGAGGGTCGCGCCGTGCCTTCGCATTATCTCGCCAGAGCATTCGACTGAAAAACTGCCGGTCGAAGATCCCTTGAGCCGCGCTGTAAGGGCCGGGTCCTGCGGTCGCATTCCGCTATCCATCCACCGTGCCATCGGCTAGCATCTACCGGCGATGATCTGGCAGCTGACCCAACAACCTCACAAGGTTTACCCGCGAAACCCTTTAGTCGCGGTGATTGTGGATTTGCGCTTCAGTCCGATTCTGAAGATCGCCAAAGGTGTCCCAGAATTCCAAGACATGGTCCGAAACAGTTTCCCCGAGTTTAGAGAAGAGACGAGCAGGTTCGTGAATCTCCAACCTTTAGGCGGCATCGAAATAAGCGAAGACAAGGTCTTCTCGTTCATCCGAGAAACGACGAAGCTCAGCCTGAGCACTGGTGCACTAACTCTTGAAGCTCGTGGCCACCATGACCGCGAAGAACTTATTCGCGATTTCTCTGTGGGTCTTGAAGCACTCAAGAAGATCTACAGTCCAATCCACGCGCTTCGTCTCGGTCTTCGATACATCAATCTCGTCGACAAGAAACAGCTTAGGATCGAAGACTCAGTGTCCTGGGCCTCCCTAATTAATGAGCCGTTCATTCACGAACCGACGGGAATAGGAGGAGGGGATGCTTTGTTCAATGTAGAGGTCACCTCTGCTGCCGACTCAAAAGGAAGCCTCACTGTGAGATACGGTCTCCTGCCAGAGCCAGCGTCAAAGCGACCGGTATTTCGTTTGGACCTGGATAGGTACATGGAGCAGGATTTCGTGGTTGGCGACATCGCCGATCTGTTGCGCTCCTTCTCAAATGACATATTTTTTACATTCAGGAGCTTTGCTGGCAAAGCTCTTCTAGAATGGATGGAAGAAGGGAAATAGATGGATCTGGCATCACTACTTGTCGCGACAGCACTGGGTCAGGCTCAGCAGAAGGATCAGAACGTGCGAATGCAACTACTGCAAACGACCAACGTGGCGACGTTCCTTCCCGATGACCTCGCCCCCCCCTCTCTCGGTCAGAACCCAAGTGGCCGGACGGCAATTGGTGCACACTTAGAGAACCTTGTCTCTGATTACGCCGGCATGATCGCACGTGTCGCAGAGTCCCTCCCTTTGAACGAAGAGGCGGATCGCGAAATCCATGGTCTGCTTCGTTCCATCGAAGCACGTAGCGAGGACCAACCGCTCACCGCCGTATATGACGACGACTGAAGGTCGTTGGCCTCCCGTCTACGACGCTGAGGATCTGAAGAAGGAAATTCGACAGCTAGCCGAACGTCACGATGTTGCGAGCGTCTTCTACGACAATCGACGCCAGAGTTATCCCTGCCAGGGAGATATCGTTGAGCTGAGTTCTGGGATTCCCCTCCTCAATAAATCAGGTGAGCCCCGCATTGGCACCAATCCTACTGATCACTGGCTGCTCATCGGGAATACCTGTGACCTCTCCCGCGAACTAGACGATTCGGCGTGGACCCAACTCGTTCCCATCGTTGACCTTCTGACAGCAAGTCGACCGAAGAACGAAAGCGACCTCCGCAAGTATCGAACAGCTCGAATGTTTTTTTTGCCCCCGTGGAGAGACGAAGAGGGAGACCATCTCTACGTTGCTGACCTGACTCGCCCAGTTCAAATCCGAAAAGAAGCGTTCGATTCCGGCTACGCCAAGATACGGGCGACGATGCAGCGCGCGGCCTGGATACTCCTTAACGCATGCCTTGTGCGATTCTTGGCGCGTGATGACGGGCGATTCGACCCCTAGTTAAGGGAAAAGCGATAGCACCGCTCACGTTGCAATTCGGTTTAGACGAGTTACTTCGGCGACTGCCTTTCACCAAACAGAAGATCAATCGGCGACACAAACTCACCCGAGGCGTCCTGCCATCGCTATCTCATCGACAAATGGGGTCGAAGGATTTCTTCAAATTTGGAAATGATCTCGTCTAACTCTCCTCGGAATGTATCGGGGTTGCCGATAGCGTTGAGGACAGCCACTTGTTTCTCGTCGAACTCGCTGATTGGGCCACTCCATTGGGAAGGGTCAGAGCGTTTCCTTAGATGATTGTCCACGGCGAATCGTAGGGTCGCAATCTGTCGCCTTAGCTCACCAAAAGCGCTTCTGATTGCCGATCCCCAAAGGACTTCAGCCTCAAGGCCTTCACTCTCAAGCTGAGTGATGGCCTCACTCAATGGCTTCCATCGCGACACGTAGACCAATTGGTCTGTCCTCGAATCACCGGGAAGTTGGACCGTGCTGGGGTCGATGCCTGCCTCATCGAAAGCTTCCAGCATTTCGCCAACAGAAATAAACGCAGCCCTCACTCCAGCCACACACTCACGGACCTCAAGCACTGCTCGGAGTACTTTTCGTGCCGTCTCGTATTCCACCTTTCCACGAATTTGGTGCCGCCACGTCTTGAGACCGAAGACAGCAACCCCTGCACCAACCAAGGCGGCTCCAGTGGTAAACAGGGGTGGTAACCATTGCAGCCAATTCGATGGGTCCGAGCACAGGTCCATAATTGCCGCTAGCCTACTTCGGGGTCTCGATTGGCAGCAATGCCGAAACGCCTTCGGTAGGTGATCACGGGATGGCTCAGATCGTGCGCGACCAACTACGTCCAGGTGGCAACCGAAAGGGGGATAGGCATCGCCGACGGGTTTGACCCAAGTGACCGAGCCGAGGAGACGCTAGAAAGGGCGTGGAAGAAGCTAGCGGGGTGAGCGGGAAGACGACGGCTCACGGATACCAAGAACCTTGAACGCCCCCTCGTAGAGAATTTCATCAGGAGAGCCTTCACCTGCCCAAAAGCTTCGAGCTTTGGCGAAAATCCTGTCCGTCGTCAGCAAGTTGCAGTTGAGAAAGGAGCTGTCCCCGCTGTGCATCTTTCCTGACTCAGCGATTTCAATTCGCAAGAGCGCTCGCGTTGTCAGGTACTGCTCGAAGCCCATTCTCTTGAGCACTCGCAGAGGATCAACTTCAGCAGTGGTCAAAAATATGCACCTCGATCTGCTTGGCTTGGCCGAAAACTCTCGGGCTCGAACAAATTCGAATGCCAGCTCTTTCTTGCATTCGGCATGATGAAGAAGTGACCCTAGATCCACGCCGTTCTGCTTTAGGAGGTTTGCAACCGGCTGATGCTCGGCACCGTCCTTCATCACCCTCTCTCGATGGGCGGTGCCATCCATCCTCTGAGTCCAGTAATTCGAGAACTCCCATGAAGAAGTGTCGCACTCCATGGGAAAGGTCATTTTGGACACGTCCCACGTCGTCAAATGAAAGAATTCGTGAGGTGTGCTCAATAGTCTGCCCTCCCACCACGACCTCGAATCATGTCCAAGACCGTCGTCGTGGCCCCCTTCGCCGAGTTGCACCAACGACAGATGACCCTGGAGTTGGAGATTGATGTGCGGCCACCAGCAGCCCAGGCGATGATGTGGTCGATGGCGAGGTCGGCGAATCCTGCCGCGTGACCGCAACATGTACAGACTTCTCCGTGGGCATCAATGTGCGCCCACTTCAACCCATCCTTGATCTTCCTGGGAAGGGTGCGGTCTGGATACTCGACGTCAAACATCGCTTGCAGGACTTTGTAGGTCACGAGAGCGCCACCAGCGAAGAGTGCCAACTTCAACCAAGGGTTCATGCCCGATTGTCGTAGCGATTGCGTTGTAACGGGGGTTCCCGCGCGTCCTGCCAAGCTACGGCCGAGTTTGTAGCCCCAAGGAATGGCCTGCATTGTTGGGTCCGTTCCGGCGGTCGGCGTTACCCTACGAACGAGAGTAGGACGCATAAACATGGCCTGACTTTCCTTGTTCTTTCGCTGAATTCGCTCCAGATGTTCTCGGAACCGCTTCTGTTGTGCCAGTCGCCGCTCCTCCTGGTCACGCCGAAATTGGGCCTGTCGAATCCATGCAGCGCGAACCAGTGTCTCAAGGTTAGCGGGTCGAGGTTGGGTAGCGATGTACGACATGCGTGGATTATCTCACATTCTCGAAGAGTCCAGATCAACAATCTCAGCCAGTCGGACATTACGTGTCCTAGCAGCGGCGCTATGAATTGGCCTGGGAGCGCCGACTCTCCAGCTCAGTACAAGAAAGGACCTACTAACCGCGCGCAATTCGAGCTGGGGCTTGCCACCCCGGCGTTATTGTCGGGTCCGTTTTCTTCCCTCATAGAGGATGCCTACCTGCTCGGCATGGGTTCGAGCGACACCCCGACTCTCTAAGTACAGTTGGATCTCGTCGCGGTGGGGCTGCTTCCGACTCTGGTTCCGCAGGACCATGCCAATGGCATGCTTGGTGTGTTCGAGATCGCATGGGTGGGAAAGTGGACTCCGAGACTCCCAGAAAGCCGTAAGGTATCCTCCTAGCTCATCAAGGACCCCGGTGGTTCTAGGCGTCAGAGGCATTGTTTCTTCGCGACGATGAAGAGCCCTAGGCCGGTGACGCTGTAGTCGATTATCTTCCGCTGTTTGAGTCGGTCGAGGGCGGGTCTTAGCTTGAAAGCGGCTATTCCACACCGCGAGGCCAATTCAGTCTCGGTAAGGCTGAGGGGAGCACCCCGGTCCACGTTTTTCTCGATGAAGGCTCGAACGGCGGAGATGACGGTGTTGTCGATCATCTGAGCTAAGTGCTCACAAGAATGCTGAGTCGTCCAGTTTGCAAGCCGATTTTTCTCCGGCGCGTTCGAACAAGTTGGCGTCCCTCCCCACGTCCGCTCCATCACCCCTGCACAGGCTGGGTGCATCATGACGAGATGACCTTTCTTCTAGATGGGTGGCGAGTTTTTCGGTACGCTGACAACGGCATAGGTACCCTCGTTAAGATTCAGAAGAGCGCGCAGCCCCATCTAGTCGCGACCGTGATCGTCGTAGTGGTGATTTGGGGAGCGAGTGTCCTCGCTAAAAGCTTTCTCGTGCCTACTGCCTTCGGCGACTCGACCAGGGTCGGTCCATTGTTGAATGCAGGCACGGACGAGGATAGTCTTCTATAGAGCTAGACAATGAGGCCAATAATGACCGACGACTGGAAGGTCAAGCTGCTGGATCTGTTGATGGACCACACCACGGAATCCTGGCAGGCGGCTCTCGAATTGAAAGAACGTCATCTTCCTAAACGGCTTTTCAAGTTTTTCCGTCCGACAGAGTTCGCCTTCAAGAACCTCGAGGAAGAGACCGTTTTCCTCGCCTCGCCCGAGGACTTCAACGACCCGTTCGACTCGGGTTTACGCATGACCGTGCTACCAATGCTCGCGCACCTTTTGCGGACGCAGACCATCGAGGGAACGGAGGAACTCGCAAAGCTCGGTGTATCCCCAAACGACTTGGCGAACATGCTGGAAGGCACGGCGAACGAAGATCTTTTGGACCCGTTCGCGACGAGCGAGTCAGGTATCTCGAAGGACGAGGTTCGTGAGTTGGTACAGGTGCTTCCGTCGTTGATGGAGCGGGTGAACCAGGACCTCATGGTTGACCGAACGAGTCAGTTCTTTCGGCGGGCTCTCAAGGTCACCTGCTTCACGGAGACAGCTGACTCCGCGCTGTTATGGGCACACTACGCACAAGATCATAGGGGCTTCTGCGTCGAGTACGACCTCCGCTCTGCGGACCCGGGTCTGCCTCAGCGCCGCCTACTCTTCCCGGTGTTCTACGGACCCGAGAGGTTCAACGCTGGACCTGGATTCTTGAAGGGTATGACAGGGACCGTAGGTTATCTCCCAAACCACGCCTTCTTGGCTGCACTCCATAAGGGACCAGATTGGGCCTATGAAAGGGAGTGGCGGATCGTTAATCCCGATGGAAGAGCTGAGGGGTTTGCCGTACCAATGATCAAGCCCACTAGCGTCTATGCCGGTATCCGAATGTCCGAAGAGCATCGCCAAACTGTGACTGAGATTTGCTCGCGAAAGGGTCTCGCGCTTGCAACTCCAACGTTGTCCCCAGACGGATATGACATCCACATCGCCTCTGCCCACTCGCCGCGCTAAGGCAGTGGGGTCACACCTCGCCACTTCCGTGTCATAGCGCTCTCGACGGATTCGAACCTGCACGCCGCCTAGGACAGGGGTTCGCTAGGTCACCGCAACGCGGTCGACTTCGGGAAACCAGGCCGCCATGGCAGCATAGGGGAGCCCTCGGCTTGGCGTTGCGCCAATGCAGGCAGGAGCAGTAAGCGATAGGGAGCCGATGGCAGCAAGTCGAGTAGAATTCTCTGAGAGTACCAAGACCACGGTCGCTAGCCGTGCCGGGCACAGGTGCAGCTTCCCTGACTGTAAAAGGATCACGATTGGACCCAGCAATTCCCATCCGTTCTGGAAAACAATGGGAGTAGCCGCTCACATCGTCGCTGCCTCGGAAGGAGGCCCCCGTGGTTCGAGCGAGGTCTCTGCCGAGGAGCTGCGCTCGAAGGAGAACGCCATTTGGTTATGCCCTCGACATAGCAGGATGGTCGATACCGAGGAGGGGAGAGGCTATCCCATCAGTGCCCTGCGCGCCTTCAAGGCCCGGCATGAGTCCAAGATCGCGATTGAAATTGGGGATACTCTTGCTCCGTTTGGCTGGATAGAGAGCGCCAGTTTCGACGCCGACAGTTCTATTCTAGGAGCCCGAGAAATTACCTTCGCGAAGGCCACTCTCATCACGGGTGAGATGGGGGTCGGCAAGTCTACCCTTTGCAACTACGTCTCAGCCGCTTGTTCGATTGAGGCCGCCCGTGATCTGCATGAGAAGCATCGTGGGAGGGC
This sequence comes from uncultured delta proteobacterium, assembly GCA_963710555.1. Taxonomy (GTDB): domain Bacteria; phylum Myxococcota_A; class Polyangia; order Polyangiales; family Polyangiaceae; genus NIC37A-2. Next base: position 364,469 of record CAVQAT010000002.1, read on the forward strand.
AGGCTCGGTCAAGATGTCGCTTGTCTATAGGCATCCAAACGAGCACACCGTAGCGATTCGAGAAAACGAGGGGCGAGTCGCGGTGACGTTCGACGGCCAGGAGGTCCCCGCCAACCCCTTGCCGTTCGGTATTGTTTACTTAAAACAGGAGTCATTCGAACTAGAGGTCGAAGGAATGTCTTCAGCCTCGGTTAGGCACACGCAGGAGGGTCTTTGGTTTTCCTTCCAGGAGGAAGAATGGAGGCTGGTCTTTGAGGGCGGGGGCATCGCCGTCATGGTGTCGGCCGATGGCGTTCGTCGGCCGCTCGATACGCTATCCGGGGGGGGAGTACAAGATGGTGTTGATTGAGAGTGGAATGGCGCTGGCCTCCTTTCTCGGAAATCATCGGCCGACGCTGCTGATTCTCGACGGTGGGTTACATCCGCTCGATACCGAGCAGCGCGTTAAGTACCTCAAGCGCTTGTCTGACCCCACGCGATCCCACCAGACCATCCTTACAGACGTAGGTCCGGGTCTGGCGAAAGCCGGCCTTGGGTGGAACGTCATCGAGTTGTGATCGATGTCCGTGTCCACGCAAGTTCACGAGGATGAGGTTCCCATCGACGGAGGCAATCTCACCCAAGGCGTTGTCCGCATCGGCGACACGGTCCGCCGTCCCCACACCGCATCCTCCGACTTCACCGCCAAGCTGCTCCGTCATCTTGAGGACGTCGGCTTCGATGGTGTCCCTCGCTTCATTGGGACGGACGACAAGGGCCGAGATACCCTCAGCGTCATCCCAGGAGAGACGAAGTGGCGGCCTCTCACAGACCCACAGGTCATCGCAGGAGGACAACTCCTCAGGGCCTTTCACGACGCCACACGAGGCACCGAGCTGGCCGGTGAGCACCCCGTCGTGTGTCACGGTGATCCCGGCCCGAACAACGCCATCTTTCAGAACGACGTGCCTGCCGCCTGGATTGACTTCGATTTGGTGGCCCCAGGAGACCCCATGCAGGACTTGGGGTGGATGGCTTGGTTCTGGTGCATCTCGATGAAGCCAGAGCGCGGCCCTGTGGAGAAGCAGGCCCGTCAGGTGCGACTTCTGCTGGCCGCCTATGGACTGGAGGCTCATCAGCGGTCTGCGGTCATCGAGTCGATCTACGAGCGCATGGCCTGGAACGTCCGTTTCTTTGAGGGGAAGCGAGAGCAGGACGTGAGTCCCCATCAGAAGGTTCTCCCTCCCGAGAAAATCGACCTCATCATCGAGCACACGCGATTGGAGCGGGCGTATGTTGAGGCTCACTTGGATGTGTTTCTTGGGGAGCCGGACTAAATTACGTAGTCGCGTTCGACATCAGAATACCAGGGTCCTTTCAGCCCATTGGGTCCAATCGGTGAGTTCATTGAGCGTGCTGCGCCTTGTGCCTTCCGTCAGTTCAGCGTCACTGATGCCGCGTGCATTCATGCAGGTCCCACATACGCCAACTTCCTCGTGTCGAGACACGGCGTGGAGCATGTTCCCGATATTGTAGTAGCCGTTTGGCACCTGCTGCCCGGCCTTGGCACACGCGGCAGCGTCGCCGATCAAGAAGACCTTGACCTGCTCTCCCTCTCGCTTGGCGAGGGCGCCAGCAAGTCTCAGCCCGTTGTAGCTCCGTTCGGAGCCGTAGGGGGCGTCATTCAAAATGAATAGGGTTTTCGTCATGATGGTGTTCCTCGTTCAATGAATTGTTCCAGCTTTCCGTCCCGCCGCAAAGGGCTTGAGCTGCGGGGAACCCGAGTTCGCGGAGCATTGACGCTGCTTGCTCTGACCGGCCACCCCCCTTTGCGCAGACCGTAACGAAGGGAGTGTCTCGTGGATACTCAGGGGCGTGGTCCGCCAATGCGAGGAGGGGCACGTTGATGGCACCATCGACGTGGCCCATCTCGAATTCCTCCGAACTGCGCACGTCGATGATGACCGCACCGGAGAGGCGAGGTAGCTCCGATAGCTCGATGCAGGTCGAAATCGGAGACTGGACCTCCTGGCGCTGTAAGGTCTCACGCATGCGTACGGCGACGACGACACCCGACGCGAAGGTGAGTGCTGCGATGGTGAGCGTCGCTGCTGAGAGCCCGAAGGCGTCGGCAACCACACCCGCGAGAAGGGCACCGACAGCGTAGCCCATGTCCCGCCACAGTCGGTAGACGCCCACTGATGAAGCTCGCCAGCTTGGATGGGCCACGTCGCCGATTGCGGCGAGCAGCGTTGGGTAGACCATCGCCGTACCCAGACCTAGCAGCACCGAGCCCGCGGCAAAGACACCGAAGCTAGACCCCATCGCGATGACGACGATGCCTCCCGCCTGGACCCACATCCCAGCGACGATGAGCCTCTTTCGGCCCACGCGGTCGGACCAAGCGCCCGTGAGAAGTTGAGCGAGGCCCCACACGGCCGGGTAGATGGCAGCCAGGGTGCCGATCTCGGCGAGTGACATGTTTCCGGCGGCAAACAGGAGCGGAAAGAGTCCCCACGCCATGCCGTCGTTGAGGTTGTTGACCATCCCCGCCTGGCTCACCGACGAGAGGTTCGGGTCAGTGAAGCTCGTACGCAGGATGACATCACGCTGCGAGAGCTTGTCATGGTCGGTGGAACCGGCGAGCTTGGACTCATGGGCCACGTGCTGGCGTGTCTCTCGAACCGCGAAAACGGAAAGCAGAGTGCCGATCACAACGAAGCCCACGCCCAGGTAGAACGGCTGGGGCCGCAAGCCGACCTCTGCTGCGATGTAGCCAGTCGCCAGGGCGGAGAGAGCGACGGCGAAGTAGCCAGCAAACTCGTTGAGGCCCATGGCCAGTCCGCGGTTTTTGGGACCCGCAAGATCGATCTTCATGATCACCGTCGTTGACCAAGTGAGGCCCTGGCTGACGCCCAAGAGCACATTCGCTCCAAGGATCCATGACCACGATGGAGCCCACATGAACAGAAACGGCACCGGTGCAGCCACGAACCAGCCTGCGACAAGCACATGCTTACGACCGAAGCGATCTGACCAACGGCCCGCGAAGTAGTTGGTGAGCCCCTTCGTTACGCCGAAAACGACTATGAACGACAGGATTGCTGTACGCCCAACGAGGTCAAATTCCTGTTCGGCAATGGCTGGCAGAATGCTGCGCTCCATGCCGACCATTGCGCCGACGAAGGCATTGACGAGCACCAAGAGGGAGAACTGCGCTAGATTTTCTCGCAGTCCGAGACGGACGTGGTTCACCGAGAGACCTCCGGTCGTCCTTGGTTGGCGCGTAGGATCTGCTCCATCTCGGCGGGCTTCGGCTGGACCTCCGACAGAGCGTCGATGAACTCGTCTCGCGACTTCGACAGCAGGTGGTTCCAACGTTTTTCGAATGCGATGGTGCTTGATGGTTTGCCACTCATTCCAGCGCCGCAGGCGGAGCCCGCGAAATGGCCCGGATATACCTCTACGTCCGCCGGGAGAGTGAGGAGCTGGGTGTGGACACTGTCGTAAAGCTCACCAGCGTTCTTGCGTGCCTGACCAGGCAGATCAGGACGCCCGACAGCACCCACGAATAGGGTGTCACCTGTCAGGACGAACCACGGCTCCCCCCCGCGCCGTAGGTCGGTCACTAGAAGGCTGAGGCTCTCGGGTGTGTGCCCTGGGGTGTGGAGCACCTTCACACGTGTGTTGCCGAACTCGATTTCCTGTCGGTCCTTGAGCGGCTCGAAGCCGAGCGCGACATCAGCCGACTCGTGCAGGCAATAGGAAGCACCAACCTTTTCGGCGAGGGCAGGGCCCCCGGACCGGTGATCGGCATGTACATGGGTGTCGATGACATGCGTGATCCGCATGCCCTTCGACGCGGCGAATGCTGCGTATGCGTCGATGTCCTCCTCGTGAGCGTCAACCACGGCACACTTGCCGAGGCCACCACAACCGAACAGGTAAGCGGCGCAGCCAGTTTCAAAGTAGTAGTAAGGCTTGAAGATCATTGCTGTGCCCCTTGGCGGTCGACGGACCAGCCGCGTGCTCGCCAGTCGTTCACTCCTAGTTCCATCCGCTGGGCGCTGAAGCCCTTCTTGCGAAGCAATTCGACTGCCTCGACGGCCATCACACAATAGGGGCCTCGGCAGTACGCGATGACTTCTCGGTCTTTCGGGAGTTCCTTCAAGCGAGCCTTTAGCTCGCCTACTGGGATCGAAAGGGCGCCTGGGATGTGGCCCGCGTGGTACTCCTCGGGCGGACGAACATCGAGCACCGTCACCTCCCCGCTGTTCACGCGACGTGTGAGTTCTTCACTGTCAACGACCTCCATGGAGCCACGCTGCTCGAAGTATTCGCGGGTGACCTGATCGACCTCGGCGAGGCGTGATTCGGCAAGACCACGCAGCGAAAGAAAGAAGCTGGCCACGTCGTCACCGGCGAGCCGGTACTCGACATAGAGACCCTGCTTTTCCGCATCGACGAGGCGAGCAGCGCGGAGAACCTGAAGGTGCTGCGAGGCATTGGCAACCGAGAGGCTCGCCTGATCCGCGAGGGCCTCAACGGTGCGAGGGCCTTGGGAGAGAAGGTCCAAGAGTTCGAGTCGCTTCGGAGCCGAAATAGCCTTTCCCAGTCGTGCGAACTGCTCGTAGATGGCGGTTTTGAATCGCCGGTGCGGTGTTGTCATGTATTCAAGTATTCAGCTGATCAATTGAATAGTCAAGGAAAAGAGATGAAGTTGTAGAAGTGAAATCGGACGAACCTTACGGAAAACAAGAGCCATCGTTCTTGACTGACTGAGTCAGTCATTCACAGTACGGGATGGCTAGGGACATTCCTCCAGATCGTTTCCGACAACTCTTGGGCACGGCTACCGAGTGCTTCATCCGCAGAGGTTATCGGGAAACCCAGATGTCGGATGTTGCCAAAGCTCTCGGCGTCGCAAAGGGCACTCTCTATCGCTACGTCGAGTCCAAGGAGGCGCTCTTTCATGCGGCGGTGCTGTTTGCGGATCGACCGCAGCACGCACCGGTGCCCAGCGAGCTACCGCTACGGACACCCTCGGCCGGGGCCACAGTGGCCTACGTGCGTGAACGAGTCGCTCAAGAATCCGCTGACATGAAGTTGGTGGGGCACTTTTCTAACTTGAAAGGCTCGCGTGCAACGGGTCGGGACGCGGCTGGGTGCGAGCTTGAGGAAATCCTCCGCGATCTCTATGGGCGAATTGCACAAAACCGTCTCGCGATGAAACTGATCGACCGGTGCTCAACAGACTATCCCCAGCTGGCTCAGATCTGGTTTGGCGAAGGCCGTTGGGCACAACATGAGCTGCTGGTGCGCTATCTTCGCGCTTCCGATGAAGTGGGTCAGCATCACCGCTCGCAGCCAGAGATAGCTGCACGAATGATCCTGGAGACCTTGGCATTCTGGGCCATGCATCGGCACTTCGACCCGTCCCCCCAAGTGCTTGTTGAGGAAGATGTAGAAGACGCCGTCTTAGAGCTTCTGCTTCGGGGAATTCTGAATCGAGAGGGTGAGTCGTGAGAAACTGGGTCTTCGGCGGGACAATCCTGGCGGTGTTGATGTCCACGCTGCTTCTCTACTCGTGCAACCACGTTCAGCGAGTAGAGGTAAGCGGACGACTTGCTGGATACGCTCTTGAGGGGCCCGTCGATAGTGAGGTGGCACGGGATTACCTCCTGGGTCGTCCACTTTCTCGACAGCTTGAGCAGGAGAGGAGAGAGCTATTGGAGCCGGGCGGTTCGCCGTCGCGCGAACAACTCGCGTCGTTGAGCCAGCGTTATTCGACGGATCTCGCGACACTTCTTTTTCTAGAGGCCGTCGCGGTTCAGCCGAAGACGCTGGCGTTTCGAGAGAAGTTCGACCGAGAAGTAGCCGTCGTCCGAGAGCGAGGAGCGGCCGCGGCACGCCCTAGCTTTCCTCATGACCTCACGGTCCTGATGTTCCCTGGATGGTTCTATCGGACGCACGGAGCCGAGACCAACGCTGACTATCGGTACCAGCGCGAACTCTTCCGCAGTTGGGGGATCTCGCATCGCTTGGTCGAATTCGATGAAAACGGCACGATTGAAAAGAACGCCCACGCGGTAGCAGATGCGGTGAGGCTTGAGAGGCAACGTGGCCGCGTCTTCATTGTGAGTGCGAGTAAGAGCAGTGCGGAGGTGGCGTTGGCGCTGGGGAGGTATTTGGAACCACAGGAGACGAATCATGTCGTCGGGTGGTTGAGCATGGTTGGAGTCGTCGGTGGCTCTCCTCTTGCGGACCGCGTTCTTGAGCCCGATCTTTGCTGGCTCGCACGCCTTCAGCTGGGGTGGGAGGGTTTTGACCTCGCCGCCGCGAAAAGCATGCAAGTGACGCAAAGACGGGAGCTTGTCCGTTCGCTCCGCTACCCGGCGCACGTCCAGAAATATGTAGTTCTAGCCGTGCCCTTGTCGGGACAGATCTCTGACCGCGCCGAGTTTGGCTACGCTCGTCTTCGTGAGTACGGCCCGAACGATGGCTTGACGCTCCTCTCGGATGAACTGATCCCCGGCGCAACCCCTCTCCTCGTGCCAGGCACGGATCATTTCTTGGGCCCGGCGCAAGCGAAGGAATGGAGCACGGCATTGTTTCGGCTCTTCGCCGGAGAAATGCGTGAATGGGACAAGTCCCCATCAGCAGGATGAGCTGCCCGCGGTTCGGGTCGCGACGCCGTGTTCACGGACATTTGACCCCGTACCCAACTACGGAGTGTACAATGCGGGCTCAAGAGGACCGGCAAGCATGGCGACAGCACCCAACGTTCAAGAGAGTTTCACTATCGGCAAGCTGGCTGCCCATGCGGGAGTGTCCGTTGAGACCGTCCGCTACTACGAGCGACGTGGGCTCATTAAGCAGCCGAGGGTGGGTCGGGGGTTCCGAAGGTACCCACCCGAGACGGCTCAGAGACTTGGCTTCATTCGTAGAGCCAAGGAGCTGGGTTTTACTCTGAATGAGATTGCCGAGCTTCTACTCCTTCGAGTGAATGCGAAGCAAAGCTGCGGTCAAGTACGCATTGCTGCCCACGCCAAGGTGGCTGAGGTTGAGGCGAAGATCGCTGATCTCCAGCAGATGAAGTCAGCCCTGGAACGTCTTGCCTCCCGTTGCCGTGGCAGGGGGCCGCGTTCGGAGTGCCCCATACTTGAGTCATTGGAAGACCAAGGGGCCTCTATGCTTGATGGTCTCGACCAAGGGGCGTGAATGCCATTCAGGGAGCCACGGCGACGCCATCGACTGCGGTGATCCTGTACCCAAACTCCCCCAGCGCCAGAGAAAGCTTGTTCAGCGGGACCTCCTGGGTCATCGACACCTGCGCCTCCTTCGTTGAGTAGGAAACCTTCACGTGCTGGACCCCTGGAAGTGCCGAAAGAGCCTTTTTGGCGTGAACAGTGCAGCCCTCACAAGTCATGCCCTCAATGGAATAGGAGTGCTCAATTGTCTGTGCCTTCGCGGGGGCGGCTGGTTCCGCTGATGTGACGAACTCGGGTTCTGGGTCCTGGATGAGAAGGGTGACGTACTCGGGGAAGGTAGCGAAGAGCAGTATGAAGACGGTGGCAACCCACAGCATCGCTCGATTAAGCTTCTGAAGCTTGGGGTTCGGCACTGCGCAGGCATCACCGGGAGAGCACCCAGGTTTCCGAAAGTAGATGGTGTAGAATCCCACCCCAAGCAACGCGGTGGCACCCACTAAGAAGTGGACTCGGTATGCCTCGAAGAAAGTTGCGACCCCAATGGCTGATGAGCCCGCTCCAATCATGACCAAGGGCAGCCAGCAACAGGCAGAAGAAAGGATGGCAGCGAAGAGCGCACTACCGGCTGACAGTAGCCCTAGTCGTTCCTCAGCGACGGGTGCTGGTGTGACGCCTTCAGCGATGTTGGGGCTCTCGGGCGAGCTGTCGGGATCTTTGGGGACGCCTAGCATTGTGGGTCCTGAGTAGAGCCTGAGCAGCAGTCAGCTGCCTTTTGGCTTGATGGGGGACTCTCGCTGCTACGTCGGGCGTTGACGGCCCGTTTCACCACGCCGCGGACATTGCCCAGACAGCAGACGCCTTGGGGATTCTTCAAATGGCACGCATCCAGGCCAGCTTTGCACTTGGCCGTGATGTCGTCGGGAACGACTGAGGAGCCATCACGCTGCACCTCTTCTTGGAGGCTCCGTACTGAGTGCTTGAAGCAGTAGCAGACGAAGCGATCCGGGTTGGGAGACTTCTGGAAGACGGGAAGCTTCAGATCCTTGGTGTGGAATGGTGGAGCGCTGCCGTCACCAAAATAGACCACATCGCATTCCCCAGTGCCGCAGAACCGATAGCCCTCCAGAGTTTGCCGCTCCACACAGGCTTCAGGTTGAAGCTGGGCTGCCAGGGTCTCCCCCTTGAGTGCCCGTCCCCGCTGGCCGCACTCGGGGCAGACAACGTGAGAGTTCATTTTCTGCGTCATGATGAACGAAGCATAGCCCCCGTACCGTAGTACGGAGTCACGCGCTCATTGAGAGAGTCTCACCCAACTCCGCTGAAACTCCTCCGAACCCCAATCACGCGCCCCGTCAAAGCGCAGAGTGTGCTCACTTCTAGCGTCCACTAGAAACGTGACGGGGAGTGTTTTTATTCCGAGTTGAGACTTCAATTGCTCACCGTTGCCACGGACCACCTGGGGCGGAATCTCACCTTCGAAGAAGCTGTCGAGTGGACCCCAGTCAGAGTCCAGCGCGATGGCAATGACCCGTACGTCGTCACCGTCGTGTGCCAAGAGTCCCGGCAGTTCATCTCGGCATGGCGGGCACCAAGTGGCCCAGATGTGAACGAGGGAGCGTTCGGTTCCGTCAATCAACAGTCGCTTCTGGTCCGCGTCCACGACAGTGACTGGTACAAAGGCCTGGGACACCTTCGTCGGGGCTGCCGTTCCCAGGCCTGCGTGGCCCTCTGAGTCCTTCGCAGAATCGCTCCTGAGATGTAGATAGGCAGCCACGAGCAGTCCCTGCACCACGAGCAGGACCCCGCCTATTTGTAGTAGACCTTTCAAGCGACTGTCCCTGGGCTCGTGGGAATACTCGTGGTGGCGAGGGCTGGAGCAGGTGTGTCGCTACGCGCTTTGGGCGGCGCAACCCCAAAGACTGCGTAAAGAACCGGAAGCACGAGTAGCGTCGCCACTGTTGAAGTAAACATCCCGCCGATCACGACTGTGGCTAGCGGGCGTTGCACCTCGGCCCCCACTCCGGTGTTCAGCGCCATGGGGATGAACCCAAATGCCGCCACGAGCGCCGTCATCAGCACGGGCCTCAAGCGAGACTCTGCTCCCTCCCGAATTGCTGTCATGGGCTCAGTTCCCCGCTTGACGAGATCCATGACTCTCGAAACCAGGACCATGTCCCCCAGCACCGCAACACCTGACAGTGCAATGAAGCCCACTGCCGCCGAGATTGAGAAGGGTAGGTCACGAAGCCAGAGGGCAGCGATGCCACCGACTGCCCCGAACGGCACCCCTGTGAACACGCGGATAGCGTCAGCGGCGCGACCATACGTGATGTAGAGCAAGCCAAAGACGAGGAGGAGGGCAATCGGGACCACAACCAAGAGCCTCTTCTGGGCTCGTTCAAGGTTCTCGAACTGGCCTCCTAGTTTCCAGTAATAACCAGTTGGCAGCTCCAAGTCCGACAGTGCCAGTCGAACGTCTTGTACGAAGGAGCCCACATCTCGGTCCCGGACATTCGCCTGCACGGTGACCCGCCGCTGAGCCCACTCCCGTTGGATGCTCGATGGGCCCTCGACGAGGGCTATCTTAGCCACGGCCGAGAGTGGGATCTGTGCCCCGGTCGCGGTGTTGATCAAGATCTTGGCTAGCTTTTCAGTAGAGCTGCGTGCGTCGTCGGAAAGTCGAAGGACTAGATCGAATCGACGCTGCCCCTCGATGACTTCTCCTAGTTTGCGCGTGCCCAGCGAGTCGATGACTTCGAGGATCTCGCCCACGGGAATTCCGTAACGCCCCGCAGCTTCGCGGTCCACCTCCAGGGCGATTGTTGTCTGACCTGTGAGCTGGTCTACGGAGACATCGGTCGCTCCTGGTATCGCTTCAATGGTGCGTCGTACTTCATCCGCCTTCTCAGAGAGAATGGAGAAGTCATCGCCGAATAATTTGACGCCAATATCGCTGCGAACACCGGCAACCATTTCGTTCATTCGCAGTTCGATGGGTTGAGACATGGCACTCCTCATCCCAGGGAGCCCCGCCAGAATCGGCTGACATCGTTTGCATCAATGCGTCTTGCGTTTCTCCTCGTTTCCATCCTTCTCGGGGATTGAGGGTGATGAACACATCGGACACCTCAATCCCCATGGGGTCCGTAGTTACTTCTGCGCTTCCCGTGCGAGTCCAGACGTTCTTGATTTCGTCAGGGTACTTTTCAAGCAGGAGTTTCTCAATCTGAGTGCCGTAGCGGACTGACTCGTCGAGGGAGATCCCTGCTGCTCGCACGGTGTTGATGACTACTGCCTGCTCCCGCAATCTAGGTACGAATTCAGAGCCAAGTTGGGTCGCTAGAAACGTCGCATTGATGACAATGAGCCCAGCAATTGCGAGCACGAGTTTCTGACGCTGGAGTGTCCAGGCGAGAACGGGGCGGTACAGTCCCTTCAGCGCCGCCACCAACTTGTTGTCCCCCGACGCTTGACGCTTTCGCTTCAGCGCGTAGCTGGCCAGGACCGGCATGAGGGTCATTGAGAGGATCATTGACCCAAGGAGGGCGAAGATGACCGTGAGCGCCATGGGTCGGAATAACTTCCCTTCGATGCCTTCCAGAGCGAGGATCGGAAGGTAGACGATGGCGATGATCAGCTCTCCAAAGAGTGTCGGCTTTCGGACTTCGACGGCTGCATCGCGGACCACTTCTCGAATGTCTCGATCAGTCGCGTCCTCTCCAAGGCGATGGGCAGCATTTTCGACCAGAATCACCGAACTATCAACGACAAGACCGAAATCGAGCGCCCCTAGGCTCATCAAACTTCCGGCGATTCCAAAACGAAGCATTGCGTTGAAGGCAAAGAGCATCGAGAGCGGAATGGCGGCTGCGACGATGAGCCCGGCTCTCAGGTTGCCCAGGAAGATGAACAGGATCGCCATGACCAGGAGCGCACCTTCGAGCAGGTTCCTCTTCACCGTGTCGAGCACCTTGGTCACGAGATCGGTTCGACTGTAGACGGGAGTGACATCGACCCCCTTGGGTAGACTCCGACGCACCTCATCCAACCTGACCTCCAGGCGTCTGGTCAGTTCCATGCTGTTCTCGCCCATCAGCATGAAGCCAAGCCCCAGCACGGCCTCGCCCTTGCCGTCTGCGGTGGCGGCGCCGCGTCGGATTTCGTGTGCCACCTTGACCTCCGCAACGTCGCGAAGGTGGATGGGCGTGCCGTCAACACTGGCGACGACCATAGAATCGATGTCCTTGATTCCGACGACGAGCCCTTCGCCTCGCACCAGGCGCGACTGCCCACCTTCGTTGACGATTCCGCCAGCAGCGTTGCGATTGCCCTGCTGAAGAGTACGGGCCACGTCGTCGAGTACCAGTCCGTGCTTCACCAGGAGCTGGGGGTCAACGAGGACGTGGTATTGCTTTTCGAACCCTCCCCAGGTGTTGATTTCGGCGACACCCTCCACCTGAATCATCTGGGGACGAATCACCCAATGGTGGAGGGTTCGCAGCTCCTGAGGGGACAGGGTTTCGCTAGAGACAATGTATTGAAATACCTCTCCCAAGCCGGTGGAGAGAGGTCCCAGGGAGGGGCGTTCGATGCCTTCTGGAAGGTCGGCAGTGTTGAGCCGTTCGGCTACCACCTGTCTGGCCAGGTAGATGTCCACTGAATCATCGAAGATAGCTGTTACTTGTGAGAACCCGAACTTGGTGACTGAGCGCACCTCCTTGAGGCCCCGTAGACCCGAGATAGACTGTTCGACGGGAAACGTGATCTGACGTTCGACCTCCACGGGCGAAAGGGAAGGCGCAGAGGTGTTTACCTGTACCTGAACCGGAGTGGTGTCGGGGAAGGCGTCAAAAGGAAGCTGTCGAAAGCTAGCCAACCCAGCCACAACCAAGAGCAGAGTTGCAAGCAGAACGATGGGGCGATTTCGAAGGCAGAGATCGATGAGTGCGGTGAGCATCTATTTCTCCCCAGGTTCTTCGATTTCACAGCACCCGGCTCCAATGCTGCCCGGCACTGCCTCGGTTCTCAGCAGGAACGAGCCGGTGGTGACCACATTCTCTCCAGCCTTGAGGCGTCCTTCGACGAGAATGTCGGCTGCCTTCTCACCTAGCCGTGCGACCACGCGGGGCTCAAAGAGGCCCGGCTCGACTCGAACGAAAACAACGTCCAGCTCGCCAATTTTTTGGACTGCCTCACGCGGCACAGCGAGAGCCGCCTTCGGAGCGCCCGTCTGGATCGACACCTGGGCGAACTGGTTCGCTCTGAGTCGCCCTTCCTTGTTCTCGATCTCTGCCCGAGCGGTGACAGTTCTTGTTCGTGAGTCTACCTCAGAAGAGATCCAGGTAAGCTCGCCCAAGAATTCCTGCTGTTGTCCGTCATTGGTGACAACCAGTGCCTTTTGTCCCAGTGAAATGCGAGAGGCTTGGGTCTCTGGGACTTCACACAGAGCCCACATGACGGAGGCATCACCTACCGTTGCCAACGAGACACTCTCGGCAGCTAGCAACCCTAGTACGGCCGGACGCCTGACGATCACGCCGCCAATGGGAGCACGAAGGGTGTATCGGCCCGATGGGGAGGCTTGTTGCGCCCCAGCAATCCTGAGGGTGGACTTTGCGGCTCGGGCCTTCGCCTTGGCCACCGCAAGGCCCTGCTCGGATAGTTCAAGTTCACGTTTCGAAGTGGCGCCGTCAGTGAGCAACGCTCGTTGTCTTGCAACGTTCAGTTCGGCAACGCGCTCCTCTTCGCTGGCAATTTGTAAAGCACCTTGAATCTCACCCACATGAGAACTCTCCAGATCAAAGAGGGGCGCTCCCTTCTTGACGGTAGCCCCCAGAGAAACATGTAACGCTCTTACGATACCTGGAGTCGTTGTTCGGATATCCGCAATGCGGTCAGCATCGAAGTCGATTCGAGCCGTACAATCTACCGCTACTTCGGCCTTTACGGAGCGGACGGGTACCGACGCGATGCCCGACACCTTTTCAAGTTCGGGGGTCCGCAGTCGAATAATGCGGGCTTCAATAGCGGCCCTTTCAGCTCCAGCGGGGGGGGCCTGAGGGTTGCATATGGGGCAGACAGACTCGGGGAAGCCGTGGCTTTCGCACCAATCTCCAGACGCCTTGAACTCATCGACCAGTTTGGGGCTGCACTTCGTACACTGAGACTCTGGCAGGGCATGTTCGACGCACCAGTCTTGCCCGCCGTGAGCTTGCGACGGAGCTTCTTGAGGATTGCAAATCGGGCAAACGGATTCCGCGTGGCCGTGCTCTGCACACCAATCCCCTGATTCCTTAAATGACGCTTCAAGACCAGGGTTGCATTTGGCGCATTTTGATTCGGGGACTAGGTGCTCGCTGCACCAGTCATCGTGGCCGTGCTCATGATCACGGCCGTCATCGTGCTTCTCTTCAGTTGCCCCGGCGGCGGTGCCCGCCTTCTGCGGCTCGACCGGCTTCTTTTCGTCTTCACAGCCTGTCGCCAGGAGCAAGGCGATTGTCGTGGCAAGAGCGCACGCAAACTTCCAAACGGGCCTCAGGGGCACGCAGCAGCCGCGATAGTGCAGCATTCGATTGTTCATCGGGTCAGATTTCTTCTTGGGCGACGGGGGCAAAATGCCGCACCGCCGCCGACCTAAAAGCCAGGGGTTAAATGGGTTTCAGGCGAAGGTTCTGGGTGGTCGGAAGACGCTTCCCGATGAGCCTTCAGGCGTAATGTTCCTGTGGAGTTCGGGGGGGGCAGTCGCTCCAGGAGCGAAGCTAAAAGCTAGAGAGACGGCAGGAACCATTCCAAACACGAGGGGGCTACAGCACGAGCACGCTGGGCAGTCGTCAGTGCAGCCCGAATGCATCGGGCGGTCATCATCGGAGGATGAGTCCGTCTCATCTTGGAGTTCGCCCGTGGCCGCTTCGGCAGAGGGTGAGCAGCAGTCATCTCCGAGGCCACACAACGTGGACTGGGTCTGCGCAATTCCTATCGAAACGAGCGAGAGAACCGACAGCACAATGGCCATCAGTCGGAACGTCGCTTGAATTCTCTGGAACTGACTCACGGGGACCTGCTTTCCCCTTTAGCAGCTAAGTTGGGATCTTCCACACACGCGCGTACCTGAGTGCGTTCAGGCGTCATCGGGACTGAAATAAGCTCGTGGTTCGAATCTCGGTATTCTCCGTTCCAAAAATGGATTGCCCGTCAGAGGAAGGGCTCATTCGCGTGGCGCTTGGACCTCTTTCGGAGGTTCAGGAGCTATCCTTCGATCTGCCGGGCCGGAAGCTCACGGTTTGTCACGATGGCGAGGTAGAGCGGGTCCTTTCTGCCCTGGAGGCCCTGAAGTTTGGTGCTCAACTCCAAAGTAGCGAGGAGACAGAGGTCCCTCTGGCGGTGGAGGGGAAGCCGACTGAGCGGGATGAATCGAGAGTGCTCAAGCAACTCCTGTTCATCAACGCCCTCATGTTCGTGATTGAGGGCGTATTTGGCTTGGTCGCCCATTCCACCGGATTGCTGGGCGATTCCCTCGACATGCTCGCCGACGCGATTGTCTACACGCTGAGCTTGCTTGCCGTGGGGCAAGCTGCGTCGAAGCAGAAGTCAGCCGCTCGCTTTAGTGGCTGGACTCAGATGGCGCTTGTCGTTCTCGTACTGTCCGACGTTGTGCGGAAAGCTCTGTACGGGAGCGAACCCGCCTCCCTCATTATGATCGGCGTCGGTCTGTTGGCCTTGTCCGCGAATGTTCTCTGCGTCTGGCTCCTGCGACGACACCGTGAGGGGGGCGTACACATGCAGGCAAGCTGGCTCTTTTCGACCAACGACGCGCTTGTGAATCTAGGGATCGTGGTTGCGGGTGTGCTGGTCTACTTCACGGGATCGCCCCTCCCAGACCTGATCGCGGGCACGGCCATTACGCTTTTGGTCTCGGTGAGCGCCATCAGGATTCTGCGGTTGGCTTCTTGATCATTGCGGTTGGTCCGCCCTGGTTCACCTGGTCCGCCAGTGGATTATAGATCCAAATCTACACTTACCCGATCTCGCAACCAGCTCCAATCGTGGCCTTTCCGATCTAAGCGTGTCTATTCGGATCTATACTTGGACCAAGAGGGGACTCTTAATCCATTGGCTGAAGGTTCAAGTCCTTCATGACCCACAAGGCCGGTCTCGAAAGAGACTGGCCTTTTTCGTTTTGTTTCGGGGGGTTGGGGGATGGCGAGCACTGGTCCACCGATTGGCGAAGCGTCTTCAGAATCAACTCTAGGCGGCTAGGACTTGCCCTGGGGGAAGGGAATCACTTGCTGTGTCTTCTCGCGGTCGCGGGAGGGCACGACGACCTCCATATTCAACGCATCGGTAAGCTTCTCAAAATCTTCACCGTTTTCGGTGATGATCACGGCGGCGCCATGCTCTACAGCAGTCCCCACGACAATGGCATCTAGTTTGACGCCGTCCTTGGTTCGATTCAGGGGCTTCTTACTGACCTTCTCTGCGCATAGCTTTGCGGCGGCCTCAGCCCCCTCCTTGCCGAGAGCGAGTATGCGGAAATTTGCCGCGATTTCTGAAACGAAGGACTGAAGCTGGGGGCCCTTAAGCTTGTCGTCGGGAAGTTCGGCCAACACTACGGATGGAATACCAAAGCGATGCGTCTTGGATAGTGCCTCCAGTTTCTCTAGTACGGCGACCTTCTGTTTCTTCGCATCCTCGTCTGCATGAGATTCGTCCAGAATTGCGTAGATGATGATGTTGGAATCCAACACTGCGAGAGGTTTAGGTTGCGCCATCCATCAGTCCTTCAGCCAATCCGTCGTGACTGAGACACCGAGCCTCTGAAGTCGGGCCTGAAGACCCTCGAAAACTTCACTTATGTCACCCTCTTTTTGGATGCTGGCGATCGACATAAGCTCCCCTGCCTTCTTGCTTCCCGCCTGATGAGTGAACGTAACCTTTGCGTACACGTCCCGTTTGAATAATCGGGCGCTTGCGTACATCAACTCCTCAGCCGCCACGAATGTGTGCTTGCTGCCGTCTTCCAAGTTGAGTTTCACCTTGCCTGTCTCTGAAACCGAAGAAACACGGCCATAGACGAAGGTCTCTTCCTCGATGCCGGGTGACGTCAGATCATCGCCGAGAGCCGCGGATACTCTTTCCCAATACTCCTCATCGAGCGTGAGGGCCGGTGCGTTCTTGTATTCGAACTTTGAATCGAGCGGGAGCGTGCGACAGAACTCGCGCACCCTAGTCAAGACGCTTCGTCCCACTTCTGAGCGAGCCGCACGGTCGGGCGATGCGAGGTGTTCGGAGACATGGGATACCCCCGCGAGTGCGGCAGGATCCCGGGGATTCAAGGTCGCTACCATCTCTCGATTCGCGACTGTCATTGTTACAGTACCTGTAGGACCGTCGTCGGCTACCGCTGCGAGCACGTCCTTGAACATCTTTGCGACTGCGATGACCCTTTCCGGTGTCGAAT
Organism: uncultured delta proteobacterium; assembly: GCA_963710555.1. GTDB lineage: Bacteria > Myxococcota_A > Polyangia > Polyangiales > Polyangiaceae > NIC37A-2. The sequence continues at coordinate 381,116 of CAVQAT010000002.1, forward strand.
CGACGTCCGCGCTAAAGCGGATGGAGTTTTCCTTCCTGTCGGCCATGGCTTCCACTCAAAGCGTGCCTTACTCCTGCAAAAAAGCCAACGTCATTCCCAGTACTACTTTCTATGCCGTTTTTACTTTGGCCTCTCAACATTTTCAGTGCGGTCAGCAGGAACACCGTAAAAGCCCGGTTCTCGCCCTTAGGCGAGTCCGTCTTGCGCGAGTTTTCAGTGCAGTGCCCTCAACTTCTGGCTCCACTCCCTTATGCCGCGAAGTCGGGGGGTGGGCCATTTTTCAGCCGCGATTGAAAACCAGGTAAGACGTTTTCAGTCAGTCCTCTGCTTGCTGTCGGCTCTCCACCCTGGGAGCATCGCTGAATGGCAACGTGTCGCGTTTGCGGGGGCAGAGTAAGTGAGGCCGATGAGCATGAGTACCCGGGTCTAGTATGTGACTTCTGCGATCAGCGCGCGGTGGATCTGGAAGGTCGTCCGGCGAGCGCAAATAGCTACGGTGAAGGTTCTAACCCGATCATTATAAATGGGGTCTTATGCTGGCGTCGCTACCGCTTCGGAGGTTGGGTGACTCGACGAGATGATGTGGGTGCCGCGAGTGTGGAAGAGTTTGAAGAATTTTGCCACGGTCTCCATCTTACCGATCAGGTCTCGATGCTTCTTGAGCAAAGCGAGCCGATCACGGGATGCGTATCTCCCGACAAGGGTCGTTCGAAGAAGTACAGAGGCGCGGTCGTTGAGTACTCAGGTCAACCATGGGTGCTCGCCTCAACCGAACTGGTAAGTGCGAACGCGCAACTGCTTGATGCGACATTGAATTATCGCATTCGCCGTGGAGCTAAGTACGCGCTGGCATACCTTCGTCCCCCGGAAGGCGGCGGGAGGGACCATGCTGTGGACGACTACTATGAGCGCTTCCGGTGCGCCGTTTGGCATGGCCTGGGTATCGCGTGGACAACCGAGTCGCATCCGGAATGGAAGGTGAGTCCCGCCTCTCCCCCATCTCATTCCGCCATGCTCAACATAGTGAAGGCGAGGTTCCTTGCGCGTCTAGGTCGAGTAGACAAAGCCCAGCTATCCCGAAGCGACAAAGATGCGGAGGCCGTGGTCATCCCCGTGATGAACGAGGTTCTCACCGAGCTGGGTTACGCCGAGGTACTGGACAAGAGCTACGACACTTTCTATCGGAAGGCCGTTTCGGATGGTCTGTGGGCGCGAGAATCAGGCACGCCGGTCAGCTTGGCGCTTGAGGTGAAACTCAACGAGGATGGTGGCGCTCCGTTCACGCAGATATTCGACAATCTCGGTAGGGCCGATTCCGCCATCCAGGTCCGATTGGTGAAACCAGAACAGCGCGAGCAGCTGGACAAGTTCCACCAAAGGAACCCCTGGGTTCAACCTCTTAAGGCCCACCTAGAAGAGCGCCTTCCGGTGAGGTTTATTGAGGTCGACGTTTAGGGGGTGCCCCGATCTGAAGGACCACAGCCCCTATGTGTCCCAGGAAAAGTAGGACTGCATCCAATGAGACAGCGAATTCAGGAAACTCACTATTCCGAGAGCTTTCCAGCTCGCGTGAATGTCGATCTCTTAACGCAGGACGAGGCGTCCGGTGAGTATACGCGACTGGTGGACCCGGAGGCGGCCAGCTGGTTCTCGCTCCCCGATGACAGCGAGCTCGTGCATTGCCGGCGGGAAGTGGTGGGGAGTTGGTTCGACGACTTCAATAGAGGCTCTGCTGAGCGCGTGGCGACCATCATGGGAAGTTCGGTGAACTGGAAGGGTGGCGATAACGTGATTTTCTTCACGTGCCGCTGGGAGGTGTTTGCCGCGACATGGAGCACTTTTCTCGAAAATTGGATTTCGTTCGTGGCATGCGAGGATGACAGCGCCCTTCTGGTACTACTGGGGTCAGGAAGCTTCTGCGCAGTACTATTCTTTGGGTACTGGCTGTTTAGTCTTGGAGCCCGTACATCGCAGTACCTGTGCGGTGGGCTTTGACTTCGCGTGCGATGCGGCAGGGCGTTGTCAGTCTGCTCCTGATGTTGCTCTTGACTACTAGGCGTCTGAAAATTGAGGCGAGGGGACAAAGGCGGCTTTAGGTAGGAATGAGGGAGCGAGCGTGGCTAAGATCGGTTCAGGTGAGGTCCAAGAAGTTCGACTAGCTGGTGGCACCGTAGTTGGGTTTGCGATTCTGCTCAGCGTGCTGGCCTCTGTCGCTTGGTGGTTCATATTTTCGAAAGGTGACATTGGACGACTTAGTCTTGCAATCAGCCTCCTCAGGATGAGCCCTATTCGAGTTCTGGGCGTTGGCGGAATTGTCTTAGTTCCAACAGTCGTTGGACCGTTGTTGTGCGCTTGTTCGAATATCGGCATTCTGGGAATCTTCTTGGGGAGGATTCGCTCCGAAGCTGCTGTTTACTCGCTCATCATAATGTGTAGCATTTCGCTGTTTCTCGCCCCGATTGGTTGGTTTTTTCTGTTTTTTACCACTCCCCACTAGAGTCGGTTGGACTGCCAATTTGTCTTACGTATTCAGTGCATTTGGTACGCATCAGGAGTTGGAGTCCGTGTCGCGAGAATGAGCAAGCTAGAGGTGGTTGCCGTGGGATTGTTGGGGGCATTCTTTCTTTGCGCCGCCGGAGCCCTTGTCTGGAAGCTGGCGGTTCACAATGCCGTTGACGTGGCGGCATCGACAGTGCCAGGTGCCGAGCTGCCTCTACGAGAACGTGGCGACCCCAGCATCGATGCCGTGAAGGAAGAATCCCTCGGTCGAGAGGGCACCGAAGTTCTAGCGCACCGATGTAATGAGCTGCCGACGATGCCGCTGGTACTCAAGCTCAACGAGAAGGTAGCGGTACAACAAATGGAACGGCATTCAAAAGCTTGTAGAGAAGGCAGTCATTCTGATTGTGACGATGCCTCCTCAATTTGTTACGCGCTCCAGCGGGAGATGGCGCCTCCACCGCGCTCGGCGCAGAGCGTTGCGGGGACTGGAATGAGCCTGCGCGACATTTGGCTACAGAATTGCGCACCTTCGCCGGATCCTCTAGCTAAATGGATGCGAACTGAAAGCTTTCCTTTTGACGCGATTGCCTGCAAGAACGGGTCGACTGGACACTGCTTGAGGGCGAGGGATTCGGGTTCGATTAGTCTAGGTTGCTTGCGCGGCTGTATCGATTGTTGTCGTGCCGGAGCGCCGGATCCTCAGCGGGGAGAGAGCTTTCCTCATGCGAGAGGTAGGCAGAAATTTCTCGAAGGGTGTCTCAAGAACAATACCCAATGCATCTGGCCAGGTTCTGAAACACTGGGGGAGGCAGCTAAAGAAGCCCCGCTCGTTGAGCGCTACGACGCAAAGCTGGCGACGACGGCGCGAATCGAACGCCGGTGCTTCGATGGTGACGAACAAGCGTGTTCTCGAATTATGGATTGGTTTCAAAAGAAGGAGCCGAAGTCATTTCAGGAGAGGGCGTTCCGGGCAGCAACTATGATGTGCAAGTTAGAGCCTCTTTCCTGCTTTCACTTGGCTGGCTTTTATTCACAGGGTGTCGGAACACCCAAGGATGAGCCTGCAGCGGCAAGAGTCATGGGCGAGGTGCTTTCTGCGTATCGATCCCGAGGTGAGGAAGGGAGTTGCCCCCATAGAGATGAAATCCGGTGCCTTCCCTGGAGCTTGAATGACAAGCTCATCAACTTATACACTGCGATGTTTTCTCCTCGAGTACAAGCTTCTGCCTGCATTAGTGGTGACATGTCTGCGTGCCACAGAGTGTTGCTGGCGATCCGCGGGAATGGAGGACGCGACCCGGAGCTGCTCAAGAACGCGAAGCGCGCGCATGAAATCATCACGGCGGCCTGCGAGAGAGGCGACAAAATCGCATGCCCGCATCAGCCCTCGGATGCCTGTCGCGCAGGAGATCAAGAGGCATGCCTGAAAGACGCAATGCTCATCGCCGAGGACTCCTGTCCATTTGGGGACATCAGCGCATGTATTCCGACTGGCATCGCGCACTAGAGCTCGGCTGCACTGCTGCGCTGCACGACATTCGGGAGCTAAGGCGTTGCAACGTTGCAACTGCGCCAAGCTTCTTTGAGCTGGAAGGGGCGGGTAGACTCTCCCCCTTGGCGTTGGCGATAAACGGCGACGCCGAGATGCTCTTCGGTGGTCGGACTCATTCGCCCCTCGCGGCTTAGTACAGAAATGTCCACTCCTGTCCCCTTGTGTCCCCTCATGGGTGGTACAGTTCGGGACCGGGAAGCTGTATTGGGAGCTAAAAAGAGCTGCAAGTGGAGACTTTGGACAGTGGACTCTTAATCCATTGGCTGAAGGTTCAAGTCCTTCATGACCCACTATTAAAGGGAGCTTCGGCTCCCTTTCTCTATTTCAGGACTTGGGGGCTCGCTGCGCTCGGCCACAAGTCCTTCATGACCCACACAAACCTTGAAAGAGCGACTCCTTGGAGTCGCTTTTTTAGTTTTGTGTTGCTTGTGGTGATGGGGCCCCGGAGCCCCATCACGGTTTTTTGATTGGCTCTTCTCACTCCATGGTGGGTCCTGTCGAAAAGGCTAGCCTCCGCAGGCATTTAGGAGTCTCAGTCTGTAGCAGCTGGAGGCCAGTTCCGCGGCCCCCACCTCCGCGGCCCTCAACGAGAGCCGGGCTCTACGGTGGTACCCGTCCCCGACGACCTGAGAGCTTCTCTCACATCCAACGCCAGCCTAGTCTTTACGCATGGGACTGGATGCCTGGGTGCGGTGCCGATGCTGGGAGGAGGGCAAGTGCAACTCAGTGCCCGATGGAGTCGAACCTATCCGCGTAGATGAAGAAGGGTACCTATCGTTGGACCTCCCCTACGAAGGCAATGAACCACTGCACGAGTCATTCGCTCAATGGTTGGCTCAGTGTTGTGAACACGAGGAGGTTGAGTTTGCTTGTGAGCGGATTTCAAATTGGACCGGCTATCGGTTGTTTCAACAACGGTTGGAGGAGATCGGGCGGCAGTACTTCCCCACGCTCTTTGAAGAGCTGCCTGAAGCCAACGGAGGGGTGACCTCAGCAGAATCAAGCAAACGAATCTTGGCTGAGCTGGAGCGGTTTCGAGAATTGGCCGCTGGAGGGGAGCGAGTCGTGCTCCTCGATACCGACACCAAGGGAGTGGTTTTCGAGTACGTTGCTGCATACAAGGGTGTCTTCATGATGAGCGGAAAAGGGGGAATCCAAGCAGGTGTGGACGACGGCGGATTCTTCGTCGCAAGCAGAGAAACCGGCGTCATCCTGTTCCGCTCGTCCGACTTCGTCCAGGAGATGGAGGGCGACAACGGCATCCTCACGGATCGTGCCTCGGGGATAAATTTCACCACTTGCCAGCCGATAAGCGTCTATGAATTGTCGCCAGACAACGACGGGACAAATTCTCCCCGCCATCCCAAACACCTCGTGGTCGAACACCGCGTCACTGAGTCTGGTGACTTCGAATATATCCTCGGCCCCCTGACGACTGTCTTTGAAGCATCTGTAGCTACGGGAAATCCCGTAATCTGGTGCTAACCCCGCTTCGGGTTGTTCAGACTCGTCCGGGAGATCCTCAGAGTGTTAACTCTGACACTGGTATCTCGAACTCCGTAGATTCACCGTCCCACGGAACGGTGATCGATCCGGAGCTGGGCCCCGCGCAAAGTTGGTCCGCCACAATTGGCCCTGCGACGACCTGACCATTGCCAACGCACTCATCTTCCTTGCAGCGGATTGAGTCGCCCGAAAGGCCGAGTCCAACCGTGACAGTGATGGAGCGGAGGGCTACGGGGACGGTGGCCGTGACTTTCAATTCCTTCGATTCACCCGCGCCCAGCCAGTGCAGGGTGCCTTGGATAGAATCGTAGCAAGGGTTCTTTGCGCATTCGTATTGTGCGGGAACAGGGTTGAGGAGCTGTGTTGTGCCTGGTGCCTCAAGAAGAACAGGGAGGCACTGCCAACCGGAGTCCAAGAGATAGACGCCTTCTGCCTGGTCGTTCTGCACGACAATCGTCAGCTCAAGCTCGACTGTTGAAACGTCATCGGGAGTGGGCGATTGACCGCCGTTGGATTCACTCGAAGGGGTTTCTGGCGTGGCGTCGCGATCTGAGGCGTTTTCGTTCGTTGAACCTCCAGCAGCAGGAAGGAAGCCTGAGTCCCGTGGGTCTCTACAACTCAGAGCGAGGACCGGTATGAAAACGGCAGCAAAGACTGATGACCTCATGAAATGCGTCCGCGACCAGGGTGGCATCCCTGCGCACTTGTGAGCAAGGATCCACCCAAAGTTTCACATCAATGCTCCCCCATGCCAGAGCCGAGGAGAATCCAACAAGCTGAATATATTGAGCTTTGCCATAGCCATCTACTTCCGCTCACGGCTGCTGCCCCGTAAGCGGGCGGTCCTCAACGTCGAGAGTGTACCTATAGTGGTCCCTCTGGCAGAAGCTCAGGGTCCCGTCCGTGGGAACAAACGCGATGCGATCGATGGTATGATTGTTTGACCGGCCGGAGATGCGCATCTCATGCACTCCAGCATCGAAGGTCACGCATACAGCCTCCTGATCTGTTTCCGGAAATGGGTCTTCCGACTCATTCGGTGCCCCTTGAGTAGTATTCCAGTAAAACGAGTCGTCTCCTCCGCCGTACACCTTAAAGGGTGAGCGATGCCCTGCCTCTTCCTTTGCGGTGGGGAAGGAGACGAACGAATCATTGTTCACATTATCGGAACAACCACCCGAGTGATCGCGCATATTCCGCCACACCATGCGATAGAGGCCCGACTTCACTATTTGAAACTGAAGACTCATCAGCCCGACATCTGTGTTGGTTGTCTGCCCGCAGGCAGTCGCCCCACCGAACTTGTAGTAGCCGCCACCATCGAGAGCTGCGCTGCACACCATCGTGCCCTCCTTCATCACGCAGTGCTCAGCTTCGCTGTAGATCCAAGGCTCAGGTGGAGTCTTGCCGGCTATCGCCTCAGCTTCAAAGATCACATAGCCCTCGGCGTCGGCCAAGAAAGTGCCACTTGGGATTTCAATGGCACTCGCTGAGCCCGTCCCCCCAACGAGCGAGCCACCGCTACCGCTACTTCCGCTGCCGTTGACGACGCCTGCTTCGCCGCCGGCTCCGAGATCGCCACCACTAGCGGGAGCTCCACCTGTCGCTAGATTCTCCGCGCTATCATCGCCGCAACTCAAATGAGCCACAGTTGAAAGAACTGCGACGCTATAAATCAGGGGTTTCATCTTGTTGATGGGTTCCTTAAAAAGACACGACAGACAGCTCGTCGTCCGCTCCGTTGAAAAGTCACGGTGCCTACCACAAGGCCTTCCTAGTGAGCAGCATCGGTTGGAAATCTAAGCAATCGTGCCGTGCCCTAGTCGATGGCACGCTCCATAGGGAGGCGAATGTTAACCCTCAGAGGGGCAAAATGTAGAGTATGCCTGACGCGATGTAATGTTTATTTTGCATCTCGCGCCTTCCGCGAGGCGCCGCGCACACCCGACTCCCATGAGCCTGACGCTCATCGTCCTTTCCCTAGCGGTTCCGATCTATAGCGAGAGTGCCCGGCCTCAATGCTCGTCCCAGTAGATCTCGAGAGAGCCTACGTCCAGCTTGGTGGTTGTCGGTTCAAGCAACGTCCGGGTGCCAACAGGAAAATCAGGAACCATCCCAGGTAGCGGGCGCACGGCTACCCAACCTCGTCCTTTGACTGAGCCTTGGAAAGTCCCATCTTGTTTTGGCTTGAGAGTCTCCTCACCGACAAGAACGAGCCCTGAAAAGGGTTGAACACCACCCCTCTCGCTACTCGGCATCATCTTGCCCTGCACGGTGACGTTTCTGGCAGCGGACTCCCACTGGTCCGGTCCAATCACTTCGTGACCATTCCCCGCTTCAGAGCTGGAGCGATCCCACGAGAGCTTGAGTTTACCGCCGTTCAACCTCATTGCCCCGCAACTCGGTGTGCCCCACGAACCATCCAGAGACCCACCATGTGAGTAGATGCGAACGACTGCATCAGCTTCACAAATGTACACAAAGTGATCGTCGGCAAGTACACGCGGTGTGGAGTGGTAGACATCCTCGTACCTTGGTTCGGTGGCCCACTGCTGTTTGCCCGTGTCGATGCTGATTGCGACGAACTGCGTCCTCGGGCTCAAGGTCTCCGTGGAATCTCGACGCTCAAGGATCCAACGTGCATCATGGACGAGAGGAACAGTCGGGCACCTTTGAGTGGAAGACCCAATACTTTCCGTAGATCTCAATAGCGTCCGGGTCAGGTGCGGCCTCAAGAACGACTTGAAAGACCGTTTCGCCCGAATCCTGCTCAATCACTTGAATCTTCGCTGGGTCTGATTCCGCTGCTCGGAGGACGTAGCCTTCGACTACGGCGAGGGTTTCAGCTTCCTTGGCTCGCCGATCATCGGGGTCGGAGGTTGACGCCCCTAGCGAAGAAGGGTCAGCCGCAGTGATCGTGAAAGTGTTGGATTCCCAGAGGAGAGCATTAGTCTCGTAGTGCGCCAGACGGTACTTACCTGGAAGGAGACTGGGGGGCAGGCTGAAGCCACCGATTCTCCTGCTACACGCGGCTTGAATTTTCAGCCCTTCTTCGCAGAGCATCCGGTCCTGCTCCTCCCACTTGCGAACCCATGCACCGTTTTCCCACCTTTCGATGTGGGTGAAGGCGATGCCACCTACAGCCAGCTGGGCTACATGGGCCTTCCAATCGTGGTCGGCGACCCAAGTCGAGACCACTTCTTTCGCAAGAATGCGCCAAAAAATTCACTGAAGAGCCCGAGCTGACGTTTGAGGGTGTTGCTGGGGTCATCTATGCGGTGAAGTCCGCCCTGGGTCGGAGATCGACTCTTCTGGCACCGATTCCACGAGAGCAGAGTCCGGGGTCGCAAATTCCACCTAGAGGGGGAGAACTTGAACTCCTTTTGGTCGGAGCCTGCTCATGGGATTCGGGAAAGCAATGAAGACCTTCGAGCACAGTTTTTCGCCACCTCTTGCGGTCTTGCTTTGCTTTCTTTTCGGCTGTGGGAGCGTAGCTTGCGGAGGGGGAACTCCGACTGACTCTTTGAGCGCTGACTCCAACAGCGGCAGCGGTGGCGGAGCATCGAACCCGACCGGTGGGAGCGGGACTGCGGGCACGCCGGGCGCAGCAGGTTCGCTTGGTATGAGTCCCATCGATTCTCCCGTGTGTGACGCGCCTCAGGCATGGGATGTTCCAGCCGAGGAACACGTGGTCGGTGATGGCAGCGCGGCCAGTTGCACAGAGGCGACGCTCAGCACAGCGATCGCAGCCGGGGGTTCGATTCGATTCTCCTGTGGCTCGGACGCCGTCACGATTCCGATCACGCTTCCGCTCGAGGTGAAGAAGCCAACGGTGATTGATGGTGCATCAAAGATCACGCTCAATGGAGGAAAGAAAAACAGAATTCTTGTCGTCGCCTCCGGCTCGACTCTTTCGGTCCGAAATCTCCGCTTCGTTGGCGGCAAGACGGCGTCGACGATGGAGCCTGAGGGCATAGGCGGCGCGGTCGCAGGTAATTGGCGGAGCAAGGTAGAAGTCCGAGGTTGCATCTTCGAAGACAACGAGGCTGCGCGTGGTGGTGGAGCCGTTTCAGTATGGACTGGCAGCGAGCTCACTATCGTCTCCAGTGTCTTTTTGAAGAACAGATCGTGGTATGGAGGGGCCGTTTACAGCTTGCTTTCGCCCATCACGATTGTGGACTCCGAATTTCGAGAAAATGTCGCGAATACGGAGGAAGGAATGGGTGACGGGGGAGCGATTGGGACTGACGGCGCGTCTGAAAGTCCTGACGATGAGCTGGGAGGAACCGTGGCTATTTGCGGTTCGCTTCTTGAGGAAAACTCGGGAGCGGGTTCTGGCGGCGGCGCTTATATTTGGGTTTATCCGCCGGACAAAGTTGTGATCGATCGCACAACGGTGGCGAGTAACTCCATCGCGGAAAATGACGGCGGCGGTTCGCTGGGCGGAGGGATGCGGATCTCCAATGGTGCGATTACGATTGAGAACTCGACGTTCGCCTCGAATCAGAGCATCGGCAACGGCGGGGCGCTCTATCTCGATTGCGCGCCGACCTGTCTCCTTCGAAATACGACGCTCTTCGGGAATCATTCGGAGGCCTACGGCGGCGCGATCTTTGGAGATGGCCCAAGCCTTGAAAACGTGACGCTGGCCGAAAATTATGCAGGTGGGCACGGCGGCGCGCTCTTTGGTGGTCACTTCAAACTTAAAAACACCCTCTTCGTCGACAACGACTCAGGAAATCCGTGGGGTCAGGCGAGGAACTGTTCGGACACATTCATGGGTGAGAATGTCCTTCAGTGGCGAAGCGACACGAGTGACGCTGGCGGCGATACTTGTATCGACACTTTGATTAGTGCCGATCCGAAGCTGTCCAAGCTGAGCGATCACGGTGGTCCAACGCCAACTCTCCTTCCCGGCGAGGGAAGCGGAGCGCTTAATAAAGGTTCGTCGTGCCCTGCCACTGATCAGCGCGGGGAGGCTCGTCCCGCGAATGCCTGCGAGCTGGGTTCGATCGAGGTGCCCTAGCCGGTGACTACACGTTTGTGACGGGTCATGAGACTTGCTTCTTCAACCATCGCCCGGACCCGGGGCGCCGTCTCCGCCGCCGCAGGCGACCAAACTCAGGGAGGATGCGGCAAGTGTTGTCCCAGGAGAAGACCAACCTCACAGTAGCCCGCACCAGGAGACTGCGGCAGTGGCTCACCTCCACAGATGGTGACGTCTGTGCGGGCTCGAGGTAGAGAGGACCCTACCGTCAACCCATCATTTTCAAGCCAGGGTTCCTTCTCTTCAATCAATCAAGCTGGAGCAGGGACACAAAGGCGCCGCCGCTTGGACTTGTCGTCTCGAAGCCTGGAAAGGTGCCTTGGGTCGAACCACCGACGAGCAGTTGGCCACTCGAACCAGCTGCTAGCGCTGACGATCGCGTGACGCTGTCGGTACCCCAGCCCAGGAGCCACTCGAATTCGCCCGTAGTGGTCCAACGGGTCAAGTAGAGTGCCGTTGCCGAGACTCCTGGGTTGGGCCGGTTGGGAAGATTTCCCGACGACTCCACGAGCACGTAAATGGCTCCGTCCGGTGCGACGCTGATCTGGAACGCAGTGGCTCCCACATCATCAGAGAACTGGCGTAGCCAATTGAGAGTGCCGTCACTGGTGTAAGACGCCACGAAGGGGGCATAGGAACCTTCTTCGACGGTCACGTCGTCATTGGCATCCAAATCCCCGGAACTCGACCCGACAACGAGGACTTGCCCCTCCGCCATCGCCACCCCATGGAGATTCTCGTTGCTTGTTGTTCCGATCTGTCGAACCCAGCGCTGGGCGCCGTTCGAATCCACACTGAGCAAGAACGCATCAATCCCGCCGCTAGCGGTCTCTCCTTCGAACTGCCCTTCGGTCTGCCCCACGATGTAGCGATTGCCGGCGTCGTCGATTGCGAGAGCATTCGGGAAGTCGAAGGCTTCGGTGCCGTACACGTGAGTCGCCCCCTTTTGCTCGTCAAAGCCCCAATCGGTCACGAAGATATCTACGTCGCCGATGGGTATTTGACCGTCGAGGGCTGCCTTCGTGTGACCCAAGACCGCCACGGATTGAGTGGTCGGCGATATGGCCATGGCCTTCATATCGTCCGTTCCAGCCGAACCCCAGGTGTGCACCCATTCCACCTCACCTTCTGCTGAAACGCGTGCGATGGCGAGATCCGTTTTGCCCATGTAAGGGTCTTCCCCTAAGGGCGCGGTCGTCTGCCCGCCAACATAGATTTCACCGCTTAGACCGAGCGCCAGGGAGCGAGCGAGTTCTTGGGTCTTAGTTCCAAACTTGGCGGCCCAGATCGGTGTACCGTCTTGGGCCCACTTGAGGAGGACAATATCCCTCCACTGGGCCGGGCCTGAGTACGTGAAACCCAGTGTCGCGGTGGTGCTCGTCGTCGCGAACAGCGAGCCATCGGCTGCGATGGCCACGTCGGAGGCGTGATCGCCCTGCTCACCCCACTGGATGTTCGTTACGGGAACGCAATTGGTCGCGTCATTGCACGAAGAGCAAACCTCCATATGCCACCGAAGGCATCCAGCGCTATTCATCTGGCAAGACTGTCGCGTCGTTGCGTCTGCACAAACAGCTTCATCAGTGAGGGCACACTCGTCGGTGCATGTCTCAGGAGTCGGCGCTGAACCCTCGCCTCCGGTTCCTGTCCCGCCTGAGGAATCGCCTCCGACGCCAGCAGAGCTTCCTCCGGTGCCAACGCCGCCAGCGCCGGGGACCATCGCATTGCCTGCTCCAGCGCTCGATTCACCGCTTCCAGCGCCGTCGTTTCCGCCGCAGGCAAGAGTGCCGAGCCCCAAAGGAGTACAGGCCAGGAGGAGAGCCGAGAAACGTAAGCACGGTAGCTCAAGGAGAGAAGACATAGGAGCGATACCGTATCACATGACCCTGGGATTTCGGCGGCTTTTCAGTCGCTCGATTTCCTCTTTCGCCACTGGGAAGCGCTCGCTGAGCGCTGAGACAGCATTGCGCCTTGAAGCGGTCCTCGGGGTAGATGCGGGTACCTGGATGAATCTTCAAGCAGCCTGTAACATTTGGACTGCCCAACGGGTCCAGCCAGCTCGGGGACTCAAACGCCTCCCGGAACTCAAAACAGCCTGAGAGTGAGTAGGCGAATGGAAGTATCACGTCGTTAGCAGCGAACGAGGGAGAGGGTTTTGCGTTGGGCGCGTGAGTCGATCGAGGGGTGATCTTGAGGGCACTCCTTCTAATGAGTCCAGATTGGGTAACCCGTCTGTACACAGAGGCCGATGGCCATAGAAGGAGAATGAAAATGAGAAGAATCCTTATCCCCGTGATGTTCACGGTTCTAGGTTCCAGTGTTGGATGTACGAGCCCGATGAATGAAGTCGGCGATGAGCATTCTATTCCCAGCGGAGAGGTTGAATTTTCAACGGCGGGTCAAGAGAAGCTTGCGCAGTTGTTCGGAGACTACGGCACCCTCGACGCCGAAACCGGAGAATGGATGATCGACGCGCCCCCTGCGGAGTTGGAAAGCTTGGTCGAAAAGGCTCTGACAATTGCAGAAATGGAAGGGATTTCCTTCGACCAGCCTGACGTGGCGATCCCTGGCGCCCCTGAGACCACAGAAATCGATTCCGAAGTGGTTTCGAAGAGCCAGGCACAGTCGTTGGGGGTCGTTTTGACCGAGCTGCAGAACGCTTGCTACGGCGGCAACGGGAACATCCACGTCGAGGGCGTCAACTACGCGGCAAGTTCAGTCCGCTATCGCTTCAAGCTGAAGAGAAATGGCAGCGAAATCGACTCCAAGGAAATCAAGACGTGCGGAGACCAACTCTGGTGCCAACCGCCCTTTACCCAGTTTTTTCCTTCGCAAGCCGGAAGCTACACGGTCAGTCAAATCATTCATGCGAAGTACGCGTTTCTTTGGATCAAGGTGGGGGAATACGACAGCAATGCTTTGACGATGGGCAGCCCATCGTGCCCCCGAGGCAATTACGATGGAGCCAACTGCTTCGTGGGTAAGCCGCCCAGTGGTACCGAGCCATTCGTGTATGGGGGGAACCTCTATTATTCGCCTTTGCCTAGTTGTCCGATGGGAACGTTTGATGGAGCAAATTGTTTCATTGGTCACCCCCCTACCAAACCTTTCATCTACAACGGTCATCTCTATTACGGTGACGTCGGGGGGAGCTGTCCCATTGCTGGCTCTTGGTTTGATGGAGCAAACTGTTTTGTCGCGCCGTCGCACATGGATCCCTTCATCTACAACGGGAACCTTTACGTCTCCGGGGATGCGAGCACAAACTGCCCGATGTCAGGCTCCGCTTATGACGGCGCGAATTGCTACGTCTATTCTCCTCCTCAGGGCTCCAAGGGGTTCATCTACAACGGAGGGCTCTACTACGGTGCCCAATGGAGTTGTCGCTAAAATCAGATGTCCCGTCGAAGGGAGGCAAAGTTTCGACCGTCGTTGTGCCCTCTTTGATTGGGGGCAGTGGCGGCGGCGATGCGCTTGCAATTCTCACCTCTGCCGAACAGGAGTTTAGTTATTTGTAAAGAAAGATGGTGCAGCCACCTTTCGAATGCGGATGCACAGAATGTACGCATCCGCCATTAGATTTGTCTCATATTCAGTTTCATCGGGAGTACAATGAAGAAACTACTTTTATCACCATACTTAACTTTGGCACTAGGCGCAGCTGGCGTTGTTGCAGCGTGCAGTTCGGACAATACGGAGCAGGAGGACCCTTCGGGAATCCAAAGCGACGGAGGCGCTGGTGGTGCCAAGGAAGACGATGATGCTGGTTCCACCGGTGGAACAACTGAGGATGACAAGAAGCCAGGAGCTACCTGCGACGACGGCAAGAAGAATCAAAACGAAACTGATGTCGACTGTGGAGGCAAGTGTGATGCTTGCAATGTCGGCGATTCGTGTGATTTAAACTCGGATTGCGAATCGGGCTCTTGCAGCGGTGATTGGATGGGTCAAGGGGGAGCAGGTGGTCAGGGAGGGGCAGCATCTTTAGCAGACGGCTCCATTTGCCTCGAACCTAGCTGTACAGATGGCGTTGCGAACGGCGATGAAACCGATGTCGATTGTGGTAACAGTTGCTCAGCGTGCGAAGACTTAGCTGCTTGTGACTCTTCAGAAGACTGCCTCTCCGGTGTGTGCGGCGACATGGACAGTTGCGTGCCTCCTCTTTGCGGAGACGCAGTGACAAATGGTGTAGAGGAGTGTGATTCCGCGGGAGTGGATAGTGCTCTTTGTGATCACGACTGCTCCCTGCAGGTCTGTGGGGATGGCTACACAAATGAAGAGGCCTCTGAGACTTGCGACGATGGCAACAACGATCTTGAAATTTGTACGTATGGCGAGACGGAATGCACCGTTTGCAACGAGACGTGCGCAGCTGTTGCTGGAGAGACCAGTTTCTGCGGGGACTCAGTAGTTGATGAAGAGAACGGCGAAGATTGTGACGATGGGCTAGCGGGAAGCGCAAGCTGCTCCACAAGCTGTGAGTGGATACTTGATGCGCAGTGTGCGTTGTCCTACGCGGAATTCGACGATGTCAGCAGAGTTGTCGACCAGACACTTGGTTCTTCGGACGCGAGGACAGACAACGTGTCCCACTGGAGTCCTAGCCCAGACTGGGCGGGGGCTGACTGGTATCGCTTTGCAGTCGGCGACGGCAAGATGCCCGAATCTGCGCCGGAGATATACAGTTGCGGCACGCATGCTCCCGGGTGGCTTGATGGCGCTCATCCCAGCGTGAATGAGGGCGTTGTGAGCGCCAGTGTCTGCTTCAACTGGAATGGCGATCCCTGTGAATGGAGTGCTTCGATTGAGATCGTCAACTGCGGCGATTTTTATCTCTACAATCTGCCGCAGCCACCGATCAATCGCTTGCGCTACTGCGCTGACGTGGCCGAGTAGCTCAGACTTCTCTTCTCGTTTTCGAGCCAAAGGAGGGACGGAATGGTTGCCGCGCACAGGCGTCGGTAGACATCAGCTTCAGAGGGGGGGCAAAATGTTAAGCATACCTGACAACGCTGTAAGGTTTACTTGACATAATTGGCCCCTCGACGAGACGCGGCCCGAGACAAAGGCCTTTCGCGAGCAGTCTGCTTGGGGTGAGTCAGGGGGGACGCGCCCGTCGACGTGGTCCACTTTTGAGCGCCCGTGGCACCTAGGTGTCGATGCCAGTCAAAAGCTATGTTCAAGTCGGTCTACTGAGTTTATTGCTACCGATTTCGGTAACGGGGGCCTGCGCCGGCGATTCCTCCACGGGTGAGAGGTCCGACGAGCCCGGTTCCACGACAGACTCTTCTGAAGAAACCGAGGCCGGGAACAAGAGTGGAAACGGCGGTGATGCCGGGGGAACCAATGGCTCGGGGTCGGGTACACCGCCTCCTCTTACCCCAGCTCCTGGCGGCAAAGTTTCGGATTGCCCCGCCTACGTGGTGGGGAACGACTTGTCGGTTTGCACCATGACCTACCTCGTCGACCAGGCGGACCACGACTCGGTCGTGGGCGATTTTGGTGTGAGCGTCCTTTCGTCTGATGCCAGCGAGATCTTGTGGGAGGCGCACGAATTCAAGACCGCACCCCAGTTGGTCGATGTGGGCACGCAGGGCATGGTCGCGGTGGGACACGGCAACCTCGCGCCTGTTTCGCAGATGGACCCGAGTATCATAGTCGGGCAGTCACACTGGCGCCGCTATTCCGCAAGACTCGGGCGCACCTTCAAGATCATAGGATCGGTTCATGATCCAGGTCCGCCCGTCATCGCAACTGAAGGTCGAACGTCCAAAAGAGCCCTGAGCGAGAAAGACACCGACCGTGGCTTCTGCTTGGGTCCCTCCTGCGGCTGAGGTAGAGGCTCCGCCGCTTGACGCATCGCGCGTACCGCCACCGGTTCCTGTGCTCGTATCGCCTCCAGAGGACACTGATTGTTGTGCGGGGGCCCCGCCAGCGGAGGAATCGTTCCGACTAGCTTCCTGCGCGGGATCGGCTGAATTGGCGCTGCACGCCGCCATAAGAGCTGGGAGCAGGACGAGCGCAAACGGCTTTAAGTGGAGACTCATCACCGCTAGTGCGCTGGGAGGCTCAAGTTGGACCAGATGGACCGTCAAGAGAGTTGAGCGGGTTTGAACTTCACGATCTGCAAGGACGGAGGAAAGTCCACGGCTTAGCCTCAAGGGGAGGCCAAATGAACAAACGAATGAGCGAACGCCGGGTTGAGCACACGATCGAGGTCGGAAAGTGGGGGTTTCGTTGGGCTCTGGGTTGTTTTGCTGCCGCTTCGCTGTCGGCCGGCCTGGGGTGCTCAGCTGGCGGCGACTCATCGATACCGCCCTCCCCCGTTGTCGTCAGCTCCGGCTCCGATGGGACCGGCGGCGAGGGATCAACGTCGGATCCTGGTGGCGCCCCGCTGATTGAACTCCCGCCCGATGGTGGAGCAGAGCTTCCCCCCGATGGTGGAACAGGGACGGTGTCCACTGCAGAACCCACCCGTTGCGATGAAAACGGTGAGAACTGCAAGTGTATTGCCATTGCCAACATCGGTGAAGTGGGCCGCCGTGAAACGGATGCTTTCGACACCTGGCTCAATACGAAGAGCAACGCCCGGGTCGCGAGTCTCCCCGACGAGTTCACTTTCGACGCCGCCACCTTGGAAGCGTACGACATCCTCATCCTGCAGAACATTTCCACCTGGACGGTCACCGATGAGGAGATCCTCGCGATCCAGGAATGGGTCGAGGCGGGCAACGGAATCATGACCTTGCAGGGCTACAGCGAAACTTCGGCAGAAATCGGTGTCGTCAACGCGATTCTCGAGCCTTTAGGCATCGCCTACCGCACGAGCCCCGCGGGGCGAGGCATTTCCTTGAGAGAAGTGACGGAATGGAATCCGGAAAGCCCCATCGCCGCGAACATGGTGGGGTTCTCAGTCCTGGTGAACAATGGGCGCCCGGTCGAGGATCTGGATGCGCTGGGGGTGCCCACGCTGACGCAGGACAACTACCTCTTCGGCGTGACGAAGGAAATCGCGGCGGGCCACGCATTCGTCTGGGCAGACGAATGGGTCACTTACAGCTTGCAGTGGACGACCGAGGAATTGTTTCGCGCCCAGCAGTTTTGGTACAACAGCATCACATATCTCACCCCGGCGGACGCTTGCGAGGTCGTCATCGACGACCCGCATATCATCGTCCGCTAACTGGGCGAACGCACGGAGCGAGAGTCGCGGGATGGCAGGGTCGCTGCCATCGCTGCGCATAGGTAGGAAACATTGGCCGGGGCTGTCGCGGTACAAGCTGACGAGTTGCGCAAATTTGCGACTTGGTGAGCACGAAACAGTTCGCGAGTTGTCCCTAATCTGCGCTTGAAGCGCAGCGGCTGTTCAACGAAAAACAATAATAATTCCAGCAGGTTCCGGCGGAAATTCTGCCTGGACCGAGTGCCCGGTACGTCTAATGATTCATGGGTCAATCCAAGAAGTCTCGAGGGTGGGGGAGGGCTTCGCTCCTCGCCTTTACGTTTGCACTCACCACCGCATGCACTGGAGTACTTTCTGGCGATGGGCCGGGAGAAAAAAACGGAGCTACTAGCGGTAGCGGCGGCGGTCCTGGTGGTCCAGGCGGGGAGACTCCCGGCGAGAATCTCGTCCCGACCGGTTGGCAGCCAGGAATGGCTGGCGATTCCTTAGCAGTGACTCGGTTTGATCCACCGCTGCTCACCGCGGAGGAGTACACTCGCACGCTGCAATTGATCTTCGGCTCTCAACTGGGTGTGGACTTTGACGCGAGCGCCTCCTTCCCCACTGAAACCAAAGGCAAGTCAGGGTTTGACGAGGTCACGACAATATCCGAACAGCATGTGGCCCGTTACTACGACGCTTCACAAGAAATCGCAGACGCCCTCGAGCCGACGCTTGACGCCGTCATGGGCTGTGACATCGCCACCGCTGCAGACGAAGAGTGTTTGCGGACCTTCGCGGACGGGGTGGGCGCACTGCTCTTTCGTCGACCCATCGAGGATGCGGAGTTTCAGTCCTTCTTGTCGTATTTTCGAACGGCGAAGGACGAGATTGGTCTGACACGCAAGAAAGCGGCTCTCAACCTGCTGCAGCTTTGGTTGAACTCTCCGTACTTCCTTTATCGCTGGGAGGATGGTCACCGACCGGCTTCGGTGGATGGACAAGTCGTGAAGTTGAACGGCTACCAGGTGGCGTCGCGCCTTGCGTTCTTTCTTTGGCGCTCGGGTCCGGATGCGGATCTGATGACGGCCGCCGCTTCGGGTGCCCTCGATACACCGCAGGGGGTTGCGGCAAAGGCCGCTGAGATGATGGCGTCTCCTCAAGCCGCAGCCGGTATCGAAAGTTTCTTCAGACAGTGGCTCGAACTCGGGCTGACAAAAGATCTGTTCAAGGACCCATCACGGTTTCCCTACTTCACCGACGACTTGAAGGCAGCGATTGCCGCAGAAGTTCAAGCGTTTTCCCGGCAGCTGGTTCTTGAAAAGCGAGGCAGTGTTCAGGAGCTGTTTTCCACTCAAGAAGTCTACGTCAACGAGCACTCGGCAGTGCTCTATGGACTGTCCGGGATTGTAGGGGAAGAGCTTCGTCCGGTTCCCTTACCCTCGAATCAAGAGCGGGCGGGCCTTCTCACGATGCCAGCGGTTCTTGCGACAGCGGCAGATGCTTCAGTTCCGAATCCTTTCCGTCTAGGCAAGCTATTGCTGGAGAAAGTCTTCTGCGAAGAGCTGGAACCACCGCCCGATCTTCCCGAGTTTCATAAACCAGAGAGCGCGCTGATGAGTTCAGAGCGCGAGTATCTGGAGAAACTCACAGGGAGTGGCGCCTGCTTTGGCTGTCATAATCGGTTGAATCCGCTCGGACTCGGTCTGGGTAACTTCGATGCTGCTGGTGCAATCCGCGAACTCGATGAGCACGGTTTTGCGATTGACGCTTCAGGTATCTTGCCAGGAGGCGAAACGTTTTCCGGTCCTCGTGAACTGGGGCAGCTCATCGGTGAGAGTCAGCAGGTGAAAGCTTGCGTGACCAAGCAATGGTTCCGCTTTGCCACTGGCCGTCACGAAGCGGAGTCCGAGTATGCGTCTCTCCAAGAGGCATACAGCCAATTCGAAACAGAAAACTTTACCCTGGCAGAGCTGATGGTCGCTCTGACCACGACTCGCGCATTCCTTTACCGCGCCCTTGAAGAAGGAGAATCAATCCAATGAAGGCCCTGAAACGTCGAGACTTCTTGAAGGTCACCGGTTTGTCGGCGGGCATGTTGCCGCTCATGTCAGGCGCGTCCGTCGCCCAGTCCGCCGCTGTTCCCAAGCGAGTCGTCGTGGTGGTGGTCCCGAATGGATACACCAGCATGTGGCTGCCCAATGGAAGTGGTGCGAACTTTTCCATCAAAGCGGGCGACGAGTCTCCTCTCAAGCCGCTTCAAGCGCACAAGGAGCGACTGCTCATCGTGGGAGGCATCAAGCTGCAGCACGCTTGGGACAGCACCTACCTGGTCAGCAATGACAAAGGAGATGGGCCTGGAAAGATCGGTGGGCATGCCGTGTCACCGATGATGTTGACCGGGCACCACGGTGTGGATGGACCTTCGCAGCCAGATGGCTGGAAGATGACGGCCGGTGGCCCCTCGGTGGATGTGCACATCGCGAACAGTCTTCCTGGGGCAGAAAACCTTCGCTTCAAGCCCTTGGCCATGCGAGCCACGAAGCGCAACGGTCGTGGATTCATCTCTTACCAGGGCGCGCCTCTCACGCCTGGAAGCCAGAATACCACCGGGCTCTATGACGACATGGAGCAACTCTATAAGGACATGTTCGGGGATGGAAAACTCCTCGAAGGCGCGGAGCTCGCCAAAGCGATCGCGGGTAAGAAGCACATCCTGGACCACACCACGAGCCAACTCCAGGCGATGCACAACCACTTTGGTGCGGAGAATAAGTTGCGCATCGAGTCCCACCTCGAAGCTGTCCGCCGGGTGACGGAAACTGTCGGAGCTGTGAACGCTTGCGAGCCCTCGGCGCCACCGCCTAGTGGGGTTGACTACCAGCTGACCACGCATAACCCGAACTACGACAAAGTTCTCACGGCGCAGGCTGAGCTTGCCTCGGTGGCACTGGCCTGCGATCTGACGCGAGCCGTGACGCTGTTCTGGTCCGACTACGCGAACAACAATATCTCCTTTCCCTTCCTCGCGAATAAAGACAAAGGGTTCAATGCCGTGGCTCCCGAGGGAACTCAGAACGGCGGCCAGATCCGCACTCACCACAACATTGCGCACCACGATAAGGGAAAGCTGAAGAACTACTCCGATCAGTTCTACGTGGATCGCTACGCGCATCTGATGAACCTGCTGACGGAAACCACGGATGCCGAGGGACGCCCCCTGATTGAGACGACCGTGGTGGTCTTCGCGAACATGCAGGAAGGCGGGTCGAATCATAAAACGGAGAACCTTACCTGGATCCTCGGGGGCAACTTCGACGGCTACTTCAAGACTGGCCGTTATATCCCGTGGGCTTCTGGGAAAAGCGGGGAGAACATCCCCCACAACCGCATCCTGACCTCGCTGATCAACGGGGTAGGTTGCCCCCAGGTGGGTCACTTCGGTGAAGCTGAGTACGGTGGGGAGCTTCAGAGTCTGAAAGCTTAAGGCTTCACTTGTTTCCGAATGTCTGAGTCCAGAGGTGCCCGTAGTCACCACCCGGAGAGTAGCCGACACCGATGTGAGCAAACGAATCACTCATCAAATTCGTGCAATGCCCTGGACTGTTCATCCATTGGTCCATCGTGCCCTCGGCATCTGGACTTCCTGCGGCAATGTTCTCCCCCCAGGTCCGGCCTTCGTATCCAGCCTGCTCCATACGAGAGCCTGGCCCCTCCCCATCCGGGCTGTTGTGACTGAAGAATCCCCGCATCGCCATGTCGAGGCTATGCATGCGAGCTGCACACTGGAGCTCAGGGTCCATCGTGAGCGGGGCGACCGGAGGCATCATCTGACCACCGCAATTGGCACCACGGCTGCGCTCCATGTTCACGATGTCTAGGATCTCTTGCTCCATTTGTGCCCACTCGGCATCCCATTCCTTGGTCCCATCGCAATAGGGAACCTCGGGTACTCGGCCAGCGGTGCCAGGCTCGCCGCCCGTGCTGGACTCACCTCCGCTTGCGGAGTTGCTTCCTCCGGAATTTGGTCCCGGAGAACTCGCTCCGCCCGTGCTGGACTCACCTCCGCCTGCGGAGGTGAGTCCGCCTGTTCCTTGTCCTGAGCCCATGCCTCCCGTCGTACCCAGGTCATCAGTGTGACCGAGGTCCTGGTTTGCTTCGTCGCCCGGGTCCCCTGAAGAGCAGCCCGACAACAGCAGCAATCCGCTACTGATGAGAAACGGAAGATAAACGTTTTTCGAATTGATTCTCTGCTGTGCCATCGTGCATCGCTCCGTAGTAACCGAACACACACTACGGCTTGGCGAGCTCCACGCAGAGATGTCTAATTCATCACCACCACATCAATGCAACCTTTCACTGTGTCTGTGATTTGAAGCATGCGTGCACTTGGTGCGCAACATCCGCACATCTATCCGCAAGAACGATCTCATCTGGGACGGAAGCGCCTGCCGAGGCTCTGGCTAGGCGCTTCTTGAGGTCGACTTCGTTTTAGAACGTTTCGTCAGCGTGGGTGAAGGTCTCCCACTTCTTCACCCAACGGGACGAGCCTCGTCCACCCTTGGGGCGCGCCTCAAGCACCATCTCTTCTACGTAGGGGGTGGATTCGCCGAGGCGAGTGTGAAAATGGTTATAGGCGATCTCCCACTCCTCGCGACCACCGCCATTCGGTGGCTTGACCCCTTCCTTGTCCGCAAGTCTTGCAACGACTTTTCCATCGTCGCAAATGTTCGTTGGCACCACCTTGTCTCCGGTCATCCAGGCGCCATGAAGTTTGAAGGTCGCCAGGAAACGTTCCTTCGAGAAGGCAAAGAGATCGACTCCTTGGTGCCAGGCCGACTCCATGGCGTAAAAAAGAGACGAGAAGCCCAGGCCCCCCATGTGACCCAGGTCGCGGCAAGTCTCGCCGCTCAATCCCTCCACGAAGGTCTTTGTCCCCCACCAATCGTAACCATTCTTGTTATAGTTCTTTGCGGTTTTTCCGTCTGACTTCAGGTAGATGTACTTGGGCAGTTGGTTCTTGAAACGCTTGACGGCACGTTCGAAGAGAGGCTTATCATCCTTAAAGATCGCAATCGCCATCAACGCCTCCTGCTTCGAGTGATCCCAATTGGTGACGCGATCGGTAGTTTCTCCCTTGTGCAGGTCCGGCATCACCTGGTCGAACATCGCCACGAGCTTTTTGATGTCGGACTGTTTCCAGGTCGGATCGTAGGACCGGAGCAGCTCAGCGGCGTTGGCCCAAAACGGAACGTTCCAGGCGGCTATTAATGGTGCGTTGGTGTTCGTGATATCCTTAAACTTGTCCGCCCAAGCTTTGAGGATGCCCTTTGCCTTATCGGCATGCTTGTCGTCCTGGGTCAGGACGAAGAGCAGCGCATGGGTGTAGGCAGCGCGAGCATCAGTGTTGATCTCGTTGCAACCAATGTTGGGGTTGTTGAATCCCCCACATTCGACCACGGCAAACGGCGTGGGCTCGTATTCTAGCGAGGAAATAGGGTCCTTGAGCAGCTTGTCGTAGGCCGTCTTCCACGGATCTTTGCCCATGTTGCCCTTGAGCCTCGCGAGGTCTTCGTGGGTGTGGAGAATTCCCGGGTGGACGAAAACCGCCTTCGCAACGGGGATCGGATCGGGAAGTGAGCCCGGTTCGACAGGGTCGACGGGGTCAACAGGATCAACGGCAGTCCCCCCGGTGCCGCTCGCTCCAGTACCATCTGGCACAGCAGGGGACTCACCCCCACCGGTACCACCCGTCCCAACGAAGCCACCGGTCGACTGCCCTACTCCGGCCCCTCCGCTTGGTGTGACGTCTGGAGTCAGATCCCCGTCGCCTGGTTCCACTTCGTCTATGGCGTCAGAACAACCGACCAGCCCAGGCGCTACGAGCATGAGGAAGACGCCCACTTTCCAAAGAACTTTGCCTCTGATTGAAGTCATGGCGGACGCGCTGCATGTGGTGTGCCATCTTGAGAACGCGGCAAGCTTCGTTTTTCAGATCACACTGCGTACAAGTAGCGCAAGAGACGGACATCTCGCGTGCGCGAGAAGCGCAGACATTGGAATCTAAAGCTTTTTTTCCTGTTGTGCGACGCGCACGCGTCAAAACAAGAATGACGACTCCGCGTCCTCGATTTCATTCGCCGCTTATCTTATTTCCGGTTACGCTCGTCGCGGGCCTGTCAGGCTGTTCGTCAGAACAGGGAGAGTCATCGGCCAATTTTACGGGAGGCACCAGCGCTTCATCGGGAGGAAACGAAATGACTTCCGAATGCATCGGGCTAGGCACGTGCTCAAGCAGTGGAGGCGCACAGTCGACGGGAGGAGCGCAGTCGACGGGAGGCGCAGCTGCTGCTGGCGGAGCGGTTGCAACTGGCGGCAGCGCCTCAGGAGGAGAAACAGCGTCTGGTGGTTCCGAGCCGCTTGACCCGAGTGGCCTCATCCGTCCCCCTGCCGGTCGACTCGCTTATGTGGCCGATGGCAATTCACCTGACCCAGACGACATCGGTGCGACTGCCGTCGTTTTTGGACTTCTTGAGGCCACCGGATTGAGTGACCGCCTCGTTCACCTTTCTCACTCGTGCGATCTCAAGCCTCCCTTCGATCGAATTTCCAGTCAAAATGAGAAGCGCCGACAAGATGTGCTCACCCAGATCTGCAAGGATGGCGAAAAATACTTCGGCCCTTTCGATTCGATCTCGGAGTACTACAACAATCGAACTCAGCAGAAGGCTTCAGTCAACGATCTGCGAGACGCGATTGACGTTTCAACTGCGCAGGACCCACTCTGGATCATCGAGGCAGGCGAACCTGATATCATCGGTTATGCGTTGGAAGCGGCTGAGCCGGCAAGAAAAGCATTCGTGCACGTGGTCTCTCATCATCCGGCCAATGATGACAGTGGCGACTTCTTTGAGTGGCAAGAGATTCTCGACTTCGGCGTCACAGAACACCAAATCGGCGATCAGAATGTCAAACTTCAAAGCAGCATTCCTGCGTGGGACTGGGCGCAAAGTCACGAAAGCGACGGAATTGCCTGGATTTGGGAGCAGCTTGCCTACGCGGAACAGGACGGTGTCGTGAAGTTTCAAACAGGCAAGTTCGATTGCTCAGACGCCGGCATGGTCTATTGGTGGATCACCGGGGCCGACGAGGGTGGCAACAAGCTATCGAGCCCTTCAGACATCAAGGAGATGCTGTTGAAGTGACCCGACTCAAGGTACGCTTTGTGTTTTGTAGTGCGCGTTGTGCGCAACCCGCGCAAGGAGGTGACGAACTTTCTCGTGTGAGAGCTTGGCGTGCTCCTTGCTGGGAGTGTGACCATGGTTGTACACATCGGGTCCCTGTCCCTTCAGCGATTTGACCGATTCTTCGGTTTCGCTTCGAGCGCACTCTTGCTCGCTTGTAGCGCGGGCGCAGGTGACCCCGAATTCGACGCAGCAACTCCCTCGATTGCACAACCGTCCGAAGGTCAGGCTCCAGGGAGTGGCCCGACGGGGTCTGGCTCCGGCGGTGAGACCGCAGTGGGCGGTGAGCTGGCAAGCGGAGGATCCGCGAGCGGGGGCGTTGCCGGCGGCGGAGGAACTCGCGGTGGAGTCGTCGACAGTCCTCCCGGGACGGCAGTGGTACTGAGCGGTTTCGTGGTCGATACGGGCGGGCGCGGACTTGAAAACGCGCTGGTTTCGCGCACCCAGGACGCCTTTCGATTCAGCAAGACCGACCAGAAGGGCGCCTACCGGCTCGAAGCCTACGAGGGCGATATCTTGACGGTTGCCGCACTCGGCTACCAGACGCGCCATGATGTATTCGTTACTTCGTCGGGCCAGAAAATTGTTCTTCAGCCTGATCCTCTTCTCGATTCTGAAGAAGTGCACATCAGTTTTGATCACTTACGCCCTGGCCCAGGCTACAGCAAAGAGGAACTCAAGGCGGACTTGGGCACCTCAAGTGGCGCCGGATTCTACGACGGAACTCCAGGAAGCGATCGAGCGGAAGTCGACCCGTTTGAAAGTGTCGATGCTGGCGGTCGTTCACTCAAAGTGAGATTTCCAGCGCACCAGTTGAAGACGGGAGACTCTGGAGTCGATACGCGTATTCCGTTGAGTGGCGCCTTCAAGGACCAGAGCTACACCGCCGATGAACTCTACCTTTCGTATTGGATGAAGCTCAGCGATAACTTCCAGCTCGACAAGTGCGGAGGAAAGCTGCCGAGCTTGGGGGGCAGCTTAGCGAACACCGATGACGAACGGTGGAAGGGGCGCATCATGTGGCGCCGTGGAGGGAGCATTCAATTTTACCCGGAATTGCCCCACGACAACGACGGATTTGAAGATAATTCTGACAGATTTTGGGGAGATCTGACGAAGGACGTTGAGGGTGGCATCTGTGAGTTTGAATTCACTTCGTATTTGACCACAGGAAAGTGGCACCGCATCGAACTCCACTACAGGCTCGATCAGGGCGGCAATGGTGGTCTCTTTGAAGGTTGGGTGGACGGAAACGCAGGTCACGCAACCTTGAGTTCAGATGTGTTTGGCTACTACCGACCTCCGGGCGCTGGCTACGACACGCTGACGATCAATCAGCTTCTGCTTTCCGCCTTCCTGGGAGGAAGTGGCCCTGGATACGAAGCGACGGAAGACACCTTCGCCTGGTTCGATGAGTTTCGGGTCTCCACAAGCCGCATCCCGTAGACGCGGGGACATTAAATGCGCTTGTTGCGCAACTTGTGATCGATGGATGAGGAGCGGTTAGCGCAATGTTGGTTCTTGAAGTTTTTTCTCGAAGAGATGTCAGTTTTGCTGACGGGATTACGACTCTCCCCCGTCTAGATCAGGGAAAATGAAAAATTGGTCACGATTCAATCAAGGGAGCATCTGGGGAGAACCGCGAGGGTTCTCCACCTCATTGTCTCTTGCCGCGCTCCTGATCCCGTCGGCTGTTCTTCTCTCTGGTTGCACCGGAGAGCTGCGTGCTGGTGATGGTGCCGATGGCTCGACTGATGGCTCGGGTAGTGGTGATTCTCTCGCTCCTGGCGGTGGAGGCACCGCGTCACCTGAAGCCGTGGGTTCGCCCGGCTCGGCTACACTTCCTCGACTAACGGTGTCTCAGTACCGCGCGACCATTCACGGGCTCTACGGTGACGCCATGAATATTCCCGATCTCGAAAGCGACAACCGCCCCGACTTCTTCTCCGTGATCGGCTCGGCGAGACAGCCCATCACGGAAACTGCGGTCGCTCTCTTCTGGGACGCGGGAAAGAGTATCGCCCAGCAGGTGAGCGAAGATCCGGCACTACGTGCATCAATTCTCCCTTGTCCGGCAGCACCGAGCGTTGACGAAAGTTGTCTCGAGGCGTTCTTCGAGCACCACGCGGCACAGCTGCTGCGACGACCACTCAGCGCCGAAGAAAAATCACGCTACAGCGATCTCTTCATCAAGACCTCAGACGGCAATCTGTGGCAAGGCCTGAACTTCACCTTAGCTGCGTTGCTTTCATCACCGGCGTTCCTCTACCGTCATGAAGATGGCCCAACTGCGAAAGCTGGAGCACCCATCGTCTATAATGATCACGCTTTGGCTTCTCGTCTTGCATTTCTCGTGACCAATGAGCCACCAGACTTGGAGCTACTTGCCAAGGCAAGCGCAGGACAGCTGAGGGACCCAGCGATTCTGAGCGCAGAACTGGACCGACTCTTTCAGCGCGCCCTCGATCATGGTTTGCACACCTTCTTCGACGAGTACCTTGACCTTGAGGCGGCAGGAATCCTGGACTTTGAAAATGCCTCTCCAGAGAAGGATCAAGCCATCGGCGAAGCGATGCGGGAAGAGGCGATGCGGCTCGCCATTGCGGCCGCCGCACCAGGTAAGGATTATCGCTCTCTTTTGACGACTCAAAATACTGGCTGAACGGTCCTTTGGCGGAGCTTTACGGTGTTCCGGGAATCGCAGGTGATGTGTTTGTTCCTTATCGGTATCCTGACGACGCGGTGCGAGCTGGGCTTTTGACGACGGGCGCATTTCTGACTGCTGACGCGGCTCAAGAGCGCACCAAGCCGTCGAATCGTGGACTCTATGTTCAGTTTCGTGTCCGCTGCCTGTCCATCCCCGATCCGCCGGACGACATTCCCCCTCTGGATGACATTGGCGATCCTTCCGCGACCTCAGTACGCGCAATTCTCGACCAACACCGCGCCGATCCGGTCTGTGCTGCTTGTCATGACGCGATGGATCCAATTGGTTTTGCCATGGAGGACTTCGATCAATTCGGCCGCTTTCGCACCAATTACCCGGATGGATCTCTTGTGGACGCGAACTCTGAGATCGATGGGGTGACCTTTTCAGGAGCGAAGGCTCTTGGCGCCGTCTTGGGGCAAGACGAAGAGGTTACGCGCTGCCTCACCAAGCAGGTCTACCGCTATGCCAATGCGCGAGTCGAATCTCGCGCCGAAAAACCATACCTCGAGGAGATTCACCAAGCGTTCAAGGAGAGTGGTTTTCAGTTCATTGAACTTCTGCGTGCCACGATACGCAGCGAGGGGTTTCTCACGGCTCTGCCCCAGGAGGCAAAATAATGTTTCACATCTCACGACGAACCGCTCTGCGCGGAATGCTTGCAGGAAGCAGTGTATTGGTTGGGATTCCGCTGCTTGAAAGCATGGGCCTTGGTCGCGGAGAGGCTTTCGCACAGAGCCTCAATCCCAAGATCTTCGGCGTGTTTTTCTGGGGCGGAGGCATTCCCTGGACCCCGGGAAATGACCCTAAGGCTTCCGCCGCGGACAAGGACATCTACACGCCTGCGGGAGGAAACGGGGTCACTCCACTCAAGCTGAGTGAGCTGCTCGCACCTCTCAGCGACAACCAGGGGATTCTCAACGTGGTGACCGGAATCACCACCTCGAACTTCAAATTTGCCCAACGAGTCTCCCACTTTGCGGGGCAAACGATGGCTCTGACTGGCGACAAGATTGCCTACATCGATCGGAGCGATCTGCTCTACAGCTACAACCGAGCCAGCATTGATCGGGTGGTGGCGAAAGATGCGCAGTTTTACGCAGAGAAACCCTCGCTCGATTCCGTGCAGATCTCAGCCATCGATCGTTTCTTCAAGAAACACTCCGGTTGGAATGCGATATCGATGGATG
Source organism: uncultured delta proteobacterium (assembly GCA_963710555.1). Lineage (GTDB taxonomy): Bacteria > Myxococcota_A > Polyangia > Polyangiales > Polyangiaceae > NIC37A-2. Next base: position 410,026 of record CAVQAT010000002.1, read on the forward strand.
GGAAGGACAAGCCCGTCAAGCCGATTCTCGATCCGAGTACGCTTTACCAGCGCTTGTTTGGAAATGTCGTGCAAGATCCTCAAAGCAGCGACAAGACGAGTGAGCACTACGCTAGTGCACTCGACGCAGTGATTGAGGATGCCAAATCGCTTCGCCAGAAGCTGGGGACGGCGGATCAAGAACGACTCGACCGTCATCTGGAAGGCTTGTTTGAGATAGAGACCCGCCTGAAAGCAGCACCAGTTGTGTGTCAGATCCCGGGTGAGCCCAACGCGAAAGAACTCGACGTGATGGCTCGTTTTGAACTGCAGACGGATATCCTTGTTGCGGCACTGCGTTGCGGGATCACGCGAGTCTTCAGTCACATGATTTCGGGAGGAGCCCACCCTCTGCGCATCAACAAGCAGGGGATTCAGAACGGTCCAGGTGGAACGGCGAATCACGGTGGTCTCCACGCGGGAAAGCGGGATACCGCTATCGGTAACACTCTCTTCAGTCTGACTGCGCTCAACTTTTTGCTCAACAGACTGAAGGAAGAACAGAGCCCCACTGGAAGCAGCCTGCTCGAGAGCAGCATGATCTATGCGACGAGTGAATACGCCACGGGTTGGCATCACAAGCACGAGGAGTTCCCCGTGATCCTCGCCGGATCGGCAGGTGGCGCGCTCAAAACCGGCAATCACATTCGCACCCGTAAGGGGAACATCTGCGACGTCCACCTCACCATGCTGCAGGCGCTCGGCCTCGATTACGAAAGTTGGGGCTGGAGCGGCGGTGAGACCACGAAAACACTTCCCATTCTCACGTGACTGCAAACGAAATTCCTCAAATCGATCCTTTTTGCTTGGCCCCCTAAAAATATGAGCTCTCCGATCTCTTTGCGTCACCTCGCCTTCGGCGCGCTTCTTCTTGCTGCCGGATGTAGCGGAGAAAGCGTAGACTCAGACTCTGGCGAGGTGCCCAGCGCCTCGGGTGGCATTGCGAGCGGAACGGGCGGTGCCAGTTCAGGAGGTGCTTCCAGTGGGGGTCACTTCTCGGGTGAAGGCTTGGCGGAGAGTGCCGCTGGTGGCAGCGGCGGTTCACTCGCGACAGGGGGGCAGTCGTCGAGCAGCGGGGGAGAGCAGGCAAGCGGTGGGGGACCGCCGGTAGAGCCTCCGGAGCCGAAGCTTGAGCGCGTGCTCGCTTACAATCTCGTCGACGTGAACCCTAAGACGGGCAAACTGCGTGGACACACCGGGGTGGGAGAGGACGAGAAACTCCTCCAGTCCTTGGGAAAGCAGCACGGCTTCAGCGTCGAGATCACTGATGACCCGAGCATCTTCACACCAGACAAATTGAGCCAAGTCGATGTGCTCGTTTTTTCGAGCCCTCACTACGCAGGGCAGAAAATCTCCCGACAAGGTCGCGACGCGATCGAAGCATTCGTGCGCGGGGGTGGAGGCTGGATCGGCTTTCACTACGCGCTCAAGGTGGAACTGAATTGGCCCTTTCGAAAGGTGCTCGGCGGAGGTGTGACCCTTGGTGCTCATGCAAAAGTCGTAGGAGACACCTACAGCCTCACCAGCGTTGAACATCTTGCGACTGTGGGGTTGCCAAAGACCTTTCAAGTCGCGGACGACTACCTGAAGGTGACTGGGGATCTGCGGAAACAAGATGGCGTGCTTGTCTTGGCTACGGTTGATCTTGCGGCAAATCCAGGAGCCTACAGTCCGACGATTTGGGCTCACGAGGTGGATGAGGGGCGCGTTGTTTATTCGATGCCCGGTCACAACGGGGCTCCATTCAAGGCTCAATGGTACCGGGACCTTGTTTGGGGCGCCCTGCGCTGGACTGCGAAGCTTGAGAACTAATTGCCCTTCAGCTTGTGCCGCAGCGACACTTCCTGGACCGCTCCTGCACAACCGACTGGCAGAGCTACGGAGCTCCCGATGAACGATCAGCCCTTTGTTTTCGATCTGGTAGCCGCCGACGAAAGAAGTTCGCCACGAAAGGCCTGATGGAACATGACTTGCTAGTAACCGTGAAACCGCCATCCACTCGTGCAGAAACGAATCTGTCGTACTTAAAGCGGACTTGCGCATTCCATGACCATGAAATCAAGAACGCTCCTCTCTGCCTCGATCTCTCTCATCAGCTGGATGTCGCTCGGCTGTTCCGCGCCTGACGACGACCTGACTCAAACCGAAGCGAGCACAGACGATCAGGCAACAGGGGGACAAACCGCGGGTGACGGTGCAGATGATCCATTTGCCGGCCGTACCGAGACAGGGGGCGCGACATCGGCTGAAAGCGGTGGCGCGCCAGCGACCGGTGGCTCCATTTCAACTGGCGGCGCCAGTTCCACCGGGGGAGCTGACGGCCCGAGCGGCGGCGCCAGTTCCACCGGGGGAGCTAGTGGTGGCCCGATTTGCACCGACGAAGTGTGCTGCGGGGCCACGTGTGGTGAGTGCGGAGGAGATGGGTGTGGCTCCCGGTCGGGAGGCGGTAGCGAGTGTTGCTCGGGCCCAATTCTTTCTTCAGGAGTCTATTGCGAAGGCAAGTCAGGGGAAAACGCTCCTTGTATCCTTGGAAGTAAACCCGACCCCGACCCCGACCCCGACCCCGACCCCGGGAACACGGATGAACTTGGAGTGTGTATCGAGATGGAGTCCATCTCGCCGGCGGGGAAGTGGCGAGAACAAAAGACTAAGCCCGGCTATTCAGGCAGCGGCTACTTCAATTGGACGGGTGACACTCAGTTCAAAGAAAACGAGATCTCGAAGCACATTCTGGTTTACCAATTCGACATCCCCAAGGCAGGGACCTACCGACTCGGCTTTCGAGGAAGGCGCGACAAAGAGGGTGTTTGCATGGGAGCGGCGGACGATCGCTGTAACGACATCTGGACGAAGATGGATGCCAAGGCTTGGCGCAAGACGATGGTTCGAAAGCCGTGGGGAACCTGGGCCTGGGATGCTCGCTACGAATGTGCTTCGCACACACTTTGTGACCACGACATTGAACTTTCCAAAGGTAAACATACGCTGCGCGTGGAGGGACGCTCACTCGGCACCAAATTAGATGCTTTCCGCCTGTACCCGGCAGGAGAAGGTGCCCCAGATCGATGCAATTAGGACACCCTCTAGTGCACTTTTCGCACAGCGACGAGAAGTCCCGCTGCCGTGGTGCCGCAAAGCTGGCTTGAGAATCGCTTCGCGTTGGCACAGCGCGTGCTTCTTCGGAGCCATGGCTCAAGTCAAAATCAGGTTGTCTCGGAGCGCCGGTGTGTTCGCCGCCGTCCTATCTATCGGTGTGATCGCTTGTTCGGAAGGCGGGGAGTCCACTGAGTTTGCTCCTGGAGCCGACCTGACCCCCGTGAGTGGAAGTGGCGGCTTGTCCAATGACTCGGTCACGGGCGGCGCTTCTCCCATCGACGAGATACCGGCCGGAACAGGTGGCGCGACGCCAGACGGCACAGGCGGCGCGACTGAGCCGGTAGACGAACTGTGCGATGGGATTCAAGACAGCTCTGGCAAAGTCTGCTGCCCCGCGGCGTGTGGAGAGTGCGGTGGTGACGCTTGTGGCGCGCGCGAGGGTGGTGGTGACGCCTGCTGCACCGGCCGCATCCTCGAATCCGGAAGCTTGTGCAGCGATGCTTCCGCGCCTTGTATCCTAGGCGACGCTGGCACCCCATCCCCGCCGGACGACGGCCTCGTGCGCCCCCCGGCTGGACGTCTGGCGCTGGTCCTCGACGGCAACTCGCCGGATCCGGACGACATCGGCGCCACATCTGTGATGTTCGGCTTGCTCGCCGCAACGGGTCTGAGCGACCGCCTGGTCCATCTGTCACATTCCTGTGACTTAGAGCCTTCTTTCATCGGAGAGTCCGACGCACGGCATAAGATATCCCGGCAAGATGAGAAGCGCCGGCAGGAGGTGCTGCAGCAGCTTTGCGCTGACGGAATCGACTTCTTTGGCCCATTTTCTCAGTTGGACGACTTCTACAACAATCGGACGAAGCAGAGTGCTTCCGTGGCCGATCTCACGCAGGCCATCGACGCCTCCACGGCGAGTGACCCGCTGTGGATCATCGAAGCCGGGGAGCCGGACATCATCGGCTATGCGCTGGAGGATGCTAAACCGTCCAAGCGCGCCTTCGTCCACGTCGTGTCCCACCACCCAGCCAACGACAACAGCGGGGACTTTTTCACCTGGAAGCAAATCCTGGACTTCGGCGTCGACGAGCATCAGATCGGCGACCAAAACGTGGGATTGCAGACTCCCATCTCACCCTGGGACTGGGCGAAAGATCACGACGAGCCGGGCATCGCTTGGATCTGGGATCGCCTGGCCTACGCTGAGGCCGACGGGGTCGTGAAGTTCCAGGACGACAAGTTCGACTGCTCCGATGCGGGCATGGTCTATTGGTGGATCACGGGAGCGAACGACGGCGGCAACAAGCTGGCAGAACCAGCGGACATTCGGCAGATGTTGCTCCGCTGAAGCACCGCACTCACCAAGTCGACCGATCGAAGCTCAGGGGCAGCCTGCTCCGGTCCGCGCTCCAAGGGGACTGTTCAGAAGCTGCGCGATTCGGACACACACACTGCGCCGAACTGACGCAAGTTGAGCGAAAAAATGCTGTCCGTCTCGTGTCGGTGGAAGCCTTTCGGCGTCTCGCGCCAGTGGCATGGCGATTGCCACGCCTTGGGCATGACTACCTGCCAACCAGTACGCCTCTTCACCACACTTTTTACGGTCAGCACGGCCGTGTGGGCATGCAGCGCCGCCGACATCCCGGAAAGCGGCAGCTCGCCCGAAGTCGTCGATAACGACCCAAATGACTCAAGCGAATCACTCACCGGAGGCACGTCCTCCAAAGACGACGCCCCCCGGAGCGGCTCGGGCGGGAAGTCTTCGACGGCCTCGGGAGGCACCGGCGGGGCGCCATCAGAGCCCTCCGAGGGGACCGGCGGTAGCTTACAAGAGCCCGGGCCGGATTGTGCTGGGATCGCGAGCGCCGACGGAGCAGTTTGCTGTCCCCTAAGCTGTGGAACCTGTGGCGGTGATGGGTGTGGCGCTCGGCCCGGCGGAGGAGCTGATTGTTGTACGGGGCCAATTTTGAGTTCAGGCGCGATGTGCACCGAGGTCGAAGCGCCTTGCGTGCTGGACGAAACCAGGGTGACGGAGACTCCGGCTCCCAATCCCACTGATCCTGATGCGCTCTACACCCAAACGGGCACAGACCTAACCTGGGATACCATCATGGATCGCGGACTCATCCCCATCGGTAAACAGTCTACGGGAGGCATTGACGGCTCGATCATCGACGTCAACAACGCGCTTATCGAGACAGGACCCTACGGAACCAGAGCCATCTACGATAACCTCCTACTTCATACCGTGGGGTACGCAGGGCTGGAACGGCGGCAATTCAAGAACTGGAGCCGCTGGTACCAGGAGGATGGCAACACTCAAATTTTCCGGCTCTTTGAGGGCGAAGAGAACGTGCGCAACTCACGACCACTTGCCGCGCGGAGCGAAACGCAGTCCCGCGACTGGCAATGGATCCCCAAGAAAGGAGTCTGGCGCGAGTTCACCGCACGCTACACCATCATCAAGTCTGAAGGGTGCAACGCGAGGTGCGGCATCTTTCAAGCAAAAGGCAACAACGTCGATCACTGGTCCGTGTTCATGAACGTCGACAACGAGGGCAATGTTTGGCTCAACCACCGCGACAACAAGTACAAGGACGTAATCATGGACGAAGACGTCCTGGGCAAACCCTTCGACTTCAGGGTCCGTGACAACGGGTTGGACTACGAGGTCTACTACAATGGTGAACTCAAGGGCACAGGGCAGTGGCCCCGCACCGAGAAGCAAGGTTTCCGTTGGGGGATCTACGTTGGCTCGAAAGAAGTAATTGGCGATGTCATGGTGTTCATATCCGGGGCACGCGGAAAGTAATGCTTAAACTGACACCGGTTGAGCGGACACCACCGGGGTAGCGCCGCCTTTCCGCCTTCCTCGGAGGAAGTGGCGCTGAGTACGAAGCGACGGAAGACACCTTCGCCTGGTTCGATGAATTTCGAGTCTCCACAAGCCGCATTCCGTAGACGGGGGGACAGAAAATGCGCTTGTTGCGCAACTTGTGATCGATGGATGAGGAGCGGTTCGCGCAATCTTGGTTCTTGAAGTCTTTTCTCGAAGAGATGTCGGTTTTGCTGACGGAATTACGCCTCTCCCCCGTCTAGATCACGGAAAATGAAATACTGGTCACGATTCCATTCAAAGCTCAATGTTACCGGGACCTCCTCTGGGGCGCGCGGCGCTGGACCGCGAAGCTTGAGGACTCAAGCAATGGACGGCGCTCACCCGATACAAGATACCGCGCGGCTGCGCGCAAGAATTCTCCGCCAACTCAACATTGTTGGAATGAGCGATGCGGAGAAAGATGATGTGACCCAGGAGGTCTTCCTTGCGCTCTTGACCACACAGGATCGGGTTCGACATGTGGAGAACTGGGTCACAGCGGTTGCCAGGCGCAAGGCCTTTGCGATGCTACGACGCCGAAATCGCTTCGTCCGCGTAGAACTCGATCGGGTCCAAGAACCGTCAGTGAACGCGATGGCGGAACTGTACATCGACGTGCATCGGGCGCTCGCGACGAGTCGGATCAAGGTGCGTAATCTCTTTCTCGAGCGCTATCTTGAACAGAGAGGCGCTGAAGAACTCGCAGTGAGAGCTCGGACGAGTCCGTCGACCGTCAAGCGTCGGATCAAGCTGGAACGTGAACGTCTGCGTCGCAGGTTGAGCGACTGATCAAAATTGCCCGGACAACACAAGCCGGCTCGCTTGTGGGGTGACGTCGAAGCGCAGATCTGCCGATGTCGTCGTGGTGTCTCGGGGGGCAACTAGCCACCAAGTGACCCCTGTTGCGAGGGCAACGACGCCAACTGCAAGCGAAATGTCTGCCGCCAGATACAATGACTTGGCAGCGTCTCCTTTGTCGCGATCGCAGAGGGGACTGGGACTGCACTCGATGGAGTTCTGCTCACTGACTCCCAGAGCGCCCAAGACTCCAAACGCTCCCAGTCCAATTACTCCGACGCCTCCAAATAGCCAACTGGCAGTGGGGACCGATGCGGGGAATGAAGCGGAAGATTTCTTCTGTTCGACGGCAGTCGTCGGCAAGCTGGCTTGAATGAGCACATTGCGTTGACCCGCGCGGGAAACGAAGTCGACTTCGACTTCGTTTCCGTCTTGAGCCCGGAGGATCGCTCGGTGGGTACCAGGATCGAGCTGGATTGAGTGCCCTGAATTCGCGACGAATTCGCCTCCATCTACGCTCACTGAGGACTCAGCCACCGGCTTTCCGTGACCATCAAGCAGTTCGAATACATGGGAGGGAATGCTCGACTCCAGTTCTTGCGTCCAGTTGACGCAGTCGCTCGAGAGAACGGCTGGGCAAGTTGATTGGGCGCAGGTAATTGCTTGCTTCTTTGCCTCGATGAGTGAGCCTTCTTTGCGCGCACGTTGAGCAGACTCGTAGGCCCGGGCGCACATCATCTTCGCGTCACGGGCCCCTGTCGTCGTTGACTGCTCTTCGGATTGAGCAAGACTTGGTGCACTCAACAGCATCGTGACGGCGAAAGCCTTCAGGAGGGGCCGACGGAAACCTGCTGTTGTGTGCGCTGGGGTCACTCGCATCGCCGCATCACTTTTGCACAGAAGGTGAGTTGGCGGAATCATAATCATCCAGCTGAGGATGTCCCTGTAGGCCGCGAACTAGAGGCAGTGAAGCTTGGGGACGCGCACGCCGTCTTTGTCGATAGTGAATGGATTGTCGCAATCGTTCGCTGGGGACTTTTTTGTACTTGATGGGCGGGCGACCGGTCGCTGCACTTTGGCTGGAGCTTTGCGCGGCGGAGAGACGGTTTGAGGGGTATCTTTTTCAGTGGGGAGTTCGTCGAGCCCAACCGCGGGAGAGGCCGTTTCCGTGCTGGTTTCGCCAGGCGCCCGCGGAATCGCTGCGTCTTGAGCTGGTTGTGGGGTGGCTTCTTCTTGTGCGGCTGCGGGTGGTAGCGGAGACGCGTCCGGTTGCTCAGAGGCGATTTGTGGGGCCAAGGGAGCTGGAGCCTCGTTCTGAAAGGGGGATAGCCACCAAATGAGTCCGCCCAATAGCGCTGCTAGGGCGCCCGCAGTCCAGAACACACCACGGCGACGAGGCCCGCGAATGCTGCCTGTCGTGATCGTGGCCGTATGCGTTCCCTCGCCCGGGGATTCCATCATGTCGGTTGCTGCTTCGCTCTGGACGAGCGAATTCTCGATCATGCTTCGCACCGTGGTCTCTGACCAGGAGGTCGCTGAGGGTAGAGCTCGTTCGAGAAGCACAGCCGGGTCCGGAGCGCTCTCAAGATCTTTCAGTCGCTGGCGCGCTTCGCTGAGACCGGCGTGTGAAGTTTGATTCACCCAGTCTGCGAGATCGGTCGCTCTTGCCGCCAGTCCTAATTCCTCCAGGCGATGGGCCATCTCTCGCGCACTGGAAGGACGTCGATCGCGGTCTCGGGAAAGTCCTTCAAGGACGAGCTGCGCCAGCTCGGGCGGGACTTCCAGGTTGTGAGTCCGTGGCGAAAGCACCACGTCGTGAAGCGCCTTCTTGAAGGTGTGGACTTCGTCTTCGCCACGGAAGAGTCGCCGACCTGCTAGGAGCTCCCAAAGAACAATGCTCGTCGCGTAGACATCGACCCGTGCGTCGAGTTCGTCTTTGCGCTCAAGTTGTTCGGGCGCCATGTAGGCGATTTTTCCCTTGAGCTTATTGTTCTGCGTGGTTTGCAGGCGGCCAGCCGCCTTGGCGATGCCAAAATCGACGATGCGCGACACGCCATCGACGCCGATCAAGATGTTCTGCGGAGAGACATCGCGGTGCACGATGCCGAGAGGTGCACCCCCTTCGTCTGTCGCCAGGTGTGCGGCGTGGAGGCCATGAAGAGCGTCGATGGCGATTCTGAGGGCGATACCGATAGGAATATGTTTCTCGGAACTGGCGCGGACTAACGACGAAAGGCTTTCGCCGAGTACGTACTCCATGACAATGAGCAGCTCTCCCTCACGCGACACGACATCGAGGGTGGGGACGACATTCGAATGGCGGATGCGGCTGGCCAGGCGAGCTTCGTCCAGGAACATGCCCAGAGACTCGGGGCTTTCAGCGACGTGCGCGTGAAGTCGCTTGACGGCGACGACCCGCGAGAAGCCTTCGTCACTCACCTGTCTTGCAAGGTGAACCGTGGCCATGCCACCACGAGCGAATGGGCGACAAAGAGCATAGCGCCCAATGACTCGCTCGTAGGGCGCAGGAAGGGGTGCGACTCCTTCAGCTGGGGATGCTGATGGGCTACTGGAGACAGCGCTCGGAGTCGTCACTTTTCCGGAGAAGTCTTTCTCGGCCGCGGCAGGTCATAGGTGTCGAGTCGATGCAGCAATGCACGACGCGAGATTCCGAGCAACTTTGCCGCCTTGGTCTGATTGCCACCGCATTCGGCAATGGCGTTGATGATGCGCCGCTTTTCAAGCTCTCGGACCTCGTCCTTGAGTTGCGCGGGGGAGGTTGAGGATTCGGCGGCTGCAGGGGTAGGTGCCTCGGCCGTGGGTGCGCTGAGCGGTGCCGGGCTGGCTACCGGGCGAGAATGAATGCGCTCAGATAAGATGCAGTGCTCGGGCAACACGGTGCCGCCCTCGGCAAGGAGAATAGCGCGCTCAATGACGCTGCGGAGTTCGCGAATATTCCCTGGCCACGAATAACCCAGCAGTCGCGCAGCTGTGCCTTGAGAAAGGTGCGGCGTGGGAATGCCCAGTCGGCTGGCCTCTTCTTTGAGAAACTGCTCCGCGAAAGGAAGTATTTCGTCCCGCCGATGTCGCAGCGGCGGCACTTCGAGGGTGATCCCGTTTAATCTGAAATAGAGATCAGAGCGAAACTCGCCAGAATCGATCAGCGACTCCAGATCGCGGTGCGTGGCCGCGATGATGCGAACGTTGATGGGTCGGGGGCGAGTCGCTCCGACCCGAATGACCTCGCGATTTCCGATCGCTCGAAGCAACTTGGCCTGCATCGACAGCGGCAGCTCGCCCACTTCGTCGAGCAATACAGTGCCGCCCTCCGCGGATTCCAGAAGTCCCGGTTTTGCCTGGTGAGCTCCCGTGAACGAGCCTTTCTCGTGTCCGAATAATTCACCCTCGACCATTGATTCCGCGAAGGCGGCGCAGTTGATACGCAGGAAGGGTCGGCCGGATCGAGGCGAGTTATCGTGGACGTACTTGGCGAGCACTTCCTTGCCAGCGCCCGTTTCACCCAAGATAATGACGCTGATCGCGCCGGCCGCGACTAAGCGCGCGAGCTTCTTGGTTTGTTCGATGGGGGATTCAGATGAGGCTACCGGCCCCACCCCGTCGGCCACATCTTGAATGAGTTGCGCATGGGGAGCTTCTTGGATTTGAAGCATCGTTGCGCCAAGCTCGATCAGCGAGCTTCGATTCACGACAGCAGGCGTGCCTGGGGTCACTTCGTTTCCGTTGACGCGGACACCGTTTGAACTGCCCAGATCCTCGACGGTGAAGCTGGGGCCAAGATTGAGCACGGCGTGTTCTCGAGAGACGGACCCGTGCTCGATCCGAAGGTCGCAGCGCACGGAGCGCCCGATCACGATCCTGCCCGTTTTTGGGAGTGGGATACTTGAGACGCCGCCCTCCCAGATGGCGACAAGACGCGGCCCAGTCAGGGATGTGGGGGGGCCCACAACATTGGAATAGGTTTCGTCTTCGACTCCTTGGTAGTTCATCACGACTTTCGCGTTCTCAATTGTAGGGGATTTTTCAAGCGGCAGCATGGATCCCATGTGCGAGAACGGTGCCAACTGGCTCCCTCGTGCACTCCAGGTACGGAGACACGCATTTGTCGTGCAAAACGTTGGTTTTCTGGGCGATGGAACGGCACGTCACGCGCGTGCTTGTTCAAGAAGTGCGCAACTTGCGCATTCTTTGTCCTCTGAAGCAGCACTCGCGGAAGTGCGCTGGCACTGCGGCGGCGATTCTTACACGGCATCGTTCTTGCTGTGGGTGATTGTGCCACCAATTGGCTCATCGAAAGGAAACAGCGTGAAGATTGCATTGATTAATGAGAACAGCCAAGCGGCGAAGAACAGCATCATCGAGACTTCATTGAAGAAGGTGGTGGAACCCATGGGCCACACCGTTTTCAATTATGGGATGTATTCACCAGAGGACGACTCTCAGCTGACCTATGTGCAGAACGGAATTCTCGCCGCGATTCTCCTCAACTCGGGCGCGGCAGACTACGTAGTGACTGGATGCGGTACTGGTGAAGGAGCGATGCTCGCCTGCAACAGTTTTCCAGGCGTGCTTTGTGGACACCTGGTCGATCCTGCTGACGGCTACATGTTTGCCCAGGTCAACGACGGCAATTGCGTGGCTCTACCTTTCGCCAAGGGCTTCGGATGGGGGGCAGAACTGAACCTCGAATACCTGTTCGAGAAGCTCTTTGGGCACGGTAGCGGCAACGGTTATCCGAAAGATCGCGTTGTTCCTGAGCAGAGAAACAAGAAGATTCTTGATCAGGTCAAGAAGGTCACCCACCAGAGCATGGAGAAAATTCTCGATGAGCTCGACCAAGAATTGGTGAAAGGCGCTGTCAGCGGTGAACACTTCTCCGCCTACTTCTTTGAGAACTGTCAGAGCCCCACCATCAAGGCGAAGGTACAAGCACTGCTCGGCTAGCTCGCTAAACGTACCTCTCGTTTAACGTATCTCGGTTGCGCAACCGAAGACGATGTCGAGAGACCCCCCTTTGGTGTTGAGAGTCTCACACGCAGTCTCGCAAAGGAGGAGTCGGGTGGGGGGGCTGGCGTCGTCATAGTACCAATCGAGATCAGTGGTGCAGGCGCCCGGACCAGCGACTCGTGAAAGGGAGAGAGGGTCTCCTTCATCGACGGTGAACTCGACATTCACGCGATCAAAGTCAATTTTACCTCCGCTTGGTGGAGGGATCGCATAGGTGCACGGAAGTTCCGCGCTTTGGATGGCGCGCATCGCTTCAATGAACTCGGTTTGAGTCTTCTCGGGATCGCCCGCATCGATCACAAAGGCGCCTCGACTGGTGCCTCCTGCCTGCGCCCACTCTTCGAGGCGGTCGATTTCGCCAATGCCGATGACATAGGTTCGAATGGGCGGGGTACCGCTGGCGGCGTTAGCAATGACACTCGTAATTTCCTCGATGCCGTCGAGTTCGTCCTGTTCATCGTAACAGAGCTTCGAAGGTTTTCCGTCCGTTGCGAGAATCAAGACAGGCGCGCTCGCTTGGTTTTCCTGCGCCCAGGAGCTGATGTACGCGAAGGTTCCCTCAAGCGCGGGACGCGTGGGGGTTCCCCAGTGCGCAGCGTCCTGACCTTCGGCGGAGGTGAAGTGGTGGTCGTCGATTGAAGTCGTCAATAAGGACTTTGCTGCGGGAAGCTCGGAAAAAGGAACAGCCGGGTGCTCGTAGTTGGCAGCCAGGCAGATGGCCGGGTCTTCCGTGCTGCTCGCACCGAGAGGAAAGTATTGGAGCCCGAGGCGCAGGTGGGAGAGCTGAGGCTGGGCCAGGAAGGCCTTCATGGCCGAGGTGACTGGCTCCCAGCGGTTAGGCGTATCGAGGGTCATCGAGCCCGATTGATCCAGGAGAAGCAGAATGTCAGCGGGAAGGGGCGTCGTGTCTGCACGTTCGTTGGCGCAACCCTTGTTGATGTCGTCCTCGGAGCTGCCTCCGCTTCCGTTGAGGTCGATGTCTCCCTCACCGGGGGTACTCGTGCCAGCGCCAGCGCCAGCACCTCCGCTTGATGAGCCATTCGTGCCGCCTGTGGCCTGTTCGGCCTGAGGTGGGGCCGCGCTGGATGCGACTGAGCAAGAGACCAATGCAATGGCGGCGAACGGAGTGACAGTGGCCGCGAATCGCGTGAGTTTTCGGGGAGCAGGAGGAGGCGTTTGCGGAGAGGTCATGGCTTGAAAGAGATCCTCGCAAGGAACATGCCCGGCACCCTGAGGAGCGGGTTTTTGGTGGATTTCTGCGATGTTTCACGCGCACGTCTGTTCGATCTCTAGCGCTGCAAAGGAGCAGCTCGCGCCGCTTCTGCACATCTCTGAGTACAGCTTGCGCATCAGTCGGAGCCGTTCGCGCACAGAGCTCCAGATGTGGCGTGTGCGACACGCTTTGCAGGGGACGCGTTCGGCACAGGCTGTGCAACGCGCGCGATATGGATATTGAGATGTTTCGCCCGTTCTTTAATTTTTCGGATCTCAAGACGGAGATTGTCGAGGGGGATGTGCAGCGCATCGTCTACACCGGAAAGAATCTTCAGATCATTGAGTATCGCTTTCCCCCCAATAAGCGATTCACCGCCCACAAGCATGATGAACACGAGCAGATGGGATATCTCGCGCAGGGGCGCATGGGGTTCACCGTTGGTGAAGCAGAGCGAGTCCTCGCGCCGGGCGATTTCTATCACGCGCAAATCGGGCAAATGCACAATGCTTGGACCTTTGAAGAGGCATCGGTTTTGATCGATGTCTTCAGTCCGCCTCGCGATGACATCCTGGAGTGCTCCAACGTGTGGACGCTCGCCTAAAACTCTCTCGATCCGGGTAATGCGAGTTGCCCGGATGCGTCCCGCGCCTCGAAGCCCAGCGGGCGCCTCGCTCTTAGAGCCCGAACAGCCTTGGGAGCGCGAGACTGACCGCTGGTACGAAGGTCACGATCATGAGCGCGACGAGCATTGCGCAAAAGAGCGGCAAGAGTGGTCGCATCACTTGCTTGATGCTCACTTTGCCGACCCCACAACCCACAAATAGGACAGAGCCGACAGGCGGCGTACAGAGGCCGATACACAGATTCAGCACCATGATGATGCCGAAGTGAACGGGATCGACTCCGAGACGCGTGACGACCGGGAGAAAGATGGGGGCGAAAATGAGCACCGCGGGAGTCATGTCCATGAAGATCCCCACGAGCAGCAAGACCAGATTGATGATCAAGAGCACGACGATCTTGTTGTCGCTGAGCGCCAAAAGAGCGTTGCTGATGCTCTGAGGAATGTTGTCGAAGGCCATCACCCAACTCATCGCCACGCTAGCGGAGATGAGGAGCATGACGACGCCCGTCGTCTTCGCGGCGTCGAGAAAGAGGCCGGGGAGATCTCGCCAATTGAGCGCGCGGTAGGCGCGAGCAAGAATTGCGGCGTACAGCACCGCAATCGCGGAGGCTTCGGTGGCCGTGAATACTCCGAGCACGATCCCGCCGATCACAATCACAAGGAGGAGCAGACTGGGAACTGCGTCTCGGAATCGGCGCCACCAAGTGCCCCAACTCGCTCCTTCGCCCACTGGGTAGCCCTGACGACGCGCAATGACTGCGGACACCACCATGAGAGCAACGCCTGTCAGCAGGCCTGGCAAATAGCCCGCGACAAATAGCGCAGCGACGGAGACGCCCCCGCTCGCGAGAGAGTATACGATGAGGATATTGCTCGGCGGAATGATCATGCCGGTCGTGGCACTCGTGACGTTGACGGCGACGCTGTAGGGAGCTGGATAGCCGCTCTTCGTCATGCGCGGGTGCATGACGCCTCCGATTGCCGAGGCTGCTGCAATTGCGGAGCCGGAGATGGACCCGAACAACATGCAGGCGACGATATTCACAAAGGCGAGCCCACCTGGCAGCATGCCCACCGTCGCTTTCGCAAGCTCAATCAGCCGAGCTGCAATTCCTCCGCGGTTCATCACCTGACCGGCTAGAATGAAGAAGGGGATAGCCAGGAGAGCAAAACTGTCGACCCCTGTGGCCATGCGCTGAGAAACTGTGACGAGAGCCACAGACAAGTCCAAGGACAGGAGGAGGGTGATCAATGCCGAAAGTCCTACCGAGTAGGCCACGGGAACGCCCAGAAATAACAAGCCGAGAAACGAGCCTGCCAGCACGCTAGCTTCAACGCCGTTCATGATGATTGCGCTCCTTCGCTGTTCCTTGGTTGGCCGCTGAGGTTTGTTGGCTGGCCGCTGGCGAGAAGTGAGTGGCCACCAAATAGAAGCCAATCAAAAGCCCGGTCAGGGGCACCGTCGCGTAAATCCATCCCAGAGGGAGTCCCAATACCGGTGAAGTTTGCCCGAGTGAGAACGAGGTGCGCACCAAAGCGAGCCCCCCCATGATTAGCGCTACGGAAAACATGAGACTGATGCTCAGAATCAATCGCTCGAGATGATTTTTTCCGCGTGAGCTCAGCAGATTCTGACAGAAGCCCCACCGCGAGGTGCCCTTGTTGGCCAGCAACGTAGGCCGCTCCCAGCAGCGACAAGGCGATGAATGAGAAGCGCGCGACTTCTTCAGTGAAGGACGAAGGCGCGCCCATGAGATAGCGGCTCACTACCTGCCAAACGACGGCGAGCAGGAGTGTTCCAAAGAGACCCACGAGCGTCGCTTCGAGGGCTCGGTCTACGAGCTTTTTGAATCGCGCAAGAGT
This sequence comes from uncultured delta proteobacterium, assembly GCA_963710555.1. Taxonomy (GTDB): domain Bacteria; phylum Myxococcota_A; class Polyangia; order Polyangiales; family Polyangiaceae; genus NIC37A-2. Next base: position 425,565 of record CAVQAT010000002.1, read on the forward strand.
CATTGTACCGCCTCGACTTGTTTGATCCAGCTGGCCAATTCGGCATCGTTGTTCAACGTCTCGCGAAATCGCAGGCCAAATTCCCCGAACACGGAGGGCTCAGGCACTTGAACCGTCACTCCGTTTGCCTTCAGTTTCTCGAGCGAATGCTCCTCCGCTGCTTGCCACAAGGTTCGTTGTTTTTCGACCGACTCTTGGGCGGCCTCTCGCAGCCAAGTTTGCTCTTCGGAATTCAGACCTTCCCAAACTGGGAGGCTCATCACGAGCACATCGGGGATAGCTGTGTGTCCGTCGAGAACAAGATTCTTGCAGACTTCATAGTGTCGAAGACGCTCAAAGCTCGGCAGGTTGTTTTCGGCGCCGTCTACCACTCCTTGTTGAAGAGCGGTGTAGAGATCGCCCAAGGGCAGTGGCGTGGGCGCCGCCCCCATTTGCTGGATCATGGCGATTGATGATTGACTGTTCATCACGCGGATCTTCTTGCCCTCAAGATCTGCCGGGCTGGAAACTGGGTCTTTGGTATAAAAATGTCGCGAGCCGGAATCGTAGTAGCCGAGTCCCAGCAAGCGTGCGCGGCGCCCGGCCTCAAGGACCTCGCTTCCAAGAGTTCCATCGAGCACTCGCACCATGTGCTGGTGGTCGCGAAACAGGTACGGCACACCGAAGATCCGGTACGCGGGCGCAAAGCTCTCCATCACTGCCGCCGAGACCTTGGTCATGCCGATTGTCCCAAATTGAAGGAGCTCCAGGGATTCTCGCTCGCTGCCGAGTTGGCCCCCTGGGTAAATTTCCAGCCGCAACTTGCCGCCCGACTTCTCTGCGACTCGCTCCGCCATGAACACCATGGCTTGGTGGACAGTATGGCCTTCGTCGAGCGAATGGGCCAAGCGGATCACTTTGCCTTCGTCGACCCGCTCGCAGCTGCACACGATCAGCGCGCAAATCAGAAGCAGCAGCGACTTCACGGGGCGTGACTCAGTTCGCATCCGATACGACTCGGACCCGTCGCGAAGCGGGCAAAGTCAGCGTGAGTGTCGTGTGGTGGAGCCCAACTTGGATCGCCTCCCCCGAAGAAGGTCGAGAAGAAGACACCTTCGATCTTCAAGTAGGGAACGGTCCGAAACAGAAGACTCTCGTTTTCGTAGGCGAGCACGCCATCGCTCCAGGTCCGCAACACTCCGTTCGATTGCCCGGGAGTGTTCAGGATCAACTCTTGTTCCAGGCACTGCCACTCACCGCGCTTGAACATGAACGAGCCTCGACCAAGGCTCGAGCCCCACTGCTTGCTGCTGGGCATGTAGACATAGGCTTCGCCCATGCCGCCCGTACGCCACATAAAACGCGTCGAGAAACCGTCTGTGCCGTCGGGGATTCGACCTCCGCTGACGCGAGTGCCGCCATAGAGCCCAGGCAGTTTTCCGCCTTTGACGAACTCAAAATCATCCGCAAAACGAACAAAGTAGCGCAGAAATAGGCGGTCGACTGAGCCGCCGTGGAGGGTGCCCATGAACTGGCCGCCGCCTTCTTTGACACCAACTCGGCGACTGGCACTGGGGCTCGCTCCTCCCTGGTAATACTCAGCTCGCAGGTAACGTTCGACTGGGCTGTCCTCTGTATGCACGGAAAGATTGTCGAGGCCGAAGCGTCCTTTTGGCTTTGGGCGCCATTCGCTGAGCCAGTCGATCGCTTCAAAATTCACGTGCTCCGACGTGGCGGTCCCCGGTCGTGGTGCTTGGGGTTCAGGTGCCGTGAGACACGCGCTGGTCAGTCCGAGCGCAACCAGGCTCCCGGGGAAAATTTGAGCAAGCAGCCTGAGGTTCACCACCACATCCTCCCCACGATCATGAAGACGTTCGGATCGGCTTCATCGATATCCGCATATGGGTAAGACGGATAGGCCTTGCTGCCGAGGAAGTAGCGCGAGTACTGAAGGGTGACTTCTTCTTTGGAAATGTACTGGGTCATGAACACCAACTTGGGAGAAAGAATGGCAAAGCTTTGGTCACGATCGCTCAAATCCGGCTGCACGAGGTCGTAGCGAAGTCCAATGCCGGCGACGGAAAACGGCTGGTAGAGCGCATCTGCTCCCCATTTGAACTTTTGGTGCGAGTTGTTTTCACTCGTCACGTTGTTGAACATCCCAAACACTGACAACTTCAGATCCGGCCCGTTTCCTCGAAACCGGGTGGGGAGTCGAGCCAGCGCGCCGACGCTGAGATCGTATTGAAACAGCACCGTATCGACTTTGCCGGAGGTGTCCGGTGCGGCGGTGCCTGTGCGAGCATCGTAGCGGCCAAAGTAGTTGTTCTTGAAGTTCCAGCCTGCAAAGGAGTGCAGGACTTCGATGCTATCGGCGAGAGAAAGAATCTCTTTGGCGTCAATGTGTGAAAAACCTAGGTAACCGTGTCCGTACGCTCCACCATCGTAGCGAACCTCGCCACCCAGGATCGTCATACGACCTGGTGTTGATGGCGCCCCCGGAAGCTGTCGGTCGTCAGGCGAACGACTCTGCAAGAAGTGGGCGGCGACGGTGACCTTCTTGAAGAGGCCGACGGAGGCGTGCGCGTGATGGATCCAGGTTGTCCCTTGGGCCTCCGGGCCCGGGTAAGGCAGGTAGTCTGGCCGGGGATTGGTCGTCTCAAAGGGAATAATGTCGAGCTTCGCACCGATACCGTGTTCGAGGCTCAAAGTGACGTTTTGGGTCAAGTTGAGCCCTGCGGTGAGCGTTTCACCAGCGACTCGGGTGCGGCCGAAGAGGTAAGTGTTGTAGCGCCCCGCGTTGTACTTGCCGGCAGTGCCGTAGCGATTGCTGAACGAGCCGACGTTCCAGACCAGACCACCGTAACGGCCGAAGACGTCCGGAAACTGCAGAGAAAGAAACGCCTCGTTGATGCCTAGGTTTGCCTGGAGGTTGCGGTACCCGGCATTGGTGTGGGTGAAGGCTGCGATCCCCACCGTGCCCTTGACCAAGCCGTTGCCATAGGAGAGTAGAAGCTGGCTCCATGGTCCTGGAATATTGTGGGTGTAGCTCCAGTCAGTGAAACTGAGATCGGGAACGCGAGGTGGAGAATGCTCTTCTGAGCCAGAGCTGCCGTCGTTTTTTGGTCCTAGGCCCATCCGCATCGGAGCGCGAAGGAAGCCATGAAACTCGAAGCCCCAGTCGCCGTCAGGGCGGACAGTCGTTTGCGATGGTGTCCCTGCGTAGCCAGGATCGAATTGAGGGAGTGAGGGGTCGATACCCACCGGATTCACGGCGGGAGCGGGCTGCTGCGTTTCTTCAGTGGCTTGTTCTTGTGCTCCCGCCAAAGGCGCGAGCATTGAAAAAGCGAGAAAGACACTGAGGAAAGTCCTCATTCGACGGCGATCTTCGAGCATGAGTGCGGCTCTTTCCTCACTTGGTGAGAGCGACGTCGTCGAACCAATAGTCGAAGGCTCCGCCCTCAACCTTCAATCGCACCGAGTAGACGGTGGACGCATCAAGTCCTGAAGCGGCCAAGCCCCATCCCTTCTGAGTCATTTGGCTGAAGGGAATGTTCACGTCGGTCCAATCGGCGGAAAGCACGACATTCACTCCAAAATGGTCGCCACAGCGATCCGGGTCTCCTGATTGTGCGTCCGGGTTGCAGACGCCGCCCTCGGGCATGCTGTCGGCTGTTGCGATCTCGACGCGAACCTGAACCGCCCCGTTCGACTTTGCGCGGAACGAAACACCCGAGTAGCTGCTGGCATCGTAGGGTTGTTTGATGTCGGAGATCTTGGGAGCCAAGTCCACTGCCGCCAGCGCTCCCCAACCTGTGAAGTCGGTGCCGGTTGTATGAAAGGCGAAGGCACTGTCGCAAGCGCCGCCGGCCTCCGCTGCGAGAGGCGTGTTGGGGATCTTTACAGGCGTGGTCGTTCCGCTGCCGTCGTCACTCATGTACCAGCTGCCCGAACGGCCCCCAATTTCAGCGATCTTGGCCTCGCCGCTCTCGAAATCGCTCAAGAGGTTGTTGGGGTCGATAGCGCTGCAGGCAACCGGCATTGGCGCCGCTCCGCCTGTGGCTCCAGGTGTCGAGCCGTTTCCTCCCGTTGCGGTAGGCGATCCACCGCCCGTGCCCGTCATGCCGGTCGTTCCCCCGGTTGCTGTCGAGGTGTTTCCTCCAGTTGCCGTGGAGCCGTCGGGAGGGTCAGTGCTTTCTACGGCACAGCCGAGACTAGTCGCGGCCAGGCCGGCCGAAAAAGTGAGCGAAGAGATGAGTGAGAATTTCATTGCAACAAGTCCTTCTGATTTGCGTCGAGGAGCGCGAAGATGAGCCATCGCTTTTTCGATGACCGAGCGTTGAGCGCGCGGCTCTCGGCTCATGACCGGGCCCATCGCAAGAACAGTGCCGACTTCTCTTGAGTGAATTTGGCTCTTTGAATCGCTCGTTACGGCGAACGCAGTCCTGTGAGAGCGACTCGTGAACTAGTTGCGCACCATTCGCACACCTCCGCCGAACCGCTTGGCACAAGCGACGCGCTTTGAGCCTGTTGCTGTCGCGCTGAGCTGGCACTCCCGTTGCACTACGGAGCTGATGCCTCTTCGTCTGAGCCCAACCGTCGCTTACTTTCTTGCTCTCGCAATGTCGCAGACGGGCTGCGTTTTCCCGGGGGGAGATGATTCTGAGCAAGTCGAGGTGCCAGTTGGGGCACCTGAAACACCCGACCAGAGTCCGCCAGTGGCGACCGGGGGAGCCAGTAGTGTGCCCCAGGTTCCTAGCGACACAGGCACGGGCGGTGCTCCTGCCACAGGAGGCACGGACAATCCCCCGGCTCCAGCGCAGGGGCCGTGCGAGTACCCTGCAAAGGTGATCGTTGATGTCAGTTCCAGCACGCAGCTGACTCAGGCTCTCGCTGCCGCCGGACCTGGCACGATGATTCGCTTGGCGGCAGGGACCTATCGCGGTGACTTCGTGGGGTCGAAGTCAGGTACGGCAGCAGAGCCGATCGTGGTTTGTGCGGAGGCTGACGCCACAGTAAGTGCCGACGACGCCAAACAGGACACGTTTTACTTGCTGGGTGATCACTGGATCTTATCGGGATTCACGGTGTCCGGCGGAATTCGAGGTGTGGTGCTCGACGGCGCGAACTTCAATCAGCTGGTTGGATTAGCTGTGCATGGAACGGGGCAAGAGGCGATTCACCTTCGCTCTCATTCGTCCGACAACGTCGTCCAGGGCTGTAAAGTTTGGGATACAGGCACAGTCACCCCCGACTTCGGGGAGGGGATTTACATTGGCAGCGCCAAGTCGAACTGGAAGAAGTACACGGGTTCCGAGAGCACTCCGGATCGCAGCGATCGGAATGAGATCCTCGATAACGTCTTGGGGCCGAATATTCGGGCCGAGCATATCGACATCAAGGAAGGGACCCAGGGTGGTCTGATCCAGGGCAACACCTTCAACGGGAAAGGGATCAGCGGTGCGCACTTTGCCGATTCGTGGGTCGACGTGAAGGGCAACGACTATTTGATTGTCGACAACACAGGGACGGATACTCCTCTCGATGGCTTTCAGACCCACGTGGTCCAGAGTGAGTGGGGGCACGACATCACGTTCTTGAGGAATGTCGCGAGAGTGAATGGCCCTGGCTATGGGATTTCGGTATCCGGAGACAGCAAGCGGGTCATCGTTGGCTGTGACAATCAAGTAGAAGCGGCCGGTCAGGGCCTTTCCAATCGAAGCTGCGCTCTGGCGCCCTGAGCGGGCGTGACGACCACGCCTCTCCTGTTACACTGTCTGCATGTACCGCTGGCGCCGGACCCCCCTACTCGCAACTTTGATGGCGCTGCCCGCTGGCCTTGGTTGCTCGCTTCTCCAAGACGTCGATAGTCTCCTGTGCCCCGAAGATGACCCAAGCTGCGAGATGGTGGGGAGTGGTGGTCTCGGAGGGGCAGAGGGTACTGGGGGAGATGATGGTAGTGGCGGTAGTGGCGGTGAGGCGTCCACTGGTGGCAACGAGAGCTCTGGAGGAGGCGAGGCGACTGGTGGCCAAGGCAGCATGGGCGGCGCGCCGCCAGAAAATTGTCCAGCGCCCGGAAGCATTGAAGTCGAGTATCAGAATGGACAAGTTCAAGGCGATGAGGAGGGCGAGGATCGTATTCGCCCTCACTTTCGGCTGAAGAATCTGAGCGACCAGTCCGTCGAATTTAGTGATCTGGTCCTTCGCTATTACTTTTCAGCCGATGGCGCTGCGGGAATTAATTTTCAATGCATCTACGGCTTCGCCGTGAATGGTTGTCGAGGAGCAGTGACCGGTCTGGCGCTTCCCCCTGAGTTGCCCGAGTACATGGAGATCAAGTTCACATCCGATGCCGGTGTGATCTTGCCCGAGCAGACAAGTGCGTTCATTAAGGGCTTGATTCGTCACACTTCGGGCAACTCCTTTAACCAAGAGAATGATTACTCTTACTCGGCTGATCCAGCATTTACTGGCCAGGATTATTCAACCTGGGAAAAGATCACCCTTCACTGTGGAGACTCAGTCATCTGGGGCGACGTCCCTGAATGAGCATTAGCGCGGGCTGCTTTTTGAAAGAGATAGAGTGAATCCGCCTGCGGACTCTCTAAGAAGCGCGCGTTTTCGTAGCGAACAATGGCGTCGGCGTTTGCGCGGATGTGACTCAAATAAGCGATCCCAGGTGCTTCGACAGAACCCAGTGAAATCGCCCCGTGCGCGTCCTTTTGCGGGGACTCACTGAAGTCCACTTCGATGCCCCAGAAGGTGTTGAACGCGCCGTGGACGGGACCCCAATAGCCGGCTCCACCGTGATCAAACAGGCTGCTGCTGGAGGTGGTTTGGTAAGCGACGATTGAGTCGAAGAGATTCTGATGATTCACCCCCCGATGCTGGTCGAGGCTGCCGTCAGTGATTTCGCCCTGGTGAAACACGCTCCCGGTGCAGCGAGTGTTGAAACTCACCGAGTGAGCGAAATTGGGCGCGATGAAAAAATCAGTGGTGAGCATCGCGTAGACACTGCCGCAGTGAATGCCGTAATGCCCTTGGCGACCCGTGATCTTGATCTGCTTTAAGGTGATTTGGCTGGAGCGATCGCTGAGGATGCCGCTATCAGAATTGTGGACGACCACATCACGAACCCATGAGTTCCTGAGATCGTTCAGGTGGATGCCATTGAAGCCGGCCTCCTTGTGGTGACCTCGATACGGCAGGTTCGGAAACGAGATCGTGAGTCCCTCGATGCCGACTTCCTCAAGCTGGGCAACCTGGCCAATCTCCACTCGCCATTCTGGTCGAACGTCGTGCAAGAGAGGTTCACGGAACTTCAACATCTTACCGCTCACGGAAGTGATGGTGAGAACCTGCTCCGCCAACACTCGCGCCGGATCGTCGATCAAACGTGCGGCAAATGGCTCAGGCTTTCCGCCGTAAAGGTGCTCCAAGAACGACGAATGTGCGCCTTCACGGTTCGACCAGCGAATCGTGTAGCTTTGACCGACTGTGAAGGACTCGGGATGTTCAACTTGGACTTCATGTGCCCCCCGACGACCACGAATGGCAGCCGTCGGAGGGCCCAAGAAAGGCCCCGAACCGTCAAAGTCGATTTGATCTTCGGTCGGTAAACGTGACCAAATGACTCCGCCGGTCCAAGAGAATGCGCTAAAGAACTCATCGTCGACGCGCTTGTTATTGTCGACGAGGTACCGCCTGAGTTGAGCGATACGATCTGGGAGGCTCATTTCCGCGAGAGGGCGATTGACTTGGAGAGTCGTGGAGTCGCTCCCTGCGCCTTGCAGAACGAAATGGCTGCGCGTCAGAAAGAGGATGTCGGAGAGCTCGTAGCTGCCCGCCGGAATCGAGAGAACTACCGCAGATGGTTCATTCTGCGTCGCTGCAAGGGCTCGTTTGAAGGCGGCGGTATCGTCCTTGTTGTCGTTAGGAATCGCGCCGTAGTCGCGTACCGAATGGGTGACGGGCAAGACTGGAGGTTCCTCTCCCCAATGATAGCCAGCGCTGGACCAGTCCGGAACGAAGTCGCTGGCTTGGAGCTTGACCGTGCTGTCGTTGGAGACACGCACAGCCACGTTGAGCCGACCTTCCGCTTCGCTGGCCGGAGCTCCGGGAATCGCTTGGGGTGGCGCATGGGCGAGACACGCGCAGGCAAGCACGCCGGAGAGGGTGAGCAAGGCGCCAGCCTTAAGCTGCATGATGTTTGCCGAGCATGCGCCGCGCATCAGCGACGACGCGGACGAACTCGGCTGCCCTCTCTTCGATGATGTCCATGCGATTCGTCGAGAGCGAAATCGCGTCGACGAGTTCTGATCCGATCCCCAGGGCCACAGCCCCGGCCGCGATGTAAGCCTCCGCAGTCGACAGGTTAACTCCCCCTGTCGGCATCAACTTCACCTCGGGGAGTGGCCCACCAAGCGCTCTCAAATATTTGGGACCACCGAGCGCCGAGCAGGGGAAGACCTTGACGCAACTCGCGCCGGCCTGCCAAGCGCTGATCACCTCGCTCGGAGTGAGCACACCCGGCATGATGGGGACGTCGACTCGGTGGCAGGCTTCGACGACCTGAAGATTGAGCCCAGGAGAGACCATGAACTCGGCGCCGGCGGCGAAACAGTCTTTGGCCTGCGCGACATCAAGCACGGTCCCAACACCGACCAGCGCCTTGCCTTCGAACTCCAGTCTGAGTTCGCTGATCAGTTCCAGCGCAGAAGGCACCGTGAGTGTCACTTCGAGCACTCGAATGCCGCCCCGCACCAGTGCTCGACATGCGTCGGCTGCCTGATTCTTCGTGGCGGCGCGGATCACGGGAACAATGCCCGCGCTTTCGATCTTCGCGTAGATTTCAGCTGATGAGTTCATCGTGCGATCCTCGCTCCTGCGCCTTGCATGAGTCGTTCCACTTCGGCACCCGACACCATTGTCGTGTCCCCTGGAGTGCTCATGGCGAGTGCGCCGTGCGCCACACCACACTTGAGCGCCCAGCCGGGATCTTCTCCGCGAAGTAGGCCCTCGATGAACCCTGAGGCGAACGAATCTCCACCGCCGACGCGGTCGAAGATGGCGAAGTCTTCCTGGGCCACTTCAAAGAACTCGCCCGAGGCCACATCGTAGCAAATGGCTCCCCAGCCATTCTGACTGGCCGTGTGGGCCGTGCGCAGTGTTGTGGCGATGAGCTTCAGCTGCGGGAAGCGCCGGGTGACTTGAAGCAACATCTTTCGAAAAGAATCGGTGCTGAGTTCGCTGTAATCTTGATCTGTTCCCTCGATTTCGAACCCGAGACAGGCGTGAAAGTCCTCTTCGTTGCCGAAGAGAACATCGACATGCTCGACCAGCTCGGTGTTCACTTTCTGAGCTGCAGACTTTCCTCCTCGCGACTGCCACAAGGAGCCCCGGTAGTTCAAATCGTAAGAGACGCGGGTTCCTGCCGCGCGCGCTGCCTGCATCATCTGGGCGGCGACGGCCGGAGTGGACTCGCTGAGGGCCGTGAAGATGCCACCGGTGTGAAGCCAGCGGACTTTCTCTTCTTCGAAAATCTGTTCCAGAGCGACATCGCCTGGGGTGAGCGTACCGACCGCCGTGTGACCACGATCAGAACAGCCGAGCGCAGGCCGGGGTCCGAATCCGCGCTCAACGAAGTTGAGACCGTTACGCACATCGACACCAATTCCGTCGTACTCGCGCCAAACCACATGAGTCAGGTCGATACCGCCTTGAAGCATGAGATCTTCCACGAGTCGTCCGACGGGGTTGTCGGCGAGTGCCGTGACGACCGCGGCGCGTCTCTGAAAGCAGCGCCGCAAACCGCGGGCAACATTGTATTCACCGCCACCTTCCCAAACGTCGAACTGGCGGGTGGTATGAATGCGCTTGTCACCGGGGTCGAGCCTCAACATCACTTCGCCAAGACTGACGATGTCGAAGCGGCAGAGATCTGCGCGAAGTAGCTCGAGGGTCTTCATCGGCCCATCCATCCACCGTCAACGACGAGTACATGCCCCTGAATGTAAGAAGAAGCATCGCTGGCAAGGAAGGCCGCAGCCCCGGCAATGTCTTCTGGCTGCCCCCATCGGTCAGCAGGAATGCGCTCAAGAATTTGTCGACTTCTGTCCGCATCAGCACGGAGCGCGGCAGTATTCGCCGTGGCGATGTAGCCGGGCGCGATGGCGTTGACGTTGACGCCCCTGGGCGCCCATTCGTTGGCAAGGGCTTTGGTGAGTTGCGCAACGCCACCCTTTGATGCCGCGTAAGCGGGTACCGTGATGCCGCCCTGAAAGCTGAGCAATGAGGCGATGTTAATGATTCTTCCGCTGCCCTTCTCCAGCATGTGACGCCCGGCGAGGCGAGACATGCGAAACACTGAATTGAGATTCAACTCCATGAGGAAGTCCCAATCTGCATCTGAGTAGTCGACAGCTGGGGCGCGTCGGATCCCGCCAGCGTTGTTCACCAGGATGTCGATCGTCCCGAAGTGCTTCACTGTTTTGGCGATCAATTCATCCTGTTGGGATCGATCCGTGAGATCGGCTTGAATGCCGAGCGCCTGCACTCCTGCCGCGCGTACCACCTCGCAAGCTTCCGCGGCGTCGTTCTCCACACCATGACAAACGACGTTTGCCCCACTTTCTGCGAGTTTCTTGGCGATTGCTCCGCCGATGCCACCGCTCGCGCCGGTGACTAACGCGGTTTTATTCTTCAGCCCAAAATCTACTGCCATGACGATCCTCGATTGCTCGCTGGAAATGAACGAAGGTTTCGTTCCTTCGCGAGACACTCAGCAAGAGCGGTGCCAACGCGCAGCGGAGGAATTTTCCGCTGACTAGCGAGATGTCGAGGCCCGGATGCGGGGTGGGTGTACGGAAGGTGCGCAATTGGCGCGCTGGGTGGTCCTGTTGTTCGGCTCAGAATTCATGGGATTCGGTGGGCTATTTTCGGTCGTGCATGCTGCCGCCCGACTTCTGGTAGAATGCTTCGATGAAGTCCATTCAGTCCGCACGCCGCCCGGGAGACACCCGTCGGCACACAGGGTTCGGGCGCAGCTTAATCTTTGCCGCAACAGCGATGGGTCTCATCGGCTGTGGCGGCACGACCGAGTCCACAAACCAAGTGGGGGAAAAGACGAGCCTGGTCATCCCCCGGTTGCCCCGCGATACGTTCGCTATTTCAAACGTGAGCAAGACCTTCCTCGCCGACGGCGAAGGATTTTCACGGAAGTTGGAGCTCGGCTTCAACGCCATGTACTTTGAGCGAGATGACGAAGCTTGTCCCTCCTTTTACGGCTCTTTCGAATTAGAGCGCGCCGTGGTCCTTGAGAGCAGTGGGGGCGAATTATCCGTCAATCAAGCGGCAAGCGATTTGGTGCAGATCGAGCATGACGGTCCCGGCGATCATGTCTTGGAATTCAAAGGACGTCTTCGCAGTTTCAATCCAGAGAGTTGTCCGGGAGTGTTCGATGCCGATGGAGCAGTGCCCTTCACATTCACGCATGATCTCAAGATCCAATCACTTGGCTCGGTCAAATTGACATTTCCCGAGAGGTGTCCTGGGGAACAGTTGGTGGTTCCTGGTGGATCGATCTACGGATTGAGCTTTGATGTTTTCGACGAGAAGGGCCAGCAACTGTACGCGAGCAATGTCAATATTCAGCTCCCCGTGGACATCGAGGTTGTGGCGCATGAGGGAACCGAAATGACCTTCGATCCGCAAGTAGGTCTCGGTAGCCTGTTGATCGAAGGAGAGCCGCAGCAAATCGAAATACTTGCTCAAGGTCAGCGTCTCGGTCAGCTTCGTCTCATTGATGTATCACAAGTCGACGAATGGAAGGTGCGCTTCTCGATGTCAGGCGGCGCCAAGCTTCAGTATGAGTACCCGGATTTTCAAACGGGTGACATTCTTGAGTTGCCGCTTGTGGGGGCGCTTTTTGCGGCGAATGTGGAGCTGTTCAGTCAGGGCCGTCGCATTTGCAGCGGAGGCCTTCCGGCTCGCGAGTTTGAGACCATGAGCACCACGCCAGAGATCTGCAGCTTGTATTCGCTGGGCGAGAACAACGAAGTATTGTCGCCGATCGGTTGGTTTACTGAATTCGGAGAATGCAGTTTTTCCTTTCGAATGCCCCGCGCCAATGGAGGCGTTGGTTTCGCGACGGATCGGAAATTCACGACGGTCGAGAAGCCGTTTTTCTAGATCTAGGGCGGCCAGCGTCAACTCATCCGCTTCGCCCACTGCTCCAAGTAGCGCTTCGTCTCGCGGCGTCGTTGGTGCTTTGCCGCCGCCGCCAGGAAACGGGTTCGTGACAGCAAACTCCTTCATGGCTTTGCTCCAGTAGCGAACGCGAGCCACAGACGAAGCAGTTTCCAAGCTGTGCCGACCAAGGCCACGGCAAACCCCACTTCGGCAGCACCCAGGCCCATCGCCCACCACCAGGGAAAGGGGCGGTCGAAGTCCTCGTACTGCATTCCTATCGTGCCCCAGACCGCTGTCGACACGAGCATCGCGACGGCCCACAGAAGCAAAGCCCACCACGAGCCGACTGTCCTTCTCGAGATCATGGCGATCGCGAAGAAAATCGGTCCGCCCGTCAAGAGACCGATCACTATCCACGCCAGTCCATCTTCCATTTTCCCAGCTTAGCGTGCCTGGAACCTAGCGAATGCGCGCTGCGGATGTCTCCATCAAACCTTCACTCCCCCTCCATCAGCTCTGCACGCGGTGGTCGAGCGCGACCTGACGAGAGCGATCTTGAAGAACAGACTCAGAGCTTGACGGGACTTGTATGGTAACATACAAGTTACCATCAAATGAGTGCTCGAATCGCAAGAAAAGAGGAGATTTTCGATGCACTGGGCAATCCCGTGCGTCGAAAAATCCTCATGTTGCTCCAAGAAAAAGAGCGCACTGTCGGCGACTTGGCGAAGGTCTTGCCCGTGAGTCGTCCTGCCGTTTCGCGTCACCTCCGGCTGCTGTCGGAAGCGGGGCTGGTGGCACATACCGATCGAGGGACTGAAAACATCTACTCCATCGAGCCGCAGGGATTCACTGACGCGAAGAAGTGGCTCGACCGTTTTTGGGGAGACGCGCTCGGACGCTTCAAGCTGCTTGCAGAAAACACCCGACCCAAGAAGTGCGATCGATGAGCGAGCCTTTGATCCGAACGATTTTCGTAGAGTGTGATATCGAGCACACCTTCAACGTATTTACGCAGCGGATTGACCAGTGGTGGCCCCAGGGACACCGACGCTTACGGGATTCGACGCTTTACTTGGAGACCACCCAAGGAGGCAGGTTCTTCGAAAAGACAGAGTCGGGCGAAGAGTTCAAACTCGGCGACGTGTTGGAATGTGAGCGCCCGAGCGGGATCAGCTTTTCCTGGTTTCTTGGCGCCATCAAGACTCCGACCCGTGTGGATATTTCTTTCCAAGCGAATGGCGAAGGAACGTTTGTGACCGTGAGACATTCTGAAGCCGAAAGTGCTCTCGGAGATCTGTGGCCGCAGCGCGTCTCATTGTTTGAAAAAGGTTGGACTGCTGTTTTTGCGGCCTTCATTTCTCATCTTAGGGAAGAGGACAATGAATCTTGAGCAATTAAATGTGGTGACGCTCCTCGTGTGCATTGCGATCGGGCAGGTCTTTCTTACGATTTGGTTTGTGCCCCTCTTCGGAAAACCCTGGGCCAGGGCCTACGGTGTTGACGATCCAAAAGAGCACACCAAGGCAGTGCCAGCCTACACCTACGCAATTGGCGCTGGATGCGTGTTGCTACTTTCAGTTGGTCTCTCGCTTCTCCAGGCGTGGTTGCGCGTGGAGACTGTGGGTGAAGCTCTCTTGATTGGACTATTTGTTGCCATCCACTTTTCGATTGCGACGGCCTTGCCGGGCTACGCGTTCTTGAGGCGTTGGCGAGCCTTTTTCTTGGCAATAGGAAGCCAAACATCGCTCATCTTGATTCTCTCCGCGGTCATTGCGTTGCTAGGCTAAGGCTGGCAGTCCGACCCAGCTACATGATCAGCTTAGTCCCAGTTCTTGCGCTGGGGATTGGTCCACGGAGCCTGGCAAAGTTTGCAGTCGTCGCCAAAGAACCAGTTCTCTGCATTCTGGTCGCTGTAGATCCAGTAGCGAAGCCACGCCACGATTGCTGGGCGTTCGTCGCCGCCTCCATTGCTATCGATGTAGCTGTGGGGAGCTCCGTCGAGAGTTGCTAAGAATGTGGGCACCATCGATTTTGCGTAGGTCGCTTCTTGGAGAGGGAGTCCGATGTTATCAAGTGTGCCGGAGGTCTGGAGCATCGTGCCGTGAAGATCCGCCTCAGCCGTATGACCATGAATCGAGACCACGGTAGCCACCGACGGTTCACCGCCGATTTCGACCGCGGAAGTCCCGCCCACCGAAAAGCCCATTGAGACGACGTGGTCGACCCAGAGCTTCCCCTGATAGATGCCGGGGGTTTCGTTTTGAGCGAGGATCCAAGTCAAACCATCGAGCAATTTCTGACGGTTCTCCGCTCCTCCGGGGCCCTGGTTGAGAACTGGAGTGCCGACCACCACGAACCCATGAGAGGCGAAGTTCGTGAGCATTTCGGTATGCTGTCCGGGATTCTGCCCGATTCCGGGACCAAAGATGATCGGTGCGTAGAGAAACTCTTGATCATCAAACGGGGTGGCGTCCATCGGCTCTGGGCGAAACACTGTGTAGCCGCCGTTGGGTCCGACGTTCATGTCGACCTTGGTTTCGAACGGTCCCTTTTGAGAATAGTCGTCGCTGGGGGGCAGCGTCGGTCCAGTTGCAGCGGTTTCTCCTCCCGAGCCTTCGATCGAGCCGCCAGTGCCCGATTGACCGCCGGAGGCCGCGGCGCCCCCTGAGCTCGCCCCGCCGCTCATCGCGCTGTCACCACCGGTTCCGGAGGGGGATCCTCCTCCACTTGCGGCACCCCCTGTGCCCGCCTGCAAACCGGCGCCGCCGGTCGAGCCTTGATTCGCTTCTCGCTGATTCTCGAACGAGTCGCTGGAGCAAGCCGACAGACCTCCGAGCGCGAAGAGCGCGATGCCCAAACCAGTGAAAGCGAGAGGAATATCCCGAACTGACATCAGTGGTCTACCTTCGATGCACCAACACTCCCGTATTTGCGCCGACCGAAGGCCAGCCCCATCAAAGCCAGCATGCTCCACAGAAGCCCGCCGAGCCCCGAAGAACCTGCGCTCGTCGCGTATGAGCAGCCGCCCGAGTCGCTGGAGCCAGGCGTTCCCCAAGCCGGGTCGTCTCCTGAATTCCCCGTTCCCATGCCACCTGAGGAACTGGCTCCTGTACCCGCAGGGTCGCCGTCGCTCCCTGAAGAGCTTCCGCCAGACGCGTTACTTGCCCCGCTTCCTGTTGCTCCGCCACTCGCCGAGTTCGCTCCGCCCGAGCCAGAGCCGCCCACGCCAGGAGTCGCGCCGCCGGTGCCCATCCCGTCTGCTCCACCCGTGCCGTTTCCGCTTCCATCGAGGGGACCATTGAGTGAATGGTTTTTGAGGAAAGCCCAGGCTTCTTCGCTTCCATCGATGTCGAAGGGTTTGCCGGTGAAGGCCGGATCTTCATTGGTATTGCCTTTACCCGCCGTCGCCCAGTCGTGAATCATGCCAGTCACCGATACGAGCGTCACTTCACTGACCTGCCCGTTGCCGTTGTCGCAGGGGCCCCAGTACTCCTTGAATGATTGGGAGTCGGGCTTGTCTGCGGGATAGGGCTCGGTACGCACGGGGTCTTGCGGGCAACCGTATTGATCGATCCAGGTCTCCAAGAACGAATGGATCCCGCTGTATTTGACGAAGTCGTCGGCTGTTCCGTGAACGTGGAAGATCGGTACGGAGCGCGAAGTATCGCAGCCTGAAAGACCTCCCAAAGGGTAGCCGTTGCCAGGAACAATCGCGGCGATGGTGTTCGGCATCTTGCAGGCGAGCACGTGAGAAAACATGCCGCCCATCGAGAAACCCGACGCGTACACGCGATCTGTGTCGATGCTGTACTTGGCCGACATGTCCTCGATGATCTTGTTGACGAAGTCAGTGTCCGTTGTTCCGCCCAAGTCCCACGATCCGTCGACAGAATCAGGGTAGACCACAGCGAAGCCCTCGCGATCGGCGATGGGCTCAAACTTCATCATTCCCCCCTGATTCCATCCAGCCCCGATGCCGCGTCCGTGAAAAGACATCAAGAGTGGCGCATTTTCAACGCCTTCGGGCACATAGACGAGTGCGCGACGCGTGGTATTTCCGACCTGGAAGTCGGTCCAGTCTTGAGCCGAAGCCGTGCCGGAGATCATCGTGATGCCGATTGCAGTGGTCAATTGAGCGAGGCGAATGGTCTTGAGCGGCGGCAGTTTCATGAGAAATAGGGTAGTCCCCTCCGCACCGCATCGTGAGAGGTCGAACCATGCCGCCACAAGGTGTAGAATTCAGCGCACGATGAAAGCCACCTCGATCGAGCGCTTAAAGCAGCAACTCGAGTTTGTCCTTGAGCTAGACCGACTGAAGACAGTGCTTCGGCAGACCGAAATCTCCGATTGCTCTCGGAGGGAAAATTCGGGCGAGCACAGTTGGCACGTGGCGTTGATGGCCCTGGTTCTTCATGAGCACGCCAATTCGCCGGTGAACCCTGCTCACGTCGCGAAAATGTTGCTGATTCACGATGTGGTCGAAATCGATGCAGGTGACACCTTCCTGTACGACGAGTCTGGCAACGCCAAAAAGGAAGAACTGGAGACGCGAGCCGCAGAGCGCATCTTTGGACTCTTGCCTCACGATCAGGCGGGCGAGCTGCGGCAACTGTGGGACGAGTTTGAGGTTGGTGAAACTCCCGAAGCCAAGTTTGCTCGCGCCATCGACCGCCTCGCCCCTTGCTTGCTCAACGTGGCTTCCAAGGGATCAGCCTGGGTCAAAAACGGGATCAGCTACGACCAGGCCTTCTCAAAAAACAGCACCATCGCCGAAGGCTCCGAGTCTCTTTGGGCAGCAGCTCAGGAAGCTCTTCAGCAGGCGAAGGACAATGGGTACTTGGGAGAGTGAGATCTGACAGCCTCGGAGGCGTGTTGCGCGATGAAGCGTGATTGCTGCAGCGCTCAATAACGCATGCGAATCGCCACGCCGCGATCGTGGAGATACTGCTTGAGCTCGGCGACAGTGTAATCCCCGTAGTGGGTCATCGACGCGACGAGAGCCGCATCCGCTCCGCCCTCGGTGAGTACATCGTAGAGATGTTCGGGCTTTCCGGCGCCGCCGGAAGCGATGACGGGGATCCCGGCCGCGTCTGAAATCTTGCGGGTCAGATTGAGCTCGTACCCTTCGCGAGTTCCGTCTGCATCAATCGAGTTGATCACTAACTCTCCGGCTCCGAGTTCTTCCCCGCGTTTCGCCCACTCCAGGGCATCCACGCCCATGCGCGTGCGACCCCCGTTGATCACGATCTCGTAGCCTGAGGGCACCTCAGCTGTGGGCGCTACGCGCAGCACATCCATCGAAAGAACCACGCTTTGGCTGCCAATCGCGGAAGCACAGCGGCCGATCAGATCGGGATCCTTTACCGCGGCCGAATTGACATTGATCTTTTCAGCCCCGGCCAAGCGCAACTTGGTGGCGTCCTCCACCGAGCGGATCCCGCCTCCGACTGAAAACGGAATGAAGATCTGGGAAGCGACTTCTTCGACCACGTCGATCATGATGTCGCGTTTATCGCTCGAAGCGGTGATGTCATAGAACACCAACTCGTCCAAACCACCCTGGTAGTACTCGAGAGCTTTCTCAATGGGATCGCCGATGTCCTTGGTGTCGACAAACTTCACGCTCTTGGCGAGCTTGCCGTTGCGTACATCTAGGCAAGAAATCACACGTTTGCTGAGCATCAGCTGCCCTCCCACTGGCCGAATCGCTTCAGCAGTTCTAAACCAAATCGGCCGCTCTTTTCCGGGTGAAATTGGGTCGCAAAGACGTTGTCGCGACCAATGGCGCAGGCAAAGTCATGGCCATATTCGGTCACCGCGAAACAGTGCGCGTTGTCAGTCGGTGCCATGTAGTAGGAGTGCACGAAATAGAGTTCATCCCCTTCGCTCAGGCCTTCCAAGAGTGGATGTTTTTGCACCAGCTTCACCTCGTTCCAGCCCATGTGGGGAACCTTGAGGCTCTTGTCCGCCAGATTGAAACGTCGCACGTAGCCGGGAATCACGCCCAGGCCTTTCGCGTCCCCTTCTTCGGACCCATCCAGCATGAGCTGAGCGCCCACACAAATTCCGAGCACAGGCGTGCCTTTCTTGACGACTTCAAGCAGCGCCTCACCTAGTCCCGTTTCGTGGAGTGTCTTTGCAGCGGTGGCGGCATGACCGACACCAGGAAAGATCACTCGGTCGGCTTTGAGAACGGCTTCTGGATCGTCAGAAAATGTCGACGCCAGCCCGACGGCGTCGCAGGCTCGCTTCACACTGCGAAGATTGCCAGCGTTGTAGTCCATAATCGTGAGCATCACGGGGGTCGAGATAACACAACCAAGCTGCTTTGCCCCGATTCTCATGACATTTCATAGGCTCAACACTTGGGGTTCCTTTTCCAGTCTTTTACAGCTTCTTGAGTCGCATCTGCGCCAAGCGATAGGTGGAGGTGGTGAACTCCTCTTCAGGCTTATCGACTAAACGATAGGCCTTTTTGGCTTCTGCTTTGTAGCCCAGGTGTTCTGCGATGCGGCCGATGATGAAATAGTCGATCGGCTCGGGTTTGTGGCCCTCGCGCGCGCGGAGAATCTTCTCCAAGGCGCGTGCGGCTTCGTTGAGATCGCCGCGCTCGGCGTAGATGCATCCGATGGTGTGCGTGTTGCCGAGATTGGCGTTGATTTCGATCGAACGTTGCGCGTACTGGAGGTGCTCGTCGCCAAAATCCGTAAAGAGGCCATCCCAGGCTTGGGAGTTGTAGTCGTTCGAAGTGGCATCTTTGTCGTCGATCAGCTTCTGGCGCACCTTCATGCCCTCGCGAATATTTCCCAAGGCCGTTTCGGTGTGGGCCAAACGCCGAATCAACTCAAGACGCTCTTTTTCTAGTCCCTTTTTCTGGCGAGCGACGATGCCCTTCTTGTACTCCTCGTAGTTTTTCAGGTCCCAAAGTGCGTTCTGTCGGATCCAGAAGGCCGTACGTGAGTCCGGGAGCTCCTTGAGCAATACGTCGGCGTACTTGAGCTTGCTCGAATAGTCTTCAAGATTGTCGTAGGCCCAGGTGAGCGACTGGAGAATGTACTGCTTTTTTGCCGAGTCCTTTTCCTTGGCGAGGGCGCTGAGCAGCACCTTGACTGCCGGTTTCGGATCGTCGGCGTAAGCAGCCAGTGCAGCCGCCGCGAGATCGACGTCTCCTTTTCCTTGGTTCCAAAAGCGAGCAAAGGGAGCGACGCCGAGAGGATCTTCACCCCCGCTCACTTGCATTTTTTCGCGAGCCCAATCGAGCCAGCGTTTTGCGCTCTTTGTCTTGCCAGCCTGATGGAGTTTCAGCGCCTGAGCGCCCATCTCCGGAGAGCGTTCGTTCACGCTGCGGATCTTGTAGCGCCCGCCTTCCTTGACCACGTAGAGGATGTACTTGACGTTTTTTGCGTGGAAGTCCTGGGTCACAGTGACCCGGAAACCATCCGCATCTGAGCCTTCGGAAGTGGCGGAGAGAGCCGCGTAACTGATGTCTGCGAAGAACTCTGCGGGGAGATCGGAGTCGCGCCGAGCCTTGTTCATGCCCTCAAAGAATTCCCAGGCCCGGGATTCATCGCCTTTGAGCTGTGCGTCTTTGGCGAGGTATTTCTTGAGTGACTTGTCCAGGTCGTCCTTCTTGGAAACCGCGATGACCACTAATTTGATGGCGAGCTCCTCGGGAGTCGATTCTGGAAGCTTGTCGAGATCGATTTTCTTGGTGCGTCGGACGGTCTTGATGCGGTTGTTGAGCTGCTCGGGTTTCTCCATGACCTGTTGAGCGAGCTCTAAGACTCGGGTTGCATCCGCGTAGAGCCGCTTCTGCGCCAGAGCGCCTGAGGCTTCTTCCAGGGCAGCGGCGCGGACTCCTTCCTTGAGGTTTAAACGATCCGCTTCGTCGACTGCTCCGTCGGCGCTGAGCTTGCGCATGGCCTCGTTCTTGACGGCCAACGAAGCGGGTACTTCTTCACTGGGAAGGGCGCGCAGACGCCCGTGCAGGTCCTGGTACTTTTCAGCAAAGTAGAGGCTAAAGAGCGCATTGTTTCTGAAACTGCCGTCATCAAATTCACGAAGCCCCTTCGCTGGGATCGAATCGTAGATCGCGATCGCCTTCTCCAAGTCCGCGTGGGGCACCTCATAGCGTTTGCCCTTCTCGTTGAATTCGAGAGCCACCGCCTCGCGGAGCGTGAGATAGAATTCATCCTTCTCCGCGTCCTCAAGCGCTGCTGCTTTTGCATAGGCATCGATGGTCGCTTGGCGGTCGAATCCCTCGCCCATGTCTTCGCCCGCGTCGTTTTTCGCGACCAGATGCGCGTACTCGGCGAGAATCAGCTTGTCGTTTTCCGCCTGCTGCGCTGCTTTCTTCCCGAGTTCGTGGGACAGATCCATGTTGAAGGGTCGCAGGATGCTCGCCAGACGCATCAGCGCGAGCGCTGACTCCTTGCCCGCCTGAGACTGCTTCTGCAGCAAGCTGACGCCTTCTTTGACCTTGCCTTCTCGAACGAGTTTTTGGGCTTGGTGCTCGAAGGAGAGAAGCGGCAATGTGGTTCTCTGCCAGTCGGCGTAATCGTCACGAAATTGCTGAACCTCCTTCGCTGTGAGTCGAGCTTGGCGGGAATCAAAGTGGACATTCATCGACACCGTGTGATCGCTCGCCTCTTCAACCTTGCGCGTCAGAGTCGACACTCCGAAATTTCGCTTCAAAGGTTCCGGCTTGTCGCGGACGACGAATCCGTCGGGCGGAGTGATGGTCCACTCGAGGTCCATCTGATAGGGCAAGGGGAGCACGAAGGGGGATTCGCGTTCTTCCTCTCCTTCTTTGAGCGTGCTCGGCACCCAATTGAGTACCGGACTTTCTCTTAAGTAGACGCTCGACTCCAGGAGGCCGACGTAACCGAAGTCTACCTTCTTCGCGGCTGCCCGAAAATGGAAAGGCTTGAGCAATTCCAGGGGATCGTCGATATGAAAATCTTCAAGTTCTTCAGCCGAATAGGTGTCTTTGACGTATTTTTTGAGGCTTTTTTCAATCTCTTCGTGGGAAGAGGAGAAGTCCGATCGCAGATCCCAGTCCAGCAGTCCTCGGGCAGAAGCCTCTTCGACGACTTCGTTCTCGCCTGCAGCGATCAGCTTGAGCGCGCGGGTTTCCTTGTAATAGTTGGCGTCCGAATCGAAAACAGGAGTCTGACGTACCTTGTTCTCTGACTCGTCAGCGACGAGCGCCCAGCGCCTCTGATCGCTTGAGGGGAGTACTCCCAGGGGCAACATGTCGGCGGTCGGATCGATCCACAGCTCATCCTCACCAGGAATGTAGACGATGGCGTGGTTGAAGACGTTGAGCGCTGGCATTTTGGGCAAGATGTCCTCGCCGAGTCCTGCCCGCAAGAGAGCTACGTGAGCATCAATTCCTGCTGCACGAAGGAGCCCCACAAGCAGCGTCGCTTGGTCCTTACAGTCGCCAAAGCCGCGTGCAACGGTTTGATCTGGAGCATAGGGAATCACCGAAGACTCGCCAAATTCGACCCCGATGTAGCGCACGTGCTTTTTCACCCAGGCGTGGAGCTTTGCTATTTTCTCTTGGCGAGAATCTGAGCTCTCGGTGGCCTCTTCAACCGTGGAACGAAAGTCGACCCCTGTGAGGCGTTCGTCAATTTGCTTGGCATAGTTCCGGGCCAGCTTTCCCCAGTCATCACCCGTAGAAACAGCGATGGAGGGCCAGTAGGGGAGATCATTCGGAATGTAGGTCTCAGGGGCTTCCAGCGCAGTAAAGGGACCACCTTTGAACGTGGTGACAGTGCGGTCGCCTACCTTCTTTTCCGTTTTTTCGACGTCTGCCTCGCGCACTTCGAACTGGACGGGCAACTTCGCAGGGGCACTGATCACGAGCTCAAATTTGTCTCGCGGGATGCTCGTTGCGACGGGAAATTGATGGAGTGACGCGGGAGAGAGGAAGGGCTTGTGTGTCTTTGTGGTGATCTCTTCTTCGATCACCGAGCCGATCGTTACCGACGGTAAGGGGCCTCGAATCGTTCGGGAATCGCCATAGATGTCCGGCGCTTGGGGATAAGCCGGCTGTTCAGTCAAGATGTTCTGATCGAGAGGAACCGTTTGACTTCCGTTGATCACCTTGGCCGAGATAGTCGGCTTGTTCATGTACCAAGGGGAAAAGTACGCGTACACGTGCGCCCAATTCTCGACGCCGTTCTGGTCCACAATGCGGTAGCGGTGCGTTTCTTTTTTTGTGTAAGTGCCGTCCTCGTTGAACGTCATTTCGATGCGCAACGATTCGGTATGTACGGGAGCTTGTCCCTCAGCCGGCTTCCGTTCCAGAGGAGCGGAAGCGAGGGGGCGGAGTTCGGCGCCGCCGCAGGCCGAGAGCAAGAAGGGAGCACTGCTGAGGGCGAGGAGGAGAAAGAGGGGCGAACCCATGTGGCGGCGAAGATGTCGAAGTTTCATAGGTACTTCGAATCTATGCTGTGGTGAGGTCGTCTGACAAGTTGGGGGATGTGAGTGCTCGGGAGGCGCGCCAGCTCGCTTTTCTGTTGTCATTGGCGCTGAAATTGGTCTTCGGGCTGACTATTGCGCCGCGCTGACCACTACCGCAGCGCTCGACGCAGCAGGTCGCTGGCACTTGCCACCAGCGTAGCCACTTCACATTCCGAAAGCTCAGCCGCTAATTGTGGCTTCTTCAACAGCGCGTCTGGCGCAAGTCCCGCACGCCGCGCGACCGTTGCCAAAAGTGAGCTACCCATGAGCTGTGCCACGAGTTCGGCAGCCAGATCACTCGGCACGTCTTTCCGCACCGAACCGTTCGCCTTGCCCACGCAAATCAATTCAAGCAATCCGGCATGGGTGGCCTCGCGGAGCCTTGCATGCACCTCGGCTGCTTCCGGCTCCGAGACGGGCATCGCAGCGCGGGCTGCAAGCGCCGAAAGGTGCGGTTGTTCGCGAAAACGCTGGATACCCTGCATGAATGCCTTCTCGAGAAAGCACAGCAGATCGCCATCTACCGGCTCTGTGCTTTTCTTCTGCTTGGGGAGGTATTCAGTGAGGAGCCAGCTGTACAAGTCCTGCTTGTCGGCGAAGTACTGGTACAGACTCCCCTTGGACACCTTGGCCGCGGCGGCGATACGGTCAAGCGAGGCCATTCCATAGCCGTGTGCGCCGAACTCTTTCACCGCAGCCTCGATGACGCGTTCTCGCTTCGGCGCTGGGAGAGCAAAAAACGTCGCTAGCGGCATCAGCCTTGCTCCAGCCAGGTGCGCGTCTTGTCCGCGAGCGCCGTCCGATTTGCGGGGTCGGCTGCCCATTGAGAAGGCGCTGCAGGCACTTGGATGCCATCCCAGTAACCAGCTGTTGTTTGCCCTGGCGCGGGGTCGATGGCGAGCCAGGTATACGTGCGTGCCATCTCCGCTGGAGTGATCGAGACCTGCGACTTGAGCGCGTACGCGGCTTTGAGCCACCAGGACAATCCCGGGTAGCGACTCGTATCAATTTTCACAT
Source organism: uncultured delta proteobacterium (assembly GCA_963710555.1). Taxonomy (GTDB): domain Bacteria; phylum Myxococcota_A; class Polyangia; order Polyangiales; family Polyangiaceae; genus NIC37A-2. The sequence goes on from CAVQAT010000002.1 coordinate 449,226, forward strand.
TCGTGACGCGGACGCCGTGTACCTTCACGGGAGCGGCGCGTTCTGCGAGTTCCAACATCCACGCGAGGTGCGCCAGCTTTGAGTGGTAGTAAGACTTCTGCACGCTGAACGATCGCTGCTCGAACTCTGGGTCGTCGAGATCGACGGTGAGGCGCGGGTACATCATCAAGCCTTTCGAGGCGACGGCGATTACGCGCGGCGCCACGCTCTTCTGCATCTTCGGGAGCAGCAACTCGGTGAGTAGTGCGGGCCCCAGGTAGTTGGTGGCCCAAGTGAGCTCCACTCCCTCGCTCGTCAGGATTCTCTGCTTCTGGCGAATGTCGAAGTACGCCGCGTTGTGGATGATGACGTCGAGCTCATTGATGTTCGCCGCCGCGGATCGAATCGATGCCTTCAGCGAAAGATCGATCTCAATGATTGACACCTTTGCATCTGGCACCGATGCGCGTAGCTCAGCAGCTGCAGCCTCAGCGCGCGCGACATTGCGACATCCGAGCAGCACTGTGTGGCCGGCACGCGCTAACTGCTCAGAAGCGGCTCTGCCGATGCCCGCGTTGGCCCCCGTGATGAGAATGGTTCGAGCTAAACCGATCATATGACTGATGAGTCATATGACTGATGAGTCATATGGTCAAGTCGTGCAAGGCGGAACGCGTGAGGACGGGTCGGCCTCAGGGCCTTATCTCGCATCGGCAGCGCTTGGCCTCGGGAGGGCGTACCATCCCTCCATGAAAGCAATCTGGAATGGGGAAGTCCTGGCCGAGAGCGAACACACGAAGCAGGTCGAGGGAAACCATTACTTCCCGGCGGACAGCATCCACGCCCAGTTCTTCGAGAAGACTGGTCACCACACCACCTGTTTCTGGAAGGGCGAGGCCAGCTACTACGACATCGTGGTCGATGGAAAAACAAACCCCAACGCTGCCTGGTATTACCCAGATCCCAGCGCGAAGGCGATGCAAATCAAGGATTACGTTGCCTTCTGGAAGGGTGTCGAGGTCACGGCATAGCCAAAAAAATTAGAAACCTGATGCGTCAGCTGGCCGTAGGGTTGGGCTGTGACTTCCCACGACCTCCATTTTTCTTTCTCAGTTCTTCGTGGGGCAGCCGCTCTCAGCCTGGCTTTCCTTTCAGGCTGTTCTGATTCTGCCGACACGGGCGACTCGTCCGTCGAGCTCACGGGACAAGCTGTTTATGCTGAGCGTCAGCCAGGGGGGAATTCCTTCGCATGTTCCACCTGTCATGCTCTTGAAGAGCCTGCTTCCGACGGCTTTCGAAGGCCAGGTCATCCGATTGGTGACGCGCTGCGTCGCACTTCCTTCAAGAACGGCCAATTGTCGAATCCATTGGAAGCGGTGAACAGCTGCTTGACCGAGTGGATGAGTGCGGAGCCGTGGACAGATGACGCGCGCGAATGGGAGCTGCTCCAAGAATTTTTGTCGGACCAGGACTCAGGCAGCGGCGACGCTCCGGCCCTCTCGTTTGAAATCAAAGCTCCGCCGATTGAACTGGACGGAGGAGACAAGGAGCGCGGACGAGAGCTTTTCAATGGCTCATGCGCAGTGTGTCACGGGCAAGATGCTGCGGGAACAAGCCAGGGCCCGCCCCTCAAAGGAGAATTTCTCCCGGCGGACTACATCGCCGAGCGTGTCCGGCACAGCGGCAGCCCGGCGAGCCCCATCTACCCGGATCTGTCCGGCGGCAGGATGCCCTTCTGGTCAGCCAGCCGCCTGAGCGACACAGAGTTGCTCGACGTCGTCGCTTTCGTCATCTCCGCCGAGGGCAGTACGACTGGCGGCGTGGGCGGAGACACTGGATCGGGCGGCTCGACTTCGACGGGGGGAAGCTCGTCGACCGGCGGAGACTCGTCGACAGGCGGCTCGAGTTCGACTGGCGGAGGTTCGCCGGTGCGAGAATGCGCGAGCACTCACCCCAAGGTCGGTCAGACAGCCGTGCTCACGCCGAAGTCTCACGGGGTCAGTGGGACCGCAACCATCGTCGACGACTGCACTATCGAGATCACTGACTTCAACTACGATGGTCAGGGCATTGTCGTCGACTTTTACGGTGGTCTGGGCGGTGACTACACCGGGGGTTTTGGCTTCGGTCTTGAGCTGACGCGCGCCACACCGTACGAGGATGAAGCGCTGACGATCCAATTGCCCGCGAGCCAAGATCTTGATGATCTCGATGGACTGAGCGTGTGGTGCGTCGACGTATTCATCAGCTTCGGTGACGGAATGTTTGCCCCCTGAGCTTGCGCGGATTGCGATCACTTGTCGCCGTAGACGCGCGCTAGCAGAACACTTGTGGGCAGGCTGACCACTGGCTCCGCTCCTTGGTAAAAGGGGAGCGCGTTCAGAAATTCACGTGTGCGCATGTGCTCCGACGCGGAACTTGGTGCCGGTCCCGACAGCTTGGTCGCGTGCGCTTCGTCCTTGCCCAGTTCTCTGGCCAAGTCGCGGCCTGTGTCGCGAAGCAGCGCATCGCGCACACCTAGTGGGTTCGAAGGAGCATCGCTCATGATTTCACCATTGCCGACGTCGAGCGCAGAACGGAGACCAAATCCTCTAGGTTCGGGCTACTGACCGTGCTGACTGCGGCCACTGCGACTGAGCGCAAATTCTCCCCGACGATCACGTAGCGACTTGCGCTGGGCGATTCTACCGGGACTGAGACGACGGCGAGTTTGCGCCCTGCGAGGTAACTGAACACGGCCGCGAGCAGCCCTTCCATCAAGGCGTGAACTTGAGGGTTTGTGCCCGCGCGCCCGGTGTCCGCGATCTCCGAAAGGAGCGATCGCTCGAAGTTCGCTACGAGCACGCCGCTTGCGGAGAACTCGGTGTTCACGCTCATGCGGCCCCAACCTGATTCGGCGAGACGCTGAGAGACGAGTTGCATGGTCTGCGAAAACGAAAGTTCATTCAGCGATGCCAGCTGATCGGGCGCACAACTCATCTCCAGTCCGACGATCCAACGGCGTCCCCAGCGACGGCCCCATTCGTAGCCAAACTGCGGCCAGTCGATGGGATGAGCGCTTTGCGCCGCGGAAAGCAGAGTGGCGATGAAGTCGGAGTCGATGAGTGCCATGCGGCTTCCCGATGGATTGCGGACGATGCCCAATGCCTGGCCCTCGGGATCGAGTTCTGACTGAAGCGGAGCGGCCCAACCGTCAGGCAGTCCCGGCCGCGCATCGGTGAATCGGCGTCGTGTGACGAAGACGTAGTAGCGGGCGGCGCCTTCGGCCTTCACCATTTCGACGTCGCATTCCTGCGCCCCGAATTTGAAGTCAAGCAGGTAACCAAAGCGAGCGACTTGCGTTGCCCCTTGCTCAACCATGCGCTCGAACTCTCCGAAAAAGGCTTCCGTCTTGGTACAAGGGGCTACTTCGTCGAAGAACATGCGGCCGATCACCGAATGTCTATCGAGGCGCGCGAGGTTCGCCTCTGCGAGGTTGTAGCGCAGGATGCGTCCTCGGGAATCGAGCGCGATGACACCGTGCGTGAGTTCGTCAAGCTCGGCGTCACTGAGCACGTCGATGTGTTGAGGATCGAAGGGGAGCTCAGTGATGGGCTCGCCAAGCAGTGGCCCGGACTTGGGGCCTGCGACGTCAGAAAGGGGACTACTTAACATGGCGGTTTTTCAGGGGTCAGGTGGTGAGAGTTGGAGCGAGGGGCGGCAACGTTTCGGGGAGTTGTGCGTGACTTGTTTTTGGCGCTGGGGCTGGGGGTGTGAAGTATTGTTGGAGCGCGCGTCCCGAAATGTCTTCGACAAAACCTCGGCTTCGAAGCCACTGGGCCAGCGTCTCCGTCAGCTTGGACGCCGAAGGGCGCTCACCCGGGTTCTTGCGTGTCGCGTCCGCGATGATCCCGAACAGATCCCCATCGAAGTCAGGGGCTTCTCTCGGATAGGGGAGAGGCGCCGCGAGAATTGCAGGAAAAAGCGCCTGGAGAGAATCTCCTTCAAAGGGCATGCGGCCAGTGAGGGCTTCGTACAATGTGATTCCCAAGCCCCAGATGTCGACGGCCGGGGTGAGGACAGGATCGCCTCTGACTTGTTCGGGGGCCATGTAAGCGGGCGTTCCCACGAGGGTACCGACAACAGTGAGCTTCGGATCGTAGTCAGCCACCCGCGCGACGCCGAAGTCGACGACCTTGGGTTGGACGATGTTGCGATCGAGTCGACAGACGAAAATGTTGTCTGGCTTGATGTCGCGATGAATGATGCCGTGCTCATGGGCGGCGGCGAGCGCATCAAGGGCCGGCAAGAGCGTGCTCACAGCGTCCTCTGCTGAGAGACATCCGTGCATCTCGATCAACTCGCGGACACTTCGCCCTCTGAGATACTCCATCACAACGAAGGGCGAGCCGCACTCCAATCTTCCGACGTCGTAGATCGCGACAACCGAGGGGTGATGCAGTTGAGCTGCTGCGCGCGCCTCTTGCTCGACCCGCGCTCCCATTTGATCCCCCTGCCATTCAGCGTGGAGGATCTTCAAAGCGACTGCCCGCTTGAGTCGCTCGTCTTCAGCCCTCCACACTTCGCTCGTTCCACCAGATCCAAGCTGCGAATGAATCCTGTACCGGTTTTCGATAAGAAGTCCTGGAGAAATAGGCGCACGTCGGGCTAGCAGCGACATCCCTCAACTGTACATAGTTTGCATCGGGTGTGCATCTCTCAATGGTGAGAGAGACTTTTGCATTTTCAGCAATTTGCCAGAGTGATGGCGTTTCGACTTAGTCCAACCCTGTGCAAGAGACGCTTCTCGCTCCCTGAACCCTGTGCAAAACTACTCGAGGCGCTGAACGCCCGTTGAGCGATGCGGCTAGAGGATTGATTCAAGAGAGGAAACGAAAACGGCGGTCAGCGCTCGAACTTGCCCCGTTCAAAACGGTGGGGTGCCCCTTACCCTTGATCGACTGCACGACGGCCATGCGTCTTGCGGTTCTTTTCACCTAGCAGCACTACCGCATGCGGATCACGACGGGGTACATGCGACCTCCGACCGGATCCATAGAGCGCTCTGAGTCCTTCGAAATCCGTGACGCCAGAGTTCTTCGCGATGCGCGCGTGCCCTTGGCACAGCACCACAGTCCTCTTCTCCAGCTGAATGTCGACCATCGGCCGCGCTGAGCTGATCGTCCGGGGTAAATTGGCACACACCTCGCAATCACGTTCCATGGGTTGACGGTGAATGAGTGGCGAAGGTCGGGCCAACTTTTTTCGATTTGCTGAGATGAACTTCTTCGACTTGGAGTTGTCAGTGGGGCCATGGACGAAGTTGAGCTGCCCTGGGCCCCGCCCATGTGACTTAGTCAGAGCCGTCACTTCTGACCGATAACCTTCACTGAACGGTAGGTTGGCGCGTGGTCATATGTTAAATGGAGCCGATGTCCCACAGTGCGGCACATGAACCTTTGCAGACGATCGTGGAGTCCGTGCTGGCTGCTGCATCGCTCGCACGTCCGGGCGGCAGTCGGCGAGCAGCCGTCCCGCGCTTCGCCTGGCTGTTCGCTTTCTGTTTGCTCTCTTGTGCCGACGGAGAAACGCCGCAAGAGTCGACATTCGCCACGAAGTACCAAGCACAAGTCCTTGAGGTGCTGGACGCGGAGATAGCTCTCGACATTCTGTTGCCGGACGTCGTGGATCCATCACTGGATGGGCTGGAGCCAACCGCCAACGCGGCTGTCGTCGGTATGTGGTCGCCGGTCTTCGACTGGCCCATCAATGGGCTGCACTCGGTGTTGCTTCCGACAGGGCGAGTACTTACCTACGGGACCCCCTCGGGAAGGCCCGCCACTCAAGACGGTCGAACTCTGGATATCTGGGATCCCACCCTGGGTTTTCTCCCGGCTGCCCACAACACAGACTACGACGCTCAACGCGCGAACAGTTTCTGCAGCAGCGCGGCGTTTACTGCCCAGGGTTCGCTGCTTCTGTCCGGAGGAAATTCTCCACTTGAGAGCAGCTTGTTTTCGCCGGAGACGGAGAGTGTTGAAGAGTCTCCGTTTCTGCTCGCGAGCGAACGCTGGTACGCGAGTATGATCACGCTGCCTGACGGTCGGTTCCTGATCATGGGAGGTTCCGATCCTTACGCGGCATTGCGGGCTTACCAAAACCCGGTCGCGGCGATCAACTCCGGTGCGGTAGCCATGACTCCAGAGATCTATGAACCCGACACTGGGTTTCGGAGCCTCTTGGGCGCCTACAGCCGCGAAGCCTTTGGACCGGATCATCATCGCTATTGGTATCCGCGCGCCTGGGTCGCCCCGAGCGGTGAGGTGTTTGGGATTTCCTCGGAGAAGATGTGGTACCTCGACTACGAGGGCGAGGGAGAAGTTCGAGTTGCGGGCGACTTCAAGACCGCTGCAAATGCCACCACCAAACCGAACATTGGGCCCACAAGTACGGCGGTGATGTTTGCGCCCGGACGCATTCTGCAGGTAGGCGGTAACGGCTATCATGACGGGCACGAGACCCCGGGAAGTGCCCTTGCGACCATCATTGACATCAACGGTGAGGCGCCTGTGGTCACCGAAACGAACGCGATGCATCACGCGCGCCAGTGGCCGAACGCGACGCTACTGCCTGACGGAAAAGTGATTGTGACCGGGGGCACTGGCTATTCCAACAATGGCGGCATCGATGCGGTTTATGAGGCGGAACTGTGGAACCCCGAGAGCGGCACCTGGACTGTCGGTCCAGCGGCAGCGGTGATTCGCGTTTATCATTCTGCTGCGATCCTACTGCCCAATGGCACCGTGCTTTCCACAGGTGGGGGCGCGCCGGGGCCAGTGAACAACCTCAACGCAGAAGTCTATTACCCACCCTATCTTTTTCGCTCAGACGGAGCCGGAGGCTCCGAGCTGGCACCTCGACCCCGGGCCGTGGCGGTGAGTTCTCTCTCGCCCACCTACGACGCGATCTTGAACGTCGATTTGGCGGGAAGTTCGTCGATTCAACAAGCAGTGCTCGTTGCCGCGAGCAGCACCACGCACTCCTTCAACACATCCCAGAGGCGCATTGTGCTTGAGCACGTGCAAGAGGGAGGACGTGTTGCTGTTAGATTGCCCCCCGGCGGAGTCGAAGCTCCGCCTGGTTTTTATGAGCTGTTCTTGTTCGATGACCAAGGCGTTCCTTCGCGGGGTGTGATCCTTGCGTTGGGTGATTCCATGGCCCCTCCCCCGGCTGATCCTGAGCTTCCGCGCGGTGCAGTCGTCACGTTTGAAAGTGCTAATCTCGCTGGTCAAGGCCTCAGCTACAGCGATCTCGGTGTGGGCACCCTCGAGAGCGTTGAGGGCGGGGACGCTGTGCGTGTGCGCTTTATCTTGAAAGATGGCCTCGCTGATGCGACCTGTATTTCCTTCGAGTCATTTTCCGAACCCGGAAAGTACCTGCGGCAAGAAGATTATAGGATTCATGTTGCCGCTGATGAAGGCTCAGACGAGTACGAAGCGGATGCCACCTTTTGTCCAGAGCTGGGGCTGTCGGGAACTGGCTTCAGTTTTCGGTCGGTGCGGTTCCCTGACCGAGTGCTTCGCCATGACGGATTGGAACTTTGGATTGACGAGCCAACTGCAGAGGCGGAGTTCCCTGGAGACGCGACCTACCTGTTGAGGTCACTTCCTTTGCCGGTGGTCCCGCCAATCTCGGCGCCGAGCGTCGCGATGGGCGCCGCTGCGACTTATACTCTCGACCCGGCCATCCCCGGGGCTGTGTACTCGTGGGACTTTGGTGATGGCTCGGAGGCTTCGTCAGAATCTCCGTCGCCGGAAGTGGTTCACGAGTACGAAGAACCTGGACTCCATCTTGTGACGCTGACAGTGCGCCTCGCCGATGGTCGGCGGGTCATCAAGACTTTTGTTCAAGCGGTCAATGTAGCTGCGGTTGGAGGACAATCGCGTTCGTCATCGCGTGTAGCGATTTCTGGCCGAAATCTCTGGGTGGTGAATCCCGACAACGATTCGGTGTCCGTCGTCGATGTCGATTCGCTGACCTTGCTCGCAGAGGTTCCGGTAGGCGCCTCCCCCCAAGCCGTGGCTGTTTCTGCCGACGGCTCGGCGTGGGTCGTATCCCGCGATGCGGCTGCGCTCTCGGTGGTAGAGCCCGACACCTTCGAAGTCGTCGAAACCTACTCGCTGCCCCCAGGCTCGCGCCCGCACGGGCTGGTGTTTTCACCGGCCTTCGATCGCGCCTACGTCAGCCTCGATGGGCTGGGTTCGGTTGTTCAGCTCGACACGACGACCGGCGAGTTGGTTGCTACTCTCGACGTTGGACCAAACCCCCGAGGGATGGCGCTCACCGGGGATGGTACGCGCCTCTTGGTGTCGCGCTTCGTCAGTCCACCTGTTCCTGGTGAAAGCTCAGCAGCTCCTCAGACTGCTCTCGGTCAGGCAGAAGTGCGAATCATCGACTTGCCGTGGACAGACGAGCCGCGCGTGATGCCCCTGGCTCACAGCAACGTGGGAGACAGCTCCGTTTCCGGACGGGGACTCCCGAACTATCTTGGCGCGCCTGTAATTTCTCCTGATGGCAAGGTCGCCTGGATCCCTTCGAAACAGGACAACATTGCTCGCGGTACTCTGCGTGATGGTCTGGATTTAGATTTTCAGAACACCGTGCGAGCGGTGATCTCGCGTATCGATTTGGCTGGAGAGACCGAAGAGATCAGTCGACGTCTTGACCTCGATAACTCCAGTTTGGCGACAGCGGCCGTGATGCAGGGAGGCGGCGTCTACATGTTCGTCGCTCTGCAAACGAGTCGCGAAGTTGCTGTCGTCAACGCGCTCACAAGCACGGAACTTTTCCGAATTGAGGTCGGGCGCGCTCCTAGTGCTCTTACGTTGTCCGAAGATGGTGGTGTTCTCTTCGTCGAGAACTTCATGGACAGGTCGGTGAGTGCAATCGATTTGAGTCCTTTGCTTTCTCACGGAGAATTTCGTTCCGAGTTATTGGCGACGGTTGCCACGGTCAGGAGCGAGAAGCTTTCGAGTGACGTGCTTGTTGGGAAGCAGCTCTTCTACGACGCGAAGGACACGCGGCTTGCCCGTGATGGGTATCTCAGTTGTGCCGTTTGCCACGCGGACGGCGCCGACGACGGTCGAGTCTGGGACCTTGGTGGGTTCGGCGAAGGAGTGCGCAACACGATCAGCCTGCTCGGTTTTTCGCAGGGAACTCGCCGGCTGCATTGGACAGCTAATTTTGACGAAGTGCAGGACTTTGAAGGTCAGATCCGAAGCCTATCTGCGGGAACGGGGCTACTTTCGGATCTCCAATTTGAAGCGGGCAGCGTGAGCGAGCCTCTCGGGGATCCCAAGGCCGGCCTGAGTCCAGATTTAGACGCACTTGCGGCCTACGTGAAGTCTCTCAGTGAAGTCCCACCGAGTCCTTGGCGGGAGGGTGACGCGCTCTCCAAGCTCGGTGTTTTGGGGAGAAAGACCTTCGCTCAAAAGGAGTGCAACGCTTGTCACTACGGCGCGAACTTCTCTGATGATGCAGAGATCAGCTTGCGCGACATCGGGACCATCCATGCGGCGAGTGGTCAGCGACTGTTTGGACCATTAACGGGCATCGATGTGCCCGCGCTGGTCGGCGTTTGGAGCACGGCGCCTTATCTCCACGATGGCTCAGCGTTGACACTTTCCGACGCCGTGCTTGCCCATGAGGGAGTGTCTGTCGATGAAGACGAGCTCAATCAATTGGTGGCATTCCTTGAGCAATTGGATGACCGTGAGCCGCCGCTGCCCCCTCTCGGTTGTGAGGATGGCGCTCGAAACGGGAATGAGACTGGGGTTGATTGCGGCGGCGATTGCGCCAGCTGCCCGGTAAAGGAGCCGCCGGATGAACCTCCCGAGAGCGAGAGGCCTCCCAAGACGCCCACCGAGAGCGAGGAGCCAGAGGAGGATCCGCTAGGCGTGGGTGGTGCCTTTGACTATTCGGATGTCGGCGGGAGTCACGATCTTGGTGGCGACTCCGGAAAGCCCGATGACGACGCTGCGACGGATCCCCCGACGCCTGAGGGCTGTAGCTGTCGGGCTGCGGGACAAGGCCCTGCAGGTTCGCCCTGGCGGGTTGGCTTATGTCTCATGGCCGCTTTCTTGGTGCTGCTGCGTCGTCGACGTCGTGATTGCCAAGCTCCGGTGCCAGAAGCAAACTTGCTCGGTGGCCTTCATCGAGGCCGATTCTAAAGTCTGGTCGGAAGCCGGCCCAGCTCGACGCCTCGTTCAATGGCCCTGCGCGCTTGTTCGATTCTCTGGGGCGCTATGGATTCCACTCCTAGTCGCCGTTTCTCATTGGTAACGCGGGCTGCAAATTGGTAACGCGGGCTGCAAAGAAGGGCCAGTAGCGATCCTTGGACAAGGCGGTGTATAAGGCGTGCCCTATGCTCTCGGTCATCGACACAAAGTTTGTAGATGCTGCTGCTCCGAATGCTGGAGCGATGAAGAACGGGCGCGCCGTCGCCCTGAAGAAGATTGTTGCTCTCAACGTGAATCCAGAAGGCGACTTGCTCTTCGGCGAGATTAAGGGAAGCGGCAAGAGCAACTATTTTAGCTCAGCGGATTTCATCAATCCCGAGAGCCCGGTGTATCGATGCAGTTGTCCGAGTCGTCAGTTTCCCTGCAAGCACGCCCTTGGCCTTCTTTACGCAGTGGCGAGTGGTACCGCTCCAAAGGAGGCAACGACGCCGGAAGAGGTCACGACGAAGCGCGGGAAAGTTGCTGTGCGCGCCGAGAAGAAGAAGGAGCGGGAAGTCACCCCCAAGAAGGTCAACAAGGCGGCTTTGGTGAAGAAGCTTGAAGTGCAAATGGAAGGCCTTTCTAAGTTGGAAGTACTCATTCACGACCTGTGTCGGGGCGGCATTGGTAACATTGGCGCGAAGGCTCTCGATTCGATTGACCAACTTTCCCTGCAACTTTCCGATGCGTACTTGCCCGGCGCCCGCAACGGTCTGCGAGAATTTCGGCAGTACTTTTTTGACGATGAGCAGCGCGACGTGCGCACCGGTGACGAACAGGAAAAAGCATTTTCCGATGCCCTTGACCAACTGGCTCGACTGCAAGCCCTGTGCAGCAAGGGTCAGAGCTATCTGAAGGCGCGCCTGAGTGATTCAGAACTCAAACCAGAAGTAGAGACACCGATCGCAGCTTTGCTGGGCCACGCTTGGAGTCTGGTTGAATTGAAAGACGCAGGTTGTTGTGAAATGGACGTATCGCTCATGCAGCTGGCGTTCCACAGCTATGGCGACAAGGCACGGGAAGAGTTCGTCGACGAGGGTATTTGGCTGAACCTCAGCTCCGGCGCGGTGCAGCGCACTCTTGGTTACCGCCCCTTCAAGGCGAGCAAGCACATCAAGGAAGACGACAGCGAGCCTCGCATCCTTCAAGTTCCGGAACTGATGACTTACCCCGGGAACATGAACCCCCGCATTCGCTGGGAGACCGCGACAGCCCGGCAAGTTGAGCCCGACGACTACAAAAAGGTGCAGACACTCGCTCAAAAGTCGTTTGCTGAGACGGCAAAGCTTGTGAAGAACCAACTCAAGTCGCCGCTCTCGGAGAAGGATCCTCTCGCACTACTTCGTTTTTCGCGTCTTTTGATGGTGGGAGGAACACTTGTCGCGGAGGACGCCAGCGGAGATCGGCTCGGATTGGAAGACGCTGGCAGTCACGACCCGCCCAGCTGCGAACTTCTCCCGTCGCTTCCGGCTAAATGTCACAAGGATGGAAGCCTACTTGTCCGTTATCACCACAACATCGACTCGCGTACTCTCAGGGCACAGCCCTTGGCGCTCGTCACCGACGAGTCATTGATTCGTCTGACTTTCTGAAGATCGGTCAAGCATGAGTATCGCAATTTTGGTCCAAGCCAACGCAGAGCTACGCAGACTCGCTATCGCTGGCAGCAAGCTCGCCAAGGGGGACTTTCGACTGAAACGCCTGATTGAACCGCTTGAGCAGTCCGGCAAAAAAGCACCCGTCTTCGCCAAGATTGCCGGTGAACTGACGACGCTCCTCGAATCCACGCCAAAGCAGTCGGCCGAGCAACTTCTTAAGGCCTCAACGCTGGTGAGCGCTGTTCTCTACACTCAGGGACAAACCCAAGTTCCTGGTGAAACCGAGGACCTCCCACACACCGCTTTTCAAGACGAGGTGATCACAAATACTTCGTCTCGCCGGCTTCGTCCCATCTTGGATGCGATGCGAACAACGGGCTCTGGTCGCTATGAAATTATTGAAGAAGCGTTCAATGACGGGTTTTTTCGTGATTTGCGGTTGATGCGTCCAGCTTTGGATCACCTGGAGGATTCTTACTCGCTGGTCGCCGATCTCTTTTCTACCCAAATCATTCCCTCCTTCGGACCGAAGGTGGTCCCCTACCTGCGAGAGGGCCTCAAACTAAATGGCGGGAGGAGAGACGCCCGCGCTCTGCAGGTGATTCATGCGATTCAGGGTCAAGAGGCGATGGAGCTGTTGATTCAAGCACTTGACGAAGGAAGCACGCCCGTCAAAGTGAGTGCCATTGAAGCTCTCGCTGCATATCCAAGCGCGGTGTCCTTCATCAAGGAACACGCTTCAGCGAAGAATAAGGAAGTGAGGGCCGCCGCCCTGGAGGCCCTGGGGGATCAACAAGGTGGTGACGTCGTTGCGCTCCTGATGGCGGCGCTTACGGGTAAAGATCGAGCGCTCGCCGTGCTTCCGATTCTGCGCAATGCCAGCCCGGAGCTGGTCGCTCAGCTGTTGACGCTGGCACGAACCCAGTTCGCTGCTCTGAAGAAGAAGGACCCAGCCAAGAGTCTGATCACTGAGTTCAAGAGCACTCTTGAGTGCCTGCAGGGAAGGACGGACGAAGGCAGTATCGCTCTTGTTCGTGAGCTGCTGAGTGAATTCAAGCTCATTGGCAAGTGGAAGGGAGCCAACTACGTGAGTGGACAAGATCTGCTCGAAACTCTGACCGAATGTGCTTGGCGGCAGGGCGACCCGGAAACGAACCAGCTCTTGATCGAGAACGTTTTGAACTTCTCGGGCCAGTCGCGGGGTCACGCATTCCAGATCATGCTCGAGCAGCGCAGCCCAGCCGAAATTTACGACTGGGCAATGCTCGCACTCGACAAGAAGTCAGCAAGTGCTGTGAAGGACTTGGTCGAGTCGAGTATTCGCTATCGAAGATTTCATGATCACGAGGACTCGCCCTCGGGGTGGGCGGACTTTGCCGATAAGTGGGACCCTCGTTGGCTTGATTGGGCACTCAAGAACAACAACGAAGCTCTCGTCTTTGCCTTAGCGCGTCCCGACCATCCCCAGTGCCTCAAGTTTCTCAGGACGAAATTGAAGACTTCCGCTGCGAATCGGGCTGATGACTATCTTGAGGTCTTGATACGCGCTCAAGGGGATGACGCGTTCCCCCTCTTTGCGGAAACGGTCAAGCGACTTGCGAGCAAGAAGTCGACCTACATGTGGGGGGTCTATCGGCTCGCCGAAAAATTCGATCCGAAACTACTCCCCGACTTAGAAAAGCTGGCTGGGGAATTGCCCGATGAACACACCCTGCAGCTTCTTGATGTCATCGAGCCTCTCATCTTTAACGCGCAAGGTGTGCGCTCTATTACCTAGGGTCGTGTGCGCCGCACGACCGTGATTCCTCAGAATCGAGAAAAGACGTCCATTCCCTATGAGTACTGATCTAAGAGAAATTGCTGAAGTCATTTATCAGAACGAGCTTCAGGCTCTGATCAAGGCAGAGAAGGACCCTGTTCCTACGGGCTGGGCGATGTCTCCGCGCTCGGTACTCAAGTACATCACCGGCGGCAAAGTCGGAAAGGTGGAGATCACACCTAAGTACGTGGGGCACCAGCGCCTGGTGGAAATTGCCATAGCGACACTGGTGACCGATCGAGCACTTCTTCTGATTGGGGAGCCGGGTACCGCGAAAAGTTGGCTGAGCGAACATCTCACCACTGCCGTCTGTGGGGACAGTACAAAGGTGGTCCAGGGCACTGCCGGGACGACCGAAGAGCAAGTTCGCTACACCTGGAACTATGCGATGTTGATCGCCAATGGACCAAGCGATGGCGCCCTCATCAAGAGCCCCATTTATCGTGCGATGGAAAGCGGGAGTATCGCTCGTTTCGAGGAAATCACGCGCTGCGCATCTGAGGTGCAGGACGCGATGATTTCGCTGCTTTCTGAGAAACGTATTTCGGTTCCCGAGTTGGAGCGCGAAGTTCCCGCCAAGAAGGGCTTTTCGGTGATCGCCACTGCAAATACCAGGGATCGCGGCGTCAACGACATGTCTTCTGCATTAAAGAGACGCTTCAACATCGTGATCTTGCCGGCTCCTGCGGATGTTGCCAGCGAGCTATCCATTGTGCTTCAACGGGTTGAATCCCTGGCGAAGAACCTCGATCTGAATGCCGAGCTCCCGGCTGAACAAGCCGTGTCTCAGGTAGTGACCATCTTCCGGGAATTGCGAGCAGGCAAGACTCTGGATGGCAAGAACAAGCTGAAGCAGCCAAGCGGAGTGCTCTCCACCGCGGAGGCGATCTCCCTCGTGACCAACAGCATGTCGCTGGCGGGAAATTTCGGTTCGGGAAAGGTGGCTCCAGCAGATGTTGCCTCGGGGCTTCAAGGCGCCGTTGTCAAGAACGAGGACAAGGACCAAGCCGTCTGGATTGAGTATCTTGATACGATCATGAAGAAGCGCGGGGCCGAATGGAGGGAGCTCTACAAGGCGTGTAAGGATTTGAACGCTTGAGGGCGTCAATCAACAAGCCGCACCTTTTTGGAGTGAGACACCTCTCTCCCGCGGGAGCTTTGCACTTGGTGCGTTTTCTCGACCGGGTGAAGCCCAGCATTGTCTTGATAGAGGGCATCGCTGACGCGACTGCCCTGATTCCGGATATCGTGGACAAGCGTTCCAGGCCTCCTCTTGCAATACTGTCCTACACCGACAGGCTTCCCGTGCGCTCGTTTGTGACGCCGTTTGCTGTGTATTCTCCTGAGTTTCAGGCACTCAAGTGGGCGAAGGCGAATCGCAAGGAAGCGCGCTTCATCGATCTTCCCTCGTCGGTTTTTTTGGCCCTGCAGGGGCGAGACGATACGAACAATGCGGTGATGCGGGAGGATGACGCATCTTCAAGTGACACAGCTCCTGACGGAGAAGTTGATTCGCCCGTCGAAGATGAACTTGAGGAGTTCGACTCACGCAATCAAACTCGCGAATCGTCGATTTATGAAGACGTTGCCGCTCGTGCGGGGGAACCGGATTACGAGACTTATTGGGAGCGACGTTTCGAGCACAATCTTCAAGATGATAGCTACCGCAAGGCGAGTCGTGCTTTCGGCTGCGAACTTCGAATCAGCGATCCTAGCCGAGACGACGAGGAGAACGGACTCCGCGAGGCGTACATGCGCAGGCAAATTGCCCAAGCGGTTGAGGATGGTCACGCTCCAGAGAAGATCGTTGTGGTAGTTGGTGCTTTTCACATTGCCGGACTTGAGGGGGAGCTACCACCGATGTCCGAGCAACAGTGGGAGGCTGCTCCGAAGGTGCAGAGCAAGCTCACACTGATGCCGTACTCATATTTTCGGCTGTCTTCGCAATCTGGTTACGGCGCCGGTAATCATGCGCCCGCCTACTTTGAGCTGATGTGGGAGTGCCTTCAGTCTGAGCGAACCGCCCTTCCCGCTCTCTACTTGACCACCGTGGCGCGCGATTTGAGAGCACGCATCGGGGGACGTTCCTCAGCAGAAGTGATCGAGGCGACCCGACTCGCGAGCGCGCTTGCCGCGCTTCGCTGTGGTTATGCGCCCACTCTTGCGGATCTACATGATTCAGCCTCGGTGCTGCTCGGAGAAGGGAGCAGGAAAATGATTGCCGAGTCCTTGGTGCGCGCAGACGTCGGTACCGCAATTGGAGCGCTTGCTAGTGGAGTGAGTCAAACTTCAATTCAGGAAGACTTCGGCCTTCAGCTCGCGAGGCTCAAGTTGACTGACTTCCGCACCACTGTGGCGCGCGATCTTCGTCTCGATCTTCGAGAAGATCGGCGGGTGAAGTCTGAAGCATCAGCGTTTCTGGATCTTAATCGTTCGACGTTTCTGCATCGTCTAGCAGTTCTCAACATCTCCTTTGCCTCGTACAAAGAAGAAGGAAGTTCACAACACTCTTGGTCTGAATCATGGGTGCTGAAGTGGAGCACCGAGGCCGAGATCGTTCTTGTCGAATCGGTTTTGCTCGGCGAAAGCGTAGAAGTCGCTGCCGCCTACGCTCTGGCTCGGGATTTGGGCGAAGCAAAGAGCATTCGTGAGGCTGCAACAGTCGTCCAGAAGGCGGGGGAGTGCGGAATCCCCACCTTGATTATTCGCGCCATCGACCGGGTCCAGCAGTTGGCCAACGAAGGAGCCCATTTTGTGGATCTTGCTCGGGCCGCGATGAGCCTGGCAGCCATGATCCGGTTCGGGGATGTTCGCCGGATTGATACCGAGCCCCTCAAACCGCTGCTCACACAGCTCTTCTTGCAGGCTGCTTTGCAACTGCTTTCCACGGCTGGCTGCGACAAGCAAACGGCCGTCGGGGTGCTCTCGGCGATGTCTACATTGGATAGCATCGCACAAGAGCATCACGCGTTGGTAGACGAACAGCGCTGGATTTCTGAGTTGCGCCGTCTTTCGGACGCCGATGACCGGAATGCGCTCCTGTCCGGATACTCTTGCGCTCTCTTGTGTGAGCGGGGCGGTATTGATGACGACGAACTTGCCCAGGAGGTCTCAAGACGACTCTCCCCTGGGATTGAAGCTGACCTCGGGGCTGGGTGGTTTGAGGGTTTGGCAAAGCGGAATCGCTACGCGCTGTTGACGAGACTCCCTCTCTGGGGGCAGCTAGCAAACTATACCGCCTCACTGAGCGATCAGGAGTTTACGCGAGCGCTTGTTTTCTTGCGTCGTGGTTTTAGTGAATTTACCCCGCGGGAGCGTCGCTCAATTGCCGAAAATCTAGGAGAAATCTGGGGTGTGAGTGTCGAGCAAGCGAGCGAGGTGCTCACGGGATCACTCAATGAAGATGAGCAAGCGTCAGTCGCGGCTCTCGACGATTTTGATTTTGAGGATCTTTAGATGACCGCACAAGCACCCCTCGAACAGATCAAAAGATGGCGATTGATCCTCGGTCGGCACGCAGATGACGATCTGTCCTCAATGACAGAGGGCGGGAGTTGTGAACTGAGCGCTGACCAACAGGCGATGGATGAGGCTCTCACTGCTATCTACGACGAAACCGGAAGCTCCGGCGAGCGGCAAGCGGGCCTGGGGAGCTCCGCACCTCGGCTCGCGAAGTGGCTAGGCGACATTCGCACCTACTTTCAAGAGGACGTCGTGTCCGTGATTCAACACGATGCGATCGAACGGCGCGGACTTCGTCAGCTACTGCTGGAACCTGAAGTGCTCAAGTCCGTTGAACCGAATGTGCAGCTTGTCGGTGAGTTGATGAGCTTGGGGGGTCAAATCCCCGAGGAGACCAAGGAGACCGCGCGCATGGTTGTGCGTGGTGTAGTGGACAAGATCAAACTTCTCCTGGAAAGCCGGATCCGTCAGGCGGTCACAGGCGCGCTCAATCGCAAGGAGCATTCGCCGGTTCCCCATGTTCCAAGCACAGACTGGAAGAAGACGATTTCTCGCAATCTGAAGAACTGGGATCAGGAGAGAAAGCGGCTGGTCCCAGATCGCTTCTTCTTTTTCTCCCGTGCTCAGAAGGTGAATGCTTGGAACGTGATTGTCGACATGGATCAATCGGGTTCGATGGCGGAATCCGTGGTCTATGGCGCCGTCACGGGATCCATCTTCGCAAGCCTTCCCGCTCTGGAGACGCGCATGGTTGCCTTTGATACTGAGGTGGTTGACCTGACCGAGGCGTGCGGAAGCGATCCGGTGGATTTGCTTTTTGGTGTTCAGCTCGGCGGTGGCACAGACATCAACAAGTCGGTGGCCTACTGCCAACAGTACATCCACACCCCAGATAAGACGCTGTTCATTTTGATCACTGATCTTATGGAGGGTGGCAACGAGGCGGAACTCGTTCGGCGATTGACTGAGATGGTGGAGAGTGGTGTCACGGCGATGTGCCTGCTGGCGCTCTCAGACTCCGGGATCCCCTACTACGACGAACGACTCGCCAAGAAGCTTTCCGCGATTGGTATTCCGTGCTTCGGCTGTACCCCGAATGTGCTCCCAGATCTTCTGGCTGGGGCGCTCCGCGGAGATGACATGGCCGCTCTCGCAGCGCGCTATGGTTCGTCGCCGAAGAACCGAGGGGCACACCTTTAGGTGTGTTCTCTTTTGCCTCGGTGGGCGCCGAGTGGAATCGTTTTTACTGCCTGCTAGATAAGAACCAGACGTCCTTGATCGGCGAGTTGCCCCGGTATAAGCGATCCGCCGGACTTTTGGTGAAAAATGAAATTTCGAGTCAGTTCTTTCGTAACGGTTCCGTTGGCTATTTGTCTGGCGCTCCAAGGCTTTGTTGGATGCTCGTCGGATGAGGGAGGAGACGACTCTGGCAATTCGGGGGGAACAACAAGTACAGGCGGTGCCACTGGCCTCGGAGGGGAGGCTTCAGGCGGCAGCGAGAATGGTGGCGCGGGCGGCGAAGCGATTGAACCGTGTGCACTTCAAGACTCGGGACCTATGACATCCAGCGAAGCCGGACAAACGATTGAGAACTTGCACATCGTGTCCACGGCCGGCGACGCTCTTACGATCGTGCACGACGATGTTGTCGTCAAGAATGTGTGGATTGAACATCAGGCAGGTCGCGGCATTTACGTCAAATCAAATGGCGTCAGCCTGAGCGATGTCCATGTGAGTTACACAGGGGCTCCAGAGCGCGGCGAGAATCCCTCTCCGGCCCACACCAACATCGAATGTTTCCAAGGGGCCGATCTCGAAGTGATGCGTGCCCGTGTCGATCAAGGCTCGAGTGGCATCTATCTGGTGAATTGTCCGGATTCACATCTGCAGTGGATTGAAGGGCATGACTTCCGGGGTCCGTTTCCGCGAGGGCAAGTTGTGCAGTGGAATTCATCCGATCGAGGGGTGCTGGAGGATTTTTCGGTAGTGAATCCTCCTGGCTCTTGGCCGGAAGATAACGTGAACGTCTACAAATCTTACGATGCCGTGATTCGTCGGGGATTGATTGATGGCAACAACGCACCAAACGGCGTGGGGGTGATCTTCGATGGGGGAGACAGCACAGGCTTGGTCGAGGATGTGGATGCTGTGCGTATGGGCAATGGATGCTTCTCCGATTATGCGGGTGGCGAAGGCGTCATCTTTCGCCGTACGCGTTGCCGTTCGAATATCTGCGAAAGCCAGGACGATCGTGGTGTGCCGAGTTCGAACGCGCTCATGTGGGCCGGCAATCCAGTGCGCTCTGAGTTGCGTATCGAAGACTCGCAATACTTTGACTCATGCAATGGCAACGTCGTGTGGCCCGCTAAATCTTTTGAACTCGTAGAACTTGTCGAAGAAGATTACGTTCAGCGCGGACCTGTGGAGCTGACCTTTTGTTGGGATTGAGCCCAGCTCATTCTGATTCAGCCGCTAGTCCTGGTTGAGACCTAGCTCCTTCTGCTTCTTCTTAGAAAGTCCCGACGAAACGATGCGGTGGGATTCCTCAAGCAGCGTTTTGAGTTCTTTGTCCTTCAAGTCGCCGGGCGCGTAGCTTTGCACCCACGACATGCCTCGCGAAGCGAGGTAAGGCGCGGGGCGCAAGCCCTTAAGGTCGACTAGCTCTGCGTAGCCTTCGCGGGAGGTCTTGAAGGTGAAGGCGGGGTGTTCGCTTTCCCATCCACCAATCGCGAACACCTTTCCCCCGACCTTCCACACGTCCGAGCCACCCCACTGAACGACGTGCGTGGTCGCGGGAAGAGACGCGCAGAACTCGTTGAACTTCTTGTAATTCACTCGGCGTTCGAACCAGAGAGTTTTGCGAGTTCCTCCTCGGCGCTTCCTTCGCCAAGATGGTTGAGCCAGAGCACCTGAGCTTTCCCATCGTCACCGGGGACCACCGCAATGACGAGTTCGGTTTGCTTGTGAGTCGCTGTCTTGCCGTCATAGCTGATCTGCATGGGACGGTTTTCGCTCATGACGAGCCAGAAATGTTCCTTGGCAATCAACGTAAGCGGAGGCCCCTCCGTCACCGCTACGCCAATGAAGAGAAACTGAAAAGGAACCTCGTCTCCTGGCTTGAACTCATACCAAACGGTGTCGGCATCCTTAGCTGCCACCAAGTCGGCCTTGGTGGCACTCGCCACGTGGATGTGTGGTCCAGTTGGTCCCATGCAGCCTACCGCCGTGAGAGAGAGTAGTAGTGCACCAAAGCTGAGCTTCATTTTGTTCATAATGACTGAAGGCTTGCACGGCAGGGGTTTAATTGTCCATCTGCGCCGGTTTCCCGGCGCTCGGAAGGGCTTGCCTTACTTGAGGGCTGGACTTACTTCAGCTGGACCTATTTCAGGTCGAAGCGATCGAGGTGCATCACCTTGCTCCAGGCTGCCACGAAATCGTGGACGAACTTTTCCTCAGCATCGTTGCTGGCATAGACCTCGGCGAGCGCGCGCAGCTGTGAGTTCGAACCAAAAACGAGATCAACGCGCGTGCCGGTCCAAACCAAGTCGCCCGTCTTCCGACGACGCGCCTCGTAAAGTCTTTCGAATTGAGGAGAGACGTTCCATTCGACATCCATGTCGAGCAGGTTAACGAAGAAGTCATTCGTGAGCTTCCCTGGTTGTTTGGTGAACACGCCAATGTCCGACTGACCGACTGTGGCCTTGAGTGCGCGCATGCCGCCGATCAGGACTGTCATTTCCGGGGCGCTCAGGCTGAGCATTTGCGCGCGGTCGACGAGGAGCGCCTCCGCTGAACGCGAGTCCTGAGTCTGGTGGTAGTTGCGGAATCCATCAGCTTTTGGTTCAAGCGGCACAAACGCAGCTTCGTCTGTTTGTTCTTGAGAAGCGTCGGTTCTTCCGGGTGAGAATGGCACCTTCACATCGTGACCGGCGTCTCTTGCAGCCTTTTCCACAGCGGCGCAGCCTGCCAAAACGATCAGATCTGCGAGGGAGAGCTTCTTATTTCCGGCTTGCGTATCGTTGAACTCTTTTTGGATGCCTTCGAGAACTGAGAGAACTCCCGCCAGTTCCGATGGTTCATTCGCTTCCCAATCCTTCTGCGGAGCCAGGCGCAGACGAGCCCCATTGGCTCCGCCGCGCATGTCGGTGCCGCGGAACGTCGACGCCGACGCCCAGGCGGTGAGCACCAAACGCGAGACCGAGAGCCCAGAAGCGAGAACTTTACTCTTCAGAGCTGCCTGTTCTGCGTCATCAACAAGCTCATGGTCCACCGCTGGGACTGGATCCTGCCAAAGTAACTCTTCCTGGGGTACCTCCGAGCCGAGGTAGCGCGCGACAGGTCCCATGTCGCGGTGGGTGAGCTTGTACCAGGCCCGCGCGAACGCGTCGGCAAACTCTTCTGGGTTCTGATGAAAGCGTTTGGAGATCTTGGCGAACTCCGGGTCCATCTTCAGAGTCATGTCGGTGGTGGCCATCATCGGTGCGACCATTTTCGAAGGGTCATGCGCATCGGGCACACTCTTCTTGCCGGCCTCATCCTTGGGCTGCCATTGGTGCGCGCCTGCGGGGCTCTTGGTCAGCTCCCATTCGTGATTGAAGAGGTTGTCAAAGTAGCCCATGTCCCACTTCGTAGGGGCGGTTGTCCAGGCGCCTTCGAGACCACTGCTGATTGTGTCGCCGCCTTTGCCGCTGCCAAACTTGTTCTTCCAGCCGAGCGCCTGCTGTTCCAAAGGCGCACCCTCTGGCTCTCGGCCGAGGTGTTCTTCAAGCGCCGCGCCATGACATTTACCAAAGGTGTGTCCGCCAGCGATGAGAGCAACAGTTTCTTCATCGTTCATCGCCATGCGACTGAAGGTCTCGCGAATGTCTACCGCGGCAGCCAGAGGATCGGGATTCCCGTTCGGTCCTTGGGGATTCACGTAGATCAACCCCATTTGAACCGCCCCCAATGGTTCGTCGAGATCGCGGTCGCCTTTGTAGCGCTCGTCGCCGAGCCAGGTCGTTTCCGGTCCCCAGTAGATGTCTTCTTCGGGCTCCCAAACATCCTCTCGACCCCCACCAAATCCAAAGGTCTGAAAACCCATCGACTCCAAGGCGACGTTGCCCGTGAGAATCATCAAGTCAGCCCACGAGATCTTCTTGCCGTACTTTTGTTTGATGGGCCAAAGTAGACGGCGCGCCTTGTCGAGGTTGACGTTGTCGGGCCAGCTGTTGAGCGGCGAAAAGCGCTGGGTACCGAAAGAACCGCCCCCGCGACCATCGCTGATGCGGTAGGTGCCTGCGCTGTGCCACGCCATCCGGATGAAAAAGGGGCCGTAATGGCCCCAATCGGCAGGCCACCAGTCCTGGGAATCGGTCATCAAGGCGTTGAGATCGGCCTTGAGCGCCGAAAGATCGAGGCTCTTGAACTCAGTGGCGTAGTCGAACTTCTTCCCCATCGGATTCAACGCTGGGGGATTTTGATGAAGGACTTTCAAGTTCAGCTGGTTCGGCCACCAATGCTGATTTGAGAATGCGGAGCCTGCACTCTCGCGAGCCTGTGAGTGCATTACCGGACATTTGCTGAATTCGTTCGCCATCTTTTCCTCTTTCAAACCAAGACCTACTGTTGCCCCGCCTATGCTAGCCAGTTAGCGCATATCGTCGAAGGAAATTTCGAACTCCATCAGCGACAGGCTGAACAGGTCATATCAGTACCATGTTACCCCCAGGTTGCCGCTGCCCGTGAACTGAATGAGCACGGCGCAGTTTTCGCTGACTGCGCCGAGAGCGATGCTGGCCCAAGGGTGTGCAAGAATGCCGCTGCCTCCGGCGCCACTGCACTCCTGTGTCCAGGTGAAGCCGACAGGAAAGTTTCCGGTTCCGTTTGATTGCAACTGCGCTTGTCGAGAAGTCCATTGCCACCAGCTCGGGAACTGGGTCAATTGGGTACAACCGTCTCCCGCCACAACTGTGTGCGCACCCCGGGCACCAAGATCGACTGCATTTTCTTCGCTGCAGCCACTCGCCTCGCACTGGTCTGCTTGTTCGTCACAGCTTGCACAGGGGGGGCTGCCCGCTTGGCAGCCCAGCACTGGGTCGCAGCTCTCTTCTCCGTCGCAATAAAGCCCGTTACCACATAGAGAATCTTGCGGAGTAGCAGAACAATTTCCCGTGATTTCGTCGCAGCTGTCGATGGTGCATGCAATGCCGTCGTCGCAATCCTCTGCGCTGAGGCAATTGACGCAGCGGTCACCTTGTTCGTCACATTCGCTGCCCGCGCAGGCGCCCTCTCCAGGCTGACATTGTCCCGAGCCACCACAGGTCTCGCTGCCGTTGCAAAACACGCCGTCGCTGCAGTCGCTGTCGCTGAGGCAGTCGACACACCGGTCATTTTCCTCATCGCAAACTGCTCCGGCGCAAGCGATGGTGCCGTCGCTGCAGGCTCCCGTCGTTTCACAGATCTCAGAGCCGTTGCAGTAGTTTCCGTCGTCGCATTCGAGGTCGCTCTCGCACGCCGTATTCTCCACCTCGACGAAGGCTGCGCTGATTGGACCCCAAACGTTCGCTGCATCCTTTCCTCGAACGAAAATCATGTGGCGTCCATTGCTGAGCTCGCTGGTATCAATGGTCGCCTGCACTTCTTCGCGACTGGTGTTGAACGCGCCATCCACTGCAGTCAATGGGTATGCCGTAGCACCTGCTTGCCAGGGAGCGACATCGACGTAGTACTCCGCCGCAACAATGGCCTGCGAAGCTTCCGTCCCGTTCTGATTGTTGAACTGAGTATCAATGATCTCTGCACTCAACGTCGCGGTCAGCGCCTGCGGGGAAAGACTCAGGTCTTCAGCGGAAGGACCAGATGGAGTGATGTACGGCGTGCGCAATACTTTCGCTGCATAGCGGAGCGCGCGCAGGTTATCGGGGCGGATTTTACTTTCGTAGGTCGCGCAGTTCTGGAAAAAAGCGGTTCCGATTTCCATGGTGAAGGAGGCGACGCCAAGTTCACCGTAGGTAAAATCGTCGGTGGTACCGTCTGTGGGGTAGAGAGAGATCGACTGCTCGGGTGAATAGCCGTTAAAGAATGCCAGGCGTCGTCCCAGGGTTTGTAGTTGCTGGTGGTTCGGCGCTTGATTCGAGGTGGAGCCCCAGGGCCAAAGCACGAGTTCGCT
Organism: uncultured delta proteobacterium; assembly: GCA_963710555.1. Taxonomy (GTDB): domain Bacteria; phylum Myxococcota_A; class Polyangia; order Polyangiales; family Polyangiaceae; genus NIC37A-2. The sequence goes on from CAVQAT010000002.1 coordinate 473,490, forward strand.
GTAGGAGTGGATGTCTAAGAACATTCCACTGGTATCCGCAGGCGCTGGTGTCGTGTAGTCACTCGGCCGCGCATCGGGAAACAGATCGAGCATGTAGCTCTGCATCGCCTGAGTCTCTGGCTCCGATGCTGCGGACGGACCACGATAAGTCTGGGTGCACATGTCCGAGCTCGAACCGTTGCAGCAGCTCCAACCGAATGAGAAGTTACGATTCAAATCAGCCCCGCGTTGCTGGCTCGTCGGAGAGCAATAGTTCTCATTGACGTTCTTGCGCCACAAGATCCCGGCCTCGGCCTCCTTGCGACCATCGGGGTTTGCCTGGAGCATCAAGTGGACTTCGTGATGGTCCAATATCCAGGTTGCGTCCGCATCCTGACCATGTCCGTCAACGAGCTCCTGGGCAAAGTCCAAACAAAGCGCGGCTGTGGCGTATTCGCGTGCATGGACGGCGCACGTCAGGAAAAGCTTGGGCTTTTCAGCGACCACGAGGTCATTCGAGAGCGCAAGCACCATCATGTCGTACCCGCCGAGCCCCATGGTCTTGTTCCAGGAATCTCCCACGTCGATCCAGCGGGCGAGATCCGGGTAGACAGCCGCAAGATCGGCCGCCGCGGCGTAAGTCTCTTCCACCGTTTCGTAGCAAGAGTAATTGGGGATACTCACGGCGTTAGCTGCAGGTGGCGTGACCCCCATCGCCTGACGGGCGGCAGGAGTGGTTAAGCTAGGAACAGAAGCTCGCAAGAGTCCGGTTGCCGGGTATCGTTCAACCTGAAAGCCGGCTGACTTGAGCTTTTCTTCGACGGAATCGATGCGTTCCATCACGTGAAATCCCTGCTCATAGTTCGTCTCCACGATGGCGCCAGAGAAACTCTTGAAGAGCAGATTTCCCTCTTTGCGATCCGAGAAAGGAACCTTGAGTAAGTCTGCCTCCTTCGCATCGCCCCGCTGGAGTTCGGACAATGGGGACAGCTGGTGAACGTCTGATTCTTGATTCGAACAAGCTCCCAAGGTGAGGGCTGTCGCCGCCGCGCCCGCCAGAGCGAGAGCTTTGTGTTCTGTTCTAGTGATATTCATGACCAAGCGTTCCTTCGTTTAAGATGGGAGTGGGCCAACATGCGCCAAGTCCGAAGACCGCGTTTTGCCCACTTGAGAGCATCGTCTCTGCGCGGCCACCGGTGGTCGAGGAGATTCTTTGGGTTGTGCGTGGTTTTTGAGGCCGTTCCTTAATCGGTCGACCGACCAAGCGAAGCTTGAACTCAAGTCTCGCGATCCCCCACTGGCCGAAAAACGCGAGTAGTTCGCCAAGCTATGGGCTCAGGAGGGCGCTCGTTTTTTTTGGGGGTCCCCGGGGTTCGGCGAATACAAGGAAAGGTCGACGGAGTTGTGAATCCGATGTCCTCCTGAGTGCCCCTTCCTCACGCGCGAAATCACCAGGCGGAAACATGATCCGGTCGACGTCATTCTTTGCGCGCGCTCACGACAGACTTTGCGGCGAGCTTCACAGCGCTCCCGGAAGCTGCCAAATGAGACGCCATTCATGTAACTGTCCACCCAACGCGAGAAATGCTTTTATCGTTGAATGAAGAAAAGCATCTATCTTATTTCTCTGGTAGCCATCCCCTTTATCGTCGCGGCATGCGGCGGCTCCGACGAGGACAACGAAGGAACGGGTGGTTCCGGTGGCGGAGACGGCACTGGTGGGGGTAGCGGAGGAACTGACACGACGGGCGGCACGGGCGCCGGTAAGGCAACGGGCGGCATGGGCGGCGATGAAGCGACCGGCGGCCTGGGTGGCGATGGCGCGACTGGTGGTAGCGGGGGAAGCCCGACAGCAGAGTGCACAATGGCTTCCGAATGCGACGATGAGGACGACTGCACAGATGACGTTTGTACGGCGCAGGGCGTATGTACGAATCAACCCGCTGCGAACAGTTTCTGCGCCCAGGAGAACGAGTGCATTTCTGCTGTTTTGGATGATGCGACGAGTGTCGAGTGCGTTGCCTCTTACACCGGTGCGAGCTTCAGCATGTGCCACGAGGGAGATGTGTGCACAGCAGGCGGCGATGGATGTGATCTTTCGATCACTTATGGAGAGTCATCGTGGGAAACCTCAGTAGATGGTTCGACTCGTACTTCCGTCCTCACGTTGCCGGTTGTGGCCGGAGCGCTCACGGGATCACTCGACACAGCGGGATCGGATTGTGTGATCTCCTTTGGTCTCGGTAGCGAAGTCATCCCGATTAGCGTGACGATGACGAGTACCGTTCAGAATATGTGCGGCGTCGCCGAAGAAGTTCTCAGCGTTGTCGGCGCAGCAGACACATCAAAGGTCAGCATCTCGATCACCCCAGGACAGGGCTCGACTGGCGGTTGCAGCACTGCGAACGCGGCAACTCAGCCGGGTGGACTGCTGCGAAGCACGTTAGAGGAATCGCTCGAGACATCTCTCCTCGAGTCCTTGAATTTGGATGACTTGGTGGGGCGCGACTGCCTCATCTGCGAAACAGGCGACTGCAATGGTTTTGCTTGTGAGCCATTGGTCCCCTGAACCCAGAATAGTCGAAGTGGTGACTTCGACTATTCGAGAGATGCGGTGCGTTGAGCTCGGCGCGGTATGTGAGGAAGTGACCTACTAGGGCGCCTCGCCGTTGTGAGGCGAAATGCGGCCCCCAGCTTGCGCCGGGGGGCCCGCCCTTCAGGCTGGCTGTTGTGAGCCGTTCTCAGATCAGGATGAGCGAAAATGAACTACGCCTGGCTGAACTTATCGGCTCGCTGAGCTACGCGCTGGATCTGACTGAAGGCCAACCGAAGGGCCACTGCTCGCGTTGTTGCTTGATTGGAATGAATCTCGGCAGGTCGCTCAGGCTTTCCGACAAGGATCTTTCCGACCTCTACTACACATTGCTGCTGAAGGACCTTGGTTGCAGCAGCAATGCCGCGCGGATTTGCGAACTCTACATGACCGACGATCTCGCATTCAAGCGCGACTTCAAGACGGTCGACGGTAGTCTCCCCCAGATGGTCAGGTTCGCACTTGATCACACTGCTCTCGGTGCTGGACTTCTTGCTCGCTTCAAAGTGATGCTCGAATCACTCCGCAATAAAGAGGACGCTGAGCAAGAGCTGATCACCACGCGTTGTCAGCGGGGAGCAGCCATCGCGCGGCGGCTCCGTTTTGGTGAACAGGTGGCAAACGGCATTCATAGTCTGGACGAGCACTTTGACGGACACGGTCGTCCTGAGCAGCTTGCAGGGGAGGCAATTCCACTCTTTTCCCGCATCGCACTCCTCGCGCAGGTCGTCGATGTGTTTCACACTGTCGGAGGTGCCGAGGCGGCGCTCCTAGAAGCGGAAAGTCGACGAGGTACCTGGTTTGATCCCGTCCTGGTGGATGCCCTGAAGGCTCTGGGACCTCACGATATTCTTTGGGAAAAGCTTAGTTCGAACGACCTTGCAGCCACGGTTGCCAACGAGGAGCCGCAGGCAGGTTCGATCATGGTGGACGAGGATTATCTCGACGAGATCGCGGAGGCCTTTGGTCAAGTTGTGGACTCGAAGAGCCCCTATACTGCAGGTCACAGTGGACGCGTCGCGCTTTACACGGACTTGATCGCGTCCGAACTGGGGCTCTCAGAGCAGCGACGCAGGTGGTTGCGACGAGGCGCTCTACTCCATGATGTGGGCAAGTTGGGAGTGAGCAACACGATTCTCGACAAGCCTGGTAAGCTGGACGACTTGGAATGGGAGGCGGTGCGCAAACATGCGGTTTACACCGAGGAGATCTTGATTCGCATCCCGCAGTTCAGCGAACTCGCGGTCGTCTCGGCCGCTCACCACGAACGGCTTGACGGCAAAGGTTATCCGCGAGGGATTGCCGAAGCGGATATCAGCCTCGAAACCCGCATCATCACTACCGCAGACATCTTCGATGCCATTACGGCCGCCAGACCATATCGGGGAGCGATAGAAGTCCCTCGGGCTCTTGAAATGATGGCCGAATCAGTCGGGACAGCTCTCGACTCGCGTTGTTTTGAAGCCTTGCGTGTTGTGGCCGAGATGGCTGAAGCTCTGCCGCAGCCTGAAGTGCAAATGCAATCAGCGATCGCTTGAATCGAGGCTGTGCCCTCTAGGCTCTGTCGCGTCAGCGCCTATACTGAATTCAGTGACAGCAAGAACATGCAGCGAATTCCATGATCTCAACGCTCTATTGGACAAGAGCGTCAGTCGGTTTGGTCCGCGCCCTGTGCTCGGCACGAAGAATGGTTCTGGATTCGATTGGATCACCTATCAAGAGCTTGCTGATGAGGTGAAGCGCGCGAGCGGCGGGCTTCGGGCTCTCGGGGTGCAAAAAGGAGATCGCGTCGCGTTAATTTCGGATAATCGAAAAGAGTGGGCCGTGATTGCCTTTGCGACATTCGGCTTGGGAGCGGTGCTTGTGCCAATGTACCAAGCGCAAATCGCGACCGAATGGGAGTTCATTATTCGCGATGCGGAAGCGGTTGTGGCGATAGGTGCCGACGAGCCCCTCGTAGCGAAGCTGACTGAGATCGCCTCGCGTGTGCCTACTCTCAAACACATCTTGGGTCTGTCCTTGCCCGCGGAAGAGATCTCCTCCTACGCGCACTTGATCACTCACGCTCCAATCACTGCCCCGGCCGATGTGGCGCCGGAGGACCTTGCGAGCATCATCTATACTTCGGGCACCACAGGCGCTCCCAAGGGCGTCTGCCTCACTCACAGGAACCTCAGCACCAATGTGAGCGATGCTCTTCAGCGCTTCGACTTCAGAGAGGGCGATGTCTCTCTCGCATTTTTGCCCTGGGCACATGTTTTTGGGCAGACTTGTGAATTGTATTCATTGATCGGTGCGGGTGCCGCCCTGGCACTGAATGATCAAATCCCTCAGCTGGTTGCGAATCTCGCCGTAGCGCGACCCAGCGTGCTTGTGGCGGTGCCGCGCATCTTCAATCGAATTTACGAAGGTGTGAACGCCCAGATGCGCGAAAAGCCGAGTTGGGTGCGCGCTCTTTTCTCACGATCGCTTGAAATCGCGGCTCAGCAACGCGATGGGAAGTCCGTGGGTCTCCGGGAGCGATGCTTGTTGGCGGTGGGCGATCGCTTGATATTTAGCAAAGTGAGGGCGCGATTTGGCGGCCGGCTGAGGTTTGTGGTGAGCGGGAGTGCTGCGCTCAGTCCGGTGGTTGCGCGCTTCATTGACGCTCTCGGCATCGACGTCTTCGAAGGCTATGGACTCACCGAAACGAGCCCAGCTGTCGCGGCGAACTATCCTGGGCATCGCCGGATCGGAACAGTTGGACCACCTTTCCCTTCCGTGGAGGTGACTATCGATTCAAGTGCCTGCGACGAACCCGGGCAGGGCGAAATTTGTGTCAAAGGCCCTTCGGTCATGCGCGGCTACTACAATCGTCCTGAGGAGACGGCCAAAGTGCTGTCGGCCGATGGAGTTTTTCGCACGGGCGATATGGGCGTCATCGAGGAAGATGGCTTTCTCAGAATTACGGGACGCATCAAGGAACAGTACAAGCTGGAAACGGGAAAGTATGTGGTGCCTTCACCTCTTGAGGAAGAACTCAAACTTTCACCCTACATCATCAACTTGATGATTCATGGCGCGAACAAGCCCTACAACGTGGCGCTTGTGGTGGTTCAGCTCGAGGCAGTGCAGAGTTGGGCGAAGGAGCGGGGACTCTCGGAGGAGCCGCTGCTCGAAGCGCCTGAAGTGAAGCAGTTGATTCTCGACGAGCTCGCCAAGTACTCCGCTGATTTCAAGTCCTATGAGCGCGTGAAGAACGTGGCGTTGATCGCTGAGGACTTCACCACAGAAAATGGCTTCCTGACGCCAAAAATGTCCTTGAAGCGCCGAAACGTCGCCACCAAGTATGGGGAGCTGCTTGAGTCTCTCTATGATTAGCTCCGTAGGCTAGGAGAGGGCTCGTTGAAACGGCAAGGTAACCTGAGGAACACCTTCAAGAGGCCGAGGAGTTGCGCCGGCCGGTCATACTAGTGGCCTGAATCCATCAAGAAAGGCAAGTCGCTGATGTCGAAATCGAAGAAGTCCGAGAAGTCGAAGAAGAAGTCTAAGGTTCAAGAGAGCGGCGACATCGTTGGCGAAAGAGAGCGATTGAGTCGAAAGGTTTATGACGCAGAGTTACTGCGTCTTCAGATCGAACTAGTGAAGCTTTCGGCCTGGGTGAAGCACAAGAACCTGAAGGTGGTCGTGCTGTTTGAGGGCCGTGACGCCGCCGGCAAGGGTGGTGCGATCAAGAGAATCACTGAGTCCATCAGTCCGCGGCTTTGTCGAGTAGTAGCGCTGACAGCGCCTACAGAACGCGAGAAAACTCAATGGTACTTTCAGCGCTACGCCGCTCATCTGCCCGCGGCAGGAGAGATAGTTCTCTTTGATCGCAGCTGGTACAATCGTGCAGGCGTGGAGCGCGTGATGGGCTTTTGCACCGACGAACAGTACGAGGAGTTTCTCGTTTCGGCTCCAGAATTTGAACGCATGCTCCGTCGTTCAGGGATCATTCTCGTCAAGTATTGGTTTTCGGTGAGTGACGAAGCGCAGGAAAAGCGATTTCAGGAGCGTAACCACAGTCCCATCAAGCGCTGGAAGCTCAGCCCCATGGATCTTGAGGCTCGCAAACGTTGGGTCGACTACTCGCGTGCCAAGGACGAAATGTTCAAGCACACCGACCTTGACGAATCGCCGTGGTGGGTGGTGCCCGCTGACGATAAAAGGCGAGCACGTCTCAACTGCATCGCCCACTTGCTCAATCAAGTCGACTACCAGGATATGACGCCCGATCCCATCGAACTGCCCAGTAGAGATACGGACACCGACTACGTGCGACCTCCGCTCACCGAGCAGCGTTTCGTTCCAGATGTCGTCTGAAGGCGGCGCTCAATTGGGCGATTGCAGAATCCCGTGAACCGTTTGGATGATCATGGGGCTGGTGCTGCCTCGCTTGCGATCTTTGGGCAGGCTGGCTTGGGCCTCTTCAAGCAAGTCGCTCAGGCCGATCATTCCAGCAACCTTTCCCGCAGCGTCCACTACGGGGATCCTTCGCAGTTGGCCGCCAATCATCATGTCACGGATTTCATCGATTGAAGTGTCTGTTCCGCAGGTCATGATCGTCTTCGACATGGCAGATGCGATGGCGCACTCGTAAAGCGGTCGTCCTTGCGTGTAGCTGGCAATGCAGATATCGCGATCCGTGATCATGCTCACTGGCTCGCCGGCATCGTTGACGACAACAATCGCGCCGAGATCTTGTTCAAACATGAGTCGAGCGGCGTCATTGAGACTCTGATTGAGGTGGCATGCGATGGCTGGCCTCTGCATGACGTCCTTTGCCGTGGCCTCGCGCTTCTTGGTCTTCGGGGCACTGGCCTTCTTTTTGGCCGGAGCGCTTTTTGCCGACCCTTGTGATGGCGTTTTCGAATCGGACGTGCCGTGAGTCAGCTTCTTGGCCCGAGACCGCGAGGGCTTCGCCTCGGACGCGGGTGACGAGTTTGCTTGTTCTTCGACGAGGGTGAGTTTGACGGCGGACATGGCGGTCTCCTTGCGGTGGGTCTTCGGTTCAATTGACGCCGTGAACGATGCACCTCTCAACATTTTGGTACAAATTTTTGTCTAAACTTCAACTGCGCTGACAAAAATGAGACCTTTGTGAGTCAGGATTGTTTCGTGAAGACGCAAGTGGAGCGATAGCTGACTCACTTCACCGCAAACGAAACTTGAAACGCAGGAACGGTTTCGCTGCGGCCCGACCCTACGGCGTAGGTGCGCTGCGCTGCATTGCTGCATTGATCGCGTCGAGAACCGCGATGATCTCCGCGAATTCGGACGAGTTCTGACCATGAAGTACCGCCTGATCGAGCTGGCGATCATGCTCCGAGCGATGCACGCCGTTCGCTCCAGAATGTTCCCCATCGATTTTCAGATCGACTGTCGTCGATCAGCGCCAAGTGTATGGCCCCTGAGGCGTCGCGTCTGAGCCAGGCCCCATGCACGTCCCGTTGTCGACGAACCCCGTACAGGTGCCGCTGTTGCGGTTGAGACTTCCTCCGCGATATTCGACATCACCAATCAGCGAGCCTCCAGAGAGACCCTGTCCGCTCTCGAAGAAACCGAGAGGATAGAAGGTCGTTTTCGCTGTCCCGCTGCTCATGTTGAAGGCGTTTGATCCAAAGCCGCCCGCCGTTCCAATCAACGAGAGTGCGCCCACGGTTCCACCAGTAACAGTGCCGTTTGCGACAATGGCATGATCTTCGATGCGGGCATTGCCACTGACCGTCGCGCCGCTCAGGACGGTTGCGTACGGGCCCACATAGGCAGTGGTACCGCTAGGGGCGCAACCTCCGCCATTTGTGGCTCGGGTCAGTCCAGCAGGGCATGCGTCAGGGGCACCTTGTTTGAAACCCTCCGGCCAAGCTCCAGCGAGTTCGAACATGTAGGGATAGCGCGGCACCGTGTTGTAAGGCTGATCCCAAACAATATTGTACCAAGCCGAGGGGGTCGCCGTGACGACAAGGAAGATCTGTTCGCCCGCCGTGATGCAAAATTCAAGTTCCGCGTCGGAACCCTTTTGGAGAGCGCTGTAGCGTGGCGTCGTCACGCCGCTGTCTGTGGCCACCAGGCCCCAGCGCCAGTCAGGACTCGCAGGGGACGACGTCACGCCTCGAAATTTCACAGTGACAGTGGTCGCGTTTGCTTCAGGATACAACCGAATCACATTGTAGCCGTAGCGCTGGGGAGCCCAGTGAAAGGGTGACACGAAGCGTCGGTTGGTGGCGTAGTCGGCGTCGAGCGGTTCCACCTTGGTGGTGCGCAGTCGGCGAATCGTCTGCGAAGTGTCCGTCGTAATACCGTACTTTTGCCGAAAGAGCGTGCCCTGATTTTGGCCGGCCGTGCTCTGTGGCTCGGGATCTTGGTAGTCCCAGGTCACGTTGTGCATCGCCCATTCACCGAGGAAGTCGCCTAGCTGCGCGACGCTCCATCCCATGCCATTTCGAATCGCGGTGAGAGGATCGATCGCTGGATCGCCCGTCCAAATCGCGTTCACCGCGCTGAAACAATGCTTGTCTTTGAGGTACTCCATGAACTGCCAATTGCAGTAACGATCACGAGAAGAACCCAAGTAGAGATGCGGCATGTTGGCCATCATTTCGGAGCAGTGGACTTCGCTCGTGTGATATTCGCTTTGTTGTTGAGCTGCCCAGTTGGCGTGACTTTCGTAGATCCAACCGCAGGTGTTGCTTTGATTGCAACGCTGCCCTCCCTGAACCGACTGCACACCGTGCATGAATTCGTGGGCGAGTCCCCAGTGATCATTGAGAGCTCCTTGACCGATCCACATACCCATATGTTGTCCGTCCCAGGCTCCACCGGTGAGACCCCAGTCGGAGTGAACGTGAACTGCGGCCTTATATTTGGTGCTTGAGTTACACAGAGGCTCGCGCATGTACATCGGACTTCCGAAGTACAGGTTCCACACGGTTTCCAGATGATTGACCGCCGTCTGCGCAGAAGCCGTGCAGGCTTCGTCTGAATAGACGACGAAGTGTGTGGACTCCGAGCACTTGGTAAAGTTCTGATGATCTGGGTCGGGTCCGCCTGCTACCCAAGTACCAGCCGTGCAACTCGGCGCAGTCGTCGAGCAGGAGCTCGCCCAGGTTGTCGATGTGGACCCTGGATCGCAAACCCCACTCGTACCGCCCGTGCCAGTCTCTGAGCCTCCGCTGGCAGCCGCGCCTCCCGTGCCCGGAGCGCCGCCAGTCCCTGAGCTGCCGCCTGTGCTAGTAGCGGGTTCGTCGCAAACCCCGAGGGTGCATGCATTGCCTGCCCCACAAGCGTTCCCGCAAGCGCCGCAGTTGAGAGCGTCCGAGCTGACATCGACGCAACTGCTTCCGCATTGGGTTTCCTCAGCCAGACAGCTGTCCCCGCAGGTTCCCTGGGAGCAGACGAGCCCGCCATCGCAACTGTTTCCACATGCTCCGCAATTAGCGCCGTCTGAACCGAGAGCCGCGCAGCCGCTGGCACAGAGATCAAGTCCCGCCTGACAGTCGCAACTGCCAGCTACGCAAGCTTCTCCGGAGGCGCAGGCTACGCCGCACGCACCGCACGAGTTCGGGTTGCTCAGAAGATCAACGCAAGCAGCCCCACATTTAGTCTGTTCGACTCCACAAACAGGGTCGCCCTCTCCACCTCCGTCACCGGGCGAGCTGCCGTCGCCTTGCCCACAGGCAAGCTCCAGCAACGCTGCTCCAAAAATGTACATTGAAAGTGTGAGAGAACGCTTCAACAAAACTCTTGCCCCTGCGGAGGAACCGTCTCGCGCCTGCCCCAAGTGGCAGCCCGATGGCTCGGCTGGCTTTGTCGTTCTTCGGCACTTGTTCTGTTCTTCTATTTCGAGGGTCGAAGTTCTTCGACTAAGGGGAAATATTTTTACTCAGAGCGGTGAAGAATGGACTTAGAGCCCCAGGCTCGCGTAAACGAGAGTGGCCTGTGCCGCGACGACGTGAAGGCCTCCGTTGGGTGAAGGTGCCCATACTCTCAGGAATCGAAACTGTTGCTCCGTGCGATCGTCGTCGAAGCTGGCGTCAATTTCGGCGACGCAGGTCACAATCCAGGTGCCGGGCTGAGCCATCACCTGCTGCTCGCTCAGCGCGATGGAGTGCATCTTCAGAAAGCCACTGGCGTGCGCGTCGATGTCCTGCTGCTTGCTGATTGATTCGCCCAGAAAGGTGGTGAACATCAGTTCCGGTGCGAGGAGTTCTTCAAGCGCCGCAACATCGGACGCCAGCATTGCTTGGCGCAGGCGTTCTTCAGCAAGGAGCACGACTTGAGTCTGTTCATCGTCGGACATCTGGTGCTGCTTACCGGATGCTCTTCCGAACAGCTAGTGACGATCTTTCATGACGAGCTGGTCGATACTTTGTCAGGCTGGATGCTATGCCTCAGTGATGCAGGTCGGGGGTTTCGAGGTTCAGGCCGTGAAAGCAACGCTGTTATTCAGCCTAGGACTTTTGGGCGCCTTCGCTTCGGGCTGCCACGAGAAAGAAGCGGCTCGACCCGATGCTGCTCAAGAAGCGACGCCGATTGCAACTGCGGCCTCTTCCAAAGAAGCTGCGTCGCAGCCACAGACGAGTCCTCCCGTACCTCGAAAGCGCGAGCGCACAGGGAAACTTGCCGCCACATTCTTCGTCGCCTCCGACACGCACTTGGGGTTCAACACGCCTCCTGCCGAAGGTCGCGATATCGTCGCGCAGCCGCTCGGAATCGAGGCGACTAATTTGCAGATGATCCGTTCGATGAATGAGCTGCCGGGAAAGGCGTGGCCTTCCGCGCTCGGTGGTGTCGTCAGCTCGCCGCGTGGAGTGATCATCACCGGTGATCTGACCGAAAATGGAGGCAAAGAAGAATGGGCGATGTTCGACACGATGTACGGTCGCTCGGCAGCTGGAGGCCCCCTAAAGTTTCCCGGTGTATGAAGCAGCGGGGAACCATGATCGCGTCATCAATTGGGTAGTTCGCGAGCAAGTCGCCAAGAGGCACGGCGGCAGATTCTACTCGTTTGATTGGGACGACTTGCACGTGATCTGTTTGGGCGAAGCGCCGGACGGTGCCGGAATTGAGTTTCTCAACAAGGATTTGCTGACAGATCAGCCGAAAATGTGCCAGTGGTTCTCTACCTCCATTTCCCGATGACTGGCCCCTATTCCGAAAACTGGTGGTCGCGCAAAGATGGCCCCGCAAAGCTGGAGAAAGCAATCGCGGGATTCAACATCGTTGGTGTCTTCCACGGGCACTATCACGCATCGGGGGCCTACCGCTGGAAGGGTTACGATGTGTACAACGTCGGATCCCCGAAATACAGTTTTCACAGCTACGCAGCCGTCTCGATCATGGATGAGCGGCTTGTGGTGGGCTCGTACAACTACGACTTGAAGGCCTGGTGGTGGTGGCACGAAAAGCCCATCAATCAGGGCGTCGGCAAGCGCCGCTCCTGGGTGCGCCAGGCGCCTAACGGGGAGCCTCAGCCTGTATTGGATTTGTGAGTGATCGGGTTGGGGTTTTGCGTCGACGTTTGTGGGCGCGGACGTCTACATCTTGAAATTTGGCGGCCAAATCGAGCCCAGACGGGCCAGCATTCGGGAGACGTACCCAGGTACTACCGTTGGCCTGACTGTGCTGCTTGAGCCAGTTTTCGGCCGCAGTGACGCGATCGCGGTCAACTTCGGGCTGTTTTGACCAGAATTCGTCGAGTGTGCCGGGCGAATTGAGTCCCATGTAGCCGTAGATGGTTTCGTCGAGCGCCAACACAGGAGTTCCATGATGCAACGAGGACCAACCAATGGTGCTGTTGACCACGATGGTTCCCTTGGCATGTTTGAGCAGCGTGGGGAGATGAAGATCGTGAACGTAGAGAACTCGATCTCACCAAGGAGTGTTCGCTGACGAGCTGAGCTATGAGATGCGCGTAGTCTCGATACGCGCGATCTGCAGGATGATGCTTGATCACGAGGCGATGGTCGGGATCCGCGAACGAAGCAAAAGAACGAACCACCTCTTCAATGAAGTCGCGCACGTCTGCGAAGCGCGAGGTAGTGATTTGCGAATCGTTGAAGACCTGTAAACCAACCAGGAAGTACTTCTTGTCCCATTGAAAACTGATGGTTTCGAGAAGCTGGAGCTTCTTTACGCCGATAGTGAGCATAGCGCAGCCCCGAACGCGCCCAGAGCATTGCCTGTCGGGCCGTGTTGACGTCGCGATGATGGCGATAGTGAGGGTACGCAGGCGCTCCCAAGGTCACGGCGAGGGAATTGATGATGGTGTGAAACACGGACCAGCCAAAGGGATGTTGGACAGGGGTGGGCACAGGTGCTGTGTCCGAATTGGCCTTCAAAATCAGGTAGGTTGTGCTTGAGCTGTGAACGATTGTTGACCCCGTGAGCTTCCACGGTCACGTAGTCCGGCCGCAGGTAGCCGTCTTCGAATACCCAAAGGTGAACGCCGCAGCCTTCGAGGATGGGTCGCGCCGCCAAGTGGTAAGGCCGAAAGTCGCCGAACAAGAAACAAGTGTCGATGTGCTTCTCTCGAATCAATCGCCGCAGGAAATCTGGCCACTCGTCCTTCGTCTCTCGAAACGAAACAGTCGCACGGCCCCAAAAGTAGAGCGCATCGGCCGCGTTGAGACTGACCTTGGTGACGGTCGCGCCCCGCGCCTCGAAGCTCGTCGTAAAGCCGTGCGAAAGAAGGGACCGTTCGGGCCCTGAAGAAGCAGGATGCTCCGTCCTTGGAGATCAGTGTTCAAGGGTGATGCCCCTCAGGTAGCGACCCAAACGTCGGAGTCTTGCGTGACCAACTGGGCGCGATCGAATGCTGCCGTCCCCATGAGTCGATGGATCGCGAGTTCTTCGAGAATCGCTTCTGCGCGAACGAAACAGTCGGCGTGTTCACTGTAGTAGAGCGGGTATTCAATCAGCGCCGCGTGAACAAGTTCGTCGAGTTCGAGCTGACGCCCTCTGCGCGGGCAGACTTCGAGCGTCGCTTGTGAGTCCCCAACCGGCGTAAAAGGGCATCCCGTACGTGAAGACTGGGATCTTCCGCAGCAAAGCTTCGAACCCCACAAGGGACGTCATCGTGTGGACTTCATCAGTGTCATCCAGGCATGCCACGACTGCGGCCTCCGTTTCGACGTGGTCGACCAGTTTTTCCGCGGAATGGGAAAGAGCGCCGCTGCGATTTCCTGAGATCACATCGGGGTGCGGCTTGTACACGAGGTGCGCGTCCGGTCTTAGCTGCCTGACGCGCTCGACCAGCTGCGAGTTGGAACACACCTCACTCGCGCCCAAGCGAATTGACGCATCGTCACTCGACTTGGCCGACGACGAGCAGGGTCGGACGCTCCAGGCGTTTGACGTTCGCCGACTGATGATCCCGCTGAATGTTGTACTTGCTCAGGCGCAGAGCCACGAGTCGCTCGCGGACTCGCTGCGCGCGCTGGCGTTCTTCCTGACTGAACTTCGCGTGAGGAGTAGCTGCTCAAGGTCGCTGGGGCCGGTCGCGTCGTAGTACATGCCTGACCTGTCGAGCACGAGAGACAGTGGGGTGGTGAGGTCAGAACCAAGTTGTGCCGAACGAAGAAACCCGTCTTCCATCCGTACATAGTCGATTTGCGACTCCACGCAGCGAGCTTGCAGTGCACGGCTTTCCCCCCAAACAACGAGCCTTTCGTAGTGATCGGAGCCGAGCATCTTGATCGCTTCTTCTTCACTTTGAAACGTTACTTGGTTCGTCGGGCTACCCAGAAATCGACGCGCTGCGGGTCGTTTCCAAGGAGAAATCTTGACCGCGAGGGTGCGCGCTTCGTTTGCCTGAAAGGCACGTCGTTGGTCAGTGAAATGTTCAAGAACACGTTCGAGCTCGCAGCGCTTCCCGGTGACAGGATCAACGTAGCGGCTATAGATGAAGAGAGCAGCGGCAGCTAGCTGTTCTAAGCTGCGTTTCTTCGTGCGACGATCGACCGAGGAGAGATCTTCGGTCAGGCCCCAACCTGAATAGAAGGGCGCGCCAAAACAGGTCACGGGTACTTCTTGGATGAGAGCTTCAAAGCCGAGCTGGGACGTTGCCGTCACAACGTGCGCGCACTTCGCGAGCAGCGCGTAGGGGTTGTCGAGGGTCTGGTGCAGCCGGACTCGCGGATCCGACAAGCTTAACTGACTCAGATAGCCTGACTTTTTGGCGGTTTTTGCATCAGGATGCGTTTTGAGAATGACTTCCGCGTCCGGAAATCGCTCGAAGCGCATAGTGCACCATCTCAGAAAAGGTTGCTTCGCTCGCGAGTCCACCCTCGACGGAGGCATCCCCAAACGTTTGATCGACCACGAGGACTCGAGGACGATCGTCAGACCAGCTGACTTCAGTACAGCGACTGTTGTTGTACTTGGAAATGCGTTCGCGACGGATCACCTCCAGAGCCAGCTCTGCTCGACTGGAGGACGGCGCTGTCGTTCAGAAACGCACGTGTCAGCTCTCCAGCAAGGTCTCGAGATCCGAGGGGACTCGGGCATCGTAGTAGATCCCCTGTGTGTCGAGCACCAACGAGGCGCTCGGGAAGCGTGCCCCCGGGTGAATGGAACGGAAGAATCCGTCTTCGAGTCGCCACAATGGTTTCCCATGCTTGTTGGCAAAATCCCGTGCAGTACGACCTGTTTCCTTGTTGCCCCAGGTGAGTACCACATCGATCTTCGCGGCTTGCTGGGCACCTGGGCGAAACACGATCTCATCGAAATCGAGGAACTCGCGGAGCCATCGAATCCTGCGGATCCCGGGGGAGAAGATCGCAGCGACTCGATGAGCGGGATCTGTATTCCCCAAGGGAGACAGCGACTGCTGGTGAAGGGTCTCGTTCAATTCTGAAAAGCTTCCGGAGGGGGAGGGCCGAAGGTGCAGTACATGGACCAGAAGCCGCTCGGCGTCGATAGGTAAACGTCCAATTGCCGGCGGGATTCTTTCAGATCGAAAGTTTCGTGATCGCTTCCGTGGGCGTACTGGTTCCGTGGCAAGGTTCCGGGCGTACTGGCCAGGCGATTGATGGAGTTGAAGTTCGGACCGAGCGTGGAGTTGACCGCTTCTGAACGCTGTGGAATGACCGACGAATCCCCTCCTCATGCGCATCGAGTCTCAGCAGATGAATGTTCTTTCACCCACGGCCCCGTCAGCGAATGTCATGTTGCGCCGTGTTGTGCAGCTCTGTGCCATTTCGTTCTGTGTCACTCCGCTTGGTGCCTGTAGCTCGACGCCGCCTGATGCACGTACACCCGAGGACGCCGCGGCAACTGATGGGCGAGGTCGCCATGAACCGCTGGACGACCAGGAGCGTGAGTTGCTCAAGCGAATACCTAGCCTCAAGGTCGCTGAACTCACAGTCGTTAGCGGCGTCAAACTCAGCGTTGGTGAATCCTACAATGCTGCGAGTGGCTATACGTGTCGTCAGGTTGAGTTTCCTGAGCAAGTGCCGTCCGAACGTCTGGCCTGCGGCGACGATAAGGGATGGTTTTTTGCACCTCGAGTCGGCGAAGAGGCGGTGTTTCCTGCTGGGAGTCCCTCAGATGGGGACTCACCGTGAGTCTGCGTCGCGGATTCTTTGTCCAACTTCAGGTGGTCCACGCACTCATCCTGCGTGAAACGAGAACGCGATTTGGAACTCATCAGCTCGGCTATCTATGGGCTATCGCAGAGCCTGTGCTGTGGGTGCTGACATTCTACACGATGATGTCGTCGCCGAGCGGAGTCCGCCGACCGGCATGACGATGGCGGCATTCATTGTCACTGGCTTGGTGCCCTACCAGCTTTTTCGGGAAGCGAGCTCTCGGGTACTTGTCGCCATCAGCTCGAATCGTGGACTTCTGTTCTACCCCCAAGTGCGTCCACTCGATTTGATTTCGGCGCGACTCCTGCTCGAAGTCGCGACTGGATTTTCGATTTTCGCGCTCCTCGTCGGCGCGGATGCGATTTACCAGGGGACCTTACGAATTGATGACCTCTTACGCGTGTTTGCAGGAATTGGACTTTGCGGGGTGATTGGTGGCGCGCTCGGCATGGTGCTGAGCAGCCTGAGTCTCTACATGCCGTCGGTGCAGAACCTTGCTGGGGTGATTCTTCGCCCCATGTTTTGGCTCTCGGGCGTGTTCTACACAGCGAACGATGTGCCCCAAGGGCCTACTCAATATCATTCGCTACAATCCAATCCTTCATTGCGTCGAGCTGGTGCGCGATGGCTGGTTCCCCGGCTATTCGACACGGGTCGGCAACTTCCTGTTTCCCTGCGCGGTGTGTCTCGTCCTCATTTTGATGGGACTGACGTTTCGAGCGCGGGACGCGGTCACGGATTGAGCTGACATGATCCGTTTGAGTCAGGTGACTAAGGGGTATCGGACGCATGCTGGTTTGCATGTCGTGCTCGATCATCTTGATTGTGAAATTCCTCCAGGCGCGAACTTGGGCATCCTTGGCGCAAATGGTGCCGGAAAGTCCACCCTGCTGCGCATCCTCGCGGGGATTGAACTTCCCGACGCAGGTCGCATAGAACGTCAAGGCAGAGTCTCTTGGCCGATTGGTTTTGCTGGAGGATTCAACGGTTCACTCACGGGAGAAGAAAACTGCCGTTTCGTAGCCCGTGTCTACGGACAGAGCGTGGATCGAGTGGTTGGCTTTGCCGATGACTTCGCCGAGATCGGCAAGTATTTCCAGATGCCGGTCCGCACTTACTCCTCGGGAATGCGCGCCAGACTCGCCTTTGGCTTAAGTATGGCCATCGACTTTGACTACTATCTGGTCGACGAAGTCACCGCGGTGGGAGACAAGAAGTTCCAGGAACGATGTCGGCAAGCGTTTCTTGAGCGCAGCAATCATTCTTCGGTGATCATCGTCTCGCATCAGCTCAACACAATTCGCAGTTATTGCGATCGCGCCGCCGTCCTCAAAGATGGCCGGCTTCAATTTTTCGACGATTTAGATGAAGCCGCCAGCGTCTACGACGCTTAGTCCGTCCCCCTCGCTTATGACTGAAAAGACCTCTTCAGAAACTTCTCTCCGCGCGGAGCAATCGATCCGTGCTTTGCGCCGCCAGCGCGCGAAGCGCCTTGCCTTGAAGTTGGGGGCGTTCGTGTTCGCGCCCACTTTGGCTGCCGCTGTGTACTTTGGTGCATTGGCGAGCGATAGCTATCAATCAGTTGCCATGTTCTCCATTCAAGCCTCGGAGTCAAAGCCCAGCCTTGGAATGGAATCGCTGCTCGGCATCGCCGGTGTTTCGAGCGCTGGACAGGACACGTTGGCCGCTCGTGACTACGTTTTGTCCCGCGAAATGATGAACGTCCTCAATGAGAAGGTGAAGCTTCTCGATCATTATCGCTCCAAGAAGATTGACTATTTTTCGCGTTTGCCAAGTTCGGATAGCCTGGAAGATGCCTTCGACTATTACGTGGAGCGAGTGGGTCTGAGTTTTGATAGCAATTCAGGCGTTCTCACACTCAAGGTGAATGCGTACGAGTCCGACCAGGCCCACAAGATCGCGACGGCTATTCTCGAGCAGTGTGAGGAGAAGGTAAATCTCCTCTCGCAAAAGGCTCGTCAGGATCAGATTCAAGTCGCCGAACAGGACCTCAAAAAGGCGGAAGAACGTCTTGGTGTTTCGCGCGAGCAACTTGTGGCGCTCCAACAGGAACTTGGTGATTTGAGTCCCGAGCAGACCGCTCAAGCCGCGCTCTCGATTCGTACGGAGCTTGAATCTGAGGTCGCCAAAGCAAGGGCGGAATACGCGGTCTCAAGTCCTACATGGCAGAAACGAGCCCTGCTGTGATCGCGGCTCGTGAGCGAGTGAGTTCTCTTTCGGCACAGGCACAGGGTGAGACGAATCGTCTCGTTAATCCTCAAGACAAGGCCGGGCTGAATAATTCGCTGGTGGAGTTTGAGAAGGTGATGGTTGAGAAGGAATTCGCGACCCACGCTTATCAGTCAGCGCTCTCTTCGCTTGGAGTTGGCCCGAGCGGAAGCCGGACGCCAGCATCGCTATTTGGCAGTGATTGCGGCGCCGAGTCGTCCGGATGAGGCGATGTTTCCCCGCCGCTGGCTGATGGTCTTTACGACATTCATCACCTCGCTCATTCTCTTCGGCATCGGTTCGCTCGGTTTTGCCGCAGTGAAGGAGCATGCACGACTATGATTCAGACTCACTCTTTCATTCGATCTCTTGTGGCCGCCCTGCTGGTGCTCTTGGTCACGATTCAATCGGCGTTTGCTCAAGGCTTGCCCTCGACTCCGCCCATGAAGCCTCCCACCCTGCAAAAGACGTCACCTAAGGTCGAGACGGGCATTCATCGAAGTTCGGCTTCCGGTCCCGAGCAACGAAGACGAAGACGAACGCGTGCCGGAGGCTGCGAAGGAAGAAAAGCTGAAGCCCTTCGGCTCGAATTTATTCCTCGGGAACTTTGCCAAGGCTGCGTGAGGATGGCCTCAACCCCGACTACGTGGTGATGCCGGGCGATCATGTGGCGATGAAAATTTGGGGCGCCATCGAGGTGAATCAAGTTTTCGTCGTCGATGGTCAGGGTAATATTTTCGTCCCGCAAGTGGGACCAATTCGCATCGCTGGCGTCGAAAATGCCCGACTCACGGAGGTCGTTCGTGCGGGGCTTTCTCGCGTCTATACTCGTTACTTCGACGTCTACACCAACCTGATGACTGCGACGCCTGTCGGCGTGTTTGTCACGGGTGGCGTGGAGCGCCCGGGCCGCTACGCAGGGACGCCATCAGACTCGACACTCTTCTTTCTCGATCAGGCTGGCGGGATCAGTCCGGAGCTCGGCAGCTATCGCAACATTGAGATCATTCGTGAGGGACAGCCGATCGCGAAGATCGATCTTTACGACTTCATTTTGGGCGGAAAGATGAGCGACCCCCAGTTCAAGGATGGGGACACCATTCTCGTGCGGCAGCGGGGGCCGGTCGTGGAGCTCCGCGGCAAAGTGGCGCAACCTTCGATGCTTGAGTTCAAGAAGGAGAAGTGCAGGCGACACTCGGGCCCGGCTCCCGACGAACTTCTCGGTTCAGCAGCGCTTGCGATGATACCGGAGGCAGCGCGCGCTACGGAGGTAACCGTGGTGGGACTTCGCGGGGGAGTTCCCGTGAGCCGCACCCTGACGATCGAGCAGTTCCGCAGCTTTCGCCTGAAAAACGGTGACCATATCGAACTGCGAGATGACGGACATCCCGACGCGATCTTGGTTCAGCTCGAAGGCGAGTTTGACGGTCCAACGATGCTTGCCGTGAATCGCAATGCACGTTTGGTGGATGTGCTGCATCGCGTACCTGTGGATTTGGAGCTGTCGAATATTGACGCGATCCATATTCGACGCGCTTCGGTAGCCAAGGCGCAAAAAGATGCGATTGATGACGCGCTTTTCCGTTTGGAAAGAAGCGCGCTGTTGGCTCTTTCTGGCTCGGATGCCGAGACGAACATTCGCGTGAAGGAGGCTGACTTGGTGCAACGCTTTGTCGAGCGAGCGCGGAATATTCAGCCACTGGGTCGCGTGGTGACCTCGCGCGAGGACCACCAACTCAATCGTACGCTTGGAGGAGGGCGATGTGATCGTGATCCCTCCCAAAACAAATATCGTGCGAGTCTCCGGCGAAGTGTTCATGGCTCAGGCCGTGATGTACTCGCCGGGAACAACAGCGTCGGACTACGTGGATCAGGCTGGCGGCTTTACCGAACGCGCTGAGACTGGCCGCCTGGTGATTCACCATCCGAATGCCCAGGTCGAAATTGCCGGCCCGAACACGCCTATTTTACCTGGCGACGAAATTCTTGTGCCGCCCAAGGTCGACATGAAGATCACTCAAGGCGTTCTCGACATCACCCAGATCATCTACCAAGTGGCGGTGAGTGCAGCGCTCATTGTGTTGCTCGCCAAATGAAGGAGCGTCGCATGATCGACTCGGGAAATACCTGGAGCTGCAAAGCCGTGCTTTTCGACATGGATGGCGTGCTGCTCGACACCGAACCACTTTACACAGTGGCCTACGATGAAGTGATGCGGCCGTACGGAGCCCATCTCGACCGCGTCACCAAGCTGGAGATCATGGGGCGCGCTGCTGCCAAGAGTGCTCTCCACGTGATCGAGAAGTTTGATCTGCCGCTCACTCCTGAGCAGTTTCTTGAGAAGCGGAAGCCTATCCTTCGCGAGCTCTTTGCCGCGGCACCGAGTGTTCCGGGTGCCGAAGAATTTGTACGCAGCCTGGCTGGCGCGGGGACTTCCGCTGGCGGTCGCGACCAGCACTGATCGGAAGCTTTTCGAACTCAAAACCGCGAAGCATCAGTGGTTCGAATTGTTCGACGCCGTTGTCTGCGGCGATGAAGTGACTGAGCCGAAGCCTGCTCCAGAGATCTTCTTGACGGCCGCTGCGAAGCTAGGAGTGGCGCCCGCGTCCTGTGCCATTTTCGAAGATTCACCGAGTGGAGTGACAGCTGCGGCGACTGCTGGCGGGCGAGTGTTCGCTCTGATTCGTGAACCCTCTGATCTGAGCCGCTACTCGGCTGCTGACCAAGTGATTGAGACGTTCACCCAAGCGCGTTTCTGAGCGTTAGCAACTTTTCGCCACAACCAGCAGGTCTTCTTCGGTGTCCACACCATGTGCAGGTTGCTCGTCGACGACTGAGACCACGATGGGGATGCCCAGGTGAAGCGCTCGTAGCTGCTCGAGTGATTCGGATTTTTCGAGGAGTGTTTGTGGCTCTTGGCTGAGCCGCTTGAGGGCACCGGCGCGATAAGCATAGAGCCCCACGTGACGAAGAAACCGGACATCGTCTGGAAGTTTTTGGGGGACACCGTGCGTAAACGCGTCGCGATCCCAGGGGATGGGAGCGCGGCTGAAATAGAGCGCAAATCCGCGTGCGTCGAGAACCACCTTGACGGCGTGGGGGCTGAAGAGTGCGCTCGCTTCGGTGATGGGGTTCGCCAACGTGGAAATACCCGCCTCTGGAAATTCTGCGAGCGAATGAGCCACCAGCTGCATCATTTTAGCCGCGAGCAATGGTTCGTCACCTTGGACGTTCACGACGATCGTCTGCTCGGGAATTTGGCGTTTCGCGACGACTTCCGCGAGTCGGTCGGTTCCCGTGGCGTGGTCTGCGGAAGTCATCACCACCTCCGCGCCAAACTTCTGTGCGACCGCTTCAATGCGCGCGTCGTCAGTGGCGATGAACACGAATTCGGCACCAGCTTGCTTCGCGTTTTCCCACACCCACTGAATCATGGGCTTGCCTGCAATCTCGCGCAGGGGCTTCCCTGGTAAACGACTCGACCCAAAGCGAGCGGGAATGACAATCCCAAAATCGGACATCGAAGAATCAGCCTTGTTGCTTTGCGATTTCGTCTTCGAAGTAGGGTGCGGACTTGGTGACTTCGTCGAGTCTCAAGAGCACTTCGAGCAGCTCCCGCAGGGTGGCAAGGGGCCACATATTCGGGCCGTCACTGGGCGCCGTATCGGGAGTCGGGTGCGTCTCCATGAATAGACCCGCGACGCCGGCGGCAACGGCTGCACGGGCGAGCACTGGCACCATTTCCCGTTGGCCGCCGGAAGTTTTGCCGAGGCCTCCGGGCTGCTGCACTGAATGTGTGGCATCAAAAACCACGGGACAGCCGGTGCGCCGCATGACTGCGAGCCCGCGCATGTCGCTGATCAGGGTGTTGTAGCCAAAGCTGGCTCCGCGTTCGCAGAGCAGCACATCGTCGTTACCGACCGCGCGACACTTTTCAACGATATTCGCCATGTCCCAAGGGGCCATGAATTGACCCTTCTTGATATTCATCGGGCGACCCTGACGCGCCACATTCTGCATGAAGTTGGTTTGCCGGCAGAGAAAGGCCGGGGTCTGGAGAATGTCCACCACCGATGCGACCTCGCCGAGCGGTGTGTCTTCGTGCACGTCCGTGAGAACGGGAACGCTGAGCTGCTTCTTGATGTCGGCAAGTACCCGCAAGCCAGCTTCGAGACCCGGACCGCGGTACGATTCGGCAGACGAACGATTCGCCTTGTCGAAGCTCGACTTGAAGACGAAAGCAATGCCGAGTTCTGTTGTCAGCTCCTTGAGAGTGCCGGCAATGTCCATCATGAATCCAGGCTCTTCAATCACGCAAGGTCCTGCAATCAGGAAGAGCGGTTCACGGTTGCCAATTTTCTTGTCGGAGATTTTCATGGGGACCTGGGTTGGCGAGAGCAGTGGCTACTTGGTAAAGATTTCCAGGATACCCTCAACGACACCATGCTGGTCGACTGCGAGAAGTACTTTGACGCGACATTCTTGCATCATTTCCTCCGCGTCTTTTTGAAAGGCGTCTTGCGAGATAACCACCGGATTTGCGGTCATCACTTCCTTTGCGGTGAGGTGCATCACTTCGACGTGTTTCTGGAAAGCGCGGCGCAGATCCCCATCAGTGATGATCCCGCGTAGCTTGCCTTCTTCCTTAACGATCGCAGTGCCACAGCGGCCTTCGGTCATTGAGATGATTACCTGGGACATCACGTCATCTGGTCCGACGATTGGAAGTGAATCCTTTCTCATCAAGTCACGCACGCGAGTGCGCAGACGACGCCCAAGTGAGCCGCCAGGGTGAAAGCGCGCAAAATCGTTCGCTTCGAATCCTCGCGCTTGACTCAGTGCAAGGGCTAGGACGTCCCCTAGAGCGAGCGTCACGAGAGTTGATGTTGTGGGGGCAAGGTTGAGCGGACATGCCTCGCGATCAATGGCAATGTTGAGGAATACCGTTGATAGGCGCGCCAGACTGCAAAGTGGGTTGCCAGCGATGGCAACGACCGAGACATTCAGTTCGCCAAGTACCTTCATGATGCGAAGAACTTCGTCGGTCTCTCCGCTATTTGAGATCATGAGGACGGTGTCCTCCGTGGTGACCATTCCTAGGTCACCATGGAGCGCTTCACTTGCGTGGAGGAAAAAGGCCGGAGTTCCAGTTGATGACATGGTCGCCGCGATCTTACGGCCAACTAATCCCGACTTGCCCATTCCACAAACCACGAGTCGCCCACGGGTAGCCAGAATGGTGTCGACAGCGTCTAGGAACGCACCACTTAGACTTCCCGCCAGGGAGGAGATCGCTCGACCTTGTCCCAATAAACGTTGTCGAGAACGCTCGAGGATCTCTGTCCGGTCGATAGTGTGAATGGGAACTATTGCGGCGGGCTTGTTCATGTTTGTGGAGTTCTTTGGAAGTAGCCAGCTGTTCGCTTGGAGATACGGGTGACGATCCGATCTCTGACTACTGCCACAAATTAACTTCATTGTCTTCTGGTAACTGGGCGTCCTTGAAGAACAGAAAGAGACTGTTGGGTGGCGACTCGGGTGTGTGGTGCGAGCGGTACTCGTGCTATCACGCGTGACGTGAAAATTCTCATCGCGAGCGTAGATGCGTTGCCCAAGATGGGGGGCATCTCGACGATGATGCACCATCTTGCCAACGGCTTCGTCGAGTCTGGACATGACGTCATTTGTTTAGGTCCAAAAGGAACTTATGTCCCCCTTGACTTTCAGCGCCACTACGAGCTGATCGAAGACTGGGAATCGCAAACCTCTCGCCGCTCTGGCACCGACGCCCTTGAGGAAGATAAACGAATTGAGGAGCTGTTCTCGTCGATCATCAGTCGTGAGAAGGTCGATCGTATCCTGCTACTTCACCCGTTCTACTACGGGATAGGTGCGCTGGATGCGGCGGACGCAACAGGCGTTCCCCTGAGCGTCTACTTTCATGGGTTCGAGCTTCGTAGTCAGCTAAACAACAATTATCCAAAGAATCATGCTGCTATTCTTCGCAATCGAACTATCGGCACGCTTCGCGAGCGAACCTTTTATCTCATTGGCGCCGCTAACGAGATCTTGGTGAACAGCACCTACACCGCGAAGTTATTTAGCGGTTTCCCGATCTGTCCGCCGGTTTACGCAACTGGATGCGGTATTCCCCTTGCTACTTTCGAAAGGGAAGTTCTAGTGCAGCCAAACTACTCTTTTGAATCTAAGGTCGCACGACGTCGGGAACTTGAGCTGCCTTCTGGGAGCTGCATTGCCTACGTGGGGCGACTTGTTCCGACAAAAGGAGTTCATCGCATTTTTGAGATTGTTCGGGAAACGTCAAACCATTCGGCGGTGATCGTTGGTGATGGGCCAGATCGCGAACGCTTGGAAGAGCTCACAAAGAAGTACCATATCAAGGAACGAGTGCGATTCCTGGGCCAGATCTCGGAAGAAGAAAAGTGGGAGACGCTTCGGGCGGCAGATTATCTAGCATTGCTTTCGTGTCCTGACGAAGTCCGCGGTCAAGTAGAGGGATTTGGTATAGCGCTACTTGAAGGAGCGGCAGCCGCCTGTATTCCTCTGAGTTCGGGAACCGGCGGAATGACTGATGTCGTAGGATCGTGGGAGACCGGGATCGTCGACAAAGGAGACCTGAAGGAGATAGTGAGCGACCTTGAGTTTGTTTCACGAAGATCTGAGCTCGCGGTGGGTCTAGTACGTCGTGCGCGCGAACAGGTTCGACGACGTTACAATTGGAAGAGTGTCGCAATGCGGATTCTCGAACGATGGTAGGCGAGGCAACTTTTGACCGCTTTGTAACTCGCCGGCACAGCAGACGAGTCCTCGCTGAGCTTCGCAGCATCATTTCGCCAATGGGACCACGGCAGGTCGTCGTTTTGACTGATCGGTATCCGCCGGATGCTCACGGGGGAGCAGAGTTGAGCCTCCACACAAGTTTAAGAGACTGTTCGTGGTCCAATGGTATTTTGGTCGTGACGACAAGGGATTGCTTGACCCCCTTCACTTACGTCCATGAGGGGATCGCTGTGCTCGTCGTTCCGAGTCAGGGCTCTTGGCCCTTTCATCGGTTGCCGAAGATCGCTGCCACCCGCGTGGAAGCTCTCGGCCTCGACCGAGTAGTTGGTTCGCGGTATTCAAGGACCACTGGAGAAGCTTCTCCAACGGGAGGCTTTTCTCACGAACCTCTTTCAGTGCCAGAGGGACTGTCAGCGCAGCTTGTTCGCGATATTTGTAAGGCTTGCCGCGCCCAACTTATCCACGCTGACAACTATCGCAGCGTTAGTATTGCCGCCGCCGCTATTCAAGGCACTGATCTGCGCGGAGTTGGCCTCGTCCGAGACAATCGCTTCCACTGCGTACGGCATAGCCAGTCCGTGATAGTTGGTGGTCGACAGTGCGAGACATGCAGTCTTGCCTGCGTCGACGAAGATGCAAAATCACCCCAGACGCGGCAGGAGTTGCGCGACAATCTGGTACAGCTGCAGCAGTTTAGAGCGTCGTCACTTCGTGCAATGAGCGCAGTGGTGGTGACAAGTGAATACTTGGAGAAGTCAGTTCGACCCTTGCTTGGCGAGCGGCAGCTGTATCGTGTTCCTAACTCGCCAGATCCTCTGTCTCGGGCAGCGTCAAGCTTACGTGGACGTGCCGAAATGGTAGGAACGAATTTGATCGTCGTGGGGATGCTTAACGAAAACAAAGGTCAAGTTGCGCTCCTGCGCAGTCTTCCGAGTTTGGTCGAAAGGATTCCAGACGTACGTCTCCACTTTGTGGGAAGAGGAGACCGAATTGCTCGACGGATCTCTGAGATTTCGCAAGAGCTTGGAGTTGCCGATCGCGTCGAAATGCATGGCTATCTAGATCGCGATCATCTCTATGCGTTGTATCGTCGCTGCCAGATCGTCGTTCTCCCTACGGTGTGGCCGGAACCTTTTGGTAGAGTCCCTCTCGAAGCAGGTCTCGCGAGACGGCCTTGCGTTTCGTTCGCGGTTGGTGGACTCATTGAAAGCATCGTGGACGGTCGGACCGGTTTGCTGATTCCGCCTGGGGACATGCGAGCAATGACCGATGCGATTGTTCGCCTTGCGCGCGAACCAGGGCTTCGGCGAAAGATGGGGGAGGCTGCATTTGATGTGATTCAGGAAAGATACGATCTTGCCCACCATGTGGATTCGCTGCCCTCGATTTGGGAAGCTGTGTTGAATCAGGAGAAAGAGTCATGACTGAAGTTTTTGAAGTATCCTACGCTGACACAGTTGTTCAAATGGCTCTTCCTGATAACCAGAGCGATTACATCCAAGGTCTCATCAGTTCGACTGCTTCTTTCTATGAACAAGGAATGCTTGCGCACATGGCCACGCTTCTCCGTCCCGATGACCTTGTCATCGACGTAGGAGCCTACATTGGGAACCATTCTCTTTTTTGGCGGCAGTCTCTGGTGCGCGAGTTGTCGCATTGGAACCCAACCCCCGGTCCTACGACCTCTTGCACCGGAATGTGGTGCTGAATGAGCTCGAGGGTCAGATTCGTCTGTTCAACATGGGTGCAGCTGAGGCGATTGGAAAGGCCCAGGTCGTCGAACCGGCAGACCGAAAGAACTGGGGCTCGACTTATTTGCGCAGGTTGATCGCGCAAACAAGTGAGCCTGAAGCGGAACTGATTAGTCTTGATTTATTGCAGCTCGACGCTCCGCCCCGGATGATAAAGATTGATGTGGAGGGCATGGAGGTCGATGTGCTGCGTGGGGCGTATCAGTTGCTCGAAACGCATCAACCCCTCCTGTACGTCGAATGCGCTGACGCAACGGCGCTTTCGAAAGTATTGTCTGAGCTGGCGCCACTGGGTTATCGACCGGTCGCGCAGTTTAATTCGACGCCTACCGTCTTCTTTGTTCCCGACGGACACGCTCTTGCGCATAGCAGTCATCCGATCGCATTTTCTCGCCTAGCCGAAGCTCGCAACTTTGGTCGAACCTTTGCAACGCTCCATGACATCGAACGGGCGTCCAATGATTCGCGCCGCGTTGGCGAAACCATCAGCAGGCAGCAGGACGCTTTGATTGGCGCGTTAGGCGAAGTGATTGAAGCTCAGCGTGTACAATCTTCTCACCTAGAAACTCTGACAAATCTTGTTGCGCAATTGGACGAGAGGTTGCTGAAGCAGGACAATCGGGAAGAATTGCTCAAAGTCATCGAGACTAGATTCTTAGAGTTGAGTGAACACATGAGTACGTTTTACAAGACATCTTCGCCGAGACTGCATCGGATGGATGAGATGTTGCAGTCGGTATTGCAAGAATCGCGCAAGATTCCTGATGCATTTGCGGAGTCCATCCGGGGTCGAGATTCGTTGGTTCGAAGCCAGGAGCGCCTTGCCCGTTTAATTGACGAACAATCGAAGCGCCTTACCGGCGTAGAAAGTCGTCTGTTCGCTTTGAGTCGAGGCAGCGTCTCGATTCAAAGCAAGACACCGGCAAAGAAGACCGAAGAACCACTCCCCGTGCCGCTCCCTCCCTGGCGGCGAAAGTTGAGAAAGCTTCGTCGCAATCCGGCGCTTTTTGTCCGCGACATGAAGATGCCCTGGTCCTAGGTAATCTTTCGTAGTTCTTGATAAAGACGACTGAAATGAGTTGACCAGTCATTGGGTCGGAAGTGCTTCAACTCGGATTGTTGTCGGTTTAGCTCCGCACTTGAGCTCCCTGAGAACTCACATATCGCTTTATGCCATCCGGCGATATCGGTGGGAGAGATGAAGGTGGGAATTCCTCCTCCCACCTCACGTAGTGCTGGAAGATCGGGACAAATGACCGGCACTCCTAAACTAAGCGCTTCGACGACTGGCAGTCCGAAGCCTTCTGTCCACGAGGGGAGTACAAGTGCCGTTGCGGAGCGAAGTAGTTGAGAGACTTCTTCGTCCGTAGCCCCTGGCCTGTGGTGAATTCCTTCCGGCAGGACGTCTGGCAGCTGGAAGTCGCCATCGACGGCACCAACCAGAATGAGCTCTGCAGAGAGATCCGTTTGCGACAGTTGGTCCCACACCCTAATCAGCAGCTCAATGTTCTTTCTCGGTGCGAGGGTCCCGAGATAGACAAAGCATTTTTTATCGCCCGAAGTACTTGGAAGGCGGTTGCGCAAGTTCGTCGAGTGAGTTGCTAGCGGGATGCTTACAATCGGTGGCGACCTCTGCGCTGAGATCCAGTCCTCAAGTTGCACGCGAGTTGCTTCGGAATTGGTAACAATCAAGGATGAGCAACGGACCACCTGTTCTACAGATGTCGCGAACCGAATCGCGAAGGGTTTAGGAAAAAAGTGCGCATCTGTGATTGGCATGAGATCATGTACTAACGTGACAATCTTCGCCCGGGGATATCTTTTTTTAGCGAATCAAAGTGACCCCAGTTCCGGTGGCAGACGTTGAGGTAGACGACCGCCGCGTCTCGAAAATTGGGAGGCCACGTGAGAAAGCGAAACGCTTCTCGTCTGACCCCTGGCCTCGCGAAAACAGTAGCGGCGATTTGACTGGTTAGGCTATGCTGTGCGGTCTGACTCCAAGAGGCTTCCAGATGAGTAAGAAGCGCCTGGGCTAGATAGTTCGGGACAAGTCGCATTCCACGCTCGTCGAGAATTGCGAATTCTGTTCCAGTCCGATGCCTTAGCTCTTTCGCGTATGCCAAGACGACGCGATCAATACCGGTAGGGGTGCTCCGTTTGATGCGCGCAATGAGGCGCGAGATATCTAAGACGATCCGAAGATCATCGGGGATCTTTTGCAGTTTCATGGCTCTGTCTAGGAAACCGACCGTAAGTGAGACGAGAAGCGGGGAGAGGTCGTACCTTGCCACACGGCCGGACACGACGTGCTCTGGCACTAAAATTTTAGCCGAAACGGTAAGCCTATGACGAAAACGAACACAGATGATGCTCGTTTTCGTTCCCGCGAGGACGCAGGTCGCTGCAGGAGCTAATTTGGTCTTCAAATGACCCATGCTTCTGCTTTTCCCCGCTCTCTATCACTTGGTTCGATGCTCGTCGTCTTGGCGGTCGGTTGCTCAGCGGCCGGTACTGAAGCGGATGTAGACGATGGGATGAGTAGCGGCGGGAGCGCCTCTGCCAGCGGTGGTCAAACGCAGACGGGGAGCGGTGGCGAAGTGGGCTCTGGCGGAGAGGAGGCGGGAACCGGTGGCGACGTGGCGAGTGGCGGAATGACGTCGACAGGCGGCGCCGTCGGCTCAGGTGGCGCTCCAGGAACTGGCGGTGGCGGAGTGACGGATGCTACCGATCCGACAGTTGGTTGCGTGGAGACGACCGGCCAGCCACTTCAAGACTTGGGT
The DNA here is from genome assembly GCA_963710555.1 of uncultured delta proteobacterium. Classification (GTDB taxonomy): domain Bacteria; phylum Myxococcota_A; class Polyangia; order Polyangiales; family Polyangiaceae; genus NIC37A-2. The sequence continues at coordinate 503,230 of CAVQAT010000002.1, forward strand.
GATGGGACACTCTTCGATCCGAACACTTGTCTGATGTGGATGAAGACCCCGTTCACCGAAGCTGACTCGGGTGTGAACGGAGAGATCACAGGGATTCTTCATGCACAGAGTTGTGATGAACGTGTCGAATCAGGGCGCGACGATTGGCGTGGTCCAGACATTGCTGAGATGCGCACCTTGACGACGGGCTGCGGCACTTGGAACGACAGTGGTTACCTCGTTCCCGAGCTTGCTTGGGCTGGAACGGCGGATGGTGAGTTCCGTTTTTGGACGATCACGCCCGGAAACGACGGGGATCATACCTGCCTGTTGATTGGGGCAAAGGGGACCTTTGATGGCGGCCGCCGCCTGCAAACGAATGCTCGGGTGATCTGTGTGAGAGGCTCCAGTTCTCTTACTGGTTCTGAAGCGACTTGCACAGCGGATTGTCAGTAGCAGTCAGAAATGTCAGCGTCCTGCCCATGAAGAATATTGCACTTTTCGTGGGGGCTTTGGTAGCTGGTTCCGCTGTGACATTGATGCCACAGGACGCGCACGCCGCTGACTGGATCATCAAAGAAGACTCTGCGGAGAAGCGTCCGTGGGAACTCGGCCTTCTCGTGGACTTACCTTTTTGCTGCAACGACGCATTCTCCCTCAATCCGGGCGTGCTCTTGGGGATCCCGCTTGTGGACAAGGGATTTGTCCCAATCAACGATTCCTTTTACCTGGAAGTGGGTGCGTGGACGCACCTTCGCTTCGGCGACCCCTTCACGGCCGGTGTCGCGCCGTTTGGGGGCGTTCGCTGGAACTTCCATCTCATGAAAATTTGGGATGCCTACGGCGCGCTTCGCGGAGGCATCAGTATCGACGGTAATGGCAACGGTGGTCTCGACCTCACGCCTCACGTTTATGGAGTTGTCGGAACCACCTGGAAGTTCTCCGAGAGTGTTGGCCTACGTGGCGAAACGGGCGCTGGTGTCGGCGGCGGCGGGCTCGCCATCGGTGTCGATATCGATTTCTGAGGAATCACTCATGACGAGCCGAGCATCACCCGCGTCAACGTACGCTTTTGTTGCTCGGCGCTTGCAGTTCGACACCGGCGTCTCGCAGCTTATCTTCGAGCCAGGCGTGTCCCTCACGTTGGTCGCTTGTCACTTTGTGAAGGTAGTGTGGCGGACGAATCCAGAACATGGTGTGAAGCACCCCGCGGATGTTGGGGCTTTTGATGATGAAAGCGGAGGCGATCCAACGCCCTCGGAACTCGGCCTGGGTCTGCGCTAGCCAGTCGGTTTGTTGGTCTCGATAGCGACTCGGAAGATTGCCTAAGCTCCCTGTGTTGAAGAGCATTGCGAATCGAGGTAACGCGCGAAACGCGGCGCCGAGATCATCGAGGTACTCTTGATAGTTTTCATCGGATGGTTCGCCGACTACCTGTACGCGGACGATCGGCGCTAAGTCGGTGTCGATTACTGCGTAACTTCCCATCCTGCTTTCAAGCTTTCTCCTTGTCAGATTCCCCTTTGGGCGAACATCGCGCAAGGGGTCGAAACGGCCCCATCAGCGCATACAGTTGACAAACTACGGGGCGGCGGACACCGCTGTTCCCTGACTTTCCAGCTGGGCCTTGAGTTTCTTGGCTAGTTCGCGCCCGAGGGTTTGCTGAGCAGCTCGTTCTGCGCGGGGTTCTCCGACCCCGGATTCGGTCACCAGCGCGGAGACTTCACTGACGAGTTCTCCTGTCCAAGCATTGATCACCTTGAGCGTTCCTCGAGCTTCATACCAAACTCGATGCGTCCCCATCCGACTCGCGAACTCGCTGCTCGCGTTGAATAACACAATCGTATCGAGCTCTCCCTTGAGACGATCGGCAATCGCCGGTGTGACCTTGCTCATTTTCGCGAGGCTTGTTTTTGCTAGCTGTTGTTCATCGGCCGGGGCTAGTTCAACCGGCTGACTCAACGTGCCGCGAAGTTCTTCCAAAAACGAAGGCGTGGCAGCCTCGATCGATGGATTACTTGAGGCGCCTACGATGGCGGTGCGCGCTAGGCCTACTTCGCGTACGCCCACCTGAATAGAAATTTCAGGCAAATTTTGAGCAAGAGGCCCGAACGTCTTGGCGCTATCGATCGAAACTTTTACGCTCGCTTCTGCTTCGAGACCTTCTGGCCATTTGAGTTTCAGCTGGCCTTCGCGGTCCGTGGAGGCGAGTACGGGCGTCTTGAGTCCAGCGCCTTCGATGGTGAGAGGAAGTTGCCCGAGCGGTGCGTTTCGCGTGCGGTCCGAAAGTTCTGCGACAACGCGCAGGGGGCGCAGACGCACGCCGGCATGAATCGGCGTACCGTCGGCATAGAGAGGAGTGAGGATGAGGCTCTTAGTGAGCGCGAGGAGTTCACGATCGGCTTCCTTGAAATCGGCGGGCTCGCATTTGCTTTCTTCGATCAGAGCGCGGCGCCGTTCACACAAGGTCGCCAAGAGGTGCGCACTTCGCGCACCGAAAATCGCTTGAGCAAGCGGTTCCGGCCAGGCGGGGAGCGCGATCGCATCGCTGGCGTCCTCGGGAGCCAGGGCAGCTTCCAGACGGTCGAGAGCTGCTGCGAGCCGTTCTTTGCGTAGTCCGACCACCACCGTAATGCCGTCGCTATTGCTGGAAACTGTGAGCGGATCCGATTCCGCATCATGAACGATTGAGCTCAGCCGATTGCTGAACGCGTCCTCGTTCATCAGACTTTGCTCGTCGAGTAGTGCAACGAGCAGCCGTCGCTTGGCACGCTCGGTGGCCTGTCCTTCGGTGGCATCTGTGGCGCTCGCCGAGAAAGCGAACTGTTCGACCGGCGCTGGTTTCTCTTCCGCGGGCTTCACAGCGCTGGGCTTCGCCGGAGCGGCAGGGGGAGTAACGGGGGGCTGTTGGACTTGAGCGCCTCCACAACCAGCGAGCAGGCCCAGGCCTAACAGTGATGCGCTGAGGTTCATTCGAAGCATGGCTTAATCCTTTACCTGAGTTCGGAATTGCTTCCAGTTGAGCGCGTCTTCTCCGTACACCGCGTAGAGACGATCGATGCCCGTCTTGAGGACCTTTTCGGGTTCGCGATTGCCGAGCTGGAATGGACCGCTAGAAAGCGTGGATTCGTCAGCCACCTCAAACAAGAAGTCCTGCATCACCACTTTGTAGGTACTGGCAAAAGTGCTCTCATCAACAGAATTGATCCTCGACATCCGCGCGAGCACCGGTCTCACATCGTCGTAGTATTGGTCCGCCTTGCCAGCGGAGCGCGCCAGGCGCCCATAAGTCTTGAGCAGATCACCCACCTGGCCAATGTACATATCGACTTCTTCGAGCAATTCGCCTGGTAAGCTTGTGTCTCCGCGCCCGGTGCGCACCACTTCTGCGAGGCGATATTCACTGTCCCGTAAGATGCGCTGATACATTGGTCGGACCTGAGAAAGGACGTCTTTTTCGCTTTCTCCTTCTTGGAGTCGCTTGTCCACGATACGTACTGCAGCGCGAATCAAGTTACCGCGGAAGGCGGTGTCCTTGGCGCGCCTGGCAGAAGCGTCGAGACCTTCACGGCGATAAAGTGCAAAGGCGTTCGTGTCGAAGGCTTCCTCAACGACCGTGCGTAGGAATCCCATGTCGGCATTGGCCAGTAGCGCACCGCTGATGGTTCGCGCATTGCGGTCGCCCTCGGTCATCGAGCGGGAGACCACGTCGAAGAGTTGGACTTCGGCGAATTTGTTCTGGTTCGAGATGATCTCGTTTTGTTGGAAGACGAGCCAGATTTGAATTCCTGGAATGGCTGTCGCCAACAGAGAGAAGATGAGCACGACCATGCGACGACGAATTGTAAAGCGAACAATCGACTCCATGAATTCGCGGGTATGGAGCAAGACTTCGTCGCGCGACGGCCACTGGCTGGGTGCGCCCGAATAACTGCTCAGTGTTTCTGTGAGAGTTCCAAAAGAGCGCACCACCCGCTGGCGGTCGAGCAGGGGGATCAGGATGCGAAATCCTCCACGCATCAATCCTTTGCGCGCCTTCTGTGCTTTTTCGGCGCGGGCCTCGATGCCCTCAAGCCGCTCGCGCAACAGGTCGTTTTCCTTGCGTAGCGCCTCGACTTCTTGTTCCAATCGACGCGGATTCGTATCTGACCCCTGGTTCATTGACCGGCCTTGTAGCATCGGATTTGCGCTCGAGGACAGTGCGCGAATAGGCCCGGGCTGGGGCTGTGCTAAACTCCAGGGATGGGAGCCGTCCGAGCCACTCGAATCGCGAAGTTGTTCGCGGCTGTCGGCCTTGTGCTCAATCCGGCTTGTCAGGGAAGCGAGGGCGAGTTGTTTTCCTTCGAAGATGGCGCTGTGGGGGGCGCGGGAAGTGGGGACGGAGACTCTGAGACACGCGGAACGGGCGGTCTGCCTGACTCTCCGAGCGAGCTGAAATGGCAGCGCCCACAAGCGCAGTCGAGCATTCAGATCCAATTGTTTGGCGAATTGGATCTTGCTGTTGAAGCAGAATTCCAAGTGGTCGATCTGCACAGTCCCCAGGATTTTCAGTTCATGACTCTCAATGATCGTGGCGTGTACATCAGCTGCTATTTCAGCGCTGGAAGCTATGAGCCTTTCCGACCCGATGCTGATGCCTTTCCTGAGAGAGTCCTCGGTGAAGCACTCGCCGACTACCCTGACGAGCGCTGGCTCGATGTGACTGACCCCATCGTGCTGGAACTGATGATCGCGCGGATGGAGCGAGCCCGCGCGCGCGGGTGCGACGCCGTCTATCCCTCAGCGGTGCGCCCAGCGGAGAGTGGCTCCGGCTTTCAGTTGGATGCCGTTGAGTATGCAGTCTATGCCAAGGCTCTTGCGGACGCGGCTCATGATCTCGAACTCGGTGTGGTCTACGCGGGGGGGGAGCAGGCGAGCAGTGAGGCGCTGGATTATGACGCGACGCTCGTCTTTGGCTGCGTGCAAGCGGGGACTTGCGATAGCTGGAAGTCAGTTGAGCAAAACGGCACTGCGATTTTTCTGGTCGAACTGGGAGCTCGGGATAGCGCGAGCGAAATTTGCGCCTTGCGACCTGCCAGTTCCTGGCCCTTCATCATCAAGGAGCCGAAATCTTTCGGCATATCGCTTCATTTGCCCTTGAACGGAGAAATCGACATCCGCGCTGACCAGGTCTGCGTGTTTAGCAGCACTATGTCAGGAGAAGCCTTCATCCGTGACCTTTCACCCTGTTCAAAATTCAGCTCCAGGCGTTCCGCGCCTACGCGTTGTCGGGCGCGGAGAGAATGCACGCGAGGGCGCAGAGCCCAAACCCTCCGATTTTGATGCAGTTTTTCGTCGCTACGCTCCTTACGTGGGCACGATCGCTCTCCGCATTCTTGGCAATGCCGATGAAGTCGATGATCTCATTCAGGACGTATTTCTCGTCGTGCACGACGACATTGGCGCCTTGAAAGAACCAGGAAAGCTGCGGGGATGGTTGGCGACCATTGCTGTGCGAAAGTCGATGAATCGCCTGCGACGTTCGAGGCTACGTCGATTTCTCGCGCTGGATGATGTCCCCTCCTACGAGTCCCTGTGCGCAGCCGGCGCTACGCCTGAGCAGCGTCTCGAAGTGAATCGTGTTTATCAGCGACTAGAAGCTTTGGGCACTTCGGAGCGCACAGTTTGGGTCCTGCGTCATGTGCAGGGAAGTACTTTGGACGAAATCGAGGCGTTCACCGGTCTATCCCGTTCAACAATTCAACGACGTCTCAAGCGCACCGAGCGTTACCTCGAAGGGAGCGGAAAAGATGACTAAGATCGAGACACAGCTTGCCGCTGATCAACTGGTCTCTGAGCGTCTCCCTGTCCGTGACGTCGATTGGTCAGCGCAGGAAGTTGAGCAGAAGCTCCAAGCATTTCACTTGCGCAAGAGTCGTGGACACGGCCGAAAGCCACTTTGGGCAGCCGCAGCTCTTTGTCTAGCAGCATGCGCTGCCTTCGGGCTTTTTCCTCTTCTTTCGGATGATGCGGCACAGCCGAAGCCATCGGCCTCTCTCCCTGAGGCACCCTCGTTGGTTGATGATCAACGCTACGAAGGGAAAGGCTTGGTCCGCTTTGCCGATGGCTCACAGGCAGAGCTACGAGACAATGAGTCGCAGCTATTGGTTCAGCAGGTTTCTTCTCGGGCCGTCACTGTCGAACTCTTGGGGGGGCAGGCATCATTTCAAGTGACACCTCGACCCGGCCGACAATTTAGGGTGGTCACGCAGGGCGTCGAAGTGACGGTGATTGGAACTGAATTTTCGGTTTCGCATCAGCCTGGCCGGGTTCATGTTGGCGTGGTTCGCGGAAAGGTTCGCGTGAAATCTGCGCACGAAGCTCGCTTGTTGATTGGAGGCGAGGCGGCCTGGTTCGAGGTGGATGAGCCCGAGCAGGCAGCCGCTGACGACTTGAAGTTCGCTGCTTCTCAGGATCAAGCGCGAGTCGCCGATGGCGAGGCTGAGAAGCGCGGCAGCCTGGCAGAGGGCGCTGTCCGATCCGCTGAAGGGCGTACGGCGTCGGAATCCTCTGCTTCAGATCTGCGGCAGCAATTCATTAAGCTTCATCAGCAGGCTGCCTATGCGGAGGCGTATCGGGTGCTGTCGGAAAAGCGTGATGTTGTCGGGGCAACGGATCTGGACTTGATGCGAGCCGCGGATGTGGCGCGCTATTCGGGACACCCAGCGGAGGCGTTGAAGTACTTGGAGCGCGTGAGCGCGCAGGGTTCGCAGGGCCTCGCGGCAGCCTTCACTCGTGGACGCCTGTTGCTGCACGAGTTGAATCGCCCGGCAGAAGCGGCTCAGGCATTTGCCGATGTGCAGCGACTCTCACCGGGTGGCCCGCTCGCAGAAGACGCCTTGTACCGCGAAATCGAGGCGCGAACTCGCGCGGGACAGAAGTCCCAAGTGGCGCGTCTTGCTCAACTCTTCGCGGAGAGATATCCCCAATCTCGACGACGTGAAGCAGTGAAGCAGCTCGTCATGCCTTGAAAAGCTGTGTGACTCGACGTCTAGCGATACTTCTCTTCCTCTTCTGTGGGGGAATCACTCCTGCTCTTCCAGCGCAAGATCAGAATCTGCTTGAGGTCGAGCTCCGAGGCTGCGCTGCTCTGTCCAGCAGTCGGATCACGGAGTTGCTTGAAATGGAATTGAAGACGCTCGGTTCCGCTGATGAAGCAGGCCAGGTGAGTGTTCGTATCGACTGTTTCGCGCAGGCACTTGTCATTGGGGTACAGCTCGACGCATCTCAGGTGGCAACACGCCGCATTGAGGCGGCTCCTCAACAACTGAGCGAACGTTCGCTCTCACTCGCAACGAGTGAACTGGTGGCTGATCTTTGGGCGGAGCGTCGGCATCAAGTCGAAACGCGCGCCGTGCCGGAAGCCTCGCCGCCGCAAGAGCCTGCCGGTACATCTCCGCAAGTCTACCTGGGATTGAATGCTGGTGTGGTTCGATATTCCCAGCCCAGCCGCTACGCGTTTTCAGCGAATGTCGCTGCAGACTTCCCTGCATTTCAGCGCTTCGAATGGGGAGTTCAGGCTGGCTTGAGTGCGGGAAGTTGGTCTGGGGATTCAGAAAAAGTGCGTGAGATCACAGTCTCCCTGCTTCCTCGAGTTCGCTACCGTTTGGGCTCCGAGAGGGTAGCCTTCTTGGTCGGAGCTTCGCTTCCTTTGGGTTTCGTTCATTGGACGCCGGAAACAGATATCGCGAATGTTCAGGCGGCGAACTATTCTGCCGCGTGGCTGGCGCTCACTGCAGATGCCTCGCTGCGGATCCTGCTCAGTCGTCACTTTTTTGCAGCAGGAAATATTTCTGCTGGCGGAGTGCTCGTCCCAGTGCGCGGAACAGCAGACGGTGAATCTTTGATCGAGGTGGATGGCCTGCTGTTGGGCACAAATCTTGGTGCCGGGGTCTTTTTTTAGAGCGAGCTGACCACATTTGAAGCGAGTTCCCCACTGAGTGGAAGATGGACCGCAGAACTCAGAGTCAGATGCTGCTGCTCGCCTTCCTGGCCGGCGGCGTGGGCGCTTGTGAAGGCGCTCTTGGGGAGGGTGCTGATGGACCAGGCGAGCCCGGTGTTTCAGGAACACCAGCTGACGTGCGTTCTGAAGAAATTGCTGAGGAAATCGCGAAAACGAACCAAGAGCTGAAAAAGCTCGACCCCGAACTCTTCAACATCGCAAAAGAATATTTTCCCAGCGATGAGGCCGGTGTCAGCGAGGCTCGCGTATTTCGGCTAACCCGTCGACAGCTCGATACCACGGCAGATGCAGTTCTGCCCTTCGAGTCCAGCAGTTCCGCATTGGAGATGATGCCGCGCGATCCTCTGGTGAAAAATTATGAACTTTCGGACAACTTGGAGTTCAATGCGGCAAACTTCACCCCATTCGTCGATTGGATAGCGGGTCGTGCAGCAGGGGCTTTGGAGTCACCTCAGAGCCTGATTGATTGCGAAACTGCCAGCGACAAAGAGACTTGCTCCCGAACGGCGGTGAAGCAGTTCGTCAGCGCTGCTTTCCGAGGCGTTGCGCCTGAAGCGGACTTGAATCGCTATGCGGATTTCTATGTCAGCAGCGTCGCAGAGGTCGGTGTCGGGCAGGCCACTGCAGATCTCGTGGAGCTGGTTCTGAGTTCCCCTCTTTTTACCTTTCGTGAAGAGGTATTTGCCGATGCCTCGGGCATGATCTTGCCTGCTCAAGCTCTCCAGAACCTGAGCTACACTCTGACCGATCGACCGCCCCAAGCCATGGGCTTTGATTTGGGCCAGGCAGCAAACCACGTGGCTCCTGAGGTCGTCGAGCAAACAGTTTCATCCCTTCTCGAAGCTGAGGAGGCGCGGGACAAACTGGTGCGATTCTTCATTGCCTGGCTGGAGGTGAAGGAGCCCGCGGACTTCGAAATCTCGCCAGTGGTGTTTCCGGAATTCACGCCTGAACTCGCCGCTGCAATGGTGAACGAAACCACCCAGTTCTTGAAGCAGCGCTTGACCTCGGCGGCCCCAAGTTTGAAGGATGTTTCTCAGTCGACGGAGTCTTTCGTCGACGAAATGATGGCTGAAATTTACGGAACCACGAAAGGAGCCGATGGGATGCTCTCGCCCCTCGACTCAAGTCAGCGATTGGGAGTCTTGACTCATCCCTCAGTGATCACTTCTCATTCCGGCCCTGATACGACGAGGCTGGTGAAGCGCGGTGTGTTTTTCACGAGGAAGGTGATGTGTCAGGAACTCGGCTCTCCTCCGCCCGGTACCGTTCCTGAAGGCGAGATCCCCGGAGACACTGAGCGAGAACGCATTGAGACCATCACAGCGAATCCGCCCTGCAGTGGCTGTCATGCGTACATCAATCCCTTTGGCTTCATGCAGGAAAGCTACGACCCCTTGGGGCGCTTTCGCGAAACGGACGAGCACGGTTTCCCCGTCGATCCAGCGATAGTCGTCAACTTTTTGGATGAAGGACCGACCACCTTCGACCAGCCGGTGGAGGCGCTGACAGGCTTCACCGATTCATTGATGTTCAAGCAATGCTTCGTTCGCCAGCTCTTCAACTTCTACACGGGACGACAACCAGAAAAAGCGGATGACCCTGTCCTGCGTGAAACGTTCTTTCACTTTGCTCGCGGGGAACAAGAGATCATTCCGGCGCTTTTGCGCATGGTGGGCAACGCCGACTTCAATCGCCGAAGCGATTCTATTCTTCGAACGGAGACGCCATGAAATTTGAAAAAGGAAAGCTGACACGTCGACAGCTCATTCAATCTTTTGGCGCTCTCGCCTTTGTGCTGACCCCTGTGGCTCGTTCGATGGGCTACGTTGCGGGCGGCGCCTTTTCGGAAGCGCCTCGCTTCGTCATGTTCTTCAAAGGGCCTTCGTACCATTCGCCGTCGGTTCGGCCGACCTCGATCACCCAGCTGGGGAGCACGCCACTCGCTGCGCTCGCGCCCTTTCAGGATGATCTCATTGTCTTTCGAAACATGAGCATTCACAGCGGATCGCCTAAGACGGACGGCTACAAAGAAGAACACGCAGGCGGGCTCATCGGTTGCACGACGGGCAACAGCTACCACTACTACGAGAGCGATTCCTACATGGCCTACACCGACCATCAGTCGTTCGACGTAATGCTCGGGGATGCTTATCAAGCTCGCACCAGTTCGGATGTGTCGAAGTTGCCGTTTTCGCGACTGCATTTGGGCGCAGGTGCGCATTCCGATTGCGACAGTTGCGGACTCGGTCAGCGCTACATCTCGTTCACAAATCGCGCGGCTGGCAACACTCAGTACTACAGCAATGCCATCGATCCTGTTCAAGATGTTGGTCAAGTCTATGCGATGATGATGGAGCGCATTCAGCTGGTTTGCTCGAAGGATTCGAATCAGCCCATGACCGACAATTCGAAGCTCCGCGAGGCATTGCTGCGGCGCAAGAGCCTGCTCGACTTTCGCATGGACGACATCACTCGCGCGCAGAATGCCTTGGGGATGGATTCCGAACACGCTCAGAAATTTGAAGGTTTGCTTGATGGCTGGCGTGAGACGGAAAACTCTGTGAATGCGCAACTGGCAGCACTTGAAGACGGTGGAGGCCCCGTCAGCACTCAGGCCTGCCCGACTGCAGGCAATTTTACTGGCAACGGGAACAATAAGAAGGATCTCGATGATCTTTCGCCCGTCTGCGACAGCATGATCGACCTGATCAAACTTGCCTTTGAATGGGATCTCACTCGAGTGGTTTCCCTGACTCTTTCGGGCGCTTCAAGCGGACAGCGTTGGTCGAGCGAAGGCATCACCAGCGCGCATCATTCCATGGAGCACAACAACAACGTCGCTGGGATCAACAAAATGGGCACTTACACTTCGGAGAAGTTCGCTCGATTGCTCGCCGGATTGAAAGACATCAATGACGGCGAGGGGAAAACCGCTCTTCAAAATAGTGCCGTGATGCTCGGCATGGAATGCTGGAGTGACAGTTCCAATGGGCACTACCTCAACAATATTCCCTTCGTCGTGGCTGGCCAAGCCGGTGGAGCATTCGAAACGGGTCGCATCATTGATGCCGGCGGACGCAACAACAACGATATCTTTATCTCGATTCAACAAGCCGCAGGTATTGAGTCGAACACTTTCGGTCTCGCCAGCCTGTGCAAGGGGCCCATCATCTGAGCCCCTTAGCAGGGCGCGATCTACGCGGCCTTTTCGCCCTTCGTCATGATCTGGAAAGGTTGGCTGTCGGTGCTCCAGGTGAGCGTGCGATGCGGGAACGGGATCTCGATTCCTTCTTTGTCGAAGGCCATCTTGAGGCGACGATTGAACTCGCGGCCCACGTTCCACTGTTCAATGGGGCGGGTCTTGAAACGAGCCTTGATCACCACTGAGCTGTCGCCGAACGAATCGACGCCAAACAGTTCGAGATCATCGAGGATCTTAGTCTCAAAATCGGGATCGCTCTTGAGCTCAGCGGCAACTTCCTTCACCACTCGCACGACGTTGTCCGTTTCTTCTTTGTAGGCGACGCCAATATCGAAGACCATCGCCGACCAATCTTTCGTCATGTTGGCGAGGGAAGAAATCTTTCCGTTCTGAAAGACATGAACGACGCCGGACAAATCGCGCAAGCGAATCGTGCGCAGTCCGATGGTTTCGACGAGTCCGCCTGTCCCGTTCACGATGGCGACATCACCCTTTCTGACCTGATTCTCCAGCAACATGAAGAATCCTGTGATCAGATCACGCACTAACTCTTGGGCACCGAAGCCCACCGCTAATCCGAGAATACCAGCACCTGCGATGAGTGGAGCCACATCGACACCCACCTGCATGAGCAGCAGGATCACGACGAGAGTCCAGATCGCGATCTGGCCAGCTTTTTTGACAATCCCAATGAGCGTCTCTGAGCGCTTCTTGTTTTCAAACTCGGAAACACTAACGAAGCCGTCCCCGTCCGCATCATCCTTGGCGTGCTCGGCGACTTTCTTCGCAACGAAGTCGAGTAACTTGAGCAAAACGAAGGCCAGCACCAAAATGACGAGAACTTTGGGAATGGCCTGAACAGCCCACTTCATCGTGTCTTGGCTAATGTTTTTCCAGAAATCGAGGCTGAGCCAACTCATCGGGTCTTTTGCGTCCATGGCGCTCTGCCCAGCAAGACAAGTGCCAAAAGAATATTCCGCCAAAGTGTGGCGTTTCACTACATTAGACACTCCTGTTATGTGTCAAAATGACACAAGTGTGTCACGTTGACACACTCAAGCTAGCGGGTCTGAGCGATTCAACAAAGCTCAGAGACAACTTCATGCCCGCTATCTGCGCCAGCCGCCAAAGGGGTCTCGTCGCCCCACTTTCGTGACTGGGGGGGCGAAGCGATGGCGCCAGTCGCTGGTGCGGAGGCGCCGGCGGCCGCGAAGTCTTTCTTCATCCATCAGGTAGGCCTGCGCCTCTTGTCCGGAATCGAGCTTGATGGTTTCGCGGACAAAGAGCCGCCCGTTCTCTTTGAGTTCGTCGAGTCGGCGCAGATGGTCGCGGCTGACTAGGTAGAGTTCACCCTCAATGTGCATGATGCCCGAGGCGATCAATGCGGGAAATTGTTCGAGTTCGACAAGCCGGTAGCCAGAGGCAGTGCGGGCTGGGCCGAGGTGAGTTCCGGCACTCAAATGACTGGCGTGAACTTCGCCGGGTAAAAGCGAACCGTAGGCAAAGAGGTGAACTTCGTCTGTCACCAGCTCAGGATCTCCGGTGAAGCGAGGAGATGCAAGGTATGGCGAGCGGCTGTTCAGGTTTTGAACGACTCAGATCAGAGGTATTCGCACAAGTAGGAGGAAGTTCCCTCCGTCTTGATGTCGAAGTAGCTATTGGCTCGAATTTCAAAGTAGCTGCCACTGCCGACGCGAACAAAAGCCTCTTCGCCTTCCCGTTTCACCTGGAATTCTCCCGAGATCACGTTCATTCGCTCTGCGGCGGCCGTATCAAAACGGTACTCGCCGGGCTCAATGACCCCCACTGATTGGCTGCGATCGTGGCGTGAAAACCCGATGCTTTGAACTTTTCCCTCGAAGTAGGTGTTGTGCTTCAACATGGGGCGCGCTTTACCACGGACGGATATGCTACAGCCACGGCGTTCGCACGATTTGGGCGCCTGGACTCTTGATTCATGACTTTCTCTGAACCGAAAAGAACGCGACTGAGCGTCAACGTGAACAAGTTCGCCCTGGTCCGCAATTCTCGCGGAGGCGATCGGCCTCATCTTGTCAGCGTCGCCCGTCGTTTGCTCGAAGGCGGGGCGGCTGGGATCACGGTGCATCCTCGTGAGGACCAGCGACACGTCCGTTATCAGGACGTTTACGACCTCGCTGAGCTTCTCAAAGAGTTCCCGTCCGCGGAGCTGAATGTCGAAGGCACACCCAATGCGGAGCTCTTGCGGGTCGTCTGTGAGACGCGCCCCGATCAATGCACTCTCGTGCCTGATCTCCCCGGACAGCTCACCTCTGATCATGGTTGGCCTGTGGCGGCACACCTTGCTCAGCTCACTCAAGTGGTGGCTCGGCTTCGCGATGCCGGTGTGCGGACGAGCCTTTTCCTTGATCCTGATGTGGCGCACTTGCCTGCTGTGAGGGACGTGGGAGCAGACCGCATCGAACTTTACACGGGGCCCTACGCTGAAGCATTCGCTCAAGAGCGCTTCGAGCGAGAACTCGGAAAGTACGCCTCGACCGCAGAACAGGCTCTGGGCATGGGCATTCAGGTGAATGCTGGGCACGATCTCGATCAAAGAAACCTCGCTTGCTTCTTGGAGCACGTCCGTGGGGTGGAAGAGGTATCGATCGGTCACGCCTTTGTATGTGAGTGCTTCGAAGACGGCATCGACCGCACGCTGGCGGCATATCTCTCCATTTTGGGCTGATTGTCTCTGGCTTTGTCGCGCGGCTCTAGGCATCGACGGCGACGTGCCGGAGTGTGTGTAAGACACATTCTGGATTGAGCCGAACTAGCTCGGGAAGATCTCTTCGATCACGGCGAAGCGGTGCGCAAAGATTGTATTGAGCTGTCGCTGTACAAAGAGCGCGTGTGCGATCTCTCCGAGCGGGCCGAGGGGAAGCCGGTAACGGACACGATCTCCGATAAGTGTTCCTCCGTCGGCAGTGTCCAGGAAGGTATGCGTGTGATGCCACAGGCTGTAAGGACCTTTCAGTTGCGTGTCGACGAAGCTCTGCCCTGGCTCGTAGGATTCAATCAAGGTCCGCCATTTCATGGGAATCCCATGAAGGCTAATCGAGTAGTCAATGAGCGCGCCGGGCTTCATTTCGATGGGCCCAGGCGTGATGATTTTGAATCCCAGAAACGGAGGCGTGATGCGTTCAAGATTCGCTGGATCTTCAAAGAAGGCCGCGACCTCCGCTCGGGGGTGGTTTACTTTTTGAGATCGGACCAGTTCGTGCTCAGTCATCGTTGAGCAAGCGTTGCGCAAACGAAGACAACGGCAAATGTTGTTCTGGCTCCTGATACGGGCGCTAGATGCGCGCTGCGTTGCGACAACTGTGTGCAGAATTGGGGAGGGCCTACCCGCTAATCGTTCTCAGCCGGAGACGCGGGCAGGGGTCCGCGATACTGCAGACTCATCGGCAGGCGATCATCGGCTTCTTCGATTTTTGTGTCCCCAGCGGGCAGCGGGGGGGCGCTCCGGTCGTCGTAGACATTTCTGAGCAGCAGCAAGCCTGAGAAGTTGTTGCCAGTTCCTCTAAATAGGCCAAAAATTGGCTGTTTCTCGCAACCTTCGCAATCATAGAGATTGCTCGTCTCCGTGAGCCACGCTTCATAGCGAGTCACGGAACCATCATCATAGAGCACTCCCTTGAGTCCGAAGAGATTGTCATTGGCAAATTCCAGCAGGGTATGGCCGCGCGCATCAAGACTGACGGTACAGTCTCGGAGTCGATAGATTGTCGTGATCTTGCATGCGTATTTCCCGGGCTTGATGCGCGACTTACGAGCAGGACCGTCAAGTGATGGCGGCCAGTAGTGCCCGTTTTTCATCGAGGCTGCGATCACAGGAGGGGCCAACTGTTCCTCTGCGGGCAGCAACTTCTTCCACTCCTTCCGACTGTGAAAAATAGCGCGTGAGCCGTCAGGTATCTCGCTACTTGGCAGCGCTCCAAAGAGCCGCACGGTTTGGTCTCCGGAGGCTGACATGAGCTCGTGACCATCTGGAGAAAACTCAATTGAATAGACGTTCGCCGCTCCACTGTGCTTCAGGGTTTGAACCAGCGTGAGACTTGCGGGCGAAAGCGCGTAGGCGAAGACGCGAATACGACCGTCGTAGGAACTGGCCGCGACGGCATCACCACTGGGGGAAAATCGTACCGTGTTGATGTTGTTGGAGAAGTAAGAGTAGTAGGCGCGCTTTTCAGGCGTCACGACATCGACCAGCATCAGCCCTCGTCCTCCGATCGCAAGAGCGCGTCCGTCTGGTGAAAAGCTGAGGGAAGCGACGTAATTCGGTCCGTTGAACTTGAATAGAGAAGTCCCTTGCTCAAGGTCGAAAACCTCGACGTCATCAGAGGGATAGTAGGACACCGCGAGCAGGCGATTGTCTCGACTGAGATCCCAAGCGTCCACACGCTCGGCCAACTTGAACTGACCGTGAGGCGAGAGATCAGCTGAACCTGTTCGCGTGAAGAAGACGAGTTCGGACCCAGCATTGCCCTCGATGCGCACGCGAGCCACAAGAATTTGCCCGTCGGGTGACCACATCAAGCGATCAAGCGACTGAGAGCTCAGCGTCTTTTGCAGCGCGCCGGTAGTCGCGTCATGAAGCCTGAGACCTTCACTCGATCCGAGCAAGAAGGAGTCTTCGTTTCCGACCGCCGAGCCGTGAGCGGGAACCCAAGGAAGAACCGCTGCTCCGTCAAATGGCGCTTGACCGAGCGCGTAGTTGCCGAGCAGCTTTTTCGAGTTCTTCTCGTAAACGCGAACTGTCGCTTCGTCGTCACTCGTGACGAGCATATGCGGACCTGCACCGAGAGACGCCGCCAGGTAGAGATGGCTTTGATTCACGGCCAGGCGATAAGTCTCGCGCCATTTCGCGTAGCGCGCGGGATTCGCAGCCGGCAGCGGCTGACTCAAGAAGCTTTTCGAACGCGGAAGTTTCAGCTGAAACTCCGGCGTAATTCGGGGCGTACCCGAAGCATCGTCATCTTGAAGAATCTCCACAGAGTCGTCTTTGAGTGGGCTGGGTGGCGTCTTGGCCCTTGGACTACTCCCTGACTCAGTCTCGCTGATCCTGCTATCTTCCGCGGGGCGCCCTGTGGCCTGGCAACCGAGCAGCAATCCCACAGCAACACCAAACTGACCCGCTGCACGACTTGCTCCCAGCCCGCGACTTGCTCTCTGCTCACGACGGACATCCCTGTCGCGATTGACCCTAAAGAAACCAAAGAGATTGTTCATGAAGTTCCACTCGAAGTTCTCCGCCTGTTCTACCACTGTTTCGCTCGGAGCATTCCTTTTGCTCGTGGGTTGCGAATCCAACGAGGAGGCGCCAGCTGCTCCGAAACCCCCAGTCGCTGCTTCCACGCCGAAGGTCGAACCTAGTGCGGAAGCGAAACCCGAAACGCCGCGCATCAAGACAGCCGAAGCTCCGACCAAGCTGGGGGCTCAATCGGAAGAATACGGCCTAGCGACAGGTAAGAAGATCCCCGGGGCCAAAGCCACTGACTTGAAGGGCAACACCGTGGAGCTTGAGTCACTCGCGGAGAAGGGCCCGCTCCTCCTCATCTTTTACCGTGGTGGCTGGTGTCCCTATTGCAACTTTCAAATCCGCGCCATGGCTGCGGCGTACAAGGACTTCCAGGCGCGCGGAGTGGAGGTCGTGATGGTGAGTGTGGACGAAGTGAGTGAGAGCGCCAAAACGAGTACGGCCTTTGAGCTTCCCTTTCCCGTTCTCAGCGATGTCAGTGGCGAGATGCACAAGGCCTTTCGCGTCTACAAGAAGGACAAAGCGGTACCTTCGATCTACGTCCTCGACGAAGGCAAGGTGCGCTTCTCCCACATCGATGAGGACTACACGAAGCGACCCAGTGCCGAGCAGGTGAATGCGATGCTCGATGAACTTGGTTATCCGAAGAAATAATCGTCTCTGAAGAATTCGCGTCATTTCCCGCGGGTCGTCCACCTGGTGATTCGGTTCACCAGGTGTGGGTACTCAAGCGGGCACTGAGGCGTCCATCCTAGTGATCGCTCATTGTCAGCCGCCGCCGCTCACTCGTGACTCACACGGGTCCCTTTGGCTTCAGTTCCCCTGAATGAAGGCAATTTGAGCTTCGCTCTCGCCTCGGTCAGGAGAAGCGTTTCCTCCCTGCGACGCTTTGGCCTACCCTTTGCAGTCTAATTTCGAAGTGGTCGTCGAAAGGCGTTCTTCGCGAGGTTCCGTGGTGGAGCCTTTGTTGACTTGGGAGAGATGAGTGCGACTCAGCTTGCTTTTACTTAGTGCCGGAATCACAGGCATGTGCGCGCTAGCGGCCTGCGACTCCGGAAGCTCTGGTGACAGTGCGGGAAACGGCGATGACCCTGGTGTGGGGAAGACAACCACGGGCGGTGCAACAGGCTTGCCTGGAGGCAACGGTGCTGTGGAGCCGGAACTCGAGGAGAACTTTCGTTCCCCGGTCGTTTCAGGCCCCTATTTGTGGAGTGCCAATCCAGAAACGAATCGAGTGGCGCGCATTGATGCCCGTAACTTGGAAATTGAAGTGATTGATGGAGGTCATGCTCCAACATTTCTTGCCGCGCTTTCCGGCAAAGAGGGAAGCGCAGGCGCAGTCGTGCTCAATGTTCTTGGCGGTGACGCTTCGGTGTTTCGTGAGCGCTCTGGAGGTGCAGGCGGAGCGGGTAGTTCGATTTCCGAGGTGCGAGTTCCGGTGCAAGCGGGGGCTAGCGCGTGGGCGGTGGGTGAGTCTGGAAAGGTCGCCATTGCCTGGTCGCGCTTCGAAGAAGATCTGCGTGGGCCTCTTGACGGCTATCAGGACCTGACAGTGCTCTCCTTGGCTGGCGATACGCCTGTGGGGACGCGCATTTCGGTTGGCTATCGCCCCACGCAAGTCGCGCTCAATCAGCAAGAGACGCGTGCCTTTGTTGTTTCTGATCCTGGAATTTCAGTCCTTGACCTGAGCGGGGAGGTGCCCTCGATCATCCGTGAGCTGTTTTTGCCGGACGGTGGCGATGGTCAGGCGCGCGATGTTTCTTTCACACCAAACGGTGAATTGGCTTTCGTGAGGCTCTCAAGACGCGCCGAGGTTCTGATCATTCGCACCGAAGACGATGCGCGAGTCACGATCCCGCTCCCGTCGGAAGTCACTGATCTTGACTTGAGTGGCGACGGGAGTCTCGCCGTAGCAGTGATGCGCGGAAAACTGATCGCTGGGCAGGTGCCTCCTACGAGTTTGGGTGGCCAAGGTGGC
This sequence comes from uncultured delta proteobacterium, assembly GCA_963710555.1. GTDB lineage: Bacteria > Myxococcota_A > Polyangia > Polyangiales > Polyangiaceae > NIC37A-2. Next base: position 521,672 of record CAVQAT010000002.1, read on the forward strand.
ATGAATGCACAAGGCGGTGAGGGAGGCGAAAGTGCTCAGCCGAGCGACACTGCCAGCCACGTCGCCTTGTTTCCTGTCCCGGAAATCTTTGATTCTCCCGCCGACTTCGAACTCCTCTTCACTGAAGAGTTGGTGGGAAGCACGGTGCTCTCCCACGACGCCAGCGTTGCCCTGCTCTACACCGCGGCCATCGCCAACACTCACCTGACCTTGCTTGATATCGTCAGTCAGAAATTTCGGACAGTCGATCTTCAAGCTCCGGCACAAGCCGCATTCATCAGCGACGATGGTCGCTACGCCACAGCCGTCATGACGCCACCGACTGGTAGCAGTCGCTCTGGTTCGTTCGCTCTCGTTCCCGTGCGCGACAATCTTCCCATGCGCATCGAAGGAACGACCACAGTACCGCGCTTCATCGCGATGTCCGGAGATCGCACAATGGTCACAACCTGGGGCTCCGAAACGGCTCCCGCTGAAGTCTTTCTCGGCAAGTTCCCCGACCGTTCTGTGGACCGCATTGAGCTGCCGAGCGAACCACTTGCTAGCGGCATGATCCCGGAGGCTTCTCAAGGATATGTGGCTCAGGCGCACCCTGAGGGGCGCGTGACCTTTGTGGATTTGGAGTCTTCTCTGCCCACGACGGTCACGGGTTTCGAGCTGGCGAGCAAGGTGGTGGAGGAATGATTCGTTCTCAATTGACTGCTTGCTTCGCTGTCACGCTGCTCCTGACTGCATGTAGTGCGGAATCTGATGCTCCTACTTCCTTGAGAAACGACCCCGTTCCAGGCTCAGGCGGCCAAAACAGCATCGATGCCGGCGGCGGAGAAATTGGCAGTCCACCTCCTTTGGTGGTGGGAGGAGGAGGCTTGCCTGACGAAATGGAGCCCCCACCCACCTTCGGCTCACCGGTGATCACGGGAAAGTTCCTGTGGTCCACGAATCCCGGTAGCGGGAAAGTGGCTCTGATCGACGCAGAAACTCTGTCGACGCGGGTACTCTCAGCAGGACTACTTCCCACTCATTTGGCTGGCGTTCCGACCGAGGAATACGATGCCGCGGCGATTGTCATCAACGTCGGCACCTCAGATGCTTCGCTGTTTCGTGTGACCGGCGAAAAAGTGAGTGCCGTCAGAGTTCCCCTGCATGTAGGAGCGAATCAGTGGGCGATTTCTCCCACTGGTCGCTTCGCGGTCGCCTTCAGTCGAACGACGGAGGAGATTGATCCGACTGACGGTCTGCAGGAAGTCACCCTGATTGACCTTTCCGAAGATGAGCCCACCTCGCGCCGAGTGACAGTGGGCTATCGACCTTCATTGGTCGTCTTTGACGAGGATGAACAAGAGCTGATTGTTGTCTCCAAGCTGGGCGTGTCCTTGCTCGAACTAGGTTCAAGCGAGGTGCGCTGGGTGCCCTTGGCCGAGGGCGAAGGACGTGATGTGTCCATCACTCAGGATGGCGACTACGCCCTGGTACGACGCAGCGGTCAGCCGTTCGTGGAAATTGCGCGGCTCGATGGCAGCGGGGATGTCATCACGCTGGACTTACCTGGTGTTGTCACAGATCTCGACCTGGCTCCCAGCGGCCGAGCGGTGGCGGTCGTCCGCGAGAAGTCTCTCCTGGCTACATTCTTGGTCAACGAAATTCTCGCAGATCAATCGAGCATTCACACCGTGAGCCTAGGCGACCAACTTGTGGGCAGCAGCGAGCTGACGCCCAATGGGACAACAGCAGTTCTGTTTACGAATGCGGCCGACAGCAGTTGGGTGAGCGTTGTTGACCTGAAAGAAGGGGCTGAGTTCCTCAGCTTCCGCTCTTTGAACACTCAGACGCCGGTTCAATCGGTTGCGGTGAGCCCGGATGGCGCCCATGCCGTAGCGCGCGGTCAAGGGGCTGAGGGCGTCTCAGCCGGAGCCTTTTCGCTCTTAGCATTGAAGGAGGAGCGATTCCCACGAGTGGTGGGTACAGCTGCGCCGATTCAAGAAGTGAGCCTCGGTAACCACTTCGGAGTGGTGACTGCGTCGTCAGCTTCTGGGGTCCATGAAGCGCACTTACTTTCGGTCGACGGCTTACACGTCGAAACGATGTCTTTGGCCAGTCCGCCGGTTTCGAGCGGCGTCTTGGCAGATTACGAACTTGGTTTTGTTGCCCAAAATCACCCTGAAGGGCGCGTCACCTTCTTTGAGTTTGCGACTTCGGACGCACAGACCCTCACCGGCTTCGAACTTTCGTCGGAGATTGTAGAAGAATAATGAATCTCAAACATTGGATCCTGGGGGGCGCAGGTGCGGCCTCGCTCTCACTTCTTCTGCTCGCTTGTGGTGAACCGCAGAGTGCCTGGAATACGGAGCTCCCATCACAGAAGTCAGTGGCACTCGAAGGTGCAGTGGTGCTCCGGGATGACCCCCTGGATCGCATTCTATTCTTGACGGCTTCAGGTGCGGAGTCTCTTGAAACCGAATCAGTGCGCGTTGGGCAGAATGTTGCGGCGGTTCAGCCGTCTTCCGATCTTTCCCAGTTGTTCGTTCTCTCTCGGGGGGTGTTTCCGCGCCGCTCGAAGGACGACGAGCGCCCGCAGCTGAGCGTCTACGATGGAACGGCTGAGCCCGAAGACGGGCGACTCTTGAAGACCTTCGACCTGGACGATCCGATGGAGAAGTTAGCCATCGACGTTCGGGGTCAGTGGGTGGCCGCTTTTGGTGGAGATGCCACAGTGGTCAACCCAAACGAGCTGGTGCTCTTCGACCTGACAACGGGTGATGGCAAGCAGGGCGAGACCCAGTCGAAGACCATTCGCAGCTTTGGTGGCGCACCGGTGGAGCTATTGTTCACCGAAGAACTGATGGTGCCAGTGGGGGGTGCCCGTCGGCTTCTCGTCGTGCGCACCGATCGAGATGTGACCTTGGTGGATCTCAAGAATCTTGAGCGAAGCGAGGTGACGATTAAGTTGCCCGAGGACAAAAATGGCATCACCTTGAAGCCGCTTCAAGTCGTCTACGACGATGGTGATCCGGATGACGATACAGATGCTCGCTTAGCCGTACGCCTCGAAGGAAGTTCAGACGTCGTTTTGGTGAAGTTGGGCGCGCCGTCCAGCGACGCACGCGACTTTTCTCCTGTGCTCAACATCGTCGACGTCGGGGGAGTGCCGAGTTCAATTGACTTCGTACGTACCGACGGAGGATTACGACTGGCCGCGCTCGTACCAAGTCGCACTCAGGCTACCTTGGTCAATCCCAAGACGACGCTCGCTGAAATCGTTGCGCTTCCTTACGCCTTCTCGGAAATGCGGCGCATCACCACGGCGATCAGCAATGCACCTGAGAGCGGCGACGTCGCTCTCTTGTGGGGAGTCTCCACGAATATCGCATTCTGGTCACTCGGGAGCACCAGCGAGACTCCTTACCGGAGCGTCGACACCGCGGAACTCTCCTTCACCGTTTCGGAGGTCATTGATGTGCCTGCCCCCAACGCCCATCTGAAAGTCTTGCGCGGCCAAAGTTCCGACATCTTCGTGCTCGATCTGAACAAGCGTCAGAGTTTTCCGCTGAACACTGACTTTTCGGCGGCTCGCGTCTCCGTGGCACCCGACGGAAGGCGGCTCTGGGCTTATCAAGAGGGGCGCCAAGGACTGTCCTCGGTGCGCCTCTCCGATCTTCATCCGGAAGCCATCTACGTGGACGCGGGTGCTGCTGCTGTCTTCGATATCGCCCGCCAAGGCGAAGGCCGCGCGGCGATTGTGCTTCACGAAGATACAGGATGGGACGCGACTTTGCTCGACGCTGAAAACCCGGACTCCGCTGACACGCGCTACTTTTCGGGGCTTCACTTAAAGGGGATCAAATAATGAGGCTCAAATTCAAATCGGCCTGCGCGCGCGTATCACTCGGTGTCGTTCTCGGCGGAGCGAGTGTGTCTCAAGTGAGCGCCCAGGTAAGCCAAGAGACGCTCGCCCCTTCGGATGAGCCAGCACCAGCCGCTCAGCCAGCACCGGCTGCAGAAGCTGCGCCGGCGCCAACGACGCCTTCTACTGAACCGGCCGCCGTCAAGCCAGCGTCAGCGCCAGCACCGTCGGCCCCTGCAAAGAAGATCGATCTTGAAGAGGACGCGAGCGCGCCTGCCAAGGCTCCCGCCTCGCCGCCACCCCAGAAATCCGCCTCGTCGAAGAAAGCGGCGTCGTCTCCCGCCACAGCTAAAAAACCGAAGAAGGCTGCATCTCCGAAAAAGGCTGCCACGCCTCCGGCTCCACCCCCACCACCTCCGATCGACTACTCGGCGCTGCCTTGGACTTATCATCAGAAGCGCATCGACGTCGGCGTTGGCTTGCGGCTTCATTGGGTTACAGATGCCGACTACGGGTTGTTCTCAGACTCGAAGCTCCTGCCTCTATTGAATGTGCGCGCGGGGGGGACCGTTTGGACGGGCGACCGTCTGAGCCTCGCTGTGCTCGGTGAATGGGACTACGGCGCATCGTCAGGAGAGGCGCGCGGGGTACCCACCCAGATGCACATGCATCGTTTTCAGCTGGGGGGCGAGATCCGTTGCCATGTCGCGCCTTGGCTTGCGCCTTATGGGCGTCTTTCAATGGGGCTTGCTCGCTTCTCTTCTCGGATTGGTGAAGAGGACGCATTCACCGCGCTTCATCAGGCGAGCTACCAGTTCATCGGCGCGTTGAACGCCGGCGCCGCGCTGCGTCTTCTCGGTTCTCCTGATGGTCGGAAGCGGTCTCCGCGCCTTCATCTTTTTGCCGAAGCTGGCTACGCCTTCTCGTCCAACGTCACGCTCGATTACGAAGTGAGCGAAGAGGGGCCGCTGCGTCCGGAAGGCGTGGACCTTGGTTCGCTTTCGATGGGCGGCCCGCAAATGAGCTTCGGCCTGCTGGGGAGTTTCTAGTGATGATGACTCACACCAGCCTGCTTCAACTCGCTTGCCTTGGCCTTGCCTGTGCAGCTGCAGTTGGCTGCAGCTCAGACGCCGCAGAACCCTATCGGGTTGGACCAGAGCAACCTGACGCGAGTTCTGGCACAACAAATCCTGTCAACGTGACCAGCAATCCGGTTGAGAGTCCTCGTTCACCCGTCGGCTCGGGATCCATCAAGAGCTACTTCGAAGACACCGAACTCGAACCGCCTTTTCTCACGGGCTCCTACTTCGCGAATGGTTTCACGCTTGAGAGCATTGCTGGCGCAGCTGGTGCTCCTCAAATGCCTGTCATCCCCGATCCCATTCAGCAACTCGGTTTAGGATCAGGCGATCTGACTTTGCTCGTTCTTTTTGACCGTTCGGTGTCGATGAGCGACGACTGGGAGGGTCAGCCCCGCTGGAAGGTCGCCGGGCGCGCCTTCATGAATGGCATGGCTGGTTATGAGGAGCTGGTCACGATCGGCGCGATCTTCTTCCCGCAAGCAGCCGAATGCGACGTCGCGCCTCTCTCCGATCCCCGACAAATTCAGTTTCAAGCGGGAACGCGCTTCAAACAGCACTGGGAAGCTTATCCACAGAATCGCTTTCCCAGCGGCGGTACTCCGCTGGGGCCGGCGTTTGAAGAAGCAAACGCGGTGATTGAGCAAGCGGAAGAGTATGGACTGCTCGGCGGAGGCCGAAGGTTTCGGGTCGCCGTGGTCACTGACGGTAAGCCGAACTGCGGAACCGATCCCCAGCGCGTCCTCTTTCTCGCCCAGCAGTGGGCAAGTCGCGGTGTGGAGATCAGCGTCATCGGATTGCCGGGCTCTTCGGAAGCAGCGGCGTTCCTCGATCAGTTGGCTCAAATTGGTGGCAACGGGGGGCATGTCGCCCCAGTCGATCAGAGCGAGGCCGAAGAGGTTTTTTCTGTCGTCGTGAAGTAGCCAGCATCCACGGGGCGTCTCAGAGTTCAGGCGAGGCGCTTGTCTTCTGTTCGAGCCAAGCCACCAAGTCGCTCGAAGTCACCACGCTCTTTCCTGTGGCCGGTTCCAGAGTGCGACTCGCAAGTTGTCGCCACTCGAGCGCGGGCTTGTCGCAATCCTCGCTGCTGACCACCTTCCATTTGGCAATCGACTTGATGCTGAATGCGTCGAGCAGCGCTTCGTGCTGATCGAAATGACCAATATTCACCACGTAATGCGGTGTTTCCGCGAGTGCTTTGGCGAGGTTAGGCTCCTGCTTCATTTCAGCGAGGCGACGACAATCACCGCACCAGGGTGCTGAGAATTCGATCATGAGAGGAGAGCCTTTGCTCTTTGCTTCGACGCACGCGGCGCGCAAATCGGCGGCGAGTTCTGTCTCATTCCGCTCCGGGATATTGTAACTCTCCCTGTCCGGCGCTTTGCTGGTTGCGGGCGCAGAAGCAGGCGCAACTTTCGCGTTCTCTTTGGATGTGGGAGAGGCTTCCGTCTCAGATTCTTCGCAGCCGACGAGGATTCCGACTGCGAGCAGCGTGCAACAAAGAGAACGCATTCGATTTTTGCTTCGAGGGTTCAGCCGACTCAAAAGAGTTTACTGAACATGTCTTTCGCTTTGCCTACCGCCGCGTCGACGTTGTCGCCCGAGAGTGCCGCGAGGACCGGGCCCTCCATCGCATCGGGGAGCTTGTCTTTAAGAAACTGGCGAACGACGCCTGCAACTTTCTCTGCCTGCTCCGGTGAGAGATCTGCTTTGGTGATGAGTGTGGAGATCATTTCTTTCATGATTCGAATCAGACCACGGCCGGACAGGGGAGGCGAGGGTGAGCTGCAAGCCTAGGTATAATGCTCGATATTTCGTATAAATCCACAAATTGGAGCATTTTGCCTATGTTCTCACTCTTTCCACTGGGACACCTCGATCCAGTCGTAAACGGCATGAGCCCCCACGGTGTCCGCGCCTACTGCTCCAGCCCAGGACGGACTGTCGGATGCCCAGATGGTGAGCAGGACATTTTGCGGCAAAGTCATCAGGTCGATGTTCTTCGTCCAGGTGTGTTGCACCGCTCCGTCAACGGAGAATGTGGCGCCCGCAGGAGTCCATTCAATCGTGTATTCATGGAACTCCTCACTCGAATCGAAGCCTAGGGGCTTCTTGATTGGGTCTTGGGTCGGACTCACCGAGTTGGTCACGGGGGGGGTCAGTTCCGGTCCTGTGTAGACCATTGCATTGTACTGAACTTCGTCAGGCGCTTGACCTAAGCATTCGATGTCGAGCTCATTCCAGTTGTCGGCAGGCCACGGTGTGTAGATCGTCACCAGTGAGGAAACGACGGCGGAGCCCTTCGCGAACTTTGCGCGCGCGCGCACTCGCCCATAAGTGATCGTGTCTCTGGAGCGCACTTCAGCGCCCAAATAGGGCTTGAGTCCGCCATCACTCATCGTGCCTTCAGGTGCTTCAATCAGACTGATGGTCATCTCACCGTCTTCGACTTTCACCGCCTCGGACGAAAAGAGCGCGAGGTTTCCGGGCCACGAATGAGTCATCAATTCCCAGCGCGTAGCATCCAGAGTGTCGAAATCGTCGCGGAAGACTAACTCGAAATTTTCGTCGCCCGGCGCCGTGCCAGGATCAGTGGCTCCTCCCAGTCCAGCACCACCTGTCGCAGATCCGCCACCTGTTGCAGCATCTCCGCCCGTTCCTGAACCCGGATTCAGTGGCTCGAGCTCATTGCCGGAACAAGCGGCGAGCAACGCTCCGGCTGGAAAAATTGAAGCAAGGAGGAGAAGGGACAGGCGCTGATTCATGTTTTTAAGTTAATGCCTGAGACTGGCAGCGCTTCTCGTTTCTTGTGATCTTTGCTTCGACCTCATCCGAGCTTTCGGTCAAACTATTCAGAGATGGAGTCGCCTCTTTACCAACCATTCCCGATGTCTCCGGGACGGAACGCCCAAGTTTGGCAACACCAGCCTGCGTTTCAGCGGCCGCGCCACTTTCACGCGGAGCCAGAATTCAACATTGTGCTTGGGGGGCGAGCTGTGATGGGGGTCGGCGATCGCGAGATCACGATGCTCGCAGGCGACGTACTGTTTCTGAGGCCAGGACAAGATCACATCATGCTTGAGGCGTCCGCCGATCTTGACCTCTTTGTGCTCGCCGCGGCGCCGAGCCTGGCTGAGGCTTTTTGGACCGACGGCCTACCGACTACCACATCCTCGCTGCATCTCGATCAGACTGCTCTCAGTCATTTCGCGGATGCCCTTTTGGGGATCCGCGACTTGAGCTGCACGACGGCCCACGATGAGATTGTCCAGCAAGTCTTTTCGTGGGCGCAGCGCCATCATCCGGCGGGGCACTCAGTCACGCGACGCGCTCTAGGTCGGCTCTACGAATCACCCGAACGCAGCGCGCTTGAACTCGCTCAGGAATTGCGCGTTTCCGCCAGCGAGTTGAGTCGACATTTTCATCGCGATCTCGGGGTGCGGTTTGTGGAGACCCGTGCGCGTGTCAAATTGATGCGATTTGTGGAGAGCGTCGACGCTGGCGCGTCTCTCACTCGTGCCGCCGTTGAGGCTCAATTTGGCAGCTACGCTCAGTGTCATCGGGTGTTTCGTCAGCATTTGGGCTGTACTCCACAAGCCTTCTTCAAAGGCGCACGTTCCGAGCTTCAGGAAGCGGTCTTCAGCTGACGACGTGACTCTCGCATTCCGTCAGCGAACAAGATGACGAACCCAGCCACAATGGCCATGTCGGCAATGTTGAACACTGGCCAATAGGGGAGCTTCACAAAGTCGACGACGTAGCCGCGCGCGAGACGATCAATCAAGTTGCCTGCTGCTCCCGCTGTGACGAGCACAATCGCCAGCTTCATTGCGAAGCTTGAGGTCTCGCGCCGCAGGAGGAGAAAGTAGAGTCCACCCGCGACGGCAAACATCTTCAGGCCCGTGAGGACCCACAGGCGCGCTGATTCCCCGAGCACATGGGACATCAAGCCGAAGGCCATGTCGCGATTCTCGGTGTAGGTGAATTGAAGGAATCCACCGAGCAGCACCCGAGGACCGTCCTGCCATTGATTCACGGCAATCTGCTTGGTGACGTGGTCACAACCAACCAGCGACAAAGTGAGAAGAATCAAGAAAAGCTTGGAAACTCGGGACATTCTGGGGTGAACAATTGGAAGGGCAGCGGTATTCCCGGAGTCGGACGGCCGTCGACATTTAAGTCAGCGACAGCACCACAATGCCTTCGCGCTTCTCTGTCTCCACACGACGATGCGCATCGGCGGCCTGAGCGAGCGGAAACACTTGATCGATGGCCGCCCGGAGCAGCCCTGCTTCGATCATGTCACGCAAATCTTCGAGCTGTTCGAGCTTTTCTTCGGCGAAGGTGAAGACCGTCCTCTTGTCGGAGAACCAGTTTGTCCAGGTGCAGCGCAGCATTCTCCCCAGGGTCGGGTTGCCCGTGAGGTAGCGGCCCCCACGATTGAGGGCGTCCAGACATTTCGAATACGGGCTGCCCACGACCATGTCGAAGATCACGTCGTAGCGGCGCGGCTGTTCGTAAAAGTCTTGCTCGGTGAAATCGAGGAACTCATCGGCACCGTAAGCGAGCACGAGTGACTTCTTGTGAGGCGCGTCGACGCCCACGACGTGCGCGCCCATAGCTCGGGCGATCTGCGCGGCGAAAAGCCCAATGCTGCCGCCCGCTCCATTGATCAGCACTGTTTCGCCCGGTTGGATCTTGGCGCAGCGCATGAAGTGCAAAGCATTGAGTCCTCCCAGAGGAACTGCTGCTGCCTCATCGAAGCTCATGTTTTTCGGCTTTCGGGTGATTGAATTGCTCTCTGGCAGCGCGACGTACTCCCCGTAGGCACCCATGTGCATCGAGGTCCCGCCGAAGACTTCGTCTCCCACCGAAAAGCGCGCGACCTTGGAGCCCACAGCTTCAATCACTCCGGCGAAGTACCCGCCCAGAATCTGCTTCCGCGGTCTGCGGAGTCCCCAAAATAGACGAAGTAGGGGAACGAACCATTTCACGGGAAATCGAAAACTACGGAGCTCCGTATCGCCCTTGGTTGCCTCAGCGGCGTGGACACGAATCAGAACTTCGTTATCCCGCGGCGAGGGCTTCGCTTGGTCTGTGAGCTGGAGCACATCGGCATCGCCGTATTCGCTGTAGGTAATTGCCCGCATGTTTGCCTTTGCGCGTCTTAGTGTAATTGATACACGAATAAGCTCAAGGGTGAGCGGACTTTCTTCATGGGGATGCAGAGCGACTCTCTTGTACCTGGTTGGCTCTTTCCAGAGCCCCGGCGCAGGTGCTCTGGGTGCCATATTTTATTGATCTCAATAATTTCCGCTACGCTTGCGGACACAGAGAAAACGGATGCGAACCAATGAAGATGTTGTCGAGCTTGCTTCGCTGCTCCTTGAGACCACTGACGAGCCGACCTTGATCCTCTCGCCGGAAGCGACAGTCATTCGCGCCAATCCCGCCGAGGATCGAGCGCTTGAGCACGCCGAGCTCGCCCGAGCTGTTGTCGAATGCAGCGGCGATGCGATCGTGTGTGTGACGGTTGATGCCGTGATTCTCAGCTGGAACCCAGCGGCCGCGCGCCTGTACGGGTTTTCTCGTGCGGAGGCCCTCGGCCGGCCCCTTGATGCGATATTTCGCACGGATCTCCGCAACGAGCTGCTTGAACTCCAGGCGAAAGTAGTTGAGAGCAAGCAGATCGAGTTCGTCGAACTAGAGGGGCTAAGCAAATCAGGAGATTCGTTTCTTGTAGCAAGTTCCGTTTCTCCCCTGATGGATGGCGATCGGACCCTGGGCAGTACCTGGGTGATGCGCGATGCGTCGTCTCCAAGGATTGCTCGCAAAGAACTCGAACGTCGTGTCGAGGACCGAACCAGGGAACTGGAAATTCAAAAACAGGCGGCAGTGAAGCTTGCGGAGGAGGCTGAGCAGGCGCGGATTGCCGCCCTTGAAGTCGCGGCTGCTCTCAGACGGTCAGAAGTACAACTTCGACAATCGCAGAAGATGGAAGCTGTGGGGCGTCTCGCCGGTGGAGTCGCTCACGACTTCAACAACATCCTCACTGCGATCATGAGTTTTTCCGCTTTCGTCATGGACGAACTGAAGCCCGAGAGTCAGGCGTTCGAGGATATGGAGGAACTCCAGAAGGCAGCAAGACGAGCCCAGAGTCTGACCAGTCAACTCCTGGCCTTCTCCAGGAAGCGCACAGTTGAACCAAAGATCCTCGACCCCAATGAAGAAATCAACGGTCTGCGATCTATGCTGGATCACGCTGTTGGCGAGCAAACTGAAGTGATCACACACCTCAGCGTGATGGCGCGGTCTATACGAATCGATTCGACAGCGCTCGAACAGGTCATGGTCAACCTTGCCGTAAACGCGAGGGACGCGATGCCAAGTGGCGGACGACTCGTCATTGAAACGGCGCTCGTCAGCTTGGAGGAAGGCTGTCGAATTGCGAGAGGCGTATTCGTTCCCCCCGGGGAATACGTCACCATTTCCGTCAGTGACACTGGTGTGGGAATGGATCAGGCAACTCAGCAGCACATATTCGAACCATTCTTCACCACGAAGGATGTGGGAAAGGGCACAGGCCTAGGGCTTTCCACAGTCTACGGCATCGTTGAACAGGCGGATGGATTTCTAGGAGTCTACAGCGAACTCGGAAAGGGAACGACGTTCCGCATTTACCTGCCCGCGCTCAATGATGCTCCTACGGTGTTTCCCCCGGCGAGCGCTAAGTCGCTTGAACGTGGCATGGAGAGGATCCTGATCGTCGAGGATGATGCACAGCTTCGAGGGGTTTGCCGGCGCGCTTTGGAATCCCGAGGCTATGAAGTCCTCGTCGCGGAGAATGCGGAGGAAGCTCTTCAGATTTGTGCGCAACGAATTGACACCATCGATCTGCTTTTGACGGACGTGATCATGCCGCGCATGAGCGGTAGACAATTGGCGACGCGTTTTGCGCGACTGAGCTCAGACACGAGAGTATTGTTCATGTCTGGCTATTCAGCCAACACGATCACCCATCACGGAGCACTCGAACCTGGCGTGGTCTTGCTTGAGAAACCCTTCACTCCAGAGACTTTGGGAAGAAAAGTCAGGGAAGTGCTCGATGCCGACGCCGACTACAGCCGCGACCTCCTGGCGCGAAAGCCCCTCGTGCTCGTCGTCGACAGTGAGCCCGAGTCGCTGGATGTGATCTGTCGACATCTGGAAGATCTCTACGAATTGGTCACGGCCGATTCGAGCGAATCGGCCCTCCGGGAAATCAAGCTGTCGGAGCCGGAAGTGGTGATTTGTCCGTGGATGGTCAAGGGGCTCGACACTGCCGACCTCCACGCCTCGGTGGTTGCGCTCATGCCCCATCTGGCCGATCGGTTTGTGTTCACCATCGAAGAATCTCACGAAGAGTTGATGGATCGCCCCCGACGAGCAATCACAAAACCGTTCGATCGGGACGAACTGTGCATGGCCGTAGCGTCAGCGCTCGAGATCTAGGGAAAGTCAGCGCTGAGAGAAGAGCTTCTTTTTTGCCGCCTCGACGGTCGGCTCGAAGTGGATGTCCTCGGGTAAACGTTCGTCGGTGCCTTGGTACATTCGACCCAGACCGTACGCGACTGTCGATGACGCTACGATCGCTACTTTCCCCTTGAGCATTCTGGGATGAGAACCAATGAACTCGGTGTATTGGTGCATTTCAGCAAAGTTGAGAGCCAAGTCAGTCGTTTGGATGTCAATGATGGCATCGAACTGGGGATCGTAGCGTTCATCTGAGTAAATCGCTTCGGCGGCGGCTAAAATCGATTTGAGCGTTACCTGACCTCTCAGTCGCAAAATTGCGAGCTTTTCGTCGCTCTCGATGAAATACTGATGGCCCTGAGGTTCTGCTTCTTCTGGCTTTTCCAAGACTTGTACTCCAGCGCCCACAAGACGACGCTTTGTTGAATGATAGCATGCGTAAGTCTTTGGGCATCTGGACGCGTCGGAAGCGAAGGGATTGACTGCGGCGTTGCCGCTCCCCGCGTTGCGGGGTCGTCTCTCCTCCCGAACAATTGCGGCTCCACGGCCTGAGGGGCGGTCTCTCTAGCGTGACTCCTGGCTGAAAGGACAGATAGGCGCGAAGGGATGCACTCGATTCGCTTTGCGAATCGCCCTTCACTCCGTTTCGGGACGTAGGCCTCCGTGAACTCGTCCGGCTCTGTGGACTGCGTCCACTTCGCTCGGACTCGTGCACTCCGGCTCGAACCCTGATGGAAAGGTACCCAATGGCGCTTCCGCAAAGAAAAAGGTCAGCCCTTCGGGACTGACCTTTTTCTTTGCGGAAGCGAAGGGATTCGAACCCCTGGACGCTTGCACGTCGGCGGTTTTCAAAACCGCTGCCTTCGACCACTCGGCCACGCTTCCGCCGGCGTAAGTGGCTGAATTTTGGGGGATCGTCAAGAGGGGGTGGGGCAGAAAAGGGCTTGTTTGGCTGGAAACGGATGCGCGGCGCTTGAATCTGCCTTGTTTATCGGAGGGCGCGTGATTTTTCGATTCAAGAAGTGCGCCCGGGTGCCGTTCTGGGGACGTATGGGCGGTTCACTTGGTTCGGTGATTTCTGCAGCGGCATCTGGGGTAGCTGGAGTGCGTCGTGCTGGTGAGATTCATGAAGGTGCTGCAGATGTCGTCCAGCGTGCGTTTCACGGAGAGAACGGCCAGTCGGGTCCACGGCTTTCCGGCAACTCCGGGAGTGGCGCCGCGGCGACGTTGAGCCTTTCAAGCGTCTCACAAGATTTGGGTGGAGCCTTCACCGACATGATTCGCGCGGATGGTCTGAACAAGGCGAGCGTTGCCGTGATCAAGACCGCCGATGAGATGACCAAAGAGTTGATCAACATCAAGGGCTAGTTCAGATGCCAAGCGCTCTCTGGGTGCCAAGCTTGTGCCAGATTTGAGCCAACTCAGATCTTTCGGTCATGGTTCTGTGGCTCAACGTGGATCGGGTCACGACGACGTTGTTGTGAACTGTCAGGCAAAACTCGGTGGCACGACAATTGCTCATGATCAACTCATGAAGAATATCATGCGGAGTGGGTTGGTGTTTGCTTTTGCGGCGGCGCTATCTTGGGGTTGTTCCGAAAATAGCGAAACGACTGCTTGCTTCGACGTCGGAGACGCGATGGAGAGCTTCTACATGGATGAAGCGAATCGCGCCTGCAGCGTGGATGACGACTGTGAGGTGGTCTCAACCGGCTGTTCGGAGCCGTCCAGTGCGTATTGTGGGCAGCTCGCTTTGAGTCAAAGTGCCGCTGAATCCAGTGAATGGGAAGAGATCTCGGCCGAAGGCAAATCAAGCTGTTCGGAGTCTTGCGCGACTTGTGACGCCCAGCTCGTGGTGCAATGCGTCAACAAGGTGTGCAAGTAGGATCAGTGATTCGTTCGGAAGAGAACCTAAACGCGGCCGGAATCATGTGCGACCCTTCCGGGTAGCCGTTCGAAAATGGGAGCTCGCGGTTAAGGTGAGAACACCTGTGCCGTACTGGAACAACATGGGTTGGGGCCTCTGGTCACTTCGAGAGCAATATTTTTTATTCACTTCCCGTCCCTTTTTCTCTGGCTGAAAGGAAAGCGGGATTTCGATGAACAACCTGCTTCGAATAACAGGAGCCGACGGACAAGCGCAGCGAGCGCCTAGCGTTCTGGTTGTGGATGATGACCCTGGCGCGATACAAATCGTTTACCGAGCGATTCAAGAGCTGGGCGACATTCGTTTCGCGACGAATGGCGCGGAAGCTTACCGCTTGGTGCGCGAACGCGCGCCTGATGTGATCTTGCTGGATGCAGAAATGCCAGGTGAAACTGGATTCGAACTGTGCAGGCGCATCAAATCCTACCCTGAATTTTCAGAAATCGCCGTGATATTTATCACCTCACACAGCGGACTCGATTTTGAGGTTCAGGCGCTTGAGGCTGGGGCAGCTGACTTTATTGCCAAACCGATCAGCGCACTTTCGGTGCAACTTCGACTCAGTCTTCACCTCAAGCTCAAACAACAGCTGGACGAACTGCGAGTGCTAGCTGGTACGGATGCCCTCACTCAGCTAGCGAATCGTCGCACGATCGATGAAACCCTCAACCGCGAATGGACTCGTAGCCGTCGTTCTGGCAGTGAGATCTCTTTTGTCTTGCTCGATGTCGATCACTTCAAACTCTACAATGACGAGTACGGGCATCCTGCTGGGGACAGTTGTCTGCAGGAGGTGGCTGAGACGCTGCGCGGCATTGCCCAGCGTCCGGCTGATATTGCTGGGCGATTTGGGGGAGAAGAGTTCGCCTTGATATTGCCCGATACGGGGGAGTCAGGGGCGATCCATGTCGCCAATGCCCTTCGTGAAGCCATTGTTGCGCGTGGCGTGCCACATGAAGCGTCGCCCGTAGCTTCGGTGGTCACCGTCAGTGTGGGGGTGTCGACGTGGGAGCCTCCACCACCACCAAGTCGACCCACTGCCTCGGAAGCGCAAGTACATGATTTGGTTCGTGCTGCCGACCAAGCGCTCTACTTGGCCAAAGAGAGGGGCCGCAACATTGTCGAGTCGCAATCGGTTCGTGAGTATCTGGGAAAGATGGTGTCCTTGTGAGTGGAGAATCGTCGACGAAGGAAAAGGAATCTGAAGTTCAATTTCAACACATTGTCGAAGCTCTGCCACATCTGCTCTGGACCTGCCGTCCCGACGGGCCATGCGATTATCTTAGCCCTCAATGGGTTGCCTATACGGGGATCAGCGAAGAAAACCAGCTTGGTTACGGTTGGCTTGAACAAATTCACCCCGCGGATCGAGACATCGCTTCAGCCCAGTGGGCCGAGGCACATGCGGCGAAGCGTGTCCTGGATATCGAATTCCGGATTCGCCGTTTTGATGGCGTATATCGCTGGTTCAAAACTCGAGCCGTGCCGGAGTTGAAAGCCGGGCGAATCAGCAAGTGGTTCGGCACGAACACAGACATTCAAGACTTGAAAGACGCCGAGCAGAAAGCAGCGACGCTTGCCGAGCAGCTCAACGTACAGGTCAGCCGTCAAACGGAGGAACTGCGTGCGGCGAACAAACATCTGTCGACGCTCACGCTTCAGCTCCAAAGTGCTCAGCGCCTCACGCGAGTGGGAAGTTGGGAATTTCACATCCCGACAGGAGAGGTGAATTGGTCACTTGAATTGTTTCGAGTCTTTGGTCTCGACCCCCAGGACACTCCGCCGAATTATCAAGAGCAGTCGCGCATGTTTGACGAGGAGTCTTGGCGTCGATTGACCGCAGCGATCGAGCACAGCGTGGCCACCGGTGAGGGTTATGAGCTGACGCTCACAGCGATTCGGTCTGATGGCGTGCGACGGGTAGCTGTGGCCAGAGCTGAGGTCCTCCCCAGCACCAATGGAGCGGTTGAAACTCTTGTGGGCACGTTTCAGGATGTTACGGACCAGCAAGAGGCGGCGAATCGCGTCTCGCAGTTGTCTGAGCGTTTGCAGTTGGCGACCTCGGCTGCACACATCGGCGTCTGGGAGTGGGATCTCAAGACGAATGAGCTCGTGTGGGATCAGGCAATGTACGAGATCTATGGGATCAGTGAGGAGAGCTTCACTGGTGCCTACGAAGCCTGGCGGTCGGCTGTTCATCCGGATGACCTTGAGCAAGCCGAGGAACTGATCGGAAAGGCGGCGCAGGGAATTGGCGAGTTTAGAACAGTTTTTCGCATCCTGCGCCGCGACGGGAGTATTCGTTACATTCGGGCCGAATCGTCTCTCTATCGGGACGAAGAGGGGCAAATTGCCAGGATGATCGGTGTGAACTGGGATATCACCGAGCAACGCAACGCCGAGCTGGCTCTTCGACATTCTGAGGCTCTCCAGAGTGGGATTCTCGGGGCAGCGGGCTCAGCCATTATTGCCACAACGACTGATGGACTCGTGAGTCTTTTCAATCCGGCTGCCGAGAAGCTGCTCGGATATTCGGCCGAGCAGGTGGTGGGCAAGTTGACGCCTCAAGTCTTCCATCTCAAAGAGGAAGCCGAAGCAAGGCGGATCGAGCTTGAAGAAGAGTTTGGGCAACCTGTTGCTCCCTTTGATGCACTCGTTGCCAAATCTCGTGAAGGGCAACCCGAAGCAAGGGAATGGACTTACGTTCGCAAGGATGGGACGCACCTTCCTGTCTGGTTGACGGTGAGTACTCTGCGCGATGGGGAGGATGTCGTTGGCTACATTGGATTGGCTTCAGATCTGTCGAGTCGAAAGCAACATGAAAATGATCTTCGGGAGCTGAACGAGCTGTTGGCAGAGCGCTCAGTGGAAGCCGAGGCTGCCAGCCATGCCAAGAGCATGTTCGTCGCAAACATGAGTCACGAAATTCGTACTCCTATTGGCGCCATCACAGGGGTGACTTACTTGTTAGCGCGCACCGAGCTTTCGTCGGAGCAACGTGAATTCTTGGACACCATCGAACGGTCAACGCGCTCGCTCTTGAGCATGGTCAACGATGTGCTGGACCTCGCGAAGATTGAGGCGGGTCAGTTGTCGCTTGAAGTCGGTAGATTTTCCTTGAAGGATGTCTTGGTCGACATTGCGAGTTTGATGTCGGCTTACGCGGGGAGCAAGGAGATTGAACTGGTGGTTGATGCGCAGCCGGACTTGCCAGACGGACTGGTGGGCGATCGAGTTCGTCTCATGCAAATTCTCACAAATCTACTCGGAAATGCGGTGAAATTTACAGATTCCGGGGGGGTCAAGTTATCAATTGAGTTGGCGGCGGGTGGAAGCAAAAATTATCAATGCCTCCGTTTCGAGGTTCAAGATACCGGACCAGGAATGTCGCCTGAGCTGATGAAGCGCCTCTTCACTCCTTTTGCTCAAGGTAAGCAATCGGGTCAGCATCGGCCGGCAGGGACTGGTTTGGGCTTAGCCATCGTCAAAGATTTGATCGGGCTGATGCACGGCGAGATTGGCGTAGAAAGCGACCTTGGCGTCGGGAGTGCGTTTTGGTTTGAAGTGCCCTTTGAGTTAGACAGCCAGTCGCCCGGCGATGAAGCCAATTCAGGGCTGAGGCTGTTGATCGTCGACGATCACGAAGCTCAGCGGCTCGCTCTGGGGAGCTGTGTGAGAAGTCTGGGCTGGGAGGTGGACGCCGCGGCTTCGGGGATGGAAGCTCTCGCTCTGATCAAGCTAAGGGCTGAGGAAAAGCCGTTTGATGTGATCGTTGTTGACTGGAAAATGCCCGACATGGACGGGCTTGAGACGTTGGAGGCAGTTCACCAGTCTCAACTCGACGGTCCGCTTCCCAGTGTTGTCTTGACCACCGCTTATGACCTGGAGAAGCTTCGCAAACAGCCCCGAGTCGAGCTTGCCGATGCTCTCGTCAGCAAGCCTATTACCACCTCGACGTTGTACGATGCGGTGACCAAGGTGATCGCTGCCCGGAAGGGGGAGGTCAATGTGCGGTTGGGCTCAGAACCGGTGAGGGGAAGTGGGCGGCTTGTGGGTGCCCGAGTGCTTGTGGCCGACGATAGCGCCGTAAATCGTGATATCGGACGTCGAATTTTGGAGCTGGAAGGGGCCCTGGTTGTGGAGGCCGTTGATGGACACCAGGCGGCTGAACTCGTCCTTTCGAGTCGGGAAAAAATCGACCTTGTTCTGATGGATGTGCAGATGCCTATTAAGGATGGAGTGGAGGCAACTCGGATCATTCGCGCGGACGGACGATTCGGGGATCTGCCGATCATCGCAGTCACTGCTGGCGCCTTGAGTACCGAACGAGAGCGTGCGCTTGCGGCTGGGATGACGGATTACATCACGAAACCGTACGACCCGGAGTCGATCATCGCTCGCGTGCGCGCTCACGTCACAAAGAGGCGCCGACTTTCCTTGGCCGAAGTGACGAGGCCGCGTGCTTCAGTCACCACGAGTCCCTGGCCGGACATCGAAGGCATTGACATCGCTGATGCAAAGCTTCGTTTTGGTGGCGACTTGGAGCTGTTTAGCGTGCTCCTGGAGCGCCTCAGAATCGAATTACATGAAGTGACCGAAGCCGGTCTCCAGTGGAGCGACGAGCAAGAGGCGGGGTCTTTCTTGCACAAGCTTCGGGGGAGTGCGGGAAATCTTGGCGCTCGTCGATTGGCCAGCTTGGCAGGTGAAGCAGAACAGGCGATTGGCCAAGACGGCCCCAATGAAGTTGCGGCGGGGTTGGCTCGCCTGGGCGAAGAGATGAAGCGAATTTGCGCAGTGCCCCGACTCGTCCCTCAAAGAGATCCCCGGTTGAAAGCAAAGAATCAAGCTGACCCTGTCGATGCCGCATCACTGGCGCACGTCCTCTCTCTTCTTCAGGAGCGCAGTCTTGAGGCAGCGATGGTGATTGAAGAACGCTCGGACGCGTTCGAAACGTCACTCGGGCCGGAACGCTATGCCAGATTTCATGAAGCGATCAGTAAGCTCGACTATCCGACCGCCTACAGCCTGTTAGCCGAGCTCAATCAGAGAGCGCACCTCGTCAACTCAACTAGCCCCGCTAGTTGAGTCCGCTACAGCTGCGCCAATGGCGAAAGCTCCGCAGCTTCAACAACCGGATCGGGGCGTTTCTCCGGCACAAGCTCGCGAAGCTTATCAGCTGCGCCACTGTCGCCGACTTCTTCGAGCATGACTGTTGTCGTCTGGATGCCTTTGCGAAGGATCTTCTCTGTCGCGGCGTCCGGCAGGAGACCTTCGGCGATGCTTTTTTCGATTCTTTGTACCGGGGCGACAACGGTTTGAATCGCCGCCAGGCGATCCGAGCGTCCCAGTGCTGGTGAAGAAAAAGCAGCCAGCGGCAGGCTGGGAAGCACGTGTTCAAGCAGGCGCCGATCCCAATCGGAATTCGCTTCGATGAACACCGGACGTTCATCGACAAGTCGAGTGATCGCTCGCTCGGAAGGTCTTTCGCTGACCGCTAAATCGCGCAGCAGAAGTTCCAACGTCGGTTCTCGTTTTAACCATCCACTCAAAGTCTGGGCGCGAGTGAGATCAGAAAGCGGAACAATCAACACGTCTGGGCGTTCACCCTGAGCTTGCGCAGCGAGCAAGCGCTTGCCCCATGCTGGAGATTGAGTGATCACAAGCGCTCGTTCGGGAAGTGGTCCAAGGGCTTCATCCGTCCAACTCTGAGTGGCCACCGTGGCGGTCCGCTCAAGAGTGCGCAGAGAATCTTCCGCTGTGGCCAGGCAACCAGCAATGGCCAACACGGCAACCATCGCCGCTAGAGGACGCGCCGCAAACAAGCGCAGCGCCTGAGCAGTTTCACCCAACGTACGCAAGCCGAGTGCACCGAGCGGAGCGAGCACTCCCAAGGCGATCAAGTGAACAGCCATGCGGTTTTCGTCGCTGGTGACGCCCTCAGTCCAGCCGAGGCTAGCCTGGGTAGGGATGATGAAGTCAGCCAAAATCATGGCTACAAGTGCGTAGAGCGGCCGACGATCCTGCAGACTAAATAACAGGGCGATCACTGCTCCCCCTGTCCAGAGAAAGCCGATGCTGCTCACCCAGTCCAGGACGTTCCATGCAGGCCAGCCAGAACTCCCTTCGGTGGCAAGGGCCCAGGTCTGAGAGCTGCGTCCAAGCAGTGTTGGAAGCCAAAGGATGAGCAGTGCTCCGAGTGAGCTGATACTGAGCAAGATCAGCCGAATTGTTTGCCTGCTCCAGCCCCGCCTTGCCGTGACAAATTCGGGCCACACACAAAGTGCTGTCAAGCAGACGGCGGCTCCGCCCCACAAGGTTTCGCTGAGAAGCGCCCCCAACGCCGCGCCTCCGAAAGCCGCTCCAATCAAAGTACGCGGAAGTCCGTGGGTAAGAGTGGTCACGACAAGCCACAGAGCGAGCGCTGCTCCGAGCGCGCCTCCGCCGCTGATCGTTGCCTCTGACATCCAAGGAAACGAAAAACTGACGCCCAGGGAAGCTCCCAGAGCTAGCCATGGATCGAGACGCGAATGCCCACCTTGTTTGCGAAACAAGTAGTGCGCGAGAAAAAGCACCGCGACTCCGGCGATGCCAGCGGCGAAGGCTCCCGGTAGCGTGAGACGAAAACCGTGGCTACCCAAAGGAAGCCCGAGCGCCAGCCGCGAGAGGCTCGCCGAAAGCGTCCCGCTCAGTTCAATAGGTGATTCAAGCGCCGCGAGGACTGCCTTGTCGCTGCGCCAGGCGGCGTTTCCGTGAATCTGGCTCAAGCAGCCCACAAAAGGCAGGACGAATGCAGCGCACAAGGCGACGGCGCGGGGGCCGGGGTACGACGCAGCTGGGGCGGTTTTGCCAGGCTTCGTAGAGCTATTGTTGTTTGGAGGGGCGCCTCTCACGGCTCAGCCGTGCCACAGGTACTGATTTCGGCAAAGTTTTCAGCCTCTTGCGGAGGTTAGAGTCGCTGGGGCGACCCGGTTCAGGGTGTGTTGAGCATGCCCAAACCCCGCGCTACAAGCCTGTCCCCTTGGATTCGGGGGCTCGCACGCGAGATCTCCTGAAGATCAAAGGGATTCATTTCCCCGAATCATTTCATTTTCCCCAACCATCAGCACCCCTGTCGAGGACATCTGTGGCCCGTTTTATTGACGAATTGAAGCGCACTCATACTTGCGGCGCCCTGCGCGGCGAGCATCAAGGACAAGAAGCCGTCCTCTTTGGTTGGGTAGCCAACCGGCGCGATCACGGAAATCTCATCTTCGTCGACCTGCGTGATCGCGACGGCGTGACGCAGATCGTATTTGATCCTGAGGCGTCTGGTGATGCGCACAAGCTGGCTGAATCTCTACGCAGCGAGTGGGTGATTGGTGTGCGCGGTTTGGTGAAGGATCGTGGCGAGCAGTTCTCGAAGAAGGAGAACAAGATGGTCAGCGCGGCTAACCCAGAGCTCGCGACCGGCGCCATTGAACTCGAAGTGATCGAGATGGAGGTCTTCAACAAGAGTGAGACACCTCCCTTCGAACTCACTGATCGCACGGACACGCGTGAAGAAGTACGCCTGCAGTATCGCTACCTCGACTTGCGACGTAAGCCTCTGCAAGACGCGCTTCGAACCCGGCACAAGATTAGCCATGCGGCACGCAACTTCCTTTCGGAAGAGGGCTGCACGGAAGTCGAAACACCCTTCCTCGTGAAGTACACCCCAGGTGGCGCACGCAACTTCCTCGTGCCGAGTCGCATGCATGAAGGCAAATTCTACGCTCTCGCGGAGAGTCCTCAGCTCTTCAAGCAGCTCTTGATGTGCGCGAGTTTTGAGCGCTACTTCCAAGTCGTGCGCTGTTTCCGTGATGAAGACGGGCGTTTGGATCGTCAGCCTGAATTCACGCAGATCGACATCGAAGCCAGCTTCATCAACCAAGATGATCTGTTTAGCCTGATCGAAGGTTTGATTGGGCGCATCTGGAAAGAAGCTGCTGGCATCGATCTGGCGAAGCTCTACCCCGGTCGCGATGATGGCGCACCGAAGTTCCCACGGATGAAGTTCGAAGACTCGATGCGCGACTACGGCAACGATAAGCCGGACTTGCGCTTCGGCATGAAGCACTACGACATCACCAAGCTCGTCGTGGAGCATGATGGTGGCGGCGTACCCTTCTGGGAGCCAATTGCTCAGAAGTTCAAAGACGGTACCTATCGTGCCGACCTGCCAGCTGAGATCATCAAGGTGATGGTCGTTCCCGCCAGTGGCAACTTGAGCCGCAAGGATGGCGATGAACTCGAGAAGATGGCCAAGAGCATGGGCTCGGGTGGTCTGGCTCGCGCGAAGATGGCAGCTGACGGCAGCTGGACTCAGTCGCCTTTGAACAAGATGATGACGCCCGCCTTGCGCGAGGCGATCAATGCAGCATGTGGCGCAGAAGATGGCGATCTGATCATCTTCCAGAGCGGCAAAGAGCAGCTTGTTCACACCGTGATGGCGAACCTTCGCGTCTACCTGGGCAAGAAGCTTGGCTATATTCCCGAGTCAGGCACGGGCGGCGAGTGGAACTTCCTCTGGGTCGTGGATCCGCCACTCTTCGAGTACGACGCCGACAAGAAGACATGGGCTGCCGCGCATCACGCCTTCACGCGTCCGCACGACGAGTGCGTGGAAATGCTTGAGACGGATCCGGGCAAAGTGCTCTGCTATCGCTACGACATCGTGCTCAATGGTTTCGAGATTGGCGGCGGTTCAATTCGCCTTCACAACCCCGATGTGCAGCGCAAAGTGTTCAACGCACTGGGCATCGACGATGCAGAGGCTCAGCAGAAATTCGGCTTCTTGCTCGAAGGTCTCAAGTTTGGCGCGCCGCCTCATGGTGGCATCGCGCTCGGATTAGATCGCTTGGTCATGCTTCTCGCCGGTCGCGAGAGTCTGCGCGATGTGATTGCCTTCCCCAAGACGCAAAAGGCAGTCGACTTGATGAGTGACGCACCGACCGCGGTGACCAACGATCAGCTCAGCGAAGTGCACATCGAGATCGTCAAATCCGCATCAGATAGCTGAAGGTCAGTGAGCCGGCTCTTACAAGGGAGAAGTCGGAAAAATATAGGCAGAATGCTCTAATTCGATGATATATTGTCGACCTAAGAGCACTCTGCCTTGTTTCTTGGCGCATCGCTTGTCCCGTAACCGCTGCCTGTAGCCGCAACGGCGTGGCTGAGAACGTCCCGTAAGTCAGCCTTCCCGACTGGCTTCGACAGAAATCCGGTCATGCCGGCTGCCGCGCACCTCTCCTGATTTTCGACGAGGGCGCTCGCCGTGAGCGCGATGATGGGCAGCGCAGCCAGGTTAGCGAGGGCATGGATCTTTTGAGTCGCTTCGAAGCCGTCCATCTCGGGCATCTGGCAGTCCATGAGAACCGCGTCGAAGACTTGCGTCTCACAGGCATCAATCGCTTCCTGACCCGAGCTGACCATGAGTGCATCGCAGCCTATCGTCTTGAGTAGTCGGGCTGCGACGAGTCGATTCGTCTTGTTGTCGTCCACGACGAGCACGCGAAGACCAAGTGCATCAGCAGGAGAAGCTGCCGGCTTAGGGATAGCAAGCGACGCTTCAGTCTGAGTGGACGTGGGATTCGCTGCAGGGCGGAGAATTTCCTCGTTAAAGTGCCGGATTGAAACCGGGATATGGCTGGAAATTGCCTCAAGAGAGCCTGCATGGATCGGCAGATTGAGGCGTACCCAAAAGCGCGATCCTTCGCCTTGTCTGCTGTCAGCTCCGATGGTTCCGCCCAGTTTCTCGGCCAGGTTTTTGGAAATCGCGAGTCCTAGGCCGGTCCCCCCAAATTTCTTCGTCGTGTGGGATTCGGCCTGTTCGAACTTCTGAAACACTCGACTCAGTTGATCGGGGGTCATGCCAATGCCGGTGTCGATGACTTCAAATACTTGCCAGTCATTGCCTTCCGCATCAGCTTCGAGGCAGAGCCTGAGAGTGACTGAACGCTTTCGCGAAAACTTGAGCGCGTTCGACAAGAAATTCCGGACGATCTGAGCGACCCGGGTCACGTCGCCGACGAGCGCCTCAGGAAAGTTTGGATCAATTTCGACGATGAACGTGGTGCCGTGTTCACGGGCTGCTGCCACAAACTCGGCACGCATGTCGGAGACGAACGCGTCGACCCCGAACGGTGCCGAGTGGATTCGCATTTTGCCGGCCTCGATCTTCGAAAAGTCGAGAACATCGTTGATGATGGTCAGCAGGCCACGAGCGCTCCGGTAACCGATACGAGCCAATTGCTGCTGATCCTGGCTATCTTGCGAATCGGAGATCAATTCGAGCGTTCCGAGGATGCCGTTCATCGGCGTGCGAATTTCGTGGCTCACATTTGCCAAGAACTCAGATTTCGCGGCCTCGGCTGCGCGGACTCGCGTGACGAGTGACTGGAGAGTGTGCACAGTTTCTCCGGCGATCAGACTGACCGAGAGAGTCGCCGCCACCGTGCTCAAAGCTTCATTGAAAGACGAACCGCCGAGCCAGTAGACCAGGGATGTGACAGTACCGATTAGGGTTGCTGCTAAGACTCCGGGCAAGCGTTGTGGGAAGAGAAACGGCAGTAAGCAAGACATGATCACGGCGAGCGACCATGCGCCATCGCTACCATTCCCTACCCACGCGACGAAGGGGATACCTACTGCCAACAGGGCAGCGCGTGCCGGTCCAATCCAATGCTGGAGTTCACGCTCACTCGCTCCCTTTCGGTAGCGGGTTCTTGTGACGACCGAAAGTCCGAGGTTGGCGACCAAGAGTGCAACGCAGCTCAGCAGTGTCAGCAGCCTGTCTGGTGCGAGCCAGGCCGTAGCCGCTGAGACGATGGCGAACGGCATCGGCATGAGGCGGTCGAGCGCAGTGAAACGCCAATAGATCGACGCGTCATCGGCTTCGCGGACGGCTCCCATGCCGACCACTACGGCCGCCCGCGTCCCAGGAATTACCCCGCTGAACGCTGAGAGACGCCGCCCATGGTCATTTTGGTGAGCTTCACGGAAGCTCTGGGCATGCAGTTGTGGGGGGAGCGCAAGGAATACCTAGAGCCTGATGAGTTTGCGGAGCTTCAAGCCGCTGAGCGCGAGTTCTTTCGAAGAGCCGACGCCGAGCGGGATGCACCACCTGAGCCTGCGACGGAGACGAAACAAGAGTCGCCTGAGCCAGCGCTGAGCGGTTTGGCATTGAGCGGAGGCGGTATTCGTTCCGCATCATTCAGCATCGGGGTGCTCCAAGCTCTCGTGTCCCGTGGCTGGCTGTCGCGATTCGATTACCTTTCCACTGTATCGGGAGGCGGCTACGCAGGCATGGCGCTCTCCTGGTGGCTTCATCGCGGACTGCCCACGGTGCCGAGCGTAGAAGCGGGGACAGATGCCGACACCTTTCCCTTCGGAGCTCGACCTCGCCAAGAGGGACCGCGGGAGTTGTCCGACCGTGAAAAGGCGCAAAACGGCGTGCTCGACTTCTTGCGCTACCATGCCTCCTACCTGAATCCGACGCCGCGCCTGCACTTGGGGTCGTTCATCGCTGTCGTTGTTCGCGCGGCGAGCGTATCGCTATTCGTTCACTTTCTCTTGTTGTGTGGGCTCTTTGGCGTCTTGATCAGCGCTCAGTTGCTCGGTCCTCACGAAGGAGCGGGACATGGAGCCGAGTCTGTCTGGCTCATGATCATCAACTACTTCGGGAATGCTTTCGTATTCTTAGGTTTGCTGATCAGTGGATGGCTGTTCACCGCGGCGCTTGTCTATTCTTTATGGACTTTCTACTCGCGTGGTACCCTTACCTATCGCGCGAGAACGACCGTGCAGGCCGCCGTGGGACGCATCACCAGTCTGGGCCTCGCATCTTTGGCGTTTGGCTTGGTGCCACAGATGCATCGCTACTTGCAGACCGAAGCAGCGACGTTGACCACGCTTTGGCGGGGCGCTGAGAATGCTGATGTCGGCTGGGAAAATGCTCTCGTCTATGGGGCACTTTCCACAGTCGCAGGCGCCTTACTAGGCGCGCAAGAGGGTAAGGCTCAGGCATCCGGCACTGTCTATCGGCTCGTGTCTAAAGTTCGCGCGCCAGTTGCGGTGATGTTTGTTTGTTACGGATTGTTGGTCGGCGCCTATGCCGTGGCTTTTCGGGTTCACACGCTCTCGCATCGGATATGGGGACCAGATGCGTCGAGTGCACTTGGACCTGCTGTCGCGATCTTGCTAGCGGGCGTGGTGCTCGGATGGTTCACGAATATCAATTACATGGGCGTCCATCGCATGTACCGCGACCGTCTCATGGAACTGTTCACTCCCAATCATCAGGCGGTACGCGAGAGTCGATGGACCCTGGCTTCTGAAGCGGACGCCACCGGGATTCACCATCTCTGTGGCTTGAAGGAAGACAGACCACGTCGTCCTTATCACCTCGTGAATACCAATTTAGTTCTCGTGGATTCTGTCCGCAGCAAGTTTCGCGGACGTGCAGGAGATAGCTTTCTCATTTCCCCGCTCTATTGCGGAAGTGAAGCGACGGGTTGGAAACGCTCGGATCGCTACATGAACGCTGAAAACGGTCGCGGAATGTCAATCGCCAGTGCGATGGCGATTTCCGGCGCAGCTCTCAATCCGCATACTGGAGTGGGAGGTGTGGGACCGACCCGCAGTCGGCTCGTGTCCCTAATCCTCTCCTTACTCAATCTGCGTCTCGGCTATTGGGCCCCAAATCCTCGCTATAAGCGCTCAGCTGTTCCCAACTTCATCCTGCCGGGACTCCAAGCTGCACTGTCTGGCAAGGCGCTTCATGAAGAGGCGAAGATCATCGAACTGACGGATGGTGGGCACTACGAGAATCTCGGGGTCTACGAGCTGCTTCGTCGACGCTTGTCGCTGATCGTCGTTTGCGATGCAGGCGCGGATCCCCAGTTCGAGTTTGCGGACTTGGCGAATCTGGTGGAGCGAGCTCGAGCTGACTTCGGTGCGAAAATCTACTTTCCCGAAGAAATAGGGTTGGGGGCCCTCGTCCCTGGGTCGACTACCGCCGACGGACTCGAAGATCGTCTCTGCGTGGCGGAGCGAGGATTCGCAGTGGGCTGTATCCGGTACCACGGCGATGCCAAAGACAAGCCATCAGGACGCATCGTCTATCTTAAGACGACCTTGATCAAAGACCTGCCGCCGGACGTCATCGGCTACAAATTGGCACACCCGGCGTTTCCGGATGAGTCGACGGGGGACCAGTTTTTCGACGAAACTCAGTTTGAAGCGTACCGTGAGCTCGGCTACCGCATTGGCGAACAATGGCTCGAATCCGAGCAGGGTAGGCGAATGTCCGACAGCCGCGAGTTAGTTGAGCCATCTCCGGAGGATTCGGCCACTTGATGTTCGCCTCTTCTTCCTCGCGGAAACATCTAACGCGAGCGGATTGTCGTCCCATCTCTTGCCGGAATGGCACGGAATCGGCACTATGCCCCGTTAGCTGAATTGGAATTCAGCTACCCTCCTGAATTCATGGGCGCACGCATTCTCGTCGTCGACGACAGTCCCACTATCCGTAAAGTGGTGAGCTCAATTCTGGCTCGTCATGATTACGAGACGATTCATGCTCAAGACGGCCTCGAAGCTCTTCAGGTTCTCTCGCGGGAAACCCCCGACTTAATGCTGGTGGATTTCGTCATGCCCCGCATGAACGGCTATCAGCTGTGCATGTCTGTCCGTGAGCGGGAGGACTTGGTCAACGTGCCCGTTGTGCTGATGAGTGCCAAGGGAGATCGGATCCGCGGTAAGTTTGTTCAACAGACGGGCGCACTCGACGCGATCACTAAACCCTTCGATGCCCGCGGCCTGATCGCCGTGATTGAGAGCGCCCTCGAAAAGAAGCGCGAGGCTCTTTCGCGAGTCGAGGAAGAATCGGAGGCTGAGGAGGAGCTTTCGAGTCGTGAGAGCTGGGGCGACAAGACCGGCCGCGATCAGTCTGTGCTCAAGTTGGCGAATCAACTTGCGGAGATTCTCGGAGACCAGCTCGAGCGACTCAATCCGGGGCGCAAAGATCTCGACCGCGGCGAAGTCGCGCACGCTTTCGCGATGGCGCTGACCCCACAAGTGACTGGTGACCTGTCCCAATCGCTCGCCGATGCGAGTCTATCGAGCGACGAAGTAGAGGTGCTTTCTGGAGATTTGGCCTCTATTTCCATCGCCGAAATCCTTCAGCTGCTGGAGGTGCAGCAGAAGACCGGTGCCCTGTCGCTTGGCTATGGGCGCAGGCGGGTCACTTTGTTCCTGAGAGCTGGCGCCCTCGATTTTGCTCAACAAGAAGGTTTGCCTCACGAGTTCTTGCTCGGGCGCTACTTGGTTGACCGTGAATCTCTCAGTCGAGAAGACTTGGACAAGTACATTGCTCAGGCGCGGGCCGCGGAAAAAGTACTTGGCGATTATTTGGTGAGTGAAGACATCCTGGGCGAGGAGCAATTACGAGAAGCTCTGGTGCTTCAGACTTCAGAGCTCGTTTATGAGGTTGTGCGTTGGCGGAAGGGTCGCTTTCGCTTCTCTCAGCAGACTGAGAGCGAAGAAGCAGACGGCGCGCGCCTGGGACTCCGCACAGCCGGACTGGTGATGGAAGGATTTCGTCGCGTGGACGAATGGCGACTCATTGAAGATAGCTTTGACTTTGAAGACGTACTTTTCCGCGACGACCTGGCCATCGACAAGTTGTCCGAGCATCAGGAAATCCGCGCCGAAGAGCAGGAGGCCCTCGCGGCGATTGATGGCGATGCCACCGTGGGAGAGATTTTAGATAAGCTTGAAGGTAGCTCCTTCGAAAACTGCAAGGTGCTTTACCGTCTGCTCAATGGTCGTCTGGTGAAGCGCCGCACCGCCTGAGTCCAGGGTGCAGCCTTTGCTAGAGGTTCGGATCGTTGAGGCAAGGGAAGCGCTCGACCCCCAGGTGGAGGAGCTCGCGCGTAGCTCTGGCCTGAGTGTGAATGCTCGCGCTGAACGGGGGCGCGATCACGCGAGATTGCTAGTCGCTGAGCGTGACGGCGAGGTGCTCGGGTTTGTCCTAGGCTGGCTTGTCGCCGACGAGCTTGAAGTCGTGGACATCGCAGTGGCCGTCGAATCACGGCGTCATGGGCTCGGGCGAGTTCTTCTTGCTGAGTTGTTTGCTCGCGCCCGTCGTAGGGGTTGTAAGGACGCGTTTTTGGAGGTGAGGGCCTCAAACCTGAGCGCTCAAGCCCTTTATCGAGAGATGGGCTTTGAGCAGACGAGCACTCGTGTCAGCTATTATGGCGATGGAGAAGATGCTTGGCTTTTTCGTTGTTGCCTTCAGCCCACCGCCTGACACAGACTTTCGGAGTGCTTTCCGCGAGTCGCCCATGTTTTCGCTCTTCTCCAGTGGTGCCGCGCAGCGCCGTACTTCTGGGTCGCGGACTATTTGTTTTTAGTTGGCTCTTTTTTTTGGGGTGTCAACGCGACACCTCTGGTTCGAGTGAAGCGGCACAGGCTAAGGCGATCTCTGATGCCAGTTCTGATGAGCAAAGTCCTAACGCGCGGATTTTGCCGGAGCCCTTGACGGAGACCGAGCTGCCGGGGTCGAGCTCTCGCGTTGCGGATCCCTCGGAGCTCACGCCCAGCGAACCTTTACCGCGGCCGATACCTGTCCCCTGGGTGTTGGGCCAAGCGCTCGGCGAAGACGAGATGAAGCGCGGAGTTGCAGCGGGGATTCGACTCAAGGCGCGCTTCGTTTGGCCGCAGTCGGCGCGGACAGTGCAGCACGGCGACGGGCTCTATGAAACTTGGCCCCTGATCACTATCGAATTGCTCCGTGAAACTCCACATCGCGAGGCGCGTCAGCGCTGGGTGCTTGAGACAGATGTTTTCCCTTTCCCGCGCGATACCGAACTTCGGAGTCGAGCGGATCGTTTGGGGCACGTCGTCGTTTGGCCTGATGCACGAAGCTACCGGGTCATCCCTTCTGGAGCCCTTCGCTCCTTGTTTTCTGACCGTCGAGCAGATCGATTGCCTTATGTTGAAGCGATGGCGAAGGAAGCGGGAGCGGGTGAGCGACTCGGTCAAGCGACACGTAAAATTTCGCTTTCGACGCCTCTTGGCAGTGCCGAGCTTGAGTTCATTGAACAGCTTGATCTGCCGAGTGCGTCGAACTTGCTCTGTCGAAGTTTGCTTGAACTGATTCGGGTGAGCGCCACCCTCGATCTGTGTCCATTGGGACAGCTGCCCGTTTATTTCGATGCAAAATGGCAGGCCGGCGGTGAGATGCAATTTGAAGTGACGGAGCTCACCCTCGCAGGCGCGTTGAACGTCGATGGTTTTCGCGCGCCCCCAGTTCTCCCTATTTTCAAAAAGGGCGAGCTTCCGCCTTCGGATCGAATGCTCCTTTCTGAACCCGTGCGTCAGAAGGTATTCCCGATTGAGACGAAGAGTGACGTGCTGATCCCAGATCCGAATTTTAAGCCGCCGACTCCTGTCGAACCACCTGTCCCTGGCGTACCTCCTGTTGCCATTGAAGTTCCTCAGCGCGTCAGGAATGAAGTCCTACTGATCAATCATCATGATCGCCCGCTGCTTGTTCTCATGAATCGGGTTCCACTCCTGTGGCTTAATCCTGGTGAGCGTCTGCCCCTCTATTTGCGTCAAGAGGGAGCACGCATCGGGGCTCGCGATTTCTTCGGTGAGATTGCCTCAGAAGGAAATGTCGTGGTTCCGCCAAGGGACGTTCCCTTTGGACAAGATGTGTTTCACACAGGACTAAATACCACGCCCTGAGTTCTCACATTTGACGAGTGCTTGGCCTATCAGAAGTCAGGCTGCGCTTTGGCAGTTAGTTTCGCTTTGGCAGTTAGTTTCGCTTTGGCAGTTAGTTTCGCTTTGGCAGTTACGCTGTGCTCTAAAAATCACCGAGTGGACGCAGATCAGTTCGGTAGTCTTCTTCCGTGTAGACCATGTCTACATAGCCCCGCGCCTGAGCCGCGGTAATCAAACCTTCGATGACGATGTCGAGAGCTTCGAGGCGAGTCGTCAGGAGGTAGAACTCCGTGTCTGGTACTTCGGGGAGGCTCTCCAATCGGGCTTGGATGTGGGCGCGATCTTCCGAAGCGAGTTTGAGCTGAGAGGAGGGGCCTTTGTGGTCGGAGGACAAGGCAATCGCGTCGTAACCGATTCCAATCGGGTTGATCATGATGAAGGCCCCGCTGCCGCAGAGCGCCCAATCGTGAAAATTAGGGCTCGGCACCTGCCAAAAGGCGCCCTTGCTGCGTCTCAAGACTTCGCCGAAGTAAGCGCCTAATGCCTGAGCCGTGAGATCCAGCACTTCGGGGCGAGTTTTCAGGGCTTCTCGGGTCTCATTGGCGTAGTGATCCACCAAGGAGAGCGTTTCCGGAGTAAAGTCGGGTCTAATCCCTAGAGAACGTTCGACAAAGTCGACCAAATTGCCGGAAAGGTCCACGATTTGGGAGGGAACATTATAGAAGGGGCTATCAGACGAGATCATCAGAGCCCGGTCGAAGCATTATCCGGGGGAAAATCAAATCCCATTTTCTCCCATTTACTGGACGCACGACGACTATCTTTGACCTGGGGTGGCTCATTCCAGCGAAACGGCAGCTTTTCTTGCAGAATCCTGCCACTGGGCTACACAGCTGCGGAGTAGAAGCAGACTGATTGCTTTCGGGACTTGCCCCGGGTGCCCTCTGCTCGTCATACTCGTCGTTCCACCCCGGAGTTCTTCTCCTGGTTCCGGCCACATGCGAATAGCCGTCCTCAGCGATATCCACGCCAACTACGAAGCACTCAGCGCTGTGCTGCAGGTCCTCGATGGTGAATCGATCGACAAGTACTACTGCCTTGGAGATACCGTCGGTTATGGCGGTTCTCCGAACGAGTGCTGTGACATCATTCGCAATCTCGCGGGACATACGATTCTCGGTAACCACGACGCAGCAGTAGCTGGTCGGATGGACTACTCGTACTACTACGAGGCTGCCCGGCACGCCCTCGATAGTCATGCGAGAATGATCACCGAGGAGAATATGCAATGGCTCCGAGGCTTGCCTTACAAGGTGACGCTCGACGAGCTTGGTGTGCATCTCTGCCACGGTAGCCCGGTGCGGCTTGAGGAGTTTGAGTACATTTTCGCTCCCGAGCAGGCACGTGAATGTCTGCCCATCTACCAAGACCTCGGCCACATCACTTTGATCGGCCACTCTCATCTGTGCAAGGTGTTTGCTCTCACCGAATCGACTGTTGAGGAGCTTCCTCCAGTCGATTTTACCCTCGATCCGAATCGCAAGTACATCGCGAGCATCGGTTCCGTCGGGCAACCTCGAGACTACGACAATCGCGCCAGCTTCGTGATCTTTGACACTGAGTCAAAGCAGTTTGAGTTTCGTCGCGTTGAATACGACATTGAGACTTCCGCAGACAAAGTCCTGCGCGCCCGACTTGAGCGAAACTTCGCGCACCGCTTGTTTATTGGCGTCTGAGCGCTCCTCACCCGGCGAGGTCTGGCTCGACGCTTCTGGCTCGACGCTTTGCTTCAACCTAGGGTTGGTCGCGCCAAAACGGTCCCTGTTCTTGACCGGGGAAGATCTTGCGCTGAGGTACTCGGGGTGGAGGCTTGAAGCCGGACCATTCGCCCAGCGCCTCAGTTTCGTCTTTCAGCAGCGAACGGGTGAGCAATAGTCCGAGGACGAAGCCCCCGACGTGCGCGAGGTAGGCAATCGAAGAACCTGCTCCGCCGAGGTTAGCCACGCTGCCGAAAAGGTTGACGGCGAACCACCAGCCGACCACGAACCACGCTGGCAGCACGAGAATTGGCAGTGGCAGAATAAAAACGTTGAAGATGGTGATGGGCGCTCGTGGGTAGAGGACCAGGTAACCTCCCAGGATGCCTGCGATGGCTCCAGAAGCGCCAATGAGTGGGATCGGGCTTGTCGGGTCGGAGGCATATTGAGCCAAGCCGCCAGCGACTCCCGCCAGAGCGTACAGCACCAAGTAGCGAGTCTTACCGAGTGCGTCTTCGACGTTGTCCCCAAAGATGTGTAGGAACAACATGTTCCAGGCCAAATGCATAAAGTCAGCGTGGAGAAACAGGCTGGTGAAGATTTTCATTGCCTCGCCTTCGGGATCCGCACTGAGGCGCGAGGGGACCATTCCGTACCCCTGGGCAATCCAGCTCACGCCTTGCGTTTCCAGCCAGCGACCGAAAAGGAATACTCCCACGTTCGCGAAAATGAGCGCCCGAGTGACGAAGGGCTTTCCGCGCGTGGGATTACGATCGTAGAGAGGAAACATGCGGCCCCTTGGAAAGTACCGAATAACGGGACTCTTGCCAGGGTCATCGGCATGCTAACGTCTCTTCCTGTGGTGCTGTGCAGGGAAAGCGGCCGATTCGGCCTCCAAGACTCGTTTCCGAACGTCGTACGACTCAAACTGGCTATGATGGCTCTCAGGAAGAACTTCGTTCGCGGCGTGCTGGTCCTCGCGATCAGCGCACAGCTAGCGGCTTGCGCTGGTGCCTCTTTCAACGGAGTGGAGTATCGAGACGAGGACGTAGCCTTTCGTCTCGGACCCGTTCCAGCGGGAATGCGTGAGATCGACAGCTCAGATGCTCGGGTGTCGTTCCAGGACGATCAGGTGGGCGCGACCGTGGCTGTGGCAGCTCGCTGCGGTGTCGATTCTGATGACGTTCCTCTGCGGGCTTTGGTGCAGCACCTGTTCTTGCAGTTCACTGACCGTCAACTCCTGTCAGAAAAAAAATATCAGCTGGATGGCAGAGCTGCCCTTGAGGTGGACATGCGAGCCAAGCTTGATGGCGTTCCGCGGCGATTTATCGTGACAGTGATCAAGAAGGACGGCTGCGTTTACGATTTCCTCCACATCGATGGAGGCGGAAATCGCCCTGAGCTTGAACAGAGTCGCAGTGATTTTCGCAAGATGGTTTCAGGCTTCCACACGGTGGAGTGAGAACTGGCAATGCAGGCGGTGATGCGATGAGTGATGACAACGAGCGAGTGGAGGCGCGGATTTCCCGATCCGCTTCGCTTCATCCACCACCACCAGGCGGCTACCCCTCGTTCAAAGAAGGGCGCGTTGTTCACGAGCCGGTTCCTTCTTTTCTCAGAGAATGGTGGGAACGATTTCTGACGCTGCTAGCGCACGTCGGACAAATTACTCGCATGGCCGTGGGTGCTCTGCGCGGTGGAATGCGGCGTCCCTTCGAATGGAAGGCGATTGTTCAGCAGATTGAAGCTGTGGGGGTCGCTTCTCTCGGCATCGTCTTCGTGGCGAGCGTATTCATCGGTATGGTGATGGCGGTGCAGTTTGCTTTTGGTCTCCGCAAGTTTGGCGGCATGGAATACACGCCTCGAGTGATTGCGCTGTCTTTCGCCCGCGAGCTTGCACCCACTTTGACGGCCATCATTGTCGGTGGCCGTATTGGCGCGGGAATGGCTGCCGAAATGGGGAGCATGGCAGTGACCGAGCAAATTGATGCGGTGCGCGCTTTGGGTGCGGATCCTCTGAAGAAGCTCGTGTTCCCTCGCCTTGTAGCCTCGGTGATCGTGTTGCCGTTGCTCGGTGCGATTGCACTCGTGCTCGGAGTGGGCGGAGCGATGGTGATCACGGATACCCAATTTGGGATTCCCGCGAGCTTCTTTTTCCGCTCAGCTCTCGCCTCGGTCGGCATGATGGACTTCTTGAGCGGTATGCTGAAGACCCCTGTATTCGGCGCACTGATTGCGATGATCGGTTGTCATTTAGGGATGATTACCCGGGGTGGCACGGCTGGCGTTGGGGCGAGCACCACGCGCGCAGTGGTCGCGATTTCTATCGCGATCTTTATCGCTGACTTTTTCTTGACCAAGCTGGTGATTGTTCTTTGGCCATGACGGTCGACCGAGCGCGTGCCGAAGCTGCGATTGCAGAATTTCTTGCCGCACTCGGTCAAGAGGGACCGAACCTCGTCGCCACTCCAGCGCGAGTGATGGCTGCGTTTGCCGATGAGCTGCTCGTCGGTGATTCAATTGATATTCCTGACCTGATCGCATCGGGCTCGGAGCTTCTCAGTGGCCCGGCGGATCCTGTCGTTCTGGATGGGCTTTTTACCGCGACGGTGTGTCCTCATCACTTGCTTGTGGCGCAGGGTCAGGCGCTGGTCGCTTATCAACCGGGGGCGAAGATCTTGGGCTTGGGTACTGTTTCAAGGTTGATGACGGCGTGCAGCCGGCGCCTAGTGCTACAGGAGCAGATTGCTCAAGATGTGGTCGAGGCGCTCATGGATCACGCGGGCGCTCAAGGCGCGTTCTGCCGTCTCGTCCTCAACCATACGTGCCTTCAAGCACGAGGCGCTGAAGAGCATGCGGCGAAGACGATTACCTGGGCCGGCCGGGGGACTTTGAAGGATCCTGGCAACCTGGAGGCGGTTCTCGGCCGCAGCCTTTCTGAGTCCGAGGAGCCATAGGGTGAGTCGATTGTTGAGCGGAGCGTTAGGTTGAGGATCGCAATCACTGGAACTAGTGGCGGCATCGGGCGAGCAGCGGCTCTCTATTTTGCACATCGCGATCCGGAGGCGCAGCTGATGCTCTTGAGCCGGCCATCTGAGGACCAAGGGCAAACCGAGAAACTGCTGTCTGATCTGGGCGCTCGGTTTCAACAAATCGACTGTGAGTTGACGTCGCGCAGCTCGGTAGATCGTGCCGCTCAAGAATTATTGAGTAGCCCTGAGCCCGTTGATGTGTTGATTCACAACGCGGGCATCATCGAGCGCGCATCGCTAAAAGATTTCAGCGATGAGAGCTGGGATCGTCAGCTCGAAGTAAATCTCACAGCACCGCTCCGTTTGACTCGCTCGATCCTGCCTTCGATGCTCGAGAGCGGCGGGGGGCGGATCATTTTCGTCTCCAGTATTTCGGCGGTGCTCGGTTCAAAGCATCAGGCTGCTTACCACGCGAGCAAAGCCGGAATGCTCGGCGCAATGCGCTGTTTGGCGGAAGAACTGTCGGACACAGGGCTGATGACCCTCGCTCTTCTGCCAGGGGCCGTTGATACCCGAATGCTCGATAATTCGACGTTTCCCGCCAGAATGAGCCCTGAGGACGTGGCGAGGACGCTTGGCTTTTATGCGCTGGATGCGCCTCTCGCCCACAACGGTGCGAGTATCGAGATGTTTGGGATTTAGCTCACTTGGGGCAATGCATATTGCATCCGCCCTTGCCTTTGCACTCGTTTTTTCCGGCGCAATCGTTGTCGGCGGTCTTGCATCCGCCCTTTCCCTTGCACTCATTCTTTGCGAAGCAGCACTCTTTGTCCGTATCAGCTTCTTCGGCGGATTTTTGCGGCGCGTCTTTCATGGCGCTCGCTTCTTCGGTCTGTTTGTCAGGACAACCCATGAGACTCAGGCCAGCCGCTGCAGCAGCGGACCAACGTGCGAAAGCGGGCAGCGTTTGAGATTCTGGCTTTTTCATTGAACCCATGTGTTCTTGCACGCCCGAGAGCCGGGAGGAAGTACCAGCGGCGTCTTCGCAGAGCACCCACTGCGCCATAAGTGACCTGCAGCGCTTTCAATGACCTGCAGCGCTCTCGGTGTGAGAGGTACGCCAAATAGGAAAGGGCCCACCACACCCGCTCTCCTCTACCGTTGCTCCCTTCCGGGCCTGGCGGAGTTCGAGGCGCGCTGTTGGTGGGCCCATACAGACGCCGCATCGCTACCCCGAAGGGCCCTGCTACGCAAGCCTGACTCGATGGGTTAGCCGGGTTTTTCTCCGTTTTCTGTCAGAAAGTGCTTTGAGTTCCGCACCGCCGTGCCGTTAATAAAAGTTGGCACCCATGGGGCCTGGCAAATCTCCTCTCTCCAAACACGCCGGGACCATGCACTCCTCTCCTCACTCGGACGACCGCCCCTCATGCGGTCCCCTGTGGGTGCCAGACCTGTTTTCCAAAGCTGAGCGTTTGAATGGCGCTTGGACTTTCGGCGTGGCTCTCACCATTCTCTATCGCGATCTTCATTCGCACTCCGGTTATTTGTGCTGTAATGCCAGCCCATGGCGAAGTCGGATGACGAGATCCCCGATTTATTTCCCGCCGCTCGCAAGCCCGGGCAGGCGGCACCTCGTCCCGTTCAAGCGGCACCTCGTCCCCTTCAAACTCCGCACACACCTGGTCCACGTCGAGAAGCTAGTCCTCGGCAAGAAGCCAGTCCTCGGCAAGAAGCCAGTCCTCGTCAGGGAGCGAGTTCTGCTCCTCCCAAAGCTCGTCCTTCTCAGGGTCCACCGAGCAGCGAGGTAGTTCAGCCGCCTCCGTTGAGAATCAAGGACTCTCCCTCGTCCGACGGACTCGAGATTGACTATGACTTTCAGGAAGTCGCTCCTGAGCGTGGCACTGTGGTCGTCGGCACCCCGGAGGATGCCCTTGAATTCGATCCCACTTCGATTCGACGTCCAACTGCCGAAGAATACTTGCGCGGACAATCGCCATCGGCCCAGGCGTCCTCAGTCCCCTCTGCTTCTCGGGAAATTCCCGCATTGGGAGAGGGAGATCTCGAGTCTGCGCCGTTCGAGCTCGAGCCGTCCTCATCGGTTCCGCCTGCACCCTCGGGATCGTCACCACCAGCCGCCGGCAGTCAGCGCCCATCATCGTATCCTGTAGCGCAGCGGGCCTCGCAGTATCCGCCAGCCGCCGGCAGCCAGCGCCCATCATCGTATCCTGTAGCGCAGCGGGCCTCGCAGTATCCGCCAGCCGCCGGCAGCCAGCGCCCATCATCGTACCCGGTAGAGCAGCGGGCCTCGCAGTATCCGCCGGCGCCGGCCGTGCCTTCCAATCTCGGGATGAACTTCCCCGGTCTAGGAGGGGAGGTGGAGCTCGGCGACGGTTTGGATGACCTCGACTTGGGGGGTGCTGGTCTGGCCCAGCTCAATGTCGCGATTCCGATGCGTGAAGCGGAAGAGGTCCCTTGGCCTCTCGCTCGCACTCCTCACCCTGATGAAATCGACTTGGATGACGACGAGGTCGTTGCGCTTTCAGGGTTCGGGCCAGCGCCGAGCGGTGCTTTTTCTGCACCAATGTATTTCCTGCGAGTCTTCTCGGCGCTCAAGCCTCTCCAGCAAGTTTGTCGGGTAACTGAGAGCGACCTTCGGCAAGCCGAGCTTTCGCGAGATCAGAGATTGGCGCAGGTGGCCGAGCTCAAGCGCCCGCTGCTTCAAAAGAATGATCGTTTTCGCGCATTGTTCTCCACAATCGATCGGCACGATCAGAATATTACTGCTCGACGTCAATCGTTGAATGCCGCGGATGCCGATGGAGCGGATGAATTGCGTCGCGTTCAGGCTCGACTTGAGGTGCTCTCTGCCGAACGTACGGTCAAGGAGTCACGTCGGAACGAGTACAAGAGAACGCTTGAACAACATCAGCGCCAAATGGAGCGTGCTCGGGCATCCGTTCGTCGGGCAGAGATTGAGCTCCGGAATCTTGAGGAGCGTCACAAGCAGGGGGTGGACTTTGGTGTGGTCGACTTTGAGACCAGAAAGAGTGCCCAGCTCAAGCAGAAGGCTCAAGCAAGCGAGTTCATTGAATCGGGGCTGCATGAGCGAGTGCAATGCGAAAAACGACTTGAGCAGGCGGAAGACGAACTACGTCGAGTTGTTGCCGATTTTCAGGCGCATGAGGCCGAGAAGGAAGGCTTGCTGATGGCTTACGAGGGCGATTTGGCTGAGCGTTCCCGCGAGCTCGACGAAGCCATCTGGGGTCGACTCAATGAACTCGCTAACGCTGCCCGCGTGATTTTCGAACTACGGGGGGAAGTCAAGGTGGATGCACAAGTGAGACTGGAAATCGCAGCGGCGGACGATGCAGTTCGTCTAGCCTTCATTGACCACGAACGTGCCCGAGCGGCATTGGCGTCGATGGATGTCGAGATGTACCGACTCGGTCGCATGATGTGGATCGGCTTCGGCGCACTGATTCTTCTCCTGCTTATTGTAGCCGCAGTAGTCTAAATACTTCCTGAACCGAACAGGTGAGCGCTGACGCTCACCCGTCCGTCTGTTCAGTAACGAGTCCAGCCCCTTGACTGGCTTTGACCAGCGGCCGAAAACAGGTCCTCCCCATGATGGATCTTCAGCAATTTCCCCGAGTTGTCATCGAACAGGTTTCACCACTCGTCGATGGCGGCCGGTACCCAATCAAGCGTGTTGTTGGTGACCGAATTATCGTCACTGCGGCCATTTTCAAGGATGGCCATGAACTCATCAGCTCTGAACTGTGTGCCCAACGTATTGGCGGCGATGGTCCGCGGCGCGAACCATTCGTTCACGACTTCAACGCGGATCTATTTCGTGGTGACTTTGTGGTCGACGAAATCGGTGCCTGGGAGATGTGGATCGAGGCCTGGCCCGACTACTTCGCGACTTGGGTTCGAGACCTCCAAAAACGAATTGACGCTGGACAGGACATCGCTCCGGAGCTCTTGGAGGGCGCTGCGCTCATCCGTCGTCGAGCGAAGATCGCCCCGGAAACGGATCAGGAACCGCTCGAAAACGCGGCACGTGCTCTTTCTGATGACGCAATGCAGCTAGAACTTCGAAAAAGAGTCGCGTTTTCCAGTACCCTGAAGGGGTTGATGCACGGTCCGCTTGACCACGCGGATGTCGCTCTGACGGGTAGATTTCCCGTTCGAGTCGACCGACGAGAGGCGGCATTTGCGGCTTGGTACGAGCTGTTTCCTCGATCGCAAGGCGCGCAGCCAGGAGTGCATGGAACTTTCGCCGACGTGGAAAAGCGCATTCCCGAAATCGCGGCCATGGGCTTTGAGGTCATCTACCTGCCGCCCATTCACCCCATCGGCACCGTGCATCGAAAGGGGCGCAACAATACGACAGTTGCCCAAGCTGACGATGTCGGATCACCATGGGCGATTGGCTCTGACCTGGGCGGGCACACGGCTGTCCATCCACAGCTCGGAACTTTGGATGATTTTCGTCACCTGGTTCAGGTGTGCGGCGAGTACGGAGTCGAGCTTGCGCTCGACTTTGCCCTTCAATGCGCTCCCGATCATCCCTGGGTCAAAGAGCATCCTGAATGGTTCTTTATTCGTCCCGACGGCAGCATTCGTTACGCCGAGAATCCTCCGAAGAAGTACGAAGACATCTATCCTTTGAACTTTTGGGGAGCCGAGTCTGCTGGGCTTTGGCAAGCGGCACGAGACGCAGTGCTGTTTTGGATCTCCCAGGGGGTGAAGACTTTCCGAGTCGATAACCCTCACACCAAGCCGCTTTCCTTTTGGCAATGGTGCATTGCTGAAGTTCAAGCCTTCCATCCGGAAGTGATCTTCCTGTCCGAGTCGTTCACTCGGCCCAATCGAATGAAGGGGCTGGCGAAGATCGGCTTTACACAGAGCTACACTTACTTCACGTGGAAAAACTCCAAGTCCGATCTTGAGGAGTACATGACCGAACTCACTCAGACGGACATGAGTGAGTACTATCGCCCGAACTTCTTCACCAATACGCCGGACATTCTGCACGAGTACTTGCAGCACGGTGGTCGAGCCGGATTCCGGGTTCGACTGCTATTGGCGGCTACACTCGCTCCCGTCTATGGCATCTACTCGGGCTTTGAACTCTGTGAGTACGAGGCGGTGCATCCTGGTAGCGAGGAGTATCTCGACTCTGAAAAATATCAGATTCGAGTGCGCGATTGGAACGCACCAGGCCACATCAAGCGAGATATCTCAAAGTTGAACGCGCTTCGCGGCAGTGAGCCCGCGCTCAAGTTGCTCACCAATCTTTCATTTTGCGGATCTGATTCGGATGACATCATCGCTTATTTGAAACGAGACGACGTTTCGGGAAAGAACCGGCACCTGCTCGCCGTCGTTAATCTCAACCCGCATGAAGCAAGGGAAACCACCGTTCACGTGCCTCTCGCAGAACTCGGGATCGGGCCCGGTGACGATTATCAGGTGAAGGATCTCCTGACCGGCACCACGTACACTTGGAATGGTGCTGACAACTACGTGCGTCTCGATCCCTCCGAGAAGGTAGGACACCTCTTTCGCATTCAGGCGAAAGCATGACCAATAAATCAATGCGAGTTTGGCCAGGAAGCGCCTCTCCGCTGGGAGCCAACTGGGATGGCGAAGGTGTTAATTTCGCCTTGTTCTCTCAGGAAGCCACAGGCGTAGAACTGTGCCTGTTTGATAGCGATGATCCGAATCGGGAAACTCATCGTATTCCGCTCACCGAGCGCACGCATCGTATTTGGCATTGCTACTCACCTGATGTTCGCCCGGGGCAGCTCTACGCTTATCGGGTCCATGGCCCTTACAACCCCGGACAAGGGCGTCGCTTCAATCCCAACAAGGTGCTGATCGACCCTTACGCTCACGCGATCGCAGGTGACCTCATCTGGGATGATGCTCTGTTTGGCTATGAAGTCGGCCATCGCGAAGCGGACTTGTCGTTCAGCAAGACGGATAGCGCTGCCTTCATTCCCAAATCAGTGGTGATCGACAAAGCCTTTACGTGGGGTGGTGATCGCCCTCCGTTGGTGCCTTGGAGAGACACGCTCATCTACGAAGCGCACGTGAAGGGGATGACCATGCTTCACCCTGACGTCCCTGAGAATCTGAGAGGAACGTACCTCGGTCTCGCCTCCGATGCGATCTTGGACCATCTCAAATCGCTCGGTGTTACGGCGATTGAGCTGCTCCCGGTGCATCATTTTATATCGGACCGGCGTCTTTTCGATCTCAATCTCACGAACTACTGGGGCTATCAGTCCCTCGGCTATTTCGCTCCGGATCCGCGCTATGCGACAGGCTGTCGCGGGGAGCAAGTCGCCGAGTTCAAAACCATGGTGAAGGCGTTTCATCGCGAGGGCATCGAGGTCATTCTCGATGTTGTCTACAATCACACGGGAGAAGGGAACGAACTCGGTCCGACTCTATCCTTCAAGGGCGTCGATAACGCCGCCTACTATCGCTTGGTGCCGCAGAACGCG
This sequence comes from uncultured delta proteobacterium, assembly GCA_963710555.1. Taxonomy (GTDB): domain Bacteria; phylum Myxococcota_A; class Polyangia; order Polyangiales; family Polyangiaceae; genus NIC37A-2. The sequence continues at coordinate 564,027 of CAVQAT010000002.1, forward strand.
CGCTACTACCAAGATTTTACTGGTTGCGGGAACAGCTGGAACGCCTTGAATCCAAGAGCGCTTCAGCTGGTGCTCGATAGCTTGCGCTATTGGGTGACGGAAATGCATGTCGATGGCTTTCGCTTCGACTTGGCTCCGACACTCGCTCGCGATCCTTTCGAGTTTGATGGCTTTGCTCGTTTCTTTGCCACGGTGCAGCAGGATCCAGTCCTCAGTCAGGTAAAACTGATCGCTGAGCCCTGGGATATCGGACCTGGCGGCTATCGACTTGGCGGATTCCCAGCTGGATGGGCGGAGTGGAACGGTCGTTACCGCGACTGTATTCGAAAGTTTTGGCGCGGCGATTCTCATCAGGTGCCAGAATTAGCCTCTCGTTTGAGTGGTTCGAGCGACATTTTCCAGTCGTCGGATCGCGGTCCCTACGCGAGCATTAACTTTGTGACCTGTCATGACGGCTACACCTTGCGCGACATGGTCAGCTACGAGGAAAAGCACAATCTCGCGAACGGCGAGAACAATCGTGATGGTCATCACGACAATATGAGCCGCAATTGGGGCCATGAAGGTTCAACGCGGGCAGCGTGGGTCAATCGCATGCGTGAACGCATGCTGAAGAACTTTTTTGCCACATTGGCATTCTCACAAGGCGTTCCCATGATCGCCCACGGCGACGAGTTTGGCAGGACTCAGCAGGGCAACAATAACGCCTATTGCCAAGACAGCGAGCTCACCTGGATCAATTGGGATCTTTCGCCAAGCGAAAAGGAGCTGCTGGCTTTCGTTCAAAAGGTGTTTGCCATCTCCCGAGCGAACCCAGTGTTTCGCCGTCGCAAGTTCTTTGCGGCTGATCCAATTAGCGACAAAGAACAAAAAGACATCATTTGGGTGCGCCCAGACGGCGGTGAAATGGACATCGGCGAATGGAAAGATTCCGAGAACCGGGTTCTTGGCATGTTGATTCATGGCGCCGCATCAGATGATATGGATGAACGCGGGCGAGGTATTCAAGGCCAAACCCTGCTTTTGTTTCTGAACGGCAGTAATCGCGCGAAGCCTTGCAATTTGCCGGAGCTGAAAGAACGCGGATACTGGCACGAGATTGTCAATACGGCGCAACCAACGCACCGTATCCCCAAGGGCACGACCCTGAACGTGGCACCACACTCGCTGGTGTTGCTTTGCTACGAAGGTACAGAATGAGCTCAGCCGAAGAAGGCCAATTGAAAGTCCTAGCGAATGATGGTGCGCGTTTACTTGCTGGCGACCATCACGAACCCCATGCGGTGCTCGGAATTCACTCCCAAGCGGGTCGCCTTGTGCTTCGCGCATTTCATCCCGATGCGGCCGGTTGCGACTTGGTCCGCGATGGTCGACCGGATGAGGCGCTCCAGCCCATGGGGCAGGGTCTGTTCTCGCTGATCGTTGATGACTTGAATTGCCAAGACAACTACAGACTGCGTTTTCGTTTCGCAGATGGGGCGACTTGGGAGCGAGGGGACCCTTATGCTTTTCTCCCTACAGTAGGCGAAACCGATATTTATCTTCTCGGCGAGGGCACTCACCGCCAGCTCTACAAGGCCTTGGGCTCTCGAGTGATCACCCAGGGCGGCGTGAAGGGTACTGCTTTTTCAGTGTGGGCTCCGAATGCTCGTCGAGTCAGCCTGATCGGTGATTTCTGCAACTGGGACGGGAGACTGCTCCCGATGCGCAGCCTTGGAGCTTCAGGGGTCTGGGAGCTCTTTGTTCCTGGCCTGGAGACGGGCACCCTCTATAAGTTTGAAATCAAGGCTCAAGACGGGGCCTTGCGCATCAAAACGGATCCGATGGCTCGATCCATGGAAATGCCGCCCGAAACGGCCTCGATCGTTCATGAAGACAGCTACGTGTGGGGCGACGCAGAATGGCTCGATGACCGCGCTGCCCGCGATCATCTCCGGAGTCCCGTCAACATCTACGAGCTGCACCTTGGTTCTTGGGCGCGAGACAGTGCGACCGGTCATAGTCTCGGCTACCGCAGCATAGCGAAGCCTCTTGTCGATCATGTCAAGCGTCTGGGCTTCACTCACGTCGAGTTCATGCCACTTGCTGAACACGCCTATTACCCATCATGGGGCTACCAGGTGACTGGCTATTATGCTCCGACAGCTCGCTACGGAACTCCGGAGGATTTCAAGTACCTCATCGATTACTGCCATCAGAATGGCGTTGGCGTGATCATCGACTGGGTGCCTGCTCACTTTCCGAAGGATGACTTTTCCTTACGACGATTTGATGGTTCGGCTCTCTATGAGCATGAAGACGTCCGGCGTGGTGAGCACCCTGACTGGGGAACCCTGATTTTTAACTACGGTCGAGCCGAGGTACGCAGTTTTCTCGTGGCGAATGCCGTCTACTGGCTGAAGGAACTTCACGTGGATGCCCTGCGCATCGACGCAGTCGCCTCAATGCTCTACCTCGATTACAGTCGTGAGGAAGGTGAATGGGTTCCCAACATGTACGGGGGGCGCGAGAACCTCGAAGCGATCGATTTCCTCCGTCAACTCGCGGTGGCCGTCGAAGAAGAGTGTCCAGGCGCCTTTACTATCGCTGAAGAATCTACAGCTTGGGGCGGGATCACCTCTCCAGTGACCGTCGGTGGACTGGGATTCACGTTCAAGTGGAACATGGGCTGGATGCACGACACTTTGGGATATTTTACCAAAGAGCCAGTGCACCGAAAGTATCATCAAGATCAGCTGACGTTTGCGATGATCTACGAAAACAGCGAACGGTTCATCAACTCGATCAGTCACGATGAAGTTGTTCACGGCAAAGGCTCTTTGATCGAAAAGATGCCGGGCGATTTTTGGCAGAAATTGGCGAATCTGCGTCTGCTCTATGCCTATCAAGCGACTCGCCCTGGAAAGTTGCTCATGTTTATGGGCGGAGAAATCGGCCAGCACGCAGAGTGGAATTTCGATGAAGCTCTTGATTGGCATCTGGCCGATGCACCTCAACGAAAGGCGCTGATGCATTTCGTCGGAACGCTCGGTCACCTGTACCAGGAGCGATCCGAGCTTTGGCAGGGCGATCCCGATTCGGATAGTTTCGCCTGGATTGATTGCACCGATCATGAAAATTCGGTGCTTTCCTACACACGGACTGTTCCTGGAACTGACCGACACTTGGTGATTGTCTTGAACATGACTCCAGTGCCGCGTGACGACTATCGAATTGGTGCTCCAGAAGAAGGCGACTACCGCGTATTGCTGTCAACCGACTCCAGTGAATTTGGCGGGAGTGGCTTTGAACTTCCTGAGTCGTTCTCAACGGAGGATGTTCCGACGCATGGCTACACTCAGTCTCTACGGCTTCGACTGCCACCGCTTTCTGCGATCATTCTCGCGCCGAACTGGGTGTCCTGAAGCGTCGCCACAGGCCTAGACCGAGGAGCATGAACCACCCGGCCCAAGCGCCGAAGCGCGTCGGAATTGGTGAGGATGCAATCTGAACCCCCGAACAACCGACTGCTGCTTGAGTCGGTTGTTCGATGTACAGAATGATCATTGAATCAACATCAGCGGGTTCAAGATCTCGCTTGTGGATCTCGCAAGCGCTGGTGCAGCTGAACATTGTGGAACGCGGTTCTTCGTAGTTTTCGCCCAAGCCAAAGAAATGTCCCACTTCGTGAGTCAGTACATTGGCGAGGTCGTACGATGAGGCACAGGCGCTCGCGTCGAGGTTGCCTCTACATGATTCCTGATCTTCGGGACTTGTTCCAGAGGCCGTCAGCTGTCCACTTTGAACGGCTTCGCTGCGTTGAACGGATGAAAACACGTGCTTGCTGTTGACCACGATGTCGGCTTCGGTCACTTCGCCGGTATTCGGGTTTGAGAAGCCGATCGTAATGGCGAGGTCCGATTCGTGACCTTCAAATTCGATCGGAGCGACAAGGACGGTACTTTGACCATCTGGTTTGAGGCTCGCAGCTGCCCCAGACGTTTCGACGAACTCGATTTGAGGAAGACCCGCTCCGGTGTCCTCCCAGGTGATAAAGGAACTCTTGATGATCTTCTCGACGTCGGGGCCCAGCACACGAAGGCTGTCATCGAGCGCTACCGTGACGTTCATCTGGCGCCAACGTTGTCGAAGCAGATCTGCATCTGAATGCTCTTGTGTGTTCGATGCCGATGACCTTTCGTCGGCAGCCGTGTGAGATTCTTGAGCGATGAGGCTGAAGGTGAGCGCCGCGGCGAGGCCGAACGCACTGACCCGATGTCGCCGTAGGTGCGTGTGGAGCAGGCGCTTCCCCGTAGGGCTGGAGGGGGCGGACGCGTATTCGTCGGGTTGATCTAAGATGAGGGGGGCGTCGCTGCAGAACCCGGTTTGACTGTCTTCGTCAAAAGCGCGCTGGTCTTTTTCAAAAGTACGGAGTTCAAGTCGCTTCACCACCTTGATCTCTAGAACGGCCAAGCGGGCGCTCAGCTTGAGGGGGCGGCGTCTTTCGCCTGGCTTTTCACGAGATCACGGCAAAAGGAGACCTGTTTTTTCTGGAAGCGGACAAATCCTGCAATGGATTGAAGAAATTCGACCATGACGCGCCGCAAAGCGCGACTATTGTTCAATCTTACGATGGTTGAATCACTCTTGCTGCAGAAGCCCCAAGTCCTTCCCCCGCTTGCTCCAGAATTCCGGCCTGCCTACTCGGGCAACCGAGCGTTTCGTCGGGCGGTGGAAGCTTGCGAAGGAAAAGTCTCACTTTCTCTCGCTCTGGAGCGAAGTCGCGGTGAAGTCGCACGTTTTGAGACGCAGCTTCTTCCCAGGGAGCACGAAAATGTGAGTGACAATCTCCGTTACGTCGAGCGCATCGTGAAGATGCTCCTTTGGCAGAAAGGTGGCTTTCGCGTGTGGGTGTGCGGTCCCACGGAGGTGGCAAGCCATCTGGCGAAGGAGTATTCGACTGGCGGTTCACGCGCCTTCGACGCGGAATTCATGGCGCGCGTGTACGAGCAGCCGAAGTTCGAGGTGCGCTACGTCGAGTCCGCCAGTGACCTTCCTCCCGAGAGCGAGGATCCTGCGCCAATTGGTGGGCACCTGGATGGGTGTCGCATTGGCTTCGATGCGGGGGGCAGCGACAGAAAAGTGGCTGCGGTCATCGACGGTAAAGAGGTCTTCTCTACTGAGGTCGTTTGGCATCCCAAGGTAAATAGTGACGCCCAGTACCACGTGGATGGCATCATTCATTCCATGAAACTGGCAGCGGAACATTTGCCGCGGGTTGATGCGGTAGGCATCAGTTCTGCCGGGATCTATGTGAATAACCGAACGATGGTCGCGTCTCTCTTCCGAAAGATCCCCGAGCAACAGTTCAACGAGCAGATCAAGAACGTCTACCTCGACATTCCCAAGCAATTATTCGGTGATGTACCTGTCGCGGTGTCCAACGATGGGGATGTGACGGCACTCGCTGGGGCAATGAACTTGGGGGACAAGCCTGTGCTTGGCATCGCGATGGGCACGAGCGAAGCGGTTGGCTATGTGAATCAGGATGGCTTGATCACCGGCTGGCTCAATGAATTGGCATTTGCTCCAGTTGATTACTCTCCGGAGGGTGGTTGCGACGCAGAGTGGTCGGGCGATACCGGGGTGGGTTGTCAGTATTTCTCCCAAGACGCCGTCATTCGCCTGGCTCCGCGTGCCGGAATCGAACTCAACCCGACCGATTCACCGGGCGCCAAGCTCAAGTTTGTTCAGGAATTGTTCAAGTCTGGCGATCAACGACCTCGCGCGATTTACGAGAGCATTGGCATCTATCTCGGCTACGGCCTACTTCACTACGCCGAGTTCTACGACATCAAACATGTCCTGCTTTTGGGGCGCGTCACCTCAGGTGAAGGCGGGAGCATCATCGTCGAGAAAGCAAACGAAGTGATGAAGCGGGAGGACGCCCAACTTGCCGAGCGCATCTGCCTTCAATTGCCGGACGAAGCCAGTCGTCGAGTGGGTCAATCGATTGCCGCAGCAAGTCTGCCCAAGCGAGCGTGAAGAGGTCGATGTGATGAAACTCTACCAGGAAAATTCTGAAATCTACTGCTGGGACGGTTCGCAGCCTGAGGCGGCGGTAGCCAAGACGACTCACTTGGGTATTTGCGCTCATCAGGATGACCTCGAAATCCTTGCGATGCATGGCATTTTGGAATGCTTTCATCAGCCCGGGCGCGCCTTCACTGGTGTGGTGGTGACCAATGGTGCGGGAAGCGCGAGAGACAACGAGTACGCCGACTACAGCGACCAGCAAATGCAGGACGTGCGGCGCATCGAGCAACGCAAGGCTGCTTTCATCGGCGAATATGCGGCCCAGTTCTTACTCGACCATCCCAGTCGTTTCGTGAAGGATCCGAGCGAAAAGGCAGTCGAACAAGATATCAAGTTGATTCTTGAGAAGTCGCGGCCCGAAGTGGTTTACACACATAACCTTTGCGACAAACACGATACTCATGTGGGAGTCGCACTGAGGACGATTGCGGCTTTACGCTCATTGCCCAGCGAGCTTCGGCCGAAGAAGGTGATCGGCTGCGAGGTGTGGCGCGATCTGGATTGGTTGCCCGATTCATTGAAGGTGCCGATGGATGTGAGCGCGCGAGATGGTCTGCAGTCCGCTTTGCTCGGCGTATTCGATTCGCAAATTGTCGGCGGCAAGCGCTACGATTTAGCGGCGATGGGGCGCCGCAAGGCACATGCTACCTTCAGTGAGAGTCATGGTGTGGACCAGTCACAGGGACTGATCTACGGAATGGACCTCACTCCCCTTATCGCTGATTCGTCCATCGAGCCTGCCCAGTTTGCAGCGTCATTGATTGAGGCGTTCACGAAGGATGTTCTCGACCGCGTAGCAAAATTCGCGTAACCAGCGCACGTTTTTTAGCGTCTTTCGTGCTCAGCTGATGCGTCCTAAGGTCGCGCCCATGAAATCGGCGCGATTCTTAGTTCTAGGAATGCTTTCTTCTCTTCTGGCGCTCAGCGCCTGCTCTCGTACTGAAGTGGCGCAGGCTCCTCATCAGGGACACTTGATCACCTGCGATGCGGGAATGAAGGGCTGCGTGGGCAAGGCCGAGAAGCTTTGCGGTGAGGAAGGGTACACGATCGTCAGTGGCTCCAGTTTCACCCACATGCTCGGTGGGGAATCAAGTTCCTACCGCCAGGCGACTGAGGTCGGGACCCTTGAGGTGCGTTGTGGGCTTGTCGAACTCGAAGACAAAAATGCTTGCCGCGAATTGCCGGCACGCACGGACGCACCTGCCTCAGTTGCTGCCCCTGCTTCAGGGGATAGTGCTGGAAAGCCGATGCGAGTCTGCGTGCCCGGGGCAACGCAGCGTTGTGTCGGGGCAGGGGCCTGCGATGGCGGTCAGGTTTGTCTGGCTGACGGCCAGGGATTTGGGGACTGCGATTGCGGAACGAAAACCCCGGACGCTCCAGTGAGGAGCCTGAGTCCCGCGCCGGGAGGGAGTACTCCACGTCCCGCTCCTCCCGCTGAGTCCGCTCCCCCTGCTGAGTCCGCTCCACCGAGCGTACCTGGCGCTATGCCCGCTCCGACACCCTTAGCGCAATAGCTGCTCAATCTTGGTCTTCGGCGACTTGGCCGAGGACTTCGGCAACTTGTTGATCGCTGAGCGAGAATGCATGCTTCAGCTCGACGATGACGTCGCTCTCGGTGTCGGCAACCTGGCCGTCGGCTAGAGCGACTGCAGCCGCCAGGGCAAGCGCATTCCGAGCTTCAACTTCGTCATCGAGCGCCTCGGCAATTGCCATGAGGCGCTTTTGTCTCCCTTGGTCTCGTAGTTGGAGCGCGAAGCCCTCCACCATCACTTGGACGATTCCGTCGCTCAGGAGATCACCTGTGAGTCCTCGAATCGCTCCCCGGAGGGCAGCCATTTCGGTGTCCATCACTTGATTGTCTGCAGCGATGACCAAAAACATGGTCTCGGCAACAGCTTCTACGCGGGCCAAGGCAGCTTTTTCTTCGTCTGTGAAAAAACCTTCACGGGCTACGGTTCGGTAGGCCGAAGACGTGACAGCTCCGCTCCGCCGGCCACTTTGTAGCAGTGCATCGCGCAATCGTTCGATCGTTTTGGTCCGGATCTCCATGGACTTGAGATTAACCTGAGGTCTCTATCGGGGTCCATCCTGGGGTGACTCACTTTTGGGTCCTAAAGAGAATGCTCCGGACGAGCGTATGGACAGGAGAAGCCATGGTGAACCCGGGCACAAATGCCATAAAACCCCTTTCTGTCCGCCCTGCGGCGGTGCGCGTAGGCGTTGCGGATGAAGATCCGACAGCGAGAAAGCTGATGCGCCATTGGCTGCAACAGGCCGGCTATGAGGTCGTCGAGGTCACATCTATGGTCGAGGGGCGTGCGCTGGCCACAGATCTTCCGGACATTGTGTGTGTCGATCTCGGTCTGGGCGGCGGGGCTGGAACAGAGCTGCTCCGCATGCTTCACACAAACTCTCCCCATGTTCCGGTCGTTGTGGTGACCGCGCAGCGGGACGCCGAGACAGCCGTCAGTGCGATGAGAGCTGGAGCCTACGATTACGTGACTAAGCCTGTCGACTGCGATCGATTCCTTCATGCCGTAGGGCGCGCACAGGAGCGTCGTGATTTGTGGAGAAATGTGCAGCGCTTAGAGAGAGAACTAGCAGGACGAAGTTTGGCTGGAGCAATGGGTGGATACAGTGAGTCAATTCGTGACCTCGACGCGAATGTCGCTCGAGTGATGGATCGAGATGTCTCTGTTTGTCTCACTGGCGAATCGGGATGCGGTAAGGAACTCGTTGCGCGTTCGATTCATCAGGGCAGCGCTAGGCGTCACGGGCCCTTCGTTCGCGTAGATTGTTCAGCCTTCCAGGGCGTCGAACAAGAGACCGTTCTTTTTGGCGAAGAGGTTCAAAATAACGTTGCTTCGTGCGGCGCGTTTGAGCAGGCCAGCGGCGGGGTGCTCTTTTTGGAAGGCGTAGGGTCCCTTTCCCCACGAGCACAGGTGGCCTTGGCCCAGGTTCTTTCATTGAAGAAAGTTCGCCGCAACGGGGGCACCGAGCAGATCTCCGTCAATGTGCGGGTTATCGCTGCCAATGAGTGTGATCTGCGGGCGCTGGTCGATGACGGACGTTTTCGTGAGGACCTGTTCTTTCGGCTCGTGGTCTATCCGATCGCAGTCCCAGCTCTTCGCGAGCGCAAGGATGATATTCCGCTCGTGGTCTCCTACTACTTGCGCGAACTCGGCCAGGGAGAAAATTCTCCGCGCCACGTGTCTCCCGATGCTTTAGAGGTGTTGATGAGGCACTCGTGGCCCGGAAACATTCGGGAGCTTGAGCATGTGGTGCATCGCAGTCTGCTGACGGCGCGCGCCGAAACCATTGAACTGTCCGACCTTCCGCCAGAGGTGCGCGGAATTGGCATCAGCTCCATCGCTGCGAATGATTCAGGTTCCCGCGATCCTGTTAGCTCCCACCCTGTAGACGATATGAATTTCCCAGAAAATGAAGTGATCCCCCTGCGTGAACTTGAGCGTCGCGCGATTGAGCATGCCTTGCGCGTCACCGGAGGCAGCGTCAGCATCGCCGCCCAAAAGCTAGGGATCGGCAGAGCTACTCTTTATCGTCGTATTGCTAGCTTCGACATGACTCAGCATGTCGCGTGAAGCTCTTCCTTGCTCCAACTAGTGGGCACAAGCGCTGATCAAGAGGGGGCGCGCCACCCAACGTTTGCTAGCGTGGTTCACTGGGTAGCTGCGCGCGGAGAGTCTTCGCATCAGGGGATGAGAAGAGGAGCGATCACGAGCGCAACCACGCTCATCAGCTTCACGAGGATGTTCAGCGAGGGACCGGCTGTGTCCTTGAACGGGTCACCCACTGTATCCCCCACTACCGCCGCACTATGAGCGTCCGTTCCTTTACCGTGGATGGAGCCGTCTTTCATGCGGAAGCCGTCCCCACTTTCGAAACTCTTTTTGGCATTGTCCCAGGCGCCGCCAGCGTTGGACATGAAGAGCGCCAAAAGTACGCCGGACACGGTGACTCCCGCGAGTAGGCCTCCGAGCGCCTCCGCGCCAAACAGAAATCCGACGGCGACGGGGGTGATGAGTGCCAAGGCGCCTGGCATCACCATGCGCTGGAGCGCCGCGCGTGTCGAAATGTCCACGCAGCGGGCGGTATCGGGCTTGGCCCTGCCCTCAAGCAGTCCGTCAATTTCGCGAAACTGTCGCCGGACCTCTTCGATCATCTCCATGGCCGCTTTGCCCACCGCGTCCATCGCCATTGCGGAAAACAAGTAAGGAAGCATGCCTCCGACAAACAAACCTCCCATGACCAAGGGCTTGGAGATATCAATTCCCACAATTCCCGATTGCTGCATGAAAGCAGCGAATAGAGCGAGCGCAGTCATCGCGGCGGAGCCAATTGCGAATCCCTTGCCGATGGCTGCTGTCGTGTTACCCACTGCATCGAGTTTATCGGTGCGCTGCCGTACTTCAGGGGCTTGATGGCTCATTTCAGCGATGCCTCCGGCGTTGTCAGCGATCGGACCATAGGCGTCTACCGCCAGCTGAATGCCCGTCGTTGAGAGCATGCCGAGCGCGGCAATGGCAACGCCATAGAGTCCGGCAAAGTGAGCAGCTCCCAGAACGCCCGCCACAATGCAGATGATAGGCGCGGCGGTTGATTGCATGCCTAGGCCTAGTCCCGCGATAATGTTGGTGGCTGTTCCGGTCTTCGATTGTTCCGCGATTCCGTCAACCGGCGATCGTTCCATCGAGCAGTAGTGGCTCGTGATGAGCCCCACCGCCACTCCCGTGGCAAGTCCGATGACCGTGGCGATGCCCACATGAGTCGCAGTAACCAGTTGATCGCCCAGCTGAGTGCCGCCCTCGGGCCAAAGGAATTCGGCCAAGACGAAAGTGAGCCCTGCCATGAGTGCCGCGGCGCCGAAAGCACCAGCGTCAAGCGCATGCTGTGGGTTCCCTCCTTCTTTCGTGCGCACGACAAAGGTTCCCAAAATTGAACAGATGGTGCCACCAGCAGCGATCACCAGAGGAAGAACGATAGGTCCGAGATTGCCTTGCTCCTGGACTGCTGCTGCGCCGAGACCAAGCACCATGGCGCCAATGATGGCTCCTACGAAGCTTTCAAAGAGATCAGCGCCCATACCTGCGACATCCCCCACGTTGTCGCCCACGTTGTCGGCAATGACTGCGGGGTTGCGCGGATCATCTTCGGGCAGCCCGCTCTCTACCTTGCCCACAAGATCTGCGCCAACGTCAGCGGCCTTGGTGTAGATGCCGCCGCCAACCCGGGCGAAGAGAGCGATGCTGGAAGCTCCCATCGAGAAGCCCGTGAGTACGTTGATCGTGGTCGCTAGACCTTCGTGTCCGCCGAACATTTCGGCGTAGATCACGTAGAGTCCGCCGAGGCCGATCAAGGCGAGACCGACAACCGACATTCCCATCACAGATCCACCGGCAAAAGCCACAGCCAGAGCGGGGGCGAGTCCAATTCGCGCGGCTGCTGTGGTTCGAAAGTTTGCCGCGGTAGCGACTCGCATTCCGAAGTATCCGGCGAGCCCGGAGGCGCATGCACCCAGGACAAATGACACGGCGATCAGCGGACTTCGATTTTCGCCGCTCAGATTGGCCCAGGCCAGTAACCCGGCGACAACAAGCACGAAGCCCGCCAGCACTTTGTACTCGCGGGCCAAGAATGCCATGGCGCCCTCACGAATGAGCCCGCCGATTTCGATCATTTTCTCGTCGCCTTGTTCTTGGCGGTTCACCCAGTTCGATTTTAGAAATGCAAAAATCAGTGCAACCGCTCCAGCAGCCGGCGCGGAGTAAATCAAAAATTCCATCAATGTGATTCCTCTATCCCTCAATGAGGCGGTCCCAGTCGCCTCTCCCCCCCCCAGGATAGCTTCCTTTGACCCCCGGGTTGCCCCAGCTAATCACGCAGAAACTTCGTGAGAGCGAATGAGGGTAACGCGAATATTGCGCAGAAGGAAAAGGCTGAACCTGTCACTCGTTCGGCCTGCGGTTTGGTAGCGTTTTGGCTCGTTTTAGGCGTTGAGAAAACGAGCGCGCGTCTCGGGCGGCGGGATGAGACAGTTGGTCGGGGCGAACTTGAGTCGATGTTTGGCGAAGAGCCGGTAGGCGGAGTCACGCAGCGGACGCGGGACGAATCGGATCCATGTGAGGATTCGCCAAGGTCCGCCAACGTACTCGAGAACAGAAACGATGGCGCTTGACCAAAGCTGGGCGAGTACCTGGTCTCCGTGTCCCTCCACCCAAAGCATGGAGTCTACCTGCTGAGAGATTTTCGCGCGCTCGCGAAGCTGCTTTCCGATTTCACTTTGCAGAGCAGCGAATCTGAGATTGTGCGCTCGTTCGTGAGCAAGAATCCACTGCACCGAGCCACTACACACACCGCACTCTCCATCGTAGAGGAGGATCGGACCCTCGGAGAGGAGGGCAGTAGGATCTGCGATGGTCACCAACCAACAATACCACTTCGTGGCCACCGCGCATCGGAATTCAGGCGTCCGGTGACTTCTTGAAGGGCGCCAGAACTTGGTGGACTTGGTCGGGTTTCCTCAGGCCGACCAGAACGGAGGCGATGGCTTCAAATTCGGTGAGAACAGAAACCGCCTTTTGCGCCCAGGGAGAATCGCCCTTGAGTTGTGCCTGTTGAGCCTCACTGAAAAGCCCACTGTTGGGCAGTTCGGTCTGTGCCTCTGCAAGCATTCGGCGATTTTCGTCTGAGGCACGCTCGCGCACCGCGGCTAGCCAAGCGCCCACCGCTTGAACGTAGCGTTCGCGAAATTTCGTCCAGGCGCCCTCACCGGGTCCCGAAAAAGCCCTGTCGAGTTGCCCCAGTAGATGACGGAGGCGAGGCGTGACCAGAGTGGTTTCTGCAAGTTCGAACTGCTGGCGTGTGCGTACCTGTTCGATCGCTTGGCCAAGTGCTCCGCTGAGAGGCAGAATGGCGTCCTGACGAACACGTCCCGTGAGTCGCAGCTGGGTGGCGAGGGTCGTTTCGAACTCCGCCTCGAGCGAAGCTACTTTGTAGCGACTTGAGGACAGCGCGCTGGCGAGACCACCGTCCTGGGCAGCGGGAGGATCCGCCAAGCGGAGAACAGCTCCGTCGACCATGGCACTCAATGGGCGGCAGGCAAGCACTGACAAGCCTTTTGACCGCGCGAGTTCCACAGTGCTGACGGGATTTGTCGAGGAGCTTCGCAGTGATTCACTTTCGATCACGTTGATCGGAACTGCGAGCACCTTGAGGTGATGTCCCCCTGGGTTAACGCGCTCAGCGGAGGAAATGAGTTCCTTCAGTTCGACCTTGAGAGGATCACCTTCGCTTCGCTCCAGCGTGTTGCAAAGCACCCCGTAGGCGCCGATCCGACCTGCGCTCACTTCTCCTTCCAGTGCGGAAAAGGCTTCGTCGAGCGCCGCCCCGAATTTTTCGCGCTGCAGTCCGCCTGCCAGCAGGTGCTCGGGACTTTGCAACAGACAGAAGTCGAGATGTTCGACTCCAAGCCGCTCAAGGGAGCCGGTAATCTGCTGCTTGATGAACTCTGGATCAGTAGAAAAGGCACCAAGAGCGAGAGAGCGTTCCGCTGCCGGGTCGCTCGTCACTGGTTGTAGAGGAATCGCAAAGCGGAGTTTCTCTTGATCGTGACGGGCGCTCAGGCGCTCCGCCTCGCTCCCTTGGGCGACTCCTACTTTACTGATGATGAGTAGTGATTCTCGCTGCAGCTGCCCTTCAGTGGTGAGCTCTGCCAGGACTTCGCCGAGTAGCCGTTCGCTATCACCTAAGGCAAAGCTGGGTGAGGTGTCGATGAGGTTGATTCCACTGAGCAGGGCTTCGCGAACCGCCGCGCGGTGCGCCGGATGGTCGAGACCAATGCGATAAGTGCCCAGACCGACGCGGCTTGCCGTGAAGCCCTGGATGTTGGAGTAGATCCCCGAGCTCAGACGAGAATCTTGCGCGAATTTGTGGGTAGCGCTGGCGGTCGCCCGGCCTTTGATGACATCCCTGCCCAATTCACGCATGCGATGCCTGTTCGCGTCGGCTTCTGCCTCAGCAAGCAGTTCGACGAGATCCGCGAGACTTTCGGCGGGTTTCTTGCAGGAAAAGTCTTTGCATACATAGGCGCGCGTGGGCTCGTCAGGGCTGAATCGGTTGCGCGTGAGAGCTGAAGCTTCGTGGAGATCGGACTCCCGTGTGATGCGAGCTTCGATTCGATAGGGCAAATAGCGTTTGCCGAGCGTCTCAGCCATTTCAGACCATGATGCGGATTCTGGGTTCCCACTCAGTATGATTTCGATGGCGGGCACGAGAAGCGAATCAAGGGCGGTCAAGAGTCCGCAGTACGCGCGGGGCGAGCGCTTGATCTGCGACGAGAATGCTTCGGTGATGCTCTGGGCTTGTTCTTGCAAGTGGGCGCGGCCTGTGTGTTGGGCGAGCCGAGTCAAAACCTGGCACGCAATGGCGTTAGCGCTCGGGATTGCCCCGTCGTGTCCATCACGCGGGCGGGCGATGAGTGATTCATGGTTTTTGGATGTGGTGAATAGCCCTCCACGCTCAGGATCGGAGAAGTCGCGCCACATGATTTCGGCGAGTTCCAAACTCGCACTCAAGTAGCGCGCTCCTGCTCCTGCTTCATAGAGGCTGAGTAAACCATCGCTCATGAAGGCGTAATCGTCGAGAAATCCGTTAATTTGTGAGCGCCCCGCGCGGGAGGTTCGATACAGCCCCCCGTCACGGCGTCGCAGTCCCTCGCCGGTTTCTCCAGCGGCGAGCACAAACTCGGCAGCTCGAATGGCAGCTTCGAGGTAGCGGGGGTCGCCAAAAGCGCGAGCACCTTGCGCCAAGGCTCCGATGAACAAGCCGTTCCAGGACGCGAGCACCTTGTCGTCGACGTGGGGTGCGGTGCGTGCGGCACGTGCTTCCAGCATTTTGGAGCGCGCTTCTTCGAGAGTCAGCAGCAGTCCATCTTCTGCTAGCCCGAGCTCCTTCGCGACACTGGATAGTGATCTTCGCGTCGAAAGCACGCTGGCTCCAGCCAGTGGGCCCTCCTCAGCGACGCCGTAGAATTCGCAGAATGCGGTAGCTGCTTTGCCACCAAGAACTTGGGTGATCTGCTTGCGGGTCCACAGGTAGTAAACGCCTTCCTCTCCTTCGCTGTCCGCGTCAAGCGACGAGAAAAACCCGCCTTGGGGGCTTTGCATCTCGCGCAGAACAAAGTCGAGAGTCTCGCAGGCGATCCGTCGATACGGGACATGACCCGTGGCTTGAAAGGCTTCGACATAGACTTTGCTGAGCTCCGCGTTGTCGTAGAGCATTTTCTCAAAGTGGGGTACGTGCCACCTTTCGTCGACGCTGTAGCGGAAAAAGCCGCCGCCGAGCTGATCGTAGAATCCTCCGGTCATCATTCCATCGAGGGTGCGAGTCACCAGGCGGAGCGCATCCTGTTGCCCAGGGACTAAGTGATAACGAAGAAGCAGACGGAGGGCGGGCGCTGGCGGAAACTTGGGCGCCCCCCCAAAACCACCAAACGAAGAATCAAAGTCGCGTTCAAGGGCGCGTGCCGCGACGCGAATCGAGTCTGCTGATACGCCTCCTGGCTTCGTCGACTGATACTGAGCCTGAACGTGGCGATGTAGCTCCTTTGCTTGCCCGAGGAGATCGTCGTTTTTTTCCTTCCACAACTTGGTCAATTGCTTGAGCAAACGAGGAAAGCCGATTCGTCCTTCACTGTCTGCGGGCGGGAAGTAGGTGCCCGCAAAGAAGGGCGCTCCTTCTGGGGTCAGAAACACGGTCATGGGCCAGCCGCCGCTGCCGTTCATCGCGACGGTTGCCGTCATGTACACATCATCGATGTCCGGACGTTCTTCGCGGTCGACTTTGATGCAGACAAAGGCGTCATTCATCAACTGAGCGGTCGATTCATTTTGAAACGACTCGCGTTCCATCACGTGGCAGTAGTGGCAAGCCGCGTAACCAATGCTGAGGAGTATCGGCTTGTTCTCTGCGCGGGCCTTGGCGAAGGCTTCTTCGCCCCAGGGGTGCCAGTCCACAGGATTTTGCGCGTGCTGCAAGAGATAGGGACTGGTTTCCTTGGCGAGTCGGCTTTCACTGCGGGGCATGCCGCGGGTTAGCGAAATTATGGGAGGCTGGCGACCTATTTGCGTTCTCTACGACGTTCGGGCCGAGGAAGAGCGCGAAGCTGAGCGCGTTCCTGATCAGTCAAAAGACTTGCCAGCTCCACTAATGCGGTTTGTGCATGACTTTGGCTCGCAGAGGTTTGCTTGGCGAGAGCAGCTAGGGCCTGTTCGAGTTCTTCCTTCACGAAGGGGGAGGCGATCAATTTTTCCTGGACCAGCTGGCGGGCCTGTCGCAACTCCTGCTTCGTTCCGCGGACGTCTTCCTTGGCGTTTTTCCAGAATTCACGAACGCGCGGATCCTTTCGACCACCCATGATCTGAATCATTTGGCGAAGCATGCGGACATCACGGGGGTTGGCATCGCTCTCGTCGGCTTCGCGCTGCTCGGGCCTTGGGGGAGGAGGGGCGGCATCGCGCTGCCCAGCCTTCTGTGGCTGAGAGCTCTGTGGCTGAGAGAGATGTCCAGGGCCAGGATGGTGCTCGTCACCGCGATGAAGCGCCGGGGCGCGGTGCGGGTGTTCTGGGTGGGCCAGTAGTCTCGAACTGAAGAGTCCGAGTAAGAAAACGTTCACGCCCAGGGAGATGAAGAGCGCAATGGCGGTAACTTTTGAGCGAGTCATTGATGAAGCTCCTCTTGATTTTTTTGCGATGAGTTCGTGGTCGATTCAGGCAACGTATCCCAAACCGTATCTTGCCAGGAGTCTCCCAGCGCGAGTGCCCAAAGATTATCCAATTCCTCTTCGCTCTCGGCTTCGGCACTTTCGCTCATCGGATCGGTTGCGGCGATCTCGTTTGAGGCGGTTTGGGCGTCGAGGCTTTCTGAGTTGGTGGGCATTGTCTGTGACTGCGGCGTATCGAGAAGTTGAGCAACGTCACCTGATGTGAGGTCTGCGGTGTCGAATACGCTCCCTGTGAAGACTCCCATCAGAGCGAGGGCGGCCAGAGCAAGTGAAGGTTGCCACACTCGGTCGAATGGCCAGTACCAGACTTTTCCATGAACCTCGTATTCGAGGGGGATCTGCGCGATGCGTCGGGAGAGATCTGCCGAGACAGAGACTTCAGGAAGCTTCGAAAATGCTTGAGCGGCAAAGTCGGCATCGTTCTTTGGTTCAGAAGACTGTTTCATGGTGAGGTCTCGGTGGAGGAAAGCAGGCTGCGAAGTTTTGCGCGTCCACGGCCGAGGAGTGATTCGACAGCTTCAACGCTGCATTCGAGCACTTCGGCGATTTCTGGGTTCGAGTAGCCCTGTTCGTGGCAGAGCGAGAGTGCGGTGCTTTGGCGTTCGGGAAGTTGAGCCAACGCTTCTTGGACATTGATTGCTGTGGCCTTGCTGACGAGAAGCTGACTGGGGCGTCCGGAAGCGGGGGCAGCATCCCTTTCGTCATCGTGGAGGACTTGGTCGCCGCGGGTCTTTTGTTTCCTCAACTTGTCGATGGCCAGGTTGCGTGCGATTCGATGCAACCAGGTGGAGAGCTTTGCCTTGGGTTCGTAGTCGCCAGCGTGTTGCCAAGCGCGGAGGAATGTTTCTTGGGCGACATCCTCCGCTTCGGCTTGATTCCGCAAGAGTCGGTACGAAAAGGTCACGATGGATTTGAGATGGGCATTGGAAAGCTCTCGAAATGCGCCCGCGTCGCCGCGGGCGATGCGCTTCATGAGCGCGTGGTCTTCGAGAGTGGATGTCACTTGGTGGTTTTAGCCTGACGTTTGCCCTGATGTCCCTTGCGAAACTCCTTCATGGCTTCTCGGGCTTCTGCCTTGGTAATCACCTGATCGCCGTTCTTGTCCATCATCGCGAAGCGAGCGGTCGCGGCACCGCGGGATTCTGCTTGTGACAACTTACCGTCACCGTTCTTGTCCATCTTGGCAAAGTGGCGCGCTCCTCGGTCACCTTTTTTGTCGCTTTTGTTCGCTTGGGCCTGTTCGCGCTTTGCGTGTGCCGTCTCGAGTTCGGCCTTGGTCAAAGCGCCGTCGTTGTTTGTGTCGACTTTCACGAAGAACCTTTCAGGCATCTTGGTCTCGGAACGCTCGATTTTGCCGTCGCCATTCTTGTCCATTTTGGCGAAGCGTTGGGCGCGAGCTTCGGGGGACTTGTGCTCCTTGCGCATGGCTTCGCCAAAGGCCTTTGCTTCTTCCTGAGAGATGACCTTGTCGCCATTCTTGTCGACCCTGGCGAAGTGATCGTCACTTACCCTGACAGCTTCTGCTTTGGTGATTTTACCATCCTTGTTGGTATCGAGCTTTGCGAACATGTGTCCCGGTCCGCGATGTTTCGGGCCGTGCTTGGCACCGTCACGCTTGGCATCGTATTCGGCGGAGCGGTCTTTCTTGGCAGCGCTCTTTTCTGAAGGTTGAGCGAAAGCAGGGGCTGCAACCAAAGAAGCGATGAAAGCGAGGGCGGTGATGGTGATGGTGCGGTTCATTGAATTTTCTCCAGAAAGTAGGGGGGTGACAGTGAACCGTGGGGATGTTGTTTCCAGGTTCATCATGTCCAACGCGAGGGAGGAAAGATTCCGTCGAGTAAATCGGAGAAAAAGTGACGCCAGAAGAAAAGTGGTACAAAAACATACACTTGGCAGCGTGAAGAACGACACGATCTGGCGATTTCCTTTGATTTCAAGGCTTTCCCCGAGCACCCTGATAGAAGATGAAGCGCGTTTTCCAAGACGAGTACTTCTGCGCTGAGATAGATTTTCAAGCCCGCCGAATTGAGCTCACACGGTCGCGACTGCCATTTGTCGATACGGCGGCGATGCTGCGCACAGCGGAAGCGATGATGACTGCCATTCGCGATGAGGGAGTCGAAGACTTCTGCCTGTTGGTAGACTCCACCAATGGTCCGACTGCGTCGGGAAAGGGGTACCGAAAGGCCTTTGAGAGATTCGCAGATTATCTCGCGACGAACTTCAGGCGCGTCGCTGTGGTGCTTGAGAGCCGTGAGTCTGCTCTCGCCGCCTTAGAAACCAGTCATCGACCAAATATCGATTTCTTCGTCAATCGACCGGCTGCGCGCACCGCCTTGTCGATTGAGCTGCCCTTGTAGTGGGTCGCCGCTCGGCTCAGCTCGTGAAAGACCAGCGGTTTGTGAAAGACCAGCGGTTCGTGGAAGACCAGCGGTTCGTGGAAGACCAGCGGTTCGTGGAAGACCAGCGGTTCGTGGAAGACCAGCTGCTCCCGTTTCGCCTCTACAGATCCGTGCGAATGCGTCGACCACTCGGCGCAGGAGGCGTCTGAGGGCGTGGCTGAGGGGATTGCGCTGCAGCTTGCCGCGCCGTAGCTCGGCGGATCGCCGCGAGGCGCTCCTGCTCCGCCAATTCCTCAGCCTTTCGTTTTTCCTCGCGTTCCTGCTCGGTGGCGCTGAGCTGCGCCTGAGCCTTAGCTTGCTCAGCCTCGCTTCGCGCCGCATTGGCTTTCGCCTGTTCGGCCTCCGCCTTGGCTTTTTCTGCTTCAAGGCGCGCGAGTTCTTCATCGCGCTTTTTTTCTTCAGCGAGTCGGTCCGCTTCTGCGTCCGCGCGGGCAGTGGCTGCTTCTTCGGCCGCACGAGATGAGTTCACCGCGTACGCGGCTCCGCCGCCGGCGAGAATAACGAGCGCCGCGGCGGCAATGATCCACTTCTTCGTACTTTCACCACTGGCACCACCGTTCGGAGTGGTGTTGGCCCAATTGCCGTTGGTTCGATTCACCGTTCCAGCAGCGATCGGGGTCCCGCTAACCTGAGTTCCTGCTGGTTGGACCCCTTCGGCTCGGTTGAGCAGCTCAGGCGCTGGAGGTTGCCCCGCGAGCCACCCTTTGAGGGCTTCCTGCATCTCGCTGGCGGATTGGAATCGAGCAGCAGGGTCCCGCGCCATGCTCTTTTCTACGATCGCTGCAAAGTGAGGATCGATGTCCGGCACGGCACTGGCGAGTGGGGGGATCGGCTCCAGAACAATCTTGAAGAGAAGTTCGTTGAAGGTCTCGCCGTCAAAAGGAACATGACCGGCTGCGGCCTCCCAAAGAATCACACCGACCGAATAGAGATCGGAACGGTGATCGACGTTGCGTTCCCCTTTGGCCTGCTCTGGCGAAAGGTAATAGGGAGTGCCCATGACCGCGCCCGTGCGCGTCATGGAGAATTCGCCACCGAGGGTGCTGAACTTGGAGATGCCGAAGTCGACGATCTTGCAGAAGTCCTTCTTTCCGCCTTTGTTCGCGAGCAGGAACACGTTGTCCGGCTTGAGGTCACGATGAAAGATCCCGGCGGCGTGTGCTGCTTTGAGACCTTCAAGGACATCGATGACAATTCCGGCGGTCGCTTGAGGCGAAATGCGACCCGAGTTCTTGATGCGATCGTTGAGCGCCTCACCGTCAAGGAATTCCATGACCATGTAGCGGTCACCGCCAGGTAGCTCACCGAGATCGAGAACTTCTACGATGTGCTCTGAACCGATTCGACCGGCAGCTTGCGCCTCGCGCTCAAAGCGCTGAACTGCATCTTCCGATTGAGCCACGGTCGAGTGGAGGATTTTGATGGCGACACGCCGGTGAATTCGCAGGTTCTCACCTTCGTAAACTGCGCCCATGCCGCCTTCGCCGAGCAGGCTGACGATTTTGTATTTGTCGTCAATGACGTCGCCGAGGTTCAAACTCATCTTAGGATCCGTATCTCTGGGGGAAGCGTCCGGCCCAGGTCGGCCGGCTTAAAGGAAAGCGCCTGAATTGTTACATGGTGTACCCCGATCGAGCCAGCATCCTGCCCAGGAATCTTGCCATTTGCTGGGGCCATTCCGTTTAGCCCGTAAGGGTGACCTAAAGGGCGACTTTTGCTCAATAAGACATCCGGAGGCTGCTCAATAAGACGTCCAGAGGCAACGAAAGGTTCAGCCTACAGCCGCTTTTCTCGTCAGCGGCCCATTTCGCGGCACAGCCCAGCTTGGTCCCCTTGGGCGAGTCCCTGCTCGAACTCGATGTTGCAGGCGGAAAGCGGGCTGGCGAGGCTTTCAGCGTATTTGAGCGCTAAGGCCGAACCCCAGTCCCGGGCGCCATCGACGCGCGCGCGAATCACGCCCTCACGATCAATGAACCAGGTCTCCGGATAGAGTTTGCTTCCGAATTTATCGGTGACGACCTCTGCCTCGGGATCAAGCAAGACCTCAAACGGTGCTTCTTGTCCCAGAATTGAGGCTAGCGTGGAGCGCGCGTCGTCTGCCGTTTCGTCCGTCGTGATTGTGAGGAGGACGATGTCGTCGCGGCTCTCCAATGAATGACCGAGCTGCGCCAAGGAAGGCATCTCCTCCAAACAAGGCGGACACGATTTGCTCCAAAAATTGAGGATAACTACCTTGCCCCGATAGTCGCTCAAGCGAACTTTCTTGCCATCCAAGTTGGGAAGCTCGAAGTTCGGAGCGCGCCTTTTTTGGGCTGCGTAGTTTGGCGAAAGCGCGCACAAAGAAGCACACGAGCGTCTGGTCTCGCCGTCCTTTGCGGTGGCAACGAAGGAATAAACAAACAGCGAAGCTGCTGCGATGAAGGCAATCTGGGCGGCAGAGGTGAGCTTCATTGATGTTACGAATTCCCGTCGTACTCGCATGAAGCGTTACAAGTCTCATGCACGATGATGCGAGCGAGTGAAGGCAGTGCAGGGGAGAGTCTCTCCCAAAGCCAGCGGCAGAGGATCTCACTAGTGGGATTCTCTAGTCCTTCGACCTCGTTCAAATAGTTGTGGTCGAGTTTCTCGAATAGCGGCGCCCACGCGCTGTCGATTTCGCTGTAGTCGATGAACCAACCAGTGTTTTCGTCAACCGGACCTTCGACGATGATCTCAACGCGAAAACTGTGACCGTGTAGTCGTTCGCATTTGTGCCCGGGGGGCACTTGGGGAAGCCGGTGGGCGGCTTCGAACCCTACTTTTCGGATCAGGCGCACATTCATGGTCCTGGGCGATTAGCGGACAGCCGGGGCGGTGAAAAGGGAAGGCTCATGCTTATTTGAATTCGATGCGCCAGCGCACGTCACCGCCCAGGTTTCCGCTAGTTGCCGAAGCGACGTTTCCTGCGTTGTCGTAGGAGCCCTCGACGCTCAAGTTGTCGGTTGCTCGATATTCCACATTGGAGCGGACTTCCGAGGAATCGCTCAGGCTGGTGGTCACACTGGCGCGAATTCGGTCACTCAGGCGTTTTCCAATGGTGACTGTCGGTTCAGTACGTCCGGTGTGTGAAGAATAGGTGCTACCGAATCGGAATTCATCGACCGGGACAGTTTCCGTCACCGCGGATTCGGCCCCCGAAAGGCTACCAAGCGCTTCAAGGGCGACGGAGCTGCCCACATTGGAGTTACTGGTTTGGTCTAGTTCTGTGCGGGTGAGCCCGACCGTGAGCAGGAGAAAAATGTCATCTTGGGCTAAGGGAGGATCGCTGGTGAGATCGACCTTGAGGTTTTCGGGAGGACCGTAGGCACGCATCATGATTCGCCAATTGCCTGAACCCGTGGTGCTACCGGTTGAATCAGTGGGCACTGTGTTTCCCTGAGAGGCTCCTCGGTCCTTGTAGCGGCGGTATTCGGTGAGCGCGGTCACGTCGACTTCTGGGCGCAAGCGAGTGGGATCGTTGAAACGGACGAGGCCACCTTGCACCTCGAATTCGTTCCGCCGCAGAAATACCTGACCTCCAGATTGGATTTCTACGGTTCCGACAGCTCCGTATTGCTGATCCGTGCCTGAAATACGGAGCCCGGCGCGGTCAATTGAAAGTGTTGTTTCGACGAGTGAATTTTTCACCCGCAGGGGCTCCGCCGAGGTGAGGAGAATATCGAGTTTGACCGAGTCCTTGCTCGTATCGTAGTCGGAAACTTCTGTCTTGGTCCCTCGGGAAGTGAGATCGGTGATGTCGGCCGTGATGTTCATCGGCTTCTCGTAGGAAGCGGACAAGATATTCACTCGCCCCCCCAGCCGGGGAAGTGCCTCTGAGCGGTCTGATGGCGGGGGGACGTTCAGTTTGAGATCCGCATCGAACTTGAGACGGAAGTGTTCATCCAGCGGAAGCGCCACATCTCGGGCGACGACAGCCAGGTCGGTCCGTCCGAGCCGGCCCTGAGAGATGGGCGCGTCCCCTGAAAGCTGAATCGTCCCCCCCCCCACTTGCCGGTTCCTTTCATGACCTTCAGTCCCCCCTGATCGAGGGCGACAGTCAGTTCAAGGTCTGTCAGTGGGGCAGCAATATCTTGAAGTGTGATTTCTCCTTGGTCGACTTCAACGAAGCCCGTGACTCGTGGGTCGCTGAGCTTTCCTTGGAGTCCAAAGCTGGCAGAGAGATTACCGTCTGCACGCGCCACGCCTGGGATCGCTGCAGCGAGAACATTGAGATTCGTGGGCCTCAGATCGAGTGAGGCGTTGATCTCTTGGTTCCGGTCAATCGCGACTTCGCCATCCAGAATTCCTTGCTGACCTGATTCTGCCTTTGCGATGAGTGCGAGGTGTTCACTCTTGATGCTGCCATTTTCGAGAACGAAAGCTGTTCGATTTCCTTCAAGCGATAGCTTCAACTCATCAACGTGCACGATGGCGTCCGTAAGTTCCAGCTTGGCGCTCCCAGCAAAAAGGTCTTCTAAGATGAGCTCATTGAGAGTCAGCTTTCCAGACACACTGCTTCCTGCAAAGTCGGTATCTAATAGACTCGCTGGAGTGAAGGCGAGGAGGGTGGATAGATCGAGCTGATTCAAGGTCGCCTGACCTCGCATGCGAGTATCTTTGGCGCGTTGAATCTTTAACTGATCGATGCTGATTTGGCGGCCAAAGAGTTGCCCGGACAGTAGATAGTCGGCTTCGCCCGGCTGCGTTGAGTTGGCTTGAGGCTGCGGAATGCGTCTGCCGCAGCCCGAAAGAGCTTCACTTGCATTTTCCCTATAGGGAAGCGGCAGTTGCTTGATGTGAATGTCTGACGGAGCCAGTTCCGCGTTTCCTGCTTTGAGAGCAGTCATCCGTAGATCAGCCACAAATCCTAAATTTTCGATTGTTCCTTCGAGTGATCCGGCCCCGGTGACAAATCCGTCCGTTTGTTTAAGCAGCGTACCCAGCGCGTCGATTCTCGAAATCGGAACGCGAGTTGCCAGGAAGTCACCTGACAGAACGCCGCCGGCACCCACTTGAATCGAGCCGAAGAGCGAGCCGCTCCCCTTGCGCAGGGCCACGTGGGGGACGTCGAGGCGCATGCCACGTACGCCCGCTTCCATGTCAAACCATTCCAAGGAGAAGCGCGTCTCGCCTCCGTTGAAGGATTCTCCGAGCAGCTCCGCATTGTTCAGGGTGGCGGCTCCTTCGACAGTTAGTCGACCCGCACCACAAGTATCTTCTGGTCCACCCAAAAGGTAGCGGACTTGAGCTTGGAGAGTCCCGGCTCCGCCGATGCCGGAGAACCGGGGATCTTCATCGAAGTGAAAGATGTTGAGGAACTCTTCCACGTCAAAAGAGGGGCTGCTCATCCCGGCGCTGAACTCAACTCCAGCTGGCCCGTTGAAATCAAGTCGTGCCGTCGGCAGCGTGTATTTGAGGGTTCCCTTTTCACCCTTGAGTTCTGAAAACTCCACAAAAAGCGGCTCAAAATGCACCTTTGATTCGGTGATGTGACCAGCCTCGAACCCTTCGATCACGAAATCTTCCACGGCCAAAGTGCCCTTGAGGACGGGGTGGGTCATCGGTCCCTGAAGGTTCACATAGAGCTCGGATTGTCCGGCTAAATCGACGGCGGCAACTGGACTGATGTCTGCCAGATCAATTTTTCCGCCACCCTCCTTCAGTCTCACAATGAGCGGATTATCGTATAGACCGACGGACACTAACTCGACAGGGAGGTGGCTTGAGCCAAACCTCACGTCGCAATTGTAGAACTCGAGTGCATTCGGATGGGCGCGAAATCGACCAACGACACTGGTTTGCTTCAACCCAACCATACGCTGGCGGCCGGCTTCATCAAAGCCACGATCCCACACCATGAAGTCGTGAGTCTTGCCGCTCACCCCTCCATCAATGTAAAATGGGTCGAGCGTGCCGCGCACTTTCACCACATTGGTGTCGCCGAAGTTCCAATCGACCCAAGCATGTTCGGTGACTTCGATGTCTCGCAGAACCCCCGGTAGATCGATTTCGTGGCTGACAATCTTGTCGACAGTTACCGGGATTTTCTTTGCGAAAGGTTCGATCCGGATGCCTTCAATTTGCGCTTCGCCGTTGCCCCACTCGGTCTGCAATTGAGGGATCTGAACCACATCGCCACTGATCAAGACTTGAGCGCTCATCTTTTCGCCGACGGATTTGCCCAGGAGGCGCATCTCTCCGCCGCGGAGTCTTCCGCTGACCTCTGGTAGACGCGAACTTCCATCCCAGGCGAAGTCTCCCGAAAACCCCACCCACCCGGAGCCCACCATGTCAGCTCCCAGCCTTTCAACGATTGCGAGAGGCGCTCGCGCCATCACATGCCCGCGCAAATGAGGGAGACCTGACTTTTGCGGTGCGATCTTGAATTGTGAAAGGCGAAGAGCCAGTCGGTTTTTGCCCTCTGGATCGCTTGCCTCTTGGTGTCCCTTCGAATCTTGGGGACCTCTCGAATCCGCCCGACGACCCGCGCCCCTCAAGCGGTTCGAGTTCGGCGCCCGGTCGTCCTCGCTTTGACCGCAATCAGGCGGAGTGCCGACTGCTTCGTCAGCATCCAGTGCCGCCCGCATCGACAGGCGACGAACGATGATTTCCTCCTCGGAAAGAAAGACGCGTAGATCAAGATCGCAGATGCGATCTTCGTCGATCCATGCTTGTCCTTCACGTTCTTTGGTTTGTTCTTCGCCGAGCCGACGCTTCGTCTCCACTTGCGCGCCATCGAGGTGAAGTGCGACGTCGAAGGCCAATTTGTCTTCAACGATTGCATCTACATCAATTGCGCCGGTGGTGATGTGGTTCCCATCGACATCAAGATCGAGCGTCGCGTTTGTCACGGCGAGACTTCGAAAAGGAGCACTGCTGAGTGATGTTGAATCTGAACTCGTCGGGAATCGGTAGGCGACATTGCTCACCTCACCGTCTTTGATGACAAGCCGGAGTTTTGTATCTTCAATTTCGATATCGCCGATATCAATGCGTCCCGCCAGGAGAGAGAAGAATCGTGGGCTGACGGCGATGAGATTCGACTGCACCGCGGGGGCGCCACCGTCGGTCGCGGGAACCTGGAGGTTGGTGATCGCCAGACGCAGAGGGATCAAGGAGAGTTCTACCGTGAAGGTTGCCTCCAGTCCGAGTTCTTGCCGCAGCAAGCGGGAGGTCTCGCTAGCAGCCCAATTTTGCAGAGGCAGGGAGCGCAGAAGAACGCCTCCGGTGAGAGGAACAGCGCCGATGAGGGCGAAGAAGAGACAGAAAATGCGAGCAAATGTCCGTCCCCAGTCACGCCGCGACCGGACTGGACCGGGGGCTTTGGGGGGAATTGCGCTGCGGAGCATCTGTGAGGACCTTACCATTTAGAGGCGTTGTGCTACTGCTCCGCCTCCCGCGGATCGGAATTGATCGGCTGCACCCATGAGCGATTCGACTTCGAAACCCCAGGATGCTGAGCGCAAGCAGAAGCATTTAGGCCAGCCGCGGTACAAGAAAGTGCCGCCGGAACCACGTCCAGCCCGTAAAATGGATGCTGCACCTCCAGATCGCGGGCGTGTTATCGAAGCGCTTGAACGTTCGCTGACTGCTTCTCGCGGGGGTGAGCCGGAATCGCCCATATTGCTCGTGCGTCCCTGTGATCTTGAAGGGCTGGGAGCCGCCGATCTTCGACCCGCACTCGACGAGATCATTGTTCAAAAACACGCTGACGCTGGACTTGATAGTCTGCTCACGACAGGACTCCTGGATTCATTGCTTCCGGAAGTGGAGGCGATGGTCGGCTTTGGGGACGGCGAGTGGCGCCATAAGGATGTCTGGAAACACACCAAACAAGTAGTCATTCAGACAGTTCCGAAGCTAGAAATTCGTTGGTCGGCATTATTTCACGATATCGGTAAGGTGAAGACCCGTACGATTTCAGAGCGCGGTGAGGTTCACTTTTTCGGCCATGCTGAAGTGGGCGCTCGTATGTTCGACAAGCTGGACAAGCGAGTTCGCTTGTTTTCGGAAGATCTCGCCCTGCGCGAGGAGATCCACTTCCTCGTGCTTCATCATCTCCGCGCGAGTGGCTACGAGGGAAAGTGGACCGACAGTGCCGTACGACGGCTCGCGCGTGAGATGGGTCCGTATCTCGACGACCTGCTTTGCTTGTCCCGCGCAGATATCACCACCAAACGTCCCGAGAAGAAGCGACGCGGCATTCGTCAGATTCACGAACTATCTGAGCGCGTTGCCGTGCTCGCCTTGGAGGACGCTAAAGTTCCACCATTGCCGAAGGGAGTGGGCGAGCTTTTGATCGAAGAATTTCAGCTGCCGCCCTCAAGGATCATCGGCGACATCAAGCGAGCGCTTGAAGGCGCCTGCGAGGTTGGTGAGATCGAATCGGGTCAGTCGAGTGAATATTATGTGGACTTCGTGGCGAGAAACCGCGGTCGTTTTGGCCTGGGTGGCTAAGAACCGTATTGGTCTCAGGTTGAGACGTTAAGCTCTCTCGGCAATAGCCGTTCATTCAGTTGGAGTAGTTGCCTCCTGTTTCCTGCGCAGCTGGAACCACAGCCTGAATGAAAATTCTTATTGCCGACGATGATCGCATTACGCGCTCTCTACTTGGGCGCTGGACGGTTCGCTGGGGATACGAAGTCATCTTCGCCGAAGACGGCGAGCAAGCGCTCTCTATGTTGCTTGCTGATCCTGAGATCCAGATATGCGTTCTGGATTGGTTGATGCCGAAAATGAGCGGACCAGAAGTCTGCCAAGCCATTCGTGCGGCGCGCGAGGAGCCTTACGTTTATGTCACTCTACTCACCTCGAAGACCGAAACTGATGACGTAGTGGCAGGACTTCAGGCGGGGGCGGATGACTACATTCACAAGCCGTGCCATCCGCTGGAACTCGAAGTGCGGCTGCGAGTCGGTCGTCGCTTGGTCGAACTCCAGAGGAGCCTCATCTCTGCCCGCGAAAAGCTGCGTTTCCAGGCTACTCATGATCCTCTGACTCAGTTGTGTAACCGACGCTCGATCATGGATCAGCTCGCGGAACAGATGCGGGAAGCGCGAGACCACGGCACGCACATCAGTGTGGTCATGCTCGATATTGATCATTTTAAGGCGATCAACGACAATTTCGGGCACCACGCGGGTGATGCTGTGTTGCGGGCGATTCCGCAGCGGTTCTCCACAGTCTTGCGCGATTGTGACAGCTCAGGGCGCTATGGGGGTGAGGAATTTCTGCTCGTACTGTCGAACTGTCCAGCGGAACGGGGGGCGGAGGTGGCAGAACGGGTTCGTCAGGTCATTGAAGAATCTGAGGTTGAGCACGATGGTCGTCAGCTGAAGTTTACCGGAAGTTTTGGTGTGGCAGGAACTGATGAATTTTCGGCGGGCGATGCCGAATCTCTGATCCGCGCGGCCGACGCAGCTCTGTACCGAGCTAAAGCGGCGGGACGCAATCAGGTGGGGCGGGCCGTGAAGGCCGAATATGGCCGTCCCTCGCTGCCTGTACCTGGCGCTGCGTAGCCGCATCGCAAAAGGCGCGAAGTCCCAAAAAATCGAAAACAGTGCCGCTTTTTTCGCATCACCAGGCCGGTGATGCTCCTTGCGCTCTCTTCCAAGTGGTGCCTAAAAACGCCCCCCGCAGTCGCCAGTGTGAGATCATTCCACCGCGGCTGAGGCCCCTCAGGGAGCACCATGAAGATAGCGATCGTCAAAGAGAGTCGCGCCGATGAACGGCGCGTGGCGGCCACCCCCGAAACCATCGGACGGCTGATTTCCAAACAAGGCTTCGAGGTGAGCGTTGAGTCTGGAGCCGGAGTCGGCTCCGGAATTACCGACGCTGATTATCAGGCAGCTGGTGCGACGATTGTCGATCGAGCGGCAGCTTGGGGCGACTCCGATGTGGTGCTCAAGGTGAATCCGCCCGAGGCGATCCCCGGCGGACACGAGGCGGACCTCTTGCGCGAAGGTTGCACGCTGATCAGCTTCATTTGGCCCGGGAAAAACCCCGAGCTCCTTGAGCGTCTGCAGGCTCGAAAAGTCAGCACCTTTGCCATGGACGCCGTACCTCGAGTGAGTCGCGCCCAGAAGATGGATGCGCTCTCCTCGATGGCGAATATCTCCGGCTACCGCGCGGTGACTGAGTCGGCCAATCTCTTTGGACGTTTCTTCACTGGCCAAATGACGGCGGCAGGGAAGGTTCCTCCCGCCAAGGTGATGATCATCGGTGCGGGCGTGGCTGGACTTGCGGCCATTGGTACCGCGCGTGGTCTAGGAGCGATCGTGCGCGCCTTCGATACTCGTCCCGCCGTCAAAGAACAGGTGGAGAGCATGGGTGCCGAGTTCCTCGAACTCGACTTCGAAGAAGATGGCACTGGTCAGGGCGGCTACGCCAAGGTGATGAGCGAGGAGTTCATCAAGGCCGAAATGGCCCTCTTTTTGGAGCAGGCCAAGGAAGTCGACGTGATCATCACTACGGCTCTCATTCCTGGTCGACCGGCACCCAAGCTGATCACCGAGGAGATGGTTCGAGCGATGCGTTCGGGCTCGGTGGTCATGGACTTGGCTGCTGAAGCAGGCGGCAACTGTGAACTCACGGAGCCAGGACAAGTGGTCACAAAGCACGGCGTGCACATCGCCGGTTTTCTTGATCTTCCCAGTCGTCTCGCGCCCACAGCGAGCCAACTCTACGGCATGAACCTCGTCCACTTCCTCTCTGATCTGGGTGGAGCAGAAAAGTGGAACATCAATCTTAATGACGTCGTCCTGCGCGGCGCCCTCGTGACGCATCAAGGCGAGGCGATGTGGCCGCCACCTCCGATCGAACACCCGAAGGAAGCCGCTAAGCCCAAAGAGGAGCATGTGGTTCCTTCGGGGCCTACTGCCGAACAAATCAAAGCCAAGAAGGCGCGAGCGAGTGCTCTTGTACTGGTTGGTCTTTTTTGCGTTCTCGGTTTTCTGGGAATGGTCGCCCCTGCAGCGTTCGTGGGGCACCTCACTGTTTTTGTTCTCGCCTGCTTCATTGGTTGGCAAGTGGTGTGGAACGTCTCTGCTTCGCTTCACACACCCCTCATGAGCGTGACCAATGCCATCAGCGGAATCATCATCGTCGGCGGCATGATGCAGCTCTCCGGGCCTATCAACAGTCCGGTGACCATTCTGGGTGCCCTGGCCATCTTGCTCGCCACCATCAACATCTCAGGAGGCTTCCTTGTCACTCAGCGCATGCTGAAAATGTTCGTCAAGTGAAGTCCCCGTTCCCGATCCGAATTTTCTGAAGCGAGTTCCATGCCTGCATCACTCATCACCGTTGCGTATCTCTTCGCCGGCGTCCTTTTTATCCTCAGCTTGGGGGGCTTGAGCACCCAAGAAACCGCTCGTCGCGGAAACGTCTACGGCATTCTTGGAATGACCTTAGCGATCATCGTGACTGCGCTTGATCCACGCGTTGGTGGCTACGAGATCCTCGTCCCAGTGGTTCTGGTTGGCGCGCTCATCGGTGCGGTTCTCGCCGCGCGAGTCGCGATGACGAGCATGCCCGAGCTCGTGGCCATATTGCACTCATTCGTCGGTGCTGCAGCCGTTCTCGTCGGCATCGCCAGCTACCTCGATCCGAACAATCAGCTCACCGGCGCAGAACATCTCATTCATGAGATTGAAGTCTTCGTGGGCGTATTCATTGGCGCGGTGACTTTCACTGGCTCTATCGTAGCGTTTGGCAAATTGCGCGGCACGATCGGTTCGAAAGCCTTCGCCCTTCCAGGACGCAATTTCTGGAACCTAGCGATGATCGGCGTGTCTGCTTATTTCGGCTATGAATTCGTCGGACAGCCTGATCACGGCGGGATGACAAGCCTCTTGATCATGACCGGCATTGCGTCACTGTTCGGCGTACTCATGGTCATGGCGATCGGTGGCGCCGACATGCCTGTCGTGGTGTCGATGCTCAACAGCTACTCGGGCTGGGCCGCGTCGGCTGCCGGCTTTATGCTATCCAACGATCTCTTGATCATCACTGGAGCTCTGGTCGGTTCCAGCGGCGCAATCCTGAGCTACATCATGTGCTCAGCGATGAATCGCAGCTTCTTTAACGTGATCTTTGGCAGTTTTGGTCCCAAGGCAGGGGCTGGACCCAAGTCTGATGAAGAACAGGGTGAAGTCACCTCGCTCACCTGTCACGAGACGGCTGAAATCCTGAAAGAGGCGAGCAGCGTTGTGATCATTCCCGGATACGGAATGGCCGTGGCACAGGCTCAGTACCCTCTTTATGAGGTTGTGAAGACTCTTCGAGACCAGAACATCAACGTTCGCTTCGCAATTCACCCAGTCGCTGGTCGTTTGCCGGGACACATGAATGTGCTCCTCGCGGAAGCCAAGGTGCCTTACGACATTGTGCTTGAGATGGAAGAGATCAACGAAGACTTCCCGGAGACGGATGTTGTCATGGTGATTGGCGCCAACGACATCGTGAATCCTGGTGCTTTGACCGACACTTCCAGCCCGATCTACGGTATGCCAGTGCTCGAATGTTGGAAGGCCAAACAGACGATCGTGATGAAGCGTTCAATGGGCAGTGGCTACGCCGGCGTCGAGAACCCGCTCTTTTTCAAGGAAAACAACGATATGTTGTTTGGCGACGCTAAGAAAAACGTCGACGCAATTCTGACAGCGCTGCGCAGCTAGTTGCCTGCCGCCCCTCCAGCAAGGAACGCCCGTCGCGAAGACTTTCTCTTCGCGCGGGCGTTCTTCATTGCGGGTTAGTTTCTTGGCGCGGTTTACCAATAGCGCTCAAAATTAAAGTGACCGGGTTTGCGGCGCCGATGTTTTTCGAATCCGCGGGCTTTAAGTCGCTCGACCATGTCGTCGATCATTTGTGGATTGCCACAAAGCAACATGTGCGAGTCTTGCCCGAATTCCGCGCCGGTCGAACTGAGCGAGCCGTTGTCCCAAACTTCTGTGATGCGTCCTTGAAGAGCATCGTCGCGTGACGACTGCTCTTTGCCGCTCAGCGTGGGGAGATAATGAAAGTGGGAGTTCTGAGCGGATAGAGCTCGCATTTCTTCTTCGTAGGCGAGTTGGCTCTTCGTTCGGACGCCTTGGACAAGGTAAACGTTTTCGAATCGTTTGAGCACACTGCCTTCCCGCAGCATCGAAATCGATGGGCCAATGCCAGTGCCCGTGCCGACGAGCCAGAGGTCGCGACACTCTGGCACCTCGGCCAAGGTGAAAAATCCAAGCGGCGTTTCGTCGAGCAGGATGGTGTCACCAACCCCCAGCCCTGCAACCTTGGGGGTGAGTTGCCCGGAATTGACCTCGCTGATGAAAAATTCCAGTGGCTGACCTGGCGCCGAGGCCGCAGAGTACGATCGGCGAATCGCCTCTCCTTCAAACTCCAGTCCGAGGTTAAAAAATTGACCAGGCGCGAATGTCCGAACCGCGTCGAGTTGAATTGTAAACAGCCCTGGCGCCCATTCGTATCGCTGGGTGATTTTTGCCGGAATTTTTCCGCTCATCCAGCGCTTTTGCCATGTCCCTGTTTCCTCCGCGAGTCAGAAAAGAAAAAGAGCCTTCGAGCAGCAGGTCCTGCAAAGTTTTGCCCGCACTTGTCGTTCTCCAGACATGAAGTCGCTTTTTGGCGATGAAATGACGGATCTTTTCTCGTACCTCGACTAACCTTCCTCGCCATGAATGCGCCTCCCGCTCGTCCCCCTGGTGGACCACCCAAGCCTCCGCCGCGCCGCCCTCCTCCGTCACCGGCGGCTGAAGCGAATCCGTTTATGGACGCTCCCGATGCTGCTCGGACAGCGGAGGAAGCTCCGAATCCTTTTTTTGATCCTCCCGCTCGTTCTGGTGGAGTCGTCACATCGGCGCCCCCCTTATTGCCCACGACGCCCGAGCTGGATTCGGCACCCCTAAGAGATGCGCCGCTCCCGCTGGACATCCCTGGCGTAGCGCAGCCTGTGCCACCAGCCGCTGCGCGACCAGCCGCGCCGTCGCCACGCGCCGCGCCTTCACCTCCCTCGCCATCGGCTGGAGGCTTCGCGGCCCCTCAAGCTCCGGCTCACGCCCAAGTTCAAGCTGCTGCTCCTCAGCCACAGGGAGCTCCGCTGCAAGTTCAACCGGGTGCGGTAGCCCCGAACATCGGCGATCCTCACGCCGAATTTCGTCGCGGCTCGTTCAAGAAAGTCGCCATATTCTTGGCGGCGGCTGGCTTGTGCGGAGTCGGATTGTTTTATGGTTTGCCCGAATCAGAACCTACGTCTCCCGTCGCTCCGGCCAACACCGATCTCCGTGCGAATGCGGTGATTGGCGCCAGCGTGTCGCCCGAGATCATCGAAGATCCGAACGCCACTTCTGCCACGTCTCCACGCAAAGAACCAGCCCAGGCAAGTGCTGACGAAGAATCGCCGAGCGCTTCTCGTCCCAGCGATTCTCAAGGGAACTTTGCGAATTCCTTCAAAACTCTTGCGAAATAGCGCCTCCTACGCATAACGGTCAGTAAGTCACTTAGTGAACTGCCAGCTTGCTTCTCAGCAAGCTGACCGTGAACGCTGACAGCGAGCGTGAGGCGTGTCATCGTGCAGTTCGCCTATGGGCAACGAAAAGTGGTTTGACGAAGTCCAGAGTTATTACTGGATTCACAATATCGTTCACCTCCACCGAGAGTTGAACTTTTGGCTGATCCGCATGGGGGATGAGGGTCAGCTGACGTGGATGGAGCTCAACATTGAGGGGCAGCACATCCAGCCTTTCCATTTTGAGATCTTCTACGGCTGTGAATCGCTGCGCGACAAATATTATCGCTCGACGATGGAGCAGGCCGCGCGTGAGGGCCGGATGATCATCGGTCGCCTGCACGGATTCTGCGACTTGGTGTTTCCGGTGAGCGCCGATGAAACAGGCCGCACCTTTCTGCTAGCAGGTCAGTTCTCCAGCATGGCGCCCACTTGGGAGAGCCTGTGCGACTCGTGGCAAAGCATCACCGGACGCGAGGCGGCGAGCGCCAATCCGGACTTTGTTCGCTTCGTGAAAATGGCGCTTCAGCTTCCGATTGTGCGCGAACCAGTGCTTGAGGGGCTCGAGCGACTCTGTGAGCTGTTCAGTCAATTCATTACGCGAACGGGGATGGCTCCTGAGCACCATCAGCAGGTCGATGCGATTCGTCGCGAGGTGTTCGTCAAGCATTGGCCCAACACAGACTGGGTTTATAGCGCCGTTTCTTCCGAAAAATTCCGACTGACGCCGTGGTATCATGAGGGCAGTCTGGCGGAGTGGATGCGCGAAGAGATGAAAATTCAGCGTCTCCCCACGACCGTGATGGCCTTGATGCCGCTCGATGCCCCGGATGAAGAACGCGACACGGTCCAGCTGATGGTGCGCAACTTTGCTCTCCAACGGGAACTGATTCGAGCGACATTCGAAATGCCGCAAACCGCAGCGAATCAACTCGGCGACTACGGTGTGTTCTTCGTCACCAGCGCAGATCCACGAAAGAGTCCTGCGGCCGCTCGCGCCGAACTTCGCGATCGCGCGCGTGAGATGCAGGACTTAGCTCGCAAGTTCGGTGTACGAGCTGTGGTGGGGATCGGTCCCGCTGCGCCGCCCGGAGAATCGCTCGCCACCTCGTATCAGGAGTCCGTGCACGCGCTCCACTTATGCGTCCAGCTTGAGCGCGAGGTTCTATTCTTTGATGATGAGTTCGGTCTTGAGGCCCGTGTTGTTCGCTATGCCGACGTGAACGCTTCGATGAACGGGCTCAGCGAAGCCTTCGAGCAGGCGGCACCCGATCCCATTCGTCTCGCTTCAGATCGCTATGTTCGAGAGGTGCTCATCTACTCGGGTGAGCGTCTCGAAGTGGTGCGCAGTCACTTCCTGGCCATCCTGTTCCGACTGATTGGTCTGGTCCAGAAACGTCATTCCATCAACAAAAAAGCTGTCGACCAGCTCGCGTCCGAATTGAGTCAGCGTCTTGAAGAAGTGAGCAGTGTCTCGCAGCTGATCGAGGCGTTTCGCGACGTGCTCAATCGCTTGAGCTTTTATGCTTCGCGCGCCCTAGAAGGACCGAAAAGCATTCGCTTGGCCGCCAGCCTTCAGTACCTGCAGGACAACTTTGCGGAACAACTTCGCCTCCCCGACGTGGCGAAGAAGGCAGGCTTTTCAGTGCCTGCTTTCAGCCGAGTGTTTCGCCAAGCTACTGGAACCTCTTTTCTCGCCTACCTGAGAAACGTGCGTGTGGCGCATGCGAAAAAGTTACTGCGCACTACTTCGCTTCCGACAGCGCAAATTGCTTTGAGTTGCGGTTTTCAGTCTCCGCATCACTTGATTCGCTCATTCAAGAAATGCACTTCGCTCACGCCTGGTGAATACCGTCGCAACGAGAAAGTGAAGAAAGGCGAGAGCTAGAGCGCAGCTCGGCCAGCTTTCAAGCTTTCAGGATCGCGCTGCCCCAATGGAGCCCAGCGCCGAGAGCCAAAAAGCAAAGTGTTTGACCGTCTTGGAGACGACCATCTCGAGCCATATCGTCGAGCAGGATGGGAATGGTCGCGCCCGAAGTGTTGCCGACAGTTTCGATATTCGTGGGCACCTTTTCAGGGGTCAGCTTGAGGCGTTGACCGATCGCATCATTGATCCGCTGGTTGGCCTGGTGAGCAATGAAGTAGTCGACCTGGTCCAGACTGACCTCGGCTTTAGCGCAACAAGCGCGCACGCTTTTGGGCAGTTTCGTGACGGCATGTTTGAAGACATCGCCGCCGGCCATCGAGGGTAGATGAGCTTCGCGCGCCAGCACTTCTTCGCTCAAATAGGGCTGTTCACAAAAGCCAGCGGGCGTCCAGAGCTGATCGGCGTATCGACCGTCCGTGTGCAAATCAACTGCTTTGAGACCGCGCTCGTCATCAGTCGCTTCCAAAACTACGGCGCCTGCGCCGTCTCCAAAAATGATCGCCCAACCGCGATGACGCGTGGCTCTTTCGTAAGCGCTCTCACTGGGAGTGCCCTGGCGGGTTCCTCGTAAAATATCCCAATCCACCCACGGCATGAATCCCGCGTGAGACTCAGCCCCAACCACTAAAATACGGCGCGCGGCACCCGAACAGATCAGGCCCTGAGCTACTTGCAGGCTGAAGACAAACGCAGCGCACTGAGTCCTGAGATCTAGAGCCGGGCAGGTAATCCCGAGTCGCGCACCGAGCAGCGCGCCAGAGCCCGGAAAAATGTGGTCCGGCGTCATCGTGTTGAAGAGAATGTAGTCGACGTCGGACGCGCTCAATCCTGCGGCGGCGAGTGCCCTCTCCGACGCAAGTGCTCCCATTTCCCCAGGCCCTTGCCCCGGAGCCGCAAAATGCCGCGTGCGTATGCCGGTTCGCTGGTAGATCCAGTCGTCATTTGTGTCCATCACACGAGCAAGTGCATGGTTATCTACAGGCTCTCCGGGTAAGAAACTCCCGGTTCCGGCGATCTTCATTCCTGGCATTTCCTCGTTGTGCGGCTCAAGCAGTCCTTCGCAACTCCGGCCATATACAGCAATTTCCTCAATCTTGCATCGATGACCTCGGCCTTTTCCCACATCCCGTCTCAGACCAGAAAATGGACTCTCACGATCGCCGTCGGATCGTTTGCAGTAGTGCTTTATGGTCTCGCGGGGCAAGTCACGATGGGGCTTGAACCGAGTGTGCTCTCCTTCTCGTTGGTCGACCGCGCCGTACCGTTCCTGCCTTGGACTTTTTGGATCTACGCGAGCGTCTATCTCATTTATTTCGCTTCTGCGGCTCTCCAACGCGATGCGAATGCCTTCAACAAGTTTCTCTACGGCTACGTCTTGGCCTACGCGAGCTCGGCGCTGTTCTTCATATGCGTTCCCACAACCTTTCCGCGCGAACTCTTCCCCCTGCCGCAGGAGGCGGCAACGTTTTCTGAGGCGACACTGCAGTGGTTCCGCGGCATCGACCGCCCCACCAATTGTTTACCGAGCATGCATGTCGCGAGCGCAGTGATGTCGACATTGGTTTTCTACCGACGTCGCCCCTTCGTCTTCATGATATTCTGCGCGTGGGCAGTGTGCATTTCGGTGACCACGCTCACGACCAAGCAACACTTCTTTGTGGATGTTGTCGCCGGCGCAGGCTTCGGTGTCTTCTGCCACCTCGTTGTTTTCAAGGGGTTTCGCTCACGCAAAACATCTTCCCAGATCGCCGAAGCCCGCAAGTTCCCCGCGTTTGAAGATCGATCCTCTCAGACCTAAATGAGAAAACGCCCGTCGCGATAAGAGCGACGGGCGTTTTTGTTGTGAAGTGAAGCGGGTCTTCAGCCACAGGTGCCGGCTCCGCAGCCGCCTTCCTCGCCGTGCTTTTTCTTCTCCTTCTTGTCGCCCTTTTTCTCGTCCTTGGGCTCCTTTTTGTCTTCTTTCTTTTCGTCCTTCTCTCCCAGAGCAGACGCATTTTCTTGTGCTGCCTTGAGCGTCGCTATTTCGCTGGTGGGGGTCATGTTGACTGGGGAGGCGATTGCAGCGGAGGCTGAGAGCGTGCTGGCGCCGAGTGCCGCCAGGGTGAAGGCAAGTTGATTGAAAGAAAGTTTGTCTTGCATGACGGATTCTCCGGAAAACGGGATTCGAAAAGAGTCACCGTGGTTTTCTACGCGCAGTGCCTGCGCTGGGTGGCGGCGACTGCTGGTGCTCACAAAAGACTACGTCCGCATCGCGCAGAGGTTTCTCTTTGTTTGGTGGGAGGGTGCGGGGCACCCGAATCTGCGCGGTGCAGCCTCTGGCTATGCGAAAATGTATAGAAAATCGCAGAATAGCTATTCGGCTGTGCGATTTTAGCATAACCAAACAGCTATTTGGGCCGCGCGACCGAGCTTAGAAGGGCGCGTCCTGCCCGCAATGGGCGTAGAGCTTGCGCAAATCCTCCCAAAAGGTGGGGTACGTCTTCGCGACGCAGCTCGGATCCTCAATTTGCACGCCCGCGCGTGCCAGACCGAGCACAGCAAAACTCATCGCCATCCGGTGATCCGAATACGAACGTACGACTGCCGGTGTGAGCGCGGCCGGCTCAAGGCTCAACCAATCTTCGCCGTGTTCTACCTTTTGGCCGAGTCGGGTGAGTTCATTCACCGTCGCTTCCAGACGGTCCGTTTCCTTGATGCGAATGTTGTAAACGTTCGTGATCCGCGTCTTGCCTTCCATCAGGGGAGCAATGGCTGCCAAGGTCATCACTGTGTCGGAGATGTGATGCATGTCGACATCGAGGGCCTTGAGACTTTTCGCGGGGAAGATGTGAGTCTCTTCGGCAATCGTGTCAACCCGGCAACCGGCTTGTTCCAGCAAGCGAACGAAGCCAAAATCGCCTTGGAGGGCACCTTCTGAAAGTCCGGGTACGACGACTGGCACGCCGGTGGCAGCCGCGGCGGCGAAGGCATAGCTGGCGGAAGATGCGTCGGGTTCGATGATGTACTCGCGACCGGTGTAGCCGCCTGCTGCGGGAACATTGAAGCGACTTTCACCCTTTTGCGCCGCATCGGTGGGAACATCGGCCCCAAAAGCGCGCATCATGCTCAAGGTAATATCAATGTAGGGCCGGCTGACGAGGTTCCCCGTCGCTTCGACAGTGATGTCAGACTCAGCGCCCGCCGCAGCCATCAAAATGGCGGAAAAATACTGGCTCGACTTGTCGCCAGGCATGCTCACCGCTCCGCCTCTGAGCGTCCCGCCGTGAATGGTCAAGGGCGGGCAGCCTGTTTCGCAATCGATGCGCACACCCAGCTGCCGCATTCCGTCGACAAGATCGGCAATGGGGCGTTTGGCCATGTGTTCGTCGCCGACCAAAGTGACGCGCCCTGGAACGAGCGCGGCGAAAGCAGTCAGAAAGCGGACAGTGGTTCCTGAGTTGCCGATGAAGACTTCACCTTCGGGCGCTCGGAGGCGAGTGCGCCCACCTTCAATCCGCCATGTGGTCGCGTCGACGTCCTCAATGAGAATCCCCATTTGAGAGAGAGCGCCACGCATGTGCCTGGTGTCGTCGCTGTGGAGTACACCGCGTAACGTTGTCGTGCCTTCTGAGAGCGCCGCGAGAATCAACGCGCGATTCGTGATGCTTTTTGAGCCGGGTACGTGCCAGGTAAACGGGGCGACTTGGTTCGGAACGTCGAGAGGGGGGATGGCCAGCGGCCCTTTTGGAAAGCTCATTTGGTATGTTCTCCCGATCGTGGCTGTTGGCGCTGCCCGGCTTCCACGGCAAGTTGGTCGACGAAGTCATTCATGGGATGCCCACTGTGTCCTTTGACCCAGCGAAAACTAACATTCTTTCGCGCCAGAACGTTTTCGATCAGGGGCTCCCAGATATCACGGTTTGCCACAGGTTGCTTTTTCGAATTGGTCCAACCGCGTTTCAACCAGCCGACATGCCAGCGGTCCTTGAAACAATTGACGACGTAAGTGCTGTCGCTGACGATTTCGAGGGGCCCTTCGTTTTGCCGCACCGCGTCGAGCACTGCCATCAATTCCATGCGCTGATTGGTTGTTGCTGGATCGGGGCCACTCTGGAAGCGCCCCCCCTCGATGGCCCAGGCCCAACCGCCTGGTCCAGGGTTTCCACTGCAAGCGCCGTCTGTGTAGATAGTGGTCGTCATTTTCTTTTCTGGGGGGAGCGTTCAAGTAGGACAGCGGCTTCAAGTAGGACAGCGGTTTCAAGTAGGACAGCCTTCAAGTTGAAGAAAGAGCGTCCCGTAGCTCCTTGGCCAGAGCTTCGCCGTCGTCCAGCTTGCCAGAGGGCCAACCGACTTGAAGTCCCGACTGTTCGTCGGGCTTCGGAATGATGTGAAAATGAACGTGAAACACCGCCTGGTGAGCCGGTGCGCCATTGTTTTGAAGAACGTTGTAGTGAGGCGTCCCACTGACCTTCACCACGGCCCGACACAGCCGAGGCAGGACGCGCCCGATTGCCGCCGCGGCGTCATCCGAAAGTTCTCCGACGGTGGCCACTTCTTCTTTGGGAATGACCAGCGTGTGCCCTCGGCTCAGCGGTCCCAAGTCCAAGAACGCCAGTACATGCTCATCTTCATAAATTCGATGAGCCGGAATCTCGCCTCGCAAAATCTTAGAAAAAATCGTCTCAGCCATTCTGTTCTCCTTGGTCCCGCAGCAAAGCAAACGTGAGCTCTCCTCGCCAGTGCACGGTTATGCTCGCTACGCGCTCCACAACTTCCGGGACGATTGGGTCCAATGCTTTAGCTTGGTGCGTAGGTGACAGCTGTCTCTCGGCCTTTGCCGGCGATTAGGGTCCATGCGGTTTGTTCCGCGCGAAGAGAGCACAACCGCACACCGGCTCACTGGACCAGGGGGATCCAACGTAAAATAGCATGAGCGTTGCCATATTCAGGCAAGGAATGATGCGTAAACGCTAATCGCGGCCGCCCCGCACGAGCGAAGCGATGTGCCCCCACCACAACCTCCCAGCGAAGCCACAAAACGAGTTACGCGAGGGCAAAGCCCGAGGAGTACCGAGGCGCGCTCAGCACCGCGGCCGACCAAGTGGGAGGCCCCGGACTCCGAGTGGAATTTTGCGGAGCACAAATTCCGGGAGGAGAGATGGTCCGAGCATCGCGAGGAGTGCGAAGCACAATCAGCGCAGCCGGAGATTGGAGGAGGCTCCGACCTCCCAGCGAAGCCACAAAACGAGTTACGCGAGCCCAAGGGGCGAGGAGTAACGAGGCGGCCGCAGCACCGCCACCGACCAAGTGGGAAGCACAATCAGCGCAGCCGGAGATTGGAGGAGGCTCCGACCTCTCAGCGAAGCCACAAAACGAGTTACGCGAGCCCAAGGGGCGAGGAGTAACGAGGCGGCCTCAGCACCGCATCGAGCGACCAGCAAGAGAGGAGCGCAGCCGGAGATTGGAGGAGGCTCCGACCTCCCAGCGAAGCCACAAAACGAGTTACGCGAGCCCAAGGGGCGAGGAGTAACGAGGCGGCCGCAGCACCGCCACCGACCAAGTGGGAAGCACAATCAGCGCAGCCGGAGATTGGAGGAGGCTCCGACCTCCCAGCGAAGCCACAAAACGAGTTACGCGAGGGCAAAGCCCGAGGAGTACCGAGGCGGCCGCAGCACCGCCACCGACCAAGTGGGAGGTGCCGGAGCGCAGCCGGAGGTTGGGGGAGATCGTCCGGAATTTACTTCCGGACGATCGGGGGGCTGGGACAGCCCCCAAGCAAGCTACAGCACGCTAACGATAGCTTTACAGAGCTTATCGAGATTGTTCTCGGTCATGCCGGCAACGTTGATGCGCCCTGAACCCACAATGTAAATTCCGTGGTCCGCCTTGAGCGCCTCGACCTGCGCCTTGGTCAGCCCAGAGAAGCTGAACATACCGTTTTGGGTCTTGATGAAGGAGAAGTCCTGCTTGGCGCCTGCTTGTGCCAGACCGTCGACGAACGCAAAGCGCATCTTGACGATTCGCTCACGCATCTCCGTCAGTTCAGCTTCCCACTGACTGCGCAGCTGAGCATCACCCAGAATTGTGGTGATGATTCCACCGCCGTGCGCAGGAGGGTTCGAATAGTTCACGCGCGCGCAAACTTTGATTTGGCTGACAACGCGAGCCAAATCGTCCGCAGTTTTGGCGGTGACCGTCAGGGCCCCGGTGCGCTCGTTGTAGAGCCCGAAGTTCTTCGAGAAGCTGGAGCAGATGAGCATCTCGTCGAAGGCGGCACTGAGAAAGCGAACGCCGGCAGCGTCTTCTTCGATGCCCGTTCCAAAGCCTTGGTAGGCGAAGTCCACCACGGGGAAAGCCTGCTTGCTCTTGAGCAAGTCCGCAATTTCCTTCCATTGCTCTACCGTGGGATCAACGCCCGACGGGTTGTGGCAGCAGGCGTGGAGAAGAACGACATCCCCTGGCTTGACCGCATCGAGAGATGCCTTCAAGCCTGCAAAATCAAGCGAGCTGGTCGCTGCGTCGAAGTAGGCGTACTCCACGACTTCAAGGCCTGCGGAGCTGAAGATAGCACCATGGTTGGCCCACGTGGGGTTGCTCACCCAAATCTTCTTGGCTCCAAGTTTAGCGCTCAGGAAATCTGCCGCGAGGCGCAATGCTCCTGTGCCACCGGGAGTGTGAAAGGTGCTAGCCTGGCCACCGTCGACCAGCGCGCTTCCGGCGCCGAAGATCATGGCGCGCACGCCCTTGCCGTAGGCTGGATCACCGTCAATCGGCTTGTAAGACTTGGTCTTCACGGTCTCGAGGAGCCGCCGTTCGGCCTCCTTCACGCTTCCGAGAACCGGAGTCTGACCCTGAGCGTCCTTGTAGACGCCGACCGAGAGATTGATTTTGTCCGCTCGAGTGTCCTTCTGGAAGGCATCGGTAATTCCAAGAATGGCGTCTGGCGGTGCTGATTCTACTTTTTCAAACATGGCGGTTCTCAAGTGAGGGACTGTGTCATGCGGCTTCCGGGGCCGCGTGCCGCTGAGCGATAGCACTTTCGTGGGTGAATTCTCACCCCTACAAATCTCTTCTCGGCCCAATTTGAGTCATCTTCTCCAGGTCCGGGTCAGATCTCCGTTCTTGCTTGAGAATGATGAGAGTACAGGTCCCCCGTCTGGGT
The DNA here is from genome assembly GCA_963710555.1 of uncultured delta proteobacterium. Lineage (GTDB taxonomy): Bacteria > Myxococcota_A > Polyangia > Polyangiales > Polyangiaceae > NIC37A-2. Next base: position 606,900 of record CAVQAT010000002.1, read on the forward strand.
GCTGCTGGAAGGCACATGTTGCGGTTTTCCCTGGGGATTTTCGTCCTTTTCTCATGGGGCTGCAGCGGCACGATTGAGACGACTTCGGGCAGCGATAGTTCGCTCTCTCTTGAGGCGCCGAGCACAGACTCGGCGGGGCCCACTCTTTCGGCGACACCCTTGCCACAGGAAGATCAGCTCGGGGGCTTTTGTGGTGATGCCGGAGTGGGGGTAGGTCTAGCCCGCTCACCCGGGTCCGCACTCATGGGCGTCTCGCTCTATCAGTCGGTCGAAATACCCCTCAGCGAATCACAGGCCGTGAGCGGCGCATCTCGGGCTCCAAAGGTTGAGGTCGTTGCTGGACGAGATTCTCTCGTTCGTGTGTTCGTCGACCCTGAAGAAGGGCGCCCCTCCGCCGCTCGTCTGACCTTGGGAAACAGGACAGGGGAGTCATGGATATTCGAAGAGTGGGCGACCTTGCCTCTCCGCTCTGAAAAAGCCTCGCTCGGTTCAACGTTCAACTTTCATCTTGAGGGGAAATACATCACCTCTCAAACCGAGCTCAGCGTGGAGCTTTTTGAGTTGGTGAACTGCGAAAATCACGTTCCCGCGCCCGAAGCCGCGCGTTTTCCGCAGCAAGGTGCTCTTTCTCTAGCCGCGCGAGAAGTGGGACCTTTGCAGTTAGTCATTGTCCCTATCCGTTTTTGGGGAGACGACTCAGGCCGCATGCCAGATGTGAGTGCAGAGCATCTGAGCGAGCTGCGCGCTCACCTCGGCGCTATTTTTCCTGTACCTTCAGTGGAGCTCCGGCTGCACGAGGTGGTCGATACGCACTTGGGTACTCTTGAAGAAATCTTGGGTCAGGTGATGCAGCTGCGCGCCTCGGAGAACCCAGCGGCCCAGGTGGGATACTTTGGCTTGGTGAATCCCAGCGAGACGATGGTCGAGTACTGCGGTGGTTCGTGTGTGGCTGGGGTTTCAGCCGTAGGAAGTGCGTCCGGTCATTCTTCTTCGGGGGTCGCGGTGGGCTTCCGTGAGGCAACCGCCGAGACCTTCGTACATGAACTGGGTCATATGCATCGCCTTGAGCACGCTCCTTGCGGTGAACCTTCGGGGGCAGATCGGGACTATCCGCATGCTGATGCCCGACTTGGCGCCTGGGGCTATGACCATCGTACCCGGCAGCTGATTGACCCTGCGGGGGAGGCTCGTGACTTCATGAGTTATTGCGATCCAGCCTGGATCAGTGACTTCAATACCCAGAATCTGATCGAGCGCATCGCCCTGTCCAATAGCCTGCCCCGCGCGGATATCGTGAGTTGGCAGCCAAATTTGCCAGCAGACTCGTCACCCGCACGTTGACAGCGGCGGCGAAGGCCGTCACATAGCGACCAGGCGCGTAGTCCCGGTCTCCAGCCGAAGCTGCGCTATCTCAAGTGCGGCTTTCTCAATGCCGCGAGACTGCATCGCAGTCGCATCTGGAGTCCATGACTGAACTATTCGACCACCCGTACGCTTCTTTCCTCACCGATGTGCTCAAGCCCACCCGTTACACGGGCTCTGAACATGGGATCGTCAAAAAGGATTGGAGCAGCGTGGAAGCGCGCGTGTGCCTGGCCTTCCCCGATATCTACGACATCGGGATGAGTCACCTCGGTTACCGTATTCTTTACAAGCTGCTCAACGACGATCCGCGCATCCTGGCGGAACGTTGCTACACCCCGTGGATTGACATGCAGGCCGAGCTGAAAAAACGCGGCCTGCCCCTGGCTTCGCTGGAAAGCGTGCGCCCGCTTTCTGAGTTCGATGTGGTCGGCTTTTCGCTCCAGTTCGAGCTGACCTACACAAATATTCTTCTGATGATGGATATGGGGGGAATCCCGCTACGGAGTGCGGAGCGCGGCGAAGAACATCCCTTGATCATCGCCGGTGGCCCGGTGGCCACGCATCCGGAGCCGATCGCTCCTTTCATCGACGCCATTCTGATTGGTGATGGCGAAGAAGCGGCTGGCGAGATCGCCCTCACCTGGACCGACGGAAAGAAGGCTGGCCTCAGCCGCCAGCAACGCTTGGAGAAGCTCGCCGGGATCACCGGTGTTTACGTTCCCGCGCTCTACGAAACGCGTGAGGACCCAAAAACTGGCTTTCATGTCGTCACGCCGCCGGCCCACGATCGCGCGCCCTTCCCCGTGGAGCGTCGGCTCGTTCCCGACATCAACGCCTATCCTTTCCCCGATGAATTTCCTGTGGGCGGGCCCGAGGCCATTTTCGATCGCATGAGCATCGAAGTGGCGCGCGGCTGCACAGAGGGTTGTCGCTTTTGCCAGGCGGGAATGATCTACCGCCCTGTCCGCGAACGCGACCCCGATCAAATCATCCAGACGGTCGAAAACGCTCTCAAGAAAAGTGGGCAAGACGAAGTCTCCCTCACGGCGCTTTCTACCGCGGATGTCTCCTGCATCTCGCCTTTGATCAAGAAATTGGTCGAGAAGACGGCGCCCGAACGGGTCAGCCTGAGCGTCGCCAGCTTGCGCGCCTACGGTCTCGCCGAAGACTTGCTCGACGACATGCGCAAAGTGCGCACCTCCGGTCTCACTTTCGCTCCCGAAGCCGGCACTCAGCGCATGCGCGACGTGATCAACAAGAACGTCACCGAAGCGCAGCTCATGGAAACGGCCGAGCGCGTCTTCTCACGAGGTTTCGACCGCATGAAGCTCTACTTCATTCTCGGCCTCCCGACTGAGGAAGACGAAGACGTACTGGGTATCGCGGACGTCGGCATGAACGCGCTTTGGGTCGGCAAGAAGATCGGCAAGCGCCCCTCCGTGACCGTGAGCGTCTCGGTGCATGTTCCCAAACCGCACACTCCGTTTCAGTGGTGTGCGATGGATGACCTCGACGAAGTCGACCGCAAACAGAAAATGTTGCGCGATGCTCTTCGCGGTAAGAAGGGCATTACCTTAAGGCTGCACGACTCCACCACGAGCGAGCTCGAAGGCGTTCTTGCCCGAGGCGACCGTCGTATCGGCGACGTGATTGAGCGTGCCTACCGCCATGGTGCTTTTTTTGACTCCTGGGACGAACACTTCAAGAAAGACGCTTGGATGGAAGCGTTTGAGCATTTCGGTATCGATACTGCTCCTTTCCTCTCGACGATCCCCCTCGAAGCCCGACTGCCCTGGGACCATCTCGATGTGGGTCTCGAAGACGGCTTCCTCGCGCGTGAGTATCGCAAGGCGCTACAAAGTCGCCTCAGCCCTCCCTGTGGCAAAGCCAAGGGCATGTTCATCCACCATACGAATGTGGCTGAAGCAGAGGAAGATCAACGCAAGCTGGTTTGTTACGATTGCGGAATCGCCTGCGATTTGAGCCGCATGCGTGAGCACCGTGTGGGCTTCTTGCAAAAGATGGGCGCCGAAACTCCCGGAACTCGCGCCAGCTTGCCGGTGATCCAGGATCCGCAGCCCGGACTCAAGAAGAACAATCCTGAGCGCTATCGTCCGCCGCGCCCCGGCAGTTCGCCTACCCGCGTTCGTCTGCATTTCACGAAAACTGGTCCGAGCGCCTTGCTCGGCCACCTCGACTTCATTCGTGACTTTCCACGAGTGATCCGTCGGGCGGGGGTGCGCACCGCCTACACTGAGGGCTTTCATCCGAAGCCCGACATGAGCTTCGCTCCTGCTTTGGCGCTCGGGGTGGCGAGTCTCGGCGAGTACATCGACGTGAAACTGATCGATCCGCCTGATCCTGAAGAACTTTTGCTGCGCCTCAATCAGGCCGCCTCGGCCGGAGTGGAATTCCTTGGCGCCGCGTTTCTTGGTGACCAAGATCCTGGCCTCGCCAAAATCATCGACGAGGCGCGCTACGTCATCGGCATCTCCGTGGAACATCTGGCCTCGCTAGGAAATGGCAGTGCCGAGCAGGCACTTGAAGCTGCTCTTGATCGCTATCACGAGAGCCCTGAAGTCGTCGTGGAACGCGACGTCAAGGGCATCAAGCGTCGCATCGATGTGAAAGCCGGGCTGTCCGAACTTCGCCTGGGGACAACCGAAGACGATGAGCAGCTCCGAAAAGCGGGTGTTGTCGGTCGTCTGCTTTCGCTCGCGGTACGCTCGCCCCTCTCGGCAGCCGGCGCGGTGCGGGTCCGGGAAATCGTGGAGGCCCTTTTCGAAAAGGACTTCCCCTTCATCGCAGTCCGCAGCGCTCTGTGCGCCAATTCCTTAAGCCCACTCGACCTCGCGGCTCATCAGAAGAAGCCGAAGCCCGCTTCTGCTGAAACTTCCCTCGAAGCGCCCGTCGAGGCGAGCCTCTCCGTTTGAGCCCTTTCTCGGCGTCATCTATGCAGAAAATTCAAATCCGCCGTCCCGGCAACTTCAATCGCCTTGAGTTGATCGAAGCCGCCCCCCTCAAAGCCAGCTCCGGATCGGCGGTCGTTCGAACGGAATCAATTGGCGTCAACTTCGCCGACTGCGTCGTGCGCATGGGGCTCTATCCTTCGGCGAAGGAATACGTCGGCTGGCCGATCACACCCGGCTTTGAATTCGCCGGCATCATCGAAAATCTTGGTGATGGCGACAATCCGGACGGCTTTCAAATCGGCGACGCCGTCTTCGGCGTGGTGCGCTTTGGCGCCTACGCCACTCACGTCGACGTGCCCTTCTCGCAAATCCTTCGCGTGCCCGCTGGGGTCAGTGTTCTGCAGGCTGGGGTGATTCCCGTTGCCGCGCTGACCGCCTGGTACGCGCTCAACGAGCTTGGCGGCGCAAGCCAAGGAAAAGAGGTGCTCATCCATTCGGCGGCTGGCGGAGTTGGGAGCATGATGGTGCAAATCGCGAAGTTGCTCGGCTGTCGAGTGGTGGGTGTGGTGGGCTCCAGTCACAAAGTGGAGCTAGTCCAGTCCTTGGGGGCTGATGTTGTTATCGACAAGAGCCGCGAAAATCTCTTCGAGCGAACTCGTGAAGTCACGCCACAAGGCTTTGACGTGGTGCTCGACGCGAACGGAGTAGAAACCCTTCGCGGCAGCTACAAGAGTCTCCGGCCCACCGGACGACTTGTGATCTACGGCGCCCACAGCATGCTGACCCGCGGCTCTGGCCGCACCAACTGGATCAAGTTGGCCTGGGATTTCCTCCGCACTCCCCGCTTCGATCCTCTGAGCCTCACCAACGAAAACAAGAACGTGATGGCCTTCAATCTCTCCTACCTCTTTGAGGAGCAGGAACTTCTCCGCCCTGCGCTTGTCCAAATTGGCGACTGGTACGCGTCAGGAGCTCTGAAGCCCACACCAGTCCAGACTTTTCCACTGTCAGACGCAGCGGCGGCTCATGCTGCCATTCAGGGAGGGAAAACCATCGGAAAGCTGAGCCTCGTCCCTGACCCCACAATTCCCATGCTATGAATTCCCCACCCAAAACCCCGATGACCGAGCAACCAATCGAAGAATCCCCTCAAGCCACATCGGCTGAACTGACCGGAGCTACCGAGCCAAACCTTGACGATGAGCGTCGCCAGGGCCGTCTCGAAGCACGACTGGCCCAAGCGGAAGCTCAGATCCGCACGCTCCAGGAGCGCATGATGGAAGTCAACGCGATTCAGAGTTCGGCCAAACAGCGCGCATTGTGGTCCCGCGTCCTCATCTTGATCGCCTTGCTCGGGGCGTTCTTCGTCATGCAGTATCTTAAAGGCGCTGGATGACGGCGAAGCAGCCCTCTGAAGTACGCCCCTACCTGAAGCGACTCTTTGCAGCGATTGCGCTCGGCATTGTGACGATGACGATTGCCGCCGTGTGGGCCTGGAATACTTACGGGACCAAACTTGAGTCCGCGCCTCCACTGCCAAGTGGCACGCCGCCGATGAGTACGGTGCCCAATACCTCGCGTTAGGATCAATTCTTGGACGCCTTGCCCCTGGAAGCAAAGTTCGCGGCCCCCGTCGCCAACTCGACACCCCGAACCAGGCTCTTGCCAGCTGTCCTGGCTGGTACCTATTCCTGGGTACTTACGGTTCTTCCCGCGGTAGCAGCGGCCGGTTGGACAAGCCTGTCTGCGTTGGGTGGCGGCATTGCCCTCCTTTCTCTCTTCGTTTCGCCGCTTCTCACTCGAGGGCGTTTCGCGATGCTGACGGCGCTCGATCTCTTTGTGGGCGGCTCGATTCTGGCCTGGTGGGGAGTTCGCGACCTGGAACTCTCCCTGCCGTTCGGGGTTTTCGGTGCCCTCGGCTGGTTGGCCTACACCTTTGCTCTCGGAGCGCTTTCGACTCCAGCAAAGCTCCAAGAGCTGAACGATCCCGGTCCGGAGCTCCATCCTCGTGTTCCCCCCAGTCGAGCAGCCGCAGCTATCTTGGTGGCAGTCTTTGCGAGTTGTCTCATCGTCCTGGCGAGTGCCTGGCGAGTCGATCGCCCCTCACTAGGCGTACTTGCCCACATTGTCGCCCTCGGAGTGATTCTCCTCTCCCTGCGGACTGGCGCCCATCTTGCCGTGTATTTCCAGTTACAAGGCAGCCGAATTGGAGCGCCTCTGGGTCTTCGCCGAGCTCTACTCCCCTTGACCCTTCTCCTCTGCTCGGGCCTCTTAGCTCTCTATTGGGCATTTCGACCCTAATCTCCAAGTTGTCAGTCTTGTCCGCCAGCCATCTGGTTTGTCTTGGATCAATCCGCTAGTCTCCCTCAATCGTGGGACGAGTCCTGCTTTCTCTCTCCATTCTCCTGCTCAGTGCGAGTTTCCTTTCTGGACTTCTAGCTCTGCGCGCCTGGAATCAGTCGGACGACACCTGGGGGTTGCTCTACGGGTTGATCAGTCTGTCCGCAGGACTGAGCGCTCAGCGCATTTTTGAACCAACCGCAAAGGAAGAAGGGTGAGGAGTCTCGGAATTCTGTTTTTTGGGGGGCTACTCGTCGGTTGCCAGCAGCCAGCCCACGATTCGCAGGCGCGGGCGCAACTTTCGGGCGATGCTTTTGCCGCAGTAGGCCTCCAAGTGCTTCCCTTGAACTGGCTGCGGGCGACCCCACGCGCTGAAAGGCCCGAGCACGCTCAGGCGATTGTGCACGACGCACTCTTGGCCCAGAAGGCGCGCAGCGACCAAGACCATGCGCTTCCGCCCATCGAGCGTGGCGTCTTGAGTCGAGCGTTGGTCGAAGAACTTGAACAGCAGGCTCTCAGTGGACGCCCCCCGACCCAGGCCGAGCTTGACGCGCATCGAAAGCGCAATTGGCTGTTTCTCGATCGGCCCCGTGCGGTACGCGCCTATGAGGCCGTCATCGCAGTAGAGAATCCGTTGCAAGACACTGAGGCTTTCGCCCTCGCCGAGCGAGTTCGCGCGATTGCCCTCGAGACTCACTATCTCGGTGACTTTGTCACGCGCATGGATGAACTCGCCAAGGACCATCCGAACTTGTCCCATGATGAACTGCCGCCGGTCGCCCAGGATTCCCGAGTCGTACCAGTGCTCCCTCAGGACACGCGCTTCAAGAACGCGCCTGAATTCTACGGCCCCGCGCTTGCCAAACTTCAGGAGGCTGGCGATGTGAGTGAGATTGTTGGATCACCAGGCGGTTATCATGTGTTGATCGCAGGGGAGATCATTCCTGCGCTGCGTCCATCCGACGAACAAGTGATGCTTGAGCTGCGCAAGGGGGTCGCGGGGATGCGTTACGCGCCTGAACTTGAACGCATCAAACAAGAGGGGAAGAAGGGTGTGGTGTATCCCCAGCGAGACATCGCGCCGATTCTTCGACTGGTGTGGAGAAAGCAGTAAATTCACGTCGACCTGAGTCGGTGCGCGATCAAGGAGTCACTCCATTCTCCGAGATCCTCACTGAACTCTGCGCAGCTGCAGGTGCACGCTGCGCCGCGCTTGTGGACGCGGAAGGAGAAACCGTCGACTACAGCGGCCAGGGGGATCCCTTTGATATTCGAGTGCTCGCTGCGGAGTGGCGTCTTGTTCTTCAGCATCTCTTTGAAGCCTCAGTCCTAGGAGCGAGCCAGGAGTTCGTTGTACGCGCGCGCCACAAGAGCTTTCTCGTGGAGGTACTGCCAGACGGTTACGCCTTGGTCGTTCAACTCGCGCGACGCTCGACCGGGGCTTCTAATCGCGCCTTGTGTCAGGCGCGACGGAGACTGTGCGCAGAAGCCGGCTTCGAAGACTCGAATTCAAGTCGCGGAGACTGGATCAGAGTCGACGTCAAAGAAGATTCGCCTATCTCTCGTCGGCCAACGATGGTGAGAGTTTCGGACGAAGTGCTTCAAGTCACCATTCTCGGCAGAATTGCTGGAGATTCCGCGAGTCTCAGCGAGAAGAGTTATCGGGTGCGGCTGAGTTCCGGCGAGGAACGGACCTTGGTTCGCGAGCCTTTCGGCAATTGGTACATCGAAGAAGAACACTGGATCACGTGAGTTCTCGACCGCTTTCACGGTCCATCTGTTTAGGTTTTCCAGCACACCCGACCGAAACGGCAGCCATCATCTGCACGCATGGACAGCTCTGCATCATGAAGTGAAACTTCTTTTCACAAATCGAAACAAAACACTTGCCGGATGAGCTCAGGCGTACCATATATCGCGTCCCGCTGAGGCGACGAACGAATCCCCAGCGCGGCTGCCCCAAGGGCGCAGAGCTCTTCTACAGAGCGGCCCTTTTCGAAACTTCTTGTTGAAGAAGCTCGGAATAGAAACTCGAAAGAGTTTCACAAGTTATCCACAGTCACTGTCACGCAGTGATAAGACCGGCGACGAACGCTCGCAGGTAAATGGACAGCTCCTTTCTAATACGATCATTCAATCAGTAACGACTCCGTCCGTTCTATCCACAATATGTCCTCATGTGAGGACAGTTGAGAACGAGCTCCTTGATTCCAGTTTGGCTTCACCAGCTGGTACTTGTAGAAGCAACCGACTTCCTAAAAAAACTCAAGCAAGTGCTTGATATCAAAAAGAAAATCGGCCAACGTAGCAGTCCGAGTTCGAAGCGATGGCGCCGAAAACGCCTCGCTGAAAAAACTCAAAAAACTGATTGACAATCCCGGGACGGTGACTAGATTCATCGCCCCTTCGAGAGACACACTCTCTCCTCGGTCCTTGAAAACTGAATCCTATGATTATGCGAGAAATCGCACGAGTCTAGTCAGGCAGCGGCAAAACAACTGCTGTCATGACAAACAGGAAATGAGTCGTCCTTACTCAATCTCGCGAGAGCGAATGAGTGAGGGCAGGATGTCTGAAGCTCTTCGGAAGGACAGCATCCAAAACAAAGGATTTAAACTGGAGAGTTTGATCCTGGCTCAGAACGAACGTTAGCGGCACGCTTAACACATGCAAGTCGAGCGATAATCCCTTCGGGGAGGAAAGCGGCGCACGGGTGAGGAACACGTAGATAATCTACCCCCGAGTGGTGGATAACGTTTCGAAAGGAACGCTAATACAGCATAACACCACGGCTCTTCGGAGTTTTGGCCAAAGCGGAGGATCTTCGGACTTCGCGCTTGGGGATGAGTCTGCGGCCCATCAGTTAGTTGGTAGTGTAAAGGACTACCAAGGCTAAGACGGGTAGCTGGTCTGAGAGGATGGACAGCCACACTGGAACTGAGACACGGTCCAGACTCCTACGGGAGGCAGCAGTGGGGAATCTTGCGCAATGGGCGAAAGCCTGACGCAGCGATGCCGCGTGAGCGATGAAGGCCTTCGGGTTGTAAAGCTCTGTGGATGGAGACGAATAAGTACAGGTTAATACCCTGTGCGATGACGGTATCCATTTAGCAAGCACCGGCTAACTCTGTGCCAGCAGCCGCGGTAATACAGAGGGTGCAAACGTTGTTCGGAATTACTGGGCGTAAAGCGCGTGTAGGCGGCACTGTTGGTCGGATGTGAAATCCCGCGGCTCAACCGTGGAAGTGCATTCGATACCGCAGAGCTAGAGTATCGGAGAGGAAGGTGGAATGCTTGGTGTAGAGGTGAAATTCGTAGATATCAAGCGGAACACCGGTGGCGAAGGCGGCCTTCTGGACGATTACTGACGCTGAGACGCGAAAGCGTGGGTAGCAAACAGGATTAGATACCCTGGTAGTCCACGCCGTAAACGATGAGTGCTAGGTGTCAGAGGCTTTGACCCTTCTGGTGCCGTAGTTAACGCGTTAAGCACTCCGCCTGGGGAGTACGGCCGCAAGGCTAAAACTCAAAGGAATTGACGGGGGCCCGCACAAGCGGTGGAGCATGTGGTTTAATTCGACGCAACGCGCAGAACCTTACCTGGGCTAGAAAGTGCAGAAAGCTGGCCGAAAGGCTGGTGTGCTCTTCGGAGAATCTGCAGTTAGGTGCTGCATGGCTGTCGTCAGCTCGTGTCGTGAGATGTTGGGTTAAGTCCCGCAACGAGCGCAACCCCTACCTCTAGTTGCCAGCATTAAGTTGGGCACTCTAGCGGGACTGCCGGCCGTTAAGCCGGAGGAAGGTGGGGATGACGTCAAGTCCTCATGGCCCTTATGTCCAGGGCTACACACGTGCTACAATGGTCACCACAATGGGTCGCGAACCCGCGAGGGGGAGCCAATCTCAAAAAAGTGGCCTCAGTACGGATAGGAGTCTGCAACTCGACTCCTTGAAGTCGGAATCGCTAGTAATCGCTGATCAGCATGGCAGCGGTGAATACGTTCCCGGGCCTTGTACACACCGCCCGTCACACCATGGGAGTTGATTGCTCCAGAAGTGCCTGTACTAACCCGCAAGGGAGGTAAGGCCCCAAGGAGTGGTTGGTAACTGGGGTGAAGTCGTAACAAGGTAGCCGTAGGGGAACCTGCGGCTGGATCACCTCCTTTCTAAGGAGCTCTATCCCGCTTTGGTTTCTAGCTCGGCGAAAGCCCGCTAGGACGTGTCTTTCACGAGACACTTCTCCACATCGGAGACAAGCAGTTTGGATAGGCTACTAAAGGTCATTACTCGTGTGAATGAGAAGGCAACAAACGAAATTCATTTCCCGAATGTTGCTAACGTAGATATAATCATAGGGTTCAGTTTTGAGGGACCGAGATTGCTACTTGCTTTAGCAAGTGGCGTCATCCCTTCGGGCCGGTAGCTCAGCTGGTTAGAGCGCACGCCTGATAAGCGTGAGGTCGGCAGTTCAAGTCTGCCTCGGCCCACTGCTCTTCTGGCGACGCAGTAGCGGGCAGCGACTTTATGTCGCGCCGGTCAGTTGAACGAAGGTCTTTCCTCAAACACCCGTCCTTTTCTGCAACAACCTGTCGCGGGGCAACAAAACAATGTTGCAACGCAACGAGGGACTGAGGACCCGCCACCGACTATGTAGGAGGTGCGGACCGCAGGTCGAGTTGGGAAGGGGGCCCCAGCGAGCTTAGCTCGATGGGGGAAGGGGCTGCATCAGCCCTTTCAAAAGGAAGGGGCTGTAGCTCAGTTGGGAGAGCGCGGGCTTTGCATGCCTGAGGTCATCGGTTCGATCCCGTTCAGCTCCACAGAATTCACGAAACAGTAGTTGCCAAGCGCTCAGGAGCGCGGCGGCTACCGAATCGAAGAATCGAAGAGCGAACAACCCTGTAAAAGTTTTTCCGAAGCACTGCTTCGGTTCGATGGCGACAAGTCATCGGGAGTCTTCACAGAAGACTCACAAGTTCCCTGATAATTGAATATTTGAGCGTCCAAATAATAGCTAGCAATTTTGCGCTGCAAGCCGAGAGGTGAGCAGCAAATCGAGTTACGCTGGAACGGAGACGAATCAGAATTAGGTCGGATACTCGAGAGAGTTCCTGCTTAATCACTCGGACTCCGGACTTCAGCTAAATGCGTGCCTTAGGAATAAGGTCAAGCTACAAAGGGCGTACGGTGGATGCCTAGGCGATAAGAGGCGACGAAGGACGTGGGAAGCTGCGATAAGCTTCGGGGAGCTGCTAACAAGCTTTGATCCGGAGATTTCCGAATGGGACAACCCATATAACGTGTGGTGAATACATAGCCACACGTAGCGAACGAGGGGAACTGAAACATCTAAGTACCCTCAGGAAAAGAAATTCAATTGAGATTCCCTCAGTAGTGGCGAGCGAACGGGGAACAGCCCAAACCGTATATGTGTAAGCTTACTGGCGTTGCATATACGGGGTTGTGGGATCTTTTGGGAGGTGCAGTATCCCTCCAACGAGTTACAAAGGTTTGGTTTAGTGGAACGGTATGGAAAGGCCGGCCACAGCGGGTGACAGCCCCGTACACGAAAAGTCAAACCCTCGTTAAAGACACCCGAGTACCACAGGACACGTGAAATCCGGTGGGAATCTGGGGCGACCATGCTCCAAGGCTAAATACTACTTATCGACCGATAGTGAACGAGTACCGTGAGGGAAAGGTGAAAAGTACCCCGGCGAGGGGAGTGAAATAGTACCTGAAACCGTACGTCTACAAGCAGTGGAAGCACTATGTCTTTGACCTGTGCGACCGCGTACCTTTTGCATCATGAGCCTGTGAGTTACGGGATGTGGCGAGGTTAAGCCGATAGGTGTAGCCGCAGCGAAAGCGAGTCTTAACAGGGCGAGCAGTCGCATCTCGTAGACCCGAAACCCGTGCGATCTACCCATGGCCAGGTTGAAGGGCGTGTAACAACGCCTGGAGGACCGAACCCACTACTGTTGAAAAAGTAGGGGATGAGCTGTGGGTTGGAGTGAAAGGCTAATCAAGCCGGGAGATAGCTGGTTCTCGTCGAAATATATTGAGGTATAGCCTCGGATGAATTGCGCAGGAGGTAGAGCACTGATTGGGCTAGGGGTCTCACCAGATTACCAAACCCATTCAAACTCCGAATGCCTGTGACAACTGTCCGGGAGTCAGGCTGCGGGAGATAAGTTTCGTAGCCGAGAGGGAAAGAGCCCAGATCGACAGCTAAGGTCCCTAAATCTAGTCTAAGTGTAAAAGGATGTGGGAGCGCCCAGACAACCAGGAGGTTGGCTTAGAAGCAGCCACCCTTTAAAGAAAGCGTAATAGCTCACTGGTCAAGCGAACCTGCGCCGAAAATTTAACGGGGCTAAGACTAGTACCGAAGCTTCGAACTTCCGTAAGGGAGTGGTAGGCGAGCGTCGTCATGGAGATACGCGGTAGACGGTAACGACTACTATCGGCCATGACGAGTGAATATGCAGGCATGAGTAGCGATAATGAGGGTGAGAAACCCTCACGCCGTAAGCCCAAGGTTTCCTGGGGAAGGATAATCCTCCCACGGGTTAGTCGATACCTAAGCCGAGGCCGAAAGGCGTAGGCGATGGAAAGTAGGTCAACATTCCTACACCATTTGGGATGGCATTGAAGCGAGCGGGGACGAAGGAAGGTAGCTCAGCACAGCGCATGGTTGTCTGTGTTTAAGCCGGTAGGCCGGATCACTAGGACCCAATAGGGACAAACGGTGATCTAAAGCCGAGAGGTGATGAGGCTGACTCTTAGAGTCAGATACTGAGTGATCCTATGCTTCCTAGAAAAGCCGCGCGCAGAGCCACTCAAGTGATCGTACTCCAAACCGACTCAGGTGGGTGGGAAGAATATTCCAAGGCGCGTGAGAGAACTCCGGTTAAGGAACTCGGCAAATTGGCACCGTAACTTCGGGAGAAGGTGTGCCCCTTTTGGTGATGAGCTTGCGCTCTGAGCTTAGGGGGGTCGCAGTGAAATGGCGGTTGTGACTGTTTACTAAAAACACAGGACTCTGCGAACACGCAAGTGGACGTATAGGGTCTGATGCCTGCCCGGTGCTGGAAGGTTAAGGGGATCTGTTAGAAGCAATTCGAGGCAGTGAACCGAAGCCCCAGTAAACGGCGGCCGTAACTATAACGGTCCTAAGGTAGCGAAATTCCTTGTCGGGTAAGTTCCGACCTGCACGAATGGCATAACAACATCCGCACTGTCTCAACCGGAGACTCAGCGAAATTGCATTGGGGGTGAAGATGCCCTCTACCCGCGGCAAGACGGAAAGACCCCATGAACCTTCACTGTAACTTGGCAGTGATTTTCGGGATATTCTGCGTAGGATAGGTGGGAGGCGTTGAAATCGGGCTTCTGGGTTCGATGGAGCCAACCTTGAAATACCACCCTGGATATTCTGGGAATCTAACCTGCATCCGTAATCCGGATGAGGGACACTGTCTGGTGGGCAGTTTGACTGGGGCGGTCACCTCCTAAAGCGTAACGGAGGTGCACGAAGGTTCCCTCAGGCTGATTGGAAACCAGCCGTAGAGTGTAAACGCACAAGGGAGCTTTACTGTAAGACCGACAGGTCGAGCAGTTGCGAAAGCAGGTGTTAGTGATCCGGTGGTACCGCATGGAAGGGCCATCGCTCAACGGATAAAAGGTACTCTGGGGATAACAGGCTGATGGCGCCTGAGAGTTCATATCGGCGGCGCCGTTTGGCACCTCGATGTCGGCTCGTCGCATCCTGGGGCTGGAGCAGGTCCCAAGGGTTTGGCTGTTCGCCAATTAAAGCGGCACGCGAGCTGGGTTTAGAACGTCGTGAGACAGTTCGGTTCCTATCTGCCGTGGGCGCAGGATACTTGAGAGGGTCTGCTTTTAGTACGAGAGGACCAGAGTGGACGAACCTCTAGTGCGCCGGTTGTCACGCCAGTGGCATAGCCGGGTAGCTACGTTCGGAAAGGATAACCGCTGAATGCATATAAGCGGGAAGCCCGCCTCAAGATTAGGTATCCCAGGTCTTTATGGCCTCATAAGTCCGCTAGTAGACTACTAGATTGATAGGCTGGGTGTGGAAGTACAGCAATGTGCGGAGCTAACCAGTACTAAGCGGTACGAGAGGCTTGACCTTATTCGCTAAGGCAAACATTTCAGTTGGAGTCCGGAGTCCGGGTGCAGTCAACCTTGAGTTGACTCACATGGCTCCCAAACGGTCGAAAGACTGTGAAGGATTCCGCGCGTAACACGAAAACGCGCTAGCTATTGTAGACGCCCAAATATTTCCGGTGTCGATATCGACAAGGCCACACCCGATCCCATCCCGAACTCGGAAGTTAAGCTTGTCGGAGCCGATGGTACTGCAGGAGAAATTCTGTGGGAGAGTAGGACGTCGCCGGGTTAATCTTAGAAAGCCCCTTCGAGCTAACGCTTGAAGGGGCTTTCGTCTTTTGTGCGGCTTCGCGGAGCAGCGGGCCAGAAGCTAGCATCGGACGTCAGATGACGCTTGCAGTTGCGCAATGCGAAACGCACCATTCGGTGGATCTTCGCAGAGGGCGGAACTAGATCTGACACGACATATCCTGGGATGGTTGACGGGGTATCCAGTAGCGGGGGACGCTTCGCTCGTTGACCACTTTCGTTTTATTCTGCACGACGCAGATCGCTGGAGTTGCTGCAGCTTGGGCGGCGTCCCGAATTCTATTTCCCCAAGCGGCGGTGACCCTGCGAATCGTGAGCTTCGTCTTTGCGTTTCCCGTGATTGTCTCTTTGGAATTGCAGGGATTGGGGCTTATGGCTTGTCTCACGGGCCCAGGAATCGCGATTGGTGCAGTGCTGGTTGCACTTCCTTTGGTCTGGTTTGCATCGCGTGTCAGAGGGAAAGCTTCGACTGATATACCGCCTGTTCAATCAATGGCTGAGAGGGCGGCACTTGGCGCCTCACTCGCTATGTGGGTCTACTTCCTGTTTGCGGCAGTTGTGCAGCAGTTGGTGGAGCCGATGCATCTTGATTGGGATGACTTTAGCTATCACGCAACGATGCCAGCCCACTGGCTACAAGAGCAGTCCTTCGTTCTTGCGCCGTATAATTATCACGCGTTTTATCCTGCGAACGCGGAGCTGTTCACACTGTGGTTTGTTGGACCAACTGGAGTGGATAGCTTTCACGCTCTTGCTGGGCTCTTTTGGCTTTGCTCATGCAGCGTGGCCATTTATGGACTTTGTCGCGAGCTAGGTTCGAGCGCTTCGTTTGGCGTTGCTGGGGCTACCTTGGTCCTCGTTAGTGCACCGCATCTGCACCAAGCCAAGGGATACTCCTCAACTGATCTGGCTGCTTCCTCGTTGATGTGTGCGGGCGCCTACTTTTGTTTGCGTGGTTCCGGGACCTCATCGGGGAGACCGCCACTCGTGGAGCTGGGATTTGCCGGGGCTCTGATCGGGTTGGCGGTGGGTACCAAGGTCACTTTTGGACCCCCGTCAGTTCTTGCGCTTAGTTTCGTGCTTCTTGGGCGCCCTTATTGGCGCTCAGGGGGGCGAGTCGTCCTCACGTTTGTTGGCTGTGCGCTGATTGCAGGAGGGTTTTGGTATATTCGAAATTGGCTGCTTACGGGGAATCCGTTTTTTCCTGCTGCCATTGCAGGATTTGAAGGGCCGCTCGATGCGGAGACGAGAGCCTCAACATCGCTCTGGGTAAGTCTGAAGGAACAAGATCAAGCGGGCCTCTCTCGTGCATTTGAGGAGCTTGTGGATTGGCCAAGATCCGTGGCCTTCGTAGCAGCATTCGGTTACGCAGCGGCGCCAGGTGCAGCGCTATGGGCGTGGGTGAAGCAGCGAAAGGTCGAATCGCGACTCATCTTCCTATGGGGTTTGGGTATACTGCTCTTGGGTGTGATTGTGCTCGGTCCGTTTTCAGGTACCGCCAATCTTCAGAACACTTCGATTGATATTCGTTTGAGGTTCTTCGTAGGGGTTGTTGCACTAGGATTTGTGTTGGCTGCGGTTCAGCTCGAGAAGTTGCAACGTACTTCCATCGCGGTGTTGATCTTAGTGGTTGTGTTGCCCAGAGCTGAGGAGCTTTGGGTGTTGGGGCTCATCGTCCTCGGTTCGGCGGCGGGATTTCTGGGCCCGCGATTGGCGTGGATTCGGAGTACCTGTCTTGGTACTGGTCGTTTTGCCCACTTCTCGGCAATGCTTGTAGTCGTCATTTCGGTCGTCGGGACGTTTTCCTTATGTCGGTCTAAGGTCGACTCTGATCAACAATGGCTTTGGAGTGGTGCTCGAGATTGGAAGCTGATGAAACAGTTGCCCAAAGGATCTCGCGTTACGTGGCTAGGGTACAAGCAGACACAGTATTATTGGGGCTTCGGTCCGCAGTTCAGTCTTCGCCCGGTAGCCGTTCAAACCGATGGCTCTGCTTACCGACCGATGATGGATACTTGGCGTCTGGCTCCAGAGTCGATGTGGTGGTCGCGGGAACCTCAACCCAAGCCAGACCGGCACTTCGTAGATAGGCTGAGAGAACAGCAAATTGATGCGATTCTCGTGAAGCGGAGGCGCTCCCGGTCCTGGCCGAGGCAATTTGCTCTATTGAGGAAGTCGCCTCACGCTTGGCTAGTCAAGAAGACAGCAACAGCTGCATTGTTCAAGATCTCGCCTCTCAAGGCTCGTGGCGACTGATCGGTTGGGGGGTGCTGTTCGAGGCCGCCGGTCTGTCTAGAGCCCTTTATCCGACGTCGCGAAGCATTACTGGGTGGTTGTTGTCGAAGGGCTTTGAATTCGTTTGTGATGCGCTAAAAGATCGGGAATGATTCAGAAGGGCTTGTGTCCAGTTTGTGGATCCGACAATTGGAAGCGCGTCGGCCATCAGCGATATACGCCTGAGAATATTCTTGGTTCTTCGTTTCTTGCCAAGAGACGTCGCGTGCTTTTTGAAGTGTGGCTCCCGGAAGCCCGAGAATTTCTCATTAACTTTGAGCTGTGTCGAAAGTGCGGCTTTGTTTGCTACTTTCCTCGACCAACTGCGGCCGATCTCGATGACAAGTATCGCTTTCTTGCTCACGCTTATCAGGATGATAGGGAGCAGGCTCAGGCAAGGAGCGGAACTTTGACCGACATGGGAGTGAAGAAAGCCTCCTCGTCGCGGAAGAGCACGCTTGGAGCGAAGCGCTCTCGGCCGGTGTTCGAGTCGGTCGAACCCTACTTGAAGGATCACAGGGATCTGATGGATTTTGGCGGTGGCCGGGGCGACTTGCTTCGCTCGTTCATTGAGCGCGGAGTCAGTTGCAGTGTGGTGGACTACGTGAACACCGTTCCAGAGGACATCGAATGGTTGGGGAGCACTCTTCAGGAGGTTCCTGAAGAGCGAGTGTTTGACATCATTCTGTGCAGCCATGTGATGGAGCATCTTGCTGAGCCTCTCATATTGGCGAAGGAGCTTCGTGCGTTCTTGCGAACGGATGGTTTGATTTTTGTAGAGGTGCCGCTTGAATTGAAGGGCGGGCCTCCACGCAGAAAAGAGCCAGTGACCCACATCAATTTCTTCTGTCCATCATCGCTTTCGACACTCTTGAAGTTGGCTGGCTACGAAATTCTGTCCTGCGAGCGCGTCGATTCTGTGTTCGAGAACGGCCGAACGCGTGAAGCTGTTCGAGCTGTGGCCCGGCGTGGGCAAGTACCCCAATCCTTGTCGTTACCATCAGATGCTGAAGCGCGAGCGCTACTTAAGAAAGGCATCAGTCCAGGCTCTCTGGGTATTGCGCTGAAGCGGGTCTATCGCGCGGGACGCAATTTTGTACGAGAAAAGTTTTCTCGTTGAGCGGCTCGATAATCTAGCGTCTGGTGTTTTCTTCTAACCCACCGCTTCGTTGACTCTGACGTCACCAGCTTCAGCCATTTCGCGATAGAGTGGACAATGTTCCATGAGCCATTCGGCAGTGCCTCCAGCGATAATCTTGCCGCCATCGATGACGTAGATCCTGTCGCTGTCCCGAATCGTAGACAGACGGTGGGCAACGCAGATAATAGTTTTCTGTCCGCGAAACTTCTCGATCGCTCGGCCAATCTCTCGTTCGGTAATATTGTCGAGCGCGGCCGTAGCTTCGTCGAAAATGAGGATGTCCGGATCTTCATAGAGTGCTCGAGCAATCACAAGTCTTTGTCGTTGACCACCGGACAGGCCCTTGCCCCCTTTTTTCAGCTTAGTGCTGATATTGCGTGGGAGTGCCTCTACGAACTCAAGAGCCTGGGCCTGAGCGAGGGCTTCACGAACTCGGTTCTCGTCGATGTTTTCGACAGGGGTTCCGAGACATACGTTTTTCCGAACCGTGCCTCGCGCAATGAAAATGTTTTGATTGACGTACCCAATATTTCGGTGCCAGGCGCGAATATGCTTTTGGATAGGCCAGCCATCGCAGGCGATCGTTCCACTTTGCGGCTCTAACATCCCAAGTATCAAGGAAAGCAATGTGGACTTTCCACCGCCAGATGGCCCGCAAAATGACACGAATGAGCCGCGCGGGATCGTGAGGCTAATGTTCTTCAGCGCGGGGGTGCTTGCACCAGGATATGTGTAGTCGACCCGCTCGAAGACGATTTCTTTGTGAAGTCGTCCGTCTACGCCTTTTGGAAATGGCTCTTCGTCGTCAAAGTATCTCCCAACAGTATTTTCGGGTTCGGCTTGTTTTCGAATAACGTTAGGAACAAGGCGTACCAGGTTATCGTAGTGCTTTTCAAACTCATCTGCCTTCTGCCTGAGTACTTGGGCAGCTGCATGGATCCGTGACATGGCTCCATTCGCGCGAATTCCCGCAAAACCGAAAATCGCCATCGTGGGGAGAGCATCGCTCAAGGAGTTGCCGTCACCAACGACATAGATGACGGCAAGTACAATCCCGAAGACGAGCAGGATCTCGTTTGCGGCACGGGGCAGACGTCTGAGAGCTTGAGTACGCCGCTCGGCCTGAGCATGATTTGCAAGATAGCGCCGATAAGCGGATACATGGTGGCGAGCAGCGTTCTTGAGGCGAACGTCGATGAAGGCGGCGATGCCTTCGTCGATGAGCTCAGTTGTTTTCGACTTTGCTTTACCTTCGTCACGGCCGATCCTCTTCAGGATTGATTGTAGCCAAGCGTGAAGAGCTGTTCCCATGACCCCGAATAGGGCGATCATTCCAAGCGTGAGCCAGGGATCCACGATTGCTAGCAGTAACGCAATCATGAGCAGGATGGCGCTATCGGAGAGCACCTGCGCCGTTGCGGTGAAGCATTTGCCGAACAACGCATACGTTCCGTTGATTTGCTCTTTAGCAGGCAGAGCGTGACTCTTGAGATATTCGTCGTAGGGCGAATTGAGGTAAGCGTCGTAGAGCCGGGCTGTGATGCGTTGGTTGAGCTTCGAGAAAAAGCGAGCCAGATAGAAGCGGCCGAGAGTACCTTGACCATTCTTGATGAGAATTACCGAGATGAGTACTGCTCCGCCCCAAATCCCGTAGTCCCAGTCGCTGATGGGCGAGCCGAGAAGTTTTCGCACTACGGTTGCGACTGGTCCGCTACGATGACCAAGGTCGTCCGTGGAAAGGCCGCGGATGAATCCGAAAATGGCGAGCATACCCGCCATTTCGAAACAGCCGGTAACGAACAGGCTGAGGATCAAGAAGATTAGGCGTACGCGACCGCGCGAGTCGAGCATTCGCCAAAGGGTTCTGAACACTGTGCTGATGGCCATCGATTGTCAGATTGCAGAGTGAGTCGTCTAGGAACCTGATCTGAGGCGTTCTAAACGTTGTGGCATTTGCGTCCAGTCACTATTTTCGGCTACGAATCGCCGTCCTTCGCGAGCGCGCTCTAAGTAGGCCTCCTCACTATTCCATATCCGTTCAACGAGCGACCACACCGTTTCCGGTTCCGCATAGAGTGCTGCGTCTTTGAAAGTAGACTTGAAGACCGGAGGAAGAATTGCGGGAACTCCTGCGGCCATGGCTTCAAGTACAGCCCGACCGAACTCCTCAATATAATCCTCCAATGGAAAGTGAACAAAGAAGTCCAGCCCGGAGAGGAATTCCATCGCGGGCATGCTCCCGAACTCGTGGATGACCCAATTGGAGGGGCACTTTTGGATTTTCGTTAGTGCGTGGGCCGCACCGCCCAGAAGGTGCACCTCGCACGGCTGGTTGGCGCAGTACGCGGCTTTGATGGCTTCCGGAGATTCTGGCCACTTGGTGTAGTGGTCCCTGGCATGTCGACCAATGATCGGCGGACGCGCGGGGGAGTTCTTCCACTTCAGCTTTCGCTCAAACCAGTCGGAGGTCTGGATCAGCGGTGTCCAGGTATCGCTTGAGATCGGCGCATAATTGCCATTGGTTTCCATGAGTTCACGCACCAGTTCGGAGATGGGAATCCACACTGGGCGTCGCCCAAGCCATTGCTCAATCTGTTGAGAGATGCTTGATGGTTCATATTGAACATCTCCCCCGCTATAGAGACGGGCATTCATCTGATTCGTGATGATAGCCACGCGTTGGCAGGTGAGTTGTGGCGGTCGATCGATGGGGTAGTTGAGAATTACCGGGTAGCCGACAACGATTGTATCAGCCGTGACCTTTTCGCTCGGCGATACTCTGAAGATTTTTCCACTTTGGAGAAGCTCTAGGATTTCAGGAGCTGGAGCCCGTGTCGGGTTCAGATCGTAACGCCTCCAATGAAAGACGCCTACGCGGAGTCCCATTGATACGGCCGCGTCGATATAGTTCTTTGTTGAAACGTATGCTCCCCCTTCGATGCCAAAGTCCATGATGACAAGGAGATCAAGAACCTGTTCTGCAGCGCGGTCCTTCAACATGAGATCTGGGGCGGGGAAGTCGCGTTGGCCGGAGCTTGATTGGTGCTTCCACCCGGCAGACGCACCTTGAGTTTCGCGCCAATAGCGCGCGCTCTCATGATAGTCTCGTCGAATACCGTGCGTCAGGGTGAATACGTGGGTGGGGCCCTGTCGCGTCAGCGAGGTGTCTTGTTCCAAAGCGAATGCTAAGGGAATTCCGACATGTGCTCGAGGTAAGGCAGAGATGCCCAAGGATGCTTCAAGACGTTTGATCAATTCGACGTCTGCGGAGATGCGCACTTCGTCCCAACCCCCGAGTGTGAGGAGAAGTTTCCTGCTCACCAGAAGAGAGCTGTGATTTCGAATGACTTTAATTTTTCCAATGCGCGCGCCGCCTTTAAAGTAAAGGTGCGGGAGACAGCGCACCCAATCACTGATATTTGCCTGAGTGCGCTTTTTTTTGAGGTGGATGAATTGTTGTTCTAGCTTCTGGGGATGTGACCAATCATCCGCGTCGTGCACGGTGATGTACTCACCGGTTGCGTGCTGAAGAGCGAGGTTTCTGGCTGCGTACGATCCGCTGTTCTGCTCCTGCCGAAGAGCAATGACTTGCGGGTGCTCTGCGGCCAGCCGACGCGCTAACTCAAACGTGGCATCAGGACTTTGATCATCCACTATGATGATTTCAAGGTTCTGCCAGCTTTGGGCGAGAAGGCTCTCGACCGCGTGTTCGAGCGTATCGCAACAACAATATGCGGGGATGAGAACTGTGATCTTGGGTTGGTCTTCTTTCGATACGGTGGGCGTGGCGCGGCCACTGATATTGCTGAGCGCCAGTGGCTTAGATTCATCCTTCAGAACGAGCGTGGCTAAGCCCGCGTTCTCATAGATCTTGTTGAGCAGTGCCAAACGTTGTCGGTCATCGCTGTTTGCTGCGGGCGCGCTGGACGTCGTGTAAGTGTTGGCAAGGGCAAGTAGAAGATGTGGGTTCTTGGGGCGTCTCTCGAGAGCAGAGTCGAGCAGTCGTCGGGCGGATTGGTTTCTGCCTAGTAGGAGTAGAGACTCGCTTTCGAGAATAACCTGGAGATCATTGAGTGCAGTTTTGGGGTGAGCAAGACGAGCTACGGTTGCATTCTTGAGCGCTGCCTGCGGTTGGGCGTGACTTGCATACCAGGCGCATAATGTCCGGGCAGCCGCAGCTACTTCTCCCTTGCTGGTGTTGCTGTTCGCCTTCAGTGCTTGAAGGTCACGCAAGGCGTGTTGAGAGAATCCTCCCCAAAGCTTCAGCTCCAGTTTCTTCGAAGACTGAATGACTTGTCCAGTCACTGGCGAGATCACGTCGTTGCTCACCCCGGTCTCCCTGATCCCGAGCAGTTGAGCCGCGCGCTCGGAGACTCGAACGGGCAGGATTTTGTGCCGAACAAGCTTGCGCAGCGGCCGGGGAGCAATCTTGATGATACGTCGGAGCGAGGGGAGTTTCACTATCGTTCTCGAGCCGGTGCGGCGGCAGATTCGGTTCACAAAGACGCAATAAAATTGCTCCGTGAGCCAGATCCGAACCTTAACTCCGTCCGGGTCAAAGGCAAGGTAGGCAAATCGCAGGCAGCACGCTATCAACTTTCGAAGCGCCTTGTGCCCCGATATGACACGTTTCCCTCAACGGCCATGAGTTGCGTGTCACGAGCTCTCTTTGTAGGACTTGGAAAGTATATGCCCTCCGTTCAGAATTTTGTCCGCAGCCAAGTTCTACCTAGGTTGCCGCGCCGGATTGTTCGCAGACTGAGGAGTCGCATTCGAGCGCAACACGCGGTGGAGCTGACCCCCGTTAAGCGCATGTCGGAAAGGTTATGGGGAGGGTTCTCTAGTTCGGCGCTTAAAGAGCTGTACGATACAGTGACAGATCGTGCGAGTTCGCCAATTCAAGTACTTGCGGCGGCGGAGTGTTTGGCGAGCTGGCACGCCAGTCACGGTAACTATGAATCGAGCCATCACTATGCTGTGATTGCGCGCCTTGCCTCGCACGAGTCGATTTCAGATTCAACGTTGCTGCTCGAAGCCGATGCATTGATGATGCAAGGAGAACCCGAACTCGGACGCGAGCAGTTGGCGAAGCGACACGTGGAAGGGAAGTTCTCGCCACATATCTTACTGGCGCTCGCCAATGGGTATGCCTCCCATGCCCAGAGCCTAGGAGTTGAATACGACGAGCGCCGGTTGGCGTTGATCAATGAAGTGTATCAGCGCGCCGAACTCTCAGAGCTTCAGTTGCGAAATTCAAACGAGCCGCTGAGTATTGAGAACATCGTTTGTCATCCAATCACCTGCTCCGTGGCAGTGTCAGAACAGCCTTGTGTCACTGTTCTGATCCCTGCTTATGGCGCCGAGGCGGTGCTACACATTGCCCTTGAAAGCCTAATTCGACAGACATGGAGAAACCTTGAGATCATCGTCGTGGATGATTGTAGTTCAGATCGTACTGCAGAGGTTGCAGAGGACTTTGCGAAGCGAGATGCACGGATTAGCGTCGTGAGACAAAGCGTCAATCAAGGATCCTACGCGGCACGCAATCGAGGTCTAAGTCTCGCTTCGGGCGAGTATGTTACGATTCATGACACTGATGATTGGTCTCATCCTCAGAAGATCGAGCTGCAGATGAAAGCTGTTCTCAGTGAAAAGTCACCAGTAGCGAGCCTGAGCAATTGGGTGCGATGCTACCGGCATCTTTACTTTCGTCCGCAATCGAGGGTTCTGCCCGCTAGAGTTTTGCTCAACAGCTCCTCGCTTCTAGCCCGTCGAGCCTTGCTTGAGGAACTTGGGGGATGGGATGAGGTGCGGATTGCAGCTGATACCGAGCTTATCAAGCGTATTGAGCATCGATTTGGACGCATCGCTAGGGTGGCTCGGGGCGTGCCTCTCAGTTTTGGGATGGAACGGCCTGATTCGCTGACTCAGCAGGGTACGACCCATGTCAATACGCGTTTTCACGGGGTACGAAGAGATTATAAGGAGTCTGCGGCGTTTTGGCTGGCGAGGCACCCCACCAACCGAACCCCGCGTATCGAGCGGACTGAATCACGGCCCTTTCCTGCCCCCGGGGCGATGTTGCCGGAACGAGAGTCGAAGCTCGACCTCGATGTCATGATTGTCGCTGACTTCTCGCAATCACAAGCTCGAGTTGAGCGCGTCTTAGATTCTCTGCCTGCCTGGAATAGACAAGGCTTACGCGTGGGAATATTTCATTGGCCAGACTACGACTGCGACGTGATACGCACGTTGGAACCCAGAGTTCTTCTGCTTCTTCAAGAGAATGAACTTCAACGCGTCAGTGCTGGCGATGACGTACAAGTTCGCACCGTTCTTCTGCTCAATGAAGAGTCCATGAGGCACGCGATCGACCGTCCGCCATCGTTACAGTGTCGTCGTGTAGCTGTTTTCGGTCTAGACGATGGGCCGAGTCATTCCGGTAGAGTCGAATCAAGCGTGGTCAGGGTAGAGATTCTGAAGTTTACGCAAGTGGAACCAGAGCGCGTCCTGGAGAGCGATCTCGAAGACTGGGTACTTGCCGCTAGTTCTCAGTAGGCTTCACTCGCGTGATTTCCGCGTAACCTTTTCCGCGGTCAAAGAAGCGCACACTGAGATTGGGGAAGCGAGCTTTCCATTCAGCTACAATTTCCCGTTCCAAATTTCGAGCAGCATCGTCGAGCAGAACCACTGCTCCCTCGCTCAGATTGTCGTAGAGCACGTCCATGGCAGGGCGTCGTGCATGGGGATGCAATGCACCAGGCGGTCCGTCCACAAGCATGAGATCAACAGACGTCTTTAGAAGCTTCTCTGGAATGCCGCTGTACCAAGGCGGCTCGTCGCCCTGCGCATCGCTGAGCGGGCAGTGCCAGAGTTCGACTCGATTTTCCAGTCCCTGAAGTTGAAGGTTCCGTCGGGTAATTTCCAAGAACTCCGACTTATGATCGACTGCAATGTGGCGTGTTTTGTTTAACCCTAGCTTCTTCAAAGTTGCGGCGGTGATCACCGTGGAGCTCCCCGAGCCGAGCTCAAGGATTACTTGAGGTCTTAGTCTCTCAATGTTGTCGATAATTGCGCGAGCCGAGTAGCCATCCACTGCCCAAGCACCGAAAAAAACAGGATATGCGAACTCAAACGAACTATTGATCGACTGCAGGTAACCGAGTTCAAGGGCGTCATTTGCCATCGTCTTTCGATGTGAGTTCAACGCTTTCAGAATCGATGCTGTATTCTGCTCTTGCATTTCTTGTAGTCGTTGGCTCTGTAGCCTCAGATCACTTCGCAACTTTGCAACGCGATGGTCGACTTTTCCGAAACGCTGGCGGGTCTTGTAGAGGATGAGCACCAACAAGATTCCGCAAGCAATTAGACTCAACTGTGTAACACTCAAGGTGGTCAACACTAGTTCAGGAGGAACGTGGGGACAATCGAGGAAGGCTTTGGCATCAGTTGCGCGGAATGCGCTTCATAGCCTGGAGCTGTCGGATCCAGG
This sequence comes from uncultured delta proteobacterium, assembly GCA_963710555.1. Lineage (GTDB taxonomy): Bacteria > Myxococcota_A > Polyangia > Polyangiales > Polyangiaceae > NIC37A-2. The sequence goes on from CAVQAT010000002.1 coordinate 632,857, forward strand.
GGCGAAGAAATGGTAGATGATTTGAGACCGCCGCGGAGGCTGCTCGACGTGCTAAGCCAGCTCTGAAATAGCTTCCAAGTTTGGACCAAGGAATTTTCTCGTGGCTTGTCGCGAACATCAATAGTTCGAGTGAGACGCGGTCAGTTTCACTGAGAATGTCATGGTGTTTCTCCACGAACAGTTCGTAGGCTTTACGAATCCGTTCAGGCGAGCTGATCCGTTCGAGTTCATGGTCAAGATGTTGAATATAGCTTCTGGCATCTGTGCGCCAACCATATCCGTAGCGCTCACAAAGCCGAAGCCAGAGGTCGTAGTCTTGCCAAGCAGGCAAATTTTCATCGAATCCGCCAAGCGACTGGAGATACGAAGTGTACGTGAGCACTTGATTGCCCACTACGTTTTGTCGTCGAAGTGCCTCAAGATTCACGCGACCGGTAAAAGCGTGGCGGACGATGTCGATGTTCTTCCGGCGATGCGCACTTGTGGTGCAGACGAATGCAGCGCGACTCTGACATAACTGTCTGACCAGATGACTTACATGGTGGGGCAAGAACTCGTCGTCGTCATCGAGCCCGGTGATCAGCTCTCCACGGGCCGAGGAGATGGCTGTATTTCTTGCTCGACACGCGCCGCTGGACGTCGGAAGGACAGTGCTGATGATTCGAGGGTCCCCCTTGAAAGTCATGAGTAGCGACTCGGTGGCTGGATCCGGCCCGTCAACGACAACCCGTATTTCCAGTTGAGGGTACTCTTGAATGAGGACTGATTGTAGCGCACGTCTAAGCATTTCAGGCCGATGTCGGGTCGGAATGTAGACGGTCACGAGCGGGACGGGTGTCACAGTTTCAGAATAGTGAGCAGGCAGGCTTCCTAAAAGAGGTTGTTTGCTGAGTGAGAGAAATCTGAATCAGCAAACGATGAGGTCTTTCCGGAAGCCCTGAGCAATTTGGAGGCAATTCTTCGTGTAGCTCGCATTTGAGATCCCGTGAGTGTGATGGGCAGCGGAGGGGTAGCGAATGTAGGCGAAATTAAAGCGATCACTAGAATGGAGTCGTAGATCGAGCAGCTTGCAATGCTGCAGGAAGAGAGAATCTGTTCCTTGAATCACAGGCTGAAAAGGGACTGCCTCCACGGCACGCCGATTCGCAAGCAGGGTGCCGCCGTGCAAGAACCGCTCTGTGGGGGCATTGTCCTTTGCGAGCGGATTGAGCAGAAGGCGGTCCTCTCCTTTAAGATACACATAGAACGTGCCCTTCCCCACAACATCAGCATGAGTTTCTCTCATCGTTCGGATGAGATCGCTCAAGTAGCGAGGCGCATAAAAGTCGTCGTCATCCATCTTCGTCCAGAGTTCTCCCTGGGCGATCGCCCGCGCCCGATTGAGACTTTCACCCAGGCTATACTCACTCTTGGTTCTCAAGAGCGTGACATCGCACTGCTCTGCTAGAATTTTTTCCAGCAACTCGGGGGCGATGTGGTCCGTGTTGGCGACTAGGATTAGTTCCTTATAGGGGTAGGTTTGAGCTCGATAAGTCGCAATACAGTCCATGAAGAGTTCTGGACGTTGGGACACACAAATCACGCTCACTAATTCTCGACGCTGAGAGTAGGTGGGCAATCCACAATGGACACCTAGCCGTTGCCATCCTGCACCTGCTGTTAACTGTTCGCGCACAAAGCGTGCGCTGCGATGTGATGCATTGAAAGCTAGATCGGGTGTCCGTTCCCAGTCTTGACAGAGCTGCACGAGTTCGTCATCGGATTGAGTGACGCGACTGGGAAGCGCCCTGAGGCTTTGAGGTAAGCTATTTGCGGTCTCCTCGTGCGCAATGATGGGGACGCCCTGTTGTGCAAGATTGCAAATGGAGAGAAATTCGCTGGGCAAGGCTTGGCTAATGCCTCCGTGAAGATACAAGGCCTGTGGGAACTCCGTTTCATGCACCAGCTCGGCATTCAATAAATGAACGTGCCACGTTGTCAGGCGTGCCGTCAGGTTCTCGATTTGGGGCGTCTCTCCACTAAAGCCTTTCACCCAGAGCGTGGGGTGGGCGGTGAGTTGAGGCACGACGGTAGGTGCATCCACGATTGGTCCAACGGCCATGAGGCTCGCGGAAACGCCCCATCCTTGAAGAGCCAGGCGGGTGAACGGGGTGTCGGTGACCACGCGCGTGCCTTTGGGTAGCGGTGGAAAAGCCACCAACGGCTCCAAGTCATCGTGAGTGACCCACAGGATGGTTTCCGCTCCGTAGCGCTTTGCTACGGAAGTGATATCTGGGAGACTCAGAACCGATGCGAGGTCGACGATCACCAGAACTGCAGCGCGACTGAGAAGGTGCTCTTCTAGAGTCGCTAGGCAAGTTGGTTCGGAGCTCAGGTACCCTTGCAGCATTTGCGCGAGGCGCGGATTGCCGAAATGTAGTGCGACCCAGGGCTTGGCAGAGGGCGCTGACTCTCTAGAGCCCCATATTCTCCAGGCTTCCTCCGCTTCGCCAATGCTGGGCAGAGACAAACGGTGACCTCGAGCTCCACTTGGAGCTCGCCAAATGATCTCGTTGTCCACCCGGGTTGGGTATTGGTTGGGGCCCAGGAGTCTGATTCGCAACTTTTCTGCGGCCCGCGACAGTTGTTCTGTTGTCGCAAGATGACTTGGAACGCCCTTTGCCAGCGTTCGTCCGATACTCCTACCGGTTGGACCGAAAATTAACGAGGCCAGGCGACTCCGCGACCTTTGGGGGAGAAGGTCAGCAGGCATTTCCATTCTCCGAGGCGGCTCTTCTTCGCTCGCCATGCAGTGTCGGTTAGCAGGCGAGTTGACTTGCGTCAATTCGAGTCGGAGCGCTCGAAACCGGCTCGGAGGACGGTGAAAGGACTAGTCTCTACACTTTCCAAATGCCTTCAATATCCCGCAGCAATGATACTAAATAGCGAGTCGTCGCCTGTACCGTCCTGGCGAAGCTCCCAGATCATGATGCCGCCATGCTCCTTTGAGAGTTCGACCTTTTGAGCGATGGTTGCCGGGCCGTTCAATGAGATGGTGTAGCCGTCCCCCACCAGGTAGTCATTAGTGCGGCCTTGAGGATATGCGGTGACGATCTCAGGATAAGTGAGGGCCCCTGCGGCGCATGAAGCGCCCCAGCAATAGCCGTAGAACGGTACGCCGAGCACTACGCGGTCGGCGGGAATGCCGCGATTGCCTTCCCAATACTGCAGCTCAGTCAGACTCTCTGAGTAGAGGGAATGTTCGCAAGCGTCTGACCAAGTGCCGCAGTGATCGTAAGACATCAGGTTGATGAAATCGAATTCAGCGAGAGCAGCATCGGGAAAGTCATCGCCATTCCATGTGGCTACGGCCGCGGTGAGTAGCTTCCCCGCAGGGAGCGCTGCACTCAGCTTAGTGACGAACGGGGTATAGGTTGCTGCCTTCACGTGCGAACCCTCGATGTCGACGTCGATTCCATCGAGTTGATAGCGGTCAACCAGGTCAAGTAATGCAGCAATGAACGTATCGACGCTGGCTGGTTGAATCGCGCTCTCGACTGCTGCTCCACCAGCCGCACCCGCGATGGATACGAGCACTTGCACGCCCTTAGCATGAGCGGCGGTAACAAGATTGTTGATGGCGGAAGGGTTCGCGTCGAAGTCGATTTGGTCGGGACTCGTCGGGTTCGCGAAGGCAATGCACAGATGCGTGAGCGTATCGAAATCGAGCCCTGCCGGATCCAAGTTGCGGTAGGTGGGGAGGTACCCGACGACACGGACGCCGTCCTTCGGCGGAACGCTCGTGGCCCCTCCCGTACCTGTCGCTTCACCGCCGCTACCCATTGCGAGTTCGCCGCCGGTTCCGGCTCCTGGCGATTCACCACCAGTTCCCAGCGTGCTACTTCCTCCTGTCCCTTCTGGTTGTTCGTTGTTGGGTTGCTCACTTCCGGAGCAGCCAACAGCAAAGAGGAATGGGAGAATAGCGAGTGAAGAACGAGTCATGTGCTTTACATGTCTCGTGCCTGACAAATCGCATGCTCAGAAATGCAATAGATCGTGTACGTTTTTAATCGCCCGCGGAATTTGTAGGTTTTGTGTCATCCAGGGACGCCCCACTGGGCCATGAGACTGGAGACTTCGCCCACCTTTGGATTTCCCAAGCAGCTAGACGCTGGTACGCCGGCGCTTCGGCTGCGTTTATTCACGAGAAGAGGCGTTCATGGTTGACCTAGTCTTGGGTTGCGACGTAGTTAAAGGCCCGTCGAAACGACACGCACCCCTAGCTCAGCTGGATAGAGCAACGGACTTCGAATCCGTAGGTCGAAGGTTCGAATCCTTCGGGGTGCGCCCTCAAGAGAAGCACAGCATCATTTACGCGGGATGCGGCGAATAGCGCCCACCGAAGCATTCGAACAGAGTGGCTGCCCTTTGGGCAGCGGCCTCGGCTCGCTGTCGCGAGGCTCGGCTACGAATCCTTCGGGGTGCGCCCTCAAGAGAAGCACAGCATCATTTACGCGGGATGCGGCGAATAGCGCCCACCGAAGCGGCTCGGCTCTTCTCACTCCATGGTGGGTCCTGTCGAAAAGGCTAGCCTCCGCAGGCATTTAGGAGTCTCAGTCTGTAGTTTGAAATTGAGATATAGCCGTAGGCTCGCCGTTTGACGAGCTTTGCCTTGTTGTTGAAGCCCTCGACACGGGCGTTGGTCTGCCTGCCCGAGGTCCAATAGTTGAGGATCGCGATGCGCCATTTGCGGAGCGTCTGACGCAGGGTGCGCAGCTCAGGCACGATCGAGATGGCGAGCTGGTCGGTCAGCCGCGTGAGTTCAAGAGCGGCCTGCCCGACAGACCTGATGCGGTAGAATGCGCTGAGCTTCTCTTTGACTCGGTAGACTTCCTGCAGGACAGGGTGTTTGGCGAGCCACAATTTGAGCGGCTCCCGCCACTGGTCGGGCACCTTGTAGCCGTTGCCGAGCAGGAGATTCCGCAGGTAGCTCGTGTTCTTTCCGCCTTCAGCCTGTTTTCGGTATTTCATGAGAGCGTTTTGAGGCAGACGCAGCACGTGGAATTTGTCCGCCACGATTTGAGCGTTGGGGAAGAAGTTGGTGGCGAATTTCTTGTAGGGGTCAGACAAGTCCATGCTCACCCAGCGCACCTTCTCTCGACCTGGGATGTGAGCGACAGTGGCTTCGACTTCAGCAGCGGTGCGTCCATCAGCGACCTCTAACAATCTCTTGCGGCTCTCATCCACCACCATGGTCACGAAACGGCGCTTTCCACGCACGTTGCCGCGTTTGAAGCTGTGCTCATCAATGGCTACCCGTTCCGAAAAGTTCACCTGCCGCATGCGCAGCCGGAGGTCGATGTAGCGGTAAAATGCCTGATACAAATACCCCGCGGAGCAGCGAAAATTCTCTCTCACCTTTTTCAGGTCAACGAAGTGATCGCACGCCTCCTGCACTGCTCTCGCGTAGCGCTCCGTCGTGCGCTTACCCTTGATGATGCCCGGCACTGGCTCGGTAAAAGGCTTTCCGCAAGGACGGCACATGAAGCGCCGCTTATGAATTCTTAGACGTGCCTCACCGCGCCGCATCGGCTCATCCTTGATGATGACCCAGCGCCGATCGTACACGCTCCACGAGCGCGTGGCGCAGCGAGGACACACCTCCATTCGGCTCGTCTTCTCGCAGTAAAAATCCACGCCGCCACGCGGGCTTCTGCGTTGTTTGATGAATGAAAGTTCCGGCAACAACTGATGTGCTGCTAAGATGTCTTTGGGCAAATCCGGCCTCCATGGTTTTGGTCTAGACACCCAAAGACTACGGGATTTGGATTTGCCCTTTCTTATTGAACTGACCCACTACGGAGTGACAAGAGCCCAGCGGCCTCGGCTCGCTGTCGCGAGGCTCGGCTACGAATCCTTCGGGGTGCGCCAACGATCACTTCTCGTCATCTCAGCCAAGAGTCCTACGGACTGGTTCGCAAGGAGGTTCTTGAGAGCGCTGGTTCTACCCGCTCAATCAGCTCGCGTACGCGTATCCGCTGCGCTTCTGTTATTGTCGAGCGCTGAAGCAGCTTGGCAAGCGGGGGGCGTGTTGCAGCCGGTAATTTTTCTACTGATTGAATGAGCGCAAGCGCGGCGTCGAGAATGCTGGAACGCTGAATGGCATCCAGATTCTCACACAATTCGGTCACGTCTCCCGTTTGCTGAAAGCGTTGAATGACCAGGCCCGCTCTTCGAGTTGGCCGAGAGGCGATACGCGCCTGCAAATCAAGGGCAAGCTTCTGCTCGCGTTCAGGAGGGGTGGCTTGCTCCGTGACGGGTAGGGATTCATCAAAAAGCTGGACGGCTGCCCGGTCGGTGTCCCAATTGGCGCGCCAACGCCCATCAAAGATCGTTCTCTTGATCACGTCGCCTTGGGGCTCGAAGACCTCTGCATACGCTCCCTCCTGTTGGGCACTGTGCTTCCCCTGTCGTTTGGCCCACAGACTTTGGCCATCAAACTCGTGGCGCGTTGCCGGGAGCGCCAGCGACTCCGCAAGGGTGGGAGCCAAGTCGACGAGCTCGACCACAGATTTTACGGAGTCAGGCTCGATTCCTGGGACGAATACAATCAGGGGAACATGAAGGAGTTCATGCTGGAGAAGAGCTGGGTGATGCGTGATTCCGTGTTCGCCAAATGCTTCGCCGTGGTCTGAAGTGAACACGACGATGGTCTTGTCTTCTATGTGTCGGTCTCTCAGAACTTTGAGCAAAGATCCTGCCTGATTGTCGGCGAAAGCTAGCTCGCTGTCGTAGACGTCGATGGTCTGATCTCCGAAATCGAAATTTTTGTGTTTTACGTAGGGCGCATGCGGCGCCACGAGGTGGGTCCAAAGGAAGAAGGGTTCTTCGACTTTTCTCAGTGCAACTTGAGCGGTTTCCTTGAGATCGTTCTTCACGTGGCGCATCTCGTCGAAGCCGCGGAAAAGGCCGCTCGTCACACTAAAACCCACGAGTCCGCGAGTGTGATACCCTTTTCGATCGAATAGTTCTGCGAGGATTGGAACGTCATTTGGTACGTAGAAGGTGCCTCGAAACAGTTCTTGTACGCCGGGGTGGTCGTAGTCTCTGGGTAGGTTTCCTGGGTAGATTCCTGTCATCAATGAGGGAATCGACATGGCGGTTTTTGACGCTTGCGCATAGGCGTTTTCGAAAACGAGCGACCGCCGCGCGAGTGAATCAAGGGCGGGCGTTGTTGCTCGCTCGTATCCATATGCGCCAACGTGGTCAGCTCGGACAGCGTCAATGGTAATGAACAAGACGTTGTACCCTTCCCGATTAGGGATATCGTAGTCCGCGTCGGTGAGTGCTTCGGGCCACGAAGGTTCGATGCCATCACAATCAGCGTCGATCCCATCGCCGGGCATATCGAACATGCCTGGTCCAACTTCAGGATTGAAATCATCGCAGTCGCCGCCTCCGAGAAAAGCGGAAGCGCCGTCATCGTCGAAATCGAGAGCATCTCGGGAATTGCTGATGACCTTTGCATAAACGAGAGTGGTACTTTCATCGAAAGCAGGAGGATCGAACGCGAGGGCAGCGCCGAAGACGACCAACAATCCAGCCCAAATCGCACCAGGCGTCCGGATGCTCACCTGCAGTTTTTTTGAGCGAATTGCGACCACAGACCCTAGGCAAAGAGTGATGCTGATGCAGAAAGCTACACTGAGTCCCTGGTGAAATTGCTCGTAAAGTCCGACCAAAAAAGTCTTGTCTATCCAATAGAAGGCACCGGCAAGAACAGCGAAACCGCTGGCAATGATCCCCTGTGTGACTCTCCGCCCCTTCGCCCAAGCGGCTATATGGGATGCAAGGTGCACTGCGAGCCAAGCAGCCAGCGCTAGAGCGAGGTAGACAACCATCACCGCTCCCCGTGCAGCTGGACCTAGGTCTTGCCATTTTTCCATGACCCAGGCGCTAGGCACCCAGCACAAAAAAGCTGCCAATGGCACTGCAGAGCAGGCGCTACGCAGCTTATCAGATACTTTCGTAGACGAGCGACGATGGATCCTGGCAACCAACATCTGCCACGCTCCCAGCAAAGCGGCGCCACTTCCGACAAAAAGAGAGCACATCGAAACAACAAAGAAGGCGGCAAGAAGGATGCTGCCTTGCTTTCCGCCCGCAAAGCTGGGCAGGACGTCGACTGCACCGATCAAAGCGCCGCCCGCAAGACCGAGAGCCAGCCACCGGGCGAGAGGTGAGTCGGAGAGATCCTCGAACCGTTCCACCTTCGAGTTGAGGCTCGATTTTTGCGTCGTCACAACTAAAACGTAACAGAATCGTCATGATTTTCACAGAAACGCAATATCTTATCAGGCCGACACCGCACTTACTCAGCGCCTGGAAACAAATTGGAAACGTTTCCAGGCAAGGTCTGACGGATAGCGACATCCCGTCGCTTGAAGAAATCGATGAAGGACTTCGCGCAATCGCGGAACCGTCGAGAAGAGCGACAACGAGTGAGGGCACTGATCGGACAGGGCGAGGAGCCGACTTCTCTGGAGAACGTGGCTCCTGTTAGCGCAATAGCCCTAGAGCGCAGCGTTCGTGCTGAGCATGCTCTTGCCAGTTGCCTTGGTTTAAGACAACTCTGATTGAGCTAGCTATGAAATCGACGCCGTGGCTCCAGGAAGGCCGTGACTGGGAAAGTTTGATCATTGGGGTCGGCATTGCTCTGGTGTTGTGGGGGCTGTCTTTTGTCTTGCTCAAGAAGTCTGACCGAAAGGCAAGTCGCCTGGGAGCTGTGTTCTTAGCGCTGTACCTGGGGATGCTGTTGCTCGGTGCGAGCGTCCCTGCGTATCTAGGGATGAATCGAGGGTTTCGTATCTTCGAAAACTTCTTTCTGTTTGCGTCGTTGGGGCGCAGCGCACTGTTGATCGTGATTCATGGTGTGTGGCGTCGCGCCTTTGCAAAGCTGCCGCCACGCATCGTTCTTGATTTGGTTCAGGGGGCGGTTTTCATCTCGATTGCGCTCTTGGCTCTCGATGCGAGCGGGGTAAAGCCGACCTCGCTTCTCGCGACTTCTGCCGTGCTTACGGCGGTACTGGGTCTGAGTCTTCAAGAGACCCTCGGTAACCTGTTCGCGGGTCTGGCGATTCAAGGTGAGCAACCGTTCCAAGTGGGAGATTGGATTCAGTTCGACCGCGCTGAACCAGCTGGAAGGGTGGTAGAAATCAACTGGCGCGCCACGAAGATCGAAACGGCGGACCGAGTGGTGCTGACTGTACCGAATGGGGTGTTGGCACGTGCGCCGATTTCGAACTTCTCGGGCTCCGTGAGTTATTCACGCCGTCGAGTTGTGGTGGATGTGCCCTATGATTCGCCCGCCGGGGTCGCGGAGATCTTGGTCGCTGCTGCAAAGGCAGTGCCTGGTGTACTTGAGACCCCGCGACCCGATGCGATCGTCGCGGAATTTGCGGAATCCTCGATTCGCTACAATGTACGTTACTTCATTACAGAGCACGGGCGCGCCGCGGAGATCGCGAGTTCCGTGCTGGCGAATTCGATCACGGGCCTGAGTCGAGCGAATATCTTCATTCCCTTTCCTGTGCGGCGTCTAGAAATTACACGCAACAACAAGTCGGAGACGTTGCGCTTGGACTTGGTACGACGTCGTGAGGCGCTTGCGGACGTGCCCTTTGTCGCGTCATTGGACGAATCGCTCAGGGAAGAACTCGTTGAGAAGAGCTCATTCATTCGTTTCGCGAAGAACGAAATCATCGTTCGTCAGAACGACTTGGGTGACGAGCTCTATGTGATCACTCACGGCCAAGTGCGAGTGGAAGTGGATACGGGTGACCGGGTCGCGCATTTGGCGATGCTCGGTCGTGGGGAGTTCTTTGGTGAGATGAGCCTGCTCACGGGCGAACCGCGCGCCGCATCCATCTATGCGGAGCAGGAGACCGAGTTGCTCGTCGTGGGGCACCATGCCCTGCGCGCCGTGATCGACATGGATCCCAGCGCAGTCGACGCAATCAGTCCGGCGATTGCGGAACGACAAAACAAACTGAGCGAGCAGCTCGCGGCCGCCGGTTCAGCATATCCGAGGGAACCGGTGCATCAGCTGACAGCACGAATTCGCGCTTTTTTTCGACACAGTTAACGGCACCCAGCGTGTCGTTCACTGTCGATAGACAACACCCGTTGCCGGGAAGTCCTTGGGCAAGCTGCATCCTGAGGTGCAGTCTGGAGGGCTGCGGGGCTCAAGTGCTCATGGATTTCAGGGGCTTTTTCGGCTTTGTCGTAAGAGCCGCCGGCCGATCTGGAGCGAGACGCTGAAAGACAACTGGCTAGAAGCTGGGCCAGACGACTGAGCAGGCGTCCTGTGCTCCGCAGCGAGAGAAAGACTCCCAGGAAACTTCCGACTCCGGCTATCCATCCAAGGGCTTCGCCCTCCGCGAATGAGAGCTCACCTGCCGTGGTGGGAACGCTGATGTTGAAACAAAGGGGAAAGATGATCTGCTGCTCGTGAGCCAAAGGGGGAGCGACGCTAGCGCCAAATGACGCTTGTGGGCGAGTAGTCGAACCCAGTGATTGAACCATCGCCCTGCTGTCCAGAGGAGCTCATACCCCAGCAGCTCACCATCCCGCGGGCATCGAGTCCGCAGACAAAGTCCGCTCCAGCGTCGATTTTAACAGCTGGCATGTTGAGACCGAAATAGTTCACTGAAACAGGCAAATATTTTCGAGATTGATCGGCCGGTCCATCTCCAGCGCTTCCGAAGTTATCTCCGCCCCACGCAAGCGCCGAGCCATCCGCTTGGATTGCGAATGAGCTGAGGTATCCAGCGCCAACAGCCACAGCATCATCAATTTCACTGATGAGCACGGGCTCATCTTCGTCACCCTGACCGTCGTCGCCGTCTCCGAGCTGACCGTTGGTATCGGAACCCCAACAATAAACTTGCCCACCGCTGTCGAGAGCACAGGAGTGGTCACGACCACAGGCGATCGCGCTCGCCGAAGACGTCAAGCCGTCAAGTGTCACGACCGACGAGGGGACATGGGCATTGGTGAAGCGCTGAGCGTTCCCGAGCTGGCCCACATCGTTTTTCCCCCAACACATCACGGCGCCAGTGGAAAGAATCGCGCAGGCGTGCTCTTGTCCACCGGCAATGGCCACCGCAATCGAGGTCAAGCCGTCGAGTGAACTCACAGTTGCGGGCGAAAACTCGTTCCCATTGTCATCATTGCCATCGCCAAGTTCGCCGTGCGCATCGCGTCCCCAGCACCGAACTTCCCCAGTGTGAAGTAGTGCGCATGCGAAGGAATTGCCGCCCATTAGTCCGACGACCTTTTCTTTGGATCCGTCGAGGCCCAGCACGCTCACGGGTGTTGACTCGACACCCTGCCCATCGTCACCGTCGCCTAATTGACCAAAGTTGTCGTTACCCCAGCACTTCATTGCTCCCGTATCGAGCAGTGCGCAGGATTGAGCACCGTTTGCATCGATGGCGATAGCCTTTGCGGCGACTCCGTCCAGACCTGTTACGGCAACGGGATACGCTTGATAGGTCTCAGGTTCGTCGCCGTTGCCGAGTTGGCCGAGAGTATCGCTGCCCCAGCAGAACACCGCGCCGTTAGAATCAAGGGCACAGGCATGCGCTGAGGCGGTCGCGAGATCCACGATTGACCGGTCCGCGCGAAGCACTTCAGTGGGTCTTGCCTTATTCTCGAGATCAGTGCCACCATCTCCCAGCGCTCCACCGCCAGCACGGCCCCAGCATTTCATCGAACCCTCTTCTGTGATCACGCATGATTGCGGCACTGTCGAAACGGCCAGGGACACGGCAAAATTGTCACTTGAACTGCCGTCTAGGTCCAGTACCGGGGAAGGTGTCGGAACGATGTCGCTGCTGGTCAGGCCATTGCCGAGCTGTCCGAATACGTTTTGACCCCAGCATTCGACAGCCCCTGATTCGAGGCGCACGCACGCGTGATAGATACCCATTCGAATTTCTGCCGCTATCTTGTTGATGCCGTCAATTCCGCTGACCGGCGTGGGCGTGGGTCGGTTTTCAGCAACTAGGTCATCGTTTCCTAAGACTTCTCGGGTGTCACTTCCCCAGCAGCTGGCCACGCCGTCGTCGAGTACGGCGCATGTTGAATTCCCGTCGGCGCTGATCTGAATCGCCTTGGCTGAAACGCCGTCGATTCCGTTGACTGGGACGGGTGATGCTTCGTTGGCGGCATCGTCGATCCCATCGCCAAGTTGGCCTTCGAGGTCTCTTCCCCAACAGCGAACCGCTCCCGTACTGAGAACGGCGCACGCATGGTTCCAGCCCACAACAACCTGAGTCGCCTTGGCCGAAGTGCCATCAATGCCTGTCACGTTCACGGGGAGGTAGCGCGGCGTCTCGCTGCTCGACCCGTCGCCTACTTGTCCATATTTGCGGCTACCCCAACAGGTTATTGCGCCGCCTTGAAGAATCGCGCATGAACTAGCGCTGGTGGACGCTACGGCGATCGCTTTCTTGCTGACGCCGTCGATACCGGAAACTTGGACTGGCAAGCCAGAGTCAGCCTCGGCACCGCCCCCATCGCCGCGCTGACCTTGCTGGTCACTTCCCCAACAGCGTATCTCGCCGTGTTCGAGAACAGCGCAACTGGGCGAGACATCGATGGCTCGGTTTCGGATCCCGTCGATTCCAACGACTAGCTGGGGAGTTCGCTCGTGAAGACCGGTAGTTCCGTTCCCGAGCTCCCCACTCGTGTTTTGGCCCCAGCACCAAACTGCGCCGGTATCGAGTAGAGCACAGGTGTTCGAGTGGCCGGTCGCAATCTTGAGGGGTTCGATACAGGCTCCCTGATTACAGCCGTAAGGACATACGTTACCACAGGCACCGCAGTGGTTTGTGTTTAAGCCGAGGTTAGTTTCGCAACCACTCTCTGGCTCGCCATCGCAATCCGCAAAGCCTTCGTCGCACCCAAGGTTGCAGCTTTTCGAGCAGTCGGGCGAACCATGGAGTACGACCGCCGGGCAAGAGAAATACTCATCGTCGTCGTTGCAGTCATTTTTGGGGAGCGCACCACCCTCGCACGTCGACGCCGGATCGATCTGGCCGTCGCGATCGGCATCCTCAGGCGAACCATCACAGTCTGAATCGATGCCGTCGCATTCATCGGTGCTTATTCCGGGGTTGACCTCCGCATTGGTATCGTCGCAGTCGAGTAGTCCCGTACCAGTGAGGTCTTCACAGTCGGCGTAGCCATCCCCGTCATCATCTTCCCCCGGAAAATCGAGTCCGTTTTGGCAATCGTTGTCGAGTCCGTCACAAATCTCAGCAAAACCCGGGCGTCGCAGGTCATTTTCGTCGTCACAGTCGAGCCCGAACAATAGCTCGCCGTCGCCTTGGGGATTGGCACAGCGCGAGTCATAGTAGCCGTCTTCGTCTCGATCGGTGCCCAAGGTCTTCGGCTCGCAGTCTTCGTCGTGCTCCGCAAGTTCTTTGTCGGGCTTGCCATCGAGGCTGATGCAGAACTCGACATTGCCGGGATATCGGTTGAAGTCATCGTCATCACAGTCGTCGCCTCCGCAATCGACCGAATCGTGCCCATCACCGTCTTCATCGCATCCTACCAAAGAACAGGTGCCAGTCCGTGCGCTGCAGACCTCCCCCGGGTCACACTCAACCACGCTCTTTGCGATACAGCCTCGTTCATCTGCGCGACTGCTTTCTGGGGCGCAAAGGTCGACGCCAGTGCAGACGCTATTGTCTTCGCAGTCGGCGTCAATTTCGCAGGGAGGATCGGGCGACTTGCTCGTTTCCGGCTCGGGAGGCTCACTCGGCGATTCTCCGCACCCGCCGAGTGAAAGAGTAGTGAAGGCAAGCAGGGGGAGGAGGAGTGTAGTCTTGATGGTCATAGATTGATTGTCGGGGCGGGGCGTATTCTTGGGCAGAATATCCCCGTTCAAATTGAGAAGGCAGCGCAATTACTTGTCGCGGGAATTTCTGATTTCCTTCGGCATACTTGAGAGAGTCTTCCCAAACACGCTTCGCTTTTTTTATTGCTCGTAAATGATCCCTGCTGGATCGAAGTCCTTCGGATCGGTGCAGCTGCCCTGGCAGTTAGGGGGATTTTCCAGATTCGTTTTACATGCGGGATCGTCGCCTACGTCCGGTTTGTCCAGACACACGGCGATTGCTTTGGAGACGCCTCGGTTACCGGCCTTATCGTAGGCGCGAGCAGCCACGCAGACCCATCCCTCGTAATCAGGAAGGGCGCTGGGAAGCTCCCATTGACCGCCCGTACACTCTGCTGCCGGAGCTGGTAGTCCGTACACGATTGATTCCGCTTTCCCTGAGCTGTGATGGGCCACCACAGTTAAATCCGATGGGGGATCACATAACAAAGGTGGTGGGTCTTCGCTCTTCGAAGTACAAATGCCACCGATTTCTGGAATGCTGTAATCGACGGAGGCGTCGCCGAAGTACGCCCTGCCCTTGGACCCGATGGCCTGCATTTGCTTTGATTTCGACAGCTCATCGCCCACGACAATGTCATCGCACTTGTTGTCGCTGTTCGTGTCTCTCAGCAATGGGCCATCGGTGGCTTTGCGCACCCAAAGTTCGACCGAACCAGTATTCACGCCGCTCAAGTAATTGACTTGTTGACCCTGCGAAGTATTCGTCTCGTCCCAAACGGCGGCTCGAAACAAGACAGTTTCCGGTACCAAGCCGCCCCGGGTAGCGTCACCGGTGGGGTAGAATGCACGTGAACAATAGTCCATGCCGCCCTCCGTTTTCAGGGCGCGAAATCTCGGCGGTGTGAGGGAAACAATTGGCGCCTGCTCATCGCGCAAGTAGGTAGCGGTCTTGATGACGGCAGGGTTTCCGGCCTTGTCTCGCGCTGAAATGTCGACATTGGTTTGTACTTTGGATCCAGTGATTTCAGCCGATTCAAACTGGAAAGTCACCTTTGTGCCTTCGATCAGCCAACGGCCATCCACCACATTGTAGATGAACTCTTTGTCGTTTAACTTGATGGTAACCGACTCTTGGTCGATGCCGCTGATGTCGTCGGTGACAGTGAACTTGAGCAGAACCGTGCCGCCAATAATCGAACTGTCTTTTGGTGAGGTTAACGCAATGACGGGGCCAGTTCCGTCTAGATCATAGGCGGCTGTTAGAGAACTGGTGCTCGAGTAGTCCCCACGAGAGTTGGTCGCTTCAACAGTGAGCAGAATCTCCCCGTTGGGAAGATCTGGGAACAAGTTCGTGTCGGCGAAGTTGATTTCTACCTTGTACTGGTCTGTCGTATCTGGGACTAAGGTGGCTTGGAATTGCTGTCCTTTAACCGAAACGGTCACCGAGTCGACGGCAGCACCAGGGTCGTCGTCTATGAGAGGTGAAGGCAGGACTTCGAACCGAAAAGTCTGCGGAATACCGGAGCGCAACGCTGTGTTCGCTTCTGGCGACACCAAACTAATGGCGGGGCCACCATCGACAAGAAACGCTTGCTCGTTGTGACCTGTTGCCGGCTTTGTCCCAACGGTCGAGCCCTGACAAATTGCAGAGTACGTTCCTGTTGGGAGGGCTTCGAGAACAAATTCGACACTAAATTCTTCCTGCGAGCCTTCGACCAGCGCGCCGTCGAGCTTTTCAACCTCCTCGCCCTTCGGATCGAGCAGTCGAAATGACACAGTGGAACGATCAATGGCCGCCGCTGAAGTCTCATCTCCGGGAATCACTTTGCAAATGACAGTGATGCGTCTTTTCGCTGGTTGAGCAAGATCAGGGGTGCCACCTTCGAAGCTGAGTTCTACGACGGGTTCTGCTGCGAGCGAGTCACTGCCTCCTGTGCCTTCCCCTTCGCCTTTACCCCCGCCAGTGCCGTCGCCGTCGCCGTCACCATCGCCAGTTGGGGCAGGTCCAGGACCGTTACCAATCGGCGGCTTACCACCGTCTCCGCTGCAAGCGACTGCAAGAGCGAGGGCAACCAGGGAGGCGTGACGAAGAAGTGAGTGCGAGTAAGCCATGAGGTTCCTATTCCGAATAAATGAGTGGACCGCATAGTACTTGCGAGCATTAAGGAAGGGAAGTTGGGCTTCGCGCAGCGTAGTTTGGCCGAAAGTCAGCTTGGAGCCGGCTCCGTGGAGGCTAGGGGTGCTCAGTGGTCGTGATCGTCGTGGTCGTGTGCTTCGCCGTCAATCGGGCATTCTCCTTCGCCCTGGAAATGTCCTTGGGTTTTCAGCTGGGCGCTCACGTACGCGAGCATCGAGTCGAGTTCGATGGGCGCCCCACCCAACTGAAACAACTCTGAATCGAGAACGTCCGAGGTCTCTAGTGCCGCCAGTTCCTCGGTGGTGACCTCGCCATCGAGATTGAGATCGCAATCGGCCAGCCATTGAGCGAGGCGACGAATGCCGCCTTCGCTACCTGTCGGGAAACCGTTGAAGAAGATGTGGTCGCCATGAATCGTTAAGGCCGCATTGGAATTCCCACCTGATGAAACCGCGACGCCGGGTAAGCCATCGACCTGGCAAGGACCAAAGTGGGAGTCGGCCTCCACTCTCCATGAGAAGCTCAGCTCGGAGTTCTTGTAGCAGCGATAACCGAACGAGTTTTCCCCGTCTTCTACCGCGTCGTCGGGGATTTCCGCTTCGTCAGTAGGTGGGCAAGAAACTCCACCGGACTGAGTGATCTTTCCCTCCACCCAATAGGTCGCCTCTTCCTGATTGAGGAGCTCGAAGTCCTCTTGTGATACCGACTCGTGGCGCTCGCTCGCCCCATGCGGAGTGTCGTAACTCAAGTCCCAGCGTCCAGCTTCCAGAGCTTCGAGCTTCCAAAGAGCTGTGCCCTGGGGCGGGATCTGCGTCAGATCGATGAAGTAGCTCTCGGCTGCCATCGCCTCGGTGCCGCTTTCTGGGAGTACGAGTTCTACGGGGCCGATGGCGACGATGTATTTGTTAAAATCCACCGACCAGCCGTCACTGATGTTTTCGACCGAATCGCCGGGGGTCAGGCCCTCTTGAATGGCGTCTTCTGCTTCAAGCAGAATTGTGAGGGCTCCGTCGCCCTCGCCTGAGCAGCCGAAGAGAAAGAGGGGGAGGAGAGAGGCACTGAGAAGAATTGAGCGCATGAAGAGGCTCATAATCGAGGAATTCATTTAACGCAACTCTATTGCAATAGATTCACAGTCGCACTTTGCTTCCGACGAAGCGATCCTTTGAGCTATTGTTGAGTCATTTTCCCTCGGGGGACCCAAATTTTGAAGCGATCCACTTCTTTGTAAGGCTCGTAGCCTTTCTCGAGCCAAGCGTTGAAGCGAGGAAACGACTTCAGCGAATCGGTGGAATCCCAGCGGTTGCCGGTGACGAAGTGCATGGCATCACGCCGCTGGGTGACGATTGCGGCGGGTCGATGAGCCGCTAGATCGGCATAGAGAGTTCGCCAGGCTCGATCGTTCTGCCACTTCGCGCGCTGGGGCACGTTGTAGATGTAGCGCGACGCCGGGCGCGTCTCGCTCAAGCTATAGATCACCGGCTCGAAGCCCCATACGTAGAGATAGTCCCCCGGCTTCACGACGCGACGCACTTCCTGAGCAGCAGCACGTGCTACGGCCAGGTTATAGCCGCCCACATAGTGGAGTTCGTCGTCGAGTTGCGCGCGATTGATCGAGTGGCCAGTGCTGAGCAGGTACTCCATGCGCGTCACGCTACGCCGCCAGAAACTACCGCCAGGCGTATCACTCACGGGGAGTTCCATTGTGGTCGCGACGACCATGAAGGCGCAGAAGGCAAAGGCACCGGAAGGCGAGCCTGGACCGATTCGTCGCCACAGCTTGTAGTAGCCCTGCCCGGCGATCAGCGCGATCAACGGAACCGACGCACCGAAGTGATACTGAAAAAACTTTCCTTGAATGGTGATGCCGACCAGTTGGAACGCGAGTACCCCGAGAATCAACACGAGTGCCTCGCGCTCCCGAGTCGCGCGGGGGTGGATCGCAGCGCACGCGACTGTTCCGAGCGCCAACAGTGAGGACAGCCCGAAGAAGCCTTCGCTCATTGCTCGATAGAACATCGCTCCCGCCGAACGGTTGGCCCAACCGAGAGCTGTGTAACCAGGCGCGAACTCGAAGAGTGTCCAGCTGAGCGCAGGCCAGCCTCCTTTTGCGCGGAACCACAGGCCGCAAAGCAGAATCGGCACCAGGCTCGCGAAACCCACCCACAAGAAGGGAGTCAGGGAGCGCAGCATCTTCCGACCGTCGGTTCGACGCGCGGCAGCCAAATAGGAGGCGCAAACAATCGCTCCGCCACCAAACGGGGGCTTCAGGACAAAAGCCGCCCCAAATAGCAATCCCACTCCTATCCAGGCGTAAACGGCGCGATGGCGCGACCAGGGGTGTGTGGTGAGCACCAGCGCGTAGATGGTCAGCGGTCCGGCGAAGGATTCTGGTTGGCCGGTATGCCAAAAATCCATCTGCGCGTGCACCAGGGCGTAGACGGCGCCGCTCATGATGCCCGCGGTGCGATTTTCGAAAAACACGCCGCCGAGTCGACGCAGACCCAGCACGGCCCCGATCATGAAGGCAGCTTCAACGAGGCGTGGTGCCATCATCGACTGCCCAAACACGGCGTAGGCAGCCGAGTAGATGAAGAAAATTCCCGGCGGCTTGAAGTCCCAGCGATCCAGGTAGGGGACTTCGCCTCGCAACATTCCCTCGGCGACAAGTCCGTAGATCCCTTGATCGCGACCGAAGGAAAATACGAGCACCTGTGCGACGCTGAAGATGACAATCAGCCAGGACAGAACGCGCAACCACGCATCCGGATCGTGCTTCGTCTCGGTCGTGAGCACTTCGGCTGCAGGAGGGGGCACCGACGCGCTGGGCATGGGGGGAACTTAGTCGTGGATTTTAGACAAAAAAAGACCCAGGACGATGCGCCCTAGGTCTTTTCGACACAACCGTGCCTTTTTAACAAAAATGTCTGTTTGACGTGTTTGTCGGCTTCACCTGTTTGGAGAGAGATGAAATGTTTTTGGGTTGAATTGGACGACGACGCAGCGGCTGGCTTCCCTTGGATAAAACCTTGAGTGCCACTTACGGGTTGAATCAGACTCGGCCGATGTCTGATTCAGCGGGAAGAGGCGAAGAAGCCCATTCTATGAATGGCCCCGTGGCACCGCAGTGCGTCATCTGTGAATTACTGTGAACCCTAAAAACTGTTTTGCCAAGTGGGTCAAACATGATTTCTCACTCATCGAACGATAATAGATGGCACGCATCTTGAGCGATCGTTCATTTGCAATTTGCGATGTGATCGATGGAATGAAACGAGTGGTTGATGTGCTCCTGGTCCCAGCGCGGATTGTATCGGGCACGAAATATGCTTCGTGCGAGCGCCTGCACGTGACCACGCTGACAGACGGACTCGTCGACGCTACATGCTGATGATGCTCGACTTTGATGCTGCTCTTTCTCTGCTGATTCAAACAGGTCGTGAAGCGCCGCGCCCCGGACTTGAGCGCCTCGCGCTGTCTCATGCAGCTGGGCGCGTGCTCGCCGAAGAAGTGACGAGTCCCATTCCGCTCCCGGCTCATGATTACAGCGCGATGGATGGTTATGCCGTCCTGGCGGCCGATGTAGGTGGAGCTGGCGTGAAACTTCCCGTCGTGGGTGAGTGTCAGACGGGTCATGAAGGAGTCTCGGTCCTGCCAGGGCAATGTGCTCGCATTTTTACAGGCGCGCACATTCCCCCTGGTGCGGACACTGTCGTCATGCAGGAGAACGTCAGCCGTGAGGGCGACATCGCGGTGTTTTCCGAAGCCGCGCTTCAAGGGGCGCACATTCGTCGTGCTGGCGAAGATTTATCAGAGGGCCAACTCGTGCTCGCTGCAGGAACGCGGCTCAGCCCTTTTCATTTAGGATTGCTCGCGAGCGTGGAACGCACGGAGGTGCTCGTGGCGCGCAAACCTCGAGTCGCGATTGTTTGCACGGGCGACGAACTGCGGCCGGCTGGTGCACTCTATCGCTCGGGACACTTAGCTGAGAGCAACAGCGTTGTTCTCGCGGCACTCGTCGCGCAAGTTGGTGGCGAAGCTTTCGTGGCGCCTCTGGCGAAGGACACACAGGGTGCGACCGAGCAAGCGATTGCGGATGCTTTGCGTGGCGCAGATGTGGTGCTCACTGTTGGAGGCGTCAGTGTGGGCGACCACGATGTCGTGGCGCCAGCCCTTGAGGCGCTTGGGGCGCGGACGATTTTTCACAAGGTGGCGATGAAGCCGGGGAAGCCAATTCTTCTCGCCGAGAAAGACGGTAAGTTCATTGTTGGACTGCCAGGAAATCCCTCTTCCGCTCAGGTGACCTTTTCGCTGTTTGGCGCGCCGCTTTTGCGCCTTCTGCAGGGAGATGCTCAGCCGATTGCAGCACCGCGCACAGCAAAGATGCGTAGCGATTTTCGGCAAAAGTCCGGGCGGCGTGGTTTCTATCGCGCGCGTCTTGAGGGCAATGATGTCGATGTCTATTGGAATCAGGCTTCGGGCGCGACAACTTCGACTGCGTGGGCTAATTGCTTTGTGGTGGTCGACGAAGAGACGACGAACGTTGCTGCAGGCGATGAAGTTACTGTGATTGCCTACACGGACTTGTGATGACTGGTCAGTTAGGAGAAGCCCTCTTGGTTGGCATTTTTGTGGGGGGGCACTCGACACGCATGGGTCAGCCCAAAGGCATGATGCCAGCGCCCGGCACAGGGGGGCTTTCTCTCGTCGAGAGGCTACGGGACGAATTGTCTACGGCAACCGGTGGCGCGCCCTTGGTGCTCGTGGGGGCTCACCCCGCGTACGCAGAGCTCGCCTGGCCCACTTTGCCCGACGCAGCGCAAGAAAAAGGCCCCCTAGGGGGCCTAGTGAGCCTTCTGCGGGCAGGATCGGAGCGGGGAGCATCCGCGGTACTGGCAGTGGCCTGCGACCTGCCCTACCTCAAATCTGGCTTGGTAGAGCGCATTTTGCAGGCAGATCCTGACTATGACTTGGTCTGTGCGCGTCAGGATGGTCGCTTTCAACCGCTCATGTCTCGCTACAGCGTCTCGCTAGTTGGTTCGTTTCAGCGGGCCCTCGAAGAAGAGCGCCTCGCACTTCAACCATTGGTCCGCGAAGCGCACCACTTGGCGCTCGATTTGAGCGCCGAAGAGCAACAGCAATTGCGCGACTGGGACACGCCGGAGGATGTGGTGGGCGCGTCAAATTATTCGTGATCGTCGCCGTGCCCATCGGCGTGGTGCCCATGCCCATGATGCTCATCCCCCCGACAGCGCGCATCTTCCCAGCCGACCCAGTAGGGGCCATCCGGACCGTGTTCGCGTTTCCAGACGGGGACGTCTTCTTTGATGCGGTCGATGAGCAGGCGGCAGGCGCGGAAGGCTTCGTCGCGGTGTGGGGTCGCCGCGACGCAAATGACAGCGGCTTCACCGATGGTGAGTGAACCGACGCGATGCAGCGCGGCGAGGCGCGCGCCCGGGATTTCTTGGGCGATGCCTTCGGCGATTTTTCGCATCTGTTTTTCGGCCATGCTTTCGTAGGCTTGATATTCGAGCAGCGTCACCGGGCGGCCATCGTTGTGATTGCGCACCGTGCCTACGAAAATTGAAAGTCCACCGACTTCGTCTGTCTGGACGGCCGCGATGGCTTCACTGAGGTCGAGGGGAACGTCCCTGACGGCAAATAGAGTCACTTGGTCTCGCTTTCGGGGGGATTGGCTCCAGGTTCATCCGCGCTGAATACGCCTGAGCGGCCGCCCTCCTTGTGGAGAAGTCGGCACGGGCCAATCAGCATGCCGCGGTCGATCGATTTGAGCATATCGTACACGGTCAAGGCGGCGACATTCGCGCCGACCATCGCTTCCATTTCCACGCCCGTTTGCGCGTGAACCTCGACCTTGCAGGTGGCGCGCAGACGGGAACCCTCCGGCTCCTCTTCGAAATCGACGTCCACGTGAGTGATGGCGAGCGGATGGCACAGGGGGATCAAATCGCTGGTGCGTTTGGTGGCCATAATTCCTGCCAAACGCGCAGTGCCGAGGACGTCTCCTTTGGGCGATGTCTTTCCACCACGAGTGAGCCGCTCGAAGGCATCGGAGCTCATGGTGATCCAACACTCGGCGACGGCGCGCCTGGTCGTGGCGACTTTTTCCGAGATGGAGACCATGTGCACGCCACCTTCTGGGCGAATGTGGGTCGAGGCCGCGCTTTGCCCGACGATTTCAGAGTAGGCCGCAGCGACGCGCTCGGGGCGATTTTTCTGGCAGACTTTCAAGAGGGCGTAGCGGTCGAGCCTGCTGAGTGACTGCCAAACTTTCTCGGGCACGGGGCGCTCCGGGCCAAGTGCCTCTAGGCAGACCGCTGGAACCGACTCGGCGTCAGGTTCCGGAACCGGAGCGATTTCAGGTGCCCGGGCGAGCACAGGCGCAATCGCCCCTTCAGCGGCCTTCAAGTCGACCTCCTGACCACTGCCGGCTTCGGCGAGCTGTTGGCGTCGCGCCAGGGGAAGCTCAAGGTAGCCCTCCAGACTTAGCTTGCGGCCCAGAGCGTCGAGGGCTCGCCGGGCTGAAAGGGGGATCAGGGACAGCGAGGCGTCGATGCCGTCAAATTCGTAGAGCTTCACTCCGCGAGTTCTAAACCGCTCAATGAGAATGTCGAGCGAGCGAATTCTCCTGAAAACCTTTTGGTGGGGGGGAGCTGTTTTGAGGCAGATCCCGATTAATTGATTCGGGCTAGGGCGTGTTTCTCCTATCAAGGCTAGGCTCAAAGAGATGTCCCTTGTGAACGCCCCGGAAGTGCGCGGCACCGATTTTTGGAGCGACCAGTTGGGTCGCCCGGTGCGCGATTTGCGGCTGAGCGTGACGGACCGATGTAATTTTCGCTGCGGCTACTGCATGCCGCGGGATAAGGTGGAAGCAGGCGCATTTCTGCCCCGTTCTCAGTTGCTTGATTTTGAGGAACTGACGCGGGTGGCACGGCTGCTCGTGAATGAGGCGGGGGTCGAGAAGATCCGCATCACTGGCGGCGAGCCTCTGATGCGCAAACAGCTGCCGCGCTTGGTTGAAATGCTCGCACCCTTGGGGGCCGAACTGGCGATGACCACAAACGGTGTGCTCTTGCCGGCTCATGCTCAGGCTTTGCGCGACGCGGGATTGAATCGCCTCACGGTGAGCGTGGACGCTCTGGACGAGGAAATCTTTCAAGCAGCCAGTGACGCGCCGGGATTTTCGGTGCGAGATGTGCTCGCGGGGATAGACGCCGCGCAGGCCGCGGGTTTCGAATCAGTGAAAGTCAACTGTGTGGTGCGCCGCGGAGTGAATGAATCTCAGGTTTTGCCCCTGGCTCGTTACTTTTCTGCCACCAGGCACGTGCTGCGTTTCATTGAGTTCATGGACGTAGGCACGCGCAACGCGTGGGAGATGCAGCAAGTGGTGACGAGCGCGGAGATTGAGAGTCTGCTCGCACCACTGGGCCCGCTTGAGAAGCTGCCAGCGCATCAGACCGGTGAAGTCGCAGAGCGCTATCGGCTCGGGGAGGCGGGCGCTGAACTCGGACTCATTTCAAGCGTGACGCGGCCGTTTTGCAGCAATTGTTGTCGGCTGCGGCTTTCCGCGGATGGGAAGCTGCACACTTGCCTGTTTGCGGCGGGGGGCACGGACATTCGCGGGCCGCTCCGGAGTGGTCTCTCTGATCAAGAGTTGGCTGAGCTGATGGGCGGCGTGTGGCGCAGGCGTTCCGATCGCTACTCAGCGCTGCGCGCCACCGAAACGTCGGGAGCGCCCACCACAAAAAGCCCGACGCGCTTGCCTTTGATCAAGGAGCGCGTCGAGATGTCTTATATCGGCGGTTAGGAAGGAATCGCCGGTGAAGAAGGAATCGGCGGTGAGAAAGGCTGACTACTTCTTGTGTTTCTTGGGGCGCCTACGCAGTTTCGCAATCGGGGACGGTTTGGCCTTGGCGGTGAATCCTTGAGTGAGTGCTGTGCTGGCTTGGCGTGACAGTTCACGCGCCTCACGCATGAAGCCTTGTTGGCTTCGCAGTGGCTCTGCGCCTTCTTCAATTTGCTCTCTGGTATATCGACCATCTGCGCCGAGATTCCAGCCTTTGACGTTGTCCTTGGTCATCGGCCGCAGGATTTGATCGACCATGCGGGTCTTGAGCGTCTCATCGAGAATGGGGAACATCACCTCAACACGACGACGGAAGTTGCGTGGCATCCAGTCAGCGCTGCTGCAGTAAACTTCGGGATTGCCATCGTTTTCGAAGCGAAAGATGCGAGCATGCTCAAGGAATCGATCCACGACGGCGCGCACCTGGATGTTTTCGCTCACTCCGGCCAGTCCGGGCTTGAGACAGCAAATTCCGCGGACAATCAGATCAATTTTGACGCCCGCCTGGGAAGCCAGATACAGCGCATCGATCACATCTGCGTCGACGAGTGAGTTCATCTTGGCGATGATGCTTGCTGGTTTTCCTGCGCGCGCGTGTTCTTTCTCGCGGTGAATGAAACCCAAGACCGCCTCATGCAGCCCCAGTGGAGCCGTGATGAATTGGTTCCAGCGTTCGGGCGCCGAGTAGCCGGTGAGCAAGTTGAACAACGAGGTGGCGTCTTCGCCGAGTTCTTCACGAGCCGTAAAGAGCGAGATGTCCTCGTAGAGCCGCGCCGTTTGCTGATTGTAGTTGCCCGTCGCGAGGTGCACGTAGCGCCTGAGATGGTCGCCTTCTTTGCGCACAACGAGCAGTACTTTGGCGTGAGTTTTGAAACCCAAGAGCCCATACATCACATTGACGCCGGAACGTTCCAGGGCGTGCGCCCATTGAATGTTGCTCTCTTCGTCGAAGCGCGCCTTGAGCTCCACCACAGCAGTCACCTGCTTGCCGAGTTCGGCGGCTCGTTGAAGCGCCTTCACCAGAGGTGATTCACCACCTGTTCGATAGAGGGTTTGCTTGATGGCGAGAACATTGGGATCTTCAGCTGCCTGAGACACGAAGTCGATCACCGCTTCGAAGGACTCGTAGGGATGATGCAGCAGGATGTCTTGTTTGCGGATGGTGCGGAAGAAGTCCTCGCTGTCGCGCAAGGGGGGCACGTAATACGGGGCGAAGGGCGGGTCCGAGAGATCTTTACGCTCGTCGTGCTTCACCAGTTCGGAGAAATTCTCCAGCATGATGGGCCCTTTGACCTCATAGAGATCGAGCATGGGATTGAGGGAGAGCTCCTCGCACAGCCATTCCTTGGCCGCATCTGGGCACCTGCCCGAGACTTCCAGGCGGACGGCGTGGCCTCGTTCGCGGCGACGTAGTTCCTGTTGAATGGTGAGCAGCAGATCCTCACCCTCATCCTCGTCGAGTTCGATGTCGAAGTTACGTGTGACTCGAAAAGCAAAATGCCCGACTGCCGGCAAGTGAGGGAAAAGGCGTCCGACCTGTCGCCCAATCATGTCCTCCAAGGTGACGAAGGCTTTTCTCTGCCCTTCGACCGGAACACGAATGAGGCGCGGCAAGGTGTTCGGGATTTGAACAAGGCCAAAAGTCGGCTCCACGGCGCTGCCAGGCGTAAAGAGAATGCCGACATTGAGAGTCTTGTTGCGGAGGTGAGGGAAGGGGTGGGCCGGGTCGATCGCGATCGGCGTCAGCACGGGGAAGATGTCCTTCTCGAACTGCTCGTCCAACTTCTTGAGCGCCTCTGGCGCGAGACTGTCTGGCTCGACCACGGTGAGCCCCACTTCGCGCAGGGCTGGATGCACTCGTTCTTGCCAGATTTTTGCCTGGAGCTCACAGAGTTCATGGGCGCGCAGCGAAATGGCCAGCAGTTGCTCCTGCGCGGTCATTCCGTCTGGCGGGACTTCGTGCACCTTGCTGATGATTTGGGCTTGGAGTCCGGCAGCACGCACCATGAAGAACTCGTCGAGATTCGAGGAGTAAATCGCCAGGAACTTGAGGCGCTCGTAGAGAGGCACCTCGTCGTTCGCAGCCTCCGCGAGGACACGTGCATTGAACTCAAGCCAGCTTAGCTCACGGTTCAAGTAGCGGGCTGGATCGTCCGAAGGGGCTTCTTTGGAACGTGCCGGGACGTGATGCGGGAGGATTGTCGAGGAGGCGAGTTGTTTGGGGCTTTGAGTCATGCAGCGCTGGCAGGATGCAGCTCGGAGAGCGCGATCACAAACCAAGCCGCATGAGGCAACCATTGCTCATGCCATCGCCAGCCGTGATCCCCTTCGAGATCTGTCCGACCAAAATCAACATCAGATTCGTCTTCGACGCCAGCAGTGATTCCGTTGCAAATTCCTCCGAGCACATTGGGCCACTTATCCATGTAGTTGCCGTTATTCCGCCCGAATCCGTGGATCATGCAGGCATCGTAGGGGTTCTTGCCGCAGATCCAGTCGAGCTGGTCGCGTGCGTATTTGAGAAGCTGGCCCCGAAGAGCTTCATCTTTTGTTGTGTGCGCGACCCAGCCAGCAGCCGCGGCGAGCGAGGAAAGTCGGGCATTTTCTCCCTGCCACCAGTATTCCGTCTCGTTCTCGTGAGGAATGAAAAAGGAACTGGCGCGCTTGCCGTGGATGTCTTGGACGAACTGCCGCGCATATCCGAAGGGATTCGAGGTCTCTGCAGTGACGGCCAGTTCGAAACGCATCATTTGCTCGACCGCACCCTGAACGTTTGTAACATCTTTGTGACAGACCTCCTGGAATCTCAGGAGCGCCACGACCGGCAAGCCAGCATCGGCCGCATGATAGAATGGTCGTTCTGCCTGATTCGCGCGCAGCCAGCCCGGGTGAGGGCCGCCGTCGGTCTGAATTCTCGCGATCAGACTTTCCGCACGGCCGGTCGCGGCCTGGAGGTAGCTCGCGTTTTGAGTAGCCGCATAAAGTTCGGTCGCCGCGAGCAGTGCGCAGTAGTCGTCAATGATGTTTTCTTCGCCATTGTCGAGATAAGCGAGGTTGTGCTGCTCAAGGTGAACGAAGCCGCGCTCGGCTGCATCCACGAATTCTGAGCGGTCAAATTCTTTTGAGGCGCGCGCTAAAGCCGCAATCGCGACTCCGCCGCCCTGGCGATAGCCACATTGATAGCTCTCCAGGAGATCGCCCTTTTGGGTCTTGAAGGTGCAGATGAGTCGACGATCAAGGCCCTTGGACCATTGGTCAAATACGGTCATGTAGAAGTAGCCTGCAGGATCTTGCATCCGGCAAAGAAACTCAGCGCCATGAAGCGCTTCGTCTTTGAGCTGCTCTGCTATTCCGGGTGCGTGAGCGCTTTCGCGTCTGTGCAGGTGCTCAAGCAGTCCCCAAACAACGAGTGGCGTCTGCTGCGGGTTCATGAAGTTCGCGTAAGAGAGGTGCGACATGTACTTGCTGACGTCGCCTGAGGCATCGTACCAGCCGCCATGTACATCGACGGTGCCTTCGCGGTCGCCAACAAAGGGAATGGCGTGATCCTGTTGGTCCCAAGGGGACTCGCAGCGCTGGCTGCGAAAATAGCCAAGCACTGGCCCCAAGGTGCGCTTCAGCAGCAACTGTGGGGCGACGTAGAAGGGCGCCGAGAGCTCGCCAGCGAAGCGCAGCGCGTAACGTCCTTCTGGTAGATCGCTCAGGTCCACGCGCGAGAGGCGCGTGCCCCGAAAGGAAGAGCTGGGCTCAGACAGCTCCAGCTCTCTGACCACCACCTCACCTGCGCTTGTCAGCACTTCACAAGTATCAGCTTCCTCCAGGTCACGGTGCACGAGAGCCTGAGCCGTCGCGCCCCGTTCGAGTCCAATGTGATTGACGAAAAATCGACTCACCAAGGGATCTCCTCGCCATCCTTGAAGAAGGAGCCGATGGTGTCCCAGGGAATTTGCAGGGTCTTGAGTAAGCCTTCGGCTGCTTCTTCAGCGGTTCCGGGGGCCTGGGGGCCGCCGAGATCTGTGCGTACCCAACCGGGGTCAAATCCGTTGACGCTCACTCTGCCTTTGAGCTCCTTGGCTTGCATCATGGTCAGACCGTGGAGTGCCCACTTGCTGAGCCGGTAGGAGGCGATGTTCGGTTCTTTGATGCCGTCCACAGTGCCAGCGCCTGAACCGACATTGAGCAAACGGGGCTCGGTGCCTTTCTCAAGCAGTGGCAAGATTGCCCGGGTCACCCTCAAAGGCGCGTAGACGTTGATGTTCATCGATTGCTCAAGGATGCCCTCTGGTTCCTGCATGATTTCACCTTCGTGATGCAGCATCACTCCGGCATTTTGGACCACCATGTCGACCGCTCCCCACTTTTTTTCAATCGCTTGAGCGATGGCGCCGGGGGCCTCGGAGGAGGCCAAATCGACGGTGATGCTGGTGAACCGACCGCTTGCGCCAAGTTCGTCCTGGACAGCGGAGAGCCGCGCCGCATCGCGAGCGACACCGAGAATGTCGGCGCCGTGCTTGAGAAAGAGTCGGGCTGCGGCGAGTCCGACGCCGCGTGATGCGCCGGTGAGAAGAATTCGCTTATCTTTGAGCTGCTGAGTCATGGGTCGTCACACTACACGACACCTTGAAGCTCAGCGGGGGCTGTTTTTTCTCATTTTTAGATATCAGTTGGCAAACCTGGCGCATCTGGGAAGGCGGGAGCCCGTGAACTGACTCGTGAGTTTTCGTCGATCCGTCCTGCTTCCAGGCGAAACCCCGGGATCTGAAGGCGCTCGATCATCGTGGTGCGATTTGTGGCGACCACCAAGGTCACTTGGGGATCATCTCGCAGCTCGCAGAGGATCTGATGGGTGACTCGCGCTGTCTTCTGGTCCATGCCGACATCTGGGTCATCGAAAAAGAGAAAGTTGGGACGAATCGCGATGGCGCGCGCGAGCGCCAGGCGTTTGCGATCTCCGAAAGAGAGGTGAGCAGGGAGTGTATTCCAATGTGCCCGACTGATTTGGGTGGCCTCTAGTGCTTCTTCCGTGCGAGCGATCACGGCTTCATCGCCCAGTTCGAACACATCCTGGTGGTAGTAGAGCGCCAGCGAAACGTTGGAGAAGACGTCCAGATTCGAGAAGAGTGCAGCTTCTTGAAAAACAAATCCAGTGCGCAGTCCGCGTCGAACTCTTTCGCTGGGGAGCAGCTTAGCGACGGGGTGTCCCGCCATGAGTACCGAGCCGCGAGTCGGTGGCAAGAGTCCTGCCGCGATCTGGAGAAAAGTCGACTTACCGGAACCGCTAGCTCCAGTAATGACCGCATTGCGGCTGGCGTCGAGTTCCCAACTGATCCCGTCGAGGATCATCCGACCATCGTACTCGAAATGGACGCGATCTAATGTGACGCCTGGTTCTCCGCCGATGGGGACATCGAGGATCATGCGATGCGTCCGCCCACGAGCCAATAGAAGACGATGGTGATCAGCGCGTTGTAGACGATGCAGGCGAGCAAGGTTTGCACAACTGCGCGACTCGCCTTCTGAGGCACTTCGGTAGGAGAAGAGCCAACGTCGAGGCCGTAGTACGAGCAGAGCCAGCCGACGAGCGCGCCGAGCCCGAGCGTCTTGACAAGGATCAGGGGCAAATCAGCCGGAGAAAGGGCGAACATGGCACCTTGTTGCCATTCGCTGAGTCCATTGGCATCGATCAATAAGGCCGCGACGTATCCTCCGAGCACTGCCATCGCCGAGAAGTAGATAGTGAGGATCGGTACGCCCAGAGTCGTGGCGATCAGCCTGGGCCACACGAGAAATCGTGGTGGATCGATGCCGAGAGAGGCGAGCCCCAGAATTTCACCTTGGACTCGCATCACTCCAAGTTCGGTGGCGATGGCGGTTCCGCTACGTCCGGCCACAATGATGGCCGTGACGAGAGGCGCGAGCTCGCGAATGACTACGGCAACCAGCACTTTCCCAGCAGTCTCGCGCTGAAGCGCTCCACCGAGCAGCTCCGTTTGAGCCGTCAGGGTGGCTCCGACAAAGAGAGCGACCACGCTGATCATCGGCAGAGCTTGGAAGCTCGTGTAGAAGATCTGCTTCACCATGAGTGAGCGCGTGACGGTTTTCGCCCCCAGGCCGGGACCGAAGCCGCCCCGAATCGCCGACACGAGGGTGGCCGCGAGTCCCTGAGCGACGTCAAATAGATGCAGCGTACGCGCTCCCAACCCGTGGAGAAGGGTTGTTTGGCTGTCCTGCTCGCCCATGCCTGACCAGTCTAGAGCACTTGCCCGACCGTGTCTCTGAAACTTGATTTAGCGGGTAGTTTCCCGCTCCATCACCTCGAGGGGGAGCAGGACTTTGTCGGGAGGCGCGGCGGTGGTGTCCTTGATCATGTGGAGAATTGCGTCAGCGGCCCACTCCCCGAATCGAGCCATCGGTTGGCGGATTGTGGTGAGCCCCAAAGCTTCCATGAGCGGTTGGTCGTCGAAACCGATGACCTGGATCTCGCTGGGAACCTTGCGTCCTTGGCGGCGGAGTTCCTGCATGACCCCCACTGCCAATGGGTCGCCAGCGCAGGCGATTCCGTCGACTTCCGGGAATGACTCAAGAATCTGTTTGACGATCTCGATACCGCTGTCGACATCGACTCTCTCGGTTTCGAAAACGCGGCTGCCTTCGGGACACACTTCGCGGAACCCTTGTTCGCGCTCCCGAAACACCTGGGCTTCGCGGGTACCCAAGACCAAGGCTTGGTTGTGACTCCCGTGCTTGGACAATGTACCGCTGAGCAGGCGTCCGCCCTCCACGTTATCGACGCGAATATGGGGAATCATGGAGGTTTCGTAGTCGAGAGCCACGAGCGGCACATTGAGGGTGTCAAACTGATCTTGGCGATCTTCGCTGAGATCCATGCTGCACAGGATAACTCCCTCACAGGAACGTTCCGCGAGAAGACGATCTAAATGGCGATCTGCTTCCTCTTGGTTCTTCACATCAACCAGCACCAAGTCGGTGTTGTCGGCCGAGAGTTTCTGAGACAGCGCTTTGCAAACCGTGAAGTAGAAGGCTGTTGTAAAGAAGGGCATGAGCGCCACAACGCGTGGACGGTTCGGAGCTCCGGCAGCAAGTCGGCGCGCTGCATTATTGGGTCTGAAACCCAGTTCGCCCATGGCCTTCTGGACGGCTTTACGCGTCTTGTCAGAAACTCTTCGGCTTCCGTTGATCACGCGACTGACAGTCGCAATACCTACACCAGCTCGTGCGGCAATGTCGTAAATGGTCGGGGCGGGCATGCTCTTGGTCTCCAGATTGGAAGCGGTCGCCCAGAACGGTGATTGTGGAAGCGACTGAATCGGCTAAGTGAGCCAAGGGACTTATCCTGCTTTCGACCTGGGCGCGTCAAGAGCCAGCCGAAGTTTGCGCTTCCATTAGCTTGTTCCGCTTCCACGAAGGGGAACCTTCACCGTGACACTGGAATTTGTGCCCCCTGTAGCATAGTATCCGCCCTTGCATGGCCGCCGACCGTAAAGTGGATAGCCGCGCGATGCGCGAGGTGAATCGTTCGATCATCTACGATCTGATCCGCCAGGGCGGGGAAATTTCGCGCACAGACTTGGCGAAGATTTCGCTGCTCACCAAGCCGACAGTCAGTACGATCGTCGAGCAGCTACTCGAAGAAGGGATTGTCTCGGAGGTGGGATTCACGAAAAGTGAGCCGACCGGCGGTAGACGTGCTCGCTTACTCCGTTTTAATCCAGACTCAGCTGCCTATGTGGGACTTCGCTTTGGTGTGAAGAGCACCACGGTCGCTCTTGCGGATGGACTCGGTCAGATGCTGGCTGAGGAAGATGTGCCGGCAGTACTGGGCGATGCGGCCGAAACTGTAGCGAACGCGCGGCGCAAGGTTGAAGAAATTCTCAAGAAGACCGCCGTTCCCCGAAAACGGGTGAAGCACATCGGCGTGGCGGTGAGTGGTCTGGTGGAGGCCAGCACGGGCAATTGCGTGCTTTCTCCCAACCTTCAATGGAAGGATGTTCCATTGAAGGTGCTCGTCGAAAGGGAGTTTAAGGTTCCAGCCGCGGTCTTCAATGTCACTGAGGCCGCCGCGACAGCTGAAGCAAGGCGCGGTGCAACACGAGATGTTTCTACGTTTGTCTGGGTCTACGTGGGCACCGGGATCGGTTCCGCAATCTTCGCTGACGGTCTGGTTTATCGGGGACGTAGCGGATTCGCGGGCGAGATCGGATTCTGTCGGACCTCAGCTGATGGGCCTATTCTTGAGGAAATCGCGTCTGGTCGGGCGATTCTGGCCACTGCCCTGTCGGAGCGAGCCCGCTGCAGCAGGCTATCGAAGAACTCCACAGTCGATGACGTTTTGCAATTCGCCGAAGAGGGTGACGCTTATTGTACGGAGGTGGTTGAAGCAGCGGGAGCGGCTTTGGGATTGACTGTGGCGCATCTCGTCAACATCACCAATCCTGAGCTTGTTGTGCTCGGTGGCGGGGTAGCGGAAAGAAGCCAAGTCTTTGTGCGGGCGGTGAACAGAGCCGTGCAACAGCAAGCACTAGGACCTGAGGCTGTGCCCGTTCTGGCGAGTGCGCTGAGTGGTCATTCGGTGGCCACCGGTGCGGTGCTCTTGGCCATGGACCACGCGGTGCGAAGTATTCGCATTCGCACGACCAGCGGCTGATGCTCAATGCGTGACGGTGGGCTTTGGTTCGACTTGCATGAAGGAAATCGGCCAGGCTGCTGAATCCCGTACCCAAACGTCGCTTCCCTGCGTTCGAAAGTCGACTTTGAGGTCGTAGTGTCCCAGCAATGGCGGGAAGGGGAGGCCAAGCGACCGTGTGCGGAGGCGCGAGGTGGCGCTGCGATGCTTCGCGGGTTCGGAAAAGGTCTCTAACCCGGTGTTGATGCTGACGAGCACAAAACGAAGCTCGAATTCGCTGCCTAACTCCTCGCCTTCGAGGCGCAAGTAAGCGTGAATTTCCAAGGGGATTCGACTCCCGGCCGCGGGCGACGCGCCAGGTGGAACGTTCACTTGCTCAACGAGATTGAACAAAGTGACGTTATTGCTCTGTTGGTCGAGGCTGGAGCCGGCGGAAACCGCGATAAGGTAACAATGGGGCATAGGGATGCGATTCACCCAGCGAGGAGCGAGGTGCTGCCCGTGGCATAGCCAATAACGGCACGGACCCCAACTAGAGCTATGAACCCTGAGATCCCCATGCTCATTGGTTTTGCCCAGGGGTGAACGCTGAACAGAGAGCTCTTGAGTGCTAGGTAAGATAGCCAACCGACCCCTAAGGCACACCATGCTTGGTAGAGACCGAGCATGGGCATTCCGTTCCAGGTGCTGGAAAGCTGCGCAGAAAGAACGGAGCCAAGGTGATCGAGAGAGGGAGCTTGAAACCACTGGGTGATCGTCAGGAGCTGCAGTAGGGCCACAAGAACGAATCCCACCGCGACCCGGGTGCCCGCATCGCCTCGACGGAACAGTTCTCCTGCTCCTAGTAAGAGCGAAACGAGTAGAAACCAATTGACGAAGTTCGGCGCGGCTGGACCGTGCGAGAACGGCGCGCTGGCCTGAAGACCGAGCACAAGCGCCGAGAGCGGCATACAGCCGAGCAGGCAGCGCGAAACCAGCTCACCTTTCCCCGGGGAGGTCGACAGTTGGAGTTCTTCTTTCAAGGCAGTGAACTTAACATGTCTTTCGCGCAGTGACTGTTTTCGGCGAGGGAAGGGGAGTGCTAATGCTATTTTCTCATGTCGACTGGTTTTCGCCTGCCTCTTCGCCGAGCCCATTTCGCGGCTTGGATTGGCTTGAGCTTGTCTGGAGTCCTATTTCTGGCCTGCGCTGCCACCCCAGCACCTGCGCCTCAGCCGTCAGTCGCGCAGTCGAAATCGGCGCAGGCCGAGCTGAGACAATTTGAGGATCGCTGGCAGACAAGCAGTGACTTGGAGCGACGGGCTCTGCGCCCGGACTTGGAGCAGTTTATTGCCACCTACCCGACTGATCCCAGCGCGGCGCGTGCTCGCCTCATGTTGGCGCAGATCGCCCTGGGTGAACGACGCTTTGGGGCGACAGAAGAAATTCTAGCACCTTTAGTGAACGGAAGTGCTGGCAGTTCTCGGGATGAGGCTCAGGTGATTCTCGCGGCAGTCGCCAATCGACGTGGCGACTATGAACAGGCGCTCGCTCTCTTGGAACCGCTTGAGGGAAAGCTGCTGAATCGTGAGGCTCGCGATCAGTACGCGCGCGAGCGAATCTCAGCCGCGATTGCTGCTCGCCGTTGGCGTCTGGTGGTCAGCGCAATGATCGCTTGGCTTGCAGAAGAAGGAGGGAACTCATCCGAGGCACGCGAGTGGGTCCAAAGTGCGACGCTGAACGTGCCTCCGCGCGCCCTTTCACGCCTCCTCTCGGATTGGTCCACTGGTGACGTGAGCGCGGCTGAATCGAATGCACGAGATTGGCTGCAACGGGTGATTATCCTGCAGCTCGCCGACGAAGCATTGCGCCTTCAGGACCCACTGCTGGCCCGTGATCTGCTCGAACGCTCGCCCACCTGGCTCAGAACTGGAGAGTCAGGCGACGACCTGGCTGTGCTCGCTGCCCTCGCTCAAAAGGAGGCTCGCATTAGCGGTCGCGCGGTCGGGGTTGTGCTTGGCGGCAAGACGGAAAAGGAACGTCGGCGTTCGGTGCGCGTGGCAGCGGGACTCGTCGCTGGACTGGAATCGCATACGCGGAGGGGGGACGAGGGTCCTGTGCGTCTGGTGGCCGTTGAGGACCGTGGATCACTCAGCTCCGCCTTGGGGACTCTTGGTGGTCTCGGCGCCACGATTATCGTGGCGGGTGTCGAATCAACCGGTGCCAAGGAGGCCTTGGCTTTTGCTGAGAGCCACGAGGTCCCGACTTTGTTGATGAACGATCCGCTTGTCTTCGGTGACATGAAGTTTGGCTTCGTTCTAGGTAGTTCAGAAACAGCGGAACAACTGGCGATGGAGGAGGCGCACCCGAGCGTAGAGAAGTGGGTTTTTGTCGGCGTTGGAAAACATAAGTGTGAGATCGAAGCGGTTCGACCTGGGGTGTCCCATCTTCCCCTCACCGAATGGCGTGAAGCCGGGGTGGATGCTCTCGGAGTGCTCGGTGATGCCGGTTGCGCCCGTCGCATTTGGAGTCAGGTGCGTGCAGTCGGCTGGAATCCGTTGTTCTCTGTGGGACTTGAGGCCGCTGAGGGTCCGTTGCCTACCGCAGCCCGCTTGTTCGCCTTGAGCGCGGGAAAATACCCGAGCAGGAAGAAAGAACTTTCGGATCGTGTCACGCAGCAAGAGAGAGAGCGCGTTGCGGGTGAGAGATCAGCAGAGAAAACAGCCAGCGACTGGTATTTTCTTTTGGGCTACGATGCGGCGCAGTTGGTCCGCGCAAGCCTAAAACTATTGCCGGAGACTCAGGCCACTGAAAAAGAGGAAGTTCGAGCGCGGCATGAGTTGGCCCGTAAGTCCCTGAGCTCGGCGGAAGGCTCCCTCCGAACGACCGAGGCGAGGGGATTTGCCGGTCAGCAGAGAATTCGACGCAACTTGCAGCTAGTTGAGATCTCTACTGGCGGTGGGGCTCGATGAATACTTCGGCTGACTTCGCGGCGGAGTTTCATCTAGAACTCGCGGAAGAAGAGCAGACAATTGCCTTCGCTCGGCTGGTAGCCCCCTGTCTTGAGGCGGGCGATCTTGTGATTCTCTCCGGCGGACTGGGGGCAGGTAAAACATTTTTTACTCGGGCTCTGTGTTATGCACTGGGACTCGATGAAGAGGAGCCGGTGACCAGTCCGACCTTTACCCTGGTTCAAGAACATCCAACGGTTCCACCTGTGGCTCATGCGGACCTCTATCGACTCGGCGAGCCGGACGAGGTCTATGAATTAGGCTTGGATGCGCTGAGAAACGCAGGCAACCTGCTCGTGGTGGAATGGGGAGCTCCCTTTGTGAGGGAACTCGGAGGTGACGCGATCTTCATCGATTTGACGGTGGAGCCGCGAACCGGGCGCGTTCACGGTCAGGGTGCGCGCGCACTTTCGGTGTTAGCGCAATTGAAGCGTAGTGTTGGTCAGTCATGAAGGTGAGCGCGGCCATGAGCATGAGCGCGAGAGCACGATGAGCGAAACTGGAGCCGATAGCAGCGAAGGGCCGGACAGCGAGGAATCCTCTAAGCGATCCTGGTTCGCTCAGATCCGTGACGGTCTAGGCGAGGCTCTTGTTGCCACGCCCCTGGCGGCCTTGGAAGGAGTTGGGTCCTACGTTCAACTGACTCTTCAGACGATCGCTTGGGTGTTTCGTCCGCCCTTCCGTTTCAGTCAGTACATCGCGCAGATGGAGTATATCGGAGTCAAGTCTTCATTCATCGTCATCGTCACTGGCTTGTTCAGCGGCATGGTGCTGGCCCTACAAACGGTGCACAGCCTGCGCCAGTTCAGTGCGGAGACCATGGTTGGAGGGATTGTCGCGATTTCCCTCATGCGCGAGATCAGTCCGGTTTTTGCTTCGCTGATGGTCACCGCTCGCGCGGGAAGTTCGATGGCAGCGGAGCTGGGGAATATGCGTGTTTCGGAGCAGGTGGATGCACTGACGACGATGGCGGTGAGCCCAATCCAGTACCTACTTTCACCTCGACTGGTGGCTTCCCTATTCATGGTTCCCCTGCTTTGCATTCTCTACACCTGCGTGGGCATGTGCGGCGCCTGGATCGTCGCGGTCAATTGGCTGGGAATCGACCCAGGCAGTTTTCTCACGAACGTAGAGAAATTCATCGAGCTGAAAGACTTCTTGATGGGGGAGCTCAAGGGCGCCGTATTCGGGGTGTTGATCTCCACCTTGAGCTGCCATCAAGGTTTCTACGTTTCCGGCGGTGCCCAAGGCGTTGGGCGGGCCACCACGCGAGCGGTCGTCCAGAGCGCTGTCGCACTGTTGATTGCGAACTACTTGATCACGAGCTGGATGACTTGAGGTGAGCTCCCTGTCGCCAGGTCGCGCCGCAACACTTCGGCGCCGAGCTCGCATCAGGCGCCTGCTTGCGGTCCTCGTTCCGTTGACGCCCGCGTTGATCGTTCTCCTGTTTGACGGAGCAGAGCGCTATTCTCGCTTTGCTCGCTTTGAACCATCCGATCTGCGTTCTTACGCTACTTCGCTGCTGCTCGGGGCAGGGGTTTGGGTCACGTTGCTTGTGGCCGCCTCACGCCGACGCGGCGCCTTGAGCTGGTGCTTTTTTGCAATATTCCTGGTTCTTTTTTCCGTATCTCTCGGGGGGCAGGCCTACTTCTTTCAGCAATACAACGCTTACATGAACGTGGGCGTGGCCCGTTTCGCCACCCAGTTCACTGACAGCGTGGTCAATCAGTTAATTTCTGATCTTCCCAACTACCTCTCGTTCATGGTGCCGGCGTTCGTTCTTTCTCTGATGGTCTTAGTCATTTCCAGAAGGCTGCTCAGACCACGACGCTCGGTGGCGCGC
Source organism: uncultured delta proteobacterium (assembly GCA_963710555.1). GTDB lineage: Bacteria > Myxococcota_A > Polyangia > Polyangiales > Polyangiaceae > NIC37A-2. The sequence continues at coordinate 670,226 of CAVQAT010000002.1, forward strand.
GCGGCTCAGCTGCTCTCGCCAGTGATGCTTTACCTAGCGCTCACTTGGCCTCAAGCTCACGCGCAGCGGCAACCGAGCACACCTGATATGCTCTACACGGAGGCAATCGGTGAAACGCTTTCCCTGGCTTTGGGTTTATCCAAAGATAGTGGTCGCGACCGCCCGCGACTCCGAAATTCGCGAAGAGTCCCTGAACTTCAAAGAGCTCCTTCAAATCCACGCAATGTCGTGTTCGTGATCAGCGAGAGTGTTCGCCAGGATGCCACCTGCAACGAATACTCTTTGAGCTGCCGAAAAACTGCGGCTACGAATCGGCTTTTCCCTGAGCGAATCGCCTTCGACCAGATGCGTGCTCTTGATTCGTGCACCGCGATTTCAATGGCCGTCCTTTGGTCGGGGTTGGGCCCCCATGAAAGCCGCGAGCATCTTCATACTTGGCCCCTGCTCTTCGATTACGCCCGTCAGGCGGGCTACCAAACGCTCTATTGGACAAGCCAGAACTTGATGTTCGGCAATATGCGGCTTTGGGTAAAAAATCTGGGGGTCGATCAGATGATCTCGGCTCTCGATATTGACCCCGAGAGCCACATCGACCTCGGTGTGGACGAGAAACTTTTCGCGAATCATGCAATTGAACAAATTGGCAAGCTTCGCGAGCCCTACTTCCTCACCATTCAACTCTCGAACGGTCACTATCCTTACCTAGTGGACCCTCTCGGCCCTCAGCCGTTTCAGCCCTCAACGACGAACAAAGCCCCCGAGAAGAACGCCGAGTTCTTCAATCACTATCAAAACGCGATTCATCAACAGGACGCGCACTTAGCGCGCTTGCTTGCAGCTCTACGCGCGGCCCCAGGCGGAGAGCGGACCGTCGTGGTCTACACGAGCGATCATGGTGAGGCGTTCCGAGAGCACCAACAGATGGGTCATACCTTTAGTCTCTACGACGAAGAGGTGCATGTCCCTGCTTGGATAGACGCCCCGCCCGGCACTTTGACTGACCAGGAACGCGATTCGTTCCGTGCGAAAAAGAATGCCTTTACCTTTCATCCAGACTTGACCGTGACCATCCTCGATCTTCTGGGAGTTGCCGATGATCCAGGCATTCAGCCGTTTCGTCAAAGGATGCTGGGTCGCAGTCTGATGCAACCAGAGTTTCCTGAGCGCGACTTTCCTATGACGAACTGTGCTGCGGTATGGAGTTGCGCGTTCGAGAATTGGGGGATGATGCGAGGCTCAAGGAAGCTCTCGGCGCGAGCCTGGGACACCCAATATCAGTGCCACGATCTCTGGCAGGATCCTCTGGAAAAGGTGAACTTAGGAGCCGACGCGTGCGGTGCCCTGAGCGAGCGCAGCCAACAAGTTTTTGGCCGCATGCCTGGTAAGCAAGAATAGCTCAAGTGGGGGACGTGAGCGGGCGATGGCGCTAGGAACCTTCAGGAAAGCTCAAGCATGCGCTCGATGGGGGCTCGGGCGCGATCGCGGTCGCTTTCGTCCATGATCAGCTCCGGTTTCATGTCTCGCAGCGCCAAGTAGACCTTTTCAGGAGTATTCAGGCGCATGAACGGACATTCATTGCAGGCGCAGCTTTCGTTTTCAGGAGGCGCCGCGATCAGAGTCTTGTCGGGAACCGCTTTTTTCATCTGGTGCAGAATGCCGCTTTCGGTCGCCACGATGAATGACTTGGCGCTGTCGCTCTGCACGAACCTCAGAAGTGCAGCCGTCGAACCGATAAACTCTGACTCATCGAGAATATGCTCTTCACATTCCGGGTGAGCGATAATTTTGGCATCCGGATTTCTCCGTTTCAGGTCGAGCAAGCGTTTGAGGCTGAAGGTCTCGTGGACGATGCAGCTCCCCGGCCAGAGGATCATGTCACGGCCGGTTTCCTTAATCAGGTACTTGCCCAGATTGCGATCCGGCGCGAAAAGGATCTGCTGATCAGCAGGAACCGACTCGACCATCTTCACTGCGTTGGATGAGGTGCAGATCAAGTCCGTTTCAGCCTTCACCGCTGCTGTGCAGTTGATGTAGCTGATGGTGAATGCCCCCGGGTAGCGTGCCTTCCAGGCTCGGAAACGCTCCACCGGACAGCCATCCGCCAACGAGCAACCGGCGGCCATATCGGGAACGAGAACGGTGCGCTCGGGGTTCAATATTTTGGCTGTTTCGGCCATGAAGTGAACGCCGGCGAACAGAATCACGTCAGCGGAGGTTTTCTTCGCCTCTTGGGCCAGCTGCAAGGAGTCGCCGATGAAGTCAGCGAGGTCTTGAATTTCACTCTCCTGATAATAGTGAGCGAGAATGACAGCATTTCGCTCCTTCTTGAGCCGTCGAATTTCTTCGTCGAGGTCGAGGCCGGCCAGTTCGCTTCGTTGGTCGTCTAAAGGAGCGTTCATCGGTGCCTTCGATCTGCGCTACCCGGACCGCAGGGTCAAGTCGAGAGCTCACTTGTATCGGAAAGGAGCGTCCTGGGTGAGGGGACGAAACTGATCGAGTGCGTCAATCCAGCGATTGCGCACTTTTTCTGCAAGTTTCCGCTGCCCTTCCCACGGAACAACGACAGCGTAGATCATACAGCTACCAGGATACGCAGGGTACCCGGTCCAGGCGAGCGCCACATCGTAGTCACGGAAAAAGATTGAAACTGCCCCGGTCGCCCGTCGCACTACCAAAGGCTGGTTGTTCCACTCGCGCATTTTGGTTTTGAGTTCGCTGACCTCACCACCAAAATCTCTCACTAGCGGGAGTCCTGATTCCTCGAATCGTTCGATGCAGGCGGCGCTCGTCCGTGGGTCTCCCTCTTTGAGAGCGACAACGAAAGCGGCGGAAAGGGAGTGATGTTTCTTGCCGTAACGAAAACCTGTGAAGTGATCGATGGGGCTGAAGCGCACTCGCGTCCAATTCTTTTGATCGGGGAGCGGAAAACGGGCCTGGTGATCTTTGTCGGTTCGCCATCCCCAGTCTGCTTTGTACTGCCTTCGCAGGGCTGCTTCGTGCGGATCGTGAGCATCGCCGCCTGGCTTTTCTCGAGTGACTGTCTCCGGAGCTGGAGCAACGCCGGGAGCTTGTTTCTTCAGTGCCGCGCCACAAGCCGACAGCGACAGTGTGGCGAGCAGGAGCCCAATTGAGCTGAAACCAGGGCGGAGCATGTCGAATATTCTACGCGGAGCCAGGGGCTACGCTTCCTCGGCGTGAGTAGTTGGCCGAGCGGACATGCTCAGAAGTTTTTCTTCGACTGCTGCACAGACTTCGTCCAGAGCGCACTCGGCGTCGATGATTTCGTCAGGTCCCGGGAGCTCCAAGGTGTTAAGTTGGCTCTGCAAAAGATCCGCACTGGCGAAATGACCAGCCCGCTCGGAAAGTCGGCGCGTGAGCTCTTTGGTTCCCACCTTGAGGTAGAAGAAGAGAACTCTGCGCGCACCGCCCGCCAAGAGCTTGCGGTATTTGTCTTTCAGAGCAGAACAGGCCAGCACGACATCTGTCTGAGTGAGAGGATCGTGGATTTGTGTCCGCAGCCGATTGAGCCAGGGCATGCGATCCTCGTCCGAGAGACCAATCCCGCGGCTCATCTTCTCAATTGCCTCAGGGCTATGAAAATCATCGGCGTCGATGAACTCTGCCTGGCGCAGTCTGGCAAGAGCACGCCCCACGCTCGTCTTGCCGCACCCTGAAGGTCCTACCAGAACGATGGCGAGCGGCTCGCCTACATTGTCACTGTCCATGAGATCGAAGAGCTGTCGGGGCATGCAACTGAACCGAAAAGAACGATACTCTAGTCTAGTGCGCTCTTCTCGTTTCGACCATCTCAGCTCTCTTGGGAGAAAAGGAGCCCCCTCAGCCGCGCCTATCTAGGCGCAATGCGCTCAAGTCTGGTTGTGTTCGAGAGCAAGGTTGCTCATTCTAGCTGGCAGAACAAGACTGTGATGACTCCATGGTGCAGCCTTGTTGTCGAAAAGCCTCTGTTGTCAAAAAGGAAGATGTCGAAGTCAGCCCATAGAATAGGCTTCAGCCTAGGATCTTTGCTTCTTGCTGCCTGCATGGCGATCTCATCAGGATGTTCCTGCGAGGAAGAGACGGAGGAGTCACCAGCAGATACCTCCCTGCCGCCCTTAGAAATTCAGGGAACTCCTGGTTCGGTTCAGGCAGAGGTGTATCCCCTCCTCGGAAGCACCAAGACGTCACCGGTCGTGCTCGTTTTGGCAGAGGATCCGAACTATTGCGGCAAAGCACGGAAGAAGTTCGCTGCTACGGCGCATGTTCTCTGTTCCTTGCCCACTTCCCAGGACAAGGCGCAGCCAGACGCGGAAGCCAAGCTACGCGCGGCGTTGGTTTTCCTTAAAAAGCGCTATTCTCGCTATTTGGACTCCTCTCCGGTGCTCTTGATCACAGGGCCGACCTACGCCGAGGTCGGCTTCAAGATGATGCTCGCCGAGCCTCAATTCTTCGCACACGCCTATCTCGCTGGCTTTGATTCTGGCGCGCTGACCAACACTCTACTCGCAGCACTCCATGGAAAAGGGGCAAAGACTCTTCTCCTCGACGGAACGATGGACTCGGGTTTGCGTCTCCTCAGCACGGCCGCCGGTCGAGCGCACCTCTCTGTAAAGACTGTGGGCAGCGGCCCCGAGGCCCTTGACCGAGCTCTCGAGCTCCTGAGCGAAGCGGACTCTGCCCGCCTGACAAGAGCGGCGCCGAAGCCTGGTCAACCGAACAGCGCTTCCCCCTAAGTACTGCGCGAATAAACAGTGGAATGACTCTCCGTCCGCCGCCGGATCGAGAGCTGACCAGAAAATACCGCGATTTCTTCCATAGACCGGCGGCTTCATTGCTTGACAGGGGGCCGACCGCAAGTACCCTCCCGTTCCCCCGAATCCCGGATTTGCGCCTTTCGCGCGCGCTGAGTTTATCACCTAGGTTCTTACCTCGGTTTTGCCCTCAACTTCCGGACTCAATCAGGGGACCCCAGATTCAAATTCTTGGGGAAATCCAAAGAACTTCCTGACTCCCCTTCTTCCCGTGTTCCCACTGGAGCGCCTTCGAAGGACGAGCGACATGGAGTGAGCGGAGATTCTCCGCAAGAGCAGTTAGCAGTATGCCCACTATTCAGCAGTTAATTCGTAACGGCCGCAAGCTCCAAAAAGCTCGGACCGATTCACCGGCCCTCAAGTCCTGCCCGCAAAAGCGTGGCGTTTGTGTGCGCGTTTACACCACGACACCGAAGAAGCCGAACTCGGCACTTCGTAAGGTCTGCCGTGTGCGTCTCACCAACAGCATGGAAGTCATCAGCTACATCCCAGGTGAAGGTCACAACCTCCAAGAGCACAGCGTTGTGCTTATCCGCGGTGGTCGTGTGAAGGATCTTCCCGGTGTTCGTTACCACGTCGTTCGTGGAACCCTCGACGCCTCTGGCGCAGCTGGCCCCAGCAGCACCAACAAGGCAACCCGTAACCGCAAGCGTTCTAAGTACGGCGTCAAGCGCCCGAAGGGCTGATGCTTCGGCAGTCAGCAAGAACTCTGAACGAATTCTCGAGGAGCTAAGAAAATGTCTCGTAGACGCGAAGTACCCAAACGTAAGATTACCCCGGACCCCAAGTACCGGGACAAGCTCGTTGCTAAGTTCATCAATTCATTGATGATCGGTGGCAAGAAGAGCACAGCAGAAGGCATCCTTTACGGCGCCTTCGACATCATCAGCGAACGCTTCAAGGAGGAGCCTCTTGAGGTTTTCCGCAAAGCACTCGACAATATCAAGCCCAAGCTTGAGGTGAAGAGCCGTCGTGTTGGTGGTGCTAACTACCAGGTTCCGGTCGAAGTTCGCCCCGAACGACGTATTGCCCTCGGCATGCGTTGGCTCGTGAACTACTCCCGAGCACGTGGTGAGAAGACAATGCGTGAGCGTTTGGCTGCAGAAATCGTGGACGCGTCACAGCTCCGCGGCGCCGCTGTCAAAAAGCGCGACGATACTCACAAGATGGCAGACGCGAACAAGGCGTTCGCTCACTACCGCTGGTGAGACCTTTCTCATTGAGGGGTCTGAGGCAGCCCCCTCCGCAGTTTTCCTTCTAAGGGGTCTGAGGCAGACCCCTCCCCTACGGAAGTAAATTCCTTCGGGGGCCCTCCCCGCCTCCGCTTCAGTTCTTCGCTCCTCTCGTCGCTCTCGAACTTCGCGCCCGTTCATTCGAACGGGGCCCGGTTTGGACAGAGAGGGCAAAGAGCGCTAAGAAGCGGTCCCCAAAGTTTCAGTTCAAAGAGTAAACATCACGAATCCATGACGATCCTGACATAAAGGATCGGACTGTTTTTCGAGAGGGGTCTGAGGCAGACCCCTCCCCCCAAGAAGTGAATTCTTGGGGGCCCCCACCCCGCCTCCCGAAGCGGGGTAACCCTGCCAACCCATCAGTTCAAAGAGTAAACATCACGAATCCATGACGATCCTGACATAAAGGATCGGGTTACCAATAGACAAGGCTCACATTCCTTGTCCCGCGCGGGAAGACCGGCGGCAGATTGCGTACCCCGACCCCTTCTGACTCCCCGGCATCCCCGCCGGCCCTTCTTCAAACGGCGAAGAAGGAAGAGGTCAGAGAGGGGTTTCGTCTATTTAACGCTCTACCGTTCTCAAAACTCTCCAAAACCCACCTTAAGAATCAATCACCATGGCACGTAACCTTCCCATCGAGCGCACCCGGAATATCGGGATCATGGCGCATATTGATGCTGGGAAGACGACCGTGACCGAGCGGATTCTTTTCTACACCGGCATCTCTCACAAGATCGGTGAAGTTCATGATGGCGCCGCTACGATGGACTGGATGGAGCAGGAGCAGGAGCGTGGGATCACCATCACCTCCGCCGCCACAAACTGCTTTTGGGAAACCACCGAAGGTCCGTACGCGGGTGGCGAGACTCGTATCAACATCATCGACACCCCTGGACACGTAGACTTCACGATTGAAGTTGAGCGTTCTTTGCGCGTGCTTGATGGCGCTGTCGCAGTGTTTGACGGTGGTAACGGCGTCGAGCCTCAGTCTGAAACCGTGTGGCGTCAGGCAGATCGCTACAAGGTGCCTCGCATTGCGTTCATCAATAAGCTCGACAAGGTCGGTGCTGACTTCCAGATGAATCTGGATTCGATGAAAGAGCGTCTAGGTTGTCGTCCGGTACCTCTTCAGTGGCCCGTCGGTCTCGAAGAAGAGCATCAAGGCGTTGTCGATTTGATTCGCATGAAGGCCGCAATCTTCGATAGCGACTCCTTGGGCGCGAAGTTCGAATGGCAGGAGATCCCTGACGACCTGCAAGAGAAAGCCGCCGAGTGTCGAGAGCAACTTCTCGAAGCCTGCGCTGACGTTGATGACGCTCTCATGGAGAAGTTCATCGAGGACCCTGCCGCTATCACGGAAGAGGAAATCTACCGCGCAGTTCGTAAAGCGACCTGCGACTTTACCTGGGTACCCGTTTTCTGCGGTTCCGCGTTCAAGAATAAGGGTGTTCAACTCTTGCTCGATGCAGTCGTAAACTTCCTGCCTTCGCCCCTCGATGTGCCCCCCATCGAGGGACTCGATCCACAGGACGAAACGAAGACTCTGACTCGAGCTTCCTCGGACGATGCGCCTTTCGCTGCCCTCGCCTTCAAGGTGGCGAACGATCCTTTCGTAGGAAATCTAACATCTTTCGCGTCTATTCCGGGACGCTCGAAGCTGGCACCGCGGTGTTGAATCCGGCTCTGGGCAAGAGGAGCGCCTGGGGCGCATCCTGCGCATGCATTCGAATAAGCGCGAAGAACTCAAGGAATGCGTCGCTGGGAACATCTATGCGGCTGTCGGTTTACGCGACACGCGAACTGGCGACACGCTTTGCGACATCAAGAATCCGATTGTTCTTGAGCGCATGACCTTCCCCAGCCAGTCATTTCAGTAGCGATT
>CAVQAT010000003.1:0-623750 GCA_963710555.1 uncultured delta proteobacterium
GGGCAATGCCCGAGCTGCGTGCAATTTGACCATCAATTCCGTTCGCTCCACGCTGGACGAAGTAGGACGTTGCCTCCACATCGCCCGGCGCAGCCCAAGCAGCGAGCCGCACGCTCAGACTGTTGCCCAGGAGCACATTGGCTCCGGCCGGTGCCGCCTGAAGAAGCTCCTGGCAGGCAAGTAGCTCGGGTAGTCTGCCTTTGTCGGCAACAAGCCCCGCTTCCGCAGCCTTTCGGGCATCACGGCACGCAGCACGCAGCTCCTCGATCTCAGGGAAGGAATCAGGGCGAGCGGAGTCAATCTGTGAACAGATCTGAGTGAGAGTCGCCGAAAGGTCTCCGAGCAGCATCTGAGTCGCACGATTACTGGGGTCCTTCCAGACAGGTCCGGGCAGGCACCATAACTCCGTATCTTTAGATTCAAGGAACTCAAGCCACTTTGCCGAGAAGCACGAGTCACCGATGTGAATCAATCGCTCGGGAGGCGAGAATTGGTTCTGCGGCTGAAGCCACGCCGAGAAAATCGAGTCGAGGGGCCCGGGCGAAACCGAGCCACTTCGCAGCTCGGTCAGCAGCGGAGCGCCGAGCAGCCGAGCAAACTTGCTCGCTAGCTCCGCTTCCTGCTCGCTTACAGGGCCGAGGGTGACGCAGGTGCGCTTGCCGCCTTCGAGAAGTGCCGAGACAAGTTGGTCCAGCTGACTCTTTGCGGGAACCACAATTGCCCTGGGCGGCGGGTTCGGCCGCTTTTGAATCATCTCAGTGACCAGGTCGCGAAAGCGCTCTTCTTCCCCCGAAGATGCCTCGTCGATTTCCAGAGGCTTAGCGACGGGAAAATTCAAATGCACTGGGCCGGGTAGGGGCCCCTGGCTTTGGGCGACAGCTTGAACAGCTTTGCGCAAGAGGCTTCTCAATGCTTCCTGGCGGGCACTCACAGCCCCAAGCGGCGGAGCACTGTGAGCGTAAGACGAAAAGAGATGGTCTTGGCGAATCGTCTGAGCGGCGCCGCAGCCTTGAAGTTCCGACGGTCTATCAGCCGTGAGTACGAGCAGTGGAAGCCCGGCCATATGAGCTTCAATGACCGCCGGGAGGTAGTGAGCCATGGCAGTACCCGAGGTACAGATCAGAAGCGGCGGCGGGCCACCCAGACTCGCCAGTCCCAGAGCGAAAAAACCCGCGCTACGCTCATCCAGCACAGCATGACATTCCAGAGCTTCCTCGCGCAGCGCCTGCATCACGAGAGGAGTACTTCGGGAACCGGGACTGATCACGACTTGGCGCACCCCCGCGGCTATCAATCCCGCAAAAAGTGTGCGGCACCACTGGCCGAGCACCACTTGCGCCCGGAGCCCAAAGCTATCCGACGAGTCCAAGAGCTCCCACCATTCCCGTGAGCTTGAGGGCAGTCTCCTCGAACTCAAGTTGGGCGTCGGATTCCTCCACAATGCCGGATCCGGCATAGATATGTACTTCGTCCCCGTGAATCAGCGCGGAACGCAAAGCCACGACGAACTCACCGTTGCCCTGCTTGTCGACCCAGCCGAAGGGCGAAGCATACCAACCACGAGCGCTGCTCTCATGCTTCGAAATCCAGTTCACTGCCTCTTTTTGCGGCACTCCTCCCACCGCGGGGGTGGGATGCAGGGCGTCCACGAGAGTCAGTATCTCCGCGTCCTCCTCAAGCTCGCCAGTCATGGGAGTCCGCAAGTGCAGGATACGCCGCAAGCTGCGGACCTCCGGTGTGTCGGAAAAGGAAATGACCCGACAACGCTCGCTGAGCACGCCTTCGATGGCGCGGACCACGTATTCATGTTCCGCGCGATCTTTTTTGCTCGAAAGCAGCTCTTCCCGTGCGTGTGGCCGACTCGCATCGATCGAGCCCGCGAGTGCCTCTGTGCTCACTTGGCGGCCTCTCTTGCGGATCAATCGTTCAGGAGTTGCTCCCAAAAAGGTCTTCTCTCCGAGCCGCAAAACGAATCGCGTGCAAAGCGGAGCCTGCTCATCGAGGTTGCGGACAACTTCTGAAAGTCGAGGCTCATCGGAAAGATTCAGAGTTGTACGCCGCGCAGCGACCACTTTCTGCACTTCGCCTGCAGCGATGTGCGCGCGGATGTCCGCGACCATTTCGCTCCATTTCTCAACACTTGTGCCTTCGTGCCGCGAAATCTCGAGAAGCGGCGTCGTCGATGGTTCACGCGAGGGCTCTGCCAAAAGTGACAGAAGCCGCCGGGCCAGGGCGACCACGTCTTCATACTCACCGCGCTCGATCAGCACGATCAGTCGCGCGCTCACCCCACTGTCTGCATAGGTCACGCGGGGTAAAATGAAGGACGCGTCGCCAAACTCATACCAACAACTCCCCACGCGGCTCTCGCCCGGGTTGAATGAGCCACCACCGAAGAAGCGCAGACATTCGAGTTCCTCCTCCGTGCCAGCCATTTGGGCCAGTGCTTGAGGAAGCGCCACCGCAGCCGCGCGAAATCGCTCCTCTCCGGAGAATTTCAAATGCTCTGCCGCCCCCAATCCTACCAAGGTATGGGCGGTCAGCGCACTTGGCCGCAGGGATTCTCCGGTGTGTGAGCCCGCACCGGCTCGAAAATAGAGCGACTCCTCGGTCAGTCGCAGGTCGAGTAGACGTCCCGCTTGTCCCGGCACCGTTGGCACAGAAGCCGCGACCCACCTGCACCGGGGATTCGCGTCAAGCTGCGCGCGCGCCTGGTCCACTGCTTGTTGCAATTGGTCCAAGGGCGCAGTCATGAACAGCGTAGACATTTCAGGCTGTGCCTTACGCTTGCTTCCGCGGTGTCGCGACATAGAGATGCGCAACACCAAAGGTGAGTTGCACGACCTCAAGAACATCAAGCCCGGCCTGGCTCATCAGCTCGGAAAACTCCTCCGCGGGGGGGAATGCCTCGATCGACTTTTGTAGATAGCGGTACTCCTTGGCGCCGCTGAGCAGCGACCCCAACCAGGGCACCATGGTATGGATGTGAAAGCGCGCCATCGGTCCCATGATTCCGCCGCGCGGCTCGGAAAGCTCCAAAATGGCAATTCGTCCGCCTGGACGGGTCACACGAGCCATCTCCTGGAGGCCGAGCAAGCGATCAGGCACATTGCGGATCCCAAAGGCGATAGTGGTTCCGTCAAACGAGTTGTCTCCATAAGGCAGCGCCTGAGCATCGCCGACCTGCAGGGACACGTGGTCTTGCAGCTGAGCATTCGCCACCTTGCGCAGGCCGACGCCCAGCATCCCCGTAGAAGGATCCACCCCAGTCACACGCACTCCTGGTACTCGACGCGCAATCATGATCGCCAAGTCGCCAGTTCCCGTCGCCAGATCGAGAGCGCGGTCCTCAGCCTTGAGCAGAAGCGAGTCCACTGTTTTACGTCGCCAACTTTGGTCGATGCCGAGCGAGATGATGCGATTCAGTAAATCATAACGATCGGCAATGTTGTCGAACATGGCGCCGGAGCCACCGTTCGGACGGACCGGGAGATTCGAGTTGGTGACGCTGGGGGTATTCATGGGGACTTTCGTTGACGCAGCAGAAAGTAAACAAAATTAGGGTAAAGGTGGCAGAGGCGCCCCATCAGGAGGGGTCGCGCAGAAGCTTGGCGGGATCGATCACATCCCCCTCAACTAAGGCCGTCAGAAGCGTTTCGCCAGCCTGGCTGAGCAAGCTGAGGTGCCTCAGGCGGTCGCGCTTGTAGCTTAACTTGTTGGCAAGATCTTGCCCTGCTTCCACGGCAAGCTCACTGAGAACCGAATCGGCTTGATCAAGGCTCACGCCAAAATCTTTGACGAGGCCAAGCTCTCGCTCCTTGACGACGCGTTGAACGAGCTTCCAAATACTTGCCTCGGCCACGAAGTAGTCGCGACGCTCGCCGGGCACCCAGGTTCGAGTCACGGCGCCCCATTTTTCGAGCTCGCCCAGCGCCATGCTGACAGCCCCTGCACTCATCTTGAGAGTTTGGCTGAGTTCGGCTGCGCTCACTGGATCAGGATTCAGATAGAGCACCGTCCAAATGCGCCCCATCGGTCGTTTGAAGCCCCAAAAATGCATGAGCCGTCCAATCGCATCGGCGACTCGGATCTCCGCCGCCTCAGCCTCTGGCCCGGCAGCGCTTGATGTTGCACTCGAATGTTTCAAAACTATTTGAAACTTTAGCGAGCTGGCCGGCCGGAGCAAGTTTTCCCTGCGATTCGTCTCAGCAAGCTGCAGAGGCCCTCATGATCAGGGTTGGGTCCCCTAATCTAGGCAGAGTGCTCAAAGGTCGGTCTAGAATGACAAATTTGTGCATTATACCAATGTTTTCCATGAGCTTTCTCAGCTGCAGCCGTGATACGCTGGTGCTGCAACGTCATCCCGACGTGCGCGGAGAGACCAAGAATCGATGACCGGGCGAAATTGGCGAGTAGCGATTGTCGGTGCGGGGCCAGCCGGAATGTACGCGGCCGATGCGCTGCTCAAACGCGGCGCGACAGTAGATGTCTTCGAAAGGCAGTTCGCACCATTTGGACTCGTTCGCTACGGCGTCGCTCCCGATCACCAGAAGATCAAAAAGACTCAGGTGGTGTTCGAGCGCATCCTGAAACGGCCAGGCCTGCGCTTCTTCGGAAACGTCTCGATCGGGGCAGAGGTTTCTACAGACGAGCTGCTTGAGCTCTACGACCAAGTTCTGATCACGATGGGTAGCTCCGGTGCGCGCTCCCTGAACATCCCGGGGGAAGATCTGCGCGGGAGCTTCTCCGCAACGGAGTTCGTCAACTGGTACAACGCGCACCCCGAATGGGTCGAGCGAACTCCGCCCCTTGATGCAAAGCGCGCGGTCATCATCGGAATGGGCAATGTCGCAATTGATGTGGCCCGGATCCTGATGCGCCATCCGGATGAACTCGCCGCGACGGATATCTCGCCGCTCGCTCTCGAAGAGCTCAGAAAGACAACCCGCGACGAAGTCATCTTGTTCGCACGACGCGGTCCCAACCAAGCGGCATTCGACGAAAAGGAGGTGCGTGAGCTGGCTTCGCTTGAGGGGTTCGAGGTGTGCGTCGACGGCTACGTTTCCAAGCGAAAAACTCCCATGAGCGAGTTCATCTCGCAATTTCCGCGAGCGGACCAATGCACGGGAAAGAGGCGTGTGGTGCTCCATTTCTGTGCGTCACCCGTCGAAATATTGGGCCAGGATCACGTGGAAAGCATCCGAGTCGAGCGCAACACTCTGCTCGAATCAGCGGCTCGCATGCGGGCGGTCGGAACAGGCAAGTTCATCGAATTTCCGACGGGGCTTGTTGTGCGCTCCATCGGCTACCACGGCGTGGCGCTCTCCGGCGTGCCATTTGGCAACGACACAGGAACGATCCCCAACGAAGATGGGCGTGTTTTGACGGAACATCACGGCGAGGTGATCCCGCGACTCTACGTGGCCGGATGGATCAAACGCGGGCCAACCGGCCTGATTGGCACCAACAAGAGCTGCGCCGTGGACACGGTCAAAGTCATGGAGAGCGATCTCGACCAAGTCGGCCCACTCCACGATCCGGGCGCCATCATCGAACTGCTCAAACAGCGCCAAGTGCGCAGCATCAGCGCCGAAGACTGGGATCGACTTGATGCCTACGAAAAGGAAGCAGGTACCCGCATTGGCAAGGCGCGCTCAAAGCTTCTCTCTTTGAAAGAGGCGCTCATCGTTCTGGGTGAAGTCGCCTGAGATTGTCGGTGAAGAGCGCTACGCGACTCTTGTCATAATGGTACTTCATCTGAGGGGCGCTGAACTCATGCTCCTGGCCCACAGGACACACCTGGCGGACTCTCGCCCAAGCTTGGGAATGCAGCGAAAGCCGCAAGGGCGATGTGGCCAGCTGAACGTGCTTCGGCAAGGGGCGCTCGCTGTGGTGCTTCACGGCTTCTTCGAGCTCACGAATACATGGCGCGGCGCAGCCCTCGCAGATGGCTCGGGCTGGTCCAGCATCTTCAAGCCGTGCATTCGACCAAGGAAAGTCCAAAACGATCACGGCCCGCAGCGCAAACCATGGGCCATAAGTCGGGTGCACGGAGAGGTGTGCCGGTCCAAGATGCGCGAAACCCGCAGCATCAGCGATTCGTTGAAGGGGGATGGGCTGCGGCAGGAGAGTGTGAGAATAGGCGAGACTGAAGCTCAAATTGCTCAGTTCGAGCGCTTCACCCACGCATCGCTCGACATAGTCATCGAGCGGGTGGGCGAGGGGCGGCTCGCCTTGCACCGCCTCTAGCGAAGTCACAAACGGCGTCCACAGAGCGCGGCTGTTTCCCACAATGAGCCCCAAGGGGGACTTTTCGGCAACATTTGGCGGCGCCACGTCGAAGCCCAGTCGATCTTGGGCTGCGCTCACTGAAAATGGATGCACTAAGTCGAGCCCTGCATCCTGAAGACGCCGCACAGTTGGCAGAAGCACGTCCGGCCAGTCAAAAGGAGGCTCAGCCTGATTCATCGCTCACCACTAGCATGAAGCCACGTTTTCGAGATACTTGCATTGTTTTCGGCGGGCGACGAGGCTGAGACCAGGCGCCAACCCATTCGAGGCGGGCCCCCAGAAGGTACCCATGATCAAAGAGTCCGCGCTTCAAACGATGATTACGGTCAGTCTTCTCAGTCTTTCAGTAGGCTGCGCGAGTCAAGAAAAAAGGGCCAGTGGCCCCATGGCCGGCGAGTCCTACGGGAACGCCCCGGCAGGCGAGGTTTACGCCCCTGCGAGCGATGATCTGACGGAAAAGGAGAAGGCACACGCCGACGCTCACCGACTGCACCCCGCTTGCGAACTGGAAGGAGAGGCGCCGGCGTTTCCAGCCAAATCAGACGGCGTTGCCTTTCGCGCCTGGGTGCGTTTCACCATTTCCGCACAAGGGCGCGCTGAAGGTCTTTGCTACGCGCGCGCGGAGGGTCTCCACGAGTTTGAAGAAAAGGCGATGGCAGATCGCGGGCAATGGGACTTCGACTTGAAGTACGCCGGCGAACCGCGCGAAAGGCTCGTGACCTACCGAAAGACTCCGCCGAAAGAATCGAACGCTGCCAAGTACTAGGTTCGCAATGACTCGTTCGCATTTGCCGCGCAGTTCGGGAAGTTCCCCGACTTGGGTTCATGTGGCATGGGGCGGCTCATGAGGCATGGGGCGGCTCACGCAGCGTGGGGCGGCGGCGGGATCGAACTGATGGATCGCTTCGTGGGGTCGCGTGGAAGGCCGGAAAGGTTCGTGTTCGCGGCGTGCGACGGGAAGCGCTCGCGCGCGTCATTGGTCTCGGCCGAGGTGGTCTCGCTCACAATGCGCAGCGACCCCAAAGTGCTGGGACCAAGTGTCCGCCATTCCGCGCCGCTTTCCTTATCGAACAGCGTCGTTTGATTCTCATAGACACGCGGCGTCGTGAAGGTGAGATGCAGCGCTCGGGTGAGCGGCATTGACTGATAGTGTTCCGGAGCGAATCGCTTCAGCTGCTCCCTGACGAGCGGTCCGTACTTGTGGCTCATGCTCGGAAACAGGTGATGTTCCACATGATAGCCGAATCCGAGAGTATAGAAGTTGAACCAGCGCGGCGCGGTCACGGAAAGAGAACTCGCAAGGGCGTCGTTCTTGTCAGTCAGCGGGCTGAGGCTGTGGTTCGTCACGATGTGCGCCATGACGATCGCGTTCCCGATGAGCAAGGGAACCACGTAAAGCGCGAAGAAAAGCGTTGGTCCGAGCCACCAGGCGAAGAGCCCCCAGGCGCCAGCAGTCAGCAGGGTTTCGAGCAGCGCGAGCCTGTGGTGACGCGCGTTGAGTAGGCGACGGGCGCGGGCCATCACGAGCACCTGGGCGCTTTGAATTGAAAACCCGAAGAACAGTGTGATCAATCCGCGCCATTTTCCGAGGCGTGGTGCAGCCCAGTCGACGGCCAATCGCGCGATGAGCGACGATTCATATTCTGCCCGCGCTGGGTAAGCATCCGGGTCGCGGCCGTCCACGTTGGTATTGCCGTGGTGCACACGGTTGTGCCAGGCGATCCAAAGTCGGGGTGCCACCAAAAAAGGAAAGAAACCGATTCTTCCCGCGACCCGTCTGATCCGACGGTGGCGACAGACCGCCCCATGGAGAGATTCGTGGCCCACGAAGGCGAGCCCCGCGAAGGTGAAGCCCGCCAAGACGGCTGGCAAAGTGAGCCAAGCTGCATGATGACCCTCGCGCAGTATCCACGTACCAAAAGCGATGCATGCAGCGAAGATGCTCAGATGGACAGGGATCCACCAAAGACGACTCGGCACCGGCTGGAACACGAACGCGGGTAGGGCACCACGTACCCTTCGTTCGAGAGGAAGCTGCTGAGATCGGTCCATCAATCTAGTCTGGCGGAATATTTCCGAAATTCCGTCATAACCAGGTCAGGTTTGTTCCACTTAGGTCACCATTTGGTCAGAAAGTTTTTGACCCATTCGCGAACTCAAATGACACTTATACTGCAATCCGAATGTTTGGCCGATGCCGAACTCAAAGAGGCCCCCACCTATGAAAAAGTTCTTCAGCTTCCGTCCGCTCCTTTCGAGGCGCGCTCCTTCTCTCCTCTTGCCGAGTCTTTGCATTGCCACTGGGCTCATGGTGCAAGGCTGCCCAGCCGGCGGGAGCCTTGAGAACAAGGATGAGTTCCTCACGCCTGGAGCGGGTACTGTCTGCGATCCGACGCCGATCTTTGAGGCGAGCTGCGCGGGTGGCATCTGCCACACGGCTGAGAACGGAATGACCCCAGGCGGCTCAATCGATCTGTTCAGTCCTGGATTCGGCGAGGCCCTGATTGATCGTCCAGCGACTTACGCCAGCGTCACCAACCCCGACGATTGTCCCGAAACGCCTGAGCTGATTGTCAATTCCGCGAATATCTCGGAGAGCCTCATGCTCAAGAAGGTTTATGACACGCACAGCTGTGGTTCAGCCATGCCGATTGGGCCTTCACTCAGCGATGCAGACATCGCGTGTCTGGAGAGCTGGGCGACTGGTTTGGTCGAAGGTGGCGGGATGGGAGCTGGTACAGGCGGCGCTGACGCCGGCACTGGCGGAGCCGACGCGGGAACGGGCGGCGGTGACATGACCGGCACCGGTGGCGACATGATGGGCACTGGCGGCGGCATGATGGGAACTGGCGGCGGCATGATGGGAACGGCGATGGCTGTGAAGATTGAGGCCGAATGTTCCTTTGGAACAAGCTGCAATGGCTTGATGGGGTCGTACACAGGCGAGCCTATGCTTGAGGATGACCCCACCAAGGTGGGTTACCTCGGCACCGGCGTCACATTGGTTTTTGAAGGCGTAAACGCTGAGGGACTGAACCAAATCACCTTCAATTACGCCAAGGGCAACGCTGCGGGCGGAGCCGTTGAAGTGCATCTGGGCACGGCTGACGGCATGCTCGTCGGGACCTTTACTCCTGCGGTGACTACTGCCTGGGACGACTACACCGAGAGCACTATCGACCTCACTCAGACGCTCACGGGCACGCAGACGATCGTTCTCGTCTTCGTCGACAGTACGGCGGTCTGTAACCTCGATTGGTTCGAGTTGAAGCCTGGAGCGGCGGCTCTGTGAGTGTTGATCGTTCCGCGGTTGTCAAAAAAGTAATCGGCCGCGACGATGTGAAGTCACCTCAACTAAAGCATTCGACGAAAAGATTCATGAAATTTAGCGGACTATTGGCGGCCGTGCTCCTTGCGAGCGGCGCGGTGATGACTGTTTCTGTGCCTAGCGCCTTCGCCCAGGGGGCAGATGCACAAACTGAACCGATGAAGGTACTCGTCGGAAAGCTCACCGGCGCCAAGCCCACGAGCGCCCGCGGCTGGATCGTCGAGGGCTTGGAGAATGATTCACGTTTTGACGTGATCCCTGAGGACGATTCGCTTTCCCTGCCCACTGGGTCCGCTGAACACCGCATCGCTGAAAAAGCTGCTGAACTTCAGGCCGACGTGGTGATTCTGGGGACTAGCAAAATTAGCAATGGCTGGATGGCGCAACTCTCGATTTACGACGGGAAGACAGGCGCGCTGATCGAAGAGGTCGAAGTCAAAGGCGGGTCGTTCAAGAGCTACGAGGACACTCTCATCAGCGGGGAAGCCTACTTTCCGGTTTTGCTCAAGGCTGAAGGCTTTCCTCCCCCAGAGCCCGAGCCAGTCGAAGAAGAGGAAGAACCTGTCGAAGAGGAACCTGCCCAGGAAGAAGAGCCACCAGCTGAAGAACCGGAGGACGATGACAGCGGCAGACCCTCACCTTTGGACGCGAGCCTCGGGGTAGGGATCTATGGTCGTGCGTTCCGTTACACGGATACCGTTGCCCAGCTGGGCAAGCCAGGAGCAGAGCCGCTTGTCGACTACAATCTCGACGCGGCACCGATGCCTTTCGTCAATGTCCAGTGGTACCCGGCAGCGCATTTTACGGGAGGCTGGCTAGCTCATATCGGGATCAGTGGCGGCTACGGTCAAGGGATTGCCACCAGCGTCGCCTACAACGACGGTGCAACCGATTACACTTACTCCCAGTCCCACAATCTCTATTATGCGGGGCTTCGTGGAAGAATTCCGGTGGCATTTGCCACCTTTGGTCTGAAGGCAAACTATTCGGGCCACTCCTTCGGTCTCAAGAACAAGGAATCCGGCGCGGCGGATGGAAGTTTCCCAGAAGCAGTTTTTCCCAACGTGAGCTACTCGATGATCGAGATGGGCGCAGACGCCGAGGTGCGCATCGGTCGCGTCATCCTCGGAGCCAATGGCTCATATTTGCTTGTCCTCGATTCGGGGGATATCGGGTCGGCTGCCTGGTTTCCCAATACCTCGACCATGGGCGTACACTTTGGCGGGCACGTGGGCTTCGAGATCTCTTCAATGTTCGATGTTCTCGCAGGCGTCGACATTCGCGCCTACGGAATGGACTTCAACCCGATCGCCCCCGGCACCGACGATAGCAAGGTGGCAGGTGGAGCCACTGACCGCTACCTCACCGCTTTTTTGGCGCTCCGCTTTCGCTTGCCAGGCTCGGAATCCGCGGACGCGCCCGCGGCAGCTGAGGCAGAAGGTGGCGGCTCGCTCGAGTTCGACTGATTGCGGTCCGACTGATTCGAGCGGTGCGTCTGAAGTAATCAGACGCACCGCTTGTCGCGTCAGTCACCAAAGAGCTTCACTTGCTCGTATTGGGCGCTGTGGCGTCGAGGGGAAGGCAGAGAAGCCGGCGCTGGCTCTGAGGCTCGCGTTGTCGCAGGCGACGGCGCCACTGGCTTCTTCCCGACGGCAATATCGTTCGATGCCTCGACCGAACGTGGCTGAGTCTTCGCTGGACGGTGCGCCGGCGAAGGACGCGAGCCAGTTGCAGCGAGAGCTGGCATCGTTGATGCAGGACGCGGAGCTGCCGCTAAGGGAGGTGGTGTGGGACGCGGGGCAGGACGTATGGCTTCGACTGTGGGGCTAGGGGCTTCTGCTACTGGCGCCACGGGCGCGGAACGCGGTGCTTCGACTGTGGGGCTAGGAGCTTCTGCTGCTGGCAGCGCCACCGGAGGGGCTGCTTCGACCGCTGGGATGGGGGCTTGTGGTACTGGCGGCGGCGCAGACGCGGGGCGCGCGGCTGCGCTCGCAGGGCGCGCGGCTTCGCTCGCAGGGCTCGCGGCTTCCATTGCCGGACACGGCTCCGGCGCCACAGCTACAGGGCCTGCTTCGGCAAGCTTCTCGGCTCGGGGCTTCTCGGTCGCGGGTTTTTTAGCGACAAAGACTTCCTTTTTGGAAGCCGCCTTCGACTTCTTAGGAGCAGGGACTGAATCCAGCTTCTGTTCCGTCTTCTGCTTCTTGGTACTCTTCGCTGGGGACTTCGCGCTATCGCCATTTTTCCCCGTCGACTTCTTCGAGCGTTTAGACTTCTTCGCTTCCTTTTCCTGCTCCATCGAGTCCGCGATGGCCTTGTCGCGGGCGAATTGCTCCGTTGCTTGAGCAGCTAGGGCGTTCGCCTTTTCCGTCTCTCCGCGCATCTCCATCAAGAAGCGGCTCGGGATCTGGGCCTTGAGTCGTCCCCACTTCATGCGGCCTTTACAGAAGGTCAGGGTCAGCTGATCCCGGGCGCGCGTGACGCCCACATACGCCAGGCGGCGTTCTTCGGGGATCGTGTTCGCATCCTCCATGAGCGAGCGCTTGTGAGGAAGAAGGCCTTCTTCCATCCCCACAAGGTACACCTCAGGGAATTCGAGCCCTTTGGCGCTGTGCAAGGTCATCAGCGTCACGGCATGCTCCTGACGGTTATCGTCGTCTTTGTCGTCGTCACGATCGGACAGAGTCGATTCCTCAAGAAATCCGATCAAAGAAGGCTCTTCTTCGCGCTCTTCGTAAGTGGCGACAGCATTGACGAGCTCTTGCACAGCGTTCCAGCGAGTTTCCTGCTCACTCGGGTCCTTGTATTGGCGCTGCAGCTCCGCCTTGTAATCCACCTGATCGATCATATCGATCACGAGATCAGCGAGCCGCTCTTCACCCATGCGACTACGAAAGTCGTCCATCGTACGCCGGAACTTATCGATGGAGAGCGACGCTGCATGAGGCACATCCGGATGAACCGTTGCTGCCGGTAAAAGCTCCCAGAGCGGTTTTCCCGCTTGAACAGCTTCGTCCAGGAGAGTTTGAACAGAACTCGGTCCGATACCACGTGGCGGCGTGTTGATAATGCGCAGCAGCGACACCTCGTCGTTCGGATTCGCCAGAACGCGCAGATACGAGAGGAGATCTTTGATCTCCTTTCGGTCGTAGAAACTTTGTCCTCCAACCAGCCGGTACGGCACCCCGGCGCGACGCATTTCTTGCTCGAAAGCGCGCGGCTGCTCGTTGGTCCGAAAGAGAATCGCAATATTGCTTGCCGGGACGCGCTCCTCGTCCTCGCGGTTGATCTTGCGAAAGATCTCGCCAATCACAGATTCGGCTTCGTGGTTTTCGTCCTCGTAGGGGATAAAGCGGGGCGGGGTGCCGTTACTCCGTGCCGGTTTGAGCACCTTGTCGTGACGAACCGTATTGTGGGCAATCAGGGTATTCGCCAAGTGAATGACCCAACCTGTGGAACGATAATTGTCCTCAAGTCGCACCACCTTCGCATCCGGCCATTGATTCTTGAAGCCCAGGATGTGCTCGACCTCTGCACCTCGCCAACCGTAAATCGACTGATCATCGTCGCCCACGACACAAATATTGCGATGCCGTTCCGCGAGACTCTTTACGATGCGGTACTGAAGCCCACTCGTGTCCTGGTACTCATCAATCAACAGGTGATCAAATCGTGAAGCCTCCGCGAATCTCGCTTCGGGGTGTTCGAGTAAAAGCTTCTCCGTACAACTGAGCAGGTCATCGAAGTCCATCGCACCCGAGGCGCGCAAAGACGCCTGGTACTTCTCGTAAGCCTGCGCAGCGAGGACTTCGACGTCGTTCTGCGCTTGATCCTGGGCCGCCTGGGGCGACATAGTCTGCCCCTTCCAACCACTGATCATGCTGATCAAGTCGCCTGGCCGGAGCTTCTGGCTCCCCACACGAATGTCGCGCAAAGCGGCTCGCGCCACGCTCTCTTGGTCACCGCGATCGTAGATCGTGAAGTTTTCTGGATAACCAAGCAACTTCGCGTTGCGACGCAGTATTCGCACGCACAGCGAATGGAATGTGGAGATTTCTGGGCCTTTTTGTTTTCGCTTCTTCTTCTTACCAAGCAAGACCTGAGCGCGGTGCCGCATTTCCTTCGCAGCTTTGTTCGTGAAGGTCACGGCCAGAATCCGCGAAGGCGTGATGCCTGAACGAATCAGCTCAGCGATGCGAAAAGTGATGACCCGCGTTTTTCCGGTACCTGCACCAGCAAGGACCAAGAGTGGTCCGCTCAGTGTGGTGACTGCTGTGCGCTGGGCTCGATTGAGGCCATCTGCCGTCGACATGGAGCAGTGTGCTTATCGAACCATCCCCCCCCATGACAAGGGGCTCGTTGCAAGACGCCCAGACAGTTGTCATTCACACCCGGTTGACACGGGCTCAGCGGAGCTCAGTGGGGTTCAGCGAAACTCAGTGGGCTCCAGCGAAACTCAGCGGTCTCTAGACAAACCAAAGTGCTGCGAGCAGGACGACCCACACCACAAGCAGGAAATCCCAGTATTGGCGCACAAGAGTCACGCCTTCATGGCGAGAGCTTGAATAATCCTGGGCCAGCGATCGCCGATAAACGACGATCAGGGGAACCACTCCTGCCAGCACGTGGATCGCGTGAAGCGCAGTCAGCATATAGAACGTGTAGGAGTAGAGGCTCTTGACCGGCGCATCGAGCGCCGCTTCCGCCACGGTGCGCCAATTTTGAACTTGAGCGAGCAGGAAAATCACCCCAAAGCTGAGAGCGACCAACAGGCTTCGAGAAAGTCCGGGAAAGTCGTTGCGGGCGATCCGCTTTCCAGCAACGTGCATCGCGGCAAACTGCGCAAGAAGGATTCCTGTACTCGCCCAGAGCCCGACGGGAAGAGAGGGAAGTTCAACGGTACGCCATACCACGGCCTGGGCGCGGGTAATGAAGTAGGCAATCAGACTCGCCAAAAAGAGCACGCTGAGCGACGCCAGTCCCACATACATCGCCAGTTGAGCCTGGGACGTTTGGGGAAAGCTTTGTTCTCTTCGAGGGTGTTCTGAAGGTCGGAGCGTCGACACCTGCTGAGCCTAGCCTCAAGCGAGACGGAAGCGTATCGTCAATTTGTAGAGAAATTGGCCGAAGCCGCACCACTCAGTGCTCGCAGTTCGAATGCGAAAAAGCGTCGAAGCATTCGGCAGATGCTCGACGTGGGCGCAGGAATCGTAGTGGCCAGTGCCCTTTCCGGGCTCTGCATCATCGTTGCCGATAGACTATGGCGCCCGGACTGGGACTTTTCCTGGGCGGATCATTGGATGGGCGCCCCGATCCTCTACCTCGCGCCAGCCGCGCTTTTGGGGCTGGCTTGGGCCCATGTGCAGCTGCTCGGCGCGGCATTGAGTCGTCGTTGGCGCCAGTCGCTCAAGCGCCGCGATTGGGTGCGTGCGCTCTTCGTAGGACTACTGCTCGGAGCTTCAGTCTGGCCAGTGGGCGCCGCCACCTTTGCCGGATCCTGGATCCGCGATACCTGGCTCGGCACCTGGGGTCCTCCGCTATTTTCTGCAGGCTTCGCTGCGTCGAGTACTCTGTGCACCCTGATCGTGTGGCGCGCGCAACGTCGAGTTGTGCGCGGCGCAAGAGCGCTCTCCTTGTGTGTTGCAGGTTCGTTCGCTGCTGTGGCCGCATGCGCCCTGTGGTTGGACATGAACGTCTACGTCGATCTCTATCCAGAGCTCCACGCCCTGCTCGAGTACTGCGCTATGGCTTTCTTTTTCTGCGCTTTTCAGCTCGTCGGCTTCGTGATTGTCCGACTCAAACCGCAAATCGCCCTCTACAGCCGGTTCGTCGCCCTGGCTTTGGTGACCCTGGGCCTCACCTTCGCGACCTCCCATACACTTCGCAACTGGACTGATTCCCGGCTCTCGCATGCTTGGATCGATGAGTTCTACGTCGGTCGAGTGTTGCGGCGGACGCAGCAGCTGGAGCTCCAGCTCAGCGGAGGGAAGACCTTGGAAATGGCTCGGGTCGAGCGTTTGACCCAACGCTACAAGGTCAAGAATCGCGGCCTGGACGATCGCTGGATGCAGAGTCGATCTGTTTTGGGCGCGTACCCTGGGGTCAAGAATATCGTCTTTTTCTACGTCGATACTCTGCGAGCGGATGTCGCCGCCGACCCTAAGCTGATGCCGAATTTGGCTGGTTTTCAGAAGAATTCACTCACATTCAGCCGCGCCTACGCCTCAGGTTCGGATACTCTGCGTTCCTTACCGACAATCACGAGTGGCAACTATTTCATCGAGCGCACTCATTCGGGAGATCTCCTCCAGCTCGCACGTGCTCGAGGCGTTCATTCCCGGCTAGTTCTCGCGAAGTCGGCCAGTGAATTCTTAAGGAAGCTTCTTCCTTCGTTCGTTTTCGACGAGACGACTGAAGTGAGCGACTATGAAGAAGGGGAGGACGTCTGGGGCTATGGGGCCCATCGGCCTACCGGTCCGAGAGTCACCGACGAAGGTCTGGACTTCTTGAAGTCCGACGCCTCAAGCGATCCATTCATGCTCTGGCTCTTTCACTTCGACCAGCATGCCTGGAGAGAGCTGGACGATAATTACATCGAGGAAAAGAGGGCACAATTCGCTATCCCGAAGAAGGCGCGACTCAACTTGCGCTATCGGACCATCGCGCGTGCGCTTGATGAAGAGTTTGGACGAGTACTCAGTGCCCTCGACGAGACCGGTCACGCAAAAGACACGGCTGTCGTCTTCATTTCCGACCATGGAGAGGGACTTGGACAAGGTGGTTTCTGGGTCCATTCAATCTTCCTCTGGGAGTCTTTGATCCACGTTCCACTCGCGATCCGCATCCCAGGGCTCCAGCCAAAAACGGTGCACGAGCCGGTATCGCTCGTTCAGGTGGCCCCCACGTTGGCACCGATCTGGGCAAAACTTCCGCGGGCTGGGACTCTCCCCACGCTGCTTCCGAGACCGCTCCCCCGCGGCCTGGAGGAGGCCTTCTATCACGGGGAAGACTTGACCCGGTTGACGGCGACTCCTGCTCAAGAGCGGCTCCCGATCCTGCTTCGTGGAGGGCGTTTCTCAGAACTTGATCGAGTGGGGATCGTTGACCCCGCATCAAAGCGAAAGTTAATCATACGGCTCGAAGCGGCGTTCCCAGAACTTCATGCCTACGAAGCCGACCCACGCGACGAAAAAAATCTCGCGCGCAGCGAGTCTGGCAAAGTAGCTGAACTTCTGAGCGTGCTCGCGCGTTCGCCTGTCTTCCCCCGCTCACACCATGATTTCGGCGAGCCGACTCAAGAACTGGAGTGGCTGAGCGTCCAAGCCCCCGCGCCGACAGGGGTCGCCGAAGTGAGCGAATGACGCGGATCAATCAGGCAGCCGGAGCAGACTGATCTTGAGCTTGATCGGATCAAAGGCGCTGACAATTGTCGTGTCGAAGGGGAAATAACCGGCCTTCTCCACCGTCAGGCGGTGTTCTCCCTCCGGAACCCGTACCCCCCGAGCTTCTACGGCGGCGAGCGTTCCGATGTAGTTGCCATCGATGTAGACCAACGCCTCCTTGGGCGTCCCCGAGGCGACCTGAACGCTCATGTTCACGGCCGAACGCAGGCCCATCGTCGCGCAGCCTGACGTGATTGCCAGGCTGACGATAAGGAGCGCTATCTGCGCCAAGCGGGAAGAAGGGATCCGAATACGAATCATTCCCATTCCACAGTAGCCGGAGGCTTACTTGAAATATCGTAGGCGACGCGATTGATGCCGCGCACCTCGTTGATGATGCGCGTGCTCATCTTGGCAAGCACTTCGTGGGGAATGCGTGACCAATCCGCCGTCATGCCGTCGGTCGAGGAGATTGCACGAATCACGCACGCTTCCTCGTAGGTACGATCGTCGCCCATGACGCCGACGCTCTTCACTGGCAAAAGCACTGCGAAACTCTGCCAAATGCTGTCGTAGAGGCCTGCTGCTCGCACTTCCTCGTCGACGATCGCGTCGGCTTCACGAAGTGCGGCCAATCGCTCGTCTCGCAGCTCACCCAGGCAGCGAACTCCCAGGCCAGGACCGGGGAAGGGGTGGCGCCACAAAACATCATGGGGCATCCCCATCGATTCGCCAGCCGCACGTACTTCATCCTTGAACAGCTCTCGCAGAGGCTCAATCAGCTTCAGGTTCATCTTTTCGGGTAGTCCACCAACGTTATGGTGGCTCTTGATCACGGCGCTCGGGCCACGCACAGACACACTTTCGATCACATCAGGGTAAAGCGTTCCCTGAACGAGCCACTTCGCGTTCTCGATCTTCTTTGCCTCGGTATCGAAAACATCAATAAACACGCGACCGATGATCTTCCGCTTCTGCTCGGGATCGGTGACGCCTTTAAGTTCGTCGAGGAAGAGCCTTTGAGCATTCACTGCAACCAGGTTGAGATGGAAACTGCTCTCCATCATCTTCACAACGCTCTCGAACTCGCCTTTTCTCAGCAGTCCATTGTCGACGAAAATGCAGACCAGCCGGTCCCCGAGAGCTTTGTGGCAAAGAATTGCGGCGACTGAAGAGTCGACACCGCCAGATAGTCCGCAAATGACACGCTCATCGGGCCCCACTTGTGAACGGATCTTCTCAATCGTCTCATCGACGAAAGAACCAGGCGTCCAATCGGGTGTCAGTCCCGCCACATCAAAGAGGAAGCCTCGAATGATGTCAGCGCCTCGTGGAGTGTGCGCAACTTCCGGATGAAACTGAATTCCAAAGAATTTCTTCTCGGGGTTCTCGATCGCGCAGAGCGGCGCATTACGACTGGAGCCGATGCGACGGAAGCCAGGAGGCAGTTCCGTGATGCGGTCTCCATGGCTCATCCAGACCTGGATTTCTTCGCCCTGTGTGAAGGGTGACAGAATTCCGCTCGCTTCATCGACGGTCAGGGCTGCGCGTCCGTACTCGTGGTGGTCACCACGCTCGACCTTGCCGCCCAGCTGGTGCGCCATGAGCTGTTGCCCATAACAGATGCCCAGAGTGGGGAGCCCCAGTTCCAGGATTGCAGGGTCACTCTTAGGAGAATTGGCCCCGTACACACTGTCTGGCCCGCCGCTCAAAATCAGTGCCTCAGGGTTCAGTGCCTGGAGCTTGTCGACCTCAATGGTGCAGGGGTGGATCTCGCAATAAACGTGACTCTCGCGCACACGGCGAGCGATCAGCTGGGTGTATTGGGATCCGTAGTCGAGAATGACGACTATTTTGTGCGCCGCGGCTTTCATGGGCGCGAGCTAGCATGCGCGCCCTAGCTTTTGTAGCAGCCTGACCTGTTGGGGGAGATTTTACTTCTATTTGCGCTGATTCACTGTGATCACGCGGTGCTCTGAGGCTTTCAGCTGAGAATGAAACTGTCGCATTGATTCGAGAGTGGGACCAGGAGACGCTTCGCCTAACCACAACTGCACCAGTCTGCCTGGGGGAGTCCTGAGCACCTCCTGCTGGCGCCTTGCGTACTCATCGCTCGCCAGCGCAAGGTCTTGCTCAGAAAGGGCCCCGTCGGAGATGGCGTCCAGGACGCCCCGAGCCTGCATGACGGCCGCTTCCAGTTGATGAGGCGCTGCGCCCACTTGGAGAACGAGAGCGCCATACTCCTTGCCTCCCCAGTAGGAGGCAGTTGCGGAAGCGACCAGCCCAGGCTTGAGCAAGGCTCGGTCAAGCCATCCCGCAGGTCGATTCAACAAATAGGCGGTGGCATGGCCCAGAACGGGTTGGGTAGGGGCCCAGACTCCCACGTAGGCGCCCACATGCACCTCCTCCTCAATGGTTTGGAGAGTCCAGGTGCCTGCCGGCGCTGGTTTGGGCTTGAGAGCCGGACACTTCTCCGTGTGATCACGGGTGCTCGCGAGCCACTGAGACAAAGCATCGTTTGCAGCTCCAGCCTGACTTGCCGTGCTGTTGAGAAGCAGGCTGGCCCGAAGCGGTTCTTTGACAAGATCCGAACGGGTCCGCTCGACGTCGGCAGTGGAGAGAGCCGCAACACTGCGGTCATGACCCCAGGGCTGAATCATTGAGGGGCGCCCAGCACTCAAAACATCGACCATGAGAGCAACGCCTGGGTCGCTTCCGATCCTATCCAGTTGCTCGGAACGAGCGTTCGCGACGGCCCGCCCATCGAGGGGTGGTCCGGCGAAGGCCAGAGCAATGGCACGAGCCACCCGAGCAGCATGACGATCAGGTGATTCACCGCGCAAGGGCGCCGCATGACCCACCAATCCGATCCCATTCTGAGAAACCCAGGGAAGCAGGGTAACCCCTCGCTTGCCAGAAAAGGCTTGAGCCAGGCTGCTCACTGCCAACGCCCTCAGTCCAGACTCGTCTGGCCCCTCAGGCTGTGTGCCACAGGGGCTCGCGACCATCATCCAGAGCTCCCCCTGCCCAAACTCTTGTCGAGTTTCACTCGGAATTTCACGCTTCGCCCAAATCTTGCGGACCAAATCCATTTCGGTCGTCAGTTTGGCGCTGGACAAGCTTTCCCCAGGAGGCGTTCGGTATTCGGCGATCCTTTTCGAATTTGCCCCAGTTTTCGCGGAGCGCACCGCTGTCCAGGCTGCGAGAGCTGCGGCCTCTTGAGCTCCGTCAGGCTCCAAGAGCGCAAGATTGGTTTCTTCCTCGGTCAAGACTCGACGAAAAGTGGCCTCCATCTCATCGCCGACAAGAATCGCAGCTTCAGCGAGTCGTTCCGGGGAAGGCAAATGTGAGTCCGACTTAATACTCAGAGTCACGCCAGCGCACGCTCCCGCTGGTCGCAAAGTGACCGCGACATCGGCTGTCGACAGCGCCGGAGAAAGCGCGTGGAGGCGCGCGTGAAGTGGGTGCTGGGGATCTCGAAGTGCACGAGCGCCCGCGAGAGCCGCTTCGCTGTCAGAAAGCCTCAGCGCGATTCGTAGCTCGCGCCCCCCGGCACTCCCGACAACTGCAACTGAATCCTCGGGACTCCATGAATCTTCCGGCGCTGCCCCCTGGGGCCAATCCTGAGCATGTGCATCCGTCACTGCCTGAAGAAGCTCCGGGCTACCAAGAGCGGATAAGCCCACTCGTCCTGCCCCAACTGATTCGCGGCGAATGGTCTCTAGTCTTTCTAGTCGCCGCTCTAAGTCAGAATGGAGAATCGTCTCGCTCAGCTCATCAGGACCTTCTGCCCCCAGCTGAGCCATGCAGAGTCCAAAAGGGGACGGCTTATCGACCCGCACCGCAGCCGCCTGAAGATAAGCATCCTCGTGGATTTCACCAATTTCCGCGGCTTTCACGGGCTCCGCCAACGCCTGGTGAACCTCTTCAATGAACGATCGGCCATCCGCAGCTGACTTCACTTCACGCGAAATCACCAAACCAATTGAGTGCACTTCGGAATGGAGCGGCTCCCGTGAATTCGTCCTCAAGCGATGCTCCAACAGCGCCATCATCAACAACGTCGCCCGGCTTCCTCCTGGCGGAAACACAGCGACCGCGACGGCTCCCCGGGGGTCGCCTCCGCGACGGATCAACTGAAGTGTAGGGCGATTTTCGACGCGAACCACTTGGACAAGCTCCCCGGGAAGGAGCGCACTTTGATGGTTCTCGACACTGTTTTCTATGACGCGCGGAGCCTTTGAGAGGCCGCAGGAGAGACACGCCAGACTCGTCGCCAAGGCGAGATTGCACGCTCCCAGGAATTTCACGGCTGAAAGACCATCTGGTAATCGTAACCCTCAACCAGATGAGCATCTTCACCCGTGGCTTTTTTTACTTCACCGCCCGGGACGGGCAAAAGGCTCACGACCTCAAGCGCGCCGCGTCGCTCGATGCGACTCGGGATGGCGGCGCGGTGACAATGAGCGACTCCGGCAAAAATGATTAGCTTCCGTGCCGGCGCACGAGCCTTGAGCCAAGAGGCCGACTTTTCGGCCATCGCCTCATCCCAAATCAACTGTGCTGAGTAATAGTTGTCCAGCGATGACTGTGCCGATTCATCCTGGGGGTGACCTGCCATGAGCTCATCAAACAGCTGCCGATGCTCTTGGTTGTTTGCATCGATTTCTGGCAACTTTTGCCAACTCTCGTCGTCCAGACTCTCGATCCCGCCAGTCGCAACCTGACGAGTGAGTTCCCGGTCCACCCCTAAAGCCAGCATTTCCACCTGGTGATGGAGCGCTAGGCGCATCTGCGGACGGTAGAACTGAATGGGAAAGCCCCACTGTTGCTTCCAACGTGAAGCATCCTCGAAAGCCTCATCCGTGAGACTACCTGTTTGATAAGCGGTCAGAATCGACTGGTTTTCAGATCGCACCATCTCCATACCGATCGCCAGTTCGAATCCGCGCATTTTTCTCCGCTCAAGAAAACCTGACAGCGCGCGGAACTGGGCGTAGTGGTCGATTGGCTGATCGTGACGTTCGCCAATGCAAATCGCGTCAGCGGAGGCCAAGCGAGTGAGCATCTCCTCGTCGCTCATCGCCAATTGGTCTTCGGCCCGATAACCCGAAAATGGTCGGGCAGCACGATGGATCACATCTTCGGGCGGTGGCTCTTCTTCGACTTTTGCCTGCGGGGCTTCATCTGTTTCGTCGAATTCTGCTTCCGTCGTCACTCCAATGACAGACTTTGCATTCTGTGAATGACTCGCACAGCCGCCTGCCGTCGCCAACAGCAAAAGACCCACCACGCTTTGTGCTAGTGCCCTTTCACCTTGAGCACCGGAGGCGAAAAGATGCATTGGGGAGCGAAAATTCCACGAACCACGCGAGCTAAACAGCATCCGCTCTACTTGCCCGTGAAGACTCGGCTGGTCAACCACGCCACATCGAAGGGCGCGGGGCTCGTGAATCGTCCTGCGAGTTCAATAACCCCGATCGCGGAGCGCTTCGGGGAGCAGCTTGCTTGGACTACCACTTGAGAGCAGCCAGAGCTGGTGCGCCGCTCGCGTCGCCCCAATGTGAAGCAGGTGCCGTGCATCGATCTCAACTGGATACGCGCTTTCCGTCACCTCGACCAAGATCACATAGTCAAACTCCAGGCCCTTGACCTGGCGAATGTCCGTGACGTCGACCCCCGGTTTGAAGGGAAAATCCTGCTCCGTAATCCGGCGCAAGTAGGGCACGTCGCCACGCTTCAAACCGTCGTAGTAGAGATCGGCTTGTTCTGCGTAGCGGGCGATGACAGCAATACTGGCTCGCGGTTCGGCAATCGAAAGTTCTCGCAACGCTTCTGCAAGAAACGCCACAGAATCTCCGGTATCTCCGCTCTGGAAGAGCTCAACCGGCGCGCCATGACGTGTCGCCTGAGGAGGGTCTTCGGGCGCTAGAGGTCCGAGCACATGTTCCGCAACTTCAAGAATTTCCGCCGTGGAACGATAGCTCAACTTGAGCGGCTCCACCTCCACGTGGGATAGCCCCAAGTCCCCGATCACAGTTTTCCAGTCGGAAAACCCGTTATCCATGTGAAGCCGCTGAGCCGTGTCGCCAGCGAGAGTCACGCTCTGACCTTTGCTGACCGTGCCAAAGATGACTGAGAGTTCTACGGGACTGAGGTCCTGCGCTTCATCGGCGAGAACATGCTCGTAGGTGAGGGCTTCTTTCCCAGTTTGACCTTTGCGAAGTGGGCCGCGGATCAGTTGGAGCAACTTGAGTAGAATCGTGTCGTCTTCCCGATCAAGCGTGGCTCGCTCATCAATGTCGAGTCCGTCGACTGCCCGATAGTCATCCTCGGGATCGCTCCGCTCCTCGACTCCCTCGGCTTTTTCTTCGGCTTCGGCAATCGCCTGGTTGCACCCTTTGACGCACCACGTGTGAGCTCGCTCCAAGTCAGCGGCAATGAAAGCTCCCGGCGCGTGGCGCCCAAAGCTATCCTTGATCAGCGACAAGTCGGTCAGCATTTCTGCCCAGATGTGACTCACGTCCTTGAGCAACTCCAGCTCGCGTTCGAGCAGCTTGAGTGCTTTGTTCTTGAATTCAAGGATCAGGGCTTCAGCGTGGTCCTCGATCCACGCCCGCATCGCGTGAATGCGGTGAACGAACGGTCGAGTTCCCGAACGACGGAAAGTCGTGATTGCGGGCTCCAGATTCGGGTCATTGACAGCCAAAGCATCCAAGCGATCAGCAAGATCATCGGCCAAGTCTGCAACGTGATCCTCGATCATGCGCAACATTGCCGGATGCTTCTTGAAGCGCGTGACATTCGAAGGAGTGTCATCGCTGTAGAGGCGCGGGAGATTCGGCAGCGCCGTGGCGCGCAGGCGAGCCGCCCAGTCCTGATAGGTTCGAATCTGAACCCCCTTGAGACCAAGAGCGGGCAAAACCTGTGAGATGTAGCGAACCAGTGCTTCGTTGAAGACCACGACCAGCATGCGGTCGGGCCGGAAACGGCGCGGATCGTGGTACGCAAGGTAGGCGAGGCGGTGAAGACCGATGGTGGTCTTGCCGCTACCCGCGCCACCTTGGATGACCACAAGCCCGGAGTCGGGTCGCGTGATGAGCTCGAATTGCCGCTGGTCGATAAGTGGCGTGATCTCTTTGAGGTGCTTGTCCTCATTTTCGGTGATGGCGTCACCAACACCCAATTTCCCGCGTGGTTTTGCGGCTCTTGCCGCAGTCCCCTGACCACCAGCGAGACGAAGAGAGGCATCGTCAAGACGGATCCAGCCGTGAGTTTTGCTCTTCGCAAAGTTCCCCTGAGGGCAATTCACCCGACGTAGTTCGCGATTCGTGATCGTGACACTTCTGCGAGCGAGAACCTCTCCGTACACTTCGCGATCCCCGAAGACCTCATCGTAATCGTCGCCCTCAGCGTAACGATAGAAAAGTCGGCTGACAGGTGCATCACGCCAGTCAACAATGCGTACGCCGCTATTGGTATCGAGGTAAGTACCGCGACCGATCAGCACCTCTCGTTTGCGTCCCTCCTCTTCAAGAATCATGCGCCCAAAGTAGGGTGAGCGAGGGTCCACATACTGTTCCTTCGTCTCCGATTGACGAGCCGCCAGAGCCTGCATGCGCTCCATCTGTTCAAGCAAGGGCGGTACGTCTTCAGTGCGTGCCGATGAAATCTGATCGCGAAGCGAGATCAACTCAACATCATAGTTGATGACCCGTGCCGGCGCCGCGGCCTTGCGATTTTCGAGGTGGGTCTGAATTCGCTCCAGACACCGCTCCTCCTCGGAAGTGATCGCAGATTTTTGTTCATCGAGAGATGGATCGGGGTCGTTCACTCAAATTGCTCGCGTAAAGTGGGCCGCTAAGGCCAGAAACAAGGGACCGCCTGACCTAGCGCATCGATGCGGCTGGATCGATGGTTGCCCCCGCATTTTTTTCCTGAGCCTCTTTTACCCGAGCAATCGTCCCAATCCGTCGAGTACTTCTGCGCCTATCCCGTGACCACCACGAAAAGAAACGAAGCTGTTCGAAAGCCCGGCCTGGGTCATCATTTCCTGGAGTCTCAAGGCGAGACGCATCGGCAACACCTGGTCGTCCGGGGAGTGACTCTGAAAGACGGTCAAACCGTGACGGGCTGGCAAAAGCTCGAGCCAGTCCTGCTCACAGATGACTGTGCCTGAAAGTTGAATCAGCCCAGCCATAGGCTTATCTGAACGCAACGTGTAGTCGCAGGAAAGCATCGCTCCCTGAGAGAATCCGCCCAAGAAGGTCGTTTCCCATTGAAAACCAGCTTCGTTTTCGAGGGCAGAAAATGCCTCATCGAGAGCCTGGCGCGCTTCCTGTAGGCCATCGGGTACCTGAGCCGCCAGCATGTCGTCCTGACCAGTCATGCGCGCCACTTGGAGTGCCATCATATCGATGTGCCACCACGCTCGACCGGCATCCGGTCCACTCATCCCCGGAATGGTCTGGGGCGCCTGGAAGAAGATGAAGCGCGTCTTGGCCTTAGCTCGAATTTGAGAAGCCAGGCCCACCAAGTCAGTTCCCGGAGCTCCATAGCCATGAAGGAGCACGACGGTCTGGGTGGCCTCTTCGCTTGCTCCTGGGCCGGTGACCACCGCCGTCAGTGGTCCCCATTGCTTGATTTCCATGGGTAGCGGTTTGACGAATCAGGCAGAACTCCGCAAGGGTCAGCCGCAGATTTCCTGTTCTTTCGCCTTTGGCTAGGGGACTTAGGCGCTCCGGCTTTTCTCAATCCCGCCCATAGGCTAAGCGCAAACTCCTATGGGCCTTGGTTCCTTACCGAAGAAAGCGGCGCGCGCCGTTGGTGATTATTTACGCCGCCACCCGGAAGAAGTTCTCCGCGTTGCCAAAAATGCCGCGACAATGAAGTTCGGACTTCCGGTCTCAGCGCTCCTTTGGTTGGCGCGGGAATTGGGAGGGGACAAGGTGCCGAGCGATCTCTTACTCGAAGCGCGCTCTCCTGGTCTCTTCGCTCAGGCTAGCTTCAATATGATGCGCACGCCTTTGCGTGGGGCGGCCACCATCATCGTCGAGCGCGTTCAAATGCGCGCCGACTCGATCTTGGTGGATGTTCGCGTCGAGGACATTTCACTCAAGGTGACCGAGGATAACGTGGGCACGCCGATCGCCGCGCTCCTTCAGTCGGGTGCGCTCGATCTCAGTCGTCCCGGAGATCTGCTTTCCTACATGCCTAAGCGGCCTGCTATTTTCGTCGAAGCGCGCGGCAACGTCCTCACTCTGGACTTGATGAAGCATCCCAAACTATCAGCAGAACGCGCACGTAAGCTCGTTGCTCTCTTGGTGGCATTCGTTGGCGTCGAAGAAATCAAAACCCAGGGCGATCATCTGGACGTAGCGCTTTCTGCGTTACCCAGCGGTGCCCAAGAGGCGTTTGAGCAGGTCAAGCGCGCGTTCTGATCACCGCTCTGGCCCAGTCTTCAGCCGCTAGTCTTACCTCCAGCTGCGTCGCTCTTGCTCTCAACCGCTCTATCGCTGCGCGGTTTCGAAATTCGCGACCAAGCGACTGAAGAACGCGCGTAGTTCGGCCGCGACCTGATCGCGTTCGATGTCGCGCGTCAGAATATGATGCGATTCCGGAAAGATCACAATCCGACGATCGCGCGTGCCCAGGCGCTCGGCGAGTTTCCAGGCGTTCTTCACCGGACATACCTGGTCCCGCGCCCCGTGCAGTACCAGCGTCGGACGATGGACTCGGCAGAGTCGCTCCCGCATCGTTTCGCCCGCGCGGAGAAGTGAAATGGCTGCACTGACGGGTTGAATCGAATAGCTGACGTGCGACTCGCGCGCGTCGGCATCCCCCAGATCGGAGCCGCTCTTCCGAATGCCGATGCCGTGAAGCCCCACTCGGTCGGCCCAATCAATCGCGAGGGACGGGTAGGGTGCTCGGAGCCAAAACGCGTTCGAGAGCACGGCGAGTCCAAGCACATCCCCAGGTGCGGAAAGCAGTAGGTCTGTCGCGATCAGACTTCCCAGCGACAATCCCACCAAAATCACCGGGCCGCGCTTTCGAGCTTCCTCAAACGCGCCGCGCACGCTCGCGACCCACTCAGCGAAGCCGAGCCGCGCGAGTTCGGCTGATGTCGTCCCGTGCCCTGCAAGAAGAGGTGCCTCCGCTGCTAGTCCTAAGGCTCTCGCCACCTCGCACGCGAGCTCTACTTCGAAGGGAACACCTGTGAAGCCGTGAATGCAAAAAACAGTGGGTGCCTTCCCGGCGATGTAAATTGGCTCTGCTTCGGGTCGGCCGCGCAGATCGTCGAACTCAAACTCGGAAGCTAGAGCTATCGAACGAAGGAACTGAGGAAGCGAAGGATACCCAGACAATGTTTCGCTTAGACTAGCACGAAGCCGTCGAGCAAACTCGCCAGGGCCACTAAGGTTCGGGAATACTTGCTGGGGGAGGGGGAGTGAGAGGGTGTTCTTCCAGTCGCTTCAGGAAGCGCTTTGCCGGCTCAGCGAAAGGCGACTCGGGGTACTTATCGATGACAATCTGAAACGCCGAGCTAGCTTCCTTTTCCAGATGTTTCTTCATGTAAGTCTCGCCGAGCAACACCAGCGCCTCCGGCTCGAGTCCCGTCGACTTGTAATTGACTAGAGCATATTCCGTGCGCGCGATTGCAGCGTCGAGTCTATCCCGGTTTAGATAGTAGCGAGCGACATAGAGTTCATGACGAGCCAACATGCCGCGGGTCCACTTCTGCATATAAAGCAGTTGCTCCCGGTCCTTGTAGTTCGGATAGTCTTCCAGGAATTTCGCGATGCCCTGGTCCGCATCACGAATATTCGCTAGGTCGCGCTCTTCAAGGGGTGTCGAAAGGACACTCTCCCCGCGAGATTCAAACTGACACACGGCCACCTGGTAGCGTGCGTACGGTACCTCCGGGTCGTTGGGGAATTCGCGCAGAAACTCGCGATAGGAAGTGATCGCCTCTGGATAGGAACCAGCCTGAAACTCTGCATCCGCGATTCGCAGCTGCGCAAGTCGTGCCCACTTCGTCCCCGCATACTCCCGCTTCACCACCCCCATCTCAATAGGTACCGAAACCCAATCGCGGTCGTGATAGCTCTCGAGCGCTTCATAGTAAGCAGCCTCAGCCTCTTGCAGAAACTGTTCACTCGTCCGGGGAGGAGAAATCGTCTTGGTGCACCCGGCGGTGCCCAGGAGCCCGAGCAGGATGAAGGGAAGCGCGAGGATTCGCATGGGCCAGGCTGTAGCTTCTGGTGCGCATTTGGACAAGCGGGGCGCTTATCTGAGACAGGAGCGCGTAGATCCCCAAGATCTTGAGGAATCTTCGCAGTAGGCAAGCTGTTACAACAATGATACCGTTGACGAGAGGCGGCGAAGCGCTGCGTATTTCTCAGGTCTTTTCCCAAGACCACCCCGCCAGTGCCCCTCTCATTTCAGTAGGTCGTTTCCCCCCGGGGCGGCACCAAGAGCTGGAGTAATTTCATGGAAAAATTCCCTATGACACCCAGAGGAGCCCAGCTCCTCGCCGAAGAACTTGCTAAACTCAAGGCTGAACGCCCCAAGATTTCGCGCGAAATCGGGACGGCGATTGAGCATGGTGATCTCAGCGAAAACGCCGAGTATCACGCTGCCAAGGAGCGCCAGGGCATCAACGAAGCCAAAATTCGCGATCTTGAGTCCAAGTCGGCTCTCGCGGAGGTCATTGATCCATCGAAGCTCTCAGGGGAGCGCGTCAAGTTCGGCGCCACCTTGACCTTATTGAACCTCGATACGGACGAGCAAGTGAAGTATCAGATTGTGGGAGCTGACGAAGCAAACATCGATCAAGGTCTGCTGTCCATTTCTGCACCACTCGCCCGCGCGATGATCGGAAAGAGTATCGGGGACGAGGTCACCGTGAAGCTTCCCGTGGGTGTCCGCAATTACGAGATTGAGAGCGTCGAATACATTTAGTTGGTGACTTCCCAAACCGACTAGGTCGCTGAAGCTGATGCGCTCCGACTCCCCATGAATTCGCCCCTTGCTAGCCAGTCTACGCCTCGAACCAGCTGGCTCATCGAAGCCGCCTCGCGCGGACTTCTGGGAGCCTGGCTGTGGCTTGGGCTGCTCTACCTCGCGCTCGTCATTGTAGAGCGTTCACAGATTTCTGGCGTGTGGGAGCTGCAGACGGCGACTCTTGGCCTCTTGCCAGCTTGGTTGCTCACTTTCGCTCCTGCGGGCGTTTTCGGGGGCATTGCGGGGGCACTCCTCAGCCCTACTCTGGAAGGGCGCTCTCCTCTTCCAGGAGTTCGACCCCGACTTCTGCTCTGCAGCGTCGCGGCACTTATTGCCCTGGGAACTGCATGGGGCGTCGGCGGAGGTCGCCATCTGGCGAGCTTAGAAGCGCGCGGCGGATTCGCCCTCGTGGTCAGCCTCGTAGCAGGAGTTGGCTGCTTTTTCGTCGCGGGCTTATGTAGTCGCCTCCTGAAGAGTAAAGGCGGGCGAGTTGTTGTCCTGCTGGGCTTCGGACTGACCGCGATTGCGGCCGAGCTAGTGAACAACTCGGTACTGGTGCGCCTGTACCCGGCCTTCCACCTAGGCCTCAGCCTACTTTCCGTTGCCCTGGCGGGCGCGTTATTCGCATTGGCACTAGCCCCTCTGCCACCGTCACACGCACCCTGGCGACGAGCCCTGCCTTGGCTCGCGTTCGGCCTATCAGCAATTGTCTGCATCCCGGCAAGTCGAGTTGTGTCGGGCTTCGATAACTTCCGTTGGCTCGTCACTGAAAGTTCGGCCACGCTGGGCTGGGGAGTCGACGCCGCTTCGTGGCTCGCGCCGCCCCCACCGCTTGATGATGATCTTTCGGCCTTGCCCCTCGGTTCCCACCGACCAACCGGTGAGATCGATTTTCGCGGCCGGGACATCGTGCTGATTTCGATCGATGCACTTCGAGCCGACCACTTGGGCAGCTATGGCTACCGGCGCCCCACCAGTCCGGCCATTGATGCTCTGGCGAAGGAGGGGGTCGTCTTCGAAGCCGGCTACGCGCCAACGCCCCATACTTCGTACTCAATTACTTCGCTCATGACGGGCAAGTACATGCGTCCACTCTTGCTTCAAGAAGCGGGAACTGACTCCGAGCTTTGGGCCGGACTGCTCCAAACCTACGACTATCGAACCGCGGGATTCTATCCGCCCGCCGTCTTCTTCATCGATACGCCCAGATTCGAGAAGTTTAAGGAAGAAAAGCTTGGTTTCGAGTACGCCAAGGTTGAGTTCGCAGAGGGAACCAAACGTCACGAGCAGATCGAGGGCTATCTCAAGACTGTTCCGTCTGATCGCCGAGTATTTCTCTGGGCACACCTCTTCGGGCCCCACGAGCCCTATGAAGCGCATGAGGAGTATGACTTTGGCACGCGGGACATCGACCTCTACGACTCAGAAATTCGAGCGGCAGATGAATCAGTGCGAGCAATTGTGGCCCTGGCACGCGCGCGCGACCCCAACGCCCTGATCATTCTCACCGCCGACCACGGCGAAGAGTTTGGAGACCACGGGGGCCGCTATCATGGCACCTCGGTCTTTGATGAACAGGTGCGCGTACCACTGATTCTTGCTGGAGCAGGACTGCCGAAAGGGCGCCGCGTCGCCCAACCTGTACAAACAATCGATCTGCTTCCCACTGTGCTTTCCGGACTGCGCATCCCTGTTCCACCAAGGGTACGCGGACGCGACCTGTCCGGCTTGCTGGGAAAAAAACCGCCTCAGGATGATCCGGGGCGCGCAGTAGCGGAAACAGACGACTACACGCTTTTGGCTGAAAAAGACCTACGCCTCATCTGCCAGCGGCGCTCCGGCGCTTGCCAGCTCTACAACACCGCCGCCGACCCGAAGCAGGAGCGCGATATCGCGAGCCTGCAATTGGACGAAGCCGAGCGCATGCGTGCCACAGCTCGGTCAATCGCTGAAACTCACGGCCAATACGAATCACAGGGCCTCCGTGCGGAGGGCAAAGGCTGGCCGACAGCAATCCTCCTGGGAATCTCGGGGAACGCTGAGATCGCTCCAGCTCTTGCCCAGCTGCTCGACGATGCGGATGTCAGCATCCGTCGCAAGGCTGCTGAACTTCTGTTCGATCTTGCGCAACCGGGACAAGCGGCAAGTCTCCGCTTAGCGATGACACGCGAAGAAGATAGCGATGCTCGCGCCTGGATCGCTTTGACGCTCACCAGGCTGGGGCAGGGAGCCCCACTCGTATTTGAACTTCTCGACGGAGACCAACCACTCTTGAGGCGCCTAGCTGCTTTGGCACTCGCAGAGCAGGGGGACGACGCGGGTGAAATGGTGCTCGTGAAGTGGTGGATCAGTCGCGAGCCTCCGGACTTCGCGATGTCACTGAAGATCCTCGATGGCTTCGCGCGCATCAAATCCGAAAAGGCGCTGCCCTTTCTGATCCAATCACTCGATTCCGTACGACTCCGCCCCTACATTGCTCGAACGCTCGCAGCGATCGGCGACAAGGATTCGAAGCCGCATCTCGCCCTCTACTTAAATAAAGAACGCTATCACTCGGCGCGTGCCCAGTTGGCAGAGGCATTGGTGGCTCTGGGGGCAGATGACGAACTCATTGTACCGCTGCGCCGGTTCTTGGGGGTCCCCGATCGGTTGGAGGGTGGTCTCGAACTTGCTCTGCGCGCCGGGATACTTGCGGAAGTCGGGGGTCCGAAAGAGACGGAGCGGAGACTTCTCGCTCAGCTCAGCGACAGCGGGGTGAAAGTCGGCATGATCGTGCCCCCAGGTGGGGAGAAGGGTGGACCTGTTCGCCTCATCGTGCGCGCAAGAACACGTTCGGGGGCTGCAGCGACCATTCTGGTCCAGCCATCCGCACCTAGAATCCCCTTGAAGAAAGGCCAGGTAAGATCCCGTAATCAGCCGGAATTTGATAGTTCGGCATTCGAGATGATTGTGCCAGCTCGGGACTCCACAGTTGATGCATCACATGAAGCGCCCTGGAGCGAAATTGCCTACTTTCTCCCCGCGAAATTCGGCGCAAAGGCCGGACATCATCTAGCGATTGAGGTTTTTGCCCCGAGTGACGTCGAAATTTCGGCAATTGCTGCGGTTCCGTTGCGTGAAGATCTACCTCCTCCCCCGCCTGAACCATGGAAAGCGGATCAGAGTGTGAAGCATTAGCGGCTTTTGCTCGCGAAGGGTCCTGGTTTTGGTATAGAGGCGCCGGTGACCGACGAAGAGCAAGTAGAGCAAGAGAAGCTGACCCGCAGAGAGCGCCGCGCGCAGGCGAAAGGCGGTAATCCGGAAGGTGACGAAAACCTCAAAGATCGGAATCAGCGACTCCGCGCCGAAGCTGCCGCGAAGCGACGGAAGTTGCGACGCGTTGAGCGGGAAGCTGCGGCCAGTGAGGGGCTCGACACGGGAGAGCGAGTCGACGACGCGCTCGTTCGAAGTGCCAACGTCACAGGGAAGTTCTTGCGAGAGAACTTCGTTTGGCTTCAGTGGATTGTCATTGGCGGCCTGGTGGCTGGAATGGGACTGCTGATTTTCAACTACAAGAAGAACGTCGAGGCTGAGGCTGAGGGTGGCAAGGTTGCTTCGGTCCTCAGCAGCCAGTTTGGTCGAATCGCCTCGGCTGAAACAGAGAGTCCTGCAGATAGC
This sequence comes from uncultured delta proteobacterium, assembly GCA_963710555.1. Taxonomy (GTDB): domain Bacteria; phylum Myxococcota_A; class Polyangia; order Polyangiales; family Polyangiaceae; genus NIC37A-2. The sequence goes on from CAVQAT010000003.1 coordinate 32,659, forward strand.
CGTCTCGTTGACCCCCGCCCCGAATTTAGTTCGGAAGAAGAAAAGGAGAAGAGCGCTCTCGAAGCATGGCAAGGACTGAACAAAGTCACTCCCGAGCTAGCTCTCATGGCGAAGCTTGGCGAAGCCAACGTTCTCTTCGACCAAGAGAAGTATTCGGAAGCGAGAAAGGTCTACGAAGCCGCGAGTCATCATCCTCAGGCGAAATTGAACGAGCTGGTCAAGGGTCGCGCCTTGGAGGGCATCGGATTTACTTGGGAAGCCGAGAAAAAGTACCCGGAGGCCCTCAAGGCGTACGCGGAGCTTGCTCAACTTGAGGCTGCTGACTTCAAGAAGTTGAGCGTCTACCACCAGGCCCGCGTCAATTTTCAAGCAGGCAACAAAGATAAGGCGCTTGAAAGCTTGAAGAAGCTCGACGAAGAGCTTTCGAAGAACGAGCCGATGGAGGGCCCAGGCGACTATCTCGGACTCGCGGTACGCGATCTCCTGATGACAGTAGACCCGACAAAGGCCGTCGAAGAGCAGGAACGACGTCAGGCCCTCCAGATGGAGGAAATGATGAAACGCATTCAAGAGATGCAAAAGCAAAACGCTGGCGCCGGTGGGCTCAATATCCCAGGACTCCCAGAGCCGCCGCCTCCGGCGCTTTCAACCGAGTCGAAAGCACCTGAGTCCAGTGTTCCCGATCAAGCTCCAACGCCCGTGGCCCCAGCGCCGGTTGCTCCAGCGCCCGTGGCCCCAGCGCCCGTGGCCCCAGCGCCGGTTGCTCCAGCGCCTGTGGCCCCCAAAGCGGCACCAAGCCCTGTCGCGCCAGCACCCATAGCGCCGGCACCTCAGCCGGCGCCGGTTGCTCCCGCGCCGCTTGCCCCAAAGGCACCGAGTCCGGCCGCGCCCGGTCCTGCTGTTCCAGCGGAGAACCAGTGAGGCGAGCTGCTCTGACGCTCTCGGCCCTGAGTCTCCTCACCTGCGGCTGCGAAGGCATTCGCTCGGAGGCAAATGCTGAGATCCCGGTCTGGAAGAACCGGGCGGGTTGGGTTCTTCAGCTTGAATACACGAAGAACCTAGTTGCGCCGGCACGAAAAGTGGGAGAGCCGTACGAACGCGGTGAACCTGAAATCGATCCAGGGCACCGGCGGGTCTTCGTGGGCTCAAGCGATGGCGGTCTTTATGCTCTCAATGCGACTGCTGGAGAAATTCTTTGGCGCTTTGAGACGCTGAGCTTCGTTCAAAGCGCGCCTCTCTACGATCCACGGGAAGACGTGCTCTATTTTGGCTCCCACGACGGAGCTCTCTACAAAGTGGAGGCCCTGGGCGGGAAGCTCATTTGGCGGCTTTCCACCAGCGCGGAGGTAGCCCGCCGGCCCGTACTGAGTGGTGGACTCGTTTACTTTGCCAACGCAAACGACACCCTCATCGCAGCAGATGCCAAGACGGGGCAAATCCGTTGGACCCAGCATCGGGCTCCTGCTGCCGGTATGGAGGTCGCTGGCTACTCGGGCCCCGTGGTGAAAAATGGGTTGGCCTACATGGGTTTCAGTGACGGCACGGCGACGGCCTACGATGCTGTGAGCGGCGACGAACGCTGGCAATCGGTAGATCTCGCCGCTGAGGCGGAGCAGGTCCTCGGAGAATTACCGAAGTACCTCGATGTCGACACCACACCTGAAGTATTCGATACAGCAGCAGGAACGGTCGCAGTTTTCGGTTCCTATCTCGGCGGGATCTATGCTCTCGATTCTCAGGTAGGCACGATCATCTGGTCAAACACTCAGGTGCGTTCCGTTTCAGATCTACTCCTCTGGGAACAGCCTGCGTACGTTCATGAGGGCGTTCAACGTCCAGAACGACGACTTCTCCTCGTGTCCACGGGATCGACTGGTCTGTGGGCTCTGGACCCGGAAAACGGCAAGGTGGTTTGGCAACGGAACCTCCCGGAGGGCGGCGTTTCGCGTCCTGTCCCGGCGGCGGGCGCGATATTGATCAATGCCAGCCAACTCGGGACCTACCTGTTATCGCCCATCGACGGAAGCCTGATTGATGGCATCCATTTCGAAGCTGGTATCTCTGGGACCCCGGCAGCATTTGGCCGCCATGCCTTCACCTTGACCAACGGCGGAACATTACTTGCGTTCAGCATCAACGTCCCCTCGTCGCAAGTCAGCACACCTCCGTCACATCACAGCGCGCTAGAAGGCTTCTAGCCAAGCCCTAGCGCTTGGCGCGACTACTTCTCGAGAGCGATGTTCACAACGACCACGCCCTTGTCTTGAACCCGGATATGACGCATTTGAGTGCGATGTCCGGGGTGCTTGAACTGCACGCGGTAGGTCCCGGGCGCAAGATCGACGGTAAAGAAACCGTCTGCGCCCACTTCAATCCGCTGATCGCCGGGCATGATCGTGATCTCAGCCCGAACCGCTTCACCGCGTAAGTTAAGGACTTTGCCTCGAAGCTGTCCACCAGGGACCGACTCATAGAGGACCGACTCGGGAACTTCTGCCGAAGAAGAGTTGATCGTCACCTCGCGCTCCACCGGATCGAACCCAGGAGTCTCCGTCGTGAGTTGCGCAGTTCCGAAAGGAACCTCCGTGAATTCATAGCGACCATCCGCATCGGTGAAGTATTCGAGGGGTGGTGCGCCTTCACGCACAAGAGTCACCTTCACATCGGGAATGGGTCGGCCACCTTCGTCCACAGTTCTTCCAATGACTCGTCCCGAATCTGGCTTTTTCTCGACAAGCTTGGGCTTCTCAACCACTTCGGCGACGGGCTTCGTCCTCGGCTTTTCGACACTCGCACCAAAACGCCACTGCGCGCCGATACCGATCGCGAATCGCGGCCGGATCGGCACATAAGTATCTGGTGCCAAAGAACTCGGCAGCGCACTCGGTGACGCCTCAAGGTGTCCTCGAAATACGAGACTTTCCGAATAATGGTAGCGAGTGCCCAGGGCGATGCTCATTGGGCTCTGAGCGAGGCTCGGCGCTCCACTTCCCACAAGCGCATTGAGAGTAAATTCGCCGAGTAACTCAAACTGACTGAGTCGATGACTCGCCCCAAGTCCGAGTTCCACCTGCGAGAAAGAGCTCGCACCAGACAAGAGCCGGTTGCCGTCGTCGACGCGTCGATTGTCAGCAATGGCGTCATTCAGGGCCTCCGCTGAGTTGTCCAAACGAAACCCGACATCGGCGGCCAACCAGGTTTGTGCCCCCACTTGATACGCTCCCAGCGCACGCAGGGCGGGGGACCAAGCACCAGGGTTCACGTCGGGAGCGACACCTCCGACCATTCTGAGCTCAGCCTCAAGCCCAAGATGAAGCGAGGGCATCACCGGGTACAGACCGCGAGCTGCCAAGCTAGGTTCCCCGTAAGCCGTCGGCGACTGAGCGGGATCCGCTGCGTCGTCGACACTACCACTGAGCTGTCCACGAAGACTCAAGTAGCGAATCGGAGACCACGACGCGGCAATCGTACCGAACCATTTTTGACTTCCGCCCTGAAGGCCCAAATAGCGATTGTAAAGACCAACTCCTGCAGACGCGGCGACCACGACCGGAGCGGTCTCCGGGGTGGGTAGCGGCATTCTGATCACGCCCGGGAGGCCTGAAGCGTTCTCGCCAGGGAGCTGAACCTGAGAATCGGCTTCAGATGGCGGGACAGGGCTCGCATCAGTTTCGGCCGCACGACCCGCGGTGGTCCATGAAAGACCAGAGGTCGCGAGAAGCGCTGCTAGATATCGTGAGGTTCTGAGTGCCAAGTTTCCGCTGACTAAGGAAGAGTCTTCCGTGCCTAGAAGTAAGATAGCAAATCTCCCGTGCCAACACCCGTGGTTCGCCGCAAAAGAACGTGAAATGAACAATTTGCGGGAGCTACTTCATTCGCGGTCCAGCGATGAAACGTCGTGAGCTCACATCGCATCTCAATCTGAAGATCGGCTGTCGCTCATCTCGTCCTGCTGAAGCCGAGCAGCCGTCAGCAAATTGGTCGCAAGTCGGATCAAGAGTCTGATGAGCCTCATGGAGGGGCTCCCAGTGGCACTCTCCGACGAGCACCCGAAACGCGCATAAGATATATTATGTAAACTTTTTCTAAACGAGCCTGGGTTTGGGTCCCCATCATGCGGCTACAATACGAACCGGTCGTCCAGAGCGGTCACTGCGAGATTCACTCCCTTGAGCTTCGCGCACTGGAGTTCGACCTCGCGCTGAAACACCGGCTTGATGTGATACAGCAACGTCGGCACGCTCTTGGGGTTCGTGAGCTTCTGGAGATCTTCGATCAGAGTTCGCGGAGTGTGGTGACCACTGACTGTAGCCAGCTTTTGCTCGCGATCCGGAAAGCTCACTTCAAGCAGCAGAGCCTTGAGATTCTCTTCCTGATTGAGGACCTCCCAAAGACGGTCAGTGGGTCCAGTATCCCCGCTGTACGCGAGCGCCCCTCTTTCACCGCGTACGATGAATCCCGCTGTATCAATCGTATGCGATACCGGAATCGACAAGCACTCGAATCCCGCCAAGACCACAGGCTTTTCATAGTCCATTTCGACGAAACGTATCGCGGGATGCTCCGGACTCGGAATCACCGAAAAGTCAGGCCAGATGATATTATTGAAGAAGTGCTTCTTCAGGGCATCGATCGTGGCCCTCGATGCCCCGACCACGAGCGGAGGCGCATCAGCCTGACAGCGATTGTCGGCAATGGTCGCGAGATCACGAATGTGATCGAGGTGGGCATGACTGATCAAACACGCTTCAAGACGCATCTGGGCGGTGATGTCGAGCCCGCTCGTCAAGGAACCAGCATCGATCGCCAAGCGTTCGTCTAAAACAAACGCGCTGGTACGATGTTTTGGTGTTTCTCCCCCGTGGCATCCAACCACCCGCAATTCCATGAGCGCCTATCGTACCGCGCCGAAGCAGCCCCGGCCAAGTGGACGCCGGAATCGCTCTACCCGCCGCTCTCAGAGCGGAGAATGCGCCACGAAAAACGGGTAGAGCCGTGGCCCTACCCGTTTTCCTTTCTCAAAGACGGGGTTCGTCTGACACGGCCCCATCAAATGAAGGGTCTCAGCCCATGGGGAATCCGCCCATGCCGCCCATGCCGCCCATGCCGCCCATGCCGCCCATGCCGCCCATGCCGGGATCGCCGCCACCAGCAGGAGCTGCAGCGACTGGCTTCTCAGTGATCGCAGCCTCGGTCGTCAACATCAGGCCAGCGATGCTTGCCGCATTCTCCAACGCAACACGAACCACCTTGAGTGGATCGATCACGCCAGCAGCCTCGAGGTCGCAGTATTCTTCATTGCGAGCGTCGTACCCATTGCTGCCGGTCTGACCGCGCACCTTGTGGACCACTACCTCGGGCTCGAGACCCGCGTTGCGCGCGATCTGTGCGAGGGGTGCTGCAGCAGCACGCGCCACGAGCTGCGCGCCCAAACGCTCTTCCTCGGAATCGAAGGTCATTGATTCCACTGCAGCGGCAGCACGAATCAGGCTCACGCCGCCACCGGGAACGTAACCTTCTTCAACAGCAGCTCGAGTTGCGGCCAGAGCGTCGTCAACGCGATCTTTGCGCTCTTTGACTTCGACCTCAGAATGTCCACCAACATTGATGACGGCGACGCCGCCAGCCATTTTCGCGAGGCGCTCCTGGAGTTTCTCCTTGTCGTACTCGCTGTTCGTGTCCTCAATTGCTCGGCGGATCTGCTCGATGCGACCCTTGATTGCAGCAGAATCGCCCTTGCCGTCCACGAGAGTCGTGTTTTCCTTGTCGAGTACCGCACGCTTGACCTGACCGAGGTCTTCGAGCGTCGCGCTATCGATCTTGCGACCGAGGTCTTCCATGAAGGGAGTAGCGCCGGTCAAGGTCGCAATATCCTTCATCATTTCCTTGCGGCGGTCTCCGAAACCAGGGGCCTTCACGGCCGCTACCTTGAGCACACCACGCATGCGATTCACCACAAGCGTCGCGAGAGCTTCCCCGTCGACGTCTTCGGATATAATCAGCAGCGGCGCGCCGGTCTGATTGACCGCCTCAAGTACGGGAAGCAAATCAGCCATCGCGCTGATCTTCTTCTCACTTACGAGGATGTAAGGATTCTCCAGTTCGACCGTCATGTCCTTCTGGTTGGTGATGAAGTACGGCGACAAGTAGCCGCGGTCGAACTGCATCCCCTCAACGATATCCACAGTTGTTCCCAGGCCCTGAGCCTCTTCCACCGTGATGACGCCGTCTTTTGAAACCTTCTCCATTGCTTCTGCAATGAAATTGGCAATCTCGGTATCGCCATTGGCGCTGACCATCGCCACGTGACGAATGCGCTCTTGAGAAGAAGCGTCTTTGCCCTGAGCCTTCAAGGCCTCAACCATCTTGATGGTTGCGGCGTCGATGCCACGCTTGATGCCCATGGGGCTGATGCCCGCCTCGACCAACTTGAGGCCTTCACCGAAGATGGCCTGCGCAAGAACGGTCGCTGTGGTCGTACCGTCTCCCGTATCGTCATTGGTCCGAGAGGCGACTTCCTTCACCATCTGCGCCCCGAGATTCTGGAGCTTGTCGCTCAGTTCGATTTCTTTAGCGACGCTCACTCCATCCTTGGTGACGTTTGGCGCGCCCCAGCTCTTTTCGATGGCCACATTGCGACCGCGAGGCCCCAGGGTGACACGGACAGCGTTTGCGAGTGCGTTGACTCCCGCGAGCATTTCTCGGCGGGCGTCACGGCGGTAGGCGATTTCCTTGGTGCTCATTGCGGCCTGAACTTAAGTCCCCCTCGCCCGCGGTCAACCCCACGAGGGGTCCAAATCGACACAAAAAGTTCCACCTACTACTTGCGCAACCTACGGCAGCGAGATAGTTACCCGTCCCCGCCTGAACCGGGCTCTGGACTAGCTCCGAAAACACCTTTCGGGGAAGTCATGGGGAATCGTCTAATGGTAGGACTCGGGTTTCTGGTACCCGCTATCATGGTTCGAATCCATGTTCCCCAGCCAATCCCGGGCTTACCGGGACTAGAAGACCACCCCCAGAACGGTCTTCACACTAATTAAGTTATCGGCCCCATCGTCTAGCGGTTAGGACACTGGCCTCTCACGCCGGTAACACGAGTTCGAATCTCGTTGGGGTCACCCAAACACCCCTGAAGCTTGCTTCAGGGGTGTTTGCCTTTTGTTTTCAGGAGGGCTTTTCCAGCCCCCCTCGTCGTCGGGAGTCAATCCCGACTCCTCACTCCACACTCCGGCTGCGCTCCGGGGCCTCCCACTTGGTCGGCCGCGGTGCTCGCCGCCTCGTTACTCCCGTTTCTGTAAGAGGGGCGGACCCGCCCCTCTCGTCGTCGGGAGTCAATCCCGACTCCTCACTCCACACTCCGGCTGCGCTCCGGGGCCTCCCACTTGGTCGGCCGCGGTGCTCGCCGCCTTGTTACTCCTCGGGCTTCGCCCTCGCGTAACTCGTTTTGTTGCTCAAGCTGGTGAGGTTGTGGTTTTTGCACTTCGCCTCGCTGGTGCCGCGCGAACGCCGAATGACTCTCTAGTTGGCTCCCTTTTCGCAAGAATAGCGACCTACCGGCCCCACACCCGCAAAAGCGAAGCAATGTGCCAACCCAACGCACAAGCGAAGCGATGTGCCAGCCCAACGCACAAGCGAAGCGATGTGCCAGCCCAACGCACAAGCAAAGCGATGTGCCAGCCCAACGCACAAGCGAAGCGATGTGCCAACGCCACGACCTAAACACGAAGCAACAAACGGAGACACGCGACCTCCCCTCCGAGGGAGGAGTGGCGACGCGGCCTCAGCACCGCCGACGACCAAGTGGGAGTCGCCGGAGCGCAGCCGGACTGTGGGGTGAGGCTTTGGGAATTCACTTCCCAAAGCCGAGGGGGGCGGGTCCGCCCCCCTCAAAGGAATTGTCGGGGTGAAAGGATTTGAACCTTCAACGTCCGGCACCCAAAGCCGGCCCTCTACCAAGTTGAGGTACACCCCGCGGGGACGGTCTTCTGACATAAAAGATCCGTTAGAGCTAGAGCACTTTTGTGCAAAACGCCCGAAAGTTAGAGGGTGCCCGGTGGCACATCTCCCTCATCGAGGCTCAGTTCCTGCTCTGACGTGAAAGGTGGGGCGAACATAGCTAGGTCTTGCTGACGTGCTCGAAAGAATTCCACGATGAATCCCATACGTTCCTGCACTTCTGCCCAATTATTTCCATGAGTCCCCTGCATGGTGCTGAGCTGGTCATCGAAACGCTCAATCAGCGCCTCTGTCTTAGGATCCGAAAGAACCTGGAGATCCACTGGAAATCGTTCAAAGGCATCCCCACTTTTCCCATCTAGAGAAATCTGAGCGCTGCTGGGTAAATTGAGGCACATCGCATAGCGAGCTGCCACCTCGCTCCAACGCCTGCTCAACTCGCGGACAAACGGAACGACAAGAAATCGAACCAACGCGGCGAGCGGAGCTGCAATCAGGCGAGGCAAGCCTCTGCGCAGTTTGCGACGAAAGATCGCTTGGATCGGCGCGTCCAGCCCCGCTTGAATATGAGGCTGAAGTCGGGATTGTTCATGGAATCCGATCTGACAGTTTCCGCGAAGGATTAACTGAGCTCGAAGTCCGGCGGACTCGCTCCGACTGGCGTCATACCAAGCGGAAAAAGCCTTCTTGAGCAGCTCCTGTCCGCCTTCTTCGATCGGACCGGACTTCAATGTGTGCTTGAAGAGGTCAAGCTCCGAGTCCGTTGGATTGGCGCGCATGAGGTCCACGAAACGTGCAAAAAGCGGAGCGAGCTCGGCAAATACTCTCCGGTTGCCTTCAGTGATCTCCAGTGAAACCTCTTGTAATGCTTGCAGCGCTGCTGCCTGAACAATGCGACTCAAACCAAAGAGCGAAAGGAAACGCGCTGCAAATCGAGAAACGAAGCGCAGCTGCCCTTCACTCAACCCCAACTGTTTTCTGAAGTAGTCTTGGAGCCGTTCGTCGCGAATCGAGGCCCCCGCGGCCTTGGCGGCCCAGCAGGCGAAAGCCGACCAGTTGAGATTCTGCTGGTCGACAACCTTGGCGATCTCTCGTCCGAGCACGTGATAGCAGCGACCCACCAAGAGATGCCGGAGAACCGGATCTTCAACAGCGGCAATTCGAGTCATTTCAGCGACGGTCGATGCCTCTTGGTGTTCCTCGGCATCCTTGGATCCGCCCGCCGCCCCGAACTGAGCTAAGCCTCCAAAATAGCCAATCTTTTGGCCGACCAGAATTTGAGTCGGATCGAGCTTCAGCAATGCACTTCGACAAGGACTACCTTCCAGAAATTGGTCCGCTCGCTCAGGCTTCATTGTAGAAGCGAGCCGTTTGAGGCGGACCTGTTCGTCCGCGACAAGTTCACTTGCACGAGAAAGCCGCCCGCCAGCGATCAATCCCGCCGCGGCACCGAGGCGAACCAGGCTCTCACTCACCGGAAGGCGCACGGCGCTCGTGACCTCCTCGATCGCCTTTTCCGCCCAAGACAGCGCGGCTACTGAATCGCCGATTTCTGCACACAGGGCCGCAAGACTCGCCTGGGCGATACGGAGCATCGGCGGCATTGGTTGAAGAATCGCCTCCGCTCGCTTGGCCGCTTCGAATGCTGCCTCTACCTGGCCTGATATTGAATGAAACTCAGCGAGGTAGAGGCGACTGACTCCAGCAAGACGCAGATTCTTCTGGCGGTCAAACGCTCCGGCAGCTGCTGTCAGCAGCACCTGGGCGCGATCTAGCTGGCTCAATCGAGCGCTTGCGCGCCCCAACTGCAGTTGCGCCACTGGAATCGAATTCTCCAGACCCATGCGCTCCGCGATACGTAACGCCTCTTCTAGCGTCTGCACCGCCTGTAGGGTGGCACCAAACTCTACCTCCGCGAAGCCTTGACTGAGCCTCGCCAAGCATGCATTGCGGAGATCACCTGCGTGCTCAAAGTGGTCAACTGCCTGCTCCGCGTGAGTGATTCGACCCCAAGGGTCGTCCGACGCTCCTGCCAACAAGGCTCTCGCTTCACTGACAAACCCCATGACGCGTGGATCTGGTTCGAGACGCGCATCCACATCTTGAATCGCTTCAAGAAGAGAAGCTGCCAGCGCACGATTCCCCATCAGCGCCATCTGGGAGGCCACACGGGCCAGCGCGATACTTCGATCAGGACTGTGATCTTGTACTGCTGTGCTCTCCATCAGCTCCTTGGCTAGACCAATGGAACTCTCACGCTTGCCGATTTTCCCTGCCGCGACAGCCGCTTCCGCTGCAGCACGGTACCATTCAGGAGTGGACTCTTCGGCCCGCGAAAACGCGGCTTGAGCTGATTTGAAGGCAACGGCGTTGTCCCCCCGCCATTTGCTCGCTTCGGCGTGCACAAGACGTAGGCGAACTGCGTCCGGCCCTCGGGCGCCAGCGCCCAAGCCCTCCTCTGCACACGAGATAGCGGCCTCCAGATCATCACCAGCAAGAGCCTGTTCAGCAGCAGCAAGATAATGCGGACGCGCTCGATCGCCTTCTCCACCAAGGGTGAAGTGCATAGCTATCGCCAGGGGATCGGACTCGCCATTCTTCTCTAACCAAATCGCGGCTCGCGAATGTGCGTCTTCACGTTCCTGTTCGTCGAGTAATGAATAGGCGGCGTCGCGCAAAAGCCCACTTGAAAACTCATACTCTTTTTCGCCCCCCAGCCGACTGAGCTCATGTTCAACAATGAACTCACCTTCAATCAAATCCCTCGCCAACGCCTCCAAAGGTCGACCAACTGATTCGTCGCGCAGCACTGCCTTTGCGCCACCCAGCCAAAATTGCCGACCAAAAACGCTCGCCGCTTCCAGCAAGCGTCGTTCATCTGCACTTTGTTGCTCGATGCGAGACTGAGCGAGCAAGACCATTCGGTCGGGAACGTTTTCACCGAGCCCAGCATCTTCTGCTCGGAGTAGCTCTTCTATCCAGAACGGATTGCCCTGAGCTCTCGCGATGACTCGGTCAATCACAGCGCGTGAAACTCCCTGCCCCATGACTTCCTGAATCATTTCAGTAGCCGCGCGTCGAGAAAGTCCCCCCAGCCTCAACTCGGTCACTCCTCGCTTGACCCAAAGTTTAGGAAAGAGTTCGTGGACTTCTGGACGCGCCATTGTGAGAACCACGAGAGGAAGTTCAACGAGGTTACGAAGAGCACCATCAATGAACTTCACGGTCGCCAGATCGCCCCAGTGGAAATCGTCAAGAATGAGCAGAACCGGATTCGCCCTGCACTCCGCTCGCAGCCAATCCTCCAGCGCTCGTATGATTTGATCACCCTTCAAAACGGCGTCACGTCGAGCCGCCTGAAGCTGCGCACTTCCTCCCTTTTCGGCCTGAATCGTCAGCAACTCACCAAGAAACTCAGTCACACGAGCCAGTTCCTCGGCAGGCACAATTCGAGCGAGATGGTCGTGAAGCTTACTGCGACGGATACTGTCCGGCTCGCTCTCGCGCATGCGACAAGCGTGCTGAATCGCTTGCCCCAGAGCATAAAACGGTGCCCCTGCGGTCATGGAATCCGCCCCACCTCTCAGTATTTGGATACCCGAGATCGTGCGTCTGGCGTTCTTCGTCGCCTCGCTGGCTAAGCGGCTCTTCCCACTTCCCGGGGCTCCGGTGATCAACACAGAAGAGGCAACTTGATCTTCAAACGATTCGGCTAGGGTCGCCTCAAGCATCGAAAGCTCACGCTTGCGTCCGACGCATCGGGTACGCCTACCAAGTACCGTACGCGCAGGTTCATAGGTACTGCGCATCCCGCGAAGCAGAAACCCCTGCTCAGTGCCCCGTACTTCAAAGCGTGAGTCGAGGAGCGCAGCGGTATTCTCATCGAGCCACAAGCAGGGACCGGAAGAGCTGTCTTGCTCGCTATCCTTCAGTAACAAAGAAACAAGGGCCGAATCGAACGCGCGCCCCGAAAGCGCCTCACCGGTCTGCTGTGACAGACCGGTCGACACAGCAATCTGCGTTGCGCGGGTCGCTTTTTGAACAGCCAGCGCACAGCGTGCGGCGCGCGCCGCGTGATCAGCTGCAGTGCCTCGACCTTGAGTCGCAATGACAATCGTCTCATCGCTCCCCCTGCGGACCTTCAGCCCGTGCGGCCCCGCCGCTTGAAGAGCTCGATCGTAAGTGGATGGCTGGTCGGCTCGAAGCACGATGAGGCTGGTGACCTGCTGAATCCCTGAGCCAGTCCGACTCTCCTGAACCTCGCTCGGCGGTGCGTCATCCAGCGCCGGAAGGCTCAGTAGTAGTTGGCGCAAGTTGGCGGCATCAGCAGGTCGCTGTGCAGGATCCTTGTCCAACATCACGTTGACCAACTTCTCCAGCTCCGGCGGTACACCGTGGTGAAGTTCCTGAAGCGGAACCGGATTGTCTCCTACAATTCGGCCCAACAGCTCGCGGATCGTCGGGGCGTAAAAAGCGCGCTGACCAGAAATCACCTCGTACAAGATGCAGCCCAGAGCGAAGACGTCTGCCTGCGGTCCCACCCGACTCCGCCCCTCAACCTGCTCAGGCGCCATGTAGCCCGGCGTGCCGATCTGAGTTCCCTCGGCGGTCAGTGGTCTGTCATCCGCCTGGAGACGCGCCACACCAAAATCAAGGACCTTGACTTGATCCGTTCTTCCCGAGAGTAGGAAGATGTTACTGGGATTCAAATCCCGATGGACAATACCCTGCTCGTGCGCCGCGCCCACCGCCTCTGATACAGCGATGAGCATCTGCACTGCCGTCCGCGCACCCACACTTTTCTCACGCAAAAACGAAGCAAGGTCCAGACCTTCGAGCCATTCCATCACCAAGTAGGGGCGCCCGGTAGAAGTGAGGTCGTGGGTGATGTAGCGAGGGATCCCCGGATGGTTGAGTTCTGAAAGACGCGCAGCTTCGCGCTCAAAGCGCTCAGGCGTCGACGCCCCTACCCGCAGTGTCTTGAGAGCGACGGGCTGATCGGAAAGAATATCTTGGGCGCGATAAACATCGCCCATCCCTCCACTTTGAATCAGCTCCTTGATGCGAAAGCGGCCACCCACCAACTCTTCATGGCCAAAACTTCCATCTTCAAGGCGGGCAGAGCCTCCCTTGGGTCGAACAGAGCCGTGCGATTGATTCGTTTCAATCGTTCTCTGGTCATCACCGACTTCCGTCGGTGACACCATCGTCCTACTTTCGCTTTCCCTCGACATGCTTCGATGGGGCGAGCGGCCTCATCTGCCGAGGCGTCCCGGCCACAAGGGACAATACACTAGGAAAGCTTAGAAAAGGAGAGCTTAGGAAGCGGTGAGAATCTTTTCGAGTTCGCCCGAATCGTTCATCTGCATCACGATGTCGCATCCACCAACTAGCTGACCATCCACATAGAGTTGCGGAAATGTCGGCCAATTCGAGATCTCTTTCAACCCCTGACGAAGATCCTGATCGGCAAGAATGTTGTGAGCATCGAAGTCAACGCCAGACTGCTTCAGAATGCCAACCACCTGCGCCGAAAAACCACACTGAGGAAACATCTTGTTTCCCTTCATAAATAGGACCACGCGATTCGACTTGGTCAGGCCTAAAATGCGCTCTTTGAGTTGCTCGTCCATGGGGTATTCTTTCGGGTTTCTTTTCGAAATCAGATCAGCAGATCAGAGTATTGGGGTCTTCAGCTTGTGCGAACGGCGGCCCAAGCTGCTGGGGTGAAGGTCCGAAGCGCAAGCGCATGAATCGGACCTTTCATCTCTTCGTGAAGCGCCTGATAGACGAGTTGGTGCTGTTGCACCGGAGTCTTGCCTTCAAAAGCAATGCTCACCACGCGCGCTTGATAATGATCTTTCGTTCCCGTCAAGTCCTCCACGTCAATTTCAGCGTCCGGAAATGCGGCTTTTAGGCGCGCTTCAACTTCACTCGGCTCAATCACGGGGCTCAACTTAGGGCCGGATCTAGGCGTGTCAAATTTGTGCAAAATTCGGCCTTTCGAGGCTTCACTTTGCTTCGGCAACAGCATCCGCCAGGGTGCGAATCAGACCGGGGTGAGTCCCAATCGCCTTCACGCGGTGGAGCTCAAGTCCAAGGCGTCCGCACTGCTCACGTGCTTCCACATCGAGGTCGTAGAGCGTTTCTATGTGTTCTGCGAGAAAACCGATGGGCGAGACGACGACATGATCGACTCCGTCTCTTTTCGCCTCCTCAAGGGCCGTAAGAAGGTCAGGACCGAGCCACTCGCCCCCACTCGCGCCCTGACTTTGGTAGCAAACGCGATGATCCACCCCGGCGCCTGCCGCGACCAGCGCTGCTGTTTCTTCGAATAGCTGCGCATAACTATCTCCTGCACGGATCACCGCGACCGGCAGACTATGGGCTGACAACACGAGGCGGATCCGCCCATTCGGAGGACAGTTCACCAGCTTGTCTTTGATGTCAGCAACGAAGGCATCAATCAGAGCAGGATGTTTACCCCATGGGGCGACGCACGCGATTGTTGGTGCATCATCACGCTTTCCTAAGGCTGCGCGCGCGGCGCCTTCGTAGATCCCAATGCTGAACGGAGCCATGGGAACAATGGTCACTCGGTCCTGCGGACCCCAATCCGCGGTCACGTCTTCGACCCGAGGTGACCAGAGTCGCATCGCAACTCGCGTTTCAAGCCCAGTCATTGCCGCGAGTGCCTGAGCTTGTTCTTGGGTAAGTCGCAAGAGCGGAGAACCACCTACATGCTGGTAGCGGTGAATCATCTCCTGCAGAAGTTCGGGGGGCACGGGCCTACCTCTTCGGATCTCCGAAAGAAAGCCGGGCATGTCTTCCATGCGTTCAACAGTTCCATGTGCAAGGAGCAGAATCTTTTCAGCCACGAGGGGAGAGTCACCCAAGCGCGAAACGAACACCAGCCTCCAGGTGCGACACCTCTTTTGTAGGGATTGGATCTTTTAAGCGGCAAGGCGATAGTGACGAATTTCGGGGGTGCATATCATTGAAACACCTAGGGTTTTGTCTAACCTGACCGTACATTCATCAACCTTTCCCATGATGCGCGTCCGCTCCACTCCAGCCACACTTCTCCTGCGGCTCCCGCTTGAGCAGGATCTGGGACGCCAGGCTGGCCTGTTCCGCCAAGCAATCACGGCCCTAGCCCAGGCCACAACCGCCCTCGGACCGCCACCGCTAGACGGTGTGGATAGATTAGCGCTGGAATCTGCGGCTCACATCGCCATTGAGCGCGGCCTCACCGATCAGCTGGACTTCATTGCACCCGGCGCGGCGGGAGTCGCTCTTTATGAGCTTTCCTCGTCAGTTCCTTCCGGGAAGGTCAAACGCGAACTTCGGCGACGCGTCTTTTCCCTTCTCTATAAAGGGAATGCTGCAACTTTCGTCCCTGTCGCCACGCGAATTGCCTTGGGTGCGGCAGGACCACTCAGCACCCCCACCCTCCAAGCTCGGGTGGCCCTTTGCCTTGAGCTCCCCCCTGGCTCAAGCGTCAACGTTGCACCGCTCGCTCTCGCGCTAACAACCCGCAGCGCCACCCACTACCATTGGGTTGACCAACCCTCGACCCGCGCGCTGGCCGCTCGACGAATGGCCGCCCAACTTTACGAGCACGCCGCGCGCGAAGCCGTGTTTCGCTTTCAACTCGGCGATCCTCAACCTCGCGACCTTCTCCTCTCTGAACGCTGGAGATTGGCGTTCGCTCGCCTGCTAGCAGATCGCGAGCCACTTGTTTGGACCCACGCAGCTGTCGCTCGGGGACTCCTCGCGGCCATCGAGCCACATGTCCGTCAGGAAGTCGAACAAGCACTCGACCCTGGGCTCTCGATCACTGAGTGGCGCCGTGGTGCGGTCTCGCTCGTTGCTTCCACCGTCCTGGGAGATGAAGAGGCCCACCGATCTGTGCTTTCGGTCTTGGACGGACCAGTCGCCCAGACCGATCGAGGGCTTGCCGCCGCAATGGTCAGCGGTTTGGTGCACGTGATCGAAATGGAACCCGACCGCGCAGAAGATTTCGCAAATCGTCTCGCCGCGACGCGACGACCAGATGTCGCCATCGCGATGGCCGACTTGATCACTCTCGTGCGCGACGAGAATTTCGCCGTCGAAGCGCGAGGTATTTTGAGAGACTGCTTGGTCGAGGCAGGTCGCAATCAAAGCAAAATTGAACGTTCTCTGTCCTCACGGGCGTTGCGGGTCCTGTCAGACGGATTCGAGCAAGAGCCCGATCTGATTGAGCGGGTGCACCTGGGTTTGCGCTGTTTTGAGGACCAAGGTGCTCCGGCTGCCTACGCGGCAGCTCAGGAGGCAATGAACGAGGCCCACGACATCGCAGCCTTTATTGAAGCAAATGATCCCGTCTTGGAGGGTGGTGCCGAGGCGACAATTGCCAACCTGGTGGAGCTCGACGGCGGCGCGTTTGAATCGGCAACTCTGAGCAATCTCTTGCTCCTGGGGCGAGCACCAGGGGACCCAGCTGGAACCGTTCAGCAATTCGAACGCCTCCAGAATCGTGCGGGTCGCTGGATACTGGATGGGATTGAACGAGCCGGACAAGCCGTCTGGACCCGCGATGGGGCTATGGCCGACCAGCGACGACTCCGAGTGCTCCTCCATCTGGTGGATGCCGGCGGCGTTGAAGCTGGCGAATCAGACTCAAAGCCACTCGTCGCTCGCTTACAACGCGCCATTCGGATCCTGCTCGAGCGCCTTGCAGACGGACCTGATGCCGTAGTTCATCGGGTCTTGTGTGCAGCCCTCGCCCGCTCATTTGATGCTGCTGTTCGTGAAGGAGTGATGCAAGCGAGCGATCTTCTCTTGATGGTCGCCTCTCGTCTGAGCGACAACTATTCGGTCCGAATCATTGCCGAGGCCTCCACCACCGATGATGTGGCTGGCCCACTCACCGCCCTGGCTGACTTCATTAGTCCCGATCTCATTGATCCAGGAGAACAAGAGTCCAATTCCGCATTTCGCTTAGACCCCGCCATGGCCAGTTCTGCCGAAGTGGGCGAAGCGCTACGAAGAATCGGGCGGCTCATGGCGCTGAGCCAAGGTTTGGTGGGAGGCGGCGGATACCACGCTGAGGCGCTGAGGCGCGTCTTTTTCCGGCTGGGACGGGCCCTGGAGCGAATCGCAGTGGCACGTGGTCAGTCGGAGTTGGTCGAGCCGCGCGACTCGGGCGCTCCTGTGCTTGAGGAACTTGCTCTCGCCTGTGAAGAGTTGGTTCGCATGGTGCGCTGCGCCGAACGACGGGTACTCGGCGAATCACATCAATCCGAGGAACCAGACGAAACACTGAGCGAGGATGGTTTGTACGAGATCATCGAGCGGGGCATGGAGTCTGAGCGTCCCCCCGTTTTCGATGAACTCGCCGAAGCTGTCGAGACAATGGTAAAAGGACTGCCAGAGCCCGTCGCGCAAGCCATTGAACAAGTCGCTTTCAGGATCGAGAGCCTGCCTCAAACCGGGGTGAGTGAAGGATTCGCCGTTCCACTTGCTCAGAGACGTGCCGTGCTCCCGGACTGGTTGTTGCCCAGGCGAACGATTGGATCATTCCATGTCGTGAGACCGCTGGGCGCTGGTGGAGTAAGCTCGGTGTTTCTGGCTCGTCGACTCGAGGAACGAAATAATCCCAAAGCGGAGGCATTCGCACTGAAAGTGCCGGAATACGACCCTTCCACGGCTCGCAGTATGTCCGAAAAGGACTTCTTTCAAATGTTCAAGGATGAAGCCGGCGCACTGCTGTCACTTCCGAGTCACGAAAATCTGGCGGGGTTCGTGACATTTGATTTGAGCGCCCGACCCAAGCCAATTCTCGTCATGGAACTCATTCCTGGGACGGCGCTCGATCGACTGATTCGCTCGCGTGCTCTCACCATGCCCAGAGTGGTCGCTCAACTTGACGGAATTCTTGCGGGGCTCGAAGCGATGCACGCCGCGAATATCGGGCATCTCGACGTCAAGCCTTCAAATGTGATCCTGCGTGACGGAAAGACGCCAGTCTTGGTGGACTTTGGACTCAGCGGACGCGCGCTCCGACCGGGCTGCGGAACGATCGAATATACTGCACCTGAAGTGCTCGGCGTAGTCCCGCAGGGTGCATCGCCTTCAGCCGTCGCCGCTGACATCTATGCCTTTGGTTGCCTCATCTACGAGATGCTGACGGGCAACATCCTTTTCGACGGCGCCGATGAACTGGCACTCGTCAGTCAGCATGTCTCTCATGATGGCTGGGTAGACGAGCTCCAGCGCTTAGCGACGCTCCCTCGTCTGGATCCGCTCGCGAACCTCATTGGAAGCTGTTTGCGCCACGACGGACGGAATCGACCAAGTTCCTCACAACTCAGAAACGCGCTCACTGGAGCTTTACTCCCCTTACTTGACCTCAGCTGGCCCCTCACGATCCCAGCCCATGCAGAAGCGGGCTAGGAGTCCGAAGCGCGGGCGAGAGTTCTCCCCTGAGGGCTTGACGCGAGCCGCGACTCCGCGCTTAGACACGCCCCCAGCATGCTAGTCCGTCTGAAAGCCCTGCGGCCCGCGCTTTGCGGGATTCTGCTCCCGCTGCTGCTGATCAGCTGCCGGAAGGAGCAGGAGCAAACGTTCACGCTCCAGGTCGGTCCGGCTCAGGTGATGAAATTCCCCGCGCGCTCCGCGTTCGCCCACTACTACGAACTTCCCGGCGAAGAGGACGTTCTTCGCATCATTTTGGCGTCGTACACCCTCGGCTGTCACGAATACCGAGAACCAGAGCCCGGTGAAGTCTTCGCCACCATCACCTTGCGCGTTCCCGTCAACGAAAACGTGGAACCAGGCACCTACGTCTGGGAAGGGCTGCCCAAAAAGGAAGATGAGCCGCTGGAAGGCGAAGCGGTGCCCGAGCCTCCCCCCCCAGAGAGTGACGAGAAGGACGAGGCGGATGTGGAAGGCGTCGAGAAGGTCGCCCTTCCCCTTCCAGGCTACGCCTTGCCGTTCGTCCGGCTTGCCCAGGATGCTCGCGCCCTTCCACCCGGAGGTACCCTGAAGCTCACCAAGCTAGAGCGGCAGCCATTCGGTCGAAGTCGAGGGAGAGCTTCAGTTCCGCGACGGCAGCGAAGGGGACGCTTCCACGGCCGCGCTCATGGGCGGGTTTTCCGTGCGACTCTGCCATATTTCGCTGGATTCCGCTCGGGCGACCACCGCGACGGAATAACGAAGCGGGAACTTGACAGACGGGGCCTGTAACGGGACGAATCGGCCCATGGTCATCGCTTCCTTGAATCGTCGCGTGCGCGCCCTTCCGCGACGAACTCGCTTTCTTGTCTCTCTAGGCTCGCTAGGCGCGGCGTCGCTCTTTGCAGAAAGCGGTTGTTCCAGCGATTCTGACCAGACGACGGAAGAACTTGACCCCCCGCTGCTCGAAATTCGTGGGGCTCAAAATGCCGATGGAAAAGAGTTTGATCGCGACGACGAATTCGTTGAAGTTGCCTGCGATCCCCGCCTCACCATCCGCCTGGGACCGAGCACCGACGGTGCCGGCCTGCTCGACAATTGGGACTTGCGCGGACCGAGAAATTGTAGCGAAGGGGACCAATGCGGCTTTGTACGAGTCGAGCTACTCGATGAAGACGAGAAAGTCCTCGCGACAGTGGAGCAGGCCTCGCTCAACCCTCTGATTGATGGCGCTAAGTACGAGCTGGAAGAGGTACGGCAGCTCGTGGTGAGCTTGTACTCCGGCTATGATGGCGCACTGTTTCTCGTCGATGGAGAACCAGTGATGGACAGCTGGAAGATTCGCTTCGAGAGCGCCACGATGTGTGGCATGGGCGGCGCTGGCGGGGGCTCGGGCACTGGCGGTATGGATGGTCTTGGTGGCGAAACCTCAACAGGTGGGAGCAACACAGGTGGCGGCGCCATGGGCGGCGAAGGTGGCGCCCCCTAATTGCTGACGCGCCTCAATCAAGGATGCACGAAAACTCGGGTTCCCCGAAGTGGCAGAAGCGCGCCATGCCAACCTGTGGGAACCGGCGGATCGGTCCAGTAAAAGATGCGTCGAGCGTCTTCCGGTGCGAGGTTGATGCAACCGTGGCTCTTCGGCGTACCAAAACGATCGTGCCAGTAGGCGCCGTGAATCGCGAATCCCCCCTCCGCAAAATACTGCACGTAGGGGACGTCACGTAGCTCAAATTCTTCGCCAACTTCATCCGAAGCCATAGTAGAGCTCACGTGCTTTGTGTGAATACGAAAAATGCCGCGCTTCGTCGCGGTAGAGGTCTCGTGATCGTCGAGCCCTGCCTCTCCCGTGGAGACCAGGGTCGCGTAGACCGCCTTGGTGCCTTCATAGAGCACCATAGTCTGCTTGATGATGCTTACGCTGATCCATTTCTCTCCGTTCGTTGCCCACGCCGGCATCTTCTTGGCGAGAGTGAGCTCAGATGCATACTGGTCGGAAATCCATTTTTCGTCGCTCGTTTCGTAGTGGAGCCTGCCTCCAATGAACTTCCTCTTGCCTGTCAGTGGAAGAGCGTCGCGATATTTGGCCACGGAGCCATCCGAAAATTTGCTCCCGACGCGCCGCACGTAGGCAAACGGGAAATCGATATCTTTGCCAATCTCAACGCCATGGAAGTCGCTTCCCGCAATCGGGCGGTAGCGATCCAGAGGAACGAGTTCAAGCTGCGTAGTCAGCCCGTAGCGTCGCCCCTCGGAGAAGAAGGTATCGAGAAAAGAATGACCGACGCGGGGTTCCATCCGATCCATCACCAGAGTGTCGGGTCGCGGACGACCGAGCGCGCTCGGTAAGCGTCCGCCTTTTGCCAAGAGAGACGGTACGCCTTCGGTCAAGTGCTCCTTCCACGCCAGCTTCGCATCGGCAGCATCCGCCCCCCATGACCAGATCTCTGGCCTGAAAGAAGCCCCAATGTCTCCCTCGGCGGAAAGCCATTCAGGAAACCTCTGTTCAAAGAGCGGCTCCACTTCCGAAATTTCGCTGCGTTTCGGCAATCGACCGTACACGGGCCCGGGGCGCCGCACCGTTCCGTAGCGATAAGGGAGCTTTTGATCCGAGCGCGGAGGATGTGCCTCAAACAGCTGAACGACGGGATCTTGCTTGTCGAGCGTCGCCGATTCGCCGGCACACACAAAACCTCGGGGCTGGATGGAGAACCAACCAGCTGGACAACCAGCCTTGCTGACAGGAGCAGCTGATCTCGGGGCGGAGCTTCCGGCACGCAGATAGCCGAGTCGCCGACTGTCAGAGGACGGCTGCTCGTACACCCAGGCAAAAAGTTGTCGCGCATAGAGTCGCGGTGCTGATGAAACCAAGGTCAGTGAAAGTTGAGCGGACTGACCGCTGAGATCCACCGCGGCAGGTATTGGCCCTGGCTCAGCTTGAGGCAGAGCCTTTGAAACCTTGTCCTCAGTCTTTCCTCGCTCGACGACGCCCTCGCCCAAGCGCGGGTCGGAATCCAAATGCTCATCCGCATCAAGCGATTCTGTCTTCTCGTCACAGCTTGACAGAGAAACAGCAAGCCCAAGCGAAACAAGCTGCGGTAAGACGCTCAGACTGAGAGCAGCACTAACGATCTTGTCGACTCGCATGGCCCGTCTCCTTACAGAAACATCTCGCGCTCGACCAATTTATGGGAGCGCTGAGATTTTCAGGAGACAAAATAGAAGGCAGCAGACCGGGCGGAGGGGGGGGGACGCCGCAGCCTGCTGCTATGGGTGATAATGCACGAGCTATGCCAGGGCTACTTCATTAGATTTCGAATACTTAGCTTCCATCAGTCAAGTCAAAATTGCAGAATTGAAAAACACGTTGCAGTCAGGAAACGTTCAGGGATTCGGGGATACCGCCACTGTGCACGGGACTTCGCGGCTGATAGGAGCGCCGTGGGGGGGCAGAACTTGGACTCGCACGAGTTCCCCCAACTTGCAGTGCACATGACCGACATAGGGCACCCTTCCGACTTTTCGCCCGCCCAGGTAAACTTCAGATCGTTCGGGGCCGAAATCAACGACTAACCGTCGCAACTGTGCCTGTGGTTCACTCTCCGCTTCCGAGTCAGCAGCGTCCCCAATTTGATCGCCCTTTTTGGCTTCTCTCAGCATCTCGTCTATCTGTTTGAGCTTGCCGGCCGCGTCGCTGTCTGAGTCCTTCAACTGAAAACCGGATGGTTCCGTGTCAGAACCGCCCGCCGCCGCCTCACGAAACTCACCGAGGACCTTTTGAAAAGCCTGGGCTGACCCGATCCACGTGAAGCGAACGCAGGCCAAGAGGATCCCCGCGCTCGCTAGTTGACGGCTCCACCTTCCGAGGAACTGAACAGCATGAAACATGCTCATCCCGCCACCCTCAATACCTCGAGCAGGCTGGTGTCGCCTTTCATCGCCAACTTGAGTCCGGACCAAACGAGAGGCGTCATGCCCTCAGAGATTGCCAAACGATGAATCACTTCTTGTGACGCGCGTTCGTGCACGGCAGCCCGAAGTGCGTCGGACATGATGAGAATCTCAGCAATGGGTAGGCGTCCGACGTAGCCGCGACCATCGCACGCCGGACAACCCCGGGGCTCGAAGTAGTTGGCATCGGGCAGTCGAATTCCCAAACGTTGAAACTGCGCCAGCACTTCACGTTCTGGTGCACTCGCCACGCGACATTCCACACAAAGCCCGCGAACTAAGCGCTGTGCCAATGAGCCCGCGCACGAACTCGCCAAAATGAAGGGCTCGACGTTCATCTCAATCAATCGCGCAAAAGTCCCCGCTGCGGACTGGACGTGAATTGTCGTTACGATCAGATGGCCTGTGAGTCCGGCCTGGGTCGCGATCTCCGCGGTCTCGCGGTCTCGGATCTCGCCCACCATGAGCGCGCCGGGATCCTGCCGAAGCACGCTTCGAAGAGTCTGCGCGAAGCTCATCCCTTGTTTCACGTTCATTTGAGTCTGAGTCGCAAACGATAGCTGATGCTCAATCGGGTCTTCCAGCGTGACGATTGAAGTCGTCTCCCCTCGTCTCGCGTGGAGGTGCGACAGGGCGGAATAAAGCGTGGTCGTCTTCCCAGAACCGACCGGACCGCTGACGTAGAAAATTCCCTGCGGACGGGCCAGTACTTGCTCCAGCTTCTGCGCCACGTCCTTCTCGAATCCAAGGTCGGCGATCGAGGGGATTCCTTCCCCACCCCTGACCAATCTCATCACGATGCGTTCGCCGTGATTGGCGGGCAAACACGAAACCCGCGCTTCTACTTCAGTATCCCCCACTTTCCGCCGCAAACTGCCGTCTTGAGGCTCCCGACTGTAGATCTCCAAACGCGAGAGGATCTTCACCCGCTGAGTCATGCGCTGCCCGTACCGGTCGGCTACCGACACCACCTCGTGGAGCACCCCATCCACTCGGTAGGTCACCTTGAGAAAGCCCGAAAAGGGATTCAGGTGCACGTCGCTGGCATTGAGTACCAGCGCGCCCTGAAGGATCTCGTCCATTCCCGCGGCTATATCTGGCTCGGACCTCAACATGTGCTTTTCAACACGTGCCTTCACCTCAGCCAAGGTTTGCTTCAGCGTGCCCCCCGAAGCCAGCTCAATTCGACCGTCACTGCTCCCAATGCGTCCCGCGAAAATCGCTTCAAGGACAGTAAAAGCCAGCGCCAGTCCAACCAGCCCTGCGAGGAACTTCAACGCCAAACGCGGTGGCCCTCCAGGAAACACCTGCTCGATCCGGTCAACCAAGCTCAGCTCCCCGAGGACCAGATGAGCCACAAGCCCGATAGCAGCGCTCGCCAATGCCGCGCCAAGAAACCAGGTCGAATACTCTCGGCTGTATCGAACAGTGGTCACCCTCGTTTGTAACAACGGAGCGGGCATCGACCAAGCCGGGAAACCAACGATTCTTCGTATGCTCGGATCCCCGCCAAGACTGAGCTATGTTCAGCTGCTGTATGTGGCCCTCAGAAACCCCAGGAAAGCAAATCATATGAAGCAGAGTTCGCGAAGAATCCGCCTCTCGTCAGGGACTTGGAATATCGACTCTATCAGACCTCAGGCAGTGGGTCTGCTGGGCGCCGTAATGCTGATGAGCGGTCAGGCGTTCGCACAAAGTGCAGCAGCCGAGACGCCTCCCGCCGATAAGGCGGTTGATCAGGCCGCCAAACCCAGTCCTGCTTCCAAGACGCCGCTCACGGCGCAAGAAGCCAAGCGCCAGGCGCTTGAACTCCAAAGCCGCTTCAGGGCAACCCAAGGAGCGCCCCGAGGAGCGCCCCGAGAAGCGAAACCTGAGGGTACCAATGTGCCACCCTCTAAGGAAGCTGCTCCTGATGTGGCACAGTCGGACGCACACAAGCACGTCGCCCCCACAGGGAAGTCTCACCATCAAGGCCATGAGGTCTCGCTACAGCTCAACCAGGAGCAACGCGCCGCGGTCATCGCTCAGTACCGTCAAGCTCGCGACGCGCTCATTGAAGCAAGGAAAAAAGCGGAAAAAGACGGCACTCCCGCCGGTGCCGCGGTAGCAAAGGCGGCCCAGGAGCAGCTTGATGCCGCACGCATTCAGCTCAGGACCAGTCGTGCTGCCATCGAGCGTCAGGTTCATAAGATGAGTCCTGAGGCGAAGCTAGTTTTTCAAGAAAAGCTGGAGGAGCTGCGCAAGAAGCGCGAGGAATCGCGCGGGTCACGCGCAGAAGCCCACAAGAAGAAGCTGAAGAAAGAGCTGGGCGACGAGGCGGCTCAGCCCGAAGTTCGCGAAGAGCTCGCGACTCATGCCTGGCGCGTCGCGCGCCTGGAGCGCGTCATCGAACTCGCCGCCACCGCTGGCAACGACGACGCCAAGGCTCGCGGCGAAATGCTCATGAAGCAGGAAAAGGAACGTCACGCGAAACGGATGAAGGAAGTCCGCGCGAGCTCTCACGCGAATGCCACCGCCTCAGAGAAAAAGGCGGCTTCTCCAGCCACTCGCCCCGCAAACGACCTCAAAACGAAGAAGCCCGAGCCGAAAGCGGCGCAACCATGAGCTTGACTCCCACCCTACACAGACTCGCCAGCTGGGGTATCGCCATGCTCCTTCTCACCGCTTGCGACCGGACTCCGCCAGAACCGACACCTGAACCCTCTGCCGAGACCAAGCCTGAACCACCCACCTCGCCAAAGGAAAGTGCTACGCCCGAAGCAGACGAAAACCCACCGTTGTCCCCAGACTTCCCCAAAACGAAGCTCGGTGAGATCCCCACCTCTGAAGACTTGGAACGCGAGGCTGAAAACACAGTTGCGCTTCAGAACCTTGAGGCTGAGCTTGATCGGCTTGAGGCCGAGATTGTCGAATCCCCCAACTGAACCCCTCAACCAACGCACTGACCTGACCCGCCGTACGGACCTCGGGGAAGGTCGCGTGCGGGTTGCTCCCTTCGCCGACAAATTCGAACCCCAGAAGATCAACCGGGAGCTCGACTCAAACGAAGTCAGCTCAGCCGTACTCAGATGCGCTCAGTCTCTCGGTTTCGTGCGATCGGGAATTGCTGAGCTGCACCCGTATTCTGAGCAAGAGGAGCGTCTCGAGAACTTCCTCGCCGAAGGCCGGGGGGCGGATCTTCACTACTTGTCGCTGAGGGACGACCAAGGCCGGCTTCTTCGCGCGGATCCGCTAGCTGTATTCCCCGAGGCACTCTCGGTCATTTGCGTCGCCCTCCCCTATCAGGCTCCTCAGCTCACCTCGCTTCGTCGGAGTCGCAACGAGGGTCCCGTGGCTGTCGTTTCGACGACCCAAAACCCTGAGCCTTTGCTGCCTGGCTTGGTCGCCAGTTACGCTCAGGGAGCCGACTACCACCTGGTCATCCGCAGCAGGCTGCTTGAACTCGCGGACCAACTCGCTGACTTGATGAATCGTGAAATCACTGTGCGAATCTGCGTCGATACGGCGCCTGTTCTTGAACGGGACCTCGCTGTACGCGCCGGTTTCGCCTTCCTGGGGAAAAACACTCTCGCCATTGCACCAGGCGCGGGAAGTCATTTCCTGCTCGGTGAGCTGTTCGTCGATCAACAGCTGGTTCCGAGCGCGAGTCCTGTCCCGGAAGGCTGCGGGAGCTGCACCGCCTGCCTCGATGCCTGCCCGACGGCGGCGTTTATCGATGCGTTTCAGCTCGACGCTCGAAAGTGCATCTCGTACCTCACCATTGAGTCTTCCGCCGACATTCCACGCGAATTGAGGGCACCTATTGGAAATCGCATTTTTGGCTGTGATGTGTGCCAAAGCGTCTGCCCCTACAACGGCAGTGGCGAGAAACGCCGCAGCGACCCCGAGCTGGCGCCGCGTGCAGCCCTCAGCGTCGTCTCGCTGATCGATCAATTGCAGCTCACCTCCAGTCGCTACAAGAAGTTTGTCAAAGGCACAGCACTCAACCGGGTATCCCGCAACCAGCTGGCCCGCAATGCCGCTGTAGCTCTCGGCAATTCCGCGAAAAAGGAAGCCATCGCGCCGCTACTTCTGGCGGCGCAAAAGCACCCCTCAGAGCAGGTTCGCGCCCACGCGACTTGGGCACTGGGTCAGCTCGGTCACCAGCATGATCTCGCCCCGGCACGCGAAGCGCTCCAGCTCCTTCGAAGCAGCGAAAACCCTGCTGTGCTGAAAGAAGCTCGCGAGTGGCCCACCTGATCAGCGGACCCCTCGCGGCCTTGGCTCAAAGGCGCTCGAACAACCCCGCGGCACCCATTCCGCCGCCAATACACATTGTCACCATGGCGTAGCGCGCCTGGATCCGTTGCATTTCTGCCAGCGCGGTGGCCGTCAATTTGGCCCCCGTACATCCAAGTGGATGCCCCAGGGCAATCGCTCCCCCGTTGGGATTCACAATCGCCGGATCGAGCTCCAACTTCCGCATCACTGCCAGCGACTGGGCAGCAAAGGCCTCGTTCAGTTCAATCACCCCCACATCGCTCAGCTTCACGCCGGTCTGCTTGAGTAACTTCGGTATCGCTGCCACCGGTCCAATACCCATGATTTCCGGAGCTACTCCCGCCACCGCAAAGCCCACATAACGAGCGATGGGTGTCAGATTCAGCTCCTTGGCCTTTTCCTCGCTCATCAGCACCGCGAAGGCGGCCCCGTCGCTGGTTTGAGAGGAGTTACCGGCGGTCACCGTACCGCGAGCGGCAAACACGGGGCGCAGCCCCGCAAGCGCCTCCAATGTCGTGTCGGAACGGGGGCCTTCATCGACCTGAAATGTGCCACCCTCGGCCGTTTGCACCGAGATGATCTCGCGGTCAAACCTCCCGGCTTCGATCGCCGCCATCGCGCGCTGATGACTTTGTAGAGCAAATGCATCCTGGTCTTCGCGCGAAACCTCAAATTGCCGCGCCACGTTCTCCGCGGTGAGCCCCATATTGATGTAAATCTCGGGGTGCTTCGCCACGATGTCCGGGTGCAGCTTCGTCACATAGCCACCCATGGGCACGGTACTCATCGATTCAATGCCGCCCGCAACGCCCACATCAATTGCTCCCACCATGATGCGTTCAGCGATCATCGAGATTGTCTGAAGGCCGGAAGAACAATAACGATTGATGGTCGCACCACAGACTGTTTCAGGAAGCCCCGCGTGAAGCACGATGTTGCGCGCCACGTTGAGTCCTTGTTCCGCCTCAGGCATCGCGCAGCCAATCAAGACGTCGTCGACGAGTTCAAAAGGAACCCGTGCTTCAGTCAAAGTTCTGGCGAGCACTTGCGCGCCAAACTCGTCGGAACGTGTATTTTTTAGCGTGCCACGGGGCGCTTTGCCCACGGCTGAACGCCGCGCGGCCACAAGAACTGCTGTTTTCAATTCTGTCATCGCTCAGTTCCTTAAAGGCTTCTTGGTTTGCAGCATGTGTTGAATTCTCGCAAAGGTCTTCTCTTCACCGCACAGGGAGACGAAGGCCTCTCGCTCCAGATCGAGTAAATGTTGAGCCGTGGTTGTCCCCGCGCTCACGCCCATTCCGCCTGAAAGTACGTGAACGATCTTCTGCCCAATGTACTTGTCGTATTCCGAGGCATAACCGCCCCACTCGAACAGCTGAACGCCCATCATCATGTTCGCCCCACCCGGTGCACCGATCACTGAGATGGGTTCGTTGCGATCCGGCGGCACCCAGCCTCGCTCCGCGAGGCCTAGCGCGCGTTTCTTTGCGTCCGCAATCACGCGCGACTTATTGAAAGTCACGCCGTCGGTCGCCGCCAAGAACCCGTTGTCCTTGGCCTCAAACGCCGACATCGAGACCTTCGCTGTCGCGGCAGCTTCGAATCCGCGGCGCACCCAATGGTAGGGATCAGCCTCGGGAACCTGGGCTGCCCAAGCTGAGGCACGGCGCGCAATTTCCTTCAAGCCGCCACCTGCTGGAAGCACTCCAACCCCCACTTCCACGAGGCCCATGAACAAGTCCGCGCCAGCCTGGATCTCAGCACAATGCAAGCAGGCCTCGGTACCGCCGCCCAAAGTCTGACCGATTGGCGCTGCCACCACGGGAATGGGACCATGCCGCAGCCCCATAAACGCATCCTGAAGCGCTTTGATTGCGGCTTCGATACCATCAAAGTTCTTCTGTGCGATCATGCCAGCGATGGCCATCAGGTTCGCACCGCGACAGAAGTTGTCCGATTGGTTACCGAGCACCATGCCGCGAAATCCCTTGGCATGAAGAAGCTCAGGAGCCTCCGCAATCATCGTGACAACGCCGTCGTCGAGGATGTTCGCCTTGGAGCGAAACTCCAAGCACGCGATGCCATCGCCGAGGTTGATCAAACGAGCTGACTTGTTCTCAGCTACTGTGTGCTTCTTGGCGAGCTGCTCCAAGAAGATCGCACCCTCCGGTTGGTCGATCGGGCGAACGCCCGTTCCCGGGATCCACACGGTGGGCGTGCCATCGTCGGAGCCGTAGAACTTCGCCGCCTCGCCTTTCTCCTCGACGAGAGCTGCCAAATGAGGAGCCACCTCGTCGCCACGCGCCTTGAGCTGCTCCACCACCCAGGCTGGACCAGCTGCGTCCATCAGTTGAAACGGCCCCAGCTGCCAGCCGTATCCATAACGCATCGCATCATCTATCTGCTGCGGAGAATCACATATGATTCCAGAAAGATACGCTGAATAGTTAAAGAGAGGTAAGAGCACCGCACGGAGGAATTCTCCGCCCTTCCCGCTCGCTTTCAGCGACTCCTTCACGCGTGGTTCAAGTTCAAGCAGCTTGATGTTGCGCGCCAATTCCTCGAACTCAGGCTCCTTTCGTGCGCGGTACTCGGCGGTGTTCAAATCGAGCGACAAGATCTCAGGCTTCCCTTTGTCGTTCTTGATCTTCTTGTAGAAGCCCGCGCCGGTCTTGTCGCCGAGTCGACCACTGTCCGCCAGCTTGGTGACGACTTCCGGCACCTTCATCAGCGAGTAGAGAGGATCGAAGTTGTCCGCGTTCTTGTCGGCCGACAACCCCTCTTCCAAGTTGCGCACCACGTGTCCAATCACATCGATGCCGACCAAATCGCCCAGCCGGAAGCTCCCGGTCTTTGGTCGACCGAGCAGAGGTCCATTGAGGAAATCAACTTCTTCGACAGTGAGGCCCGCCTCCTGCGCTGCAGAAAAGGTCAGCAGCATCTCCGCAATACCGATGCGATTGCCGATGAAGTTAGGAGTATCACGGCACGGAACAATGCCCTTCCCCAGTGCCTGATCGCAGAAGTCCGAAGCTGCTTTCACCACCTCCGCACTCGTTTTTGAACCAGGAATCACTTCAAGGAGATGCATCCAGCGCGGCGGATTGAAGAAGTGCAGGCCCAAGAATCGCGACTGAACTTCTTCCGGAAGCCCCTTGGCGATTGCATCAATCGGGATGCCTGAAGTGTTCGTCGCGAGAATCGTATCCGCGTTGCAGGCAGCTGCGACCTTCCCAAACAGCGACGTCTTGATGTCGAGTCGTTCCACGACTGCTTCAATCACCAAGTCGCTCTCGCCGACCGCCGCCGCAAGGTCATCTTCCAGATTGCCCGCTTTCATACGTGAAAGGACCGATGAGCTCATCAGCGCAGGTGGCTTCGATTTGGTCAGCGCTTTGAGCGCTCCGAAGGCAATCTTCGAACGGACCTCCTTCGGTGCATCTGCGGGGGCTCCCTTCGGAACGATGTCGAGAAGATGAGTCTTACAGCCAGCGGCGGCGAGATGTGCAGCAATACCTGCTCCCATCGTACCGGCGCCCAATACTGTGACGACAACCTGATGTGTGGGCTTATTGAGAGACACACAAGGAGCGTAGCAGCACCCTGTGGAGGAGACAGGCTTTCGTGCAGATCCTCATAAAATGGCTGCGATCTTGCGTGTTAAGGAAGCGTCTTGGACGAGAGCCGCGGCTCGAGAGAGTCGAAGCCCACCCGACCCGACAGCTCTCGTTCGATGTGCACCCAGTTCAATGTGCACCCAGGCTCAGTCAGAACTGCCGCTGCTTGATTTCGCAGGGGTCGACGGAGTCGCTGCAGTTGAAGTTTCAGACGTTGTGGACTTGGTCGCACTTTCGCTCGACGAAGCACTCGAATCCGAGCTGCTTGAATCTGACTTCTTCGCAGGGCCGCCTGTGGAACTGTAGAGATCCGAATACCAGCCGCCCCCCTTGAGGATGAAGCCGCCTCCGCGTGAAATCTGACGCTTGGCACGCGCCTCACCACACTTGGGGCAATCCTTCAGAGGATCGGCGGAGATCGACTGCTGGGCCTCCCATTGGTGACCACAGCTTTCACAGAGATATTCGTACGTCATGGTTTTGAGCCCCAGATCGGGGGTGCGTTTGCCGGAGAGGCAACTGCGTTTGAGGCGATGAGCAGATGCGGCCCGCGTCACCTCTTGTCAAGAGCTTCATCGCCACTTATTGAGGTAAAACCGATCTCTGGGGAAGCGAAAGCGCCAGATTGCACCCGGACCACTGACCAAGCAGCGGCATCTGTTCAGATACTCACCGATTCTACCCATGGGCCGAGACAAAGTTTTCAAGCAGTCTCGCGAGCTTAGGTGACCACACCTCATTTCCTACTTGTACCCATGTGTTCAGGGGCGTAAGTATCAATCTGCAGGCCGTTACCATACATGACGTGCGGTGACGCTGTCTGCAATGTCGCCCTGAAAGCGGCATGTCGCCCGACCGGGGGTTCGAAGTTTCGACCCCCCAAATTCAAAAAGAATCGCCCGATTTTAAAAATAAATCGCAAGATTCCAGCTGAATTTAGGTCAAACCGGCACTTTCTCGAAGAACAAGCCATGAAATGCACCTCCACGGGAGGACATTTCGACGCCGCAGTGCGAGGCTTCCCCAGAGGGGTTCTAGATGCATATCAAGAAGCTCGATATTAGTGGTTTCAAATCGTTTGTAGAGCGTACGTCGATCCATTTCGATCACGATGTCATTGGCATCGTCGGTCCGAATGGTTGCGGCAAATCGAATGTGGTTGACGCCATTCGTTGGTGCATGGGCGAACAGAGCGCCAAGCACTTGCGCGGTCGTTCCATGGAGGACGTGATCTTCAACGGTTCGGATAGTCGTTCACCGGCTGGCATGGCCGAAGTCACGATGACGTTCGATAACACGGACCCCCACTACGCCTCGACGCTTCCGATTGAGTATCAGGACTACCCGGAGATCGCGGTCACCCGTCGGCTCTTCCGCGACGGCACAAGCGAGTACCGCATCAATCGCGTGCAGGTGCGTCTCCGCGACATCACCGAGCTGTTCTTGGGAACGGGTGTGGGCACCAAAGCTTACAGCATCGTCGAGCAGGGACGCATTGGGCAAATCGTCTCCGCGCGCCCTGAGGACCGCAGGCTCTTTATTGAAGAGGCGGCTGGGGTCACCAAGTACAAGCAGCGTCGCAAGCAAGCAGAACGCAAGATGGAGCTCACCAGAATTAACCTGGCGCGAGTCCACGACATCGTCTCTGAGATTGAGCGCAACAGCGCCGCTTTGCAGCGCCAGGTCGCTAAAGCAGAGCGCTACAAGTCCTACAAAGAAGAATACGAAGACTTGGTTCTTCATGACTCTTCTCACCGTTTGCTTGAGCTGACCGTCATCGAGCGTGTGCACCGCACGGGCCGCGACGAAGCGAAAGCCAAGCTGGAAGAGCTGAAGGCTGAGCTCGAAGAAGCAGAAGCTGGTCTCGACGGAGCTCGCGCGATCGCTGCGGAAATCGAAGCTCGTACGGACAACGCTTCCAAGCTCGCCTTCGCGGCAGACAACGACGTGAGCGCGATGCAGGCTGAAATTCAGCGCGCTAAGGATCGCATCGTTCATCTCGAAGAGAAGCTAGAGATCTCGAGGGTTGAGCAGGAGACTGCCGGCAATCGCGTCGAAGACCTGCAAATCGAGAAGCAGGAACTCGAAGCCCGCCTCGAAAGCCTCGCCCAGGACGAAGACGCCCGCCAGTCGGACGCGTCCACCGAAGACGAAGCCCTCGCTGAGCTGCGCGCTCAGGAGACCGAAGCCTCCTCTGAGTTTGAAACCTTCCGTAAGCAACTTGCTGAAGCGAAAACTCAAGCGGCAGCGGCTGAAGCTCGCCTCGACGGCCTCGCCGCCCGACGCATCGATGCCCAGCATCGCATGGACAACATCGTCAGCGAGCGTGAAGCGATCGCTGGCGAGCTCGAAAGCCTGAGCGGCAAGCGCAGCGCCCTCGAAAACGCGGCAGCAGAGGCAGCCAGCGGCAAGCAGCTCACGGAAGAAGAGCGCGCGAGTCTCGAAGTCGAAATCTCGGGCCTGCGCTCCAGTCAGCGCGAGTTCGAGAAGGTCGTCGACACTCTCAAGAATGATCTCAGCCTGAAGCGCAACCGATTGCGCGTGCTCGAAGACCTCCATCGTCGCCTGGAGGGCGTCGGCGCTGGTGCTCGTGCTCTGCTCAAGAAGGGCGATGACGCGGTACTCGGACTCGTCGCCGATCGCATCGAAGCTCCCGAAGAACTGACGGCGGCTTTCGCCGGCCTACTTGGCGAACAGCTTCAGTACGTCGTGGTGGAAAACCCGGAACGCGGTTTGGAACTCCTTGAAGAACTCAAGGGCAGCAAGCGCGGACGCGGTCATATCATTCCTCTTCGTCCGGCTTATGTGGCTGGATCGGCTCCCCAGCTTGAGGCACCGGGCATCCTCGGTCGTCTCAGTGAACGGCTTGTTTACAGTCCGGAAGATGCCGGCCTGGTGCACGCACTTGTGGGCGATGCTCTTCTTGCAGAAACCGCCAGCGCGGCGGTCGATTACGTTCGACATCATCCCGGCACCACGGTCGTCTCGCTCGACGGAACTGTCGCGCGCCCCGATGGCGTGATCAGCGGTGGCAGCGGTGACGACGTCGCCGCCGGCATGGTCGAGCAGAAGCGCGAAATGAACGTGCTGGGCGAAGAGATCGCTGCACTCGCAACTGAATACGAGGCGAAAAGCGAGGAATTCAATCGTCTTCGCGGACGATTGGTCGAACTCGAAACCTCCCTCGAGCGTGCGCGTCAAGAAGCTCATGAGGGCGCCCTCGCCCACGTGAGCGCTCAAAAGGACCTCGCACAGACCATCGCGGACCTGGAACGCGTCTCTCGTCGTCGTGAGGCGATCGAAAACGAGGTCCTCGATCTCATGGACGCTCAACAGAGCGCAGCTGAGTCAGAAGCCGACTGCACCCAGGAACTCGAAGATGTTCGCGTCCGCGCCGAGCAATCCGAGATGATGGCCGAAGAAGCAGAAATTCGCGTCTCGTCATGGCGCGAGCGGGTCTCTGTCCAGGCGGGCCTCGTGACGGAGCGCAAGGTGCGCCTCGCTCAGGTCAAGGAGCAGACCGAATCGGTTCGTTCCTCGATTGCCCGCATCACAGCTCAACTTGAGGAAATTCAAGCGCGCTGTGCCCGTTTGGCTGAAGACGCCCAGGACGCCGCCCGCCAGCTTGGCGAAGCAGCGGCCAAGATCGTCAAATGCCGAGAAAGCCGCATCGAAGCTGCAGAGCTTTCGGCAGTCGCCCACAAGGACCTCGAAGAAGCTCGCGCTCAACTGGAGGAAACCAGGCACACACTTTCGGCCAGCGAAAGCCGTATGCGCGAGTTCCGCGTGGCTCAAACAGAGCTCGACAATCAGGTTCGTGAAAACGAAATGGCGCTCCAGCGCATCGAAATCGGCCTGGATCACTTGCTCAGCACAGTCCGTGAGAAGTTCCGCGGCTTGAATCTGCATCGAGTGGTCGGTGACTACCACCTGCGCCCTGCCCCGACTGACGAACAACAGAAGCGCATGGCTGAATTGACGCGCTTGATTGACCGCATCGGCCCTGTGAACCTGGATGCAGAGCGTGAGTACGAGGAAGCTCAAAAGCGCTTCCACGAACTCTACGATCAGAAGCTCGACATCGAAAACGCGCTGCTTGAGCTTGAAAAAGCCATCAAGCACATGGACAAAGAGAGCAAGACTCGCTTCCGCGACACGTTTCACGCAGTCAACGAGCTGTTCAAGAAGTCCTTCTCGAAGAACTTCCGCGGCGGCCGCGGCGAACTCCGTCTCACGGATCCCGACGACCTGCTCAACTCCGGCGTGGAGATTCTGGCGCAGCCTCCCGGCAAGAAGCTCGGCAACATCGAGCTGATGTCCGGTGGGGAAAAGGCACTCACCGCGGTGAGCCTCATCTTTGCCATCTTCCAGCATCGTCCCTCGCCCTTCTGCGTACTCGACGAAGTGGATGCGCCGCTCGATGAAGCGAACGTGTCTCGCTACAACGAGGCAATTCGCAGCATGACCGCGAACTCGCAGTTCATCCTCATCACTCACATCCGTAAGACGATGCAGAGTGTGGACGTCCTGTACGGCGTGACCATGGGCGAGCCCGGCGTTTCCCGCCTGGTGAGCGTCAAGGTGAACGACGAGGCCAAGGCCCGCAGCGAAGTACTCCAAGAGACTCGCGGCGAGACCGTCGGCGCCAACGTGGAAGAAACAGCAGCCAGCGCTTAACGCGCCTCCACAACGCTACTCAAAGACAAAGCTGCTCAATCAAGCCCTCCCCCTGCCCCTCCGAGATTCTGACTCGCCGGGCAGCGCTGGAGGGCTTCTTCTATTGATTCATCGCTGCGGAGGCGCACCCAATGATCGCCAATCAAGAATACATCAGAAGGAGCGTCAGCTGATGCTTCGCTGGGCTCATCGCAGCGCAGCAGTTCAGCGTCTTTTGAGGTAGTTTCTGGGGTTTCCGGATCGCTCCAGGCGAGTCCGGGATCCTCACCGACTCGACCGAAGCGATCGAGGACCAGCTCGGAGCAGCGAAGCACCAGTGCATCGTTGCCGTTATAACCCGAGCCGCTCAGGACAACATTGCAGCTCGCCTGAGATTCGGCCGAAGTACAGATGACGAGCTCGACACCGGGTTCCCAGGGTGACGGCAACCAGAGAGTGCGCCACACCTTTTCGCCGCCGTTGGAGTAGATTTCCAACCGACAGTCCTCGGCCGGCACGGCGCCTAACTGGCTGAGGTGCAGACGTTTGTCCGCCCCACTTCCTTCCTTGTAGCGCTCAAAACGAACGACTGGTGGCACGGGCTGAGGCGCCTGCTTTTCGGTGTCCTGCTCAACTGGCTTTGCGGACGAGCCTGCAGTGCTTGAACCGATACCCTCGGGTTCATCTGCTTTATCGTCAGGTGAAACGCTTTCCGATCCGCCTGGCGTCGCACCACCCATCGAAAACGATTCACTCAACCACGGGTTGGTCACTTCTTCTGACTGCAAAGGGAGCTCTTGCGAGGGCGCGGGCCAAACATCGCTGACCGCCGATGAAGGCGAGCGCTCATCGTTTGGCGGATCAGATGAACAGCCGCAGAGCACATGGAGGAGGAGAACACTGTGAGGGAGCTTCGAAGGGAGATGAATCATTGTCTCTCTGCTTCGGACTGAACCCGGACGCGTTGCGCGGGAAATTCTGAAGAAGGCTCCGTGAGTATTTTGGCTCGTCAAATAGAGGCAAAGTGCGCTCAAAATAGACATATGGATAAATTGTGAGCAATTTAACCATACCCCTCAACGAATGGAAGCGCGACGCACTTGGCAAGAACCCTGCAATTTCGCGCGCTTAGTGATGCTGAGCGCGGCATTTCTCTTGCCTTTTTCGAAGTAAACGCGAGATATGGCCCCTACGCCCCTACGTGAGTCACCCCATCGGGCCGTTGGTGTCAGCAGCCTGCCTGAATCGACGAAGGGTGAAGTCCGCAGAATGCACACAAATGTAGAGCGGCCTTGGAGAGTGAAAGTAGAAACGATGAAGAGATATCCCCTACGAAGAGTGATCCGGACGCGCTCCACCGTGAGTGCCAGTCTGCTCGGCGCGATCACGTTGCTGGCTTCAAGCACACTGTGGGCGCAGGACGCTGCGGCGCCTCCGGCCGAGCCAGAAGCTGAACCCGCCGCCACGGAAGAAGTCGAAGCTGCTGCTGAGGAAGCCGCTCCTGAGGAAGCTCCTCCGGCTGAACCAGTGGTCGAAGAAGCTCCTCCCGCAGCTGACGCCGACCCGGCTCCTACGCGCGCTGAACACGAGGAGCTGAAGGCTCAGGTTGTGGCGCTTCAGGCCAAACAGGAAGAAGCCGAGATGAATGCTCTCCTGATGGATGACGAAATCGACGTTACTCAGGAGCTCTTCAAAGTCTACGGCTTCATGGACATGGGCCTCCAGAAGACCTGGGTGGACGAAAAGGCGCTGATCGCAGGCCTTTTTGATACCAATGCGCTCACCTTCGCCGTAGGCAACATCAACCTCTACTTCGACTTCAATCCCGACCCGGACTGGCGTGGGCTCGCGGAAATTCGCTTCACGAGTGCCCCCCAGGGCAACATTGAGAGCTTCGGAGGTATCGCTGGTGACTTTGAAAGAACCAGCACTGAGCAATACGATCCGCACGCTACGGTAGTTAACGCTCCCATGTGGGGCGGCTACACTGTGATCGAGCGAGCGTGGATCGAATGGAAGAAGTTCCAGCAAGTTCGTTTGCGCGTCGGTAGTTTCTTTACTCCGTTCGGGATTTGGAATGTGGATCACGGCTCGCCGACCCTGATCAGCACAGCCATGCCACAGTTTGTTCAGCAGAAGTACTTTCCTCTCCGTCAGACCGGCGTCCAGGCCCTTGGTTCGTTCTTCGTCAGTGACTGGGAAATTGCCTACCGCGCGTGGTTGACCAACGGCCGCACCGAACAAAACCCGCTCGACTTCAGTGACAATAAGGCCTTCGGTGGACGCGTGTTCGCGCGAAAAGACGGTGGGGACATTCGGGCACAGCTCGGAACCAGTTACCACCATGGAAGTGTTGAGAATAAGCAAGTCAACATTCTCAGTGCCCCCCCTCTTTCGGACACGGTCGAATTCGAGGCAGTCTCGAGCTGGGAATACACGGAAAATATCTTCGGCGTCGACGTGAGTCTCGATATAGGGGACACGCGCATCCGCAGTGAGGGTACAGCGCGGCTCAAGCAGTATGAGCCAGGCAAGCGTCCTGAACTAGGAATTACAGCTCCCGTACAAGGTGCACTGGAGCCTGATGCATGGTCGTTCTCCGTTTATGCACTTGTCGCTCAACAGCTGCCCTGGTGGGGTCTTGAGCCGTACATGTACGCCGAACTCTTGGAGCAACACTGGGGCCTTCCTGACGGAGTCATCGTACTCGGTCCAGGCCTGAACATGCGCTTCAGTCCCTCCGCGATGCTCAAGCTTCAAGTGTCTCGCGCCATCTTCTTTGATTGGCTCGACGAAGTTCCTGGCGATGACAGCCTGAACAACGCGACTTCATTCGTCTCTCGCCTGGTGTTGGCATTCTGATGACGAAATTGCTCAAATTGTCAGGCATTTCCCTGATCTTTGCTCTGAGCACCGCAGCCTATGGCGGGGACGAAATTGCCGTGATTGTTCACCCGGATGTGCGGGTGAAGAGTCTGAGCGAATCGGATTTGCGACCCATCTTCCAAACGACCAAGACTTCGTGGGAGGGCGGCAAAGCATTGCCTCTCAACCTTCCCGAAGATGACGCGGCTCGGCGAGGTTTCGATGCAGCAGTGCTTGGCCTCGACCCTGATCGCGTGGCTCGCTATTGGGTGGATCGAAAAATTCGCGGAGGCAATCCTCCGCCGAAGAACATTCCAAGTGCGGCGCTCATTGTGAAAGTGGTTTCAAGTAAGCCGGGCGCGATTGGCTATGTGCCAGCGAGTTCGGTGAATAGTAGCGTGAAAGTGGTCGCGAAGGTGCGTGGCGGATCGGTGGTGGCTCCATGAGAGGAATGAGAACAATGAGGAATCAGCATTTAGGAATTTTCCTAGGCTTTGCGTTGAGCTGTCTATTTATCGGTTGCCAGCTCGACAGCGCGTGCGACGATGATGAAAGCGTGGAATACGGGCTTTGTGTCCCGATCCCGGATGCCACCGGTGGTGCGATGGGTGACGGCGATGGCGACGGCGACGCTGGCGGCGGAGCCGGTGGCATTGGTGGCGAATCCAGTGGCGACGGTGATGGCGATGCTCCGGTGGAAGAAGCCAACTTTGGTGCGGATTGCACCGAGGGCGGCGATGAATGCACGGGCGGTCTGATTTGCGCCGCGCCATCGTTGCCTTTCTGCACTCAAGTCTATTGTGCGGCAGGTGAACCCAATGAAGGCGTGTGCCCAGACACGATGACCTGCATTCCTACGGGTACGGACCCACCATCAATCTGCTACAAGTAGAAGCGAGTGGTTGCCTAGAGAAAAGGGGTTCGACGAAAGTCGGGCCCTTTTCTTTATGGGCCTCTGACTCAACCGGACAAGCGAGCTAGCTCAAATCACCTGAGAATTTGAGGAAAGGCCCGGCTTAGCGCCACGTAGATAGTTTCAGTCCCCCCAAGAACCCTCGCCCCCGAAGGACCCTGAAACAACATGAAAACCCCGCTCAAGCTTGCCGCTCTCTCCGTTCTCCTCGCCGCGTTTTCCGCCGTCGGCACGGCACACAGCGGCGCTGACGAAATCGCGGTGGTAGCTCATCCCTCACTCTCGGTGAGCCGCCTTTCTGAATCAGACTTGCGCCCTATTTTTCAGACCACGAAGACCTCGTGGGCAGGTGGCTCAGCGCTTCCGCTCAATCTGCCGGAGAGTGACTCGGCTCGCAGAGGTTTCGATGCAGCTGTACTGGGCCTCGATCCGGACCGCGTCGCCCGCTACTGGGTCGACCGAAAGATCCGCGGTGGAAACCCGCCTCCCAAGAGCGTGAGTAGCTCAGCTTTGGTGCTCAAAGTCGTCGCGTCAAAGCCTGGGGCTCTCGGCTACGTGCCCGCATCAGCGCTCAACGATAGCGTGAAAGTCGTGGCTCGGATCCGTGGCGGCGAGGTCATGGCTCCATAAACGTGTAGGGATTTTGCCTAGAAATATCGCCTCGGCTCCCCTAACCAAAAGGCACCCGTCGGCCGTCCGAGTCCTAGGGAACGTAATTCCCCCCTGGTCGACCGATGCTGAAGAATCTCCCCATTAAGCTCAAACTCATCTTGCTCGCAGGCGTTCCCGTAGTGGGAGCCCTCTTGCTTTCCTATCTTGTCGCCTCCGATGCGCAACGTAGATTGGAGTCAGCCCAAGCACTCGGATCGATCGAGGATCTTGCTCGCCTCGCTGAGACAATCAGCGACACGGTGGACTCAATTCAGGAAGAGCGCACGGCCACCGCCTACACGCTCGGAAAGGATGGGAGCCCTGCGAAGGAAGTGACCGAGCAGCGTAAGCGAGTTGACGCTCAGGTAGAAGTTCTCGCGGAGTTCTTTAAGTCCCGCGACACCAGTGCGCTGCCAGAACGACTGGCCGCGGGGATCAAGCGAGCGCAAGAGACCCTGGCAAAACGAGATGAAGTTCGAAAGTCGCTTGAAGGCGAAGACGTCAAGCTAGAAGATCTCGCTACTTTTACAGAGGGAATCAACAAGGACCTGATCGGCGCGACTGCGGCACTGACCACCCTGAGCGACGACGGAGTCATGCTCAGAAACATCTCCGGACTCGTGAGCGTGATGGAGCTCAAAGAGCGAGCCTCGCGCGAGCGAGCGCTCTTGGCCTACGTGTTCGCCAAGAGTGCTTATCCACCCGGCGGCTACAAGTCGATGGTGAACTTGGTCACGGAGCAAGAGGTTTTTGATCAAGTCCTGCGTCAGAGCACGAGTCACGACTTGGTGTCGCTCTATGACAGCCTGCTCAAGGGCAAAGACATGGACCGTGCCGCCGAAATTCGTCAGATCGGTCTCGACACGATGGACGACGAGTTTGGCGTCGATCCGGTCGAGTGGCTGCGAGTTCAGGGCGCCAAAGTGGATATTCTTCGCGACCTCTCCAAGAAGCTAAATGAACGCGTGCGTGACGCTGCTCTTGCGCGCTTGCAGTCTGCCAAAGAAGCGGTGCGCACCTCGTTTGCCGTCTCTGGTGCCGTGGTTCTTTGCAGTCTGATTCTCGCGATTGTGATCTCGCTCGGGATCAGTCGCGGAGTTCATGCGCTCGTTTCCGCCGCATCAACAGTCCAGCACAAGCAGGACTTTACGGTTCGTGCCGAAAAGAAGAGCGATGACGAGCTGGGAGCGCTCACCGATGCTTTTAACCACATGCTCGATGGCATCCAGAAACGCGATTCTGAACTCGCGCATCATCGAGAAAACCTTGAGAAAACCGTTGAAGCGAGGACGGCAGAACTCGGCAAACGCAATGAGGCCATGCGCGTCGTGCTCGACAACGTGGAGCAAGGGCTGGCCACCATCAACGTGGACGGCACCTTGGAAACGGAACGCTCCGCTGCCTTCAATCAGTGGTTTGAAAAAGCTCGCACAGAAGAACATCCACTTTTCGCGGATGTCCTGGCTGCCAATGACAACAACATGAAGGGCATGCTGGAGCTGGGTTGGGAAGGCCTGACGGATGGTTTTCTCCCGCCGGATCTTGCGGCAGACCAGATCCCGAAGAAGCTGGTGCGCGATGGTCGTCATTACCAATTGACTTACAAGCCCATGGGTGGCGAAGACGACTTCCATGGCGCTCTGCTCATGGTGAGCGACGTGACCGAAGAGGTGGCCCGTCAAAAGAAGGAATCTGAACAGCGCGAACTGATTGCAGTATTCGAAGCTGTCATGCGCGATCGCACGGGATTCATTGAGTTTTTCAACGATACCGAGCGTTTGGCGATGGATGTGATCGCTGACCACATCCGCGATGACGCTGTTCTCAAACGCGTCATCCACACGATCAAAGGCAATAGCGGCATCTACGGCATCAGTTCGGTCGCCGACTGTTGTCACGAACTGGAAACGGCGTGTATTGATGAGGAACGACGCCCCAATCAGGCAGAAAGAGCGAGTCTTGAAGCTGTCTGGGGTTCCTTTGCTGAGCGCGTGCGACTCTTCGCGAACCAGAGCGAAGAGGACATCATTGAAGTTCAGTACCCTGAACTCGAGAAGATCATCGTCGCGGCCAAGGCTCGCCAGCCTCACACCAGGCTTGTCGATTACCTAGAAGCACTTAAGCATGAACCCACCGAGGTGCGGTTTGCCCGAATTGGCGAACAGGCTGGACGACTTTGCGAGAAGCTCGGCAAGGAGAAGATCAAAGTCGAAATCGAAGGCAACCACGTTCGTTTGCCGACCGATCGCTGGGGAGAATTCTGGAGCTCCTACATTCACGTAGTGCGCAATGCAGTCGATCACGGCATCGAAAGCCCCGAAGAGCGCATTAAAGCAGGAAAGCCGGGTGCTGGGACGATCAAGCTCATGTCGAAGATCGAGGGCACGGACTTCATTATTGAAATGAGCGACGATGGTCGCGGTGTGGATTGGGAAAAAGTCACGGCAAAGGCTGAAAAACTCGGGTTACCGGCGAAGTCTCGAACGGATCTCGTCAATGCCTTGTTCAGCGACGGTTTGAGTACGCGCGATGAAGCGAGTGACACTTCGGGACGCGGCGTGGGCATGAGCGCTGTGAAGGACGCAGTCACTCAGATGCATGGGTCCATTGGGATCTCGTCTGTCGCCGGGCGTGGAACCACAGTGAAGGTTAAGATCCCGGTCAAAGGCAACGACGTTCCCGGTCCGATGTCCGTGCGCCCGGGAGTCAGGCCAAGTATCGCGCCTCCTCCAAGCTCAGTCGGCAGCGGCTCAGTGGGCAGCGGCTCAGTGGGCAGCAGCTCAGCGGGCAGCAGTCCCATCAGCATCAAAGTGAGCTAGTGACGCTGCTCAACAAGATGTTTCGCGACTGAGCTCAATGAAAGTCGCGTGAAAAACCTTTGAATGAAGGCTCCCCGGGGAGCCTTTTTTCGTTTCCTGCTCCTCGCGCCGATGGTTCGTGGGCTGGCTTGTAGGAATTCCCAAAACGCTCCATGTGCTTCACAATCACGTGGATCACTGGAATTTGTTCGTCGCCTTTTGTTTCGAACACCGGAGCGACCTCGTGTTGAACCGCTTCGTCCTGCTCGTTTGACGGCACGGCTTGCTGCGCTGAACTCGGACGCTGCGCTGAACTCGGACGCTGCGCTGAACTCGGACGCAGCGCTACGGGAAGTGCAGTGTCGCGTTCAATCTCGCCGGCAATCAAGAGCATCTGAGAGTGACGCGCGACATGATGATACTTCTCAAACACGCTTGAATAGACAATCAAATTCACCGAACCCGTTTCATCTTCCAAAGTGATGAACACCACTCCGCTCGCAGTAGCTGGGCGCTGTCGCATCATCACCAAGCCGGCCACGGACACTTTCCGCCCCTTCGGTAAGTAAAAGAGATCCGACGCACGCACAGCCCCCAAGCGATTCAACTTTTTGCGATGATAACGCAGAGGATGATCCTGCACGCTCAGCCCCTTGCGCCCGTAATCCATGACCAGCTGCTCGGCGGGTTCAAGTCCTGGAAGGAAAATCGATTCTTCTTCGTGAGCCACCTGCTCAAAGAGTCCGCCTGTGTGAGGCGCTCGAGCCTTCCACAAAGCCTGGCGCCTCTCGCTCTCAAGTGAGCCAAACGCCCCCGCTTCGGCGAGAGCCTCGACTTCGTCCTTTTTCAGTCCGCTGCGTCGAATCAAATCTGCCAGCGAAGCAAATGCCTGCTGCTCTCGCGCCTGCATCACCTTGAGCCCCGCTTGCTCACCGAAGCCTTTCACTAAGCGTAGCCCCAAACGCAAAGCACGAGCGGCTCCGGGCGCGCTGCTTTTGATGCGGCTTTGCGAGCTGGTCTCTTCCAATCCGCAATCCCAGTCACTTCTCACGACACAGACGTCGCGCACCTCAACACCATGCGCCTGAGCATCACGCACCAGGCTTGTCGGGCGGTAAAATCCCATCGGCTGAGAATTGAGGATCGCACAGGTAAAATGCGCTGGATAGTGGCACTTCTGCCAAGACGATGCGTAAACGAGTAAGGCAAATGAAGACGCGTGTGATTCGGGAAAACCGTACTCGCCGAAACCTTTGATTTGCTCGAAGAGGGCTTCGCCAAACTTTTTGGCAATGCCCTTCCTACGGAAACCGTCGAGCAGTCTCTCCTTGTGTTCAAGAAGGCGACCATGCTTTTTCCAGGCAGCCATATCGCGTCGCAATTGATCGGCCTCGCCCCCCGAATAACCTGCTCCGACAATGGCAATTTGCATCACCTGCTCTTGAAACAGCGGGACCCCCAAAGTGCGCTCCAAAATAGGCCACAAATCACGGTGCGGGCAGGTGATGCGCTCTTCTTGATTTCTGCGCCGCAAAAATGGGTGAACCATGCCGCCCTGGATCGGTCCGGGGCGCACAATCGCCACCTCAATCACC
Organism: uncultured delta proteobacterium; assembly: GCA_963710555.1. Taxonomy (GTDB): domain Bacteria; phylum Myxococcota_A; class Polyangia; order Polyangiales; family Polyangiaceae; genus NIC37A-2. Next base: position 76,364 of record CAVQAT010000003.1, read on the forward strand.
AAGTCATAAAATCGAGACGGACGCAGCCGAGGCAGCATCGCCATTTGCGCGCGACTTTCAATCTGAAACACGCCCACCGTGTCGCCACGAGAAATCATGCGATAAGTCTCGCGATCTTCTGGGGGAATGCGGGTGATCATCTCAAGCGGATCAAATTCGTCGCCTCCCCCTAGTCCCCCGCTGTCTTTGATGTAGCCAAGCGCTTTGCGAATCGCGGTGAGCATCCCCAGAGCGAGCACATCGACTTTGAAGAATCCCAAGGCATCGATGTCATCTTTGTCCCAAGGGATCACTGTGCGTCCCTCCATGCGTGCGGGCTCAATCGGCGCCACTTCATAAAGCGGTCGCGACGAAAGCACGAAGCCACCTACGTGAATCGAAAGATGGCGCGGAAATCCGCGCAACTGCTCCGCCAATGCGACGACCTGACGCAATCTGGGATCGTTCAGGTCAAAACCCGCCTCAATCAAGCGCTTTTCATGTGTTTCAGGGGGCTCCTGCCAAATAATCGTGCCGCTCAGTCTCTCCGCCTGCTCCAGACTAAGCCCAAACACCTGACTCACTTCTCGAAGCGCACTCTTGCCTCGATAACTGATGATCTCAGAAACCATCGCGGCCCGCTCTCGCCCATAACGCTCGTAAATTTCTTGAATCACCTCTTCGCGACGTTCGTGCTCAAAGTCGATATCGATATCAGGTGGTTCGGCCCGCTCTTCGCTCAAGAAACGTTCAAAGAGCAGCTGGGAACGCGAAGGATCCACTGCGGTGATGCCGAGCATGTAGCAAACCGCGCTATTCGCAGCGCTCCCCCTGCCCTGACACAAAATCTTGCGGCGCCGCGCTATCTCGACGATGTCATACGTGGACAGAAAGTAGGGAGCGACGTTGAGCTTCTCAATCAGGCGCAGCTCCTTGAACAACTGCTCTCGCAAATGAACGCTAATTCCAGCTGGAAAACGCCGCTCGACGCCTTCCCAAGTGAGCTCGGCCAAGCGTTGATCGGCGCTTTGACCTTGCGCCAATTCACAGGGGAAATGGTACTTCAGCTCCGAGAAATCAAAGCGGCAACTGGCCGCGATCTTTGAAGTTTCATCAACCCATTCGGGATGATCTCGAAACAGATGACGCATCTGCGCCTCGGAACGCAAATGCCGCTCACTGTTCGCCTCCAAATCGGCTTCCGCTTCGTCAAGCGTGATGCCGTGGCGAATGCAGTAAAGAACGTCTGATAAAGGCTTCCGACTCGCTTCATGATAGCTCGGCCGAGCGCTCGCCACGAGTGGGCATTCGAGGCTCTTTGCCTGAGCTTTTGCCCAAATTTGCCGCGCCCGATCGTAGCCATCCTTGTGCCGATACGTAGCCACCGCGAGGCGCGCTCCGAACGCCGCACGAATGAAACGCAATTGAGATCCCAGCTCGGTCTCCTCAACTACCAGGCTGCGCGGATCTTGAGGCGCTACGAGCAGAGCAAATAGACCCTCGCTGCGCTCATCGAGCCAAGGGACTTCGCAAACGCTCTTGCCCTTTTCCTGACCTTCATGGCTCTTCGTGAGTAGGCGACAGAGGTTCTCGTAACCGCGAATATCCTGAACAAGCAGAGCAAGACTGAGGGTGGTGCCTTCTTCGGGCAACGGCGCCGCGACAAATGCCTCTTCATGAATCGGCCGCGCTCTCGCCAAAGTGAGCTCTGCCCCCACGATGAACTGCGGACCGCCCGAACGAGCGACCTTCCACGCACGAACAGCACCGTACATGCCGTCGACATCACAGAGAACGAAGCCGCTCAGCCCTAAATGGCGCGCTCCCGCGATCAACTCCTCTGGCTGAGAGGCGCCTCGCAAAAACGAAAAACAGGAACGACCGAGCAGTTCGACAAACATCTCACCTGGGCACCGATACTGAACATAATATCAGGCACCAGAGCTTCGGCAATGTTTGGCGGCTTCCTCCCGTAACCATTCAAGAATCGCGAGAGTTTCCTGGATCCGCTGCGGCCCTCGCCCACTTTCAGTGGCCGGCACGTGTCGCATTTCGTGCCTGGTCACGATCTCTTCCATCGACCCCCAAGAACCAGACTCACGCGCTTCATCCAAGAACAGAGCCCAATCACAGTAGGCCCCCTTCAGTTGAAGTGGCTGGGTCTCAGAGAATCCTAACTCTTCCAAGATAGCTCCGCTCGACGCATTGAAGACCACCAGCTGATCCTCCGGATGCAGCCAATCACGAAGCTGCCGGAGCGCCACACTCGGAGAAACAGAGCTGCGAGCCAGTTCAACTTCGCTGATGCAAAGCTGCTCAAGAAGTCGCGCAGGAGGTGTGCGTTCAGTGTGGAGCCAAGCCTGAAAGGGCGCATCTCCGTCGTTTTCGATCAGGCGCCGCGCCATGAGCAAGAGTGGTTCGCGCTCAGAGCGTTCACTGTTGAGCTTGCGGTCACGTGAAAAGCGGCTCGTCCCCTCACAATAGACGACTACCTGGCGCTGTGCTGCCGCAAGCAGCTGCTCGGGAAAACGATGACTACGCGCCGTGCGCACCCGATGTCGCGTGCCTTCTTCATGAGGTTTTCGCGCCGCGACGTTGCGGTCAATCATGCGGCGAAAGGTGTCGCGCAAATACTCGATTCCAGGGGTTTCCGGCTCAAGAACCGAAAGCACATGGGCAACCGATTCGATCGTCGAAAGATAGTCTTCCTTGGGCTCCTGGCGAATGCGGTATTCGCTCGGCGCGGGCGGAGTGAAACGTACCCTGCGATACGAACGGAGTTTTTGCACGTCGCGCAGGAGAGTTTTGGCGTGGTGCCAGGTGCCGTCGAGAACAATCACTTCCTCGGGGTAATCCTCAGGAGCCAGCTCTTCGAGCGCCTCGGCATCCGCACTGGGATAAAGAATTGCGGCTCGGGGACTCACCTTGATTTTTTGGAGGGCGCTCCCCACGTGAGCCGGCGCGCTCCGTACTACCTCACCGCGACTCAGGCTCATCTCCGCAATCCTGGCAGTGTTCAGCGGGTGAAACTGCTCCCGCGGATGCTGCACGATGACAATGCGCGTCCGATTGTTCACGGAACGGATGTCCGCACAGTAACAAAGCGCCTCCGGCCGAAAGCATGCGTAGCAAGTCGCTCTTGGCTGGATCAGATCGGTTTCGTTCATGCGCTCAAAAAGAAGTACTTGGATAAGTTGATCAGGTCCCCAAAAGTGCTTCCCACCCGGGGTCGACGGTCAAAGCAGACAAATCACTGCTCTGCCAGGAAAAAGGGCTCGCGAGTGGTGCTCCCCGGGACCATTCGAGCGTGTTTCCAGGTTGCTTCGGAGCGGCGAATCGGGACACTCTCCGCCATGCTCAGAATCAAGGCACGTCGTCTGCTCTCAGGCGCTGTTCTCCCCTTCATCCTCTGTACCGCTCCCGTTTTCGCTCAGGACATCGACGATGATGAGGATCTCCCGGTAGAGGATGACGAACCCGAAGAAGAGCCCGGCGACGAACCCGAAGAAGACGATTCTGAAGAAGACGAAGGCGACTCAGAGTCCGACGAGGAAGAAGAAGAAGTCGTAGACACGGAAGAGGTAGACGATTCTGCTGAGGTCGAGGAAGAAGAGCTCAGCGATTCATCCGAGGAGGAAGACACGGAAGAAGTGACTCCAGCGGATGAAAAACCGAAAAAGGCCGTCGTCGTGGCACCCAAGAAGCCACCGACTCCGGTGATCATCGACGAAGAAGAAAGTCCCGAGCCAAACGAGCACGCCCAGCTGCTTGAGACCGAAGAGGCCGCGGCCGCGGCTCTGACCGATCTTCCCGACGACTCTCCATCACTCCTTCCACTCACCCTGAGTACCTCGACCTGGAGTCGCTTCGAGGTGCGCGAAAATTACGACAAGCTGGGAGTGTCCCAGGGCCGCTTTCAAGAAGGAGATCAAGTGGTCTTCCGCGCACGACTCGGCATCGAGACGAACCCCATCGCGCTCACGGATAGTAGCGATGTGCTTGTGAAGTTTGCGCCTCAGGCGAGCGGAAACTGGGGCCAAAATGGTTCAGTGGGCGAAGCAAACCTCGGGATCTACGAGGGATACTTCAAGATCCGCACAGACCGACTTGATACCCAATTGGGTCGCATGAGGATGAACTACGGGGACGCCCTCGTGATTGGCGATCTTGATTGGAACGAAAAGGGCCGAGCCTTCGACGCTCTGCGCTTTCACTACAAAATGGAGCGAGGCTACCTCGACCTCTTTGGCGCACAAATTCACGAAGCGCATCCGCAGGGAGCCGACCGGTTTCTCGGTGGTGATGGCTACTTTTGGGGCGCCTATGCGGGGTTCGGTGAGTACCTCGCCCCGGGACTTGAATTCGATGCCTACTTCCTCGGACTGTCTCAGGTGGGACAAGATGACGGCGTCGTCGACGGAACGAACTTCACTCTTGAAAGCTCGAATCTTTTCACCCTGGGAGCGCGCATCAAGCAGAAGATCTCAAGCTTCGATTATCGCTTAGAAGCGGGAGTTCAGGTGGGGCAATCGGGCGGCTTACCCCAGAGCGCGGCGAATGTGCCTGCCAGCGGCGACATCGAATCGCGCGCAGCTTTCGCCTACCAGGCAGACGGCGAAGTCGGCCTCACTTTCGGTTCGCGCACTCACCTCTCACTGGGTGGAGTGATCGCCTCAGGCGACAACCCAGACACCGGGGATACGAACGAAGGCTGGAATCAGCTGTTTCCGACAGGCCACAAGTTCTTGGGTTTGATGGATGTCATTGGGGCACGCACCAATGTGCTCAGCGGGAACGTCAAGGTGTCGCAAAGTTTGACGGATTCTCTCAGCGCCAAGGTGGACGGCCACGTGTTTGCACGAGTGGAAGCCGGTGGAGCAGGAAACGTGGCTGGTCCGGGATTTGCCGGAACTGAAGTGGATGCTCAGCTGATGCAAAACATCGGAAAATACGTGCAAATTCGTGGACTTTACGGGCTTTTCATTCCCGCTTCGGGTCATTACGCCTCGGACGATCTCGCCCATTATTGTGAAGTGCAGGCCGGCTTCGATTACTGAAACGTCGCTAGTTGGGGCTCTGAGCACGTCTCATTCAAGCCGAGCGTTCCTCAAGTTGCTTCGCGAGCAAATCAAATACGTGTTCGCGAAGCTCCTGTGAGCTCTCGTAGTGAGCGGGATCGATCGGCGGCAGGATCTCCACCGTAACGGTGCGTCCTCGATGAACCTCAAACTCACCTGAGCGATGCACCTCGATGGCTCCTCGGATCACCACAGGCAGAACGGAGAACTTCATCGTGCGCGCGATCTCAAAGGCTCCTCTCTTGAAGGGACCAAGCTTGCCATCCTTGGTCCGAGTTCCCTCCGGCGCGATGTAGAGGCTGATCCCGTCACGCTCCATTTGAGCGGCAGCGCCCCCCAATGCTTCATACGCGAGTTTGCGATTGCTGCGATCGAGCTTGACGAATCCAGCAGCAAGCATGGCATTGCCCCAAATGGGCGTTTTGAAGAGTTCCTTTTTCGCGGCCATGCGCACAGAGAGAGGAAGTGCACGAAATAAGATCGGAATGTCGTAGAGCGACTGATGATTGCTCACAACAATGAAGGGCCCCGTGTTCAGCTCGATGTGTTCAACTCCGGAGACCTGGAGATCCACTTGAGCTTGGCTCAAGAGTTTCCCCGCCCAACTTCGCAATCGTCGATCGCCGTCCTGGATCGTAAACGTCCCCCAACGCGCTTTGAACACTGCTGGGATACTGATTGCGAGAGTTTCCCAGATTACTTTAATGAAGAGACCAATCGGGAGCGCCACAAAATCGATTGTTGTCTGTTGCTGTTCTGCTGGCTAGTGAGCAGTAGCGTTATTCAACCAGAGACTACGTTTATTCGACTAATCACCGAGTGCCTGCAGATAAACGCATTTGCTGTGACGGTCGAGATACAGAAGTGCCTCGGTGCCTCCGCGCAGCGAACTGAGCCACGCCCATAAGTAATCGCGACTCGCCGCCTGGGCTGTCCACCACTCCACACCGTCCAATCGCTGTAAAAAACGCAGTTCTTCGATCGTGTAAAGTTCAGTCCCCAAACCAAAGCTTTCTCCAATGCGTAAAGCTGCCCGAATGGGTTGCGGGTGCGGTAAAATTCGAGTGATGCGATCCATCGCTGGACAAGTGGTTTGAGTTCCTGAGCTCAGCTTCTTTTGACGAGAACGCTTTTTTGTCGGAACCAGTGGCTCTAATACCGAGCGCTTCTCGGGACGGTGACTGCGAGCCACTGTTAAAACACCGACTTGCTCTGCTCCTACATCCGCCGAAATCTCAGCCAGCAAGACCGGCAATTCCTGATGATGAGCACCACCGCGGCTCCAAGCCCCGGCCCCTGGAGCAGAAAGCCCCACCTGACTCATCACTTGCGGACTGAGAGAGCGCACCTGCAATCGAAGCCCAACTGTCGGCGCCGAAAGCTCCAAGCGCTCAATGCGACTTTTGATCACTCGCTCCAAATCGCTTTCGCGATAGAGAGGCGAAGCGAGTTCAAAGGAAATCACGGTTTGACTGAGTACCCCACGATGCCGAGCAATGGCTCGATCATGCTCAAGCTCCACTTCAAGAAGCGAAGCGGCTTCCCCTCGCCCATGAAGACGCGCACTGATTTTAGCCACCAGGCCACGAAGCGCGAAGAGGAGCGGCGAGGTTCCCTCTGCTGGTTCGTCCCATTCTAGTTCTTCGCTGAGAAATTGTGGAAAAAGACCAGGTACCAACGGTTTTCGATCGATCCCCTGCGCCAGCTCAAGCACCTGAAGCGCCCGATCACCCAAACGGGCCGAGGCTGTTTTTGCCGGCAAATCGTTGACCTGCCCTACTGTAAATAAGCCCAGACGCCCCAGCCATGCGATCTTCTCAGCATCAAGAGGTAAGGCGGAGAGAGGCAAATCACTCATCTCATGAGCAGCGTTTTTCACAATCGCCGACTTGGTCTTGCCTCCCCAACGAGCAACGGCTTGGGCGATCTGTGGCCCAGAAGCCACCACCACTCGCACGACATGCCCGAGGAGCCGCACTTGTTCATGAAGTTCGTCAGCCAGAGCTTGTTCACCACCAAACAAATGAGCCACGCCAGTGATGTCAAGCCAAACTGTGTCGGGGCAAATCCAAGACACAGTCGTTCCGTAGCGACTGGCGACCTCAGCAATGGCAATGAGACGCTCTTCGACTTCTCGCTTTTCAATCGTCTCCACCCGCAAACGCGCCAATAAAGCGCAGGCTTCCGTAGGCGTTTGCCCAGCCCTCACCCCTGCTTTTTCTGCCTGAAGGCAAACCGCACTGAGTCGATCGGTAGGCTTCAGGCTGCGCGCTTCTGAGCTACCGGTCACCGTCTCCAACAAGACAACACCCAATGGTCTCGGCTGCTTTTGATCCAAGCTCAAGCGTGGACCTTGAACCATCTCCGTCAGTAAACGCGGCAATAAGATGGCTAAAATTCGTCTCCCCTCAAAAGCAGGCGCTTTTGGGGCAGCATCATGAAGCATGGCACACCTGGGCAACCGCCTCGCGCGACCAACGTACCTTCGCAGGAGCGCCCCAAGCACCCCGCGTACTCTTCGCAAGACTCACATCAAGCTCAGAAGCTGAACGGCGAACGACTTCAAATCGCTGCGCCACGGGGAGCGGTAATGGACGTCGCGCATTTTTATCAGTCAACAAGACAACTGAATTTTCGCCCCCCTCCAGAGAGAGAGAGAGACGGCGCACCACCCTCACCCACGCCGCCAACGAGATATCCACAGAAGCTCCAGGCACCCCCATGGTATCAATCACAACCACGGGGAATACCTTTGACTCGACCAAACGAAGAGCCACCCGACTTAAGGACTCTTCATCCGGACGCACCACGAGCAATCGAGAAAGATCTACCCCCGCAGCTTGAACCCCTGGAGCATAAAGTGACGCACTCGGGTCCACGAAGGCGCACCAAGCTTTTTCACCGCGCAACGAGAGAGCTTCTTGCTGAGCAAACTGACAAGCCCGCAGAGCAATCGATGTTCCTAAGGCGACTCCACCGTCACAACTCAGTTCGACAACGGCTCCACGCTGAAACTTGCCCTCCAAGAGCTGCGCCTTCCAATGACCGCCAGTTTCATTCCCTGCAGTCGAAGGCAAACCTGCGGTCGAGGAAAAGCCTGCGGTCGAAGGCAGCTCAAACGCGGCACCTGCGGTCAGGGCTGCACCAGTTGTTAAGGCCAACGAGTGGTTGGATAGCCTTAACATGCCGCTTTTGCGGAGTTCAGCGGGGATTCTTTCCAGAAGGTGGGCCGGAAGCGTCATAACACTGAACAAGTTAGCAGCACTCATTCGTCCTGCTAGAGGGTCAGAGCCAACCCGTGATCTTGAATGTCCTACCTCGAGAACATTTGCTTTCCATTTCGAGCGGTTAGTCAAACTAGACCTCATGGAAAGAAACTCGCACCGCCCAGAACCGCCTGTCGGAAAAAGACTGTTCAAGGGCCACGACCAAGCTCCGTTCTACTCACTTAGATAGTGAGACCAGTGCAATGAAACTCAGCCTATAAGCCCTTCTTGTAGGGGTGCGGACTCCGCACCCCTCGTCGTCGGGAGTGAATCCCTCCTCCTCACCCCACTGTCCGGCTGCGCTCCTCTCGGCGCTGGTCGCTCAAGTGCGGTGCTGAGGCCGCCTCGAAGCTCGGCTTTCAGGGAGTGCGCGGCCGGGTGCGGCTAGTCTCTCACGAGGCGAAAGGCGATCTCTCTTGAGCCGACGCGCGCTGCGGTTTTGATCCAGAGAAGTGTCAGCGGCTCGAGCAATCGGGCAGTCTCTAGACTTGGGTAAGTGACGACGTCGTAGCCGAGATCCTCGGCCAGGCTCTTTCCTACCTCTAGCGCCTCTTGGTCGTCCGAGCACACGGGCATGAACGCAGCCCCTTCGGAGCGTTTAGGCTTGCGCATGACCTCGACGCCGTTGGTGTTGAACACTTTCACAACCCTGGCCGATGGCGCCCAGCGAGCGACCTGTTCCGCACCTGAATCGGTGTGACCGTGGGTGAGCGAAAAGCCTGGTCCGACCGGATTCGTCACATCAACAAGAACTTTTCCCTGAAGCTCACCAAGCGATGTGAGAACTTCTTCGGCGACGCTCCACGGAACCGTGAGGAACACCACGTCTGCCGTAGCGGCAGCCGACGACATATGGTCGAGCACTGCACCTGATGCCAAGAGCTCTGGCGTGAAGTCACCCTCCGGATCTCGCACGCCGTACACCACCTCGTGCCCCACTGACAGAAGGCCTTGTCCCAAGGCTGTACCGACATTTCCCGCACCGATAATCGCAATCTTCATCTTGTTTCTCCTTCAATTGTCCCAAAACACCCCAGATCTCATGCGCATTTCTCAGCGCCCTAAAGCGGCCAAAACTTCCTCGGCCGCAGCAGCGCCCGAGTATTGTTGCTGGCCAGTGATCAACAGGCCGTCACGCAGCGCGAAAGGTCGAAAAGGCTGGTCGACCACGAAATTCGATTGTTCTATCTTGCGAGCAGACTCCTCGATCCAGAAGGGCTGCATCTTCTGCCCCACAAACTGATCCGCCAACTTCTCCTCTGCGTCGGCGAAACCCGTCCAGCTCTTTCCTTGAACGAGTAAATCGCCCGAAGAGAGCCTCGTCTCTAAAAGAAGGCAGGTCGCATGACAGACAAGCGTGGTGATTTTTCCCGCCTCGTAGAACGCGGCGACGAGCTGCTGGAGACTCTCATGACCAGGAAACGTCACCATGGGTGACTGCCCGCCCGCGATATAGAGCACGTCGTACGAGTCGACATTCACGTCCTCAATTGACTTGGTGTCGGTCAGTAACGCCATATGGTCAGGCGAGTGTTTGAACCCAAGCGACAGAATGTCAGATCTTGAATATCCACTGGGGTCCTCAGGATCTGAGTAACCGTCAGCACGAAGAGCCCCACCAGAGGGACTTCGGATCTCAATCTCGTAGCCAGCTTCAGCAAAGGTCCAGTACGGATGAGTCAGTTCGGCCCACCAGAAGCCTACGGGCCAACCAGTCGTTGGCGAGGTGCTCGGGTTGGCGGCGATCATCAACACGCGCTTCTTCTTTTCGGGGTTGGTCAGGTTCGCATTGGCAGACATAGCTTTTCTCCGGGTTCTTCCTGGAAAGAGTTCTGACGTCTGAATCTAGTTAAGACAATTCGATTCTTTTGACACTATCATTCCAAAAATTAGAACACTAATTCGACCTCGTCCGCGAAGCGTCCCCAATCTGCTCAGAGTCTACGTCGGGAGCGCGCATGACGATCGCCGGCAACCCGCGCCGAGCAGTCCAAAAGCGCCTGACGCAAGAACTGATGACCAGGATCACCATCGAAGCGCGGATGCCAGAGGAGATTCAGCGCATAAGGCTCGTTTTCAAACGGCAACGGGAACAGCTCGAGCTTGAGCTCCGAGAGACGCCTGTTTGCAATACGCTCCGAAACCGTCAGCAAGTAGTCAGTCTTCGCGGCGAGTTCGAGTGCGGTCGAAAAATAGGGAACCGCACGAGCCACCGATCGTGAAACACCACGCTTGCGGAGAAGGTCGTCGATGTACCCACCTGGAGCACCACGCGGGGCGATCTGGATGTGCGGCAAAGCAATGTACTTCTGAAGAGTCAGACGCTTTTTTACCTCCGGATGGTCTCGACGAACCACACATACGTGCCGATCAGTCAGCAAGATACGGCTGCGCAAAGCGGAGGGAAGTGCCGAATAAATTCCCACCGCCAGATCGACTTGTCCCTCCTCAAGAGCTTCCACGTCATCAAGGGCATTGGGAACAAAACGCAACCGAACCCGAGGAGCACGTGAGGTCATCAACGCGTCGAGTTCCGCTCCGAGCAGCGAGAGAACATAATCAGTGCAGCGAATCGTGAAGGTTCGTTCCAGGCTAGCTAGCTCAACCGGCTCCTTGGGTACGAGCAACTGTCGCGCCTCGGCGTGAACATCATGTACACGAGACCTCAAGGCTTCCGCGTAAGGGGTCAGCACCATTGAACGTCCGGAGCGAACAAGCAGCGGATCCCCCAGCTCATCCCTCAGCCTGGCTAGCAAATAGCTGACGGCTGGTTTTGAGAGCCCAAGTCGCTTGGCGGCGGTCGTGACGCCTCCCTCCTGAAGCAGAGCATCAAGTGCGGGGAGCAGCGACAGATCGACATGTTCCATAAGTTCGAACTTATCGATATATCTGTTCGAAATCTATGACTCACCGAGGAGAGCGACCGCGAACGACCACGGGTGCGCGGCCTAGCTGCTCGATCCCAGCTGCGACATCATCTGATCAAGGGGACTCGTGACGCCATAAGGACCCGTTTGGAGGACGTGTGTGTAGATCATCGTAGTGCGCACGTCGCTGTGACCGAGTAGTTTTTGAATGGTGCGGATGTCGGTTCCGGATTCGAGCAAATGAGTGGCAAACGAATGCCGAAGCGTGTGGCAACTTGCTGGTTTGGACAGCTGCGCCGCGACCACAGCTGAGCGCACAGCGCGCTGAAGAGCCGTTTCGTGAACGTGATGAAGGACGCGCTTTCCACTGACCGGGTGCGCATATGTACGAGTCGCAGGAAAAACCCACTGCCACTTGAACTCAGTCGGTGCGTTTGGGTACTTCCGACTGAGCGCCGAGGGAACTTCCACGCGCCCCGCACCGCGTTCAATCTGCCGCTGGTGTTCGACTGCCCGATGACGCAAGTGTTCCCGCAAAGGGTTCTCGAGACTCGAGGGCAGCAAGGTCACGCGATCCTTGGCGCCCTTTCCGCGGCGCACCGTGAGCTGATGGCGCTCAAAGTCGATGTCTTTGACGCGCAGCGTCACGCATTCCATCACACGCAGACCTGCACCGTAAAGAAGTTGCGCCATGAGTAACCAGGGCGGCGATAGCCGCGCGAGAAGCATTGCGACCTCCGAACGAGACAGGACTACTGGTAGACGACTGGTTCTCTTCGCGTAAATGAGCTGATCGAGAAACTCGAGCGGCTGACCCAGCACCTCTTTGTAAAGAAAAAGAAGTGCTGCGAGAGCTTGGTTCTGGGTCGATGCACTCACATGATCGTCCGTGGCAAGCGACGAGAGAAACTCAGTCACTTCCTTGGGACCGAGATTTCTCGGATCACGTCGTCCGGCAAAGCGAATGAATCGCCGCACCCATCGACCATAGGCCTCGATCGTACGAGGGCTGGCATGGCGCATGACAAGTCGCTCCTCCACGGCCGCCAGCACCGCTCGCGGACTCCCCAGCGACCCGCCGCGCGTTGACTTCGCATTGCCCACTCTCGGGTTTCAGCAAAACCCATGCCTGTCTGACTTCAGCCGCTTTTAGCAACAACTGACTCCCCATCCGCTGGCCGCGCCACCGTCTTGCCAGCGTCCGCCAGCCGTCACGACAACCCGGCCAAACAGCCGCCCCAGCTCTTCGCCACCTTTCACGCGCCAACTAGGCAGCCAACTCACTCTGCAAGCATTCCGCACGCACCCACTATCTCTCCGGCCTTTCCCATCCATTTCGCTTGAAAATCACAGCAAGCGAACCCCAAAGCCCCTGCAGTGATTCACCACCCACCCCACAATCCTCCTCAGTCCGATAACAACTGCGTCTGCGTACTTATACAACACGCCTCGCTGCATAAGTACGGGCACCAATGGCTCCACCTTCAAATTTGAAGCGCATACATGACAGCCGCTACAATCACATTCCCCGCGTCGACTCTCGCACCTCCTCGCGAGACAATTGGTAGTTCGGCAGACAGGAGACTTTGAAACATCGCGGCGGGGTGGTCAGACGGATCACTCCACGATAACGTGTCGGAGCAACGACTCATGAGTTCAGATCATCTCGGTACTCTTCCGACTGGACTGCTCGGTTCCCCAGACCAAGGCCCAGTTCTCCTTGTCGCCTATGACCAGACGTGGGCAAATCGCTTCGAGCACCACCGGGAAGTAATCGAGAGAGAGCTGGGAGAGCTCCTTCTTCAGATTCATCATATCGGCTCTACCGCTGTTCCCGGTCTTTCAGCCAAACCGATTGTCGACATCTTGGCCGTCGTTGCAGACTCAGCGAATGAGTCGTCGTATGTACCCCTGCTGGAAGCTGCGGGCTACAGGCTCCGTGTTAGAGAACCCAATTTCGAGGAGCATCGTATGTTTCGATCTTTGGCTAAAGATGTCCATCTTCACGTCTTCTCCTCAGGCTCGGCAGAGATTGCTCGCTATTTGGTCTTCAGAGACCGACTGCGCACGAGTTCAACAGACCGCCGGCGCTACGAACGCGTGAAACAAGAGCTTGCCTCCCGTGACTGGCAAGACAGGAATGACTATGCTGCGGCAAAGAGCGAAATTGTTGAAGGAATCATCCATGCCGCAATGCTTCCCTAAGCATAGACCTACCCGCGATATTCGCGTCCCCGACAACGTCCTCCATATCGCTGAGTCTTGAATGAAGACGAAGGCGCCACTGGTTCCGGAACTGTATGTCTCAGACCTCCGAGCAAGTTTGAACTTCTACCTAGAACTGGTCGGCTTTGAGCTAGAGTTTGAACGTCTTGAACAGGGATTCGCCGCCCTTGAGCTCGGTTCAAGTCGAATCATGTTGGAGCAAGTCCCTTCGCTCTCACCTTCAACGGCGGCAGAGATGCGCGATGGGCGATGGATACCGGCCGCTCTTGAAGCGCCCTTCGGGCGAGGTCTCAATTTCGAAATCGAGGTTGATGATGTCGAGGCGGTGCACCAGCGCTTCAAGGAACGAGGCTACCCTCTGCTAGTTGCGATGCACCAGAAGTCGTACCGGGTAACTGACGAGAACTGTGTGGTCAGGCAGTTTTTGGCTGCGGATCCTGACGGCTACTTGATCCGACCGTCTCAGACTCTTGAAGTGAACACGATTCCTCCCATGTCACGATAGCTGCGGCCGAACGAGCCATTGCTACCTGACGGCGGTCGTAAAGGTTTCCGCTTCGCCTTGAGTTTGGTGTGCGGCCGCCGCCCATTCACTCCCTTTGGTCGTGGCGGCCGGTCGGTGTATTCTGCAAGGCCTCGCGCCGCAGTAGAGCGGCAAGGCGTTGGGCGGTCACGGAACACATTCACCCTCGTCGTTACACTCACAGTAATTGGCACATTCGCATGCTGTGAAGCGGTCATGCTCCGCTTGACACTCACTCTGGCCACCTTCGAGCGACGAATACTCCGGCCCGGTCGCCAATCTTTCGCAAACGTACTCGGCACCAGCGGCGATTCGACATTGGATTTCTGCGATCGCTTCTCCAAGACATGGGTTCGGAAAGACATCCTCGCTCGCACAGAATTCGAGGCAAGGCTCCAGCGGCTCAGGGCAGTTCGTTGAAGCGGTACCTTCGAAATTGATGCGACACAGGGTGATGCATTGCCCCACAACCTTCTCTCTTTCAGAGGATTCAGCGTTGCTACCGCAGGCCAGAGGCAAGGTCACCATCAGGAGAATTGCCGGCTTCATCAAAGCGACTGTATTCGGTCAAGTGAATGCCGTCTAACTGAGTCGTCCACTTCCTATCGACCGCGTTTGCCTAAGCGGACCGCTCCAGCGACCAGAAAGGTGATTTTTTAAGTGTTAGGTTTTTTTTGAGTGATGGGAACGACCTTGGTCGAGCACCAGACACCTTCCCCAGCGTTGCACTCGCCATTTGCACTCTGCCAGAGCTGCCAACGAGCGTTGCAGAGGGCATCTGCCCAGTGCCAGACCTGGCTGCGAGTGTTGCAACCCTCCTTGGCAGAGTGCCAGAAGCGTTCGCGTGTGTTGCAAAGCTCTCTGGCAGTGTGCCAGGGCCGCTCGCGAGCGTTGCAAACGTGTTTGGCAGAGTCCAACTCAGTGCGAGAGATTACTCGGAAACATCCCAAGTGATTCGGTATTCACCCTGATCAGTCTGATAGACGAACGATACCTGCTCCGTGTTTACCGACAAATATCCGGAAGACACGATCTCTTTGCCGAGGCCGTCCCCCGCTGCTCCGCCAGACGACGCGCCACCAATTGAATCGGCTTGCTCCAAATCTTCGCCGAATTGGTCGCATGTAAGAGTCCCCGCATTAACTATGCTTTGTCCATGGTCGTCCCAATAGAACATCATCTCCCTGACCCCCGATGACGGAAGCTCCTTGATGCTGACATTGCCACAGCAATCCCCACAGCCAGGAAGTGCCGCACTCGCGACGAACGAGGCCATAAAAGTGGCGCCCAATATTGGTGACCGAACAAGTGTTGCGCAACTCATCGGCACACCCCATTGCGGAACTCGATGCGCGCCCCTGCCGCGTAAAGAAACCAATCGCCGTCAGAATAATTCAGACGGTAGTCGCCGTTCCAGATCGGAGCGTGATCACGCCTGCCTTCAAGCGTTTCCACGGACACCAAGGAAAGATCCCATCTCCCCACTTCGTCAGCACCACAGGTACAAGCAGAGGCTGGATTGGGGGATAGCAATTGCCCCAGAGCGGCTCCCACCGCCGCAACTAGCAGAACTAAACTGAGGTTGACCTTCTTTGAACGCGGCATACTTGATAATAGAAGTTGTGATCGCCGCAGACCATCGCGATTCCGTTCTGCGCCTGAAAAGCCTAGCTCTCGGAAGAAACTCGTTCTTTGCACGCGAATCGGCAAAGTCTTGGGAGAGGGATGACCGCTTCTGGACGGTCGCACCGCGCGTAAAATGTGGCTCGCAAGCTAATCAGCGGCGTGCCTCAGATCAAAGGTGAGCAAGGGTAGAGCAAACCTAACGCGTGGTCGAACTCTCGTGCGATGTAATCGCGTGGTGGCTCAAGGTGCCCCCCAACGAGAAATTGCTGCTGACAGCGACTGCCTAGGTTTTCGCTGCGCTGGGAAGTTGTTGTTCGGCCGCCACTGGGCTTTCTCCCTTTTGTCGCGGCGGCCGGTCGGTGTAAACTGGTCGAGGCTCTGCGCTGCAGCAGAATTTCAGGGCGTTAGACCGCACTTTCCCGCTTGCCCACTCACTCTTTGATTGTGGCCGGCTATTCGGATCAATTGTTTGGGCTTAGCCCGCGCAGCGAGTTCGTTGCCGAGGGCGACGCTTTTTTGGAAGTGGGACTTTCGCGCGCGGGAGCAAGAATGATGAGCTGATCAACTTGGCTCACTTGCTCTGGGTGAGGGCTTCGCCCGCGTTTCCTGAACTGCGCCTCGCTGGTGGCAGCGCACGCTGGGACGCCTGGATTGAATCGATGTTCCCTCGTCTCTTTCCGTCTGGTGTTCGCGCCTTTGTGATGGTCCGCCTTCAATCGCCTGGGCTCAGAGCTTCTTGGATGACGTTCGCGCCCTCGTTGAGGTTTGAATTGCGTCGACTGTTGCTCGGATGGTCTCAAGACGCCCGCGCCATCTGGGTTTCTACAGCTTGTCGGTCAGCAAATTGCTGCACCACTTTCGCCTCGCCGAGAGTTGCGGCCCTTCGGGCCGTTTCGGTGCTCTCGAAGCCAGCCTCTCCGAGGATTCTGGCGGGCGCGGGCTCGTGAATTTCGGGCGCTGAAGGGCGCTCAATGGAGATGGCGTGCTTTTTGAAGAGGCTTTCGACCTTCCCGTGAAGGCGTCATCGCGGGCGGATCGCCCAGCTGTCGTCAGAACCTGTTGTGCCAACTTTGCTCTGCAGTGAGTGCGGTTCACGGGCTGGTGAAGTCAGTGTGCGGCTGTCCTCGCGGAGCGGCGCTGTTTCATCGACTGGATGCGCGCTCTTTCCAGTCATCTTTTTATGCCAGGTGCACTGGCAAGATCACTGCCGTTTGCGCGGACTCGTTCTGGGCAAGCTCTTCTGAACTGATGAACTCGTGTCGCTCGTTGTCTTCGAACGGCCAGCGCGCTGGCAAATGATCACCGGCGCCTCAGACGCTTTTGCGAAGTCAGAACGGAAGCGTGAGTCGTCGGCCAACTGCCGTTTTGGCGCCTGCATCTAGCCGTTTGATTCCTGCTGAGCCCGGTGTGGTCTCACCTCCTCGCGCGCTGATGCCTCCTGAAACTGAGGGAGTCGGTCTAACGAGCCGCTGCTACCTGACGGCGATCGTTAACGTTGTCGCTTCGCTGAAACTTGGCAGTTCGGCCGCCACCGGGCCTTGTCCCTTTTGTCGCGGCGGCCGTTCGGGGTAACCTGCGAGGCCTCGCGCCGCAGTAGAGCGGCAAGGCGTTAGACCGCACTTTCCCGCTTGCCCACTCACTCTTTGACTGTGGTCGACTATTCGGATCAATTGTTTGGGGTTAGCCCGCGCAGCAAGTTCGTTGCCGAGGGCGAGACGTTTTTGAGTGATGGACTTTCGCGCGCGGGAGCCAGAATGATGAGCTGACCGACTCGGCTCAGTTGCTCTTGGTGAGGGCTTCGCCCGCGTTTCTTAAACTGCGCCTCACTGGTGGCAGCGCACGCTGGAACGCCTGGATTGAGTCAATGTTTCCTCGTTTCTTTCCGTGTGATGTTCGCGCCTTCGTGGTGGTTCACCTTAGGTCGCCCAGGCTCAGAGCTTCTCGGGTGACATTCGCGCCCTCGTGGAGGTTTGAATTGCGTCGAGCGTTGCATGGGGTTCCCAAGACACCCGCGCCATCTGGGTTTCTACAGCTTGTCCATCAACAAACTGCTGCGCCACTTTCGCCTAGCCGAGAGTTGCGGCCCAGCGGGCCGTTTCGGCTGTCTCGAAAGCAGCTGGGTCGATGATTCTGGCGGGCGCGGGCTCGTAATTTTCGGACGCTGAAGGGCGCTCGATGGAAAGGGCGTGCTTTTTGAACAGCCTTTCGACCTTTCCGTGAGTGCGCCATCGCGGGTCGAGGCGCCCCCGCTTTCTTCAGAATTGGTTGCGCCAACTTTGCTCTGCATGAAGTGCGGTTCGCGGGCTGATGAAGTCAGCGTGCGGCTGTCCTCGCGAAGCGGCGTTGTTTGTTCGACTGGATGCGCGCTCTTTTCAGTCTTCGTTTTATGCCAGGTGCACTCGCAAGATCACTGCCGTTTGCGCGGGCTCGTTCTGGGCAAGCTCTTCTGAACTGATGAACTCGTGTCGCCCGTTGTCTTCGAACGGCCAGCGCGCTGGCAAGTGATCACCGGCGCTTTAGACGCTTTCGCGAAGCAATCAGTTTGGCGTGGGCCGTCGGCCACCTCCCGATTTCGCGCCTGCAGCTAGCCAGCTGATTTCGGCTGAGCCCACCGTGGTCTCACCTCCTCGCGCGCTCATGCCTCCTGAAACTGATGGAGTCGGTCTAACGAGCCGCTGCTACCTGACGGCGGTCGTGAACGCTGTCGCTTCGCTGGAACTTGGCAGTTCGGCCGCCACCGGGCCTGGTCCCTTTTGTGGCGGCGGCCGTTCGGGGTAACCTGAAAGGCCTCGCGCCGCAGTAGAGCGGCAGGGCGTTAGACCGCACTGTCCCGCTTGCCCACTCACTCTTTGATTGTGGTCGGTTCATTAGATGACTTTGT
This sequence comes from uncultured delta proteobacterium, assembly GCA_963710555.1. GTDB lineage: Bacteria > Myxococcota_A > Polyangia > Polyangiales > Polyangiaceae > NIC37A-2. The sequence continues at coordinate 94,810 of CAVQAT010000003.1, forward strand.
TTGGGCTAAGCCCGCGCAGCAAGGTCACTGCCGATGTTAAACTGTTTTGAATGTGGTTGTTTCGCGCGCGAGAGTGAAAATGATGAGCTGTTCAACTTGACTCACTTGCTCTGGGTGAGGGCTTCGCCCGCGTTTCTTAAACTGCTCCTCGATGATGCCATCGCACGCAGGGACGCATGGATTGAGTCGAAGTCCCCTCGCCTTTTTTCGGTTGATGTTCGCGCCGTCGTGGTACTTCCGCTTCAGTCGTCCGGTCGCAGGGCTTCTCGGGTGACGTTCGCGCCCTCGTGAAGGTTCAAATTTCGTCGAGCGTTGCGTGTGGTTTTCAAGACGCCTGCGCCATATGGGTTTCTACAGCTTGTCGGTCAACAAACTGCTGCGCCACTTTCGCCTCGCCGGGAGTTGCGGCCCTTCGGGCCGTTTCGGTGCTCTCCAAGGTAGCCTCTCCGAGGATTCTGAAGAGCGCGGGCTCGTGAATTTCGGGCGCTGAAGGGCGCTCAATGGAGAGGGCGTACTTTTTAAACAGTCTTTCGACCTTTCCGTGAGTGCGTCATCGCGGGCGGAACGCCCAGCTTTCAGCAGAATCTGTTGCGCCAACATTGCTCTGCATGAAGCGCGGTTCGCGGGCTGGTGAAGTCAACGTGCGACGGTCCTCGCGAAGCGGCGTTGTTTCATCGACTGGATGCGCGCTCTTTTCAGTCTTCGTTTTCCGCCAGTTTCGCTGGCAAGATCACTGCCTTTGCGCGGGCTCGTTCTGGGCAAGCTCTTCTGAACTGCTGAATCTGTGGTGCTAGTTGTCTTCGAACGGCCAGCGCGCTGGCAAATGATCACCGGCGCCTCAGACGCTTTCGCGAAGGAGTAGATTTGTGCTGAGTCGTCGGCCAACTGCCGCTTTGGCGCCTGCAGAAAGCCCTTTAATTCCTGCTGAGCCCGATGTGGTCTCACGTCCTCGCGCGCTGAGGCCTCCTAAAACTTTTGGAGTCGGTCTAACTAGCCGCTGCTACCTGGCGGCGGCCGCAAACGCTTTCGCTTCGCTGAGAGTTGGCAGTTCGGCCGCCACCGGGCTTTCTCCCTTTTGTGGCGGCGGCCGTTCGGTGTAACCTGCAAGACCTCGCGCCGCAGTAGAGCGGCAAGGCGTTGGGCAGAGAGAGGGGCAATGAATACGGCAAAGGTTATCGTCGTTCACACTCTTTGTTTCGCACGGTGCAGCCTGTCCGTTTTGGCCTAAAGAGATGTTGACTCACCATTTGGGTCATTGTCATCACCAACAAGGTCCATGTGTCGTAAGTCAGTCCCGGTGCTTGATATCCGAATCGCTACATTGACCACCTCAAGATGAGGTTCAAATCTTCCCCCCCTAAGTGGTCTCGATTCGCTTGTCGTTCAGACCAGGACCGGCTAACTCTCAAGACCATTTGCCTGGCAATCCCTCCATGGAGTCTGCGCTGACCCGACAGCGAACTGCAACGAGACCGAAGATGTTCAGGTATTCCTCGGCCAACGTGGTTGAGTCCTTAGATGCTGAACTAGAAAACTCAAATGATCAAAACCAACTTGAAGACCGGAACGCTCGTAATTGCTGTGGGCGTTCTGCTTCTCGCCGTCGCGTGTGGCAACAACTCCGTCGACGACAATAATGTTGACACCACAGGCGGGCAATCCTCGGACAGTACGTCTTCAGGTGGAAGTTCCAATGGAGGACAGACCTCCGACGGCGGAGAATCGGCGAGCGGCGGCTCTAGTGGTGGGACGGAAGGAAACGGCACCGGTGGCAAATTCGGCATTGGAGGCGATTCTTCTTCCGGTGGACAGGCAACGGGCGGTGCCGTCGGTGACCAACCCATTGGTACGTTGGGTGAGCCTTGTTCATCGCCAGGTGTGTTTGCCTGCGCAGATGTGAATCCCAAACTCGCCCTCTTGTGCGGAAGTGATAAACGCTGGGAGGCGCGGGAGACTTGTGATGGTGACGAGCTCTGCGATTCGAACGAAGGCCCCGCACTGGGAACGTGCCGCTCGCAGCTTCCGGAATGCCAAGCGGGCACCGCTAAGTTTTGTGATGGTGACGCGCTAGTTGTGGAATGCGCCGAGGGTGGGTTCGATACGCAGGTCGTTGAAGAGTGCGGAAGCGGCTTTGGCTGCCGCGATGGCTTCTGTGTGGGAGTCGATGACCCGTGTCCGGAGGACGCTGTGCGCATCGAGAATTGCACAGATGAGGCTTGCGGCACCAAGTCACCTCCACGTTGCTTTTCTTCATTAGACTGTGACTACGTACATGCTGGCGTCTCCGTGTACCCCACCGGCCAAGTTGCCTTTCGGCTCCCCTTCGAAGACCTGTGTTCCTCGAGCTGTGGTCATGCTCGCTATGCGGTGACCTTCAGTTCAGTTGAAGGAATGGCGGCAAAGGTAACAGTGGGCCCGGGTTGGGGAATGTCGACAGTCGGTCCTAGTGCGTGCGACGACATCGTCGAAAAGTGCATTGTGCTTCCACCGAACCAAGTTGATGAGAGTTGGATTTTGTATCTGACGCTCCTTGCCCAGCATGCCGTAACTCGCAACCTGATGGTCGAAGCTGTTCCGCCGGGTACCACGTGCGACTGATATAGTATCGTGAGTGAACTTCACCGATATCGAGAGACTTCAGACCTTCTAGACGCATCTTGCTATTCGATTGATGACGTTATCTCCGATAGCTCGAACGTTCACGACAACTAAGCTCCTGCCCAACAAGCAATTGGTGACCGACGGCCACTGTCCGGGTCCTCGCTTCGCTGGAAGGTTTGCGTTCGGCGCTCGCTCCTTCCCCTTTGGGGATGAGCGCCGGTTGTCGTATGCTGTTGAGGCCTCAGGCCGCGGCACAATTGCAGGGCGTTGTGCTGATCTGGCCCGCTTGCCCGTCGACTTTTTCCGTCAAAGTGCAGTTGCGTTCATTGTTTGGAAGACGGCCCGCGCACTTGGGGTTGTTCGAGTTCACAATGTTTTCTTGAGAGAGCTTTCGCGCGCGATGAGTTGGACTGGAAACTGTTCGAATTGGCTCGACAGCTCTGACTGTGGGCTTCGCCCCCTTTCTCAAATTGCTCCTCGTTTGTGCTCGCGCCCTCGTGAAAGCCTGGATTGCATCGATGTAACCTCGACTCTTTCCAGCTGACGCTCGCGCCCCCGTGGAGTTTTGGATTGCGGCGACCTGGTCTCAAACTGTTCCGGATAACGCCCGCGACCTCAGCACGGCTTGGATTGAATCGAAGTTATCTCGTGTTCGGTTGGCTGACGTCCACGCCCTCCACAAGCTTCATTTCGCGACCTGCTAAGAAGGCATCAAGACATTCCCGCTGTGCTCGATCCACGGGCTCGCCTCGCCCGAATCTCGGCCCACCTGCTCGCCTCGCCTGTTGCCGATTTCGCCCTATTCATTTTTTGAGTGCGAAGTCATGACGATGACTGCAATCGCGTCGCTCCGGCAACACGCTCCTGACTTTTCGGGCTTCGCCCTCATTCCGCAATCTGAATCCGCCTCTTCTGGCGCGGGTCGTGGCTAAGTAACCACCGTTAGCATTCTCAAAATCTAGAGGTCCCAAAGCGCGGGCTCGTGAACTCGGGCGCTAAACGGCGCTCAAGAACTGACGAGCAATTCACCTTTTCGGGAAGAGAACATCGCGGGGAAGTGAGCACGTGGATTGTTGAATTGTCACCATTTGAGGTCGGCTGATTTTCCGAAGTGAAAGTTCCCGCTCACCTCGGAGTCCTTGCGTCATTCGCATATTTTGGTTTGGCCTTTTTTTCGGGCTGATCATTCCAGCTTGAACAGCCTCTTGTTAGTCGATGTCTTTCCGACGACTGACTGCGCGCTCGTGGCAGCGGACTTCGAGCAAGGTGAGAACCTTGCCATGACCGGATCCATTGCGCGGTCCCTGATTAAGGCAAGCTCTGCTGAACAGCTGAACTCGTGGTGGTTCAACGTCTTCGACCGGCGAGCGCGCTTGCAAAGGACGACTGGCGCCTTCCCCTGCTCTTTCATGCTCAACAACTTTCTCCAAGACCACAAAGTCATCACAGCCAAGGCGCCGAATCCACGCCTCCTACTCGTTGCTGCACTCGTCGTGGGTCGTTTTCTCGCGCGCTTTTGCCTGCAGGCATCGACGGCCACCACAACGAGAAATTGCTGCTGACTACTGAGAGGTTTTCGCTGCGACGCCGGGTTTTGGTGCGGCCGCCACCGGGCTTTATTCCTTTTGTGGCGGCGGCCGGTCGGTGTAAACTGGTCGAGGCCCTGCTGGGCAGCAGAATTTCAGGGCGTTAGACCGCACTTTCCCCCTTGCCCACTCACTCTTTGATTGTGGCCGGTTCATTAGATGACTTTGTTTGGGCTAAGACCGCGCAGCTAGGTCGTTGCCAAAGGCGCACTGTTTTGGATGTGGTTCTTTTCGCGCGCAAGGGCGAGAATGGCGAGCTGTTCAACTTGGCTTACCTGCTCTGGGTGAGGACTTCGCCCGCTTTTCTTGAGTTGCTCCTCGATGATGCCATCGCACGCTGGGACACCTGGAAAGAGTCGATGTTACCTCGTCTCTTTCCGTATGATGTTCGCGCCTTTGTGGTGGTTCGCCTTCAATCAGCCAGACTCAGAGCTTTTCGGGTGACGTTCGCGCCCTCGTTGAGGTTTGAATTGCGTCGACTGTTGCTCGGATGGTCTCCAGACGCCCGCGCCATCTGGGTTCTACAGCTTGTCGGTCAGCAAACTGCTGCACCACTTTCGCCTCGCCGAGAGTTGCGGCCCTTCGGGCCGTTTCGGTGCTCTCGAAGCCAGCCTCTCCGAGGATTCTGAAGAGCGCGTGCTCGTGAATTTCGGGCGCTGAAGGGCGCTCAATGGCAAGGGCGTGCTTTTTGAAGAGGGTCTCGACCTTTTCGTGAATGCGTCATCGCGGGCGGAGCGCCCAGCTTTCATCAGAATCAGTTGCGCCAACATTGCTGTGCATGAAGTGCGTTTCGCGGGCTGGTGAAGTCAGCGTGCGGCTGTCCTCGTAGAGCGACGTTGTTTCATCGCCTGGATGCGCGCTCTTTCAGTCTTCGTTTTCTGCCAGTTTCGCTGGCAAGATCACTGCCTTGCGCGGGCTCGTTCTGGGCAAGCTCTTCTGAACTGATCAGCGCGTGGTGCTTGTTGTCTTCGAACGGCCAGCGCGCTGGCAAATGATCACCGGCGCCCTATCCGTTTTCGCGAAGTCACAGCGTTATTCTGAGTCTTCGGCCAAACGCCGGTTTGGCGCCTGCAGCTAGCCAGCTGATTTCTGCTGAGCCCACCGTGGTCTCACTTCCTCGCGCGCTGATGCCTCCTGAAACTGATGGAGTCGGTCTAACGAGCCGCTGCTACCTGACGGCGGTCGTGAACGCTGTCGCTTCGCTGAAACTTGGTAGTTCGGCCGCCACCGGGCCATGTCCCTTTCGTCGCGGCGGCCGTTCGGGGTAACCTGAAAGGCCTCGCGCCGCAGTAGAGCGGCAAGGCGTTAGCTAGACACCATGACAGCACCAAAACTCTTCATTTCCTATTGCTGGTCATCTCCCGATCATGAGCAGCGTGTGCTCGACCTCGCTACCGAACTTCGAGAATCGGGAGTTGAAGCAATTCTCGACAAGTGGGACCTACGCGAAGGGCAGGATGCCCATGCATTCATGGAATCAATGGTCACCGACCCCACTGTCACGAAGGTACTTCTGGTTTGTGACCTCGCATACGTAGAGAAGGCAAACTCACGTGCCGGTGGAGTAGGTATCGAAACACAGATTCTCACGCCGGAACTCTACAAGACCGTGGATCAAACAAAGTTCGTTGCTCTGGTGCTTGAGCGCGACGAGAACGGCAAGCCTCTGGTTCCAGCCTACTACAGCTCGCGAATTCACATCGACTACTCGGAATCGGCGAAGCAATCTGACTCGTTCGATCAACTCCTACGCTGGGCTTTCGACAAACCGCTTCATCAAAAACCCAAACTGGGTACGATGCCCGTGTTTCTGGCGGACAATTCCGCTCCAACGATTAGTACTACCGCCGCATTGCGACGAGTTGTGCATGCGTTACGCGAGGGCAGAGGAAACTGGTCCGCGCTCTGTACCGAATACCTAGAGGTCTTCGCGACCCAAATGGAAAATTTCCGAGTATCGGACCCAGAAGAACCCCGAGATGAGCCCTTCATGTCGAACATTGAAGCCTTTACTCCGTATCGAAATGAGGTCATCAGTCTGCTCGACGAAGTTGCACTGCATAAATCAGGAAGCTCGCTCGCCGATCTGCTTCATGAATTCTTTGAACGGATCCTCGGGTACAACTTCCGACCTCCAGGGACTGGCTCGTGGCGCGAGACAGACTTCGACAACTTTCGCTTCATCACTCACGAATTATTCCTCCTTACAATAGCGCTACTCGTTCGGCGAGACCGATTTGAAGAGGTGTCGAACCTACTTGATCGCGAGTATTACTGTCCGGTCCTTGCGGATATGGGAAAGACTGACGTGCTCACGTTTCGAGCATTCCGAGGAAACATTCAGCTGCTAGATCATCGTAACGAACGGCTCAACTTGCATCGATTATCCCTTCACGCAGACACTTTGAAGAGCCGATGCGTCGACATCCCCGTAACCTTCCAGCAAATGATGCAGGTCGACTTTCTCCTCTTTCTTCGCGGTGCTTCGGAACCATCAGGATGGGGATTTGGATGGTGGCCCGCCACACTGGTGTATGCATCCGATAGCTTCGCTTCCAGGTTCGAAGTGTTTGCACGCTCAAGATCAAAAAACTACTTCAGCAAGATTGCCCCGCTCTTAGGGGTCAAATCACTCGAGCAATTCAAGGAGACTGTCGTGCGCTTCCAGTCAGGCGAACTGAAGGCTCCGAAATGGCAATTTGAGACCTTGAACGTCGCCGCCCTTTGCGGGCTCGATGAACTCGGAATCCGCAGTTGAACGAGAATCGTGCCACAACGTCATTCTGAATCGCTAGCTAACTGGCCATTGCTACCTGACGGCAGGCGTGAAGGTTTTCGCTTCGACACAAGCTCATCGTTCGGCCGCCACTGGGTTTTCTCCCTTTGGTCGTGGCGGCCGGTCGGTGTATTCTGAAAGGCACAGCGCCGCAGTAGAATGGCAGGGCGTTAGACTGATCTGCCCCGCTTGCCCGCTAACTTTTGATCGTCAGGGTTTGAGTTGATCATTCGTTTCATAGGCAGCCCGCGCAGCTGAGGTCGGTCGATCTCGCAATGTTTTCGTGAGGAAACTTTCGCGTGCGATCAGTTTGATTCAAAGCTGTGCAACTTCGCTCGATTGGTCTCGAATGGGAAGTCGCCCGTTTTCGTGATTGCTCATCGTTTGAGTCCGCGCCGGTCTCAGGAGCCCGACTTTGTCGTTGTACAATCGATGCGCCCAGCTGACGCCCGCGCCCAGCGAGCGTGGCATTGTCGCCGGGTTCCGACAACTTTCGTCTGATGCCCGCGCCGTCATGGAGCGTATTGGTTGGGTGGACTTGAGGGTTGCCTCGGGCCAGCAGACAGTTGCTGAGAGCACGAACGCTTCGATTTTCTTTCTTGTTTTGGTCGCCGTGAAGCCGAGTTGGTTGGCGTCGCCCTTCAGATTTGTAGCGGTGCAGGTTCAAAGGCAGGGACTGTTGTCTCTCGGCGCAGACGACGGGCTCCTCTCGAAAGCGGGTTCGGTCCCTTCTGGCGCGGGCCAGCGGATTTCGGCGGCGCGGGCTCTTTGACTTGGGCGCTGAACGTCGCTCAATCACCAACATGTTGTCGGCTTTTCGTGATCAGATCATCGCGAGGAAATGGGTTCGTGGATTGCTTCCGGTTTGCCAGTTTTTGGTGGTTGTTTTTTTCGAATTGATGGTTCCCCGCTTCTGTCGCAAGCATCGATTTCACTTCTGTTTTTGTTTGGCCCAATTCACGGGCTTAGCTTGGTCAGCGTCCACTGCATCTCGCTGATCGTCGGCGTCTCGCTGAATTGGCGTCGCGCTTTTGGTTGTTCACTGTTTCCTGAATAATGCTTTGCCGAACTGATCAAGGTCCGCGCGAGCTCTTGATTCGGGCAAGCTCTGCTGAACAGTTGAACTCGTGAGGGCAAAATGTCTTCGGCCGGCGTGCGCGCTTGCGAATGATCAGCGGCGCCTTCCCCTTCCCCGCGTCGGACCACTCACGTGCCAGATGTTTCGTGAAATAATCAGCTTGGCGCCTATTCCGTGCCTCCTGCTCGTCCCTTCACTCATCGTGGAAAGCTTTGTTGCGCGCAATGGCCTCCAGAAAAACTGATACGACAGTCTAACGAGCCGCTTCTACCTGACGGCGGTCGTGTAGGCTTTCGCTTCGCTGCAGCTTGGCAGTTCGGCCGCCACCGGGCTTTCTCCCTTTTGTGGCGGCGGCCGTTCGGGGTAACCTGAAACGCACAGCGCCGCAGTAGAGCGGCAAGGCGTTGTGCTGAGCTGGCCCGCTTGCCCCTCATCCTTTGACTGTGAAGGTTCGCTTGAACGATTTGTTAAGGAGGTGGCCCGCGCATTCGGATTCTTCCGAGGTCGCCATGTTTTCTTGGGAGAGTTTTCGCGCGCGATGAGTTCTACCCAAAAACTGTTTGTCTTGCCTGGACTGCTCTGAATGTGGGCTTCGCCCGCGTTCTTAAGTTGCTCCTCGTTTGTGCTCGCGCCCTCGTGGAGGCCTGGATTGTGTCAATGTAATCTCGTCTCTGTCCGGCTGACGCCCGCGCCCTCGTGGAGATGTGGATTGCGGCGATGTCGTCCCGACTCTTTTCGATTGACGCCCGCGCCCGCATCGCGCGTTTGGATTGAGTAGATGTAACTTTCAGGACGTCCCCGCCCTCTTTGAGTCTACATCTTGTCGTTCAAGCACATTGTGGCAGCTGGTTCCCTCGGCTAGTTGCTGCTTCCTGTAAGCGTTGGGTCGGTTTTTGGAATACTGCTGAAACAAATGTTTCTGCCGCCTCGAAACGCTTCTTTCGGCTGAGAAATCGCTGTTTATGTCGCGGACCGCGTACAAGTTAACGCCGTTAACTTGCTCAAAGGCTTGAGAATTCGAAAGCGCGGGCTCGGGACTCGGGCGCTGAGTGGCGCTCAAGGACCGATGAGCGTTTCACCTTTTCGTGAAGAGAGCCGCACGGGGACGTGAACTCGATGATTGTGGAAGAGTCACCGTCGGAGTGACAGGTTTCTCCGAAGTGGAAGCCCCCGCTCATTGCGAAGGCGTTTGCAGGGTCGACTTCTTTTGTTTGGCCTGTTTCGCGGCCTGCCTTTTGCCAGCTTGAACAGCCTCTTGTCAGCCGACACCATTTCGAGGACTGATTGCGCGCTCTTGCGTCGCTTCTTTTGATCACGGCGAGGCTTTTGCCAAGACGGGTCCCCTTCTGCGCGGGCCCTTGAATTTGGGCAAGCTCTGCTGAACAGTTGAACTCGTGGTGGCTCAACGTCTTCGACCGGCGAGCGCGCTTGCAAAGGACGACTGGCGCCTTGCCCTGCTCTTTCATGCTCAACAACTTTTTCCGTGACCACAAAGTCATCACAGTCAAGGCGCCGAATCCACGCCTCTTGCTCGTTGCTGCGCCCGTCGCAGGTCGTTTCCTCGCGCGCTTTTGCCTGCAGGCATCGACGGCCACCACAACGAGAAATTGCTGCTGACTACTGAAAGGTTTTCGCTGCGACGCCGGCTTGTGGTGCGGCCGCCACCGGGCTTTATCCCTTTTGTCGCGGCGGCCGGTCGGTGTAAACTGGTCCAGGCCCTGCTGGGCAGCAGAATTTCAGGGCGTTGTGCTGAGCTGGCCCGCTTGCCCGTCGACGTTTTCCGTGAGGGTTTGTCGCGATCATTTGTTTAAGGGACGGCCCGCGCATTCGGGGTTGTTCGAGTTCGCAACGTTTTCTTGAGAGAGATTTCGCGCGCAATGAGTCCGACCAGAAACTTCTCAAGTTAGCTCACCTGCTCTGCATGAGGGCTTCGCCCGCGTTCTTAAGTTGCTCCTCGTTTGTGCTCGCGCCCTCGTGAAAGCCTGGATTGTGTCGATGTAAGCTCGACCTTCCCGGCTGACGACGCGCCCTCGTGGAGACTTTGCTCGCGGCGATGAAGTTCCAAATCTTTCCGGGTGACGCCCGCGCCTGCAGCACGATTTGAATTGTTTTCGGGTGGCTCTCAAGACTTCCGCGCCACCTTTGGTTCTACTTCTTGTCGTTGCACCAAGTTGCGACAACTGTCTAGCTCGGCTTATTGCTGCTTATTGCCGACGTGGGTTCGAATTCTGGAACGCTGCAGGGACGATGATTCTTTGCCGCCTCGAAAGTCTTCGTTCGATCATCAAATTATCGTTTCCGGCGCGAACGCGTCAAAGTCTTCATCGTTCACATCTTCGAAATCTTGAAGGGTCAAAAGCGCTGGCTCGCATACTCGGGCGCTAGATGGCGCTCAAGAACTGACAAGCGATTCACCTTTTCGTGGAGAGAGCATCGCGGGAAAGTGAGCACGTGGATTGTTGAATTGTCATCCTTTTGGATTCGTTCGTTCTCCAGAATGAAACCTCCCGCTCGTGTCGACCGTGTTGCGACATCAGTAATTTTTTGTTTGGCATTTTCGCGGGCTGTTCATTCCAACTTGAACAGCCTCTTGTCAGCCGAAGTCTTTCCGAGACTGATCGCGCGCTCGTGACAGCGGACTTTGAGCAAGGTGAGAACTTTGCCATGACCGAATCCATTGCGCGGTCCCTGATTGAGGCAAGCTCTGCTGAACAGCTGAACTCGTTTTGGTTCAACGTCTTCGACCGGCGAGCGCGCTTGCAAAGGACGAGCGGCGCCTTCCCCTGGTCTTTCCTGAGCAACAACTTTGTTCGACATCGCAAAGTCATCACAGCGAGGCGCCTAATCCACGCCTCTTGCTCGTTGCTGCACTCGTCGTGGGGCGTTCTCTCTCGCGCTTTGGCCTACAGGTATCGACGGCCACCACAACGGAATAGGGTTTTCGCGGTGACGGGGGTAAGGGAGCTCGCGACCGTCCGCCGGCCAGCGCTAAAACCTCTGTTGAACAACCCGCCTTCAGCTACGCGTGAGTAGAGAAGCCACTTGGTGATTTGCTTTCATTTGTGACTCACTGGTGAGCGCTAGCGAGCGGCCCCCAAGCGCAGGTTGCGATCCTACGGAGCTGTTCTTGAGCAATAACTGACCGGTGAGAGGGGCTCGACGGTTGAAATCTCGCGACACGACCGACGCGACGCGCACGGGTGCATTCACGCACGTTACGCGCGTCCGAATGGAGTCGCTCCCCGCAGGCTTGTTCATGCGACTCTCCCAATGGTCAAGGTCTCCGTCCGTGGTGGCCCTCGCGCTTTCGCAAGTCCGGGCTCGCCCGCGCGGTTCGTCATGGCTTCGGCCCATGCACCACATTCAGCAGCGTCTAAGCGGCGACCGATCGCCAGAGATAACATTCCGCATGCTGGGCAGCGAGCTAGTTGAGGAGTTTGGTTTTCCGGCCGCGAGTCCTTCACGGCTTCTTGCGTCTGGCGTGAGCGGCTCAGCAGCAGTTGCAAACGCTGCAGTTTACTTCTGTGCTGGGGATGCAAAAGCCCGAAGCTCCGCACCCGGTGAAAGCCCTTGGGCGGCACGTGCTGAAGAAAACGTCTCAAGAATTCATTTACCGGCAGAGTCATCTGCTTGCGCTCGTGAGTACGACTGTCCGTGTAGCGGAAGGTGACCCTGTGCTCATCTGAAGCTAACACCGCGTGATTGCCAATGGCCGTCTTGTGCACGTAGCGACCTAGATATTCGATCACCTTCTCGGCTCCCTGCACGACGGGCTTGGCAAAAGTGATCCAAGGCTTATTTGCTGGCACCGACGGCATTTCTCCTTTGGGCAAGGCCTTGCGCGCGAGCGCCATGAAGCGCCCACGAAACTTCTTGGACAGCGCAGGAACGGGGACCAAGTAGCGTTTCTTTCGGCGAGGTGCTGTGAGCCACGTCTCTCCATCCGCGGCGACGCCTCCTCCGGGCACGAGCATGTGTACGTGCGGGTGCCACTCCAGAGTGCGCGTCCACGTGTGCAGCACTGCGAGGGCGCCGATGAGCTGAGCGCCCAAGAAGTGTGGGTCTTGGCAAAGCTCGGCCAGCGACTCATAGGCGGCTCGAAACAAGACTGGCAGCAGCACCGTCTGCTTGGAGCGCACCACGTCGCGCAGCTCGCTTGGCAGCGTGAAGACGACGTGAAAGTACGGCACGGGAAGCAATAGCTCGCGCTGACGCTCAATCCATTGAGTCGTTCGCAAAGTGCCGCACTGAGGGCAAGCCCGATGGCGGCACGAATGGTAGAGCAAGTGCTGCGAGTCACAGCTCTCACAATGCGCGAGGTGTCCACCTAGCGCTGAAGTGCGACAAACGCTGATTTTTCCGATTGCTCGCACATGACTTGGCAGCACGGCGTCACCGTAACGCTCCAGATAGGCTGGACCATGCTGCCTCACCACTTCGGCGAGGAGACTCATGGCGCGGCCGCTAGAGCTTGGCCATCAGCCGATCGAGGGTCGCCAGGAGCCTCTCATCGTTTTCGTGCGTCACATGCAAGTACACGCTTGTGGTCTTCAAGCTGCGATGCCCAAGCACTCGCTGAATTGTCTTCAGCGTGATCCCGGCTTCAAGCAGATGAGTCGCATAGCTATGCCGCAAGGTATGAATTGAAGCGCGCTTCTCTACGTGTTGTTCCTCCAGCACGGCGCTAAATGTTTTCTGTAGTGAGGTTCGATCTACGCTGCCACCCTTTGCCCCGCCGACGAAGAGCAGAGGACCCTTCGATGCTTGACGGTCCTGCTTCCAGAAGCGCCGCAGCTTGTGAAGTAGCGGTCGCGGGAGAGGCACCATTCGATCTTTTGCTCCCTTCGCATCGCGCACCAACACAATCAGACGGTCGCTGTCTATGTCTCGCGATTCGAGCCTGAGGCCTTCGCCAAGGCGCAAACCAAGCGCGTAGATTGTCTGAAGCGCCATCCGACGCGTAGGCTCGCGGACTGCACCAAGCACGCGATGGGTCTCTTCCACGCTCAAGACCACGGGTAGCTTCTGGGCGATCTTCACGCGCACAAAATCCAGAACTGACCACTCTTGAGGGCACGTGTAGGTGAAGAAGAAACGCAGCCCGTGGACCGCGACGTTGCGCGTCGAAGAAGCAAGCATTCGCTCATCGCGCAAATAGATGAGGTATGCGCGAACATCGTCCTCTGTCAGAAGGTAGGGCTCTTTCTTCACGTGTTCCAAAAATTGACGAACTACCCGCCTGTAGGAGTCCTGCGTCTTGGGGCGAAAGTCTCGCAGCCGCATGTCCTCGCTGAGTCGGCCTTGAACGTTTGCTAAAGTGATCATCATCATCTCCATGAAAAGCGACGACACCGCGCCGCCGCCTATGGAAAGCGTGAATCACTGAGCGCAGTGGCACTCCTCAGAGTCATGAGCAGCTTCGTGGCAGGCTCAAGATGAACTAAACGGACGCAATGAGCCCAAAGCTACCGTGCGCAGCGCGGTTTCGTTCAACGAGAAATTGCTGCTGACTGCTGAAAGGTTTTCGCTGCGACGATACGTTGGCGTGCGGCCGCCACCGGGCTTTATCCCTTTTGTGGCGGCGGCCGGTCGGTGTAAACTGGTCGAGGTCCTGCTGGGCAGCAGAATTTCAGGGCGTTAGACCGCACTGTTCCGCTTGCCCACTCACTCTTTGATTGTGTTCGGTTCATTAGATGACTTTGTTTGGGCTAAGCCCGCGCAGCAAGGTCACTGCCGATGTCGAAGTGTTTTGAATGTGGTTGTTTCGCGCGCGAGAGCGAAAATGATGAGCTGTTCAACTTGACTCACTTGCTCTGGGTGAGGGCTTCGCCCGCGTTTCTTGAACTGCCCCTCGCTTGTGGCCGCGCACGCCGAGAAAATTCAGATTAAGTCGATGTCCCCTCGCCTCTCTCCGGTTGATGTTCGCGCCGTCGTGGTAATTCGGGTTCAGTCGTCCGGTCGCAGGGCTTCTCGGGTGACGTTCGCGCCCTCGTGGAGGTTTGAATCTCGTCGAGCGTTACGTGTGGTTCTCAAGACGCCCGCGCCTCTCAGATTTCTACAACTTTTCTAACAGTGAGTTGAGCAACGGCCATCCCGCTGCTGATAGTTGCAGCCCTGCGGGCTTGTTTTTGGCCAAGTCTTCTTATCAGCGGCTCAACCTTTGCAGCTGCGGCACTCTCGCTTGATGAGGCTTGGTATTTCCTCTGGCTACTGGATCCTGAAAGGCGCGGGCTCTTGAATTTCGGGCGCAAAAGGGCGCTTGATGATTAGTGCGTGCTTTTTGAACAGACTTTCGACCTTTCCGTGGTTGCGTCGTCGCGGGTCGAGGCGCCCCGCTTTCTTCGGAATTGGTTGCGCCAACTTTGCTCTGCATGAAGCGCGTTTCGCGGGCTGGTGAAGTCAACGTGCGTCGGTCCTCGCGCAGCGGCGTTGTTTCATGGACTGGATGCGCGCGCTTGTGCGTCTGCGTTTTCCAACAGGCACGTTGACAAGACCACTGCGTTTGCGCGGGCTCGCTCTGGGCAAGCTCTTCTGAACTGATGAGCTCGTGGTGCTCGTTGTCTTTGAACGGCCAGCGCGCTGGCAAGTGATCACCGGCGCCTCAGGCGCGTTCGCGGGGTAATGCGTTGGTGCCGAGTCGTCAGCCAACTGCCGTTTCGGCGCCTGCAGCTAGCCGTCTGATTCCTGCTAAGCCCGGCGTGGTCTCAATCCCTCGCGCGCTGAGGCCTCTTAGAACTTTTGGAGTCGGTCTAACTAGCCGCTGCTACCTGGCGGCAGTCGTCAAGGCTTTCGCTTCGCTGAAAGTTGGCAGTTCGGCCGCCACCGGGCCATGTCCCTTTTGTGGCGGCGGCCGTTCGGGGGTAACCTGCGAGGCCTCGCGCCGCAGTAGAGCGGCAAGGCGTTAGACCGCACTTTCCCCCTTGCCCACTCACTCTTTGATTGTGGCCGGTTCATTAGATGACTTTGTTTGGGCTAAGACCGCGCAGCTAGGTCGTTGCCAAAGGCGCACTGTTTTGGATGTGGTTCTTTTCGCGCGCAAGGGCGAGAATGGCGAGCTGTTCAACTTGGCTTACCTGCTCTGGGTGAGGACTTCGCCCGCTTTTCTTGAGTTGCTCCTCGATGATGCCATCGCACGCTGGGACACCTGGAAAGAGTCGATGTTACCTCGTCTCTTTCCGTATGATGTTCGCGCCTTTGTGGTGGTTCGCCTTCAATCAGCCAGACTCAGAGCTTTTCGGGTGACGTTCGCGCCCTCGTTGAGGTTTGAATTGCGTCGACTGTTGCTCGGATGGTCTCCAGACGCCCGCGCCATCTGGGTTCTACAGCTTGTCGGTCAGCAAACTGCTGCACCACTTTCGCCTCGCCGAGAGTTGCGGCCCTTCGGGCCGTTTCGGTGCTCTCGAAGCCAGCCTCTCCGAGGATTCTGAAGAGCGCGTGCTCGTGAATTTCGGGCGCTGAAGGGCGCTCAATGGCAAGGGCGTGCTTTTTGAAGAGGGTCTCGACCTTTTCGTGAATGCGTCATCGCGGGCGGAGCGCCCAGCTTTCATCAGAATCAGTTGCGCCAACATTGCTGTGCATGAAGTGCGTTTCGCGGGCTGGTGAAGTAAGCGTGCGGCTGTCCTCGTAGAGCGACGTTGTTTCATCGCTTGGATGCGCGCTCTTTCAGTCTTCGTTTTCTGCCAGTTTCGCTGGCAAGATCACTGCCTTGCGCGGGCTCGTTCTGGGCAAGCTCTTCTGAACTGATCAGCGCGTGGTGCTTGTTGTCTTCGAACGGCCAGCGCGCTGGCAAGTGATCACCGGCGCCCTATCCGTTTTCGCGAAGTCACAGCGTTATTCTGAGTCTTCGGCCAAACGCCGGTTTGGCGCCTGCAGCTAGCCAGCTGATTTCTGCTGAGCCCACCGTGGTCTCACTTCCTCGCGCGCTGATGCCTCCTGAAATTGATGGAGTCGGTCTAACGAGCCGCTGCTACCTGACGGCGGTCGTGAACGCTGTCGCTTCGCTGAAACTTGGCAGTTCGGCCGCCACCGGGCCATGTCCCTTTTGTCGCGGCGGCCGTTCGGGGTAACCTGAAAGGCCTCGCGCCGCAGTAGAGCGGCAAGGCGTTGGGCGGACAATCCGAATGAACAAGCTAAGTTGCAGTACTCCTATCGCCTCAGTTGCTCTCGCAATCGCTGGTGGAGTGTACTTTGGTCTCTTTTCTTGCGGTGGCTACATCTGGCACCGTCAGCTCTATTGGGGTGTCTTCGGGCTGGTCATCGCCCTCTCTGTGGTGTTTCCCCCACCTTCCCTATCGCCGATTCTCGGACGCGCCGTTCTCCTGCTGCTTCCCCCGGTACTGCATCGCTTCGCTCTTGCTGGGGCCGCTCCCTTCTATCCCGCGATGCCAACAAGTACTCCACAATACTTCGACCAGTTCTGGTACGCGTTTAAGTACGGGCCGTGCTAGCGCCGCGCGCAAGGCACCCACTTTACGGCAGCGATACGCGCTGAACGCAGTCTTCCGACGAGTCACTGAAATCTCCTTTCGAAAAGTGTTCAGCTTCAGAAGGGGCTACATCAAGTGTGCCTTGTGCTTCACGCTCTTCGCTCGCGACCTGAGTCAGCGCCCCTTGCAGTGCCTCACGGGCACCAGACAAGTCTTGCTGTACCGCCGTCGCATCCAGCCCAGCCCCTGCGAAACGTGGCTCGGGCCAGGTGACGGTGCCTAGGTTCTGAATCCAGGGCGACCGGATCCCGCGGCGTGGCACCGACGATCACTGCACGTGCGGTCGCGGCGCTGTACATTCCGGTGAGGACACTGCGTAGCTCGACGACTTTCTCGTTGAGCTGCGCCGCAATCTCGTCCCGGGCGTCTCGCGCACTTGTATCGTCGGCGAGCTCGCCCTCATGCGCAGTGTCGGCTTGGACCATCGCGTCACGACTAGCCTTCAGCGAGCTTTGCAGAAGGTTGAGCGTGGCTTGAATCGTCTGCACTTCGCCGAGAAGGCGTCCAGATGCGTCCGCTAGTGTGCCGCCCTGCGCGTCGAAAATCGTGAGCACGGCGTCCGCGCCCTTCTGTCGGTCCGTCACCTGTTTTGATGCCATTGCTTGTTCCTCCTTTGCTTCTGCACGGTCCCTCCGCGCGTAAAATGAGGCCCAGAACCTAGTCAGCGATGTGCTTCAGATCAAAGGTGAGCAAGTGCACAGCAACCGAACGCGTGGTCGGACTCTTGTGCGATGTAATTGGTAGTTAGCCGGACGAGCAGCGTACGCACCGATCTGGTAGAAGCTGTCATGTCTCCGCTCGCTGAAGTTCAATGTCCAGACTGTCGTCATGCATCCCGAATCGAGTATCGCCGCCTCGGCTCCCACGTCACGTGCCCTGGCTGTGGTCGACGTACAATCCCAGCCGTGCCCATAGGTGGCTACTATCCGGTCACGGAATGGGAGCTCAAATTCTCTGACTTTCGACAATTGATAGGGTCTGAAGGCTCCCGCGACCCGGTCGCGGAGCTCTTGCACTCCTGGTTCGCGTACTCGCTTGTGAGCGGCGACAGCGGTCCCGCAATCGTTCGTCCGACAGGCGATCCGATCGACTCCCTGACGGTCCACCTTAAGATTCAAGACGACCCTGGCAAGCAGTTTGCCCTGTATCAGCTCGCGATGTCGATTTGGCGTTAGTGACCTACTGCGAGACTCCTTCGCGAGGCTTGCAACCGACTTTGGCAGAGTGCGAGACGACTTAGCGGCCCTTGCAGATGTCCTTTGCAGAATGCCAGCCACGTTCGCGAGCGATTAAAACGTCTCTGGCAGAGTGCCGGGGCCGTTCGCGAGTGTTGCAAAGGTCTTTGGCAAAGTGCCAGGGCTGTTCACGAGCACTCTTGCGGAGTGCCAGGACCGTTCGCAACCGCTTCGGAGCGGTTTGGTACCCGCGCAGGCAAGTGCGCAACGCTTTCGCACGGGCCTGGCGTCGTGATTCAGCCTACGGCTGCCGCTTGTTCCACGGTTTGGCCTAGTCGCGGCGCTGAAGGACACACCTTTTCGGCTCGCTCTCGCTCGCCGGCCGGTGTGAAAATCCCCGCCTAGTCAGCGATGTGCCTCAGATCAAAGTGTGAGCAAGTGCACAGCACACCGAACGCTTGGGCGAATTCTTGCGCGCTGTAATCGCGTGGTAGCTCAAGGCGCCCCCCAACGGAATAGGGTTTTCGCGGTGACGGGGGTAAGGGAGCTCGCGACCGTCCGCCGGCCAGCGCTAAAACCTCTGTTGAACAACCCGCCTTCAGCTACGCGTGAGTAGAGAAGCCACTTGGTGATTTGCTTTCATTTGTGACTCACTGGTGAGCGCTAGCGAGCGGCCCCCAAGCGCAGGTTGCGATCCTACGGAGCTGTTCTTGAGCAATAACTGACCGGAGAGAGGGGCTCGACGGTTGAAATCTCCCGACACGACCGACGCGAGGCGCACGGGTGCATTCACGCACGTTACGCGCGTCCGAATGGAGTCGCTCCCCGCAGGCTTGTTCATGCGACTCTCCCAATGGTCAAGGTCTCCGTCCCTGGTGGCCCTCGCGCTTTCGCAAGTCCGGGCTCGCCCGCGCGGTTCGTCATGGCTTCGGCCCATGCACCACATTCAGCAGCGTCTAAGCGGCGACCGATCGCCAGAGATAACATTCCGCATGCTGGGCAGCGAGCTAGTTGAGGAGTTTGGTTTTCCGGCCGCGAGTCCTTCACGGCTTCTTGCGTCTGGCCTGAGCGGCTCAGCAGCAGTTGCAAACGCTGCAGTTTACTTCTGTGCTGGGGATGCAAAAGCCCGAAGCTCCGCACCCGGTGAAAGCCCTTGGGCGGCACATGCTGAAGAAAACGTCTCAAGAATTCATTTACCGGCAGAGTCATCTGCTTGCGCTCGTGAGTGCGGCTGTCCGTGTAGCGGAAGGTGACCTTGTGCTCATCTGAAGCTAACACCGCGTGATTGCCAATGGCCGTCTTGTGCACGTAGCGACCTAGATATTCGATCACCTTCTCGGCTCCCTGCACGACGGGCTTGGCAAAAGTGATCCAAGGCTTATTTGCTGGCACCGACGGCATTTCTCCTTTGGGCAAGGCCTTGCGCGCGAGCGCCATGAAGCGCCCACGAAACTTCTTGGACAGCGCAGGAACGGGGACCAAGTAGCGTCTCTTTCGGCGAGGTGCTGTGAGCCACGTCTCTCCATCCGCGGCGACGCCTCCTCCGGGCACGAGCATGTGCACGTGCGGGTGCCACTCCAGAGTGCGCGTCCACGTGTGCAGCACTGCGAGGGCGCCGATGAGCTGAGCGCCCAAGAAGTGTGGGTCTTGGCAAAGCTCGGCCAGCGACTCATAGGCGGCTCGAAACAAGACTGGCAGCAGCACCGTCTGCTTGGAGCGCACCACGTCGCGCAGCTCGCTTGGCAGCGTGAAGACGACGTGAAAGTACGGCACGGGAAGCAATAGCTCGCGCTGACGCTCAATCCATTGAGTCGTTCGCAAAGTGCCGCACTGAGGGCAAGCCCGATGGCGGCACGAATGGTAGAGCAAGTGCTGCGAGTCACAGCTCTCACAATGCGCGAGGTGTCCACCTAGCGCTGAAGTGCGACAAACGCTGATTCTTCCGATTGCTCGCACATGACTTGGCAGCACGGCTTGACCGTAACGCTCCAGATAGGCTGGACCATGCTGCCTCACCACTTCGGCGAGGAGACTCATGGCGCGGCCGCTAGAGCTTGGCCATCAGCCGATCGAGGGTCGCCAGGAGCCTCTCATCGTTTTCGTGCGTCACATGCAAGTACACGCTTGTGGTCTTCAAGCTGCGATGCCCAAGCACTCGCTGAATTGTCTTCAGCGTGATCCCGGCTTCAAGCAGATGAGTCGCATAGCTATGCCGCAAGGTATGAATTGAAGCGCGTTTCTCTACGTGTTGTTCCTCCAGCACGGCGCTAAATGTTTTCTGTAGTGAGGTTCGATCTACGCTGCCACCCTTTGCCCCGCCGACGAAGAGCAGAGGACCCTTCGATGCTTGACGGTCCTGCTTCCAGAAGCGCCGCAGCTTGTGAAGTAGCGGTCGCGGGAGAGGCACCATTCGATCTTTTGCTCCCTTCGCATCGCGCACCAACACAATCAGACGGTCGCTGTCTATGTCTCGCGATTCGAGCCTGAGGCCTTCGCCAAGGCGCAAACCAAGCGCGTAGATTGTCTGAAGCGCCATCCGACGCGTAGGCTCGCGGACTGCACCAAGCACGCGATGGGTCTCTTCCACGCTCAAGACCACGGGTAGCTTCTGGGCGATCTTCACGCGCACAAAATCCAGAACTGACCACTCTTGAGGGCACGTGTAGGTGAAGAAGAAACGCAGCCCGTGGACCGCGACGTTGCGCGTCGAAGAAGCAAGCATTCGCTCATCGCGCAAATAGATGAGGTATGCGCGAACATCGTCCTCTGTCAGAAGGTAGGGCTCTTTCTTCACGTGTTCCAAAAATTGACGAACTACCCGCCTGTAGGAGTCCTGCGTCTTGGGGCGAAAGTCTCGCAGCCGCATGTCCTCGCTGAGTCGGCCTTGAACGTTTGCTAAAGTGATCATCATCATCTCCATGAAAAGCGACGACACCGCGCCGCCGCCTATGGAAAGCGTGAATCACTGAGCGCAGTGGCACTCCTCAGAGTCATGAGCAGCTTCGTGGCAGGCTCAAGATGAACTAAACGGACGCAATGAGCCCAAAGCTACCGTGCGCAGCGCGGTTTCGTTCAACGAGCCGCTGCTACCTGACGGCGGTCGTGAAGGCTTTCGCTTCGCAGAAGCTTGGCAGTTCGGCCGCCACAGGGCTCTCTCCCTTTTGTGGTGGCGGCCGGTCGGTGTATTCTGCGAGGCCTCGCGCCGCAGTAGAGCGGCAGGGCGTTGGGCTGACTACGTGGAAAATCAAAAACTCAACATCTCTCTCAACTACGTGGACCATGATTTTCATGAGCTTCGAATTGCCGCAGCAAATGGCATTTTTGCTGGCAAGACGACCCTCTTTGCCCATCCGAACTCGATTCACGAGCTAGCAGATGGTCTTCAACACTTCCCTGACGGCCCGGGGGCTCGTTTTGAGTGGTGTGCCGGAATAGGCAATGTCCAATCGAAGCTAATCTTCGTTCGTCCAGGATGGCGAGCTGCTCACGTGACTGTCGCCCTTGATCGGGGAGATGGCACGACCCGCGACGAGCATGGGGATTATGTGCAACTGACTATCGCAATGACAGACGCAACCTTTGGAGAGTTTGTAGACGCGTTGCGACGGATGCTCGGCAACCAAAGCGGCACAGCGTCGCTCTTCCTGATCGACTAAACGGCGCCGCCCACCTCAAGGAACCATGACACACCAGTCCCCAGCAGTTCGCGTTCATTGCCGTAGCGCACGTCCCGACTTCAGGCTGATAGTCGCCTACCTCTGGGCAGAAGACCACGACGTCGATTCAGATGGGGACGCTGAGAACCCCGCCGACCGGAATTGGACTCAGCTGTACCTGTGCGACCGTTCGACCCCGACTGTGCACCTTGAAATAGGCCCAACGGCTCATGAACCGCTCGTGCTGGAGATCACAGCGTCTAAGCCTGAGCTTGCTATTCGAGCAGCTCAGTTTCTGGCGAGAGAAACGGGGGGAACTGTTACCCGCTGGGATCACATTATACCCATCAATGAGCTAATGCGGCTTGTCGGCGCCGACTTCGACGTCGAGTCAGCGAACGCTCGAGCGGACAGCTCGAAGAGCCGCTGCTACCTGACGGCGGTCGTGAACGCTGTTGCTTCGCTGAAACTTGGCAGTTCGGCCGCCACCGGGCCATGTCCCTTTAGTGGCGGCGGCCGTTCGGTGTATTCTGCGAGGCCTCGCGCCGCAGTAGAGTGGCAGGGCGTTGATATAACACGACCCTGTCAAGTATTCATTGGTGAGTTCTCGTAGAATCAATTCATCTTTTTTTCTGTCCTTGTTCTCTGAAGCGAACGAATCAGCGGCGAAGGTGAGCTTGTTCGACGGTTGATCATGCTGATATTCGAGGATCGACCGAGGTCGCCTTCATGGTCATGAATTCGTCGAGAGCTATCCTGTCACTGGGATCGTGGATCAAAACCACATAACGCCTTTCCAGGTTTCTCTCCGCTGCTGGCTTCGTCGCTGACTCCTTCGCTTCAAAGTTCTCTCTTCTGTTGCTTTTCGTTGCTACCTACGCCGCGTTCTTCATTTCGTTTTCCACGCTCAGGCCGATGGCCCAGACAAAGCCTGAAAGTTCTCGCGCGATCGCAGTGACGATTTTCCCTACGGGCATTCCTCTTTGAGAAAGAGCCCGGTAGCGCCGGTGCAGCCGCTGCTGCGCACGCCAAGCAGTATCCGTGACCGGAGCGGGCCACGTTTCCAGCATCTTTTTCTGCCGCTGCATCAGTCGCGGCTGATGGCGGTATTGCCACGCCGCCTCGACCAGAACTCGCCGCAAATGCGAGTTCCCTGCCTTCGTGATGGCTCCCTGTCTTCTCTTCGAGCCCGAGGAGTACTCGCTCGAGGTCATGCCTGTGTAACTCATCACATGCGACGCTTTCTGGAATCGAGTCATGGAACCCAGCTCTACTGCCAGCGTCACAGCGCTCAGCTTTGCCACTCCGCGAAGTGCCTGCAGTCCTTCGACGATTTTCTGTAGTCGCTCAGGTGCTTCGGCAATGGCTCGATCTATCGCTGCTTCAAGTCTGACGAGCCGGTGCTTTTGGTGGTCAACTTCGCTGATCAGCTCAACCAGTGTCACGTCTTGCTCGACGTGCGGCATCTTCACCTTGCGCGCCCACTGCCACCACGTGTCGGACCACTTCTTCTTGTTGCTTGGATCTTTGAGACCGTAGCGGAGGAAGAACTTTCCGAGACGATGCTTTGCTCGAACGTTGTCCTCCTGCGCGGCTTCACGAAGACGCACCAAGTCTCGGAGAGCTTCATGCTTCTGGTCAGGAACCCAGACCGCGGTGAGATCACCCGCTCGATGAGAGCGAGCCAGCTTCATCGCGTCGCGCCGATCTGTCTTCACACGGTCGCTCGCGACCTTCGGAATGAGCGAAGGAGCGATGACGACACATTCGATACCCAAGCGAGTGAGCTCCCAGTACAGCGCGAACCCCGTAGGGCCAGCCTCGTAGCAGACTCGCAACTGCTCCTTCTTCCCCAACTTGCCCAAGACACGTCGGATCGCGCCGATTTCATTCACCACGGTCCCGAGCGACCGCACCTCGCCGCCTTCTTCCGCAACAGCAATCACCACTGTCGCTGCGTGTACATCTAGCCCCACAAATTTGATATTCTTCGTCATCGACCGGCTCTCCTTTCGTTATGGCTCTGCGATTTTGCCTCACAGCTCAAGAGTAACCCACGGTTTCGAATGCGTGAGCCGGTCGTGTTATTCTGACTAGCTGGATTTAGGCGAAGTTGATCGTGTAATTGAATCAGTCATGGTCGTTGGGATGAAAGCACATGTCTGATCTGGCGAATTTGCGCGATGCGGCATCCGCTGAAGAGGAATGGATGTTCGCGCTTTACCGACGAGTCTTTGGCGAACAGATCTCACGCATTTGGGGTTGGAACGAGGAGTGGCAGGTAGCTGACTTTCAGAAGGGGCTCGCTCAGGCCCACTGCCAGATCATCGAACTTGATGGACAGCGCATTGGGTTTGTTCGTTCCGCAGGAGAATCTGCACTTGACCTGCAACTTCTGGCGCTTGCTCCACAGCACCAGTGCCGCGGTCTCGGGACCGCTGTGATCCGGAGCCTACAGAGCGCGTATCCCCACATCGAACTCAAAGTCTTTATTACAAACGTTCGCGCGAGACGGTTTTATCTCCGGCTCGGTTTTGACGAGACCGCTTCGGACAGGGAGTTCTACTCCATGTTGTGGCGACACGACCCCGCGTCGTAACGTCACTCGTTGAGCTGTTCTTCAAACGGCCCTTCAATGTGCTTGCTGAGGTGAACGCGTGCTCATAGGCTCTTAGGATGACAGCGCCCAAAGCTATTCTTGTCGGCGGAGCGAATGGCGCCGGCAAGACTACTTTCGCACGGCAATACCTTCCCCTCTTGTATCCGGACATTCAATTTCTCAACGCTGACGAAATTCAGAGGGAGACCATGACGCCACTGTCGTCGGTCGCTGCGGGGAAGGAGTTACTCCGACGCCTCAGCACAGCGGAGTCATCTGATGTTTCGTTTGCGGTGGAGACGACCCTAGCGTCGCGGATGTATATTCCGCACGTCCGGCTCTGGAACCTTGCAGGTTTCGAAACAATCCTGCATTTCATCGAGGTTCCGTCAGCCGAATTTGCCGTCGACCGTGTCCGGGAGCGCGTCAGGCTAGGCGGGCACCCGATCCCAGAAGACGCAATCCGCCGCCGCCATGAACGCGGATTGGAGCTTTTTGTGCACGCTTATCGCCCGCTCTTCGATCTGTGGTATCATTGGAAGTCTGATGGACAAGGACTCGAACTCGTTGCAAGGAAAACCGCCGGTGGTTGAAGATCTTGAACTTGTTCTGGAAGCCGCGCGACGCGCCAACTGGGACGCTCAGCATGGTCCCGCGCATTTGCGGTCGGGACGCTTTTTCATTAGCGAACTTCACAAAGCACATGCATCCACGCCATCGGTTGCGAAACGTGAGACAGCTCGCAAGAACAAGTCAGCCACTTGACGACTTGTGAGTAACAGGTAGTGAAATTGAAAACCAGCTAACAAGCCGCTGCTACCTGACGGCGGTCGTGCAGGTTCTCGCTTCGCTAGGGCGTGGCAGTTCGGCCGCCACTGGGTTTCTCCCTTTTATCGTGGCGGCCGTTCGGTGTAACCTGGAAGGCATCGCGCCGCAGTAGAGCGGCAAGTCGTTGGGGAGACTAGGTTAATGGGAAGCACGAAAGATTCTGAGCCAGATCTCTCGGTCGACCCCACTTACGCTCGTTGGAAAGGCCAAAGTGTCATTCCATTCGGCTTCTCTTTTACAGGGCTAGCCGTTTTGGGTGCAGTTGGCGCCGTGAAAAGTGGAGGAGTTTGGGAAACCCGCTACGGGCCGGTAGTTCTCGTCTTTGCGGCTCTCCTTCTCGCTGGCAGCGTCAGCCTCTTTCTCGACATCCCTCGCCGCCGCTTGAGCCCATTCTCCCAAGCCTTCTTGGGGCTAGGCATCGCGGTTCTAATTGGCTTGGTGGGCATCCGACTCTTCAACAGATGAATCAGCTTATAGCCAACACGACAGTGATCATTGATACTTCACCTAAGCCATTCACGGACGCAGGGATCAACTCGCTGATCCCTGACATAGTCAAACGTGGTCGAGGGAAAATCTGCCGCGACTTGCCGCTGAGGCCCCGCCGCAAGAGGTAGAGCGGCTCCAGGAGGAGTTGCTCAACGGCAGAGACAGGCCAACCAAACTCGATGAGAGCCACGCCGTGGTCCGCACCCTTCCTTCCTCTTGAGACTCACGGTCGCAACTGCTCAACGGCATCCAACTTGCCCGGTTCACAGAATCTCCACGAGCACCTCTATAGCGTGGACGGTAAGGTGTCCCAGTGCGTACCACCTCAACCGCCCAGAATCCTAGAGCCTCGGCGTCGAGTAACCTGGTGGTCTTCGCAATCTTCTGCGTCCTGCTCAGTAGCTTCGCTTTAGCGTCCTGCGAAACCACGGACCGCATTCTGCAACCGGGAGCGTCTGTTCCAGTTGTCAGCGCCTTCATTGCCATGGGGCCCGCCTCGGGCTGGTACTTTGCGTTCACTGGAGGGCATCTCCCTCAGGCAGCGCCCTTTCTCTCTGCCATGACGACTTTTCCTCTCGTTCCCCTCGTTGCATGGTTCTGGTCACGAAACCCGGGCTGGCTCATCGTCGCCACTACCTTTTGGATTCTCACAGGATACCTCTACAGCGTGGCAATCTGGGTTTAGTTCATTCGTTGCAGCCGAGTTGCAGCGTTCCAAAACTTAGACTCTGGCACCCGCCTCGTCCCGAGGTATACTCCTCACGTGGAACTCGAACTCTCTCCAACCATCATTGAGCAGCTCAACGAGCGAGCAAAGACTCTTGGCATCCGGCCTGAGGAACTCGCCCGGGCAGCGGTCGCTGACTTGGTGGCGCGTCCAGCAGAAGAGTTCGAGGAAGCGGCCGAATACGTGCTCAAGAAGAACGCTGAGCTCTATCGACGCCTGGGTTAATGCGCTCGCTCAGCCTTGACCAGGTTCTGCGTCTTCACGCGAGGATCATCGAAACTTCCGGCGGCGGTACAGGGTTACGGGACCTTGGTAGGTTGCAATCGGCGCTCGCTCAGCCTCTGGCGTCCTTTGACGGGCAGGACCTGTACCCCGATTTCGATCTCTAAAGCCGCTGCGCTGGCCTTCGCACTAGTTCAAGGACATCCGTTCGTGGACGGGAACAAGCGAGTCGGTCACGCCGCGATGGAAGTGACCTTGCTACTCAACGGCTACGAAATCATTGCTGACGTCGACGACCAAGAACGCACAGTGCTCGGTGTAGCCTCTGGCGACATCGACCAGGACTCTTTCACTGATTGGGTTCGGTTTGTCGCGAAACTTCAAAATCAATAGCTCCCCAACAAGCAATTGGTGACCGACGGCCACTGTCTAGGTCTTAGCTCCGCCTCTGAGTCTGCGTACGGCGCTCGCTCTTTCCCCGTTGGGGAAGAGCGCCGGTTATCGTATTCTGAAGAGACACCAGGCCGCGGCACAATTGCAGGGCGTTGGGCAGAGTAGGCGGAGCGAACAGTAGCGACGTTTAATTGCCTGCTCGATATCGCCGGGCCCTACCTCATTGGCGATGACGCTGGCGGAAAATCCTATACCGTGCAGCGCCACTAGGTATCGGCTTGGATCGACTGACCGTAAGGGGTGACGACCACGCGTCCGCTAGGGCGCGCAAACGAGCGGAGGGAGCTCTGGCTCCGTGGGAGGTGACCATGAGGGGCCAGTCCCAGGAACAGGACTGGTCAACCAGCCCTCGTAGATCACGCGGTCGAGCGAAACGTCGTCGAATATGTCGATGATAGCGTCAATGTCAGCTAGCGCGCCTAGCGACTCCATTTGAGCCGTGGTCGCGGGCCCCCAGTAGTTTCCAGCCATATTTACAGTGTGCTCCATGTCGCCACCCCGAATTGCCAAGCCTATCGCGCCATCTTCGTGGATGAAGCTGTTTCCCGCGATCGCAACATCCTGGCGAGAGAGTGTGGGACGGTTCCAGGTGAGCTTCTTAAAGTGATTCGACTGGATCGTGGCCGTCTTGCTAAGACGGTCAAGGAACAGCTCCCCGAATTCGTTGTTGCGTAAAGTGGAGTCTTCGGATGCAGAACTCATCTCAAGAAAGCCGATGTAAGACTCTTCGAGAAGGCTGGTGTTCAAATTAAGACCGTAACTCGACCAAGCGCTGACGAGACTCCGCACGGATGAGAAGCCGATGTAGAGTGAGGAGACGTTATCGACTGATTCCCCGTCGGTTTTGATCTCATTGATGATGCTGTTCTTGACGTAGGCGCCGCTCCCGGGATTGGGAAATTCATCATCGGTGGTCACTGTCAGCACGCCGTCTTCAAGAACCGAATATTCGAGGCGAGTTCCGGCGAGGTAGTTCCCGACTGCGTCATGCGTTTGGATCGCGTAGTTTCCTTCGATGGAGATCTTGGCATTCTTCCAGATGACGGGGCTTTCTTCCGTTCCCTGGGAGTCTAGGGTGCCATGCACAATGAGTTCTGCACCAGCCTCAAAATACACATAAGTCCCCGGAAGAAGGGAGAGCGTTGCCGTGGAATGAATGACAGCATCCTCCGTGATGACTACTGGACTGTCTGCTGGTCCCCAGCTGACATCACCAAGGATAATTCCGTCCACGTCGAGCCCAGAAGGCTTCACTGTGATGGGTTCATCCGCAAATACCGTCGCGAATCGTACGCCATCTTTCGCCATGTAGAGGGCTTTTGCGGTGACGGCATCCGCGGTCTCCCGAGGCCCAATCTCGTAATTCACTGAAAAAATGCCATCGCCAGCGACAATGTCGCCGTCCAAGCCGCTGTCGTTCAAGGCAAGCGACGAGATCAAGCCGGGTATGATGACGGAGGCCTCGCCTCCGGGCTCGCTGGCCGTAAGCCGAAGGTGCATGACATCACCGGGATAGAAATTAGTTCCCTCACTGATGTCGAAGGCGCAGATGGACAGCGCCACGCCGCCGGCTCCGCCAGTTGAAGCGGCTCCGCCAGTTGAAGCGGCTCCGCCAGTTGAAGTGACTCCGCCAGTTGAAATGACTCCGCCAGTTGAAGCGGCTCCGCCAGTTGAAGCGGCTCCGCCAGTTGAAGCGGCTCCGCCAGTTGAAATGACTCCGCCAGTTGAAATGACTCCGCCAGTTGAAATGACTCCGCCAGTTGAAATGACTCCGCCAGTTGAAGCGGCTCCGCCAGTTGAGACCGTGTCATCGCTATTCTTGCCGGGCTCAGTCGAGCCGCTTCCCCCCATTGGGACCACTTTCGCCTCGTCCCCCGGCGCGGTACCGGGACCTCCGCAACAGGTGAGTAGGACTAGTGCCGGGCAGAGGTATCGACGCGAAGACATAGAGCCTCTTCTACCATCGCGGCGCTTTTCCACAACCGATGTCGGGGAACCTTGCTCAGACACTATCGATGGCAGAGGCAAAGAGTTCTGCGTAACCTGCCCAACAGGCCGCTGCTACCTGACGGCGGTCGTGAACGCTGTCGCTTCGCTGAGAATTGGCAGTTGAACGAAACCGCGCTGCGCACGGTAGCTTTGGGCTCATTGCGTCCGTTTAGTTCATCTTGAGCCTGCCACGAAGCTGCTCATGACTCTGAGGAGTGCCACTGCGCTCAGTGATTCACGCTTTCCATAGGCGGCGGCGCGGTGTCGTCGCTTTTCATGGAGATGATGATGATCACTTTAGCAAACGTTCAAGGCCGACTCAGCGAGGACATGCGGCTGCGAGACTTTCGCCCCAAGACGCAGGACTCCTACAGGCGGGTAGTTCGTCAATTTTTGGAACACGTGAAGAAAGAGCCCTACCTTCTGACAGAGGACGATGTTCGCGCATACCTCATCTATTTGCGCGATGAGCGAATGCTTGCTTCTTCGACGCGCAACGTCGCGGTCCACGGGCTGCGTTTCTTCTTCACCTACACGTGCCCTCAAGAGTGGTCAGTTCTGGATTTTGTGCGCGTGAAGATCGCCCAGAAGCTACCCGTGGTCTTGAGCGTGGAAGAGACCCATCGCGTGCTTGGTGCAGTCCGCGAGCCTACGCGTCGGATGGCGCTTCAGACAATCTACGCGCTTGGTTTGCGCCTTGGCGAAGGCCTCAGGCTCGAATCGCGAGACATAGACAGCGACCGTCTGATTGTGTTGGTGCGCGATGCGAAGGGAGCAAAAGATCGAATGGTGCCTCTCCCGCGACCGCTACTTCACAAGCTGCGGCGCTTCTGGAAGCAGGACCGTCAAGCATCGAAGGGTCCTCTGCTCTTCGTCGGCGGGGCAAAGGGTGGCAGCGTAGATCGAACCTCACTACAGAAAACATTTAGCGCCGTGCTGGAGGAACAACACGTAGAGAAACGCGCTTCAATTCATACCTTGCGGCATAGCTATGCGACTCATCTGCTTGAAGCCGGGATCACGCTGAAGACAATTCAGCGAGTGCTTGGGCATCGCAGCTTGAAGACCACAAGCGTGTACTTGCATGTGACGCACGAAAACGATGAGAGGCTCCTGGCGACCCTCGATCGGCTGATGGCCAAGCTCTAGCGGCCGCGCCATGAGTCTCCTCGCCGAAGTGGTGAGGCAGCATGGTCCAGCCTATCTGGAGCGTTACGGTCAAGCCGTGCTGCCAAGTCATGTGCGAGCAATCGGAAGAATCAGCGTTTGTCGCACTTCAGCGCTAGGTGGACACCTCGCGCATTGTGAGAGCTGTGACTCGCAGCACTTGCTCTACCATTCGTGCCGCCATCGGGCTTGCCCTCAGTGCGGCACTTTGCGAACGACTCAATGGATTGAGCGTCAGCGCGAGCTATTGCTTCCCGTGCCGTACTTTCACGTCGTCTTCACGCTGCCAAGCGAGCTGCGCGACGTGGTGCGCTCCAAGCAGACGGTGCTGCTGCCAGTCTTGTTTCGAGCCGCCTATGAGTCGCTGGCCGAGCTTTGCCAAGACCCACACTTCTTGGGCGCTCAGCTCATCGGCGCCCTCGCAGTGCTGCACACGTGGACGCGCACTCTGGAGTGGCACCCGCACGTGCACATGCTCGTGCCCGGAGGAGGCGTCGCCGCGGATGGAGAGACGTGGCTCACAGCACCTCGCCGAAAGAGACGCTACTTGGTCCCCGTTCCTGCGCTGTCCAAGAAGTTTCGTGGGCGCTTCATGGCGCTCGCGCGCAAGGCCTTGCCCAAAGGAGAAATGCCGTCGGTGCCAGCAAATAAGCCTTGGATCACTTTTGCCAAGCCCGTCGTGCAGGGAGCCGAGAAGGTGATCGAATATCTAGGTCGCTACGTGCACAAGACGGCCATTGGCAATCACGCGGTGTTAGCTTCAGATGAGCACAAGGTCACCTTCCGCTACACGGACAGCCGCACTCACGAGCGCAAGCAGATGACTCTGCCGGTAAATGAATTCTTGAGACGTTTTCTTCAGCATGTGCCGCCCAAGGGCTTTCACCGGGTGCGGAGCTTCGGGCTTTTGCATCCCCAGCACAGAAGTAAACTGCAGCGTTTGCAACTGCTGCTGAGCCGCTCAGGCCAGACGCAAGAAGCCGTGAAGGACTCGCGGCCGGAAAACCAAACTCCTCAACTAGCTCGCTGCCCAGCATGCGGAATGTTATCTCTGGCGATCGGTCGCCGCTTAGACGCTGCTGAATGTGGTGCATGGGCCGAAGCCATGACGAACCGCGCGGGCGAGCCCGGACTTGCGAAAGCGCGAGGGCCACCAGGGACGGAGACCTTGACCATTGGGAGAGTCGCATGAACAAGCCTGCGGGGAGCGACTCCATTCGGACGCGCGTAACGTGCGTGAATGCACCCGTGCGCGTCGCGTCGGTCGTGTCGCGAGATTTCAACCGTCGAGCCCCTCTCACCGGTCAGTTATTGCTCAAGAACAGCTCCGTAGGATCGCAACCTGCGCTTGGGGGCCGCTCGCTAGCGCTCACCAGTGAGTCACAAATGAAAGCAAATCACCAAGTGGCTTCTCTACTCACGCGTAGCTGAAGGCGGGTTGTTCAACAGAGGTTTTAGCGCTGGCCGGCGGACGGTCGCGAGCTCCCTTACCCCCGTCACCGCGAAAACCCTATTCCGTTCGGCCGCCACCGGGCCATGTCCCTTTTGTGGCGGCGGCCGTTCGGGGTAACCTGAAAGGCCTCGCGCCGCAGTAGAGCGGCAAGGCGTTGATATAACACGACCCTGTCAAGTATTCATTGGTGAGTTCTCGTAGAATCAATTCATCTTTTTTTCTGTCCTTGTTCTCTGAAGCGAACGAATCAGCGGCGAAGGTGAGCTTGTTCGACGGTTGATCATGCTGATATTCGAGGATCGGCCGAGGCCGCCTTCATGGTCATGAATTCGTCGAGAGCTGTCCTGTCACTAGGATCGTGGGTCAAAACCACATAACGCCTTTCCAGGTTTCTCCCCGCTGCTGGCTTCGTCGCTGACTCCTTCGCTTCAAAAATTCTTCTTCTGTTCTTTTCGTTTCTACCTAAGCCGCGTTCTTCATTTCGTTTTCCACGCTCAGGCCGATGGCCCAGACAAAGCCTGAAAGTTCTCGCGCGATCGCAGTGACGATTTTCCCTATGGGCATTCCTCTTTGAGAAAGAGCCCGGTAGCGCCGGTGCAGCCGTTGCTGCGCACGCCAAGCGGTATCCGTGACCGGAGCGGGCCACGTTTCCAGCATCTTTTTCTGCCGCTGCATGAGTCGCGGCTGATGGCGGTATTGCCACGCCGCCTCGACCAGAACTCGCCGCAAGTGCGAGTTACCCGCCTTGGTAATCGCTCCCTGTCTTCTCTTCGAACCTGACGAATACTCGCTCGATGTCATGCCAGTGTAGCTCATCACATGTGATGCTTTCTGGAATCGAGTCATCGAACCCAGCTCTACTGCGAGCGTCACAGCGCTCAGCTTTGCCACTCCGCGAAGCGCCTGCAGGCCCTCGACGATCTTCTGGAGTCGCTCAGGTGCCTCAGCGATGGCTCGATCTATCGCTGCTTCAAGTCTGACGAGCCGGTGCTTTTGGTGGTCAACTTCGCTGATCAGCTCAACCAGTGTCACGTCTTGCTCGACGTGCGGCATCTTCACCTTGCGCGCCCACTGCCACCACGTGTCGGACCACTTCTTCTTGTTGCTTGGATCTTTGAGACCGTAGCGGAGGAAGAACTTTCCGAGACGATGCTTTGCTCGAACGTTGTCCTCCTGCGCGGCTTCACGAAGACGCACCAAGTCTCGGAGAGCTTCATGCTTCTGGTCAGGAACCCAGACCGCGGTGAGATCACCCGCTCGATGAGAGCGAGCCAGCTTCATCGCGTCGCGCCGATCTGTCTTCACACGGTCACTCGCGACCTTGGGAATGAGCGATGGAGCGATCACGACACATTCGATACCCAAGCGAGTGAGCTCCCAGTACAGCGCGAACCCCGTAGGGCCAGCCTCGTAGCAGAATCGCAACTGCTCCTTCTTCCCCAACTTGCCCAAGACACGTCGGATCGCGCCGATTTCATTCACCACGGTCCCGAGCGACCGCACCTCGCCGCCTTCTTCCGCAACAGCAATCACCACTGTCGCTGCGTGTACATCTAGCCCCACAAATTTGATATTCTTCGTCATCGACCGGCTCTCCTTTCGTTATGGCTCTGCGATTTTGCCTCACAGCTCAAGAGTAACCCACGGTTTCGAATGCGTGAGCCGGTCGTGTTATTCTGACTGGGCAGAAAGCATGATGAGTACTTCCGACACAATTGAAGTTCACCGTGAAGGACTCGCGGCCGGAGTGGACGGACACGTACTTCGATTCGGTTCCGAGCCGATAGGCGCTTGAGCCAACTGTACTGCCCCAGTCGAAAGTTGGTGGCTTCAGCAAAGCATTCCCCACATCTTCCAAGTGGTGCTAAGTTAGTTCCGTGCTCGACACCACCCCAGAGGCAGCAAAGGCCCAAGCTGAAGCCCACCGAAGGATGGGCCCGGCTCGCAGATTTCGAACAGCCTGCGACATGAGCGATGCTTTTCGTCGCGTAGCCCTGCAGCGTGTCCAGGAGCAGCACCCCGAACTTTCCGAGCAAGGTTGCAAAAGGCAGCTCGTGTTTGAGCTCTATGGCATCCGACTCCCCGATTGACTCGGTCCTATCCAGGATCGTCCAAGCACTGCAAGATGGATATCGTGATTGCTCCGAATCTGGGCTCTCTCCAGAGGCTCCTAGGTCACTTTCCTGAGGATGCTTACTACGTCAGCAGGGACGCAGCTCTCCAGGCATACGGCTCTGAAGGCATGTTCAACGTTGTCGACTTCGACACGGGCTGGAAAGTGGACTTCATCGTGCGCAAGTCGCGTGCGTTCAGCCTGGAGGAGTTTGAACGTCGACACTCGGCCATGATCGAGTCCACGAACGTTGTCGTCGCTTCCGCTGAAGACGTCATCATCGCCAAGCTAGAATGGGCAAAGTTGGGTGAGTCCGAGCGACAGCTTCGAGACGTAGCTTCGATTCTCTCGATTCGTGGGACAGACTTGGACGTGGGCTACATCGAGACATGGGTCAAGCAGCTCGGCATCGCAGATCAATGGAGAAAGGCAAAGTCTCTCCTCCCGTAGCTAGCGTCCCGATGAGCGAGCGTTGAAACCCCAACAAGTAAGTGCCTCCGAACGAGCCGCTGCTACCTGGCGGCGGTCGTGAACGCGTCTGCTTCGCTGAAACACCACTGGGCCATGTCCCTTTTGTGGCGGCGGCCGTTCGGGGTAACCTGAAAGGCATAGCGCCGCAGTAGAGCGGCAGGGCGTTCGGCGGTCTCCCCCTCGCCAACCAACACTGTGACTTCTGCAGCCAAAACTGCCATATCGTGGCGCTCCTGGCCCATCGTCTGCCAGTATTGAAGCATGCTTAGCGCGCCCCTTGTTGCTCTGGTAAGCTTCCTTATATGCAGGGTGAATTAACAGCTGAAGATGTTGCCCCGTTGGTCGCAAAGCTGAGCGCTGCTGAGCGAGCGCGGCTCGTTCGTTTGATTGCTACCCTCGGCGGCGAGGGCGGAGTCTACGCCGCAAGCCCTCCCTCAGATGACGAGTTTGGAACGGACGATGACCCGCTCGGTTGGGATGCGACAGGGTGGGAGGACGTCGGATGAAGCGGGGCGAGATTCGATGGTATACATTTCGAGCCCCTGACAAGCGTCCGCCCGTGCTCATTCTGACCCGCGACGAGGTCATCGATCAGTTGAATGAGATCATTGTCGCACCGCTAACCCGAACAACGCGAGGACTCGTAACTGAAGTCGTGGTCACTCCAGATGACGGCATGCCGGTAGTTTCAGCCATCAACTTTGATCACATCGCACTCGCTCAGCGGTCACGCATTGGCCCTACGCTAACTTCCTTGCCCGAGGCGCGTTGGCTTGAAGCGCGGTCGGCTTTGCTGGCGGCGTGCGGTTTCACCCAACCGGACTGACCGACGGGTGGGAAGTAGGCGCTTCAATCGCTTTTCAGATCAGCATCGGTAGGAAAGTGCCGACGAACTCTTGATCCCACCGAAGGATCCCTCCGGAGATCTCGAATCTGCGTATTTCACAGTGCCTCAGATTGCTTGATTCAGGCACCACGTCCGGTAGCGCGCTGAGGAGCGCTAGAGCGATCACGTTTCCGTGCGCGCAGACGAGCACAACACCGTCGTCAGGTTCAGAAGCCTCGATTTCCCCAGCGCCCGCAAGAATCGCTCCTGCGCCTCTAGATTTGATTCGCCATCCGGCAGTTTGTAATTCAGGTCGCGCCAGCTGGCAGCGTAGTGACGGGCCATCTCGTCATCAGGCGGGGGTACAGGTGCTAGAATTCTCTCGCAAAGCCGCTTGTCTTCCTTTGCCTCCAAACGCGCACTTTCACAGAACGGTCTCACCGTCGCCCGCGCCCGTTCAGCCGTACTGGTGTAAACAGAGCCAATACCAAGCTTCATCAATTGTTCTACAACCGCCTCCGCTTGTTTCCTGCCCTGTGCTGTCAGCGGCCAATTCTGCTCAGCCACCACTCGGTCCCAATTCTGCTCGGCATGCCTCATTAGGTAGAAGATCGCCATGATACGATCCATACCATGCGAAGGTTGCATCGGGATAGAAGGCGACATTCTCCAGTGACGCCCCCCAACTCGCCGCTGCTACCTGACGGCGGTCGTCAAAGCTTTCGCTTCGCTGGAGCTTGGCAGTTCGGCCGCCACTGGGCCATGTCCCTTTTGTGGCGGCGGCCGTTCGGGGTAACCTGAAAGGCCTCGCGCCGCAGTAGAGCGGCGAGGCGTTGGGGAGACTAGGTTAATGGGAAGCACGAAAGATTCTGAGCGAGATCTCCCGGTCGACGCCACTTACGCTCGTTGGAAGGGCCAAAGTGTCATTCCATTCGGCTTCTCTTTTACAGGGCTAGCCGTTTTGGGTGCAGTTGGCGCCGTAAAAAGTGGAGAAGTTTGGGAAACCCGCTACTGGCCGGTAGTTCTCGTCTTTGCCGCTCTCCTTCTCGCTGGCAGCGTCAGCCTCTTTCTCGACATCCCTCGCCGCCGCTTGAGCCCATTCTCCCAAGCCTTCTTGGGGCTAGGCATCGCGGTTCTAATTGGCTTGGTGGGCATCCGACTCTTCAACAGATGAATCAGATTATAGCCAACACGACAGTGATCATTGATACTTCACCTAAGCCATTCACGGACGCAGGGATCAACTCGCTGATCCCTGACATAGTCAAACGTGGTCGAGGGAGAATCTGCCGCGACTTGCCGCTGAGGCCCCGCCGCAAGAGGTAGAGCGGCTCCAGGAGGAGTTGCTCTACGGCAGAGACGGGCCACCAAACTCGATGAGACCGACGCCGTGGTCCGCACCCTTCCTTCCTCTTGAGACTCACGGTCGCAACTGCTCAACTGCATCCAACTTGCCCGGTTCACAGAATCTCCACGAGCACCTCTATCTGGAGGGCATCTCCCTCAGGCAGCGCCCCTTCTCTGTGCCTTGACGACTTTTCCTCTCGTTCCCCTCGTTGCATGGTTCTGGTCACAAAACCCGGGCTGGCTCATCGTCGCCACTACCTTTTGGATTCTCACAGGATACCTCTGCAGCGTGGCAATCTGGGTTTAGTTCGTTCGTTGAAGCTGAATTGCAGCGTTCCAAAACTCAGACTCTGGCACCCGCCTCCTCCCGAAGTATACTCCTCACGTGGAACTCGAACTCTCTCCAACCATCATTGAGCAGCTCAACAAGCGAGCAAAAACTCTTGGCATCCGGCCTGAGGAACTCGTCCGGGCAGCGGTCGCTGACTTGGTCGCGCGTCCAGCAGAAGAGTTCGAGGAAGCGGCCGAATACGTGCTCAAGAAGAACGCTGAGCTCTATCGACGCCTGGGTTAATGCGCTCGCTCAGCCTTGACCAGGTTCTGCGTCTTCACGCGAGGATCATCTCCACGATTCAACTAGCCACCTTAGGCGAGTAGCGAATCTCTCTGGGTTCTTGTTCGGAAACCAATGAAAGAATAACGCCAGGCGCCCCCACTCATAGGGACACAATTTCTCCTCGACCCAAACAAGTTCGCTCTGGAAATATTCGATTGGTTCGCACTCTTTTGCAACAAGTTCGTCGACGCCGTACAGACGGTAACCGGATGCTCACCAAGCATTTCGCCAAGAAGTAGCAGCAGTTCCAGTTCGCTGCTCCCCAACAAGCAACTCCAAAGTTATGATGATGACTTCATCGTTCGGAACAAAATTATGAAATTGGGCAAACTCCACCTGCTCGTCGGACCGGTCGGAGCCGGGAAGAGCACCTACGCACGCAACCGCATGAGTGTTGAAGGTGGTGTCTTCCTGGATCTCGATGTTTGGATGGTGAGACTCTACGGAGGGGACGCCCGTCCCGCCGAGAATGTACTCGCCTGGTATCTTGAACGTCGCGAGCGGTGCCGCTCCCTCCTTTGGGACACCTCAATTGAGATTCTCCGAACGGGTAGCGATGTTTTTCTTGAACCGGGCCTTGTATCGCTGGCCGAACGAAGCGCTTTATACACCAAGACATTGGAT
The DNA here is from genome assembly GCA_963710555.1 of uncultured delta proteobacterium. Lineage (GTDB taxonomy): Bacteria > Myxococcota_A > Polyangia > Polyangiales > Polyangiaceae > NIC37A-2. Next base: position 132,092 of record CAVQAT010000003.1, read on the forward strand.
GAAGAGTTACCTCTGACCGTCTACTTCATCGACGCGCCACGAGACGTCCGTCGTGACCGAGTCCTCCGACGCAACGAAACAGCGAATCAGCATACCCAAGTGGTGCCGCTCGAGTTCTTTGAACGTGCGTCCGACGCCTGGGAACCGCCCAACGAGACCGAGCGCCATGCTGTCGAAATGGTCGACGTCTGACGACTGGCTACTTTCGCGGAATATAGTGCCCTACCGCTTCGAGCTGAACAGGCGGAGCGGTACTCGGAAGCGAGAAGTAGAGATCAAGGACTTCACCTTCTGCGATCTCATGGAACACACTATCCGTCGTACAGTAGGACTGACGACCGCAAGCAATCGGAGCGTAGCTGACTCCATTCGCCTCGACCCAAACGCTATCGAGGTAGGTTGTCTCCGCTTTTTCCTCTCGCAGCTGTACGTGCACGATTTCATCGGTCGGACTCGCACCTAAGCCGTACAGCCCGAGTGCTTGATGCCCGTTTCGCTGGGGGGAGCTCAAATTCCTCAAGATCTCCCCCTGACTGACGAATTCCCCAGCGATCTCGACATAGACATGAGGACACGCCGCGCATTGGCTGGGGTCACGAACCTGCCTCGTATTGCTGTCTAGCTTCTTCAGACTCGCTTTCATTAGCCGATATCTTGTCGTGGTGACTTCAGAACAAGCGTCATATTCAGTGGTCAGCACGCCGTTGCCGGGTGCTTTGATCGCGCCCGCATCGTAACCGAAGCCTTCATCGAGCGCATGCCAGCTCAGTCGCTCACCATCATAGATCCCCACGGTAAAAATGAAGGGCGGATCTTCGTGGCCGGGTGCTCGGCGTCGATACAACACCTCCTTGCGCGCATCCGCGGTGTTGATGTCGATGATCGAAAAATCAATCCCCCCAAAGTAGCCGGGCGTGAGATCAATTCTTCTTTCGGCCTTCCCCACTTGGAGAACGGCCGCGCACGTAGCGGCATTCATCGCGCAACCGCGCACAGGGATCGCAGCTTCCTCGTCGGAACGCTCGTCGCCCTCGCTGCGAACCTCAGAACTCGAAAGACGGATGACTTCCGGAACCCCATCACCATCCAAATCCACCGTTTCCTCCCACAAGACTCGGGCCTCAAGGGCCGCGTCGCTGTGTTTTGGTAAAACATTTGGAGCTTGAGCAACAGCCTTCACGACCGGCGGCGTCGCGTCGGTCGCTGGCGGTTTCACGGCGACGCTCTTCGTCACCGGCTCGCTGGGTCTCAAGCTAGGACCCGACGGGCGGCTAGCCGCATCTCCGTTCCCTTCAGGTGTCTTCTGGCAGCCGATCAACAGCACACCCCATGCAAAGACTAGATTGCGCATGGGTCGAGTCTACCCACGCACAGCTAGGGCAAACAACAGTAAGGCGATGGAGAAGATACTGCGCGAATCGCGCCTCCCCTGCCCTTCGCCGGTCGGGCGATTTTCGTGAACCAGCGGGACAACGCGCCCGTCTGGGTGTGCTATGGACAAGACGATGAACTCCCGAGAGCCAGTAAAGCTAACGCAATTGCGAGCTTTGTTGCGCGAATTGGAGTCAGTGTTGGTCTGCTTTTCGGGAGGGATCGATAGCGCACTGCTCCTGGCCGTTGCGCATCAAGAACTCGGCGCCAAGGCCATTGGGATGACTGCCGTGAGCCCCAGTCTGCCTCAGTCAGAGAAGGACGCTGCCGCCGCCATTGCCCTTGAGCTCGGAGCAGAACATCGGCTCGTCGAATCCAACGAAATTGCACGCAGCGGGTACGTCGCGAACGGCCCCGATCGCTGCTTTCATTGCAAGACTGAGCTGTATGAAATTGCCGCAGCCAAGCGGAGTGAGTGGGGATTAGGCCACGTCGCCAACGGCACCAACTCGGACGATCTTGGCGACTACCGACCTGGGCTGACTGCCGCCACGAACGCAGCCGTTCGCTCACCTTTGCTTGAGGTCGGCATGACCAAGGCGGACGTTCGTGAAGCCGCGCAGTTCATCAACATGAAGGTCTGGGACAAGCCCGCCGCGGCCTGCCTCTCGAGCCGCATCCCTTATGGTGTGAACGTTACCCGCGAGCGTCTCGCGCAGGTCGAAGGCTTCGAAGCTGCCCTCCATGGCCTCGGTTTCCGCGAAGTGCGTGTGCGCTGGCACCAGGAAATCGCGCGCATTGAAGTCCCTGCCCGCGACCTTGCTCGCTTCACCCAAGAAGAAGTGCACACGCTCGTGGTGAAGCTCGGCCGAGAAAACGGCTTCCAGTACATCACGCTCGATCTTGCGGGCTATCGAACGGGCTCCCTCAACGAACTGTTGAGCGGCCGATCCCTCAAAGTCATCAGCGACTGAGACCTTCTAGCGACTGTTTTGTTGGGGCGCCCCATCGTCTCCTGTGGATGCGGTGCGCTAGGTTATGCCCCAACCCTGGCCACAGGCCCCCTCCCCCTTGAACGCGAAAAGGCAGGTCCAAAGACCTGCCTTCCCCCAAATGAATCCCGTCACAAGCAGATCAGGGAATCACTTGCATCTTCGCTGAATCAGCTCGATGCCTTGTCGCGCTCAGCAGCACGCTCGCGACGGCGGCGTTCACGACGCTCACGACGCTCACGTAGCTCCTCTTCGGTCGGTTCACGGCGAGGAGCGTCACCTTCCGGTCGAGCAGCTGCAGGGCGCTCCTCACGAGCAGGGCGCTCTTCACGAGCAGGCCGCTCTTCACGAGGACGATCTTCGCGTGCCGGACGGTCACCGCGTGGTGCTCGCTCTTCACGCGGGGGACGATCACCGCGAGGACGGTCTTCACGAGGCCGGTCTTCACGAGGGCGGTCCTCACGAGGGCGGTCCTCACGAGGGCGGTCCTCACGAGGAGCGCGATCACCGCGAGGGCGCTCTTCACGAGGGGGGCGATCACCGCGAGGGGCGCGCTCTTCACGCGCCGGACGCTCCTCACGAGCGGGACGGTCCTCGCGAGGACGCTCCTCACGAGGTGCTCGCTCTTCACGAGCTTCGCTGTCGTCACGGGGTGCCTCGACTGGCCGATCCTCGCGAGGACGGTCATCGCGGTCACGACGCTCACGACGTTCGCCACGGCCGCGATCTCGGTCGCCACCGCCACGAGGACGATCACCGCCGCCACTGCGACCACGATCACCACCACGTCCGCGATCGCCACCACGACCGCGATCACCGCCGCGATCTCGATCTCCACCTTCGCTACGCTCGCGCTTGGGCGGGGGTTCGTAGCCTTCGGGCACCGGTAGGAGCGCCTTACGGCTCAAACGGGTACGCCCGTCCTTCTCGACACTGAGGCACTTCACCTCAATGACTTGGCCCTCTTCGAGGACGTCAGAAGGATGCTCGACGCGTGCGTAGTCGATCTCCGAAACGTGGAGCAAAGCCTCGTTATTCGGGAGGATCTCCACAAACGCGCCGAAATCGACGATACGCTTGATGGTTCCCTTGTAGACCTTGCCCGCCTCAGGCTCAGCCGTGAGACCTTCGATGATCTCAAGAGCGCGTTTCACGCCAGCCGGATCTGAACCAGCGACATTCACAGTACCGTCGTCTTCGACGTTCACAGTACAGCCTGTTTGCTCGGCAATGCCCTTGATCGTCTTGCCACCGGGGCCAATGATCACGCGGATCTGATCAGGCTTGACCTGAATCGTGCTGATGCGCGGTGCCCATTGACTGATCTCTTCACGATGACTCGGCAACGTCTCGAGCATCTTGCCCAGGATGTGCAAACGTCCTTCGCGAGCCTGCTCAAGAGCTTCTTCCATCACGCTACGCGCGAGACCGTTGATCTTGATGTCCATTTGGATCGCGGTGACGCCCTTAGCCGTTCCGCAGACCTTGAAGTCCATATCGCCGAGATGATCTTCATCACCAAGGATATCGCTGAGAATCGCGTAGCGATCGTTGCCTTCGCTGATGAGACCCATGGCGATGCCGGCAACAGGTGCCTTCAGGGGAACGCCGGTGTCCATCATCGCCAAGGTGCCGCCGCAGACCGAAGCCATCGAGCTTGAGCCGTTGGATTCAAGAACTTCACTCACGACGCGCACGGTGTAAGGAAAATCTTCGTGGCTCGGCATCATGCGAACGAGAGCACGCTCAGCAAGGGCGCCGTGACCAATTTCGCGACGTGCAGGTCCACGCATCGGCTTGGTCTCGCCCGTGCAGAAGGGAGGGAAATTGTAATGAAGCATGAAACGCTTCCACGTCTCCCCCATCAGACCGTCGATCTTCTGCTCATCAGCAGACGTACCTAAAGTCGCAGTCACAATCGACTGGGTTTCGCCGCGCTGAAACAGCGCCGAACCATGAGTACGAGCCAGGAGCCCGGCTTCACAGCTGATCGGTCGAATCGTGCGGCCATCGCGACCGTCAATGCGCTTGCCGGTATCAAGCACCATCTTACGCACGACCTCCGCCTTGCGGCTGTCGAGCTCTGCCTTGATCAGCTTCTCGTTCGCCAGGAACACTTCCTCGCCGAGTTCACTCGTCATGGTCGCGACCATCGACTTCTTGATCTCGCCGTAGGCGTCATAGCGATCGTGCTTGCCCTTGATGACGCAAGCCTTCGCCAGATCAGCGTCAACGAGTTCGGCGACGCGCTTGGCGTGTGCTGGCTGAATTTCTGGAACGGAGAAGGTGCGCTTCTCACGCCCAACTGCTTCACGAAGCTTATTGATGAGCGTGATGATCTTGCGAGATTCATTGTGAGCGAACTCGAGCGCATCGATGATGTCAATTTCGCTCGCTTCGTCGGCTCCACCTTCCACCATCATGATTGCGTCGTTGCTACAGGCAACGATCATGTCGATGTCAGCTTTTTCGGACTGCTCGTAAGTCGGGAAGATGATCAGTTCGCCGTCAACCCGAGCTACGCGAACGCCAGCAATCGGTCCACTCCAAGGAATCGCCGAAATATGCAGGGCGGCACTGGCTCCGGTGAGCGCAATGACGTCGGCTGGGTTGTCCTTATCAGCACTCATCACCGTAGCGATGACCTGAGTGTCCTTCTTAAAGCCCTTAGGAAACAATGGACGCAGTGGACGATCCATCACGCGGGCAGAAAGGATCTCGTTTTCCTTCTGACGACCTTCGCGCTTGAAGAATCCACCCGGGATCTTGCCAGCTGCGTAAGTCTTCTCGAAGTACTCACAAGTGAGGGGGAAAAAGTCCAACCCGGGGCGTTCCGACGTAGAAACTACCGTCACGAGTACCTGGGTATCCCCATATGTCATTAGCACGGCCCCATCGGCCTGCTTAGCAAGGCGACCCGTCTCAAATGTGAGAGGGCGGCCGCCAATCATTACAGATTCACGAACAAACATTATTGAGCGCTCCTTTGCGCGGTTTTCGGTCACAAGCGTGTGACCATCGCCGGCGGCGAACGCTGACTTCAGCCTCGATTCCTAGAAGCGGCCTTTGCCTGGTGCTCCCCAGCACACAAGTCGCCTGGATCCCCCCAAAATAAGGATCGCTTCCACGAAGCGAAGTTGAAGAAGTGCTCTTCGACGCCGGAAGTTACGAACTTCTCAAAGTTCAAACAGCTAGGTGCCCGATCATTCCCGATGATTGGTGAGGTACATCATCTTCAGCAGATAATGTGGCGCACCATCTCAAACGAGATGACAAGACACCTAGTCGGGAGTCGTTTACTTACGGATCCCGTGAGCCGAGAGTACGGCCTTGTAGCGATCCACGCTCTTACGCTTGAGGTAGTCGAGCATACGACGACGACGACTCACGATCTTCAAAAGACCACGGCGTGAATGGTGATCCAGCTTGTGAGTCTTGAAGTGGTCGGTCAAGTACTGAATACGCTGAGTCATCAGCGCAATTTGCACCTCAGGAGAACCCGTATCGGTTTCGTGAGTGCGGCTGCTTTCGATGAGGCCTTGCTTGGCGCCAGGTGCGAGAGGCATTCTGATTTTTCCTAATAAGTCCGAATTTTGGTGAGCGCGGAGTATACGTGCCGTTCTTGGGCGGTCAACGCATCGTCACATCTAGATGTGATCTTCACTGCTACTGTAGTTGTGTGGGAGGGCCCATATCACATCGGATCCAGAATATCGCGTAAAATTGGCTCGAAACGGTCGGAAAGTGTCCTTTCAAGCTCCCCGGCTGTGACCGCCTCAAACGACGTGCCGGCCGCATCCTCGGCTTCCGCAAGCGAAACACGCGACAAAGCGGCTTTGACTTCAGGAATTGCGCTCGCTTCCATGCTCAAATTCCGCAATCCCATACCCACCAAAAGGATCGCGGCCAGGGGATCGCTCGCCATCGCACCGCAGACGGAAACAGGCTTCTGGCGGAAGGTCGCAGCCTGAACAGTGCCCTTGATGAGCCGAATTACCGCAGGATCATAATAACTAGCGAGGCGGGCCAGAGCCTGACTCGTTCGATCAACTGCAAGAGTGTATTGAACGAGATCGTTTGTACCAATACTTAAAAAATCCGCCTCCTTCGCAAACTCCTCAGCGAGTATCGCAGCGGCTGGCACCTCCACCATGCAACCCAGCTCGATATTGTCCGCGTGAGCATGACCCGCGCGATCCACTTCGAGCACGCTCTCACTCAATAGCGCCCTCACTGCGCGCAGTTCGACGAGTGAAGCGACCATGGGAATCATGATCTTAATGCGTCCGTGGGCAGAGGCACGCACCATGGCGCGAAGCTGCGTCTTCAATAACTCAGGCTGCTCCAAACCGAGGCGCACGGCGCGCAGCCCCAAAGCGGGATTCATGTCGCGCGGCATCTTGATCGCAGAAACGAACTTATCGCCGCCGATATCAAAAGTGCGCAACGTGACCGGCAGTGATCCCATCACCGCGACGACTTTTCGATAGGCCTCGTACTGCTCGTCCTCACCTGGCGGTGTCTTGCGATCGATGTACAAGAACTCCGTTCGATAAAGCCCAATCCCCCGCGCGCCATGCTTGATCGCGATCTCAGCTTCGACTGTAAGCTCAATGTTAGCGAGCAAAGAAATCGCAACGCCATCGCTCGTTTGCGTCGGTTCATTGCGATGCTCTCGTAAATCGCGAGCAACGGCGTAGTACTTCTCGGCACGGGGCTGCAACTCCTCGAGCATCTCGGTCGATGGCGCGACAACGACCTTACCGTGAACCCCATCCACGACGAGTTGATCGCCGTTGCCAATGTGGTGCAGCAGTCCGTGCACACCAACTACGGCAGGGATTTCGAGTGCTCTCGCCAGGATCGCCGTGTGACTCGTGCGTGTCCCGACAGCGGTGACCAGAGCCAAAACCCGATCCTTCGTGAGAGTTGCTGTTTCAGCAGGCGACAAATCGTGAGCCACGATGATCACAGGCTCCTCATTGTCGGGTATTAGCGCGCTTTGCTTTTCGCCAGAGAGGACACGCAAAATGCGGTCGCGCACGAACTCAAAGTCATGGCTGCGCTCAGCCAGATACGGATCGTCCGTTTGTCTCAGCTGACTGCACATGACTTCCACAGCTGTCTCAAGGGCCCACTCAGCACACTGAAGACCAGAGCGAACCTCCATGATGACGTCTTCACGAAGAGTCGGATCGCCGATCATCAAGATGTACGCCTCAAGAATCGAAGTTTCGGCCGTCGCCACGCCTTTTTCGAGCTTAACGCGAGCTGTCACGCGTTCGAGATCATCCGTCGCAGCAGCGACCGCCTCATCAAAACGCGAAATCTCCGCATCAACTTCGGCGGGTGCAATTCGACGATGGCTGACACCGAGTCGGCTAGCATCCACGACAAAAGCACGCCCAATGGCGAAACCGGCGGAACCGCCGATGCCATCAAGCTTCACGGAGCGATCGGTCTTCATGACCGACGAGAAATCCATGGGCTTGGTCAGTCCTCTTCTCCGAAGCGATTGGCGATCAAGGTCCCCAATGCAGCCACGGCTTCGTCGGCTTGCTCTCCATCTGCCTCCACGGTCACTGAAGTTCCCTTGGCACCGCAGAGCAATAGGACTCCCATGACGCTTTTGGCGTTCGCGACCTGGGTGTCACGCCGAACCGTTACCTCGCAGGGAAAACTGGCGGCAGTCTGGACCAGGCGACTCGCTGCACGAGCATGCAGACCGAGGCGATTGACAATCTCGAACGTATCTTCAGCGTGCTTTTCGCTCATTGTTTCTCACTCCCGTCGGTCGGCATCTCGGTCGAACTAGGCTCTGGCTCCGCGATGTGTTCGGACTGGCGAATATCACGATGCACGGCATCGATGCCAAAACCAAGCTCTTCGCTGAGTCGAGCCGCAATTTCCTCAGTGAGCGCAACTGAACGATGCCGGCCTCCCGTACAGCCAATCGCTACTGTCACGTAGCTTTTGCCTTCACTTCGATAACGCGGCAGGCAAAACTTCAGTAGCGGATAGAGAAGCTCCAAAAAGCCGGTCGCATCTGGATTGCCGAGAACATACCGCGCGACCTCAGAATCGGTTCCCGCGAGTGGCCGAAGTTCCGCGACGAAATACGGATTGGGAAGAAACCTGACGTCGAACACCAAATCGGCGTCACTCGGTGCCCCAAACTTGAATCCAAACGACACGATACGAACAATCATGTTCGTCGAAGAACTATGGTCCTCGGAGAACGACTTCACGACTTCGCGGCGCAAATCGTGCACAGACAATCCTGCAGTATCAATCAGCACAGACGCCATCCCGCGCAGATCAGAAAGCAGTTTTCGCTCGAGGCGAATTCCATCCATCACTGCCCGCACACCGACTGATTGGCCCGTCCGCTCGGGAGTCGAAAGGGGGTGTGGTCGTCTCGTCGCGCTGAACCGTCGCGCCAGGAGTTCCTCCGGTGCGTCCACAAATAGAATCGACAGCGCAACGCCAGGTTGAGAGGCTACGCCCTTGAGCATCTTTGCAGCCCCCTCAAGATAGGCGCGACCGCGCACATCGATCCCGAGTGCCACCTTGCGATCACCTCCAGCACGCAAGGCGTCGAGGGTCGCGGGCACCACCGGGGTCGGGAGGTTATCTACACAAAAATAGCCAAGGTCCTCGAGAGCATTCACCGCGGTCGTCTTTCCCGCGCCGCTCAACCCAGTCACGACCACCACCTCCAGCTTTTGGTCAGAGGCCGAATCACTCATCCTTCGACTCCTGCTGGTTGGCGAGCAGCTCCATGCCCTCATAGGAATGAGCAGGGGGCGGTGCAGAGCTTTCATTCGGGGCGCGAAATGGAGGCCGGCTTCGCTCAGAGGGCACTGGCGCATGAGATCTGCGCTCGATTCTATCGATAAATTCTTTTGCCGGATGGTGGCCAGCGCGCCTGAGAAGTTCCGCGCGTGCAGCGATTTCAATGATAGAACTCATATTGCGCCCAGGCTGAATCGGCAGATTCACCATACGAACGGGGACACCGAGAATGTCGTAGTGGCGGTCTTCGACACCAATACGGTCGTATTCTGCATTCGGCGTCCACAGTTCGAGACCCACGACCAAGTCGATTCGCTTGCGGTCTCGAACAGACGTCACACCGTAGAGATCCTTCATGTTCAAGATCCCGAGTCCGCGCACCTCCATGTAGTGACGCAACGGATCAGCTGGTTCGCCAAACACCATTCCTGGCGGGCGATAATCCACTTCGACAACATCATCGGCGACAAGGCGATGGCCGCGCATCACTAGTTCGAGCGCGCACTCACTCTTACCAATCCCGCTCTGACCATTGATCAACACACCGACCTCAAAAATATCCACGAGCACTCCGTGCAAGCGCGCACGCGGCGCCAACAACTCATCTAGCACCGTGTGCAGAGTCGTAATCGCTATCGAGGACTTTTCCTGAACGAGAACCAATGGCGTCGAGCTGATTTCAGCCTCCCGGATCACTGGCTCTGGAATGGTCGCTCCGCGGGAGACCAGCACGCACGACAGCTTCCTCGCGAACATATAGCGAGCGGCTTCAGCCTGCTTTGTCGGTCCCAACGATTCGATGAAGCTCAGCTCAGTCTCCCCGAGCACTTGAACGCGAGTCGGCACAAGCCCGTGCAAGTGGCCGACCAAGGCCAGTCCCGACTTCTGGACTCGTGCGTGAGTCACTAATCGGTCGAGTCCCTCATGACCCGCCACCAGGCGCCAGCCGAGCGACCACGCTGGGTCGTCGAGAATCTTGCGAATCGGGACACCCGATTGATATTGTGTATTCGGCGGATCGTAAACGGTCATGATGTGACTGAAGTAGCTTCGTGCTCTTCAATCAGGGAGTATGCCTGCTCGGGGCCCTCAGACTCCAGAAGTCTTCGTCGAGTTTCTGGACTTCGCAATAGACGAGATACTTTGGCGAGAATTTTCAGGTGCTCGCTCGCCGCACTCTTCGGGCCAACGACTCCAAAGAAAATCTTGACCGGCTCGCCGTCAATCGCATCAAAATCCACTCCTTGTGGACAAAGGATGAGCGCAGCTCGCTGACCCTCTGCTGATTGAAGCGCCGTGTGAGGAATTGCCACGCCGTCGCCAATGCCGGTGCTCTGCAACTTCTCGCGGTCTGCCAGCTGTTTAAGCACCACTTCGATTTCCCCTCCGCCCTCTGAACTGAGGAGTTCAGCTAAACGTTCGAGGACAGGACGAGCCCCCGTTAAGACAGAGCCGTCACGGTCAACAGCGATTCGCTGAACTGAAAGAATAGTGGAGAGACGCATGGGGAAATCGCGATACTCAAAAGGGGGATCAATGCCGAAATGCGAAAAGGCTCACCGCGCGGCAAGCCTTTCGTCGTCGGTAGGGTTTACCTACCTAGCGTTACGGCCGCATGGGCCGCCTTCTAACGGTCTGAGGCAGCCATCGCAAGCTGCGGCAATCCAGCCGTGGCATGCCTCAAATCTGGACCACGGCGGCGACGGCTCCCCGCCACTCCCTTAGCATCATGCACCTGTCGTTCGAGCTTGTGGACGACCGAATCGATCGATGCATACATCTCCCCAGACACTTCATGGGCCTCGAAGTGCTGACCACCACTGGTCAGCTGGATTTCGACATAATGCTCCAGCTTCTCCACTGAAAGCGTAATACGCGCTGTCATCGGTTGCCTCAAAAACTTTTGCAGTCGGCTCGTCTTTTGAAGAGCGTAGTCGCGCAATGCTTCTGTAGGTTCCATATGACGGAAGGTGGTGGAAATATCCATGTGAACTCCTTTGGTTGATATCTGGTTTGAGTGTCACGAGAACCAAGTCGCCCTCTGCGGATCGACTTGGAACTGAGTTGTAGGTCACCGATACGGCGCAAGCCTCCGCAGGCCTCTCTGAACGAGGCGCCGTTCACCGCGCATCACACGAGACGTCATCACACAATCATGAGTCATCGGTCTGGTCATTCTCATCCCGACCGGCCGGACTACATCGGTCAAAGAGTAGGCCTTCGCGTCTCGGCCCGACACCGTGGGAAGCCTGCAGAAAAACAAAGCATCCAACACAATCAATGTAAGCCTCACGAAAACTTTGAGAACCCCCAATCGACATTCGCGTTGTCGAATTTCGATGCACAAAAACTTGAGTGAGTTTCTTCAGAATATTTTTCCCACGAGGTGCGAAAAGCTCCACTATCACAGTGGGAAAGCACTCACTTCTGATCATTCAAGAGCAACGTTCAAACCGCACGAATTATTCCGAGAACCCAACGGAACTCAACATGAAACAGCGCGTCGTGTTCAATGCGCGACCCATGTCAACCGAGACCCCAAGAACGGAACTCAGCATCGATGCTGAGTCAGCCCGAACAAGTGTCCGACAATGTGCGCGACCGCAAGAGTAGCGCGTGGCAGCTCAAAAAGAAAAGCGCCCCAAAAGAATCACAGACCTAAAAGACTACTTTACGCTTCGACGACGCAAGAATCCCTAGCATCTCGCGATACTTCGCCACTGTGCGGCGCGCGATCTTGATTCCCTGATCTTTCGCGAGACGTTCAACCAATGCCTGATCGCTCAGGGGCTTCGCCTTGTTCTCGTCGTCGATCATCTTCTTGATTGCTTGCTTAACGCTCTCGCTCGCGATGTCGTCTTCAGACATGCGACGAATGCTCGAATTGAAGAAGTACTTCAGTTCGAATAGTCCCTGAGCGCTGTGCAAATACTTGCCCGTCGTCACCCGGGAAATTGTGGACTCATGCATTCCCACGGAATCAGCCACATCACGCAATATCATTGGCTTCAAGTAGGCGACACCTTTGTCAAAGAAGTCGTGCTGCTTTTCGAGGATGCATTCCGAAACTTTGATGATGGTCTTGCGGCGCTGCTCGATTGCTCGAATCAGCCACTGTGCGTTGCGCAGTTTTTCACCGACGAAGTCCTTCGCCTTGGCATCTGCCATCAGACGCTTCGTGAGCGCTTCGTTAATGAATAGTCGCTGCACACCGCGATCGTTGTCGACGATCTTGAACTCATCGCCATCCTTGACGACATAAACGTCAGGAGTGATCCCAATGCTTCTTTCGTCGTGATCGACAAAATTTCGGGCCGGGCGACTCTCGAAAGTCTGAATCTCTTTGACAATCTCGTAGATCTCTTCGAGCGGCATCTTCATGGCCCGCGCGATCGCCTGGTAATTGTGGCGCTCAAGATCCTTGATGTGCTCGCGGATCACCTCGAAAATCGTGTCGCCTTCTTTGTAGCCAGCAACGGCTGCCTGAATCAGCAGACACTCTCGGAGGTCGTGGGCTCCACATCCCGGGGGATCCAGCCGCTGAATCATCTCCAAGACGAAGGGTGCGTCTTCCCGATTGAGTTCAGCTTCATCGGCCAAATCGTCAATGGTTAAATCTGGGGTTCGCGTACCATCCGGGCGCTCGATGCCCTCCAAATCGAGATACCCTCGGTCGTCGAGGTTTCCGATCACGAGCTGAGCAAACCGCAACTCGTCATCTTGAAAGTCGCTCATCTGCAGTTGCCACATCAAGTGGTCCTGCAAGCTCCTGGGGCGAGTCAGACTTTGTTCGATGGGTGGGAGGTCATCGTTATTACCGCTCCCCTTTCCCGGACCGCTGCCGCTATTTTGAAGGGTACGGTTCTCAAGAAACTTCTCCCAGTCGACTTCCCTTGTCGCCTTCTCGGTCGCGCGGGTGTCGTCCGAGCGCTCTGCCTTGTCGAGCTCGCGCTCTCCGCGATCCTCACCTTTTGCAGCCGCGTCCCGCTGGCGCATATTCGGATCTTCATCCGAAAGGACAGGGTTGTTGTCGAGCTCTTTGCGGACTTCGTCCACCAGCTCCATGCGAGAAAGTTGAAGCAACTTAATCGCCTGCTGGAGCTGGGGCGTCATGACCAGCTGCTGGGACAATCGAAGTTGTTGTTTGATTTCCATGAATCTCTGCGGCGCCGACGCGCCACGTTCTCTTCTTATGACTATCAGACGTAAGCCAGTGCGAACAGTCTTGACTGACCACTGCCTATTCAGTCAGCGTAATATCTACTCGCCCGCACTCTTCCGCAAACATGTAGGCATTTAGAATACTAGCTCCATGGATCTCCCGTTTCCCAAAACCACAAGAGGCTATCACCAGCCATCTAGGGCAATAATACGGGCAATTTGGCTTGACGCCGCACCCATCCGGGCGAAAGATAGCTGCAGATGGGCGCACTGGGGGCGGAAACCACTGCGACATTTCGCAGCAAGGCGCTATTCCTTTGTGTGCGCTCGCTGAGAGGCCGCAACGGGGCGAGTGACTTCGTGCGCGCGGTGGGCGCCGGCCGGATCTTCGAAGACGAAACAAAGCCGATCTCGCGAGAGCTTTGGTTGCGTGCCTTGGTCGAATTCGAAAAGATGGCGGGCGACGAGGGCTTTCGACGTCTCCCAAAGTACCTTGTCCACCCCAAGAATTTGGGTGTTTGGTCCTCTCTGCTGAGAGGAGCAGTCACGCCAGGAGACGTTTTCACCAAACTCGATGAAAGTGGCAGTGACGTAGATCCCGGCTGGACTTGGCGGCAGAGGGATCAGGGTTCCACGACATGGAGCGGTGAAATCTGCTTCTTGGAATGCGACTCTCCCGACGACCGTCGACGGATCCGCAAGGCATTGAGCGCTGAACTCCGCTCTATCCCACTCCTTTTTGGTCTTGCCCCGGCTAAGGTCAGCAATCGCCGCGAGCCACCTCGAGAAGGAGCACAGGATCAGGGCGAACAAATCCTTCAGATGGCGAGTTGGCAGCCTGCAACAAGGAAGACGCTCCAGGCCGGAGTTGTGGCTTCCCTATTGGCGGGGGTCACGGCTGCGGCAGTCGTTTCTCTGGTCGGTTGGAGCGGCTGGCCGCGGAGTTTGATTGGACTGTGTGGCGCCTTGGTATGCGCGGCGGCAACCCTAGTACTCTCTCGCGACGTATACCATCGCACGGCAAGTCGAGCGCAACACATTCGGATTCTTGCTTTGGAGCGGGAAGCTGTTCTTCAGAAGCAGCAGGTGAAGGAAATCTCGCGACCTCACGAAGAGCCAGTGATTGCAGGAAAGTACCGATTGAGCGACCAACTCGGCGTGGGGGCAGCGGGAGCCGTCTGGCGAGCCAAGCGTTTGACCGACGGCGCCTTCGTGGCGATCAAGCTGCTGCGCACGGCCCTCGCACAAGACCCGCGGGCCACGGACCGATTGCGTCGTGAAGCTCAGGCATTGGGACTCTCTTGGCATCCTCATGTTGTCGAGGTTCTGGACGATGGCCTCCTACCATCCGGCGTAGCCTTTCTTGTCACGGAGTTGCTGAACGGGGAAACCCTGGGCCAGCGCATCAGAAAGAAGGGGCCGATGAGTCGCGCGGACACTGTAGTCTGGGCGGTGCAAGCGGCGGAGGCTTTGGTCGCGATACACAGCGCAGGAGTCATTCACCGCGACGTCAAGCCTGGAAATCTTTTCCTACATGAACCATCACCCGGTGCCGAACGCTTGAAGTTGATCGACTTCGGAGTCGCCTCGGTCAGTTGGGCCGAAACGAGGCTCACCCGACACGGAGCTCGCGTGGGAACCCCGGGGTACGCGGCTCCCGAGCAAGAAACGGGAGATGAAGTGGATGCACGTGCCGATCTCTTTGCGCTGGGACAAAGTATGAAGGAAGCCTTGACTGGCAATGCCCCCGCTCCCGACGAATACCTGGGAGCGATCATGCCCCCCAACCTACCCGCTGCCTGGGTTTCAGTCTTAGAAAAGCTCACTGCCACGGCCCGAGACGATCGCTACGCGTCATCAAAAGAAGCCCGTCAGGCACTCGCTGAATTGCACGAGCTTGAAACGGGAAAGTCACCGGACGCAACGGTCGGGCGAGCCATCCGGGAGAGCATTCCGCCGGCAAGCGCATGACTTAAATGAGAGAGTGAGTTCGCTGCTCACTTAACGATCAGATGGATCGAGGCGGAGCACGACATAGCCTCCTGGTGTTCCCTCAAGTGGTAAGTAGGCATGGATGCTCATCCCCAAATTCGAAGAACGATTCAGCAAACGCCCATCGACCCAATAGCTCGCCTGGATCGACTCGACTGGATCGCCCGCCCGGTAAATTGGGTCCACGGTACGAATCACCCAAACGTCCACATTGCGACCTGAAAACAGACCAGGGTAGATCGCCTTACTCGTATGACCACCCGGCAACGCTGCAATTTTCGGATCCGTCACCCCCGCGAGATCCACGACCTGTACATCGGTCGCTATCCCCAGCCAGCCGATGTCCACCCCAGCAACCACGTTGGCCCCCACCAGCGCAGGACGAGCTGCTTCTATCAGTGCGAGTCGTCGCTCGCTCACAGCCCGAAGATCGGCACCTTGTTGCGCGAGCAACATCACAGGAAAAATGGCGCAGCCCAGAAACAGCATGAGATGCCAGGCTTTGGTCAACCGCGGCGCAACCTGCCACGCCAGCCAAGGGAATAGAGCCGCGGAAAGCCTCAAACCCGGCATCCAATCACCCCCGACAAAAACAAGCGCAACGAGATGAATGATCCACGGGATCAGCTGTTCGCGTCGCCGAATGGCTCCCGGACCTCTGAGCCACAACAGCCAAGGAACGCCAGCCCACACAGCCGTGGCGGCAGCGTAGAAAAGGCCGCTCTGGAAATCGGGCTGCTTGGCGACCGAGGATAAGGGCAGCGCGTGAGCATAATTCAGCCAACGAAGAATCATCACCACGACCACCGGCGCGCAGACGATTCCCACCTGGATGCAGCGCTGCCTGACCGACTGAACCGCAAAAGCCGCCCGAGTCACCAGAAGAGCCACGGCGAAGGGAACCAATTCTGGTCGCCACGCGCCCGCGCTCCCGAGCAGCAGTGCGCCCGAACGAACTGTCCCCTGCGAAAGCAGGAACGCCGCAAGCAGCAGCAGCAGTCCGACAACGGGCGCTGTCAGCCCCGCACCAGCCCAAATAGCTGCCGGCAGACAGACAAGGGTCACCGCCGGCACCTTCCACCAACCTCGAGGCCCAGTGTGTTCGTGAGCCGCATATCCGACGAGAAAAAACGACAGCAAGTAGGAGGCACCTCCTATCCAGCGAGCGAGGGCCCAGAATTCGAGCGCATTCGACAGGCCGAGCCCGCCTCCCACGTAGCCCAGTAGGTGCGCCCAGCCGAGGGGAGTGACGGCATCGGTTGGCGGACTCCCTCGATTGAACGCGAAGACCCCGGTCTCCGCACCGTGACTCGCTACCCGTGAGACGATCCACGCATCGTCGACAGTAAAGCCCCACAGGAAGACTTCCAGTGTCAACGCAACGCCTGCAGCAATCAGCCCCGATACGATCTTCGGGGCGTGGCGGGCCTTCTTTTGCGTGGTATCCATAAGAATCCCCCATCCACAGCGGGGGGATCGCTGCCCATCCGGAGCCGGACCGGGGGCTAGCTCCTTCGACTCAGGAAGTCCAATCTCTGACGAAATGGGCCGAAAGTTGGGGCGTCTGCTGCGGAATCCATACCATTGCGTTCAGATGTCACCAGTCGATGTTGTACTCCGTAGGGATCGGAACTTTTCTCCTCAAAACGGACCTCTATTCGGGGTCCTCGACATCATCGTTGACGGCGTCAACGTCACGGCGCGGGCTGGACGCACCCAGGGCCTCACGCTGCTTGCTGAGCTAGCTCATTCGCTCGCCGGCCTCTGCCGAGGTCGTAGCTCACGCGCGACAGCACACCTCTGCACCGACGGAGAGACCTGGGAGCTCGGGCTGGAAGCTGACGGCACCGACATTCTTCTCAGTGTATTTCGGGCGGGGCCGTGTCCGGAGGTGGCTGTGCATGAACGCCGCGTGTCTCTCGCTGAACTCCACAGTGCTCTGGAAGGTGCCTTGGACGCCGCGCTTGGTTCGTCCTTGCCCACCGGACACCGCAGTATTCTAGAAGCGGCCCGCGATCAACTCTCGGTTGGCCGACGTTCAGCGAAACCTCTTCCGCGTGGACTGGCGCAGGATCGAATCTCCGTGCGCTCCGGCGCGCTCCTCGAATTTCACGCGAGCGCCTCATTTCGAATCGGCCCCCCTTCGAACCAAGAAGATGCCCGCGTGGAACGGGCAGATCTTCACGCTCTTCTGCTGCCCGGTCAGTTTCAAATCAAGCAGGGTCGTCGCTCGATCTCTCTCAAGAAAGCCCAACTTTTCCTTTTGGCTGAACGACTCATTTGGCTGGCGGAGGATACTCTCGATTCTTGGCAGGCCGCTCGTCCGCTGTTCCGCCGTTTGTTGGTAGAAAATGTTCGCCTCGGGGTTCGCCGCGGACCAGGGGATGCGCCTGTTTCGCTTTCAATTGGTGAACCCATTAGTCCAGCAGGCGGCACCACGAAAACGCTGACCCTGAGCGATATTCCGACCATCGACTTTGTTGAAGGTGTCGCGCACTTCGCGGAAGCCCTTGGTGAACGGTTCGTCCAACACGACGCTCGCCAGAAAGCGAACTTGCGACTCAGTGTTCTGCTTGAGAGTGCGCGCATTCTTCGGGACCGCCTCAGTGAACTCAAACTCGACGATGGTCTCACAAACACCGAACGCGACAGCTACAAGAGCTATGGCTTGCCCAGTGTCGCACCTTCGGCGAACGGAACCTGGAGTGACGCCGGAGCGATGCGTTTTGTTCCGCGCTGGGTTGCCGCTGTTCCTAATGTCGATTTGCGGTCGACGTTTCTCTACGAAAATCAACTGATCGTGGGTTCGGCGCGTGAGATGGCGAGCTTGTCGCCCCGCACTGGCGAGATCACTTGGCGCATTCACAGCGACCGCGCTGCGACTGTTCCGACGCCCGTCGGACTGGCGCGCCTTCACGCGGACGGCAGATTGCGCATCCACGACTTAGAAACCGGCGCAGTTCGCTCGGTCACACGACTCGCCCCTCGCGCTGGAGGTGGGGCGGCGGGAGCACTCGTGAACACGCCCGGGCTTCCCCAATTGCTGTTAGTCGCCGAGGGCGATCGCGCCATTACTGCGATTGACCTTTTGACGGGCGATGTGCGTTGGCGACACTCGGCTTCAAGACCGGCAACCTTCCGTTTGCGTCGCGCAGGTCGCCTGGTACTCATGTCAGGCGGCGACTCGGCGCTCACTGCTCTCGACGTCACGACAGGCGAAATTGTCTGGCGCGTTCGCGACAGATTGCCTTTTAGCGGCGATATTGCCGTGCGAGGCGACAGCGCTTATGCCCTTTCGAGCAGCTCGGTCGGGGCAGCACGTCTCCACCACATCGATCTGTGGAGCGGTGAAACTGCCTGGACCTCCTTCGTGGAAGAACAACCAGTCTTTGGCCAGCAGCCGATGCTAGCGGGAAATGCTCTGATCGTTGCTACGCGGGATCGACGAGGAGTCGGCGCTCTGGCCTTCGATGCGAGAAGCGGCGAAGCACTTTGGGACCACGATCCTGGGCTGAGCGCAGCTTCGACCGCTTGGTGCAATCTCGGCGATTGCGTTGTAGCCAACAGCGCTGCCGGAACCCTGCTCTGCCTCGACGCACGCAGCGGTGAAGTGCGCTACAACCACGTTTTTTCGCGACAGGTCGAAGGCGACCAGCCTCGCCGGCTCGAACCCATTCTCCGCAACGGCGCTTTATTTGTCCCTCAGCACCAGGTACAGGTGATTCGCCCAGCAACTGGAGAAATCATCGGCGAAGTTCCCTGTGATCTCATCCCGGATTTGCTGCGTGTCGACGACAGCTGCAACGTCTATGTCGCCGAAGAGAGCGGGCATCTCGCGGCCTATGGAGTCGCCCCTCGCCTCCACCTCGTCTGACGCGGCGCGCGTCGAGACCAAACTAGCGCTTCAGAAAACAAGCGAGCGCTTCAGAAAACAAGCTAGTCGACGCTCGCGAGGCTACACGAATGGCTTCGAGCGGCATGGTGACGCACCAAAGTCGCGAGTTCTAGCAGGGGGACTTGGGTTGGACAGAGCCGTTCAGCGGCCCGAAATGCGTCATCATCGATGCCTTCAATTTGTTCTGCGACTGCCGAGTAATCAGGCATAGAGCGAACTCCAGAAAGAGCAAAGTGCATCAGCCCGCGGTAGCGCCCGCCACTTGAGGCGATACGCTGCGCCTGTCCCGCATCGCAGCGTCCGCAAGCGATACAACGGCCTGCCCTCTCAAGCGCCGATTTTTCACGGAGATCGACTCCAATAAGTCCTTCCGATCCGTACTGTTCTGCGAAGCGAGTCAAGGCATTCCCCCTGGTCTTGGATCGCAGCAGCAATGTTTTCATCAGGGCGAGCGCCAGCACAAAAAGCGCAGGAAATTCGGCGAAACATCAGCTTCCCGCACCCAACGCAACCATGCGCTGGCTCCCTAGTATCGGAAGATCCCTCCTGGTGATATTGCCGCTAACCACCTGCATCCGATGATCGACGGCCATCACGTCGCCTGGCGAAAGTTCAATCCAAACATTCTCGCCCTGAAGGCGTTCGCTTGAAATGATCAGGTGATTCACAAACCCGCTGCGTGTGGGTGCTTCACATTCCGCTGACAAACTGGGACAAGTATCGCGCTCGGGACAACGATGCTTGTGCGTGGAATAATAAAGCGGCTTTCCTCCTTGAGTCGCAGCAAGACTCTGCCCGTCGGTGACCATGAACGTCAGCAGCGATTGAGTCTCCTCATCATCGCAGATTTGCCGAACGCGGTGAATTGTTGCGCGAAGAGCAGAAACGACATCAGTGACAGCGTGGGTACGACCAAGCGGACCAAACTCAGCCAATCGCGAGAGGAACTGGAAGAAAATGAGTTCGCTATCGGTTTCCCCCAGAACGTAGCGTCGAAGGTGGGGGACAATCTCAGCGAGTAGTTCTTCCCGCTTCTCGGCGAGATTGGGAATGTCGCCATTGTGAGCCCCTACCCAGCGCCCGTACTGGAAGGGGTGGCAGTTGAGTACATTGTTCTTGCCCTGAGTTGCCTGTCGCACGTGAGCCAGGACCGTTTCTGAGGCCACGACCCCACTGACGCGGTGAAACAGCGAGTCACTCACGGCGGTCATGGGACTTCGAGTGACATGTGGGGTGCCATCGACAAAGAACGCCACCCCCCAACCGTCGGGATGCTGATTGCTCTGCACACCCAGGGCGTTTTCGGCTGCTACCAGCGAACTGTGGACCTGACTGGGAATTACGCTGCGAAAGCCAAATAATCGGCACATAGGGTGCTCAGAGTGTGCCACACTTTTCTAGAAACTTCTTGTCACCCCAGACAGTAGGACTTGAGATGAATGGATTGACCGAGCCCGCTGACCAGAAACTCTCAGCGAAAGACCAAGCGAATCTGCCTGAAAACGATGAACAGACCGCTTTGGAACGACTGGTCACTCGACGGAGATTTGTTCAATCAGCGGGTACAGGTGCAGTGATCACTGCCCTAGGTGGGGCCAGTTATGTGTTTGTCGACAACTACATCGCTGAAGCCCACGCAGGACAGCGCAAGGATGGGCGCCCTCGCCTGCCGCCTGGACAACGTCTACTGCGCGAGCTCAAGCCCATGGGCGGAACTCCGGGAGATCCTCGTCCCAGTCAGTTCACCTTCAAAGTCAGCGGCGAAGTGGAGCACCCCTTTTCATTGACTCTGGCTGAATTGTCGAACTCGTCTCCCGTTGAGCTAGCTCTGGATGTTCACTGTGTCACGGGCTGGTCGGTGTTCGATGCCAAGTTCAAAGGGGTACGTCTTCGCGACCTAGCGAAGCGAGCCGGAGTGAAAGCCTCAGCCAGACATGTTGTGATTGAAGCCGCTCATGGTTACACGGCCAACACCACCCTTGAGCACGCCCTTCATGAGGACGTGCTCCTCACGTGGCAGCTCAATGGTCAGCGTTTAGCACGTGCACACGGTGCGCCGGTGCGGCTGGTCAATCCTCATCTCTACTTTTGGAAGAGTCCGAAATGGGTGACCGGTGTACGTTTTGTGAGCCGCGATGAGCCAGGCTATTGGGAAACGCGCGGCTACAACAACCACGCGGATCCTTGGAAGGAAGAGCGCTACGCGTAGAGTTGGCCTGCATCAATGAACGCTAACGACCCCATGCACCGGCCTCCCTCTAAACAGCGTGCGAAACGATTTCTGTGGAGAAAATGGCTCCGAATTGTTCATCGCGACGTGGGATACCTCGCGATTGGACTCACATTCGTCTACGCAATGAGCGGAATCGCGGTGAACCACATCGCGGACTGGGATCCTAACTTCAGCCAGATCAATCAAGAGTATTCACTCAGGGATCTACCCGCTTCCTTCACCCCGGGCGATCGTGAGCGAAATATGAAATCCGCGCACGGGATTCTCGAATCACTAGGCCGTGGTGAATCGCCGACCGATGTCTACGCACTCGACGAACGGCACCTCGACATCACCTTGGAGCACACGACTCTCTACGTTGACTTGGACTCCGCTTCCGTCCGCGAAGAAGGCCAGGAGTCTCGACCGCTGCTTCGACTGGCCAATTGGCTCCACCTCAATCGAGGCAAGGCCGCTTGGACCTACGTGGCTGATGCCTACGCAATCTTTCTGCTCTATCTAGCGACCAGCGGTCTCTTTATGTTTTCCGGCCGCAAGGGAATTTTCGGAAGGGCCGGGATACTCGCGCTGGTAGGAGCGGCCGTCCCTGTCCTCTACGTCGTGCTCAGCGGTGGACCTTGAACAAATAGTCCACGAGCTCGGAGTCTCCGGATGGTGAAACAAGCGCGAGTCCCGACCACTCCCTCAAAATATTTTCAGATGCTGCTGGAACTCAAAAAGGCGAGTGGAAGCTATTACTTCGTCGCTTCCACCTGTTCTTTCAGTCAGTAGATCTTGCTCAACTGCCTGTAAAGCCGTCGAAATTTGTTTCGGCTCCCGTTCTGCTCTGATAAGAACGTGCCGCCCGGAGGGCCCTTCATGGTTCAGCGGGCTTCGGCGTCTCTCATAGCAGCCGAATAGTTCTCAAAGGTTTCGACAGAGGGGAATTCTATTGCGGCTGCAACCCGCTGAATGGTAGCGCTCTCACTGTCCCCACACGGAAAGACTATGCGGAATCTCACTACTCCACTTACCATTTTGGCGTTCCTGGCTCCGGCCACGGTTTTCGCTCAAGAAGCTGTTACCCTCGATGAACTCCCCGAGGAATCCCCCACCGAGGAAGCTGCGCCCGCAGACGACGCGGCTCCTGAAGACGAGCGCGCACCATCTGATGTGAATCTCAACGGCGAAGGTGAAGCAAGTGGCTCGACCACTGCTGGCTTCCAGGCGGCGGGCACCACTGCTGCAGCTCCGCCTGTCATGACGAATGCCGAGCCCGCCCTCGTCGCAGAACCAGATCTCGAGAAGCTTCCTGAACGCAGCACTGGAGCAACACGCAGCGGCCCCAAGGACGACACCAACTGGGCGTTCTCCTACAGCGGCTACTTCCGTGCACCGATGCGACTCGGTTTTGGAACCAACGGCGGACCGCAGCACATTCGTGAAGCAGGTGCGGCGAATAACCCCGACGGTCAAGTCGTTGAGCACGATGTCGATGGCAACCCCACCGGACGCCTGCTCCCCAAGAAAACTTCGATCCACTATCCCGTCATTCCGGACGATCAGTACGCCAGCTGGCAGTTCACCTCTCACAACCGCAAGGACTGGGCAGAAATGTTCTTCTCGGTCGGCAACGGCACTGTGAGCGGTACGTTGGCCATTCAGGCCTTCCAGTTTACCGACGCTTCCTGGAAGGAAAACATCGCTCAGTTCGGCATTGGCCAGGGCTGGGTTGAGGTGAACCACGATCTTGGTTTCGAGAACGTCAACTTCAACGTCAAAGTGGGTTCTCACTGGGCGCGTTACGGTATGGCCGGCGTCTACGACGCTGGTGAGTACGACACTTACTTGATCGGTCGAACCCATACACTCGGCGGCACGGCGCGCGTTGATATTGGATTGCCCGCATTCGACATCGCTGTTGAAGGTGGCTTCGGTGCCAAGCAGCCCGATCCGCAGATGTTCAACCGAGCGCGTTTCACCACTCTCGCTCATGGTCACTTCTTCCTCAACTTCCCTGAGTTCAAGTTCGGACTCCACGCGATGCACGCGTGGTCGGCCCAGGAAGTGGTTCCCACCTATCCTGGGTACCTTCCGGGCAGCGGCGGTTGCATCCTAGCCGACGGACCGGATGGAGCCACTGCTGGCGCACAATGCTCGATCCATGACGACCAAGGCAGCCGCCCAGACGGCACGGAGCTCGCTGGCGGACCCGGCGGAATCAGCGGTCAGATGTCTGTGTGGGGCCCCGAGTACCCCCACGGCAGCCAGACCATTCTCGGTCTCGACGGTAAGCTAGACTTCGGTCTGCTCGGCTACCTCTATGCCGGTTACTCCTACCAGATCCTGTCGAACGCACTCGTTGTCGACAATGCAGTGGAGTCGATCCACTCGCTGGGCGCAGGTAACTTCAGCCTAGGTGTCGTCGACAACTACCTTGAATCGCCCTTCTGCACCGCATCTGCGCCTAACGAGTCCTGCTCGAACGGTGACGGTGGAGTCGGTACCGCACTCATCCAATACGAGCTCGGTCTCGCCAACTTCGGCATCCTGCCCGGCAACATGGACCTCAAGGCCAAACTCTACGGCATGTTCAACCATATCAGTGTGGGAGACGTCGAAGTTGAGCGCTTGACCGCTTTGTACGGCGTCGACAACGGAACCCGCGGATACACGATTGATGACCTTCGTCAGGACGGAACCACCAAGATCAAGTTCGGTGCAGACCTTGAGTTCTTCCCTCTCGACTTCATGAGCGCTGGTCTTCGTTTCGACCGCCTGAATCCAACGAGCAACAGCTTGCTCAAGAATCAAGGCTTCGCCATTCTCTCGCCGCGCATTAGCTTCCACACGAAGATGGTCACCCACGAACAGATCAGCCTCCAGTACTCGCGATACTTCTACGACAAGCGTATGTGCCAAGACAGCACTGGGTTCGTCTCAAGTCCCGCGGACGACCCTTTCCGACCGGGAAGCATCTACGGTGGTAACGACGCCGACAACAGCGGCCTTCCCTTGCGTCTCTCTTGTACTCAGCCCTCGCCTTCTCCCCCACCCCCCAGCGGCTTTGGTCAGCACTCGAACGGTCAGACTCCTGGCAATCGCGGAGCGCCCACGCTTCTCCCCGATGAGAACGTGATCAAGCTCGAAGCCTCCATGTGGTGGTGAGAGTCTGAAAGACCGATGAGGAAAAGCCCTGTCTCCCTGCGAGATGGGGCTTTTTTCGTTGGGGCGAACGGAGTGAACAATTCGAGCAATCGTTCCAGTCGGAAAAGAACACGAACACAGCGCCTTGCCGTGGAATACTCGCTTCCATGAGTACGAATCACGACGCGCCTCCAGCTTCTGGCGCGAAGTCCCCCGCGTCTTGGGTCCCGACCCTCTACTTCATGGAGGGCCTCCCCAACGTAGTGACTGTCATGGTGTCGGTGCTCATGTACAAGAGCCTCGGATTGAAGGACGGCGAGATTGCCTTCTTCACTTCGCTGATCACCTACCCTTGGATTCTCAAGCCGCTGTGGAGCCCACTCATGGAGCTCATCCGCAACCAGAAGCAGGCAGTCATCTTCACGGAGCTTTTTGGTGGTGCGGCGTTCGGATGTTTGGCCCTGGCGGTTCCGTCGGACAACTTTCTTCCGATTACGCTAGCTCTATTCGCTCTGATTGCCTTCAACTCCGCCACCCACGATATCGTCGCTGATGGCATCTACGTAAATACCCTCGATAGCCCCACTCAAGCGAAATACGTCGGCATCCAAGGTGCCTCGTACAACATTGCGCGATTCTTGGCCCAAGGCGGCCTGGTGGTTGCGGCCGGAAAGCTCGAGGAAACATGGGGAGTCAATCCGGCCTGGATGGCAGCCATGGGGGCCGTTGGTGTGTTGATGGTTATCACGGGCGCGTGGCACATGCGCAGCTTGCCCTCGCACCGCGCCGTAGTTGCGAAAGGACAGACCGTCGGCGATGTTTTTCGGACATTCGGCGATGTAACTCGGACGTTCTTCCAAAAGAAGAATATCTGGTGGGCAATCGCTTTCATCTGCCTCTTTCGCTTCAGCGAAGGCAACCAAGTGAAAATCGTCCCGCTCTTTCTGCGCGCCTCTCGAGAAGCGGGCGGGCTCGGACTCACGACTTCAGATGTTGGAGTTGCGTACGGGGTCTTTGCGTCAATCGCTTTCGTTGCTGGTTCCCTCACCGGCGGGTTCATGACGTCGAAGCTAGGACTGAAGCGTTCACTTTTGATTCTGTGTGCCGCCTTCAATATTCCCAACGCTTGTTACCTGTTCCTGGCCACAGTGCGCCCGGAAAGTCTGGCGATTGTGAACGGCGTGGTGCTGATTGAAACCTTCGGCTGGGGCTTTGGCTTCGTGGGACTGCCCCTATTCATCATGCAGGAAGTCGCTCCCGGAAAATACAAGATGGCTCACTATGCTTTCGGCACCGCCATCATGTTCCTGGGCTTCCTTCTGCCCTCAACCTTCAGCGGCTACATCTCCGACGCGCTGGGCTACAAGATGCACTTCGTGTGGGTGCTCGTCGCCACCATTCCCAGCTTCTTTGTGGCTTGGAAAGTGCCGATCCTGCGGGACCCGGGGATGCCCACCGAGCACGACCCAGCGCACTGACCTCAAGTCTGCATTCGATTGAGAGTGCGGGAGCTACCTCAGGTGTTGATGCCTTCTTCAAAGCGAAAGGTCGGGCGGTAATCCTACGCGTCGAAGAGAGCACCGAACTGCCACCTACTCGATGCACGCTCGCTGACGGCAGCGAGCTGAAGCAATTAGAGTCTTCGCGTGGCACACACCGAGGCCGTGGCTGATAAATATTGAAGCGACCGGAAACATAGAAACAAAAGCGCTTCCAGTACCAGCGCAAAGCATGTTAGGGCAAAGCCACTCTAGAGGTCCGCGCCTGGAGGAATGCCTGAGCCTATGTCTAACGATCTACTCTCCCCGTCACCCCCCGAAACAACAGAACGCGTCTCCGTCAAGGAAAAGATCGGTTACGCCCTTGGAGACACGGCGTCCAATCTCTTTTGGATGACCTTCGTCTTCTACGGGACGTATTTTTACACTGACGTCTTTGGCATCTCCGCTGCACTAGTCGGCACGCTCTTCGGCATCACACGCCTTTGGGACGCGGTGAACGACCCAATGATGGGCATCATTTCCGACAAGACAGAAACTCGTTGGGGAAAATTTCGCCCTTACTTCATCTGGATGGTGGTGCCTTTCGCCGTGTTGGGCGTAGCGACCTTCACAACCCCGAACTGGGCACAAGACTCGAAAGTCATCTACGCCTTCGTCACCTACACGCTGTTTGGAATGGTCTACACCGCCATCAACCTTCCCTACTCTTCGCTGATGGGTGTGATGTCTGCAGACCCCATTGAGCGGACGTCGATCAGTACGTATCGCTTCGTGGGCGCTTACTCGGGGGGACTCATTGTGAGTATGACCCTGCTGCCCCTAGTGGCTTTTTTCGGAGGCGAAGTCGATCCGGCGACAAAGGCTCGACTCACGGCCGAGACCACTAGCCGACTTCAAGCGGAAGCTTCTGCAAGCGGGACTCAGCTCGATGCGAGCACGCTTCAGGACACGATCGATGGCGCAATCAAGCAAGTCATCGAACGCCAAGGATTTGCGATGACCATGATGGTCTTTGGCGTGATTGCTATTGCTTTTTGGATCATCACTTTCCTTTCAACCAAAGAGCGCGTGCGCCCGCCCCAGGGACAAACGTCAGATGTGTTGGCTGACGCAAAAGGCCTTCTCACGAACGTGCCATGGCTAATCCTATTTGCTCTCGGTATTTTTACTCTGGCTCAAATCAGTATCCGCAACGCCGCCGCCGCTTACTATTTTAAGTACTACGTGGGGGACCAAAGTTTCATCAGCGGTACCTGGAGTGCAGGGGAACTTACCTCATTGTACTTCACCGCCAGCTCGATCGCTGCGATTCTGGGCACACCCCTTGGTGCTCCTTTGGCGAGAAAGTTAGGCAACCGCGGAACCTACCTACTCCTCATGGGCGGTGCGACTGTGCTCACGGTCAGCTTCTATTTCATTCCGGCCAGCGCCGTATGGAGCATCATGGGCGTCAACTTCTTCATCAACTTCATGATGGGTCCAACCGCTGCGTTGGTTTTTGCGATGTACACCGATGCTGCTGATTTCTCGGAATGGAAAACAGGGCGACGAGCTACGGGCATGATCATGAGCGCTTCATCTCTAGCCCAGAAGCTAGGCTGGACAGTGGGCGGCATGCTTGGGGGCTTCCTGCTCGCCGCTATCGGATACCAGCCGAACAAACCGCAATCCGTCGAAACGATTCAAGGACTGCGCTACATGATTAGCTTCCTCCCCGCCGTAGGTGCGGTCGGAGCTTGCGCGGTTCTGGCTATCTACCCGCTCAATGCTGCAACAATGGCGACCATCCAGAAGGAGCTCTCGGAGCGAAGAAAGCGAGCCTAGGCCGAGACCTTGCGTCTGACCTCGCGAGTCTGGTCCTGCCCCTCTTTGGTGGCCCACATCCTCTGCTTTGGATCCAGCTGAAATTAGGAGGGTAGAACACGATTCGTGGATGCGATTTCGCACCGATATAGTGTAGGGTGCGCGCCCATGAGCGTGGAACAGAGGGCCGGTGCGGCCTTAGGTGAGAAACAAGC
This sequence comes from uncultured delta proteobacterium, assembly GCA_963710555.1. Lineage (GTDB taxonomy): Bacteria > Myxococcota_A > Polyangia > Polyangiales > Polyangiaceae > NIC37A-2. The sequence continues at coordinate 160,177 of CAVQAT010000003.1, forward strand.
CCATCCCATTCTGTGGGTCCCGACCAGCTACTTCGGAATGGGAACCATCTACATGACCGTGACCCTTGTCACGACCATCATGTATCGGAATCTTGGAATGTCTGACGAGAAAGCAGCGTTCTGGGGTAGCGCGCTGGCCTTCCCGTACGTGGTGAAGTTTCTTTGGGCACCGCTGCTTGAGATGTTCAAGACGAAGAAGTTCTTCGTCGTCACGATGCAATTCGGGATTGGATTGATGTTTGCCTTGGCGGGCGCGGCACTCAAGCTGCCTTCATTTGTCTCGATTACCCTCGCGCTCTTCCTCGCGGCGGGGTTCTTCGGCGCCACGCAGGATATCGCAGCAGATGGCGTCTACGTCACTGCGCTGAATCGCAAAGACCAGGCAAAATATACTGGCTTTCAGTCTCTGTGTTGGAGCATCGGACCGATTTTCGCGTCAGGCGTTCTCGTTCGCTACTCGGGAGTACTCAACGACGGAGGAATGGACTGGGCCTCATCTTGGCAGGTGATCTGTTTCGTTATCGCAGCAACCCTCGCATTGTTAGCGCTCTATCACTTGAAATTCCTTCCCTCGGGAGCCAAGGCCAAAGACGCGCCCCGTAATGCTGCCGAAGCCGTTGGTACTACGGTGGACTCGTTCAAAACGATTTTTCAGAAGAAGGGCATTTGGATGATGCTCGCCTTCGCCTATCTGTATCGTTTTGGTCAGGGACTGCTCGACAAGGTCGGCCCACTCTTCATGATGAACACGCGAGAAAACGGCGGACTTGGACTGTCTAATCAAATTCTCGGTGACATCAACGGCGTTTACGGGATGGTCGGATTCCTTCTGGGCGGACTGCTTGGTGGCGTGTTTGTGGCGAAAAAAGGCCTCAATACGAAGGTCCTCTTCCTGCTTTGTTGCATGATGAACGTCCCCAATGCGACCTACATCTATCTCGGAATGACCCAACCAGAGAGCGTGAGCTTGATTGGGTTCGTGGTCACCGCGGAAAAGTTCGGCTTCGGTTTTGGCGCCGTAGGGCACATGATTTACATGATGCAGCAGCTCGCGCCGGGTAAGTACAAGACGGCCCACTACGCGATTGGGACTGCGCTGATGGGCTTCTGCATGATGTCCACGGGCATGGTCAGTGGCTACATCAAGACTTGGCTCGGCGAGACCAGTTACGTACCTTACTTTTGGTTCGTGATGATTGCGACGATTCCTAGCTTCATCGTGACCTGGCTTGCGCCGTTTCACGTGACAGATGAGGACGCAAAGCGTCTCGATGCCGAAACAGATGCAAATGCCAATGCTGCTGCAGTATGACTTTTACGCACATCGTGTTTGATCGAATATTGCAGTCGGCTTGAAGCGTCGCGTCGATAGCACCATCGTCTCTCGACTCTTTCAATGCGCCACAAGCCAGGCAGCGCTACCATTTCCGAGAAGCGGTCCCCTTCCTCGGGGCGCTTTGCTTACTTTTACCTGGGCCAAACGCACGGTCCAGCTCGAAACACGAATGCCCTCATGAATCGCTCCTATTTGCTCGCGCTCACCGCACTATCTTCCTGCGCTCTTCTCTTCGCCTGCTCCGCAACTGGAGGAGACACTGACCTCGACGACAGCGAGATGACCGCTTCTGGTGGCTCTGGCGGCCCCCCTGGTACAGGCGGCGTGCAGGGCACCGGAAGTGAACCCGGAAGCGGCGGCGTCAGCAGCACCGGCGGTGGCGTAGGCACGGGTGGTGATCTCGGCACGGGTGGCGGCGTGGGGACTGGTGGCGGTACACCTGGCACAGGTGTTGGTTGCGCCGGTGCTGACATCCTTTGCGAAACGTTTGAAAGTTTGGCACCGGACGGACTTCCCAGCGGAGATGGCTGGATCGACAGAACCTCCGAATGCGCAGATGTAGCCTACATGGGCGCGTCCGCGCTTCCGCTGCCTCGCGGAGCAAGCACTCAAACTCTCAAAATCAGCAAAGCGATCTATGCGCCGTGTCGGCTCGCAAAGAGCATTGCCGCACCCGATGACTTTTGGGTCCGCGCGTACATGTACTGGGACTCCAACGTAGATCTCACCGACAAAGAAGTTCTCGCCATGGAACTCATTCCCCAAAAAGCGATTGATGCCAAGAGCGACGACCCCTCGGTTCGCTTCGGTCATCGTAGCAAACAACCGTGCACCGAATCCCCCGGTCCTCAGGTCACGTTGATCGGTTTTGGCGAGGAGCACACCGGGTGTGACGGTGATACTCCTATTCCCCGTGACAGCTGGTACTGCTTCGAAGCGCATATTCAGCAAGGCACCAGCTTAAAGGTGGAGACCTACGTCGACGGCAAGAAACTCGTTTACAAGTCGAACGGCAAAGCCGACGTTGACGCGATTGAAGCCCCAGGGGTGACGGAAAAGATCACGCATCTTCGTCTTGGAATGTTTTCCACTTCAAGCCAGCTCCCGGGCGACATCTATGTGGATGACGTTGCTGTCGCTTCGTCCCGCGTCGGCTGCGGGGACTGAGCAAGCCTTTCTTGTTGCAGAAAAAAAAGCCGCTCGACGATACGTCGGGCGGCTTTCTTCATGCCTGCTTCTGGTCGAAAAACTACTTCACGATGATCGCGTCGCAAGGGAAACCGGCGAAAAACTCCGTGACCCCCTCAGACTTCCAGCTCTCACATGACGCTCCCACTAGCTCCAGGCTTGAGGTCGTCGGCATTGTCCAATCTTCCTTGGGAATTGGCGTTACCAAATCACCCACGAAGATGTCGCCCCTTGAGGTATCCTTCACATCAAAATTGAAGTCAAAGGTACAGGATTTGAGGCCAGCAACCGACGCCTGAATTTTTGTGGCGAGGGCCGCTGGATCGGCATCCAAGAATGCACTTGCAGTCCCGCCTTCTGGAGAATACATGCCCGCAGCAGTGTCCGTGGAACCCCCATTGGCCGTTCTGAAGACTGACCAAGCTCCGTCACCTGTCCCTCCGCTGCAGTTCTTCAAACCACTATTGGGGTCAACTCCATCCGCCATCGCGGGAAGTTGCCCCTGGCCGGCCTGCGCGAAGTAATCAAACCACAACGGATTCTTGATCCCATCATTCTCGATTCCAAATACCAGAGTTTGAACCCCTTTCGATGCCGCAACTTGCAGGGACGCAATGAGAGCGTCCGCTCCGCAACGAGGATCGGGATCATCACAGAAGTCGGGATCGCCATCGGTGACCAGCAGGATAAAGCGGTCACCGGGACTGGTATCGGCAAGCAGGAGATTGGACGCTTGACTGATCGCCAAAGCGGTCGGGGTCTCCCCCTTCCCCATGGGTGCCGCCAGACTGTTGTAGGCCGCTTCAATTGCTGCGTAGTTATTTGCTTCAATCGGCGCGCCCGGAGTCAGCCCCATGCACGTACCGTTTTGACCTGTATAGCTTCCAAAGCCGAACCTGACGTCAGCCTGGAGCTGATTGACGACTGGAAGAACTCCCGACTTGAGAGTAGTCCAAAACATCTGATCTCCGAACATGCTGCTCGACCGATCTACGAGAATATAAACCGTCGGCGTCTTCGGTGTAAAATCAAGCTTGAAGTCGTTGCAATAGTTGCCGCTCGGACCTCCCCCACCGTCACCGTCACCATCTCCATCACCTGGGATGCCACCGATGTCGCCGTCACCATCTCCGGGATTGAGGCCGCCACCGATGTCACCATCTCCGTCGCCACCATTACCATCACCATCACCGCCCGGGGCGACAGGTGAGCAGGCGGGCACGAGTGCCATGGCGCTTGCAGCGGCGAGTGCGAGAAACACCCACTGGGACGTACCTAATGATTTGTAAGCAGGGCGACGAGATAAAAGCATAGGGCAATGGTAGCGCTACCGAAAATGGCCTGCCACAGAAGTCTCAACCGAGGAGCCGGAATCTGTATCTTGACTACAGAGCGAGTAGATTTCTGCCGCGTGAATGTAGGAACGCGTGCCAAAAAAGAGGCAGTCTCAGAGTGTGAAACTGCCTCTTTTGCCGAAATAGTACCTGGTTGCTTTATCTAACAACCACCCTTGCTCCGTCTCGGGGAGACCCAAGTAGCCTTTATCGTCGGCTCATAGCTCGCAGACGACCTCGACAGTCTCTCCTGCTTTAGCGTAGGGGACCAAGTTGCCTTCAATCGCCTTGCCGTTCACGGTCAGTTTGGCGGGTGCCGCTGCTCCGCTGTTCTTCACCTTGATGTTGTAGATCGCCCCACGAGCACGACGGGTGACCGTGTATTCGGGAACGTCTTTCGTCATGCACGGCTGGACCATCAGGCCCTCCCACTCACAACGCACACCGAGCAAGTACTGGCTGATGGCTACGAAGTTCCACGAACCGGTACCGGTGAGCCAACTGTTCTTTGCTTCGCCAGGCTTTACGGCGTCCTTGCCAGCAATCATCTGCGCATAAACGTAGGGCTCGGTGCGGTGCAAATCACTGATGTCCTCCAAGTAAGAAGGAGCGATCTTCTTGTAGTACTCCCAAGCACGTTCGGGACGACCCACGACCGTTTCAGCGATCATCACCCAAGGGTTGTTGTGGCAAAAAATGCCAGCGTTCTCCTTGTAGCCGGCCGGGTAAGTTGAGATCTCACCGTACTCGATGACGTACTCGGTGAAGGCGGGGTTGTTGAGAACAATTCCGTACTCGCAGTCGAGAAGCTCTTTCACTGAATCAAGCGCCTTGACGGCTTCGCCGGTCTTCACGCCAATTCCTGCCATGACGCAGTAGCCCTGGGGCTCGATGAAGATCTTCGCTTCCTTGTTGTCCTTGGAGCCCACCTTCTTGCCGAAGAAATCGTAAGCGCGAAGGAACCACTCGCCGTCCCAACCCTTGTCGAGCACAACCTTCTCCATCTTCGCGATGTTGGTACGCGCGCGCTCTGCTTCCGCCTTGTCGCCGTTGCGCTCGACCATTTCCGCGTACATCGGACCGATCGAAACGTACATACCGGCAATGAAGATCGACTCAGCCGTGCGTCCTTCACGATTCTCTGTCGTCTGGAAAGACTCGCCGGGTGTTTCCGAGAAGCAATTCAGGTTGAGGCAATCGTTCCAGTCCGCGCGACCAATCAAAGGCAGACCGTTCGGGCCGAGATTATTGGTAACGTGGTCAAGCGAACGCTTGCAGTGCTCGAGCAGTGTTTGCGACTTGGTCTCGTCGTTGTCGAAGGGAACCATCTCGTCGAGAATGGCGAAATCGCCCGATTCCTTGATGTAGGCAGCCACACCAAGGATGAGCCATAACGGGTCATCATTGAAGCCACTTCCGACGGCATTGTTGCCGCGCTTGGTGAGCGGCTGGTACTGGTGATAGGCGCCGCCGTCCTCGAACTGGGTCGCAGCGATGTCCAAAATACGTTCGCGAGCACGCTCAGGGATCAGGTGAACGAAGCCGAGTAAATCCTGGTTAGAGTCGCGGAAACCCATGCCGCGACCAATGCCGCTCTCAAAGAACGAGGCGGAGCGAGACATGTTGAAGGTGACCATGCACTGGTACTGGTTCCAGATGTTCACCATGCGGTCGAGCTTCTCGTCATTCGACTTGACCGAGTAACCGCTCAGCAGACCGTCCCAGTATTCTTTGAGCTTGCCGAGTTCCGCTTGAACCTTCTCTTTGGAATCAAGCTGAGCGATGAGAGCTTCCGCCGGCTTCTTGTTGATGACGCTCTTGGACTCCCACTTGTCGTCCTTGTCGACCTCAACGTAACCGAGCACGAAGACGAGGGTCTTTTCCTCACCCGGGGCGAGCTCAACATCAAGTCCATGAGAGGCAACAGGTGACCAGCCAGCGGCCTTCGAGTTACGGCTCTTGCCCTCGAGGACTACCTGGGGCTCGTGAAAGCCGTTGTAGAGACCGATGAACGTCTCGCGGTCCGTGTCGTAGCCTGAAACAGCGCTGTTTACGTGATAAAATGCGTAGTGATTACGACGCTCTTTGAACTCGGTCTTGTGATAGATGGTGCTGCCGCCGCCCATGATTTCGACCTCGCCAGTGGAGTAGTTCCGCTGGAAGTTCGTCATGTCGTCTTCGGCGTTCCACAAGCACCACTCGATGAAGGAAAAGAGCTGGAACTTCTTGGCAGTCTTTCCTTCATTCTTCAGAGTGACCGAATGAACCTCGCAGGTCTTGCCCACAGGCACGAAAAAGAGAGTCGATACTGAGAGGTCGTTCTTCTTACCGCTGATCTGCGAGTAACCGAGTCCGTGGCGACATTCGTACTCGTCGAGATCGGTCTTGACGGGGCCCCAAGAAGGGTTCCAGACAGTGTCCCCTTCCTTGATGTAGAAGTAGCGCCCGCCGTCATCGGTGGGGACATTGTTGTATCGATAGCGCGTCAGGCGACGCAGTTTCGCGTCGCGGTAGAAGCAGTAACCCCCTGACTGATTAGAAACGAGACCGAAAAACTCCTCAGATCCGAGATAGTTGATCCACGGGAACGGGGTTTTGGGAGTGGTGATGACGTACTCTTTGTTCTCGTCGTCAAAATGTCCAAAGCGCATCTAAATATTCTCTCTTCGTGAAGTGACTTCGCGCTGCATGCCGAAGTGTTTGGCGGGGATTTTTGGCAGGATAACTGTGTGAGGACTTGGAGACGACCGTTATCCGAGGTCGCCGTCCGAACAATGAGGCTTCGCTTCCCAGGTCCCCTCTTGGGCACTCATGGAAGCGCTACCTTTGTAACATAGCTGGAAAGAAACAGACGTCCAGAAGGGAACCAATGGGCTCGGATACAATGAAAAGACGCCCGCTTCCAACCGAATCATGGAAGGGGAACGAAAGCCCCAATGCGCTCAAGGTTTGGCTTTCGCACGCGGGGCATTTTGGTCGAGGTAGGCGGCGACCCAAGCGAAGGGAGCGTTCCAGTTCACCGTAATTTCATTCACCGACCAGGCCTCAATGTGGTCAATGAAGCACTTCTGGGGTTGGCAACCAGGAAGCCCAGCAGCCTTCACATAAGGGTCCTGAAGTCCACTGTTTGGCCCGCCCGACACCGCCCCAGGGGGGGCTGCCGGGAACTTCGGGTCGTACTGGTGGGACCAAAAGCGATGGTGGGGATTGCGAAGCGGATTTGAGCCGTAGCCTGTCACGTAGGACTGGCCCATGCCGTTGCGACCGAGCAGGTAGTCCATGCCGAGGACCACGCTCTCAAGGTACTCATCTTTGCCGGCGAAGTCATAGGCATAGCTCAGCACCATCATGTTGTTGATGATGAAAGAGTTAGAGCCCCAGGGGTACTTCCCGCTTTCTCCGGCGCTAAAGGGCATGCGATACCCTTGCTGTTCGATCAGCGCCTTGAAACGGTCCGCCGAACTCACCAGATGCTTCTGCTGGGCTTTCGCCTCGGGCAAACCTGAGATCGCAAGAGAAATCGTTCCAAGCGGACCAGTCTGTCCCCAACTCATCGCCGAAGGCACGCTATCTGCGACCTGAACTGGATGGTTGTAATGCTGAGAGCCCTTGAGCGAGCTCAAGTACTCCCCCTTCTTCGTGGTGATATAGAGTTCGCTGGCTGCCCAGAAAAATTCATCGCTGACATCAGCGTCGTCGTAGGGACCACCACCACTCTGGCTGTCTTTGGGATCGGCGTAGATAGCCGGATACTGCTTTGCCGCAATCCACGCCGTTTCCGCAGCGGCCAAACAGCGGGCTGAGAACTTTGCGTCGTAACCCGTGAACAGGCGAGCTGCCTGAGCAGCTGTTGCGGCAAGGTTGAGGGTGGCTGCCGTCGAGACGGGACGAAGTTCACGCTTCATCGTCTTCTCCGCATCATGGGGCGCGATTCCTAGTGCTGACCACTGGGTGTCATGCATCTTGTGATGCGCCATTCCCGCCTTGGGCTTGCCCTGGGGGACCTGCATTCCCAGCAGAAATTCCATTTCCCAACGCGCTTCGTCGAGAATATCGGGCACCCCATTTCCACTTTCCGGAATGTCCAACTTGCCGTCAGCAAATGCCGAAACATCCCCGCGAACTTTCCAGCGCTCGAACTGGTTCATCATCGTCCAAACGGAGATCCCTCCGTTGACGACATACTTCCCGTGATCACCGGCGTCATACCAGCCCTTGCTCACGTCCAGCTTGTAGTCACAGCCTGCGTCCGCTGCGCAGGGAACAGCCTTGTCGCTCGTCGCGTGACCCGCGGGTCGAGTCCATTGCTCACCTTGAGCGTGGGGCATCTTGATCTCGATGCCACTGCGGTTGTGATAGAAATAGCGCAGAGCGTCGTACTTGAGGTCTGAATAGATCGAATTCGAGATTTCGAAAGCGGTACTGCTGTCGTCGCCAACCGAAAGTACGAAGCCAGTTCCTTCTTTTCTGACCTTCGTGAAGTCGATCTCATGAAGGCTGTCACCGCTGTCGCTGTCGAGTCCGAACGGTGTCGTCTTGCCTTCTGCAACGGTCTCGCCTGCTTGAACAAGGGTCCAATCCAAGGGCTCTGAACTCTCAGTGACCAAGGTGGCAACCTTTTCAGCGCCGGGGAAATAGCCAACCTGATTGATGCGCACCTTGGGAACGGAAGCGAGAGCGGCGGACGGGGGCGGAGTGTATTGGGGGTCGCTCAGGTAGATATCATCGATGCAGATCGTGACGGGAAGCTGAGTGTCCCGAAGCATGTTGCCTCCCATATGAAGAGCAAACTCCACTGTCGGGTCGTCCGCCTCCCGATGAATGAAGCCACCGCGTACCACCTGGGGAGTGGAGTTCACCTTCAGGGTGGTGTTCCAATACTCCTTGTAGGGAGGACCCGCCATTCCCACCTTAGGTCCCACCATCGTCGGCTTGTCGGACCAAATCTTGAACGAGACATTATAGGTATGTCCCTCTTGAGCGACGATTTCTCGATGTCGCACCTGAGCGTCCCACTTGTTCGTGCCACCATCCACGATGGTCAAACAGGCTGCACCATCTTTCACAATCAACTCACCGTTGGCGGGAGGAGAAAATGAGGACATCCACGGCAAACTCCCGCCGGTGTCGAAAGTCGCGTTCTTGATCAGGTTGCCGCCTGCCGGAACCCCGCTCTCTCCCTGGCTTGATGCATCATTCGCTCCGCCGCCCCCCTTTCTCTGACAGCCAGAAATGGAAGCTACTCCTAGGAGAAGGAGACCAGTGAACAGACCGAGATGCGCTTTTTTCATATAACTTCTAAGGATCGAGAGGATGATGGAAAACGAAAAGGGAGCTCACGCAAGTGAACTCCCTTCCAAGACACAATTTTTCAACCGTCAGAGCAGCCAGTAAACTTGATCTGATCGACCCAAATGTCGAAGGGCTTGCCCTTCTCGCTGACCTGAAACTGAATGCCGTAAAGCTGGCTCTTGTCCACGCCCATCTTCTTGGGCTTGCCCCAGCCGGGAAGCTGCTTAAGGGCCCCAAAGGGAACAATGTAGTGCTGCCACTCTTGGGTCAGAGTCAGATCCATGCCGAAGTCGTTGAAGCATTCGCTGCAGATGCCGCCATCGGGATCTGTGTTGCCATCTGGCACCTTCAAACGAACGGTGTTGACCGAACCGGGGCCAGCCTTAGCCCAGAATGAAATGCCGCCGTATTGAGACGCGTCGTAGCCGCCCTTGGGGTCAACAAAGTTCATTCCCATGCCGCCCTGGGTTGCCCCCTCAGCCGCTGAAACAGTGCCCTTGAAGCGCGCTGCGTACGGCGTATTTTCCGCGCCACCTGGCGACATTTCAAAGGTGCCGCCCTTGGCGCCAGCGGTGGGCCAAATCTCCGTGCCGTCCATGTCCGAAAAGGTGTACCAGTAGCCACCACGACCACCGATCACGATCGTCTGGTTGTCGTTGTCATCGCCGTCGGCAATGAAAGCCTCCTGATTCTTGCAGGGTCTTCCCGCCGAGGTGTTGGCCAGCGCTGGGTCAGTCGGGATGACTTTGCAACCAATGAGAGTAGTAGCGCCTGTCGCTAAGAGTGCGAGAGCGAATGTATTACGGAAGGTACGGCCGGTTTTGGTCATCATCGAGTCCAGAGAGTTGTGCAAAGTCTTCGAGATGGAAGCCCTTCCCCCATGTCGAATCTTTAGGCTTGTATCAGGGTTTCCAGTGCTAGTTCAAGCACTGTAAGTCTATAAAAAGGTTCAGTTAAAACACGCAATGGAAGCGAAGTAGCGCAATGGAAGCGGTTCCTTCGCGCTATGACATGCTTCCGTGGTCAACGAAAATCAGGTTACTTCGTCGACCCACCGCCCATGCCGCCCATGCCGTCGGGTACTTCGGGCAAGCAGTTCGGTACGCACTCGGCGCTCTTATCGCCAGCGGTCGCTTCTGCGGCAACCAGTGCATAGACCAGAGCAGTGTTCCAGTTGATGGCGACTTCGTTGTTCCAATAATTGTCCTCATCATCTTCCCAAGTCAGGCCTGGAATTGCTTGAGGGTCGTCGGAGCCTTGAGCGTGCGGCCCCCCGATCAAGAGCCCGGGCCAAGGATCCGCGTTGCCATCCGCTGACGAGGGACGGTGATGAGGACTCTTCACCGGGTTAGCCCCAAGAAGCGTCACGAAACTCCGGGCAAATCCGTTCAGTCCGAGCACGTGGTCGAGCTGTCCCGAGATCGCATCAAGATAGGCCGTGTTGGGATAGATGCGGTGCGCAGCCGCCAAGTTAAAGGCCATGCGCACGATCACGCCGTTGGAGCCCCAAAATATCCGCTGAATCCGCGCGCATAAGGATCGGCAAGCGAGTGCGCCGCGATGTCATCCGCTGTCAGCACGAATTCTCGCCCCTTCTCTTCCACGAGTGAAGTGTTTCGCCCTTCTCGTTCTGACTCTATGTAGGTCAAGATCCCGAGGTTTCGCGCTTCGGACCAGTCGAAGTTATGGGCCACCGGAAGTTCGGCTGCCAATGCTTCAAGCGGTGCGAGATACTTATCATCGCCAGTGGTTTCCCATAGCTCAGCAAGTGCCCAGAGGCGTTCATCCTTGTCGCCTCCACTGCCATACATCCCTGTATTGGCCCCCTCCTGATCGGAGAAAATTTCATCGGGATTCTCGTCGAGAAATGCTTGGCCCTTCTCAGCCGCGGCGAGGCACTTCGCGGCAAAGTCTTTGTCGAATTCTGCATAGAGTCGGCCCGCTAGAGCCAAAACAGCTACGGCATCAGCTGTGGAGGTCGTGCTCGTGCTGAAGAAGTACCGATCTTGATTGTCGCTACCTGGAAGAATTGTCGCCTCAAAGTTCAGAGCTGTCACCTTGTGAGCGAAGCTACCGTCTGCAAACTGGGTCTTAAGGATCCACTCAAGCTCGACGCGAGATTCATCAAGCATGTCCGGCGTTTCGCCGCCTTTTTCAGGAATTGCGAACGTGCGCTTCTCCAGAAATCCTGGAAAGTGCTCATAGGCCTTCATCAGGAAAGCGACTGCAAAAGCCCCGTTGCGTACGTATTTTCCGTAATCACCCGCGTCATGCCAACCGCCAGTGTCATCGCGCGACCCGTCTTCACCCAGGCGCTTGAGAAGAGCTTCCTTCTGATGGCAAGGCTGATGACTATACGTTGCACCGTTAAACTCGAAGCTGACCGCTTCGCCGCAACGTTGACCATAAAGTCCTAACATCGAGGCATCGAGCGAACGCGTCAAAGCATCATCGCCAATTTTGAAATTTTTGGACGTTTTCCCGGATGCGGTTCGAATGAAGTAGGTTCCGGGGGTGTCGATGGAGCTAAAGTCCGCCCAGTAGACCATCTGCTTTGTGTCAGCGGCGAGTACGGGACCGTTCGCGTCGCCTTCGAGCACCACTTCCCCTGATTCGTGGTTCACCAGCTCGAACCCCGCCGAAATCCCCGCTGAACACTGCCGTCTTCCGCCGTTCAGGCAGAAAGCCCTCGCCATTCACGGCAACACCGATGTCTTCCAGGCATTGCCCGTTGGAGAAAATTTGGTCCGGCGTGCAAAAGGATTCGCGGCTTGAGCTACAAGCGACGAAGGCACTCACCGCAGCCGCGGCCGCAATGACAACAAGCGAAGTTCTACGCATGTGGAACGGGTACCACATGAAGTGGCACTGTAAACGCCGAGGTCAGGACCTGAGAGGCAATCCCCGAAAATGAGAAGCACACGCCAGCCTCGGAGAAGTAATCGCCTAAAATGAGAAGCCCCGACAGATCGCTGGAGTCGGGCATCTTCGCCAACCCGAGTGGCACAGAAAGGCCAACCGCGACAGCAGTGTCAGCTTGTATCCGAGCGAGCCGCGCTCACATGCCAGAAACAGGCAGATTCGACCTGGCACGAGCTATGCAATCTGATGCTCATGTAGAGCTTCTTCATGACGCGGCTCTACGAACGACTGCTTACTTGGCTTATACGCCTTCGGCTCACGCGAGTGGGGGACATTCTCAGAATGCACTCACGTGGACCGGAGGCGCTGCTTATTTGAGGCCTACTCGAGCTCCATGGAGCTTCTTAAGGACAGGCGCCCAGACCAGCGATCGAGGTTCGAATCACGAAGTTCGAATCGACGGTGTGACGTTCTGCGAAGAAGATGTGCAACTCGTATTGGCCCCCGGGTACGATGCCGATCTCACTTGCGACCTCGTCGAGCAACACAGTCTTTTCTAAGGATTGATGCAATCCCCCGAGGTCAATCACGAGTTTTCGATTGATGAAAACCCAAATATCGTCGTCACCATCAAAGGAGAATAATTGTCCCTCGCGGTAGATAAAGTCAGCGCTCGCTTCGAGGGTAAAGTGATAGTTGTGTGCATTGAATTCGTTGCCGAAGAGTTGGTTATCTATTGGGAAAAACGCCCTATCTTGGTAGACGTAGAATTCGGACTCTCCCCCGACCGGCACCAGAGGAAGCGAAATGACCGTCGATTCGTTCACCCCCGGAACATCCCGGTACCACTGATCAAAATTGGCCTGACCTGAGGTGGTGAGAGTCCCCATTCCCCCGCGGTAAACCGGCTTTCCATCGGCGCCAAGGTTCTCGTCAACGATGCCGAGATCATTCGATGAACCCGAGACATTGAGCTCAAAGTCAGGATGGCTCTCACGGAAGTCTCGCACTGTTGCTGAGAGAACTGGCGGCAGAGGTCGCGTGGCGTCACAGGCGCCCCAGGTGTCGTCCACGCAGGTTTCTGTCCCTTCACCACAGCCGAAAGTACATACTCGCGACACCGGGTCCACGCTGCATTCTGACCACTCGCGTTCAACGCAGGTGCGGATCCCTTCACCACAATTGTTTTCGCAAACCTCTTGCACCGGGTCCACGCGACATTCCGACCAGAGCTCGTTGTCACAAAAACGAGTTCCCACGCCGCAAACGTCCTGGCAGGGCTCCTGACTCGGAGCGATCGCGCATTCCGTCCAAAATCCTGCGATGCATTCTCGAGTGCCGGAACCACACACACCTTCACAGCTGGTCGTTTCCCCATCTTCTGGACAGGGCGGGGCTCCTCGCAGTCCGGTACGGGCGCCACATGAAAATGTAAGCGCTGCCACAGCAAGGGCGCAAAAAAACCAAATTGCCTGAGAACTTCGCATTAGACAGTTTCTGCGGCCTGTACAGCTCGCTCTACCCGGATCTGCTCCATGATTTCTGTGGGGTCCGTACCCATTCTTAGCGAAGCCACGTCGGCACGCTCGCTGATCTCTTGAATCAGCTCAGCAAACTCCTGAGTCGCGAGTTCGTTCAAGACGGGCGCCTCTGCAGGTCTTGCCCAGCGCGCTACGAAGGCCGCCGTGCGGCGGTTCGCCTCTTCCAAGCGTTCCCGCTTCACACGACCGGATTGTACGCCCAGCGCGATAGTATTGATGATCTGATGCGCGACTTCAGCCGTGTGGCAACACAGGAAGTTGTCGACTCCGGCATCCACGCCGCGAAGGGCCGCTTCATCGTAGCCGTAGTGATCCGCAATCGCCTTCATCTCAATATCGTCGGTAATGATGAGGCCCTCATAGCCCATTTGCTCACGTAAAATCCCATGGAGTACGGGGCGCGACATGGTAGCGGGGTATTCAGCATCGAGCGGCTCAAAGATCACATGGGCTGTCATGACCGACGCCAGACCGGCCGCGACCCAACTTCGGAACGGTACCAATTCAACCTCGTCCAGACGCGCCATCGCGTGACTCAAGCGCGGCAGCTCCTGATGAGAGTCCTGTTCGGTGTCTCCGTGACCCGGGAAGTGCTTGCCGCAAGATGCGACACCTGCCGATTCTAGTCCCTGACCAAGAGCAACCCCGAGTTCTCCGACGAGGCGCGCGTCACGAGAGAACGACCGATTGCCGATAATCGGATTGTTCGGATTTGTATCGACGTCGAGAATCGGCGCGTAGTTCACATCGATTCCGACGGCTCGGAGTTCGCGCCCAATGTGATGGCCCAGACGTCGCGCCAAATCGACATCGCCAATCGAGCCAAGGGCACGCATAGGAGGAACACGGCTGAATCCTTGTCGAAGCCGCTGCACCAGGCCGCCCTCCTGGTCCAACCCCACGTAAATCGGACGTCCAGCGTAGCGTTTGATGTCCTGAATCAGCTCGGCCACCTGAGCGGGTGTATCGATGTTGCGCGCGAAGAGGACAACGCCGCTCACTCCCTCATCAATCAGCTGCTTGAGAGAGTCGCTGAGATGTTGCTCGAAGAATCCAACGGTGAGTAACTGAGCTGCGGAGTAGCGCACGTCAACTGAAGACATGCACGACGATGTAGCAAATTCCTCACGAAATTACTCTTGCTGCTGAACTGGTAGCGCTACCAAGCAGTCCCTTTGAGAAAAATGAACATGTAGGTGCGCGGAGGATCGAGCAGGTGCGCTGAAGATCGAGCAGGTGCGCTGAAGATCGAGCAGGTGCGCTACGCCTCGCCCCTAGCCGCTATTTGAGCGCGCCGGTGATGTCCGAGCCCAAACTATCCAGGCTGTCCAGACTCTTCTGCGAATTCACAGCGGGTTTGGGCTTGGGCTTGGGACTGGAGGCAGCCTTGCTCCCAGGATTCGGCGCCGGCGCTGGAGCCTGGGCTTGAGCGGACGCCTTCTTCTTTTGATCTTCCTCGGCGTCGTCAGCCGCTGCCGCAATGAGAGCAGTTTGAGTACGCTTCAGGTGTTCTTCACGTTCGAGCTGTTGCTCTTTGGTCAGCCCCTGATTCGCGTCGGCTGCTTTGGAAGTCTCTTCAACCGCCGCTTGCTGCTCCGCCTCGTCGCCGCCGCTCAGACCCATGATCACGAGCACAAGGACAACTAATCCAACGCCGCCTCCCACGATCAAACCGATCGGGCTGGCCTTCTTCATCGGGAGCGCGTCTTCCGCGCTTGAACTTGCCACTCTTCTTTCGTCCGCCATCGTTCGTCAAAGGTAGCCCCGAGTGGCGACGGGCACAAATATCAGTAGCGCGCCATGATTCGCTTCATGAAACGCACGCGCTTCGCTGCTGGGGACCAACTGCATGTTCGACCGGTAGCATAAAGTGATACCGCTCCCTGCACGCTACCGCAGTAATTCAAGCCTCGGCCGAGAGCACGCGTCGCCTCAGTCGCCGCAAGAGTCGTGGCCTCCAGATCGGTTCCGGCTAGTTTTCCCCAGTCTTCCTGAGAAAGGTGCCCGCCAGCTTGCAGCTGCCAAAGACTGGTCGCTTTGCCGCTGTCGCATTCACCGAGATGACTCCGACAATTGCCTTCGTGCACATGAAGCGCGAGTCGGGTTTCGAAAAAGGCCTGAGTCAACAGCAGATGAGCGAGGACCTTTCGGTCCCCCTGCCAAAGTTTGATGCAGCCACGTTCTTGTTGGCCTGCCTTCGCGTCTTCCGCTCGGCCACAGACCGCGGCGAGAGAAGCATCGTCAATCGCCTGAGCAATCGTCGTGAGACGTGTCAGACGGTCAGTTTCGGATTCTTGGTCACCGTGCCAGCTGGGAAATGACAAGGCGGCTGCGAGTAAAGATTCTTTAAACATGCGATTGATGACGAAAAATTGGAGTTGGCGCTGCCTCCCCACAGCGAAAATTTCGGGGTCGCGAAACCTAGAAGGATAATCCGACCAGGCAACCTCAATGCATCAATCCTGTCGCATTTGGTCTCATCAATTAGCTCAATTCGGTCATTAGACCTGAGCTTTCCCTCGAATTTAAGTGCCATTCATGTGGCTTGAGCGACACGAATGTCGCGTTCGTCAAGATTTTGACACTCGACCAACTGGGTAGGTCGTCTCGCACCCTGAAAGTCTCAGAGGACCTCAAAATCCAGGAACGCCAGCCGGATAGGGGATCCCACCGGCTCCAGTCGATCACCCAATTGAGCCATTTCTCTCTCATGGCACGACGCATGCTTATTGATCCACATGGCCCGTAAACAAGTCACCCTAGACCTCCCCCAGGATCCCATCTCTACCGCGACCAGACAGGCCGCGCGGGAGCGCCGTCGTGGCGATCATCGGAAGTCAATGCTGCTGCTCCGAAGAGCTGCATTCGAGGCGGGTGAACAACGTCCGGGGCTCTGGACCCGCTACGCCTTCGCATGCATGCGCGGTGGTCGCAGCGACGACGGTCGAAAAGCTTTCGCACAGGCAGTGTGGCTGCTGGAGCGCACCGGACAGGAACGCGGCGCGGAGATCACGCGAAAACTCGCCGAGCAAGCGGCGGTCGGCAATCTCCCCCACCCCTATGCTCGATAAGCGCAAGCGCATCGGTCGAGCGTTAGCACTCCGACCGACGATTCACGGAAACAGTGGCTACGCGGCGCCTTCGACGGGATTCGACGCTTCTGTTTCCGTGTAGGTCAGCGCCCCACGATAAAAACTCCGCACAGTATTCCGGCCACACAGGGGACACAGCCACCCGACCTGAAACTGCTCACTGCCCGCATCAATCGCGGTGGCAGGCGCGAGTTCCACAACCCCATCCTCCGCCCGAACGGCGCCCAGAAGGACGATCCCAGCCTCGTCGAGTTCGGCACTGAGGCGGCCCTGACATTCACAGCGAGTACGGACGGAAGCTGTCTTCATGAGTTGGCGTTATCCGACAGAGGGCCAGTCGGTCAAGCCGAACCCAGAACTCAGCCCTGGAAGCAGGAAAACTTTGCCACTTTTGAGTGCCCGTTGGGCATGGCGGCACACCTCTGCTAATCGCGGGCACCTCCTATGACTGAAAAGAAGCACAAAGTCGCACTCCTTACCGCTGGCGGGCTTGCCCCTTGTCTCTCCTCCGCTGTTGGCGGTCTCATCGAACGTTATTCTGAGATCGCTCCGGAAGTTGAAATCATCGCCTATGTGGGCGGCTACAAGGGTCTCCTCAAGGGCGAGAGTCTCCCGGTGACGAAAGAAATTCGCGAGAACGCCGCAGTTCTTCATCGCCACGGCGGAAGCCCCATTGGCAATAGCCGCGTCAAACTGACGAATCAGGCCGATTGTGAAAAGCGCGGGCTCGTGGAAAAGGGGAAATCACCCCTTGAGGCAGCAGCTAATCAGCTCACCAAGGATGGAATTACGATTCTCCATACGATTGGTGGCGACGACACGAACACCACCGCAGCGGATCTTGCGGCGTACCTCAAAGAGCATGACTACAAGCTCACCGTGGTCGGGCTACCGAAGACCATCGACAACGATGTGTTTCCCATCAAGCAGTCGCTCGGTGCATGGACAGCCGCCCAAGAAGGAGCCAAGTACTTCGAGAACGTGGTGAACGAGCACAGCGCGAATCCCCGCATGCTGATCGTTCACGAAGTGATGGGACGTAACTGTGGCTGGCTCACTGCAGCAACCGCACAGGCTTACCGGAAGCGCCTCAAGCGTATGGACTTCCTCCCTGCCCTCAATCTTCCAGAAAGCAGCAAGGACGTACACGCCGTGTACGTTCCCGAGATGAAATTCGACTTCAAGAAGGAGGCAGCTCGCCTCAAAAAGGTGATGGACGACGGCGACTGCGTCAACGTCTTTGTCTCTGAAGGTGCTTGCGTGGATCAGATTGTCCAGGAAATGGAATCACGCGGCGAGACAGTTCCGACCGACGCGTTCGGCCACTACAAGCTCGACAGCGTCAACGTCGGGCAATGGTTTTCTAAGCAGTTTGCCAAAGAACTGGGTGCGGAAAAGGCTCTCGTTCAGAAGAGCGGCTACTTCGCGCGCGCAGCAGCGGCTAACATCGACGACCTTCGCCTGATCAAGAGCATGGTCGACCTTGCGGTGGAGTGTGGTCTGCGGGGCGAGCCGGGCGTGATCGGTCACGACGACGACCAGCAGCATCGCCTGCGTGCGATTGAGTTCCCTCGCATCAAGGGCGGCAAACCCTTCAACATCGACCAGCCTTGGTTCGACGAGATGCTCAAGGATCTCGGACAGGAAAAGGGAGCCAAGGTCGAGGTGGCTCACTGAGCCACTCTCCGCTTCTCTGAACTAAGAAAGGGCGTCACTCAGTGGCGTCCTTCTCTTTTTGTCGCGTGCTCTTTCTGACTCAGGGACGAATCGTCCAGGGTTTTTCGCCCCCTACCCGATGATCCTTGAGCCAGTGAAACACGAAATCGGCCCACGCGACGCGAGCCTCGCTGGTGGGATGAATACCGTCGGAGATCCGTGGCATTTTCGCGACGTCGATGAGCTGATTGGTGTCCATGAAAACACAGGGAGAAACGCTGCGCTCGATCACGTCCATCAATCCATTTTGCTTGCCATTCCAGAGCGGTATTGCCACCCAAACGCAGGGGCGTTCGCCGATGGTCGACACAATTTTCTTCACGGTGCGCTCTCGCTGCTCAGGCTCCGCGATCGCGAGTTCGTTCGCACCGAGAGTCACGATGACGAGATCAGGGTTGTACTTCCAGAGATAGTCCTGAAGATTCTTTTCCCAGGCCCAGGTGGTCAGGTAACTTGAATCCGTGTGCTTCAAGATCGAACGCACTCCGGCTGCCTCGAGGTCCTTGCTGAGCGGCAAGCCAAGGGCGCCGGCAAAAGAATCACCGACATGAAGCACTTTTGTCCCCTCCGGCAAAGGAAGCGACTCCGCGTTCGACTCTTCTCCCAGCTCTGAACGAGGCTCTGTCGAATCGGCATCGGTACCAGCATGAGCCGCCGGCCCTCCACTCTCGCCAGTGGGACTGGCATTGGCTGGCTCGAAATTCTCAGACGGAGCAGCCTCGGAAGAGCTGGTTCCAGGTCCCGCAGCACACGCAAACTGGCTGCAGACTGCCCAGCACATCGGCTGGAGCCACCAAACTTTCACTGAGAGTCGAGAATTCTTCATCATACACCTAGAAAAGCCTCAAATTTACGGCACGCGAGGCGGCTGGAGGGCCGATCTCATAGGGAGACTCTCAGCTCTGGTCAAAGGGGCCGGTTTTGAGCATGCTCCGCCGCCATGACACGCAATGTTCTCCTCATTTCAGTTCTGGCTTTGTCCGCCGTTTCTTGCCGCAACAAGAACGCTGAACCCCAGGATAAGTCCGAGACCCAAGAGGCCAAGCCTGCTGCTCCCGCTGCCACGACGGAACAGAAAGAAGCGAAGCCCGTCCGTCCGGAAAAGAAAGAGCTTCCCGCTCCCGCCGATGTTGCTGCCCCCCCTGCGACCGCTAAGAAGAGCGAGTCAGGTCTCGCGTGGACAGTGCTCGAACCGGCATCCACTGGTGACAAGCCCAAGCCCGAAGACAAAGTTCAGGTTCACTACACAGGTTGGACTGCTGACGGAAAGATGTTTGACAGCTCCGAGGTGCGCGGCATGCCTGCGACCTTTGGTGTGACGCAAGTCATCAAGGGCTGGACAGAAGGACTCCAGCTGATGACTGAAGGCGAAAAGCGTCGGTTCTGGATCCCCGGTGACTTGGCATACGGCAATGAGGCCGTTCCTGGTCGTCCTCACGGTCAGCTCACTTTCGACGTCAAGTTGCTCAAGATCATCAAAGCACCTACGCCACCCGAAGTGCCCAAGGATGTTGCCGCGCCTCCTGCAACCGCAAAGAAGACGGCTTCCGGCTTGGCCTACGTGGAGCTCACCCCGGGCAAAGGGAAAACCCCGACGACCACTGACCGCGTTCAGGTTCATTACAGTGGATGGACCAAGGACGGAAAGATGTTCGACAGTTCGGTCATGCGCGGTCAACCCGCTACCTTTGGTGTGACTCAGGTGATCAAGGGCTGGACTGAAGGGCTCCAGTTGATGAAAGAAGGCGCCAAATTTCGCTTCTGGATCCCAGCTGATCTTGCCTATGGCGACGTTGCACGGCGCCCCGGAGCGCCCACGGGCCAGCTGACTTTCGACGTAGAGCTGATCCAGGTTCAGTAAGAAACGCGCGGACCCATGCGAAATCGACACATTTTCTCCTTGTTCGCGCTCGCCTGGGCTGCGCAAGCCTGCGCGCAGCAGGCTCCTGCATCTAGCGCAGCTTCAACCGTCGCCGAACCAGAGTCCAATCCGACCGATGGCTCGAAGGCGACGGCGCAGGACCAAGGACCCCCAGCGGATGTACTTTACGTTCCGCATGCTGCAGTGCCCGCACCGAACTCTACCTGCATTCAAGGAAGTGAACTTCCCGCTCAAGTAGTCTGTGACGCCGCGCGCGAAGAACTCGCGATTGCCTTAGCCGCAGAGGAATCGACACGGGATACCGGACTGGCCAAGTTGGAAGCTTGTAGCGAGTTTCCTCCCGGACTTGTCCGCGCTCTGCGGGCGGAACTGGGTACGGCCGAATGCGCTGATGTTCTCGTCACGCCGGTTGTCGGTAAGGGCGAGGACACGAGCAAAATCCCTGCAGATATTCGTGAGGCACTGGTCGCTCTCGGGCTCGGCGCTCGGCTGAGGCGTTTGGCAGTCAACCCTCCCGCCGCGCCAGCAACTCGAGAAAAGGAACTCCTGCAAGCCTACTTCAAAGACGCGCTCTTCCCCTGGATCAGCGAGCAAGCCCAGGCGATCTTTGAAATGGCACACCAGGGAACAGGGCTCTCCAGCTACGCGCGTGGTGTCGTCGCCATTGAAGCCGGCAATGCTGACATGCGCTTCGTCGAAATTGTGCGAGAGGTGCCAGTCGCAGAAGAGATCGCCAAGTATCCCGAGGCAATGGATGTCTACTACGCCACCCTCGACGAGCAGCTTGAACCGCGTAAGACACGTGGACGCAATGCGGCGCTGGTTGGTCTGCGCGAAATGGCTCGAATTGGGGTGCGTTCAAGCGTGCGGGTGGATTCCGCTCGCGCACTGCTTTCACGAGCTTACGGCGGCCGCCGAGTGAATGCGCTTGATGCCTTGATGGTGCCCTCACTTCAGCCCGAAAAGGCTGAAACAGACGCGGCGGCGATTGCCAGTCGAGTACCAACTGCCTACGCGACGATTCTCGTCGGTGATGCGCCCTTGAGCGTGAATCTCGTACGCGCCCACCTTCAACAAGGCATGCCCGTCGGCTTGCGGCGCGCAGTGGAAAGCTCGTCTGGTCATGCTGTGGAGAAGCTGCTTCTTGCTCGGGCTCTCTTCGAGAGCGGTCGCACCTACTTTCGCGCAGAAGATTTCCAAGCCGCGCAGGCACTCCTCACCCCTCTGCTTGATATTGAAGGCCCGGATCCCGCGAGCGACGCACCAGCTCCTCCGCGTGCTCTGAGTGACGCGCAGGAACAAGAAGCTGTCCTGCTCCGGGCTTTATCGGTAGCTCTCGTTGCGGGGCCCAAGGATGCAGCGGAGATGATTGCCCAAGGGCCTCGTTTCGCCAGTTCCCTCGGCAACCTCGTGCTTCTTGAAGGACTCGGATCGCGTCCCTTCGAGATGGGCGGGCGGGCTCGCTTCAACACGGCTTACCTACGCGAACTGGTGGCTCCAGCGGGTGATCCTGATTATTGGAAGGACCTAGCTAAGCGCTACCAAGAGGCTGCGCCACTGCTCAAGGGCAACGAAGCACGTATCGCGCGTGAGCGCGCAGCGGCTTGTCGAGACATTGAAAAGACAGTTCGCGCTCAGCTGGAGAAGACGAAGAAAAACTAGAGCGTGAGCGCAGCCTGACGCCGCCGACGGCAGGCGAATTGGGGCTACGGACAGCAGGAACTATTGAATCCAACGCCGACATCGCGATTCTTGCAACCGAGACTCTTGCCCACCTGATTGCGCGCCAGGTGGCCACCGCCCTCAAAACGATAGGCGACAGGCCGCCCCTGCCCGTTGGCAACGCAGTCCGCGTCAAACTCAGGTGAGCGGGTTCTTTTCACGGAGGCGGTATCGAGCTCGGTACTCACCGCACCGGAGATCCGCTCACGGACGCAGCCATGGCCAGGCTGTTCTTCCGCGCCGGGAGGGCAACGATTGGCGTCGCCTACGTGGGCGCAACGCACCCCATTCCAGACCTCTTTGTTCAGGCAATTCACCTGCTCTACGCCAGACTGACACTGACCAGCGTCATCCTTTCCGTACGGACACTCGGCACCCACCTGAGACGCCACGCACCTCACCCCGAGATGAGAACCAAACTTGTTCGGATCCAGCCGATTACGGAGCGTGGGGCGCATCCACTTTTCGAACCTTCGGCTCCAACTGCCCCCCTTGTAAACCTTGTGGCGCCCCTCCGCCTGGGGCCACGGGTACGGTCCAAACCAGGAGTCTGTCCATTCCCACACATTACCCACGACGTCGTGAAGCCCGAACGCGCCTTCAGCAAATGCCCCGACTTTGCAGGAGCCATTCGTCTTCCAGCAGGTATGGTCATCGGGATGCTCTTCCCCCCACGGATAGCTGCGCATCTCGGCGCCCCCGCGGGCCAAATACTCCCACTCGATTTCTGTGGGTAGACGTCCCCCCTGAAACTCGCACACGGCGATGGCCTGACTGTGATCGATGCAATTGATCGGGTGATCTCCCCTGCCCTTTTCAACAGAATTGCAGGTGAACATCTTTCCTCGCGCCGGCTCACACTTGTCGGCGGCGACGCATGCTTCAAATTCAGCGGTTTGGACCTCGAACTCTCCTGCGCAAAAGCTGGCAACTTTCACCTGAAAGCGCGGGTTCTCTTCATGATCGAACACCTCACGCTCTGTGCCGACCCAAAAGGTACCTCCAGGGATCGGGAGCATCTTCTCGGGGCACTTGGCTTCCGCTGGTAATTGAGACTCTATGGGCAACTTGGCTGCCGCTGGTTTAGCCTCGCGAGATTGGGGTCGCTCGTCGTTTCCACCTTCTGAATGAGGGGGCGCTTGATCAGTCGCTGATTGAGAAACGTCCCGAGCAGCTGCGGGTTTTGAATCGCGATCACAGCGCAGCGCAAACAGGCCAAGGACCATCGCTAACGAAATGGAGAACGTACGCACTGACCCTCGCATCAGCCTGCCGATCCCTGTCGCACTCCGGGGGCGGTGCAGCGCTCGACGACACGTGACGCCTCAAGTTCTTCTGCGGGCGACAGTTTGAGCTCGCGGTACGCCTGAAGCGCCTGCTCCGCCAGCTCTGGATTTTCGCCGGCCATCACCGCCCGACACGCCAGAAGAACTCCCATCCGCCCACTTTCACGCCTCACGCTCTCGAGAGGCAGCTTCTTCGAGTCAATTGTTTTGTAGAACTGGCGGGCTTCGTCAGTACGTCCTCCCACCATGGCTTGGCGCGCCAAGAGATAGGCTGCCATGTCTTTTTCGGGCCCAGTGTAAAACCAACCAGCCAGCGCGATGCGCGGATCAGGGTCGCCAGAGATCCGTGGAACCAAGAGTACCCTGACCGCTCTCCGTACCTCAGCAACTTGTGAGAGCGCCCACTGTTTGAACTCAAGATTGCGCTTCACATCGCGATCGAATGCGAGTTTCTGCGCTTTTTCATATTCACTGGCGGCCGCCTTCCACTGACCATCGAGCCACTGGATGTTGCCCAAAAACTCGAACGCGCCGCGACGAGGCGCAACATCATAGCGGCTCTCATCTTCCAGCAGCTTGGTCATCTCTTCGCGACTTTCCTGGGCGCGCCCCGCCGCAAACGTACAGGTGGGAAGCATTAACTCCATATCCGCACGCGCTGGATCAAGCGCGATCGCCTCCCCGGTCAAGCGACGAGCCCTTGCTTCCTGAACGCCGCAACTGGCCTGTGCCTCGCCAATCTTCCGATCAACGGCGTGGGGACAACGACGCTCAAACACCCCGGGACGCGAGAATCGGGGCTTGGCAATTTCAAGAACATCTGCGGGAACCTCCGTTGCGTCCAAGTAGGCGTGCCAGGCAGCCTCCAGCTCGGCCCACTCAAGCTCCACGATGTCAGGCAGGGCTTCTCCCGAATACCAGCGCTTCAGCGCCTCGGGGCCATGCTGCGCGTGGATGTAATCGACAAAGGATCCTGCAGCACTATAGGATCTTGCCGCGCTGTTTCCCCAAAATCCCAGGCGAAACAGCTGCTCCAGGGGCGGTAACAGCCCCAGCTGCTTCATCGCTGCAGTCCACTCCCGCAGCGTTCCTTCAGAATTCTCTCGCGGTGAAGCTGCCTCAGCAAACCCCTCAACGCGTCCTGGATCCGGAATGATCGCGCCCAGCGGTCCAGCAACGCGCAACGGCCCTTGCCCGAAGGCTGCTGTCACCACATGAGCTAGCTCATGACCCAACACGGGGTGCGGAAACCCCTGCGGTTGAATGTAAATTTCTCGGCGCCACGGCTTAGCGATCAAAGTACGCTCAGCCCCCATCAGGAAACGCTTCTCAGCGGAATTCGCAAATAGATAGATATCCACGCGCTGGGGTGGCTCTAAGTCAAAGTAATTTCCGAGCTGGCCGAGGTGCCCCACACACTGTTGCGCAATGTCCCTCGCCTCAGCCGCCGCAACGGCCCGTGAAAAATGCACGTAACACGGGCCCACCTTCGTCTCGCGACCAAGCGCCACCTGAATACTCGCCGTGGAGCCACTCAACCCCAGCGCTTCGGAAGAGCCACTGTGCCACACAGAGCCGAGACCAAAGGTCAAACCAAGAGCGAATAAGAGCACTTTCCGCGACTCGAAGACGGGATCTCCGCGTCTCCTCATGAGGCGAGCGGGGCTTTGGCGCGTGAACTTCATCGAGAGCAAGCTCGCCCAAATCGCAACCCACACCATGGTGCAGAAAGTCCCCACTCGAAAAGTCAGGAGGCGAGTGAGATCGTAGATAACGGTGTCGTAGAGCGGACCCGAAAAGTAACCAGCGAAGGGATCGTAGGCGTAAACGGTCGGACTATTGTAGAACCCGGCCAGCTCAAGTAGCGCGCTGACCAGAGGCGCGCTGAAGGCGCCCAAAGCGAGTGGTATTGCCGAAAGTATGCCGCGTCGAATCCGCACGAGTGCCCAGGCACACGCCACCGTCGCCGCCCAGGTCGCGGCGAGCAGAGCACCAAAGCATGGTCCCAAGAGCAAAAGTAGGAACCCGTCTTGCGGCTCGCACATGCCGCCGAGCAATCCGTGCAGGAGCGCCACCACAAGCACCGCCAAGCAATGCGCAGCTGCCACCGAAAGAGCATCCCCGAGCAGCGTCAGGAGGCTCAGTTGCCGCGACACTCCATCGCCTTTGACCAAGTCGAAGGTGCTCGCGATGCGCCCATGAACGCGCCATGCCGCAGCGATCCCGACCCAGCTCGGTAGGATGACTCCGGCCAGCAAGGCTGCCTCATAGCGAGGTCCCCCCAGCAGAGGCAGAAAGCCTAGGCCAAACAGCAGCAGGCCAAGTAACGCAGCAGAAATCACGGACGAGCTTCTGATTGTTCCTCGCTGCCAGAATCGGCGCCGCCTGGCCCCGGTACTGCAAGAATCAAGGGAAGCAGTTCATCAATACGGTGCGCGTAGCGGATGCGCAGGTCAGCGAGGATCTCCTTGGGGACCTCGCTCACTTCAGCCTCATTTCGCGCCGGAAGAATCACCTCGCGAATTCCTGAACGGTGCGCACAAAGCAGCATCGCCTTGATGCCGCGCACGGGCAGCAGGCTGCCACGCAAGGTGAGTTCACCAACGATGGCGACATCAGCACGGCACGACGCTCCAATCATCAAAGAACACACGGCCGCGAAAATCGCGCCACCCATGCCCGCGAAATCCCGCGCAGCTCGAGCACGTGGAATGTGAACGTGGATGTCGATGCCTTTGATCCACTCCGGATCGAGATGCAGCTGATCCGCCTTCGAACGAACGAAAGACACGGCGGTGTGGGCTGCCTCTTTGAGTACTGGCCCTAGGCTACCAGTGACATGAACATGCCCCTTGCCGGGCATGCGCGAAACTTCAACGAGCAGGAGTTCCCCGCCAGCAGCCCCCACCCCCAAGCCGGTCGCCAACCCAGGCGACAGGGTGAGCTCCGCCACCTCGGGCTGGTACTTCGGGGGTCCCATCACTTCCAGCACAAGTTCTCGAGTGATCTTCACATGATCGAGAACCTGCCCTTCGGCCATGCGCACTGCCATTTCTCGGCAGATAGAGGCGACCTGGCGCTCCAGGCCGCGAACTCCCGCCTCGCGGGTGTAGGACTCGAGCAAGCAAGTGAGCCCCTCATCGGTGAATTCAACCTGCTCTTCGTTGAGACCATGTTCCTCGCGCTGCTTCGGAATGAGAAACGACTCCGCGATCGCCTTCTTTTCGGAAGACGTATACCCGGGCACTTCGATGATTTCGAGACGGTCGGCGAGGGCTTCAGGAATGCCGCTGTAGTAGTTAGCCGTGGCCAAGAAGGTCACCTTGGAGAGATCAAACGGCAAATCCAGATAGTGATCAGTAAATGTATCGTTCTGCGCTGGGTCGAGCACCTCCAAGAGTGCCGACGCTGGATCGCCCCGCATGTCTTGACCCATCTTGTCGACTTCATCGAGTACAAGGACAGGGTTGTTTGTTCCGACCTTTTTGAGCGCCTGAATGATGCGACCGGGCAAGGCGCCGACGTAGGTTCGACGATGACCTCGGATTTCCGCCTCGTCCCGGACCCCGCCGAGAGCGATACGCTCGTAGCGTCGCCCCATAGCGCGAGCAATCGAGCGCCCCAGCGACGTCTTTCCCACGCCAGGCGGGCCCAGGAAAAGAAGAATCGGACTGCGACCGTCTTTGCGGAGCTGCTTCACTGCGGCAAACTCAGCAATCCTCTTTTTGACAAACTCTAGCCCGTGGTGGTCTTGATCCAAGCATCGCTTCACCTCGGCAACATCGAGCACATCCGGCGAGCTCTGACTCCACGGCAGATCAACAATCCACTCCACGTAGGTTCGCGCGACCTGGTACTCCGCTGATTGAGACTGCATTCCCGAAAGTCGTCCAAGCTGCTTGCTTGCCGCTTTTCTGACCTCCTCGGGCACATCAGCTAGCGCGAGCCTTTCACGCAACTGCTCGACCTCATCGTCTTCATCAGGGCTTTCACCGAGCTCCTCGCGAATCGCCTTCATCTGTTGACGGAGCACATAGGAGCGTTGGCTACGGGTCATTTCCGTCTCAACGAGACTGGAGATCTCAGCTTTGATCTGAAGTCCTTCGAGCTGTCGGTCAAGCATCTTGGACACGAGGCTCACCCGAGCACCGTGGTCAAAGGACTCAAGCACTTTTTGGCGCACGGGTACGCTCGCGAGCTCTTCCGGGAAATTCGATGCGATCAAATCTGCCAAGGCGCCCGGTTCGCGCACGTTGTCGAGGATGCCTGCCGTTTCCTTCGGAAGATCCGGGATCAGCGACAGCGCTTCACGTGTCTTATCCCGGAGTTCTGCGGCTAACGCCTCAAGATCGGAATCTTGCCCCGAACTCGCCTCCGGCTGACGAACAATTCGCGCGCGCATGTACGGTTCTAGACCGAGCGCTTCACTAATGTGAAACCGGCCGACGCCGTTGAGCACGACCGAATAACTATTGGCATTGATACGAATCACTTTCACGACTCGGGCCAAAGTTCCCACCATGAAGAGATCGTCAAAAGTGGGTTCCAGAATGCTTGAGTCGCGCTGAGCAACCACGCCGACCAGCGTTTCCTCCGCCTCAAGATCCTCCACCAGTCGCACGCTACGGGGCCGACCGACGTTGATCGGTATGACCGACATGGGAAACAGGACGGAATTGCGCAGGGGCAAAATTGCAATCCGCTCGGGCAATCGCGATGAGGGAGCCTCTTCCATTTCCTTCAGCCTACTCGTGGTGCAGGGCAGGTCCAATCTCCCCAGTTCACCGCCGTTTCTTGGCGGAATTGAGAGGAGATTTGTGGTAGCTCCCCTTCGATGAGCAATGAGCCCCTCAACCGAGCTTCAAACTTCAGGAAGCGTCTCCGACGCTACGCGCTCGGGCTCAGCGTGCTCTGGGCGGTGACTGCCTGCGCCCCGAAGGCTGCGGAGTCTCCCGAGGCAGCGGTGGACGCGTATGTCCAAGCCGTCCAGGCCGGGCACCTGGAAGAAGCCTACAAGATGCTCAGCCAGGAAAGTCGCCGAGACTTGTCCTTCAAAGACTTCAAGAAGCTGGTGCAGGAGAACCCAGAAGAAATCTCAGCCTTACTCAGTGCATTGAAGCACCAAAGCGCCCCACCACTCGTCCGCGCCAAGGTGACCACGAAGGACGGGGACGAACTGACTCTGGTCTACGAGGACGGTGCCTGGCGCGTCGACGAGTCCGCTGTGGATCTTTACAGTCAGACCGACCCGCGAGATTCTCTCCGCTCTTTTCTGCGCGCCTTCGACAACAAGCGGTACGACATTTTGTTGAACTTCGTCCCCGATGAGCAGAAGCAAGGGCTGACGGCAGCGCTCCTCAAGGAGTCCTGGGAGGGCGAGCAACAGCTAGAAATGGAACAGATCGTGGAAGCGTTACGGGCTCAGGTAAACACTGCAACGCTAGAAGTCCTGGGGGATCGCGCCACAATGAGCTATGGGAGCGGCGGCGCGGTCGAACTTGTTCGCGAGCGCGGTGTCTGGAAAATTGAGGATTTTCAATGAGTGCCCGTATTGCAAGAGTCGAGCGTAAGACTTCTGAAACCGAGATCAGCGTCGAGGTGAATCTCGACGGAACCGGAAAGCATAGCATCTCAACTCCCCTGCCCTTCTTGAGTCACATGCTTGAACAGCTTCCACGTCACGGACTGTTCGATCTCACTGTACAGGCCACAGGCGACACTCAAATCGACGGTCACCACACCACCGAAGATCTCGGGATTGTGCTGGGAAAAGCCGTGCTTCAGGCTCTTGGCGACAGAAAGGGGATTCGCCGCTACGGCTCGGCCACTTTGCCCATGGATGAGGCGCGGGTCAGCTGCTGCCTAGATCTTTCGGGGCGCACCTACTTCGTTTGGGAAGTTGATCTCCCCAAGGCCAAAATCGGTGACTGGGACACTGAACTGGCCGAAGTGTTCTTCGAAGCATTTGCTCGTGGCGCACAAATCAATCTCCATCTGGTGCAGGAGGCAGGCAAGAATCTCCATCACATCGTCGAGATCTCTTTCAAAGCACTTGCCAAAGCTTTGCGCTCAGCTTGCGAAATCGATCCACGTTCTGCCGGAGCTGTGCCCTCGACCAAGGGCATGTTGGACTGAACCCCGCTGGACGAGCACATGCGCATTGCACTGATTGACACGGGACACGCGAATCTTCGGAGCGTGGAGCGCGCGGTTACAGCTGCGGCAACAGAGCTCGACGCTCAAACGGCGAGTCGCTTTGTGGTCGAACGAACTCGCGATCCAGAAGTGATTCGAAGTTGCGACAAGTTGGTCGTTCCCGGTCAGGGTGGTTTTGGTGATTGCCTCAAGGGACTTCGCGAACACAATCTCGACGAGGTGATCTGCCAGCAGGTGCGGGCGGGCAAGAGCTACCTCGGGATCTGTTTGGGGCTCCAAGCCCTGTTCGCCTCTAGCCCAGAGGCTCCCGGAGTCGAAGGGCTTGGCCTGATCCCGGGTCGCTGCGAGAAGTTAGAGCCTTCCGCTGGCATCAAGATCCCTCACATGGGGTGGAACCAATTGGAGCTTCGAAATGGGGGACACCCTGCGCTCGAAGCTGCCGGGGGCGAAGGCTGTTGGGTCTATTTCGTTCATTCTTACCACGGCTGTCCTGCCGATCCGGCTGTGATCAAGGCCGTGGTTCAGCATGGCCCCCACGAGGTCACGGCCGCCGTCGCCTTTGAGAATATCGTAGCAACTCAGTTTCACCCTGAGAAAAGCCAAAGTGTAGGTCTC
The DNA here is from genome assembly GCA_963710555.1 of uncultured delta proteobacterium. Classification (GTDB taxonomy): domain Bacteria; phylum Myxococcota_A; class Polyangia; order Polyangiales; family Polyangiaceae; genus NIC37A-2. The sequence goes on from CAVQAT010000003.1 coordinate 190,199, forward strand.
AATCTGCTTGAGGGCTTTCTTCGTCTGTGAGGACATTCCCCACCAATTGGACAGCACTGGAGAGCTGGCCCATCGACCGACGGCTCTGGACGCCGGTCCAGCTGTCACTATGGTGCGCTCATGGCTGACGTGCCCGGGGACGGCGCAATGAAGCGAAATTCATCGCTGAAGCGGGATGTCTGGAATATCCCGAACATCATGACGATGGGTCGCATCGTGGCGATCCCGGTGATCTTGTGGTTGATCGATCGAGGTACCCCTGTCGACGGAGTCTACGCTGCGCTCGTCTATTCTTTGGCCGCCATCACGGATCTGCTCGACGGGATGATCGCCCGCCGCATGGGGATCGTCAGTGTCCTCGGAAAGTTCTTGGATCCACTTGCAGACAAACTGCTGGTTACCGCAGCGCTGATCTGGATGGTCCCTATGGGACGCATTCCCGAATGGGCCGTCATCATCCTGATCAGTCGCGAAATCAGCATCACAGGGCTGCGCAGTATCGCCAGTAGTGAGGGCGTGGTGATCAGTGCGGGCGACAGCGGCAAGAGCAAGACGGCGCTGCAAATGATTGGCATTCTTTGCCTGATCATTGGCTATCCCTACCACATCGACTTAGGCATCATCGATTTGGGAGAGGTTGATCTGGTCGTCGTCGGCCGCGCTCTGGTCTACATTTCCTTGATCTTTTCACTGTCGAGCGCCGTCGAGTACGTGAAGCTATTTGCTCGCGCCGTTGAGGCTAAAGAACAAAAGTAGCCGTTTGCCGACGCGTGAAAGGTCTCAAACCCCGGATTTCAGCCACTCCGGGGCTTCTACAGCTTGAGACCAGCCCCGCAGCCTGATAAGCCCCGACCATGAACCGCGCTAAGGTCACGCTTTCTTTGATTTTCTTGGCTGGTCTGATGACCCTCCCTCTTTCAGGCTGTCAGCGCCAACAACAAGGCGAGCGCTGCGACTTAGACAACGCCGACGACGACTGCGATCAAGGAGACGACTTGGTTTGCACCGATTCGGCCAAGCTACGTGAGGGCGACGACAAGGTGAGCCGTTGCTGCCCCGAAGATCTCAAGGACTCCAGTGATTCACGCTGTGCTCCCAAGCAGGGCGGAACGGGTGACGGCGATGGCGATAGTGGTCTGGGTGGCAATGGCGGGGCCGATGGTTCGAGCGGCACTGGCGGCAGCGGCATGGGTGGCGACGACAGCACCGTCGGTTTGAATGACGAAGGCGAGCCCTGCAACTTCGATAGCGACTGCTTGGTGAACCTCGTCTGCGGTCCAGCCGCTCGATGCCAAATTGAATGCAAACAAGACCGTGACTGTGCCGAGGGCAAGACCTGCGACATGTCGAACAACACCTGCGAGTAGGCTCAACTCCGGGAAACCGCCTGCGATGACTTCCCGCTCAGTATTTCCCTCGGATGGGCCGCCTGTTAACTCAGAGCGGCCCTTCTCCCTTTGCGGGCGAGTCTCGTTCGTATCTTCTGAGAAGATCATCGTTTCAGACGCCTTGGCGCACCAAGTGATCCACAGAGAAGCAGCATCTGAGCTGCTCCCCCCCATTGCGCCAGGGGATTTAGTCGAACTGGAGGTTGAACAGCGTGACGCCCCTACGCCAAAGCTTTGGCTGCGCCAAACAATCGCCGTTCATGCGGCACCCGAACCCAGCGCAGGTAGCGAATTTTCCCGACTCCAAAATCACGAGCGAGGTCGGCTGCTTCAAAAACGCGCTGAGGCGCTGACCGTGATTCGCGGCTACTTCGCCGAGCAACGCTTTGTTGAAGTCGAGACTCCTACCTTCGTTCCCTGCCCGGGTTTGGACGCTCATGTGCATTCGCTTGCCCAGGTGCAGCGTACGGATCGCGTCGATCATCTGATCACTTCTCCTGAGCTTCACATGAAGCGCCTCTTGAGCGGGGGCATGCCGCGGATCTTCCAGTTCGCGCGATGTTTTCGAGCCGAAGAACTCGGCCGTTGGCACGAACCGGAGTTTACGCTTCTTGAGTGGTACCGGGCGTTTGCGGGGTTTGCCGAAATCCTCGGGGATACAGAGGAGGTCGTGTGTCGCGTTTTCGAATGCCTGTGCCCTTCTGGCAACTACCCTGGGGGACGAATTCAGCGTCCTTTCATGCAAATCACGGTGCGCGATGCCTTTCGCGAGTTCGCATCCCTCGACGACGCTGTTGCCCTGGCTGAGCAGGACCCAGAGAGCTACTTCGACACGCTCGTCAACCAAGTGGAACCAGAACTGGCGAACTTAGGCCTGCCTGTGTTCCTCACTCACTATCCCCTCTCGCAAGCAGCGCTCGCGCGACCTTGCCCCCAAGATCCAACTGTCGCCGAGCGTTTCGAACTCTACCTAGGCGAAGTCGAAATCTCGAACGGATTTGGAGAGCTCACCGACGAACCGCTACAAAGAGCCCGCTTTCTCGCTGAAAAGCAGCGTCGCGTCGCGGCGAACGAGCCAGACTATCCGCTCGACGAACGTTTCCTCGCGGCGCTCCGCCAGGGGGTCCCGCCGTCGGCCGGCAATGCACTCGGCATTGACCGACTCATCGCCTTGGCCACGGGAAGTAGCGAACTGGCTCACACGCTCGCTTTCGCCGACTCAGAGCGCTGAGCTCCGAGTCGCTGGCTCAACTCAGCAAACCCTGAATCAACTCACGCGCCCCAAACAGGCTCGACGCGTCTGAAGTCAAATCATGGCGCCACAGGAACTTGGGGCTGCGTGCCGGCGACAAGTGACGACAAAAAGCCGATCGCGTCATCGTTAGCTTCCTTGACGTCGTGCACAACAAAGTGCCCATCCGATCCGCTCTTCGCGTTGTACTGCCGACACACCAAGGTCGCTGTGTCGGCACCGATGGTGACATTTCCACTGACCGGCATGTCGGCGGGAGTCATGCGCAGCTCATTGGCGCCTTGAGCATTCACTCCATTCGGCGGTGCGGCCAAAGTCATCACTTCCGCGGCGTAGATGAAGCGCGCTAAGGTGGCGGGCGGAGAGTACGTATCGTCCAGGCCGAAGGTCTGCAGAACTGACTTCGGCGCCATGCCAGCTTCCGGGCGCTGGCCCAAAAGGGCTGCGAAATTCACCGGATCAGCGCTGTCGATGAACTGCTGCAGCAAGCTGAGTACGGGATGCTTATCACCCATCCGCAAGTTGCCTTCACCGTCTGCGTCCTGAATCACGAGCGGAATTGCGCCAGCGATATTGACAGGATTCGTCTTGTTCAACAGCGCCTCAGCCAGCCCTCCTCCGTTCCCGCTCAGCACACCACCAGGCAGGGTCGAAAAGGGAAGCGCGATGCTTCCGTGAGTCGAGCCTTGGGAGTGGCCAAACAAGAAGAGCTTGGTCGGATCGACGTCAATGGCCACGTCGCCTGTCTCCGCAGCAGTCGCTAGCGCGCCACCACTCGCAAACCTCAGCACGGACAGGACATCAGCCGCGCCCTGGAGCGGGTTCCCCTGGGCGGCGTCAGGGTTGAGGAAGTTGAAGAAGAGATTGTCAGGATCTTGATCAGAGCCCTCTCCGGTTCCACGACGCGGACCGTGCTGCACTTGGTCAAACCCGAGAGTGGCCATCGGCATTGCCTCACGAGCAAGTCGCCCAGCTACCGAATCGCGCAGCGAGCCGCGATAAGAGCCGCCGGTACCGTGCCCATAGATCACAAGCGGCCAACCACCAGCGGGAGCAACGCTCTTCGGGATGCTCATGCTCATGCAGATTTTCTCGCTGCGCACCTGCGCCGACGCAATGCTCCCGCCAGATTTCAAGTAAGGAGCCTCGCCTTCCTGGAAGATCGGAATGGACAGCAAAGCCTGATATTCGTCGTAATCATCCGTACCCTCGCCACAGGCTCGCCCCTCCTCTTCGTCGGCCTGAGCACAAGGAGACGTGGCGCTCCCGCCACATTTTACCCACTCGCTCGCCTGAGGAGCATCAGCTGCCTCCACGGCGCTCGCCAACTTTCGCATCTGCGCCGTGGGGTCATCCGTCGTAAACACGACTGCATTCAGGATTTCATCGGCGTCGACTTCATGGGGCGATCCCTCGTAGAAGCTCAAAAAGTCACGCAGCGGCTCGTATGCATCGTAGGCCTTGGCAAGAGCAGCATCACCGCTGGGAGCCCGACTGTCGAGCATGGCGTCAAACTGAGGGGAGCGCTTGATGGCGGCCCCCTTCGTACTGCGTGCGTCAGTTCCAATCCACGCCGCATAGGTATGGTTCGGCTTCAAAGTATCGCGCGGCAATCGAATCGCCAGCCAATCATTGCACACGTAATTGGTGCGTCCTCCTGCTGAGAAGCTGATCGAAAAGCTCGTGGGCTCCTCCGCCGAACCCGCGGGTAGGTCGGTCAAGTCGACGACTTGGAGCGGACGTTCTCCCATCGGAGGGCTGATTGACCCAAAGTCGAGCGGACCACTGAACCGGAAAATCACTGTGGGATTGGTACCCCAGCCATTCCCCTTCGTCTCAAGAGCATCCACGTAAGCCTTGACCATGTCGACACCCACAAGTCCCGATCCCGGTGTGGGAAACCCTGTCAAATCGGGCCTACCGTCATCACCCAGGCGAATGTCATTCGGGAACGGTAACTGGAAAAAGTCCTCACCTTTCGGGGTGCCCTCTGCTCCAGGAACAAAAAACAATGCTTCGACGTCGTCGTCGTCCGCTTCCGGGCATTCGGCGCCTTGCCAGAGTGGGACTCCCAGCGGCGGCTCAGGAAGGGCGCACTTGCCTTCCGAACAATAGAGTCCCTGGAAACAATCGTTTTGCAGAGTGCACGTCTCCCCCAGATCACTCGTCCCTGCACGGGCGCATTCAGCCGAGAAGCCATTCAGGGAACAACGCAGCCCTGCTTCACAGTAAAGATCAAGCTCGCAGCTGTCTCCCGCCTCTCCCTGTCCGGCGTCCTGGCAAATTGGGCACTGGGCGAGACCAGGGATCGAACAAGGTCCTACAAAGCAGGTGAGACCCGCTTCGCACTCGGGTCCGATCAAGCATGCCTCCCCCACTTCTTTGCTCATGGCAGGCTCACAGACGTCCTTGATGCAAGAAAGCCCACTCCGACAGGACTCTGTCGAGCAATCCGCACCAACCCCGACGCCATCGACAAGCAGGGAGGGATCCAAGCCCCCAGCGACTCCATCGATGGGGATCACTAAGCGCTGTCCCGGGATCTCGTCACAACCAAACAACGCCCCCAGCGAGATCCCCGCCAGGCCCAAAACCATCCCCAAGTTCTTCATCAAAAGTCTCCAGCTAGGCCGAGCTAGCGTTCCAAAGACTACCTGAGAGCGACCAGGCTGGGTACCGCTTCAACTGGATATTTGACTATCAATTCGGATTTTTTGGAGTCCCCTCCTCCAAGCAATAAAGCGGCAAAGGTCGTGTTCTTGTGGGTTAATCGTACTGCAAAACAGATACGACAGGTGTGTCCGTCAGGCGTGCCCGCCCATCAAGCCCCTTCAACTCGATCACAAAAGCATAGGCAATCACCTCTGCGCCCTGTCGCTCGACAAGCGATCCGGCGGCCGCAGCTGTCCCCCCAGTGGCAAGCAAGTCGTCGACGACCAACACCTTCGCTCGCTCTCGCAAAGCATCGCGGTGCATTTCCAGTTCTGCCTCGCCGTACTCAAGCGAGTACGCGACCTTGTCCGTTTCATACGGCAAGCGCCCTGGCTTGCGGACGGGCACAAAGCTCGCGTTCAAACGTGCCGCCAACGCCGCGCCGAAAATAAAACCACGACTCTCAACCCCCACGATTGCGTCCACACGTTCGCCGACGAAGCGGTGCGCGATCGCATCGAGCACGATGTGAAACCCACGAGGATCCGCAAGCAACGGCGTGATGTCTCGAAACAAAATTCCTTCTGAGGGAAAATCGGGCACGCTTCTGATCAGAGCCATCACGTAGCCCATGGCGTCAAAATCATCGGTACCAGCCAGGGCCAACCCTGAACGAGCCGCGCCCTCACGCTCCACTCCACGGGGGGTCGGCTGAGTCCGGGCAGGCAGCGGGGCTGCGCGTTTTCTTGTCGCCATGGCTACCCTTATAGCGTGCTCCGAACCGAGAGCGAACGGGATGAGTCGCCCGGAGTGAGTCGTTCTCGCCTCAACGGGAAAGATGCTGGCAAACGGCCTCAGCCTGAGGACTCAGTTCCAAAGACGACAAATTCAGAATCAGAGGGGTGATGCCCACTTTTCCCTGGTCAAAAGCGTGAGTATCGGTGCCCTCCCGCCCTTCATTGGCCACGGAATCGCCACCTATCCAGTAATAAGCGCGCCCTCGGGGGTCCTTGCGCTCAACAAGTCCCCCACTGTAGCGCCGGCGACCAGCAATCGTAGGGCATTTCTCCCAGACGCGCCCCGGCGGATAGTTCACGTTGAACAAGCAGCTCCTTTCCGCGTTGAGTTCCAGAATCGTCGACGCAATTTCACAGGCATCTTCGCAAGCAGCCTTCATATCAGCGTCGAGATCAGCTGAGAGCGCGAGCGCCGGGTGCCCCTGAAGAGCTCCCTCGCGTGCGGCGGCCACAGTTCCACTGTAAAAAACATCCTGCCCGAGATTCAGGCCATGGTTCATGCCAGAGACAATAAGATCAGGCGCACGCGGGAGCACGGCATCGCCGAATAGAGCGACATAAACACTATCGGCCGGCGTCCCGTCCACAGAAAAGACTCCCTGCTCATGTGCGATTACCCGTAAAGGGCGATTCAGGCTGAGCGAATGACTTGAAGCGCTTTGTTCGTTATCCGGTGCACAAACAATGACCTCAAACTCGCGAGAAAGGGCCTCGGCCATGCCGCGGATCCCCGGCGAGCGATAACCGTCATCATTTGAAAGCAGCACCAACGGACGCGTCATGAATGAAGGTTTAGTCGATCCGTGCGCGCAGTTCTATTCAAAGCCGGATTTGAGCGGGCGCCGCGCCTGATCACTCAAACCAAACGGTATAAATGGTCAAGAACCAGCAGAAAATCAACAGATTATCCAGGTATTCACACCCACTTCCCGCTATGCGATGCTCTCGACCTCAACGATGGGGGATACAAAAGACTCTCGCGGCACGAAAATCCTCGGGAGCCCACTCGACCTACTCGACGAGACCGAGTCCGCGCGCACGCAGCGCTGCGCCTCACCAAACTGGGGCGAACCCGAAGAACTCTCAAGCCCCGCCCCGTCTGGCGAGCAAAACGCCACTCTCGAGCTCCTTGACTTGCCCGGAGCGGACGAGAATTCTGCGCCACTGAGCTTTCCAGAGCCCACCCCACGTCCGCCCAACTATGTGCTCGAGGAAATTTCTCAATTCGTGCGGGAGGCCTTGGCGCGTTATGGAATCCCGGGCGACCTGGAAATCACTGCCAGCCAGGCAATCCTCAATAGCCCCCAGGGAAAGCGACGTGCCCCCATCGACCTTTGGGTTTCTCGCTGGCCCACCCTAGACGACGATTCTCGGCGCGAACGAACAGGAGAAGTGGCGCGTCGCCTCGCTCAGGGTCGCCAAGCCTCGCCTCTGCCAGTTCGGAAGAAACAGATCATCCTCGACTTCCGCGTCATCATCGCGAGCGCCGCCGTAATAGGTCTGTTTATCTTTCTCTACATCGATGCGCGAAGGCATTCTGCAGGTGATGCGCCACGGGAGAAGGGCGACGCATCACAGCAAGTCAACGAAGATGGGGATACTCCGTCCATCACGCGCGAGCGCGAAACAACGGGGCGGCAGGACTCAGTTGCGCGAGATTCGCGCGTTTGCGCGGCCACCCACGCACGCGTCGTTCGGGGTGGTTCGGTCGGGCTCACCGATACGGATGGCTGGCTGGTCGAGGTGGCCCTTGTCAAACAAGATGGCCACGAGCCCCTGAACACCCACCCCGGTCTTAGCAAATTTGTTGAGGCCCCAGAACTCAAAGACGGGTCGCGCTACGTCTGGCCCAAGGAAAAGCTCAGCGAACTTGAGACTGCCAACGGCTTAGTGAAAGTCAGCAAAGTAGAGATCGGTGAGGCGAGTGCCAAGCCGATTCCTGGCGTCGTGCTCACCTTTTCGGGCGCGCTAGTCGATGCCTATTTCGACGAAGCGTCCCGCTCCAAGTACTTTCACATCGCCAACGAACTCGCACAAACACTCCAGGCGACACATGCGGCCGTTTACGCCCGTTGTTTCGACGACAGCACGCATGCCCTCGGCTCCTGGTTCTTGGGGCACGACGCAGCTGGCGCATCCACTGCCCTACTGTACTTCATGGGTACCTACGCCCGCCCCCTGCACATCGCGCCGCCGTTTGCCCACCCACCCGGCGAAAGTGAACTGAACCGGCTACACGCGTTCAAAAACATTTCGGAAAGCACCACGCACCTGGACCGCGCATCCCTCGCCACCTTGTTGGGCAGCCAAGGCGGCATGGCCACGGGCAAGCCGGACGCCCCAGTCATCATCCACTTCCCCTTTCGAGACGGTAACCGCGCCGCTCGAGCGAGCCGAGCGATAGCCAGAGTCACCAGTCTGAGCGAATAGGGCGCATTTTCCCCCTTTCCTTCTGGATCCCAATGACTATGCTCGCGATTCCTCAGGGCAACCTGAGTCACCAAAATGCGGGAATAGCTCAGTTGGTAGAGCACAAGCTTCCCATGCTTGGGGTCGCGAGTTCGAATCTCGTTTCCCGCTCCGAAAAATAGGCCATCTCACGCACCCGGACATCATCGATGTTCCGGGTGCTTCTACGAGCGCGGCTCCACTTTTGCGCGCCGTGACGCGTTGCCACTGTGAGAGCGCCGGCATCCCAGTCCGGGATCCCGGCGTGGATCGCTTGCCCGGCCCCGGGTACGCTCGCGGCCACTATGAAGAAACAATCAATCGTTCTTGTACTGTCTGGAATTCTCGTGGGGTGTGGAGCTGGGGCGACGGTAGCGGCAACGTGGGCGGGGCCTACGGCAGGGAAGTGGCAGTGCTACAAGGTCAGTGAGTTCCCGGATCTACAGGACGGAGCAACCTCAGGAGACGCTTCTGAAATAACGGCCGGAATGAACAAAGCGGCCCCAAACGCGCAGGCTGGAACCGTCCTGCAAGTCAGTCAAGCGAGCGGCAATCACCCCAATTACCTGTGTTCAAAAAACTGAACTTTCCCCGCAACGCTCGCCCACCCCGTCCGAATCAGGGCATGAGCGAACAAACCCAAGAATTCCGCACCCCGAGTTTCACAACGGCCGACTATCTAGCCGTGGCTCGGGGATTTTCTTTACAGCCGATGCTCTTCGCTCGCGAAAATCTGCCCGTCTATGCAGGTAAAGACAAGGTGTGCTTGCACGTGGTAGGCGCAAAGTGAGCGGTCATGGCGATTCACAGATTGAAAACGAGTCTCGCATGCGCGTTAGTCCCGCTGAGCTCGATGTTCTGGGTTCGTCAGGCGGCTGCCGACAACCCCGACCGCTTTTACATGAGTGGTGAAGCTGCGCTGACGGCTGGCGCAATCACCGCGGATACCAACGATACCGGTAGCGTTTGGTACAACCCTGCCGGTCTGGCCCGATCGCCAGCCTTGCGGTTCGATGTCAATGTCAGCGCCTACGCTCTACGACTCGGTGGGGCCCCCGAGCTCACAGGCGTTGGCGAAGGGACGAACACCGAAACCGTGTCTGTACTGAACTTTGCCGCGGTACCCACGGCGTTTTCAGCAGTCAGAAACTTCGGCAACGTGAGCCTCGCTGTTGGAGTGTTCGTTCCGCAAATGGGAGTTACCGGCTTGCGCTCTCGGGTGACGCGTCCAAGTACCGCAGAACAACTTGGACTCGAAGTGAACATCAACAACTATCACACGACTCAAGAGCTCTTTGGCGGACCGGGCATCGGCTGGCATCTCGCACCGGGCGTCGACATTGGTGCGAGCTTTTTCATCCACTATCGATCAATTCTTGATGCGCAAGATTACCGAGTCATTCTCCGGTCTGCCGATGGGCAAACGGCTCTCGCTGAAGAACGAGAACTCGCGGATTGGCTTCAGTTGGGTATCGCCCCGACATTTGGCGTTCAGCTCCAATTCAGCAAACGGCTACGTGGCGGAATTCTGTTTCGACTCCCGTCGATTCGAATCCTCAACTTGCTCGGCTACACCAAAACCGAAACTTCGCTGAGCGAAGCAGGTGTGAATGACAACACGGAGTACACTGACGAAGCGAGCGTGGGAACACAATTCTTGACCCCCGCTCGGTTCAATGCCGGACTCTCCTACCAGTTTGAGCGCCTACGACTCGCTCTTGAGGGCAGCTACCAACTTCCGTTCCGCAGTTCAGCGGAACAGGCGCCAGGAGAAGCATCGCGTCCGACTTTCAACGGGCGTGTCGGAGCTCGCTATCAGGTGAAAGACAATTTCGAGGTTGGTGGTGGATTTTTCACCAACATGAGCACCACGGAATCGCTGACCAGCTTGGGGAGCTCCAAAATCAATTTCTATGGAATCACCATCGCGACGAAGGCGGGTGTTCCTTACAAGATTTCCGAACGCGAAGGCAAAAAGCTTTCTCCTGAAGGTCGGATGCACTTTGGCTCCAGCTTTGCTTTCACCTACGCACTGGGTGTGGGCCAAACTCTTCACGGGGAAGTCGGAAGTCCCTCTGATCCGAACGCACTGTATCAGGAGAAAAACTACAACGTCATCGCCCACGAATGGATCTTCAGCGTCGGCAGTACTTTGTTCGAAGAATAAGCCTCCTTGAATGCTGATAGAGAGAGACGCCACTTGACCAATCACATCGCCCCACCCACCCCTAGCGCTCCTTCGCGCTCCATCGGACACCCGCGCGTGCTGCGACAGCGCTTGTTGGGGCTTGGCCTCTGGGTGCTGCTTGGATGCCTAGTTGGCGTACTCTGTGGCTCCGCTTCTGCGTTGTTTCTTTGGCTCTTGGAGCTTGCCACCGCGTATCGCACGGGTCACGAACTCATTGTCTATACGCTGCCCGTCGCAGGCCTGATCATTGGTTGGCTCTACGAGCGCTATGGCGCTTCGATCAAAGCGGGTAACAACCTCGTGATCGACACGATTCACGATGAAGGTCCTGAGATCCCCTTGAGGATGGCTCCGATGGTACTCCTGGGGACTGTACTGACTCACGTCTTCGGTGGCAGCGCTGGGCGTGAAGGTACCGCCGTTCAGATGGGCGCGAGCATCACCGATTGGGTGTCGCATCGTCTGCGCGTCACCAAGCCCGTTCGTCTGCAGCTCCTTGCAGCAGGTGTCGCGGGTGGTTTCGGCTCCGTATTCGGGACCCCGATCGCAGGGGCTGTCTTCGGTCTTGAGTTTGTCGTGCTCGGTCGTATCGAATACAAAGCGCTCGTTCCGGCTCTCGTCGCCTCGATCGTGGGCGACATGACGACTCGCGCCTTTGGCATTGAGCACACTCTCTATCCGGCCGCACCTTATCTTGAGCTCAGCCCGATGCTTCTGCTCAAGTGGACGCTCTTCGCGGTAGCGGTAGCGCTGGTGACGACAGTCTTCATCGAACTCACGCATTTCATCAAGAGTCGCGGAGAAAAACATATTCCTCGTTTGTCGATGCGCATGTTCTTCGGTGGTCTGGCTGTCGTTGCTCTGTGGAAGCTTGTTGGGACAAGTGACTACCTGGGGCTTGGCGTCCCAATGATCGTCCGCTCCTTCGAGGACCCGAATCTTCCCGTGTATGTGTTTGCGCTGAAGCTCCTATTTACAGCGGTAACGCTTGGAGCAGGCTTCCTCGGGGGCGAGGTCACGCCTCTATTTTTCGTCGGGGCTGCATTGGGGAGCGTCATGGCCCGCTTGCTGGGGATCCCCATCGAGCTCGGCGCGGGCGTCGGCATGGCGGCGGTATTTGCGGCGTCCTCCAACACGCCGCTAGCCCTCTCCATCATGGCGATGGAGCTCTTGGGCGCGCCAGTGTTTCCACATGTTGTGATCGTCTGCGTCCTTGCCTACGTCCTGACGGGCCATCGCAGCATTTACTCCGCGCAGCGCCTGCTCAACCTCAAGGAAGGAGCACCTCTTTCCCGAGCTACCGCCCTACGCTCTCTTTGGAAGCCCCGTCGAGATCCGTGAATCCTCGCGCCGCGAAGGTGCCCCGGTCAACACCAAGAAGCTTCATGAGCAGGGCGCTTGATCAGCTCTTCGACGTTTGCCTGCAGGACGCGATACCCCACGTTGCCGTAGAGTACCTGTCTTCCATCGTTGAGCACCCAGGTGGGACTTCCGGCGATACGTTTCTCATGGGCCAAACGTAGGTCCGACATCACTCCCGCAAGAGCATTTCCCGATTGAATCACTGCCCGGATGTCGCTCGTCGCAACATTATGCTCCTGGGCAAGCTCATAGAGCACCGCAAGTTGACTGATGTCGCGAGCATCCACGAAAAAAGCCCGTCTCAGGCTGCTGGCCAGCTGGGTTGCGGTGAGAGAATCGTGAATGAGGCGAACTGCGTGAATCACCAGGTGCGCGTTCGCGGAGGTGGTGGGCCGCACTCGGCTCCAAATATCACGATGCACGGACTCCTCCAGGTACTGCCCTGCGGAATCTCGAACGTGATCTCCGAAAGCGGAGTACCCCCCTTTATTGAGCCATCCCTGGCCAATGCGTGTGGCCGTATCACTAAACAGATCCAAGAAGTGGTCGTCGAGCTGCACTCGGTCGCCCCACTCCCTTTCTAACTCAGCATTGCGTCTCTCAGCGATCCACGCCCAGACGCACAGCATATCCGTGTAGTACTCGATCGTCAGCGACCCGGTCATGGGTCGAGTCTAAACAAAGTGGTGAAACCTGGCCAATTGCGCTCAAGGACGTGTCAAATGTGGCCACTTTGGAACCGCTTTCGCCATTTCGATTTCCAACTGCAATGCACTTATCTTCCTTCGTTGGGGCGTAGAATTGGACGCCTCCTATTGGGGCGAAGTTCTCCTACACTGGAGGGACACGTGATTATCCAGCAAAGCCCAAGAACTCGCCAACTGACCACTCTCGCATTGTTCGCCTTGATCGGCATCGGTGTCGGCTTCTCGGGATGCTCTAGTGGCGAAGACGATGTGGGAAATGGCGATTCGGAGCCCCAGGGAAACGATGACATCGATATTGGCGTTGGCGAGGGCGGCGCCAAGAACGGCAGCGATGCTTTCTCGCTCAAACCTGGCCCTCTCTCAGCGGACGAACTAGCAGAGTTGCGCGAGTCTTCCTGCACTGGTTGGAGTTTCGAGCCAGAACTTCAACCATCAATCTTGCAGATGATCATCGATGTGAGCGGTTCGATGAACCTTCAACCTCCAGGCGGTGGCAATGACAGCAAGTGGGAAATCACCCGCGAGGCCCTACGCGAGGCAGTGCGCGCGCTTCCTGGCACGATGAGCACGGGCGCCGTGTACTTCCCGAATCGCGATTCGGGAAGTAATTGTACGAACCCGAATAACTTCGGCCCCTGCATGCCGGGTGCGCCTCGCCCTGTGGATCGTTGCGTCAATCTGAACACCATCCTCGATGTGCAACAGCTGGGGGCCCCCGATTCCCCACATCGACAAGCGTTTGAAAACGGTCTTGACGACGCCGAGCCGAATGGCGGCACACCGACTCATGATGCCTACAACGTAGCGATCAATGAGCTCGGTCGCGCAAACTTGCCCGGTCAAAGATTCGCTCTCCTGATCACTGACGGACAACCCACCTATTCAGAAGGCTGCTCAGGAAGCGGAAGAACTAATGACCCAGTCGAGGAACAGCCCATCATCGACGCCATCACCCGAGCCCGCGAAAACAACGTGCGGACCTTCGTCATTGGTTCTCCAGGCAGCGAACAAGGAAAGGACACCGGAGTTGACGCGCGCCCATGGCTGTCCCAAGCGGCGCAAGCCGGCGGCACCGCAACAGATGGTTGTAGCGACAACGGACCGAACTTTTGTCATTTCGACATGACGCAGGAGAGCGATTTCGGCGCCGCCCTCCGACAAGCACTTGCAGCCATTGTCGGGCAAATTGCCGATTGCACGATCAATATCCCTGACGCTCCGTCCGGGCAAGAAGTCGATCCTAATCAGGTAAATGTCATTCTCACTCCGAAAGAGGCCAGCGCAGAAGTAATCGGACGCGACATGAGCGTCGAATGCATGAACGGTTGGAACTATGACTCGACCGGAAAGGCAATTGAACTCTGCGAGGAGAGCTGCCTCCAACTGCGACAAGATACGAGTTCGGGACTGGAGCTACTCTTTGGCTGCGGTACTGCACCCGCCGATCCGGTGAAGTGAATCTCAATCGTCGAGGGCGCGCTTCAAGGCAATCGCGCCGGAGATCAATGCGATCACCATGAGCCCGCCCGCGATCCAACTTGCTTGAATGACGCCTCCGAATACGAGCGGCACACCTCGGGAGTGCGCGAAGGCACGGTCGAGTATCGTGAATGCAACACTCAGCCCGATCAGCGCAAGAGCGGGGCTGAGCGCTTTGAGCACAGAAGGGCGTTCCGATTCGTAGGAATATGAAGAAGGAGGTGTATGCGGACTGGAATACTGAGCTGATCGGTAACCAGCGCCGGACGAAGAATTGAGCGAAGGAGCGGAGCCCATCATTGGTCTGCCACCGAGCGCAGGCCCGGAGCCAGAGCCAGGCGATTTGTATCCACTGGAAACTGGCCGCGAAATTCCGCCACCAATTCCCACACCATCCAGCTCCCCGAGTTCGACCCGCGCATCATGACTCGGCGCGTAGCCAGTAGGTGCATCATGTACAGAACCCATTGGGGCGCGCGTAGGCGGCATCACATCCACGCCAGCTCGAGTGACGCCCGGCAACTCTGAATCGACACCCGTCGTCGAACGGCCGCTGTTCCGCAATTTGTTACGATGAACCGAGATCACTCCCACTTCATTCTGGACTCCGAGAGCCAGCGATAGATCGTCCCAGAAGGCGCCAACACTCTGGTACCGGGTCACCGGATCGACGGCGAGAGCTTTTAGGAAAATACGCTCGACCTGGTCGGTCACTTGAATCCCTTCATTCCGAGGCGTGGGGCGTCGACCAGGGTCCAAGATCGTGCCCATCATTTCGGCGTGGTCGCCCCCAACGACTTCCTCGCCCTTAGCGGCCTCAACAACCGTTAAGGCCAGCCCCCACACATCAGTCCAGCGGCCCGTCTGACCGAAACGTTTTGGCGCCCACTGTTCCGGCGCCCCGTAGGCAGGCGAAAATGCCACCAAGGCGTCCGCTTTCATGCTCGCCCGCCCCGCCATTTGCCCGGCTGTGCCCTTTACCTTGCTGATCCCAAAGTCGAGGACCTTGGCGACCTCGCCTCCACCAATGCGTGCGATGAATAGGTTCTCGGGTTTCATATCCCGGTGAATCACCGTCTGGGGGCCGTCTTTACCGGGGAGGTTATGCGACTGTTCCAGCGCCTCGGCGACCGGAGTCAGCATGCGAACCAGCCGAACCAAGGACAACGGTGCCTTCCCCTTCGCGGCTCGCTGCACGATCAGGCCATCAAGGGTGTTACCTTCCAGCCATTCGAGGGCCATGAAGGGAACAAGCAACCCTTCCTTCGTCTGAAACGCGTCAACATGCAGCGGTCGTACGATATGGCTGTTGTGAGCTGACAGCCGAAAAAGCACTTCCGCTTCCGAACGAAACTGCTCCAGAAACGATTGTCGCTGAGCAGCGGTGAGTTCGGGGGGGATCTTCAAACATTTGAGGGCCACCTCTGCTCGAAAGCCCTGATGGTACGCGCGGTAAACGACGCCAAATCCACCTTCGGCGACCACGTCCCTGATCTCGTAAGTGCGCGCAATCACCTTACCAACGATCCCGAAGCGATCTTCAGTCATTGGCGGCACTGGTCCAACTTGAGCCCCATCCTTCATCGAGAGTAACAGAATCGTCGCCCAGCCAAACCCTCAACAGCATTTGTTCGCCCACCTCAAACCACATCGCGAACGTCCCTTCATACCGAAACCTTCCTCCATAAGAAAAAATACATTTTTAGACC
Source organism: uncultured delta proteobacterium (assembly GCA_963710555.1). GTDB lineage: Bacteria > Myxococcota_A > Polyangia > Polyangiales > Polyangiaceae > NIC37A-2. The sequence continues at coordinate 206,181 of CAVQAT010000003.1, forward strand.
GCTTCTTGAGTCTGGACGTCGAATTCCCCATGAGACTCGAAAGCAAGTTCGCCTGGCTCGCAGCACTCGCCAGCACTGGATTCATCGCCTGCACCCCCGCGAGTGCAGGTCCTTCGGCGGCCGCGACGGGCGGGCACGAAGGTAACCCCGGCGACCCTGGCTCGCCTCGCCAAGGCTCGTGGTCGCCCAATAGCCCGGGCAACGAGCCTGCGGCCCATTTCAATGTTCCTCCTCATGAACCCCACCTCCCGGTTCGGGTCACAGCGGCGCCTCGCCTCACTGGGCTCCCAAGCTTCCGCAACGGCGCTGCACAATGCTTAACGAGCTACAACGACGAAGAATACAGCTACAGCAGCGCTCCAAGCGTCGGCTCAGGATACGGAAGCGGAGGAAGTCGAAAAGGGCTCTCCAGCGCATCCAAGAGCGCCGCGCCCCCTCGCCCCTCGCCAAAGCCTTCTCCGTCGCAGGGCCCAAGAGGGGTAGCACGTCGAGCACCAGCGCCCTCGTCGGCGCCTCCCCCCGCTGCCGAGATGGCAGATTCAAGCAACTCGCCAAAAGAGAAGATTCGCGCTCGTGCAGAAGAGGCTCCGATGGACGATCGAGTCCATCACACACCCAGCGAAGGGCGTGGAAAATCGCCGGACTGGGGGGCCGCGATCTACCTTTCCAATGACGATACAATGAGTCTCTCCTCTGCTCAGCGTCTCATCTACGCCGTGGAGCAATTCGCTCCTATCCCAGCGGAACACATTCGACCCCACGAGCTTCTCAATTACTTTTCGTTTCAAACCGCGCCTGTCGCCCGCGACCACGATTTCTCAGTTCAAGCCCAGATCGCGCCCAATCCCGAGGATCCGGGCAGCCTGGCGCTAGGCTTCGTCGTGCAGGGAAGACCGCTGACCACGTCGACCCGACGCAACGCGAATTTGTCCTACGTGATCGATCGCTCCGGTTCGATGCAAGCCGAAGGACGCATGGAGTACCTCAAGGAGGGACTGGTCCGCTCCCTCGCGGAACTGAAACACGGCGATGTTGTCCACTTGAATGTCTTCGACGACACGCCGTGCCAATTGGCGCAGAACTTCGTTGTCGGTCGCGACTCGATGGCCGAACTCCGGAGCCTGATTGATCGCATTGAGCCGCTCGGTTCGACGAATCTGCATGCTGGTCTTGAACAAGGCTACGCGGTCGCGGACGCTGCCTACCAGCCTGGCTACACGAACCGGGTCATCATGATCACCGATGCCAACACGAATACCGGCGTCACCGACGAGGAGCTCATCTCCTTGGTGGGCAAACACTATGATGACCGACGGATCCGATTGAGTGGGGTCGGCGTCGGACGCGACTTCAACGACGCGCTGCTCGACCGCCTCACTGAACGAGGAAAGGGAGCCTATGTGTTTCTCGGCAGCAACGCGGAAGTCGACGCTGTTTTTGGACCTCGCTTCGTATCTCTGATCGAGACCGTCGCTACGGACGTTCACTTCCGCATGCAACTCCCGCCGTCTCTCGCTCTCAAGACATTCTACGGCGAGGAGGCTTCTACTAACAAGGAACGCGTTCAGGCGATTCACTACTTCGCGAACACCTCCCAAATGTTTCTCAGCGACGTCGTCAGTCGCAACGGTTCTCTGCCAAGAGGTGATGATCTGCTGCTGACCATTGAATACGAAGATCCTGAGTCAGGTCAAGCGCGAAGAGAAGACTTTGTCTGGAACCTCGGTGAGATCGCCGGGGCCAATGCCAACCTCAACAAGGCGATTCTGGTGAGCCGCTTTGCCCGCGACATGGCCCAGATCGCCGCGCGTACCCCCGACAGACGCGGCTACGCACCTGGGTCCTGGTACGACTCCTCCGCCTATGCGCAGTGCCAAGATACCCGTACAGCCCTCGACCGACTTGCAGCGCCCTTACGTGGTGACCAAGAAGTCGCCAAATTGACTGGTCTTTGGGACACGTACTGCAGTCGCTATCACGCCGAGGTGCCCCCTCGCCCGACACCCGTTCCAGTACCGCTGCGAAACAACGACTACGCTCCGCCCGACACCTGGCCGAGCGCGAGTCGCTGAAACCAATAATGAACAGTGCCGTTCGCGGAGAATTCAAACCCGGGCGGTGCTGTGGCATGGTCACCCGCAATGGACCTCAACTTCACGAACCTCAGCCCGAATGTTCGCTACAAGCTGCTCACGGCCCTAGTGGTCCCGCGACCGATTGCGTGGGTCACGACTTTGGGTGAGACGGGTATCGTCAACGCCGCGCCGTATAGCTTTTTCAATGTGATGGGGAACAAGCCACCGATCGTCGCCTTCGGCCCTGGGGATCGGCTGGACGGAACGCTGAAGGACACGATGCGGAATATTGAACAACGCCGGGAATTCGTTGTGAACCTCGTCGACCCGCTGGTGGCCGAGGCCATGCACCATAGCGCCGCGCCCTTCCCTCCAGAACAAAGCGAGACTGATGCACTTGAACTCGTCACTGAACCCAGCAGCAGCTTGAAGACCCCACGCATCCAAGCGAGCAAAGTTCATCTCGAATGCACGCTCTGGGACACGATCCGCGCTGGCGAGAATCGCATCGTGTTAGGATTGGTTGAGCACCTTCACACGGCCGACGGGCTCATCGATCCCGAGACTCACCATATTGCGCCGGGTGCTTTTGAAGGCGTCGGCAGACTTCAGGGGCCGGGCTGGTACTGTACGACTGCGGAGCGCTTCGACCTAGGTCGTTACCCGGACGTGAAACAGTTTGCGAAAAAAACCGAGGTGTGAGTTCGCCATGAGCCGGACTCAGGACCGACTGTCGGGTTCTGAAGCCAGCGGGACGCTAGGATCTCCAAAGACGACTCGATCCCTTCCTAATTGTTTCGCCGAATAAAGAGCCCGATCGGCGGCGCGTAGAAGATCACTTGGCGTTCGCTCCCGAGGGTCAGCGACGGCGAGGCCCGCTGAAAGAGTGAGAAACTCTGACACGGTCGATGATGGGTGAGGAAGCTTCAGTTGAGCAATTGCTCGCCTGGCTCGATCCACGATCTCTCGCGAGCCTCTCAAGTCGGTTTGAGGGAGCAGCAATACAAACTCCTCGCCCCCGTAGCGCGCTGCCAAGTCTGCAGGGCGACGTACAGCGCCTTCCAGGGCCTGCGCTACCGCCACCAAAGCCGCGTCGCCCTCAACGTGGCCCTTTCCATCATTGTATTGCTTGAAAAAGTCGACATCGAGCAAGACGACAGCCACTGGTTCCTGAAGTCGCGCACAGCGGGCCCACTCTTTCGAAAGTTCCTCATCGAACAATCGTCGATTGGCGATGCCCGTGAGCCCATCGCTGCGCGATAGCTTCTTGAGGGCGCCATTGGCAGCCTCCAGAGCCAGATTCGCCTCGTTGAGAGCCGCCGTACGGGCGACCACGCGTTCCTCAAGTCGACGATTCGCGTCAAGGAGTCGCTCCTCGGCGCGTCCCCTGACGAGAGCTTGAGCCAGACTGGCTCCAAACAGTTTGAGCACCTCGATCTGAAGAGGTTCAAGAGGCTTTTGATGGATCAGATTATCGCACGCTATCCAACCGATGGGTTCCTCGCCGGCCCACAAGGCCACCATCGCGTTCCAACCTTGTCCGACGATTCGATGATCGTTTCGAAGATCCACGCCGTCGCGAATGGCAACGTAATTTTTTTCACGGAAGGCACGCTCCACCATTTCATGCTCGGGGAGTGACTTAATCGCAGCGCGAAACCCACTTTCGTCGACGATCACCCCATGTTGGTCAGTGCCCCACGTGCCTTGGATGTAATCGCCGTCGCGTAAAAACACTGCCAATCGATCGATACCGAGCCGCGACTGTGCTCCCAGTACCGCCGCGCGGATCATTTGCCGGTCGCTTCCCGCCGCGGAAATTTCCATCGCTACATTGTGCAAGTCGACCAGCAAGAGGACGGCGTCCCGCAAGCGAGAACTGGCTCGCGGGGGCACCGTCTCACCGCTCGTTTCAACAAGGTCACCATTCTCGGACAGTTCAGCAGCCTGAACTACCGCCTCCGCTTCGGCATGCGCTAGCTGCCACCTGCTCAGAGAATCGCGCGCGCTACTGGCGCTGTCGTTATTGGGATCGTCTGTCATTTCGTCGACGCTTCAAAACTATTGTGACCGACGGTGGGCTCATTGACGACCAGTTTCGCAGCCTGGAAGAGCTTGCACTAAGTTTCTTTTCGCGCCGATGTCTGAGCCTGTACGTAGGTATGTCGATACTCAGACATTCTTCACTGGAGATGTTCCGCCGAAATCGAGGCCCCTTAGGGGTGTACGGGCGGGGGCCGTATTCGCACAGGTGAGCCCGTCGCCGCACGAAATGATCCTCGACACTCTTGAAGTGGGCATCCTTGTCTTGAATCAAGACGAGGAAATCGTCGTATTCAATGAAATGATTTCGCGACGTTCATTCATTGCAAGCGATAGCGCCATCGGTCAGTCCTTATCAAAGCTTTTCCCGAACCTGAGTCAGCGCGTTCATTCTGCGATTCGGGAAGTACTCCAAGCAAACCGCCCGGTTCTGCTTTCTTCAGCATTGAATCGCGCCCCATTCCCACTGTTCGACAACCAGGGTGCGCGCGACAATGACCAGCGCATCGCCCAAATGATTCATCTCCGGCCCGTGATGTGGGACGGCTCGGCCGCCTGCTGTGTGCAAATTCACGACGTTTCAGCATCTGTCAGGCGCGAACAGATTCTGCGAACGAAACAACGCGAAGCGAGCGAAGCAAGGAACGCCCAGCGAGAGTTCCTCTCACGGATGAGTCAGGAAATCCGCACACCACTCAATGGGGTCATCGCGATCACAGAACTGGTTCTCCAGACCAACCTCGACGTCGACCAGCGCAGGAATCTCCAGCTTGTTCACGAGTCTGGAGAAACGCTTTTCAACGTAGTCAATGACATTCTCGATATTGCCAAGATTGATGCTGGCAAAATGCGTATCGATCCTGCGCCGACAAACTTGCGTCAATTGGTTGACAACCTTGAGGGCGTACTGCGAGCGCGAGCGGAACAAAAAGGCCTACGGCTGAATGTACTGATCGACGAGCAACTACCTGAGGGTCTGCTCCTGGACGCCCAACGACTCAAACAAATCGCAGGAAACCTGCTCGGGAATGCCCTGAAGTTCACAAGTCTTGGAGGCGTCACCTTGAGCGTCACCTTTGACGATGTCGCCCAAGTTCTCAAGTTGGAGGTCGAAGACACGGGGATCGGAATCGCCGAGCCAGAACTGCTCTTTGAGGTCTTCGTGCAAGCAGAGAGCGGAACTCCACGACAATACGGAGGAACAGGTCTCGGGCTCTCCATTAGCCGCAAGCTCGCGCGCTTGATGGGCGGCGACGTGACTGTGCAGAGTGAGATAGGAAAAGGCTCACGATTTGACGTGACCCTTCCCTGTACGCCGGTTTCCCTGGGGCGCTCTCCCCCACCGCCGGCTCCTCACTCAGGTACCGGTGGACATGCACTCGTTGTGGACGATAACCGAGTGAACCGGCTAGTCGCGAGCAAAGTGCTTGAGCGGCTCGGGTACACTGTAGAACGAGCCGCCGACGGCAGCGCGGCGGTTCGAAAAGCAGCTAAACGGGAATTTGACATCATCCTGATGGATTGCCAGATGCCGGGAATGGACGGCTATGAGACAACTCAAATGTTGAGAAAAACCCTGCCGCATCGAGTACCAATCATTGCCGTCACCGCAAACGCGCTTCTCGGAGAACGTGAACGCTGTCTCGAAGCCGGTATGGATGAATACCTGAGCAAACCGATCACGATCAAAGGCTTGAGTCAGGCGCTCGATCGACTACGAAAATCGTCGACGTCAACTAAGCCCCTGAGATTCAGTCAGAACAGCGATTGTTGAACAGCGACCGGAGCAATGCACTCGGGCCCTTCATGCCTGGTATTGTTGCCGTAAACAGAGCACTCATAAGATTCGAGGGGTGCCGATAACGAGCTCGCGACCACGGCCTCGATTAAGCTCGACCACGGCCCATTGGGGTCAAGCCAGCGCTCGTAATCCTCTCGTTCCACAACGAGCGGCATCCTATGATGATGTGGCCTGACCTGCGGGCTGGGGTCACAGGTCAAGATACTAAACGAGGTCACTGGGGGTGCTGTCGGTTTGCTTCGCCATTCACTCCAGATGCCACCAAGTGCAAAGAACGGTCGCTCCCTGTGGAAGTTAAATGCGCGCTTCTTGCCCGCGGGACCTGGAAACTCTCGCCATCCGCTGAGCGGTACCAGACAGCGCCTCGCACCAATGAAAAACTTCTTGTCCAACACGGTTTCTGAACGTGCATTGAACGAAGTCGGCAGATCTTTGAGCGGTTTACTCCAGAAATGGGGAATGTACCAAAAACGCGCTGCTACTAGCTTTCGAGCCGCCACCACGATGGGCGCCTCGAAGCCTGGCTGAGCGGTAGGCGCGATGTTGAAACGGGGAACCAATCCCGGAACTTCCTCAAGCGAGAACTCTTCGGTGAAGTCGCTCCAGTCACCTGCCAACGCGTAACGCCCACACATGGGGAGTATCTTTCCCCAAAACACTGGGCTTGTCGCGCGTCCAGTTGTCGTCCCAAACGAAAAAGCCCCCGACTCGCGTCGAAGGCCTCTTCATTGTGGGTCGTCTCGGGCTCGAACCGAGGACCGGCGGATTAAAAGTCCGATGCTCTACCAACTGAGCTAACGACCCGGTGGTGCCACCTGGATGGCTCCGAAAGGGAACTGCTTCTAGCTGCACCAAAGCCGTTGTGCAACCGCATGATTTTCTAGCCGTTTTGCCAGTAATTCAACGGCATTCAGTCATTCGCGCGAGGCTATGTCAGTTTCCGGCCAGGCACTCCGCGCAAAGCAGACAGTTCCGACTTTTGGTGCTCTCTCCCAATGCGAAAAGACACTAGTTCGAGGGACGCAGCGAATTGAGGGCCTCATCCACGTCACGTTGCAGGTTTCGCTCTTCTTCGGCGCCAAGGGCAGAGCCCACACTAAACAGCGCAAAGCTCACGTAATCAAAAAGAAGCTTACGCAACGTTTCCTCCACGTCGCCTCCCTGTGCCACCATCCGAGCGTTCTCGGCAACCCTGTCGGCGACGAGCCGTCCATGGGCGTCAGGTCCGGCTCCCTGAAGCAACATATCGTAGAACACCCCCTGTCCAACCGCATAGGTCGTCAAGCTGTCGCGCAGATCCTGAATCGTGCCAGCTCCTTCCGCGCGTCGAAACGCACTCCCGAGCACATCGTTGGCGGCCTCAACTACGGCGACTGGCCCGCCACTCATCTGCGGAGGGCGAATGCTGACATGATGAGTTTGTACGAGGCCATAGACCTTCTTGATCGTTTCAAACTCCCCCAGCCCTGTGAGACGACCAATTTCGCGCACGCTACGCTCACCGTCAACGAGGTGAAATACCGGTTGAAGCTCCTCTCCTGGCAGTTCTGACTGATTCAGTCGCGAGGGCACATGCTCCACGGTGGGCACTTTCTGCGTAAAATAGGCCAGTTCGTCCATGCGCGTCACTCCGTCCATGAGCAGGCTGTTCACGCTCACCGACTGGCGCGTTGGCAAAGCACCGTCCTCGAAACCGTCCAAGAAGAAGTAGGTTCCGTCGCCTACGTGAAGTGCCGCCACGACCACCTCAGTGATCTGCTGACTAAACGCTTTGTAGACTTGCTCCTTACTCAGCACACCCAAATCAACAGCGACTTCGCCAAAACGCCGCCCAGCCCCCACGGCGTCTTCAAGCCCCGTCAAATCTTCTTCGCTGATGTGACCGTAGCGATACATCACGCGCCCCAGTCGCTCCTCGGGATCGCCGCTCTTCACCCCCAGCACAGAACCCTGATCCAAATAGATCTCACGGGTTATGGGGCCTTGATGCACACTCAAGATACCGCGCCAACCAGTTTGCGCGAGCAAAGCGAGGATATCGCAGATCGTTCCAGGAGCGGCGATTTCCCCCGCGATGCGCACAATCGCTCCATCGCCTGCATCGACCTGACCGTCCTCGCCGGTGTAACGCATCAATACGACGTGCGCCGGCGACGGTAATAAGCGGTAAGTCCCCTCGTGCGGGCGCATCCTTTGGCTCGCCACGACTCCGATGGGGTGGGCTACCCCTTGGCTATCGATACGAATCAGTTCATCCCGCTTGTCACTCATGGGCAGTGGCACAGTAGCGCACCCAGGGGCGTTGGGGGAAGTTCTCTGAAAGTTCGTGCGCAGTCTACGAAAGTTCAACCACAGTGTCGCCAAAGATGCGCTCAAGATCGCTCAGGACGGCATCGGTCGGGGTCACTCTCTGAGGTAGCGCGAGTTGCGCTTCTTCGCCTTTTTCAAGGGTAAGACGCAATTCAACACCACAATTGCCGGGGCTGGTTTCGAGGGCTCCGCGCATCATTTCCAGCTGCTTGCGATTCACTCCCCCCGTCTCCAGACGAATGGTCATGCGGTGGGTAGCCGACAGGACAGCATCGGACAGTGGCTCCACCGCATCCACAAACATGGTGGGCTCTCGCTCCTCCTCAGGCTCATCCGTCACCGGAAAGCTCACCTTGCCGCGGATCAGAACCGGCTCCCCGCCAGTGAGCAGATGGGCGTAGGTGTCGATACGGTCGCCACGAAGTTTTGCCTTCACTCGTCCGTAGACATCTTCAATTTCGAAAAAAGCGGCCTTGCCCGCGGCTCCCTTCTTGAAGAGTTTCTCTTGGTAGTTTTCAATCACACCCGCGACTGCCTGGGCACTCCAGGGCTCCACATCCTTGAGCTCAGAAGTCGGGACAGCACCGATACGTGTCACCTGACCACCGTAACGAAACAAAGGATGGCCTGAAACGTAGCAACCGAGCGCGGCCTTTTCCCGCCGCAGCATCTCCAAGCGGTCCCAAGCTTCGGCCTCAGGAAACTCTGCGTCCTTCGGCGCCGCTTCGTCGGCCTGAGCCGCCCCAGCATCGAAGAGCCCAAAGAGTGTCGCCTGCCCCGATTCGCGATCGCGCGTCGAAGATCGAGCCCGCTCTAATGCTCGCTCTACGGCCGCGAAGGCGCGAGCTCTGTGAATCCCGTTGGGCGCGCAGACTGAATCGAACGCCCCACATTGCACCAGCGCCTCCAGCACTCCACGATTCAGTTTTCTGCCGTCCACGCGTGAAGCAAAGTCGAACAAGTCTCGGAAAGGACCTCCATCCTTGCGCACCTGAAAAACGCTCTCAAGAGCCGCTTCACCTACTCCACGCACGGCCCCAACTCCGAAACGGATGCGCGGCCCAAAGCGATCCTTAATCCTGCCGCGGGCGCGCGCTGGCGCATTCCCACGCGGGTACTCGTAGTCGACAGTAAAATCAGTCGCACTCGCGTTGATGTCCGGAGGAAGCACCTCGACGCCCCAGGCTCGGGCCTCAGCGATCGTTCGAACTACCTTCTCAATTTTTTCCTTGTCCGTGGTCAGCGCAGCGGCAAAAAACTCTGCCGGAAAATGAGCCTTGAGATACGCCGTTTGATACGTGATTAGCGCGTAAGCGGCTGAGTGACTCTTGTTGAAGCCGTAAGAAGCGAAGCCTTCGATTTCGTTGAAGATTGATTCCGCTTTCTCCGGTGCGACCCCCTTCGCAGCAGCCCCTTCGATGAAGCTCTTCTTCTGCTTCTCCATCTCCTCCGCCTTCTTCTTGCCCATCGCGCGGCGAAGAAGATCGGCACCACCCAAAGTGTAGCCGGCGAGTTGCTGAGCGATTTGCATCACCTGCTCCTGATAAACAGGCACGCCGTAAGTTGGGGCGAGGACGTCGTCGATCAGAGGATCGAGCTTTCGAGTTTCTTTGCGGCCATGTTTGGTCGCCACGAAGTCGTCGACCATTCCAGTACCGAGTGGTCCCGGTCGGTAAAGAGCCACCACGGCGACGACGTCCTCAAAGCAGTCAGGCTTGAGCTGACGCAAAAGCTGCTGCATTCCGCTCGATTCGAGCTGGAAGACGCCCGTCGTTTCACCGGTCGTGATCAGTTGATAGGTGGCAAGATCGTTGAGCGGAAGCTCACCTACTTTGAGCGGATTGCCTTTGCGATCGGGTCGCATATTCACGAGCCGCTCAGCGTTATCAATGACAGTGAGCGTCTTGAGCCCCAGGAAGTCGAACTTGACCAGGCCGGCGTCTTCAACGTCGTTCTTGTCGTACTGAGTGACGAGGTTCGTGTCGCTCTTGAAGATCGGAACGTAATCGTCCAGCGGGCCCTCGCTGATAACAACACCTGCCGCATGCATGCCGGCGTGTCGTGTCAGCCCTTCGAGCTTTTGGCTCTGCTTGATGAGTTCGGCAATCTGCGGATCTGTGTCGACGAGGTTCTTGAGCTTTGGTTCGAGCTTCAGCGCCTCGCTAATCGTGGCAGTTTGACCCGGTCCCGTCTCTGGAACGAGTGAGGCGATCCGTTGCGCGTCCTGCGCAGGGATGGCCATCGCACGAGCGACGTCCTTGATCACACTCCGCGCTTTCAGATTCTGAAAGGTCGCGATTTGCCCTACGCTGGTTCGCCCATACGTCTCCGACACATAGTCGATCACACGGTCGCGTCGCGACATGCAGAAGTCGATATCAAAGTCCGGCATGCTGACGCGCTCGGGATTGAGAAATCGCTCAAACAGCAAGTTGTAGGGCAGAGGGTCGAGATCCGTAATGCCTAGGGAGAATGCGACCAACGAGCCCGCACCGGAGCCTCGACCGGGGCCAACCGGAATTCCCTCGTTCTTCGAATATTTGATAAAGTCCCAGACGATCAAAAAGTAGCCAGGAAACCCCATCTGCAGAATGACGCCCATTTCGCGCTCCAAGCGCTTTCGGTACACGTCCGGGTCAAACTCGAATCCGCTCTGTTGGAATGCCTTGAAACGCGCTTCGAGCCCGTCTTCGGAGACTTTCCGGAAGTAGGTCTCGATCGTGTGTCCCTCCGGGATGGGAAAGTTGGGGAGCATGGGGGTCCCCAACTTCAGTTCGACCCCCTGGCACATTTCAGCGACTCGCAGGCTGTTTTTCACCGCATCAGGAAAGTCTGAAAAGGCCTTCTGCATCTCGAGCGGGCTCTTCAGGTACATCTCGCTTGAGCCGTGATGGTTGGGCAGTGCCTCTTCGTAGGTCCGTCCTCTCCGCACGCACTCAAGATAAAGCTGCGCCGCTGCGTCCTCCTGATTCATGAAGTGCACGTCGTTCGTCGCCACCGTTGGCAACTCAAGCGCCCTGGCTGCCTCGTTCAGGATCCCGTTGACGACAGGTTGCTCGGCAAACCCATGATTCTGGAGTTCGACAAAGAGATGTCCAGGTTCAAATGCCTCTTTGAATTGGCCGAGGATAGCATGCCCCTGGTCGGGTCCCTCCTCCATGATGCGTTGGGCCACCACGCCACCCAGGCATCCCGTCAGTCCGATCAATCCCTTGGTGTGTTCGAAAACAGATTCGATCGCGACGCTCGGACCGTTATCACTGACCGGCTCGGCGTGTCCCATCGACACCAACTTGAGTAGATTGTGGTATCCCTCAAGAGTGGAGGAGAGCAGTACGAGGTGGTCGAGACGTCCCCCTCCCCGCGCGACATTGAGTTCAGCCCCGAGGATGGGAAGCAGGTCGAGGCTTCGACACTTCTTGTAATGTCGAATCGCACCAAACATATTATGGCTGTCCGTCATCGCGACGGCGCCCATTCCCAGTTCTTTGGCTCGCTCCGCTAAGGCGTTCACCTTGACTGAACTCGTCAGAAACGAGTACTGGGTGTGGACGTGCAAGTGGACAAATTCGGCCGACACCCGAGCCTGCGTAGCGGGCGAGGAAAGCAAACACCAGGGGGCGAACCTTGTGCTATGCCGGCCGGGATGAGTACCCCTGAGCGCCAGTCGCCCCCCCGAAAAGCCGTTCACCTCGCTTCGCTTTTTGTGCTCCTCAGCGCTGGACTTTCCTCAGCCTGTGATCGCGTGGACGCCACGGCTCTGCCCGAATGGTCGCCCGCCGACCACACCAATCAGGGCAATCCCACTCCCAATCAGGTCGACACAAGCAAGCCTCGCCCCGGCATGCCGGACTTAGCCAAGGAGGGCATCACGGACGTGGTCCTTGCCACCTGGAAGCAAAGTTGCACACCGTGTCATGGCACCATTGGTCGCGGTGATGGTCCTCAGGCGCGCGGACTCAACCCGCCCGACTTCACCAACCCCAAGTGGCAGAAAAACGCAATCGATTCAGAAATCGCGTACGCGCTCAAGAACGGGCGCGGACGGATGCCTGCCTTCGCTCACCTTCCGGACGACACTGTGCAGGGCTTGATCCATCTCATCCGACGGCTCAATAGTGATCGCTCTGCCGCAGCGCCCGCTCCAGCGGCAGCGCCCGCTCCAGCGGCAGCGCCCGCCCCCACCGCAGATCCGAATCCGGCTCCGACGCCGACAAGTCCGTGAAAGCAACAGCATCGCCGAGTTCCCCGCCGCCCGTCAGCAGCTGGACATTTTGGAGGGCCCGTCTCGCGAGAGCGCTCATCATTGGCGCCCTGGGCATTGCGGCAACACAAATTCTTCCAGCGCTGCCTCGGGATCAGAATGTCGAAGTGCGATTGATTGAGGGAAAGCTGCGGGAAGTGCGCATCACCTATCTCGAGGACTCAAATGCTCTAGCGGGGGCGACGGTTCAACCTGAAGTGAGTGGAACTCGCGCTCGCCATACCGCCCGCCTGCAAGACGGTGCATATAGGATTAGTGTGGATGCGTTCGGCGAAGATGACGCCGGTCAGTCGAGAACGTGGCATCAGGAGAAGACGATCACGCTCGCCGGAGAGCGTGTTGTGATCCGCCTCGACTGAAAACAGACGAAGAGCACCTCCAGGGTCACCCCTGCGACATTCGTCCACAATGGGCCGAACGCCAAAAATTCCGTGCCATTCCGCCGTGCTCTGGGATATTCTAGCCAGGGATGCTACCGCCCCGAGCGCGCCATGAAATACGACATTATTGGACTCGGAAACGCCATCGTTGACGTCCTCAGCACGACTGACGACGCTTTTCTTCAAGCGGAAGGCATCGAAAAAGGTGGAATGACGCTGATCGACGCTCGCCAGGCCGACGCACTCTATCAGAAGATGACGAGTGGCCGAGAAGTATCGGGGGGCTCGGTAGCGAACACCTGCGCTGGTCTCGCGTCTCTTGGCGGCAAGTCCGCCTATGTCGGGCGGGTATGCGCCGATCAACTCGGATCCGTTTTCGCCCACGACATTCAGGCCGCAGGCGTTGATTTTGTTTCGGAGCGCGGTGGCACGGACGGTCCTTCAACGGCACGCTGCTTAGTCCTCGTGACACCAGACGCGCAGCGCACGATGAGCACCTACCTAGGTGCGTGCGTTGAACTCGGTCCGGAAGACATCGATCCCGAGCTAATTGCCGAAGCCCAGGTGACGTACATTGAGGGATATCTCTGGGATCCACCCAAGGCAAAAGAGGCGATCCTCAAAGCCGCCAAAGCCGCCAAAGCCGCCAATCGTCAGGTCGCCCTCACCCTATCTGATTCGTTTTGCGTGCATCGGCACCGCGAAAGCTTCAATCAGCTGATCGACGACTATGTAGATATCCTCTTCGCCAACGAGGGGGAGCTCCTTGCCCTGACCGAAAAAGCCACGTTCGAAGAAGCTGCGCTGGCCATTCAGGGTCGCGCCAAGATTGTTGCTGTCACCAGGAGCGCTCAAGGCTCGGTGGTAGTCACGGCAGCTGGCCAAGAAGCAGTACCGGCGGCAAAAGTGGAGAAAGTCATCGACACGACCGGCGCAGGAGATCTCTATGCCGCCGGCTTCCTTTTTGGCTACACCCGCCAACAATCGCCTGGGGAGTGCGCGCGGCTCGGAAGCCTTGCGGCCGCCGAAATTATCTCCCACTACGGGGCTCGTCCCGAAATCGCTCTCAAGAGCCTCCTCTGAGCCCTTGTTCCGCGTGAGCCTCTCCCGCTAGCATTGCCTACCCGCGCTGCGGCCAATCCCGGACCAGCGCAGGAGGAGGAACAATGAGCGAAGAGTCCGAATCAGGCGAACGAGTATCCTTTCTTCATGGGGACGACTTTGAGGCATCCCGTCCAAGCGGTGCTCTCGAACTAGGCCCTATGGAGCTGTCCTACCAGGAGCTCTTCGCCGAGGCCTTAGAAGACGGTGTCATCACCTCGGACGAGCGGGCTCGTCTCGACCGGGCCGCGGAGAACCTCGGTCTTCAAAAAGAACGTCTCGATTCGCTAGAAGACGCGATGACTGCTGCCTACGAGACGCACCACAGTGTACGGGTGGTGGACCAAACTCTCATCCCCCACACGAGCATCTCCCCACTCGTGAATGCACCTCCCCTCTCGGAGCGCCTCAAGCCGCCTGTTGCCAGCGCCCCACCTCCAGTCTCGCAGCCTAAAACTTCCCACGCCGAACTCGATTCCCTGCGCGCAGAAAATATCCTCCTCAAGGACAGGATCACGGCCCTGGAAGACGAGCTGCGCAAGGCCCAAGCTGCGGTCAACGTCGAAGTCGACCTGAGTATTCTCGACCTCGATACCGCATCCGCAGAGGATCCCGACGAAGTCTGGCGTCGGGTTCGTCAGGATCCGCTCGATGCTTCGGCGTACCGTGCTCTCAAAGAAGCGTACGACTCCAAGGGCCACGTTGACGGGAAGTTCCTCGCTTGCCAGGCCCTGGTTGCCCTCGCTGCCGCGAACCCCGAAGAAGCTAGCTTCGTGGAGCGTCATCGCCCCCAAGGGCTCATCGCCCCTCAGCGCTCGATTGACGAGAATATCTGGCAAAAGTGTCTCTTTCACCCAGAAGAAGAGCCCCTGACTGGCGCGATTTTCTCAGTGGTCGCGGGGGCAATCCTCGTAGGACGGGTAACCACTCTGCGCAGGGATGGCTCTCTGCACCGTCCCGACCCCGAGCTAAAACAAGATCCAAAAACAAGCACGGTCATGGCCGCGCGCGCAGTAAGCTGGGCCGCGGCAATTCTTGGACTTCCCGTTCCACGAGTCTACGCGGAGCCTCAAGCTCCGGCGGGGTATGTCCATGCGGCGGCAATGCCTCCCTACACGGTCTTGGGAGCGGAGGTGTTGAGCGGCCGCTCGATACCCGAACTCGCATTCGCTGTCGGACGTCACCTCTCGGGTTATCGAGGTGAGCACTTCGTTCGCACTCTCTTCAGTGCCACAGAGGACCTCGAGGACCTTTTTCTCGCAGCTCTACTGATTGCCAACCCCAAACTTCCCCTCAAAGGTGCGAAGGCCGCGCGGATTCAGCCTCTGGCGCGTGCCATCGAACCCCTGCTTGAGGCCTCACAGATCGATGCATTGCGCGGGCACTACATGCGTTTTGCTGAAGAAGGCGGACGCACCAATCTCATGCGCTGGAGTTCTGCCGTTCAGAAAAGCGCCGCGCGCGTTGGCCTAGCGCTGAGCCAAGATCTTGTGTCCGCTCTCGGGCTCCTTGAAGCGGAAGAAGGAAAGAGCGGTCCACTTTCACTGGATTTATTAGCGTACTCAACGAGCTCTCGCTTCACGGACTTGAGAAGCAGCCTCGGGGTCGCACTTCAGACGGAATGAAACGGCGCGACAAAACGTCGTTTCCATAACGTCATCCAGCGCTCACTTGAGCGCGACCCGAGAAATAGGTAACAACTTGTCCGCTCCACAAGAGGTGTGCGAATGTGTCCTACATCAGCCCACCTTGGAGTACCCGGTTGCGGAACGCTGGGGGGCTGAGGTCCTCAACCGGAATCTGGAGAAAAAACTCGATGAATCTAAATCCCTGGTATCTCGTTGCACCTGTCGCTCTCACACTCCTCGCTGTCTCCGGCGCTATGGGCGCTCAGTTGGCCGTCCTTGGAGTCACATTGGGGATCTTCTTCGGAACGCTCTCACTCGGTCGAAGCCGTCCCGGCGACGCGACCACCACGAATCCTGGTCATTGATCAGGATAGCGGCTGTACGTCAGCGGTGAAACAACTTGTCACGATCTAGCCGCCCTCCCTCTCGTTCTAGTATACCTCCGTCGCGCCATAGCGGTCCGCCCCCCACGCCGACGGTTGGTGAACTCGCGGGGATGGATCCGTACCGGAAACCTGGAGCGCTTCGTGGCCTTGAAGAGTTCTCGCTGCACGACGTCGAGTCGATGCGCCTCATCTTGCGCGGCGGTTCCGTCATCGATTGGCACAGACTGGACTGCCCCCTTGAATACCAAGCGCGGGCGTTGGTCGAACACCATGGTTTTAGGCTCGATAACCCTGACGACGCGGCCTTCGTCGAATCGCTCAAAGACCAGGCAATCGCCTACTTGAGGCGTCACTTCAATTTCGCGATCCCCAAGCCCGTCGAGCGGGCGACGATGGCGGACCTCATCGTACTTGCTTCAGGAAAGGGGCACCGCCAGCTTTGTGCGTGTTCCATTTTAAAGACAGTGCACATCATCAATCACATGACCGGACGCGAACTCTTGTTTCGTCTGCCAGTGAGCGACAAAGAGGTCTTCCAATTAGTCGAGGAGCGCATCTACCGGGTGGTGGGAACCATGCTGAGCGCCGGATTCCCGATCACGGAGTTTATTGGAGGTCGAAAGAACCTGGATTCGACGTACACGAAGCTGCTGTCGAAAACGGAATCCACTGCGGCCGCACTCTACGACAAGCTTCGATTTCGGATTGTGACCCGTACTGAGGACGACATCCTGCCCGTGCTCCAGTACCTCACCGAACACCTCTTTCCGTTCAACTACGTCGTCCCTGGTGAAAGCACCAACACGCTCTTCCACTTTCGCTCCTTCTGCGAAAAACATCACCACTTGCGCACGATGATCGACAATTTCCAGGGGGAAATTGATGAGGCGCTTGTCGCGGGAGACAATCACTTCAGCGCCGACAACTACCGGGTCATTCATTTCGTTGCAGACGTCCCCGTACGCATTCCCGAACACATCGTCGAATCCGCCCCTCCTGGCTGTGAAGCGCTCGGCCCGGTCACCTTCGTGCTTTGCGAGTTTCAGATGCTCGATGCGAAAACCGATTCGAATAACGAAGTGGGTGACGCGTCCCACGCAGCCTATAAGCAGCGCCAACGAGCTGCGGTGTACAATCGCCTCCGTCTGGGAGCTCGCTCGAGTCTCTC
This sequence comes from uncultured delta proteobacterium, assembly GCA_963710555.1. Classification (GTDB taxonomy): domain Bacteria; phylum Myxococcota_A; class Polyangia; order Polyangiales; family Polyangiaceae; genus NIC37A-2. The sequence continues at coordinate 223,337 of CAVQAT010000003.1, forward strand.
CAGTCCCGAAAACGAGACGCCCTCAGATCCGGTGGTCACAGCGGCGCCGCTCCGCGACGAAGAAAAATAAGCAATCCGGGGCCGAATTTTTCCCTGATGAGGATCGTCCGCGGCGGAAATCTGGTAAACCCCGCCCATGCTTTTGCCGCCACATAAGGTCACGGACGTTGCCCGCGAGATGCTCCAATTGCTCCAACGTGAGGGTAACATCGAGACCAACATGCCGCGGGAGGTACAACTGGACCTCGAAGCCGTACTTAATCAGTACATCCGCACAGAACAAGATCTCATCTCACGTGCTCGTCAGACCCTCGACTCACGCGGCTTGAACAACCGGGACTACGCTCGGGTGCTTCGCAGCTTGGCCGACCAAAAAGGCGTCAAAGTTGGTGAAGAGGGAATGGACTACGTTCTTGAACAGCTTCTTGAGATGCTGCTCAACTCAAGCAACGTGGAAGAAATCTATGCGGAAGATCACGAGCTTCGACGCCAGCTCCGCATCCCGCTGCGCAAGTTGGAAGACACCCAGCAAAAGACTGTGAAGTCGACGCGCCCGAAGATCAAGGCAGTTCAAGAATCTACTCCTGTTTGGGAACTTGAGTACCAGCGCATGATGGAAGACATCCGGCGCCGTCGCGGAATGTGATGCTCAGTCTGACCGGGTTCGGGTCAGGCTCCGCTCCTTTGGGCGATGGCCGCGTCTTGATTGAGATCCGTTCGCTCAATCATAAGCATCAAGACGTTCGTATGCGGCTACCAGCTGAATTGAACGAGCACAGCTTCTTCCTGGAACAAACCGCACGCAGCTCGCTCGGGCGAGGTCGTTACGACCTCAGTATTCGCGCCGAGGGGCAACTCGGGACCTTGCCGGAACTCGACCACGAGAAAATCAAGGCTCTCTACCAGTCACTGGTAGCTTTGCGCGATGAGCTCGCGCCGGGAACCCCGCTCTCTCTCACCTCATTGCTTGGTTTGCCTGAGCTCTTTTCCAGTCGCGGGCCGCGACCAGAAGAAGCAAAGCAGGCCCTGAAAGCGGCGTTCGATCAAGCGGTCCGAACTCTGACCGAAATGCGTCGAATCGAAGGAACTGCCCTGGCTCGAGACCTGGAAGCCCGCCTCGCCACCGTTCGTGCCCTGCGCGAAGAAATTACGCGCGGCTCGGCCGACTTGATCGAACATCATCGCCAGCGCCTTGAGGAACGTTTGACGAAACTTCTCGCCGACACCGCTGTTGTTTCGGCCGAACGCTTAGAACACGAGATCGCGATTTTAGCGGATCGCTCTGACATCACAGAGGAATTGGTGCGCCTCGAAAGTCATTTCTCACAGCTTGAAACCCTCATCGCGTCCACTGAACCGGTGGGACGCAAGCTGGACTTCCTGCTCCAAGAAGTCGGCCGTGAGGTCAACACAATCGGCTCAAAATCTCAGCATGCGCCCGTTTCCCACCTCGTCGTTGAAATGAAGAGCGAAGTCGAGCGACTCCGCGAACAAGTTCAAAACGTCGAGTGATCTCGCCCACCCTCAACTCTGCACTTACTCATGACGCCACTGCCACTGATCATTTCATCTCCTTCTGGGGCTGGAAAAACCACCCTCACCTCTCGTCTTCGTCAAGAGATCCCGGCACTGCGCTTTAGTGTTTCTCATACCACCCGAGCCCCTCGAGCGAATGAGGTCGACGGCAGGGAGTATCACTTCACAAGCCGCGAAGAATTTATCCGCCTGATTGACGCGGGAGAGTTCCTTGAGTGGGCTGAAGTACATGGGAATCTCTACGGAACGAGCCGCCAGGAAATCAACGCTGCCGCGGGAGAGCGCGGGATCATCTTCGACATCGATCACCAAGGTGCGCGCCAAATCCGCAGTCGTGAGCCAAACGCAGTCTCAATTTTCATTCTCCCGCCGAGCATGGACATTCTCCTGAATCGCCTTCGAGGACGCGCATCTGAAAACGAGGAGACCGTGCAACGTCGCTTCTCAGCTGCACGCGACGAAATTCGGCATTATGGCATGTTCGACTACGTCCTCGTCAACGACGACCTGGATACAGCGACCACCCAGCTCATTTCGATCTTTCGAGCTGAAGAATGTCGACGGCTGCGTGCTGCCGCTCTCGCGGAGAAACTACTCTCAAGTCCGCTGGGTCGACCGACTCCTAGCGCTGGTTGAACGCCCCCATGCAGACGAAAACGCTTGGAGTCATTGGCGGCAGCGGCATCTACAGTATGCCCGATCTAACAATACTCGGCCAAAAAGAAGTCGAGACCCCCTACGGCGCACCGAGCGGCCCCCTGGTCGAGGCCATGCTGGATGATACCCGTCTCGTTTTTCTCCCACGACATGGAGTAAACCACGAGATCCCACCCCATGAGATCAATTACAGGGCGAACATATGCGCACTCAAGATGGCCGGCGCAGAGCAAGTAGTCAGCCTTTCCGCAGTAGGATCGATGCGAGAAGACATTGCTCCGGGCCATGTGGTGATCGTGGACCAATACCTCGACTGGACGAAACGTCGCGTGAGTACTTTCTTCGAAGGCGGGATCGCCGCCCATGTTTCCCTGGCTGAGCCGGTGTGCAAGAACCTTGCTCAAGCGGCTGCTGAAGCCGCCCGCTCGGCAGGCGCTACCGTTCACGGTACCGGGACGTATATCTGTATGGAGGGCCCGCAGTTTTCGACCCGAGCAGAAAGCAATCTCTACCGTTCCTGGGGAGTTTCTGTCATCGGAATGACGGCGATGCCTGAAGCGAAACTCGCTCGGGAAGCTCAACTCCCCTACGCCACTATCGCTTTCTCAACCGACTACGACTGCTGGCATGAGTCCGAGGAGCACGTCTCAGTCGAAGCGGTCCTCGCGGTGCTCAAGTCGAACGCTTCTTTGGCTCAGAGCATTCTTCGCGAGCTTCCCGCTCGACTTCCTGACCCTCAAACAAGCATTGCGGCGCAAGCGCTCAAGTACGCGGTCATCACTCATGGAGATAACAAAAAAAGCGAAGCACGGATGCGCCTCGCTTGGTTGCTCGACTAGACTTGGCAGCTCACTCAAGTCCAGACGCTCTTTGGCTCTCAGAAGTCTAAGCTGAGACGGCGTGTGCTTCGCGCGAAACCGAGGAATTGCTTGTAACAATCGAGCAGTCGGAGCTATCTGCGGAAAGAACACGAGTGGCTGGCCCGTCCACTCCTCGTCGTACCTCAGCGATGATCGTCAAGAGTTCGCTCTGTGTGACCATCTGAGAATCCACAAGTACCCGCATGTAGCCGTCAGCATAGCCCTGAGCGTGCGAAAGCCGCGCGTAGCCAGAACCCTCGTGGCGAAGCCGGAAGGTGTCCTGGAGCAAGCCTCTCAAAGTAGAGATCATGCTCGCCTTTTGAGTCTCATTGCGGTTTTCTTGACGATGGTGAACCAATCGAATGTTCATAATGGTGCGAGCCTCCCGAGTGCGGTGTCCGAAATGCTGCTGTGCACCGCTAAAAATACGAGTAACGGAAAGCTCGACGATCGGGCAAAAAACTGTCAGTGATTTTCTGGTCTGCTTGAAAGTGCGTGAACAGTTTCGCAGTAAAATAGAGAGCCTCAGCTGCTCTTCAACCGGCGGTGGACCTTGCCTCAGCCTTCAACATGCGTATGTTTCCAGCACGCCATGGTCTTTCAGGGGGACCTGCAATTGAGCAGGCCGCCATGTAGAGCCGGGAAGTCAGTATGAACGTCAGAATGTTCAAATCAAAGATTCACCGAGCGACGGTGACCCACGCGGACCTGCACTATGAGGGGAGCGTGACCATCGACGAAGATCTTCTCGATGCTTCCGGTATTCTTCCTCACGAAGAAGTCCACATTTGGAATGTGACCAACGGGTATCGACTGAGCACGTACGCACTTGTAGGTCCACGTGGTTCCGGAGCGATCTGCATCAATGGTGCGGCTGCCCACCACACCCAACCGGGGGACTTAGTGATCCTTGCGACGTTTGCACAAATGACCCGTGAAGAAGCGGCCGAACATGTGCCGACAGTCGTTCGTGTGGACGAAAAGAACCGCATCCTTGCGGACAATACTCCCGAGGTCGCTGGCCCAATCCTCCGATCGGCTAGCGTCAACTAACGAGTGCTGAACGCCGACTCCAACGAAGCCGCGGCTTCCGACAACGCCTTGGCTTCCGAGGATGGCACTCTCAGGACTACTGGGTCGAGCGAGTCCCAGTCGAAAGCGCCACTGACCGGAGAGGTGCGGCGGCTGCCAGCAGGGTACGCACTGCGCACCCTACAGGCGGTCTCGCTTTGGCTGTTCGCAAGCGGGATGATTCGATTCGGTGCTCGCTATCTTCTCGGATACCGACAGAAGTTCGAACTCACTACGCAAAGCAAGCAGCTGCTGCTCAATCGAAAGAGCACCATTTGGGGCCGCACGATGAGCACGCAATGTACCGTGCTGCCGCTCGCTGGCCTCCAGGAGATCACCCTCGAAAAGAATGGCGAGAGCCCCGCGTTCAGCGCAGGCCTTGTTGCCCTAGGAGTAGGGAGCTTCTTCGGCGTTCAGCTTCTCGTGCAAGCCTTGCGCGCTCCAGGTGCAGCTTGGTCGTTATGGGGCACTGCAGCGCTGGTTATGGCAATCGGTGTCATCCTCGACTTCTTCTGGGGTAGCGGGCGCACGCTGAGCACCTGGAACGGTCCAGCGCGCCTGGTGCTGAAGGTGGAGGGCTCCCGCGGTTGGGTGCTCTCGGGCCTTAAGGCGGAGGAAGCTCAAGCGACGGTGGATTGGGCGCAGGGGGCGCTGGCTGGGGAGTCGTTTCTTGCTCCGGTTTCGAATCCCCTTCCTCGGTCGGAGAAGGCTGGGCCGAAGGTGACGGCTGGGCCGAAGGAGACCGCTGAGACTGACCATTAGGTTTGGACTCTCCGGCGCCGGGGGAAGACGGTTGCTCATCGCGTGTCTCCCTCTTCTCTGGGGGCAGGATCAAGTTGACCATCCCGGCGAGCGCTGAAAGCTGTTCGCCAGTGAACTCGATGGTTCCCTCAATCTGGGAGCCTTTCGGGCGGATACTGAGACTCTTGACTCGGACCTTGGTGATGTTTGACACGAGACTATCGAGAGCACCGAAAAGCCCCCCGCTCTTGGGCTTCTTTTCTGATTCGATGAGAGTCACCTGGGCGAGCAAAGCTTCAACGAGTTGGCCATTCTGACTAGCTTGAGCTTCGTCTTCATCTTGAATCAAAAGCTTGAGAACACCTCCACCATCTGCCGTGGGACGAAGATCGACGCGGGCCCATTTAAAGCTCTTGGGGAGTGCCAGGCCTGTTCCTTTGGCCGCATTCGACGGATTCACGATGTAGGCGGTGAGCGCAACTTTGCCGTCGTTGGGCGGAAACGTCGCTTCCGCTCCAAGCTTGCGCACCTGTTTCTCCAGCTGCGGCGGGGCAACGATCACCACCTGCTCATTGGGCGCGGCAAACAGTCGTGGCGCCCGGTCAGCTCGTGCTCTCGCCAGTCGGGCATCGCGATCGATCCACTCACCTTTACGCGCCACGAGCGTTTCGAATGCGGCATCAATCCGATCCGATGGCAAGCGGTGCTGAACCACGGCGACAACCTCGGACGAATCGCGGAGCTGAGGACCAGCTATCATCACTCGATCTACATCACGAATAGGGTCGATATCGGAAGGGCCAAAGAAGTCGCTCCACTGCGGCGTGCGCCGCATCAGCGATCCGACCTGCGCTCCGATCGGGTGATTGCGAATCACCTCCGCGTAAATCATCAAGCGAACATTCGCGTTAGGATCAGCAATTTGTCCGGCGTCTCCAGCTAGAGCAACAGGATCGCCGTAGGGCCGCGAAACCGGCACAGGAATCGACTCCGGCTTTTCGACGGGTGCCGGCGCCTCAGGTTCCTTCTCGGGTTCGGGCTCGGGCTCCGCATCGGTTTTCGGTGTTTCCGGCTCCTCCGGGACAACCGGGGCGGGAACTTGCTCCTCAGTCTCAGGCTTAGGCTCTGTCGCTTCTGGGGGCTTCTCGACGGGTTCCGGGGCCGTTGCCCCGAGGGGCAACGTGGTCAATTCAACAGAGATGAGATCTTCATCCTGGGGAATTTCGAGAGCAGGCAACATTGCCACGAGACCGAGGAGAGCGGGCCCAGGAGTCACAAAAGCGTGAATGACAAGAGAGGCCACGAGCATCTGCACAAGTCGTTTTGGAACCGCGTCTTTCCCGCTCGACCACCATGATGTGTCAAGCTGACCACGCTTCTGCGTCTCCTCGGCCACAGAATCGTGTGTCTGCTCCGTCATGACGGCGCACCCCTGCTCATCTTCGAATCGCGCGCAGAGTCAATCCAATGGGAGTTTTTGGCCATTTTCTTTGCAGTTCCTGCCCGAAAACAAGAGGTTCTTCACCATGGCACGCGACTGGCAAGGAAGACAACTGGTGGCCATTCTCTTGTTGTTCTCCCCCAAAGCCCACCACTCCCCCAAGATTCGACAAATCGCCCTTCCGATAGTAACCGAGGGCGCGTCCCCGCATGATCCGACTTACGACTGACCGCCATTTTCTATTCCCCTCCCTGATGCTCGCTGCACTAGCGACTTGGGGGTGTGATCCGGCGGACTCTGATCCCCCCGCGTTGCCCAGCCATGACGCACCTTCAGTGCCGCCGACGAAAGATGGGGCACCCGAGACGAAGCCCCCTGAAGTCGCCCCGGTCCCCGCTGAGAAGACCGCCGACGAACTGGCAAAGGAAGAAGCGGAGAAGCGCCACGCGCCACCGGCCCCTCATGATGGACCATGGCTCTGGGTCACCCGCTCATCTGCCGCGGTCTACGCCGAGCCCGTAGGCGACAAGAAGGCGAAGCTTTCTTACGTGAAGCGTGGCGGCAAAGTGCCTATCTTGGCTGATAAAATCGAAGGCAAGGACTGCCCCAAGGGTTGGTTCAAAGTCGTTTCGGGTGGCTACATCTGCAGCCATGTCGGAACAACAGACCCCGACAGTCCTGGTGCAAAGAATCCCCCGCGTCAGCCAAACATCGACGAAATCCTCCCCTACCCCTACGCGCGCAATTCAAAAAACGGCACACCCCTCTACAAGTCGATCCCCACCAAAAAGCAGATCCTGACCTATGAGCCCTATCTCCCTGCCGCAGTGAAGGCGAAGGAAGAGCTTGCCAAACTCCAGGAAGAGGATCGCAAGCAAATGGAAGAGGCAGGGCTCTCCGTCGGCGGCGCACCGGGCAAAGAGGACGAGACTGAGAAAGATATCCCGATCTGGGAACGCGAGGAGAATTTGCACGAGGTCACTTTGGAAGATCTGGCCAAAGAGTCGGACTCAATTCTTGCCACGCGCATGATGAAAGGCTTCTACATCGCGATCGACTCCACTTTTCGTTGGGATGATCGCACTTGGTACAAGACCACCAAAGGCGTGGTGACGCCGGCGGAACGCTTCTGGCAAACCAAGGGCTCTGAGTTTCACGGCGTTGAAATCGATGGCGAAGAAGTCAGGCTCCCCCTCGCATGGGTTGTCGGCGTCAAGAACAACGCGCCGACCTATACGATTGATACGGAAGAGAAAAAGCGCACCCCCAAGGGGTCGATCGATAAATTCGAAATGGTGCAGCTTGAATACAACTACCTCGCCATCGACAAGATCGATTACTTTCAGATGAAGGACGGCGACTGGATCCGCGATGCTCATGTGCGGATGACCACTCCGGGCAAACGCCCGCCCGAAGTAGGCCCGTACGAGCGCTGGATCGACGTGGACATCAGCGAGCAAACGCTTGTTGTTTTCGAAGGCGACAAGCCCGTCTACGCGACGCTGATTTCAAGCGGCAAGGAATCGAGAATCAAAGAAAAGGACCACAGCACGCCGCGCGGCATGTGGCGGGTGCGGGAGAAACACATCGCTTCTACGATGGATGGCGACGGTTCAGCTGCAGGCGATTTGCCCTACAGTATTGAGGACGTTCCGTACATCATGTACTTTCGCAAATCGTACGCGACTCACGGCGCGTTTTGGCACAGCAACTACGGCTACCAGATGAGCCACGGTTGTGTAAACCTTGCGCCCCTCGACGCGAAATGGATCTTCTTCTACGCCGATCCCCAGCTTCCCCAAGGCATGCACGGGAATTGGTCAACTGATTCGAATTTGGGCTCGATGGTCGTCGTCCACGATTAAGCGTGCTCCACAAGAGATCAGAGTTCACCGGGAAGAGCAGCTTTCATTGAGAGAGAGCATTGGGGTCGTCAAGAGCAACCCCCAATCGAAAGAGCTCCGGCGGAGGCGGATCGCCTAACCTTGGGTACTTAGGAAAGAGAATCATCCCATCCTCGCTTGCTCGAATCTCTGGGGAAGTGTCTGCGGAAAGCAGCTCCCCTTTCGTGACGGCTACCCAATTACCGAGTCCTGGTCGAAGCGCGTCATGGACGGTCTTCGCGGGAACGATGCTTCGAGTCTCGAACCAACGCACCTCAGGCTGCGCGGCCGCGAGAGTCTGCAGTTGATGCTGGCCCGTACAAATCTGATCGTACGCTCGAATCAACCGCACTGAAGAATGATAGGCGTTTTCCGCCTGAGTATCGTCCCACCCTTTGGTTCCCAGCTCAGCTGTCAAAGCGGGGCGCGCGCGAGCGCGCACGTACTCATCAAGACAGCACGTTCCCTGGGAGAATGAGCCACCCGGAGCCCGCGTGAGTCCCAATGGCGCTGCGCCGATCACTCTCGCCCACAGCCCCAAATCCATTTCCCAGGGGAACGTCCAGAACGCAGACGATGTCGGAGTCTGGGTCTGATGAAAATCAAGGAAGAAATCGACGGAGTCGAGCAATGGTCGAATCTCGGTGGCACGACGTCTTTCCCAACTCGTGGCTACTTGGTCGAAAGTGCACACGCGGTTGAGGTCTTCCTCAAGAAATCTCACGTTCGCATGAGCTGCAGGAACATTTCCTAATAATACACTCACTGGTCCATCGGCAATCAGGGTTCCAGCCGCCATCTCCTCGATGAGCCTCACTGCGGCAGGTAGCGTGCCTAGCTCGTTCCCGTGGGTGATGAAGCCCAAAAGCAGGTGCTTTTTTCGAAGGCCTCGACCGGGGTGAAATGAGTGCCAAGGGACGGATAGCGGGCTCGGCTTTGCTGCCTGTCGAAAGCGTTCCAGCCAGACTGATAGGGATTCTTGAGGGTTCTCTGCGGAATCGGCAGCCATACAGCCGGAGCATGCCATAAATCAGAGTTCTTTCACCTGCGTTTTCCTGTTGCGCAGAGGCGATTCACACCCAATAACCAGCTTATGGATCAGTTCACCGCGCACTTAGACCGCGGATGGGACCTCGCCCAGCGCGGGGACGCCCACGGCGCCGAATCTTCGGCACGCCGTGCTCTCGAAATCGAAGGAGACTCGCCGGAGGCGCACAACTTGCTGGGGTTCTCCTGCGCATTGCGCGGGGACCACGAAGAGGCGCTTGAATACTACCAGCAGGCAATCGCACTGGACGATTCGTTCCTTGAGGCTGTACTCAACGCGGCTGAGCTTTGTATTCACCCTCTCGGAGATCCGGAAGCTGCGCTCAGTTTTTGCTCGAGCGCGCTTGACCTCGTGGAAAACGATGATGAGCTGATTGATACACTCTTGCTCCAGTTCGATGCACTTCTCGGCCTCGGCCGGGACGAAGAAGCCGGTACAGTGTGCGAGCGCCTGCCTCCGCCGCCTTATGAAAACCCCGTTCACTCGTTTCTCGTGGGGCGTGCCCTCTTTGAAACCGGACGAGTCAAAGAGGCCGAGGAGTTGCTGCTCGATTCTTCGCGTCGAGATGCCGAGAATCCTGAGGCACATTACTATCTAGCGATGATCCGAGACGAACGCGGAGACGCTCGCGCGGCCACCGAATCGTTTTTGAAGAGTCTGGAGCTGGATGCACGGATGCCCCTTCCCCCGTGGACCCTTTCTCGGGAGACCTTTGAAGATACTGCTCGTCAAGCTCTCGAACGCCTCAATCCACGACTAGCGACCTTCCTCGACAAAGGAGAAATTTACTTTGCCGATGCGCCCGGCGTTGAAATCGTGGTCGAAGGCGCCGACCCCCGTTCCCCTGTGTTGCTGGACAGCCTGGAGGGAACTCAACCCAAGTTGCGAGTTTTCATCTACCAGCGAAACGTCGAACGCATGTGCGGCAGCCTCGAACGCATCGCTGAGACGATCACAACCACTCTTGAGAGAGAAATTGCAACGGCCATTTTCGGCGAGCTGGAAGCGCCTGATCCGGATGCCGGAACGCTGAATTAATTGTGCAGACCCGAAATGCGTCTGCGCGCTACTGCCAGCCGACAATCAAAGAGCAGAAGCAACGCTGAAGTTTAGAGAACTCCAGCCCTGGAGCGATCTAGTTCACGCGACGAGTCATTTCCCGCGCGACGACGCGCAGGAGTTCGCGTGCAGGGCTCGCGGGTAGCTTATCGAGCGAACGTACAGCGCGTTCTGTGTAATCGAGCGCGCGTGATCGCACGACATCGCAGCTGCCACTTTCGACAACGCGTCGGCTGACCTCGGCAACCACAGTTTCATCGCCCTGATGAATTTTGGCAACGAGTGCCTCGAGTTCAGGGTCCTTCTGAATGGCGAGCACCAGCGGCAAGGTCAACTTCCCCTCAAGCAGGTCAGCAAAAAGCGTCTTTCCGCTTTGTTCGCCCTCATAGTCGATCACATCATCAACCAATTGGAACGCGATACCGAGCGAATCCCCAAAGGAAGCTAGAGCCTCTTGCGCCTTGCTGTCTGCGCCAGCCATTTGAGCCCCCGCGCGGGCGGCGAACGCAAACAATGACGCAGTCTTATTTCTCAAGACGGCCTCATAGGTCTCCTCCGTCACATCGAGTTCGGTGCGGCCACGCAGCTGAATGATCTCCCCGTCGACCAAGCTTCGCAGCGTCTGAATCAGCTCACCGAGCAGCTCAGGGGCCGCTTGCCTGGTTCGATCGAGCGCGTTGACGAGCAGTAGATCGCCCGAAAGGACGCTCACCCCGTTCCCATGAAGTTTTCGAGATGTCGGCGCTCCCCGTCGTTCATCTCCTTCATCAATCACATCATCGTGAAGAAGCGTGGCTGAGTGAACCAATTCGACAACCGCCGCGAGCTGATAGAATCGAGGCTCGATCGTGGGAGAAAAACAACGAGCGGCGAGAAGAAGCGCCAAAGGCCGCACTCTCTTGCCGCCCCGAGCCACGAGGTGCTCCGCTGCAGAGACAGCAGGCTCCGGTCCGTCCTTCAACGTAGTTCGGATTGCCTCTTCTACCTGAGCGAGGTCCTGAGCGAGGAACACCTGGACATCCACGAGGCGGGTTTGGAGTAGATCTCCTCCTCCTCGGGCGTCCCCCCCGTTCCGCAGGGCGCTGACAGCTGTGTCAAATTGAAGCGTCATGGTTTCTCTGGTTTCGCTTCTTTCAAAGATTTTTGAAACTATGAAGGACTGAGGGGACCAGGTCAAATGGCCGAGGTGCTAAAAAGCGGACGAATCGTAACAATTGGCCAGATTCTGAGGGAAAATCCAGGTGCCGTGAAAACTCGGCCGGCGTGCCTAGCAGGGAACTTACGTCTCGGCGAGCCAATCGACCCGCCAGAAGCCGAGGAAATCAGTTACCTTCCGCTTCACGAGGGTTTGACGCACCCGGCCACAGCCAAGTAGACGATGCCATGCCCAGTAGTGACAAGGAGCCCAACATGGCCGACCAGCGCCAGCAGCGCAGCAAGCTGCGTTGGGCGGGGCTCATTGTCATCAGCGTCGTTTCCGTCGCCCTGGTCCTGGTCAGCACGGTACAGATCCTTCGGGCTACACTATTTCCACCAACCCCCCCAACCGACTTCAGTTGTCGCGAGGGGACTCAAGAACTCTACCGCTCGATTAGCATTGCGCGCGAACGGGCCGCCTTCCGAACCTTACCTGAGCGCGAAGCGCTTGCGGCCTTTCGCGGCGACCTTCAACCCATTTGGAACCAAGCGCCCTCGGTGCGTGCCCTGTGTGACCAGGAAAAGGATCGCGAAGCTCTCCAAGCACTGCGCTCCGTTGAACTGCTTCGTTACGCGGAAGAGCGCGCCGTGCGTTATGGCTCACTGGACCTGACTCGAGTTCGCGGATTGACTCCGAAACTCGTCGACGCTCTAGGTCCTTCAACCAAAGAGAATTGAATTTGTGACTAACAAAACCCCTTCGGCTCCTGAGCAAGAAGAAGAAGCGCAGCCGACATTTGATATCCTCCCCCTCTCGGCGGAGGTCCGGCGAGCCGTTGACGACTTGGGCTACACCCATCCGACGCCCGTCCAAAAAGCCGTGTTTGAGACTGCTTCGTCAGGCCGCGATGTGGTCGTTCAAGCCCGCACCGGAACCGGCAAAACCGCCGCTTTCGGGCTCCCAGTCGTCGATCGACTGATTGACGTTCAAAAGGCGCAAGCCCAGGTTTTGATCCTGTCTCCCACCCGAGAGCTGGCGCTGCAAATCAATCGCGAACTTGAGGGGCTGTCCAAATACAAAGGCGTCCGTTGCACCGCTGTGTATGGCGGCGCACCCATGCAACCTCAAGTCAACGCGATCAAGGAAGGCACCCAGGTCATTGCCGGAACTCCCGGGCGTGTGCTTGACCATCTTGAACGGGGCACGCTCAATCCTCAAAACATCACAGCGCTAGTTCTCGATGAGAGCGACGAAATGCTCTCGATGGGCTTCTTGCCCCAGATCACGAAGATCATGGAGCAGTTGCCAAAGAAGCACCAGACGTTGCTGTTTAGTGCAACGCTCCCTCCGGATGTAAAGCGAATCGCCGAAACTCGACTGACGAACCCTGAATTCATCACCTTGAGCGGTGACCACATCGGCGCACTCTCTATCGAGCACTATGTCTACCGCAGCGCGGGGAGTAAGTCCGATGAGCTGATTCAGATCATCGATATCGAGAATCCGGAAAGCGCAATCGTCTTCTGCAACACGCGCGACCAGACCAAACGCATCGCTCTCGCCCTGAAAAAGCAGGGGTTCGCCGCGGATTGGCTGAATGCTGATCTGGCACAAAACGACCGCGAAAAGGTGATGAAGGCGACCCGCGAGGGCAAGCTGCGCTTTCTTGTCTGCACGGACGTCGCGGCTCGCGGAATTGACATCTCGCATCTGACTCACGTGATCAACGCAGACTTCCCCGAGTCCACTGAGAACTATGTGCATCGCACAGGCCGCACAGGTCGCGCGGGCAAGACAGGGACCGCCATCAGTCTGATCGCTCCTCAGGATGTAGGAAATCTCTACATGCTGCGACTCACCTACAAAATCTTTCCCGTCGAGCGTGATCTTCCTCGGGCAGGTGAGCTCCAGACGCGCAAAGAAGCTGACCTCGTCGACTTCCTATACGCCGCGTTCTCGAAGACAACGTTTTCAGCAACCGACAGCAGTCTCGCTCGCCGGGTCCTCACCTCTGATGTTGCAGAAGTGATTGTCGCCGGACTTCTGCGCGACCACCTCGGCGGTCATCCCACCGCAGAAACTAAGGCAGAGCAGTCGCGACGTGAGTACCTCCCTCCGGCGCAAGAAGAACCGCCAAAGAAGCGTAAGAAAGAAAAGAGCGCGAAGAAGTCTGACGATGAGGAGCGCGCTGCCAAGCCCAAGAAGAAGAAGGACAAAGGCGTCAAGAAAAGTAAAGCGTTTGAAGACGCGAACCATCCTGAGCAGATGGAAAAAACGGAAACCTCTGAAACGGGTTCGCCAGCGAAGGAAGTGGCCGAACTTCGCTCGGTAGCAGCAGAAAAGCCGCGCGCCCAAGCTGTGTCGGGCCCAGCAGCGCGTAAGAGAGAGTATGCTGAAGCGCAGGAAGCCACAGCGGGACTCGAGGTTGTTTCCGCCGCCGACCTGCTCAGCGCGTCGGAACAAGCCATGCTACGTGGCGATACCGATCACCGCAGCAATTCTGAATTCAAAGACGGCAAATCAAATCAGCGTCGCGAACCCACGCCAGCTGCGGAAAAGCCACCGCAGCGTCCCGCTGGGAGCCCAACCTCGGAGCCTACTTCGAACGGCGACAAAGAAGCAGTTCGAGTCTTTATCGACGTCGGGCGACGCGATGACATTTTCAAGGAAGATATTCTTGACGCTCTCGAGGATCACGACTTTCCCGTTGTCCAAGTGAGCCTGGTGAACATTCGCGAGAACAACACCTTCCTTACGGTGGCACCCGCTTTTCTTGAGCAAGCAATTGCGGCACTCGACGGCGAGGAAATTGCTGGAATTCAAGTAACAGCAGAAAAAGCACGACCGCCGCGTCCCCAAACGCAAAGACGACGCTGAAGTCGTCCCGACGGGGCCCCTTGCGCGCCCTCGGCCCACCAGCACTTTTTTGCTGGATCCTGGGAATCAAAACAATCAGACTGAAAGGCGAACGTGGAAGAAAACGCTCGCCACATCGACCGCATGTATGCGGATATTGAATGGGCCATTTCCCAAGGGCTGCCCATTGGCGAAGTCATCCCCATGGTCGAGCGACTCATGCGCGAGGCTGCTCCGCAGTCACTGCATTCCAACTACGCCAAACGGCAGTTGGCGGAATTGATCGTCAGGAATGAACCTTTTCGCGCAGCCCGCCTAGCAAGTGAAGTGCTCGCTGCGCAGAAGGACGACGACCGTGCGCATGCCGTCTTGGGTCTCGCATGCATGCTGATGGGACACTACCGTCGGGCCGAGTCGGCCTACCGTTCAGCGCTTGCCATTGTCCCTCACTGCCCTTGGTACGCTCACAACTTGGGGCATCTACTTGATGTGGCCCTCAACTCGCCAGGCGAAGCCTTACACTGGCTGGCGCTCAGTCGCCGCGGAATGCCCCACGAACCTGAGATCAAGAGCTCGTACGCTCATGCACTCCTGCGCGCAGGTAAGCAGAAAGAGGCGGAGAAAGAACTTCTCGCTGCTTTCGACGGCGACCGCTCTCAAGCCGCAGCGATGATGAAGCGCTGGGTCACAGAAACTGAGGTTTCTCGGGAATGATTTGACGGGTTCGCGTGCTAGGACCCGTGCATGAATTCAGTGACAGCGGTGGTGTGCTGGCTCGCGCTCATCACCCCCACAAGCGCGCTGGCGCAGACGCTGCCGTCTGAATCCGCCACGGAAGCCGAGGAAGTCGAAAGCGGCGCCGATGCGGGGATTCCCATCGAAGACCCGCTACTCGAACCGATCCCCCCGGCTCCTCACACACTCAAGGACTGGCGCCAAGCACTTGATTTCGTTCGCAATCGTTCTCCAGATCTGATCAGCGCTCACGCACAAGTTGAAGTCGCGCGCGGACAATCGAGAATGGTGCTTGCTGGTTCGCTTCCAAGACTGATCGGCAACGCATCTTGGACATATCAGCTCATCCAAGCCGAAGGACAGGTTGGCGGCATCACCCAACCTTCCTCAGTCTGGCGCGTGGGTGCTACAGCGTCCGTACCAGTCTTGGCGGCGCGCAATTGGTACGATTACGCCACTTCTCGGGATCAGATTGCCCAGGCCGAGCTACAGGCCGAAGACGCAGAACGACTGATCATCGGCGGTCTCGCGGAATCGCTCGTGGCAGTGATCACCGCAGAACGACTCTCAGAGGTCACGAGGGTAAACTTTTCAGCTGCGCTATCGACCTTGGAGCTCAACAAGCGTCGAGCGCGCCTTGGCTCAGGCAACGCGGTGGATGTTTTGCGAGCACAGCAGGAGGTTGCGCAAAGTCGCACCCAAGTAATTGAGGCGAACGAGGCGCTGCGCCGTGCGCGAGAGGCACTCGGAAGGGCGCTAGGCTACTCCGACGCTTGGGGGGTATCTCCCGACGTCAAACTGGATCAACTCCGCACTGACGCCCGCAACACCTGCAAACGAGGGAAGGATGTCGGGAACCGCGCCGATGTCCGAGCGGCCGCGGCCGGAGCTGCAATCGCTGAGCGAAATATCAGCAG
This sequence comes from uncultured delta proteobacterium, assembly GCA_963710555.1. Classification (GTDB taxonomy): domain Bacteria; phylum Myxococcota_A; class Polyangia; order Polyangiales; family Polyangiaceae; genus NIC37A-2. The sequence goes on from CAVQAT010000003.1 coordinate 239,279, forward strand.
CCCGATGTTCGGACTGATTCCGACGGTCGATCTCACTTCAACCGTGACCGTCAACTCCGCCGTCAGTTTTGTCAGTTTTCAGCGAACGCAATGGACCATCGGTGCAGCTCTCACTTGGCACCTCTATGATGGCGGGCTGCGCTACGGTGAGAGGCAGCGCAACCAAGGGCTCGCAGAACAAAGTCGCCAGACAAAAATCAATACCGAGCTCTCAGCTCGGCTCGAAGTCACTCAAGCCGTTCGTGGTGTTGACGTTGCTCGCCAGACCTTGGACGTCGCCAAGGAAAGTCGACAGATTGCGGACGACAATGCCGCACTCGCCAAGACAAAGTTCATCAACGGAACTGGAACGAGTTTTGACATGGTCGATACCCAGCGCACCGCTCGTCAGACCAAGCTTGATGTGACGGTCAAAGAATTCGAGCTGCTTCGCGCGGAAATTATCGCCTTTTTGGCCCTCGCCTCTTGCAACATCTAGCGGAATCCAGGGTGGCGTATGCGCCCGCTCCGACCTAGCATCACGACGGCGAGTCGCATGACAAATCCGAAGACAACTCCCCCAAGGGCCGCAGTTTCCAAGCCTCCCATTTCGGGACTCTGGACTGCCACACTGATCGCGGCAGCCGCTGGCTTCGCTTACCATTTGTGGTTCATTTACGCGAAGACACCTGAGGCGCAGGCCGCAGCTGGCGGACTGGCTCAAAAGATCTTCTATTTTCACGTTCCCGCGGCGTACGGAATGTACATCGCCGGCGGCGTTTGTTTTTTTGCCAGCGCCGCGTATCTCGTTCGAGCAACGCACAAGCGGAACGCCTGGGCAAAAGCCGGCGCTGAATCCGCGGTGGTGTTTGGGCTCATGGTGCTCACAAGTGGGCCGCTCTGGGCCAAGAAGGCTTGGGGCGTCTATTGGACGTGGGACCCTCGGCTCACCTCGCTTCTGCTGGCCGTGCTGCTCTACGTCGCGTTGGTCGTCCTGCGACGCTTCACCGGAGACGGCGAGGCAGAGAGACGCTTCGCCTCCGCATTTGGTGTGCTCGGCACGATTCTCTTGCCTGTCATTCACTACTCAGTGAAGCTCTGGGGAGGCAATCACCCCACCGTCATTACGGGCCAGGGTGGCGGACTCGGAAACGCCGCGATGTACCAAGCCTTATTCATGGGTTTCGGCACCATGACACTCCTGGCCCTGATCCTATTGATTCTGCGAGCCAATCTTGCTTTGGCGGAATCAAGACTGCGCGATGCAGAGGAACTCGCTGCCGCGCTCGGAATCGTCGAGGATGATGAACACTACTTTGAGGACGATGCAGCATGAATGATACAACAGCTCAAGCCACCGTGGCCGACCGCTCCCAAGAATTCGTTCCTGTGGAGGGAAGCCAGGAAACCTCCAGCGCCGGTGGGTTACTTGTCGCCGCCTACGCTCTCATGTGGGTGCTCGTATTTGGCTTCATCTGGCTCACCTCACGGCGCCTCCGCGGCATGACGAGCCGGATTGAGGAACTAGAAACGGCTCTCCGCCAAGCGGATAGCGATGCCTCTGCTCAGGCTGCCCCGGGCAAGGCAGCCATCCAAGCCCCGTGACCTTCGAACACATCATCTACATCCCCGGTGTATTGCTCGTCGGTGTCACCCTTGGCTACGTACTAGGCTCCCGTGCTGTGCGAGAAGAAATGAAGAAAGCGCGAAAAAGGGCTCGTCGCTAATCACACCGACGCCTCCTTGTTCTCCCGCCGAGTTTTCGGGAGACTGAAAGAAAGCCTTCCTCGGGAGAGGAAATTGTTGGAGCGCACTTCGCGCCAGGGGAACCGATGCTCAACTTTCAGACTTCAGAAGAACAGAACGCTCTTATTGAGATGGCAATGCGTTTCGCCAAGGAGCGCATTATCCCAGTCGCCGCAGAATGCGATCGCGATTCGCGTTTTCCTCGCGAAGTATTCGAGGCAGCATGGGAGCTCGGCCTAGTGAATCCCACGGTACCTGAGGAGTATGGCGGAGCCGGCATGGGCGAAATGGAAAATGCCCTCATCGCTGAGCAGCTGGCTTACGGCTGCACAGGGATTCAGACCAGTATCATGGCGAACACCCTCGCCCTCACACCCATCCTGCTCGCAGGCAGCGAAGAACAGAAAAAGAAGTATTTGGGATTGCTCACGAGTGAGCCTGCGTTTGCAAGTTACGCAACCACCGAGCCGAGCGGCGGTAGCGATGTAGCCGGACTCCAGACGCGTTTTACCAAGCGCGGCGATGATTACGTACTCAACGGAGAAAAGTGTTGGATCACCAATGCGTCTCTCGCCTCGTTCTTTGTCGTCTTTGCGACAAGCGATCCGAGTCTGCGTCACAAGGGGATTGGGGCATTCATAATTGACCGCGATACACCCGGTTTGCGCGTCGGCAAACACGAAGACAAGCTCGGTCAGCGTGCCAGCGACACCGCCGCCGTCCATCTAGAAGATGTCGTGGTGAAGAAGGAAAACATGCTTGCGCCAGAGGGTGAAGGCTTCAAACTCGCCATGGAGACTTTCAACCAGACGCGGCCGGACATCGGGGCCATGGCCACCGGGCTCATGCAGCGCTGCCTGGATGAAAGCGTCGCGTATGCAAAGGAACGAAAGAGCTTCGGTCAAGCCATCATCGAACATCAAATGATCCAGGCTATGCTCGCCGACATGGCGATCGGAACCGAAGCAACGCGCCTACTTTATCAGAAGGCTGCGTGGAATCTCGACAACGGAGTTCGCAATCCGATCGTCTCTAGTTTTGCTAAGGCCTTTGGTGCTGACAGCGCTATGCAGATCGCTATCGACGCGGTGCAGGTATTCGGAGGCAACGGCTACGTGAAGGACTACCCAGTCGAAAAGCTGATGCGAGACGCTAAGGTGCTTCAGATCTACGAAGGCACGAGTCAAATTCAGCGCGTGGTCATCGCGCGTACCCTTGCTCGCTGACATCGCACTCGCCGGCTGAACCTCATCGCCGTCGCGGATTGAACGGCGACCGGAACCTGATTTTTTGCCAGCGAGTCGGATTGTTTTACTTATTGAAGACAGGGGGCTTCGGCTCCTTTTCTCACGTTGCCTCCTTAGTCCCGACCGGCTAGCTTGCGCTCGTGTTCGGAGTCTCTTTCCTCGAGATTGCGGTGATCGGCCTCATCGCCCTGATCGTTGTGGGCCCTCAAAAGCTTCCCACGATGATGCGCACTCTTGGCGAATGGCTGGGAAAATTGCGTCGTTTGACGTCGGACATGCGCGCTCAGACTGGAATCGACGACATCCTTCGCGAAGAAGGTATCGATGGCGTGGCGGAGCTCCGCAACCTGCTCCGCGGGACGGCGGCGGCTCGTCCGACAACCCATTCCACAAATATGGGGTCCTCACGTTATACTGAGGCCCCCGACGCTTCACTGGAGTTTCCTATGGAGGGTGCGGATGCCGGAGGCGCACTACCCGAAGACTTGTTTCTCGACGAGACGAGCCTTCTCGAAGACTCCACCGGTGTCACCGCCACCTCCGAAAGCGACTCCATGGCCCCCTCTCCACCATCTAATTCCACCAAAGATGGCCCCTCAGAGGGATCAGGTTCAAGCGAAGCTGTCGGGACAACTAGTACCCCCTAAGGACAGCAGAACCATGAATAAGCTCCCCAGCTCACTTCCTCCACCTCCTGTTCCACCCAAGCGTATTCCGCCCCGTGCGCCTACGATGCCCGAAACTCCCAGTAGCAAACAGCAAGGACCTGGAATAGCTGCTGTCCGAGAGTTAGCGCTACGTCGCGCTGAGCGTTGATCTGACACAGATTTCGCTACCCCTATCCAGATTTCATCGACGCCTCCCCATTTCATCAGCGCCACATGATTGCGCCCGACTTTGACGCTCCGCTCATTACGGAGTGCGCTCTCGCTCATCACCCCTAACTGAATGTCGAACGCTCAGCTCCCAGCACCTGGAACCCCGGATCTCACCGAAGGTCAAATGACTTTCTGGGAGCACTTGCAGGAGCTCCGTATTCGACTGATCCGCATGGTGCTCGCGTTCCTAGCGGGCGCAGCTGTTTCCTGGTGGTTCAAGGAAAAATTGCTGGTCATTCTCACCAAACCGTTCGTCGCGGGTTGGTCGAATACCGCATCGGCGCCCTCTCTACACTTCGGAGATCCTGCCGGTCTCTTCGTCTCCTACGTGAAGCTTTCCATGCTGGGAGGCTTCATTCTCGCACTGCCAGTACTCCTGTATCAGGTCTGGGCTTTTATAGCCCCCGGCCTTTACGCCCGAGAAAAGAAGTTCGCGATTCCGTTCGTCGTGATGAGTTGCGTGCTCTTTTGCACCGGTGCCTACTTCGGTTGGCGAGTCGTGTTTCCTCTCGCTTTCGAATACTTGCTTCAGTACGCGGAGCTACCGCTCGAATCGACACTCCAAGTTCAACCGACGGTCATGATCGAAAGTTACTTAGCGTTCGTGATGCGCGCGCTATTGGCGTTCGGACTTGTCTTCGAGATCCCAGTAGTCGTGTTCTTTCTTTCGGTGGCGGGCGTCATCAACCACCGCCATCTGATCAAGTTTGCCCGCTACTTTGTAGTGATCGCCTTCGTTCTTTCTGCGGTGATCACTCCACCCGACCCGTTGAGTCAAGTCCTACTCGCCGCGCCCCTCATCGGTCTCTACATCATCTCAATTGGCATTGCCTGGCTTGTCAGCCGCAAGAAGGTGGAGCCCAGCGCCTAGCCTTCGGGCTATTGCGGGGCAGCTTTTCAACCTTCGCGCGCGTACGGTTCACCGCGAAGAATACTGAAGGCTCGGTAGATCTGTTCGAACAGAATCACTCGAGCCAGTCGGTGCGGAAGCGTCATCTTCGACAGGCTCATGTGCACGTCCGCTCGCTCGCTCAGCTCCCGCGGGATCCCTTCAGCGGCACCAATGACAAAAGCGATATCGCCTTTTCCCTGACTGCCCCAAGCTTCGATTTTCTGAGAGAAGTCCTCGCTTGAGAACTGTTTTCCCCAGACTTCAAGAGCGATCAGACGGGCGCCGGAAGGAACAGCCTTCTCCAGTCCGCTCTCATCGCGGGTCTCTATCTCCGCGAAACGAGCGTAACGCTCGATGCGCCCGACATAGTCGTCAGCCACAAGTCGCAGGGGCTTTTCTTTGATCTTCCCGGCCGCGACAACTGTGAGCTTCACGCTTCGATTTTTTCCGTGGGTCGTTCGGGGACGGGCACGCGGCCGGCGTCCATCCATAGTCCAGAGAGATCGTAGAGATCGCGTGCATCCTCGGAAAAGACGTGGACGACGACATCAAAGAAGTCGAGCAAGATCCACGAGCCCTTTCCTTCGACGCCCATCGGCTTGTCGCCTGAAGCAGTGAGACTGCGCTCCACTTCATCGGCAAGTGCTCCGCAGTGGCGATCACTCGTGCCGGTCATGAGCACTAGGAAGTCTGCGTAATCGATTTTCCCGACCACATCGATAATCTCAATGCCGACCGCCTTCTTTTCCATACCTGCTTGCGCAACTCGGAGCGCGACGTCGCGACTGCGCGCAATTCGCTTCTCAAGCTCTTCTTCTAAGGATCGGGATTGGGTTTTCGCGTTGGACTTGGTCACGGATAATTCTGGATGCGTGGGAAGATGGCGCGGACTTGCGCCTCATTTTCAGGGGCGAGGAGCCTGGCACACGCGTCGCCGTACGTCGAGCAGTGGAAAAAGGCAGAAAATCTTCATTCTTGAGACTCTTGGGGCTGCGCGGGCGCTCCTCCGAGTCCTTGAGACTCATCCTCCACCCACTCTCCCCCGGCTAAGGCGTCCTCCAAGCCATCGTCCTCGGTAGCGCTCGGAGGCTGCCATGGGGGCAACTTGGGCTCAACATAGTCAGGGGGAGGCAGCTTCGGTTCAACTGTCCCCCCACAAGCCATCGCAAGAGCGACCGTCGCCGCACACAGCCCAAGCGCATAGGTCGGAGACGCCCCCCGCTTCTTCCTGCCGCTCATTCAACCCACCTGTCGTCATCGACCGCATGAAGAGTCTCTTCCAATCCAAAACGGGGTTGATATCCGAGCGTCATTCTTGCCGCCGAGTCATCGACCATACAAACATAACGAATGAAATCGAGTTCAGGCGCAGGAAACTTGCTCATCCCCAGTCGAAACATGCTCGCAAGCCCGCTGCGAGCCAATGAGTAGGGAACCCCCATCTTCCGTCTCCCGAGAATTTCAACAGCCCGTGAAATGGAAACTGGCTGCGGCCCAGCTATGTTGAAGATCCCACGAACGCCAGGTCGGAGCGCACATTCAATCGCAGACACCACGTCATCCTGATGGACGACCTGAACCATAGGGTCGAATCCCATCAAGGTGGGGACAACAGGTAGGCGGAGGTAATTGCTCGGCGCGTTGTGAACTGTTCCCAAAATATTCGCAGGGCGGAGGATGACAATCTCGATCTCAGGAAAGCGCCAAAAACAGCTCTGCGCGTACATATCGAGTTCCACCAGTGCATGCATCTCGCGGAAGCGTCCGCCTGCGAGCAAAGGAGCCCGTTCAGTGAGAAATTGAGCATTTTCGGCCCGCGGCCCGTAAGTATTGGCGCTCGAGAGGAGAACCACTTTGGGGATCTTGAACTGAGCCGCGTAGTCCATCACCTTTTGGAAAGCGAGCAGGGTGTGGGAATGGGCCTGAATCCTTTCAGCCTGTGGATTGTGAACTACGCCCAAGTGCACGACCGCTCCGATGTCTTCACGGCGAAAAACCGACCGCGCAGCGCTTCTCTGCGGCTCAAACGGCTCTTGTTCGACGTCTTGGGGGAGCCCCAACGCAGGGCGCGCTCCCAAGCCGATCACCTTTCTTGTGCGGTGCAGCCGTCTCACCAACCTTCGTCCCAAACGTCCAGCTACGCCGGTAATCAAGACGGCGCCCGACTCCAAACGCTCCACAGGAGAGCTACAGGCAAGCGATTCGTCAGGCCTTAGACTCAAAAGAAAAGATCCTTTCGATCATTGAGTGCCCGATTCAACATATCTTGAATCGTTTGTTTCACGAGCCAAGCTTTGTCGGCAATCACAGTATCATCATCATGCGGATCGCCCCCGAAGCGGAGAGGTTCGCCGAAATAGATCCGATACTTCATTGGCAGCGGCAGCTGCCCTCCCGGAACCAGGACCTGTGGAACCATAGGAAATGCTGGAACTTTCAGCATTTTTGCCACCCACTCCAAGTTTCCCAGGTTCACGTATTGCTCCTCAGCGCCGACAATGGCCACTGGAACAATCGGTGTACCTGTCTCAATCGCAAGGCGCATGAATCCTGAGCCGAAATCTTGTAACTGGTAGCGTTTGCTAAACGGCTTCGCTATCCCGCGTACTCCTTCGGGGAATACGAGGAGCAGCTCTTCCATGTTGAGCAATCTCCGCGCGTTCTCCGGTACGCCAACAACCTGCCCGACTTTGTTAAAGAAGGTGGATGCAAATGGCAGCGATATTGCCCACTTCTCGATCATCGCGCGCGCGACCCGAGGCGGATTCATATCAAGGAAGAGCGAACTGCCGAGAATCGCGCCGTCGATTGGAATTTGTCCCGAATGATTCGCTACTAAGAGCACGCGGTTGGGTGGCACATTGTCCAGACCAAATGTCTCGGTGCGAAAGTAAAGGCGATGGAAAAACGACAGCACCGTCACGGCTGACTTGGCTACTTCGGGATCCAGACCGAAGGGGTCGCCGCCCATATCCTTGTAACGACGTCGCAACCACTCAACGCGGTCATCAAAGTCATCCCCGAGCATGCGCCGCGAGATATCTTCCGCTCGCTTTCGAGCCGCGTCGAATACCCGACCGAACAGCGGAAGCGCTCGCCCCGCGGCCGCGTCCGTGAGACGCGCAAGTGTACTAACTCCCTTCATTTTGACTTTCGCCACCCTAGCGGAACGCACGAAAAGCAAAACACTCTCGCGTACCTACCTGTTCAAAGCTCATTCCGGGATCCCTCTTGAATCCACCCACAATTCCACCAACCTGACTCCATGATCTTCCCGCCGTTCCTCCGCCCAGGTGCCACAATCCGTGTTGTCGCGCCAAGTGGTCCATTCGACAGTGAGCTGCTGAATCGCGGTCTTGAGCGCCTAAAGGACTTTAATGTGGTTGCGCCACAAGGAATGTGGAACCGTCGCTCAGGTTTTTTCGCCGGAACAGAGCGCGAACGACTTGCCGAACTGCAAGAAGCGCTCGATGACGTCAGCTGCAGCGCCATTCTGCTCGCTCGCGGAGGCTACGGGCTTGGCCCCCTTCTCCCTCAGCTTTCCTGGGAAGTGTATCGACGAGAACCTCGTTGGTTTGTCGGATTCTCAGATGCGACGGTGCTGCACGCGCATCTCTCTCGCTCCGGCATCGCAAGCATTCACGCAGGAAACGGCACGACTTTGGCGAACGCCCCCGAGTCAGAGGTCACAGCACTTAGCGGGATTCTCCAAGGTGAATCGTCGCAGTCGTTCATGGGCTTAGAAACCTGGAGCACGGGAATCGCAGAAGGTCCGCTGTTCGGTGGGAATCTCACTGTGCTGTTCACGGAAGCGGCTAGCGGAAGACTTTCCGTTCCTCCTGGCGCGATTCTACTGCTCGAGGACGTGACGGAGAACAGCTACCGCATTGATCGCATGCTGTGCGCTCTGCACGATGGACGTCACCTTGAGCAAATCGCGGGAGTGGTACTCGGAGAATTCAGCAACTGTTCCTCCGGGAAGTTCGAAGTCAGCGCAGAGTCCGTGCTGCGACAGCGGCTCGCCTCTCGCGGGATCCCCGTTGCGAGCGGACTCGCGGTCGGACATGGAAAGCAAAACGCCCCAATCATTCTTGGGGCGCATGCGCGTCTGAACACCGAGACTGGCAGTCTCACACTCAGCTAACGCATACTCAACGCCCCGCACTCAAGAGGAGCGAGAATCGCTCAACGCTTTCCGGGAGGAGGTGGCGGAGGCTTTCGGCCAGCAGGTGGCGGAGGAACGCTTGCTCCTGACGCTCCTGCGGGAGGCGCTGGAGGGCGCTTACCACCAGGCGGTGGTGGGACCCGACCGGGAGGCGGGGGGATCTTACCGGCCGGTGGGGGCGGCTTTGAGTGCAAAGGGGGCGGCAGCGAAACGCTCCCTGGCTTGCCAGGCGGAGGTGGCGGGCGTGATGCCGCAGGCGGAAGCGGTGGCGGAGCCGCGGAACCACCGGATGAAGGCGGAGGCGGGGCCTTGGCTGGCCCAGAAGGGGCCGCTGCGAGCGGGACCTCCCCCTCCTCGACCTCCACCAGTTCGTCAACGTCCTCCCCGACATCCATCACCTCATCATCAACGTCGAATGGCTCTTCACTGTCGTCAGAGTCTTCGAGTTGGTCGACGGCGTCGCCGGGCGACTCCTCAACGGCTGAGTCTTCAGCAGAATCACTGCTGTCGTCTCCAGCTTCCGCCTTGGTGCTCTGCTCGGCTTTTTCGGTGTCGTCGGAAGATGACTCTCCGTCTGCTGCTGACTCGGCATCCACCTCAGCGGTGTCAGCTGCGCCCTGATCGTCAGTGGTTTCGTCAGGCTCCGGCTGGGCTGCCTCGTCCGGCTGCTGGTCGTGATCTGACTCACTGTCGTTCTTTCCAGGGCCAGTTTCATCATCGCCCGAGGTGTCCTTCGGCGAGTCGGTATCGTCATCACCGGCGCGAGCTTCCGGCTCCGCGACTTCTGTTTTCGTTTGATCGTCGAGAGGACCGTCCGCCGCTTCGGTACTGCCTTTTGCCTCAGAATCGCTCGCTGCTGGAGAAGCCTCGCCCTCCTCAACTACATCCTTTTCTTGGTTCGGATCAGCTTGGTTCGGATCAGAGAGTGCCTCAGCAGAAACTGCCGCTTCATCATCGCTAGAAGGCTGGCTGTCGCTGGCAGTGTCGGTATCTCCAGGAGGCGTTTCCTCGGCCGCCCCCGAGTCGGTCGTCGAGTCATCCGTGGGCTCAGATTCAGATTCAGCCGAGGACTCGGAGGACTCAAAAGTCTCATCATCGCTCACCGTTTGCGCTAGCTTTCCTTCAAGCTTCGGTGGAGGCGGGGCTTCACCGATCACGTTGGGAGTCTCTTCCTCTTCATCGGGCAACGGCGGGGGCTGGGAATGACGTGCCTTGAGCTCCGCGGCCTTGCGCGCCCTCTCCTCTTCCACGCGTTCGAACTCAGCGATCTCGGCGGCTTTTCGTGCCTCGACTTCTCGCCGATTCTGTTTTTCTGCCTCGGCAACCTCTTTCGCCGAAACGCGGCGCATCGCCTGCTTGGCGCGATCAAGTCCTTCCTTTGCCTCGGAATCTCCAGACTTCATACGAAGTACGCGACGCCACGCATCGGCCGCCTCTCGCGGCTCCTCAAGAGCATCTTGCCAAATCAATGCAACCTTGCGTGCCAGATCGGCACGCACTGCTTGGTCTCGACCACGCAGAATTTGGTCCTCGTAGAGCTGAACGAGTCCGCGCTGATCAGCGGACGCGCTGTACATTTCCTCAAGCTTTTCAGCGATCTCGGTGTCCGCGGGGGACAGGTCGTACAGCTTCTTCAGATCTTCCGCAGCACCCGTCTCGTCGTCGAGCTTCTCAGAACGCAACGTATAGCGGCGACGGAGCAACATGCGCACAAGCGGTCCGTCATGAACCTCCTCAAGAGCCAGCCCGATGACCTCAGCGACGCGGTTCAGAGTTTTCTCCGCCGCCCCGATTTCTTCGAGCAGATCAAGAGTTTCCTCTTCAGCATGTGCCGTCAAAGACTTCGTCAACCAGCCGAATGCCGCTTCGACGTCCTTGAGATCCTGGTAAGAAACGCTTGCGGCCTTGGCTAGGTAACTCGCCCAACTCTTGCCACCATCTCGAGCACCTCTTCCGCCAGTCGCCAGAACTTCGCAAAGCGCTTTCCGAAGTGTCTTTGTTCCAGCTTTTTCGTCCGCTTGGCGGACTCGAGCGCGAAGTTCATCAATTGGTTCACCGGGACCAGCCGTTTGAAGTGCGATTTCGAAGAATCTCTTGACGCGATCTTCCTCGCCTTCAGCTGCGGCCACTTCAGCTGCACGACAAAGAGCCAACACACGATCTTCTGGAGACTTGCAGCGCGATACTTGACGCTCGTAGACGCCAATAGCTCCCTCGCCGGGACCGGCAATCTTTGCGAGGCGCTTGAGGAGAGGCTCTGCTCCCTCGGGCCCTGCGCTGGTCAATGCTTGTTCACCATGCTGCACAGCGTCTGCTGGCTCAAGGCCTGATTCGGCGAGAATTTCGGCCTGGCGCACAAGTTCTTCGGCGCGAGGTGGACCGCTCAGATCTCGTCCAAGAACGCTAAACGCTGCCTGTAAAGCTTCGATATTCTTGGCAGGGGTCGCGGTTTCTTCGAGACTCTTCGCCAGCTCTTCACTCGCGCCCTTCATGCGCACAAGTTCAAGGCCGACCTCTATCGCGCGATCGTTCTTTTTGACTTCGAGGAAGCGGTCATATGCACCGCGCAGTGCAGCGCTACGGTTAGGTCCTGCAGGCGCATCCTGCATCCACTCAACCAGTGATTCGGCTACTTCCGCCTGACGACCGAGGCTGTCTCCGAGCCGTTCATACTCGATTCGGCACGGCGCATCGCCAGCTCGAGCGAATGGTACGAGAGCCTCCAGAGCCTCAGTCGGTTTCTTCAGTTTGGTTGCGAGTACTTCGGAGAGACGCAGTGCCATTGCAGAGGCCTCATCCTCGTCGCCCTCCATCTCCATGAGCTGTTCGTGGTACTTGGCAAAGTCCTCCCAGTTTCCGACCTTTTCTGCCAGATCACGAACGCGGTCGACCGCATCAAGATCGTCCTCATCGAGCTCAAGAACAATCTTGTAGGACTCAATAGCCGCCTCAGTTCGGTCAAGATCCGATTGAAGATCAGCTAGGCAGCGTGCTGTCGCGAGCTTTTGATCCCCCGAAGTCAGTCCGAGAAGCTTTTCGTAGGAGGATGCACTCGCCTCTTGGTCACCGAGCGCACGCTGTAAGTCCGCCACCGCAGAGAGGATCGCGACGTTATCTTTGTCGGCATCGAGCGCGAGCAAGTATTGCTCAAGTGCACCCGCCTGGTCGTCCTCCGCTTCGAGAAGCTGGGCTAAGCGCAAAGCGACTTCACTGCGGCCATCTTCCCCGAGAACAGCCTCGAGTCGCCGCAGATAAGATATGGCAAGCGGACGGTCGTCGGCTTCCTGAGCGATATTTGCCAGGACGCGCAATGAATCAAGGTCTTCGTCGTCCTCAAGCACCAGGAGCAACGCCTGCTCCATTCCCTCAAGGTCATTCAATTGATCTCGCTGAAGGAACGCAGCGCGCTTACGCATGTCGACGCGCTTCGCCAGGTCCGCGCTCAACTCGGCTCGACTCAGCAAAAGGCTGACCAGCTCACCGTGTCTATTCTGCTCGACATAGGCTTGTTCAAGACGGTCCGCGACTTCGTCATGAGCTGGATTGTTCTCAAGGGCCTCCTTCAAACAGGAGAGGGCACCTTCGGAGTCCCCCAACTTTTCTAGATAATCGGCCTCTTCGGCTCCGAGCGCCGCTTTTTCCCCGAGGTCGTCGACCAATTGTCGGCGCTCCGAGGCTGAACGTGCGGCCTGCTCCCACGCTTCGCATTGAACGAAGCAATCCTGGGCCTGCTCCCACAAGTCGGCGTCCGACAGTCCGCTCGCTGCCTCGGCATAAGCTCCGCCGGCCTCGGCAAATAGTCCCGCCGCTTCGAGCAACTCGCCAAGTCGGCGACTGTAATTAGACCGGGCGTCGCCCGCCAATATCTCACCCAAGAGCGACTGGAGAAGCGCCATAGCCTTCTCAGTGTTGTCGGCGGCCACATAAAGATCCACAGCGTGAAAGGCTCGCACCTCATCGTCAGGCTCCAAACGAACGGCCTTGGCAGTGGCCTCAGCTGCAGCAAGTTTGTCACCGCGCCGATCACGATGGATCGCGGCTGCGCGCAACAATCTTTCCAACTTCGTGTGCGGGTTGGGGTCGACCTCTGCTCGACGAGAGACCAATTCAGCGAGGTCATCCCATTGCTCTGCAGTCTCAAGAGTCGACTCTAATTGATCGGCTGCCTCGTCATCCGACGGGTCCATGAGCACGAGCTGACGCCGCGCCTCAATCGCACCTGCGACATCATCAAGCGAGCCCTCGCAAAGTTCGGCAACTTCGCTCAACCAAGCATGACGTAAGTCGTGCGCTGCCTCCTCCACACCGGCGCCAGCGAGAAGCAGATCTCGAAGAGCAGACTCATTCTTACCGCGCAATTTCCCTGCCAGAAACGACACTGATTCGTCATCGGCTGGGGAAATATCAGCAATTTGGCGATAATAAGTGGCCGCTTCGTCATCACGACCACCTTGGACAAGCGCTCGCGCAATTGTGCCCAAAGCGGACACCTTTTGTGCCTCCGGCGCGTCGCTTGCTGGAGTGAGCGCAGCAATCAGTACCTCATCGCCCTCGCCGCCTAAACAACCGGCCACGAGCTGCCTTGCATCCTCTGCCACGGCACCGTCTGGGTTTGCCGCTAGGTAGGCTGCAGCCGGGTAGGCCGTTTCTGGAAGCTTGCCGATCTGCTCGCCGTAGTACATCGCGAGTTGAGCAGCGCGGTCGTTGGTCGCATCCAGTTCAAGAGCGCAAAGCGCGTAAGAATGCCCGTACTCCCCATCGTAGGTTTCGGCGAGGCTCACAAAAGGGCCGTCGCTTCGGAGACATCCTCTTCCGTCACCACCGCTCCCGCTTGCTTTTGCTCCAAGATGACGGCAGCTAACTGCTGCTTCAACCCCGGGTCATCGCTGCTGTCCACCGAACGCGCACCCCGGAGCGCGGTGACGAGTGCCTCGGTCTCGCCAGCCTGACGGCACACCTCCGCCTCGTCAGCGAAAAGAGCGGCAAGGCGAGCCGGATCTCCTGCGATCAAGGCTCGTTCAGCCTGAAAGTAAGGAAGCGCCTCCTTCCAACGAGAGGCGGATTTGAGGAGTTCCCTCGCTTGATAGATAGCGTAAGGATCGTCAGGATTGTGGCTAGCTGCCTTCTTGTAAGCGTCCAGTGCCTTATCGGCCAGCTGAAGATCCTCGCTGAACACTCGGGCCAGCTCGCAATAGACTTCAGCGAGCGCCGGTGCCAATTCGGGGCGTTCGACGACGAGCCTTTCTAGGTTCTTGGTACGGCGTTGATGCAACGCGGCAACTCCCTTGAGGTTCCCCTTCTCCGTGTGTAGCTCAACCAACCGCGTTACCGCATTGTGACTGAGCGGGTCGGTGTCGACCGCATGAACGAGTGCCCTCTCCGCTCGATGGGCATCGTTCAGACTCGTCGTCCAAACATTGGCCGCTTCGCAATACCAGTGGGCGCCCGAGGCCGGATCGACTGACGCCGCACCCGCCTTCTCCAAGAAGACCGCATAGCCCCTCGGGTCAGACTGACCGTGAGCATAGGCGGCATTCAGGGCCTCTGTATCTGTGGCATTCTCACCAAGTCGCTTGGCGAGGGCTTCAATCTCTCGGGGGTCCATTGGGGCGGGGACAGTACCACTTACAGGGACACTGTAGCAATCAGAGTTGGAGATGGGACCCAATCTGGCTAGTATCCGCCCCCCCGGGGGAGAAAGCCCCCCCAAGCGAAACACCTGGCCAGATAGGGCCCCTCTCATGTCAGTAGACTCGAACGCCGAAATCACTCTCCGCTCCCGCATCGAAGACCTCCGCGCCAGCGGTCGACCCATGGATGTCGCTCATGCCATTGGCATCATTGTTCCACTCGCTGCGGAACTGGCTGACCAGCATCGGCAAGGTTACAACTTCTTCCTCTATCCAGCAGCACTGTTCGAGGGGCAAGACCATCACTTCCACGCGAGTCCACTATCAGCGCACCCTCCGACTGAACCGCGGGATGTAGCTTGTCTCCCCCCCGAGTCCCAGGGCGTCAATCCGGGCCAAGCTCGCCAGTCGGTCTACGGCGTTGCTGCGATGCTGTATGAGCTGATTACCCTTGAGTCGGTGGGTCCAGGAATGCGACGCCCCTCGGAGATCATCCCCGGAATTCCCCCCGCTTTGGAAATGATCCTCACAAAGGCACTCATCGGCGATCCCACCCACCGGCCAGACGATCTCAATGCGCTTGCACAGGCTTTTTACCAGGTAAATACGACCGAGACGGCACCGCCTCCCCCTGCTGACGTCAGTCACCTCGACCACGATGACGACTTTGACGTCGACGTCTCGATGTCACTGCTTCCCCCTCCCCCAGCTGCCGAAGGTGCCCCTCAAGTGATTCAAGGCATGGCGCACAACGCGCCCTTGCCCCCTGGCGTTGGACGTGCAGCGCCCGCAGCTCCTCTCAACGATCGCGACGCGATGCTTGCAACCAAGGCTCGCCTCGAAAGCGATCCACGTCCTCGTTACGTCGTCATCCGAGGTGGCATGGACCATGGCCCCTTTACTGCCGTGGAACTCCTCCAGCAGATCGCGAGCCATACATTTGAAGAAGACGACATCATCCGCGATTCGATCGAAAAGACAGACTTCGCGGTGAAGGAATCGCCCGACTTTGCGCCCTTCGCTCGCCACGCACGCATGGGACGCCAAGAAAAGGCAGAAAAAGTGGCGCTGGATCACGCCGTGACCAAAGAGTCGCGCAGCACCATGGGCAAGACTTTCATCGGTGTGGGAGTGGTTTGCGCACTCCTTGCGGCCGCCACGATCTGGTTCATGACTTCCCGCGGAGCGGCCTCCGACGAAATTGCAGTGGTCGAAGAGACCTCCGCGAACGTCGAGTCAGACCAAGGACTGACCGTGAAGGCCGGTCCCAAAAGCGGTGGCGGCAATCGTGTGATGGGTAGCAAAGGCGGCTTTCCACAGCTCGCGGGCGGCCTGAGCTGTGAAGCAGCACAGAGTTCCTATGTCCACGAAATGAAAATGGGCGAGAAAGGACAAGCCGATCTCACTCAGGGTCAGTTCGCTAACGTTCTCAATACGGGTTCTTATCTCAACGGTTGCGGCGTACCTAACTCGATGAGCGTCAGTGTGTGCGCCGCGGTGCAGAACGGACGAGCTGTCGGGGTCACGGTGGTCACGAAGCCGCGCAATGGAGGCGTCGCCAGCTGCATCAACCGCCGCATTCGCGGTTTGAGCTTCCCAGGCAGCCCACGGCTCGACATCGCTCGCACAACATTCGCAGCTCAGTAGGTCCAGTTTTTCCGTGCCCGCGACAAGGCACGAAAAAACTGGTCTGATAGCCGCGGCTGATGATTCAAGTCGAGCGCGTCTATAAGTCGTTCGAGCAACCCGTGCTCCGGGGATGCTCGCTTCAAATCGACCGCGCCCAGATCTTGGGCATCATCGGGCCACCTGCATCTGGAAAGAGCGTGCTGCTGCGGGCTCTCGCTGGACTCACCGAGTGTGACGCTGGAAGTATCCTCGTGGATGGCTTCGAGCTAGTGGGTGCCAGCGCGGACATTCAGCGCCAAGTTCAATCGCGAATTGGCATGCTGTTTCAAAATGTCGCGTTGTTTGACTTCATGACCGTGGGAGAAAATGTCGCGTTTCCCTTGAAGCGTCTGTCGACAGTCTCCGACGAAGAAATTCATGACCGCGTCAGAAAAGAACTCGAGGCGGTCGGTCTGGCGGGATTTGAATCACGCATGCCGTCGGGTCTCTCCGGCGGGCAAAAACGCAGAGTTGGCATTGCGCGCGCCGCCATCACCAGCCCACGAGTGCTGCTCTACGACGAGCCGGCCGCGGGCCTCGATCCGGTCACGACGAGTCGGACATTCGCTCTTCTCGCAGAGCAGAGAAGCCGCCTTGAATCGGCAATTGTCGTAGTCTCGAGTGACATCGACCGACTGCTCCCCGTGGCAAACCAAATCGTCATGATGGTGAAAGGACGCGTGCTCTTTCAAGGCACAGAGTCTGATCTACGGGCGATGAAGCACCCTGTCGTCAAGCAATTCTTGGAGGGGAGCAACGATGGGCCTCTCTGACATCAAGCGCTCGTCGGCCCGGCTTGTCGAGAACGTGGGCGGACAAGGAGTGATCTTAATCGATGCGCTTCAAGCCAGCTTTCGTGGGGAGCTCGATGGAACCGAGCTCCGCAAGAGCATGTGGCGGCTGGGCTTTCATTCGATCCCCGTCGTGTTCTTCACTGCGCTGTTTGTCGGCGGGATCATGGTCGTCCAGTCCGCCCCGCTTTTGGGGAGATTTGGGGCCGAAAGCTTGCTCGGCTGGGGAGCAGGGTTCGGAATCTTGCGGGAAGTGGGGCCGGTACTCACCGGACTCATGATCTCGGGTCGCGTCGGCTCAAACAATACGGCCGAGCTGGGAACACTCAAGGTGACGGACCAAATTGACGGCTTGCGTGCGCTGTCGATCAATCCGGCCGGCTACCTTCTGGCCCCGCGGATCTTGGCCATCACCATCACGACAGTGCTGGGTACCTTGCTCGCGATGATTGTGGCTCTTTTTGGCTCAGCCATGACAGGGGTCGTCCTATTGGGGGTTCATCCCATCACATTCTGGAACGGCCTCACTGGGGGACTCCTAGGGTTCGGGGACGTCATCCACGGACTCATCAAGTCCCTAGTATTCGGACTTGCCATCGCCACCTGCAGCACTTCGTTTGGGATGCACGCATCAGGAGGTCCGCCGGGCGTCGGTAAAGCGGTCAACAGTAGCGTCGTCACCAGCGCTATTCTCATCTTCATCCTCGACGCGCTCGTCTCCTTTGCCTCCAACGGGGCCCGCTGATGACCGAAAAGAAGCCACCATCGGGAGCTCCGCCCCATCCGCAGGACGATGAGGCGCGTTCTCAGAAAGACGCAGCGAAATCGAGCTCCACAGCTCCTCCGTCAGCTCCCGAATTCCCTGCGCCACCCTTGAGCGCTCCACGCCCAGATCTTGATTGGCTCTCGCCAAAGAGCTCGCGTCAGCCCGTCATCATCTCACGCCCCCCACCGGACGACGAGACGCCCCCCATCTTGAGCAGCATTCCCCCCGAAAGATTCGACAGCAGTCATCCTCCTGGAAGTGACCCTCTCCCTCTCAGCCAGCCGCTCCCCCGCCTCGATTTTCCCGCCTCACAAAGCACGCGCAGCAATCCACTACTCGCTCCAGCCCCTTCCCTCGCCTACCTCAAACCCTTCTCAGATTCGGAGAGCCCAGCGAGCAGCCGTCGTCCGGGGCCACTCTCCGTGGCACCTAAGGCAGCTCGTGAGCGCCTAGTGCGTCCCAGCATTGCGCCTGGTCCCGTTTCTTTGCGCCCCAGCATGACCCCCCGCTTACCGGGCGTCGCCGTCGCGGCCTCGGAAGCGACGCGCGGCTCTGTCGGCATGATGGCGGGCATAGCAGGAGCGGCACATCGACTGGAGCGTCCTGAATTTTTTAGGCAAATGAACGCAATCGGACTGCAGTCTCTCGGCTTCATCTGTCTCGTGCTGGGATTCGTCGGAGCGATTCTCGTTTACCAGGCGGGCCTCCAGGCCCTGCGCATCGTGCCAGATACGTCCAATGTAGGCGCATCCTATCTGGAACTCTTGGTTCGCGATCTCGCAGCTTCCATCACGGGGCTGATGCTCGCTACACGGGTAGGAGCGGGTATTGCTGCAGAAATCGGCTCGATGAAGGTCACCGACCAACTCGATGCACTCCGTCTTTGTCGCACAGATCCCATCGATTTCCTCGTTGCGCCGCGCGTTGCCGCTTGCCTCATCGTCACACCAATGTTGACCATCTTCGGCGGCGCAGTAGCTGTGTTTACCGGCGCTGGTGTGGGATATTTTGCGTTCGGGATCAATCCCAACGTGTTCCTCGATGGCCGCTACGTCGACTTGGGTGATCTCATCACCGGGATTGTGAAGAGCATCGCCTTTGGCGTCTCCATCCCCTTGGTCGCCGCCCACGCGGGTCTCTACACCAGCGGCGGCTCGGAAGGCGTGGGAAATGCCACGACCAAAGCTGTCGTGGGCTCATCCCTAGCAGTCATCATTCTTGGCTTTGTGATCGGTGCCTTGGGTCAGGTGCTGTTCGGATGATCGAGTTCATCGACGTCAAGAAAAGGTTTGGGGAGAAGGTCATTCTTGACGGAGTGACCCTGAGTGCGCTTCAGGGAGAGATTCTGTTTGTAATCGGCACCTCTGGGGTGGGCAAGAGCGTGCTAATCAAACATGTCGTCGGGCTGCTGCAGCCCGATTCGGGACAAATTGTGGTGGATGGCCAGCAGGTCGCCCAGCTCGACGAAGCTGATTTCTATCCGATTCGCAAGAAGTGCGCCCTCGTCTTCCAGCACGCGACGCTCTTTGATTCGATGACCTGCGCAGAAAACGTGGCGCTCCCTCTCCGCAAACATGGCGACGAGGGGCGACGCCTCACTGCCTCTCAAATCAAGGCACGCAGCCTTGAGTTGCTCGACAAGGTTGAGATGCGCGCTTTTGCTGACAAGCCGCCTTCCGACCTAGGAGACGGCTTACGGAAGCGCGTCGCCGTCGCTCGTGCCCTCGCCCTCAAGCCCTCTTATGTGCTCTTTGATGAACCGACGACCAGCCTCGATCCAGTCAGCGCCCGTCGAGTCGACAGCCTAATTGTCGACCTTTCTCGCAAAGAAGGCGTCACTTGTGTGGTCGTTTCCCACGATCTGCGCAGCATCTTCTCCATCGCGGATAGAGTAGCCATGTTGTACAAGGGTAAGGTGAAGGCCCTCGGGACACCGGAAGAGATTCGCCAGAATCCAGATCCGATCGTGCAGCAGTTCATCAACGGACAGCCTGACGGGCCCTTGGAGACAACATGAGCCAACGCAGCATGGAAATGAAGGTCGGGGGGCTCATCCTCGCCTCGGTCGTGCTTCTTGTGGGCTTCGTGGTCTTACTGGGTGGACTGAGTCTCCAGCCCACCTATCGCGTCTACGTCGAATTCGAAAATCCCGGTGGTCTCCAATCCGGCGCCCCGGTTCGCATTAGCGGCGTGCGTGTTGGGCGCGTCACGGCCATTGAGTTTCGTGGTGGCGAGGCGGACGAAAAAGGGAAAGCTGTACTCCCCATCCGCGTGATTGCGGACCTCGAAGCGCGCCACAAGAAGGCGATCCATCAAGATGCCTCGTTCTATGTGACTGCTCAGGGCGTTCTCGGAGAAATGCACCTCGCGATCGACCCGGGCACCCATTCAAAACCTGTATTGCCAGACGGCGCTACAGTCATCGGTGTTTCGCCCCCTCGCCTCGATCAACTCATCAACGAAAGCTACGAACTCCTCCATCGGGGCTACAAGGGCGTCGTCGATAACGAAGACAAGATCAGCGAGACCTTCGAGGGACTTCACAAGACACTCGACGGCACCGGCAAGATGTTTGAAAAGCACGAGGGTGACGTGACCGAGATCATCAAGCGGCTCAACACACTCACGACGCAAGCTGAGGAAACACTCGCGGCAGCTCGCGAGCAATACGTCGACGGCGACCGTATCAATCGAATCCTGGCGCGACTGGATCATTCCACTCGCGTGCTCGACGAAAACCTTGAACCTCTCATGCGCGACTCAAGGATGATCCTCGAAGATGGTCGCAAGATCTCCGCCTTCGTGGCCGACGAAAACCAACTTGAAACCATCCGGGCACTTTCAAAGGATACGAAAGAGGTGCTCGGTGTTGCCAAGCAAGCCGCCAACGACGCCAGTGCCATCATTGCCCACGTGAAGGCCGGTAAAGGTACTGCCGGCGCTTTGATCATGGACGAGGCGCTGTTCGATGACCTTCAAGAACTGATGAGAGATCTGAAAAACAATCCCTGGAAAATCATGTGGAAAGAATAACTACACCCACCCACTGAATTTCAGCCTGATGAAAGAACTCACGCACTTTCCCGGTCCCCCTCTTGAAAACATGACGGTTCCCTCTAAGAAGCAATGTTAGCTGAGTCCGTTCTCGCAACATTTCGACCTCCCGCACTGAAATTTTTCAGCCACGTTGTTAGATTTTAAGCCACATTGTTTCCACTCTGACTGCTTCGTGGACTAAGATCAGCTTGACGATCTTCCGCTGCGGTTGATATTTCCAAGCACCCGATTTCCTTAACCCAGCAATTCCGCGCACCCTTTCTCAAACAGCGCAACCTTTCAAGGCAACGCCCAGCAAAATCACATGGCAGACAAAGACGAAAGCTCGGTTCTCTTCTCGCTCAACGAGTTGATGAACATCGAAGAAGACCGCATCGCGGACGAAGAAGCCAACAAGGCTGCTGCTGCGAAGGCTGAGCAAGACCGCATGGCAGCTGAGGCCAAGGCGAAACGCGAAGAGGAAGAACGTCGCCTACGTGAGGCTGAGGAGGCGCGCCGCGCCGAAGAACTCCGCCGTCGCGAAGAGGAGGCTCGCATCGAGGCTGCCGCCCAGGCAGAGATCAACAAGGCTCAAGCTGACGCTGAAAACCGCGCCCGCCTCGCCCAGCTGGCTCAACATCAAGAGCACGAACAGAAGATGGCCGCTCTTCAGCAGGACCAGGGTAAGAAGAAGCTCAAGATGGGCTTGATCATCGCAGCAGTGCTCGGCGTTGCTATCGTTGGTGGAGGCTTCGCAGTCATCCAAAGCGGCCAAGAGAAAGCTGAGAAGGAAAAGGCAGCACTCATGGCTCAGCTCGCAGCAGCCCAAGAGGAAGCGAACAAGAGCGTGAAACGCCTCGAAGATCAGCTCAAGGACGCGGAAACCATGGGCGATGCAGAGCGCCGAGCTCTTGAGGCGCGTCTTGAAGAGGCGAAGATAGAGGCTGCTGAGGCTGCTGACGCCAAAAAGGAAGCCGGAGGCAAGCCGACCTACCGTCCTTCCGGTGGTTCGCCCAAGCCTTCTCCCAAGCCAAGCGGTGGAAGTGCCTGCCCTCCCGGCGACCCGATGTGCGGCGGTCTCTGATCGCACAAGAGCCCCGTCTCAAAACAAGCACTCTCCACTCAGGTGCCAACTCTCAAGAAGGCTCAGCTTCGGCTGGGCCTTTTTTGATCCGGCGGTGCCCGTGCTTTCGACTCCACTTCAATGACTTTCCGCGCTAAAGCCGTCGCCATGACGAGTCTTGAAAACGCGCGGAAGCGTATTGCCTTTGCCCTGGATTATCCGTCGCTTCGTGAAGCCGAACGGGGCGCCGAGCTCGTCTCACCCCATGTCGGAGTGCTGAAAGTCGGGTTGGAGTTGTTTATTCAGGAGGGCCCCCCAGCCGTAGCCATGGCAAGTGCGCTGGGCCGCGACGTGTTTCTCGACTTGAAATTGCACGACATTGAAAAGACTGTGGAGCGGGCCGTCGCCACCGCTTCGCAGCTCGGCGCAAAGTACCTGACGATCCACACCAGTGGCGGCGCCGGCATGATGACCGCCGCTGCAGAGCGCGCGCAAAAAGAAAATACGGGTCTCTGCATTCTCGGGGTGACTGTCCTTACCTCGTTGAGTGACGCCGATCTGGCGCAGATGGGTGTCTCAGCTGGCTCAGCCGAACAAGTGGAGCGGCTCGCTCGGCTCGCACGCGAATGCGGCCTCGGTGGACTTGTCTGCTCCAGCAAAGAAGTGAAAAAAGTGCGAGCGGCTGTTGGCAAGGAGATGTGCCTGGTGACTCCGGGCATCCGGTCCGCAGGTGCGGACCACGGCGACCAGAAGCGCGTCGGAACGCCCGCGGAAGCCATCGCTGACGGTTCGAGTCTCTTGGTGGTCGGTCGCCCCATCCGCGACGCGGACGATCCTGCGGCTGCCGCTGCCAAGATTGTCGCTGAGGTGAGTGAGGTGCTTTCGTGAATCATCCGCGTGATCGCCGCTCTCAGGAGAAGCGAAAAATCCCGACGGACTCGACATGCAGGGTCGACGCCTCATTCTGGGTCAGCAAGCAGTTCGCGAAGCGATTCGCGTCCATGGCACTGCTCTTCAGGAAGTACTCATTGAGCAGCGCTCTTCGCCTCGCGTCCTCGGCATCAAGCAGTTCGCCACTGACCAAGGGGTCAAGGTGAAGGAAGTCTCGCGAGCTGAACTCGACCGACTCTCCGGAGGCAACCTTCATCAAGGTGTGGCTGCCTTTGCTGAACCGCTCAAGCTGACCCCATTTAGTGAACTCCTGATTCGAGATGACTTGCTCGCCGTGGCCCTCGATGGCGTCGTCGATCCTCAAAACTTCGGCGCAGTGATCCGCAGTGCCGTCGGCCTGGCTGGCGCCCCGATCATCTGGGCTGAGTCTTCTTCTGCGCCACTTTCCCCAGCCACCTTCCGTGCCAGCGCAGGTGCCATTGAGCACGCAACACTGTGCCGCGTAGCTTCGCTGCATGGCACACTCTCCGAAGCGGCTTCGGCTGGAATTGAAGTTGTCGGTCTCGCCCCTGACGCACCTGAGGCACTTCATGAACTTCGCTTACGTGGACCCACAATTATGGTGATCGGCAGCGAGCAGAAGGGCATGGGACGAGCTGTACGCAAAGCATGTACACGCCTTGTGAGGCTCACCCAGTCAGGGGCAGTTCAGTCGCTGAACGCGTCAGTAGCGGCCGGAATTTCCATTCACGCGGCTGTTGTCGCGCGCCTGGCAGATTCTACTGAATAGAATCACCATACATGAATAATGGACGGCCATTTCACAATTCATTTCAGCAAGTTAGAAACGAAAGCTCAGGCTGTCTCCAGGGAGTTGGCAGAGGCTTCACGCATCACCTGAAGTCTGACTCGGTGCGCTTCAACAAACGCTCTATTTTGCGCGACAAAGAGCAAAGGGCAGGCTGGGACAAGACCGCCTTTGGCGCTCAGGAGGACTTCATTAAGACGCCGAGTTGAACAAGCGCCTTCACGAGCAAGTCCACCTCAGTATGAGTCGTCTCTTCTCCAAAGCTCACGCGCACCGCTCCGACCGCAGCGGCGCGTCCCGCCATCGCTTCGATCACCGGTGAAGGTTCGGCTGTTCCGGCGCTGCAAGCACTGCCACTGGAAACGCAGATCCCATGCAAGTCGAGCGCTGCAACTAGCTCATCGCCCTTCCACCCATCCACTCGGAAGTTCGTCACGTGCCCAAGCCGCGGCACAGCTGCGCCATGAATTGTCACCGACTGTGCCGAAAATTGAGTCAGATGCTGCTCGAAGTTCTGGCGCAAGAGTGCCACCTTTTCGTAAGCGGTACGGGCGACTTCAAGCCGGCCGAGCGCCGCGCCCAAACCCGCAAGCGCGGTAGCATCGACGGTCCCGGGGCGAAGCCCGCGCTCCTGGGCGCCGCCCCTTCCGAGAGGCAGCGGCGTCCAACCACAAGCGAAGCCAAGGACTCCAATGCCCTTGGGGCCGCGAAACTTATGAGCCGCGAGCGAGACACTATCGACTAGCTCGAGCCCTTCGAGCGACCCTTTACCGAACAGCTGAATGGCATCGACATGGAGCCGCCCTCCCCGCTGGTGCACTAAATCGGCCACCTCACGCAGGGGCTGAATCACTCCAGTTTCATGGTTGGCGGCCATGAGCGACACGAGTGGAGTGTTGCGGTTATTGAGTCCACCGAGCGCCACGTCGCGCGCCTCAGGAACCTCACCCTGAAGCACTTCATCAAGAGCTGCACCAATTGCAGCCGGGGTCACTACTCCATTCGAATCGACCTCCGCGAAGGCAACACGGGCCCCCGCGGCCCTCAGCGCTTCTGCCTGAGCGACAATCGAAGGGTGCTCGATGCGACTCACCACGAGTCGTTCCGCCCCCGAAAGCGCCAGGTGATTCGCCTCTGTGCCGCCGCCAGTGAAGAGAATATCCCGCGGATTCAAGCGCAATAGCCGGGCAACTGACTCCCGCGTGTCCTCAACGAGGCGCCGCGCCTCCCGGCCCGCCTGGTGAACACTCGAAGGGTTGGCCCATCCGAGAGCCTCGGCGTCGTTCATCGCCCGAATCACGTCCGGATGCCGCGGAGAGGTCGCGTTCCAATCTAAGTAGATGCTCACGACCCGCCGCGATCGCGCTTCAGGGTCAATCGGAAACAACAGCCTCCGAACTCCTGCCCCTCAAGCTCCACCGAACAGGGAGATTCAAGGTTCAGCTCACCACCATGCCCGCGCGCGACCCCCCGTGACACAGCGAGCCCCACCCCGGTTCCCCCCTGAGAGCGTGTCGGAGAACCATCAATCTGAAAAAACGGTTCGAAAACTCGCGAGAGAAATGCCGGAGCGATACCCGGCCCTTGGTCAACGACCATCACTTCGTAGGTTCCCGCGGATGTCGCGCTCAACTGGATGCCAAACTTGGTTCCTGAGGGACAGAATTTGCTTGCATTTTCAAGTAGTTGAGCAATCGCCCGAGTGACGCGTCCGCGATCGCCTGAAGCGCCGAATCCGCCACCGGTCGGGACCAATGTGAGCAAATTTTGCCCTAAGTCGGCGCGTAGGCTGGCGGTCTGCTCGATGGCCTCCTGGACGCACTGGATGACATCAAAGGGCTGGTCGGCAAACCGCAAACGACCCGTTTCGATACCGGTGACATCAAGCAAGTTGTCTATCAGCAAACGCAAACGGTCGACACAGCTGCTGATGGCACCGACCGCCTTGAGCTGTGGCCCCGAGAGCTCCCCTAATTCTTGGTCGCGAAGCAGCTTGGTGTAGCCCACGATGGGTGTCATCGGGGTGGAGAGTTCGTGAGAGATATTGCGGTAGAACTCCTTGCGAGCTTGGTCGAGCTCAACCAGGCGTTCGTTGGCCGCACTCAATGCCGCGACCTTTTCCTCAAGATGGCCGACGATTCGCTGGGACTGGGCCCGCAGATGCTCACCGCTCTTCTCCGGACTCAGGCCCTCTTTCTGCCCCTTGAGGTACCCCTCAAGCGTCCTCACAAACGAGCGGGCATCGATGGGCTTCTGAAGAAACCCATCGCAGCCCACAGAAAGCGAAGTGTTGCGGCTGCCCTCTGCGGTAATGGCCACAATCGGCACATCCTTCAGCGACTCCTCGGACCGGAGACGCAAAGTCACCTCGTAGCCATCAAGTCCCGGGATGGCGATATCGACCAAAACGAGATCGTAATGGCCCTCGGTGGCCTTCTTGACTCCTTCCAGGCCATCAAATGCTTCTACTACTTCAAAACCTGCTGGAGTCAGCAACTTCCGAACGAGCAAGCGATTGGCGGGATCGTCCTCAATATGGAGCAGTCGCGGCATGTCCGAGGATGTTTATTGACCCTGGGTGGAGCTGAATCAAGTGCCATGCCGGAACAGCGCTTGAATGGCCTTGCGGGAAGTCCTAAGTGGACTCTCCACCAGGTGACTTGGCGTAACAACGCGCCCACCGGTCAACTCTCGAGACAAGATGAGCGGCGCTCCCACAACTCCCAGCACAAGAACTAAGAAGCGAATCCTGGTTGCCGACGACGACCCGTCGATCAGCCGACTGCTCGAACGAGTGCTGATCACGGAGTTTGACGTCGTCACCGCGAGTGACGGAAATGCAGCTCTCGCTTTGGCTGAGCAGATCCGTCCGCAGCTGTTTATCCTCGATGTGATGATGCCTGGGATGGACGGCTTTCAACTGGCGGGAAAAATACGCCTCGTCCGGGAGCTGAAGAACGTCCCTATCATCTTTCTGACTGCGCGTGACGGTCCCTTGGATACAATCAAAGGGATCCAAGCGGGCGCTCGTCACTACATGACCAAGCCATTCAAGATCGACGACTTACTGAGCAAGGTCAAAAAGATCCTCTCCTGATCAGCACTATGCAGCCCGACGCCATGCCGCCAGCGCTCTTCTCAAAGTGGTCCAGTGTTGGCCTTGCCGCACTTACCGGATTACTCTTCTACATCTCGTTTCCGGGTGTCGACATGTGGCCCTTCGCCTTCGTGGCGTGGGTCCCGTGGATGCTTGCGTTACGCGGAGCCAAACCGGGTCAGGCTGCGCTCCAAGGCCTCACCGCTGGGATAGTTATGGGGGTTTTCGGCTTCTATTGGCTGATGAACATGCTGGAGACCTTCAGCGGGTTTCCGACCTACCTATGCGCGCTCTTCATGGTGATCCTTTGCGCGTACCAGGCAGGACGCTATGTGCTCCTCGGCTGGCTCTACGCTCGAGCCGCCGCACGGGGTTGGCCGGCTGGGTTCATCTTCACGGCGGCTTTTGCGACGACTGAAACGATCTATCCGCTGCTTTTCCCCTTCACATTCGGGGCGACCATGCATGAGGTCTATCCGATCGTACAGGTGGCGGAGCTGGGCGGACCAATCCTGGTAGCTCTGATCGTGCTCGCACCCAATTGGGCGCTGACAACAGTCATCGCTCGCCTGATCGAAGCGCGACGCGCCGGTCGACGGCTCACGCTCCCGGGTGCATTCGCAGAAGTTGGTTGGCGCCATTGGGTCCCGCTGCTCTGTGTCCCGCTGCTCGCCTCGGGCTACGGAATGGTGCGCATCGTTCAGGTCGACGAAGCCGTTCATCAGGCCGAAAAAGTGCGGGTGGGCATCGTCCAGGCAAATATGAGTCTGGAGGGAAAGCGCACCAAGGTCGAAGAGGGCCTGAAGCGACACATTAGCTTGACCAAGAAGCTGGTCCGCGATCAACACATCGAACTCGCCGTTTGGCCAGAGACCTCGGTGGTTCGCGTGGTTCACGAGGATGATGCGGCAGAATACTACCGCAGGAACGTCACGGGAAAACTGAAGGTTCCGGCTATCGTCGGCGCGGTACTTGCCCGAAAAGTCGATGATGCCCGCGGCCATGCGCTTTTCAACTCGGCTTTGATCTCCGATCACGACGGGAAGGTCGTGGGTCGCTACGACAAGCATTTCCTGCTCGCATTTGGGGAATACCTTCCCTTCGGCGAACAGTTTCCCGTGCTCTATGACTGGTCACCTAACTCAGGGCAATTTTCGCCCGGAACCTCGATGAAGCCCCTAGAGTTTGATGGGCACTCGATCGCGACCTTCATTTGCTACGAAGACATTGTTCCCAGCTTCGTCAATGAACTAATGAAGGGTGGTACTCCCGAACTTCTCGTCAACATGACCAACGATGCCTGGTTTGGCGACAGCACCGAACCCTGGGAGCACATGGCGCTGGCTAAGCTGCGTGCCGTGGAACATCGCCGCTACCTCGTACGAGCCACGAACACCGGTATCAGTGGCTTCGTCGATCCCGTTGGACGACTCATTCGACAGACCCCCACCTTCGAAGAAGCCGCCATCGCTGAAGACGTTGCCTGGCTCACACTCAGCTCGCCTTACCGAGTCTGGGGCAATGCTCCCTGGATCCTCATGACCTTCTTCTCTCTGATGATGAGCTTCTTCCGCCGCCCTGCGTTCCTCACTCGCGCTACACCATAAATCCCGGCAGCTCGCCAAGTATCCCCGTTCCGTCAGTCAGGTCCGACAGAAATGTCGCACTCCCGTACCCACATGTCGGTGCAGATTCCCAACGTCGCTGGGGAATTGCTGGGAAAACTCGCGCGTAAGGAGAGCGGACGTCGATCTTCATCGCTTCGGCACACTTCGTGCTGTTCACTCTCTGCCCCATGTTCACCCCCTCATCTTTGCTTCCTCGCACATTCATTGCCGCTTCTCTTCTTGCGCTCGCTGCTACCGGAATTGCCTGCTCCTCCCCAGGACTGGGAATGCTGCCCGAAGATTCGGAACAAGGCGCCGATGTGAATGAGTCGGGGGACGGGGGTGCTGGAGGTGGTCCAGGCCTGAGCGTCATCGACTGTCATCCCAAGGACCAGATTGAGGGAACTGCAGGCTCCTGCCTTCCCATGGACCCCTCAAATGCCTGTCAGAGCTGCGTTCAGGCGAACTGCTGCGCTGAGCAGAGGGCATGTAACGCAACTGCGCCGGATTCCGCCTGCAGCTTCGGTTCCACCCTCTTCGAGTCACGGGTCGTCGACGGCGGCGAGATCGCCTGCATGATGGAGTGCTTCGCGGCTCGCGAAGAAGCGGGAACTTTTGACGGCATCGAGGCCGACATTTCCAGCTGCGCTGCTCAGTGCGGAGCCTCAGAGTGCCAGGGAGTCGGCATTCAGGCTCCAACGACGGCCTTGGCAGAGTGTATTGTCGGAATTAATGAGGGCGCTGATGGCTGCCTCGCAGAGTGCGGTTTTGGGCAGTAATCCTCCCCATTGTTCACCGTCTGGAGCATACCGGCCGTTAGGCCGGTGCAAGAAGAATAGGAAAAGGAGGCAGGATGTCCTGCGCCTGGTGCGCGCATGTGTTACTGTCGCGCGGAAATGTTAACCGTCGGTTGCGCCGGCTTCGCTGTTCCAGCGACTCGGTACTTTAAAGAATATTTGTTCGTCGAAATTCAAGAGACGAACTTGGCTGTACCCGGTCCGGGGACAATCCGCCGCTGGGGTCGAGAGGCTCCAGATGGGTTTGAGTTTGCCTTACTCGGACCCCGCGAGATTATCCAAGAAGGGTTTAAGCCAGGTAAGGCGATTGACGCCGCACTCGAAGCGCTTGCGGGTGTGCGAGACTCGCTCAACGCGACCACGGCGGTCTTTTGTGCACCACCTGAGTTCACGGCGAACAAGGCGAACAAGGCCAATCTCAAGGCTTTTCTCAAGCTCGTCCGTCCGCAATACCAGCGCATCGTCTTCGACGTCCCGGCCTGGAAAGCTGATGACGCGGATGTCCTTGCGGAGGATACGGATACCCTCGCTTCACGCGATCCACTGCACCAAGGACTTTCGAAGCGTCCGGAGGCCTACTACCGGCTCCCAGGACCCGCAGGACGCAAGAGCCGCTACGAGGACCCCGCGATTGAAGAACTTGCGGAAATTGCCAGCAGCGACCCCAAGCAGAAGGCTCACTATGTCTTCGCCAACGTCGATATGTTTTCGGATGCCAAGCGCTTCCGAAAAATGATGGAAGTCTAGGCTTTTAGGGGGGCGGACCCGCACCCCGTTTTCCTTAGGGGCGCGGACCCGCACCCCTCGCTTTTGGAAGTCAATTCCAAAAGCTCACCCCACTGTCCGGCCGCGCTCCGGCGGCTCCCACTTGGTCGCCGGCGGTGCTGAGGCCGCGTCGCCACTCGGTTTGTAGGGGCGCGGACCCGCACCCCTCGTCACCGGGAGTAATCCCGGCTCCTCACCCCACGGTCCGGCTGCGCTCCTCTCTCGCTTGTCGCTCGATGCGGTGCTGAGGCCGCGTCGCCACTCCCGTTTACTTTCTGGGGGCTGTCCCAGCCCCCCGATTGTCTGGAAGTAAATTCCTGACGATCTCCCCCAACCTCCGGCTGCGCTCCGGCGGCTCCCACATGGTCGCCGGCGGTGCTGAGGCCGCCTCGCCACTCGGTTTGCAGGGGCGCGGACCGTGCCCCTCGTGGCCTCGGTCGAATGGGGGGCGCGTGCCTCGGTTTGGGGCTGGGATTTGAGATTTTGACGTGGTCGCTCGGCTGGTGCGCGGTTCGATCGTTACCTCGCGTTACGTCGGGGCGTAGGCACTTCGCTTCGCTGGTGCGCGAATGAGCTGACCGCTCGTGGCAGTGATGGGGCGAGCTCGCCTCGCGCGACGCTTCCCTTCGACGAGGTTCTCGGCGGGCGAGGCACTGTTCGCTGGGGCCCTCCCCACCTAGTCCACAGGGGGATTCGGAGTCTTTGTCGAGAGCACAAGCGCTTAGTTATGTGAGGCTGAAGTCCTCGAAATACGGACAATCGTGCAATCAGCGGCGAGCTGAGAGGGCCACGAAGCGGAGCTTCGCTTTCACGTTAAACAACAGCTTATCCACATCCGCGCGCGTGTTCACCGGGATCACGTGAGCAGAAGCGCATGTGCAGGGAGCCCCTGTTTAGTGTGAGATACTGTGGTCAAAACAAAAGTCCCTGAAAATTCAAGGGCCTTCGGCCATTTGACTACTTCACAATCAGATTGCAGATCCGCCCAGGCACAAAGATGAACTTGACGACTTCTTTGCCCTCGATCAGTTTCTGAACGTCTTCAGCGCCAAGAACAGCATTCTTCGCATCCGCTTCGCTCGCCTCGCGAGGTAGTTCCAGACGCGAACGGACCTTGCCGTTGATCTGAATGGGCACTGTCACCACGTTATCCACGCACAAAGCCTCATCCCAGGTCGGCCACGCCGCTAGTGAGAGGCATTTCGCCTCTCCGTGCCCGGTACCGGCAGCTCGGACCAGACCAAGCTGCTCAAACAACTCCTCCGCAAGATGCGGCGCGAACGGACAAAGCACCACGAGCAGTCCCTCGACTGCCTCGGTTCCGACCTGCTTCAGGGTCGTCAGATGATTCACATAGATCATCATCGTGCTGATCGCCGTGTTGAAGCGCAGATTCTCGATATCGCCGGTCACCTTCTTGACCATCCGGTGCAGCTGCTTTTCCGTCTCTTCAGCAAGCGATACGCCCTTCTCGACCCGCGCCGCGGTCGCTTCAACCTTGTCGAGGAAACGCCGCATGCCCTGAAGTCCGCTGGTTTGCCAGGGTTTGACCTGTTCGAGCGGCCCCATGAACATCTCGTAAAGTCGAAGAGTGTCGGCCCCAAACTCGGCAACCACGTCATCCGGATTGACGACATTCCCGCGTGCCTTGCTCATCTTCTCGGCGATCGGCGCCAAGTTCACGCCGTGCTCTGGATGAGTCGGACGCCCGTCAACCATCTTGATCTGTGGCTCGACCAGGTAGTGCGCCTCAAAGCGCGCGCCTGTTTTCTGATGAACGAAGCCACCCTTGTCCTTGTCGGCAACAATCTCCTTTTCGTCCCCCGCTGCGGCAGTCCCGTCTTCCGCCAAGTAGTAGCGGTAGACCATGCCCAGGATCATGCCTTGGTGAACGAGTTTGGTGAACGGCTCTGGGTGCTTCACCACGCCGCAGTCGAAGAGCACTTTATGCCAAAAACGTGCATAAAGCAGGTGAAGAACGGCGTGCTCCGCGCCGCCCATATAAAGGTCGACCGGCATCCAGTCGTCATAAGCCTGCTGACTGAAGATCTCAGTGGTGTTCTTGGGATCGAGGTAGCGGAGGTAGTACCAGCAGCTGCCCGCCCACTGGGGCATCGTGTTGGTCTCGCGTGCGAACCACTGGCCCTCTTTATGAAAGAAGCGCCATTCCAGGGCTTTCACCAACGCACCAGCGGGATCACCGGGCTTGTAGTCTTCCAAATCCGGAAGCTTCAGCGGGAGCTCTGATTCTTCGACGGCAATCGGCTGGCTATAGTCAATCTCGTGAGCGTCGCCTTTGCGAGGATCGCCCGACGTGATCACAGGGAAATAGACAGGGATCGGCTCGCCCCAGTAGCGCTGGCGAGAAAACACCCAATCGCGCAACTTGTAGTTCACCTGGCGCTCTCCAATGCCCTTCTCCTCCAGGTAATCGAGCATTCGCGACTTGGCCGCCACCGTACCCAGACCGTTGATGAACTCCGAGCCAACGGCAACACCTTCAGCCGTGAAAGCAGACTCGAGCTCACCAGCAACTTCACCTTCGGGCGCCACCACCTGAATCACAGGAATGTCGAACTTCTTGGCAAACGCGAAGTCGCGTTCGTCATGTGCAGGAACAGCCATGATCGCGCCGGTCCCATAAGCGCCAAGAACGTAGTCCGCGGTGTAAACGGGAATTTCCTCGCCACTGAGAGGGTTCTTGGCAAAACAGCCCGTGAAAACGCCCGTTTTCTCCTTGTTGGCTGTACGCTCCAGGTCACTCTTCTTACCGGCAGCTGCGATGTAAGCCTCGACTTCATCACGCTTCTCTGGAGTCGTGATCTTCAAAGTGAGCACGTGATCCGGCGCGATCACCATGTACGTGGCGCCGTAAAGCGTATCCGGTCGCGTCGTGAACACCTCGAGTTCGAGAGCCTTGCCGTGTTCGTAGTAGTGCCCCACCAGATGGAAACGCACTAGCGCGCCTTCGCTACGACCGATCCAGTCGCGCTGCTTCTGCATCGTCTCCGGCCAATCGAGCCCTTCGAGCTCAGCGGCCAGGCGATCCGCATAATGCGTGATCTTCAGCTGCCACTGGCGAAGCGGTTTGCGCTCGACCGGATGATTGCCTCGCTCTGAAAGGCCATCGATCACCTCTTCGTTAGCGAGCACGGTTCCGAGCGCCTGACACCAATTGACGGGAATTTCGCTCTGGAATGCGAGTCCCTTGTGGAAAAGCTGGAGAAATATCCACTGGGTCCAACGCACGTAGTCTTCATCGGTCGTGTTGATCTCCCGATCCCAGTCGTAGGAAAACCCGAGACTCGACAGCTGGCGCTTGAACACACCGATGTTCTTCTTCGTGGTGGCCGCCGGATGCGTCCCCGTCTGGATCGCATACTGCTCTGCAGGCAAACCAAAGGCGTCCCAGCCCATCGGGTGCAGCACATCAAAGCCGCTCATGCGCTTTTGACGAGCAATGATGTCAGTCGCCGTGTAGCCCTCTGGGTGTCCGACGTGCAGGCCACTTCCCGAGGGATAGGGAAACATGTCGAGGACATAGTACTTGGGACGATCCGCATGGCGCTCCGCCGTGAAGATCTTGTTCTCAGCCCAAAATTTCTGCCATTTGGCTTCCATGTTTGTGGGATTCTCAGCCATGTCCGGCCCCGCATAGCAGGAAGCGGGCGCGCCAGCTATTGGCGAGGATCCGCACAGGCGCAGGTCGTGTGGACCGCGCATTCAAAGCAATATTCGCCATCCTTGGCGAGACGCTTCTCCACCTCCAAACCACATTGCACACAGCGAATCATCGTCTGGGCAGACTGTGCGTCGGATTCAGTCGAGCCGTCAGTTTCAGCCGCCGAGCGCGGCTCACCAACGTTCGACACTATTTTCCTAGGAGAATCACTCTCTTTCGGCGGCAAAGGCTTAGCCATAAGGCGACCGTAGCACGCAGCATAGCAACCCGCGTCGCTACGACGCCCAGCAGGCTCTCATGAGGCGTCCGCCATCGCCTCTCGGAGCTGCCGCCCCAACCCTTCGCAAATCAGCCGATGGAGCTCCTTACAGCGCAACGTGTAGGAGTCCCATTTGGCCTCGCCGACGAAGCTCCAATCCCAGGTACCTGGCTCACGCGTGGAAATACAGAGCGCAGTCCCCGCTTTTCCCGCATCCAGGCGATAATCAACTCCATCGATCTCAGTTTCGAGGACGGGATCTGAATCGTAATTCACAGCACTTTCTTCAACACTGCTCATGTGAACAGTATACTCCAGGCAATGGCGAAGAACAGCCCATTCGAAGAAAAATCCGCTGAGTCCATTTCAGGGCGCCCGCGGATTTCCGGTGACCGGCGATTGGATGCCCGCCGAATGGTTCGAGTCAGCCCAGCGGCTTTCGGCGTGAGGCCCGTCGCATGAGTCGCTCACGACGGCGCGAAACCGCTTCGTCGTCTTCCCCCGTTCCCGCCGCGACGAC
Organism: uncultured delta proteobacterium; assembly: GCA_963710555.1. Lineage (GTDB taxonomy): Bacteria > Myxococcota_A > Polyangia > Polyangiales > Polyangiaceae > NIC37A-2. The sequence goes on from CAVQAT010000003.1 coordinate 273,566, forward strand.
CTGGAGAGCCTTTTCAAAGTCCTTTGCGTGATGCTCAAACAACTTGCTCAGTTCGAAACGAACCAACGGGTCGTCAACTTCACGACTCAGTGCTTCAAAGTCTATCAGGGCACGCGCCTTGTCACCTCGTGCTTTGTAGAGCCGCGCCCGAAGTTCTAGGCCTTCATTGGCAAGTCCGTTGGCCATCGCCTGGCCGACGGCTTGCTCCGCATGATCGAAGGCTTTGGCCCTGGTGAGTGTTTGAGTCAGAGACAACAGATCTTCGCCTCGGAGCTGTTCAAGAGGTTCCCCGTAAAGTCCCACGAGCGCGGCCATCGACAGCACATCCCAAGCATTGTGATCAATGACGGCACGCAACGCTTCTTCATCGCCTGAACGCAGGAAGTGGCTGTAGCGCGCCGGAATTTCGGCTCCAGGGATGTCATCTTCGCCGCGATCCCAGCCGAGAACTTCGGCCTCCAGGTGAATCAGTCGGCAACTTCCGAGGCGACGTTTGTGGAGGCGTCGGGAAACATGGAGCAAGTCGAGGTGGGGACGCACCTCCATCGCGCCTAAGCGGTTCATCACGCGGCGGCTCTGCAGCAAGGGCCAATCGAAGGACTTCCCATTGAAGGAAACGAGCATCGAACAGCGAGCGGCCAGTTCCTCAAAACGCCGCAAAAGAGCTCGTTCTTCTGCTGGTTCACGAAGCAATAGTTGCTCGAGGACCAAGTCTCCCTGCTCATCAAACCAGGCGAGCCCGACAAGAAACGCCAGAGCGCCAGCGCCACCAAGCCCGGTGGTCTCAGTATCAAAGTAAAGCGCGCGCGCTGGATCGCATTCTGCAAGATCGGGACTGAGAGCCAATAGAGAGAGCATCTCCATCTTCACCTCTCGTGCCGAGGAAAGCGGGATGCGACCGACGTGAGCGGACGCGCGCTGGCATTCGAGGCGTTGGTGCAGCTTACCGCCGTAGGCCTCGCATTCGAGGAAGGGCAAGGTCGAGATCGCGGAGAACTCGTCTGAGGATCCGATCACGCCGACCTCTCGCGGCTCTACTGGCCCCATCATGGCTGCCATCTTGGCGCGCAACTCCGCGAGCACGTCTGGTTTTCCAGGCGCCTCCGACACAGCAATGCCTTGTTGCGGGGAGGCGATGGTTTGCTCCTGAGGCAGAGTCGCATCGACCTTGGTGACATCCAGCGGCCGCACCGGGGCAGCTGGGCCCAAGCGTGCGAGTCGGCTCTTGAAGTTCACATCACTTCCGTAACCCCGAACACCGTCTCAGAAAATAGTGCCGGAATGCTCGCAAAATCGGAAACTCGAGCACTATGGCACTATTTGCGCGACAATTCAGAGAAAAAAGGAGACGCCGATCGTCGTGTAGGGATAGCCCACGCGGAAAGTCAGCGTTGCAGCTTCCGAGAAATGCCAGCGCCCGCCCACATTAAACACAGGCGTCATTCCAAAGTTCAGCGAGCGATCAAAGGAACTGTTCCACAGGTAGGCTGCCAAGCCCGGTTCGCCAAAGAGGCTGAACTGCTTGTTGATGTAGAAGTTCCACTGCATCACCGCGGGGACGTAAAAGTAATTGCCTCCCCCGCCGCTGCGGCGAGTTCTCACGCATATCCTCGAAGCCCCGCTGCCGACCCATTCGACGCACTCGCTCGCTACTGCGGAACCACCTGAGTAGTACACAAAATCGAAGCCGAGTCCGAGCGCCACGGAATCATTGACCGAAGGAAGGAAGCCGCGCGGTGCGAGGTTGATGCCAAACATGGCACCGGCTCCAATGCCGACGTCCGAGCTCCCCTGGGGCGCACCAAATGGCGTCAAGACTCCGTGAAGATCAATTTCTAGTGCGTAATTGTGAGACTCGTCCGTCTTGATGATTGTCTGCGCATTTGCCGTGCTGGGGAGAAACGCAAGACATGCAGCGAAGAGTAGCCCTACATATAGAGCCCGAAGTGTCAGTCGCATGTGAGCACTCCTCCGCCCGGACCCGTGCTCTTACTCGTACCGTCTGCGCAACTGAGCTGGCAATCACTCACAGATCCTTGGGAGCAATCCAAAGTGCAATCGCCCGTGCACTCCACATAGCAATTCGCCAATTCCAGACAATCAACGTGACTTTCCGGCCCGACCTTGAGATGGGCTTCTGAAACTTGGCGAGCCGTATACTGGCAGTTAGCGCCACACTCGGCAGCGCACGACGGCACATTGTGACAATCAATCACACTGTTGTCGCGTGAGAGGCTGGAGCAATGGTTCGTCTTACTGCATTCAAAGCGACATTCATTGCCGCAAATCGCGCCGCAGCTGCTCGACGTATCTGAGCAACCGAGATCGCAGCCGTCACCCTCACAGGAGACGATGCATTCGTCGTTCTGATTGCAATTGCAGTTGCCGCCAGAACAGTAAGCCCCCGAGCAACCCCATAGGGCCAATGCGGGGAGTAGCAGTAGTGTGACTTGAAGTAGCCGACCGAGCTTGGAATGGGGTGGCCCGGCGGGCAGCTTGAGTTGTGGGGACTCGTTGTGCCTCATTTGAAACCGCTACCATTTGTTTCGGGTCTCGGGAGAGCAAACGATTCAAGATTCAGCTTCCACTGGCGTTCCGTTCTAGTGCTTGTCGAATTTTCTGGAGACAGCTAGATCGAAGGCGCAAAAGCGTCCCATGGCATCGGTCAGGATGGCGTAGTCACCTGTACTGGAGATGACAGGCGTCTTGAGACTCACAGCCCCGACACGGATCTCATCAATCACTCCTTGATCAAGATCGACAATGCGGAGAGTGCCGTCGGCACCGGGGAGCCAGACGTGTTCGCCCACCAACGCTGGCGCTGCGGCGATTTCTTTCAAATCGGCTTTCAGCTCAAGGCTCTTCCCTTCGGCCGCAAGTAGCCTGAGTCCATTGTGAGACGCGAGCAGAACCCTATCATCATCACTTGCGAGATATTCGGCCACCCCGAGTTCTTGCGGCTCAGCCCCCGACTCAATCAAATACGCCTTATCTGCGGCCAAGGCGACGGCTTGGTCCTGCCACGTGACGAGCTGCTCCACGGCAGATGGCAGGCGAAAGTGTTCCAACCGATAAGCCGCCTGAAACCTCGCCACGCCATCTGAAAGAGGCACCCAAACGACGTCATCAGGGGCCACGACAGGTCCGCCCATGGGCGTTTGGGGCGCACGAACACGGTAAAGGGCTCCGCCACTATTGGACAAAGCGTAGAGCCGCTCATCCAGCCCCACGAACACTACCGAACTAGCATTGAGCGCGAAAAGCCCTGACCAAACCGGGGTCATCGTGCGGAAGGACCAGTAGAGCGTGCCTCGCTGAGTGATCGCGTAAATCAGCTGACTTGTGGTTCCCATGAGAATCAGGCCGTCGCTGGCTCTCAGGCTCACGCTGCCGAGCGGAGTGCCCTTCACCGTGTAGCTCCAGCGGTAGCGGCCATCTCGCTCGAAAGCGTGCAAGTAGCCGTCAGAGGTCGCCACGTAAGCGCGGTTCTTCTCGTCGATCACCGGCAGACCGACAACAGGCGCGCCCCCTGAAACGCACCACAGAATACCGGGATCGTGAGGAGACTTCTCGCAGTCATTCTCACACACTTCTAACTTCTTGGTCTTCAACGTCGGCGCTACGGTGCCCAATTCCTGCCCCATTGAGCCCTGAGCCTCGCTTTCAAGCCCATCAGGTGCAGCTGCCGTTTCGCTTCTCTCGACTGTGCGCGCGCCTGAAGAGGCGTGACACCCTGCCAGCAACCCGCACATCAGCGCGGCGCCCCGGACAGCCCCGGGCCTCCAGTCTGCCATCGAGAGCTAGACCCCTGCCCTGATCTCTTGAAGCACGACGAGGGCGCGTTCGCGAAGAGTTTCCAGATCGGCGTCGTTCACTATCAAGTAATCGGCGCGATTCGCTTTGTCTTCCAAAGGAAATTGCGCAGCGATGCGCGCTCGAATCGCGGCTTCGTCTGCACCATCCCGAACCATTGCACGACTCAGCTGAACCTCAGGGCTCACGGTCACCACGACCACCGGTCGGTATTTCGACTCCTGCTGCGTTTCAAAGAGTAGGGGAATTTCGTAACAAACCAGCTTCTCTCCTGCGGCGTGAAGAGCGGCAACACGTGATGCCACTTCTTCTTTGATACGAGGATGAACGATTCCATTGAGCTTCTCGCGCCGCGCTGGTTCAGCGAAAACAATACCGGCCAGGGTCTTGCGATTGAGAGTGCCGTCGAATTGAAGCACGTTTTCTCCGAATTCTTCCACAATCTCGCGAAGCGCTGGCTTGTTCCGCTCCACGACGAACCGGGCGACTTCATCGGCATCGACAATCGGCAAGCCTGCTTCCCGCCAAATGGCGGCCACAGTGCTCTTCCCACTTCCGATCCCGCCGGTCAGAGCAAAAACTCGGCTCACTCGGATCAGCCCACCCGCAACTTGGCCGCGACGACTGTGTTTTGAAGTAGCATCGCGATGGTCATCGGCCCGACGCCTCCCGGCACCGGAGTGATCCACCCGGCGACCTTGGCGCAGCTGTCAAAGTCGACATCGCCGCACAACTTTCCGTCCTCGCCACGGTTGATGCCTACGTCGATCACGGCGGCACCTGGCTTGATCCAGCTGCCCTGAACCATCTTGGCTCGGCCGACCGCGGCAATCACGATATCCGCCTCAAGGCAACGAGCCTGCAGATCCTCGGTACGCGAATGGGCGAGGGTTACCGTGCAATTCTCGTTCAGGAGAAGCGCAGCGATCGGCTTTCCGACGAGATTGCTTCTCCCGATCACAATGGCTCGCTTCCCTGCCAGTGAGACACCCGCCTCTTTCAAGAGTCGAACGCAGCCTGCCGGAGTACAGGAGACAAGACCGGGTAGGCCCGACCATAGCCGACCCACGCTGACCGCATGAAGGCCATCAACGTCTTTGTCCGGCGATATCGTCTCCAAGACCTTGTTCTGGCTGACTTGAGGCGGCACGGGAAACTGAACGAGAATGCCGTCGACGTCCGCGCGCTCATTCAGCTCAAGAATCAAGGCAAGAACCTCTTCCTCGCTGGTCGATTGGGGAAGTCGATGCACCGCTCCTGCGATGTTTGCCTTTTCTGCGGCTGTCTCTTTATTCCGGACGTAAACCGCCGACGCAGGATCGTCACCGACTAAGATCACGTGCAAACCCGGCTTTCTGCCATGATCTGTTTCAAACGCGCGCGCCGTTTCCGCGACTTCTTCGCGTACCTTCGCTGCAATCGCTTTCCCGTCGATAATGTTCGTCATGCCGTTTCCTTGGGAAAGGCATAGGACGCCGCACGCAGCGGTTCAAGGACCGGCAATCAGCGTGGCCACCGTCACCGCGCCCGCCGCAATCGGCACGGTAAATTCGCTGGAGACCGAGCCACTGATGATCAATTTTACCGTTTGTCCGGGCAAGCTGCTCGATGGAATATTGTAGGAGAGGAACATGCCATCATCGGACGTTTCGTCGTCAGAATCCGTCCAGAACCCCGACGCCAAGTACGCCATATTGGGCCCTCCGATCACCTGAGGTCGAGCCTGCCCAATCGGCTCTCCTGCCCGATCGACCAAATGAACAATCAGCTGCGCGCTAGTGCTGCTGATTGTCGCCGGGTTGGCTAAGCCTCCGAGGATCTCTTCGAGTACACTTCGCTGAACGAGGGGCAACTGGAGGCCAGTCTGAGACGCATCGTGCCGAGTCAACGTCATCAATGTTGTCGCATCATTCTTGGGCTGTACCGCGAACCAAGTGCCTGCCCTCGCCTCGACATCAGTCGCCTCGAATGTTGCACCGTCGTAGTCGAAGCTCTCAAAGGCTCGAATCCCTTCGTCAAATAGGTGGACTTGGGAGGGTTGCGCGTAAGCAATCAACCCCGCTGCTTCACTCGAAAAAGTGTCATCGCGAAACAGCATCAGCTTGCCGGAAACCGTGTCCGATCCATCAACTCCGTTTCCGGAATCGCCGCCCTCGCCTCCCCCTGGCCCGGCTGGTCCGCCTACTCCTCCATCCTGAACGGGAGGACGCTCGGTCTCGTCGGCTGAACATGCGAAGTGCGAGCCAGAAACTAAGAAAATGAAGAGGACCCGGGAACTGAGTTTGCTAAGCACTCGTGAATTCTAGGTCATCCCGAGGCATGCGGCCACGTTTTCACTGAGCACGCCGCCCGCTCCCGCCTTTTTCCACATTCAGCTGTCGGGTGGCGTATCCAAGCGCTTGGTGAGCACGCGATGGGTAAAAATCGCTCCGCCAATCAAGAGCAGGCCCAGCCACTGGCTGGTGCTGAATACGGAAATCCCTCCCCGATCGTCAGCGCGAAAGTACTCAAGAACGAAGCGCAAGGACGCGTAGCCCACCACAAACGCTATGAAGAGTTGGCCGTCGTAACGTTTTCGCCCGTGAAGCCAAAGGATCAAGAATAGAGCGAGACCAAAACTCCCCCACGCCTCGTAGAGCTGAGTCGGATGAACGGCGAGCGAATGCTCGTGAGCCGCAGCCAAGAGCCCATCCCGCGCCTGTGATGTACTGGCAGCGCTATAGGGTGGAAAGACGAGGCCAAGTGGCGCAGAGACCGGGTGGCCAAAGCAGCAACCACCTAGAAGACAGCCCATGCGCCCAAAGGCAAGACCAACAGGGACCACCATCCCGGCCATGTCCGCGGCCTTCCAAAATGGGAAGCGGTCCTTCTTGAGCAAGAACCAAGCGGCCAGTGAAGCACCAAGGAACCCGCCGTAATAAGTGAGCCCACCGGCCCAAAAACGGGCCCAGGCGAAGCAGTCGGACTCCTGGGGACGACACACTCCGCCCTGAGAGTCCCACTTTCCAATCGCCGCGCCAGTTTCCCCGAGAAACGATCCGAGAACGCCGGGATCGCTCACACGCAAACATTCTGCCCGTGAGATCTTCCACTCGACGAGTGAAGGATCCGTACAGAGGTGGACGTAGTCCCAGAAGTAACCATCGGCGAAGACGTGCAACAGTCGGCTTCCCAGCACGCCGAAGATCAACATGGAGAGTCCGAGATCTACGACCACATCCGGGTTCTGACCGATTCGCCGCGCCCACAGAACACCGATGAGCGTCGCAAACACAAAGCCGGTCAGGAGCATCACGAAATAGCTCGGAAAGCCGGTACCGAGTACTTCGAAGAGTCGAGCCTGCACTTATAAAATCCGCTCTCTCGCCAGCCCTACGGCGCGACAATCTGATTGGGCGGCTCGGTGACTTGGCTGGCTGACTCGCGAACTTCGTTCGGAGATTCAGCGGTTTCACTCGAGGGTACCGCGGCTTTCCCATGCCGATGCCGATGAGTGAACATGTCGACGCCCATCAGGATCACGCCGATGCAAATCGCCACATCCGCAATATTGAAGGTGGGCCAGTGATCGGTCAAAGCCCAGCTTTTCGAATAGCGATGGATGAATGAATTGAGGCTCATCACCCAATCGGCTCGATAGTCGATGAAATCGATCACCTGAGAGCGGGTAATGCGGTCGCTCAGATTCCCCAGCGCCCCGCCCAGGACAAGAGGCAAGCCCCACTTAAGCGCCTTCTGCTGAGGATGGAGGCGCGAATAGAGCGAGAGAATGAAGAGGATCGCAAAAGCACTCACTCCCAAGAAGAAGGGCTTGCGAAACATTTCTCCAGCCTGAGATCCCAGCCCCCATGCTCCCCCCTTGTTGTAGGCAAGGATGATGCTCACGTTGTCACCGATGATCGAGATGGGCTCCTGTCCACGATCGTTCAGCGTGATTTCAGCCCAGACCTTCGTGGAGATGTCGGCAAACAAGGAAAGCGCAGAAACAATACCCAGGAAAACATAGGTGGGACGCTCAGCGTCAGAGACGGGTTGGACCCCTCGCCGACTCGGCGAAGAACTCTCGCTCGCCGGTAGCTCAGATGCGGGAGGTGTAGGAGCAACATCGCTGAAAGATTCGTTCAGAGTGGCGTCCTGCTCTTCTTGAGTGGGCTGCATGCGGGCCTTGCTTTACGACAGGATGCGAGAGGGGGCCAGTTGTCTGGGTGCTTCTCTTAAAATCGTCGCTCAGGGTGCTTCTACTAGAGGTTTTTGCCCCGGAGTTGGTTCACAGGCACCAAGCTTTACCGTCGAATGCTCTAAATCGCCTTCAACCAGCAAAGGCAGGGGTCCGGCCTTTGTAGGCACTGGCTTGTCGAGCGCCAATTTTTGTGGATGGACGCTGGTCAAGCGAGTCACCACCTCCTGCCAGGGAACGCCGGGATCGGGAACAACCGCGAGACACTGGGGTCCAACCTTCGAGTCCGGAACTTTGAAGAAGTAGTCGTACACCTGCGCACCTCGCTCCAGACGTAAGTGAGCCTGCTTCTCAATCGACGAAAAGCCACGGCGCTCGAAATGCCCCTTGGCCTGCCCCCAATTCATCTCGACAAGCTGGGGCCCTGTGCAGCGGATCATCTGCTTGTTTTGATGATGCTCATACTGCTGTCCGCGAGGACAATCCGGGTCCCCCGTTTTGGCTAACTTGGCGAGCGCTTCCTCAGTGAGCGGAGGAGTCTTCGGTCGATCTTGAAGTTCGCGCAGCCCTTCCACCTGTCGCTTCAGTTTCTTTTGGGCATCCGCGATCTGGCTGACTTCGTCATCGCGCTCGGCTGCCACGCAGGCATCATGGGCACGATTCACAGCGACCAATGCCGACTCCACTTCCGCTAGGTTCTCGGTGTCGATCTTCAGCATCTCTTCCTGCGAGACCTTCATCTCGTCATGACATTTCGAAATGGCGACCGGATTACAGCCGCCGCCCGCACCCACCACCAAAAGAACCCCCACACCCACCCCGAATCGCTTCATCACCCGACGATAACGCGAGTACAGCGCACCACCACTGTACATCTGTCTGGTACCGACTAGAATGGCGCTCATGCCAGCTCCCCCCTGGGAACAAGCGCGAGGAGTCTCATCCGTCACCCAAAAATGGGTATCGGAAGGCCGCGTGCGCCCCTGCTTGGCCGCAGAACGTCTGATCCCGCCAACGGAGCCCACGTATGGCGGCATGCCCCAGCTGCACCCCGGACTCACTCGCGCCCTGAGGGAACGCGGAGTGGATCAACTCTACAGCCATCAGGTCCAGGCCATTGCCGCGGCGCGTGCACGCAAGAGCGTGATTGTCGCCACGCCTACTGCAAGCGGGAAGAGCCTCTGTTTTCATTTACCGGTGCTGCAGGCACTCGCGGAAGACCCGAGTTCAACCGCGCTCTTTCTCTACCCGACCAAGGCGCTCTCTCGCGACCAAGAGCACGGTCTCCACGCGATGATCCAGGCGAGTGGACTTGCAGTGCCATCGATTGTCTTTGATGGCGATACACCTGGCGATGCACGCCAAAAGGCGCGTGAAAAGGGCCGTATTATTCTCAGCAATCCGGACATGGTGCATGCGGGAATTCTGCCCAACCACACAAAGTGGGCGTCGTTTTTCCAGGGTCTCCGTTACGTCGTGCTCGACGAAATGCACACTTATCGCGGTGTATTTGGTTCGCACATGGCTCACGTGATCGCGCGGCTCAAGCGAATTGCTGCATTCCACGGCGCAAAACCAACATTCATTGGCGCCACTGCGACCATCGGCAACCCCCGAGAACATGCCGCTCGTCTGCTCGGCTCCTCGGAAGCTTCGATTGAGTTGGTGGATCAGTCTGGAGCACCTCAGAACAGCCGAAAGGTATTTCTCTACAATCCTCCGATTGTGAACCAGGAGCTCGGGGTCCGAGCCAGCACCTTGAAGGCCTCAGTGTACCTCGCCGCCGATCTCGTTCGCGCGCGCGTTCCCACCATAGTTTTTGCGCCAAGCAGAAACTCGGTGGAAGTGATGCTCAAATACCTCCGCAGGCAGTGCGCCGACTCCCTGAAGAACGGCCCTTTTGGCGCAGAAAAAGCTATTATGGGTTACCGCGGCGGATACTTGCCGGAGATGCGGCGTGAAATTGAACGAGGCCTCCGGAACGGCGAAATTCTCGCCGTGGTCGCGACCAACGCATTAGAACTCGGCATTGATATCGGCGACCTGGATGCGGTCGTCTGCGCTGGGTATCCCGGCTCCGTCGCTGGCACCTGGCAGCGATTTGGACGAGCAGGTCGCCGAGGAAGTCAATCGGTGGCTGTCATGGTGTGCGGAAGCGGCGCCGTCGACCAATACCTAGCAAGAGAACCGAACTACGTATTTGATAGCCAGGCGGAACACGCGCGGATTGATCCCAACAATACCGAAATCGTGATTCAGCATCTCAAGTGCGCTGCATTTGAAGCGCCATTCGAAGTCAGCGATCCGGGAACCCGCCCGGCCTCACCTGACGCTGCCGTGGGCGAGACTTACGGCGAACTGGACCTGGATGCGACGCGGGACGCGCTCGGCTATTTGGCGAGCCATGGCTTGCTCCACTCTTCCGGCGGCCGTTACCACTGGGCTGGGGAGGCATTCCCCGCAAGCAATATTTCCCTGAGAAATATCGGTTGGGACAACTTCGTGATCATCGATCAAGGAACCCCTGAGAAGCCCACCGAGAAAACCATTGGGGAGCTCGACTACCGGGCAACTCATACGATGCTCCACGAGCAGGCAATTTATCAGCAGGACGCTGAGCAATACCAGGTTGAGCGTCTCGACTTCGATAACCACAAAGCTTACGTCCGCAAAGTACAGCCGGACTACTTCACCACAGCCCTCACCTACCGCACGGTGAGTGTGCTCGACACCAATGAGACTCGAGAAAGCGGCCTGATTGTTGAAGGATTTGGTGATGTGAAGGTGCTTGAGCGCGTGACGGGCTACAAGAAGATCAAGTTCTTCACTCATGAAAACTCTGGCTACGGCGATGTACACCTCCCGGAAATGGAAATGCACACGACGAGCTACTGGCTCACTGTGCCGGAAGAACTCATCTCACAACTCAACGCTCCGCGTGCGCTTGTCGTGGACGCTCTTCGCGGTCTCGGACACGCGCTGGAAACCGTGGCTTCGCTCGCGCTCATGTGTGATCCGCGTGACATCAACCAGACCCTCGGGGACGGCGAACACGCTCCGGATCCGAAGGGCGGCTCCGCTGCCGGCAGCGCGGCCGGACGGGATGCCAAGGCCGGTCTCACCGGGCAGCTCGACCCCACACTGTTTCTTTTTGATGCCCAACCAGGGGGAGTGGGGCTAGCCGAACGTATTTTCGAGCGCTCTGGAGAGCTCCTGGGGCGTTGTCGCGACCTGATTCGACGCTGCCCCTGTGAAGCGGGTTGCCCGGCTTGCGTGGGCCCCACCGAAGAGGGTCCGCGGAAGAGCCTGGGACTCGCCTTGATCGAGCTGCTCGGAACTGCCGAGGAGATCACGATTCACTGAGAAATTGCCAAGCGCTAGGGATTGTCCAGAGGCCAGTCTTGAATCAGAGGCACAGGCGAGAGTCGCCCATTTTGGCGAAGAGCGCGCTGACAATCCTCGAGCGTCAGGCGACGTGGTCCGAAAATCGTCGAGTCGGCGGCGTCGGCGTCCATCAACGATGTTGGTGTATCCACCCCGAAATCGTCGGGATGTCCTGGCAGATCGAGCAACACATGACCCAGCTCGTGCGCCAAAGTAAATGAGCGAGCCCCTGCTTGAATCCCCGTCCTGTCGAGAATGAGGGCATTTTGCAGGCTTCCTCCTGGCGAATAGATGAACGACTCACCGATGCGCCCAATCCCGCCAAAGTGGGGCACGATGACCAGCTCAATCGTGGTCGGATCCTCGTCAGCCAGCGCTCGCAGAAGAACTCGCTCCTCACTGGTACCAGACGCGGCGTTGAAATCGTTAAAATGCTCAAGGCCATCAGCCAGCTCCAAATGGGCCCCACAGACCCCCAGGGTGGGATCACTGCTCAATCGATTTCCTCGAGCCGGTTCCACTTTTACGGGAAGCCCCTGACGATCAGTCAACTGGATGTCGAAACTGCTCAGCGCCACGTGTTCCATTTGAGCATTCTGGAAAAGACGAGCTTGGTAACCGAGGTCACGGAGCGTCTGGGCCAGGCGACTCGCAAGAGCTTGAGGTGTCTGGCCAGGTGCAGTGCGAAGGGTCACCCGACGCCCATCAATCTTCAGATCCACATTGCCACCGGTTGCTAGAAGGGGGGCATCGCAGCCCACTGTGAGGAGACTCACCGCCGGGGGATCAACGATCTCCACATCGAGCTCAGCGCGCGGTCCCAAGCTGAAGCCGCACTGCCCCCACATACGACTTGCGGCATCGAGTTCGACGAGAGCAACACGTTTTGCGTCTTCGTCATCCGAACCAACCGCCGCTGGTCCCCCTCGAAAAGTGCGAAGAATCCTGGTCCGAACGTGTACACGATAGCGCCCCGGCCCTGATTCCTCCAACCCACGGGGTGCCCCAATTGGCAAGCGAAACCCCTGGCTATCGACGAACTGAAGCTCCAAAGCTCCGCCAACCTCGCCAATCAACGTACGGCCAATGGTTGCGGGGTGATTGCGCTCCACTACATCCACGGACAAGCGAATCGGCGGAGTACGGGCGCACATGATTCGTGATTCCCCGCCCCCTGGCGAAGCCAAAGACAGCCCCTTCTTTCGACATGCCACCGAACTGAGAGGCAAATCCCTCAACGCATCAGCGTAGCGGCCCTCCTGTCCCTCGGAGATCACCTGTACAACGCTCGGCATCGCCTCCGCAGGCCCACGCAAGAAATAGATGAGTTCTTCACTCTGGTCCGATTCAATCAGAGGTTCAACTTGAAGGACGCGAGGAAGTGCCCGGCTCAGAGCTACGCTTACCTTCTCGTGACCCAGAGCGTCCTCGGCTCGGACCTCAAGCACCGCAACGCGGCGCAGCCTGCTGCGCATCCGAATGACAGCGTAGCCGGCTTCAACGGGAAACAGGCGAATTCCGCTGGCTGGCGCGGGCGCCCCGGCCGAAAGAACTTTGCCAGTGACGCTGAGCCACCTGAGCGCTCCCTCACCAGGTGCTCGCACATCCGGCGCCATCAGCCCCCGAGCAATCAGGGGGTATTGCTCATACCCAGGAACAACTCCGCCCTGCGTGGGAAGCACCTGACCCACAAGGAGTGTTTCTGAGGCAGCCGGCTCCTGAGCAAAAAGCACATTCACCAGGCTCAGCGACAGCGCCAGGGACGTGAGCGCGCTCCGAATCGTTCGGGAAAACACCCTCCCGCCGCTCTGTCGACTGCAGTCTCGCATCCCCCAGCAAGTCATAGGACAAGTCTACCACACGAATATCCTTTCCCCGCCTCACTGTCGGCGCTATGGCCCGCCCATGCTCAGCGAAGACGAGTACGTCACCCTCGCCCAAAAAGAACTCAATGACATCATCCGTGCGCTCGACGAACTGAGCGCTGATGAATTGAGCTGTGAACTCGAAAACGACATCATCACGATCGAGTTCGATGACGACGAGATCAGCTATGTCATCAACTCACACCGCGCTGCCCGCCAAATTTGGATGGCAGCCGACCGCAAGGCTTGGCACTTCGACTGGAACGAAGAGGACGAAACTTGGGTCTCCAGTAAGAGCGACGAGGAGCTCTGGTCCACCATTCGTCATGTGCTCAGCAAGCGGCTCGACGCAGATGAGGTAGAGTCGGTGATTCAGCCCGAGAATTGAATCCAAACCAGCAGCGCTGTCAAAACCGGACCGATCGTCGGCAACTCAGCGCAGCGCTTTGAAACTCGGTGCAGCGCTTTGAAACTCGGTGCAGCGCTTTGCGTCGCAAGTGCCGCGCATCTCGTTTAGAAATCCGTGCGTATGGGACGCCCTGCTGCCGATCCGCCTGGTTTCGGGGCGGGTGCGGGAGCTGGCGAGGGCGCAGTCGCCGCTGCCGGCTGGGGAACTGGACGCGGAGCAGGACGAGGACGGGCCTGAACTCTCGAGGCGGCCGCTTGAGCTGCGGCTTCCTTCTCTTCCGCTTCACGAGCAGCTTCGGCGGCACGGGCCTGCGCCTCCACGTCCGCCTTATTCTTTTCGGCTTCGGCCCGGGCCGCTTCAGCTTTTAGGCGAGCCTCTTCGGCTTTTGCCTTTTCTTCCTTGAGCTCAGCCATCATCGCGGCTCGCTCTTGTTCGGCCTTGAGTGCAGTCGCTTCGGCGGCTGCCTGCTCTGCGGCCGCCACCCCAGTATCTTCGCTCTTGCCAGCGAGCGTGACCCCGATCCCACCAAGCAAAGCCACAGCCACAACCGCAGCGCCAATCACGGCCCAATTGGGAGACTTCTTGACGGGCAGCGCTTCCTCGCCGCCTCCGCCGGTATTTGCCCAGGCGTCCTGCGTTTTCCCACCGGATGGGCTGAGGCCCCCCTGAGGTGTCGCCATCGAAATCCCTGGCTGCGGCAACGCCGTACGGTCGAGTCCTTCAGGAGTGCCCACACCCATTGTGTCACCAATGGGGATGTAACTGCCACCAAGCCAACGTTGCAGAGCCTTTTGAAATTCCTCAGCAGTCTGATAACGGGCCGAGGGTTCGCGAGCCATCGCGCGGTCCACGATTTCCACGAAGAATGGATCGATGCCTTCTACCTGCTCGGCGAGGCTCGGCGGGGTTTCAAGGACGATCTTGAAGAGGAGTTCATTGAAGGTTTCTGCGTCGAAGGGAACTCGACCGACCACAGCCTGGTAGAGGATGACCCCCACGGCATACAGATCCACCCGATGGTCAACCTCTTTGCCCCCCTTAGCCTGTTCTGGGGCCATGTAGTAAGGAGTCCCCATCACAGCGCCGGTACGCGTCATGGAAAACTCGCCACCGACGACATTGAACTTGGAGATCCCGAAGTCGACGATCTTGACGAAGTCCTTCTTACCACCACGATTCGCGATCAAGAAGACGTTGTCTGGCTTCAGATCGCGGTGAACGATCCCTGCAGCATGAGCGGCTTTCAAGCCTTCTAACATCTCGACCATCATCTGTGCGACCACACGAGGATTCATGCGGCCACGACTGATGCGATCGTTGAGAGCCTCGCCGTCGAGGAACTCCATCACCATGTAGCGATCGCCTCCAGGGAGATCGCCTAAGTCGAGAACTTCTACAATATGCTCGGAGCCAATCCGTCCGGCCGCCTGGGCCTCGCGTTCAAACCGAGTAACGGCCTCCTCGTTCCCTGCCGCGTTTCCGTGCAGAACCTTGATGGCGACACGCCGATGAATGCGGGTGTTGTTTCCCTCATAGACGGCTCCCATGCCCCCTTCGCCAAGCAATCGGACAATTTCATACTTGCCGTCGATGACCGCGCCGAGTTCAAGCCCCATGATATCCGTCCCTATTTTCCATACTCGCCATCATCATACGCCCGCAGTGAGTCAGTCTGCCGCATTTCGTACCTATGCGCTTCGACTCATCGCACAAACATGCTCTTCCGGAAACGGGTTGAAGCCCTAAAAGATTCCACCCTTAAAAGAACGCCGCAATTTGACGATTATGCGGCTCACACGGCGAAGTTCGCCCTGCTCGTTTGCTCCTGTCTCCCCGGTTTCCTATAGGGCTCGCACCGTTCCCCATGCAAAGTCCGTTCAAAAAGGTTTCCCCGCAAGTTCAGTTTTCCCAGGAGGAACACGGCGTTCTTCAATTGTGGGAGGAGCTGGATGCTTTCGCCGAGTCCAACCGCCGTCGCGAGGGGAATCAACCATTCGTCTTCTACGACGGTCCCCCCTTCGCCACCGGGACACCCCACTACGGGCATCTTTTGGCCGGAACGATCAAGGACATCGTCCCTCGCTACTGGAACATGCGAGGACACCACGTAGAACGACGCTTCGGCTGGGACTGCCACGGACTCCCTATCGAGGCGCTTGCGCAAGAAGCTCTCGGCTTGTCTGGGACGGCGCAAATCATGGAGAAGGGCGTCGACGTGTTCAACGAGACGTGTCGCTCGATGGTTCAGACATACGTTGCGGAATGGCGCAAGACGATCACTCGCATGGGACGTTGGGTCGATTTCGACAACGACTACAAGACCATGGACCCCGACTTCATGGAGTCTGTGTGGTGG
Source organism: uncultured delta proteobacterium (assembly GCA_963710555.1). Classification (GTDB taxonomy): domain Bacteria; phylum Myxococcota_A; class Polyangia; order Polyangiales; family Polyangiaceae; genus NIC37A-2. The sequence goes on from CAVQAT010000003.1 coordinate 289,570, forward strand.
GTCTTCAAGCAGCTGTGGGATCAAGGGCGAGTTTACAAGAGCTACCGCATCATGCCGTACAGCTGGCGCCTGACCACGCCACTGTCGAATTTCGAGGCGAACTCGAACTACAAAGACGTTCAAGACCCGGCCATTACAGTGCGTTTTCGCGTGGCGGCCCTACCAGGCGCAGCAGCCCACGGGGCCACAGACGCTTCCAGCGCTCCACAAAAATCACCAGCTGTCGAATCACTTGAGGCGCATCTCAGTGCCCAGAATCTGTACCTGCTGGCGTGGACGACGACTCCCTGGACACTTCCCTCCAACCTCGCCCTCGCTGTTGGTCCCGACATCGATTACGTCGCCGTTCGAGTGGATGACGGCGAGGACGTTTATCTGCTCGCCGAAGCACGCGCCGCTGCCGTATTTAAGAAGCAAAAGCTGACGGAAGTTGCCCGTCTCAAAGGTGCAGAGCTCGCCGGCACCATCTACAAACCTTTGTTCCCGCACTTCGCAGGAAGAGAAAACTGCTTTCAGGTTCTCCAGGGAGATTTCGTCACCACGGGCGACGGCGCAGGTATCGTTCATTTGGCGCCGGCTTACGGCGAAGACGACTTTGCTGTGTGCCGTGCAGCCGGCATTGAGCTCATCGATCCCTTGAATGCAGAAGCCCAATTTACCGAGCTTGTGCCCGAATATTCCGGCCAATTTTGCAAAGATGCGGACAAGCAAATCATCGCGGACTTGAAGGCCGACGCTCGTTTGGTCAAACAAGATACCATTGTCCACAGCTATCCCTTTGATGATCGCACAGACACCCCGCTGATCTACCGCGCCATCGAAGCTTGGTACGTCAAGGTCTCTGACATTCGCGAAGATCTGGTGGTACAGAACAACACCGTCGGTTGGGTCCCTGAAGCAGTCGGCGAAAAACGTTTTGGCAATTGGCTCAAAGACGCCAATGACTGGAACATCAGCCGCAATCGTTTTTGGGGAAGCTGCATTCCGATTTGGGTTAATGTCGACGACCCGGAAGACACGATCTGCATCGGTTCCACTGCCGAACTCGAAGAGCTCAGCGGCGTGAAAGTCACTGATCTCCACAAGCACTTCGTTGACCAAGTAGTCATCAAAAAAGACGGGAAAACGTATCGCCGTACGCCGGAGGTTCTCGACTGTTGGTTTGAATCCGGCGCGATGCCCTACGCGCAACAGCACTACCCTTTTCGCGAAGGCGACGATGCGTCGGGCGCTGGGCAAGATGCGCGTTTTCAGGCATTTTTTCCTGCAAACTTCATCGCCGAGGGGCTCGATCAGACACGCGGCTGGTTCTACACGCTACTGATCCTGGGTACGTCGCTCTTTAAAAAGTCACCTTATCAAAACGTGATCGTGAATGGGCTCATCCTGGCCGAGGACGGCCAGAAAATGTCCAAGCGCAAGAAGAATTACCCCGATCCCAACGCCACCATCGAAGAGTATGGCGCGGACGCACTGCGCGCGTACATGATCGATTCCCCCGTCGTGCGCGGCGAACCGCTCAAGTTCAGTGAACGCGGTTTGAAGGAAATTGTACGCACCGTCGTGCTTCCCTACTGGAACGCGCTGAGCTTCTTCACAACCTACGCCAGCGTGGATGGCTACGATCCGCGAAAGGAGGAGTGGAAAGCCCCCCCGATTGAAACGCGACCGGACATGGACAGGTGGGCACTGTCCAGCTTGCAAAGCCTCGTACAAGACGTGAACACGGAGATGGAGGCTTACCGGCTCTACACCGTCGTCCCGCGCCTGGTCGCTTTCATCGACGATCTGACGAACTGGTACATCCGGCTCAATCGCGCCCGCTTTTGGAAGTCCACCGACAAGACGGACCAAGCTTCGGCCTACGCGACTCTCTACGAGCTCCTGACCACTTTCTCACAAGTTTTGGCACCATTTATGCCGTTCGTGACAGAAATGGTCCATCAACGACTCATTGTGACCGTCGATGACACGGCTCCCAAGAGCGTTCACTTTTGCGATTATCCTCAAGCAAACACGGCTCTCATCGACTCCACGCTTGAGGCTCAGATGACGATGGCTCGCGAAGTTGTCAGCCTGTCGCGAAAGCTTCGTGAGGATCACAAGGTCAAAGTCCGCCAGCCGCTCGCTGATTTGACTGTGGTGCATCGGTCTCCCGATGTGCGCGCGCAAGTACTCGCGATGAGCTCACTGATTGCTGATGAGCTCAACGTAAAACAAGTCTTAGTTGAAGAAGACGAGAGCAAGTTCACCACTGTGAGCGTCAAGCCCAACTTCAAGACCTTAGGAAAACGTTGCGGCAGCAAGCTGGGCAGCATCAAAAAGACCCTGGAAACCTGGGGTGGCTCGCAGGTCGCTGAACTTGAATCTGGTCAGAGCATCGAAGTTGAAGGAGAAGCGATCAGCCTCGCGGATGTGATCCTGCAGCGGTCCACTAAGGGAGAGGCCGCAGTCGCTACGGATGGCAACATCACCGTTGTGCTCAACACGGCTATTTCTGAGCCGCTTCGTGCAGAAGGCCACGCTCGCGAGCTGATCAGCCAAGTGCAAGCCGCGAGAAAAGCCAAGGGTCTAGAAGTCTCCGACCGCATTTTGCTCAACTGGGCTTGTGATACGCCAGTCGTGGCAGCCGCCATTGAGGCTCACGCTGAGACCATCGCAGCAGAGGTACTCGCTCAGCAGGTCATGAACGGGGGCGCCGACCAAGAAGTCGATGTGAACGGTACGGTCGTTCTGATCCAGATCACGAAAGTCGACGTTTAGCGGCAGATTTCGAGGGCCGAAAGTAGGCGTGCTCTTTGGCGGACATCCGTCAAAGCGCCCATCGCCGCGACGCCGTCGGCGCCGCATTCGAAGCTCTTGGCGGCATTTTCGGCAGAAACGCCGCCAAGCGCATAGATCGCGAGGTGCGGTCCACGACCTTTCACGTCGTGGACCCGCTGTCGAAGACCACTCTCTCCAAGCGCTGATCTCCCTTTACGCGGCTCCCAGACTGGGGAGACGATCACGGCCGAAAGCACCGCCAGCTCAGCATCGCCCAGCCGTTCGAGGCCATGACCAGCCCGGGACAGCCACTGGCTGGGGCCATTCCAGGCGCTGTCCGCGTCCGTGGGAGAAAACCCGACTGCAGGCAAATGGAGACCATCAGCCCCGAGCGCGCGCGCTAAGTCCGCGCGATCACTCACCACGAGCATTTGGCCACCACGCCGAGCCGCAACGAGCAGCTCTTCTCCCATCGCAAGCCGCCTTCGAGCGGACAGCCCTCGATCACGAAGCACAATGACCACCTGGCCCGGAAGCGCTTCTACGCAGAGATCGCAAAGCGCGCCCACTGAACCCGAGTGGTGCTCTTGATCCGAAAACGCAAGTAAGCGCGGACTCAAATTCGCCGTGGACCCCATAGGCCATACAAGAGCCCGAAAACAGCCGCCCCGATACCATCAGCCAAGAAGTCTGCCCATTCAGAGGAACGATGCGGTAGCAAGAACTGCCACAGTTCCAGTAGCCCGCCTAGGGCAGTGGCACTCACTATGCTGCCGAGGATGAGGCGGCCCCAGGAAGCGCGAGGCCACAAGTAGAGGCCCGCTCGGGCGTGAGTGACTTGCACCAACCCGAAAGCGATAAGATGTCCCACTTTGTCGCTGGCGGCGAAGTCCATACCAGGTGGGTTCTTCATCGGCAGGGAGCCCAGCGTGAAGGCCACCAGCATCGAAGCAATTGCTGGTCCTAGGGCCCAGAATACCGTTGTTTCACGAGTCGAGCTCACTCGATGAGCCCGACCGTCGGACTCGAGGCATTCGCATAGGCCTGCATCGGCATTCTTCCAGCGAGGAAGGCCGCCCGTCCTGCTCGCACGGCGTCCCGCATGGCTCCCGCCATGAGAACAGGATCCTTCGCATGGGCAATAGCGGTGTTCATCAGCACCCCATCGCACCCCAACTCAAGAGCTACAGCCGCATCACTCGCCGTGCCCACGCCTGCATCCACAATCACCGGCACGTTGGCTTGTTCGATGATGATTCGCAGGTTGTGCGGATTGCGGATCCCCAACCCTGAACCAATAGGCGCAGCTAACGGCATCACCGCCGCACAGCCAATTTCCTCCAGCTTCCGGCAAACAATCGGGTCATCGATGCAGTAAGGCAAGACCGTGAAGCCTTCTTTCACCAGGATCTTGGCAGCCTCTAAGGTCTGTTCATTGTCCGGATAGAGAGTCTTCGCGTCCCCGATGACTTCCAACTTCACAAGATCTGCCAAACCGAGTTCCCGAGCGAGTCGCAGGGTCCGAATCGCCTCATCCGCCGTATAGCAGCCGGCAGTGTTCGGCAGCAGCTTCCAACGACCGCTACTGATGAGCGACATGAGAGAACCGCTGCTGCGATCCTTCAAATCGACGCGCCTCAGGGCGACGGTGATCAACTCAGCCTCCGTCTCAGCCAGAGCCTGCTCGGTCTCTTCGACGCTCTTGTATTTTCCCGTTCCTACAATGAGTCGAGAATTGAAGGTAAAGTTGCCAATCTTGAGGGGATCAGCTGCGGGCTTCGAAGAACCTGTCATGGGGTTTTGATAGCGAGCACCTGCCGCCGGACGCAAGCGGAACCTAGCGCTAATCGGGTAACTCGCATTTTCCCGGAAGCTGCAGCTTCCGGGAGCTGCAGCTTTCAGAAAGTCTAGCGAAAACCTGCCTTGCGACTTTCCTTGCCGCTGGGAGCAACAGCTCCTGCAAAGACTGATTCCAGCTCAAGGACAAATGTTTCGCCGACTACATTTTCGGCGAAGAGCAGCTTGCCTTCGGTTCGCACTTTGCACACCTTTCCCACGTTGAGTGAAACGCCGCCAGAGGAGGCGTGCAAGGTTAGCGTTCGTTCATCCTTCAAAAGCTTCCAGGGGCCGTCCTCGGTGGTTTCGGCGAGGTCGAGTAAAGCGCTCAGGTGCTGAGTGTCCATGGCGAAAGAGTCCGTCGGGGGGGCCCACCTCGTCAAGTCTTCTGGTAGATCCTTTCTCAGGATGTCACCCGCGGAAAAACCTTCGACGAGCCAGGCCCCCAAAAAGAGCTCTCCCGGGGCGAAGATCACCGTTTCCGGGGTCGGGCGACGCTTTGATGACTTTTGGGCACTTCAGGATATCTCTCTTGAAGTGGCACCCGGAGAGGTCGCCGTAATCATTGGTGGCTCGGGTGCCGGTAAGACCACGCTGCTCAAATTGCTCATTGCTCTCGACAAACCCACGACGGGCACTATCGCACTCGACGGAACAGTCCTCACTTCGATGAGCGAAACCGAGCTCAATTTAGAACGACGCCGGATGGGTATGGTGTTTCAGTATTCGGCGTTGCTCGATTCAATGAGCATCATGGACAACGTCGCTTTTCCTCTGAGAGAACATCGGCGGGATTTGTCGGAAAAAGAAGTTCGGGAGCGTGTCATCGACAAACTAGCGGCCCTCGAACTCAAGAACATCGAGAACAAACTCCCGAGTCAGCTCTCAGGCGGTATGAAAAAGCGGGCCGCTCTGGCACGAGCGCTCATGTTGGAGCCAGCAGCCCTATTCTACGACGAACCGACGAGCGGGTTGGATCCCCTCTCAGCCCGCTTGGTGGACCGCATGATTGTCGAAACGCGCGATAGGTTTGGCGTCACCAGTGTCGTCATCTCCCATGACATGGCGGGGGCGCTCCATATCGCCGACCGTATGCACCTCCTGTCGAAAGGTCGTCTGGTCGTCTCAGGAAAGCCGAAGGAACTCTCCCAGGGAGATCATGAACTGGCTCGTGCATTCTTCAAAGCAAGCGGAATTGAACACTAGGCGGCTTCTTGTAATCGGGAAACCGCTGTCCGCTTGGTCACAGTTTACCACTCTGCTAGAGGCCTGACATGGCGGGACGAATGATTCTCCTTACCGGAGCGGCTGGCTTTATCGGAAGCCACACAGCTGAACGCCTCCTGAAGCGCGGCGATTGCGTCGTCGGCCTCGACAATTTCAACGACTACTATGATCCGGCGATCAAGCGCACAACGGCGAAGGAGCTCAACTCGCATTCTAGCTTCAAGCTCGTCGAAGGGGATATCCGCGACGTCGAACTGATCAATCGACTGTTTTCGGAACACCGTTTCGACACAGTCATCCATCTCGCGGCAATGGCGGGCGTGCGCACTTCAGTTGAACATCCAAGCCTTTATCTGGACGTCAACTTGATGGGGACGATGAACCTGCTCGAGGCGGCGCGACTTTCCGGGCGGCCCCACTTTGTTTTCGCATCGACCTCATCGGCCTACGGTCGAACCGAGAGGATCCCTTTCGTCGAGGATGATCCCTGCGACCGACCACTGGCGCCCTACCCTGCAACAAAACGAAGTGCGGAGCTCTTAGGGCATTGTTATCACCACATGCACGGAATGGACTTCACGGCGCTACGCTTCTTTACCGTTTATGGTCCCAGAAATCGCCCCGACATGCTGGCCTTCTTGGCGCTCGACGCCTGCGACACGGGCACTCCGCTCACACTCTACAACGCGGGTGAGATGCATCGGGATTGGACCTACGTTGACGACATTGCGGATGGAGTCGTTCTCGCAGCCGACCGGCGGCTGGGATACGAAGTGATTAACCTCGGTCGTGGTGAACCTGTTCTACTCCGAGAGTTTGTGGAACAGATTGGCGACCTCTTTGGTCGGCAGCCAAATATTTCTGCTCAACCCATGCCTACCGCTGACGTTGAAATCACCTTCGCGAACATCGACAAAGCGCGGAGACTGCTCGACTACTCACCTCAAGTCAGTGTCACGGACGGCATCCGCTCGCTCCATGACTGGTTCATGAAGCGGCGGACCTGAGTCGGCTTTGGCAAGCGCACCAATTGCTTACCCGCAGCGCGCCAAAGGGGACGCATCAACGAAAAAGCCGAGCAGCACAAGCTACTCGGCTTTTCAGTTTGTCTGATCTCGATGCGAGACCAGTAGGCTTCAGCCTTTTCCGCCCGCCATTGCAGCCACTTCCGCCGCAAAGTCGGGAGCCTCTGCCAACTGAATTCCCTCGCCACGCTCGTAGCGAATGAAGGGAATCAACGTCGCCTCGCCGCCAGCAGCCTTGGCTGCCTCAGCGCGGAGTTCGTCAACGCTCTTCTTGGGCTCAATCACGCTCGCTTGCTGAAGCAGGCAAACTTCTTTAGCCCACTTGTTCAGCTTGCCCTCGATCACCTGAGGACGGCGTTCAGCAGGAATTTGTCCCTCTTCCTCAAGCTGGCCAGCAAAGATCTCCGCCTGCGCCTTGCGAGCGTCAGCCGGGATCTCTTCAGCCGTGAGGAACGGAGGTGCCATCGCAGCAACTTGCATTGCCGCATCCTGGAGAAAGGCTTCGATCTTCTCACCAGTCGCATCACTATCAGCCTCTGCGCCCATGAGAACAGCAATCTTGCCACCCATGTGAACGTAACTGGTGACGCGGCCCTTCTTGACGGCGACGCGCCCCCAACGACGAACGGTGATGTTTTCTCCCAATCGGCCCACGAGAGCAGCTCGATTGTCTTCAACCGTTCCAGTTCCACCGGGGAAAGGAAGAGTAGTCAAGTCAGCGTCGTCCTTGGCATCGACAGCAGCATCAACGACCTTCTCAACAAAAGCGATGAAGTCTTCATTTCGCGCTGCGAAGTCCGTCTGAATGTTCACTTCAACGATGACCGCGCTCTTGCCGTCGGCAGCAACGCGAGTCGAAACGATACCTTCAGCAGCAACACTGCCGGCGCGCTTGACGCTCTTCGCGAGGCCCTTCTTCAGAATGATCTCGACGGCCTTGTCGAGGTCGCCTTCGGATTCGACCAGCGCGCTTCGACAGTCGTTCAAACCGGCCTGAGTCCGCTCGCGGAGCTCCTTGACCTGCACCATGTTTACAGCCATTTTTCTAACCTTTCTTGCCCGAAGGGCGCCTTACTTGCGGCCCGAGTAAATGACCTGAGCTTCGGGCGCGCCACCTTGAGCGGCGGGCTTGTCTCGGCCGGTGTCGCGACGACGTGAGACGCCATAGATTGCCGAATCAGCAAGCGCTGACGCAATCAGGCGAATCGAACGAATCGCATCATCGTTTCCGGGAATCACGAAGTCGATCAAGTCGGGATCGCAGTTGGTATCTGTGATGGCAACGATCTTGATGCCAAGCTTACGAGCTTCTTTTACAGCGATGGTTTCCTGCGCAGGGTCGACGATGAACATGACCTGAGGAATCCCCGTCATGCCCTTCATTCCGCCAATGTGCTTCTCCAAACGAGCGCGCTCTTTGTCGAGCTGAACGGTTTCCTTCTTGAGGAGCTGCTCGTAGGTGCCATCCTCGCTCATGCGCTCGAGGTTACGAAGACGGTCAAGGCCCGTCTTCATCGTACGAAAGTTCGTCAAGGTGCCACCGAGCCAGCGGTTGGTCACGTAATACATGCCCGAACGCTCGGCTTCGGAGCGAACGATTTCCTGCGCTTGACGCTTGGTGCCCACGAAAAGCACGGTGCCACCCTTGGCAACGGTGTCTGCAATGTACTTGCAGGCGCGCTCAGCAAGTGCCGCCGTCTGATCAAGGTCGAGGATATGAATTCCCTGGCGAGCACCGTAGATGTACGGGCGCATCTTGGGATTCCAGCGACGAGTCTGATGACCGAAATGTACACCGGCTTCGAACAACTCGCGGACGGTCAGCGGGTTGCTTGGGTCCCGGTTCGGAGCTTGATGGTCGCCTGAAGCTTCTGCTTTCGCGCGCTCTCCTGCGAGCACTGCGGTGTCAGAAAGCGGAGTCGCTGCCCCTTGCTCGGGTACCTCGAAGTCAGCGCGACGAGCGTCTGCACCATGCTCAGGTGTGGGGGTCAGTTCGTTGTTAGATTCGGGATTTGAATTTTCGGTCATTTTGCGCTTCTCCTTTTGGTTGTTTCCTCCGCCCCTAGCCGACCCCACCTCGTGGACATCCAGCAGATTGAGCTGAAGACCTCACCAGGCACCGGAGTTCGACATCGCGCTTTGAGGGGCGTGTGTTTTATTTTCCCCACAACAGATTGCCGGAGGGGGCGCGAAACTTACGGGACGCTTCAGAGAGAGTCAAAGAGAAATCGTGCCAAAATGCGCTAGGCATCCCAGCAAGATGCACAGTCCGACCCGGCCCCTGAGGGCGGATCTCACGACAGCTCGGCTTGGCGACCTCATTCTTGTGCTGTACGTGACCGTTGCGCTGGTCAATGACCCAATGAGCCGCTCAATCAGGACATCCGGTTTTCAGGGTCGCTGACGTCAATGACCAGAGTCCCGATTACCAGAGTCCGCTTCCAGGAAGCCGAGGTTCACGGGGACTTTCGGCCGGCTTTACCCTGGGCCGAGGGGCTGCGGGTGGCCCCGGCGCAGGGCTAGATTTTGCCGGCTGAGCTGCGCCAACGGCCCCGGATGACGCGCGGGAAGCCGAGCTGCTAGGGCTGGCTTCAGTCACCGATGGGGAATTCTTGGTCGCAGGCTCCTGCCCTACCTCTCCGTTGGCCTGGATCTGCTCGTCCTTTTGCCGCGCATCAGAGGAAGGAGCACGAATGATGGGCTTCGGGGCGGAAGGGGTGATACCGGTGTTGTTCGCCCCCGGCTCTTCGACGCGCGTGGCGGAAGTCGAGAGCGACTCCAGATTCGGCCCCTCACCGGAGGCAGCGTTCAGCTGAACCTGTGAAGCATCACCTTCACCCCCGTCCGGTTTTTGAGCATCAGAAAACAGCCCCAATATAATCCACCCAAGACAGAACGAGCCGAGGGACGTAGCGGCGATCACTCCCCATCTTCGGCTCAGGGAGCGAACCACGGGCTTTGCCGCGATGGAGGAGATTGGAGGGGGTGTCTTTGAGCTTCTCTTGCGAGGAACTGGCCCTGGCGCGGTTTCCTCGATTTGAGTCCCCCACCCGAGGGTGCCGGCCGACGGGCGCTTTTCGATGGGCTCAGGGTCGCCGATCGTCACGGTCGGAGTGAGAGCGATAGAGGGTGGTGCGGCCTGTGCGGGTGGCGCAGCAACGGGCGACCGAGCGAGTGGCGAGGACCTTGCTGCGCCTGGTTTGATGGCTTCTGGCGTCAAACCAGGTCTCGAAGGCTGGCCGCGGCCAGAAGCAGGCGGCATGCCGGGAGCTTGCGAATCGGAAATGAGCTGAACGGCGCCCACTGTGCTGGCGTCGTAATCGCCACCAAGAGTCACGTCGTCGGAGTCATCGCATTCTCCGGGGAAGAGTGGCAGCAGTGACTCAAGTTCGAAGGCGGCGAGCCCCGCTGTCGCCGGTCTGGACGACGGAAACTTCGAGAGCCACCTGTGCAACAGATCTCCCAGTTCGGGCGGGATCGACGCATCCAAATAGTCAACGCGTTCGGGCTCCTCCCCAATGTGCGCCATCACGAGCATATTGGGGTCTCGAATGTGGGCAAACGGCCCGCGTCCAAGTACGCACTCATAGAGCACTAGGCCCGCCGCGTAGATATCCGCACGACCGTCCACGGTCCCGCCTTCAGCCTGTTCTGGCGCCATGTAGCGCGGCGTCCCGATAGAAATGCCGCCGGCCGTCACCACACGTGCCGCGCGATCCCGCAATTTGGCAATCCCAAAATCAAGCAGCTTGGTCACGCCACCGCCCTGAACGAAGATGTTCTGCGGCTTGATATCACGATGAATAGCACCCGTCGCATGCGCAGCGTCGAGCCCCTTCAGCACATCGATGATGATTTCGCTGGCCCTCCTCAGACCGAGCCGTCCGCTTTCGGCGAGCAACTGGCCGAGTGTGCGGCCCTCCAGGCGTTCCATCACGTAGTAAGGCAAACCAGAGGTCGTCTGCCCCGCGTCCGTCACTTGAACAATATGAGGATGGTTCAACTTCGCGAGAGCGCGCCATTCGTTGCGCATCCGTCCCACCAGATCAGACCGCGAAGAAAGGTGCCCGTGGAGAGCTTTCAGAACGAAGAGCCGTCCAAGTTCAAGGTGCTCGACCTCATAGACGCTCCCCATGCCTCCACTGCCAATGAGTGCCTTCACCTGATACGCGGTGCCAGCAATCTGCGCTCCTTCCTGAAATTGTTCTGGCCGTCGTTCCATCTCGTACACTCCGGAGGGGGGATCGGTGAAGCTGCGCCTCGGCTCGCCCGAAGCAAAATGACGCATTTGCACGTCATATGTAAAGTCTCGGCCGCAAACTGTCAGCGTTGCGCTCTATCTCCGGAATATGAGGATCAGCCCGGGGGGCCGACCTGCCATCGCAGCACGGGATAGGGACCAAAGTCACGAATAGTCAAAAAGCCAGAACTCTTCAGCATAGAAAGCGGCCCCATCCACTGCTCTTCGTCACTGACATCCGCAGCGCCGCGGGGAAATGCTTCAAGAGCTTCCAGCTGCGCCTCGCGCGCAAACTGCTTCATGTGGGCGAGTAAGGAGCTAGCGACTCCGCGTCTACGCAGGGTGGGATCCACCAAAAAGCAGGCAATGGTGCGAACTTTTGCACGCTCCCCGTCGAAGCAGGGTAATCCTCGGTAGAGTCGACCATCGTAAAGCTTAGCCATTTTCGAAGGTTTCTCGAGGCGAGCCCAACCCACGATCTTCGCACCATCGACGGCCACGAATCCGTTCAAGCTACCGAGACTCAGCTGCTCCGCTAGAGCCCGGGCATTTTCATCCCGCTCGTTGGCACAACGATTCTGCCACTCGCGATGATCGCCCTCAAATTGCCAGTATTGGCAATAACAAGGCACGTCGGTCTGCGCAAAAAGAGACTGTAGGGCGGCGGCATCCCCAGCTTCGACGGCCCGAACCTCCAGCTGAAGCTCAGCTTGATGATGATCAAGGCTCAAGCTTCGTTCACCAAACGCTCAACCCCAGCAGCAGCCCGGAAAAGCGCCTCTTCGCCCATGGCGGGGCAAAGAATTTGGGCCCCAATTGGCAACTTCTTGCCATCCACGGTCGCTTGACCCACCGGGAGAGAAAGTCCTGCAATACCCGCGAGACTGGCAGGCAGCGTGTAGACATCGGCCAGGTACATCGAAAGAGGATCTTCAGAGCGTTCGCCCGCTTTGAATGCTGGAGTGGGACTCGTTGGTGTGATGATCGCATCCACGGAAGCGAAGGCGGCATCAAAGTCACGACGAATCAACGTCCTCACCTTTTGGGCCTTGCCGTAATAGGCGTCGTAATACCCTGCCGAAAGCACATAGGTTCCTAGCAGGATACGACGCTTCACTTCGTCACCAAAACCAGCCGTCCGCGATTCAGAGTAGAGTGTCTTCAAATCTGCACCGGGACGCTCTTTGCGCAAACCAAAGCGAACCCCATCGAAACGAGACAAATTGCTGGAAGCCTCCGCGGTAGCGAGAACGTAATACGTCGCCACACCGTAATGCGTATGCGGAAGGCTAATCGGCTTCACTTTGCAGCCTTGAGCCCTGACCTTGTCGACGATCAACTCAATCTGCTCGCGCACTTGGTCATCGAGTCCCTCCGCCAAGTATTCTTGAGGGAGTCCGAAGGTCATGCCTTTGAGCGGCTGCTCACAAGCTTTTTCATAGGCGCCCACGGGGTCGGTTGCCGTCGTGCTGTCCCGTGGATCATCGCCGGCCATGACCTCAAGAAGTCGCGCTGAACTCCTCACGTCGGTCGTCATCGGCCCGATTTGATCAAGCGAAGAAGCAAAAGCAATCAATCCATAGCGAGAAACGCGGCCGTAAGTCGGCTTCACCCCGACCACTCCACAGAATGCAGCCGGTTGGCGAATCGAACCACCAGTATCACTGCCAAGTGCTGCCGGTGCCAAACCAGCTGCGACTGCCGCCGCGCTACCGCCACTCGAGCCTCCCGGTACGCGCTCTTCGTCCCAAGGGTTCTTCACCGGTCCATAGGCGCTCGTTTCATTGGAGGAGCCCATGGCGAACTCGTCCATGTTTGCCTTGGAGATCACGATCGCACCGGCAGCCTGCAGGCGCTCGACTGCCGTCGCCGTGTAGGGAGCACGCCACGGCAGATTCTCGCCTCCCCGACCTTCGCGCTGAAGAATTCGACTCCCCGCCGTGGTAGGAAGACCCAAAGTACAAATCGCGTCTTTTACTGCGATAGGCACCCCTGCCAAAGGCCCCATCGCTTCGCCTGCCGCGCGTCTTTGGTCAAGCTGCGCGGCCTGTTCCAAAGCCTCCTCGCGCGCGACGTAGGTCAACGCATTGAGCCCCGATCGGGCTTCACACCGGTCGAGATACTCGCCCACAACATCCGTCGCGGTTGTCGATCCCTCGCTCACCGCGCTTGCAATCGAGGTGACGCTCTTGGTTCGGCCCATCATGACTCGTCCACAAATCCAGGTACAAGGAATCCTACTTCGTCAGCTCGAGGAGCCTGCTCAAGCGCTGCTTTCTTCGAGAGGCCTGGCGTGCGCACATCAGGTCGAAGTGGTGCTCGTTCAACAGACACCTGAAGCGTCGGAATGACGTCTTTGGTATCAAGCTCGTTCAACTTATCCATGTACCCCAGGATCTTGCTGAGATCATGAGTCAGGGCTTCGGCGGTGGCGTCATCCAGGTCCAGGCGAGCCAGCGTGGCCACTGTTTGGACTTCTTCGCGGGTAATGGTCATGTTTTTTCTGGGCACTCACTCACTGAGAGGACGAAATGGCTGCTCCCAGCGCGCGTTACCGCCCCGTGGGGAGCTCATTCACGTTGTCAGGCGAACCCAATGCCGTTATCAGTCGGGTTAGGGCGGTGATGAGGCGGGCCAATGCGGTTATCAGGCAAGGATGAAGACAGCAAGAGCCTCAATCAATGGGCCGCTTTCTTCCTGGGGAAGAGATATCCCCGCCCCCTCTTCATCTGTGCCTCAACCCGACCGTAATTGCCCCCAGGACCTAGATGGCTGACGACACATGGGAAGAAAAACTCCGACAAATCGGAGATGCTCTGGTCGATCACCCGACCCGTACCCAGCTCGGCAACGTCTTATCCTTCCTGCGCCGCCAGTTGGGAGCGCGAGCTGCTGTAGCCATCCAGGACGGTTATGTTTCCGCTCACGATGGCAATATCGCGACCCGATTTTCGGAGATCAGTGACGCTCCTGCAATTCTGCTCTCTGAAATCGCCAGCGAACGGGGGGTCGCAGTGCGCGTCGACGACACTCGCGAGGGGCCATTTCCGCGACCTGAGGATGGCGCCCGTCTTCACGCAATTGGCTACACAGGCGCGATAGCGGTCCCCCTCAAGCATCGCGGAGTCGACCACGGAGGAATCGTACTTTGGTTCGGCGAGGAGTTCGCCGATGACATCGACCGCTCGACGCTACCTGCAAACTATATCTTGAGCGCGGTCAGGCAGCTGCTTACCCTCTCGTTCGAACGAGACAACCGCTCAGTGGCCCCGGAGGGAGCTCTCACATCGCTAGGAGAGGTCAATCGCTTGGCCTCACTGGGTTTGATGCTCGACGGTGCTCTTTTCGCTCTCCGCGCACCATCTTCGTCGATGCTCATCCAAATCGACGAGTTGCGTCGACTCACCGACGAGCTCGATTTGTTAATGGACCCAGGCGATCACGCCGTGGGAGATGCGCTCGGTGAACTCAGTCAAACCATCGACGACATCACATTAGCAGCGTCACTTCTGCGCAAAGAACTCACGAGTCTTTCCGACATGTCCGACAATCATGGCGGCAAGGAAAGCGTACAAATGAGTCGCATCATTCATGAGTCAATGGTGATTGCTCGACCCGAGCTCGAACAGCGTGGATTCAGCCTCAAAGAACGGGTCATTGACGAGTGTTATCTGCACGCGGACCGTCATGAGCTGCTGCACCTCACCCTCGGTTTGCTTTTCGCGTGGACGCGCGATGAAGGACTCGCGACCCAGCGCCCGGTGCTCGAGCTCCAATTGAGTCGTGAGACTGACAGATGTGTCGTGCGAGTTGTCGCGCGCTCGCCCGGGACTCAGGAACCGCCTACTCCGCCTGCTGCCTGCTTGCGAATCGTTGATGCCCACCAAGGAACACTCTCCACGCGTAGTGGTGTGATTGAAGTGAGCTTCCCGACCCAAGCTTTGGCGGAACCGCAAACGACGTCAATCGCGCCGCGCATCAAGAAAGTTCTGATCATCGACGACGATCCGATGTTCGCAAGGGCGCTGCGGCGAGCACTCACTCCCCATGACGTTCGAGTCTGTGGAACTGCCGCTGAAGCCGAAATCGCGCTGATGGAACCGGGCTATGAGCCCCATCTCGTTGTCTGCGACTTGTGGCTCCCTGGCACGAACGGTCGCGCCCTCCACGAGCGAGTGACAGCGAATCAACCCGAGATTGCACCACGATTCGTGTTCGTCAGCGGCGCCCCCGTCAGTTCGAAGGACGTCCGCTACTTCCAGAATTCAGGCTGTCAGACTCTCGCCAAGCCCATCCAGGTGCGTGACCTACTCGCGATTCTCGACAGCGATCCTGCTCCAACTAGTCAACGTTCGAGCGGGCATACGACTTTGCCTCCAAGCAGGCACTGAGCTTCGCCCCCACGGCCTTGCCCAAGAAGGCAACAACCAGGCGCTGCGGACGCGACCAGGCCTCAGCGGCCGTAGCCTGGAGCCTGCACCACACCCCCGGAAAGCGCCACAAGCAATCCGAACATCACTTCCCGCCGACGAGCGATACGTTCACCCACGACGTTCTCGATCACACTACGAATAGATCGCCCCTCGTAGGCCCCACCGTCCATCGCTGTACGCACAGCTCGCACTTCCGGCTCAGTGAGACCGAAAGTGGTAATCGGAATATGAAGAGCTGGCAGCACCACCGAATCCATGACGGAGCTGAGGTGTTCTTCTAGCTCCGGCACGTCAACACAGGGGCGCCAAGCACCCACGACCTCGGCCAAACTCGCAGGAAAGCGCTCGGAGTCTCCTGACCTGAAGAGAAGAATGCGGCTTGAGAAATAGGGCGAGCTGGCACTCTGGTCGATTGAGCCAGGGACCAAGCCGCAGCTCCATTTGGCGACGAAGCAAACGCTGCAAAATGGACTCGCGCATGCGCCCATGGAGGACCAAGAATTCACCCAGGCGAAGATTCGCCCTCCGACTGCTTCCAATCGCCTGAACTAAGCCGGCCATGTCCAGCAGCGACGCTTCAATCAAGAGCCGACCAAGCGGGTGTGCACCAGATGAATCGTAGGTGGCCACAATGCGCCCTGCCTGAATTTCCATCGAGAGAGAGTCGCCTTCATAGCTCAGCTCCACGACACCATTCCAAGCCCGTCGCAGGGCGAGAAAAAGCTGTGGCGGTAACGAGGTTCGTGTTGCCACGACGTCCCAAACGGGTCGCCCTTGAGGACGTCTCGCGACACCGATGGTGTGGACAACCGGAAGCGGTGAAGGCTGAGCGCCCTGCGCCTGTGACTCATGGAGACCGTTCGCGAGCGTGACGATGTCGCCTTGACGAACTGACGGCGAAGCGAGGGGAGTCGTGCGCCCACGAGACACCCCGTGATCACTGCTGTGAGCCCCACTCCCGAGGTCAATGGGCGGTCGAACAATCGGACGCTCCCCAGACGCTTCCTGCTCAGGGGGCAGCAGATCGAGCCCGCGAAGCTCCTGAACCACAGCACCAGGTCTCAGTTCCCAGCCAGAAGTCCGCGCCATGTCAATCAACGCAGCACGCATTTCTTTGGCGGAATGGTAACGCTGGTCGAGTTCCCGTTGGAGCGCTTTTTCTACGATCATACGGAGCCCGAGCGGTACATTTCCGTTGTGACGATGCCACGTGCTCAGATCGCTCTGGATGGTGCGAGAGAGAGTTTGCATCTCGGTCTTCCCGAGAAATAGCGGCCGAAGCGTGAGAAATTCAGCAAGAATAATGCCGACGGAAAAAACATCGCTTTGGCGATTCACCGGTTCGCCAGTCGCCTGCTCCGGCGACATATAACCCACCTTGCCTTTCAGCTCACCGGGCTGGGTTCGCCGCATGACAGCTTGGCTCCTCACGATTCCGAAGTCGCCTAGCTTGGTGTGCCCGTCTCCGGTCAGCATCACGTTTCCAGGGGAAACGTCGCGATGCACAATTTTGAGCGCCTTGCCGCGCGCATCAGTTGCGCTGTGTACGTATTCAAGCGCATCGAGCAATTGAACGAGTATCCCGACGAGAACCGGCAGGCTCAGCGGCTGACGACTCTTCGCCGCTTTTCGCAGCACACGCGCGAGGTTCGGGCCATCCACATACTCAAGAGCCATGTACAGCTGCGAATTTGCACGCCCGTAGTCGAGAATGCGCACGATGTTGGGATGATCGAGGCGACTCGTGATTCGCGCCTCGTCCCAAAACATGTCGACGAACTCCGTATCTTCGGCCAACCCAGGGAGAATCCGCTTCAACGCGACGCGACCGTAGTCCTTCGAGCGAGCGGCATAGACCTCGGCCATTCCGCCAATGCCAAGGCGCTCGCCGAGCTCGTAAGCACCGAGGGTCTGAATTCGTGATGAGGCGAACATCGTTGCAGGTATCCTAGCCGAATAACGCACGATTCGCCGCCGACTAAAGCCCCTGTCCTATAACTAGTGGCGATTATCTGAGTGCACGGCGGTGTGCCTGGGACCTTTGGTGAGAATTGGTCACAATGTGCTCCGTGTACAGCCACACTCGATGGAAGAGCTAAAATCAGCTCGCTTTCTTCTAGCCCTTTAGTCTCGGTGCAACAGACGGTATCCCAGGCGAATACATGTCGGAAGACACAACATCAGCATCGCCTGATCGCGGACGAAATCGCTCACCCAAAGTGCGCTCCCACGTGGTTGCGGTGACCGGCACAGCTGGATTCCTCGGGGCCCACTTGGTCGGTCTTCTTGAGGACTCACCGCGAATCGCTGGAATCGTCAGCCTGGACCGCAAGTGCCCTGAGTCCGCTCAAGGGAAGACAAAGCACTTCAATACGGATCTCACCCGACCCGACGTGGAGGATCAGATCGCGGAGATCTTGAAATCCGAGAAGGTCGATACCGTGGTGCATCTCGCTTTTCATGACAACCCAAGTCACAGCGCAGAAGAGAGTCACGACCTTGAAAGCGTCGGGACGATGCACATGCTCAATGGCTGCCGCCGCGCGGGGGTCAGCAAGTTCGTGCTGTGGAGTCAGACGATTCTCTACGGCGCAAGTCCTAAAAACCCCTGCTATTTGGAAGAAAGAAAGCCACTGTGTGCCAGCGCATCAGAAGCCTATTTTCGCGACAAGATGCAGGCTGAGCGAGATGTGCTGGAATTCGGTCACCCAGGAAAAGGGCGAATCGCAACGATTCTTCGCACCGCGCCAATTGTTGGCCCACACATCGACAATCACGTGACTCGGTACCTCCGTCAGCCCTTAGTACCCACGGTTCTCGGCTTCGATCCGCTCTGGCAATTCCTCCATGAAGCGGACGCCGTCGCAGCATTCAAACGCGCGATCGACACAGATGCCCCCGGTGTGTTCAATATCTCAGGCGAAGGAGTCCTGCCGCTTGGAAAAGCGATTCGCTTGTTGGGCCGGCGCAAACTTCCTTTGACTCGACCGCTGGCCAACTTGACGGTGGGTGCGCTTTGGGTGGCGCGCCGCGGCGCGATCCCTGCAAGTTTTCTCGACTATGTGCAGTACGCGTGCGTTGGTGATACCGACCGCGCACGTCGAATTATGGGATTTGTCCCGCTTCACTCAAGTCGAGAGGCTGTCGCCGAATTCGGTGCCGCCCAGAATTTGAGAGACGTTCGATTGTTATCGGAGACCCCGGCGTGAGCGAAAAGAAGAAAACCGTCAAACGAGCAACAAGAACGCTCAAGGGCTCAGTGCGTGGCCGCGATGCCAGCGGAGGTTCGAAGACTTCAAGTCAGAAAAGCCGAGGCGGAGCGCGCAGCGGCAAGAAAGCATCATCGAGTAACGGAAACTCGGGGCAACGTTCCTCCTCAAAACGCGCTGAACTTACCCCTTCAGCACAGGCGGAACCGACAAAAGCTCGAAAAGCAAAAGACTCCCAAACGGCGGCAAAGTCTGGCGCGGACGAGAACCAGTCAGGCTCAAGGAAGCCGGTTCGAAGAAGCCCTTTAGGGAATAAGCCTACAGCGAAAAACGCACCAACCCTTGTCGGGCCGCCGCGAAGACGACCTCCTGCTGCGCCGGCTGAGCCGGCTGAAGACTTGCAGCCTCCGGCAGCACCAATCTCGGCGCAGACGATTTCTGCCGATCACACGAATCGTGACAGCTACCCCGTGGATGAAGATGAGGCTTCGAACGATCCCTATCCCATGAGCGGAGACGACCTCGGGATGCTCGGCATCGGTTCTCCCCTGTTTCCGCCAAACCGGGGTCAGGACTCGGACGATGAGGATCTCGATTCAAGTGAGGGCTCGCCCTGGGACTCCCCCAGCTCAAGTTTTTCTGAAGATGACGACCTGACTGTTGAGATGCGCATTCGAGAAATCGAAGAGCGCCTCCAAGGTCTCATGGCAACTACACCCCATGACGACCTTGACCTCGATCCTGCTCCTCTGACTCGATCGATCGCCCCCGGCGATCCTGAAAGCGCCATCGATTCCGCCCGTGAGGTTCTCGAAAGCGACTATTACCGGAAGAAGTGGGGGCACCACTCTCTCGAAAGTCGGAGCTTTGGAGTTGATGACTTTGGGCTTGACCCCTCTTACGAAGAAAAGCTTCGACCCGCGCTCGAGTTCCTTTTTCAAAAGTACTTTCGCGTTGAAGTGGAGGGCATTCGGAATATCCCCAACGAAGGGCGAGCCGTCATTGTCTCGAACCATTCAGGAGCGCTTCCGCTGGACGGCGTAATGCTGCGTGAGGCAATTAAGGCCCGCCACCCAGGTCGCAACGATTTTCGCTGGCTTGCAGAAGACTTTAGCTTCTACTTACCGTTCCTTGGCGTGGCGATGAATCGTATCGGTGCTGTTCGCGCTTGCCCCGAAAATGCCGAACGACTGCTCTCTCGCGAGCATCTCTTAGCGGTGTTTCCAGAAGGCGCCCAAGGCATCAAGAAGCTGTTTAAGAATCGCTATCGATTACAGAGATTCGGACGCGGTGGTTTCGTGCGACTTTGTCTCAAGACGCGCAGCCCAATCATCCCCTGCGCCGTGATTGGCGCCGAAGAGACGAACCCGATCCTTTACCGGTTCGATAATCTCTCCAAGCTTCTCGGACTCGACTTCTTCCCAATTACGCCGACTTTCCCTTGGCTCGGGCCACTTGGTCTGCTGCCCGCTCCCACCAAATGGAAGATCGTGTTTGGTGAGCCAATCTCGCTCGACGAATACGGCCCGCAAGCAGCTCAGGATCACGTATTAGTCGGACAAATCTCGGAACGGGTTCGCGCTACGATCAACGGTTTGCTCGAAACATCCTTGCGGCGTCGCAAGAGCATTTGGCTTTAGGTCAAGTGACGTGAGCGTCAGAACCAAAACCCAGAACCGGCCAACCGGGCAGGTTCACGGGGTCATGATTGTCGACAAACCTGCCGGACTCACCAGTCATGACGTGGTGGGTCAAGTACGGCGTATCCGGGGCACCCGACGGGTTGGTCACGCAGGTACTCTCGATCCGATGGCTACCGGTGTGCTTGTCGTACTGCTGGGTGAAGCGACCAAACTTTCGGGCATCCTCACCACAGACGCAAAGACCTACGAGGCGGAGATCACTTTTGGCACGTCCACCGAATCCCTCGATGCCGATGGGAAGGTCGTCAAGCGAGTCGAACTGAGCGACGATTGGCTTTCGATGAACGCTCTTGAGATGGCTCTGGAACAAGAACGGCACCGTCGCTTACAAATTCCTCCCCAGGTAAGTGCAATTAAGGTCGAAGGGAAGCGAGCCTACGCGCGAGCACGCCAGGGAGAGGTGGTCGATCTTGCGGCAAGAGACGTCAAACTTCACGAGTTGGTGTTGCTGTCACCCGACTCGGTTACCACCGCTTCTCAGTCGATCCGCGTGAAGCTGCGCGTCTCCAAGGGCTACTATGTCAGGTCATTTGCGCAGGACTTGGGGCAACGCCTCGGGGTCCCCTCGCACCTCTCCTCCTTGCGGCGAACCTCGAGCGGTCCCTTCACTATCGACCAAGCTTCCTCTTGGCCTCCCACCCTCGACACGCCCCTCCTGCCGGTCGCCCAAGCAACGCGCATTGCGCTTCCCACCGTGCAGGTAACTGAAGAAGGCGCCCTCCGCTTGGCGCAAGGAAAACGGCTGCTGAAGGAGCACTTCGAGGGAAAGTTTCCCGAACCGCCGGTCGATCCCCTTGCTGCCTTTCACGAAACACAGCTTCTGGCGCTCATCGAGCGGGCTTCAGACGGCGAATATCGCGTAAAACGTGGCATGAACGACCCGGACGCCAGCAAGTAACGCTTGCGCCCCAAGCGTTTCTGCCGCTAAATCTCCCCCAGGTGATGGCTCAACCCAGCCAGGACAGCCCACCACGAAGAGCAAGAATTGGACTCTGAACCTCCACATTTCGAATTATTTCTCGATCCCCTCGGCTGGCTAGCGCTAGTGCCGGCGGTCGTTGCGGCGGCCTACTCGATCTTCGGGACCACAGCAGCAAGTCTCTCCACATCGCGCATCGCCGCAATTCGAGACACGCATCAGGGGAGATCCCGGAAAGCGGTTCAGCGATTCATCGTGAATCAAGACAAGATCCAGACGCGCTGGATCTTCTTCAGAGTGGCAGGGATTTCACTCACGGCAGCCCTGCTCAGCTCACACTGGAGCCCCCTCGGCACGAACACCTGGCTCGTGGCTTGGGTGGCCTCAGTGTTTGCCTATGCGCTTCCCAGTGAGTTCTTGCGTCCCCACGCGAGTGGGCGAGCTGAAGAATGGCTTCCAACGATGCTGCGGCTCGCCAAGTTCGGCGAATGGCTCGTGATTCCAGTAGCGGATCCGCTCCATTGGTTGGGGAGTCTGCTGACCGGGCTTGAAGTGAGAGAGCCCAGCGCCTCGCTCACCGAAACCGAGGTGGAGTTTCTCGTCAATGAAGGCGAACTGAACGGCTCTCTCGCCCACGACCAGTCGGAAATGATCCGCAATGTACTGGATTTTGGCGAAGTGACCGCAGAAGAAGTGATGGTTCCGCGCACCCAGGTCGATGGTCTCGATTCAGAGCTCAGTCTTGAGGATGCACTCACGGAGGTCACCAACACCGCCCACTCCCGCTATCCTGTCTACGCCGACACGATGGATAACGTCCTCGGTGTGCTTCATGTGAAAGACTTATTCCACGCGATGGCGCATGGTTCGCTCTCGGGCGGCTCGATTCGTCCAGGTCTCTCCAACCCGAAGCCAAAAAGCAGTGCGCCCTACGCACCTATCAAGCTGATCGACTTGGCGCGTATGCCTGTCGCGTTTGTACCAGAAGGTCAGTTGGCCTCTACAGTGCTCCGCGATATGCGCGCTGGTCGCCATCATATGGCAATTGTCCTCGATGAGTTTGGAGGCGTTGCTGGGATTCTCACTCTTGAGGATCTGCTTGAAGAGATCGTCGGCGACATTCAGGACGAGCATGATCTCGACGATGCGACACGCATCCGTATGGTCTCTGCCCACACCGCCCTGGTCGACGCCTCCACTCCGGTCGCTGACGTGAATCGCGTCATCGGAACCGAGCTTCCGGACGGCGACTACGTTTCCCTTGGTGGGCTCTTGCTCGAACAACTTGGCTCGGTCCCCACTCGGGGAAGCACCCACCATGTCCTCGGGCTCAAGGTCGTCATCCGCGAGGGCGACGCGCGACACATTGCTCTAGTCGAGCTCTCGGAGGTTCCGGGCAGCCCCCGTCGGCCGAGTACGCGCCCTCCCGCGAGCCACTAGGCGCGCCCGCTCGTCGGTCGAGCGCTCCTGCGAATCAGCAGCGCACTACTCATCAAAAGTGAGGACTCCTTACACACGAAAAAGGGACATCTTTCGATGTCCCTTTTTTGATGGTCGCCGCTTCATATCAGCGTCGCCGCTTCAAATCAGCGGAGCGATTCTCAGTGGAAAACCTCAGCCGCCGATACCAATGCCCTTGAGTTCGTCGATGAGGCCGTTGCCCAGATCGATCAAACCAGGTTTCTCATTGGTGGGGTCCGAACGATCACCCTTGAGGAGTTCCTCAAGCTTTTCGATCTCACTGCGCAGCATCTGCATAGTGTCATTCGCGCAAACTTGGCCCTGGCTCTCAGGATCCACAGGAACAATCAGAGGAGTTTGGCTAACGGGATTCCCATCCTTGTACAGCTTCAACTTCGTCTTCTTGTCGCCGTCGGGGACTTCAATCTCCTCCGGCCAAGCGTAGTCTTTTCCTTCCACCTTTTCCTTGGAACTCACCAAGAATGGCTCCGGGAGCGGAAGCATCGATGCCATCGGACCGTGAGGTCCATTTTGCAGGTAAACCGACCAGTTGAACTTCGGCTTCTCCTTCTGGTCCAGAAGTGCAGTGATTGCTTCGCGGCTGCCGCTCAAGATGCGATGGAGGCGGTCCTTCTGCTCATTAGCTTCTGCTGAGCGACCGGCATAACGCACGAGATCGTTGTTGATCTTCGGGCTCATCAGACCGGTTCCCTTACCCACGAGGTAACCCGCGTCGAAGGGGATAGCGACCTCAGTCAATTCCTTGAGGGCAGCCTCAGGGTACTCGCCATCGGACAAGCTTCGCTTCGCCTTACCTAAGATGTCGGCCATCTTGGTGATTTCAGCGTTCGCCTTGTCGATGTCTTCGCTCAGCAATTCTGCTCCCTGGAGAGCAATATTCTGGCGTTCCTTGCGCGACATGCCGTCGCCAATCACCCAACCAAGAATAATGCCCACAAGCGCTGCGCCCACGGCCATAGCGATGAGCTTGCCCTTACCCTTCTTCTGGGCTTGGACCATCTCCTCGCTCATCTCGATCCGGATGGCCTGAGGCTCAACTATCCGCGGACGTTGAGGCTCGGGTTCAGGAGCAGGTGGTCTGGAAGCAAATGGTGGAGCGGGGATGCTCGCTCCGGTCGCCATTGGCGGTGGAATCGAGGGGCCACTGGTTCCGACCGTCTTTTTTCCAAGGCGGGCTCTAAGGTCAATCTTGGGCTTTTTGTTTTCTTCTTCAGCCATCGAGGTCTCGTGCTGGGGGGACAGTTCCGAGCGGTCGCGCTTTCCAGGTGAAAACGCGCGCCAAGCTCGGCGGACACTAGCGATGGCTTTCCGCCTGGGCAAGAATGAAAAACAGCAGAGGCCCCCCACATTCCATTTCCAAGCCACACTCTCAGGACCCTGGACGGGGTTCGACTTCGCTACTTCGACACGGGCGGTGACCTGCCGGTCATCGTCCTGGCCAATGGTCTTGGTGGACCTGTCTCCGCCTGGAACCCCTATTTAGATCGTTGGAAAGACAGATTTCGACTGATCAGTTGGGACTATCGGGGACTGTATGGATCGCTCCTACCAGGACCAGAAACAGATTTGAGCATCGCGTCCCATGCCTCGGATGTCGTGGAAATTCTCAATGCAGCAGGGGTAAAAAAAGTGAACTTCGTGGGCTGGAGCATGGGAGTACAAGTAGGGCTAGAATTCTACACTCACAGTCCAAATCGAGTCGAAAGCCTAGCCTTGTTGAACGGTACCTTCGGCCGACCTCTGCGCGGCGTGCCAATTCCATTCTCCGAGCTGACCCTTCCCCCGCTGGTTCGCGGCGCCCAGCGGCTAGGGGGGCTCGGTACTTGGCTGCTTCGAGGGATCAGCGATTCCCACGTCAGTTTTCACGCCGCGAAAAAACTCCGACTTTTCGCGCCGGGTCTCGACCAAGAGCACTTCCGGACGATGGCCAGCGAGTTCAAGGAGGTGGACCTGCACATCTACTTTGACTTGCTCACCAAGCTATCGGAGCACAACGCCGAAGCGATTCTCAAGAGTATCGAGGTTCCTACCCTCGTGATCACCGGTTCGCGTGATGTGCTCACACCTCCAACCTACGCGCGGCGCATTGCCCAGGAGATCCAACGGGCGGAACTCTACGTGATCCCCGGAGCGACGCACTATGCCGCCGCAGAGTATCCTCAGCTCATTGCTGCCCGCCTAGAGAAGTTCATGTCCGCTTTCAGGGTTTGACCACCCGAGGGGCCTTTGCCAGTCTCAGCCTTTCCGAACTGAAACAGTTCAGCAGGGCAAATTTCTCCCCCTGCTCCGCCTACTTTTTCCCTAGTCTTAGCAACATGTCCGCGCGCGTCCTTGTCATCGATAACTACGATTCATTCACCTATAACTTGGTGCAGTACCTTGAGAGTCTAGGAGCCGAATGCCGCGTGGTTCTCAACGACGCGCTCAGCGCCGAAGAATTATTGGCGGACTCACCCCAGGGGATCTTGCTGTCGCCTGGCCCTGGAACTCCTGACGACGCAGGCGTCACTCTTGAAACGATTCGACTCGCAGGGGGCTCAGTACCGATTCTTGGCGTCTGCTTGGGTCACCAATCCATCGGTCAGGTCTATGGCGCCGAGGTTGTGCGCGCTGAGCGATTGATGCACGGCAAAACAAGTCCCATCTTGCACGAGGGTCAGGGAGTCTTCGCTGGGCTTCCTCAGCCGATGATCGCGACGCGCTATCATTCACTCGTGCTCTTGCCCTCATCGATCCCAGACTGCCTAGAAGTGACGGCGAAGACCCAAGAGGGAGAGATTATGGGTGTGCGTCACAAGACCTTGCCCGTCGAAGGCGTGCAGTTTCATCCGGAATCGATTCTGACTGAGTCTGGTCTTCAGATGATGAAGAACTGGCTTGACCGACTTTAAGCTCATGACTGTCTTGGAGAAGATCCTCAGTTCCAAACGAGCCGAACTACCGGAGTTGAGGCATCGAAAACTTCCGGTTCCGCCCGTGAATACTCCGGCGGTCGAACTCAAGCGGAGCGACGATGAGCCCCTGCATTTGATCTGTGAGATCAAGCGGCGCTCGCCTTCTGCCGGTGAACTGTCGGTAGCCCTCAGCGTCAAAGCACGGGCGCGGGCCTATAGCCACGGTGGCGCCAGCATGCTCAGCGTGCTCTGTGATGGTCCGTTCTTTGATGGCGATTACTCCCACCTGCTTGAAGCACGCGACGGCTGCGCGCTGCCTTTGCTCTGCAAAGAATTTGTGATCGACGAGTGTCAGCTTGACGCAGCCAAAGCCTACGGGGCCTCTGCGGTGCTGCTCATCGTCCGTTGTGTGGGCGCAGATCTCACGAGGCTTGTGGAGGCATCTCTCGACCGTGGGCTCACCCCGCTTGTCGAAGTGTTTAACGAAGATGAAGCCTCCCAAGCGCTCGATGCTGGAGCGACGTTCATCGGAGTGAACTCACGGGATCTCGATACCTTGGTCATGGACTCCGCGCGCGCTCATCGAGTCGTCGCTGGACTGCCGGACAACATCACCGTTGCTCATCTCTCCGGCATGAAGACCCCAAGCGACGTGCAAACGGTGGCTCGTGGACGTTCTGATGCCGCCTTGATTGGAGAGGTGTTGATGCGAGAGGACGATCCACTTCCTCTGCTGCGAACTCTGGCAGTCGGAGCAAGGGAGCTACGAGGACCTGTGCGAAACTAGTGTGCTGTTTTTCCGCGAACCGCGTTTCCCATCAACCACTATTCCGTCCAACCATGGTTTTCGACAGAATAGTGGTTGAAATGCAGCGATACGATACACTCTCATCGTAGATGCGCCTCGAACACGCAGTGGACGGCTTCTTAGCCTATCTCAAGATCGAGAGAGCTCTCGCCGCAAATACGGTCAGCGCTTACGGACGTGATCTGCAAAAGCTCCTAGTGTTTTGCGACGAGAAGGAAGGCCTCAGTACGGTGAGGGAACTCGATAGCGACACCCTGCGCGATTTTCTTCGTCGCCAATCAAAGAGCGGCGCCAAGGCGCGCACTGTCGCTCGTTTGCTCTCCACCCTACGCAGCTTTTTCCGCTACCTGGGAGAAGAAGGCGTCGTCCAAAACAACCCAACGGAAAACATCTCAAGTCCCCAAATCGGAAGAAGTTTGCCCTCAGCCGCGTCGCAGCATGAACTACTGCGCCTGCTCGACCAGCCCGATACAACTAAACTTCGGGGCTGCCGGGATTTGGCGATGTTGAGTCTCACCTACGCGTCGGGTCTGCGTGTGAGTGAATTATTAGAACTGAGCATCGGGGATCTTGACAATCATCAAGGGCTCGTGACGGTCACGGGCAAAGGCCAGAAAAGGCGGACTGTACCTTTGGGCGAGCTCAGCCTGGGACACATCAAGCAGTATCTGTCATTCCGAGCTTCGACCCCCAAGCAGGAGTCCCAGGTTCTGTTCTGCGGTCCTCGGGGAAAGCGACTGACTCGGCAGGCGTTTTGGAAGCTCGTGCGGTCTTATGGACTGCAAGCGGGTCTCAGGCAGGATCTGCACCCCCACTCCCTCCGCCACTCCTTTGCATCTCACCTTCTTTCCGGCGGTGCCGATCTGAGAAGTGTTCAGATGCTGCTCGGTCATGTATCTATTGCGACGACTGAGATTTACACTCACGTCTCTGTTGCCCACGTCAAGAATGCACACAAAAATGCCCATCCCCGCGGATGATGCCCTGAGCACCTTCAGTGTCGAGGAGCCGCGCGCCCCGGAAACACCAGTGATTGTTGAGGTCCCCCACGCGGGAGTCTACGTCGATCCAGAATCGTTGGCTCATTGCACGGCCCCCGGAAAGAGCATCGGGCAAGACGCCGATCTCTACGTGTCCGAACTCTTCCACGCTGCGCCGGACTATGGCGCACACCTTATTCATTCCCACCTGAGTCGCTACGTTTGCGATCTAAATCGCTCGGAGGATGACCTGGATGCACACACCACGCCTGGCGGAACAGCTTCTTCCTCGCCCCATGGCGTGGTGTGGAGGAAGACTACCGAAGGACGCCCCGCGCTACTCGCTCCACTGCGCTCGTACAGAAATTGAGCGAAGACTGGAACTCATCTACCGGCCATATCACCGAGCTCTCTACGACTTGGTGCAGAAGAAACGGGAGAAATTCGGATTCATCATTCTTCTTTGCGGCCACTCGATGCCCTCCTTCGGAAGACTCGGCGAGAGGCGCGCAGATGTCGTCCCTGGTTCGCGTGGCCGCACCACTGCGGCCGCAGAGGTTCTTCAGGTCGCCGAACAATCCGCTGCAGCAGCGCGCTACGATCTCGCACACGACGCTCCCTATCGGGGCGGCTTCACCACCGGACACTACGGAAGCCCCACGTTCCACATCCATGCGATGCAGATTGAGCTCGCGCGTAGACTCTACATGGATGAGCAATCCCTTGCTCAGATCGAGGGTGAATTCCAGCGATGTAGGAACTTTTGCAGTTCACTGGTCGGCGCGCTGGGACAGCTGCAGTTGCCGCGCTGGCTCTTCGTGGCTGAGCAAATAAGGAATCGACCATCATTTCCGGTAATTTTGCCAGATTTCCATCACTTTGGAGGCATCTCGCCTGATTCAACAGCATTTTTTGATATTGAAGCCACTATTTTATTGAACCACCCAAATGGTTCAGCTAGCTTCCGCCGCCCCATGGCGAAGAGTCAAATCACTGGAAGGCGCGCCCTACGCGCGCGTCACGTTTCCCACTCCAACATCAAAACCCCCCGCTGGCAGAACGTTAACGTTCAGCGCCGTAAGCTCTGGGTTCCGGAGTTGGGCCGTCACGTTACCTTGCGTCTTGCTACAAGCGACTTGCGAACGATCGATAAGATCGGCCTGCTCAAGTTCGCCAAGCAAAACGGTTACAAGCTCGCGTAACGACCTGCTCTGATTCTATCGGGCACGGCCTGGTTCTGTTGAGCCGGGGCAAGTATCGAGCTCGCTAGATCTGGATCGAGAAACGACAAGAATCCTTCAAGGGTGCCACCATTGGGTAGGCGCCCTTGAGCGCTTTGTTGACGGAACTGTGAAGAACAAGGCAGCTGCCTCCGTTTCCGCACGGCTCGGGCCTCATGGGCTATCAGGAGCAGCGCGTCGGCGGCTTCTCGTGGCCCTACCCCGACTGCCTCCGGAGAGTCGCCAGATTCGACCTCAGTGAGGAATGGAGACTTCCTGAGTCTCCGCATCTCGATAGAGCCGTAGGGGCGCTGCGCCTAATCGAGGAACCGCGACAACTTGCTCGAATCTACCCGACGAGCCCGCGAGGATTTCCATCTCAGCCGGACAAGCGAGCGCCGCTCCGGGCGAAACTCGGGTAAGGCCGCGCATGACGGGGATCGCCAATGACGGAAGCGTCGTCTCGAAGGGATCGAGGCGTGCTCCAGCAGGCAGGCTGCGATAGCTTATCGCGACAAACAGGCCCTTCGAATCGACGGCGACAATCGCATGCCCTTCGCCGTGATCCTCCCGAGCGGTATTCGACGGCTCGGACCAAGGAAGTTTCCACGCGTCGTCTGTCTTGGAAACCGGTACCTGAAGATCAGCAGGAGGGGACAAGATCGGCGACACCAATCGTGCCCTGCTCAACAGCACCAAACTGTGAGACAAAAGCTCGCTTGACCGAGGGCTCCTGAAGCGCAGTAGCACCCAGGGAAGCAACGTACTCGAGAAGCACGGAGCGCTGCTTAGCTCCACTACTCTTGGCAGCATGAACCCCCGGACGAACGCACGACAGCAATGTAGTTCCGGACTGGAAAGCGCATGCTACAGCCAAGGCAGCGACTGAACCGGGAACCGCCACGCGCGCGGGCGTGGGCACCTCATCGTCATTCAGGAAACCACGTGGGCGCTTGGCTTCTTTTCCGGGTTGGCGACATCGCCCATCATAAGCGAACACTCCAGAGCCAACACCGCCGACCAGCAGAGAGACCGGTGAGAAAAGTACGCCGGGATCGTGGGCTGCAGCCACAAAAAAACCGGTAAGAGCGGCCTGAAGAGAGCTCCCGCTGCTCTTAAACACGGTTTCTGCCGCCTCACGTGCAACGGGATCACTGGCAAGAGCTCCTGTCCGAGGCATTACTCATCCTCCAGTTCAAACCAATCGCGAAGCTGAGCCCTCGTTCCCTTCGCCCCCTCGCCCTGAACCACCACATAGGCAGTTTCGGCAGACTCAAGTCGACTCGCCAAAGTCTCCACCGCCGACTGACTCACACGTGCGCCCATCCCGAAAGGTAGGAGACGTGTGTAAACTACGGCACTCGGAGGCGGCGCTTCGCGCGTCAGATCACGAACCAGGAGAGCCCCCACCTCTTCGGCCCATTTCACAGCTTCGCTGGGACTCCAGACCCCGCGCGGCTCCCAAGCAACTTGTCGCCCTTCCGCGCTGAGCGCTTCAACCATTTTCTTTAACTGGTTGCGATTCCGTTCGGTGGGAGTGAAGCGGGGACCGGTGGGAATGACGATCACAACAGCTTGAAGCACGTTCGCGGCGTCAACGGAGCGGGCGATATCTTCGTGGGACTCGCCCTTCATAGCGACGTCGGGATGTAGCCTGAGCGAGAACTTAAGTTCTGGCTTTCCCTCACGCATTTCGCGCAGGGTTCTACGTTTGGGAAGAGATGCGGAAACTGGCAACTCCAGAAGATCGAATGCGTAGCGCTTGATGCTGCCACGATGGGAGTTCAGTCCGACGAACAATTGCATGGCGGGCTTTTGGCAAATCGAGAGGCCCCACGCCAGTGCGGAGCAAAAGAAACGCGAACTTCGACCACATTGGCTTACTGGAGGTGGCCGTCAGTGGCCGGTCGAAGAACAGAGAGATGTAGCGCTATGAAAAGCCGAAAGTACTCGTCAGTCTTACTCGACGAAGTGAAACCATTGATTCGGAAAGGCAGCGAGGTGCCTTTCTAGCTGCCGAACTGCCAGTTGGGCGGCTTCTGTGAGAACTTTCTCGCTAGCCCGGCGCGGAACGAAAATGGGCTCTCCTACTTCGGCGACTTTGCGCCCGCCGGTCAAACGGGCAGTAAATACAGGGACCACCGCCACCCGAGCCAACCCCGCCAACAAGAAAAGCCCACGGGGCACGGGGAAAGGCTGTCCCATCAGCCGGCCCCAAAGGGGCGGTCTACCTGTCGGCACTCGGTCCAATTGAGCCACGATGGCCCCCCCTTCGCTCAAATGCTGAAGGGCTGGGAGCGCGTCTAGACTGGACTCGCCAACGCGCAGGACCCGAATCCGCTCTCCCTCACGCACGGCATCCTGCACTGCCCCGGCGGCCGCGTCGGGCTCCTTAGACATGAGCATCATCACCGGGACATTCCACTCCTCTGCCAAAGCCATCGCCGCGCCATCCCAAGGGCCTGCATGAGCGGTAACAAACAAGACCCCCTTTCGCTCGCGGAGAAGGCGTCCCGCCGCCTCGGCGCCACGGATCTGAAAACGCTTCGCCTCAAATATCCCGCGACCTGGGGCCAGTGACTCGGTCAGGTTGTGGGCAAAGTGAGCAAAGGTGATGAGGACATCCCACGCCTCAATCCAAGGGGCTCGCGTCCCGTGAATTAGCCGAAGATTTCTCAGCACTGCACGCCGAGCGGAGCTCAGGGAACCAAGAACTCCGCCGATAATGGGAGGTGCAATGCGCACGAACCACCTCGGCGCTGACTGAGCACCCCAAGCGGCCCACCTTCGCAAGACGCGACCGTGACGTAGACCTACCGGCGGGGCCTCATCCGTCATCCCCGGAACCCAGTAAGCGATCAAGGAGGATAGCGACCGCCGCGCGAACACTGAGATGATTATACCCGTCCTCGCGAGGTGAAGTGATCGGCACGAGACTTCTTGAGGCCGCCCGTGTCACTGCTGGAGCAAGCCCCCAACCGGTCCCAAAGACGAGAAGGACGGGGCTGGTGCCACTGCGCAAATCTCTGGCACAATCCGCGTGCTCTTGCGCTCCGGGTAGTGTTTGGGCACTGGTTACCCAGGTTTCAGCTGGTCCGACAGACTGGTGGCATTCCCCCCAATCACGGGCTGCTTCCTCTAGGCTCTCGACGATCTGCAGGCACTCCATGGGTGGTCGACGATCAGGAATTCTTTTGGCACCACTCCCCGTTGTCCAATGCTGCTTGACCCTCAGTGCCAGCTCTCGTTGCGCAGCTATCGGGTGAACGATGTAATAGCGCTCTACGCCAAAAGTGAAGGCGCTTCGGGCAATATCATGGATATCCAAGTTGGTGATTGCCGTGGTGACGACAGATTGGTCACGCGCCAGGATTGGATAGTGAACGAGTACGATGGCTAATCGATGCATTTGCCCCCCTGCTCGCCCAGCGTTTCTGAGCTCAGCGCGTCCTGTGCTGTTGAGACCAGATCAGGGCGTCGGGCAACGGTTCTCGCCTTTGACTCCGCTGCCCTCCAAGATTCGATCTTCTGATGATCTCCCGACTTCAGTACCTCAGGGACGCCTTTTCCGCGAAATTCGGCAGGACGAGTGAATTGCGGATACTCAAGTCCTCCCTCCAGCTCTGGACTAAACGACTCCTCACGCACTGAGTCTTGATTTCCAAGAACACCGGGCCGAAAGCGGATCGTCGATTCAATGTAAGCCATCGCTGGGATCTCGCCGCCAGTGAGAACAAAGTCACCGAGAGATGTCTCCGCGTCCATAAAATCTCTGACGCGCTCGTCAAAGCCTTCGTAGCGTCCACAGACCAAGACAATTCGCTCATGGCAGGCTGCAGCACGAGCGGAGGCTGCCGAGTGAGGCGTTCCTTGGGGCGTCATCAGGACGCGGTGGGCTCGACCGCCGAGTCGCGTTTCGGCCTCTTCAATCGCGGCAACGACACAATCCACGCGCATCACCATCCCTGAGCCACCACCGTAGGGCGTATCGTCCACGGCTCGGTGCTTACCCAAGCCATGTTCCCGAAGTGCCACCAATTCGAGCGACAGCAGTTCGGAACGAATTGCACGGCCGACAAAGCTCACTTCCGCAAACTGAGTAAACAGTTCTGGAAAGAGAGTCACTACTGCGATTTTGATTGGCTCGGGCCGCGCAGCAGAGTCTGCATCAACGGATGATTCCATCTTCGGAAAGCAACTCCACGGTTTTGCCAGCAATGTCCACTTGACCAACCCACGCCGAAACAATGGGCACATCAACTTCTTCACCGTCGTTCAAGGTAAGAATCATGGTGTCTACACTCGGATCCGGGCGAACCCGAATCACCTTACCGAAGACTTTTCCTTCGAGCTTCACCTCGCAACCCACCAGGTCGACGAGATAGTATTCCCCTGGTTCGAGCGGAGGAACAGCTGAACGTTCAACCCAAATCTTGGCGTTTCGCAGCGCGTCGGCCGCCTCACGACTGACCACTTCGCGCAGCGCCAGAATTGGTCCCTTGGCATTTCCCCGTACGCTCTCCACCTCGTAACGCCGAGCGTCGCCACGCTCTGGCTCCAAGATGACGACTTCGGCTTCGTCAAGAGCATCGCTCTCTTCAAAGTGCATGCGGACCTTAAGTTCTCCTCGAATGCCGTGCGGACGCGCAATCAGGCCGACTTCAAGGTGAGTTTGGTTTCTATCTTCGCTCTTCATGGCGTAGCCCCAAAAAAAGAAGGCGCTCTTCAGAGCGCCCCTCAATCAGTCGACTTCTTTGCGGATCACCAACTTCGAATCAGACCGCTACCGCAGCAGATTTCAAGATTCTCCCGGCCGAGTCGCATCTTCTCAGTCGAGAATATTCAGACCAGTCGAAAATACCCAAATCAGTCGAGGATATCCAGATGTGCTCGACACCCCTGCTTTGCAGCAGCCGCATTGAGCAACGCGCGCATGCTCTGCGCGGTCCGACCATCTTTTCCGATGACCTTCCCGATATCTTCCTGTGCCACGCGAAGCTCGACAATCACGCCGCGATCGTCCTCAAGTTCGTCCACCTCAACGGCGTCCGGATCGTCGACGAGCGCCTCGGCAACCGTCGCGATCAAATCCTTGAGAGCCATTAGCTAGCGGCTTTCGCCTTTGCGGCATTCTTGATCAAACGCTGAACAGTGTCGGACGCTTGCGCACCCACGCTCTTCCAATGATCAATTCGAGCAAGGTCAAGAGTGAGTCCACCCTCGACATTCGGATCAAATGTACCGATACGCTCGATAAAACGACCGTCGCGAGAGTTACGCTGATCGGTAACTACAACGCGGTAAAAGGGGCGCTTCTTGGAGCCGTGACGGGCGAGACGAATATGAACGGCCATGATTCTCTGATAGGTTCTGTGTGCCGCACGACAAGGCGACAGTTGTGTTGGATAGGGCTAGCTGGTTGAGAAGCCAGATGGGGATCCGGTATGTGAAATTCATGCCGGAGCCCTAAAATTAATGGTACTGTTTCTCGAAGCTTCTTCTGCGAAGAAAGAGTCTCTTCTGTGAAGAGACGTTTCCCCGAGGGGGCGCGGAACCTAGCACCGCCTGAGCGGATAGCCAGCGTTCTTCGCTAAGGGGACGCGGAAACTACGGGAAAGATCGGACCTTGGTCAAGGGATCACGGAAAGAAAGAGGAGTAGAGGGAAATTGGCCGACCAAGAACTGAAAAATGCCCTGGAAAAGGTACTTGCACCCTTAGTGGAATCCGATGAGGGTGAATTATTCCTCGTGGAGGATAAGGGCTCGCTCATCAAGCTGCATCTCCGAGGTCGATTTGCGGGTTGTCCCGGAAACGGTCTGGCCACTCAGCACATCTTGCTACCGCTGATTCAGGCGGTCCGACCACGGGCGAGTCTCGAAGTCAGTTCCGGAGCGATCCTTCCTCCGGGCTCGACGCGCATCCAAGCGCAGACAGGCGAATGACGATCCGACCCAAAGCGCTGTCGTGGTTGGCCAGACTTCATCCAAGACTGGCTAAGCTCGTTTGCGTGCGCTAGGGGCTCCCAATGTTGCGTTTCCGTAGCTCAGCCATTGAAATCAAGACCTCGCAAGAAATCGAGGCGATGCGAGTTGTCGGCAAAATGGCGGGAGAAACCCTGACTCTTGTTGATGGGATGCTGAAGGCAGGCATCACCACCGAGGAAATCAATGTATTCGTACACGAAGACACGATTCGGCGAGGTGCCATTCCAGCCCCGCTCAATTACAAGGGATACCCCAAGAGCGTTTGCACCTCGATCAACGAGGTCGTGTGCCACGGGATCCCTGGCCCGCAGGTCCTCAAAGATGGTGACATCATCAATGTGGACGTCACCCATATTTACGATGGATTTCATGGTGATACGTCCGCCACCTTCTACATCGGAACACCTTCAGAAGACGCCATTCGCGTCACCGAAACAGCACGACAGTGCTTGGCCTTAGGCATCGCAGAGGTAAAACCCGGTGCCCGGATCGGCGATATTGGAGCCGCAATCAAGGAATTCGCGGATAAGCAGAAGCTCTCCGTGGTCCGCGACTTCGTCGGTCATGGGATTGGACGGACATTCCATTGCGAACCGCAGGTGTCGCATGTCGGGCAAAGGGGGCGAGGGCCGAGAATGAAGCCCGGAATGACCTTCACCATCGAACCAATGATCAATGTGGGAGCCTATACCTGCACGATTCTCGATGACGACTGGACGGCGATCACGACCGACGGGAGTCTCTCCGCACAGTTCGAACATACGATATTAGTTACCGAAACCGGTCATGAAGTTCTCACGGCTCGCGAGGGGCAATTGCACAACAGCGAGCGCTACCCGGATTACTTCGCCAGCTGATCGGGCGCATTTGGTTGACTATTTAGGTCACGCACGACTAGCTTCATTGCGCTTTTACCGCCTGCCAGGATGGGCAGAGCGGAGATCTCAACTCCCGGGGGGTCGCGTAGGCGACGCTGGGGTGACGGAATCAGATGGCTTCCAAGAAAAAGACCCAGAGCAAGACCCGCAAGAAGGTTGCTGCAAGAGCAACTTCGGCGGCTAGCTCCAAGAAGAAAACGGCGCGAAAAGCGGTTGTTTCCGCAGCAAAGAAGTCAAGTAAGAAGACTTCCGCCAAGAAGACCGCTGCCAAGGCCGCAGTGAAAAAATCCACTGCCAAGAAAACTGTCGCTAAAAAGTCGACAGCCAAGAAGACGGCCAAGAAGTCCACCGCCAAGAAGGTGACGACGAAGAAGAGTACTTCGAAGAAGTCGACAGCCAAGAAGGTGGTCGGCAAAGCGACCGTCGCGAAAAAGAAAACGGCTGCGAAGAAGGCTCCCAAGGCGTCGACTGCTCCGAAAGGGCCGACGCCTGCCCAGATTGCGCGCGAGAAAGCTCGTCTCCTCAAGGAAAAGGAACGCGCCAAGGCCCTCGCTCTGAAGGAAAAGGAACGACTCCAGAAGGAAAAGGACCGACTCCGTAAAGAAAAAGAGCGCGAAAAGCTGGCACTTCAGAAGGAGAAAGAGCGGCTCCGTAAGGAGAAGGCTCAAGAAAAACTCGCTCTCAAGAAGGAGAAAGAGCGGCTCCGCAAAGAAAAAGAACGCCTGCGCAAAGAGAAAGAACGCGAACGAATCCAGCTGCTGAAGGAAAAGGAGAACGAGCGCAAAGAAAAAGAGCGCGAGAAGATCCGCCAGCAGAAGGAAGAAGAACGCGAGCGTAAGGCAAAAGAGAAAGAAATGGAGCGCGCTCGAAAAGCTGCGGAGCGCGAACAGGAGCGCCTTCGCAAAGAAAAAGAGAAGGAGAGACTTCGCGAGGAAAAGGAACGCGAGGCTTACAATAAGGCTCGTCTCGCCGAGCGTGAGCGCGTGCGTGCCGAGAAGGAAGCCGCACGTCGAGCTTTGGAAGGACGCGTTGCGCAACAGGCACGCCGCGCGCAGCGAATTGCTGGTACCACTCGCGGCTCGTCCTCCCGTGTCTACCGACCCGACGCCATCCCGAGCCAACTCGGTACGCGTCGCGCAGGAGTCACCGGCGTACCACGTGTATCTGCAGCGGCGGCGCAGCGCAGCATTGTTCGTCCCGGTGACGACAGCACCACCGCCACGACCCGCTCCGCCACTATTGCTCGACGAACGTTGGGCCGAAATTCAGCGTCGCCTGAGCAAGATGCCCGAACGCTTCCAAAGGGAGTATTCGGAGAGCTTTGACATGTCATGGATTCATCATGACAGCGCGCTCGAAGGTGTTGTTTACACCTACCAAGAACTGAAGACTGCCGTCGATCCGAATATCGTCATTGTACCGGACTCGAGCCTCCAGCCCGTGTGCGAGGAAATTCGCCGTCACAAGCGAGCGCTGGAATGGGCTCGTGAACTTGGCGAGAGTGATGTTCCGCTCAGCGCGGAGATTCTCAAGCGGCTACTGCTGCTGCTTCACCCCGAAGAAGGTGATCTCAAGTCGGTCAAGTACCGCAAGGAGATCCCGCAGCATCGTCTCTACTTTCACGATTACGCACCCCCGGACAAGATCGCAGTACGCGTTCGTCAGGCCTTTGATTGGCTTCATGGTCCCGAACCCCCAAAGTTGAAAGACCCAGTGCGAGTAGCATCCAGGCTGCACTACGATCTTCTGACGAACTTTCCCGTTCCCCCAGGACAGCGGAAAGGTTGCTCGAATGCTCATGAACATCCTGCTCATGCGCGCTAAATTACCGCCGGTGATCGTGCATTCTACGGAGCGTCAGCGTTACTACGATGCACTTCGTGGATCTCTGCCAACCATCATTCAAATGGTGAATGATTCGATGCGCAACGCGATGGCGAGCATCGAAAAAGTACTCGACGAAGAAGAGACCGCTTCCTGAGTCACGAAAAAAGCCCCGATTCATTCGGGGCTTTTTCTTATCCAGTGTTCACTGCGTCCGTCGCTCAACGTCTCTCGCTGCGATCCAAACTCCGCTAGCGTTTGATCATTCCTTCCCAGCCGGTGGCCTGCGCTAGCTTGGAAAGAGCAATGTTGTAGTTGTAGAGTGCCTCCATCTCGCTGGCCTTTTTCAGCGCATAAGCCTTCGAGGGTTCCACGATGTCTTCAGGATCGCTGAGCCCAAGATCCATTCCCTGCTGAACCTTGATCACCCAGCGTTTCGCGTAACCGGTGGCCTCTTTCCAGGCGTCCAACTTCGTCTTGGCGGCTTTTGCTTCAGCATGTGCGACTTCGACTTCGGTCGCGACACCGCCAAGGGCATAGCGCTGGGTCGCGCGCACTTCTTCGAGCTGAGCTCGAGCCTGGGCCAACTTGGCGGCTTGAGGCAATAGATCCAGTTTCCAGCGGAAAACCAGTCCCATTCCATAGCTGGAACGATTTGCAGGATCGTTGGTGAACGGGTTGCGCTGGTCAGTGACTTCGGCAGAACGAATCGACCTCGCCGTCACCCCCAGTCCGAAGTCCGGAAAGAGATTCGCTCTTGCCAGTTCGACCTGAGCTCGACGCGCAGTCACTCCGGCGCGGGCCATGTTCACTTCGGGGCGATACAATCCAGCGGCTTCAAGGTACCGCTCCACGCCTCCGAGCTGATGCTGGATCTCCTCCAAAGGCTTATCAGGAACGTCGACACGTCCGTCAACTGCGCAATAGAATCTCAGTCCTGCAAGCGCCGAGGTTTCACCCTTATCGGCGTCCGACCCACGCGCAGTCAGTTCGGCACGCTGCATTTTCAGCTTGAGCAGCTCAATGTCATCGCCCTCTCCGTCGTCCACCTGAACTTGGAGTTTAGCGATGTATTCGTCAAGGTTGGAAGTCGCTTGGGCGAGAAGCAGTCGCGAATCACGAGCGAGAAGTACGCCGTAGTAGGCCTTCCGAACCTCAAGACGGATGAGATTCTTCTCCTTTCGCACCTCGTGTCGCCCGAGTTCAACATTTGCGTCAGCTGCGTCCCAGAGACTGGTGATCTTTCCGAAGGTCCAGAGCGGTACCAAGCCTTCGATGCCGACCTGCCAGGCCAATGCCATATTCTCAGTCAAAGCTACGTCAGAACTTGGACTGTAGACTGAAGTACCGCGAATCGTAGGAGCAATACCAACGCCAGCAGTCACTTTCACCTCGCTAAACGGTGCCGTGCGCGACTCCCATACTTGAGCATGCTTCATAGCGAGACGTGCCTGGGCTTCCCTCACCTTCGGGTAATTTGCCTCGGCCCGGGCGAGCAGCTCGTCGAGCGAATATACCCGCCCCCCCGCCGTCACGCCTTGCTCGGTCGGGCTTCTCTCGTCAGTCGCGCGCCGCCCATTTAGTTGAGCGTGCGCAGAACCCAGGAATGCAAGATGAATGCTTCCCAGAAGGAGCAAGCTGCTCGCCAATCTTGATACTGAGAGTAATCGAGCCCCCATGAAGTGGCGGGACACTAGTCCATCACCCGCCTCGGATCGAGAACCTACAAAGAGCAAAAAGCAGCTCCCTTCTGGGCTGCTTTTCAGGCGATGCCAGCGAGCGAACGTGCGGTTTTTAGCAAGCAAACGTGCGGTTTTCAGCGAGCAAACGCCGAGCCGGAGTACTCCGAATCGGAAAACCCGGGCTCTTCGCCTTCGTCATCGTCCATCGACGGTGGAGCCCCCGTCGCACGCGCAATCGGCCGGGGAGACGATTGGAGAGGCTGGGGTGACTGCTGGGACGCTACCCGAGTACCTTTGCCGCTCGGTTCACGAACAGAGGACGAACGGACCTTGGCGCGACGCAGGGCACGACGAAAATTTGAACGATCTAATCCAGCTTGGCGCGCGGCCTCCGAGACATTTCCGCCAGTTCGATTCAGCAGAGTGGTGAAATAGCTCTGCTCGAAATCCTCAAGCGCTCGTTCCTTAGCACTGCGGTAAGGCAAGTCGGCGAGAGCAGACGACAGGACCATCGGCCGCGGCGAAGTCGATTCAGCATTGGATGTGACTGCTGGAAGGTCCGCGGGGACAATTGTAGGTCCTCGACAAAAAACGATAGCGTGCTGAATCGCGTTTTCTAACTCGCGGACGTTTCCTGGCCAATCGCGCGCCTGAAGATCTGCCAATGCTTCAGGACTGATCCGACGCACGTCCGAGCGAGATGACTCGGCGTGCTTCTGGAGGAAGTGGTAAGCAAGTAGCGGGATATCCTCGACACGTTCCCGAAGTGCAGGCAGCGCGATTTCCACAACAGAAAGTCGATAGAAGAGGTCTTGGCGGAAACGTCCGTCACCGATACGATCGCGAAGATCGACATTCGTGGCTGTAATGACGCGAACATCAACCGTCCGAGTTTCATCGGAACCGACGCGGCGCACTTCTCCCTCCTGCAAGGCACGCAGCACTTTTACCTGGGCAAGGGGCGGAAGATCTCCGATTTCATCCAGAAACAAGGTTCCGCCATCCGCAGCCTCAAAGAGCCCCTGCCGAGTCGTCGTGGCTCCGGTAAATGCACCGCGCACATGGCCGAACAATTCGCTCTCGATCAAATTCTCAGGGATGGCACTGCAGTTTACTGCGACGAACCGAGCATCTGACCGGCTTGAGCGAGCGTGAATAGCCCTTGCTGTGAGCTCTTTTCCGGTTCCACTCTCACCCATGATGAGCACGGTCGAAGACGTGCCCGCCACCCCGATTGATCGCTCATACACATCGTGCATGCGCTGAGAACTGCCAATGAGATCGCCGAACTTCTCAGTTCGTTGGAGGCGTCGCTCCAGAGCGAGATTGCGATCCCTCAGACGACGATGCTCGACGGCTTTGCGAATGGTCAGGGCGACTTCGTCAGATGAACGAAACGGCTTCGTGAGGAAGTGATACGCTCCTGCGTGCATGGCCTGCACTGCGATGTCCACATCGCCGTGAGCAGTCATGATCACGACGTGCGCATCAATCGTTTGCTTTTTGATCTCGCGGAGCATGTCGAGACCGGTGACGCCGGGCATCTGTAGATCAACCAGCGCGACATCGATCGGCTCGCGCTGTAGGATATCAAGACCTTCCTCCCCGGACATCGCCGTGAGAACGCTCATGCCCTGCGAAGAAAGCAGCCGAGCCAGAGTGCGGCGCATCTCTGGTTCATCGTCCACCACGAGCACCCGCGCGGGCAGGCTCAGTGTGTCGTCTCCGTTAACCTCGTTCATCCCCACCTCGATTGCATCTGAAAGTTCAACTGCTCCATCGACCCCTCGTCGTTCTATGGTACCTAAGCGCAGCCTTGGAGGCGACGTTTTCGTGAAGGAAAGCATCAACGAAAAACCCAACCCCTGGACAAGCACGGCATTGCCCGCTTCTCCATCTACCTCGCCCCCCGGATCTGGCCGACTTTCTGGACAGATTTCGGAACATATCGATAAGCAGGACGACGAGCGCAGATGACAAGCTTACCGAGGACTCTGAGCAACTTTCAAGCCCTCCGGTCGACTGGTCCCTCAGACGAAAGTCGTGCTATCGCTGAGCAAAACGAGCTTCACGCACTCTTGGGCCCAGGTACAACTTGTGAGGGCACACTTTCTTTTGCAGGCCGAATTCGGATTGATGGCCAATTTTCGGGTCAAATTCTCGGTGGACAAGTCCTGATCATCGGTGAGGGCGCCAGTCGTCCGGGGCGAACTTCAGGCACGCCAGGTCATCATTCTCGGAGGAGTGGTGGAAGCGAACATTTCTGGCCAGTGTTTCCATTGAACTGTATCGCCCGGCGCGGGTAACGGGCGACTTGCGCAGCCCCCAAATCTACATGGACAAAGGAATTCAGTTTCAGGGGACCTGCGACATGACCCAAAAGGGCTAATACCCTTGGCGCAGATCTCAGTTCCCACCAAAGCCGAATGAGAGCCCTCACTGAACATATGGCCTCATGGGCTTGCGAACTGAAGCGATTCATGGCCCAATTCGGCGCCCGTCGAGGGACCATGGAAAACCGACTCAAAAAGAAACGTGCGACCGCCTTCAATTCGCCGTCACTCTGGCGCGATCTGTTTTCCATCCCCAGTAATCAACTAGAGTTCGATGCAAGATAGCATTGCCCACAAGTTGGGCAGTGTACGCAACACTCGGGAAACCTACTCAGTCCTAGGACTGGAGTGGGAAGGCGGAACGACCGCCTACCACCGAGCACTCGAAAACTCCTCTCTCCCACCGGGGCAGATTTGCCCCCACGCATGGAACCCATTCGGATGAGCTTACCCCCCAAAGAAGGACTGTACGACCCAAGCTACGAGCACGATGCCTGTGGTATCGGCATGGTCGCGAATATTAACGGCACGACGACGCATGACATCGTGCGCAAGGGCGTTGATATTCTTCTGAATCTTGAGCATCGAGGAGCGTCTGGTTGCGACCCGCTGACTGGCGACGGTGCTGGAATTCTCACGCAAATCCCCGACAAGTTCTTCCGAATTGAGTCGAAGAAGCTTGGCTTCGTTCTCCCTGAGGCCGGAAATTATGGCGCTGGGATTGGTGTTTCTCCCGAGAGACAAGAGCGAACGCGATCGATGCCGCCAGATTCTGGAGGATAAGATCCTCGGCACAGGTCAGCGACTGCTCGGATGGCGTGAAGTACCCAGTCGACGAAAGCGCTCCAGGTCCCCTCGCCCGCGAATCTGCTCCGCACGTGGCCCAAGTTTTTGTGGGCTCCACCTGCGAGGACAAGGTTGTCTTTGAACGAAAGCTGTTCGTCATCCGAAAGTGGGCCGAGCGCACGGTTCGGGAAAGTCATCTCTCCGAGCGAGGGAAATTTTACATCCCCAGTCTTTCGGCTTCGACGATCGTCTACAAGGGACTGCTACTCCCCGCGCAGCTCACCAGATTCTACGCGGATCTCAACGATGAGAACTTTGTGTCCGCACTGGCCATGGTGCATCAGCGATTCTCCACCAACACGTTTCCCACCTGGGAACTCGCGCAGCCATTCCGCGTGCTCTGTCACAACGGGGAAATCAACACGGTCCGTGGCAATCAAGACTGGATGTCGGCGCGTGAACAGTTGTTTACGGGCGAGACCTTCGGTGAGGAGATTAGGCATATTCTCCCTACTATCGCTCCAGGAATGAGCGATTCTGGTGCACTCGATGTCGTCGCAGAGTTGCTCGTGCAGGCAGGGCGTTCGCTGCCGCATGTGATGATGATGCTCGTTCCCGAGGCTTGGCAAAACGACCCAACAATGCCCGAGGACAAGCGCAACTTCTATGAATACCACGCTTGTCTCATGGAGCCATGGGATGGTCCGTCGGCGCTCGCCTTCACCAACGGTCGTCAAGTTGGTGGTATCCTCGATCGGAACGGCCTACGCCCGGCGCGTTTTACTATCACCAAGGACGGCATGGTCGTTCTCGGATCTGAGGTCGGGGTTCTACCGATTGAACCCGACAATGTGGCAAGTCATGGACGACTTGAGCCAGGCAAGATGTTCTTGGTCGACCTCGAAGAAGGTCGCTTGATTCACGATGAAGAGATCAAGCACATCGTTTCTACCCAGAAG
This sequence comes from uncultured delta proteobacterium, assembly GCA_963710555.1. GTDB lineage: Bacteria > Myxococcota_A > Polyangia > Polyangiales > Polyangiaceae > NIC37A-2. The sequence continues at coordinate 332,756 of CAVQAT010000003.1, forward strand.
CCCTACGGAAAGTGGGTGGAGAACAACCGCATTTCTCTCGACTCGGTCGATGTACCGGGACTCCCGGTCGAGGACGAAAAAGAGCCACTCCTGAAGCGTCAGCAGATGTTCGGCTACACCCAGGAAACTGTTCGTTTTTTGATGGCTCCCATGGTTCAAAGTGGACAAGACGCCATCGGCTCAATGGGCGTGGATACGCCGCTAGCCATTCTGAGCGACAGGCCTCAGCTGCTTTACAGCTACTTTAAGCAGCATTTTGCACAGGTCACCAATCCAGCGATCGATCCCATTCGTGAAGAAATGGTGATGAGCTTGAAGACGTACGTCGGCGGAGAAGGCAACGTCCTCTTCGAACTTCCCGACCACGCACAGCAGCTCGAACTTGAATCACCGGTGCTCACCAACGAGCAGCTGGCCAAGCTTCGTCACGGGCACTTCTCCCAGCAGCGCATGCCACCGACGCTGCCCATGCTCTACCGCACGAAAGACGGAACACATGGGCTCAAGCAAGCTCTCGACGAGCTGTGTCGTCAGGCATCACACGCGGTCCTCAACGGCCACAGCATGCTGATTCTTGAGTGACCGCGGCGCCTGCAACGAAATGACGCCAGTCCCCGCATTGCTGGCAACAGCAGCTGTTCACAATCATCTCATGCGCAACGGAACACGCATGAAGGTAGGCATCGTTGTCGAAACCGGCGAGGCGCGCGAAGTCCAACACTTCTGCCTGCTGTTCGGCTACGGCGCCGGCGCGGTCAACCCATATGTTGCGTTCGAAACCATCGATGAGATGGTCGCATCGGGGAACTACGAAGGGCTCAACGACTCGTACGCTAGCCAAGAAAGACCTTCATCAAGGCCATCAACAAGGGCCTGCTCAAGGTGATGAGCAAGATGGGTATCAGTACCCTTCAGAGCTATCACGGCGCGCGCATCTTCGAGGCGATCGGCCTCTCAGATGATGTCATCAATCGCTATTTCACTGGCACTTCCAGCCGGATCCAAGGCATCGACCTCGACGTCATTGCGGAAGAGTGTCGCATTCGTCACGAGAACGCCTACCCGCGCGCTGTGACGGAGAAGCCTCACCTTCCCGTAGGCGGTGACTATCACTTCCGTTCCCAGGGTGAGCGACACTTGTGGAGCCCCAGCATCATCTCGACCATGCAGGACGCGGTGCGGCGCGAGAATGTCAACTCTTACAAGGAGTATGCTCGCCTCGTGAATGAGCAGCCCGATGGGCCCATCACTCTTCGCTCACTCTTTAGATTCGTACCCGCTGGCGATCCCGTTCCCCTCGACGAGGTCGAACCCGCAACGGAAATGGTGAAACGATTCGCCACAGGCGCAATGAGCTACGGCTCGATCAGCGCCGAAGCACACGAAAACCTAGCAATTGCGATGAACCGTATCGGCGGTAAGAGCAATACGGGCGAAGGTGGTGAATCGGCTCATCGCTTCACACCCGACGAAAACGGCGACCTTCGACGTAGTGCCATCAAGCAGGTGGCGTCAGGACGTTTCGGCGTAACCACCCATTACTTGATCAACGCCGACGAGATTCAAATCAAGGTGGCCCAGGGTGCAAAACCGGGCGAAGGCGGACAGCTGCCTGGTCATAAGGTGAACGAAATCATCGCAAAGACCCGCCATTCGACGCCAGGCGTCACCCTCATTTCGCCCCCTCCCCATCACGACATCTATTCGATTGAAGACTTGGCGCAGCTGATTTTCGACCTGAAGATGGCGAATCCTCGGGCACGCATCAGTGTGAAGCTCGTTGCAGAAGCGGGCGTTGGAACGGTCGCGGCGGGTGTCGCTAAGGCTCACGCAGACGTGATCCTGATCGCTGGTCATGACGGCGGTACCGGTGCTTCTCCCCTCACCTCGATCAAACATGCCGGGATTCCATGGGAAATCGGCCTCGCCGAGACGCACCACACTCTGGTGAAGAACGATCTGCGCAGCCGCGTTTACTTGCAAACCGACGGTCAGATGCGCACTGGACGCGACGTCGTCATCGCGGCCCTGCTCGGCGCAGAAGAGTTCGGCTTTGCCACCGCTCCTCTCGTTGCCTCCGGCTGCATCATGATGCGCAAATGCCATCTCAACACTTGCCCGGTGGGCATCGCGACTCAGAACCCCGAACTCCGCAAGAAGTTCGCAGGAAAACCCGAGCATGTCATTCGCTTCATGTTCTATGTGGCGGAAGAGGCTCGCGAAATTATGGCGAGCTTGGGCTTCCGTTCTTTGAAGGAAATGGTCGGCCGATCCGAGTGTCTCACCACAAAGAAGGATCTGCATTGGAAGGCAAGTCGTCTCGACTTTTCGCAGTTGCTCAACCCGTGCGTTCCGCGTCCGGGTGTGAATGTCCACAAGACTCAGGAGCAAGACCACGGACTGAGCGCTGCGCTCGACAACGAGTTGATCAAGCTCGCCATGCCCGCTCTTGAAGGCAAGGGTCCGGTCACTCACGAACTGCCGATCAAGTCGCTCAATCGTACGGTCGGCGCAATGCTCGGTGGAGAAGTTGCACGACGTTTCGGACCGAATGGTCTGGCTGATGACAGCATCACCTTGAAGTTCACGGGCACAGCCGGACAAAGCTTCGGCGCTTTCATCACTCGCGGCATCAGTCTCCATTTGGCGGGCATTTGTAACGACTACACCGGCAAGGGCATGTCCGGCGGCTTGATCACTGTCCAGCCCGGACCTGGCGCCACGTTCAACGCGGAGGAGAACATCATCGTCGGAAACACCACGCTTTACGGTGCAACCAGCGGCCGTGCCTACTTCAACGGAAAAGCTGGGGAACGCTTCTGCGTACGTAACAGCGGAGCAACGGCCGTCGTCGAAGGAGTCGGTGACCACGGTTGCGAGTACATGACCGGGGGCCAGGTGATTGTCCTCGGCGCGACCGGTCGGAACTTTGCAGCTGGTATGAGCGGAGGCTTTGCTTACATCTTTGATGAATCGGAAAGCTTCAAGGACCGCTGCAACATGGGCATGGTGGAGCTAGAGGAACTATCTGCCGAAGACAGCACATTTGTCGCGCAGCAGCTTGAGGACCATGTACATTTCACGGGCAGTCAAAAAGCCCAGCGTCTGCTGGGTGACTGGGAAAATACTCTGCGTCGGTTCGTCAAGGTAGTTCCAGTAGAGTACCGCCGCGTACTCATGGAGCTCGCTGAAAAAGGTCCAGCCCTCGAAGCACGCCGAGACAGCCTCAGCGTCATTCGTCAGGAAGACCAACTCAGTGGAGAGGCCTCCAACTAACGATGAGGATCTCGTTACCACTCCGCCATCGACTCTCGAGCATCGGCGGGTCTCCAAGTGCGTTGCACATGGAATCCGCCGCGTTGACGACTCACCCCGCTCACACTTTTTCCACCATCAGGTTTCATCATGGGTAAGAACACAGGCTTTCTGGAATTCGAACGCAAGAGCCCGCAAAAGCTCCCCCCGCAGGAACGGGTTAAGAACTACAGGGAGTTCGAACTTCCCGTCGTTCAAGAGACTCTCGTCGAGCAGGGCGCGCGTTGCATGGATTGCGGCGTTCCTTTCTGCAACACCGGCTGTCCGCTGGGGAACTTGATTCCCGATTGGAACGACTACAACTACAACGGTCAGGCGCGAGAGGCGATTGACGCGCTCCACGCCACCAACAACTTCCCGGAAATGACCGGTCGCATCTGTCCGGCGCCTTGTGAAGCTGCCTGCGTGCTTGGCATCAACGATGATCCGGTCGCGATCAAGCTAATTGAACGAGCAACTGCCGACCGCGCCTTTGATGAAGGCTGGGTCGTTCCCCAGCCGCCCGTCTCCAAAACCGGCAAAACGGTCGCCGTGATCGGTTCGGGGCCTGCAGGACTCGCGGCAGCGCAACAACTTGGCCGGGCTGGTCACGAAGTCACTCTCTTCGAGCGAGACGACCGGCTTGGCGGCCTTTTGACCTACGGTATTCCCGACTTCAAGATGGAGAAAGATCTTGGTCGAGCGCCGCGTCAAGCAAATGGAAGCTGAAGGGGTCACCTTCAAGACGAGCGTAGATGTCGGCGTCGATGTGACGGGCGAGCAATTGAAGCAAGACTTCGACGCCGTATGCCTCACGATCGGCTCACGTATTCCGCGTGACCTTCCTATCCCCGGACGCGAGCTTGAAGGCGTCTACTTTGCGATGGACTTCCTCACGCAGCAAAACAAGCGCGTCGCGGGAGATACCATTCCTGACGATGTAGCGATTCTCGCCGGCGGGAAAAAAGTCGTCGTCATCGGCGGTGGTGATACGGGCAGCGACTGCATTGGAACCTCCAATCGCCAGGGTGCGGTCAGCGTCGTCAACTTCGAAATCATGACGATGCCGCCGGACACGCGTGCCGAATCTACGCCCTGGCCTCGATGGCCATTGATGATGCGCACCTCCAGCTCTCACGAAGAAGGAGTTGAGCGAAAGTTCAGCGTGTTGACTCAGGAGTTCAAAGGCGAAAACGGCAAGCTGAAGAGCTTGAGCTGTATTGAAGTCACCTTCGAGAACGGTAAGTTAGAAACCGTTCCTGGAACTGAATTCGAGATCGAAGCTGACATGGTTCTCCTGGCGATGGGATTCGTCCACCCTGAGAAACCGGGCATTGTGGAACAACTCGGCGTGGATCTCGACGCGCGAGGTAACATCAAAGTCGATCCGCAAACATTTGCGACAAGTGTACCCGGAGTCTTTGCTGCCGGCGATTGTCAGCGCGGTCAGTCTCTGGTTGTTTGGGGTATCGCGGACGGCCGAAAGGCAGCTCGCGGGATAGACGAACAGTTGATGGGCACCACGACGATGCCGCGAGGCAATCTCGCCGATCCTCGATTCAACGCCTGAGGTCTGGTGATCCAGGGCGTCGCCTGGTCCAGGGCGTCGCATGGTCCAGGGCGTCGCGAAGCGAATGGGAGCAGGTTGGTATCGTCAGAGAGCAACCTGCAATCAGGGAGTGGCTACGTGCCAAGAAAAGCATAGGTGCGAGGAAGACCAACACTTACACTTCCCTCTATGATTGGCCTTCAACGCAGAGATTCCTGAGCGCTTCGGGACCTGCTATGCGATACTCTGAGCCGTGAGTCGACCGATCAGGAAAGCACCGATGGGAGAATCTGGACCATCGGTCACCTTCAAGGAAGAGGTTGCGGGACGTGAAACTCTCGCCGCGATAGCCGTATCCCAGGCTGAAGCGCTCTATCCGCTGACTCCTCGCGAACCCTCGACGACGAAACATTACGGCGATCGCATCTCGAATGCGCCAGGAGCACTCTCGCCGCGTATCGCTCGAGCCCTCGATGGCGCTCCAGATGTCAGCTTTCACTTAGGTTTTGCTGGGCGAGACACCCAAGCCGCACTGGACCATGACAGGAGGAGCTCACCTCCGGAGATCGAAATCACGTCTGGCGAGGTGCCGGTTCAAGAACTTGAGGTCAGTGAGCTCGAAATCGAGCAAATGTACTCCTTCGTGGTACGTGCTTCAGTGGAGCAACTGGAAAATTTGGTCGATCAGCGGCGTTTGATCGATGAGCGACTGCTGCAGCGTATGCCTGGTTGCAAACTTTCAGACGTGACGAAGATCCAGGTCAAGGCCTGGGGTAGCGACACCGTCCTCGTGCGAATTTCGACGCGCGTTTCCTGAACACTCACGCCGTCTGCCCCAAGGCATGGTGGGGACTATTCGCCCGTGGTATTCGCTGCTCAGGATCGAAGCGCATGGCCCGACGCGCAGATCCCCACTTGTCCCATGCTTGTTAGCTGTTCTTCATGCTCCGCAAAATTCAACGTCCCCGATGCGAAGATCGCTGGGAAACGCGCGCGTATGAAGTGCAAAAAGTGCGGGACCACGATTGTTATTGACGGGACTGGACTGAAATTGGCACCGCCGGCCACGGCTGCATCAAGTGCGGTAGCCCCCAGGCCCACCAATCTCCCCTCGCACCAGGAGCCGCCCCAGCCGCCTAGTCCAACCACCGCGCGACCTGAGCCCTCGCGACCCGTTAACGAGCCGCCGCGTTCATCTCCCGTCAGCGCACTTTCTCCCCGCTGGCGAGTGGCTGAACCATCAGGTCGACAACACGAGCTATCCCTGGGGGAACTCGTTGAGCAGTACGTAGCGCGCAGCTTCGAAGCGGGAACTCTGGTCTGTCGTCCTGGTCATGATGAGTGGATGCCGCCCTACGACTATCAAGAGATCGTCCAAGCCGCGAATCCACACGGTTCCTCTCGAGAGCCTCTCGCCAGTTTCAGCGAGGAAACGGTTGCTCTGGGGGCGGCAGAATCCGCGGCGTTGACCCGTCAGGCACAAGCTCTCGACCAGCCGGCATCCAGTCAGAGCAAACCTCAGACAAGAAACAGTTTCTTCAATGACGACGATGTCGACATTGCGATGAGTTCATTCGATGGCCTCACCACCGTAGGTCCGGCGCCACGACGTACTAGTTCACCCCCGAGCGGCGCCGAGGGCGCCACGTCGACGAGCATCACCTCGCGTCCACCGGCGCCACCAAGCAGCCACACCCCGCGCTCGCCTTTGCCACCGAGCGGGGGACGACCACGCTCAAGTGCACCGCCTCCGCGCTCGAGCCTCCCACCAGCACCCGCGTATCCGTCCAACAGCCCCTTTCGACCGAGCACACCACCGCCACCAAGTTTGCGCCCCTCTGCTCCCCCGGGCTCAGTCAGGCTTCCGAGTCCGCCCTCCCCGCCGAGCGGCCCACCCGTCCCCGTGGCACCCCGGCCGCCAAGTTCCTCGTCGGCAGCTCCACCGCCTGAACCTTCATGGGTACCCGACTCGGAACCGCCGCCTCCCATGCCGAGTTCCCCAGGTCCAAGTCTGGATCTGCTCAGCGGAGTGACGAGCGCTCCGCCGAAAAGAAGATCTCGCGCAAGCGTCTTCGTCCTTCTCCTCATCCTACTGGCGGGTGCGGTCGGCGGAGTTTATCTCTTCAAGCCAGCACTGTTCGATCGCGGTCTCACTCAGGTCCGCCAGCTCCTCGGCCTACGAACCAAGGACGCTCAAGAAAAGACCGCTCAGGGTCCCCCCTTCGACGAAGCGACGGCCGGGGTAGTTCTCACGCGCGTGGCGGCGCAGGCGTCGCGCTGCAGAGAGCCACGCGGTCCAGTCGGCAAAGGGAGGGCTCAAGTGCTCTACAATGCCTCCGGTCAGCCAAGTTCAGTCGCGGTATCGAAGCCATTTCACGAAACCACCGTCGGACGATGCGTGGTAGACTTGTTCCAATCCGCAACGGTTCCACCATTCGGTGGCAATCCCGTCATCGTGAACAAAACCTTCGAAGTGCGCGAGTAACTCAAGGGTCGGTTTTCAGTCTCGTGCGTGCAAGGGCTGTCTAGGCGAGAGCTTGATCACTCGTGAATGTGGATGAGCGTTCCGGCACCAAACGATTCACTCGCGTAAGAGGCGTGCCAGTGGTCGGGCACATCCGGCGAACTAAAGTTGAACACGTAATGGGCGTCGATAGGCGAAAGATTGACACAACCATGGCTACGGGGCCGACCAAAATCATCGTGCCAGTAGGCTGCATGTAGTGCATATCCACCCTTAAAGTACATCACCCATGGCACGTCACGCAGCTCAAACTCGCTGTCCGCTACGTTAGAGTCCATCGTGGTTGTCACATGCTTCTGGTAAATTTTAAAAGTACCAGTCGGTGTGCTGTAGGTCTTCGTTGGATCCTGCAGCCCATCGCGGCCCGACGAAATCAGCGTCGCATAAACAGGGCGCGCACCTTCATAGAGCACAAGCGTTTGACTCAGGATCCCAATGTCAATCCAACGCAGATCGCCCTTCGCGAACCAGGGCAACTTCGAGGGAGCGGGCGCCACCTTCAAATCATTTGATCGCAGCCACGTTCCCTCACGTGTTTCGACAAACCGGACGCCTCCGTAGCGCTTCACCTTACCGGTAAGCGGGATCAGCTTCCTCAGTTCAACTTTGTCGCCCTTGCTCGAACGTCCGCCCGAAAGCGTCCAGTGCGTAGTGCCTTCACGCCAGGGAAAGGCAACCGGAAGTGGAGTATCGCCAAGTTCCTCACCGTGAAAGGTCGACGCCCGCTCTGGCTTGATCTTGTCAGCAGGGATCAGCCGCCCGTCGACTGCAATCGCAAAACGACGGTTCCCGGCACTCTCACCCGCGACAAAGGAATCCACTAAGGCAACTCCAGCGTGCCTTTTCACTCGATCTGCTATCACCGCGTAACCCGGTGCCTTGTAGGAAGAGAAATTCGGAATGCGTCTTTCGCCGTCAAGCCACCACGGCACACTGTCGTCACCGTGACCGCCAAAGCGCTCGCTCGCGGTGGGTAAAGCGAGACTATCGGGGATCGGCCCTGTAGGCACCCCGAGTTCTGACAGCGGAACATCATTGGCCCCTCTTTCGAGTTTATCCCACTGGGTCTTGAGACGGGCGTAGTTCCTCAGATGCCTCTCCAGGCGCATCTCATATTTGAACTGCTCATCCTTGGTCGGGATTCTCAAATAGTTGGGCGCCACTGCGCGCAAGAATCCATATGCATAAGGGAGGGGCTTCTTGCGGTCCGGCCCATGGGTGAATGCGCGCACCAGCGGGTGATCCATCCTCACGGTGGAATTGTGATCAAGACACACAAATCCGACAGGTCTCACGGCGTACCAACCGCCAGGACAGCCTGTTTTGGAAACAGGCTCCTCAGAACGGACGACTCTTTCGCCTAAGCCTGAGGATAGCCGATGGGATCAGCGCCCTTGATTGGCGCTTCGAGAATGGGCGTGATGAGGGAAACCGGTGCCACCTCGGGACCGTCCCTCAGGAGGAACCGGCAGATGCATCCACTTGCCAGAAGCAACACCAAATGCAGTGCTCGCCATAGTGGAATGCATCAATGGCGGGGCGGTCTGAGCGCCAATATCCAACGTTTCGAAACCGCCTTCGCAAGCGGAGCCCAAGACCAGCAAACCGAGAGCGCAAATGCTCGTTCCCAGGCGAAACCTCGGGCGCGAATGGACTATTTCCGGAGAAGACGCCGTTCGGACCATGGCTAGGCCATGCCAGTTGCGTCGAAATGGGCCAACAAATTAGACATTTACAGTCTCTCCTAGGGCTTGCCAGACGGCCCCGAGAGAGGGACAACCCGATCGCTGCTGAGACCCCGGCTCCGCCTCACGTTGAGGCCTTGAGCGGAAATGCTGCCAACCTTCTTTTTTACGAACGAGTACGAGGACGAGGACCCGCATGTCGAATGACACCCTATCGATCACCGATAACAGAACCGGCAAGACCTACGAGGTCGATATAACTGATGGCACGATCCGCTCAATGGATCTTCGCCAGATCAAAGTGAACGACACTGACTTCGGAATCATGGGTTACGACCCCGCATTCACCAACACCGCCTCATGTCGTTCTGCCGTGACCTTCATCGATGGTGGAAAAGGCATCTTGCGCTACCGCGGTTACCCCGTGAACGAGCTGGCAGAAAAGACAAGCTGGCTTGAGTGCGCAAAACTTGTTCTCGATGGGGAACTCCCGAACTCCGATGCTCTTGCGGCGTGGGAGAAAGAAGTCGCGAACGACGCCCTTCCCCCTCCGCATCTGCAGGACATCATCAAGGCTTTCGAGCCTGACGCGCACCCGATGGGTCGCCTCATCTCCACGATCGGTGCTCTAGGTACTTTCAACATCGATTCTAAAGACGTGCACGACACAGATGTTCGTAAAAAGCACATCACCCGCCTGATCGCGCAGATGCCGACTTTGGCGGCATGGAGTTACCGTCACAGCCGTGGACTCGAGTTCGTCAACCCCGATCCGAGCCTGAGTTACTCGGCGAACTTTCTCAACATGATGAAGAAGGGCATTGAGCCAAACTACGAGCCCCATCCGGACATCGTCAAGGCACTCGACGTTCTGTTCATCTTGCACGCCGATCACGAGCAGAACTGTTCTGCCAATGTGATGCGCAGCATCGGAAGCTCACACGCAGATCCGTATTCTGCGATCGCCGGTGCAACCGCTGCGCTTTACGGCCCGCTGCACGGCGGCGCCAATGAGGCAGTTCTCAAGATGCTAAAGCAGCTCGGGAACAAGGACAAAGTCGCGAGCTTCATGAAGGGCGTCAAGGATGGCACTTCTGGGACGCGGCTCATGGGCTTCGGACATCGCGTTTACAAGAACTACGATCCTCGTGCGAAGGTGATCAAGGGACTCGCTGATCGCGTTTTCCAGGTACTCGGCCAGCGCAATCCTCTGATCGACGTGGCTGTTGAACTTGAGCGAATCGCTCTAGAAGATGAGTACTTTGTGAAGCGCAAGCTCTACCCGAACGTCGACTTCTACTCGGGACTGATTTACGAGGCTCTGAACATTCCGACCGAGATGTACACGGTGTTGTTCGCGATTCCGCGCACGGTTGGTTGGTTAGCTCAGTGGGAAGAGATGATTCAGGACAAGGAGCAAAAGATCGCTCGTCCCCGTCAGATCTACACGGGCCACGACGAACGCCACGTCTAAGAGTTCTCTAGAGAACCGAACTGGCCTCCCATTTTCCCTCAATTCGCGGAAATCGGGAGGCTTCTTTCTTCCCAATCATATAGGCCCACGCGGTCCCCCCGCTGCGGAGCGTTACCCGCGACCGAGAGTAGAGTTCAGGACACTCCTCAAACTCGTCGAGTCTGGCAAGGTGATCGCCGCTCACTTCATAGACCTCGCCGCGGACCGGTGGCATCGAATCCCCGGCTACAAGAGCCGGATAGCCTCCTTCGTAGAGCACCAAGAAATGCCCCTCAAGTTGGTCGTCCTTCACAAAGAGTGCTCCGGACATTTGATCATGATGCAAGAGGCCCCGCTGGAGCGAGCCATAAACGAATACATGGTCTGCCACGAGAGGAATCTGCCATGAAACCAGCGCAGAACAACCAATGGCCCAAACCGCAGCGCCGCTTGCCGGATCTGGAACGGTGACGTACTCAGAACTAGGTCCAGACCGGGAAAATTTGAAAAGATGACAACAGCAGCAGAAAAGATGGAACAGGCCAAAGCTGGCGATTTCGAGAAACGCCTCGGCCGCGAGCCAAGTAGGCGCCACCTACAAGTTCGTCCTCGAAGGCGACGGCGGAGGCACGTGGATCGTGGCCCTCAAGGACTCACCCAGCATTGCTGACGGTGACGGTGACGCGGACTGCGTCATCAAAATGAATGCCGCCGACTATGTGGACATGGTCGAAGGGAAGACTGAAGCGCAGCAGTTGTTCTTCGCAGGAAAACTGCAGATTGACGGCGACATGGGCTTGGCGATGAAGCTGCAAGCTCTCAACGACCTCATGGCTCAAAGCTAAAGGACTTCATGGCTGCCCCGATCGCCTACTTTGGTCCAGAAAACACCAATACACACGCCGCAGCCCGGCAGGTGTTTGGTGCGGAGCGGATCTACGTGCCCTGCAGTACGAAAACAGGGGTGTTTGAGGCAGTCGAGTCCGGACATTGTGAAGTGGGGATTGTTCCCATTGAGAACTCTACCGAGGGCGTTGTCCGGGAAACGATCGATTGCCTCGTATCCAGGCCTTTGATGATTCAACGAGAGTACGAAATGTCGATTCGGCACTGCCTGATGGGGCACAGGGACACCTCCGCGACGCAGGCGACTAGCATCATTTCACACCCTCAGCCTCTCGCTCAGTGCCGCAAATGGTTGGACAAAAACTACCCTCATCACGAACGGTTGACGGCTGTTTCTACCGCATCAGCAGCAGCCATCGCCGCGGAGGACCCCAGCAAGCTGGCGATTGCAACTCGCCTTGCCGCCGAAAGTCTGGGTTTGCGTATCTTCGCAGACGACGTCGCCGATCGCGGTGACAATGCCACACGCTTTGTCTGCGTAGGCGTCCAAGATGCCACGCCGACAGGAAATGATAAGACAACAATTGTCTTCACGACTGCTCACGAACAGGGAGCTCTCATCAAAGTTCTCTCTGTTTTCGACGCAGCCGGGGTGAATCTAGCGCGCATTGAATCGCGCCCGCGCCCGGAACGCCGCTGGGAATACATCTTCGTGGTCGACCTTGAGGGACATCGACTCGATTCCCCTGTGAAGGACGCTCTCAGCGCAATGACCGCACTCGGCTGCGAATTCAAAATAGTGGGCAGCTACGCCAGAACTGAGCCCGCTCCCATCGCCGCACGCTAGGACGATGAACCTCGTCTTGATTCACCCCGATGAGATCGAAGCGGGAGTTGTCGTTCTTCGCGCTCGAAGAGCTCAACATCTGCTCAAGGTGCTCGGTGTATCTCCAGGTACGCCGCTCAAAGCTGGAATTGAAAACGTAGGAACTGTTTCTGCCGAAGTGATCGCGAACTCCCTGGATACGGTCACACTGAAACTCGATCATGTGAGCCCCGTGACGCGCCCGACGACGACACTCGTCCTGGCCGTCCCGCGACCCAAAGTGGTCTCGCGTGTGATTGCCGCTGCCGCCAGCTTCGGTCTGGCAAAGCTTGTCTTCGTCAACGCATGGCGGGTGGAAAAGAGCTACTTCTCATCTGCGCGCCTTCGACCTGAACGAATCGAGGAGGATCTGCGGCTCGGTTGCGAGCAAGGTGCACAAAGCTGGATCCCCGATTGGGAAATATGGCCACGCTTCACGGATCTACTTGAACCCGGAAGACTCGAAAGCGAAAAATCCGATCGCGTCGTGTTGCACCCAGGAGCCTCCAGAACTCTCGCTGATGTCCTCGATCCCCTCAAGAAGGCCCAAGGATGCGCGCTAGCGCTCTTGATTGGCCCCGAAGGGGGCTGGATCACCCGCGAGCACGAAAGCCTGCTGACGGCCGGCTACGTTGCAGCAGAGCTGGCCACCGGCCCGTTGAAGACTGATGTCGCCGTTGCCGCGGCCCTCGGTCAGGTCGCATTGATTCGCTCCTTTTCTTCGCCCGACGCTCAGGCGAAGCTCAGGCAATGAGAAAAATTGTTGGGTACTTCGCGCAAGGCTGCTTGGCGCTTATCCCTATCGCAGTCACGGCCTACATTATTTTTTGGGTGATCACTGCCACTGATCGTCTGCTCGGAATCGACATTCCAGGGCTAGGCTTGGTCATTGCTCTCGGCCTGATCACTCTCGTCGGCTTTCTTGTTTCGAACGTCATCGGCCGGCGCGTGTACTGGGCCTTCGACCAAGTCATGACGCGCGTCCCGTTCGTCAAGCTTCTCTACACCTCGATTCGCGATCTGATTCAAACGTTCGTCGGCGAGAAGAAAACAATCGGGCGACCCGTTGCGATTCGTTTTGCTCAGGGTTCCGAAAATCGCATGCTTGGACTCCTTACCCGCGATGACCTGTCGCCAATGGGACTCCCAGATCATGTCGCCGTCTACATACCCCAGGCCTACAATATCGGAGGTCAGGTTCTGGCGGTTCATCGCGACCAAGTTGAGATCCTCAACATTAGTTCTTCCGAAATGCTCACCTTCATGATGAGTGGCGGTGCTTCTGGATTGGGTGCCCCAGCCGCCACAGCCTGAAGGAGCCGTCCAGCACGCACTTCTCAGTCAGCCGCTCGCGGAGTCACGTAGTGCTGGATCTGCTCCGAAAACACTTCGTGATTCTTTGCCGGTAGCTCGCAACTCCCTCGCTCACAGACAAAAGCTGTAGCTTTGCCATGCAAAGCCCCCTTCCCCTCAAGAAAAGGCAATGAGCCGCTGAGCTCTGCGACTCGGCTGGCCGTGATCAGGACGACGGCGGCCTGGGGGAGATAGCGAGTACGCGCTAATTCAAACATGTTCATCGCCTCCGCACCTATGTCGTGGTCCGGGCGAACGACCACGATCTGAAGCGAGGTATGCAAATAAGTGTGGAGAGCCGCGAGCATGCGGGGTGCGCTGACACCGTCCGAAAGCACCCCGGCGAACGCGGACAGGCTCCGTTCAGCGCGTTTCCGGTAGCTATCTTCCCCGGTCAGCAGCGAAAGCCGCAAGAGGTTTTCGACTGCGACGGAGTTCCCAGAGGGTTCGGCTCCGTCATCGATCGGCTTTTCTCGCGCTAGCAAGGCTTCGTGGGCTGTTCCTAGTTGGAAGTAACCGCCACGCTTGTCGTCCCAAAACTGTTCATCGAGAAATCGCTGGAGGTCACGTGCCTCCTTGAAGATAACGAGATTCGCCCGTAACTAGGGTTAACTCGATCAGGCACTCTCAAGGAACGAGTGGTCATCCAGAAATCCAGGTTGTTTGGAGACATTCCCACGCGTAGTTCGAAAATAGCCCCCCGCAGGATTCTTGGCCTGGTCCAGAAGATGGTCGGCAGCTTGCTGCGCCGCGCTCAGGAAACTTCCCTCACCGAGCACGAATCCCGCGCGGGCCAGCGCATGGATCATCAGCCCGTTCCAAGACGTGAGGACCTTGCGATCAGTTGCTGGTTGCGGCCTCGCCGCCCGCACACGGTAGAGTTGTTCCAAGACCTGTCCTATTTCGTTGGTCAGAAATGGACTGAGAAAGTTCGGCTCGCGGTAGAAAATGGAGCGTCCTTCAAAGTTGCCGCGCTGGCTCACCCCAAAAGTCTTCGTGACCAGGGCGAACTGCTCGTCGCTCAACGCTGCATCCAGCTCAGAAGGCGTCCACGTATAAAAGTAACCTTCTTCCAAATGACCGCTTGGGCCCAGGCTATCCGCATCGGTGGCGGAGTAAAATGCACCATTCTCGTCGCGCATTTCTCGAAGAACGTAGCCCAGCGTGCGCCGCGCGACATCCGCAAACAGTTCTTCGCCTGTGACTTGATACGCATCTAAGTAAACACTCACAAGCTGAGCATTATCGTAGAGCATCTTTTCAAAGTGCGGGACCAGCCAAGAGCGATCCGTCGAATAGCGGTGAAAGCCACCTCCGACATGGTCGAATATCCCGCCCGCGGCCATGTGACGCAGAGTGGAGAGCACTTCAGTCAATGCGCCAGCGTCATCCTCGCCACGCATGCGAGCCCCCCTTTGATAGCGAAGGAGAAAGTCGAGACTCGAGGGTCGAGGAAATTTCGGAGCTCGCCCGAAGCCTCCCCAGACCTCGTCAAACTGCGCACGATATGTCCGCGCAGCAGCGTCCAGCACAGCATGATCGGGAATGTTCCCGGGTCGCACAGGATCCACAGCAGCCGCAACTTTCCGGCTCGTTTCTTGGGCGTGGGCAATCAGGTTAGCTGAGTTCTTTTGATACTCCGCGCTCAGCTCATGCAGCACAGTGAAGAGCCCCTTTCGCGCCCCGCGTTCACCGTCTCGCGGCGGCAAGTAAGTTCCTCCAAAAAAGGGATCTTTGTCGGGCGTCATCACAATAGTCATTGGCCAGCCGCCGCGCCCCGACAAGAAACGCACCGCCGTCATGTAGATTGCGTCCACGTCGGGACGCTCTTCGCGGTCCACTTTGATGGCAATGAAGTTTTCGTTGATCAAGCGTGCGATCTCCAGATCCTCAAAGGATTCTTTCTCCATGACGTGGCACCAATGACAAGTCGAATACCCCACGGACAAGAAGATGGGCTTATTCTCCCGCTTTGCTCGTTCGAACGCCGCATCACCCCAGGGCTGCCAATTCACGGGATTATGCGCATGCTGAATCAGGTATGGGCTTGTCTCCAGGATCAAACGATTCGTGAATTGAGGAGAACCATCCTGGAGAAGGTGGTGGGTTCGTGGCTGATACTCGGCGCCCTTCTTGTTGAGCGCGTCCTTTAACTCCACCATCAACTGAGGGTCCGGCTCTCCAATTCCTGGAAGTGCAGGCTCACCACTTTTTCCGGTCGCGTGATTCCGCACTTGCTCGACCTTCCCTTCCGACTCACTCGAACACCCCCCGGATCCTCCACAGCCGACAGCCAGGCACAGGTTCGCGAGCAAGCAGGTTCGAAGCAAGCGGCGAAGGGTTGGCCTAGAGTCCACGGATCCACTCCGGTCTCACTTTGATTTCCCCACGAAGCGCTGCATCGACAGACTGGAGAAGATTCAGGCGGTCACGCGGAAGTCGCCCGGCGAGCGGTAAGTAGTTCGATGCATGGTTTGATCTAAAAACCGCAGTTCGTTGGCTTCGCTTCGATCAAAAAGGCACGAATTTCCTCCAGAAGTCCCGCAACCGGAGGAACTTCGAACTTTCCCTTCTTCGCGAGTGTGAACAGAGGTGTGTCGGGGACGACCGTGACCGTCAAGAGAGACACATAGCGAGGATCCATGGCAGTGGTCAGGCGCCCTGCGCCACTGGCGTGTTCCAAGCTGCGCTCAGTCCCGGCGGCGCCAAGCAAGAAGATCAGCGATTGCATGATGTCGGCCTCGCGCACACGCGCACCGGCCTCTGCGTGCTCTTCGAACGTGGCGCCTTTGGCGATGGATCTTGAGCGTCGCGTTGTCGCCCGATTCAGGCCCGATGTAGAGCATCTTGAGACCCAACTGCCTCAGCTCAGAAAGCTCCTCCGCAGACTTCTCCAGAATATTGCGCGCCGTCGCATAACAGCTGATGCGCATCAACCGGGGAAACGCGCGATTCATCTCCGAGAGCAGCGCTCGCCAGTTGGCCATCGGCATGGCCAGCGCGTCGCCATCCCCGACGAAGACTCGCCTCACTTCGTCGAGCGCCCCCGCCTCCACGGCAGACTCCACACGCCGAATCTCCGCCGCCACTTCTTCGAGCCCGCGAACCCGATAGTCCTTGTGTCGATACATCGCGCAATAGGTGCAGTGATTCCAAGAACAACCAATGGTTGCCTGCAAGATCAACGAGTCAGCTTCGCTAGGCGGCCGATATACGGGCCCTTCATAGGTGAGCACAAAGTGACTTGCACTTAGCTTTTCGTTGCAGGAGGCTAGACAGCACGTTCGGGTTTGTAGGGGCGCGGACACCGCACCCCTCGCCCTTGGGAAGTGAATTCCAAAGGGCTCACCCCACTGTCCGCGTACGCTCCTCTCTCGCTTGTCGCTCGATGCGGTGCTGAGCGCGCCGCGCCACTCCTCGGAGCCCGATGGCTCCTCGCGTGTCTTGGTTTGTTGCTGCGGAAGAGGCGCGTCGTCTTCATCACGGCGTCACAACGCACGAGCAAAGCGATGTGCCAACGCTACAAACGGAGACACGCGACCTCCCCTCCGAGGGAGCAGTGGCGACGCGGCCTCAGCACCGCCGACGACCAAGTGGGAGTCGCCGGAGCGCAGCCGGTGGTTGGGGGAGATCGCCCGGAATTTACTTCCGGGCGATCGGGGGGCTGGGACAGACCCCCTAAGGAATCAGCGGCGACGCGCGCTCAGCACCGCCGGCGACCATGTGGGAGCCGCCGGAGCGCACGCGGAGGTCGGGGGAGAGCGCCCGGAATTTACTTCCGGGCGATCGGGGGGCTGGGACAGACCCCCTAAGGAATCAGTGGCGACGCGCGCTCAGCACCGCCGGCGACCATGTGGGAGCCGCCGGAGCGCACGCGGAGGTCGGGGGAGAGCGCCCGGAACTCACTTCCGGGCGATCGGGGGGCTGGGACAGCCCCCCAAAGGAATCAGTGGCGACGCGCGCTCAGCACCGCCGACGACCATGTGGGAGCCGCCGGAGCGCACGCGGAGGTCGGGGGAGAGCGCCCGGAATTCACTTCCCGGCGATCGGGGGGCTGGGACAGACCCCCTAAGGAATCAGTGGCGACGCGCGCTCAGCACCGCGGCCGACCAAGGGGGAGGCCCCGGAGCGCACGCGGAGGTCGGGGGAGAGCGCCCGGAACTCACTTCCGGGCGATCGGGGGGCTGGGACAGCCCCCCAAAGGAACCAGTACCGGTACTGATCAGGCTTGAACGGTCCCTCGACTGGAATGCCGAGGTACTCTGACTGCTTTGCGCTGAGCTTGTCGAGCTTCACGCCGAGCTGAGGCAAATGGAGCGCAGCAACCTTCTCATCCAGCTTCTTCGGCAGTAGATGCACGCCGACAGGAATCTTCTCACTCCACAGGGCAAGTTGAGCGAGCACCTGATTGGTGAAGCTGTTTGACATCACGAAGCTGGGGTGACCTGTGGCGCAACCCAGGTTGACCAAACGACCGCGCGCGAGGACGGTGATCTTCTTGCCGTCAGGGTAGATGAAGTGGTCCACCTGAGGCTTGATCTCTTCTTCGCGAATGTCGTCGCGACCTTCGAGGTAGGCGATCTCGATCTCGCTGTCGAAGTGACCGATGTTGCAAACAATCGCCTCGTTCTTCATGACGTCCAGGTGCTTGCCCTGGATTACATCACAACAGCCAGTTGCAGTAACAAAGATGTTCCCGAGGGGAGCAGCCTCGTCCATCGTCACTACCTGAAAGCCCTCCATCGCAGCCTGGAGTGCGCAGATGGGGTCGATCTCCGTGACAAGAACGCGAGCGCCAAGTCCCTTCATCGCCTGTGCGCAGCCCTTGCCCACATCGCCGTAACCGGCAACAACACAGACTTTGCCTGCAAACATCACGTCAGTCGCACGCTTGATGCCGTCCGTGAGAGACTCGCGACACCCATAGAGGTTGTCGAACTTACTCTTGGTCACCGAATCGTTCACGTTCATCGCGGGGCACTTCAGCTTTGCCGTCGCGGAACATTTCGTAGAGACGATGAACGCCCGTGGTGGTCTCTTCGGAAAGACCGCGAATCGGATCTTCACCTTCGAACAGCTGCGGATGGTTCTTATGAATCCAGATGGTCAAGTCACCACCGTCATCAAGAATCATGTTGGGACCCTTGCCGTCCTTAAACGCGAAGATTTGACGCTCAAGGCACCAATCGTATTCAGCATCGGTTTCGCCCTTCCAGGCGAAGACAGGCACGCCGCTTTCGGCGATGGCGGCCGCCGCGTGATCCTGGGTCGAGAAAATGTTGCAGGAGGTCCAGGTCACCTCGGCGCCAAGTGCCGTCAAGGTCTCGATAAGGACTGCCGTCTGGATGGTCATGTGGAGGCAACCTGCCACGCGCGCACCCTTGAGCGGCTGACTGGCGCCAAACTCTTCGCGCAGCTTCATCAGACCAGGCATCTCGGTCTCGGCAATCTCGATCTCTTTGCGACCCCAAGCCGCGAGCTTGATGTCGTGAATTCGGTAGTTGGCACTCTCTTGAGTGGGGACCTTGGTCTCGATCTTCTGGTTCATCGTGTTTCTTTCGTTCTTGGTTGCCGCGCTCATTCACGCAGCCACGTTCGCGCGCGAGGCCGCGCCGGAGCACGGTATAGTCTGAAGCTGGGCACGGTGCACAGATTCGCCACCGGTGAATGCTGACGGCTGTATACATGGCTCCGGTGGGATTGCCAGAACCTGCTTCTGAGGCGACTATCCAGCCATTCTGTGCGCTCGGAAGGACAGATTCGCAGACCACCGGGCGGGCACAAGATGACCTGAGAATTGCACATAGTTTTGCGAAGACTGTGGACTGGGGTCTGCGCGGAGTGATGGGGAAGTTAGCTGCGGATCTCAGGGGGGTTCCGTTTCCCAGAGGATTGCTATGCTGAGCGCTCATGGATCTGCACGACCAATTCGATCAGGCCTACTACGACCGCTATTATCTCTCGCCCAAAACGCGAGTCATTTCAGCGGAAGAGCACGGTCATCTGGCTAAGTTCGTCTTCGAATTCGCCAAGTACAATGGCATTTCAATCGATAGCGTTCTCGACGTTGGCGCTGGGATTGGACTGTGGAAACGCTGGATCGCAAAGAACGCAAAGAAATCTGAGTATCAGGGCACTGAGGTGAGTAAAGCCATGTGCGCGGAGCACGGGTATTTGCTGCGCGACATCGCGCGATGGCGGGATCGCGAACAGCATGATCTGATTATTTGTCAGGGGGTCCTACAGTATTTGCCTGACCCGGATGTTGCTCCTGCTGTGGCAAACCTTGCCGCAATGTGTCGCGGGCTGCTCTACGCCGAGATTACAACGCGCTTGGATCTGCGAGAGCGTACCGACAAGGAGCGCACGGATAGTAACATCTTCATTCGCAACGGATCCTATTACAAGGGCATCCTGCAGAAGCACTTCGTCCAAGTGGGCTGCGGGCTTTGGTGGACTCGCGAATTACCATTCCCGTTTTACGAGCTGGAAATGGCCGGCCCCAGCAAGTAGCGTCCTCTCTGCCAAGGGGGCGTGAGTGAAGCCATTTATTCGACCAGCTCATCAGCGTTCTTCTGATTGCGCTTTCCGTTTTGGGAATGCTCAATGTTTACAGCGACAATGCTGAAGTCGAACAACTTGCACGACGGACAGCCTGTCCTAGCTGTGATTCGGTCGATCTGAGGCTGGCAATGCTCAGCCGCACGCCCCTCTCACAAACATTTCACTTTGAGCCTGCGGTCACTGGTCACTCACAACCAAACTCTGAGGCATCTTCGAAAGTGATCGAATGCTCGCGGTCTGCCGTCTTTGTCGGCGACTACTCATGTAAACAACAGTAACACTGCCCTCAGCCAGACAGCTCCGACATGAACAAAACACTACGACTGACCAGTTTCTCTGCCGCGTTCTTCGTCTCCCTTCCTGCTCTTGCCCAAGTGACAAGCGGAGCAACGGAAGTCACTACCGAGGATGTCCAAAAAGCGGCAGAGCGCGCCGATGATGTCACGGACACAACGGAACTCGATCTTCAGGGCGGCGCGCTAGTCGCAGGCGGAAACTCCGAATCCACCGCACTCACCGGCAGCACCCGATTCTTGCTTCGACGGAACGTCCATGAGCTCTCCTTCGTCGCAGCAACGAACTATGCGCGGTCTCGTCAAGACGAAGACGAAGACATGGAAACAACTATCGAGAACTACCAAGCTCGTCTTCGTTACGACTACTTTTTCACGAACCATCTCTCTGCGTTCATGGCGGTCCAAGCACGACGCGACCGATTCCAAGGGCTCAACTTGAGAATGGGTTTCGACCCAGGTCTTTCCTACGCCTTTATCCGCAACGACAGCACCGTGTTCTGGTTAGAGGCTGGCTACGACTTGCAGTACGACATCCTCACCGACGAAACGTTGCAGACTGCCATCGACGAAGGGAAATCCTCGCGACAGAACGGCAGTGGATCACAACATTCGAGGCTTCCTCGGGTTTGACCAGAAGCTCGACGATCGCTTGGCTCTCCGTACAGGCGCTGAGCTTGTACAAATCGATGATCAACGAAGGCAGTTCGCTTCAACTTCAACGCCGAACTCCGCATGCAACTCGTCAATGCGCTCTCGTTGGCGATCGGTAGTAAGACGCAATACAACAGTCTCCCGCTGCCAGGTGTTGAGAAACTGGATGTAACAACCTCATTGAGTTTCGTTTACACGTTCCTTTGAGCTCGCATCGACGTCCTGTACGCGACACCGTCTTCCAGTAAGCGCAAATCGCCGTGAATCAGCCGATACATAGCCCCTATGATGCAATTGCAGGGGTCTATGACTGGCTCGGCTGGTTCTACTCTGCAGGAGCAATTGGTCGTGCCAAGAACTCTCATCTGCCTTACCTAAAGCGAGGAGATGAAGTGCTCTACGTTGGTGCAGGTACGGGTGCCGAGTGCGTGCGATGCGGCAGCACGAGGGGTTCAGGTCACCGCAGTCGACACTTCTTCGGCAATGCTGGCTCGACTCAGCGCTCGCTTCGCGGCTGCAGAGCAACAAGCGAATGTCGTGTGCGGAGATGTTCACGACCTGGATGGGTCCTTTGACGCCATCGTGGCGCCGTTCTTCTTCAACGTCTTCAGCCGGGCTCAGCTCGAACAAGCTATGAATCGCCTGAGCAAGCATCTCAGGCCGAACGGACTATTGGTGAGCGTCGACTTTCACGCGCCCTCCGATTCCGTCTTCGTTCGACTGATCCAGAAGTGCTACTATCTCCCTCCCCTCGCTCTTTTTCATCTCGCGACTCAGGAAACCCGTGGCATGAACTCTACGACTATCGACAAATCGCGCAGCAGGCTCGAGTTCCCGTTGCCATCGTCGAAACTATCCCCACCAAGGCGTTCGGACTTCCGCTTTTCGAGACCTTGATTTGGAAGGGGCGATGACTGTTCAAGCGCCCACGGGCTTCGACGCTGCCTCGGCACTCCGAAGAGCGTTGGAGTGGTTTCTCGAACTGCGACTTTGGGTCGCTTCCTCGGTGACGCTGTTGAGCATCTATTGCCAGGAAACGCTTGGTGGCAGCTGGCGTCAGGGTCGCGCGCAACTGCCAGTGATCATCTTCTTTGCAACACTTGCGCTTTACAACCTGGACCGCGGCGTCGACGGGAAAGGTGGACGTCTTGGGTCAAGTCACGTGAACGAAAGACACGCGTTCAAAGTATCACCAGGCCCGAGTCCCGGCACGCATCTGCTGTTGAGCCTTGGCTCGCTCCTTGTCTTGATGCCTCTTGTGTCCAGGCTCAATCGTTGGAGTCTTTCACTGCTTGTGCTCGGCTTCTCCTTGTGCAGCTCGTACGCCCTGCCCTGGGGGCGTCGAACGAACCGGCGGCGTCTCAAATCGATTCCGGGAGTCAAAGCTCCTTTCGTCGGATTCGCTGTAGCCATCGCGGTGGTGTGGGTCCCTTTGCTTGCTGGAGATGGATCACCTTTTTCGCCGGCAGCCCGAATTTCTCATAAGTTTCCTGTCTTCGAAGCCTTGATTCTGACCGTGACGCTTGGCCTACTTTGCACAGTCAACGCTCTACTTTTCGATGTTCCAGACATTGACGAAGATCGGGAGAGAGGAGTGCCGACAGCTGCGTTGCGCTGGGGGATCCGGGTCAATCGATATATCAGCTTGGCTCTCTGCCTTTTCGCCGGCGGACTTGCCTGGCTTGGACTCGCCGATCCACTGCCGCTCACGGCAATGGCCGGTTTTCTCGGGATAGCGGCGACGAAGATCGACGAAACGACGACTAAAACGACGGTTGCCTTTTGGGTGGATGGGGGACTCCTGTTGCCCCTAGGAGTCCTCGTTCTTGGCTCAATCCGCTGATCCTCACGGCGCCCTCACGCACCGAAAAACAAGGTGTATCCAGCCAGATACACGCGCAAATCATTTACTCCTTGATATACGAGACCCCTCGCACCAGTCTCGGCCCCGACATGACAGACGACGACGCTCCTCCCCCCTCCTCGGCTGCCGGTTCAGTCCGGTCGATGATTCCCGGACTTTATCAGACTCATTTGTTCCAGGCGCACCCGTGGCACGGAGTACATATCGGCACCGAAGTCCCCCATCGCGTCAGCTGCTTCATCGAAGTCGTCCCTACTGACACAGTAAAGTACGAACTCGACAAGGACTCAGGGCTATTGAAGGTCGATCGTCCCCAGACGTACTCGAACACCTGCCCCTTCCCTTACGGTCTGGTTCCACAAACCCTCTGTGCAGACCGAGTCGCGCAACGCTGCATGGATGCGACCGGAAGAACTGGCATTGTCGGCGACGGCGACCCCATCGATATTTGCGTTGTGTCAGAGCGACCTATCCCCCACGGAAATATTCTGCTCACTGCGCGCGTGATCGGTGGATTGCGCATGATCGACCACAACGAAGCGGACGACAAGCTGATCGCCGTCATGAAGAACGATCCGGCTTTCGGAAACTGGAACGACATCACCGATTGCCCCTCAAACTTCATCGAACGTCTCAAGCACTACTTCCTCACTTACAAGCAGCAGCCTGGAAAAGTGAGTCCGTGCGAGATTGCGGAAGTCTATGGCATCGAAGAAGCCCATCGCATGGTGGAACTCGCCCACGAGGACTACAAGGAACAATACAAGCCTCAGCACGGAGCTCTGTCCCGGGCGATGATTGTTCCGTTTCAAGAGGTCTAGTTCACGACAGTGGCTCTCCACGCTGAGAAGCTCCGGTGACGCGTCCGTGAGCACTTTGTGCGCTGGATGGTTCTGCAGCTGTAAACCGCTGAACGCCCATCCAGAGTAATTTCCGAATAACAAGGCTGTTTCTCGGGCAAATTTGTGGTTCAGACGGTCTGTGGAAGGTGTTTCTGCAGCAAAAGTGGCGGGACGACTGCAGAATGAGCGGCCCAGCGTGAGCCACGGCCAGAACACTGAACAGAATATCAGTCAGTTCCAAGCGCTTTCCCTTCATTCCACATGTGAGGCTCTTGGGCGAAGACGTTCTCCTGGAGGACGAAGAGGGCGAGCGCGAGGTGACCGCCGCGGTCGCTGTTCTTGAGTTTGAGTATCCCCATCAAAGAGTTCGCCCCACGGCCGATGACGAATTCGCGCTTCCCGACGAGGAGCGCGACATGTCGGCCGAAAGCGTGGCCGCGAGAGTCTTGGAGAGTCTGGGCGCGCTGGAGATCGCACATCTCTCGGGATTCTTGCCCGACTATGACTCGATCGCCAACTACCTGATTACCTTTGCTAGCGAACTTCACGTCGGTTGTTCCTTCGCTGCCTATGCTGTGCCCCAACTGCAGCAGCAGGGGTTTCGCGTCACCATCGATGACAGCTTTCCCTTCCCGACTAGTCGCCGACTCCGTGCCCTGGTACGCAACGGCCGAACCGGATGAAAAACTTGATTGGTTCAACATCGAGGTCGGCGTAGAAATCGGTGGAAAGGCCTACAATCTCGTTCCCGCGCTGATCGAGCTTCTCGAACAGTGCTCTGAAGGCACGAGCCTCGAGTCCCTTGTCAACTGTCCGGCCCGCTTTCGTGCAGTGCCGTTAGGCGATGGCAGATTCGTGGTGATGCCGTGGAAGCGACTTGAACGGATCCTTCAGGTTATTGCCGATCTTTATCCCGACGACGGTCGCAAGCACGAGGAACTCAGCCTTCCGATGGCTCGAGTCACTGAGCTGGGGGATCTGGATGAAGCGTTTACAGAGACAGGACCTGAACTTCAATGGCTCGCTGGCGTCGACTGGCTCGAACGAGCGCGCGCCCTCAAGGCAGGGCCGAGTTGGACACCCCAGCCTGCTGCCTTGAGAGCCGAGCTGCGCCCCTATCAGCATGAGGGGCTGATGTGGCTTGAGCACAAGCGCGACGCCGGCGTGGGCGGTGTTTTGGCGGACGACATGGGACTAGGAAAAACCCTCCAGACCATCGCACTCCTCGCACGCGAGAAGGAGGCGCGACGCATGGACATCCCCTCCCTGGTGGTTGCCCCCACAAGCTTGGTCGGTAACTGGAAGCGCGAATTCGAAAAGTTCGCGCCTCATGTGCGCGTGATCACTTACTCCGGACCGCGCCGTCATCGGCTCATCCCGGACTTCAGCAAGGCGGAGGTGATCATCACGAGTTACCCTGTGCTCATTCGTGATCTCACTCCGCTCACGGACCGCGAATTCCATTACGTGATCATCGATGAGGCTCAGGCAATTAAGAATGCTCGCAGTCTGGCCAGCACTTCGGTGAGAGCACTCTCCGCACGGCATCGACTGGCTCTGAGCGGCACGCCGGTTGAAAACAATCTCGGAGAACTTTGGGCGCTGTTCGAATTCACTCACCCGGGACTGCTGGGACGGCAGCAGGAATTTCGTACCCAATTCCGAGACCCCATCGAAAAACATGGTGATGAGGAACAGCTACAAGTACTCAGACGTCGGGTCGAGCCGTTTATTTTGCGGCGTTTGAAAGAGTCTGTCGCAAAAGATCTGCCCCCCAAGACAGAGCTAGTGCGGGCGGTTGATCTCACGGGAGATCAGCGCGATCTCTACGAGAGCATTCGACTCGCGGCTGATTCGGAAGTGCGTGGAGCCATTGCGCGCAAGGGAATGGCAGGCTCGGCTGTGACTATTCTCGATGCTCTGATGAAGCTGCGTCAGGTGTGCTGCGATCCGCGAATTGTTCCCGTCGAGTCAGCTCGAAAAGTGAAGCTCTCGGCAAAATACAAGTTGTTCTTCGAATTGCTCGAAGCCCAACTTGCGCAAGGTCGTCGCATACTTGTTTTCTCTCAGTTCGCTCGAATGTTGGCGCTCCTAGGAAAAGGCTTGGAGGAACGGAATCTCAAGTACCTCTGCCTCACCGGCGCATCACAAGACCGCCAAGGGCTGGTCGACAAGTTCGAAGCAGGTGCGGCAGATGTCTTCCTCATCAGCCTGAAAGCAGGAGGAACAGGACTCAACCTCGTCTCAGCCGACACTGTGATTCACTACGACCCCTGGTGGAACGCAGCCGCGCAAATGCAGGCAACCGACCGCGCGTACAGAATTGGGCAGAAGAAGCCAGTGTTTGTCTATAATCTGATCGCAGCTTCAAGCGTTGAGGAACGCATGCTGGTGCTCCAAGCAAAGAAGCGACACTTGGCCGATACCATTCTCGGCAACGCTCAGGGCCTCACGAGCCTGAGCGAGACCGACCTCGATGATCTCTTTGCACCCCTCGATCCGCGCACTGACGGCGACGATACAGAAAACGCGACAGACAAACACCTCGCTCGGGGATTCGGCGATCGCGCAGATCGCGCAAGCCAGGAAGATGAGGACGACGACAATGCGCTCGCGCTTTGACCTTGAGTCAATTCCGACCTGGTGGCCGGTTCATCGCATCCCCAGTTGAGACCGAAGCTCCCGTTCGAGAAGCCCCATTTGCTTCCGGTAGATTTCTGCATGATTTCAGAAAGATGCTGCAGGGCCGTGCCCTCAAAGAATCGTTCAAGACTAGTCAAGATCAGGCTGCGCCGACCTCAAGACTCTTCCAACGCGGACGTTCGCTTGAGACAGAGGTATGAGACAGGGGGACCCGATGATTCGAGACGATCGACGAAAGCATCCACGCACGTCTTTTGATGGCCCTGTGCTACTCGACGCGCCCGAAGCCGCCGTTCAAGCCAAGGGAGTCGATGTGTCCGCTGGAGGGATCCGGCTGGAAAGTGAACGTCCTCTTCCCCTGGGCCTTGAGGTGGACGTGTATTTCGAACTGAAGGGGCTAGCCGTGGAGAGTCGCGCCCGAGTCGTTCGTCAGGATGGGCACGTTCATAGTCTAGCTTTTCAACGTGGAAGCCGCGTTTCCGTCCCCGCGCGCCGCTTCAGCTTCTGCCCAGGTGCCGTCTCCCTTGTCGCATAGCCCGCGGACCCAGTCAGTTGAGGATCTCGGCATTCGCGCATGGCGCCCCGCTATCGACACGGGAGCCCAACCGTGGGTCGTATCGAATCCACGCGCATACAGCGCCATTTTGCCGCGCTGAAAGCTTTCAATGTGGCGCGGAAGGCGCGGTCGTTTGAAAGCGCTGCCGGTTATTAATTTCAATTTACCAACACGAAACCGTGTCACGCTTTAATGAACGGACACCGGCGAACTTCCGACCTATCCCTGACGAGCCACCGCGCGAGAGCCCTGCCTTAAAGGCACTCCGTCGGGAGCTCAGAAAGAATCTCAGCGGCAGCTTCGCTCCTGTCCCCCGCTCACTGCTTATCCGGAGAAGCCGAAAATCATGCCCAACCTTGTTAGTAAATTAACTTTTCTAATTATCCCGACCGGCATTGCAGCTTTCATTGCTTGCAGTCCGACCAGCGGCGCCGATCCCGAGGGCACAAGCGATTCTCCAGGCCAGACCAACGGCACCATTGATCTCGGAGACGGCGACGGCGATCCTGGCAATCGACCCCGGCACCGACCCCAACAAAGGCAGAGAGGCTCCGGTCAATTGCGGCGATGGTGAGCTCACCGAAGACGAAGTTTGCGACGACGGCGGTCGTCAGGGAGATGACGGCTGTTACGCGAACTGTCTAGGCATCGACACCGGCTACATCTGCCCCACACCTGGAAAGTTGTGCGACCGCTTCGCTGTCTGTGGTGACGGAGTTTCAGCTTTTCCCGAGCAATGTGACGACGGGAACACCAACGCTGGCGATGGCTGCAGCGACAATTGTAAGATCGAAATCGGTTTCAAATGCCCTGAGCAGGGTCAGGCTTGCTCTGCGACGACTCTGCGGAGATGACATCGTTGAAGGCGCAGAGATGTGCGAGCCCGGGCTGATTGAGGGCTGCACCGCTCAGTGCCAATTTGCACCCAATTGCAGTGGCGGAGCGTGTACATCTACCTGTGGTGACGGACTGGTCCTCGGTGAGGAGTGCGACGATGGCAACACTCTCAGCGGAGACGGCTGTAGCGCCGATTGCAAGCAGGAGGGCGGCTACACGTGCACCAACGAATCAACCAGCGGTGACTGCGAGAAGTCGCCCCATACCGGTGAGTGCATCCTTCGAATCCCAGTGACTTATCGCGACTTCGCGGACTCTCATGTGGCCTTCGGTGTTTCTTGTGCAAACACGAACCCTGTCGGACAAGGTCAAGACCGGAATGGTCGAGACCGCTCTCAACGCTGCGGGAAATCCCGTGCCAACGGGCGACCAAGACTGCTCATCGACCATGGGCGAGTGGTACGATGATGGCGCCAACTCCAGCACCTTCAACAGCGAGATCGTTCTTTACCAGAACGCGACAAGCAAAGCGTACGTCAACCGCTGGGGCAGCAAGGGTGAAGCCTTTTTCTGGACCAAGGGCTGGAGCGACGAGTACATGAAAAACTGCGCGACTGATCCCTGCGGCCCCTACGACGGCACGCCGTTCTTCTACCCCGTCGACAACATTCCGAGCCCCATGGATAGCGTGCGCCTCGCCGCAGAAATCTACGACGGCGACAGCAACACCTACGGAGGAGGTTCACAGGGGACCCAGACCGAGGCAGCCCTGACCGGGGTCAGCACCATGCACAATTACGGCTTCACATCAGAAATCGCCTATTGGTTCGCCTTCGACGCTGATACCAAAGCCACCTTGGACTTCGCTGGTGACGACGACGTCTGGGTGTTTGTGAATAACCGCCTCGCTCTCGACCTCGGAGGAAAACACTCGGCAGCTGCTGGTAGCGTCACCCTCGACGGCGCCAATCCGGGTTTCGGTATGACTCCGGGGAACGTCTACGAAATCAAAATCTTCCACGCGGAGCGCCAGCCAACCGGCTCCACCTTCAAGCTCACCCTTGCCGGCTTCGATACGAGCCGCTCTGACTGTCGCCCAGAGTGTGGCGACGGCATCGTCGCCTTCGGAGAACAGTGCGACGATGGAGTCAACGACGGTGGCTACAACGAATGCGGAGCGGAGTGTCGCTTGGGAAGCTATTGCGGCGACGGGGTCGTCGACGAAGGCGAAGACTGCGACAATCCAGCCGATTCAGCCTGCTCAGGCTGTCGCTACATTATCGTGAAGTAAACTTCGTGATCGCCCGCCGCGAAGCTGAGCGGTCAGCTGCGCGGTTGATTGAGCGGCGAGTCAGGAAGCTGAGGCCGGAGAATATTGGGTCCGCGTACGTACTGAGGCTCCACCTGGTTTTCCTCTGGGACGAGGAGGCTCCCAATGCGAGCAACCGGACGCGCATCGGGGCAAGTCGATTCGTCCCCCAGCGCACAGGGCAATCCAGCAATTTCTGTACCGAGTACAACGTAGCTCTGTCCCGACAAAGCGCTCTGCGAGACATTCTCCCGCCCCGTCCTGGGCAATGGCATGGGGCGCCACCACTTCTTCCCCAGATGCCGAATAGGCAGCGACAAAGTACTCATCGCGCCGAGCGTCTCGCACGACCACACGCAGCCGAGTATCCGCGACATCGTGCCCCGCTGCCACGGCGCGCAGCGACCCCACCCCGACCCCTGGGATCCCCAGCCCGAGCATGAGCCCTTGGGCCAGCGACAATGCGACACGAACTCCCGTGAACGATCCCGGCCCCACTCCCACGGCTATCCGCTGAATCGAAGACTTTCCCCAACTTGCTTCCTGGAGTACTGCGTCGACGAGACTCAAAAGCCGCTCGGCGTGCTGATTCGCCTCATCGTGAAACGCGTAAGCAACGACGACCGGACCGCTCTCCTGCTGTTCAACCAGTGCCACCGAGCCGCGTGTACTCGAAGTCTCTAGACCGAGGACTCTCATTCAAACGCCTTTTCCCTTCTCGAGCTCGCCCTTTTCGCGCAACTGTTTTTGCTCGCTGTAACGGACATGAAGCGCATCAACCCGGTCACGGTACAAAAGCGTGTAGCGAAACAATTCCTCGCACACATCCACCACGCGATCTCGATAGGACGACGGCTTCATGCGCCCGTCGTCTTCGAATTCTCGCCACGCCTGGGCGACTGAAGATTGATTAGGGATCGTCAACATGCGCATCCAACGCCCTAAAAGACGAAGTTGATTGACTGCGTTGAAAGACTGGGAACCACCACTGACTTCCATGACTGCCAAGCAACGCCCCTGAGTCGGCCGAATCGCTCCATCCGACAACGGGAGCCAGTCGATTTGGTTCTTAAAAGCTGCCGTCATGCTGCCGTGCTGTTCGGGCGATATCCAAACATGGGCCTCTGACCAGAGGGAAAGTTCGCGAATCTCCTGCACCTTGGGATGGTCATTCGAAGTACGATCAAAGACCGGAAGTCCGACCGGATCGAAGACCCGCACCTCTGCCCCGAAGTGAGCCAAAACTCTCTCGACCTCCTTGGCCAACTTGCGACTGAAGCTGGATTCGCGAAGCGAGCCGTACAGCACGAGAATACGCGGGGGATGGAGACTCCCCGCGATGCATAGCTCCTTCAGCGTCCCTTCGACGCTGTGGGCAGGCAGATCCGACAAAATGCTTTCCACCCGCCGGACCATGGCAAGGTCGGGGCGTAGATCAAGCGGCCAGCGGAACGAAAGCGTGCTAAGGGGCCGGTCCTGTGACCTCCTCCCTGCAAAACTCAGCGTCCCGCAAGCCTCGCCCACGCCCAGAACGGGCCGAACTGCTCATGCCAGCCGGCGACTTACATCGCATGAAGGTCGCGATTCTCTACGGTGCTGATGCAATCTACGCGGGGACCCCCGACATGAGTCTGCGGACTGGGAGCGGTTTTTCACTGGAGGACTTGCGCGAAGGGATCGCCTTCGCCCACGAGAGGGGCAAGCGCGTTTACCTGACGCTCAATCTCTTTGCTCACAATCGCGATATCGAGAAGCTGCCTGCCTTTCTCGCAACAATTCGGGAAATGCAGCCCGACGGCGTCATCGTCTCTGACTTAGGGGTGTTCCATTACCTCGCAGAGCATGCTCCCGAACTAGAACTTCACGTCTCCACTCAGGCCAACGTCGTGAGCTGGCTGACAGTCAAGAGTTGGCAAAGCCAGGGGGCGGAACTGTGCGTGATGGCCCGAGAAGTGAGTTTCGAGGAGCTGAGCGAGATCCGCCAAAAGTGCCCGGACATTCGCCTCGAAACATTCGTCCACGGTGCGATGTGCATGACGTATTCGGGGCGTTGTTTGCTTTCCAATTACATGGCTGAGCGTGGTGCGAACCAAGGAAGCTGCGCCCATAGTTGTCGCTGGAAATACAATCTGAAAGTCACTCGTCCCGACGGGAGTGTCGGCACTGTCGAAATCAACGACAAGAATATGAACGAGTTCTCCTTCTTCCTCGAGGAAGAATTTCGGCCGGGCGAACTCTACCCCATCGAGGAGGATTCAAGCGGCTCGTACATTCTCAATTCTCGGGATCTCAACCTGATGCCTCAGCTCGCCGATTACCTGAAGTTGGGCATCGATTCACTCAAGGTCGAAGGCAGAAACAAGAGCGAATACTACGGTTCTGTGGTTGCTCGCGCCTATCGTGCGGCAATTGATGCCTACTATGCCGATCCTGAAAACTTCGACCCTTCCCCCTATGTAGCCGAACTCTCCACCGTACCTTCGCGCGGCTATACTCTCGGCTTTCATACTGGACGACTCGAAAACACGGGGCACAACTTCGACCACGGCGGCTCATTGAGCGCATTTGAGTACGGTGGGTTCATTCGCGAGTGGCAGGGGGAGGATCTCATCCTCGAAGTAAAAAACAGGCTTCTCGAAGGTGACGTTCTCGAATTCTTGCCCCAGGGAAGCCTCGAGTGCATCCGACTCCGTCTCTATGAGTTCACGAACGCCGACAATGGCAAAGTCACCGAGAAGTTCACGGCTGGCGAGCATCGAGCTTTGCGCATCCCGCTCTCCGCGTTTCACGCCGAAGATCCCCAAGCACTCAAACGCCTGCTCCCGGAGTTGACGATCGCCCGAAAGGCACGTCCGATGACCGAGGAGCAGCAGCTTCAACTCAAACAAAACAACAAGACTCAGGGTGCTGAGCTTGGACTCGTGAAGACGGAAGATCTTGTTCGTCCCAGCGAAGAACGCAGTGCAGTTTTACGCTCGATGAAGGGCGGCAAGCCGCCTAAGCTTGGAGCCGAAGGCTGCTGCGGGCTTGGTTGCAACGGCTGTCTACCCTTCTGGAAAGAGCCCAAGTACGAAAAAGCACGACGGCTGCTCACGACTCAACGCGAAGTCGGAAAACTCGCCAGCGCAGTCGCTGACTGATCAATCCTTCTCAACAGAACAGCGCGAGGGGCTCACCGCCGACAGCCAGTCATCGCGCCTGAGGCGCAGGAACAACACGAAGCTCAGTGTAAGTCCCCGGGTGACGACGTAAGCCACGAAGGACCACCACAGAGCTCGATTGCCCCAGTCCGCGAAAAGCACCTGACTAAGAAGGAAGAATACACCGGCGGACACGATCGACATGTTCCGCATGGCTCGCGTCCATTGCGCACCAATAAACACGCCATCGAGTTGAAACGCGAAGCACGAGAGCAACACGTAGCAGCTGACTTGAGGCAAGAACTCGTAGGCCAGCGCCCTCACCTCCTGCAGGTCAGTCAACGCGTTCACGGCGATCCTACCGCCGAAAAATATCGCAACGGCCAAAGCTAGCGCGCACGTGCCGGCGGCCTCAGAAGTCAGTCGCAAGGAACGCAGGAACAAAGCACGGTCATAGGCTCCAATCGCGCGGCCCACGAAAGACTCCACTACATTGGCGAAGCCGTCTAAGAAAAAGGCGCTGAGCGATACAAGCTGCAGAAGCAGGTGGTTTGCCGCAAGAGTGTTCGCTCCGTAACCAGCACCTTGGTTCACGAACAAAGAAAATCCGAAGATCATAGCGAGAGTGCGGATCATGATGTCAGCATTTGCGCGTAACGTTCGAAGTAAACCCGCACGTTCGAAAATCACGGACCAGGAGGGGAACGTACAGTTTCTCACTCTCAACTCTCGCCAAACCGCGAAGAGAGTTGCGCTCGCCCCTACCCACTCGGCGACGGCGGTACCTAGCCCCACCCCTTGAGCTCCCCAGGAGAAAGAGAGGACGAACAGAAGGTCGAGCGCTGCATTCAATCCATTGGTGAGAAGTTGCAATCGAAGCACTGTCCCGGAGCGACCGAGTCCAATCAACATGCCGCTGGCGCCGAATCCGGCCAGCGCTGCCGGCGCCCCGAAAATTCTGGCTCGAAAATATTCCGCGGCTACGTGTTCAGCATCGGCCCCACCACTTAGAATCTGAAAAGCACTCAGCTCGATGAATCGTTGTGAACAAAACAATATGGTTCCGAGCGCGCCCCCGAGGAGAACCGGTCGAGCGACCGCAACCACAAGCTGCTTGGAGTCGTGAGCGCCAGCCGCCTGCGCCACGAACCCGGTGGTCGACATGCGCAGAAAACCAAAAGTCCAGTAGACAAAGCTAAAGATCAACGAACCAAGCGCGATAGCTGCTAAATCAACAACTCTTCCCCCGTGCCCCAGCACAGCAGTGTCTGTCAGTCCTAAAATCGGCGAAGTGGCGTTCGCAACAATCAAGGGCCAGGCCTGAACCCATACTCTTCGACGATTCAGGTGACCTTCCATAGTTTCGTGCGGCTTCCCTGGACGCCCCCAACGCAGACCCCCTATACTGGATTTTGAGGGACTTGTGACGGAACAAACGAACTACTCCATACTCGTCATTGATGACGAACCTGCAATTCGCAATGTGTTTAGTCATTTCCTCGGGAGACGCGGACATCGTGTCGTCACATGCGGATCCGCCAAGGAAGGCGTACGTGAGGCGTCTGCACAGCACTTTGATGTCATTGTGACTGATCTCATTTTGCCTGATGGGACCGGACTCGATCTGGCCAGCGACCTCCAGGGAATTTGTCCGAGCTCGAAGGTGATCTTGCTCACAGGAGAACCTAGTGACGAAACCGCACGTCGGGCGGATGATCTCCATGTATTCAAGTACCTGGCAAAGCCCATTCGTGCCTCGGCTTTGATCGAAGTTGTTGAAGAAGCCGCCAGTAGTTAGAGCTCACCGCTGACGACGTCGAGACGCGGAGCAGGAGTCGACGTAACTGTGCCAGGTTGGACTTCGACTTCAGATGGAGTCTCAACTTCCGCCAGAGCCGCGCACCACCCAGCGAATCCGAGCGCTTTGTCTTGATTCGAGCCCAACTTCACTAGGAGAGATACGGCAGATCCACAAAAATACTCACCGCCACCGGCCGTGATCTGCTAGGCCGCCTGGAATGCGCGACGTATTCCGTGGAGCCGATATTCATCTCAGTCAGGGCGATGGAGCTCTCGGGCTCCTGAACGCGGCAGAGCGAACGGACGCCTCACGGCTCGTGGAGATGTGTCGAACTGTTTGGAACGAGGGTCAGGTCGACCCCACGATGACCAGAGAAGCGGGACGGCTCGTTGAAGTTCTCGCGCGGCGAAGCGCCCGCGCAATGCCGTTTGCGGCGCTGGGCAGGGCCTTACTCGCTGATCTTCACGGCTCACCCAGGGACCGAGACGCTCTGTTGATTGAGTTTCAGAACAAGCTAGCGATGCTGGGGCTCTAGGAATCGGCCTCGGAACACGAGGCTTCTTCATCCTGCTCCTGTCCAGCGTACTCTTCAAGCGCTTCGAGAGTGTCCTGTTCATGCGCAAAGGTCACCAGCGCTTCTGCGAGCCAGCGTTCCTTCTGACCAGGTTCCGGCGCAAAGAACGGCCCGGCAGGTCGCACGCGCCGCTGAAGATTCTCTAGGGCTTCGATGAAGGCGGCTAACCCGAGAAAAGAAAGTCCGAATTGGCACTTCTGCTTCAAGCTACGGCTGCCCAATCGCGAATAGATTCTCTGACCGCAGACGGCCTTTGCTAGAACAGCATCCGGTAGCGCCTCGATCTGCAGCTCGCCTAGCTCGGTCGGCTCACGACTCATCAGGGCGGCAACAAAGTGAGCCTCGATGAGTGCGTAGCTGACAACTTGATTGCCCCACGAGATCGCTTCAGGCGCGTGAATCCGTGCACAAGCCAGAAGCGTCAGAACATCCTCGATGCACTCGAAGCGATATGGATTCATACCCAGGGCTGCCCATGCGATCTTCAACTCTCCGGCAGCAACGGCTTCCAGAAACGCTTCAAAGACAATTTCTGCGTTTGCTCCGCAATTCACGTCCTCAATGCTGCCCGTACCCAGGTAGGTCCCCCAAAGCGGGAGACTCGCTAGGTGCCAATCGGGTTCTCCAACGCGTTGAGTCAGCAAGACCAGAGCACATTCCGAGCCCAAAAGGCTCACTCCGGAAACCGAACAGCGAACGTCGTGATGACTCATCGAGATGAAGTTAGCGATCTCGGTCCATAAAATCGAGGCGTTCCAAGACATCACGGGTGATCACCTGAGTTCCGGTGATCCAGGCCTGAACCAGGTGGGTTTGTGGCCGTACAGCGAGACGGGGCTGTCATTGGGATCATTGGAATCGACAGAAGAGAATCTCATCGGACGACACGTGGGCAACTACGTCATCGAGTCCGCTCTCAAACGCGGTGGCATGGGAGCCGTGTATGTCGCACGACACCCCGCCCTCGGTCGAGTCGCCGCCGTTAAGTTTCTTGACGCGGCTATCTCCACTCCAGAAATTTCGGCGCGATTTCTTGACGAGGCGCGCATTACGGCAAGCCTCCAGCATCGCAACATCATCGATATTTTCGACTTTGGTGATCTCGGCGGGCGCTTCTACTACGTCATGGAACTGCTGGTTGGTCAGGACTTGGGCGAAGAGATGTCGGGAGGCGCCCGCTTACCACTTCCCACCATCATCGACTACCTCAGCCAAATCTGCAGCGGACTCGCGGCAGCGCATCAGGCTGGAGTGGTACATCGCGACCTCAAACCTGCCAACATTTTCGTCCTTGATGGCCACCCCCTGACCGTCAAGTTAATGGACTTCGGCATCGCGAAAATCCTCGCGACGGACACCTCAAAGACCAACCACGGTCAGATCTTGGGAACCCCGGCGTACATGGCTCCCGAACAGGCACTCGGCGAAGTCGACAAGATCGCCGCTCAAACAGACATCTACGCCCTGGGCGTGATCGCCTACGAAATGCTCGCCGGTCGGAAGCCCTTTGAACATGCGGCTCCAATGATGCAGCTCGTTGCGCACATTCACGAAAAGTTCCCTCCGCTCAACGAAACTGCGCCGCACGTTCCTCCTGGACTTGCAGCAGTCGTCGAATCCTGTCTTGCGAAAGATCCCAAAGAACGGCCCGCCTCAGCGGCAATTCTTCGCAAACGCCTTATCGAATCGCTTCAAGTTAATTCACCGCATTCAATCCGTCGACCTGGATCCCCTGAGCTCGCGCACGCGGCCTCCCCGCCAACCAATCGTGGATCGGACGACACCCAGATGGATCTGGTCTCCGTTGACAAGCCGAACGGACGCCGCAGAAGCCAAGCCAGAGCGACAGGCCAAGCCAGAGCGACAGGCCAAGCCGAAAGCCGCCAGAGAAACACAAACAGCGACCCAGCTCTCCAGCTCCGGCAAAACCCTTCGCGCACTCTGAAGCAGGGAAGACGCCTGAGACTTCGAACAACGCAGCGCTAGACGTCAAGACCACGCTCGCCCTCGACGAGGACGATCGCAGCCTCTTGAAAAAGCTACTGCAACGAATGCGACGCAAGGGGGAGTTGCCGGCATTTGTCGCCAACGTAGGGGACGTCAACAAGAAGGCAGACTTCGACGGCAAGTATTCCGCTGAGCAACTCAGCGCGGCAATTCTCAAAGATCATTCCCTCACCGCCAAGTTGCTGCGCGTCGTCAACACGTCGTACCTGCAACGCTTCGGCGGAAAAATCTACAGTGTTCAACAAGCCATCGTGATTCTCGGCTTCGAGCAGGTGCGATCCATCGCTCTGAGCATTGCTGTATTTGATCGGGCAAAAGAGGGACCGAACGGGGCACGCATTGCTGATTCATCGGTTCATTCGCTTGTGAGCGGCGAACTGGCGAAGGAGATCGGCAAACTCTGTGACTTGAAAGACTCAGAGCAGGCGATGGTCTGTTCTATGTTCTGCAACCTCGGACGGCATCTAGCGATTGTCTACCTGCCCGATCAGTACGACAAAGTACTTACACTTGCCCAAAAGGAAGGCCTTTCTCTGGAGCGGGCAGCGGAACGCGAGCTCGGTCTCTCATTCCGGAAGCTGGGCATCGGTGTCGCGGAACAATGGCACTTACCTCCCCAACTTCTTGAGGCCATGGCCTCTCCCCTTCCCCAGGGAGCGAAGCTCCTCGGCGACCAGCAACGAACTGCTGCACTGGCTCACTTCTCAAACGATCTGTGCGAGCTGGTGGCGGAAGGACTGAGGGGGACCGACGATCCTAAGTTACGCAAATTGCTTGCGCGTCACGAAAACCTGGTGCTGATCGATCCCGATACAGTGCCAGAACTGATGGCGAACGTGGAAGAAAACTTTCGCGTACGCTACGCGTCTCTACTCGGTAAGACGGCGAACAAGAGCAAATTTCTCCAGAAGCTTCCTGAATTCTCCCCACAATCCAAGAGGAGAAGAGAAGCGGAGCAAGCCAATACCCTGCCCCTGGACAAGAAAGCTCCAAGCTCCGGGGGTCAGAAGGCCGCGATAGTCTGCCAAGAAAGCGCAGTCCCTGAAATCAAGAGAAAGAGGTCTCGCCTCGCGCTGTTCAGGCCCTGAGACTGGGACAGGCAGCACCTCCCTCTCCGGGAGAGGACTCGGCAGGTCACCCGCGAAGCTTCTCAGCCAAGCAACATCGAGGATCTACGCGCGGCTCTCTCGGATAAAGATCGAAGGGTGAGGGTTGGGACAACGTTCTTGAAATGATTGCAACGCGGCTCTCACTGCCCCGACTTGTTGCGCTACGAGCCAACGACAATGCGACGGAGTTGGTGGTGAGCCGTGCCTTTGGCGAGGATTCTGAGTCACTCGCGACAGAACTTCGATTTCAGCTCAACCCTTCACCCACGAATCCAGACATTTTTTCGCAGAGCTTTCCACATCAAGAAAGACATCCTCGTCAAGGACAGCTTTTCTGAGAAATCTGCAGCGCAAATCCCCTCTCGCTACTTCGAGGTTCTCGGATCCCCGGCTTTTGCATTACTCGTCTGCTCAGTGGGCGAACACCCCCCAACCCTCATTCTCGCAGATGTCGAAGATCCAAGCACGTTGCCGAGTCGCTCCCAAATGAACGATCTCAGCGAACTCAAGTCACTCGTCGCCCAAGCAGTCGCCTAGTGCCCCCTTCATGGTAGTCTCACTTCGTGCCTGGCGATTGTTGTGAGTGTGGAGCCTGCTGCTTCTCGAGCTCCGACGAATATGTCGTCGTCACCCAGGCGGATTACGAGCGACTCGGAACTGATTGTGACCGTGTTGTTCGCGAGATTGGAGAGAGGCACTGTTTGCGGATGGAAGATGGGCACTGTGCACAACTTGAATTCGCGGACGGCGCCTGGGTCTGCGGGATCTACGAAAAACGCCCCACAGCGTGTCGCGAACTCCAGCGCGGATCTCCGGCGTGCCTGGCCGAGCGAAGCCTGAAACGGATTCGAGTTCGCCGGACTGCAACTCGCTACCTGGGGTGATCCTCTCAAGGTTCTCAGAGACTCGGCCGTACCTGAGCTACACAGCTTGCTATGGCCGCAGCGGAATCACTCTCGCCTCTCACTCAACTTCACCGCACCAGTGAACGCCCATTTACGCGCGCAGAAATTAAGTCATGCGTGCTCTTCGATGGCGCCGAGTTATCGACACTCTGGGGACTCCTGGACCGATGCAGAACCTTCGAATTGGCTGACCGCGAAGAACTGATCCGGGCGGGTGAAGGTTTCCGCTGCCTTTTCCTTATCCTGGAAGGGCAATGCTCGGTACATATCGGCAGCCCCGATTCAGAACCCGTAGCGATGATTCTCCAGGGTGAAAATGTTGGTGAACTCAGCCTCATCGACGATAGCCCACGTTCCGCATACGTCCTCGCGAAGGGACCGACGAGAGTGATGGCGATCGGTCCCGATGCATTTTGGGGCCTCGTGCACTCGTCTCATGAGGTGACAGTCAATCTCCTTGCACTGATGGCTCGACGGCTTCGAGGCAACAACCATGCAGTCAGTCAAAGCCGCAAACTTCAGGCCGAGTACAAACGCCATGCTTCGGTTGATGGATTGACAGGACTGTTCAACCGCCGCCGGCTTGACGAAGTTCTCCCTCGCTATCTTTCGCGAGCAGATTTCGAAGGCAACCCTGCCTCGGTCGTCATGACCGACGTCGATCACTTCAAGAAATTCAACGACACCTACGGGCATCAAGCGGGCGACCTCGTTCTCTTCGAAGTTGCCAAGGTTCTCCGCGAACGTTGTCGGCCCTCGGACTTTGTCGCGCGATACGGCGGAGAAGAATTTACCATCGTCCTGCCAGGTGCAAACGCCGACGAGGCCAATGTAGTTGCAGAACGTTTGCGTCAGGCGGTGGAGAGTCTTTCCATCGCAGAGGAAAACGGGCGAAATCTTCCGTCAGTGACCATTTCGCTCGGCATCGCTCAGGCTCATCCGCAGGAAAAAATGGCTGACGTACTCTCGCGTGCAGACAAGGCGCTTTACATGGCAAAAAAGGCGGGACGTAATCGAACAGCAATCGCCCGCAACGACGAACCCTAAAGACGACTTCGTGCGGGCGTTCCCTCAGGAATGACAAAATTTAGCGTTTCGGATCATTGAATTGCTCAATGCCTTCAGCGGCGTGGTCGAATCATCACCAGAGGTCGGTCAGCCTTCTCGTGCCGCTCGGCGTTGCAATACCCACTGCCTCTTTCAAGCCAACGACAAACGTCCGGACGCTTTTCGTAGATCGAACAAAGAAACTCGCGAGTACTCTCCTGATACACGAGCGCCGCACAGTGTCCCTCGCTCATCTTCATGTAGAGCCGATTGCCGATGAAGTGCGTCAAACGCTCAACATCGTCTCCAAGTCGCTCATGATCGGTGCCGGCAACGCGCAGGTAGTCTTCGGCCTGAGAGAAACAGCAGACTCCGCAGTGAGTGCATTCGGGTACTCCGCTGAGATCAAGCTTGTCTCTCATTCAACGGGCACTGACGTCGGTCCTTCTTTGTTCGTAATGGCGCCCCCAAAGTCGAGCATCTCGTCGAATTGAGGGATACTTTCTGACACTTGCGCGATTTGCTCAAGCTCTTGAACGATCGGATGGGCAAACACGCGCTCACTATAGTCCTGAATCGTGCTGGAAAGCGATACATGATAACTGCGAAAACGAGCCAGTACCGGCATGTACATGCAGTCAGCGATCGAAAAATCGCCGAGCAGGTAGGCACCTTTCGAGGTTGCTAACGACGCTTCGAAAATGTCGAACAAACGCTCAAGCTCAGGACGGATCGCATCACCTTCAACTGGCCGCGAGGCTCGACCGCGGAGGTTGCAGGGCATCGTGGAGCGCACCTCTGGAAAACCACTCAGCATTTCGCAAGAAATTGCCCTTCCCCGGGCTCTGAGCTGAGCATCCTCGGGCCATAGGTGCGCGTCAGGAAACTTTTCCGCGACCCACTCAAGAATTGCTAGCGACTGATGCACGCTCAGGGAGCCGTCGATAAGAATCGGGACCTGCCCGGCACCCGAGAAGGCCAAAATGCGCTCCTTGTGACCCGGCTTGGTGTACAAGTGAACATCGTGAGTCCTAAATTCCGCACCGGCAAGGCGCAACCCGAGCCAGGCGCGCATCGACCAAGACGAGTAGTTCAAATTCCCCACGACCAGACGCAACATGCCCGACTTCTACCACGTCGGTCAGTAGGCGAAACCCTCTCCCAACTCAGTCGCTTGAGAGCGAATTCCTCCAACCATCCGACTCTGCTTCGCCCATGAATAGGACACCGGTCCAGCCGGGACTCAGCCTTGACCGACAGCTGACCCAGAGTGCGCCTTGGGTGAGAAACGCCTTCACAATAGCTGCAGCTTTCACTGTCTATTTCTGCATGTACGCGTTTCGCAAACCATTTGCGGCCGGTACTTTTTCGAGCGAATCTGAATGGTTTGGCCTCTCGTTCAAAACGACGTTAGTGATTTCTCAGATCATCGGTTACGCGCTCTCCAAGTACCTCGGTGCGCACGTGCTGCCCTCTCTGCCCAACTCTGCACGCACGAGTTGGCTGCTCGGACTTGTTGGACTTGCGTGGGCAGCTCTGCTCTCCTTCGCGATGGTTAGCCCGATCCTGCAGGTATGGTCTCGTTGTTCGTCAACGGTCTCTGCTTGGGAATGGTTTGGGGCCTCGTCGTCAGCTACCTCGAAGGAAGACGCTCTTCAGAGCTTCTTCTGGCGGGACTCTCCTGCTCCTTTATTCTCGCAAGTGGAGTGGTGAAAGACGTAGGAAGGTGGCTGATGCGCAGTCACGACGTCAGCGAAGAATGGATGCCGTTTCTTGACCGGTGCTCTTTTCGCTCCGCTTTTCGTCGCTGCAGTACTGCTGCTCAGTCGCGTACCAGCGCCGTCACATTCAAGATAGGAGAAGAGCGCTCCCCCCGCAGCTCAATGACCGGCGCCGAGAAGCTACAGTTCCTGCGCAACTATGGCTTGCCACTCAGTCTCTTGCTCATCGCCTACTTCTTCCTGACAGCGTTTCGTGATTACCGCGACAACTACGGCATCGAGCTGTTCGAAGAACTGGGTTACGGAGAAAAGCCAGCACTTTTCACGATGACGGAGCTTCCAGTAGCGGGTGTTAGTCATGCTTGTGCTCGCACTGCTTTCGCTCGTGAGGAACAACGGTCTCGCCCTCAAGCTTGTCTTTGCTGTGATGTCGCTCGGGTTAGTCCTTCTGGAGGTCGCGACGGTCTTGCTCAAGCTTGATCTCATTTCCGGCCTGAGCTGGATGATTCTGATCGGCTTGGGTTCCTACCTCACCTACGTGCCCTTTGGGTCAGTTCTATTTGATCGAATTCTCGCTCATACCCGTTTCACAGGGACGGCCGTGTTTGGCATCTATCTCGCCGATGCGATGGGATACACGGGTTCAGTGCTTGTGCAGCTCACCTCGGATTTCGCTACGAAAGCTGGCACTCGCCTGCAATTCTTCAGCGATTTTTCACAGTTGCTTGCCGTCGGCGGCGCGGCGCTCATGGTCATCAGCTGCCTTCCTGTGGCTGGGT
The DNA here is from genome assembly GCA_963710555.1 of uncultured delta proteobacterium. GTDB lineage: Bacteria > Myxococcota_A > Polyangia > Polyangiales > Polyangiaceae > NIC37A-2. Next base: position 374,970 of record CAVQAT010000003.1, read on the forward strand.
AGGCAAGCTGAGACCAAAGTGAGTCGTTCCTCGAGATCACGGATTCTGACAGCGACCGACACGAAGGCTCATCGCACCAGCATTGTTAAGTTCCAGCCGTGAGTGGTTTAGTGAGCGAGGCTGCTGCATTTTTCCACACAAAAGCGCGAGACCTGGCCGGGCACCGATGTAGCATAACGACCCCTAACGCCGAGCCTTGCGACAAGCGAGAACCCCGAGGAGTCATGACCACATCAAAGCTAGAGACAGCAACAGATCGCTACCTTTCCGTATGCCTACAACAAGCTCTCGAAGACGGTTGGCTTTCTCCTGAATCGTTCACGGAGGAGTTTCCTCCGCAGCGACTGATGGTCGCCTTGGAACCGGCAACGGCCCTGCGCTCTAAGCTGCTGGTCGAGGCCGCGGGTGTGCACGAAAAGATCGCGCCGAAAAAGTCGACCACAGCAGCGGCAGAGGACCTTCAGATCGCTCTAGAAGAAGGGATTTGCACTCCACGCGATTTGCTCGATCTGGTCTCGATCGACGACCACGTCCGTTACCTCGACACTGAATCTCTTTGGACGCTGCTGATTCGCGACAAGTTCTGGAAGAACAACGATGCCCGCAGTCGCGTGCGCATGCTTCACATGCTCAACGCGGGCCTGGAGCAAAAGCTCATCGACCTCCCTCGCATCCTGATCGCGATCAAGCCCGAGAGACTTGCCTCAGATCTGCCTCGCAATCTCGTCGAGCAATTGCTTTCCTTGGCGCTGAGCCTAGGCCTGGATGCCACCCCCTTGGACCCGGAAATGCTTGTCGACCAGGCTTCCCTGGAAACCTGGTTGGAGCACATCGCCTTGGCCCACGTGTGGGACACTGCGATTGCAGAAATTTCTGGCAGCGCTGGCTTCACAGGCCCTCCCGGACCTCCCAAGAAGGAGGACGTCAAAGCAGATTCCACCGCGAAGGATGAAGGCGCGAAGAATGGTAAGGGTCGCCCGACCACTCAGACCCTCGCTGGAAGCCCGGCCCCCCCTGCGGTCGATGCCGCGCCAAGTCCTGAAGGCGCAAAATCCGATACCGGAGCTGGGGAAAACACCTCCGGTGCGACATCCTCCTGCGAGCCCTGCAGAATTGAAGGCTCGACAAGAAGCGATCGACAAGCTGTCGCAGATCGAGCGTCTCCCACCGCGTCATGCAGATCTCTCAACGCCTATCTTGCTCGCACTCGAAGCGATGTATGCGGATCTCCTCACATTCGAGGACGATGAGATGCGCAGTGAGTGCATCGACGATGCGTTCCCGAATGAATCGATGAAGGTCGAAGCGCTCATGGCGCTTGCGGAGGTCTTGGATCCCCGCCTCACAGAGAGTGAGCTCAAAGCACGCAAGGTGGATGGCTCAGGACTTCGTCAGCTGATCCTGTTCGAGGAACGCCGCCGCAACAACCGCGCCGCGGGGATCTCGCCATCGACCCCACCTGCACTTGCGGTGCACCCGAGCTCGCCTGGAGCGCCTAATTCTCCCCCGCCGCCATCAGCCGTAGCAGCTAAGGGAGGCGCCTCGTTGCCGCCGCCACTTCCCGCGCAAGCATCACGACGTGCCTCGACTCCCCCGCCACCTCTTCCTGCACAAGCAGCACGTCGCCAGCGCTAACCTGCTGGCGAGCGTTCCTGGTCGAAGGTCTAGTCACGTGCCCGGACCGCTCGGCCAGGCGCGGTTCGATACTCGATTTCACGAATCCGCTGAAACCGAGTAGCGTCCCGCGCCGTGTGGCCCATCTTAGCAAAATTTGGTGATTACGAGCTGGGAACCTTCGGCGTCCTTGTCGGAATCGCCGTACTCTTGGGCCTGTGGCTAGCCCGGACTCTCGGTAAGCGAGACGCGCTTGAACCGCGAAAGGTAAACGACCTAGGTCTGGCCATGCTGGTGAGCGGATTCGTCGGCGCCAAGCTGCTCGGAGTGATCGTAGCGCTGGTCAGTGGGGCCCCGCTCGACTGGACCGAGTTGAGAAACGCCGGGGCGGTACATGGTGGCCTGATCGCTGGGGCAATCTCCGGCTATCTGATCGCTCGTCACTTCAGGCTGCCCACAAAACTTCTACTTGATGCTCTGACTCCTGCTGTGGCGCTTGGGCAAGGTATCGGGCGCCTCGCGTGCCTGGCCGCCGGTTGTTGCTTCGGGTCGCATGAGCGAACTTCCTTGGTCGATCAGCTTCAGTAATCCTCGCGCCTACGAACTGGGTGGTGTTCCGCTGCACACATCGCTGCATCCAGTGCAACTTTACGATGCTGGCCTTCACTTCGTGTTGTGCGGGCTGCTCGTCCTGATGCATCGCCGAGGCGCGATGCGTGGTCGACTATTTGGCGTTTGGTGTATCGCTGAGGGAGCCGTGCGTTGCTTTGTCGAATTCTTTCGGGGCGACCTCGGCAGGGGCATCTGGTTCGGGCTCTCTTGGCTGAGCACTGGACGTGTGACTGGCTCTCAGCATTGCACTGATAGGAGCGCTGTACCTATGGCTCACCCGTCCGCCGACTCAAAGTGTTCGCGAAGAAAAGTGAGGCGTCGAACGCCAAGTCGATCAAGTACTCTCGTAAGGTCATGTCTCCCGCTGCAACAGCCCGACGAGCCTCTTCCGCGAGACAACTGCTCCCTCCACCACCAGAGAGCATGTAGCTCGCAAGTAAACCGCTTACGCAGTTTTCAATCACATCCGCTTCGTCCACGAGTCGGGCCAAGTCCTCTTGACTCGTCAGCTCGAAGCTCTTGCCATCGGGCAATTCAACCGTCGAAGTCGTGTTGATGGGCACGCCGGCTTCGTCCGCCCGGTAGCGACCTGTTTCGTCAAATTGCTCGAGGGTGAAGCCGAACGGATCGAAGCCTCGATGACAAGTCGCACAAGCACCTTGAGCGTGATGTAATTCGTACTTCTCGCGCGTCGTCTTTGCCTCTTCGATCCCCTTTGCCTCCGCGAGCGGCGGAATGATGTTCGGGGGAGCAGGGCGATCCACGCACAGGAAGTTTTCCGTAAACAAGAGGCCACGAAGAGTCGGTGAGGTCTCGGTTTGATGGGCGGTTGTGACCAGGAGCGAACCTTGGGCCAAGATACCCAAGCCCTGATTGGGAGGGCGCTCAGCCCGCTCGAAAACAGCGGCGGTGGGATTTCCGTAGCCGTAATATTGTGCGAGCTCGCCGTTCAACATCGTGTAATTGGCAGTGAGTAGCTCCTGGACCGTTCCTCCGCCAAAGACGACCTCATCAAGGAATGTCTCGGTTTCTTTCACGAGCAAGGGCGAGTATTTCGCTGCGAATTCGGGCTCCTTTTCACGAGATTGGTTGAGCGCACCAGCGTACCCCAGCCACTCCCGAAAGAAGCTGCGGACAGTTTCCCGATTCTCGGGATCGTCCAGCAGACGCGCGGCTTCTCGTCGCAGTGCCTCTGATGTCGCGAATTCCCCATCACCCGCCCGCTGAAGCAGCTCAAGAGTCGGCGTGGTACCAGAATAGGTGTAGGCGAGGTTGGTCGCCAGCTCATAGCCAGTGAGCTTGTGCAGCTCACCTTCTTGCTCGCCAATTTCAGATCGATAGAACGCGTGAGGCGACTGCATCATCGCACTGAGCGCCCACTTGCTCCCCGTCGCAAAGTCAGATCGTACACTCACCGACTGCTGGTAGTCGACGAAGCGAGTCGAGTTCGTCGCTACTGAGGGGACGACGGAAGAGCCTCATCCCGTAACGATTCACGAGTTCTTCCGCGCAATTTCGATCCCCCACCTGGGCACAGGGAAGCAGCGTTTCAAAGGTTCCTGGAGCCGTCACAAGTGCCGCCAAGTGCTCGGCGGTGTCCAACATGTTTTTAAAGGTCGGGCCGTTCACCACCAATGTCGCGGCGTCCGTGGTGAAGCCGAGCGGAGACACTGGATCGGAAGTCAATTCGACGCCCTTCCAGACCGACGTCACCTCAGGAAACACATCTTCCAGCGTATTTTGAAGTTCGCTGCGTGTCAGTCGTCGCAGGGTACGTGCGCCAGCGACAGAAGTTGAGCAGACCTGCCCCACTCCGCTACGCGGATCTTTGCCAGAGCTAGCACCAGCACCTCCTCCCGTCGCTTTCGAATCTTCCGAACCATCTTCTGCCGGATTGGGAACGCAGGCGAAGAGCAACGAAATGCTGAAGAGTGGACGCCACCTGAAAAAACAACGATTTGTAGCGGCTCATGCCATCACCTCCGCGATGGGACTGACGTTGGTTCCACCCAAAGTGGTGAGAGGCACGTCCATCGCGTGAGCCACTGTCGCTAGAAGATTGCGATGATCTTGACCGGGTACATAGACCGCTTGCCCGCCTTTGAAGAAGCCTCCTCCCTTCCCAATGATCACGCTCGGAATGTAGGTTTCTCGAGGACCACCGGGAACGTCCCAGGTCTCCTGAGAGTAGCCCGAAGTGTGGTTCGCGCCATCCACTACCTCGCTCATCGTCAAGATGGTGGTGTTATCGAGGACCTTGCGGCCCGGATCTGCAGGATCCTCAGTGTCGAGCACGCTGAGAAACTTTTCGACCAACTTTTGGAAGAACCACTTCTGCACGATGGCGAATTGTTCACGACCGTCCACTTGCCCGTTGGAGGAATGGGAGAGCGGGTCGTGATGATTCGCTGCGATCCCTGGTCCGTCCGGCAAAGTTCATCATCACCTGAGCATTCGCAAACAGGTTCTGCATCGATATAATCCGAGAAGTGCCGCACAGCATCGAATAGGCAGCTGCTTCCAAATGACCTTCAATCACCGAACCGAGCAACGCCGGATCGTACGCATCCTTGCCCGCCATGAACTCAGCGGCCGGCAGAGCAGGACGCGATGCGCACGAAACGGCCCCTACCCCGCCGCCACCGTCTAGTGCTGCGCGATACGCTCGGAGCGACTCCAGGTGAATTTGTAGCTTGTTCTGCTCCGTCGTGAGTCCACTCAGTTCGGTGCTCATCGACTCCAGCTCACTCTCAGTGAGACTCAGCCCTTCTTTGCGAAATTCAACTTCACTCACTTGATTCGGATCGGGAGGCGAGCCCCCAGAACCCAGGCCGGAAAATAGATCTTCAAGGGCATCGGCGGGATTCGCGACCGGATCTACCCAACCACCATGCTTCAGCAGCTGTCCATCAGCTCCTGCTCCCGAAGGGTTCGCGTAGGCACCCAACACGTGTGCCGTGCTTCCCAATTGGTTAGCGATTTCATAGTCGACCGAATTTGAGCTTTCCTGACCAGTAAAAACAGAACGAATCGCGGCGTGATTCGTCGAAGTGTTGATGCCAACGCCGCGCATCACAGTCACGTATTCGCGGTACGGTTCGAGAGGCGACAGAATGCCCACTCCACTCTTGCTGAAGTCCATCTCGTCGCCGACATCCCAGTGCTCAATGGGAAGCCCATGAGGGAGGTAGAAGAGAAACAAGCGCTTCGGACGCCCGGTAGTCTGAGCGGTCGCTAATTGAGACATCTGAACAGCCAGGGGCGCCGATATCCCTAGCCCCATAGCCTTGAGAAAAGTGCGGCGTTGCAGTTGCTGGCTTTGGAGACGTGTTCGAGTAGCGAAAAGCTTCATAGATCTTTCTCGGCATCAGAACGGCTCATTGAACGACCGCTCATACTGCTCATCTGACCTGAACTCGTTCAAACGGCAAATGTACGCAAGTGTATGAAAACAATAATGAAACCGCTGCCAGAGCATGTCTCATTCCTTAGGTTATGAAAATCTTTTTCCTAACTAGAAGAATCGTCCCCTTGCCACTTCTCTTGCAGAGCAACTCGAGTCCCTAAAAACGAGGGCAATTGAGGCCACTCCTGGAGCGAACCATGGCGTGACAAGGTGTGAAAATCTCCGCGTCGAACGGAAACTTTGTCGAAGCAAGATTTTCTTCAAACGTTTTCGTTCATCCGAGAAGATTGGAACTCAGCTGAAATGTTAGGAGCTCATCAATGACCTACACGCCTGCCTCTGAACGATACGAAACAATCCCCTACGCGCGAACTGGAAAGAGCGGACTCAAGCTTCCCAGGATTTCACTCGGCTTGTGGCACAACTTCGGTGGAGTTGATGTGCATGAAAACAGCGTGCGCATGCTCACTCGCGCCTTTGACCTTGGCATCACCCACTTCGATCTGGCGAACAATTACGGACCGCCCGGAGGCTCCGCCGAGGAGACACTGGGCAAGGTCCTTCGCGAGCAATTCAACGGCTACCGCGACGAGATGGTGATCTCCACCAAGGCAGGTTGGGGAATGTGGCCGGGGCCCTATGGTGACTTCGGTTCACGTAAGTACCTGGTATCTAGCGTTGACCAAAGCCTGAAACGAATGGGGCTAGATTATGTCGACATCTTCTACCATCACAGGCCCGATCCGGAGACCCCACTTGAGGAAACCTGCGGTGCACTGGACTACATCGTGCGCTCGGGGCGCGCACTTTATGTAGGGATTTCAAGCTACGACGCTGCACAGACAAAAGCGGCGGCAGACACTCCTGCGGAGCATGGGGACACCGTGTCTCATTCACCAACCTTCCTACAATATTTTCAATCGATGGGTAGAGCCGAAACTGCTCGATGAGCTCCGTACACAGGGAATGGGATGCATCGCGTTTTCTCCGCTCGCGCAGGGACTGCTCACGAACCGCTACCTTGGCCAGGTGCCCAGCGACTCCCGAGTGGCGAAGAGTCACGGTTTTCTCCAGCAAGACGCGCTCACTCCTGAACGGCTCGAGCAAATCAAGAATCTCGCCACAATTGCTGAAGCGCGAGGGCAGAGCCTGGCCCAAATGGCGATCGCGTGGATTCTGAGGGACGAAGTGGTTACCTCGGCTCTTGTCGGAGCAAGCAAAGTGAATCAAATCGAGGACTGCGTCAGCGCGCTCAAGAACACGACCTTCAGCAATGAGGAGTTAGCGAAGATCGACGCCATCGCACCTCTCTGAAGAATCGCGATACGACCCACAGCGGCCGCCCGCTAGGGGCAGATATCGTCGACAATTCTGGCGGCATCACCACACTGCGGCATTGCGTCAGCCCTTACGGTGCGGCGCCATCCGTGATCCACGCCTCAATGTCGGCCAATTCATCATCAGCTAGCTCACGCTCACCCAGGAGTGGATCGATGGGCATGCGCTTGCCGACAATTGAGTCGTCCCCAATCAGCTTCAAGTAAAGATAACTGCTGAGAGGATCGCCTGGCACGATGAACGCTCGACCCATCGGATCCTCAATCGACGAATTCTCCTGGAGAAAGTCGTAGATATCTTCGCCGACGAGGACGAGATCACCCTCGGCCCGATCTTCGGAGTGACAACCACCGCAATTCGCAGCAAGCAGCGGCTGAATGCGGTCCGACCAGTTCTTACCTGCGCCTTCAATGGCGAGAGCTGAGTGAGTCTCTGGAGCCGAGTAAGAACAGTTCTTGTAGTCGATATCGGACTCTAGATTGATTTGCCCATCAGCCGGGAGACCCTCGACGTAACAAAAGAGCGAGATCATCTCTGCGACCGAGAATGGCGGGTTCGCTAGCGGCATGCGGCTACCCGGGATCGCGTTATCCTGCATATGACCGCGCATTCGTGCGATGAGATAGCTGGTTTCAGGATTCCCGGGTTCGATCATCGAGATCGGCCCCGTGACCTCGCCGTCTTCATTCGGCTGAGCACCGTAGGTGCCGTTGCGGTTCAAATCGCCCTGTTCGATGCCAACCTGGAGCAAACGCCCCACGTCATCCACTCGGTATTCCGGCACGCGCCCGACAATATGTCTACCGTCATCAAAGCTGTACCAGCGTTCGGAGTAGGTCGCATAACTGAGTTCATCCACCACGCCTTGAGCGACAAACTTTCGAAAAAAGCGGGCAGTTGTATAGTTGCGAATATCGTCCTGATCGACAGACGTCGCCAGGTGCAGGTGGAGCCCGGGCATGTCCTCGCGAATATCGTCGTCGTTGATCGGACCAGGAATCACTTCAAGCCAACCGATCTCATGATCGCGACCCTTGTCGCCAAATGTCACTCGATCACCTGGTCGCTCACACCTGTCGAACACACCTTCGATCGTGCCTGACTGCACATTGCAAGGGGCATTGATCAACGCCAGGAAGTTCGCCGGCGTTCGCATGTCGGGATACTCCTTGCGATTGTGGCAAACTCCTCCGAGAGGACCGCAGCTGCGCAGAATCACCTCAGAATGCAAATCCGAACCAGTCGGCAACCGCTCCTGAGCCTCCTGCACGGAGGGATCGCTTCCCGTGTAGGGCTCAGCCTCGATCGCCTCCACTTGGAAGCTCGGCCCTCCCTCACCCCATTCGAGCCCTTGTGGCGGACTCAGGTGAAGATCAGGAGGGGTGGCTTTGCTTGAGCAAGCGCCCGAAAGACCAAACGTCCCGACGCTCAACAGCCAGAGTAACGCACGCTGGTTCATCACACCTCCGCCAAAAGATTCGGCACGCAATCGTCTGCGGGAAAGAACACCGACTGCTCACAGCCCAGTCCATCCATCAAAGTATTGACCACCGAGCGATAGCTATAGACTTGACCTTCTGCCTTCAAATCCGTCTTAGTGGTGGTTGCGCCAACCACTCTCCCGCCCTGGACCGGTCCACCCATGAAGGGCATCGACATCCATCGAGTGCTGTTGTCACCGCTGTGGTCACTCCCCTGCGCAGAATTGAAGCGGCCGCCACCAGCAGTCCGAGAGAATTCACTCCCGAGCGCGATCACTGTGTGATCCCAATAGGTTCCGCCATCGGGATGGTCCATTCTGGGCAAGAGCTGCCATGAGCGCGCTGAGCAAGCGGTTCAGACGTAGGATCTCGCCAGGGAGGTTCTCCTCCTCGTTCGAATGGTTGTCGTATCCGCCTTGATCCAGGTAAACCGCCGGACATCCATAGTGAAACAGTCGCAACGCCAAGCGCACATCATTCGACTCTCGTGAGTTGCCAAACATGGTGCGAAGTTCGTCGTTGGAAAGCCCATCGACGACTTCGTCCGAACGACTATTCACTTTGAGAAGGTCACTCGCAAAGATCGCTGAGTACGCTTCGGTCGCGGCACGAGTTTGAATGTAGGCGTCGACCATCGAACGCAAAGCCGGGTGCTGACGATCTCTCATTCGAGCGTCAGTTTCCCGGACCATTCCCTTCAACCAATCAGGCGGAGCATCGTCGCCAGCAGCGAAGCGCTCAAAACTCGCGCCGCTCAGCACAGGCGGACGGTGCGGCGCATATTCGCCGAGTCCCCGCGCCATCCCGGAGCTGCCCATCACGAAGGGCGGCAAGCAGGAGCTTCTCTTCGGCGAGTGCCGCCGCATAGCGACTTTTCAGTCCTTTTTGGATACGGGTAAAAATCCCAGCATCACCGTTGACCGCTCCCGTCAGGTAGCGCTCAAGCCCAGTCGTGTGGTTTCCGTCCGCCCGACCCGCCAGTGGCTCATGATCGACAGTCGGCATCACAGTAATCCGATCGGCCATCGCGCTGACTGCCGCCATCCCTGAATCGGCGACACCGGGTTCGCTCAGAGAACGCTGCGTCTTCGAGCAGCTTGCTCACGCCCCAGTCGACCCCGTTCGGCACCCCATTGGCAAGGCCGAACGGATTAAACTGATCCGCCACATCCGCGTTGAACCCACAAGGAAAGCGAAATCCGCCACCCAAGCGGATGTAGATGAGGTGCTTGATCGTCCCGCGCGCACCCGACGACGCAACCGCCTTGGGTACCCAGATGTGAGGAAAAGCGGCACCCAGCCAGGGCGGCCGCGCCAACGCCGAGTAGCCGACGACGGCCGAATCGGGGCTTTGTCGCAGTGAAAGCTTTCAAGTCATTGGAGTTCTTTGGGTTCGTCATCTCGATCTCCTCAGTAAAAAAGCATCTCGCTGCTCGACAAGAGTGCGTAGCAAAGGCCCCGGCCAAACGTTTCGGCGGTGCAAGGTTTCGGCGAACACGCAGCGGCGCCACTCTTTGCCATTTCGATTTCCTCGGCCACCGGTACGCGACTGAAGTATTTCTTCACCTGAAAGTCTGCGATTTTCTGCGCATTTTCTTCAGTGAGCGGCTCATTCACTGCAACATCGGGCGGTAGAATCGCTGCAGTCTTCGCGCCTCGCCCGCCTGATCATCGCTGGATTGCAGAGTTCAGTGACGAAAGCCTCCTGGGTCGCCGTGCTCAAGATGCCTACTGCGGTGAAGCGTCCAGAAACTTCATTGTCCGGGCAACCTCCAAGAGTTTGCGCAAGGTTCGCGTACTTGTTGTCGACGCGAAGATCGTCCGACTCGAAAATCGAGCGTCCAACGCGAGGCCGCGATGACCTCATATCCTGAAGGTGAATCCTCTAGGAGCTCATCGACCTCAGTGATTCGATGATCGCAAGCTCCTTGGGGTGCTGAGACCATTGCGCCGACTGAGTCGATCCAAAGTTCAGCCGATGCCTGACGAAGCGGACCATACGTCCACTCGGGAAACTCCTTCTGTGCATCGCATTCCGTTCCCGCGCACTCCGTGGATTGGAGATAGAGCTGGGACGTGACCACCGCATAGTGAGCAGCTCGGATGTCACCACCATGCTGCAGCACGTATTCGACAAGTTTTTGGGTGATCGAGGGCGAATACTTGGCCACGTCGTAACCAAGATATTGCTCAAGCACTTGGGCCACTGCGTTCTCCCAAACGATTGGCCACTGCCCGATGATTCTCCCTGGCGTCTGAAGCAATTCCCATTCTTTTCGCGTGAGAGTTTCAGCCCAGGTCTGATTGTCCACGGCGCGATGGTCTGGCTGGACGACCACGCGATTGTAGCCCCACTTGACGCTCGTGCATGCGCCGGCAGTTGCTTCGTCAATTTCTCCGATCGCATTGAGACAGCGATGCTCGATGAAGGCGTCAGGAACTCGCATTCCAAGTTCCTCATGATCGAAATATCCGTTCGTCCACAGCACGTAGAGCTTCGACATATCGACGCGTTCGTTGTCGTAAGGCGGACGTCCCACGTAGATATTGAACAGCGCCTCGGCGCGGTCATTCGCATTGTCGTATCGACGCGTGAACACCGGATGCGCGCTCATCACTTCGACGAAGTGGTCATACCGTAGGTGACCACGATAGAGCTTGCCCACGATGATGTCCGCGTCGTAGATGCGCTCGAAATTCACGGCGACGTTGTTGTAGCGAAGGATATCGGCCCAGCGGCGTTGATTGAGAAATACAAAGTCTTCTGTCTCAATCAGTGCTTCGACAATGTTCGCGATTGGTTTTGCCAAACAATCGTTATTGATCTCCTCGAAAGAGGGGAATCGACCACGCAAGTCGGCATAGATACGGCGACACGCTTGTTCTTCATCCACCGGTCGCGTGTCGAGCCCCGCCCCCCAGAGAATCGGACACACGGCCTCGTCCACTGGATTATCAAAAGGCTGGCTGGCGCAATAGGCTTGGCAATCGGTATCGCAAGTCATCCAGTCGGGTTCCCCCTTCACCGCCCGAGGTTGAATATCCGGGCTCGCACCACCCCCGAAAGGTGTTGTTGAGTGGCTTGGACAACCCCACGAACTCGCCCGGCCCTCGGGCAGGGTCCTGAGGAATAAACTCGTCATCGTTCGAGCATCCACTGAACGCCATGACGCGCCGTTGTGAGCATTGCTAACGCCCCTACCGACTTCATCATATGTTGACTCAAGCTTCGCATCTCATCACTCCCCAAATCCCCTTCAAGGTGCCCTTCGCGACCTATACATCATCTAATGACTCGCAGTTTACCAAGAGCTCGCTGCTGAATTGTTAGAATGTCTTCAAGCACATCGAAGTTTCGATTTTCGGGACGAAAACCTCTTCTAGTGTAGCTCGCACGGTACGCAATTCGCAATGTCGGCACAGCGACGCCAAGTGCCCACATCCCCCCCTGGTCAATCATTCGAATCAAAATTCTTCGCTCAAAGAAGGCACCTACACTTGGGAAGCATCGCAAGTCATGACTATCATTGTTCTATGGTTTTGAGTCTGCCGAGCAAGAGCTCGCCCAAACGTTTCTCACTCCCTCAACGATTGATCGCGGTCTGCTTGACGACCTGTCTCTTCGCGCTGACAGGAGTGACGCCCGCAGAGGCTGCGGCACCCAAAGGAACTAGCAAGCACAACAACGGAGAAGACGAAAGCTTCGACGAAGAGTTCCGCTGCCGCTTCGACCGCTGCAGTAAAAGACACACCTGGCGACACTATCGTGTTCCTGGACGGGGGCATCCGCAGCGATCTAGGAAGCTTTATCCAGAAAGAAACGGTCGGGCGAGCCACCATCAGGGACGACTCACAGGACTCGCAAGCTTTCGGACCGTTGATGCATGCAGGCTTTCTCACCCGCATCGGAAAGAAGATGCGCCTCGGCGGCGCGTTCGGATACGGATTCAAATACACAATCGTAGAGGACCTCACGTCCGAACAAAAAGACAACGGCCAGGAGCCCGACCGCACGGAGATCGGTCAGCTCTTGACCCTGGATGTGCGTCTCGAATTCGATCAGCAACTGAGCGGACCGCTGTGGCTCACCATCACGCCGGTCTTGGGTCTGACCGCAATTTTGGCGGGCGGCGAACTCAAGGACGCGACGGACCAACTTGACGGCTCGCACCACACTAGCAAAGGACCACGCTTAGGTTTCGTTGGAGGCGGCGAACTCGGCGTACGCTACAAGTACAACGACTGGTTTTCCTGCCGCCTCGCCGGTGGCTGGGGCTACACGTTTCAATCGCTGCTGAGCGCGAGCATGAGTTCAGATGTCGCCGATTCGAAAAGAAGCTGGCGCCTGCAGGCATCACGACTTACAGCGGCACTCGCCCTGGAGGCCAGCTTCTGATGAATCGAGCCCGGAGTCGCCACAGCTTAGGAAAGCTAGGACTCGTCCTCTGCCTCGCGGGAGCATGCGCACTGTTGCTTCCTTCGACAAGCGGCTGCCAAACCGCTCCCGAAGACGACTTGCGCAACTGTGATATTCCTGCGCTTTTTGCCAGTTCCTGCTCTGGTTCCGTCTGCCACGGCGCTGGGAGTGGCGCGCGCGGATCTCGATCTGGAATCACCTGGCGTCGACCAACGACTCTTTCACGTTCTCGGCACGAAAGACTGCGATGAAAGAAAGCTGATTGTGCCAGGGCACCCTGAAGAATCACTGCTCTACCTCAAGGTGACCGAAGCGAAGCCATTCTGCGGGAAGCCAATGCCGCTCGATCAAAACCTCACCAGATCGGAACTTGCCTGCCTCAAGAACTACATCGAAAACGCCGGAACCGAGACAGATGGCACCAAGTGCGAGACCTGCGGCGGAATTCTTTGCGCAGATTTTGAGCGAGATCCGCTGAACTGCGGCGCATGCGGTCAAGCGTGCGAGGCCGGACAGGTGTGTGGCGGGGGCGCGTGCATTAATCCTTGCGCAGAGGGCGAAACACTCTGCGGCGCTAGCTGCGTACTCGTTGATTCGAGCGACAACAACTGTGGCGAGTGCGGACACCGTTGCGGTCCTGGCTCTAGCTGTGAACAAGGGGTCTGCGCATGCGACGCTGATTCGATCGATTCCGTCGGAGACGGCGGTGCAACCGGTGATCCACGTCGCTGAAGTGCCTTCATTCAAGGATGATATTCTTCCGATGTTCGCCGTGTCTTGTGCCGGCTCCGACTGCCACACCGAAGAAGATCGAGAGGCTCCTCTCGACCTGGAGGCGGCGATGGCATACGCGAATCTCGTGGACGTCGAGGCTGAGGACTGTGCTGGAAAGCGACTTGTCGTGCCCGGTAGCCCCGACACGAGCTATCTGGTCGACAAACTCATGGGCGGAAATATCTGTGAAGGCGGCCGGATGCCCTTGTCAGATGAACCTTTGCCGAATCTGGGGATCGCGCGAGTCGTGAGGTGGATTTGTGCCGGCGCCCCTGACAACTAAATCGGTGTGCCCATGAAGCCCGGTGATCATCCAGAGTTCTTTCGCTTTCCGGCGCCGGAGGGACGCTCACGAGAGAGCACCATCCGACTCGACGATCTCGGGCGATTCTGGCACGAGGGATCTCTCGTTGAGAAGGAATCAATGAATGAGGCTTTTGCCCGCTGGATCGGCAAGCATCCGGACAACGACCGATTGATTCTCGAAAATGGCTACGACTGGACTTACTTCCAGGTCGACGACGTGCCCTTCTTCATCCGTTCGCTCGCTCTCAAAGGCCAGCAAACCGCCGAGCCGACGCACGCCGAGCTGACGCTGTCTGATGGGAGCATCGAGCTGCTCGATCCATCTTCGCTCACGCAGGACACTCGTGGCGCGCTCTACTGCCGCGTGAAGGACGGCAAATTCGAGGCGCGGTTCATGCCTTTCGCCCAAACCACCCTCGCACCGATTGTCATCGAGACTTCACTCGGAACGCCAGCCATCCGGCTCGCTGGCAAAGAATGGCCCGTCCCACTCAGGGCCTGAAAACGGGCTGAATTCGCTCTTCCCTCGCTCGGCATGCAGCGCGCGGACCTGACTTGCACTGAGCCAAAAGGTCGGCCAAGAGGAGACCTGTGACTGCCCCGGAGATCAGCGACGAAGAACTATTGAACGCACTGTCTGATGTGCAGCGTGAGCAGCTCACTGGCTACATTGACCGCCTGCTGGAAGCCAACACCCAATTTAATCTCACTGCAGTGCGCAACCGTGACGACGCGTGGGAGCGCCATGTTGTCGAAAGCCTTCGCTTGACCCCAGCATCTGGGCACGCCCCGCAACTTGCTGGATGTGGGCAGTGGTGGCGGTCTTCCGGGAATGGTTCTGGCAATCGCCAGACCAGATATCCAGGTCACGCTGCTTGAGGCGACTTCAAAGAAGACACGGTTCCTCGAAGATACAGCGCGTTCAATCGGTCTAACGAATGTTCAAGTGATCTGCGCCCGGGCCGAGGACGCTGGCGCGCCGGGCGCACCACTGCGAGAGGAATTCGAACTTGTCACGGCGCGTGCGGTGGCGGCGCTCCGAGTGCTTCTTGAAATCACCATTCCCTTTCGTACGCCTGGCGCTCGACTTGCTCGCCATCAAAGGAGAAAAGGCAGCAGAGGAAGTCGCCGAAGCGAAGCAAGCCATGGGAAAGCTCCACGCGACTCTGGCCAAGACGATCCGCCAGCCGAGTGCGACGCTGCTGTTCATCGACAAAGGCAAGAAAACCCCCGAGCAGTACCCACGGAGAGCGGGCGAGCCTAAACGTCGTCCGCTCTGACGACTCCTGCTGCGGGAGCTTTTCTTCGCATGAAGACATAGGGAACGGCACCCAGAATACATGGAGCGAGCATCGCGACGAGGAAAGCATTGAACACGTCGGCACCGCGAGTCAATCCGACCACCCGATAGAGCTCGCTGAACATCACGTGTCCCACTCCGAGCCCTGAAATTGATATCGGAAGCACCAGACTGATCATTCCTGGCGGAAATGCCATCGCTACTTGGCCAATAGTTGCATGCGGGATTGCCCAACTGACGCGTCAGGAACAGGAAAGTAGGTCATGCTGACCAAGTGCATCAAGAACGATAGCGCCGAAGGCCTTCGCAACTTGAAGCGGTGCACTTCTCAGCAGATTGAGTGGCTCAACTACGGCAGCGAGGCCCCTTCGAACTAAAGCGATCAGCTGCAGGATACCGTCCGGTGCCGGGAGCCGCGTCGCTTCGCTGTCAATCGCTGAGGCAGGAAGTAGAGGAGCAGCGCTGGCCCCAGGGCACTTCCAACGATCATCAACACGAGGCCGCCAGCCAGCACGGCTGAGTTCACTCCGAGCAAGTACCAAGTCCCAACTCAGGACAATGCCGATCGCGGCGCTCCAAATCAGCGCAATGAGTCCGATCAGCTCGTTCCGCAAGAACCATGACCAAAAGTCGCCCACCTTGATTGCCGAGCAGCGCATGGTTCTTGAGAAGATCGCCGCCTACATTTCCAGGCACAAGTCCGTTGAAGAAGAGCGCCATCGTCTGGAGCGCAGTTGCGCGCGGGTAGTGGCACCTCGACGCCGACGATTCGCAGCAAAACACGCCAACGAGCAGTCGACAGGAAGACTGGCACCGACCAGCCAGGCGGCGGCACTGGCTAAAATCACCGTTGGTGACGAAACGAGAACCTTCAAACTCGAGAGGTCGAGCGTATCCGAGCGCAACAACCACGTAATCAACGCAATGGTCACTGCGGCCTTGGCTGCAAAGATCACGATGCGCGTAGCTTTTCGGGAACGCTCTCCCCGGTCTCTGTTCCACGCGCATAGAGCGGAGACTTATCCCGCAAACGCGCCACGCTCAAGGTCCGATAAATCGGAGATTACGCCCGTCTGACCCCAGTCCATGGCTGACCTGGGCATGAAACCTCACTGGAATAGAAAGTCAGGTCATCGAACCAAAGGTCGAACTTGTCAGTGCCGACGACCACGATATGCACCACTTTCAGCTTGCTCTTGTCGATCTCAGCCGGGAACGGCGACCTTGAACTCAGTCCACTGTTGCTTGAGTAGCTTCAGGCTAGTCTCAATCGGGCATCTCTGTTGACTCATCTGAAAAGGCGAGTCTGATCTGATTTGCTTCCGAGCTCCGGGCCCAAAAGACGACCCCCTCAAAGGCGTCGAGGTCTCGTTCCCTCACCGTTGAGCATGAGATTCGCGTCGTAGCCAGCCCCCCAACCCGTATAGTCCTTGCCGGTAATGTGAAGAGCGTTGTCGCCAGCCTCGAAACACGGGTCGCTGCTCATACACCCAATCTTCTTCGGGCGTGCGGGTCGGAGAAAGATCTGTGCCCAGACCATCTTGGGAGACATTCCACTGTCCAGTGAAAGGGTCACCAGCGCCAATCAGGCTCCATTCATTGCTGAAGTCTTCGAGAAGCAGCTCGTCGACAACGCCAGTGAATTCCCCCTTGGCATCCGGTCGTCTGATCGCAGGTGCCACTGTCGGCCCCACCTGTTGCCGGACTACCGCCTGTCGCCCCCCCTGAGGCATGGGGCACCACCGGTGCCGGTATCTCCCCCGCCGGTACCGACATTCATTCCCCCATCTCCGTTCGTAGACCGCCGGTTCCCTGGAGTCCGCCTGTGCCGTCAAGTCCGCCCATTCCGGTACCATTCGTCCATCGCCGTCGCCATCGCCATCGCCGTCACCAGGAGGTTCCTCCAATGCCAGGGTTGTCGTCACTGCCTTGCGCGCCATCGAGCAAGTCGCGGTCGTAGACGAGGCACGATTGCGCACCGAGCGCCAAGGTTAGCGGAAGCACGAAGCGTCGGAGCATGTGGAAAGGCTATGCTCTGCTGCAGTTCCTGCCACTCAATCCATGTCACGAAAGCGCTTTTCGTGATGGTGATTTTCGCTCATTCTTCTCCAGATTTCCCGCGCCCCACTTGCATGTTTCCGCATGTTTTCCTAGCGCCGTCCGCGAGATTGTGAGCAAGAGCGATGGTGGGATATGACCGTTACATGCACTACCTTCACACCATGGTCCGCGTCACGGACCTTGCGGCGAGTCTCAAATTCTATTGCGAAGGGCTTGGGCTTCAGGAGATCAGACGCAAGGACTCCGAAAAGGGCCGCTTCACCTTGGTATTCCTCGGCTCACCCGACGACATCGAAAGATTGTGATGAAAAGATGAGGTCGATTCCCATGATCGAGCTCACTCACAATTGGGACCCTGAAGAATACTCGGGCGGACGCAACTTTGGGCACCTCGCCTACGCTGTCGAGAACATCTACGAAACTCTGTAGTCATCTTCAGCTCATGGGCGTGACTATCAACCGTCCGCCCCGCGATGGTCATATGGCCTTCGTCCGCTCCCCTGATGGTATTTCGATCGAACTCCTCCAGCGAGGTGATGCTCTCCCGCCGATGGAACCATGGGCATCAATGGAAAATAGTGGCGCATGGTGACCCTCCGGTATCATGCTCACTGCTCTTGCAGTAACGCCGAGATGCCCCGCGTTCTTTTTCGTCAACTCAACGCTAGGCTCTAGCACGACGTGACGCCTGATCTCAGCCCGCTTTTTGACGCAGAGGTCGCCATCTCGGCGGGGTTCACCACCGAGGAGGACGTTGCTCGCCTCACTTCGCTTCAGCAGCGAAGAAATCCCGGACAGCTTCCCTCGTTGGGTCGAGAAGCGACAGCGCGAATTCCGCGCAGGACGACACCACGCCAAGCAAGCTCTGCTCGAGCTTGGCGAACCGACCGACGCGCTCCCGAGGGATCAGGATGGCGTTCCGATTTTCCCCGCGCGCTTTTCGGGATCGATCACCCATACGGGTCGACAGAAGATATTTGCTGCGGCTGCAGTCACTCACTTACCTCTGCGCGTCGGTCTCGACGCTGAAACGATCGACATCTGGTCTCATCCGCTCAGTGATCGAATACTTCGTCCCGAAGAAGAAGAAGCACTCACGCGGCAATCATACCGTCTCCCCCTGCAGCTGCAGAGCTTGGACAGTATCGGTGTGCTCGCATTCTCCGCAAAGGAAGCATTCTACAAGTGCGTCTTTCCGCATCTGCGCACCTGGATCGGTTTTCACGACGTGCTTTTTCACCTCGGAGAAGCTCCCGGAACTTTCCTCATTGAACCCCAGCGTCCCGATCTTCCAGAGCTTCCCTCGCGCTTGGATGGTCGTTTCGTCTGCACAGAGCAATACGTGATCTGCGGTGTGACTTGGTCTAGCGCGTGACTGACTCAACCTAGGGACTCAACCAGCGAAGAAATTTTACTCGACGCACCAAAAGCCCAAGACCCACTGCCACGAAGAAAATGCCCAAAGTGGAAAGTACAGCGAACCAGAGAGTGCCGTAGCCGGGAAGCAGTGTGAGGCGCAGCTTCACTGAATCCAGAATCAGTTGATGGGACAAGTAGGCGAAGTAGGTTGCGCTACCGAACGGCGCCAGTCCTGCGAATCCAGCGATTGTTGCGCTCGGACACGAAGAGCACGAACCAGAACGCTCCAGCGATATTCGAGAAGAAGCGCACGCGATTCCAGAAGATTTCCCCGAGGTCTTCGAGGAACAGGCTGTAGCAAGCCTGACTCAAGACGAATCCAAAGGTGCACGCCAGAGCCAAAGCCCGACGACGACGACGACCCATTCGGAAATTTTTGGCAAGAACCTTACGTAGATCGCGACCCCGACGCAGGCACCAAGAACCAGTGGCGCCTCTTCGGTCCAACGGGCGAGGCGATGAACTCGCGCGGCTGTAATTGCTGGCTGGTCAAGCGCGGCGTAGCCCCAGCCGTAGACGTAGACGTAGCTGGCAAGGGTTGCAGTCACTCCTCCTCCAACGAGCGCCCAATTGGGAAGCTTGAGTAAGCGAGGAATCAACAGTGTCGCCAGCGTCCCCGCGAGAAACGCAAATGGCAAAAACCATAGATGTGGCGCTGTTCCAAAAAATGGCCCCCAATAGCGGGTGATTACCGAAATCGGATGGCCTTGCGGCAACATGGTTGCAGAAATAGAATGCCGCGTAAATGGCGCACCAAAGAACGTAGGGAATCAGCAGCCGCCGGGCGCGCTTCTTGAGACCTGTCCAAAAACTCAGATCAGGTCGGAGAAGCCCGGCGCGAGCGGTGAAGAAGATCGCTGCCAAGATATAAAATGACGTCCCGAAACGACCGAGCGTGTTGAGCTCCGCCGGCTGCCCTTGGATCTCCGCGGTGTGCACCCAAACCACTCCCAAGGGTTGCAAGAACACGGGCCGCATCTAGCCCAGCCACCCGCGAGGACCCCCGGCTGGCCCGCCGTGCCGAGCGTTCGCGGACCTTCAGAGGCGACAGGAGGAGCTAGAGTCTGTGAACCGACGGACACCGGGGCTGTGTAGTCGAAGCGAGCGCCAATCAAAACCACCTGAAGCACTCACGCTCTTAGATCGGAATCAAATCCCAAACGTCGAATAGGCAACATGTCCGTTTTGCGCAGTTCTCCGCCTCGAAGCTCACAGACTTGTCCGGTCAGCCGGAAACCGGATGATAGACTACCCTATGAAATGGGGGTACTCGTCGCGTTCCACTGGAATGAGCTCAATCACATCGATCCTCATGGCGGCGACGCTCTTGGTCGGCTGTCATGACGAAAAGTCTGATTCCGCTGAGACGAAGGACGTTGAAATTACAGTGATTCGCGTGGAGTCACCGTCACCTGAAGAGCCCGGGGCGGAACACTGCGAAAAAGCTGGACAAGGGTGTCAGCCTCTCGCCGCCCAGCAGAAACTGCCCCCACGCGGGGTGGTGCGTACCTTCGCCGGTGGGAAGGTCAGTCTCGATTTTGGAGGCGGCAGGCGCCTCGACCTCGACGGTCTTTCCCAAGCGGAGCTGAGCGAAGGTCTCGCCAGCCTGAAGCAGGGTGACTTCTCGGTGGAAACTACGCCTCTGGTGACTCAGGAGAAGCTCCCGCCTTTGCGCTTCCAGGCCGGAACGAAAGTACTCACCTCACCCGCTGATACGCCAACGACCACCACAGTTTCGGTTCAAGACAATGATGACGCACTGCTCACGGTTCGCAGAGGCGCTCTCCAAGGCATTCAGCTACCCGGGACTGGAGAGCCCATCGTCGGACAATCTTTTCGCCTGGCGAGCGCCCAGGTTTTTCGCACGGGGATCGCTGGTCAAGAGCTTCGTTCGCTCCCTGAAGTAGCCCCCCACGCGACAGAATATGGCGATCTTCTCGCGCCAATCGACTCTCAGGCGAGCCGCGGGCTTGGCACCATGACGGCGCGACTGCCGAACACCGACCAAGTCCGAGACGGAGTCCACCTGGCGAAGCATCACGTCAAGGTGACGATTCGTGACGGCTACGCGAGAACCGAAGTTGAGGAGGAATTCCAGAGCACTTCGCCTCATGTGCTGGAAGGGCGCTACCGTTTTCCGATCCCTGGGGACGCGAGCGTTTCTCGTTTAGCTCTGTGGGTTGGCGACGAACTCGTGGAAGGTGAAGTCCTTGAACGCAAACGGGCTGCCGACATCTACAAGCGCATCGTCGACCGGCCGGTGCCGCGCGATCCTGCGCTGCTCGAATGGGTCAGCGGCGGAGAGATGTCTCTCAAAGTATTTCCGATTCTGCCCAAGAAGTCTCGCCGCGTGATTCTGGCCTACAATCAGGCACTCTCGATGGAAGGCGGCACCCTGCGCTACGTGTACCCCTTGTCGCTGGGGCGCGGGCGTGAAACCCGCATCGAAGATCTCTCCATCAGCGTCGAAGCGACTGACTCGCGAGGCAAGCTCAGCAATCTTCGCGTCGCCGGGTACGACGCAAAGACGGGTAGAGAAGGCAGCTGGTACAAGGCAAATGTTCACTTAAAAGGCGCCTCCCCTCAGCGTGACTTCGTGATGCTCATCGATCGACAAGGCGATCGTGACGCCCAACTGTCCAGCTTCATCGACGAAGCGAAGCAACCCGGTCAGCCTGAAGGTCACTTCTCACTCAGAGTAAGCGCCGACCTGCCAGAAGGAATCGACAGGCCGCCGCTCCTGACCACGGACCGCGCAATTGTGCTCGACATCAGCCAGAGCCAGTCGCTCGAAACGATCCGCGCGCAGGGCGCCCTCGCCTACGGCATCTTACGAGACATGAGCCAACAGGAACGAGTCGTGCTTCTGGCCTGCGACAGCGCTTGTGCTGAGTTTCGTCCAGACGGCGTAGGTCTTCAGCGCCTCACCAAGGCGCGCGACTGGCTACTCGCCCTCACCCCAGGCGGCTCGTCCGACATTGCAGGTGCGCTCGTTTCCGCGAGCCAGCAATTGGCGCTTGTCTCGCCTCGAAGTCAGGAGCGCAAACGACAAGTGATCTACATCGGTGACGGACAGGCGAGTTCCGGCGAACTTTCGGTCGACACGATCAGTCGCCGCAGTGCCGATATTCTCGCGCGTGAAAATATCGATCTGCGCATCATCGGCGCTGGGCGAACACTCGACGAAGACCAGCTCTACGGTTTGGCAGTCAAGCTCGGCGCTACCTGGGATCGACTCCAGTCCGGCAGCTCGCTTGAATCCCGGATTGGCGAGATTTCCATCGATTTGCGACGTCCGACCATCAAGAACGCCAGGCTAGTTCTCCCCGGCTCACTACGTTCCGAGGAGGCATTGACTCTGCCGGCCCTGCGGCTTGGTCAAGAGGTACTCATCAACGGCGAGATCCTCAGCTCTGCTCCCGGAGCTGTCAGCCTCATGGGACAGTTGGAGGGCAAGCCCTACCTTCTTTCGAAGCCCGATCTCGGTCATGGCCTCTCAAGGAGAAACAAAACCCGCTAGTGCCTCGTCTATGGGCCCGAGCAAAGATCCAGAGGCTTCAGTCCGAACCTCAGACAGCCTGCGACCATCGCTGAGATCGTCACGCTCTCGGAATCGCACCGCACGATGAGTCGCTACACATCGTTTCTCGTTCTCGAAAGCGAGCAAATGTACAAAGACTTCGGCGTCGCGCGCACGACGAAAAGCGAAGCGGACCAGGCAGACGCAAAGTTCGGAGAAGCCGAGTCCCGAGGACCAGATCCAGCGCCGAAGAAAAGGCGCCAGAATCCCTCAGTTCGTTCGAACTTATGACGCATCGCCCGACAACGATTCGCTTGGGACAAGGGAGGTGGCTTGGAGGAAGGCAAGAGCAAGGCACGGGCCGCATCGGGTTCAGGTGCAGCAGACGAGCGAGAAGCTCCCAGGCTCGAAGACAGTAGGCACCATCGGCCATTCATCAGTGCCGATGCCGAAGCCCAGCGCCGAGACCCGGCCCGCTCCAGCGCCCGCTCCCGTCCCATGTCCACGAAGAAGAGTGCTTCACCCGGACGGGCTCCTCCTGGATCTTGCCTCCGCGCAGAGATCATCGAGCGACCTCGCCCGTTCCCTCGACGCATTCGTAGTCCTTATCGCGCGCACTTGGTGTTCAGCCAGGCCGACGATGCATGGCGCAAATGGGGAGAGGAAAACCTGCTCGAAACTTCAAGAGAAGTTGCATGACCACTCAGAGAGTCGCCAAGTTTACGAAGAATACATCCGCGGAACCCTCATGGCGGGCCGCTTCAATGAGTCGCTCAAGGCAGCGGAAGCATTCACCAAGCTCGACCCTGACTACAGCCCCGCACGTGAGTTGCTCGCCTACTCCGCCGTGGTCACAGGCAATCATGAGCTAGCCCGCCAAATGCTGGATATCGCTACGGAAACAGCACCACGAGATGCCGCGGCACATGCGCAGGCCGCGCGCTCCTTCGATGCCGTGGGCGATGCCGTACGCTCTTGCGCTCACTTCAGAAGCATCGCCGAACTGACCCCTGACGAGACCGAAGCCTCCCTGCGTGCCCAAAGCTGCTGGGCCGAAATGCTCTCGCCTCACGCAACGACCACGACCGCGCCCCCGCAGGGCGCAAAAGGCCAGCTCCAGATCGAAGTCGAATGTGATACCGGTACAGCGAAAGAAGATTGTCCCTCACCGGTCGCCATCGCCCCGGACGGCTCGGTCCTTTCTCCGTGGACTCCCGGCGTAGGTAGCTCGGAGCGTCACAAGGTGACCTTCGTGAAGCTTCGCTCCGGCTTGTACCGCATCATGGTGCTCGGCGGCGCTCCTGGGGCGCGCGGTCGGGTCAAGCTGATTGGTCGCTACGAGAGCAAGAACTTCACGTTCGAAGGCGGTTCACTCCACACAATCGCCTCGGCACAAGTCAACTTCTATTAGAGCCGTCGCTTGCCCGAGCCTCGCGCCCCGGCCCAAACTCTCTTTCATGGCGCGACTTCCAGCAATCTATCTTCCGCACGGCGGAGGCCCCTGGCCTTTCGTCAACGTCGGATTCGGCAGCGCAGCCGACTGGGCACCGCTGCGAGAGTACCTAGAAATCTTGTATGCAAACGTCGTTTCAAAATACGAAGCGCCGCAAGTCTGTACTCTGCATCAGCGCGCACTGGGAGGAAGCAATACCCACAGTGAGCAGCTCCGCACGGCCCCCCATGCTCTACGACTACGGTGGCTTTCCAGCTGAGGCCTACCAGTTAGAATGGAATGCACCGGGCGATCCCAGCCTTGCCAAGAAAGTGCAGGAGCTGCTGTCTGAAGCTGACATTCCGTCGGCGGAAGACCACCGAACGAGGCTTCGATCATGGAACCTTCGTGCCCCTCAAACTCGCCGATCCCAACGGCAGTATCCCCACGCTGCAGCTTTCACTCAAACGGGGACTCGACCCGCAGTTCCACTTGCGACTTGGGTCAAGCCCTCGCGCCCCTGCGAGAGGAAGGCGTGTTGTTGATTGGTTCGGGAAGCAGTTTTCACAATATGAGAGCTTTCGGCACGGCCGCTGCGCTCAGTGCTTCGAAGGAATTCGACGACTGGCTGGCAGCGATCTTATCCCTCCCCCAGCTGGAGCGGGACGCGCAACTGACCGAGTGGACTCAGGCCCCCCAGGGACGCTTTTGCCATCCACGTGAGGAACATCTGGTTCCGCTGCACGTCATCGCGGGAACGGCGACCCAGCACGAAGAGGTGAGCTTTCCCTTCCGCGCACTGGTACTCGGGACGCACATGCTTGCCGCCGAATTCAGTGAACCCGTGAGCTGAGCGGAAGTGACACAGAAGACGAAACTCGTTAGGAGACGAAGCCCCTCAGGAAAGCGCTGAACCTAACGCCCCCGAGAAAGCACGAACGCCTAGGGACAGGTCAGATAAAGGCTGATTCCGCGAAGAATCAACGTATCGATTTGGGAGGTTTGGTCCCCGCAAGGAATCGGATTGGCTCGCAGGTCGAGATCCCAGTTCGGCCGGAAACTTGGTGACTCGGCAAGTGGACTCAGATCTTCGATTTGATTGTCATTGAGCTTCACTCGCGCCAGATCAGAGAGCAGAGCCAAAGGCGAGGGATCGACAATCTCATTGCTACCGAGGTCGAGGAGCTTCAGACCGCCCAACTCTTCGAGAACGCTGATATCCGCCAAGCGATTCCGGTCCAGATAAAGGCGTGTCAGAGCATCTGCACCGGAGAGCCCGCTGATATCTACGAGCTGATTTCGCGAAGCAACCAGCGACAGCAGCGATTGATGCACCCCCATTCCGGTGAGTTTGGTCAACTGATTGTCCGAAATACCTAGTGTGCGAAGTTGTAACAAGGATCCTAGGGCCGACGTTGAAGTCAGCTGATTTCTTCCCAACTCGAGGATGCGCAACTCACGAAGTGCCCCCAGGCCACTCACATCGCTCAAGGAAAGCCCGGTCAGCCAAAGTTCTTGCAAGTGACGCAGCCCGGAGAGAGCCACGAGGTCAGCATTTTCCAGAGCTGGACCGTCCTCGCAACCGTTCACCTGCAAGGACTCCAGTCCGACCAATTCGCTCACGCCGCTAGACTATCGAACGGATTGCAACTCACGTTGAGTGACTTGAGATTGGTCAACTTCGCCACATCTCCTAGGTCGTCCAGTTCGTTGTCACTCACATTGAGCGACTGCAAATCGGGCCAACACTCGAGGCCAGCCAGACTTGTGATCCCGGAGTCAGTTAGACTGAGCTGCTTCCACCCAGCCATCAGCTCCTGAGTAATGGCATCAGCCGGTCCAAGGCCCAGCAATCCCCTGCACCGCTTGTTCGAGGTTCGCATCCGCTAAATTCAAGTCGCCGCAGGTCTGGTCGCAGCTGGTCCCCGCAAACCCGGGCTCACAGGCGCAGACAAAAGCGCCTTCCGTGCTCAGGCACTCACCATTCGCGCAAGGAGAACCCGAACAAGCATCGGTCGACTGACACAAGAGTCCGTCACCCGTCTCTCCAGCACCACAGCTGCAACTAAACGTCCCATCGCTGTCGCTGCAATTTGCGTCGTCGTCACAGCTATCGCTGCCCAGCTGGCACTCATTCACATTCTCACACAGCTGCCCTGTACCGGCGTGCCCCGCCTGACATTCGCAAAAGAACCCGCCCGGATAATTGATGCACTCAGCCTGAGGGTGACATGGTTGGCCGTCCAGGCACTCGTTGACATCCTCACAATTGGGTCCCCAGAAACCAATCTTACAACGACACATGGCGGTGTCAGTCGCTGGGCTCACCATACACTCCTGACCGAGACCGCACACGACGTCGCGACAAGGTCCCATCGAAGGCGTCAGGGGCGACCCCGTATCACCATCGCCACCAGTGCCCGGGGAATCCACCGAACCCGCTCCACCGCCCCCCATGCCTCCGATGGCGTCACCCCCTCCAGCTGGGCTACCACCAGAGCTAACGAATTCGTCGCCCTGGATCGGATCGTCGTCGCTACTACAGGCTACGACGGCTACAGCCGTGCCGAGAATCCCCGCGAAAATGCGCGGACCACCAGAAACCAAGCCGAAACCGCCCAAAAGACGAAGGAAAGTCGAGACGCTGAGGGGATAGGAAGACAAAGGTACAACTTTCATTCGTCAAATACGCAGGTGTAGGTGACTCTCCAGTCACTCAAGGTTGCCGGTTCATCGCCGCCCGGCGTCAACGTCATGCGCAAGTAGAGAGTGTCCGGGTGATTGCTCTGCCCCAAGTCCAACTCATGGGTGATGTCGACCGGACAAGGAATAGGTCCGAACAAGGAACAAGAATCACCGCTCACATCCGTTGAGCCAATCAGCGAATAGGATGCCCCGGGAGGCGCCTCGGAGGAGGCCTCAAATGTCACAGCCGATGAGCCAGGTGTATCAGCCTCCCAAGCAAGAGAACTCCAAAGTGGAGACATCGATGCCGGGCACGAAGCGACATACTCCTCGACGAACTGCACTGGCGTATCTTGGGCGATACATGGCGGAGTTTGACAGACCGCACTACAAGCCTCCCCAGGGGTAAACAAAGTCCAGTTGTCCAAAACGGAGCATTCAGTTACGGCATACGAACCACCCGACGGTGCGTTCACCATCACAGTGAGCTCACGGTCGAGAAGTCCCGTACTCCCGCAGTCATGAGAAACGCACTGCCCCGCTTCGATATCACCAGTGAAAGGGCAGATTCCCAGGACGTAATCGGCCCGTGGCGCCTCAGTTGCAATCACTGCCGCATTTTCCGGCCAAAAAGTGAGGTCTACGCTGCCGCTAAAGTCGGAGCTCCCATGATTGCAGATGGGGATGCTCGTTTCGCATGGCGCCCCCAAAGCGAGATCCACTCCGGAACAGCTCGAGTCGGTATAACCGCGGGTATTCTCCACGCACTGTCCACTAGAAGCGAGTGTCGTGCCAGTCGGAGTGGTCGTGCTGCAAGCAGGCGCCGGGTCGGATTCGCCCAATCCGGCCGCGTGACAAGCCGCCCCCGTGACGCCATCGGCGATCACGCGCGTGTAATCATCGATACTAGTTTCGCGCGCCCGAATCATGCCGTACCAAGTCACGCGCGTCGCGGCGTTCAACGATCCCATACTCACGCGCGAGTACGGAGCCGTCATCACGCCGTAAATGGTTGACCCCGTGCCCACCCAAGAATTGCTGGGTGGAACCGCCGACGAGTGGATCTGAATGCGGAGCGCGTCCTTCGTCACCAGCGCCGGACCAGAATCGGCAACGAACTCGACGTTCTGGCCAAGTACCATCCGATCACACAAGTTCAGATTCACGGTCACGCCCGGAGGGATCCGCAAAGTCGTATCGTCGCCCATCGTCAAGGACTGAATATTGTAGTTACCTCCGGCGGTCAGACGGATCCCGCCCGAGCCAATCGACACATTCCGATAGGTTCCTGGAACCAGATCGGAAACTCCACCCGTGGAGCCAAAAGCCCTGTCACTCGCCGACGTCGTACCGCACGTGAATGACTTCGTCGGCACCGTAGGGGCCGTCATCGCTTGTGATGGATTCCTTGAAGCGACAGTCGCGCTGACGTCCACAGAGATGATGCCAGTCGAATAGACATCTCGCGCGCTTGAACCGCTCAAATAAGTGTTACCGAACGTGAACAGGTCCTCAAGACTAGCTCCGGTGTACAACCAGAACGTTCCGTCGCTGTCGCCTCCCGTCGCTCCCCCAGTCACCTCAAGATAGTCACCCGCCAACACGTCATGAGCGCCGAACGCCGCGTAATCGCAAATGCTCGCTCCAGGGGAACCGCAGCTCCTCGCCGCGAGCTCGACGCAGGTCGCGTCCCACTCATCGGTCGCAGGATTTCCATCGCTGCTACAGCAGCTGGGACGCGCGGCACAAACGTCCGCCACACAATCACTACAAGTCGGATTCTGCACCATGCCTGTGCCAACCGTGCAAGCATCATGTTCGCAACCCACTGTCGCTTCGCCACAAGTTGCATCGCAGGCCGTCGCCACTCGTGCGACACAGGAAGCATCCCACTCAGTTCCACTACCAGCGTCGAGGCAGCACGGGTCGGTGGTCGAACCGTCGCCGTCAGGATCGCAGATTAAATCGACGCAAGGGTCACATCCAAGAACAAGATAGCCTCCTGTTGTACACTTGGCGTGGCTGCAAGCAGCTGCCGTCGAAGCCTCATCGCAGCGAAAGTTCACCTGACAGTCACGCCCTGAAGCGCACGGAGTCGCGTAGAGCGACGGATAGGGCTCGACTGAGACAGGGCACTCCATCGGCTCGGAGAAATCGGGGAGATCCGGCGAGGTGCAGTCGCCAAGAGCCATCCAAGCGGCCGCCCAAGAGAGACCCTCGCCCGGCCAGTAGCCGGCAGTTCGCACCGTATCCGCCCCCCGCCGTACAGTGGGTAGCGTCAATGCAGCGGTAGGCCTTCTTGCCGTAGTGAACCTCGGCCCCAAGCGTATAAGCCGTGCCATTCGCATAAAGGACGTAACCATCACAGGACGCACCCCACAGGACTGTGTTCTCGCAGTCGGAAACGCTCCCCTGGTTCACCTGGGTGCTCGTCTCCGTGTGGACTCGGTCACCCCAAAGAGCCCCGCCGATCACGTTGCGGTTGGAGATAGAGATGCGCCCCTGAGGGGCCAACATCATGGCATTGATGATGTTGTCATTGTAAAATCGGATCGCAGCTTTCGCTCGTCGACTGGCTGTAGAGAATGACCTGCGAAGGCCTCGGGCGATTGGTCGTCCCGCTCAAGTAGAATCGATGATCCGAGCCGCCGAGGAATTCGCCGCAGGTGCTGAGATCCCACTGAGGCTGAGGCTGCGTCCCCTCGGAGAATCGTAAATCTCCAGTCGAGATATCAAGCCCAGCAAACACGTAGTTCCCTGGGAGCAAGTGCAACAAGGCACCTGACGTCACCTGAATGTTGCCGTAAATTCCTGGCTCAAGGGTGGTGTCGGTCGCGTACGCAGTCGTTCCCTGCGCCGCACCAATCATGCATTCAGCGGTCAAGTCACGTGCCAAGTCAGCCACGCTGGGGACTTCAACCACCGGTGCACCTGGTCCTGTCGGAAGTGGTGTGCTGGCACCCGTTGTCAGCGTTCCCCCATAGGTGACGCCTGCCTCAAGCATCGAACCAGAATTCAGCAGCAGATCGCCAGCAATTTGACCCGTCTCAGAGACGTTTCCGCGGACCGTCGCATTGCCGCCAATCTCGTCAACGCCAGCACCATCGACTAACAAGAGATTCGTGCCGACGAACACGTTGCCTTCAACTTCGGATCCAGACTTCATGTCGAGGAAGCCGACAGTCGTCGCATTGCCGGACACTCGGGCAGAGCCAATCAAATTGAGGTTCAGGCCAGACCACACGTCACCCGTCACCACCGTGCCAGGCAACAAGGTGACAGAACCCACAGAGAGGATGCCCCCTGAAATCGTGACGTTGTCTCGAGCCTCAACGTTGAGGCCTGCCCAGACGCGTCCAGTCACTGACGCGCTTTCCTCAAGATAAACTCTTGCCTTCAGCCAGGATGTCTCCGTTGATTTCGCAACCATTTCGAAGATTGACTCCACCCTTCGTGATGATACCGCGGTAGGCGCATGGCGTCGTTGACTCGAGCAGCATGTCCAGACCGACTCCGTTTGAACCTATCGTGGTGCCCGAGAGTCCTCCGTTACCAAAACGCAGGCTCCCTTCGGAGAGCGCACCGAAATCGCAGAACCCGCCGTTGGGCGGCTCCGTCGGCGGCGTCGACATATCACACACAGAATAGACAGCATCCGTGCACGCTTGGTCCCATGAGGTCGGCGTCGCCCCATCACTGCAACAATGATCAGTCGCAGGTTCGTCGCAGATCTTCGTCACGCACGCGTGGCAATTCGAATCGAGAGGCGTCGCATTCTCAGAGCAAAGATCAGAGATGGCGCATGCGGCAGGGGGCGTCCAAACAGGCGTTGGTCCTACCTCCCACTCGGTGGTTGCGCCGCCGGCTCCCGCAACAAATGGTCCAGGCTCCTCGAAGATGTGGCAGCCCGGATCACAGGGATTCGACGCACCGCACTCAACGGGCATACTCAGTGATTGCTCACGAAACCATTTGCTGAATTGTGGCTCAAAAGGATCAAGACGCTCAACCACTTCTCCGTCCGAACACTCGCCCCAGCTTTCGTCCTCAAGACAATGCTGGACCCCCTCCCAGCAGCTGAGTCGTCCTTCGTGCCGATTGAGTGTCACGGCACAGCGCCGCTCAGCGCCTACCTGGCATGGTTCGGAGTCCCCTGAAAAAGGATTTCCGGCCCCATCCAGTACAGGCGGCAACTCCCCTTCACCTGAACAGGCCGTACTCGGCGACGACTAATAAAAGACTCATCGCCCAGAAGAGTCGCGACCTAACCGACTCCACGGCCGAGCGTGCCAGAGATTTCCGAGACTGAGTTTGCAGCATGAGGATCAGATTTTCCGCACCGTTGAAAGCGCTTCCTCTCGACGGTACAGCAAAGTCGGCCGCCGATCCTCCTACATAAGAGCTGAAAACCTACATAGTTGACAATCAGGTAGGGAAACTACCTACATGAAATTCTGAAGCAAATACATGGCTAAAATGCTCCAAATCGAGCACCTGTGCTCAATCTAGAGCATTACACCCATAATGAATAGGAAAGCGCGTACCAGCGTGAGCTTAGAAGTACTCGAAGCCTGCGGACAACAGCGGCGTGACCACCACTCCCGAGTCTACGAGGATGACACGCGTATCTAGACCAAGTGCGAGACCTTTGCGGCGGTTCGCCTTCATCTTGCCAAGCACCACACCAAACCGCGACGCGATCGAGAAGAACGGTCCGAAGTCTTCTCCACCATCCCGCAACCCCACCACGCCGGTGACGTACTCGGGGCCAACCGCGAGATAGACGAAGTCCGCAAACGTAAAGTCGAACATCGCCGCCATCCCGATCAAGGCCTGGCCAAAAGACCGCGTGAATTCATCGTCGTCGGTGGTGAAGCCTACTCCAAACTGAAACATCGGCTGCCCATAGAAGCCGAACCAGTCGTTGACTTGGGCCCCTACCCGCGCGTCGACACCAAATGCTGCGACTGGAGATACGCCGAATGAAGGGCCCACCATGCCGGAGACTCCCCAACGAAAGCGAGCGCCGCCATACGCTCCTGGCTCGTACTCCTCCTCCTCAGGAGGCGGCGCAGTCCCGGCCTTCGGCGCTGCTGACGCAGTTACTGGAGCAGGCTCTACCGGGTCTTCCGGCATGGGTTCTGACTCGACCGGAACCGGCTCGGCTCCGCCCTCGTCCTGGGAAATTTGCGCAACCGCAGCTCCTGAACAAAGCCCTATCGTTGCAAACGCGACACAACCTAAGAAAGTTCTCATACAATTTCTCCTCTAGTCTCTGGACCACCCCACTTTCGAAGGGGATCAACTTTGTCGAAGCTAGAGCAGAAATAGCAGGCGCGCAAAGTCCCGACTTCAACGTCGAGACCAGCGCAAAGAACTAGTCGCTCAAAACGAATGGATCGGAATTAGAACTCGACGTCGAACTCCACTTCGCCCGTCACACCTACCTGATAAGCACTGACCCGTCGCTCAAAGAAATTCGCTACTTCTTGGACGTCCTGGAGGTCCATGAAAGCGAGTGGATTGGCCGATCCATAGGTAGGTGGCAAGCCCAAACGCTCCAAGCGACGATCCGCCACGTACTCCAAGTAGCCGCGCATCTCACCCACGGAAAGCCCAGGCACACCGCCTCCAAGCAAGTCTTCGGCAAATTGCGTTTCGCAGTCCACCGCCTCCTCAATCATCGTCTTCACATCATGAGCAAACGCTGCATCAAAAAGTTCAGGTTCTTCTTCACGCACAGTGTCCACCACGTCGAAGGCGAAGTTCATGTGACAGCTCTCGTCACGGAACACCCAATTGGTCCCGCCAGCAAGACCATGGAGTAGTCCGCGTGACCTCAAGAAGTAGACGTAGGCAAACGCGCCGAAAAAGAACAGCCCCTCGATGCATGCAGCGAAGCAGATCAAGTTGAGCAAAAACTGGCGACGTTCTTTCTGGTTCGACAGCGTATCGAGCCCATTGATCGAGTCCATCCACTTGAAGCAGAAGTCGGCTTTCTTCTGAATGCTCGGGATATTGTCTACCGCAGCGAAGGCAGCGGCGCGCTCCTTTTGATCCGGAACGTAGGTGTCAAGCAACGTGAGGTAGAACTGAACGTGCAGAGCCTCCTCGTAAAGTTGACGCGAAAGATACAAGCGAGCTTCGGGTGCGTTGATGTGCTTGTAGAGGTTGAGCACCAGATTATTTGCGACGATTGAATCTCCCGTTGCAAAGAACGCCACCAAGCGCTGGATGAGATGCTTTTCAGCAGGCGTCATCTTCTTCTGGAGATCTTGCGTATCCGTGGAAAAGTCCACTTCCTCCACGGTCCACGTATTCTTGATCGCGTCGCGATACATGTCGTAAAATTGTGGATAACGCATAGGGCGCAACGTGAGATTCAACCCGGCGTCCAAAAGGCGCGAGCGCACAGGCTCGCCCCCTGAGTTCTCGCGGGGAGTCACCGCAGGGAGATTCATGGGGGTGAAATCAATGTCTTCGGCAACGCCGCTCTTAGGATTCATTGGCAGGCCTCGCAGGATTCAGGATTTTCTAGGGAGCAAACAACGGCAGCTGTAGCGCCGTCGTTCTTCGCGGCACCGGCTGGCGGTGCTGCTTGACCGACCTCAGGAGGAGCCGCGAAGCCGCGCCCACCGTTCGAGGTCTTGGACCCAACGGTCGTTTTCGTAATGTGAGTCGCCGGGCGACTGCGCAGATAGTACGTTGTTTTGAGGCCTTTTTTCCAGGCGTACATGTACATGGAGCTGAGTCGCCCGATGTTGGGACTCTCCGCGAACAAGTTGAGCGACTGACTCTGATCGATGAAAGCTCCGCGGTCGGCTGCCATGTCGATCAGGGCGCGCATGGGAAGTTCCCATGCAGTCCGGAAGACCAACTTGAGTTCAGGCGAGAGACCAACCAAGCCTTGAGCTGAGCCGTTGTCCTGCTTGAGCTGATCGCGCGTTTCCAAAGTCCACAGGCCGAGCTTTTGCAGCTGGCGCACCAAGTAACGGTTCACCTGCATGAAATCGCCAGACAGGGTTTCGCGCTTGAAGAGATTCGACACCTGAGGCTCGATGCACTCATAGCAACCAGCGATTGAAGCAATCGTGGCGGTGGGAGCGATGGCAACCATCAAAGAGTTGCGAAGACCCGTCTTTTTGATGCGAGCCCGAAGTGACTCCCAAGGCAGGTCTTTCGAAGGCTCGACGCCCCATACATCAAACTGAAGTTCACCGCCCGCCGCTCGCGTCTCAGCAAACGTCGGGTGAGCACCATTTTCCTCAGCAAGCTCAGCCGAAGTGGAGAGCGCATGGAAGTAGATATGCTCGCTCAGAGACCGAGATACCGCGCGAGCTTCCTCCGAATCAAAGGGAACTCCCATCTGAAAAAAGACATCTTGAAGCCCCATCAAACCCAAACCAACGGGTCGCCATTTTTCGTTGGAACGAGCCGTCGAATCAATCGGGTAGAAGTTCAAGTCGATCACGCGATCGAGCTGCCTGATGGCACGCTGCACAGTGTTCTTCAACTTCTCGTAATCGATCTCCACGGTTTGCGCGCCGCTTTCCAGGGTAATCACTCGGGTATGACGAGAGACATTGATCGAACCCAGGTTGCACACGGCCGTTTCGGAGGCAGAAGAAACTTCAAGGATCTCCGTGCACAAATTCGAAAGATGAACAGTACGTGCCGGATCGCCACCCTCACCACTGGTCTGATTACAAGCCCGGTTCGACTTGTCTTTGAAAGTGATCCAGCCATTGCCCGTTTCGGCCAAGGTCCGCATCATCTTCGCGTAGAGTTCGCGCGCCGGGAGTGCCTTTTTAGCGAGCCCGGCCTTTTCCGCTTTTTCGTAGGCCGCTGCGAAGGCGTTGCCGAATAGATCGGGCAGCTCAGGAACATCCTTCGGGTCGAAAAGTGACCAATCTTGCCCCGTCTCCACTCGCGTCATGAACAAGTCGGACAGCCAGTTCGCCAGATTCAAATTGTGGGTGCGGCGCGCCTCGTCGCCAGTGTTGTCGCGCAGTTCGAGGAACTCCTCAATGTCGGCATGCCACGACTCCAAATAGACACAGCAAGCGCCTTTGCGTTTCCCACCCTGATTCACCGCCGACACCGAAGCATCGAGGGTTTTCAACCAAGGCACGATGCCGTTAGAATGGCCGTTAGTGCTCTCAATCAAAGAGCCACGGCTGCGTACACGATGGTAGGCCAGACCGATGCCTCCCGAGAACTTCGAAAGCATCGCGATATCGGTGTATCGCTTGTAAATATCTGCCAGGTGGTCAGCAGGAGAGTCCAGCAAGAAGCAGCTCGAGAGCTGTTCGTGGCGAGTTCCGCTGTTGAACAGCGTCGGCGAACTGGGAATGTACTCAAGTCGCGAAAACAGGCCGTAAAGTTCCAGTGCTTCGCCGATTTCGGTCGACAGCGCGCAGGCGACGCGCATGAAAAAGTACTGCGGCGTCTCAAGCACGTGACGTTCAGTCGGGTGCCGAACAAGATAGCGATCATAGACAGTTCGCAGACCGAAATACTCGAAACGAGAGTTAGCAGCCGTATCAATAGCGTCATTCAGCTTGCGCGCATTGTTAGCAACGAAGGTTTGCAGGCGCTCGCCGACCATGCCCACTTCAACCCCGCGCTCGATGCACTGAGAAAACGAATAGATGTTCTGCCCGGCGACCTCTTTGTCGATCGTCGCTGCCAGCAAGCGGGCCGCCAGCTGAGCATATTCAGGCTCTTCGGCCGTGAGCGCCGCAGCGGTCTGAATGCTCAGGCTGTCGAGTTCCTCAGTGGTCGCTCCGTCGTAGAGGCCGGAGATGGTCTTCGTCGCAACGCGCAGGGCGTCAACTCGAGGCAAGCCGTCACAACAGCGAGAAACGGCTTTGACGATCTTGTCGAGGTTGACCGACTCTAAGTCGCCGTTGCGCTTACGGACGCGCATTTGGGTCGAGATTGCTTCGATTTCGTTCGGATTCACTTGCATCATGATTCGTTCTCTCCCGGGCCACTCCCCCCTGGAGTGACGGATCACGGAAAAACTGGACGACGGGTCCGGCCGACGACAAAACGAACCCACGCAGCAGGCGCAGACCGCCCACAAGCGAAGAGTTCACTCCAAATCGACTTTTCCCCGATCGTGTCCCCGCGGACTGTGAGCCCTGATTGGCGCGCCACTCAGAAACTCGGATCGGAACACGCAGGCAGACACTTGCTTGCGTGACTTCGGCAGGTCTTCGGGCTCGGAAGCATACGGTTCCTCGGAACCGCGACCTACTGATCAGACCCTTCCCAGATCTCCCCAACGCCCGTTTCAGGCGTTCAGTTCGCTCCAGTGGCTATTCTGACTTTCGTTCTTCCTGACCGCTGCGGGGCAGCTCCGGACTTACACCGGATTCCCTTTTGAGTGAGCGATGTGGGCAAGACCCCCACCCCTCGGCACCGAAGGTCTGCGCAAGATATTGTGGTTCAGGTGTTCAGGTCAACCAATATCTTGGGGTACGCGTCTGAGCAGGATACACTTGAGCAGCTAAGCCTTGGATTTTACATGAAACCTGCCTGAACACTTTTTTCAGTCTCGACCCAGCTATCCTCAAGGCACCTCAGCGAGCGGCAAGTCGTAATTCGGATACTTCGGTTCTTCCAAATTGCACCGTAAGAGGAATCGCCGAAATGAACATCGACACTCCCCTGATTCAGAGCCTGCGAGCCCACTTGCTCGGGCTGTCACACCAATCCATCCCTCCCCAGCATGGCGCCATGGCTGCGAGTCAATCGAGCCCGGAGGAGGTCGCAGTCATGGAGCGCTTTCGGCCATTCGCCGAGCTCTTCTATCTGGTGGCTTCGGCAGACGGTGTGGTCGACGCCCAGGAAAGAGCAGTCATGCTGGGCGCCTTCCGAGCGCTCACAGGCGGAAGGGTCCGCGGGAGTACGCTTGAGGCCCTAGAACAAGAGCTGAAAGACTTGGTCGAGCAACAAGGGACTTTGAACAGACTTGAGCAAGTGTGCGCTTACCTGGGTTCCGATCGGGAAGACGCAGAACTCGCATTCACTCTCGCGAGTGCGGTGGCTCTGGCGAATGAAGCATTTGACCCGAGCGAACAGTCTCTGTTGACGGATCTTGCCTCTTGGCTCGGAATTTCAAAGCACCGCATCGCTGTGCTGGTTGAACAAGGGCGCAATTCAATGCGCCCCGCTGTCTAGCGGCAGTTCCAGCCAACGTTCCCGAACCAAAAGCCGACGATCTATCTTCTGGGCCGCAAGATCGAGGCAAAGCTCAATGTGATGATGCAGCTCGCCTGCACCTCCTGAGCGAATACGCGGCACAACGGCGGCATTCAGATAAAGGGTCTCGTCGCGCAAGCACAGCAGCGGCCGACTCTGAATCATCGGAGACCGGTGCATGTGTCCGGCGATCACCGCTAGCACCCGTTTACCTCGGCCGCGCGCATAATCGACAGCGACTTGCAAATCTCGATCTCCCCAATCCTTGGGCGCCGCATCATTGCGAACGGGGTCCGGAAATGAAAAATCGCGACCCCACAGATCTTCCGGTTCCTCGCCCAGCCCAGTAGGTCCGTTATGGGCCACAAAAATGAGATCATCGGTCTCGGACTCATCGACCAGAGCCTTGAGCCGCTGGGTAGACGCCTCCAAGTCGTTCACCCCATAACCTCTGGCGACCTGCTCGCCGAACGAAAACTCAGAGCCCCCCATCGCACAGGGCCGTCCCGCGATCAGCGTGACATTTCCAGACCTCGTGGTGAGAAGATGGCGGCTGTAGCCGCATGGACTTGCACCTTTTCGCCGACTCAGGCCGGCCAAGCGCAACAGATCGAGTTTACCAGCCTGCAGGGCGAGCTCCGCCTGAAGATAAGCCAAGTGTTCTGCATCATTATTGCCAGGCAGAACCAGAGCAGGCACTCGCAGCTTTGAGAGCTGCCGAATGATCTGCAAACCGTTCTTGCGGGTGCCGCTACCGAGGTCGCCTACGAAAATCAGTAAATCATAATCGGAGTGATCAAAATAATCGTTGTCGAATGCGTTCCACCTGCCATGCAAGTCGCCCAAAATCGCAATGCGATCTCCCCGCTGCGCCGCTCCAGAAGCTGCGCTTGTGCCTGGAGCACCTTCCTCAGTCACTGGGCCCAACCGCCGCCACGTACTGCCCAATTGCTTGAGCACGCTGGCCCAGATTCAACGCTGCGGCGATTTTACCGGGAACGGGAATCTTCTGGAAGTCAGGAAGCGAAACAAAGACATGAATGGTCTGAAGCGCTGCGCTCGTGCGCTTCTTACCATCCTTGGTCAACTTCTCGAGACACCAGCCCAGGTGGATCTCTGAGGTGTCGACGACGGCCTCCACCAGACGCACCCTGACAACATCGCCGTAAGCAAGCGGAGCAAAGTAATCCGCCTCCACATGTTTCAGCGGGCTTGCCCAGGCGCGAGTCGCCAGCACCTCGGCCAATGATTCTCCCGTGCCGGCAATGAAATCTTCGAACGCTGCATGCACGTACTCAAAGAAGCGGGCAAAAAAGACGATCCCCGCAGCGTCAACGTCCTGAAAGCGGACCGGCATCTCAAACGCCGAGATCTCGCCCTCTTTTTGCGTGAGTTCTTTCTTGTCGAATCTCATCTCAGGCAACAATACCGCGTGTCCTGCCAAGATCCAGCTGCACGGCGCGTGGCTGTGGGATCTTCTCACGAAACATCACGACGATGCGCGGCTCATTCGACTTTGCCTTGGGAACCGCGTGCTGGAAGGTCTGCTGACAAGTTCCGCCCATCACGAGCAAGTCTCCCTCTCCGCATTGAAAGGCGCGGCTCGGCCCCCCGGCTGCAGGACGGAGTAGAAATTTGCGGCGACTTCCCACCGAAAGCAACGCGACCACTGTGTCCGATCGAAGTGTTCCCATCTTGTCCCCGTGGTAAGCGACCGAATCCTCGCCGCTGCGATAATAACCGAGTGTCACACTAGTTAAGGCCCGCCGATAGCGAACACTCAAAATCGCCCCCAACTCGGCAAGAGAATCGACGGCTTCGCTGACCTGGGCTGCCCCGGCTCGGCGTGGAAACTTGACCACGTCGCCGTGATTGAAGTCAAAGTTACGGCCGCTACCCGGAGCCGACGCGACCAAACGAGGAACCTCGACGATGCGATCATACATCGCGCGGCGATGCTTCTCCCATTCACATGTCGCTAACAATAAATCGAAAAGCCGACCGTGCCCGGAAAACCACTCGGGCGCATAATCAAGCCAAGCGCGCTGACCGAGCTCCAAGCGCCTCAGCGAACGGAAGGAGGCGTCAGGCCCTGAGGGCATCTGGTCAAGCAAGGAGAGCTGCATGCCCTAGATTATACTGAACATAAATCCAGCATAACAAGTCGGGGCAATCGAGACCGTTTTTGAGCGCAATGGCGAGTTTTTGGGGGCCACCAGTGAAAGCCGTGGCGTCCCGTGGCCCGAAATCCTGCCGCCTCAGTCCGCCCGGCGGATGGCCACCATGGCCCACCCCAACATCAAGAGCAGGCCCCCTAGCGGAGTCACCGCCCCCAGCACCCGGGGCCCGCCCAAGGCCATTGCGTAAAGACTCCCGGAGAAAACCATGACGCCCGCAAGCAAGAGCCAGCCCGAAGCCGGGCGCACGCGGGCTTCAACAAGAGTCAGCGCGAGAATCGCTGGTGCTGTAACAAGTTGAACCGCAGCGGCGATCGCCCACCAACGAATTTGCTCCGCGGAGGCAATCTTCTCGAGGCCGTGTGCGCCAAATGCCGCAGCCGCGATGCCCGTTGCGCCCAAAGCAGCGGCAATACGCTGAAGTCGATGGGCCATGCTCACTCCACTGTCCAGCCGCGCTGATCATGAAATCGCGCGATGCTGTGGTGCGGATACTCTTCGTACTTCTCATCCGCGGCTTTGCCCTCACAACTCACCCAGTTCAACTTTGAACCGAGCATCAGGTGGACGTTTTCCCTAGGCTCGGGCAATTCAGTGTCGATGGCACCGGCGACGGGGTGAATCAAGTGGGGCCAATCCTCATGAAACGCCCACAGATGGGATCCGCAGTGTTGGCAAAAATGCCGCTCGTGCTTGCTCTTCAAGACTTCACCAGCTCGTTCGATCATTGCCTGATAAACGCGAACATTCTCCGTGCCTTGAACCTTCAGACTGGAAGCATCAGCGCTCGTGCTGATGCAAAAACCGCCCCCTCCTTGAGTCTTCACGCAGATGCTGCAGTAACAGCGCTGGTAAGGAACTGGATGGTTACTCTGCGCCTCGAATTTCACAGCTCCACAGGAGCACGACCCACGAATCAGCATGCCGCCATCTGAGGCGCGTCCGCTAGCGAGGTCAAGAGCTCGAGGATTGACTCTTGGTCCCCATGGAGTGAGCCCGGTATACCCTGCCGGTGAATTCTCCGAAGAACCCCGCTGATCCAACCCACCCGGTCGCTGCGATGGGCGATCGCGAACCGTTGGCAGCCATGCTGAGAGTGATTCCTCGACCCGGAGCCTCCCCTGAGCGAAGTCCGCAAATTGGCTGGCGGACGGAGTCTGAAGATCGGTCCCGGCTGCTACCGAGTCGGAGCCGCTCCCAGAAGCCGATCTCGTACTCACAGATCCCGCTGTCTCACGAATGCACTTCGAAGCAAAGTTGGCTCCGGAAGGAGTCATGATTCGCGACATCGACAGCCGAAACGGCACCTTTTATCGCGGTCAGCGTATCGGCGAACTCACCCTCAGCCTCGGTAGCAGGATCACGGTGGGTGAAACGGAACTGGAGCTCATCGCTGATCGGGAAGACTTCGAGGGTACCCAAGGGGACATCCCTGGACCACTACGGACAGCTGTATGGCAGCTCCGCTCCCATGAAGCGACTATTCACACTGATGAGACGTCTTGAGGGTTCGCTCGTGAATGTGCTGATTGAAGGTGAATCGGGAACAGGTAAGGAACTCATCGCGCGCGCGCTCCACGACGGCTCCGATGTCCGCAGCGGCCCTTTCGTTGCCCTAAACTGCGGAGCACTTGATCGCGCGCTCGTGCGCAGTGAACTCTTTGGACACAAGAAGGGCGCGTTCACAGGTGCACTCGGCGAGAGTGTTGGCGCATTTGCAGAGGCCGATGGTGGAACGCTCTTTCTCGACGAGATTGGGGAACTTCCCCTGGAGATCCAGCCCGTTCTGTTGCGAGCCCTCGAGTCCGGCGCGACAACGCGCGTCGGCGAAACCAAGCCACGCCCGGTGAAGGTGCGCGTAATTGCCGCCACCCACCGGCAACTCAAAGAAGATGTCAGCGAAGGACTGTTTCGCGCCGATCTCTACTATCGACTCATGGTGGTCAAGCTGAGTGCGCCACCTCTTCGTCACCGCATGGAAGACATTCCCCTGCTGGCCGCCCGCATCGACTGAAAGCCTCAAGACTTCCAGCTCTCGATCCCCAGGTGCTTGCTCAACTTCAGAAGCGGGCCTTCCCCGGCAATGTCCGCGAACTCAAGCATGCGCTTTTGGCCTACAGCGCGGTCGGAGAACTGCCCGAGGGTGATGAACAAGGCGACGACCAGCTCAATGCGGCGTTACGATTGTTCATCGATCCCACCCGGCCTTACGCGGAACAGAAGGAAGCGCTCATCGACAAGATGACAATCCTCTATCTGAAAGAACTCATGACGCAGACTCAGGACAACCGTTCCGAGGCGGCGCGTGTTGCAGAGCTTCAGCGAGGCTACTTACGCAGGCTCCTTGAAAAATACGGACTCGACTGAGCACCCGCTCACCCGCTTCTCGAGCATCATCCGGCCTTCTTCAAACTTCTTCAAAATTGACCGAACAGCAGTAGTCCGCGCGGTGAGACGCCGAGCTGGAGATGCTGGGCGTCGCCATGACCTCGACTCCCCTTGAGCGTAATCTTGATCGTCTGTGGGCGAGGTAAAAAGGAGCACGGCACCTGTCGCTGCCCCCACGCCACCCACAACGAATCCTATTGTGGAAAGTTGCGCCCATAAGCGGGCTTGCTCCGCGACTCGTTCGTCCTCAGGCAAACAACTCGTTCCCTGGCACCTGTCCCTGACAGACTTCGCCTTGCCTAAGGCGACGCCACCGAAGACAGCACCGAGGACCACCCCGATGCTCCCCATCCCGAAGGCTGCGTAGGCCCCTTTCTCCTGCGGACTGAGGCGATTCTGCGCCGCGAAAACACCAGGTTCAGGCCACGAGGAAGCGAGCTTCGGCTCTACTTCTGGAAACACGAAAGCGATCGTGACGTCACGCTTTCCCTCACTTCGCCTGCCAAATCTGGCTTGAGTTCTCGCCCGGCCGCATCCCTGACCTTGACGACATATTCGCCCGGGAGCGCCTCCAAGTGAGCCGAATCGGAATCCAGCGTTCGCGGCTGTTCTGGTATTGTTCGCTCATCATCTGAGAGCTGTCACCACGACGGGAAGCGCGGCGGGACCTTGGATTCGCACAAGGACTTGAGGGATTCGCGCGTCGACAGCAACGAGTTCTTCTGCTGCCTGGACCACGGACGCGTGCCACGTGGGCGGAGACTGTTCGGTCAGCTTTTCCTCGGCGGCAGCACGAAAGTAATCGCGAGCTGCAAGCCAGTGACCGAGGCGCTCTGCGGCTCGCCCCTGGTAAAGGACAAAGACTGGCGAGTGAGCCAGGGATTCCGCCTTCGAAAAGGCCGCTAGGGCCTCTTCAAAGTGTTCCGCCTCAAACTCTTCAAGTCCACGATGTCCAGCACGCAGTGCTTGGGCGGCCGATGATGGAACAACTTCATCGGCTCGCGGGGCAGCGCCAGCGACTATTTGGGACTAGTCCCATCTTCACCGACCTGAGCATCGCCAGTCTGAGCCAGAGAACGCTCGACTCACGAGCGTCGCGCATAGAATGAAAGAGAAAAACCGCATCACGGAGAATCAACAGGCAAGCCAAAGATGGGATCAGTAGGGGGTCGTGCGGGAGCAGGCAATGGCTTTGACTCGTCCGGATCAGCTCGATGAACAGTGGTGGCCGGGTTGGTTGCCGCTGGTTGTCTGATGGCTGGGGCGCAGCAGACTTGGGCGCGGCAGGCTTTTCGTCGACCACTCTTGAAGACTTCGCACTTACCGGCTCAACGGGGCCCTGGTCGTCACTTGGCCCCGGGCCGGAAGGCTTCGCAGGGCCGCCGCGGAAGCTATCTCCATCTTTCAAGTCGCCCGGAGTCTCAATGGACTCGCTCTCCTGGACCGAGTCCGAAGGTTCTTCAGCTCGGCTCCGCATGCTTTGAGTTCGCGTTTTCGCTGGAAAGGCGTTCTTCCGATTCACCCTCGCTGTTCACGAAGTAGAAAACTGCGGCGCTGCCAGCAGTCAAAAGTAGCAGCCCCACGAACGCCGCACGTTTTTTTCGCATGCCAGATCGCGCACGTCTTGTCTCGCATCCGGTGTCGACAGAGGCAAGCTCAGACGCCGACATCACAGGAAGCGGTGCAGTTTCGGTACAGCGACCGAGCGCGGGCACGTCCCAGCCCGGAGAACTGACTCGCGTTCTCTCAGGAGCATTGCGGGGTCAGCGCGAACGCTGCTTCGAGGAGCTCATCGACCTCAGAAAATCGCTGATTCGGATCGCGCGACAGTGCGCGTCGAAAGAATGCGTCGACCTCTTCCCCCAAGTCGGCGGAAAACGTCGAAGCTGGTGGGGGATCTTCGGTGCACACCTTCACCACCACGTCCCCGGAATTTTCGCCCTGAAAAGGGGATTGTCCCGTGAGCATGCGGAAAAAGACAGCGGCGAGAGACCAGAGATCGCTTCGAGATCCCACCGTGCCGCCACGTGCTTGCTCCGGACTCATGTAGGCAGGCGATCCGAAGACTTCACCAGCCGCAGTAGTTTCTGCACTGTGTTGCTTTTCAGATGGAGTCTGCTCCGAGGCGGATTGTGAGGCCAATCGCTTCGCGATCCCGAAGTCGAGCAACTTGATCACGGAGTCACCGCCCTCGCGCGCCACGAAGAGATTGCTCGGCTTGATGTCGCGATGAACCAGGCCTGCGCGATGCACAGCTTTGAGTCCGCGCCCGGCACCTTCGAGGATCGTCAAGGCTTCTTCAAGCGGGAGCCTTCCGCCCTCCCCCAGAAACTGCTCCAAATCAACGCCCTCAAGCAGCTCCATGGCGAGATAAGAGTTCCCGTCGTGAGACCCAAAATCGTAGATGTGTACGACATGGGGGCTCTTCAGCTGCGCGGCCGCCTGTGCTTCGCGACGAAAGCGGGCGTCGGCCCTGTCGTCTTGGACCGTGTCGCTGCGCAAGAACTTGAGAGCAACATTGACGTCCAACTCTAGGTGCCGTGCTCGCCAAACCGCCCCCATTCCACCACGCGCCAAATGACGCTCTAGGCGATACTTGCCGGCGACAATTTCTTCAGCTTGGGGCGACACGTGCTCAGGAATGTAGGACGCATCGAAGCGGCGCGAAAGGCTGACACCCGCCCCTTTACTCGAACTGAGCGTTGCTATTTGACGACGACGGACGGTACCTCTTCCGCATGGTAGGTACCGGCCGTGGTGCCGTTGAATCCGAGGATCACGGCAGGCGATTGGTCCAGGGGCGCAAGAAACTTCAGATCTTCTGGCAATCGTGCCGCTTCGCTAAACTCTTGCCAATCACTTTCGACTACGGCCCAGTCGAATCTCGCGTCGTCACCCATCTCGACGAGACTCCGCAACGAGAGCACACCTCGTCCTCGCGTCGTAGAAGCCGATCTGACCTGCTGGCCCCCGGAGAGCGTGACCATCTCTGTCGACAGCAAAATCGATCACGCCCGAGAACAATTCATCGGTGCGCTCACCCTGTGCCTCAAAAGGCTTGAAAGCTCACCTCTGCCGTCAGCGCATTGAACAACAGGACACCATCCCTTCCCGCGGCGGAATACGGCTGAAGATGAGTCCATCCTGGTCCCCAGTTTCCGGATCCAGCGGTGACGTCAGTTTCAGGCAATGCGGGAACATAGCGGAAAGCGCCGTCGACCGCGTCATAGACGACGAGCAAGTAATCTTGATCGTGGGACCGCAACGACGACGTGGGTTCTGTCTGCTGAGCCACCACGGGATTCCAGTCTCGAGCTCACCGTTACCCAGCACGTTCCGCACCCAGGTGGTCCACCCCATGTCGGAATACGCAATCAACACGGGGCCATCATCGGACGGAACTGCCACCAAATGGCTCACAGGAATGTCCTTTGGCCAGGCTTGGCGACCGAGCAGGTCGGCACCAGTGAAATTGAGTTCGTAGGAGTAGAGCAAATGTTCCGAAGGCCGATAGACCCAGTAGAAATTGCTATCGAGAGCTGCCGGTAGGGTGACAATCAGGGAGTCCTCCGGCCAGAGCACAGGGAAGTCGGTGTCCTTGTAACTTGTCCTCAGTCCCTCGCTGCCGCCCAAGACCAACTCCAACTCGCCGCCCGTTCCGAGCGGAAAATCTCCAT
This sequence comes from uncultured delta proteobacterium, assembly GCA_963710555.1. Classification (GTDB taxonomy): domain Bacteria; phylum Myxococcota_A; class Polyangia; order Polyangiales; family Polyangiaceae; genus NIC37A-2. The sequence continues at coordinate 419,786 of CAVQAT010000003.1, forward strand.
CCCCTGCCGTGCCGCCACGTCGTGCCTCCGCTTTTGTTTGGCCCTGATCGTAGCTCAGACCATCGAGCCCCAGGACGTCAGCGCATGAGGTCAGGCAAATAGTCGACAGAAGGAGAGCCCCAGCTCGGTGCATCGTCACAGCCTATCACCATTTGACGTCATGCCCCGTCCCCCTAGCGAAGTTCGTACCAATTGGATAAAAGGCGATTCTTCGCTGTTCCAAGGCACTCCTGTTCTTGGACTGGTCTTGGCTCTCTTGAACTGGCTACTTGACGCACCATCCCAGGTCCCAGACTGACGACCCGACTCACCGGCAGCTCTTGCAGACTCGTCAGACGAAACATAGCCAAATTGCACACACGTTAAGCAAAATCGAGCATTATACCTAGTATTCGAGCCTTCAGCCTGTAATCACGGTGCGATCTGCCCTAGCTCTCTCCCGCCATGGACCTCGTCTACAAGATCCTTCTCATTCTTCACATCGCCTGCGCCGCTCTCCTTTTTGGTGGCGGGATCGGGATGGTGCGCAATCTCAAACGCTGCCTCCAAGCTGGAAAAGCCGCCTTCCTTCCGGCCACTGAGGACGCTGCGAAGCGAGGGAAGATTATGGGCCTCGCTTCGTTCGCCACACTGCTGACTGGACTAGCGCTCATCTTCACCGTCGGCGGTTTCAAAGCAATTCCAGTCACGATTCACATTGCACTCACATTGATGCTGGTAGCAATCGGCGTCAGCTCCGCACTGATCCGTCCTCACACCATGAAGCTCGTCAAGTATGTGGCAGCCGAAAACCTCGATTCGGCTGCCATCGAGAAGAGCATCAAGAAGATCGCCATGGGCACCGGAATTCTCCATCTCATTTGGATCACGATTCTTGTTCTGATGATTGCTAAATAGCGCATCTCCACCGAGATCACTTCGCTCAATCAGTGATCTCTTCCATCACTTCATTGTACCAACGCGCCTGCACCTCGGGCGCGTACTTGTTCGAAGTGTCGCGATCGAATTCTAAGATTGCGATCGAGGAGTTCCTGAATCGCTTCGCTCATCATTTCCTGAACGATGCCGCGCATCTCTTTTTCAACTTCCTTCAGGCTACTTCCGCGCACCTCTCGCTGGAGGATCGCCTTTGCCTTGCGATTCAGTTCCCGTGCCGCACTCTCGGCAAGCGCGAAATGCACCTGCTCATGTTGAAGAACGTATTCACGAGGGGCAGAGCCGTCCTTGGGGTTCCACCAGGAACACTCCCGATCCATGGCTGCAACAAAATCCAGATTGAGATAGTGCCCTACATACCCATTCTCCGTCTGCTCAAGCACAAATTGCGGATCGGGAAACGTGAAGACATTGGTGCAAGTCAGTGCGCCCATTCTTTCGGCGTATGGACGCATGTCCTCGGGGGGCTCCGCTGCCAAGAAGTCTTCAGGCACAAGCTCGCGGTAGGCGATCATGTCCTTGCCCTGAATGCTGGCGGGATCGAATTCGCCGCCTTGGGGTTCGGCATACTTGGGCAAGCTGCCGCCACAGGCGACACACGCCGCGACCAAAAGCATCGAGCTCAGACGGAGAATCTTCATTCGGGCTCACCCTTATCACGAACATGAGCCACCGTGGCTGAAAGCCTGGTCAAAAACGCTACCACTTTACAGTCCACACGCGGCCAGCCAAGTTGTCTTCATGGGGAAACAAGTGAGGACCGCCAAACAGAGGGCACTTTTTACTGCCTTGGCGCTGGTGATCCCCCTGACCTGCAGTTGCTCAAAAAAGGACGAACCTCGAGACGCTGCGTCCCCTGTCCAGGTGATTCCCCAGCCTTCGGATAACTCGCTCGTCGGAGTAGGACGGCCAGCTCCCGATTTCGAAGCAGTTGCGCACTCGGGCCAAAAGGTGCGCCTCTCCGAGCTGCGCGGAAAAGTCGTCATCCTCTACTTCTATCCCGAAAGACGGCACCCCCGGCTGCGTCACCGAGGCGAAAGGATTCCGCGATGAGTACCAGAACATCGACAAAGCTGGAGCCGTGGTCATTGGTGTCTCAACGCAGGACAACGAATCTCACGCCGAATTCGCGAACAAGTACAACTTACCGTTCCTCCTTCTTCCCGACGAAGAAGCCGAGATCGCCAAGGCATACGGCGTTGGCTCCGTTCTCGGCTTCACGAAGCGAGCCACCTTTGTCATCGATCGCGAGGGCATCATCGCACGCGTCTACGAGAGTGTTTCGCCGCCTGGTCACGCATCCGAGATCCTGGCGGATCTCAAAGCACTTAGGCCCCGGCCAGGCGACGCCATCCCCGGCGCCTGAGGCCTCGGACTCCCCCAAAAACTGAAAGCGCTCACCTACCGCGTGTCAATCCTTGGGAACCAGCCAAGCAAAGGCAATTGCCGGGAGGGTGAGCAGGGAAACGATCCAAAAATATGCTGCGGGTCCAGTGGCTTCGTAGGCAAAACCGCTGCCAAAGCCCATCCCCATTTGCGCGGCTGAATAGATCGCGGTCGCAAAGGCGAAGTGAGCGGTCCGGTGAGCTGGGTTGCAGCGACGCATGATGAAGACCATCTGAGCTGCCGTGGCGAAGCCTCCGCACACTTGTTCAATGACAATGACGACTGTGGCCAAGCCAAGCGTCAGCGCATCGGTGCTCCAAACAACGGTATCAAAGGTCGCTGGTTCACCGCCGTGGAAAATACTGAGACTCGGTGCCTGGGCGGCCAAGAGCGCGTAGAGCGGCTCGGTGATCGCCATCAGAATGGTAATCGGCAACAGCGTCTTTTTCAGACCGCGTCGGGCGATCCAAATCCCACCGCCCACCGCGCCCCCAATGCTCGAAATGGTGCTGAAGAAGCCAATTGAACCACGCAGATCGAGTCCAATGCCGAGTTCATTCTTCAGCATCAATCTCGACATCGAGAACAGAAGCACGTCGGCCATTTTGTAAGTGAGCAAGAAGCCGACGACCACGAGAGCTGCGTCTTGTTTCAGGAAACTCAGAGTAAGAATCCTTCACCTTTTCCCAGTTGTTAGTCGCCTCGACTCCCGCATCGCCGTCAGCCGTGACTTCGTTTCGGGTCTCAGCTCTCGCACTCGCAGGAGCCAGAAACAAAAAGTGATAGGCCGCCAGGAATAAGAAGAAGCGCGGCCCCTGCTCCGAAGCCCCAAAGCCAATTGGTCGCTCCCGCAACAACAACTAATCCGGAGGAGCCCACCAACATCGCAGCGCGGAACGCGGCGACCCGCACACCCGAGAACCGCGCCTGTCGCTGGGGTTCCAGCGCCTCCATGTAATAGCCATCGCAGGCAATGTCATGAGTGGCCGAGAGCACACCGACCGCGACAAGTAGCACCCACACCAAAGCTGGTGTCCGTGGCCTCGCCCTGCCCCGCGCTGGCAAGAGAGTGAGCGATGAGAGCTAAGATCCCCACCACAACGCCCATGGCGGCCTGGGTGGCAATCATCCACCCCCGCAACGTGCCGATGAGCTGCACCACTGGACTCCAAAGGACTTTCAGCAGAGTGGGACCATGCAGCAAGGATGTCGCCCCCACCCGTGCCGGCGCGGCACCAATCGACGTCAAAAACTCGGCTGCTACCTGGTGAAGAATCGACCAGGGAAGGCCTTCCGCAAAATAGGTCGAACTCGTCCAGACCAAGTCCCGAGCGCCTCCTTCTTTGGCTTCAGGGCGGGAGGACTGCGGAGGGGAAGATTCGCCAGACGTTCACTTCTCAGCGATACTCAATCTGGAGTGATTTCGGCAACTTGTTAGCGTCGACTAGCGAGCCGAAAGTTGCTCAACCTGCTTCATCACCGCCGGCGCACTCATCGTGCCTTTGTAGACGTAGAGCGCCGAACCAGTCTCCGAGCTCAGCACCTCTTCGCTCACACGCAAACGACTCGACACTGCAAAAACAACACGTTCACTTCCACTCGACTCCGCCCACTCCACCCGCTTCCATACGGCCTCCCGACTCCAAAAGCCGAGTACCTCCAGGAAGACGGGCTTCTTACCGGGCGCGCTAAATTGCAAATCGGGGATGCACAATCCGACGCCCGGAATGTCCAGCAATTCGCTAGCGAGGCTGACTTCCCAGTCCCCGCGCTTCTTCTCCAGGGCCTTGAGCAGAGCAGCAACATCGCTTCTCAGAGGGGGGCCATCCTCTGCTGTGGCGACCAAGGCTTGCTTCCATTGGCTGACGAACTTCAGGGGTTTACGCTCTTTGCCCCAGCGCAAGTCAGCCGTGAGCTCGACGTGCTCGCACTCCATCAACGCGGGGACGATCATTGCGAGCTGTAGTCCATACTTCGTCACCGATTCGAACAGGCTAAATGGCCCCTCAATTTCGATGCGGACGCCGTGTTCCCGCTTCTCAAGTCGATAAAGCAACTGCCGGAACTTGAGTTTCTGAAAAAGCGAACGCAACACATCTGCTCGCGCCTCGTACACGACGACAGTGAGGCGCACTGCCTTCAGCAAAACCCCTTGAACCTGGGCGATCTCATAAGCTTCCACGATCTGCTCCGCGCTCTCATGCGGCGCAGAAGTCAGTCGCTGAGCACCCTTGAGATCCCCGAACATCCCGTCCTCAATCGCCTCGACAGGCACGTCCAGTTCGCCGGCGATTTCTTCTAAGACTTTTTCACGGCTCAAGCTTGTCCCGGGTGGAAGTGCACGTCGCTCCTCGCTCGCTTTCTCGAATATCTTCTTCCTCAACTGCGGAGCATCAAGCTCTAGCGGCATTCCGAAACTACAGCGGTCCAGCACTAACTTCTTCAGACCAGCCCACAGCTTTTCGTGTCGCGCTTCGCGGTCGATCGCGGTCAACACCTCGGCAACGTCTTCCGATGATTCGCCGACGCTGCTCTGCACTCCCTGAAGAAGCGCCTCGGAAATAAGAAGCGCTTCTTGTCGATCTGCACCACTCAGGCTCTGCAAAAGCAGCTTATCTCCACGCCGACGAGCTCGAACGAGATCCGCATTGAGCATTAGCGAGGCCTCCTGAAAAATGCCTTCTTGGGCTGATACGCGGTATGCTCTCGCCGCCTGTCACTTGTATTTGTCTCAGATGTGTCCTTGGAGACAAGCTCATAGAGGAGGGCACGCTTATCGCCCTGGCGACGAAGAATGCGTCCAAGTCGCTGAACGTGTTCCATCACGGATCCACTGCCACTGACGACCACCGCGACATTAGCGGTCGGGACGTCGACGCCTTCATTGAGCACTTTCGAGGTGACAATCGCGCGATAGCGGCCCTCATGGAATCCGCTCAGGATCTCACTCCGTTCCTTGACCTTTGTCTGGTGCGTGATGATCGGGATGAGAAACCGGCGACTCACGGCGTAGGCCGTCGCATTGTCCTGAGTAAACACAATCGCTCGGTCGCCACGATGGATCTCAAGCAGGTGGCCCAAGTAGTCGAGTTTGCCGGCAGCCGCGAATGCCAGAGAACGTTGTCGACGATAGGCGGCGACAGCACGACGACCTTGTTCACTGCGCGCTGAGCGCATGATGAACTCAGAAAAGCCGCGGGGCGAGCCCATTTGAATTCCCTGAGAACGTACGAACGCAAGGTAAGTTTCGCGAGAACTTTGGTACTCTTCCCGTTCGGCCGCGGTCAGATCGATCACCACACGCTCAGTCGTGTAGTCTGCGAGATACTCACCGCTCAGTTCGTCGATTTGTTTGCGGTAGACGGTCTCACCCACCAACTCGTCGAGAAGCGTCTCCCGACCATCAGCACGCTCAGGAGTCGCACTGAGTCCCAATCGATAAGGTGCCAAACAGAATCGAGCAATCAGAGAATAGCTTTCTCCGGGGAGATGATGACACTCATCGAAGACCACGAGACCAAAACGGTTCCCGAAATGCTCCATGTGCAAATAGGCCGAGTCATAGGTGGTGATGGTGAGGGGCAGCACCTTGTGCTCGCCGCCGCCGACAATCCCCACCTCACAAGCGAAGGTCGTGCGAAGCAGGTCATACCATTGCCGGACAAGATCAAGAGTGGGAGCGACAACCAACGCGCTTCTCTGCTTGTCGAGGATCGCCATCACTGCCAGGTGACTTTTCCCAGCTCCCGTTGGCAACACGACCACGCCTCGTCCCTGGGCCTTTTTCCACGCCTGCAGACCTTCGAGCTGAAAGGGTCTCGGTTTGCGCAGGGCGCGGGCCTCCAGAGTCAGTTCCTCGTAGTTTCGCGCGCGGTCGTCCAGCTCGAGACCTTCGCGCAGCACTGTGAGCACCATGGGTGCATATTGAGCGGCGGGAGCACGATGCACGGCCGCCCGGTCGTCCCACTCCACGAAAGCCGGCAACTCCCGATCTCGCGGGAACCCAACAATTTCCAGTGTTCCCGCGACGAAACGCAACTCAACTGCCACCCCGAAGACTTAGCGGAGGTGCCGCCGCTCGACCAGGAAAGCTCTCTTAGCTTACGGGAGACTTCGGCAGATCGGTTGGCGTACGTGGACGGCCGAGTCAGAGAAGTGAGAACGCGATCCAGGTGAGATGACGAAGTCCTGGAGATTGTTCATCAACCGCAAGTTCGACATGAGCACCGTCCGGACTCACGGTCGCGACTCCCAGCTCCTCAAATTCAGCGGGGGACAGCCAATCGGGATCCAAGTAGGTGCCGAGTCCCAGCACCGACACTTCTGATTCTGCTGGCCAGCCAAGGGTGTTCTCAAGCGACAAAGAAACTCCAGGCGCGGTATCGTCTCGCCGCAGAAAACTCAGTCTCAAACGGCCCGAGTGCGAAAACTCGACTCCCTTTCAACTCGGGCGTGAACTCGCTCACGAATTCTTCAGCCAGCTCGGTGGCCCGAAACATTCGTCCCTCGTCGCCCCCGAGTACGTCGCTGATCGAAAGACGAACGGAAGTCCCTTCAGTGATGCTGAGTTCGAGCGGACCGCTAGCTACCGTCTGAGCGGGAGGCCGCTCGTCCAACTCAAGGTCAGTCTTTCGAAACAAAAAGGTCCCCCTCCGCAGGCAGCGGCAGCACGCGAAGTGTTCCAGCCTCATAAGTTCCCCCGTCGAAATCCGCTGGCAACGGATAGTAGAACGTCGTTCCAGTTGGGGTACCGTGAGGCTGAACAGAATATTCCGAAGCGAGGATGTACTCGTTCAGCTCCACGGCGAACTTACCTGTCCGATCCGTCATGCCCTGAAAGCAAATAGGCCCACAGACTGTGACAGGCAGATCAGGCATTGGTGCGCCATTTTCATCGACCACGCTTCCGAGCACCAGCTCAACACAGATTGTACCGGACGCACGCCTCGCTGGGTCGCAAGGGTCCGGGGTTTCCCCACCGCATGCCATGAAGGAACTGGTCATAGCCCCTAGGCAAAGGGCCTTCTTCAACACTTGAACGGCATTCGTCATTCCCTCTGCAGTCTAGTGGATGTCTACGTCTTGGACAGGACATGAGGTTTCACCAAAGATGAACAATTGGACGGTTCGTGGCGGGGGTCACGTAGTGACACATGACACAGATGTCATACTCAGGAAGGAAATCTTCATTCAGCTGAAAATTCGCGAACTCTGTGACGTTTTGATGCGTATCTGCATGATTTTCTGCAGGAAAGTAGGTCTTCACCACACAGTATCGTCACCCGTATATGACATGAATGTCATACACGGGGCTGGCTGAACCAACAGGAATCAACAGCCGACAAACGAATCAAGGGCTTGACCGATATGGCCAAACCCTTGATTCTACTCGTAATTCTACGAATCGATTGCGATTCGTGTGAATTACTCGGCGCCGCCGACGCCGCCTTCGCCGCCTTCGCCGCCTTCGCCGCCAACGCCGCCGGTTGCGGGAGAGCCGCCGGTGTCGCCGTCGCCGTCGCCGTCGCCGTTACCGCCGCCGGTCATTGCGCCGCCTGCGCCGCCGTCGCCGTCAACATCGTCGTCGCTGTCGCTACAACCGGCCAAAGTGAGTCCCGCACCTAGTGCGAGAATTGAGATAAGGCTTAAAGTCTTCTTCATTGTTCTAATCCTCCGAACAACCCATGGGTTCTGTTATATAATTTTAGGGACGGGTGTTATTCGCTTGCTAAGCACATTGCGTGCCAAGCTGAATCTTCAAATTCCCGTTCCAGGTATGAGATCCGACACGCGCAAACTCGCGCACTTCGAAGTCCCCTGAATCGGCCACCCTAAGAAACCCCGGGGTTGCATTCGGGCGCCTTGATAGGGGGAGAGTTACGATAAAGCAACGAACGCGTGAAACTTTGCTCGCTCCCTTCTCGTAATGTCGGGACATTTCTGCTGACACAGCCAATTTCTAGCGCGACAAAGTTTCAGACATGTATCCCGATCACCTCGTTCCCGCCTCAACAGGCCGATCTGGCTGACCGCGCACGAAGCTCGCCCCGAATCGCGTCGACACTGGCGCACCCTCCTCCCAGTGAGGGCGGCAAGCTCTCCGTTTGAGAGAAATCAAGCTCCGTGGAAAAGCGAATGCTTGCAGTCGCAGATCCGATTGGCTAAGTAGCGCTCCCCTCTGAGTCAGGCGGTTGCCAGATTCAGGAATTTGCGAAGGTGGCGGAATGGCAGACGCGCCGGCTTCAGGTGCCGGTGACCGCAAGGTCGTGGAGGTTCGAGTCCTCTTCTTCGCACACATATCTGCTCGGCGAGATCTCGAGTCATCCACGGGTTGTTGCTCCCACAAGGGCAGAACCCGTCGGATTTTAAGCCGTAGCATTCGGGCGTAAGTTGCGCTGATGCCCAAAAACACAACCCTCGTCGTTTTGTTTCTTGTCGCCGCTGTCGCGGCGCTCAGCTCGTTTGCGCAGGCCAAACCACCAGCCTCCAGCTCGGTGGCACTTTCTCGAGCGTATTTGTGCGTTGAGGGGCGCACTGCCGATGAAGTGACCCAAAAAGCAAACGAGGCGGGCGCGCGAGGGTGGAAGCTCGTCAGCGCGGCTCCCGGGGCGCGAGGTTCGATCTGGTGTTTCGAACAGCTCCAGGCGATGCGACCGGCGCAACCATGACCAAATCCACTGGCGCGATTTTGAAGTGTGCTTCCGCCTGACTTCGTGTCGGAGGCCGTGCTATGGGGTGCGCCACCGTGAGTTACGATAGTCGCTCCCCAGGCTTTGAAACGCCAAAACTCCTCATTTTCAAGGGAGTACGTGCCATTGATCCCTCACGCGATCTCGATGCGATTGTCGACGTCGTTGTAGAAGGCGGGCGCATCACGCGCGTAGGGCCTAGCGCCGGCGAGGAACTGAGTTCCACAGAACCAGCGCGCGTCATTGATGGCTCGGGAAAATGGCTGGTACCAGCTTTCGTGGACCTGCACGCGCACTTGCGGGAACCTGGCCAAGAGTACAAGGAAGACGTCTTCTCTGGACTCAATGCGGCGGCAGCTGGCGGCTACGCACACGTATGCGTCATGGCCAACACGAAGCCAGTGAACGACACTCGCGCGATCACTGAAATGATGGTGGCGCGGGCTCGCGAACACGGTGGCTCGCGTCTCCACCCTATTGGCTCCATCACAAAAGGAATGCTCGGCAAGGAGCTCACCGAAGTCGGTGACCTGAAGGATGCTGGGGCCATCGGCATCAGCGACGACGGCGTCTGCGTGATGAATGCGGCGATCATGCGACGAGCCCTGGAATACGCGAAGAGTTTCGACATGCCTGTCATTCAGCACGCCGAAGACCACGACCTCACGGCCGGCGCCAGTATGCACGAAGGGGCTATCTCGGCCAGGCTGGGCCTGCGAGGTTGGCCTCGTGTTGCCGAAGACATCATCATCGCCCGCGACGTACTGCTCGCCGAGTATGTTGATGCCCGTTATCACGCGGCTCATCTATCGACAGAAGGCGCTGCTCGAATCATTGGCGAGGCCAAGTCGCGCAACTTAAAGGTAAGCGCCGAGGTCACTCCCCATCATCTTTTGCTCACAGATGGTGCGGTAGTCGGTTACGACACGGCCTGTCGTGTGAATCCCCCCCTTCGTGAAGAACGCGATCTCACCGCCCTGCGTCGCGCCCTAGCGGATGGGACGATTGATGCGATCGCGACCGATCATGCGCCTCATTCGCGCATCGAAAAGGATGTCGAGTTTGCTGAAGCCAGTCCCGGCATGATGGGACTAGAACTATGCTTTGGGTTGCTCGTTCAATTGGTCGGTCAAGACGGAATCACACTCAATCGCCTGCTCGATGCCATGAGCCGCGCCCCGGCCAGGGTTGCTGGAATCGAGGCACCAACCATCAAGGAAGGCGTCGTGGCAGAACTCACCCTGATCGACCCATCCTGCAAATGGATCCCCGCCGAGCAGAAAGCTCAAGACCAAGAGCCTCAACTCCCCTTTCTTGAACAATGAACTCGGCGCTCGTGTTCTTCTCACCATCGCACATGGCGCGGTGGTGTTCGACGAAACGGCCGCCTTTTCCCCCACCTCCGGAGATAATTCGTGACTCGCGCAACATTAGCCCTCGCCGACGGAACCGTTTTTCATGGTAAAAGCTTCGGCGCGGAAGGCCACACCACTGGTGAGGTCGTTTTCACGACCGGGATGAGCGGTTACCAGGAGGTACTCACTGATCCATCATTCACTGCCCAAATCGTGACGATGACCTCACCAAACATCGGGAACACGGGAGTCAACCCGCTCGATCCCGGAGAGCACGCACTCGAGACCGATGGCCGCAGGTTTCGTGGTGCGCGACCTCAAGTCCCGTCGTCTCGAACTACCGAAGTACCCAAAGCCTCGGTGACTACCTCAAGGAGCATGGCGTTGTCGCTATCGGTGACGTCGATACACGATCGCTCACGCGGCATCTGCGCGACCACGGCTCACAAAACGGCTGCATTGGTACGGGAAACCCTGACGATTTAGTCGACCTTGCCAGAAAAGCTCCTCCCATGGAGGGACTCGATCTGGTTTCTCAAGTGACGCCAAAAGAAGCCTACGAGTTCAAGGAGACCCTTGAAGACTGGACCCCTGAAGTCATGGGTCAGACGACTGGTGCAGTCTCAGGGCGATCGAATGAAAGTCGTGGCCCTGGACTTCGGTGCAAAGCGTAACATTTTCCGATGCTTGACTGCCTCGGGATGCGATGTGACGGCTGTCCCGGCACGAACCAGCGCCGAGGAAATTCTCAAGTACAGTCCTGATGGCATCTTTCTTTCCAGTGGTCCCGGCGATCCAGCCGCCCTTGGATACGCGATAGATGTGATCAAGGAGCTCCTCGGCAAGAAGCCAATCTTTGGCATTTGCCTCGGCCACCAGCTTTTGGCGCGCGCACTCGGGGCCACAACGTATAAGCTCAAGTTCGGTCACCGTGGTCTGAACCAGCCCGTGCAAGACCTGTCGACCGGCAGGGTAGAGATCACAAGCCAAAACCACGGTTTCGTCGTGGATGTGGACACGCTCGGGGGAGTGGCGAAGTCCAGCCACCTTCATTTGAATGACGGAAGCAGTGAGGGCCTTGATGCTCCGGGCGCGAAGGCGTTCAGCGTGCAATACCACCCAGAGGCGGCTTCAGGTCCCCACGACGCCTACTACCTGTTCAAGCGATTCACGGACTTGATTCGTAGCTAGATCGCTCTGGTCCACCCATGACAAACAAGACCGTTCACTTTATTTCCCTGGGTTGCCCCAAGAACCGGGTTGATTCAGAAATCATGCTGGGCACGGCTCATGGTGAAGGATTTCAACACGTACCGGATGCTGCCAATGCAGACGTGATTGTCGTGAACACATGTGGCTTTATCGACGCCGCCAAGCAAGAATCCATCGACACGATCTTGGAAATGGCCGAGTTCAAGAAGTCGGGTTCTTGTAAGAAATTGGTTGTCACGGGCTGCCTTTCGCAGCGGTATTCGGGAGATCTGGCGTCCGGTCTCCCCGAAGTCGACCACTTTCTTGGTTCAAGCGATATGCCCAAAATTCGGCACGTCCTTCAGGACCGGGCCGAACGAATGCTCGTCGGCAATCCCGCCGACTGGGTCGTTTCAGCCGACGATCCACGAACACTCTCAACTCGAGGCGCCAGCGCCTACGTCAAGATCGCTGAAGGCTGCAATCGACAATGCTCTTTCTGTGTCATCCCCAATCTGCGCGGCAAGCAGCGCAGTCGTTCGATCGACGATGTGGTCCGCGAAGTAGAGCGTCTGGTTGACCAAGGCGTACTCGAAGTCAACCTCGTCTCGCAGGATACGATCGCCTACGGACGCGATCTCAAAGAGGACAACATCAATCTGACGAAGCTGATTGAGCGCGTCGCTGATGTGCGCGGCCTGAAGTGGCTACGTGTCTTCTACTTGTACCCAGAAAAGATGGAGGACGGTTTGATCGAGCTGATCGCCGATCACCCAACAGTGGTGCCGTACGTAGACATGCCGCTTCAACACGCCGCAGATGGCATGCTTCGTCGCATGCGCCGTGGTCACGGTGGAAAACGACTCTACGATCTCGTCGAGCGGATGCGAACGCGAATCCAGGGTCTCACTTTTCGCACAGCATTCATTGTCGGGCACCCGGGCGAAACGGAAGCTGAGTTTCAAGAGCTTTGCGACTTCGTCACCTGGGCTCAATTCGATCGAGTGGGAGTTTTTCGCTACTCAGACGAAAATGAAGCGCACGCCTTTGGCTTGGAGGGTAAAGTTTCCGCTGGCGAATCTTACAACCGCGCCCGCAAGCTGATGGGCTTGCAGCGGAAAGATCAGTAAGAAGAAGAATGCGGCGCTCAAAGGCCAACGTCTTCAGGTACTCGTCGAAGGACCGAGCGAAGAGAGTGAGTTGGTCATGGTCGGACGTCACCGTGGTCAGGCTCCAGATATTGATGGCTGCGTCTTCCTCTCGGGAGGTGAAGCACTTCCCGGAACACTCGTGGAAGTACGAGTCTCCCAAGCCACGGACTATGACTTGCTCGGAGACGTCGATGAGAGCGTCCCGCCGATTGGCGCAGTCAATCGCATCATCGCCGCACCTACGCTGGTGAATCGTGCGCTAGATGGTCGCACGATGCTCAAGACGATTTAGTGCTCAAGACTCTCGAAGGCCAGGCTCTCCAAGAACAGGCCGCTACTCTCCCGACCCGCCTGCGGCGCCAGGAACGGAACCGTTCGCGTCGAGTTGATCAGTGTCGGGGACCGTGACCTCACGCACCTGGCTTTCGGTGGTGTCGATGGTCTGCCAAACAAGAAGAACATCTCCTACTTCCGCTTCCAGTTCGACCACATACCGACCACTTGCCCCCGTCCGCTGTCCAACGATGTCGCTGGTGCGATCATTTTGGACGAATGCTCGCGCATGCGCATTCACCACACCGGAAACTTTGACTAATCCGTCGGCGTTAGGTGCCCTCACATCGGGACGACTCGGCGGAGGCAAGGGAAGCGTCGGCGCTAGGCAGCCCGCCATTCCCCCTGCCACGACGAGGGCCACGAAGGAGCTGGCTAACCATTTCCTTCGCGAAGACTTCCGCGATGATTGACTAGGATCACTTCCAGCTTGATTCCGTGAACTCACATTTTGAGCTTACAACGTGAGCGGCCTTCACACTCGGTTTTTCGCGCGGTTGTCGAAGCAATAGAATTTGGCTCAACATTTTTTTCAACTCAGGCAGCAAGATTCACTATTGACGGAAAGTTCGAGTGCTTATTTGTAGATTGTTGGCAAATTCAGCCGCTATGTGCCCTCATTCTATTGTGAGTACACTCGCCATTCTGTTCAATGACATGTACCCTTGCCCGGTCGAAATTTCGGTGTCACGAGAAACTAGCGACCTGACGAATCAAGAAACGATCAGTACCCCACCCCGCTGGCCTCACCTAATTCGAGAAGTGGTCCGCATCCTTTCGACAACAACGATGACTTTTGCAGCCCGAAGGCCGCGAACTAGGAGTTCCCTTAACAATGAGTGATCAGGGCGGTTCCGATCTGGACGTTTTTGAGAACCTTTCAAAAAAGCCCGGCAGTCCAGCCGGCAATTCTCAACAGAAGACCATTCTTGGTCTCTCTGCCCCCCCTGGTGCGAAAGTGAGTCAGGCGCCACCGCCCCCTCCAGGCAAGTCGGCCCCTCCACCACCCCCGGGTAAGTCCGTCGCGTCGCACCCTAGTCCATCAGGAGCGATGGCCCCGCCACCCGCTCCGCCGGGATCCTCGCGCGTGCCGCCTCCACCCTCGATGGCGATGGCGCCTCCACCGGTTCCTTCGGCTTCCGGCGCCACCGCTCCTCCGCCACCGTCGCCGTCGATGCCCATGGCGCCCCCGCCGGTTCCTTCGGCTTCCGGCGCCACCGCTCCTCCGCCACCGTCGCCGTCAATGCCCATGGCGCCTCCACCGGTTCCTTCGGCCTCCGGCGCAACTGCTCCCCCGTCGCCGTCAATGCCCATGGCGCCTCCACCGGTTCCTTCGGCCTCCGGCGCAACTGCTCCCCCGTCGCCGTCAATGCCCATGGCGCCTCCACCGGTTCCTTCGGCCTCCAACGCAACTGCTCCCCCGTCGCCGTCGATGCCCATGGCGCCTCCGCCGGTACCTTCGTCCGGAGACTCTGACGCACCAACACCATCTCGCTCGATGGCGCCCCCGCCTCCTCCTACCGCTTCAAAGGCTCCACCCGTTCCCCCGACACCGTCTCTAGCGGCGGCTCCGCCTGTGCCCTCGGCGCCGAAGAATTCATCGCCATCGAAGATACCGCCTCCGCCGCCCACTTCGTCGATTGTTGGCGCGCCGCCTCCTCCACCGACGGCCTCTCAGGCGCCACCACCGCCAACTGTGTCAACTTCTTCAGACAATTCAAAACCCTTGGTCTCGGTCGACACCGACTGGGAGGACGAAGACGAGAAGACCACGGTTTTTGACCGCTCCCATGAGGAATCGGCGCAGGCATTGTTGCAAAAGGCTCCCACACCTGCAGCAGGAGCTCCTGCGACCTTAACCGGCCTGGGTAAACCAAGAATGAACGCGCCGGTTGTTAAACCACCTCCAGCGTCCTTCCCCCAAACACCACCCATCTCTTCAGTTCCAACTGGCACGGGCTCACTTTCTGCGTCCGCACAACTGTCATCGCCCCCTCAAAGACCAATGAGTGGCGCAGCGTCTGCTCCGTCGATGCCAGCTCATTCCTCGACTACCCCGACACTGCAGGCGTCGCGCGCTTCATCACCTCAGATGTCGATGCCCGTGACGCCACCAGCGTCGTCAAGCAAGACCGGACTATTCATAGGAATTGGTTTGGCTGCGGTTGTCGCTATCGCTGGCTTGGCCTTTTTCGGCGGCCCGGGAAGCGGCGGACTTGTGGTTTCGGTAGGGGGACCAGGAGGCACAGCAGTCAACGGCGTCAGAGTACTCGTTGATGGCGAGGAAAAGTGCGCAGACAGCACCTGCAAAATCGCTGACCTCGAGCCCGGCTCTTATGTCGTCAAGGCCGTAGCGAAGGGCTATCAAGAAATGGCGGGCAAGGCTTACGAAGTAAAGTCTGGCGAGCAAACGCCCATTAACTTGGAGCTAATTCCGGATGGCGGTGGCACCGGTTTGAAGGTCACGTCCGATGCTTCAGGCTTGATTCTGACAGTCGACGGGAAAAAACTCGGACCGCTGCCGCAGAGCCTCTCAGACATCAAACCGGGTCAGCACAAGATCGAAATCTCGGGCAGTGAGCTGATCAAACCGTTTGAGAAGACGATCAACATCTCTGCCGGAGAAATGTTCGAGCTCAAGCCCGATCTCGAACTCGCAATGGGCAATTTGATCGTCAAACTCGGCGCCAACGCTGAAGGAGCCAAAGTGGCTTTGACGGTGAATGGTTCCAGGAAATCACTTCAAGCCCAGTTGAAGGATGGTGAAACCGAGAAAATCAAGATCCCAGCGGATGGCAAGCGTTACACGATCAGCGCCGTCAAAGAGGGATTCGAGGACTTTGAGCAAGAGGTGACCTTCTCGGTCGAGGAGCCAGTTCGGACGATCACCGTCTCGATGACAGAAGAGGAAGGAAACGAGACACGGACGACGACTCGTGGGCCAGCAACAGCGCCGCGCCCCACGCCTCAGCCGGCTCCTCAGCCCGTCGCGGAGGCGCCCAAACCGGCTCCTTCTGGTACGGGGAAGATCAACATCAACTCGATCCCTGTCTCCACTGTCATTCTCGATGGTCGTCCGCTGGGCAGCACGCCAAAGATTGGTGTGAGCGTCAGTGCGGGGGCCCACACCGTGGTTTTCGTCCACCCCCAGCACGGACGCAAAGTTCGACAGGTCAACGTCTCCTCTGGTGGGACCGCCACCGCCGCGGTGCGCTTCCCCTAGCCTGATCCACAACGGACAAGCACGCTCTCACGGGGGACGTGCATGGCAAAAGGCGGCTGCTGGTCAGCCGCTTTTTCTAATTCTGAGGGTCCAATTCGCGGTCGACTGCTTGATCAAGCAACTCACGCCGCCTCGCAAATGAGCTGGCGCAGATCGCCCGGTCAGCCGGTTGTCGGAGTCCGACGCAGCGATCCGGATCGGTGGGCGGCGCAATCAACTGGTATTGGGAAGACGAAACTCCCGGCAAGTCAACGCGCTGTTGCCGAATCAAACTCTCAAGCCCTTCTTGGCGCTTCCTCGCGAAACGCTGATTGGTGAGCCTCGCCAACTGGGTCATCGCTTGGGCGCGGACCTTTTCGAAGTCGGGTCGCGACGCGTCGTCAGCGATGAGGAGCATCCGTTCCAAGGCACGAATTGCAGCCTCCTCTTCTCCATTTTCCGTGAGCAGCCGCGTGCTTTGAACACAGCTCGAGGGGTACGGAACATCCGCGGGCCAGACATCGCACGCGTGTTGAATCATTTTTGCGCCGGCAGCTCTCCACTCATTCACATTCTCGTTGGCAGGAAGTTCACGTGTCGGAGCCAGGTACGCAATGAACTGCCCAGAATTCATCCACAACTCAGCATCGTTGGGAAATCTCTCCATCCCCTGCTCAAGGATATCGCGAGCGATGCGGTAGTTCTCCTTCGGCATCACGACTGTCGACAAGGTGAGCATTGAATCCGCATAATAGTACACATCGTAGAAGTCGGGTTCGAGCGCCAAGATGCCGCGAAGGTAAGCATCAAGATGATGAAACACACGCTTTTCGGCAAAGTGCACGCCAGCGGCGACCATCGTGCGACCAAATAATAAATCTGCGAGCGCAGCCCGGTACCCCAGGCTAAACACAAGCAACTGGTCTTGTTGGGGCATCGCGTAGACTTCGCTCTCTCTCTCTAAGTCTGCGTAGTTCTCTGCGACAGTGAGCCGCGTTGTCCCAATCCCGGCCGCGGCGAGCCCGAGCAAGCCAAGCGAAATAGCGTTGCGCATCCAGGTCGTCGTGGCAGTCATTCTACTTCGCGGTCGATGCGCAGGGCGAATGTTTGGGGCTCCCCACCCGGCTGAGTTTCCCCGTAAATTTCGAAATGGGAAAGCTGACCATCGCCGTCCAAATCGCCGAATGCGCGAGCGACATAGTGAGCGCCAGTGTCGCTGGCGTGGCTTTCAAATTCGAAGGAGTAGTAGTGCGGCCCCTCCTGGGAGAAATTGAGCAGACGCCAAGTGGGATGGCTCCACGTCCCCGGGGGATCGACCTTGGACTGACCTGTCGGCACCTGAGCGGGAGTTCGTTCAACGGTGGGGGGATAGGCTTCGGTAGAAGGAAGCCCCGCAGCATACATTTGCGCCTGAGTGGCCAAATGGTTCAAACCATCGAGTGGTTCCGCGAAACGCGAGGCATGAATATTGCTCACGAAAGTGGGAATAAATGCCGCGACGACACTGCCCAGCAGGGCGACAAGAAGCGCCAATTGAAGACTCGAAACCGAACGCATGAGAGGCGCCGAGTAAGCTACTCGCCTCGATTCTCCATGTACAGATTGGCCCGCATGCTGGAGCCGACAACCGCAGTTCTTGGCGTCGTCGTCCCGCTACCATCCAAATCGCTCATAGCCACCACAACGTAACCATCCTTTGGAGACGCTACATTAGCGTCATTAAAGCCAGTCACTTCGCTTGGCACGGGTGGCTGATCGCCGGCGTCGAAGGTCGTCACGGCGTAGCGGAATCGAACGGGATTCGCGACGCTGACACCCAGGGTGTTGAAGCCGTCGATGCAACTGGGTGTTGCTACCCCATCATAGGCGACTCCCTGACACCCACCGTCGCCACCCCATTGAATCACTTTGGTGCCGTCAAACGCAGTGTCTTCCGGATAATAGTCAGTGGGATTCGTAACACCACCAGTCACGTTCAAGTACTGGTGGGTCTCCAGAAAAAACTGCTCCTGGCGAGCCATGATATCGCCGATGACGACTCCCGCCTCACTTGTCTTCGAGTTCTGAATCGAACTGCGCACACCATAAATCGCCAACGCCGCAAGAACTCCGACAATCACCACCGTAATCATCAATTCTATCAACGTGAAACCTCGCGCTCTCCAGGAGTTCCTGATGGGATACTTCATCGCTCGTTGTACTCCTCTTCGTAAATTCTATCGGCAAAACTAGTTGTGATGAGTAAGTGATTCACACCATCACCATTGAGATCCCCGATCGCCTGAATCACATACCAAGGATTGTGGATTGTAGCCGTGGCAGGCCAGCTAAAGCCGGCAATGTCTCCCTCGGTGAGGGCGTCGGGTGCCGTGTAAGGCAGACCGGCCGTCGTGGCGTACACATAACGAACTTCGAGCGGCGCCTTCGGGTCAAGTCGAACCCAATTCTGGTAGTCGCCATGCCCATCCCAGCCCCAAAACGGTCGAATCACGACCTTGTCGGTGCCATTCCCCGGGGTAGGAGACGGATAAAACTCGGTAAGACTGTCCGAAACATCCAGATAAGTAGGATGGTGCGTTTTGAATTTTTCTTGCGCAACCGCAATGCTCTTCATCATTGCGACTGCTTCCTTGGACTTCGACTGGTTGACCTGAAGTCGAAACGAGTTAATCCCGATCATTGCGAGCACGCCCATGATGACCACCACGATCATCAGCTCGATCAACGTAAAGCCAGCGCGCTGTCGATGGCGACTCGTGCCCAACCTCGTGCGCTCACACCGCGTCCGAGCTTCGGTCTCTCGACGGCAACCAGCAGAATTGGGGCCACTTGTCATGAGGACAGTGTAGCACCGCGAGACGCCGTGCGAAAAGAACTCGTCACCAACGCCGCCTCAACGACACGACCCCACATCGAGAGATAAACAACGACCTTGGGGCCGAAGCCTATGGCACTGCCCTAGCGCTACACGGCATTAGCTCTCGGGAGCCGAAGATGGTTCAGAGGAAAGCACTCCGTCGTCCCCCACCTCAAGAGACTGCTTCTCCAGGCGATAACGAAGCGAACGAAAGCTTATCCCCAGCAACTTCGCTGCTTGCGTGCGCACACCACCCGTCCGTTGTAAGGCTTCGAGTAGCAATCTGCGCTCGACTTCTGTGAGCACCTCGTCCAGGCGACATCCATCGGCAGGGAGGTCCAACAGTGCCGGCGTGGTTCGACCAGCCAGGCCACTGAGCACCTCCGGCAGATCCCCGAGGCCAATCATCGCCGACCCTGCGAGAGTCGCTGCGCGTTCCAGCATGTTCTCAAGCTCACGGACGTTTCCCGGAAAATCGTACGCAAGAATGGCGCGCATCGCGTCAGGAGTGAACCCCCGAAGTTCCTTCCCCATTTCCGCTGAAAAGCGCGCCACGAAGGAATCTGCCAGGAGCGGAATATCGTCCCTCCGGTCGCGTAGGGGCGGGAGCTCCACCCGAATGACGTTGATGCGGTAGTACAAGTCCTGGCGAAAGTTGCCGTTCTTGACCTCCTCTTCGATGTCACGATTCGTTGCCGCCAGCAGACGCATGTCCACGGGGATCTCCTTGGCCGCGCCGACCGGACGCACCGACTTTTCTTGGAGAACGCGGAGCAATTTCACCTGCAAAGAAAGCGGCAATTCGCCGATTTCGTCAAGAAATAGCGTCCCACCGTCTGCTTCGCGAATCACGCCCAAGGTGCGCTCAATGGCGCCGGTGAAAGCCCCCTTCTCGTGACCAAACAGCTCGCTTTCCATGAGATGCTCAGGCAGCGCGCCACAATTGACAACCATGAATGGCTGTTCCCTGCGATCAGACAACTCGTGAATTCGGCGCGCGATTCGCTCTTTGCCAGTTCCACTCTCCCCCGTAATGAGCACGCTGGTCTTGGAAGCAGCGATTCGGGAAACGAGGTCGAGTGTCTGACGCATGGCCGCACTTCGCCCCGCAACATCACCGCGCTTCGGGGCGACTTGCGCACGCAACGAGCGGTTTTCGTTCAGCAGTGCGTATTTTTCAAAAGCTTTAATGACCAGCGCAAGTAACTCACCGTTGTCAAAAGGCTTCGTGACAAAATCATAGGCACCTCCCGACATGGCAGAAACAGCGTTCTCCACCGTCGAATGTGCCGTGATCAAAATGACCTGAGTTGACGTAGAACGCGATTTCGCTGTGGCTAGAACGTCAAGTCCAGATCCATCTGGCATCGACAAATCAGTAAGAATCACCGGAAAAGGCTGAGGGGACGAAAGAATCGACTCATGTGCACCCCTCTGGCCAGCACAGCTCGTCACTTCGTAGCCGGCGCGTTTCAAGAGAATTCCGAGAGTTTGACGGATCGCCGGCTCGTCATCGACAACGAGAATTCTGGGCTCTACAGGGCGCAGGGTCATTGCACTGACCATAGCAGGCACCATACTCTGAGCGTATAGATGCTTCGCTTGAATGGTTTATTGGGAGGAGTTCGCCCTAACGTACCGAATTTTCGCCCCGGGACTCCTCGCGCTTTTCTGGGCGTGATGTGCCTCTGGATTGGCTGCAGTTTTCTTGCGGGATGTTCAAGTGCGGCCGAGGACGCGGCGTCCTCTCCAAATTCGCCGGATGCCGGTGGCGGGCAGAGCGGCGACGGGGATGGCGACCTAGGAATCGACCCTGAAACGATAGTCTTCGAAAGAAGTTCGACGCTCACCTTGCTGCCGACAGAAGTAGCGGAATTGCGCGTACTCGTTGAACCAGCTGAGCGCCAAACCGTCACCTTCGACATTCTCGCCGATGCAGAGACTTTCGATGGTTTCTTGTTGGAAGCGAGTACAAAAGTTCAAGACGACGGCATTGCCAGCATAAGTATTCAAGCACCCAGCATGCCGGCGACCTTCGCCGTTCGCGCAAAACTCGGGAATCAAGAGGCCCAGCTCGCCGTTTCCGTCAGCGCTCAGGGTTATGGAACTCTCAATGTTCACCCGAATTACTTGGGAAAACGCTCTATCGAACGTTGGACGGCATCAGCCCGAGCGGGCACGAGCTGCGAGCAGCTTGGTTCGTATTGGCAAGATGGTTCTCTCACGGCCTCGGGGATGAGTTCTGTCAAGCTAGACTCCGTACCGTCAGGTGTATCGATTGCCGTAAGCCTCAGAGGGGATGAGTTAGTGAGTGGATGCACGACCCTGACCAACGTTAAGGCCGATGGCGTCCTCGACGTGACGGTTGAGGTCAACGATCGCCCACTTGGCGTCAGCGGCTCCCAACTGTTTTTGTCCTTGGGCATCGATTCGACCACCACAATCTTTGCTCAACATCTCGATTCAGCGATTCAACTCGCACTGACCACTTTGAAAGGCAACGCTACGAGCGACGCCAATGCCCTTTTTCGTAGAATTCGCCAAGAGATTGATCCCGACTCACTCGCAGAGTTTGACGCCAACGCGACGACCGCAAACCTCGAAGAGCTAGTTGGAATGACCTGGCCGTCAAAAACCGCCCTGTCCGAGGCGCTCACAACATTACTCACAGACGCTGCTGAACTCATTCCAGGGCCAAAGACATTCCAAGGCACACTCTCGATACAAGGAGACAATTCCATCCTGGAACTCTTCACAGCCGCGGAAGTATCTGCTGAAGATGCGGGGTTCGTGACCAACTCGGTGTGGTCCGTGAGCGCGGAATCGACGACCACTTTGGTGCTGGGTGGTGTACTTGAGTACCGGACAGTCGGATGGTTGGCTGCAATTGCCAAAGCGAGCACGATTTCTCCACCGGTCCCCACCTTGCAGAACACAGCGGATTGCGCAGCTCTCGGTATCGCTTGGACAGAGGCCAACGGAGCTGACATCTATCAGGAATGCGATGCTGAATGCTCTACCTCTCTCTGCGATCAAGCCATTGAAACCCTTTGGGCAGATGTTGAAGAAACCGGCGAACTCGTGAAGCTCCACGTCGGAATCACCGGCGAAGCTGAAACTCAGGGACCAGCGGAAGTGAGCGGATTCAGTGGTACCTGGATTGGTCGATTCAACGACGGCGAAACTTCGCTAAAGGGGCCCGCACTCGGCGCGCCTCCGCCCTGAAACGGGTCCCAGTAGCAATCCGGCAAAAAGTGCCCCCATGTGTGCTGGATTGTTCAGCGGCATGACAAGCATCAGCAGTAGAGCCGTGATGCCCGACTGAACCAAGCGTTGGCTCACCAATGCCTCATATCTCCGGACGCAACGCCCCAGATCCACGCCGATAAAACCGAACACAGCTCCGCTAGCCCCGGCAGTGACGGGCCCCAGGGGGCCGTACCAATATCGACTCGCGCAGAATCCGACTGAGCTTGTGACTAAAAACACCACAAACAATCGGGACGTGCCGATTCTATCCTCAAGCGCATCGCCCTGGCTCTTGAGGGCGCCGAGAGACACGACGAGCTGGAGCGCACTCAGGTGCAGAAAACTCGCCGAGATCAACCGCCAGGGTGCTCGAAATGCTAAGTCGGTGGCAAGAGCGCCGGCGTTGAGCGCGAAATCCGGGGGAAAGGTCGGTCCCCACATTCCCCACGGCATTCTCCCCAAGCGATATGCTGCGAACAGGAATACAGTGAGACAAACGGCCACCAAGCTCTTGGTGCCAACGCGTGAGAAGAGACACCTTCTTTCAAGCATCTGGTGCACCCTTAGCCTCCCCGGTTGGTAGACGCAATTTTACCAGACCCTTGTTCTCATAGTCGCACTGACAGTACTATCTCCTTCGCTTCAATTTGGGGGACTTGTCGACACGAAAAAGCTTGTCGACTGAGAGGGATGAAACTTGCGGGAATATCGCGCGAAAAAACGAAGTCGACGATGGTGCTAGCGTGAGCGACGAATACGAGATCAATCCGGACCATCTGGAACCGACCATCGACATCGATTTGGCGACCCAAAAAAAGGTGCTCCGCCTGCTTGCGCGCGCGAAGCACGAGGACCACTACTCCTTGCTCGGAGTTTCTTCGACCGCGGAAAAAAAGGAGATTAGTAACGCCTACTTTTCCCTGATGAACAAGCTCCACACGGACAAGTTCTATGGCAAGAATATCGGGACGTTTGGCCCACATCTAAGTCGCCTCATTGAGATCCTCACCAAGGCCAATGACGTACTTGGACGAAAAAAAACGCGTGCGGAATACGACCTCTATTTGGCGAGTCGCGCAAACACCCTAGGTGCTCGAACCTCAGTAATGCCCCGCTCTCCGAGCTCCAACCCTGGTGGCGTGGACGTGGCGGCCGCGACTGAACGACCAGGAGAAGAGCGAGGACATACTGGGCGAAGGGCAGTCGCTCCCATCGACGTCTTTCCTCAGATCCCCAGGGCCCCCAAGACTCCTCAGATTGACCTGACCGAAAGCGAAAGCGATCCGCCTGAGCAGTCGAAATCTTCGCCACCCGGAGACTCAAGCAGCGAAACGCGCGGGCAAGCTGACGAAGTCACCAGCAGCGCGCCGCCCAAGGTCCGAACTCCCCGCAGCGACGCAGCCCGCCGCATGCTTGCGCGAAAAATGGGCCTGAGAACCCCAGCAGCCCCCACGTCCAATTCGGCCCCTCCGCCCGCGAATCGAGAGGCAGTTCGCAACGCGGTGGATGCAGATCTGAAGGCTCGCTACAACGCTCGCATGGGGCGTTCGCCGGCCAAAGCTGAAAAGTACCTGGAGATGGCTGAGACGGCGACAGCCAGTCGCGACTGGTCCTCCGCGGTCAATGCACTTCGCATGGCGTTGCAGGCGGCTCCTGACAATCAAGACATCGCCGCGAAGCTCAACCAGGCGCAGATGACCGCGGATCGAGAACTCGCGCCGAAGTTTATTGAACAAGGCAGATACGAAGAAAAAGACCGCCGCCCCGAACGTGCTGCGCGGTCGTTCGAACGAGCTGCTCGCGGCCTGAATTCCGCCGAACTGTATCATCGCGCCGCGGTTTGCTTACTGAAGGCAAGCGAAATCGATGAGGTCGACCGCAGAAAAGGCGTCGAATTAGCACGTCACGCCGTTCAACTAGATAACCGCAATGCGGCCTATCGTCTCACCCTTGCTCGGGCCTATGATAAAGCTGGAATGAGAACGAGCGCCAAGGGCGAGGCGCGACGAGCTCTTGAGCTTGAACCAGACAACGATGAAGCGAAACAACTCCACAAAGATCTCAAGTAATTCGGCCGCAGCGCGATTCGATCCACCTGAGATCTGCAATCCGAGCGATTGTGCGGTGTTGGAGGGCGGCGCTCAGATGCGTTCAGCCGATCGAAAGGGTAATGAAGGAGCACCATGGAGCGTGTGATCGGAATTGACTTAGGCACCACCAACTCGTGTGTGTCTCTCCTTGAAGGTGATGCGGCGACAGTGATCCCCAACCGTGGCGGATACAAGACGACGCCCAGTATTGTGGCTGTGACTGAGGCAGGGAAACGCCTGGTGGGGCACATTGCAAAGCGTCAAGCAATCACGAATGCGGAAAACACTGTTCACGCGGCGAAGAGGCTGATTGGACGAAAGTGGGATTCTCCCCAGGTCAAAAATGCCCTGATGACTTCGAGTTATCACATCGTCGAAGGCCCTCACGACGATGTGCGTATATCACTGCGAAACAAAGAGTTCTCGGTTCCCGAGATCAGCTCGATGATTCTTCAGGAAATGAAACTCGTTGCGGACGAGTACATCGGAGAGAGTGTCACCAAAGCCGTGATTACAGTCCCCGCGTACTTCAACGACAACCAGCGCCAAGCCACGAAGGACGCAGGGCAGATAGCTGGTCTCGATGTCATTCGAATCATCAACGAGCCCACGGCGGCCGCCTTGGCCTACGGGTTCGGTAAAAACATCGACAAGACCGTGGCTGTTTTCGATTTGGGAGGGGGTACCTTCGACATTTCGATCCTGGAAATCGGAGGACAGGGAGTCTTCAAAGTAATCGCCACCACGGGTGATACATTCCTCGGCGGAGAAGACTTCGACGCGCGTATCATCGATTGGCTTGTCGACGGGTTTCAAGGAGAGCACGGCATCGATCTTCGCGAGGATCGCATGGCGCTGCAGCGCCTACGTGACGCCGCCGAAAAGGCGAAGTGTGAGCTTTCCGGAATGCCGGAGGCTGAAATCAACTTGCCTTTCATCATCTCCACCAACGCCAACGAAGCACTCCACCTGCAAACAAGCTTGAGTCGCCAAAAGCTTGAGGCACTGACCCAAGACCTCGTTGAACGGACGATTGAGATATGCCGTCAAGCTTTGGAGGATGCCCAACTCGACCAGGATGAGGTGGAGGACGTACTGCTTGTCGGCGGAATGACGCGCATGCCTGCGATTCAGAATGCGGTGAAGGAATTTTTTCGTCAAACGCCCAATCGGGGGGTGCACCCTGACGAAGTTGTCGCGATGGGAGCTGCGATTCAGGGCGCCGCTCTCGTCGAAGATAGCCGCGACATGCTGCTGCTCGACGTGACACCGCATGCCCTAGGAATCATGACCTTCGGCAGCCATTTCGAAGAGCTCATTCCGATGAACACCACCGTCCCCACGAGCATGGGCAAGACGTTCACAACCAGCCGTGACAATCAGACGGCTGTAAAGATCATCGTGATGCAGGGCGACAGCGAGCGCGCGGATGAAAATGAGCTTCTGGGGGAGTTCATTTTGACAGGACTCCGCCGAGCGCCGAAGGCTGAAGTCGAAATCGAAGTGACCTTTGAAATCAACACTGACGGAATCGTCAGCGTGAACGCCAAGGACCTCGAAACCAGCCAAGTGCAGGCCATCCAGGTGACAGCATCCTCAGGTCTCACACCTGACGAAATTCGCCTCATGGCTGATGAGGCGAGGGACTTCATGGTAGAACGAAAGACCGACGAGGCTTTTGAAGGTGCGAAACAGAAGGCCGAAACCCTGATTGCTGGAATCGAGGGGATGTTCTCTGAGGTCGAAAATGCGGTTGGCGGAGCGGATTTTGGGCGCGACTCTATCGAAAAAGCGCGAGCGACCGTACAAGCGGCGAGGCAGGCGATCGACAGCAAAAGTGCTCAGGCCGTGAGTGAACAAATCGCGCACCTTGAGCGCGCTGACAAAATGTTCAGAGGTGTCGTGGCGCGAGCCTAGGAATCAATGAACATGGCATCTAGCCAAAGACCGCGGATGTCGCTTCCTCCCGAACTGGGCGACATCGATGATGGTTGGGGAGACGACGAGCAGCCGACGATTGCTCGTCCGAGCCGTTTCCCCACCACTCCTACGCGGGCAAATATCCCGGACGAGTTTCCGACTGCCCCCGGCGCACCGATCGATATTGAACTCGCCGACGAAGACGAGGACGACATTCAAGACCGTGTCACCTCAGTGCCGGAGGTTCCGCTCGATGACTACGCGAGGCGTGCCATGGCATCAGATGCTCCGGCGGCTGGAACTGAGGCGCCCCCGCCACCGCGCGCCTTTCATCCAAATCACTTCGAACTCGAGCAGTCGCGCAATACGGAGACGTCGCCCCAGAGAATCGCGCCAACCGAACGGCAAATCGACACACGCCACGTGAGCGAGATGCCCACCGCGCCTCCTCCTGAGGGCTTCAATCAACATCGAATCAATGTGCCCCGCCCCGCTTCCATCGAGGCTTTCTCGCTCGATCCTTCGCGTGCGGAGACAAATCCGCCGCCCGCTTTTTTCGAAAAGAGCGAGGACCCCGTTTTCTCGGGACGATTTAGCTCCGCACCGCATGGAGGTGGTTCCCCGCATCAGACGATGAAGGACAAGTTCGCAATGGGCGACTTCTCCGGGGCCCTTGAGTTGGCCGATTCAATCTTGAGAACGGCACCGCGAGACACGGAGGCTCAGTCGTTGGCCGCAAAGTGTCGAGAGGTACTGCAAGACATGTATGCTTCGCGCATCTCAGGAATGGAGCGGGTACCGCAGGTGGTCATGAGCCCCGACCAAATTCGCTGGCTTTCACTCGACCACCGAGCGGGCTTCATGCTTTCGATGATTGACGGAGTCTCTTCTGTCGACGACTTGCTTGACGTCTCAGGCATGCAGCGTTTGGATGCCCTGCGGATCCTTTGCGGTTTGCTCGACCAAAAGGTCATTTCCCTGAACTGAAGCGGCTCCCTGCTCCCCGTTTACTCCAAGGCAAATGCCGTTTCTGCTCCCCTTCATGCTGAGTCAGGCACTTACGATGCCTGCTCTCGCCCCCCCCGCACCCCAACCCGTCGCCAGTTACACCTTGGAAGCTCGGTTGGATGCGAAATTCCATCGAATATCCGCAAGTGGAACGATTCGCTTCAAGAATCCGTCGGCACGACCAACACGTGAGCTCTATTTTCATCTCTACCTGAATGCGTTTTCGAATGAAGACACGCTTTTTCTCAGAAATCACGGAGGTCGAAGCGGTACGTTACGGGGCTCGACTGGATCTGTAGAGATCAGCCGCCTGACGAGTCGTGCATTCGGTTCTGACAATCTCTGGGAAAAGGCCGCTGCGCACAGTCCAGGCGATGAGAAAGACAGAACGGATATTCGCGTTCCACTGCCTCGACCTCTGAAAGGTGGTGAAGAGGTCGTGTTTGAAATTGAATTCGAGGCGCAGCTGCCGGAAATCGTCGAACGGACCGGTTACCACGGCGACTTCCATTTGATCGCCCAATGGTTCCCCAAACTGGCGAAGCGAGAAGCCGACGGCACCTGGGCTCATTTCCGCGTTCCATCCCTTCAGTGAGTTCTACGCCGATTTTGGGGACTATGACGTCACGATGGACGTTCCCAGCGAGATGCTGGTGGGCAGCACCGGTGCTCAGGTCGAACTCCCCTCACCCGAAGTCGGACGTCGACGTATTCGTGCACGAGCGGCGCATGTACACGACTTCGCCTGGACAGCTTGGGCAGGATTTGTAGCAGAAGAACGACGGCTGGGACGAGTGAAGACCAAGCTCCTCATGCCCCCTGACCTCCCCCGTTCTCGCGAAATCACTTGGCGAACGATCGAATCGGGCCTCGAGCACTTCCAGGGCGCCTACGGAGAATATCCCTATTCACAGCTGACAGTGGTCCACCCGCCGGCTTTCGCCGAACGCGCCGGGGGCATGGAATATCCGCAGTTCATCACGACCGGGGGCACGGACTACCCACCAATCGCTGGAATTCGGGCCGTCGAACTGCTCACGATTCATGAACTCGGCCATCAATGGTTTCAGGGAATGATCGCCACAAACGAATACGATGCTCCCTTTCTCGATGAAGGCATCAATTCCTTCGCCGAGTGGCGCTACCTGACGGAGATGTACGGCGAAAAATCACTGGTGAACTGGCCCTGGCTGAGCGTTTCGCGAGAAACCGGAGGCCGCTACGCGAGTCTGCAAGGCAAGAGAAGTCAGCCACCGAGTCTCAAGGCCCCAGAATTTTCGTCGTTTGGCGTGCTCGCCAACCGAGTCTACGCTCGAACTCCGCTCTGCTTGGAGAGCCTTGGTCGCGTATTCGGCCCCCAAAAACTCCACGCCGCACTACGACGCTACAGCGTCGAGAATCGCTTCAAGCACCCGGGCTCGGATGAATTCTTTTCGGCCATCGAGCAAGAAATGGGCATCCGGGCGCGGCGCCAACTTGAGTTCATGTTGACCCAAAACGCCGGCATCGATCTCTCGTTGGGTGCGATCGAAATGAACCAAAAACTAGCGGCCTCAAATCGTGGTTCGGTGGTGGTCAATCGCGCGGGAAGCCTCGAGCTTCCGTTTGAGGTCGAACTCACATTCGCAGATGGTGATCGCCAACTCCGACGGCTTCACGGCGAGAAGCGAATGTGGCGTCTTGAGTTTGAGCATGACTCCGAGCTCGTCAAAGTACACATCGATCCCGAGCGAAAGCTACTGGTCGACAATGATCTACTCAACAATCGCTGGAGGCGGGAAACGCTGGGCGCTCGCGCTTTTCAGGTCCACGCTGCCGTTTCCTGGGCATCCTGGGCGCTTCTCCTGGGTGCGCCTTGAGCGATTTCTTCACCGCGCTTCGTTCTCCTCGGCGACAATTGCCCTGGCTCGTTGCGCTCTGGTTCGCGCAAACTCTCGCTTCGTTGGCCATGGCGCTTCCTGCGATTAGCGCTGCTGAGCCCCTGATGGACGTGGACTTCTTTGAACCCGGCGCAATGATGCTGTCAGAGCTCGTTGTCGTGGAACGGACGGCACTGATCGCAAGCCTGAAAATCGCCATGCTCTCAGGCTCGCTAGCTTTACTCCTGCTCGGATTGCTGCGCTACGAACTCACTCGGCGAGTCGCGCGCGAATGCCTCAATCATCTGAGGAGCCCTGCCTGGTGGCTTGGCGCCGGCAAGTACTACGGCATTGGTATCGCCCAGGGTCTTGGGCTGTTGCTCTTAGGATGGATCTGCCTCCAAAGCTCCCTGCGTTTCTATTGGGACACGGGAGGCTCTCTTCCCACATGGCCCACTCTTGGTGCGGCAGTCGCAGCGGTCTTCTTATTGGCGGTTGCACTTACCTGGAGCACCGCATGCGACATTGCGCGTGTTTCAATCTTTCGCACGCGCCAGGCGACTGCAGGTCCGACGGCTCGCCAGTGGATCATCTCGGAGCTACCAGGGCGACTGCCCGGACTCGTCGGTCTCAAAGCGAGCCGCCTACTCCTGCTGCTAGCTCAGACGTGGTTTGTCCTCGAGCTGACAAGTCCGGCTGGCTCGCTCGTTCAGATCGGCGCTCTTGGGGGGACGATTTTGGTTCAGCTGCTCGTGTTCGCGGCCCTGTGGCTGGATACCGCCTGGATTGCGTACTTGGCGCTAAAGTTAAATCGGAGCTGCGCGTCGGAGCTAGCGCTGCGCATCGGAGCTAGCGCTGCGCATCGGAGCTAGCGCTGCGCATCGGAGCTAGCGCTGCGCGTCGGAGCTAGCGCGGCAATTGAATGTTACGCTCGCGCCGCGGACGCTTGCCGGTACACCTGCACATGACGGCGCGCCGAGCGGTCCCACGCCAAGTCTTGGCGCATCACTCGAGTCAGTAATCTGCAAATCCGGCCGAGCGATAAGCAGCGATGGCCCGCCCGGAGGCAGCAATCAGCGAGCGCTGGGTCATCGAACTGAACAAAAGGCCCGTCCCTGTGGCCAATTCTGCGTCGCAATCGACGACGACGTCAGAGACGGAATCGACGTCCAAGGCGATCGGTATAGCTCCATAGCGTGAGGCCTGGAGAAGCGCTTGCCCGGAAGGATTACGACGCTGAACGGAAAAATAGAAATCGGCCGCCGCTAGGAAACGTCGGCGTGCGGGAGGCGCAACGTCGGCCACCCAACAAACACGACCGGCAAAGGGCTCAAGCACCTTCTCATTCTCTGTCCGCAATTCAGAACTTGCAGAAATGATGAGGAGGACGTCGTTGCGCACGAGCCCCGGCAACGCAGAAATCACGGTCTTCAGCGCACAGTCGCCCTCGGCAATGTCCTCACAGAACAACAGAGGACGTGTCGTCTCCAATTCGAGGCCGAGTTCGCGCAATACCGCTAGCTTGTTACGGGCCTTATTGGCGGGATTCGGTGCATCGTAACGGCTTGTCAGAGCTGCGTCCGTCGATGGATTAAAGAGCGCGTGATCCACGCCTTCAATCACTCCAACTAAGGGTACTCCCTGAAACGCCCGTGAAAGGCCACCATACCGCTCAGGAGATTGGAGCTGACGGCTGTAGGCATCCGACGGGGTCACAATGGCGTCCGCCTCCGTGAGAAGGCCTTTGAGCAGACTCAAGCCGCTGCCAATGCCGAAGCCGTGGCTATTCATCCTATCGTCGGGGATCCCGAGTGCCTTGGACGCAGAAGCGGCGAAGTCTCCCGAACGCGCGGCGTCGTGAACTGAAAGGACCTTGCCAATCCCTGCTGCGGCGGAGGACTGCAACTTCATCAGGGCAAGCCCTGCGCCAGCATCGTGAGCATGCACAACATCAAAGGGACTGCCCTGCTCCAAGGCGTCTCCCGCGAGAGCTGCGACGGCGAGGGCGAATGCGCCGATCGCCTCAGCCTGTGAATCAGGGGACTGTGCCGCATCAAACTGGGCCCCATCGACCTCAAGCATGACGACGGTCGCTCCACTGGGAAGCTGAGCATCAAATATCGTCGCCTTCTGGCCGCCACTCAGCACGAGCGGGCTCAGGCGCCGAGCGGCCATTAACCCCGCTTCTTCGTAGGCGGGGACGCGAGGAACAGCGATCGAAACGTCGTGCCCCAAAAGTCGAAGAGATTTCGCTAGGTTCGCGATAGACTCCGCTGCCGACGAATTCTGGACATATGGCGCAAGCTCGAGGGCTGCGATGAGGATATTCATGCGGCAAGGCGTCTACCATAAGCAAAAACATGCTTCCAGGCGCTTTCTCCACCCTCCATCTCAGTGCTAGGGCCCTGCCCGGCCCTTGAGCCCCTGCTGACCATGAACGAACTGATCCAAAAAGCCGCAATTCTTCAAGAAGCTCTCCCCTATATTCAGCGATTTCAGGGGCGAGTGCTCGTCGTGAAATACGGCGGGCATGCGATGATTGACGAAGAATTGAAGCTTTCGTTCGCGAAAGACGTCTGCCTCATGCGCTACATCGGCATCAACGTGATCGTGGTGCATGGGGGAGGGCCGCAAATTAGCCGCACCCTGAAGCAAATGGGCGTCCAGTCGACCTTCGAAGGCGGCCACCGCGTCACCGACGACGAAACCATGAACGTGGTCGAAATGGTCCTCGGCGGTCAGGTGAACTCGGAAATCGTGGGCATGATCTCCGAGCATGGCGGAAAGGCGGTTGGACTCAGTGGCAAAGACGCTCACTTGATCACCGCGACGCGCAAGGGCCTTGTCCAGGTACGCGGGGAGAGTGGCAACAGCTACTCGGCCGATCTCGGTCGAGTGGGCGCCATCAGCGAGGTTCGCCCTCAGATCCTACGGGACCTCTTCAGCAAGGGGTATATTCCCGTCGTGGCGCCAATCGCTCGCTCAACAAAAGGCGAAGCCCTCAACGTCAACGCGGACACGGCCGCTGGACGGATTGCCTCATCGCTCGACGCCGCAAAGCTGATGCTGATGACTGACGTCGCAGGCGTGAAAGACGCCGAAGGCAACTTGGTCCGCTCGATTCATGCACTCGAGGCGCGGGAGATGATCGAGTCGGGAGTGATCTCCGGCGGCATGATCCCCAAGATCGAATGCGCGCTCGACGCGGTCGAAGGTGGCGTAGAAAAAGTGCACATCGTGGACGGTCGAACCCTGCACGCCTTATTACTTGAAATCTTCACCGACCGAGGTGTGGGCACCGAAATTCGCCGACGTCATGACTGACTTTCCCTCACCATGAGGAGCGTCGACCAGCCTATCCCTCCGCGGCCCGCGGAGGTCGCCGAGGACGCGATCTTGCGGACCTTGCGGGTTCCCCCGGAGTCGGAAGGGATGCGCCTCGACCGTTTTCTGACCACTCAGCTGCGTTCGACCAGTCGCACCCGGGCCCAAGAAATCATCACAGTTTCAGCATTTAGCTGGGATGGAAGACGCATGCGCGCCTCGGAACGTGTGCGATCCGAACAGGTCATCGTCCTGTGGCGCCCTGCCCTCAATGAAGAACCTCCCCCGAGCGAGCTGAAGTTTCTCTATGAAGATGAGCACCTGCTCGTCGTCGACAAACCCCCGCTCATGACCGTGCATCCCACGGCGCGGCACCACAAACACACGGTGATCAAACACCTCACTGAGCAGCGCCCCACCGAATCGCTCACGCTCATTCATCGACTCGATCGCGAAACGAGCGGCGTTCTTCTCGTGGCCCGCTCGAAAGAGGCTGATCGCGAATTCAAAATGGGGATTGAAAAACGTGCAAGAGCCGCCGCTCGCGCAGCCGAGCGAGGTGATCCGATTGAACGCGCGAGCGACAAGACGTACCTCGCCATCACCTGGGGCATCCCCGAAAACGGCTTGATCACTGAACCGCTCGTGTCTGATCCGAGTCCACTGCGAGTCAAGATGTGCGTCACGTCTCCCGGAGAGGGGCTCGCGGCACGCACCGGCGTCACTGTGCTCGAAAGCAAGGGCGGCTACGCTCTGGTTCGTTGTGATCTTCATACTGGTCGCCAACACCAAATTCGCGTCCATCTGGCGCACGTCGGCTGTCCCATTGTGGGAGACAAGCTCTACGGTCCCGACGAAAAACTTCTGGCGCGAGGAGCCGATCGCGAGCTGACCGAGGACGATCTTCTCGAACTCGAACTCCCCCGTCACGCGCTCCATGCGGCCGAGTATCGAGTGCTGCACCCATTCTCCGGTGAGCAACTTGAGTTCAGCTCTCCGCTTCCACGGGATTTGCAGGAATTCTGGAGGACAAAAGGCGGGCTGTGGAACGCGGAGAATGAAGTACGTTGACGGATCTGCCGGAGAGGGTTACCCCCACTTCGATATGCCCATTCGCCGTGCACTCCTCTCCGTTTCCGACAAAACTGGCCTCGTCAGCTTCGCCCGCGCTCTCGCTGATCGTGGTGTCGAACTGCTTTCGACGGGCGGCACCTTCGCCAGCCTTGAGCAGGCCGGCATCCCCGTGGTGGCCGTGGACTCCTACACGGGCTCCCCGGAAGTCATGGCGGGACGCGTCAAAACGCTCCACCCCAAGATCCACGGTGGCATCCTAGCTCGCGAAGGCACAGATGAAGCCGACCTCGAAAAACTCGGCGCCGGATTCATCGACCTGGTCGTGGTGAATCTTTATCCCTTCGAGCAGACGCTGAAAAACCCCGAATCCACAACAAGCGACCTCATCGAAAAGATCGACATCGGTGGGCCGAGCATGGTGCGCAGTGCTGCAAAAAATCACGCGCGCGTGGCGATCCTCTGCGATCCGGAAGACTACGGCTCAGTTCTTGAGGAAATCGAAAAGACGGGGGACATCTCTGCTGCGAGTCGTCGCAGTCTTGCTGCCAAGGCCTTCGCCCAAACGGCGGCCTATGATGCAGCAATCAGCGGCTGGATGACCGGGCTTGACCAGGAAGACGGCTTTCCCACGGCTCTCACCCTGCCGCTCCAAAAGGCATACGGGCTTCGCTACGGCGAGAATCCCCATCAAAAAGCCGCGTTTTACATGGAACGAGACGCTCCCAATGGCTGCCTCGCCCGTGCCGAAAGCCTAGGCACAGGCGCCAAGGAACTCAGCTTCAACAATCTCGTCGATGCGAGCGCCGCACTTGAAGCTGTCCGCGAACTTGTCGAGCCAGGAGCCGTGGTGATCAAGCATGCCTGCCCGTGTGGCGCTGCGACCGCGCCCAGCCTGGAGAAGGCTTACCACGCCGCTCGTGAGGCGGATCCCGTCAGCGCCTTCGGTGGCATCGTCGCTCTCAACCGTCCCGTCGACCTGGCCACAGCCACTCTGCTAGCGGAGACCTTCTTGGAGTGCGTGATCGCACCGAACTTCGAGGAAAAGGCATTGGAGCTCCTCCGGAAGAAGGCGAATCTCCGACTCCTCGCGACAGGCGAGTGGCTCCCTGCCGACCACAAGGCACTTTACGCCAAGGGGATCGGCGGAGGCTACGTCGTCCAAGATCGCGACCCGACGGCAGCTGGCGAGGTCAAAAACGGCCAGATCGCGACGAAAATCAAGCCGGACGCCTCGACCATCAACGCTCTCGAGTTCGCCTGGGCCATCTGCAAACACGTCCGCAGCAACGCGATTCTTCTCGCCAGGGAGGTAGAGCCAGGCGTCTACGCCACTGTTGGTGTAGGTGGGGGCCAGACAGCTCGAGTCAATGCGGTGAAGATCGCTTGTGAGCAAGCTGGCGACAAGGCCAAGGGCGCTGTGCTGGCTTCTGATGCCTTCTTTCCGTTCCCCGACGGCGTTGAAGTTGCTGCGGCCGCTGGCGTGGCCGCTATCGCCCAACCTGGTGGCAGCAAGAAGGATGATGAAGTCACCGCGACCGCCGATCGCCTCGGATTAACGATGGTGATGACAGGCCATCGCCACTTCAAGCACTGAACTTTTTTTCCCCTGATCTTTTTTAAGACCTGAACGCATGAGCCCTTCTAGCTGTTTTTAGCTAGAAGGGCTTCGCTTATTGATGATGAAATGGCTAGAAGTAGTTCCGCAAGTCCTTCCAGAAAGTTGGCCAGGATTTCAGTCCCAAGTAATCCCGTTATTGCGCGGACGGCGAGCCGCAGAGGAGGCAATTCATGAGCGAACAATCAGACTTTCAAGCCACCGCCAAGCCCATCGAAACAGGTGAGGCTCTTCCTTCAGGGATGTACCCAGGACCGAAGAGTGTCAGCCCCGAAAGGCGTAAGGCGGACAAACCCACCCACTACAAGGTGATCTGCATTTCGATGTACACCAAGGACCTAAAACGTCTCGACGAGATGGTGGACACCCTCAAGGCCAAGGGAATGACCAAGGCCAACCGCAGCGCTCTGATCCGCTACGCTCTGAGCGAAGTGGACTTGGACGAAGTCCCCCAGGGGATCTAAGCTGCTGGCGCGCTTCTTCTGAAGTGTGCGTCAATTACGGAGAACCTGTGAGCCCCTGGCTCGCGGGTTTTTTCGTTTGCAGCTGGCTTTTCTTATCGCAGCTTCGTTCGCGGCAAGCTTTTCTTTTTTGCGGCAGATCTGATCCGGTTGTGATTTTCTTGGGGGCACCCCAGCTACAAATCAAGGCAAATTCAGCTACAATATCCATTCAGCCGTTTGCGCATTTTGCATCTACTGGCATAGTCACGCCCCGTGAATGCTCTGTCCGAATTCGAAGCACCGACCCCAGCGGCGCTCGTCCGGCGCCTGAGCATCTCGAGGGAAGCCGCGGAACTCTTCTGCCAAAGTGATGTGATCGACCTGCACATCGAAAGCTACAGCTTCTACCGTAGCTTCGGCTATCATCCTCACAAACGACACACAGGAGGTCTCCACGGCGCGCTCTTATGCGGACAAGTAGATCTCCCTCGCCTTCTCGAAACTGGCATTAACGGCGCGACCTGGGTGATCACTGCGAATCCCCTTCGCCCGGCTGAGGACCGATCTGACAGTTTTCGAAGGCTTCTGAGCGAACTCGAAGACCTTTTGGAATCGGCAGACGACCGCGCCACAGTCGTGACCAATGCAGCGGAGTACCGCGCGGCGGTGGCGCAAGGGAAGCACGCCTGCTTCCTCGGTGTGCAAGGTGCGAACGCCTTTCCCCCCGAGGCCGACTTTCTCGACGCTTACGCCTCAAAGCTCCTGCGCATCACCTTGATGCATCTCTCAGACAACAGTTGGGGCAAAACGAGCGCCCCGAGCCCATTTTATGGCGAAAAAGGCCTGGGGAATACTGGTCGCGAGTTCATCGAGCGCATGAACTTCCTGAAAATCGGGGTCGATCTTGCCCACATTCATCCGCGAGGATTCTGGGATGCTGTCGTCGTCCACGATCCATCGGTGCCGTTGCTCGTCACCCATACAGGGGTAAGCGGAGCTCATCGCCACTGGCGCAACCTGGACGATGACCAGCTCAAGGCCATCGCTCGCACCGGCGGGACGGTCGGAATCATGTATCACGCGATGTACCTCGGCGATGGGCTCCTTTCGGGAAAGGTGAGTTCTGTCGTCCGTCACATCAAACATGCCCTCAAAGTGATCGGCCCCGATCATGTTTCACTGGGGAGCGACTGGGACGGCCTGATCTGCACTCCTCGCGACATGCCCACTTGCGCCGAGCTTCCCAAGCTCGTGGACGCCCTGCTTGCAGAAGGCCTCACGCCTGAGGTGATCCAAAAGATCCTAGGCGCCAACTTTCTGCGCGTTGTTGAACAGCTCAAAGGAGAAGCGGCATGAGAGATCGCTGGATTCTCCACGCGGATATGGACGCATTTTACGCCTCAGTGGAGCAGCGAGACGATCCCAGCTTAGTCGGAAAGCCGGTAATCGTCGGAGCCCAAGGGGCGCGCGGCGTAGTCTCCGCGGCCAGTTACGAAGCGCGAAAGTTCGGTGTGCGCTCAGCGATGCCGGGTTTCCGCGCCCACGAGCTCTGTCCCCAGGGAGTGTTTCTGCCTGGAGACATGAAGAAGTACGCGGCGGTGAGCAAGCAGGTGCACAAGATATTCCGCGAATTCACTGATCAAATCGAACCGCTGGCGCTGGATGAAGCATTTCTCGACATCAGCGGAAGTATCGGACTGTTTGGAACGCCGAAGGCAATCGGGGCGAAGATCAAACAACGAGTGCGCGAGGAAGTGAACTTGGTGGTTTCAGTCGGTATTGCGCCGAACAAGCTGGTGGCGAAAGTCGCCTGCACCCAAGGAAAACCAGACGGCCTCCTGTTGATCACTCCTGAGAAGATCCGCGGCTTGCTCAATCCCCTGCCTGTGCGCGCCCTGTGGGGAATCGGCCCTAAGGCCGAAGCCCGCCTCAAGCACCTCAAGATCAAGACAATCCGCCAAATTGTTGAAGCAAAAACGAGCGATCTCCGAGCTGTCTTCGGCGAACACGCAGAAGAAATTCAAAAGCGCGCCCGCGGCGAAGACACCCGCGAGGTGGAATCAGAGCGCGCTCCCAAATCGATCGGTGAAGAAGCGACGTTCATCGACAACGTCACGGACGGGGAACGCATCAGCGGAGCTATCACCGCCCACGCTGAAATGGTCGCGAGCCGAGCTCGGCGAGCTGGTTACGCGGGCCAGACGGTCACGCTCAAGGTCAAACTTGCTCAACGCAAGAACTGGGGCGAGAAGATTGTCTCCAATCACGAACTGTTCCCGGTGCTGAGTCGCCAAACTAAGCTCAAAGCACCCACCACCGATGGCGCAGAAATTCGTCAGCAAGCGCTCGCGCTCTGGAAAAAACTGAACATCACGGAGCCGATCCGTCTGCTAGGGGTTTCACTTTCGGATTTACAACCCCTGGTTTCCACTCGCCAACTCGGACTCTTCGACGCACCGCCTCCCCCGACTCCGGCAGTGCAGAAATCTGGAGAAGAACCCGGAAACGCGGTGAATCGAGCCGAACGCCTGGGTCAGGCACTCGACGCCATTAGCAGTCGTTTTGGCGAAGGAGCGATCACTCGAGCCGTCGACGCTCCACACAAGATCACGCAGAGCGATCGCCTCAAGGTCGGCGAGAACAACGAGCTCCAGAACAACGAGGATTCACCGTCGCCACGAGGCAGCGAAGAAACCTAGTCGCTTCGGAAAGACCTAGTCGCTTCGGAAAGACCTAGTCGCTTCGGAAAGACCTAGTCGCTTCGGAAAGACCTAGTCGCTTCGGAAAGACCTAGTCGCTTCGAGTTGCGAGCTGTTTGCGATGCACAATCAGACCATGTAATTCGTCATGAGTCACTCCCAAACGAGCTGCCGTGTTTCGCGCCAAGCTCGTTGCCGCAACGCCAGGAACAAACTGATAGGTCGGCGTATCACCTTCGCTCAGCTCAACCTGGAGATACTCCAAGTGCCTCGAGGGCAAGCCGCTGAGTCGTGTTGCAAAATCCAGGAAGTGGGTCGTGATCAGCACCTGTGGGCCTAACTCTTCAAGCAATCCGAGCACCATCTCGAAGATGCGCTCACCTTCTGAAGGATTCGTTCCGGAACACAGCTCATCCATGATGACGAGGGAATGGGGTCCAGACGTCTCGAAAACCTGACGAATCCGCATCAGTTCCGAGCCGAGTCGCCCCTCACTCTGATCGGGCTCTGCTTGCTCAAGAAGTGAGAGAAACAGCTGTTCCACCTCGACCACCGTCGCCTCACGAGCCGGAACTGGAAGCCCCACTTGGGCCAGCAATTGCGTCACTGCCAAGGATTGCATCAAGCGAGTTTTTCCGCCTGAGTTCGGTCCCGTTACGATGATGATCTTGCGAGCATCCTCCTGCACGAGGTCGCAGGGGACTGCCTGCACGCCCTTCTGAGCGGCCAGCCAAGGGTTAAACAGGCCCAGCAATTCGCGTCTTACGGAATCGCTCCCTTTCGGCAAGATGGTCGGCAGGCAGGTCTGCAAGTTCTCGCCCCGGCTACAGTCCTGAAAACTCAATCCGCGCAAATAGAACTCAAGAGACAGCGACAATTCGAGCAGCACATGCACCTCGGACTCCAAGTCCGAAAATACACGATCAAGCAACTGGCTCATCACGTCCTCTTCGCTGAATCGATAGCCCTTGAGCAGAGAAATGACTCGACGAAAAAATCGGCTCACCGGGCCTCGCGAGAATGCGCCGTGAGATACCTCGCTCACTCGTGAGATTTCAAAACGCCTCAAATTGCCGTCATACCCCACCTGGAGTCGAGTCTCGAGCACCGAGCGGCCCTCCTCGAACGCCAGAAGACGTTCCAGAGCTTGATAGGCGTCGCCCTTCTGAACACCTTCCACCCACGTTGCGATGCGTTCCAAACCGGTGCGGCTACTTCCCGTGGCCGCCAGAAGCTGATCCAGAGCGCGGCGGAGTGCGACGAGAATGTCGATACGACGCTGGACGCCGGCCGTGCGCGCCCCGACATGTTCAGAGCCAGCCAGCGCCTCGCGAAAAGCGCGAACGCTCAGATACGCCTCCTCAACTTGTGCCCGCCGTTCGGCGTTCTTCCCCAGCTCGCGAAATATTTCTTGGCGGTACCAGGTATCGCTCAAGGATTTCGGTGGACCGAGCAGCACTCGCAGAAACGTTTCCCGCTCCGCTTCAAGTCGTCGCCCTCGAACAATCAGGGGAAAGCTCCCTTGAATCAGTTCACTGAGAAACAAATCGCTCGCGAAAGAATCTTTGTGAAAGTAGCTGTCCGCCACAGCGGGGGCGGCCGCGTGAAGCAGCTGAGACTCATCGACGCCTCGCGCAAAACCGAAGGTGATTGCCTGGGAAAGCGCGCGTGAACTCGCGGCCGGCGGCGCGACATCGTAAAGCAAGTCCGGTCGATTCATGGGCCGAGCGCAAACTGGCGCATCTGCGGCCGCCAGGCAAGGGACCCACAAAAGGAGAAAGCGCCCCAGGGAGCGCTCTCGATTTCATTCAGAGTTTTTCAGCAATCAGTTCGGTGGCAGTCGGTTCCGCAAATAGAGCCTCGACGGGCAATCGTCGTTGAGCGACTCGACAGCGTCGTCATTCCCGGGGAGCCTTACAATTCTGCAGACTCAAACTCGGGGGATTCATCAGCATCGTAAATTTCTAGATTCGACTCCGAATCGTCCCCCTGAGCGGCGTCACGACCACCAACGATGCTCAACTTCGCGCGTCCGCGAGCTTGGGGGCCAAGTTCTTCCTGTGAGATCTTGGGAAGTCGACGCTTTCCGACCGGACCTTCATCCACATAATCACGAAGGGTCTCCATATCGGTCAGCGCTTCCAGCTTAGCTAGTGCTTTGACTTCAACCTGGCGAATGCGTTCACGAGTAAGATTCATGATCGCGCCAACGTCCTCAAGAGTCGTGCCGCCGTGATCCGCGATATCTAGAGCGCAAGACTCTGAAAGCTCCCACACCTCAAGATCCGGGAAGTTCAACTTAATCGCGCCCGTACGCGGCGAAACATCCACATACAAATGATGCTTGCAGGAGATAAACGGACACGGGCGGGGCCCCCCTTTGCAGTCGGCGCGCGTCCTCGGCTTCCAGTAGTCAGTTTCTGGGTAGAGCAAGCGACCAATCTCAAGTTCCCGCTTGGTCATGCGCTTCACGCTGATCGTGCGCGCACGGACGTCGCGCTTACGACGAGAGCGGCGCTGCTCACGAGTGATTTCTTCCACATCACCCTCCACTGCGCTGTCTAGGGTGTCATCTGCCAAGTTTCGAACTGTTGCTTCCATCTCTTGTGCCTCTACTGCCGATTTTTGGGTGCACTCTGCCGGAGCGAAACACGTCCGCTTTGCCGCCGACCACCTCGGCACCCCTCAATTTTGCTCAATTTACGTCGATTAATGGATACGGAAGTCTAACTGACCACCCCGACCACACCATTAAGTC
This sequence comes from uncultured delta proteobacterium, assembly GCA_963710555.1. Lineage (GTDB taxonomy): Bacteria > Myxococcota_A > Polyangia > Polyangiales > Polyangiaceae > NIC37A-2. Next base: position 460,925 of record CAVQAT010000003.1, read on the forward strand.
TGGACACATCGTGCCCCTGATTCTCTGCCGCTAGTCTGCTCTCCAAGGTACGTAGACGAATCATCAAGTCTCGCCCTGCCCCCTTAGCCGCATTCAACTCGCGTGTGATTCCCCTTCCGAGCAGCGTCTCCCGTTCTGCCACTCGACTCCCCAACTTCTCAAAAATCCCGCTCAAGCCCTCTTCCACTTCTTCAAGCTCCCCGCGCAAGAATAGAAACTGCTTCTGAATCTGCTCAATGGTGAAGCTCTGGGCCATCATCTTCTTGATCAACAAGATCTGACGAACCACTCGCACTGGATAGACCCCCTTCGAACCGCGGTGCTTGCCCTTCTCGCCCACCCTGACACTTCGGGGCAATAGCCCCAGTTGTACGTATTTGCGCAGGGTGGCCTCGCTGAGCGAAACGCCAAACTTCTCGAAGAGACCCAAAATTTCCTGAGACGTCAGCCCCTGGGGGCTGTCCAACTCAACTTGTTTCAGGGTGGCTTCCTCTATCAGACTCACGAACTCTCTCCTCATCCCGCCCACACCTTGATCGCCTAGCGGCTAGCGCTTCTCCGTGGGGTGAGCGCGAATATATTCCACTGAGTGGATCCGCCAAAAGACTTTCGACCTTAAATTTAAGAAGGAAAGCATATCGAAGAAGATGGAGCCGCTTGGTGATCTCAGTATGACATTTAGTGTCATATCTAATGGAACGTCCATGGAGATGATTTGCCGTCCATGGACGATCGAAGCGTCAACATGAACGGACTACAAAACGCCGGGAGCTTGCTGAAAGCGAGCGCACTGTAAACTCAGCCAGTGCGGATCAAAGCAGGGCACAAGACTCGTCCTCACGCCTATCGTCACACGCGAAACATCGCGCTGAATCAGCCTTTTTAGGCTGAAAGAGTGAGCGTTGTGCTAGTTCGACTCAATGATGTAGTCTGCGCGAAATGGCTGCGGTTGAGCCGGAAACCTCTCAGCAACATAGTAACGAAGTACATCGTGATGTGACTTCGGCCGGAGTTCGACTCCGAGCCACCGAATGGGTTTCGCTCAATCCCGCGCATGATGCCGAACCCATTGTGGCCTTACCCGGTGCCCTTTCTCCGAGAACCTCATTCGGCCCTCTCGCTCGCGCTCTACTCCCGAATTTCCGTCTCATCGCAGTGGACTTCCCGGGATTCGGTGAAAGCGAGAAACCATCTCCGAATCGCTTTCCTTACAGCGTCGCCTCCTTCGCTGAAGCCATTGCCGACCTCTTCGCCGGATTGGAGCTCCCCGGAGCAAATGTGCTCGGGCATGGACTGGGTGGCGCAGTGGCTTTGCACCTCGCAGTCCAGCACCCCGAACTTGTTCGACGACTCGCGCTGATTGCGCCGCTCATTCGCTCTCCTCGTCAGTACCGCCCGCTCCTCTCTCCAGTGATAGGAGGACTGCTCTTGCGCCAGCTTCTGGGTCGTTCGTGGTACGGAAGCATCTACAGAGAACGCATCAATCCCGAGGCGTCGTCACAGACATTGGACGAATACTACGAAAATCTCTCGAGCCCCGCGTCTCGCGCGGCCCTCCTGGCAACCCTTCGATCTTGCCAGGATCCACGCGGCATGATCGCGACCAGTCGACGGGTTCGCCCGCCCACTCTGCTCTTGTGGGGGAGAAATGACCGCCTCTTTCCAGTGGAACAAGGACGTTTCCTCTCGAGGGAAATGCCCCAGGCAGGGCTCGAAATTCTGGAAAGCGCTCACGCTCCTCACGAGGAAATTCCCGAAGAAACCGCAGCGACTCTGGCCCGCTTCTTCTCTGGGAAGCGAGCAGGGCTCACCTAGCCCCAAGTCGCTAGGCGGATCCAAGTCGCCAAGCGGATCGCAGACGCGCGCTGGCCCGACCTTACGGGTCGGGAAACCCGGCGCTCGGAGGATTCTCCGATGGTCGGCGGGTCGCTTTTGCCCGTTCAACGGCGCGACTGCTTGCGGTGTCCCCAGAATCTGTCGGACTCGTTGAAGCTGGGGTCGAGGCTGGGGCGGGGCTCGTCTCGGGACGAGGTGCTGGCCGCGGCGCCGGGCTAGGCCGCGGCGCCGGGCTAGGCTGCGGTGCCGGAGTCGGTCGCGCTGCCGGAGCGACCGCCGAAACAGAGGACGCCGGAGTAGACTCCGTTTCTACGTCTTTCTCTTGGGCTGTATCCTCCTCCTCAACTGGATCCTCCACCTCGGTGGACGGCTCAGGAGGCGGAATGCTCGGTTCGTCAGACGGCGCAGGTGCAGCAGCTCCAATCGTAGGACTCGTCGAGGGCGATTGAGTGTTCGGATCGGACGTTTCTGTCGAACCATCTCCCGACATGCGAGGAATAAAGACGGCGGCCAGCACGAGGCCCGCGCACAGCAGAACTACCCCCAGGACGACACGCATCATCTTCTGCTGGCGAGCCTGAATGACACCTGGTGGCGGACCGATTTCGTCCTCGGCATGAAAAGCCGAGTGCTCGAGCGCCGCGACAGCTGCCTTCTGGGCGGCAATATCAGCCGGGCCGCCCGAGTACCGCCCCTCGTCTCCGCTGCGGAAGAACTCATCAGTGTGGGGATGCGCGTCAGAATCGATTGCCGACTCTTCCTCGTACTCTTGCTCAACCTGCTCTTGGTCTCGGTGTTTCACCTGCGGCGCGAGCGGAGTCGCGGCGGCATGAATGGGCGTTTCGCGAGCCATCGAATCGGAACGCAAGGTCCGACTCTTTCTCGCAGACGCGGCGTGACTTTGAGCAGCGGCGTGGCCTGGCACATCTGCACCGCCACTCCCAGCTCCGACCAACGAGGTTGCGCCCGGAAGGGGCGTGGTCTGAACTGCTCCCGCCGGCTCTGGCGGCACATAAGGCGGTGGCTCGACCGAAACGACACCTGGAGGTTGATTTGCCCGGGAGGATGTGAATCCCTGAGGGCGCCGCCGGCTCAAAGGGATCGGCATCGGTTCCGAATCAGGAACTTCAGGGTTTCGATGTCCCATGACCGTATTGGCGCCCCAGGACCGACCCTCGCGACGAGACGTTTTTTGAAGGGGAATCGCCGGGGGGTCGTCTTCCGAAGCATCGAACGGGGGCGTTTCCCGGAGTGACGCGGGCACAGCCTGTCCTCCTTGATCGGGAGCGACTCCGCGGAGAGTGTCAGACGGACCTGCAGAACCTGGCGCCTCATTCCCCCGGCGACCATACGCGTCGAGCAAGGCCTGAGGGGTATCCGGCACCGTCTGGGGAGCACTCACCTGAGCAGGCGCGGTCATTTGCCGACTCTTGTCATTGGGCATCGACATCGATGACTTGAGATCGTCCCTGGATCCCCCCTCGGGCTCAGAGCCCCGGTGTGCTTCGGAGACGGATTGAAGTCCAATGAGTACACTTCCATCGTTCTCGCGAGCCGCCTGCTCAAGCTGATCCGGGTCCACAGTAGGACGCCTCAGTCGACTCGACTGGCTTTCGGGGACGGGATCAGATGTGGGCCCCAGAGGACTGGAATCTACATACCCCGAGACTAAGCCAGCGAGCTGATCAGGACTGACTGGCCCTCGCGTGGCGGCATGAGGATCTACTGGTGACGAGGACGTAGGCGGATGAATTGAAGGAGCTTTGTCCGGTTGTGGCTGCTGAGAAGGCGCACGTCGCTCAGCGTCATCTCGACGCTGTTCTTCCATGGACTCAAATGCACCCGCGTCCGGAGCAGCCGGCACTGATTCGTGGACATCGCCTTCGTGGACGTCGCCTTCGTGGACGTCCTCTTCGTGGCCCGGAGGCAGAGGGGCGTCATGAACGGGCGCCGGAGAAGGTGTCGGCAATTCGGCGCGAACTGAAACGGGCGGCGCTGAGGGGCGCCACGACGCCCGTTCGCCGCGCCCACGACCCGCGCTAACGGGCTTGGCTACAGGGATCAGGTTGTCGCTATCGCGCGCGGGAACCACTGGCTCCTGCAAGGGAGGCTCTGCCTCCATGATCGTCAACAGGCCCTCGAAGAACAGCTTGGTCACCGTCGAGAGAGTCGACAAATCTTCAAACGGACTCTCGTCGACCACGTCCATCAACGAACGCGATCCGTCGAACAGTCGAAGAACGCCGTTGAGTTCATCCGGGATCTCATTGAGACGCTCCGCCAAGAGCTCACCATCAACGCGAAATATCGTTTCAAGCGGCGGCAATTGCTCACAGAGGCGCCCCCACTCGTCCACACGACGCATGCCCTCCATGAGCAGGCCCTGGGTCGAGGTAAAAATGACCTCTTCGCGATTGATCGGTTCAAACTCGACGTCAAACGTCCCTTGGGTCCAAATCAAGCAACGATAAATTGCCTCTTCGCCGCGTAGCTTGCCGTGTTCCGCATCAACGACCTTCCCGTCCCTGAAATAGATGGCTGCTTCAAGCTCACCATCATGAAGCGTCGCGGCGCCACTCTTGCGCCCCATTTCAAATGTCTGAAGCAAATCAACAACACCCATATCAGCCAAATCGCCGCTCAGGTGAGTGCGTCGACTCGTCGGAGCCAATGTCGACATGCGTTGATGCGTCTGACGCGCTAACAACAAATGCACACGTGCAATCAGTTCGCGAACGAAGATCGGCTTCGTCAGATAGTCCTCGACTCCGAGCTCTAGGCCGCGGATCTTGTCCTCAACGCTCTTCTGGCTTGTGAGAAACACAATAGGAATGCTGGCGAGTCCCGGCATGTCCTTGATGCGTCGTACCAGTTCATACCCGTCAACACGTGGTAAGCGCGTATCTGTAAGAATTAAGTCAGGGGCAGATAGTTCGAGTTTAGAAAGCGCGTCCTGTCCATCGGCGGACGTCGTGACAGTGAAGCCAGCTTTTTTAAGACTGACCTCCAGTACGCGAACACTCGCAGGATCTGCGTCGACAAGTAAAAGTTGTTGTTTGGCCACGCGAATCGCAAGCCTTGGGGGATGGGCTTCCGCTGTCAAGGGAAAGTGAGTGCAATCGCACACTTAGTTAGGGATCTTGCCCGTCTCGCCGTCCCTACTTGCGCCGCGCCAGTTGATTCTTGGCCACCTTCTGAACTGCCCCCGGAACATTCTTGCTCCGGGAAATCGAACGCAGATCCGTCAGCCGCAAATGAGGCATCAGGCGGGAAGTGAAGGTAAACGGCGTCCGCGGGTTCATGATCAGGTTGAGCTTCACCTGATAGCTGCGCGTCAATTCACGATTGTTCGCAATGATCCGTAAGACGTCGTCGGAAACTGCGCGGCTGGCGGCGATCCGGCTAGCATCATTTTCGGTCATTCTCGGGCTACGCGCCGCAGCCTCAGATACGAGGCGATTCGTATCCCGGACCAAGATCAATCGCTCAACGCTATTGCCCAGCATCGCACGCCGGATCTTCTCAGTGATGGTGGCATCCTGGAGTTGTTTGAAAAGCGGCACTGCCTTATCCACCAAGTGCTCCTCCCCTTCCTCGTCCCGCTCGATCACATCCTCGTCGTCAGCCAGTTCGGCAGCCTTGGCGTGTTCTTCCGTTTCCAGAAAGTGAATGTCGTCGAAAGTCGGTTCCTCGCTGGGTTCCGGGATCAATTGGTTCATGATCGCTTGGGCAGCAAGACGAAATGCTGGGAAATCAAGCTCGATCTTGTTGCGGACTGCGAGTTCGACAAGCCGATCCGAGGTCGACATGCGCACACGCTTATTCATGTAGAGCTTTTCGATGGCGCCCGGAAAACGAAGGAGAAGCGCCTCATTCGTGGCAATGATTTCACCCCCCGATTCGTCAGCCCGAGCGGCCAGGCCGCACAGCACTTCTTCGTCCAAGCTCTGCTGAGCGAGGAGGCGGGGGAGTAGACTGGCTTCGCCCCCAATGTGTTCTGCGAGAGCGGCAACAACCTCAAGCTGGAGCTGAGCCGCGAGCGCTCCTTCCAACAGCGGCTTGGGCGGGGCCTTCAACGTTTCCAGAGCTGCAGCGGCAACCTTGGCGTCGTCGCCCCCAGAAAGCGCCACGATCACAGTCAGCGCGTCGGGCGGGGGGGCTCCGGGCACTACGCCCTTGGCTGCCAACATCTTCATCGGCAGAGGAGCTTTGTCGGAAAGAACCCGTTGCGCGGGCGCCGACAGGGCTTCGAGTTTCAGTGTCACCCGAAGACTATTTCATTGATCGCCACTGCGGGCAATCACCCCCTGATCATTCAGAGCCGTATTTTCGGATACGTTCTGCCAACTTAGCAGCCCGTATCTGAGCTGTACGCTCCGTCTTTGAGGGATCGATGACGAGGGCGATGGTTCGCTCGGACTTTTCCAATTTGTCCTTGTAGAGTTCGGCTTGATACTTCGTCTTGAAGGAACCGATCCTCACCCGATGCCAAATACCGCGTCCGGGAACATTCGCCGCCTGGCGAAACGCAGAATGCCCCCGCTTGCGCAGCTCTTTGACAAAGGAATCGGCGTCATCTTGATCTTTGAAGCTGGCCACTTGTACCAAAAAGCCGCCTTCGCTCCCCGGTTCGGCGAGCGGTACCGATTCGTCAATCGCCGAAGCCTGAGCGGCGATCTGCGTGAGCTCATCCTTGGGTTCCTGGGTCACCGGAGTCGCGGCAAGCATCGTCCCTGCGGGTAATGGGACGGTAGTCAGTCGATCGGTTGCAGGGGGCGGACCGTCGGGCAAGTCCTCAACCAAGGGCACCAAGCGACCCTTTTCATCCTTCACCGCGACCAATGCGGTCGTCCGCGAATCTGCATCACTGAGCACATCCGGGAAATCAAGTTCGTCAGCCCGTAGCTGCTCATCAGACTCATCCGACTTCTCGAGAGCTGCGCTAGCCACCAGGGCCGCCAGTGGATCCTTGTCGACCGGGGCCTCAACCGGAGCGCGATCGCGCATGGCCAGTCCAACGACCAAAACAGCAGCGGTTCCAGTCCCAGCCAAGAGGAGAGTGGCGAGGCGCGGAGATCGCGAACCCGATCCCTCGTGGATCTGCTCAAGATTGCGAAGATTCACCGGCGAAGTGTTCATGTTGGTTTAGCCGTAGCTCCCCCTTTGTTTTTGGGCCCAATTTTTGGCGCCCCCAGCTGACTGCCCCTCTACCGCAGCATCGCGATCAAAGCGCTGAGCTGCTCCGCCTTCCACAGCGTCTCTTCGAGCTCCTGCCTGGGTGAACTGTCGGCCACAATCCCGCCCCCCGCGTAATAATGCGCTTCCGAGCCGTGCAGGCTGAGCACGCGAATCGCCATCGAGAGCCGCATAGCCCCACTCGGAGAGATATAGCCCAGTGCCCCAGTATAGAGACCGCGACGTTCGGCCTCGCTTGCGGCAATCAAGTCCATCGCGCGTACTTTAGGCGCGCCGGTGACGCTCCCACTGGGCATTGTCGCCAAGAGAAGCTGCTCTCGCGTCACCTCCGGGCGAAGCTGGGCCTCAATCTCGGCCTCGCGGTGATGCACGGTGGGGTAGCTCGTCACATGAGGAGCCCGCGTGAGTCGCACTGAACCGGGTACGGAGAGTCGTCCCAGATCATTGCGTTCGATGTCGACGACCATGGCTAGCTCGGCGCGCTCCTTTTCACTGGCATCGAGCTCATTACGCAGCTCTTGATCCACCACGGGATCCGCGTGACGAGGACGTGTGCCTTTGATGGGCCTGGTACGCACCACGCCACTCGGCAAATAGTCGAGAAAGAGCTCGGGAGAGGTGCTCACCAGCTGGAGCTCCCCGAAATCGATCGCCGCCGCGAAAGGCGCCTGCGCGAGCGGGCCCAAGGCGGAGAGCATATCCAGGGGCGCCCCAGTTGCCCGAAAACGAAATCGGCGAGCCAGATTGACCTGATAGAGCTGCCCCTGAGAAATGGCTTCTAGCGCTCGTTCGATACGGGCTTCATGAAGTTCACCTGACTCTGGCGGCTGAGCCCAGGTCAGGCTGGGCGCAATGCAAGGACAGCCCCCCACATCGGACGCTAGGCATTCGCTGAGGCGCCGGGCCGCACCTTCATCTGTCGAGCGAATCAATAACCCAGTCGGGGTCGCTTCAGCCACGGCGTCGTAGCGGCGCCACAGTGGGCGTTCGAAAAGTGGAGCCGTCCGTGGATCCTTCGCGATTCCGCCACCCCGCTCCCAGAATCGAAAGGCTTCGTAGGGCAATGCCCCGACCCAGTGGGGCCAGTCGAATGCATCCTCAGACCGAACCTGTTCTGACTCACCTCCATCGACCGCTCCGAACGGGTCGAGCGCATCCGATTCAGCGGTTGGGAATGCACCGAAGTACAGTCTCTCCTCGTCGCGTAGCTGAAAAGCGCCGGGACGCCCCCGCAGGCGGCGAATTGCCTCCTCCGGCGAAGCGGGGATCTCGCGGTGCTGCCAGCTCACGAAAGCGCCATAGTGTTAGTTCTCCCGAGTGCCAAGCTCCGCTTGAATCGGCATGAGCACGCCAGCAGGCGTCACAACGGTGCGAGAAAGCGGTGCACTCACCCGGGCACCCTCCAGAACCACACATTGATCGATCGTTCCCTCGCCCTCGATCACGCAACCGGGGCCAAGCACAGACCGCGCCACCTTCGCCCGGAAAGCGACAGCCGCCGTCGCATCGATCAGGCTGTCCTGTTTGTGCCGGTCGAGCCAATTCATGTGCGCTAACCAATAGGCGTGGGGATCGCCGATGTCTTCGAACGCACCCGAATGGAAAACGGTGTCCACCGAGCCTCCCTTCCGTAAGTGGGGCAGCGCCCAATCACCGATGAGGCAGCCCATCTCCGGGAGAGTCTCTAGACACATCTCCCCCAGGCGAGAGACCCCCATGTAGTTACCAGAGCGAACCTCCTGCCCAAAGCACTCTCCTCGCAGTCGCACCACCTGGCCTCGCTCTCCGACGCCGACCGTTCCGTGGCCCAGCTCGGTCGGACAAAGCGCCAAACACAGGCCGTCGACCCGCAGACTCAACAGTTCGGCAACTGGCAGCTCCCCCACAATATCGCCGTTCACCACAATGGCTGGAAGTCCGGAAAGAAGCCCCTTTGCCCCCCAAATACCCCCTGCGGTTCCTCTGATTTTCGCCTCGTGTATTACATGAACATTGATCGGTAAACTTTTGAAACTACTTACTATTTTATCAGCCCCATGATGTACATTGACGATCAATTTTTGAGCACCAAGTTCATGTAAGCTCTCAAGTGTACGGTGCAAGAGAGGACGATTTGCCAACGGAACGAGCGGTTTGGGGAGCTCTGTGGTGAGTGGCGCAAGACGCGTTCCGAATCCTGCAGAAAGGACCATGGCGCGGAAGGGTCGAGGTAAAACCACCTGGAGAGCAAAACGCGGATGGCTTTCCTTAGCAACGAATCAATCCATTCATTGCGCGCGAAAATTCGGCCAGCCTCGCGGCTCCGTGATACCCGTTTAGAAATGACGGCCGTTCCGCGATCGCTCGCTCTCCCCTTTCTCTTCCTCGGCCTTGGACTTGGCTTTTCGGGGTGCACCACCTCGGCCGTGGCCATTGATCAGTGCCGCGAGGTTGAGGCCGCGCGCTGTGAATCATCCGTCCCCTGTGGTGTGATCGAGCTGGATGACGTCGAGGAATGCAAACGCTTCTATTACGACCAGTGCTTACACGGAATCCAGGGGCCCGAGGAGCCAACCGCACAGACCCAGACGGAGTGCGTCGAGCTTATCCAAAACTCTGGAAAAGAAGCGCTCGCCGCGCTGTTGGCCGCTGAACTCGCTGAAACGGAGGAAGAGCGTAACGACGCTCTGAAGGATCAAGTGCGGGCCTGCCTCGTTGTTGCAGTTCCCTGGAACGCCGAACCGTGCGACTTTATCAAACCGGAAGAGAAAGGTATGGGCGGAGAAAGTCAGGAGGACAAATGAAGAGAGTCATCATCCCATTTCTTGCGAGTCTCGGCTGCGTCGCCTCTTGTGGACCATCCCAGGAAGCAGAACGCCCGCCAGTGGAACTCCAGAGTGCCGCGGACGAAATCATGCGGATCGGTGAAACCTGGTCGTCCGCACACTCCGAGAAGGGCATTCTCTCGCCACCAAGCAAGATCAGCGTGTTCACCACTGTCGTGCGCAGCGAAATCAAGTTGAGCGAGCACAGCGCTAGCGAAGTTCTGCTCATCCAGGAAGAAGTCACCCTTCGAGCAGGCGGGACGGTCGTGTGCGAAACCCGTTTCGAGCACCCATTGCGACTCAAGTGGGGAAGACGAAATGGGGAAGCCGCGGTAAAGCTCTCCCGGCCCCCACTCTCAGGCCCCCGCAACTGCAATGGTCCTCATCCCGAGCCCATCATTTCCCGCGACGAGGTAACAGCGCTCTTTGTGGTTCGTTCGGACGAGCTGATCCCCATCGAACCACCGCTCGAAAAGCGAAAATACATCCCGGTCGCCCTTTGAACGGGATTCTGGCGCTTCCCAGGGGCGCTAACGGCTGCTAGGTGGCGCGCATGCGCCGCCGCTACTGGCTCCTTGCCCCGTTTATTCTTTGGGCATGCTCAGATGATGACCCCGACGAATCACTCTATCAGCCAACGACGGCGGTGAAAGTCACGCCGGCGGCGTTTCTCGGCGACCAGGCCTGCCGAACCAACGGTGGCCTCCAGCGCTACCAGGCCACGCTCGTCGACGTCACTGACGGACTTGAGAACGCCTTCACACTCCCGAGTTCCCGAGTCGTGAGTTGCAATTCGGCCATCTCCTTCGAATTTGTCGAGCCGGGAAGCCGATACCTGGCGACGATTGCCGCGTTCAACCGCTCGGACATCAGGGCACAGAATCCTGGTTCGCAGGTCATCGTGGATGAGAACGGGAAGAGTATCGTCCCCGACTGGACCACCACTTGTTGGGGCGATGACCGCATTGATTACTCCGCTTTCAATGGGATGGGCGGCGCCCCGAGTGATCAAATGGGCGGCACGAATGGCGCAGGTGGTGAAGCAGAGTTAGGGGTCATTGCCTACGCATACGCGACAACTGTCGTTCGAGGCTGCGATCCGTTGACCGGCGATGGAGAAGCTGGTCCCACCGGGGTCACCATCGATATCGAACCCTTGTTACTAGGACTTGAGTGCGGAACTGAGGTGGGCCAAGTAGACAGCTTTACGGTCTATCCCGAAAAGCCGCTTGATGCTCCGTCAGCCGATGGTGGCGCAGGCGGAATGGGAGGCGCAGATTCTGGCCCCAGCGGAAACTTGGGCTCGGCCAAGTGCGGCGAGGTGCTGACAATCGAGGATCTCACCCCCAGCCAGCAATCCAGCCTCTATGTGGAAGTCTTTGGACCGGGCGAGTCGAAGTCCAGTTGGACCACAATCTGCGTCGCTCTCACGGTACCGGGAGTCATCGTGCCGACCAGCTGCGATCCGATCACGGACCTCTAGCGATCAGATCCTCTCGATCGGCAGCTGCTGGAGTCTTTTAACAGCGCTGTGAATCTTCGGGGTAGCAGCCTCGACTTGTCCGTGACATGCAGGCCAGCTACCAATACCCGAGATGCAGGGACCGGCTGGCCAACAGATGACGCTTCCCGTACCCGGCCGGGCACTCAAGGTGATCATGATCGTCTTGTTCTCCACCTGGCTGATCTTCGCCCTGGGGATCAATTGGGGTGGAGCCGGCGAGAATACATTTTCTCTCCTGACTGGAAACACGAACGCCATCGCCGCCGGCCAGGTTTGGAGATTATTCACTCCCCTGCTGCTGCACGACTTCACTTCTGTGAGTCACATTCTCGGCGCCATCCTGGGCCTCTATTTCCTCGGCAGCGCGCTCGAAGGGAGCTGGGGACCAAGGCGGTTCCTCAAGTTCATCCTGGCTGCGGGCGTACTTTCCTACGCGACTCAGTTCTTGCTGCAGTGGTTGGCGCCCAGCTTCACTAGCGGACTGGTTGGACCTATCTACTTTGGAGCGCAGCCCATCGTTTACGCAATTGCGATCGCTTGGGCCTTTTCGTTCAAGGGACAGACGGTGAACCTGATGTTCGTTCTGCCCGTCAGCGCTCGCACCTTGATTTTCATTGTCGTCGGACTCGCATTGATGACCGTCATCGCCGGGGGTCAATCGCCCTCGGGACACATCGCGACGTTCGCCGGGATGGGCTACGGCTGGCTGCTCGGTGGAGGAACCCCCTCTCCCCTGCGAAAAATGCTGCTCCGCTATCGGTTGGCTTCCCTGGAACGGGAGGCGGGCGCGGAAAAGCGGGCGAAGAAAAAGCGCGTCCACCAATCGGGTCTCAAAGTGTTGCCCGGCGGAAAAAACGACGATGATCCGCCCATGCTGCACTAGTTTCTGTTCGCACCGCACTGGTTTCTCTCCGTACCGCACTAGCTTCTCTCCGCACCGCACCACCTTCTACGCTCCCGGACGCTAGTCGTTCTTCCCCGGGGCTCGACGCCGTGATAGCTCTCCGGGCCGTGAGAAGCCTGCTTCAATCTCAAGATGCCGTGCGAGGCCTAAGAAGAATGGCCGGGCAGATCGTCGAACGTCATCGTGGCACTGATAAGCTCTTGCTTGTGGGCATCCGCCGCGGCGGAGTCCCGATTGCCGAACGTCTCGCCCAGCTTCTTCGTACGGAAGGTGAAGTCCCCGTAGGCAGCGTCGACATCTCACTGTATCGAGACGACGCAAGTATCGCGCTTCCCAATCCCAGAATTGGTCCCACCCGGCTTCCTGTGAATATCGAAGGCTGGCGAGTGGTGCTCTGCGACGACGTTCTCTTCACGGGGCGCACCGTGCGAGCAGCGGTGGACGCTCTTCTCGATTACGGCCGCCCCGCTCAAGTCGAGCTGGCTGTCCTTCTCGTTCGCTCGGGTCGCGAGCTGCCGATACAAGCCGACTACTTTGTACGCAATGTCGACGTGAGTGCGGCGGAACGCGTGGACGTCAGCTTCAACGGGGAGTTCAGCGCTGTGGCAGTCCCAGCAGGTAGCCCGAGCACTCCTCCGCCTGCAACGAAGCAATCGGAGCTCGCATGAAAGACGTAAGACTGCGACATTTGCTGGGAATTGAAGACTTACCCACGGAAACCGCTCTGCAAATTCTAGAAACTGCGGAAAGTTTTCTCGAGGTCAGTCGCCGCCCAATTCGCAAGGTGCCCACGCTGCGTGGCAAGACTGTGCTCAATGTCTTTTTTGAAAACTCCACCCGCACGCGCACTAGCTTTGAACTAGCTGGCAAGCGCATGGGTGCGGACGTCGTCAACATGTCGGCCAGCGCCTCGAGTACCAAAAAGGGCGAAACCCTCTATGACACCATGGCGACTCTCAACGCCATGCATGCAGACGTCATCGTGATCCGCCATCATGCGTCAGGGGCTCCACACCTCGTGGCAAAACGCAGCCGTGCCGCAATCGTCAATGCTGGAGACGGGATGCACGAGCATCCGACCCAGGCCTTGCTTGACGCTTTCACCATGCGTCAGACGCTCGGTCCCGATTTGCGCGGCAAAGTAGTCGCTATCTGCGGGGACATCGCCCACAGCCGAGTCGTTCGCTCGAACGTTCTCCTGCTCCAGAAACTTGGTGCCATTGTGCGCATGGCAGGCCCGGAAACGATGTTACCCCTCCACGCCAAGGAAATGGGCTGGGACGTCTACAATCGAATCGAGCCAGCAATCGAAGGTGCAGACGTCGTGATGATGCTCCGCATTCAGCAGGAGCGACTGGGAGCAACCCTGTTCCCCTCCCTTCGCGAGTACGCCCGCGTCTGGGGACTCAACGAGCGAAAGTTGGCCCTGGCGAAGCCGGAGGCGATCGTCATGCACCCAGGTCCGATTAACCGGGGTGTGGAAATTCACGAAGACGTGGCTGACGGTGAACGTTCGGTGATCCTCAACCAGGTGGAAGCGGGCGTCGCCATCCGCATGGCGGTTCTCTACTTGTGCGCTGCCGAACCAGGCGAAAGCATCCACTAGACACTGCTCATCGGCCGAGCTCGAAACCAGCTGAATCAAGGATAGCTTTCGATTGAGCCGGAATGTTGCGTCGCCGAGCGCCCAGCCTGGCGAAAACAGTCGCTTTCGAACGGGGGGCGCTTCGCTTAACATCAAGAATGCGAGAAACCCAGTCGAGCGTACGCAGCATCCTGGAACTCGTTGACCTAGCGGTCCAATGCAGCGATCCCGCGGAGTACGATCGAGGCCGCTCCAATTGGCTTGAACGTCACATCGGTTGCGACAAGTCGTACATCGGTGAGGCAACGCCCGGACATTCTCAGGTTCAGCCGCAAGTCTCCGGAATCAGTTCCAAGGAGCTAGCGCGATGCGAATCGCAAGTTGCGCGGTACCTCCCGGAAATCACCAAACTCAATCTCGCGGCGGAACTATCTGGTGGGACAATTGTCGACCACGATGTTCTTTCTGAAAAGATGCGCGATCGAAGCCCTTTTTACCGTGAGGTAGTTCATCCTCTAGGGATTCGCTGCGCTGCGATCTCGGTCCTGCGATTTCGTCAACAAACCATTGGTTGCTTATACATCGGGCGAGTCGCCGGAGCCTCGAACTTTCGAAAGGAGCTCGCCTTGCTGCGGAAGGCGCTACCCGCACTCGCTATGGGAAAACGGCTCTTCGACCTCTCCGGGAAGTCGAGGGCCGCTCTGCCGCCTCATCCATTTACCCGACGAGAAAACCAGGTGCTCGATCTTTTAACGAAAGGCTTCACCAATCAGCAAATTGCGACGTTCTTAAACTCATCGCCCCTCACTGTGAAAAATCAAGTGTCTTCCATGCTCGCAAAAGCTGGAGTGAAAAATCGAGCTGAGCTCGTTTACTTCTCTGTGCAGATCGGAGTGTTGGCAAAGGATGATTGAACAAGTCCGCCCCTACTTGGCTACCCTGACTTCAGTCGAGGCACCCGACACAGCGCCGGCAGCAAAGTAGACGTACTTGTCGTCAACGTGATGGATTGCGGTGGCTTGGCCATCGTGAGCGGGCACTGCAGGTGACAGCTGTTCGGGCAATCCGCCACCCAGCGGAACCCGATACAGTGCGTCAAGTTGCTTGAAATAGGCATAGTCGCCATCTGTGACGAGACCTTCCGGTAGGTGGAGATTGATGGCCACGTCCTCCGGCTCAGCGTCCAAGTCGTCGACCAACAAGCGCCTGATTTTTCCGTTAGGCGAAGCGGCTTTGTGGGTCCAATACGCGTATTGCCCGCTGCGTGTCATGTAGGCCCCCGTCACAGCAACCGTGACCACCTCCACGTCGGCAACTTCAGATCCAGCGATGGCGGCTCGGTAGACGCTCAGAGTGCTCATCGCCGAACGCTGTTCAAGCCAAACCATGCGGCTTTCCATCACTTGCAGGCCGTAATTGAGGCCGAGCGCATCAACTAGGGTCGTCGACGTATCACCTGATTGAGCGCGTTTTCGAATCGATCCAGGTCGGATCTGACCAGCTGCGTTATGGGAGTTGTTGTTCCAGTAAAAGGTGTCACCGACCAGCTGAAGACCGTCGAAGCGCGTGCCGTTTTCGAACGTGTACTCAACAACAACCTCCTCCGGACCATCCGCATCAAACGGAAATTTGTAGAGCCGACTTGGGCTGCCTTGTACGCCAAACACCACGCCACTTTCGTCAATCAACATGCCGCGAGCGAATGTCACGGGCAGGCTGTACGTCACGATCTGGCTACCCAAAATCGTGCTCCCGGGCTCGATGGGCGTTTTACGAATTTCTGTGAACGAGCCCCAGCACGTCAACAGATACGCCGTTGTCGATGAAAATGCCGATCCACACCAGTTCGAATTGCCACTCGGATCAAGAATGGGCGTAGCGTCGCAAAGCCCGACGTTACAAGCCGCAGTAGCTCCGCACGCCCGTTCACAACGACCGCAGTTGAGGGAGTCGTTCGCAGTATCGGTTTCGCAATCATCGTGATTGTCGTCACAGTCCGCGCTACCGATGGGACATTCTCGCGGGCCTGACTCTATCACGCCTCCGGAACCCTCTGTCGGATCTCCACCAAACCCACCCAAGCTGGTAGGTGGTTCTCCTCCCTGCGGCGAACCACCTCCGCTCGCCGGCATCCCGCCTTGAAGCGTCCCGCCGGTGTCAGTCCCCCCTGTGTCGGTCCCGCCACCGGAGTCCGCCCGCTCAGAGCCCAATGGATCCAGGTCATCTTCGTCAGAACCACAGGCGACGACGCTCGAAATGACCCCGATCCCAATCAACAATCCCGCTTTGAGGCTGTTCATGTCCATAGCTTTGAGAGCCATTGTCGGCGCATCGCCGCTTTGATGCCATGAGCCGAACGGCCTATGCGCGCTGCTTTTGCTGACGCCCGCTCAGTGGCTCACCAAGCAAGCGCACGTCGCTTGCGCCGCGTTTAAGTTATGCGCCGCGTCTCAGTTATTCTGGAGTCAAATCGATTTGCTGCACTGTGGGGGTGTGCGCCCCCAAAAACAGATCAGCCACCGCTTGAAATCCACCCGGCAAATCCGTGACGATCAGCTCAAGGTCTCCTGGACCTGGATTGCGGCAAGGCGCAATGGAACCAGCTTCAAGCATTTCACAGACGGCGTCCCCCGTCGCCGCGGCGCTGTCCACCACGGGCAAGTCGAAACCGGTCAGTTCGTGCAGGACTTTTTCTACCACGGGGCGCAACAGCGGATAATGAGTGCAGCCAAGAACAAATACCCCGGCTCCGGCGGCAAGCAGCGGCTCCAAATAACGACGCACGGCAAGTTCAGGCACAGTTCCATCGAGCCAACCTTCTTCGACGAGCGGGACCAACAGCGGCGCAGCCTGACCCACCACCTCAAAACGAGTCGAAAGCTGCTGAACTTGGCGGGAGTAAGCTCCCGAGTTCACAGTCCCGGCGGTTCCCAACACACCGATCTTCGGAGGTGGGCCACCTGTTCTATCGGCCTCGGCCTGAGCCGCCCTCACCGCCGATCGAGCTCCTGGATGCACCACGCCAATGACAGGCATATCGAGTTCGGCGCGCAGAACTTCCACGGCAACTGCGCTCACTGTGTTGCAGGCGATCACGAGAGCTTTCACGCCGCGATCGGTCAGCACCCGCGCGCAGGCACGCGCGTAGCGAATCACAGTCGACGCCGAGCGCGTCCCGTAGGGAACGCGGGCCGTGTCACCGAGATAAATGATGCTCTCGTGGGGAACCGACTCGCGCAGCGCTCGAACCACCGTCAGACCGCCAAGCCCCGAATCGAAGACCCCGATGGGCCTTTCATCCGACACTCAGACGTCCTCAATGCGAATGAAGCGCGGTTCTCCGGTGAGTCGCGCCGAACCTTTCAACTGGGCAAGAGCTCGATCCAAGGCTCCCTCCTGACACACGTGTGTGATCATGAGCAAAGTCGCCGATTCCGGACCGTCCTCCTGAACCATCTTCTCGATACTCACGCCGGCTGCACCCAAAGCCCCAGAAATTTCAGCGAGGACCCCAGGCTGATCCTTGACTTGGAAGCGCAGATAAAAACGCGACTTACGAAGTTCGGAAGCCTGTAACTTACGCTCACCTGCCTCAATCGCTCGAGTCGAGAGACCTCGATGGCCCTCAATTCGAGAGCAGGCAACGTCTGCGAGATCAGCGACAACGCTCACGGCAGTGGGCATATCACCGGCGCCACGTCCAACGATGATGCAGGGCCCGAGCGCCTTTCCGCGAATGAAAACACAATTGAGAACATCCTCAATATTCGCAAGTACACTGGTTTTCGGCACCAGCGCGGGATGCGCACGGAGAGACAATTCTTCACCCAAGTCGCGGGCGACTGCGAGGTGTTTGATGGTAAATCCGAAACGTTCTGCCGCGGCGAAATCGACGGTGTCGATCTTGGTAATCCCTTCAACCGGGGAGGCATCCGCACTGAAATTCGAGCCAAAGGCGAGCATGCTGCAGATGATCAACTTCTGCGCTGCGTCGTGGCCTTCAATGTCGAGAGTAGGATCTGATTCAGCGTAACCCAGCTGCTGAGCCTCATAGAGTGCCGAATGAAAATCGATTCCCGCTCGCCTCATCCGGGTGAGAATGTAATTGCAAGTGCCGTTCAGAATCCCGTGAATCGACTGAACCGAGTCACCTGTGAGAGACTGTCGCAAGGTGCGAATGATGGGGATCCCTCCCCCCACCGATGCCTCAAACGCGAGATCAACCTCTTGGTCCGCCGCCCGCTTGAGCAAAGCCGGACCATAGGAGGCCATCAAAAACTTATTGGCGGTCACCACCGTGAGTCCGCGGTCGATCGCGCGCTCAATGTAGGCCTTGGCTGGCTCTTCGCCACCCATCAGCTCCAACACCACATCCAGGGAGTCATCCCCGAAGACAACTTCCGGATCAGTCGTAAGCCACTCTCGTCGGCAGTCTGCGGATCGAGATTTCTTCAAATCACGGACCAGAACATGGGCAATCTCAAGGGGAGCCCCAATCTTCTGAGTGAGTGACTCTTTGTTCTCGGCAATCAGTCGCAAAACACCGCCACCGACTGTTCCGCAGCCCAAAAGGGCGATACGGACGGGCTTCTTGAGACTGGGACCACTCTTCGCGCTGATACTCACGCTCCTCGTCTAGCCCGAGGTGCGATGTAGCTCAACTCCTCCTGAAACAGATTACTTCCGGCTTGTTTCTGGCTGCTTAATCTTCACTTTGCGGTTCGAACGCTGCTGCTTGTGCAGCTTCTGCGAGATCTGCAGGCTCCTTCGTTGCCTCCTGCGGCAAATCGAGCCCATCTTGATCTTCATCTTCCAGCCTTCGCGGGGGTTCAAGGGGTACGCCCGGAAACTTCCGAGCCTGAGTCTGAGCGAGCTCTAGAATTTCGGGGCGAACTCGCAATCGGGCAACAATGCTGCGCCCGGGGGCATTTTGCATTTCGCCTTCCCAAGAACGAGCCTGCGGGGGACCGGCATTCGCCATCACGACTGTGGGCATCCCGGTGACAGGGTCCTTCTCGTCAATCATGAACGAGTGGTAGTGAAACTTCCCGTCATCCCTGAGACCGTAGATAAAGACGACATCTCCCGGCCTATAGCGACTCGCGTCATTCTTCAGCGCCGCGAAGAACTTCTCGCGATGCCTAAACTTCACGCGAGCGGCTTTATCGAACCAGATCATGTCGAACCATTCAGGCGTGGCCGTCGCAAATTCAGCGAGGCTCTCGACGCTCCGGGGGTTTTCAATCCCCATGCTCCCAAAATCGAGAGCACCTTTGACGCGAAGGCGCTTCTCCCCCCGCGGTGGCCAATAACCACCCGTGCCCCAATCAAACGCATCCGTGATAAAATCGATGCACACTTGAGGCAAGCGGGGACGCCCGAAACCATCGAACACATAGTACGAGTCACCGTTGAACTCATAGGTTGCGCGATAGCGCCTGTAAGCCTGGCGAAAATGGATGCGTAGGAGACCATCTTGCTGCCCTTCCTCCGTCCGGGGTTCGTCAAAGGGTAGACCTCTTCGAATGATTTCACGCGCCGACTCAAGTACTGGAGCAATGAGCGTCGCATCTCGAAGTGCGCTTGCGCGAGCAGTCTCCAGGGCTTGCTTGTCGCCGCTCGTAGCCTCACACGAAAGGCTCAACTCTCCCTTCGGGCCTAGCTCGAACACCGCAGTCGATTTCACGCCGCGAGTATCGAGTTCGACAGCCCATTTCTCCGGAGTTTTTGCCAGTATTTCAAAGCTTTCAAAACCAAGCGCCTTCTGCTGCGGACCGAAATCCAAATGAAGCCGCGCGGACCAAGCTTCACTGGGGAGTCTGACACGGTCGAACAAGAGCAGGCTCGCCAGCTTCCCGTGAGGGTGTTTCTTGGGTGCAGAATCGGGCGACGGCTCCGGTGGCATCCAGTAGCGGCCATCCTCACGACTCACACGGATGGTTTCGTCGCCACGCTCGATGATCAGCTCAGGTTCGTTGTAGAGATGGTCGAGCCGGAGGATCTGCGACAAGCGGAGAGCTACCAGCGGATCTTCAGCGTAGAGATACTGCTCCGACAAGAAAATTGACCGGCGGGCTTCATAATTTCCCCGAGTTTTTCGAAGAATTTCTTGAATGGCCTGGGCCGCCCGTTCGCTGTCCCCTAGCCCTTCACGAAGACGAAGGAAGACCTCATTGAGCTCGCTCGGCGCGGCCGGTGGCCGAAGAAATACGACCGGAACAGAGCGCGCCCGGGCAAGAATTTCAGCACGACTCTTGTCCAATTCAGGAGTACCAGGAAGTTGAACGGTCGATTGCAGCGACCTTGCCAATTCCATACACGGATCAGGAGGCTCAACTGGCTTGACTTCCACAGCAACGGGAAGCGCCGGTTCTGGCGCTGGTGGTGACTCTCGCTCTTCCCGACAGGCGGTCGTGCACAGCATCAGAAGTGTGGACGCGCATGCGATGGTTCGGAAGTGCGCAAATTGTCGTTTTGTCACAGTGCCACTACGCCCGGTCGCTTTTGCTTGTTCCCCCAAGAATGATCCCTTCGTGTGGGGTGCAATCGGCCTAGATTGCACTCTCCCTGATTCGAGTTTAGCGCGAAATGGCAAAGCCCCCCAATTGCAAAGCAATTGAGGGACTTGATTGACGGCCCGTCGGGTGGGATCAACTCAGTTCGGTTGAGGAGGGACTTTCGCCTCTTTTTTGGCGAGTTCGTCGAGGTAAGTCTGGGAAGGCTGAGGCATTTCCTCAAGAGCAGCTTCGAGAGCGTCTTCGACCTTCTTGGCAAATACAAACTCTAGCTCGTCTCGAATTTCCTTCGGAACTTCGTCCAAATCCGCTCGGTTACGGTCAGGGACGATCACTCGCTTGATACCGGCTCGATGCGCCGCGAGTGTCTTCTCCTTGAGTCCACCAATCGGAAGAACACGCCCACGCAGCGATATTTCACCGGTCATCGCGACATCGTGGCGCACGCGGATCCCAGTGAGCAGCGAGACAATTGCCGTGAACATCGTCACACCAGCGCTCGGTCCGTCCTTGGGCATGGCGCCTGCAGGAATGTGAATGTGAATGTCACTCTTCTCCAGGAAGTCATTGGGAATTCCAAAGCGCTCGGCGTTGGTCCGCACATAGGAGAGAGCCGCGTGAGCACTTTCCTTCATCACATCACCTAGCTGTCCGGTGAGCTGCATTTTGCCCGAGCCAAACATCTTGGTCACTTCGATGAACAGGATTTCGCCGCCGACGCTCGTCCAAGCAAGACCGGTTGCGACACCGCTCTCCTCGGTCCGTTCCGCGACTTCGCTGGTGAACTTCACTGGACCCAGGAACTCGCGCAAATCATCCTCTGTCTTGATCGTGCGCTTGGTCATGTCGCCTTCGGCAACCTTCACAGCAACACCGCGAATCACGCTGGCGACAGTACGCTCCAGCGAGCGCACTCCGGCTTCACGAGTGTAATGCTCAATCAATTCTTCAACGGCTTCGTCAGTGATCACGAGCTGCTCTAGTGAAAGACCGTGCTCTTCCAGCTGCTTGGGAATCAAATGCTCCTTGGCAATCGCGAGTTTTTCACGCCGCGTGTAGCCGGGAATGTCTAGAATTTCCATACGATCGCGCAGCGGCGGCGGGATGGGATCCGCGACGTTAGCCGTGGCAACAAACATCACGTTGGAGAGATCGTAAGGAATTTCCAGGTAGTGATCCGCAAACGTATTGTTCTGCTCGGGATCGAGTACTTCGAGCAACGCTGCACTCGGATCACCGCGGAAGTCATGTCCAATCTTGTCAATTTCGTCCATCATGAAGACAGGATTCACTGTTCCCGACTTCTTCATTCCCTGAATGATCTGACCAGGCAACGCGCCGACGTAGGTTCGACGATGACCACGAATCGCGGCTTCGTCGTGCACGCCGCCTAGCGACACTCGCACGAACTTTCGACCAAGGGCCTTAGCAATGCTGCGTCCGAGCGAGGTCTTTCCCACGCCAGGAGGGCCTACCAAGCACAAGATAGGGCCCTTCTTGTCCTTCTTCAGCTTACGAACAGCAAGGTACTCGACGATGCGCTTCTTCACCTTGTCGAGCCCGTAGTGGTCTTCGTCAAGAACTTTGCGCACCTCAAGAATCTCAAGGTTGTCTTCCGTGGATTCTGACCACGGGATGTCCAAGATCCAATCGAGGTAGGTACGCACGACCGTGTACTCCGCGCTTCCCACCTGCATGCTTCGCAGGCGCTTCAGTTGCTTCTTGGCAACGTCATCCGCCTCTTTCGGCAAATCAGCCTTAGCGAGACGCTCTTCGATTCCATCGAGATCGCCTTGATCGCCTTCGTCCTCACCGAGCTCTTCTTTGATCGCTTTCAGTTGCTGACGAAGCACATACTCGCGCTGATTTTTTCCCATCTCCTCTTTGATTTGGGAGTTGATGCGTTCCCGCATCTTGAGAATTTCCAGCTGTCGAGTGAGAAGCCGCAGTACCTTGCGAATACGCTCTTTGACCTCGACAGTCTCGATCAGCTGAGCTTTCTCGTCGACGGGTGCGTCGAGATTAGCCGCCACCAAGTCAGCGAGAGCCCCGGGCGCCTGGATCGAATCGATGAGACTCCCTGCTTCGCGCGGTAGCTCCGGCATCAGCTGAATCACCTGCTTGGCAACATCACGCAAGCTCATCGCCAAAGCCTCGGCTTCGACGTCTTCAACTGGGGGAGTGCTCACCCGTTGAATGCGTGCTCTGAGGAACGGCTCTTCCGAAAGCACTTCCGTCATGCGAATTCTCGTCAATCCCTGCAGGATCAGCGAGTAGTTTCCCGAGCTATGCTTGAGCGCCTTGAGCACACGCGCGGCGCAACCCATCTCGTACAGGTCGTCCTTCTTCGGGTCGTCTGTAGACGGATCCTTTTGCGCAAAGATAGCGATGACCGGACCATCCTGATTGTGGACCTCCTCAACCAGAGCCACCGATTTGTCGCGGCCCACGTCGAAAGGAGCGACTGCGCCGGGAAAAAGAACGGCGTTACGAATCGGAAGGACGGCTAACTCTTCACCGAATTCAATCTCATCGTCGGCGGGAGGTGGCGGCGGTACGGAGGATGGATCTTTGTCGCTCATAATTCTTCTTTGTTGTGCGGCCGTGAGGCTCTTTGGTCAATCTAGCCACTCTCTCAGCACGTACAACCGTAGCGCTGAAGAAATGAACAGGCTAAGGGTTGAGAGTGAAGGTCGTTTTTTGCGGAACCCCTGAAATTGCTGTCCCTGCGCTCGAAGCGCTGGCGGAAATTGCAGAAATTCCCGGTGTCGTTTGTCAGCCAGATCGTCCTTCCGGTCGCGGTCTCAAACTGAACCCACCCGCGGTGAAAAAAAGAGCCCTGGAGATGGGCCTTGAGGTCTACCAGCCTACCAAGATGCGCGATGGCAGCCTCGGCCAGTGGATGCGCGAGAAACAAGCCGATGCCGCTCTTGTGATCGCTTACGGACGAATCCTGACCCTGGATAGCCTCGGAGCCCCCAGACTCGGTTGTGTGAACCTACACGCCTCGCTTCTACCCCTCTATCGAGGAGCCGCCCCGATTCAGCGAGTGTTGATGGATGGCATGACTGAAACCGGTGTCTGTCTGATGCAGATGGACGAAGGAATGGATACAGGCCCGGTTCTTGCGGAGCACCGCCTGCCCATCATGCCGGAGGACAACGCCGGAAGTCTGGCGGAAAAGCTAGGCCGCTTGGCGGCCCAGGTCACTCGACAAGAATTACCAAGATTTCTGCGAGGCGAACTCACGGCTCGAAGCCAAGAGCACTCTCTCGCTACACATGCTCCGCCAATCACCCGGGATGATTCACCACTTGACTGGTCAAAAAGCTCCGACCAAATTGTGAATCACATTCGCGGGCTCAGCCCCCGCCCAGGCGCCACAACCCAGATCAAGAAAATCGACGCGTCGCCAAGGCGACTAAAGTTGCTCGACGCGAAGTGCTCGTCCCTGCCCCTCACGTTGGGGGCTGGGGAAATTGGAGCCGAACAGGGACATCTTCTCGTCGGAACGGGACAGGGTCTGGTTGAGATCGTTTGTGCCCAATTAGAAGGCAAAAAACCTGCCCAAGGGCGCGATCTATTGAACGGACGAACGCTTGGCCCTGGAGACACGCTCGAGTGAAGGGATTCGTGACACTTGGTTCTCAGCAGCCGTCAAGTCACAGCAGCCGTCAAATAAGTTGGAGAGGTCGCTCAAGTGGCGCTAGTGGTCATAAGCTGGCTCTTCCCCGTAGGGGCCAACGACTGGTATGGTTCTTGTGACAGAGAATAGAAACATTGGGGCTCACACTGGGCGACCATGTAGGTGGTTCGAGCGCGGCAGAGCAGTCCCGACTCTCTCCATGTTGAAAGATATTTGATGGCAGTCGTCGGAATCGACCTCGGAACAACCAATACCGTCATCGCGGCAGTGCGCGATGGTCGGGCCACAGCCCTCAAGGATAAAGTTGGTCGAGCACTGCTTCCCAGTGTGGTCTCCTTTTCGCCAAAAGGAGCACCGAAGATTGGTTATCCCGCGAAGGATCGACGCACCATCGACCCAGAGAACACCATTTTCTCGATCAAACGACTGATCGGCCGAACTTTCGATAGTGAGCACGTCCAAAAAGCAATCAAGCGACTCCCGTTCGACTTGAAGGAAGGCCCGGGAAAGTCGACCTTGGTTGGGGCCTATGGGAAAGACCACACCCTTCCGGAAATCAGCGCCATGGTTCTTAGGCAGGCTGCTGAAATTGCCGAAGCTCGACTTGGTACCGAGGTCTTTGATGCGGTGATCACCGTCCCTGCGAACTTCAACGATTTGCAGCGCGCAGCGACCAAGGTAGCCGGACGAACCGCGGGCCTTGAAGTGCTTCGCATCATCAATGAACCCACTGCAGCCGCACTTGCCTATGGGTTTGGCAAGAAAGGCCGCGAGCGAATTGCCGTTTACGATTTTGGTGGCGGAACATTTGATGTCACCTTGCTCGACCTGAGCGAGAACGTTTTCGAAGTACTCGCTACGGCTGGCGACACGTTCCTCGGCGGAGATGACATCGACCGTGAAATCATGGATCGCATGGCTGAGGAGCTTCTCAAGAAGAACAAAATTGACGCGTCAAGAGACAACTTGGTGCGAGAACAGCTGCGTGCTGCAGCTGAGAAGCTAAAGATCGACCTGTCCACGCGCAGCATGGGCAAGGTGCACGTAGAGGACCTTGAGTTCGATTTCACGATGCGTCGATCTGAGTTCGAAAAACTCACCGAGCCACTGCTAGCTCGCACCCTCCAGGTGTGCCAAGAAGCCCTCGACGTAGCCGGAGTCGCGAAAAAGGATCTCGATCAAGTCTTGCTCGTGGGAGGCTCGACCCGAATCCCGCTTGTCCGGCGCCGCATCTCAAGCTTCTTCGGAAAGATGCCCCAGAGCCGCATCAATCCTGACGAAGTCGTGGCAATTGGTGCAGCGATTCAGGCGGCGAGCTTGGAGGCGAAGCAGGGCCAAACCAACCTCCCAGCGGCACCCCGACCCCGGGCGCAATCGCTCAATGCTTCGCCATCGCCGCATGCATACTCGTCGAGTTCTCATCCCTCTCGAGCGCCAGAAGGCGCGCGCTCGACCGGGACAACGAAGACGGGCCTTGCCGGTCTGAAAAAAACACTTGCTGGTCCGGGACCGTCCGATGCGCCGCCGCGCACAACGGAAACCTCTGTCCTCGCTGGCGTTAAATCTGTTCCACCCGCTGTCTCTGGTCCAGGACCTAAGGTTGGGCCGGCGCAAACGCTCTCCGGCGTTGGCCCAGCTCGTACCTCATCGCCCCCCGTGCAGCTGGGAGCGATTCGCAAGACCGATCCCACTGGCACCGGCCGGGAAAAGATGAACACTCTCGCGGGAGTCGGCGGCGAGACCCCCGAAAGAAGACGTTCCAACACTCTATCGGGATTGAACGAACGCCCCAAGGCAACCACAAATCTTGGCCTCGGCACGAGCCCTAGTTCGCCGCCGCCCAAAGGACATCTGGCAGCAACGCTCCCCCTCGGTTCGGCCAGTCCGCTCAAGAAGACAAGTCCTGCTAGCTCCACCGATAAAGACGCGACGGGTCTCGACTTTGACGACATTACGAGCGTGCAAGAAAGCCCCGATCTCGAAGCAGCCGCGCGCGACAAACTCGAAACGATTCCAGGTGCGGCAGCTCCGCCCAACGATGGCGCGATGTTTCCCAGCGCAGCCTCGGACAGCCGCCAAGGCTCAAGTATTCCCCCGGCGTCGAACGACGGATCAGTGACGTTCGATCTCGCGGATCTTGAGGCCTCAGAGGAAGAAATCACTCACGAGTTCTCGGATCTCAACGAGGAAAAGACCCAACTCGTCGACCCCAAAATCGTCGCCGCGAACGCAGCGGTGTTGGAGCAAAGTTCGCGCAGCGGCCGATCAGCTGGTCAGCCCTCTGCGAAAAGCTTTTCCGACGACTCTGGTCACGATTTCGGCTCTGGTCACGATTTCGAGAGTGTCGATCTGCCCAGTCCGTCAACTCGAGGGCCCAATCCGTTAAGTCGAGGCAAAGCGCATCAGATCGAAGAGTTGGGAGACTCCGCACTGATGACAATGGAAGAGATGGGGCTTGATCACGACACAGAGGTCGACCTTCCGGCTCCTCTGTCCGACCTGCCCGCTCCCGTTTCACGGAAACCGGCGGAACTCGGTGCAAGCGCGCTACTCGATCTCGACGACGACGAACTCAGCCTCGACGACGACGAACTCAACCTCGACGATGATGGCGTCGATCTTCCCACTGCTTCCGCGGGGCTGCCTTCGCTGAGCTCAAACGCAGGTCAATCCGGCGGAGCATTCGCCAGGACCGTCGCCGGGCTGCCTTCGCCGTTGGGCGCAGGTCTGCCGCAACCCGCCGGAATCCTGCCGCAGACCGCCAAGGCAGGTCTTCCACAAACTGCTGGGATTCTGCCAGAAGCTTCTGCTGGTCTACCAAGGCCAGCGGACCTGATCGACGACCACGATGACGAGTTCAACCTGCCACTCGTGGGGAGCGACACGGATACAAGCGGTCTCGAAGACAAGACTTCGTCGAATACTGGGGGCACGCCCAACTTCGAAGCAGCACGTCAGGCCTCCCCTTCCCCCTCTGTTCATGACCTCGATGAACTCTCAGTGTCAGCGCTTCTGCCGGAAGACGAGTCTGGGGCTTACCCGCTGAATCTTGATGCCACGGGAGTTATCGGGCTGGGCGGCCCCTCCGCCGATGAATCTAAAGGTCAGAAGCCCGCGCCGGCGCATCAGTCATCTTCCTTAGGCTCCGACGCAGACGCCCTGTCTCCAGAGCCAGCGCGCGCCTTCAGCACGCAACAGGTACGCGCGCCGCAGCCCAGCTCGGACTCGATTCCCGAGCCTGGTGTTCCCGTTCCGGGTATTGGCGGAACGCCGTTGCTTCTCGATGTGACGCCCCTTTCGCTTGGGGTCGAAGTCGTTGGCGGATACGTAGATCGCTTGATTGAGCGCAATAGCCCGGTGCCTTGCGAACGGACGCGCACTTTCGCCACGGCGCAGGACAACCAATCGATGGTGCGTGTCCGAGTCAGTCAGGGGGAAGATGGACACTTTGAGCGCAACACCGTTCTGGGCGAGGTTGAGCTAACAGGCATTTCACAGGGCCCCCGGGGCAGCGTAAAGGTGGATGTCAGCTTCTCTCTTGACGAGTCAGGTATGCTTCAAGTTTCAGCCCGAGACCAAGCCACCGGTCATGCGGCAAACGCTCGACTCATGCTGGCGGGTGTGGCGCCGGGCTGATCTTCGCTGCCATCCGAGGCCCCATGAACCCTGACACTCTTCGTGAACAAGTAGAGGGCTGGTTGAAAATCCTCGACCAGTCAACTTACTACGAAATTCTGGGTTTGCTCGAAATCGCTGATGAGTCGGCAATCCAAAATGCATTCCATCAGTTCTCAGAGAACTTTCATCCGGACCGTCACCGCGCTCATCCCGCAGACATTCGTGCAAGCGTAACGCATGTCTATCGCCGCGGCGCCGAAGCCTACGGTGTTCTCCGGGACCCGCAAAAAAGAGCTGCGTACGATATCGCGATGGCCCAAGGTCATCTGCGATGGAACCCTGGTCACTCTTCGACGAAGTCCGCCAATGATCTGGTCTCGCTGTGCAAGACCAAGGCGGGCGCACTTCACGCTCGTCAGGCTGAACGGGCAATTAGTGAAAAAAACTGGGAAGTGAGCAGATCGCTTCTCCGAAAGGCGCTACTAGCGGAAGACAGGAATTCTGAGTTAGAGAAACGGGCTGACGAATTGCTCCGCCTCGCGCAGGCCGGAATTTCATTCCAGACATAATAATTCATTTTTGCTTAAACCGTTCCTTTCTTGGTCAAATTGGCGGGAAAATTGGCTTCCAGGCCTATTATTGGGAAAAGCCCCACTCAGATCCGTCCCCCCTGGAAAATCTGAGAATCAATGATAAAAGAACTCCGCGATAAAATTCGCGGTTTCGGCCCAGACCGAACCAAGATCCTTTCGTCGACTCCAACGTCGATATTGCAAACAAGATACGGACTGCCAGACGCATTCGCGCGGACTGGCGGACGGAGACCCACTCGTGAAGATCTCTTGCCCCTCATGCTCAGCTAAGTATTCGATTGCGGACGAGAAAGTCCAAAATCGCCTCGCCAAAATCCGTTGCCGCAAGTGCGGCACGTCGATCGTGATTGATGGCAACGTGTCCCCTGCAAATGTGTACGCTGCGGACGCTGAAGCTCCCGCGGCGGCGCCGCAGGCTGAGGCCCCCGCCCCCGCCCCCGCGGCCGCGAGCGGCACCAGCTACTCAGTCGATCTCGGCGAGACGGATCAGCGCCAAATGACGGTTGCCGAAATCGTTGACGCTTACAATTCTGGAACGATCACTGCTGAAACTTTCGTTTGGGCCGATGGCTTTCCTGACTGGACAGCTCTGGGTCAGGTAGATGAAATCGTCGCCGCACTCCACGCCGCTGCAAACGCAGACGCGCCGACTGCACCCACGGATGAGACTTCTGCGCTCGGCGCCTCAACCGTGCCGGATGAGAATCCTTGGGAAGCGAGCGGCCCATCAGTTCCTCAGGTTCCAGCCGCTCCGGCAGCTCCAGCAGCTCCGGCAGGCGGAGGGGCTGATTTGTTCGGCAACGTTGCGCATGCTGGCAGCGAATACGATCAGCAACCTAGCGCCAGCCCTTTCGGTGGCGGACAAGCCGCACCGGCGGCAGCCGAGTCAGGGGCACGCAACGAATCTTCAGTGCTCTTTTCGCTCAGCGCACTCACTTCCGGCGCGAGCAACTCGCGGCCCAGCGTGCCTGCTCCTGCTCATTCGACCGCAAAAGGAGACGATTCCGGTCTCATCGACCTTCGGGCTCTCACTGCCGCAGCAGAAACATCTGCGGCCGCGCCTGCCGCGGCACCTCGTCCTCGGCCCGTGACTGGCCCCTTGGGTGGACCATCTCCCCTGGGTGGTCCGCTAGGTGGCAGTCCACTCGGCGTCGGCGCATCAATCCCGCCTCAGGCTCAAAAGAGCAATACCGGACTGTTCATCGGTGGGGGTATTGTCATTGCCGCAGTCGCTGTTGCGGCGATCATCACCTTTGGTGGCAATAACAACGAGCAGCCAGTTGCCCCTCCGACGCCCGCCGCTCCAGTGGCCGCGCCAGCTCCAGAAG
The DNA here is from genome assembly GCA_963710555.1 of uncultured delta proteobacterium. Taxonomy (GTDB): domain Bacteria; phylum Myxococcota_A; class Polyangia; order Polyangiales; family Polyangiaceae; genus NIC37A-2. The sequence goes on from CAVQAT010000003.1 coordinate 490,454, forward strand.
CAGCACCAGAGCCGGTTCCAACGGCCGCCCCGCTCCCCACCGCGGAAGCCAAGCCGCCTTCAACCGGGACCGAAGAGGAAGAAAAAGCCCCCGCGAAGGGCCCCGCAACTACGGCGAAGCCTCGGCCGAAGAGCTCCTCCCCTTCACCCAGTCCGAGCCCCAGTCCTTCACCAGCAGCTGCTCCTGCACCGAAGCCGAAGCCCTCAACTGGCAAGTGCGGCTGCAAGAAGGATGACCTCATGTGCCTGATGAACTGCGCCCAGTAGCGCCGAGTGCATGATCAACGGGCGATGCGAGTCATTGCTCGTTGATGCAAATGAAAAAAAGGGACGCTTCCGCGTCCCTTTTTTTCGACCCTACTTCGCCAGGTGACGGGCCAACACTTCTGCCGGGTGCTGCGGAACAAACCCCGCAAATCGTTTCACCTGACTGCGACAAGAATGACCAGTCGCCAGCACTCGTGACTGGTCCGACTGAGCTTTCGGCAGCTTCTTCTGCCAACTCATCGCGAACACTCCACGCGACTCTTCAAGGTGCTCGGCTTCGTGTCCGAACACACCGCACATCCCGCAGCAGCCGGTAGACTCTAGGCTGACGTTCACGCCGAGGGCCTGCAAAACTTCACGCCACTTCTGCTGGCTCTTGGGCTCAAAGGTGCGTTCCGTACAGTGACCGAATAGCTGAAAGCTGTGCTCCGAAGCAGGAACGTCAGGCTGAGCTGGTTTCAGTTCCGCCAGATTGTCATGCAGGTATTCTTGAAGCAGATGCACGGTCACACCCCACTTTTCGCCGAGTTCGTGCACATATTCGTCGCGGTAGGTCAGCGTCACTGCAGGCTCCAGCCCCACGATAGGAATTTCAAGCTGAGCCACTCGAGAATAAAAATCCGCATTCGCGAGCGCAACTCGACGAAAGCGACCAAGAAAGCCCTTGATGTGGAGCGCCTTACCGTTTTCGCGGTACGGCAGAAAGATAACACGCTTCCCGAGCCGCGTGAGGAGATCATAGGCAGCAAAAGCGATGTTCGTCTCGTAGAAGCTTGTGAACGAGTCCTGAGCAATCAGAACCACTTGAGCTTTCTGATCAGAGTTCAGCGCCGCGAGCTCATCGAACTCAAACGGCTCCGCTCCACGCTCTCGCAACCCCTTCTTCAAAGTCTTGTGAGAAAGCGCAGGAGTGTCGACGATGCCCACCACACGGCGAAGAAACCAATCCACCGGCGAGAGCGCAGTCAACCAATTGGTAAGCCGGGGCCAGATGACCATGAAGGCAAGTAATCTCTCCAGCGCCGCGACAAAGTAGTCCTTGAGCGGACGGCGATAGCGACTGTGATATTGCTCAAGAAATTCCGCTCGCATGGCCGGAATATCGACTTTGATCGGGCACTGGGTGGCGCACGCCTTGCAGGCCAAACAACCGTTCATCGCGTCGTACACTTGGTGCGAATAGTCGCCCTCGTCGTCGCTGCGCTTTCGCGCCGAGCCACTTTCCGGCGATTCGTCGGGGCCCTGCCCTGCGCCCGCGTCGTGACCTTCTTTGCCGACAAGTCGGAGCCACTCGCGCAGAAGTCCAGCCCGGCCCTTGGGGGAGTGGATGCGTTCGCCCGTGACCTTAGACGACGGGCACATCACTGAGTCAGGATTCCAGTCGAAACAAGCGCCATTGCCGTTGCAGTGTACGGCGGGCGCGAACTTCTCCCGAACAGGTTCGGCTATCTGTCGATCATAGCTACCACGTTTCATGGCATCGACGCTCACGAGCTTGTCGGTACTTTGAGACGGCGTTGCCAGTTTGCCTGGGTTCAGTTGGTTGTGAGGATCAAAGGTTCCCTTCACGCGCCGCAACTCCGCGTAGAGGGCGTCTCCAAAGAACGTCGGGGTATACTCGCTGCGATAGCCACGGCCATGCTCACCCCAGAGCACACCCCCGTATTTCTTGACGAGCGCCACCACTTCATCGCTGATGCCACGAAGCATGGCTTCGTCGCCTTCGTCCTTAAGATTCAAGGCAGGGCGGACATGGAGGCAACCTACGTCTACATGCCCAAACATGCCGTAGCGCAGTCCACGTTTGTCTAAGATTGCACGAAAATCGCGAATATAGTCGGCCAGATGCTCCGGAGGGACAGCCGTGTCCTCGACAAAAGGAACCGGACGACGCTCCCCGGCAGCATTGCCAAGCAAGCCCACTCCCTTTTTTCGAAGCGACCAAAGTGCGCTGATATCCGCGGCTGTCGTAGCGACCGTGTAGCCCGATGACTTACCAGGCTGGCCGCGCTCTCGATCAAGTCCGGCTGTGAGCGACTTCACTTTTTCGGCAACCTGAGCCGGATCGTCCGATTCAAACTCAACCAGGTTGATCGCCGCCATGGGCGGTTCGCCTGGCCCCTCGACGAGATGCCCCACCGAGTGCCAGATGACGTCCTCTCGAGCCAGGCCGACGATTGTGTCATCCACTGTTTCGATCGCTCCAGGATTCGTTGCCACGAGTTCCTGGGCGGCACGAAGAGCCGCGTCAAATTCGGAATAGCGAACCGCAACAAGTTGCCTGGTTTTGGGAATGGGGGTCAGGCGAAGGCGCGCCTCGGTGATCACGACAAGCGTCCCCTCAGATCCCGCAATCACCCGCCCCAAGTCGAATCCACCTCCAGGTGTTTCGATGTGAGCCAAGTCGTACCCCGTCAAGAAACGCTTCAGCTTCGGCAGATCCGTCTTGATTCGCTCACGGCTGCTCTCAACAACAGCCCGCAATCCTCGGTAAACCTCGCCCTTCATGCCGAGACAATGGCACGCGTCCTCAAGCTCTTGTGGATCGAGCTCACGCGTTTCCATCACTTCGCCGTCCATCAAGACGACTCGCATCGATAGGACGTGATCACTTGTCTTTCCGTAAATGCGAGAACCTTTTCCACTCGCATCGGTGTTGATCATTCCGCCGAGGGTTGCGCGGTTGCTCGGTGAAAGATTAGGCGCGAAGAACACACCGTGAGGCGCCAGCTGCGCATTGAGCTGATCGAGAATGACGCCCGGTTGGACCCGCACCCAGCCTTCGTCCAGGTTTGTTTCGAGGATCTCACGAAAATGGCGCGATACATCTACGATGACTCCGTCGCACAGAGACTGACCATTCGTCCCCGTTCCCCCGCCACGTGGGCTCAACTTCACTTCACGAAAACGTTCTTCGTAGGCAAGTCGCATCACGGCGCTGACGTCTTTTTCATCAAGCGGATAGACTACGGCGAGAGGAACAATCTGATAGACGCTGTTGTCCGTCGCGGTGACCAAGCGCGTGGCATAATCCGTGTGGATCTCACCGCGAAACTCGGATGAACGAAGCGCGTCCAAAAAGAGGCCATAGATTGCGGGTAGGTGTTCGTCAGGAGCGATCCGCGGGATCATGAGCGCGAGATAACCGATGCTGCACGGATGCGCCAGTTGCCGGGTAGGGACATGGCGCAGGCTCCCGCTCGGCGCTAGTTTGCATACGGTGGAAAGACGACAGGCACTGGGTGTTTTGGGTTCCGGACTTGGCGTGCTCGTGTTGGGTTACGCAATTTTTGCTCCCGAAAGCGATGAAGAGCGGATTCTGGCGGTACTGGACGAGTTAGCACTCTCCGTCAGCTTTTCAGAGCCGATCGCCAATCCCATGGTGTGGGGACTCCAACTCGGCAAAAAATTCGAAGACTTGATGACTGAGCAGATTGATGTCCGCGTCTCTGAAGTCAGGAGCGGCATTCCGAGTTCACGTTCCCAACTCGGTCCGGCCGCCGGCATCGCGCTGCAGCGGTACGGCGCGCTGGACATCACGTTCTCCGGGTTCGACGTTCAAGTGCAGGACGATCGGGCGACGGCGGAAGGAAGAGCCGAAGTCACGGGCGTGATCGGCGGAGAGAAGAGAAGCGACGCGCGGCCGATCCGTTTCGAACTGATTCGATTGGATGGTGAATGGCTCGTCCATTCAGTGCATGTCAGAAGACCAGAGGCCGACTCGTCTCACCGATGGGGCCCGCAGTCGCCCAATGAGCGCGTGGCTCTAGTAAGCCCAAAGTAGGTCCGCTGCTCGAACGCCCTCTGAGGGCACCAGCACCCGACCGCGGCGATCGGTCACATAGACAATGATCTCCTCCTGGAACGAGAAGGTCACCGGCGTCAGCGCGGCGGCATCGGCCTCAAACGGAGTGTGGACCTCAATCTCATCGAAAGGCAGAACCGCCTCGGGCAGCGCCTCCTCAACGGTTGTGAGGCCGGGAGCTCGGCAAACCTCCGCGACCTCCGCCCGCGTTTCGTAGGTCGCACAGCGTCTCAACGAATGAGAAAATTCAGGAAGCCCGCGAAGGGTTCGTGCAGCGGCCTCCCTGACTCTCGCATTGGAAGAACTCGCAAGGAGTACTTGTGGGCTGGTACCCGGGCAAGGCTTGCCCAAGGCGGCAGCTAACTCAAGAGCTCGGATCTGCAGTACCCCATGCTCAGAAGTACAGACCGCTTTACTGAGAACCTCTGCAGGCACCGCTATCGAACGCTCATGAAGCCAGCGTAGGCTTTGGAGAGCCGCTGCCTGGACATACCGTGGTCGTCCATTTTTCGGCTCGGCTAACTCTGCGACCCGAGCAACATGAAGCTGCTCGCCTCGCCGGCCTAAAGCTAGAGCGGCCATCGCACTCAGGCGCGAACTTTTCACACCGAGTAGCTCCGCGGCCAGACGGCCCCCCTGAGGATGATAGAAGCTCAACTGAGCCAGTTTGAAACGATCCGCCATGGACCCCTGACGAGCCAGCGAGAGCAAACGCGTGATTTCGCCGTTCCTCGAAAAAGCAGACAAGAGCGCGTCGCGATCCGAGTCAGCTGATTTCTCTAGCAGTGCAAAAATTGGTTCCAATTGGGCACTGGAGAGTCCCTCCGGGAGCGCGATCAAGGTGCTTTGAAGCAGTGTGCGCCGGCCGGTCTTCCCCTGCGCGAGAAGCTCAATGATCACCCCAGCTTGGTTCAACGTTTGACCGCGTCGAAGCTGCCTGATCGCGCCCTCAACGACCTCCGGCCTGAGATCTTCGAGGAGTTCAACCAGGGCGGCCCCCTCAAGTCCTTGACCCACCACAGCACTGGCGGCGGCGGCGAGAATCAAAGGGTCCGTCGCTTTCAAGAATGGGAGAAGCTCGGCTGATAGTCCCGCATTTTCGCACAGAGCGATCACATTCAACAGGCGAACCGTATCGCTTGCGGACCACGGAAACTTGGCGAGGGCTTCGCGCAAGGGACGGGTGGCCTCGGGCGGTAGGCTCTCGGCCTGCTCAAGAAAGGCGAGCGCAACTAGCTTTTCTGCGGGCTCGCCCACGGCGAGCTTTTCAAGTGCGAAGATCGCCAATTGAGAGTCCGGAAACGAATCGCTAGCAGAAAGAGCCAAGGCGACACTGAGGCGCCCTTCGTCCACCATTTGAAGACGCAACTTCGAATCGCCACCAAAATGTTCCCTCAACTCCAGACACGCCAGGAGTTCCGCGCCCACAGCTCCGACGAGGCAGCCGGAAAGCCCCGGCAGCGCACCTTGCCCAAATTTCTCGACAAGACTCACCACGTAATCGCGAGCGTCAGGCCGCTCAAGCTGATTCAGCAATTCGAACATTGCCGCTTCGGTTCCCAAGGCTGCAAGAGCCTCTGCAGCTCGCCGTCCCGGCTCGTTGAAAGGTGAACGCTCAAGGACTGCAACCAACCCGGGCACCGCTGCTTCAGCGTCGAGCTGCCCCAAACTTTGAGCTGCTGCTGTCACGACGGCATCATCCGGATCAGCTAAGGAAATCAGGAGAGAGGGTACGACGGCTGCATTCCCGAGAACTCCCAGTGCAAGGACCAGTTGAACTCGAACGTCCGCTTCGGGATCTTGAAGGTGCGCTGCGACCGCCAGTGCCGACGACGAATCTCCAACTTTCCCCAGTGACGCCGCAACCTCAAGACGCACCCGTGGTTCTGGATCGTCCAGCCCAGAAATAAGAAAGGCGACCGCCTGAGTCGAAAACGCTTCGGGCACCGTGCCGAGGGTTCTCGCGACGGCAACACGCACTTCAGGCTCCTGATCCGTGAGCAAGGGGCCCATCTGCGCAAGGTTCTCCGAGCTGACCCCCAGGCCCATCAAATTGACTGCCAAACTCCGCTCCTGCGGATCACGGCTTTGAAGCCACTCCGTGACCTCTGAACCAAGGCCTTCGTACTCAAACAGCAGTGCAACTGCTGCTGCTCGCTTCCGCACCTGGGCATCAGAATCCAACAGCGCACGCGTGATCCCGGAGCGAGCAAGACTAGGTGAGGTCCGAGCCAGATCCTGGACTGCCTTGAGCCGCACGGACACCAGATCCGATTGCAGCTGCCTCTCGTACTGTTCCGCTTGGTTCGGCCAGAGCGAAGCGAGACCCCGGCTGGAAGAACAAAGCGCCACGGTCACGCAGAATCCCAGTGCGCACCAACGTAGTCTTCGTGCACCCCAACGTAACACGGTTTTCAACTTCCCCTGGATGTCATTAAATCTCATTTGACTGCATTCAATCCTATGCATAGCCAACAGCGCGCCGCAAAACCCAATGTGCCGACATAAAGAAAGCCGCAGCCGTCGCCCACACCCACGCAGGGAGGAGCGGGCGGCTCTCGCGATGCACCGAAACAAAGGTTGTCTCTGGTTCTGGCAATTGTTCAATCTCGCTGGCCGTCACAAACATGCCTCCGGTGACCTTCGCAATCTCCTGAAGGCGCTGTACGTCGGGCCGGGAATCTGACCAGGACTCTCCACCTACCTCGCAGGCAAAAACTGACCGAGTCGGAGGAGCATCGCCTACCTTGACCCGAGCGGCGTATCCGCCTTCCGAAAGCGCGCGCGCGACGTAGCTCAAGGAACCATCCGCCTCCACTTTCAGACGTTCCAAAACGCGGTCATCCGACGTCGTTGTCCCGAGACGCTCCAACCGCACATCGACTTGGTCGCCCGCCCCTGGCAGAGGCAACACGCGAATCACCTGATCACGACCGGCAATACAATCCCCCTCAAGCCGAACCTGTGCGCTTTCGTAGCGTGGATCGCGCATCAACCAGCCAAGCAGACCTTCCCAGAGATCAGCGTAGGCCCTGCCGCCGGTCTGAGCACCCGCTTGGCCAAATCGAAGCTGGTGAGTACTGTCCACAGAAATACCAATCGTGCGTCCATCTCCCACTTCGCGCAGCGCAAGGACTGGCATGCGATCTCCGCCCGATTGACCGGGTTGATACAGTTCCGGGTGCTCCCACAAGACGAGAGCATCATCCTTCGGACGACCAAGCACGTTGGCCCCACTCATGACCGGTAAAGCCTCGCCCATGGTAGACCGGAGACTCCCCAGCAGGGGAGCGGCACGACCGGCCGCCGTGTAGGACGGCACAAACGGCTTTCTCACAATTAGCTCACCTTGTGTTGGTAAATCTGTGGGCAGAACTTCGGCAATAGGCGTCCCTGCATAGCCCCCCGCCGAAAATCCTGTCGGTCCACCAACCAGAATGAGTCCACCTCCGCTCAGCACGTAGTCGCGAATGGAGCGAAAATGACGATCGAGTCGGTACTCAGGAGCGTCAATGTCCTGGAGAATGACGGCATCAAAGCTTTTCAAATGCTCCGTGAAAAGCTCATCAACCGGAAAGGGGATCAGCGCCAACTCGTCCTGTCGCGCATTCACCTGGTCCCCCTGAGTTCGAAGGATGAAGAACGAAATGAGATCAATACTTTCATCCGACTTGAGGAACATGCGCAGAGCGCGCACGTCATACGTCGGTCGTCCCGCGACATGCAGCATCCTCAAACGATCGCGACGCACATCCACGGGGACAAGCCTTCGGTCGTTTTCTGGAACTTCGTCAGCGCTTTCACTTTGAAGTTCGATCTCGATCACACGACCACCGGCGCGATCCAGAGTCATCTCAAGCTCAAGACTCGCGATCCCCTCATGGCCCTGGGTCTTACCCGTCGCCAGCACGCTCGGTTCCTGCCCCTCGAGTAGCTCACGGACGACAACCTCAACCTCTTCACAGAGTTCTGCAGGATGACACCCCACTTCGACCTGTACCGAGAAGGGCTGATGCGCAACGGCCGTGCCCGTGAATCCAACTTTTCGCAAACTTCTGTCTCGAGGCGCTTTCCCCTCAAGCGCTACGGTATGCACAGGGACTCCTGCTGCAGCGGACTTGAGTGATTCTCGCCAAGCCGCATCCCCTACTGGTCCCGGACGCGTCATTCGACCGTCACTCAGAACAACGATCGACTGCGGACGCTCGCCTTGAGCCCCGACGGATTCTCCAAGGGCTTGGATCAAATCACTCGTGGCCCAATCTCGCCCCGGCTCCTTCTCAACCACCAGACCTGCGCGAAACTCATGGGCTGTACTCCGCGCTTTCTGCCACACCTTCTTCAATTCGAGGGAGGCTTGGGTGCCGAGCTCGCGTCGAGTTTTTTCGGCGCCCGTTGCCCGCAGGTCAAGGCGGTGAGAACCATCGGACAAGATCATTGCCATGCCCGGCACTTCTCTCCCCTTCTGACGAAGCTCCGTGGGTCGAAGCACTGCCAAAGATAATAACGTTGTCCCGATCAATCCCGTCGAAAACACGGCGACAGCGTTCTTCCTTTGCAGTCGTGTTTCGAAAAGCAAAAGCAAAAGGGTGACCAGAAACAGGCAGACGACCGCTATTTGTGACCACAAAGCGAGGTCCTCCGAAAGGCGAACTCGCCCCCAGAAGGATTCCGGCATGCTTTGCGCGAGGGCCAACTCGAACGGTATTGGTCCCGAATTCAAGAAAACTTCTCCATAGACGGGAACTAACGAGGCCGGTGACGTTTCCGCATCAAGAAAGGAGCGTGGACTTGATCATCTTTGTAGTCAGAACAAAGCACATACATCGCCAAATTCACAGCGAAGCGAATCGCCTGCTCCCGCGCCTCGCTTCCGCCGGACTGCATCGGGTTCGCCCAATTGTCGCCCTGACGCGCGAGCGCTCCCAATAGGTCATGATTGAGAAAAATAACCTGCGCGTCCTTGCCGCTCACAATAGCGTCAATCGTGGAAGGTCCCTGAACTCTGCCCATGGGCTGGTCCAAGATATAAAAAGTCTTGAAGATAACGTGATCGGAAGCCAAGCGAATCACGGCTGATTCGGGAAGCACTCGCGCGAATTCTCGCCTCGCACCTAAACCAAAGCTTCCGCCGCCCGTCCGAGGCTTGCGATCATCAACGAGCAGGATCCCCCCCATGCGCAGATACTCGCGCAATCCACGCACTGCTCGAATTGAGAGCGCACCCGGATCTTTTTCCCCAGCCCACACCAAAAACGGCTCAGTAAGCAGCTCAGAACTCTTCGGCTCAACGAGCTTGGTGGCAAGCCGACCGGGAGCGCTCGTGCGGCGTGTCAGCTCCCATGCCCAGCGACGCGCCGCCGAAAGCTCCTCAAGGAGAGGGTCCTGGGTCGTGCTCAGCAATCGTGGGTGAAACGCTCCTTCCTCGCCAAAGGCTTCTGCCGAGCCAGAAATAGAAAAACTAGCCAAGCTCAGTAGCAGGAAGTGGCGACGCGACGGGTGTTGATTCATTTGATCTCCTCCACAAGCCAAACGCCATTCTGCTCGACCAACCGCACTCGCAGCCCGCTAGGGAATTCGACTTCAGCCCTGTTGCTGCGAACGTCCACAACCGCAAGATCCAGACCAGTGAGCGACTCCTCAAGGCTCGTGAGAACCTCCGCCATCTCCGCCTGACCACGTGGAGACAACACCGCACGTAGTCGCTCGTAGTCCCTGGCTCGCACGGCATCTGAAAATTCACGCACCGCCTGCTCTGGCGTCATCGCTCGCGCCGGCAGCAAGCCTGCTCCGTGGAGGTGAAATCCGCCGTCTTCGAGCGCGAGGCTCACGGCTCGTCCGTCCGCGAGAAAGAGCGACGCCTCGCCATGAGAAGGCAGTTCGGCAGCTGCCTGGATCTGCTTCGCACGCGATCGTAGTTCCTTCTGATCCCTGGCCAAAATTTCGGCAACTTCTTCGCGCGACAAGTTCGCGCGCGCCTGACTCGTCAACATTGCGTGGAGAGTCTCGGTATCACCTGCTTCGAGCGCCGAAGCGTACTTCCGCGCCGCATCCTCTGGAGGCGGCATACGGCTCGAAACGCAACCGGTGATTCCACAAAACCACAGAGGCCCCACGAGAATCGCCAGGAGGTTCAGCCCCCGTGTACTCGCTTGCGAATCTCTATGCTGCGTCACTGGCGACATCTTGGTGCCTGGATCTTCGCATTTCAATAGCAGTCGGCTTTCAGATTGGGACCCTTGTCAAGTCTGGGCTAAGAAGATGTCCGTGAACCATGACCAAACTGCGCCTCGACAGGCTGCAAGAGATCGTCGAGCGACCCTGGCACAGAGCTGGATAGCACGCGGATCGACAGCTGCTGTGCTTGGCATCACTCTGAGTCTCACGGCAGCCCGGGAGGCAGGCGGACTCTTGACCCTGCTGGGCTTGGCCGCTTGCCTGGTCGGCCTTCACCGATTTGGTCGAAGCGGCCCCCGAAGCATCCAATGAAATCGAACGCTTCAGTTGTCGCTGCGCAAGACGGCTAGCGCGACGTCGCTCCCCAGCTCTGGAACCTTCTGAACGGCTAAACCAAACGTGTGATTGGTCACCTCGAGGGGGGAAACCCAAACACCGTCCTTCGCCTTCTCCAGAGGGTTGAGTTTGACGATGGCTACACCATTCACCTCAGGAGACACCGGCGCGCCATAGGCTTGCTGGCCGACAATCACGTAGACGTAAAGCACAGGTACTTTGTCTCCAGGCTTCGTTTCCCCCAAGACCTCTGAACGAAGGCCCATCTCGAGTCGGTAGGCATAAGACGACCACGACCAACCAGCTACGAGCAGTCCCGCGACGGGATCGTCCTTGGTGGGGATCTGGGCGGTCGCAACCCATTGGGCGTCGGGACGACCGTTGACTCCGCGAGCCACATCCCAGGTTCCGGTCAATTCAACGTAGGGCTTTGAAAGAGCCGCCTTCGAGTCAGGGTAGACTTTAAACAGGTTCTTTCCCGCCATGTCGTCTTCCTCAAGGTTGTTGCGCAAAATCGTGCCGTCCGAGCCGGCGATGAGAAAGAAGGTACTCTTGGCCGAGTCCAGGTCGTTATTCTGACTGCGAACGGAGAGGAGCGCCTCACGCGCGTCCACCGCAGCGGGTTGCTCGGGAGCGGCTTCCTCGAACAGAGGGGTAAGCAACTTCGCTCCGACCGGAAGTCCACGTCGGACCTCCCCGACGTCACGTACGGCTGCTTGAACCACGTAGTCAAGATTGGCGCGCGCCGCTTCGGCGCTCTTTTTTCCCGAATTTTCGCAAGCGAGAGTCGTCATCAACAGTGACGCACACAACGCCAAGAACGAAGCTCTGCCTAGTTTGAGACTTTTATCCATCATGTCGCCTTGACCTCAGCCAGAACAGCATCGGCGTGACCAGCAACGCGTACGCCGCGCCATTCCTGGAGTACCTTGCCCGTTTTTCCGATCAGGAAAGTGCTCCTCACGATTCCCATATATTCCTTGCCGTAGTTCTTTTTGAGCGCCCAAACACCGTAGGCCTGCGCCAGGCTCTTTTCAGGATCGGAGAGAAGTGAAAAAGGCAGCTCATATTTACTTGCGAACCCGCTGTGGCTCTTCACGGAATCAGGACTCACACCAAACACAGTCACCCCAGCCTTCTTAAAGTTCCCGAGACCATCTCGAAAGTCGCATGATTCTTGAGTACAGCCAGGAGTGTTGTCCTTAGGATAGAAGTACAGAACATAGGCTTTACCTTTGAGGCTTGCGGACGAGACCGACTTGCCACTCTGGTCTTCGAGAGAAAAAGCCGGAGCCTTTTTGCCAACAAGAGTCGCCACCGAATCCGCTGCTGACTTTTTGGTGGGAGCCTTCTTCATCGCAGCAGTTTTCTTAGCAACCTTTTTCGACACTACCGTCTTCGACTCGACTGACTTCTTCGTGGTGGCCTTCTTGGCGACCGTCTTCTTTGCTGCCATTTTCTTCTTCACTTTCCGCCTAAAAGGGCATCAACCAAGGCCTTGCATTCGAGAAGTTCAAAACAGGTTTCCGTGTAGGTCGTATCTCTGTTTTCACTTGCCGCCTGTTCTGCGGCTGAAAGGTCTTCGAATTTTTCCGCTTGACCACAGGAGAGGGCTTCAGCGCCAGGGACCACCCCTTGAGCCAGTGCGTTCACGCAGTCCTCAAGAAGCGAAACGGGAAACTCACAGCCGGCGACTAGCTCGCCAGTAAACTTCTCACACTCGATCGCCCCCGGCGTAGATCGAAGCGTCGTCTTGTTCAATGCGGCTTCAGGCTCGGACAGGCAAGAGCTCACCGACCGCACACATGTTCCTTGATCTCTCGACTCTCCGGCGGCGACTACGCGACAGGCCAGCTCAGTGTCCGCCGTTGAGACCACCGAAAGTAACCTGTCGCACGCTGCCGAAATTTCGTCGTCCACCAGACTCGAAAGCATTCGCTCTTCATCGAGCCCACTGACAAAACTCGGGACATCAATCGCCGGCTCCTCTTCGATTTGTGAGTCATCTGAGGCTTGTGAGTCTTCTGAGGTCGAGTCGGAGCAGCCAACCAGAAGTGGACCAAAAAAGAACGGTAAGAAATAGATAGGGGCTGATTTCATTCGAAAAGGGAGTTCCTCGGAGCCGACCGACCATCGCGCGGCGACGTTTTCATAACAGAGAGCCAAAAATACGCACTGCAAGCCCAACCCCACCCGACCCAAGGGCCAGATTGACCCTAGGTGTTAGCCCGTAAGGGGCCAAGAATCAGCCAGAAGTCACAAAGTCCAAGAAACTCAGCACCTGAGGGGTTGCCAGAGGGACCGTCGCTCCTTAGATTGCGGCCGAAATGCTTGATTTACCAGCGAACGGCCTCTACCGCACCACAACCGCAATGCCTGGCACGGAAGACACATTCCCAGCGAATGTTCTTGTCTACGTGGGCGAGAAAGCAGGGCAAAAGTTCGTTGTGCGTCCCGGTCAGAACAGAAACAATCGTTGGTTTTGGGGCGATCCCACCACTCCACTGCGCAGTCCAACTTGGTCGCGAACTCTCAAGAAACTGCCGAGTGAAGGGTTCTATACGCTTCCAGAGGAGTTGAGCTTTGAAGGTGGCGGACGATGGTTAAAGAACGCCGTGGTGCAGCTAGGCTACAACGCCGAGGGTCAGGGCATTCTTTTCGTAGGTGAGTCTCGTGAAAGCTCCGACGAAAATGTCCTTCACTTCAGTGACCGAGGCATGATGATCAGTGATGAACTGCTGGAGCGCATCACCTGGGCACCCATCCTCCCTGTGAAGGGCGAAGTCGGAAACTAATCCTGCCAACATGTGCGCCAATGACGCGAGCACCTTCCAAGGTGTTCGCGTTTTTTTCTTTCGAACGCTGGTTTGTTTCAGAACACTGGGCCGATCACTCAAGAACTCCTAAGAAAGTGAGGGTTAGCGAGCTGCCGTCAAAAAAATACAATTTCTGCTCTTCGCCCTTTAGTCAGATGCCTCACGGCCGTTATGGGCTCGGGGAGATGAGATCTCTTCTTTCAAAAAAGGAGCAAAAAAATGGGCGAAGCAGCACTTGATCAGTCACAGCAGATTCCTACACCGGACGCGCTCATGCCGCCTCAGCCGCTCAAGCGGATGACTCTGCGCGAAGTCCGAAAAGAACTTGGACGCACCCAAGTCCAGGTAGCCAAGGAAGCGGGAATGTCTCAGGGGGATCTTAGCCGCCTTGAGCGCCGTAGCGACCACCTGCTCTCGACCTTAGAGCGTTACGCGGAAGCTCTTGGTGGTCGCCTCGATATCGCGCTCGTGCGCGGCACCCGTCGTTATCCTCTAGAATTTTGAGTTTGAGCATATCCTAGAGCGATGCCGTTCACGCCGGACCTGGGGTCCATGTTGAAGGACCCCAGAGGCGGAGAGCCGGACCTTAGCTGTGGTCGATGACTCGACCCTTTTCGTAAACGAACTCGGAGCCTTCAGAACTGCCGAACGGATCGTCGGCGTCGTCATCGTCGTCGTCGTCGTCGTCGAATCCTTCATCATCATCAAGGAAGGATCCTTCATCGTCGTCGACCTCTAGTGCGTCGTCGGAAACGGTGTCCGAGTCCAGATCGGTGACTTTTCCGCGTGCTAAATCGGAGGAGGGGCCGAACAGCATGAGCAATTCGCGAAGAAAGTCTTCGCCATCGCTTCCAGTGACGAACGTGGCTCGAATCCTCGATTCATCTTCATCAATGGAGACCTCTTCGAGTGCATCGAGGTACTCTCCGTGATGGTCTTCCATCGCGTGAAGTCGTTCCACAGCGTCTTCATCAATCTTGCCGAGCAGCTCGTAGCAGACGTCCATTTCACCATCGCGTATGGCATTGACCGTTCCGGCAAGTGCAGAAAAATTCTCATCGCTGACGATTTCCAGCGTCACGTAGCTTTCCATGCGCCGGAAAGTAGCGAAGGATTTCCGAGGCGCAACGAAGAAATCGACGGCACGGAGCGTTACGAAACTCGCTTCGCGCCAGACGAGCCAAGCTTCGATGCCACGACAAATTCTTGGGTCATAAGCCTTTGTTTTCGATGACAAATTCTCCCAGGCTCGAGCTGGCGAACGACTAGGGCCAGAAGATTCGGATCCCGTAATTGTTCCCCTCCGCCACCAGAACCCGACCATCAGTCAAGACTGCGACGTCGCTGGGGTAATGGAAACGGGCTTGGGCCCCGGGGACGTAATCAACATATCCCAAGGTCGAATCCACAGGTCCAGCCACGACCTCCACCGTTCCTGCGCTGGCGTTCCAACGTCGTAGGGTATTGCGATAATAGCTCGCGAAATAGAGGTTTCCAGCCCCATCAAGAGCTAGGCCCCGTGGATAGTAAAGGTTGGTCAGCTCGCCCAATATGGGATTGGCCGCGAACAACTCGCCTCCTCCCATAATCCATTCTTCGATCTGCCCCGATTCTGAGACGAGTACGACGCCAATCTGGTAGCCGGACACGTCCGCGCCGCAAAACTGAGCCATGAGGTAGGCTTTTTTATCTGGGCGAAAAGCGAGCTGGCAGCCATCGAGAGTACTTGCACAACTATAGAAAGTGATGGCGTCCGTCGTGCAGTCTCCCCGCTCCATCCAAGAATCGATCGTTGGATCGTCGTCATCCGGATCAATGATGTCAATTCCTGTGGAGCGGGACACGTAGAGTCCCTGTGGCCCCGTTGCCATCTCCAGGATTCCCCAAGGTGCAGAATTCGCAACCAAACGCCCGTCTGCTGTCTCTTCACCCTCGCCCGTAAATGGGTAGATGAGCCCGCTACTGAAGTCGACCACCCGAATTCTGCCGGTGGCTCCGCCTGTCGCGACGAATATTCGGTCCTCCGCTTCGTCGAGAACAAAGTCCCGCGCATTACCGAGTGCGGCCTCTACAGCGGGCCCGTAATTGCCTGCCAGCGCTCCTGAGGTCGTCCCAGCGACGTGGGATACAAATCCGTCTGAGCTGATGTAGTTGAGGAAAGTACCCGCCAAGTAATAGACTCCACCCATCGAATCGGGCTCGAGTGCGTGCACCGGCCCCGATGGAGATGTCAGCGCCGGGCTACCGTCCCGCACTTTGGTGTTTGACGACGCGTCGAGCACATTGAGCATGGTGGTGACCGACCCGGCAGGCGGGTTCACGACCTCATAGCTCCAGAGCACCGAATCGACCTCCTCGCGGTCAATGGTGAGCATTTGGGTTTTCATCGTAAACTCACCAGCTTCGATGTCGACTCGTCCGGTCAACAGTCCGAGACCGTCCAGGTTCGTCGCATCCTTCGAGAACAGAGGCTCCCATCCAGTGGCCGGAGTGTGATTCAGGCGAATCTCTGGAACGTTCGCGCCCTGACCGTCTGTCACGCGGCAGAAAAGCCCGTCGGTCAGCTCTCCTGGCCACAAAGTCTGCGCATCCCCGGACACCTTGGCGAGCGACAGCTCAGAACGCTGTCCAACCCCCGCCTGGCGAACTCGCCGAACTCGATGTCCGTAATATTCCGTGTACCAAAGGTCGCCATCCGGACCGAGATCCATTTCCGAGTCGTCCATGAGCTGAGCTTCAAGGCGCGGCACATAGTCCTCGCCCATTCCCTCCGTGCCAGTCCCCAAGAATCGGGATACCCGTCGACTCACAGTATCGACCTTCCAAAAGGAACGCCCACTCGTCAGATCTTCGCCGGCAAAAATAACGTTACCCGCCGAGTCTTCAATCAAATCGCTGGGACTTGTCGTGAGCCTCGTATTGTGGGCCGCGACGAGATCGCCCAGGGCATTGCCGTAGTTATCCCCGAGGAACCCGTCGATTACTCCGTCTCGGTAGAAGCCAAGTCCATAGGAAGCGGCTGCAAGGTCACCGCCAGCCAACAGACCCAGAAAAAAGTAGCCGCCATCCGCTCGACGGCGTATTCCAGGCCCCGCCCCGTAGAGCCCAACATGCTCGGCTGAATAGTCGCCGTGCTGGACTTCAAACACGCTCATCAAAGTGGTGTCAGGGTCATAGATCCAAATGCCCGTACTGGTCGAGACAAGAACTTTTCCGCCCGGTAGCAATTCAATGTCTTGAATCGTTCCGAGTGAAGCAGTTTCGCCGGGACCAGGAATGGGGCCGGTCCCACCGCCAGCCGCATGATAAATTTTCGGCGGACTCGTGTTGAAAGACACGACGCGAAGGACTGTCCCGGCCGCAATGTAGAGGCGCGCGCGTTCCTCATCGAAACGCACAGCGGTGGGAACGCCGATGGCTGCCGTCAACGCAGGCCCACCATCACCATTGACGCTAGTGCTCCCCGTGCCGGCCACGACCGTTACCTGGCCCAAGCCATCGATGCGAATCACCTGCCCGTAGTAGAGCGCAACAAGAGCGGTACCATCACTGAGCACGTCTATGTCCCGCGGCCAACGGACCTCTGCCGCGGGCCCAAACGGCGTGTCGACGGCCTTCGCTGAGCTTTTTCCCGCCCGGCCAGCGACGCTCCAGACAACCCCTTTGCCCGGATACTCCGCCTCGACATCAAAAGTCTGCGGAAGGGTCTCACCTGCCGCTACTGTGAATCGGTACATCCCTTCGGCGAGGCCCACTCCGACGGTGAATGTCGCTTCACCAGACGCATCCGTGGTGATCTCCTCGGAGGGCACGTAGGCACCGTCCTCTCCCAGCACCGTGACCACCGCGTTTGCGACAGGAGCAGCTTCATCGTTTGTCAGCGCGACTGTCACTTCGAACGTATCGCTCACAAGTGCAGTGGTTGGTACAGAAACAAGATTCAGGCCATAGAGAGCCTGGCAAGCAACGTCGCTGACGCATTGGTTGTCGATACAATCAACTTTTCCGTCGCAATCTTGATCGATACCATCAGATGGAGCACAGATTTCGGTGGCCGCAGGATGAATGAGCTCGTCGGCTTCGTTGCAGTCACCGCCCTGACTCACGTGATTCGCGGGGGCCGCGCATGAATACACCGGGTCGCCCGAACCATACCCGTCTCCGTCGAGGTCCCTGAAGTAGGCGGTCTCCGCCTCAGCCTCGTCCACGACGCCATCGCAATCATCGTCCACGCCATGCACTCCTGCGCAGGTATCGGGTGACTGCGGGTGACGCTTGGGGTTGTCGTCCGCGCAGTCGCCGCCGCGAGTGATGCGCCCTTTGATCGGCACACACGATTTGACGAACGGGACCTTGTCATCACCAAACCCGTCAAGATCGAGGTCAACGTACCACTTGACCTCGACCGTCTGATTCGCGTTCTCGACGATGCCGTTACAATCATTGTCGAGACCATCACAAATCTCTGGGGCCCCAGGGTAAACAGTCTTGTCGTTGTCGGCGCAGTCAGGACGCAAGGTTCCGCAATAGGGATCTGCGGCGCCGTCTTTGTCGTCGTCCTCGCCGTTCCCCGGAGCAATCAAAAAAGTAGTCTCAGGATTACAATCATTGTCGAGACCGTCGCAGAGTTCTTCCTGTTGGGGGTTGACCAGCGGATTCGAATCATCACAATCCCCGAGAGATAGGGACCAGCCCTCGTCCTCGATTCGCTGACAGGTGCTGATAGTTCCCCCAGCCGGGTCGCCAAAACCATCGCCGTCAAAATCCCGATACCAGACTGCAGGTGCTACAGCCTCGTCAATTTCGCCGTTGCAGTTGTTGTCGACACCATCACAGAGTTCGACTCTCCCCGGACTGATGAATGGGTCGTCAGGCCCACAATCTACCTTTTTTTCTGAGACATTAACGGCCCCCGCGCAAACACTCGCCTTCACCAGAGTGACTTGACCGGGCATGTCCGGATCCATGCTCCCTGCAAATCCGTCGCCATCGGGATCTTCGAATCGTTCCAGGCGAAGATTCTCATCAATCAAATCATCACAGTTGTTGTCGAAGTAGTCACATACTTCTGATGCAGCAGGATTCACCGACGCGACAAAATCGTTGCAATCTCTCCCCTGGTAAATCTTTCCTTTCGAGTCTTCGTTAAAGCAAAGACTGTCGTTGAATCCGTCGCCGTCGTTGTCGCGTTCGCCGAAAGTCTTCGGGTCGCAGTCTTCATCAACGCCATCACCTTTGCCGACATTGCTATCGCCGACATACTGAATTGAACACACCTCAGTGTTTCCGGGGTAGCGATTGTTGTCCTCGTCGTCGCAGTCATCTCCAAGAGACTGACCATCAGCGTCCTTGCACTGAGTATCGCCATGTCCGTCACCGTCGAGATCGGGCGGCTCATGACTGCAACTTCCGTCCTCTGAGTTGCAAGAGTCCTTCGTGCAAGAGATCTTGTCGTTACAATCCACCACATCTTCGGTGACGCAAATGCCCTTCTCACAAGATTCCTTTCCATTGCAGGCGTCATCGTCCCGGCAATCTGAGTCTTTCTTGCAATCGACTTCTTCGCCTTTTTCGTCCAAGACAGGTTCGGGCTCTTTCTCATTTTCAGATGAGCCACAGGCCGTCAACAGGCTAATTGAGAAGCAGAAAGCAGCGACAGACGTCCGACTCAGAGCACAACAAACAGACATGTGGTTACATAACGCCGCTCCGCCTGAGCAAAAAGCAAGGCCGGCAACAGGCAGTATTTCTAGCCATTTTCCATTCCTCATTTTCGCCCGAGAGAATATCGGCGATTCATCGCTAAAAACCTCAGCTTTCGCATCAATCTCGACATCTTACCGATACCCTCCCGTACAATGGCTTTCACCCGCCGTTTACAAACTACTGAACCAATCCGAACCCAGCATGGATCCAGATACCTTTTCGGGCCCCCTCTCAGACAACGTGCGTACCCTACGGGAGGTTCAAGGTCTCACTCAATCTCAGCTTGCTAAGAAGGCCAAAGTGCCACGCGCTACGCTTTCACTTCTTGAATCGGGGTCCGCGAATCCTACGTTGGCTGTGATGATTCGTGTATGCAATGCGCTCGGCGTACGGCTCGAAGAGCTGCTCGAATCACCTCCCAGTGATACAGTGATCTATCGTCACGATGAATTACCCGTGAAGAAGCGAGGCGCCTCTTCAGTACGAAAGCTTCTTCCCATGAGCCTCGAAGGTGTCGAGCTTGAGGAGTTACTTGTGCCTGCAGGACAGACTTTGGTGGGTATTCCTCACACGTTAGGCACGCGCGAATATCTCATCGTGCAAACTGGTCATATCGAATTGCACCTCGGCGCTGAGATGCATCTCGCCAAGGAGGGCGACGTTGTCATTTTTCGAGGGCACCAGAAGCACAGCTATAGCAATCCCGGGCGCAAGAATGCGCGCGCCTTCAGCGTCATCGCCCACGCCCGGGCGAAGAATTAACTTTCAGAGAATTGACTTGAAAACGATAGCGCTCAGGCCGATTCTGTCCGAATGGGAATGCTAGACGCTACAAGCCACTACTTTCACGAGGCCGCAAATCATCTCAAATTGACGGACAACGCACGCAAAATTCTGATTGCGCCAAGTCGCTCGATCAAGGTCGAGCTGATCATCGAGAGCGACTCCGGACAGCTCCTTCAGTTCTTCGGCTATCGCGTTCAACACGATAACTCTCGAGGTCCCATGAAAGGCGGTCTCCGGTTTCACCCTTCGATGGATGAAAGCCATTCGTCGGCGCTCGCCGCCTTGATGACCTGGAAAACCGCTGTCGTTAATGTTCCGTTTGGTGGAGCCAAAGGAGGTATCAATTGCGACCCTGCGAAACTGAGCCGTCGAGAATTGAACGCTCTGGTTCGTGAGTTCGTATCGCTCTTGCAGGACGTGATCGGTCCGAATCAGGACATTCCGGCGCCGGACGTAAATACCACGCCCGAAATCATGGGGTGGATTATGGACGAGTACTCCAAGTACAAGGGCTTCTCTCCTGGCTGTGTCACGGGCAAACCTCTAGAGCTCTTTGGATCTGAAGGCCGCACCGAGGCGACCGGACGCGGCGTCATGTACACTTTGGAGGAAGCTCTCAAACTCGACGGAAAAAGTCTGAAGGACGTTACGGTCGCCATCCAGGGATTTGGCAATGTAGGAAGTCATGCAGCCAGATTGATCCACGAAGGAGGCGGCAAGATCATCGCAGTGGCGGATCACGTTGGCGGAGTAGAGAATAGCAAAGGTCTCAATATCCCTGCCTTGGTTGAATATGTAGGAGAAAAAAATACCGTAGCTGGCTTCGAAGGCGGAGAGTCGATGCCCAACTCGGAAATCGTGACCTATGATGCCGATGTTTTTATTCCGGCCGCGCTTGAAGACGTGATCACGAAGCACAACGCCGAACGCGTTCGCGCAAAATACATTATCGAGGCGGCCAATGCACCGACTACTCCCGAGGCTCACGCACTGCTCATCGCCCGCGACATCGTCATCGTGCCCGACATCCTTGCAAACGCTGGCGGCGTCACGGTGAGCTACTTTGAGTGGGCTCAGAACATCCAGCAATTTCGCTGGGACTACGAGCGGGTCGTCAAAGAGCTTGAGCGAAAAATGCGCAAAGCTTTCTCTGATGTCCAAAATATCGCAGTAGAGCGCAAAGTCGATCTGAGGACCGCAGCTTACATTCTCGGAGTGAAACGAGTCGGGGAAGCCGCGTTCGCGCGCCACCAGGGAGCAAGCTCCCTGGTGGGCTAAAGACTCAATCCTTCTTGGTGTGACAATCGAAACACCCGAAGCCCTCATGGGTTTCCTGGTTGTAGACTTCCTCTCCCAAGAGCGTTGCCATCTCGGGAGTCACACGTTCCATCATGAACTTCGTCACCTCGGGGTGCTCATCCATTTCCTCTTGGTTGAGAGCGGGGATGGAGTCTGTCGGCATTTCAAACTTTCCCTGCTTCGCTCCGGGGCCGTGACAAGTGACACAACTGAAGTCCTCGTATCCGCCAAGCTCCTGAAAGACCTTCGCCATTTTTGGGGCGACAACTTCCTTCATGTGCTTCATCTTTTGAGGCGCGCTCATGTCGTCGAACTTCATGGGTCCCTCGGATGATGTCTCCGCACTGGGCTCATCCGCACTGGGCTCACTCGAGTCAGCAGGGCTCTCCGCCGCCGGCGTTCCTCCACCGCATGCACCAAGTGTGGCGGCCCCACTCAACGCGAGAGCAAAAAGAAAAGCGATTCGCTTGGAATTCATGTGATTCATCATGGCGCCCCCATCATCATCCAAAAACACGCCTTTTGACTAGGGCCACACGATCACCGCTCTTTTCCTTGAGTCCCCATCAAATCGTGTCGACTTGGTCGGTCAGCCGAGGCTTCTCAACTGCCGACGGCCTGGTCCCCGAGGGCAACATATTTGTGAAACCACCAGAAACACTCGATGTACAATGTCACCCCCACCACGCGACAGGAATCACCGAATCGAACCATCGTGACTTCTCACTAAGTCATCATCTCGGAACTGACTATTTCACCAGCAGAGCTGGAGTCTCTCGCAAACCCGATTTCCCTGAAAGAAACCGAAAAAAAAGCGGTGCAGCGCGCGACTTGTCGCCACAAGAGCGACACACTCCCACCTTCGCGCACTCAGCCGAAGTTCAATGCTGGTCGAAACTTTCGCTTAATGCTGAAGATTCTGGGAAGGAAACTCCGCGCTTCGGATATTTCGTGAACCATCCGTTCAGAATATGGCAACCTCTAGCTGTTGCCGTGTTTTTGCGGCGTTCTTAGATTTCGCGCGTTTCCGCCCTCCCCCTTCGATTCGTATGCAATTCATCTATCGCAGCACATCGTCAATTCTACTTCTCCTGTGTAGTGGTGCGGGCTTAGCGGCCTGCCAAGCAAGTCTTGGAAGTGAAGAACCTACCAGTCGGGTCGTTGGTGAAGACGATATCCCGAGCGCAAGCACGCGATTTCGCCGCCTGACTCATGTCGAGTGGCAACGGACCGCTCTCGATCTTTTTCAAACGAAAGAATCATCTTCGCTCGGACAAGTGATTGCAGAAGCAGCAGCGGGATTTCGAAACGACCCTCGCCAGGGCGGTTATCTGTTTGATGGGCTAGGCGATGCCTTAGAAGTGGACTCTTCGCTCTGGAAAGCCTACCAGCAGGTAGCAGCGGATGTTGCCGCGCAGGCGGCTCAAGACTCGACTCTCATCTCCTCTTTGGCACCGGCTACTGGAAGCGAAGAGGAACGCGCCACTACTTTCATCAAGCGCTTTGGCGAACTCGCACACCGTCGTCCGATCAGCGAAACCCAGGAGGAGTCGTATCTGGCACTCTACGAAATGGGAACTACCACGTACGAAGACTCTCCCGGGTTTGAGGGGGGAATCAGGCTTGTCATCGAGGCTTTCCTCCAGTCGCCCTACTTCGTCTACCGAGTCGAAGAGAATCGAACTGCGTGGAATGGCCTAGCGCCCCTCGATGGCTACGAGCGCGCGAGTCGACTCTCTTATTTTTTCTGGGGGACCATGCCGGACACAGAACTCATGACAGCTGCCTCCTCTGGAAAGCTCGATTCCAAAGAAGGCGTGCGGGAGCAGGCTCTTCGACTCATCGAGGACCCGAAGGCAGAATCCTCTGTCCTACGCTTCTTCTCCAAACTACTCGATGTCGATCACTACGACGAAGGAATTTCACCAGATAGCTCGGTCTACGACGGAGATCTGGACGCGTTTGCTGCCGCCGCCAAAAAAGAAACCGAACAGTTCATCGGAAAGGAAATCTACCAAGCATCGGGAAGTCTTCGGGATTTTTTCACCTCGAGAACTACCTACGTCAATGATTCTCTGGCGGGGGTCTACGGGCTCAGCGGCAGCTACGGTACCGATTTTGAGAAAGCGGAGCTCGATCCTCAACAGCGAAGCGGCGTTTTCACTCAAGTGGGTTTCCTTGCAGCCAACGCCACCATGCGCGATCCGGACCCCATTCATCGCGGGGTATTCATGGCTCGCCGCATCAATTGCCTCACGATTGCTGCGCCCCCGGACATGATCCCGCCTCTTCCCACGCCCGATGGACAAAGCAATCGACAACTCGTGGCGGAACACACGGAGGCAAAGGGAACGAGCTGCCGCAATTGTCATCTCACCTTGATCAACCCCTTTGGTTTCGCGTTCGAAAATTACGACGCAGTAGGCGCTTATCGTGACATGGACGGTTCGCATCAGGTCGACGCGTCCACAGAAGTTCTTCTTGAAGGAGGGCGCGAGTCCACGCCCGTTCAAAATGCTGTCGAGCTTGCAGCCCAACTTGGTAGCAGTCCCGCCGTCCACGAATGTATCGCTGGACACTTGATTGCTTACGCTCAGGGAAGAAACGTCAGTGATGCAGACGAAGCTCTGATGGCGACCTTGGGAAGTGCGTCCGTATCTGAAGACGTCTCCTTCCGATCGCTCATGGTTGAACTTGCCGTGGCCGACTCGTTCTTGAACCGCTCAGCGGAGACTAAATAATGAATCGCAAGCCAATGAGCCTCACTGATCCCCGCCAAGCAACCCCTCGCCGTACACTCAATCGCCGGGTGGTCCTCAAGGGCGTAGGTGGGGTGACTCTCGCCCTGCCTTTCCTGGAGGGGCTCGCACCAAATCGTGCGGTAGCCGCCGAGGGCGACCCCCTGCCCTACGCGATCTTGTTGAGGCAAGCGAACGGCGTTGCAACTGAACAGAGCAGCGACGCCGTGGGAGACGAAACCGAAAAGTTTTGGCCAACCAGCTTCGGCGAGCTGACTCCGGCGACCATGGCTGGCCGAGGTATCGAGGAAATCTCCGACTACGCGGAGAAGCTACTCGTTCTCAAAGGGGTCAACATGGAAGACTTCGAGTACGGCGACGGGCATGCCCGCGGCGCACTGCAATGCCTCACTGGTCGTGGTCCCGTGGTGAGCGGTGAAGGGGGTGACTCTGAAGCCTCAGGAGAATCTCTCGACCACCGCATCGGTCGGCAGCTCAACCCCGATGGACGTGATTCCCTGTTTCTTTACGCTGGTTCCAGCGGGGGATGGCTGGGTGGCCCTTGTATCTCCTACCGAGGGAACAACAACCGACGCACAGCTCTCCATGACCCTTGGAACACCTACCAGAGCACTTTTGGTGATTTAGGAGAGCTAAGCGATGACGCAAAGTACCAACTCGCTGAACGGAATAAGAGCGTCAATGACCTCGTCCGCGGCCAATTGCAGAGTCTACTCAATAGCCCCAAACTCAGCGTCCGCGACAAAGAACGACTCGACCTCCACCTGAGCTCAATTCGCGACGTCGAGGCAGAACTCGTCTGCCAACGTAGTGTCTCCGATGAAATGGCTCTTGCTGGACTCGGCGACATCTACGAAAGCAACGACGGTGATAACATCTTCCGGGTCGTGCGTGCCCACATGGATATCGCCGCCCTGGCGGTGGCCTGCGGGATCACGCGCTCAGTAGCTCTTCAGGTCGGGAACGGGAACGATGGTTCCAGCCAGTATCGCAACCGAGAAACTGGCGAGATGATGGAAAACTATCACTACATTTCACATCGACGTTTCAGTCACGACAACGAAGGCGGCGTCATCGCCAATTCCGACCAACTTCACAGCATGGTCGATCGGCACTTCGGCGAGGCGTTCAAGTACCTGCTCGACAAGTTGAGTGCTTACCAAATTGGCAGTGGGACTTTGCTCGACCACGGAGTGAGTGTGTGGATGAACGATCTCGGCAACGGCCCCGGTCATTCTTCACGCAATGTCCCCTTCATTCTGGCGGGCGGATGCAACGGTTTCTTCAAGCAAGGCCAGCATTTGAACCTTGATGGCGGCAACTACGACACCATCAACCACACGAGAGTACTCAACTCGATTGCCACGGCGGTAGGCTGTACCAGTGATGGTAAGGACTACTGCGACGATTTGGGCGATGAGGGGCTCGACCGCTCACCGCACCCAGATCTCGAGGCTTAGCCGATGTGAGAACCTTGCAGGCCCGTTTTCACGAGGAGACGGCTCTCGCGAGGACACGGCGGGCCCTCATTCATCCATCAGAGCGCGATTCACCTGACTGATGATGGGATAGCCATTGTTGTAATCGTCCATATCGATCGCCCAAAACATCGCTCCGGCCAGTTTCTGTGACTTCAAGTACTTGAGCTTCAGAGCGATTGACTCTTGGTCGTCGTAAGTCAGATAGACATCTTTTTCGGCACTGTACGCGAAGGGAGTTTGACTGACCGGATCCCAGTGTCTCTCGTAGGCTCCCTGCTTGACCATTTCTTCAACCTGGTAAGCCGCCAGTGATTCTTTGCCACAAGGACCGTCCGGCATATTTCCGGTGGCTTCGGCTCCCGACTTGGCTTCGCTCACACCGGACCAGCCCCGAGCGTAGGTGGCCATCCCGAGCACGATCTTGTCGGCAGGGACACCCATCGCAAGATAAGCGGCAACCGTTCCCTCGATGCTCAGCTGATCACCCGACTCCTTGTCCGCGCTCAACGGAGCATTAGCGCCCGTCTTCATTTCCCACGCGCCGTGATAATCGTAAGTCATCACGTTGATCCAATTGAGCCAGGAATGAAGCTCTCCCAGCTCTTGGTGCTGAAAGAAGTATTGCCCAGCCGGAGATGCGATCGTGAGGAGCAATTCTTCTCGACCCGTCAAGCGAGACTCCTCCTGCATTTGGGCACGAAACTCACTTAGAAACGCAGTAAAATTGGCTGTATCGCTCGGTCTTCCACCCCGTTCGCTGACCCCTGGGAACTCCCAATCGATGTCGATCCCGTCGAATCCGTGCTCACGGAGAAAGCGAATTGACTGACGAATGAAGTGCCCGCGTCGCTCCTTCGTTTCCACCATTGCAGAGAAAATCCAGTCGGTAGGCTTCTCGTTGAATCCCCATCCCCCCACTGCAAGAAATGTTTTAAGCCTCGGGTTTTGCTTCTTGAGCGACTGCACCTCCGCGTAAAGGCGCGAGGTATCCTGCGGCTCGGAAGCGACAAGTTCGTAGGATTCCTTGTCCTCACTCGCGGCGATGACTCCGAACGAATAGTTGATGTGAGTGAACAGACTTGCATTCACGTCGCTCGTCTTGAAGTCGCACGGCGCCGGGCGGTTTTCGGCCCAATTGGTAAAGTAGCCGAGTACGATGGGCTTTGGCGGCGCTAGCGCAGGCGCAGGAGTAGCAACGATGGCAGCACTTGTCTGCTGCTGGGTGGTCACTTGAGTGACGTTCGCCTCGGGCACGGCAGCCGGAGGCAATGAGGTGCAGGACAGAGTAAAAACTCCTCCTCCCAGTGAAAGGAGCATCGAGGGGACTAGGCGAGCCGAACGGAACATCCTTTAATCTTAGGGATCCGGGCTCCTCCGTTGCGTTCAATTTTTCTCGCACCGAGGGCGCAAAAGCTGTCAGCTTGGCCGCGGCCACGGGAGCGACTCTGGTGAGGTCACCTTGATCGAATCTGAAACTCGTCCACGGCACGTCCCGCAAATGTCGTACTCATGGTCAGTGGTCGTCACTGAACCTTTGCCGTCCTCCATGATGCAACCGTAGTTGGGACAGTGATCGAGACCCAAAGTATGACCCACTTCGTGGATCACCGTCTTCGCTAGACGGACTCGAGTGTGGTTGGCGTCTTTTGCACCGCGAGCGGCCCGAAAGCGCGAGATGACGCACTGCTTGCCTCCGATCATCGCCAAGCCCAGAATCCCCCAATCCTCGTAGGCGCCCTTGGTAGTAGAAATATCAACCGCGGTCAGACCGACGACGACCTGCGCATCAGCTGGAGTCATCTTCTCCAAAAAGGTCAGCAGCTTCTCGGCCCGATACCGTGAGCGAGGCGGATAGTAGGCGTCCTGCGGCAGCTCGAGGGGGTCGAGAGCTTGAATCGGATGGGGAAAATACACGCCCAGAACGTTCACAATGAAGTCGGTATCTTGCTCCGAAAAGGTGGCTCCAAGCGGCTGAAGATAGATTTTAGGGCGCGCCGGGGCTGGTGTCGGTTCAGGCTCTACCGGGGTTGGCACGGCTGGGGATGCCAAGGTGCCATGAGGCGCCACTTCGCGAGGTTCTGACCCAGCAGGCCTCTGGGCGCTCGATGGTCCAGTGGGCGCTGGGTTGCAGCCAAACTGGCCGAACAGCACAGGGCTTAGAGCGCCACTCAGGCCGAAGCTGCTGGAGAGAAAGGTACGTCGTTTCATGGTTGGCTGACAAAAGAGAGACACCCGAAGCCTCTCAAGGTTCCGGGTGTCTCTCAACATCTCAACAGGAGATGTCAATGTCTGGACGCGACTGGCTGCTACTTACGAACTTTCAGCTCACTCCGTGCGGTGGCAGTGGCTGACATGAAGTCTCGGTTCAGTTTGGCGATGAACTCGACATCAATGCTCTTCGGACAGGCGTCCATGCACTCGTAGTGATTGGTACAGTGACCAAAACCTTCAGCGTCCATTTGAGCGACCATGTTGCGCACTCGCATGTCCTTCTCGACTTCACCTTGGGGCAAAAGGTTCAAGTGACCTGCCTTAGCGGCCGTGAACAACATCGCCGAGGCGTTGGGACAAGCTGCGACGCAAGCACCGCAACCGATACAAGCAGCCGCGTCCATGGCGCGATCCGATGCTTCCTTGGCGATGGGTAGCGCATTCGCGTCCTGAGGAGAGCCCGAACGAGCGCTGATGTAACCACCCGACTGGATGATTCGGTCAAAAGCGCCCCGATCGACGACCAAGTCGCGGATTACGGGGAAGGCCTTGGCTCGCCAAGGCTCAATCCACAGCTCATCACCGTTCGAAAACTGCCGCATGTGCAGCTGACAAGTCGTCGTGGCTTTTTGAGGACCGTGGGGCGATCCGTTGACGACCATTCCACAGGTTCCGCAAATGCCTTCTCGGCAGTCGTGGTCGAAAGCAATCGGGGCTTCGCCCTTTTCGATCAGCTCTTCGTTGACCTGGTCAAGCATCTCCAAAAAGCTGGAATGTTCGGAGACGTTTTTCGCTTCGTAACGAACGAATTCGCCACTGGCATCTTTATTCTTTTGGCGCCAAACGTGGAGCACAAGGTTCATCGTAGACATCTTCTTTGCTCCTCTTACTTGTAGCTTCTCTGTGAGGGGATCACGTATTCAAACTCAAGCTTCTCTTTGCGTAGCACCGGAGTGCTTGGGTCGCCGCCCCATTCCCAGGCACCTGCAAATTGATAGTTTTCGTCGTCGCGCTTAGCTTCGCCCTCTTCGGTCTGAGATTCCTCACGGAAGTGACCGCCACAGGACTCTTCTCGCATCAGGGCATCTCGACACATCAGCTCGCCCAGCTCGAAAAAGTCAGCCACGCGCCCGGCCTTTTCGAGACTGACGTTGAGTTCATCACCGGTGCCAATGATGCGGAGATCCTTCCAAAATTGCTCGCGCAGCTTGGGGATCTTCTCAAGAGCCTCTTCCAGCCCTTCTTTGGTGCGAGCCATTCCGCAGTAGTCCCAAATGATCTGACCCAGCTCTCGGTGGAATGAATCAGGACTACGGGTACCTTTGATGTCGAGGAACTTTTGGATGCGCTCTTTGACCGCTTTCACTGCCTCGACGGCCGCGGGGTGATTCTCATCCGCATCGACCAGCTTGTTCTGAGCGAGGTAGTTCGCCACCGTGTAGGGCAAAACGAAGTAGCCGTCCGCGAGGCCTTGCATCAAAGCAGAAGCACCCAGGCGGTTCGCTCCGTGGTCGGAGAAGTTAGCTTCGCCACCTACGAACATGCCGGGGATGGTGCTCTCAAGATTGTAGTCCACCCAAAGACCACCCATCGTGTAATGGATCGCGGGGTAGATGCGCATGGGCGTCTTGTACGGATCGTCACCAGTGATGCGCTCGTACATCTCGAACAGGTTACCGTAGCGCTCTTCAACAGCTTTTTGACCGAGACGCTTCACCGCGTCGCCAAAGTCGAGATAAACACCGCGACGCTGCCCACCGACAAGAGGACCGACGCCGAGTCCCTGATCGCACATGTCTTTCGCGCGACGTGAAGCGATGTCACGCGGCACCAAGTTCCCGAAGCTCGGGTAGATGCGCTCCAGGTAGTAATCGCGATCTTCTTCGGGGATCTTCGAAGGATCTTTTTCGCAATCTGCTGCTTTTTTGGGGACCCAGACGCGTCCGTCGTTACGAAGCGACTCACTCATCAAAGTGAGTTTCGACTGCGATTCGCCGCTCACAGGGATACAGGTCGGGTGAATCTGCGTGTAGCAAGGGTTCGCAAATAGTGCTCCCTTACGGTGAGCACGCCAGGTGGCCGTTGCACTGCAGCCTTTCGCGTTTGTGGACAGGTAAAACACATTGCCGTAGCCGCCTGTGCAGAGCACAACAACATCGGCCATGTGAGACTTGATCTCGCCCGTCACCATATCGCGTGTGACGATGCCGCGGGCCTGCCCCTCGACAAGAATCAAGTCGAGCATCTCCGTACGTGAGTGCATCTCGACAGTACCGGCCTCGATTTGTTTGCTGAGAGCTTGGTAAGCACCGAGCAGAAGCTGTTGCCCGGTTTGGCCGCGAGCATAAAAAGTTCGTGATACCTGCGCGCCACCGAAAGAACGGTTCGCCAAGTGCCCGCCATATTCACGTGCGAACGGAACACCCTGTGCGACACACTGGTCGATGATGTTCACGCTCACCTCAGCCAAGCGATACACATTCGACTCGCGGGCGCGAAAGTCTCCGCCTTTCACGGTGTCGTAGAAGAGTCGGTAGACGCTATCGCCGTCATTCTGATAGTTTTTTGCGGCGTTAATGCCACCCTGCGCCGCGATGCTGTGAGCGCGACGCGGGCTGTCCTGGTAACAGAAGCATTTAACATTGTAGCCCTGCTCACCCAGGGTCGCTGCCAGAGCGCCACCAGCCAGGCCCGAGCCTACGACAATGACGTTGTGCTTACGACGGTTCGCTGGGTTCACGAGCTTCATCGCGAACTTGTGTCGCGACCAGCGCGTTTCGATGGGTCCGTCAGGTGCTTTCGAAGTCAATTCCATGGCTTTAGTCTCTTCAATCAGTTCTTAGAGGTCACAGCTTCTCAATGGGTCGCAGATGCTTCTCAACGTAACTGTTACTGGACGAGACCCAGCAGTACCGAGAGCGGGAGGATGATGTTGCCGACAGTGATGACCAGGGCGACGAACTGCGCCCCCGCCTTGATCGTCCCGTTTCGCAGGGGATTGTTCAGACCCAGCGTCTGAAACAGGCTGTAGGAGCCGTGATAGAGATGCAGCCCGAGGGAAATCATCGCCGCAATGTAGAGAGCGACGACCCAAGGAATCGAGAACGCGTTCACAAAGTTCGCATAGGCCATGCTGTAGCCTTGGTGCTCATAGGCTGCTGACATCGCGACACCAGGAAAGGTGAAGTGCGCAATGTGAAACAGAATGAAGAAGAGCAACGTGAAGCCGCTAAACTTCATCGTGAGAGCGGCGAACGTTGTTCGTTCGTTCTTCTTCACTCGATACCCGACTGGACGCGCAGCTGCCGAACGGGTCACCAACTGCACCGCCATGACGATATGCAAAAGCACAGCCACCAACAGCACCGCGCGCGCCACCCATAAAAGTGGGCCCAGCTTCTCGTGCATGCCAATCGCGTAGCTATTGAAAGCTTCCGCACCCAAAAAGATCTGCAGGTTTCCCGCCATATGGCCCAGCACAAAGCCGAACAATACGAGACCTGAGATCGCCATCACGACCTTCTTACCGAGAGTCGTGTCAATAAACGTTAACGCCTGCTTCATGGCTCCTCGTGGCAAGATAACTAGTCAAGCGAGGCCGTGAAAACAACCACGGTGGCCAGTTAAGATGAAACGAAACAAAACTCTGCTAGAGGCCAGCCGAGACGTTTCCATCACAATCGGAATTCGCTACTCGCTGCTTGGAGTAAGATGTAGCACCGACGGGGACTAGTTCCATGATGATTTGATTGTTCGTGCGGCAAGCCCCGCCGCTGCCAGCAGCCATAAGCAGCAGCAAGTGTGTGCAAGCTCAGGGGCAGCCAGCCCCCGAGCACTGGCAGGCGGAACCATCGCACCTGACTCGCAGTTCATGGTGAGAGCCGTTTCGCTTTTGTTGAAGACGCAATCACAAGACTCGCCATCTGCACAATTTGCGGCACCCGCAGGGTTTGCGCTGTTACTCTTAGCATCAACGGAACAACTCGATCCGGCAGCGCAATGGTAGCACCTCGATTGCAGCTCAACCCCCGAGCAGAGACACCTCACTCCCCCTTTCACCAAAGAAAAAGGGAACCCAACGGGTTCCCTTCTCACGCGACTGAATCAGTCACTCAAATTCGAGCATGCGCCCGAACTCGACTCAGAGATTCGCGGCAACGAAGTCCCAATTGATCAGCTTGTCGCAGAAAGCTTCTAGGAAAGCCGGGCGCGCGTTGCGATGGTCGATGTAATAGGCGTGCTCCCACACATCGACACAAGCCAAGGGCTTGTCGGCTCCGGTGAGCGGGGTTTCAGCGTTAGCGGTCGTGACGACTTTGAGAGCCCCGCCACTCAGCACCAGCCAACCCCAACCAGAACCAAACTGGGCGCCAGCGGCAGCGATGATGTCCTCGCGCAGTTTGTCCCAACCACCGTACTTGGTGACAAGATCGGCCACGGGCCCTGCTGGCGGAGCGCCGCCACCATTGGGCTTAATGCTGTTCCACCAAAAGGTGTGGTTCCAAATTTGGGCAGCGTTGTTGAACACGCCGCCAGAGCTGCTCTTGACGATCTCTTCGAGGGACTTCTCGGCGTCGGGCTTGCCCTCTAGGGCAGCCTTGAGCTTCGTCATATAACCCTTGTGATGCTTCTCGTAGTGAAACTCGAGTGTCTCTTTGGACATCACCGGCTCGAGAGCGTCCTTGGCGTAGGGGAGTTCGGGAACTACAAAATCCATCTGTTCAAATCCTTGTCGTGGGTCACATTCAACGTCCGCCGGGCACCGTCTGTGCTCGCGAGCGCGTCGAGGTAAAGGAAGACTAAGCACATTCAGGGAGCGAGTACAGGGCGACAGTGTCAGTCTACTGCCCGGATGCTACTTAACTGTCAGGTGCAATTTCGCCACATTCAAAGGCGACGTACTGGTAGTTTGAGCGACTCATGATAATCATCCAGCGTGAAACGTCGTTCACTCGTCATCGGAGGGTCACTCACTGGCCTCTTGGCCGCGGGAACCGCCATTTTTCGAGGACTTCGTGACGTCGACGTAGTCCCGAGAATGTTGAGCGCGCGCAGCGGACCACTCGCGCTTCCACCAGGTTTCAGTTGTATCGAAATCGACCGAGCAGGCGGACGGCTCACGGACAGGACCCGCTCCCCCGACCTCCCGGATGGCATGGCCTGCTTCCTTGGCCCTGGCGGTGAGTGGATTCTCATGCGCAACCACGAGCTGGAGCGCGACACCGCCCGAGGCGCGTTTCCCCAAGGTCAGCCCAAAGAAGCTTATCACCGCGATGCGCACGGCGGCGTCTCGCGTCTCGTCATCGATCCCAACACTTACCGGGTGACTTCTTCTAACATGGTGCTCACGGGAACTCTGCGCAACTGTGCGGGCGGCCCCAGTCCCTGGGGCTGGCTCAGTTGCGAAGAAAGCTTAAAACCCGACCATGGCTACGTATTTGCGTGCGGGACGGACGCCGTAAGCATCCAACCCCCAAAGCGGATCCCTGCATACGGGCGGTTTCGCCATGAAGCTGTCGCCATCAACCCCCAAACGTTTGCAGCCTACCTCACCGAAGATGATCCCGACGGCTGCCTTTATCGAATGGTCCCCCCTGATCATGATCAGCCTTTTGAAGGACGACTCGAAGCACTACGCATCGTCGACCATGCAAAGTTTCACACGGGCACAGGACTGAGTAGACCGGTTGATGTCGAATGGGTCGCGCTGAGTGATGTCTCCGCCCAGCATAAGCCCTTACGCGATCAAGCCGATGAGCTCGGGGCGGCCAAATTCCGACGTGGCGAAGGTATCTGGTGGGTCGGGGACGGCGTGGCATTCACCGCAACCGCTGGTGGCTCGGAAAGGCTGGGTCAGATCTTCCACCTCAGCACGGACGATCGCCTCACACTAATCGTCGAGTCGCAAGAGCAGGAGCAGATGGCTGGGCCAGACAATATCACTCTCGCGCCGTGGGGCGATCTCATCGTCGCTGAGGACACGGCGGGAGCAACGCACCTGCGCGGCGTCACTCGAAACGGTGACATCTACCCCATCGCACGTAATATGTTGAGCAACAGCGAGTTTGCGGGAGTCTGCTTCTCCCCTGACGGAACAGTCCTCTTTGCGAATCTTCAACATGACGGAGTGACCATCGCCATCACAGGCCCGTGGGAGACACTGCGCGCAGGAGCCCCAACATGACTCCTGAACAGGCGAGAAACTGGGCGCAGCGGACCGGACTCAGGCTCCGCTACCAGGCAGACCTAGCCAAGTTGCACGCGGCCGGAGCACCTTTCACCCGCTTGGAACTCGACAACGAGACAGCCGAGTACATCGCTCATTCTGAAGCCGCTCGCCATGGTCGATTGACGACTTGGCTCCATCAATTGATGCGCAATTTCTTCTCAGACTTTGACATCAATGGGATGCTCGGGACCTATCCCATGCACGTGCTGTCTACCGCTCAATGGCGGAACCTCCTCGGTGATGTTGGAGGAAAGCTACTCGATGTGGGAGCCGGACGTGGCGACGCCACTTCCAAACTCGCCAGCCTGTTTGAGGAAGTCGTGGTCACTGAGACTTCCAGCGCGATGCAGAAACGTCTGCGGCGTCTGGGCTACAATGTCATTGAAGGAGACGTCACTAGTCGTCAAGACTTGGTCGCCGAATTCGACGCAGTGAGTCTGCTCAACGTCCTTGATCGATGCGATCAGCCACTCTCCCTCTTGGGGACCGCGCGCAGCGCCGTGAAACCGGGCGGACTGATCATCATCGCCCTCGTCCTTCCCTACCGGCCATTTGTCTACGATCAAGGCGCCGCGCGCGCTCCCTCAGAACGCCTCCCCATCAGCTCAGACGAGTGGGAGATCGCCGTTTGTGAATTTGTAATTACATCACTGCTACCACTCGGGCTCGACGTGGTGACAATCAGCCGTGCCCCCTACCTTTCGGGAGGAGACGCCAACTATCCTCTTTACGAGCTAGATGACGTGATTGTGGTGTGTCGCGCTCTTGGCGAGCTGCCTCTGATCAGCGCGAGCCTCTGATCGGCGCTGGTCCGGTACTTTCTCGTACCACCAGCTCCATTGGCATCTCCAGCGCGGTGCCCTCGGGGGTGTCTCTTGTCTCAATCCAGTCAAGTACAGCTCGACAAGCTTCTCGTCCCATTTGTCGAGCCGGTTGCGAGGCACTGGTCAACCCAGGCCACCACAGACCTCCCTCGGGAACGCCATCAAAGCCAACCACTGAAACATCCTCCGGTACTTTCACTCCCCGTGACTGAACGACGCGCATAAAGCCTAGCGCCATAGAATCGTTGCCGGTGACCACAGCGGTTGGCGCTTGGTCTCGAGGCAACGAAAGCCATTTTTCTGCATAAACCATCCCCGATTCCGGACGATAGTTGTCTGCGAACGTCACGTGCCGCTCGTCGATTTTTAGTCCGCTTTCGAGCAAGCCATCCTGAAGCCCTTGCAAGCGATCACGCGAGTCAAGCGACACACGAGGTCCGCCAGCAAAAGCGACACGCTTATGCCCCAGCCCCACCAAATGTTCCGCGACGTCACGTCCCGCGTCGCGGTTGCGCGCACGCACTGCGTGTCCTCGACGAAAGGTGTCATCGGGGGCAATGAACACCACGGGTAACCCGGCGTCCTGAGCTTTCTGCACCAAAGCCCGCTCTTCTCTAGACGACCTGCAGAAGATGATTCCGTCAATCCGCCTCTCGCTGATCCAGGCCTGGACAGAGCTCGAGTCATACTCACCGCTGAGCGCCAGGCTACACAGGGTCACGCTGATGCGCTTGTCAGAAAGCTCTTCTTCGACTCCCTGCAAGATCTCCGTGAACCAATAACCTCTTGTCGATTCGACGACCAACCCAATGATTCCCGAGCGACCCATTTTCAAGTTTCTGGCGGTGGGCGAAGGTGTATACCCGAGCTGATTCATGACCCTTTCGACCCGTGCCTTCACGTCCGCACTCGCGTAACCACCGTTGAGCACTCGAGAAACGGTACTCGCTGCGACATTCGCGCTGCGAGCGACCTCAGCGATGGTGGGGGCTTTACTTCTCATCAGTTCAACGTTTCCTCAAACGACAAGATTGGCTCAAAAGAATCATCGGTGAAGCGGACACCTAGCGAGGTCGTCAATAGGTACGTCCCAATAATCACTGTTTTCGGGCGCAACCTGCTGCTCAGTGATGTAGCCTCCCCGACGACGATCGTCGAATCGGACGATCTCAATTTTCGCATGACTGACCCCAAAGCTCGCCACATCAGCCTCATCCGCAATCCGATCTTGCGTGGATTCAATCCAGACCCATCGATTCTGCGAGTCGAGTCGGACTATTACATCGCCACCTCGACCTTTGAGTGGTTCCCTGGCGTTCAAATTCACCACAGCCGCGATCTGGTTCACTGGCGCCTCCTCACTCGTCCAATCGATCGACTCAGTCAGCTCAGCCTGAAGGGCAATCCGCGTAGCGGCGGCGTTTGGGCGCCATGCCTCAGCCACAGCAACGGAATCTACTATCTCATTTTCACGGACGTAAAGAATTGGGGTCATGGCTATTCAGATGCCCACAACTTCCTCGTCACCGCACCAAGTATCGAAGGTCCTTGGTCGGAGCCGGTGCACCTCAACTCATCGGGCTTTGACCCTTCGCTGTTTCACGACGAAGAAGAAAGCGGAGGAGACGGCCGCAAGTGGTTTCTCAACGTGCTCTGGGATCATCGCCCGGGAAGAAACCAGTTCGCCGGGATCTTGCTGCAAGAGTTTGATCCAATTCAGAAGAAACTCATCGGCCCGATCACGAATATCTGCAAAGGCAGCCCTCTTGGTCTCACCGAGGGGCCTCACCTCTACAAGCGCAATGGCACCTACTATTTGCTGCTCGCTGAAGGCGGCACGAGCTGGGATCACGCCGTGACACTTGCGCGCAGCAATAAGATCGACGGCCCGTACGAGCTTGATCCCAAGACACCACTCCTCACTTCCGCTGGGGACATGTCGCTCCCACTTCAAAAAGCGGGGCATGCTTCTCTGGTCGAGACGCAGGAAGGACAATGGTACCTCGCGCACCTCTGCGGTCGTCCTCAAAAGGAGAAGCGCTGCTCATTGGGCCGCGAAACCTCGCTCCAAAAAATGACGTGGGACCAGGACGGATGGCTGCGTCTCGATGATGGTACGAATCGACCCCACGAAACGGTCCCCGGCCCCTGCTTAGACCCTAGCCCCTGGCCACAAGAACCAGTTCGCGATGATTTCGCGCAGCAGGAACTCAGTCTTCACTTCCAAACCCTGCGCACGCCCGCCACAGAAGACTGGGTTTCTTTAAAGGAGCAGCCAGGAGTGCTCAGATTGCGGGGGCGTGAAAGTCCGGGTTCGCTTCACCACCAAAGTCTCGTGGCCAGGCGGCTCCAATCGTTCGAAGCACGATTCCAGACGTGCCTCGATTTTCAGCCAGAAACGTTTCAACAAATGGCTGGTCTGATCTGCTTTTACGATGACCAGAACTATTGCTACCTGCAAATCACTCACGACGAAGCAATCGGAAGGTGCCTGCAAGTCACCGTGTGCGAGTTAGGGAAGTTGCGCGAAGAACTCGCTCCTCCGCTAGCGCTCCCGCTCGATCAAACGGCCCGCATCCACTTGCGCGCTCAGTTTGAGAACGAAGAGCTTCATCTCTCGTATTCAGAAGATGGGCTCCTTTTTCGGCAAGTCGGCTCTCCCCTCGATTCCACTAAGCTCTCCGACGAATTCACCACGATGGGGCTGGGCTTTACGGGCACCTTCGTGGGCATGTGCGCCCACGACATGAGCGGGAGGCAGCTTCCTGCCGATTTTCATTATTTTGACTGTGAGCAGAAACTCTAGATCCGCAGCTTAAAGGTAAACCCGCGCGGTCCGTGTCGATTCCTGGATCCTCGAATCGTTTTGCGCACATAGGCCCATGATGTCCCAGATCGTCGCGACCAGTGCAGCAACCGAAGCTTCCGCCCCCGACCTGCCTGCGAATCGTTCGACGGGAAGTATTCCCCAACCACGAAAAGGTGGGATCTTGGGAGTGGGTGAGAAGATTGGTTACGCTTTAGGCGACAGCGCTTCCAATTTTTATTGGAAGGTCTTCGAATTTTACCTGCTGTTCTTTTACACGGATGTGTTTGGACTCACGCCGGGCGCGGCGGGCTGGTTGCTCCTTTTTTCCCGTATTTGGGATGCAGTGAATGACCCTCTCATGGGCGCACTCGCCGACCGCACGAAGACGCGCTGGGGCAAGTTTCGGCCCTACATGCTCTGGATCGCCATCCCCATCTGGGCTGCCGGCGTCATGATGTTCACGACGCCAGAACTCGATGACAGCGGCAAACTCATCTACGCCTACGTCACCTACATTTTCATGATGATGATGTACACGGCGATCAATATTCCTTACTCGGCTCTCATGGGCGTGATTACGCCGAATACCCAGGAGCGCTCTCAGCTTTCCTCTTGGCGCTTCATTGGCGCCTTCGTCGTGGCACTCATTGTTCAGACCTTTACCATGCGCTTTGTCGACTG
Organism: uncultured delta proteobacterium; assembly: GCA_963710555.1. Classification (GTDB taxonomy): domain Bacteria; phylum Myxococcota_A; class Polyangia; order Polyangiales; family Polyangiaceae; genus NIC37A-2. The sequence continues at coordinate 528,639 of CAVQAT010000003.1, forward strand.
GGCTGGTGCTGGCAACCCGCAGCGTGGCTGGCAACTGGTCATGATCGCCTACGGAGGCATCGCAGCAGTGCTTTTCGTGATCAGCTTTCTCTCAACACGAGAGCGGGTTCTGCCCCCAGCCAAGCAGAAGTCGAACTTCAAGGACGACATCAAGGCACTCAGCCAAAACAAGCCTTGGATCACCATGTTTTTCATGGGAATGCTCGTGATCGCGGGCTTCGCATTGCGCGGCGGCACCCTGCTCTACTACTTCAAGTACTACCTCCAGAACGACACCGCTTTCGAAACATTCATGGTCACAGGCGGCTTTGCAGCATTGGCAGGCATAGCTCTCATGCCCTGGGGCACCAAGCTTTTCGGGAAGCGCACACTCTATGTGGGCTGCATGGCCGGCGCCGGAATTCTCACAATTCCCTACTACTTCTTGTCCCCCGATTCGATGGGCATCATTTACGGACTGAACATTGCCGTGGCCTTTCTGCTTGGCCCCACAGCTCCACTCATTTTCGTGATGTTCGCCGACACTGCCGACTATGGCGAATGGAAAACTGGCCGCCGCACCACCGGTCTTGTCATGGCCGCAGCGATGCTCGCGTTTAAGTTTGGGGGGGCCATTGGTGGGTTTGCCAACGGCCAGGTGCTTGAGCGCTTCGGTTTCGTCGCCAACGAGACCCAAAATGCCGAATCAATTCAGGGCATCCTGCTCCTGATGGGAATCATCCCTGCTGTCACCACCATCGGCGCAGCGCTGATCGCGCTCACTTATCGCCTGACGGACGCCCAAATGTCCCAAATCGAAAACGATTTAGCCGACAGGCGCGGAGTCGAGGCCCAAGGCGCATCGTAGGACTCAAGCGTCAACTACTCGAGCGGTAGCTCCACAAAACGAATATCATCGATCCAGAAATCGACGTCCGCTCCAGGTTGAACAATGTGGATTTCGTAGGCTTTGTCGAACTCAATCGTCGAGGAAAGGTTCTTGCTCAAGTCCTCGAACCTGAGAGTAAACTCAGTCCACTCGTCCTGGAGCGATACGAGCCCTTCCGCGTGGTCGTATCCACATACCTCCTCGGGAGCCACCGGGCAGGAACCGCTAGGGCTCGAACTTTCGTCGGCGATTCTTATTTTCAAGAGCGATGCCTTCCCTGGCTCCTTCTTCGCCCAAAAACGAACGGCATTATAACCTTCTGCGAGAAGATCATACGGTCCGGGCATTCCGGCCGTTCCCGTTCCTTCCGAAAGACTCGCGAAATAGCCAACACCCCAGGACTCAAAGCCTGTGGCCATGATGTGCAGAGCAAAGTTGGTGTCTTCACGAAGTGCCACGACAAACGGATCACCTGGTCCTGGCGACATAACGCCTCCAGGGGAGCCGTCGTTCACCGCCATCCACGTTCCGGTGCGGCCAGCCTCATTCTCGATGGCCGCATTCATGTCGTCAAAGTCGTCGACTAAGCTTTCGTTGCTCAATGGTTGGGCGCCTCCCGAACCGCTGGTCCCGCCTGCTCCAGTCGTCGATCCACTGCCCGGCGCGGAGCCACTTCCCTGTCCCGAGTCGCCTCCGCTGCCGTCATTGCCTCCGGAGTTCGTCCCCCCAGCATCATCCGAACCGCCGCTTCCCCCTGCGTCTTCTCCCCCCGTGGCCTTCACGCTTCCCCCTGAGCCTTCTGGATCGGAGAGGTCGTCGAGAAGCGACGAGTCGTAGACCAGACAACTTGCACTGCTGGAGGCCCCGAGAACCAAACAAGAAATGGACATAACTAAGCGCATGCCTTGTCACGCTAGCATCCCGATCCCGATGAGGGTTGGAATCTCCTTCAAGCCCGAAGAAGTAAGTATGAGCTTCGGCGACAAGAGGCGAGAACCTCCCACCAGGCGGTAGATCCGCCCACGCAGGCGAAGGACTTCAAGCCGCGCGCGAGGAGTGCTAAGTTCCGCACGCTTTGGCCTTCACAACAAGATCTCTCCTTGTCGGTTCCACTCTCACAGCACTCGCGGCAAGTCCGTGGCTCAGCGGTTGCGGACAAATCCTCGGGCTCGATGAGTACGAGATAGAGAAAAGCACTGACTCGAACGGGTCAGGCGGGTCCATGGGGGGCATGAGTTCCAGCGGTGGAATGGACAGTGGAATGGGCGGCGGCAAGGGAGGTAACGACTCCGGATGCGATGAAGGTTGCGACGACGACAACGACTGCACAGAAGATACCTGCATTGAAGGAGAGTGTGCGCACACCACCGTAGAAGCTGGTGAAGAATGCAGCGGCGGGGTCTGCAACGGCGTCACGAGTGCCTCGAGGTGCGTGAGGTGTATCGATGACCGCGCTGGCGATAACCAGGACGCCGGCTGTTCGGCTGGCGCGCCCGAGTGCCGCACCACGGGAACCCCGACTTGCACCGGATGCAGTTCCCACGATGATTGTGACGACAACAACGACTGCACAGAAGACACCTGCTCTCCCTCCGGCGAATGCACAACAGCCGCCTTGGATGCTGGTGCAGAATGCTCAGAGGGCATTTGCAACGGAGTGCTGGGTGAAGAGGCCTGCGCGACCTGTTTCGATGATCAGGCGGGGAAGGGTCGCGATACAGGCTGCGACATGACGAGTCCGATCTGCGACGAAGAAGGCGACGGTACTTGTCATTCGTGCCTCGACAGCGCCAGCGGCGACGCGGTGGACCTCGGCTGCTCCGATGATGCGCCTTTTTGCTCAGGACAAAGCTGTGGTGCCTGCGTCGATGACAAGTCAGGTGTGGAGACCGACAGCGGCTGCAATGACTCGACACCCGTTTGTGACGCGGGCACCTGCGTGGAATGCACCTCCCATACGCAATGTTCGGGGGGTACAACTTGTGATCCCTTCAGGTGCCAGGCAGGCAGCTGCGTCCAAGTCGATGTACGGCAGGTGGTCACTTTGATTGACGGAAGTACCCTGGATGGCGGTTTCGAAACAGGCGAAGCGAACGGAAGTCCTTGGGATGAGACCGGGAACTTCCAGATCATCTTCGAGTGCAGTCCGCTCGGCGAAGACGACGGCTGCAGTGGCGTTTATGGGGATTTCTACACACCCACTGGCAACTACCTTGCTTGGCTCGGAGGAGTGGATGACGAGATAGGTTCAATCTACCAGCCGGTTCCTCTCCCCTCGGGGATTCAAACGCTCAGGCTCCGTGCAGATACCAACTTCATGACGCTCGATTCACCCGTCAGCACCTACGACTTCATGACCATTAACTTGAAGAACATGAGCGGCGGAACATTGCTCACTCTCGATTCGTTTTCGAACGAAGACGCCCAAGAGTCTCCTGCTAACGTCTGGACGACGAACGGAATCGACAAGACCTACCCAGTCAGCGCACTCGGGGGCCAAACCGTGAATTTTTCGCTGGACTACAAGACCGATCCCACGCTTGCGACGGACTTCTTGGTCGACAATCTTCGCCTGACAGCCACGGTCTGCGAGTAACTCACAGCGCGCGTTCTTTTCAGCGCGTGCCATCCACCCGGTAGCGGGCCATATCAAAATGGAAGTGATCGCGGTGTAGCGCATCCCAGAAGGGGGTGAGCGACACGCTCACCACGCCTTCATCGTAGGCCGCGGAGGCCAGTTTCCGCAGGAACTTCGCTTTCGGTGTACCCGGAGCCTCACTGGTTTTTCCGTAGTCGTTCAAGACCGAGACTTTGCTGCCGTCCTCAAGTGTGAAGGCAAAGATGTCGATCGCGTTCCCGTAGCTGTGCTCACTCACTAAGTTGAAGCGCGCCATCTTGCGGCATGAGTAGGTGCCCCCCTGGTGAAGCGAGCGAACACTCTTGCCGAGCTCTTCCTGCGCGAGTGACTGCACCAACCGCTCTACCTCGATCAGCGCGAGAGCCAGCTGACAGGTCACTGTAGCAGGAGGACGAAAACTCAACCCTCCGGGGGCCTTGACCAGAGTCACCGCATCGCGAGAACCACAGGTAGGGATATCGTCTTGGTATTGCTTGAGCGGCAGAGACGCGACGCGAAACTCCGCCCCCAAGTCCGTGAGACGCCGCTCACAGTCAGGCACCGCATCCGGGGGAGCGACGAGCCCGTCATTGGTCGCATCAAGATCGGCCCGTCCCCAGATTCGGGGACGGACGGCAGCCGGCTTGGACGCCCGCGCGGTTGTCGCTTGAACCGCCTCATTGGTCAGGGCTTCGGCGACAGGCACAGACGTTTTAGGCGCCGAATCAGCAGGAGCTTCTCGCCCGGAGTCGGCCGCCACGTTCGACTGCTCCGCTGGATGGCAGGCCGCGAGAACCAAGCCCAGGCTCATCGATAAACGCAATTCCATGGGTTCAAATACGGATGGCAGAATGATTCGATCTGAAGGAAATTTCGAGACTTTACAGGCGAAGGAGGTCGCGCTAAGTGGCGTGTCCCTGGTGGCTCATGAGTCACCGCGAAACTAGCCGAAGTGGCGGAATTGGCAGACGCAGCGGATTCAAAATCCGCCGCCCTTAAAAGCGTGTCGGTTCGAGTCCGACCTTCGGTACGAGAAAAAGTGTTTGAATATAAAGGACTTGGCGGAGACGCTGGGTCCTTTATTCTTTCAGCCATCGCCTTCTCTTGATTCTTTGGATCACTTTTTGGATCACCCTTGGCCGGGCGGAACTCAGGGAGCGCTTGATCGAGGGGTTCGAGGGCCCCTAAGCCAAGCTCCTCAGCGTTGCGCGCAGCACGTCGGTAGCGGTTGATCATGACGCTCGAACCGTGCCCGGTGCGGTCGCTCACCCACTGCTCGGTCTTTCCGTTAGCCAGGGACAGAGTGACGAACGTCCCTCGAAGGTCGTGGACACGGATAGCCATCCGGGAAGCGGAAGACTCGAAAAGCTCCGCACGGGTCACGCCCGCGGCTTTGAGGTGCCCTCGGAAGTCGCGAGCGGCCGAAGCTGGATCCGTCATGAGACGAAAAACCGGCGCCGAGTCTGGGGCAGCGTCGGGGCGAAATGCTGCAAGGGCACGCGTGACCCCAGGATCCAGCGCCCACGCACGAGGATCCTCGGTCTTATTTTCGTCCAGGCGAATCACCCCACGTTCAAGATCCAGATCTCGCCAACGAAGCGCCAAAGCTTCCCCGAGCCTGAGACCTTCCCGGGCGAGAAAGCCCCAAAGCATTCGGCTCTCAAGCGTGACGACGCCCGTAGCGCCCATGAGCTTCTTGTCTTCGACGGGATAGAGCCACGCCTTCGCCTTCGTTCCCTTGATAGGAGGGAGGAAGCCCGTAGGAAGCGGAGAGGCCGCAATGATCTTGCACGGGTAAACCGCAAGCTTGAGCACCTTCGCGATCAACTGGGCATAGTGGCGCCGTGTGGCCGCACTCAGGCCATCTGGTAGGGCCCGCATTGCTTGCTCTGCATCCTCAATCGTGAACGCTGCCAAGGCGATCTCCCCGATCTCCTCTTTCAGCCTTTTCAGTCGGCCGATGTCATCTTGTGCGGAGCGCTTCTGTTTGACGTGATCCGGGTACTTCTTGTGCAGCCTCCCCGACGTCCAGTCATCGGCAAGGGCTCCGAACGTGATGCGCTGCGCAGGGGCGACCATGGGGCGAGCTTTGCCCTCTGCAAGTTTGGCAGCGAGCTTTCGCAGGTCGCCGATCTCTTCGTCGGACGCGCTGCCAGCCGAAGCGAGCAAGCGAAACCCGTGATCCGAATGCCCGGACTTAGCGATATTCTGAGCCATCTCGGCCATGACGTCCCGGCGCTTGCTTGCGGCGGTTTGGTCCACGATTGCGATCTTGAACCTGCAAATAAATCCCTTCCCGTAGCGTAGGCGTACGGAATGCCCGCCCTTGATCGGGGTGAGTTGGGGCGCGCTCATTTCTTCCCCTTGGCCTTGGTGGGCTTGGCGGGGGGCAGCTCGGCGTGCGCCCTACGGACGGCCTGCCGCACCCAGTCGGAGGACGTGAGGCCGTCACGGGTGGCGATTTGGTCGAGCATCTCGCGCTCTTCCTCTGTCAGGCGGACTCGGAAACTCTTCTCGCGACTGTCTTCCTTCGGCATCCATTTAGTGTAGCCACAGAATGACCACTGCGCCAGGAAATCATACCGTTCCGGTTGATTGGGGAACGAACGTGCAGGACAATTGATAGCTGGATGGCCCTGATGCAGATGAAACAAGGCTACACTACCCTCGCCCGGAACTCGGTTTCCACATTTGTCGCCGATCGCCTCCCAACGACCGAAACTGTGAAATGATACCCTCGATCTCAACGGTACCTGAGGTGCTTGATCAGCTGCGCATTGATCTCGTGAACAGTCTGATAGCTAGAGGCGTCTCAGTTCCAGAGAAAGCCCAGACATCTGGCGGCTGCTACGAAGCGGTCTTAGCATTCCAACGCTTGAGTCATCGGAGCGTCCCTATCAGGCCACGGAAGGTTAGCCGCTCCGAAGAGCTGACAGCTCGCAAACTCGACTTTGGAACCAGCCAGATGCTGGACGAAATCACTGATGAGTTTGAGCGAGGGGAAGACATGGCCCAGCGGCTTACGCGACAGTTCTATCGTTCGAGCTTCAATGACTTCCTCTACAATAACTTTGATATTCATCACCTTCACTTGGGTAAGAGAGGCAGCGTTAGGGATAAAACAAAGCGGCACGCAATGGCCGGGGGAGCTGACGCTCTGCTTTTCGCGTGGATTACGCCCGATGAGTCATTCTTCCTCGACGTATTGAATCATGATGTCTTCGACAATGCGGTGCTATCGGAGCGTCTAGTGCGGATAGCACTCCATGCCCGACCGGACTTTGTGCGAAAGCATGCAGCGCCCATGGCTGTTGGAGCTGGCCTGTCATTCCAGACCGCTTTCGGCATGGCCAAATCGTGTTTCAGTACTGGCTATGAGCTAGACGGTCACGTTTTCCTCACTGGAGGAACCGTATTCGATGGAAGAATTCGCGAGAATGGCCGTGGACCTGCTACCAGCATTCGAGCGGTTCACGCTGCCAATCACGTGCTCAATCGCGTGGTCAGGCTGGTAAACTTCCTGACTGACAATGTTGAAGAAGTCGGAGAACTGATAGGGCGGGATGGCGCCGCACAGCCGCGAAAATTAGAAATCGAAGTTACCCGCTTGGGAGAGCTGATTGTGTTAAGAGAGCGGGCATCTGGGGCAGAATTTATCGATGACGGACGCTCGCGGGCCTATCGTCTTCGAGGGGCTCTGGACTTCGTAGCTCTCTGACAGGTGACTCATGAAGCCGCAATGTGCATCGCGGGGAGCTAGCTGAGATCTTGGAGGCGCCTGCCTAAGTCTCGCAGCACAACTCCGCGCTTTAAATTCCCATATCGTACAGAGCGACCTTTTCGTGAATTGCCAACACTTCCGCTGGAGTCATCCCGAGCACCGGGGCAAGCTCCGTCGCTATCTCAGTATCTAGCTTTTCGCCGCCGGCCGCTTGAAATGCTTTTCCAAACTTAACCTCAACCTCTCGCTCTTTCTCGGTGGGTTCCGCTGCGGGATCGCGCTTCGCGAGTTTGGTCATGGTCACCTCGATCCTCTTGGGGTTATCCACCTGCCACTCAGCCATCGCCAAGGTGTAGCGGCCGTATGCCTGGCTTGGATGAAAATAATACGATGCTCTGACCTCAGTTGGTTTGTCTTTCTGCATCCCTAGAACGATCTTCTCCGTCGCCGCTTGGATCTCCTCCTTTGTAACAGGGTTCTGAGTAACAACGACCCGAACCAAACGCTGCCCGTCATCTGGCCCACCTTGTTCAGTTGCGACGATATCGAACCGCGGAGCAACCACTCCGCTCACTGGGAACGTGAGGGGCTTCGAAGTTGCTTCCTTCTGCGCCGCTTCCTCACCTGACGTGCCGGCTTCACTCTTGCTGCAGGAACCGAAAAAGAACGAACACGCAACGAATCCAAAGAAGACGAGTTTCATCGTCTCGATCCTATTGCGGTTCAACCTAGTGGTCTAGCTTTGGAATTTTTGACGCTGACTCAGACCCCGTCTACCGTCTCGCCACTATGAAAACACAATCAATCGTTCTCGTTCTGGCTGGTATTCTCGTTGGGTGTGGGGCTGGCGCGACAGTCGCCGTTTCGTGGGCGGGACCGACGGCGGGGCAGTGGCAGTGTTATCGGGTCAGTGAGTTCCCGGATCTACAGGAGGGGGCAATCTCAGGAAACGCTTCTGAAGTATCCGCCGGATTGAATAAAGCTGCACCCGATGCACCAATTGGTTCAGTCATTCAGATCGCGAATGGGAGCAGTGACAGTCACAACTACCTCTGCGCCAAAAACTGAACTTTCTCCGCAACGCTCGCTCACACCGTCCGAAGCGGTCAATATGAGCGAACAAACCCAAGCATTCCGCACCCCGAGTTTCACGACGGCCGACTATCTCAGCGTCGCTCGGGGATAGTTTCTGTGCAGCACAATCGATCCGGCCCGGTGGCTCGTCGTCGTCGTCACCAAATCGGGGGCCATGCACATGCTCTACGAAGGCGAGCACGACACCTACGGAATGCGCTGGCGACTGAGAACGAAGAGACTTGGACGGGGTGAGTCTCAATGGCAGAGCTTGGCGGCAAACAGAAACAAGCCTTCCGACCTTCGGTTTGATAGGCTCACAAGGTGAACGCAAGAACTGTCTGGATCCTTGGAGCGGGTTTCTCTCGCCCTCTCGGCGGGCCACTGCTTTCAGACCTTTTCTCAATGAGAAATTGGCGGCAGCTGGAACAAGTTTTCCCAAATTTCATGGGGCCCATTAAGGCGCCGCAACAACTGCGGCGCGATGCCATGGCAATATACGTCTTGTACCATTACGGACGAGGGTACCCAGAAGGCAATTTGTTCGGCCTACAAGTCACTGGACAGGGTGAACGGCGGTACGCGCACGCCGAAGATTTCCTAGTGCAGCTTGAAAGAATGGGTGATTCGGAACTGTATCAACTCTTGACCGATATAAAATCGTTGGAGCACGGCAACCCGTTGGTCAGCAAAGCTGTCATGTCGTTCATAGGTCACGGATCGAGTGGCTTGAATGAGAAGGCCGTCAGGATCGCCACTATGATCATGGCATTCGAATGCTCTGCGTTTCACCAAGAATTGCTCACCGCATATGGGGCAGGCGATGTGTGTGAGCCTTATCTCCCCTACCAGGATTGGGGCGCGGTGCTGACGCCAAAAGACGATGTACTGATTTCGTTCAACTATGACTTCGTTATCGAGGCGATCGTGAAACCGCATGAGGATGTGCCCCTCCTCAAGCTGCACGGGTCAGTTTCCGATGCAATCGTCAGCGGCACCAAAATCCAATCGACCGAGCCGTACGCGCTACTGAAAGAGCAAGACTACCAGCCGAAGATCAAGATCCCGGGAAAGTCCAAAGCACAAATGGACGAGTGTGATCGCAAACTCTGGGCACAAGCGGAAGAGCATCTCAAGGCTGCAAGCAAAGTCATCTTCCTGGGCTACGGACTTCCAGAGAGTGATGCTTTTGCTCGGCAATTTCTTCTTAGATCTCTCGGGGCAAACGGGAATGTTTCTATCGAAATCGAAATAGTGCTCGGTGAGCCTAGCTTTAGAACCGAAAGGATTGTTCAGACGCTACGGCGTGCTCTAGATGGAACGACAGTCTCCAGAAGCGTGGGGCAAAACGGGGCGTTCACCGTCGCGCTTCACCGACGTCCAGAAGTGATCCCAATGTATGCCCAGGATTACATACAGGCCTACGCTCAACGTCTCGCCCACTACCGTGAGAATCCGCCGCAGGGGTGAGCCACATCAAGCCTTCTGAAAGCTTGCGGTCCACCCCTCACCTAGGCGCTTCAGTACGGCATCACGCGAGGTCTTGGCTGCCTCCCTCTGATGCTCACGTGTGACGCCCAGGTAGAACCCCAGTTCGATTGCAGCTCGCTTCTGGCGCTCGTTCGTGTGCACCATGGCCGATTGAATCGAGCGCCAAGCCGCATCGAGCGCGATCACATTGATGTAGCCGGGATACGTTGGCGCGGATGATGACGAGCGCATGATCCGGCTTGTATCCCGGCGGTTCGAATTCCAAAGCCTCTCTCGGTTGTCATGACCACCGCTGCGTGAGGTTCATTTTTTACGCTTCTTTTTTTGCTTCGGCTTTCGGGTCTTGGTGTGGCTCTTTTTTGCTACCGTGCCCGGTCGCAAGAGTTGTGCCGGGGGAATCAAACCGGCGCCAGCAAGCTTGCGCTCGGCATGAACTTGATCGGCGTCGTCACTAGGAATTCGAGCTGCATGAAATGCGCCGCCCCCTGTCGCCCATTCTTCCGCGGCTCCAAGATTTTCGAAAGCGACCAAAACGGCATTGGTAAGTTCGTAGGGGGAGCTATCCAGATTCAAGCTTGAGAGGGCAACGCTCACTCCTTCTGTCGAAAGCTCGTGCGTTAGCCTTAGCAAAAAATGCACAGGAACAGTCGTCCTGCCCGACGTGTCGTGATGTGCAACTTCACATTGGGTCGCGTCCAGCGAGTTGTGTTTGCGACACGCGTTTGGTCTAACTTCATAGATCCGACATTGTCCCGACTCGTCGTTTAGGAATGCACAAGGTGCCTTGCTCTGCACTCTTTGTGCGGAGTTCATCGCGCTGAATTGATTGGCCACCTCCCGAAGCCTCCTGACGAAATTTTCATATTCGCCTTCATCAATGGACCTACGAAGGTACTCCGCAATCGCCACAGCCTCAGGAACGAGCACGTCGACCTTCACGCCCCTACAGCACCAAGCACAGCCCTTCCCGCACGCCAAGCCCGCCTGGCCTGTGTAGTCTTGAACTGCAGAGTCCACGCGTTGGTATGCGGAGAGCGCAACCGCCGCAACCTCTTTCGCGGTTCGACCTTTTAAGAGTACGCCGAGAGTCGCCTGCGCTTCGCCCCTGATCGCATTCATTTTCTCTTGTTCGAGATTTACCATTGCTTGTTCACCGCGGAGGGGGAGAGAGGGTCGTTCGAAAAGTGTACGTTCAAAACAATGCTCACGCGAATTCGGTCGGACACATGCCCGGAAAATCCAAGCAATCCGTCGCGAACACCACACCATGAAGCGTCGCCGCACAGGCCGGCCCTCCAATCCCAAGGGTGCTTGGATCGCTCTCGCATCACCACGAAGTAGTCACGCAGTGATCGACCCCCGGCGCTCCCCGCTCCGCCATTTCCTCTCATGCCACGGCATCGCGCCACAGTTGAGCGATCGCGGCATAGTCGATACCGCCCGAACCAGACAGGGCCGCATCAGCGGCTAGAATAAAGGCCGAACAGAGATCCAAATGCGTCCCGGCTCTTCTCGGAAGAATGATCGCAGTCCCCCCGCCCGGCCTTGGTTTGCTCACCACGAGCGAAAGCTGATTGGCGAGCTTGGCCCACTCCGAAGGAATGCCGATCTTTTCTTCGCGGAGTGCGTCTCGAACGCGGATGAACCTTTCGGTCTTCGCATCTCCCCCGCCTGCGCACGGCTCCAAGTGAAACCCGTCTGGGAGGTGCTCTCTGCCCGCGGTTAGCTCATGGTGATCCACGACGATTCTCGACTCGTCGAAGCCCTTAGCAAATTCGCACCCGTTCTTGATTGCGTCAGACAGTCTCAGCGGTGCGCCTTTCTTCGGCCGCATCTCCAACGCATCGCACAACGTGACCACGCCATCACGAAGAGCTACCGCGCAGAACGCCGTGGCATCCGTCACAAGCCCTATGTCGCCCCCAACGAACATACGAGCACCGAAGGGTTTGCTCGTGATCTTGCTCCCTTCGTAGAGCGCAGGCCGAAGGAGCTCGGGCCCAAAGAAAAGCCCCGAGCCACCCGAAAGGAACTCAGCGTCAAACTCTCTCGAAGCGTTGTCCGGATCGCGCGCCCTTTCATTCGCTACGATCATAGCCGTGCGCTCGTCGTCTCGCATGGTGAGCGTGGGACAATGAGCAGCGATCGCGCTTTGGGGTTCTCCGAAATTCTTAGAGAACACGTCCGAAAGCAGCCCAGTTTCAGCCCATGGCGTGCTTTCCAGGACGGTCAATCCGCCCGGCATCACTCGGGGCATCACGGCGCGAAAGACGTCTTCGTCATTCACCACAGAAGACGAGTCACGAAAGAAAGCAGTCTCGGAGAGAACAGCAGACACGAGCGAACGCCCGCGCACTGCAGAGCCGCCACGCGTAGCAGGCAAGCACTCGATTGCGACCTTGGCCCCATCGGGTCGGACAAGGCAGAATGAATCGCTAGACTTCGAATCAATGAGCCGAGCGATTGAAGGCGCGCCCTCTGCAGCTCCGAGTGCGTAACGAAGCACTTGCCTAGCCAAACGAAGATCGGGCGCTACGATGAGCGCGACTGCCTGCTCCCCTTTGGCCAGCGTCGACAGTTCGGCAGTCAACGCGCGGTAGAGCGAATAGAGCCCACCGAAGATATATGAGCCGCCAATGCGCGCGCCCTTCACTGCGCAGAGCACAAGCCGCGCCTCGGGTGGAATCGTGTCCACGGGCCCGATCAGGCGAGCACACATAGCGCGCTCTTCCTCGTCGAGCCGATTGGGCTCGACCCCATCGAAGGCAATCCGCGCAAGTGTCCGCTGCCCTAAGGTGAGTTCCACCTTCAAGACGTTCTGAACGAAGTCGACAAACGGGATCGCGCTCATGCCGTCCCCCCGGGCAAAAGCCACGCAACCGGACGGGATCCCTTCGCAAGCCATCCAACGGCGCTGGGAACGTCCGTTACACTTGCCGTGAAGTCCGCTTCTTTGACGTCTGTTGCCCGGTCGAAGAGTTCAACTCGAAGCCCGTCGGCTTCCACTACGAATCCAGAGACGGGCACTCCAAGCGACTCGGAGAGCGCGAGCAGCACGTCCCAACCGCGATCGGGATCCTTCGTGTAGATCGCAGCACGTCCCTGGATGCGTATAAGCCACTCGGCCACGTCCCTAGGGTCGGATCCAGCGTGGGCGGGCGTCTTGAACTGTGCGGGCTTGATCTTACTTGGCACTTCCTTTCTCCGTGAGCCACGGTGTGGCGTCTTGCTTTGGGGGTCTTGCTTTCGCCTCACGTGCGCAAAGCTCGTGCGCCGCGAGTAGGTTCTGCCGGCTTGAGTCAGCCAGCCGTGACGCATCTAGAAGCAGCTTCGCGTCGCTCATCTTGGCGCCTTGGTCCGAAAGGTAGCGCGAGGCTGAAAGCTGAAGCGCAGCCGTTGAAACAATACTCGCGGGGCCTGCTCCGACTTCGCCACCCCCAACCGTGGCAGCGAGCTCTTTTATGTGGGAATCACGCCACTCGCGCGCGAGCCGTGAATAAGGCGCGTAGGCGTGATCCTCTGGGCAGTTCCAGAGCCCTAGGAGCTGTGCGAGCTGCTTCGACCCGTGGCGTGCTTTGGCGCCTCTACGGGCAAGCTCGGATGTGCCGCCCCCTTTGACGAATCGCCCCGCACTATCGCGCACGGCAGCCGGTCGGGCTGGCTCCGCTATCCCGTCGGGCAACTCGTCCGCGGGCAACACCTCGATCCGTGGCTGCCCCGCTCCGCTCCCATGTCCTGCTCTAACTGCCATCCCTGTAAATTCTAGCATTTGCCACTTTGTCACGCCTGGACAAAATGACATTTCAAGCGTTCAGCGCTGAATTTTGATCCACAAGCTGGGGCGGGCTTCCTGCTCTAGCTGTTTTTGGCTGGAAGATGCCCCTTGCCGGCGGATAGGGCATCCGTTGCGTGGGCCGCGTGCGTTGTCGAAGGCTTCCGGGCGTGGCGCTGGGCGGCCGTGGGGCTGACATTTAGAGGTCCAAATACGACAGAGGACCCCGACCAACGCACCCACCGAAGCTTCTAACGGCTCGGTGCCCCATCTTCACTCATCTCGGCAGTTCTTTGCGGACCACTTAGACCACATCGATCGCGTGTGCCCCTCAACGTGGTCCGCGTCGAGCCCCTTATTTTTAGCTACAACGACCACTTAGACCACTTAGACCAGATGGAAATAGATATCTAAGAAGTAAGCACCGAGTATCAAGGTGTGAGGCACCCAACGCATGAAACGCGGCGTGGGTGCCAGAGCCTAAGGAGTTAACCGAAATATGTGGTCGAAGTGGTCCAAGTGGATACTGCAGCTAAAAACAGCTGAATTTGTGCGACCACGTTGAGTTTTCCATCTGGTCCGCACACCCCAACCTGGTCGCGCCCCTGTGCGGTGAGCGCGTGCCGCCCGCGGGGCCTTCCTTAGAAGCGCCTAGCCTTGGAGATCCGGGTGGAAGGGCCTGCGCATACAACGCTCAATCTCGCCGCGCCATTGTTCACGAAGCTCCAAAAGCTGCTCCCGAGATACTCGTTGCTCTTCATCGGCCTCGGCAACTTGAAGCAACCCGTCGAAAGTCTTTGGGAATGACCGTGTGTAGCGAAGTGAACTATCCACGTCGATCAAGATGCAGGCGATTTCACCTCGTCCGCTGTTCTCCCCAATGTGGTCGTAAAGCCAATCGTGGAACGAGATCGGGTAAGACTCCACAACTGACGCCCACTCCGGGGACTGCACGCGTTCACCAATACGCCCGATCCAGCAACGATGTGAATCCAGAACGGGAAAAGCCGTTCGACGTAGACCGGTCAACATCCCAACGCGCGTGTGTCCTTCCACTAAATGAAGCGGGGAACCCTGAGCTGAACCCCATTCAGTGGACAGGTTGATTATGCTGCTTGGGATTCGAGATTGAAAGCGACTTCAGCTTCGATCGGGCTGACGTAGCCGATTGTTGCGTGCATACGTTTGAGATTGTAGAAGTTTTCGATGTAATCGCGAAGAGCGAAGGTGAGTGCCTCGTGAGACTCAAAGATGGTCCTACGTACGCATTCGAATTCGAGAGTGGAAAAGAAGCTCTCGGCAACCGCGTTATCCCAACAGTCTCCCTTTCTGCTCATCGAGCGAATCATACCGATACGTTCAAGCTCAGCGATGTAGTCGTCTGAACAGTACGGACTTCCTCGGTCAGAATGATGAATGACCCCTGGCAGCGGCCTACGCAGGGCACAGGCTGCTCGCAGAGCGCTGAGGGCCAGTGCTGTGTCGTTGTGGCTGCTCACCGACCAGCCGATCACTCGACGAGCATAGAGGTCGATGATTGCTGCAAGGAAAAGCCAACCATCGAGCGTCCAGTAGGCGGTCACGTCCGTCACCCAGACTTGATTGGGAACGGCTGCGACGAAATTTCTCTCAAGAAGATTTGGTGCGATGCGGATCGAATTGCGACTATCAGTCGTGGCCTTGAATCGTCGTTTTGGTCGAGGAATGAGGCCATCTCGCGCCATAACCTTGGCCACTGTCTTCGGCGACACGACTTGCCCTTTGCGGCGAAGTGCGCGTGTGATCTTGATGCAACCATAGCGTCTCCCTGACTCGGCATAGATGCCGCGAATCTGAGAGGCTAAGACTTCGTGGCGTTGAGTTCTTTCAGACGGAACGCGAGATGACCACGCGTAGAAACCACTTGTCGACACACCGAGAACACGGCACATTGCGGTCACAGAGATTTTCTCATCAATCGCCCTCTCCGATTCGATAAACTCAAAGGCACTCATGAGTTTTCCCGAGCGAAGAAGGCTGTCGCTTTTTTTAAGATGTCGCGCTCCTCGGTGACCCGTTTTAGTTCCCGCTGAAGTCGTCGAATCTCATCTTTGTCGGCAGTTGTCAGGGCTTCGGGCGGTCCTTTTCCTGCATCAATTTCGGCTTGCTTGACCCAAAGTCGAAGTGACTTCTCCATCAGGCCCATTCGTCGACTGACCTCCGCGATGCTCTCCGTGCGGCACATTCGCACTACATCGGCCTTGAATTCACTACTAAATGCTCGCCGTTTTCGGCGCTTCTTTTCTGCTGCCATGTGACACTCCTCGCGCATTGTGGCGCTTTCTTGGGTGTCCACCAAATGGGGTGCAGCTCACCCTGTTCCAAATCCAGGAAGACAGGCGTTCGGCACCAAGTCCCTTCAACGACCCACGAAGCCCAGGAGCGATCGTTCACGCAATGGGGTTTTAGTGCCGCTTCCGCAGCCTTGCTAGCGAACCCTGCGACGGCCGAAACGTAGTCCTGGAAATTGGAATTGGAAGAGCAGGAAACGATCCTCTCGGCGGACACCTCTTCCTCTACCCACCTCAGCGTGTAGAGATCCAGATGGCCATAGGCGCTCTGAAATTCAGGATTACGTCCGTGATCAAAGAGAAATTGCTCAAGAACGTCATCCGGCATGGGTAGAGCGAGAGCCTTCAACGCGTTCCGGTCGACCCGACTTTCCGTGCGTTTCAGGTAGCGAAGGTCGTCTAGCTTCACTCATCAAGAGTGGCCTACTCTTCCTCCCTCGTCCAGGATTGTGCCTCGGGCCACTTGTGCTCCCAGAACAGTTCCTCCCAGCGAGCCCGAGCTTCAGCCAAAGGAGGAAACTGCTGCCCGCGCTGTCTGCTGCGACTGATTCGGTGGGGCAGGCACCCTATCTTTTCAAGATGCGGAACAAGCTTGCGCATTGTGCGATTGCGAAGCGCTGGAACTTGATCGCGAGCGTGACGAAGTAGTGCGTCGGAGAGCGCGACTCCTTCGGGTAGGTTCAGAGGGTCACCCAACGAAATCGGTAGCGCAGCAGATTCGAGTATTCCCAAGAGCCACTCTTGCTCCGGTTCAAGTGAGTGCTCTTGCTGCGCTCGCTTGCCTTGAGAGGAAACGATTTGTCGAGGGTGCCAGCCGGAAAGGTCCAACTGCAATAAGTCATGAAGCATCGCTTCCAGGCCGCCATTATCGCGCTCGTCCAAGAGAGACTGAAAGTATTTCCAATCGCCTTTATGGGTATCCTTCACGTTGGTGACAACAAATCGACGGTCAGCCGCACTCGCCGGAACAACCCATTTTTCGTTGCTTGAAATCAGGACGTGAAGAGCGTTTTCAACCGGATACGCGTCCACACCTTTGCGCTCAATTGTGAGAGTAGGTTCCGTGAGCATGCCCTTGAGCGTTCCGATGTGTGCCTTGTTTCCGGGCCAGTAACACTCATCGGCGAATAGAAAGACACGGTTCTCAAGGTGGGCATTGAAGCGACTGGAAATGAAGTGCTCGGGATTGGTGACCTGAAGGGCGTGAGAACGTCCTATGATCCGCATGAGCCATTCGCCGAGCATGCCCTTTCCGATGCCTTCCGTTCCTAAGAGAGCAACGGCTACGCCCGCGCGCTCGCCTGGATTTTGAAACGTCCAAGCGATCCACTTGATGAGATACTCGTCCACTGCTGAATCCTCTGCGACGGTATCTCTGATGTGAGCACGCATGCGGGACCAATCTCCCTTCATGGGCTTAACAGCAAATCCTTGCCAAAGGTTGTGCGCGTTCAGAGGCGCAACTTTTGGAGGCGCCCAAAGTCCGAGCGTTGAATGGGATCGGCGGTCTTCCTGACTTAACCAGTACGAACCTCGTCCGATGTTCCTGGTTTCCGTGCGGCGCACGATGTGATTATTGTGCGTAGTTCGGAAAGCATCCACCCCGCTGAAGTGCAGAATCTCCCCGTTCTCGTCAAACTTCACGATACGCCCGACCGACTCGATCCAGGCGTATTGCTCATTCATCTCCTGCATCAGCTCGCCAGGTGAAACGCTACCGACCCAACTCAGATCAGACATTGATCCCCGGGCTACGTCGCTCGCTTCTTGCGTTTCATCGGCGCCCAGGGGCGTGGTGAGCGCTTCGACGCGATCCACGACTAGCTGTCCACCCAAGGAGATGAGCGTGGCGCGTCCCGTAGTGGCGCGTTCAGTTGAATAGGTATCGGACACCGCGGAGCGAGCATCCCTTACCGCTTCGCTGCGATCGTCTCCTAGTACGCTGCTCGCCATAGCCTCGGCTAACATGTCGGCTGCTGCAGTTTCGGAGATCCCTCCCCGCTTCATGGCCCCAGCGACTGCGAGCCGGTAGTCGTGGCGTGAGCCGTCCGGGCAACATTGCACGATCAGATCTACGAGCGTTTGATCGCGTGAATCAAAGAACACCGCAGTGCTCGAAGCGCTCGAAGCATTCGGCTCGTCACCGGAAAGATGGTCCGTCCAACGAAGACAAGCGCCTTCGTTCTTTCGAGTCTCACCATTTCCGTCGACAGATGAGGGGACGAACCAAAGGCGGCTTGGATCTTTGGCCCTCTCATCGATCTCTAAGCCAAGCGCACCCGCAAAAGCGTTCACGACTTGGGTGTATTGGCCCCCCTCGCACGGCGAAGAGAACGGGAAGAACACGCGCCACCTAGGAGCGTCCGCCCTGTGGGAGTGACTCGTATATGCCCAGAACGCAAAGTTCTCGAACTGATCCCAGGGTGGCTCCCCGTCGTCGAAATCGAGGCCAAGTGCCGAAACGGAGCTGATATTTTCCTTGGCTCTCCGATTCGTTCCTGTCTTCAGGGTCACGAGCGAAAAGCAATCCGCTTCTTTCTTGTTCTGAACCAGAGAATGGGAAAGCTGCGTGAGCGCCCCCCAAGGCAGAAACGTTTGGGACTTCACCGACGGATCTCGGAGTCCGCCCCACATGACTACGGGCATCGGCGAAACCGGCGAATGCGCCTGGCGCGAAGCGATTTCGGTGCTATTTTTACTCTGCATTGTGGTTTCCTCCTTGATGCCGACCCGCAGTTGCCGCTGCGGGTTTTTTCTTGCCTAGATTTCGGTGCCGCCTTTCGCGCAATCTCAGTCCCACGTCTGATAGCGGCAGATGCCCGTGCGCTCTCCGCCTGCCTGCTAGCTTCAGCTTAAGCGTCTCCACTGCGAGCGCGGCCACGTCCTCATAGTCTAGCGCGAGCATCTGCAGCACGCCCGAAGGAGTTGCGAAATTTCGCGCTACTCTGCCTCTAACATTCACATATTGGTGCACGGACAAGACAGTCAAGATCTCTGGATCGTCTTGCTCCGCTAACTTGCACAGCTCACTTGGATTCATTTCCCCTTCCCCCAAAAAAGTGCGGTTGTGGCGACTCCAAACGACGAAAGAATAAATCGTTTGGAGACGAGGGCCCCGACTTCGACCCTTTGAGGAGGAACTCTCGATCCACCAAGTTGTCTAAATGCCGCCCCTGGCGATTTTCCCGAGCACCTCGAAGCGATCGCTGCGTCCTGCGAGAATGCTCACGATGTCTGAAGCATGCTCGTTCCACACGTTGGCGTTCTCGGCGCCGCGACTCAAAACGATCTTTGAGCACCATGCGCGCGAAAATCGTTCGCTCGGGTCATCCTGAAACGTCTTCCCTGCGATCAACCCATCAGCTTCTGAGCCTAGATCTTCGAGTCGTGAGGCGTTGGCCGTTTCAATTTCGAGAATCCTTCCAGCCTTCTCAAGCGCTTCGACGTTCCCCCCGCGTGCTTGAGCCAGCAAGCACCGCAGCTCGGTCAATGGATCCGCTTGATAGGGAGAGCCCTCACGCGCGATTGTGAGTGAGTCGGGCGAGAGACCTTTCAGCGCTTCAAGACCTGCTATTAAATCTGCATTCGTCATTTCTGTGATCCTCCTTTGAACGCGCGTCCCATTCGGCGTTCGTATGATCGTTTCATCACGCCGACTCGCTCGACCTCTTTGCGTTGTTCTGCTGCATCACGATGAGCGATCGTGCGCTCCACGGCATCAGCGCAAGCGCTCGCATCGATCTTCACGGCCGGGGGAGCGGGCTTCGCTTTGAGCCTCTTTGCTGTGGGCAGAGGAGCCTTCGCTACTCGCCTCGTCGCACGTCGCACACGGCTGGGGAGCACGTTCGGAAGGGCGTCTGCGTCTAGAAATACGCGCTTCATTGCCCGAGCGCCTCCAAGCGTTTTGCTGATTCTTTACGAGCGATCTCGCGCTCTGCGTGTTCCAGCAAAGTCCGAAGGGCTGCGACGTCTGGGTGAGAGAGCTCGCAATCGATCAATCTGGTTTGAGCATCCCGCAACGCAAGAGCCGCGCGAAACTTGCGACTGGAAGGCTCCGCGCACACCAGCTTCGCAGCCTGGCGAACGTGTGGATCCTTGTCCTTTTTCAGCGGCTCAGCACCTTCCGAGGCGATCTCTCCGAAGGCCCCGTCTGTACCTACCGCGCTAGCTTGTCGGAGTTCTGAAGTGCTCCGCTCGATTTCTTGCAGACAGCCGTGCAACGCGCCCAAAAACTTTCGCGCGCCTAGAGGCTTCAGTTTCGGCAACGAAGCGGCGAAGTGTTCTTTCGTTTCATCGTACACACTCGCTCGGGCTTCCTTGATCCGTTCCTTGTCCGCCTTCTCGCATTGACGCGCATGCCACTTCTTTTTCCCCTCCGCCTCCCCTTGCCCGTGCCACCAGACTTCGAGCTTAGTAAGCTCCGCGTTTACTTCGTCGCTCCACTGGATATCTTGCTTCCCTTCCAGCTCTCTTTTCTTATCAACATAATGGCGCGTATCCGCATCAAATGCTGACTGCGCCGCATCGAACCTTTCTCGCGCCGTAGCGCCTTCGAATAATCTCATTTCTTCTCCAATTCGAAGCCGAGCGACTCGGCCAGTTTTCCACTTTGATCAGCGGGTTTAGTTGTCAGCCTGGAACTTCCAATGCTTGAGAGTTCTGCCTCCAGCGCGTCAGATCGCACGAGCCACCGTCGGCCGACCTTGGAGGCGCGATCGTCCCCGGCCTGAATCAGCCGTCTAGCGCAAGCGCAGTGACGTCTCGGACCGAGGGGCGACGTGCTTTGGTCGACGTATTCGTGGGGCTCAGAGCGGCCCGCTCCGGCCCCGATCAGCGTCGCGTATCCAATGACAGCCGCTGCGCCATAGCGAGCCACGACGGCTTCAATCTCTGCGGGAGGGTGCTCTCTTTCCACCCATTAAGTCTGGCAGCCCCGAGGCTTCCTGGAGCCTTAGATATTTTTTTCCTAAGGCCTTACAGCATCATCAAACTCTTGAATTCTTTTGATGATGGCACATCGCCGGAAAACGCTTTGCACTCCCTCGCGATCTCGGAGGCAAGTCCTTCGGCCCGAGGTGCCTTCGGGGGCGGGCTGTATTGCCCATGTTTCACCAGCTCTATTCTCTCGCGAGACGCATCACGAATTTTGGCTTCAGTGGTGCATTCAGAAGCAAAACCTTCGTGCGTTCGATGTAGAAGGTTCGTGAGCATGCCAACGTTCAGAGCACCCGCCGCGGAATCGATCTGGCTCAAGCGAGCAAGAAGCATTTCGGCCGACATGCACCAAGCCTTGCGCGCCATATCGAATTTTTCGCAGCCCAGGCTCTGCGATTCCAGGTGGGCTAAACGAAGGGAATGCAGCTCTGGATCGAGTGCGTCGCTCACCGCACTCGCCCATGCGCGCGCCTTGTTCAGACGTGCCGACTTTGCAACGGAGCCCCTCATACTCTGCACGAACTTGGTAGCCGACTCACCGCGAAACACGATCCGGTCTAGCTGCTGCGCAACGAATGTGAGGGCTTCCTGTTCTTCCGCCGAGATCTCAGCATCCGATTCCGGTCGACTCGCTAGCCCCTTGGAGAGCACCGAAGCGAAATCGCCTACGCCCGCCCTAAGACGGTCAAAAAGAAAAGTCTCGGAGGGCGTCAGGGGGCGACAAACGTCGGCTTCAGGAAACCAGCTCCGTACCTCCTGATCAATATCTTCGCCCGGGCATCGAGCGCGCAGCCGCTCTAGGATCGTGGGCGTGCTCGCATCACGGGGCATTCCCGCGGACTCTAGCATCTAGGGCCTCCCCCGGCCGGCCTATTCAGACACGCTCCGCAACTAAAGTAAGGGCGCCTGGAAGCTGTACGGACCCACCAACCCGGAGGCGGCTGGATCCATTCGGCCTCAAAAATCCCCGAGCCTGCGAAGTGCGAACGCGCGACTCCGGCCCGTCTGCATTCTGCGCAAGTAACTTCGAGCGCCTTCATGAGGCGTCCCCGGGCGTAGAAACTTCCCCCTGGCGTGATTGGTGACGGTCTAACTGCTCGGCTAGACGCTCGACCAAAGCCCACTGCCCCGCTAGGCTCGCCCGCTCGATTGCCAGGGCCAGCGCCCGGGCCACGGGGTCAATTTGCGGATCGCCTTGGTGCCCTAGGGGTGATCCGCTGGGATCATTCCGTGTCGCTCCAAGTTCACAAACCCCGTGTGGTGCGCCCCCATGTGCCTCCGCGCAGGTTTCAAAATCCGCCGCCCTTAAAAGCGTGTCGGTTCGAGTCCGACCTTCGGTACGAGAAATAGAAACGCTGAAAAGCGCCCAAGAAGGGATGCCGGGAGACTGGCATCCCTTCTTAACGTTTACCTAGAATCTTGCGACGGACAAAAGTAGCGACATGATACGCACATGTCGTACATCTCACAGCCGGCTCACATCCCCAAATCCTGGAAAGTCATTGCCGGTATTCTCGGCGGTTTATTCGTGATTCAGGCGACCGTCTTAGGTTTACTCGACCCACCGGCTGGATGGGGACATTATGGCGGGCATCTCATCCTACCGAGCGTGCTCGTACTTACCTTGGTGTTGACGTTCAAGAAGTTTCCGTTCACGCCTATCACCTACGCGGCTGTGTTCATTCACTTCTCAGCGATTCTTTACGGCGCCTATTACGAAAATTCACACATCCCCATCGGAGAATGGGTAGCCGACTTAATCGGCAACGAGCGCAACCCGTACGACCGCTTTCTCCATCTTGCGCTTGGTTTCACCACAGTCTCGGCAATGTATGAAATCGTGCTTCGCAAGTCCGAGATGACCAGCAACAAGTGGCGATGGTCCGTCGCTTGGCACTTCACCTTTGCGATTGGGGCAATTTGGGAAGTCATTGAAGTAGCCACCGTCAGTATTCTCGCCCCCGAAAAGTCGAACCAGATCCGCGGCATTCAAGGCGCCAAGTATGACACCCAGTGGGACATGGCCTTCGTCGGGTTCGGCGCGGCGGTGTTTCTTTGGCTCTTCGCAAAACGCATCCGAACGATGCTCAAGCAGGCGAGGTGATCGCGGTTTGGTTCCAGTGCCGATAGACGCGGGCCTTGTTGACTCGTGGTTCGGGGGAAATCGAGAGGCAGCATGTCGATTTCCCCTTGTGCCCGGCGTCAATCACCATAGATAGCGAGCAACAAGCCGGAAAATTTCCGGTCCGCGTTTCCAAAAAAAGATCATGACCAAGCTATCTCTCTCTCATCTCCGTTCACTGTTTGCCATCACCATCATCTCGGCTTCGGCCCTGGCTTGCAGTAGCAACAAGCCGGCTGAAACCCCCGCTTCCTCTGGGGATGGCGAGCCTGATGCGAGTGCGCTTCCCGGTAAGGATCCCGGTCAAGCACAGGTAAAAATCAGTCCGCGCATCGCTGAGGCGTGCGGGATTCAAGAAAGCGAAGCCTACTTCGCTTACAACTCCGCCAAAGTTTCCAGCAATGCTGACGGACTGCTGATCAAGCTCGCGGAGTGTTTCACCACCGGTCCTTTGGCAGGTCAGAAGATGAACGTCGTTGGTCATACAGACCCACGCGGCGACGACGAGTACAACATGACGCTCGGCGGTCGTCGGGCAGACAACCTTTCGGCGGCACTCTCGAACAAAGGCCTTCCCGCAGAACAGATGAGCAGCACCTCTCGCGGTGAGACTGAAGCTCAGGGCAGCGACGAAAAGGGCTGGGCCAGTGACCGTAAGGTAGAGCTACTGCTCGCCGACTAACTGGAAGAAAGCGGCGAACTCGTTTCGCCCGACCGAAGAAGAAGGCGTCCACCAAGCGGAGGGCGCCTTTTACTATTGCTCTTCGAGAACGCCAGCCGGTTTGCGGCGTAAAATCAACCAGCCCGCCAGACTCGCCAGCCAGGCGAATCGGCCCAGTGGGGCCTCTATTCTACCTGGTGCGGCTGCCCCGTGAGTACAGCTGCAGCCATTCGTCGAAGCCACTTCGCTCTCTGGATCTGTCAGGGCGGAGTCGCCGCCAGGTCGTTCCAGCTGGACCGCGCCTTCCTGCCCTCCGGAGCCATTCAGAGCATCCCTCGCTCCCGTCCCCCCGAGCTCCAAGCCAGACTCGCCGCCAAGTCCGGGCGATAACGACCGCCAAATGTTGCACAAGCTAGGCCGAGGAAGCTGCTGGATCTGAGTATGAGCTTCGCAACTCTCCGCCACCTCGAACGAAGGAGCCTCACAAGCGAGCTCAATCGATGCAGGCGATTGGTACGTTGCGCCGCAGTCTGCTGGTACAGAAATCAGCTGGGCAGGGCCTTGGCTGACGTTCCCCGATGCGTCATAGGCGAACGCCGTGAACTCCCAGTTTCCTTCTTCCCAATAGGAGACACCGGAAAAATTGAATCGCCGCGGATGGGCAGCATCGACGCAGTGCCCCGCCGGACGCCGAATATCCATCTCGTCGCCTTTGTCCGAGCGCGCGACAATACGCACCTCGGTCACGTCAGACATCTCCGCGGACTCAATGGAAACCGCACCAACAATCGGCGCTTGCGGGATGAGCTGGCCGCACTCGACGATCACTTGGAGCTGCGGCGGCGGTGTCTCATCGGGCGGTCCCACTGCAAAACGATAGTATTCTTCCCCTCCGAGGAAGGTTCCCTCACGACCTGCCGTGACGGCTTCGACGAGCGCTGGTTCGGCGCTGGTTTCATCGTCGAATACGACGCCTCGCTCAGCGTAGTCCGTACAGCAATCTTCCCCTTCGCCTCCTTCAGGCAAACAGCGAATACTCCTGCTACATTCAGAGAAGCCTTCTGGAGCCGCCGCGACGGCGCACTTCTGAGGAGCTGGACCCCGTAGCGACATCACTTCACCCACCGGAAGTGCCGTCCCGCTGCGTTCATAGACGGCGGTCTCAGCGTGAGTGTACTGGCGAGGAACCAGGGTCCACTCGGAATCGAACACTTCGCCACCTGCGCTCACCAAAGTCGGGAAGGCTTCACTGGGAATATTCGCTGCGCATGTGACCCAGATGCGCAGCCGGTGATTGGAGGGCAGCTCTGCGCACTCCAAAGTCTCGCGCACTTCGAACCCACACTCGACTTCCTGGCAAGTCGGGCAGCGAAGTCCGGCAGCCGCCGTCTGAGACAGACCCATCAGCCAAAGAAATGGTACCGCAGCTCCAATCCCGCGAGAGAATAACTTGCCTGAACGCCGCTCGCCCACTGCTGCCATGCTCCAACTAATCCACGATCCGTGCCAACCATGTGGAAGCAGGCGTCACCCCGAATCAGACCGCATTTTCCGTCGCCCGCTGGTCCCCGGTAGCGACGAACGGCGCCAACTGAACACTTGGAGCTTCACGTTTTCAGCGACTTGCGCTTTGCAGTGACCAGACCAGCCCCCAAAAGGTCTTGGCCTCTGGCGCAAAACGACCACAATGGAGCGTGTCCGAGAAACGTCCAGCGTCCAAGCCCCCTCAGCGCGCGTGGATCCCAAAACGTCCCGACCGACGAGGCAGTCCCCCCGCGAAACTAGGCGACGTACTTGTGGGGGCTGACAATTTTGTCGCTAAGCAAATGGGTCAAGCAATCGCTCGCGAGGAATGGCGCGCGATTGTCGGCGATAGAATCGCGAATCGAACTCGAGTCGGAAAGAAATGGAAGTCCACTCTAACTGTCCAAGTTGCCTCAAGCGCCTGGAGCAGTGAGCTCTCTTTTCTCAAGTCGGATCTACTGCGAAAGCTTCAGCGGGCGGGACATGACATTAGCGATCTTCGTTTCCAGGTGGACCACTTCGCCGCGAGTTCGGCACCTGCCCAAAAGCAGGCATCTCGCAGGTTCGCTCCTCAACAAATCCAACAAAGCGAATTGCCGCCCGACCTTCTGAGAAGATTGCAGGAGGTGGACGACCCCAACTTACGCGCGGCAATCGCCGAGGCGGCTACCTGGAGCCTGCGCAAGAAAAAGGAACCGTGAGTAGTCGCGACCGCTTCGCGATCACCCCAACAAAGCTTCGAGGCCTTCGATCCTCTTGAGAACGAAGCGCTCTCCCGGCGCGTAGCTTCCGGCTG
Source organism: uncultured delta proteobacterium (assembly GCA_963710555.1). Taxonomy (GTDB): domain Bacteria; phylum Myxococcota_A; class Polyangia; order Polyangiales; family Polyangiaceae; genus NIC37A-2. The sequence goes on from CAVQAT010000003.1 coordinate 554,550, forward strand.
CGTCTTGAAGCGACGCGACGTAAGCCCGCAAGTGACTTCGAGATGCTCCCACCAGCTTGCTACTCACTTCATAGAGACCGTTCACCAATTCGGCGTCCATCAGCCTCTCGTGCGCCGAGTAGAGTCGGAAAATGTAGTCCAACCATTTCCCTTTCTTGAGCAAAACGCCGATTTTGAGAGCATATTGGACAGCTTTATCAAATTCTTCGTCCTTGAGAGCTTCACCACTCTCAGCTCGAACCAAAAAGTTCTCCAGCTGACGCCCAACAATTCGTTCGGCCTCATCTCCCCGGCCCAGCGCGAGCGCTTTCTCGGCGAGGCTACCTAGAACACCAAATGCATGCAGTCTTGCCGTCACGGGGCGTCCAGCCAGTGTTTCTGCGCGCCCCAGACCACTTCGCCTGATGAGCTTCATCTCCTGAGAGCCAACTCGAACGACATCGCCGTGTTGAATCGCAACACTGCTCTCAATGCGTTCTTGATTCACGAAAACGCCGTTCCGACTTTCTAAGTCCTCGACACGAACGAACCCAGACTCAATGACGACAACCGCATGATTCCGCGAGGCCATCGGATCATCCAAACAGAGATTGCATTCCTCACTCCGGCCAATCGAAAATCGCCCCTCTCCCAGGGGATAGTCCCGTCGTCCGTACCGGAGAGCGAAGCTCACTTAGCTCGCCCCCGGACTGTCCGAGAGACCGCGCAAGATCTCCAACGTTCCCTCATCGACTTCTTCGTCGCCTCCCGTTGGCGGGCGCAAGCTACGCATCACTTGCCCTACGGCGGGAGCCAACGTGTCCCGGGCCGCTGGAGGTAGACTGCTGAGCTGTTGACCGACCTCAGGACCAGGTGCGATTCCACGCTTCGAATAAAGCCCCAAGGCCCAGCGCGCCCACTCGACATTGCCCGCCTGAGACGCGTAGCGAATCGCGCCATCCGCGAGTTGATCGAGGCGACGGCGATCTACCGTGACTGAACTATGGTCAAGCACACCGCGCGCTTGAACCAACAGGCGCTCCAAGTTGTCGCTTCGACCGAGGGCGCGGGCTCGATGCATTGTCTCAGCCACAAGTTCGATGCTCCACGCTTGTTCGGTGGTGGTCGTCGGCTCTTCTTCATCGAGCGCTTGATCTTGTCCGCAGTTAGGACAACTGGTGGCCTCTGTCGAATAGGGCAAGCTGCAGCGCTGGCAATGGATCATGAAACCGGTTGCACGTCGACGAGGTGGAACCAAAGGAGCCTCTTCTACTTCACGCAGAACCAGCTCTTGCGTCCCAACTCGGAAGCGCGCGCCGTCACTCAAAAGAACGCGTCCGGTAATCGTGCGACCATTGACGCGGATACCGTTGCGCGATCCAGCATCTTCGATGCTTGCGGAATCTTTAGTGATTGTCAGTCTCGCATGGCTACGCGAGACCAATGGGTCATCGATAGTCAGACCGCAGTTTGCGGAACGCCCGATCAACAGATCTCCCTCGGGGAGGTCCATTTCGTGGAGTAGGAATCGAAGTCGGTATCTTGCCAAGCGGCCTCATGGAGCAGGAGCGAAGAGGGCTTCTGTCTCATGAGTAAATTACTGGAACCACCGTAAGTGGTCAAAAAGTTGAGCGGGGAAGCCGAATGCAGCTTACTCCCGCTCCTGGGCGAATGCGTCCCCTGCGATCCAGGCCCGTGAAGGTACGATTGCTACCTACAGTGTGTCTTCAGTTAGCGCTTGTAGTTGCGCAAGAACTCACAGAGTGCATCCACCGACTCCGGGAGTACTGCGTTGTAAATCGACGCGCGAAGTCCACCGACAATGCGATGCCCTTTCAGCCCAACAAGACCGAGTGAGGTTGCCTTGGCCACACATTCGGCCTCTTCCTCGGCAGTGTTCAAATTCCAAACCACATTCATGAAAGAACGGCTCTTCTCTTCTATTGAGAGACGATAGAGTTCAGGCCTTTCCTCAAGCACATCGTAGAGTTGTTTCGCCTTCGCAAGGTTCTGCGCATAGATCGCATCTACACCGCCAAGCTCATCAAGCCACGCAAGCACATTACGCAACATGTAAACACCGAAGGTCGGGATCGTATTCGAAAGTGAACGAGCCTCTGATTGGGTGCGGTACTGGAACACGAAGGGGATGTCCTTCCGCCCGCTCTCAATCAAATCACGTCGCGCGATCACTACAGTGATTCCGCTCGGCCCCATATTCTTTTGGGCGCCGGCGTAGGCGATTCCGATTTGGCTGACATCAAAAGGCCGTCCCAGGATATCGCTCGACATATCGACGACCAAAGGGACCCCTGGGCTTGATGGCAGCTTCGCAAACTGAGTTCCCATGACGGTATTGTTGCTCGTCACATGGAGGAAGGCAGCATTGGGGTCGCGCTCGATTTCATCATCGCTCGGCACTCGAAGGAAGGTCCCGCCAGAGAGTTCCGTCGTTGCCGCTAATCTCACCTGCCCAATTTGCTTGCCTTCCTTGATGGCCTTTTGGCCCCAAACGCCAGTCACTACGTAGTCGGCGCTCTGCCCTTTGTGGAGCAGGTTCATAGGAACCTGCGCAAACTGCTGAGTCGCTCCGCCTTGCAAGAACAGAATCTCATGCGACTCAGGCACGTTCATCAGCTTGCGGACCAGCCCCAAGGCCTCGTCGTGTACCCCCTCATAGATCTTCGCCCGATGGCTTTGCTCCATGATGCTCATCCCGGAGCCGCCGTAGTCGAGCATCTCGTCGCGGGCTCGCTCCAGAGCGGAAACGGGGAGAGCGGAGGGACCGGGACTGAAGTTGTGAACGCGCTTCATGTTAACCACGCCGCTACATCCAGGCTCGCTCTACGTCAAGGCAGTGCCCGGTAGCCGATGTCTCTGCGCATCTGCTTCCCAGAAAATTCAATTGTATCCGCTGCTTTATAAGCGCGGTCGCGTGCTTCCAGGAGACTCTTGCCGCGGGCGGTGACGGACAACACTCGCCCTCCTGCTGTGACCAGATCGTTGCCCTTCCACTGGGTTCCCGCGTGATATACCTGGACGCCCTCAACCTGAGAAGCTGCCTCAACGCCTTTGATCACGTCCCCTTTTTGGGGACTCGATGGGTAATTCGCGGCAGCAAGCACCGTGCAAAGCGCGTGGCGATCAGACGTCGTCAGTACGTCGTCTCTCAACCGGCCACAAGCCGCTAGAAAGAGTGCTTCGCCAAAATCGCCTTCGACAATTTGCATGAGCACCTGTGTTTCTGGATCCCCGAATCGTACATTAAATTCAAGCACGACCGGCTCACCCTCAGGACTGACCATAATGCCTGCAAACAAAGTTCCGATGAAAGGGATTCCGTCGGCTTTCATGCCCTGAACGACTTTGTCGATCACATTCAACTTGATGTCTTCGAACATCTGTTCGTCCACCAGGGGAGCTGGAGCGTAAGTTCCCATGCCCCCGGTATTCGGCCCCTGATCACCATCAAAAATACGCTTGTGGTCTTGAGCAGCAGGAAGCACGAACGAGCGCTCACCGTCACAAATCGCATGGATACTTGCTTCTGATCCCAGAAGTCGTTCTTCGAGCACAACGGTAGTACCGGCATCGCCAAATGCCGCGCCGCTCAACATCTCCGCTGCGGCGCTCCGCGCTTCTTCCATCGATTCTGCAACAACGACGCCCTTACCGGCGCAAAGCCCGTCCGCCTTCACGACGGGAGGCGACTCGAATTGAGCCAACGCGGCCTCTAGTTCTTCGGGCTTGCTCACCACGACATCTCGCCCGGCCCGTATGCCATGGCGCTGGCAGAAGGCCTTCATGAAGGCCTTCGACCCCTCCAATTGGGCTGCTGCCTGGGAAGGACCAAAGCAGGGAATTCCGGCCTCGCGAATCCTATCAGCCAACCCTTCGCAAAGCGGGACTTCAGGTCCGACTACAACAAGATCAACCTGTTCCTGAACGGCAATCTCAACCGGCGCTCCCGGCAAAGCACGCAAAGTCTTTCCTTCAAACCCGAGAGGGGTAGTCCGCATCCCCGCGTTGCCTGGGCATCCAATCACCTCAGCGACTGAATCCGACGACAAAAGGCGCAATGCGAGGGCATGCTCCCGCCCGCCCGTGCCAACTACGAGAATCTTGCGTCCATTCATGGGCGCTGGGTCTAACTGATCTTTTCCCTCGGGCAAAGAGGCTCTCAGGACGACAGGGCACTCGGCCTCAGCAAGTTCACCGACGAGGAATATTAGCGGCCGGGAAGGACCGGAGCGGAGAGGGTCGGGCCCCCTACCCGGTCTGCGGCGCGCCTGACGAGCAAGTCAACAAGTTCGGAAAAGGCAATCCCTCCCGCCGCTGCTGCTTCCGGAAAAAGGCTGACATCAGTCATTCCCGGAAGAGTATTCAATTCAAGCAGCACGATTTCGCCGGATTCTTGAACAAGAAAGTCACTTCGCGACAGGTCGCGTGCCCCAACCGCGCGATGTGCGCGAACAGACGCACCCTGGATCTTGCCCGTGAGTTCGGGGTCGAAGGGCGCTGGGCACTGATGACGGCTTCCGCCTGGAGCGTACTTGGATTCGAAGTCATACCACTCGGTCGCCTGAGAGGTGATCAGCGTAACAGGCAAAGCCTGCGGACCGTCATCGCTCTCCAGAATCGCACAAGTGACTTCCTGGCCAGTAATGAACTCTTCAACGAGCACGGTGGAGTCATGACCAAACGCTAAAGCGAGACCATCTTCAAATGCGCCTGTTGTGGCGCCTGGAAGCAGGCGTGTCATGCCGATCGTCGAGCCACCGCGTGCGGGTTTGAGAATCATCCCCTCGCCCACCTCCGCCTTGAGGCGGGAGAAAAGGGCCGCTGGGTCTTGTCCCTGAGCTCCTTCGAAAAGCACAGAATCTCGAGCGAGCGGCAAGCCGACCTTCTCGAAGAAGACCTTTGAAGCAACCTTGTCTGCCGCGACCGCACTCGCGCGCACATCACTGCCGACGTAAGGCAATTGCAAAACCTCAAGCAGCCCCTGCAAGCAGCCATCCTCCCCCTGAGCGCCGTGAACTACAGGAAAAACGACCTGCGGCGAGTAAGTGAGCAACGCACCGGCCAGCTGGCGATCCAACTCGAAGACGTCCACCTGATGCCCCGCTGCGATGAGGGCGCGGGCAACCGCCGCAGCAGAGGCACGACTGACTGCGGCTTCGGACGAGGGTCCTCCCTCAATGACTGCGACCTTCATGACAGCTTCACCTCGCACAGCTCGATACCAAGCTGGTTCGAGAAGTCGTAGATTTTCTCGTCGCGATAGAATTCATTGAATGCGATTCGTCGAATTCCAGCATTCGCAATCAGCTTGAAGCAGTTGAAGCATGGAGAAGCTGTCACATAGATCCCCGCCCCTTCGATGCTGGTTCCGCTCTTGGCAGCTTGCACGATGGCATTCGCCTCAGCATGAACCGTACGAACACAATGCCCCTTTTCCATCAAGTGACCGACCTGGTCGCAATGGTCCAACCCGCTAATGGATCCGTTGTAGCCGGTTGCTAGAATCATTCTACCTCGGACGATGACGGCACCTACATGTTTTCGCGAACAGGTCGAACGAGTCGCCACTTGCCGGGCGATGCCCATGAAGTACTCGTCCCAGCTCGCGCGAGCAGGAGCGGCGCCTTCGGGCGCAACGGCAGAGCCGTCGAGTGCTGCAGAAGAGAGGGATTTTGGAGCGTCGGGATCGACGTGCGAGGTCATGAATCGCATATAGCCGCTCAGGCGGCTCTAGCTCAATGCACCCCTTGACCAAGCCCCCCGCCCGTGGCTTGGTGGGGCCGTGAAACGCCTAAGGAACCTTCCGCGCATTCCTTCCTCGCTCGTCGCTGCGCCTCTACTCGTCGCGGTGTCTCTACTGGCCGCGGTGGCCGCCCCCCAAGCCGCCTGGGGAGCCGATGAAAAGCAGACACCACCCGTCGACGACGAAAAGTCACAGCCGACGCCCCCGCCCGCTGAGTCCGAAAGCGCACCGTCCCCTGCGAAGGCATCACCCGACCCTGGGGGCCAGGCAAAGTCCGAAGCGACCGAAGCCGGTGAGCGTGAGAGCAAGTCACGAGCCGGCGGGCATTCCCTGATTGCGGATCGCCTGGCAGCTCTCGCCCAGATGTGGCTGCGCGTTGCCGTGGCACAACGAAAAGCTGCTGCGCTGGAACTGCAAGCTGATGCTTTGGAGAGGGAAACGCTAGAGCTTGAGGCACAGGCACGTCGAGGAGCTTCGTTGGTCGAGCAAACGGAGGCTCGCCGAGCTCGAGCCCTCGGAAGACTCCAAGAATTAGGTCTGGCGGAAGAACTGCCAGAAGCCAACTCGTCCGCTGATGAGACGCCCAAGACTGAAGGAGCAGCCCAGTGAATCTTCCCAGCATCCCCAGGACCAGGATTTTCGCGCTGCCTACTTTGATCTCTGGGCTCGTTGCACTCGGTTGCACACCCGCTCCGCTGCCTCCGCCCGTCAGCCAGGCTGACGCGGTCGCAGAATCCCAGGCTGCCTCGGAAGCCCAAGTTCTGGCCCCTCAAGCCTTCGCCGCTGCAGAGAAAATGAGAGCAGAAGCGAGCTGGCTTTACGACGAAGGACGACTGGAAGAAGCAGGAATCGCAGGTGAGCAGGCGATCGCAGGCTACAATGAAGCCTTCGCACTAGCGCGAGCCGCCAAGGCGTCCGAGCGCATCGCTGTCGCACAGAAGGAGCTCGACCAAGCCAAGCTTGCCGTCGCACAATTGGACGTTCTTCAAGGGCAGATCGCGGCTGACGCAGACGCCTACGAAATGCGCGCTCGAGTTCATCTCGACCAAGAAGAAGTGAAAGACGTTGATGCCATCTCGCCGGCGCGAGCAAAGGCACGCCGACTGGCCGCAAAACAGATCGCAGCAGAGGCCAATACACTATGCCTCGCAACACGCCTGCTGGACGCAGATGCTGCAAACCTGGACGAAGCTGAGAAAAAGATCTCTGTCTTGGCGAAGGAATTAAGCCAAGGTTCCGTGAAGGACGATCTCTATCCGCGCGCGACCGAAGTCCGCGCCGATTGTCTCAAGCGACTCACCCTCGTTCGGCGACCCGCGACCAAGAAAAACCCCGAATCAGCGGAATCAGATCGACTCCTCAAAGACCTCTCTGAAACCGGAAAGCTGTTCGCTTACCGTGATGATCGAGGCGTCGTCGTGAATCTGCCTAGTCCGCTTTCGCCGCAGGGTTCTCTCTCCGAATCAGCCATGGAGGCGCTGAAGATCTTGGCCGGCACCGCTAAGGCCCACCCTGAATTCCCTGTCTTGCTCGTGATTCACACCGCTAAGAATGGTCAGGAAAAACGCGCCGAGCAGCTCTCCTCGGCCGCTCGCACTGCCCTTGAAAGTGGTGGCGTCGTCAAGCTCGCCGTCCAGGACGTTCAGGACTCGCAACCTGTAGTCAGCAGTCGACTGCAGGGCAGTGCTGAGAAGAATGAGCGCGTCGAGGTGATTTTTGTCACTCCCAGCCGCTGAGAAACTCACGCAACGGCGCTGAAGCTGCGTTTGATTTTCGGAAATGGGCTGCCCACCAGCCTCTTCAACCGTAGACTACTCGGGTAGCGCCTGCTCGCACGCCGGACGCCACAGTTGAGCAAGCAATTGGATCCATTCGCCTTCGCCGAACAGCTGCTGACAAACCACAAGTTTATCGCGTTCGGCGACGTCCTCGTCCCCCATCAGCTCGGCGCGCTCCGCCCTACCCCAAATGAGAATCAAGTCGGCTGCGACCTGCGTCGATTCGTCGAGCTGCAGCTCCCAAAAAAGGTCGATACCGCTAACGCTGGCTCGCCTCGCTTGCAAGCTGGACGCGCGAGTCGCAAAGCTCCGCGTCAGCTCTCGATCACCATTCATCACAGCGGCCAAGGCCTGCCCGACCCGAGCCTGGGTGATCAATCGCCGGGGAGCTCCGCGGTTTTCCAGGCGACTTAGCCTTTCCTGGGCTTCAGAAGTACGACGCTCACCAAGCAGCAACCAACCTGCCAACACATCGATTGCGGCTCGGTCTTCCACACGCCATGCCGCCATCTGCGCGTTGTCGAGTTCGAGCAGCGCCCGCCGGGGAGCATTTTGCGAAATAGAAACATAGGAAAGCTCCATCCACGCCCAGGCTCGATAAGTCGCGGCCAAGCGCCCTGCGAGCGCTTGATGGAGCAGCTCTGCAGAATTGCGCCCAGGACTCAGGCGCAGCTCGCGGCGCAATCGATGGAGCAGGACGATTGCTCGGGGGTCGATGATTTCCCCTCGGGACAGCGCGACGAGCGAAGTCCGAACCCGAAACATGTCAAGTTCATCACCCAAACCCCAGAGCACCTTCTCCGTAGACACAATCAACTCGTCCATCGCCTGGGCATTCTTGTGACGAACACGCTGCCAAATCGTCTGCGCAGCCGTTGCGCGAGAGGCAAACAGATAGCCACAGAAGAAAGCCACTACGAGCCAACGGTAAACTCTGACGTTCCGCGACATCACTTCCTAATCTGCAGAATCACCGGACGAGTCCGGTGGCGTTGCTCGCTCAATGTGCGTTGGCCAGGTTTCCTCGGCGAATTCCCGAAAAGACAGCCACAGGTTTTCTGCGTGCTCCGGCTCGAGCACCTGAGCGACGGCGGCCGCCATCGCAAACCCCTCTCCAGGCGGCAGGACGGGAAGAACTTCGGAAGGCTTACCCAGCGAAGGATCTTGTCGTTCGACGATCCAAGGTAGAGTCCAGCTGTCATTCAACGACTGAGCCATCGCCGTCGCTTCCTTGATCCGATCTTCGCGCAACAGGGAGAGCACCCAGGCTCCGACCAAAGTCTCCACGAGCAGTGGAGCCGATTTCTGACGCGCAATCGCCAAATAGCCGCGCACTTCTCTCCCGGACTTCGACTGGGCGTAAGCCGCAGCCGTCGCCGCCTCAATCAAGATTCGTGCTTGCTCACGCGAGCTTGAAAACCCATCAAGTCGTAGAACCACGGTGCGGTAGAGCTCAAGCGCCACCGCGTAGTCACCACTGAGCAGCGCTGCGCGGGCTGCACTCACTCGAAGCCGTGGAGTCAACGCCTCTGGTGGCGCTAACGCCATCCACTTCTGTAGATGTTCGTGGGCCCCTTGAGCCTCAGCTTGAAAGAGCAATGTTTCACCGAGGAGTAGCTGAGCCACTACACCGCGAGGCGAAAGCTTCAAAGCAGCGCGAGCAAACTGTTCAGCTAAGGCAGGGCGCACCGCCAGATTCGCTTGTGTGCGATGCACATAACGACAGTATTCGTCATGAGCTGACGACAGCGCGCGTCGCCAGAAACTCGGCTCGTCGACGCACAACGACAGGTCAAGTCGAGGACTTCGCGAGTCTGCCATGGGGGCGCTCTCTGCCTGAGTACCCGGCTTGACCTCGCCCGCTGCAACTCCTCCTGCGGCGGCCGCCACACTCACTGGATGCAGTCCGCCAAAGGTCATGGCGACAAAAAGAAGAAGGGCGCGCCGGCTGAGAGCCATCTGTCTCAGCTTACGCGCCCCTTCCCTGCTAGGCGAGCCCCCCCTTTTCAACCAAATCAGCTACCAGCTGGGCCGAGAAAGGGTAAAATCCCTTGCGAAATGAATGATTAAGGCGTTCCGGCTCGCCCCACAAAGGGGTTGTGGAGGACAATTGTTGCGGCTCTGCTGGGACCAACACTTACGAGATACATGGGCACACCACTCTTCTCTTCGACAAAGCGAATGTAGTTCCGAGCGGCCTGAGGAAGTTGTTCAAGAACGCGAACGTCCTCAAGGTTCTCAGTCCAGCCCTCAAGCTCTTCGTAAACTGGAACTGCCTTCTCAGGTTCATCCAGCAAGTCGATGGGCAAATCGTCGACTCGTCCGTCGGGAGTATCATAGGCAACGCAAACTTTGAGCGTCCCCATGCCGGTAAGAACATCGAGCTTAGTAAAGGCAATTCCGTCCAGACCGTTCACGCGCGCTGCGTAACGCAAACCAGGGATATCTAACCAGCCGCATCGACGAGGACGGCGTGTGACAGAGCCAAACTCGTCACCCACCTTTTGTAGGTGTTCGCCAGCGGCATCGGTGAGTTCAGTCGGGAATGGTCCTGCGCCGACGCGAGTGGTGTAGGCCTTGATGATTCCAAGGACGGAGTCGATTCGACTGGGTCCGATACCTGCGCCAATCGAGGCACCGCCAGCCACGGCTGAACTCGACGTGACGAAAGGATACGTCCCATGATCAACGTCGAGCAAGGTACCCTGAGCCCCCTCGAGCATCACGCGCTTGTTGGCACGAATCGCGTCGTCCGTGACTTTGGAAGCATTGCCCAGGAGCGGGACCAAACGGTCAGCCATCGGCTTGAGATCGGCCACAATCTGAGCGGCGCTCGGCATGGTACCACCCAGCTCACGAATGACCGGTCCCCAGGCGTCCAGGGCGACTTGAATACGAGTTTCAAGCTTCTTCAGATCTCGCAGCTCTCCTGTTCGCACACCGGTTCGTCGAACCTTGTCTTCGTAGCAAGGGCCAATGCCCTTCTTCGTCGTACCAATCGCTTTTTCTTTGGGCGCCGACGACTCTCGAAGAGTGTCAATTTCGATGTGGTACGGCAGAATCAAGTGTGCGCGATCGCTCAGAAGCAAACGCGATTCCACGTCTGTATGGCCACGACGCTTGAGCTCATCGATTTCTCCGAGCAAGACGATCGGATCGACGACCATTCCCTGACCGAGCACGCAGCGCGTCCCAGGACGCAGGATGCCGCTCGGCAACAAACGCACGATCAACTTCTCATCACCGACAACCAGGGTGTGACCGGCATTCGGGCCGCCCGCGTAGCGGACTACAACTTCCGCCGACTCCATATAGATGTCGACGATCTTTCCCTTACCTTCGTCGCCCCATTGGGCGCCTACGATGACCACTGCAGACATGTTCTTTTATCTCTACTGACGTGTGTTATCCGCGCGGCTTCGCCTGAAGTGCGCTTCCAACGGTTGTCGCCTCAAGGGCGAAGTTGTGTGATGAGCTGGTCCAAGGAGCAGATTCCCAGATCAGTTTCTTGGGGGTACGGCGCACTGCCGCTCGAAGCTAAACTGCCGCTCGAAGCGAGGTTGCTGCTCGAAGCCGAAGGGCCCTCCACTCGGGACACCCTGTAAGGAATCGCCCCAGCAAGGCTCCGAACGAGGTGTGAGTAGCGCCAGGCCTGGGCGTAGTCGAGAGCGTCGACTTCAGGGGAGAAAACACAGCTAATGCCGGCCTCCCTGAGAGTATCCGCCGCCAACTGCGCAGCATCTAAGAGAGGGCTGTCAGGCCCCGGGTCGACAATGACGGCTCGAAGTCGCTTGACCTCGCTCTTGCTGCCGAGGGCCCAGCGCAGGTGGTCCAGCTGAATTGCGCCACCCAACGCAGGGCGCTCGTTGCCAAACAGACCGTAGAGCGAATCGTAGCGTCCGCCCGACGCAACCGCCTGGCCGGGACCTTCGGCGAGGATCTGAAATGTCGGGCCGGTGTAGTAAGCCGCCCCACGCGTCTCGCCGAGATCGACAACGATCGTCTTGGCGACCTGGGCGGCAACCACCGCTACGTAGAGTCGCCTCAGTTCTTCAACGTGCGGCCAGGCAGGAGTGTTTTCAAGGGGAGCGCGTGCGCGCTCGAAGACCTCTTCGCCTCCTTGAAGCGCAACGAGAGCAACTAGCCCTTTCTCCAATCGAGGTTCGAGGCCAAGTAACGACGCCCGACGAGAAAGCTCTGCGCCGTCTTTCAGCGAAAGCGACTCGATGAGGTCGTCCCTGGCTTCAGCCGGAACGCCGTCGAGAAGTGCGCTCGCGATACCACCATGCCCCAAATCGAGCACATAGGACGAAAGTCCCTGCTCACGTACGGCCTTGGTACAGACCGAAATGACCTCAAGATCTGCATCAGGGCCCTGGCCGCCGACGAGTTCAATTCCCGCCTGAAGCATTTGTTGATCGTGACGCGCACGCTCATGCTGACGTCGCAGCACCGAACCGCGGTAGCAAACACGAACCGGACCTTTCAGATCACCCAATCGCGTCGAAACCAAGCGCGCAACTTGAGGCGTCATGTCGGGTCGAAGCGCCACCACCTCTCCTGTTTCAGGCTCAACAAAGCGAAGCACGCTTGTGGGTTCTATCATTCCCAGGCCACGCTCAAGTACGTCCGCGTATTCGAACGCCGGGAGATTCACCCGCTGATAGCCGTGAAGGTCGAAAGTCCGAAGCACTCCGGATGCGAGACGACCCTGTGCTTCCGCCTCGGCCGGCAACAGATCACGCATGCCCGCAGGAAGAGGATGGGTAAGCGAGCCAGGTCGTTTTCCTGCATTCGACGTGCTGGCGGTATCTTGCGGGGGGATGCTGGGGCGGCTCAAAGCCGGCGGAGCTTATCAAAAGGCGTCCCCGAGTCACGGGATGGTTAGCCTTTTTCCAGCCAAATTTGGCGACTGGACGATTCTAGCTCAAGGGCCGTGATTCCGAGCCATTTCGAATCAACGCAGTTACAGCTGTGCCGCAGCCGCTGTTGGCCGCTGGCACTTGGCGGTGTATCCCGCTGCCATGAGCTCAGAAGACGATGCCCCACTCGATCTCCGTGAAAAAGGCGCTGCTATCGATGGCGTTCCCCAACGCCTCGACAAAAGGATCTTCATGCAGCTGCTCGTCGTACGAGCCGCTGAAGTGACGACCGGTACGGCTCAAGCGCTCGGAGAACGCATCTCTCAAGAAGGAACTGGAGTTGTCATCTATGAGGACGTCAACGACCCCTTTAGTTTTGGGGTGCTCAGCTTCAGTACCGATCCTGCAGTATTCGTTGACCAGGTGCGCCCTGCCCTCATCTCTTGCGATCTCGGACCGCTCGAAATTCGGAACGAGATGACCATGCTCGGACGAGGTTACTCGACCGGATACGAAGACGACCTCGAATACTGGATGGTCCGTCGCCCAGTAGAAACGGTGCTCAACCCTGAATGGCCCTGGGCTGTCTGGTATCCCCTGCGCCGCAGCGGTGCCTTCGAAAAGCTCGAGCCAAGGGAAAAGGGGGGCATCCTGAGAGAGCACGGAGAGATCGGAAAGAAGTACGGCAAACAAGACCTCGCGCACGATGTTCGTCTCGCTTGTCATGGCCTCGACCAAAATGACAACGAGTTCGTCATCGGATTGATCGGAAAGGAGCTTCATCCTCTTTCCCACGTCGTTCAGCGAATGCGCGGCACTCGTCAGACCTCAGAATACATCAATCAAATGGGTCCGTTTTTTGTTGGACGCTCCGTGTTTCGCGCCGCGGCTCGCGGGATCTAGGCTAGCGTCCCCCCACAGATGATTCCCTCCGCCAAGCTCAACGAAGCCTCGAGTTCGCCCAGCAGCCGCATTGCCGTGGTCGTCAATGGCAACGCGAAGAGCGTGAACGAGGACGTCATCTCGTCAATCGACCAGATCTTGAGAGGCGGTGACCTATTTGTGTCGCGCCACATCAGTGAAGCCGCAGAGATCGCCCAGATCATTGCGGCCCGAGCCTACGGGACCGTACTCACCGGAGGTGGCGACGGCACCTTTACAGTCATGGTGACCGAGGTCAGCAAAGCCTGCCGGACGTTGGGCAAAGCAGCTCCCCGGTTCGGTCTGCTGAAGCTCGGCACTGGCAACGCACTCGCGTGGGTGGTCGGCCCCAGTCCGCTCGGGAGAAAAAATGCCTCCGCGGACATCGAGCGTCTCCACCGCGAGGCGGGGAGCAAGAAAATCCACTTGGTCGACGTTGAGGGCTTCCTGACTCCGTTTGCCGGTCTCGGAGCCGACGCGCAGATTCTTGCGGATTACAACTTTACAAAAAGCGTTCTCACGGGAACTCCCTTCGCCGCCTTTGGCAAAGGGCTAGCGGGTTACGGCATCGCGGCTGTCACCCGTTCTCTACCGGGTTACTTGCTGAGAAAGATGCCGCAAATACGCATTGTCAACGAAGGAGATGATGCGTGGCCCGTTGATCCAAGAGGTGTGCAGAAGAGTCGGGCCGTGAAGCGAGGCGAAACGATTTATGAAGGAAAAGCGCGGCTCACTGGGCTCTCGACGATTCCTTACTACGGCTTTGGAATGCGCCTATTTCCTTTTGCAACGACCACTGAGCACAGAATGAATCTGCGGCTTCTGACTCTCGGCTCGGCACAGTTTGTCAGCAACTTGAGAGGGATCTGGAGCGGGACGTATCACGATCCGCGCTACATCTCCGACTTCCTAGTGGATCGAATTCGCATTGAATGCGACTCACCCGTGGACTTCCAGATCGGGGGAGATGCCCAAGGGACCCGCACCACCCTTGAGGCAAGTGTGAGCCGCGAAGCGATCGAACTTGTCGATTACTATCAAGCTCCAGAATCTAGCTACTGACTGAGCTTGCGTTGAAAGAACTACGAATTTCCGCTTCAGCCAGTCAGAGCGTGGTAGGCGCGTGAGATCTCGGCGAAGCGTCGGAATAAGCGAGCCCGCTCAGCGGCACTGAGCCCCGGATGACGATCTGGATGATGCTTTCCTGCAAGCTCGCGAAAAGCTCGCCGAATGTCCGCCGCCTTAGCTCCGTCACAGAGACCTAGCACTCTCAAGGCAGAACTTGATTGTCGCACCAATTCTGAAGTGACCGCGTCACCTCGCTTGCGCGGACGCCCTCCTAAGAACTCATCGGTCTCAAGTGGTCGGGGAATCGTTGGATCATCAGCACGCGGACGTGGCGCGCGAAAACGAATTGCCGCCTCATCGATACCGAACAGCAGTTCCAGGCGAGCAAGAGTCTGACGATGTAGCGCCTTCTCCAATTGAAAGTGACTCACCAGTCCCCGGGCTATCAGTGTTTCTCCCAGACGCCCTTCCTCGGGGATCGGTAGCTCCGTGATGTCGAGCAAGTCCCCGAGTCGCGGTCCTGGAGCCTCGGTTTCTACCGACTGTACCTTCCCGTCCCACAGCTCGATGCGGTGCATTCTCTGACTCGGTTCCACGAGTTCCAGAAAGCCCGTCGCTCGATCTCGGTGCAGCGCGCCAAGAAGATCTCCCAGGGTCGTGTCTTTGAGTTGTCCAGGAAGCTGCATCCTGCCCAAAAGCAGTACAGAAAGACTTCGGTTCGGCAAAAAAAACTGCCAAACGGGGACTCAGAGCGAGGCTTCGCGCAGATAGCTACCGAGATCGGTCAGAGAATCGAGAACCACGTGCGGATTTGACCCAAGCAGAACGGCTTCGCTGGCAAAACCACCACGAACTCCAATCGTATGGGCCCCTACGGCGTGCCCTGCCCCCATATCTGGCGGTGCATCGCCAATCATGATCAAGCTCTGAGGAGGCACGTCCAGAAGGCGAGCGATTCTCTGAAGAGGCTCCGGGTGGGGCTTTTTTTGCTCGTTTTCCCCGGGCGCCACGACAGCGTCGAAAGCTTGGTCCCAGCCAAGGGATTCCAAGACGACCTCGGTGAGGGGCCATGGTTTGTTCGTACACAAGGCAATCGCGCGACCCTGATTTCGACTCATCGCCTCCAAAGCGCCCGGCATGAAAGCGTTAAAGTCCGTAGGATGCCGACGATAATGGTCCTGAAAATGCGCCAAAAGGACCAGGAGCTCCTGCTTGCCGACCTCACCAACAGCCTCCCTCAGTAGAGCCAATGCGCCGCGGCCAACGTAGCTGGCAATCACCTCAATTGGCAGCTCCGCTCGCCCTGTCGAACGAAGAGCGAAGTTGCAAGCAGCAGCGATGTCTCGGCGAGAATCGATGAGCGTACCGTCTAAGTCAAAGACCAGGGGGCGCATTTGATCAGTTCGTTTGGACTCAGACTCCATGCACTGGCTCATGCCACGTGGTTTTTTGAGCTTCAACGTGGCGCAATCGAAACTTTCAGGATACAGCCCCTCCCGTGCGATTTGTAGATGAGTGTATTTTGTCGGTGCAAGCCGGAAAAGGCGGCGATGGCTGCGCCGCGTTTCGTCGCGAAGCGTTCGTTCCCTTTGGCGGCCCCTCCGGCGGCGACGGCGGACGCGGAGGAAGCGTCATTTTTGTTGGCGACGAAGGGCGCAATTCCCTGCTTGATCTGAAGCACCTGCGGACAATTCGAGCTGAAGCCGGCGAAAACGGCAAAGGGCGCGACATGTATGGTCGCGCTGGCAACGACGAGTTCATTCGAGTCCCAGTCGGTACCATCGTGAAAGACGATGAAAACGATGAGATTCTTGGGGAGCTGTTGTCTCACGGTCAGGAATTGATCGCCGCGCAAGGCGGTCTCGGCGGACGAGGCAACAAGCACTTTGCCACCCCAGTCGACCGCGCACCGCGCAAGAAGGAACCAGGCACACCGGGCGTTGAACGAAGCGTACGACTAGAACTGCGTGTGATGGCGGATGTGGGGCTTTTAGGATTCCCCAACGTCGGCAAGAGTACTTTCATCGGCGCCGTCAGCCGAGCCCGCCCGAAGATTGCGGACTATCCGTTCACGACCCTTGTTCCGCAGCTCGGCGTCGTGCCCCTTGAGGAATGGGTGGGAGCTGATGCCGGCGAAACGATGGTCGTGGCTGATATTCCGGGACTGGTTCCTGGGGCAAGCGAAGGCGCGGGCCTCGGCATCCGCTTCCTCAAGCACGTTCACCGGACACGCGTCCTTCTCCATCTGATCAGCCTCGATCCTGAAGAAGGTCGACAGCCGCTCAAGGATTATGATGTCCTGCGCGCAGAACTGCAGAACTTCGATCCCGAGCTCGCCAATCGGCCTGAGGTCGTCGTGATCAGCAAGGCGGATCTCACTGATGTTCGTGAAAGTTTTGAAGAGATCGAAGCCGCATTCAAGGACCGGGGTATCAAAGTTCTCTTGATGAGCGCTCCGACCAGGCAAGGAATCAAGGAAGTGATCTCGGCTCTTCGCGAGAAGATGGCTCCTCAGGTAAGCGTCACGACGCCCTGACACTCCCACGACGCTCTGACACTTCCCCGACGCTCTGCGAGTCCAACACTCCGGTTCCAGCGTATTTAGCCCCCAGGTGCCGGTGGTGGTCCGCTGAAGTTGTCGAATTCATCGTCAAAGTTGTAATCGTCCGACGCCAGATTGTCGAAGCGCGTGAAGTGCGAGGTGAACTTCACTTTGACGGTTCCGGTCGGACCATTTCGTTGCTTAGCGACAATGACCTCGGCTTGTCCTTTATCCGGACTATCCTCGAAGTAGTACTCGTCGCGGTAGATAAACATGATCGCGTCTGCATCCTGCTCGATGGCTCCAGACTCGCGGAGATCGCTCAGCTGAGGTCTCTTGTCTTTCGTGTTTCGCGTTTCGACCGAACGGTTCAACTGACTGAGCGCTATCACCGGAACACTCATTTCTTTCGCCAGTTGCTTGAGACCACGAGAAATTTCGCTGATTTCCTGCTCGCGACTCGTCACGCCCTTACGGCCTGACATGAGCTGCAAGTAATCGATCGCGACCAGTCCGAGCACCTTCGGACCATCCGGGTGACGACGCAGTTCAGCCTGAAGTCGGCGCAACTTGGCACGCAAATCGAGAATTGAAATCGCTGGAGTGTCGTCAAGCCACAAGGGAATGCGTCCCATCCTCGCGGCCGCTTCGGTGAGCTTGTTCCAATCATCGGAGCTCACCTGACCGCTACGCAGGTCCGCCATACTCACGCGCGCCTCACTCGCAAGCATACGAGACGCCAATTGGGCGCGAGGCATTTCGAGCGAGAAGAACGCCACGCCGTCACCACTCACTTCAACGGGCGCTGCCCCCGGTTCTCCACTCGAAACGAGACGAGACGCAGCAACATTCGCCGCGACGTTCAAGACGAATGATGTTTTTCCCATGCCTGGACGACCGGCGACGATGTAGAGGTCGCCAGGGTGCATGCCAGAAGTACGTTTATCTAACTCAGTGAAGCCAGTAGAAAAACCGGTGACACCACCACCATGTTGGCGCGCTTCGGTGAGGACGTGAAACGCTTGCTGAATGGCCTCACGAACGGGCACAACATCGCTTTCGGACTTCACCCGGGCGAGCGCGAATATCGCCTGCTCCGCCTCATCGACGAATTCCTGTACGTCCCCACAATCGCCGTAACCCTCTGCCGCGAAACGCTGACAAGTGGCGATCAGGCTGCGAAGTCGCCACTTCTCTCGAATCGCTCGGGCGTGCTCATCCACATGCGAAACGGCTGGGGTCGCGTCGACCAGCTGCGCTAAATAGGGCGTACCACCGATCTGATCGAGACGGCCCCTGTCGCGCAGGTGGCCAGCCACGGAAACAACGTCAATCGCGCGGTTCTTCGTGGCTAGCTCCAAGATGCTTTCGTAGACTCGACGATTCGCATCCGAGTAGAAGTGAACCGGCTCGATGATCTCTTGAATCACATCGAAGGCCTCGCTGGAGAGCAATACTGAACTCAGTACAGCCGCCTCGGCGTCCACATCCGCCGGAGGAACGCGACCTGCTGATGCCTCCAGAAGTGATGCAGGGTCTTCCTTCTTCTTCTTCCAGTCCCGGAAATCGTTCATGAGTGGTTACGCGCTAGGGCTAAGGAAAATTCGCACCGCGCCAAAGGAGCGGTCTAGCTGCGCGGCTGAGCGTTCTAGCGGAGGCAACGAGCAGATTCGAGACCAAGGTGCGATCAAGCTGGAATACTCATCGTTTGGAACACCCAGTCTTCGGAGGTCAAATGCGACACGCCCCGAAGGAATTTCCCTCGAGGCGTGCAGCAAGAAAGACGAGACTGGAATTTAGCCAGCCTTCACAACCTCAACGCGCAGGTTGGCTTCAACCTCGGCGTGAAGCTTCACTTTCATCTCAGTGAGACCGAGTGTCTTGATGGGATCGGCAAGAGCAATCTTACGACGATCGATTTCGAGACCCAGTTCGGCGTAAGCAGCTTCGATGTCCTTGGTCGTTACCGAACCGTACATCTTCGCTTCCTCGCCCACACTGCGCTCCAACTTAACGCTGGTTGCCTCGAGCTTAGCCTTGAGTTGCTTAGCTTCTTCAAGAGCCTCAGCTGCTCGGTTCGCGGCAAGACGACGCAAGTCATCAATGCGAGCCAAGTTACCTTTGGTGGCTGGCATCGCCAAGCCACGAGGGATCAAGTAGTTGCGAGCAAAGCCCGGCTTGACCTGAACGACTTCGCCACCAATACCAAGATTGTCCACGTCCTGCTGAAGAACTACACGAATCTGATTAGCCATGATTGTTCTCCTCAGTAGTTCGTGGTGAAGGGCAAGAGTGCGATCACGCGAGCACGCTTCACCGCAGTGGTGAGAGCGCGCTGATGCTTGGCACAAAGCCCGGAAACGCGGCGAGGGATAATCTTGCCGCGGTCGGTGATGAAATAACGAAGTAGACCAGGATCCTTGTAATCAAGAACCTGAGTAGCGTCGTTACAGAACGGACATCCGCGGCGACGTGTGCGGCGGAATAGATCCTTTTCGCCCTTGGGCGACTCAGACTGCATCATTCGTCGTCTCCTTCATCGTCATCGTTCAAGCCCATGCCCATGTCGTCATCGTCGTCGGAATCATGTGATTCGTTTCGGTATGCGCGAGGAGCGTGGACCAAACCAAGTTCTTGCTCGAGGGTGAGATCTTCTTCTTCACCTTCGACCGGGGGCTCGTCTGCTTCAAACTTGATGCGCTCAGCGTCAATTTCGACCTCTCCTGGATCATCGGAGAGCTTGACGGTCTGGAAACGCATGACTTCGTCAATCAAACGAAAGTTACGCTCCAGCTCCGCAACGAGCGCGCCGTCACCGAGATAGTTGATGTAGACGTAAGAACCGCGCTTGTGATGTTCGATTTCGTACGCCAAAGGACGACGACCCCAGTTTTCAACAAGCGTAAGCTTTCCACCTTCACGCGTGACGATTTCTTCAACACGCGCTGCGAGGCGTTCTGACGCCTCTTTTGAGATATCGGGACGGAGGACATAAATGACCTCGTATTCCCTAGGCGGAAGTTCCGCCTTGGCTGCTTCTGACATTTGATTCTCCCTATGGGCGAAGGCCACCGTGAAGATGGCGGGGCCCTCAGCTTTTTTGTTCCCCGGGAGGAACGGCGCCGAGAGCAAGGAGGCCGTCACTTTGGACGGCGATTGATTTCATTCATTGCCGCCGACGCCCCGCGTTTCACGAGAAGTTCGACAGCTTCCGCGGCACGGCTCACCAGGTCATCGACCTGTGGTCCTTCCCACGGCGAAAAGGCCTCTAGCACAAAGTCTGCCGGATTTCCCCCAAAGTCTGCAGGCGGACGTCCGATTCCTAGTCGTAGACGATAGTAATCGGGGGTGCCTAGTCGGGAAGTGACCGATTTGAGCCCGTTATGACCACCCGAGCCGCCTCCCTTTTTCAACTGGATCCTGCCCAGAGGAAGATCGAGCTCGTCGTGCAGAATCAAGACCTCCGCCGGCTGCAGCTTAAAGAAGGCAGCAGCGGGCTGCACCGACTCACCCGACAAGTTCATGAAAGTCTGAGGTTTGAGCAGGTATGTTTTCTCAGGGCCGCCGTTTCCGGGAAGTTGAACGAGGGCAACTTGACCACGAAACTTCTCCTTAAATGCGGGACGACCCCACCGCTCTGCGATGAGGTCGATCACCTGAAACCCGATATTGTGGCGTGTGGCCTCGTATCGGGGACCAGGGTTGCCTAGGCCCGCAAGAATCACTTCGCAGCTTCAGCCTTAGCCTTGGGATCTGCAGCAGCTTCCTTCTCTTCTTCAGCCTTCGCACGACGGTCAACCGCAATGGTCGCCACGGTGCGCTTAGCGGGAAGGAGGATCTCCGCGCCCTCGGGTACAACGATGTCACTGATCGAGATGTGTCCCTCAAGGCCAAGCTCGGTGATGTCGTGGCTCAAGCCAACAGGAATATTTGCGGGAGAACAGCTGAGAGGAAGCTCGCGGAATACCTGGGTCAGCTTTCCACCCATCACGATTCCCTTTGCCTTACCCTGGAGGGTCAAAGGAACCTTCACTTCGACCTTTTGGTCTTCGCTCACCTGGAACAGGTCGGCGTGGAGCAACTTACGAGTCAGCGGATGGTACTGGTAGTCGCTGATCATCGCGTAAACTGTCTTACCATCGACATCAAGCTCAACCACCGAGTTGCGGCCGCGCTCACTGGTGAGCACATCGTAGAGTTCCGTGGGCGAAATCACGAGTGCGGTAGCTTCAAATCCCGAACCGTAGGTGACGGCGGGAAGCTTTCCTTCGGCGCGCAATCGACGACTAGCGCCCTTGCCGTGGTCGGTACGAACTGAACATGAAATTTTGGTAGCCTGCATGATATTTTTCCTTCTGAGGGCGAGATGTCGCTTCGGCTAAAAAGCGGTGCCGGTCCTCTTCTTTACTTTTTTGGTTAATGATGAGTCAGTTCACACGAACAGTGAACTGACCGAGTCGCTGTTATGAATGCGACGAAGTGCCTCAGCCAAAAGTTTGGCTGTCGACAAGAATCGAATCTTCGGGCACGCCGCCGTTTCAGGAGACGGTGCGATGCTGTTGGTGACGACCACCTCTTTGAGTGGCGACTCCATGATGCGTTGAACTGCCGGTCCACTCAGGACTCCGTGGCTGGCACAAGCCACTACGCTGCGAGCTCCAGCGTCATCCAGGGCGCGAGCAGCGTTACACAATGTCCCAGCGGTATCGATCATATCGTCTACGATGATACAATCCTTTCCCTTGACGTCACCGATGATGTGCATCACCTCCGAGACGTTCGCACGTTCACGTCGCTTATCGATGATCGCTAAAGAAGCTCCCAGTCTCTTCGAATAGGCTCGGGTACGCTCTACACCGCCGGCGTCGGGTGACACGAAAACGGCGTTCTCAGTGTAGTTAGCCTTGAGGTAGTCCTCGAGAAATACTGGAAGAGCATGCAAGTGATCGAACGGGATGTTGAAGAATCCCTGGATCTGACTGGCATGAAGGTCAATCGAGACCACTCGGTTGACGCCTGCTGCCACCAGAAGGTCCGCCACCAATTTTGAAGTAATCGGGGTGCGAGGCGCGGCCTTGCGATCCTGACGTGCGTAACCGTAGTAGGGAATCACGGTTGTGATTGATGCGACCGAAGCACGGCGCAGCGCGTCGCACATGATCAGAAGCTCCATCAAGCTGTCATTGACCGGTGACGCGGTCGGCTGAATCACATAAACGTCACGACCGCGGACGTTCTCTTTGATCTCGCAGAACGTTTCACCGTCGCTAAAACGAGACACACGAGCCTCACCCAACGGGACCCCCAGTTTACTGGCGATATCAGCCGCGAGTTGAGGATTGGCGTTACCTGTAAAAAGACTGAGTTTCTTTTCGGACACGGAATTCCTTGGGTGGGTCGCTGCTCCGAAAACAGATACTTTCGGCTCCTTGAGGGGCGCGTCAACTAGCAGGCTGGTCCGGGCGAGTCAATGAAGCACAAGGCCAGAAAACTGGCTGTGAAACGCTTTTCCGCCACACGGCCGGTCCACTTCCGAACGCCGGGCCGGCTGGCTGCACCCCCCAGCAGACAAGTCTCGATCACTAGCGATAGGGATTGCTATCGAGAGCGTCCAGACTCGGGCCGGGTTTCGGTTTCGGCGGAGGATTGGGGCTTGGACGAGGCGCAGGATCTGGCGCGGGCCGCGGACGAACCCGCGGAGCAGGGTTCGGCACAGGAGCAGGGCTTGGAGACGGAGGCGGGGTTGTGATTTCAGGCTTCACATCCGCGTCGGTATTCGTTGGAGGAGTGGCATCCGTTGGAGGAGTGGCATCCGTTGGAGGAGTGGCATCCTCCGAAGAGCTAGTATCCACTGGTACTGGATCTGCCCCTTCTTCCGTCGTCGGTTCCGGCCCGCTGGTATCCGCCTGCGTCGGAGCCTGAGCAGATCCGACGGTCGTCGCTGGCTGAGGGGCGATAAAATTTCGGTAGCCGAGGAATCCGCCGACACCGAGAAGCGCCACGCCAAGAGCAAGTGCAATGTTGCGCGCCGTGCTGTTTGAACGAACGTGCGTGGTCTCGTCCAGATCGATCGCCTGCGCGCCAGTCGTGCCGGTCAAACCCGATGGAGTGTGTTGGGGAGGCGGCCCCACTTGGCTGTCAGCTTGAGCCGTCCACGCTCGCACGGCTTCGCGCTGAGCATGAATGTCCGTCCCGAGACTTGAATTCATGTAGGCGCGTAAGTCGCGTGAAGTCCCCAGCAGTCCAGACTGACTGGCCGCTTGCTCAAGCGCATCCGCAAACTCGGCACAAGTGCTGAAACGTCGATCTCGATCTCTCTCAAGCGACCGCATCACTACATTGCAGATCGCCTGAGGAACGTGCGGCGCAGACTCGAAAAGACTAGGGATGGGATCGTTGAGCACACGAGCGAGAGTTCCGGCTTCACTCGACGCTTTGAATAAACGTCGATGGGCCAAGCTTTCCCAAATCACGATACCAGCCGCAAACACATCGGCGCGACGATCGAGATCTTCTTCTCCCCGCGCTTGCTCGGGAGCCATGTAGGCAATTTTGCCCTTGAGCTGACCCACTCGCGTGGCCGTCAGTCGACTGGCCGCCCGCGCCACTCCGAAATCGGTGATGCGTGAAATCCCATCGGCACCGACCAACACATTTTGCGGTGATACGTCGCGGTGAACAACCCCGGCCAAGCCTCCGGTTTCGTCACGCAACTCATGAGCTGCGTGAAGTCCGGACAGAGTGTCCAGTCCAAGGCGAATCACCATCGGGATCGGAAGGCGCTCCTTCTGTGAAGCGGCACGTGCAAGTAGTCGAGCGAGAGTCTCTCCCTCGATGTATTCCATCACCAAGTAGTAACCGCTATCGCTAGCTCCGACCTCGAGGATAGGGACGACGTTCGGATGATGGATACCCGCCGCCAGCCGGGCTTCATCGAGAAACATCTCCACGAATTCCTTCTCACCCTGAAGGTGAGGGTGAAGCCGCTTGATCGCAAACATGCGTTGGAAACCGCCCACACCCGTCAGGCGCGCCAGATACACGGTCGCCATCCCACCTGAGGCAATTTCCCCGATGAGTTCATAGCGGTCAACGAACTGTCGTCCCGCTGACAGGTCGAGCAGATTTGCTCCCAAGATGATTCCTTATCCAGATTTCGGGTTAAAACGTTCCTGATGCACCAAGTAGCGCACCGTCGCCTACCGCGAAAGTCGGGCGGATAGAAAGATCGCCATCTTTATAGGCAACACTGTCACTGTCATCGCTGCCCCAATCTGTCAGCCATACGCCGGCGACAATGGTGAAAAGTCCAGCTGCGACGGTCGTTCCAAGCGCGATGTTGGCATACATCTGGTTTTGAACGCCCTGCTTGTACTCAGCACAATCCTCGTCTCCCTTCATGCACTTGTCCTGCACGACATCTTTCCCAGGGTTGTTTAAAGCATTCACGCCAAGAATGACGGTGGCGCCTCCAGCGACGGCCGTGACTCCCAATCCAGTCCAAAAAACGGCCGGGCTCCAACCTTCTGACTTTCGATCTGCTCCTACCGAGTTGGAGGAATCGATATTGCCCGTGACGGGAGCTGGAGCAGCTTCAACCGGTCCTTCAGGGATATCGGGTGCGTAGAACGAGACTTCGCGCTCCTCGCCTTGGGTGACATCCACGGTCTCGCTCTGGGAGCGTTCTTGACTCCAGCCGGCGCGGACGGTGACGCTTCCGGGGGAAACATAGAGAGTTCTTGTCGACGCAGCCGCTCCGTGCACGATGCGGTTGTTCAACAACAACTCACAGGGTGAATCGCAGCTGATGCTCAGCTTGGAGAGCTCCGGGCCGATCTCGTCGATCAGCGCCTGGGCTTCCTCAGCGATCGGTTCCTGTCCGGCGTAACGTTCGAGTGCCAACGCGGCTAACGTAGCGGCGCGAGGTAATTGCCCGGCCTCTTTACGCGCCGCGATTGCCAAACGAAGGGCTGGAGCACTTGGCGCGAAATCGTCGGCTGCCTCAAATTTCTCCGCCGCTTCCGTAAAGTTACCTTCTCGGTATCGTTCGCGACCAATGTCATATGAGGAGGCCGCCTTCTTGATGTCGGCACTGGACGGAGCGGTCTCTTGGGCAAAGGCAGAGGTTGCCAAAGCGGTAGTGAATAGAAGGCAGGAGGCGAACTGGATAAGTCTCATGTGGGATCCGGAGGTAAACATTTGGATACGTCTGGTACGTACCTGTGTCCACCGACAGGGAAGAGACTACAACGAGAGAGGAATTGGGGCGAGCGGAATCCGGAACAAATACTACCCGTGTAGATTTCCAGCACTAACATACCGTTCACACACTAGACCACATCTCGCACATCAACCTACTTCGTCACTACGGGTTCTCTCGACGCAAAAAAGCCCGACGCAAATGCACCGGGCTTCTCTTGACGATCTTCGTTGGGACCTACTTCACACCATCTCGACGAGCAATCGGTCGGGATCCTCAAGAAGCGACTTCACTTCCTGAGCAAAGGCCGCACCTACATGGCCGTCGATGATTCGATGGTCGAACGACAATGCGAGCACCATGACGTGTCCAATACGGATCTCATCGTCGACGATGATCGGACGCTTCTTCATTTCATGAATGCCCATGATTCCAACCTCTGGGTAGTTCACTACCGGAGTCGAAAACAGACCGCCCAAACGCCCCAAAGACGTGACAGTAAACGTTGAACCGCCGACGTCCGCAGAATTGATTTTGCCGATGCGCGCATCGTTCGCCATGCGCCCAATTTCGCGAGCAATCTCAATGATGCTGAGACGATCAGCATTGCGAACGACCGGAACCACCAAGCCTGCATCGGTCGCCGTGGCGATACCGATATCGTAGGTAGCCTTCTGAATCATCTCGTTGTTCGCGTCATCCACCCAGGTGTTGAGCGCAGGATGCTTCTTGAGAGCCGCAACGGTTGCCTTCACGATGAAGGGCAAGAAGGTGAGCTTGACGCCAGCTTCATCACCATAGGCCTTGGTACGATTACGAAGCTCGACGAGCTTGGTGCATTCCACTTCGTCCGCATAGGTGAAGTGAGCTGCTGTGCGCTTCGAGCGCGCCATGTTCTCGAAGATGCGCTTGCGAAGACCACGAATAGGAATTCGCTTGTCTTCAGGAGCTGAGGGAGGAGAAGAGGTGGGAAGAGCTGCGGGCGCAGGCGCAGCGGGCCCCTGGCCAGATGCAGGCTCAGAAGACTTGGACGCTCCCCCACCCTGGGCAAATTTTTCAACGTCTTCACGAGTGATGCGTCCCGCCGAACCCGTCGGGGGTACGCTGGAAAGTTCAACACCAAGATCGCGAGCCAGTTTGCGTGTGGCCGGAGCAGCGAGCGGCTTTTCGTTTGGGCTACCTGCCTCCGGCTCGGATACTTCCTCCGACGTGCCGGGCAAGTCTTCTTTGATGTCCCCGACAGCTGAGGCAGTGGTCTCTTGCTTCCTTTCCTTGTCAGGCTTCTCTTGCTGGCCTTCTTTGTCAGGCTTCTCTTGCTTGCCTTCCTGAGCAGGAGCATCGGACTCACCAGCCTGCTCGGCAGCAGCACCACCGCCGCCTGAGGTATCGAAGACCACCAGGTTGTTCCCCACGGGAATCACGTCCCCTTCACCACCGCAAAGCTCAAGAATCTTGCCGGCTTTTGGGGCTCCGATTGTGACGGTCGCTTTGTCGGTCATCACCTCGACGATCTCTTGATCTTCGGTCACCTCGTCACCAACGGCGACGAGCCAACTCACGATCTCACCTTCGGTAACACCTTCGCCGATATCCGGCAGCTTGAACTCGAACTTGGACATAGTGGGGGAACTCTTTGTTGTCGCTCAACACTCCGCTGAGCGAGGTAAAATTTGGGTAGGTCACCGAAGCCTCGGTGCGACGCACGCCGCGGCGTACGGGTTCTGACTGGTTCGCAGCCAGACGTATTATCTGTTTGGCGAAAATTCGCTCCAGAATCAACTGTTGCGAACTGCTTCCACGACCGCCGGAAGAATGCGATGGGAAAGAGGCATGTATTCTGCCTCAAGAGCATAGGGAAACGGCGTATCAAAGCCTGTAATGCGCACGGGAGGCGCTTGAAGGTGATAAAATGCCCTCTCGCAAATAAGTGTGATCAATTCCGAGGCAAAACCACCGGTACGCGGAGCTTCATGAACAACCGCAACTCGGCCTGTTTTCCTCACGCTCTCCACGATTGTTTCAATATCAACTGGCCAAAGCGTACGGAGATCGATCACCTCACACTCAACGCCCTGTTTTGCAGCCTTGCTTGCAGCGTCGAGCGCCTCATAGAGCATCGCTCCGTAAGCAAGTATCGTGATGTCACGTCCCGGACGCACGATGGACGCTTTCGACAGCGGCACCCGATAATCGCCCTCGGGCACCTCGCCCTTGGCGGCGCGATAGACTCGCTTTGGTTCGAAAAACACGACCGGATCGGGATCGGCTATGGCGGAAAGCAAGAGCCCCTTCGCGTCATGAGCATTTGAAGGAATGACAACTTTGATTCCCGGCAAGCAGATAAACTGCGCCTCGGGGTGCTGAGAATGATAGTGCCCTCCGCGAATGCCTCCACCAACCGGAGTCCGAATCACCATCCCTGCGGAATACTCACCACCTGAGCGATAGCGATACTTCGACAATTCGTTGACCACTTGTTCGTAGGCTGGCCAAATAAAGTCCGCAAATTGGATCTCCGGCACGGGCACCATGCCGTACATCGCCATTCCCACAGCCGCCCCGATAATTCCGTTCTCGGTGAGAGGTGTATCGATAACTCGATTGTCACCAAATTCTTGATGCAGTCCGGACGTGACGCGGAAGACACCTCCCACCTTACCCACGTCTTCTCCTAGGATCACCACACGAGGATCTGTCGACATCGCGACACGAAGCGCGTCGTTGATCGCCTGAACCATGTTCATCTTCGGCATCGTTTTGAATTCCCGACCTTGAGCAAGCTCAGATCAGTGCGCCTTCGGCGCACGGGGCCCCTTCACGAGTTGCTCCCGCTGCTCCACGAGATTCCACGGCGGCGTCGCGTAGACGTCGTCAAACATACTTTCAAGCGATGGGGGCGAAGTCGACTCACTCACAGCCACCGCATGGCGAAAGCGCTCATCAAGCTCCGACAACATTGCTGCCTCTTTGCCATCGTCCCATGCGCCCTGACTCTCCAAGTAAGTACGCACGCGCTCCACCGGATCCCGAGCTTGCCAAGCGGCAAGCTGATCATGACCTCGGTAGGCATCCGGGTCATCACTCGTCGAATGTCCACCCATGCGATAGGTCAATGCCTCGATCAAGGTGGCGCCCTCTCCAGCCTCAGCGCGAGCTACAGCCTGGCGAGTCACCGCGACGACAGCGAAAAGGTCATTGCCATCTACCCGGACCCCAGGCACTCCGTAGGCTTCGCCCTTTTGAGCAAAAGTTTCTGACGCGGTTTGCCGCTCAGTCGGAGTACTGATCGCCCAACCGTTGTTCCGACAGAAGAAGATGGTCGGGATCTTGAACACCCCCGCCAGATTCATCCCGCTATGAAACTCAGGCGTGCTTGTCGCCCCATCGCCGAAGAACACCAGTGTAGCGAGATCTTGACCATCAATTTTCGCGCCCCAGGCAAAGCCTGTTGCTTGCGTGATTTGGGTTCCTACAGGCGAGCTAATCGAGACGAACTTCTTCTCACGACAAGTATAGTGGTCAGGCATTTGACGACCCTTTACCGTGTCGTTCGAGTTGCCAAACATGTTGTCCATAAATGTCTGCAGTTCGAAACCCCGCACGAGCGCAGCACCCAACTCTCGATAGCAAGGAAACACCCAATCAGAATCTCTGAGCGCGTAGGCCGCTCCGATGATGGCGGCCTCTTCACCGAGAGACCCGACATGAAACCCGACACGCCCTTGACGCTGGAGCGCTGTGAGTCGTCGGTCCAAGGTACGCGTCAATTGGAGATAACGATAAATGTGCTCCACCTCCTCAAGAGAGAGATGGGGATCCATCGCAGGATCAAGTGTTCCATCGTCGCGCAAAACGCGTACGACGGGGTATCTTTCCTGGGCTGAAATTTGCTCCTTCACTGGGGCCATTGGGCGCAGCAGACTACAGAAAGGCTGACCATTTGTAACCATGTAGTGACGAGCCGCGTTCGAAGGCCAATTGTGCGTCGAACGCCACCGGATCGCCGCACCGAGTAAGCAAATACGCACCCCAATTGGGTTATTGTCATCACCTACGCGAGGAAAAAGTTACCCTGCCTCAGGAGCGGCGGAGGAGCTGGTGAGCTTGAATCAATTGGGGCTGCTTCGGGACGTCCGGGATGGAACCGGCTCCAAGCGGAGCAAGAGTATCGACCGGCCTCGCATTGTCGCTGCCCTCCCCACGCGTCGGAATAGCGGGTTGCCCCTTCTTCAGCCGGGCTCCCACAAAGCCCTCGGCTGCATGGTAGCTTGAGCGAACCAATGGTCCTGAGGCCACAAACTCAAATCCAAGTTCGTAGCCCTGCTTCTCGTACTCTGCGAATACGTCAGGGTGCACGAATCGATCGACAGCTGCGTGTTTGTCGGTCGGACGTAGATATTGTCCAAGTGTGACGATATCGACGCCTGCACTCTTGAGATCGCGCATCGTTTCGAAGACTTCGTCATCGGTCTCGCCCATGCCGACCATGATAGAACTCTTCACAAAGCGCTGTGGCGCGATCTCCTTCGCGCGCCTGAGCACGCCAAGAGAAAGATCGTAGTCACAGCGTTGATCGCGGATGAATGGAGTGAGTCGCCTCGGGACCTCAATGTTGTGAGCAAAGACGTCGGGCTCCGCATCCAGCATGGTAGCAATGTCACGCCGACGCCCGCCGAAATCCCCGACGAGAGTCTCGACGAGTAGGTCTGGCTGAAGGCGATGCAGGTTTTTCACCGCTCGCCCCATGTGGGCCGCTCCGCCGTCGAGCAGATCGTCACGATCAACCATCGTCAAAACGACATACTTGAGTCCCACGCTCGCGATCGCCTGTGCGACGTGTTCCGGTTCGCGCGGATCAACGTAACCACGGGGATTTCCCGTCGTGACGGCGCAAAAGCGACAACCACGCGTGCAGGTATGCCCGAGCAGCATGACTGTGGCTGTTCCCGATCCCCAGCACTCTCCCATGTTGGGACAGCGAGCTTCTTCGCAGACTGTATACAGATCGAGCTTGCGCAAAGTCTGCTTCAGCTGAGCGTAGTTTTCGCCACCTGGCGCACGCACCTTCAACCAAGACGGCTTTTTGTCCTGGTGAACGACGTTCAGCTTGCGCGGGTTCGGCTTTTCGCTGCCGGGATCAGGCAATGTAGTAGGAGACTCAGACACGGCCAACCGAATGTAGGGCCGACAGCGGGCCCACGCCAGCAAACGCGGAAAGTTTCAGTGAATATAAGGGACTCTTGCCTGGGCAGGTGGTGCGCATCAGGCTTCAGCGAGCAATTTTTCAAGGAGTTGGTTTACTGTCTTCGGGTCGGCCGATCCTTGGGTCTGCTTCATGACTTGTCCGACGAAGAACCCTGCAAGCTGTTTCTTTCCTTCGCGCAAGCCCGCCACCTGTTTCGGATTGTTCGCAATCAGTTCGCGCAAGATCGCCTCGATGGCCGAAGTGTCGCTGACCACTGCGAGTCCCAAGCTATCGACGACCTCTGCCGGAGACTTTTCAGTCCCCTCGATGGCCGCGAAGACTTCCTTGGCTTGCTTCCCAGAAATTTTTCCTTCTTCGACCAGCTGGAGTAGCTGCCCAATCTGCGCAGGCTGCACCGTGAACTTGGCCTCGAGTCCCTTCACTGATGCTCCACGAAGCACCTCGGTACTGACAAAGTTCGCGAGCTTCTTGAGCGGGACCGCTGTTGTTGCGCCACGCGCCGCTTCAACAAAACGTACGTAGGCCGGATGCTGGGTCAGGGTCGAGATCGTTTCGTCGGCCAGGCCTTCTTGAGCCCAACGAGCTCGCACCTGCTCAGGTAGCTCGGGCAAATTGGCCCGCTCGGTAGCGAGCATTTCGTCAGAAACCACCACCGGAGGTAAATCAGGACAAGGGAAGTAGCGATAATCGTGCGCTTCTTCCTTGGAACGCAACGAATAGGTCGTGTTGTCCTCCGCATTGTAGCCACGCGTCTCCATGTGGATGGTGCCACCGGCCTGGAGGATGCCTTTCTGGCGCGCGATTTCGACATCAATCGCTTTTTGCACGAAGCGGAACGAGTTGATGTTCTTCAGCTCCGTGCGCACACCGAACTCTTCTTGCCCGACAGGACGCAGCGAAACGTTGGCATCGCAGCGAAAGCTCCCCTGCTCCAAGTTGCCGTCATTGACACCAATGAAGACAAGAATGTCACGCACACGGCGCATGTAGTCCGCTGCTTCCGCGCTTGAGCGAAGATCGGGCTCCCCGACAATCTCAATCAGCGGAGTCCCTGCGCGGTTCAGATCGACCGCAGAGTCGGCCCCCTTCCCGTGAACGTTCTTTCCGGCGTCCTCCTCCATGTGAATGCGAGTGATCCCTGCGCGCTTCTTGACGCCGTTGACCTCAATGTCCAAGTAGCCGTGCTCACTGTACGGCAGATCAAACTGGCTTGTTTGGTAGCCCTTAGGAAGGTCAGGATAGAAGTAGTTCTTGCGCGCAAAGATGCTGCGCTGACGAATCGTCAAGTTGAGGGCAAGCGCCGCCCGGACGGCGTAACTGAGCACCTGCTCATTGAGTACAGGTAGAGACCCAGGCAGCCCCAGACAAACAGGACAGACGTGGGTGTTAGCTTCTTCGCCGAAATCAACGGAACAACCACAGAACAATTTGCTCTGGGTAGGGAGTTGGGCGTGAATCTCCAGCCCGATGACTGGTTCGTAGGAAGTGGCCATGCGCCAGCCCCTCCTATCACCGGCAGGCCGCTCGTGAAACCCGAACAATGCTCAGCTTGCGCCTAGGCAAAAAGCAGCAGATTTTTCAGCTTTGCCATGGAAACCGGCTTCGCCAGGTGGCTGTAAAAGCCAGCCCGCAGACACTTCCTGACGTCATCGTCGTAAGCCTGACCGGTGACCGCGATGACTCGCGCAGGGACCGAATTGTCATTTTCGGCTTCGATCTCCCGAATGTGCCGCAGCACTTCGTAACCATCCATCTCCGGCATCTGCAGATCAAGCAGCACAACGTCCGGGCGCTCATCTCGAAAAATCTGCAAAGCCTCGAGACCGGAGGCAGCCTGAAGGCGCGGCAGATCCCAGTTGCGCAGCATACGATCGAGGATAGTCCGGTTCGTCGACACATCGTCAACAATGAGAACCTTCCCGCACGCGATGCTCGCTGCCCCCGGAATACTCGCTTCTTCAATTGCAGACGCGGGAGTCAAATGGACGACGAAGGACACGCAGGTTCCGACACCAACCTCCGATTCAATCAAGAACCGGCTCCCGAAGAGTTCCACCAGACTCTTGCTGATGGCCAGCCCCAGTCCGGTCCCACCAAATCGAGTCTGAATCGTCGCGTCAGCCTGCTGAAATGGTTCGCAGAGGCTTTCAAGCGTCGAGCTCCCCATGCCGATGCCTGTATCCTTCACGAAAAATCTGAGCCGACCGGTATCTTCCGAGGTACCGACCTCGACACCGACCACCACCTCCCCTCCCCTGAGCGTGAACTTGACAGCATTGCTCACCAGATTCAGGAGCACCTGTTTCAGCCGAAGTGAATCGATCAAGAAAAGCCCCGGCAGCTCTCCGGACTGTTCAAAGCGGAGGTGAATCCCAGCAGCCCGAGCGCGATGCTGGAATATCTCGACTGCAGCGACCGCCATCCGAAGAGGCTCCCCGGGTTCGAGCGAGAGTTCGAGCCGCCCCGCCTCAATCTTCGACATGTCCAACACGTCATTGATCAGCTGCAAGACAGTGGAAGACCCTTGCTGGGCCATTTCCAAAAGCTTTTGGTCTTCCTCGGAGAAGGACGATTTTTCGAACAATTGAAGCGCCCCGTTCACAGCGTTGAGAGGCGTGCGGATTTCATGACTCAAGCCAGCGATGAACCGAGATTTCGCTGCACTGGCAAATTCAAGCTGGCGGGCATGTTTACGCAGTTCGAGTTGAGAGACGACCTGACGGGCCAACCGCTTTAAGGCCAGCATCTGACGATTACTGAGAGTACCTGGCTCCTGATCAATCACGCACAAGGTGCCAAGCCTTAACCCTCTTGGCGTAATCAGTGGTGCGCCGGCATAGAAAAGGACACGCGGACCACCAACGACCAGAGGATTGTCCGCAAAGTCGGGATGCTCGAGCGAGTTTTCGACGAGAAAGACCTCGTCACTGTGAATCGCGTGACCGCAGAAGGAAACGTCTCTGGGGGTTTCAGGCGCGTCGATCCCCAGCTTGGACTTGAACCACTGGCGCTCGGTATCAATCAGACTGACCAGCGCTATCGGCTTCCCCGTGACTTCACTGGCCAATGCCGTGAGGTCGTCGAATCCCTGTTCGGGCGGGGTATCGAGAACTTGGTAGTCAAGTAGTTCGGAAAGACGCTCCGCTTCGCAGCTCGGTATCGGAGCTTTCTTCATAAGCTCCTATGCGACCGCTCCGCGGACACGTTGAGTTCTCGCAGCGCAAAATGCGACAGCGACGAAAGAAAACGGCGCCCGAGGGCGCCGCTTATTGAGCCGAGGAACTAGCTCTTGATTGCCAGAAACGACTTCGACTCAGTGACCGTGATCCCGGGTCACCCCAGGATAGTCGGCCTCTCCGCGCTCGACGCGCGGATTCTCGGTCTTGTGTTCCCCCACCCGCCCGGGGATCGCCAGGAGAAGATCCTTCTCGTAGATGAACTGATCGCGGGAGTCATAAGGAGACGGGTGAATGCCTGTGTCCATTCGAATGGCGTCACAGGGACATGCTTCAACGCAATAGCCGCAGAAGATGCAGCGAAGTTCGTCGATCACGAAACGCTTGGGATACTTTTCGTAGCCTTCGCGTGGCTTGTCGCCTTCATAGTCCCCTGCCTCGATGTGAATGCACTGAGCCGGACAAGCCGTAGAGCAGCAAAGACAGGCGACGCAGCGCGGCGAGCCATCATCACGCTGAGTGAGACGATGAACACCACGAAAGCGCTCGGGATAGGGGCGCTTCTGCTCGGGATAGGAGATCGTGTTGATGCCGTGAGAAATCGACTCCAAGACGGGGTCATTTCGGGTTCCGAGCGCCATGTCCTTCGTGTTGCGAAGAGCATAGCCAATCGTTTTTCCGAGGCCCTTGATGATCTCGGGGATGTAACCCTGCACAGAAGCACCGCGAGGCGGTGCTTCCACGACACGACCCTTCACCTGCTGAGGTCCAAGACCAGCCGTGTACTTGACAGCGCCCTGTGACTGCGATTGTTCAGACATTTTTGTATTCTCAGACAGAGTAGGTTTCTTAGAAAGAGTCGATTCAGACATCTCTCAAGCCTCCATACGGGCTTCGCGAGTACCGCCCATGAGCTCGGCATAACGGGCAGCAGAGTTGACCACGAGACGCTGTTTGTAGGTGGGGACGAAGAGGAAGACGACTAGAGCAACCCCCAAGCCGAGCCCGATTGCCGCAAGGACTACCATCGATAGTTGGGCAAGAACGGCCAAGTTGGCCTGCATCGCCACTGATGACGATTGAATCGCCAGCATCACGGTGGCTGTTACCATAATGTTGAGCAGCGAAACGGGAAGCAACTTACGCCAACCGAGTCGCATGAGCTGATCGTAGCGGAATCGCGGGAGAGTCCAGCGAATGACCACCTGCAAGAGGCAGAGCGAAATGATCTTGCCGACAAATCCGAGCACACCGATCACTGCGAGAATGTTAGGATTAATCGCTGCAGAGTAGTAGCTCGTCTGACCCACGAACACTTCGATTCCGTAAGCCGTGACGAAGGGCAAATGCCAGCCGCCAAAGAACAGAGCCGCCATGATGGTGCTCGACGAGACTACCGCAATGAACTCGGAGAAGAAGAACATCGAGAACTTCATGCCGGCATATTCAGTAAAATAGCCTGCAACGATTTCGCTTTCACCTTCAGGCAGGTCGAAAGGAACGCGCTTCGTCTCCGCGATTGCTGCGGCGATAAACAGGAAGAATGCCAGGGGCTGCACGAAGATGCCCCAAGCGTTTTCCGCCTGCCACAGCACCATCTCGTCAATGCGCACCGTGCCATAAACCATGAGGGCGCCAATCACCGTCAAGCCAAGAGTCACCTCATAGGAAACCATCTGGCTCGCAGCGCGCATGCCACCGAGCAGCGAGAACTTGTTGTCACTCGCCCAACCCGCGAGGGCCGCGCCCACAATTCCCGTTCCAGCCACGGCGAAGAAGTAGAGGATCCCCACATTCAAGTCCGCGACCTGCATGGAGATTGAGGCCGCCTGACAACGATTGCCCGCGCCTTCCACACCCTGAAAGTCCGCAAAATCTGGCCAGCCTCCACCGACGTCCCCGAAACACAGAGTCGGTCCAAAGGGAACCACCGCCAAGAGCACTAGGGCGGGCAGAAAGGTGATCCAAGGCGCGATGTTGTACATCAACCTGTCGCCATTGGGCGGGACGAAGTCGGCCTTGAAGGCTGTCTTTACGCCGTCCGCCGCTGGGTGCAGCAGACCCAGCAAGGTGAGACGTACAGTTTTTTGCTGCGCGTACCCGTTGGCGACATGAAGCGCGGCTGCTGCCACAATGCCACCAAGTAGAGCCGCTCCGCCCCAGTAGGTGCCGTTGGTGAAGTCCACCTCAAACCGAGTACCCACCACAATCAGACTGAGCGCAAATACGAAGATCTGGGTTGCGATTCCAGCCATCGCGATACCACGCGGCGAACCAAGCGAAGCGATTTCCTTCTCAACTGCGTTCTGGGCGCCTGACTTTCGTACGCCACGGGTGATCGCCGAGAAGGTGATCCAAGTAATGAAAATGAAACCCTGAATGAAGACGAAACCAAAGGTCGAGCGTTCAATGCCAATTGAATCGAAGAGCGCGAAATGATCGAGCAGAAACGCTAGTGCGAATACGGCACCACCGATGGTCAAGCCTGGACCTGCAGCGAGAGAAACGGCTGCGACTTTACCAGGTAGGGGGATACCGGCGCGATTGGGACCAATGCAGTCCTGGATCATGCCGCGCAAACGACGCTCCACCCACGTGAGAATGACGCCGACGTTCATCGCGAACATGCAGATCGCGACAGCCTTGAGCGCTCCTATGGCACCGACCAAAAACTGAGGAGTTGTGAGAAAGTCCATTATGCACCTGCTCCTTGAGTGCTGGCCGAGCTCGACAGCGCCACTGCCGCTTTGACCTCTTTCGCTTTTTTGAAAGGCAATTCCTTACCGAGCAATTCGGCTAAACGCAGTACTAGCTTCCATGCCGGCTGCGATTGCCCTTGAGGAGTAACTGCCTTCTCGCTCAGTTGAGCCAAGCCTTGTGCGTTGACGAATGTGCCAGCGGCCTCCGCCCAGCTGGATGCCGGCAAGAGTACCTTCGCAGCGGAGGCAATCGGCCCTTCGTGAGTCGAGAGAGCGACAACGCTCTTCGCCTTGGCCAAAGCGGCACCCGCTGCTTCCGTTTCCAGCTGAGAACCGAGAGCCAGAAGATGGGTGATTTCTCCCGCCTCGAGAGCGGCGGTCAACGCGGCCACGTCGCCGAGAGCAGTAACACCCACCACCGCACCGGCTCCGGCGCGATTCGAGTTCTTGTCCTTGTTGCGCAGGATGTCGTCGCCTTCGCCATCGGGACGACCGCTCAGGTAAACCTTCTGGATCCCGAGGGCTTCAGCCAGCTTCCACACGGCAAAGTTGTCTTCGCTCGAATGCTCAGCGCTCAGGAGAACCGCAGTGGTTGAGCCCAACGACTTCAACTCGTCGGCAGCAGCTGCCAGTGCTTCATCCAAGACCTTGGCGCTGCCTCTCACCTGAGCTTCAAGCAAGCGATTGTCGTGCACGCGGCGATAATCAAGTACGCCCTCGTCGCACATCCAGTACTTGTTGACGGCCATATTCTCGCGGGGGCGGTGACGGTAAACAGTCTGATTGCGTGGATCGTAGTCCGTGTAGGCGTTGCAGCCTGTCGCGCAGCCCTGGCACACCGAACGAACCGAGCGGAGGAACCAAACGCGCGCTTTGAAACGGAAGTCCTTCGCTGTGAGAGCTCCCACGGGGCAGACATGCTCGGTCATCAGCGTGTAAGCGTGGTCGAGCTTTCGCCCCTGAGCGAGAACGATCTCCCCCAAGTTACCGCGTTCACGCTTATCGAGCACAGGATCGCCCACCACTTCTTCACAGAAGCGCACGCAACGCGTGCACACAATGCAGCGCTCGGCGTCGTAAACAATCGTCGGACCAAAATCGACAGCCTTAGGCATGTGGATGATTTCGTCCTTCATGCGCTTCTTCTTGCCGCTGTGTTCCAGCCAATAATCCTGGAGGCGGCACTCGCCAGCCTGGTCACAGATGGGACAGTCCACCGGATGGTTGAGCAGGAGCATTTCCTGAACGGCCGACCGAGCCTCTTTCACATGCTCCGAGGTCTGGCTCTTTACTTCCATGTCCTCGGCAACAGGCATCTGACAAGAAGGTTGAAGCTTCGGCTTCTTGGCGGGAATGTAGTCGCCCTTCTTCTCGTCGTAACGCAACACATCGAGCATCATCGGTGCGCGACCGGGAGGCGGCCCCACTTCGACGAGACACATGCGGCAGTTGGCTGCCACGCTGAGCCCTGGATGCCAGCAGTAGTGAGGAATATCCACGCCCGCACGATGCGCAGCTTGAATAATAGTATCCCCTGGTTCGAATTCTAATTCTCGGCCATCGAGCTTGAAGGTCGGCATGTATCCTCTGGGCGTCCTAAATCGGGTGCAACAAATCCGTTTGGCTCAAAGCCTTAACGGTCGCACTCCCCGCCAATCATGTTGAGTGAACCAAAGCAGGGAACGACGTCTGCCACCATTTGTCCGGTGATGACTCGTTCGAGACCCGCAGTCGTGAGAAAGCAAGGTGGACGAATACGCACCCGGTAAGGAGTGCCGCTTCCGTCGCTTACCATGTAGAAGCCGAGCTCGCCGTTGCCGCCTTCGGTGTACGAATAGACTTCGCCGGCCGGAAGCTTCATCCCTTCCATGACAATCTTGAAGTGCTGAATGGTGGCTTCGATCGTGGAATAGACTTCCGACTTTTCCGGCAAAGTGACGCGCGGATCATTCACATTGATCTCGCCCGTGTCTGCCATCCGCTCCACACACTGGCGAACGATCTTGCCGCACTCGCGCATCTCCTCGATGCGCACCATGAAACGGTCGAGGCAATCGGAGTTTTTGCCGACAGGTACGTCGAACTCCACTTCGCCGTACTTCATATACGGGTGTGCGCGACGCACATCGTAAGGAATCCCCGAAGCACGTAGGCACGGCCCTGTCCAGCCCAACGAGATCGCATCCTCCTGGCTGATGATGCCGACTCCGTCGAGGCGATCTAAGAAGATGCGGTTGCCGTAGAGCAGCTTCTGCACCTCGTCGACAATTTTCAAGACCTGTTCGACTACCGCTAGCGCGTGCTCCTTGAACTGATCGGTCGGAGGCTTGGCCATACCGCCTACCCGCCCAAAACTGTGAGTCAAGCGCGCCCCGGTTTCCTCCTCCATGAGGTCCCAGATCATGTCGCGTGCCTTGACCATCCACAAAAACGGAGTGAACGCCCCGAGTTCCATCGCCATGGCGCCATCGCAGGTCAGGTGATCTGACATGCGGGCCAACTCGCCAAGCGCCATGCGGTACCACTGACATCGGTCGGGTACTTCAATGCCGAGCATTTTTTCGCAGGCCATCGAGAAGCCCACGTTGTTGAGCATAGGCGACACGTAGTTGCAGCGATCCACATAAGGGAACACCTGGTTCCAGGTACCGCGTTCGCACATTTTCTCGAAGCCGCGATGCAAGTAACCCACCTGAACATCAACGCTGCGAATCGATTCGCCGGACAGCTCCATCACACAGCGCACAGTGCCGTGCATCGCCGGGTGAGCGGGGCCCACATTGACGAGCATCGGCTCGGTCGGCAGCTCGACTTCAGTTTCGTCGAGTTCTACGTCGAGTGGTTCCATGATTATTCAGAGTCCTCATTGCCGCGCCATTGATGAGTCTGGCGGCCGAAGGACATGCCTTCGTGGGTGTCAAAAGGAGCAACCTTTTCGTTGTTATCAACTTCGCGAAAGGGCACGAGCGGCTGGATCTTGTCCGCCGGGTAGTCCTTGCGCAGCGGGAAGCCTTCGAACTCCGGGTAAAGGAGAATGCGCCTCAAATCTGGATGTCCGGAAAAGGTGACACCGAACATGTCGTACGCTTCCCGTTCCATCCAATTCGCGCTTGCCCAAATTGCCGAGAGCGATGCGACCACGGCGTCATCGCCATCTTCGTCACCGACGGACGTCTTGAGCCGCAACCTGTGCCCTTTGTGGAGCGAATAGACGTGACTGACGACTTCGAATCGCGGCTCGCGATCGGGGAAATCGACCACCGTCAGATCCGTCAGCATGTCCACGGCTGTGCGGGCATCCTCCCGAAGAAACTGATGAATGGTGAACCACGCTGAGGCTTTGACGATGACAGTTTCATCGCCGTGCTGACTGTGGCTCCCAAGGACATCGTCCTTGAATTCTGATTTGACGAGATCGAGAAGAGCTTGGGCCATTACGGGGCTGCATCCTTGTTGCGGCGAAGTGAAACAACACCCATTTCGTGATCGACTGCAGAGTCGCGACGGGGCTTCACAAGTCCAGGAGTCCGGTCGCCTCGTTGGATCTTGTCTTGCAAAAGCATCAAGCCATCGAGCACGCCCTCCGGACGCGGCGGGCAGCCGGGAACGTAGACGTCCACGGGAATGATTTTGTCTGCACCAGCGACGCAGGCGTAGTTGTCATAGAATCCGCCGCTTGAAGCGCAGGTCCCGAAGGCGAGCACATACTTGGGCTCCATCATCTGCTCGTAGATGCGCTTGAGTACGGGAGCCTGGCGCTGAGTGATGGTTCCTACAACCCAAAGCAAATCGCTCTGGCGAGGAGAAAAGCGAGGAGCCTCCGCGCCGAAACGGGAATGGTCGTAACGCGGACCTGAAACGCTCATGAACTCCATGCCACAGCACGCAGTGACGAACGGACACATGAAGAGCGAGTACTTCTGCGCCCAAGAGAGAATATCCTTGAGTCGCGTCGTCGCGAACTCAGCACCTTCTCCCGCTTCCAAAACAACGCGGCTTTCGTTGCCGCCCTTAGTTAGCTCTCCCATTCGAGGGCTCCCTTCTTCCAGCAGTACGCCAGAGCCACGGCCAATGCCGTGATGAACGCGGACATGGTGGCGAACCCCGTCCAACCGAGCTCCTTGAACAAAGCAGCCCAGGGATAGATGAACACCACCTCAATATCGAACACGACGAAGAGAATCGCCGTGAGATAGAACTTCACATCTAACTTGAGGTCCTTCGACCCTGTTGAGTCGTTACCACATTCGAAGGGAGTTGCTTGCTCTGCGTTAATGGGACGACGACCCAGGAAATGACCCAGGAAGAACATTGCCCCAGCCAACACGAAGGCGACTAGTAGGAGAAAAAGTAGCGGTAGATAGGTGTGAAACATGGCGGATCCGAACGCGCGGGCGATGTAACCCGCCCCGAGAAGCCCTGTCAATCCGCGCAGTCACGCGGATCAGGCCATTAAAAAGAACACTGGGTCGTTTGAAGACAATAGTGGGTCATCCTCAGGAACGGAGGGTCACCCAAAGCGGACATCGCGCTAATGTGACGAATCGGCGCTGTCAGGATACTTTTCAGTGCTCGGCGGCGGCGAAGTGTCGGTCGATTCGTCAATCTCGGCAGCATTTTTGCTGCTCACGGGACCCGACAGCTCAGTGACGTCGTTTTCCCCGAGAAACTTTGTCCAGGCTTTGTACGCGGGTCCCAAGCGTTCTGCCGCCTCCTTCTGGATGGGCCACACCTGCTCGTGGGGTACTCCACGCTCCAGACCAGCCAGGGCAGCACTGAATGCAGCCAAATTGCGATTTCTTTCAAGAAACGCACGTCCGAGGGCTGGCCATACATCTAGAATTGAATCTTGTAGTGCAACTGCACGTCGCAGGGGCCCGATGGCTTCGCCAGGTCGTGCATGAGCAAGCAGGGCGAGTCCTAGCCGCAGGTAGACGTCCGCCGCTGGAGCGCCGTCTCCTGTGTATTGGACGGCCAGGCGGAGGATCTCCTCAGCCTTGTCGAAATCCTGATGCTCGACGCAGGCCGTGCCCAATAGAGCGAGACCGCGAGCTACGGTTTCGCGAGCCTCAGTGCCGAGCGCCTGGCCTTCAGGCGTGCGGAGAAAGATCGCAAGCGGAGCAGGCCACGCTCCGAGCAACTGGATCACCCGGCCCCAGTTCGCGGAAGCCGCGGCGTCTTCGGCCTCGGAGACCCGACCGAGATCAATCGAACCATCGTTCTGCGAGCGAGAGACGCGTTCATGCTCCTGACGAACATGAGTTCGAAGCCGGGCCCTGAATGCGGAGAGCTGATAATTCTCCTCGACACCATCGTGCAGTAGATCGACGCGCGAGCCATCTTCGTCGACTCGCAGAGTTGTCAGTCCATAGCCAAAAAGAGGCGCGAGGAGCAGGTAACGAACTCCCAAGTGCTGCTGCAGACCCTCGACATCTGTGTCACGGGTGGGTGCTGGCGGGATGGGCTCCTCCTGAACAAGTGCGGCCACCAATCGTTGACGAAACTCCCCCAAGGTGACGCTTTGGACTTCCGCTGTCGGATCGCCTTCTTCACCCACGGTGAAGTCGACCATGGTGTTGTCGGGCACGCGCCGGTCGACGGTGAGGGCTGTAATGCGCGCACCGGTGATCATGGCAAACGCAAAGAACTGCGCACCAATAATATCGCACAGCGCTTGGAAACTGCCGATCGTTTCGCCGATGCGCTCGAACCAACCGTCGGTTCGAACGGCTTCTAGAGAGAATTGCCGGGGTTCCGACATATCCTGAGACTCTAGCGAAACTTTTCCGTGGCGATACCTCGAAGGCTCCGGAAAAGTCGTTTGGCTGCTTTTAGGGCCCGTTCGGCACCAAGACCCCTCATTTCTTTTGCGAATTCTTACGAAAGCCCTGCTCAGCCTCAATCTCTTCAATAGCCCGCAGCGCCACCCGATGCGGGGCAGGCAGGCTTGCCTGACGGAGCTGCGCCCAGGGGACCCAGCGCAATCCGCTTGGCTTGGCACCTCTTGCGCTCACTTCGAACACATATGGTGTGAGGTGCACTTTGAAGCGGGTCACCGTGTGCTTCAGCGGGTTGAGTCTGAGAGGCGCTGCCTTCGATACCGTTGCCAGGGCTCGAGCCATTTGGCTCGCCTCAGGCTCCAGCGTCTCAGGAGAGCCCGCCTCGACGAAGGGAAAGGCATCGAGCCCAGCCCACCAAGGGGCGTCAGCTCCGAGACGCAGGAGCGCATAGCTTCCCCGGTGACGCAGAAGCAAAAGTGCCATGTGCCGCTGTGTGGGTGGAGCTTTTTTTGGCAGCGCCGGAAATTGGTCCACTGTGCCCTGTGCGTATGCCAAGCAATTCTTTCGCCAGGGACAAGCGATGCACGACGGTTTTCGCGGCGTGCAGACGAGCGCCCCCAATTCCATCACAGACTGATTGAAGGCTCCCGGCTGCTTCGGATCCACCAGCTGACCGGCCAGGCTCCACAGCTCTTTCTTGAGGCCTGTTTGATTGGGATCTCCAGGGAGGGCGAAGAGCCGTGTCAATACGCGAATGACATTGCCGTCCACCGCGGGAACTGGTTGCTCAAATGCGATGCTCGCGATTGCTCCTGCTGAATAGGGTCCAATTCCCGGGATCCTCTGCAGCTCCTCGGGAGACTCTGGCATTTTCCCGCCCAATTCCCCCACCACGTAGGCCGCGCCTTGTTGCAGTCGACGAGCGCGCGAATAGTAGCCAAGCCCCTGCCAAATCTTGAGGACATCCTCTTCCTGAGCTGCAGCTAGAGAAGGCAAATCAGGGAAGGCCTTCATCCAGCGGGTGAAATAATCACGCACCACATCGACGCGAGTTTGCTGACACATGATTTCGCTCACCCAAACGGCGTAGGGGGAACCTATCTCGCGCCAGGGGAGCTTGCGTCGATTGCTAGCAAACCAGTTCAAGAGTGCGCGACGGAGGGCTGTCTTGCGAGCGGGCTCAAGAACAATCAGCTGAGAAGAGGAAGGACTCATCGGTAACTGAAAAAAGCCGCTGCTTGAAAACAAGCAGCGGCTTCGTCGATGCTTCGACTAGGGCTTTTACATGCCAATAGAGCGCTAGACGTCAACAGGACTCTTACACATCAATCGGGTCAAGCTTGTCAGCATCGACGCCCAAGTCGGCAATCGCTTGAGCCACCACTTCGCCCTTGAGCTTGCCTTCTTTGCGAAGCGTATCGAGCACGCCGATCGTGATCATCTCGCGATCGATCTCGAAATGACGTCTCAATGCCTCGCGGGTGTCACTCATCCCGTAGCCTTCAGTGCCGAGTGAAGTCAGGCGTCCGGGGATCCATTCGCGGAGCAAATCAGGCAAGACCTTCATGAAGTCGCTCGCTGCGATGAATGGACCTTCCACGCCACCAAGAATTTCTGCGATCTTGGGCACCTTCTGCTCTGCATTCGGGTGCAGACGATTCCAGCGCTCGGCCTTGAGTGCGTCATTGCGCAACTCGCCGTAGCTAGTGACACTCCACACGTCGGCCGACACGTTGTACTTCTCTGCCAGTAAGTCTCGCGCTTCGAGCACACGACCCATAATCGGACCCGAGCCAAAGAGCTGCACATGATGGCTCAGCGTGGTTTGCGCCTTGGAGTACAGGTACATACCGTCGAGGATGCCCTGGCGCGTACGCGCCATGATCTCGTCGCTCTCATCCAAACCGGTTGCCTCAGCCCAGGCTTTGTGGCCAGGCATTGGCGGCATTTGAATGTCTTCGTTGTAGACAGCCAAATAGTAGAAGATGTCTTCTTCCAGCTCGTACATGCGACGCATGCCGTCTTGAATGATCGTGGCCAACTCGAAGGCAAAGGCTGGGTCGTAAGACTTGATACTCGTGAAGGCGAGAGCGTTCACCAAGCTGTGACCGTCTTCATGCTGCAGACCTTCGCCGTTGAGGGTCGTGCGACCTGCTGTTGCTCCAAGCAAGAAACCGCGACTCATCATATCGCCGGCCGCCCAAATTTGATCGCCGACGCGCTGGAAACCGAACATCGAGTAGAAGATGTAGAAGGGAATCATTGTCTCGCCGAACACCGAGTAAGATGTCGCCGCTGAAGAAAATGATGCCATCGCTCCCGCTTCAGTGAT
This sequence comes from uncultured delta proteobacterium, assembly GCA_963710555.1. Lineage (GTDB taxonomy): Bacteria > Myxococcota_A > Polyangia > Polyangiales > Polyangiaceae > NIC37A-2. The sequence goes on from CAVQAT010000003.1 coordinate 598,857, forward strand.
GCCTTCTTCTAGAACCTGGCCGCTCTTCAATTCCTTGTAGTAGAGCAGATTCCCTCGATCGATCGGCTCGTAGAGCTGACCGGACGAAGCGTAGATACCCACCTGACTGAAGAGTGCGTCGAGACCAAAGGTTCGCGCTTCGTCCGGGATGATCGGCACAATGCGCTTGCCGATCTTCTTGTCGCGAATCAACTTCGCCAACAACCGCGCAAAGACCATCGTCGTGGAAGCTTCGCCCTTGGCCATACCGGCCTCGAACTCGCGATATAGCTTGCTCTCTGGCAATTCCAGAGGAACCGCCATCTTGGCGCGACGCGTCGGCATGAGGCCACCGAGCTGACGACGGCGCTCCATCATGTACTCGACCTCAGGGCTGTCCATGCCCGGATGGTAGAACGGTGCTTCCTTGAGCTTGTCGTCGCTGATCGGCAATTCGAGCTTGTCGCGGAAACTGCGCAGCTCCTCAAAGCCCATTTTCTTCTTCTGATGCGCAGTCATGGCACCTTCGAAACCCTCGCCGAGGGTCCAACCCTTGACCGTGTGGCAAAGGATCGCGACCGGGCGTCCTTGGCCCTTGAGCTTCATCGCGCGATCGTACGCGGCGTAGAGCTTACGGTAACTATGACCACCGCGACGCAGGTGCTTGATTTGATCGTTGGAGAGATGCTCGACCATTTCGAGCATGCGCGGATCCTTGCCAAAGAATTCCTTGCGCACGTACTCGCCGGGAGCATTGGTGAAACGCTGGAACTGACCGTCGACGGTTGAGTTCAAGTGCCGACGGAGAACGCCTTCGCTGTCCTTGGCCAGGATTTCGTCCCACTCGGGGGCCCAAATCACTTTGATCACGTCCCAACCGGCGCCACGGAAGATCCCTTCAAGCTCCTGAATGATCTTGCCGTTGCCGCGGACCGGGCCATCGAGACGCTGCAAGTTGCAGTTCACCACGAAGGTCAAGTTGTCCAGACCTTCGCGCGCCGCAATGCTGAGCTGTCCCAAAGATTCGGGCTCGTCGCACTCTCCGTCGCCGAGGTAAGCCCAGACGTGCTGGTTCTCCGTGTTCTTGATGCTGCGGTTGTGAAGGTAACGAGCAAAGCGCGCCTGGTAGATCGCTGTGATGGGGCCAATGCCCATGCTCACTGTCGGGAACTGCCAGTAATTCGGCATGAGACGAGGATGCGGATAGCTCGAGAGCCCTGCCCCACGCTGCGCTTCGCGACGGAAACGCTCCATGACCGTCACAGGCAGGCGACCTTCGAGGAAGCTGCGCGAATACATGCCCGGAGCCGCGTGGCCCTGGTAAAAAATGAGGTCGCCGCCACCTTCATGCTCGGCGCCACGGTAAAAGTGATTGAAGCCGACCTCGTAGAAGCTGGCGCTCGAGGCGTAGCTCGAAAGGTGACCACCGAGACCGGGGAAGTTCGTGTTGGCCTGCTGGACCATCGCCATCGCATTCCAGCGAATGATGCGGCGAATGCGCTTCTCCATATCCCGGTCGCCGGGAAACTCAGGTTCCTCTTCGGTAGGAATGGTATTGACGTAGTCGGTGACGAGGGGACCCTTCGGGTCGACGCGATTGAGACGAGCCGCGTCCATGACGCGTTTCATCAGATAACGAGCTCGTTCAGGGCCCTCATGGGCGATCACCGACTCAAGGGATTCAATCCACTCTTTCGTCTCGAGAGGGTCGCGGTCGGTGGCTTCGGGAAGATGGGTACTCACAGGGTTTCTCAGGGGTGGGTTACCGGATTCAGCTCATGCGCAACTCAAGTGCTCAAGAGACCGAGGTGTTGGTGTTGGAAGAAGCGCGCCTAATGGGAAAAGCTCTTCTAGCTGTGAAGACCATATACGGCCCTGGTGCTCTGACGTCGAGGCTCGACGAGAGCGAAAAGCTTGTAGATACTGCGTAGTTGGACTCGCTCTCCAGATTATAGCGAGGGTGTTTCGCGACCGATCAAACAGCACGCCAGATCATGGAAGCAGAGCATTCAAAGAGAACGAGTCGAGGCCCTTTCAAGCTGCCCCACGACACTCCTTGTTTCGACCAGTCGAAACATTGGTAGAATGCACACAATTTGGCTTTATTTACTTTTTACGAGCACTTTAACACGGTTCATGAGCTGTGCATTTTCTCAGTCAGAAGGTGCGGAAGCGGCGCCTCAAGGCAGAGAAGTCACTTTGCGAGCAGTGTGATCGATGAGCGCGCGGGAATAGACGTCTCGCTCAAAAGTTGTTCCGGTCACAGGCCCGAGCCGTCGCCCTACCGGTCTCCGACGCCAAACTCATCAAACGGACCACATTGACCATCACACGAATTGTCATCGCCACACTGCTCATCACGACCATCAGCGGCGCAGCTCACTACTATTTGTGGCGACGACTCGTTCGCGACGCGAAGCTTCCTGCTCGCTTTCACCAGAGGCTCACCTTCGCCATGCTCGCACTGCTCGTGAGCCAACCGTTAGTCTTCATTCTCGGTCGAGGTCTGGCTCGAGAAATCTCAGCTCCCTTCGCCTTCTTGGCCTTCATTTGGATGGGACTATTCTCGACCTATCTTTTCCTGGCTGGCGGTACAGACATCGTCCGCAGCGCGGGACGACTCGCGCGACGCTGGATTCTGCGTCAGGCAACTCGCCCCGAAGACGTGCCAGAAGATCCCACACGGAGAACAGTACTGGGGCGCCTCTTCGCGGGCTCAATTGCTGGAACGGGAACAGTCATGGGAGGCGCGGCCATCGTGCAGGTGGCCCGCGGTTTTGAGCTAGTGGAAGTCGATATCAGCCTAGACAAGTTGCCGCGCGAATTTGATGGCTTCCGCATTGTGCAGATGTCGGACATTCACGTCGGGCCCACAATTGGTCGAAAATTTGTACAAGACATGGTGGATACGGCGAATGAACAGAAGCCGGATCTCATAGCGATCACGGGCGATTTGGTGGATGGCAGCGTCGAGAACCTTGGGCGCCACACGGAGCCGCTGCGCGATCTTCGGGCGGAGCATGGGGTCTACTTTGTGACGGGGAATCACGAGTATTATTCAGGAGCTGACGAGTGGATCCAAGAGCTGTCACGTCTCGGCATTCCGACTTTGCGCAATCGCTCAGTGAAGCTGCGCAAGGCAGGCGCGAGTGTTGTCCTTGCCGGCGTGACCGATCATCGAGCAGCAGAGTTTGGCGACGCTCCCGACTTGGCCTATGCGCTGCGACATCGCCGCCCCGAAGAAGAAGTGATTCTGCTGGCTCATCAGCCGCGCGAAATCCACGAAGCGCAAAAGCACGATGTGGGGCTCCAGCTTTCCGGGCACACCCACGGGGGACAATTCTGGCCGTGGAATTGGGTGGTCTACTTGGTGCAACCAGTCGTCGCTGGTTTGGCGCGATTCGGACGCACGCAGATCTACGTCAACACCGGCACAGGCTATTGGGGGCCGCCGATGCGCTTGGGCACGCGCTCGGAGATGACTCTCGTCACTCTCCGAGCTTCGGGGGCATCGAGCAGCCCACGTGCGCCGATCATGGCTTCTTAGAGGTGATCCTTCATCGCATGACGCGCCTGGAGCGGAAGATGCTCGAGCGCCAAGCTGAGCTCATGCATAATTTTGACGAGCAGCGCGCGTTCAGCGCCTGTGATGACATCATCGGCCATGATCTCGCCCCATTTCTCTTTGAGGAATTGCTGAAACGCCTCCGCGGTTTCCTCGACCGTCATCGACTTGGTGAACTCACCTAGCGCTTCACGCTCCTTGGGTTCGACGATCGAGTCGGCGAAAATGGTTTTCAGAAGTTGCTTCAGCTCGGCGACAGTATGACTCACTAGTTTCTCGCTTGATTCTTAACGCCTGAGCCCGATGCCAGGACGTCCGAGCGAGATACCACTGTCCGCCGCCTTCGTCATCAGTCCGTTCGTCCGGCCCGGGCGCGAGGAAAAACGCGCCTCAATTCTTGGGTGCGAGGGCGGCACACACGCACTCCGCCACCCGAAGTCCATCGACTGCCGCGCTGACAATTCCGCCGGCGTAACCAGGCCCCTCCCCGCACAAATAGAGTCCGCGCACATCCGGCGTTTGTAGCGTGACCGGATCACGCATCAGGCGCACTGGAGCGCTCGTGCGCGACTCCACGCCCACCAAAATAGCATCCTGAGAACTGTAGCCCTTCATCCGCGCCCCGAAGCGAGAAAGTGCTTCCTTCATTTTTTGCGCGAGGGGCAGTCCCGTCGAATCGAGCACTTCGCCGATGTCGCTTGAAGTGAGTCCAGGCAGGTAGCTCGTGTCCGGAAGTGTGGAAGAGATGCGTCCCTCCAGAAAATCCGAAACGCGGATCGCCGGCGCCTGATTCTTTCCGCCGCCCGCCACCTGCGCGGCACGTTCCGCAAGCATCTGCACTTTCACGCCAGCAAGGGGACCCTTAATGCCGGCCTTTGCGAGATCTTCAGGTTCAATGCCGACAACGAAGCCGGAATTCGCAAAGGGAGAATCGCGCTTGGAAAGGCTCATGCCGTTCACGACGAGATGCTCCGCGTCGGTCATGGCCGGCACAATCCAGCCGCCCGGGCACATGCAAAAGGAAAACACTCCTCGACCGCCGATTTGGGTCGCGACTTTGTAGGAAGCGGCGCCGAGCTTGGGGTGCTTGGCGTGGCGGCCAAACTGGATCTCGTTGATCAACGCCTGTGGGTGCTCGATGCGCACGCCCAGCGCAAAACCCTTGGGCTCCATGGTGAGTCCTAATTCCGCCGCCATGCGGAAGATGTCGCGCGCCGAATGTCCGGTTGCGAGTACCACCTCTGTCGCTGATTCGTCGTAGATTTCGCCCTCCACGGGCTCGCCATTCAGCTCCAGATTGCGCAGCCGCACCCCACTGACGCGTCGGTCCGAGCCCGTGCCCGCCGTCTCGATGCCTTCCAGCCGACAACCGAAGCGAAATTCCACGCCGCATTCTTCCAAGCGTTCACGCATCGCGGAGATGATTTGCGGCAGCAGGTTCGAACCGATGTGCGGGCGCGAATCAGTGAGAATGGCCTCGGGCGCGCCATGCAGCGCCAGCACCTCGATCACATCGCGCACGGGGCCGCGCTTGTGACTGCGGGTGTAGAGTTTGCCGTCGCTGTACGTCCCTGCCCCGCCTTCGCCGAAGCAGTAGTTGCTGTCAGCATCCACACCGCCGCGCGCGTTGAGCAGCTTCAGATCACGTCGGCGAGGCTGCACCGCGCGTCCGCGATCCACGACCAGGCAGGGAACCCCTGCCCGCGCGAGCTGGTAAGCGCAGAAGAGTCCGGCCGGTCCATCGCCCACAATGACAACACGCCGCTCCCCTTCACACTGCTTGGGGTGAGGTAGGCCCAGTTCGCCGACAATCGCGGGCGTTCCTTGTTCGAGCAGGTAATGGAAGTGGATGCGCCCCCGACGCGCGTCGAGGGAGCGCTTCTTCAACACCAGTTCCGGCAGCTCCTTCAGGGCGACCCCCAATGAGCGCGCCGCCTCAGCACGCAACGAGTCGAGATCGTCGGGTGCGTCTAGCTCCAGCTTGAGTTCGATTTGGTCGGGGAAATCGGCCATGAACGAGAGAGCTTACTCTGATTTCTTCGCGGCCGAATCTTGGGGCGCGGCTGCCTCTTTTGGCGGACCTTTGGGGCCGGTCGCAATTTTCCCACTGCGCAGCTTGTTGCCTCCGAAGGGCTTGATGACGGGCAGGTCGTCGAAGGCTGCCTTCATCTTCTCGGCGAGCTCCTTGGCCTTTTCTGGCTCTTCCTTGAACAGATCTTTCTCTTCGCCCGCATCGTTCTTGAGGTTGAAGAGCGCCAGTCGCCCGGAATCAAAAGAGATGAGCTTGTAGTCGCCTTCAACAATCGCGCGTCTGGCGGGGTTGTTCGAGTCTTCTGCCAGTTCAAGCAAGAGTGGTTCCCGACTCTCCGGCTCTTCTTCGCCGTAAACTTCTGGCACCAAGGTCTCGCCTTGAAAGCCGTCGAGGGCATCGACTCGCATCAGATCCAAAATCGTGGGCGCTAAATCGATGTGAGTGCGCGGCTCAGAAATGCGCTTCGGCTCGGCACCAGGAGCCTTGATGATCAGGGGCACGCGGGTGAGCACATCCCACACTTCGAAGGCGTGCTTGTACATGTCGTGCTCGCCGAAAGCTTCGCCGTGATCGGCGCTGATGATGATCGCGGTGTTTTCCGCCCAGGGCTGCTTGGCGACAAAGTCGAAGAGCTTGCCGAGCCACATGTCGGTGTAGAAAACCTCGGAGTCATAGCGACCGCGATTGTCACCGCCAAAATCAGGCGATTCTTCGTGTTTCACGTACTGATCATGTGGATCCATCAAGTGGCTCCACAAGAAGAACTGCCCCTTGGTGTTTTCTGGGTTTTCGAGCAGCTTGATGATTTCAGGGATGCTCTTCTGGCTGGTCACGCTCTCGTCAGTCTGAGCGTTCCAGGTGAGCCCAGGCACCATTTGATAAATATCGAAGCCCTGCTTCAAACCAGGCGCGCGATCGAAGTAGAGATGTGCGTGCACGGCCATGGTGCGGATCCCCTTCTCCTGCATCGACTCGGTGATCCAATCGTTGGAATCAAAGTAGTTCGTGAAGAAGTTCCCCGTGCGATAAAGGGTCGAAGCGAAACGCCCGGTCATCATCGTCGCGACGGTCTGCGCCGTGTAGCTCGAAATGGAGCGATGATTTTCGTAGACAACGCTTTCCTTCGCGAGCTTGCTCAGGTTCGGCGCGATCTCTTTGTCGTAACCGTTCCACGGCATGTCGGAACGAAGGGCGTCCACGGTGAGCAGCAGCACGTTGAGCGGCTTTTTCGGACGCGCTTCTTTCGGCTGCTCGGGCTCAGCTGGCTTTTCTTCAGGCTTCTTTGGGGCCGCCGCCTTTTCGCTTGTGGCGGCCGAAGTGGAAGCAGACGGTTTCTCGTCCTTTTCGCAAGCTAAAAGAAAAACAGGGAGACTCAGGGCGACCAGCGCGCGCGACAACAATTTCACGAAGAAGGTCGTAGATCTGAGAGCGCGGGCGGGCAAGTCGATAGCACCGACTTGCCGCCACTCTCGTCAATTTACCCCAATTGAATGGGTAAACAGCAAATGTGGGCCGACTGCGTTGCTCGCCGCCTCCACGTCGCGCGCCAGGTGCGTGAAGTAGAGCACCTGCACCTTGCTCGCCATCTCCGCCAAGATCTCAAATGCGGCAGTGGTGCGGTCATCGTCGAACTCGACGAACAAGTCATCAAACACCAGCGGCACGGCAGGCTGTTCCGCGAAGTACTGCTCGAGGCTCGCCAAACGCAGGGCAAAGTAAAGCTGGGCGCGCGTACCGCGACTCAGCTGGCTCACTTCGAGCTCTTCGCTCCCGCGCACGCAGCGCAGCGTTTTCTCGCCCACGCCGATCTTCAGTCCGGAATAACGCCCTAGGGTGAGGCGCTCGAAGAGATCTCCCGCGCGACCGGCAATCGGCCCCGCGAACTGTTCCGCGTAACTTTCCACCTGCTTGTGAAGCAACGTCTGCGCAGCTTTGAGCACCAAGTATTCGCGCAGAGCCGCGCGCGCCTCGGCTGCTTGATGACTCACGGCTTGGCGGGCAAACACCACGTCTTCTGAACGATAGGTATCGAGGCCGAGTCGCTTTCCTTCTGCGTCGCTTTCCGCGGCACGCAAGGATTCTTCCAGCTCTTGATTTTGTTCGTCGAGATCGTCAACGCGGTCGACCAAGCGTCGCGTGTGACCGTGCCAGGGCTTCGCCTCCTCAATCAACTCATCCACGCTGGCGCCGTCCGAAGCGTCACGAATGCTCCGTGACAGCTCGTTCATTTTCGCTTGAGCGTGGCGCTGTTCACGAGCGCTTTCCTCGATTTTCGGCAATTCTTCCAGGCTCGCGGCTCCCGCCGATTCGACGAGATGTGCGAGCTGCGCCTCGGCCGAACTGCGGCGTGCCTCGACTTCGGACAGTGCCGCGCGGCGCGCGTCCAAGAGCTTCTTGATGCGACCGCGTTCTTCGCTGGTGCGCCGAGCCGCGCGAATGGCTTCTTGAAGCTCCACCGCAGCATCGACTGGATCGAGTTCGAGCAGCTCGGGCAAATGACGCGTAGCGATGCGCCGCACTTCTTCGGCGAGGTTCTCGGTGTCGCGCTCCATACCGATGATGCGCCCTTCGAGATTCGTCGCGACATCCACCAGGCGACCGATGCGATCCAGAGTGAAAAGAGCTTCTTGAGCGCGCTCCACAGGGACGTCTGGTTCCAAGCCGAGCGGCGCGACTGCGCGCGCCCACTGCTCTTCCCAGACGCTCAGCGCGACGCTCGCTTCTTTTTGGCGAAGTTCGGCTTCGTCGCGAGCCGCCAAGAGGCGCAGGCGTGCTTCTTGTTGAGCCTGCTGACGGTCCAGCTGCTGATGCCCTTCGCGCAGGCGGCGCGTGGCAAGAGCAATGAGTCCTGCCAAGCCGATCCCCGTTGGCGCATCCGCGAGAGTGTCGCGCAAACGACGAGCGACAGCCCGGATCCGCTTCTCTTTTTTCGCAATCACCTCGGCGAGCGCCTGCTCCTGATGTAGTGCAACCGCCAGTTCTCGAAGAGCGGCAAACCACGATTCGGCGCGTTCAAGGTCCGGCGCGCTCGGTTCTGCACCCCCGCTGCCGCTCTCACCGCCAATTCCTAGGGCGACGACGAGTTCTTGATGCGCGGCCGCAGCTTCGCTGATTTCGCCATCGCAGGCGCTCAATTGCTCGCCCACCGTCGCTTGTTGACGCTCAATCGCCCGCAGCTCGCGGACTAGGCTGGCAGCTTCGGCGACCCGATCCGCCTCCCGACGCAAGCGATCGGCCAAGTGATCGACATGCGCGATCGCTCCGCGCAGGTTCTCAAAACCCGCTTCACGGGCTTGCTCGTCGCTGGTCGTCTCCTTTTCGAGGCGACCAAGCTGCACATCGCGCTTCAATCGCGCGGCGTCGAGCTTTTCTTCGCTGGGGAGTCCGTCTGCTTGTTCTTCGACCAGGCGATTTCTAAGCTGTCGCTGCTGTTCTCCAAGGCGCGCCAGGTTGCCTTGCAGCTCAGTTCGGCGGCGCAGTCGCTCTCGTTGCGCGGCGATGCGGGCTGTCGAGTCATCCGCCGTCGGCAAGAGTGCAATCAACTCTTCCGCGCCGAGAGAGGTGCCCATTTGCTGGCGCAAGCGCTCGGCCAGGGTATGCGCCTCGGCGCGGCGTTCTTCGTCTTGCAAGTGGCTCGCCACCAGGGCCTGCGCCGCCTGCGCGTCGGAGAGAGCGCCTTCAAGCGCCTCAAGATTGTCCGGCGCTGGTCCCTCCCGCATTTGCTCGTCGTGACGACCGAGTTCGAGGAGAACTTTTTGGCAGACTCGACTGCTCGCGCTCACTTCGGCGGTGAGCTTGCCGCGTTGGGTGAGGAGACGACTCACGCTGCCGATGGTCTGGGCGCTGGGGAGCACTTCACGAGCCACCTTAAGCTCTGAACCTGGCTGGACATCTCGCCCCAGGTCCCGCAAATGCACGGCCAGTTGCCGCGCTTGTTCCAAGAGTGCAGCTGTACGCTTGGGCATGTCCTTGCGGGCAGAGAGAGCGGTACCGACGCGCGTCGAGAGCGCGAGTTGTTCGTCGTCGATTTCAATCAGCCGCGACTGAGGCGGAAGCGCCGCGATTTCAGCCTCAAACGAGGCGAGTTCTTCGCGGATGCGGCGCGCTTCGACTTGGGCTTCCTGGAGCCGCTGTTGGGAATCAATGCGCTTCTGCGTCGCGTCTTCGGGTAGATTCGGCACGGGGCCGAGAGCTTCGAGGCGCGCTGTGGTTTCTTGATAAGCCGCCAGATCGGACATCAAGGAGCGCAGGCGATTGAGGCGACGCAGCTCCGTGCGCACCTCCCCGCGCTGAGCGCGCAGGGAGACGACAAGCGCTGTCGCTTCTCGGTGAGCTCGCTCCTGTTCGAGCCACTTTTCAGGCGGACGTTCCGCGCGCTTGGCGTCACGAGCCGCGATTTCATAGTCGGCGTTGGCGCGATTCAAGCGCGGTACCTTGCCGCGCGGCAAGTAGAGTTCAGAGCTTTGCTTCTCCAAATCTTCGAGCACCTTGCGTGCTTCCGCGCCCGCGGTACCCGCCGCAAACAAGCCTTGTTCACTGCCACCCAGTAACGCTTCGGCGCCGCGTTCGAGCACCACTTGATCGAGACCGAAGCGAGCGGAAAAGGAGCCTTCGTCGAGATTGCCGAGCAATGCCGGTAAAGGGTCAACGCTCAAGGGATGACCGTCCACGTCGACGAGCGCGTCTTTGCGTCGCTTGAGACGGGTGAGTTCATAGCGACGCCCATCGTTTTCCAGGATCGCTCCGACATTGAGGCGATTCGATGGGTGCAGGTGAGCATCCGGGCTGACGTGGGGCATACCAAACAAAAATGCACTCACAGCTCTCAGCGAAGTACTCTTGCCGGCCTCATTCGGCCCGTAAATCACATGGAGTCCACCTGGCGCTCCCCCCGAGAGATCGATCTCTTGATTGGTGAAAGGCCCAAAGGCGCGCAAGAACAGCCGCTCAAACCTCACGCGTCGTCCTCCGCGCTAGAGCTGAGCAGGCGACCTTCAAGCAACCGGGCCGCTTCCGCGAGCACCTCCGCCGGATCGAGCACTTCGTCCCGCAGCAAATCAGCGGAAATCCCCGACAGTGGCCGCAAGAGTTCATCCCAGAGGGCGCCCCGGGCTTCGGGATCGCTCTGGGTCGCCTCGACTGCCCGAAACAAGTCGCCCAAGGCATCGCGACGGTCCGCCCAGGCTTGCGCAGAAAGCTGCCCGACCGTCGCCACACGCACGCGTTCCAAGAATACATCGCCATGGCTCACTGCGTGGGCACGCAGTTCGGCTTCGACTTTGTCGCGCCCGTTGGCGAGCACGCCGTGGGCTGCAGACGCCCCCACCAAGCGTACACGCGTGGCTAAAATGCGGCCGCCTGCTTTGTCCCTCAGGCCGTCAATCACCCGGGCGCTCCTGTCGAGCACTTCGCTCAAGTTAACCGCGTCGCTCACATCGACTTCAGCGAGTTCCCAGCGCACCGTATCGAGCACCTTTGGCTCCACACGCGTGATCTGCCCGCCTTCCGTGTGAATTACGGTCACACCTTTGGGGCCTGTTTCCTTGATGTGGCGCCCCTGAGGGTTGCCAGGAAAGACTATCCACGGCTCTTCGGAAACCACTTCGCGCTGATGCACGTGACCAAGCGCCCAGTATTGATAACCTGTAGCTTTCAGATCGGCGACACTGCAAGGCGCATAAGGTGCGTGCCCTTCGCGGCCGTCGAGAGCCGTGTGAAGCAGGCCAATGTTCAAAAAATCTGCGAGCGCGGCGGGGTATCGGCGCGCTAGATTTTCCTGGGTGTCACGCGTGGCGTAACCTTGGCCGTGAATCGCCACACCGAGATCTTCGAATAGACGCGTTTCTGGATCGCCATGGGAAAGTTCAAAGACGTGATCTGCCGTGCGCAGGTGTTTGGTGATGCGATTGGCCGCATCGTGATTGCCACGGATCCACACCACGCGGGTGTTCGATTGGCGCAGGCGGGCCATCTGCTCGGTGAAGAAGAGCGCCGTCGAGTAGTCGCGAAAATCGCCGTCGTACAAGTCACCCGCAATGAGCAAGAGCGCCGCGGATTCTTCAAGACACAAATCGACCAAAGCCGTCAGAGCGACCCGAGTGGCCGAACGCACCTCGGAAACGGGAGCCCCCTCGTAATTGGAGAGCCCGCGCAGAGGGCTATCTAAATGGAGATCTGCGGCGTGGACAATCTTCATCAGCCCGGGGGCTATATCATGGCTCGCTCAGAGAGCATCGGGCGCTCGGACGAGCGCTGTCCTAGCTGCTGAAGTGGGCGTTTTTTGCCCCCTACGCGCAGCTTGTTCGCCCCTACGCTGAAGAATCAGCCCCCTAGGCCCGGCTTGTTCGCCCCTACGGCAAGAAATCGGCTCCCTACGCGTAGGTGGCAGAAAGAAAAGTACGAAGCACGAGAAGAGCGATAGGCGAGTGAGCGTTCGGGAGCCCCCACCTCCTCGTCGTCACCGTTTGCGATCAATCGCTACCCGGAGACAGAGGCGCGAGTTCCAACTCAGAAATCCGCAGCACCATGTTGTCGCCGTAGTCGTGGGAGATGATCTCGAACTTGTAGCGTTGCCAAGTCCACACGTAGGGCTCAAAGACGTTGTGTGACGCTTCAACGACCGGCTGCCCCGCCGATTCGTAACGCATGTGGACAATCAGCGGCGAAATCTGACCGGCATAGGTTCGCTTGTGACCGTGACCGAGAAACTCCATCTCGAAACCTGGTTCGACTCGCGCGCGCTGCCCCACCTGCACCCGCTGCTTCGGCCTGATGAGTGTTCCCTCATCTTCCAGGACTCGATCGACGCGCACGACGACGCTTGCCTGGGACGGATCGTGTGAAACGAGTTCAGCGCGGAAACCATCGACATAGACGACTCGAACGCTGTCGTACCCTTGCGAAAGATCTGAAAAAGCAAGCTCGGCGCCGCGCAGGCGCAAGCTTATCGTCACACCACTCCCTGCCGGATAGGCCTCTGGGTCGACTGGTGAAGCTGCAATCTCTTCGGTGACGTAGCTCTCCAGTTCAATCGTGCCGCCAGCGATGGACAGCGGCTGACCGAGCTCCAAGCGGAAGCTGCTGCTCGACTCCGAGGTTTGCGGCGTTCCCTCCTCGGCGGCGGGCGATTGAGGTTCGCCAGGAGTCCCCTTCCCCTTGCCTTCGACGGGAAAGTTCCCGACATCGCGCGAAGGAGTTCCGACGGGCGGGTCCGATGAGACTTGCGAGGACGCACAGCTCATCAGCACGCTCGAGAGTCCCCACATGCACAACAACCTCTCTGCTAGCTGCGCCAACTATCGCCCCTGCTCGTTCCAGTCTTGATTTCTCAAGTTGATGTGGTGAAGCCCGCGTTTTTCGAATCTTCCAGCGAGGTACTTGTAAAAGTACCAGCCTTCCAGCGCACGGGGGACGTTGCGGTAAAGCATCCGCTCGGGAAGATTCCAGCGGACAGCGGAACGATCAGTCCTGCGCTCTGACGGCGAACACCAAAAATCGGAGTCATAGAGTCCCGTTCCGTGGGCGTAGAGCCGGTGCACGATCTCGTGGTCCATCAAGACATAGGGCCAGATTTTTGCGTCATAACCGCCCACTTGAGCGAGAATATCGGCGCGGAAAATTTGCCCAAAACCACCGGTGAAGCACTTTCCAGGAAGCTTCTGGGCCAGCTGCAACCTATCTTGAATGAAGGCGTCGCGCTTTTCGCTCTTCTCTTTCTCGACGCCTAAGGCCATGAGCGCGACGACCGGTGTGGTCGAGTTCCTCAGTGCGAGTTCCTCTGCCTTTTGCAGGTAGTGCGGAGGATAATAAGTATCGGCGTCGCAGGTAACTACCCACTGTTGTTTCACTAACGGACAGCCTCGCTGCATCGCGTGAACTTTTCCCGCATTGGTCTCAGTAACGACAGTGACTTTGTCCTTTCCTTGCTGCTGGCAGAACGCCTCCGCAATCTCACGGCTCTCGTCCGTCGAAGCGTTGTCGACAAGTACGTACTGCTCCGGCGCGCGCTCTTGGGCTGCCCAAGAGTCAAGGGTTGCCGGAAGGTAAGCCGCTTCGTTGAAAAAGGGGATGACCACGCCAAATGTTGGTCGCGAGGGAGAGGCGTTCATGGATGAGTGATGTCTTTCATTGCGGCTCGCAAAATACGCGCCCCGGCTTCGTAGCTGAGGGTCTCCACTGCGCGCTGCCGCGCTCGATTCCCGCACTCTTGACGAAAAGCATCATCCTCTAGCATGCGCCTCAGCGCGACTCCCAATTCGTCGGGACTTCCGGGTGTCACGGAAATCCCACAACCATCGAGCAGCTGAGCAACATCATTGTGACCCGAAGCAACCACAGCTTTGCCCATGCACATCGCGTCCATCAATTTCGCGGGGAGTTGCCCGAGCGCCCCCGGGTCGTTGAGTCCTGGCAGGCAGATCACGTCCACTGGTGCCACCTGCTCAGGCAGCGTATCGAACGAAAAAGGCGGTTGAAACCGAACGCGCTCAGCCCCCAGCATGCTCCGGGCTTGTTCGAGAAGCGCCTTCCCGTAGTCGTCGTCCGGTACGGCGCCCGCAACATAGAGGCCGGGGGCCGAAGCGCCGCCCATGGTGCTCAGGACGCGAATCAGTTCACCCAATCCTTTGTGGGGTCGGGGTGTTCCGATGAAACCAACCCAGAGTCGTCCCTCCATATCGAGCTGATGGCGAAGTGCGCTGACGTCGACACGAGCTGGATCCAAGAATTTCGTGTCGCGCACATGGGGCAGTACACTTCCTCCATATTTGGCTTGCAGAAAGGCATTGGACACCGTGCGGCGAGGATACTGCCTCAACGTCTTGTCCAACTTCTTGGTCGAATAGTAGGTGTTGAACGTGGTTGGACGGACGAACTCGATGCCTCGAAACCAAAGACCGCGCGCTGCGCGCACTTGCCGCAATCCCGGCTCCCAATCATCGTTGTCGAGGAGCATCTCCTCAGGCAAGACACCGGCGCGTCGGGTCAGGCCGAGACTCGAATAAAGGGGCTTGCTGACAATCACTCGGCTTCCGCTGAGCTCCTTTCGTAGCCAGTCCACGGCCGCTCGATAGCCCCACATTGAATGAACGGGAAAGCCATGGATCGGTATCTTACTCGAACGAGCCGGCGCCCAGATCTCTGGACCTGTCTGAATCCCCACGATTCGAGTGGGCGCATCGATTGCCGCGAGTTCCGCCAAAACGAGCGCACGACCCAGGCAGTTCAAACTGAGATTGGGACAGACCACGCTCACGGGTTGCGCGGAACGAATGGCTGATCGCTGCTCCTCTCCCGAATCGATGGGCCCTTTTGCCCTACTGAGATCGGACTGTCGAGTCTCCCCGGGACTTCCGGCTTTATTGCAACAAGCTCCCGCCTATTGGTCAAACACGCAGCTGTAGGTGACTTGCCAGTTCTCCAGGATGGGCGAATCCGCCCCGGACAGCAGCTCAATTTTGAGCGCGAGGTGCGCCCCTTGGTTATTTCCCAGGTCCAGGACGTCCGAGATCTTGACTGGACAGCCCCCCGCGCTGGGTCCGCCCAGCTGGCAGGAACTCGTGTCGACGGGACTTGCTTCGGCAGTGCCGAGCGGTGCGTAGCTCTGTGAACTCAAGCCCGCCGAAGTCTTCGCCGTTTTAGCAGAGAAGGCCACCTGACTCGTGCCCGGGGTCGTCGTCTCCCAGGTGAGGAAGCCCCACAGTGGATGCATGTCCTCATCACAGCGCGCCACGTACTCGTACTCCACTTCGACGGGCCCGCCCCCCGAAGAGCACGAACGTCCGTCTGCCACAGTCCAGTTGTCGAGGCGACGATTGCTCAGACCCGATCCACATTCTGCCAGAACTTCGTTGGGATCGATCGCCACCGTGTAGGTGCCTGCCGGCAAGCTACACGGCACATCAATGCAGTTGCCGGGGGCAATGCTCACCGCCGCAGCTGAGCACAGTCCGTCAGGGGACTTAGAGGGATAGGCCTGCGACATTTGGCCCTTGGCTGCGGCGAAGTAACCGAGAGTCAAGTCGCCACTAAAGATCGCCGTGCCATGGTTGCACACGGGAACCGTACTGCCGCAAGGGATGTCTGCCGCGAGATCGTAACCGCTACAGGTAGGGTCTTGGTACCCCATTGAGTTCAGATCGCACGCCGCGCTTTCGCTGGGCGGTGTCGTCGCGATAGTGATGGGACAGGTGGGGTTGGCGTCGATGCCTGTCGCTTCACAACTAGCTCCGGCAAAACCATCCGCGCTCAGGGTAGCGTTCGATGAGGTGAGGATTTCGTTGGCCCACACGCTTCCTTGCACCGGCGTGCCCCAACCAAGAACGATCTTGCCCGCGGGCGCCACGAAGGTGCCCAAAAGCGGCCTCGCGGAACCACTGTTCAGGAAGATGGCTGGACTCCAGTCTGAGTTCGCGGTCGACAGTGAATAGATCTGGAAGCGACGGAGCGAGGAACCTGCCAAAGCATTCACCAAGTTCAACCCTGAACCAAAGGTCACTCGGCCGCAGGCGAAGATCCGCACCGTGGCATTCGAAGCAGTCGGCAGCGTCACTGTGAGGTTTGATTGCGAGAGGTCGAGATTCCCCAAGTAGTAGTCGCCCGCCTGCAGTGTGAGAATGCGGCTTCCCGTGTTGTAGGAAACGTTGCCGTAAGTGCCGGGAGCGAGGGTCGCGTTGGCCGACAGCACTTGATCGACGCCGCCAGGAGGCTTGCCACTGCTGCAGGCATAGTTCAGCTGGGGCCAAGTGGGCGTAGGAACCTGGGCAGCGGTCGCACCAGCTGTTTGTGTGCCGTAGACGGCCGCCGTGCCCGAAATGGTGCTACGTGACCGCATCGACTGACCGTAAACGGAGCTTGCGCCCTTGGTGATGGCGCCACCCGCCAATACGTTGCCAGAGACACGCACCGTGTCGGACACACTGATCGTTGCACCTGAACCCAAATCGCCGCCGCTGATCTGAGTGCTCGAGGCCAAGCTCACCCCGCTTTTCGCATACGCTGCGTAACTGCACAGGCGGTCGAGGCGTCGGCCAGAAGTGAAACTGGAGTCGACGCTCGCCTTGCAGCTCGCTGAAAGCCCCGTGGCATCAACGAGCGCATTGTTGCCGATGACATTGATCGTATTGCCGGACCAGGCATAGCCGTAGAGTGACGCCCCCGGGATGGCCCCGGATGAGCCCTCCACGCGCACGTCGCTGTTCGAATTGAAAATGCCATAGGTGGTCGAGCCCGGCATCATGCGGATGTTGCCGGTGGCGAAAACGTCGAGGTTCGCCGCGCTTGCGACAGTCAAACCACTGATTCTCGCGTAATTGTTGAAGGTGACCGTTCCGCAAACATTGATGGTAACGCGTCCGCTGCTCGGCAAAGCCAAGTTACCGTAGCTTCCAGCATTGGCGCTACCTGCCCCGATGGCCAGACTCGAAAAGTAATAGGTGCCCGCGCTCAAGCTAAGCGTTTGACCGTTGGGGATCGAGACGCTGCCATAGCTTCCTGGGGCGAGAGTCGTCCCGCTGGAAACCGCCGAGCCACCGCAAGTGAAGCTGCGAACAGGGCGAGCTGGCTGAGCAGGCGCTGCACTCACCAAGGCCGCGTAGGTGGTGTTGCTGCCAATCGAGTTAGTCCCGCTGCCATAGTAGAGCGTGCCAGTGATGTTCGTGTAGTAGGTGTAGAAGGAACCGGCGTTGTACACGTTGCCCGCGATGTCCGAGAAGCTCAGGTTCATCGATCCCAGACCCGACCCGCCCACACGTCCGCCCTTCACACGGGCGAGCAGCCCCACGTTGGCGCCCATGATCGACGCCGCGCCACTAGCGTAACTAGCATAGTCGCAGATCGACACGCCCAATGTAGGGGCGATGGGAATGCCTGAACCGCACTGGGTAAATACCTTGTCTGCACAGCTTTGCGTCCAGGCCGTCGTGCAGCAAGAGGGATCGCTGCTGCAAATATTGGCCACGCAAGAATCGCACGTGCTCGCAATCGGAGCGGCGCTCGCCTGACAGGCGTCCGGCACATAGCAATCAAGAGCGCCACAGGTGGCGTCGCAGACACTGGCTACTTTCGCCACGCAACTCGGGGACCAATTCGAGCCGCAGCAACTCGCGTCTTGCTCGCAAATCCGGGCCACGCACGGATCACAGCTGGCACTCAGGGCGGCACCAGGCATGCATTTGGAATGAGCACAGCTGGCGGCGGTCTTCGGCTCGCTACAGTGGCGGTTGATTTGGCAGTCAAGGCCCGACTGGCAGGGTTCGTTGATAGGTGTGGGAATGGGCGGCGTCACATTCGCGATAGGACAAATCGCCCCCGCGTCGGTCGTACCGGGAATGTTCATCGCCTCGCAGACCGAAACCGGGATCTGCTTCGTCATCGCGTCGGTGCCGAGATTCAGCTGGTGAGCCCAAATGGCGCCATTCACCGGGGCAGCCCGCGTTCCGGCCAAAACTTGGGCCTTAGGAGGCGGGCCGTTTACGTTGGCCTTGGTCACGCTTGCCTTGGGGGCCATGAAAATGCCCGTGAAGTAAACGTCCGTGCCCATAGAGATCGAGGAGCTCGTATTCGCGTAAAAGGTGACGAGCCCCGGATCCATCAACACGGCGTTGACGGGGTCGAGGGCGAGCGGCGGGGTGACGCCGCCGGTATTCATGCCGCGAAACAGCACACCGTTGCCGAACCCAACACCATTGCAGATACGGATGTCCCAGCCGGCGCCTGTGTTCGTCGCCGTGCGTTGCAACTGCACGTTACCGCTCACGTTGAAGGACTTGAAGTAGTAGCGCCCCTCCCCTTGGAGACGCACAGTACCCCCGTTGATTACGTTGACGTCGCCATAGGCGGCCGGGCCACCCACGATGGTGGTCGTACCGTTCGCCGAAAAATTCGTGACTCCGCTGCAGTCGACGGAAAGCACGGGAATGGCCGTACCGCCTGTTTTCGGAGGCAGCACCACGGGGCGATGGGTGTAACAGCCTGCCCCACTGCACGTGGAACCGGCGACCGACTGTACGTTAGAAATGGTCGAATTTGCCTTGGCGTTGCCGCCAATCGTCGTCGAGTTTTGGCCGCTCAGAGCCCCGCCTGAACTGACACTTCCCGTAACGTCCCACGAGCGAATTGAGACGTTCCCACCCGCTTCGATGAACCCCGTGACCGTATAGTTGGCATCCTGAGCATCCACCCAGCCGTCCGCCACAATGCCGTAGGGCACGGAGATACTCTGATTCAGGCTGGAGAAGGAGATGTTGCCTTTGGAGTACACACCACTTGGATTGGCCTCTGTGGCTAGATTGACGTCTCCATAGGAGCCGATGACCGCGTCTGAGGTGGAACGGTTTGCCAGCGTCAGGGTCAAATCCGAATAAAGCCCCATCTCGCAAAGCGACAAGGGAGGTCGCGTGTTGCCACAAAGACTGTAAACAGAATCTGCACAACTTGCGGTCCACGCGGTGGAGCAACAGGAAGGGGTCGCTGCGCACACCTTCTCGACACAGGAATGACAACGGTCGAACAGCGGCGCTCCCGTCGTGCACATGTCGTGCTCGCAGGCGGGAATGCCCGGGGCAGCCGGAAAGCTGGGGAGACCCGGGGTGGGTCCACCGCCGCCAGTGATGTCTGTCGGATCTTCGTCGAAGAACAGGCAGCGAGGATCGCACGGGTTATTCACGCAAGGCGAGGCCGTCGCCCCCGAGGGAGTGAGTGCCGCCACGTCGAAACGGCCAGAGTAGTCACCATAGCCGGGATCGGGTTGATAGCTGATCTCGCCATCGCTGCATTCGGACCAGGTTCCGTCCTCGCAGTACGCAGTGCAGTGAAAACAGGCGATGACGCCATTCGCCTGCTCGATGGTGCGCCCACAAGGCATGGTGGTTCCTTCGTCGCAACTCAGGTCGATCACGCTGGGTGGCGCTCCAGTGTCCCCAAAGTCGGGTCGCTCAGCGGCCCCCGAGCAGCCCCAGCCGAGACCGGCCAGCAGTGCAAGAAAAACCATTCGCCCGAAGGCGGTGAATAACCACTGAGAGGAGTCGCGGGTATTTGGGGAGGACACCGAGGTGCTTTCGCTTGGCCCATTGGCCTAACGGAAATATAGCTCGCCCACTTGAGCCATTCCCGTGCCTTCCATCAATCTTGACTACGATTCGTGGGTATCTGTCGGCGGCCTATACTCCAGGTGGGCAGCTCGTTCCTGATGTCGGTGAACCACAAAAAGACAAGAGCCTGCACGCGGCAAGCTCTTGCTTCATCTCAATTTAAGACGGCGCCCGACCTAGTCGGGCGCAGCTTCAAGCTCACTCCCCCTTGGGGTTGTAGATCCAGAGCATGTTGTTCTTGTGGTTCGACGTATCCTCGCCGATGAGCACGCGACCGTCGTCGAGTACCACGATGTTGTCAGGCTGGGCGATGCCTTCTGAATCGCAGCGGTCGCCAGTTGAGGTACCGTCGTAAGCGCCGCCAACGACAACCGGATCCATGCGGATCACGTCGTAGGTTGGGGTCAAACCGAGGCGGTAAACAATACCGCAGCGATTCTCAGAGACCTGAATATCACCAGCCGTGTCTGCCATCGAGCCACGAACCTCGGCCATACCCACATACATGAAGGGTACAGCGCCTGATGCCGCGCCAGCAAAGTTGATGTTGATGCCTTCCATCTTGTTGAACTCAACGGTCGCGCCCTTCGCTTCAGCCGCACGCAACGTCTCAAGGAATGCCACGCGGTCATCTCCAGCACCACCGCTTGCCCAAGTGCTCACCTCGGCATCGCTGATGTAGCTCGTTGCGCCGTCAACGAAGTCGGTTTCGTCGATACCGTCATACTCATCGATCCACGCTTCGATCTCTGTGTTCGTGGCGTGCGCTAACTCAATCCAGCTGATGTTGAAGCCAGCCTTGCTTGAGTCAGTTGTAGCGTCCTGCATCACCTTTGCCGCGTAGAGCGTTCCTGCCGACATATCACCGGCTACGTCTGCGACGAACTTGTAGAAGCCCTTGTAGCCTCCGTCGTCGGTCAAATACACAGTCTTTCGATCGGGCATGATGACCGGGTTTTCGTGAGCGGAGCGCCCCATGGTGAAGAGCTTCACAGGCAGTGGTGCTGCGTCTTTGGGATTGGTGACCTCGACGATGTAACCGTAGTCGTAAGGGTTCGGGAAGGTGCCACCGAGGTAGGCCTTAATCGCTTGAACGTCTGCGTAGTTCGGGTAGCCGCCACTGTAAGTTGCGTCGTTCCAGCGCACGGTATTCTCAGCTTCGTAGTTTTCCTCGGAAGTGAGCGGAGTGCCCCAGGGTGATACTGTGCCGAAGCAGTTGATCATCGTCCCGTTCACGGGGCTGAAGTCGATGTTCATCGCACCAGTGGTGGTCCAGGTGCCGTCGTCTTCGCGAGTCAAAGCGAGGCGTGACATCCCACCAGGACGGTCTTCCCACGCGGAGAAGAGGAAGCCTTCGCTGCCATCGACGTTGCTGGCGATGAATGCGTTGAAGTCCGGGTTGTTGGACTGTTTGACTGACGTCGTACCATCAGCGGCGACAATGTGACCGAGTCCGAGCGGCAGATCTCCCGAGTAGGTATCCCCTTCACGACCGAGAACCTGGTAAGAACCCGAAACAACACGGGTGGTTTCTGCGTCTGCTGTTGCGGGATCAGGGACCGAAATCGACTCTGTGCGTGGGTCGATGTTGTCGATGTCGATGCCTACCCAAGCGCCGAGAGCCGCTTTTCCTTCGTCACCGGGAAGTGAGGTTGAAGGATGCTGGATGTTGAAGAAGAAGTCTCCCGCATCGGTGTTGAACATACCGGTCAACTCAGAGCCGAGGGGGGTGGTTGCCAAGCGAATCAGCTTGGGAACCGCGGTGACGTCCATTCCGGCAGTACCAGGCTCGCCCATGTCGCCTTTATCGCCGTCGTCGCCGTCGTCGCCGTCGGTTCCCATCATGCCGTCAGCGCCCTTCGCGCCGTCAGCGCCCTTCGCGCCGTCAGCACCCTTGGCGCCGTCTTCGCCGTTCTCTCCGTCTTCGCCGCTGGAGCCGTTCTTACCGTCGGCTCCGTCTGAGCCGTCGTCGCTGCTGCCACAAGCTGCCAGGAAAACTGCCGCCAGGCAGGCGGCCGCTAAAGGATATCGCTTCATCATGGTTTCTTCCTAAGTTTTCTAAAATGGAATCTATCGATTAGATTCGTCGAGTGACTTTCGGCTTCTCCGAATGGCGGAAACATAAGTGCCCATTGTTGCGACGCTGCCACTTCAAGTCGACGTTTAGGTGAGCGTTCTGTGGCCTTGTAAAACGCTCACCACAGGTTCCGTTTCAGATATCGGAAGGACTGACCGCGGCCCAGTTGAGACGCAGATCCCAGCCAAAAAACCGGTACTTTTCCTCAAGTGGCGCGACGCTTTCGTCAACGAGACTGAGCACGTTCTTGGCGGGCAACCAGGTCGCATCGCGACCAACAATGAAACTTTGATGACGAACAATGTGCGTATACGCCTTGTTCAAGTCGAGCGCGCGACGGCGTGATGGCGTGATGAGAGTGTAGACGTCGGCCGCTTGAACTTTCGCTTCGTTCACGCTGCCGTCTTCTTCATACCAGCGCTCCACCATTTCAGGATTTTCCCTGAACTCGCTGCCACCACCGGTACGGCGTAGGTAGTTGAGGATTTCCCCACCGTCTTCACCCCGACTTGGCGCGTCAGCCATTCCCACGAGGTCGATGTATCCCCACCCTGCCTCGCCAGACACCTTGCGCGCCATTGAAAAGGTGCCGTCAATCGTCGACCCAATTGCCGTGTGGCAACCCATGCAGAACATGCCCTCTTCGTAGGATTGGGGACGCAGTTCGCCCTGATAATCCTCAAGAAATCCCTGAATAAACCAGCCCAAACCGTTGTCGAACCCCTCATCGCCGCGAAACATGAAGCTCGGAGTCGCTCCCCTGAGTTTTTCCTTGCGCTCGCCCGCGTAGCGACTGGAAATGGTAGCACGCGACAGGGTGTTCACCTTGCGCATGTAGCGCAGCTCCTTCATGCGCTTCGGCACTACGATGCGATCGTCCTCTGTGACGCCCACGTAACGAACCGAATGCATGATCTCAGTTCCCTGAGGAAACTGCTGGAACGATAGTTCCGTGTCGCTCGCGTCCCCCACGTAGTGCGTCGCCTTGTGAATCGAGGTGGCCGTGCCCATTTTCCCGTCACCATCGAGATCGGCGCCGAGGTTTTTCTCATCGATCGGCCAAATCCCTGCCGACGCTTCATCTTTAATGTTCAGCTCAACGAGAGTCAGATTCACGTAATAGGTGTCGCGATCAAACTTCCCCTTAAGCTGACGAAACGCTGCGGGCAAGCGCAGCACGACGTCGTCAGTTGAACCATTCGTAGGCCAAAAAGTACCAGGAAACGGCTTGTAATTGAAGGCAACCCAGAAGCTCCCGTCGCGCGCCAAGCCTCGTTCATCAAAGGCCTCGCGCCCCAAGTGGTAATCATCAAGGTCAGGAACGAATCCTTTAAACTTCGCGTTGCGCAAGCGGTCATCAAGCGAAGAATAGTTGTCTGTGTCGATGTACTCTTCGATGGTTTTGTCCCCGACTTGCGACAGCCAAGCGCTCCGGTCGACGGCAAGGTTTTTCCAATGATTCGTCTCGCCGACGTCAGAAAACGAATACTCGCCTTGAAGTGCACCGTCATCGAGTTCGTTGAGCCGGTCCTGAGCGCGCCTGTCATAATTCTGGTGACAAGTGACACACGGATTGTGGCGACCTTCCGTCTTTGTGTAGCACTGAGGTGGCACCGGAGCTTCGTCGTTGAAAATCCTCTCATTTGTCACAACCGTGCGCTCCGCGACAGGCACTTCCGGCAAAGCCGCCCGACTCGCCAAGCCAGCGGGCTCAGCGACTTTTCCTGGAGCTGCGACATCGGCCAAGGCCGAGGAGACTTGGGAACGTACCTCGTCTGAATCTTCTTCGGCCGTCGTAGTGGACGCACCTTGAATCCAGCCTTCGCCTGATCCGCAAGCGTAGAGCACGCCAGCTGAGGCAAAGAGTGCGGTGAGCACCGCAACGGCAGTAATTCCTTTGGATTGACGCATGAGAGAAGGCTCCGGGAAGTTGATGCGCGGAACCTATGCGTCTCGAGTTGCGTTTCAGTGACGGTTCGTCGAAATGCACGTGGAGTCGCTCGCGCCTCTGTCACGTGACTGTCGTCGAAGGGGTTAACTGCCCTCGTAGGCCACCACGTCTGTGCGCGCTTGGTCGTTCAGGCTTCGAGTGAGCGGAAAATGAAACTCTGGATACTCAGCTTGGTTCTATCGCGCGCTGGCGAGCGCCCGGGCGCGTTTCTGGACCGTACGTTCTCAGTAGCTTACCGCCTAAGTGTCACTGATTCCGACGGGCGAAGCGCCCGCGGCATAGCTCTCACTTAGGCTCTGGGCTCTTCGTCCATTTTCTCAATGATGTCGAGCAAGCCTGAGAGCCACTCCCAATAGCTTCTTCCTACGATCGGCAAGGGGCCGTCGCTGGCACCACCATGATTCCAGGCAACGACGGTCGAGGTTGTCTTCGTCGAGCGACTTAGGTCAATGCACTCATAATTCCCTCCCCCATCAGCCAGCAGCGGAACGAGATCGTTCCCGAATACTGCGAGCTCCGACGGTGCGCGGAGTCGCTGGATGACCCTTAAGGCATCAAGGTGCTTTTCCCCACCCAAACCTACCAATTCCTCAGAATCGATGGCACCGGAACCAAAAGTCCTCAGGTACTCAAGGTAGTCTTCTGGCAGCGGTCGCGAAAACGCGTTCTGCAGCGCTGCAATCTGGTCCTCTGATGCAGGTCCACTGAATTCCACATCATCGAATTCAATCAGACGTTCTCTTAGCTGTTGGATAGACATTTATTTCTGACCGTAGATCTCGCGGACCCTCTGGACCCAATAACGACGACGTTGACCCTTGAATACTCCCCGATCGATTCTAGATGGGCTTTCGGGATGAGGTGTCGCCCGGTGCGTCGTCGTGCTGAGTTCGTCAAACGGTCCCATCGGATTCTGTCCTCGGTGGTGCAGAGGAATCTCAACCCCATCGACCCCCATCGGAGGGCGCCCCTTTTCCATTCGGGCAAGGTTCTCTGGGGTCATCTCCCATGCGCCGCCTTCTTGATAACCAGGAAACGGATCCGACTGATGTACCCCCTGTCTACGCCCCCCAACTCGGCGCCCTCGCGTCACCGGGGAAGCAAGCTGTCCTGGGCCAACAGATCTGGCATTTGCGCCCAGCGTAGCCCCGTTCGGTAGCCGAGGCCCGATGAACGGCTGTGGCCCGTAGACGGGGACTCCCC
>CAVQAT010000004.1:0-227845 GCA_963710555.1 uncultured delta proteobacterium
GGAGGTGTGACATGTCACACGTGGTGCAGATTAAGACCCAGGTTCGTGATGCGGCGGCGGTTCGGGCCGGGTGCGATCGTTTGAACTTGGAACCGCCGGTTGCCGGCGAAACGCGGTTGTTCAGCGAGACCGTTGTGGGACTCGCCGTGCGGGTTAAAGGACTGGCGGTATCCGGTCGTCTTTGACTTGGCGACCGGTGCCAGCAAGTTCGACAACTATCAGGGTCGGTGGGGTCGGCAGGAGCGGCTCGATGAGTTCCTGCAGGCCTACGCGGTCGAGAAGACCAAGCTGGAGGCTCGCCGCAAAGGCTACTCGGTCGCCGAACACCGACTCGCTGACGGTTCCATCAAGGTGTCGCTGAGCGTCGGAGGTGCCTCGTGAAAACGATCGATGTGATCGTGTCGCCCGATGGGGCTTCACGCGTCGAAACGAGCGGTTACACCGGAGAGACATGCCGGCAAGCCAGCGAGTTCATTGAACAAGCTCTCGGCGTGAAAGCCAGCGAGACGCTAAAAGCGGAATACTTCCAAGCCGAAGTCCGCGATCAACAACAAGCCCGGCAGCAATCTTAGGTTCCTGCCGCGGCTTTCTTCTTTCCATCACTTTCAATTTTTCCGAGGAGGACACCGTTATGTCGCTATCACAGCGAATGAATGAACTGGTCCGCGCTTGCTTTGCAGGCATCTGGGTCCAGTCGCATGAACACGGCGACGCGATCGCCGAACTGTCGACCATGTGCCAGCAAGAAGACTGGCGACTGGTCACTTGGGACATCGACCAGGGGCTCCGTCACGTCGGCGGACCACCGATCGACGTCGAAGTCACCGATCCATTGTCGGCGGTGCGTGCGATCGGGTCGCTTGCTTCGGGGGATGCCCCGGTGCTGCTGGTGCTGCAGAACTTTCACCGGTTCGTCGGTTCGGCCGAGATCGTGCAAGCGATCAGCCGGGCGATCGGTGATGGTAAACAGCAACGTGCCTTCATCGTTGTGCTGAGTCCTTTGGTTCAGTTGCCGGTGGAGCTCGAAAAGCTGTTCGTTGTGGTCGAGCATCCGCTGCCCGATCGTCAACAACTCTGCGAGATGGCGGCCGGCATCGCGACAGAACCCGGTGAGATGCCCGATGGTCGTGAACTGGATGCGGTCTTGGACGCCGCGGCGGGATTGTCTCGGTACGAAGCCGAGAACGCATTCAGCTTGTCGCTCGTTCGCAGCGGCCGACTGACGCCTGATGCGATTTGGGAGCTGAAGACGCAAGCCGTGAAAGCCTCTGGATTACTAACGCTGCACCGCGGCGGTCAGACTTTCGATAGTCTCGGAGGCCTGGAGTCGCTCAAAGCGTTCACCCGGCGATCACTGCTTCAGCGTCATCGTGCCGCTGGCCAACCGAGAGCTCGCGGCGTGATGTTGTTGTCGCCGCCGGGATGTGGCAAGAGTGCGTTCTGCAAATGTGTCGGCAACGAAGTCGGCCGTCCGGTGCTGACGCTGGACGTGGGCAGCTTGATGGGATCACTGGTCGGTCAATCCGAGGAGCGGACGCGTCAGGCGCTGGCGATCGTCGATGCAATGGCACCGTGCGTGCTGATGATCGACGAAGTCGAAAAGGCCTTCGCCGGTGTTGGCGCGGGCGGCAACGACAGCGGTGTGTCGTCGCGAATGTTCGGAACGTTCTTGTCGTGGCTAAACGATCACACGTCCGACGTGTTTGTCGTCTGCACGGCGAATGATGTTCAGCGATTGCCGCCGGAGTTCAGTCGTGCCGAACGATTCGACGGCGTGTTCTTCGTCGACCTGCCCGGTCGAGAGCAAAAGGATCAGATCTGGCGTTTGTATCTCGATCGATACGGGCTCGATGTTGGCACGGCAAAACCGGATGACGACCAGTGGACCGGCGCGGAGATCAAGTCTTGTTGTCGGTTGGCGGCACTGCTGGACGTGTCGCTGATTCAAGCGGCGGAGAACGTCGTGCCGATCGCGGTCACGTCGTGCGAGTCCGTTAGCAGGCTTCGCCAATGGGCGGACGGTCGATGCTTGTCGGCCGATCGTTCGGGCGTTTACCGGATGGCGACGAAGACGTCTCGCAGGCGTAGCGTTTCGACTAAGCCGTCAATCAATTAATTGTCAGATGATATTCCAAGCCCGGTCGCCACGTTAGTGACCGGGCTTTTCTCGTTTAAGGAGACCAACCTTTGACCCCCTTACTGTTCGTTTGCTTGACACTTTCGTTTTCGCTTGCGGTTGCCTCCGCGATGGTTTGGCAACTGCGACGACAACGACGCGGCCTGCAATCGATCCTCGAACGACTCGTTCGCAAGGAGTTTCATCATGCCGACCAAGACGACGTCGACGTGGGCGCTGATCGCGATCGTTAGTTTGCTTGGTACCGGTTGCGGACCAAGCCCCCGCGAACTGAGTGACGCTCAGTGGCTCGACCTGCAAACCGATATGCAGCAAGAGCGAACCGAAGTCGGTCGGCAACGAGACCAACTCGAAGCCGATCGTCGCCAGTGGGACCAGCGGGAACGCACGGAACCCATCCTGGCCGCCGCGGTGGTATCCGCCGCGATGTTGATCGCGTGCGGCCTGCCGCTGATCGTGGTCGGCATACTGTTCTGGCCACGCAAGGAACCACCGGCTAGCGACGCGATGTGCGACGTGCTGATCGATGAAGTCGTCCTGCACGTCAGCGAACCGAAACGGATCGTGTCCTCAAGCGATCCGCCAAAGCTTGCCAGCGGCAAGTAGCGACTCCGGTCTTGCGCCGCGAGTCTTTCAAGTCTTCCCAAACCTTCATCCACGCCCCGCCAGTCATTCGACCGGCGGGGCGTTTTTGTTTCCCACTACCAACAAAGGCAATGAACATGTCCACAGACACACTCTCCCGCGAGACCGCGTCGTCGGTATCGCCAACTTCGATGGATGCACCGACACTGACCAACAGCAATGCCACGGTCGGCGAGCGGCTGCAAAACGAAACGACCGCGGTTCGGTTGAAGATCCACTGGCCGGGCGTTCGCAAGACGCTCAGCCAAGACCAAACCCGTCAAGCCGCCGGAACGTTTGACGCCGACATCAAGTCGGTGTCGGCGTCGAAGAAACTGCTCGACACCGGTCACCCGGCGTTCCGCGCCGCATCGGCCGTTCGCACCCAAGCTGCCGACTACTGGAAACAGTTGACGCTGCCCTACGTCGAACCCGGCATGCGACTGATCCGTCGCCGCGACATCACGGCGTTCGACGATCGCATGTCGACCGTCCGCGATGAACTGGCCGCCGCCGTCGAACAACTCGAACGTCACTACGACGAGATGATCGATCAGGCACGCGAGCGACTCGGCGACCTGTTCGATGCAGGGGATTACGCGACCAACTTGCGGGATCAATTCGGCATCGAATGGGATTATCCCAGCGTCGCACCGCCGGAGTATCTGCTGCGGGTCAGTCCGCAGTTGTACTACAGCGAATGCGAACGGGTGCAGCAGCGTTTCGACGAAGCGGTGCGATTGGCCGAGCAAGCGTTCGCCGACGAGCTCGGCCAGTTGGTCAGTCACTTGGCGGAGCGATTGAGCGGCGAGGCGGACGGTTCGCCGAAAGTCTTCCGTGATTCGGCGGTGACGAACCTGCTGGACTTCTTTGACCGGTTCCAGCGTTTGAACATTCGTTCGGACGAGGGTCTTGATCGGCTGGTCGAGCGGGCCCGCGGCATCGTGACGAATGTCTCACCGCAAGACCTGCGTGATCGCGTTCCGATGCGACTTCGGGTGGCCGATCAGTTGGCGGCCGTCGAGTCGTCGCTGGACGATTGGATGACCGATCGTCCGCGGCGAAGCATCCTGCGTCGGTCACGGTGACAGCGATGGAACTCGTCATCACCACCGACGGCGACGTGCGGATGATCTACACCGAGTCGATCGATTTGCACGCAATCGGTCTGCCGGTGATCCGCCGCGGTTCGCATGTCGAACCGACGGCGGGCGGCTGCTGGACCGCGGACCTGTCGCCCGTCGGCGGTCCGGTACTCGGCCCCTTTGTGAAACGATCTTCGGCGTTGGATGCCGAGGTCGATTGGCTGCGACGCCACTGGCTCTCGCCTTGACCGTCGTTCATTCCGGTGCCCGGCGACGTTCGCCGGGCATCACCACCATTCCCGTTTAAGGAAACGATCCCATGAAGTTAAACAAAGTGACGGTCGGTCTTCAGCAGAAGATCGGCCAACCGAACTTCGGTAGCGCCGGTGCTAGCTGCATCGTCGAAGTCCACCTGGACGACCACGAAGCAAGCGATTCCGACGCCATCGGCCAGCGAATCCGGCAAGCGTTCACGCGGTGCCGGACCAGCATCGAAGAGCAACTGCAACGTCAGGCCGCATCCTCGGTAGCCGCCCCAGAGAGTCGTTTCCCTGAAAGTCCGTCGCCATCAAACGGACCGATCCCAGGGCGTGGTCGCCCCTCACGGCCGGCCACGGAAAAGCAGGTCCGGGCGATCCAAACGATCGCGTCCAAGCGAGGCATCGTCTTGGCCAGCGAACTGCAATCGCGTTTCCACGTCAGCTCGCCCGATCAACTCTCGATCGGCCAAGCGAGCACGCTGATCGACGCGATGAAAGAACCGGTGGCGTCTGCCTAACGGACTCCACCCACCCCCGATCGCGATGCCCTCACCATCACCGCGATCTTTTTTAGCTCCTGCGGATTGAATTGGGGGTCAACGTTATGCACAGGGCAATCGGCTCACCGCCCACCAACCTCGTTCCAGCCCGGCAAGTGGCGACGTATTGCTTCGCAAAACAATTTGCTTGACTTCGCCACAGGGAACCACGGACAATAACGGCCGAGCGGTGGAAACAGCCGTCACCCACCGCACCGAAGGTCCGCGGCGGCAATGCGGAATGCTCGTCCCCAACCCACCAAGCAATTCACTTCGGACGAACGGCGGCGTCCATTTCATCAACTTTCAAAGACGCATTTTCCTCTTGCATACGGTCAAGCGGGCTGATCACGGATAGGCCGGGCCGATTCATGACGTGCAGATAAATCATCGTCGTCTTGACGTCGGCATGCCCCATTAACTCCTGAACCGTTCGGATGTCCGCTCCCGATTCCATCAAATGCGTCGCGAACGAATGCCTCAGCGTGTGCGGCACCGCGTTCTTGACGCATCCAGTCGCGGCAAGCGCGCGAGCAAACGCCTTGGCCAGGAAATCATCGCTTAGGTGGTGCCTCCAGTGCCGGCCACTTCGAGGGTCACGCCGGGTGCGAGGAGACGGGAACAACCACTGCCAGCCAAACTTCCGCGACTCGTTCGGATACTTTCGGGCCAAGGCGTCAGGCAAGAAGACTTCTCCCTCACCGGCTTCCAAGTCATGCAGATGACCGCGGCGACAACTCTCGATCTGCTCGATGACCCGCTGGCGAGTGTGGGCAGGCAATACCGTGATGCGGTCTTTTTCACCCTTGCCGTCTCGAACCACAATTGTGCCTTCATCAATTTGCAGGTCTTTAATCCGCAGCCGTCGACATTCCTTGTGTCGCAGGCCCGCACCGTACATCAGATCAACCATCAGCAGCGGCGTGCCGGTCAACTGGCTACGCAGCGACTTGACTTCACCAACGGTCAAGACCACCGGCAACTTTGACGGCTTGGTCGCCTCGCCGGTCTCCAGAATTCCCAGTTGACGCCCAAGTGTCTCTTGAAAAAAGAACAGGAATGCCGACCGTGCTTGCTTAAGCGTGTTGGCCGAAACGCCGCCATCGGTCGTCATGACCAAGTCCGACAGAAATCGCCGCACCTCGGTTTCGCCCATCGCGGTGACATCCCGCCCGCTGTTGCAGGCGAGCAACCGTTTGACCCACCCGACGTACGCCTTTTCGGTATCGAACTTGTAACGCCGCCGCCGGAGAGTCTGACGCATTTGCGTGATCGATTCGTGTTCATCGTCCGGGTAGTGCGTTTCGTTTTCCGCGGCGGTCGGGTTTCCCTTGCGTTCTGATTCACACCTTTCGGCCAACAACCGAATGATCTCACGAATGTCACGATCAATGTCTCCATCGGTCAGCATTTGCTGATAGCGACCGGCCGCAACGGCCGCTTGATGTCTCTGCCAAGTCACAACACCTCGGCCCCGCATGGCCTTCAAAAACCCGATCAATCGCTCTCCCGTGATTGTCGCTGTGGCGTCCGGTGTCAGCGACCAGAACTCGAACATACGGGTAATCCAAAGTACCGACCACTTTGGGTCGGGTTGTCGAACGCGCCGTCGCTCGACAAAGGCCTTAAACGGCTCGATTGGCATCTACACTCCCTTTCCTTGCTGTTGCTATCACCCCTCAACGCCCCGGTGGCGGCGGCATATTATCAAAAAGCCCAGAGATGGGAGATATGCCCGCCAGCGCCAGCGGAGCGGGTTGCTCGCCCCTCAGAAACCCACTATCGTGAATAACGGCACGCAGTATCGGGGATATCGCCTGGGGATATCCCCGTTAGCTAGCGGCATATTTACATGGTTATCCGACACAGCGATTCCATTCTCTAACTCAAACCACAACGCCATGGTTCGTCTACCTGCGATACTCACGCTTAGTCTACTCTGCTGGCTCCACTCCCAGCGTTTTCCGAAGAACACCATGCCGCCCGACTCACTCAGCGGTTCACATCGGCGTTCATCGCTCCATACGGCCGACAATCGCCACGATGGACCACGTCGACAGTGATGGGACATCCGGTCGTGCTGGCAAATGTTGGTAACACGATCGTTCCTTTCGATTCGGTTGTCCCGTTTCAATCACGGTGGATGGCGATTTTATTGGGCACGCGCTGTTCGGAAACGGCAAGGTGTCACCCGGGTAAACTTTTGCCATCCGGCAAACGAAAGCGACATTCACTTGTGATCGGATTAGGCCAGTGAATCAAGACAATTCGATGAGTCGCGGTGTGACGCTGGCGACGCACTCACTACCTGATCGTGAAGATGGTTGAACGATACGACGGCGATCAAGCATGTCGAAATTCCGCGGTCCAAAATCGTCGGATAACCAATAAGGATTTGACATCGCGGAGTGAGGAACGAACGCAGCCGATGTTCAAGTCCTTTGTTCAAGAAGCCCGGTGAAACTTGAACGTTCCGCGAGGGCTCCGTCACGCCAAGCAGCCCGGACTTGGAACGGCGTTTGCGTTACTGAGCTTTTGACTTTGGCTCTACTGGCGTGCGTTGATTAGCGAAGAATCGTTTAAATCACGGCGTCAGTGGTCATCGATTTTGCCTTCGGTCCAGTCCTTCATCGGAGTGACGAACGATCGTTTTCGCTCGACGCTTGCTGGAAATTCAAGGATTTCCGAGGAAATCAGGGTTCGTCTGGTGTTGAACTCAGTAGCACAGCTAGCAGTTCAACGCGGTTGGGGGTGCCCGTTTGCAGGGGCCGCCGAATCCCAGGACCTTGTCCATTGGAATTGCAGTGAGCCTGCCCCTCGGGTGATCCAGACTTGGGTGTCCATGCTGTGCTACAGAACCCGCTATGATCACAAGGATAGCTCAGGTCTCGTATCGATGCGAATTCACAGGCCGGGATTCGAGCCGTAACCAGCCCGCCGCGATAGCGGCTTACTTGAACCATCGGATGCACCGGAGCGGCGGTGGTTAGCTTTTCATTTGCTTGCAAGTCTTTCGCCGCCGCCCGGTGATGCGTACCGTTATCCGACTTACTGCGCGGTCTGGATTTTCGGCCCTGCCAACTGCATGAAGTGCTTGCCTGTAAAGATGATCCGAATCAAGCTTTTCGACATTCTCATTGCCGTTGCGGTAGTCGCTCTGCACTTCGCCTACTTCAGGCTTCTTTGGGAAGGAACGCCTGACGAATGTTGGGATTTGCTTGCGTTTACACCAACACTGCTATCGTGCTGGCTCCTTTTCCGATCGGGCATCTCCATTCCAGCGACAACGCTAGTTCATTTCCTCTGCATGCTTTCTTACGCCTTCTTGCGTTCGTATGTTGGCGCAATTTCGCAAAATGCCAAATCCGCGTACGATTCCAGAATTAATTCTACAGTCCCGCTCGCACGTGCGCTTGGTGATACAGAATCGTCTGTCTTGGTTATGCTGGCTGCGTCTGCTGTATTCGCCATCATATGCTACGCTGCCATCTCCTCGACGCGACCGCGCACCCTATAATGGACGGCCATCACTCTTTTCGACTAAAATGGATAACCAATAAGGATTTGACATCGCGTAGTGAGGAACGAACGCAGCCGATGTTCAAGTCCTTTGTTCAAGAAGCCCGGTGAAACTTGAACGTTCCGCGAGGGCTCCGTCACGCCAAGCAGCCAGGACTTGGAACGGCGTTTGCGTTATTGAGCTTTTGACTTTGGCTCTACTGGCGTGCGTTGATTAGCGAAGAATCATTGTAAATCACGGCGTCAGTGGTCATCGATATTGCCTTCGGTCCAGTCCTTCATCGGAGTGACGAACGATCGTTTTCGCTCGACGCTTGCTGGAAATTCAACGATTTCCGAGGAAATCAGGGGTTCGTCTGGTGTTGAACTCAGTAGCACAGCTAGCAGTTCAACGCGGTTGGGGGTGCCCGTTTGCAGGGGCCGCCGAATCCCAGGACAACGTCCATTGGAATTGCAGTGAGCCTGCCCCTCGGGTGATCCAGACTTGGGTGTCCATGCTGTGCTACAGAACCCGCTATGATCACAAGGATAGCTCAGGTCTCGTATCGATGCGAATTCACAGGCCGGGATTCGAGCCGTAACCAGCCCGCCGCGATAGCGGCTTACTTGAACCATGGGATGCACCGGAGTACGGCTTGCACGCGTTTCCTGATGGTTGCCTTTGCTCTCCGTACCCGGTGATCCCGACCGTTCGCCGACAAATATGTATCAGGGACTTGGCGAAACCTACATCAACGTCTTCTTCTGGCTTACTGCGTGGAGCTTCGTTGCTGCTGCCGCGACCGTGTTGGTCGCCCGGCTCTTCAAGCGTTTCGCTAAAGGTTGGGTCGTTGCTGCAACGATCGTGCTCGGAATCGTTTTTGCCTATGCCTCCAACTCAATGCTCCACCGTGGGATGTTCGTTCAGCAGCATCAGGACAACAATACACTTGTGCCCACTACGGGCTGCGTACGCTACGAACCGTCGTTCGGTAACTTGTTTGCCGCCTACAAAATGACTGCCGCTGAATTTGATGCTTGGGTTTCTCAACACCCTTGGGGCTTGATTGAATACGATCGTGGGCTTATGGACCATGACGAACAGAGGCTTGGTTTCTCCGACCCCACCCAGGCGTACGCCACGGAAATGGCGTCGAACGGTGGCCAACTACGAGTCTACTTCAAAGACGGAATGATGTATTTGTCGTACAATGTAATGTAGTCGACACTCGGAGCGACGAACCAAGCGATGAACCGAAGTCGCGGAGTCGTCGTTTTTGACAATGGAAAATCAATCGCCGCGACTCGGTTATCGCGGTCGTTCTGTGGACGGAGTGAAACGCGGTTGCTTCGCGAGCGTCTTTTCTGATGGCACGATAGCATGTTGGGATGAAAAATTACCCAACTTCCCTCAAAGCGTACGGGCTTGGATACCTCACCGACTTCTAGCGCCATCGTGGCACGTTGAACGGCCACGGGTTCTTGCATAGGGGGCAGCTGTGGGCGGAGGCCTGAGCGTGAATCTGTTGAGTATTCAGCGATCAGATCGCGAAAATCTGCGCCATCTCGTGCCTGGTCCGCGATCTTTTCGGCGAGTTCGCGCTGGCTGGTTTGCTCCGCTTCTGTGCGCCCCAAGGCAATCCTCAATTGCTGGGTGCGCTGTGTGGCGCGCATACGCTCCTCAGTCACGAGCCGCCTGTAGGCGTCCCGGATGTCTTGCTCGGTGACGCGCACCCGACCCCTGAGTCGCAGTTCCACCAGGGTTCGTTGAATCAACTGACGGCGGAGTTCTTCCCGGTAGTTGGTCACCGAAAGGCCGCTCCTTTTTGCCTCGGCGAGTACGGCGTTTACCGAGATTTCATTTTGTGCAGCTGTGCGTGCTAGCGCTTCATCGACCTGGGCTTCTGAAATGACCACCCCTGCATCTTGAGCCGCGGTCGACTCAAGTTCCTCGTTGATCATTTGGTCGAGGATGACTTTGTAGACTTGCGAAATATTTGCGACTCGCTGAGGCCCTTCCGGCAGAGTATTGTAAATGTGGAGTAGGTACGGAAGTGCGCGCTCGCGCAAGTCGGTCAGTAAGATCGCGCGGGGTCCGACTACAGCGACGATGCGCTCGACGATGGCGGCATCCGCTTGTTGGCTGACCAGGAGTGGCGTGGTCGTGACGCTTGCCGAAATAGCCACAAGCAGGGCAAGCAGAGGGAGCTTGCGCGCAGGGCGCCGGCGGAGGAGGAGCGATGCTGTTCGAGAGTGGGGGGCCATCGGGAAGGGGGAATCTGGAGGATTAGGCGCCGATGGGCAAGCCTTGGGGGCGTCGACTGCGCCGCAAAGCACGAAATCCTAGTTCCAATGCGCTCAGAAGCAGCGCGAGTAGGGCGATTTCTCGAGATATTCCCACCTGAGAGAAGCTGGCTTCGTGTCTCGCCGCGACTGCTTGCGCTTCCGCCTCCTGGGGCTGACGGATGTGTTCCTGGCGGTGCCGCATCGCATAACGAAACGATTGTCCGTTCGCATCGCGCACCAGGTACTTGCCGGCAATTGGCGGCTGCACCAAATGACTGTCTGTTTGCCCCGCATCTAGGGAGAGCAGCGGCGTACTTTCTGCGGAATCCACCGCGGTCACTACTGCTTTCTCGCTCACTCTCCACGGCTGACCCACCAGGGTGGCTTGAGCGCCGCGTCGGATCGCCGCCTGCGACACCACGTAGTCGAGAAGTTCTAGGAATGCAGGTCTGAGCGCGAAATCACTCGTATCCACGGACGAAGGAAGAGTGACGGTGAGCAAGAGACCGCGTCCGAGTAACCGTTCAATGACGAGCGGCTGACCGTCGTCCCAACTCGCTTTTTTTTCTGCGCCCGCGATATCGCCGAGGTTAGCTCGAGACTTCGCGCCGATTTCTGCCCAGGTCGTGGAAAGAGGACCAAGACTGCCCGGCTCTTTTTCGTTCGCTCCAGTGGCGTCGGTTCGACTCCAAGTCGGCGCTCCTTTGAGGAAAGGCGAAAAGTCCGATCCAAGCGGGGTGCGATTGATTCCTTCGCCCAAGAGGAGGACCGCGACGCCCCCCGCCTGGACCCAGGCTTGCAGTGCCTCGCGTACCTCCGGGGTGAAACCGCTGGGGTCGTCGATCATCAGCCCGGCGAACCGATTGAGATCGGAGCTTTGGTCGGGAAGTAGGCTCAGGGTTTCGACCCGAAGGTTCCTTTCCAGGGCCTCGAGGCCAGCCTGGAGAACTGTTCCAGCTCCTGTTTTCAAACCGGCCCTAGCCTGGTCGGCGCGCAGGGCGATTGAGAGGTTACTGGCTGTTTCAAGCACGGGGCAGCTGTCGTCGCTTGAAATGGCATCGGCCTCAGCACGAGTCGGGGACGTGAGCCTCACTCGCAAGCCAAGCGTTTTTTCTCGACTACTTTCGTCTACGGGCATCCGAAGCGCGCCGTCTTGAGCTTGAATGGGTTTGCCGGTCACCCGACCTTCTTCGTCGAGCAGCTCGATGAATCTGTTCTCAAGAGCCAGGGGACTCGTGCACGCTGTTTCGACTTGAATTGCATCGCTACTCCGCACCGCACTGATCAAAGCGCAATTCTCAAATTTTTCGGTTAGGCCTGCATCGGGAATGGTCACTCCCTCAAGATCGAGGTTGTCGTCTGATGAGATTGCCATGTCACTGAGCAGGACCAGTGGACGGTCTTCTTGTTCCGCTTCACTGACGAGGCTGCGGGCTAGAGTCAGCGCTGCGCCGAGGTCAGTTTCGCGATCGGAGGCCTCGATGCCGGAGAGTGCCTCGGCGACGGAGGAAAGTTCAGTAGTGGGTGGCGTGAGAACGCGTGCAGGTTGCCCGGCCAGAACGATGGCAAAAGAATCGCCCGGTTGAGCGGTCAGGATGAGTTCACGTGCGGCTTCAAGTGCTTTCTCAAGTCGAGGACGGCCGTCTTCCGCTTTGGCGCGCATGCTGGCGGAATCGTCGATCACCAGGACACCGGCGAGGGACGCGCCATCGGTGCGGCTCAGAGAAAGGCGAGAACATTGAACAAATGGCGAGGCGGCAAGAGCGGCTAGGCAAAGCAGGAGCAAGGTGCGAAGCAAGAGCAGCCACTTGTCCTCGATGCGATGTCGTTCCTTTGCAGCCGTGGTTTTGGACGGAACGAAGCGCGCGGCAGGAAACGCAATTGGTCGGGCTTGTCCCCGTCTGAGGGCGTGAGCGATCAGCGGAAAAATGGCCGTGAGGCCGAGTAAGAGCGCGATAGGAAGAAGGAAGCTCATCGCCCATACCCCATGCTCAGACGTCGGAGTGCGTCGGCGGGAGACTCTTCCGTGAGATGGCGCTCAAATGCCCCTCCCATTGACGTGATGTTCTTGCGCAGCATTTCCGTGTGCGCATGGAACGCCTCCAGGTAACCCGCCCGGACGGCTTTTGCATCGGTTTCGATTTCAAGTCCTGTTTCGGGATCCCTGAGTCGGACCGCACCTTCAAAAGGAAAACTGGCTTCTTCGTCGCACAAGATTTGTAGACTTCGGAGAGAGCGCTGCCTGGAGCAGAGTCGTGCGAGTTCACGACTCAGCTCGTCGTCGAGGTCGAGGAAGTCGGAGAGAGTAACGATCACAGTACCGCGCGGAAGGGCCACTCCGAGCCCGGTAAACATTCTTCGCCATTCCTTCTGGCCGGCGTTGGTGATGGTATCGGCTTGGCTCTCTTCGGTGCGGGTCAAGACGCTTGCGCCACCCTTGTGTCGATTCGTCAAAGTGAGTTCGTAGAGAGCTTCTAGTTGATGCAAGATTCGTTCGAACCAATCGTTGCCCAGGCGCGGGGGAATGATCTCGGCATGCTGGGCGTCGATCCAGGAGAGCCCAAGTGCATCTCCGGAGGAATGCGCCAGGTAGCCAAGTGCAGCTGCGAGTAAGAGTGCTCTTTCTGCCTTAGTCTCGCTTGTCTCCGCTTTGTTTGACCCATGCTGACTGACGTATTGCATCGAGTCGGTCACATCGACGATGAGATGAACGGCGCGTTCCGTGTCGGTGTGGAACTCGCGAATGAGCAGTCGCCCATGGCGCAAAAGTGCATGGTGATCGAGATGCCTCAGGTCGTCACCCGGCGTGTAGGCGCGATGCCCCGCAAATTCGATACCAGAACCTTTGCGCGCCGCGCGATGCCCACCCGCAGACCAACCGTGCGCAAGTTCCTTTGCGCGAATCCGAAAGGGAACTTGAACCGAGCGAGCGAGCTTCTGGCGAAACGAAGAGGCTTTCAACGGCAGCTTTCTACTTGAAGAGAGTGGCACTGCTCATCACGAGTCCCGCACCGAGTCCGAGCACAATCGCAATGATTCCGAGAACAATTCGCAACGGAGTCAGTGCGACCTTCACATCCTCTGGAATTTCCGGACCGCCGTTGGAAGCCGCGGAGGGCGGTGACTCGGTTTCTGGTGGTACTGCTTGGGTGTTGTCAGTCATCGTGAACCGTATTCTTTTCATCTGCGTCATTTGATGCATCGTCCTCACTTGGCGCCGCGGGCGCGACTACAGGAGCTGTTGCTGGACAAAGACGGAGAATTTTTGGACTGGTCGTGAGCGGATCAAGGGTAGGGGTAGTGCTGAGACCGCGCCACGCATCGCAAGAGGTGCGGGCCAATCCTTGGGCATCGAGCGCGACATAGGCTTCAAGCAGTAACAAATGCACCTGGGCACGCCCCGGCTGAGAGAGCCGTCCTGCCGCGAGGAGTTCTGTTCCGCGCGCCACGGCTGAAATGTAGCGGCCACCGCGGACATCTTCGCTCAGACCTTGAGTCTCTTGTTCGGAGGCACGCTGGCGTTGGTAATGCTCACCTTGGCTTTGTTCGCTGATTTGGGCGGCGGCGCGCTCTGCGGCAGCGCGCCCTTCCTCGGTGAGCGGTAACTCATGGAGAGGTAGCAAGAGCAAGTCGCCTCGTTCTGGTCCGTTCTCGCCCAGATCGTTGTATTGGACGAGGCGATAAGCGTACTTCGTACTGCCCAAGAATCGGTAAGCTAACGTCGCCAGACTTTCCTCACCTGTTGCTACCCAATTCAGATTGTAAGGAACGGCAATGAGCTGCCCCAGTTCAGGCTGAATCCAGGGTTGATGACCATTGATTTGCGCGAGCAAAATGTAGCGATGTTCACCACCCAAAAGTTCTTGCGCAAGGCTCTTCCAGGTCTCTCCCTCGCCGACTTGGCGGTAGGTTACCGCGGGGATCTCAAGCACTCGCCCTGGCGTGAGTTCGGGACGATTGGTGCCCTGCAGCGAGTTCGCTGTCGCGAGAACGCGTTCGAGTTGGATCCGCCCATAGAATCGGGTCGCCAACGAGGCGAGAGTTTCCCCAGGCTGTGCGATATGAGGAAAGGCAGAAGCTGTGCCAACGCTCAGACCCGAGGCGATCGCGAGTGAGAGGGCAATGCGCCTCCAGCGCAAGGTTCCTGACAGCGGAGGGCGCTTGGAGGTTTCAGAGGGGCGAGGAAAGGGAGTCGGCACGGCAGCGAGGCTCAGGAGCGAGGGCTCTCAGCTGAAACCAATGCGGCCTTCACGTCAATGACTGTGATTTCCTGACGCCTGCCCGCGTCTTGGGGTGTCTCGGGGGTACTCGTGCAGGACGCTGTTCGGTGGAAGACTGGCGAGATGTAGCTCAAGTACTTGGGCATCTCTTGGTCGATCTGAAGGTTTTTTTGCGAGGCACGAGAGTACGATGCGGTCCAATTCCTCGGGGATATTCAAATCGGCGCGAACTTGACGCATCGGGCGAGGTCGCGAGCGTTGATGATGTTCGAGTAGCGCTTGACGATTCTTGGCGCGAAAGGGCAGCTCACCTGTGAGCGCCTCATACATGAGCACGCCGAAGGCGTAGATATCGCTTCTGATATCGATGGTCCCGCCGACACATTGTTCTGGACTCATGTACTCGGGGGTTCCCAGAGTGTAGCCATCCTGGGTGAGCGATTCTTCTTGAGCGAGTTTGCTCATCCCGAAGTCGAGGACTTTGACGGCGCCGCCCTCGCAGAGAAAGATATTTCCCGGTTTGAGATCGCGATGAACAATACTGAGCCTGTGAGCTGCGGAAAGCGCGCGGCAGGATTGCATGAAAATGGGGATCGCGAAGCCGGGAGGCATAGGACTCCGACGCTTGAGTTGTTCCTGCAGACTCAGTCCCTGTAAAAGTTCCATGACCACGTAGAGCGTGCCATCCGGCATCTGGTCGAGATCGAACGTGCGCACGACGTTGGGATGTTCGAGCGACATTTGGACACGTGCCTCACGCCTGAGGCGAGCGACTTCTGCCGCATCCACAGCGGCAGCACCGCGCAACACTTTGACCGCCACCTGAAATCCGAGTCCAAGATGTTCCGCCGCGTACACAGTTCCGATCCCGCCTGACCCGACGCTGCGCAAGATGCGGTACTTTCCGCCAATTACACTGTGAGTGAGATCGCCGACGGTTGTTTGAAGTTGCCCCCGTTGCTCAAGTCCGTGTTCGAGCGCGAGTATCCGAAAGTGCTCGTGACTTCGCCCTGTAGCGTGAGACCGCAGCCGGGACGCGAGGTGTCCAGCTGCCCCCCCGAGCATCGCCCCCAGGCCAGCTGCCAGGCCTGTCGCTAGCCAATTTCCCGTCATCGCGACTGCGGCGCCTACTCCGACGGCCGCGGCTGCCGCAGTCCATGGTGCGAGCACTGGAGCCCCTTTTTCCCACTCCAATCGATAACGACAGGTGAGGTCGCCGTGGGCGAGGCAGGACTCTTCTTCTAACTTCGCTTCGGCGAGCCCCCAAAGAGCGGGATACGACTTGAGCTCCGCTTGCCTCAGTAGACAGAAGCAACGGTCCTTTTGGTCGGCCTCCACCTCCTGAAATGGCGTGTAAGTGATGACAGCGCTCTCGTCGCTTGATTCTTCGAGACTGAAGCTGCCAACTCTGAGCTGTTCACTCGCACTGTTGACTGCGTAGGTATAGGCATCGCGTGGCCACGGAGCTTTACGCAAGAGGCGCATGTGGATGCCCAGAACCGAAGGGTCGGTATTGAATTCGCCACGCGAGCTCACTGCATCTTCCCCAAGTTCGCGGATGACTTTTTCGAGGATGATCTTAGTGCAGGCGAGTGAAATCCAGGCGCTATCGTGACCGACCTCGTTCTGATAAAGCCCTGCATCCGACAGCGCTTGAGTGACGGCTCCCCGTCCGCGACTTTGCTCCAATCGAAGTAAAGCAGGCCTGAGGAGCGCGGCGCGTACTTCCTCCCGACCGCCACGCGCGGGCCCCAGGGACGAGGGGGGTTCAATCACGCCGACATCCTACGTCGATTTGAGCAGAGTGGTAGTCCGGGGCGTCCTCACGGGTCGGCCGCTGGTTTTTGGACCGATCTTACTGGGGAGCCCACTTGGCAGGCGCAGATCGTATCCGAAGTGCGCCAGCGGCAAGAATGCAGAGTACTGGTGATATGACCAGGTGGTAGCGGTCTTCGCCAAAGAACACGGCATGAGTCAGAGTGGTGGCGAAAAGCAGCGCGAATAAATAACGCCCCGCTGGTCCTACGCTGGGTCGGCCTGGAAACGGCAGCAGCGCAATTAGTGGCGTCATCACCATGAGTGCGAAGAAGGGATGTTCTGGGCTCGCGAAACAGTAGCTGGCGTAAGCTGCGGTGCTGAGCAACAGCAGACTTTGGGTAGCAGTGCTCACCCGACGTCGTACGTTCGTGATCAGTACGACGGGACTGAGTGCAGCGGCCGTCATCAGGAGCCAGTGGAAGAAGGTGAGTAGTTCGTGGCCCGCCATGCGCCGCTCTTCAGGCCAGCTCTCAGGTGACGCTTCGCGCAGGTACTCGATGGGAAAGGACTCATGATCGTAAGTTTGCGAGAGTTTGGCCGGCATCTTACTCAGCCATGCAGCGGGATCTTGCTGGATCACGTCACGCCCCACCTGCGCCCAACAGCGGTCTTGTTGAACTTGCCCCGTCACCACTGGGCAACCGTCGTCGGCTTTTAGGGTGCGAAATCGACCAGAATCAGTGAGCGCACCGATGGCTAAGTTCCAGCCACCATTGGTTGAAATGAGCGCGCAGCCGTCCATCACCTGGCAGTTGCGGTACGTCCACGGCAGGATACTGAGCAGTGCAATTGCCCCAGCTCCCATCGTTCGCACGACCGCCTTGAGAATCGGTCGCGGGCCAATCAGCAAGAGCGCGGGAAGCGCGAGGAGTGACGCGGGGCGAATCAATGCACCGAGGCCAATCAACAACCCCGACACAACGAAGCCCCATTGTTTGTCGCGCAGAGCGAGAGCTGACCAGCCGGCGCCGAGAATAAACAATGCCGCGGTCGGTTCGGTCATCACGACCGCTGAATAGGCGATCAAGCCCGGATGCAGAGCACACAGTGCTCCCGCCACGCGTGCGCGGTTCTGGCTGAGTGCATAGCGTGACAGCCGATGCACAACGATCACGAGAATGGTCCCGATGAACGCGTTCACGACGGGCGCGGTCAAGATACCTGAACCAAATACCTTGTAGACCATGCCGAGC
Organism: uncultured delta proteobacterium; assembly: GCA_963710555.1. Taxonomy (GTDB): domain Bacteria; phylum Myxococcota_A; class Polyangia; order Polyangiales; family Polyangiaceae; genus NIC37A-2. The sequence continues at coordinate 17,661 of CAVQAT010000004.1, forward strand.
AGTCCGCTGTAACCTACCGGATAATGAGTCCAGGGTTTCCAAACGGACTCGCCGGCAATCATGACGTTCTCGGAGTATCCGAGCCCTTGCGCGATTCGCTCGGCACCGAAGTGGTAGTAGTGGCCGTCCCACACTGGTTCGCGTGCCCAGGCAAGGGCAACAAAAAGTCGCGGGACGAGAGCAACGACAAGCAGAGCGACCGTGAAACCGACGTCACTCGGCGCATCGAAACGACGGTTCAGTGAAGGGAACCGTCCCGGTTCCTCGTCGGACGCGCGAGCAAGAGGTGGCGCTACTGGCGGCGGATCGCTGGGAAACGAAAACGATGGTGCCCCAGGAGGGTCGGTGGGTCCCGGCTCGTACATGGATCAGTGAGAGGTCTCTGGCGGACGACTTCTTCGGAAGGTGCGCATCCGTCGGATGTAGGTGCGGGTCGCCTGAGTCGAGTCTAATCCTAGCAGAGTTGCGAGCTGCCCGACGAATCCGCGCGTGTAGACCTCAGCTGGAAGCGTATCGAAGCTGTCTTCCTCGATGGCGCGCAGGTGGGAAAGAGAAATTTTGGTCTTTTTCGCAATGTCCTCAAGCTCGATGGCTTGTGACTCGCGGACTCGCCGCAGCAGCTCCCCAGTAAATTCTGTCTCCGAATGAATTTCATGGGCGAGCTGATCACGCAACATCGCTTGTTCGGCGAGCTGCGCCTCACTCAGCCGTGGACGCTCGGGGGCTTTTCCGTCAGTCGCACCAGGAAAGAAGGACATATCGTAGGCACGGCGGCGGATGGGATCGAGCAGGGTTTCCTGTGCTTCTTCTACACGACCTCTTTCTCGCAAGATTTCAGTCTCGCTGAGCAAAGAACTGAGAGCCAAGCTCCCCGGCTGAAATACATCGCGACCTCGCTTGTAGGCGCGCCGCACTTCTTCGTCGCTGGCGCCGCGATGCGTCCACAGCACGTCGTAAAGACTATTGTCTTTCTCGTCACGAAACTCGATCGGTGGCCTCTGCATCATGTCTCGACTTGTTGCAACGGCCACAACGCGCCGGGCAATACGCTCGACGTTGCGCGCGCTCTTCGAAGTGGGATTATCAATAAGAAGCGGTCGACGGCGAACGACTGAAAGCCATATTGCGTCGTCGTGTTCGATGTGACCGAGATCGTCGAGTGGTACGCCAAGGTAGCGTTCAGTGAGATCGACCATGGAACGCCCCAGATCGACATCGCTGCGCATGCGTGTGTTGTTGGTCACCAAATAAGCGCGAAGTGCTCCCAGTTGGGCAGCGGCTGCTTCTGCGGTGGCAGAATCGTAGCGACCGATGGTGCGCACCAGTTCCAGGGGGCTCGGCAAGGGAGGAAGTTCATTCAGCGCCCGCTCGACTTGGCGCATCTTGAAACGGTCCTTGAGCAGCAGTTTCCGTACCTGGCGTTGGTAGACGGCTTTGAGGAATCGATAAGTGCCCTCGACGCTGGGTGGATCAGGGGCCGTGATGCAGATACCAAAATCTGCGCTTAAATAGAGGTCGAGGGTGGCGGGAGCCGTTCCCGCTCCCAGATCGAGGATGATGTAGTCGGCGTTGAGATGACGCAGTCCCTTGGCCCAGCGGGGTTTTCGACCCGGTCGGAGGGGTACGGTCGAATTCTGGATGTATTGCTGAGGAAGCAGAGAAAGTCCTGGAATTGCCGTTGGAACGGGCTGCAACTCACCAGGTTCAAAGGGGTCGACAGGTTCAGTGGGAACCGGCATTTCCAGTCCCAACATACAATGCAAGGAAGGACCGACTGAATCGGAGTCGACAAGTACAACTTGGCGCCCTAATTGAGCCAGATAGACGGCTAAATTGACGGAAAGAACGCTGTGTCCGACTCCAGGGCGCCCTCCTGCGACCGCGAAAACGCGTCTGACGCCCTGTGGAAGCGCCGAACTGACGCCTTGGGTGCTGGGGGGGGATTGGCTCACGAGCGGCGATTTACCACAGCCGAAACGTTTGGCGATCAAGGTTTCGCGATTGGTCCACCCGATCTAACCTCTGCCCCCCATGTTGACGGTCCGCTTAGCGGCTGCCCTTTTCGGCAGCGCCTTGATCAATTTGAATCTGACCACGTGTCGCTCTCCCGGCGAGCCCGAGCGCAGCGCTCCCGAAGCTGAGGCGCAAGCTCCCAGTCGGGTGAAGCTGGAAGGTGTAGATACGTCGCAGCTTTCGCCCCGCGAAGAAGCTCGCTGGTCTGCACACGTGACTGAGCTGCTCGCCCCTTGCCCGGACACTCCGGTGAGTCTCGCGAAGTGTGTCGAGGAGAAACGGAATTGTGCTGCTTGTCAGCCTGCGGCTGAGTACCTGGTGACGCAAGTCCGCGAAGGCAAGACTCAGGGCCAAGTCGAGGCCTCTTATAAGCAGCGGTTTTCGTCGGATTCCGTGACTGAACTCGACCTGAGTGGTTCGCCTTCGAAAGGTTCACCGAATGCTCCGATTACGATTGTTGAGTTTGCAGATTTTGAGTGTGGCATGTGCCGCATGGCGAGTGGGCCGCTCGACGAGATCGTCCAAGCGAATCCCGACGTACGTTTGGTGTTCAAGAACTTCCCGCTTGGGGGTCACGAGCACGCGGAAGAGGCTGCGAGAGCAGCAATGGCCGCAGATCTGCAGGGTAAATTCTGGGAAATGCACCACGCCATCTTCGCCGCTCAAGCACTGACCGATACAGCGTTCTTGCAAATGGCGGCTGACTTGAAGCTCGATGTCGACAAGTTCAAGAAGGATATTCGCAGCGAGGCGATTGCTGATGCCGTGGCGCGCGACCGTAAGTTGGGCGAACAAGTAAAGCTGACTGGGACTCCTACTATCTTCATCAACGGGCGACGTTTTTCGGCTTCGGCGGATTTGAAGTCTGGTCTTGAGGAGTGGGTAGCGCTCGAGCGTAAGCTGATCGGCAAGCCAGCAGCCAACAAGGCGGCACCAGCTGAAGCTCCGGCGCCCTCCACAGCTCCCGCTGAGCCGAGCAAGTGAAGGGTGGAATGGATGCTGGTGGGTGTTTTCCCACTGGTCGTCATTATCCCGGAATCGCTCATCTGATCCGTATCAAGGTTGAAGGACTGGCTGACGACTGGGGATCTGAAATCGATGTGAGCGATATCCCTTGGGTGTCCATCGATACGGAAACAACTGGTCGCACCGCCGCCGAGGATCGCGTGATTGAGGTTGGCTGCGTATTTATCCGCGGCGGCGAGGTGATTGACCAAAAAGGTTGGTTGATCGACCCGGAGCGCCCGATCCCTGAGGATGCCTCCAATGTTCACGGACTTTATGACAAGGACGTTGCGGGAAAGCCGAAGTTCGCCGAACTCGCCGACGAGATCTTGGCTTCTCTGCAGGGATACCTGCCACTCGCCTATAACGCGGCTTTCGATCGGGGATTTCTGGTCGAGGAGCTGAAACGCTCGCCCGCTCATGCGGTTCTCGGGGAAAAGAGTCTTCCGCCGGCGTTCCGAGATGGCGTGCAGTGGATCGATCCTCTCGACTGGGCGCGTGAGCTTCAGAAGGAGCACAAAAGCCGTGCTCTCGGCGATGTGTGCGAACGCCTGGGTATTTCGCTCGAAAATGCCCATCGAGCGACGGACGATGCGGCCGCGGCGGGGCTTGTGATGGCTGCGTTCATGAAGGATTCGCGAGTCCCTCACCCCTACGGCGCGTTCATTAAGGAACAGACGCGTCTGTCGCGACTTTACGAATTCGAACGTGTGCGCTGGCGCTGATTTCTTGCCCCTGAAGCCTGACCACTAAGCTCGACAACTAAACTCTGTTCGGCGGCGGTCGCTTCTAGGAGCAGTGAAGCGACTACTTTCTCGGAGCCATCGATTTTGTGTGGCGCTAGCTTTGGCTACGAGTGGATGGGCACCCTCGGCCGTTGCTGGCGAGTTTCACATTGGCGTCGAGCGCCTCTTTGGTCTCTCTGCTTTTGTGGAGACAAATCGCACCTCCAGTGATTTCGGAGATTTCGAGGCCAGTCATTCCGGATTCCAGGCTCAGCTCTTCGCAACGACCACAGCGCGCGGGGACGGGCAAGATGGTCAGAACACCTCGGCGATGCCACGCCTGCACGTGGACTATCAATGGGACGACGGCTGGAGTCTTGGCGTTCTGACAGGCTGGCTTGTGTCCAGCGGAAGGCGAGAAGTGCGGTCGGGCGATGCGGTTTCAGACCCCTATATTTATCCGGTCCGGGTGCTGGGAGTCATGGGCTTGCGTGCCGGCAACGAGTGGCGGCTGAGAAAGCCGTTTTCGCTGCGGCTTTCGCTGGGACCGCAGGTTTCGCTCACGACGACTTCAGGAGACGGGGCTCGCGGCGGTACCACTGCGCTGCAGCTTGCGGTGAATGGCGCGCTGGTGATCACTCCGTTTGAGCACGTGCGTCTGACCATGGGACCCTATGCCGATCTCGGGTTCTATGGTCGCAGTCACCAAAGCCTCCAGGTTTCAGGCGTTCCCGATAGTCAGGTTACGGGTTCGGTGATTCGTCACGGGTTCGGTTTGGCGTTGGGCCTGGCCCTAGCCTTTTGAAGGACTAGCTCAAGCTTTGATGTGCGTGCTTGGAGTGATGTAGACTCTCGCCGGTGAGTGTTGCTCCCCCCAAGGTCGTGAAGTCTTCTGTGCCTGAGTTCACCCTCCGAGCAATCGTGCTTGGCGCCATCTTGAGCGCAGTCCTTTCCGCGGCGAACGCCTATTTGGGATTGTTCGCGGGGATGACCGTGTCTGCATCGATTCCGGCTGCGGTGGTTTCGATGGGTATCTTGCGCGCCGTGAAAGGTTCAATTCTTGAAAACAACCTGGTGCAGACAGCGGCTTCTGCGGGGGAGAGCGCCGCGGCTGGTGCGATTTTTACGCTTCCCGCGCTGATTCTTCTGGGATTCTGGGCGCACTTCGATTTGTTTTATTGCGTGATACTGATCGGACTGGGCGGTATCTTAGGCGTTCTCTTCACAATCTTTCTGCGTCGGGCGTTGGTTCACGAGAGTTCTTTGCCGTTTCCGGAAGGAGTAGCGACGGCGGAGGTGCTGCGGGCAGGACATGGTATCGGCGCCGACAACGAGCAGAGCTCTGGCGCAGATTCGAATTCAGGCTTGCTCACCTTGGTTATCGGCAGCGCATTCGGTGCAATCGCCAAGTGGCTGGAGTCTGGAGTGGCGTGGTCGCGGGCAGTCGTTGAAGGCGCGACGCAGACTTCCTTTGGAACGTTCTACGGTGGGTTTGGGGTTTCGCCAGCACTTGCCGCTGTGGGCTATGTGGTTGGTTTTCATGTCGCCCTCTTGATCTTCATTGGGGGCGTGATCAATTGGCTTTGCTTCGTCCCGTTCGTTGCGGAACCGGTCGAAGGCATGAGCGCGCTCGACGTTGCCTGGACGGCGTGGTCGCAGAAAACTCGCTATCTCGGGGTGGGGGCGATGACAGTGGGTGGGCTCGGTGCGTTGTTTGAAGTGCGGCATTCAGTAGTCGTGGCGATTCGGGCGACATTTCGTGCCCTCGGCAAAGCCGCGGCGGGCGAAGCCATGCGACCCGACACGGATCGCGATCTCCCGCCGAAATTGATCGTCACAGTCACGGTGTTGACGCTGATTCCGCTCTTCCTTCTCTTTCAAAATATTGTCGGCAGCGTTGCGCTCGGTGCTCTCCTGGCAGTGCTGGTTCTCGTGTTCGGGTTTCTATTCTCTTCAGTGGCTGCCTACATGGCTGGACTGGTGGGGTCGTCTCACAATCCGGTGAGCGGAGTGACCATTGCGACGATTCTCTTCACTTCGCTGTTTCTCGCATTTTTGGGTGCGGAGGCAGTCGGGCCAGCAGGCGCTTCTGCTGGTCCTGCTGCCGCGATTCTTGTGGGGAGCATCGTGTGCACTGCAGCTGCGATTGGTGGGGACAACATGCAAGATCTCAAGGCAGGGGCGATCTTGGGCGCAACACCTGCCCGGCAACAGATCATGCAGCTGATTGGCGTGGTTGCGGCTGCACTCGCGCTTGGTCCAGTGCTCGAACTCCTTTTGGGGGCCTATGGGTTTGGTGCACCGAGTGCAGAATTCCCTCACGCGCTTCGTGCTCCGCAAGCGACCTTGATGGCCGCTGTCGCTGACGGGGTTTTCGGGGGCACTTTACCCTGGGGATTCTTTTTTACCGGCGCGGCCCTGGGGGTCGCGACCTGGCTTCTCGATCTTTGGCTAGTGCATCGCCAGGCTAGTTTTCGCACGCCGGTTTTGGCCGTTGCCCTCGGACTCTATTTGCCCTGGGAGCTTTCTGGGCCAGTGCTCCTGGGCGGTCTGATCCGTTCTGTGACTGAGCGCAGTGGCGCGACCGGGGTCTCGCGAGGTGTACTTGCGGCAGCTGGCTTGATTACAGGCGAAGCATTGATGGGAATCGTCCTGGCCGGGATCGTCGCCCTGATTGGGTCCAATCAAGGACTTACATGGGGCGCCCGCTTTGAATCATCATGGCTTTCAGTCGCTATTCTTATCGCGACCTTGCTCTTTCTGCGTCAAAGCGCACGAAAAGAGCATTGAACGTTACGGCGAGTCCGCCAGCTCCTCGGTTAAACTTCAGGTGCGGTACGCCGTATGGACTAGCATGATCCCTTCTAGCCACAGATCCGCCTCCCGAAAGGCAGGGTCTCGCAAGTCACCGCCGGAGCCCGAGAGTGACACGTTGATGATGTCGCCAGGCGCTCGTCGCGTGGTGCAGGCGGCGATGCAAGATGATGTGAGTGTTGCTGAGCTCGGTGAGGTCGCCAACTCGGATCCCGCTTTTGCTCTTCGAGTGCTTTCGGTCGCTAACAGTGCGGCTTACATCCGTTCCCGCGAAGTGACCAACGTCACGCAAGCATGCTCTCTGTTGGGAATTCGGGGATTGCGAAACATTGCGCTGGGAATGTTGGTCTCCGATCTTGTTCCGGCCGCCGAGGGGGCAGCGTCCCTTCTTTCGAACTGTCTTAGGCGAGCCCTAGCGGCTAGGCATCTAGCGCAAGCATCGAAGTTGGTCCTTCCCGATGACGGCTTCTTCGCTGGGTTGCTTCTTGAGATCGGCTTGCTTCAACAGGCTTGTGATGAGTTTGACGAATGCATTGACGTCTCTCGTTCGCCCGCTCGCTATCGAGTCACGCGAGAGCGAGCCGCTGGACTCAAACCACACCCGGTCTGGGGGGCGAGTCTGGCGGCCGAATTGTCATTGCCGGCCAGTTTGACCGAGGCGATTGGTAGCCACCACGACCCCGTCAAACCGCAGGCCGATCTGGCCGCAGTGTGCTGGGTCGCCGAACTTACCGCCGCCGTCCTGGAAGCGGGGGACGAGAGTCAAAATCTTCGCGTGGCTGAAGCTGCGGCTGCGCAAATTGGTGTAGGAACGGATGACCTGTACGGGCTGCTTGAGGTGATACCGCAAGAGGTCAACGAGCTGTCTCGCGCCTTAGAGTGTTCGGCTGGCCCCCCCCAGAGTGAGCGAATGATTCGTCGCCCTCCTGAGAAAGACTTGGGAGAGATGCATCGGCACTATGAAGAAGCCATGGCTGTTCTCGAGCGCGTACTGGATGAACGAGACAGGCTCATCGGTGAGTTGGCTCTGGAACGTCGCGCTTCTTAGGGGGTATCTTCCTCAGGAACCTCAAGGATAGGCTCCAGGTTGAGCGGTCGTTTGACGTGAAGTTGAACGTTGAGCAGCACTGATTGGCCAGCGCTCCCCTCAATGATTCGTTCTTCCGCAGGGGCATGCGGATGTTCGAGCCGGACCGTATGTCGTCCTGGAGGAAGCGCGATCGGTCGAGCGAACGGTGTCGTTTCGCGATGGGTACCGTCCACCAGAACGTGAGCCCAAGGGGTCGCAACGACTCGCAATAGCAGGGATTGCTCTTCAGGAAGTGCTCGGGGACCTTGAATCACAGGAGTCTCTGCTTCTTGGCTATTTCTCCAAAGAATGAGTCCAGCTCCTGCCGCCCCACCAAAGACCGTGGCAAGTGTGAGAAGTAGGACAAGCGGCTTCTTTTTTTTCGCCACAGGTTTTGGAAGGACTGGTGATGCAGCCAAAACCTTTCCATCGGACAGACCTAAGCGAACAAGCTCTGCGTGGAGGATGGGAAGTGTCGTACTCCCGATCATGTTCTCGATGAGTTGGGCGATCGCGGTCGCACTTTCTGGACGTTCGGATGGCAGTTTGGCCAAGCATTGACTGACAAGCAGTTCAAGCCGTCGCGGGACTTGGGGGCGACTTTGAATCAAGGGCTTCGGCGCTTCGTTGCGAACTCGCGTAGCGTATTGATTTTCCTGGGGATCCCCGAACGGGGGGCTGCCCGCTAGAAGTTCGTAGATCAGTGCTCCCCAACAAAAAATATCACTGAGAGGTCCAACGGGCTGACCAATGCTGGCCTCAGGAGAAAGCCCTCCCACGTCCGTAGGTTCGAGGGCTTCAATCTCCTGGTCGGTCGACAGGGCATGCTGTCCAAAGCCCGAGAGCTTCGTTCGGCCACCGCGCGTCAGGCGAACGTACTCGGCGCGCATCTTTCCGTGGATGTGCCCCTCGGTGTGCGCATGGCTAAGAGCACGAGCCAGATCGAGGGCGATCGCGGCGATGGCTTCCCACGACAATTCGCGGTGCACCAGCTCACTTAAGGAGGGGCCATCGACATCTTCCAAGACAAGCCACAGGCGACTTTCGTCGTGAATGAGATCAAAAAGTCGAGAAATGTTGGGGTGGTCGAGCCCGGCAAGTACCTCTGCCTCCCGTTCAAGTCGTTTCGCCAGCGGTGAAGAAGGCAGGACCCCTTCCGCGAGTCCAATGAGAAGCACGGAGCGTCCCAGCGCGATTTGTCGTGCGCCATAAGTCACACGCACGGGGCCCTGAGAACGCGTTTCGTAAATCGAAAGTCCTGGCGGCGCGGCCTGCATGGCGGGAGGCTACACTGGGCTGCGCCAAAGCCCACCCATTCATGAACGCTTCAGCTCGACCCTGTAGATTTCTTCAAGAAAGGATTCCTGAGCCGTCATTTTTACGGATATTTCTGGTCTATTGGGGACTCGCAGCGCTGATTTTTCTCCGCCCGATCAATACGAATTTCATTTTTGATGAACAAGAGGCGCTGTTGGGGAATCCGTATTTGTGGGGCGAGCTACCCTTTCATCGTGTCCTCGAAGTTGACTTTTGGGGGCGCGCACCAGCCCGCACCATTGGCTCCTACCGGCCGCTTCCCAATCTTCTTTGGCGAACTCTCTCCTGGTCGCTGAACTACAATACGCCTTGGCTACTCAGCTTGTGGAACCTGGTGATCCACGCGCTGACAGCGGCTTTCCTCGTGCGCGCCTACGTCGGCTTTTTACCTCGCCAAAACACGCTTGAGGTGACCTCCCGCCCGAGACAGAAGTGGCGAGGCAGCCTCAGCACCGCCGGTGACCAAGTGGGAGCCGCCGGAGCGCAGCTGGACTGTGGGGAGGGTGCGAGGAGCTTGGCTCCGAGAATCCGGGGGGCGGGGCCGCCCCCCAAGAATCCTTGGTTGCTTGGGATCTTATTCACAACGAGCGCGGTTTCCTGCGAGGCTGTCTGTGGTGTGGTCGGACTCGCCGATCTTCTTGTGGGTCTGTTCGCTGCGTTCTCCCTGTGGTGCCTAGTGTGGATCCCAGGCAGGGTTCTGTTGCTGTTGCTCCTGTTCTGCGCGAGTTTTCTTGGCTGTCTCAGCAAGGAGACGATGCTCAGTGTGTTCCCGGTTCTCGTCCTATTGGCGCTGTTTTTGCCGTCACTCAAACCCCAGGCTCGGGTCCAACAGCCTTCGCCAAAACTTTTGGGATCGAAAAAAATAGACGTCCGTCTTGCCCTGACCGTCGGCGCAGCGCTTGGGGCAGGACAAATCGCTGCCGTGCTGGTGCGCAAGAGTTTTTTCCCCACTCCTCGGCTCTTGAGTGAGCCTGTACAGGGCGTCTGGGCTGGCGCAGTGGAACATCTGGCCAGGTGGTGGGCACTTCCGCCGTGGCCGTTCGACCCTCTGAATAATCCAACTCTGGCGGTTGGCGTCTCCGAGCGTCTCGCTACTGCAGCCGCCATCTACGTTGAACAGCTCGTTCAATTCGTCGTTCCACTTGAACTTGTGGGTGATTATTCCGCTCCGCGTCAAGCGGTGCACGGCTGGGACGCACTCGCCGTCTTCGGTGCGATCCTGTTTGGGGCGAGTTGCGTGTGGGCGCTCGCGAACTTGGGATCCAGCTCGCCGATTCGCAGGGGACTGGCAGCTTCAGGCTTGTGGGTGAGTCTTTGCTTTTCTCCAGTGTCTGGCGCGGCGATGGCGTTGCCGACGATCCGCGCGGAGCGCCTTTTTTATTCGGCGAGCCTCGGTGCGGTGCTGTTCCTTTTCCTTCTATACACTTGCCTGTGGCGCGCGGTTTCGCGAATTGAGATGCAGGCACACAGTCGCAGGAAGCCGATCGCGAAGGCTTTGGTCTCAGCCACACTCATTTTGTTCGTTTCATTTCAAACCATCCAAGCTCGTCGTCATGCATTCGATTATTCAAGCGATCTCGCGTTTTGGCGGGCTGCGAGTTCGGGAGAGAATGCGAGCGCGAAGTCCTTTCTCAATCGGGGAGTGATGCTCGGCGCACGTGGCGATCTCGAAGCACGTCGGCTTCTGACGGAACGCGCGCTGCGCGCCGCACCCGACTGGGCGATGGGAAAGATATATCTGGCCGACACCTATTGTCGTCAAGACAAGCTCGACTTGGCGCGGCCCTACTATTTCGCTGGTCTTTCCGCGTCAGCTGACTCGAAGTCTTTGACCGCACTGAGCCTTCAATGCATTTGGGATCATGGAATGTTTGACGTTTGGTTGGACGAGCTCAGGGAACTCGCCAAGCCGCACCCCGATTCGTGGCTCGACTATTTTGTTTACGAGATCGAACACCGCGGCGAGGAGCACGATGGCATTTCGCCAGAACATCGCCCAAGACAGTACAATCGTCGCAGCGTGCAGCGGTAGCCTGCTTTAGATCACTCCCGAGAGTGTGCCGATGCCAAAGAGGCAGCCAAAAACGATGAGCAAGGCTAGAGCAGCCACGAATACATCCGTTCGCCAAGGGGGATGCCTGTCGTCTTGTTCAAGGGCAGCAACACCAACAGGCTCGGGAAGTTCATCTTCGGGCTCTTCATAGAGCTCGTCTTCAAGTTCCGTCAGCTCCCGGAGAGTCGACTCAACAAGTTCATCTGTAGGCTCGAGTCCGGCGGCGACCAGTCCTGCTCGGACCAGCGTTGAGGCAAGCTCCTCTCGTCCGTTCGGTGCACCCTTTTCCGTCGCTTCGAGCACGACCCCAAGCTCGATTTGGCCAAAAAAGAGATGATCGCCGTCTTCCAGAACGCGGGGAGATTCCGGCGCGAGCCAGATGGGCGAAGCTTCGCCTGCCGCGGCGATACCAGTGCCATGACTCGAAAATTCGTCGATGAGAATGTAGCTATCTCCCCGCTTTCGAATGGTTGCGTGGTGCGAGCTTACTGAAGGGTCTGGCAATCGAACTTCGCAATCCGCGCCGCGCCCCACCAGTGCTTTTCGCCCGGTGATGACCACCGAGGGAGGCGGGTCGACAGCTGCCGTAAGTACGAGAAGACGCAGGGCCATAGGCAGCAGATATCAGGTCCGCTTGCTGTATCGCAAAATCTTGGCCAACGGCTGAACTGGCCCGGTCATTTTCTTGGCCCATTGGCCTCCTGCCGCGTACCTCAGCCTTGGAGGACCTTCTTGGAAATGATCTGAGAAGCAACCCCGAGAAGTACATCATGAAGTCGCCAGAAGACCGCCGCACCCCTCGCGTTCAACGTGTTTCGCTCGCCGCACTCGTTGATATCTGTAGCCAAACTGGAGACGGCTCGCCCTTTCAAGCCGAAAGCTGCAACGTCAGCGGTCGCGGGATGCACGTGCGAACGAGCTTCTTGCCTGAGATTGGCGACGAACTGGTTTGCCGCCTGAACCTCGGCGAGGAAGAGGTCTTAGTCGAAGGACGAGTGGCCTGGCGTTCCGAAGGGGAAGACAGCGGAGAGTTTGGCATTCAGTTCACTGCTCTTGACGCGGATTCTGCGCATCTTCTCCAAACCATGGGCGAACCGAAAAAGCCTTCGTCTTTTCAGATCCTTCGTAGTCCTCACGCGCCGCAGGTCGAAGATGAGCAGGAAGACGACGATACGCAGGTGCTGAGTGCCGGGTCACGTGTGCGACTTCACATCGAAGGTCTTGGCGCGCCGATGAAGGCCTGTGTTCACGAAGGAAGCCAACGCAAGGTTCGCGTGGGCTCCAGTCTTGAGTTTCTCAAAGTGGGTCGCAACTTGAAGTTGGAAGACCTGAGTGGTGGAGTGAGCCGCGGCGCTCAGGTCGATTCGGTAAATGTTGTCATCAATCCCGCAACATCAATTCCTGAACTGGTTGTGCAGCTGCGTTATGAAGGGATGACTCCCTCTCCTCCGCCGCTTGAAATCGAAGAGAGCAGCTCCGCAGACTACGATGATGAGGCCTTCGGAACGTCCTCGAATTCAGTCCAAACATCAGCAAAGCGTAGTTCTGCGCGATCGCAAGGTGCAGCGTCTCGCTCGAGCGCGAAGTTGGAGACCAGAGAAGAGTCGGACGACCACGAGTTGGACGATGAAGAAGTTGCGGCCTGGGAGCCTGCTGCAGAAGCGCTTCGTGAGCGCCTAGGTGGTGCAATGAGCTCGGCGAGCCAAGCCGCTCAGAGGGCCGGCGGCTTGCTGGGAAGCCTTGCCCAATCCGCAAAGACTTCTGTTCTAGCTCGCACATCTCGGGGCGGAGAAAAGAAAGCTCCCTTACGAAAAACGTCTCACCGGGGAACTTTTGATGCGAAGATGGCCCCACCCGAAGGAGTTCGACGCGTTCAAACTTCTCGCCGCGATAGCCGACATGCGCCCTCGCACCTGAGGTCAGGAATTCATGAACTGGGACTTGCCGGCAAGACTTCTCGTCCAGCCCGTAGTGCCGCACCCGCGGCGTCCGTGCCTGAGCGCGCTCGCCGAAAGCTCGGGGCACCTGTTCTTTTTGGGGTCGCCTTCCTTTTCCTCTCGGGCAGCGCAGTGGTTTTACGCGGCATGAGCGGGGATGAGGAGAAGATCGCGGCGGTCGAGCAAAAATCGGCCGAGGAACAGTCACCCTCAACGGTTTCAAAGGCGGCTCCCGCCGCAGGACAGCCAGAAAAGCCAGAGGCAGAAGCTTCTGTGGTCGCTGAGGTGCCGTTATTCGGCCCCCAAGCAATGGCCGTGAAGCCTGCAGAACCGGAGCCGTCAGCCGAGGACACCGAGGCGTCCGAAATGCGCGCCGCCGCCGCCTCGGTTGAAGACCAAAGTTGGGATGAGCCCGCTGTCGAAACTGAAGTCGAGGAATCGAAGCCTTGGGGACGCGGTCGGCTCTACTTGCCGACAGTGCACCGAATTCGACTGGACGGCGCAGCTCCATCGCTTTCCGGTGCTGTGAACCAGGATGGATTTACGATTGTTGTACCCGGACGCAAAGCGATGGAATCCGGAAAAGCGATTCAAAAACGAGACAAACGCATCATGGCGGTGGAAACCAACAACAATGCCCGCGGCGCTACGGTGAAGTTTGAGTTTCGCGGGCCAGTTCCTCCGTATCGCGTTCGGCTCCGCAAAGACTTTGTCGAGTTCCTGATCTCAGCACCTGAAGAGACCGTCGCTCGCCTTTGAGTCATAAGAAATCCTGATGCTAAGCTGGCTTGATGCGAGCTTGGCGCCTATAGCCCGGTCATGCTGATCCTCGGCATCGAAACATCTTGCGACGAAACCGCTGCCGCCGTGGTTCGGGGGGCTCAAGTGATGAGCGATATCGTTCACACTCAAGTCAAGCTGCACGCCGAGTATGGTGGAGTCGTGCCCGAACTTGCCTCCCGGGATCACCTGCGAAACATCCGCCCAGTAGTGGACGAAGCCCTGGTATCTGCGGGAGTCAGCTTGGCGGAGGTTGATGCGATAGCAGTGACCTGCAGGCCTGGACTGTCTGGCGCCCTCTTGATCGGCACGCAGATGGCGAGCGCCATGGCTTGGGCCGCGGACAAGCCGCTCGTGGGCGTCGATCACCTCGTGGGACATCTGCTCGCGGTATTTCTCGACTTCCCTGGCGTGGACTGTCCCGAGCCCCCGGAATTCCCGTTCATTGGTTTGGTGGCCAGCGGCGGTCACACGGCTGTCTACCGAGTTGATGGACCTTCCGCGCCGCAGATCACCGAGCTCGGCGGTACGCGGGACGACGCTGCGGGCGAAGCTTACGACAAGGTCGCCAAACTTTTGGGTCTTGGTTATCCAGGGGGGCCGATTGTCGACAAGCTGGCCCAAGAAGGTGATCCTTCTGTGATTCCACTTTCGAAACCGATGGCGCGGAAGGATTCGCTGGAATTTAGTTTCTCCGGATTGAAGACGAACGTCGCCCGTTGGGTGCAGCAGAATGGCGTTCCCCAAAATGACGACACCTTGCGCAATCTCTGCGCCGCTTTTCAGGCGCGAGTGGTTGAAACCTTGATTGAGAAATCCCTGCTCGCCGCTCGTTCTTGTGGACTTAAGACAATTGTCCTGGCTGGTGGGGTCTCGGCCAACAGTGGTCTTCGCTCTCGGGGTGCAGAACTTTGTGCTCGCCAGGGGGTTCGGCTAGTGGTGCCTCATTTTCGGGCCTGTACGGACAATGCCGCGATGATCGCCTACGCAGGTTCGTTCGGTGCCCAGGCTGGCGTTGATGATCGAGGTCGCCTCGAAATTTCCCCTCGAACCATTCTACCGCGTCTCACCCATAAGGGGGGCGGCGCTCGCGCTTGAGTAGCTGATTCAAGCTTTAGCGTGTGCTCACTGCAGTACGAAGGGCGGCTTCGAGTCGCGGTCCGTCGTCGTCGAGCAGACCAATTTGGTAGTCGATCAGTTCGCCTGACTGACTCACCACTGCGATCAGCGGAATACTGCTCACTGGGTTGTAGCCTCGGGTGAATGCCGGAAACTCCAAACCGTTGATCACCCGCTCCTGCTCAAGGCGCTGTTCTCGCAAGAACCCAGGGACGTGCGACCAGGTGTCGGACGAGTCCACTGCCACGAGCAAAACTTCTACGTCATCGACCTTTTCGAGGGCCCGGCGAATCAAAGGCATCTTGCGACTGCAGAGCTCACACCAGGTGGCGAAAAATACCACCACGAACGCATCTTGACCGATCAATTCATCTGAGGTGAGTTCTTCTCCTGCGAGATCGGTGACGACGAAGGCCGGGACTTCTCGGCTGCCTCTCGTTGCACTCTCCGCATCTTTTGCGGATGCATCCCGGTGCGTGCGCGCCTGAACAGGAGGAGCAGGGGTCGGCGATTCCAGTATCGCTGGCTGACCGAGATGGGCAGAACGGGTCGGGGGAGTCGGGGCGAATACAGCCTCTGGTCTTGGCGGGATGACCTGACTACTTGGACCATTGCACGCCTGGAGAAACGAAGCGCAGGTAATGACAGCAAGAGGCAGAAGTCGGTGCATCTAGTATCCACAGCGGCCAAACTCAGAAAAGTTGCAGGCCTATCGTTCAATTTGTCTCAGGAACAAGCACAGCGCTAGGCGAATTTGGTCCCAGCATCATCAATCCAAGCATTGCTGTATCTCTGTGTCCTCCGGGTGTCGGAATCTGTTCCGTAGGTTATCAACGCAGGATGTCGGACGTAGTCACATCTTGAGTCGACTGCTATTGAGCTGCCTGTGAAAGTTGTTGTTGCCGGGAACAGTGTGATGGCACATCGCGTGGTGGAGGCACTGATGACCCGCCATCAAGTGTTTTGGTTGCAAGCTCAGGGACCTGAGAACTGGAAAACCGAACAGCTCAACGCGGAGATCTTAGTAGGAGAAGTCACTTCTCCGAATTCTCTGCGCAAGGCTGGAGCCGAAGATTGTGAATTCTTCATTGCTTGCTCGAATGTCGACGAGCAAAATATCGTCGCCTGCATTTCTGCCAAGAGAATCGGTGCAAAGAAGACAATCTGTGTGGTGAACGGACGGAGTTTTCTCACCGGCTCGGGAGAAACTGGTGAGGACCTGGCCTCGCAGCTGGGGATCGACGAAGTGATTCGTCCGATTGAGCAACTCGCCGACGAATTGATTGGCATCGTTTTGGTGCCAGGCGCTCTTGAGGTGGAGAGCCTCGCTGACGGTCGCTTGGCACTCTTTCGCTATGCGGTGGGAGAACACGCCAAATCTATTGGAAAAAACCTGCTTGATCTGACTCTGCCTGATTCGATGCGTCTGGTTCAGGTGCGACGGGGAGACGAACTCATCGTCCCGCGTGGCGACACTGTGCTCATGAGCGGGGATAAGGTGATCGTGATGGGTACGCGAGACGGTGCTAATCACTTGGGGTCATTGTTTTGCGATCGTGTGCGCACCAAACGAGAAGCTGCGGTGATTGGTGGAGGACGCGTCGGGCGCGCGGTAACACGCGGACTCATGGAAGCCGGCTTTCGGGTGACCGTCGTCGAAGCCAACCTCAAGCGTTGTCAGACCGTGTCAGAACGAACCGAAGCGCTCGTCTTACATGGGGACGGCACCGACGTAGAATTTCTCGAACAAGAACACATTGGCGATAAGCCCGTCGTGATCGCCGTCACCGATAGCGATGAAAAGAATCTGCTCGTCGCCCTCGTCATCAAGCAACTCGGAACGGCGCGCGTCGTCACTCGAGCAGATCGCCTCACCAATGAACGGTTGTTTGAGAAAGTCGGAGTGGATGTGGTGCGCTCGGCCAAGGGAGCCGCGATTCGCAACATCTTGCGCATCACGGACGAGAGTGAATCACAAATTCTCGCAGAGTTGGAACACGGCGCCGCCTGCGTCTTGGAGCTGACAGTCGATTCAAAGGCAAAAGAACTGAGCCTGATCGATCTGGCGCCTCCGGCTTACGCAGTTGTCGGCGCTATCTTGCGCGGTCACGAAACCATCATTCCCAGTGGACGCGACTCACTCCGGGCCGGTGACCACTTATTTGTATTCTGCGCGAGTGACGATCAAGAAGTGCTGCGCGACTATTTTCAACGCCCCGAACCCTCTGCGCAGACCGAGTAACGAACGATGCGCGTGATTCTCGTCATTGGTGTGATTGGGCAGTTGGTTCGGCTGTTCTCTCTTGCCTTCTTGCCGCCCACCTTGCAGGCGATGTGGGACCAAGACTGGGCGGAGTTTGCTTTCTTCGCCGGTCCTTTGTTTTTGACTCAAGCAATCGGCGCGGCGGCTCAGAGAATGCCTCAGCCGCGTGGCGCGATTGAACGGCCTGAAGCTCTGGCGGTGGTCGCTGGGACCTGGCTGACGATTGCTGCACTAGGCGCCTTGCCCTACGCGTTTTCGGGGCTGCATCCGGTTGATGCATTGTTCGAGTCGATGTCGGGCTTCACGACTACCGGCGCGACGATTATCACGGACTTCGACGCGCACGGTCGCGCTTTTTACCTGTGGCGAGCCATGACTCAATGGTTTGGCGGGTTAGGGGTGATTGCGCTGTTCGTCGTGGTGCTGCCTCGGTTGGGTATTGCTGGTCGTCAATTATTTTTTGCCGAGGCATCCCGCGCACCAGGCGAGGCGGTGAGCCCTTCTGCCCAAATGGCTTCGCGGCGCCTGTGGATTCTCTACACGCTTCTCACCGCACTATTGGCACTTTGTCTCTTCCTGGCCGGCATGACGGGTTACGACGCCGTCGTGCATGCGCTCACCACGCTCTCTGCCGGTGGTTTCTCTCCCGATGGTCAGTCCATCGCGGGCTACTCGAATCCCGCCGTGGAGTGGATCTTGATCTTGTTCATGATTCTTTCAGGAACGAGCTTCACGCTTCAGTACCGTGTCTTCTCCGGACGACCCTCGGCGTTCTTGCGTGATGGCGAGTTCCTGCTGTACCTGCTCGTGACGCTCGCGATCAGCTTGTTTGTGGCGATTGAGCTCAGCACCACTGGCCTGGGTCTTACCGAACTCCGCGTGGGACTTTTCCAGGTATCCAGTCTGATGAGCAGCACAGGCTTCGCCAGTGAAGATTTCAATTTGTGGAGCGACAAGGCCCGCGCGCTGTTGATCGTCGCGATGGTCTTCGGGGGCTGCGCCGCTTCGGCTTGTGGCGGACCGAAGGTCATTCGTTGGCTGCTCGTGTTCAAGCACATTGCTCGAGAAATCAGGCGCACACTCCATCCCCGAGCCGTCATCGCTTTGCGCTACAAGGGAGCCACCGTCGCCGATGACGTCATGCGGTCAGTCTTCATGTTGGTGGTGCTTTTCCTGGTGGGACACTTCCTGTGTGGAGTCATCCTTGTTCTTTTGGGGCACGATCTAGTGCTCGGATTTTCAGCGGCACTGGCATGCATGGGGAATATCGGACCGGCGTTTGGGGTGGCTGGTCCAATGGGTAGTTATGCAAGCTTCGACATACCGAGTAAGCTTGTGCTCACATTTGCCATGTGGGTGGGGCGTCTGGAGATCGTGACCGTGCTCGCACTTTTTCACCCAGATGTGATCCGCGAAATCCGTTTCTCACGAAGTTGATCATGATTTTCGAGCGCCGGGGCCGCTTTGGATTTGAAGTGTCGATGGAAAACCCTAAGCCAGTGTGGCACCATTTGAAGTCATGCGCTCTCGCGGTACTCATAGAGTCAGGCAAGATACTTTGAGTTTATTGGCAGACTTCGCCCGATTTCTGGTGGGAGACGGGACGAAGACTCAGGCCATCCGCCTTTCGAAGAATCGGGTGCTTGAGCTGAGTGTAATGTGAGTGAATCGGTAGCAAAGCCAGAACAGAGTGCGAAAGGCATTTCTAGACAGCATCTTGCGATGGGTCTGGCTGTCCTTCTGTTTTTCCTCGTGCTCGCAGTTCTCGGCTACAAGTTTTTCTTGAGTGACGCTTTGGCGACCCTCTCGACTTACGAGGGGGATGCTGATCGTGACACATCGGATGCCATAGAGGAGTGGTTTGACGCCACTGTGGGGGATGACTTTTTCGCGGGGGACGGCGCAAGAACTCAGGAGAATTCGAACGCGCTCTTCAGATTGGGGACCGGGGCCCTGCTGACCTTGAAACCATCTTCACAGATTCGCTTTCAGAGAAGTGCGGGTGGCAATGGGGCAATTGGACTTCAGGTGGAAGTGGGAGAAGCGGATGTGCAGACCAAAGACGGTACGCTGACGCTTGACTCCCAGTTTGGTCCCATCGTCATTAATCCGAACACGACTGTCACGATGCGCCGCAATGGCGCCAATATGGTGGTCGATGTGGAACTCGGCAGCATTCAGATCGGCGAACAGCAAAGGACGATTGAAGCTGGCGACGCTGTTGAACTCGAAATAGGTGGAATCGTGCTCGATGTAGCGCCCACCAGCGACTCGAAGGACGCCCCCAGTGAGGACGTCGAGGAAGAGTCGGCAGAGGAAATACCGCTCAACCTGGGAAACGGCGTGGCAAATGCAGATCTCGTCGTCTCGCCAGGAGAAGCATTTACAGTTCACGATCCGTCGCCTCCGACCGCCATCGGTTTTCGAACCGCGAAGGTCTGTTCTGGACCCGTTCGTTTGGTTTCCGGGAAACAGCAGACAGAAGCGAAAGGTCAGCCGACCCTGCGCTTTGAACAGGGGAGTCACTCTTACGAGATTCGTTGTTTGGAGACGCCTGAAAAAGTGTCGGCCAAGGGCTCCTTCCGCGTGATTCGTGATGCTGGGACAAGGCAGCTGCCCTCCTTCACGCCGTCTGCACAGGTGACCACGGACGGGCGCCGCTACACGGTCATGTACCAGCAGCGTCTACCTCAAGTCACTGTGACGTGGCCATCAGCTCCTCAGGCATCGAGCTACACGCTCACTGTGGCGGGACGGACGATCAAAACCTCGTCCCCGAGCTACACCTTCAAGTCGGGAGCGCTTCCTGGTGGAACGCACACACTCGTGTTCTCCGCCGCGAGTACGCCTGCCCGACAATCGAGGGCGACGACGGTGGCGATTGTGTACGATTCGCAAGCACCAGCTGCCCGGGTTTCCGAACCACGAGATGACTTTGAGGCAGGAAGCCCCGTGAAAGTCGCGGGCCAGGCTCTACCTGGTTGGAGCGTGTCTTTAGGGGGAGAGGAACTGGAAGTGGATAGCCAGCGGCGCTTTTCCACCGAGATCGAGGGTAAAGGTGCGCTTCCCATCGCATTTTCGCATCCTACCCATGGGATGCACTATTATCTGAGGCGTCCCCGGACTTCCTCTCCATGAATGAGCAAATTGACACGCTAGATTCCCAGCTTCTTTTGGGTCGCTATCGTGTAGTGCAGAAGCTGGGCGAGGGTGGGATGGGAACCGTCCACCTTGCTCGCCTCGAGGGTGCAGAGGGATTCACTCGTCCTGTCGTCGTGAAGCGCATGCGATCCGACATCAAGTCGACGGACGAAGGTAACCGGCTCTTCATTCGTGAGGCAAAGATCCTCTCGAAGATGCAGCACCCGGGAGTCGTCAACATCATCGATTTTGGAATCGAGGATGGCGCTCACATCATGGTGCTTGAGTACGTCCATGGCTACACGCTCGCTCCATGGCTCGACTATCGCTACAGCCGCCGTCGCCCCCTTCCCGTTGATCTGTGTTTATTCATTGTGCGGAAGGTGCTGGATGCGCTCCACTATGCTCATCACTTTGACGGTGAAGATGGCAAGGAGATCCAAATCGTTCATCGCGATGTAGCTCCCGACAATGTGCTCTTGAGCAACAAGGGCTATGTGCACTTGCTCGACTTTGGAGTCGCGAGCATGACGGGGCCGGATCGCGTCAACTCGACCAAGGCGGGAACATTTCGTGGGAAACTCGGTTACGCCGCTCCGGAAACCGTGCACGGGGAAGCGGCGACGCCGCGTTCGGATCAGTACTCGGCAGCCGCGCTGCTCTTGGAACTCTTGACGCAGGAAACGCCATTTTTTTCCGACTCCATGGCGCTGACAGTTCAGCGTATGGTCAATGAAGTCCCTGATCCGCCCTCGAAGCTTCGAGCTGACATTCCTCCCGGGCTCGACGAAGCACTCGCGAAGGCTCTCGAGAAGGAACCCGGAAAACGCTATGAATCGGCTCACGAATTTGCCAAGGCTCTCCGGCTCCTGCAGTCCCAAGACGATGACGAAGTCGCGGTACAGCTCAAGAAGGTGATTCGGGAAGACTTTGAGGTATTGCCTGAGCAGGTCGGCGTGGATCCCCTTCGCTTGCGCGAGGAAGCTCTTGCTCGCAAGCTTCCACCCGGCGTTAAGTCCCGTCCCCTTGATTCGATTGTTCAGGATGATTCGCGACTCTCCGGCATCCTAGATGATGCTCGCGCTTCCAGTTCCGGCTCTCAGGCATCAGCTGGTCAAAAACAGCTGCACGGATTGTTGCTCGGCCTTTTGATCGTGGGAGGAATGATTGCCCTCGGTCTCGGGGCAGCGGTCGCTCTGCTTTCGCGCGGTGGAAACGGAGAGCAGGTAGTCGTGGTTGGGGGTGAAAACTCTGATACTGAAGCCCTAGATTCTCCGAGTGATGCGGAGAATCTAGATACTGATCCAGGGACAGACTCCACTTCAGATGGTAGCGATTCGTCGACTCAATCAGAGTCGGCTGCTGGGGCGAAAGCCCCGACGAGACAACAGCGGCTGTCCCACGCTGTGCAGCAGAAGAGCAGCGCTTTCGAATCCTGTTTCGTTAAGCACCTGGAGGCTGCCAAACGATCACCTCAGGCCATGTTGCACTTTTCTGTGGGAAAAACTGGGGGAAAGGGCACGGTGAGGCTGGAGCCAAGCGCGCTCGCTGCCATTCCTCTCGGTTCGTGCCTCAAGGGCGTGGCGGAACAGGTCGAGTTCCCCGAACTCGATGAGGCGATTGCGTTCAGTGTTCCGGTGAAGGCTCGTGTGGCTCGTTTTCAAAACCAGCCCTGAGGGTCTTCGACCCGAAGCGAAGCACTGCTAGCCTTGGAGCAATGACTGCCAAGATCCTGCTTCAAAATAAGAGCGCAACGACAACCACGGCTGACGTTCTCGTGGTTGTTGTCGACGGACCTGCCGACAAGAGCGAGCTTGTCCTTCACCTTCAAGACGCCCTCGGTGGTGGATTGCTTGAGCATTTTCGCCAGGCTGAGTTTTATCCAGAAAAGGGAGCCGTCATTCAGGTTCCGGGTTTTGGACGCGCTTCTGCGTCGCAATTGATTTTTGTGGGGCTTCGAACAACAGATGGCGGAGACGGCGCGCACTTTGGAAGAGATGTTCGCATGATCGAAGCAATCGCGACTGGGATTCGGACCGCGCATTCGATTCATCCTGGTGTGATCAACCTCGCAGCGCCCGATGACGCTTCGCCCAAATGTCTTGCGCTCGGCGCTACGCTCGGCGCTTACAAGTTTGACAAGTACATGAGCAAGCCAGGAGTTGAGCTCAAGCAGGTGAACGTACTTGTCACGAATGCGCCGAGCGCCGCGGAGAAGAAAGCGTTCGCAGCGGGCATTCAAATCGGAGAAGGTGTGTGCCTTGCTCGCGATTTGGTGAACGAGCCCCCGAATGTACTCACGCCGGTCGAGTTCGCGGAACGTGCGCGAAAAGTGGCCAAGAAGCACAAGTTTTCCTGCAAAATTCTTGATCATCAAGGCATCAAAAAGGCAGGCATGTTCCTTCACGACGCAGTCGGCAAGGGCAGCGAGAACGCGCCGACCTTTATTCATCTCACCTACAAGCCCACCAAGCCCAAAGGGAAGATCGTGTTCGTGGGCAAGGGACTCACTTTCGACTCCGGAGGGCTCTGCATCAAGCCCGCTCCGGGTATGCCAGACATGAAGACGGACATGTCGGGTGGCGCGGCTGTGCTTGGCATGATGGAGGCCCTTACCGCTCTTGAGCCTGAGGTTGAGGTGCATGGTATTATTGGCGCTGCGGAGAATATGCCCGATGCAAAGGCGTATCGTCCCAGCGATGTGATCCCTTCGCTTTCGGGCAAAGGCGTAGAGATCATCAACACAGACGCGGAGGGGCGCTTGGTTCTCGCTGACGCGCTGACCTACGCGAATCGTCTTAAGCCGGACTTCATTGTGGACGCGGCAACGCTCACAGGAGCAACATTGGTCTCCCTAGGGGCTCCGTTTTCGGCCTACTTCACTGGCAGTGAAGAAATTGCAGATGCGATGAGGGAATCGGCGACCAAGGCGGGTGAATCCTTTTGGCGGATGCCCCTCGTCGAAGAGTTGACCACTCAACTCAAGAGTACGGTCACGGATCTCAAGCACACCGGCGATCGTATGGGGGGCGCGATTACGGCGGCTCTCTTTTTGCGGGAGTTCACAGATGGTGTGCCGTGGATGCACTGCGACATCCCTGGCCCGGTGTTTCGAGATCGTGCCTCGGGCATGCATCCTGTAGGTGGAACCGGCCATGCTGTGCTCACCTTTTTGCAGCTCATTGCGACGCACAGCGAAAGTCCGATTGTAGCAGGCAAGCCCGAGAGTTCGGAAACTCCGCCCGCGACTGCTGTCTCCAAGAAGGCAGCTGTCTCCAAAAAGGCAGCTGTCTCCAAGACGGCAGCCGTCTCCAAGAAGGCAGCTTCGAAAAAGACTGCGTCAAAGAAGGTTGATGAGCCGAAAAAGGTCGCTGCCAAAACTAAGCGAGCGGTAGCGAGTCAGGCACGCGGGAACTCTCCCCACGCCCCCAAAAAAGCGGCCGCCAAGCGTAGGGGATCCAAGGCAAGCTAAGGGAGCGTTTTTTCGAGCTGCTTTTGTGCTTCTTGGCGAACGATCTCATGAGGATCGCTGGCGAGCTTGGTCAGCGTCTCGTCAATTCGTTCCTGGAGCGCGACGTCGCCAGTGCGCTGCTTCATTTCTCCGAGGCTCAGCGCGAAGCGACGTCGCAATGCCCAGTCGGAGGTATCTGGGAGAGCGTCTTCGATGAGACGAAGCGCCTGCACTGATGGAGAGCGGGCAAGCGCGGCCAGAGCTGCCAAAGCGAACGGTCCGCGAAGTGCTTCCTGAAGGAGCTGTTCTGCCTGCCCACCTCGTTCTACGCGCAGCAAACGCAGGGCGAGTTCCGTCAGCTGCGGGTTTGAACCTTTCGCCAGGGCGATGATGTCGGGTGTGAGCTGTTCGTGGATCCCGCGCGCTGCGGTTTGTGCCTTCGCCAGGAGCGGTGAGTGATCACCTTCGAGCAGCAAAGGGCGGAGAGTGATCTCATCAGACGCCTGGGCGAGTCGTTCAAGAACAGAACGCGCCGATGCTGGGGACGCTTGTAGTCCGAAGCGAGCCTCTTCGGCGTACTCGTGAGCGAGTGCGATGAGTGCGCGATGTCGGGCAGTCGCGTCAACCGCTGCCTCTGCTGAGACCTGGACGAGACGCCTCAGCTGCAATTCAGCAGAGAGTCCTGAGATGCTGAGCTCACTGGGTAAGAGCTTCGTCGACTCTGAATCACCGGCGCGTTCTTCTGAGATCAACCGAGCAGCCGCGACAGCTGCTGTTTGGCGTATTTCGCTGCGCTCACTGTTGAGAGCGCGGGCAATCGCCCTTTTCGTAGCTTCATTGGCAGTGAAACCTGAAAGGGCGCGGAGCGAGGACTGGATTAACAGCGGCGAGCCCGTCTCCGAAAGCATCAGAAGAAGGTCGAAGTATCTCTCCCGGGTTGCACTTGCGACCCCTAGGCCAGATTCCAACCGAGAAAGGGCCAGTGCGGCAGCACTCCGCGAAGCATCGCCTTTGGAGGGATCCTCCAGCGTATTCAAGAGAGCGTCGTTGATGCGCTGCTTGGTACTCGCTGGGAGTGCTGGAATTCCGGGGAGAGCAAGGGCGGCGTAGACTCTCATCTCGGGCTCTCCTTCACGGAGACAGCGCAGGAGCAGCGGCACGCTCTTGGGGTCTGCTTGCCTCCCTAGTGACCAAGTTGCGGCCTGGGCAAGCCGCCCGCGAGCAAGATTGTCCTCTTGGAGGAGGAGCTTGCTGATACGATCCGCCACGCCCGCTCGCGGTACACGTCCGGCGGCGAGCACGGCGAGCAGACGCTGCTCTTCTTTGGCTCCACCCTCCGCGAAAGCCAAAAGGGCTCCTGCGGCTCCGCCCACGCTGCTGTAGGCGAGCAACTGAATGGCTGTTTGCTGTTCCTGACCAAAGGAACTCGAGAGAGCGGCGAGTAAGGGTTGGGTGGAGCGATCAGCCAGAGCGGTCAGACTGCGCTGTGCTTCCCGGCTGTCTTCCGCTGATCCATGTTGAGCACGCTGGAGAAAAGGCGACATTTCGGCGGCCAGAACTTCCAGCAGCAGCATCCGGTAAAGGGGCTGTTCGGAGCGACCAATCGCAAGAGGTCGCAGCACATCCTCAAGTTCGCGAGTTTTGTCGACCGGGATACTGATGCTCAGGGCGCGGCGGGCTGCTCTGCTGACGACTTCATGGTCGGGAGACGTGCGGACAACATGCACCAGTAGTTCCAACGACTGATGAAGTTGACCTGACTGCCCGAGCAGTTCGGCGAGCTTCAAGGCAATCAGATGTAGGCGATCGTCTTGTTTGAGCGCACTGCGAAACGCCGACTTTGCCTGTTCGGTTTTTCCCTGCGCCAGATAGAGATCTCCCAGCTGGGCCTGGGCCTCGGGATCGTTGGGGTTCTTCGCGACGGCTAGCTCAGCGTAGGAGAGTGCTTGCTCAGCGTCGCCCTCGCGGTTCGCGCTTTGAGCCATGCGTTCGTAGTAGTCGCGAGCACGATTCGGGTCGGTTTCGACCAACTTCTTGAGCGTTTCGATGGCCAGAGCACTTTGCCCGGACTTTTCGTAGGCGGACTCCAAGAGCAGTAGCGCTTGACGGTCGCCTTTGTTGACAGAAAGGATTTTCTGAAGGGCGCTGATTGCTTCCGGCCAACGACGCTCGGCCATCAGTCCTTCCGCAAGCAGCCGTCCCGCGCTGAGATCCGGAGGCGTCGCGCTCAATCGTTTCTTGAGCTTGGAGAGTTCAAGCGCAAGCGAACCGTTTCGACGCCACAGGCGAATTACGTGACGTTCCGCGAGACTCTTTGCCGTCCCCATCCCAGGGGAGTCGGGCATTTCAAGGAGAACGAGAAAGTGTCCCAGGGCGGCCTGTTCGTAGGAACGCCGCGTCGCTTCGCTTGACTGTGACGCTGCTCTTTCGAGGCCCAGTGCCAGGGCGCGACGCGCTCTCCACCCGTGGGGTGCTAGTGCCACGGCCTTCTCGAGCGCATTCAGGCCGTCCTTGAGGGCTTCGTGGTCGAGTAGAACTTCGCCCAGTACGATATGTGCTTCGCTAGGGTCGCGCTCCACCGTCAGAATGCGGTCCCAGGCCTTTCGCGCCGCCTTCTCATCACCCTTGCGGTAGAATCGCGAGCCCAATTCAACGAGAAATCGGGAATCGCCACCACTCTCAAGCGCGAGCCGCGCCAGTATCCGCTCGGCGCGTTCGACTTCTTCCAAACGTTCAGCCACGTCAATCAAGAGCAGTCCGGCATCGGGATCGTTTCGCGTGAGCTTTTCGATGCGGTCCCATTCTCTCAGCACTGCGGGGCGCTCGCCTTGGGCCAGTAGCATCTCCATGTAGCGGAGCGACAATCGAACATCGCGCGGTGAACTCTTCACGAGTTTTCCGTACTCGCGCACTGCACTGTCCAGATCGCCGGTGAGTTCGTAGAGCCGAACTAGGGTGAGTCGGATGTCGATGTTCGTCGGGTCGCGTGACAAGGCCGATTGATAGGCCTTGAGGGCTTTCTCGGTTTGTCCTTCTTCTTCAAGTAAACGCGCGAGAAGGGCAAGACGAGCAGCGGAGCGGGCGTCGTTTTCGAGCGCTGCGATGTAGGTCGGAAGTGAACCATTTTTGCGATGAACTTGCGCGAGGAGAGTGTCAATGGCGACGCGCTGCCCGGGTTCGTTCGCCGAAAGCTTGCTGGCTCGCTCTAACGTCTTGATCGCTTTCTCCAGCTTTCCTGCCTCAAACTCAGCAGCACCAAGATCGCGAAGTGCAGGCGCTAGAGATCGATTGTCGCCGGCCGACGCTGTCACGACGCGGGATAGCTCAGCAATAGCGCGCTCCGTTTGACCTCGCGAGAGGAGTTCTCGACCAAGCTCACCCTGGAGAAACATATTGCCGGCAGATTCTTTGACCAGGCTCGCGTGATACTCTGATGCGGCGTCGTACTCGCCGAGTTCCAAGCAAAGGTCTCGCAGGTCTCGAATCAAGATGGTGCGCTCTGGACCAGTGACTAGCGGTTTCGCGCGCTCAAAAGCAGCTTTGGCCTCAGCCAAAGCACCTTGCTTCTTCTTGATTCGCCCGAGCGCCAACCACGCTTCTTTTCGCTTCGGGGCAAGTGCTCCAGCGCGCTCCAGGGCATCGGAGGACTTTTCCAATTGTCCGTCCTCCCCGAGGAGTCCAGCCAGGGCAATGAGAACTGCATATTTGTCGTTGGTTGTTTTCAGTTCTTCTTCAAGCTCTGCCAAAAGCTGCTTGAGAGAACCGTCACGTTTGCGCGTGAGTTCGGCAAGGCGCCGTAGCGGAACTTCTTCACCTGGTTGTTGCACAATCAGAGCGCGGTAACGCGCAATGAGCGCCTCCTCTCGCAGGTCGGCCTGATTCGTCTTTTCGCGATCACTCGCGGGTCGAGCATCGGTCTGGGGCTTGGTCCTGGGCGTGGCACTTGAGGGCGGCGGTTTGGGCGAAGCGGCACTGGGCGAACGTCCTCGGCCACGGGCATTGAACTGCGCGTGAACATCAGCGCTTGACGAGGCAAGCGCCAGCACCAAGCCGAGCGCCGTGAGTACGCCTTGACGGCTGGAGAAGGGGCGAGGCTTGCTCCTGGGGGTGCGGAAGAGAACCACCTGGCCACTTTAGGGCAGATTCGAGGTCGACGCCCACTGTAGAGCCAGAACTCCGCCCAAATGGACGATATTTCGTGCTTCCCGAGCGGTGACCGCGCTAAGAGATGCGCGATGAGTGGGAGTCCGGAAACGCGAAAGGGAAAGCTCCTGAAGTGGATTCGCCCCGTGTTCGCTTGTCTGGCAGTGATCTTTTTGGCCTACACGGCGTGGGATCTCAAGCAACGTTGGGACGGAGCGCTTGTGCAGGTGGAGCCGTGGTGGCTTTTGCCCGCCCTGATCGCGTCAGCCTTTGCGATGTGGCTCCAGCTCGCCGCGTTTCGTTCACTGGTTCGCGCGTGGACAGGAAAGACTATGCCCGCTCGAGCGTCAGCGCGAGTTTACATGGACTCCCAGATGGCGCGTTACACTCCAGGTAAGGTGGGGCTTCCTGCGGTGCGCATTGCTGGTGCTGAGTTGCTGGGTGTTGAACCAAGGGTGATGGCTGCCACATTGGCGGGGGAGCTGTTATCCTGGTTAGGCGCAGGAACCTTGATGGGGGCTTCGGTGATTGGCCTGCTCATGCCCAGCGGAAATTTCTCGTCAGATGTCGTGCTGCTGGCTTGGCTGAGTGCCCTGGGGGCGCTTTCGGGGCTCGCCTTTTTGGTTCTTGCGGATCGTGAGCGACTGCCAGCAGCATTGGTCAAGCTTGTGGGGGCGAGCGGTAGCGGACCACTTCTTCCCGTGAGCGTCCCTTTGCTTCATCTTCTCCACTTTCTCGTTTGGACGCTCTGCGGCGCGCTACTGAGTCGCGCAGTGGGGGCGGATTGGGTCAGCGGTTTTCTCACCGGGGGAATGCTTTGCGCCGGAATCGTCGCCGGATTCCTTGCATTTCTTGCTCCGGCCGGAGCGGGAGTGCGTGAGGCCGTGTTGGTGGTGGGAGTGAGCTCGCTTCTGGGGCCGTCAGCTGCGGTCGCGGTCGGGATCCTGGCGCGAATGGTCTCGCTCGTGAGCGACGTGGGCCTGTGGATCTTGTTTCGCTACCGAGCCCGCTTCTCGCTGAAGAGTTAGGCGAGTGGTTCTTCTGGAGGCGCGGAAGAAAGTCGAACTCGCTCAGAACCATGCTCATGCTCGCTTGTGGCGTCATGGTGAGCAGCAGCCTCGAATTGGCTGACTTCTTGGGGCAACGCGGGCTGCTTCAGCGCTCCAAAGCCGACGCCGACAAGGGCGTTCCGGATGTAGTAGGGGCGTTTGCCCTGAGATTCATGATAAGTGCGGGAGAGGACGTCAGCGACAAGTCCCAGGGACACGAGCTGCACGCCCACGACGATCAAGAGCACGCCCAACATCAAGAGCGGACGACTTCCAATGTCCTCGGCGAAGAAAATCTTCCGGAAGGCCAGCCAGGCGCAGGCGACAAATCCGAGGAATCCACTGATGAATCCGGCTAGGCCAAACACCTGCATGGGGCGCACCAGGTAGCTTTGCATGAAGCGCACGGTGATCAGGTCAAGAATGACACGCAGAGTGCGGCCGATACCGTATTTTGTGGTACCGAACTGACGAGCTCGGTGGTTCACCTTCATTTCGATGACCCGCACGCCGACCCAGTTCGCCACAGCGGGGATGAAGCGGTGCATCTCGCCGTAAAGCCGGAGCTCCTTGGCGACTTCACGAGTCATCGCCTTGAGCGTGCACCCGTAGTCATGGAGCTGAACTTTGGTGGTCATGCTGATGATGCGATTCGCAATCATCGAAGGCAGTCTTCTGTTGATGAATGGGTCCTTCCGGTCCGCGCGCCAACCAGCGACCAGATCAAAACCCTCATCGATTTTCGCCAGCATGCTAGGAATGTCAGCAGGGTCGTTCTGGAGATCTGCATCCATCAGGACAATGTGTCGACCGCGAGCCGCATCGAGCCCCGCCTGAAGGGCAGCTGTTTGCCCAAAGTTTCGGCGTAAGCGGATGACCACGAGCGCCGGATCGCGCGCAGCAATTTTCCGCATGATTTCGTAGCTCCCATCTCGTGAGCCATCATCTGCGAGGATCAGCTCAAAGCTTCTTCCGCTGTGGTCGAGCGCTGCGTGGATCTGTTCAACCAAGTGCGGAATGCTTTCCTCCTCGTTGTAGATCGGTGCAATGACAGAGAGATCGAGCTCGGCGCGCTTGTACGCGTGCTCATTGAGCGATGACTCTTGCTCAATTGTGGGAGGAGGAAAACGAGACGACATAGGTTGCTTGAGTGTTCTGTTTCATTTCGCCCAAGAGATCCATGGGCGAACGCTAGCCCCTTATTCCGTCCCGCTTTGGCTCGACTGCTCCGAATCTTCCTGATCGTCATCGTCCGCGTCGTCACCGTCGGAGTCATCCTCAGCGGTATTCTCCGATTCATGATCTTTGTGCTCGTTCGTTCGCGACTTTTTACTCTTCCGCTTCGATGTCTTGTTCTTCTTCGCCCGATGCAGCTTCCATTCCTTGAGTACTTCGTCGTTTTCTGTGGTGGGGCCCCCTTTCTTGAAGACGATGAACTCTCCGAAGCGGGCGTGCACACCGTACTCGCCTGATTCGAGGCCACGGCGGACGGTATCCTTGGTTCGATCGAGGCGCAGTGCCGATTTACGCGCGACCATGTAGTCGACACCGTGGGAGCCCCGGCGCAGGGTGTAGAAACCAGAACGAGAGGAAAGGTGAGCTCCAACGCGTTCCGTGGCGCCGACACTGGCGCTGCTCGGAATCGAGGCAACGAGTGCCCTCACGTCGGCGAGTGTCTTGGCTTCCTCTTCGCTGAAACTGAATTCGATCTTGTGATAGCCCGACTCTAGCGCGCGATCCCGTGCCGAAAAGGCCCCATAGTTGTAGCTGAGCGCTGCAGAAGCCAGACACATGGCAACGAGTGCCCCTGCCGCCCGCGCCGTGCCATCGGGCATCTTGCGCATCGAAGCGAGTACGAGCGAAGCGGCAATGAATAGATAGGGAGCCCAATGCATCACGTATTGGAACGAGAACATCGTTGGCGGTGCGTAGTCAGTGACGAGCAACGTCAAAATCGCACCCGGTACCAAAGCCGCCCACGCCCACCAGCGGCGGATCGGAATGAACGCCATGGGCACCAGCAGGTGCATCAAGTACCAGAACTTCTTTTCTACGAAGATGTGCTTGAGCGTGTAGCTCGGGTTGGACAAGAGGGTCTTGATCACCCCCTGAAAGCCTCGCTCTGGTTCCGCCCACAAGTCTTCGTACATGTTGGGGAACCACCAGGAGCCCACATCGTTCATGAAGCGAAAACGCAGCAAGACGAACCAACTCGAGGCGATGATCGCCATTGCCAAGCCTGCGCGCGGCCTGTGCCCGCTGAGCAGAAACACCACGCCCACTACAGCTAAGGGCACCGGGACGTCTTCGCGCATGACGAGTGCCCAAAGAAAGAAGATCCCCCCAGTCCAAAATCGCTTGGCATCGATCGCCCAAATGGAGGCGAGAACAATAGCCGCCGCGGTGGGAACGAGTTTCATTTCGTAGAAGTTCGCCCCGTGCATCGGGTAGTAGGCGAGGTAGCAAGCGGCGAGAGCTGCGGCCCACCAGGCGGGGAGGCGGCGCCTTGCGAACAGGAACAGTGGGATGGCCCCCAGTCCTAGTGATACAGATTGAATGACCAGCAGCGTCTCTGGCCGGGGGAACAGCGCGTAGATCGGGAGAAACGAGTAGAGTCCGATTTTGACGTGGTTCGCGAGGTACTTCTGCGGGTCCTCGGGGAAGATCACGGGGCTTTGATTGAATTTTCCTTCAAGACCGCCGTAGAGAAGATTGTTATTGATCCCGAGGTCGAAGATCGCCGTGCCGAGCTTGTTGTGCCAGCGCACCGTGTAAAAGCTCATGAAAGCGCCGTAGGCGAGAGCCGCAAACACGACGATGAGCAAGACGTGGTGACGCGCGAAAAACACGCGCGAGCGCGATGCGAATGACCCAGTAGCTCTTGCGACCTTTTCTGCTGATTCTGGCTCTGCGCCGAGACCCTCTTCCCGCGAGTTCTCGGCGGGAGTCTCTGGCTTGTCAGCATCAAGTTTACGCGAAGTTGCGAGCAGAACGTTTTTCACGGCGTCAGGGACATGACGGAGTGCATGAGAAACGAGAACCTCGGCGATCAACGCACCGAACAGGATGATCGGCAACAGCTCTTCGTGTTTTCCTTGCCAAGCCTTGTGATTGAGGATCACAGGGATCGCGGGAAGCAGCATGAGGGGAGAGAGGAACCAGCTCCAGTTTTCGAAGAAGGCAGCTCTCTCCTGCCTTCGATCTCGCCAGAAGATGGCGACCAGGGCTGTGAGACACGCGACACCACCGCCTACGATGAGCTGGTAGATCAGCATCATCCGCTCCGGCATCTCGATTCGATTCTTCGAGAGAAAATCGTGGACCCAGGGACCGCCGAAGGACAGTTGGCAGAATACCGCGAAGGCCATGCCGAGCAGGATGAACAGGCTGGCCCCACGAGCAGCCTGGCCCCAGGCTTCTGGGCCCCAATAGAGCTTCGCGGAAACTGGCGCCTCTTCAGGTACTGCTGGTGCTCCTTCAACCTGTGTCTCCTGCGCGTTTTCGCTACCAGGTGACTGCGACGTGTCATCGGTCATCGGGTGCCCTCTACCATGACGGGGCGGGCGGAGGGTAGAGGCTCAATCCGCCGAGATCACGCTGCTTTGTCTGTCGGAGCTGGTCCCTGGCGGCACGGCCGGCGATTCAGTAAACCTGGCTCGCCATGAACATCGACTCTCCCACGTTGGTTCGCGCCGGTCTGGTTCAGCGCCGCATTCGTCCATCACGCCACGAAACACTCCAGGAAACGATTGCTGGAGTCCGTCAGGCGCAAGCAGAGGGGGCGTCTTTTGTGTGCCTTCAGGAGCTGTTTGCTGACCCCTACTTCTGTCAAACGGAGGATCCCGACGCTTTTGAGCTGGCGGAATCTGTGAACGGAAAAATTGTCTCTCAGATGGCTGAGCTCAGTCGCGAACTCAAGATCACACTGCTCGTTCCGTTTTTTGAGAAGCGCGCTCCGGGACTATTCCACAACAGCTCTGTCATCCTCGGTCCGGAGGGAGAGAACCTCGGTCTCTACCGGAAGATGCACATTCCCGATGATCCTCAGTTTATGGAGAAGTACTACTTCACCCCCGGCGACCTCGGGTTCATGGCACCGGAGACTCCAGTTGGAAAACTGGGTCCACTGATCTGTTGGGATCAGTGGTACCCCGAGGCGGCTCGAATCACAGCGATGAAGGGGGCGCGTGTTTTGCTCTACCCGACTGCGATCGGCTGGCTACCGTCAGAGAAGGAAGCTGAAGGCGCCGCGCAATTGGATGCCTGGCGCACCATGCAGCGGTCCCATGCTATCTCGAATGGAGTTTTCGTGATGGCGGCGAACCGGACCGGTCTTGAAGGCGATCCCAACACTGGGATCGAATTTTGGGGTCATTCGATGATCATCGATCCGCTTGGGCGCGTACTTGCCGAGGCAGGAGAAGAAGAAGCTGTACTTGTCTGTGATTTGGACATGTCGCTGATCGGGGAAACTCGCAAGTGGTGGCCATTTTTCCGTGATCGCCGCATCGACTCCTTCGCCTCGCTGACTGAGCGATGGCTGGAAAAGCCATGACGCAGCAAGTGACCACTGGATCTCCACAAGTATGAAAGCCGCAACCCTCGTCAAGAAGTCACCAGGCAGCTCGGGCTTCGTGATGCCCGCAGAGTGGAAGGAGCACGCCGCTACCTGGCTCGCCTTTCCGCACCATCGCACCGACTGGCCCAGTAAGCTGAACAACTTGCCTCACACCTTTGCGGAAATGGCGCGGGTGATTGCACAGAGCGAACGCGTGAAGTTGCTCGTCAGGAGTCGCACTGAATTGGCTCGGGCGTCCAAGATATTTGAACGCGCTGGCGTGCTGATGGATCAGGTTGACTTCATTGTTCAGGACACGAACCGATCTTGGCTCCGCGATTCTATGCCGCTCTGGGTCACGCGTCGCGTGAAGGGCGGGCGTGGCGAGAAGATCGCGGTGAACTTCCGCTTTGATGGATGGGCGCGCTACCGGGACCATCTGAAAGACGACGCTGCTGGGCTCTTTGTCGCGAACCAGCATGCTCGAAAGATGTATGAGCCTCGCGATGACCAAGGCCGGCGCCTTGTTCTTGAAGGCGGTTCGATTGACGTGGATGACTGTGGAACCCTCCTCACCACGGAGGAGTGCTTGCTCACTTCGCCGCGCGCACGGTTTCGAGGTTGGAGTCGAGAAGCCACTGAAGGCGCGCTGAAGGATTCTCTGGGCGTGAAGAAGGTATTGTGGCTGCCCACGGGGATTGTCGGTGACGACACCTCTGGGCATGTCGATGATTTTGCGCGTTTTGCACCACGGCGACGCTTGTTGATTTGCCAAGAAACGAACAAGCGCGATGCGAATTATCAAACACTTCGGGCGGCAGCCCGCGCGCTCCAGGGCGTGACAGATGCGAAAGGGCGTTCACTTGAAGTGATCCCACTTCCGATGCCTGATCCTGTGTACTACGGCGGGGATCGGCTGCCGGCGAGCTATGCGAACTTTTACATCGCCAACTCGGCGGTGCTTGTCCCGGTTTTCAACGATCGTCACGATCAAGAAGCCGTTTCAATCATCGGTCAATGTTTCCCTGATCGCCCCGCTATCGGAGTGTATGCTCGCGACTTGGTGGTAGGGCTGGGTACTTTTCATTGTTCGACAATGCAGGAACCGGTGGCCTGATGGACATGGACGCAGACGCTCTCATTCGCCTACTCGCACTTGAAGCCCATCCGGAAGGTGGCCATTTCGTGGAGACCTATCGTCAGGTGGCTCAGCCCGGCGAGCGCAGCGCGGGAACCGCGATCTACTACCTGCTCCGAGCAGGGGAGAGTTCGCATTGGCATCGAATTGATGCGAGCGAGACTTGGCATTTCTACGCGGGGTCACCTCTTGAGCTTCGCACGTCGCGCGCGGCAGGTGAGGTGCACTCGCGCGTTTTGGGAAACCGCTTCGAGCGAGGTGAAAGACCTCAGTTGGTCGTTGAGCCGGGAGAGTGGCAGGCGGCTCGGAGCCTAGGCGAGTTCAGCTTGGTGGGTTGTACTGTTGCGCCGGGATTCGAGTTTTCTGGCTTTGAGATGGCTCCGCCTAACTGGGAGCCCTAAGGCAACTCTTGACGTCGACGTCGGAGCCAAGCATCCAGGCTCAGCCGACCGGATTCGTGCTGGGTGAGATGTACGCAGACGCCGAACAGACACACGTTCTTCACCAGATTCGAGCGTTGGAAAATTGTCCACAGCCACTCATCGCTGATCTCGGCGGGCATGTTGAACAGTCCCGGTAAGTGTACGGCTAAGGTGACTGCAACGAGAAAAGCGCCGAGCAATCTCGCGCCATCGTGCACGCGGTATCCGAGCAAAATGGAGAAGCCGCCGAGCAGCAAGATGACTCCCGAGGCGATAGAGACCAGGTGGGGATAGAGCACCCAGGTAGGCATCAGAAGAAGGATGAGCTTGTCGTCAAAGATGTGCTCCATCCCGAGCCCGACAAAAATAGTACTGAACAAGGCGCGGAAAATAAGATCGCGCATGTCGTCGGTGTGAAGCAAGGTCCACAGCCGTCCGGGAGTCACGATCTGTCCTCGTGCCAGTTGACTGGGAGGCTGAAGCGTTCCGGAAGCCCCGTATTTGTCGGGTGGAATTCAGCCTGAATGCCAAGCTGTCGGGCGCCCTCGATGTTGTGAGCATTGTCATCAAGAAACAGGGTTCGTTCAGGCTTCAGGCGATGCTCGACCAAGAGCTGCTCATAAATGCGCTGCTCGGGCTTTCGAAAACCCATCTCATGCGAGTAGTAGGCTCTCTCAAAGAGCGCACCAAATTCAGCCTCTTGAGGGTGGTCCTGCTCGTAGTCCTTGAGAAACTGCCGCAGATGAATTTCGTTTGTGTTGCTCAGAAGGAAGGTGCGCTTCTGCTTGGACAGCCAGCGCAGAAAGGTCACGTTTTTTGCAGGGACATGACCAAGAAGGGCATTCCAGGCAGCGTCCACCTGCTCGCTTTCCAGGTGCTGGCTCGAGCCTGTCAACTTGAGCAGGCGCTCGCGGAAAGATGAGCCACTGATTTCTCCGCGTTCAAACTGATCGAAGAGTTCGCCCTGTTTCGCCTGGGTGTAGATTCCGCTCGCATCCATCGAGAGCAGTCGACTGAGCTCGCGCACCGTCGCGCCATATTCGAGTGGCAAGATCACGCCGCCGAGATCGAAAATGATGGCGTCGTAGTTGCTGAGCTCAAGATCCGGAGAGGACACGCGCTGAGTCTAGAGCACATCCATACAATAGTTAATTCTCCAAGAGTCTCACAACGAGGCACTGACGTGAGCTGAGCATTACAGCTCGCGCACCATCCAGAGCACAATCGCCGCCAGGAATCCGCCAGCGAGCAGCAATAGTCCGACGGTTGTGACCCAGATCGCGGTCCACAAGGCGCTGCGCCGATCCGCTTCGGAAAGTCTGCGGCCCTCGCCCAAGTAACCGTTCACCGCAGTGCGCGGAACCTGAGTGCCAGCGCGAAAAATAGTGAATCCACGCCTCCAGCCGTCACGGACGAGGTGCGTGACGAGTCCAGCGGGAGAAGTGAGAAGGTCCCAACCGCACGCGTAGAGTCCAAACCGAAGTCCGGTCGCGTAAGAGGCTCTGTTTCCGGTACGTGAGACTCCCCATTCGACCGCCAAACCCCACCACATATGCACGAGCACGACACCCAGAACGAGCACGAGCAGAATGACCAGACCGAGGAGCAAGACATTCGGGCTTGAAATCATGTGCCAGGTGAGGCGCGGAAAGGCCGCTGAAAAACCGAGTGCCCAGGGCACTGTCCATGAGAGCACTGCCCAGAACTCAGCCACGAACGCGTAGTTGAAGGCGACTTGGACGGTGCGCCCGTCGAGTCGATTGTGCGGACCAGGCGCGAGGGCTTCTTGAGCAAGGGTGCGAAACGTGAAATCTGCATCGAGCGCGGTGGCCCGTGTCGTGTCCCAGAGTCGCTGCCGATGAGGACGGTCAGCCTGCTCCCATGCGATTCGAGTCGACACAGTCATCGCCTGCGGAGGCTCTTCGTCGCAGCCTTCACAGTCGGTGAGCCCGCACTTGGCGCAAGCGATGGCCGGGGGGATCTCGGAATCGAAGCTCGCTTCAGACGTGTCTGTCACCCGGTACGAGTGATCAAGTGATAGCCGAAATCGGTTTCAACGACGTCGCTCACTTGCCCCACCTCCATGCCAAAGGCTGATTGCTCAAAGGCGGGGACCATTTGTCCACGACCGAATTGGCCAAGATCGCCTCCCTTCGCTTTGGACGGACAGTCTGAATGCTGTCCCGCGAGCTTGGCGAAGTCCCCGCCATCGTCGAGCTGCTTCTTGAGGTCAGCGATCTGAGTTTGGGCTTCTTCTTTGCTGCGGGTTGCGCTGGAACGAGCGGAGCCGGAGTACATGAGAAGGATATGCGATGCGCGTACTGAGTCTGCCATGGGCCCAAGGTATCAGATCTTTGGCGAGGCGGTAGGAACGGGTCGAGCTCCAGAAACTAGCGCTCTACCGGGCAAAAGACACACAAAAGGGGCGGACCACTGGCTGCGATCCGTCCCCATTGCTGTGCTCGATTCATGCGTGCGTCCGCTAGTCACGCGCGCTCACCTAGGACGAGTTAGTTGTTGCTCTTCACCGGCCTAAAGGGATGAATGAACGCAACCAAGCTGGAGGCATTGCGCGTCTGAGTGTAGACGGTGCCGTTGCCACTGAAGTCAGCTACCAAGCCCTCGCCACTGAAGAACAATCCCTTGAAACCATTGAACGCGCGTACTTTGTAGGAAAGCCCTGAGGTGAAGCCCACGATGTGACCCGTATCCACGGTGTAGCCGCCGTCTTGCACGGCAACCGGATGAAGTGCGCCGTAGCTCCCGTAAAATACAGTGCCAGGCCCCACAATTCTGAGCATGAAGAGACCCACACCGCTGAAGAAGCCCTTCACGCCACCAAACTTGGTGTCGATGACTAAGTCCTCCCCAATGTGGGCAATGTACGCGCCACTGGTCATGAAGAACTCCTCACCTGGTCCGAGTTGTTCGGCCCGCATGTCGCCCTCTGCACCAGCCGCGAGGTAGAGCCGCTGCCCTGCTGCTTGGGAGCTGAAGGTATTTTGGAACAGGCTTTCACCGCCGAGCAGTTTGCGTTTTGCAGCTCCCAAGAGGCCGCCGCGCATACTTGTCTCCACGTTGATCTGCGAGTCTTGAGCAACCATCGCGCCTGATTCGGCGACGATCCTGTCGCCAGCATCGAGAGTGACTTGGAGCAAGGCAAAATCGGGAGAGTCGAGAATTTCGTATTTCATGGTTCTGCCTTTCCTTAGGAGCTACGTGCCGGCAGGAGTGAGCCGACGGTCTTGCCGAATTCGTTGGGGTTGCGGGATTGAATGTAGAGCTTGCCGCGACCGGACATCTTCAAGACCAAGCCTTCGCCGCTCAGAAAGCTTTGGATCCAGCCAGCACCGGCTTTTTGGATTTTGTAATCAATGCCCTTGGTGAAGGCGACGAGGTGTCCAGTATCGACAATGATTTCACCATCAAGCTCCATCTCTTCGATCGCTCCAAAAGCGTTGATCAGAACCGGACCCTGACCACTTGCCCTGAGAAAGAAGAGTGATTCCCCACTGAAGAAGCCCTTGAATCCCTGAAACTTCGTGTCGATATCGACGGAATCCGGTGCCGCAACATAGCTAGAACCTTGAATCATGAGTTCGTGTTGCCCGTCGAGCTGGTGCACCAACATGCTGCCACACAAGCGTGGGGCAAGGCTGACCGTGGCAGGCTGTGTGGTGGCTCGAAATACGTTCTGGAAGAACGATTCGCCGCCCATCACGCCACGCTTCAGCTTCTTGAAAAAACCACCCATGCCCTTGGGACCGGTGTTGGTTTCGACTTCTAGACTATTGGACATCGAGACCATGGCCGTGGCCTCGGCCCGTACTGATTCGCCTGGCTGCAAGTGGGCAGTCGCCAAAGAATGAGCTGGATTGTACTGAATTTCAAAATGCATCTTCGTGCTCCTTCTTCAACCAGGCAACAGGGGTGAAAGCCAATTAACCAGGGCGCCGAGGTTTCGAGACTGGACGTAGACTGTCCCTTGTCCTCCGAATTCACAGACCAAGCCTTCACCCGAAAAGAGGAACGACTTGAAGCCACCAATGCTCTTCACCTTGAAATCGAGTTCACCTTCGAAGGCAACAATGTGTCCGGTATCTACTGTGAAGTTTCCGTTCACCTGGATGGGGATCACCCCGCCATAGGAGTTGACCCACAAGTCGCCCGCGCCCGAACATTCGAGCAAGACGAGGCCCTCGCCACCGAAGATGCTGCGCAGGCCGCCGAAACGAATTTTCATGTCCACAGCGCCAGTGCTTGCCAGGTAGGAGCCAGTTTGCACGAAGAGCTTTCGTGTGCCGGTCAGCTGATGATGAATGATGTGCCCGGAGAGCGAGGGCGCGAGGACGAGTTCTCCACGGCTCGGCGTCGTGAAGCGGTTGACGAACATCGTTTCTCCGCCCAAGAACTTTCGCATCAAGGCAACCAAAATGGCGAAGAGCTTCTTGAACAAGCCCGCCTTGGTGCCGGCGTTGAGGTGAGTGGTCATGTCCACTTGAGTGTCCTGACGAACCATCGCACCAGCTTCGGCCTGCAATTGATCACCCGGATCAAGTTGTACCTTGAGCCAGGCAAACGACGGACCATGCTCGATCGTATGCTGCATATCTTTCCCTCACGCTACGCCTCGTTTTGAGGCGATGTCTCCGGTCGGAGACGAAGTATTCTCAGCTTCCCAATGGAAGACTATCCAACCCGCAACCTTGTGACAGCCCCGAGCGCCTTGCAAGTACGCTCCGCACGCCGTTTGATTCCCTGCTCAGTTTGCGCTCACATGCTCGGCGCATGTCCTCACCTGACAAGCCAGATCCGAATAAGCCCAATGTTGCCCCGGCTCCCCCGCCACCACCTCATGTGGCGGCGGGATTGAGTGCTCAGAAGGCAAGTGGCGGCTTTGATCCCAAAGGTTCCAAGCTTGTTACGGAGCTGTTGATTGCTCTTGCGGCGATTGCGGCACTGGGCGCCCTACTGATCTTCGCCGGGGGACTGCTCGCGTCGTGGCTGACGCCGATGATCCCCTGGGAAGTGGACAAGACCCTGGGCAAAGTGAGTCAGTCGCAGTTCGAGGCGATGGCGTCGGATTGCACGAACCCGGCGGCGCAGGCTTACGTGGAGGAACTGGCGCAGCCGTTGATCGAAGCGGCTGGAGAGCTGCCGTTTGAATTCACCTTTCGCGTTGCGGACACAGAAGAAGTGAATGCATTCGCTCTTCCTGGTGGGTATGTGACTGTGAACTGGGGTTTGATTCAAGCCGCGGAGTCAGGCGAGGAAGTGGCGGGAGTGATTGGCCACGAGATCCAGCATGCTCTCCTGCGTCACGGCACTCGGCGGATTCTTCGTCAAATGGGCAGCAGTGCATTGCTTTCGCTCTTCCTGGGGGGAAGCGATTTGCATGGCATTGCCCAGACTGCCGGCCAGGTCACTTCGCTTTCCTATGATCGCGATCAGGAATCTGAAGCAGATGCTGAAGGTGTCCGGTTGATGGTGGAGTCAGGGATGGATCCGCGCGGATTGGCGTCGTTTTTTGGGCGGTTGTCCAAGGATCAAGTGCAGCCACCTGCGATTCTCTCCACTCACCCTGATCCCGGGGATCGCGCCAAGCTTGTCAATAGCGCAGCAAAAGGAGAAAGCTTTCGCAAGGTCCCTTCACCTGAAGGTCTCAGCTGCCATGTGTCGGCCGCACCTTAATTGGGCGGCTGCCGCGCGCGCCGGCCTTCGTTGATTCGCTAGGCTCAGAGGCTTTGTAGGAAAGCCACCAGAGCCACTGCAACGACGACGGCAATGATCCCGGTCCAGAGCAGAACTCGGCCGCTATTTCCTCGCGCCGCAGCCGCTTCTTTCGCGCACAGAAGACAGACACCAGCGTGATTGCGCTGAATTTGATGCTTGCGACACTGGCTCGGATTTGAACGAGTCGGTGCGGTTGCTGAGCGAGCAGGTGCGGTTGCTGACCTAGGCGGTGTGGTTGCTGAACGAGTCGGTGCGGTTGCTGACCTAGGCGGTGTGGTTGCTGACCGAGTGCCCGAGCTCGGTAGCGGCGTCTCAGCAACTGGTGCAATCGATGGCTGCGCGGATGCCTCGCGTTTTGCGGGGGGAGGCAGCGACGCGTAAGGCGTGCGCAGTTTTCCGGGCTCAACGCTCGGCGATCTCACTTCGCTGGTTTCGTTGAAGTCACGCGCACCATTCAAGTCGCTGTCCTCTGATTCGTTGGTGGGAGCGTCACTGCCCAGCCCTTCACTGCCCAGCCCGTCACCGCTGGCGCTCTTTTCGCGTGGACCAGTTCGCCTCGCCTTCTCGCGATCTAGGGTGGCAAAAGGGCGACTCGTTTTGTCGCGAGGGGGACGTTCGCTGGCGCTGCTCGACATGGGAAATAAGGAGGGGCTTGGCACCGCTTCTCACAGCGAAAAGGCAGTGCTTATGTCTCGTTACACTGCGCGTCTCCCGGGAACTCGTCAAGGGAGCTTCGGTGTGAAACTAGTGTCGGAGTGATGCTGAGTCGGGGCGACC
Organism: uncultured delta proteobacterium; assembly: GCA_963710555.1. GTDB lineage: Bacteria > Myxococcota_A > Polyangia > Polyangiales > Polyangiaceae > NIC37A-2. Next base: position 59,168 of record CAVQAT010000004.1, read on the forward strand.
TAGCGGCTTTTACCTTGTGGTTGCGTCACTTGGGCGACGAGACGCAAGACGAGAAAAATCATGATACGCAGATCTTACGGAGATCCTGCGAGGATCCTTTTGTGCTTTCGATATTTATGGCGACTCAGTTCCAATTTCATCGAACAACAGTCGAACCGGAAATTGCTGTTTTTGAACTTGCGGGTTCACCGACAGAAAGTGAATGGCTCAGTTGCATGAAGAAGGCCGAGTTATTTCTCATGGAGGTGGAGAGCCGAGGGCGTTCACAGTGGGCAGTCGTTGTCGACCCGTCTGCCCTCGATGGGGTCGATGCCCGAATGCGTCGATTGATCGGTGAGTGGCGTGGAGAAAATATGGCTTTGATCGCCAATACTTGCGTTTGTGCTTGCTACGTGGCCGAAAGTGCCTGGTTGCGTGGAGCGATCACGGCCGTCATGTGGTTTGCCAAGCCGGTCATCCCCGTCAGTACCAAGGCGACACGGGAGGAGGCGCTGCTCTGGGTCGAGCAAAAGCGCGCCGAAGTTCTCGCCCTCAAGGGCTGACGCGATTCAGGGCTTTTACAGGTAGTCGAGGAGTGCCTCGACCCCTTCTTCCGTGATCGAGGGGCTCGAATAGAGTGCTTGTTTCGCCCAGACAACCTTCATCGATTCTAGCTCAACGATGTAGACGTATTCGCGTGACGGGAAGACGGCTTCGGTCCTGAGATCTGCACCACGCACGGTGGTCACGGTCAGGTCGCTTGTCTTGACCCAGGCAGTCAGCTCGTCGTCTTCGGGTGTCGTGTAGGATTGTCCTTCGAGCAGAAGCTCAATGATGAGAGCACCTCGGTTCGAGAGTTCGTCCCCACGCTGGGCCAGGTCCTCGGCGGCTACCCGACAACTGGAGCACCAAGTGGTTGCAGTATGGATGAGCGCGTAGCTGGCACCCGTGAGTCGGAGTTCGGCGAGCGAGGTTGCTTCCAGTTCGCCGCCTGTGACCAGCGTGTCATCACCGAGACGCAAGTAGCCTTCCCAGGCGAGAGCCTCGATGGTTTCGCCCACCTGGGGGTTTCCTTCTCCGTAGGGGCCTTCTGGGTACTCTGTGGGAAACGCAGCAGCGCCACCGAAACTAGTTTCACCCGAACCAGCCGCCCCATCTGATCCCCGCGAATCACCTGACCCGCCAGAACCATTCGGGTTGAGCACGCCAGGCTTGGCTGTGTCCTCCGCGGAGGAGCAGGCAAGCGGGCTCCAGGCGATCAACGTGAAAAAGGCCGCTGTCCTCACGGACCGGCCTGCGGTGTTCTCCCCAATGCGCCCCGACATGAAATGACTACGAGTGAGAGGCGCTTCGGGTTTCAGCCAAAGTGAGCGGCGCCAAAAACACTGGCTCTGCAAGGCTGGCCCGACAGCGCTGGCTTGTCAGCGCTGCAATCAACGGGATGTTTCAGGCGCCTCTGTCTTCAGGAGCAGTGCTAGCCGGCTCAGGGGGGTCTCGGGCGAGGTCTTCCTGCGCTGGCGTATTGGTTGCGGGCTCTGTCCGCGCTGTGAAGCGCTAGATGTTCCCTGGGAAGAAGGACCGACTTCTCCGAGATGGTGGCGTGAGGGGGGGACTGAGCTCAGAGACATAGGCGGATTCTGGGTCATAGTAACACAGCAAGGTGGGAGGGGCATTTCTCAACCAAGCTTTTCTTCCAAATCTTGTGAACGGTTCAAAGGAATAGCTCTTGAGCTTGAAATGATTGATCTCTTCAGCTGACGTCTTTCAAATATGAAACGACTATTCGGACTGAAGAGGAGCGCGCGTTCAGTGCGCGCGCATGCTCAAAGCGGGCCCGAGCCAGAAGTGTCATTGAGTTCGACGGAAAGGTCACCCCATCGGAGGTAACGGAAGGGTTCCAACGAAGGGTTTTTTCACATGAGCCGCAAGCGCGGACAGCGTGTTCATGGGCCAGCTCTTCTGGATCATGTTGACGAGCCAGGTGGGGAGGCTGCCGCGTGGATCCATGTGGACCGTGACATCAACCTGAGTTTTCTCATCCACTTGCTTCAAAGTGTACGAGCTGTGTTGAAGGTGTCCGCGTACGCCGACGGTCGGCGGTGCCTTTGGATGAGTCACGGACTTGATGTCGATGTTCACGGCGCCATCTTTGAGCCTCGAAGCCTGTGCACGAAACACGAAGTCGCGATCTGAAACAATCGCGGGCGCGCCGAAGTGTTGATAAAGCACGAAGTCAAACGCGGACTTCTTCTCAAGAACGACGCTCTTCTTGAGGCGGTCCACCCACTCGCTGCGATGCTGATTGTCAGCGACGACCCACAGTATCTTCTCCAGTGGTGCGTCTATTACTGTGACGCCGCGGAAGGCGAAGATCGAAGAACCGGGGAGCTCTTGCTTGTAGACCTTGATGCCTTTGTCGTCGTCGATCTCCTTCCAATTCGCGAGAGCGGGCAGACTGAAGGTCGTGGCGATCCCAGTGGCGCTGGCGCTCAGCGTTGCCACGCAAAGGGTACGGCGATCAATCAAACGGGCATCTGAAGAAAGGGGCAATTGAGGCATGCGAGCTGCGGAGTGTAGCGTGACTTTTCGGTTACGCCGCTGTGCATCAAAACCTCCCCCAGGGCGCGAAGCGACGTCAGGGGGAGGCGGGCGGCGCTGTTCCGTCGGGGGTGAATTTTGCGGAAGGGAGAAGAATTTGGCCTAAAGCTGAGGCGCAGACCGGGTGGGGGCCCCCCACCCAGGAAAACTGGATAAGTTGTCAAGTTGTCTTGACAACTTGGGGTCTGTGGAGGAAATTCCGGGGGTGCCTGAGCTCAATTCTGATTCCACGTTGCCGCTTTACGCCCAGCTGGCGGACAAGCTGACGCGCCAGATCCGGGCTGGAGATTTTGCGTCGGGCGAGAAGATCCCCTCGGAAACGGTGCTGGCCGAGAGTTATCAGATTGGTCGACCAACGGTGAGGCAGGCGACGGACCTGTTGATTCGACGTGGCTACCTGGAGCGACGGCGCGGATCGGGCACCTACGTGCGTGAACCGAGCCGTCATGTGGATTTGTTTTCTTTGGGCGGGACACTGTCGTCGTTCAACAAGCAGGGAATCAAACTCTCGACGCGAATGATCGTAGCGCCGCGCTTGGTGGTGGCGGAGGCGAGTGACCAGAGTGAATTCGCTGGAGACTTCTACTTGATGGAGCGCTTGGCCTCTGTTGCGAGGGCTCCGGTCTTGTTGGAACGATTCCGCTTTGCGGCGGATGTGTTCCCATTTTTCGATCGGAACAAGTTGGCAGGTCGCTCACTTTCTCAAGTGGTGCTCGAACGGTATCAAATGGAAGCGAGCTCGGCTGATCAGAGTTTTTCGGTCACCGACTTGGATGCCAAACAGGCCCGCTTGCTCGATTTGGAAGAAGGTAGCCCAGTGCTTCGGGTGGAGCGTGTGCTGCATTTTCCCCAAGCGATGAATGCGGTGCGCGCGACGATGTGGTGTCGCACGGATAAGTTTCGATTTTCGCAGAAGTTAGGCGCTTAAAGCGCTGAGATGGCTCCAGGGTGAGTCATGGAGAGTGAATGAAAATGACTGAGAAAGAGCAGAAGTCGCGAGGGTATTACGGGCGTTTTGGTGGTGCCTTCATTCCGGAAATTTTGGTCGCCACCTTTGACGAACTGAACGGCGCGTTTGAGGCTGCCAAGGCGGATCCTAGTTTTTGGGCTGAGTACTCAGCACTGATGAGCTCGTACTCGTGTCGTCCCACGCCGATCACCTTCGCCGAGAACCTCACCAAGAAATTCGGCGGCGCACAGATCTACATCAAGCGTGAAGATCTGAATCACACGGGCGCTCACAAAGCGAACAATGTGATGGGCCAGGGTCTTTTGATCAAGCGTATGGGCAAGACGCGCGTGATCGCTGAAACAGGAGCTGGGCAGCATGGCGTGGCGACTGCCACGATGGCCGCGCGCTTGGGGCTTGAGTGCACGATCTACATGGGCGCTGTCGATGTTGCGCGTCAACGGCCCAATGTGTTTTGGATGGAACAGCTGGGCGCCAAAGTCGTGCCTGTTGAGGAAGGGAGTCGCACTCTCAAGGATGCAATCAACGAAGCCTTTCGTGATTGGGTGACAAACATGGACAACACCCACTACGCACTGGGCACCGCGTGTGGACCGCATCCGTTTCCGGAGATGGTCACTTACTTTCAGTCGATCATTGGCCAGGAAGCGCGTGAGCAAATTCAGGCGATCACAGGAAAATTGCCGGATCGCGTCTACGCCTGCGTGGGCGGCGGTTCGAACGCGATGGGCATCTTCTCAGCGTTCTTGAACGACAAAGACGTTGAGCTGGTGGGCGTTGAAGGTGGCGGTCATGGGCCCGGCATGGGGAATCACGCAGCGCGCCTCGGCCACAAGGATGCGACCGTGGGCATTGCTCAAGGTTATAAGACTTACTTTTTGCAAGACGACGAGGGGCAAATGCAGGACACGCACAGTGTGGCGGCGGGGCTGGACTACGTGGGCGTGTCGCCGATCCTCTCTGACCTACACGAATCAGGCCGTGTGCGTTTTGAGTCGACGACCGACAAGCAAGTGGTGGAAGCGTTGAAGACCACGGTGCGACAAGAAGGTCTGATCCCGGCGCTTGAATCTTCGCACGCCTTTGCCCAAGCCTTTGCTGAAGCTCCTTTGATGAAGAGTGACGAGGTGATCTTGATCAACCAATCCGGGCGCGGCGACAAGGACATTTTTACAATTGCGGACGCGATTGGTGATGACAAGTGGGAACAGTTCATCATTCAAAAAGCGGATGAGTATCGCGCCAAAGGAGCCTCGAAATGAGCGCTGAGAAGTTTTCGGGCTTGGAAGCCTATGTGCGCAAACAGCGCGAAGAGAAGCCCATTTTGCTGATGACGCACATCGTGCTCGGTTATCCGAGCTTCGAAGCTTCGATTGAAGTGGTCGACGCGATGGTTGAGGCGGGCGTCGATTTGATCGAACTGCAGATCCCGTTTTCAGAGCCGATGGCAGATGGTCCCGTGATCTTGCACGCGAATCAGGTGGCGCTTCATGAGGGGGCGACAGTGGAGAAGTGCTTTGAAGTGGCTGCAATGCTCGCCAAGAAGCACCCCCAGGTGCCGCTGCTCTTCATGAGCTATTACAACATCGCCTTCAAGCGTGGACTCAAAAGGTTTGCGGCAGATACCCAGGCAGCGGGACTCGTCGGAGCGATCATTCCCGATGTGCCCCACGAAGAAGCGAGTGATTTGTTCGCGGCGATGACTGAGCACCAGCTGGAGCCGGTGCTGCTCTTCTCGCCGAGCAGCAGCGACGCGCGGATGAAGGAGATTGCCGCTCACGCCCGTGGCTTGATTTACTGCATCGCGCGCAAAGGCGTCACAGGCGCGAAGACCGACTTTGGCGGTCTCGACGATTACTTGGCCCGTTGCCGGGCGGCCACGAGCTTGCCGTTGGCTCTTGGATTCGGCGTGAAAGACGCTGAAGACGTGCGCGGGCTCACCGGGAAGGTGGACATCGCGGTGGTGGGCTCGCAAACGATCAAGGTGATTGATGAGCACGGCGTGGGGGCTGTAGGGGAGTTTATTGCGGGGTTGCGTTGAGGTGGTGGGGGGCTTCTTCTAGAGTTCGCACGTGCCAGTCTTTGATGCCTTAGAACGAGCTCTGATAAGACCCGTCTCCCGACGTCGTTGGGAATTCGCTCAGGCCAATGAACTTGAATTCCAGATCAAGAAGCGAGAGAGATTGAAGGGAACAGAAGACCGCTTTGCGGTCCAGACCGTTGCATCAAGCTTGGCGGTGGCAGAGTGGCTCCGCACACTCGGAGTTGACCCAGAGTACGGTACCGTCGCCGAAATTGGTTCGGGGAGTCATGGGCTTATTTGGGGTTGGCAGGCCGAAACTCGAATCGCTATCGATCCTCTCGCAGAAATGTACCGGCAGGAATTTTCCTTCCTGCAGTCGGGTGACATCGACGTGCGGGCTGCTTCTGGTGAAGCCCTGCCTCTGCAGTCCCAGTCGGTCGACTTACTTCTCAGCGACAACGTGCTTGACCATACTCAAGACCCTGCCGCTTTCCTGCAAGAATGTGCTCGCGTCCTTGCTCCTGGAGCGGTGTTCTATCTCACCGTGGACGTGCACCATCCTGTCTGGGGGCTGGGCGGCCTCAGCTACAATCAGCTCTTTGCCTGGGGCTTGCGCCCTCAAGTTCCCGCTTATCCTCATCATCCATTTCATTTCACTCGCTCAGCAGTCAATCGGTTGCTTCGCCAAGTCGGACTCCAAGTGCTCTGGGAGAGCCAGACTTCCCCCGATTGCAAAACCAAAGCCAGTGGATTGCCCACTCAGATCAAGAAGATGTTCTTTAAGAACGAGTGCCTTCGGCTTCTCTGCCAGGCAGACCCTCATGACTAAGCGCAGCGAATGAACTGGATCACCGATTCGGCGACGCGCTGCACTTCGGTTTTTTGGAGAGTGGGATGAATGGGCAGAGCCAGTGTTTGAGTGCACGCTTTCTCGGCGATTGGAAAATCACCGAGAGAGCCTTGGCTTTCGCCGAGAAGTGGTTGGAGATGCAGGGGCTCGGGGTAATAGACCGCGCTTTGGATGCCTGTGTCTTTGAGATGCGCTTGGAGCGCGTCGCGGTTCGGGACTTGGATGACGAATTGATTGTAGGTGTGGTCCGGGCCGTGTCGCTGGGGTAGGCGAAGCTGCTCGGGGTGCAAGGCGGCCTGTCGAAAGAGATCGAGGTAGAGCGCTGCGTGAAGCTGGCGCTTCTCAATCAGCGAGCGGCAGTGGGAAAGTTTGACACTGAGGAGCGCCGCTTGGAGCGCATCCATGCGAAAGTTTCCGCCGACCTGTTCGTGATGGTATTTTTGAGTGGCACCATGACTGCGCAACTTACGCAGCTGCTCAGACAAGGCCGGGCTGTCGGTCGTGACCAAGCCGCCGTCGCCAAAGCCTCCGAGGTTCTTGGAGGGAAAGAAGGAAAAGCAGCTCAAACCGGGGCCGCCACCGAGCATACCAAATTCGTCTTTTGCCCCAAAGGCCTGAGCTGCATCCTGAATGATGGGGATTTCGCGGGCTCGAAGCAGAGCCTGAACCGGCGAGAGATCGAGGCTTTGGCCAAAGAGGTGGACAGGGAGCAAGGCGCGTGTGCGTGGGGTCAGAGCCGCTTCAAGTAGCCTCAGATCGAGATTGAAGGTGTCTGAATCAATGTCGACAAAAACGGGTGTCGCGCCCACGCGTAGAATGCACTCGACTGCCGAGATGAAACTGAAAGGCGAGGTGATCACCTCATCGCCTGGACCAATGCCGAGCGCCATCAATGAGAGAAGCAGCGCGTCGGTGCCGCTTGAGCAAGAGATGGCCTGTTTCACTTGAAGAAATTCAGCAGCCGCGAGTTCAAACTTTTTGACTTCGGGGCCCTGAATGTAGTGACCGGAGCGCAGTACTCGGGCCGCGGTGGCTTCTAGAGCTTCTTGAATCGGCGCGTTTTCTGCGCGTGGGTCGAGCATGCGGATGGCAGTGAGGGATGCTGCGTTGATCGAATCGTCATGAGCTTGCGGTGGAGTTGCGATTCGCTCTCCTGATTCATTCACCCAGCCAATGTGCCGTGCCGGGTTGCCGACAACGAGCGAGTAGGGAGCGACATCGTGGGTGACCACGCTTCCCGCACCGATCAGAGAATAATTACCGAGCTGATGGCCGCACACGATGGTGGCATTGGCGCCAATTGAGGCGCCGCGCCCGACGCGCGTGGTCTTGAATTCTGCCTTGCGGCTGATCGTCGCGCGGGGGGTGAGTACATTCGTGAAGACGACACTTGGGCCGATGAAGGCTTCGTCCTCGACAAGCACGCCTGCGTAGACTGAGACGTTGTTCTGGATCTTGACGCGGGAGCCTACCTGCACGCCTTCGCCAATGAATACGTTCTGGCCAAGCGACGAGTCTTCGCCAATTGTCGCGCCCGCCGATACATGGCAGAAATGCCACACGCTGCAGCCCGCGCCGAGAGTCGCGCCCGGGTCGATGACGGCGCTTTCATGAATGGTGGAGGCAGTATCCGCGCGCATTCTTGAGCGTCAAAGTCGCAGAGTCGTCAAGTTGAGGAGCTGAATACTTCTTCGATTGTCTGGGCCGAAAGAATGCGTTCTCCGAAGAGTTCGAGCTGCCGCAGATCTGCTGCTTTGAGCTGCCCGAGATGGTTGGGCGCTAGTTGCCCGAACTTGAGACGCAGTAGCTTTTCCAAGATAGCGCGTTCACCTTCTTGGCGCCCTTCTTGGCGCCCTTCTTGGCGCCCTTCTTGGCGCCCTTCTTGGCGGCATTGTTCTGCAAACGTCATAAAAACTTCCTGTGCGCTGGGGTCGACACGTTCGGCTAGTGCGAAGAGCTGGTCTTTTGACAGCTCGGCCTGGGCCTCTGAAAGATAGCTGAAGACGGCAATGAGTGCATCTTTGCCGGTTTCTGAGCGAAAGACCTCTGAAAGTAAGTCCGCCCAGGCAACTAGCGAGGCCATGACGCGGTCGGCTGCTCTGGCGTCGCGAAGGGCCCAAAGCACGATGGGGACGATTCTTTCGGCGTCGCGCTGAGCGCGGGCGATGAGAGCTGCATCGCTGGCATGACTGATGTCGTCAAGAACGAAGGAGAGTTTGGGAAGGTAAAGCGAGATTTTCGGATTGCTGCCGAGGCTTTCGGTAAATAGTTCCCTGACGTCCGTCGACGCAGTCCATCCCGACTCGCTGTGGTGCACCACGATAGGAATGACCGGCGGCAATGGGAGCACCTTGCCATCGGTGAGCGCAATATGATTCGAAAGAACTTTCACCACGTACTCAAGGACGCGGAAGCTCATTAATGGGTCGACTGTGCTCTGATGTTCAAGCAACAGATAGATGTAGCCTGGAGCGCCGGCGATGGTTGTTTGGTAGAGAATGTCGCAGTGGCGGGTAGAGAGGTCCCGGCCGATTTGTTCTCCAGACACCTGAGTCAACGAATCAAGCTCAATGAGAGCGAGCAGCTCGGGTGGAAGCACCGCTCGCATCTCGACCGCGGCATTCTCTGGCTTGCCAAATGTCTCCTTGAAAAGCTTGTCGTGGGGAGCTGTTGGCACGTATAGAGTTTAGCATGCTAGAGCCGCATGAGGAATGGTCGAGTGAGTCCGGCGGCAGTTGAAAAGAGCACGAGATGACTGATTTTGCGCTGATCGGTGCGGCGGGGTTTGTCGCACCTCGCCACTTGCAAGCAATCCACGACGTGGGCGGAACCTTGGTCGGCGCTGTCGATCCGTCGGATTCGGTGGGCGTGCTCGACAAGTATTTTCCCGAGACGCGCTTCTTCACCGAGGTGGAGCGCTTTGATCGCTTCCTCGAAAAGCGCCGTTATGCCGGAGAGCCTGTCGACTATGTTTCGATCTGCTCTCCGAATTACTTGCACGATGCTCATGTGCGCTTGGCGCTCAGGGTGCGCGCCCACGCGATTTGCGAAAAGCCGCTTGTCATCTCGCCTTGGAATTTGGACGCACTAGCCGCGCTTGAACGAGAATACGACAAGCGGGTATTCGCCGTGCTTCAGTTGCGGCTGTTGCCTGATGTCATCGCTCTGAAGCAGCGCTTTGAGAATCATTCAGGGCCGCGTGCTTCGGTCGACTTGAGCTACGTGACCAAGCGCGGACCTTGGTATCATTCGTCGTGGAAGGGAGACGATTCGCGTTCTGGTGGCCTTGCCATGAATATTGGGATCCACTTTTTCGATTTGCTCACTTGGGTGTTTGGTCCCGCCGAGAAGCACGAGGTGATGGAGCGAAGCGAGCGAACCGTGAGCGGCACGCTCGTCATGCGGAAGGCTGATGTGAGCTTTCGACTGTCGGTGGATGCCGCCGAATTGCCGAAAAAATGCCTAGAGCGCGGGCTGTCTGCTTACCGATGTTTAAGCGTGGACGGTCAGGAGCTCGATCTGTCGGCAGGCGCTGGGGCGCTCCATAGCGCGGTGTACCGTCAGATCCTCGCGGGCGCTGGCTGCGGCATCGAAGAGGCGCGACCCGCGATTGAGCTGGTTCATAGGCTGCGGGATAGCCGAGCGGTTCGTTGATTGACCAACATTGGTCTGTCGGTTAGCCATCAGCTGAGCTTTTGCCAATTCGAACCTTGGCGAACCGCTCCCTTTCTTCCACGAAAAGTACTCTCTTGAAACGCGCACTCATCACTGGAATCACGGGCCAAGACGGCTCCTACTTGGCGGAACTTCTTCTCAAGAAGGATTACGAAGTTTGGGGACTCATCCGTCGCTCTTCGAGTTTCAACACCGAACGCATCGAGCACCTCTACGAGGATCCGCACGGCGAAGGCGTGAAGCTGAAGCTCGCTTACGGCGACTTGGGGGACAGTTCGAGCATTGAGCGAGTCCTGGGCGATGTGAAGCCCGACGAAGTCTACAACTTGGCGGCCCAGAGCCATGTGCGCGTCTCCTTTGATATTCCCGAGTACACGGCGGACGTCACAGGCCTCGGAACTGTCCGCGTTCTCGAAGCGATGCGTCGTACAGGCGTGAAGGCCAAGTTTTATCAGGCCAGCAGCAGTGAGCTCTACGGCAAAGTGGTCGAGACGCCGCAAAAGGAAACGACTCCTTTCTATCCGCGCAGCCCGTACGCAGCGGCCAAGGCCTACTCATTTTACATTACCCAGAACTACCGTGAGTCTTATGGAATGTTCGCGGTAAACGGCATCCTCTTCAACCACGAGAGTCCCCGCCGCGGCGAGACATTCGTGACGCGCAAGATCACCCGAGCAGCAACGCGCATCAAGCTCGGTCTGCAGAAGAGTCTCTTCCTGGGCAACCTCGACGCAAAGCGCGACTGGGGATTCGCGGGAGACTACGTCGAGGGCATGTGGCGCATGCTGCAGGCAGATGAGCCGGACGACTTTGTCCTGGCCACTGGCGAGACCTACAGCGTCCGTCAGTTTCTTGAGGAAACCTTTTCGCACCTCGATTTAGACTTCAATGAATACGTGAAGCACGATCCTCGCTACGACCGGCCGGCAGAAGTCGATCTACTCCTTGGAGACGCCACCAAAGCTCGGGAAAAGCTCGGTTGGGAGCCCAAAGTGGGCTTCAAAGAGCTCGTGAAGATGATGGTCGAGTCCGACTTGAAGATGGCTCAAAAGGAGCTGACCTTGAGAGACGCCGGGCTCAACAACAACAGTGGTGAAGAGCGCGGGAGTGAGCGGGCGTAAGGGGGGCGAGTTGTAGCTTCTGACTTAGTCAGCTTTCGGAATTTTCCGTGGATGAGCCCATGACTTGCACCTTTATTTTTTCACGCGAAAGTCCTCCTAGATGAATCTTAATTGGGAACAGGCTGTTGAGTTGTTGAGGGCCGACCCGAGTCAGTCGGACCTGGTTCAAGCCTGCTACTACGATGACCCCTTGCTAGCAGCGGCTCAGCGGTTCCAGTCGTCGGGAGAATGGATTGCCACACGACATCTATTGGGAAGAAGCAGAGGAAAGGCGCTGGATATCGGCGCTGGACGTGGCATTGCATCGTTCGCGTTAGCCAAAGATGGGTGGCACGTGACTTCAGCTGAACCCGATCCCAGTCAGGTTGTCGGGGCTGGTGCGATTCGCCGTCTTGCAGAGGAAGGAGATGTGCGAATCGATGTAGTGTCGAACGCCGGTGAGAAATTACCTTTCGATGATCACACCTTTGACCTTGTCTACGGGAGGGCTGTGCTCCATCACGCAGCATCTCTGGAGAAATTTTGCGCGGAGCTCGCGCGCGTCCTGAAGCCTGGAGGTCGACTCTTGGCGACCAGAGAGCATGTGATCGGAAATCAGCAGGAGCTGCCGGTATTTCTTGAGTCGCACCCGCTGCACAAGCACTACGGCGGCGAAAATGCCTACACGTTGGGGCAATACCTGGGAGCGTTGCGTGGAGGGGGCCTCAAGATTGTTAAAGTACTCAACCCTCTTGCGAGTGAGATCAATCTCCATCCGAAAACACTGCGTGACGCCAAATTGACCGTAGCGCGCAAGCTTCGCCTTCCCAGTTGGCTACCTCCCCAGCGAGTTGTGAGTTTTGCGGGTAGATTCTTACGGACGCCCGGCAGGCTCTACACGTTCTTGGCGTCAAACTCGGAGGACGCTTGACTGTTTTTAGGACAGCGATCGTTACTGGAGCATATGGATTCATCGGCTCTCATGTTGCGGCTCGACTAGAGGTGCAAGGAGCACACGTCCGTCGAGTGGGTCGCGGTGATGACCTTTCTTGGGACACTATCCCCGACCTTCTCGTCCATTGCGCCGGGCCAGGAACGGTTGGGAAGGTTGCCGCCGATCCACATGCCGACTTTTTGTCGTCAGTTGCGGAAACCGAAAATTTGCTCAATGAGGTTGCCCGTCACGCTCCGAAGGCTCGCATCGTATTTTGCTCCAGTGCGGCAGTTTATGGCAATGAGTCAACCGACGTCCTCAAAGAGACGGACTATCCGAGACCGGTGTCGGCCTACGGGACGCATAAGCTCATGAACGAGCTATTGCTGACTCAACGCTGTAGGCAATGGGGACTGTTCGGTTCAGCTGTCCGACTCTTTTCCGTTTATGGAGATGGGATGCGTAAGCAAATTCTTTGGGACGGCTGTAAGAAGCTATTGGCTGGTGAAACCCAGTTCCACGGAACAGGCAACGAGGTTCGCGACTTTGTACATATCGATGACGTCGTGAGTCTTCTCCTCATGGCCGCAGAACATGCGTCTGCAGATTGTCCGATCGTCAATGGCGGCACCGGACAAGGCGTGACAGTTCGAGAGGTGCTTTCGCAGATCTCCAGCAATTTAGGTTGCTCTGCGGCGCCCAATTTTACTGGTCGTGTGCGTCCTGATGATCCAATGAGACTATGTGCAGATGTGTCGCAACTTCAAAAGTGGGATTTTGCGTCCTCAATCGTTTGGCAATCCGGGGTGCGCGAGTACTGCGAGTGGTTTCTGGAGGCCAACCGATGATTCGGGTGGGGTTCACGATTGCTCCCGCAGGGAACGGGTGGCTAGGCGGCGTAAATTATTTTCGCAATCTGCTCAAGGCTCTGTCCTCAATTCCCGAAAAACTTCAACCCGTAGCGATTGTCGCTGACCCCGCGGACGTCCCCGATGACTTCCCACAAATGGAGACATTTGTTACTAACTCACTCCTTCACAGGAATCCAAAATGGTTCCTTCGAATAGGAGTGCGTGAAGCGCTGGAGCGCGACTGGGTGTTAGAGAGAGAATTACGTCGTGCCAGCGTCGACGTTCTATCTCACTCCGTTTGGCTCGGAGAAGCATCACGCGTTCCAGCCATTACGTGGATTCCTGACTTTCAACACGTCCACCTCCCCAATTTTTTTCTGGCGGATGAAATTGCTAGGAGAGACAAGACGTTCCGAAAGCGCATCAAAAACTCGACCATCGTTGTAGTCAGTAGTGAAATGGCACGAGCCGATCTCGTCAAGTTCGCGCCAGAGCAAGAAAACAAGGCCAGAGTCTTACGATTCGCTGACTGTTCAGCGAGCGGAATGCAGGGCACGTCAGGCGACATTCTCAGAGAAAAGTATGCACTCCCCGAGAAGTACTTTCTCGTACCCAATCAGTTTTGGGCACACAAGAATCACCGAGTTGTGATCGAGGCCCTTTCGATTCTGAAAGGTAGGTTCCCTGAACTGAGGGTAGTAGCGACAGGGTCGACGAGCGACGTTCGAAATCCTGAGTACTACGCCGAGCTACAAAAGCTTGCAGCTCAGCTTCAGGTGCAAAATCAATTTCAGGTACTCGGTGTTGTTCCCTATGAAGATCTCGCAGGCCTCATGAGAAACACCCTAGCGATCATCAATCCTTCTCGGTTTGAAGGATGGAGCACCACCGTGGAGGAAGCAAAAGCGCTTGGTAAGCGAACGATTCTTTCTGCAATTCCTGTCCACATTGAGCAATCGCCCCCAAACGGTCTGTACTTCGATCCGCATGAGCCAAAGGAACTCGCGATTCACTTAGCGAGTGTTTGGGAGGCTACAGTTGAAGCACCATCAGACACGATTCAAGAAGAAACTTTTGCATCGGCGGAATCGAGGAAACTGGAGTTTGCGGAGACTTTTTACCAGATCGCGGGCGAGGCAATCAGGATTGTAAAATCGAAGAATTGATGAGGTGAAAACCGCCCGGAGAGCTTTGGTCTGCATTGTGATTGAGCCTGTTTAAGAGACGAGACTTGAGCTAGATTTCTATTGTTTCCTCCCCGAGACATTTGTGCACCCTAACCCTATTGGCTCCGCGATTGTTAGCGAGGGGCTACCGCACTTTAGCAGATTCACCCCAATTACCATGAGGCATTCGTGAAGTTTCCCACTCCCTCTCAATTTGCGCGACGTGTAGGAGATGCGCTTTTTCCTAAGATTTGTTCTGAGTTGGATCAAGTTAGATTCGCAAATGGTCAAGTTCTTGCGAAGCTTCAGCACCTCCATGGCGATTTCAAGAACATCGGTGACGCTGAGTTCAAGGTATACTCGCAGTACGGTGAGGATGGGATCATTCAGTACCTCGTGAGAGAAGCTAATCTCGCTCCCGCTGAACGACAGTTCGTAGAGTTTGGAGTCGAATCATATCAGGAGGCCAATACTCGATTTCTTCTTATGAATGATTACTGGTCTGGACTTGTAATCGACGGAAGCGTCGAAAATGTGAGAGCGATTCGCAACAGTGAACTTTCGTGGCGTTACCACCTGAGATCTACTCATGCATGGATCGACCGTGAATCTATCAATGAACTGTTGAAGCAGAACGGTGCAAGCGGTCAGATAGGGCTATTGAGCATCGATATTGACGGCAACGACTATTGGGTCTGGGAGCAGATCTCCGTGATCGATCCGGTGATCGTTATTTGCGAATTCAACAGTGTTTTTGGCGCGGACAGAGCAGTCACAATTCCCTACGATCGAGCGTTTTCTCGCAACAAGGCGCACCAATCGAACTTGTTTTGGGGTGCATCACTTGGGGCACTGGCCCGATTAGGAGAGCAGCGTGGCTATGCACTCGTTGGCTGCAACAAGGCAGGTAATAATGCCTTTTTCGTGAAACGTGAACGTTTAGGGAAGTTGCGCAGCGTTACGGCGGCTGAGGCGCATGTTGATTCTCAGTTCGCCGATTCCCGGGATCGAGAGGGGCGACTTACCTTTCTTCGTGGGATTCAGCGCGGACGGGAGATAGCGGAACTTGAAGTCTTCGACCTTGAGTTAGGTCGTCTGGTTCGCGTGGGTGAAGTGCTCAGCGTTGATTGAAAGACCTCATTTCGAGGCGAGGTTGGCCCGAGGCGTTCTTGTTGTGGCGTTACACGTGTAGATTTTCTCCCATCTTACGTCGGATTATGAAAGACAGCGGGATGAGTGCGCATAGGGTGTATGCGATGATAGAACCCCAAACCGCGCCTTCTACTCCAATATATCCGACCAGGAATATCGACAATCCTAGGTTTACGGCCGTTGTCACTAGTGCCGTTCGAATCTGAATTCCTACTAGTTGCATGCTGTTGAGAAGAGTAGCGAGAGCGGTACCGATCGTTGTGATGACCATCCACGTTGCGCAACCAATGAGCAGTAAACTTGATGGAATCGCCTCGGGTCCAGCCCAAAGCAGAATGAGTTGCTTGCCAACAACTACGAGTAGGAGTGCGCTCGGAATGCTCAAAAAAATTGACCAGCGAATACTCTTGAGGAAGATTTCTCGTACCCATTCACTGTCTCCGGTTGCGAGCGCTTCCCGATAAGCAGGCCAGAGAGGGGCCAGAGCGATGTTAGAAAGCATGGTCACTGTCAGCGCCAACTTCATTGTGACGGCGTAGCTGACGACAGAAGCAGAGCCGAGCATGTGAGCAATGAGAACATTGTCGGATTGAACCTGAAAGGTGGCAGCAATCTGCAGGATGAAGAAGAGCCCCCCGACACCGAAGAGCTCTCTTCCTAGTGTTCTATCGAGATTTTCGAATCGCGGTCGGAGTTCTGGCCGCCAACGGAAGAAGAAGAGCAGTGAGTTGATAAGATGAGCAAGCAGTGGGCCGCCTAACATCGCCGTTCCAAAACCGAAGATTCCCAGGTCTTCTTGAATTGCGATGTATGCGAAGAGCAGGGACAGCAACGCCCCGGCCCCCATCGTAATTTTCTCACGCTCTCCTTCTTGTAAGCCGCGTTCAATCTGAGCGACTAGTGATATTGGAATTCTTGCGAAGAACAGCAAACCCACTAGGAGTACAAGACCGAAAACCTCGGACGTTAGGTCTGAATTCTTAGTGCCGAACACCGCACCCCAATTGATGAATGGTGAGATGGACAGCAAGAGTAGGCTAGCCAGAGTTGCCAGCGTCAGCATAGCAAAGAATGAGGTCGAAACGATTCTTGGGAGTTCCTGGGGATCCTTACCAGTTGCCCGAGCGACGATATTTATCGTCGCGTTGCCAGCGCCACCGTCTACGAAACTCGCCATGGTGATCAACGAGGATACTGCCGTCCAGGTGCCGTAGCTTTCCTTTCCCAGGTAGCCCAATGCCAGAGGAACCATGACTAAGGAAACTCCAATGCCGATGGCGCTTGCTCCAAGTCCAGAGGTTACCGTTCTTTGAATACGGCGTATTCTCTCACTGGCACGTGAGACTGCAGTCATAATTCGCTCATCTTACTGGAAAACGCCGCAAAGAGATTGAGCGCCGCATCGTAGCGAGTCTTTCCCAGATACATCGGAAATGTGTCGGAACGATAAGGCTTGACTGGAGTAAATCGATCCGCGTGAAACAGGAATGATTTTTGAGTAGTGTTGATCGGCCGAAGAGTTGTGCTTCGACATCGCAGTAGCGTTGCTGACCAATCTAGCTTCCCATATAAGTTGTTAATGGCAATTCTTCGAAATGTCGCAGTTCGAATGCTCAATTTTGGTAACAATGCGCGACAGCGATTGCGACAACATAATGCGGTGCTGGGTAAGGGCGCTCGCATTTTTCCCGAAGGGCGGGTGGAAAACTTTCGGAGCAAGGCTTCGGCTGTAGAAGTCGGAGATTTCACCAGCGTGCGCGGACGTCTTCTGACATTTTCCCACGACGGCTCGATCAAGATTGGCGAGTATTGTTACATTGGCCATAGTACCGAGATCTGGTCTCAGAGTTGCATTACAATTGGCGATAGGGTGCTGATCTCGCATGCCGTTAATATCAGCGACGGAACGTCACATTCCCGCAACCCTGAAGAGCGCCATCAGCATCTTAGAAGAATTCTGCAGAGTGGTCATCCTCGTACGACTGATGAGTTGCCGGGAGTTGTAGGCGCACCAATTATTATCGAAGACGATGTGTGGATTAGTTTCGGCGTAACCGTCTTGAAGGGGGTCAGAATTGGCGCTCGGAGCATCATCGCCGCCAATTCTATCGTGACTAAAGATATTCCGCCGGATAGCTTCTATCGGATGAAGGTGAATCCGATCATTACTCCATTGGCTGACCTTTGAAGGTCAATTCGGCGCCGTACTTTGTGAACAATTATTTGACGGGCTTCAGCACCTCAGATGGCAAGTGCGCTTGCAGTAGTCAAATCGCAGAAGACTTTATTTAGTTTAGGTGGAAGACTGACTTTGATACCAAGAGTAAGTTCGCGTAATTCCGTCACGAAGTGATGTTTTCGCCTGCCAACCAAGTGAGGCTATCGCGGTCACATCAAGTAGCTTTCTTGGAGTTCCGTCGGGTTTGCTGGGATCGAGGTTGATGTCGCCCCTGTAGTCCACGACTTCAGCAACTAGCTTCGCTAGCTCTAAGATGGAGATATCTCTTCCCGTACCCACGTTGACTAAACTTGTACAGTTTGTCTGCTCCAGGAGGTGGACGCAGGCATCCGCGAGGTCTTCAACATAGAGGAATTCGCGTAAGGGCCGGCCGGTGCCCCAGATGGTGACCGACGGTGAGTTCTGTTCCTTAGCTTCGTGGAATCGACGAATCAGAGCGGGCAGGACGTGACTACTCTTGAGATCAAAATTATCTCCTGGACCATAGAGATTTGTGGGCATCAAGGAGAAGTAGTGTCGACCGTACTGCTGGTTGAGCGTGTCGCACAATTCTATGCCAGCAATTTTGGCGATGGCGTAGGGACGATTCGTCGGTTCGAGAGGGCCGCTGAGTAAGTATTCTTCCTTGATGGGCTGAGGACAGTCGCGGGGATAGATGCAACTTGAGCCAAGAAAGAGAAGACGATCTACGCCGGCCTTGTGTGCACCTAAGATCAGATTGTTCTGAATCTGTAGGTTATCGGCAATGAAGTCAGCGCGGTAGGTGTCGTTAGCGAGAATGCCGCCTACCTTCGCGGCTGCTATGATGACGATGTCCACGATTTCTTTGGCGAAAAAGTCTTCAACCGCCGCTTGTCGAGTAAGGTCGAGTTCAGCTCTGGTTCTGGTGATCACTGATTGATACCCCAATTCTCCGAGTCTGGCTGTCACTGACGCGCCAACGAGGCCTCTGTGGCCAGCGACATACACTCTTGAGGTTGGAGTCATTCTGGTGGGCACCATTGGTCGGGTATATCAGCGTGGTGGGCGGCCACAAGCGTTTCCCAGACACCTTGGATTCTTCACTTGGACTTGGCCGGGAATTGATGTCACGAACAGCCGCTAGTCGACGCGTTGGGGCGGAGATTTCTTGAATTACTCTTGGGCCTATGGCATCTCAATCCGAGGCTCATATTGGGCTTTTGTCTTGATTTTTGGTCGATTATTCGAAAGTGCGTTTTCGCTATTTCACTGAAAGTCTGCGGGCTCTCAGCGATAGTAGCGCCCTTCATTCTGACAAGTAGTCTTGGGATTAACATATGAGCGCTTTTAGATTCTTTGTGTGTGAATGGCGGGCTCGGACGGCGTACTTGTTCTGCAAGTTCTGCGATTCGTTTCGAGAGAATGTGCGTCGGAGTATTCCCGAATTGGACGGGCAATGAGAAGCGTCGCATCTTTTGTTTCATTATTGGAAACTCGTGAGGACTACCGGGCTCGAGGGTTAGATTCGGGACCAAAGGTTTCGATCATTATGCCGTCCTTTAACCAAGTCCAATTTATTGAGCGTTCACTGCTTTCAGTGTTGAACCAGAACTACGCGAACATCGAACTCATTGTTGTTGATGGTGGATCTACCGATGGAACGGTTGAGGTCATAAAGAAGTACGCTTCGCATATCCACTACTGGATTAGTGAATCAGACAAGGGACAGAGCGATGCCCTCAACAAGGGGTTTGGAAAGGCGACGGGCGAGGTGGTTGGTTGGCTCAATTCTGATGACTTGTACCTCCCTGGCGCAATTGCATCCGCCGTAGAAGAGTTCGAGGCGAATAGAGAGGTCACCGTTGTTTTTGGCGACTGGTGGACGATCGATTCCGAAGACAATGTCATCGAAGAGCTGCCGGCGTTCGATTTCAACCTTGAACATTTTGTCTACGAAGGATTCACGCACAACTCCCAGGGAATGTTTTGGAAACGTTCTGCCCACGAGCGGTTCGGCCAGTTTGACGTCGAGCTGCATCGCACAATGGATTATGATTTAATTGTTCGACTGGGGGTCAGCGAAGGAGAGAGAAAGTTTCATAGAGTGTCTGCTCCCTTTGCCTGCTTTCGGCGATACGAGGGACAGAAGACTTCGGGGCAGGACTCAGTCGTTAACCGAGAGCATCGTCGCATCGCTAAACGATCCGGTTTTTCTGATAAGTTCTTGCCGAGCGGTCGTCGAAAACGATTAATCTATCGTGTTCGAAGGGCCTATTGGTACGCTAAACGTTGCGGTCTAGGATATGCTCTCGAAAAAGCGCAGGGCTCGTTTCGGCAACCGGCATCTAGGGAAACGAAATGAGGGCATTGGTGGCATGTTGTAGACGTTTTCGTACGATGAATGGTTCTTGCGCCTTCGGCTCCTGCAGCGGGTGATGTTGGATGACTGAATACGATCTTCAATCGAGAGCTCGATAGTGTGATGGGACGAATTTGCACCCTCAAGCAATTCACGTTGTGCAACGGAATCATTTAGTGCGCCGTCATCAGCCTCGGTCCGACAGCCGCTTCCATCGACAATGAAGGCGCTCTGGGAGAAGTATGGAAGATGGGGAATGGTCATTGCTGGGCTCCTGGTCCTCCGAACGGGCAGTCCTGTCACCGCTGGTGCGACCTACTTTTTGTTGTGCATCCTCGCGCTTAGTGGCGAGAAAGGCATCCTAAGAGCGCTCGTCTTGTCCTGGCTGATGACTATGTTCAATCCAGCCCTTGGACCGAGTCCCTCTTTTGGCACATCAGCGCGTTTTCTACTTATCGGAGTAGCAGTGCTCTCCTGCTTGCTCAGATGGAAATGGCGGGATGCTCGAATTACTAGGCCGGTTTTGTGGGTAGTTCTCCTGGGCGGCTTTTTCTCACTTCATTCCGTTTTCTTCAGTGCCTATCCGCTGGTTTCTATTCTGAAGGCCTCGTCGTGGACAGCAGCAGCTGCCGTATGCACAACTGCATGGGGGCGATTGTCCACCGCCGAGCGTCGCGGGGCTTTCGATGAACTCTATCGCTTCCTAGGTGTCGTTCTCGCTCTCAGCACACCATTTGTCGTCCTGCCGGCGGGGTACTTTAGAAATGGAACTGGATTTCAAGGGATATTGAATCATCCACAGGTGCTGGGACCTACTATGGCGCTCCTCAGCGGTTGGGCATTTGCCAGAGTGCTCCAGACACCTCGACCAGGTTGGCTCAGGTTAGCGCTTTTTGGGTTCAGCACATCAGCGGTCTTGGCCTCTCAAGCTCGAACGGCCGGATTTTCAATCATCCTTGGCGTCGGTTCGACGGTGCTCATCATTCTAACGGTGCGAAAAGCTAATACGCGTGAAGCGCTTCCTGGATTAAGAAGTCGTCGAATGTACTGGGTCCTTTTGGCCGCTCTTATTCTGGGCGGCTTGCAATATCAACGCATCACCCAAGGCGTTGATGACTACGTTTCAAAGAACCGTGAGGTCTCCTCTATTTTTGAAGCTTATGAGTCGTCGAGAGGAGTGCTCATGGACTCAATGCTTGATGGTTTCTTCGAAAAACCATGGACAGGTCACGGCTTCGGTTTGCCGACATCATCTCGAACGATGAGTGTCGAGTACGATAGCGCGACGGGACTACCATCAGCTGCAGCCGTTGAAAAAGGCGTGCTTCCTCTGGCTATCCTTGAGGACTTGGGCATTTTTGGCTTTGCCGCGGTTGCCCTATGGTTTTGGAGTGGTTTGCGTCGTGCGTATTGGGCGGGAATGGAGTCGCTTGTGCTTTTCTTGACGATTTGGTCGATTAATTTGGGAGAAGCGAATTTGTTTTCCCCGGGCGGGATGGGGTTGCTGCTTATCGTTACTCTAACTTCCGCTAGTTCATACCCCCTGAAGAGTGTGGTTGGTGAGAAGTGAGGGCACTCGTTTTTTGGCAACGGAATCTCAGTCCGCACTCGGTGCCGCTAGCGGTGGCATTGGCTCAATTAGGACATCACGTAACCGTAATTGTGCATACCACAGTGACACAGGAGCGGCGCACGCTTGGTTGGAGTGACGCCGCGTCCGGAAACGTTCATCAGGTGACGATTTCACCGTCCAGCGATGATGCGGAAATTCAGAAATGGGTCGAACCTGGTGCTGTGCACATATTGCAGGGACTACCACGTCGTGGCGTATTGTGGCGTGTGCAGCGGGTACTTAGCCGCAGCGATGTGCTTTGGGGATCTATGATGGAGCAGGTCGATGATCGGGGGTGGCGCGGAGTCATCAAGCGATTCGAGTACTCGTATCGCCTAAGGAACGCCCATGCGCCGAAGTTTGTTCTTGGGATTGGCGGAAAGGCACCGCACTGGTTTTCCGAGCGAAGCGCCGAGCGTGTGCCCGTTTATCCCTTTGCCTACTTTCTTCCATCACATGGTGAGAAGCCACGGAGCGGCATGCCGGTAGGCGTAGTGCGAAGAGTTGGATTTATTGGGCAGCTGATTCCGCGGAAGAGATTTGACCTACTGGTAGAGGCACTCGCACATCCGTCGCTGCGCCCTGGGGTCAAACTGATCTACGCAGGAAGCGGGCCCCTACAGGACGTTCTGCATGAACGTGCCGTTGTAAAACTAGGGTCGGAGGGAATCGAGTTCCTCGGGGTGATTCCGCTTCCGCAAGTGCCCATCTGGATGTCGTCATTGGATGTTTTGGTCTTACCCAGTGACTTTGATGGTTGGGGAGCAGTTGTGAGCGAGGCCTTGATGAGCGGTGTTCCAGTTGTTTGTTCGGACGCATGCGGCGCCAGCGTTGTGGTGAAGGCCGGCGGAGGCTCTACGGGGCGGGTATTCAACCATGGAGATCCCGGTTCGCTCGTTGCGGCGCTCAGCGAGGTACTAGCCCAAGGCGTTTCATCGCGTGCTGGCTTGGCCGATTGGGGGAGAAACTGTTTAAGTTCCTCGGCAGGCGCGAAGTATTTGCTTAGGGTTCTTGAGCATCTGCAGCGTCCCGGCAATGAGCGACCAGAGGCACCCTGGAATGAGTTCAAACATCGGGATCATTCGCCGTCGTATTCCGCAGCTGATTGAATCTGTCGAAGCTGTTCGTTTAGCTCAGTATCGCCGGGAGAAAATCGCATCATTTCGCGAAGAGCGCCCTGCATAATCGACTTGTTGCCCACCCTCTTTGCGGCGTCATAGGCAACTTGCCAGGCCGCAAGCGATGGGACCTCGGACGCGGCTTTTATGTAGTGCGAGAGGGCCTTGGCTGGATTTTTCGCTTGATAAGTTCCCGCAAGCCAGCGATGGGCCTCTGCGCAGGAGTCGCGCCCTCGGCACTGAAGAGCCAATAAGTTGGCTTCTGCACTCGCCGGGTGTTGACCCAACTCTTGAGCGACGTCAATCCAAGCCTTGAGACATCGAACGTCGGTTCTACTGCAATGCGTTTCAAGAAGATGAAGAGCTTGTTTGTTTCGGCCGCGTTGTCTGAGCAGGCGAGCCTCGATTTGAGCTGTTGGTAGCTTGCTCTTGGTAGCAGACTCGTCGCGGCCATGAATGTGTCTAATGTGTACTTCCGCCTGGTCTAAGCACCAGCCAACATTTTCATTCAGACATGGGCGAACATGATATTGTGCCGCGTCAAGGTACTCCTCCGCAATTAGGCCGTCGATCATTGAGGATTGATGTGGCGCGTTAGGGAAAGCGGCCTTTAACAGCTCAATGCGTAGGGTTCTGTCTTGAGCGGGAGCGACTCGTGCCATTGCAATGAGCACGCCACGGTCCAGAGGTGGGGCCGGAACAGCGCGCTTGAGCTCCTCTAGGTTTGAGGTCCATTCGGTTGCGTATTTTGCCGACCTTGCGACTAGCTCCGGGTCGTTCTCCATCGCGAGACGAAGCTCTAGTAGAGCTTGGTGAGTCACACCCTTGCGCCTTAATATCTGCGCCAATAGCAAGTGTGCGTCGCCAGAATGGGGGTTGCGCCTTAGCGCTTCAGCGACCCACAGCAAACTCGAATTCGAACTAACGATTTCCCTCGGATAGGCTCCAGCGAGAGCTAGATAGGAATCTGTAGGAAACCATCTCATCGCCGCCTTCAGTTTCTCATCGAACTGACGGAGTTCATTCACACTAAGGCGGTTTGTTTGCATGAGCTGGCGATGGATGCTTCTTCGGGCGTCTCGCGAAGAAGTAGTTCCGAAGCTGGTCGCGGCGAGCCAAGATATGACAAGAATCCCAGCCAGCACGAATCGGGCGGGGGCGATGTAAGTGGGCGAGGAACTTCTGCGTAGGTTGGTGGCATTGAGTCCACCCATCACCGAGAAGAGGACCACCATTACGCCGGGCACAGCGAACCCGACATCGGCGAAGTTCTGAAACACTAGGACAATGATTCCCACATGGGCGCAGGCTTCAATTGAGAATCGCCCCCAGAGTTTTCGCGGAAATCTTGCGTACCAAAAAAGGACGGCTAGGCCGAAAGCAGCGACCGGAATTCCCCATTCAGAGACCCAGGCGAGAACGAAGTTTTCAGGATGTTCCCAAATCACGGCTCTTCGCATCAGGCTGTATTGCTGAAATCCTGCTCCAAACGCGCCTGCCCCCACCCCGGTCCATGGAAAGTCGCTGATGAGCGGGAGCACTTGCTGCGCCAAATCAGCTTTGCTGAAGTCCCTACTAGTAAATTCGGCGACAAGCTCGGGTGAAGCCGTGAATAGGGCAAGCCCGAAACCTATACACAGCATCAGCACAATGGTGACAAGGGGGCGGCTTGCTCTTCGTCGGCGTGTACTCGCGGTCGCTGCAAGCCCAGAGCTGGTCAACAGTACAACGCCACCAGCGATTACGATGACCGTTGCTCTAGATCCAGTTTGGATGATGATGCCCAACATCAGCGCGATCGCTGTAGCCAATGCTATTTTGCGAGCGAGATCCCGTTCGTTGATCAGGAAACCGAGTCCAATGAAGGACCCAACACTGAGCACTCCCGCGAGATTATTGACGTTGAGTAGCGGCGTAACAAGCCACCGCCCTGTCTGGAAGGACGCGCGATAGATACCAAACACAGAGCTGGTTCCCAGCAGCCCGTGTAGAAGAGCGGTGAATGCAAGCAACGTGGTTATCGCGAGAGTAGCCGCGAATACGAACCTCGGACTGCGTCGTGAGCTAATGTATCTAGCTAGCGCATAAGCGAAACCGTAGAGCATCCACTTTAACGATTCCGCGAGCGAGGCCCCTGGGTCCAAAGAGATAGCCCCGAGAAAATCATGGGGTCCTTTCGGTCCCAAAGCATGCGACCAGTTCTCCGCCGACGAAGGAGACAGGTGTTCCAGTAAAAGATCCGGTAGTGGAATTGCCTGAATCAGGGAGTAGAGGCTTAGTCCTCCGCAGGTGAGAATGAATACATCTGGCCGCCAATCCTTTTTCCAGAGCGCATACCATCCTATAGCCGCAGGGAGCGCTAGCAATAGCAAGGACCAACGCGGGACACCGCCGAGCAAAATGATTGACCCGACGGATAGTAGAAGCCAAATAGTTTCCACGAAACCCATGTCCGCGCGGTCGTCTTGTTTCTTACTATCGGTTTCAGAAAGTCGCTGTCGCCTCTTCCGCCTGGGGTTCGGGGGATTCGTGGGACCCGTTTCCATACTTAGGTTGCGGAGAGGGACGTCTCGTTAGGTTTTGTTTCACCGTAGTAGTCATAGTAACCATAGCCCCCGTTGTGCTGATTCACACCATTGAGGATGACTCCAGCCACTGGTGCGCGAACGTCTCGTAAGGCCTTTCTCGCCTTGAGAGCCTGATCTTTTCGCGTTTTCCCCGCGCGCACGACGAGTAGCGTGGTTTCCGCGATACGGCTCAGGATGGCTGCATCGGTGACCGCCATGAGCGGTGGACTATCAATCAACACGTAGTCGAATTGTTCGTCCAAACGTTCCACCAATCGTTCGAAGCTTGTGCTGTGTAGGAGTTCAGCTGGATTCGGCGGTAGGGGTCCAGTGGGCAGTAAGGAAACATTGGGAATCCCTGTATCGACAATGCATGTGGCTAGAGTGTCGGGTGCGATCACTGCCGTCGTTACACCTCGGGGAAATCCGCCTGGTCCGAGGATGGCACTTAGTCTTGGTCGCCGGAGGTCCGCATCGATGAGAATCACTGTCTTTCCGGATTGGGCAAGTGTGATCGCGAGTGAGCACACGATCGTTGTCTTGCCGTCCGAGGGTGCAGCACTTGTGATTAGAATCTTCGAGAACGGCTTGTCTGGCGACATGAAGAGCAAGTTTGTGCGAAGGGCTCGTACCGCTTCCGCGGCATTTCCCTTGGGATTCTCATGAATATGAATCGCTGCTTGGGCCTCTTGCACGTTCTCGGCAGATTTTCTTCGACCAATGGGCCGGGGTGCCGTGGGCGCAGTGTCTGCGACAAGCGAGGGGACAGAACCCACACAAAGCATCCCTAAGTGCAGCTCAACATCGGCCGAGGTTTGTAGTCGTTGGTCAAGGCGCTCCCTGAGCAGCGCTAGTGCACAGCCGAGCCCAATTCCAAGGATTCCGCCGAGCGCGAGCGTGAGGGGAATGCGGGGGTAAACGGGCGATGACGGCACAAGTGCAGCGTCCACGACGGACACATTGTTGAAGCGCATCCGCCCGTTTAGTTCACTCTCTTTGGCTCGCTCCAACACGATTGTATGGAGTCGCTCAGTGTTGTCTTTTGAGCGCGCCAATCTTTTGAACTCAATTTCTAGCAGATTGAGATCGAACGCGCGTCGTTCGGATTCTCTATATAAACTTCGCAACCCAGCAATCTCTTGGTCGGCAGCAGCGAGGACTTTCTGGGCGGACCTTTTGATGTTCTTCACTTCATCAAGCAGCGCATCCCTAGAGGCGTCTCTCGTCGCAGTGGCTCGCAGGACGTCAGGGTGTTGTTCTCCCTTTCCCGATTGAATGAGGCTCTCAGTCTCCGTCAGCGCCTGCACGTAGACGGCTCTCAGGTCAGCGAGGGTCTTGCTCTCGAGTAGCTCCTGTGCGGGCAACTCTGCAGGGTTGTCTTCGCCAACCTTAGAAAGTTGGTTCACCCGGGCGGCTAACCCCTCGCGCCGAGCTCGCGCCGTCGTCAGAGCCGAATTCAAGTCTTCCATTTCGCTTCGCAGCATATTCGACTGGTCGTCTAGCGACGCGGAAACGAGGTTATTCTTGCGTTTATAGTTGTGGAGGGCCATTTCTTTGGCCTCCAGCTCATCTTTGAGTTCACCGAGTTGAGAATCCAACCACGCACCCGCGTTGCCAATTTCATCAATTGACGTCGATAGGTTTCTCTCCATGTAAGCACGTGCGATCGTGCTGACGATCCGGTGTGCTCTTTCGGGGCTCGCATCCTCGTATTCGAGCGTCACTAATCGGGTCTTCTCCTCGGGTGCGATCTTTAGCCGTTGCAACAGGACGAACGCGGCATCTTCGATGCTGACGGGATGCTCCAGAGGTTCGACAGCTTCGCTATCCGGCTTGTTTCGAATGAAGTGTACGTCTGTGTTCAATGCAAGTGTGCTGACGACCTCTTCGGCGAGCGAGCGGCTCTCAAGCAGCCGATACTGTGTTGCGTAGTATTCCTTGTTGGCCCAGTACATACTGTACGAGTCGCCGGATGCTTCGACTGCTTTGCCCAATGGGCGTAGTGCCGTTGGTTCAATCTTTAACGTCGTGGACGCGGAATAGATTTTTGTCTGCGCAAGGACAACGAACGCCGTTAGTGTCACCACCGCACCAGCAACAACGCAAATGATCAACCAATGCTTGGAGAGCGAACGAACCAGGACGCCGATATTGACGGAATCCTCAGATGAGGAAGGTTGAGTATTGTCCAAGTCCATGTCCGGTGGTCTCGCGCTAATAGTCGAAGTTATGACAGGGAAGCACTGGCAAAGTCTCTTGGGTCCTGTCGAGAAAGTGAATCTACCCCACACCTACCGAGGTTGCACGGTTCCGCCGTGGGCGTATCAGCTCTGAGATGCATTGGTAAGGGGGAAAAACTCGTTAGAAACGTCTACTATGGTTATGTATTCGCTCTAAAGACTTCCGCGGACACGGATGCTACCTCGGGTTGTGGTTCTTTTTCGGAGTCTAGTTCATGAGCGAAATTCGTGTTCTGCAAACAGTGTCCTCTCTTCGGTTGAGCATGGGGGGACCGTCAAGATCGATTCCGCAGCTTGGCGAGGCGCTAGCGGGGCTAGGAGTACAGGTAGGGTCGTGGACCTATGATGCATCGTCAAACCCCATGGTCGAAGCGGTGTCAGGCACCCTCGCTGAAGCTGTGGCAAAGTTTCGCCCCCACATCATCCACGATCACGGTATTTGGTTGCCCCACAATCACTATGTAGCTGATACCTGCAAATCGTCGGCCATCCCACGCGTTGTCAGCCCTCGCGGAATGCTGATGCCCTGGGCCTTGAAACATAAGGCATGGAAGAAGGGAGTGGCTTGGTGGTTGTATCAAAGACGTGAGTTATTCTCGGCGCAGGGTCTGCATGCCACCGCGAAACCAGAGGCCGAACACTTGCGTGCCTTGGGATACAAGGGTCCCATAGTAATCAGCCCGAATGGAGTTCACCTGCCGGAGGTGAAGACAAGAGGGCCTCGGGAACCTGGAGATCGTACGCTTCTCTACCTAGGCCGCATCCATCCCAAAAAAGGTTTACCTTTGTTGGTCGAGGCTTTCGCTCAGGCTGCCCCGGCGAACTGGAGAGTGAAGGTGATTGGACCCGATGAAGGTGGCCATCTTGCCGAACTGCAAAAGCTCGTCAAGGCGGCTCGACTTGAACACTGTTGGCATTTTCATCCGGAAGTCTCGGACCAGCAAAAATGGCGAGAGTTGGCAGAAGCCGACCTTTTTGTTTTGCCCACGTACAGCGAGAATTTTGGCATTGTTGTTGCTGAGGCTTTGGCTGCGGAAGTTCCGGTAATTACCACTGTTGGGACCCCTTGGCTCAACCTCGACGAGAAGGGTTGCGGATGGTGTGTGCAACCTCAGGCAAATGACCTGGCATTTGCGCTTTCCCAGGCGACTCGCCTGAACAATCTTGAACTGGCGGAAATGGGAAAAAGGGGGAGGGCTTGGATGAAAGATGAGTTTTCGTGGGAAAGTTCCGCAAAAACTTTAGTGAACGCGTACCTCGAGCGCCTTTCCAATAAACAGAAAATTGCGCAAGTGGACATCGCGAGGCTGTGATTGTTTTGAGGCGCGAGCGAAGAGTCACGTGCTGAATCAAAGTTCCCTTCAGTCGATTGTCGTTGTTGGCCTTGGCTATGTTGGTTTACCGCTGGCTATCGAATTTGCCCGCGCGGGGTTTCGAGTCACGGGTCTAGAGATGAGTGAAAGCAAGGTAGAACGACTCAAACTAGGTCAGAGCTATCTTCGCGATATCGAGTCGGCAGAGATTGCGGAACTGAGTGCGTCGGGCACGTTTTCGGCCACAAGTGATCCGGCCGTTCTCTCGGAAGCCTCGGCGGTAATCGTGTGCGTCCCCACTCCACTTAGTAAGACAAGAGAACCTGATATTCGCTACATTGTTGACGCAATCGATCAGATTGCTCGCCATCGAACGAAGGGCTTGCTCGTCGTACTAGAGTCGACCACCTATCCAGGCACGACCCGAGAGCTGCTGCTACCCGTCCTTACCGCGGGGGATTACGAAATTGGGCGCGATATTTTTGTTGCCTTCTCTCCCGAGAGAGTTGATCCGGGTAATCCAGTTTATCGGATCAAGAATACCCCCAAGATCGTCGCAGGGGCGTCGCCGAAGTGCCTTGAGAATGCGTTAGCGCTCTACTCTGCAATCGTGGACGAGCTAGTTCCGGTTTCTTCGCTTGAAGTGGCGGAAACGAGCAAGCTGTTCGAAAATACTTTCCGAGCCGTCAACATCGGACTGGTCAACGAAGTGGCAATGATGGCTCGTCTTATCGGGGTGGATCCCTTTGAAGTGATCAGGGCTGCCGCCACCAAACCCTTTGGCTTCATGCCCTTTTCTCCGGGGCCTGGTTTAGGGGGGCACTGTATCCCTGTTGATCCGCTCTACCTGTCTTGGAAGCTTAGATCTCTGAACTACGAACCTCAGTTCATTGCCCTAGCCGATCAGATCAACCGGGCCATGCCAAGATACGTCGTTCAACGTCTGGCGGAGTGCTTGAATGAGGAGAGCAGGGCTGTTCGCGGCACCTCAGTTCTCGTCTATGGAGTCGCTTATAAGGCTGATATTGACGATGCTCGAGAGTCACCCGCGATTGGCGTGATCCAGGAACTTCTCAACAGGGGAGCAGCCGTCTCGTATTTGGATCCCTTCATCTGGCACCTGAACGAGCAGGGGCTAGATTTCGTTTCCGTTGCCGCCGACGTTGATTTCGGTTCTTTTGATGCGGTCATCGTGGTGACCAACCACTCGCAAATGCCGAGGACTCGAATGCTGAGGGACGCGCGGCTTATCCTGGACACGCGTGATTCGTT
Source organism: uncultured delta proteobacterium (assembly GCA_963710555.1). Lineage (GTDB taxonomy): Bacteria > Myxococcota_A > Polyangia > Polyangiales > Polyangiaceae > NIC37A-2. The sequence goes on from CAVQAT010000004.1 coordinate 89,147, forward strand.
CGGAACCGCTGTGTGTGGAATTGCCAAAGTACGTGGGCTTTAGCCAAGTTTAACCTGAAACGTGCCCTTGATGGCGAGCTAATCAGGAGCGGAAGAATGTGGGCGTTTCTCGACCTGGAGCGAAATATTTTTGATGAGCGGGCGGGAGATGAGTTCGCCAGGCACCTCTTGGCCCTTAACGATAAGATGAATCTTATCTAGGTAGACTCCTTTGCCATCAGCCTTGGGGTCCTGCATTGCTTCGCGATCTCGTAAAGTTTGATGAGCGGCGGCGCTATCGATGAGCAAGGACGCCTTTTTGTTATAGTCACCCTGGGAAATCCAAATTGTGTGGCATGCAGCACCAAGAGCAGCGGGTGACCAGACCTGTGGCAGGTAGCGAGAGATTGCTTCCCCGAGTTCCATTGCCGGAGTTTGAGTTGGATGAGTATTCGGATTCGACGGAGCAAAGGTAGGTGCGTCAGCATAGTCATGCTTTGAGAGCACGATGACGACGGCATCTGCATCGAAATTTCCATCTTCTTCTACACAGGCCAGCATGTTTGGCGGCTCCAGCGGATACGTTCATCACGACAATCGGGCGCCCTAGAGCTACTGAGAGAGATCTTTGGAAGAGCGTCGTCGCTAGTTCAGACTGATCAATCGAATTGCCGCCATTGATCGCGCCGTCGCTGAGCATCAGGATCTCGAAGCTCTTTTTCCTGTTTCACCGCAGAAAAGTTGGGCGAACGCATGCCATATTCGTTGATGAATATCTCGTTTCCAAATCGCACACACATGTTGGCTCGGTGCAAATATGTACTCGACGGTGGGATGGGCGACTGAAAGAGGCGTTCATCCAAGTATCAGGCGCAACACTAGCTCTGATGTGACGCATCGCCCGATGACCCCAACCGCCACCTTTAGTTTCCACGAGCGCTTCTTCATGGCGCTGGCTTCACAGCCCCGACAACCTTCGCCGGATTTCCCGCGGCAATCATCCCCGCCGGCACATCGCGCGTCACAACACTCCCTGCGCCAATGACGCACCCTTCTCCCAAGCGAACGCCCTTCAAGATGAGGGCTTGGGTTCCGATGAAGACATCATCTTCAATTTGGATAGGTGATGTCGCCCCTGCGTTGATGTCTTTCTCGCGTCCTTCAACCGTCAGGGGATGAAAGTCCGTATCAACAATCACTGCGTTAGCACCCACGAGGACGCGACACCCAATTTCGATCCTTTCGGCAGCAACGACAGTCGCTCCGGTAAGACCAGTGCCGTCGCCGATAGTAATCGTCGCGTGCGCGGTTCTGGTGGAGAGTACAACGGGATGGTGGGGCGCAAGGGGATTGCTCCGGACTGTCGAGCGCAGTTCGATGTTGTCCCCCAGGATGATTTTGCTGCCCGCGTATCGCTGAAGGATAGGCAAGCCGAACACCCGCCAGTTCTTGCCCCAAGCGATACCATTCAGTAGGAAATGGGCGCGAATCAGCGGTAGCGCCATGAGGCGCTCCACATGGTTTCTTACTTTCCAGGGGGCATTGAGCACGTTTTGATCTGACTATCAGCATTGTTTCCAAGGGACTAGCCCTTCTCAGCAAATTTGCCCATGTGTCTTTGCGGATCTCACTGGTGCCGGGCTACACCGCTAGAGCAGCCACTATGTCGAAGGAGTCAACAGCTAAGCCTCAGGCCGCACGCTCTCTGCGTGCCGCACTTCTCACAAGTGTTGGGGGCAGCGTGCTGCAGCGCCTACAAGAAGCTTTTCCTGACGGCAGGGGAAGAATGCGCGTGGTTTCGTCTCTGAGTCCCGAGCGTTGGCGCAATGCAATGCGAGGTAGTCAGTTTGAGCGCGCTCGGACCAGGCTAGTGGGGTATGTTGGCTTTCCGCTACGAGCTGTGCGTACTGCAGCCGAAGCACCGCGCGCTGAAGTTTTCGTTGCTTCCACCAATCCTTTTTTTCTTCCAGCAGTCATGGTGGCGACGCGATGTCTCCACGGCAAACGGGTTGTAGTTCTGGTTTATGACCTTTTCCCTGAAGCACTCATCGCGGCGGGCGTGCTCACGGAAGCAAGCGTCTCGTCGCGACTGATGCGAGAGGTGAATCGCTATTCCCTGCAGCGCGCTGACGGTGTCGTGTTTATTGGCAAGCACATGGCTGCCCGCGTGAAATCTCTTTACGGAGAGCCGAAAAAAAGTTGCGTCATCGAAACAGGTGCGGTGGGCAGCGAGTTCCGAGGTGATTCAGCGCGTGAGCCTGAGTCGAAGTCCTTGAGCGACTTTTGTGAGGGCAAGCTCGTCTTGAGCTACGTGGGCAACATGGGCCACGTTCATGACTGGTTGACCCTTGCCGAAGGCATTGAACCGTTGCTTCTTGAGCTGCCCCATCTAGTAGTCGTGATCGCTGCTTCGGGCGCCAATGTTCGCAAGCTTCAGGAGCGTTGGGCAGCAATACCTAGCGACCGCGTTCGATTCGAGGGGCCACTTGGGGATAGAGATTGGATTTGGCTCACGGCGCGAACCGATATTGCCCTAGTGACCCTCAAGGAGACGGCGAAACACACGTCCATTCCCAGTAAGGCATTCAGTGCCATGGCCGCCGGGAGCGCTCTTTTGGCAGTCGCGCCTGAGGGCTCCGATCTGAGAGAGGTCTGCGAAGAAAGCGGCGGGGGTATCGTCGTGAGTCCAGGCGATTCTTTGGGGTTAACCCAGCAGCTTCGGATACTTTTTCAGAATGCGGAGCTCCTCGAGCAGCTGAAACGACGAGCGTCGACGGCATTTTCTCAGCACTATGAAATGTCTGTCCTGGCCCATCGGTGGGCTGACTTTTTGGAGGAACTTCCTCCCGTCTCTGAATATCCGCTCAAACGAACACTGGACGTTGCGCTCATTGCACTCGGGGCTCCGCTGCTCCTTCCGCTCACGTTGGCTACAGCCGTCGCTTGTCGTGTATTCGTCGGAAGTCCCATCCTATTTCGGCAGTCTCGACCTGGAAAAGATGGCGTTCACTTTGAATTGATTAAGTTTCGCTCGATGAAGCCAGTAGAGCCGGGCGGAGAAGAGGGCACCGAAACGGATGGTGCGCGCCTCACGAGGTTTGGCCGCCTGATGAGAGAATTGAGCCTGGATGAACTGCCCTCGCTCTACAATGTACTCAAGGGCGATATGAGCCTGGTCGGACCTCGGCCACTGTTTTCTAAGTATTGGCCGCTCTACTCAGCTGAGCAGAGGGGGCGTCATGACGTTCGGCCCGGCGTGACTGGCTGGGCACAAGTGCGGGGAAGAAACGAGATCTCGTGGTCCGAAAAATTCGCGTTCGATCTTGAATATGTGGCGGACCAAAGCCTCTCATTAGACATCAAGGTGCTCCTGATGACGGTGGTTCAGGTGCTTTCTCGCAGGGGAATATCAAGCGTTGGACACCCGACGATGCCTGAATTTCTGGGCGAAACGCCGGAATCACCCTAGGGCGTTCGATAAGCTGGAAAGAAGCCGCGTTCGATCAAAGAAGTTGCTGGCAGCGATAATGCTTGTGCCCGAACTTCAGTTAAGCGGTTGTATTCTTCCTGGTTGAGGACCGACCGAGCGAGCCAGAATTCAAGTCGAGAACCCCCAAAGCTAGCCTTGAATCGAAAGAGCCCGTCGTTGTCGCTTGTGCCACCGCCAAGATGCAAAGAACTGTGATTTCGCTCGATTGCCCACTCGACTGCCGCGTCGATGAGCAAATTATTCGCACCATCCCTGGCCGCGTCGCGCTCCGAGCCCGCCAAGTGATAGTGGAGGGTTCCATTCCAGCTCATGAAGAGCGCAGAGGAGCCGACACTCTTTGAGGCATCGTGCACCTCTCCGATGAGTAGTCTGTCTCCTAGTGCTGAGAAAAGTGAGAAGTAATATTCGTCAGAGAAGTAGTAGCTCTTCCTCGCTTCAAGGCGGGCCATCGTTGATTCGTAGAGCCGCCGGAAAGGCGAACCTTGTTTCAAGTCCTCAAGCTGTGCCGTCCGCATTTGAGCTTGGTATCCGAGTCGCTTGGCTTTTCGAATTGCTGTACGCGAGCGACCATCTGAATTCTTCCAATATGCGTCGTAGCCATCATTCAGTTGGACCGAGACTGTGGAGTTGAATGGAAATGCGTCGAGCGAGCTATCACTCGCGAGTAGTTGGTCTCGACCGGGAACGATGCTTCCCAAGCGCAAGAACTCTGCGATGCAACCTCGTGCTCTGCTGAGTTCGCGAAATCTATCTCGAAACTCGGTCCATTCCTCGGCAGTCGTCGTTGCGGTGGCCCAAACGCCGGCGTACCCGTAGGGAGAAGCGATATCGTAGCGCTGCGTTTCGTCCGCGAGAACCTCAACCGGGCGTTTGATGTAAGGATAGAGAAACTGGCCACCGTTGCCGATCGCAACTTCCCAAGTTCCTTCATCCATTGTGGCCGCAGCTTGCCCGTAGCCCGGGGAGAAATAGACGTCAGGCCATTCTATGGGCAATTTTTCGGCCTCTGCGGCGCTCAGGAAGTCTAACGAAATCACCGGGCTTGAGGCTACTCGGACTTGGACGACCTGGCGAGAGAGTGTGTTCGGATCACCTGGTAAGCGCTAGGATACCTGGATAGACTTGTCTCAATGATTTCCGGAGATCTAAAGTGGTGGGAAGGGAGCAACGCCCTCCGCGGCAAACGTGTGCTGGACATCGTTGGCGCTTCGGTGGGCTTGCTTGCTGCAGCGCCGCTAATGGCTTTAACAAGTGTCGCGCTGAGTCGAGATGGTGATGTTCTGTTTCGACAGCTGCGACCAGGGTTTCGGGGTAAGGTTTTCGAGATTCGCAAGTTCAGGACAATGCGTGAGCCATCAGCTGGAGAGAATCGCTATCGATCGGATGCTGATCGAACGGGACGTTTAGGGGCGTTCCTTCGCAAGACAAGCATCGATGAACTACCTGAGCTCTGGAACGTCTTGCGGGGCGAGATGAGCCTAGTCGGGCCGCGTCCACTTCTGGTCGAGTACTTGGAAAAGTACACGGCGGAGGAGAATCGTCGACATGAAATGCCGCCGGGAATCACAGGGTGGGCGCAAGTGAATGGCAGGCAGAATATCACGTTCAGCGAACGCTTGGCACTCGACGTCTGGTACGTTGACAATTGGAGCCCTGCTCTGGACTTTAAAATATTGGTTCGGACCATTGGAGCTGTAGTCTTTGATTCACATGAATCTGTTGGAAGCGCAGGACTCGACGCCGTCGACGACATTGGTCTGTCGTCGGACCGTGCGCGAAGGAGTGTCGCGTGAACCTCTTGGTTGGAGACGTTGTTCTGCGCCAACTGGAGCGGAAAGATCTTTCCGCTCTTTGTCAGTTCAAGAATGATTCGGAGGTGGCGGCTTTGCTCGGAGGGTACTCGCGCGGATATTCTGAAGAAGGCCTCGTGGATTGGTTGGATTTTCATCGTCGTCGAGACGATGAAGTGCTCTGGGCGATTGCGGATCAAGAGTCGGATCAATGCCTCGGTCATGTGGGGCTCTACCAGATTGATCACCGCGTACGTTCAGCAGAGTTCGCTATTTTATTGGGCGACAAGTCTCGATGGGGGAAGGGGACCGGCACTCGCATCACGGTCGCCGTGCTCGACTATGCTTTTGACTGGTTGAATCTGAATCGCATTGAGCTCAGCGTGCTCGACATCAATCCTCGAGCAGTTCATCTTTATGAGAAATTGGGTTTTTCAGTCGAAGGCATTCGTCGTCAGGCACAGTTTAAGAATGGCGCCTACGTTGACGTGAAGCTGATGAGCCTGCTCCGTGGAGAGACAAGTCGAGGTGGTTGATTGGGAAGCGGGCTCTGAATTTCATTTTGGTTGCCTTCGGGCCGGCCCGGAACAAGCTCATCCCTGGACAGGCGACGAGGTCTACGGAGCATCAGGGCGGGACGTACTGCGTTCCCTGATTCGACTGCTTCTCTCGCAAGGCGTGAAGAGGATGTGGCTACCCTCCTACTTCTGTCATGAGGTGGTTGAGGCCATTGAGCACGAGATAATGGTCGACACTTTTCCTGATCTTCCGAAGGCGGGTGCCTCAAGCTTGTTTGACAACATTTCTTTTGAGTCAGGAGACGCACTGCTTCTCGTCAATCAGTGGGGGGTGAGGGCTCCGGCAAAGATTGATGGGGTTCAGGGCCACGGAGTGCTCGTCGTTGAGGACCATACTCATGACCCCTGGTCGCCTTGGGCGTATCATAGCCAAGCGGACTACTGTGTAGCGTCTTTGCGCAAGTGTCTCCCCATTCCCGACGGAGGGGTCCTTTGGTCGCCCGGTGGTCGTCGCTTGCCGGTTGCCTTTCCGCTGACACTCAGTCGCCAGCAAGCATCCCATGAAAAGCTCTCTGGCATGCTTCTTAAGTCGGCCTACTTGAGGAATGAATCGCCAGAAAAGGAGCTATACCGTGAGCTGCTTCAATCTGGCGAAGCGCAAATTGCCAAGGGCGATCCCTCGGGCATGTCACCTCTTTCAAAGTCGCTCCTCAAAAGCATGGATGTCACGTGGTGGAGGACAAGGCGACTCGAGAACCTCAGTCGGCTCGATGCGTTACTTGAAAGTTGTCCACTGACGCCTATTTCGTCTGCGAAAGTGCCAGTGGGGCACGTTCCCCTCGGCGCTTTTTTTGAGCTTCCCTCGGCAGAAAAACGCGATGAACTTCGTACCCACCTGATTCAGCAGAGGATCTATCCTGCTGTCTTGTGGCCCGTTGAAGCGGACAGCAGGCAGCGACTCAACGACGAGCGACGAATGTCGGAGCGCATGCTTTTCTTGCACGTGGATGGCCGCTATGCGGCGTCAGACATCGAACGCATCGCGGATGTGCTGTGCCGTTGGTCGCATTCGGCATGATGAAGGAAATTAGTGGAACGCATTTATCTCTCTCCGCCTGAAGTTTCTGCTCGTGAACGCGAGCTGCTGCTCGACGCGTTCGATTCAAATTGGATTGCGCCACTTGGTCCGCACGTGGATGCATTCGAAGCAGAAATTGCCCAGGCCACTGCGCGCAAGTTTGCGGTGGCGACGAGCTGCGGGACTGCGGCCCTACACCTTGCCTTGCGCTATTTTGGTGTTGTGGAGGGCGACACCGTGGTGACTTCGAGTTTGACGTTTGCGGCGACACCAAACGCCATTCGCTACCAAGGAGCGACGCCAGTCTTCGTCGACTCATTGCCAGGAACTTGGAACATGGATCCCGCGCTTCTTCGGGAAGCCTTGATCACGCTGCAAGCCCGAGGCCGACTTCCTCGTGCTGTCGTGCCAGTGGACCTCTACGGGCAGTGTGCAGACCATGCGGCCATCGGCGAAGTGTGCCGGGAGTTTGGCATTGCATGCATTGTGGACGCGGCGGAAAGTCTTGGGGCGGGCTATCAGGGGCGACCAGCAGGCGCTTTTGGCGATGCGGCGATTCTTTCTTTCAACGGCAATAAGATCATCACCACCAGCGGTGGTGGGATGCTGGTCACCGACGATGAAGAGTGTGCGAGGAAGACTCGCCATTGGGCTACGCAAGCTCGTGACCCTGCGCCCCACTATGAACATACAGAACTGGGTTACAATTATCGTCTGAGTAACCTCTTGTCGGCGATCGGACGTGGACAGCTTGAACGGCTCTCGGAAAAGGTCGATCGACGTCGCAATGTTCGGCAGCGCTACCTGGAAGAATTGGCTGACTTGCCTGGCGTGACATTCATGCCTGAAGCGCCAGAATGTCGGTCCACGTTTTGGCTCACCACGTTAACGATCGATGCGTCGAAAGCGAAGTGCTCGAGAGATGACGTGATTGAAGAGCTAGCGCGTGAAAATATTGAAGCGCGCCCTGTTTGGAAGCCTATGCATCTACAGCCCCTCTACGAGGGCTGCGACTATTTTGGTGGCGACGTTTCGCAGCGCCTCTTCGAACAGGGGTTGTGTCTGCCGAGCGGATCGAGTCTCAGCCTTGAGGCACAGGGTCGTGTGATTGAGGCTGTCCATCGAGTATTTCGGCGCGGCTCATGAGGCTTTGAGTGCTTTGCCGGAGAACTCCGGAATCAGCTTTCGTAGAGCGCGGCGTAAACTTCCTCTGGCGATTGCTCAAGCGCTTCGGCCATTCCGTCCAGAGAGTCTCGAAGTTCATCGAAGCTGACTGCTTTGACTTTTCCGATGAAGATCTTCCCGTGGCTCGTCCGATCCGCTTGTTCATCGTCGGTTGAAAGCTCTTCAAAGAGCTTTTCGCCGGGACGCATTCCCGAGAACTCGATTTCGATGTCCTGGTGAGGCTTCAAGCCCGAAAGCCGAATCAAGTCGCACGCGAGGTCGACAATTTTGACAGGCTCGCCCATATCAAGAACGAACACGTCGCCACTGTTTCCGAGTGGTGCTGCCTGAAGGACAAGCTGAGCTGCCTCCGGAATCGTCATGAAGTACCGCACCATGTCGGGATGGGTGACCATCACCGGACCACCGTTTGCGATTTGCTTCTTAAAGATGGGAACCACGCTACCGGCCGATCCCAACACGTTGCCAAAACGGACGCAGCTGAATTTGGTCTGGTTCTGCGCCCGACCGATAGCCTGAATGTAGAGTTCTGCCACCCGTTTGCTCGCCCCCATCACGCTGGTGGGGTTGACTGCTTTATCGGTTGAGATGAGTACGAAGTGCTCAAGTCCAAGTTCGCAGGCCACATCCGCGGCACACTTGGTTCCGAGCACGTTATTGCGAATTGCTTCGGACGGGTTCCATTCCATCATCGGCACGTGTTTGTGCGCGGCGGCGTGGAAAAGCACCCGACAGCCGTCGCGCGAAAGGACCTCGCTGAGACGCTTTTGATTGGTGATGTCAGCGAGGCAGGGGCGGATCTCAACATCGGGATGGCTTTTCACGAGCTCGGTGTGGATCTCAAAGAGCGCATTCTCAGATCTCTCGATGAGCAGGATCTTCTTCGGCTGGAGGGCGACAAGTTGCCTGCAAAGCTCGGAGCCGATGCTGCCGCCCGCGCCCGTCACCGCGACAACCTTCGACCTGAGCAGCTCGGCTACGATTGTCGAATCAAGTTTCACAGAAGCGCGACCGAGCAGATCGTCGATTTCGACTTCGCGTAGGCGGGTGACGCTGACTTGTCCGCCAATAATTTCATAGAGGCCAGGGATAATTTTCACCGAAACGTCGGCCGCCTCGCATGTGGTCACGACTTGTCTCACCGTTTCAGATGCAGCGCCTGCGATCGCAATGACAACGTCGTCGACTTCTTCTTTGCCTAATAGGTCGCCGAGGTTGGCGAGTCCGGTCAGCACCCGATAACCAGCTATCGTGGTGCCCCACTTGCTGCGGTCATCATCGACGAAGCCGACGACCTCCAGACCGAGATCCGGACGTCGCTTCACCTCTTTGGCAACCAGCACTCCCGCTTCGCCTGCACCGACCAGTAGGATCCGACGGAGGCGAGCAGCCTGCTCAATAGTTTGTCGTTTACGCTCCTCTGACCACAACCGTCGGATCAGTCTGACTCCCAGTATTGTGAGTCCTCCCAAGGCAAGATTCATCACGATGACGCCGAAGGGGACGGTGAAGTAGATCTTGTGCGGAAAGTTGAGCTGAGGTGCCACGATGCGAACGAGGACCAGGACGCCGGTTGAAATCAGCAATGGCTTGATCAACGTGAAGACGTCAGATGCTGCGACGAAGCGCCAAACAACCCGATGGGCACCGCTCCACATCAGCAAGAGGTACTCAAATCCCACAATGTAGGGGAGTTGAAAGCTGAGCTGCTTAAGGACCTGGAAGGGGACCTTGAAGTCGTACCGAATCAAGTAGGCAAGCACGAAAGCTGCAGCCAGCAGGCTCACATCAATCACCACCTGAAGAGCTCTCTTCAGACTGGGCATGAGTGTTCCTTTTGCGAGGTGTTTTTGGTCGAGGCGACAGAGAACATAAGCTTAATCCTGCGGGAAAGCGCGAGTTGCTTCGCATTTAACCCCGAGCGCGAAGTGTACTGACCTTTAGGGAGCACTCCAGGAATCATCTCCTTCTTTTGTTCAGGAGTACTGGGAGTTGAAAGGTGTAGGTTGTAGATCGTGATTCATGACGGGGGACCGCATCAAGCTCGTACATATCTGGGCAGGCGCAGACTTTGTCCAGTTCACTTGGCGAACTGTCGAGGCACTATGTTCTCAAGGGATTGAGGTTCATGTGATCTGCTCACCCGGTACAGAACTTGATCGACTGGCATCTATATCCGGTCTCTTTGTTCACACCCTCCCGATCGGACGAGGAATTACGCCACGAGCGGATATGGAGGCGCTCCCCCGTCTCATCCGTATTTTTCGCGAGATCCGTCCGCAAATTGTCCACGCGCACACGCCCAAAGGCGGGCTCTTGGGAATGACTGCTGCTTTGCTCGCCGGAGTCCCAGCGCGTGTTTATCAGATGCACGGGCTGCGGTACGAAACTGCGACGGACAAAAGGCGCATGATCTTACTAGCTGCTGAACGTCTGAGTTGTCGGATTGCTCATCGCGCAATCTGCGTCAGTGAATCAGTTCGACAGCGCGCTCTAGCAGACCGAGTCGTCGCACCCGAAAAGGCGATCGTTCTTGCAGCGGGCAGTGCGCAGGGTGTGGATCCTGCACGATTCTCGCCGAACGTTCCTCCGGACGCTCTGGCGGATTTTCTCAAGAGACATCGGCTTGGAGGCGATGTTGTCCGCATAGGCTTTCTCGGGCGGCTCGCGCGCGACAAGGGGCTAGCCGATCTGGCGCTGGCGTGGCCTCAAATTGTGCAGCTGAATCCTGGTGCTCAATTGTTGATTGCGGGTGAAGAGGAGTCCACGGACCCCGTGGACTTACGGAGTCTCCGAAGTCGGGCGGATGTTCGTTTCTGCGGTTTGCTCGAGGACCCTCGTCCCTTCTACGCCGCTTGTCGTGTGATCGTATTGCCTTCGTACCGAGAGGGGCTGCCGCAAGTTCTGCTTGAGGCAGGAGCAATGCAGCTGCCCGTTGTCGCGACCCGCGTGACAGGAGCAGTCGACGCTGTTGTCGACGGAGTGACAGGAACCCTTGTTCCACCCCATGCTCCTCAAGAACTTGCTTCAGCCGCGTGTCGCATACTGGCAGATCCGGATGGCGCAGCCACCATGGGCATCCGAGCCCGAGAATTCGTTTCAGAAAAGTTCCGGTTTGAGCCGCTCTTGGAGAGCTTGAACTCCCTCTATCACGAGCTCCTCAAATAATGCCGCACCCCGATCATCTCCGTAACTTTCTGCACGTCGTTGAACTCGGTAGTCTGAGTCGAGCGGCGAAGGTGGCGCACATTACGCAACCTGCACTGAGCCGGCAGATAAAGATGCTGGAGGAGGAGCTGGGCTGCGAATTGTTTGACCGTACGGGGCGGGGCATGTTGCCGACACTTGAAGCGCGCCGGCTGGAAATTCGAGTGCGCCCCCTCCTCGGCCAGTTCGACAGCCTCCATCGAGAGTTTTCTCAGGCGCCGATTTCCGGGCCTGTGACGATGGCGGTTTCGCCGAGTGTGGGAATGGCTTGGACCGCCGAGGTGGTGCAGATCTTTCGCAAGCAATTTCCGCTCGTGGACTTGCGACTTGTGGTGACTCTCAGCGGCTCCATGGGCGAGGCGATCTTTAAGGGGAAGTTCGATTTGGGGGTGCTCCACTCGCCGGCTGCAGCGAATCGGCGCCTGGAAATTGCCGATCTGTGGAGCGAAGAGGCCTACTTTGTGTGCCAGAAGAGACACGAGCATGCAGGGGCCACGAGCGTCTTGTTTCGGAACCTCCTCAAAGAGCCGCTCATCTTGCCCTCGTCTCAACACGGCATTCGAGCGCTGCTCGACGAACAGGCGCGCGCTGTCAATCAGTCGGTGATGGTTGCTCTCGAAGTGGACTCTGTGCAGCTCGGTTTGGAGCTGGTGCGCCAAGGTGCTGGCAACATGGTGCTGACCGAACGGGCGCTTTCCGATTTGGCGGCGCGGCAGTTGATTGCCGTCCCAATCCGTCGCCCTACCTTGATTCGTACCGCTCAATTGGTGGCCTCGGAGGCGTCGCTCCTGCGCTCACCAGTGCGCGCTCTTTGGGAGCACGTGGTGGCTCAAGCAAAGGGCTGAGGCTCGTTACTCTCCCGCGCTACCTGGCTCGTTGGCGCCATCTGCGCCGGCGCAAAAGCAAGCCAATCCCGGCTGCAAAGGCTCGTCGAGAGCACACACTTGGGTGTCTGTGTGACAGTGGTCCACGTTCGGTACTTCGTCGCTGGCTACGATGGGTTCGGGTGGAGAGGACTCCGCTGCTTCGGCAGTATCGGCAGGTTTTTCTGAGGAAAAAGCTGCGCAGCCGGCAATCGAGCTCGCGAGCAGCGAGGCGAAAATCAGGGTGCTTCGCGAGGAAGTGGAGACAAAGCAGACGGAGCGGTAAGAGCGATAAGTCATTCGTTATCTTGCCCACAATCGAGGTTGCTCTGTCAATGGATCAAAACTCAGCTAGGCGCATCTTTGTGCGGGCCACATCAGGCAACAGAATTTCTGTTGTCTTATTTTGCAGCGATGAAGTCGCTAGAGTGGAAGCGCAATGCCCGACACCGAAAAGTTGCCTAGCGTCATGAGACTGAGAGCTTTTCTTCTGGCTGCATGCGCGCTCGGGTACTTTTTGGTCGAGTGTCTGTACTGTTTCCAACTGCCCTTGGTGATGGACGAGTTTGCCAACGCGAAACACATCGCTCGGGTCTTTGAGAGTATCCCTTACCGAGACTATTCGCCCTACAAGGGAATTTTGGGCTACCTAATTCAGGCGCCGGCTTTGTACCTGGTCGGCGATCCGTGGTGGTCGCTGATTGCTGTAAAGCTGCAGATGGCAGCAATGGTCGCGCTTTGCTTGTTCGGTTTGGGTGTGTGGTTGTGTCGTCGCTACGGCGACTGGCCCGCGCTGGCGGCACTGCTCCTGTTGGTCAGTCAGAATACCTTTTTGGAGCGTTCAGCCGACTTGCGCGTCGACATGTTGGCGTCTCTAGCTGGTACGGCGATTGTGATCGCTTTGCTGGAAAAGCGAATCATCGTCGCGGGTGCACTTGCGGGGATGGCGGTCTTGATCACACAGAAGGCGGCTTATTTTCCCGTGGCGGGAGGAATGGCATTGCTCGCCCAGTTCTTGGCGGAGCGTTCGCGCTTGAGCCTACAGCGCGGCTTCGTTTTTGTGGGGGTAGCCCTCGCTGTTTTTGGAACTTATGTCCTGATTGCGATGCTCTTGGGAGGTGTTGATGTTGTTGTGAAGAGTCTGTTCACGAGCCCAGCGGGGATTGCTTTCGATCAGCTGTATCCGGGAGCGATTCGTCAGTTTTGGGGGCAAACTTTGTCTCGTAACCTCGTGCCCTATGTGTTGGCGGGTGCGGGACTCGTGATGCTGTTGATCCGGGCTCGTCGGGAGCCGCGCGCTCGACTCCTCGGGGTGTTCTCGACTGTGCTTCTTCTTGAATGCATCTGGCACAAGCAACCGTGGCCGTACTTTTTCGTATTTCTGATCCCCACCTGTGCAATCGTGACGGCGGCAGGTTTATCGCAACTTCGGCTATCGCGTGTTGCACGAGGAGTGATCGCCGGACTGGTGCTGCTGGCATCGGCGTATTCTTTTGTCATTCGAATGCCGAAGGTTTTCGCGCAAGACTCTCGGCTGCAGCAGGAGACGATCCGAGCCGCCGCTGCGATTGTCGGGCCCGGGGACTACTATTTTGCAGGAGTGGAGCTGCTGTGGCAGAGGCGGCACGTTCCCGCGCTGCCATGGCTCGATGCTCCTCGACGAAAATACTACGAGAACCATCCGCGAGAAGCGCTGGATCTCATTCAGGCTGGACCCAAACCACGCCTCGTCATCGACAACTACCGCGTACGAGCCTTGCCGTCGCTTGTGCGTGGGTGGTTGGGTGAGCGTTACTCGACTCAGGGTGGTGGGCTGTTCTTGCTGACGGCCTCGATCGTGAGAGGCGAGCAGGAGGTAGACTTCGGCAGTGGTGGGCTCTTTCGTGTGCAACCGGGCCTTCCCGTCACACTCCGATTAGAAGACCGGCTCCTCGGCTCTGGTCAAACGGCTTTGGTCCCCGCAGGCATTCAAACCGTGACTGCGGACGGTTCTGCGCGGATTTTCGCCTGGTCGATGGAGTCAGATTTCCTTCTCACGCTTGGCCAGCCTCGTCAGCCATTCTTTTGGCCGGCGTACACCTACTGACGGGAGCGAGGGAACCAGCACGAGCCCATCAGTGGTGTACCATTGCCTTTACTTGCTGCTGTGTTCTCATGAGTAGAGATGCTCAGCTGGGCGCACCACCTTCTTCAAAGAGTTCCGCGGCGTCATGCCCGCGGCCTGGAGCAGATTTCTCGGGGCATGCTTCGAGCGACGGCGATCGTATTTCGAGGCGGGAAGTATGAGTGCACAGTTTGTGGCTGGAACGTTCGCCGCTTCCTCCCCTACGGTCGATTTAAGGTTCGTCCTGGGGCGGTGTGTCCTCATTGCGGATCGCTAGAACGGCATCGACTCATTTGGCAGTATGTCAAAGGAGAAACCAATCTGCTTTCTTCAGACGAGCTGTCCTCGACGCAAAATGTCCTTCACGTCGCACCCGAAGCTTGTCTGCGGGAACAGCTTCAAAAGATCCCTCGGCTGAACTACATCACGGCAGATCTCGACTCGCCCTATGCAGCGGTCCGTATGGATGTGTGCGACATCCCCTTTCGTGACGAATTCTTCGACGTGGTCCTGTGTAACCACGTGCTGGAGCACATTCCTCACGATCACCTCGCCCTGAGTGAAATCTATCGAGTGTTGCGTCACGGCGGCTGGGCGATTCTTCAAGTGCCCATCGACTCGGAGCTGGAGGTTACTTTTGAGGACGATTCGATCGTCGATCCCGAGCAGCGTAAAATCATGTACGGCCAAGACGACCACGTGCGTCAGTACGGGCAGGACTATCCTTCGCGCTTAAGCAAAGCTGGCTTTTCCGTCAGCGAGCGCGACTTCATTCGCGAATTTCGGGTCCGAAGCGGCGAGCCGCTGGGGATTGGATCCGCGAGAAAAGCTCTACGTGTGCACCAAGAGAAACTGAGTCGGCCGATGAGTTCGCGATTCCAAGCCGTTCTGGGCGACAGAAAAGCTGAGTTGATCCATGCGTAACGCCCAGGATTGGCGACCCACCAAGTTCGTCGAAAGCCCGGCTGGCCTTCGTGGGTCACGCGATGCCGTCCATTTGCCCGCTAGCTCCTTGGTGACGGCGGACGCCGTCGCACGAAAGTATGAGCAGATGCTGCGTGATCACGCGAAAGGCAAGCTGCTTGATGTCGGCGCGGGCATGGCTCCTCTTTACGGAGTTTACCGAAACCTTGTCGACGAGGTAATCTGCATTGATTGGTCTGATTCACCCTATGTCGACGTTCAGGCCAATCTCAATGAACCACTACCGTTCGAAGAAAATTCCTTTGATACAGTGCTCATCACTGACGTGCTCGAGCACTTGCCCAAGCCTCAAATGATGTTTGACGAAGCCGCTCGAGTTCTCAAACCACGAGGAAAGTTGCTCGTAGGAGTTCCTTTCTTTTATTGGATTCACGAGCGACCTCACGATTACCATCGCTATACGCGGTTCATGCTGGAACACCTCTGCGAACAAGCCGCTCTTTCTGTTGTGCAGATCGAGGCAACTGGAGGTTCTCCTGAGGTGATTGCCGATATGATTTGCAAACATTCTTCGGTCGTTCCGATGCTCGGGAGCCTCACTGGTCACGTGTTGGCCGGCGCAATGAGACTGTGGCCACTTTCGGCTTTGTCGGAGAAAACGACCACTTGGTATCCGCTCGGCTACACCTTGGTCGCCGAGTCTCCCACGGACACAGAATGAGCCGCCAGGGCTATTGGGGAACTGCACTCAGAATAGGATCGTTGGCTCTTTCCTTTGGAGTGAATGTTCTTCTCGCTCGCATGCTTGGGGCGAGACAGTTCGGCGAATACAGCGTGGCCTTGGCCTGGGTTCTGCTCGCGTCCTCTATCATTCAAGCCGGTTTACCCAATCTACTCATTCGAGAGTCGGCAACGCGAGAGGGGCAGGCAAACCCTGAGAAAAGTGCAGCCCTTTTAGGGTTCGGACTCAGCACAGCCTTCGTTGTCGCAAGTGTGATGATGCTCGTGCTTTATGTTCTCTATCAGGCTGAGATCATCATCTTATCTAGTCCAAGCCTCATGTATTGGGGGCTCCCGATTATTCTTCTTGCGAGCTGGACGGCAGTTTCCGAAGCGATCACTCGCGGAACGGGAGCGGTATTCGTGGGACAGATTGAGCAAGTTGCAAGACCGTTGGTGCAGCTCGTCGTCCTGCTGGCACTTGTCATGCAATGGCTGCCTCGTGCGCCCGAATTCGCGATGCTGGCTTTGTTCGCTGGATCCCTGGCAGCAGCTCTCATCGCCCACTTTGTTCGTGCGCAACGCGTTCCCCTTCAGAACATTCTTGCCGGCTTCATGCAGCACCGGAAGAAACTCCGCAACCTTGGTGTTCTGAGCGGCATTGGGTGGTCCGGAGCAGTCTCCATCCAAGCTGGCGTGATTCTGCTCGGTATTTTCGACAGCGACCTGAACGTCGCCAACTATCGACTCGCACTCCAGGTAAGCGCCCTCTCGTCTACTGGAGTTGCGATTGCCTATGCCACGCAGCTCCCTGCGATCAACGCAGCCCTGGTCGCAGGTGAGCGAGCGACGGCGCAAACACTTCTCGTGAAGAGTAGTCGGCTTTGCCTAGGTATTGGATTGATCCCTACTTTGCCGACACTTCTTTTTGGAGAGCAGTTCCTTACCGCGGTATTCGGGGAGGAATATCGTGGCATCTGGCTCTTGACGTTGATTCTTATGGTTGGGCAGCTTGGCCACGCCGCGACTGGTGTGGTGGCTGGGGTTTTGTACGCGGCTCGCTCGGAGGCATCCGTCCTCGGCTTCCAGGTGTTGTTTCTCTCGCTCCGCGTTTTCGCTAGTGTTCTCTTGATTCCGATATGGGGACCTGAGGGTGTGGCTCTCGCCACAGCTCTTGAGGTCATTGTCTTTCACTTGGTTCTGGTAGTTCTGGCTCGTCGCCGAGTAGGCGTGTACTCGCTTCCATTTTTTTGGCGCTTGAAGGCCCGCGCTTAGCGCGATCGGGAACAACGCATGTACAAGACTCACTTCAATCCCTTCCGGCGCGCTCAGGAAATAGTTCTCCGACTTCTCCTTCAGGGTACAGAGTCGAATCTCAGGGCGCCCATTGCCGGACTTGTCGGCGACCATATCAGTGACGAGATCCGGATTCGGGGAGTCTATGATGCCGATCTCCTTGCTTTCTTGGAGGACAGAGTATTTCCAGGCATCGGCTCCTCGTCGCTCACCTGTTGGGATGTCGGGGGCAACATCGGAAACCATGCGCTTTGCTTTGCGAGGCACTTTGCTCAAGTAGAAGTGTTCGAGCCAGGGACAAGGGCAGCAGCGATTCTTGAAGCTAACTTGAAAATCAATCGCATAGAGAATGTGACGCTTCACCGCATCGGTCTCTCTGACTATCAGGGAGAGTCCGACCTTCTCGTCGGCAGGCGAAATCTTGGAGCCAGTCGCCTGGCGGAGACATCGACGGAAACGAAACCGTTAGGGGGAATTGTAGAACAAGAATCTGTTTCCCTTGTCAGGGCTGATGATATCGGGCTTGACACTTCTTCGATTGGCTTCATCAAAATCGACGTCGAAGGGCATGAATTAAAGGTCTTGCGAGGAATGATGCGGACTTTGCAAAAGCACCAACCGCTTCTCCTCGTTGAGCATCTTTCAGAATCAATTCGCAACGGCAACTCGGAGGTGACGTCGTTGATGCGTGATCTCGGCTATCTCCCTTTTGCCTTTCAGCGCTGCCGTAAGATCCGCTCGCAACTCGTTGATAATATCGTTTCAGTCTTTCGGGGCTCTGTTGATTATTCGCTCACAGCAATTGAACGCTTCGAACAACGAGACTATCCCTGGGTATTTTACATTCATCAAGACAAGGCTCTCAAGAGCAACTGGCCATGGTGAAGAAGGTTTGCCTATTTCTTCCCCATATTTCAGATGGTGGAGCGGAACGCGTCTTACTCAACTTGGGAAGACACTGGGCTGCACAAGGCCACAAGGTGGATGTCCACGTTGCTTGTCGCGTGGAATCGACCGCTCCAATTGAGGTAGACGATTTTGAGATTCATGAGGGTGGACATGCCAGCACCTTGAGTTACTTGCCATCGCTGGTCTCTTATTTGAAAAGGGAGATTCCTGACAGTCTGCTTTCCGCGCTTCCCCACGGAAACATTGTGGCAAGTATTGCTCATCGTTTGGCACGGGCACCCGGGCGTCTCGTTCTTTCAGAACATGTCCGACTCCAGCAAGACGTTCAACGGAGTTGGACGTGGAAGAGGCTTCTTTTGCCCTTCGTGATGAGTCCTCTCTATGCACGAGCACATGCTGTCGTCGCCGTTTCCGACGGGGTTGCCCGTGAGCTTCAGGAAGTTCTTCGGCTGCCTCCCGGATTGTGCGTCACCATACCCAACCCAGTGATCACTGACGATTTCGAACGTCGAGTTGCTGAAGAGCCAACTGGCCTCTGGCCCGAGACTGGCTCGCCCGTGCTCGTTGGGGTGGGGCGACTGACCCCGCAGAAAGATTTTCCCACGCTGCTTCGAGCCTTTGCTCAATTGAGAGCGATACGTCCGCTGCAGCTGATTCTGATTGGGGAGGGGGAACAGCGGGAAGAGCTTGTTCGCCTAGCAGCCGAGTTAGGCGTTAAATCTGACGTGGAGTTTCTTGGTACGCTGAGCAATCCATTACCCCACATGCGGAAAGCGGACGTCTTCGTCCATACCGCTCGCTACGAGGGCCTCGGCAACGTACTCATCGAGGCGCTCGCCTGCGGTACACCGGTCGTTTGCACAGACTGTCCTTATGGACCTCGCGATGTGGTGGAACGGCTCGGTAATGCCGAATTAGTCCCCGTGGGTGACGTCGACGCTATAGCGAAGGCAATCGCGACAATACTGGAGCGAGGGCGTGGCGTCGCTCCAACACGAGCAGCTCTCGGGCGTTACCACGTGCGCCAAGTGGCGGCTCAGTACGCTTCCTGCCTTTGGGACGCTAACGGCTCAGCGAACGTTTGATGAGTTCGCCGACGCTGACGCACATGCCTAGACCGCGCGCGGCAGCGCGTAGTGCGCCGAAAGGAATGTAGGCGAGTCCCGTGCTCGGTTCGAGGCGTGAGATTCGGTAGCTCATGGGGATCTGAAGTCCGAGCAACACTAAAGCTCCTCCCCCCGCAGCGAGAGACAGGATGAGCGTCGAAACAGGCAGCTTCAAAGCCGCCGCGGTGCCAGCGCCCAAGGTGCAACCGACGACCATCATCGCCATGGGGGGTTGGGCATAGTCAACGAGCCCACTGTACTTGTCGCCCCTCGCCCGTCCTGGGTGTTTCTCGTAGAGCCGCATGCGCCAGTAGCCTTGGCGCGCTTGTTTGGTGAGGTACGACAAGAACTTGGTCTCGTGAAAATGAGCCACGCGGCTATTGGCTTCAAAACCAAGGAGATGACCGGCATCAACGATTCGGTAGGCCAGGTCGAGATCCTGCGCCAACTTGAACGCCTCATCAAAACCACCAAGCTGATCAAGTACTGACTTTTCGCAGAGTAAGTTGGCGGTAATCGCAAAGTTCGAAACTTTGCCGATCGCTTTGTGGCGCACGACCATTTCCGCATGAATGAGGCGCGCTACGAGAGCAGATTCTTGCGCATTCGCATAAGAGCCGCCGACAGCCTGCGCCCCTTGTTCGCGTCGGATGGCCAGTAAAAGGGCCAAAGCATCGCCTTCAGGAACGCAGTCCGCATCGACGAACCAGATCAGAGGGGTACGTGCAGCGCGCCAACCGAGATTCCGCGCGCCGCCGGGGCCGAGGCCTGGACTGTCAAGGACTCGCACGCCAGCTTTTTGCGCTAGCTGGGCGCTCTCGTCAGTTGAAGCGTCGTTCACGAAGATCACTTCTTCAATTTCCCGGGCATTCTTCAAGGCAATGAGCGCCTCCAGGCAATGGGGCAGGGTCGATGAGCAATTGCGGCCTGGAATGACGACAGTGACTTTCTCCGTCTGAGGACTGCTTAGGTTCGGTTCGGTCAATGGAGCCGTGCTCTTTTCTCGGAGGAGGATTTCAACTCGGTGAGTATTCGCTCCAGTTCGTCGAGCTGAGTCGCCAAGGAGAATTGCGCCTCTATTTTGCTGCGTGCCTGCGCGACGCGAACTACGCTCTGCTCCGGTTCAGCGACCAGACTGCTGAGGGCTTTCGAAAGAGCGGGGACATCGAGTTGATCAATGAGCAGACCGGTCTGATTATCCGTGACGAGTTCCTCAATCCCTCCGTTGCGTGTTGCAATCACGGGGAGTGAGCAGGCCATGGCCTCCATGAGCACCATAGGAATGCCTTCTTCGTCTTGGTTGCGCGCGATGATGCTGGGCACCAAGAGCGCATCGTGAGATTTCAGTGCTTGAATCACCTGGGGGCGACTTTGCGCTCCAACGAGGCGCACCATCGACGTTAGCCGAAGCCGCTTGATTCTCTGCTCAAGTTTGGCGCGAAATGGGCCTTCACCGACGATGGTCCAAGTGAGGTTGAGCCCTTGGGCGTGAGCGAGGGCGACCGCATCGAGCGCCCACAGAAAACCTTTCTTTTCGCACAGTCGCCCGACACTGAGCACCCGTAGCAGTGTGCCCCCGTTGGATTCACGGCTCTGGGCTTTGAACTGTTCAAGATCGACGCCCATGTGGTGAACCCTGATGGACGCGGGGCGGGCACCGAGTTCGACGAGTAGTTGACGGCCGCGTTCGCTGATTCCGAGCATGCGCTCACCCTGAGCGAAGAGACGGCGGTACATGGTACGGCCCGCTGTTCTGGGCGCTGAGGTTAAGTCATAGGCATGGAAGTAAGTCACCAGTGGGCCTTCAATCAGACCGAGCTCTCGTAGACCCATGGCAATCACCCCTTGAGGACCAAAGTGTGCGATAATTGCATCGTAGCGCCGCGGCCGATCGAGCAAGGGGCTGGCCATGCAGATCAAGGTGCCCGTGGCGGCGAACCAGCCATAGCGGCTCACATCGCAGCAGCGTGCGAGTTTCTTGGGGTGCCTGATGGCGAGCTTGGCGCTCAGGCGGCTGGCGTGCAGGGCGCGTCGTGCAAGGTGCACCGGCATGTTCGCCCAGGTGGTGATGTCTTGAACTGTGGTCCAATCATGTCCGTGGGTTCCTCGACCCGAGCTGGCACCCGGGCAGCCCGCGATCACCTCGACCTCATGACCCCGCGCCTTGAGCCCCAGCACCTGGTCGAGAACGAAGGTTTGGGAGAGTTCCGGGAATTGGTTGAGAACGAAGCCGATTTTCATCGCTGCCCCAGCTTTCAGCATTTCGAAGGGAATTGCTATGCTGGACGGGATGAACCAGCACGAGCCTGAGATCTCGGCAATCATGCCTTGCCTCAATGAGATTGAAACGCTCGCCATCTGCATTGAAAAGGCGAAGCGGGGACTCGAGCGAACAGGGCTACCGGGCGAGATTGTCATCGCCGACAACGGCTCCACCGATGGTTCAATCGAATTGGCGGAGAGCCTTGGAGCGCGCGTCGTGCATCAACCCATTCGCGGCTACGGCGCGGCGCTGCAGGCTGGGGCACGCAATGCGCGCGGCAAGTACATTGTGATGGCGGATGCCGACGATTCCTACGACTGGGAATCGATTCCGGATTTCGTGACGCCTCTTCTTGCCGGTGCCGATCTCGTCATGGGTAACCGTTTCAGAGGAGGCATTGCGCCTGGTGCCATGCCAGCTCTTCACAAGTACCTTGGTAACCCTGTGCTCACTTTCATTGCTCGGGTGGTCTACCGAATTCCTGTGGGCGATTTTCACTGTGGGATGCGTGGCTTCACGAAAGAAGCGTTCAAGGTGATGAAGCTTCAGACGACGGGCATGGAGTTCGCCACGGAAATGATTGTGCGAGCTTCGCGGGCGCGGCTCGACATTCGCGAGGTGCCGACCAAGCTAGCTCCTGACGGCCGCACGCGTCCGCCGCATCTCCGCTCGTTTCGTGATGGTTGGCGACACCTGCGATTCATTCTCACCTACGCGCCGAATTACCTCTATTTGGTGCCTGGGATTGCGCTCTTTATCGTCGGAGCGCTGCTCTTGGTCATGCTTGCGCGAGGCCCGGTGACGCTCGGCGGCTTCTTCTTCGGGCCTCACTTTGTGGCTCTCGGCTCGTTGCTGGGATTCTTGGGGACAACCGTCTTATCCTTGGGAGTTCTGGCACGCGTCACGGTGTGGATGGACTATCCGATCATCAACGATCCGGCCGTTGCCTGGCTGCGCGCCAAATTCAGTTTGGAGATCCCTCTCATTGCCGGGACAGCGCTCACCGTTGGGGGCGCCGGAGTGTGGCTCTTGCTCTTGTGGCGTTTCCTTTACGTCGCGGGAGGCATGGAAGATTCGATTCATCTGGCCTTTGTCGCGACGACGGCCGTCGCTGTGGGAACAGTGGTGATCTTTTCTTCGTTCCTGCTGCACTTGCTCCTTCAACACATTCGCAACCTTCACGCCGAGCGCGAGTCACGCTACCCGATGCCGCCCCAGCGTTCTTTGTAAGTGATGCCGAAAGCCAGCGCCCAGTCGGAGCACAATCAGGCCGCTCGTTTAGGCACGATCCTGCTCGTCCACACTGTTCTCTTGGCACTCTTTCTGGTGCAGATGCGCTTGGAGAAACTCGATTGGCGAGGGGTGGATCTCACTCTGCTTCAAGCGTTCCAGGTGGTGGCGGGCGATGTTGGACTGCTCTTGCTGGTGGAAACCCCATGGTTCTTCACGATACGGAGTCGCTGGGGGCAGCGCCTGTGGCTCTGGCTTTCGTTCTACTTTCTTTCTCAGCTGCCGCTCTACGTGTTGAGCATTACAGGACATCGCTACTTCGCCGAGACGGGGGTGATTCAGCAAGGCAGCATGGTGCTGTACATGCTGCGTGAATTTGCCGCAGCGGCCGAAGTGCTTAAGGCGGGGATTGATTCGCTGCTCTTTCGTTTGATCGGTGTCGCATTGGCGATCTGGGCAGTGGTGATCGTAGTGGCTTGGTGTCGCGTGGCCCTGGCCTTTGCCGGTCACTTGGCAGCGAGCCTTGGCTTTCTCGTGTGTGGCGCGGCTCTACTTTTCGTTCCGGCCAAGCCGCCGCCCGGGGCGGCGCTATTTGGCGGCAACTGGCTCACGGATCTCTTGCCTCATCCCGCGCGCACCGCCTACCAGCAGCAAGAGGTGCCGACTTGGGTGCGCTACAGCGAACCTCGTATCAACACGATGGCTTGGCGCATTTCACAAGCAGAAACCAGCGCGTCGCCGCCGCACGTGCTCCTGGTGGTCATCGAATCCGGTCGACGCGATCTTTTCGCAGCGTACGGCGGAACAGCGCAAATCACGCCACGTCTCGACGAATTGACTCGGGATGCGGCCCGAGTCACGGACGCTTACGTTGCTGTTTCGCACACGAGCAAAGCACTGGTTGCGATGCATTGTGGCATGTACCCCACCTTCACGATGGCCATTCCGGAAACTCGACCGGGAGGTGTTCACATGGGCTGCTTGCCGCGTTTACTCGGAGCGCTCGGCTATGATTCGATGTTCTTTCAAGCAGCGGGAAACTTCGAGCGACGCGCTACTCTTCTTCAGAATCTCGGTTACCGCGACATCTTTGTCCCGACTCCTCAAACAGCGGGAACCACTCCTCGGAGGGGGTACCTTGGCTGGGACGAAGAAGTCCTCGTGGAGCCGCTGTTGGAGCATCTACGTTCACGGAAAGAGCCGACGCTCTCCACGCTGCTGACCCTCTCGACCCATCACCCTTACTTGATTCAAGGCAGCATGCCGCGCGAGCCTCAGCTGCTTCGAGAATCTTACGAAGCCGCCGCTCGTCGTACCGACGAAGTGATTGGCGGCGCGCTCCTGCGTGCCAAAAAGGAAGGACTGCTGGAAAACACGATTCTCATCCTGACAGGCGATCACGGGGAAACCTTTGGACGGCGCCCAGGATTCCGCCAGCATGACATCGTGCCTTACGAATCAGTGACCCATGTGCCGCTCTTCTTGGAGGGGCCCGGAATCGAGCCGCGAAAAACCATCTCTGGTTTGCGCTCACATCTCGACCTCCTTCCCACGCTGCTCGATCTGCTCGAAGTGCCTTATCTGGCAGTACTTCCCGGCAAGAACTTGCTCACCACCCCGGGCCACGAGTTCGTGGTGAGCTCCTGTTGGTACGAAGACATGTGCATGTCGCTGCGCCAGGGGAACCTGACCTTTCCCTTCTTCTACGGGGTGACTCCACTTGAAGCTTATGATGTTGCGGCGGACCCCCTGCAAGATCACAACTTGATCGAACAGATATCTCCGCAAGTCCGCCAGCAAGTGGAAGAGCGAATGCTCGGTGCTCGCGAGGCTGGCATGTTCAACTTCATGCGCGGCCAGGCGCGCCAAGAGGTGGCATCCCCATGAATCAAGAGCAAGCTGTGAGAGTCGTTCTGTGCACTCCAAGTCATGCCAGCGAGATCCAAGCTATCTTCAATGACGCGATTCTCAACACCACGGCACTGTGGGAATACGCGCCGCGTTCGCTCGAAGATGTCGAAGCTTGGCTGCGCCAAAAACAAGCTGCCAGCTTTCCCGTGTTCGGAATTGTGGACGCGACTGATCGCTTGGTCAGCTTCGGCAGCTATGGTCCCTTTCGTCACTTTCCCGGTTACAAGTACACGGTCGAACATTCTGTCTATGTGGCGCCGTCGGAGCGTGGTCGTGGTTTCGGCAAGCTGACTCTCCTTGCGCTCATCGAAAGCGCCCGGCTGAGCGAGTACCGCACGATGATTGCCGGCATTGATGCTGACAACGAAGCGAGCATCCGCCTGCATCGCTCGCTCGGCTTTGAGCACACGGGCACCATTTCTGCCGCGGGATATAAGTTCGGCCGCTGGCTCGATTTGGCCTTCTATCAGCTGGTCCTTCCGGGGCCATTAGCCCCTGTGGAGGGCTGAGCTTCCTAACGTTGTCTTCCTCGCGCCTAAGTGGCATCAAGAGCGCACCCTGCTCGCCGGCATGAGCCGGCCCTTGCTGCGGAGAAAATCCCTTGGAAGACCTCACCTTTGGCTCGCGCCTCGCACTCGCTTTTGCTCTCCCTTTTCGCGTCCTGTTCAATGGCTCGCTTGCGGCGCGCA
The DNA here is from genome assembly GCA_963710555.1 of uncultured delta proteobacterium. Classification (GTDB taxonomy): domain Bacteria; phylum Myxococcota_A; class Polyangia; order Polyangiales; family Polyangiaceae; genus NIC37A-2. The sequence continues at coordinate 114,409 of CAVQAT010000004.1, forward strand.
TCGCTGAATTGGACTCACTGCCTGCTCTCTCGGGAAAGGTGGAGGTCCCCGAAGCAGCGCTGAGTGAATCGCCGGTCGCAACAGCCTGAACATTCCGTCGCCGCGGTGGAGCCAGAAGTCGATTTGACTCCGGCACTCCAGCTGCTCTCTATCTTGCAACGCGAGGGCCGCTTCATCGACTTTCTTCAGGAAGACATGAGCAGCTTTGGGGACGATGAAATAGGAGCGGCGGCTCGGGTCGTTCAAGAAGGCTGCAAGCGCGGCCTGGCGGATTACGTCGAGCTGGCGTCTGTACGCCAAGAAGAAGAAGGCGCTAGCGTCACCTTGGAGCCGGGCTACGATGCGAATGAAACGCGCGTCACTGGCAATGTGACTGGGGAGCCGCCCTATCGCGGGAGCCTGGCGCATCATGGTTGGCGCGCCGCGAGCATTCGCTTACCCAAGCTTTCCTCTGAGCACGACGCGCGCATCTTGGCGCCCGCCGAAGTCGAAATCTGAAACCCCTGTCCGGCATGGCTACCTACCTGCAGCCCCTATCCTGATGAGCAACGATTCTTCCAAGTGCGCCATTGGCATCGATCTCGGGACGACGCATTGCGCTCTCGCCTCCGTTGCTGCCGGAGAAGCCGCGAAAAATAGCGCGCCACAGCCTTTTGCCATCACACAGTTGGTCGCCCCGGGCGAAACGACCCAGCGCGCCCTGTTGCCTTCATTTCTCTACCTGCCTGCAGAAGGCGAGTTTGCTGCGGACTCACTGACGCTGCCGTGGTCAGGGACAGCAGCGGCGCTGCAGGTGGTCGGTGAATTTGCACGCAGCAAGGGTGCCACCACTCCAGCGCGTCTCGTCTCGAGCGCGAAGAGTTGGCTTTCCCACGCGGGAGTGGATCGCAAAGGAGCAATTCTTCCCTGGGGCGCCCCTGAAGGCGTCACCAAAATATCGCCGGTTCGAGCGTCCGCTGACTATTTGTCGCACTTGCGCTTCGCCTGGGACGCCGCGCATCCAGAAGCTCCTCTCGTCGAGCAAGACGTCGTACTCACGATCCCCGCTTCGTTTGACGCGGTGGCGCGCGAACTCACCTTGGAGGCGGCCACTCTTGCTGGCTTCACTCGAGGCGCCGCGATTGCTCGAAGAACCGCAGGCCGCTCTTTACGATTGGGTGGCCCAGAGCCAAGGCACGTGGCGCGAACAAGTCGCGCTGGGCGATCGCATTCTGGTGGTCGACATTGGTGGCGGAACCACGGACTTTTCAATGATTTCCGTCTCCGAGAGCGAGGGCTCTCTTGAACTGGAGCGCGTCGCAGTCGGCGATCATATTCTGCTCGGCGGCGACAATATGGACCTCGCCTTGGCCTACACCGTGCGTGCTCGCCTCGAAGCAGAAGGCAAGAAGCTCGACGATTGGCAGATGGTGGCGCTCACCCACGGCTGCCGCGTGGCGAAGGAAGCTCTGCTCTCGGAGTCGCCTCCTGAAAAACACCCCCTGGTGATCCCTGGCCGTAGCAGTCGTTTGATTGGCGGCAGCATTCGCACGGAACTGACGCTCGAACAGTTGAACGCGGTGTTGCTCGACGGCTTCTTCCCGAGCGTCGCAGCGGACGCGCGCCCTCAAGTGCCGAGGCGCATCGGCCTCACCACCATCGGTTTACCTTACGCGAGCGACGCGGCGATCACTCGCCACCTGGCAGCGTTCGTCGCACGTAGCGCCGGCGATTTTCCGACGACAGTTTTGTTCAACGGTGGCGTGACCCGTTCGCCGATTGTGCGCGAGCGCTTGCTGAGTGTGCTCAATACTTGGGCCGAAAGTGCTGGAGCGAAGGCTCCGCGCGCGCTCACAGGAACTGATGCAGAGCTCGCGGTGAGTCGTGGTGCCGCTTACTACGCGCAGGCGGTTCGTGATGGCGGCTTGCGCATTCGTAGCGGCACCGCGCAGAGCCATTACATAGGTATAATGCGCGCTGAACTGGCAATTCCGGGCATTCCGCCTAGGGTAGACGCGGTTTGCGTCGCTCCTTTTGGTCTGGAGGAGGGATCGGAGGTCGCGCTCGAACAGAGCTTTGGACTCGTTTTGGGCGAACCGGTTTCGTTCCAATTCTTCGCTTCTGCTGCGCGCTCTGAGGATCAAGTCGGCACGGTGGTGGAACCTTCGGAGCTGACTGAGCTGGCACCGCTGGAGACGATGCTGGAAGGGACTGACGGCGAAGTGGTCGAGGTGCGTTTACAAGCGCGCGTCACTGAAGTCGGCACCTTGGAAATCGCAGCTGTCGATGGTGCCAGCGAGCGGCGCTGGAAGTTGAGTTTCAACATTCGAGTGGAGTGAGATGAAGACCCCGCAGTTTGTCGTCGGTATCGATTTAGGAACTACTCACTGCGCGATCGCCGCGGCGCTGATTGATCGACCGCGATTGCATTTGCTGAAGGTGCCGCAGTTGGTGGCGCCTGGCGAAGTGAGCGAGAGCGATCTCCTGCCGTCGTTTCTCTATTTGCCGACGCCGGGCGAACTGACGGACAGCGAGCGAGAGCTCCCCTGGGGCACGCCTGAAAACGTGGTGGGCGTCTATGCGCGCAAGCGCGGCGCGAAGAGTCCGAATCGTTTGGTCGCTTCGGCGAAGAGCTGGGTGTGCCATGGCGGCGTGAACCGCAGGGCGGCGATTTTGCCCTGGAGCGCGCCAGACAGCGAACCTCATGTTTCTCCCTTTGAGGCGCAAGTCGCCTATTTGGCGCACTTGGAGCGGACTTGGAATGCCAAGCATCCGGATGCGCCGCTTGCTGAACAAGAGGTGGTCGTCACCGTTCCTGCATCGTTTGATGAAGGGGCGCGTAGCCTGACGAGCGAAGCGGCGGCTGAGGCAGGGCTCGGTGTGGTGCGGCTTTTGGAAGAACCCCAGGCGGCCTTTTACGATTATTTGGGGGCGCACTCTGACTCTTTGGGGGCGCTCTGAGTGCACGAGCGGTGAGCAGCGCGCGCCTCTTGCCGGCGATCTTCGTCAAACGCTCGCTGACGCCAAGTTGATTCTCGTGGTCGACATCGGCGGCGGCACCACGGATCTCACTCTTCTCCGCGTCCTGCCCAGCGAAGCTCCGGCTGCGGGCGACGCGTCCAGCACCGCGCCCAGTAACGCTCTTGCCGACAATTGAACGCATCGCGGTCGGTGGGCACTTGATGCTCGGCGGCGACAACATGGACGCGGCACTGGCCGTGTTCGCGCTCAGTAAGGCGAAGCTCCCGCGCCCGGAGGACGCGACAATTTGGTCCGGCCTGGTGCAATCGGCGCGCGACGCGAAGGAACGACTCCTTTCCGCCGACGCCCCCGAAGAAGCTGTCATTTCTTATCAGGGTCGCGGATCGCGCCTGGTCGGCAACACGAAGAGCATCACCATCACGCGAAAAGAAGCCGAATCAGTGCTTCTTGACGGCTGCTTTCCGCGCACTGGCCCCGCCGATGTCGCGGAGCGGACCGCGCGAGCCGGTCTCACAACTCTGGGTCTTCCGTACTCAAGCGATACCGCGGTGCCGCGTCACATTTGTTCCTTTTTGAGGAAGCACGCGCTCTCTGCCAGCGAAGCGGGCGCGAGCATCACCGATGGATTGCCTCGGCCCGACTTGCTCTTGCTCAATGGCGGTGTGTTCAACGCGCCCGCGGCAGTCACGCGGCTCTTAGAAGTGCTCGGCGCTTGGTTCGACGGGAGAGCGCCGACTCTCCTGGAGCACACGTCGCTGGAAACCTCTGTCGCCCAAGGGGCAGTGCGTTCTGGCTTGGCGCGTCACGGCCGCGGGACCGTGATTGGCGGCGGCACGGCGAAGGCTTACTACATTGGCATTGAGCATGAGGGACGCACCCGCGCGCTCTGTGTGGCGCCGCGCAATGTGGACGAAGGCACGCGCGTGACAGTGCCGGACCGACTCTTCGAATTGCGGCTCAACGAACCCGTCGCGTTTCCGCTTTTTGCTTACACGGGAGATCGCGTCGATGAAGCGGGCAAGTTGATCGACGTGACCGCGGGAAGCGACGAACTGGAGCCGCTTGCTCCGCTGGAGACGCTGCTGCGCGGGCAAAAGAACGCGAAGATCCGCGAAACCACGCTTTCGGTGAGTCTGGAGAGCTTTCTCGACGAGGCAGGCGGCTTGCAGTTGGAATTGGTCAGCGCGGAATTGCCGCCACGGCGCTGGAAACTTGAATTCGTTGTACGCAGAGGCGCGCCGGCGAGTGCTGCCGATCAGCCGAGCACCGAGAGTGCGCCCCCACCCCCCGAAGAAGACACCGCGGAGCCGCCCCACGCTTCTGCACGCGACGCAGCTCGTTTGATCACAGCTGCTTTTTCTTCCAGCGACGAAGATCGAGTGAGTGCTCTGCGACTCAAACTCGAAGAGCAGCTCGGTCCCCGTGGTGAATGGTCGGGAGCGACCTGCCGTGTGCTGGTGGATGCTTTGTTGAAGGTCGCAGGCGAGCGGGCGCAAAGTGAGGCTCACGAACTGAATTGGCTACGTCTCTTGAGCTGGACGATGCGGCCTGGTTTTGGGATCAAAGGGGATCGCAAGCGCATGGAGAGCTTGTGGTCGCTACAAGAAGCTGGACCCGCCGTGCCGACCAAGGGAAATTGGGGCGAGTGGTGGATTTTGTGGCGTCGTGTGGCTGCAGGGCTGGATGCGGCTCAGCAAGAAGCGCTCTTTGAACAAGTGCGCCCGTGGCTGTGGGTCTCCGGAAAACCGCCCGCTGGAGCGCGGCTCGAAGGACCGGTGGAGATGATGCGCATGGTTGCCGCGCTAGAACGCATTCCGGCGACGGCCAAAGCAAAGGCCGGAGCGCTCTTCATCGAAAGGGTCAAGAAGCTGGGTTCTTATTGGCCGCTCGGGCGAGTCGGAGCGCGGGTGCTCTTTCATGGTTCGGCGGGGGCGATTGTGGACAAGCAGCAGGCCGAAAAATGGCTGGCGCGATTGTTAGAACTTGATTGGAAGAAGTCCGAAGGTGCGGCATTTGCTGCGGCCTCCATCGCGCGAGTGACGGGCGATGCGAGTCGCGATGTGAGTGCAGAGCTGCGGACTCAGGTGGCGGATCGGCTGACAGAACAAGGGGCGGCAGCAAGTTGGGTGGACATGGTTCTGCGCGCTACGGACCTTGGCCAGGGTGATGTGAAGCGGGTACTCGGCGATAGTCTGCCTCCTGGGCTGAAGCTGGCTTGAGCGCAACTTGGCGAGGAGGCTGCTCTGGGGTTCGAGCCGGCGCACTCTCGCGCACCTGATCCTACCGTTTTTGGGAAGTAGTTTCTGTCCATCCTGCAAAATGAACAAAAAGCGCATCCTGTGCAGGCAGAATTCTGCGCGATGGCACCGGCGTGACAGCGGTTTCCTGATAGGCTTTCGTCATGAAATTTGTTTCGCTTACGGCTTTTTCCTCGTTGGTTTGCGCTTCTGCGCTGTTCGTTGCCTGTGGTCCCGGAAACGGGGCTGGAGATGGTAATGGCGGCGACGGGGACGGGGACATTGGCGAGGGTGTGAATGGCAGCGGCGGTTCAGACGACGGCGGCATCGATGGCGTGGGTGCCATGAACGGTGAGGGCGCAAGTACAGGGACCGGCGGCGGGCCGGATGAACCGATGGAGGATTGTGATTCGACTCTTGAGTTGATCATTCGCGACTTCAACGCTGACCACCCTGACATGCAGGCATTCAACGGCGGACAAGACCCTGTCGGCTGTGGGATCGTGATGCCCGATCTGGCAATTGGTGCTGACGGTAGCCGTCAGCCGACGTTCCAGAATGGATTCGGAACGGGCAAGCGCTCAGTCGGCGCGGACTTTATCGTGACGTGTTCCGAGTGGGACTATATGCCGCCTGTTGAGGTGACGAGCGCAGAGACCTTTGGTCAGTGGTACGCCAACGTCGAGGGCACGAATGTGACGCTTGAGCACACGTTGCCGCTCACTGAAGATCCGACAACGGGGAACTTTGTCTACGACAGCGAAGGGACATCGGGATTCTTCCCGATTGATGGGCTCGGCCTTGCCGAAGAAACACAAGGGCACAACTTCCACTTCACCACGGAGGCTCACGTGAAGTTTGGCTACAAAGCTGGCCAAAAGTTCACCTTCAGTGGCGACGACGATCTGTGGATCTTCGTCAATGGGAAGCTCGCGTTGGATCTGGGTGGCCTCCACTCGCCCATTAAGGCCACGATTGACTTTGACGCTCAGGCAGCGGCCCTCGGCATCAAGCCGGGCATGACCTACAACATGGACATCTACCACGCGGAACGTCACACCGGAGCGTCCAACTTCCGCGTGGAAACGAACATCAGCTGTTTTGAAACAGTTGTTGTTCCTGTCATCGTGAAATGACGATGCTCGTTTTCGGGGCTGCGTCGGTTTGACTCAGCTGGTTTGATGACTCAAGTGGCCGCGCTTCTTTTGTAAGCGCGCGCCACTTCCTCAGCGATGATGCGAATGCCGTCTTCGACGATGGCTTCGGGCATTGAGAAGTTGATGCGAATGCATTCGTCGCGGTGCTTCCACGCAGTATCGGTCGCAGCGGCGTTGTCTTCCTGACCGAAGAAGAAGTAGTTGCCCGGAACGACGAGTACGCCTCGTGCCTTCAAGCGCTCATAGAGCTGCTTGGAGGTGATGGGTAGGTCTTCGAACCAGGCCCACAAGAACAGCGCGCCTTCGCTGCGGTGGATGCGGTAATTCAAGGAGTCGTCAAAGAACTCGTGGATCCAGGCTAGCGCTTGGGTCGATTTTTCTTGGTAAAATGGGCGAATTAGCTCGCGACTTAGGGTGAGAATTTCGCCGCTTCGAATCAGGGGCTCAACGAGAGCTTGACCGAGGTTGGAATTGGCGAGTCCCGCGATTGAGGTCATCGAGGCTACCGCTTTGATCACTTCAGGCCGCGCCACGACGATACCGGTGCGTGTGCCAGGCAAGCCAAGTTTGGAGAGACTCAGGGTGAGGATGATGTTCTCATTCCAGATCGGAGTGGCTTGGCTGAAGATCACATCGGGAAAAGGCGCGCCGTAGGCGTTGTCGATGATCAGCGGAATGCCATGCTCTTCGGCTAGTGCAGCCAGGTGCGCGACTTCGTCGTCCGTGAGCACATTGCCCGTCGGATTCGTGGGACGAGACACGCAGATGGCAGCGTCTTCTTCCGTGACTTCTAAGTTGTCGAAGTCGACGTGGTACTTGAATTCGTGAGCGCCGATTTTCTCGATCTTGGGTCGGATGCTGCGAAAGAGCGGACCATCGACAGACTGATCGGCGTAGCCGATGTATTCGGGCACAAGAGGAAGCAGGATCTTCTTGCGTTGTCCGCCGGGGTGCTTTCCCGCCAGAGCGTTGAGCAGGAAGAAGAACGCAGTTTGGCCCCCCATCGTAATCGCCACGTTGTCTGCGCTGAGCGGCCAGCCAAATTCGCGCTCGAAGAGTGCAGCCAAGGAGCTGCGAAACTGGGTGTTGCCAGCTGGGGGTTCATAGTTGCCGAGCACATGTTCGAGCTCGGCCGGCGCTTGCAAGATTTCTTCGAAGCGTCTGCGCCACAGGGCGTCGACTGCAGGAATGTGAGCCGGTTGCCCGCCTCCGAGCATGCGGACCTCGTCGCCGCCGGAAGCGAGCGCGTGTCCGAGGTCGTCCATCAGCTCGCCAATGCCGCTGCCCTGGCTGAGGTGTCTTCCAAATTCAGACAACCCGTAGGGTCCCATTTTTCCGTCACTGGGCAACGCGGCATTCCTTGGCGAACGGGTTGAATCGCTTCATCTTGACCACCCTAGCGAACCTCCCCGCGTGCTGCACGCGCGCGTGAGGCCTGTCGACTTTCCTCTCAAGCGCATGCTACATCGCGCCCCGATGAAGGTGGGTGCGCTGCGAGGAAAGGTTCTTGGCTGGCTGAGCGCTGGGTTCGTGCTTGCGGGTCTTGCCTGGGTGCTCCTCCCGAACAACAGCGACGAGGCCGACCAAGAGACTTCATCGGCCGCAGGGGGATCGACTGGGGAGACTTCTGAGCCGCAACGGATGACCCCGATGCCAGGCGCGACCTACGTGGGCAGCGCGGCGTGCGGGAGTTGTCATCAGGAGCAGGCCAAGGCGTATCGCGGCTCTCACCATGATCGAGCGATTGAAGTACCGAGTGACGCGTCTGTGTTGGCTCCCTTTGGTGGTGAGTCGTTTCGGCACGACGGAATCACAACGACATTTTTGCGCAAGGACGCCGCGAACAAACAGGCATCAGGTGGGACTTCTGGCGAAGAGGAGTCCACAGAGTTCTTCGTGCGCACGGTAGGTGCCGAGGGAAAGGTCGAAGAATTCCCCGTCGCTTACACGTTTGGAGTCGAGCCGTTGCAGCAGTATTTGCTTGATGTGGGCGGAGGTCGCTTGCAGGCGCTGACCGTCGCTTGGGATTCACGGACCAGTGAGCAAGGGGGGCAGCGTTATTTTGATCTTTATCCGGGCGAAGACCTTGAGCCGCTCGACGAGATTCATTGGACGCGTGGCGCACAGAACTGGAACTTTGCCTGCGCGGACTGTCATACCACCGCGCTTCATAAGGGCTATGATGCTGCGAAAGATACGTTTGATCCGTCGTGGAGCGATCTCAATGTGGGCTGCGAAGCGTGTCATGGACCGGGTTCGAACCATGTCTCTTGGGCGCAGGATAGTTCGTCGAACAGTGAGCGCGGCGCTCAAAAAGCTGGGGCTGATTCGAAGGTAAATAGCTACGAAGTGGGGCTCGTGGTTCCGCTGGAACGGGTCAATTGGGCGCTTCCTCCTGGTGCTCGCAATGTGATCCCTCGCTCCGGCGAAGAAAACGTCACCGAAGTGGAGACCTGTGCGCCATGCCATTCGCGTCGCCAACAATTGCGTGAAGGCCGAACGCCAGATCAGCCTTACATGGACGCGTATGTGCCCGAGCTGCTCATGGAGGGCCTTTACTACGCGGATGGGCAAATTCACGACGAGGTCTATGTCTATGGGTCATTCCTCCAGAGCCGCATGTTTCACGCGGGGGTGCGCTGCAACGATTGCCATGAACCGCATTCCCTGAAGTTGCGGCGTGAAGGCAACGCTCTTTGTTCAGAGTGCCACAGCGCACAAGTCTACGATGTCGCCGAGCATCATCATCACAGCGCGAATCCTGGCAGCGAGGTTCAGGCCGGAGCGAACGACGGCACTGCCTGCGTCGATTGCCACATGCCGATGACGACCTACATGCGAGTGGATCCACGACGCGATCATTCCTTGCGCATTCCCCGGCCGGATCTGAGCGCCACCACAGGCGCGCCGGACGCGTGTACGAACTGCCACGAAGGGAAAGAAGCGAGCTGGGCCGCTGACGCGATCGAGCAGTGGTTTGGTCCAGAGCGGCGACACCACTACGCCACTACGTTTCAGGCAGCGCGCAATGGAGATCCCGCTGCCGAGGCTCAGCTGATTCATCTGGCCGCTTCGGCGAGTTTTCCAGCCATTGTGCGTGGAACGGCGCTGCTCCTTTTGGCCAATTTCCCCAGTGAAAACTCAGTCAAAGCGCTCAGTGCAGGAAGCCAAAGCAGCGAGGCTCTGATCCGGCTCGGCGTGACCAGGGGTGTGCTGGGCCTACCTCCCGAGCAACGCCTGAAGGTGACGCTTCCCTTGATTGCTGACCCGCTCTTGGCCATTCGCATTGAAGCCACCAGAGCACTCGTCGGTGTTCCGCTCACCACGCTGACTGCTCCCCAGACTGCAGAATTGAACAAGGCCTTTGTGGAGCTTGAAAAGGTCGAACACTTCTACGACGACCGGCCCGACGCTTGGCTACGCCTCGCCCTTCTCGAACTCGGTCGAGGAAAAGCTGATGCTGCGGCCGAGGCTCTGGAACGCGCGCTCAAATTGGACGCACGCTTCACCCCGGCTTTGGTGAACCTGGCGGACTTGCGGCGCAGTCAGGGCAACGAAGCCGAGGCAACAAGTCTGCTCCGAAGAGCTGTCGAGGTCGACGCGCAAAACGCCGAGGCTTGGTACGCTCTGGGGCTATCGCTGGTGAGAACTCAGAAACTTTCGGAAGCAATGCCGATGCTGGAACGCGCAGCCGCACTTCGACCCGACAATTCCAGGTTTGCCTACGTACACGCGGTGGCTCTGGCCGATGCGGGCCAGCTTCCAGCAGCGGTTCGTGCGGTTCAAAAGGGCCTGGAGCACAATCCCCATGATCGCACGCTCCTGCAAGCCTTGATGAACTACGCCAAAGCAGCTGGCGACCGGCAGTTGGCCAGCGAAGCGGCCGCACGACTGGCTGGAGTCGGTCAGCCATGAAGCGAGTCTTCCTTTCCCTTTCTTGTTTGGCCATTTTCTTCACCGGTCTTTCGTCGCCCCGCGCTTCGGAGACCGAGGTGGAAGTGGCGGGTTATGAAGGCAGTACGACGGGTGGTTGGGCCTGCGGTCCGCAGGCGGATGTGCGTTACGGCGGGCTAGCTGCCAAGGTGCGCCATTCCGCGCGAGCCGCCACACCTCGGCAAGGGGCCGGCGCCACTTTGGTTGCCGGGGCGGCTGTTGAGGTCGCTCGGGCGCGAATCGATGTGGCGCCTGGTTTAGACGAGGTCGCGGAACTTGAGGGCGTCGAGCAAGGGGGCGACTTCACGAACGCGTTCGGTGGGGCTGATTTTCGCTTGGGGTATCACTTTCACTACTTCGGTTTCGAGGCGGGCGTGAACCTGTGGAGTGGCTGGAAGAATCCGCGCGTCGTCGGGGTTGGTTTCTTGCCTGAGCTGGTGCTTTCATTTGGACCGCGTGATTTTCTCTACGCCGAGGCGGGACTGGGAGTGCCGACCTCGACCTGGCTCATGCGCCCAGCGGTTCCCTATGTCACGCTTGGTATCGTGCCCAGCAAAAGACTGCGCTTGGAGTTCCATGGAGCAGCGGTTCGCGCTGGACCTGCTTTGATTGACGACCAAGCCTTCATCTTCGATGGCGCTTGGTATGTGCCCATTCATCGGCGTTGGGACTTGCGCGGCAGTCTCGGCTTCGGCACGGAACTGACGGAACGCCAGGCTTCGCTGGGATTCGTCTACCGACTTTGAGGAGATCAGCGGCATGAGGGAAAAAGGGGTGTTGAGAAGTTCCTGGGCCGCGACTGCTGCGCTGATTGTTGGCTGTTCGCCGCCTTTCCCCAAGGGCGCTGCTGATGAAGGCTCTGCGCCGGCGGCTGCATCGCGGACTGAATCGTCAGACAAATTCGGAGCTGATGATTCGACACAACTTCCGGCTGGAGCCGAAACAGAGCCATCAAATGGTGAGCTCTCCATGGCGAGTGGGAAAGGCTCCTCTGCTGAACAAGTACAGACCTCACCTCTCAGCGAGCTTAAATTTGAGCGTCTCTTGGAGGCGCCCCTCACGTCGTTCGCCCTCGGCAACGGTCCACGAATTTCTGCGCTTGGTGCGGAGCCTTGGATTTTCGATGGCATCAAGTGGCGCGAAGTTCCAGTTCCTGGGCACCTTCGCAACTGGGATCCCAGCCACGCCGAGGTGCGCATCTTCTATGGTCGAGACAATCAGCCGCGCTTGATGGGCTGGATCCAAGGAAGTGATGGCGGCGAGCTTGGAGGCGTTTACCTCCGGCATAAGGTAGCAGGCTGGCAGCGTGAGCCGGCAGAGCTGGGGCGTTTGGGCAATTCTCGTGGCGCGCTGTACGGCATTCTGGGCGAAGCAGATCCGGAGGTGGTGTGCCGCCCGGGGGAGATTTGTTTGATCAAACGTGTCAGCGGCTGGGGGCAGACTCCTGCGGATGCCACGCCTGCGTGGATTCAGATGGCGGGGCACCGTGTGTTCAAAGTCACGGATTCGCAAGTGAGTCTGCTCGTCAAAGACAGCTGGGAGACTTTGATGGGGGAGCTACCTTCAGGGAAAGTGACGAGCGTCTGGGGAGACGGCAAGCAGGCGCTTTACCTGGTCGCGGGCGGTGTGTTGTTTCGCAAGGAAGGCTCGAAGTGGGCGTCGGTGGCGACTCCTTTTGAAGCGTCTCACGCGCTGGCCGCTCAAAATGAAGCCGAAATTTGGGTGGGGGGCGTCACTGGGCTGTGTCGGTTCGCACCAAGCAAAGACGCGAGCTGGCATTGCGCGAACGAGAAGCTAGGAACAGTGGTCCAAGTTGAAGTCACTGCAGAGGCCGTCTTCGCGGCCGGCGACAAGGGCTTGTACCGGGCAAGTCTCTAGGTTGCGCAGTAAGACTTTGTTGCACAATGACACAGTGCTCCCTGCCCAGGAACTTGCTACCCTTGGAGCGATGACTGCATTGCGTTCAACGACAATGGTGCGTTTTTCAATCTTAAGTCGGCTCGGACTGCTCAGCGCTTACTCAGGACTCAGTGCTTGCTCAGGACTCACTGCCTGCTCAGGAGAAGTCACTCAAACGCGAGTCGACGAGCAGCCAGGACAGCCAGCACCAGCTGAGCCAACGCCGAGGGACCCTGATTCACCAACTGGAGTCAGTGAGAACGACAAAGCAGAGGTACCCTACCGGACTGAGGCGCCCATTGGTCGTCCGTTTCTCATCGATCAGGAATACCGGAAAGCCCAGGCCGTGGAACGTACTGACTGGACTTGTGAGCTTGCGGAAGAATTCTCTCGACTCGCTGACTCGCTGTCTCCCGAGCAGCGCCACGAGCTCGCTGCGGGCTATCGCGAGATTGCTCTGATGGAGCACGCGTCGATTGCCGCGTTTGCCCGCTTCTCGCTGCAGTTACTTGCCCTCGGAGCTCCCGCGCATTTGATTGAAGCGACGAATCGCGCCTTAGTGGACGAAACGCGACATGCGCGACTGTCCTTTGCGCTCTCAAGTGTGTTTTCGCAGGAGACCGAGGGGCCAGGCAAGCTATCGATAGACGGCGCGCTTCAGTCCGTCGAACTTGAGCAGATTGCCGAGCTAGTGCTGCTCGAAGGCTGCATCGGCGAAACCACGGCCGCGCTCGAAGCCAAGTGGGCTTCCGAAAAGTGCATGCATCATTCGCTGAGCGACCTTTTGGCCACCATTGCGGACGACGAACAGCAGCATTCGCACTTGGCCTGGGAGTTCCTCAGTTGGGCCACGAGTCAAAAGACCGGCCTCGCCGAAGCGCTGCTTGCACGCGCTCACCAAGAACTCCAAAAGCCGCCAGCGCCTCGCCAGCTGAGTACGTCAAACGACACCTGGAAAGCGAAGTACGGATTGGTTCCGGAGAAGGTACAAGGCGAGCTCCGCCAAGAAGTGATGGCCGAGGTCGTCATTCCTTGCCTGACGGCTTTGTGCGGCCGACAAGCGGCTTAGACGCGCGCGTCAGTGGGGGGGCGGTGTGGTCGTGTGGGCCTTCTCCCTCCTTGTTGACGACTCCAATCACGCCCACACTGAGAAAGTGAACTTTCGCTCACTTTCGGCGCTGGTAGCGGGGATCGTCTGCTTCTCCCTTGCTGGCTGTCGTTTTTCTTTCGACTTACTGGCTGACGACCACGAATCGCTCGGAGGGGGGGCAGGCTACCGAGCACTTGGTGGGGCGTCTCCACGAGGTGACGGGGATGGTGGCACCACGACCACGGGGGGCACCACGGCCACGGGGGGCGCCGTGAGTTCTGGTGGAGGAAGCTCTACGGGTGGGCTGGACGGAAGCGGTGGGGTCGGAGCTACGGGCGGTACTGAGGGTTTGGTGACCGGCGATCTGGTTGTCGATATCGCAGAGGACGAGGATGACGTAGGCGCATCCGCCACGGCTCCACTCGGAATGGGACTTTCGCTGAGGGAGGCGATCAAGATCGCCAATGCTGACGGCGGTTCGCTTTCGATTTCCGTCACCCCAGGGATCGCAATCGCGCCCGCGAGTGACCTCCCTGAAATCGACGCGAATGTTCAGATTTATGGGAATGGAGTCAGCTTGGACTTCTCAAGCTTGAAGAGTTCGCGCGAGTGTATCCTCGTGGTCGGAGGAACGAGTCTCATCACGAACGTTCAAGTCAAAAATTGTAGTCAGGAACCCCTCTTCTTTGCAGGGGGTAGCGAGCACCAAGTCTCCAACTCGTTCTTCGAGAACAATGCCAAGTCGATCACCGACAGCCCGTCCACAGGCGGAACGATCTTTGGCCCCGGAAATACCATCGTCGGGGGCGTAACACATGCTGTCTTCGTCAACTCTCCTGACGATGTGGTGATCGACAACACATTTACCGATGTAGGTGGCTCAGGGAATGCGGCAGTTTTTGTAGGCGGCTCCGGAGTCGATGCGAAGATCATCGGAAATTTGATGATGCGGGCGCAGATTGGCATTGCTTTGAGTTCTACGACGCAAAGGACTGCGATCTGGCATAACACGATTGTTAGTTCCGGGGGGACGGGCATCGTCGTGGGGCAGGCCAGCGATATCGATGTCCGCAATAACATTGTGAGCCATTCAGGGCTCTATGGAATCGCCGCCGCTTCGGATAAGTTCACGTATTTCGATTACAATCTTTTCTTCAACACGATGGACTGCAACGGCTGCATCGACGGATTGGGCAGCAATTCTCTAATCGCGGATCCATTGTACGAAAGTTTTGCCGAGGACAATTTTGCACTCAGCACGGCTGGTCCGAGCCCGGCCATCAACGCGGGTACGTCGGAACTGATGCTCGACAGGAATCAAGACGGCGCCGGGACTTACTTCGGCAGCGCTCCGGATATGGGCTTCTCAGAGTCGAATTAAGCCAGGCTTTCTAGGCCACGTATTCTCCTCCGCCGCGGCACGACAGCTTCTCGTCCTGCGCCGCAGCTCTGCGGCGTTTCCTCTTGATCACCTACATGAACGCGATTTTTATGTCGCCACGTTGATAATGGCTCGGCGCTATCGCCACTCAATAGGTATGAACTCCTCCCTTCGATTCTCCTTTTTTGCGGCATCTTGCTTGGCTGGTCTGGTTTTCATGGCGTGCTCTTCAAGTTCTGAGGAAACGCCCAATCCTGGAAACGAGACAGGCGGCGAGCCTTCAATTTCTCTCGGTGGAGACGGAAACACGACGAGCTCGGGAGGAGACTCAAGTTCAAGTACTGGCGGGACAGGTGGCGCAGGCTACGTCGACCCGATAAGTGGGCTGGCTTACGGGGACACGGAGTGCAGTGACGGGATCGACAACGATGACAACGGCCTGATCGACGGATTGGATCCGGAATGCACGGGTCCGCTCGACGATGATGAAAGCAGTTTTGCGACTGGGATCCCTGGCGACAACAAAGACCCGAAACAGGATTGCTTTTTTGATGGCAACTCCGGCGCCGGTGATGACGACTGTGACTCCACCAAGGAGACGCAATCGCAGCAGTGCATCGATTACTGTGGGTCGCGAGTTCCCAATGGCTGTGACTGCTTCGGCTGTTGTGATGTTTTTGACGGGACCGATACCTACAGCGTCAAGCTGACCGGTTCTTGTGCCGACATCACCGACGTCTCTGATCCTGAGAAGTGCGAAGCTTGTGAGGCTTCCGTAGACTGTGGAAATACTTGTGGCGAATGTGAACTGTGCCCAGGGAAGACCTTGGCGGATCTTCCCGAGTCCTGCGGGACAACTGGCACTGGCGGCGGCCCTGGCAACACGTGTGACGAAGGCAACACGGTTTGCGCTGATACGGGAGACTGTACAGCAGGCTTCTACTGTCAGCTCGGCTGCTGCATTCCTCCACTCGTTCGCTAAACGCGAGTCTCCTCTCCTCGATTCTTTGTCAATTCTTGGCGCATGCGGAGTCGGAAGTGAAGAAATTGATTAGTGATACAGTTCAGACATGAGGCGGTGACGTCCCGAAGATGGGCAATTTTACTAGATCCATGGACTGATTGTGCTGTTTGCGCTGCCTGCGACTATTGGAGAGATGATAGACCTGAAGCTGATTTCGACGACGCTCACGGGCAACAGCGAGCGCGAGATACGTGACGCTCTGAGAAGTGTCGTAGATTGGGTGGACGTTTGCTTAGTCGTTGACACTGGCGTCACTGATCGAACTTTGGAAGTCGCACGCGAGATCGCTGGGGACAAACTCGTGGTGCGTGAATTTGCGTGGCGTCATGATTTTTCTGCTGCGCGCAATTTTTGTTTGGACGCAGCGCACGATTTGGGTGGAAGCTGGGCAATTACTGTCGATACAGATGAACGTTTGGATCTCAACGGTGACGACTTGCGCACGACCCTTCGAGAAACTCCTCATGGTGTGGTGATGATGCCGGACCGTGACCGCGTCTACATGAAAGAGCGGGTCTTCCGGTTGCCGATGCCAGTTCGGTACAATGGTCCGACTCACGAATCGTTCACGGGTTACGAAGTCGGTTTGGAGATTCTAGAGAGTGCGTCGTTTTGGGAACTACCGAAGACTCCAGAACAACTCAAGAGAAAATTTGAGCGTGATCTTGAGGTTCTGCGTCCCTATGTCGAAAGCCATCCCTATGATCCTCGCTGGCATTATTATCTTGGAGAGAGCCTCAAGAATCTGGGGAAATTTCGGGAAGCGATTCACGCGTATGAGAACTGCATTGCCCTGAGGGGGTGGGACGAAGAAGCCGCGTGGGCCAGCTTTCGAGCCGCTCAATGTCGCGAAGAACTCGGAGAGTTTCGCGAGATGCTTGAAGTTCTCGCGCGTGGAATGGTGAGTCACGCAGGGATCGCGGAACTCATGTGGTACGCGGGTTACGGCGCGTCGCGTCTCGGAAATCATCAGCAAGCGGTGTACTGGGCTCAGCTGGCGATCTCTTTCGGCCGCTTTCGAGGTCAGGGCGCCGAAGTAAAGCGCATCGGTTTTAGGTTCTTGCCGGGACTCTTCGAAGGGCCTTTTGATATTCTTCGTTTTTCACTCCGCGAAGTAGGCGATAGCGCAGGCGCAGATGCTGCCGAGGCCGAGTATCAGGCGGCGAAGCTCGCGCGCGTTCGTTGTGAAGGTGGAGCGACTTGAATGCGCTTCGTGGAAATGGAAAACGGAGCCAGAACAAGTGCCCGAAGAGGCACCGTCCTGACTCCGTTTGTGGAGTACGAACGCTTATTCGTAGGAGAGTGGACCAGCAATGGTCGCTGGGATACCCGCTTCCGTGCGAGTGACAACACGAGCAACCCAACCGGAGTTGCTTGAACCGCCGCCGCAGGTTCCGTAATTGGAGAACGATGTCGCTGTGAATGCAACAGAATAGCCTACGCCGTCGACGAGGTTTGTAGGCGCGTAAAATTCGCCGTCAAAAGAATTATAGGAGAGGAACTTTCCATAAAGAATACGGTCGATGCTGCCACCTGCATTGATCCAAACTGTGCCGCTCGCACAGCTTGCTCCGCTGTAATAGTACTGGCCATCTCCCAGCGAGCCGTCCCAGCCCGCGTAGAAGATAAAGCCAGTGGAGCTGAGAATTTGTAGGCCGTAGGAGTCAATCGAGATCACGCGTCCGATGGTTCGACCGTTGGCGTCAGTGGCGTCGCCAAGACCAACCTCACCCGCTGGCCCGGTAGCGCCCGTGGCACCGGTCGCGCCTGTGGCACCAGTAGCACCCGCTGGCCCGGTCGCGCCTGTGGCACCGGTAGCACCCGCTGGCCCGGTCGCGCCTGTGGCACCGGTAGCACCCGCTGGCCCAGTAGCGCCCGTGGCACCCGCTGTGCCAGTCGCACCCGTGGCACCGGTCGCGCCCGTCGCACCGGTCGCACCGGTCTCGCCTGTTGCTCCGGTAGCGCCAGTTTCACCCGTGGCTCCGGTCGCACCAGTCGCACCGGTCTCGCCTGTTGCTCCCGTCGCACCTGTAGCGCCGGTTTCGCCTGTTGCTCCGGTCGCACCGGTAGCGCCGGTCTCGCCTGTTGCTCCCGTCGCACCTGTAGCGCCGGTCTCGCCTGTTGCTCCCGTCGCACCTGTAGCGCCGGTTTCGCCTGTTGCTCCCGTCGCACCTGTAGCGCCGGTTTCGCCGGTTTCGCCTGTTGCACCGGTCGCACCGGTATCACCCTTGGCGCCCTTTTTTCCTGGCTCACCTACGCAAAGAAAGTCGGTATTGTCGACTTCACCTTCTCCGAGCTCGCCATCACCTGCGACTTCTTTTCCGTCACCATTGTCGAGTCCGTTCATCACCTTGAGTCCGCCATATTCACAGGTCTCTCCTGCTTCTTCGGGAGCCGTGAGAATCAGCGATGCAAATGCGCTGTCGCCTCGGTCGCCGTGGCAAACATTCTCTGATTGGAAAGTCTCGTCGTCGCTGAGCACGCCGTCTTCATCGAGATCGTCACCGAGCCGGAGGGTGACACCGCCGTCCGGGCAGTCGGCACTTTTGGCGAAGGCTTTGCCTTCGGCGAGGCCTTTGAAAGACTCCGAATCCGCGTCGGCCGAGCAGCCAAAGACGAGTGAGGCTGCGGTAGTGAGAGCCAGGAGTGAGCTAAGGTTACGCATGAAAATCCTTTCGATAGATGTCGCCACGTTGCGACTTGGCGGCCTCATCGAGTCAATGCGATGTTTCGAGATCTCTCGCTGGCCGTTGTGCTCCTCTACGGCACCAGCGAACGAGACCTTAGACTACCTCCCCACTTTGCCGGATGATTCAAATGCGTGCATGAAGCTCCGAAGAGCCACCCTTCAGGCTGGGTGACTCCTCGAACGTTCGCTCCAAGTCAGCGTGCGCTCAGAGCGTCGTGTAGACGCCACGAAGCGCGTCGTAAGCCGGTCGAGTTTGCCCGTCGACGGTCACGATGCCCCACCATTCTTCGTTGAAAACGCCGTCAGGGTGCGGACCGCCGCCGGGAGCGATGCCACCTGAGTCATGGTTCCACGGGCTTCCGTTGCCGTCCTTCCACCACTCATCGGACCACTCGAAGATCGTGCCACCGAAGGTGGAGCCACCTTTAAGCACGCTGTTGTTCACAATCTCCGTTGCGAGATTCCGTGTGGCGTCGGCTTGGGCTTGGAGGTTGACGCTGTTCTGTCGCGAGTCCCAAGCATCTGCGCCGTATTCGGCGACGAACATCGGCTTGCCGCTCACTCCGCTCCAGGTGCTAAAGAGGTTGCCAAAGGAGAAACCGCGGTAGCTGTTGATGCCCCACACGCTGATCGACGGCATTGCGTTGACGGTCGCCGCGCTCGGAATGTCTCCGTAGATGGTTGCGACCGGGTGAGCGGTGTCCACTCCACGAATTCGTCTGGCGACATCTTCCAATCGGTTACGCGAAGCATCGAAGCTCATGCCTACGTAAAGCCCATTGTAGTTCCACTC
Organism: uncultured delta proteobacterium; assembly: GCA_963710555.1. Lineage (GTDB taxonomy): Bacteria > Myxococcota_A > Polyangia > Polyangiales > Polyangiaceae > NIC37A-2. Next base: position 133,573 of record CAVQAT010000004.1, read on the forward strand.
GTTGCCGACCAGCCACATGAGCACCGCGGGGTGGTTCTTCACGGCATTGACATGATCCACCGCCGAGCCAGCATCCGCTCCGCCCCACGAATAAACAGTCATCGCCACCTTGATGCCGGCGGCATGCAGCTTGTCCAGCACGGCCCGATCGCGGATCGGCTCGTAGGTGCGGACGACATTGATGCCAGCGTTCTTCATCAAACCGATATCTCGGTCGGCGACGGAAGAGAAATTAAGGTCCTGCGGATGGATCCCCCCGCGAGCCACCGGATTCCAACACACACCACGAAGCTCCACCGGCTGGCCACTCACGCGGAGCTGCCGTCCCGAAACGCTGATCGGCCCGTCACCGATTTTACCTTTTGCGCCGCCGGTATTGCCGCCGCCACCACCACTGCCTCCGCCGATGGCTTTTAGCGACCAAGACTGGGCCGTGTTTCCGTTGCAGCTCACTTGAGCAACGTTGGCGCCAGTCGCCGTGCTTGCCCAAGCGACATCGAGGCACTTGTTGCTGTTGCGATTGATGATGCGGTGATTGCCGTTGAAGGCCTCGATGCGAAAGTCCTGCGCGCTCGTTCCATTGCAGTCCCACAGCTGCACGTTGACGCCCTCGCCCGTGCCCGAACCGGCAACGTCGACGCACTTGTTACTATTCTGCGCAATCAGCCGATAAAAACCGCTGCCGCGCGATTCGACGCGAAAGCGTTGGGGGTTCGATCCGTTGCAGGTCCACTGCTGAATGTTGGTGCCGCTACCTGTGTTGCCACCGGAAACATCCAGGCACTTGCCGCTATGGAGGGCGCGGATTTCGTGAATCGATCCGGCGGTGAAATCCTGACCGACGCTTCTCACTTCATCTTCTTCGAGCAGATCCTCTTCGGTCCACTCGCCCTCGCCGCTACACGCGACCAGACCAGAGCCCATGAGTGAGTAGAACAATCCGAGTACAACAGAACTTTTCCTGAACATGATTCCCTTTCAGTGTGGCGTTCACCCAGGAGCGCCGACACTCTCATGTCCAATCCTCTTCATCCGGCTCAACGTTCGGTCCGATGGACATCCTCAAAGTAGAAAATGAACATGACCTTCACTCACTTCGGTCAGAAGCGAGCTCGTTGTGTCCGGAATGGTAGATCTCCTTGGCTCAGCGCGACCCGAAAACCTTGCCGTCGATCAGCAACTGATCCGCGGTCACTGAACGTTCGCTGATGAGGCGCAAAACAACTGTCGCGCGCTCTTCCTGCACAGCGCGTTCGATTTCTGCTGCTTGGTCCTGTTGAATGAAGAAGCGATGCTGCTCCTGAATAAAATCCACGGGCAGCGCTGCCGTGCAATTCGTGGGCGTCTCTTCGTTGAACAGGACGACGCCGCTGAGGCCGCCCTTGCTTGAGGTCGCGCAGGCCCGACGGAAAGAATAACGGCTCTTCTGCTCGGGGCCTTCGCCGATGCTGACGGCGTTCGGATCAAGCGCAATTTGATAGTTCAAATAGTGACCACGCACCAAATCGCGCGGATCGTATCCCTCGATGGCGACTTGGATAGTGGGGGCACCCCAGCGTTTGGCCTCGGCAAAACCGATGGACCCCAAGTAACCGAGCATGGGCAGCAGCACCGCGATGAGAAACAGCGGGCTGGTCGCCGCGGAGGGGATCTGCGCCTGGTCGTTGGATTCACTCATCATGCCCGTCCTCTTTCACCGCATTCCACTTGTGCCGTGACCAGGCAATCGCGGCGCATCCCATAGCGACCAGCACGATGCCCGTCAGGTAGAGGCTTTCAAACAGTTCGAAGCTGGCAATCACAATGCGAAACGCAAGAACGAACACGGCGAATCGTGCGTTCCCGAATTGTCCAGCTTTCTCCGCCAGCGCCCAAGCAGCCGCCCAAAAAAGGACGAATGAGGCAAACGCTGCGACGCCGCTCTCCCAGGGCAATCCCATCGGGATCACGCTGAGCCCAATTCCCAGCACGAAGAGCCCCACGACCTGAGTGCGACTGCCGAAACCGATTCTCTCTACGGAGTCCGGAGTCGCGAACACCACCGTGAGCAGTGGCGCCAGTCCCAGCGCCCAGAAAGACCATGCACTGCTTTCTCCATCCAACCAGAGGAGTCCACCCAATAAGCCCACACCCAGCAAGTGCAGGCGATAGAGACCGAGACCAACCGCTGCGCGTCCTGCGAATCGACTTGCCGCGAATCTGGCGCTGAGAAGGAGGCTCAGAGTTCCGTAGATGATCACGACAGCGAGCTCGTGGTTGTCTCGGATCACGTGAGTCTCGCGCAGGAAGTCGTCAAATGCGTCGCCGGAGCTGATCAAGCTGATTCCGAGGCCGGTCACCCAAAAGAGGTGTGCGAACCGCGTGCGCGAAAAGCTCATCAGCGGGGCGCTGAGCGCGCTCCACACAAAGAGCAGCTGCCACAGCTCGCCGTCCTGATCGTAGACTTGAGACACGAGCGCGAGCCCCGCCAAGGTAAGTCCGCTCGTGACCAGGAGACTCACGTCGAGCGCCGTGCTCACGGGAGTCGTCTGCTTCTGCCTCGCGAGCCAATTGGCCGCCAATGCCGCCAAGAGCAGTCCAGCCATGCCCGCTAGCCTCACCGTTCCGCCAAAGCGCCCCCAGTTGTACGCGACCAGGCTGCCGATCCCGCAGACGAGCGTCAGACCACCGAGCAGCGCGATGGCCTTCGTGGCACGTCCGGTGCTGCCTGCGCGTGCGCGCTCTTGCTCGAATCGGCTAATGGCTTCCGCCTGGCCATCACTGAGGAGTCCGGCGCTGACCCAGCGCCGCAGCTCCGCGGCGAGAGGGCTCCTCGAATCTGGGTCTTGCATCCTCGCTGAGAGTAGAGGATTTCTGAAAACGCTTTCAACGGATTCGATTTTTAAATGGATAAATCGGGCTCGTGCCTCTCACGGGGTATGGTCAGTATGAATCGTCGTCTACATCGGAGCGCTTCCAGCGCGATGTTCCTCGTCTGGGGGCTGTTTGCTCTCGCCTGTTCAGGAACTGATTCTGAAAGCGTTCTGGCTGGCTCCGGTGGGTTCGACGGGAATTCTTCGACGGGGGGGGCGCCAGGGGCAACTGGGGGCGGCTTAGGCTTTGCGACTGGGGGCAGCGCTGTCGGATCTGGTGGTGCGGCTTCAGGTTCAGGTGGCGCCTTAGGTGATACGGGTGGCACCGGCGCTGGGGCAGAGCAAGCAACGGGTGGCGAGTCCGCAACAGGAGGCGCGTCAACCGGCGGTACAGCGTCCGGCGGTACAGCGACCGGTGGCGAAACGGCCGCGGGAGGTACCGCGACCGGTGGCGAAACGGCAACCGGGGGCAACAGCGGACTGCCCGAGCCCAGCACGAATTCCACGTTCAGCAATCTCAGCGGTTGGCACATCGCGCCGAAAAGCGATCTGACTCCTGGCGCGACAGCCGTGACAACAGCTGATGCGGGCGCGTCTGACAACGCGGTGCTTCGGCTCACCATTCCCGGTAATCCAGGATTCTCATCGGGCAGCTACGCGGGCCCAGGTGCTCACGCCATCGAGGTTGTCAAAGACGGCGGTACGCAGCTCTACGGGCGCTATGAATTTGATGTGTCCTTCCCTTCGTGCGGCGCAGATGAAGAACTGGTGAGCGGCCTTTTTACCTATTTCAACAACGGCTCGGACGCGGACGGCGACAACATCAACGACAACTCGGAGATCGACATTGAGCATTTGTGCGGCGATCCGCAAATCCTTTGGCTCACCGTGTGGACCGATTACGAAGAATCTCCCACCACAGCTTTTCAGCGCAGCTCGCGCGCCATCAACATGCGCACCGGTGCTTTTCGCGAAACAGCGTTTGGCAATACTTCTTTCGCAGGGGCGTGGACCAACGGAACGCTGCCCGGCCTCGCGGTGGCGAACTTTCCGGCACCTAGTGCTTATTACACGCTCGGCTTCGAATGGACGGAAAACACCGTGCGCTACTTCATGATCGATGGCGACGAAGAGATCGATCTCTACACGGTCTCGGGCAAGACCTACGTTCCACAACGTCCCGCGGAGCTCTTGCTCAACTTCTGGCATTCTTCGACTCAATGGTGGGACAACACCACGGCAGACTTTCCCAAGAATAATGCGGTACTCAGCTTCGATGCGGTGCGCGTGTGGACAGTGGATCAGCTTTGAGTCAGCGGGCGGCAGGGAGCAGCTCCGCCGCCTGATTCAAAGAAGCCTTCGCCAGCCCCTCAAGTCGTAGTACTTCAGGGGAGCACGTGGGCGCCTTCAAATTCACCGCTCTTACATTTCTGCTCGTGGGGTGGACGACATTGGCACGTGCTCAGCCTTTGAAAACGGCTGTCACGGTGGAAGCGTCCTCTGAAGCTTTGGATTGTCCCCGCAGCGCGGCACTGCTCTCAGCGGTCGAGCGCATCTTGGAACGCTCACTCGAAAACGTCTCCGCAGCGGATGCGTCCGTGAAGGTTCAGGTGCAATTCTTCAAAGAAGCCGAGGATTACCGGGCGCGCCTCATCTTGAAAGGCAAGCAAAGCGGCGAACGACAGCTCAGCGATTCTTCGGCTGACTGCGCGCCGCTCGCCGAAGCGGTCAGCGTCACGATGGCGCTCTTCTTTGATCAGGAGTTTCCGGCTGACCCCGCTGCGGCCACGCCCGAACAAGAATCTGTGCCCCAGGAGGAGTCGAAGTCGGCTTCGCCAGAGACTGTAGCCAGTCATCCAATCGTCCGCGCTCAGGCTGTGATGGGCGCCGCATTCGGCATGGGAGCTCAACCCTCGGCGCTCTTTGGCGGCGAAGTGAACATGGCCTTCGCTGGTTTGCAGTTCGGCGCTGGTTTCGCAGGCACTCTTCCGAGCCAAGTGAGCCTTGAACCGGGCAGTGTCAGAATCAACCTGCTCTTCGCAAGTCTTCATGCCTGCTACGTGTGGGGAGAACGTTGGGCAATTGGACCTTGCGTGTCTGCTGGAGTGGGTCGAATGCGCGGCAGTGGCGTCGGCTACGAACAAGAAGCGAGCGAGACCTTGTGGTGGACAGCGCTGGGACCAGCATTTGTGTTTCGTGGTCCGTTTGGCGCAAGCGAGCGCTTCTTCTGGGGTGGCTCAGGAGTGCTCTGGATCCCCACCCAGTCTCAAGTGTTCAGCGTGGAGAATGTCGGTACCGCCTGGGAGTCGCCAGCGATTCAGGGCACCGTTTCTGGGAACCTGGGTGTGCGTTTGTGGTGAAAGGAAGTCCAAACGAGCACGTGGAAGCGCCTTCTTTTCCAGGTCACGAGCGTGCACGCAAGAAATTGATAAGATTTTCTAGGGATTCTGCCGCGCTGGCGCCTCTCATCCATTGAAGAACCCCGTGGCCCACGAACAAGGCATGAACCTTCAAGAAATCTACGAGACGCACGCCGACTTTGTGTGGCGTAACCTGCGTCGCCTCGGCGTGCCTGAAGAGGACTCGAAGGACGCGCTGCAAGATGTGTTCATTGCGGTGCAGGCTCATCTTCACCAGTTCGAAGGGCGCAGCAGCCTGAGCACCTGGATCTTTACCATCTGCCGGACGGTGGCGCGGGATCGGCGGCGTCGTTTGGCGCGTGAACAAGGCGGCTTGGTCGACAGTGAAGTGGAGCAAGAGGTGGACTTGCGGGCCAACGTGGAACACGCGGCGCAGCACAACGAGCGAGTTGCCATCCTTGAGCTGTTGCTTGCTGGACTCGAACTGGAGCAGCGCAATGTGTTCATCTTGTTTGAGATCGAAAAAATGACGGGCGACGAAATCAGTGAGGCTCTTGGAATTCCTCTGGGGACAGTTTATTCGCGGCTGCAAGCGGCTCGGAAAGCTTTTCGTCAGGCCCTCGGCAGGCGTGAAGCGACTCAGAAATTTTCGGACAGAGTGATGGAGGCAGGGCAATGACGGATCCACTGAGATGGACTGATGAGGGCGGCGACGCGAGCGAATTTGAACGCGAACTCTTGTCTGAAGGGCAGGGGATGGGGCTTTCTGTTGCTCAAAAGCAGCAAGCCTGGGCGGGCATCCTGTTGAACACCGCACCAGGAGCAGCGGTTGCAGCGGGGGCGGGTGCTACTCCCAGCGTCGCTCCTGGGGCGACTCAAGCTGCGGGGTGGGGACTCGGCTCGAAGCTCGTCGGGATCGCCGCGCTTTTGGGTGCGGTTGGTGGTGGCACTTGGATTTTTCTCTCGAACGATCCGCCGAGGACCAATGCGCCACTCCAGGCATCGAACTCATCATCCGTCGAAGCGCCCGTTGACGTGCCTGTCGATGGGCTTGTCGATGGGCCGAGCACGCCAGCGGTCAAACCCTCCCAGGCCCAGGCGGAGCAAGTCACCTTACCCATTGCGCAGCAGCAGACAGCGGCCGAGACACGTGAGCCAAAGGAGAAAGCTGGTGCCCCACCGAACGAGCCAGCTAGCTCCGAGCCGAAACCACTGAGCGAAGAGCAGAAACGCGCCAGTCGGCTGCGCGAAGAAAGCCTCGCTGTTTTGGAAATTCGTCGCACATTGCGTGGGGGAAATCCGAGTCGGGCCCTCTCGCTTTTGGAGCAAGCGCGTCAAGACTTTTCCGCTGGCGTGCTCGGCCAAGAGCGCGAGGCACTGACGATTGAAGCCCTTGTCGGTACTGGCGCGCGTACGCAAGCTGCGATGAGAGCCCAGGCCTTTCTCAAGAACTATCCCCAGAGTCCTTTTGCAGCCGACGTGACCAAGTTTGCCGCGCCATGAGCGGTTTCCGGTTACGATTGGCCCTGCTGGCCAGCTTGCTCAGCGGTTGCGGACAGCATGAAGCCACGGTGGGCGCCGAATCGATACGCGCCGAGTCGTCGGTGAATGCGGCATTCTTTACCGACTTTGCTGAGGATGATGGTCTTTGGGAGACTCAACTTGTGGTTGAGGGCGCTCGCGCCACTCTTGGAGCCGCCGATGAAGCCGCTGGTGACGGAAAGGTCGCGGAGCTGCGCTTTCCGGGTCATCCCGAATTTGAATCGGCGGATAGCGTGGGCGCTAGTTTCGCGACCCAGATCGCCACGAAGCGAATGTTTCATTTCGGCACCTTTCGCAGTCGCCTTCAGTTCGGAAGCTGCGACCCCACGGAGGAAACCGTCTCCTCAGCCTTCAGCTACTTCAACGATGGCGCCGACAAGGACGTAAATGGCCTCGTCGACGATCTTGAGATCAACTTTCAGATTGTCTGCGGTACGCCTTCGCTGGCTTACCTGACGGTGTTCACGGACTACGAAGAGTCTGCTAGCGGTGCCCCCGCCTTTCGCAAGCTGACTCGTGTCGTCGACTTCAGCACGGGCGACACTTTCGACTCGGTGAGCGCGGAGAGCGACGAGCTCTCTTCCTCAGGAACTGACGCGAACTTGGTCTTTCCCGACGTCTTCGACAGCGCCAGCTACTACGAGCTGGGCTTCGAATGGCACAGCGATTCGCTGCGCTTCTTTATGGTGCTTGGTGGCAGCGAACGGACCCTGTGGACGCTCCAGGGGCAAGAAAGCATCCCCCAGCAGCCCGTCCAGATGATGTACAACCTATGGCACCCAGAGACCCACTGGTTTCCGGGCTCGGGCGTGGCGGACTATCCAGCCAGCGACGTGGTGATGCGCGTGGACTGGTTCGAATTTGTGCCAGAGTAAGGGGGCCAAAACCCCATCAACTTACCGTGCGCTCTGAGTTTCAAAGGAGAGCAACTCGATCTCAAAGGTGAGCTGTCCGGCAGGTGCTCCTTCGCGCTCGGGTTTTTCGCCATAGGCGAGCGCCGGGGGGATCCAAACAAGTACCTTGCTGCCTTCGTCCATGAGCTGCAGCATTTCAGTCCAGCCTTTGAGAACCTTGTTGAGTTGAAAGGTGGCGGGACGTCCTCGTTCGATCGAGGTATCAAATTGCTCGCCGGCTTTTGTCCAGCCTGTGTAGTGCACGGTGACGCGATCTTCTGGCCCCGGCCTTCGACTTGGGCTCTTGCCAGGCTGCAGGACCACGTAGCAAAGGCCCGACTTGGTGCAGGTAGCGTTTGCCGGTGCTGCCGCAACATCTTCGGGAACTGCTGGCGCCGGGGTAGCTGGGATGACTCGGATCAACTCGACATCGAAAGTGAGCTGCCCGGCAGGAGCCTGTGGGTGCTGTGGATTTTCGCCATAGGCGAGGGCCGCGGGGATCCAGATGCGGTAGGTGCCGCCTTCCTGCATGAGCTGCAAGGCTTCTGTCCAACCTTCAATCACGGCGGCCACGGGGAAAGTGATCGATTCACCACGAGCGATCGAGGAGTCGAACATGGTCCCGTTCTTGGTCCAGCCCGTGTAGTGAACGTCAACCCGATCGTCAGGACCAGGGGTCGCGCCTGAGGCCGGCGGAGTCACGATGGTGCGAATGCACAGACCTGATGGGGTGCACTGCGATCCGGCCGGTGCTGCGGCGACATCGCTGGGTGCAGGCACGCCTTGATTTTGAGGAGCCTCGGTCTTTGTGGGCGCTTGGTCGCCCGAGTCGGCGGGCTGGTCGGACGCAGGCTTGTCCGATGCGCTGGCATCGCTGGGTGCCGGCGTAGCTCCACCGCAGCCCCCCAGAAGCAGAGAAAGCACGGCCGGAAGGAAGGCGAAGTGGGAGCGTCCCAAGCGAGAAATCATGGCGCCCCTTAGCAGTCAAGGAGACGGCCATCCACTCGGGTGCTATCTTTCCACTCATGAGCTTCACGCCAGCGACAAGATCGTCCTCAGTGAGCTCGGCCTCGAATCGATCGATGCGTTTCTGGAGGCGTTGTCATGTTTTCGGATACCACGTCACGAGATACGATTCATGTTGGGCCGATTGGGGCTTCAATGCGCGGCTAACTCAGCCGACGATGAAATAGGTAGAGGCTCACGCCGCCCGTCACGCAGCCTGTGGTTACGAGCGCCAACAGGTTCGCGGAGAAGTCTTCTAGCACAGCGGCTTTTAGGTAGATCCCTTTGGTGATCACGATGAAGTGTCGGATAGGATTGGCCCAAGTGATCGTCTGGAGCCAGTCTGGCATGTTGCTCACCGGACTGACGTAACCGGAGAGCAAAATCGCGGGCATGACGAAGAGGAAGACGCCGAGAAACGCCTGTTGCTGCGTCGCGCAGATGTTTGAGATGAAGAGTCCTATCCCCACGAGGGCAAGCACATACGGGAAGATGCAGAGGTAGAGCAGAAGGAGTGAACCTTGAAACTCCACGCCATAGCCGTACACGCTGCCCAGCAAGATGATGGTGGCTTGAATCATTGCCACGATCAGCGCAGGGATTGCTTTTCCAATGAAGATCATGCCGGGGGTGAGCGGGCTGACGAGGAGTTGATCCAGAGTGCCTTGTTCGCGCTCTCGCGCCACAGACATGGCGGTGACAATCAACGCGCTCAAGGTCGTGATCATCGCCACCAGCGAAGGCAGAATGAATCGAAAGTAGTCGAGGTTCGCGTTGTACCAATGACGCACGCTGAGCCCTCCGGCAGGAGGGGTCACTGCACTCAGGTGACCACCAATCGGCACCCGGGCAAGTACCTGTTGCACGTAGGATATGGCAATTTGTCCTGAGTTGGAGCGTCGTCCATCGAGAATCACCTGGATCGGATCGGGTCTTCCAGCTGTCACGCTCTCCGAAAAATGCTGTCCAAAGCGCAGCAGCAGGAGCGCCTTCTGTCGGTCAATCAGGTCGGAGCCTTGCTCTACGCTATCGACTAGGACCACTTTGTCGAAGGCGGGAGTTTGAGTGAGGCGCTGCACGATTTCACTCACCGCGGCGCCGCCATCCTGATCAAAAATAGCGATGGTATTGTTGTTCACCTCGAGCGTGGCTGCGAAAGGAAAGATCAGGAGCTGCATCACTGTCGGCGCAATCAAGAGACGAAGACTTTGCTTGTCTCCCAAGATCGCCTGCAGTTCCTTTTTGATCAGCGCAATGAGTCGAATCCAAGTGTCAGTCATTCGACGCGCCTCTTCGTCAGCACGAGAGTGAGTCCGATGAAGCCGAAGGCGGCGAGACTCAGCCCGAGCAGACAACGTGACAGTACGGACCACACATCGCCCGCCTGAAACAAGGTTTGCATCGCCACCACGAAGTAACGAGCGGGCACAATCGCGGTCACCGCGCGAATCGGCCAGGGCATCGAACTGATCTCAAACACAAAGCCCGAAAGCATGAGAGCTGGCAAGAATGCGACATTCAGCGCCATTTGGGCGGCGTTGTACTGACTGCGCAGCAGGGTCGACAGCAAAAGCCCGAGACCAAGTGCACTGCCCAAAAAGGTGGAGCCCACGATACCAAGGGCAAGTAGCGAACCGCGCAGGGGCACGTCGAACACTGTTACCGTGACCACCACGCAGAGTACAAAGGCAATGAAGCCAAGCACGAAGTAGGGCAAGAGCTTGCTCGCCACGAGTTCAAAGCGAGAGACTCCCGCTGCCAGGAGTGCCTCCATCGTGCCGCGCTCCCATTCACGCGCAATCACCAAAGCGGTGAGCAGCGCGCCCACCACGGTCATGATGATGGTGATTGAACCAGGGAGAAGAAAGTTGCGACTCACCGTGGACGGGTTGAACCAAGAGCGGCTCTCAAGTGTGAATCCTCGTTGAGCGGCCTTGCCTTGGCTTCGCATTTCTTCGCGGAGCCACACTCCATAAGCGCCTTGCACGTAGGCGGAGACGAAGTTGGCGGTGTTTGGTTCGGCGCCGTCTGTGATCAGCTGCAGGCTGGGAGTCGACTCTTCTCGGGTGAGAAATCGGCGTGCGAAATCAGAGCGAATCGTCAAGAACCCTTGGATCTTGCCTGCTCGGAGCAGATCGCCCATCGACTCCTGATCGTGTCCCTCAATCACCGAAAAGCTGGGTGAATTGCTCAAAGTTGAGACAAGACGAGCACTTTGGGGTGATTTTTCCTGAACGACGACGCCCAACTGGACCACCGAGGAATCCAGATTGATGCCCGAACCAAAGACAAAGAGCATCACCAGCGGGAAGAAGAAGGCCATGAGCAGGGTGCTCGGATCGCGGATGATCTGCAGTGTTTCCTTTTTGCAGAGCGCGACGAGTCGACGAACGCTTCGAGTCAGCGGAGTCATCGTTGGTCCTCCACAAGAGAAATGAAAGCCTCCTCCATTGTCGGATCGGGATTGTTGTCCGTGACGGCGCGCTCCTTGAGCTCGTCTGGCGTGCCGACCGACACCATCTTACCGCGCGAGATTAGCGCGATGCGATCGCAGTATTCGGCTTCGTCCATGAAGTGCGTGGTGACCAGCACGGTGACTCCACGTTCTACGACGCCGTTAATGTGCGTCCAAAACTCGCGACGAGTGAGAGGGTCGACGCCGGAGGTTGGCTCATCCAAAAAAAGAATTTCCGGCCCATGCAAGACCGAGCAGGCGAGAGCGAGTCGCTGTTTGTGACCGAGCGGAAGCGAACCAGCCGCGCTGCGCAAGAAGTCCTGGAACTCAAATACTGACACCATTCGAGCAATCGCTTCTTGCTTGGCCTTACCTGTCAGAGCGTAGGCCCCCGCGAAGAAGTTTAGGTTCTGCTGAACGCTCAAGTGTCCATAGAGCGAGAATTTCTGAGCCATGTAGCCGAGTCGTTGTCGAGCTTGGGAACGAGAGCGACGCAGATCGATTCCCGCAATTTTTGCTTCACCAGAGGTGGGGGCCAGGAGTCCACACAGCATTTTGAAGGTCGTCGATTTGCCTGCGCCGTTGGGGCCCAGAAGCCCGAAGACTTCGCCGCGCTTGACAGCAATCGAGATCGAATCGGCCGCACAGAAGTCGCCAAACTTCTTCGTCAAGTCGCGTGTCTCGATCACGATGCTGCCATCGCGTGGACGCTCCTTCACCGCTTTGGCTAGCGCTGAATCCGCTGAGGCGAGGCCACCGAGAATATCAATGAAGCCGTCTTCAAAGCGAGGCTGAGTCTCCTGCAGCTGTGCGCTTTGGCTCACGCCATGAGCTTGGGGGTTCAGCTTTTCGTCTGCGCGCGCGATGAGTCGCACACTTTTTCCTTGAACCACTCCGTCCAGACTTGCCGGATCGCGCCGTGCGAGCCGAAGCGCGACGCGTGCCGGTTGCTCTTCGTCGCGAAGCAGAAAGACGCGCCCCTTCATCCGGTCGTTGAGCTGTTGCGGGGGGCCTCGAAACAGCACTTCGCCTTCATTGAGAAGAATCACACGGTCGCAGGCTTCGGCTTCATCTAAATACGCAGTGCTCCAAACCACGCCGATTCCTTCAGTGATCAGTTCGTGAACCATGCGCCATAGTTCGCGCCGCGAAACGGGATCCACGCCCACCCCGGGTTCGTCGAGCAGAAGCAGTCGCGGGTTACCAATCAAGGTGCAGGCGAGTCCCAGCTTTTGCTTCATACCGCCAGAAAGTGCTCCTGCGAGGCGCCCGGTGAAGCGCGTCAAGTCGGTGAAGGTGAGAAGCCTGTCAAAGGTGTCCCTGCGCGCTTGCCCCAAAATTCCCTTGAGTTCCGCGTAGAGTTCCAGATTTTCCGCCACGCTGAGGTCTTCGTAGAGGCCAAATTTTTGGGGCATATAGCCCACTTGGTCTCGCAGGGTTTTGAAGTCCTTGGTCGGGTCGAGACCGAGCACGCTGACTTGTCCGCGAGTGGGCAACAGCAATCCAGCGAAGATGCGTAGGAGTGTGGTCTTGCCGGCACCATCTGGCCCCACGAGCCCAGTGACCATGCCTCCGCGAACATCCAGCTCCAGCTCGGCGAGAGCAGGTTTGAGGCCACCCGGGAATTCTTTGTGCAGCCCGCGTGCAAAGGCAACTGGGGCATCGCTTGCAGGCGGCTCGCCGCTCAGCTCAGCGAGTTCATGGAGCTCTTGCTCATGGGGCACTTGGCACCAGCTTTACCCGCACGGGCATGCCTTGGCGCAAGCCTCCGTCGTGCTCCCGAACGATCACTCGGAAGCGATAAACGAGAGAAGAACGCAGCTCTGCGGTTTCCACGTTCTTCGGTGTGAATTCAGCTTGGGTCGCCACATAACCGACTTGTCCTTTGTACGGCTTGTTGGGACGCGAGTCGGTGAGCACCTCGACTTGCGTGCCCGGCGCAAGCTCGGCAAGTTGAGCTTCGGGAGCAAATGCCCGGATCCATACGGGATCATTGAAGGCGACCACCATCACCGGAGATCCCGGCGTTACCATGGCCCCTGGTTCAACGGCGCGGGTGACCACGACCCCTGCTTCGGAAGCTTTCAGTTCAGTGTCTTTCAGGTTGAGCTCCGCAGAGGCCACGGCGGTCTCCGCCTGCAGTTCCTGAGCATGGGCGACGAGGATTTCTTCCGAGCGTGCGCCGTTGACCAATCGAGCGACGGCTGCTTGGGCGGCGGCAACTCCTGCCTTAGTTTGAGCGGCCGCAGCGCGGGCGTCGACGAGCGCTTGCTCTGTCATCGCCCCTGACTTCGCGAGTCGCTCTGTGCGTTCAAAGGTGCTCTGGGCCCTCGCATGAGCGGCATTCTGTTCCGAGAGGCGTGCTCGCGCTTCACTGATGTCCTCGCGTCGCGCGCCCGACTCGACTCTCTTCAGTTGGGCCTTGGCGACCTCTACAGCTGCACGGGTTTGCGCTAAGGCCAGTTCGTAGGGTGCTGGGTCCAGACGTGCGACGATCTCGTTCTTTTTCACGAGATCACCTTCGGTCTTGAGCACCTCTTTGATGCGTCCTCCGGTACGAAAAGCCAGGGTCACGTCTCGAATGTCGACGTTGCCATGGAGCACGAGTTCGTCGTTGTCTTGGCGGTGAGCGAGCCAATCTTTGACAAAGAAACCGCTCGCGATGACCACTGCTAAAGCTCCGACAATGAGTACTGGCTTTTTATTCTTGTTCATCGAATGGGGCTCACGGAGCATGTGCTCCTATTTGGTGGGAGGAAAGCAAACGCAAGGCCGCTCGCGCGTAGGCTAAGTCTGTGTCGGCTTGAATGCGGGCCACTTCGGCGCGGAAGGCATCCTGCTGAGCAGTCAAGAGTTCGAGTTGAGTGCTCATGCCCTCGACGTATTGTTGCTTGGCCAGTTCGACGGCACGCTTTGAGGTTTCCGCCTGGACACGCGCCGAACGCGCGCGAGTGATCCCGCTTTGCACCTGGTGCCAAGCCTGGAAAACGGCATCTTGTACACTCTTCTTGGTTTGAACTTCGCGGGCTTTCGACGCGTTCACTGCAGCTTCCTGCGCTTGAGGCTTGTAGAAGTTCGCGCCGCTGAATCGCCAAGCGAGATTCAAAGACAGAGAGTAATACGCGCTGTGCCCGACGAGCGCGGTAGCATTCGTGAATCGCTCTTGAGCTACGCCGGTCAGAGTGGGGTACCAGGCCGAATTGGAGATACTCGCCTGACTTTCACTTACTTTGCGAGATGCGTGAGCCGCCTGCACTCGTGGGGTGGAATCTGTCGCAGCAAGCCATTCGTCCAGCGGTGCCTCTGGCTTCAGGTCGTCCTCCGGAAATTTTGTCGCCCCCAGTGGCTGGACTCCGCTGAGCGAAAAGAGCTGCCGGCGCGCGCTGACTTCGGCCAAATCGATTGCCGCCACATCCTGCTCCGCTCGCGCGACATCCGCTTGGGCGCGCTTGACATCGAGCTGAGTCGCCATGCCTTCCGAGGCTCGATCTTCGACGACAGTCGCGTTGTTCTTTGAAAGTTCGAGACTCTTCTCAGCGGATTGCTTGAGTGCAGCGCTGCCCAAGTATTGATAGTACGCTCGCACCACCTGGCGTTCGAGTTCAACGCTCACTGCTTCGCGATTGGCGCGCGCGACTTCGCTGACTGCCTGGGCTGTCTTGCGCGTTTCCCAGGCGGCCACATCAATCAGCGGTACAGTCAGCACAAGGGCGGCGTCCCATTGATTGATCGCCATGAAGGGTTCGGGGCCGCTAGCGCCAGGAAAGGCAACTTCGCGCTCATACTGGTTGCGCGTGTAGCTGCCTTGTGCCGAAAAGCTGGGAAGCAGACGCCAGGTCGCCTCAGCAGTTTCCGCCTCACGCTGCGCTTCGACCGCAATCGCTTCGTGCGTTTCGGGGTTGGTCTCCTTGGCGCCCCTCACAAATTCCGCCAGCGGCTGCAGCGCATAACTTGGCGAAATGTCTGATAAAATGGTGAAAAACATCGCCCAAGACCAGGCACGTTTCGCGAGTGGGGCTCTCATGGCTTCTCTCCCTGGGGGGGATCCGCGGCGAGACCCCGAATGAGGATTTGAACGTGCGCTTCGAGGGTCGCAACCGGGTCTAGACGAAGATCGGTGTACGGAGCCATTGCTCGTTTCCACACCCCGAGCAGGAGAACAGGTGCCATGATCAGCGGCGTGATCACCTGGGGATCCAGCTCGCGGAATTCGCCGCGGTCCACTCCTCGTTTGAGTATCTGCGCCACGAGTTTGAACATTCGTTTGACGGCCAGTTCCGACCACAAGCGACTCAGAGCGGGGAAATTCTCCGATTCGGAAATGATCAGTTTGACCATGGAAGGAAAGGGACCGTCGAGCGCGCCGCGGAGCAGAGAAAAAAATGTCTTCAGAAGATCGGTCGTCGTGCCTTCGAAGGCCTCGACGAAGGCACTCATTTGGGCGAACTGCGGCGATACCTTTTGCCGCACCACTGCCTCAAAGAGCTGCTCCTTGTTGTCGAAGTAGCGGTAGATGGTGGCTTTGCTCACGCCGGCGCTCTTAGCGACGTCTTCCAATCGAGTCGCAGCAAATCCGCGCTCGGCAAACATGGCAAAGGCTGCTTCAGCGAGCTCTTGAGGTCGCTCATCACTGCGTCGCTGCCACTTCTTTTCTTCGCTTGGCACCTTGGTCTCCCCGTTGGGTAATTGACTCATAAGTCATTTATTTCAGAGCGTCAAGAAATGTCTTAAAATATTGGTCATACAGACGGGCCTTTGTGGAATGTGGCTCAAATAATTGACCAGTCGGTCGAATTTTGAGGAGCCGGGCAGCGTGGGCGTTGGTGCCGTTCCTAACCAAGATCGCCGGCGAGCCAGGCGAGCGCGAGAATCAGCAGCACGAGGACGAGGACCAGCTTGAGGAAGAACCAACCAAGAGAACCCCAGCCGCCTACCTTGTCGCCGACGTGTTTGTCGCAGCGAGTGCAGACGGCCCAGGTTTGTGCAGAGCCTTTGACCAAGACGCAGCAATCTCCGCACACGGGGCGTCGACACTTCATGCAGGGCCCTGCCGCATCTGCCTGGCAGAGATAGCAGCGCACGATGCTGTCTCCGTCACCGTAGTGCTGAAGCTGTCCCATGCGACTTAAATAGCAGCACCTTTTGACGAAATGGAACCCTCGCGATTCGACAACGTCCGAATGAGTCGAGCCTGAGCACTCGAAATGCAGGCGGGCCCAGCACGATGTCACTAAGATTCAGCCAAGCGATGACTAAAATTCGACCCCTTCTTCCGACCGATCGAGCTCAGTGGGACCCGCTGTGGCAAGGCTATTTGTCCTTCTACAAGACGGAGCTGCCAAGTGAGACGACCGAGGCTACCTGGCGGAGCCTCGTCGACGAGGAGTCGGGGCTGCTGGGCCTCTGCGCAGTCGATGAACAAGGCGCGCTCCTGGGAATTGTTCATTACCTTTTCCACCCGGTGACCTGGTCAGCTGGACCGCGCTGCTATTTGGAGGACCTGTTCACAGCACCCGGAGCGCGGGGGCAAGGAGTGGGTCGCGCGCTGATCGAAGCTGTGTATCAGGCCGCAGATGAACGTGGAGCAGATCAAGTCTACTGGCTGACTGAAGAATCCAACGCCGTCGCTCGACGAGTGTATGACCAAGTCGGTCACGTCACCTCGTTCATCAAGTACCGGCGTTAGATTGTCGGCTGACGGCTTACTCGCAGATCTTCAGTTCAGCCGGGCAGCAGTATTTGACGAGAAACTCAGAATCGAGCTTCTCACACTGCGAGAGGGCACCCGGAGTATGATCTCTGGCGCAAACCCATGTGGCATCGGGACGCTCGCAGCCATCGGCAGCGACGCCCATGCTGCAACTGTCGTCGCAGAAAACGCTGCTATCGCTCGTCGCGCCGCCGTCACCACCTTCGCCGCCAGCGTTCTCCCCGCCGGTGCTGCTCGCTCCACCTGTGCTTGTGGAGCCACCTGTGGCGTCTGGATCGGAGTCGTCATCGCTGCTGCAAGCCGCGAGAGCTAAGCCAGAGGCGAAGGCGAGCGCCGTGAGGCGCGAGATGAGGGAAAAAGAAAGGTGTTCGAAATTGTTCTTTCTTTGATTTTTGGAAAACGGGGAAATTACTTTGCGCGCTCAATGGTGAGGCGCAGATCTTCTGGGATGGGAAGAGGTCGGAACGGACTGATGTTTGCTCCACCCGTGTTTCCGGTGGGGACCCAGCCCAGGAAGGTTTTTGTGGCCGCTCCAACGATGCGCGTGACTTGGCCAATGACTTCTCTGAAGGCGCGTTGCCGCAAGCCCCACAGCAGCATGCGGTAGTGCACCCGTACATGTTCGCGCGTAGAGGCCTGGCCGAGAATGTGCGCGCGCTCCAAGTGGCGGAAGGAGGCAGCCATCTGCCCCGTCCTTTCACGCGCGTTTGCTAGCTTCAGTTCGTGGTCGACGGCGGGGCGAATATTTCGCGCGAACTTATTCATGACGGCTCCTCCCTGAGGTGGGCGAAATTTGAAAGGTCTTCAGTGGGTAAGGCAACTAGTAGCCATGTCCCCAAGTTTGCGCAATTTTTTCTTGTTCTCTGTGGCTGCCGGCGTACTCAGCTGTTCTTGTGCTGAGATGACTGGCGAGTGCTCACGATAACGACGAACGACGTGAAGACGGGGTCTCCCTGTGGGCAGGTGTGGGAAAGCTCTAGAACGTCGCTCAGTCGTTCATGAACCAGCGGGTGGTCCGATCAGCCGTACCTGTGGCGCCCTGAAGCATCTCGACACTGTAGTCGTACTTGGTGGTGCGACTCGATTCACCCTGGTAGACGTGGTCCGTATTGCTCACCACGGCGATGACCACGCCGTTTCTCGGAGCCTTTTCCAGGTTCAAGCAAAGCTCTCCACTGTCGACCGCTTGACTGTAAACAGCGCTGCCGTCTTCGGCCCAGTAGGCGAGCTGCATTTTCATGTTGGCGCCCTCGGGCTTGAAGTCGAGCCGTACTTGGTCACCGCTGACGTTGAGCGGGATCTGATTGGCGCCAGACCAGCCTGGCAATGTGATTTCATCTGGGGTGATGGTACTGCCGCTAGTCGTCGTCGGCGCGTAAGCGGTGGCCAGGTAGTCGGGCGGGTTTCCACCGGCGCCCGCGCATTCGCGATTGAGAGTCTGCCCCCAGCTACTTTCGATGCCGACGTTGATGATCGAATCCCGCCAGGGTCCAAAATCGACGAGAGCTTGGCGAGCGCGATACTCCATGACGAGATGACGCGTTTGTTCCTCGCCGAGTCCGCTGGCCAACGTCTCTAAGATGTTGCGCGGATTCGCTTGCTGCCACACCCAAGCGTTAGCTCCTTTGGACACGTGCTGCGCCAAAAAATGCGAGAAAATCGAGTTGTACTGAGTCCCCCCGAGGTACTTCCTCCAATTGCAGTCGCCGACACCTTCGGCGTCCGGGCCACCAAAACTGCCGTCCAAAAGCCATCCGCTGTAGGATTCGATGGGTTGATGTGGCGCGAGGAAAGGGGCGCCATCCAGAAACCCGACCCCGTGGGTCCCATCGCGCTCGGAGTAGAGCTGTTGCTGGATCCAGGTATTGCCGCCTTCGTTGAACCAATGCGCCTTGTTGTCGCCACCCGGGGTGCCCTTCACCATCGCGTGAATCGCTTCATGGGTGATGCCGCCGCGGTCGTAGTTGACGATGGGCGCCCAAGAGAGAAGCACCATCGGATAACCACCGACGTTGGACTGCCAGCCTCCTTGCTCGGTGTTCGAGGCGTTGTCGGTGCAGAGCCCGGAGCCATAAAGGTAAACTGAGCTGGTGTAGCCGTCTTGGGGCAGCTTGTCGGGTGGCCATCCCATTTCATCGCGGATGTAGCCCATGTCGGCATTGAGTCCGTCGAGAACCTGTTGGAGCTGCTGGTCTGTGATTTGCGGATTGCGATTCGGTCCCCAGTAAATCGTCCACCATCCCGATGTCTTGCTTCCGGCGATGACATTGGCATTACAACCGGGGTTCGAAGTCAGGCTTGCGGGGTTGATGTCAGTTCCTGCGAACTCCCAATCGAGATCAGGTTCGTAACCGGGGAACTCATAGGGATCGCACTCGCCGAGCGGCACACTTCCTCCGGTAGAACTACCGCCTGTTGAGCTTCCACCGCTGCCGGAGTTCATGCTGCCCCCCGTGCCGGCCGCACCAGTTCCAACACCCATCCCACCGCCACTCGCTGCGGCCCCGCCCGTTCCCACGCCTGCCCCGCCAGTTCCCCCAGTCGCGGTACCTAATCCGCCCCCAGTCCCCAGGTTTTCGTTTTCACCACCACTTCCGCAAGCCACAAGAAGCAGTCCCCCGAAAACACTCAACGTAGCGCGCCGTAGTCTCATCCTGGTTCCGTCGCTCGCGCGCGACGAAAGCATGCAGTTTTTTTCGGGGGCCATCAGCTGCGAAATGATCCGGATTTCACAGCTCGATGTGATGCCCTACATTTTCTTGATGGGGATTCTATTCAGGGTGACTGGTTCGTGACCTGGTTGCTCGAGTTCTGGGATTCCTGTCGCTACTTTGTGCTCGACCTGCGTGATGACTGGCGCTCTCACCTGCACACTGTCAAGCGCTTTGCCCTGCCACTGCTCTTGCTGGTGGGCCTATGGTGGTGGTTTTCCGATGCGGATGTGGGAATTGGACCAGATCCCGAGGACGCCAGACTGGTGCTGATTTTGATGCACGGACACGGCACCTCCAAAGACAGTATTTCTGGTCTGGCCGAGCGCATCCACGAGCAGGTACCGGACGTCAGCTTCATCTTGCCGAATGCGCCTCACCGATCAGGGCTGGGATATACTTGGTATCCCGCGTTCTCGGTGCCGAGCCAAGCTGAGGTGAAGCCACGGCTGGATGAATACCGTGCACAGGCGCGAGCCGTCGTCCTGAAGATCATTGAGGACTTGCGCGATGATGTCCCGCTCGAGAGGATATTCCTCTCTGGATTTTCCCAAGGCGCTACGGTGGCCGCGGATGTCTTCATCACGGAACCATCAGTGAATGGACTTGGCGGCGTGATCAGTCTTTCGGGGGGCGCTCTCGAATTGGAACTCGGGGCGTTTTCTGAGCGAACCCCGGCACGCTTTCTGATCACTCATGGAACCAAGGATCGAGTGCTCGGCAAAGGGAAGTCAGTGCAATTGGCAGCAGCGGCCGAAGAAGCCGGTCACGAGGTGACCTTCTTTCCATTTGATGACGGTCACACGGTCTCGCCTGAGGTTCTCGCTGAGATCGTGGCTTTTCTCGGCAGATAGCTTACCAAAAACTTTTCGCAAGAATTGTGATAAGTTACCCCCCACCATGTGCATGTTCATCATTACTGTCCGACTCCTCGCCCTCTCGGCCGCGGTCATGACTTTGCTGTGGCTGAGCGAGCATGTCGCCGGAGTGATGTACTACCTGAGCGTTGTGCTCCGGCTCCATTGTCTGCTTGGTTAACCGCGGTCGCGTCACAGGCCCTTTAGCGCCTGACTGAGTTCTTCGATGCGCACGGGCTTTGAGATGAAGTCGTCCATTCCCGCTTGGCGGCACAATTCTCTGTCCTTCCCGAAAGCATTCGCGGTGAGAGCAATGATGGGAAGCGGGTCTCGCTTCAGTTCCGTCTCCCGCGATCGAATCGCTCTCGTTGCAGAGTACCCATCCATTTCTGGCATGTGGCAATCCATGAACACCAGATCGTATTGAAACCTTGCAGTCAGATCGACTGCTTCGAGGCCGTTAGCTGCGACGTCCACTGTGCAGCCGAGCTTCTCCAGCATGCGGCGCGCGACCTTTTGGTTGACCACGTTGTCTTCCACCACCAGCACTCGGGAATGATTTTCAGGGCGAAGACTCTCCATGGGTGGGGGGCGAGAGTGTGAAGCGAGCGACGGAAAGCGCGACTTGCGCGATTCTGGCGGTATCGAATCAGTATCGGTACCGCTCAGTCGCATCAGCACGGTACATGCGCGTCTGAGCAGGCTCGGGCGGATGGGAAGGGAAATGGACCGCAAGCTAGCATCTGGTCCAAGCGGTGCGTAAGCGGAGCGTGTTTGGTGGGGATTGAGTACCAGGACTGGGCGATCCTCTGCGGCGCATTTTTCGGCCAAGCTCTCATTGGCTTTGCGATCGGCCTCGGGAATGTCGGCGCGGGTCGTGATGACGACGAGTGCATGAGTAGGAATCGTCGAGTGGGCGAGAGCACTCGCGCTCGGATGAGCATCCACTTCATAGCCCAAGTGAATCAATTGGCGTTCTACGGCGCGACGACTCGGCTCAAGCGCGTCAATGAGAAGAGCTGAACTGGGGGCGTTGGCAGTGCATGAGGGGGGAGTCCAATCCCCTTCGAGATCGAGCTCCAACCAGAAGGTCGAGCCCACGCCGAGCTCGCTTCTGACGCCCACTTCGCCACCCATCAATTTCGCGAGTCGCTCTGAAATTGCGAGCCCAAGACCGGTGCCTCCAAAACGTCGAGCCGAGCCATTGTCGACCTGTTGGAAAGAACGAAACAACTTGGTCTTCCCCTCCTCACTGATGCCCGGACCCGTGTCCGTCACACTGATTGTCACGCAAGCTCTATCGTCCGCCCGATGCTCGGCGCTGACTTCGACCTGAATCGTGCCGGCTTCCGTGAACTTGAGAGCATTGCTCACGAAGTTGAGGATGATTTGGCGGATGCGGCCCGAGTCGCCGTGGAGTTCTTTCGGCAAGCTGGGCTGCATGTCCAGGATCAGTTCGAGACCTTTTTTGGAGGTCGGGCCCGAAAAGAGCTCGATCACGTCGGTCACCGTGCTCTCCAAGTCGAATACTTCCGAAGAAAGTTCCAGCTTTCCCGCTTCGATCTTCGAAAAATCGAGAAGATCGTTGATGATGGTGAGCAAACCTTCACCACTTGAGCGAATGGTCTGCACGAGATCGAGTTGGTCGTCATTCAGGGCTGTGTCGAGCAGTAGCTGAGTGTTCCCGAGCACCCCGTTCATCGGGGTTCGGATCTCATGGCTCATCATCGCGAGGAAGTTACTCTTTGCTTCACTCGCCGCGACGGCTTGTTCCTTAGCGCGAGCGAGTCGATCGAGGGTGGCGTACTGAGTGAGCTCGTGGCCTAACCATTGGGCGAAGAGCTTGATCGTCTCCAGATCTCTTTGGGTGAAAGGCTCACGGGGCTCAGCGGCAGAGAAATTAAGTGTCCCGTAACATTTGCCGCTGACAAAGATCGGCGTACCAATGTAGCTCTCCAGCTTGAACTTCTGATAACAAGGGTGTTTGGCAATCGAAGATTGTCCGGCTGCATGAAAGGCTTGCGGCGACGAAGAGCTGAGAACATGAGCGCAATAGGTTTCTCCTGTCTTCAGGCGAGTACCGACCGGAGGCGCGTCCATGTCCACTGCCAGTGAGTGTTTGACCTCATAGGTGTCGTCTGTGACCTGACTGACGATAGCGAGATTCAGACCCCACGTTTCCAATCCCAAGGTCAGTAACTGCGTGATCCGTTCTTCGGAATCGGATGACGCGTCGGCCGCAAGGCTGTGCAACGCGTGAAGAACAGCTTCTCCACGTTCCAGTTCGATTTCGGCCTTTTTTCTCGGGGTGATGTCTTGAAACGTGCCGCGTAAGCGAACGATCTTTCCCGTCTCGTCGCGCTCTGCTTCCCCTTGGGCGCGCACCCAGCGGCGGTTTCCCTTTGCGGTGATGAAGGGCCATTCCCTGTCCCATGGAGGGCCACCGGAAAGCGCGGTCTGTACGCACTCTCCTACTTCGCTGCGCACTTCGGGCGGGTAGTAGTTCAGCGCATCCGTCAGATCCGGTTGTGTGCCCAGGGGAACCTCGTGAATTCGATAGACTTCGTCCGACCACAGGGGGTGGTCGGCACCTAGTTCGAGATCCCAGCCACCGACCTGAGCGATGCGTCCGGTGCGCTGGTGAACGAGCCGCAGGCGGTTGTGCTCATTGAGTACTCGTTGCTGCTCGGTCACGTCGAGCGCAGTCGCATAAATGAGTTGTTCAGCTCGAACACCGACTGAGTACCAGACCAATGTCTTGTAGCTTCCGTCGGCGCAACGATACCGGTTCTCGAAGGCAACGGTGACGTTTTCACCATCGGCGAGTTTACTTGCTTCGCGAATGGTTCTCTCGACGTCGTCCGGGTGCACGAAGTCGAGAAACGGACGCTTCTTCAGTTCTTCTTCTGAATGTCCGAGAGTCTTCTCCCACGCGGGATTGATGTACTTGAAGTACTGGTCGAACCCGGCCACGCAGGTGAGCGCGACCGAATGCTTGAAGAGCCTTTCGTAGATGTTTGGCGGGTCGAAGCTCATTTTCGAGAGAGACGCAGGCTGAGAACAGAGTCCTCCTGTGAAACGTCCTCATGCACCCAGGGGATAAGAGCCAAGCCGTATTGCGCAGGACCCCTATTCTCGGGCGCTGGAAGTTAAAGGAGCGATGCGATATTCAGTTGAGCATGAGCTATCTGTCCCTCTCATTCGGTTCTTCTTGGCTGGAGCGAGCAGCGTTTGTTTCTTCATGCGCAATCTTGTACTCCGCGTGTGGAGTAACCGCGACGGAGGATTGTGTTGGATCCGACGGTGGCCCAGCGACCGGTTGACGAGTGCGAGGCGAGCGTATGCGACTACGAAGCATGCATCGCTCAAACCATCGAAGGGGCAGAAACGATCAATTGCTCCATGACGTTGACTGAATTCAACGCCCAGGTTGAGGACGGTATGACCCAAACTCCCGAATGCGACCGGTCCAGTGCTTGTACCCCGGACATGTGAGACGAAGCCGGTGAAAGCCACTCTATTCTATTCGTGGTTGATCATCGCCTCCGCGCTGCCCGGTTGCAGCAGTGAGGCTGGGGACAATTCCGATGTCCCTCGTGGAACCGGAGGCGAGCGTGCCAAGCCCTGAGCAGACAGGTGCGTTGCCGCTTGTGTGCCGCCCGAAACAAGTGATTCGTCGGTCAACGCGATCTTGGGCTATTCTGATTGTCTGATCGAAGAATGTGATCCCTGTTTTGCCATTGGTGAAGTTTCGGGCGGCACTGGTGGCATGGAGGGTGGCTCAGGCGGCAGTTCCTCCGGTGGTGCTGCTTCTGGCGGCTCTTCCACTGGTGGCAGTAGTAGCGGTGGAACTTCGTCGGGCGCTGGTGGCGGTGGGGGCAGCTTCTGCCCCCACTTTCACTCAGTCGCAGCCGGGACGAGTCGGGCCGACAGCAATGTTGTCGAACCAGACCTGCCGTTCGATGGGGTGCAGATGGTCGACCCCGAACTTGAGATGAGTGAAGGCCCCTTTCCCCGCCTCCCAGGCAGGTGCATCGATTTGCAGCACTCCGTCGATGTAGACTTGAGTGTCGCCCGTCGTTCCATTGAAGGAGGCTTCCAGGCAGTACCATTCGTTCGCGGGGAGTCGCAGCGGGGTTTCGCAGTTCGAGCCAGCGCTTGCGGGGCGCACCACAGTGTCATGGTGGTTCAGTGCAATCCCGCAATCCTCGGCCACTTCGAGGGCGTCGGTTGTGTTAGTTTCTGAGCCACTGGCAGCGATCAAGAAACGATTGTGTTCAGACGCACTCACGGTGCCCTGTCCGAGTTCGGCGTCTGCCCGAATGTACACGCGGGTCCAGAACTGCGCGCCGGGAGCCGGTACTGCCAACATCTTGTAAGCGCTGCTTGCTTCTTGACCCGTTGTCTTGACGCGGAGCGCGCCGCCTCCGGCATAGAAGACGGTATTGTCGACGGCGAAATCCGTCGTAAAGTCTGCGGGCGCACCATTGCGATTATAGATTGCTCCGGCTGGGAGATCCGCGGTCTCAAAGTCTGCGCAGAAGGTCGCGTCGGCGGGACACGGAACAGCTCCCATTCCAGCACCACCGGTTGCGGCAGGATCGCCGCCAGTGCCACCTGTTGCCATGTCCGCTCCGCCAGTGCCAACAGCGCCGCCTGTTCCAGCGGGTGCGCCACCGGTCATCATGCCCTCGGTGCCGCCGGTGCTGGAGCCGCCACCGGTGGCGCCGGTGCCGACAGGATAATCAGTTCCGTCATCGGTGCTGCACGCTACGAAAATGAGGCAGCCAAGGGGGAACAACGAACGAGCAGAAAGAGGAAGAATATTTCGATTCATAGGGGGCTGAATAGCTTTTGACGGTCATCGATGCCACCGATTGCATTCTCACGGTTGAAATGCAGTCGGAGCCCACGTCAATTCTTCGACGCTCCCGTTCCCGACTGCCGACGTCCTCGCTCTCGCCAAGCGGGGAGACTTCGTGAACGTCGCGAAACAAACGGCGACTTGCGATTTCTGCTCCCTGCATGTGAGCAAGCAGCGCGAAGTGTCATCGACTGCGCAGCTTCAACGACATTCGTCGTTCGGAGGCGACCTGACCAACGCTCTTTCCGGCTCGTCGGCCGCTAGGTTCTCTGTGCGAATGCCGAACGCATCCGGCTAGCTGTTAGGGCTCTCTGAGTTCCGCAACAAGGTTAAGGATCTGACTCTGAAGATCACTGCCCACGAGGGAAAGGCGCGGCCGAGGTGGGCAGAATTGGGATCTTCTTCGTGCACCCAAACGCGACTGTTATTGAACAATGATTTCTGAGAGCGATAGTCACCAGGAAGTCACATCGACACAAGGTTGCAACGTTGTTGCTCATAAGATCCTTAGGATCCCCGCTACCAAACCGTACATCGCTATATCTTCTATATATGCAAAACCGGGAGCGGTTTGTTAGAATTATGGAGTGTCCCACATGGACTCACCGAACAAATCTAGGCTAAGGATAGCCCCCGTGTCGCAAAGCACTACTTTCAAAGAGTCTCTTCGGAGCGCGGAGCGCGAGGTCAGTTTGGCCGAAGTGCGCACGGAGGTACTGCAGCTTCTCAGGGAAAAGCGCTACGAAGATGCTCTTCAGTTTCTCTACTGGGCGCGGTCGAAGTTACCACGACATCCAGAGCTGCAGCGAAGTGTTGAGCAGGTCAAGGAACTGCTCTTTGGCTCTTACGCGAAACGTCTTGGTGGCCTGGACAAAGTCGCTGAGCCCCTGAACCCCAAGCCGAAGCGCTCACCGGATTTTCTGTTGATTGCGCGTTACGTTGACGGCAGTTCTACCTATGGCGATCTCGCAGAAATTTGTCCCCTCGGCCGGCTGAGAACCCTACAGTTGCTGGTTGAAATGTACTGTCCCGATGGAGACGGACGCGGCGAGCCCCATTCCGGCGAGCAGTTAGTTTCTCGAACCTCGCGATTTGAACAGGCGGAGGACTCGATTGACGACCGTGCTCCGATCACGACGCGCAGTAGCTCCTCTCTTCCGCCTCCTTCGGAGCATCCTGCAGGCGGCCTAGCGGCGCAGGGCGTTGATTCTTCGCGACAGCTGCCATCTTCACAAACGAGCAGTTATTCGCAGCGTCCCCCTTCGCAGCGTCCCCCTTCGCGAGCTGCGCCGTCTTCGCGCTCACGTGATGCGGTACCAAGTGTGGGCCCGGATGGAAAAGAATACCGAATTTCACAACCAGGGGAGGCGCATCCCTTTGCGTCGAAAGCCGACACCCCCTACCGGGAAGCCTTTGAGAAAGGCACGTCCGCCTTCGTCCAAAGGCGATTTGATGAAGCTGTTGGTTTCTTTGAAGAATGCATGAAGCTTCGCCCTGACGATACACCTGCCCAGGTGATGTTGCGTAATTGTCATCGCGAATTGGCCAGCCGTTAGAGCTCATGAGCCTTGTTGTCGTAGCGGATTCTGACTTGCGAGAGCGCATGAGGTGCATTGCTCTCGTGGCGGCCCATCAGTCGACCAGCGCTGTCGGAGCAGCAAATTGGTCCGAGCTTCTCGAACTCCTGAGTGGGAGTGATGTGCATCTTGTTCTCTATGCAAATACGTTTGAGGACGCGCCCGAAGACGCCTTGCAAGTGGTGAGGTCGCGTACGGCACGTTTGATTGTCGCGTCGAATCGAGACGCACAGATCCCCGACTCTCTCGACGCGCTGCGAAAGCCCTGGCCAATCGACAGTGAGGAGTTGAACGGTGAGGTTCGTTCGTTGAGCGCGGCATCTTCTGCTGGTTCACAGACCAAGTACTCTCCCGTGGACTTCCTCCAGATGCTGTGTACATCTGGCGATTCATCGGTCCTCATGATTAGTCGCGAGCATGACGATGTCGGCGTCATTGAAGTGCGTTCCGGAAAGCTATGGACGGCCTTCGACAGACTGGGAACGGGTGACGAAGCATTTGCCCGTTTGATTCATCCCTCGCACAGAGTGCGTGTGAGTCATCTGCTCGCGACCACTAAAGGCCAGTCGATTCGCAGACCATTCCAAGAATTGGTTTTGGAGTCACTCTCGCGGATTGATGAAGGTCGAGTCTCGACATCCCCGCGCGTTCCGAGTGCGCAATTGGAGGCAGCGATGACCTCCGAAGAAGATTTGTTTGCTGAAGTGAAGCGACTCAACGACGAAGCCCGTTCACTGCTCATGGTTCGGAATTATCGGGAGGCAGCGAAGGTGCTGAACGATCTCTCTGAACTGGACCCCGACTCGCATCTGGTGCGGGCAAATTTGGAACAACTCAAAAGACTAGGTTTTGCCGAATGACGTTATCCATTGCATTTTCAAGCCTCAAGGGTGGAGTGGGAAAGACCACAACTGCTCTCAATTGTGCGTTCGCGTTTGCGCGACGCGGGGCAAGAACGCTTCTTGTGGACACAGATCCACAAGGCGCCATCGGACTCTCTCTCGATGGCGTGAGTCATCGACAGGGTTTCGCTGCGACGATCAAGAACGGTGGGGAGCCGCTAGACTCGACAATTCAAACACGTCTGCCAGAACTTCGACTCGTGCCGATGGGCCCTGTGGCGGCTCACGAGGTGGATTTGATTGTGCAAGCAGCGCGCGATGGGAACTATCTCTCCCGAGTCGTTGAAGCTGCCCAAGAGGAATACGACGTACTCATCCTCGATACTCCCGCCGGGCTGGGTGGTATGACTCGACTCGCCTTGGAGGCTGTCGAGCACGTGATTGCCGTCGCTCAGTGTGAACCTTTGGCTCTTCGTTCGCTGCCGCAGCTCTTAGAAATGCTGGGGCATTTGCGTGACTCCGGTAAGGATTGCTCGCTTCTGGGCGTTGTCGGCAACATGAGTTCGTTCCGCGACTCGGTGATGCTCGCATCTCTGGAAGAGTTGTGGGCTCTGTATCAAGAGCGGGTCTTTGACACCGCCATTCCCCGGGATAGTCACTTCCTGCAAGCGAGCAGCGCCGGGGTGCCCTTGGGGCTCTTGAGCAGGCGACCACCCAGCGTTGCCTCGGTTTTTGATACGTTGGTGGCAGAAATTGAGGAACGCCTCGGTACACAAGGAGACGAAAATGACGGTCCGATCCGTCTCGTGGACTGACGCGGCGAGTGTTGCTCGCCTGTTGGAGCGTGCTTCTGCTCCTCAGGCGCGGACCGGCCGTTTGTCGAACCGAGGCCATATCGCTCGGCTTTCTGAACGAGCGCCCGCCCCTGAAGTGGCGAAGCCGAGCGTCAAGAAACCAGCTCTACAGTCCGTAGCTCCGCCTCTGCAGGCTCCCCCGATTGAGCATACGTCGGAACACCCAGCACTTCGCTTGGATGCTTTGCTCGCATGGACCCTTGACCACCACACGTGTGATGGCGCCTTCGTGGCCGACGACAACGGTCTGACGCTCGCTGCTCACGGGATTTCCGAGGCGCATGTTTCCTTGGTGGGGCCCTTACTGTCGTCACTCGTTGCTGTGCGCAGCATTCCGGGGATCGACGCCACTGCTGGGGCGCTCTGGCTCGGCAGCAACATGATGTCGTGGGTGGAGATCCAAACGAAACGAGGCGGCTTCTGTCTCGGCGTCGTTGGCGCGGAAGCTCTACCGCGACAGTCCCTGAGCGCGCTTCAAGCAGCTCTACAAACTACTCTCGAGAACATTTGATCGCGCGCGACTCGCGCGGTTTCCACTACCCCCAAAACGATTGGAAGAACCCATGATTGACAACCAACAGCTTGAACTCGCCGTTCAAGATCTTCGCAACACTCTGCGTGATGGTCTCATCGCCTCGGACATCTGGGATAAGAAGGACGGCCTTTCCTTGGCTGGCTTCAACCAGCAACCGGTCGCCGTGGCTCTATTCACGCGCATCACTCTCGAACTGGAGACCTCTCTGTCAGACTCGAGCTTCCCGCCACTGAACCGCTATTATCTGCTCGACATGGCCAACAATCACACCATCGCTGTGGTGAACCACGGAGAGCTTCTCCAGGGGATCTTGGTGGACAACAAGAAGGCAAACTTGGGCATCCTGATTTCGGTCGCCATCCCTCGCATGATTGACGCCATCGCCAAGGCCATGGAGGGCTAGCTATCGCCCGCGTCCTTGAGTGACGAAACCGCAGGAAGTGGGGCGGCGGCCGAGATGAACGCGCCCCGTCGCTCCCTGCTCATGCCCATTTTCTCCAGCGCGAAGAAGGAAAGAATGGTGAGCGTCAGTGCGCCGAACGACAGCAGCAGTCCGCTCGGACCGAGCGCCGAGTACTCGTGATGCATCGTCCACCCTAATTGTAGTAGGCAGAGTAGGGAAACGAAGCAGAGAGTTGTCATTCGCCCCAAGCGGTCGACAACAAGACTTCCAAACGGCGCGCCTATCGCGACCACCGGGGCCGCTGCAAGCCAGGACTCACTGAGACCGTGTTCAAGGCGGCCCAAGGCCGCTTGTGTAAAGACCCCGACCACAGAGGTGAACGCCATGAGCAGCACCGAGGTCGGTATTGCTACTTTGATGTCTCCCCGACACAACAGCACCAGGACGGTGTAGATGAGCATGTCGACGCCCACCCCAGTCAGAGAAGAGACGAAGGCGCCTCCGAGCAGGCCGATCAAGAATCCTGTCCGCCGGTCAAAGTCGCGTGAGTCGCTGCGGCGACCGTTCGAACTCAAGATCTTCTTCATCTTTGCTAGGTGGACGAGTCCGAAACTGGCCCACAATACGGCAAAGGCTACCTTGACCACGGTTCCGCTCACCGCTGGCGCTATCCACATCAAGCCGAGAGGGGTACCGATTGCGCTTCCGACAATCGCAGGACGCAGCATGCCCCATTCGAGAGGCTGACGTCGCACGAGGATGAAAGCAGACGCGCTCACCATGCCCACGGATTGAATCGCGAAACTAAAGTCCCGCCCGAGTGACGACGGAAAATCGAATCCCAACACGAGCACGGGAAACCCAACTGTCCCTCCCCCCATCGGGGTTGAGCCCGCCACGAATGATCCGAGGGCCATAGCCAGAGCAATTGGCCAGCCTTTGATCACCGTACCCCACGCGTCGTGAACGACGACGATGGTCAGCCAGCTCGCGTAGAACACCGCCAGCATGCACAAGTAGAGCGTCCAGTTCTTGCGCAAAGTGAACCACTTCTCTCGCATTTTTCGTCTCGTTCTTCAGTCGCGTGCTCGATAGAGATCTTTAGGAAACTTCTCAGTGACGAGGAGTGCGGGCTGCTTACCCAGATAGATCCTGTAGGTCCGGTAGACGATATCGGCATGTTCTTCGTCGTTCGCTTCGAGTTCCATGCTCTCAAAACTCAGATCGCTTGCGGTACCCACATCCAAGAGTTCGCGAAAGCTTTCCAAACCGGCTTCGCGGATCAACACCCCGATGCCGATGCCACCTCGTTCAAGCTGAGTCCGCATGGTGAGCGGGATAAGATCGAGGCGAACGATTGAATACGCGCTGGCGTAGATGTTGTGAGAGTTTTTTCCCACCAGTCTCACCTCGCGAAGAAGAAGCGTTTCGCCGACGGCTGCCTCCACCCAGGGGATCTCGTGGGCCGAAACGATAGTGCTCAGAGCAACTTGCTGTACTTCTACGGGTTCCCAAAAAAACGCCTCAAGTGAGCGGGTCACTGTACCGTCTGTCACCAGCAACGTTCGCAACAGGGGAGGCAATTCGGCGATCAACGCGAACGAACGAGGGTGCGATCCACTGCTGTCGACCGCCGGGCAGCCGCGGCTTTTGAATGCCTCCCAACCGCGGGGGGTTACAGGTTTTTCGTAGAGTACGTTCAGCATATTTCCCATCGTTTCACCTTGATTCGTGCGAACATCAACTATTCGGCGCCCTGTGCGAGTGGCGCGCGGAAACGCTCTTCCTCTTGTTCAGTTGTCTTTCCCTTTGCTGGGAGGACGCCCTTCATTTTGAGGAGTTCAACGCGTTTGCGATTGCGGACGATGCCCAGCCAGAAGCGAGCAAACATCAGGTAAGCGATCCAAAACTTCGAAAAGATATTTGGAAAGGACTTAAGAAACATCTTGGTTTCTTCCGGCGCAGAGTGCGGACCACTGAGTCGGTACTGCGCCGAAAATATTGGATTGTAGTCGAGTTTGATGCGTAAGACGAAGTCGGAGAAGTAGGATGGCCGCTTGGGTAGGCAGCCGATCTGGCCGGCGAGGAGATCCATGTAGTGAACGTAATTCACAAGTCCTTCCGCGTCGGGGGTAATGGGATACTCGCGGCGCCAGTGAGCTTCGTGCTTTTCGGCGATTTCTTGCTGCGCCGAAGGCGACGGGAGCTCGGTGTTTCCACTGAGGAGTTGGGCAAAATAGCGAGCCTGCATCTCAGCGATTGCGGGGATCCCACCCTGCTGGGGGCGTGCAAAGCCGATGTAAGCGAGGCTGTCGCCTACTTCTGTGTCGAACATCTGGAGATAGAGTCCACGAAGCTTCGTCGTCTCTCTCCCGGTCATGAAGGGGAACTTCGTCTGGTATCCCGTGCAGAAGACCACTGCGTCGATGTCGTTCTTCGTCCCGTCATTGAAAACGACCGAATTCGTCGAAAAGCGCTCGATTCCAGATACGTTGGGCTTTACTTTGCCGTCGACGATATTGGCAAAGACCCGTTCGTTCTTGTTGATCACCTGATCGCCGGTGGGGCCAGCGTTGAGCAACCATTCGCCTCTCAAACGCGTATCGGGATTTCGACTCTTTTTGTACTGCTTGAAAATGCGGCCAGTCAGCCGTTTATGAAATGTTTTTGGGATATTGTTGAAGTTACGAACGGTGTTCCACGAAGAATCGATGGTGAAGAAGGTATCTTTCTGAAACGGCACGTACCTCGGTGCAACGGCTGGGTACCTTCGGAGCGAGAGGTGGCATTCGTCAGCCACTTCAGAGATTTCCGAGGTAACGTCTGAGGAACTTTCGCCCAAGCCGACACACAGTACTTTTTTCCCAGCGAATTGCCGAGCGTTCTGAAAGTCTTGGGTGTGGAGCACCTCTCCACGGAAGGTCTCGAGCCCTTTCACCTCTGGGATCTTCTTGTGGACGAACATGCCGCTGCACACGGCGACTGCATCGAAGCTCTGACTCTTCTCCACGCTGTCGCATTCGGTGGTGACTAGCCATCGCGAGTCCTTCCTGACGACCGAAACTACCCGATGGTTCAGTCGAATCGATCCGAGCAGACCAAAGCGCTCCGCATAGTCTCCCAGGTAGGTTCTGTACTCTTTCTGGTTCCAGAATCTGTAGCGCTGCTCAGTCGGAACAAAGTCCGAGTAGGCCATGAAGTAGTTGGATACTGTGAGCTTGAGTCCGTCATAACACGAGCCAAACCCCCTAAAAACTCCTCCAAAATCACTTGAGCCCTCGAAACAAGTGACCTCATGACCCTCGTCCATAAGTTGTTTGATTGTGGTCAGGCCAGAGAGACCTCCTCCGATGACTGCAACACTCTTGCTCATGACTTCCACCTTCGACGCCGGTCGGCCAACAAATACCAACGGTACCTAGATACCCGGAGCTTAGTCGTAGCGCCAGCGCTATGATGCGTTCGCGCAATATTCGCGATTCGGTGTGTTGATGAAGCGTGACTTGCTCTGCTTGATGCCGTGTTCGGAATGTTAGCGATTCGTCATTCACATTCTCTTCCAGTAGGCGCAACCTGTTCGCAACATCACGGAATCAAATGAGGCTTGTTCCGCTATGGCGAAACACCAAACCGGTCACATCGTTCACCGAGATTCGTGAATGGTATCTAGATCGTTCAACTGACGTCTCTTGCATGCTTTCAGCTGACGTCTCATGCATGCGTGAGTCGACATTATTTTGATACCTGTCGGCCCTCATCTTAGGTCGGCCGGCTGGTCGTATGGCTAAAAACCCCGTCGCCTGGCCTTGAGAGCAGGCCGCACGCAGTGGTTTGCGATGAGTGTCAAGCTGCTACTCTTGAGGGATTCACTTCTTGAGCTGCGGCTCCACCGCTTTCCAAATCACTTCGGCGACTTTCTCTGTGCCCTCTCGATTCGGGTGAACTCCATCCGGCTGGTTGAACTGAGCCTTTCCGGCCACCTCCTTTAGCGGAAACTCGACGAGCACTAACTCTTCTTCTTCGGCGATTCGCGTGAACAGCGATTGAAAGCGCTGGCCATAGTCGGCGCCAAGATTCGGAAAGGTCACAAGCTGCGCCAAAAGGATCTTCATCTCGGGCCGAAACGCACGCGCCTTCTTGACTATCGCCCGAAGATTCTTCTCCATCGCCTCTGTGGGCACCCCGCGCATGGCGTCGTTCGAGCCCAAGAACACCACGAGGATCTCCGGGTTCACGCGCTCCTTGAGGTACCAATCTAAGCGAGCCAGCCCGCCAGCCGTAGTATCCCCCGACCGTCCAGCATTGATGACGGCATAGTGAGCGCCGCGCTCCTTGAGCCTTTTCTCTATCAGCGCGGGAAAGGCTTGTCTCTCTGGCAGTCCCAAACCAGCAGTGAGGCTGTCACCGAGGAAAATGATTGAAGGCGGCGCCTGCTTCTCGGGTGCTTTGACTTCTTGTGGGACACTCGAACTTGTCGGTGCGGGAGCTTCTGACGGCTCGTCCTTGGATGTTTTCGAGCAGCCGACGGTGCTGAGACAAGCGGCGAAGAGGATTACCAGAAAGCTTCGTAGGGCAGCTGACATGCGGCAAGCCTAGCGGCAAATTTCGCTCGGACTACTTGTGACGCGTGCGTCACTTCCGATTATCGTCCAACTGAGGATACCGAATGCCGCCAAGCCAAGCGCATCCAGCCCGGAACTTTATGGCGTTGGCTCGGATGATTCCGACGCTGGGCAAGACCCGATTGGCGCGATCAGAAACGTGGAGATCATCTTTACGGAGTGAAGTCGGTTGATTCTTGGGGAATGACTCCACTCCGATGCGGGGTAATCAGCTCGCAAGAGAAGCAATCTGCGTAGTCGCTTCCTTCGCGTACTCGCGAAAATCCTTTGCCGGACGACCAAGTAGCTGCTGCACGCCGTCAGTCACGTGTGCATTGTGCCCGTCCATCAAGTAGCGAAACAGTTCGACGAAGAACTTCACGACGGGCGGCGGCATGTGGGGAGTCAGCATCTCTGCGTACTGCTCAAAAGAAACATCCTGAAAGCGGATAGTGCGACCGCTGGCCCGTGAAATCTCCGCTGCGACTTCTTCAAAAGTGAGCAGACGCGGACCGGTGAGTTCATAGGTCCGCCCCAGATGAGCGTCGTTGGTCAGCGCTTCCACCACCGAGTCAGCAATGTCATCGCAGTCCAAGAACGGCTCGGCCGTCTTGCCTGCTGGGAAGTAGATAGTGTCGTCGACGGGAGCGAGCACACCCTCGTTAAAGTTCTGATTGAAGAAAGCGCACTCTAAAATCACCCAGTCGAGGCCGCTTTCTCGAACGGCTCGTTCAGCCGGATGAACTTGAGGCTCTCCCCGTCCGGCGAGTAGGACGATGCGGCGCACCTCGGTTCCTTTCAGGAAGTGACACAGCTGCTCAACATGCGCTGCAGCGCCAGGGGCGGCTAGGTCAGGACTGTAGGTCACGTAGACCGAGCTGACGCCGGCAAGTGCGGTCGCCCAAGTGCTTGAGTCATTCCAATCGAAGGGGAGCTGGGTCGAGCGAGAGAGTTCCCTCACTGCGAGCCCGCGTCCTTTCAGACGCTCGACGACGCGTCGACCGGTTTTCCCCTTTGCACCAATGATCGCTGCCAATTCATTCTGATTTTTCATTTCTTGTTCTCCTTTTCCGTGCCGCTCGGCACAAGAAAGGTATTGCTCATGCGTAAACGCATCGAAAGTCGAGGAAATGCAGAGTATCGTTGCGATTATGCAAGGCGAGACGAACCTGGATTGGGACGACGTGAAGTTGTTCCTGGGCCTGTACCGGTCGAGAAGTCTTGGCGAAGCGGCGGGGCGTTTGGGCATTGACGGTTCCACCGCTTCGCGTCGCCTGACAACGCTTGAAAGCTCACTCAACACGGTTCTCTTTGAACGTTCCCGCGACGGCATCGCGGCGACAGATTCGGCCGAAGCTCTTCTTTCATCCGCCGAAGAAATGGAGTTGGCTGTCGCGCGTTTTTCGGGGGCTGTCGACACGTTGGAGCGTGAAATCGAAGGCACGGTACGAATCGCCTGCCCGCCTGATGTCGCGGAGATGGTCGTGCTGCCTGACTTGTCCAAGCTCAAGCGCCGTCACCCTGGTCTCGATTTCGTCATTGAGCCGGGCGAGGGACTCGCTGACATTGCGAAGCGAAATGTCGACATTGCTCTCCGCACTGTTCGCCCGGAACAAGGAGACCTTGTCGTCAAGAAACTGCTCACGATGAGCTGGGCTGTTGCCGCGTCACCTGGCCTTCAGAAGAAGCTCGGTCGCCTTTGTTCGTGGAAAGGACTCACCTGGATTGGCTGGGGTGCGCGTTTCGCCCAGGCAGCTCCTGCGCGCTGGCTCGGAGAAAACGTGGAGCGCCCCGATGTGGTCTTACGCACGGATAGTCTTGGACTCCAGATTGCGGCGGTGCGCCGAGGACTGGGCGTGGCTCTCCTGCCTTCACCCAGCATTCACCATTACGGTCTGCACACAGTTCAGCTCAGCGCCGCATTGCGCAAAGCGACTCATTTTCCCGAAGACAATCTCTACATGGTGACTCATCAGGCGATTCGCCGCGTCCCGCGTATCAAGGCAGTCTGGGAATTCCTGGAGCAAAGCGCCGATAAACACATCCCTCTCAGGTAAACGCAGCTTGCCCTGCGGCTCGCACGGTGCCAGGGAACCCGAGATGCAAGGGCGAGTAGAGGTGCGAGGCCTCGGACGGGACTACGGCGGAGAAGCGCCGCTCACGGTGCTGGACGACGTCGACTTTGTGGTGGAGCCCGGTGAATTCTTCGCCATCACTGGTCCGTCTGGGAGCGGAAAGAGCACGCTGCTCGGCCTGATCGCCGGCCTTGACCGCCCCACGCGAGGTGACGTGCTCATGGCAGGCAATTCTCTGAAGAGCATGAGCGAAGACGCGCTCTCGACGTTTCGGGGAAAGAACGTCGGCTTCGTGTTTCAAAACTTTCAGCTCATCTCCACTTTGACTGCTTTGGAAAACGTGCGCGTTGTTGCGGACTTGCTCGGCGATCCGGAGGGCAACGCCAAAGCCAAGGCTCTCCTTGAGCAGGTCGGTCTTGGTAGCCGCTTGAAGCATTTTCCTGCTCAGCTCTCGGGGGGCGAGATGCAACGCGTGGCGATCGCTCGCGCCTCGATTGCCAAGCCGTCGATTTTGTTGGCGGATGAACCCACCGGCAATCTCGATTCGGTGAGTGGCGCGGAGGCGCTCAAACTCCTGCTTGATGTGAATCGTGAGGCGACGCTGATTCTCGTGACTCACGACACGACTCTCGCCGCCCGCGCCGATCGGGAAGCGCGTCTCAAGGACGGGCGACTCGTGGAAATCATTACTCACAATCGCAAGTCGGCTGAACCTTGAATCGCGCCACAGCCTGGAGACTCGCGCGAGCTGAAACCCGGCGCAGCTGGGGTCGTCTCTCCATTTGCGTTGCCTGTATTGCCCTCGGCGTCTTCGCGCTCACCCTGGTGCGCGCCGTGACTGCGTCGATCAACGGAAGTCTGGCTGGACAAGCGCAAACCACCATGGGCGCGGATCTCATGATCTCTGCTCGGCGGCCATTGAAAGATACTCGGGCCCAAGCACTGACCCGCGAGCTTCAGCAAAGAGGCGCTCGCAGCGCGAATCAGACGCGCTTCTATTCGATGCTCAGCCGCGGCGACCAAAGCCGCGCTGAGCCGGGCGGTGAACAGGGGAGTCCCAAGCAGAGCAGCAATGAGCCCAGCACCCAGCTTGTGCGGGTGCGTGCGGTGGGTAGTGACTTTCCATTCTACGGAAAGATTGACACCGTTCCGGCGCGCCAATTTGAGCGCCTCGAAGATGCACCTCAGGTCGTCATCGATGGGCAGATCGCTCGGCGGCTTCAATTGAAGCCGGGGGACGTCGTCAAAATCGGAGAACTTTCGGCGACGGTGCTCGCGGAGTTCATCAGCCGCCCGGGGAGTCCGACTGCTGGCTTCTCCCTGGCGCCGTCCGTCTACCTTCACGAACGTTTTCTGCCCCAAACCAAGTTGCTTCAAACAGGCAGTCGCGTCAGCTACGAGCGTTTCTTCGCTGTTCCGAAAGACTTCGATGTCGACGCTTGGAAGCAAGAGGCGGAGCTCGAAGAACTTGAGAGCGATCAGCTCAGCGACGGCGTCAGCATTTCCACAGCCGAAGATGAAACCAGCAACATGCAGCGTTTCCTTGATCGGCTCAGTGGTTTCTTGACCGTGGTCGCCCAGGTCACGCTGCTTTTGGGAGCGGTGGGAATTGGTTCTTCAATGCGCACCTTCATGCTGGCCAAGCTCGATCACGCAGCGATTTTTCGCGTGATTGGGGTCACTCCGCGAGGACTCTTCGCGATCTACGGCATGATGGCGCTCTGGATAGCCAGCATCGGCTGCGTACTCGGCGCCACATGTGGAGTCTTGTTTCCGCTCGCGCTGAGCCGAGTGCTCGCGGCTCTTGGTCAAGGGTTCCTGCCGGAAGGTCTCACTTTGAGTCTTGAGCCGATGGCCGCCCTTTATGGCGCACTGGCAGGACTGTTGGCGACAATCGCCTTCACTCTTCTTCCCATACTGCAGACGGCACTCGTTAGTCCTCTGCGCATTTTACGGCGCGACGTTGAATCACAAGGCGGCAAGCGCAGTCGCCGCAAAATCATCGGGCTCTCGCTGGGGTGCAGTCTGCTTGTGGGCGCGTTGATGGTCTCGGTTTCCAGCGCAGGCATCGACAAAATCGGCACCGCGTTTCTCGCGGCGGTTCTGCTGTGTGTCGCAGTGCTTTGGGTACTCGCTACCTTGTTGCTGCGCGCGTCCAGGTGGCTATCCAGTCGCGCCCAGAGCTATGCCATTCGTCAAGGTGTGGCGAACCTGCATCGACCTGGAAATCAGACCACAAGTGTCATCGTGTCTGTGGGGCTCGGGGTGTTGCTGCTGAGCACCATGTTCATCCTGCAAAGCTCCTTGCAGCAGGCGATCAGCATCGACCAGCAGCGCGGGCTGCCGAACTTGTTTGTGATCGATATCCAAACCGATCAGCTTTCAGAGGTGATGGGCAAAATCCGAGCGGCCGGAGCCGATGAGATCGAAGAAAGCCCGATGATCGCAGCTCGCATCGCAGCCATCAACGGCACGCCCCTGTCGGAAGAGGCTCGCGGAACCGATGGTGGCGGCGAAAACGAAGAGAGCGCCGAAAATGGAGCAGGCGAACGCAGCTCGGAGGCTCGGGATCGCGACCGCGTGCGCACGAGAGAGTATTTTATCTCGTATCGCGATGCGCTGATTGAATCCGAATCGCTCAGCCAAGGCCAGTTTTGGTCCGCACAGACGAAACGCCAGGAAGCCTCGCTGGATGCCCAGTTTGCCGGATCCCTCGGCATTGAACTCGGCGATGTGCTCACCTTGAATATCCAGGGGCTACCCCTCGATGCGCTCGTGACTAGCTTCCGTGAAATTCATTGGCAGGCGGTGCGGCCTAATTCGCTCATCTTGCTCTCACCAGGAGAAATCGAAGACGCGCCTCGCCAGCATGTGGTCTCGTTTCGAGTGGGGGATTACCGTCGCTATGAGATGCAATCGAGTCTGATTGGCCAATTTCCGAACCTGACGGTGATCGACATCACAGAAGCGACGAAAACGGTCAAACTGATCATCTCGCGCATTTCCGCGGTCTTTCGCGGCCTGGGCTCACTGACAATCCTAGCTGGCATTCTCGTGCTTGGCGGCGCCGTCACCTCGGGTCGCAATGCACGCCAGCGCGAGGCGATGCTGCTCAAAGTCGTGGGCGCCAAACGAGCGATCTTGCGCAACATTCTCCTCACCGAGCAAATCGCACTCTCCTCGTTGGGCGCCGTGCTTGGTTGGCTGCTGGCCGAAGTGTTGGCTCGCGTTCTCTGGCCCATCTTCTTCAGCGTGCCTGTCCACGTGCCTTACGAGTTCATCCTGCTGTTGGTGCTCGGCACCGTGCTGCTCAGTGCAGCCCTCGGCACGGTTCTCAGTCGCCGGGTTTCTCAGAGTCCCGCGCTGGAAATTTTGCGGCAGGAATAGGCTCGGATTCTTCGCGATTTATCCCTGATGAATGCGTCAGGCCTCGCGCTCGGTCTCTTCATCCTCGTGCGACTCTGGGGCTGAACGCGCGAGGTGGCCCACCGAGCGGCGAGCCGCTCAGTTTCCGTCGAGGTACGTCTTCTTGTCGATCTGAATGGCCGCCACGATGCGCACGTGGTTGATCAGGCTCCACTCGCTTTTGTTTTCCGCGGCCTGATTGAGGCCGTAGGGCCAAAAGTGTTGTGAGTCCCCTGTGATGTAGGTGCGCTGGGCGTAGTCATCCGCATCGCGCTCTTCGGCCGGAATGTTCTGCATCAGCTCATTGACGGCTGCACCTGTGAAGCGACCCTCGTCAAGCAGCTCTGTCCACGGCGAATAGCCGACGCCCAGGGTGTGGGCGACCTCGTGCATCGCGGTCGCGACTTGCATGTAGCCCGTGTTGGCGCCAAACGAGAGCCAACCGTCGATGTTCGCTTGGGCGGTCGGCACACCGGCGTTGTAATTCACGGTGATGCTCTTCGTCAGATTGGCGTAGCAATTGTAGTAGAAAGTCGCTCCGTCCATCGCCTCGGTGATCAACTGGACGACATTCTCTGGCCAGGTCTCCGGGTTATTTAGCTGGTAGGTCACGTTCCCTGAGAAGGGACAGCCATCACCCTCGCCACCAGTGCCCTCGCCACCAGTTGACGTGGCGCCCCCTGTGCTCGCGTCGCCACCCGAGGACGCGCCTCCGGTTGACTCACCTCCGCCGCCGCCCGTCATGGGTTCGGCCAGGCTACCGCCGGTGTTCATGCCGCCGGTGCCGTCGACGCCGTCTGCACCGCCTGCCGCGCTGGTGGCGCCTCCCGTGCTGCCACTATCCTGAGGCTCACCATCGCCCCAATCCTCTCCATTCGTTCCCGCGGAACTACATGCGAAGAGAAAGACACCAGCTATCCAAGAGAAACGCCGCATCGACTTCAATACTTTCCGAGATGGCGCGACGGTCATCGCCGCGGGCAGATGTTGTTATTTGACGATCTGAATGATTGCCGCGCAGGGGAAGCCGGCGAAGAAGTAGGAAACATTTGGGCTCTGCCACTGAGTGTAGGCGTCCCCCAAAAGTTCGATCTCGGTGGGGGTGTTCATTCGCCACTGGGCTTGGGGGATCGGGTTCGCTTCGTCATGCACGAAGATCTCGCTCGTGGTCGCGATTCCCGTTGTCTCCTGAACCGCGAGGTGCTGCGGCGGGAGAGCATGCGGCTCCGATCAGACCAAGAGAGGTCAGAAGAATGCTGGCGCGAAGAGAAGACATGGGCTGATGGTAGCGCTGCCCTTCTCGCGGGGCCACTTCTCCGGCGTGTTTCACAGCCACTTCTTCGCTGTTTGAAGGAAGAGGAGCAATCTCCACCACCACGGTAGCCATCCCCTGAGTCGTCGGAGGTCGCACGGAGAAAGGGGGCTGGTTGGCGGCAGAGCTACGCTATGATGCGCGGGATGTGGAGGAAGACGAGGCTGGGAGTGTTGTTGGTGTGCGGCGGGTTGCTCTGGACCTCTGGTGCGAGTGCGCAACTCACTTCGGCAGGGCAAAGCGGGGCCGAGAGCGGAAAATTTAGCTCAGAGCTGATCCGTTCGCCGGGCGAAGTTTCGATTCTTCCGCGCGACGTAAAACTTGTCGCGGGGGCAGGAGCGATTGTGGAGCCTGCGTTCACTAGTTTTCTCCCTGTGGGGCCCAAGGGCGCGAAGGCTCCGGTCCAGACAGTGCATGTGGATGGTGGAAGGGTTGATGCGTTCTTGGACGATGCCTCTACGCCTCGCGGT
Source organism: uncultured delta proteobacterium (assembly GCA_963710555.1). Taxonomy (GTDB): domain Bacteria; phylum Myxococcota_A; class Polyangia; order Polyangiales; family Polyangiaceae; genus NIC37A-2. The sequence continues at coordinate 174,896 of CAVQAT010000004.1, forward strand.
GTGCTCTTGCAGGGGCCCGACAAGATCTTGGGAATTTCGACAGGCGGGCACATGGTGATGTCAGTCACTGATGAGTCGATCATCATTGGCGCTGTCTCCGGCGATGTACTTGTGGGGCACAATGCCAAGTTCAAGCCCCTTTCAAGTGGAAGGATTCGTGTCTTCCCCCGGAATCATCAGATCTCGAAGGACATCGATTTACCCGCTGCTCCCGAGCTGAGTTCTCGCTCTGGCTTGCCTGTAGCGATGACAGGCGGAGTGAATGTCGAGGTGACAACAAATTCCAAGAACCCGATTCGTCTCGTGGTCGTTGATTCTCATGGCCAAGCGATGGGACCAGCGGTGCGCTACGAGCCCGGAGAAAAGATTGGGTTAAGCCTGCCACAAGCAGGGATTTACTTCGCTCTTGCCCGCGAGCTCGGCGAGGGCGACTTGGAAGGTCCGCTCTCTTCTCCGCTGCAAATTCAGGTTCTTGGTCTCGCCCAGGGGCAGAGAGCACCTGAGGAAGGTGTCTTTCTTCTCGACCGCGGCGAACGAGTGCGACTCGCGGGGACTCACGGGCTTGAGGTCAGGTACGGTTCGTCGCCCGAGTACGTGCCCGCGCATTCTTCAGTCGGGCTTTCCCAACAGAGGGTGACTCGGGTCGAGTTCCGCGATCCGAAGTCACCGAGCCACAATGCGGTCATCGTGCTGGCGCCGCGCATCATGCGCACCGAAATCGATCTCGGTCCGGCTGGCGCTCGGTGGCCAGGGAAGCCCTTGCTCGTGCGAGTAGGAGTTTGGAACGGTGCCGGGAGGCTCATCAAGGGAGTAGACGAAGTCGACGTTCGAGTCACCGTCAACTCCCGCAAGGTGCGGGTGAATTGGCAGGGAACTGATCAGGGATTGACCGCGAGCTTGGCGAAGCAGGAGGGCTCAGGCCCTTGGGTGGTGCGCGTGAATGTCTACGACCGGAGCGGTCGACCGATTGCTCGTGAGTTCCTCGAAGTCGCAAGCAAGTAGTCAGGGAGACTCGGGGTTGTAAGGCTTGTCCCAGGGGGCTATCCATTGCACTTGAAATCAGAGGGACGAAGGTCTCAGGGGATAGAAGCATGAAGAAAAATTACGCGGCTTTACTGTTAGTCACTCTCGCCTCCAGCACTTCGCTCTTTGCCTGTTCCGGCGACGATGCTGAGACGCCTGCTGGCACGGGTGGCGCTGTTGCAGCCACCGGTGGTGCTGACGGCACTGGTGGCGCGACCGGCGGAGCAACGACTACTGGTGGGGCGACCGCGACAGGCGGGATGGATGCTGGCACAGGCGGCGCAGCGACAGGGGGAGACGGCACCGGTGGTGACGGTACCGGCGGAGAGGACGCAACATCGGCTGACTTTTCAGTCGTGATGATTGACGGTCTCGGCGACGTCATCACCAATGAAGCAGGATTCACCCTCTATACTTTTGCCACCGACACCAAGGGCGGCGAGGGTACCGGCGTGAACATGACTTGGCCTGCGGTCAAAGTGGCAGCTCCGCCCAACGTAGGAGCTGGGCTTGATGCAGCAGACTTTGGAGTCACTCCATTGGGTCAATCGACTTACGACGGTTGGCCGCTCTACACGTATGCCCAAGACACAGCTCCTGGCGAGGCCAAGGGCAACAGCGGGGCCTGGCCCGTAGCCAAGCCTCTCCCCTGAAGAAAACAGGACCTCACGGCGTCACATCGAAGATGAAGTCGCACACCGGATCGTATCCCCGGAGTGGAACAGAATTCGGTGTGACCGCCAGGCCATTGAGTAGCCAAAGAGTGTTCAACGATGGAGTGTCGTCCGCAGCGGAAAAATCTAGCCCGGCTTGAGCGAAGGCCGGGGCTACAAATGAAGAAACTGAGGAATTTGTCCGCTTTGGCATGTCCAACTGGTTACCCACTTTGATAAGTGGCGAGTCCGTGAGTAAATCGTGACATTGGGGCCGAGGTCCGAGTGCTAGACGTATCCCGCTCACCAGCACCTCCCCCCATCTTTTCGTTTCTTCGAGAATATCGCTTGTTCCGTTTTCCCCAAGATCGACTCCCCGTCACGCTCATCGCAATCTTGACGCTGGTCGACTTCGCCGTCTTCCTTCTGATCGATCAACCGGCTCTGCTTGTTGGCTACTTTGTGCTGCTGACCATCCCGAGGGGGGTGATCTGTGCCTGGAGCCACCATCACCAGCATTGCTCGACATTTCGAAGTACCGCCCTGAATCGAATCCTCGAAGTGAGCTACGCGCTGCACACGGGCACCACGACCAACTTGTGGTTCCTGCATCACGTGGTCGGTCATCATGTGAACTATCTCGATCAGACCAAGGACGAGAGTACCTGGACGAACAAAGACGGTAGCCGCATGGGTGAGCTTTCCTACACGTTGTGGACGACGCTCACCGCTTATCCGCGTGCCTTCAACGTGGGTCGCCGATTCCCCAAAGCTCAGCGTCAGTTCGTGATCTTCAGTCTATTGACCTTGGCCCTGGTGATGGGGCTTGTGTGGCTCAGGCCGCTCGCAGGGGTTTTGGTCTTTGCTCTGCCGATGCTGGTCAGCCTCACCTACACCGCGTGGGTCACCTACGATCACCATGCGGGCTTGCAGACTGACGACCCGATGGCCGCTTCCTACAACGTGGTCCATCCCTGGTACAATCGCTGGACTGGCAACTTGGGTTACCACACAGCTCACCATCTACGTCCGGGGATCCACTGGTCGAAGTTGCCGGAGCTGCACGCCACCATCAAGGCGCGGATTCCCTCGCATCTTTATCGCGGCTCTTACCTAGCACCGTCGACTTGGGCGCCTACTCCTGTGGCTCATAACGAGACTCCCGAGTCCGCTTAAACACGCAAGCCGCTGCCCCTCGGCCTGACTCGTCCGACGACGGGCGCATCCTTTTCGATCAGCGGGCAGCTCAAGCTCTTTGATGGCGCAAGAATTGCCAGAATTTGTGTCGCTAGAATTGCACCCGGTCGCGGCCGATGTGCGAAGATTGCCGAAAGATCGCGAACGATTTTGCGAGTAATGGTGATGAGTTCTGGCACTATTTCCTGAGCAGGCTTCTCTTCGTCGTCCGTCCGCGGACAGAAGATCAGTAAGCCGCGGTTCTCGCGCTTAGCGATCCATCAGGTGATTTTCTCATGAAAAAATTCTGCCCATCAATCGGCAGCGCAGCTGTCATCTTTTCAGTGAGTCTGCTTTCCGTAGGCTGCGGTGCCCCAACAGGAGCCGGCGAAAACGGCTCTCTGGCAGACGGCGGAACTGGGACGAAACCCAGCGATCCGTCCAGTCCCTTCGACAGCATCGACCTTGGTGGTGTGTTGGACGTCGACTTCACGGAGCTGAGACGACAGTTTTGGACGCCTCCTGCGTTTGTAGGAGATGGTTGCTCAGGTGAAACAGGGATGTGGGGCGAGGCATTGCAAAAGTCACTGTGGTTCCTCAACGTGAATCGATCAGGACCAGGCATCACTCACCAGTTCGTCCAATGGCGTGGAGATAGTCACCTGCAAGATGGTCACATTCTGCTCGATGCGGACGCCCCTACCGGGGTGAACATGTCGGCCGACTACATTGAACAATGGCGAGATGTCTTCGATCCAGACGGCAATGGCGAGCTCGACATGGCCGGGGGGTTCTATGATGCAGGCGACTTTCTCAAGATAGGCATCACTTCGAACTACATGGCTGCGACGCTGGGTTGGACGATGTGGACATTCCCTGAGCCATTTGATGACACCGGCATGCGCCCTGAAGCACTTTCCGCCCTTCGCTGGTACGCTGACTTTGCCCTCAAGAATGTCTACGTCGAGAACCCAGAGGAGCCGGATCCTTGGAAGTGGAACGTCGTTGGCTATGGACATCAGGTCGGGGGCGCCTCAGACCACGATTGCGGCTGGATGCCACCCGAACTGAGACGGGCTGAGACCTGCCCCCGCAAAGGCTACTTCGCCACCCACGAAAACCCCGCCGCCGATGTCACTGCCGGAGCGGCCGCTGCTCTGGCTCTCACCGCGTGGCATTTTCGCGGAGAAGATCCTGAGTATGCGAGTCGAGCACTGAAGCACGCGATTGCTCTCTACGAGTTCGCAAAAAAGCACCACGGGACCACATGGGACACTGATGGGCTTTATCAGTCAGAAAGCTCCTACGACGACCTCGCGTGGGCCGCAGTTTGGCTCCACGAAGTCTTGCCCGATGCCGATCAACCAGGAGCGAACGCAGAGACTGCACTCTATGCATCACACAAAGAGGGCTATCTCAAGGACATCATCCGCGACGATTCGGAGACAGGCCACGAGCCGTGGGTAGAACTTTTCCGCAATGGCGCGGGCCTCGACCTAGCTGCTTGTAAGACTGATCCGACGGGGACCTGCTGGACTGAAAGCTGGACGCACATCTGGAACAGTCATCGCTCAGGTGTCTTCCTCAAAGTCGCTGAGATCCTTGAGCGCTATGGCAATCACTATGGGTCGCTCAAAGACGTCATGAAAGGAATTGCTCGAAGAGATTCTCTGGCTTGGGTCAGCGGGCCCCATACCGAAGGTGGTTTCGCGAAGAAAGTGGATGTCTCCTGGGGGTCGGGTCGTTACAATTCGGCAGGCCAGATGGTTGCGCTGACCTACGCGCGGACCTTCCCGGACGACATCGTTCCGGATCTTGCCGAATACGAAAATGCGGGCTTCGTCGGCCAGAAGACGGCTGACTTATTGGTGCCTTGGGCGAAAAGACAAAGCGAGTACCTGCTTGGAGACAACCCGTTGGGTCAAAGCTACATGATGGGCTTCAGCGATAACTTCGCATCAAGCGCGCATCACGCCGCAACCCATGCCTCGATCTACGGCCTGTGCGACAAGCCTCTCGAGAGCAAGCACATCGCCTACGGCGCCCTCGTGAGTGGACCAAACTCAGGGGACGAACATTCCGATGATCGCTGCGATTACGGTTCGAACGAAATCACGATCGACTACAACGCGGCGTTCATTGGCGCTCTTGCCGGAAACTATGCCTACCAGGGGGGTGGGGAGTGCCCTGATCCGAACTTCCCGCCGGTCGAACCACCATTTGAGGAGTTTTACACCAAGGCGCGAGTCAACGATGACAGTCCCTGCTGGAGCCAGATCGAAATCACTTTGGTCAATGAAACCGCGCACCCGCCTCGTTTCGACCAAACCGTCACTTATCGCTACTACCTGGACGCGACGGAACTACAGACAAAAGGTCTGGATCCAAGCGAGCTCACCGCCAAGGTGATTCACAACAACTACGGTGAAGAACCGGCCATCGTCAGCGAACTCAAGGCCTGTACCCTGAATACTTCCACCTACTACTTCGAGTTTTCCTATCCCTATAACTTCTGGGGCGAGCAGGTATGGCTCAAGGGACCGCGAGTCGCACTCGTTGAATTCGGAGTGCCCAATACAAGCGCCTGTACCTACGACATGGACAACGACTGGTCCGCGGCGCCTTTGACCGAAGAGATTGAGCTCTCCCCCTCGATCCCCGCCTACTCTGAAGGCGTGCTCGTGTGGGGGGCCGAACCTGAATGTGACGAGCCGCCCAAGGTGGTGCTTCCCCCCATCGTATTGCGCTGAAAGGAGTCCCCAGTGATTCAAAAAACCAAGCCAACTCTCTTACTCTCGAGTGCGGCAGCGCTGGTCCTGATTGTGGTCGCCTGTAGTGCCGGGGGCGGCGCTGGCGATCTCGTAGAAGACACCGAGCCGACGGACGAAACTCCCGCATCCGGCGGAACCACCCCAGATCCCTCCATTGCTTCTCCCAGCGGCGGCATGGGTGGTGCAGCGGATGATGTCACCCACCCACTTTTGGGAGCAGGCAATTACACGGCGGCCGACTTCAGCGATCCATGCGATCTTGCTCAGTATTGGGAACTCGACGTCTTGCTCGACCTGAGCACAGGCGCTCTCGTGTTGCTGGACGGCACTGTTTATGAGGTGACTGGCGAAGGGAGTGACCACGGCTACACGATGGCCGCGATCGCTCCCCCGTGCGTCGAACAATGGTGTATTGAACAGTACGCGTACGAAGTCGTGAAGAGCTGTCCGGACTAAGGGATCACGTCTCCCACCGGGCCAGCTCAGTTGAAGGTTTCGACTCCGACGTCGAAACGCTTGCCGTCGATGTGGATGGCGTAGTGGCGCCCGGGGATAGCCTTATTCCCAACAGATCCGCTGGGCACTTGAATCGTGGGCGACTTCCCTTTGTTCTTGATATGATCTTCAAGCTGCTGGGGAAACATCGCGTAGATCACACAGTGCTCATCGTCGCTCGGAAGGTTTTTCGCTTCGAGTTCCTTGCGCAGGTCTTCCATATGCTTGTGCTTAGCATCCGGGGCTTCGACGGGACGGCAGGTGATGGGTTGCTTGCCAAGCTGTTTGGCAGCCATCTCCTGCAGCTTCGGATCGACGGGAGCGGGAGTACGCCCATAGTATCCGAGGGCGACGTCGGCGGCTTGAGTACTGATCTGGTTCCAACGCCCGAATTTGACGTTAAGGAACGCCTGCATGCCAACGATCTGTGAGGTAGGTGTCACAAGCGGAATCCACCCGAGTGCTTCTCGTACAACCGGGATCTCGCGGAATACCTCCTCAAACTTGTCTTCCATGTTCTGCTGCTTGAGCTGATTGCGGAAGTTCGACAGCATACCACCAGGCACCTGGTACTCGAGGGCGTCTGTATCAATGACTTCGTTCTTGTGGCTCGTGAACGCGTAGAGCTCCTGATAGACGGCCTCGAGGTGTACGCGCATATCCTTGAGCGTCTCCACCTGCCCGACTGAAACGTCAGGGCATCGCTGATGATCTTTCAACAGCGCGAGCATACGCGTCACATCCGGCTGACCAGTTCCGTTGGCAAATGGTGAAATTGAGAGGTCAATCGCGTCCACTCCAGCGTCGACAGCATACATGTAGCTAGTCGCGCCCAAGCCAGCAGTGTCATGAGTGTGGAACCACACAGGGATCTTGACCTTGCTCTTGAGACCTTGGATGATCTTCTGTGCCTCGATAGGGCTAATCAGACCAGCCATATCCTTGAGGACGATTGCATCGCAGCCCAATCTTTGCAGCTCCACGCCCATCTGAATGAAGCGCTGCTCGGAGTGAACGGGGCTGCGGGTGAAGCAAATGGTACCATGAGCCTGAGCTTCGACTGCCTTTGCTGCATTGATGGCGGTCTCCATGTTCCGAGTATCGTTGCAGGCGTCGAAGATGCGGAAGATATTCATCCCGTGCTGCGCACTCAGCTTGATAAACGCGGTGACAACATCATCGGGGAAATGCGCGTATTGTACGATGTTCTGTCCTCGAAGCAGCATCATATGAGGGGTGTGCGGCATCGCTTTCTTCAACGCATCGAGGCGATCAAACGGAAACTCGTTGAGAAAGCGCAGACCTGAATCAATCGTGGCGCCACCCCATGTTTCCAATGCTCCAAAACCCCAACCGTCAAGCATCTCGCAGATGGGCAACATCTGCTTCGTCTGCATACGAGTCGCGGCAAGACTCTGGTGACCATCCCTAATGACGTTGTTGTTGAGCTGAACAGGTTTCATAATTTTTCCTCGTAAAGTGACAGGCCAATGACCAACCCTTTCGGGTTGAGTCCGCGAGTCGATTGCTGCGAACGAGTGATTCGGCTTCGGTCAGAACTTGCTGAGAATACCGGAGTAGTGCTGGGGATGCGATTGAAATTTGGCGCAATACTTGGAACCGGAAAAGTTTGCGTCACTCGAGCGTTCGTTCGTTCGTTCGTTCGTTCGTTCGTTCGTTCGTTCGTTGCGAAACGGCCCTGGGCAGGAGTTCCGTATTTATTCCCCTCCGTGCTGAAGCGCGGTACAACTTGCCTGCCATGACTGATTGCATTGAGACTTCAAGCTACTCGGCACCTCCGACCGAAAACGACGGTATTGTCCGTCATGACTGGACGCTTAAGCAGTCGCGAGGACTTTATGAGCTTCCGTTGTTCGAACTGATCGATCGAGCCCGTGCCGTGCACTTGAAGCATCATCCACGCGACGAGGTTCAGCTGTGCACGCTGATCAGCGTCAAGACAGGTGGGTGTCAGGAAGACTGCGGGTATTGCTCTCAGTCTTCCAAGCACAAGACCATGGAGCCTCAGAAGATGCTCACTGTCGAGCACGTGCTGACAGGAGCTCGTCGCGCTAAAGAGGCTGGTTCGACTCGCTACTGTATGGGGGCGGCCTGGCGGCAGATCAAGGACGGGAACGCATTCGACAACGTGCTGACAATGGTGCGCGGGGTCAAAGAGCTGGGGATGGAGGCCTGCGTGACCCTGGGCATGCTCAACGAAGAGCAGGCGCTACGACTGAAGGAGGCTGGCCTGGATTCATACAATCACAACCTCGACACCTCACGTGCCCACTACAAATCGATCATCACCACCCGCGATTATGATGATCGCCTGCGCACGCTCAAGCTCGTGCGCAAAGCCGGGATCTCTGTTTGCTCTGGCGGTATCATTGGCACAGGGGAGAACGAAGACGATCGCTGCAATATGCTGATTGAACTCGCCAACATGGAAAAGCATCCTTCGAGCGTGCCCGTGAACATGCTGGTTCGCGTCGCCGGAACGCCACTCGAGCATTTGCCCCCCGTTGACCCGATCGAGCTGATCCGCATGATTGCTCTGGCACGCCTCATGATGCCAGAGGCAAAGGTGCGGTTGTCCGCCGGCCGTTCAGACCTGAATCGAGAGTCTCAAATGATGTGCATGTATGCGGGCGCGAACAGCATTTTTTATGGCGACCAGCTCCTAACCACTCCCAATCCCGAAGAGAATCAAGACCAAGATTTACTCAAGGCCGCTGGACTCAGGGGAATGGCTCCGGCAGTCCAGCATCGCGTCGCGGATACACCTGCTGCCGAGTGAAGGGCTCAGCCTATTCTTTTGCTGACGATGAGGAGCGAGCGAGTTCGAGCAAATTCATCGCCGACTCGAAAGGGCTTACTTCTCCGTTCATGACCAATTGCTGGGCAAGTGCGAGGCGCGAGGTCATGCCAGGGGTGGCGTAGAAGCGGTCGAGCAGTGCGTGCTCGATGGTCTCACGCATCCAAGCTCGAAGCTGCCCGCGGCGGCGCGTGTCCCAGTCCCCTCCCTCGGTCAGTTGAAGCCGAAAGTCTTCGAGCATTTGCCAGAGTTCTTTCATCCCCTGATTGGCCAGAGCCGAGCAAGTTGTGACCCGGGGGATCCACCCGCTATCGCTGGCTGGGAACAGATGCAGAGCGCCTTGGTACGAAGCGCGAGCAGCCTCAGCGTGAGGCATGTTGTCGCCATCGGCCTTGGTGATGGTCATCCCATCAGCCATTTCCATGATGCCGCGCTTGATCCCCTGCAATTCATCCCCGGCACCAGCCAACATGAGTAGGAGAAAGAAATCGACCATGCCCGCCACAGAAGTCTCGCTCTGCCCTACTCCGACCGTCTCGATGAGCAGGGTATCGAATCCGGCCGCCTCACAGAGAAGTATTGTCTCTCGCGTCTTTCGAGCGACCCCCCCGAGTGAACAAGACGAAGGCGAAGGTCGGACGAAGGCTCTGGGGTGATTGGAGAGCTCTGGCATTCGCGTCTTGTCTCCCAAGATGCTCCCACCACTGCGTTTCGAACTCGGATCCACTGCAAGGACGGCCACGCGCCTGTCGAAGTCACGGATCAAGTAGCTCCCGAAGGTCTCGATGAAGGTGCTCTTACCGACACCCGGCACGCCTGTGATACCAATGCGATAGCTCTTGCCGGTGTGCGGCATGAGTTGGTCCACCAGCTTGCGAGCCAAAGCCTGGTGGTCGGGTCGGGTACTCTCGACGAGGGTAATGGCACGCGCCAGCGCCGGGCGGTCGCCTTCCAAGATCCGCACGCGCAGCGTCTCGAGATCTGGCAGCGGAGGTGGACGTCGATGAAAACGGGGATTCAGCGGGGAGCCACTCTCTTTCCCTTTTGCAATGCTCAGGGCCGAGTTCTCCAGCGTCCAGTCCAGTTCAGCCATAAAGATGATCTATCAGAAGGGAGTGATAAGAGCAGCAAGTTGCAGTGCATTTGACGCCAACGGAATTCACGCGGCACAAGAAAAGGCCGCCCCTAGGGGCGACCCTTTTAGCTAAGCTAAGCTCGATGAGATCAATCCTTGAGCATCAGCTCGAGGATCGCCTTGGCCGCTACCGAGATCACTGTGCCGGGGCCGAAGACCGCAGCCACGCCCGCGTCATACAGCACATCGTAGTCCTGTGCAGGAATCACTCCTCCCGCAACGACCATGATGTCTCCGCGTCCGAGTTTCTTCAATTCATCAATGACCTGAGGAACTAACGTTTTGTGCCCCGCCGCTAGCGACGATACGCCGAGGATGTGGACGTCATTGTCGACAGCCTGACGCGCGCTTTCCTCCGGCGTTTGAAAGAGAGGCCCGATGTCCACGTCGAATCCCATATCCGCAAAGGAGGTCGAAATGACCTTCGCCCCACGGTCATGCCCGTCCTGACCCATCTTGGCGACCATGATGCGCGGACGACGTCCTTCTTTAGCCTCAAACTTCTTGACCAATTCGCAAGCTTCCCGAAAATCCGGGTCATCCTTGATCTCAGAACTGTACACGGCAGAAACACTCCGAATCGCTGCGTTATAGCGCCCCACAACTTTTTCATAGGCATCCGAGATTTCCCCAAGTGATGCGCGCTTGCGCGCAGCGTCGACTGCGAGCTCAAGGAGATTACCCTCTTTCGTTTCGGCACATCGGGTGATTGCTTCGAGTGCGGCGGTGACGTCCGCCTTGTTGCGCTTGGCCCGCATGTCCTCTAGGCGCTCGATTTGTGATAGGCGGACGGCGGTGTTGTCGACGTCAAGGATGTCCAAGGGGTCCTCCTTTTGGAGACGAAACTTGTTCACCCCGACGATCACATCGCGACGCGAATCGATCCGGGCCTGACGGCGGGCGGCGGCTTCTTCGATGCGCAGCTTGGGTAAGCCAGCTTCGATGGCTTTAGCCATGCCACCTTTCTCTTCGACTTCTTGAATGAGCGCCCATGCTTTCTGGACGAGCTCATGAGTCAATTTTTCGACATGATAGGAGCCAGCCCAAGGGTCGACAGCCCGACAGATGTCGGTCTCTTGTTGTATGTACAGCTGAGTGTTTCGAGCGATGCGTGCTGAAAAGTCAGTAGGCAATGCGATGGCTTCGTCGAGTGCATTGGTGTGCAGGGATTGGGTATGTCCTAGTGCCGATGCCATCGCTTCGACTGCAGTGCGAACCACGTTGTTGAAGGGATCCTGTTCTGTCAGGCTCCATCCGGAAGTCTGCGAGTGCGTACGCAGAGCCATTGACTTGGGGTTCTTGGGGTTAAACTGCTTGACGATCTTGGCCCAGAGCAAGCGCCCCGCGCGCAGCTTCGCGATCTCCATGAAGTGATTCATGCCGATCGCCCAAAAGAAGGAGAGTCGAGGAGCAAACGAGTCGACATCCATCCCAGCGGCCACGCCGGTGCGCAGGTACTCCAGCCCGTCGGCGAGAGTGTACGCGAGTTCGAGATCGGCGGTCGCACCTGCTTCCTGCATGTGGTAGCCCGAGATAGAAATTGAGTTGAACTTCGGCATTTTCGCCGAGGTATATTCAAAGATATCCGCGATGATCTTCATCGAAGGCAGGGGCGGATAGATATAGGTGTTGCGCACCATGAACTCTTTGAGGATGTCGTTTTGAATGGTCCCCGCGAGCTCTGCCCGGTCCACACCCTGTTCTTCCGCTGCGACGATGTAGAAGGCAAGCACGGGGAGAACCGCACCGTTCATGGTCATCGAGACTGACATCTTGTCGAGGGGGATCTGGTCGAACAGAACCTTCATGTCCTCCACTGAGTCAATAGCCACTCCCGCCTTGCCGACGTCACCGACCACACGTGGGTGGTCCGAGTCGTATCCGCGGTGGGTTGCCAGGTCGAAGGCGACCGACAAGCCCTTCTGGCCTGCCGCCAGGTTGCGTCGGTAGAAGGCATTCGATTCTTGAGCCGTCGAGAAGCCGGCATATTGACGGATCGTCCACGGACGCATCGCGTACATTGCCGAGTAGGGGCCTCGTGAAATAGGGAGCTTGACCAGCCCCGTAATCGAGATGCTCCATGCCCTCAAGCGCCGAGGGTCCATAGTAGGAATCGACTGAGATTTGTTCAGCACTCATTCGGAGCGACCCGGAAGGTTGAGTCTCACTCCCCGCTCGGCGGAAATCTACTTTGGAAAAGTCGGGTTTCATGATTCACCTCCTGCGAGCTTCACACACTCGCTTAGATACGAGACAGCTTCGGTCTTCAGGTGCACGAAGTCGGCGACTCCCGCTTGTTCCAACGCCTGAACGGAGTCTTGAGGGTAGCCGGCGACGATGGGCACGGCGTGAGGAAAACGGTCCTTGAGCGCTTTGACCAGGGGCGGGACCTCAGTGGGGTACTCTTCATCTGAAGAGCAAAAGACGACCCATTTTGCGCCAAGCTCCTCGATGGCGTTCAAATTTTCTTCGACGTTCGTCGAACCATTGCCCTCAACAAGCTTGAATCCGGCGCAAGAATAGAGATTCTGACAGAACCCCGCGCGAGCCTTACGGAAAGCTAAGTTTCCGAACGTCCACAGATAGACGCAAGGCTGCTTGTCTAATGACTCCACAGACAGGCGCAGCTGCTCGTAGGCTTTGGCCAGGCGCCGACGGTGGGGAACCGCTGGGATGTCCTTAGACTCACCGAGGAGCGGGTCGCTGAAGGGAAGGCCCTCGACGACTTTCTCGACCATGTCCGCGAACCGGCTCGGGCAGGGCGCGAGCTGCGCACTGCTCAGCTCCAGTCCTTTGTCGAGTTCGAGTTTGCTCGCCATGGTTTCCTTGGCATTGGGAAACTGGTTGGTTCCCAGCAAATTGATGCGCCGCGAGGCGACTCCCTTGTCCAGCTGGGCGCGGGATTCTTTGATCCATGAGGCGATTGTGCCTGCCTCAAGCGCGGAGATAAAACCACCACCGCTCTCAATCTCCTGGAACATCTTCCAAGCGCCTTCACTGAGGCCATCGGTCAGGCTTTCAATGTAGTAGGAGCCCGCCGACGCGTCGACGGCGTGATCAAGTCCTGTCTCTTCCCGGATCACGAGCTGGCTGTTTCGGGCGAGCCGCTCGGTTGCCTCGGTCGAAGTGCCGCAAACAGAGTCCCAGGGCTGAACACTCATCACATCGATTCCGCCAATCACGGCGGACATGGTTTCTGTTGCCTGGCGAAGGATGTTGACGTGCGGGTCGTAGACGGTCTTGTTGAGGTCGCAGGTTTCGGCGTGTACCCACGCCTGGGCGGCCCCGCCATCAACACCGTAAGCTGCTGCCACGTCCGCCCAAAGCAATCGCAGCGCACGAAAGAAGGCGATTTCCACGAAGTAACTGCTTGAGACGCTGGCCTTTATCCCTATCAGCTGGAGGGCATCCTCCGCGCTAAACCCTCGATCAGTGAGGGCGTCAAGGATCTCAACAACCTGACTGATCACCAGAGCAAGATCTTGGGTCAAGCTTGAACCGGCTTCCAGATACACGTCGGTGTGAATGACGAGATGCTTCATGCCAGGAAACGCGGACTTCGCATCTTTGAGATACGCAGCAACACCGTCCCAGTACGCGTTAAGATCAGCCGGCGCTTTGCCAGAGCTGGCGATGATGCCTAGCGGATCGAACTCCAAACTACCCGCAATCGTCGTCGTCCCGATGCCCTGCTTGTCGCAGTAGGCTTTGAGATACGCTGCCGCCTGTGGAGTGGACCGAGCCCAGTCGAAGTGCACGGGTACCTCGGTTAAATCGATGCCCTTCATCAGGGTCTCGAAGTCAGCAAGATTGAGGATTCGTTGATCGTAGAGCCTATCGTTGCAGGCGGCGGAGCGGAACGAGAGCGCCTCGGCGCCCGCCGACAAAGCTTTGAGGGCAACGGCGTTCGCGTCAGATGGAGTCCGGCGAGTGATCGCTTGGCAAACATGCCAGCGATTGTCGTCCGTCTTTTTTCCACGGACGTAGGGAAAGGCACCTGGAGCTTGGCTCTTGAGGTAGCCGAGCTTCTCTAGGTCCTGACGACGATAGAAAGGTTGGACTGCCAAACCGGCGTGAGAACGCCAGACTAGCCTCTTGTTGTAGTCCGCGCCTTTCAGGTCGCGCTCGACTACTGCGCGCCATTGCTCGTCGCTGACGGGCGGGAAGTCTTCGAACAAGCGTTCTTTTGCCACCTGTGCTTCTCCTTCGGTGTTTATTGGGAATTTGAATCGCGACCGCCGGCAAGGGGCCGTGACGGCTTCAACAGCGTTCGGCGAAGTCGCGAACTTGCGACCTCTTTATACTACAAATAGTGGCATTTCCCCTGCGGGATTTGCGCAAAAAGCAGGCGCACCATCTTTATTCTTCGGGCCAAATTTGCCTGTCAACTTCGAATCGAAAAGAAGGCCTGCATAATTAGCGCGAAGTGACCTCGCCACTTGATGTTTGATCGCACAAGTATCCACAGCCTCCGTGTTTCCGGAAGTCGAAAGGGGGACGTACAGCGGCATGGATTCGATCATTTGAACCACATGATGAAGTAGCCAGCGACCACAGCCGTGCCAATGACGCCGGCGACGTTGGGCCCCATTGCGTGCATGAGAAGGTAGTTGTCCTTGTCCGCCCTTTGCCCTTCTTGGTGAGCGACTCGCGCCGCCATCGGAACTGCAGAAACTCCGGCAGCTCCAATCAAAGGATTGATCGGATTCTTAGGCGAGAGCAAGTTCATCAACTTTGCCATCAATAGTCCTCCGGCCGTCGACATACTGAATGCGACGATACCCATACCGAGAATAATCAATGTCCGGGAGTTGATGAAGGCGTCTCCGTTCATGGTGATCCCCACAGCGGTTCCCAGAAAGATAGTGACCACATTGATGATCTCATTTTGCGATGCCTTAGTCAGACGGTCGACGACGGCACTCTCGCGGAGGATGTTGCCGAGCATCAGCATACCGATCAGGGCCGAGGCCGAAGGAATGATGATGATACAAATCATCATCACGCCGGAGGCAAAGGTGAGTCGCTCAAGCTTCGATACCTTACGGAGCTGCTTCATTCGAATCTTCCGTTCGCTTTCACTCGTCAGCAACCGCATGATCGGCGGCTGGATCAGCGGAACGAGCGCCATATAAGAGTAAGCTGCCACGGCGATTGGTCCGACTAAGTCGGGGGCGAGCTTGTTGGCGAGGAAGATGGAGGTCGGACCGTCGGCGCCGCCGATGATTCCGATCGCGGCGCCCTCCTGAGGCGTGAAGTAGCCCGACAAGAAGCAACCCATGAAGGTGGCGACGACGCCCACCTGGGCCGCACCCCCTAGGAGGAGAACGCGTGGATTGGCGATCAGCGGACCAAAGTCCGTCAACGCGCCGACACCCATGAAGATAATCGGGGGGAAGAGCTCCCATTCGATACCCTTAGAGATGTAGTAAAAAAGTCCTCCGGGCTCCCCAGCGTGAGGAGCGTTGATGATGCCCTGTGTCGGTAGGTTGGCCAGCAAGGCGCCAAAGGCAATCGGAATGAGCAGCATCGGCTCGAACTTGTGATTGATCGCGAGATAGAAGAGCAGCCCGACGACGCCCCACATCATCACCATTCTCCAGGTGATGGCATTAAAGGCGGTCATCGAGACGATTGTCTCGACCATCGAAGAGAGGGTCTCGAGCATGAGTTAGGACTCCAATTTGAAGAGGGGCTGCCCTTCCTCGACTGTGGTGCCTTTGGTGACACTCAGCCCAGAAATCACGCCGTCCGTAGGTGCGTTGATGGGGGTTTCCATCTTCATCGCCTCAAGCACAATAACTTCTTGCCCGGCGACAACCTTGTCGCCGTTCGCAACAAGAACCTGCGCGATGGATCCCGACATGGGGCTGACCACTGCGCCGTCCTCTGTGACTGCTGCAGCCGGTTTCTTGGCAGCAGCGACGGGCGCCGAAACCGAGGCACTACCGATAGCGCTGACATCGGGACGTTTCCCAGAGATCAAGCTATCGCCAATGACTTCGACTACTACGTCATATGCTTTTCCGTCGACGGTTACACGGAGCTGTTTCATGAAGAATTACCTGACCTTATGGGAAGAATGGTGCTGAGCTCGGCCTTCTAATGACCAGTTGCTCGGGCCCACCTGTTTGAAGCTGACGACCCGATGGGGTGCTTCCACGACCTGTGCCACGGCTGCCGAGATGACTGCGACGATTCGCTGCTGTTCCTCGATTTCAGCCTTTCGTCTGGCCCGTTCTTCTTGACGGACGATGGGATCGTCGACGTTGCCGTAGCGACGTTCAAGCCAGGTGAAGAAGTGGCCGCCGACGACGCCTAAGACAGCGAGCAGCGTCAGGGTGCCGTACACGACGACACCACCCGTGAGAAGAAACTCGATAATTTCTCCCAGGTTCATCTGGGAGTGATGGCCGACTTGAGTGGCGTTGTGCGGCGCCGCTGCCAAGGTAACTTCGCTGATCATAGAGGAATAAGCCCGTGCTTCTTCGGGGGACGGGTAACCCGTTTGCTGATTGAGTTGCGGAGCACAACGGATACCTTCGCCCTTGTCATGGCGGGATCAATCACGTCGTCAATCATGGCCCGTTCGGCAGCTTGATAGGGAGATGCAAACTTGTCGCGGTACTCCTTGATGAGCTCGGCCTTGCGCCCGACTGGATCGTCAGCCTCTTTGATTTCCTTGCGATAGAGAACGTTGATCGCCCCTTCGGCTCCCATGACTGCAATTTCTGCTGTAGGCCAGGCGTAAACCTTGTCTGCTCCCATGTCTTGCGAGCACATTGCAAGATAAGCCCCGCCATAAGCCTTACGCAAGATGACGGTGACCTTCGGAACTGTTGCGGAGGCATAGGCAAAGAGCATCTTTGCACCGTGTCGAATGATTCCGCCTCGCTCTTGGGCCACACCAGGAAGGAATCCAGGTACGTCCACGAGGGTCACGAGTGGGACGTTGAACGCGTTGCAGAAACGAATAAATCGCGCGGCCTTGTCCGATGCATCAATGTCGAGGGTTCCCGCCTTTGCTGTCGGTTGGTTGGCCACAATGCCCACGACTATTCCATCGATGCGCCCGAAACCAACGCTGATGTTGGGCGCGAAGTCCTTCTGGACCTCAAGGTAGTCCGCGTTATCGACAAGTCGTTGGATGACCAAGTGAACATCCAACGGCTTGCGAATGTCTTCAGGAATCAGTTCGTTCATCCCCGGGTCCGAAGCGAGAGACACCTCTGCGGTCGGCTGGTGGGGCGGGTCCTGCATGTTGTTTGACGGCAGAAAGGACAGTAATTTGCGCGCGATATCCAGAGCGTTGGCGTCGTCTTCAGCGACGAAGTGAATGTTCCCCGAGACCGTGGCGTGCGCTGCGGCACTGCCAATCTGATCCATTGTGGCGTTCTCGCCGGTCGCCGATTTGATGACTTCGGGGCCGCAGATGAACATGCTGGCGTTGGTCTTGGTCATGATCAAGAAGTCCATGAGCGCGGGCGAATAGGCAGCTCCGCCGGCACACGGGCCAGCGATCACTGCGATTTGCGGAACAAGACCAGAGAGTTTGACGTTGCGGAAGAACACTTGTCCGTAGCCGGACAGTGCATCCACCGCCTCTTGGATGCGCGCACCTCCGGAATCGTTGATGGCGACTACCGGAGTGCCCAATTCCGCAGCGCGGTCCATCGTTTTGCAAATCTTTTGGGCGTGCATTCGCCCCAAGGCCCCACCACCCACTGTGAAGTCCTGAGAGATCACCGAAACGGGCCTGCTATCAATGTAGCCACATCCTGTAACCACCCCATCGCCAGGGAGCGTCTTTGTCTCCATCCCGAACGAGTGACAGTCGTGCTGCACGTGCATTCCGAACTCATCAAAAGTCGAATCGTCGAGCAGGTAGTCGACGCGTTCGCGTGCGCCCATCTGCCCCTTGGCGTGGCGCTTTTCTAGCTTTTCGGAACCAGCTCCGGCGAGCGCCTCCTTGCGGCGCTCGTCCAGTTTGTCCATGAACTCTTGGGCGATCATGAGATTAGTGACCTCCGTCCTCATTTGGCATGCAGAACTCTGTCAGGACGCCGAGGGTAGACTTCGGGTGCAAGAACGCAATCTTCTTTCCGCCTGCCCCTGGTACCGGGCTCTCGTTGATGAGGCGAACGCCCTGCGCTTGGGCTTTGTCTAGCTGGCCCTGCACGTCGTCCGAGCCAAAAGCTAAATGGTGAATACCGGGGCCGTTCTTTGCGAGGAACTTGGCAACGGGGCTGTCGTCACTCGTTGGCTCAAGGAGCTCGATGTGGACGCCGCCTACGTTGAAGAACGCCGTGCGGATCTTTTGTGAGTGGACCTCCTCGGTACCTTCGCACTGTAATCCGAGCACATTTTCGTAATATTTGACGGCTTCGTCGAGGTCTTTCACGGCGACTCCGAGATGATCAATCTTGTGAATCATTTCTCAATCCCACTTTCGTTTGGGGGCCCGGTGTCAATAGCGGGTCGTTGCGTGGGGCGCACTCCATGAGAATTGCTCCATGAGAGTTGCGCGTCTCCACTGAACTGGATGTTATCCCTGGCGTTCGGAATTGTCGACGAACGAGGGCCTACAAAAATGACGCGTGAAAATTCTGCAGTTCAATGATGGCGAGACCTGGCATCGACGCGTATTTTGCGCATTCGAAGGTGAGTGGATTGTTTCCATTGCGTGCACTCAATGTAACGGGACGCAGCTGGTTGCGGACTCAACATCACTCTGTTTTTCCTTTCGCAATTTCAATCTCGTCAAGAGCTGGTCTCCGCAATTGCTCTTCCATGTGCCTTGCCAGATCGGTCTGGTTCTTGCAGCATCGGCGCTCACTACTGACTGAGGAATAACTATGATCAGCCAAATCATTAAAGAGAAATCCATGACCGCCGAAGAGGCCGCGAAGCTGATTCGAAACGGCGAAACCTTGGGGGCGAGCGGCTTTACTCCGGCGGGCTATCCGAAAGCAGTTCCCATCGCGTTGGCCAAGCGAGCGGAAGCTCTGCACGAGAGCGGTGAGGATTTCAAGATCAACCTCTTTACTGGTGCAAGTGTCGGCGACGAACTAGATGGTTCGCTCGTACGCGCGAAGGCCATTCGAAAGCGCCTGCCGTATCAGTCCAATGCCGACATGCGCGCCGCTCTGAACAGTGGCGAGGTTGAGTTCGTCGATCTGCATCTATCACATGTTGCTCAATACATGCGCTACGGTTTCGTGGAACGCTGCACCATGGCGTTGATCGAAGCCGTAGACGTCACCAACGATGGAAGAATCTATCCGACGATGTCGGGTGGGATGAGCGCCACCTATGCCCAAAGCGCCGACCGTATCATCATTGAACTGAATGAGGCCTGCGACATGAAGCTCAAGGGCATGCATGACGTTTACTTGCCGGAAAGCCCTCCCAACCGGGCGCCTCTACCCATCTTTTTTCCCGGCGATCGAATCGGAGTTCCTTACATTCAGGTCGATCCCAAGAAGATCGTCGGCATCGTCAGGACAAATCTCAAAGACACGAACGCGGGATTCCGCGCGCCGGACGATTGTAGCAACGCAATCGCTGCTCACGTGATGGACTTTATCGTGGCTGAGCAGAAGTCTGGACGCATGCCGAAGAACCTGCCGTACCAGTCTGGTGTCGGTAATGTCGCCAATGCCGTGCTCTGTTCCGTGGCGACCTATCCGGGCCTCGACCCCATCTCGATGTACACTGAAGTCATTCAGGATTCGATCTTTCAAATCATCGACGCCGACCGACTCGAAGTGGCTTCCACTTGTTCACTTACCCTCTCCGCGGAGGGTCAAGAACGTTTCAACGCCGATATTGATCGCCTCAAAGGACGCTTTGTTCTGCGTCAGCAGGAGATGAGCAATAACCCTGAGGTCATTCGACGCCTGGGCGTGATCTCAATGAATACTGCGCTGGAATTTGATATCTTCGGAAACGTCAATTCGACCCACGTTTTGGGCAGCAAAATGATGAATGGGATCGGAGGCAGTGGTGACTTCTGTCGAAACGCCTACGTGTCGATTTTCATGGCCCCATCAATCGCCAAGGGAGGACAGATTTCCGCAGCCGTACCGATGGTCTCCCATGTTGACCACAACGAGCATAGCGTCAACGTCATCGTGACCGAGCAAGGTCTCGCCGATTTGCGTGGACTCAGCCCTGTCGCGCGCGCCCGTCGCATCATCAAGAACTGCGTTCACCCTGACTACAAGCCCATTCTCACTGAGCATCTCGAGCGGGGTCTACGCGAGGCACCCAGCCAACACACACCTCTTCTGCTCCGACATGCTTTCGAGATGCATCTGAAGTTTATCGAAACCGGAAGCATGAAATAGGTGATGACCGACTCGCTCTCCCAGCCTCGTCGATCGATACTGTCCGTGCCTGGACACGTGGCTAAGATGCACATCAAGGCACAGGGCAGCAGCGCGGACGTGGTCATGCTCGACCTCGAAGATAGCGTCCCTCTTTCGGAGAAGACTATCGCGCGCAAGCAAGTAGCCGCGTCCCTCCGGGAGCTCGATTGGTCCCGCCATCTCGTAGCCCTGCGCATCAATGGACTGGATACGGCACACGGGTTTCGAGACCTCATCGAGGTCGTGCAAGAGTCGGGAAAACACCTGCACAGTATTGTGCTGCCTAAGGTCGAGCATGTGGGTGACGTCCACTTTGCAGACCGTTTATTGACGGGACTTGAGCTTGAGGGGCACGGTCGGCAAGACGGCGCACCGATCTCACTGGAACCTTCGATCGAGAGCGCTCTGGGTCTGGAGCGCGCGGGCGACATCGCATCAGCTTCGCAGCGCAACGTCTCACTCGTCTTCGGAATTGCAGATTATTCAGCCTCAGTAGGGGCGAAGCTTGTCTCCATTTCGGGGCATGGCGAAAACGATGAAGCGGTCTATGGCGGGCACCGTTGGCACTATGTTCTGAGTCGACTCGTGATGTGCGCTAGGGCTCGGGGGTTGCAGGCAATCGATGCACCGTGGGGCCACTTCAAGGATCAAGAAGGACTAGCCCGTGCAACAGCTCAGGCCGCCGCCCTGGGTTGTTCTGGCAAATGGGCGATCCATCCCTCTCAGATCGACACGATTAATTCCACGTTTGCCCCCGATGCCGAAGAGATTGAGCGGATTTTCGCCATCGTTGAAGCAGCGAAGTCAAGCCAGAGCAGGGGCGCAATTGCCGTGGACGGACGCATGGTCGATCAGGCCACCGTTCGTTTGGCTCAACGTCGCTACGACGAGGTACGTCGACTCAAGTATCTGGGAAAGCTCTAGGGGCATTCGTCGTTAGCGGACCGTCCACACGCCGAGTACGTTCCCGCTTGGATCACTGAAGTGCAGGCGGCGCCCTCCGGGAAAGTCGAAGGCTTCGAGCTCGATGGTGCCTCCAGCTTCCTCAATTTCAGCACGCGTCTTCTCCAGATCGTTGGAATAAAGCACAACAAGGGGTCCACCGATGGGCCTCATGATATCCACTTCTTCCATCCCGCCGCGAGCGCGGGCGTTGCCGACGATGCCAGAATACTTTGTCCCGTAGTCCTTGAAGGACCAGCCAAAAACACTGCCGTAGAAGGCTTTCGCCTCCGCCAAATCAGTGACCTGAAATTCGATGTAGTCGATGGAATGATGCAAACTCATGATGAAAAGATACAATAATGCAAACCTGACCGCACCGCCAAATGCAAGTTGAGAGCAAACTCAAATCGCTGTCGAGGGGTACGCAGTATGTGCGCCTTGAGCCCGCGGTGGCCTATTCCCGGTAGCGCTATGCAGCCTCGTACTTCTGGAGAAAAGCTTCTTTACCTTCTCTGAAAAAGTCCGCATCCAACATCTCTTCGAAGTCGAGATCAATGCGCTCAAACTCGTTGACGATTCGCTCGTCGTCTTCCTGCTCAAGATTGGTATCAAGGAGCGGGAAAAGTCGGGTTTCTTCCTGCTCCATATGGTGCCTCATGAATTTCACCCACTCTCTACTCACGGAAAGAAAGTGTTGACGATTTTTTTCGGTCCAGGAAGGCACCTGATGACAAGCCTGACGCAAGCTGCGCAGTAAATAACGTCCTTGCCGATGCTCCGTGCGGACATGCGACAAGATTGCATTCGACCAGCTCAGTCCGCTACGAAGTAGCTCAGGCATGAGCACCACTTCTTCTTTCTCTTCGTGCTTGAGAAAGAGATTCTCGGTCAAATTGTCGAGTAACCCCCACAGCTCGCGCCTTCTCTCTCCACCCTGTTCGTCAGCGATGTGGGTGAGGAAATTTTCGAATGCACTGAGGATGCTTTCAATCTCTCGATGTTCATTCGCCAGGTGTTGGGTCGTTCTACAGCTCATCACCGTCTCCACGCTTTCATTGGTCCCCCTAAGCAACCAGTGTACCAACCACTACATTGGAGGTGTTCTGAGAATTTTTCCAGAAATTTGGTGAGACTGTTCTCTCCTACAGAGCGCGTGATGCAAAGACTGACCATTCATGCCGTGGTCAGATTGCCACGTCCATTCACGAAAAATATGCAGCCTCGCGGCTCCTCGCGCGCATGGATTGTCTTGTGTGAACAGATCACGCGACTGTTATCCTGGGACCTCGCGAGGAATTCTGGCGCTTTCTTCATCGCAAAATTCACTACCTGGCTCGTTCCGCCAAGCACCAATTGTGCCAGTTGAATCGCGGCACGGCGATTGCTCTCATCTCCTGGGGGGGAAAAGCATGCATGCTCAAGAAGTCATGAACAGATTCTTTGTGGTGCTGAATCCGGGGGACACGCTTCAGCGGGCGGCGAGAGCCATGGCAGACGAGGGGGTCGGAATGGTCTGTGTATGCGACGAGGCCCGTCGTCCAGTGGGGGTTGTCACAGACCGGGATATCGTCACGAGGGCATGTGCCAAAGGCCTGCACGTCGATGTGACATCTGTTGAACAAGTGATGACTAGCCCTCCCCTTTTCTGTCAGCTTGGCGCCCCTATGGGTGAGGTGGAGGACACGATGAAACGGGAGGGCGTGAGTCGAATGCTCGTGGTGAGCGAAGCAGACGCCCTTGTTGGTGTGATTACGCTGGGGGATATTTGGCATTACGAAAATGCATTCGCGGCCGGGGCTGTGAGTCGTCGGATGGGTGAGCGAGAGTTTCGTATGTCAGTGACCGGTGGGTTGCCCTCAGCCTTGTGGCCAAAAGAAGAAACGCCGACCAGTTAGGTCCATCTGAGATGCGAATAGCGCAGCGCCAGTCGCCAGGAATCCGAAAGCCAGAGGGTACTTCACCTGGGCGACGGTCTGCTCGATGAACATTTCTAGACTGTCGCGAACGGACTTCATCATTCCTCGATCACACGCAGAGCGAATGCCGCCTGACTCATCTCAAGATGCGCGGGCTGGAGAGTCTTGAGCCAAGGCGGTTCGCACCAGCGGCCATTCGAACCCTCAACGAGCGGAGGCTCCCACCTAGGGTGACAGTAAATAAGGAGAGGAACCGAGTCTATCTCGGCTCGCCAACCGTCTGAGCACAAATCGCGTGCCACACGACGAGATATAAAACGATTGCCTGGTCGAGATCGACTTCACCGCGAATCGCTGGATGCGGCGCAAATCCGTAGACCTGATGGGGGCTGGGAGACAGGCCCCGCTCGCGCAGGCCGAAGACGAGTCCAGCGAGAAGGAAATCGTCTTGCCAGTCTGGCGAGTTCAGGTTGGTTCGTCCTGGTGTGAGCGGGTGGGACGGGGCAACCAGCCCCGGGCCACGGGTGACCACAGTTCCGCTTCCTTTCGCGCCGTGTTGGCACGCGCCACAAAGCACTCGCCTGCGCTCCTCCTCTCCTCGCTTTGTCAGATTGGTTCAAGTCCCTCTTTGCGGTTGCTGCTTCGAGTGAAAGACAAAGCAAAGGCGACTCGCGTTTCCGCTGTCGCCTTTACTAGTCTTGTACGCAAGGAGGGACTTGAACCCCCACATCTTACGATACCGGAACCTAAATCCGGCGCGTCTGATCACGATGCAGCTATTTCAGCCTGTTTCGGCTGAATCGCGAGTTGGGTTTTCGTCGGAATCGGGAAGTTTGGGGGGCTGCCGACGATATGCCGACGATATTCGGGGTCGCCAGATCCACTGGCCTAGATGTGCTCGCCGAGGCACTCAAGACTTCCGCTTGCTAGGCTCTCGACTGCATCGCGATGGTAGCTCAGTGATTCGAGACCAAGATCCAATTTCAAGACCTGGCCAGTCTCCCGGTGGGTGAGGGCGTTCTGCTCTGCCGCCAGAAGGTGCTTGGCGTGCGTGACCAGGGCCTCTCGCGGAAGGCGAAAAAAGATCCTTCCTTCGGGCTTCAAAGCACGTGCTTCATCAGGCACAGAGTTCCAGACTTCAAATCCTGATTTGACGAGCGACGCCTGGGAGCGTTGAGCGTCTACGCCTCCATTCTCCCGAACCACCGAGAAGAACTCCTTTCCGGGAGGGTCCATCAGGAACGTGTGAACGGTTCGCGCCCAGAGCAGTAGTTTCTGGAGGTTGTAGCCGTTCAGGATGACACGGGCGGCCCCCGACTCGAAATATGAGCCATCGATATGGTCAAAGACCGCAGCGGCAGCGACTATCTCGTCGCCATCGAGGACCATGACGAGCCGCCGATCCACTTTGGCCGCCGCAAGCATCTCCTCCTCACCTCGTGCTTTCAGATTAGGATGAGAATTACTCTCGTAAAAATCGGCTACCTTTCGGGCGTCTCTTGAGGTGGCGTGACGAAGCAGGAGGGGCTGTGACACTAATGAATTCCAATATTTAGGTGAAGATATGGAAGCGCCAGTTCATTACACGGTGTAATATTCTTGCATTATGTAACAAACGGACTTAGATTGAACTCATGGAGACTTCCACGAATTCAGACCCACCCGGTGTTCTGTCCAGGACTCTGCATGAGAAGCGTCGGGACGATATCAACGATCTGATCACGAAACTACAGGCCGGCTTCGACCCCGAGATCCGGGGTGATTTCACGGCACTCATCAACGCAGCAACAGACTACGGGGTGACGCCTGCACAGCTCGCAGAGGAATTCGCTGTCACAACTGCAACGATCAGCCGCTGGAGTCGAGGAACAGTGGTTCCGAGCGTCTTCGTTCGTCGAAACGCAATTGCTCGGATTGTTGGGCTCTTGACCGCTGAGCTAACTGCCAGTTGACGTTAGTCCGGGAATAGAGGGAGCTGCGTGTCTCGGGTTTGAGCTGCTACCCTCTGGCGTGCTCACGATCCGCCTGACCAAGAAGCTCCAGGACTGCTCCTCCCCGTGGTGTTCCCGCTGAAGGGCGTCAAAGACCTTCGCGAGGTCTTGGTCGGTCGTGTCTCCGAAGTGCTCGGTGCTTTTGGTCTCGGAGCGGCTCAGGTCGAGTTCGAGATCGAGGCGGTGAGAGAGGGGTGTATCGCGAAACGGCGAGCCGAAGTGTGCTCGGTTCCCTCAATGATTTTGCCTTTCTCATGGAGGCTTGGTGGAAGCACGAGCAGTCCTTGCTGAACATGAGTCTTCGTCTGGCGGGCGTTCCGTGTCGGCCTTTGAAGGAGGGCTTTCCGGACAAGGCTGTGCAGGTGGCATTTCAACGGCCTGGCGGGCATCTCAGGCTGGCGTGATGGCAGAGGTGGCTCTGTGGTCACCGCAGGCGATGGGACCGGATTCAATCGGTGGACACCTCATACCCTCTTGAGATGTTCAAGAACGGGGAACAGTGGGTCATCGTGGATCGGTACCACCGGCTTGCCCGGCTAAAGCTGGAAGAATCTTCAGAGGTGGAGGTGCGGATGCACGAGGATGAGTGTCTACTCGCCTTGAGGAAGCGGCCTTGTTGAAAAGCTGAGAGGGATGATCACCGTCACCGTCTGATCAGGTGGAACAAACCTGAGACCGGCAAACGATCCAAAAACGCATGAGATGACCTCAGGACCCGGAAAGTCGCTGCCGCCATTGGTGAGTCCGCTCACTGTACCATCCGGGAGAATCTCGAACTTCGCGGCGACTCTTCCCTGGAGGAAGCGATTGCGCTTCAAGCCCTCCTGGTAGCAGAAGTCGAAGAGGTGCCTGTTGCCTTCGACAGTTCCACGCACTTCGTCAGCCCCGACGAAACTGCCCCCCCGTCGTGCTGAGGGCTCCGACTCTGACGACTCTCTTGGGCGGGTCTTTCTCAGGCACGACGGACGCCTCTCCATCATCGCCCTTTGGGGTCGAAATCGGAGCCCCGGTCTGAGGAGTTTCAGCGTCATTTCCCCCCTTGACCGGAAGCCACGTCAGGCCCTTCGTCGTTCGCCCAGCACTCGACCACCATCCCCATTTGCTTCACCTCACCGACCCAGGACCAAGGATGATCCTCCGCATCAACCTTACCCGCGGGGTCGGGCTCAAGCCGAGCACGGTGCTTGTCACTTCCGTCGTCTTGCCACTCATCGACAACCTTGTGGCCGTTGGGGCAAACTTCGCTAGCTCTGCGCTCACACTCAGATCGCTTTTGGCACGTCACCTCAAAGCGTTCGGCACCAGGCTCCGAAGAAGGCAGCTTCCTTGTCGGCGACGGGGGCGGCTTTCGTGGGCCGCACGCAGAGGCCAGAACCACGGTCGTGACGAGAAGAAGCACTCTCATTCGAGGCACTCTATCAGATCACCGTGGAGACCTCTGCGGGGATCATCAGGGATGGCGGCCCCAGAGGCGGGATCGGCCCTGGCTTGAGGGGGGGCGTTGAGGTGCCGGGTGCGGATGAATGTCGGGGCAACTGATCATCGCCTAACTCGAAGTCCCTTTTGCGTTTCCAGGAATCCCAATGCGATTTTGTCTACGGTCGCGTGGTGCCGCCCCCAAGACTCGTACACAGCCTTCCCCCAACTATGGATTGCTTGCTTGCACCGAGTCACATCATTCGAGTCGTTCAGGACATCAATCACAGTCACATTCCCCCTCTTCACAGGATCCGGCGGCTTCAGAAACTCTGTGGGATGATGGACCTTGTAGGCCTTCAGAAAGTCGCTGAGTTTTGGGGAAAGGCCGTAGTCCCAGACGATGTGATGGCTGAAGTACAAGTGCTGTCGGGTCAGATGAAAGTGACCACTCTGAGGCTGTCGAGGAGGTGGGGAAGTCTCTCCTGAAGAAGATCGTCGCAAGATCGTCGCGAATGAAAAAGGGCCGCCCCCTCTCGGAAACGACCCTTCACCTCTTTCGAGGATTTTTTACCTTTGTACGCAAGGAGGGACTTGGTCGGCTCGTCGTCGCACCAGTTTTGCTCGTCGTCGGATGCCTCCCCCCGTTGGGGTGAGGGAGGCATCCTCCTGTAGAAAGCACTCGCCTGCGCTCCTCCTCGCCTCCCCGTGTCTGATTGGTTCAAGTCCCTCCTTGCGATTGATGCTGCGGGCAAAGGACAAAGCAAAGGCGACGAGCGTTTCCGCTGTCGCCTTTACTACTCTTGTACGCAAGGAGGGACTTGGTCGGCTCGTCGTCGCACCGGTTATGATCATCGCTCGTGCCGCTCTCCCCTTGGGGTGAGAGAGCGGCCTCGCTCAGGTTGTTGTCGCCTGCGCTCCTCCTCTCCTCACTGTGTCAGATTGGTTCAAGTCCCTCCTTGCGGTCTTGGCTGCGGGTTCAGGACAAAACGCTAAAGGACAGCAAGTTTCCCTGCTGTCCTTTAGTCTTCTGTACGCAAGGAGGGACTTGAACCCCCACACCTTACGGTACCGGAACCTAAATCCGGCGCGTCTGCCAATTCCGCCACTTGCGCGTATGTATCCGGTGCTTAGCTGAATCCGTTGCTTGAATGAAGCGCTGGACTTGTGGTGGGGCTCCGGGGCCCCGCCACCAAGAAGAAGAAGTCGGCGCGTCTGCCAATTCCGCCACTTGCGCGTATGTGCTCAAGGGGCGGACAGAAAAACCAGCCGCCACTTGCGCGTATGTGCTCAAGGGGCGGACAGAAAAACCAGCCGCCACTTGCGCGTATGTGCTCAAGGGGCGGACAGAAAAACCAGCCGCCACTTGCGCGTATGTGCTCAAGGGGCGGACAGAAAAACCAGCCGCCCCTTGCGCGTATGTATCCGGTGCTTTCGAGCACGTTTCCCGACGTCCAAGTACATGGATCCGAACGAGGCGCCTGGGTTAGCGCAGACCGGGCGAGATGCAAAGCGAAGTTTTTGAGTGAAGGGGCTATTTCGCGATGCCTACATGGTCGTAATGGGATGGGCTTATGCCGCCCATTTTATCCGATTTGACGCAGGGAACGCCCATGGCGGATAAGGAGGGACGCAGTGGATGACCCAGATTTCAACGCCCCCGATGACGCTTCCTTAGAGGGTCAGACTGAAGAAGTAGAGAGCGAGCTGCAGGCCCTCGTCGGCACTGTGGTGGCTGATCGCTACAGGATTGAGGCGCTTCTGGGCCAGGGAGCGATGGGCGCTGTTTATCGCGCGCAGCACGTCCATATGCAGAAGGCGGTGGCGCTCAAGGTGCTTCACCAGGCCATGAGCTCGAACCAAGAGGTGGTGCGGCGCTTCGAACGTGAAGCGATTGCTGCTGGGCGAGTCGAGCACCCGAATGTCGCGACGGCGACGGATTTTGGTCGCCTCAAGGATGGCTCCTTCTACTTGGTGCTCGAGTACATCGCCGGCAAGAGTCTGGGCCAACTCATGGAGGAAACGGGCGCGATGCCCGTCGAGCGGGCCTGCCGCATCACGGCGCAGATCGCGGCCGGACTTTCGGCTGCCCACACCGCTGGAATTGTGCATCGCGATCTCAAGCCCGAAAACGTGATGCTCCCCCAAGGCGAACACGAGGGCGACATCGTCAAAGTGCTCGACTTCGGCATGGCGAAGCTCCAGCAAGCTGACTCAAGCGAGACGAAGCTCACGATGCACGGGGCCGTTTACGGGACACCTCAATACATGGCGCCTGAGCAGGCGTCCGGGGAGGAGGTCGATCAACGTGCCGACTTGTACGCCGTTGGCTTGATGCTTTACGAGATGCTCACTGGTCAGCCGCCCTTTCAGGCGGACCAGATGATGGCGCTCCTGCTCAAGCACATGACTGAGAAGGTGCCTCCCTTGCCTTCAACAGTGCCGCGTCCCATCGCGAAATTGGTGATGTCTCTGCTCGAGAAAAAGCCAGAAGATCGTCCTCAGTCTGCGGCAGCGGTGCTGGATACGCTCAGTGAATTTCTGGGCATGTCCTTTCAAGATCCGAGAATGTCCATGGTGGGGCAATCTTCACCTCGTGGCCGTCAGCCTTCGACCGCCGCGATTCTCGGGGATCAAGTCGCTGAACAGGTGGCCAAGGTAGCGCCTCTGCTTGAAAAGGCTCAGCAGGCGAGTCGCCCTGCGATTGAGTATCTCAAGCAGCCGATGACCGTGAAGGGCAAAACCTTTCCGCGCTGGGTACCTGCAGCCGGGGTCGCCGGATTCGTCGTGGTTCTTCTGTTCATCTTGATGAGCGGGGACTCTGAACCGCTGGAGCAAGAGGCCCTCGTTGCAGCAACGACAGACGCCTCGGGCGTGAAGGAACTCAAGGACGCTAAACCCGCGGAACGCGATCCGGATCCACCCAGCCCCGAGCTCGCCAAGGTAATTGAGTCTGCCGCGCTCTACGGATCGGATGCTGGACTCTACGCCCTCGAACAGAGGAGCGATTCAGATCGGTCCCTCACCGAGTGGATGGGACTCGCGCAGGCCCGTTTGATGCGTAAACAAGTGAAGAAGGCTCTGGACGCGTTCAGCGAAGCGATCAAGATGGATGGCCGCATGGTCACTGACAAACGCATTCTGGGTGCACTGAGAAAGCTCGCCGATGATGAAGAGTACGCCGAGGATATTCTCACTTTCGCAGCCGAGGAGATGGGGAGCCTGGGCGCCGACTTCCTCTTCCACGTGTGGTCGAAGACAAGCCTGAAGACGAAGTCCACAACGATTGCCTTCGACAAGCTGTCGAGCAGCAGCGTGGTGAAGAACTATTCGCCCGAGCTGAAAATCGCGATGGATCTTCGTAACACTGAGAAGTGCGAAGACTTCTTGAAGCTGATGCCCGAGGTGGAACGCGTCGGTGACGAGCGGAGTCTGACGCGCCTACGTGCCCTCGCCAAAGAGCGCGGCTGTGGTCCGTCCGAACGCAAGGATTGCTACCCTTGCTTGCGCAAAGGCAAAGAGTTGCGCAACGCCATGCAGGCCGCCGGCATGCGCAACTCGCTCCAGTTCGAACTCTATAAATGGGATTGGAAGAGGTAAGCCGCTTCAGTCTGCGATGGGGGCTTCGTAGACACGGTACTTCTTGTAGATCTTGCCGCCCGCGGCGCGGATCATGGCGTTGACCGGACCGTTGTCTTCCAAAGTCCAGCTCAGCTCACCCCACTCGTAGCCGCGCTGATAACCGCGACGATTCAATTCGGCGATGAGCGCTAGGGCCAGTGGCATCCACTTCTTCTGCTTGCGGATGTTTTCTCGAATACCGAGCATTGCTACGCGCGCGCTCTTCGGATGATCCACTTTGAGACGCCATAGTAGCTTCGCGATTTTGGCTGGACTGATGCTGCCTTCGAAGTCGCGGATCGCTTCGTTGAGGTTCGGGATGGCAATGGCCATACCGGCGGGCTTCCCCTCCACTTCGACGACGATGGCAATTGAAGGATCGATGATCAGCTTCAATTCATTCCGCAACTGGGCCGCTTCCGCCTTGGTCATCGAAACGTGCCCCCAATTGTGGCGCCAGGCGTCGTCCTGAATGTCGATCAGTGTGTCAATTTCAGTCTTCAAATCGGCATTGCGAAACGTCGCGCCTTGTTCCTTCATTGCAGCGAGAGCCTTCAGACTGCGCACGGGCATGTTCGGGGTGGCCTCCCAACGCCAAGCGTAGAGGTCACGACACTTGACGAGCCCTGCCTTGAGAATCAACTCATCTTGGTATTTCCTTGAGTGAGGCATCATCACCATGGGTGGCGTATCGAAGCCTTCAATCAAGGTGCCGATTTCCTGATTCACCGAAAGGTTCATCGGCCCCATCATGCGCTTCATGCCGCGCGCCTTGAGCCATTTTCTGGCTGCTGCGACGAGTGCCTGAACGACCTCCTCGTTGTCGATGGTTTCGAGAAAACCAAAGAAACCCGTCTCGTCGTTGTAGCGCTTCAAGTACTCCCGATCGATCTGGGCGGAGATTCGCCCAACGAGCTTTCCGTCGCGCCTGGCGGTGAAGAGCATCACTTCGGCGTGCTGAAAGAAGGGACTCTTCGGCGAGAGCTGATCCTTGAGCATGATGTTGAGAGGCGGGATCCAATGGGGATCGCTCTTGAACACTTCACGTCCTGCTTTCAAGAAGTCGGAAACATCGGTGCCGGGGGTGTGCTGACGGATCTCAATCTGGCTCATAGTGCGGCTTGAAAGCACCATGGACACGACTTCACGTAAAGAGAATTGCGCGGACTTATTTGTCCGAAGACCCGTTCAATTGTCCGAAGGCTCGGTCGAGCTTGCCGGAGACTCCGTCGATGTTGCCGGAGCCGGTGCGGGAAGCGCTTGAATCAGCACATAGGGTCGCACGATGAGAGAGCGAAATTGCGCCAGGGGCTTGGTTTTCCACCCTTCCAGTTGGTTCGCGCTGGGTTTGGCGAATTTCCCTTGGGAAATCCAGTAGCCCACTGATTCAGCATCGTCTTCGGCCACTGCCAGTCCAGCTTCGAGCAACTTGATTTCATCCGCCACAATCACCACCGCATCACGGTTTATGTGCGCTTCGAGGTCAGAACGGTGGCAAATGCCTAGCTCGCTTTGGAGTTGGGCGCGCAGCTTCTCCCGATTCGCGGCGGGATCATTTGGGTCTTGGTTGGCGTCCACGCGGGCTACTGTCCAACACCAACCGCGCAGCGAGCTTCCCCGCCCATTCCACGCCCGTAGGGGATCTTTCCGCTAGGTTGAACATAGATCTGCCCGCCTGCCGCGGGCCTCGGAATGATCGCACCGTGAGTGACAGGGCGACCTTGAACGACTGCCTCGACGTTGACGATGACGTTGCCGTCTTTGATCTCGTAACCCATGTAGGAGGCACCACTTGTGGCCTCACTGCAGGGAATACCGTCAGATCCGAGGGCGATCACGAGCTGGCTCTGAGCATTCGTGGTTGGACGACGACCGGTCCACACCATCTTGGCAGTATCCGGTTGACCAACGATGACAGCCAAGCACTTGCAACTCGCCGAGACTCCCTCAGCCAGCAGCAGATCGTGACGGGCACCAAGCAAGGTGCCTTCGTTCGAACCGCCAGACGCACCGGATCCGTTCGCTCCGGCCGGGTTGTTCTCAGTTTCGGGGGTTTGTTCCCAACCGACTCCGCCATCACCTGCAGCGTCGAAGTCGGCTTCTCCGTCAGTGCTCGCTTTGGCGTTAGCGCTGGCTTTGACCGATCCGCCGCAGCCAGCCAGTACGCTGCCCAGAAGTAGAGCCGAAAGTGCGTAGAAAAGCGCGAACCCGGGTCGGGCAGCCTTGGAGAAGAAACTTGAACAAGCCATCACGTCTGGATCGTTCCACTTTTCCGGATCAGTCGGCAAGTTTCCGCGCAAAGAGGAGAAGAAAACCGGTCTCCGTCACCGTTTGCAGAATCGCGCAAGGCACGGAAGAGGCACGCTGGCTTATCGTCGCACTCGGGCGAGAATTCAAGAATCGAGCTCTTCTTGAAGTTCTTTGAGAAGCTTCTTCGCCTTGCGACTCAACTTCTTGGGAACCTGCACTTCGATGAGTACATGGAGATCTCCTCGGCTGCGGCGATCGAGGTGGGGAAGGCCCTTTTTCTTGACGGTAAGCACTGTGCCGGGCTGAGTTCCCGCCGGGAATTCTACCTTGACGTCGGTTTCATCGGGCATCTTGACGACGCGTTCACCGCCCAGGGCCGCCTCCGAAAACGACACTGACTCACGGGTTCCGATATCGAAACCGTCACGTTCAAACTTGTCGTTCGGTTCAAGTTCAACATCGACGTAGAGATCACCGGATTCCGCCCCGGGCTGACCAGGCATGCCCTGACCGGGCACACGCAGTCTTTGCCCAGCATCAATTCCTGCAGGGAAGGAGACCAGTACTTTGCGCCTCTTCTCGACGTAACGCTCTCCGTGGCAGGCGTCACAAGGATCTGACACGACGCGGCCCTGGCCCTGGCAGTTTGGGCAGGTCGTGCTGAACATGATGAATCCGCGCTGGACCGTCGCTTGACCTGTGCCTCCGCAATTTCCGCAAGCCTGAGGCTTTGAACCTTCTTTTGCTCCCGAGCCTGCGCACGTATCACAGGGCGCGGCGCCGCGAATGTGAACTTCTTTTTTGACGCCCTCCATCGTCTCTCGGAGTGTGAGTGTGGAGCGAACGCGCGTGTCCTGTCCGCGCTGGGGACCACGGCGACCGCCGCCTCCGCCTTGGCCGCCAAAGCCACCAAAAAAGTCCGAGAACATGTCCTGAAAGTGAGAGAAAATATCCCCCATTCCGGCGTTATCGAAATCGAAGCCAGCGCCCATGCCCTGATGTCCAAAGCGATCGTATTGAGCGCGCTTCTGCTCATCCGACAGGATTGTGTAGGCCTCAGTGGCTTCCTTGAACTTCACCTCCGCATCTGGATCGTCCTTATTGCGGTCAGGATGGAATTTAAGGGCAAGCTTTCGGTAGGAGCGACGAATTTCATCATCGCTCGCCGTGCGCTCTACTTCGAGCACTAGGTAATAATCGCGTTTTTCGCTCATGTGTTCGGAGGGGTAGGGGCCCCGGCGAACCTAAGGCGCCCCGCCCACTTGTAAAGGGTGAAAGGCTAGTTTCCCGGGTATTTCTACCCCTGGCGGCCAAAATCTAGCTCTTGAGCGTGGCTTGTTTCAGCTGACCGATGGTCCACTGGGCTGCGACCAGATCTGCTTCCCGCTCCGCGAGTGCGCGTGCGAGAGTGTCGACTTCCGTCTGCGGTACGGTCTGTCCCTCGTCGTTGAGTTCAGCCGCTTCCAAGTCTGCCTTGAGGGTCTTCGCGTAGAGTTCCAGGTTGCGGAGCTGTGATTCAAGCTCAGAGATGCGCTTGCCGCGTTCCTTCAACTGCACCTCAAGGCCGCGGACGTCCTGTTCGATTTCCTTCAAGGACGGCCCTTGGTTGTCGGTGATTTCGTCCTTGGCGCGAGTCAGCCGCTCTTCCGTTTGATCGAGCTGCTCGTGAAGATCATCAATCTCCTTCTCTTGCTCGGCGAGTCGCTTCTCAAGGCGCTCTTGTCCGCGCTGCTTTTCCTGCAGAGTCGACTCCAGAGAACGCACCTTTTTGTCGAGAGCGGTGAGCTCTTCTTCAAGTGCTTCGCGGCCCACACTGTGATGCTGACCTTCTTTGGCTTCGCGCAGCGCGAGTGCAAGCTCGTTCTCAAGCTTCTTGGTCTGAGCTTGAGAGTTCTTGAGTTGTTCCAGCGCCTTGACGAGCTGGCCGTTGACTTCTTCCAGCTCGTCTTCCAGTTCGTCGATCTCTTCCTGGGCGGCAACACTTGTGGCAGCGACTGGAGGTGCCTGCTCAAGTTCTTCGCGCTTGGCGATTTCAGCATCGCGCTCGCTGACGGCGCGGTCCGCATCTTCGCGAGTGTTCAAAAGGGCGCTGTGTGTATCTTCGAGTTCTTGCTCAAGACGTTCCATCTCCGCCTGGGCATCATCAGCACGGGCGTCAGCACTCTCGGCTCGCGATTCTAGCTGGCGGATCCACGAATCACGCTGTTCGAGCTCGGAAAGCAGTTCTTCCACGCGTCCGTTGCCTTGTTGGGAGCGCAAATGGCGCAACTCGGCTTCCAGACTTTCCGCGCGCCGGGCTGCACGAAGTTCACTGTCGCGATGAGAGGTATCGTTGTCCTGAACGAAACGAGCGGCGGGAAGTTGCACGATGCTCATATCTTCAAGATGAAGACTAGCGAGTACTTCCTCGGTGCCGCACACCGCCATGTAGTAGTCAGGAGGGTCGCTCTCTCCGCCCAGGTAGGCGTTGTCGAGAGCGGGTTCGGGAGGTTGTTCCAAACCGAATTGAACGACCGAGTAACCGAGGAAAGGTGACTGTCCGAGCATGATGCTCGCATCGAACTCGTCCTCCACGGCATCGCAGAAGGAATCGTAGTCCACTCGGCCGCGACTCGCGCCAAGCAGGCCCGTGGTCGTCTCCGGGTTGCGCGCGCAAAAGATGGCGACGCCCTGTTGGTTCAGGCTGCGACGAACACCGGATACGAGGTAGGGGAGGTTCTCCCCGATTTCGATGTCCTCGACGATTACCAGATTGAAGGATCCGTCTCGAAGAGAACTGTCACTAAATTGCGCGTAGCTGACGCGCCTCTCGCTATTGTGAGCTGCGGCGTGGGCCACGCGTTTCGGATCCGGGTCCAGCACTTGGACGAGGCGAGCGCCGCGCTCGAGTAGATGTTCGGCGACAGAGCGATCGGCGCTCCCAATCACCAAGACGCGTCGGTCGGCGACTAAAGATTCTACGTGGGCCACGAGGGCGCTGACGGGACTCAAAGGAGCTTGATTCATAGTCTTTCGGGGGCCCAGTCCCGTCTGAAATCGGCGGTGGGCCGCCGGGAGGCTATCACACGGGGCGGGGTTCGTTGTAAGCCTCCATCATCGTCATGCCCAAAGTTCACAAAAAGGTTCTT
This sequence comes from uncultured delta proteobacterium, assembly GCA_963710555.1. Classification (GTDB taxonomy): domain Bacteria; phylum Myxococcota_A; class Polyangia; order Polyangiales; family Polyangiaceae; genus NIC37A-2. Next base: position 210,604 of record CAVQAT010000004.1, read on the forward strand.
ATCGCCGATGGCCTGACCCCTGTATCTGCTTATGCAGCCGTGCGTAATCAGGCAAAAGGAGGTTCTTTCTTGCTCGAAAGCGTTGTGGGCGGGGATCGATGGGCTCGCTATTCGATCCTCGGTTATCGACCCAAGTCCGAGATTGTTCTCAAGGGGGAAACTGGTGTGGATCCGTTCAGCAGATTGGCGGAACTCGCTCCAGCCGGCGGAGAGGACACCCAAGATCCAGCAGAAAAGTTCGCCACTGCTCACATCGGTCTCTTGTGCTTCGATCTGGTGCACTTTTCTACGAAGGTGCCTGAATGGCCCCGTGAAGTGCAGGGACCGATTGCCCGGCTGCTCGGGGACTGCACAGTGGTGGTCTTTGACCATCTTTCCAAAGAAGTAACGATCGCATCAACCGAGGAGTCTCACGTAGCGGATTGCGAAGCTCTCTTACATAAGGCGCCGCGGCTGGCCTTGATTGAGCCACCGGATTCTCAGGCGCTGCCCGATGACGTCACTCTGGGTCTCAGCGATCAGGAGTACTCAGTCGCAGTAGAAAAATGTCGCGAGTACATTCGCGCCGGCGACGCATTTCAAATCGTACCCGGTCGGACCTTCTCCGTTCCGACGCTCGGCACGGACGCCTTCGAGGTTTATCGATCATTGCGTGTGCTCTCTCCCGCACCCTACATGTACTTTCTCGACCTTCCCGCTGCAGAAGGGGCTCCGGCACTAGCGATAGCCGGAGCAAGTCCAGAAACTTTGGTGCGGGTCGAGAACGGGAAGGTCTACTTGCGTCCTATCGCCGGAACGCGTCGCCGCGGCAAGACTCCTGAAGAGGACGAGGCTCTCGCCGCGGAAATGACTTCCGATCCGAAAGAGATCGCAGAGCACGTGATGCTCATTGATTTGGCGCGCAATGACATTGGGCGCATCGCCAAAACGGGAACTGTTGAGGTTCCCAATCAGATGTTTGTTGAACGCTACAGTCATGTGATGCACATCACGAGCGAGGTACAGGGAGAAGTCGCGGGTGAACAGGGGCCCTGGGATGTGATTCGGGCGACGTTTCCTGCAGGAACTCTCTCGGGGGCACCTAAGGTGCGCGCCATGCAGATCATTCGCGAACTTGAGCCTCGTCCGCGTGGCGCCTATGGCGGCGCCATTGGTTATGTGACGCGTGGAAAGGATCTCGATCTGGCGATTGGCATTCGCACGGTGGTGATGCGGGACGATCGCTTTGAAGTGACCGCAGGAGCGGGGATTGTGGCCGACAGCGAGCCTCGTCTTGAATGCTTGGAGACGAGTAACAAGGCGAGGGCAGCTTTGGCTGCTGTCCATGCTGCCCGGGTTCGTCATCTCGCGAGCAAGTGACACGCAGAAGTTGAAGGTTCTCGAATTGAGATCCACCTGCAAATGGCTTTTGTCGTCCGCGTGGCGTGTGGAAACACTGCTCGTTCGGCGGTGCTGACCTTCAGGCGACCTCGCCCCTAGGAAAGTTTCGCTGGACGAGCAACTTCGTGGCGATGATCCAAAAAGCTCGCTATGCCCCCAGCACGATGAGCGGTCACGACGAGAAAAAGCCCCACAGCGACGAACAATCTGACGAGACGACGGGACCGATGATCTTCGTCGCGGCGATTGGACTCGGCGCATTTCTCATGATGAGCAACGCCGGTGCTCATGGTGCTGAGCATGATGCTCACGGCGCAGAGCATGATGCCCACGGCGCCCATGACGAAGCTGATCAAGAGCCTGGCGTAGAGGACACTCACGAAGCTGACGAAGTCGAGCTTGAAGTGCCCGCTGAGAAGTCGATGGACGAACTTGCTGCGGAAGCGGCGGCCGAGGCTATGGCAGAAATCGAAGCCATGGCTGAGGACTACGATGACGGTGAAGACGAGGACGAGGACGCAGCCGAAGATTCCGCAGGCGCAGAGGTCGAGGAGCCTTCTGCAGCTCCGCAAGCACCCGCGGCACCTGCTACCAAACCGCTTGCGCCGAAACAGGACGCTCCTGTGACCCCGGCCGCGAAGCCCGCGCCTGTCGCTCCGAAACCGGTTGCACCCGCAGCTCCCAAGTCTGTCGCCCCGGCGCCAGTCGCACCCAAGCCCGCAGCACCAGCGACTCCGCCTACACCCAAGCCTGCGCCCGCGCCCGCCGTGCCCGCTCCCAAGCCGGCACCTGCGCCCGCCGTGCCAGCGCCTGTCGCCCCGGCACCTGTCGCCCCGGCACCCAAGCCTGCGCCCGCCCCAGCAGCACCAGCACCGACAGCACCTGCCAATCCCTACTGAGTCGCATCAGTTTGGCGGCGAGCCGCTCGGAGGGAGCCCCGCCCCTGAGCAAGAAAAAAGGCTGATTCTCTTTCGAGAATCAGCCTTTTTTCATCGAACTGCGTGAAGCGCAGCTTAGAGCCAACCCTCTTTGCGGTACCAATCAGCGGTCACTTTTACCCCTTCGGAAAAACGCACCGCCGGCTGCCAACCTAAAGCGGCTCGTGCTGATGTTCCATCGCACACCCAACCTGCTGCATGAAGCTCATTGCATTTGTCGAGCGTAAGCATCACGGCTTGGTTCGTTGCTTTTCCGTAAATCTCGGTCAGCACAGCGGCTCCGCGCACCAAGCCCTGAGGGAGCGGAACACGAAGCCAAGCTTTCTTTCCCACTGCCGTTTCGACGCGCTCAATCATCTCGCCGAATGTGATCGGGTAACCATCGTCGAGATAAAGAATCAGACCGCTCTCGGTGTCTGCATCGAGTGCGCGAATGCACGCGTCCGCGCAGTCCGGGCCGTAGATCATCGAGTATTTGGCCTTCAACGGATTGGTGAGCGGCAGCACGCCACTTTTCACTGCTTTGAAGAAGACTAAGATTTCGCGATCGCGCGGCCCGTAGATGGCTGGCGGACGAAGAATCGTGCAGTGGACGGAGCTCTTCGACGCGAGCAGGAGCTTTTCGGCCATCAACTTGCTGCGGCCGTACGCGGTCACTGGTGGCGTTTCCTGACCAATGGCTACGGGAGTACAGGCGGCATCACTCGGGCCGCCCGCGGCCTGGCTGGAAACAAAAACGAATCTTTTGACCGTCTTTGCTCGTTCAGCAGCCACCAAGAGGTTCTCGGTACCCTCGGTGTTCACGCGGCGAAATTCGTCGCTGCTTTTCGCTTTAACGAGGCCAGCGGAATGAATGATTCCTTCGACGCCTTCGGCTGCGCGCACGCAGCTGTCCTGATCATCGACAGATCCGTAGACGAGCTCAACGTTGCTGAGAGTCTTCAGAAACTTCGTGTTGCTGCTCTCTCGCACCAGAGCTCTTACCTGGCGACCGGCCTGGCTGAGCTGTTCGGCAACGTGAGAACCCAAAAAACCGGTGGCCCCGGTCACGAGAACTGTCATCAGGAAATCACTCCGTACTTCTTGCCTACCTTCTCGAAAGCTTCGAGGGCTCGGTCGAGTTGATGACGCTCGTGAGTGGCCATGTAGCTGGTGCGGAGCATGGCGCTCTTCGGCGGAACACCGGGAGAGATGAACGGGTTGGTGTAAACGCCGTAGTCTTCGAGCAGATCCTTCCACATGAGGATCGTGCGCAAGTCTTGGCGAATGTAGATCGGAATCACGGCTGTTTCTGTCTTGCCGAGTTCGAAGCCGAGCGCGCGCAAGTTGTCTCGCATGTAGGTGAAGTTTTCGTGGAGCTTGTCGATGCGCCACGGTTCTTCTTGCATCACTTCGAAAGAGGCCATGGCTGCCGCGACGCTTGGGGGAGCGGCCGCTGCGGCAAACATGAAGCTCGGCGCAAAGTGACGGATGTAGTCGAGCACTTTGCGTTCGCCGGTGAGGTAGCCACCGATACTCGCAAAGGACTTCGAGAAGGTCCCGCCGATCAGATCGACCTGGTCCTGCACTCCAAAGTGATGAGAAGTGCCTCGTCCACCTGGGCCGATCACGCCGAGGGCATGCGCGTCGTCGACAAAGATGCGGGAGCCATGCTTCTTCACGACAGGAACGAGCTGGTCGAGGTGAGCGATTTCACCTTCAGCGGAGAAAACACCGTCAGTAATGACCAACGCGCCCTCACTATCTTCGATACGCTCCAGCGCGCGATCCAGGGATTCTGCGTCATTGTGCTTGTAACGCACCTGGCGCGCGCCGGTCGCCATGCCTAGGCGAACGCCGTCATAGAGTGACGCATGCACATTGCGATCGATGACGGCGACCGAATGCTTGTTCGACATGAGCGCGGCCAAGGTTGCTAAATTGACCTGATAGCCTGTGGTGAATACGAGCGCAGATTCCTTGCCGAACCATGCAGCGAGTCGTTCTTCAAATTCCACGTGCAGCTTCATGGATCCGTTGACGAGTCGTGAACCCGTCATGCTGGTTCCAAAGCGGTCGATGGCGTCCTTGGCTGCTTCGCGCACCTTCGGGTGCTTGGTCAGACCCAAGTAGTTGTTCGAGCCGAACATGAGGACGCGCTTGCCATCAATTTCGGCTTCCGGACCGTCGCTGAAATCGAGGGGGCGAAAGAAGGGGTAGATGCCACGCTTGCGTGCGTTGTCCGCAGCCGTGAACTTGTAGGCCTTTTCGAAGATGTCTTTTCCGCCAATGGTCGCCAGGGAGCGGCGTTCGCTCATTGACTCTTCCATCTCCTCGGAGCCCTTAGCGCCTACGACGGTCTCGCCACTCTCGGTACGAGCTGTCGTTCGCTTTGGACGATCTTCGTCGAGTGCGGGATCGACGTTAGGGAGTTCATAGCCGTCCTTGAGGATCTTGACGGCGGCCTTGAATCGCTCGGGAGCGTCCATGACGCCTTCGGCGATCTTCATCACGCGATCGTCAGTTACCCAGCGCATCACCTCCGGTTTTTCCAGAATCTTGCTGCCCGTTTCGAGAATCTTACTCTTCCAGTCCATTTTCTGCTCCGTGTGCAGCGGGTCTGGGAGCGGTTTGCTCCATTTTGCCGTCACTGCACAGCGCGCGCACGCTAGTACAACCGTCGGGATGAATCGAACGAAGTCGTGCAAAAGAGGCTCCGTATCACGCAGAAAATGCGCCACTGGTGTGCACACACATCAGGTGCGTAGTTTCGTCTACACGACTGGCGGCGCCGGGCGAGCTGGCCAGGAGTCCGAGCCCCAGGTTCTCAGTTCCACGTGCTCAAGGGTGAGCCCACGCGCGGGGGCGGTCATGCCAAGATCTCGACGATTTCCAGAGGCGATTGCACGAAGTCCGGCGCCGGGTTCCAACTTTCCTCGCCCGACATCAACGAGCGTTCCCGCAATGATCCGCACCATGTTGTACATGAAGCGGTTCCCCGTGACCTCGATATTCAAGCAATCATAGTCAGCCTCGCTGAGGGTGATCGAACGCATCTCTCGCAAAGTTTCTGGGCGATTGTCGTCAATCGATCGAAAGGCCGCAAAATCGTGGGTTCCTACCAGCGTTGCGGCCTCGGCTCTCATTCTCGACAGATCAAGCGATTGCCCGACGCGCCAACTGAAGGGGCCCATGAATGGATCTTCCACTTGCGAGCGACGTACGCGGTAGCAGTAGCGTTTCCAAAGCGGATCGCGTCGTGGATCGAAATCGAGGGGCACCCGTGCTGCGCGGGTGGCACTGACTCCTTTGGGTAACCTCGCAGCCATGGCCAGCACCCAACCGCGCATGGTGAGATCCTTTTGGGTGACAAAGCTCACGGGTTGGTTGCGAGCGTGAACTCCGGCATCGGTGCGACTCGCGCAACTGATGATCGTGGCAGCAGGATCAACGGCCCAAATTGCGCTCTGCAATTCACCGGCGACTGTGCGCGCATTCGCCTGACGCCAGAATCCGGAAAAATCGCTCCCATCGTATGAGACAAATAGGAGGATTCTTTGTCCAGATTCTAGCGGTCTCTCCTCATCGGGAAGAGCTGCCGCCTTGTCCGCCTGCTCCGCCATTTTTCCAGGTTCCGCCAACATCGGTGAGGCATCCCGCCTCCACCATCTCTTCGCGCCAAGTATCAAATTTGGCTTGATCCACCGTGCCGTCGTCGTTGATGTAGTTTTCTCCGGGGCAGTCGGGAGAATATCCCTCCTCCGTACACGCGGTCGAAAGCAAGGCAGTTCCGGTCACAAGCCAGGTACCGAGCCGGTTGGCGAAATGTAGTCGCGGACGTGAGGCGGTGGAGTGACGAGTCATCAGCTGAGATTACTTGGCCTTGGTGAAGTTGAGCGGCACTGCAGTGTCGATGCAACCACCCTGAGGAGCTGGGAACTTTCCGCCTTGAAACTTGGCGACCGCGCACGACGCGACTGATGCATCCCCGAGCGTATTGTTCGATGAACTGGCTCCGCAAACGGTGCCGTTGGGGCTGAGACGTACGCTCACCGTCAGCTTGCCTTCGAGGGTAGGATTGGTGCGTAGCGCTGCATTGTAACAACCGCGAGCCATCGCGCCGCGCGAAGACAAAGCGCTTCTGAGTTCCGGAGTAGCCTGACCGGTGCAAGTCCCCGAGCAACCAGCGGGGCCACTGGGCCTTGTGCTGGGGCCAGCCGCAACGGCCTCCTCCTTCTTCTCTTCCTCGACTACTTCTTCCTCGCTTGGGGGAGGTGGCGGAGCGTGGTCCAAAACGGGCGCCGCTTCTGGCGCGGGCGGGGCCGCCGTCTTTTCTTCGACGACCTCTGGATCAGAATCGGAGGACTGGGTTTTCCAAAAGACGAGTCCGCCTGCAAGCAGCAGCATGATCACACCGAGAGCGATCAATCCACCGTTACCTTTTGACGGAACCCCGTGTGTTGAATCAGGCATAAGTGGAGAAGACTATAGCGAGCCCTCGACGGAAGCGCGACTCAGGAAAGTTGCGGCTGAATCGCCCCAGGTTCGCTGCTTTTCTTCGATAAGGCCCGAGTCCGTAGTCAGAGTGACAGGCTTTCCCCGCGGATGCCCGAGCACGATGCGACCGTCTTCCTTAAGTAGCTCAGCTTTCAGGAGTCGCTTGAGCACAAGCTCCGCAGCCGTCATGTTGGTCCAAGGTGGGTCCGTGAGCACGATGTCGAAGGGACCCAGTCGAGAAAGTGAACGGGTTGCGGCTTCGACAGTGGAGGAGATCAAGGTGATGCGCTCGGTGACTCCCAGGGTGTCAGCGTTGCGCTTAATCGCGTCCTGTGCAGCTCGGGCGCTTTCTACAAAGACGACTCGTTTGGCTCCACGGGACAACGCTTCAAATCCCAAGGCCCCCGTGCCCGCGTAGAGATCGAGAGCGAGTCCGTCGAGGGGTCCCAACATCGAAAACCAGGCTTCTCGAACTCGATCGGTTGTAGGGCGCGTCGCGCGCCCCGTAGGAGCGACCAGGCGACGCCCACGAAATTCTCCAGCAATGATGCGCATAATTATCCGGTCTCGATCTTCGTCCACATTTCGACGTCGCATCTTTTGTCGCGCGCCATCTTTTTTGGTGAGAATGCGCGACACACCCCAAGCCGCGAGAACTTCGCCTTCCTGACCGAGCCCGGGCAGAACGCTGGGGCCTACCAAATAGGTTCCGGGGATCGGGCCGCGCAGTGGTTCTCCACCGAGCCCGAGGTAGCCTCGCGGCGAGACGAGGAGCCTGGGCATCATCGGTTCTGCTAGCGGCGAGGTGGCGCGCAAATGGATGCGTTCGATTTCACGGCGTCGATTCACGCCTTGAGCGTCTTTTTCGTACTTCCAGGCAGGCAGTCCGTCGTTGGGACTGTCGACCATGAGCAGGTGTTCTTCCAGGAACGGCAGGTAGCTGGCGAGCGAAGAGAGTACGGCCTCTCGTGCTCCTAGTAGATGCACTCCGCCTGTGACTGGCAGAATCATTTCCGCCACGAGAAGTGTCCGCGCTGGGGCCCGGTCACTCTCAAGCTCGACCCGTCGCGTGAGTTCATCAGTGTCGTAGCGCTGAACATGCAGGTCCGGCAGCGACGAATGGCTCTGCGCAAAGAAAGATTCTGCGGGCAGGGGAGTCGGCAGACCGATTCGATTGACCACCAGACTGACGACGAAGCGACCGCCAACCACCTCAACTCGTGGCCAGTTCTCACGTGCTTTCTTGGTCACACCAGCGCCGCCGCTTAACTCGGCAAGGGTTTCTCCAGTCGAGGAGCTGATGATGGCTTCTGCAGCGGTGTGCGTTTCTTCGCCGTCTTCAATCACGCCGGCGACACGTCCGCGTTTGACCACGAGTTCTTCAGCTCTTCCACTTAGGCGGCATGACCCGCCATGTGCCTCGATGCGCGAAATAAGAAAATCTTCGAGAACTTGTTCCCCACGGGCAAGCGAGTGAATGCCTCGCGTCCACGAACCGTGGAGCCTGGCGAGAGAAAATTCGTCCAGATCGCTCGCAACGGCGCCGCTATTCGACGCAAATAGCGCCGGCAATTCGACCACGCGACGAAACTTGTGGTCGCTCGGCATGCGCGCGAGCAGCGGTGTGTGACCGCCCGAGAGCAGCGGTAGTTGGCTGGCGTAGCGGCCCGTTTCGAGGCGTTCCCACATCGTTCCAGGGGGCCAAATGGCATCGCGTTCGAAGGCCGCGTCGATCTCAGCGTTAGCATGGGAAATTTGCGCGTAGAGTTCGGCGATCGGCTGCTGGATTTCCGGGTACTCTCGATTGATTTCGCGGCTGAATAGGTCGACGTCTGGCGGAACAGAAAAGCGAATGCGCTCATCCAGCATCGCGAACATCGGGCTCAGAGGCGAGGTGAGGCGTTTGAAATTTTGACTCTGTGCGAGCTCTTGAAGAATGCGACGAAATGCAGGTGAGGTAGCCGAAAGCAGAGTGAAGGCCCGCCGGCACATCAAGTGATCTTCGACTTTGTAAAATGCTGACGGTTGACCTTGCCCGAGAACCAGGACGCGCAGTTCGCGACGCGCAAGTAGGGCGGCTGTCAAAAGCGCGCCGATGCTGCGTCCCAAAATGATTACATCGTAGTGTCGGGTAGCCACCTTGGTCAGCTCTCCGCGCGAATGATGACGCGACGACCGTCGTGAGATTTGACGACCCGGCCTTGAGCAATCAGTGAAAGCGCCTCCGGGAAGATCTCATGTTCCGCGGAAAGGATACGATCCTTCAGAGATTCTGCTGTATCGTCGTCGCGCACTGGCACAGCACGCTGAAGAATCACCGGGCCGCTGTCCACGCCTTGGTCCACGAAATGTACTGTGCAGCCCGTGATCTTCACGCCGTACTCAAATGCTTGTTTCTGAGCATTGACCCCAGGGAACGCGGGTAAGAGCGAAGGGTGAATGTTGATCACGCGATCTTTGAACGCTTCCAGAAAGGGAGGCGTGAGCACGCGCATGAAGCCGGCGAGAGCGATCCACTCGACGCCTGCCTGCTTGAGGGTCGCGACTAACTCGTGGTCGAATGCCTCACGAGAAGGAAACTCTTTGTGGTCCAGAGTGATTGTCTGCACTCCTGCCTTCTCGGCGCGCGAAAGAGCAAAGACGCCGGGGCGATTGCTGAGCACCACGCGGCATTCCGCGTCGAGGGTTTTTCTTTCGATGGCGTCGAGAATCGCCTGAAGGTTCGAGCCGCTCCCCGAGACAAGTACGCCCAGGGCGAGCGTCATGCGCGTGCTCCTTCAGGGTCGTTTTCGTAGCGAACAGTCGCTGGCCCGCTTGAAGGCTCAAGATGTCCGAGCAGCCAAGCGTCTTCGCCAGCCTGCTTGAGAGCCGCAATGACTTGCTCCGCTGAATCTTTTTGTACGACGGCGACAAGTCCGATCCCCAAATTGAAGGTACGACGCATTTCGCTCAGTTCCACAGGGCCACCATCGGCGATCCAGCGGAAAATTGCCGGCCACTGTCGTGCGCCGTCAATCACAGCTGTCACGTTTTCGGGCAGAACACGGGGCAGATTTTCGGGCATGCCGCCTCCGGTGATGTGACACAGGGCGTGGACGTCGCTGCCGGTGGCCGCGATCAAGCTTTTGACAGCAGCGGCGTAGATCCGGGTGGGGCGAAGAAGAGCTTCGCCGACTGTTTCGCCCAGCTCTGATACCTGCTCATCGAGTTTGCGGCCCATTTCCGTTTCGATCACTCGCCGGGCAAGACTGTAGCCGTTGGAGTGAATGCCGCTTGAGGCGACGCCAATGAGGACGTCGTCGCTGCGCACGAGGGCTGGGCCGAGGATTTTCTTCTTGTCGACCACACCGACGGCAAAGCCGGCCAAATCGTATTCTCCGTCGGAGTACATGCCGGGAAGCTCAGCAGTTTCACCACCGAGTAAAGCGCAGCCCGAGAGTTTGCAGCCGTCGGCGATGCCGCGCACGACCTCGGCTCCTATGTCGGCGCTGAGTTTGCCGGTCCCAAAGTAGTCGAGGAAAAATAGAGGTTGAGCCCCAACAGTGATGATGTCGTTCACGCACATCGCGACCAAGTCTTGGCCAATCGTGTCGTGGCGATTCAGAGCGAAGGCGACCTTGAGTTTGGTGCCTACTCCGTCAGTCCCGCTGACCAGAATAGGCTCCTCCATTCCGGAGGGCAGCCCACACAATCCAGCAAAGCCACCAATCCCGCTCAGCACGTGTTCAGTCGTCGCACTTCTTGCCAGCGGCTTGATGCGATCCACGAGGCGGTTGCCTTCTTCGATGTCGACGCCTGCTTCTCGGTATGTGACGGCCATGGGGCCCTGTTATCAGACGAGCCCTTCCGGCTCAATTAGCCGCAGCCTCAATTAGCTGCCGCCTCCAGGTGAAAGAGTGCCATCGATAGGCTCATTGCGCCCGAATCGGCTCTGCTCGGCTCACGAGTCGTACAACCCAGCTCAAACAAATCAGCCCGAGCAGTGCAAATAGAATTGCGGCCAGAAGGGAATCTCGCTGAGACCGCGGGGATTCCCCTTCGAGCAGCACGAAACTCGCCTCGGCATGTCGCTTTCGAGCTTCGTCCTTGATGAGTCCAATGACCGGCGCTTCTTTCCAACCGGCATCGTCCACCCGAAGCAAGCGTCCTGAGAAATGGCGCGGTGGCACGTAAGATTCTGCGCTTTTCAGTGCTGGAGCATGGAGAAGCACCCAGAGATCGGGGCGACTCTTCAGCTGGGCTAGCCGAAAGCTGCCCTTGGTCCCTCGACGTTGAAACGCCACGGCTTGTGAATCAGTGAGGGCTTCCCCTTCGATCCAGTCGGAATGGTGGTCGTCGAGATTGGCCGTCGCCAGATTGCCAAGATTTACTGGCTCTGGCCGACTCAGGGCGAATCTTGCCTCGGGCAGGAGGAGATAGACAAGGCCGAAGGAGAGCAGTGCGACGATGAAAAGGCTGCCGAGACTGACACGTCGTCGAGCCCGCGGAGGCTCGGGAAGAACACTCATGACAGGGGGGCTGTCGGACTTATCGAAGGGTGGCTCCACGGATTCCAAGGCAAGTTGAGACAACTCGTCCACAGATTAGTTCCCTGGCCCCTGAAATTTCTTCGCGTTTTTTCCGTAGTTGGAGCCAGTCTGAACGCCATGTTGCAGGACCCCTTGGGTCTGGGCCGCTGGATCAGTACTCTTGAGTGTGATCGGGAGGTGCCAGAAGGCCTCCTGGAGGGAAGATGGCTGAAGTACAACAGAAAATCATTTGCCCGAGTTGTGGGTTTCAAAATTCCGCTCCGCTCGCCAATGGCCGTTGCGTGTCTTGTGGCGCGCGCGTCGAAGACGGAGCTGGTGGGATCGCGCTTCATGAGGGCAGTCGCTATCAACAGCAGACGTTCAACTTGGCTTGGTTCGGCATCGCGATCGGCGTGATGGTGGTTCTCACGGGAGCGATTGTGATCGGGCTCCCCGCAGTGATCACGCTCTTCGATTTCGAAGGTTACGCGGGCATGATGATGGCGATTCCCGTCTGGGCTCTTGGTGGAACTCTCGTCGGATTGATCTCGCCCGGTCGCACCTTCATGGAGCCGGTCGCTGCCGCTTTTCTCGTCGCGCTCCCTACTGCGTTCATCTTGTTCGAGGGCCAAACCGTGAAGACCATGCCCGCCTTCATGTACGTGCTCTTCTCCGCTCTTGGATTGTTGTTCACGCTTGTGGGCGCCTACTTGGGTGAACGCATCCAGATGGGGCCAGAAAGTACCACCGAGTGAACGGCTGGCGTGCTCGTTTCAGGGACCGACTGCTTGGCCCTGACGGGTACAGTCGCCCTTTCGGGGACAATCAATCGAAGGGAGAAACTACGGTTTCTCCTTTTTTTTGGGTGCTTTTTTTGGGGGGCTCGCTCCTGCTTCCCGCCTGCCAGGCAGAGTTGCGCGAATCAAAAGCAGAGCTCGCTCAAGTCTCACGTGGGATCGATCTGCTTCGCGACGCTGAGAATCCCCAGAAGGCGGCTCGGCTCGCGGCGCTGAAGGGCATCGCTTGCAAGCATCATTGTCAGCTTAAGCAACACTGCGTTTCCGCATACCAGGTCCATCTCGACGGCTTACAAAAACTCGCCGAAGCCAAGCGCTTGGTTTTCGCCTCGAAGGAGAACGACACTCACGCGCTTTCGCTTCTTGCGGATGCCGAGAATCAATTGAACGCGGCGCGCCCAGAGACCCAGAAGTGTGCGGCGATGGAAAACGAAGCGCAGCGGGACTTGAAGAGAAAGTAATGGGGGGCCGACCTCCGCTTTACTTCTTCTTCTTGCGTGACGACTTTTGGTTCTTGCGCTGATTCTTGCGCGCGGCTTTTTCGGACTTGCTCAGTGTCTTGCGCTTGGGGGTACTGGCCCCGCCGGGTGCGCCTCCCATACCCGGGAAGCCGCCCATTCCAGGCATTCCACCCATTCCAGGAAAACCAGGAGGCATCCCCGGCATGCCGCCGCCCGGGCCACCTAATCCCAAGGCACTCAGATCGGGCATACCCTGCGGCATTTTGCCGCTCTTCATGGCGCGTCGCATATTGCGAGCCATCGCCAGGTTCTTCATGCCCGGAATATTGCCGAGCATTCCGCCCAGTCCACCACCACCGCCCATGCCGCCCATCATTTGCTGCATGAAGAGAAACTTTTGAACGAGATCGCTGACTGCTTGTTCCTCGTTGCCTGAACCACGGGCGACACGCTTCACTCGCCCTGGTTCGCGCACGAGCGTATTCGGGTCGGCCTTCTCCTGCTTGGTCATCGATTGAATGATCGCTTCAATCTTCCCCAGCTCGCCGTCGTCCATTTGACTGGCTGCTCCGGGCGGCAGCATCTGGCTCATGCCGGGCATCTTGTCGACGAGTTCGCTGAGTGAACCCATCTTCTGAATCATGCGGATCTGATTGAGAAAGTCGTCCAGGGTAAAGTTCCCCTGCATCATGCGCATGGCGTCTTCTTCCGCCTGCTTCTTGTCGACGACTTCTTCGAAGTCCTGCATCAGACCGACGACATCGCCCATGCCCAGCACTCGACTAGCCATGCCTTCCGGGCGGAAAGGTTCGAGCTTATCGGTGGTTTCTCCCATGCCCTGGAAAACAACCGGCGCGCCGGTGATTTCCCGGACATTGAGGGCAGCGCCGCCGCGAGCGTCGCCATCGAGCTTCGTGAGAATGACGCCAGTAAGATTCAAACGTTCATTGAAGCCGCGCGCTGTGCGCACCGAGTCTTGACCAATCATCGCATCGATGACGAGCAGGACGTTGTCGGGTTCGACCGCTTCATGAATAGAGGCCAATTCGGCCATGAGCGCTTCGTCAATCGCAAGACGACCCGCGGTATCGTAGATCACGACATCGTACTTGCCGTCGACGGCTTCACGGTGGGCTGCTTTGCAGATTTCAAGCGGGGTCGCGCCAGGAATGTTGAAGACCGGAACGTCGAGCTGCTTGCCAAGCACTTTGAGCTGCTCGACGGCTGCGGGTCGCTGCATATCTGCTGCCACCAGGAGAGGCTTCTTGCTTTCTTTCTGGAGATAGCGAGCGAGCTTCGCGGTCGAGGTCGTTTTACCCGAACCCTGGAGGCCGACCATCATGATGCCAGTTGGACCACTGCCTGCGAACGCAAGCGGCGGACGGTCATCGCCCTTCATGACGCGAACAAGTTCGTCGTGACAGATCTTGATGAATTGGTCAGACGCACTGACGCGATGGGTCTGGCCTGAGGTCTTCACCTTGGTGCGGACGGTCTCCCCCAGCGCGGCTTCCTCGACGCGCGCAAGGAATCCCTTGACCACACCGAGCTCGACATCCGCTTCAAGCAGCGAGCGGCGCACCTCTTTCAAGGCAATTTGAATGTTCTTCTCATCAAGAGAAGTGAGACCCGCCAGGCGATTGCGGGCCTCTCCAGTGGATCGGCCGTCACGACGACCTGGGCGTTCGAGCCGACCTGCCGATGCGCCTGGTCGCGGTACCGACCGTCGGTCAGCAGGTGCACGCCATCGTCCTGAATCAGCAGCCAACCGTTCGAGCCCGAAAAGCCGCAGGCCCAGCGCACGTGCGGACCGTGCGTGAGCAGCAGCGGCCCAGCGACGGAATCAGCGAGCGTTTGGAGCCGGTCGTTCATCGCTGTTAGCGCGAGGTGTAGTTGGGCGATTCGCGCGTCACGATCACGTCGTGCGGATGGCTCTCGCGCAGTCCGGCACCGGTGATGCGGACGAACTGCGCCCCATGCCGCATCGCTTCGATGTTCGCCGAGCCCGTATAGCCCATCGCCGCGCGCAGCCCGCCGACCATCTGAAAGACCACTTCGCCCAGCATCCCACCGTAGGGCACGCGGCCTTCGATGCCTTCGGGGACGAGCTTTTTGATGTCGTCCTCGGCGTCCTGGAAGTAGCGGTCCTTGCTGCCCTCCTGCATCGCGCCGACCGATCCCATGCCCCGGTACGCCTTGAACTTGCGCCCTTCGTACAGAATCGTCTCGCCCGGGCTCTCATCGACCCTAGCGAACATCCCGCCGATCATCACGCTCGACGCTCCGGCCGCTATGGCCTTGGCGATGTCGCCCGTCTGCTTGACGCCGCCGTCGGCAATGATCGGAATGCCGCTCTTGTCGGCCTCACTGGCGCAGTCCATGATCGCCGTTAGCTGCGGCACGCCGACGCCCGCGACGACGCGCGTGGTGCAGATCGAACCGGGTCCGATGCCGACCTTCACGCCGTCGACGCCCGCTTCGATCAAATCCTGGGTGCCCGATTGGGTGGCGACGTTGCCCGCGATCACGTCCAAATCGCCGAACGCTTTTTTGACGGCGGCGACGGTTCGCAGCACGCCTTCGCTCTGACCATGCGCGGTGTCGACGATCACGAAGTCGACCTGCGACTCGACCAGCGCCGAAACGCGCTCGACCACGTCCGGCGTCACGCCGACGGCGGCTCCGACACGCAGGCGTCCGTGCTCGTCCTTGCATGCGTTGGGATGCCTCAGGCGCTTCTGGATGTCCTTGAACGTGATCAAACCTTTCAGGTGACCGTCGCCGTCGACGACCGGCAGCTTTTCGATCTTGTGATGCTGCAGCGTGTCCTCCGCTTGGTCCAGCGTCGTGCCGACGGGGACGGTGACTAGCGGCGTCGGCGTCATCACGTCGGCCAGCTTGACCGATGGGTCGAGTTGGAAGCGCAGATCGCGGTTCGTCGCGATGCCCACCAGGTGCCCCTCGGCGTCGACGATCGGTATGCCGCCGATAGAATGCCGCGCCATCACGCCGTGCGCCTCGCCGACCGTGCTGTCGGGACGAAGCGTGATCGGGTCGAGGATCATGCCGCTCTCGCTGCGCTTGACGCGCCGCACTTCGGCCGCCTGCCGCTCGATCGTCATGTTTTTGTGCAGCACGCCGACGCCCCCCTCGCGCGCCATCGCAATCGCCATGTCGGCTTCGGTGACGGTGTCCATCGCAGCCGAAAGCAGCGGGACGTTGAGGCTGATCTTTTTGGTCAGTTTGGAGACCAGCGACACGTCGCGCGGCATGACCGACGAGCGCGCCGGAACGAGCAGCACGTCGTCGTAGGTGAGGGCTTGCTGTATGATCTTCGACATCGTTATGCGACTTGTTTTTTGAGTTTGGATACCTCGTTGGCCGACAGGTGACGCCACTTGCCTCTGCGGACGCCCTTGGTTGTGATCCCGGCGTACTGCACGCGTTCGAGCTTGCTGACGCGGTGGCCGACGGCCTCCATCATGCGCCGCACCTGCCGGTTGCGCCCTTCATGGATCGACAAGCCGATGGTGCGTTTGTCGCCCAGGTAGGCGACCTGGTCGGCGTGTGCCGGACCGTCTTCGAGGTGTACGCCATCGACGAGCTTTTGCAGCTGCTCATCGGTCACGTCGGCTTCGGTCTCGATTTTGTAGACCTTGTCGACGGTCTTGGACGGATGCATCAGCAGATGGCCCAACTCGCCGTCGGACGTGAGCAGCAAAACGCCCAGCGTGTGCCGGTCCAGGCGGCCGACCGGAAACAGCGTGTCCTTGACGCTCTTGGGTAGGTCGATCAGATCCATCACAGTCGAGCGGTCGTGCTCGTCGGACTTAGTCGTGATCGTGTCGTGCGGCTTGTTGAGCAAAATGTAGGTTTGCTTGCCCAGCGTCAGCGGCGTGCCGTCGAGTGTGATGTCGTCGCCGGGGCCGACCTGGACGCCCATCTCGGTCGTGATTTCGCCGTTGACCGACACGCGCCCTTCGGCGATGATCTCGTCGGCTTTGCGGCGCGAGGCGACTCCGCTGCGGGCGAGAAAGCGGTTCAGGCGCATCGGCTCGGTCAGCCGACGCTCGGTCTTTTCTTCGCCGAATTTGCCGTTGCCTTTGCGGTCACGCGAGCGGGTTTTGTTGGACGACGGCGACTTGCCGTAGCCTCTGGAAGGTCGTTTAGCCATCGTTGGGAGTTAATGTAGTAGATGAAGTGTCGGACGTAAGTCCCTCGGAATCGGTATTCGACGATAGCGCGGCTTGCGTCAATACGAGTTGCGCTCGCTCGCGTTCGAAACGTGGATCGGCGAGGATGTCCTCGATCTCGCGGATGTCGGGCAGATCGTCCAGCGAGTTCATGCCGAACGTCTCCAAAAACGTCGCGGTCGGCGCGTACAGGACGGGGCGACCGACACTTTCGCTCCGTCCCACGTCTTCGACCAGTTCCAAGTCGACCAGGCGCCCCAGCGCGTAGCCGCTGTCGACGCCTCTGACGTGGTCGATTTCGGGCTTGGTGATGGGCGCGCGGTAGGCGACGATGGCGGCCGTTTCGAGCAGCGTGGGCGAGAGGCCCTTTTCGATCGGCTCGTCGTCGAGCGCCCTAACCGCAGCGTCCAAATCGGGATGGGTCAGCAGGCGGATGCCGCCGGCTTCGCGGCGCAGGACGATGCCCGTCGGTTCGAGGCGTTCAGCCAG
>CAVQAT010000005.1:0-146971 GCA_963710555.1 uncultured delta proteobacterium
GAAGACGAAGTGAAGCGGGTCGTGTTCTACTTTGGTCAGTTCGTCAGGGATGAGGAGAGCGAAGGGTGATGAGCGACTCCCTCAGGGCGCGCATCGCTGGGGCTTCCCTATTGATGGCAGGCATGGCTGTTGGCGCTGTGGGCTGCGGCAGTGATCAGCCCCAAGCCAGCGGCACGAAGACGGACTGGCTGCGGAGCTGCGACAGCATCGCCGATTGCGGCCAGGATTGGGGCTGGAGCTGCCTGTGCGGCATTTGCACGACGACCTGCAGTGGGGATTCCGACTGTGAAGCGGGAGTCTGCGGCTCCGTCATCGCCACCGCCGCGGCGTGTGGCAGCGACGACGGTTTTTCCGCGCAGGGCGAGCAGATCTGTTTGCCTGAGTCTGGCGGGGAGTGCCTGGAAGCGGAGCTCGCGACGGGAACGACCCTGGGGGATGCCGAACTCGTCAGCTGTGGCGCGCCAGGTGCCCTGATTTGCGAGGATTTTGAAGGACCTCTCCCGGCGGCGTATTCCACCTGGGGGGAGGGTGAGTACTCGGCCGGGCTGCAGGAGTGTCAGGCTCATCAGGGAGTCGGTGCGCTTCGCCTGACTGGCGTCGACGACGCCTACTCGCAGACCCGCATGCGACTGCCCCAGCCCCTCGAAAGCGGGGCTCTCCATGCGCGCTTCTACGTGCGGGTGGAAGCAGGCGGCACCTTCCCGCAGCAGCTGATCTTGTTTGAATTCTGGGATCAGGAGGAAGGCCAAGTCGACGACCGCACCACCATCTACCTGAACCTCGAAGAAAAAGTGGAGGTCTACTTGGGCAACACCGAAACGACCTTGAAGGCTGACGCGAGTGCCCCGCTCACGAGGGACCAGTGGCACTGCGTGGAGCTCGGGTTGGAACTCTCTGACACCGCCGGCGCCGTGGTGGTGAATGTCGACGGGTCGCCCGTGATCGAGGTGAGCGATGTCGACACGCTCCCTTCCGATCCCGTGAGCGTCGCTGTTCTCGAAAGCCTGCCAGCACCGGAAAGTCAGGGGACGAGTACGGTGTTCTTGATGGATGATTTGGTGATCACGACGGGGCCGATTGGGTGTGATTAGTGGCGGATCGGACTCAGCTGGGTGTCCGCGGGCACTCTCTGATCACGAAGTCGCCATTGGTACTCGCCTCGGTGTTCTCAAAAGGCCCCACTCAAACCAAGAATCATTTCCTCTTGCCCAAGGCTCAGCACAGTGGGGCGAACCTTTGGCCTCGCTACAGAGTCCTGTGTTTTGGGCTCTGCATCCGGCCAAACGAGGTACGTGATGAAGGCCCCGGCGACTAGCGCTCCACCGGCAGCGAGCGAAATGATTCCAGCAGTTTGAAGGGGGCCGGTCGCTTTCACTGCGTCGGCAAGTGGCCCACACTGTTCTGGTAGTTGTTCTGGTCCCACGCAGTCGAGATCATTGACCAGCAGCTCGGTTCTCAGTGACATCCGCTTTGCTTTCTTGACTTCCAGACGCAACGAGTAGGCCCACTCCAAGTCCAACTCCCGCGAGGCCCGTGACTGCCCATCGTGAGGCTCAGGGTAGTCGCGCAGATGAGGCTTCTTCCGGGGCAGGTTGTGCCTCGGCTGCTGCAGGACTCGGTTCGGGTTCAGGCACCGTTGACCGTTTGGGGGCTTCCTCCGCTTCGAGTCGTCGGTCAATTTCCTCGTCCACCTTCACGTCAATGGGGTGAGCTTCTTCGAAGGAGATCTGCACTCTGACCTGCTCGCGGAACTCGTAGATCTTGCGGCGCACCTCTTCAAACTCATCGTCTCTCGGGTAGAGAAAGAGGCACATGCGCACGTGTTCGTAGGCTTCGGTGTAGAGCTTTAGCTCTGCCTCCGCGCGTGCAAGATTGCACATTGTGGTGAAGGTCTCTGCCTCCGCGAGTGAGGCGAGGTAGTGTTGCCTTGCTAGCCCGGGATCGCCTGCCTTAAATGCTGCGTTACCTTTTTGATAGAGCACGACTGCTTTCTGAGCGTCGGCTGCAAGCGCTGTTCCGCCGAAGGTGAGTGCCGTGACGATTGGGCCCATGCACCACCAACGAATCGCACGCCGACAGCTGGTCGAAGTGCGGGGTGCGGTCTGTTGGTCGGCGATGAACACCCCGCCGGGATAGCGCTATTGGCAGGCGGCGGGCAAGGCGAGAAAAAGTTTTCGGGTTAGGTCGATTATTCGCAACAAGGCATAAGCCCCCCGCGACCTTCCTCTCATGAACGAAAGGGGCTCGATCACTACGGAGTACGTCATCATTTTGGTGACAGTTTCTGTGCTTTGCGCCCTGGCGACGGTGGCCATGGGCCCAACATTGGTGCGCGCTTTTGAGTCGCAAATTACCTGGTCGACTCTGCCTTTTCCGTAGAGGGAGAAGAATTTTGCGCAACCCCCGCCGCCTCGCTCGCGACAACTCCTGGCAAGGACCCTTCACCAGTTTCCAAACAGACAAGGAAAAACTCATGAACTTCAAGAAACTTCAAGCACGCCTACGTAAAGACACTCTTCTGCAAGACGAACGTGGCCTGTCCACGGTTGAGTATGTGATCTTACTCGTACTCATCGCTGCCTCCTGCATCACACTTTGGATGAGTCTCGGAGAGTCAATTAGCAAGCGGATTTCCGGTTCGACTGCGTTAATCGAGCAGCATGTCAACGTCCCAGAGGGCGACGACGATACTGAGTAAGGACAGACCGATGACTCCAGCAATCGCGATCACCGTGGCATTCGTTGCCGCTTTCAAAGACGCCAAAACGGGGCTGATTCCCAACTGGCTCACGCTTCCGAGTCTGTTGGGCGCGATTGTGTGGCACTTCTTCACCGGCGGTGCGGCGGCTGTATTTCTGGCGCTGCTCGGTGCCCTGGGGTCGCTCGTGATCCCCTGGGCGCTTCATCGATCTTCTCGTGGACAAGCCATCGGCGGCGGAGACGTCAAACTCTTCGCCGCTCTTGGTGGTTGGCTCGGGCCGCTGCATGGCCTCGAAGTGGAGCTTTCCTCGTTCCTCTTGGTGGGTCTGCTCGCTGTCATTCAACTGACTTTTCAGGGCCATTTGACGCGGGTTCTCCTGAACTCAGTCTCGTTGCTGGCCAACCCGGTACTGCCAGTCGCGTGGAGACGGTCGGTAGACCCGAGCGTACTCACTGAGATGCGCATGGGACCAGCCATCGCGGTGGCGACGTTGATTGTCGTGTCCCGGCACTATTGGTTCACCGAACTCCCATGGCCTGTGTAAAGCACCTAGAGGGCGACGAGCGCGGCGTGGTTTACGTCGAGTTCCTTGTGGCGTTCATGCCGATATTTTTGCTGTTCTTGGGCATCTGCCAGTTGTCGCTAGTGACTATCGCTCAGATGCTCGTGCAGCACTCGGCGTCGATGAGTGTACGAACTGCGATAGTCGTTTTGGAAGAAGATCCCGCAGAGTACGACGGCGCCCCTCGTGGCTCATTGACGGAGGGAGAGCCTGATTCCGAAACTCACTGGTTCACGTTGGTGAAAAAGCTCAAGGAATGGGAGGGCGATAGCGGTGGTGCTGTCGGTCAGGCTGTGAACTCCCTGACTTCCGGAATTTCTCAAATGGGGCTCAACTCTGATGAGGGTTCGGAGGAATCCTCCGGGGCGACCGACAACGACAACCCTCAGCAGGGAGCGCGCATGCGTCCGATCCGCAATGCCGCTTACTTGCCCCTGCTCTCCCTGGCGCCCAGTCGCGACGCGGTCGAAAAGACTGCCAACATTCGCGCTGGCGTAAAGGCTGGCTGGATTGACGACATTGAGTTCTCGACAGCTTACACGGAGGCAGCTGCTTCAGTGAGTCTTCAGGACGAAGCTGGTTCCGACGAACTAGTAGCGGAACCAATTGACCACGCCGCGCCAATCACTGTTCGGGTTGCCTATTTGTACCACTGCACCATCCCGGTGGTCCGCACGATGATGTGCAAGAAGCTAACAGACATTCTCGGCACGGACGCTGATTCAGAGCGTCTCAACTTGCCGACAACAGAGGCTCCCGGCGAACTCCGCAAGTCGACTAAGGAAAGCGCGCGTTACCTACTTCTTCA
The DNA here is from genome assembly GCA_963710555.1 of uncultured delta proteobacterium. Lineage (GTDB taxonomy): Bacteria > Myxococcota_A > Polyangia > Polyangiales > Polyangiaceae > NIC37A-2. Next base: position 4,072 of record CAVQAT010000005.1, read on the forward strand.
GGGCGAAGCGACGCTCCCCAACCAAGGCGCGTTCTATTACCGGAAAAAGGGCAGTGATGAAGAGTCACCCCAGGAACAAGGCGATGACGAAGAATAACAGCACACTGCAGTGCGATGAACGCGGAGCGATCATGCTCTTGGGACTGTTCTTCGCCATCTTCGGAGCAGCAATTGTCTATTCCGTAGTTGGGGTATCGCAGGCGCTTTTGTACCGTCAGGGTTTGCAGGACGGTGCTGATGCTGGTGCCCTGAGTGCGGCGGTGATGGAGGCGCGCCTGATGAATGCGATCGTGCTCGTGAACATTCTCATGTCCGCCATTTTGTCCGTGTTGGTGGCTCTCAAATTGGTCGAGCTACTGGCCATCATGGGAATGATGCTCGCCACAGCGCTTGCTTACCCAACATTTGGGGCTTCGCTCGCGGCCATACCGGTCCTCACTCCCATTCAGCAGAACGTGCACTCACTTCATGATCAACTGGAAGACCCGATCAGTGAGGGGATCAAGGCGCTTTACAATGTAAATTTCTATCTTCGTGAGTACGGGCCGAAAGGCATCGTGGGCGTTGTGAAGGACGAGTTTCAACATCAGGCATTTGAGCATCCGGTAGAGGAAGGTTTCTTGATCGGGGGCGACGTACTCCCCATCGAGGACGGGGAATACAGTGAACTTTGCGGGAAAGCTGCGAAGTTTCCGGTTGCGATGGCGGGCGAAACGCTGATGAAGCCATTGGCCGAAGCTATCCCACCAGTTTTTGCTGCGCTTGAATCAGGCATGGAGCTCATGGCGGAGACCTTCTCCGAGTGGTTTTGCGGCGATGGCGAAAGTGGTTCGCCATCAATGAGTCAGACAGAGGAGGTTTGGTACCCGCAGTCGAAAGAACTTTCGAGCTGTCAGGATTCCGTCCAAAACTCCTATTCGCAGGACTGGGGCGCGGCTGCAGAGTCGTTTTCGGAAGCCGTGGATTGTACTTCGCAGGCAGCTGATGCCGAGCTGGCTCAGCCGGACAAAGTCGGCAATTGCGTGGCGCAATGTGATGTCGATGGACCGTACGAAGAAAGGGTGCAACTTGCTCGCGAGGTTTGCGATCCGAAGTCGAAGTCGCGTTGGGACGAGTATTCGTACCAGGTGGTCGAGGGAAGCGTCCTTTATGAATGGACTCAACAGGGTTGGGTTCGTCACGAGCCAGACTACGGTCCCGTTCGCATTGAGGATTCGAAGAAGCCCCTGTGTGGAACAAGTCGAGCTGAACTTGACCCCGGCTACAATCCAATTGTTCGAACCACAGACGATGTGAACGATCTTGACGTTGTTTGCACAAGCGAGCGTCCACCTGAGAGCGAAGCCCGAATTGGAAGAAATCGGAATCAGCTCGTCCAATTCAAAGAGGTGCGACACGTTCTGGGCTGCATGAAGCGCGAGAAAATCACCGCTGACGTGAAAGCGCAAAGACCGGGCGGTTTCGGTGAGTCGGATGACTCGGATGAGTCGAAGTCCGAAGAATCATCGACCGAAGTGCGACTCTTCTGAGGGAGGAGGAATGGAAGGCAGCTCTGAAGGCGAAAGCGAAGATGAGGAGAACGAGAACGAAGAGGACGATGGTGAAATGCTTCCTCAACGCGTCAAGGAAGACGTTGAACTCGGTGCAGAGGAGTTCCAGCTCCGAACTATGGTCGTTGGCCGAGAAAACATCTCTTCTCACGCGAGGCGCATCGTTCGGCTCGCACTGTGGGGTCGGAAGACTGAAGAGGACACATTGAAGGAGCTGAAGATTCTTGACCGTCTCGCGGTGGCTCAAGCTGAGTACTTCTACGATGGGACTCAGGGCCGCGAGGAGTGGATGTGGAATATGAAGTGGCGCGGTCGCTTGGTGCGCTTCAAACCCACTGAGGAAAATGTGGACGCATTCAATGTTGCCTGTGGTGACTGGGTAAGCGCTGCCACTGGGGCGGCCTTTGGCGAGAACGACTGCCGTGGATTCTTCGAAATCCTAGAAGATCTTGGGCCTCTCGTCGCTCACTGAAGGATCCCGCTGCATGGAAAATCAAACAGTCACTCCATTTCGAAATCGTCGAACTCAGCGCGGTGCAGCCGGCGTTGAGGCTGTCGTGATTCTTCCGTTTTTCGTCCTCCTGTTCTTGGGGCTTTTCTTCTTGCGCGAAGCGTTTCTCGAAAAGCAACGACTGCAGGCGAAGGCGCGCACCTGTGCGTGGCTTTACTCGCAGAATGGCTGCAACGTGGTTCCTCCTGGATGCTTCAACGAGATGGATGGCGAAGACGCCGTTCGAGTTCATTGGGAAACGGAATCCGATCGTAGTTGGGAGGAGAAACTTGAGGAGGTCGGAAAGAAGGCGATGAGCGAAGGCGAGCGGCTGATGTGATTGGCGCGCTCATTGGGGAAGTCATCAGCCCCGCGGTGAAGGCGGTCTTCGGGAAAGGGGGTTCTTGCTGACCCTCGTGAAAGTAGGCCACGGCCGCTGTTTCTCGGCGGCGACGAAATCGAACTCGGCGGACATTACTTACTTGGCTGTAATCTCGAACCGAAGGAAGACGACGATGTCGCTCTCTTTGGTTGGGGAAGTGTTCATGGAAAAAAAGGACGATGAAGACGACGAAAAATAGACGAACATGGATTGCTGGCTTACTGCGCGTCGCAGCGTTGCTTGCAGTTCGTCGGCCTGGTGGTTCTCACCGCTGGGTATCAAGAAGCGAAGGCTCAAATAGGCGACTCGCTGATGGGATTCGGCAGAGAGCTGCTCGCGTGGCCGGGGATTCGCTCGCATACGGGCGAGAGGAGGCTTTTTCTCAATGGAGCGACCTTGCACCTCGACACAGTGAACCTTGCAGAACCCGTAGATGTAGTTTTGGACCGTTTTCAGCAGGAGTGCGCGGCTCGCGGTGGGCTGAAGGCGGAATCTGGTTTGCTCGAAAAGCTGGGCATGAATCCAGACGGCGTTTTTCGCCAAGAATCAGCAGACGGAGGCGTCGTTGCTTGCTTTGACATGGGGCTACCCCGCGATCCGGATGAGGTGTTGGAGCGCGTCGAGCGCTTTACCCAGTCGGGCGACTTAGCTGAGATGGGAGCGATGCGCTTCGCCTATGTCCAGGAGGGCGAGAGAGGCACTAGCGCATTGGTGCATGTGGAGCGATCAAAGCCTTCCGCTTCTCAAAATGTTCCCGAAGACTGGGGATGCCCCTGGTCATGATCCGAAGGACTTCCCGCGAGCTGGTGGAACGCGCCGTCTCATCTCGGGCCAGCAAGTCGATGAGCCGTACACGATCTCCGCCTATCGAATTGAGCAGCCCGAGGGCTTGCTGGATTGGTACGCTGCTCAGCTGGAGAGCGCGACAGTGGCACGTCACTCCAGGCGGACACTCCGATCTCGTGGCGCGCAAAGGCGGGCGCCGGGTTCTGGTCCACATTCGAGAGGGGTTTCTCAGCGTCATCGAACTTTCTTGAAATAGGGCGCAACAAACTTTCGCTCTCTCTCGACCTAATTGTGAGAGGCCGGAAGTTCCGATGGGTGGTTTCCCTCGGACTCCGGCAGGAGAGCGATGAAAAAGGCGACAATCATAGCAGCGGCAGTTGCCGGGCTCACCAGTATCGGGCTTGGCCACCTCTATTTCCAAAGGCTCGAGGCCGAGGTCTCGGGTGGGCCGAAGGTGTCCGTGCTTGTGGCTGCAAGGGACGTGCCGAGCGGTGGCACGATTTCGAAAGAATTGGTGGCGGTCCGCGAGATCCCCCAGGCCTACGTGGAGCAACGGCATGTGCGGTCCGATGAATTGAAGAAGGTACTCAACGCCAAGGTCAGTGGAGGTCTCCGTGCGAACGATGCGATTCTTTGGACCGACCTCGATGAGTTCAGCGACGAAGCTCGCGTGCTTTCTGGCTTGGTCAAACAGGGAATGCGCGCCGTCCCGATCAGCGGGAGGGACGTGGGCTTTGACGGGCTGCTGCGGCCCGGCGACCGCGTGGACGTGCTGCTCACCGTCGGTGCGGATGGTCAAGGTCAGGGGTCGACGCGAACGTTGCTTCAGAATCTCATGGTGCTCTCGGTTGGGTCGACCCTGGCACGTCCTGGTGAAGTGGTAGGACGTATCCGGGGGTCTGGCGGGGTGACGCTGAGCGCGAGTGTGGAGAATGCTCAGGTGCTTGCTCAGGCTCGACGTCGAGGACTGCTGTCGCTCACTCTCCGGAACACGGACGACATCACCATCATGGAGGGACTGCCCGAAACTTCCAACAGCGAGCTGACGCAGCTGCCTGCGGTGAAACCAACGAGCAGCGTCGCCCGAGCGGTCCGAGGGAGACTTGAACATGTTGATTGAATCATTCCAGCGTCTTCGTTTGCTTCCTTTGTTACTTGGCGCTCTTGCGTTGGCTCCTACCAGTGCTCCTGCCCAGGAAGCAGATCCGAACATCAAAGGTGAGATTTCCAAGAAGGTGGAAGAAGTCGAGCTGCTGATTGGCGCCCAGCAAGTGATCTCCAGCGACAATGTGCGCAGTTACTCCGAAGGTCGAAAGGGGATCGTTGATATTCGCCTCACTAAAGACAATTCCCAATTCATCATTGTGGGGTTGCGTGGTGGAGAAACGACTCTGCTGTTCTTGATGATGGATGGAACTGAGCGGCACCTGAAGATCAAGGTTGAGGACCCGAACCGTCGACGAAGTTCTGCCGAGGGCGCCGTCGAGGCTCGTGACAACATTCGACTCGATTTCTACTTCGTTCAGGTGAACAAGAGTTACGGGCATCAACTCGGTTTTGGTTGGCCCGGTCAAATCGCATCTCCGCAGGTGAGTGTGAGCTATGACTTTCTCACCGGGACTTTCGGATCCGCCAGCGCTGTCATCAGTGAAGTTCCGCTTGCCCTACTTGGACATCGCTCAGAACTCCGGGTGGGCGAAGGTGATGCGCCAGGCCGCAGTCGTCACGGCGAACGGGGAGAAGGCCTCATTTGAAGGCGGGGGAGAAGTGAATGTGCTCGTTCAAAGTGCCGTAGGCACTGGTCTCCAGCACATTCAGTTCGGTGCGCTGGTTGAAGTTGAGCCGCTCTATGACTCAGAAAGCGGTCGCATTGAACTCAGACTTCACGCTGATGTGGCTGAACTCGAGAGTGACCGCGGCACAGGCGTGCCGGGGAGGTCGACAACTGCACTCGACACGGTGGTCAACCTGGAACTCGGCCAGTCGCTGGTTCTGGCTGGACTCACTGCCAAGAGCAAACGCCGGTCAAAATCCGGGCTCCCGGGCCTGAGTCAGATCCCGGTGTTTGGCTTCTTGTTTGGGACCCAGAACCAGGTGGAAGAAGAATCCGAAAGTATCGTGATCATTGTGCCGACTGTGGTTGACGCTGTGTCGATGAGCGATCGCAAGAGAATCAAGGACGCGCTTTCCACCTACGAAGGCTATTCGGGCGACATCGAGGATGTGAAGTTTGTCCCGGAGGCCAAAGTTGCCGCTCCGTCCACACCGGCAACAGGTGCTCAATGAGCACGAGGTTTGTGATTCTGGTGCGCAGCCCACAGGGGGTTCAAGAGTTCTCTCATGAGTCCGATGAACCATGCTGGTTGGGCCGAGAAGGCTGCGAGATCACCTTGAGCGGGCAGGGCATTTCGCGTCGGCATCTTAGCTTGCAACAGGGGAGTATGGGGGTCCTGGTCACGGACTCATCCACCAATGGCACGAAGGTGGACGGTCTGATCTTGAAGCGTGCGTCGAAGGACAGCACCTACGTTCCCACCCGCATCCAGATTGCCGACTTCAAAATTGAGGTGTGGGCCACAAAGGCAAGCGACAAGCTGTCACCTCGTGAAGAGGGCGACCCGGGGCCCGCGACTCCAGATACGCCCCAGGCTGCCAGCGGAGGACCTTCGGTAGAGGTAAGACGAGCGATTCATCGACGGCTACTGGAAAACTTGGACCTCCAATCCATGGATCGCAAGACGATGGCAGACGAGACGATGCGTCCCAAGGTTGTCGAAGCTTTACGGCGCATCATGGCGGAGCTCAAGCCCGAAGACCTTGCCACCGCAAATCCAGGAGAAACAGAACTCGTTGTTCAGGAACTCACCGATGAAGCGCTCGGTCTAGGGCCGCTGGAGGCGCTTCTTGCCGATGCGGACGTGAACGAGATCATGGTGGTGGATCCCCACACTATCTTCGTTGAGCGAGCGGGGAAGATGGAGCTCACCGGACGTCGCTTCACCGACGATGACCGCGTCCGTGCTGTGATTGAACGCATTGTCACTCCTCTTGGACGAAGGATCGATGAATCGACCCCGCTTGTGGACGCTCGCTTGAAGGATGGGTCGCGAGTCAATGCCGTGATCCCGCCGCTCGCGCTGAAGGGGCCATGCATCACGATTCGCAAGTTCGCGAAGGACCCTCTGCGGATGAAGGATCTCGTGGGGTTTGGCTCCGTTTCACCAGGGATGGCGCGGTTTCTTGAGAACGCCGTGAAAGTACGGAGAAATATCATTATTTCTGGAGGTACAGGGAGCGGGAAGACCACGCTGCTCAACGTGCTTTCTGCCGCCATTCCCGAGCAAGAACGCGTAGTGACGGTGGAGGACGCAGCCGAGCTACAGATGGCTCAGCCTCACGTGGTCTCCCTGGAGTCGCGTCCGCCGAATCTGGAAGGCAAGGGAGAATACTCGATCCGCGATCTCGTGAAGAATGCCTTGCGCATGCGACCTGATCGAATCGTGGTTGGCGAGTGTCGAGGCGGAGAGGCGCTCGACATGCTCCAGGCGATGAACACAGGCCACGAAGGCTCTCTCACGACGACCCATGCCAATAGTCCACGCGAAGCTGTTTCACGAATCGAGACGCTTTGTCTGATGGCTGGACTGGATCTTCCGGTGCGAGCAATTCGCCAACAAATCTCCACGAGTATTCATTTGATCGTTCAGCAAAATCGCTACGCGAATGGTTCACGTCGGGTGGCAAGTATCGCTGAGGTGGTGGGGATGGATGACAACGGTGAGATCGAGCTGCGCGAGATCTACACCTTCAAGACCAGCACTCAGGAATTCGTAGCGACTGGATTTTTACCGTCATTTGTCGACAAGTTCATTGAGGCCGGACTGGTCGAAGAAGGAGGCGTCCTGTGACCCCGATGACTTTCTGGCTGGGGCGGGGCGCGGCCTTCGCGGCCTTTGCTTGTGTACTGGCGCTTTCCTGGGGGCTATTCGGTGCATCAACTTCACCCGGTCAAGTACGGGTTAAAGCCTATGTCGCCGCGCTGGATCGGCACTTGCGCTTCCTCCGCTCAAGGCGAACGGGACTTCAAATCGTAGCCTTGCAGGGTGCATCACTTCTGCTTCTGCGTCGTGGTCGCGCTACTCGAGGGAAAACTTCTTCTTTTGTTCGTCCCGTTCGTTCTCTTTGCACCCAAGGGACTTCTGGCGGTGAAAGTCGCTAAGCGAGCAGCACGCTTTGAAGAGCAAATCGAAAACTGGCTGGGAGCGATCAGCAATGCACTCAAGGCGAGCCCTTCTCTGGGAGAGGCCATCGCCTCGACCATCTCCCTCGTTCCCGCTCCCATGAGCGAAGAGGTAGATATTCTTGTCAAGGAGAACGAATTGGGCACTGCGCTGGATGTTGCTCTTGAGAACTTCGCGAATCGAATCCCTTCGAAAACCATTCACGCCACGGTTCTTGCTCTCAAGGTGGCGAGAAAAAGTGGTGGGAACCTTCCCGCGATGTTGGATAGCGCGGCGGAGGCCTTGAGAGAACTCGCGCGATTGGAAGGCGTTGTGCGGACCAAGACCGCCGAAGGGCGTGCTCAAGCTTGGCTGATTGGAGCAATTCCCGTTCCGATGGTGTTCGGGCTCCATGCGATCGATCCGGAGTTCTACAACCCGTTGTTCCTCTACTTCACAGGACATCTCGTGATCGGTGGCGCGTGCATCCTTTGGATGTTGGCCGTTTTCTCGGCGAATCGAATTCTCGCGGTGGATGTGTGACATGATGGCGCTTTTCTTTCTGAAATGGGGGGCCGTCTTGCTTGGCGCGAGCGCCATCGCTTTGCTGGTTCATTGGGGGTCGTTGGTTCCAGTTCCCATGGCAATGCGCCTGGGACACCGCGGACTGATGCGGCGACGTGCTCTATTAGGTGAAGGCCTTTTCCCGACCTTCGAACCGTTGATGCGGTACTTAGCGGGGATTGTGTCGCTACTTCCTCTTGATCGCTTGCGCGAAAAACAAGAGAAGGATCTCCTGCGTGCGGACTATCCGTTGGGACTCACGCCGGATGAACTGATGGCACTGTCCGCTTTAGGTGCTGTGTTTCTTGGCGGCACTGCTTTTGGGTTGTCAGCGGTGGTCGAGGTGTTTGCGATGGACGGAGTGCTCAAAAAATCCTGGGCGATTGGTTTTCTTGGTCTACTTTTGGGACTTATGTTGCCCACCATGCAGGTGCGGCGAGGTCATTCGCGGACGAGTGAAAGTGGTGGGACGAGGCTTGCCCCAAGCGATCGAGGTGGCAGCGATGTGTATGGGCGCTGGAATGGACTTTCCGGGTGCACTTCGCCAGCTCTGCAGTGAGTCCCACGAGAAACACGATGCGCTGGCGCGCGAGTTCACGGTCATTCTCGAACAAATTGGCTTAGGACACACTCGACAGCAGGCATTGCGAGGTTTTGCAGAAAGGATCCCGAGCGATGCTGTCCGCGATTTCGTGAACGCAGTCGTTCAAGCGGAGCAACGCGGGAATCCCTTGGCGAAGGTGATTCAGGTGCAGGGGAGAATTCTCAACCAAAGACGCACGGTTCTCGCAGAAGAGGCCGCTGCGCGAGCGGGAGTGCTCATGATCCTTCCCATGATTCTTTTGGTGGCGTGCATCATGTTGTTGTTGATGGGTCCGTTCATTGTGAAAGGGATTGGCTTCTAATGAAGTACTTTGTTGAAGTTTATGTCGCGGGAGTTCCGCCTCGTCGCCATGAGGTGAGCGAAGGACGAGGAAGCTTGGGCACAGGCTCGCAGGACATCGTTGAGCTGCCTCAGGCAACAGGTGCAGCGTCGGGCGAACTTGAGATTGAGGTCGATAAGAATGGCGTGGAGCTGAGTCTGACCCGCACGAGCCACCACTCCGAATTGCTCGCGGCGGGTAAATCTTGCACGCGGGCGCGTCTTGACTGGAGTGATGAGGCGTTTCTCGGCAGCACGCGATTGTGCTTCGTCCGAGTGGAGCAGAAGGGGCGAGCTATCAGTCCCATCGTGCCGATAGCAGGCCTGCTGATTCTCTTTGTTGCGGCGGCGTTGATATTGGGGGCAGCTCCTGTGGGAACGGCGCTCAGCGAAGCGGAGCCACCATCCTTGCTCGTGGAAAAAGCGGAGTGCTCTCAGAAGGAACCGGCAGCGGCCAGCACGTATGGTCAGGAATTGCTCGCGCGAGCTCGTGCCAAAACCGAGCGCTATCCGTATTCCAGGGCGGATGGAGTCGAAGCGTACGCGCTTTATCGGGAAGGGCTGAACTGCTTGGCGCAAACTCAGTCAGCGCCCGAGCGGAAGGTTCTCGAAGTCGAGGTGGCTTCGTGGGGCGAATTCATCGAATCGGAATACGGCAATCTTCAACTGCGCTTGGAAATCGCCTTGCGAAAGCAGCGACCTCACGACGCCCTTCCCGCCGCACGAGCGCTTGAGGAGCTGATTGTTGCTCGCGACCCCACACCAACGGGGGACTACTGGAAGTGGCTCCAGAGTAACCAAGAAACGGCTGCTGCGACAGGTTTCTGAAATAAAATAGAGAAAGTTAGCAACAAGTCTTGCCCGGTTCGCGACAACCTTTTTATGCGGGTGATGCAAAAGAAGGTCTTCGGAGTCTGGTCCAAAGGGATGCTTTTGTTTGCCCTGGGGGGACTTGCAGGATGCAGCTCCGTCAAGGAGCCCAACGCACCGAACCGAACCGAGGCAGAAAGCGGACCGATCCTCTTTGCTCAAGGCAACCGCGCACTCCAGCAGGGAGACCACACCCGCGCCGAACAGTATTTTCGACTCTCTTTTGATCAGGGTTATCAGCCGTCCAAAACGATCACGTTGTTGGTGCGCGTTTGCCTGGCGACTTCTCGGTTTCGCGGCGCACTCAACTACGCCGAGCCCTATCTCTTGGAGCATCCCGACGAGCACGCTCTGCGTTTCCTCGTAGCGACCGTGCACACCGGACTAGGGCAAGACGGTGAGGCCGTTCGTCATCTCAACCAATTGTCGCGCAGGGCGCCTACGTACGCGGACACCTACTACCTTCGTGGCGTCATGCGGGCAGCTCAAAACGACCCGCTCGCTCAGGCAGATCTACAACTCTATCTTGAAATTTCTCCAGATGGGGAGCGTGCCTCTGAGGTGGCTGGTCTCCTGGAGGAATTGGAAGCGGAAAAGCGGGCGGCTGAAGAGGCGCGGCTTTCTGCGCTGACGCCGGTACCGGGGCGCGAACCGACAATCAGCGACAGGCCGAGCGAGGCGCCATGATCCCGCTAGTCGTTTATGAACGCGCGCTGGCCGGTTTTTTTGCGCCTTTGACTCAATACTTGGATGACACCACGGTCACCGAGGTTCTCATCAATGGGCCTGGAGAAATTTTTGTTGAACGCCGCGGAAAGCTGAGCAAGACCGACAGCAAATTTGATTCATCGGACAGTCTCATGTCAGCGTTGCGAGTCGTTGCTCAGTATGTCGGGCGCGCCTTTGACGAAGAGAATCCTATTCTCGAAGGACGGTTGCCCGACGGGAGTCGCATCGAGGCGCTTTTGCCGCCCATTGCTCCTGACGGACCATCGGTAGCCATTCGCCGTTTTTCTAAAGACAAGCTGACTCTGCAGAAGCTGCTTGAGTTCGGCGCGCTCACAGCAGATGCCGCGCAGCTGCTCGCTGGGCTTGTTGAATGCAAACAGAACCTTGTGGTTTCAGGCGGAACCGGTAGCGGTAAGACCTCCCTTCTCAATGCTCTTTCCTCCCTCATTCCTGAGGATGAACGTGTGATTGTCATCGAGGACGCCCGGGAGCTCCAGCTTCAGCGTGAACACGTCGTCCAGCTGGAGACGCGTCCAGCGGATCCGAAAGGAAGGGGAGCAGTGACGATTCGCGACTTGTTCAAGGCGAGTTTGCGAATGCGGCCTGATCGCATTGTGCTTGGTGAAATTCGGAGCGGTGAGGCACTCGATCTGATTCAAGCGATGACTTCAGGCCATGGTGGGTGTCTGACGACCGTGCACGCCTCGTATCCGAAAGACACAATGAGCCGTTTGGAGACCTTGGCGCTGATGAGTGGCGTTGAACTCCCCTTGTCTTCGCTGCGAAGTCAGTTGATGTCAGCGGTGGATATCATTGTCCAGACAGATCGCTTTCGCGATGGGCGTCGGGGAGTTACCCACATTACCGAGGTGCGAGGGGGGGACGAGCATCGCGAGTTAGTCGACCTCTTTGTTCGAAAGAATGGCGAACTCTGTCCCACCGGTGCGCTGCCGCTGAGCGCCGAACTACTGCATCTCCACGGGCATGAACTGCCCGCATCGATGACACTCGCAGCTGAGCGGCGCGAGCAACTGAATGAGAACCAACAATGATTGCTGCAGAAACGAGTGCTAACGAGCAAGAGATCTTACTGATTGTCGAGTCCGACAAGAAGCGGGCCGTCTTCTCGTTTGAACCTGGTTCAGAAAGTACAATCCTCTTTGGAAGCGTCCCGAACTCTCACTTTCGGCTCGCCATGGCTTCGCCCTTGGCGTTTTACGTTGAACGACGACGAGGAGACCTGGTGTTGGTGCCGGCCTATGTCGATACAGCAATTCGTTTTAACACTCAGAAGCTCTCAGATTGGACGGTCCTTCCCGATCGCTCAATCGTTGAAGTCGCTGGTCATCGGTTAATACTGACAAACAGAAATCTGCCGCCGACCGTGCCTCCACCGCCGAATCGTCGCCCTCTCGATGACGAATACGATCCCGATACCGCGGCGGTCACTGCCGTTCATCAGTATGAGGAGTGCTTGGCCACACTCGCTGTAGACGCAGCTCGGGGGGACTCCGTGCATGATATCGCGACAGTGGCGATTGAAGGTGCGCCTGAACTGGCCGCCTCGCTCCTTGACGCGGAAAAGACGAAGTTCATGGGCTCGCTGCAAGAATTTGAGGCGGACTACCCTGGTTTAGGTCCAGTGGACCAGAGTCCTCAGGAAAGCACCTCAATCACAGGTTCTGGATTCGGGACGTCCGCGGCTGACGAATGCACCTTGGGTGTACCGTTGGATGACTTCCTGCCTCCAAGCAGATCGCAAGAACGCATTCCTGCTGTCGGAGTGGTGCAACCTGACTTTGATGAGGTTCCTAGAGACGGCGTGCCTTCCGAGCTGGCTCATCGTGAGACAGTGGCTAGCCAGCCAACTCCCCGAGCAACGCGAGAAGCTGTTTCAAAGGTTGCAGCCAACGTCCGCGCCCAGATAGAGCGACTAGGGGCCTATGCCAAGCATAAGCCTGTGCACACAGTGGTGGCGACGTTGGGAGCTGGCGCGTTGATTGCCCTGCTCGTCGCCGCGGTAACAGTGGTTTCTCGCGACCGCTCCGAGCTGGTTGCCTCAGCTAACGGGGCTGACCAGTCGATAGTCCCCGTGCCCGAACCAGCGTCACTCGCAGCGGAGCCTGCAGTGGGGGCCGCAAAGGCGGAGCGTGCGGTGTCTGGGACTCTTGCAACAGGGACCTCAAGCATGGCTCCGTCTCCGTCAGTTGCCTCTGCCCGTGCGGAGATACAAGACAATGCGAAGCCCGGCGTAACGCAGTCGAAGCCACTGAGCCGCGAGGAAAGGGCCGCTCTGAAGGCCGAAGAGGCCCGTCAGGAAGCCGAGGAGGCTGCTGCCCGAGCAGCCATCGATCAGGCCGTCCGGCACATGATTGCTGGTCGCTATGACGAAGCGAGCGGAGCCTACCGCGAGCTTGCGCGCGTGCATCCGGATTCTCCAGCGCTTGAACGCATGGCGACTTTGATGGACCGACACCGAAACATCAGCACTACCGATGCGACCCATCAGGTGCTTGCCCCGGACATTTATCCATGAAGTATCCTCAAGTTGTTTATGTAGCCGCGTTTCTAGCGGGCTTGTCTGCCTGCGGTGTGATTGCGTGTGGTCCAAGCGAGCCGGCGAGCCCTTCGTTTGAAATCCAGCTCTCCGCGGTGACTGACGAGGGCGCCTATCTCGGTCAGGTCGATTTCCTCTCCCAAGAGAAGAGTCTGGGACGCACGGGAAAGAGCGGCAGTTTCTCCGTCAAGCTGCGGGCGCCCGAAGGGACAGCGTTACCCGTTGTGGCGTCATGTCCAGATGGGTTCGTTTCGCCAGAGCCGACCTCACTCCGGCTCACCAAGGTGAAGAGCCTTGAGGGCGGGAAATCGAAGCCCATCTCGTTTGAAGCGACTTGCACCAGGAAGGTGCGCGATCTCGTTGTCGTTGTTCATGCAGAGAACGGCGCAGGTCTTCCTGTGGTTGTCGATGGCGAGCCACTTGGCACCACGGACGAACTGGGGAATGCCCACGTCCTTGTTCAGCGGGACCGCGAAGTAAAGTCCTTGGCAGTGAGCCTTGATACGTCAGAGAAGGTTCGACTTCGGCCACAGAATCCGAGTCGTATCGTCGACTTGAAGGGCCATGATGGTGTGGTCCTTTTCCACCAGGTTTTGGCCCAGGCGAGACCGACTCGTGTGGTGAGCCAAAAACCGAGGCGTCACGTTCCTTATCGAGTCAAGTAGAGGAGGGGGCATGCCTGCGACGAGCTACGAAAAAGCCCTGGCGGCGCTCTCTGAGTATCTGCAAGAAGTGAAAGGTCCTGAGCGAACGCGGCGAATGCAAAGTGCGCAGCTGCATCTCTACCGTTCAGGGAAGATCAGCTTCGAACAGTACCTAGATTCCCGGATGTCTGTGTGTCTCGCCAGATTGAGCAAGGTTCTGGATGACGCGGAAGCTCGTTACGTGCGTGAGCGATGGCGTGAGTATGTGTCAAGGCAGCTGCAACCTTCGGGCTTGTTTTTCCCGCTGCAGGAAGCCTTGCTTAATGAGACCCAAATGGGAGATAAGAAAGAAAGAGGTGACCTCGTGAATCAAAAAGGAAACGCGGCTGAGGCCAACAACCAGCAGGGCAGCGAAGACCTGAACGCGATGAAGCGCGGCGAGATCACCCTCGATGAATACATTGAGCGACGGATGGAACTGGCCTTAGCCAATAATCCAGTCGTCCAGCTCTTGCCCGAGGCGAAGCGTCTCGAAGCGAGAGAGATCATGCGGGAACACTTTCTCGAAGATCCTGTGATCCGACACTACGCAAACATCGCGGCAGGTAACCCCTCCGAAGATTAGCCGAGATGCCCGAGCCCTCCCCCCAAAAAGATCCGCCGGAAGTCCTGAAGCGTTTCGAAAGTGGCCTGCCAATGGCAGATCGCATGGCTGCTCGCTTCTACAAGAAGATGAGCGGCCGATTCCAGCTTGATGACCTGAAGAGCGCGTCGCGCCAGGGGCTTTGGAATGCCGCAAGACGATACGATCCCGAAAGAGGCGTTCCGTTTCGGGGCTTCGCGCACTTGTACATCCGCGGCGGTATCGTGGACGAGATCCGTTCCGTTTCGCAGCTTTCCGGGGGTGCATTTCATCGAGCGTTGGCTCTTCGTCATGCGGCCGCTGGCCACGCTTGTGATTTGAGCGAGGCCGGACTCGACATCGCGTCCTTGAATGACGGGCAGGAAGTGTCCGCGGCAGATGCAGAGACGGCACTGGATGCGCTCATGTCGAAGTTCGCCACTGCGACGGCTGTCGGATTGATCTCGGACGCGGTAGACGCGGAACTAGAAGGCGACGACAACGCCGAGGAGGAGTACCAACGCAGGGAAGTGGCGGCTCTTGTGCGTGAGGAGATCACGAAGTTACCTGAGCGCGAAGCGAGAGTCGTTGTCGCGAAGTACTTTGAGCACAAGACGATCGATGATTTGGCCGACGAATTCGGCTGCGATCGCTCCTGGGTGTCGCGCATGCACCACAAGGCGATGGGTCGATTGACCCATCGTCTGCGCGGTCTCCAAAACTAGCGTTTTACTTCTGCGAGTCCGCTAGCAAGGGCTGTACCCAACCAGGAGGCGAGGACTTTTGTGTCCTGGCCATGGGCAATGAGCTCCTTGTCGCCCAACTTCGACACGCGAGTTTCGCACAATGCACCGCGCTTCTTGAGTGATTCTTCAAGATACTCGAAGTCCAGAAGCAACGGGCCGCTCTCGAAATCAGTGTCCAGGAAGGGGCGCAATTGAAACGGGACCCAACCTGGACCAACGACAATCTTCCAGGTGTCTTCATTCTTCTGGCAGAATAAGCTGAGGCGTCTTTCGTCGTGGGATTGGTCGCTCATGGTGTCATTTCTTTCTGAAGATGGAGGACTGCGTCAAGGAATTCAGTGGTGTTTTCGAATCTCTTCTCCCGATTCACGTCCACAGCCTTACGAAGAATTTGTTCGAATGCAGGGGGGAGTCCCGACGCATGCTTGGAGAGGGGAGGGAGGTCGTAGCCATCGAGATCAAACGGCCCAAGTCCGGTAAGCGCCTCGAAGGTCACGAGGCCGAGCGCGAAGATGTCAGCGCGATGGTCCAGGCGCTCGCCGCGCATTGCCTCAGGGCTGGCGTAGGCCGGCGAGCCCACCATGATACCAGTGCTGGTCGTCTCCGTGCCGTGGCCCTGAATTCGGGAATCGAGAGAGTCGGGCATGACTCGAGTCAGACCAAAATCCATGATTTTGAGCGTGCGGCCATAGTCGGCAACATCCGTCACGAAGAGGTTTTCCGGTGTGATATCGCGATGGACCAGAGAAATATCGTGAGCAGCGCGAAGGCCACGAAGCGCCTGGATGAGCCAGGTCAGCATTTCTGGAAAAGGGACTTTTCCTCGATCGAATAGTTCCCGTGCGAGGCTGTGACCCTTCATCAACTCAAGCACCAAGTAGGGCGTTCCCGCCGTGGTGAGTGAGAGGTCGACGATACGGACGATGTAGGGGCTTTCGATTCGACCGAGCGCACGCGCCTCTCGCTGCAGGCGAGCGACGTAGTTGGGCTCTTCGGCCAAATGGTGATGGATCAACTTGAGGGCGAACCTCTTCCGCAGGAGCCTGTGCCTGACGGTGAAAACTTCAGCCATGGCTCCGCGACCCAAGCGGTCGATGACTTCGTAGGGTGACTCCGAGAGCAACTCGTTGAGTTCTTGTTTTCGCGCCGCCTCGATCACTACTGAGTATCCTCGCGTAGTTTCAGACTTTTGTTGCTAAAATTCTTCACTATTTCGGGACTTGCCCCCACTTATCTTCTCAAGCATGAATGACCCCAGGATGGGGAACGAGCAAGGCCGCCGAGCCGGGGATGATGAGCTCTTTCGGGGGTCACCTTATCGCTACATCGGACAAATAGGTGAGGGCGGCATGGGCACTGTCTACCTCGTCGAACACGAGCAGACCTTGCGGCAGGTCGTCGCGAAGGTGATTCATCGGAACCTGCTGTCAGACGCGAAAACGATGGACCGATTTCGATTGGAAGCGCAAAGCCTAGGCCAGCTGGAGCATCCGCACATTGTTTCGGTTGAGGGGAGTGGAACCACCTCGGACGGGCGTCCCTTCATCGTTCTTGAGTACTTACGCGGGCACACCTTGAATGACGAACTACGTGAGGGGCCAGTCAGCGTGAGGCGCGCGCTCCACTACGCAGATCAGTATCTTTCTGCGCTGGAGGCTGCCCATCGATCGCGCATCGTCCACCGCGACTTCAAACCCGCCAACATCTTTGTCGTCGATGGGACGGATGAAGCGGACTACGTGAAGGTACTCGACTTTGGTCTGGCGAAGATCCTCCCCGATGCCCCGACTGACGCGCCGTCGCCGCTCATGGCGCCCACCACCGAAGGAATCATCGTCGGTACGCCACGCTACATGAGTCCGGAGGCCGCTCTGGGAGTCCCGGTTGATGAGCGCGCCGATGTATATGCCGCAGCACTAGTGCTCTATAGTAGTCTTGCCGGTAGGGGACCCTTCGACCATTTTTCTTCCAAGGAGTTCCTTGGTGCGCAAGTCCACATTGAGCCGGAGCCGCCCTCTCATCACGCGAAATCTCGACTCAGCCCCGAGCTCGATTCAATTGTACTTCGTGCCCTCTCCAAAGATCCTAAGAAGCGGTTCGCGAGCGCACGCGCATTTCGCGAAGCGCTGAGAAACTGCCGGCCGCTCAGCGACCTGCCCCCTCCAAGGACTTCAAAAGTCGTACCAAAGAAGGGCAAGCGCACAGGCGTATTGGTGTTTGTGTTGGCGATTGGAATTGGTCTGATGGCGGCTGCGGTGGCTCGGGTTTTTCTTCTTGGGTGAATGGTTCAGCCTCCGAAGGGAAGTACCGGAACCTCGAACTCAAGCTCGCCCGGGACGTCGTCGGCTGAGTGGGAGTGGCCGTTCAACACATACGTTCCCTCCGCGGGGTAGGGCACTTCAAACATGAGATTGTATCCGGTTACTGTCTCGTGAGCGTATAGCATGCCACTACCAGCTGTCTTCGCCGGGTATCGTACGCTGCCATCCGGCAGTTTGATTGAGAAATGATCAGTGGCGTAGTTCTCAACTCCACCCTTGGAGGTGATGTCCATCCAAAATCGCAGTTGAACGATGTCTTTGTCCAAATTTCGATGTGACGGTGGATAATCTGCCCGTGCTGTCGAGCTAGTGAGCTTGAAGCGGAGATCAGAGGACTCAAATTCTTGGTCAAGGCCCAGTTTGACGGTCTCTAGCGTAATCATTGATTCTGCCGAATCTTCTCCAATGGGAAGGACTGCCTGATGCTCGCCGGCATTTCCTACAAACATGACCGCGTCCTCCAAAGGGAAACCTGAGAGAGACTCGAAGTAGATGTAGCCCTCACCAGTCAATTGATATTCAACCTCGGGCGCCTCGATCTGGCCCACGTAGTCGACTCCACCTGCATTCAGCAGCACGCGTGTGCGAAACGCTGCCTCATCGCTTCGATTTTGGAATTTGCCTTCAATCAGCAAGGCCGTCGAAGCGCAGTCCTCAGTCGCAGCAAAGTACTTCGCTTCCCCGAGTGAGATCTTAAATCCAGCACTCCAAAACACATGGTCGAGCTGGAAGATTTCCGCGTCACGCACCGTGCAGTCGATTTCATCCTCTTTCTCATCTCGATTACTTTGCGCAGGACGATTACCTGCGCCCCCCATCGTCATGTCGTCAGCTGAGTCAGAGTTGTCAGTGCCGCTGCAGGCTATGGGAGCGACGAGTGCACAAAACGACAGCGCGCTGGAAAGAACGCGCACGCGACGGGCTAAAGACTTCTTAACAAGTTTCATCTGATTCTTCTCCAAAAAGGGCCGGAAGGAGACCACCTATCGGGCGCGCTGAGTCGCGCGCCAGAGCCGTTATTGGGCCTCCAGGTCGATGAAGAACCTGTCGAGACGTGGGAGAAATTTGTTGCGATCTTATTTCAGTTCGCTGAAGAATCCGTGAAACTCAGTGTATCGCACGGGAAATACTCCCGAGCGAAATGAATCTACGCCACGAAACTCCTGTTTTTCGCGACTAACGGGTACAAGCTTAGAACTTGGACCCAATGTCGCGGTGAGTCATTTACCGAGCTTCCTTCCCTTCGCCACGCCCTCATCTCAATCTGTATGAATCGCTCCGCTCTAACTCTAGCCTTCGCCTCCCTCGTCCTCGGCTGTTTACCGTTCGCCTGCTCCGATCGGTTCGGGTCCTGCGAGGCAACGCTTACCTGCCCTCCAAAAGGAAATGGCGGGGAGCCGCCATTGAGTAGTGGTGCTGACGGTGCTGATGGGGGGCAGGGTGGAAGTGACGCCCAAGAGACTCCAGCACAAGAATGCAGCAGGAGCGACGAGTGTGAGGGGTCGATGCCGCTCTGTGGTGAGTTCGGTAAATGCGTAGCGTGCGAGAAGAGCGCCGAATGTGAAGACCTTGGGCGCTCGGTGCCTTACTGTGCAGAGTCAGGAAGGTGCGAGGAGTGTATTACTGACAAGCAATGTTCAACAGCGACTCCTGTCTGTGATGATGGTCAGTGTCGTGCCTGCCAAGAGCATTCCGAATGCGAATCGCTTGCGTGTAGCCCGGAGGGGACATGCGTCAACGAGGAACACATTATTTATCAAGAAGTTCTGGGCTCCCTTGAAGCAGACTGCGGTACCAGGAAATCTCCTTGTCACAACCCTCAACATGCAGCTAAACAATTGACTGCGGTACGATCGTATTTCGTAGTCCTCCCGGCAGACAAGCCGATTGCGGGCACGATCACAATTCCTGACGATCTCGAAGCCGTGACGATAATCGGAAACGATGTTTCTTGGATCCCCAGTGGCGGGGACACCGCGATCCGAATCGGAAAACGCAGCAACGTTACTCTTCATGGGATTCGGGTGAGTGGAGTAGATTTCTTGGAGGGAGCTATCTTCTGTGACCGAGCCGAACTGCATGTGCAGAGTTGTTTTTTTTCTGGGAACACAATTGCGGTCTCATCTCGAGATTGTGACGTTGAAGTCGAAGACTCGACTTTTGAGCTGCAGACCAACTATGCGTTAGACTTCGGCTGCTGGATAGAGCTTGAAAGCTGCCAAGAATACAAGGTAGAGCGTAGTCTGTTTGAGAACAATCGAGCCGTGATCTCAGCCCGAGGCGACACCCTGTTTCGCAACAATGTTGTGGTTGGCAACGGTGATGACCAAGGAACAGCTCCGTTGATTAGTTTTCTCGGGGGAGCGCGCGAATTCACCTTCAACACTCTCTACTCAAACACTAATGACTGTGAAGGGAGCGGCATCGTGAGTTGCGGTGATCTCTTGGAGCAAGTGTCAGCCAACAATATCACACTCAACAATTACCCCGCAAAAGACTGTCCGCAGCAGGTGTACAGCGGCTGCGAAGGCAACCGCCGCACAATCAGCTACTCTCTTGCGGAAACGGTGTGGTCGTCTGGCGTTTCAAATTCAACTGAAGATCCCCGACTCACGGACCCAGCGAACGGAGACTTCGAGCCGGAAGTGAACTCCCCCGCAGTTGACGCTGGTGATCCCCTATTGGCTCCAGAAGTCGACTTTTTTGGTCACCCGCGCATCGTAGGCAGTGGACCAGACATCGGTGCGGTTGAGCGTCAGTAGCGCGCCATTGCCAGCAAGCGGCAATGACGGGCAAAGGGTTCATGTAAGGTGCAGTTTCGTCGCCAGCAGGTCCTCGGCCACCATTGTCGACTTTCTTGCTCGCAATGAGCGACTTGTCGTCGAAGTGGACGGGGACGTTTATCATGACAGTCGGGTGGCTCTAGACGCTGCGCGTGAACGCAAACTCGCGCAGATGGGGTTTTCTGTACTGCGTATTCCCGCTTCCTTGGTGGAGCGGGACCTGGGGCGGGCTGTGGCGTTGGTGGCGCGGGCTGTGGAGAGTCGTCATGGCGGCTAGCTTCTCCACAACTGAGTTCTCAGTTGGCTTTTCCGCCACAGAAGTCAGGAGTGACGGGGGCTGGGGCAGTACCTACACCGCAGGATGCTGCGGGGCCTGACTCCAGACAGTCCGTCACAACGCTACATTCATAAGTACATCGCTCGCCCCCAACTCCCTCGAACTTCCGACACAGCGCCCCCGGCACCTCCACAGCGTCAGCAATGGTCCCAGCAGAAGGCCAACATTGAACGTTGCCCTCGATCGATGAATCGCAACGTAAGTCGCCCTCCAAAGCTTTCACTGCCTCGCAAGTGGTGAGGTCTTCGTTGATGCCGCAGTAACTTTCGCCCGAGACATCGGACAGCGTCGTCCGACCCGAAATGATGACTGTGTATGGATTCTCACAGCTTCCCGAAAGTTCCAGGCAGTAGCCGCCCTCACGTGCTGTGCCGCTGGGGTACTCCATGGGCACGCAGTGATGATTGCTTTCGCAATCGCTATCGCTGACGCACGAACGACAGGTGCCTCGGCTCGCTCGGTCATGCGGACCGCACTCGAATGTCAAAGGGTCGCAGCTCTTGGCGTCGCATTGGGCTTCTTCCGTCGCAGGCGTGCAGGCAGCGCAGCTACCGGCGTCCTCGTTGCATACAGGGGTTTCTGGAAAACGACTGCAATCCTCGTTCACCGCACAACCTGCTGAACAAGCACCGCTTTCACACATCGGCGTCGCAGGGTCCAGGCAGTCGTTGGCCTCTAGACACTCCACGCACGTGTTAGTTGCGGTATCGCAAAGCGCATCGCCGCAGTCGCTCGTCTTAAGGCACTCGACGCATTCTTTGGTCTCTTCATCGCAAACCGAAGCGTCGCCACTGCAAACCGGGCTGCACGTGTCTGCTCCGCCACCGCTACCCCCGGTACCGCCTGCTCCAGTGCCTTTGCCACCGGAGCTACTGCCGCCGCTGGCATCGCCATCGCCTGAGCTGCCACCTTCGGGAGTACAAGTATTGGTATTACGACAGTCGTCACCCAACTTCTCCACACAGGCCGTCGGGAAGATAGAGACGCTGACAAGAAGCACTGCACCAAGATTAAGTTTACGCATATTGATCATCCTCTCAAAGACTTCCTGAGAGCATCAAAACGCCCCCGGTCTTATCAAATCCGAGCCCAGCCTGGACCGGGGGCTTCTTATCGCTTTTGGTCAATAGGTAGGTCACATAACCAATTGTTACGGCAGCGCCTGCACCCGCGACGATTAAAGAAACGTTGCTTACAGTCGCGTAAGTGTCGTGCTTCGCAATGGCAGAATCCAGTTCTTCGCACGCAGTACCTCCCGTACCGACACAACTGCTGTCGGTTCCATCATCGAGGCGTTTTGCTTCGCTAGCTTTCCCACTCGCCAACCCCCGAAAAACAAACGAAGTCCCCAGCGAAGCCACCGTCACGCCACCCAGAATCCAAGCAGGGGTCCAGTTGCGTTGGGTCACCTCGTCAACAGGAGGCGCCTCCACAGGTTCCGCGACAGGCTCTTCCAAGCCAGAGGCAGGCAATCTGAGGGCTCCTCTCCCAAGTATGGCGACTACAATCCTATCGTGCTCGCTTTGCTGCGCGCGGACAGGGTCCCTCTTAGTCCGTGCTCGCACGAAGTGCTCCGCGCGGCTGAGGGGCCCGTACGTGAGGTGCAGCGGGGTGCGATGGGTTAGTGTCGGTTGGTTGAGGTGGTTGCCGTGCGCGTCGCGATGCGTCGCTCGTCTTGAGAAGGTGCCGCTTCGGAAAAGTGCCTTCGCTCGCGCGGTTGGTGCGCTCGCTTCGGCATGGCGCTCAACTGCGATGGTCTTCGCCTCGGCAAGCGTCGGCTGCGTCAGGAGGAGCGCGCATGCGAGGCAACCAAGAACAGCGTGAAGGCGACAAGCTCGCCACCAAGAAACCGCCCTCCGAGCACCCGGGCTCTTTGGCTGCGGCGCACGCCTTGCGCCAGGGGAAAATGTAGGGATTTGACAGTAAGTTAACGGTGTTAACTTGGCACAGGGTGTCGCCTCTGCCCTGTCACAGGGCCTGCGCCAAGAAGGCCAGAGCCCGGGCGTCTCCGGGCACTGGAGGTTTCTTGTCGCACTCATCGTTGTCCCTCAATCGTCAGCAGCTCCTTGAAGCTCGCGCTCATCACCACCGCTTCAATCTCACGCACACTGAAGCCCTGCTCTGGTCGGCCATACGCGGCAAGCGTTTGGGCGTGCAGTTTCGTCGCCAGCAGGTCCTCGGCCACTTCATTGTCGACTTTCTCGCTCGCAAGGAGCGACTTGTCGTGGAAGTGGACGGGGACGTTTATCATGACAGTCGGGTGGCTCTAGACGCTGCGCGTGAACGCAAGCTCGCGCAGATGGGGTTTTCGGTGCTGCGTATTCCCGCTTCCTTGGTGGAGCGGGACCTGGGGCAGGCTGTGGGGCTGGTGGCGCGGGCTTTGGAGAGTCGTCATGGCGACTAGAGGGAGCAGTAGCCGTCCGGTGCCCCGACGCAGGTTGTAGAGCCACTGCAGTCTTCGCCGCTGATACACGGATAGGTGCAAAGGAACGTAGCTGCTTTGGGACGACAGAGACCGTCGTCGCTGGCGTCAGCGCCGCAGGCGGCATCGTCATCTGGAGTAACACCGTCGCAGTCGGGGGTGGATTGGCGGTGGTCGAGGAACCCCGGACAAGTAGTTGTTGCTAGCTGACACACGTTGGCTTCTATGCCGTCAGTACTAGTGACGGTGGCGTCTTCAATGAAGGGCTTCCCACCCGGGAAACAAAAGTCCTCACTCGGTACGCGAGCCACTCGAGTCCAAGTACAAAAGTTTCCGATGACCGTGTCGTCGAAGCTTTGCTGCACGCAAAGTTGTCCCACTTCGCATTGCGCGTCATGGACGCACTCTTGGCACGCGGAAAGGTCGCGGGCGGGAAGGTTGGTGCAGGTGTTGTCTGCGGGATTGCAGACGTTGTCGTTGCAATCCGCTTCGCTCTTGCATTCGACACAAGCGCCTTCATCGCAAAGATTTTTCCCTTCGATGTGACTGCAGTCATCATCCGCGACGCAGGGCGCGCAGCTTTGCGATTCGCACAAGGACGCAGCGGCGTCGTTGCAGTCGGCATTTTCCTCGCAACCGATGCATTTGTTGGCGTCCGCATCGCAAAGTGGCGCATCGCCGTCGCAGTCGCCGTCTTTCAGGCAGCCGACACATTCCATCGCTTCTTCATCGCAAACGGGCGTATCGCCATCGCACGCGGGATCACACGCGGGCTTCATTCCGCCCCCCGTGCCGCCAGTGTCGCTCGCGCCAGTGCCCATGCCACCGGCGCTGCTTCCGCCAGTATCGCCATCGCCTGGAGAGCCACCATCTAGTGGGCAGGTTTGCGTGAAAGTACAGTCATCACCGACTTTCTCGACGCATCCATTCAACGAGAACGCGCCCATTGCCGAGAGCGTTATGGAGCCAAGTATAAAGTGTCGCATAAATGTCCTTAAAACTGACCGCTCAAAAACAATACGCCACCGGAGCGGTCGACCCCGATTGCTGCCTGTACGGGCGCGGCCCGCTTCTTTCCTGTGAGCTCGTAGGTGACGTAGGCAATCGTGGCTGCGGCCGTTACGGCAGACGCAATCAGCGTGATATTGCTCACTGTCGCGAATGTGTCGTTGCTGGACGCTAGTGAGTCCAGCCTCGAACATGCGTCCGAATCAACGCCTTGAGGATTGCCCTCGGTGCATGATTGGGAGTTTCCGTTTCGAATGTCCTCAGCTTCAGACTTCTTCCCCCCCGCCAACCCCCGAAAAACAAACGAAGTCCCCAGAGTCGCCACCGTAACCCCACCCAATATCCAAGCAGGCGTCCAGTTGCGCTGGGTCACCTCTTCAACAGGAGGCGCCTCCACAGGTTCGGCAACAGATTCTTCCAATCCAGAGGCAGGTAATCCTTCCAGAGAATCTTCCAGCATCAGTTCTACCACCTGAGCTTCGCCCGCCTTCGCCTCAATCGTTTGGCTGGCGCTCATTCCTTCGGACTTGGCTTCGATCGTATAGGTACCAGGCAGCAAATAGATTGACTGCTCAAGCGGAGTGAAACCTACGTCTTCACCATCTACTAAAATGGATGAATCAGGTTCGTTGGTTTTCACCTGAACTGCACCAACGAAACTTTTTGCTTTTTCAAAGGTCTCTTCGACCAACTTTTTCAGGTCACGGTTTTCACCTGTCGGGAAGTGATCCAAGCAGTACTCAAGGTACTTTGCCGCCGTTGTGTAGCGTCGCAACTCAAAGTCAGCGATCCCAAGATTCCCCGCGACATCAAAAGACGGGTAAATCTCAAACGATCTCAAGTAAGCCCGTCGGGCCTCCTCACTGTCCCCCTTCTTGGTTGCAATAAAACCTTTCTCCATCCAGGCCCTGGCTTGCGACTCCTTGCTTAGGGTCTCGTTGGGGGATGTGGTTTGTTGGGCGAACGCGGGCCCGCTGAGGCATAGGCACAGCGCGGCGAGTATTGTTCGGATGATTACGGCTTGAGTCATTTCGGTTGGAACGGGGAGCTTGTGGTGCTGCTGGGTGCTGGAACGGGTTGTGCTTTGGGCTCTGCGACGGGGGGCTCGGTTGGCGTTGGGCGGGACTTGTTGGCCGGATGTCTTGGGGGATTGTGGTACAGCGGGTCGGGCGGATCCTTGGACGGTAGTTGTGAATTTTGAGGCTTGGGGACGGGCTTCGGTTTCGCGGTAACTTTTGGTGGGGCGGGTGGAGCCTGGGTGGGCACCGCTTTTTCAACTGGCTTCGTGTCTTCGCGCTGCTCGGCCTCGGTCAGGGCCTCTGAATGCTTTGGATTTTCGGGCAGAGCATTCGTGGGCATGTCCACGACGGGGCTGGGGTCATCTTCTTGAGTCATGACGAACGCCGCGCCTCCGCCGATGAGGCTTGCTAGCGCGATGACGATCGCGACGTTGCGAATGGTTCGGCGGCCGCTGCCGTGGCGTAGGGCTTGGGCTTCGTCGGGGGAGAGGTGGAACTGCTTTGGTTCCGTGATGCGATTGTCTTGCCTGAGCTGAACCGTTGGTCCGTCCGAGATTGGTCGGGGTGAGGTTGCTTCTACCTTGGTCACTCCCGGTGGCAGCGTGTCATGCCACAGGTCTTCTTCTTTGGCTTTTGGCAGGGGTGTGCTGATTGCCCAGCGGAAGAAGTCTGTGGGCATGCGGAACTTTCCGAAACGGTTTGCGTCAAACTCTTCCGTTTTGGGGTCACCGGTCGTTGGCTCTTCAGCCTCGCCGTTTGCGTCTCTTTGATCTGTGGCCATTGGCTTTGTCCGGCTCATTCGAAAAACAGTCCGCTGTCAGGCAAGCCTGGTTCGGCAGGTGGAGGTTTGATGACGCGACGCTTCGGCGGAGATGCTGCCTTGGGGGCAGGTGTTGGCGGTGCTGCGGGTGGCGCCTCGACTACCTCCTCCTCGGGTTCTGGTTTTCCAGGTTCGGGGGGCTCGACAGGTGTTGGTGCTTGGGTGGGTTCGGGAACGGGTGCAGGTGGCGGTTCGACCGGGCGAGCGGGCGCAGGCGTTGTTGCCTGCACGGACTCGATGACGATCTCGTCGCTGGAGTTCTTTGCGGTACTGGGAGCAAGTGGCCGAATGATGAATAAGAGGGCCACTCCGATTGAACAACCAAGAATCGCTAGGGCCGCGAACATCAGGTGTTCACGCGTAATCTGAAAACGCGTGGGAATGCCGGGAATGGTGATGGTTCTTGCGGCGCTCTGAGGTGTCAGGGGATTGGGCGCGAAACGGCGGGGTCGCTCTGCTTGGGCTCGCGCAGGCTCGCTCTCATCGCGACTGTACTCGTCTTGATAGCGAGTACCCTGCGGTTGTGGCTCGGGTGGCGGTTGCGATGGTGATCGTTCAAAAGTTGACTCCCGAATTGAAGGGAGCGCTGGGGCATTTGCCGGGTCGAGATCACCAAACATACGTTTGGTGGCGCGCTTGGCAACAGGCGCTGTTTGTACAGAAGCGACATGCCGTTGTCGTTCGCTTTCTTGGCTGTTCTCGCGATGTTCTGGGGGACGCTCCGAAGCTCTCGATGGTTTCTGAGAGGGAATAAAGCTGCCGACGCCTTGGTCCGCCTGGTACCGAATGCGCGCGGTCGTTGCGGCCTCACCGAGCTGCTGCATGCTCTGGAACCGCTGGCCGGGGTCCTTCGCAAGCGCTGTATGAACCAGTTTGGCCACATACTTCGGAAACCCTGGGATCACCTCGTTCAAGGTGGGCGGGATCGTCTTCATGTGCAGTTCCCAAATCATCTTCGGGTTGCGAATGTTGACGTTTGGCTCTTTGACGAGAAGCGGATGACTCCCGTGAAAGATTTGAAATGCCACTAGGCCCAGCGAATAGATGTCGCTCAGATGCGTCGCGGGGAGAGAACGAATTTGCTCCGGGCTCACATACAGGCTTGTCCCCACCACCATGTTCGGTGCGGTTTGAAAACCAGTGCTGCCAGCAACTTTGGCAATTCCAAAATCGAGGATCTTCGCTGGAGAGTTGTCGCAGATGAAGATGTTGCCCGGCTTGATGTCACGGTGGAAAATCTTGCGTTGGTGGGCGCACTCAAATGCTGCGCACAGCGCCTCAAGGATCTCGAGCCCCTGCACCACCCCAAAAGGACCATCGGTGCGGAGTCGCTCATTGAGTGCAATGCCCTGAAGCAGCTCCATGACAATGTACAAGTGACCTTCAGGCGTCCTCCCGCCTTCGTGGACTTTGACAATGTTGGAATGCTCAAGCTGACCGAGAATGACGGCTTCTTGTTTCCCCCGAAGGAACGCTTCGTCCTTGGAAGAGACCTTGCCGAGAAGCACCTTGATGGCGACATCCCGCCCCATGAAGTTGTCGCGCCCCCGATACACACAACCGAACCCCCCGCGGCCAATCACGCCGAGGATCTGGAAGCGATCCAGAAACAGGTCGCCGACGCCCAATGGGCCTGGAGGTGGGGAACTTTGCATCTCGGGGGTTAAGGGAAACTCTCAGAAAAACTAGGTGTACGCCAGTGTGGGCACTGGAATTTCGCGGCTACCAGAGGAGGTCGCGTGGAGCCCTGAATTTGTTGTCAGAAATCATCATGAGTACTCGTCCAGTTTAATCAATCTGCGGTTCGCCAGGGACAGCAGGAGATTTTCCGCAACCTGGCCGGCTTGGCTCTCGATACACAGGGTATGAAAGCTCGTACGCTGTATTTTGCTCAATTGGTGCTTCTTGGCAGTTCACTCTCGGCATGTGGAAAGGAAGAGCCTGATTCCCCCCGCGACGAATCATCAACCGACCCAATCGATGATTGCCGGGTATTGGGAGATTGCGAAGTCGCCGCCCCCCTGGACCGCACCGTCGCCACCACGGTGAGCGAGGCGGCCGAATTCTTGTACACCGGGGACGACCCTCTTCAGCGTGACGTGGAGGAGGGCTCGATTGATCGAGCACGAGTCGCTCTGATCAGGGGTCGAGTTGAGGATGCGGCCGGCAAGCCTGTGCTTGGGGCCAAGGTGAGTGTGGTGGGTCATCCGGAATGGGGATGGACCTACTCGCGTAAGGATGGGTTCTACGATCTTGCGGTTAATGGCGGCGGTCGCTTGGTGATCAACTTTGCCTTTGAAGGACACCTGGGGGCCGGGCGCGCGGTGCAACCGGGCTGGCTCCGTTACGAGACCATTCCCACCGTGGCGCTGGCGAAGAAGAGCGACAAGGTCACAGGAGTGAGCGCGAACGCGAAGACTCTCCAAGTGGCGGAAGGCGAACGAATTGATGCTGGCAGGAGTAACAAGCATCAGCCGCTCGTCCTATTTGCACCTGGAACGGAGGCCACAGCTCACTTGCCCGACGGTGACAAAAGGGCACTGAGCGATCTCAGCGTTCGAGTTTCTGAATATCCCTTCTCAGCCTCGAACAAGTCTTCTGATGAAGCCGAGTTCTCCGCAGGCACGCCTTCCACGACTGGATTGTCCTATAGCCTGGGGTTCAGTGTGGACGAGGCGGAGGAGCTTGGTGCGAAGTCCGTTTCGTTCACCAAACCAGTGACTCTTTACGTTGAGAATCTGATGGATCTGGAGACGGGTTCAGAAGTCCCTTTTGGCTATTACTCGCCTGAATCCGGGAACTGGGAGCAGGAGAAGCCTCTCCTGGCAGTAGAAATTCTCAGTGAAGACGGTGGCGAGGCCCAGCTCGACGCGGATGGTGATGGAAAAGCCGACTCCGCCGACGAACTCGAAGACCTGGCGTTCAGTGAAGATGAACTCAAGCTCCTCGCGAAACGCTATGAGCCGGGTCAGAGCTTGTGGCGCGCACGAGTGGAACACTTCTCCCAGTACCAAGGCGATTTGCCCATTGTACCGCCCCCCACTGCGTTTGCTCCGTCCGTTTCTACTCCGAAGATGCGGCCCCTAGCGACCACGACCCGGCGCGGTATGGCCCGAGTGGAGAGCCAAGCTGTTACCCAAACGCTTCCTATCGCAGGAACTCCCTATTCGCTTTATTATCAGTCAGATCGCACGGCGTCGTTCGGTGCAGCATTTGAGATCGAGGTGCCTCTGATTGGAGAAGAAGTTCCCGAGGGACTCGTCGAAGTGGAGGTGAGCGTCAGCATTGCTGGTCAACAGATGCAGGAAGTATTCGAACCCGCACAGAATCTCAGTCATACCTTCCACTGGGATGGACGTGACGGTGAAGAGCGTCTCGTGCAGGGCCAGCAACGTGCAAAAATCGAAGTGCGTTATCGCTACCCGGGAGAAGTCAGGGTCACCAAGCGCAATCATCCAGGTTGGGGCACTGTGAAGCGCGAAAGCGAAGCGATCGAGAGCGGAGTGTTTTCGACCTTGAGCCAAACTTTTGAGATCCCTGTCGGCACCTGGGACGCGGGAGGCTACGAAATGGGCGGCTTCGGTCTGGACGTGCTCCACGCCTACGATCCAGCGCATCACACACTGCATTTCGGAAACGGTGACGCGAAGTACGCAGAAAATATCGCGCTCGTGGTCGACCGTCCGGCTCTTGGCGAAGACTTGGGCAAACCTGACAGCATTGTGATCGCGCCAGACGGCAGCGCCATCTTCACCGATGATGAAAACGACCGCATTTTGCGCATCAGCCCAGACGAAGAAGTTACAGTACTGGTGGGCAAAGGCGCCAAGGGTCCGGCTGCGGACTTGGAGCTGCGTTCGCCCCAGGGCGTGGCGCTCAAGAGCAACGGTTCGTTGGTTGTGGCTGACTACGTTGCGCACAAGATTTGGGAGATCGATCCTAGCGGCAATGCGAAGCTGCTGGTGGGCCCCAAGGGAGAAGGCGCTCAGGCGACGAGCTCGCTAAAGGCGTTTGAAGGGATTGCGCTAGGACCTAGTGAGGAAATCTACGTCGTGAGCAGCCCGTCAGTGTATCGATTGCGGGGCAAGTCGCTCACGCTTTTTGCAGGCGGTGGAGAAAGTGAGAAGGAGGCTCCGGGCAAAGACGGTGGCCCAGCCACGGAGGCTTTCTTGAATGTGCCCACGGGCGTTGTCGCAGCACCTGATGGCACCGTGTACATCTCCGAGCGTGATGGCGATCGCATTCGCAAAGTGACGCCGAATGGCACCATCTTTACTTACGTAGGCACAGGCGAAGCTGGTTTCTCGGGAGATGGAGAACTCGCCATCAACGCGCAGATTGAGCAGCCGCGCGGCTTGGCGCTCTCATCGGATGGCACGCTCTACTTTTCAGATCGCAGCAACAATCGCATTCGCTTCGTCACCCCGGATGGCCGCATTCAGACGCTGGCAGGTGGTGGCGATCAAGAGCTCGTCGAAGACGACGGTAAGTCAATCACCAAACAGAGCAGCCAACTCGCTACTGATGTCTCCATTGAGCTTCCCGATGGACTAGCGATGGGGCGCGATGGCGCCATCTGGGTGTCAGCGGCAACAGGACTCTACCGAGTACGTCCTGGCACACCTGAGTTTGAAAGCGGCGAAAATCTTGTTCCTTCGCAGGACGGGAGAACCCTCTACCGGTTCGATGCTCGCGGAAAGCATCTAGAAACGATTGACGCGATGACTGGCGTTGTGGAACTCACGTTCACCTACGACAAAGAGGGATTCCTCACCCTGATCAAAGATCGCAACAACCTTCCGACTACCTTTGATCGTGACAAGTCGGGCAAGCTCACGAAAGTCACGGGGCCATTCGGGCAAGAGACGCTTGTTGATATTGACGGCTTCGAACTTGCACAATTGACCGATCCACTCGGCCGAGAAAAGCTCTTCACCTATGAGGACGGACTTCTCACACTCACCGAAGATGCAGCCGGCGAGCAGTACGAATTTGAGTATGACAAGCACGGGCGCCTGCTCTCAGTGTCTGATCCCACTGGCTATAAAGAGAGTTTCAAACGCAAGAATGTTCCCGGTGGATACAGCGTGGGGGTCACCACAGCTGCCGGTAAGTCAATGTCCTTCGTGACGAAGTCGCTTCCAGGTGGCACCCTTGAGCGAAGCATCATCGACTACAGCGGCGAGCCGCGTGTCATGGAAGATCGGATCATGACTCAGACTCTGCACAGCGCCGATGGCTCGCTCTACTTCACCGCACTTTCGCCGGACCCGGCCTTTGGTCCTCAATCGACTTACACGGCCATTTCGGAAACAAGTACCCCCGGGGGACGTACCTTGGCGGTTTATCCTCTTCGCACCAAGCAGGTGAGCGATGCCAAGAATGTTCTTAGCATTGAGGAGTGGTCGGACTTGGTAGACGTGAATGGTCGTTTTTACGAGACCAAGTACAACCGCGCACAGCAGACACTCACCACCATCACCCCGATGGGCCGGGAGCAAGAAGTAGTCTTCGACGACTTTGGCAACCCGATCGAGTCAAAAACAGCGGGCTTCGCCAAGCGCACTTGGAGCTACGACAAATCCGGACGTCCGACCGAACATCGCGAAGGCAGCGATCGCATTCAGCAGCAGACTTACAGCGACTTTGGGTTTCCTGAAACGTTGGCAAATGCCTTGGGCCAAGAAACCGTCTACACTCAGGACATCATGGGAAGAGCGCTGAGCACTGAGTTTGCCGATGGCAGCCTGCTCTCGCTGGCTTGGGACGACAGGGCCAACGTCACTGGCTTTACCCCTCCCGGGAAGCAGCTGCATGGCTTTGCGTACAACGAAGTCGACATGCTCGAAGCATCTCAGCCTCCCAGCGTCAAAGGCGCGGTCGAAGACCTTGGCCACGTGAACTACCAGTACGGAAAAGATCACGAACTCACGAAAATGAGCTTCTCGGATGGTCGCGAGATCGCCTTCCGCTACGATGGCGCCAAGCGACTAGAGCGTACGACGATCGGCGATGTCCGCCTCACCTACAGCTATGACGCCTCCAGCAGAGTGAAGGCTGTGAATCGCTCGGACAGTGTCAAGGTGGCACGCAGTTTTGACGGTCCCTTGTGGACAGGCGATGAGTGGACGGGCGCTATAACAGGCGAAGTGTCGGCCGACTACGACGACAACTTTTGGCTCACCTCTCTGACGGTCAACGCGAGCAGCACGGCTCACTTTACTCACGACGACGACGGCTTGGTGACCAGCTGCAGCATTCGGGACTTTGCCCTCGATATGTCGCGCGACAAGGAGACAGGTCTGGTGACCGGCACAGAGCTAGACGGAGTATCGACTGAACAAGGCTTCAACGAGTACGGTGAACTGGAGAGTCTTGCTGCGAATCAAGCGAGTAATCTCTTCAGTCAGTCACTTGAGCGCGACGCGCTCGGTCGAGTCACCAGCATCACGGAAGTGGTGGACGGCAATGAAAGCCAGGTCTCCTACAGCTATGACTTGATCGGGCAACTCAGCGAGGTGAATCGCGACGGAGTCATCACCAAGTACAGCTACGATTCGAACGGCAACCGCATCAACGTCGAAACAGAGGATGCGGTCATCAAATCCAAGGTTGATGGTCAAGACCGTATCGAAACCTACGGCTCTTGGGAGTTTACTCACACCGAAACAGGTGACCTGCAAAGACGTACGAACGAGGACTTCAGCATCGATCTTCAGTATGATGAGCTGGGCAACCTCCTCAGCGTGCAGCGCGCCACGGTGGACGGCTACGAAGAGAAGATTGATTACAAAGTGGACGGCATGGGTCGTCGAATCTCAAGAGCATTCAACGGTAAGTTCGAACGAGCCTGGCTCTACCAAGACGACTTGCGCCCTGTCTACGAAGTCAAAGCTGACGGCACTTCAAGTCACTTCGTCTACGCAGATCAAGGCCAAGGAGGAGCGCCCGAGTTCATGGTGCAGGATGGCGTTGCCTACCGCTTCATCAAGGACCATTTGGGCTCGGTGCGCCTCGTTGTCGACGCAAGCACCGGAGCAATCATTCAGCAGATTGAGTATGACGCCTTCGGAACAGTCCTCACCGATTCAAACCCCGGGTTTCAACCCTTCGGTTTCGCTGGAGGGCTCTACGATTGGGATAGCGGCTTGGTACGCTTCGGGGCGCGTGACTACGACGCGGGCGTTGGTCGATGGACGGCGAAGGATCTGATTGGGTTCGCGGGGCTGCAGGCGAATGTGTATGTTTACGTGGGGAACGACCCGGTTAACTTCGTTGATCCGAGTGGGAAGTGGGGGTTTTCACTAGGATTGTCTGGAGGAGGCGGCGGTGGAGAAGGCGTCTTCGCATGGCTTTTTGGTCCAGCTGCTGACATCGCCGGAGGTATTGTTGTTGACTACACAAATGGCCACCTGACTGTTGCCAACTACTATTCAGGGACTCTCACTGTCGGAGTGGGTGGTTACGCGGCGGTTGGCCTTGAGGGAGGGGTACACTACGGTACCATCGATCAATTCGCAGGTGCCGCAGTGGTAGCGAAGGGTGAGTCGACAGCGTTGCCCGGAACCATAGGCGGGGTGGGAGTGGGTAGTGGGGGAACGATAGGCACAGGGTTCTTCGGATTCGGAGGTGGTGCTTTTATTGGAGTTGGTTTGACCGATACAGGTGTCTCGGGTTTCCGACTAATGAATTTTCTCGACCCCGCGAATTGGGATGTATTGCCATTCAGTAGGGACCCACGATGGTTGCCGTGAAGGGGCATGCCTCTTTAGCATTAGTAATTCTCGTTGCGACGCTGCTGGGCGTGTTGTCTGGATGCGTTTCAACATTGCTTCGAAGCGGAATTCCGTTTGCTGTCATCCTGACGCTATTTGCATTTTGGTATCTTGTGCTTCGGAATCGCGGCTCTGACGACGGGCTAGGGATGCACTCCCCTGAAGCCGCTCAAATGGGCCTGCGATTTCTTGCTTTCTGGTTGTGCTGTGGCTCTGCAATGATGGTCAGCGGAATCATGATCGAGTGGTTGAAACGTCCATGAGTTTAGAATTGCGTTTGGATTGCTGCTTGAGAGATCTGCGTATGGGCCCCTCACCCGCGCGCATCACACACCGAAAGTGTGTGCGAGCACGGAGTCAGAGGGCCCCTGCCGCGCGCAGCAGAGCGAGCATCGGCAGGATTCCAGTTTTCACACCACGAAGGGGAGCCCCAAAATTTCAGCCCTTCAGATTCGCTGGCGGCTTCTACGACTGGAACACCGGCTTAGTGCGCTTCGGGGCGTGTGACTATGACGCGGGCCTCGGCAGGTGGACTGCGAAAGACTTGATTGGGTTCGCGGGGCTGCAAGCGAATATTTATATTTATGTGGGGAATGACCCGGTTAACTTTGTTGATCCGACTGGGAAACGCGGCTTCGCGATTGGCTGGGAAGCCTTCGGCGGCATCTGGGGCGTCGTGGGAGTGTCAGGCGGAATCTTTATTGGCACCGAAGGATTTGGTACCTACAACACTGAGACAGCGGGTGTGGGCGCTTTTGGTGCGTTTGGGACTGGTTTCGAGGCTGGGTTCTATTGGGATCTCGAATCATTCGGAGGCTGGGGATTGGGACCTAAATTGGATCTCGGCGATCTTGGTCGGGGTGGAGCGGAGGCAAATTGGTCGCTGACTGATGGTTCGTTCGCGTCAGCGAGCATTGGGTTTGGAGCTGGTGCTGGTCTGTTCTTCGGCCAGACGGTGTCGCATACGCACACATTCAACGTCTATGAATGGCTAAAGACACTTGCTGTCGAAGCGTTTGAGAGTGAGAGCAGGGCCAGGAAAGTGCACAAGTGAGTCTCCCTCTGCGTAGAGTGATGTTTGCTGGCATCATTCCTTGTTTTTTTGCTTGCTTGGCGCTGACACAGCCGCCATTGCAAACGATGCTGACAGTCGCGCTGACTCCGCTTTTTTTCTGGTTTCACATTCGAGTGGCTCTCTATCGTTGTCCTACCTGCGGAGAGCAGTTTGCGCGGTCGAAAAGTGCCCTAAAAACATCGACACAGGGTCTGGCCCGCGCCTACTTCTCATCCACGTGCGGGATGTGTGGGGCACGCTACGATGATGAACCTAAGAGGAGTCCGAAATCTTGATAGTATCCAGTCGCCAAACACTTCAGGTCGACGTTTCGAAAAAGCTTGCACGTAAATGATCAAAGTCGCGCCCATCGAAGCTAGCCACCAAATGCGTATGGGCCCCTCACCCGCGCGCAGCACACACCGAAAGTGTGTGCGAGCACGGAGTCAGAGGGACCCTGCCGCGCGCAGCACAGCGAGCACCGGCAGGATTGCAGGTGTCTTTCGAAGAAGGGGAGCCCCAAAATTTCAGCCGTTTGGATTTGCAGGAGGGTTATACGATTGGGAGAGCGGCTTGGTGCGCTTTGGCGCGCGTGACTATGACGCGAGCATTGGACGATGGACCGCGAAGGACTTGATTGGGTTTGCGGGGCTTCAGGCGAATGTTTATGTTTACGTGGGGAATGACCCGGTTAACTTTGTTGATCCTACGGGGAAGTGGGGCTTCACGCTTGGAGTTGGCGCGGGAGCTGGGCTTACTTATCTGGGTGGCGGGGTAAACTATTCAGTGGGCATCTTTATCGGATCTGACGGTTTTGGTGTCTATGGTGGTGCGAACTACTCTCCAGGGTTGGGGGGGTACATTGGAGCTGGCCTTGAGGGTGGAGTATACGCCGATAGAAAACTGTCGGGGTTAGGCGGTGGGGCGAACGTGCAGGCGCCGGTGTTCGGTGCAGCCGTGAATTCTACTACTGACCGCGAGTTTTCTTCTGCAACTCTCTCAGCAGGACCCGACGTTGGAGTTTGGGCAGGGCCCCACGTTGGGTATACTGCCGTGTTGAACTTTACTGACTGGCTTTACAACGCTCTGGGTGGACCCGAGAGCTGCGGGGACGGCTGGGGCAGAAGACAGCCTCAGCATGGTTGCGAGGAATGAGTATCCTATCAGCAACCGGCTGGGGTGGGATTATCGTACCGCGGTTAGGAGTCGTCGTCGTCGTCGGGACAGCCGTACACGTGCATGACCTCGTGCAGCCCCCTCTGCAGGGGCTTGTGGGGGTGGCAGTCCTCCCGGCCGTGGCTTTCTTACATTACCTCGCAGGGACAGCATCTTGCCCCGTGTGCGGCAAGATGTTTGCTTCAACTGGTGAATCCAAGAAGGACTTCTTTTTTCTACTATTTAGAGCGTATTTCTCTATTCGATGCGGGCATTGTCGTTCCAGAATCGGAGCTGCGATCCCCAAAGATGAAACGTAGATCTGAAGACGCCTGGCTTCGATTGAATAAGTTTAGGCTGAAGCGGCCGATGAATTGCTGGGGCATCGCCATCTGGGACGTTATCCTTGGTTGAGGTAGTTTGGACAAACCATATGGAACAGCGGAAACTCTGAAATGTACTGGCTTCCGATCATCGTCTGGACGCTCTTTGGTCTTTCTGTTGTCTTTCAAGAAAGAATGATTAGTTCCCTTCAAGAGAAGGGGCAGTTACCCCCGAAGAGTGCACAACTTCGCCTCGACTTAGCGGCCGGAAAGTATGACCACATTCGCTCCGTCAGACATTTCGCTCATCTGACGCAGGTCTTGTTTTTTGCGTTCATGCTAGCCGCCGTATCGGTTGTCTTGCTGTCGATGTTCGAGTAGTCGCTCTCGATTCTTACCCCGACGATGACCGAAGACGAAGCCCGAGCCACTCTGCTCCAACAAATCCTACCGGACGAGGCCGAGGGTAAGGGGGAACCCACCTCGCTCCTTGGAGGACTCCGACCTTTTCGCGGTGTGCTCCCCACGCAAAGCTTTCACCAGACGATGGCAGCACTACGCGTTCTCGCTCCGTCTTTCACAGCGGATCGCCAGGTCGACCGTGAGCTCGTCTCTGCGCTGTGGTCGCTTTGTCATCTCCTGCCTAGTTGGGCGCTGCACGAGGACAGCATGCTGCGCTCCAACAACCTGCTATCAGCGGATCAAGTTTCCACCCTGTCGGATTGGCACAACCTGATCAGCTACGCCGTGATGATTCTCCTGGAGGCAAACGATCCTTCAGAGGCCTTCCACGAGTACGAGGCGTACCTCGCCGAGAATGCTGGCTCCAATCTCTGAACAGAGATCAAATCGTTCTTAGCTTGGCCTCAGGGAACGTTTTGCGGGATAAGGAGTAGTTGGGTGGACGCCGAACGAGGAATCAATCGCGATGCTAATTCGTCACTGACTGTGACTGTGCGTTGCCGAATCGGCGACGCTCGCGCGGATCAGCTTTTCGATAAGAAACAGTTCTTCCTGAGCCCCGCCGTACGATGCGACGGAGTGAATCTGGTCGTCGATTTGCACCGTTGTACGAAACGGAGTCGAGGAACCGTACACCGGGACGTCGTCGCATTCGGTACCAAACAGCCCGCAACCGTAGCGTGTCTCAAGCCCCCAGTACCCTCTGCTGAGCATCTCCTTGGCCAGATTCTCCAACGACTCCCGAGGGAGAGTTCTTCTCTCTTTGACCACCCCGTGAAGTAGACTCCTTCCCATGAGCGTAATTTCCCCATCGCTGTGAATTGTCAGTGACTGGCTACTCGGATTCATGCCCCCAACCACATCACCACCCGAGACAGATATCGAAATCTTCGTCGACTCGGAGATCTCGCTTGGGCGAGGTCCAGTTAAAGCTATGAGGGGCCCCCGAAGCATCCATAGAATGATACCTCCGGAAACGAGTATGATGGTTCCAACTACGAGGCGTCGCATGTGGTAGTAACGGTCGCTGACGTCGAACCTTACACACCGGCTCCCACCGGAACTTGATTTGGTGCGATTCGAACTTTTCGCTGTCGGAGATGTCGAACAACTTGTGCCTGACAGGTCTTTGCTTCGGCAATCGTTACTCCCCCTCCTGTCTCTCCAGTTGGTCTTACTCTGCGTGACATCGTGCGATCCCTGGCCGGGTTCAGGTTCTGAATCTCACTCATCGGAGGCTCCAGACGACTCAGGTCCGTCTCAGAAAAGAAGAGCCGCTGAGAAGTACTCAGTCGGAATTGAAGCGTCAAGCCATCTGAAGAACGAATCATTGGATCCTGGTTCCCTCACCCGCCCCGTGCAGGTGACGAAGCCGGTGCTTGATAGGTACCAGCGGCACTTGTTTCATCCGAGAAAAGCTGATGGTGAGCCCCTCACCTTTAGGGCCCAAGAGAGCCTTCTGGTGGCTCTGCGCGGCTACTTCAAGTGGCTGACCAAGGAGAACGTGCTCCTCAGCAATCCGGCCTCTGAGATTGAGCGTCGGAGAGCTTGTGCGACTTGGCACTCACGAGATCGACCAAAGCCGCGGCACGGTGCGCGTGATTGGCAAGGGCAAGCGAGAGCGCACCGTATCCGTCAGCTGACTTTTCCGCGCTGGCAGGTGGGAATCGTGGCGCAGCTCCCCGCCCACCCATCGACTGCACTTTCACCCCTCGCGGGCCCCTGGCCCTCCCATGAGGGGCTTTTGTCCCAACTCCCACGCAAGTGAACCCAAAGGAAAACATGCTAAACTGCACACCCATGACGAACCTTGAGCGGGTCTACGCCGATATTCAAAAGTTGAGCGCAGCAGAGCGAGCCGAACTCTCAGAGCGTCTTCTCGTACTGGTGCACGAGGAGCCCGATCCTGCCGTCGAGGAAGCGTGGATGAAGGAAACCCTCCGTCGTCGTGCCGAATGGAAGGCGGGACGCATGAAGGCAATCCCCTGGGAAGAAGCCCGCAAACGCATTTTTGCAGAGCCTTGATCCTTGTCACGATACGAAATCGATCTGCTCGAAGGAGCAGAAGACGACGCTCGTGAGGCTTATCTCTACTATCTAGGAGTCAGCCGCCGAGTTGCAATGGAGTTTCAGGACCGACTTGATGAAGCAATCGCTGATCTGAAAGAAACGGCTCATCAGTACCAAATCATCAAAGATATGATCCGTCGCTATCCCATGGAACAGTTTCCGCACGGACTGATGTACGAAATCGATGGCTCCACGGTCGTGGTGCACTCGGTCGCCCACCCCAAGCGCGAGCCTGAATTCTGGCGAAGTCGCAAGTAACGAAGCAAGGCCTGCCAACACGCGGGCCTTATTCTTATTTAGTCGCCAGGCCACCTCTGCCAGACTGCAAAGCAGTGACAGCCCTCGCGTCCTCTTATTCAGCAAGCGCCTCGAAGCCGCGCGGCAAGTGCCGTCTTGTGCATCGGGGCTTTGCTGCGCGCGGCAGAATGCCCGTCAGGCCACTTTCATCGAGGCGTCGACACTCGCGTCAGGCGATCCTCTTGAGCCTATCAGAACCGCGTCGGGAGTTTCGGCGTGAGTCGCTCTCGAACGCGCGCGAGGTAATACATGGAGCGCGAGATTACGATGCAGGTGTCGACAGGCGGACTGCGAAAGTGGACCACAGGCACGAAGCCCTACGACTCCAACGGCTACTCGCCGAATGCGGGATTTCGACGATCGTGCACGAGGCGTCGAAATGCTGACAAAGCGCGCGCTACGAAGTTCCCCGGCCGTCTTCGATAATTTTGCGCCGGCTCATCGCGAAGGTCTCACGCTCGAAATGAGGGGTGGGGGAGCGTAACCACTCCCCCCATGTCTAACGTGTCTCAGAGGTCCCGGCTTGCGTCAAGACCGGGGTGTTGCTGCACAGTGATGTCCATGAAAAACACGACCAACGACGGCCAGCGCCGCGAAGCTCTCACCTTCTATCACGGCGCGCGTGCCGAATTCGCCCCGGGTTCCTCCATCAATCCGGAAGGTGAGTACGCCTACTTGAGTTCGAATCTTGATGCTGCGATTTGGGCAGCGGAGCTATCGGAGGGTGACGCCCCGGCTCATGTCTACTGCGTAGCGGCATCCGGCCCCATCGAGGATGCTGCAGAGCAGTCTGATTACGTCGCGACGCCCTACCCAGCGATGACCTTGCGAACACGCCAGCCGCTTCAGGTGCTCCAGGAGGTGACTAATTGGAACCATTATCATGGGACTCGCGCTGCTCTGCGCCCCGGCGACTTGATTCAACCTGGATACGCGGCGAACTTCGGGCCCACTCCACGCACTGCAAACTTCGTCTACTTCACGCGGACCTTGGACGCATCGGTGTGGGGAGCTGAACTCGCGGCGGGCGACGGCCCTGGGCGCATCTATTTGGTGGAACCAACGGGCCCGGTGGAAGCCGATCCCAACCTGACCAACGCGAAATTCAAGGGCAACCCGACCAAGTCCTTCCGTTCACGAGAGCCGCTCCGGGTGATCGGTGAACTCGCGCAGTGGGAAGGACACCCTCCCGAGCAGATTGCCAAGATGAAAGAGGGCCTTGCTCGTTTGGCCCAAGCTGGTGTTGCTCCTGAAGATGGCTGAGCCCACTAGAACGCGTCTGTCTCGACGTTGCTGCCATACGCTAGCCATCGTCTGCGACGAACGATGGCGACGCTCAGAAGCAGGAAGGCGAACCAGCCGGGAGAATCACCCCGCAGCGCGCCGACGCGACACCCAGCGCATCCTGCTCCTGGCGGCGCCTTGGATACATCGGCTGCAGGGGCCGGCGCTCCGGCCACTCGTGAGGCCGAACACATCCCAATGGTCAGGATACCAGGAGGATCGTCTGCTGCGCTGGCGCCGCAGAACTCACCCATTCCACCTAGGGGCGACGTTGTCTCCGACGCTGCGGCACGCTTCCTTGCAAAGACATCCCAAGTCTCACCCGCTTCGACCGTGATCCCGCATGACTCTCCGCAAACGGAGAACTGCAGAGTGACTTCATCGCCTGACGCGCAACCTTTGTGTGCCTCCAACACTCGGAACGTCGCCCGATGGGGTCCAGCCTCGCGAAGGCTCGTGTCATCCATGTGGTAGATCGTGAACTCGCCAGGCCGGATTGCCAGTTGATCGTGCGAGACCAGGCGAGAGCCCTCGGCATCTGGACCTACTTCGACATCTCCGGTGAACAGCTCGTAGTCTCCGGGGGAGAGTCCGCACTGCGAGAACCATCCGTCGTCGCTCGTGCGCAGTCGGACCAGCAGATCTTCGGAAGACCGGAGAAGCACCTGCTCCCCGGCGACTGGACATTCTCCCTGATCGGTCACGAAGCCTCCGACACACCCCGTCTTCGCGCCTGGATGTGGCAGAGCGGGTAGCGTTCGTTTCGAGCGGTCGCACTTGGTCTGAATGACGGGTTCAACATCCAGTACTTGCCCACGGAAGGCCACGTCAGAACTGGCGATCATGAGTTCGTCATCACGCTGCGCGCAGGAACATGCGACGGCTTTCTCGCTCAAGGCAAGCATCACGATCGCTACCGCCCCAGTCAAAATACGCGACATTCTCGCCAAAGTAGGCCCATCAAAAGAAGAATGCGTACGCCCCAAACGCCGATTCATGAACTGCTCCTCAGTGATTGAATTGCGCATTATCGCCGGCACTGGGGATCATTGTTGGCGCAAAGGCAATCCTGGTGAGCGACGCTCTGCTCCCGACAGACCTGAGGATTGTGCGAGAGAATGCCGCCGTTCATGCAATAAATTTCGGACTTCTCTAACGTGCATCGCATCGATTCAGCGTGCTCCTTGGCGCAATATTCCGGAGCCCGAGCTAGGCATTCGTCGTAGCTCTGAAGAACATCCAGGCATTCCTCGTCGAGCTGAAGAAAGTACTCCAGTCGGTCCTTGCAGGCCTGCTTGTTCAATTCGAGAGCCGAATCGTCGAGCGAAGGATCAGGCTCATCGCTGGTCCCCGTCGCTTTGGCTTCATCTTCAACCGCCTGCCCGCCACACGCTGTAGACAATAGTAAGAGTCCAGTTGCGAAGAGTCTCGCCATCAAGACCAAAGATACGAGTTGGGGTGGGCGGTGTCTAACAAGCAAAGAGACACCCTCCTGAGCAGATGACACACCTTGCTGCAGCCCACCAATGTCATGGCGACGCCTGAACTCGTCTTGTTCTAGCTCTCGCATGTGATCAAGATCAGTCCGACTGGCCGGTTGCTCATCCGATAACATCACCTCGACGGATTTCCGATCCTCCGCATACATTTACAGGGTACGTTTGGATGCGAGAAGTCCCGCTCACGCATCGCTAGCTCGTGACGGGAGTCGACTGGAGCGAATATGCCCTTCGAGAACAACTATGCAAACCTGGTTTCTGAGAAAAGTGAAGCGCACACGCGCCTGATTCGAGACTACGACGGCCCCAACAAGGACTTCGACTACATCGTGATCGGCTCAGGGATCGGCGGCGGGACCTTGGCGGACGACCTTGCCGACCGCCATTCGGGAAAACGCATCCTCGTCGTGGACGCCGGTTCGTTTGTCTACCCGACCCACGTCTACAACATCAGCCGCATCCCGAACGGCGCGGTGGCGGAGCACTTTGGCAGTGACAACTTCTTGCAGTCGGCAACGCCCCAGCACTTCATCGGTGGCAAGCCACAACTCGTATTCGGGGGCCGATCAATCTTCTGGTCCGGTCTGATCCCACAGCCGCAGGACTGGGAGCTGGGGTTCTTTCCCCCTGCAGTCCGGGCAGACTTGCAGGGAAAGTACCTCAAGCTCGCCAGCGAGCGGATGAATGTGTCGAGGTCGTTGGGTAAAAAGGCAGCCGCACTGGTGACTCACTTTCAGGGCAGCCCGCTCGCAACCGACTTCGACATTTTCGAGACGCCACGCGCGCTCCACCAGCCGTACTTGTTAGCGGACGGCACCCCGGCGGAGAATTTCCACATCGAGCCCACCGGCGTCTTCAACACTGCCGAACTTCTGATCAATCAGACGGGGCTAACCCGCCCCGACCTCGATCTCAACGGCAGTGGTTTGTTCGTCAAGTTGAATAGCTTCGTCGAAGCAGTCAACAGAGTGCCCTTTGACTGGTACGAGGTGAGGACGACAGACACAGTGACCGGACAGCAGCGAAGCTTCTATGCGCAGAAGGTGATCATTGCCGCTGGCTCGACCGAGAGCCCCAAGCTGATCAACCGTTCCTCCGTATTTCACACATTGCCGGGGGATATCCAGCAACTCGTTGGGTTCGGGCTCACAGATCACCCCGTGTCGAGTGAGTCCCAGGCGTATGTCACGTCCTTGGGTAGCCCGCGCATCGATATCTCACCGCAAGATCATGCGAAGATCATTTTCTACTCCAAGGGTGAACTCGACGGCAACGGCCGCATCAAGTTCCCATTCAACGTCGAGATGAACGTCAACCACGAGTACTGGCACTTGCGGAACAACGATCCCTCAGCCGGCCTCACGGAACACGATCAAACCCGCACGCGCGTGGACATCAAGTTTAGCTTCGCCAACTGCCTTGACGACGCAAACGGATTTCATTCGCACGCCAACGACGGGTATACTCCGTATGTCAGCTTCAAGCGCTTCTCCGATCTGAACGACTTGCTCAACTCTCGGTTTCCCGCCGTGGCCGGCTGGACCAAGAACACTGACGAGTTCATGACGCTGCTGAACCAGACTCGGGATCGCATCTTTGGCGAGTTCAACGATGTGCAAATGCTGACAGGCCGCTACGGTGGTTATCTCGGCGAGCAATGGCCGTTCGGTTGGGGTACGGTCCATCACGCCTGTGGCACACTGCGAATGCCCTGGAAGGCCAATCGCAACTCGCCGTTCAATTCTCGTTCCGTCGTTG
This sequence comes from uncultured delta proteobacterium, assembly GCA_963710555.1. Lineage (GTDB taxonomy): Bacteria > Myxococcota_A > Polyangia > Polyangiales > Polyangiaceae > NIC37A-2. The sequence continues at coordinate 47,541 of CAVQAT010000005.1, forward strand.
ACGAGAATCTGAAGGTACATGGCACACCCGGACTCTACGTCTGCGACATGTCCGTACTCCCCGTCAGCACAGCCGCCAATCCCGTGCGAGCATTGGCCGGTCTGGCACTGCGGCTCTCGCACCATCTCAGTTAGACTCCGAACCAGGGGCTCAAGTGTGCACGGTGCCCGAACGTAAGATTCGATCGCTCTAATAGTCAGCTGCTGACGATTCTCTGCAGCCATTTCTACCGCTCGCGAGTCTTAGTATCGCTGAGTATCGCAGCTCAAGCTTCCCGAGTTCAGAGTCCCGGCTCGAATCCGCGCAGCGCGACGACAGTATCGTCGAGAGTGACCACCGGGTTCCCCAACGGATCGACGGCATTCACAGCCATGAACGACGAAGCCACGGAAAAGCTCGAGATGAGCGAGCCATCGGTCAAGGAGTAGCCCCAAAGGACGTCGTCACGAGACGTCCACACGAAATCTGACCCGACCGCGCCGTAGCGGGCGGAAGTGCCGTCTATTCGCACAACCACCTGTCCGGTCGCGTCGTTGACTACGATGACGCTGCCTTGCCCTGGAAAGTCGTTATCGAAGCTGACGATCGTTACCAAGTCTCCCTGAGCGGTGACGTCGGAAACAGGGTAGGTCAGGTCTTCAACTGTCCAGGCAATGCTCCCATCCGCCGTCGTGGCAGTCACCGGTCCCACCGGAAAATTGCTGGAATACGACAGCAGACCACCACGAGGAAGCGCGACGATTGATCCCGATACGCCAGAAACCTCACGAATCACGGCACCTGTTTCGTCCAATAGCCAGATGAGGGAGCAGCTTGATGTGCCGCTGCAAGAGGCCGTCGCCATATCCCGGCACGTTAAGTGGTATTTGTAGGAGATAAAAGCGTAGGTTGTTCCGACATCTGTCGGTCCGAGTCTAATGTACGTGTCGGGAGCGGCGCCGGCCACGTTAGACGGAAGCTCGGAGTAGCAGTTCAATTCCCAGAGCTTGGCACCACCCGCTTCCCGCATCTCGCTCCTCACATAACCACTGCGAGGGTAAATATACGGCACTTCGCCATTGACCGAGACGTAATAGTACTCGCTCGTGACACTACTGACGAAACCGACCGCGCCACTTGGGGCGGGATACATGCTGAGATTCGGCAACCCGTCCGTTCGGGCCACGACCTTGGTCGAAGCAGTGCCCGTCGCAATATCTAGTCGGGAAACGCTGCAGGCCTCGTCGAAGTGGTACTCAAGACCACCAAGGAGTTCGACTTTAGCAATGCGGTCGCAGTGTGCGATGTTCAGTCCCCTGTTTCCTTGAAAGGCGTCGCCGCTGGGTCTCATCGTCCACAACACGTCCCCAATCTGCTGCTGGGAAAGTTTCGGCGAAGTCACAGGCGGCGCCACGGGGGGAACGTAGTCGACGCTATCGTCACTATTCCCGGAATCTGATTCGCTCGGCGGTGTGGCAGTGGTGGCACAGGCGAGAACCGACGAGGCCGCAAGGACGAAGATAAGGAGACGCACGCGGCTACGGTATGACAACTTTCGACACTCAACAAGGTTACTCAAGACCGAACAAGCGCACACCTGATGCATGAGGCGCACTGGATTTGTATTTTGAAGGTCGTTTTACTCATCGATCACCAAAACTTCCAGAATGGCTTCTTGAGTTCCGGCTTCTTTGGTTGAGCTGCCTTCGTGAGTTCGCCGAGCGTCGTTGGTTGGGGTCTGGCGCCGCTGGCGACTTCATCGATCACTCGACGCACCAAAAGGTTGATTCGATCTTCTGGTTCCTTTTGCAGTGCCGCGGTGTTTGATGCCTTCGCCTCTGGCACTTGCCCAGCCATCAGCTGAGCGAGAGCCCAGTTTCCAAGAGTTTCGGCCTTGTCAGGTGCGATAGAGGCCGCGTGCCCTGCGACCGATACGGCTTCGTCGAACTTCCCCAGTTCAAGGCAGACTCCTGCTAGTTCTCGCGGGACTGCCTCGACATTGGGTTCCAAGTCGTAGGCCTTCTTGAACGAATCATAAGAGTCACCAGGCTTTCCAAGGGACTGAAGCCCCTTGCCGTGAAACCAGTGAAGCTTCCACTGGTTTGCGTCCAGCGACATGAGCGTCTCAAGATCGAGCACGGCTCGTGCGACCGCCTCTGCTTGTTCACCCACCACGGGTTTCCCACCGGGGTTCACAAAATTTGCCCTGATGATTTCGCACGCCTTCTAGAACATCTTGTCAGGAGGCGATTTCGTTCGGGCTAGATAGACCTTCTGGTCCGTCTCCGTGTTGAGGTAAGTCTCTACGCCGTCCTCCTCACCCAAAAACTCGAGATGGTCCATCTTTCTGATGTGCCCGTGAGTGAGACCCGACCCCTTTTTCGGATCCCAGCCTTCGCGCGCGATGACCTTGTCCGGTCTCGTTCCAGCCCGCCACGCGATGACTGCCTTGTCCCACTTTCCCATATTGAGCCACTCGCATGGCAGCTCTTTGCCCATGCTCAACTCATCCACCAGCAAGGCTTCGCAGTCGGGCCCAGGCTCCACTTTCATTCCCAACATCCCTAAATAGTCGAGAAATGAACCAGCGTCGGCCTCCGACATGAATGCGCAGCGCCACAGACCAGACCCGCCAGGGAAAGGTTTGCAAGATAAAGAGTAGCTGGGGAGCGGCCTTCTTTGTGAACGCCTGCGATCATTGCCGGTGACAGACGTACTCAATCAGGCAGTTCGCGTGAACGGCATCCCTCCAACCGTCGCAGTCTGAACCTGGTGCGCCCGCGGCTCCTGCAGCGCCCCCAAAGGCGTTTTCCTCGCAACTCCTAACTAGCTCCAGATTCACTTCGCAGGCCAACACTTCGTGTGCCCCAGTGTTCTCTGCGATCTTATCGACCGCTTGCTCACACGCTCGATCGCACAAAGCTAAACTGAGTTCCTTGTCGTCACTGGGCAAGGTCTCGCTCAGTAGTTCTCGGATTGGAACGCTGCCACCCAACTCCAGAGAGCATTCACCAAATTCGCTGGTTGGCGCGTCGTCAGAGGTCTCGGGCTCAGACCGGTCATCGCACGCTACGAACGCTCCCAATATCAAGAGCAGATACGCTCGCCGAATCATGAAGATGGACATCGCCCAGAGGGTAGCAACGCGCCTGACTGGTAGCCATTGAGGCTAGGCTTTGGCCATTGCGTACTTCATTCGTGGTCAGCACCTTGCAAATGCGCCGCGCTGCGTTGGTCTGGTGGCTGCTACTCGCCATGACATTGGTGAGCTGCAGCAAGGAAGGCTCAACTCCGGATGCAAGAGACATTCCCTGTTCGTAACTTCGACCTCGAACCTCCCATGGAGATGAGGAAACACTTGCAGCTTTGATGTCGGGAACGACTGGGGCCCTAGGTGGGGAGGGTTCCAGGCTACCCGACGGAGTGAAGGCAAGCATGGAGACTCGGGTGGAGACGGTGACCGCCTGGCCAGAAATCAGGCCGAGGACTGCATCATTTAGGAACCTCTCGCAAATGGATTTTCAAGGTCAATCCATGCGCCAATTAGAACAGCATGACTACTCGTTCGATTGGTCTGGAGCGGAAAGCCTGAACTCGTCTTGCCCCACGCCGCCAGCAAAAACTTTGCAGGATAAAGAGTAGCTCCGGGGATAACGGGAACTTCGGCTCTGGTGACCGGGTTGCTGGTACTGCTCATGACAGCGTCGGTCTGGAAACGTAGACCGTACTGGGTACTGGTGGCCTTTTCTCTGTCTTTTTTCGCCGGCTTCCTTGAGGTCGTTTACTACGCCGGGTTTCAGCCAACCAAGCTCGACTTTCGGCCTCTACACCCCGCCGCTATCGCAGGTGCGTTGGGTTGGACCTCGGCTGCTTGCTCGCTCTTCGCTGCGACCGCCACGGTTCGTCAGGAGCCTCTACGAACTTCTTAGATTCGCAGAGCTTCTAGCCGCAAGGTGCGGCATGACTCGTCCCGTTCGTTCTGTGAGTCGCACAACACACATCACCCAGCTCACGATGCGATCAGAGGCAACCGTTTGCCGTTTGTGACTTGCAAATCTGCGGCGTGACTCGGGCAGACGTAGCAGCGCTTGCGACCGGAAGTTCGGCATGTCAGATTCCTCAAATAATGCTTTCAAATCTTATTCCTAGCACTACCGGTGTGCGAACTTGGTTGCGGTTCTCCGCGGAGCTAGCAGTTGTCACCGCGTTGACGGGGCTGTTCTCTGGGTGTGGTGGTTTTCCTTGCACCGCCGCGGGGTGCTCTGGGAATGTCGAGTTGCATCTGGTCGATGAAGACGGTCAGCAAGTCGCGGCGAGGTTCAGACACCGCTCGAACCAGTTTTCAGGCACCGTATATTATGATTGTGGTGGCGAGAACATCTCAACTTCATTGCCGTCGTCTCCGAGAGGCGCTTGCCAAGATGGGGTTGCCCTTCTTGACCAGCCCTACTTCGATCGGCCTGAGTTAAAGTACGAGATCGGCTTCTTGTTGCCCGACGGAGAATGGACGGATTGGCAAACGATCCCGCTGACGAGTGAAGAAATAACAGTGGAGGATTTCAACGGACCGGGCTGCGACTGCACGTTTAAGCAGGGCAAGACCCCGCCACTTGAGGTGCCGATAGAGGCTCAGATCCCGATCGAGTAATGCGTTCAAGAATCGAATCGACACACAAACGTTACACGCTCAGCTTGTGATGCGGGACTGCCTCTTGCTAGCCACCGCAGAATGTGTCGAGCGCTTTTCTTTCTTCTTGCGGTATGGCTGATCTCTGGCTGTGCGGGGCAAAGCCTTCGGGCGCCGAAAGACGGCGGCAAGCTCGTCACCCAGGTGAAGTCTGCCCATTTCGTTGTCTACAGCGATGCCGGAGCGGAAAGAGCCAACGAGCTAGCTCAACAGCTGGAGCAGGCTTACTACGTTCTGGAGCATGTGGGGTTCCCATACGATCCGCCGCTGAAACGCGTCACCGAAGTGATTGAGTTTTCAGCTTGGCGCAATCTCGAAGAGATCGATCAACCCGCTACTGGGCTGTACAAGGACGCCTGGGAGCCTCTCTCCGGGGCAGGTCTTTCGATTGTGGCGGGGGGAAAGAGCGATTCCCCCCTCGGTGTGGCCATCCACGAGCTCGTCCACTCCTTCGTCGCTCATCATCTACCGAACGCACCCACCTGGCTGAATGAAGGTCTTGCTGAGTATTACTCAACCATGGAGTTCGAAAACAGCGAAGTCGTGCTCGGCTATCATCTCCTGCGACACCTCAACGAAGGCCAAGTCGACACGACCTACTATCTGGATGTCCTCCCAGGGGAGGAGCTGCGCCTGGAGAAAATGCGCAGCATGACTCAGCCCGAGTTCTATGCTGATAAGCGATTGAGCTACCCTTCAGCCTGGTCGGCTGTGTACGCGTTGAATTCATCGTCGTATCGTCGCGATTTCGACCGTTACCTCGACTCTTTGCAGTCGGGAAAAGTGAATCGCTCTTTGGCTTTCGAGAAGTACCTGGTGCCGCTCGAGGGGGTGGAACTTGATCGGTCCCAATCGAAAGCCCTGTTCGGAGAGGAACTCGAACACAGGACCATTCCACTTCTCCAGCAAGTGCGAACTGACTTGAGCGCTCCTCAAGTTCTGGGAGACGCGCAAACGATGAGCCTCTACGCGCGAGTGGCGAGTGGTGAGCAAGCACTGGGTCTCGCGCAAGCAGCTGTTACCAGGCAAGGGGCAGGGGCCGAAGAATGGGCGACACTCGGAATCCTCGAATTGAGGAGCAGCGATGTGCGCCCCGACCAGGTTTTCGCACACTTGGAGCGTGCCTACTCGCTTGCCCTCCCTGATGAGAAGACGCGTTATGCGGCCCTCATTCTTGAGTACATCCGCTCGACAGACAAAGCGGACATCGACAAGCTTGATGCATTGGCGCTGCAGGTTATTCGCGGAGCACGAAGCCCCCAAGCGCATGAAAGCGTGGCGAAGTATCTCCTTTGGCGGGGGCGTACACGCGTTGCTGAGCGGGAGATCAAACGGTCACTCAAATTGGACCCCGCGCGTCCTTCCGCTTGGAGCGTTCTAGGAGCGATCAAAGCAAACCAGAAGAACTACGAAGACGCGGTCAAGTTTCAGATCCTCGCGGTCAACCTATGGGCTCATCGAGCTCCTCCGGGCAGCGTTGAAGAGCTGAACACCTATCGAAAGAAAGCCGGCAAAGTCTCAGCTTCGAACTGATTCGCCTCGAACTCAATGTTCTTCTGGAACTCTGGCTGGGAAGCCTGGTGGCCGCCGCGCTGGAAGCCGAGCCAGCAAACGGCGAGCCCAAGCACTCTCCTTCTACGCACCCGCTACTACATTGCGGCCAACCTGAGCGTGATCAAGTATATTGGAGCGTGTCCATCCCCCTGCCTTTTCGATTTGATGGCCATCCGCTTCTGTGGACAGTCCACAATGTCTACACACCGACGGAGTGCTCAGAAATCATCCAGAAGATTGAAGCCGCTGCACCGACTCTTGCGACGAACAATCCGCTACATCGAAATCAAGATCGCGTAATGATGGATGACCGTGAGGCGGCGGACGACCTATTCTTGCGCCTCCGGCCTCACCTCCCGGACTCAATTGGAGAGTTCCGGCTCGTCGGGCTCAACCCGCGCCTTCGATACTACCGGTACGCGCCCGGACAACAGTTCATCGAACACATGGATCATTGGTATCGACCTACGCCAAACCGTATCACCTTGCATACTGTACTTGTGTACTTCAACGGCGACTTCAGCGGCGGAGAAACACGATTCTCGGAACAACTCGATCAAGTCGTAGTTCCGGAGCCTGGTCTTGCCGCTATTTTCCAACACAAGGTTCGGCATGAAGGCTGCCGCGTCGAAGCTGGGGTTAAGTACGCGATGCGGACGGACCTCATTTTCGAGGCACCAGGTGAAATTGGAAGTCCAATATCTCCGCATTTGTGGCTGCAAAAATAGGACAAGGCGGCACAAGTGCAAGGCGTTGGGGCGTTAACAGATCAGCCTTCCTTTGTTTTCCAAGCCTCGAGCGCCAAGCTGAAACGAAGGACAAGCTCATCCACTTCCGCCAAAGGTTGAGCCGTGAAAATGCGAAGCAGGACGCACGTCGTGCTGCTAGAAGAGCAGGCCATTAACCGGAGCATCGGCGTCCCACGGAGCAGGCTAAGAGATGCAGAGAAACTCTTCCGGATCGCTTTTGATCGCCTTGAGCGACTTCGGCAACAGCGCCCCAAGCGAATTCGCTACGAACTCAATCCTGTCGGGATCGTGCACGAAGCGCAGAATTTGACCCGCTCGACCATTTCCCTGGGGAGCATGATCCACCAGCAGCACCATCGAGCCAGCGGCAGCGCTCGCGAACGGTAGCCAACCTGGCGAAAACCATCCTTCGCCGACCCGCTTGTCGCGCGGTTCGTCACTTTGCACGGCGCCATCATACTGAGGAGCGCGTTTCCCAAAGGAGCGCCGCTCCCTGAGCGCGTCCTTCGTCGACAGCAAGGAATAGCTCGCCAGCAATTCGCCGTCAGAGAGCATGGGGTTCCCGCGACTGCCGTTTGCCTGATGCCAGAAGACTTCGAGCCACGGGTCCAGCTCACACCCCAAGACAGTCCGAACATTTTCAAAGTCGCCATCGCTTGCGCCGCGAGCGAGTTCAAATGTGTACTCGCTCTCTGCTCCATCGCTTGCATAAACCTTTTCCACCCCGGCGAGGTACTTTGCGATCTTCTCGTCAACTTTTTCGGGAGCCACACGCCAATCCTATCGGCTCGGCACGAGATGGGAAGCAAGCAAACTACTTCTGCCGGATGCCCAGTTCCTGAGCGAAACCCTCTCGGGCCTCAAAGCACAACCCGTGACGAAAGCCGGTTACTTAGACGCAGCGCAAGCAGTCTTCTCACACGCTTTGCGGTTCACGTCGGACCAGATCGCCCAGTGGTCGGAGTACACCTCCAGATCGTCAATCGGCCAATAGTAGCGCGAACTCCCCATTTGACAGCCCGTCCGTTCGCGCTTGCTGTCGATGCGCGACTTGGAATCCTGGCAAGGAACCCGGTCAGAACCAGCAAATAGACTCCGATCAATCCCGGCCTTCTTGATGTCGAAAGCTGGAGCGACGAAGATGTGGTCGATCTTCACGCCGATGCGCTTGCGAGGGGTGTTTGCCTCGGAAGTAATGTACGAGTGACCGTGCTCGCCCGGGTCTTTGTTCTTGTGCAGATAGAGGTAAGTTTCTGTCAGGTATCCCTTGTACTCCGTCGCTATGAGGCCGGGGGAGCGCTCGCCGACTGTGTTGAATCCCGTGTTGAAGTCGCCCATGAGGATCACGTTGTCACCGAACTTGCGAACGTAGTCGCGCTGCAATTTGGCCATGCCGATCTTTTCGCAGTCGATATCCGAAGGAAGGTGAGTATTGAAGACGTCAATCACTTCATTCGTCATTCGATCTCTGAGCTTCATGCGAACCGTGACACGATTTCCCTTCGTTTTGATGGGCTCCCATTTGCAGGGCCCCGCGTCGCGTCGCTGCCTCTGAGTGAACGTCTTGTAGTTAGTCTCCTCTAAGTAGAAGCGATCCTTCTTTGCCAGCAGAACCACACCCTCGTCGGGATTGCCCCAGGTACCGCCTCGGGTCACCATGTAATAGTGATAGTCTGCCGAAAAGGCGTTCTTCCAGCGGTAACGTGTGTCCCATTCAGACTCCTGGAAGCCGATAATGTCAGGGTTGTAGTAGTTCACGACCTTCTCGATCCGAGGCATACGTGTGCCAAACCCAGACAGGTTGGTGTCCGTCTTGTCGACACGTAGATTGAGTGAAAGGACTCTCACATCGGTGTCGTGCCTTTTGGAGGGGGCTGCTTTGATCAGGTCGTCAAAGGCTTCAACCGGCAATGGTGGCAAAGCGTCTTCTCCGCTCAGCCCACTCTTTGAGGGACCGCCACTGGTATCCACCAGGATCTCGGAACTCTTGCCGGCATCTTCGAAAGATGATTCTTCAGCCGAGTCATCCTGAGTGTTCGTGGATCCACCAAGGCCATCTGCTTCAGGGGCTCCGGGGCCGCTGCACGCCAGGAGGAAGAGGGCTCCCGCGAGCGAGACGCCAGGAAAAAAGGTGCGTTGAATGTGAGTCGTGAGAAAAGTCATGGGTTCCATTCGAGCGCGTGCGCGCTCCGAGCTCAGCTCAAAAATTTGGTGAGCAGTCTGAGAGGCTTCTCAGAGGGAATCCTCTGATAGAAGAGAAACAGACAAACGACCATTTCAAGCAATTTCAGCTTGCTCTCTACTCATGAACACCAGGGCCGCGCACGCTTCGCTCTTACGGCGAAGGGGCGGGAGACTCACGCTGGCTGATCGTGAGTTCTTTGCCAGCCAGCACAGATCGAATTCTTGAGCCTAAAGCCCCAAAAACTGAATCGAAAGTCCACTCAATGTGAGTGTGATGCCCGCGACTACGTGCGTGTGCGGCTGCGCGCGCGAGAGCACTTTCTCCAGCCAAGGCATGGTGCTCGTGCCCCAATAACCGAGGGCGACCAAGGAGAGCATCGCGAAGATGGTGGAGAGTGAGAAGACGAGCGCGACGATGATTCCCTGAAAGAGAGTCAGCGTGATGCCACTGGCGGTGAGCAGCGGCAGCAGCGCTTCGCACGGGCCAAGGGCGAAGATGACGAGCAGTGCGGGCATGAGACGCCGGGCGGGCATCGCGGTCATGTCTGCGCTTTCGGAAAGCTTTCGCCAATGGGCGTGGTGCCCTTCGTGATCGTGTTCGCGGAAGCGGCTCGTTTTCATTTTGAAGAGGGCCACTGCGCTGTAGGCCAAGCCGAAGCCGACGAGCACCCACGCCGCCCAGCCACCTCTTGTGGCTTCGACCCATTCGAGCTTGCTGCCCGCAACGCCAATAGCCAGACCGATCCCGGCGATCAACACCGAGGAGGCCACGTGGGCAACTCCGCAGATGGAGGTGATGGCGAGGGTGCGAAGCAGTGTCCAGCCGCGGGTCTTGCCCAAGACAACGAACGGGAGCGAGTGATCGATTCCAATAGCAGTGTGAATGAAACCAATCGTTATCGCCGAGGTGAGAAGGATAAAATAGGTGTCGCTCATAGTGTCTCCGGCCAATTCCCTAGTTGCGGGATGCAGCCTGTCATGGAGTTCTTTCCACAGATTGACTCAAACAGCTTCCGAGTTTCAACAGAGTTTCTCTCTCCCGAGGAAGTGAGAAAGCTCTGCTTCACTCTTGCTGCATGACCCAAGCGGGATAACGTCGACGTAACGTTTGCTCTAACCGACCACGCCCCGCGAGGGGAGATTCCGCAGGTCGAAGGAGTTCTGTTCCGCCATGGTGGGCAGTGCGCGCAGCGCCGTGAGCACAAGTTGTCGGGTTTTTGGATCCGATTCTTCCACCCCGAGCCAAGGTTTCGGTGCGATGCGCCGGTTACTTCGCCACTTGATATGAAAGTCATGCCCTGCACCGACTTCGCCGATGATTGCGCGGCGTTCAACATGATTGTTTTCGCAAACATCGAGGACTTCGCCACCGAGTGAGAGTTGGCTGCCATTCAAATGACTGAGAAGCGCAGCCGCGTCGAGGCATCCGGCCCGCTCCGCGACATCTTTCCACAGATGCATTTGGGCGTAGGCCGTTACGCTGGGATCAGAAAGGACGGCCGAGTCGCCGTAGCGACGTCGAAACTTGGCCACGAGCGCCAGGTTTTCCGGACTTTCACTGCTCCGGAAATAACTCCAGCAGGCCAGGTGGCCTTGAGCGAGCTTGCCGCACTGAGCAAGTTCCAGCTCTGACAAGCTAAATGACATCAGAGGTGATTCGTTTGCCGTGACGCTCGCCTGGGACAGCGCACGCAAAAGCGCAATATTGTCGGCGCCGTTCACGGTATTGTAGACAATGTCCGGTCCAGTTCGGGCGATCGTGGTCGCGACTTCCTCGAAATTCGCGCGCCCCAGGGGTTCATAATGTTCCCCAACGACTTCACCGCCTGCGGCCTCGACCAGTCCGCGAATCAAATGGTTGGCCGTGCGTGGGTAAACATAGTCCGAGCCCACAAGAAAGCAGCGGCGTCGATTTTGCCGGAACGCCCAGCGCACGGCCGGTTCGATCTGCTGATTGAGGCAGCTCCCGGTGTAAACAATGTTGCGACTGTCTTCGAGTCCCTCGTACTGGAGCGGATACCAGAGGAGTAAGCCGTGGCGCTCGACAATCGGCAACACAGCTTTGCGGCTCGATGAAAGCCAGCAGCCAAAGATGCCGGTGACACCGTCTTCTTTGACAAGACGTTCGGCTTTTTGCTCGAAAACGCGCGGATCGGACGCGCCATCTTCGACAATGCCGCGCACCGGTCTGCCGAGGACTCCGCCGGCCGCGTTGATTTCTTCAATCGCCAGCATGGCCGCGTTGACCAAATGCGTTTCCGAAAGGGCCATGGGGCCCGTGAGCGAGTGCAAAATGCCGACGCGAATTTCAGAGGGCAGGGCACGTGGCGTCGCAGGCACCGTGTAGCGCGGGGTGCGCGGGCTTTTCTCGTAGCGGGCCATCAGGCCGGCGTCGCCCGCTGCTTCGGTGAGTCGCTCCGCCATTTCCTCAATGAAGAGCACGGCCGACAAGTGCTTGCTCATTCGCTTAGCGAGTTGGGGGGACGCCTTGAGCGCGCGACTGATCGCACGACGTGAGTCGGCCGGCCGATCCAAGATGCTCAGGCAACAAGCTTCGAGCAGTGCTCCCCAGCCGGAGTCTTTGAGTTCAAGCGATTCGGCGATCACCAGCGCTCGGGCAGGATCCGAACGTTCGTAAAACAAGTAGAGGAAGTTGGCTGTTTGAAGGTAGGAGGGGAGGCGGGGTTCGATTTTCTGCGCCTGATTGACGATCCCCAGGCCGAGTTCCCAATTTCCCATCAGGGCGATGAAGTTTCCAGCGAGTGCAGCCACGCTTGTCGAGGCGCGTTCATATTCCATGGCGAGCGCAAACTCACGTTCGGCCGGGCCGCGCTCATGATGGAGATAGTGCACGAGCGCCTTGGCCAAGTGGGCGAGCGCGCATTCGCTGTCTTGATCCATCGCTGTTCTTGCGAGTGATTCGGCTGAAAGGAGGTCGGCGCTGCGATTCGCGGGTGCGCTACAATAGTGGAGCGCCATGACGCAGGCGGCGCAGGCGTGGTGAAGCGCGTCTCCCTCGGGCAGACTTGCTTCGAGCGCAGAACGTGCACTTTTTAGTGAGGCGGCATTGGGCGCGCACAACAATCGATAGAATGATTGTGCGGGAGTGAGGGGTCCGTGCCGTAATGTGATTTGCCGATGCGCGCGGGCGAGGGCTCCAAAAGCAGGGTCACCCACCTGTGAGGCGATGAGCAGTGCCAGCTGGTCTTGAACTTCCAGCGTGTTTCTGTCGTTGAGCTCAGCATCAAAGTGATGCGACCAAACGCGTTCGCCATCAAACAAACAGCGTAGGCGACACGAGATGCGGATGTCGTTTCCAGAACGGGTCAGCGAGCCGGAAAGTACGAACTCGTTGTGTGTTCCTGTGTCGGGTACGGAGTGATGAGCGACTCGAAGCGCGGCGACTTGGACGAGTAGTTCGCTGATTTCGTCTCCCAAGCCGCGACAGAAGGGGGAGTCTTGAGCCTCTTGGGTGAGGTTTTCGAAGTCTTCGAAGAAGATGGTGGGAAAGGTCGAGAGATTCTCTCCATCCAGCGCGCGGGGAGGGGCGCGTGAGATGAACTGAGGTTCATAGCCGCCGACAGGGAGGCGCATCTCGAGCGAGTCCTGCCGTCCGACTCCTTCGTAGTAACGCAGCAAGAGACGGCGAACTCGACTCGCCTGCATTCTTGCCGTCGTTTCGGGATTCGAACGATTCGAGTTCACACCCAGTGCGTGGACTCCGATCGTGTAGGCCTTCAGGCCGTCCGCGTCGTCATCCAACGCTCGATCAACGACGTAGCGAATGAACCGCCTTGCCTGAGGAGAACGGGAAAAGATGTCACTTCCAAGGACGTGCTCGACACACGCGAGAACTTCCTTGCGGTCCGGGCTGACTTTTCTCACTTGCTTTGGATAGGTCGCACCCTGTTTCTTGATCGTTTCCAGGGTAGTGCTCTCCCCGCAAGCTTCTCGTTACCGTAACGACCCAACGTCACTCTACGTTCGTTGTGTGCCCGAGATCCGCTCATGCATAGTCGGTTCAACTCCAACAGCCCGGGGATATTGCCCGGGTTCACCGAGCTCGCAGATCTGCAGAGAACGCAGCCTTTTGGCTCAGCCACTGACGGACTTTTGGGGGCCAGCTTCAGGTCTTCTGATGGTTTTAGAGAAATAGGAGAATCGACGTGAATCAACTGAAATTGGCAATATGTGCTGGCGCTTTAGCGCTCCTACCTGGGTGTAAAGGCCCCGCCGACGAGGCGAAGGAAACCACCTCGACTGCAGCTTCCGGAGAAGCTGCAGAAAAGCCCGAGGCGAAGAAGGATGAGAAGGGACCCATCAAGATCGGCATCCTGCACTCGCTTTCGGGCACCATGGCAATCAGCGAAACCTCTCTCAAAGATGTTGCGCTGATGACCATTGAGAAAATCAATAAGGACGGCGGCGTACTTGGTCGTCAGCTTGAGCCTGTGGTGGTGGATCCGGCTTCGGACTGGCCGCTATTTGCTGAAAAAGCCCGTGAGCTGCTTCAGCAGGACGTCGCAGTGGTGTTCGGTTGTTGGACCAGCGTTTCTCGAAAGTCGGTTCTTCCGGTTTTCGAAGAAATGAATGGTCTGCTCTTCTACCCCGTTCAGTACGAGGGTGAGGAATCGAGCTACAACGTATTTTATACCGGTGCTGCACCGAACCAGCAGGCGATCCCCGCGGTTGAATATCTGATGAGCGAAGAAGGTGGCGGCGCGAAGCGCTGGGTGCTGCTCGGAACGGATTACGTTTACCCCCGAACGACGAACAAGATCCTTCGTTACTTCCTCAAGGAGAAGGGTGTCGACGAGGCTGACATCATGGAGGAGTACACCCCCTTTGGTCACTCCGACTACCAGACGATCGTGAGCAACGTGAAGAAGTTTGCGGCATCGAAGCCCACGGCCGTGGTTTCCACCATCAACGGCGACTCGAACGTGCCCTTCTACAAGGAACTCGCCAACCAGGGTCTCAAGGCCTCGGATGTCCCTGTGGTTGCCTTCTCGGTGGGTGAAGAAGAGTTGCGCGGTATCGATACCAAGCCCCTCGAAGGTCACTTGGCTGCTTGGAACTACTTCCAGTCAATCGACAATCCCCAGAACGCAGCGTTCATCAAAGAGTGGATGGAGTATGCCAAGGCGAACAAGCTCCCCGATGCTGATAAGCGTGTGACCAACGACCCCATGGAAGCCACTTACGTGGGCATCAAGATGTGGGCACAAGCTGCGACTCAGGCAGGAACAGTTGATGTTGACGCAGTTCGTCAGGCTATCGGCGGACAAACCTACGATGCACCCTCGGGGTTCACTTTGACGATGGATGGCAAGAACCACCATCTCCACAAGCCGGTCTACATCGGCGAGATTCAAGGCGACGGACAGTTTAAGATCGTTTGGAAGACCGAAGGTCCTATTCGAGCCGCTCCGTGGAGCGAATTCGTTCCTGAGAGCAAGAATAAGGTTGCTGACTGGTCCTACCCTTGGCTCTGCGGCAACTGCGAGGAAGCCAAAGCGTCAGGGTTCTAAAGTCAGTGGGGATGAAGAGGACCGGCGCCCCCCGGGGAACGGGGGCGCCGGTCCAATTCACGTGAACGAATTCTTTCGAAAAGGAAACCCAACCCATGCGGCCATCACTCATACGACTTATCGTGCTCCTTGTGTTTTTTGCCGTACCGGCCGCGCATGCCGCCGAGGGTGACCTTGCACAAGCTGCCAAAAAGCTCACTTCGAACGACGCAGCCGAAGTGACGTTGGGGGTCGAAACCCTCGGTACCATCGAATCAGAACGAGCCCTGCCGATCCTCGCCGCCATGGAGTCGAACACTCTCCAGGTGGACAAAGCAGGAGTGCTCTTCCTTCGCGGCGAAGAGGGCGAACTGATCGAAGCCGTATCGGGTGAGGCGAAGACAGCGTCGCCCCCCTTGCGAGATGTGCTGCAGAACAACCGCGTTCGTCGCAGCCTGGGAGTCGCACTTTCGCGTGCTCGCCTCGCCTCATCAAATGTAGAAATTCGCAGAGCTGCCGCAGAATCACTCTCTGGCGACTTTCCTGATGAGGAAACCACTAAGTTGATTCGTGAGCTCGTCGCTGAGGAAAAGGACGAAGATACCCGTGGGTTCATGGAACTCGCTCTCGCCAAGGTGGATATCTCAAGCGAGGATCCGAAGCTGCGGATCCAAGCGGCTCGCGCGATTGCGGACTCAGACGACATCAGCCTTGAACCAAGCTTGTTGAAGCTGGTTGGCCAAAACGCACCAGCGGAGACTCGCGAGAAGGTCCCCGAAGTGCGGGTCGAAATGAAGAAGGCTCTGACTGCTGTTCAAAGTCGCATCTTCGTGATCAACAGCGTCGCCAACACGATTTACGGCTTGAGCCTGGGCAGCGTGCTCGTCCTCGCCGCACTGGGATTGGCAATTACGTTCGGCCTGATGGGCGTGATCAATATGGCCCACGGCGAAATGCTCATGTTGGGCGCTTACTCGACCTTCTTCGTTCGCGAGCAATTCTTGGCCCTCGCTCCAGACGCGGCCGAATGGTACTTGCTGGTGGCGATCCCCTTCGCTTTCGCAATGACTTTCGCAATGGGGATGTTGCTTGAACGCACAGTGATTCGTCACCTCTACGGGCGTCCGCTGGAAACTCTGCTGGCGACGTGGGGGCTCAGCCTGATTCTGATCCAGCTGATCCGCATCATCTTTGGAGCCCAGAACGTCACGGTGGCGAACCCCGAGTGGCTTTCAGGAGGCGTGAAGCTGATGCCCGCGTTAGTGGTGCCTTACAGCCGAATTGCCGTGTTGTGCTTCACCGCTCTGGTCGTGGCCTTCGTGGCTTACGTGCTTCGTGGCACTTCTGTCGGGCTGAAGGTTCGTGCCGTCACGCAGAATCGAGAGATCGCTTCGAGTCTCGGTATCCCCACCTATCGCATCGACATGTACACATTCGGGCTCGGGTCCGGATTAGCTGGACTCGGTGGAGTGGCGCTCTCCCAGCTTGGGAACGTAGGTCCTGAACTTGGTCAGCAGCACATCATCGACTCCTTCATGGTGGTGGTACTGGGCGGTGTGGGAAATATCCTCGGCACAATCGTTGCCGGTGTGGGTTTAGGGATTGCCAACAAAGTTCTCGAGCCAAGTGTTGGCGCGGTGCTCGGGAAGATCATCCTGCTCGGCATGTTGATCTTGTTCATCCAATGGCGACCACAAGGCTTGTTTGCGCTCAAAGGGCGTTCGGCGGGAGACTGAAATGGTAGCATTTTTAAGCCAACTTCATACGGCGCGCGGCTGGGCCGTCATGGGCGCTTTCTTGGTGCTCTTCATTGGAATCGTCCCGTTCACGCTGCCCGAGCACTACATCTTGATCCTGGGTAAGTTTGCCTGCTTCGCTCTCGTCGCCCTAGCGGTTGACTTGGTTTGGGGATTTGCAGGTATCCTCAGCTTGGGGCACGGCGTCTTCTTCGCACTCGGCGGCTACGCGATGGGCATGTACTTGATGCGCGCGGTCGGTAAGGGCGGCGTCTATGGAAGTGATCTTCCCGACTTCATGGTCTTCCTCGATTGGAAGGAACTGCCTTGGTTTTGGTACGGTTTTGACAACTTCTGGTTTGCGCTTTTCATGTGCATGTTCGTGCCGGGACTGCTGGCCTTCGTGTTCGGATACCTCGCGTTCCGGTCGCGAATTAAGGGAGTTTACTTCTCGATCATCACTCAGGCTCTGACCTACGCCGCGATGTTGCTCTTCTTCCGCAACGAAACTGGCTTCGGCGGCAATAACGGCCTGACCGACTTCAAGACTCTGTATGGCTACACCCTGCGCGATCCGGCGACGAAGGTGTTTCTCTACAATCTCTCGATTGTGGCGCTGTCGCTCAGCTATCTGTGCTGTCGCTATCTGACGAAGAGCAAGTTCGGCCTGGTTCTCGCGGCAGTCCGGGATGTGGAATCGAAGGCTCGCTTCAGTGGTTACGATACCCTTCACTACAAATGGTTTGCCTGGACATTCTCCGCGGTGCTTTGCGGCATTGCTGGAGCGCTCTACGTTCCTCAGGTCGGCATCATCAATCCGAGTGAAATGGAGCCCGCGAACTCCATTGAAATTGTGATTTGGGTAGCGATCGGTGGGCGCGGCTCCCTGGTGGGTGCAGTGATCGGCGCTCTGGTCGTCAATGGAGCGAAGAGCTTTTTCACGGCCTGGGCCCCCGAAGTCTGGCTGTTCTTTCTCGGTGGTCTCTTTGTTGTCGTTACGCTGGCTCTGCCTGATGGTTTGGTCGGACTAGGAAAGTTCTTCAAGAAGAAGGCAGAGGTTCAAGGTGGCTGAAGAAAGTCAGAGCGCTGAAGAAAGTGGGAGCGCAGGCGCGGAAGTTACGCCGCCTTCGAAGGATCGAATTACACCAGTTGGTCGACTGGCGGACCGCTTCAAGAAGCGCCCCAGCCATGTAAGCGCAGAGAAAGCCCACGAGATCCGTAGTCGAAGGGCTCGCGCCCACCTTTGTATCGACCACGTCTCGGTGAGCTTTGATGGCTTCAAGGCGCTGACGGACTTGACCATCGTTTTGGACAAGGGCGAGCTGCGCTGCATCATCGGTCCGAACGGCGCCGGAAAAACGACGCTGATGGATGTCATCACTGGCAAGACCAAGCCGGATCAGGGTCACGTATTCTTTCTCGACGACTTACAAGAGCTCACTCTGCTCACTGAGCATCAAATTGCCCGTCGAGGGATCGGCCGTAAGTTCCAGCGCCCCACTGTTTTTCCTAAACACACGGTTCGACAAAACGTTGAGCTGGCGCTTGCGGCGAACAAGGGCGTTTGGCGCAGCTTGTTCGAACGATTCACTCCGCAGGATGCTGAACGGGTCGATTACACGCTTGAGAAAGTCGGCCTGAAGGACCTCCAAAAAGGTGAGGCCGGTAGCCTGGCTCATGGTCAGAAGCAGTGGCTGGAAATTGGCATGCTGCTAGCGCAAAATCCCCAAGTGCTGCTCGTAGACGAACCAATTGCAGGCATGACGCATCAGGAAATTGAGCGCACGTCCGAATTACTCAGTGAATTGGCCGGCGATCATACAGTGGTCGTGATTGAGCACGATATGGATTTCGTCCGCAGCATTGCCACGGACACGGTAACGGTTCTTCACGCAGGACAAGTGCTTGCTGAAGGAAGCATGGACGCTGTTCAATCCGATCCGCATGTGATCGAGGTTTACCTAGGTGAATGACATGTTGAAGATCAGCGGGCTCAATCAATCGTACGGTGAAAGCCACACCCTGTGGGATGCCGAACTCAACGTCGTCAAGGGCTCGTGCACCTGTTTGATGGGACGCAACGGCGTCGGCAAGACGACCTTGCTCAAGGCACTGATGGGCCTGTTGAAACTCGATGGAGGGAGCCTCCTTTATCAGGACACAGAGCTCGCCAAGCTGGGTGCCGATCGCCGAGCCAAGCTGGGGATCGGTTACGTCCCTCAGGGGCGCGAGATCTTCCCCCAACTCACGGTGCGCGAGAATCTGGAAGTGGGTCTTTTGACTCGTCCGGACAAGTCCCAGGACCCTTTGCCCAAGATCTATAGCTTGTTTCCTGTGCTCCAGGAGATGCTGCATCGACGAGGCGGCGATCTGTCGGGCGGACAACAGCAGCAATTGGCGATAGGTCGAGCGCTTGCGCTGCAACCCAAGTTGCTGGTCCTCGATGAACCCACTGAAGGAATTCAACCCAACGTGGTGAGCCAAATTGGTGATGTGCTTGTTTCACTCCGCGAAGAAGGGATGACAATTCTGCTCGTGGAACAGAAGCTCAAGTTCGCGCGCCGAGTCGCGGACTATTTTACAATCATGGATCGAGGGCGCTGTGTTGCTAGTGGCGCCATAGGCGAGCTCAGTGAGGAGCTGGTCACGAGGTACCTCGTCGTATGAGCGAGTCGAGCACTTCTGCGGCTTCATCGCCCCCACAGACAGGCTGGCAGGCTGAGCTGAAAATTGACTTGGGAGTGAGAGCTGGTCGCACGCGACCCACTTTCTTGAGTCATCGAGGGCCGCTCCGCGTCCAACGTCCCTTTTATCCAGAAGGTGATGACGCCTGCCATGTTGTACTTCTTCATCCACCCGGTGGAGTCGTCGGCGGAGATCAGCTTCATGTGTCCGTTGATGCAACCCGTTCAGCGCATGCGCTCTTGACCACGCCCGCGGCGACGAAAATTTATCGCAGTGGGAGTGGCACGAGCACGATCCTGCAGGAAATCTCCGCTCGCGAGGACAGTTGTGTCGAATGGCTCCCTCAGGAAACGATCGTGTTCGCTCGGGCCGACGTGGAGCTTCAAACGGTGGTGCGTCTCGAAGGGAACGCCGAGTTCATTGGCTGGGAGGTCTTGTGCCTGGGGCGGCCAGCGAACAAAGAAGCCTTCGACGAGGGGCGACTTGTGCAAAGATTCTCTCTGTGGAGAGATGACCGTCCGCTTTATCTGGACCGCTTGGCGGTGGGTGCAGGTGGAGATGTTCGTGGGCATGCCTGGGGGATCGGAGAATGGCCTGTCATTGGCACGATGTTGATCTCGGGGACCAAAGAGTTCGCGATTTCCGCGCTGCGCGAGGCTCACGAAGACGACCCGCGTGCGCCTGACTTTTCCTGTACGCAGCTTGAGGGAGTGACTGTAATTCGCTACCTGGGTGCATCCGTTCCTGACTGTTGGCGAGGCTTCAATACCCTTTGGGATTGGTCGCGGCGACGCTTGGGTCGCGGTCCTGCAAGTCCCCCGAGAATCTGGAAATGTTAGCGCAAGAACGAACATGCACAGGAACTTTTTGAAGCCGAAAGGAGAATGAGAAAATGGAACTGACTCCTCGCGAGAAGGACAAACTTCTTCTCTCCTACGCAGCCGTCGTGGCTGAGAAGCGCAAAGCGCGCGGTGTGCTACTCAATTACCCTGAATCGATTGCCTTGATTTCATCAGTGATCATGGAGGGTGCCCGCGACGGTCGTACTGTTGCCGAGTTGATGACTGAGGGAACCCAAGTCTTGCGACGTGAAGATGTCATGGATGGGGTTGCTGAAATGATTCCTGAGGTTCAGGTCGAGGCGACTTTCCCCGATGGCACCAAGCTCGTCACTGTTCACAACCCCATTGTTTAGGAGAACCTCATGATTCCTGGAGAAGTGATATCTGCCCCCGGAGAGCTCGTTCTGAACGAAGGGCGTGAAACCGTGAGCCTCGATGTGGCTAATACGGGCGACCGACCGATTCAGGTTGGCTCGCATTATCACTTCTTTGAAGTGAACCCCTTTCTCACCTTCGATCGCTCGATGAGTCGCGGTTTTCGCCTGAATATTCCGGCTGGCACGGCCGTGCGCTTCGAGCCTGGTCAAGAAAAAACGGTCGAACTCGTAGCTCTCGCTGGCGCGCGCGTCGTTTACGGATTCAATGGACTGGTGATGGGGCCGCTAGAAAACGAATGACTGTCATGAGCCGGCGGGCCTACGCAGAAGTCTTTGGTCCGACCGTGGGTGATCGAGTGCGCCTCGGCGACACAGAGCTGTTTATCTCCGTTGAGAAGGATCACACCATCTACGGCGAAGAGGTCAAGTTCGGCGGCGGTAAGGTGATTCGAGATGGCATGGGTCAAAGCCAGGCGCTCGACGCCGATTGCGTTGACCTCGTGATCACGAACGCGGTGATTCTCGATCACTGGGGCGTCATCAAGGCAGACATTGGGATCAAGGCGGGACGCATCGTTGCGATCGGGAAGGCCGGAAACCCTGATATTCAACCAGGCGTCGACATTGTGATCGGTCCTGGCACTGAAGCGATCGCTGGCGAAGGTCTGATCGCCACTGCTGGTGGGGTTGACGCGCATATTCACTTCATCTGCCCCCAGCAGATTGACGAAGCCCTGATGTCGGGTGTGACCACGATGCTTGGTGGGGGCACTGGACCCGCAACCGGAACCAACGCCACGACCTGCACGCCAGGGGCCTGGAACATGCATCGCATGCTTCAGGCAGCGGACGCGCTGCCGATGAATCTGGGCTTTCTCGGCAAGGGCAATGCGAGCCTCCCGCGCCCACTAGCCGAACAGGTGGAAGCGGGGGCGATTGGCCTGAAGCTTCATGAAGACTGGGGGACAACTCCTCAGGCAATCGATACCTGTCTGTCAGTTGCCGAAGACTACGACATTCAAGTGGCTATCCACACGGATACGCTCAATGAATCAGGATTCGTCGAACACACGCTGGCCGCTCTGAAGGACCGTGTGATTCACGCCTACCACACCGAAGGTGCCGGTGGTGGCCACGCGCCGGACATCATTCGTGCGGCAAGCAATCCGTATGTTTTGCCTTCTTCCACCAATCCGACACGCCCGTATACGAAGAATACAGTCGATGAGCATTTGGACATGCTCATGGTTTGCCATCATCTCGATCCGGGGATCCCTGAAGATGTCGCGTTTGCCGAGTCGCGCATTCGACGCGAGACGATTGCGGCTGAAGACATTCTTCACGACATGGGAGTCTTCAGCATGATCGCCTCAGACTCGCAGGCGATGGGACGCGTGGGCGAGGTCGTCATGCGCACCTGGCAGACTGCACACAAAATGAAGGTGCAGCGAGGCAGCCTAGAGAGCGATCCTTCCGAGCACGATAACTTTCGTGCCCGCCGCTACATTGCGAAGTACACGATCAATCCCGCGATTGCCCACGGTATCTCGGAAGAAGTAGGCTCGCTCGAAGTGGGGAAGTTGGCCGACATCGTGCTTTGGAAACCAGCCTTTTTTGGTACGAAGCCTGCGCTGATCCTCAAGGGTGGAATGATCGCGGCAGCTCCGATGGGCGATCCAAATGCATCGATACCCACCCCTCAGCCTGTGCACTATCGTCCAATGTTCGGTGCACTGGGCGGAGCGCGTTACGAAACCTGTCTGACGTTCATGTCCAAGGCAGGGATTGAACGAGGCGTCCCGGAGCAGCTACGCTTGCAGAAACGGATTTCTGCGGTGAAGGATGTACGTAGTGTGAGAAAGTCGTCGATGATTCTCAATAATGCTCTGCCCTTGATCGAAGTCGACTCTCAGACTTACGAGGTGCGAGCAGATGGGCAATTGCTGACTTGCGAGCCCGCCGAAGTGCTCCCGCTTGCCCAACGCTATTTCATGTTTTGAAGGGAATGAGCCATGCGTGAATTGATCGAAAAATGTCTCACCGCCACTGAGTTTCAGGGCGAATTGGTGCTCCCCTTTGATACTCGGCAAAAATCCCGTTGCCGCGTCACCACGACCTCGGGCGAAGTCGTGGGCATCTTCATGGAACGCGGCTCAGTGTTGAAAGAAGGTGAAATCCTCCGCTGTCGCGACGGGAATTGCTACCTGGTTCGCGCGGAGAAAGAGCCAGTTTCTGTGGTGACGGCAGAGTCTCCTGGTCAGTTGGTGCGCGCTGCGTATCACCTGGGAAATCGCCACGTTCGTTTGCAGCTTCAGGAGGATTGTCTCGTTTACCAGCCAGATCACGTGCTGGACGATATGGTGAGGCAGTTGGGATTCTCGCTTTGCCATGAGTCGCGTCCCTTTGAGCCAGAGTCAGGTGCCTATCAACGCGGCGAAGGTCACGGCCACAGTCATGGGCATGGGCACAGTCATGATCACAAACACACTCACGATCATGGCGAGCACAGCCACGAGCATGGTGGTCACAGTCATTCCCCTACTCATCATGGGCACTCTCACGCCCAGCAGGTGAGTCTGCCGCTCTTCTTCGTCAAGTCCTCCAAAGAGGCGGAAGTCAGTTGATGTTGCGCGCGAGCTTTGACCTGGGGGTCGCAGCGCGCGCGCGCATGTTGCAGTTGGTTTCTCAGGCGCTTCCGACTGGAGCTTTCGCGTATTCGGGCGGCCTGGAGTCGGTTCAGGAACTCGGCATTTTGCGCAGTGAAGAGGACTGTCATGGCTATTTTGTTCCCTGGATGAAAGTCAGCCTTGGCTATTTGGAATTGCCCTACTTCGTGCGCGTTCTGCGCGCGCTTCAGCTGGGGGATGAAAAAGAAGCAAGACTGCAAAGCGCATGCCTCTTTGCCAATCGCGAAGGAGCTGAACTCCAGAAGCAAGACCGACAGATGGCTCGTTCTCTCCACCGCGTGCTTGCCGCCATTTGTCCAGAGAGCTGCCCGAGCGATCACGTCTCGCTCACTTATTCTGAGGCGCTGGCCAGAGCGGCGCACCACTATCAGCTCACGGAAGATGACGCTCTTTTGTGCTGTGCCTTCGGCTGGGTGGAGCAACATGTGACTGCGCTTTCCCGGCTGATCCCCCTAGGGCCGCTCGCCGGACAAAAGCTGATGGATGCCTGTTTGAAGCATCTCCCTGAATTGATCGAGCGAGGCAGGGCGTTGCCCGATCGAGAAATTGGAGCCAGCTGCCCGGGGCTTGCTCGCGCAAGTGCGTTTCACGAAACCCAATACACGCGAATCTTTCGCTCGTAATTAAGAGAGGAACTAGCAAAATGAGAAATGAACCATTGCGAGTCGGTGTCGGCGGTCCTGTTGGCTCAGGCAAGACTGCGCTCTTGCTCAAACTGTGTCGTGAGATGCGGGATCGCTACAATATTGCTGTGGTGACCAACGACATCTACACGCGAGAGGATGCTGAGTTTCTTCATCGCAATGGAGCGCTCGATGTTGAACGGATTGTTGGCGTCGAAACGGGCGGTTGCCCGCATACGGCGATTCGAGAAGATGCGTCGATCAATCTCGACGCGGTGGAGCAGCTCACCGAGAAGTTTCATCCCGAAGTGATCTTTATCGAAAGCGGCGGCGACAACCTCAGCGCGACCTTCAGCCCTGAACTTTCGGATCTGACAATCTATGTGATCGATGTGGCGGGTGGAGACAAAGTGCCGCGCAAGGGCGGGCCTGGTATCACTCGTTCCGATCTGCTCGTGATCAACAAAACCGATCTTGCCCCTCATGTAGGAGCTTCTTTGGAGGTGATGGATCGGGACGCGAAGAAGATGCGCGGGGATGGGCCCTTTGTTTTCACGAACCTGCGTGACGGCGATTCCGTTTCGCAAGTGATTGAGTTCATCGTGCGCGAAGGCATGCTTCAGGGCATCGATCCGCTCAAGTCAGTTCCGGATCAGTCCACGAACGCCCCGCTTTAAGACTAAGTCGTTGAATTTATAGGAAAATTTCTGTCCCGATCGGGGGCCCCCCTGAGGCGCGAGCCATGCTACAAGGCGCCCACCCATGCTCGTCTCGTATCGTTGGCTCACGGAACTTCTCCCTCACGCCTCCCTCGACGCACAAGAGGTGGCTGACGCATTGACTGCTGTCGGCCTCGCCGTCGACGGATTGGTCAATCATGAGGACGCCCTGCGTCCCGTCGTCCTCGTGGAGGTGCTTAAGATTGAACCCCACCCCAGTCGCGACACCTTGAACCTCGTCACGGTCAGGACTCGCGAAGCCCAAGGTACCGAGTTTATTTCATCGATCCCTCCGACGAAGCCGGGGCTGAAAAGCCCCGAGCAGCTCACTGTCGTCTGTGGCGCAAAGAACCTTCCTCCGATTGGCGGCATGGTGGTGTTTGCTGGACTAGGGGTGAAACTTCCCGGCGTCGACTTCGAGCTCTCCAAGCGAGAGATTGGAGGCATCGTGAGTGAAGGCATGTTGTGCAGTGAATCGGAGCTGGGGTTGGCCGAGTCCAGTCAGGGGATCCTGACTTATCCGGCTGGAGCGTTTCCGGTAGGCACTCGTTTTATCGACGCGTTCCCTGAGGCACGTGACGTGATCTACGAACTCGACGTCACGCCGAATCGGCCCGATGCGCTGGGTCACGTCGGGGTAGCGCGCGACATGGCAGCCTTTTTCGAAGCCGAACTCGTGCTTCCCGCGACTGAGGGTATCGTCGAACAGGGAAAGCCGGCCGAGCTGATTGTGAAGAATCGCCTGCCCGCTCGTTGCCCTCGTTATGGGGCGGCGCTCGTGCGCGGTGTAAAGATCGAACCCTCACCATCAGAAGTTCGCTGGCGTTTGCATCGTCTGGGCATCCGCCCCATCTCGAATGTTGTCGATGTGACCAACTGGGTGCTCATGGAATATGGGCAACCACTGCACGCGTTCGACTCGAACTTGCTCAAGTCACAGAAGATTGAAATTCGCGCTGCCGAAGATGGTGAGAAGATGACCACTCTCGACGAGGTGGAGAGAACTCTCGCGGCTGACGACTTGCTGATCTGCGACGGGCCGGTTCCCACGGCCCTGGCAGGAATCATGGGTGGGGCCAACAGCGAGATCTCAAGCGCGACAACAGAAGTCGTATTGGAATGTGCCTACTTTGAGCCTCGTGGAATTCGTCGGACGGCGCGTCGCCAGGGGATGCACACTGAGTCGAGCCATCGTTTTGAGCGCGGGACGGATCATGGTGCCACCGAACGGGTTCTCGACCGAGCTCGCTACCTGCTTCAGCAGCTCGCGTCTGGGCAGGTGGCGCCAGGCACCGTTCGCGCGGACGGTGAAGCGCCCGAGGTCCCCAGCATTGAACTCAACTCGACGACCATCGACAGTCTCTTGGGAGTTGCAGTGCCTTTCAAAGAGGTGACGCGAATTCTCCAGGGTCTTGGTCTTCGTATCGAATATCTCGTGGATCGCGACGATGAATCGGTCGGCAGCATCCGCGGGGCTTCGCACAGACCCGACATCAACATCGAGCAGGATCTGGTGGAGGAGGTCGCTCGCATTCGTGGCCTCGACAACATCCCCACGGTGCTTCCGGCAATCGCCCCGCAGGAGCAGCGTACGTCTGGTCAGCTTGAGAGACGTGCCGCACGCGTTGCGGTAGAACTTGGCCTCTCTGAGGCTCTGACTCACTCTTTCGTTGCTCCCGCTGATCTTCAAGCGCTCTCAGCGCCCCCCCCGGTCGTCACCTTGACGAATCCCTTGAGTGAGGATCGTAGCGTCTTGCGCACGTCCCTCGCTCCAGGACTTCTGGAGGCTTTGCGGCGCTCACGTCGTCGTGGAGAGGCCCGCGTGAGGCTCTTTACCCTAGGAGCCATCTTCTTGCCTGTGGTGGGAGACTATTCCGCGAGTGAAGCGCGGGTACGTTTACCGGAGGACGACGGAACGCTGCCCTATGAGCAGCCGACTTTTGCTTCCGTGCTTGCTGGTCCGCGCTCTGAGTATCTGAGTTTGAAGCCGAGTGAGGTCGATGTTTACGACGCCAAGGCAGTGGCTGTGGAAATGGTTGAGCGCATGACCCGTCGCCGAGCTCAGGTGCAGTACATCGGCGCATCGGAGCGTACGGCGCACCTTCATCCGCGCTCAGCAGCAGCTGTGTTGCTCGATGGTGTCGAGGTGGGGCTATTTGGAGCTCTGCATCCCGATGTCGTCGAAAAGTTTGACTTGGACGGCGCTGCGCAGTTAATCGAGCTGAATTTGGCGACGATTGAAGCGGTGGGTCGGGTCACTCCGCGCTATCGTGTGATTCCCAAGTTGCCAGCGATTACGCGAGACCTGTCCTTGGTTGTCAGTGACGAAACGTCAGCGTCTCTCGTTGCCGACGCCATCCTCCACGCGGCAGGCGAACTCTGTGAATCCGTCGAGGTCGCCGCTGAATTCCGCGGCGGTTCAGTTCCAGCAGGGCATCGTTCGCTGACATTCCGCGTTGTTTATCGTGATCCGAAGGCTCGCACGGCGCCTGACGATGCGCGGACGCTCACGGACAAAGAAGTTGAAGCGATTCAAGCGATCGCGCTTGAAAAGGCGAGTAAGGATTTCGGAGCGATCTTGCGTGGCTAGATCAGGCCCGGCGTACAAGCCTCGGGTATCCCGTGCCTTGGCTTCTCTTTTTTCGGTACTTGCTGTGACCGGGGCTTTGCTCAGCGAGAATGCCTTAGCGGAAGAAGTTGCGCCCGCTGCCGAAGAGTCGTCTGCTCCTGAAGAGCCGATCGCTGTCGAAGAGCCTCCCGCTCCTGAAGAGTCGATCGCTGCCGAAGAGCCGCCCGCTGCCGAAGAGCCGCCCGTCCCTGAAGAGCCGATCGCTCCGCCACCGCCTTCCACCGAGGAAGATGGAGAAGGTCCGCACGTGCTGAGGCGCGATCTCATCGAAAGAAAGAAGGATTACACGCGCTGGACGGCGGTGGGACCCTTTGTGGGTATGGTCAGCCGGCCCAGCAAGTCGTCGGACATCACCTATCAAGTCGGATCGGCTTATGGCGGCTTCTTTCGGCCCCAAATCGTCTCGTGGCTGGGGCTGCGACTCTTCTATCGAGAAGAGCGCATCCCCGTGACTGTTGAGCCAGGTGGTTTCGACGTGGATGGGGAGTCCTTGAATTTTGCTTTTGAGCAGCCGGATCTCAAAGTGACGTCGCTCGGTGTCTTCATTGAGCCGACCTGGAACTTGCACCCGCGCTTTCGTCTGACCGGAGTGCTAGGTTGGTCGTGGCTGAGGTTTGTCGCCGAAATGCCGGAAGCACCAGGATTTGATCTACGTGCGACGCGTGCCGGTGTTGAGATGAATTGGGCACTCGGCGGCGGAATCGCCTTTGATGTGATCCCCAACTGGTTCGACTTCACGATGACGTTGAATCACAGTTTCATCACCGGTCGGAGCGGAGCCGCGTATGAACCTATCCAAGCTGTGGTCGATGGTGAGATCTCTCATCTCGGGCCGCTGCCAGAATTTCAGTCCGCGACAGATCTGCTCTTCTACTTTGGGCTTATTCTATGAGTCTCGCCAAGTCTCGCCGATTGTTGCTCTTGTCACTGAGCGGCTTCGCTTTGGCGCTCTTGTCGGCATGCCAATCGAAGCTGCCGGGACCTCTTGAGTGCGAGAGGATGGCGGCGCGAGGGATAGGGGTCTCTTTGAAGGAGATCAAAGGCAGCGCGCTTGCCACAAATGTAGTCACAGTGGTGACTCATAGTTGCATCACGACTCCGTTCGACCACGAAGCATTGAGGTGCATGGAATCAGGTTATGGTCTTCGGCGATGCGCAGACGAACTAGCCCAACGGGACCCCACGACAAAAGCGGCACTTGAGCAGATGATTCATCGTATTCGTCAGCTGGATCGAAAGGGCCGTTCACTCAAATAGTCGGGTGATTTTAGTCATTTCTCGACGCTGCCTGGGAAAAGCGAAAAACTCCTTCAGGGAATGAGTCTCGAGCCGTCCACACAGGGCATGGAAGTGAATGCAGGCTCTCCGACCACAAGTATTGGCTTTGCCGTCGCCAAGAAGGCGATGAGTGTGAACGAAGAACTCGGCCAGCAGGCGCTGTCCCTGATTGAGGAGTCTACGGCGTCCTCGCCTACCGGACCAGGAAACGCGCCGAAGCAGACCAGCGGCGTGCATATTGTCGCCTGAAGTATGGCGTCGGTGCGCCTTACGTTATTCTTTGTAGAGATGGCAGCGAACAAAGTGTTCGTCTGCGCCCTTGCGACGTAGCAGGATGGGTGCCGGATTCTCCTTACGGCAGACAGCCATGGTCTCCGGGCAGCGGTCGGCGAACGGACAGCCTGGTGGCGGATCGACGAGCTGCGGAGAACCGCTCTTCGCGGGGAGTTCCCTGAAGATGTTCCCTTGGGGGTCAGGAACGGCCTCAAGCAGCAGTTTGGTGTAGGGGTGCGCGGGAGTGTCGAGCAGAGCTTCGCTCGGTCCGCCTTCGACCATGTGTCCGGCATACATGACCATGGTCCGTTCCGCGATGTAGCGAGCGCTGGCAATGTCATGAGTGACGTAGAGGTAGCTGACGTTCGTGCTCGTTTTGAGATCGTGCATCAAGTTGAGGATGCCCATTCTGATCGAGACATCGAGCATGCTGATGGGCTCGTCTGCGAGAATCACGGTGGGATTGACGGCGAGCGCTCGAGCGATGGCTACGCGCTGACGCTGTCCCCCGGACATTTGGTGGGGATGTTTGTCGGCAAAGTCTTTGGCCGGACTCAAGCCGACGGTGTCGAGGAGTACTTCAACCTGTCGATCGAGTTCAGCTCCGCCCTTTGCTCGCTTGTGGCGCAACAGGGGGCGTTCCAAGTGATGTCGCACGGTGTGGAACGGGTTCAAGGATCCGAAGGGATCCTGAAAGATCATCTGCACCTTTCCCCGGTATTTGAGCGAGGCTCGGTGAGGCTCTTCCTTGAGCAAGTCTTGTTCGTGGAACATGATCTTGCCTGCCGTGGGTTGCTCAAGTCGCGAGAGGATCTTCAGGACGGTGCTCTTGCCGCTGCCAGATTCCCCCACCAGAGCGATACATTCTCCACGATAAAGTTCGAAAGAAATGTCGTTCAGGGCGCGCAGTTCCTGTGTTTTGAAGCCACTACCCACTTTGAAGGTTTTCTTCAGGCCTTCTACCTTGAGGATCGGAGGCCCTACCTTCTTGGCAATGGGTTGCTCCGCAGGAGTCAGTCGGTCGTTCATTGGTCGCCGTCCTCCGCTGGGGGATTCATGGAGCGTCGTACGATTGGCTGCATCGGCGTGTCGCGTTGCCCCTCGAAATCGGTGCTGCGCGCTTCTTGGCTGGGAGGCTGGGGGGTAGGGCTATTCAAGGCTGCTTCCTCGACGATACAAGCACCCAGGTGGGAGGGACGCAGCTCCACTAGTTCAGGCAGCTTCCGCTCGCATGCCGGCTGCGCTTTTCTGCAGCGTGGATGAAAGCGACAGCCACTAGGTGGGTGCATCATGTCCGGAGGTGAACCCGAAATGCCCTCCATTCGATGTCGCCTACCGTGCAGTTCGGGAAACGAGTTCATCAGACCCTGGGTGTAGGGATGAAGAGGATCCTTCAGCATGGGTCTGGCTGGTGCGACTTCGCAGAGTCGACCAGCATAGAGGATGCCGATCGTGTCGCAGAATTCGAGCATCAGGCTGAGGTCATGAGTGATGAAGAGAATCGAAAACCCCAATTTGTCTCGAAGTTCAGCAATCTGCTGCAAGATTTCCTTCTGAACCACCACATCGAGTGCAGTGGTCGGTTCATCCATGAAAAGTAGTGGCGGCTTGAGGGCGAGCGCGATCGCGATCACCACCCGCTGACGCATTCCACCGGAGAGCTGATGCGGGTAGCTCATCAGCCGCGAACTCTCGATGCCGACAAGTTTGAGTAGTTCTGCAGCTCGCTCAAGCGCCTGGGCCTCAGAGACGTCTTCGTGACTCACGATCACGTCAGCAATTTGAGCGCCTACGGTCATCACCGGATTCAGCGCGTTCATGGCACTTTGAAACACGACCGCGATCTGGCGCCAGCGAAAGGCGCGGAGCTCGTCCTCGTTCATGGCAAAGATGTCTTCGCCCAGGAACTTCGCTGACCCGCCTGTGATGATGGCAGGTGCCTGGAGTAGGCGCATGATCGCCATCGCGGCTGTCGATTTTCCACTGCCGCTTTCTCCAGCTAGCCCGAACACTTCACCACGGTGAATTGTGAAGGAGACATCGTCGACGGCGCCTACGTGACCTCGTGGGGTCACATACTCGACGCACAGATTCTTCACCTCAAGCAGCGGCGTTCTTTGGTCAGTGGAGCTGCCGTCTCCAAAAGTACTGGCGTTCACTTTGCCGCTCCTGCTGCGCTGGTTTTTTCTTCCTTCTCGATTTGCCTGACGACAGGCGTTGAGAAGCCGGGCACCACCCCTGCTCGCGCGAGTACGTTCAGATACGCCCCCTCGGAACGAAGGCGAGGATTCGTCACCTCGTCGATCGCGAAGTTGATCATCACGAGGCCAAATCCGACCAAGGCAACGCAAAATCCCGTGGGAATGATCGTCCACCATGATTCGGTGAGCAGTGCATTGCTGTTGGCCGCCCAGTACAGGTTGGTGCCCCAGGTGACTTCAGAAACGTCGCCCAAGCCGAGAAACTCTAACCCCACCTGAGCGCCAATCGCGTAGACGACGGCTCCGATGAACCCAGAAACAACGAGCGAGGTCATGTTCGGCAATATCTCGACAAACATGATTCGGAGGCCGCTCTCGCCTCCGACGATGGCGGCCTGCACAAAATCTTTCTTGGCGATTGAGAGTGTCTGAGCCCGAAGCACTCGGGCGTTCCAGGCCCAACCAGTCAGGATCAAGACTACAGCAATGCTCACCGGGCTTGCCTCCATGTAGGCAGCGAGCACGACTGCGAGAGGCAATCCCGGAATGATCAGAAATACGTTGGTGAGCAGCGAAAGAAGGTCATCGACCCAGCCACCAAAGAATCCCGCGGCGATCCCCACCGTGGCGCCGATGATCACCACCGCGATGCCCACGGCGAAACCAATCACGAGCGACATGCGCGCGCCCACAATGGTTTGCGCGAACACATCCTGCCCTTTTTGAGTTGAACCGAGCCAGAAGTGTGCATTGGGGGGCACGACGGGATCCGTCAGGAAGTCAGTCGGGTCGCGCACCAAGAGCGGACCGAACAAGGAAATCAGGATGAAGAACCCAATCACCCACAGTCCGATGACGGCTTTTCGATTTGAGAGGAGTTGCTCAAAGAACTTCATCGGCGAGTCCTCGGATCCAGAACGACGTAGGCAATATCGACAAACCAGTTTGCGGCAAGCACGGCCACAGTGATGGCCAAGAACAAGCCTTGCATGAGGAAGTAGTCCTGAGCATTGACTGCTTCGAACAAGAGCGAGCCTTGACCTGGATAGGAGAAGACAATCTCCGTGAGTAGTGAACCTGAGAGTACAAAGCCGAGCGCCATGCCGAATCCGGTGATGCTCGGCAACATTGCATTGCGCGCCGCGTACTTCAGCATCACGTCTCGTTCCGGTAGGCCTTTGGCCTGCGCCATGGTCACGTAGTCGGCGCTGAGCACGCCAATCATCGTGTTTCGCATCGCGAGGAGCCAGCCACCGAGCGAAGCTGCGACGATTGAAATCGCTGGCAGTACCGCGTGATGCAGCATGTCGCCGATGAAGGCGAAGGTGAACGCTGGCGTCATGGTATCTGTGTACGCATGGCGGATGGGAAACCAGCCGAGCAAGAACCCGAATACGTAAAGCAGCAGCATCGCCAGCCAAAAGTAAGGGAACGCGCCCAAGAAGATGAACGAGGCTGGCGCAATTGAATCGAGTTTGCCTCCGCGATTCCACGCCGAATAGATACCCAGCAGCGTGCCGAGGCTGAACGCAAAGATCATCGACAAACCGGCCAAGAACAGAGTCCAAAGCAGTGCTTGCCCGATGACCTCCGATACGGGAGCGGGGAAGTAGACAATTGATGTGCCCAGATTGCCCTGGGCCAAATCCCCAATGTAGTCGAAATACTGTTGATAAAGCGGGGCGTCGGAAATACCGAACGCCGTCTTCATCGCTTCGAGAGCAGCTGGCTCTAACTTGCCCTGAAATTTTTGTTGGAGCGCCGTCGCCGGATCGCCAGGAGCGAGGCGGGGCACGAAAAAGTTGAGCGTGAGTGAGACCCAAGCTGCGATCAGATAGAACCCAAGTCGACGCAGTAGGTACTTCACAGCGTGCCCTCCTTCACCTGGGGGGGCTGATGAGGCTCGTTGGTAGGCTTCTCGGAGGGCACTTTCTGTTCAGGGGGCGCTGCCGGCTCAGAGGGGGGTTCCTGTTGAGAGGTCGGCGCTGGCATGATGAGTCCGCGGCCTGGTGCTCCTTTGCCTGGATTCTGGGAAACAGCTGGCGTTCCAGCGGGACGAAGTTCAACCATCGTCAAGAGCTGGCCAGGCGCCTTGTAAGGGGCCAGGGCCGCGTAGTTGTGATTCTTGTTCGGGAAACCTTCGATGCGGGTGGTGTTGTATTCGCCCCAGGTGGGTCCGGGAAACAGCGGAATGGCAGGTGCCTGGCGTACGAATTCTCGTTGGAGATCGCTCGCAATTCTCTTTTGCTCGCCCTTGTCGGTCGTGGCGGCAAACTCCGCCAGCAGCTTGTCGGCCTTTTCGCTCACAAATCGCTGCCAGTTGCTGTCAGCACGTGTCCCCAAAGGAAAGTACGTATCTTTCGACATTTGGCGTTGGTAGAAACTCCAGGGAGTTGCCGCGCCGTCAGACCAACTCATGCTGAGTTGGAAGGTGCCCATTTCCAACTTGTTGAACCAAGCGCCGAAGGCGTAGGTTCTCAGGTTGGCGTCAATGCCCACCGAGCGTAGGTTCTTGACGATAATTTCGGCCGCAATGATCCAGTCCGACCAGCCGACGACGCAGTTCACGTCCACCTCAAGTCGCGACCCGTCAGGCATGGTTCGGTAGCCCTTCTTGCCCATTTTGATGCCGGCAGCATCGAGCATCCTCTTGGACTTTTCGGGATTGAACTTGGTCCAGTCCCCTTCCTCGTCGAGAACTTTCTGATCGTGGTAGGAGGCGTAAACGTCGCTGAGTGCCGTGGCATCAGCAGGCCTGGTGTAGCCCTGCATGGCGATTCGCACGATGGTCTTGCGGTCGATGGCGTAGCTGAGAGCCTTGCGCACATCGACTCGATCAAAGGGCGCCCGCGTCGTATTCGCGTACAGCATCACCGTTCCTTCGAGCGACGGAAAGTGATAGCCGTGGTGCTTCGGGTCTTTTTCGACAAAGATGCGGTCAATGGCAGGGATGAAGGCCGCGGCCCAGTCAATCTGACCGCTGATCAGGGCAAGCGCCTGGGCCTCATTGCCGCCAATTGCAGGAAGGCGAAACTTCTTGAGGCGAGGCTTGCCCGGCTGCCAATAATCTGGGTTCGCCCCCACCTCGTACATTTGCGATTTGAAGGAAAGGACGCGGTTAAATGGGCCTGAACCAATGGGATTTTCGTTAGCAAAGCGGACAGGGTCTTTGACGTTCTTCCACACGTGCTCCGGGACGATCGGTTGGCGACCAATCATGAAGAGTACTGGAGTAGTGAAGGGATAGGGGAACTGGAAAGCCACCTTTTGCCCCTCGGCTTCGACGCTCTTGAGATGCCTCCAAACCGTAGACTGATCAAGCGCCGCATATTGTTTCATGAGGCGGAACGTGAAGAGAACGTCGGCGGGCGTGAGGTCTTTGCCATCGGCCCACTTGACCCCTTTTCGAATCTTCAGGACGAGGCGCTTGTTGTTGTCTTCCCAGTACCACTCCTCAGCTAACCAGGGGACGAACTCGCCCGTTGCACGATTGAAAATGATCGTTGGCTCGTAGATCCCGGCCGTGGTGGGCCAAAGCGCCTGGGTTTCGAAAAAGGGATTGAAGTTACGAACAAAGGTCGTCCTGAGTACAGGGATGACGACGGCGACTCCTTCTTCGACGGGACGGTGGGGATCTCGCTTGCAGGAGAGCAAGACAAGGGCAGCCGCGATCAGGAGGAGGCGACGAGCGGAGCGGAAAGAGAACTGCATGGAAGGGAGCAAGGGGCGCGGTGGACAAAAAAGCGCGGTGGGCCGTCGCCGATTCTTCGAGGAGCGGACAAGGACGTGCTTCCACGTGCCTTCGACGTAGCAAATGACTACCACAGGATGTGGTTGTTCCGCAGTGACTGGATTTGCCAGCATCAGGGTCAAAATGCGCGGAAACCCCGATCTTGTTCACTTTCACAGGAAATTTGTGGTCTTGGTGAAAGTTGCTCTGTTCGCAAATCTCCCTTGCGGCTGTGGGGTTTGGACAAGCGTTGGGGCGGACTTACTTTGATGCCGTGACCGAACTTGATCGACGGGACGCCATTGTTGCTTTGGCACTGACTTCCGCGGCGGCTGCGACATCTGCTGCTGCGGCGACTGGGTGTCGCAGCAAAGGCGCAGATCATAGTTCGGCGGCTGAAAAAGATTTAGCCGACCAGAAGAGAGCAAGCATGGAAACCATTGAAGCCAACTCACCACACGCGGACAACGAGCCAGCTGTTCTCGAAAAGTTTCCTTTGGCCAAAGGGCGTCCTTGGCCCACCCCCGATCCTTTTCTCTTCTGTGTGCATCACAACGATAAATTTCCCAAAGGCAATGGGCAGTTTGGCCCACCAGATGGTTCCTTGAAAGGGCGCCAGATCGGGATGGACTTTGCCTGGAAGGACGGCTGGAACATGTATCACGGTGAGCGGGTTCCCGGCTTTCCGTCTCATCCTCATCGGGGGTTTGAGACCGTGACAGTTGTGCGCTCTGGAAGGCTGGATCACGCAGATTCGCTGGGAGCTGCTGCGCGCTACGGCGATGGCGATGTGCAGTGGTTGACCGCAGGTGCGGGCATTCAACACGCAGAGATGTTTCCGCTGCTGAAAACCGAGGAGGAAAATCCGCTCGATCTGTTTCAGATTTGGTTGAATCTACCGGCGCGCAGCAAGATGGCTCAGCCCTACTTTACCATGCTTTGGGCGGATCAAATTCCGACGAAAGTGTTCGTGGATCAGGCGGGAAAGAAGACCTCTGTGTCGATTCGCGCGGGCGAGATTGAGGGAGCGAAACCCCCAGCGGCACCGCCAGATTCCTGGGCTCACGATCCCGCCAACGAAGTCGCGATTTGGACGGCCGAGTTGGAGCCGGGGGCTACCTGGACTTTACCGGTGGCCTCATCAAGCGCTCACCGTTTCCTCTATTTTTTTGATGGACAGGAGCTTTCGGTTGCTGGTGAAGTGTTGACGCCCATGCAAGGTGCTGCGCTTCAGGCTCACGTGCCTACTGAGTTGGTCAACCGCGGTGCAGGCAAGGCCGAAATCTTGGTGCTGCAGGGACGACCTATTGGCGAACCTATAGCTCATCAAGGTCCCTTCGTGATGAACACACAGGAGGAACTCCGTCAGGCCTTTGCTGATTACAGGCGAACTCAGTTTGGAGGCTGGCCGTGGCCCGATTCTGGTCCTGTCCATGGCCACGATCGGACGCGCTTTTCGCGTGACCCCTCTGGGAAGATGGAGTGGCCAGGGGGAAAGCCCGGGTGAGCTCTGGGGTGGTGTTGAACGCTGAGGTTCACCTGGTCTACGTGACGGTCGCGTCTCGAGAGGAGGGGCTCCGCATCGCCCGCGCGGTGGTTGGTGAAGCCTTGGCTGCCTGCGCGAATCTCCTTCCGGGGATGATCAGCGTGTACAAGTGGAAGGGCGAGGTTCACGAAGATCCTGAGCAACTACTGCTCCTGAAGACTTCGGCCGAAAAGCTTCAGCAGCTCAGGGTGCGTGTCGTGCAGCTGCATTCTTACGAGTGCCCGTGCGTCGTGAGCTGGCCACTTGAACAGGGTCATCCGGAGTTTCTCCAGTGGGTGAAGACTCAAACGGCCTCTGAGCACGAGTGAAGTGGGCTCAATGGCGATCTGCGCACCGAGCAGCGCTGCTGCAGAGAGCAACGCTGCTTCAGCGAGCAGCGTTACTCCTTGACTGGTTGCTCGACGACTTCGACGCGAACCCCTACGACGCCAGCTTTCATCATCCCGAGCTGTTTGGCGGCAACTTTTGAAACATCGATGATGCGATCCGCTGCACCGAAGGGGCCCCGATCATTGATGCGCACGTAGGTGGTTTTTCCCGTATCGATGCGGATCACGCGAACCACTGTGCCAAAGGGGAGCTTCTTGTGCGCGCCTGTGAACAGCTGTGGATCGTACACGTCGCCGTTGGCGGTGTGATTCCCGGCCAAAGAGTCCGCGTAGTAGGTCGCTTTGCCCTTCAAAGTGCGGAGAGCTTTCATGCCGTCATATTTC
Organism: uncultured delta proteobacterium; assembly: GCA_963710555.1. GTDB lineage: Bacteria > Myxococcota_A > Polyangia > Polyangiales > Polyangiaceae > NIC37A-2. The sequence continues at coordinate 84,243 of CAVQAT010000005.1, forward strand.
TTAGCGAGAGCCTGACTCTCTTCGCTGTCACCATGCGACTTGTCGGACGCGGTATCAAAATCTGCAGGCTGTGGCTTTGCCCGGCCCTGAGTGCTCGGCTCGGGATACGCTGGACTTGGCTGCTCGGGCCAATCCGTTTGGCCATTTTGACCAGCGGCGCAGCCAGCGGTGGCAAGTGATAGCAGGGAGACGGCGATCAACTTCATGCCACTTCGCTAACCCGAAGAGGCGACTCAGGGCAAATTTGGGGGTGATCTTTGACTGAATTCCAAGGAACCGCGAAAAGTCTGCAGAATTGACTAGATCACAGCCTCGGTGAGCAGCGATTCCGCTAATTTTCTGCCTCGACGGGACTCCGACCTCGTAGTAAGCAGCCGGTCCCCTTTCCACTGAAATCCAGTGGAGCACCACCCGGTCCAGCGGATCGGTCTCGGGAACGCCCCATGTTGCTTGAAATCAATCCACACCATCCCGAGCCACGAAAAATTCGTCAGGCTGTGGATGCACTCGAGGCAGGCGAGGTCATCGCCTACCCCACCGACACCGTTTATGGACTTGGATGTGATTTATTCAACAAGCGAGCGGTTGAAAAGCTCTACCAGATGAAGGGCATGGACAAGAGCCAGAAGCTGGCCTTTGTCTGTCAGGATCTCAGCGATCTCTCGCGCTACGCGGTGATGCACGATCATGTGTACCGGATCATGAAGGAGTACCTCCCGGGTCCTTATTGTTTCATTCTTGAGGCGACCCGCGAAGTGCCAAAAATTGTGCACTGGCCACGCAAGACCGTGGGCATTCGTGTACCCGATCACCCCGTGGCTCAGGCTCTTTGCCGTGAGCTGGGACGTCCCATCATTTCATCGACGGCCGCCCGACATGGGTCTGACGCTCATCCCGATCCCGCTGAAATTGATCAGGCATTCAAGGGCCTCGCCATGGTGCTTGATGCCGGAGCTGGTGGAACAGTGCCGACAAGCATTATCGACCTGACAACCGATGAACCCAAGGTGATTCGCATGGGAGCAGGCGACGTCAGCGGCTTCCTGACAGAGGCTGCTCGATAATATTGCGTCCAGCTTGCCTGGCCGCTATTGAACTCCCATGACTTTCGTCGTTACAGGAAACTGCAAAGGTTGTCGTTTTACAGATTGCGTCGCTGTCTGCCCAGTGGAGTGCTTCCACGGAGATGGTGAGATGCTCTACATCGACCCTGAGGAGTGCATTGACTGCGGCGCGTGTGTTCCGGAATGCCCCGTCGAGGCAATCTACGACGAAGCGCAGATGCCGGATGATCAACAAGAGTGGTTGAAGATCAACGCAGAAAAGTCAGTGAAGCTTCCTGTGGTCGCCGAGCAGGGTGACCCGCTGCCCGGCGCAGAAGCGCGCAAAGAAGAGCTAGGGTTCTAGTCGACCCGCAGAAAATGATGAAAGGGGCGAAGTTCCACGGGGACTTCGCCTTTTCGCGCTTGCCTATCGGGCTAGCCCACAAAACTTCGACCCATAGGCCGGTGATTTGCTAAGGTGGAACTTGTCCGGTCGAAAGGCTGAACTCTCCCCCCTCAATCCCCCTACAGGTAGCCGGAATGAGCCAATGGCTGATGCGGTCGCCTGTCTTCGTCATGTTTCATGCGAAGCGAAGAAAGGAACGACTCGTGAACGGAATCGCAATTCTTGGTGCCCTACCTGGTTCACCTGCAGCCGAGTTCGGCTTGAAATACGGCGACGTCCTTCTCAGCGTGAACGGCATTGCGATGTCGTCCGTGGAAGATTTCTTGCAAGCTCGCTCAGGGGCAAGCGGCAAGATGGAGCTCATCGTTCGCCGTGGGTCCCATGTGATGGAAATCACGCTGGATTTGGAAGAGCGTCGCGGAAAGACGACAAATCCTATCGAAGCGATGAAGAGCATGGAGCACCTCTCCCTGGTGCCACCTCCAGCCCCTCAAGACGGTAGCCTGAACTAATTGACGAGTCGTCGCTTCAGGAGGACCCTCTGTTGCTGGATCCAGTATGGAGGAATGCGCAATTGTAGCTACTGGGATGGCCCCAGCCCAAGGACATTGTTGTGTCTGAAGGCGCTCAAAAGGAGCAGAGTGAGACGACTCTTGCAGTCGCGAACCTAGAACGCTTACTAGATCTTCAGCCGGTGCACATTGCCGAATTGGACGCAGAGTTTCGGGTCATCTACCAGAATCAGAATGAGTTTCAGTTCGCATTGGGTGAGGAAATTGGGAGCCAGTTTCCTGTCAAGATGCGTGAGAGCTGTGTTGGCATTCTCAAGGAGGTCCAACGCACCGGAAATACCCGTCACTTTGAGTATGCCCACTCGGAGGAACGTCAGCTTCAAACTGAGGTGAGGCGTTTAGGTGATGAGACCGAGGGCCATCATCTGTGTCTACTGACGCGTGACATTACCGAGATCACTGCCCAGCGAGCGCGCAGCAAAGAAGATCAACAGAAGTTGGCTGTCGCTTTAGAGGCTTCTCAGCTGGGACTCTGGAGTTGGAATTTGCGCACCAACTTGGTCATCTGGGACAAGAGAATGCGTGAACTCACGGGCCACGATATTCCGATCAACTTGCCTCAATGGCGGGATCGCCTCATGCATCCGGATGACCGCGACGGGATGCCCAGCATGGATGGGCTGATTGAGCGGGGAGGACCATTTCCCCCGCAGACCGCACGGATTGTGCGCCCGGACGGGCAGGTCCGCTGGCTGATGACTACGGGAACGATGTGCTTAGGGTCGGACGGACAACCTGAATCTATGGTCGGCGGCTGCATTGATGTTACCGATCAGCAACGATTGAATGAAAAACTGCAGAGTGCCCAGCGCATGGAAGCTGTAGGACATCTGACGGCCGGCGTCGCCCATAACTTCAACAACATGCTGATGGTGATCACCCCGTGCCTGGAGGCGATTGAGGAAGTCGCCGTTCCAGAAATCAGAGACGATATCGCTGACGCATTGTTAGCGACTGAACGCGCAGCGGAAGTGGTCCGGCAGCTGATGGCGTTTGCCGGACAGCGCAATAAGAGGAAACGCGTGTCGCAGCCGGCGGCGGCACTGGTGCGTGACGTCGTGCGCCTCTGCAGTCGATCGTTTGAACAACACGTGCGTCTTTCCACAGAAATCGACGCAAAATGCTCGCTGAACGCGTCCCCTGGAGCAATTCAGCAGGTGCTCAGCAACGTGATCTTCAATGCTCGAGATGCACTGCTTTCAGGGAATATTGCCGAACCGATGATCGAGGTGACTTGTCATGATTCGAGTCTCTTTGATGAGGAGTGGGTGGAAATCGTTGTCGCTGACAACGGTCCCGGTGTTCCTGAGCATCTCCGGTCCAAGATTTTTGAACCGTTCGTGACGACCAAGAACGGCAAGGGAACCGGTCTAGGGTTGGCGTCCTCTCATGCAATTGTCGAACAACATGGCGGACAGATGGCTTGTCGAACAAGAAACGATGGGGGGACTGAGTTTCTCATCTTGCTGCCGGCAGCTCCGCCAGCCCGTCCCTTGGGTCTTGCTCCTCCGCCAGCCAGCGACGATTCGAGCTATCAAGGCGCTCATGTGCTTCTCGTAGATGACGAAAAAGCGATTCGTCGTCTGATGCGGCGTGGTCTTGAGAAGGCTGGTTTTCGGGTGGAAACTGCCGAGTGCCCTGAATCGCTGGAATGTGTCCTCAGCCAGTGCGGAGTCTTCGATTTTGTACTTTTGGATCGGAGTCTTCGAGCCAGCCAAGGCGGGTCGCTACTGCCGCGGTTGCGGGCAGCCTTGCCCGACGCGAAGATATTTTACTTCACTGGGGAACACGTTGACGCTGAAGAAGCGCATTTGGTCGACGGAGTTGTCCAAAAGCCAATCGATATTCGTTCCCTTGCTCGCGTGATTCAGACTGCGACCGGACAAGCCGATGACGCGAGCGCCGCTGGGAGGCGCAACTGAATCGGCCTTTAGAGCAGCGGGCTCATCAGGTGGGCCGCTGACTCGAGGAGCTTCTTTCCAATCGACTTGTGCTCCAGAAAGTCACTCGTCATTTCGGTCGAGTCTTCAATCAGCTCTCCAATCCAGGCCGAGAGTTCGTCAGCTATTTGCTTGTCATCCACGAAGCAGTTCACCTCAAAATTGAGGCGGAGACTCCGATTGTCGATATTCGCGGTGCCAATGCTCACCATCTTTTCGTCGATCAGCATCGCTTTCGCATGCAACATTGCCCCCGAATACTCGAAAATCCGCACGCCAACGTCCACCAGTTGCGAGTAGAAAGAGCGTGACGCCCATTTGACGATGCGCACATCGGTAAGACGAGGGACAACGATGCTGACCTTCACCCCTCTGCCGGCTGCCGTCCGCAGCGAGACGAGAAGCGCCTGCGTCGGGATGAAGTAGGGGGTGGCGATCATCACTCGATCGTTTGCCTGGTTGATGGCCAGAAAGTAGGCATCGTGGATCCAGCCTTCCGTGTCTGGACCACTGGAAACGATCGCTGCATCCATTCCGCCCGCTCGCTCGTCGTGATTACTTCGGAGTGGATCGGGAATGTCGTTTTCCGTCGCGAAGAACCAGTCTTCCAGAAAAATATGATTCAAGCCTTCGACGGCCGGTCCTTCGATGCGCACCATCAAATCGCGCCACGAGTGTTCGTACGGAGCGGCAATGTTCATTCCACCCGTAAACGCTATGCAATTGTCGACGACGACGATTTTTCGATGATTGATGAAGTTCAAGCGCGGCGCATACAGAGGTGACAATCGCGATGGTAGAAACACCGCGAACTCGACACCATGAGGGGCGAGAAGCTTTCGCAGCTTTCGCGTGTATTTTTGGCTACCCATTCCGTCAACGAGGAGACGAACATGGACCCCGCTCTTTGCTTTTTCGATGAGAAGTTCGCAAATTCGCGTTCCCGTTTCATCGAGATCGAAGATGTAAAAGATAATGTTGATGCAGGTTGTGGCGCCACTGAGCGCTTGCTCGATCGCCGGAAAAGCCTGCTTGCCGTCCGCAAGTAGCTGAATATGGTTTCCACTACTCGCAAACGCGTAGCTATTCTGGGCGCGAGCGGGCAAGAGCGTCTGAAATCGCGGTACTTGGCGATGGCTCGGTGCTCCGTGAACTTGCAAGAAGTTGCGCTTCTTCTCAGTACGTTTACGTACGCGACGTTCCATGCGTGTACGCCCGATCGCCCACCACGAAACACTCCCGATGGCCGGGAGTGCTATCAGTGCAAGCAACCACGCCAGCGCTGAGGTCGGCCGTCCACGCCTACGAAGAAGAACGCTCGGAACCGATAGCACCGCGCAAAGTTCCAGCACGAGAAGAGTCCAGAGAAAGATCTCGCCTGTCGTATGTTCGACGAAGGAAGTTACTTGTTGCCACGACACGGTCACCGCCCGGGAGGTTGGGCGATGTTCTGTAGGTCAACAAGGGGGCGACGTAGAAGGCTGAAGAGTGCGGGTGCTGAGGAGTCCGGGAGACAGCCGGAGTCGAACGCAAAGGGGGAGGGGGATGGGATAGCGGGAAGCGCCCGAACACATTGAGACTTTTTTTGACTCAATGAGGCGCCGCCACCCGAGGCTCCGCAGCACTCGCACAAGCGATGTCTAGGTCAGTGGGGGGGAGAAGAGGAGGCTTGTAGGGGGTGCTGAGGAGTCCGGGAGACAGCCGGAGTCGAACGCAGAGGGGAGGGGGGATGGGATAGCGGGAAGCGCCCGACGCACAGGGACTTTTTTTGAACCTGAGCGGCGCCGCCACCCGAGACTCCTCAGCACTCGCACAAGCGATTGAAGACAATGGGCGGGGGGACGTTGTCGTGGGACTTGGTGTCTCACCCGCTTGATTGGGGTACTGCAGTACTCGTGCCAAGTGGTGGGTCGAAGGGGCGATTCACGCAAATCGTCATGTTTCGGCTTCGTTTTGCTGTGGCCTCTCATCGCTTGTTGCGTTGTCCACATGTCCGCCGGACATGTGGTGTCCGGACGAATGTCCGCTTCAGCCTTTGCCGCGGACACGATTGGCTGACCCCGTTCGAAGGCAGCCTGGACTTTCCTCCTAAGTCATTGAAGATCCTAGGAATGAAGGAAATGGAACGCAGCCTCGGCGTCACGTCCGTTGTTGCGATAGCCCTCAGTGCGATGCTCGGCACGGGCATTTTTGTCCTGCCGGGACTCGCCGCGGAAATGACAGGCTCATCCGTCTGGTTGGCATTCCTTCTTGCTGCAGTTTGCTCATTTCCGGCCGCCGCGGCGAAAGCGGAGATGGCCACGGCAATGCCCACTTCAGGTGGTGCATTTGTGTTCCTCGATCGGAGCTTTGGTCCTTGGGTGGGGACGATTGTGGGGATCAGTGTGTGGCTTGCTGCCTTGCTCAAGGGTTCCTTCGCGCTCATTGGCGTCAGCGTCTACCTGATGCTGATTACAGAGGTGCCGATTCGCGGGACGGCCCTTTCGCTCCTGGCCATGATCGTCTTCATGAACTGGATGGGTGTGAAGGCCGTGAGCCGGGCCCAAATGTTCGTCATGGGCGCGCTGCTTATTTCTTTGACCGGGCTGGTCATCTTTACCCTGGGTACATTTCCCTCTTCCCCCGCTGAATCCCCCAAGCTTGAGTTGGGAGGTGGGATTCTGGGCATGCTCATGGCCGTGGGCCTGCTCACTGCGGCCTTCAATGGCGTGACCAAAGTCGCCGCTATCGCGGAAGAAGTGCGCAATCCCGCGAAGACGATTCCTTGGGGTATTTTTATTGCCCTGGGGCTTGCCGCAGGCTTTTACGCCATCGTCGCGAAAATGTTGGCGATGACTCTGCCGGCAGATCAGTTTGCCGGCGACTTGCACCCGATTTTTACCTGGGCTGTGATCGTCGCAGGTCCGATTGGGGGCAAGGTCGCCGCCGTTTTTGGCGTCGTGACCTTGGTTTCTTTCGCCAACACTGGCCTGTTGGCAGCTTCCCGATTCCCGTTCGCGATGAGTCGCGATTCGCTCTTACCCCAAGCTCTGCAAAGGCTGAGCCCGCGATTTCATACACCGGCCATTTCAATCTTCGTCACCGGCATCGCCATGGCGACGGCAATCGCTCTGCTTGATGTCGCGAAGTTGGCCAAGCTGGCGAGTGCGGTGGTGCTGGGAACCTATGTCGTCAATTGCTTGGCCGTAATCGCGTTTCGCGAAAGCCGCGTCGGCTGGTACCGCCCAAAATTCAAATCGCCTCTCTATCCTTGGGTGCCCGTATTTGGTGTCCTTTCGGGTCTCACTCTCACCTTGCAACTCGGCATGGTCGCCGTGTGGGCGGGACTTCTCGCAATTGTTCCCGGTTCGCTTCTGTTTTGGACGTACGGGCGAAAACGCGTGACGCGCCGCGGCGTTGTTTTGCAGCGAGGTCGCCGGGCTGAGCTCATCCGCGAGGCCCGCGAGCGCCAGAAGAAGTCCGGTTCGTCCGCGTTTCGCTCCGAAAACGATAGTGTCGCTCAGACGCTGCGCTCCGATGCGATGCGAGATGCCGGCGAACGTAGCTCTGACTCATCTTCTTCACTCGATCTGGACGAACTGGATGTCGAAAGTGCGATCACCGGACGGGCCCGCGCGGTGGTTGCCATGTTTGGCGATGAACGTGCTCCCGAGACTCTGGCGGAAATCGGCGCAGCGCTTTCTGGCTGGGGTCGACTGCCTGTCGTGCATCTGACGGAAGTTCCCGAGCAAACCATTCTTGGTGCTGTGGGTGCGGCGCCAGCACTACTTTCTCTTCGGCGAAGACTGCGCGTCATGGCCGAGGAGGAAGGGGCTCAATTGGAATTCCATTCCGTCAATTCCCGCGACATCGTGAGAACAGTGCACGCGGTCAGTAGTCGCGTCGAATGCGACTTTCTGGTGATGCGCTGGCGCGGGCGATCACGCTGGGCCTTCATGCCTTACAATCCTCTGGGCTGGTTGGTTGATCATTTGGACTGCAATCTCGCCCTCTTTCGCGATTCGGGGGTTCGCTACATTCGCGAGGTCCTCGTTTACGCAGAACCTGGCCCTCACGATGCCCTGGCTGTCGGAACGGCGGATGACTTGGCCCGTCGCTGGGGGGCGCGGGTGACCTTGGTGCGTCCCATCCGCGCGGATACGAGCGTCGCAAAACGCGAAGCGGAGATGGCCTACCTGAACGAATTATCTGAACTTTGCGAGGCGCCCACGAGAACTCTCCTCGTGGAGGGACTCGACCCTGTTTCCACGATCGCAGGGGAGGCGACGAGCTATGATCTCCTGGTGATGGGGCTTCCTCAGGCGACCTGGGCTGAGCGAATTCGAGGTACATTGGTCGAAAGAATTGCACGTCGCGCAGCGAGCTCAGTCTTGATGTTGAAGACTCCTCGGCTCCGGACTCACGAGGCCTTTTCGCGCAAGCATCCGGTTGAGCCGACCGATCTGATTCACTTTGTCAACGAAGACGCGGTGAAGGCCCTCACTCCTGTGAGTCGAAAGGAGGCGCTGTTCGAGCAGGTTGCCGACGTTCTCGGGAAGGCGCTCAAGGTCGAAACCAAACAGATTCTCGACGCGATCTGGGAAAGGGAGCGCACCCAAAATACGAGCGTGGGTCATGGCGTGGCTCTTCCGCACGCGACGCTTGACGCCGTTTCCAGCACCGTCATTGGCGTCTTTACCCTAGCCCAACCAATCAACTATCATGGTCCGGACGGCGAAAAGGTTGACGTGGTGTTCGTGATCGTCTCGCCTCCGAATGAACGCCAACGGCATCTCGAGTTGTTGTCGACCATTGCGCGCTTGGCGCTCGCCACTTCGATGTTGTCCGAGCTGCGTGGGGCAAAGACGAGCAAAGAGATCCTCCGCGTGATTCACGCGAGTGAGCAGAGTGAAGCTGTCATTCGAGTGGAACCGTCCGGGTCAAACTGAATCTAGTAGTGGGGTGGAGGATCGTGACTGAGTGAGAGTTCGTCCCCCTCGCGCACCTGACGCTCCATCGCCCCGACACGGATCTTGAGCTTGTCGACCTCGCCTCCGCGCTCAAGCAGTACCTCGTTGAGCTCCGCGAGCAACTTTTCCTGGTAGGCGATCTTCGTTTCGAGCCGGAGGAATCGTTCGTCTATCTCGCTATCGGTCATGCGCGGTATGATCATTTCAACACTTGCTTCGGTCAATGGACAGGCGGGCCGAGCTGAACCAGGCTAGGCGCTTCATGTTGATCAGGTTCGAAGCTCTCGGGACGACGCGAAAGCGAAACGAGTTCGTCAAGACTCAAGACGACGCGCGCAGGTTTTGGTCCCTCCTGCTCGAAGCAGGCTGGCAGGCAGCAGATTCATATCTGGCGGAACGCTTTCCTCAGCTCGACGTATTTAGAGAGAGCAATTCGGCTCAGCTGTTCTTCGTCGCGGGCTTGAGGGCCGCCGTTCCTCTGGCGGAACTGCTTGTTGCCGTCGCCCCCGAGTCATGCGCTGCGCGGGTTGGTCGTCCCGCTGCGTCGCATGCCCGCGCGCTGCGTCACGCGGTTGAGCAATCTCAAGTGAACTTGGAGACGAGTCGAGTGCGTGCAGGTTTTACGCGCGGACACCTTTTGGAAGTCGTGGTGCATGTGCCCTTCGACGTCGAGGGCGATGACGAGTCGCTGCAAATAGCGGCCGAGGTCTATTTGGAAACCCGACTGGGCGATCAGTTGATGGATCGCTGGATCGCGAACGTCTCCATCGCGCGCATTGCCAGAACTCGTGGTCTTTTGGTTCTCGGTGACGCGGCGGACCAGGCGGACCACTATCCCCTCGAGCAATCTGATGCGATCATCGCTCGCGCTACCGAAGCTTTGTCCCGCGAGTTGCCCAACAGTAAATTGCATCAGGACCCGGAAGAACATGCTTGGGCGGCCCTGGAAATTCCACTTCTTGAGGGGTCGCCGCTGGGGGACCGTACCTTTGCTTCTACTTTGGAGCCTGAAGCTCTCAAGGCGGCACTTGAGGGCATGCCCTTTGATTCCCGGCGCTTCACGCTCGGTGAGGAGATGCTGGTTTGGTGCGTCTGGGAGGCTGACGTCGATTTCACGGAGCGCCTGCGAGTGCGTCAAGAGGTCGAAGCTGCCCTGGTGGGACTCAGCCACGTCTCCTTGGTTGGCACTGGATTCGGCGCGCGCAGAGATTTTGTTGATCTTTGGGTGGTCCCCGACCTCGAAACACTTGAGCGCATCGGTCGGACTCTCTGTGCTTGCACCGGCGCGGTGCAGCTCAGGTTTTACGACTCCACCTGTGCTGACGAAGTGCTCGATTTTCACAGCGCTCGCTAGACGAGACCCTCGCCTTGCTCAACGGTGGTCGACTCGGGAAGCACGCGAGACAAGAGCTCGTCGAGTTCAGCAAGAGGGCCTTGGTTTTTCACACGGGTGAGGGCAGCCCGAGCGCGCCCGATTGTCGAATCGACATACTTGAGGAAGTGTGGATTCTTGTTGACGCGATCAATGAAGATAAAGCGACCTGCGTCTTTCAATTTGCGCTGCACGGTGAGGAAATCGAATTCGAACACTAAACGTTCGTACTCGTCTTCGATTTCACGCGCCTGGCAATATTCGCGCAGCCTTTGTTCGATGAATTGCCGTGAAAACGACTGATAACTGTCGGTCAGTAGAGCCACGAGATCGTAGGCCCTTGGTCCAAGCATCGAATCTTGAAAGTCGATCCAGGTGAGGTTCAGCCCATCTGCGTTCGTGCGAACCATCAGGTTGCGGCTTTGAAAATCACGGTGCACGTATCCGCGCGGCCAATTGGAAATGGTCGTCGCAAGAAAGTGGGCGCAGCGGTCAAACGTGTCTCGGTCTTTTTCCGAGAGCCGAATCCCCTGCGCCTCAAGTACCCAGTCTTGAAAATGGTCGACTTCCCATCGCAGAAGATCTGCGTCGAACGCTCGAGATTGGATGATGCTGTTCGCGGGTAGCTCGGCAAGCCGGAGTTGAGCGTGGGCCAAATCTCTCACAGCGATTTGGTAGAGTTCTTCTTTGTGCTCGGGGGCTCGTTCCAGAAAGTTGGCGAGGGTGTCGTCGCCGAGATCTTCCACGAGCAACATATTGTGGGCTGTGGGGGAAGTGATTCGGCGCGGAACCCTGATCCCGTGACGTTCCAGTAGTTCAGCAACTTCAATAAAAGGCGCAGGGCCTGAGCTTTGTCGGGCCTTCGCAATTTCCTGGCTTGGGGCGGGTGTGAACATCGCAATCGCCGTGCGGCCTTGCCAATTCACACGAAAGAACTGTCGCGTGGAGGCGCCACCTTCAAGTTCAGTGAGAAGATCGGCACGCGAGAGGCCCCAACTGGTCAGCGCGTCGTCGAGGGCGAAAAACGCGGGCGCCGCTAGGCGCGCGAAGTGATCAGTGGTGGCTGTCGCGCTTGGCAGTTCTGAAAGGGCGTTCATTGAATCCGAGCTAGGATACGCTCAGGGAAGGCCGATGGAAATCGCAGCAATAAACGTGGTAATCTCGTTGGAAAGTTTTGAACCAGCTAGAAACTTCTGCGGGCTTTGTCGTTTCTTTTCTGGCCCACTTTTGCCAGTTTTTGCTCCTATTTGACCTTTCGCCAGGGTGGGCGAGGAAACATCACAGGGCCAGCTGCGTAGAGCATGCATGAAGGGGCGTGCGGGAGTTGTTTTTTGACCCACTCGCCGGCCTGATAGACACTAGTAATTCGGGAACACAATCCCGCCTCCTAGGTCCGTGTTCCACTCGTGCTCGGCTTCCCCCTCAGTCGCGCGCCCCACTACTCGGAATTGAAAGTTACGATGAAGACATCTCTGCGATCACGCATTTCTCGCCGCTGGGCCTTAGGCCTGCTCCTTTGCTCAACCACCTTTGCTGTTGCTGCGCATGCTGGTCTCACTGGGATTGGCGCTGGCAGCGTACAGTTTGAGGCAGTTGGCCCAGCCGGACTCAAGATTGACGGCACCGGAAACAGTGTTTCTGCCAAGGAAAGTGGCGGAAATCTGGAAATTGAAGCTCCTGTGAACAATCTCAAGACCGGCATTAGTCTTCGTGATGATCACTTGAAGAAGGCCATCAACGCCGACAAGCATCCTAAGGCCAAGTTGGTCGTTGCGAGGAGTGCACTCAAGTTTCCCGAGGACAAGAAGTCTCTGACAGGCTCCGCCAAGGGCAAGATGACGCTCAACGGTACGACGAAGGATCAGGAGTTCAGTTACAAGGTTGAGAGAACTGGTAGCGACTACCATGTTCAAGGTCTCGCCACGGTGGACATCACTAAGTACGGAATGGAAATTCCCTGCTACTTGGGTGTCTGTGTTGAAAAAGACGTGAAGATCAAAGTGAAGTTCAAGCTGCGAGACAATTGAGGTTCGCTCGACATTTCCCCCTTCTCCAAGTGGCCGGCTCTCATGTCGGCCGCTCGTCGTTTACCCGTTCATAAAGAAGTTCCCGAATGACTCAGCCCGTTGACGAGCGTGCCGGCCAGCGCAATTCTGGCCCAATGGTTTCGCAGTATCCGGAGCGCGAACGAAAGGCTGCAGGTTCACCGAATCCAGCTTTTCTCCGCGTTGCTCCACTTTTGGTCATGCTTTCGGGAATTCTCGGAAGCCTGCTTTGGACTGAACCGGCTCAGGCGTACGCCTGGATGATTCGACACGATTACTCGGCTTGCTCGACTTGTCATGCGGATCCCAGCGGCGGCGAACTGTTGACGCAGTACGGGCGCGTCACTTCGGATCTTGTTTTGCGAACGCACTACGGCGAAGGAGACAAGGATGCTGAGCCGGCCACTGGGGTACTCTGGGGAGCGATTGACCTTCCCGATTCCCTGTTGCTCAGCGGATCCTATCGCAGCCTGTCGATCCTTCGTCCGGGTGAAGACAAGGTCTTCACGGGCACACCCGTGATGCAGGGTGACCTTTACGGTCAGCTTCGTCTAGGCCCCGTCACATTCGGCGGCAGCGTAGGCATCGCCAAGGTCCCCTATGGTTCTCAAAATGCGCGAGCAGCGCAGGTGACGACCGATCAAGGCGATGGCGTGAACATGATCTCTCGCACGCACTATGTGGGAGTCGATCTGGGAACGGAGTTCGTTCTCCGGGCGGGGCGACTCAACTTACCCTTTGGTGTCCGTATTCCTGAACATACTGCCTGGGTTCGCGAAGCCACTCGCACGGATCGTGAGTCGGATCAGCAGATGGGACTCGCGCTCGCCTACGTAGGGGAGGACTTTCGTGCAGAAGTAATGGGCATCGCGGGAAACTATCAGACCAAGCTGAGACCAGTTGGTCAGTACGCGAGCTACAGTTCTGACGCTGTGCGGGAACGCGGTTACTCGATGTACCTGGAGGGGCTCGGTGCGACGAACTTTGCAGCCGGTATCACCAGCAAGGTGACTTACGCCAAGCTAGATCGCGTCACGTTCGAAGAGGATACACTGCGCCAGGCGCACGGTTTGACGCTGCGCTGGGCGCCTTTCAAAGAACTTTCATTCTTGGGTGAAGCGGACGCATTGTTCCGAAGCAAGGCAAACCCTGGCTATGTCGGCTTCTTGCAAGGAGACGTGGAGCCGATCCAAGGACTTCACTTCATGTTGACTGGTGAAGTGGTCGACAACGGGCTGCCCGCCCAACGCGCCGATGAGCCAATTCAGAAGCCGGCGCCAGGCCAGGGCGAACCGAAGTTTGGCGGTTGGCTCACATTGGACTGGTTCTTCTACAAGCAGTTGGAATTGAGAACGGACTTGATCCTGCGCCAAGAAGAACCGCTCACCATCATCAGTCAACTTCACTTTTATCTCTGAGGTTCTCCGTCATGAAAAAGAACATCGATCAAGTGACCGCTTCGGCAACCCTGCCGGGTACATCTCAGCGAATGACGGGCGGCCTCGCTCCTTGGGGTTTGGCGAGCTTGCTCACGGTCCTGACCTTCGCGAGTCCTTCGTTGGCTTCTCCGGCTTTTCCCAATGCCGTACGCGAAGCGGCGAACATGAGCTGCACTCCCAGCTGCACCCTATGCCATGAAACGGACCCAGGTGTGTCTGGGTCGGCCGGGAAGCCTTTCGCCACGGCGATGCTGGCTGCGGGACTTGAGATCGGGAATCCTGATTCCGTTGCCCCTGCGTACGCTTCGCTTCCAGCTGCACTCGACATGGCTAGCGATGACGATAGCTTCACAGACCAACAGGAATTGGAAGTGCAGGACAACCTGCCTTCCGATCCTAACAATGCAGAGTCGACCCCAGGAAATGGTCCTTCGATTTGCGCGGGCGAGGTACTTTACGGTTGTGGTGCTCAGATTGCTCCAAGCAACGAGCCCCAGCCCTGGACGGCCTGGTTCCTCCTCCTAGCTGTCGGCGGCGGGATCTCATGGCGTTTGCTGCGTCGGAATGATGTCGCGCAAGCGAACGGCCGCAATTGACAGCTGAGCTGAGATGAACAGAAAAGGGCTACTCGTTGAGTAGCCCTTTTTCGTGGGTCGCGTCGAAGAAAATGCCTGCGTCGACTTGGCAATCTGTAGCCTGTCGACGTCGATGGCCTGCCGAGCTGATCGCCGGCTGAAATCTCAGCCGGGCTTAATCACTGCCGCCTGCTCCACCATCGCCGCCAACATTCTCGCCGCCAACACCACCATCGGAGGGCGTAGAGCCGCCGGTGCTGGCGCTTTCGCCGCCGTCCCCGCCAGTAGCGGCACTGTCGTCGATCTTGCTGCGATCGACTTCGGCGATCAGGGTGCAGCCTGCGATGACTGAGGCGACGAGAAGAGATGAAAGAATGAGTTTAGTAGAAGCGCGGCGCATAATGGTCTCCAGAAATCGAGCCAGGGGATTGTTCACAGGACCCCCTCCTTGTGCAAGTCATTGGGTGCGAATTCTCAGAAGATGACACCGATTTGTCACGCAATCCAAGGTAGGTAGAATTTGTGATGGATATGACGCGACTCTGTGTTGTGGACGGTACTTTCGAACTATTTCGCGCCTTTTATGGTTCTTCTCATCGCAGCGCTTCAGTTCCCAAAGAAGTTGCGGCTGCGATTGCTCTGGGAAGAAGCCTCAATGCCCTGGCAAAAACGGGGAAATTTACCCATTTCGCTGTCGCGTTCGACACCGTGATCGAATCGTTCCGCAACGAGTTGTTTGCTGGCTACAAAACAGGTGAGGGAATAGACCCTCTACTTTTTGCCCAGTTTCCACTTGCTGAGCGCGTGACCGCTGCCCTCGGTTTTGCCGTGTACAGTATGGTGGAGTTCGAAGCTGACGATGCCCTCGCGTCCGCTGCCGCTCAATTTATCGACCGCGAAGACGTGGAGAGCATCGTGATCGCTTCACCTGACAAAGATCTGATGCAGTGCGTCCGATCGGGAGTCACCACTTGGGATCGCATTCGCGACAAGACCTATGACGAGGATGGTGTTGTCCAAAAAATGGGCGTTGCTCCTCGCTCTATCCCCGACTACCTGGCCCTGGTTGGAGATTCTGCAGATGGTATCCCTGGGATCCCCCGTTGGGGGGCGCGGTCTGCGGCGACCGTGCTGACTCGCTACACTCGTTTGGAGGACATTCCCCGTCAGGCGATAGAGTGGGACATTCAGGTGCGCGGTGCGGCAGCGCTTGCGGAACAACTGGCAGCCCACGAGCAAGAGGTGCTGCTCTACCGGCGTTTGGCGACACTGCGTGATGATGTATCGCTACCGTTCAGCTATGACGCGCTCAAGTACGTCGGGCCGGACCAGGACGCGCTTTCGAGTTTAAGTGCGGAGCTGGGAGGCTCACATTTCAGCTGATAGAATGGAAAGTCTCATGCTAGTCGCCGACCAAGAAAGACCTAGGCCCTCCAATGCTCGGCGATTGGGTGCGCAAAGCTGCTTGGCCCCCGCTCTTGCGCTGGGGATTGTTGTTCTCAGTCAAACTCCTGCATCGGCAGGAGATGCCTATGACGATGATTGGAGGGCGATCGAGCCAGAGATCGAGGAAACTGACACGAAGGAATCGGAAGGCGCGGATGAGTCCTTGAAGGCGGGGGGACTCGAAGCACCTGACGCAATGCCGGAAGCAGAAGATTCTCGGAGTGAGATTGAAAAGAATCTCGAGAAGGCAGACGAGAAAGATTCTGGACGAGGTCTCGAATTCGTCTGGCTCAACGGCGAGATCGGATTTCAACTTCTCAGCCTCACTTCCCTTTCCAACAACAATCTTGTGCCAGATAGGGACAGCACTTTCTCTTCGTCACTTGAATTAGGTGCGGGCGCAGGCATTCGTGTGCTGTACTTCACATTGGGAGCCCGTTTTCGTTACGCTCCCGGGGCGGACTACAATGTGTGGTCCTTGCTTGGTGAGGCAGGACTGCACATTCCCCTCGGCTCGTTCGAGCCTCAAGTAGTCCTAGGACTGGGCTACTCCGGAGTGACCGCTTTTGAAACAGGGAGCGGTGATCTCGATCCATTTGGCGGGGTCGCTCTGCGACTGGGCGGAGGGCTTGATTACTACTTGAGTGATAGCTTTTCGGTGGGAGCACGAGTGACGGGCGAGATGTTGTTTCTCAAACGACCCGCGGCGCGCGATAGCTTCTGCAATTCTTGTGGCTATCTAGAGGAGGGCTCTGGAGCGGGGACCGGACTCCTGACGAGCCTACTCGTGGGCCTGCATTTCTGATGCGGCCGGTTGTTTCTGCTCTTTCAGCACTGCTCGGCCTAGGGGCTTTGGCCCTCGCATTTGGCCTATGGCGCCATATGTCAAAAGGGCGAGAACTTCCGATTTTTCGGGCTCTACTGGTCGTTTTTGGTGGGATCGTTGCTGCGCTCTTTGCTCTGGCGATCGAGATCTGGGCGCTTCGTTTTTCTGGGATGTCGCTTCACGTCGAAGAGCGGGGTGGCACTGTGGCGGCCCTCGCGATGATGTTGTTTTGCGCTCCGCTTGAGGAGGCGCTTAAGGTGGCGGTGGTTTGGCCCCTGTACCTTCGCCGACGTCTTGTTTCTGGTCCCGTGGGAGCCCTCTATGCCGTTCTGACCGCAGCGGGATTTGCCGGTGCCGAGGTGGTTGTCTCATCATCCCTGGGTGACCCAGACTGGTGGACTCTTCTCAGGGGTGGACTCGCCATTCCAGCCCACCTCTTTTTCGCCGGGGTTTGGGGCTACACCTTGGGAGGAGGTGGTCGAGACCGTTACTTCGGCCTCGCCTGGTTTGGTTGCGTGCTCGTTCACGGACTCTACGATCACATCGTGTTCGGTCGCGGGGTCGCCGTTGCCGTGGTTGTCATCCCCATGATCGCCCTCATGGCCTTCAGCAGCTACGCGCTTCTTCGCGACACCACAGTGGTCTCCTCCGCACGAGGCAGTACCTACTCGCTTTTCGAACCACCTAGTATCGGTTCTGTTCGGGACGCTCTCGGGCGCAAGGGGCGACCGCTGATGATTCACTGGATCTTGATTGGCGCATTTGTCAATTTAGGAGTGACTCTCGTTTTTCTTGGAGCGGCCGTTTACTGCGGTCATCGTCTCGGGGTCGATTTTTCTTTGGTCGATGAGGCAGGGGTAGAGGGAATCACTCCTATCGTGTTGCTCGGGTCGGGGCTGCTCGCGTCCTTCCCTGTTTCCGCATTCTTGATCGCACGCGCCAGTGGCGCCGTGAGCGTGCTCGAACCCGCTTGGGCGACCGGTGCCTCGATTATCGTGGTGTTGGCTTTGTTCAGCGTGACGGAGCCGACCGCGCTTGTGATTGCTGTCGGAGTCGCGCCTGTAGGTTTTATCCTCGCATGTGCGGGAGCGTGGTTTGGTTTGGAACGTCGTTAGCGCACCTCAAAAGCCAGCTCGACGTGTGTTAGACTGATACACATTGATTTTTCGTTTCATTAGCGAGCGTCTCGGAAGCCGGCATAGCTTTCTCATTGCCGCCTTGTGGGCGAGCAGCCTGTCTTCGATTCAGGAAGCAGGCGCGTTTGAACATCATCACGGGCTAGGTGTTGGCTATCAGTTTGGTCATGTCGCTGCTGAAAGCGGAGGCAGTTATGATCTCCACTCGCTGCCGATCAGCTACGTGGGCCGCTATGGCGGGAATTGGGCCGCGATGACCCGATTGAGCGTGCTGATACCGCTGCGAGCTTCGGATGGCGTCCAGTCGTTCATGCCGCAATCTGAGTACGACCGTACACAAGCCTTCGATTTCATTCTGGGAGCCAATTACAGACTCACAGAGATTTGGGATTGGACTTTAGAAGCGGGATTCGGTCCGCACATGAATTACACGCGTTTTCAGTCGACCCAGTATGTGGAATGGACGAACGCGGCGCTTGGACTTGCTGGCGTGTGCGGAGCTCGGCGTAGTTGGGGAGCCGGCTTTCTTGGGGGGGTACCCGAGGTTGGTATTCAGTTAGACTTCTCCTATGACTTTATCGATCTGGCTCACGGTGGAGATCTGAGTTCCGGGATTCAGGGGCAAGCCCTTGTTTCGCTCGGCTGGGTCATGGGCGGCGAGCGATGAAGGGGCGAGCGACGCTAGGTCTCCTCTTGAGCCTGGCCATGCTGGGGTTCACCACAACTTCTTGCGATCAGGGAAAGTTTCCCGGCTTTCTCGAACCACTCGATGTGGTCGATCCCGCGAATGGTGATGTGGCTGGTTGGATTGAGGCCCGCGATGACAGTACACAAATTGTAGTGCTCAGCAGCGAGGGCCAGTACTTGCGCTCGATTGTTTATCGAGACACATCGGTGGATGTCGAGGTGGGCGACTTTGGCGTGCGGGGCGGTCAGATGCACTTTCAAGGCAGTGCGCGCTTCTCTTTTCCCCGGGAGTCAGGCTCGGTGAACGGCCGGCAAGGCGCTCATCCGGTGGAGCCCCGTCCGGCGGGGGTCTCTTCGATGAGGCTCAACGGAGACGAGTTGTCGATTGAGGGCTGGGGCGAGTTTACTTCCACCCTGGGCTTTGTTCGCAGCTTGGATTTGGGTCAAGCAGACGATCGCGGATGCCTGCTTCGATTTGTCCAACTCTCGATCAGAACGATACAGGCGCGCATTCGTAATTTTGGAGCGGGCGGTACGGTGATCTATCACAACAATGAATCGAGCTTCGCTGGGTTCGTGCAAGGACAGCAGAGCATCATTGTGGAGAACTTGCTCAGCCCTGATACCACCATCACCTACGACGAGTTTATTGATTTTCCCGAGGTGCTTTTGGAAGGGTCCTTCGTCACTCACGTCAATACCTCTGGCGACGGTTGGCTCGACAATGGCATCGACTTCACGATTCGCGGTTCAACGCTTGCTTCACCCGAAAGCGGATCCGAGGCATCTGCAGCTGGCGCGCCTGGTCTAGCTCCCTCGACCATTGCACAGGGAAGGCTGATTTATGGCCCGGAAGACCCCATTTCGCTCGAACAGGGAGATGTCGTCGGGGGCAGCTACGAGCTTCAAATCAACACCCCAGAGCCGATCAGCGAGAAATATTCTTGGAAGTTTCTCGCCGATCTCGACATGCGCGCCTGTGTAAAATGACGCGTATGTCTTGTCAGGCAATTGGCGAGCCTACTCTGCAGCTTGAGGAGTCAGAGCCTTGCGAGGTGGTGAAAGATCGACGCTGGCGATGAACTCGCTGAGCGTGGTCTCCTGTTGCTCGCCGGTATCTCGATCACGCACATTGATCGTATTCGCTTCAACTTCTTTTTCACCGACGATGATCGCGTAAGGGATCTTTTGCAGACTGGCCTCGCGGATCTTGTAGCCGACTCGATCGTCAGCGAGGTTCGCCTCCGCTCGCATGCCTGCATCAAGCAATTGAGTGGTGACCTTGCGTGCGTACTCCTCAAACTTTTCGCTCACTGGGATGACCTGGACCTGGAGAGGTGCCAGCCACAGAGGGAACGCACCCGCGTAGTTTTCGATGATGATGCCTAAAAAGCGTTCGAGGCTTCCGTAGCAAGCACGGTGAATCATTACCGGCGTGTGCTTCTCGCCGTCTTTGCCCACGTAGGTGAGGCCGAACCGCTCAGGCATTGAAAAATCGAGCTGAATTGTTCCGCACTGCCAGCTTCGCTTGAGAACGTCGCGGATGTGGAAATCAATTTTTGGCCCGTAGAAGGCTCCGTCGCCTGGATTCACGACATAGGGGATCCCTTTTTCGTCGAGGGCAGCCTTGAGAGCGCCTTCGGCCGTTACCCACATCGCATCTGAGCCAATGCTTTTTTCCGGGCGGGTTGAGAGCTCAATGCGTACGTCCCCGAGATCAAACGCCTGATACACCTCGGCGAAGAAGTCGATGAGCATCTGCACCTCGCTGCCGATTTGTTCCGGCGTGCAAAAGTGATGTGCGTCGTCTTGGGTGAAGGCTTGGACACGAAAAAGACCGTGTCGAACGCCGCTCATTTCACGACGATGTACGAGACCCATCTCTGCGATTCGTAGAGGGAACTCGTTGTGACTGTGTTGATGACTCTTGTAGAGCATGCAGTGGCCGGGACAGTTCATGGGCTTGACTGCCATCGGGCGATCTTCAGCCACGTCCTCGCGAATGATCTCCGGCGTTTCTTCGTCGCGCAGCTTGAGCTTGGTGAAGAACATGTTCTCCAGGTAATTGTCGTAGTGACCCGACTTGTGCCAAAGCTCTTCGCTGAGAACGAGCGGTGTCTTGACCTCAGTGTAGTTGCGCCGAGACAGTTGGTCGCGCATGTAGCCCGCCAGCGAGTTGAAAAGCTGCGTGCCCTTCGGGTGAAAGAAGGGAAAGCCAGGCGCCTCTTCGATGAAGGTGAACAGATCGAGTTTTTCCCCGAGCACGCGATGGTCGCGCTTCTTGGCTTCTTCGAGGGCCGTCAGGTAGTCGCTCAGCTCCTCCTTGCCGAAAAATGCCGTCCCATAGACTCGCACGAGTTGCTCACGAGTGGAGTCGGCGCGCCAATAAGAACCCGAGACTTTGGTGAGCTTCACGTTCTTGAGCAAGCTCGTGTTCGGCACGTGGGGACCGCGACACAGGTCGATAAAGTCTCCGTGACGATAGAAGCTCATCTCGGCGCCATGGCCTTTGATGCCTTCGATCAGTTCGGCTTTGAACTTGTTGGCGCCTCCATCAATCGCCTTGTAGCGCGCGAACACTTCGTCGTTGCCATCTGACACGCAGCGCTGAAACGCGACGCCGCTCTTGGCGATCTGCTGCATTTCCTTTTCGATCTTCGGGAAGTCCTCTGGAGTGATCTTCCCGTCCTTCATGTAAATGTCGTAGTAGAAGCCGTCTTCCACGACTGGGCCGATGGTGAGTTCGGCTTCGGGGTAGAGCCGCAAGATGGCGTCGGCCATCATGTGCGCGGCTGAATGCCGGAGCACTTCGAGCGCTTCAGGATCCTTCTTGGTGACAAGCGCCACTTCGTCGCCGCTGCTCAGGCTGCGGTTGAGATCTACCAATTGTCCATTCACCTTGGCAACGACGGCTGCCTTGGCGAGTCCGGGTCCGATCTGCTTGGCGAGGTCAAACGCATTTTGACCGTCTTCAAGAGAGCGCACACTCCCGTCAGGAAGTTTCACTTCAATCATTTTCAATTTCCTCGTTTTCGAGGAACGGATACCACCCGCTCCTCAGGGCCAACGCTGGACCCACTGAATCACTCGCAATAGCGAGGCCGACGGAAACAACCCGCCCGACGGGAGTGAGTTTAGCGCGATCTGTGAGCGCTCGCCAATCGCGATCTGCGCGGGTCGTTCGAAACCTGGCGCATATGATGCGAAGGGGTTTATGGGGTTGAACCGAGCGCCTCGATTAATGCCCGCGATTTTTCCTGGCGATAATCCCCGAACTGTCCGTCTGCGAAAGGCCGAAGGGCGCGCACCGCCTCGTCAGTTCGGCCCAGCTTGGCGAAGCAAACTCCGCGGTTGTATTTCGCTTCAAGGGCAAAACTGCCCTGCGGGTCTTCGCTCAAGTAATTCTGGTAGCCAATGACAGCCGCTGAGCAATCTCCACTTTGAAACTGCGCACGGTGAGCGGCCCGATAGGTCGAAAGCGCACTCGCTTCAGGTTCAGGACTGGTCTCTTGCTCAAGTTTCGTCACGCTTGGACTCGGGTCGAGGTGAGCAAGTGTCGATGTTGGCGCCGCGGCAGAAGGCTTTGCGTTTGACGTGAGCCGGGCAACCTCAGCTTCGCGCTGTTCGTCTCTGAGGTCTTCGGGCTCTTTCGCTGGAGCCTCGGGTTCATCTCCATTAGCTTCAGGTAAGACGGGCTGAGAAGACGCCTCCGGCTTCTCAGCACTCGCCTTGGAGAGCCCTGAGCTAGCGTCCGTCTCGGGCGCCTCTGTGTCACTCTTGTGAAACGCGAAAACCGCGACAGCTCGGTCAATCATGGTCGGCAAGTGACCCGTGGCCGCGGCCCAGGCGGTTGAGCCACCGAAGAGCGCTAAGGCCGGCACACCGAGTACCCACCATTTGCGGGAGCGACGACGATTTTCCGCCAGCGTGCGGATCACGCGTCCGCGAGTGGCTTCGGGAACTGCGGTCGCTCCGTCATGCTCGTCGGCGAGTGCATTGGCGAATTGTTTGAGGAAATCGTCGCTCATGACAGTCCCTCTTCCGTGAGCGATGCACGTAATTTTTTTTTCGCGTGCATCAAGCGTGTTCTGACAGTTCCTTCAGGAACATCAAGAATTTCGGCGACCTCGCGAGAATTGCGTTCTTCCACTTCGCAGAGCACGAAGGTAACGCGATGTTCAATCGATAGCTTGTCGAGGCAGCGCGTCAGGATCTCAGCCATTTGCTGACGTGCGATGCGCTTTTCTGGACAGTTTTCTGCTGAGGAATGGCCGGGGGCCAGGGGTTCGGCTCCCGCTTTTTCCATGGCTGCTCGGCGTCGGGTCGCGGCGCGCACGAAGTGTCGAGAGTGGTTCACCGCGATAGATACGATGAAGGTGCGAAGCGCCGAGCGTTCCTGAAAGCCTTTGATTGCCTTTGGCAGCGTTAAGAATGTCTCGTGGACAAGATCTTCAGCGGCATCTTCATCGCTCAAGAGACGGCGGGCGAAGCGTCGCACGTGTTCGTGGTGAAGATCATAGGCTTCACCCACTGCAGCCAGTTCGCCGGCACGAAGGCGTTCGACAAGCGCCGAAGTGGCCATGTCGGTTGAAGGTGCTCGGGGCATCAGGGCCTGCAGGGTCATGATGCTCAATGGACTAGTCCGCTTTTGTGTCGCTGCCGAGTCGGTAGCGCACGTTGTCGGGAAATGACCCACCGGCGAGCTGAAATGAGCTGGAAGCATCGCACCTGAAAGTGAGTGCCCTGAGTCTGGAGGAGTGTTCATGCGAGCGGTCAGTATTTTGAACAACTGGCCAATTTTCTTCAGAAAACCTGAATTCCTCCAAAAAAGTGAGGGTCCCAGGAGGCCTCAGGGTCTGGATCTGCTGCTGGGCCCGATTTTAGGTTAAGTCTGGGACCCGCTCCCGCGAATAGCGCAAAACAATCCATCAACTGGTAGGAAAGTGCGGCTCTGCCGAGGATCGCATGCCTGAGGTTGCTACTCGAGCTGAACGCCTTTTCAAATTGATATTGAAGGTCGAGTTCGGCATGCAGATCTCCCACTAGCGGTAGCCTCACCCCGATGGCTAAGCCGGCCGCGTACTCAGTCGAGCCTCCGATACAAGTCGAGGAATCACTTTCGTCCGTGCATTCCTTCGCCTCCACACCGAGTCCGAAGTTGGCCTGGGTGTAGATGAGACCAGGCAAGACGCGTATCGCTACGTGTGTCATCGGCCCGGCGGGCAATCCTTCGAGATCGGGATCGGGCGAGTAGGAGACGTACGAGATGAGTTGGTTTCTTGCGCCAGGAATGATGTTCACCGGGGCGATTGCAGTACCTTCGAGATCACGCGCTACATTCACCAGAGCGAACTGGCCTCCTTTTCCTCTCCCACCTACGTTGACCAGACCAACCTGCGTGCCTTTGAAGTCGCCGGCGACATTCGTGATGCCTAGTTGGAAGCCTTCCAAGCCTTGATAGGCGACGTTGGCGATTCCTAACTGGCTTCCATCGATGGAACGCGCCACGTTAACGAGCGCTAATTGACTGCCGTCAACGGCTCCACCCGCGGAGGTGCTGATCATCGAAAGTTGCAGACCACGAACGTCGCCGGAACTGTGGACTGCGATGCCACCGAGCTGGACGCCACGCAGTGACCCCCGATTCAGCGCCAGGATAAATGTCGCCTGGACCCCATCGACGCCACCCCAGCTATTGCTGGACAGGCCCGCTAGCTGCACACCTCGAATTTTTTCGCCCACCACGCTCACGAGACCCGCGGCCTGAACTCCTTTCATCCCTCCGGTTTGAATTGCCACGAGCCCTGCGCCTTGTGCACCCTGACTCCCGTCGCTGTGGTGATTGACGAGTCCGGCGGCACTGACTCCTTTGAAGGTTCCGGCGCTTCCCAACCAAAGCCCAGCGAACTGAATTCCCTTGCTGCCATTTTTCGTATCGAGCCCTTGATTGCGCAAGGTCAGGACGTTCCCGGCGATGCCTTCTACTGCTCCCAGGTTGCTGTGAACGAGGCCGACTTCGAAATGCGTTCGCTTTTCGCGGAGCTTCGGAGGAAACGCCAGGCTCCCCGCAAACGAAGCGCTGAACGGGATCTCTTCGAGTTCGCGGAGCGGTACCGCAGGAGCGACTGGTGGTTTCGAGGTGTCTGGTGCCTCCGACGGCGGCGCGACCGGTGGTTTCGAGGTGTCTGAGCTGGGCTCAGCAGCCGGAGCAGCGCTCGGGACGTCGGACGGTTGTACCGGAGACTCATTGTCGTCGCTCGCTGGAGATGCGCTGTCTTCGTTTTCTAAGACTTCGGGTGTGGTCGAGTTCGCTGCCTGAGCGGCTTGCAGCTGTGCGAGCAATTCTCCGCCCTCGTCTCGGGCGAGATTCCCTGCCAGGAGTGCAATCGTGTCCAGCTGACCAGACTCCTCGATGGGCAGAGCCATTTCACGTTCGACAACCTTGCCCGCGTCGTCCCGATAGCTCACGTGAAGCTGACGTGCGTCGACACTGATCAGCAGTCCCGTCGTCGAACTGGTTTCGATCATGGGAACTCTAAACTCTTCTTTTAAGGCTTGCAGAATCGCAGCTCGCGAAAGACTGGTTTGATTCAGCTGCAAATTGACGCCGAGCGAGCCAGCGGATGAAGTCTGTTCTTTTGAGTCAAGGCTGCTTGATGGCTCAATTGGCTGTGCAGACTCGCTTGGTTGTGCGGAGCTCCAGGTCGACCAAGTTGTTGGCACAAGCGCCAAAAGAAGGACGGCACGACGAAGAGTCATCATTTCGGTTATTGGTGCCCGCTCGCGGGCCAATTGTTCAGATCATCTCGCCGTAATTGCAAACGCCCCCAAAAAAGCCTCGCTTTTGCGGGTCTTTGACTGTTTTCACGACAGGATTTTCGGAGAGTTAAGCTCCCCGTCCACGCGCCAGCTTCCTCTGCAGGGTGCGGCGATGCATGTTCAACCGTCTGGCCGCTTCTGAGATGTTTCCTTCGCAGTCAACCAGCACGCGTTGCAAGTGTTCCCATTCGACAATGTCGAGGGTCGCTGCCTCACTCGTGTCGACTTCGTTGGACGCGGGGTTTTCATGATCAGCGTCGAATGCACTCAGTAGTTCGTCCGCGCCGACAGGCTTGGTGAGGTAGTGAATGGCGCCTCGTTTGATGGCATCCACTGCC
The DNA here is from genome assembly GCA_963710555.1 of uncultured delta proteobacterium. Classification (GTDB taxonomy): domain Bacteria; phylum Myxococcota_A; class Polyangia; order Polyangiales; family Polyangiaceae; genus NIC37A-2. The sequence continues at coordinate 109,836 of CAVQAT010000005.1, forward strand.
GTGGCGATGCTGCCGTATCCGGTCAGGACGATCATCGAAATGAGAGGATTCTGTTTGGCGAGGGCGCTGACGAGCTCAAGTCCACCTCCTCCTGGCATACGCAGATCGATGATCGCTTTATGCGGTGACCAAGCTTTGGCTTCGCTGAGACCTTCGTGTACGTCGTGCGCGGTGATCACCTCGTAGTCTCGGCGCCGTAGCGCAGCACTCAGCACACGACAGAAGGTACGATCATCGTCGACGATCAGAATCCTTTCCCTTGAGGGGTTCATAGGGAATCGCCTTGAGTTTGAGGTTTGAGAAAGTGCTGAGGCGGAACCCAGGGTAGAGTGAGTACAGCTTGAGTCGGTTGGTTTGCTTCGCTCAAGAGCGAGAACTGTCCGCCGAGCTGTTCAGCGTGGATCGAAGACAAGAAGAGCCCAAGCCCGGTTCCCCCATTGTAGGAGACGAACGGTTCTACCACATGACTCAGTTGTTCCACGGGTAAACCTGGTCCTGGATCTTCCACGACCACCGTAAACTCTTGGCTGCTTCCCCCGAGTCGCACGGTGATTTGGCCGCTTGGAGCAGCCTGCCTCGCATTGCGATGGAGCTCCCGTACGATTTGTTCGATGACCTTTCGAGGTTGAGCTGTTTCTCCTTCGCGTTCGATGATCACTTGGGTGTCAGGAAGAGTTCGAAACTCTTCAAGGAAGGAGTGAAGGGCCCAGGGCTCACCGTTTTGGAAAAGGTCAGCCGAAAGTTGGCTGCTCTGCATGCTGTGTACAATGCCCTTGATGCGCTTGAGTTCTTGCGAAATCGTACGAGCAGCCTCCGCTTGTTCCTCGGAATTTAGGCTGACGAAATCGTCTGCGAGCATTTGGATCGTGCCGAGCGGTGAGCCAAGTTCGTGAGCAGCACCGGCAGAAAGTGTTCCCAAGGTAACCACGAATCGATCGCGCTTTTGGCGTTCTGAGAGTTCCTCGATGCGACGGCGCTGCGCGCTCAGAGAGCGCGCAATGAGACCCACGAATACGGTAATGAATACGCCAGCTACTGCGAGAGCGATAGCCATTCCTTGAACGTGATCGAAGAAGTGCGCGTGGTGAGGATGCTGCGAGTGTGGTTTGAGTGCGGCGGCCGTTTGGATCAAGAGAAGACCAAACGCACAGATTGCGAGTGCTGCGATTCGCCACGTGGAACGATGAGAGACCAGGGTGGCCAGGGTGATGGGCACGAAGTAGAGCATCGTGAACGGATTCTGGGCAGCACCACTGACACTCAAGAGAGCGGTCAGTCCTGCAATGTCTATCATCAGCAGACCGGCAGCCCAGGGACCACCCCAACGGGGTTGACTGGCTCCATGGATCTTTCGCCAAAAGTAGGCAGTCAGAAGTGCCCAGCCTCCGGCGCAGCTCAGCGCGGCCGCCGGTGAACCCGCGGTTGCGCCACCCCAGAATTTCGCGACCGGGCTGGGCAAGGCCACGACCAAGGCGATGAAGATCAACGCGACGTGAGCCCAGAGAAACTCGCGTGGGTTTTCAGTGCTCGTGGGGCGCTTGGCAGGAGCCGTATTCTTGATCGTGGGTGTCACAACTGAGCTCGGAGCGGCAGTCTGAATCGTCGAGACAAGGGGCGCCTGTTTTTCCAGTTCCTTGTTGTTCCGCTCCACCGCCTCCTCCTTCTTCGCCACCAGTGTCTGAGCAGCCGCCCAAAGCAATCATGAAAATGACAACAAGAGAAGCACGCAGGTACATGCAGCGACTGGACATGCGCTCTTCTTATCATTTCTTCGCTGAGGGGCGTGCGACAGATTGTCGCATAGGCTAGTTGGGGCAGGTCCTGCTAAGGGGGGCGCGTGCTTTCGCGTCGCCACAAAGCAAAGGTCTGGAGTCGAATTGGCATGAGCCTTTTGGCGACACTAGGGGGTGTTTCGCCTGCTCATGCTCATCATGACGTTGGCCATGGGGCTAGCGAAAGTCTGCGCACCCTGACCACCTCTGGAAGCGATCCCTCGCCCCGACAGCGCGCGGGTGCAGTGGGCAGCATTGTGCGAACAACGGATGAACCGAATCTGAATACCGCTACGGTCTACAGCGTGTCCGGACTCCTCACGCTGAGTTTCTTTGATTGGCTCTACCTGTCGGGGGATTTTCCGATGGTTCTCGTGGATGAAGATTCTGCCGACGCACCTAAGCTGGGATACGGCGACACTCGCCTCGGGGTTCAGGCTTCGTGGGGTCTTGAGCAAGAATCTCCTGCGACCAAGTTCACGATTGGCTCGAGCGTGATTCTTCCGACGCGAACGTTTCAGTACGAGACGGATCCAGGACGCCAATGGTTGGTCGCGCCCCAGTTTATTTATTCTGGGAGGCAGGGGCGCTGGTTTTGGTACGCTATGCTTCAGACCCCGTTTGAATTTCGTCCCGCGGGTTGGGCTCTTGACGTCAGTCCAAGTTTGGCGGCTGGTTTTCAATTGGCCAAGCCCTGGTCGCTGGCGCTTGCCGCCACCGCCGATATTCGCGCGCTGACAGTCTGTGCGACGCCCACTAGCAGCGAGGTATGTACTCAGGGGCGAGCGACAGAAACGAATCGGCCGATGGGCGCGATTCGTGGTTATTTGAGCCTCTCGTCGGGGCTGGATCTCGGCAAGACCTGGTCTGTTTTTGGAAGTGTGCAGCTGCCAGTGACGAGTCGCAGAGACATGGAATGGGCAGTGAGTCTGGCGATTCAGGCTCGCTTCTAATCCTCGTTCTCGAGCTCGGCCTCAAGCCGTTCGTCGCCGACAGGTGCAGATTTGGGGCTGCTTTTCTCAGCCTTCTTGGTGGCAGCGGTCCGGTCGGGCCGTCGCAGAAGGGCAAAGACAAAGTAAAGGACGAGCCCCGCCACGAGAGAAAGAGCGATGGGGAGAATGTAGCTGGATTCACGATTGGGGATGCCCGAGAGGTTGCCTCCTGCACGCTTCTCCAAGACGGATTGGATCTGCTCTGCTGAGAGTCCCTGCGCTACCATCTCTCGAATGTCGCTGCGCCATTCGGTTGCGTACTCGGACGGACAGTCAGAGAGCGTTCGGCCGGGGCAGAACGGGCTCATGGTTTGTCGAGCGATGGACGAGGCTCGTCGAATCACTTCGGGTGAGTATTCCTTTTCGGAGGAATCACCGTGAAGTGCGCTTGGGCTAGCACTTTTGTTTTGCGTTGAACTCGCTGCGTAGGCTGAAGCCAGCGGCGTCAGCACCCAAATTAAGCCGAGAATTAGGGGCGCGAGCGTCTTGTGCCCGAAAATCGGTATTGAAGTGCGATTCGCCATCGGCCGCAGCCTACAAGATTATCGGAGGGTCACCAGTTCCTCGGCGGCAGTGGGGTGAATTGCGACGGTTCTATCGAGATCGGCCTTGGTTGCCCCCATACGCAGGGCTACCGCGAATCCTTGAATCAATTCGTCCGCGCTCCGCCCGATGACATGAATCCCCACGACGCGCTCCTGGGGCCCAACGGTGACAACCTTCATGTGGGTGCGCACTTTTCGACGTGCAAGGCTGTAGTAGGAGTCGACGAAACTGGAGCGGTAGCATTTAACAGCATCTCCGAACTCCTCGCGAGCTTCCTCCTCGGTCAGGCCGACGGTTCCCATCGGTGGATGCGAAAACACGACGGTAGGAACATTGGAGTAATCGAGTTTTGAATCTTTCTTGCCGCCGAAGAGTCTGTCGGAAAGCTTCCGTCCGGCTGCGATGGCGACTGGGGTGAGTTCTTTCTTTCCGCTCACGTCACCCAATGCGTAGATGTTTCTTGTAGAGGTCTGCTCCCATTCGTCGGTTTCGATGTACCCGCGTTCGTTAAGCTGAACACCTTCTTTTTCAAGACCAAGACCGTCCAGGTTGGGGCTTCGTCCGATCGCCCAAATCACAGCATCAAAACCTTCTTGAACATGGTCATTCTCGCCCTTGAGGCACAATCCACTGTCGTGTTGCTCCAAAGCCTGAGGAACAAAATTTGTGACCAGGCTAACTCCCTGGGCACTCAGTTCTTCGGAGAGGGCTTTCCCCAGCATGTCATCGAATTGTCGAAGCGGTCGTTCTTTTCGAACAATCAAGGTCGTGTCGGTGCCCAGCGCAGCCAAAACGCCTGCAAGCTCCACTGCGATGTATCCGGCGCCGACGATAGCGGCTCGACGAGGCTGATTCGTCAACTCGAAGAAGCCGTCTGAACTGATGCCGAGATCGGCGCCAGGAATTTGCGGGAACCTGGGTTTCCCGCCCGGCGCGACAATGATGTGGCCAGCGGAGTAGATGTTGTCGTCGACTTTGATTTGGTGATTGCCAATCAATTGCCCCCACCCGCTTACCCAGGTCACTCCGTCTACGCCGAGGTTGCGCTCGTAGATGGCGTTCAGTCTTCGTAGCGAAGCTTCTCGCGCAACCCGGAAGCGAGCCCAATCGAACTGCGGCGTCATGGGAGAGAAACCGTAGCTTTCCGCGTCATGAGCTGCTTCGGCGATTTGCGCCGCATTCCAAAACATTTTCTTGGGGATGCAGCCGCGATTGACGCAGGTTCCTCCCAGCTCCGCGCCTTCAATCAATGCCACTTTTGCACCGTGGCTGGCAGCTCGTCTTGCCGCCGCTAGACCTCCGCTTCCACCGCCTATCACCACCAGGTCAAATTCTTCGACACTCATTGAGGGCACTATACGCGCGAATCTTGACGAGGGTTACTTTCAGTCTGCGCGATACACCGTTTGGGTAAATACGTTGCGACGAGCGGAATCTCCAACGCCGAGCTCACCAGCTGAGTTTCCGCCTGAGCAAAGTATTGTTCCGTTGCGAACTCCGCAGGTGTGAAAACGACCGGCTGCCATTTGCGACCATTGAGTGTCTGGTACGGGGCTTGCCATGAGTACCTCAGCCTCATTCCTTCCGTTGCCCACGGCCCCTTCAGTGTTTCTTCCTGAGCACCTGGCTTGTCCGTTGTTGAGGATGGCGCAGGTATGAAACGTGTTGAGCGCCAGATTTTTCACTGGGGAAAGCCCGGCGACGAGCGCGGGAGAGAGAATGGGGTCAGAGGCAGGCGACATGAGTTGATTGTCGTCATTGGCGCCCCAACAGTAGAGTGTGCCGTCTTCTTGCACTCCGCAGGTGTGGCTTTGCCCGGCTGCCACTTCGCGCCAGTTCGTGGCACTTCCGACCTGTTGGGGAACCCGGATCTGGCCAGGAGCGCCCTCCCCAAGACCCAACATCCCGAGCGAGTTTCTCCCCCAGCAAAAGAGTGTTCCTGAGGCCCTGATTGCGCAGGTGTGACCTTGACCGACCGAAACCCTGCTCCAAGTCTCCCCCGGGCTTACCTCAAGCGGGATCGGGGAATCTACTCCGGCCCCTGGGAAAGGGTCGTCTTGTCCTAATTGTCCCTCGGAGTTGCTCCCCCAGCAGTAGAGTCGTTGATCGGCGAGAATTGCGCAGCTGTGCTCGTGCCCAGTGGAGAGAGCGGTGGCACGAGTAGGAAGAGCCACCTCTTCGGGTTCCAGCACCGAAGAGAAGCCGTTCAGGCCGAGCTGACCGCTACTACCGCTGCCCCAGCAGTAGACACTCCCGTCAAGGAGTCCACAGCTGTGACTTCGACCGCAGCTCACCACATTCCATTGTGTCTCCGCTCCAACGCGCGTGGGGCCCAGACGGCCCGAAACATCACCGAGACCCAATGCTCCTTCAGCATTGTTGCCCCAGCAGTAGAGGTTTCCGTCAACCACTGCGCAGCTGTGTTGGTCGCCTGTCGCCACCCAAAGTTGGGTACCGGAGGGTCCCAGTTCTTCAGCCGTTTCGCCGCCGGCTCCTCCATGAACAGCTCCGCCATTGGCACCTCCTGCGCCACCCGAGCTGGCTGAGCCGCCGCTAGAAGTCGAATTCGAGCGCCCCCCGCTGGCGCCACCGATCCCTTCGCCTCGATCCGGGCTGAGAATTTGACCCTCCGAAGTGCAGGCGAGCTGCGTCACGAGGGTGCATAGGCTGATCATCTGTCGCAGTTTCACTCGCCCCATCCTATCCCCAAAGAAACGGCGTTGCTCCATTGAAGACCTTGTAGGCCGCCAACAATTTCATCTCCATCCGTGACGGCAACATCCACAAAGGGGGCGCCGAGCTGGGTTTCGATTCCGAGGAACAGCCGCCGCCATTGCCATCGAAGTGATAGTCCTCCCAGTCCAGAAAGACTCCAAGCACTGAACTCGTCACCGATCCCTCTGTCGCTGGGGTCCCCGCTGAATCGTGTGAATGCCCCTTGGAGTGACACGATTGGTCCGAGAGAGAAAATGGTTTGCCTGAACAACGGAAAGGTCAGTGAAGTTCCCACAACCAATCCACTGGCATTCACGCTGCCCCATTCCGAGACGTTCTTCTCGATGCCGAAGCGGCCGCCGACCCAGCTCGTCCATTCTAGGCCTGGTCCAAGCGTGGCGCCGAAGCTCAGATCGCTTCCGTAGAAAAGGGTTCTCGAGGGGAAGGCGTCGAATGCGAGTCGTAAAGCGAGTCGGTATTGTGGGGGCGCTATCGGCTGCTGCGGAGTCGATGGCGTGAGGTCGTCAGCTGTTTTTGAAGTGCGCGGCGGAGTTGAAGCTTGTCCGCGTGGGGGGAGCGATAATTCTGCCCAGGTTGCTCGCAGTAGCTCATCCGCCGCAACGGCAATGACAAGAGCGGAAGAACTTTCGAGCTTGGTGTCGAGGTGAATTGTCCGGGACACGCTCTTGTTGGTCAGGCTATCTACGACAACGATCTCCACCTGGTCGTTGCTGCGCCGAATGACCGTCATTTCAGAGATTGCATCGCTCCTCGTGTCTGACTTCGTACATGCATCAAGATTTTGACTCTGAAGACCAGCTTTGAGATCGCGAAGAATCACGACATCAAAGCCAGGGGGCCACTCTCCCTGGAAGCTCACGGCGATGTGTTTTCCTTGCTCCTGGCAGTCAGCAGATGCTGAGACAGCTTGCGTCGGCGGCTGGGCCAGCGCCCGCGCTGAATGTGTGCAAAGTGCTCCCGAGACGAGCACGCTTGCGCACATCGGGATCCACCGCGGGAAACGAAGGCAAACGTGGGTTACTAGAATCACGGGACGCTTGCTCGCAAGCCTACCATGCACGCTCGTTTCAAGCAGCAATTGTAGACGAGAAACCAATCTCCGTGAGGAGAGGCAGGCTATTCACCCGTGGGACCCGGCTATTCATCAGCGGGACCCGGCTATTCATCAGTGGGACCCGGCTATTCATCAGTGGGACCCGGCTATTCATCAGTGGGACCCGGCTATTCATCAGTGGGACCCGGCTATTCATCAGTGGGACCCGGCTATTCATCAGTGGGACAGAGTGCTCGCACCTGCTCGACGTGGACTCCCTGCCGGTACGTCTTGAGATAACGCTGGCGTGCTGACTGACAGCTCCTGGTTTGTCCGAGTTGACTATATGCTCGCACGAGGCGCGCCAACGCGTCATCGCCCAGACCTCCGGCGCTGGCATTTGCGACGCGACTGAGAGGTGCCACAGCGCCTTTCACATCATCCAATTCGTCCATTCTTAGTCGGCCTAGTTCTAGCGCCGCGACCGCCGCTCGGGGGTCGGTGCCGTAAGAATCGAGAAACATGGCGTAGTGCCGCGCAGCAGTCTGCGTCTGTCCCGCCTGGCGCGCCTCACGAGCCTGTTCAAACAAGAGTCCAGCTGGGTCACTCTTCTGATCAGCCCCGGAACCTTCACGAGTCTTCCGGTTCTTCTCTTTTTTCTGACCGGCAAGTCTGAAGGGCTCGCTGGGCTGGACAGCCGGCTCCGTATCACCAGCAGTAGTCTCCTCAGGCTCACTGCTCTTGCTCACTACATTGACTGACCACGTTTCGCCCTGGGCGAGCCGCTTGAACACGCCATCGGGTCCATTGACCTCGACGATACCCTGCTCGACGGAGACGGTGATTTTCTCATCATTGGTTTGATGACTACGTTCTACCGCAAAGCGGGTGCCAATCACTCGGACGGTTACTGCCCCAGCCTGGATCGTGAACAGTCGGTTGGGATTCTTCGCAACATCGCACTCCACTCGCCCGCCTTCGAGACTCAGCGACACGCGATTCTCATCACTCTCCGTCATCTGGAGTCGAGAATGGGGCGCGAGCTTCACCCGAGAGCCATCGTTGAGGTCCACGCTGATTTCCTGGGTCTGAGACAGAAGGGGCTTTTGGGTTGTTGTCAGAGGACCTGGCTGCGCGCCAGCTTCCGTCGAGCGCGATAGTCTTGCTGAGTCATTCATTGACGACAGATCGAACTGGGCCACCACAATTCCAAGTACGAGACCGACGCACGCAGCTGCGGCGCCCCAGACCAAGGGACTCATCCGAGGGCGCGTGCGCTCCCGGAGCACTCGCTGGACGCCCCTATCGCTTGAGATATTTGCCCACAAGAGGTTTGTCTTTTGATCGTCGTGGTCAGTTTCAATCAGCTGAGCTAATTTTTGGTTCATGATGTGACTCCCCCGATGACTGACGCTGGAAAGCGGCGTGTTAGGGCTCGTTCAAGTCGTTGTTCAGCCTGCTGAAGTCGTCTCTTTGCTGTGGAAAGGCTGGTGTCCATGTGTTCGGCGATTTCCGGAATCGTGAGACCTTCGATTCGTCGCAGCAAAAGGGCGATGCGTTCATCCGGGCGAAATGTTGCCAGGACGCGGTAGATTCGTTCTATCTCAAGTGCCACATCTGGCGGCGCCACCGGCGACACATTCAAATCAAGATCCACTTCTTCTTTGGTGGCCAGCCCGAGCTTGAGTCGTAGGCGGTGTCGTCGAAGCCTCTTGGAGGCTGTCCTGACAACAATGGACCCGAGCCAGCCGGAGAAGGCTTCGGGGGCGCGCAGAGACTCGAGGCGCGTGAAGGCAGCGATGAATGCATCTTGGACGACGTCGTCTGCTTCGATGTCGCTTCCGATGAGGAGGCGATGTGCCAACCCCCGAGCCATGCGCAGGTGTCTCCGAAAGAGCGCTTCTTGCGCCCATGATTGTCCGTTCAGTGCTGCTCCCACAAGTGCGGCATTCGAGGGGATAGGCTCCTCGGCTTGCTCTGGCGCGGAATCCCGCAGTGCTCGAACTACTCCCACTTTCTTACTTGCCTCTGGTAGATCAGTACCTTTCCTCTGGGTGGGAGGTTCAGAAAAGAGCCTGCGGCAGACCGAACTTTGAGGCTAACTACAAAGATCAAACAATCTTAGCTAGTTAGAACGCATCCCCGGGGCTGCGGGTTCGAATACGAATCTCGTCCGCTAGGCAACTTCGGGCAGTTCGTCCAGAGCATCGATCCCAAGGCCCCCTCGAACTGGGATCGCCCGGGCCATCGCGAGTCGCTCAAGAACCAGCTTCAGAGCCGGTGTGGCGCGAACGCGCGGTAAGAATTCTCGCGTACCATTCCAGAGGTCGAGACTGATCGAACCGCTCTTTTCGAAAGTGATGCTTTCAATTTGAGCCCAGCGATAGCGTCGAACGCGTGGCCACACCGCGCTGATTAATTCTCGGTACTCAATCCAGTTGGGGCGAATCTGCACTCCGCGCATGCTGTCCCGGATCATTGAAAAGAGGGAACTCGCAGCAAACAGACCTGCGGCCATGTGAGTGTCGATCACGTGCTTTTGCTGGAACATGTACTGGTAGGCGGAGCTCCCGGGAAATGCGCGCTCTACTGTAAATACGAAGATCAGGACCAGCAGAGCTATCCCTCCGTGGATCAGTCCAAGCGCGCGCATCGATAGAGGGGGCCCGAAGAATTTCTCTTCGGGCCGATAAGTCATGTCGAACCCGGGCGGGCGAGAGGGGCGAGTCACCCGCTTACGGTAGCCGGAGCCAGTAAACTGCGCTACTGCAAGCACCGATTGAGAGCGTGCTTTCCGGGGGGAATCAGCACGATTTCCCCCACGAGCGATTGCTCAACAAGAGAAAGACCCCTGTGAAGATCTTTATTGATTCCGCGGACATTGGCGAAATTCGAGAAGCGGCTGCCATGGGCGCCATTGACGGTGTGACCACGAATCCTTCCCTGCTGGCAAAAGCGAAAGTCTCCATGGCGCAGGTGCTCCAGAGCATCTGCGAGATTGTTGATGGGCCTATTTCCGCAGAAGTGTTGGCAACAGACACGGCCGGAATGCTCGAAGAAGGCCGCAAGCTAGCGGCAGTGCACAAGAATGTCGTCGTGAAGGTCCCCCTCACCGTCGATGGCCTAAAAGCTGTACGGGCGTTCACTGAAGAGGGGATTGAGACAAACGTCACCCTCTGTTTCTCACCCAACCAAGCGCTTCTGGCGGCTAAGGCTGGCGCTTCGTTCATCTCTCCGTTCGTCGGCCGACTTGATGATCTGAGCGATGACGGCATGGAACTGATTGAGAAAATTGTCACGATCTACCGCAACTACGACTTTTCTACCGAGGTTCTCGTGGCCAGCGTGCGGCACCCGGTGCATGTCATGCAGTCAGCCCTGCTCGGGGCGGATGCCTGCACGATTCCTCTCAAGGTGATCCATCAGCTAGCGATGCATCCGTTGACCGACAAGGGCCTCTCGCAGTTCCTTGAAGACGCCAAGAAGATCCCTTCTTAGGTTTGGAAATGCCTGTTTTTATTAGTCGTCGGGCTCCGAAGAGCCCCGCTCTCTCGGGGCGGGTGGTGAAACGAATCGCTGAACAGATGTTGAATGATTTGAGCGTTTCAGATTCGGAGCTGAGTATCTTACTTTGTGATGATTCGGTGATTCACGAGATTAACCTGGAACACCGCAATAAGGACAAACCCACGGATGTCCTGTCGTTTCCTCAGGCAGAATTTATCAGCCCGGAGGTGCTGGGGGAGGGGCAACACCTGGCAATGTTGGGCGACGTGGTCATTTCCCTAGATACTGCTGAGCGGCAGGCCAGGGGGCGCGGTCGCCCCTTGCTGGAAGAAGTGAGATTCTTGTTAGCGCATGGCGTGTTGCACTTGCTTGGCTACGATCACATGAATGCAGCTGAAAAAAAGGTGATGACCAAGCGCACTCGGCAACTTGTTCAAGCGGCCATCCTGCCCCGCGGCAGCTGATTCCTGGCCGGGCCAAGCAAAGAAGTGTGCCTAGCGCCAGGGCCAAGCGACTTTTTTATCGGCGATTTTTTTCGCATCGAGCCAAAATCAGCCAAAAAAAGTGCATCGATTGAGGAGTCATTTGTGGGTGCTCATCCAGAGCTTGCGAAACTGTTTATAACTATATGAAATGAATAGACTTATTGTCTTTTTGCTAAGTGAGAAAATTTGGCCCCTATACTCTACTCTGGGAACCGATCGCGATTCCCCTACAAAAAAAGCTCGATTTTGGATCGACTTAGATCGCTTTGCTCTTGAAAGGCTGAATTTCCCTTGATAACCACTCGCCGTGCCTCTCGCGCTTCCGGCGGTTCCGGAATCCGAAGTGGGAAATGGCGCAAGAAAGACTTCAAGGAGAGAATCATGGCTGGCAAGCGACTTACCAAAGCCCAAATCATCACCGAGCTCGCGAATTCGACCGACCTCGACAAGAAGACCGTTAACCGTCTGTTTGAGGAGCTTTTCGCTCTGATCAAAAAGCAGCTTGGAACCCGTGGCCCCGGCGAATTCGTCGTACCTGGCCTCGTTAAGCTCCGCGTTGTGAAGAAGGCAGCTACCAAGGAGCGTCAAGGCATCAATCCTTTCACCAAGGAGCCCATGACGATCCCGGCTAAGCCGGCAACCAAGAAGATCCGCGCAACTCCGCTCAAGGCCCTCAAGGACCTCGTCTGAGAAACCGATTCGGATCGGAAGGGAAGCCCCGGCTCACTCAGGTGTGTCGGGGTTTTCTCTTTTAGTCTCTCATCATCATCTCATTACTTAGATCCGCGCCCATGAAGAATCTCAGCCACATGACATCCGAGGAAGCCAAGCAGCTTGATGGGCTCTTGTTCGATCTCGATGATACACTCCTTGAGGAAGGTCAGCTGAGCCTGGGCGCGTACCAGGCGCTGTTTGACCTGAATGCTAGCGGGCTGCGTTTGATTGCCCTGACAGGCCGACCAGCAGCCTGGGCAGAGGTCATTGCACGCATGTGGCCCGTGGAAGCCGCAATTGCTGAAAATGGTGCCGTGGGTTTCAAACGCGAAGCCGGCAGAATTTTGAGCCTCGACACAGTGGCCCCTGAGCTGCGGGCGGAGAGACAGGAGAGTCTCGCAGCTCTCGCTGCAGAGGCGCGCCAGAATTTTCCCACACTCGTTCCCGCTGATGATGTCGCAGGCAGAGTCTCCGACTATACCTTCGACATCGGAGAGCATGAATGCGCGAGCGAACAGCTCATTCAAGACGCTCAGGGCCTGGCTGCGTCCGCGGGTGCGCGAACAACACGTTCGAGTGTTCATCTTCATTTCACTTTTGACAGAGTCGATAAGGCGACTGGTGCTTTGAGCTACCTGCAGTCTCAAGGAATAGACGCCACTGTGGCGCGCCGGCGTTTTGCTTTTATCGGTGACAGTGAAAACGACGCGCCATGTTTCAATGCTTTTTTCACGTCGGTCGGGGTAGCCAACCTACGCGGGGCGTTCAGCTTGAAGCCCCGCTACCGTACCGAGGAGCGTGCTTCTGCTGGATTTAGAAAGTTTGCTCACAGACTTTGTGAACTTCGCTCGGTGCGCTCCTAGTCTCTTCACCTTCCAAATATTCTCTTTTGGCACCTCCGAAACGAGGGAGCCGACCTCAAGGGGTCAACATGAACGCAAATACATCAATCAAACCGGCTCAGTTCGAACAGCCAGGCGTTGAAAAGCCACAAAAAAGCGAGATAGTTGGTTCTCCCATGACCAAGTCAGCTGATTCGTCAGATACCCAGGCCGTTTTAGAGAGCGCGAAGAGTCACCTCTATCCGAATTACGCTCAGCCTGATCTTGTGATGAGTCATGGGCAGGGAGCTCAGCTTTGGGACACCGAGGGGCGTCGCTACATCGATTTCTTTGCGGGTATCGCCGTGAGTGCTTTGGGTCACGCTCATCCTAAGTTGGTTGCCGCCGTGGCCGAACAGGCCGGACGGTTGCTCCACCTGTCGAACTATTACTACACGGGGCCCAACATTCAGTTGGCCGCCAAGCTGTGCGCCCTGACTGGGTTCGACCGAGCGTTCTTTTGTAATTCAGGCACTGAGGCGAATGAAGCGGCACTCAAGCTAACTCGCAGACATTTTTTTGACCAGGATCAAAAAGAGCGCGAGGTGATCCTAGCGTTCGACAATTCGTTCCACGGTCGAACCATGGGCTCGCTCACCGCCACAGGCCAGCCCAAATATCGCACTGGTTTCGGGCCCATCGGTGGAGTGGTCCACGCACCCTACGGCGACCTTGAAGCGACCCGCGCGCTCTTGAGCGATAAGGTGGCAGGGATCATTGTGGAAGCCATTCAGGGAGAAGGTGGGGTTCTGCCCGCTCCCGATGGATTTCTTCTTGGGCTGCGGGAGCTCTGTGACCAAAGTGGCGCCCTGCTCATTCTGGACGAGATCCAGACGGGGGTTGCTCGAACTGGTCAATTCCTCGCCTGCCAGCACGTCGGCGTGATGCCTGACGTGGTGACTCTCGCGAAGGCGCTCGGGGGAGGCGTTCCCATTGGTGCAATGCTCTGCCGTGAGGGCCTATCAGGCGCGTTGCCGCCAGGAAGTCATGGGACAACCTATGGCGGCAATCCTCTAGCGAGCAGCGCGGCGTTAGCGGTGCTTACGGTCATCGAAGAGGAAGATCTCCTGAACCGTGTTGTTCAGGTCGCTGGTCGCCTTGAAGCGAAGCTCGACCTACTTGTGGGTAAGCATGGGTGCTTGGCGATGCGCCGAGGACAAGGTTTGCTTCAGGGGCTGGTGCTGACTGATTCGTCCCAAGGCGGGGCTCTGTTGACGGCGCTACGCGAGGCCGGCCTCCTTGTCACATTCGCTGGGGGCGTGGCGCTTCGTCTCACTCCCCCCCTTAACATTTCTGATGCCGAGCTCGATGAAGGGCTCAGCATTCTCGACCAAGTATTGGGAGCGTTCTCATGAGCAAAACATTTCGAAACCTTTCCGATCTCGGACCATCGGGACTCAAGACAATTCTCGACCTCGCCGACAAGTTGAAGGCTGAGCGAGGCAAGACCAACTCGCGTCCTCTGGCGGGCAAGCAGATTGCCTTAGTGTTCGAGAAATCGTCGACTCGCACGCGTCTGTCCCTGGAGGTCGCTGTGAACGAACTTGGCGGGTCAGCGATCGTTCTCACGAGCAGTGGCTCGCAGATTGGTCGAGGCGAGCCCATTGAGGATACTGCGCGCGTTCTCGGACGGATGGTGCATGGCATTACCTTGCGCACGTTTGACGAAAGTCGGTTCATCAAAATGGCGGAGTACTCGAAACTCCCTGTTCTCAATGCTCTCACCGACCAAAGTCATCCCATGCAGCTCCTGGCGGACTTGCAGACCATTCGAGCGCACTTCGGCAAGCTTGAGGGCCTCGTGTGCTCGTGGATCGGGGATGGCAACAATATGGCGTGTTCCTGGATAGAGGCGGCTGGGCTTGCTGGTTTTGAGCTTCGTCTGGCTTGTCCTGAAGGGTTTGATCCTCCGTCGGCCTGGGTTGACGAGGCTCGAGGACGCGGGGCCAAAGTGACTGTTTTCAGAACGCCTGCGGAAGCAGCTGAAGGCGCTCATGTCGTTTCTACCGATGTGTTTGCGAGCATGGGTCAGGAAGATGAAGCGAGGGCTCGACTTGCGGCATTCGAGGGGTTCCAAGTGAATGCCAAGCTGCTCAAGTTGGCGGATCCGAAAGTGGTGGTTCTACATTGCTTACCCGCTCATCGCGGTGAAGAGATTACAGAAGACGTTCTTGAAGGGTCGCAGAGTCTCGTATGGGACGAAGCTGAAGCTCGACTTCACACCTCGAAGGCACTCCTTCTCTGGGCATTTGACGCGGTTTCCTGAATGACGTCCTGCCTATGAGTGCCGCGCAAAAGTCCACCCACTGTGCCTCTTGCGGTCAAAAGGTCGATCCGCTCCGAGCGCCTCGCGTGAGGTTCTCGGGGCGGGACCAGTGGTTCTTTTGCTCGGCGGCTCATGCTGACACGTTTGATCTCCCTTCGTCTCATCAGCAGTCGGCATTAGGGCCTGCTGTCAGTCAGGGTCTCACTGAGCGCCTCGATTTGGTGAAGGAAAATCCGGCGAAGAGTTCAACCCCGCTCGACTCCGAAGGGGGGCTTCTTGTTCAGTTGCCGGACGCAATTCCGGCCGGAGTTATCGCTGGCCCAGCTGCATCGGAGCTGAGCTCTGTGAAGTCAGCTGCATCTGTGAAGTCAGCTGCATCTGTGAAGTCAGCTGCATCTGTGAAGTCAGCTGCGGGCTCGACTGAAGTCGAAAGTGCAAGTGTCGCTACTGGGCTAGCGGAGCAGCCCCTCGCAGAGCGCGAGCTTGCAGCAATTGGCCAAGAGGCTGCAGAGACCGGTACCGAGCCTCTTCGAGATTTGTGGGCTCAGCTTCGAGACTGGATCCCCGTAGGATTAACCTTGACCGGAGCTGGGGTCGCCTTCATTGAAGGAAACGTTTTTTGGCCAGCCTTGGCTAGCGCAGTCGTTCTTCTCGTATTTGTTCTCGGGGGGCGTCGTGCTGTCGCTTCAGAAAGAGCGCTTGAGAAATCATTCTCGTTCGAGCTTCGGCGGCGCCTTCGACTGCCCGGCGAGCGCGTCGTTCATTCTTCTTCCGACGAGGCGTCTGCCTTGGTCGAACTGCGAACTGAGAGTGTTTCCCCTGAGCAACTGAGGGCGGGCGAGGAAGTAATTGTGCGCCGAGGGCAGACGTTTCCGGCGGATGGAACCATTGTCGCAGGTGCTGCTAGAGTTTCACTTTATCTCGGCGCAGAGCACGATGTTGAGCTCGACGAAGGCTCTCAAGTGACTGCGGGGGGGCAGGTCGAGAGTGGCGAGCTGCGAATGATCTGTTCAAAGACGGGGTCGGAGCGTGCCTTTGCCAGCCTGGTGGGTGAAGGCATATCGCCGCTTTCAGATCGTGTTTTTGGTTCTCGTGTGGCGGCACGCGTCGCTAATCATGGCGCGCCTGTTTTGGGGCTCACTTGTGCGGCCCTTCTTTGGGCACAAGGCCAGAGCTACTCAAGCGTGTTGGCTGCTTTTGGATCTGTACTGGGTGCGTTTTCGCTGCCTCTAGCCCGTCAGATTCCTAGCCTGGTGACCCAGAACTGGCTTTGTCATCTAGCTCGACGCGGAGTGAGTTTTCCTGACGAGGAAATGGTGGATCGCTCTGGTGCCGTTACGGTCGCCGTGTTGTGCGCGCGAGGTACTGTGCTGCATGGGGAACCGGACGTTGCCGAAATTCATGCGTTTCGACAGATTGAAGACAGCGAGGTATTGGCGCTTGCCGCAGGCGCTGAAAGCGTTGTCCATCACCCCATCGCCGCTGCCGTTCTTCGAGCTGTTCATGCTCGCGGAGTTTCGGCCGATGCCTCACGGAGTCACAACACCTTCGCTGGAATGGGCGTGGTGTGCGTGAGCGCTCTGGGGGATCCGCTTGTTGTCGGAAGTCGTGAACTCCTGCTCAAGGAGCGGATTAGCATCGCGATGGCGGAAGAAACGCTGCGTAGTCTTGAGTCTCGGGGACTGACTGCGCTCATGGTCGCACGAGATGGTCACTTGGTCGGTGTGCTTGCGCTTCAAGATAGTCTTCGCGCTGGAGCTAAAGCGACGGTGCAGCTCTTGCTGGACGAGGGCATCGAACCGGTTCTGCTTTCAGGTGACTCTCGCGCAACAACCGAGGCAGTGGCCCATGCTCTCGCCTGTGAACACGTTCGACCCGAAGTTCCTGCGCCACATCGAGCCGCAGAGGTGCGGAATTTGATTGACGCTGGAGCCACTGTTGCCGTGATTGGGGGCAGCCCCCGTGATGATGGGGCGCTGGGCGCAGCCCTAGTGCCGATTATTTTGGAAGGGGCTTCGATCACGCGAGCAGACTCACCTCATCCGCATGAGCGGGGGGTTGGCCTGGTGGGGAATCGGGTGATTCCGGCGGCGATTGCACTTATCGGTGCCAGGAGAATTCGGGCATCGGGACACTTTGCACTCGCTGTCAGCTACTTGCCGACAACTCTTGGGGCGATGATCAGCTCAAGTTTGCTCGGTCCGGTTTATGTCGCACCGCTAGTAGCTGGAATCGCAGGAATGGTGGCTCACTTGTTCTGTCAGCGCTGGCTACGTAGGCGGGCGTTCTAGACCCGAGATGACCGCCCCCTGTTCTGTTCGACTGCCTTATGGCATGACTCTGAGGTGAGCAAAGAGGATACTCCGTCTACTCCGGTTGGGGCTGCCCCGAAGTCGCCTAGCATCGAGCGATTGCGCCGTAATCTCGATGATTACATGAATGAGAAGGGGCTCCGAACGACCGAGCAACGTAAGTTGATCGTCAATACATTTTCGAAAGCGATGATCACGCGACCATCGAAGAGCTACTTCACCGAGTGCGGGCAGTGGATTCGAGGGTCGGTTACGCGACGGTCTATCGCACGATGAAAATGCTCTCCGAAGGCGGGATGGCCAATGAGCTTCATTTTGGTGATGGCGCCACCCGCTATGAGATCGCTGACGATGATGCCCATCACGACCACCTCATTTGCGTGGAGTGTGGCAACATCGTGGAGTTCGAGGAGCCGCTGATTGAAGAGCTTCAGGAGCGCATCGCTACTCAGTATGGGTTTCGAATCACGCACCATAAGCACGAACTCTACGGTCAGTGCGTCGACAAGGCTGCTTGTCGTGCGCGCCGGGATGCCCGCTGAGGGCTTATTTCGAGCGAAGCTCGTTGAGGCTGGTGAGCTTTCGAGCGAAGCTCAGTAAGGGCTCGGTCGAGCGGGACGGAGCGAGACAAGTTTAGTCTGATTGCCCAGGCAGCGGTGACGCGTCATAGCAACGTTGGTCAGTGATGACGCGGGTGCAACTTTGGTCGTGAGGTTCGGCAGGCAACTCTGCCATGAGCTGAAAGTGATACGCGACAACCCAGCTTTCGGCTGGGGGGCACACGTCGCTCAGCGTGGCGTCGTAGTAGCCGGCACCGTAACCGATTCGCATTCCGAACGCATCAACGGCCAAGGCGGGGACGAGTACAATGTCGACATCTCCAGGCGCGGCCATTCTTGCGTCCCGAGGTGGCTCGGCGAAACCTTGGCCGCGCTCCACGAGTTGGTCCGGGTCCTCAACTAGGCGAAATCCGGTGCGGAAGCCGCCGGCTGGAAGCGGGTCCATGAAGGGATAGTAGATTTTTTTTCCCATCTCGCGGAGCGCTGCGTCGAGCGGACGCAAATCAATTTCGCCGCGGCCTTCCATCGGCCAGAATGAGGCGATGGCTCGAGCCGCCTGCAGATCTGGTTCGGCGAGTAGTCGTGTCACCAATGCCTGGCTTCTTTTCTCAAGCGCTGCTGGGCCATGACCGGTCCGAATCGCTTTCATGCGCGCACGGATCTGTTTCTTGGCGCGCCGCGTGACTTCTGCGAGGAGTTCTGGGGCTAAGGGGCCATCCATAGCCGCGGTTCTGGCAGCTTGACCCGGGAGTGCAACTGCTATGGACAACCAGACGGGAACTCTGGAGTATCGGGCACCTTGGAGACACCGGAGCGCGCCTTTTTGGGTGGGCAACAGCAGCAGCCGGTGAACCGACCCATTTGGCAGCTATCATCGACTCAGCTTTCGTTATCCCGGCCTACAATGCGGCGACTCTTATTGGCGCAGTCTTAGAAGAGCTGAAACTCGCGCGCGAGGAAGCGGGCCTGGAAAAGACCCCCATCGTCGTGATTGACGATGGATCAAGCGATACGACAAGCGCGATCGCTCGCGCCAGTGGAGCGGAAGTCATCCTGCATCCCGAAAATCGAGGAAAGGGAGCGGCGCTTCTGACGGCTTTCCTCTGGGCCAAGGCTCGTGGGATTGAGACCGTCGTGACTCTTGACGCAGACGGCCAGCATCCACCTCGAGAGGCCGTTCGGCTGATGAAGTTTGACGCGCCAAGGGAAGTGCTGGTGCTGGGCGTGCGCGATCTGAAGGCTGCGGGTGCGCCGCGTCCGAATCAAATGTCGAACCGTTTCTCCAATACGGTTCTGTCGTTGTTTGCAGGAAAGAGGCTTGAAGATACCCAGTGTGGCCTGCGCCGCTATCCTGTGACATCCACCCTGAACCTAGAGTGCCCCGATCCCGGTTATGCGTTTGAGTCAGACGTTGTGCTACGGGCTGCGCGGCTTGGGTTACCGCTCGTATTCGTTCCCACCCAAGTGATCTATCCGCCTGAAGAAGAGCGTCTGACGTACTTTGATTCAGTGCGTGATCCCGCGCGAATTGTGAAGCGCGTGCTTTGGACCACATTCACAGTCCCCCACCATCGTTTTGTGAGGCGCTGGCTGCCTCGTACCCTCGCGTCGCTCGCCGTTGTGTGGTTTTTCGTTCGTTGCTACTCGATTTCAGTCGCATTTCGGGATGCGAGCGCCCGATGGCGGCGCTACCAGTTGAGAATTGGCCAGCCTTGTTTTCTTGCTTCGCGGAGCAAGCGCGCATCGGGATTGACGATCATCGGGGTTCCGACAGCTCGCAGCAGCGGGAGATCTGTGACGCTATCTGAGTAGAAACTCACGTCTTCTAGTGCGATGCTGTGGCGGTCGAGCAGTTTGCGGGCGCGTTCGATCTTGCCCTGAGAATAGCAAAGCGGCTCGACCACATCTCCCGTGAATCGACCATCTTTCACTTCCAGCTCGGTAGTGAGAACATCTTCGATCCCTAGCTCACGTCCGAGAGGCCCGGCGCCATAGATCGTGGCAGAGGTCACGATTGCCACCAGGTCGCCCCGATCTTGGTGCTCTTTTACTCGCTCGCGCGCCGCTGGGCTCACTTCTGGGAGAACGTATTCTGGAAACCACTCATTGCACATCGTGATCATGTCGGACTCAAGAGTGTCCTTGTATTCAGCCAGTGCCTTTCGGGCGACTCTTGTGGCGTCGATCATGCCGAGTGAATACTGAAATAACCACAGGCTCACCTGGAGTCGGGTGCGCAACCCTTCTTGTCCCCGAGCGCGGCGGTAGCGCGAAAAAAGGCGAGCTGTATTCACGCGGACGAGGGTCTTGTCCATGTCGAAGAGCGCGGCTCTTCTTCTCGGCGTGGCTCGATTGTTCATTGAGTGGGATTTGGCCCGGAACAGTGCACGATAGCAAGTCCCTCGAATTGATTCGAACGCGCAGCTAGGTCAGTCTTGTTCCTGATGTTGCGACCGCCTCTCACTGTGATTGCCTGCGGGGACTCTCTCACCCAAGGCGTTGGGGATGAAACAGGCCTCGGCTGGCTGAGTCGTTTAACTGCCATGCTTCCTGATCCTCACGAGGTGACGACCTATAACCTCGGGGTGCGCGGCAATACTAGCCTCGATTTGTCGCGTCGTATCGAAGCAGAACTCACTGCTCGTCTTCAACCGACCGCGAGGAATCTGTTGCTTCTCTGTATCGGGACGAATGACACGGCCAAGTATCGCGGCCAACTGCGAGTTCCGCACTCACGAAGTTTGAAGCTTACGGGCCGAATCGTTCAGGAGATGAAGCGTTTCGGTACCGTGCTCTGGATCAGTCCAGTACCTGTGGCGCGAGAGGAGTTGATTTTTGAGCGTGAAGCGGGTGAGAAATTCTCATTTCGCGATGAACGGCTGCGCGCGCTCAGTCTGGATTTTCAAAGGATGGCGGACGAGCAGGGTATCGCGTACCTCGACTTGTTCGCGTCCTGGAAAACCCTTGCAGAGCACTTTAATGAGCGTCCGGATGGGATTCATCCCACGTCCCGCGGTTATGCTGCGCTGGCCCGAGTGATTTCCGAATGGTCAGCCTGGGTTGCTGCTACGAGCTAAGTTCCGCACACGGCCGCTTCAGAGCAATGTCGAGCGACGTCTCGTCCCGGAATGTCGCTTGCCATCATGGGATGGCGGCTCTTCCGCTTGGTCGAGGTCGACACAAAGCACGCGCACCTGTTCCCCCAGAGAATAGGCAATGCTCATCGTCACGCAGGGTCTCGCATCTCGAATTGAGAGGTAGGGGCGGGATATTTGTACTGCTCCCGGATGAGCCATGGCGCGTCGAAAGTAGGGACGTCGGTGCCAGTTGGCTCCGGCGGCGTCGGCGCAAGGTGCAAAGCGAGCATCAACCGCTTCGAGGTCGAGAGTTTCGACATTGCTTCCTACTTGGTGGCCTGCGTCGTCAAGTTGGTAGACACGCTGCACCCCAGCGCTTGAAAGTAGGTTTGAACTCGCCTCTTCGAATGCAGTCCCGCCCTGAAGGGTGGTCACACAGGCTGCGAAACTTGCGCGGTAGCTCGCAAAAAAACTTTCGTTCAGTGCGGTTTTCTCTGCTTCAGTTGATCGGAGGCGGTTCGAAAGAGATTTGAATTGATCGGCAATGTCAGTGGGGCCAAAGGCCTCGGACGAGGGACGCAGAAAGTAGAAGCCCTGGACGAAGTCGACATCGCTTTCCAGAGCAATCAGAGCTTGGCGCTCGGTTTCGATGCCCTCCATGACCACGAGGCAGCCGGCCTCGTGCACTAAGGAGACGATGCCCGGGAGAATTCGGTGAACCAGAGGATTGCTCGCCGCCTCCGTAATCATCGCGCGATCAAGCTTTACGATATCCGGGCGGAGACGCCACACTCTCTCGAAGTTGGATTCACCTGCTCCGAAGTCGTCGATGGCGACTAAACAACCGAGGTCACGGAACCCCGCGACCGCATCGGCGAGCTGGCACTCGTCGTACGTTCGGGTCTCAATGATTTCAACCACGACTTGATGAGGCTTCACACCGCTTTCACTCAGCCATCGGCCGAATTGGGCCACCACACCCGCGCGATCAGGCATGGAGTCGGGGCTAGCGTTCAAGAAGAGCCAACCATCGGCCTTGCGGCTCGCGAAGCTATCCAGATGAAGGCGCGTGCAGGTCTCGTTCACTTGGGCGGCTGACAGCGTCGCAACAAGTTGTGGAAAGAGTTCGGCCGGAGAGAGCGAGTTGTTTTTTTCGTCCCGTCCACGGAGCAATGCCTCGTGGCCCACTATCTTTGAGTGCACGACGCTGATGATCGGCTGAAACGCCGAGTTAAGTCGTAGACCCGCGTGATCGATGGTCACGCTGATGGGGGAATTTTGAACAAGGGCCTGAGTTTGGCTCATGGGAAGGCTTTTGCGTGAGTTGAACGGTTCCCCCCGTACCTATCCCGCAGTGACAAAGGCTGACCTGTACACCTCGGGTTTGCCAGCCTTGTTTTTGATCTTAAGTCATGCTCCTCGAATCGCAATATTCAATTGGTTCCATAACTCTGTCCTTTGGCCAGTGAATCGAGCTGATTGGCCAGTGAATCGAGCTGAGCATTCCCCCCCTCTCATTGAACCGAACGGTCGGCTGAATGCCTGGCATGATGACTAGCTTTGGCCGTTCGTCCGGGGGAAACTTCCCGAATATGATTCTGATTTCTTCCCTGGAAGGCAATCGCCAGAGCCTCGACGGCGGCGCAATGTTCGGCAACGTGCCTCGCGCTCTTTGGGAACGTTGGTGCCCCGCGGATGAGCTGGGAAGAATACGGCTCTCGTGTCGCTGTTTTCTTGTTGAAGAAGCGGGACAAAAGCTACTCATCGAAACAGGCGTGGGAAGCTTCTTTCCGCCTCAGCTCCGACAACGATACGGAGTCGTTGAAGACGAGCACGTGCTTCTTCGTTCACTTGAGGAACGAGCGATTGCGCCTGAGGAGATCGACGCTGTTCTCCTGAGTCATCTTCATTTTGATCATGCGGGGGGGCTGCTCAACCAGTTTCAAGAAGGCAAGAAGGCCGAGCTGGTTTTTCCACGGGCGAATTTTCTTGTCGGTGAAACAGCTTGGCAGCGGGCTCGTGCTCCGCACGTCCGCGATCGCGCTTCGTTCATCCCTGAACTCATCGAGTTGCTTGAGCGAAGCGGACGACTCGTCGTTGTTCCGGATGAGGCCAGACAACACGCGCTACTGGGCGAGAACATTTTTCTGCGAACGAGCTTTGGTCATACGCCCGGTATGCTGCTTCCCACCATTCAGGGGCGAGACACATCGGCCACTTTTTGTGCAGATCTGGTTCCAGGAAGTCCCTGGGTGCATCTGCCCATCACCATGGGATATGATCGATTTCCCGAGCAGCTGATCGATGAAAAGCGTGCGCTCTACGAGGACCTGAAGGAGGGCAGTTGGCTGCTTTTCACCCACGACGTCGATTTCGCCGCCGGGCGGCTGAGCGTGGGAGAAAGAGGGAAATATCAGCTGTCAGAGACCTTGCCCCGCCTGGACAGCTGGGAACTCTGAACGACTGGTTCGAGACGCCATTTGAAAGTAGGGTCCGCGGCGGCATGACGCTCACGTTGTTTGATACCCTCACCAATAAGAAAAAGCCCTTCGTCACTGAGGAGCCGGATCACGCGCGCATTTATGTCTGCGGTCCGACCACCTACGATGACGCGCACATTGGTCATGCGCGTCCCTGTATCGTCTACGATACGCTGGTACGGCACCTGCGCAGTCAGGGTCAGCGGGTGACCTACGTCCGCAACGTGACGGACATTGACGATAAGATCATCAATCGCGCAGCTGAAAATGGTGAGACCCCTGCGAGCCTATCGACGCGTATGCTTGAGTCGTACTTGACCGATATGGCTCGACTGCACAACGTCGAGCCTGATCATCAGCCGAAGGTGAGTGAACATCTGGACGAGATCCGAGACATGATCGCCAAGTTGATCGAGCGTGGTCATGCTTACGAATCCGAGGGCGATGTCTACTTTCATGTGGCAAGCTGCTCGGACTACGGCAAGTTGAGCCATCGTGATCTCTCGCAGATGGAAGCCGGTGCCAGTGAGCGCCTGAATGAGGGGGAAAGTGCGCGAAAGAAGCACCCCTTTGACTTTGCCTTGTGGAAGAATGCACCCGCGGGTGGAATTTCTTGGGAGAGTCCCTGGGGTCAGGGGCGTCCAGGCTGGCACATTGAATGTTCTGCCATGAGCATTAAGTACCTCGGCGAGAGTTTTGATCTGCACGGAGGCGGACTCGACTTGGTGTTTCCGCATCACGAAAATGAACTCGCCCAGGCGGAATGCGCCACGGGCAAGTGCTTCTCCTCACACTGGATGCACAACGGCTTCGTGCAGATCAACAGCGAGAAAATGGCGAAGAGCTTAGGGAATTTCTTCCGCCTGCGTGAAGCTTTCGAGCACGTCGAACCGGAGGCCGTGCGCTACTCGCTCTTGACTGTGCATTATCGTTCTCCCTTCAATCTGGAAGTCGATCTCGACGAAGCCGGGAACCTGCTGGCGTTTCCCCAGTTTTCGGAGGCAGAGGCGCGCCTCGAATACCTCTACGCGACCCACTTGAGGTTTCGAAGTATTGGCGAAAATCGCGTCAAGGACTCGACGGCGCCGTCATCGCCGGAGATCGGCGAATTTCCCGCACGTCTCTCCAAGGTTCTCGACGATGACTTGAATACGGCTCAAGCGGTGGGACACCTCGCTGGCTTGCTCAAGGCAGTCAATGAGATGTGCGATAAGGCTCTTGCGAAAAAGGGGGCAGTCAGCCGCACCACCTATGAGGCTGCCGGTCGTGGACTGGCTCTAGCAGGCGAGGTGCTTGGTCTGGGCTTGGATGATCCCGAGGCGTTCTTGAATCGAATTCGCGACCGTCGCGCTGGCAAGATGGGAGTCGATAAGTCCTGGGTTGAGGAATGTTTGTCGCGCCGAAACCAGGCGCGCAGCGACAAGGATTTTGCGGCGGCCGATGCTGTTCGCGGCGAGCTTGAAGCGAAGGGGGTGGAAATGTTTGACACACCCCAAGGCACGACCTGGCGTTTGCTCAAATAGCTCGTTTGGATTCGAGGAAACGACATGGACTTTCCTGAGCTAGTCTTTGGACAGTTGCTCAAACGCTACAAGCGCTTCCTCGCCGACGTTCGCTTGGACACTGGCGAGGAGGTGACCGCTCACTGTGCGAATCCAGGCTCGATGAAAAGCTTACTCGAACCAGCTCCGCGCGTGTGGCTCAGCCGGGCGCGGGAGGGGCGGAAGTTGCCTTACACCTGGGAAGTGGCTGAAGCAGAATCAGCCCGCATCTATGTGAATCCGGTCGGTGCGAATCGCGTGGTCGCTGACGCCCTTTGCTCGGGGACCATCAGCGAGCTCTCAGGCTATGACGTCATCCAGTCGGAGGTGAAGTACGGGACCGGAAGTCGCATTGACTTTCTGCTCAGTGGTTCACCCGGGCGGGCTTACGTCGAGGTAAAGAACGTCACCCTGGGGCTGGGAAATGGGCGCAGTGCGTTCCCGGATTCTGTGACGGCTCGAGGCACCAAGCATCTCGAAGAACTCGCTCGAGTTGTTGAGGCGGGAGATCGCGCGGTTTTACTTTTCTGTGCAGCACGCACGGATGCAACGTCTGTCGAAGCAGCTGCGGACATCGATCCGGTCTATGCCGCCACACTCTCCCGTGTTCGCAACTTAGGCGTGGAGGTGTTGGCTTACTCGGGGGACATCGATCACAAGGGCTTTTCGCTGTCCCGTGCGCTTCCCGTTCTCGGCGATTGAGCGCCAGTCAGCGAACTATTTGCCGGATGGGTTAGACGGCGGAGAAAACTCCGCAGTCAATCTCTCGAAGTCGATCTCTAGGTCCAGATCTGATTCGATCTCGGTTTCGAATTCACGCAGCAGTTCTGCTTCGAGCGCGGCTGCTCTATCAGCATCTTGGCACACGGATTCAAAAGTTTGTAGCAGCGCCCATTCAATCAAGGACAGTCCGCCGAAGCCAAAGGTCGTGGCGAAGGCCATCGCTCCGGCGACGTGCAGTTCGGTTTTCAAGATCAAAGGTCTGTCAAAGGCGAAGCACTCGATAGTCGCTTCGGAGCTTTGGACGTCGTCATGAAAACGATGATCTGGTTCATTCAAATAGCCAAACAACATGAGTTCCCCTTTCGCCTTTTGATTTGATTCACTTCAACCAGTACGGCCCGATTTTCCGGAACCAAAGAAAGACAAGGAACAAAAACGGAAAGAATCAATCGTTGCTATTTGCCTGGGCTTTCTAGGGGGATTCTTCGTTTTGTGCAGCGATAGGTGCGGTGGGACTCTTGGTGCTCAGTAGGCTCGTGTAGGTACTGCGGAAACTCTCGCGAGCACAAAATGCGAGAGCCACCAGCAAGAGCAGGGCACCAGCGGGGACCAAGGCGATGCTCAGGCCTGGGTCCCCTGAGTGGGCATCGAGCCCGGCGAGGAAAAAACCACCTGGGATCAGCAGCCCCGCGCCTGAAAGTGTTCCCGAAATCAAACCCGCGGGACGCGGAAAAGCGCTTTCGGCAAAGCGCCCGAAGCTGAAGGCGGCTGCCAGATGAATCAGGGATAGGAGAGTGCCGTGCGCGTGGGCAAGACGCCAGAGAAGGCGTCGCGATTCACTGTCAACGTCGACATAGAGAGGTACCTTGAAAGCCAAGAGGCACTCCAGCGTGACGCCGAGGCAAGTGAATACAAACAGGCCGCCCCAGCCTTCGATCAGGTGGCGTCGAATGTTCCTTGCTCTATGCATGTGGCTGGGGCTTGCGGATCTACTGTTCATTCGCTGATCACGATCGGAGTAGTGTCTTGACGCCTAAGAAGGTCAAGCGTCGCACTGCTCGGGAGCCGTGTCTCCTGAGCTGGTTTGAGCTGTTGCCTAGCCAGTTTCAGGCGCCCCCATGAGCGACGGGCGATGTGGCGAACAGCGGCGTACTCATCTTGCTGGAGCAGGGGTAGCAGTTGTCGACTCACTGAACTTCCGCTAGCGGCAAGAGTCTCTTTGCTGCCGAGGGCATCTGCCATGAGGGCGCGAGTGATTGCGTTGTGCGCAAGACTGAGTTCAGCGGCCCAAGGTAAGACGTCATCTAAGCTAGTGTCGTCGCTACTTGCCGCAGGCCATGAAGCAGCTTGGTCACCGAATGCGGCCAATTGGGCGGTAAACCAGGCTCGGGTCTGATCCGCATGACAGAGCGCGCAAGCATTGGGGGGGCTGGTTTGCTCTTCACGGGGAGACGAAATGCGGTGAGAGCGCGTTCCCTGAAGCAGCGCGTAGCTGGTGCGCGGCATGTGGCAGGAGACACAGCGCGCTCCTGCAGAATCGGGCTGATGGCGGCTATGATTTTTATCGAGTGATTCATGACACTGAGTACACATGGTGTCTTCTGTTTCGCGACTTGAGAAGCGGGCTGCAATTTGTCGATTGGGATCGCTTTCGTGCATCGAATGACAAGATAGGCAGCTCATCTTCCTATCGTCCTGAGCATGCTCAAAGCAGGGGCTCTTGATGAGCCCGTTGTATTCGCGCCCACCCACAATCATGCTGCCATCGTCCCAAAATAGACTCTCACGCGCTGCTGCAAGAGCTGAAATCTCCGGCGAATGCTCGACCGTGAAGTCTTCGGCATTGACCACGGTACGCGAGTGAGAAAGCGGGAGACCTGCCTGGTAGCTGCTGCTGAACCCGTTTTCCCACCAGTCTTCAGCATCCGTGGGGAGAAAGTAGCTGTGGCATTGTCCGCAGGCCTCTGAGCCCAGCTTTGCTGAGGCTTTACGCGGATTAAAGATGTAAGCGGCACTCTTCGAGTCATCTTCCTTTTGGTGAGCGGCGACCCGACTGAGAGGATTCCGGAAGTGTTTGGTGTGGCGACCTCCAGGACCATGACAGGCCTCGCAGGAGATCCCGAATTCGGCAACCTGCGATTCGTACTTTTGCCAAAAATTTCCACTGGCGTCTTGGCCCTCTGATTCGTTGGGGCGCCCAGCTACTGAATGACACTGAATACAGTTTGCGTTCCATCGTGCGACAAAGGGGAGCGCATCTGGTGGTTGTAAGAATGCTTCCTCGCGCGGAACCCAACGTCCTGTTCGAAGGAAGTAGACGAACGGCAATTGGCGAAGCTCAGCGTCAGCCCCGCCTTCCACCCAGAAGGCCAAATAGTGGTGCGAACCCGTGACGAGAACCACCTCACGTTCAACTTCTGGCGCGCTACGAAATATTTCTTCACCCTTCTTCCTCAGCCATTCGGGGCTGGCGTCGTTCAGCTGAGCGAGAGCGGGAAGCGTGCGCCCAGCCGCATGGAGGTCAGGGCCCCGAACGCTGATTCTTCCCGGTTCGATTTCCTGAAGTCTGAAGATTCGACCGTAAAGTTCGAGCCGCTCCGGAAGCGGAGGAGCGGCTGGGGTTCCCCAGCTCAGTTCCGACACTTTTCTGGTCATCGAGCGGTGAAACGTTTGGCTCCAGGATTCGTACTCGCCAGGGTGGCAGGCCCTGCAAGCACTTGAGCCGAGGTAGCCATATTCTTCATGCTCGTTAGGCAGCGCCGGATGCGGCTCGGTGGGCTCTGGAAGCGCCAGTGCAAACGCGAGAGTCACGAGAATGGCGCAAGGGGCGAGCCAGAGCGCTCGCAAATCGCTCATGTCTTCGCTTTGACGTCTGTTGAGTTCGCTCCTCGGAGATGTACGGCCGGTTTTTCCGAGGGCGTGAGTAAAAAGGGAGTCGAGACGAGAGGGCTCTGAGAACCCTCGCGCAATGGAAAACGCTTTTCGTAGGCCTCGAGAAACTGAGTCTTGCGGACCTTTCGCTCAGCTTCGCTCGGAACTGAGAATTCTTTGGGTCGAATCGCGATCAGAGCGGCTTCGTCGACCTCGTCGATGAGCGAAGAGTCTAAGTACTTGCGAGCAAATTCAAGATACACGCGATTCGTCACGAAGAGATCAAACAGCTCTGGATCGAGGTGATTGTCACGCTTCATGAAACCCATGATCCTCATGGCTTCGCTGAGCTTTTTCGCCTTCTTGTAGGGGCGGTCATCAGCCGTGAGCGCTTCGAATACATCAGCGATCGCCATGGCGCGCGCGGGGATCGACATATCGCCCGCGAAAATGCCACGAGGATAGCCGCCACCGTCCATTTTCTCGTGGTGACCCGCGGCGTATTCAGGCACGCGCTGGAGGTGTCGAGGGAAGGGAAGCGCGTCGAGCATCCGCGCGGTTTGCACCATATGACCGTTGATGATGATGCGCTCGTCGTCCGTGAGAGTTCCACGAGAGACGGTCAGGTTGAGAATTTCCTCATCGCTGAGGAGGCGCGTCGGTGTTCCACTAATTTCGAATACTTCGCGTCCGATCTCGCGAATACGTGCTTGAGATTCCGGAGGCAAATACTCACCACCGACATTGGCGCGTTCCAGGAAGATGAGGTCGCGGTCGAGGCGCGCCAGTTCGTCTTCATAACGTTTGCGGCTCATCTGTTCTTTTTCGCCGGCCGCCACTGCCTCCAAGTAGGCGATTTTTGCGTCACGTCTCAGCAATTCGAATCGAGTGCGTACATCTTCGATGCGATCGTGAATCGTCTCCAGTTTGGTCCCCTTGTCCATGACGTGAGTGGGGGTCGTGACCTTACCGCAATCGTGGAGCCAGGCTGCGATGTGCAGCTCGTAAGCTTCCTCCGCCGTCATCTTGAAATCGGCGAAGGGGCCATCCTCGCTTCCGCAAACCTCCCGCATCAACATTTCGACGATCACGGGGACTCGCTCGCAATGAGCGCCGGTATAGGGGCTTTTTGCGTCAATCGCTGAGGCGAGCATCTTGATGAAGCTTTCAAGGAGCTCACGTTGGGCCTCGATCAGTAGCTTATTGTCGAGAGCAATGGCTGCTTGAGATGCCAGGGCTGCGACCGTTTCTTGATGCCCCATGGCGAAGGGGATGACTTGGCCGGAATCGCTCTGGGCATTGAGCAGCTGCAAAACTCCGATCACGCGAGACTTACTATTGACGAGAGGGATTGTGAGAAAACTCTTGCTTTGATAACCGCTCTTCTTGTCGAAGGCGTGGGTTCCGGAAAAGTCGAAAGCGCTGGAATCGTAGGCGTCAGGAATGTGGACCAGCTCCTTTTGATGGACGGCGTGGGTCGCCACATTCTTACGGTTGGGTCTCCCGTCCTGATTGAACAGGGAGAGAGGTGCAAATGTGACCGGCTGTTCGGACTCTCCTCCTAGCGCGATTCCAAGCGAGTTGTTTTTGACGATCGTGAATTCAAGTTCGTCTGCGTCGTTCCGCAGGTAAAGCGTTCCGCCGTCCGCCGAGCACAGCTTTTGTGCTTCGGTCAGGATTAGGTCGAGCAGTCGATCCCGATCAGGCTCGCCACTCAGCGCTACGCCGATGCGGTGCAGCAGTTGATATCGACTTTCTCGTTCTTGTGATTCCACGGGTACCGCCGCGGCCAGGTTATCAAACCACAGGGCCGGAGAAAGGGCAGTCATCAAACCTGCAGGCGTGTAGCGCACCCGAGGCAAAGAGCGGTTACTTCATGAAGCCTCACTGGTGGGCTACTCGTAGTTTTGTCCGCCGGACACCATCCAAAAGATGCAAAGACAGCAGGTGATTCAGCGAAGCCATGCGGGAAAGAGCGCGCTTCTCGTCAAATCTCGCACCTCTCGTTGACAGGGGGGGCGATCTTGAACGACATTTGTGAACGAAAATGGGCGTTTGGCAGCAGGACAACTGCAAGAAGGAACTCGTTAGACTCGATCGCAGAACTTGCGCTATCGAATTGGCGAATTGTGGAGCGGGCGGATGAGTCTCAGTCTGAGATTCTGGGGAGTGCGCGGCAGTATTGCTTGCCCATCTTCAAGTCATGTTCGTTATGGGGGGAATACCAGTTGCCTTGAGGTCTGCGCGGGGGACCAAGCGCTGATTCTTGATGCCGGCACCGGCATCCGGGGTTTGGGACATAGCTTTATGGATCGCGGAGTGACTTCCGCTCATCTACTTCTCACTCACAGCCACTGGGATCACATCAACGGCTTTCCCTTTTTCGCGCCGGGTTTCAAGAAGGGGTACGACTTCCACGTCATGGCCGGGCACCTTGAACAGGGGTCGATTCGTGACGTCCTCGCGGGTCAGATGATGCAGCCAACCTTCCCCGTGCCTCTAGAGGCCATGCAGGCCACGCTGGGCTTCGACGACTTTCGTGCCGGGGATTCTTTTAAGATTGGTCCTGACGTACAGATCAAGACCGCACGTTTGAACCACCCGAACGGTGCTACGGGCTATCGCATCGAACATGGCGGCAAGTCTATTTGCTACATCACTGATACTGAGCACGTTCCCGGGGCGCCTGATCAGAACATTTTGGGTCTCATCGAAGGCTCTGACTTAGTGATTTATGACGCGACCTATACTGAGGAAGAATTTCCCGAGAAGGTCGGTTGGGGACACTCGACTTGGGAAGAGGCGGTACGTCTCTGTCGAGCTGCAGACGTCAAGAAGCTTGCGATATTTCATCATGACCCTGAGCATGATGATGCCTTCATGGATGACATCGGCGAAAAGGCGCGCCAAGTGTGGGAAGGCGCGATGGTTGCAAAGGAAGGGATGAAGCTCGAGTTCTAGCGGGTTCCTCACGGCGCTAGCCGCGGAATTCTTGGATGATGTTCTTGTAGTGCTGGTAGGAGAGCTTCGGAGTTCGTTTGAAGGTCGCGTAGTCGACATGAACGAGTCCAAATCTTTCCCTGTATCCGTGGTTCCATTCGAAGTTGTCGAGTAGCGACCAATGGAAGTATCCTGAAACGGGGATCTCAGCCGCGACGCGATGGAGAGCTTCCAAGTGACTGTTGATGAAGTCGACTCGTTCGGGGTCGAGGACTTCGCCGCCGACATGGACCCAGTCCCTGTTGGAGAGGCCGTTTTCTGTGATCATGATCGGGCGATTGTACCTTTCATGAGCAAAGAGCGGTCCGTAATAGTGGGCCTCGGGAGTGACTGGCCAATTGAAGCTAGTGCGGGCGCGCCCTTGTGGCTCCTGGCAGATTTCGGGCAGCCCATCCTCTCCCACACGCACAGTACATGCGTCGTAGAGATTGAAGCCTACCGCATCTAGGGGTTGAGCAATCAACTGGAGATCAGCACTGGTGACTTGGGGCATGAGGTGCCCGAACTGGGCTAGGCCGTCCTCGGGGTATCCTCTCCCGAATGCAGGGTCCATCCACCAGCTTGATCGCCTGAGCACGTCGTCAGGCATGGAAAAAGTCCAGGCTCGCGCCGCTTCGATGTTTTCTGGTGTCGTCGATTCGGGGATGGCACATACGAGCACCGGCGCCATGGCGATCCAAGAATCTGGAACCAGCGCCCTCAACGTTTGGGTGGCAAGACCATGAGCCAGTAGCGCGTGATGACCGGCGAGCAGCACCTGCTCAAGTGGAAGCGTCATCCCCGGAGCATGACGGCCGTGCCGCAGCCCGCCCTCGATGAAGGCGTGAGGTTCGTTCAGCGTAAAGAAATGGCGGACTCGGTCGCCGTAGCGTCGTGCGATGAGCTCGGTGAGTTCTTGAAACCAGCCGGGACTCGCTGGATTCAGCCATCCACCCTGAACTTCGAGCGCCTGAGGGTAGTCCCAATGAAAGAGCGTGAGGTAGGGCGTGATGCCGCGCTCAAGTAAGCCATCAATCAGACGATCGTAGAAAGCCACGCCAGCTTGATTTACCTCTCCTGTGCCACTGGGGAGCAGGCGCGACCAACTCACACCGAAGCGATATGCGTTCACACCGAGGCCGCCTATCAGATCGAGATCTTCTTCGAGTCGATGGTAGTGATCGCAGGCACGGTCGCCGTCATTCCCTTCGTAGATGCTGCCGGGGCGTCGGCAGAACACGTCCCAGTTGCCTGGGGCTCTCCCCTCGGCGTCGTGGCCACCTTCAATTTGATAGGAGGCGGTTGCGACGCCCCACACAAATTGCGGCGATAAACTCGGGTAGCGAGAGGTCATGAGGAGGTTCTAGCCAAACTTCTCAAAGCGAAAATCAGCGACGCGGTTTTTTGGACGTCTTCCTCGCGCTCTTCTTGCCAGGAGCTGATTTTTTGGTGCCGGTGGATTCCTTCGCCGGATTCTTGAGAGCCTTCTTCGGGGAAAACTGCTGCTCCAACTTCTCGAGGCGTGTTTTTAGAGTCGTCATCTCGCGCGTGAGCTTTTGGTTCTCGTGGCGAACTTCTTTGAGTCCAGCTGCTCCATCCTTACCCAGATCGAGCAGAACCTGCTGCGCTCGAGAGCGAACGCCTCCGTCAAGTTCGCTGTTTTGGAGATCGACGATTGCATCTTTGGCTTTCGGATCAGCCAGAGTGCCGAGGGCGGAAAGCACAGCGGAGCGAATGTGGGGGTCGCGATCCTGAAGCAGGTCGACCAGGTGTTCGCGCACTTTTTTTCCTTCTCCGAGCCGTGGCAGTGCACTGAGAGCGATTCGTCGCGCTCGGAGTGGCTTGCCGTACTCAGTCCACTCCATCAGAGTGCTCACGGCGTCTTCGTCGCGAGAATTGGCAAGCCCGGTAAGAGCACCGCCGCGAATGACGTCCGCCCAGGAGTTCTTTTTGAGGAGATCCGTGAGGATCTTGGTGCGTCGTGGGTCGGGGCAGTAACCAAGGGAGCGGGCGGCAGCGGCGGTCACGAGATAGCTCTTGTCTTTCGTGAGGGAGATGAGAGCATTTGTGACGCTTTCACTTCGCAAGGAGCCCAATGCTTCCGCAACTGCCCGCCTCACTTTATGATTCTCCGTGTCGCATGCGCTGAGCAGGGCTTTCTCCGCCATTTCGCCACGAATGCGGCCTAGGGATTCGGCGACTTTCGCGCGGACAATCCATGACTCTTTGAGATTGTGCAGGCTGGCCGCGAGGACTTCGATCGTTTTCGGATCCTGTCGTTTCGCGAGAGCCAGCGCTGCCATACGCCGAGCGCGAGGAGTGGGGCCGTCCTTGAGGAGGTTGTGAAGCAGATCAGCAGGTGCGGTCAGCGAGAAGGGAGCCGCGAGCTTGTATTCTGGGTCGAGGCTGATCCAATCGGGGCGCTGTTCCGTGCGAATTACCAGTGATGAAGCTTTCTCGTCTATCAGTCTCTTGATGATTGAGCGCTCTCCATTCACGCAAATTTCAACCTCGAAAGGCAGCTCAAAAACAGCGACATTTTCTGTCTTCTGAGTTTGCTCGACATCGACGAAGAGTGAGCCATTTTCAAACGTGATTCGCACGCTGATCTCTGGATGCCCAGGGTTCATCACCCACTGGTCGAAGAACTTTTCGAGACTGAGTCCGCTCGACTCTTCCATCGCGCGCATCAGATCCGTCGTCTCAACGATGCCTTCGCGATGCTTTTTCAAATAGCCGGAAATTGCGGACCAGAAACAGTCATCGCCTAAACGACGCCGCAACATATGAAGGACCAAGCCGCCCTTCTGATAAAGGTGCCTATCAAACAGATCGATCGGCTCCTCGTAATCACGACACACGATCGGACGCATGTAGTCGCCATGAGCTTCGCCGAGATATTGATTCAAGTCGGCGGTGACGTTCTGTTCGTATTCGTCTCGACCGAGTCGATGCTCGAGTTCGACGTGTTCGAAGTAGGTGGCGAATCCTTCGTTGAGCCATGCATGAGACCAGTCACGGCAGGTGACAAGATCACCAAACCAGTGATGAGCCAGTTCGTGGGCGACTAAGTCGTGAGACTCGATGTCAAGCGCCGCCGTCTTGTCGAGCAAGATATGCTCATACATTGTCGTCGCCGTGCTATTTTCCATGCCGCCGAAGATGAAGTCGGCGACCACTACCTGGCTGTAGCGATTGAAAGGGTATTCGACGCCTGTCTTTTCTGAAAACAGGCGAAGCATCTCCGCCGTTCCAACGAATGCACGTTTTCCCTCTGCCTTTGCACCAGGGGGGACTAGAAATCTGAGAGGAATGTTGCGACCTGAGGGTAGCTCGACTGATTCCTCCCATTCGTCGAAGCGCCCGACTACCAAGGTGATCAAGTAAGCCGGAGTGGGTTGATCCAGTTGGAAATGAAACTCCCAGCTTCCCTTGGTCGGACGCTTCTCTTCGAGCAACTCGCCGCCGGAGAGCACAGTCATTCCGCCCGGAACTCTGGCGCGGAGCTCGTAGCTCATCTTGACATGCGGCTTGTCTTGGCAGGGAAACCAGTACTTTCCGTCTTCGTCTTGGCACTGGCTCCAAACCTGCTCGGGTCGATCGGCTACTTTCTTATCGGGTGAAAGAAAGTAGAGCCCTAGTCGTGGCACAGCACGGTAGGTGATGATCAGTTGCCCGGAGCTGAGATCGTTTTCCACCGGGATGATGAACTCATCGCCATCGTAGCTGTAGGCGTTGGTCGTCAACTTGCGGTGGCGCCCATCATTGGTCTTGAGGCTCAAGGCTTCGATTTGAAAGCCATGTCCGTCGAGTCGAAGCTCGTCGCCTTGAGCTGCGCGTCGAATAAAGTCGAGAGTCGCGGTGCCGCTCACCGCCTTGGCCTTCATGTCGACATCCAGGTCGAGCGCCAGGTGGGTTACCTGGAAGGGACGAGAACGCTCATACTTTCTCTTCGTGGAGCCGGGAGTGAATCGCCTCGCTGAGGCGCAGGCACAGGCCGAGTGGAGTCGCGCGCCATTTTGGGAAGATTGCTGAGCATGAAACGACATGATGATCTTCGAGATAGCTTGGCTTCCGCATCGCCCGCAAGCGTTTCACACGGTAATTTGGGGGCATTCCGTGCTGTCGAGCGACCCTTGCACTCTTGGTCTGCCTCTGGCACGCCGTGAGGGTGGGCTCGACGATCTTGGGTGAAGTCAAACGAGTGACGTTCGCGAACGAGGAGACTGGTTTTCGCGTCATTCGACTGGGCGGAGTGACAGGGCTGCCCGGACATACACAGGTCACCGCAGTAGGTGTGATGCAAGCTGTCGGGCCAGGTAGCCAGGTGCGAGTTTCGGGGCGGCTGGAAAGTGATGCGCGCCACGGTGAGAGGTTTCGAGTCGAAAGCTTGGTTGCTGTGGCTCCAGATACCCTCGCTGGACTGGAGAAGTACTTGGGTAGCGGCGTGATTGCTGGGATCGGACCTGGTTTTGCGAAGCGTATCGTCAAGTATTTTGGCCTGGAGAGCCTGAGGATCTTGGATGCCGAACCGCATCGCCTTGCGGAAGTACCTGGGCTCGGAAAAGGGCGGAGCGAGGAGCTTCGTAGCGCATGGGTCGAACACACGGCGCTGAGCAATGTTCTTCTCGCTTTGCAGGCGCACGGCGCCTCCCGCATTGGCGGCGCGTATTGTTCAACACTTTGGAGAGAAAGCCTCTGCGGTGGTTCAGCAGAATCCCTACCGCTTAGCGATTGAACTGCCAGGTGTGGGCTTCAAGACAGCGGATCGCATCGCTCGCGCGAGGGGACTTTCGCTCGACCATCCCGAGCGTGCTCAGGCCGGCGTGCTTCATGAGCTGCGTGCCATGTCTGATCAGGGCCATTGTCTGTGTTCGCGAGGGCTTCTCATTGATCGAGCAGCTCAGATGCTTGAGATCGATGCGGGGCACGTGGATGCGGCGATTGACGCTCTGTGGGCAGCTGAGCACTTAGTGGTTCAAGACGACGACGTCTACCTCGCCAAATTGCATCAAGCTGAAGAGCACATCAGCGCGAGGCTGGCATCGCTTCGAGAAGCGGCGCGAACGAAAGTGCCCGATTGGTCGACTCGTCTGAGTCAGTTTGAGGAAAACCAAAAGATCACATTGGCTCCTGCCCAGCGCGCTGCCGTTCAAGCGGCAGTTGAGCAAAAGCTGCTCGTGATCACCGGAGGTCGAGGAATCGGGAAAATTACTCTGGTCAAGTCGATTCTGGGTGTTTTTGACAAGGAGCGCCTGCGTATTCATTTAGCCGCACTACGGGTCGGGCCGCAAAGCGATTGACCGGATCTACAGGTAGGCAAGCTCAAACACTCCATCGCCTGCTCGAAGTGGAGGGTCGAGGAAACGAGTTCGCGCGTCACAAGGACGATCCTTGGAGTGCGATTGCTCATCGTCGATGAGGCTTCGATGATTGACATCGATCTGGCCGAGAGCCTTCTTGATGCAGTGCCGCAGGCTGCGCGAGTCGTGATTGTGGGAGACTCCGACCAGTTGCCTTCGGTTGGTCCGGGCGCTTCTCCAAGATTTGATTGCCTCGGGGAAATCCCCTCGCTCGTCTCGATGTGATCTTTCGTCAAACTGGCCAGAGCGGAATTGTTGAAAATTCCGATGCGATCTTGCGTGGGGAGGAACCTCAGGG
>CAVQAT010000006.1:0-360353 GCA_963710555.1 uncultured delta proteobacterium
GTTGGTGCTGTTCGAGATGTCGTAGTGATAACCAGTTCGAAGATTCGCGTTCTTTCCTGCAAAGAACAGGTTCGCGTAGTCCTCGAAGCCGTGGATGTAGACTGACTGCGCTGACGTCATCCAAACTACGGTGTTGTCGATCATCATGTCGCCACTACCGTCCAGCTCCGGCGTCGTGCTCATCTTGTCGAGGAAGTCCGCGACCAACTGCGCTTGGCTTCGTCGCACTAATTCCTGAGTCTTGTGAGCGGCCGCGTCGTTCTTGTGCGAAGCACTGTGCAGGTTGTTGCCGAGATAGCTCTTCAGTTTGCTGTCGTTGTGTTCCTTCTCATCGTAGAGATGTGCGTGACTGATTTCGTTCATGCTTTCGCCGCCCGGGGCGTAAGTGACGGTTGACACCAAGTCGCAGGAGAAGGCTTGATGAATGAGCGACATGATCGCCGGGTTTGTCTGACCCGAGGCCGCGTCGTCGGCTGGAAGCGCAGAAAATTCTGGCGCCTTGCACTCAAGTTTTTCCCGGAGTTCGAGCTCGGTCGCGAGGTCGTTTACGCTCATTTCATAGGCGTCCATCATTGTCGACGCGTTGGCATTCAACAGCTCTGGGCGCACCGCGCTCAGCTGCTCTGCGACGAGCGCGAGGGCCGCCTGCTGACTGCGGGTGTCAAGCTTGAGCGCCGTCAAGTCGCCGAGATTTCCAAACACCGCTTTCCCAATGCTGGTGGGTCCCGCAATAGCGCGGATCTGGTTGCCCTCGTGGTTGAAACAATAGACAGCTTTGCCGCTTTGGTTGCGGTCGCTGAGGAAAAGGTGCGGGTAGACGCGCGGCGCCGCTAGGCCGTAATCCTTGTTCAAGTATTCTCCGATGAGCAGGTCCACCGAGGCGTGGCGCTGTTTTGCGGAGGCGTTGAGCCCACTTCTCGGTTTGCTGCCGACGAGCGCTTGAGCGCTGGCAACCCGGTGGAGAGGCTTGTCGTTGGTGACGAAGATGCTGTCGAATCTCGTCCCTGACATCAACGCTAAGTTCTCGCGGTAAGCGTCGAGGGGCTTCAGAATCGTCCCCAGGCTGCTCTCGGTGAGGGAATAATCGCCGCTTGAGGAGGCCCAGACTTCATTTCGGTTGGGAGGTACTCCGTAGGCGTCCATCATGATCAAGAGGCGCAGCGGTGGCTTCGCCTGTGCATAGAGCGGGGAGCTCTTCAGCGTCACAAACGGCGCCGCTAAGAGTGTGGAGGCGAGCTTCAAGAACTGTCGCCGTTTCTGAGTACCCGAGTCGTGCCAAAGCATTCGCTTCATGCAAGTAGGGTCGTCGCCGGAGCGACTGACGGCTCACGTTGGTCCGGACTCGTCGCAAGAACTAGAGCGCTAGGGTGACGTGTGTTTTAAGGCGAGCTGCGGAAATTGACCAGCCGATGGAAAGTGAAGAGGTTCGCATCATGCCAGCGATTCGAATGTCCTTGATCGGTTTCCCACGCTGTCCGAGACACGAAGATGATGTCGTCTCCTTCGATGACCATGTCGGGGTAATTGAATCCGTGAAAGCGACTCGACGGACCAACAAGAACATCTCTTTCGAACTGAAATTCTTCGAGATCGGTCGAACTGAAGAGGCTCAAGACATTGCGAGGCTGCCCGGTGTTCGAAAGGGCCCAGTACTTGTCAGTGACAGGATCGTATTTAATGGAAAGCTTCCCGAGTTGCGGAAGTGCGCCAATCCCAGTCTCGGCGTTGAACTCCATTTCATCAGGCTCTTTCGCGTAGGCCAGCGCGACGCTCCGGGGCGAACCGTCACTGATCACGACATTCGCGACTCGTCCTTCTCTGGTCAGGAGAGTAACTCCCTCTAAGTCATCGTTTGAGGGTTGGCGGTTGTACATGGTCAAAAACGAGATACTCGGAGGGACAGTCCAGCTTTCTGGGACCATGAGGTCGGCATCAATAGGAGCCGAAGCGAGAGTTGCACCATGGTCGCCATTCCCATCTGGTCCCGAGACAGCCTTCCAAATGCGTCCATCCGCAATGACCACGCTCGAGGGCGCGTCCCCGGCGTCAAAGGGAAGCAGACTTCCTTCGCTAAAGCTTCGGCCGCCGTCTGTGGAGCGATAAATGATTCCCTTGGCAGTCGGATCAGCCGTGTCCTCGGGGTGTTTGATCCAGCCCATCACGTAGACGGAACCCTGATGCCAGAAAATTGTCTGGCGATTGATGTTCATGCTGGGCTTGGACCAGCGTTCCCAGGTCCTGCCTTGATCGACAGAACGCCACACCTTCCATTGGCTCACGCCTGAGCAGTCAGCCAGGTAGACGTCGCCATCGACCACGCCGTCTTGATCGATATCACCGTCAGCGAAGCCATCCTCGTCGCCGTCAAATGAACCGGGGATCACTGTCAGTGAAGGATTAGCGATGAGACCGGCACGAGCAATTTCGACGCCAAGGGGGATAGGCAGCGGGTTGCCAAAATAGAGCCTGTCGGCTTCACCGAAGACGAAAGGAGGCTTGGCCGAGTCGTCCATCGGCGGAAGCTCAATCCAGGTGTCCGCCACGTCATAGGAGTGAGTGTAAAGGTAGTAACCAAGAGAGGGGTCGTCAGGGGCCAGCCCATCATTGTGAAGGAAGAAGTCCGGTGCCTTGCCGCTGGTCACTCGCATCCAACCTAGGCTGTCAGCGTCGGGAACGGAGAGCGCGATGAGTAGCTCGCCCGGCGCGTCGGACTTGAGCCTCTCGATGGCTTCATCGGTCCTGCTGTCTTTGTTGTCGGTGTAGCCGCCTTCGTCCGGTCCGTAGTCTGGGTAGGCGTCAAAGCTTGCGTAGCTAAGCCCGGCGATTGAGTCAGGGATCACGCTGGGGAAACGGATGGTACCGTTTTCGTCCTTGTAGAGCGTGAGATCGGGGCTGACGAGTCCCACGTCGATCCCGCGACCTTCGATGCAAACCCCAGGTGAATCGCATCTGGTCTCCGGTTTTCCAACACCAGAATCACCGCCCGTTCCAGAGGAGATCGGTTCGTCGCCGTCTCCGTCCCCAGCCTTGTCACCGCCTAGTGAAGTCGTTCCCCCGTTAGTTCTTGAGTCCTCCGGGGAACCACCGATGAGCTCAGTCGGGTTTTCCGCACAAGAGGCAAATAGTGTCAGCGCGGAAAGTAGACCGGTGGCGGCAAGGCTCCGTTTGGGGTGACGCATATTGATAGAGTCGCGAGCGACGGGTGGGCGCAGCTCGCTCGCCTGAGAAAAGTTTAGGCGATTCAGGAACGACCGGCGACTGCGTTTTTAGGCGAGAGTACGTTTTCGTTGCCAAACCGCTTCAATTTCACGTTCCAGAAGGGCGCCGACGGGAAAATCGTCAGCTCCGGCAAATAGTTGGGCCGAGACTGACCCGTGGGCGAGCTTTGCGACGACTCTCGTCACAGGTGGAGATGTTTTCTCGGAAGCGGAGGCTTCCTGATCTCGACTCGATGGACCAGTTCCTATGACTGCAAGACTTGCTCGATGTGCCGTGATAGCCTCACCAACAGGCATGCGGAGTCTTGCTTTGATCGAGCGAACGGACGCGGAAGCTCCCGAGATGGAGGCCGAATTAGGTTCCCGTCCGCGGATGACCGAGGAGCGCCGCGACGCGGAGCGAGCAGCGCTGGTAGCTGGTCTGAAAGACGGCGACGACTCCGCCGCGGCGGAATTGTTCGACCTTTATCAAGAGTACGTCGTTCGGCTTCTTTCTCGTTTGATCGGGTACGATTCTGAGATTTCGGATGCCTTACAGGATGTGTTCTTGAGGGTTTACCGTGGGATCCATCGCCTGCGCAGCCCCGAGGCCCTGACCACTTGGATGACGCGAGTGACCACACTCACGGCGATTGACATTCTTCGTAAGCGACGTCGACGTCGTTGGCTGCGCTACGTGGCTCCCGAATCCATGCCTGACGTGGAGGTCGAAGGTATCGATGAAAGTGGTCAAGCAGCGCTACTGCGAACCCATCGACTGCTCGATCGGCTTCCTCCTGAGCAGCGGGTCGCGTTTTCGCTGCGGAAAATGTGTGGCCTCGAGTTGACCGAGGTGGCCGAAAGTTGCGGATGTTCCTTGTCAACAATCAAGCGACGTATCGCCACTGCGGAAGCTGAGTTCACGAGGCTGGCGCTCGAAGATCCCGTGCTGTCGGTCCGACTACGAGCTGAGAGAGAAGCCGAGAGGAGTGCCAAATGACTCAGCTCAATCGCTTACTGCAAGAGGTCAACCACACGCAGGATCAGCAGATCTTCGGTCTCGATTCTCAAATTCCTGCGATTCGGGAGCAGCTGCTGCAGCGACGAGCCCGGGAAGTGATACTGCGCCGCGTCGCGCTGGGCGCGACTTTGTTCGTGGCTGCAGCTGCGATTGTTCTGGTCGTCAGCTCAGTTTCGAGCCCCACGGTTTCCTATGAGGCAAAATCAGAGACTCTTCCGACAGCCTTCAGTGAGGAGCTTCAGCCTGCTTCGTTAGCGGTCGATCCGGCTCCCGAGGACACGTCGGTGAGCCCCCCCAAAACAAAACCACTTCCGTCCAACGAGTCTCACACGGTTCCTGAGCCAGTATCCGAACGAATCGTTCGTGAAAGAGAAGCTCAAGACGAGTGGAAAGCATTGGCCCGCGCGGGTGACTACAGTGCCGCCCTTGAGGGAGCAAAACAGCAGGGGATCGCACGGCTACTCAAAGTCTTGGACACTGACGATCTGTTACTCCTGGCAGAAGCTTCTCGGTTTTCGGGTGACACGGCCACGTCGGTCACGGCGCTCCAGGCGATTCGCACGCGATTCCCAGCACATCCGCAAGCTGCAGTGGCTACGTTTTCCCTTGGTCGATTGGAAGCGGACAAGCTCGGCAATTCCGTCGCGGCGGCGAAGTACTTTCAGAGCTATCTTGAGGAAGAACCTGCAGGACCGTTGGCTTCGGCCGCACTCGGTCGGCTCATCGAGTCTTTGCTTCAGACAGGTCAGACGGTTGGCGCTGTCAAAGCGGCGAAAACTTACTTGCAACGTTTTCCTCAGGGGCCCCACGCCGAATTGGCTCGGAGGGTTCTTTCGGGTGAAGCGACTCGTTGACAGTTACTTAGTTCTGACGCTCCTGCTGGCGAACGTCTTCTTCCTGTTGCCGTGCGCGGAGGCGCGGGCCGAAGCGAACTCGGAGATGCGTGTGGTGCTCGTGACCAACCACGCTGATGCTTCGATCATGCCACTATTGCGCGCTGAACTGCAGTCCCTCGGATTCGCTGTGGCAGTGGTCGACAAGGGGGAGAACGAAGTCATCTCTCACGATTTGAGGGAAGCGGCTCGGAAGCACGAGGCCATCGCCGCATTTCGTGTGGTCGTGGCCCAGGGCACTGTGGAGCTGTGGGTGGCGGATCGCGTGACTGGCAAGGTGGTTCTGCGACAAGTGATGATGCAGACGACTCCGTCAAAGGCGGAGGAAACTCAGGTGGTTGTGCAAGCAGTCGAACTTCTCCGTGCCAGTCTTCTTGAGATCGAAGCGGAGCATCCTTCGCGGGGAGAGGTGGAGGCGCCGCCCCAATTGAAGCAGCTCGCTGGAATTTCGGCTGAGCGGGGAACTCATCGCATCGCACTCGGGCCTAATCTGCTGTTCCAGTCTCCGGAGTTTGGACCGTTTCTCTTGGCGCGATTGGCCTACCGCATGCGAGTTTGGAAAGGTTGGGGGTGGGGGATTGACGTCGGAATTCCTCTCGTGTCCTCCCGAATTTCGGCTGCAGAAGGGGATGCGCGAGTGCAACCATTCCTTGCGGGCCTTGGAGGAAGCTACGAGTGGGAACTGGGTATTTTTGAGCCGCGCGTGGCACTTCAAGGGGGAATCGAGTGGCTCGCGCTCAGCGCTGAGG
Source organism: uncultured delta proteobacterium (assembly GCA_963710555.1). Classification (GTDB taxonomy): domain Bacteria; phylum Myxococcota_A; class Polyangia; order Polyangiales; family Polyangiaceae; genus NIC37A-2. The sequence goes on from CAVQAT010000006.1 coordinate 5,861, forward strand.
CGAACGAAAGTCGGCCCAGCTATACTTCTGATGTCGTCTCTCCCTACTTTCAAATCGATGGGGGAACCTCGCTTCTCTTTTCTCGGTTTGTGTCCGTCTTCGTTCTCGCCAGTGGCGGCGTGGCAACGAATTCACCACGCATCACTTTCGACGGTCGGGAAGTGGCGAATTTCTCCCGCTTCGTCTTCGGGGGAACTGCTGGGGTTGAGTTTCGCGTTCCTTAGGGGAACATTTTGAGCCAATCCTCTTTCATGTCGACGACCAGCCAGCCTTTTCCTTTGGCGTCATCGAGTCCGCGACTGAGCTTGCCCACCTTGCCCTCCCGATCGTAGGCGGCTTCCCGCTCGGCGTCGGTGTGATGCACATAAATCCCCAAGCGTGGTCCGGTGCCTGAGGTCGACCAGTCGAGCATTTCATAGTCGCCGTCGGAATTACCCACGGCAATGAGTGGACGTCGTCCGATGATGCGGTCAATCGAGATCGGTTTTCCCGGTCCATCGTTCAGGTTGAAGATTTCGCTTTTGTGCCGAACCACTGGGGGCTCTGCTGCATTTGCCTGATATTCGCTCGCCAAGGCGCTTCCGATCACTTGCTCGGGCGGGATCCCGTAAACTTCTTCGGCAAACACGCGAATGAAGTCGACGCCTCCGCCGGAGACAATGAAGGTCTTGAAGCCTGAAGCGCGCAAGTAGTCGAGCAGCTCCAACATGGGTTGGTAGACCAACTCGGTGTAGGGTCGGTTGAACGTCGGGTGCTTGGCTGTCTTCAGCCATTTCTTCACGGTGACTGAAAGCTCGTCGGACGTCGTGTCGGCGTGAGTGGCCATCATCACGGCGAGCAGGTCCTTCGTATGGAATTTGCTCATCGCGGCAGTGTCGTTTTCGAGAACGGCCTTAAAGGGTTGCTGCTTTTTCCACTCAGGGTGCTCGGCGCTCTGCTCCTTGAGGCGATCGAGTGCAAAGAGAAACTGCGAATACATGGGGTTTTCGACCCACAGAGTTCCGTCGTTGTCGAAGGTGGCGATACGCTGGGGCTCTGGGACGAAATTGGCGTTCTTGGGGTCAGTGACTTCCTGAACGAACTTCTGGATCGCCTGTTTGCTGGGTCCAGCTTTCCATGAAGCGAGCCATACGCGGGCGGGCTCAGGCGTCGGTTCAGCCGGGGTCGGTGCAGCTGGTTCGTCCGCAGCTTGAGCTGAGGCATCCTGAGGAACAGGGCATTGAGCAGGCGTCGCGCAACTGCTCATCAAGAACCAAGTAGCCAGTGTGAGTGCAGTGGGAGGAGTGAATTTGAGATGTCGCATCTTTGCTATCCTTGGTTCAAAAATGTGGGCTCTGATTGACTGGAGCAGTTGGGCTCCGCGTTCGGGACTCAATGTAGCTAAACGCACAGAATGAGATAGTTCTCGAAGTTCGCAGCATAAGTTTTCGGCAAAGTCGGATTCTTAGCACGAGGTGACCACTCTCTTGACCCAATTGTTAGTGCTCAGGCAACTCCAATTCAACGAGGGCGCTTGGGCTGACGGACGGCTCACGTTCGTCTCGTCATTCGTCCGAGTCCTTGGAGTATGAAGTGAACTATCGAAAAGCGTGCATGGTCTCGTCAGTCATGTTGGTTTCCTGCGGGGGTGGTGAGACCGAGCCTACTGGTCGGAACGCAACGGGTGGTCAGTCAGGCATTCAGCGATCCGTCGAGTTCAGGCGGTCAATCAGCTGACGGATGATGACGGGATTACTGGGATCCCGATTGACGATAGCCCTGCCGCTACTGGTGGATCACCACCGGTCATGGCGATGATCGAGACAACCTTGCCTACTGGTTTTGAGGCCGCTGATGCGTGGGGTGGTTGGAATGTTCTTGGGCCTGCGGAAGAGTACGAGGCGCCGGAGTCGAACTCCTGCGCCAACGTGTTGAGGTTGATCATTCGAGACTTTTCCCACGACCATATCGACTTTGGCTCTCTCAAGCCGGCCAGCAGTGGGATTGACGGTCTTGGTGGCGTTTACCAGGGGCAGGTGCTTTCGACGCTGGATCCGGTCACTTCAAAGCCACTGGTCAATCCTGACCGCACGCCGCTCGACGTGATGGAGAGTTTCCAAGATTGGTATGTGAACATCGATGGAGTCAATCAGCCTTACGTGATGGACATTTGGTTGCAGCCGGATCCCGAAAACGAGGGCGTCTACATTTTTGATAGCAGTGCTTTTTTTCCGCTCGATGGCGCTGACTACATTGCGCCTGCCGACGAAGTGCATGGGGCACAACTTCGGTTTCACCACGGAGCTTCGAACAGCTTTCGAGTACCGAGGAGGCGAAGTGTTTACTTTCCGCGGCGACGACGATGTCTTTGTGTTCGTGAACAACCGGCTGGCTGTCGATATTGGAGGGATCCATAACGCGAGTACGGAAACTCTCGTTCTGGACGACAAAGCTGCAGAACTGGGAATTGAAGTCGGCGGAGTTTACGACTTGGTGCTCTTTCAAGCGGAACGCAACCCTGGTGCTTCCAACTACCGCATCGAAACGTCTCTTGATTTTCGCTCCTGTGAGATTCTACCTGACGACGTGATCGTGAAGTGAAGCGATCGCCAGGCGGCTTTACCAATCCACATCGATCTTGTAGGGGAGTGGCTTGCCGCTTTGCTTGCCCTTGGGCGTGAACGGGCTCCGTTGTCTTTTCGAACATCCACTGACTTCGGAGGAACGTTTATAAATCCCGCGGACCGCGTAGTCGGGGCGCGGTTGAAGCTCTTCGCATTCCTCCGTGGCTTGCGGCAATTCGATGAGCTCTTGACCCGGATCGGTGGTGTAGACGCCACTGGTGCAATTCAGCCAGGCGTGCTCGCCCTGAAACCAGGCCGAGGGATATTCACAGTCGGCGGGCAACGAAAGAGCAGTGCCTGAACCTGAAAGCGGTCGCAGGCTCGTGGCATCCAGAAGCCACAGTCCGTCGCTTGGTCCTCTCAAGATTGCTCGTGCATCTCCCAACTCGCCCTCCACCTGGTTGAGGGACTTTCCGTTGAAAGACACGAGCTTCAATTTGAACGGCGCCCCTTCTTGGAATCCCTCCAGCTCCTTACCCAAGATCAGAACTGCCTCTGAATCTGTTTCAGCAATCGAGAGTACCTCGTCAAAGGGGAGCGTCGTGAGCGTCGATTGGTAGTGGCCCTTCAGGAACGTCTCAATCACCGGGCGACTGCGATCGCGCTGTTGGTCGTCCGTCAATTCCTCGTCCTCGCTACGCGGCAGCTCGCATCGTGATTCGCCGAGCACCATGAGCTTGCCTGAGCGGAACGCAAGGAGACTGATAGGTCGTTGCAGCTCCGAGTAACACTTCTGCTCGGGTTCAGTCGGATGCGTCGCTCCACGCTGGGGTCGTGGCGGCGTTACAGGTCCTGCTATTCTCACCAGTTCGTATCCGAAGGGTGGTCCGTTTCGATACGGCACCACTGCCGCTATCGTCGTTCCAGCTACCCATTCGTCGATCAGCAGTTGATGGGCGTCGATAAAGCGCCGGAGCTGCCACTTCTTTTCCACTCTCTCAAGCAGGAATGGCTCGTCCGGGCAAACACTGTAGGGACTCATGCGAGCTGCGAAGTAGAGGTTTTTCGCCTTCATCAGGTAGCCGCGCACGGACTGACAACTGGTGACGGTCTCGCCTGTCGTGAGATCGAAGATGCCCTGGTCGCTACTGTAGATTCGATGCCCTTGGTGTTCCGTGACGGAGCCGTATGACGCATGGAGGACACGGCGAAAGGGCGAAGGTGGTGCAGTTTCTCGGGGCGGTACTGGCCCAGTCGGTGAATCTTGTGGCGGCGTCTGCACGAGTGAGGCGTCTGTCTCGACCGTCGGTTTCGCCTCTTCACCTGTGGTGTTCTCGCTTGAGGAGACTTCTTGTCTGCTTGAACTAGGGGGCAGGATGGGCCCCTCGGCTGGCGGCTTGGAGCATGAGCTACATGCCGTTGCCATTGCCAAGCTGACTGCACTGCGTAAGGCGAAACCGACAGAAGAGCTGAGTCTACCCATCTCAAACAACTAGGCGCAGCCAGCCGGCGCGTAAAGGGGCAGGCGGCGTGCCTCTTTTCCGGTGTTCGTACTCGCTTGCAGGCGCCGACTCTCGAAGCGTCATGGCGCGTCGAACGCGGAATAGAAGCAGAAGCCGAAGTGCGTATTGTTAGGTACTAGTGGGCACTCGTCACACATGAGCCTAGCTATTTGCGGTGCAGAACTCTCTCGGAAACAGACTTCGACAATTGCGGTAGGTAGTATCGATGGCGGAATGAGTTTCTACCATCGGTTACCAGCCGCTTGTCTTTCTTTTGCCGTTGTTTCTGTGTCGAGCTTCGCGTTTGCGGATGACGAAGGGTTTGCCATCAATCGCTTTGAGCCCGCCGAAAGGGGCAGCGATTGGTTCACACAGGATGCACTCAATATTCAGGGGCATCCACGTCTTGCTGTAGGTCTCACTCTTGATTGGGCCCACAAGCCGCTTGTTCTCTATGACGCAAATGGTGACGAAGCGGCCGCCATCGTTAAAGATCAGGTGTTTGCCCACATTGGCGCCTCCATCAATCTATTTGAGAGACTGCGCTTAGGTCTGACGATGCCAGTCGCGCTTTATTCGGGGGGCGACGCGGGACAGCTGGAGCGATACGACCTTTGATGCTGCCCAGGGCGCCGCTGCAGGCGACCTTCGCTTGGGGGCGGACTACCTCATTTTCGGAAAGTATCGTTCGCCCTTCTCGGTAGCCGCTGGAGCTTGGCTTTGGGTCCCGACCGGTTCTCAGGATGCCTTTACTGGTGACGGCAAGGTTCGGTTTTCACCTCATGCAGCTGTCGCTGGCGATATCGATATCTTCGCCTACTCGGCGCGACTCGCCTTCGACTATCGAGCTCAAAATCAAAGTTTCGGAGATGCTGAGCTGGGAAGCGATCTGACTTTAGGTGCAAGCGCCGGCGTCCGGCTGTTGGATAAGAAGCTGCTTCTTGGCCCTGAGTTGACGCTCACCACAGGGGTTGCCGATACGGTTTTTAGTCGGGCGACGACTCCGTTTGAGCTCTTGTTTGGTGCGCACTACGAGTTCTTGCGAGACTTTCGCGTAGGGGCGGGATTCGGTCCGGGACTTTCCCGAGGGATTGGGACTCCAGAATATCGCGGTTTGCTCTCCTTCGATTGGGTTCAGCACGTCGAGGAGAACGCCTCGTCCGGCTGAACCTGCACCCCGTTCGGATCGAGATGGGGACGGCATCTGGGATGAAGATGACGCTTGTCCGGATTCGGCTGGTGCGAAAACTGATGATCCGAGACCAACGGTTGCCCGGATTCAGATGGCGACAAGATTGTCGACAAGATGGATGCGTGTGTGAGTGAGCCGGGGGTCGCTTCTGCCGATCCGCAGAAGAATGGCTGCCCACTACCTGACGACCGCGACAGTGATGGTGTGCTGGATGTGGAAGATGCCTGTCCCGACGAACCTGGAGTCGCGACCGACGATCCGAAGACGAATGGCTGCGCTCCACCGAAGGACTACGGACAAGGATTCCGTTCTTGATCCGGATGATGCGTGTCCCACGGTCAAGGGTACGCCAAGTAAGGACCCGAAGAAGAATGGTTGTCCCGCTGCACGGGTCGAAAAGGGTCAGATTCGAATCATCGAACGCGTCGAATTCGATACCGGTAGCTCGAAGATCCAGGCAGGAAGCGATGCAGTACTGCTCGCCGTGTTCGAGGTTCTCAAGACTCTCCCGGAGTCGAGCAAGTTGAGCATCGAAGGGCACACGGATGATCGAGGTGACGACACCTTCCAACAAGAATCTGAGTCGTCGACGTGCCGAATCAGTCAAGAAGTGGCTTGTTGCGCGTGGTTTTCCCGCCGCTCGACTGAGCTCCGTGGGTTACGGCGAAGAGCGTCCGATAGAGACGAACGAAACCGAAGAAGGGCGCCAGGATAATCGCCGCGTGGAGTTCCACATCGTTGAAGTCGACGGAAAGTCTGCCCCAGAAGGAGAGTCCCGATGAAGAATTCTATGAACAGTCGTTCGAACCTGCTGTGCGGCATTGCTCCCTATCGTTTTCGAGCTCTACTTGCGTTCGGTTGTGGTCGCCGCCGTGACTCTCTCGGCGGTGGCGCCAGCCGATCCAGTCTTGAGGGTGCAGTTCAATCAGCGCGGTGACTTTGTCATGATTGGAAACTCCTCCGGTTACGACTGTGGCGGCAACGCGGTGGCCCCCAGTGGTTGGCGACGTGACCTGTCCGGCGAACAACATCAGTGATACGTCGCCCGATATCTTTTGGCGCTCTGAGGATCCCGGCGTAGGTGAAGCCTCCGCCAATGGAATGATTACTCCGGCAAACGCACGCAGTACGGCGGTGTTATCGATCCCAGCAGAGGCTGAAGATCAGCTACGCACGCTTGTATTGGGCCGGTTACGTTGTTGCGGCAAGCGGCGCGGATACCGCTATCACCTTCAGTCGGCCAGGCGGTGATCTCGATGAGACGGTGACTGCCGACGAGAGCTGGACCGCGACAGGGGGCGGCGCGAATCTTTGGTACCAGAGTACCGCTGACGTCACCGATCTGCTCAAGGAGCACGAGGACGGCGCCTATCGCGTGGGTGGTATCGCGTCTCTTGATTTTCGAGCCACGACGATTCAGGACCCGGTGGTGGGATGGGTCCTGGTCGTCATGTACGAACTCGATAGCGATCCGCCTCGCAATCTCACAATATTTGATGGCTTCGATCAGGTACAGCAGGGTGCTGATGCGCAAGTGCTTCTTGACGGCTTCCTTGTGCCCGATGCAGGGTACGATGCCAAATTGGGAGTGATTGCCTACGAAGGCGATGAGGGCCTTGATGGCGATTCGTTGCTCTTCAACAATGTCGCGATGTCCGATGCCGTGAACGCCGAGGACAACTTTTTCAATGGATCGCGGAGCTATCTGGGCACGGCGGTGACCGTCCCAGGCGATCTTCCACAATTGAGCGGGGCGCCGAGCAGCATGGGTGGCCTGGACTTTGACGTCATTGATATCGCGGCCGAGGTTTCTCCGGGCGATACGAGCGCCACCATCGGCGCAACGACTGACATGGACCGCTACTTTCTCGGCGCGTTCGTCACCTCAATCTCGACCTTCAAGCCCGACTTCACGCTTTCGAATAAGACTTTTGTGGATCTCAATGGGGGAACGGTTCTGCCAGGAGACATTCTCGAATACACGATTACCACCCAAAACAGCGGCAACGACTCGGCGATCAATACCGTGATGACGGATCCCCTCCCGGCCGGACTTGAGTACGTCCCAGGCACGATCAAGATCACGAAGGGTAAGAATGTCGGCGCCAAGACAGAGGCAGCGGGTGATGATGAGGCGGATTACGACTCGGCGACTCGTTCGGTTGTGGTCAGGATGGGCGAGGGAGCGACCGCCATGGCGGGAGGTACTGTCTTGGTCGGTGAGGAAACCGTCATCGTGTTTCGCGCCAAGGTAACACCTGATGCGCCTGACAAGATTGTGAACCAGGCGGTCATCACGGCTGAAGGAGAAATGGGAGCGACGTCCTCGGACTATCCAACGGATGGAAACGGCGATGTTCCTGGCGTTCCTCCAACTGAAACGCCTGTAGGACGTTGTGGAGATGACGACGATTGTCCCATTCTTGCTCCGATCTGCGACGATTCAACTGCAGCAAGCATCTGTGTCGAATGCCTGAACGACAGTGACTGTGAACTGGCGGGCGAGCCGGATTGCCTGGGTGACGGGTTCTGTGGCTGTGAAGACGGCGTTGGGAGTTGCGCAACGGACAGCGATGGCGACGGTCTTGCGGACGAAGATGAAGAAAGGTTGGGCTCCGATCCGAACGATGCAGACAGTGACGATGATGGGGTCCCTGACGGTGAGGAACTCGCTCCTGGGGAAGACACCGACGGTGACGGCCTGAGCAACGTACTTGATCCAGATAGCGACAATGATGGCCTCTTTGACGGTACGGAGATGGGCTACGACTGCCAAGGCAGTGATACTGACGAGAGTGCGGGCAATTGTCGCGCCGATGCAGATAACGGCGCGACCACCACGAACCCGCTCGACCCCGACACTGATCGTGGGGGGGTCAGCGATGGCTCAGAGGACGCCAACTTGAATGGTCGAATTGACGAGGGTGAGTTGGACCCGAACGATCAACGGGACGATGACCAGGCTGTCGATACTGACGGCGACGGACTCTCCGACGATCTTGAGGAGACCCTTGGTACTGATCCCGACGACGCGGACAGTGACGACGATGGTGTGCCTGACGGAAAAGAACCTAATCCGAGTAGCGATACGGATGGCGATGGGTTGAACAACGCGCTTGACCCGGACAGCGATAATGACGGGTTGTTTGACGGTACTGAAATGGGGTTCGATTGCGCTGGCAAGGGGACCAATCGGAAGCTCGGACATTGTCGAGCTGATGCGGACAAGGGGGAGACGATGACCTCACCTTTGAATCCGGATACGGATGGCGGTGGCGTGAGCGATGGAGCTGAAGACTTCGATTTGGACGGTGAGGTCGACAAGGGCGAGGGCGATCCGAATCAGGCGAAAGACGATAAGAGCATCATCGACACCGATGGCGACGGACTGTCTGACGGCGTTGAACTCGAACTAGGCAGCGATCCGAACGATGCCGACAGTGACGATGATGGCGTTCCGGATGGTCTCGAACCGAACCCCAGTGACGACACCGATGGCGATGGCTTGATCAATGTTCTCGACCCAGATAGCGACAATGACGGACTATTTGACGGAACAGAGATGGGCTTCGCCTGCGACGGCAAGGATACAAGAGCTTCTCTTGGTCATTGTCGCGCAGACGCTGACAAGGGAGCGACGACCACGAACCCTCTCGATGCGGATACGGATCACGGTGGAGTCAGTGACGGCTCGGAAGACACCAATCTCAACGGTCGCATTGACCAGGGGGAGCTCGACCCCAATGACGACGCCGATGACGTGGATGTCGTCGATACAGATGGCGATGGGCTGTCAGACGATCTTGAGGACTTCCTGGGTAGCAATCCGAAAGATTCAGACAGCGACGATGACGGATTACCCGATGGTCTTGAGCCGAATCCGAGTGATGACACTGATGGTGACGGATTGATCAACGTTCTCGACCCGGATAGTGATGGTGACGGCCTGTTTGACGGGACGGAGAGTGGCCGCGATTGCTCTGGCGAGGGTACTGATCCGAAGTCGACTACCTGCATTGCCGACGCCGATGAAGGGGCGACTCGGACGGGGGTATTGAATCCGGATACCGATGGCGGCGGCGTGCAGCGACGGCGACGAAGACAAGAATCGGAACGGAAGGCTTGACGATGGAGAGAGCGATCCGCTCGATCCCTCAGATGACTTGAATCTTCCGGTTGGCGCGAGCCTTGAAGGCGGAGGATGCGGTTGCCGTACTGCGCCGGATTCGCGTGGTTCTTGGGGGCTAGTTGGCTGGTGGGGTCTGATTCTGGCTGGGCTAGCATTAGCTCGTCGGCGGCGCAGAAGTAGGAGCTGAAGCCGTTCGGGCGAACCATCGGCCCCCGGAGAAGGGGCCCGATGGTCGTGGTCGTGATTCTATGCTCGAATCCCTCGCGGTCGGCGTTGGCGAGGGATTGAATGTCGGGAGTAACAGCGAAAATACGATCTCAGGCGAAATCTTGGACGCGACGTATTATCGCCGTTCTCGAGAGTTTCGATGGAGATAGCGGTGTCTCCAGCAGTTCGGCAGAAGTGACTGTAGAGGGCGGGGCACAAAGAAATCACGCCGATCGAAAAATCGAACAACTGAACCGTGTTCACACGGTGCACAGTAGCATAGGGCAGGCGATCATTCGCGAAAAGGATCAGCTGTCCCTGTTCAATGCTTCGTGCCGGATCGCGGTAGAAAAGGGCCGATTCCAGATGGCATGGATTGGGACCAAGAATGCGCAATCGGGTGGGCTCGAAGTGCAGGCTCAGGCAGGCGCTGATCCTGTCACGCGGCAAGTAGTGGAGCGACTGGTTGCGAGGAGAGCGACCCGACTGCGAGTTTACTTTTCGTGCGAGCGAACAGGGAAGGCGGAGTGTGTGTAATGACATTGAGAGCGACCCGCTAGCGCAGTCCTGGCGAAGCGGAGGCGCTACAGCGCGGCTATCGCTCTATGGCCTCCCTCCCTTTAAGAAACGGTGCGATCACGCTTGGAACCTTCAACCTCTACGCCAATGAGGCGAACTTCTTCGATGAAGAGGAGCTAGGCACTGCTGGAGGAGCTGGCGGCAAACATTGGCTTCGCTCTGGGCGGCTACGAGCGAGAGCTGGAACGCAAGTGCGTCGAGAATGCACTGCGTGAGAGCGAACAACGTTTTCGCGAACTGGCTGAAACGGTGCACGAAGTGTTCTGGGTAGCTGACCCTCAGCTCCTCGCAGGTTCTCTACATCAGTCCTGCCTATGAGACGATTTGGGGTCGCTCTGCCTGATGAACTCTACGCGAATCCGAAGGCATGGCTCGAGGCCGTACATCCGGAGGATAGAAGCCGAGCCGCGTTGGCCTATTGCTTGCCGCAGCAGGGAGCGACTATGACGAAGTCTATCGCATCGTCCACCGGGGCGGCGAAGTCAGGTGGATCCATGACCGTGCATCTGCAGTGCGCGACGAAAACGGAAGCCTCCTCAAGGTCATCGGAACTGCTCGGGATATTACCGTCCAAAAGAAACTAGAAGAGCAGGTGCGGCAGTCACAGAAGATGGAGGCAATCGGACTTCTGGCGGGTGGCATCGCCCACGACTTCAACAATATTCTGACAGTCATTCGAGGCTATGGAGCGCTGTTGTCGCGGGACGACGTTCCCAAGACAGATGCTTTAGACGCCGCGCGAGAAATTGTTGGCGGGGCCGATCGCGCAGCCAACCTGACGCGACAGCTCTTGGCGTTCAGTCGCAGCCAGGTCATGCAGATGCAGCCACTCGATATTAATGAGTGTATCAGCCAGCACAGCAGACTTCTGGAGCGTATCCTTGGGGAACAAGTCCATTTACAGTTGGAGCTTCATTCTACTCCACTCGTGTGTCGAGTTGATTCGAGCATGCTTGATCAGATCCTCTTGAACCTGGCCGTGAACGCTCGGGATGCAATGGAACATGGGGGTGAGATCTTGTTCGAAACCTCTCATCAAACTGTCTCAGACGACTCCGTCGTCGATGCTGCGGCCGGGCACTACGCTCGCATTCGAGTCTCCGATGCTGGTTCCGGCATTTCGAGCGAGAACCTGGCACATATCTTCGAGCCTTTCTTCAGCACGAAAGGGGAGGGAAAGGGAACCGGTCTCGGCCTAGCCACAGTGTTCGGAATTGTGAAGCAGCATGGCGGCGCGGTGACGGTGCAGACGGCCGAAGGTCAAGGTACGACGTTTAGCATCTACCTACCTCTGAGTGACGTATCGCCCGACTCCAATTCCGGACTATCCCCTGAGGCATCCCCCCGCGGCAACGGTGAATGGATTCTTTTGGTCGAGGATGATCCCACAGTGTTACGCTTCACCCGTCGTCTCCTGATGCGTGCTGGCTATCAAGTGCTTGAGGCGTCTCATGGGAGCGAAGCACTGAGAATTTACGGCGAAAACGCTGCGAAGATCGACCTGTTGTTCACGGACATGGTGATGCCTGGGGGGATGAACGGACGTGAGCTAGCCCTCTCGATTCAGGAGCAAGCTCCGAGCTTGCCTGTTCTCTTCACAAGTGGCTACAGCCAAGAAATCGCCGGTCGGGACCTGACGCTCAGCGAGGGGCAGTATTTCTTGCAGAAGCCAGCGCACCCGGATCGGCTGCTCCTGTTGGTGAGGACCGCCCTCGACGCGAGTGCCCGGTCACGTCCCACCTCGTGAAGTGCTCCTGTGGCATATCGTTTCATGATGATGCTCACCGGGGCACCATCTGGAGTGGATTGTTAGAGCGCTGATGACGCCCGTGCCCGTTTTCTCCCGGAACGCTCTTATCCAGCGGGCTGAATGGGTCGCAATGACTTGTGGTCCACTGTGGTCCGGGGAAGCAAGAGGCGGGTTAATGAAGAAGCATATATTACTGGTGACCCGGGGCGACGCTGTGGACCCCACAGGGCTGCTCGACAACGCACCTGAGGACTTCGAGTTTCTCCGTCTGAATAGCCCGAACGAGGCCTTGCGCGCGATTCGCGAGAAGCTACCAATTTCCGTGATTGCGTTCGATGGGCAAGCCTTAGGGGACTCAGGTCCGGAACTCTTTCGTCGTCTTGGACAGGAGAATGACCTGCCGGGCATATGGCTTTCTGGGGAGAGTGACGAGCCAGATTTTGGTTGCTTTGAGCCCGCCGGGGTTCTTGAAGGACCTCCGGATCCAGCTCAGTTTGAACAGCTTGTACGAAAGACAGTGTGTGATGGCTTCTATCCGGCCAGTCTCGTGCAGTCGCTGCTCTCAGCCTGCAACAATGTCATGACCACGACCTTTCAGCGCAGTCTAGAGGTACGCGACCCTTGGCTCAAGATATCAGGGATGGTCTACGGCGACGTGACGGCCTGTTTGCCGTTCCGTGCCGACAACATTCTAGGGAATGTGATGGTCACTGGTTTCAGGCCGCATCTTGCCCAGCTGGGAATGGAAATCGGGTTTGAAGCGCAGGAAGGAGAGCGCCGAATTGCGCAGGCGGTGCTTGCCGAAATCTCCAACGTGGTGATCGGCCGAGTGGCCATGGACTGCGAAGAGCTCCTGGGGGCTTTGCGCATGGGGCTTCCCATGGTGTTTGCGGGCGACGATCTTGATACCCATTCTCCGGAGAAGAAGCCGTCAGTCTGCGTCGATGTTGAAGACGACTGGGGGAAGTTGCACACGGAATTCTTGTTTCAGCGCGCCGAAATCACCGGAGAGACGGACAAAGATGTCGCTGTCGCAGGGGACGTGCTTCTTTTCTAGCAGACCACCACTCGATCAACTGTACCACTCCACGATTTGTGGATTCTCTTTGACTCCTTTGATCAAGGCTTGGAGCTTGGGGAATCCCTGAAGCACGTCAGTCGGAACGTGATCGAGGACTCCCTTTTCAAACCAGCCGGCGACTACGAAAATCTTGATGTCGACGACGCCGATAGCATCACCGTAAACAAACGGGCCCTTAATCTGAGCTTCGATGTTCTTGGCCCAGTTGGTGATTGGTCCCGCAGCGAGTGCTTTGCGGGCTTCGGCGACTTTTTCTTCCGCTAGTCCGAAAGTCTTGGTGACCTCGTAGCGAATGCCCTCGGCCGCGCTCAAAAGCGAGAGGGCATGCGCGAGCTCCCACTCCTCTGTGGGGAGCAGCCCGTAGTGGCGGCCCACATAGGTGAGGATGGCGTTGCTCTCGGCGAGGATGGGTTTGCCTTCGAGTTCAAGCAAGGGAAGGCTCCCAAAGGGAGTAAGAGGTTTCATCGCCGCCCATTCGTCGCGTTTGAGCCGGTTGTCTTCAAAATCGACGCCGGCGATGACGAAAGCCAAGCGGCATTCTTCTCCGCGACTGGCTGCCATATCAAAGTAGGTGATCTTCGGTTTACTCATGCGGGCAGAGCTTAGTCGATTTCGCCAGCCGGCAAATCGCCCGCACGACACCGTCTGGCGAATGGCCTCGCGGACACATCGAGCAGCAGCTGCACCAATGCTTTTTCGGCTTCAGCACTCGATTGAGGGATGGGGGTTTCGCAGTCGTGAGAGTTCCAGATCTCTTGAGGATATTTCTGCCCTGCGATGGTGGCGAGAATCATCCCCAGTTGGTCGAAACAGGGATCATGAGCGCCTGCCGGACCAAGACCGGAAACAGCCAGCAGAAGTCGACATTCTGAGTTGGGCTTCTGGCAGTCAGCGAATTCTTCGTAGTTTGCGATGAGGTAGTCCGATTCAAGACTCGCCAGCTCACTACTCTTGAGGTTTGCTAGCGCCGGAATCGCTTGTTTCTCACGTGCGAATTTGAGTTGAGTTGTCTTGTCGTTGATGACATCGCGAAACCAAGCATGCGCCGATGAACCATCGGTTTGGGAGCGACGAGGGACAGAAAAACTATCTGGAGTGTAGACAAAGGTTCCCTGGGTGCCTGGGAACAACCGTGTGACGATGCGGTCCCTGAGCGTCTCGTCGACCGCAGCGCGAATCCAATCGCCAGAGATGGTCATCAGTGCGCTGCCATCGACCACCAGTTTGGTCGCATCTTGCCAACTGAGCGCATCCGCCAAGTTCCCGACTGCACCAAGGCGACGAAGATGCTCCGCCAATAGCGTAATGCCCTCAATCATCTCGCTGTTGGGAATTGCTTGAGTTCCGCCTTGCCAGATCGACTCGTAGATCCCGTTCCCGTAGGATGCGAGAAAACTTTCAAAGGCGACGAGCGTAATCGGCCAAGCAGAACTTGAGTCCTCACCAATTCCGAGAGAAAAAGGAATCACTTCCTCGCCATTCGCCGTTTCGAGGTCCTGCTGAGCAGCCCACTCAAGAAAGTCGAGGAGAGCCTCTGCATTGGGGAACTCAGCATCTGCTGGAAACTCGCGACCTTCGGCATCGGCAAGCAACAAGTATTCTCCGTAGACGTTCAGGTTGAAGAGCCCGGTATTGATGCGGTGGATGTTCAGAGGAACGCTGTAGAGACTTCCTTGGCAAATCGCTGGAAGCCAGGCTGCCTCAAAGTAGCGATTCCGGAAATCGTAAAGCCGATCCAGCGAGTCGAGAGCACAGATTTCAGTGGTGGGAAGGGGTGCGGCGAGTGCAAATTGGAGCACGTCTGACCCGCCATTGACCTGATAAACATCGGGGAGTGGATCACCGTCGAGAATCAGCCATTCAATCAGACTGAGCTGAAGATCTTGCCGATTTTCACGTTCGGTCGAGGTAAACGTGAGTTCTTTTAGAGCGCTTTGCTCTGTGAGAACGTCGAGAGCTTTCTTCTCGGGGGGATTGGTCCAAAACGTAGCCGCGTCGACCTTTTTGGTGCTTGAGTGGGGAAGCACCAAGTCGCATGAATCAGTCTCCTGTCCGAGGACTTGATGCCCTGAACAATTCACTAGAGCCGCGGTTGCGAGCAGAGTCGCACCAATGCGAACACGCTGAGAAATTCGGCTGACTGGCCAACGCTTGACCAAGAAAGGAAGAAAAAGAGATCTCATTTGTGAAGGTTGAAGACTAGAAAGACTCTAGAGGGAACGTGGGGTTGATTCCAGCTATAGCAGCGCAACCATGGTCTGAGGGCCTCGTGGAACGGTGTGCCGATGGTGATGAGGTTGCGTGGAGCGATTTGTATCGGAACTACGAAGAGGTCGCGCGAAGATTCCTTCTCCGGATGGGCGTGTCGCCCGAACTCGTCGACGACACGTGCCAGGAAGTGTTTTTACAGGCGTTTCGTTATCTCCCTCGTTTTCGAGGGGAGTGCAGTTTCAAGACCTGGCTCTACCGAATCTGCGCGACGGAGGCGCGGCGGAGTCGGCATCGGATTCGACTTTCGAGAGTGTTGGCTGCGGTCTTGATGCGCTCAGAACAATCCTCACTCACAAGTGGCGACTTTGGAGAAGAACGTTCCTCTCGTCTGATCCAACAGGCACTTTCCGAGTTGAGTGAGGCCGAGCGTTTGGTCTTTGTCTTGTATGAGCTGGAGGGGGTTGCCGGCCGAGAAATTGCAGGAATCGCCGATTGTCCGGAGGCGACCGTGTGGCGTCGGCTGCACTACGCGCGCAAATCTTTTCGAAGGTACATCACCGAGCACGGGGTGCAGGCATGACCTCTCAGCCCGATATTCGCGACACTTTCGTTGAATCGTCCGAGTGGCCGGAACCGCTCCGAGAGGGGAACGACGAAGTCGCGCTTCTCTTGAGGGGAGAGTCTCAGCGCCGCTTAGAGCCAGGGCGTCCATTTTTCACGATTCCTCAAAAGCGTCAGCAGCGCCAATGGCGTAATATTTCGCTCGCCGCGGCCTGCGGGGCCCTTGCGACGGCTCTTCTGGTTGGGGGCGCTATTCCTTCGCGTTCCTCAGGGATTGCTGCGGAGCCCGTTTCGTCAGTTGGAGTGGGAACTCGTGAGCAAGGTGAAACGGAGCACCGGGAACCTTCAAAGCGGTCAGCCCCTCGAATAGCGACCGACTTTTCTGGTCCGGCTGGCGTGCTCGCAGAGAGAGAAGACGTCGATGCTTCGACCGATGGCGGTGATGATGCCCGGTTAGGCCTGAAGGAAATGCTCCTTTTACCCATGAAGAAAAGCGGCGAAGCCGCGCCGGATCCGAGAAAGGTGGAAGCACCGGCTGGCGGTTCGGATTGTGGACTACTCAGTCGAAGCGGAAAGTACGCGCAAGCTCTGCAATGTTTTCGAGTGAAGTCGCTGGGTGACGGGACCAGCGCGGAGATTGGATTTCTAGAGATGGCTCGCATCCAGCGCAGAGCTCTAGACGATAATTCAGCAGCGCTTGAGACTTTGGAAAACTATCAGGCGAGATTTCCACACGGAACGCTGAGCTGGGAAGCTGATCAATTGAAGCAAGAATTGCTTCGCAAGCAGACTGCCAGCGCGCTATCCGGCGACGATTCAATCTCTGAGTAAAGATCGCGTGGCGATGTCGCATAGCGTCCGCTACAAGCGCATCTCTTACCGATGGTGCCGATTATTCTACTAGCCGTCGGCGCTGGGGGACTCGCGATTTCTAGCGATTCACCCGACGCGCTTTGCCCGCCGATCGACGAAGCACGTGAGGTGATCCAGGCCCGCGTGGGGGCAGTCACGGGTGGCAGCTTCGAGGCGCGCTACGGGATGCGGCGAAACACTCTCAGTGGTGAGAGTCTAGTTGTTTTGACTCTGCGCAATGAGCAAGAAGCTCTACTTCTTGAGCGCGAGATCCCTGTGAAGAATGGCGAATGCTCGGACGTAGCGCTGGCGCTGGCGCTAATTCTAGAACGCTATTTCACGGACCTCGCTAAGAATGCATCTGATGCTAGCGCGCCAGATCCTTTGCCGAATGAAGTCAAGGAAGCTGTTGGTGCAGCTGCGTTGGCAGGAGCCGTGGAGCGTCCCAGTTTGGTGCCTGAGGCAAAGCGGTCCAAGAATGAAAAGGAGAGCGATGATCGCAGACTTGTGCCAACGGAAGCTGAAGTTCGGTCCGCTCCAGGGCCTTGGTCGATCCGCGCATTGGCTGGTGTCGGAAAGGGGTTGACGCCTCAAGTTGGATTGGGAGGTGGTTTCCAAATGAAGCGTTGGTGGCTACTGAGTCTCGACACCAGTTTCCAATTAGTTCGGTCGGAGGTGGTGAGCGAAGGCTATCGCATCTCGACGATCCGTCACTCCCTTTATGCTAGTTCGCTGTTCGGTGGCGAATTGATTGCAGATTCATGGTGGGGTGCCGGACCGAGTCTGGGGGGCCAACTCCAAGTCGCCGAGTTGATGGACGAGCAATTCTTGGGAGCCGGAGCCCAGACTCGAGTTTTCCCGAGCGTTGGAATTCAAGGAACCGCGCTGTGGGAAGTAGCGGAGCGGTTTTGGCTCGGAGCGCTAGGGAGCGGCTCGGTGCTCTTTGGAGGTAACCAATTTGTCGTGTTAAATCCGGGTGGCAAGGAAACCTCCGTCCTGGATCTGCCGATGCTCAGCTGGGACGCTAGCGTGGTTGCCAGTTTTCGATTCTAGTTCAACAAATCACGATAAGTTTGCGTGTAGCCGCTGGCGCGGTTGGGGTCCGTCTGCGCCCTCTTTGCTCTGACCCATCATTGCTGAATCGTACCGCCGCGATAGCGCATGACTCGTTTTTCCTCAGCGAAGCGGAATTTGAGAGTTTCAACGTCTTCCGCGTGTGTGACCACGATCACTGTGTCTCCTTCGTTGAGCAGCACATCGAGAGCGGGCCTGTGGGTTGTTGATCCAGAGGCGTGTTGAATTGCGACGATCATGAGGGAGACCTGAGCCGCTTGCTCTAGCGCGCCCACGGTACGTCCATTGGCCGATGCCTCAAGCGTAAGAGTGCGGACGCCGAGTCCCAAGGCTTTGAGATCCCCATCGACGCCGTGGAGTTCCGCACGCTTGAGGAAATCGAGGGCCTCAGGTCTGACGATGAGGTCAGACATTTGGGTAGCGCAAATGGCGGAAGGCAGCACCACCTCGTTGGCGCCTGCTTGCTTCAATTTTGAAGCCGTTTCAGGGTCCTCACCGCGTGCCAAAATGCTCAAAGTCGGATTCATACTGCGCGCTGTGAGTGTGATGAAGACATTCATCGCATCGTCGGGCACTACGGAGCAGAGAGCTCGCGCACGATCAATGCCAGCGCGCCTGAGCGTTTCCTCATGGCTCGCGTTCCCGTGATAAACAAGGCAGCCGCTATCGCCGGCGCGGGCGATTCTTTTTTCGTCGCCATCGACGACGACGACCTTTACGTCTGCCTTGGCAAGTTCGTCAGCAAGCACTCGGCCAATTCGCCCGTAGCCACAAATGATGATGTGACCCTCCAGATTATTGATCTGCTTTGTCATGCGTAACTTTCCGAGTGCGCGGTTGAGTTCACCCTCTGCTATCATCTGAAAGAAGCCGCCAAGAATGTAGATCAGCGCGGAGCAGCCTGAGATGATCAAGGCCATCGTGAAGAGCTTGAGTTCCGGCGCTTCTATCGAGCGAACTTCGCCATATCCCACGCCAAAAATCGTGATCACGACCATGTAAATGGAGTCGAGGAGGCTCCAGCCCGTGAGCAGGTAGCCCGTCACGCCGACGACGATCACCGCCCCGAGAACCATAAAACCACGAGTCATTCGGGTGAATGCAGTGATATCTGGTGAGGGCACGGTTCTTTATGCCTTACCAGTATTTCCGGCTTGTTTCCTGGCTCAAGGCATCAAAAAAAGCTTACCAACGTTGGTGAACGTGAGGGGCGATCTTGAGGTCGTAGAGAGCTCGGATGCTGGCCATCGTTTCGCCACTCAGGGCGGCAATGCTCGCAGCCCGGGCATTGTCCTCAATTTGTGCCTTGGTTTTGCCTCCCGGGATAGCGCAGGTAATCGCTGGGTTGTGGAGGATCCAGGCGAGAGCGAATTGGGGCAAGGTGACGCCCTCGGGGAGTAGGCTGCGGAGTTCTTCAACTGCTTCTAAGCCAATATCGTAAGGGACACCGGCAAAGGTTTCCCCAACATCAAAGACCTCGCCATTCCGATTGAACTCACGGTGGTCGTCGGCCGCAAACTTGGATTTCGAAGTGAGCTTTCCGGTAAGCAGTCCGGAAGCCAAAGGGACTCGGGCTAGAATGCCAACGCCGTTTGCTTGTGCCTTCTCCAGCAAAGTGTCTGCTGGTCGCTGGCGGAAAATATTGTAGATGATTTGAATGCTGCGAACGCCTGGAAACTCAAGCGCTTTGAGTCCCTCTTCCACCTTTTCCACACTCACGCCGTAGTGACGAATCTTTCCTGCGGCCTTCAGATCGTCGAGGATGCCGAAGACCTCGGGGCGATAGTACACTTCGGTTGGCGGGCAGTGGAGCTGCAATAGGTCAACAGTATCCAGCTTGAGATTCTCCAGGCTTCGCTCGACGAATGCCGTGAGGTTTTGCTTGTTGTAGCCCTCGACGGTGTGGGGGCTCAGGCGTCGGCCCGCCTTCGTGGCGACGTAGAGCTTCTCGGGACGATTGCGAACGAGTTCTCCAACGAGACGCTCACTGCGGCCATCGCCATAGACGTCAGCGGTGTCGAAGAAGTTGACGCCCTGATCGACAGCAGCATTGAGCGCAGCGCGACTGTCTTCGTCGGATACATCTCCCCATGCCCCGCCAATCGCCCAACATCCCATGCTGATTTTCGAAATGTTGAGATCTGAGTTGCCGAGTTTTCTGGTGTCCACTGAATGCTCCAATGAGTTGAATGAGGGTGCTGTTCGTACTTGAAGAGTGAGTCACCAGTCATCGCAGAGTCGTTTTGGTCCTCTCATTTCTGGCTGAGACGCCGCGAAACAAGAAGGTCGCCCAAAGTCCTTCGCTCCTCACGTAGGAGAAGCTCAGTCACCCGTGTAGGGAGTCAGATCGAGAAGTGAGTTCTTGACTTGGGACTTACCCATGCGACGAGCCGCTGAGCGCGCGGCATGGTAACCGCACATGCCGTGAACGCCGCCACCTGGGGGCGTCGATGCGCTGCAGAAAAACAATCTGGGATTGGGGGTTGAGTAGGGATCGAGCCTCGCGACCGGGCGTGTGAAGAGCTGGTCAAAGGTCGCCGCTCCACCTGTGATGGCGCCGCCGATGTTGTTTGGATTGAGGCTCTGAAATTCTGCTGGTGACGTGGCCCTTCGCGTCCGGATCAAATCGCGGAAGCCGGGCGCGAATCGCTCGACCTGCGCTTCGATCAATTCTGACGCATCGCCCGTATAGCCGTGGGGCACGTGGCAGTAAGCGTAACCAGTGTGCCTACCCGCCGGCGCCCGTGTCGAGTCCAGTTCTGATTGTTGGCATAGGATCAGATACGGAGATTGCGGAGCCTCACCGTTCCATGCCGCACGCTCGGAGGCCGCGATCTCCTGTAAGCTTCCACCAAGATGCACTGTACTCGCCCCAATGACACCAGGATCTTTCCAAGGAATGGATCCGTCGAGGGTCCAGTCCATCTTGAAGGTTCCTGGACCATAGACGAACCTGTTCAGACGCCTGCGATAGCGGGCCGGAAGCTGTGCTTCGAAGAGGCTCGCTGCCGCACGGGGAGAAATGTCGAGCAAGACTGTGCGGCTTTCAGGAAGCTGCCGGGGGCTTTCGATTTTCGTTCCAGTGAGAATTTCTCCACCAAGAGACTCAAGCTTCTTCGTGAGTGCCTGCGCGATGCTTTGCGAACCTCCTTCGGCGCAGGGCCAATTCGTCACTCCAGCTGTGGTTGCGAAAATGCTCCCAAATGCTGCAGTGAGTGGCATTTCGAGTGGGAGAATTGAATGAGCCGAAAGGCCCGCAAACAGAGATTGTGCCCGAACGTCCTTGAAGTAGTGGTGTGCGAACCCGGCGCAGGAGCGACGAGCGAGCCAGCCAAAGCGCAAGGCAGCAATGAGGTTGCGAGGCAGTAAGCTGAGCGGACCCATCAGGTCAGGGAGCAGTTCGCTTGCATCCCGTGACAGGGGAGCGAACAACCGCCCCCATGTCTTCGCGTCTTTTGGATCGATTCTTTCTCCAAGTTCCGCGCGCTCACGGTCTAAGATCGCTGCTGGCCCATCGTCGAAGGGGTGCGCAACAGAAGCTCGACTGTGCTTCCAGGTGAGGCCGAACTCCTCAAGCTTGAGCGCGCGAAAGAACGGCGAAAGAACACCCGTCGGATGGACGGCGGAGCATTCATCGAAGAGGAATCCTTCGTCCTCGCTCGG
Source organism: uncultured delta proteobacterium (assembly GCA_963710555.1). Taxonomy (GTDB): domain Bacteria; phylum Myxococcota_A; class Polyangia; order Polyangiales; family Polyangiaceae; genus NIC37A-2. The sequence continues at coordinate 27,205 of CAVQAT010000006.1, forward strand.
GATGCTCCGTAGGCCGCCGCCGATTGTCGAATGCGCTTCGTAGACCCGAACGGAAAAGCCCCAGGAGGCGAGAGCAACCGCCGCTGATAATCCGTTCGGACCGGAACCAATGATAATTGCGTCGAGCGAGGGACTCATCTGTTGGAGATCTATCACGACGCGCTCGACGAAACAGTCGCCGGTATTCAAGAGGTGGTGCGGCCTAGAAGGTCCGCACATTGCGACGCCCACGCGGCCATGTGCGGTGCCGAACACCGCGCCTCACGCGACCAGGTAGCGAAGGCAAAGCGCTTTCATGTGCAATAGTTCAGGTGCCCTGTTTCGCTGCGAGCCAGGCCGATTTTGGCTTAAACATTGCGTAGCGGCCTTGATGGCCACCCCTGCGTTTCGTCTCGGCAACCTTAGGCGACTGGGTACCTTCCTGGTTGCTTTGGCGGCGGCAAGCTGTGGCTCCGCTGAAGACCGACCTGACAATCTCTCGCTTGATCCATCGTCACCGGGGGACCTTTCTTGCAGCGAGGGCGAGCAACGAGATTGCTCAATCACGCTTACCCAGGCGAACGGAGTCCTGTCTTGTTATCAGGGTGTGCAAGCGTGCGAAGCCGGCCACTTTGGCGCTTGCGAGAATGGGAAGAAGATCCAGCAGGTTGATCCTCGCCAAAATCGCGAAAGTCGGGGCGACTTGCGGCCGCCGCTTTCGCTCACGTCCGCTGTGGACTGTGATTTCAACCCGTGTGATCCCGAATGCCAGGCGTTTATCGAAGATCCCGTCGACATTACGGGAACCTCGGGACTTGGTGGCGCGAGCTCGACATTTTCAAGCAACACTCCACCCGACTGGACAACGGGTACTGGTTTTGCCCCTTGCGGACATGGCCTTTGCACTGTGGGCTCTGCGGTTGATTCGCAATGTCATGCGTGTGCGCATCGTGTCTGTCAGATCAATTCCGCTTGTTGCTCGGATTCAGGCGGAACTAGTTGGGACGCTGGCTGCGTCGCATTGGTTCACAGCGAGTGTGCTGGACAGCCCGCTGAGCCACCGATCCCAGAGAATCATGCTTGTCTCTATGGAGCGTTCGGGCTCGATCAAGCTCGGTTCGTGAACACGGGGTCAGTTACGGGCGGACTAGTAGGTTCGAACGGCACAGGCGCCTCGCCCCACGTCGTGGTCGGTGGAGCGGGCATGCAGGTGGAAGGCATCAGGAGCGGCGGCAATGTCGAGGTCGGTGCCGGCTCCACGGCGAGCACGTACGGAGTCACGGCAGGCGGGAGCATCAACAGCAGCGGTACGATTCATTGGAGGTCAATCGGCGGGAGCCGCGTACGTGCCGGCGATGATTCCGACCCGGGTAGTGGAGTGTGTTGTCGCTGAGAGCTTTACCACAGCCTCGGGGGGGCGCTTGGTCCCCGATGGCGACGCACATGTCTATCTGCCCGATGCGGTGGGTACACCGTTATTTGAGTTTGCCAATCCAGGTCATTTTGGCGGTTTTCAGGCAGACGGACGCGACGCTCGACTCGTTTTTCGGCAGCCAGGTACGTACACCTTCGCGAAGTTTCATTTGAACTCGGGAGCAGAGTTTACCATCGAGGTTCCTCAGGAGGGCAAGGTCGTCATTGAGGTGTGTGGTCCGTCGGATCCTTACTACACCGGCGCCGGCGCTCAGTTGGAATTGGCGGGCCGTCTGAACTTGGAGCGCTCAGACGGTCGCGATGTAAAGCCGCATCAGGTTCAGTTCTACACGAACGTGAACCTTTCGATCCCCACTTCAGCCGAAGCGCTGCAGGGATTGTTGTTGGTGGCGCCATTGGCGAGGGTCTATTCCGCAGGTGCAGCGGGGGCAGCCCGAGGACAAATCCTGGCTCGCGAGATTGATCTCGTGACGAATATTGACCTCGATAGTGGCGGCTTTACTGGAGAGGCGTGCCTTCAGGCGGGAGTCCTAGCTCCTGCCATCAACGCATGTCCCGTATCGCTCAATGTCCCCAGTATGCCGCCAACTCGGGTTCCAGGCTGTCTTTCAGGCGAAGATTGTCAGGCAAACTCTCGCTGCACGGAGGTGAGCACAGCACCCGCCTGCGCTCACAGCAAATGCCTTGAGGGTGCGCTCCTGAGCAGCGCGTGCGAGGCGGCTGACGCCTGCGTTCAGCGAATCTGCGAAGTGGATGGATCGTGCTGTGAGCAAGACAACGGGTTGATTTGTCTCCCCGGGAACCTTTGTTCTGCCACCCAGTGCGGTGACGGTCTTCCCAGGGGGCTTGAACTCTGCGACGACGGGAATGCGGGTAACGGCGACGGTTGCAGTGCGAGTTGTACTGTCGAGCGCGGCTACGTCTGTAGCGGTGAGCCCTCCGTCTGTCGGGCAACCGTTTGCGGTGACGGTATACGAGAAGGGAGCGAGGACTGCGATGACGGCGCATTGGCTCCCTGGGACGGCTGCTCGCCCACTTGCGAGCTTGAACCGAGCTGCCCAGCTCAAGGCGGGAGTTGTTCGTCCCAATGTGGTGACGGAATCACGCTCGCAGGTGACGCCGAGGACTGCGACGACGGCAATACGATCGACGGTGACGGCTGTTCTTCGACGTGCGCAGTGGAGTCCGGGTTTACCTGCGCTCCCCAAGTGGGTGCGACGGCGCCCTTCATTCAGCTCCCTGTCGTCTACCGCGACTTTGCCAGCACCGGGCCTTCCCAGCATCCCGACTTTCAAGCATTTCGCGGTCGCTATCCTACGCGCGGCATGGTGGAAACCGTGCTCGGCGTGGACGGTCTGCCGGTTTACACGGGAATTTGCGAAACGCCCAACGCGATCACTCTAACAACCTGTCCGAACCTCAACGTTTGGGACGGCTACATGGTCTCGGATGGCTATACCTCGACGAGCGCCGCCAACTTCAACCAATGGTATCGTCCGAGCGCGCTCAGCACGGGCTATTGGGAAACAATTCAGCTCGACTACAGCGCGCCGAACTATGTGTTTGCTCCCGGCAACTCCTTCTATCCTCTGACGGGGCGCCCTCAGATGGTAGGCGACTCCTTGCTGGGGGCCAGCATCGGAACCAACGAGAACTTTAGTTTCACTTCTGAGGTGCGTCATTGGTTCGAATATCGAGGCGGCGAGGTGCTGACGTTTCAGGGAGACGACGATGTGTGGGTGTTCATCAATGGACAGCTTGCGCTTGACCTCGGTGGCCCCCACAAAGCATTGGCCGGTCAGGTGACGCTGTCGGCTGGCGACGCTCTTGAGGAATGGGTGGACGACGATGGGCCTCACTCGCTTAGCCGTCCACTGGGTCTAGTTGTAGGAAACGCTTACGAGATCGTGCTGTTTCATGCAGAGCGTCTCACCTGGGAATCCAACTTCACCCTCACTCTCTCTGGCTTCTTTGATGCCCCGAGCCTCTGTACGCCTATCTGTGGCGACGGAAACGTGGTGCGTGGCGAGGTATGTGATGACGGCGTCAACGACGGTGGCAGCGGCGAATGCCAGCCTGGGTGCCGATCCTGGGATGAAACTGGCATACCCCTAGACACTTGGGGGCCACACTGCGTCGCCTTGGTGAAAAGCGAATGTGCTGCTTATTGCGGTGACGCGACCACGGCCACATGTACTCATGGGGCCTGCGAGGTGGGAGTCGCGCTTGATTCATCCTGCAGCGAATGCGCGTCGGACGTCTGCTCGTTTCCTGGTTTGGCCTACTGCTGCGATGGAGCAATGGGGAGTTGGGATGCAGCGTGCATCAACATGGCGAACCAGCTGTGCTCCGCCCCTGGGGACCGCGCTTGTGATTACGCTGTGATGAGCGGAGCTACCGTGCACATTGAGGGATTTCAAGTGAGCGGGGGGCTAGTGGGTGGCCGGACAGGGGTTCTGCTCGCGAGCGGGGCTGGTGGCGACGCTCAGGTGGGGGATGTGGTTTCAGTCGGTGCCGTCGACATTCAGTCGGGAACGGCGGGAAACGTCACTTCAGCAGGCGCCATCAGTGAGTCGGGAGGGCAAGCTGCGTCAATCAATCCCTATCAAGATGTAAAAACGTTTCCCGTCACGGAGCGCTCTTTCACCTGCGGCGGCAGTGGCACCACGACGATTGCGACGGGAACCAGCACCTCCCTTTCTCCCGGCACCTATCAAGGCATCGCCGTAGCTGACGGAGGCACACTCATCCTGAGCGCGGCTGGAGATTATTTCATCAATCGACTTGAGATTCTGGGGCAGGCGGTTGTCGTACTCCCCAATTCGGGTTTCGTGAATCTGCACATCTGCCAAGACTTGCGTTACGTGGGTAGTCCAGCTCCTTCTACCCTGGGTCCACGCATGCGTCTGGCATCGGGCGCCACGCCCTCCCAGACAGACGGTGGTCGCGTGCGTTTCTTCATTGATGGGGCCAGTCAAACCCGCATCGCCAACTTTGCGGAATTTTGGGGGATGCTGTTCGCACCGCATGCCGATGTATTTGTGGGCGCTGATTCTCATGTCCACGGGATGATTCACGCCGGGGGCGCTGTTACTCAGAATTCGCGGGGGTCGGTGAATGGGTCGGGGATCACCGGCGCTGCTTGCGTCGCAGCCCAGATCGTGGAGGACGCCGAGCGCCCAGAGTCTGAATGTGATTACGCCATTCTTACGCCCGGCTCTTCGACAATCGTGGGGGCGACAGTGCTCGGGGGCGACGTTAAGTCGGCTGGGGCCATCAGTGCGTTGGATCAAAACTGGAACTGTGAACTTCCGGCCGCTGGAACCTGCAACTACACCCCGAGTATCGACGGGAGCGTCTTTACGAGTGGTGCGTTCGCTGGTTGCCCCTACGTGACCGGTAGCTGCAACTCGAATTTGGGCGTGACGATGAGCGTGCCGCCCATTGCCCGGCGAGCTTTTGCTTGTCCCACTGGTGGGACTGCCGTCATACTCTCTAGTGGCGATCCGTTTCCCCCGGGTAGCTACGGGGCGGTCACAGTTGTCGCCGGTGAGACCGTGCAATTTGAAGCGGGGAACTACCGCGTCGCCTCGCTCAGCTTCCAGAATGGGGCCGTCGTCAGTCTACCGACTACCGGCGCCGTGAGTGTCGATTCGTGCGCCCGCATTTACGTGGGGAGTGGCGTGTCGACCACCGGGGTCACATCGAGCGCGGACGCACTGCGCTTTCAGCTATACACTGACTCACCAGAGTCGACTGCCCTTCCGGGCACGCGCGCAGACAACGCGATTTACGTAGGGCAGGGAAGCTCACTCTTTGCCACATTAACAGCCCCCAACGGCGCCGTTCTGCTCGATAGCTGGTCGACGGTTTATGGTTTTATTCACGCGAATCAGGCGATTCTGACCGAGGGTGTGACGCTCGATGCCACAGGTAGCGCTGGTGAGAACTGTGCGGTGAATCCGCAGTTTGGTTCCTGTGATGCCTCTGAAATCGCCGGCGGTTCGCAGACCATCACCGACGCCGGAATTTGTGTGGCCAATGGGGAGAGCTTCTTGGACGTGAACTGTCCACTGGCGGATCTGGCTGTCGATTTTGGATGTGACGGCCAAGTTCCCGTTTGCAACCACGGAGCTCTAGCTGCGCCAGCAGGGGTGGAGTTGTCGTTCTATCCTCGTGCCGGACATCAGTTTGCGAGCGAATCTCCCGACCCTACCTGGCTGCTCGGTACGTGTGTGCTGAGTGAACCCATCCCATCAGGATCTTGCGTGACGGCGATCTGTGACCCAGCGTTGACTGGGATCGACTCGACAGTGATTGCGAACCTCGATGAGTCCGTCAGCGAGTGTAGCCTGCTGGACAACTGGTCGCTCAACGACGCGAGCGAAGAATGTCATCTCAATATCGGTGTCGGTACCGACAGCTTCACCGAAATCTATGAGGCCAGTTGTCCCAGTGGAGCGCGACCCCATTGGGGGTTCATGAGCTGGCATGCGCAGACACCGGGAACGAGCTGGATCGACTTTTCCGTGCGCGCCGCTGGAAGCTCGAGTGCCCTGGCCAGTCAAACCTACGTTCAGATCGGCAGAGCCGCCCAGGCTCCTGACGATACGCAAGATTGCCCGTTTCTCAGTCCACTTACTCAATGTCCAGTCGAGTTCCTCACTCAGCTTCCTCCCACCGCGGGCCATTTCACCGACGCAACGAATGCCATGACAGGTGCGAGAGAAGCGATTTCCTTTCTTGAGCTGGCGGTCGACATCAATTCGGTTGGCTCAGATCTCTCAGTGCTTGAAGACTGGACCATCACCTACTCATGCGTATTTGACCAATGAAGAACATCCATATCCTTCGCGCACCTGCGATCATCTGTGCACTTTGGGTCCTTGTGGCATCCTCGGTCGCTTGTACGAGTGACCGCGATGCGCCGTATCATCTATCGCAGCTGGGGGGGCAAAGCGGTTCGGACAGTTCTGGTGGCGGAGGCTCTCTGCTGTCAAACGAACCAGTGGGAGGCGCAGCGGGCGGAACGCCGTTAGAGCCCGAACAGGGAGTTTGCGCGGGGTACGTGTGCGGATCGAATCAGACTTGTGTGGCTGTCGACGACTTCGCAACGTGCCAATGCCAGTCCGGCTTTTTAGGCCCAGATTGTCATGACGTGAACGAGTGCAGCACTCCGAATCGATGTGGAGTCGGTGGGAAGTGCGTCAACTACCAGGGGACTTTTTCGTGCGAATGTGCCGAGGGCAACATTCGTGATGCCGAGGGCTGTAAAGACACCAACGAGTGCAAATTGGGGCTCAGCGCTTGCGATTCTCAAGCTACTTGTAGCGATTCCGATGGCTCGCACATTTGCACCTGCGATCCCGGACTCTATGGCGATGGAACCTTCTGCAAGGGGGAGAACTCATGCCTGGGATCCCCCTGTGGTGAAGGAACCTGCCGGAACACGATCACAGGGTTTGCTTGCCAGTGTCCTATCGGTATCTCTGGACCACAGTGCGAGGCATCATGCCCCTTAGATTCGGCAATTCAATTTGGGAGTGGGATTCTTGAGCAAGCAGTGCGTGATCTCGTTGCCGTGTCCGGCGACATTACGCCGCGCATGCTCAGCGAGTTCTCGGAACTTTATGTTCCGCCGCCTGATTCCAAAATCGTCACAGACGACGAGATCAAGACTCTGGATGGCCTTGAGTGCTGGCCGACGCTCCGCGTGTTGGATTTGCGCGGTCATGGAGTCACTGAACTCGGAGCCCTCAGGTCACTCGGGTCCCTTGAGACGTTGAATCTTACCTGCAATCGTGCCGACGACCTGAGCCCCCTGGCTGGACTTTCTAAGTTAAGAGACCTGAGTCTCGGGAAAGGCATTCTGTGCAGTGATTCAGAGCGCCAGGCGACTGACTTTGATCTTCTTCAGGAGCTGACCAGCCTGCGTCGCCTGGATGCCGGCTTTTTTGGGCTTGGACAAGACACGACTGCTTTTGAGCATCTCAAGCGCTTGAAGTTTCTGGACTTGAGCGGCAATGAACTGAAAGATGTCAGCGGACTTGCGGGCTTGGTGCAGCTTGAGCACCTGAGTCTTGCTCAAAACCCGCTTGCCAATACCTCAGCGCTTTCCCAGCTGGGGCTACTCAAGCGCCTTAACCTCGCTCACACGGGGAGCTCCAGCTTTGACGCTCTCGCTCAGCTTGAACGGCTTGAGGAACTCGACCTGAGCGGGAACGATCTCACGAGTGTGAAAGGTCTTGAGCAGATTGGATCGCTTCGCATCTTGCGACTGTCGGATAATTCAATTTCTGATCTCAAGACTCTCGGCAGCCTTGAACAGCTCCTCGTTTTGGATGTGCAGGGAAATCAGATCGAAAGTCTCGCGCCTCTCGCGGATAACCTCTCATTTGCCTCCGGTCAGCTTTGGCTTTCGAACAATCCGGTCGACTGCATAGCCGGTGCTGCCGATCTGCGAGCGCTGCGGAATCGAGGTGTGAAGATCTTCGGCGCCTGCGTCCCTTGAAGCCTGTCTGACTTTCGTGGACACGCACTTCGCTAAGTAGTGTTTCGGGAGGTGAACCCTCAGCGTCGTGACCGGTGGATTTTGGAGCTCTAGAAAATCGGTCGCAAATCGGAAAGCCGGCCATTGCGCAGGTTTGGCGGATGCTTACATTTTTTGAAATGACCTGATCCCGTAAAACGGAGCGTCCGGGTGACACAGTTGTGTGACCTGACGCTGCGTCCTAAACCGGGAATTGGAGCTAGGGAGGCTCCATCACCATCCGACGTACAAGCTCGGGAGCGCGGCTTACCTCAGTCCGAGGAGGGCATATGAGCGCGGTGAGAATGCAAGCGGATGAATGAGTTTTTAGCAGCAAGCCTGAGCTACCCGACGATCATTTTTACTACGCTATTGTGCTTTGCGATGTTCTATTGGCTTCTTTCGATGGTTGGCGCCGTCGGGGTCGACAGCCTCGACTTTGACGCGGACATCGATTTTGACGTGGACGCGGACATCGATGTCGACGTTGATGCGAAAGGTGAAGGGCGACCTGGGGTCGGTGAGGCGGCGGCGGGAGCGGGGTTCATTCGGAAGTCATCACTGCGCATCATTCCGCTCTCGATTGCGCTCACCTTCTTCTTCTTCTTCGGCTGGATCATCTGTCACAGCGTGACGATGCTCTTTGGCGATGTACTGAATGCGATCATGCCGCACGTGGTCTGGGGCAGCCTTCTGTTCATTTCGGGAACAGTGGCGTCGCTCATTTTGTCCAACTTCATAGCAATACCAGTAGCTCCGCTGTTTCGTGAACAAGCATCTCCGCGCAAGCGCGATTTGGTGGGGACGGTCGTTCAGGTGCGAACAGGAAGAGTGGACCGCGAGTTTGGGAACGCGGAAGCGGATAATCGTGGCGCAGGGCTGTTGGTCGAGGTGCGCTGCGAACCGGGTAAGTTGAAGCGGGGCGATCGCGCACTTGTGATTCATTACGATGCCAAGCTCGATGCTTACGACATCGAACCGCTTGATGAAGCGATGCGCTGAGTAGTTTTTGAGAGAGTTAGTAGTCAGCATTTGAGGGCAGCGGGCCCTAGAAAAGAGAATTCGGGATGGAATGGTTGGAAAATGGTCGATTGGTGACCGTTGGCGTGATTGCGGCGGCGGCAGCATTCTTTGTGATGATCGTGCTGCTCACGGTCATGAAGTTCTACCGCAAGGTGGACCAGGGCTCAGCGCTCATCGTCAATACCCTGAAGTCGGAGCCAGTGGTGGTGTTCACCGGAAAGATCGTGGTGCCGGTGATCGACCGTGCGGAGATCATGGATATCTCCGTCAAAACGCTTGATATCGACCGACGAGGCAAAGAAGGCCTGATTTGTCAGGACAATATCCGTGCTGACATCCGCGTGACCTTCTTCGTTCGGGTGAATAAGACGACCGAAGACGTACTCAAAGTCGCTCAAGCCATCGGTTGTGCTCGAGCCTCGGATCCTCGCACTTTAGAGACACTCTTTGTTGCTAAGTTCTCCGAGGCTTTGAAGACGGTCGGAAAGCGACTGCAGTTCGAGGAGCTCTACACGAAGCGTGATGAGTTCCGCGATCAGATCATCCAGGTGATCGGCAAGGACTTGAATGGCTATGTCCTGGAAGATGCAGCGATCGACTACCTGGAGCAGACTCCTGTGGAGGCTCTCGACCCGCAGAACATTCTCGACGCTCAGGGTATCCGCAAAATTACGTTGATCACTGGTGAGCACGACGTGCAGACCAACTTTCTCAACCAGGAGTACCGTAAGCAGAAGAAAAAGCAGGACGTCGAAGCTGCAGAAGCGATCTTGGAACTTGAACGTCAAGAAGCGGACGCGAAGGCCAAGCAAAAGCGAGAAGTTGACTCAGTTCAGGCTCGCGAAACAGCCGAAACTGCAAAAATTCAGAGCGAAGAACGCCAAAAGTCGGAGATGGCGCGTCTGAAGCAGGAAGAGGAAGTTGAAGTTCAGACCCAGAACAAGATGCGCCAGGTCGAAGTCGCTGGAAAAGCCCGCGAGCGCGCCGTGGCCATCGAGACGGAACGGGTAGAAAAGGACCGCGCCCTCGAAGTGATCAGTCGTGAGCGCGAGGTAGAGCTCCAGCGTATCGATAAGGAAAAGGCGCTCGAAGTAGAGCGCAAGGCGATTGCTGATGTCATCGCAGGTCGAATTTCGGTCGAGAAGCGTGTCGCCGAAGAAGAAGAACGCATCAAGGACTTGCGCCTCATCGCGGTCGCAAAGCGTGAAAAGGAAGCGAAGATCATTGGAGCCGAAGGGGCTGCTCAGGAAAAGCTTGTCCTGAGCATCAAGGAGGCCGAAGCGCTGGAGCAGGTCGCCAAGCATCGTGCAAACGAGCAGCTCACCCTTGCCGAGGCAGATCTCGAATCATCGGACCGTCAAGCGCGCGCTAAGATGCGCATGGCGGAGGGTACTCAGGCGGAAGTCGCAGCTCCTGGACTCGCCGAGGTCAAGGTCAAAGAGGCAGACGCCATCGCGCTTCACAAGTTGGGTAGCGCCGAGGCCAAGGTGAGCGAAGAAAAGGGGATGGTCCAAGTTCGCCTCAAGGACGCCGACGCTGCGGCGACCGAACGTCACGGCAAGGCCACCGCCGAGGCTCGACGCGATATGCTCGCTGCAGAAGCGTCAGGCGAGGAAGCAGTCGGAATGGCAGCAGCACGAGTGAAAGAGGCAGATGCGGCAGCTACTGAAAAACTGGGCGTCGCAGAAGCGGTCGGTATCCGTGAACGCATGGGCGCCGAGGCTGCTGGCTTGCTTGAGAAAGCCAAGTCCATTGACGCACTCAAAGGTGAAGCGCGCGAACACGAAGAGTTCCGACTGCGACTCGAAAAGGCCACCGAAGTCGAAATGGAAACCCTCAATGCCCGGCGCGATATCGCGCAGCGGCAGGCAGAGGTATTGGCCAGCGCGCTGGGTTCGGCCAAGATCAATCTGGTTGGTGGGGACGGTAAGTTCTTGGAGCAGTTCTTCGGGGCTATGGCTGTGGGGCAGACGACAGACGCAGTTGTCGATCAAAACGATACAGTCAAAAAGCTCTTCGGAGACTATCTCGACGGAAAAGCAAGTTTGCGAGAGGACATCACTCAGGTCCTGAGCTCTCACGATCTGAGCAGTGAGGCGGTGAAGAACCTTTCGATCGCCAATATGCTGCGAAAGTTGTCTGCGAAGATGGACAGCAGCCAGCAAGGCAAGATGGCCGAGCTCATTGAGCAAGCTGAGAAACACGGATTGGGCTGAGCATTGTCACAGGATGCCTCAGAATCGTCCGCAGGCTCGAATGACATCGAGCTTGCGGGCGGCAGCTATGACGTGATTGTCGCCCGACTTCAGGAACAAGCGAACGTTCTGAAGTCCAAAGCGGATACTCTCAACGGCCACCGTACGGAGACTTTTGGGTCCAGTGCTCTTGAGGTGCTGGGGAATGAAAGGGTACGCACGGAGAACAACTGTGTCCCGCGGGACATTGTTCAGGTCGAAGGTCATCTACTCTTTGGGTACAACGTCTTTCTGGGGCTCAAGACCGAAACGCGGGTTGAGGACGTCTTCAATCTGCATCGTTTTGTTCAAGCGGAAGGAGGCTTCGACATCGGTGCGGCGTCTCCTGAGGCGGCGGAGCGTGGGTTCCTCGAAGATGAACGCTTTCTGCGTGAGTTTGCAGAACTGCATAAGTTCTACAAGACCGCCAAGTTGATTCGACTGTCGCGCAACGAGACCAAGCTCCTCGCCGTGTTTCAGATAGGCGAGACGCATAAGGATGTTCGAGTTTTTCGTTGGGCGCTCGCGGCGAACTCGCCTCCCGTTTACATCGACAATCGCGGTGAGCGCGAACACCAATTCCCACCGCAGCACGACTTTGAATGGGTTGAGTGTACCCGGGATGACCATGTGGGCGGAGCGTTTCCTCATGTCTCTATTCGGGACAAAGTGTTTGTCGAGACCACTGGTGGCGATCTCACGATCAAGATTGAGAACAACACGGAGCATGGCGAGGGGATCTACAGTGAACCGGTTGACGACCCCCGTCAGACCATCAACGACGCCAACTTCGCTTATGCCGAGCTAGGAACGCTCATTCTCCTGCGCGTTCAGCCTTATAATGAGCCTCAAGCTCGCTTCTTGGTGTTCGCCACCCGTTCGCATCATGTAGCGCGCATTGACTCTATCGGGCGAGCCTGCATCCAGCTGCCCGAAGATCACGGCGTCGTGTTTCCTGGTGGCTACTTTCTCCAGGACGGTCGCTACAAGGTTTTCGACGGCGACTTTTCTCGCTTTGAGTTCGACCGATTCGCAAAATCACCCAACGGTGAGGATGTTCTCTATGTGTTCCATGAACACGTGTCAGGCGAATATGTCCTTTTTTCCTACAATTTGATTCGGAAGGAAGTCAGCACTCCGATTCGATGCCACGGCTATAGTCTCTTTGATGACGGTCGTGCGATTGTCTTTCGAGAGACCTCGCCTGAGCCGACTCGCGTCCATCAGATGCAAATTTGGCAAACGCCGTTTGTGTCATTCGAATTCGCCGCCGCTGAACCGGAGCAAGCAGGGTTTCTTGGAAAGGTCGGTAACGCTGAGCTCGTTCGCGGGATTTCAGATGCGCTGAGTATTCGCAGGGCCATTGTGGAGTCTGAGCCTTCTCGCCAGGGCTACGAAGATCTGATTGCAGGGACGACTCGCACCATTGATGCGCATCATTGGTTGGGTCATCAAGAGGTCGGCGATCTGCTGTCGACGCTGACGAGCATTCGTCAGACCGCCGAGCTGGTCATTGGCGAATTCGAGAAAGTGGAGGCGGCGCGGGAACGCGCACTGTCTGCGCTTGTCGAGGCAGAAGATTCTCAGAAGAAGATCATCGCTGACCTGCGCCCAGAAACATGGACGGAGGTGTCTCAATTCATGGATGCGTTGAGCGATCTCAGGCGTCAGCGTGGTCAACTGATCGGGCTGAAGGAGCTGCGCTTTATTGATGTTTCTCGCCTTGAAGAACTTGAGGCGGATGCCGTCACTCAGTTCAATCGAATCAGTCAAGACTCCCTCCGTTTCCTCGGGCGTGAGGACGCGCTCCTGCCACTCAGCGGCGAACTTGAGACTCTGCTCACGGAGACTGGCCAAGCCGAGAAAACGAGTGAAATCGCTCAGCTCAACGAGAGACTGGAGAAGATCGGCGAAGGCGTAGGTGTTCTCAGTGAAGTTGTCGCGTCTCTGAAGACCGATGACCCGACTGAGCGAACTGCGATTCTTGAGAGCATCTCTGAGGTGTACGCTCAGGTGAATCGCGTTCGCGCGACCTTGGTGAACCGACGCAAGAGCTTGCTCAGCGAGGAAGGGCGAGCCGAGTTTGCGGTTCAGTTCCAGCTCTTTAAGCAGTCGGTTGACAGTGCGCTGACTCAGGCGGAGACACCCGAGGCTTGCGACGACCAATTGTCGCGACTGATGGTTCAACTTGAGGAGCTGGAAGCGCGCTTTAGCGAGTTTGATGAGTTCTTGGCCGATCTCACCACAAAGCGTGAGGAGGTCTACGAAGTCTTTACGAGCAAGAAGCAACGACTGCTCGACGAACGCCAGCGCCGCGCGAACAATCTCATGACTGCAGCAGACCGCATTTTGAGTAGCGTTGAGCGGCGCTCTCAAAAGTTTGCGACTGCAGACGAACTCAACGGATTCTTCGCGTCAGACCCGATGGTTCAGAAGCTCCAGGACATGGCTGAATCGCTCGTGGCGCTGGGCGATGATACTCGCGCAGGTGAAGTTCAATCCAAGTTGAAGTCATCTCGTCAATCCGCACTGCGTGGCCTGCGAGATCGCGTGGAGCTGTTTCAGGGCGGTGCGGGGCTGATTAGCTTTGGGCGCCACAAGTTTGCGGTAAATAGTCAACCGCTTGAACTCACCATGGTCCCGGACGGCGAAGAGATGGCCGTGGCTATCACTGGCACGGACTTCCGGGAGCGAGTGACCGATGAGGAGTTTCAGGCCTCGCGCCCCTTCTGGAATCAAAGTCTCGTTTCAGAAACTCCTCAGGTCTATCGAGGCGAATACCTCGCCGCCTCGATTCTCAACGCGGCAGAGCGTCGAGAACACGGGCTCAGCCTGGATGTGCTCCGCCAGGCGCAGCGGAGCGACTCTGGGCTACTCGGGGCTGTTCGCAAGGTGGCTGCGGAGCGCTATGACGAAGGCTACGAGCGAGGCATTCATGATGCTGACGCTGTCCTGATTCTGACGAAAATTCTGGACTTGCGCGATAGCGCAGGACTGCTCCGTTTTGGCACGAGACCGCGAGCACTTGCGTGCCTGTTTTGGGCCTTCGTCACAGATGAGCGACGAGCGAGTTGGAGCCGTCGTGCACAGAGTCTTGGACGACTGAGCGATGCTTTTCAGTCGCAATCCCAGCAAGGGAGCCTCCATGAAGATGTGAGCCGCGCGCTTTCAGATTTTGGCCTGAATCTTGGTTGGGGGGGAAGCCCGAAAGACTCTGCCCAAGCGGCGAGCTATTTGCTCTTGGAGCTTCGAGCAGAGCACCCTCGATTTGTCGTGCGAGCGAAGGTGGTCGATTTCGTCAAGGAGTTCGAGCGTGATCTTGAGGAGCGGGGCGTTCGCACTGCGTTCTTCGCTGATCTTGAAGGTCTTTCGGGTGACCTCGCGGCTCAAGTCGAACTGACTCAAGCCTGGCTCCTTGCCTTTGGGGCAGAAGCGGCGAGCAAACAGCCGGAGCGTTTCGCTTTGTTTGATTCGTTCATCGACGAGGCGCTTGGGATTCTGCTGGGTCGCACGATTTTGGAGCGTGAGCCGAGCTCGGCATTCGTTGTCGGGCAGATAGAAGGACTGCTTGGGCAGCATCCCCGAATAGTCGACCAGAAGATGACGCTCGAGTTGGACGAATTTCTCGATCGATTGGGCGCGTTTGAGCGAGACCGCGTACCAGGGTACCGAGCCTACCGGAAAAATCGCGCGGAGCTGATCGAGCGAGAACGGAAGCGCTTGCGGATCGCGGAGTTTATTCCGAAGACCCTGACCTCCTTCGTGCGGAATCGCTTGATCAACGAAGTCTACTTGCCATTGATTGGCGACAACTTTGCGAAGCAGATTGGCGCAGCCGGCAACGAGAAGCGAACCGATCTCATGGGGCTTCTGCTACTCATCTCCCCACCGGGTTACGGAAAGACGACGCTCATGGAGTACGTGGCCGGTCGTCTCGGCCTCGTCTTCATGAAGATCAATGGTCCCGCCTTGGGTCACGGCGTGACGTCTCTTGACCCCGCGGAAGCTCCGAACGCTCCTGCACGGAACGAGGTGAATAAGATTAACCTCGCGCTTGAGATGGGGAACAATGTGATGCTCTATCTCGACGACATTCAGCACACTCATCCGGAGTTATTGCAGAAGTTTATCTCTGTTTGTGATGCTCAAAGGCGCATCGAGGGAATTTGGAACGGTCAAACGCGCACTTACGATCTTCGTGGGAAGCGCTTCTGTGTGGTGATGGCTGGTAATCCCTACACTGAGGCCGGGGAGCGTTTCCAAATCCCCGATATGTTGAGCAATCGTGCGGATACCTACAATTTAGGTGACGTACTGAGTGGCAAAGAAGATGCCTTTGCGCTCAGCTACATTGAGAATGCCGTGACTTCGAATTCGGTGCTTGCCCCGCTGGCTGCGCGGGAACAATCGGATATCTACAAGTTGGTCCGCCTTGCTCGAGGCGAGGACGTAGCGACAAGTTCGCTTTCGCATGCCTATTCGGCGGCCGAACTCGATGAGATTGGGGAAACCTTTCGTAAGCTTTTTCAGGCCCAGGAGCTGCTGCTCCAGGTGAATGCCGAGTACATTGCGTCTGCTTCTCAGGACGACAAGTATCGAACGGAGCCGCCTTTCAAGCTTCAAGGGAGTTACCGAAACATGTGCAAGCTCGCTGAGAAGATCGTGCCCGCCATGAATGATCAGGAGCTAAAGAGTCTGTTGGCAGATCATTATCAGGGAGAGGCTCAAACGCTGACGACCGGGGCCGAGCAGAATCTGCTGAAGCTGGGGGAACTCATGGGTACTCTTTCTCCAGACGCTCAGGCTCGGTGGGACGAGATACGCAGCGGGTTCCGCAAGAATCAGTCTCTCGGTGGGAGCGAGGATGATCCAGTGACGCGAGTGACCCGACAATTGGGAGAATTGTCCGAGCAGCTCCAGGGTATTCGCGGCGCTTTGGGACAGATCGCGTCAAAGAACTAAAAAAGATTGACCGCTCCTTGGATTGTCGGACATAGCCAGTTTTGTGCCTAGAGTCGTTCGCGGGCAGACGCATCCTCGCCGTAGAAAAAGTGAGACCGATTTGTAGAAATTGAGATCCGCTCAGAAGTCTCGCGACATTGCTCGTGTATGACCAAGACGAACTCTCTTTGCTACGCTGCCGCAACGGTAGCTGGCCTGGCATTTACCGTCGCGTGTAGCGACGCAGCAACCACAACTCCTGATGGCGGTACCGGTGGCGATGCGACCGGTGTTGTCGGCACTGGTGGCGACATGGGAGCGGGCGCAACCACAGCTACCGGTGGTGACACCGCCGGCACTGGTGGAGAAGGCCTCTTTGGACCCGGAAACTGTCCGCTCGCGAACTGTAGTGGTGGCGCTGACGCTGGTACCGGCGGCGGGACGAGCACTGGCGGTGGATTCACGGGTGGTCCGGATCCCGTAGAAGGCGAAGCTTGCGGGATCCCCGGTGACCTGATCGATTCATTCATTCCTTCGGGCTATGCCAACGACTATACGATGCTTGTGGCGGGCGACTGCGAAGAAGCCGCCGAAACCTGCATGTCAGTGACGATCGATCCTTCTCTGGCGTCTACTGGTGAAGGTTATGCCGGACTGTTCTGGCTTCACGGTGGAAACTGGGGACCTGATGAAGGAGAGTCTGGTTGCGTAGTTCCGGAAGGAATGCAGGTGACCTTCATGGCTCGCGGGGTTGAAGGCGGCGAAGTTGTTGCCTTCAATGCAGAAGGTCTTGCGATGGGCGATGAAGTGAAGCCTACGCTGACGACCGAGTTCGTCGAATACACAGTCGATCTTTCGAACTCGACGGCTCTCGCGAACATGTACTTCGCGCTTCTCGCTTACCCCGCCGTTCCTGCAGAGGGCATGACTTCGACCTTTGAGATCAAAGATATCAAAATCGAAGCCGTGGCTGACTGAGAAGCGGCGCTCTCGTCTCCTTCTTTGATTCCCTGTTCCTCCTCGCTGCTCGAAGGAAACCGTCTCCTTCGGGCAGTTCCTATTTTATCGAAACGAGACTCTTTCTGGTCACGTTAGCGGTCTATTCGAAGTCGAGTCTGTACTCAACGTCCACTTTGCCACCGCGCGGAGTCGGAAAATCAATTGCGTAGAATGCCGATGCCATGCAGTCGACCGCGTACGGATCCGGGAGAACCGATCCTGCGTCTTCGGCATCTCGCAGTTTTCCCCGTTCATCGATCCTGAGCTTCAAACGAAGAATTCCGCGCGATTCGCCGCGACGTCCGATTGAATCACGGTAGCAGTGCGCGTAGAGCGGGTAACGAACCTGGACCATTTCGTTGAACTCCTGGGCGTCGACCTGTCCCTGCGATCCGGGCATGAGACGAAACGCAGGACGCGAGTCTTGATCCACCTCCTTAAGCATCTCTTCGCGCTCTTCGTCCCCGAGAGGCTTGCTCAAACCAAACACAAAGGTCCAAGTTCCTGTTCGCGGTCTGCTGTGTTCCCCAAAGCGTTGTTGGCGTAGCTTCTCTATCAGGCACTCTTGCGCGGACGCGTCTGAAAAGCTCGACCAGGTGACGTCGGTTCGCTCAACTGTGCCTTCTGCGTTGATGTCAAAGAGAAAACCAATCGCGCCGTGACTATGGGGGGAGCGCATGAAGCACTTGCGGTAGCTGTCCTCATTGCCGCGCATTGAATAGACAATCTTTGCCGGGTCCATAGCGAGCCGGCCTCCAGAGGAAGAACTATCTTCCGCGTCAGTGTTTGCCGCGCTTTTGGCTGGGGTGGCGCTTCCACATCCGAGCAAGTGAGCGCTGACGACGAGTAAGGCCAGAGAAGCGAAGAATGGGTAGCTTTTTCGGAGCATGTGAGTCAGTAGCGGCAGAAGGAAAATCGGCTCGTCTTCTAGAGCGAGTTCATGAGAGGATCCAGCCTGCACTCACTTGTTCTGATAGCTGCGCTGCAAGAATTTAGCGGAACCAGAATTATGGAGCGCTGAGCGGGGGGCAGTTTCCTGCGCGTGCAAAGCCGGCCGCTTCGGCCAGCTCGCGGTTTGCAAAGAATCGCTCCCCCTTGGTCTCATCAATACGAGTCTCTTCGTAGCTCGGACACTCGGGGGCGTGGTAAAGTTTACGTCCGTCGCGGGTAACGTTGCCCTTGATCGGCAGCTCGTCGTTGGCTGACGGCTTGTCGGGGGCAGGAGCCACGACCGCAGGGGAGTGGGGGGCCAGGGTTTTCGGCTTGGGGGAGGGTGATGTCCCATATTCCCCTGTCCAACTCAGTTCCGCGGAGAGCGCGCAGTGGTCGGAAAGCTGACGTCGGTGGGCGCTTTGCGAGGGGTTAAACAGATGCTCTTTGAAGCTATCCGCTCGAAATCGGCCGCGTGCTCGACTGTCGAGGACCAGGTGGTCAATGAAGTGGGGGTGCTTTCCGTTCCAGCATTTCGAGGTTTCCTTGCTGGTGGGGGACCACAAGACGAGACCGAGCGGATCGTTGTCGTTCCATTCGTCCCAGATGACGTCGTCCTTCTCATTTTGAAAGAGAGCTCGATTGAAATCGCCCAAGATCGCAAACGCCACACCTTCACGGGCGCGTTGGTCGATCCACGCCTCAACCAAGGGCACTTGGCGTGCGAACTTCTTGCACGCCTTACCAGCGCTGAGCGGCTGAGTGAAGCAACCGCTCTTCAGGTGGACAGCGAGTAGGCGGATACTCTTGGCACCTGTACCGACCGTGAGATCGGTTCCGCTCCGTAACCCACCCGCCGCAAGCGATTCGACGTCTGGATGCAGAGTGACTGAAAGATCGGCTTTGTATGCAAATCCTGTCCTCTGCGCACCGCCCGCTCGTGAAAAGTGAAAGCGGTAGTGATTCGGGTCAAAAATGCGAGCAGCTGCTCGGGGGCCGTCGACCTCAGAAAGCGCTATGACATCGGCACCCAGCTTATCGGCGTAGCTCTTGAGTCGCGCGTAGTCGGTAGCATTGCGCTTTACCGTTCCGCCCATGAGTTCGGCGTTGAGCCACTCCACGTTCCATGTGGCGATCTTCAGGAATCTCTTCTCAGCTGAGGTTCCCCGGTCTTGTGAGCCCTTCGTTTCCGGGACACGTGGAGCTGTGGCCGCTTTTCCTGGATCTTCAGAAGGGGAGCTGCAGGGGCCGAAGCCGCCAACGAAGGGCAGGGCGAGCGCGATGACAAGGTGCAGTGGCGCTCGGTTCATTTCGAGAACAATTCCATTCGATACCGCTTCACGTCAAACGATTCCAGTTCTGCACGAGATGTGTGCTCGTTGCGGAGTGTGAGGGCTTCCACGCTGCAGCTTTGCATCAACTTGATGTGCGATTTTGACGACCTCGTGTGTTCCTTCGCTTGGACGTTACAAAGAGCCATGCACCCTCGTTTTGACTTGGGGGTCGGATGAGTTCTCGGCGCAATGGTCGGCCTTGGTTGTAGTGCCCCAGAGCAGAAACTACTTTGCGTTTCCTAGACGCAGACCCCGGTGCAAGGAAACGGCGACTGTCGGGCGGTAAGCTGCGAACTCGACTTGCGTGCCGTCACCGGGACGGTGAAGATGGTGGTCAATCATGACGGCAGCGGCGGAGGCACGACCGTTGAATGCCGCGATGACAACAACTCGGATGTAGTTGTCCTCAAAGAAGAGGGCTGTGTGATTGTGAAGTAGCCCAGTAGTTTACCAGCCTAGCCCTGAAGCAGCCTGAGCAGGCGCTCGCTCTCGCCGATCGTGCGAATCCCCGATGTACGGGCTTGGGGCTGATCTTCGAAGAAGAACGTCTGCCCAGAGATAACGGAGCGCACAGCGGCGAGTGAGGTCGCCGCGTCGGTCGATTTCGAGAGAAGTCCGTGAGCGCCCGCATTGGTCACCCGCTCGATGCCGGCTTGATTGACATGCGCGGAGAGCCAGAGAACGGGAGGGGTGATGGACCTTGCGTGAAGATCACAAAGGAGTCGGACTGATTCTCTGGGGGGTGGTCGAGGTCGAGCAAGAGAGCGATGGGAGACTGCGACTCGGCCATCCGTCGAGCCTCAAGCGATGAAGGGGTGGTTTCGAGTCGTATGCCTCCCTCATCAAGCGCTTCCTTAAGGCGAGCCGCATAGTCGAGGTCAGATTCAACGAGGAGTACGTATTCTTCAATCATCATGGTGCACCTTCACCCCCGACCCAGGTCCCATCAGATGCGAACGCGGCGAGTAGTGAGGGGCATGCTATTGGTTTTCGGCCCGCTGGTCGAATAGCGCTACGGAACTACATGTAACCTTTGGAATTTTCCGACAGCACTTCTGGCGGGCCCGCGGCCAATCTCGGATGTGCGCCGATATTTCAGGCTTTTCAGGTTTCTGACTGGATGGGTTCAGGTGAGCGGGCTACCGGGACCCTTCGCTCGGTCAGAAGTCGTTTGCCTGCCGTTCGAAATCTCGAACACTTACTGAAATATTTGCTGAAATATTTGGTCCGTCGAGCCCTCCCTAGGCTACTGGATTGTATGAAGGGGCCGAATATTCGCAGCTCAAGTATTCCGATTACCTACGAGGACCTCGGCACCGGAGCTGCCACAGCGGGATCAGTTGGAAAAGAGGGGGCTAGTCGTGGAAGCCTGCTGCGTGCGGTGATGGTGATTTTCCTCGTGTTCGGCGCGCTTGCTCTGGGTTTTTGGACAGGGGCGACTTTGCAACGGGATTCTTTTCGCGCGAGCGGGCGCGAACCAATTGAGCTGGACGGCGATCAAATCGCGCCGGTGCCTGCGGATTCCGCGCTCATTCGTGCGAGCCGCGGTGAAGAGAAGGCGATTGAGAAGTTGTCGGAGAAGACGCCTTCCGAACGCAGCCTTGAGGAGGTTGTCGCACTGTCGGAAGGTCGGGTGCAGGCTGAGCGCGATCAGGCCTGGGCGTCGGGGATCCTTTTTGCGAGTCAGGATTTTGATCGAGTGAATTCGCAACAGATCCAAACGATCCTGTCGGTCGTGGGGGATCCTCGGACGTTCCGCGAAGGGCTGCTTTCTCTGGCTAAGATTCACCACCCGATCGGGGCGGATCTGATTTATCAGGCGTCTCGGAATTATCGGCACTTGCCTGAGGTCGCCACGATGGCGGAGCAGTTGCTTGCTACTCAGGTCGTTCGGGCACAAGCGAGTCCTGAGTTGACTGTCGTGATTGATGCTCTGTCAATCCAAGAATGCGCTGCAGCGAAGGAGCTCCTTGAGAAGACGCTGAGCGATGGTGACAGTCGTGCTGTGCGGCACCTGGTGCGCTTTGCCGAGCGAGAGGGCTGCGGCCCCGACGGTCGCGAGGACTGCTACCCTTGTCTTCGTCAGGGGGATCTCTTGAAGCGCGCTCTGCGGGCAGCGCAGGACCGTCGGGCTCCCCATTGGATGTGAAGAGGTGGGCCTGAGGTCATTGGGCTTCGAGTGAAAGACGGGTTTGCTGCCCCAGTTTGCAGCTGTTGAGGCCTCGCGCGTAGCGCAGACGAGATTGCTCAGAAATCCAGCTTGGATCCACGAGTCGGCTGATGCGCAGCAGTTCTTGCGACGACTTCAGGTCCACCAGACCGATACGTACTTTGTGTCTGCTCGCTCCATCGAACTCTGAGGTGGCTCGTGGGTCTTTGTCCTCGTCGACGACGTAGAGCAAGAGTTCAGGTGATTTCACTTCTCCCTGTGCCTGCGCCACTAGGAAGTCGCGCCGAACTTGTTCCAGTGCGCTGCGTGTGGCAGCGCGTTCGACTTGCAGGGTCCAGTTGATGTCCGAAAGAGGTGCTGCGGCGAGCAGATCATGGAGACGTTCGACGGCACCAGTGCGTTGGTTCACGAGATCCCCGCCCTGGTAGGCGAGGTCGACACTCTTGATCAGCGATTCTTCAGAGTCCGAACTCGGCGGCGTCATCAAACAAAGCAAGAAAGAATCCTTGATCGACTCAAATGCCGCCTGGGTGATCCCCGCACTCGTTCTCAGTTGGCCGATGGGGGCCCTCACGTACACAGTGGGGCGGCTTTGAAGCGCCTTGAGCGCTCCTGACTCAAACAGATCTTGGGAGTTTCGTGTTCCGCTCCATTGTTTTCCGGCTCGCAGCAGCCAGCCTTCGATCTTTTCGATGTCGGCGCGCACACTGGGAGCACGCGTGGCCCCAACTTGGCGGGTCAACTTCTGACGCAAGTCCACGAGTTCCGCCTGACTTGCTCGAAAACTCAGGGTCCCCGAGATGCAAATGCTCAGCACGCAGACGACCGCAAGACCTCGAAGAAGTAGTGTGTTCGAGTGCGATCTGCGTCGACCGTTGCGACCGGTTTCGCCTCGAATGCTTGCTTCAAGTCGCCGCACGAAGGCCGGACTCATCTTATCATTGGCGAGCCAAGTGCTCATTGGTCGAAGCCCCGCTCCTCCTGCTTGCACTTCGCCTCGACTAGCGCGAGCAGCTGCTCGCCGGTGACTCCGAGCCGGGCTGCGGCTTTCGACGCGAGAGACGTGCGCGCCACACCTGCAGCGAATTGGTAGGTCGGTTCTTGGTCCTTTCCGAGTACCACCTGAAGAAAACGTAAGTCGGTGAGCCGCTGCTCTTGACTCAGGCGAGCCGCGAATTCAAGAAAATGAGTCGTGATCAGAGCTTGGGGCCTTAAGCGTCCCAGCATGTCGATGACGAGTTCAAATATTTCTTCGCCTTCGGAAGGGTTCGTGCCCGAGCAAAGCTCGTCGAGGATCACCATGGCTCCAGGCGGCAGCCTCTCAAACAAAGTGCGAATGCGCATCAACTCCACCCCGAGTCGCCCCTCCGTCTGATCAGCGCGAGTTTCTTGGATGAGGGAGACGACAAGCCCCGGCGTGAGTGCGATGCTTCCTTGGCTGGCGGGAATGCACAAGCCAGATTGAGCGAGCAACTGAACCAAGGCCACGGACTGAAGCAGGCGTGTCTTTCCGCCCGAGTTCGGTCCTGTGATCAGCAGTGTAGTATTTTGACGATCCAATTGGATATCACAGGGGACCGGTCGGATGCCGGCTCCGAGCAGAAGTGGGTTGAACAGCCCTTCAAGCACGCGGGGACAATGCGCTTCGACGAGGTCCGGAAAACACATGGTGAGCCCTTTCCCCTTGGCAGTGTCCCAAAATCCGAGCGCGCCCAAGTAGAACTCAATGTCGCCATAGAGCTGGACCAGGGTGACGAACTCAGCGCGCACACCTTCAAACACGGCGTCAATGAGTCGCGCCATCACCTCGCTGTGTGAGAACTTGTAACCGCGAGCGAACAGTTCGAACTTGGCGAGCCATCTTTGGGTCGGAGGATTCACGAACTGATTTTTCTTGTCCTCCGCTATCTGCAACACCTGGAGTCCGCGAATTCGCCCGTCAGCTCCCAGTTTGATCCGCACGTCCATCGTGGCGAATCCCTCGTCGTAAGTAAGGATTTCCTCTACTGAGCGAAAGGCATCGGAGTCCTTGAGGCGCTTCCCAAACTGAGTGAGCCGCGTGAGTCCTGACTCAGCCGCTTCAAACCCCTGGGCCATGACTGTGACGGCATCCCGGAAGTACATGAGGATGTCGAGCTGCCGCCGCTGGAGGTCCCACTCATCGACCAGACCTGTTCCTTCGAGGATGGTTCGGAACTGGGTCAACGTGTCGTAGAGCTGTTCAAGAGCGCTTCGCAGGTCTGGTCGGAGTGTGAGCTCCCCCATGATGGATCTGCGAAAATGTATGGTGGCGAGTTCGTCAGGCGGATGACTGAGGAGCCGAGTGAGATGAGCCGAGATCAGTGGGCGAGGCGTTCCGTTGATTCTCGCACCGAGGCAAGTCTTGACGAAGGTGTCGAGAAAGAGATCTTGAGCAAATGCTGAGGGATCCCAAGTCGATGAGGCGAGGGTCATCTGACTCAGCGCATGGGAAAAGAGCCCGGCAGACGAGCTTCCAGCGAAAGCGAAGACAAGCGCTTCATCCGTCTCTTTGGACCCAAGTCGGCATTCCGGGGCGTGGTGCAGAAGGTCAGGCACCAGGCGGTGTGGAGGGTTGGATATGGCGGGTGCCGCTCTACCTTCAGCTGTCATTAAGCCCTTAGACAGCATTCTAGCCGTGAGGTTCCCGCAATTGCTAGGAAAGATTCTGGGCGGCTCCCCGCCAGTTGTTTTTCTTGATGCGAGCAGCTGTGGTTCGAATCAGAGGGGCGATTCGCTCCATCTCCTCGTCGGTCCAGGCGGCAATCTGTGCAAAAGTAGTGACGCCGGCTGCCTCAAGGGCTTTCGCGAAGGTGGGCCCCACACCCTTGATGCGTGTGAGGTCGTCGGCGGCGCTCGAAGTGGTGGCGCCCTGGAAGCTCTGCCTTCGCCGCGAGAGCCTCTTGCGCCTCTGAGTGTTGGCGACTCAGTTCTTCGACTTGGCGTTCGAGGTTGGTGATTTGCTCGGGGAAGTCTCGAAGTTTTTGCTGCAAAACCCTGACTTGTTCGGGAAACTCACGGAGCTTGTGTTGGAGCCCGGTCAATTTCTGTTCAAGAGATGTGTTTTGCCGCTGGAGTGCTTCGATCTCTCGGTTGAGTTCTTTTACCTTCACGGACTCATTCGCTTGGACCACCAGCTTCCGCGATTGCAGCTGCTGTCGGAGTTCGCTGATGTCTCTTTCTGCAAGGCGTCTGACTTCGCTCAGGGCTGCACCGTGCTCCTGGTTGATCCGGGCGAGCCTTTTCTGCTGTTCCGCTTTGAGATCGCTCATTTCCTTCAGGTGCCCGTCGCGCAGGCTCTGCACCTCGGCACGCGCCGCGGCGGTAGTTTCGGTGCGCCCCACCTGCGTCTTTAAGAGTGCAATTTCGTTCCGCAGAAGTTCATTGTTTTTTTGCTCGACGCGGGTCTCAGCGCGCTGAGTCGCGAGGCGCTTTCGCAAGCTCGAAGTTTCCTCTTCAAGTTGCTTTGATCTGAGGCGCAATCGGCGTCGCCGTAAAGGCAGGCGCCTTGGGCAGACGTCGGTACAGGGACCCTGGCCGATAACGGTGGCGGCAAAGGACTCGGAACGAGCGAGGGAGGTCGCTGGTCAACGGGCCGCGCGCTGGGAGGAGGAGGCGGGAGGCTCCGCTTTCCAGATTCAGGGTACAGGATTTGCGGGCGACTGAGGCTTCGTGTTGCTGATCGACATCGGGGAACCAGATCGGTGAGTCGAGAGTACAAAGGCTGCGGCCGAATGACCACGCTTCCCAGCGTCGCGATCGCCCTGCATGATGCACTACCCGGACGAGATAACGCGTCATGGCTCAAGAAATCGAGAGAAAGTACTTACTCAAGGATCGAACGTTCTTGGAGGGCCGACAGGGTGTTTACTTTCGCCAAGGTTACGTCGCCACAGCCGAGCGAACGACCGTGCGTGTCCGAATTGCAGGAGAAACAGGGTTTTTGACGCTCAAAGGACCTACCTCCGGCATCAGTCGATTGGAATTCGAGTACGAGATCCCACGCGCAGAGGCAGACGAAATGCTCAGCTCTTTGTGTCAGTCAGCCGACCATCGAGAAGAATCGCTACCTCGTGGAGCACGAAGGGTTCACCTGGGAGGTCGACGAATTTCTTGGCAAGAATCAGGGACTCTTTGTGGCTGAACTAGAACTTTCTAGCGAGACTCAAGAGTTCCCGTTGCCGCCCTGGATTGGCAAAGAAGTTTCCGGGGTGCGGCGCTATTACAATTCAGCTCTCGTGAAGTACCCCTATTCTCTGTGGTCGGTCGACGAGAAATGAAGGAGGCATCTGTGAGTTCGACT
Source organism: uncultured delta proteobacterium (assembly GCA_963710555.1). Lineage (GTDB taxonomy): Bacteria > Myxococcota_A > Polyangia > Polyangiales > Polyangiaceae > NIC37A-2. The sequence continues at coordinate 53,099 of CAVQAT010000006.1, forward strand.
CTGCGAAAGGGAGCTCGAGCGCGATGGATAGCGTGGATTGGCGCGGCTTCAGTGGCGGTGATCGCTTTGATCATTCAGTGGACGTTCTCGGGCCTTGAGCGGTCGGCTCCCGACTTCGCTCTGTTCGTCGGGCGGCTTCATCCGCTCGTGGTCCACTTGCCGATCGGTGTGTCTGATCTTGGTGGCGTGTCTCGAGGTCGCAGCTTTTCACCCGCGCCTGACCAGTTCGATCGATGCCACGTTGGATCTCGTCCAGCCATTTGCCGTTGCGACGTGCTTCGTCTCGTTTCTGTTTGGCCATCTGCTCGGGTTGGGAGGGTGGTTTCTCTCAAGAGCGGCTGACAGATCATCGACAGTTGGCATTGGTCACCGTCGTCCTGACCTGCGTACAGCTCGCGGTTTGGCAAAGCGCGCGACTGAGGGAACTCAAATGGGGCCCGCTGGGCGTATCGCGGGGTGCTCGCGGTGAGTCTGCTCGCCTTGAGCGGCGCGGCTCATGTCGGTGGCACTTTGTCGCGCGGTGAGGGCTACTTGGCTCGCTATGCTCCGGAGTTTCTTCAGCCGCTGCTCGGGGGAAAAGCTGAAGTCGCGCCTGCGCCTGTCGCGACCCCCGAACCAGGCAGTGAAGCCCTACTGTTCGCCCACGCCGTCCAGCCCATGCTCAACAAGTACTGTTCGGAGTGTCATGGCAGTGAGCAGGTGAAGAGTGGATTGCGCGTGGACTCCCTGGAATCGCTGCTCAAGGGCGGCGACGGAGGGCCAAGTGTGGTGGCCGGGAACTCCAGACGCGAGCCTACTTCTGACACGCAGTGAATTGCCTCCATCCGATGAGGATTTCATGCCACCAGAAGGAAATCCGGCACCGAGTGCTGGCGAGGTGGCCCTGCTTCGTTTTTGGATTGCGCGGGGCGCCAAGGAGGATCAGCTCTTGCGCGATGCGCTGCCCCCAGCGGAAGCACGAAGCGCTCTCGAGCATGCGCTTTCACGAGCAGCTGTTCCGCTCCCAGGATCTGAGAAGCAGGATAAGCCGGCAGAGTCGAAAGACGACGAAGAGGTCGACTCGGTCGCGAAGAATTCTGAACCGACGACTTTGCCGAGTGCTGCTCTCTCTGACAAGGAAGCAGTCGGTCGATGAAGCTGCTGCTAGCGCTCACTCTGCCGCCACGCTCTCGGGCTTCGGGGTACTGCAGGAGAAGTGTGTTGATTGCCACGGCGCACAGAAGCAAAAGGCGCGCTTTCGCGTGGACTCGGTGGCGGCCCTGTTCGCAGGCGGCAAGAACGGGCCTGGCATTGTCGCGGGTTCACCTCAGGGCGGAAGTATGATTGCGGCCGTGATGCTACCTTTGACTGCCGACGGACACATGCCGCCGAAGAATAAACCTCAGCTGAGCGCTTCGGAGCTTCAGAGCGTGCGAACCTGGGTAGCTGCTCAGGCGAATGCAGCAAAGTCCGCCGCGCCACGGGACTGACGATTCAAGGTGCGTCCGCGAGCGGTCGCCGCGGAAGACGCCACGGACGGGGAAGGCCCGAAGACGTCTGGCGAGCCGACTTCCGATCTCGGTGCGGCTGAGGACGGCAGCTCGGTCGATGGGTACCGGCGTCAGGTCGACGAGTCTTTGCGCAGCTCCGGGCTCTCCTCCACCTGGAAAGGTCTTCGTGTTTGACGAAGTCATCAGACCTCTCCTGGCCGAAAAGTGCGCGAGTTGTCACGGCGCGGATTTGGCTTCGGGTGGATTGAGCGTTGAAGATTGCGCAGCGCTCTTTCGTGGTGGCGATGAGGGGCCAGCCATCGTGCCGGGGAACAGTCAGGCCAGTCCAATGGTGTCTCGACTGGACTTAGCCCTGGCGGACGACGAGCACATGCCACCTGCCGACTACCCGCAGCTCGCGGCGGACGAAATCGAAGCCATTCGCGATTGGGTGGACAGTGGAGCACGCCGGGACGCGACCGTCGAGCTATCGCGGGTGCCTGAAAGCGTCGGTCAGGCTCGCCATGCCTCTGCCCAGGGGGAGCAGGCTGCCGACGCCGCCAAGTCGACTCCGGAACGGGCAGGTTGTGCCGCATGCAGTAGCTCCCGTGGAGCGACGAGGGAAGCCGCCGGTTACTGGCTCCTCGCGCTTTTTCTTTGCGGACTCGCCGGGCGAAGGCGATTCACCAGAGTCCGGGGATCAGCCGGTATTTGACTCGTTTCTGGTAGTTCGAATAGCTCTCGCTCACGAAGTAACAACCGCTCTTCGGCGAGAATCCGCGGCACAATCAGGAGACCCGCGGCCAGCCAGATCGCGAGTAAGATCGCACTGCGCTCGGCGACCACACAGGCCGCCAGCATGACCAATTCTCCCGCGTAGGCAGGGTGTCGCACCCACTGGTAGGGCCCGCGGGTGATGACTCGACGCACGGAGGGTAAGACCGCGAAGCTCTTCCCGAGATTCAAGAATGCAAGGATGGCGAGTAGCTCACCCAGCGCGAGAATCACAACACTCGCGGGGCTCCAACTCGCAGGAGAAACTCCGTTAAACACCACCGCCCCAATACCAATCGTAGGCAGCGCCAATCCGACAGCTCGCCAGCTCCCTTCTCGCTCAACTGGCGCGCGCGCCATGATCAGCAGGGCGACGAGTATGGCCATTGCAGCCAGCAGTAGCTGCACGACATCAAACGGGCTGAGGGGCGTGCTGTCGACCGTGTGCCAGACGCGGCGGCAGGTCCAAGTCAGAAGACTTAAACCTACCGCCACATTGAAGGCGCGCTCAGTAAATCCAGAAGCCCCAGTCAAACGCCCAACTCAGAGCGTTGACGCCCGCGAGAATCCCTAGATAAAGCAACCATTTCGCACCTGAATTCATTCGTCCTCCTTGCCGCACACAGCGAATGGCTCACCTTAGTCGGCTCACTCATATTCCACTAGCCAACGGCCCACTCAGCGACCCTGGCAGCGTTTGCGTCGATTCGAGGAGATTGGTCTCAGGGAGCCAAGGGTAGGGTGTACGGGTGGGAGAAAGTGAGCACCCCAGCAATGCTATCGTGGTTCGCTATCGATTCCTGATAACGGAGCGGACTACTGGACGAAGCTGAACCGGGTGCCGAGATCTACATTCCACCTGGTGTTTTTCACATCAAACTAACGCGGGTTGGTAGTGGCGTCCTATTCTGGGGCTCGACTCGGAAAGCGAAGGATGACTGCTGCGGCGACGGCCAGCAAAAGGACTTGCGCTCCGATCCCCCACCAGGGGATCTTCCCCGAGATGATGCTCACTGTCAGCGTGATGCACATGGCACCTAGAGAGAACACTTTGGCCTTGAGAGGAATGACCCGGTGTTCTCGCCAACGACGCAGACCTGGACCGAAATGGCGATGATTGAGTAGCCACTGCTCGAAGCGCACGGAGCTCTTGCTGAAGGCCCAAACTGCGAGGATCATGAATGGGCTGGTGGGCATCACTGGCAAAACGACGCCCACGATGCCCAGTGCAAAGAAGAACCAGCCAAGACTGAGGTAGATCCACCGTTTGCTGCTTTGAATTTCAGGCGCGCTCAATGAAATCCACTCCCATTCCGTGGAAACACTAGCTCAGCCATGGGCAAGGCAAAATTCGCTGGGCTTGGATTCTACCTGATGGGGCTTGAGGCGAAAAAAGTCGCAGGCTTTGATCGTCTTTGCCTAACTTCTGTCGCGTATGGCCGTAATGCGATGAGTGGAAGAGCCGCTCTCAATCATGGTGGTCGATGACTCGGAAACGGCTCGGACGTTGACGAAGCATATGCTCGACCACGAAGGCCATCGTGTGGTGGAAGCCAAGGACGGACGAGACGCTCTCGGTCAGCTCCTGGGGGGAGTGAAGGTGAGCATGATTTTGCTCGACCTCAATATGCCTCGAATGACTGGAATTCAGTTTCTCGAAAAGGCTCAAGCCATCGTCAAACGCATTCCCGTATTCATCGTCACAGTTTCCGGGGACCGAGTTCAGGTGGAACGTGTGACGGGAACTCGGGGCGCGGGGCTATTTCATGAAACCCATTCATCGACCCCAGCTTGCTGGCGGCGATTCGGGCTGCGCGGACTTCCATGCGGGTAGCTTCGTTGCGTCCGATCGCCGCGTGATTCCGCTTCATTGCAGCCTCATTCGGGCGTCAGAGTGCGCAGTACCAGCTAGGGCGCAATTTTGCGTTCCTAGATCGAAGCTTCGGCAGGGAGTATTCCGGGTGATTAGTTTGAGGTGTTGGCGGACATGAATGCTGCGATGAGTACTTCCCCTCACTGCCGTCGCTTTTCCTTGTTCGCTCTGGTTTCTACCGTCGCCGCTTGCTCTTCGGAGGCTCCTCCGCCCGATGACATGGTGCTGGATGGTACCGGCGGGGCATTCATCGGCACCGGTGGTACGAGCAGCGGTGGGATGGGGACCGGGGGCGTTTTGGCTCCGAGCACCGGCGGCGTCTCCAGGCGACAGGCGGAGCGGGCACAGGTGGTGAAGTGGCTGTGGGCACTGGTGGTGATGACGGGCTCAGCGATGGTCCCTGCAATGCCGGTACGGTCGATCCGGCATTCCAGTTACTGTGGGAGGATCAGTTCGATTCGTTCGATGGCGGTCGCTGGGAGAAGATGAGTCATTCGTTTGATATCAATCTCTCTCAATTTTCCCCGGACGCCGTGGTCACTGAAGACGGCTACCTCAAGCTGCGCCTGACGAACGACCAAACCGGCGATCGGCAGTATCGCGGTGGCGAAGTGAAGACGACGCAAGACTTTCAGTACGGTCGCTTTGACACCTGCGCGCGCTGGGGCGGCGGCGGCGGCGTCGTCGGTTCGTTCTTTACCTATGTGTTCGGGCCTTGGAACGAGATCGATATCGAGTACTTGGGCGGGCAGAAGGCGATTCAATACAATCTGATCTGGGATAACGGTCCCGATACGCCACGTCAGTATCAGCCACACTACGATTCGGGAACCGAGCAGCTCACCTCCACGACCGAGTTTCATCACTATGCCTTTGAGTGGACGCCGGGTTCGGTCAAGTTCTACATCGACGGCCAGTTGCGGCACACTGAGTCCGGCAGCGAAGCGGCGCAACTCACTCGCGCGGCCAGCTTGCGCATGAACTCTGTGGCCTACCAGTGACGGATTCGCCGGCAGCTTCGATCCCAACGCGATACCGACCGAGAGTTGGTACGATTGGGTTCGTGTTTACAGCTACAATCCCTGAACGTGCGGGCAAGAGCGACTCAGGGAACGTAGGAGTAAACTTTGATCCAGTCGTAGTAGGCAGCCGTCGGAACTTCTCCAGTGAATTCGCCGGCCCAGGTGTTGAGGCCGGGCGAATTCTGTACAGGCCATACATTCATCATCAGCTTTTGGGGCCGAGTCAGTTCTTCCTGGATGCCGACGGTTTGACTGTGAACGAGGACAGTCGGTCGACGTAGAAGTGGACGACGTCGGGCAACCATTCGAACGCGTAGATGTGGAAGTCGGCTGCGACATCGTAGCCCAGTGAATGGGGCACAGGATAGGTCTTGCGGTTTCCCCCGCTCGCCCAGTGAAGCACGTTGAAGTGGATTTCATCCGGATGACCCCCGAGGAACTCGATATCGAGTTCATTCCAGTTCTCTTCGAGAGCAGGGTCGCTCCAGTGGTCGTAGAAGGTGAATAGCGAAGAGACGACGCCGCTTCCCGCAGCGAACTTGGCGCGGGTGACGAAACGGCCGTAGGTGAACGTTTCGCGGGTGCGGGCCTCTCCGCTGAGGAAAGGGCGATCCCCAGGCGCCGCTGCTCGATTGTGGTCGAGACCAATGCGCAGCATTCCGTTTTCGATGGTCGACCATTTCCGGCGAGAACTGTGCGTTGTTCTCCTGAAACGTGTGATCGCCCGTGTCCCACCGCGTGAGGTCAAAGCTGTCGAAGTCGTCCTCCCAGAGCAGCGTAAATGCGGAATCGGGGACAAGAGTCGGGGAGGGGAGTGCCGTATTCGGCATCTCGCTGTCACTCGGTGGAGGCTCACTACAAGCGAGCTGAGGAAAGCGCTACCGTGAGCAACAGGGGAGGGGAAGGGAATGTCGCATGCGTTCCCAGTGGCTATGTCCGCAGCTGATCAAAAAGTGGCTTGGACGGGGGGAGGAGAGTGTATTCCGAGCCTACAAAGTGCGTGCAGGAAGCGCGGATCGGCAAATTCGGCATGCATTCTCGAACCGGTGTCGTACGATACCCGAGTGGGAGAGGACATGCCGCGGTAGGAGAGTTGAAACTATGTTGAAGATCACATGGCCTCTAAGTTGGAATCCTGTAGCCACCGCCGCATCGGGGAGCATGGGTGTCGCGTGCAGTTCGAGTGGAGGCGGAGGAGGTGATGGGGACAGCTCCTCCGGTACTGGGAGTACATCTGGTGCCGGCGACAACACGTAGGAGATGGTGACTCCGTGGGAGACGGCGATAGCATCGGCGATGGCGACTTTGTGATTGGCGATGGCACAACACTGGAGACGGCGATGGCGACATCATCTGGCCCGCCTGCGATGATCGTGACCACACTACCGGAAGGGTTCACCGCTGGTACTTTTGGTGGCTACAAGGTGCTTGGAAAGTTGGAGGACTTTGAACAGCCCGCCACGAATACCTGCGCCAATGTGCTGAGGCTGATCGTGCGCGATTTCACCCAAGCACATGTGGATTTTGGCCAGGAAAAGCCAGCAACCTGGACCGCTGACGGTCTCGAGGGTCTCTACCCGGGCCAGGTGCTTGCGGAGCTTCCGCCCGATACCCGCAAGCCTTTGATCAATCCAGCGCGCATGCCTGCCGATGTGATTGAGAACCTGAGCGATTGGTATGTGACCACGGAGGGCGTCAACATTCCTTATGTGATGGACATTTGGCTCGCGCCGCATGCCACGAAACCCGATACCTTCGAATTCGAAGTCAACGACTTCTTCCCGCTGGACGATTGGAACGAGACTCCCGCCGACGTGCAGAACGGTCGTAACTTCCTGTTCACGACTGAGCTTCATACGAAGTTCGAATACAAGGGTGGGGAAGTCTTCACCTTTCTCGGAGACGACGATGTCTTCGCTTTCGTGAATCACCAACTGGGGGTCGACTTGGGAGGCATTCATGGACCAAAAATGGGCAGCGTGAGCCTCGACGCTCAGGCGACGGCCTTTGGCCTCACCGTGGGAGAGACCTACGACCTCGACTTGTTTCAGGCGGAAAGGAACCCCGGTGGTTCGAACTATCGCATTGAGACGAGCCTCGACTTCAAGGAATGCGGTCTGCTTCCGACCGACGTGATCGTAAAGTAGTGATCAGAAAGCGCTTCCTGGAACATAGCCAGTTTAAGACCCAGGCTGGAATCGATTCCAGCTAAGATTGAGGAAGCACGAATGAGCTCTTTGCCAGAGATTTCCCTAAAATCTCAATACCATCCCCGTTGTTGATTCTTCCGTTGGCGGAAAATTCGTTACCCGAAGCGGGGAACGGTTCTACCTGATCGAGAACGTCGACCAGATGCCTCCGTTCTTCACCTGCACGGTGAGTGAGACAGACCATTGGCTCTTCGCATCGAGTAACGGAGGGCTCTCCGCGGGCCGCCGCAACTCGCAAAAGGCACTGCTGCCGTACGTCACCGAGGACAAAATCACGGACAACGTCGCCACGTCCGGTCCGTACACGGCGCTCATTGTCTCGCGCGAGGGAAAACGTGAGCTTTGGGAACCCTTCCGAGACAGCGGTCGACTCGCGTACCGCCTTCAGCGCAATCTCTACAAGAACGTCACGGGAAACAAGCTGGGCTACGAGGAGATCAATCATGATCTCGGACTTCGCGTTTACTTCGAGTGGAACACAAGCGGTCGCTACGGCTTCGTTCGCCAATGCTCGCTCGACCAATTTGAGTGAGCAGAGTCGTGCAGGTTGAACTGCTCGATGGCGTGCAAAACTTGCTGCCAGCTTGCGTCGATGAGCAGATGCAGCTCGGGTTCAGTTGCTTGCTCGACGCCTACAAGATGAACGAGAACGTCCAGGGTTCTGGACTGGTGACCTACAGCCTCGGTTCCCAGGTGGTCGATCGCGCCGAGCCGCGCGAGGCGTTGCGGGCCACTGTCGCATGGGGCATTGGGCTTGAGGCGTGCACGAGTACTCGTTTCTGCCAGTCAGCTAGCGCGCTTCCGTCAGGGTCAAGCCCCGCACGAAGAGCCGCTCATTCGCGGCAAAAGAGGCGCATTTTTCCAGGTGGCGAGCGTTGAACTCAAAGCGCTCGGGACGCAGGACTGGAAGACCGTGTTTGATGTAGATCGCACCCAGGCAGACGTCGCGCAATTGCTCGTCGAACTTCAAACTCCCGAGAAAATCGCTCAGGCTGTTGATGCAGATGTCTCCCAGGGAACTCTAGGCCTCAAGCGGATCGTCGCAAAAACGGATGGCTTGCAGGTCTCTGCCGATGAAGCAACGTCGACGCATCACTTTGCCAACACTCTGTTCAATGACATGCGTGGTGGTGTCTACGCTGAGGATTACGCAATCAGGCGCGACGACTTTACCTCGTTCGTGCACGGAGCGAATCGCGAGTGCTTTGAGGCGCATCGTCGTTTCTTAGAAACTCTTGACGAGCGAACTGCTCATCGAGAGTTCCTCGAAAAGATTGGCGCGCAAGACGACCCGGTTCTGATTCGTCTTAGCTATGAGTATCTCCCGCTCACCTTCAGTCGACGACACGGCGATCCGAGCCGCCCGTGGAATAAGTTCGACATCCAGGTGCGTGACAACAGCGGTGCCCAGCTGCTCGGATTTCAAGGAAATTGGCGCGACATCTTCCAAAACTGGGAAGCGCTCAGCCTGAGTTACCCAGGGTACGTCGAAAGCATCATCGCCAAGTTCGTGAACGCCTCGACCGTGGACGGGTACAATCCCTACCGCATCACGAAGCAGGGCATCGATTGGGAGGAGCCTGAACCCCAGAATCCTTGGGCCGGCATTGGCTACTGGGGTGATCACCAGATCATCTATCTGCTCAAACTGCTTGAACTCTCACGCAGTCATCATCCAGAGCGGCTCAGTGAACTCCTCACCGAGGAGCTCTTCACCTACGCCAACGTTCCCTATCGCATCAAGCCCTTCGAAGAGATCTGCGAAAATCCCCGGGATACGATTCTGTTCGACCATCGCAAGAACGACCAGATCAAACGCCGCGCTGAGGAATTCGGATCAGACGCGCGTTTGCTGCTGGAGCGACACAATTCTCGGGCTCCACGCTCGCGCCCGCAGCAAATTTATCGAGTCAATCTGCTTGAGAAGCTCCTTGTGGCGAGTCTGAGCAAGATGGGCAACTTCGTGCCCGGCGGCGGCATTTGGATGAACACCCAGCGCCCCGAATGGAACGACGCGAACAACGCCTTGGTTGGATTCGGCGTTTCGATGGTGACGCTTTACTATTCAGCGCGCTTCTTTCGCTATTTGGAGGACGCAATCGCTCCCTTGGGCGACTCCAACGTCGAGCTTTCAGCTGAAGTTCTCAGCTGGATCGAAGGCACGATTGACGTCCTTGAAGCGGCCAACCTTCCCGCCCATGCGACAGTCAGCGATGAACTTCGCGGGCAGGTGGTGTACGCACTGGGTGAGCAGAGTTCCGAGTACCGTGACCACGTGTACGAGCGCGGGTTCTCGCGCAAGGAAGGAGTCCAGGCGGGGTTGCTGCTTATGTACGTACGACTTTGCCGTTCGGCGTTGGAGCATTCCGTCGCCCTCGGCAAGCGCGAAGGTGGTCTTTACCATGCCTACAACCTGCTCCGTTTAGACGGCAAGCGAGGCGCAAGTGTTGAGCCGCTCTACGAGATGCTTGAGGGTCAAGTGGCGGCGCTGAGCGCTGGGGTGCTTTCGCCTGATGAAGTGGTCACCATGCTTGATTCGCTGCGCGGCAGTGCGATGTACCGCGAGGATCAGGACAGCTACATGCTGTATCCGAATCGTCAGCTCTCGCTGTTTTTGGACAAGAATCGAATCCCCAGCGATGTCGTCAGTTCGAGTCCTCTTGCTTTCCCTCCTTGGCTCGCTCTGAAAACGAGATCATCGCTCAGGATGCAGCCGGCACCTGGCGATTCGCTCCGGACTTGTACAACGCGGAGAAGCTCAGGGAAGCACTCGTTGCCTACAAGACTTCCGGCCGCACTCAGGTCAAAGACAGCGAAATAGATGAGGTGCTTGCCGTTTATGAGCGGGTTTTCAACCACCGCGAATTCACCGGGCGCAGCGGCACGATGTTTGGGTATGAAGGGCTCGGCAGCATCTACTGGCACATGGTTTCGAAGCTCCTTCTTGCGGTGCAAGAGAACTACTTTTGGGCCCAGGAGCGAGGCGCCACTGAGCAGCAGCTCACCGCGCTTGCGAAGAAGTACTACGAGATCCGGCAAGGAGTCGGTGGCTTCAACAAGTCCCCCGAAGTCTACGGGGCGTTTCCCATCGATCCGTACTCGCATACGCCAGAAAATTCTGGAGCGCGGCAACCGGGCATGACTGGTCAAGTCAAAGAAGAGGTGCTGACTCGCTTTGGTGAACTGGGCGTGCGCGTCTTGGCTGGTGCCATCTCTTTGTCCCGAGCCTGCTCCGCAAATCAGAGTTCTTGAAGGAGCCCGCGAAGCTCGAAGACTATCGGGCGGATGGCGTAGTCAGCACCCTCGAAGTGCCGGCAGGGGCTCTCGCTTTCACCTATTGTCAGCTCCCAGTGATCTACGAGCAGTCCGAGCGACGCGCCATTCGGCTGATTGAACAGTCTGGCGAGGTGCTTGAAATTGCAGGCGATACACTCCCTCCCGAAATTTCCCAGGAGATCTTCGAGCGAAGCGGGCGCTTTCAGAGGCTACATGTACTGACGGCCCCCGGACTTTTGTCCTAGGCGGCAGCGGAAGAGCATTCTAGGACGCGGCTAGGAAGCATCGGCAGGCCCCGGGCTTCCAAAGGTGCTGGCTGCGATTTCTAGGAAGCGCACCCGGCTCGCTTTGAGGTCAACGAGTGGCGGTGGATATCTCTCGCCCGCAGGCGCGCGAGCCAGAGCTTCGACGACCGCGGACGATTCCCAGGGCGAGTGGATGTAGCGCTGGGGAACGTCCTTGAGTTCCGGAACATAGCGTCTCACGTACTCGCCCGCTGGATCGAACTTCTTGCCCTGAAGCACCGGGTTGAAGACGCGAAAGTAGGGAGCCGCGTCGACGCCGCAGCCAGCCGACCACTGCCATCCCATATTGTTCAGAGCCCAGTCGCCGTCCGTCAAATAGCGAAGAAAATGAGCCTCGCCGCGCCGGTAGTCGACGAGAAGATTCTTGGTGAGAAAACTCGCGCTGATCATGCGGGCTCGATTGTGAACGTAGCCCGTTTGCAGGAGCTGTCGAGCCGCCGCGTCGACGATGGGGATCCCCGTGCGGCCCTTTTTCCAGGCTTCCCAATGTTCGTCACGACCTTCGTAGTCGAAGTCTTCAAAGGCTTTACGGAAGGGACGCCTCAAGAGTTCGGGTCGGTGCCACAGGGTGGTGTAGGCAAACTCGCGCCAAAGAAGTTGAGACAGAAACGTGTCTCGTCCGGGTCCCGGCTTCATCGCCTCGGCGGCGCGCCACGCGCTTCTCACAGAGATGGTCCCAAATTTGAGATCGGCAGAAAGGCGACTGGTGCCCTCACGGTCCATTTGATCGCGCGCCGTTTTGTATTCGTCGACTCTGGAACTCAGAAAGGTCTTGAGGCGCGATCGAGCAGCAGATTCGCCTCCCTTGAGCAGGTTCGGATTCGTGGAAATGCCAAGATCTTCTAGGGATGGCAGGGATCGGAGTAGCCCCTTGAGGCGAGTGAGATCGACGCTTCTTTTCTTGAGAACTTGAGGCGCCGGAAGAGGGCTTGCGATGGCGAGTTGAGCACGCATCGCGCGGCTGAATGGCGTGAACACCGAGTAGGGCGCTCCGGATTGATTGAGCACGGCACCGGGAGGAAGCAGTGTTTCGCCTTCGAAGATTTCAAGGGGCACATCAAGTGATTCTTGAATGCGTCTGTCCCGCTGGCGTGCAAACGGTTCCGTCCAGCGATGCACGACCACCCGATCCACTTTGAGCAGGCGCGCGACTTCGGGCACCACTTCGACGCTCTTGCCTTCGACGACGAGCAACTGTCCTCCTTTGGCCTCGACGTTCTTCGAGAGCGAGTGGAGGCTCTCAAGGAGGAATTGCATGCGGTGCGGCAATCGCGCTGCGCGCTCCGGTGAGAAAAAGAACGGGTCCAGAACGAACAGAAGTGTGGCTTCTCCCTTTTCGAGCGAGTCACGCAACGGAGCGTGGTCGCTCAACCTGAGATCTTTTCCTCGAAACCAAACGAGTGAATGCATTGCCTTTGTTCGCTGTCGCCTTTCGTGCTCGAACGATGCCAAGGGGCGAGGCTCAAGGCGAGGCTGCGCGGGAGGTCGCTGATTGAGAGCCGCTCAGCATTTTGCATAGGGTTGGGCCGGTGAGTTCGGCTTGAGGCCATCTTGGTGCCAGTTATGGCGACGGTTTTGCGGCTGGCGTTTTTGGTGGGCACTCCGATGTAGTGCCAAGGCAATCTTACATTCAGGACGTGAAGCTGATGTAAAGGTTTAAAAGCGCTTCCATTTTTTACCTGCACGGCCCGCCGACCTATGCCAAATACTTTGGATATGGTCGACTTTCTTCGTTCGGCGCGAGCCAAGATGCGCTTGGAACGCCGTTTGTTTCTCAAAGCATTGGCGCTTGGTCTCAGTGCCCCGGTTGCCTGGCGGCTGATCCAGAACGCTACGGCGGCTCCTGGGGACAAGCCCAAGCGTTTTCTCCTTTACTACATGCCCCACGGCGTGCCTCCTGAGCATTTCGCATCCGACAGGCGAGGGCACCAACTTTGGGTTGGATCAGAGCGGCGTTTCAATTCTCGGGCCGCTTGAGCCCTATAAGTCGCTGGTGAATGTGTACGAGGGGTTCCAATACCCCGGCGCCGACACGCATCAGGGCATCGTCAAGTTTCTCTCGAACGCCGACGTATCGAATAGCGACGACACGACCGAGCGCACGACCATCGAGCATTACATCGGCAATCAGCTGGGCAGTCCGACACTCGCTCTTGGTGCCGTCGCCCATCGCTCATTTGGCCAGGACTTCGACGCCAAGTTGATGTGGGATGGCCAGGCTGTTGTGCCTCAAAAGAATCCGCTCATCGCTTACGATGAGCTGTTCTCAGGACTCGGCACCGGTGCACCTGCCCCCGATTCTCAGGATGCGCTACATTCTTCTCTTCTGAAATTGACGGAGGCTGATATCGAGTCGCTCCAGGGTGACGTGATGGGCCTGAGCAGCGAGCAGAGTAAGCTGACCACTCACTTGGAGTCGATTCGCGCTCTCAACTCGGGCAGCTCCGCAGCAATCAGTTGCACGACGGCACCCGTACTTGAAGCGATTGATTCCCTCCGCACCGCTGCAGCGGGCCAGGGCGACGACTGGTTCCTCAAGGAAGAAAATTTCCCGGCAATTCTCGCGGCTCAACTTGAAGTGGCCGCAGCGGCGATGCTGTGCAATGCGCGCCCGATCACGGCGATTCAATCTCTCTACGCCAACTGTGAAATCGACTTCGGCTTCATGGGCTCTGCCGGTTCGCACCACAGCACGCTGTCCCATACGGGCCCGCAGATCGCCAGTGGCGTGGCCGACCTCAACGCGCGCGATTCTTTCGCGAAGGCGCAACGTTGGTTCGTCGAGATGTTGACGACTCACTTGGTCGATAAACTTGCCGTCGACGATCCTGCAGATCCGGGCAGTACTGTACTCGACAACACCATCATTCTTCTCTGCAGCGAAATTGGCGAAGGCGCTTGGCACACGAGCTTCACGCGCGAGATCATGACAGGCCCGCCTCCCGGGCTTCTCAGCTACATGCCGATCGTCACGATCGGCGGGGCAGGAGGTGGGCTCAAAGCAGGGCAGCGTCTGAGCTACTATGATGCTTCACAGGCGGAGGGCAGCAGAGATCGGCCCGCCGGCGATGTTTGGCTGACGCTGGCGAAAGCCATGGGAATTTCCACGACGGAATTCGGTGGGTCCACCTCAGCTTTGACGGAGGCTCTGGCATGAGGCTCTGGACTTCAAAGATCGCTTTCTGCGCGGCCATGCTTGCTGTGAGCGCCGTCGCTTGCGGCCCTGCGTCGCCTGGTGGCGGTGGGGACGGCGATGGGGATGGGGATGGGGATATTCCTGGTGAGACGCCGATGTGCATCGATTCGGAAGAATGCGAATCGCCGTCGTCGATTTGCGTCGCGTCGATTGTAGGCAGGCCCGTCTTGCGTCGGCTCACGGCCCGTGAGTTCGAAGCGGCTCTCACGGACGTGTTCCCGGAAATAGCTGGGCAATGGACCTCGACATTCAGCGCCGACCCGGTGAGCGAACTCGGCTTCGACAATGATGCCGCGAAGCTTGTGGTCAGCAAACAGACGGCGCGTGAGATCGACAGTACCGGTAAGTCTGTCGCGGACGCTGTTTCGGCAGGACTCGAGGGCATGCTGCCCTGCACAGCGGTCGGCGACCGCGCTTGCGCGGGAACCTTCCTCGACACGTACGGTAAGAGGCTCTTTCGTCGTCCGTTGAACGACGCTGAGCGCGAGAAATATTTAGCGTTCTTTGATCAAGCCTTGGCTGAGCCTGATGTTGAATTTCCCACCGCTGTGGGTTGGTTGACGCGCGCTCTGATCCACGCGCCCGCTACAGTGTATCGTCGTGAGATTGGTGAGAAGCTGGCCGGTAGCCGGAGTCAATTCACGCAGTACGAAATCGCAACGGCACTTGCATTTACTTATGCGGGGACGACGCCGGGTGACGCTCTGCTGGAGATGGCTGATGCCGGTGAGTTGAATTCACCGGAGGTGCTGGTTGGCGTGGCAATGCAGTTGCTCGACTCACCGCAGGGTCACGAACAGATTCATCGCTTCTTTGAGTCTTCCCTTGAGTACGGGCGCGTGAGCACGCTGACGAAGGCCAACGCACCTGAGTTTGAGTCTCTGCGCGACCAGATGCGGCTTGAGACGCGCGCTTACATCGAAGAGGTTGTGATCAACAGGCGTGGTGGAATTCGCGAATTACTGACGGCACCGGTGACGTTTCCTACGGCTGCTCTGGCGACATTCTACGGACTTCCTGCACCTGCGAATGACTACGCCGAGGTGGCGCGTCCTGCAGGTATGGGGGTAGGCATTCTCGCTCAGGGCTCGCTCTTGTCGACTGAAGCGTCGGCAAATAGTTCTTCGCCTACCCAGCGTGGCCTGCTGGTGCTGGAGAAACTTCTCTGTCGCGAGTTGCCTCAGGTTCCGCCCACGGTGCCTGACATTCCGGAGCCGATTGTTGGACAGATCACGACGCGGCAGCGCTACGAAGAACAGCATGCCACTGGCGGCTGTGCGAACTGCCACAAGAACTTTGACCCTATGGGTTTTGGTCTTGAGCACTTCGACGAAGCTGGCCGATTCCGCGCGGATGAAGGGGGACTTACTATCGATTCCTCCGGTTCCGTCGCCAGTACGGAGGTGGTGTTCACGGATCAGGAGGGACTGGCAAGCGGTCTCGCCGAGTTAGAGGAAGTGCAGGCCTGCGTGAGTGGTCAATTGAAGACCTTCAGTTATGGTGGTAGTGAACCGTGTTGGGCGAGACCCGTCGCGACGAATTCATGGCCGGCACTATCGGTTTCGTGGAATACCTCGCGTCGTTGGCGGGTGAGCCTCACTTCACAGGCCGCAAGTAGTCAGTCGATCTTTCGTGTAGGAAATGCCGCAGCTGATTCGTCGGCTCGCGGCATTTTTTGCGTCGAGAGTGTTTCCCTTCTGCAGAATTTGCGTTCGTCCTAGGATGCCAAGTATTGCCGTTGATCAGCTGACATTCACTGAGCCCTGGGGCAGGGGAGTGTACTTCTTCAGGAAAATCTCTTTAGCCTCATGCAAACGCTGCGCGTCTGGCATCTCATCGAATCCACGGTCGATTGACTCGAATTGAGCGAGCAGTTTGTCGTCTTGGACTTCTGTGAGCTCAGTGTCGAGATAAGGGAAGAGGAGTCTTTCCTCTTGACCCATGTGGTGCCGAATGAAGCCGATCCACTCGCCTCCCATCGATAAGAAGTGGCGCAAGTTCTCGGCGCTCCAGTCTCGGCTCTGATGAACTGAGTAGCGGAGGCAGCGCAGTAAGTAGCGGCCGTGCCGATGCTCTTGGCGCACGTGGGCAAGAGTCCCGTCGCTCCAGCTCAGCCCGTGGCGGGTGAGTTCCGGGAGAAGTACTGGTTTCTTCCTTTTCCTCGTGGCGGATCAGTAGTGATTCGGAGAGGCAATCGACCAACTCCCAGAGTTCGTGGCGATCCGGCCGGGGAGACGATTCAGCCAGGAGTAGGTAGTTCTCGAAGGCGGCGAGAATCTCTTCAATTTTTAGGTGTTCTCTGACTAAGTGGGCGACTGAACGACATGTCATGGCAATACTCCTCAGCAAATGTTGATGCCAACGATCTGCTTCTAAGCAATTGGCATTCCATGTTAGAAAGTAGCTCTCTTTCAAGTCGAAGAAGTTCTCCTCATTTTATGAAGTCACTCTCGCTTACTCACCTCGCTTCCGTCTCTTTTCCTGCTGGCCGCTGTTGGCTGCTCGACACCTCCTGTGGCCGAAACCCCACCTCCGGTGCAGGACACTCCAGCCGAAGTGCCCAGCGAAGATGAGTCATCAGGCGCCGCAGGATCTCGCTTCGAAGATCTGTCGAGCGGCGCCCCAGGGGGAGGCGCTGAGTCTGAAAGACCTCAAGGTGGAACCCATCGCGGGCCTGACCAACAAGTTTCAAGACTTTGGAAACTTCGAGGGCCCAGTGTGGATCGATGGCGCGCTCTACTTCTCGAACATCTCTGGTGGAGAGAATCCTCCTCCTGCAGTCATCTGGAAATGGATTCCAGGCGAGGGCGCCAGTCTCGCCTTGGAAGACTCGGGCTCAAACGGCCTTGCCGTCGACGGCGCAGGCAACTTGATTGCCGCCATGCATTCAGACGGGACGGTGTCCCGTCGCAGCCTAGCGAGCATATCCGAGGGGACTGCCGAGGCGACTGCCTTGGTTACCGAGTTCGAGGGCAATCGCTTCAACTCGCCGAATGATCTGAGCTTCATCGACGACGATCGTTTTTACTTCACAGATCCAACTTGGCAGGCTCCCACCCCGAACCCTCAGCAGGCTGCCCGGGCCTATCTGGTGATGTCGGGACAAGCTGTGCTGGTCGGCGAACTGAACGCGCCGCAGAACCCGAATGGCATCGCCGTGAGCCTCGACAAGACGCAAGCTTTTCATTGGTGGCGTGAACGGACTCTACGAATATCGAGTTGGCCGAAAATGGACTCACCAAAGGACCTGGCTTGTTGATCAAGACGGCGAGCCTCTCCGACAAGACAGGGATCGACGGCTTGGGTAGGGATTGCGCTGGTAATATTTATGTGACGGCGCACAGCGACAAGACCGTGGTCGTGCTGGATCCCCAGGATCGTGAACTCGGGAAGATTGTCGTTCCGAGCGAGGGTGGGGTGACGAACGTTGCCTTTGGCGGCGCCGCGCGAAAAACTCTGTTCATCACCAGCCTGGGTGCCACTCCTCAGATCCACAGCGTGGAGCTGAACGTGACTGGCCTGCCTTACTGAGGAGCTGCCCTGAGCTGCCGAGGAGCTGCCGGTTCTCGCTCAGCCTTTCGCTTGGCGGGATTCCATGTAGGCAGACTCTAGCGAATCGCCGGCCAGAACCTCTTGAATGCCGACTTCCTGGTCGAGCAACGAACGGAGGCAAATCGCGTTGAGCTCTTCCACGCTGAGTCGCCCTGGCGCGCGGATGGTGAGGAGATGATTCTTGAAGCCAAATAGGCAATCCGGCAGCAGTGTCTGGAGAGTCGTCTCGTTCGGTGGGGAGGCGAGCCGGTAGCGAACGACGGACTTCTGACCTGTGATTTCGGTCATGCGGCCTTGGCGCACGCATTGTCCGTTTTCTAGGAAGATCGCGTGATCGCACATGCTCTCGAGTTCGCTGAGAATATGCGAACTGACAAGATGGTGCTCTTTCCGCGCATTGAAACAATCAAGTCACGCAGCTCGATCACGAGTTCAGGATCGAGACCACTGGTCGGCTCGTCGAGCAGGATGAGTTCAGGCTCACCCAGCATGGCTTGGGCGACGCTGAATCGGCGACGCATGCCGTTGGAAAGCTCTCCGTAGCGGCTCTTGGCCTTGGGGGTGAGGCGGACGCGTTCGAGCCAGAGATCGGCCTGCTGGTGTGCGGTAGCGCGATCGAGACCTTGGAGTTCTCCGTAGTAGCGCAGGCTGTCCAAGAGTGGTGCGTGGGCGCTGGGCATCGAGTCCTGGGGCATGATGCCGATGCGCCCGGCATGGTCCTCCACGTTGAACGGGCCACGGCCGAGCAAATCGACGCTCCCGGAAGAAGGGCGCAGCAGTCCCGCCAAGACGCCCATGGCTGTGGTTTTTCCGGCACCATTGGGTCCAATCAAGCCGCAGATGGAACCTTGAGGGATGGTGAAGCTGATATCGTCCAGAGCCCGTGAGCGGCCATAGGTCTTGGTGACTTTTTCGAGTGTTGCCGCGTTCATGCGTCCCTCCGATTGAAGACGAAAATGCCTAAGCTCAAACCAGCGCTACCGATCGCCAAGAGTGCCAAGACTGCAGTGCTGAGGGCGGCCGGAGTGGTCATCCACAAAGACATTTCGTGTTGTCCTGGGAAAAGCCACTTGAGGTAGCCAAGTGCTGGCGGCTGAATTGGCAATCGACTCAGAGCGAAAAATGGCGTGACCAAGGCCGGAGCCGATCAAGGCTGCCAGACAGAGGGCTCTGGCCTTCATGGGCGTGCCTGCGATGAGCGAGAGACCAGAGAAAACGGCCAGGTAGGTGAGCCCATAGAACCAAGTTCGTGCGGCCGCGACTAATAAGTCGGTAAACGTGCGGGGCTCGAACTCTGGCTGCATGGTGAGCCCCATCAAACCTGCCACGAGAGCACCGACGAGGAGCCCCACCGCTAAGAGCCCAGAATGGCCCAGCATCTTCCCGAGTGCCCAAGTCGGACGGTTGCAGCGAAAAAGGGAGAAACGAGCAGTCCCATTCTGAATGTCTCCGGCGTGAGAGCCGGCGGAGAGTGTGAGCACCAAGAGTGCCACGGCCTGCAGTGAAGCGTAGCCGAAGAAGATCGCGAGAGGTTGGAGTCCGAGAAGAACTTCTCGAAGCTCTTCGTCTTCGACAAAGGAGAACACCAAAGTCATCGCCTGGCTTCTCACTTGTTCAATCGGGATCATTTCTGGGTCAATCCCAGCTTGCTCTGCCAGCAGATCACGTGCCGCCGATTCGGCCCCTTGCATCGATTTGATGAACCCCGCTGAACCGAGGGCGGAACCTGCCGCGAAGAGGACAACAATAATTATGGCGAGCTTGGATCGCATTGCATCACGCAATTCGAATCCAGCGACGAGCCAAAGTCTTCGAAAATCAATCATGAGAGTCCGCGAGTCCCTAACACGCAGGCGGTAGGTCCCGCCAGAGCGGCCCGGTCGCCGGGCTGGAGACGATCATCAAGTTTTTTCATTTTCTCATGAACAGTTCGCGAAGCGGGGGGCACCGAAGAATGAACCACCTCAACGGGGAGAACTCTTATGCGAACAAAATTGGGTATTATTCTTGGAATATCGGCATTGTCTGTCGCTGCGTGCAACTACGAACTGCACGACGAGGGGCCACTTGACGATTGGGAATGGGATGACGACGATGATTACGATCATGGAAGCAGCCTTGAGGAGCGCGCAGTCCAGACATGTGATGCCTTCTGCGTAGGTTTGGTCGGGTGCGGAGTCGTGGAAGATGGAGCCTTCTTGTCGTGTCGAGAGGCTTGCGTTGAGAGATACGAAGCCGACGAAGACGACGTAAGAAGCGGCTGCGACTGTGTCGCCGAGGCGGCCTGCAATCGAAGCGAAGCGCGGAGCTGTGAGGGCGATCCCTTGCCGGGAGTATGGCTAGGTGACCAGCCAGGCGCTGGATCAGGTGGTGCCTCAGGTGATGGCACTGGCGGTCAAGGCCTGGGTGGAGACAGCGCCGGCGCGGGAGGAGATTCAGGCACGCCTTGCGTGGCCTCGTGTCAATGCGCCGAAGGAGAAGCCTGTGAAGAAGGCTTCTGTGCTGCCCCGATGGAACCGGCACTCATGTGCGACACCGATTGCGACTGCACCAGTGGTGAGGCCTGCATGGACGGCTTCTGCGAGTGACGGCTTAGCCAGGCTCTTGCCATCGGCTTTGGAGTGACCGTGAGGCGGCAACTGTGACGAGCCGTCTCACGACTTCGTACATGAAGCCTTCGACTTCTCCGAGCCGCAGTACAGCGAATCCGTATTGATTTTCGGCGTCGCATAAGGGTTCCACGACTAAGCATTCGCCGCGCGGAAAGTGCCCTGGGGGAAGCAGATCAGTGGCCAAGAATCGAGCGTCCAAAATGGACTGGCACCTGACGCCGTCCTTGAGAGCGGCGATGAGTTCGGCATTGGTGCTTGTTCCTTGAAAGGGTCGACTCACAAAGCAGGTTTGCACACCGAGACGAGGCAATTGTTCAGCGATCAAGTCATGCAGGCGCGTGGCGTGACTTGCATTGCACATGTGGAAACTCACATCCGTGAGCACACGTAGAGCTTGTTCTGTGTGAATTCTTCTGCGTGCTTGTGCTCGCTCTACTGCGTCGCTTGTCAGCACACGCGCGTCGTGGAGTAGGCTCTCGACTTGGCGGATTTGCGAAGGTTCATCGCCCGCGCACACGGAGAGCTGACGCCGCAGGGCCGAAATCAAGGACTGTCCGGCCGCTACTTCTCCGCCAGTTTCGATAATCTCGTGAAGCAGCGCATCATAGGCGTCGCGAAATGCCATCTCACGCCCATTGAATGTGTCGACAAGAGCGTCGAACAGGTACTCGGCCCAGCGGGTGTCGGAAAGAGTAAAGGAGCCATGCGCGGTGCGAGAGATTTCCGCAATGATCAGTTCTCGTCGACGCTCGACGCTTGCGACCAGGCTGAGACGAGAATCAACCTTAGGGCGTTCCGTGAGAAACCCAGGGTCTTCAGCGGTGCAGCCACAGCTTCGTCGGAAGCAGCAAATGGTATCGAGAACCAGCGGCATGGAGCTGGGCTCTGTCGTCAAGGCGCCGAGTACGAGCTGCATCGCTTCGCGCCCCTGTTCGAATAGCGGCTGGCGTACACTTGAGAGAGGCGGAGTCGCGTAGCGTGCTTCCTCAACATCGTCGAATCCGGCGACAGCGATCTCAGTCGGTACACTGATGTTGCGTCTGGCCAGTTCTCGAGAGTGGCCAGGGCCATGAGGTCGTCTGCTGCGATGATCGCATCGATGTCGCTGGGCGATAGATCTCGGTCGTCGAACAAGGTCTGAACGGCACGAGCGCCTGCTTCGCGCAAGAAGTCGCCCTGCACGATGAGGTTTTCATCGAGCGGAAGGTGATGCGCCGCAAGTACGTCGCGGTAAGCTGCGTAACGAGCTTCCGCTTCGGGGTTCGATTCCGGTCCGCGAACGAAGGCGATACGTCGATGGCCGTGGACGCGGATCATGTGCTCAACGAGTCGTCGCATGCCGCGGGTATTGTCGATGAGAACGGAAGGCGAACCGGGGACTTCAATGGCGATGTTGCAAACCCGCGACTTGGGAAAGTCGGGACAGAGGCGCTCCATCACGTCGACTCCGTGGGCATTGGCAATGGTGCCCGTCATGACAATCACTCCGTCGTAGGAATCGGGAGTGAGCAAATCATAGAGTACGATTACGCCGCTTGACCATGTGCGTGGGTGGCACCAATGACTCCTCCAAGAAGCGCAACGAGTGTGACTCCCCGTTCTCGGGCAACCTCGGCGGCTCCGGCGAGAACCGTGGTTTGGTAGGAGTCTTCCAGCCAGTCCACCACGAAGGCAATACGAGGTGGGAGCTCGCTTTCGCCAATTTCGGCAGGGCGATCTGTTGGAAGGTCGGGTCGGGTCATCAGCGCGAGGGAGTCCTTTCAAGTTGACTGAAAGGGCTAGAGTACCAGACCTGGTCAGTGCGCTCCCACGAACTAGCGTTCTGGTGGGGAAATTGGCCAGTTCACGCAGCTCTGTCTTCAGTGGCCGCTGCGATTCAACAGCGAAACACGTTAGCGATTGCGACGGTCATGTCACTAGTTCGGAACGACGCGAGCAACGATGGGGATTGAGAAGGCAACTGCCTTTTCCTGAGCTGGAAAACGGGTCGCCTGAGCCACACCCTGGAGACATTGTCCGAGTGATGTGCTTGCGACTGCGCCTGGGCTGACGGTGGCTTGGTTCACTTGGCCCGTTTTTGACACGTCGAATCGGATGCTGACCTGGGGGCTACCCTTCAGGGTTCCGGCGTGAGTGGCAAAGCAATTCTGAACCGCGTTTTGGCGTTTGGAAAAGGTTTGGGTCAAGGCGCTCACGGGATTGCTGTTGGCTTTCGTGGCGGAAGCGATTTTCTTTGGCGCTGGCTTCTGCGCACTGTCAGACGTGCCTGTCGGTTGCCGCTACCTCGGGGCCTGGTGGGCCGTTGGGAGCAGGATCACCCGAAGCATCAGCCGCCTTGGAACCTGGCGCTGCTGTCTGCTCGTTCGTTGGTGAAGGCGTGCCTTGGCGTTCCACGAGCAGGTAGCGAGGTTCTTGGTTTTCTGGAGGAGCCTGCGCAGTAAACTTAATGACCAGGCCTGCCACCAAGGCAGCGACGGCGCCTGCGCCGACTATCGTCAAGAGCGCGAGCTTCTTGCTGTTTGAGCTTCGCTTTTCGAAGGTCGCGCGCGAGTCAGGAGTCGTGGACTTGCTCGATGCGGGCAGCCTTGCTCCTGGCGGGAGCGGAGGGTTGGTGGAATCTCCTCGGGCAAGCGCGCGGTCGAGGGCTAGCGCCCTTCGCATTTCCCTTTCCACGGCGATACCGACCCGCGTTGAGTCTTCGTCGCCAGGGATGTCGACTTGGGTCGATGTGACGTCGCCAGCGGAGCTCGGCGGGCAGACCGCTGACGACGAGGGGTCGTTCGGATTCGGGATCTGCACTGGATTCGCGCCAAGCCGAATCGAGATCGCTAAGCCGAGCTGCTCCAATGAGTCCGGGCAGCTCGCCGTTGAATTGGTGGGCAATGAGTGCCCGGAATTCTTCGGCGATTTCGGATTCGTCGCGAGGAAGCAGGCGGCGGAGCGCGCTGGCAAATGCTTGGGCTGAGGAAAAACGATGCTTCAGGCTTTTTCGCGAGAGAACGCGCCAGAGCCTCGTCGAGCTACTTCGGGAATGTCCTGGCGTCGGGAGGAAGCGAGGGGTGGTGTTTCGTTGAGAACGCGCGCAATCGTGTCGCTCATGTGCGCCCCGGTGAAGGGGTTCTTGCCGGTGAGCAACTGATACACGACTACACCTACGGCGTAGACATCCGAGGAAACGCTCGGCCTGACCAGCGCCGTAGATTTCAGGGGCAATGTAGGAGAGCTTGCCCTTGACGATACCGTCCTTCGTTTCTGACTCTTCGGTAGCGCGCGCGATGCCGAAGTCAACGAGCCGGACGTTGCCGTGTACGTCGATGAGCACGTTTCCGGGCGAAATGTCGCGATGAATGATCGCGCGAGGCTTTCCCTCAGCGTCACGTCGGGTGTGTGCGTAATGAATGGCCTCAAGCACGCGCAGAGCGACGTAGATGGCAAACTCCCAACTGACATGGCTACCTGACTGAGTGGTGTAACGAAGCCACTGACCGACGATGGTAGCCGTGCACGTACTCGAGCACCATCACGTAGGAGCCAGACTCTTCCCCGAAATCGAGTACCGCTACGATCCCAGGATGCTGAAGTTCGGAGAGAATGCGTGCTTCGCGAGCAAACTGTAGCTTGGTGTCAGCGGCGTGAAGGTGAGAGAGCACCTGTTTGATCACGACAGGTTTTGAAAACCCGGCTGCTCCTTCGAGACGCCCCAGGTAGACAACCCCCATCCCGCCTTTGGCGAGCGGTCGGATGACGCGGTAGCGCCCCAGTACGAGGCGGCCGTCGAGACTATTGTCCGCATTCGCGACGTTGGCCTTCGAGTTCACTTGGCCCCTGCGGGTCGACGCAAATAGACGTGAGATCCGAGCGAGGGATGATTCAGCCACACCTGAAGTGCGTGACCGGAGCTGGGCATGGTTGTTTTCACAGAAAACCTGCCTTGAGGATCCTGACTCAGAGCCTTGCCGTCAACTGTCGCTGTCCAGCCGGGGAGCGTCGTGCCTGAAATCGTCACGGATCCACCTGGCGCGGCCCCGGTATTCACTGGCGTCGCGAGGCTCGCTGTCGGCGTGGCGTTATCAAAGCGAATCGTAATGCTCGTTTTTCGGGAGACATGCCCGCCACCGGTGAAGTGAACAGTGTGCGTGCCTGGTCCGAGCGCCCCTGAGTGAAAGCTGTAGCTCGCCTTCTTCGTCGAGTAGGACTTTGTGCGACCTCCGCTGGATACCTGGAGCTGGAATCCGCTGGTGCTCGGCGGCGCCTTCGACCAAGTCAGGCTCACACGGGGGAGTTGGTTTTGGTAGAGCACTGTGTAGCCGAGCCCGTTGACGTCCACGCTTGTAGATGGGGCGCGACTTGGCATGGCACGGTGACCGGCATCAGCGATGACTGTGACGCTTCCCTTGGCTTCTGCTTTTCCTTCTTTGCCCTGTTCGTCCACACAATGCAGGCTGTAGTCCGCGCTTCCGGGACCAATCGGGAGAGAAACCGAAGCCTCACCACGAGCAAAGCGAGCGCCTGGAAGAGCTTTGGCTTTGCCCTTGAGGCGGATCACGCCTTGCTCGCAGGTTTTGCCGAAGACGAAGTTCACCGCGCTCGGCGGTCGCGGGTCATGAATCACCAGACTGGAGCCCGCGCTCACATCGATGTCCGCGTGATCGAGACCGCGGCCTTCAATGCTGACGGTCCCGTCTGCCGCGATCGCACCGACTTCGCCCGAGCGGAGTTTTTCAGTTGTCGTCCCCTTCAAGCTGGAGCTACCCGACTTCTGGCTGATCTCCGTGGAGCCTTTGAGTCCGCGAATCGTGGCCGAGCCACGAGTGGTTTCGATCACGCCGCCAGGGACGCGAATCAGTACTGTTTCTTCGGTCGTGACGGTCAGCGACCCGGACTCGGCGCTCACGAGTTCGGGGCCACCGATGAGATAGGTGCCCCCTGCCGTCAAATCGGCGCGACTTGTTCCCTGGGCGACAGTGACGGAGCTGCCCGAGCCGACCTGAATGCGTGAACCTCGATTCACCACAGTCTCGCCCGGGGCCAGGGGAGTGTACTTCGTCACTTTCGGGAGCAGCGATCTTCACGTTCGCTCCACGGATCTCCGCCCGAATTTCCTGCGGCGGCAGGTCCGCAGTGGCTGCAGCTTCTTCTGCTGCTGCAGGCTCTTCCGGCGTGTCTACGACGGGTTCAAGCACTGCTTCGCCCAGGGAGATTTCGAACGACTCGCCGCTCTTTGCTTCAACGGCGTTTCCATCGACCGGTTCGAGTCTTGCGGAACCGAGCAACACTTCGTAGCGCAACTTGTCGTCGGAGCGCGTCAATCTGACTTTGGCGCCGGGTTCGAGCTTTGCGCTCCCAAACGACGTGCGCACGTGAGTTCCTGACGAAGAGGCCTCAAGCGAGGCGGAGCCGAGCTCTAGGTCGAAACGACTGAGCTTGTTCTCCCGGGCGCCGCTCAAGGAATCGAATCAGCGTTTGTTCTTCCAGGCCGAGCAGACTCCCGTCGTCGAGCTTTAATTCAGCGGTTGCCGCCTGGCGGGTACGTACGGCGTCCCCCATCTCGAAAATCGCCCCGAGCGCAGCCTGGCTCCATTCGTTTTGTCGAGCACTTTTGTCGCGATCGACTGTTCCTGAACTCTTCAGCAGTTCAGCGAGTGGCGTTGCGCTGTTGCAGCTCTGACAACTTGTCAGGGCAAGTGACGCTCCGAGATAAACAAAGACGCTGAGCGTCAAGGAGAGGAGAAGACTAAGGTTCCTTTTGGAGATCTGCATTCAGGACAGTGACCCCCTCGTCCTGCACATGCAGGCTGCGTTTTTGGGTCTGAAAACCATCGGCGCTAATGGTAACCTGGTAGTCGCCAGGAGGCAGCATGATCTCAAATTCGCCTTGCTCGTTGCAGGTTGCGTCGTACTCGCCCGGTCCGACGGACACCGCTGCCTTGATTCCCTCACCACTGTAGGAGCGAACGAGGCCCTCTGAGCTGAGACTGATGAGTGGCCTTTTCTTGAAGCGTGACCGTCACTTCTGTCGGTTTGCCTTCGACCAGTTTGATGACTTCTGAATGACTTTCGAGCAAGTCGGCCTCAATGGTCAGACGCGCTTCGCCGAGTGTCAGGCCATCCATCACATACAAGTTCGTGGAAAGAAGCGGGACTGTGAGCAGTCTCTGCAGGCTTGTCTTCGGTCGCCGGAAATTCCAGTTTGATGGTGGCGTCGCTGATTGGATGACCGGTGTGGTCGGCAACGAGTACCCGAACGCTCGTCGTCGGAGCGACGGCTTCGACAACCGGCGGGGGAGGCGCTTCAGGCTTTGTCTTCTCCACCTACCGAAGCGCCGGGGGGCGCTTTCTCGGGGAGTCGCAGAACGATGCCCAGCATGGCGCTGACGCGTGGCTCGACGGGGACCAGGGGATCGCCTGGCGCCGACGGGGCTCGTGATAGTGGTGAGACTTCGACCAACGCTGAGAGCGCCAGATAGGGCAGTAGTGATTGGCGTAAACCAGCGGCGAGTCTTAAGGGCGATTCACTCATCGACGGAGCACCTGATCCCACAAGAACTTCGCTCGTGACCTCGGCGAGAATTTCCGTCGAACTGATTCTCTTGGTCGCCCCAAGCCCGAGCAGAACGGCATCGAACTCGCTGAGCCCGAGGGTGACACGGTCGCCGGCCCGCAGATTGTCCGATTGAGTGACGACTGCGCCACTGGTGCCCAGCTTGTAGCCAGCGTGCATCGCGAATCGCCACGAAGGTAGTCCGAGATACGAGGCGAGAAAGCGAGCATCGAGCGTGGGGGCTGGCACTCCATCAACAGCTGCGGCGCCGAGGAAAGGGACGCGAACTTCGGCACCAAGATGAACGTTACGGCCGACATCGAGCCCGCTTCGCACAAGCGGCGTGACATCAAGCGCGGAGCTTTGGTCGCTGCCTTCGTCGTCCTGGCCGTGTAGGTCGAGGCGGTAGTCGAGGCGTACTCCGAACTCGGCAAAGCTGAAGGGCGAAAGACCAGCGGCGAGTGAACCGCCCAAGCGATGGTGTGGATTGCCGTCGGCTGACTGCGGCTCCGTGTAGCCGTAGGAAAGACCGGCCGCCGCCGCGTAGTGAGGTGCCGGCATCGCGGCGATGCCGATGCGATGGATGCCCGGCAGGGCGTCGCTGGTATCAACACTCGCTTCTTGGTGCGCAGCTGGGCTGGCTTCCGGCAGAGCAGACTCCGTCGGCGGCTCTGCTGAAGGACAAGGTTGCTATGAAGAATGTTGCGAATGAGAGTGCTGTGACGCTCAGCTGAAGAGTTGCTCTGGGTCGCCTCATCGATGAGCAAGCATACAGCGTCGCTTGAGCAAGATCGAACGGATCTTGACTAGGGGGGCATGTGTGTTCGTTGACTACTCACTAACTATTGAGCCCAAGACAGGCTGCATCCGCCGATGATGGAATCATGTGTGGTATACGCGCCCGTGATGATGATGAGTCGATGCACGCTTGCAGGATTGGCCACGGTTCTCTGCTTCGGATGCAGTAAGACGTCCCAGCCAGGTGCTCTAGGGATTCATGCGCTCGGGTCGCCAGAACTGGAGTGGGAGGGCTGCCCCGATGAAATTGGTGGGCCGCAGGTAGACTGTGCGCGCCTGGAGGTGCCAGTAGACTGGAGTCGCGAGGATTTGGAGACCACAGTGGTCTTGCTGCGAAGAATTCGTGCACCGGATTCTCAGGGGGACCAAGTTTGGCTGCTGGATGGTGGACCTGGATTCGCTGGGGACTCGTTCCTCGACCCGAGCTTCGTGGAGCTCGTTCATGCTGCCGGGGTCGATTTATATATTCCGAGCCACCGAGGAACTCTTGACCGTTCTCGTTTGAACTGCCCGGACCAGACCGCACCTGATTCGGAAGCGGGGCCTTGGATCCGGGGAGAAGAATGGGATGCGTGCGTACGGCACTTGCGAGAAGAATGGGGCCAGGGGCTAGACTCCTTCGGCTCGACCTCCGCGGCCAGGGACGTCACCTACGCGATGGGTCTCAACGAGACTGCCGAGCGACGCCTGCTGTTCGGTGGTTCTTACGGTACGCTCTGGGCCCAAAGAACCCTGCTGGCTGGGGCTGAACTCATCGATGCGGCATGGCTCGACAGTGTGGTTGACCTGGAAGGTAGCTTGGAACGGGTGGACGAACACGCCGATGCGGCGATGGAAAACCTGCTCGCGGCTTGTTCGGAAGAAGACGATTGCGCCCGGATGTTTACGGGAGAGCCACTCGAACAGGCTCGTCAAGCGATCGCTGCCTATTCCGACAACGCAGGCTGTGGACAAGCCGAAGGCAGGCTGCACCGTTCCGAGATTCAACGTCTTGGCAATCGCCTCCTCTCCGGCTCGCCCGATTCATGGGTGATCGCGGCCTCGGTTTATGCGCGCCTTGCGCGCTGTTCAGACAAAGATCTTGTGGCTCTGGTTCACGCGATAGCGGTCTTGGATGCACCCATGGAAGATTCATCACCCGCCGGCGCCACAAGCGTTGCCTACAATCCGATCTTGAACCGGCACATTCTCTATCGTGAACTGTACCGTTTCGATGTGACGACCGAGGAGCGTGAGCAGTTTGAGGCCCAGGCACTTGCTCAGACCGGCGCGTACGAATCGATAGCGCGCGAGGCCGAGGCATTCGGAGCTGATTGGCGGTCGCCAGATCGATTCTCTCAGCCGTTTCCTGAGACGCCGCTCATTCTCCTCAGTGGTTTGCTGGATCCCCTCGACCCACCCGCCTGGGCTCTCAGTACCGAGCAGAGATTTCCTCAGGCACGGCTAGTTTCCGTCAAATGGGCGGGTCACAGCGTTTTGCGCTTTCTCGGGCTGTCGAAGGGAGCGTGCGGTGAACGACTGTTTCATTCCTTTTTGTCCGGTCAAACGCCCGACCTCGAATGTACCGAAAACCTCGAGTGCTCCCGACTTCTCGGGAAGCTCAAAGAGCGTCACCGCGGAGAGTGAACGTTGGTTCGATGATGTACTCTTCTAGATTGGGGTAGGGCGTCGCATTCAAGCGCGGGAAGTCCCGCGTGATTGGCACGTCCCGTGCAGTAGTTGGCGCATGACGCAACGTCTTCTTCAATCATCTGTGATTCTCCCACTCCTTTTGAGTCTCGCGTGTTCCAGCAGTGTGCCAAGTGGCACAGAGCCAGACAAAGACGTCATTCAGACACCCGGTCAGCAGGTTCAGCTGAGGCTCAATGCGGAGGCACTTGAGGCAAAGTCGCAGCTGGATGAGGCCTTGGCGAAGGTCAAGAAGATGAGCGCCGCCGAGTTCGCCGAGAAGGTTCAAGTGCCTTTTTCGGACTTCTCCTACGATCCGCTTTCGGCCGACGGGTTGGCGCTGATCAATGCTTCGGGGGTCGGGCTCTCAGCGGTGGAGAATGAGCGTCTGGAGCGCGACGGCTTCGTGATCTCGAACAAGATCGCGTTCCCGACATTTACCTATGGATACGCGACGATCTACGCCGAAGACCTTCCGCTTTATGTGAGTGCGGATTCAATCCTCTATGCTGTGCATCGCTCCTATGACGAGATTTTGAAGACTCTTGAGTTGAGGACGATGGTGACTCTCCTGAACGGTTACTTGGAGTCACTTCGGAGCTCGCTCGACAGCGCGAACGCGAGTGGAACTTTGCGGAGCGATTTGGATGTCTACTTAGCAACGGCCCAGTCTCTTCTGGCAGATTCGAAGAAGGATGCGCTGTTGAGCAGCAACAACGGCCTCGTGGAAAAACTGTTCGACGCCTGCAAATCAGCCAACGGAGTGGAGGTTTTTGAACTCTTTGATGTTAAACGACGCATGGACTTCTCTCAGTGTAAGCCGCGTGGGCACTACACCGACGACCCGCTCTTGGAATCCTACTTTCGAGCGATGATCTGGCTGGGGCGCATCGACTTTCGCTTGATTGAGACTCAGGAGGATGGCTCGCAACTGTTTCACCGTCGTCAAACCGAGGCGGCTTTGGCGCTCGATGAGTTGATGACCGCCGAGGCCCGCAGCATGCACACGAAGATTGACGCCATCGTCACGGCGTTTGTCGGTGAGCACGACTACATGACTGTTCCCCAATTGGCGGATCTCAAGCACGACCTCGGCGTCAGCAAAGTCGCTGAATTGGCCGACCACACTGATGAGGAAATCGCAGCCGCGATCATCAGAGGTGGCTACGGAACTCAACGCATCAGTAGCCACTACATGGTGAATGGAATGGGCTCAGGCACTCTGCCCCTATCATCCTCCTTTGCGCTCCTCGGGCAACGCTACGTGCTCGACAGTCACGTGTTTTCGAACGTGGTGTTTGATCGCGCGGGTGGGGGAAGCATCAAGCGTATGATGCCGAATCCTCTCGATATCGCCTACGCAGCGCTTGAGAACGACCAGGCGGGCGTTCTATTGGACGAGGAACTCTCTACCTTTGAGTACGCCGCCGATCTCGAAGCGATGCGCACCATTGCCGACAGCGAGGAGCCCAGCTTCTGGGAGCAGAACCTCTACAATCGTTGGCTTGGTGCCCTTCGAACACTATCGCCGGCTTCGACATTCGTCGAAAGCGCAGGCGAGACTCTTCCCGCAGTAGCGAAGACTGAAGCTTGGGGACGACGACTGCTCAACACTCAGCTCGCTTCCTGGGCAGAGCTTCGTCACGACACGATTCTTTACACAAAGCAGTCCTACACTTCTGGCGCGGAATGTGAGTTTCCGGACGCCTACGTGGAGCCTTACCCAGAGTTTTTTGGCAAGCTTCATGATTACGCGACCCACGCGTTGGGGCTCTTTGAGGAGCTGGGACTCAGGCCTGATCCTGGTGTGACTCAGCATTTTGAGCGACTCAGCGCGGCCACGGACACGCTCCGCCAAATGGCTGAACATCAACGCACTGGAACACCCCATTCTGAGGACCACCTCGCCTTCATCAATCAGACGGTGTCCACGGAGCCAGTGGGATGCGCGGATTCAATTGGAGTCGGCTGGTACCCGGACCTCTTCTACGGTGATTCCCTCGAATGGAGTCCAACAATCGCTGACGTCCACACCCAACCCGAGGATGAAGGCGGCACCGAAGTAGGACGCGTGCTGCACGTGGGCACGGGAGACGCTCGTTTGATGGTGACAACGGTGGAGACCTGCAGTGGCCCACGTGCCTATGCGGGCCTTGTCTCTTCATATTACGAAGTGACCGAAGAGGGCTGGAATCGACTCGACGACCCCACCTGGGAAGCTCGGCTCAGGGAGAATCCTCCCCCCGCGCCCAAGTGGTTTCAGCCGCTGCTTGGAGAATGATCACTGCCAGCTGTCGATGACCGCTGCGTTCTCGACGCGAGGATCTACATTTTCCAGGCGTTTCCGGTGTCAAAGTAGACCAGCGACCACAAGCAGATAGATGAAAGGGCACCGCGAGCATCGATGCCGCGACGGTGATCACGTTTGCCAATGGGGCGCCAATCATCGGGACGAAGCCCACCACTGCCGCGAGAATTGCAGCGGCGATCATGACGGGAACGGCGGTGAGGATCATGAGGAAAGCTAGCCCCAGCAGGCGCCCGGGATCCTTCAACACAAGTTCCATTGAACGAAGGTTGCCGCCGATGAAGCGCTTTTCCTCAAGGAGATAGCTGGGGACCGAGAACATGCCCAACAGGATGCCGGGGATCACCAAGAAGAAGAAGCCGATCAGAGCGATGAAGCTCATCACTGCCATGTTCAGCCATTCTTGAATGGGGTTCCTCAGTGCAGCGCCCCATGCTTGCTTCCAAGTGAGACTCCGTCCTGCGGCCGCCGCGAGCGCCCACCTGCCCATCGCTCCCGTGGAAATGGGAGCCAGGGCAAGCTGCGCGAGACTGACCAAGATCGCGAGAAAGAATCCCGACGATGGGGATGAAGGAAAAGAGCGCGCTGAGCAGCGCGGCGGGAATCATCACCAAACCGAGGGTCATCACACCGTTGATGTAGTGCTCCTTGTAGATGCTCGAGTCCAGCTGCGAGGTAGTACTTGAATTGGTCAAAGAGGCCTTCGCTCGCTGGACCATCTGCGACCTGGCGCTGGATGTCCCTCTCGAATTCCTTGACGCGATCGCTGGCGGAGCTGCCACTGCCTGCGCCACCGGCACCCATCCCTCCACCCAAAGGGAAGCCCTGGGGTGGCGCGCCGGCTTCAGGGGCAGCTGCCGGCGGTGGCGGTGCGGAGGGGGCCAGCGGTGTGGATGAGTCCAGTGCTGCGGCCGGCGTGGCTGGGGCAGGGGCGACCGGAGCTTGATTCATCACCTGTGTGCCGCCGCGTTCGAATCCACTGACGACTTCTTGGACGGCCAGGGTACAATCTCCCAGCTTCAATGCGGTACCCGGGACCAGGGGATGCGGCGCGCTCAGACGTTGGCCGCTCACCAGGTAGGTGCCGTTGGTGGAGCTGAGGTCCGTGATCGTGAGCTGACCGGCGTTGAACTTGAGCTCTGCGTGGCGATTCGACATCTTCGGATCGCCCGTGATCACATCTCCGGCCTCACGCCCGACGATGACAGAAGCCTGCTCAAAGGTGAAAAGTTCGGAGGAATCGTCGTGGCGCAGAATCGAGATTGTGTAGGACGGCATGGGGAGGCCATGCTCATCGTTTCAAAAGCTCCAATCAAGCGATTCGGGCGTGGAAGATGCGATTCGGCCAACTGGCCGGGGTGCCGTCAGGATAACGGTGCGCGCTCTGTGCCAGTGTGAGTCAGTCGGTCTGCAACGGATGCGGTGTGTTGTGTCGCGTCTGCCGACTTCTTCGGCTTTTTTTTCAGCGATTCCAGCAAATGTGCACTTGGTTCGCATCTTGCTCAGTGTGGAATATGGCTCGTTCTCGTCGTGTATACGCCGCGCCCCTGGTGGTCGCAGTCGCTTTAATGCCTGGTTGTTCAGGGAAGATTGAGGGCACTCCCGGGGGTGATGGTGATGGGGACGCGGATGTTGGAGGGAATCCTCCCTACTTTGGCAATACCGGTGGCGGTCCAACAGTGGAGGCGACCGGCGGCTATTCTTTCAGCACAGGTGGGAGCCCCCCAGTGGTGGGCACAGGTGGCCTGCCACCTATCGGAGGTAATCCTCCCTTTTTCATGCATCCCTGCGATCCTCCCTTCGAGGATTGTGAGCAGCTGCCTGCGTGCCCGGTAGTCGACCAGCTCGACGGAGGGCTGCGTGGCGGATGAGCGCTGCCGACTTGAGACGGAGTGTACCGGACCGCGCTTTCGTGGACATGTGCTCACTTGCGTTGATCACGGCGACTGGACATTCTGGGAGTTGGATCCGGCGGGAGCGAACTGCGGCTTTGAATACGAAGAGTGTTTCAATCAGAGAAGCTCGAGTGCGTTGATGCTGAGGTGTGTCGACGAGACCTGGCGCCTCAGTGAGTATGACGGGAATCTCAATCCGCCCGCTCCGTGTCCTCTCGAGATGCCGGACGACGGCTCGCCTTGTTTTGCCGGAGATGATTTTGGCGCGAGCGCTCAAGCCTGCGGGTACCCTTGCGAAAATGGGTCGTGGTCTGTCACCGGTTGCCTGGGCCCGGCTGGTAGCGAGGATGATCCGAGCCTAGGGACCTGGCAAGAGCGATGGACGCTGCCTCGGACTCGGTGGCTCGGCAGGTGGGTCCCCTCTGGACTAGAGTGAAAGCGTGAACCAGTCGAAGGATGAAGACGGGCGCGGAACGGAGGTGAGGTTCCAGCCGCGACTCCGGCAGTCAAGCATGAGTGGACCAGGCGAATTGAGGCTGAGTACGGTTCCAGTGCGATCACTCAGGAATTGGTGCTGTGGTTGATTCAAATGGCGGCGCCGCGCGAGTTGATTGATGATGGCTTGCGCATTGTGGCCGACGAATTGGACCACGCGCAACTGAGCGCCGCGGTTTGTCAGGCAGCGGGCAACCACGAACCGCCGCAGATTGTGCGTGAGCGTTTGGGCGCGGGGCGGCGCGCTGAGATCAGTCTCGAATTGAATGTGTTAGCTGCTTGTGTGCGCTTTTTTTGCCTCGGCGAAACCGTTGCGGTGCCCCTGTTCAAAGAACTTCGGTCCCAATGCATTGAACCCGCCGCTAAGGCGGCTCTTGACCGTATTCTTGCGAGACGAAGTACGGCATCGCCAGTTTGGCTGGGATTTACTCGATTATTTGGTGGAGACTGTCCCCGGCGCGCGCGAGGAAGCGCAGAAAATGGTCGGTCCATTCATCGCGCAGCTCGCCCAGAACTACAGTCGCGGCGCGGATGCCGATAACGTTGGTCCAGCGGAGCGCGCTTGGGGACTGATGCCGCGCGCGCTGTACCGAGAGATCCTGGAGAGGACGATCGAGCGCGAATATGTGCCTCGATTTGGGGAGCTAGGGATTGGTGTGAGGGCAACGTCAGCTAAGCTGACCGATTTGCGCTTGCCGCGGGTCGCGTCTATTGGTGGCCATGTTTCGCGACGTGATGAGACGCCCTCCAACGCTTCATGCGTTGATTCTTACGGGATTGATCGTACTTGCTGCGGCGCTCAGGTTCTACGGACTGACGCGCGAATCGCTATGGAACGACGAGCTTTCGACGATGCGGCGAGTGCTGCCTGATGTGTGGGAAGGGCAGTTCTGGGAGCTGATTCAAGAGGACGTTCATCCGCCCGGCTATCTGTTCCTGATGAACCTGTGGACGCGGCTTGTGGGAAACGGCGAGTGGGCTCTGCGCTTTCCTTCAGCGTTGGCTGGTACAGGTCTTGTGGCGCTTGGCTACTTCTTCAATCGGCGCGCGCTTTCACGGAATGCTGGGCTTGCGGGAGCGTGCTTGCTCGCCATCTCCCCACTCTTGATCGAGTACAGCCAAGAGGCCCGGGCGTTCGTTCCGGTCACATTTGCGTCCTTGGCAAGTGCTCTGGCTCTGCTGCACTTGCTGCAAGCTGAACCTCTCCTTCGGAAGGCCGATGAATCATTCGTCAAGCATCTGATCCGGGAGAGCACCGCGCGGCGGGGAGTGATCGTCGCTACCGGTGTGAGCTTCGCGTTGTCGGCGTACTTGCACTACAGCGGCTTCCTGGTGGCCCTGTCACTCGGCGCCTTCGCGTGGATTTATGTGGTCGCATTTCGGCGCACAAGTTGGCGACTGGTCGCCGGGGCAAGCTTGCTCGCAGCCTTGCTGTATGTCCCCTGGATCCCTGGTCTGCTTCTGCACCTCGAAGAGGGAGGACTTGGCTTTCTCAGACCGCCCACGTTGGCGCAGCTGAAAGACGTGCTTGAGATTGCGCTTCCTTCTTTTGGGTTAGGCCTGTGTTTGCTCTTCGCCGGCTTGTCGAAAACGTTCAAACACGAGCAGGTTGAAGGAGCAGAAGAGGCAGAGCGCGCGAAGCCGTCGTGGCTGGGAGCCGCGCTGCTGCTCTGGTGGGTGCTCACCATCACCTTCGGATTCTATTTCAAGTCGGTTTACGGAGAGCCGATTTACATCGCGCGCAATCTGCTCGTCATCGTGCCGCCGATCCTGCTTCTTGCCGGCTTGGCTTTGGCGACACCAGCCAAGCGGGTGCTCCCGCTGGTGGCTTTTTTGGTGGTGTTGACAGGGCTGGTGCTCGGGGATTGGATCTTCGAACAAGAATTCTACTCGACCTTGCGGAAGCAAGACTTTCGCGGTGCAGCTCAAAGCGGGCTTGACGCGGCGGAGCGCTACAAAGCCAAGGAGATCCTCTGCTATTCGTGGAGCTCGGAGTACTTGGAGTACTACTCCGGACAACAGCAAAGTCAGCTTTGATTGCGTTTCGAGCGAGAAGAAGCTTCGCAAGAAGCTGGCCCGAGCCTTAAAGAACGGAAAGCCGGTTGTGATCGTTTACGCGCACAAGTTAGTGAACGCGCGCTGGTTTCGCGGCTCCGAGATCATCGAGCGCAAGGGACTGATTCAAGCCGGCATGTACGTGGTTCAGGCCAAGGCGAAAGGAGTCAGAATACGCATGGGTGAAGATTCTAGCAACCGTCGCTCCGTCAGCTTCGCCACGCGAGCCGAACTCTTGAAATGGCTGCGCAAGCACCACGCAAGCGAGACGGAGCTTTGGGTGCGCGCTCTACAAGAAGAAGTCGGGGGTCAAGTCCGTCGACTGGAACGATTGCGTGCTCGCTGCTCTCACCTGGGGCTGGATCGACGGCATCAGGAATTCGCTCGACGAAGAATCCTATTTGCAGCGGCTCACGCCCCGTAAAGCGCGATCGACCTGGTCGAAGAAGAACTGCGCCCATGCCGAAGCGCTGATTGCCGCTGGCGAGATGCAGCCACCCGGACTCGCCCAGGTGGAGGCAGCCAAGGCCGACGGACGCTTCGAGCAGGCTTATGCAGGCTCGGCGGACATGGTGCTTCAGCCAGAGTTTTTGGCCGCCCTGGAGAAGAATCCCGCGGCAAAGGCTGCTTTTGCGAAGCTGCCGCGATCAAAGATCTTCAGTATCTACATTGCCATTCACAGCGCGAAGACCGAGGCGACGAAGCAGCGACGGATGGCGAAGGCGATTGCGGAGCTGGGGGGCGGGAAGACATAAAGAGCTGCACCGGCTGGCGGACCGAATTTCTGATTGTTTCCTCTCTGCGTCGATGATGCGGTTTCGGTTGTCGCCGATAAATGGGCTGTGGGCGGAAGATCTGATCGAGGATCCGCGAACGTGAGTGGATGCGGAGTGCAGTGAAAAACAGCTGTGAACTCACAAATTGCTCATGGGATGTACTTTGTTGCTTGATTTATGACTATCGTCTGCGGAATATCTTCCAGGACGATGGCCAAGGAATGGATTCGCGGCAGTCTGGGACGGGGGCTTTGGCTCGCTGTTCAGGAAGGTTCGGCTAACGGGCCGTTTCTCGGCTCCGAGTCCGAGGAGGTGCTGGCGATTCTTGCTCTGGGCGACGGAAATTCTGGTGAGCTACCGCCCTTGCCCGGCGGCTGGCTTGCCTCCGTACCCTGCGCCTGCGTGGGCGCGGCTGCGACTGGATTGAACCAGCAAGTAGCTTGTTTTAACGAGTATTCTGCCGCTTGCTGCTTTCTCGCGATCGAGTCTGGGGGGGATAGCGAGCGAGCCGCAGCTTGGCTCGATCTCACTGCTCGCTACCTGGGCGACCACGGAGTGCTCTTGCCCGCCCCGGTGAATCTAGCGGTCGGCTTCCTGCGCGATAACCTTGCTGTGTTGTCGGTGCCTGCGCGGGTTGAAGCCAATGTCAGTGGGCTGTCGGCTGCTGAGACCAGTGTGTTTCAAGGAATGATGCGCGGGGACTCCAATAAGGAAATAGCAAGTGCACGCGGAAGCGCCTATTCCACTGTTGCCCGCCAAGTAGCGACAGTGTTTCGAAAGCTTGGCGTTCAATCGCGCTCTGAGCTGCTCGCTGAGTACAGCTGGAGCGCGGGTGAATTCTGACCTGATCTCCGTTGTCGAGACTTGTTACGATCTTTCTTTAGATTGGGCGGGGCTGACGCGAGAGCTCGCCCGAGTCGCCGAAAATATTCTGCCGATTGATACGTTGCCCGCAGCTTACACGGTCAAAAAGCAGGGGGATGCGGTCCATGTCGGAAACCTCGTGGCGGAGGATCACGTGATCCGGCAGCGTTTCAGCACACGTGGCAGTCCAAGGAATTAGACAATGGCGAGCTGGAGGTGCAGTCCCCACTGAGCCGGAAATTGTTTGAACACGGTGCCTACTGGGAGCGTGGCGTGCTCGGCAGTGAGAGCTATCGCGGCATTCCGCTGCGCGCAGTAACGCTGCAAATGAGCCACGTGAAGGACGCGCTGCTCTTGTTCAGCAGTACTTCCTTGAGCGAGGAGTGGAGTCTGGTGCTGGTGGGCGGGCGCTCGCGCGTGAAGGCACTTTCGCCCGCCGAAAAGGCAAGATGGCTGCGGGTGCGCGCCCACCTGGAAACGGCAGTGCGCTTGCGCAATCAACTCGCTCGGCCGTCAGCCAGAATTGATGCCCCAGCGCCAGTCGCTGTGATCGATCCAGAAAGGGGCGTGATTCACGCGGAGCGTGAGGCACACGGCCTGGATGCTCGCGACACGCTACGAAAGGCCGCGCTCTCGGTCGATCGAGCTCGCACAGCACGTACGGGGCGCCACGATGAAGCTCTCGAAATTTGGAAGGCGATGATTCGTGGCGAATGGAGCCTGGTCGAACGCTTTGAAAGCGACGGACGCCGCTTTTATGTGGCGCATCGCAATGGAGAGAACGTCCGCGATCCGCGTGGCCTCTCAGCGCAAGAAGCGCGCGTTGCCGCTTTCGCCGCGCGAGGCTTCTCAGGAAAACTCAGCGCCTACTACCTAGGCGTCTCAGAACAAACAATCGCCACACACTTGAAGAACGCCTGCCGCAAACTTGCCTGCGCCACGAAAGCCGAACTCGTGCGCGAATTGGGGCCGAATTTCCCGCGATTTGAACGCAAAAGCGTTCTGGAATGGTTGGCGTTTAAGAAGTTGGGGGAGGTGGAGTGAGGGGGAATGTTTCGGGGAGGTGGGGGATGGGATCGTAGATTTGTGGATTGTCGGTTGGTGTGGGGCGCGGCAAATAAGCATTACGTTAGGTCTGATGATTCTCTGCCGCTCAAGGTGGAACTAGCTGCGGAACAGCAGTGATTCGACCTGCGCCTTGTGCGCATTTTGACGGCTAAAGTGAAAGTGAGATTGCTCCATGTTCCCAAGTTTGAAAGTCTCCATATTGACGCGCGCAATGCTCGCGGCAATGCTTTTTGCATCAAATGGTAACGCGCAGGTGGCGCCTGATCGCGTTGAAGCGTGTTGGCCTTCTTGGCCGATTCAGTACGACCCATCTGCGACAGGTAGTTTAACAAAACAGGAGACCGAGAAACTGAGAACGCAGGATCCTGTGGGAGATAGATCCGTACCAGAGGCTCGAGACGGCACCACCAATGTGCAGGAATGCTATGCGCTATCGGCACTAGCGGAGCAAAGTGCAAAGGTTCCCGTTTTTAACGACGATATCCTTGTTGTTCGAGTTTTGCATCAGGGGACTGCTGTTGGTTTTGACGCTCTCACCGAACTATCGATTGTTACGACAGTCGTAGGAGACGAAGAGAAAACGAGGAGCATCATTGCAACTGACTTCGAAGCGGCCCAGCAAAGTAAGAAGACCTTCACGCAGATCAAGGTGGGTCTAAAGCGAATGCAGGCGAAACCTGGTGATCGGATTCGAGTTACCATGATCGCAAAGACGGCGGGACCAACGCCAATCGAGATCAAATCGATTCAGTACTTTGACATGGGGGCGAGGTGGACTGGCTATGGAGAGAGGAAGACCAGCGAGTTCAGTCGTTACCGTGCGTCGTGGTGGGGCGTTTGGCTTCCTGTTGGTTTAGTCGGTGCTCACTTCAAGGAAATTGACGATAAGGGTCTTACTTTCAACGTCACACCCTTGGCCGTGGCAGTAGGAACAAGGAAGTTTGTTCAGGGTAGATACTACGGGATATCGTTGGCGTTGGGGTACACGATGTTCACTTCAAACGAGGAAGAAGAAACAAGCGAAACTACCGAAGATGACGACGGCAACACAACTACGGAAACGACTATTTCCGACGAGACCCCGTTTTCAGTTACCGGTATCACTCCCAGCATTGTGTTCGATTTTGATAATGTCGCTCACGTGGGATTCGGCTATACGCTGGATGTTCGTACTCTGGCCAACCTCGATGGTTATCACGGGCACCCCGGTTTTACTGTTATGTTGGGGCTTCCAATCGGGATACTCAAATAGGTGGAAATCGAGGAGCCATTGCAGTTTCCGGTAGCCGACGTTTCATGGTGTTGTTGGAAATTGTCGTAACTGGGACAGGGTCTGTCCGTCTCAACCCCCAGGAGCTAGCGCTCCCAGGGGATGGCTTCGACCACTATTCAACCACCTCCTTTCATTCAGCAGGCAGCGCCAAGCGCGGAAGCTCAGGCAGCGCAGCGTCTTCGACTTCTTCGGCGAGATCTTGATCATCACTCGCTGCCTCGCTTGAGCTGCGAGGGGCTTTGCGTTTTTTGAAACCCAGAGCGCGGAGCTGATTGCCGTCGCTGATCACGCGGCGACAGATGGCGCTCCACTCGAGGTACCACTGCCACATGGCCTCATCCGCAGCCTTGAGTTCCTCCGGGTCGACGACGGGCACTGGAGCTGGCTCCTCCGCCATGCGCTGCAGGCGGTCCATGTCGCCGGAAACTTCAGCGATGACTTCGTCCGTG
Source organism: uncultured delta proteobacterium (assembly GCA_963710555.1). Classification (GTDB taxonomy): domain Bacteria; phylum Myxococcota_A; class Polyangia; order Polyangiales; family Polyangiaceae; genus NIC37A-2. The sequence continues at coordinate 93,578 of CAVQAT010000006.1, forward strand.
AGCCCTCGCGTGCGCAGGTACTCGCGTACCTCAGGACCGCTTTGGTTGAAGGGCTCTGCGCCTTGTTCCATGGCTGCCAGGCGCTCCAGAAAGATCGCCACGCTGTAGGTGGCTGGCTTTCCGTCGGTTCTGGCAAGATTGAGGAACAGTTCTTCGGCGGCCTGAGGATGGTGCCTGGTGAGCACAATTTTAACGATCGGGAACCAATGATCTTCGAACTCGTCGATGCTCGTGACCACGCTGGGTGTCTTTGGGGTCTTGGAAAGATCGCGACTGAGGCGATGACCTGTGGCTTTGAGGAAGAGTCCCCATCCTTCTTCGATGACAGCCTCCGAAAAACCGTAGGGCTCCAAATGAGCCGCAATGCGCGGGTCACGCAGTCCAATGAGTAGGGTGCCGGTACGTGTGGCCTTCTGGCCAATTCTTAATGGGATTTTTTCTCGCACGCCCCTAATCCCCGTTCGGGAAGCCCATCGCCCCGCAGGTTTTGGGGTGTGCACCAGTCTGGGCAGGGGTCGCCCCGCCTGATCGAGTGACCGCCCCCCGGGGCGATCGCGGAAACTTCGAGGGGGCACCCACCAAATTGCAGGTCTCCACCCCAGAATTCATGGGGGCGGGCACTGATCTACGAGGGGGCACCACTCATTTTGGATCGTATTTGGTCAGTTCACGTGGGGGCACCCGAGATCTACGCGGGGGCACCTCAAATCTTGTGGGGCGATGCTCAGGAGGGAGATCGCGGGAGAGTCGGGGGCGCGAGTTGGAGGCGGAGTCCGAGTAATCTGAGGGTGATGCGGAAGTTGCGGGCTGGCTGTAGTGCGATTTGTCGTTGTAATGTTGAATGGTGGCGGACGACTTCAAAACGCAGGCGAAGACACGCTTCGAGGGGAAAAGCTCTGAAGAGCTGATCCGAATCGCATTCTTTGCCGGGGAAGAGTATCGCGAAGATGCCATCGAACTGGCGCGAGAAATCCTTGCGAATCGCGGGATCAACAGCCCTGACCACGACGAAGTGGTGCTGGAGCGATCTGTCGCGTTGAGGGAGGAGGCTCGCGCTCCAACGAAAGGCAAGGAGCCTCTCAGTTCATCAATTAAGGCGGTGTGTCTTGTGTTGCCTCTAGTGGGCGTCGTGATTGGCTCGACGAAAAGGCTCGCGGGTAACAAGCGCGCTTCCCGGGAAGCGTGGGTGGCTGCGGGCATTGGTTTCGTCGCGCAGTTCATCATCGGGAGGCTGCTTTCCTTGGTGGTCTGAAGCTGGTCTTGGTGCGGGTGGTCTAGATAATTTGCAGCTGGTAGCTTTGCGCGGAGAGGGCGAAGAGGAATGTCGAGAGGTACCGACAAAGCCGAGTCACAGGTCGAGCTGTCACCTCAGCAGGCTCAGCGTTTGGTGGATGCGATCATGTCTGCCGAGAACAAAGACGCTGCTATCCAGGCCTGCGGGGCCGCGTTCTCGTTTTTGATTGCCCAGCTCCATTCACTGGGAGACCAGGCAAACGGCTACCCTCGTGGCCCGATAGACGGTCATGTATGGCAAGCGGGGAGAGACCTTACTCTCGTCTGCGATCGTTTCGCGGATGCGGTAGCCCACTGGAATCAAAGAAAGGGAGAGGAACAAGCAACGGGACTTGCTGCTGCAATGGCTCTTCAAGTGATGGCGCACTACCCCGGCGAGATTTTCCCACGCGTCCTGCGGAACGCGAAATGTAGAGAGACGCTAGAGATGACGGAGAAAGCAATCGAAGGCTACCGGTGCATCACTGATGACTTCGAGAAGCTCGAACTCGAGTCCGAGTTGGAGGATGCCGGCGACCTTGATGTGTTTCAGCTGGCGGCGCTCAACGCAGCATCTGAGGCGTTCGAGGGAATCGAGCGACTCGCGCCTGATACTCTCAGCTCGGCTAACAAGGCCCTTCATCGTCGATTGAAGAAGCGGCTGTCTGAACTTTAGATTCGTCTCGTTCGCGAGTTGAGCGATTTGGCGAAGCGAACGACGCCAAGCGGCGCCTCGGCTTCCTGAGTCGAGAGGGCGACGAGGGGCGAGATGGTCTGTCCGAGGTGCCTTTCCCTCATTGTGGTAGCGCTTGCATTCTCTGGTCCAAGGACTGAAACTCCACGAAATGGGCTTTCTCCGAACTGAATCTTGCCTCGCCGTCCTGATGGGCCTGGGGGCGCTCGCGGCGTGCGGGGAGGAAACTAGCTCGTCCGATGGCGGCGAACCTGGGTCAGGTGCGGACGTTGACAATTTCGGCGGCGCTACCTCCGGCGACCAGAATGTAGGCTCAACCGGAGGCGCAACGAGCGGGACCGACCCGTCTTGTCGGGAAGGGGAAACCCGGGAGAGCGATCTCGTTTGTGGCCTCCAAGGGAGCGGACGAGAGGAACAGATCTGTCAGGATGGAGCGTGGGAAGACGGCTCCAATTGCCTCGGGGCAGCGCAATGCACCGAAGGGGACATTCGGAACACGACCGACGCTTGTGGAGCCGACGGCGTCCTGCTCGAGAGTTGCCTGGCCGGCAAGTGGATCTCGACTGATCAGTGCAACGAGACGCCCGAGTGCGGCACGGGGGCTGAGCAGGTCGGCTCTTTCCCGTGTGGTCTCAATGGTCGGGGCTTCTTGAAGGAGACTTGCGTGGGCGGATTCTGGATCTCGCAGGAGGATGAGTGCCAAGATCCGGACAGTTGTGTGGACGAGTCATTGCGTACCGCATCGCCCGTCCAGGCCTGTGGACTCAACGATCGGGGGACCCTGATGGAATCTTGCGAGGTGGGGAAGTGGTTGGCCTTTTGCGACGATCCGGACGAGTGCGAGGACGGCGCGAAGAGCGAACAAGCGTGTGAAGGGGCTCTTTCGGCACCAGCCCTGTGCGAGTCAGGTGCTTGGACGGCCGGCGCCTGCGACTACCGCATGCCGTACCTCATCCCTGGAAGCCTGGAAGTCCGCGAGGTGGACATGACCGCCGACGGCCGGATCATCGTCTTTTCTTCTTCGGCTGCGCTTGTTCCCGAGGACAAGGATCAGGTCGGGGACCTCTTCATCCACGATCTCGAGACGGGCGTTACGACCCGTCTGGAACTCACCCCGGATGGTGCTCCGGCAAATGGGGACTCAAGTCAGCCGAGGATTTCCGGCGACGGTCGCTACATCACCTTCGTGTCTGATGCCACCAATCTCGGCTGGGAAGATACGAACGGACAGCGAGACGCGTTTCGGTACGACCGGGAGACTGGTGAAATACTGATTGTGCAGGTTCCAGCAGGCTCGGGAATGACTCCACCTTACGCATCCGTCCCCACGATCTCGAATGATGGCTCGCGCATTGCGTTCCGGGCCAATGGGACTGTCGGGGTCTTCCCTCGTGATGATCCCTATGTTTACGACTTCGGCAGTACTGATTTCACTCGCCTTTGGTATGGGCGCGAGGATGCCGGCGAGCCGGTCATCTCTGGCAATGGTAGCTTCGTGGCCTTCTCGACCATAGATCGTCTGTACTCCGACTACGCGCTGAGAGTCGACGATCTCGATGGCGATGGTTCCGAGAGCTGGGTCGGTGGCCTGTACGATCCGCAGCTCTCCGACGATGGTAGCCGACTTTGTTTCCACACGGGGCTCGGAGTGTCACTCGTCCCTGGCGACACGAATGGCAAGTCAGATATCTACATCCGCAACTTGGGTTCGGGGTCCTACTCTCGGGTCAGTGTCAGCTCTAGTGGCGCCCAAGGCGATTGGGGGTCGAGCAGCTGCCGCATCACCGGGGACGGTCGCTACGTCGGGTTTAGTTCGTTCGCGACTACTCTCGTCGAAAATGATCACAATGCGAGTTCCGACGCGTTCCTTCATGACACCCAGATGCAGACCACCGTCCGTCTCAGCGTCAACGCCGACGGTATCGAAGGAAACGACAGTTCGAACCTCCGTGCTCTTTCCGACGACGGTAAGTTTGCCCTCCTGCGGACCAGCGCGACCAATCTCACCCCCGAAGGCAAGCGCGGATTGGTTGTTATCCCGTTGCCGTGAGGTGGAGGGCATCTGTGCCGGGGGGCGCGGATAGCGCGCGGACTGTTGGGCTCTTAGCCGCTTGTCGCGGACCTCAAATAAAAAAGGAACCCTCGAAAACTCGCGCCTTCGAGGGTTTGATAAGGTGCCCAGAGACAGAATCGAACTGCCGACACGGGGATTTTCAATCCTTCTGTCGCTGGTCGCAAGTGAGCGGGAACGCTTTTCGTCGGTTGTACAGCGCTAACGATGCTGATTCCCATGCCTTCGCAAGTATGCGGCCCGGTGGCGTTTCTCCCGATACCCCCAGACGACCCAGCCGATGGGAGCAAGGAGAAGCACGCCTCCGGCGCCTCCGAGTAGAAACCAATTGGCCAGCATCATCGCCGCGAGTACCGCGAGGCCTGCATAGAATCTTTCGGTCATAGCTCTCGACGTCCGACCTCAGCCGCGCGGAGTCAACCGGATCCCCTAGACGGTGTGCGCATCTCTCACAGGGACGTCCCAACTTGTCCGCCATGCATGGCAATTCGCACAACTCGCAGTAGATCGTATCTTTAGGGCCCACGTAGACTTCATACTTGGGCCACACTCCAATTTCTAGCTGCGGCTGGAGCGAACAGTACGCCTTGAGAGATCTTCCACCATGTTCCACGGCAAGCGCAGTGAATCTATCCTAGGGTCGACCTTCAACTTCTGGTGCCGACGACCGCTGTTCGCCTGCGTTCTTCTCTTTGCGTGCGAAACGCATGCACCTCCTCAAGATCACCACGCACCCCCGGCAAGCGCTCTCCCTGGCGATCCCAAAACCCCCAGGCCGGCGTCCAAAGTGTCAGCCAACTCGGACGATTCCCTCGTCCTCGCGGAAGCAGATAGCGAAGCGTGCAATCGCCTGTCCTTCTTTGATTTCTACCGCAACGCGAGACTGATTACACTCGACGAGCCAAACAATGTGCGCCTGCAGATTCACATCAACTACCACACCGGAGCCGGGTGCATGGCACCAGACGGCTACGGCACCGATCTAATCATCACGTTGCGTTTGCGAGCCGTTGCCAGCGGCTGCTTTGTTGAGCACGCAGAAGTGCGGGCAGCGGACTGGGGACTACACCTGGTTAAGGGGCCCGACGCTCCCAGTGACAGGAAGCTGCGATTCAACTTCTCTCCGTTTCAAGTCTTGAAGCACACCAACTTGTACGACCCAGACGTAGCTGCAATTCCGATTCACAATTCCCAGTATGCGGTGTCCGCGCTGATCCGTCGCACCGGCGTGCTGTGGTACGAGGGAACGCAACAAGACTCTGTGCTACACACCAGCGTCGATAGCCAGGGTGAGGAGGCGGGATGCTGCTGGCCCGCGACCAGCACAATCTACCGAGACCACGGCGTCTACGATTAAGTGCCACTCCGCCCTCGAGGTAAAAGTACCCAAAGATTGATAGGGCCACCCACCCAACTGGCGCGCGATATTCAGCACGGCAGTCGCTTAACCGGCTCTCCCCTTGAGTCGTCGTGCATGTTAGTCATCAGATGAACTGTGCAGGGTGAAGACGTACAACTGGATCTGAGTCTTCCTCCTCGGGAAGAACGTGAGTATCTGCTGGCGGGCCTGTCGCGAGTGATCACTGACTTGGGAGAGGACATGTTCCTTTCTTCGCCGCTGATTCTTCCGAATGTCAGGCACTTCCCTGAGCAAGCTGAAGACCCTGCCGAACAGGCGGCTCTGCTGCTCAGGCGGCTCCTCTCATTTGCGGGGCTCGATTAACAAGGTGTGGAACTGATCGTCTACCGAGGCGAACGACATTTCATCGACGAACACGGGCGGGGCGTTGGGCAAGCCGATGCACTTGCGTTTTACCAAGGCGCGAAACCGGGGGACGAAGATACGCTCGTTTTTGGCGTCGAGGAGTCCGAACTCAGTGACGCCGCAGCGTTGGTGGGGAGCTTCCCACCTCGGAAATTTGCTCAACCTGTCATGCAAAGATCGTCGGCGAAATCCCCACGAGAAAGGATCGCCTGGCGGCAGAGGAGCGCTACTGGGACGAACAGCAGGGAGCAGCTGTAGAGGCCCCGACGACAGAAGTCGCGGAGTAGCTCACCATTTCGTCGTGAAGCCGGCGAAATCTTCAATGGTAGACCTTCGTCTTGCCATCCGAATGGCTCACAATCCAAATATCGCCCTCGCCGCGCCTACTCGACGAACTCAAATGCTCCAAGATCAGGAGAGCTTCCCGAGAAGTCAGCCCCCACGTCGATGCCCGCGTTGATCAAAGAACTGCCAGGTTTGAGTCGAAAGAGTGTCATCTCCGGCAAGCTGCCGTCGGGTCGGCGTGGAGCGCTCGCCTGGGAAAGTTCAAGACTGACGAAGTCGTCGGCACTCACGCTGAAGCCTGCGTTCCATGAATTGTGGGAGGCTGCTGCGTTCGCGATCGAAATCGACGCACCGAGAGAGATATTGTTGCGGATCACGTGCTGCTCGCCGCTATCGACTGCGCCACCGAGCCCAAAGTTGGTCCCGTTGTTGTAACCAGTGCAGTTGAGCACCGTCAGTCCTCCCGCATTGTTATTTTGGTCAAAGCCCTTCTGCGGATTGCCAAAAGCGACGGAGCCGCTGACCACATTGCGCGCGGCGACGTGATTGCCACCCAACTTGAAGCCATTCCCATTTCCCGCGAACCCACCGTAGTTCCAGATGTCGACCCCATTGCGAAACGCCCAACTGTCTTCAATCACAACCACTTCGGGACTATCGAAGGCATCAAAACCGTCGTCCGAATTTTCCCAGGCGCGACAATCGCGGAAGACATTTCCTGGGCCTTGGGTTTGCTTGGGACCAAATCCGTCCGCCATGCTGCCCGACTTCTTGGGGTCGTAGTTCCGATACGCGTCGCAATGAACGACCGTGGTGTAGGAGCCACCTTTGTTGATTTCGAGACCTGTGTTTCGATTCTCGTAAAAGGAGCACGTATCAAATGTATTGTGGGCGCCAGTGACGTAAACGCCCTGATACCCGGCGCGAGTGACATCAACCCCCTTGAAGGTCCAATGACTTCCCGTCAGGTGAAAACCGAAGGAGTCTTGAACCCACTCTTGTTCGGGGAAAGAAAAGTCGAACACGGCCCGACCGCAATCCGCCGTCACAATCGTGATCGGTGCCTGCGCTGTTCCCGCCTGCGAAAGCACAAGGGTGTTCTTTTTTCCTGCTGAGTAGGGGACCACGTACGTGCCAGGCTGAAGAACAATCGTGTCGCCCGCGCTGGCTGAAGCCAACGCTACGAAAATATCCACAGGGTCCGCGAAGCTTGAACCTGCTCCTTCCGAACTGGCGTCAGGAGTGACAAAAAGAGTGGGCGTCACATCGAGACCACTTGTGAGATCGCAGGCGCCCCCTTGGTCTGTCCCGCCAGTACCACTGCCGCCCGTCGCGGTCATTCCTCCCGTGCCTGAGGCCCCACCTGTAGAGCTCGCGCCGCCTGTAGAGCTCGCCCCGCCTGTGGAGCCCGCGCCGCCCGTGGCAGGAGCCATGCCCCCGCTCGAGAACTCGTCCCCGTCACCACCCTGTCCGCCAGTTGATGCCAGTCCGCCCGTTGAACCCGCTACCGAGCCGTCTTCATCCTCAGACTCACTCAGCTGGTTCCCAGCAGCGGTATCGTCTGCCCCACTGCAGGCGCAGAGCAGACTCGCCATGAAAAACGCAGCGAAAGATCGGCGAAGCGGGGTAGAGGGCGCAGGCTTTGGCATTTCAGCTGGTAAATGCAGCACGCACAGATTTCGATCACACGAAATCAGAGCAACGAGGGCAAGACTGAAGATGTGGATGCCTCACGTCGAAGGCTCGACCTAAGTACGACGACGAGTCAGGGTGAATCGGAGCTAGCTTCCGACTCTTCTTCAGCACCTTTTTCAGGCTCAGCTACTGCGGCTGCCTCATCGGCCAGTTGCTTCTCTTGAGCCTCCGCCGCTCGTTTTTCTTCCGCGATGCGCACCGCCGCCGCTTTTTCCACCATGGGCTTCAGCATGCCCAGGCCCTTCAAGTAGGCGTCTCCGATCATTGCGTCGAAGTCCATGAAGAGACTGAAGACCTTGTCCACGAAGCCCATGTCCTGGTCCAGGCTCCACACGACCGTCAGCGTCTTGCCCGTTTGCTCGTAAGCGACAGTGGCGTTCGCCACCCCTTCCATCGGGGCATAGAATTCGAGGTCCGTCACTACCTTGCCAGGCTCGACGGTCGTGATGGTGGCTTTCCCGCGACCAACTTCATCGTTGCCTTCCCAAGAGTACCAGGCCCCCACACCACTCGTGGGATCGGAAAACACCTGCTTCAAGTTGGGATCGAGCTCGTTCCACGGACTCCACGAATTGATCTTTTTCACGTCGTTCACAAACGGAACCACATCGACAGACCTGGCCTGAATTTCGATCTGCCGTTCCACGTGCAGATGATCCGGTTGCATTAGCGCGGCAACAGACAGTCCCCCGAGCAGCAAGGCGAGTGCCCCCGCGATCCACATGACAATCTTCATCCTCTTCCTTCACTTTCTGCGAGGCGATCCTCGTGCGCCGGACCATATCGCGGCTAACCCCGGCTTTCCATTCAATGCGGCGGCCGCTTCCGACGGCATCTGGGAACTGTTGAGAGGGTCGCCGGGCAGCTTGAGGAAGTCCGAGGTCTAGTTCGCGCTAGAAAGTCGCTCACGCAGCCTGGCCTGCGCGAAGTCGAGAAAGGCTCGCAGCTTGACGGGCAGGCGACCTTGGGGGCTGTAGACCAAGTGGACCGGGAGGGCAGGGCGCTCAAACTCCGCCAGGACGATTTCTAACAGCTTTTCTTTTTGCGCTGCGGCAATTTGATAGGAAAGCACGTAGGTGAGACCGAATCCGGAGCAGGCTGCGTCGACGGCTGCTTCGGCTGTGCTGACGCTCAATCGAGCGTGAATTGGGACGGAGATCTCGCTGTCTTTGAGTCGAAATCGCCACGCGCTCGGAGTCGCCATGGACTCAAAGCTAATGCATTGATGAGCGCGCAAGTCATCAGGCGTCTGTGGCGAGCCGTGCTTGGCCAGGTACGCTGGGCTGGCGCAGACAACGCGGCGGATCTTACCCAGGCGTATTGCGCTCAAGCTACTGTCGGGGAGTTCGCCAATGCGCAGCGCGAGGTCAATGTGGTCCTCGAGCAGGTTGACGGTGCGATCGCTGAGTAGGAGTCGCACGTCGACTTCGGGATAGGCGTTCAAGAATTCGGTGACCACAGGCAACACATGCAGACGACCAAATACAATGGGAGCTGTGATCACTAGATCGCCCCTGGGCTGCGTGTATTCGCCGGAGGCGGCGCGCTCGGCCTCATCCACTTCTTTCAGGATCTGTTGGCAAGCAGTTAGGTAGGAGCGACCTGCGTCGGTGAGCTCAAGCTGCCTCGTCGAGCGATGCAGGAGCCGCGTCTTCAGGTGGCCTTCGAGATTCTGAAATCTTCCGACTCACTGTGGCCAAGGGCATGCCCAGCTCCCGACCGGCGGCGGAGAGACTGCCGGCTTCGACTGCAGTCTGGAATACGAGCATCGCGTCGAGTCGGTCCATTGGTTCCAATTTTTGGAAGGGTATCTCTGAAATATACAGCCTAGTTCCAGGTTCTGAAAGGCACTAACCCTGAAAGGTGGCTTGAAGCCACGCGAGGAGTAACTCCCATGTCCCAGCCCCCTTTTCCTACCCCTGAGCTCAAATACACGAGTGATATCGCCTTTACGCCCGCCGTGAAGGCCCTTCAACAGCGCAACGGTTCGCGTGGTAGCTACGCGCGGATGGAAGAGGGCGGCCCCTGGGAGACGAAGATATCTTCCGATCTCAAGGGCTTCATTGAGGAGCAGCGCAGCGTGTTTCTCGCCACAGTCAATGGCGAAGGGCAGCCGTACATTCAACATCGTGGCGGGCCGCCTGGCTTCTTGCAAGTGCTCGATGACCACACGCTAGGCTTCGTGGACTTTGTGGGAAATCGCCAGTTCATCACCAGTGGGAATCTCTCAGAGAACCCGAAGGCTCACTTGTTTCTGATCGACTACACGAATCAACGCCGCGTGAAGATGTGGGGCGAATTACGCATTGCGCCCGATGACGCTGAGCTACGGGATCGGCTGACTCCGCCCAATTACAAAGCGCGTCCACAGCAGGTGATGTTGTTCTCGGTCTCTGCCTGGGACGTCAATTGTCCGCAGCATATTCCCCAGCGTTTTGAAGCGGAGGATGTGCAAGCTGCCTTAGCGGAGCGGGATCGTCGTATTGAAGAGCTGGAGACCGAGATTGAGCGGATGCGGAAAGACTAGCTCCGGCCCAGACTGCCTCCATCGGCATGGACGCGGCATGCTCTACTGACCTTGTGTTCGCGCACTCTTGAGTTCGACCACGATCTGCTTGGCGAGAGCTTCATCTTGCCTCTTCTCCTCTGCCTGCCGGGTCTTGTTTTCTCGTTCAACGCTTGCTTTCGCCCGTTGATCGGCAGTCTGCAGAGCACTCTTTTCTGCGTCAGTTGATGCGAGGGTGATCAAGTCAGCAAGGAGTTCATCACAGTCTCGCTCGATACCGAGGTCGCTTCGCTTTTCTATGCCCGCTCGACGGCATTGAATGAGCAATTGCAGCTGATCTTCGAAGGCTAAGCCCCGATAGAAGTCGAGGCGTGCTTCTTCCCTCGCAGCGACCACTTCTCTCTCGTTTTGAACGCGCTTTTGTTCATCTTCTTGTCGGGCAATTTCTGCTCGATAACGCCGCCGGCGTTCTTCCTCTTCCTCCCGGGCGACAATTCGCAGGTACTCTTTGGCGCGAAAACGGTCGACCGTCGCTTTGACCACGAAGTAGTCCTTGCGGGCTTGGTTGCACGCGGCCCCCTCTCGGCCGTTTTCTGAACAGCGATCGACCCGTTGCTGGGCCTGATCAAGAATCATCTCACACTCGGTATCCGTCTCGCAGTCCTGTGGGGGCGGAGGAACGGGGCCGTCGTCGACATGGGTCGAAGCACACCCCACACAACTCAGGGCGGCAAGGAGAAGACGAGAGAGGGCACGCATAGCCGCTGAGGGTACTCAGTGTATCGCTGGAATGAAATGTGGCGAAATGCATCGCTCCCGGGGAAGCGCCTCTTCCACACGGCTACTTCCAATACAGCAGCAATTCGGCGCCCGTCCAGAAGTAGGCTCCGGGCCAGGATGTTGCCGATATCTTCAAGCTCAGCTTGCAGCGGCGGGATTGCGTCGTGGGTCCTCGCAATACCGCTTTAGACTCTCCATGTCCTTGGTGACGGCCTTTCGAATCATTACAGCGAAGAGGCTGTTCATGATTCTTGGTAGGAATTTTTCAGCGGTGGCTTCCATTTCCAAGACCAGACGTGAGTGTGGACCATCCGGCGTGATGGTAAACAGTGAGTCCCAGGTGGTGCCCATGACATCAGGTCTGGAGACGATTCGAAGACGAGTGGGAGGTGCGTACTCGACGACTTCCATTTCCGTTTTGGCCTCGCGTCCTCCCATCTTGCGAGTCTCCTCAAAGACGGTCCCCAGACCTCGCTGCGTTTCAGTGAGAATCTTCACGTTGACGATGTCATCCACAGCGTGCTGAAAATTCTCGATGTGTGCGAGCACTTCGAACACTTCCTCTGGGGGCGCTTCGACGAGCTGTTGGATCTGAACGGTCTTCATCGTTGGTGTTCTCCTTCGCTGAACGATGTAGCCGCTTCGCCTGGCGAAGCCGGAGCTCTGACGATATCATGACGGGATCGAGGTTGTGGATTGAAGTTTGAAGAGCCTGCTCGAGTAAATTGGCGTTTGAGTGCGATGTTGCGGAGCATTGTCGCTATAGCTGGCTTTCTCGTAAGTCTTCTGATTCCAAATCACGGCGCTGCCCGTTTCATGAAAGCCCCCACCATCAGGCCGCTGAGCAGCAGCGTCCTATTCGTCGGGGTTCCCGTCGCAACGATTCGCCAGACCGAAGCACCAGCGCCAGAGCATCGCGACTACCCAGTCGCGACGCGCTTTCGAGTGGTCAAAGTTCTCAATGGCAAAGTCCCTGAGCCAGCCGTTGTTCTCCATTATGACGGAGTTTCCTGCGGTAACGACTTCCAACTCGGCGTAGAATACGTGATCAGCGCGCGGAGCTTGGATCAGCTCCTGGTGATGAGCACAGAGCATGACGCGAGGAGGCTGGATTCGATTTCTTCCGCTTCGATTCTGCCTGATGACGAATGGGTTCGGGCCATCGGTGATACCGTTCCCACGCAACCCGCGTTGCCGCCACCTTTTGATTGCGAGGCGGCCCGGCCTAGCACCGTCGAGGCCGCTATCGAGGCGTCGGTGGTCGTAGGTGGTGCGGTTCGGTCGGCGTGTTTCAATGAAGGAGACGGTACGACCACGCTCCAGGTTTCGCTGACGCGCTCGTGGAACAACCGTCCGGTTCCCGAAGTCTCGATTGTGCGGACCGAGCAACGCTGGAACACAGACACTACGCGAGCTACCTGGTTTGCTCATCTTGAAGCGGAAGGTCTCTTAGAAGGTGCGTGCGCAATCCCAGAGGACTATTTGAACGCTGCGAAAAGTCGAGATTATGAGGAGCGTTCTGCGTTCTTCTCGCGCTTCGAGCAGCTGGCAACCACAGAAACAGAGCCTCTACCCTTCAATGGCTATTCGGATTGTGTCGGAATCGAACCAGAGGTGTTTCGCAAACCGGAGTCTCCGTCGAGCCATGAGCCTCCGGCTAGTGCTCCTCTGTCTCCGACGCCTCAGCAACCCGCACCTGTTGTTCGCAGCGAGCGTGGCTGTGCATTCTACTTTGTAGAACCAAGCTCCGGCGACTGGATATGGGCCGTAGGATTTCTGCTATTGTTGGTTCTGCGCCCACTCCTGAGAAGGTCATGAGCTTACCACAAATTCTCCACGCCACTGTCGTTCTTCCCGTGAGCGACATCTACGAAACGATCGCCTTGTATGAGCGAGCGCTGGGCTTGGAGACCCTGTACATCCATGGAAGTGGAAAGCGCGGTGAAGCGGAGGACTTTGCCAACTACGCGATCATGGTTCGGGATTCAGTGGAGGTGCACTTCATTCTCGATGAGGGCGGCGCCAGCTGGTCCCGCTCCGGCACCGGTTACCTCAACCTGACCGTTGCTGACGTCGAACTCGAATACTCGGAGCTAAAGTCTCACGGGATCCCCATCTTGCGCGAATTGCAGAAGCAGAATTGGGAAGCTCGTGGCTTCAGCCTGAAGGATCCGAGTGGAAATGAGATCCTGATTCAGCAGCCGACACCAAGCTCGTAGAGCTGACTAATGTTCGGAAGCATGCAGCATGGTGAATCCACCCCTCAGCTGGTAGAGTTGTAGTTGTGTCCGACGAAGTTGCTGATTTCCCCTTCGCTGAAGACCCCGATCTGGGAGTGTTCGTCTGTAGTAAAGTCCTCGTAGAGGGGCATCCCATATTGCACGTGTCGCACGACGCCGATGGAGATTGGCAGTTCACTTGCGGCGGTGATCACGCAGAGGAATCGGGGGATGAAGCCAAGCTCGTTTGTTTGAAACACATTCTGGCGCGGGAACCGACGATCGCTGAGTTGGCGGATCTTTGCCCCGCGTGGTGGGCTGAACGGGACGACGCTCAGGGGAGTTGGGAGCGGTTTGACGGAATGGAGGACATTGTCCGAGACAACGTCGAGGAATACGGCCTGCATGTGATGAGTGTTTCGGCGGATGATGTGGGGCCATCGTTTGCGTACACCATCGGTATCGCTCATTCGCTCATAGGGCCCGAAGTCATCTGCTGCGGACTGCCACCGAAGTCAGCCCACTCCGTGCTGAACCATGTGGCTAATCTGATCCGCGAAGGGGTCACAATTCAGGACGGTGAAATGAGAACAGATGTTTTGGACGGTTACAGTTGCCGGTTTGAGTCGGTTTCTGAGGCTGCGAAGCGCGAGTATTTTGGCTACGCGAACTGGTTCTACAAGGCACTCGATTATCCTGCCATGCAGCTTGTTTATCCTGACCGGGAAGGCGTGTTTCCGGATGAGCCGAACGCGTCCGCGGAGTTCAAGCGCGATCAGCCGTTGCTCTCAAATCGTTGACCGTGGATCCACCACGGGCGCAGCAGCGCACGCCGCACTCCGCTTGAAGTGCTCCCCCCAAAAGAACTAGTCGTGCTCAGTCAGCGCTAGCCGCGCAAAAAGCACGGACGACGCAAGTGTCAGCGGCGTGAAGGCGACCATCTCAAACACACTCTTTGCTGCCAGGTTGCCTAGGGTGTTGAGGAGGAAGAGCCCGCACAGCAACCAACAGATTGCGCGAACGAGGGCTGCGGGTGCTTTCAGCCTCCAGAATCCGCCTGCGACGAGGACGAGCGCGACGATAGACAGGTTGAGCGAAATGGACACCGCTTCGAAACCGTACATTTGCTCGACACTCGTCAGACGTCCGCCCCAAACGTTCTCAAAGGGCACGACTCGAGTGACGATCAGAGCGTGATAGGTGAGAGCTATGGCCTGAATGCCGAGAAGAATACGAGCGGCAAGGGGGCGAGGAATGGCACGCAGCATCGGCCGTGCACTCTAAGGGAGATGGGGCCGGGCGCTAGAGCAATGCTTCCACCAATATAGAGTGAGCTGATTGAGCGCCTTGCTCGTTCAGCGTCTGGTTTGTCGGCGCCAAGCGACTGCCAAGCCCACAAGGAGCAGCGGCAATGCCGGCCATCGCGGGCCCGGCCCCTGTGAGAGCTTGCAGCTACAGCCGGCTTCTCCGCCTTGGCTACCGGTGTCGTCAGGAGCCGGAGGATTGCCGCCGAGCCCATCGCTTGAACCGGACCCTTCCATGCCGGAATCGCCTCCCATTCCCGAGCCGCCGCTGCCGTCAGTGGGGTCGGGCGCCTGTTCGAGTTGAAGCATGTAGGCCACTAGCTCGTCCAATTCCTTGTCGCTCAGATCGCCGGTCGCCCCGTGGAGACCGTTTGGGTTGCGAGTGGTGAGTACGTCGCGCAGAGTGGGCGCCGATCCGTCGTGCAGGTAGGGCGCTGTTTGCCAGATCCCAAGTAGAGTCGGCGTGTCGAGTCCGACGAGTTCCTCCCCCAAGCGACTGCCGGAATCAGCGGTGATGGTTCCCACATCATGTAGAAGTCCCGCCGGGCTATCAGTGAAGTCGTCACCGGAGTGGCAGAAGTCGCAGCCGAGTCGTGAGAAGGTGGCTTGTCCAGCGAGCGCCTCCGTGGTGAGAGAGCCGCCTTGGTTGCGATAGGGGCTGGGCGGGATCCGATCCAGCGCCGCGACGTAGGCGGCGATCGCGTCCAGATCAGGGCTGACGCCGGCTTTCGGATCTCCCCAAGGTTCGCTGCGGGTGCCCGCGAAGAAATCGGCGTCGCTCATGAAGCCAATCCCGCCCTGTCCGCTCCTGATCGCGGCCTCAAAGTCCTGGATCTCGTCGAAGTTGCCAGACCAATGCACGGGGCCGTGGCCCATTCCGCTTCTCCCAAGGAGCGAAGTGGTATTGCGTAGGCCCTCTCCTCGGTCGGCGAACGCCCAGACGCGTCCATCCTCGAAGCCGTCGAGATGACACGAAGCGCAACTCAAATAGCCCTCGCTCGCCATTCTCGGATCGTCCGCGTTCGAGAAGAGTTGTTTGCCGATGAGCACATCTGCGGCGAGAGCTTCGTTTTCGACCAGGGGGACTTCCGCGAGGAGTCGGGTCGTTTGGTCGGCACCTGAGAGGATTCCGCTCGCGTCATAAGCTACGAGCGTGCGCGACAGATCACCCAGGACGAAAAGACGCTGGTCCGACGTGATGATCGTTCCGACTGGTCCTTTTCCTCCACGCAGGCCTGTGACCAGAGCGCGCGTGTAGGCGTCTCGGACTTCGATTTGGTTGGAGCCGAAGACCGTCACCAGCGCGTAGTCGCCCAGCGGGCTAAAGGTGATTTGTCGCGGGAGGTTGCGATCATCCAAATCGATGCGCTCATCCACGAGTTCCTCGCCGCTTTGGAGATCGAGTAGTGCGATTAAGGGTCGAACCGTGTTGTCCTGAGTCAGTACAAGACCGTCCCGTTCGACGCCCCGGGACATGTTGTCCTTTTTTCCTGGGATCCAAGCTTCAACGCCGTCCGGCGACAATGCAACGGAGAACAGATAATTGGGTAAGCCGCGCCCTTGAACGTCGGAATCTTCCGTCGTGGTGTCCTCCACAAGTTCATGGCGAACAAGTACTTCAAGAGTCGCTGCATCAAGTTGAAAGACCTCGCCGTGACCTTCTCCTGAGATGAACCGTGTCACCCAAAGCGTCGTGCCATCGGCGCTCAGGCTCAGCCCGCGTAGAAACGGTGCGATGAATTTCCGAAGAAGCTCTTCGCCTGTCGTTCCGTCGATCTGGATCACTTCGCCAAGCGCCATCAGCGTCACATAGGCATCGCCCTCTTTGGAAAAGACAACGCCCATGGGCTGGCTGGCGTAAGGTAGCTCGAAGATCTCGACTACCTTGAGCGATTCTGCATCGATGATCGCAATGGCAGCTGCATCTTGGTGCACGACCCAAATTCGGCCGTCGGGAGCGATAGCGACTGCCACCGGTCCATCAAGAACCGGGACTTCCGCAACATTTTCCAGGCTTTCAGCATCGACGAAAGTGATCGAGTCGTTGTCGGTGTTGGCAGTGATGATTGCGTTTCGCGCCTGGTGGTAGGCGAGGGGGAGGGAGTCTTGGGGCGCGCCGTCGGTCAAGGGACGGTGGACGGTGTGCACGAAGGAGCGACTCTGAAATCCGTCGTCGTCGCGCGCCACCACGATGACTGGGTAGTGCCCTGGCGCCGCGTACGTGTGCGAAACTTCTGTTTCTCCCTCTGTGAACTCGGTCCTTTCGCCGTCACCGAAATCCCAGCGTACCTCGCCGATCCCGGTGAGGTCAGTGAGCTCAGATTTGAATTCTGTCTCGGAGCCGATGACGGTCGCGCCCGGCTCCTCCGCCGTGAGCTCAAGAGCTGCGGCGGGGAGCGCGAAGGCGACGATTGCGAGCGCAATGCCAGAGAGCGAGAGCGTGCGCATCACTTGGTGGTGAAGGTCGCGTAAAACTCTTCAACGCCGTTGCCGACGTAATCCTTGACTCCACCGGCAGGAAGAAGGACTTCGTAGGTGGTTCCGGGCTGGAGATCCTCTGCCGGGTCGAAGTTCAGCAGGGTCATCGTCACGCTGAAGGTGCCTTCGAGGGCCGCTCCACCCATGGGGCGCACGATGAAGCTGCGGTTGTCGACTGTAGCTAGTTCGATGTTGTCGGTGAAGGAAATTCCGATGCGACTAGTCACGGCCTGACCGGTCGCACCGTCCTTGGGGAGAATCGTGTCGACATGCGGCGGAGTTGTATCCGGCTTGGTGTCGTGCACAGCGATGACGGTGCCTGCGTAAGTGCCGGCATTTTGGCCCGAAGTGGTCAGCTGATCGTCAGAGAGGATGAGTAAGTTGCCTACTGCTACGGTGAACTGGTCGTCGTTCTCGGGCGCTCCGGCGGAGAGGTTTCTTCGTCCGATGATGTTGCTGACGCGGGAAAAGTTTCCGAGATCGGTGACATCGATCTTGTCCGCACCGGGCTCAGGGCGGATGCGTCCTGCAAACATGAAGCCGTCCTGGAAGCTCATGTACTCCCAGTAGCCGCCGGGGCGATTCCCGTTGACGGTTGTGATCTCTGTGGGATTCGACAGCACATCGTAGACGCGGATCGGATTGAGCAGGTAGGCGTGATGACCGTAGAAGCCCCCAATGTAACTCTCCGCAGCGGGGAGAATCGAGTCAAGAACCATGGGATTGTGGGGGTCGGAGATGTCGAGGGTGGCAATGCCTGCGTTGCTCTTCGGGGTGGTGATCACCAGAGTGTTGCCCACGGCGAAAAGCGGGCCCGCGTTGACGTTGCCCAGCTGGCCTTGAGGGATGCTCTTGACGATTGAGGGGTTGGCTGGATCCGTCGCATCGATCACGTGAAGACCGGTGTTGGTGCCGCCGACGTAGATGGTACTGCCTTGCCAAGCGATACCCCAGACCGCCTCGGTGAAGTCGCCGTAGTTGACGCCGTTGATTTGAATCGCCTTCACGTGCTTGGGGTCTTTGGCGTCCGTGATGTCCCAAATGTCGATGCCCTTGCCCTGGATTGTCGCGGCGTAGAACGTCTTGCCGTACTTCGCGAAGGAAACTTGATGTCCTTCGGCTTCGCCATTGCCGGCGCCGGGGCTCTTTTTGAATGAAAGCTGCTCGGGTTTTGTGGGATCCGAGATGTCATACATCGCCATCAGCGAGTTGCCGCTGAGCATGAGGTAACCGTTGATGATCGATGGCTGATTGTGATGACCAGACTCGAGCGTCTCGGAAATGAGCCCGTTTTGCCAGGTGCTATTGGTCGTCCCCAGTGTCGATGGGTCTTGGGGATCGTTCGGGATAGACCCCTCGGGCGCGGCGGGATCACCAGAGACTTCACCTCCGGTGCCTTCAATCGTTCCGCCGGTTCCGCCTGAAGTGCCACCCACGCCCTGCACGTTCCCGCCGGTGCTGGAAGCTGCTCCTCCGCTTGCGTCAGTCTGGCCCCCGCTTCCCAAAGCACCACCGCTGCCATCTACACCATTATTTGCGCCGGTACCTCCGGGCACGAATCCCTCCTCAGGTGCAGTGTCTGAGCAACCTAAAGCGATGAGAGCGCCAAGAAGAATGCTACTGGGGGTCGAGTACGGAAGAGTGAATTTCATTGTGCGGAGTTTCATCGATGAAAAAGAAGTGCGTGAAGTGGGGCTCAGGAGCTCAACTGAGTGTTGCCTTTCGTACAGTTGGAGGGGAGAGGAGGTCTTCTTCCCTCGGGCTGTGAAACTTTCCGATCTTCCTTTAGTTCGGTTGGAGGCCCCCCGCCCACGGAGTGCATCCACTTGTGGGGTGAGTGTGGGAGGTATCGCACACGGCGCAGACTGTTGGGGATCCCGTAAGTCGCTTCCAAGAGCAGCGAGATGCTGAGTCTTTCGCCCCCTTGCTCTTTCCGCCAGTCTCGCTGTCAATGAAATTGCCGCATGGTTGGGATCTTCCGGAAGCAGTCACGGTCCGACTGGGGCGTCGAAGAGCAGGGCGGCAGCGCGCCATTGCCGAGGCGGGGCATCTGTTGCTCATCTTGCACCGTCCCCCTGCAAAGGATGTGGACGAACCGGAGGGCGCATTGTTCTGGCGCGACCCCGCGGGGAAGTGGCGAGCTAGTGTAGGCGGTGGCCTCTCGAGTTTGCGCGAGTTGCTCCAACAGTATGCGGCCTTGGAAAACGAAATTGAGACCGAGCACAATCAGAGTACAACGGCCTCTACGCTATTCTCAATTCTGGAACGCCTGGCGCCGCTGTCTCGTGCTTCGACCCACTTGTATGAAACGCTCCAGACGGCGCGCACGGCGATTGGGCCGGATCCCGAGATACTCGACTTGCGTGACGAAGCGTACCTGATTCAACGCTCCTTTGAGCTGCTCTACACCGAGGCGAAGCATTCGCTTGAGTACGACATCGCGCGCCGGGCGGAGCAGCAAACGGAGTTGAGCAATCAGGCGGTACTCTCGGCGCACAAGCTGAACACGCTCATGGCGCTGTTTCTGCCGCTGACCGCGGTGGCGAGCATCTTCGGGATGAACTTGCCCTCAGGGATCGATCATCTTTCGATCACTGGTTTTTGGGGGGTGTTGATCGGCGCCTTGCTGCTGGGCTGGCTTGTGAGAGTGTGGGTCCTGAAACCGAGCAAGTAGAATTCAGACGCTCCTACAGTGAAGAGTGAGGAAGCAGACTCCCGATAGCTCTGGCTTGAATGGCGCCGGATCCCCTGCAATTGGTTTGCATTCCCATTGAGCTTCTTCCGGACAGGAGTAGCGTCTCGCGCCTATGTACTACCAGATGTTTGGTCAGATGAAGAAGCAGCTCGGGCAGGTCGGCACGTGGTTCGACGCGGCGCACGTTGTGGCTGAAGAAAACGGATTCAGCGCGGACTTGCTGCTTGAGCAGCGCTTAACGATGAACCAGTTCGGCTTGGTCCGCCAAGTGCAGATGGCCTGTGATACGGCGAAGCTTGGTGCGTCGCGGCTCACGGGCAAAGAAGCGCCGCTTCACGAGGACAGTGAGACCACGATAGCTCAGCTTCGGGATCGACTTACGTCAGTCATCGCTTACTTGGAGACATTCTCCGAGGGTGACTTCGCGAAGGCCGGGGAGCAGTCGATCACTCAGCCTCGCTGGAAGGGGAAGACGATGTCGGGTTCGGATTACTTCATGGAACATGTCGTGCCGAATTTTTTCTTTCACTTGGGTCACGCGTACGCGTTCCTGCGTCACAACGGAGTGAAAATCGGCAAGCGTGATTACCTGGGCCAATTGAGCCAGCACGAGCCAGCGTAAACTGAAGGCAGCGCAGGCGCGGTGCTCGTCTGCGACTGGAAGTAGCGCCAATAGCCAGCAGGATTGAGCACTTGCGTTCCCGTCAAAGCGAGGCAGGTTAGGGGCCATGGGAATCACAGTCGTTACGGGAGCAAACCGAGGGATCGGCTTGGCGCTTTGCCAGGCATTGAAGGCGCGAGGCGCCGACGTGGTGGCTGCGTGCCGCCGGCCGAGCCCTGCTTTGAAGGAACTCGGTGTAGAAATCGTTCAGGATGTCGATGTGTCGCAGGCGGAGGGTGCGGCGACGCTCAAGAAAGCCGTAGGGGATCGCAAGATCGATCTCTTGATCAACAATGCGGGGATCTTGGTCTGGCAGGACACCCTGGAGGCCCCCAAGTATGAGGGCATGCTCAAGCAGTTCGAAGTGAACGCCATGGGACCAATTCGCGTGACCGAAGCGCTCCAGACGAGTTTCAGCACAGGGACGCGCGTGGCGTACATCACGAGCCGTATGGGTTCCGTGGCGGACAACGGTTCGGGCGGCGCCTACGGCTACCGCATGAGCAAGGCAGCTCTCAACATTGCCGCCGTCTCAGTTGCGCGCGACTTGCACGCCAAGGGCGTCGCCGTCGTGATCCTCCACCCAGGGATGGTGAGCACAGAGATGATTGGAGGGAACGGTCAGATCGATCCAGAAACTGCCGCAGCGGGCCTTCTCGCCCGAATCGATGACCTCACCCTAGAAACGTCAGGGAAGTTCTTCCACCAGAACGGCGAAGAGCTGCCCTGGTGAGCCCGGACCTGGAGAATGCGGCGGTCGAGACTGCCAGCCGCGATCAGCTCGTTGCTCAGGTGAGCCAGGCGTATCGCGGCTGTCACCCGAGGCATAAGTACTATGTGCGCGCCAAGCTGAAGACGGATCCTCTGAGCGCCGAGCTCTATGATTGGTTGGTAGATGCGGGCCCACTTGGGCGCGTGCTTGATGCCGGTTGCGGGAGAGGGCAGTTTGCTCTTCTGGCAGCGCTGGGGGGCGAGTGGAGCTCGCTCCAAGGCTTCGACCTCGACGAAGACAAGGTGTCTGCCGCTTCGTTGGCAGCGACTCAATTGAGTGAAACAGGGGAGCTGGCAGCCACTGAATTTCATTCGGGCGATTTACGAAGTTTCGAATTCCCTGAGGCGAACACCGTGTTTGCCTTTGATGTGCTTCACTACTTGTCGGGCGACGATCAAAAGGCGCTGGTCGCAAGACTAGCCCATTGTCTCGCACCCGGCGGGCGACTGCTCATTCGCGAAACGAACCAAGAAGGCGGCTTGGGCGCCAGCCTTGCCGCCGGCTTCGAACGCGTGGGCAAGTGGCTGGGGATCAATCGGGGCGTGACCTTAGAGTTCCGCGAACCAGGAGCGCTCGAAGAAGAGCTGAGAGCGTGTGGGCTTGAGGTCGAGAAGCGTAGTCCGAGGGGTGCGCTCCAGAACGTGCTCTTGATTGCCACCCGCCGGGCTTAAGCAGCTAGTCGATTACGGTAAACCTGGCGTCGCGGCCCAGGGATTGTTGTGCCGACTCATGTCGATCGGAGCCCACGGTGAGCGTGCTTGACCAGGGCGGTAGGAAACAGAAACCTCCGCCTGGTTTTGAGATGAGGCGCCGGAAGACGAACGTGATTGGGGAATGGTGACTCCGAAGAACGCGCCGCGTGGGATCACGGGGTAGGGCGCGGGTGTGCTTGTTTTACTGGAACTCGGAGGTGGCGGAGGCGCCGCAGAACCAATGAATACAGGGGCGTAGATGGCGCTGGTCATCGCGTACTGGGAGACGGACGTGACTTCCGGTTGGTCATCGTCGTCTGCGTCGTCTTCTTCATCGCGTTCACTGGAAGCACGAGCCACTGCAGTGAGTCGGGCGGTTTCGTTGCGGAGAGCATCTCGCTCTGCAAGGTATTGGGCTTCGTCCAATTCACGCTGGAGCCGCTCTAACTCATCAGTTTTCGCTAATTGAGCGTCGCGTTCTCGCTTGGCTTCTTCTTCCAGTTCTGCGGTGCGCTCCAGTTCTGCGCGATAAGCATCTTCCAGTCGAGCTAATGCGTCGGCTGCTGACTCGCCTTCAGCTTGCTCCCAAGAGTCGGCGGGGGAGGGGCGCACGTCATCGTGGGTAGCGGGAGTGTGAGCGGCTGACTCGATGGGGCTTCGAGGCATCCGGCCTTCCTCCGCCGGATTTGCCAGATGGGCTTGAAGCAGGGCTAAGGCGCGCGCCAAATCTTCTGGAGAGGCAGCAGTTGGCGAGTTGTCCAGATCGGCTCGCGCCTCGCTCTCACGGTCTGCCGTCTCGCGTTGTCGTGACTCACCTGTTGAAGAAGCGCTCGATTCGTCCGTGGCCATGCGGCTAGCAACCGTGGCGACAGTCGCCCCACTCGCGCCCGCAACCAGGACGATTCCCGTCAGGGTTCGCCAGCCGATCTTCATGAGCGTCGCGTCAGCCATCCACGAGAAGCTTTCCACGGGAACCCGAGGTCGTCACGAAAAATCGCTACTTTGTGGCGTTTGCCCCACCCGCAGGTGTGCTTTTCGTCGCGGGCGCCTTGGTAAGATCGAGGTGAGGTGGCTCCGCTGGGGAGATGCTCACCAAAGTCCGCAGCGGCTTCTGCTCTTCCGAAGGGCGCTCACTGCGCGCGATGATCTGGGATGCGTCGACTTGACAAGCCTTCTCAATCGCAACAGCGAGAGCGGCTGATTTCTCCCCTGCTGTTTTCCAATAATCTTTGTCTGCGCTCGGGGCCGTCGTGGTCACTGTGACCGTCCAGCTCTTCTCACTGGTGAGAGCTGCTACCGCGCGACACAAAGGGAGGCTCGCGCGCGGGGAGAGAGTCGTGGCACCCGGCCTGAACAGTGCCGCGTCTTTGAACGAGAATTCGAGTGCAGGTCCATCCAGACTGAGCTCAACCAGTTTGGCTTTGATGAAGGCCTCCAGTTGGTTTTCCGCCGTCGCTTGCGTGGTGGTCAATCGAACGCTGAGTTCCTTCTCGGCTGCCGAGCCCCCGTCGACAAACTTCTGCAGTTCAGCACGTCCGGCCTCAGTGGATTCAAGTGCCTTCTGATTTCCGCGCAAACTGTGATCCAGTTCTCGACTCTTCTCAGCGAGCTTCTCGTACTCGCTCGCGAGCGTGGCATGAGCTGTGGAAAGAGGGAGGTAGTAACTGAGCACGAAGGCCGCAGAAGCAATGGTGATTGCACCGGCTACGAACCAGCCGATGGGACGTGGCTTCTTAGCAAGAGCGTTCTCGTCAGCGTCCAAATCGAAGGGGCTACTCATGGGCCGCATGGTAACCTCGACTTCTTATCTCCTGGCAACGCCTCGGCAGGTTCAGGCCGATGTTCAGATGCGGCGTGGTGCTCTTGTTGAAAGAATTCACTCTGCACAGAAACAGCCATGGTCAATGATTCCGGTCACAAGGTCCGACACGGACGGATTTGGCGTTTCCCTGGGTTTCCTGCCTTGCCGGGAGACGATGTAGGCGTAACCCTGAAGGAGTCATGACCATTAAAGTGAATGAAGAAGAAGACTTTCACGTCGTTCTCAACGGCAATGTCGTTGCACTCTCCCTGAACGCTCTCGACATGGCGTACCAGGATGACGTCATCAGTGAAGAGACTTTGATTTGGCAGGAGGGCTTTGGGGAATGGACGCGGCTCGATACTTTGCTCGCTGCGCTTGAGGAGCAAGACGGCCCAGCCGAAGCTGCTGCCCCGACAGATCCTGACACCTACTACGTGATGGCGGCTCCCGATGAAGTGAAGCAGATGTCGCTCGATCTTCTCGCAGATGCTTACCGGCTCGACGTCATCGACGATGACACTCTCGTTTGGCAGCCGGGTTACACAGAGTGGATCCCTCTTTCGGTCTTGTTGGGGGCTCCCGAGGAGCACGTGAGTTTGGCACCTAGTTTGCCCCCGCCCCGCAACGTTGCGCATGCGTCTGCTCCGCCAGCTGCGGCAGCGCTTCCAGCGCCGTCACTGCCGCCTTCGATGGGGTACGGTGCCGGGCCTTCCTATTCGGCACCGGCAACCGCCTCCGCGCCCCCACCGAGTGCTGCGCCTTTGAGCGCTGCGCCTTTGAGTAGCGGGCCCAACTCTGCTGCCTATTCAGCTCCCGCCTATACAGCGTCGCTTCGCCCGTCTGCGCCGGCTCCCAGTGCGGCACCCTTTGCTGACAGCTTTTCACCTGCTGCTTTCGAGATCCCTGAGCGTCAGCGTACTTCGCCTTGGTTTGGTCGTGGCTTAGTTGCCGTAGCTGCACTCGGGATGCTCGTGGTGGCGCATCGAAACGGACTCACTCAAACGACTGCAGAGTCCCTCGATCAGACTGCCGAACTCGGCAAGCTCGAGGCCAAGATTGGCGGACCAGGAATCGGCACGAGCCATGGTCTCGCTCAGTGGCTTGATGAGACCTCCGAGCGTTATCAGCTCGACGAGCTTTCCGAGACCGCACCTATCCCAGAGGCGAAGACAGCCGCTACTCAGACCGCGGAACCAGAAGCGGAGAAAGAGGAGGCCAAGCCCGTTGATGAAGCGGATTCAGAGGCACCAGCTGAGGACGCAAAGAACGACAAGGCAGCCCCCGCTAAGACGGCGCCGCCGGCTGCCGCCAATTTTGCTTCCAGTCTCTCGGGGAAGCCCGCGGCTGCTCCCGCGAGAACCAGCAAGCCGAAGGCTTATCGGCCTGCGGCACCCTCTAAGCGTAAGCTCGGTCCAGGCGATCCGCACGATCCGATGAACGGCGAGCTCTAGTCGAGGAGAAGCGCCCCGCGCTCGTGGAGTTCAAGCAGCACCTTGCCCCCGTTGGAGTCGATCCAGGGGGCAAGTGTCGTTTTGTTGAGCGGCGTCCGGCCACAGACCAAGGCAGCGAACTGGCGGCTTTCCTCGATCCCGTCGAGCGCGTAGGCCTCGCCGGCGACGAAGAGCGTGACGAGGGAGGCTTCCTGACTGAACAGGAAACGCGCCGCAGGACTGCGCGAGAGCTGCGCGCCTTGAGCAAGACGCTCGGCGAGATCGGCTAAGGTGAATTGGTCATCCGGTGCATCGAGCGGCAGGTTCTCCTTCGCTTCGCTCAAGTGCCGACCGAGCCATTCTTGTCCCTGCGTTGTCTGATTGATAGCTCGCAGGACGAGCTGCTCGACGCTTTCGAGCAGGCCAGCGCTGAGTTCCGCGGGATGTTTGGGTGGTCGAGTCAGGGCTTCCTGGAGTCGTAAGTCTTCTGCCTGCGCAACAAGGGCGTCCCCCAGCGCGCTGAGCAGACTCGCGGCGGACGGGGCACGAAAGCCGAAGGAGTAGGTGAGGCATTCAGTCTCTGCCTCGCCAAAGTGCGCGAGTCCGGGCGGAATGTAGAGAACGTCGCCGGGCTCCGCGAGGTATTCTTCTTGGCTCTGGAAGTCGCGGAGTACCTTGAGCTCGGTATCGCTTCGTAGTGCCGCGTCTGGGTGACTGGGGCCGAGCCTCCAGCGCCGGGTTCCTTCAGCTTGCAGGAGGAACACATCGTATTGATCCACATGAGGGCCGACTGAGCCGCCCACTGCGGCGTAGCTGATCATGATGTCGTCTACACTCCAGCTGGGCAGAAAGTCGACCAGCGAGAGCAGCTGCGCGACCTCGGGGACCCACTTATCGACATCTTGCACGAGTAGCGTCCAGTTCTCGGGGGCTAGCCGAGAGAAGACTTCTTCCTCGAACGGGCCGTGACTGAGCCTCCACGGCTTGACCGTCGAGGCGAGCTGCGGGTTGGCGTCCTCGATGAGACGGGCTTCGACTTCGGCCTCGCAAGCGAGTCCCGCCAGTTCGTCCGCGCTGATCGGAGATTGAAAGCCGGGGACTGCACCCGGAAGGAAGAGCGCCTTCTTCTGAAAGATCTCGCTCAGGAACCTTTCGGCTGAGAATTCTCCGAGAATCGTGCTTGGTGGAGCTGACTTGCGTGAGGACATGCGAGGTCTCCCTATCATAGAACCGGTTCAGGCTCGCCGAGTCCTTTGAGGAGCAGTCGCCTTCCGCTTTGGAAGATGAGTGAATGGCAGTCCATCACCACGGAACCGATCCCCACCGCCACAAAGCGTTCATCGGGGATGCGCCAGCGTGTGCCCTTTTCGATGTTGCGAAGCCACCAGGCGCTTTCATCGCGAGACAACATTCGTCCACATCCCATGGCGAGCGGGCGCGGGCCCGCTTTGCCCGGGACGATCTTGCCTCCGAGCTCAAGCAAATCGTGACGAGGTTGGTCGACGCGAAGAACGTCCTGTGCAGCCCAAAGGACATTGACGCCGTCGGTGAAGACCCAATCGAGCTGCGAGAGGATCTTGGATGTCCCGCTCTTCTTGTTCCAGCGCATGCCCGCTCCTTCATCGATGTAGATCAGATTGCCACCCAACAAGGCGATGTTTCCGCTACTCGGGGAGCGAAAGTCGCAGGCTCCTGTGGGGAAGTTCCAAATCATCTTGGTGCATGCATGATCTCGGAGCTTTACCTGGAGGATCTGGTTGGCAGCCGCGAGGGGGATGCTCTGAGACTCGTCTCGTACTGCGACCAACTCCTCCAGCTGTCCTTCCCTTCCAGTCACTAAGTATTGAGGCGGCGAGAGCGTGTGTTGGTTCTCACCAACGCTCTGGTGCTCAAAGCCACTCAACAGGAAGCGTTCTTCACCGAAGACGGCTGCTTCTAAGATCATGCCTTGAGCCTTCAAGGCCGTCGTAAATGGGGAGTCGGGCTCTCCCAGCGTGATGCTCGTGCTGTCGCCGCAGCGCTCGGCCACCATCATTCGAATCCTGTTGCCGTCCTGACCGAAGGTGACAATGCGTTGGCTTGGCGAAAGCTCGAGCTTCTCGCAGTACTTTTGGTCCGAGCAGGGCCTCCACAGCGGAGTAGGCAATTTGACCCCCTGGACTGTCGTGAGGATGGCGGCGCCGCTGAAGCCCTTCACCTTGAGATCGCGCCAGATAGCGTCGTTGTCACAGGCGTATTCATTCAGTGACGGCTCCTGAGCTCTCCTGGGGGGCGTCTCCGTGACTGTAGCGCTGGGGGCGAGGAACCCAGGAGTCGTGGTGGCATCAGGGACGAGGGAGGTTTTCTCGGAGGGCGATTCGTCCTCTGGCTCGTTGCGGCTGCACGCCGGGACCCCCCAGAGGCTCAGCATCGCGTAACCGAATAGCTGGAATGTCATGAGCGTTTCCAGGCTTCTCATTGTGGGGCATCGCTAGTGGAGCCAACTGTCCGGAGCAAGGCAGTCGCTGAGCCCACCCTAGTCCTGCTTGATCGGCTCAAGTGGGCTGACAAAAGCAGCCGTTCTGGTGTTTCGTTGAGAAACATTCGGCCTAGGGGCGGAAGGGAAACCTCGAGGGAGGGCGCTCCTGTGTCCTGTTGGCGAAGTGGACGATCCTGACTTCAGTTGATTGCACGACGAGACATAAAACTGCCTTCGGATGAAACACAGAAGACGCAAGGTGTGATTGTTGCCGACTGAGAAACACTTTCTGACGTCATGAGAAACATGTTGGCGCTCGTGTTGAAATGTCTGTTTCCTGCAGATGAACGCTGGGATTCTATCCGGAGGTTTCGTTCACGCGTCTCACAGATAACAAACACAATACTTCTTGCTAGGGCTGGTTTGCGCTGTGTAAGGACATCTGAGTCGGTGGCTTTGAACTCATGAAATCGAGTGCCGCCGCACGAAAGGGAAGCGAAGCGTATGGACGAAAAAACAAAGGTGCTTGTTCAGGAAAGCTGGCAGAAAGTCGTTCCAATCAGCGACAAAGCCGCGGAATTGTTCTACGGGCGGCTGTTTGAGCTCGATCCGACTCTGAAGCTGCTCTTTAAGTCCCCCATCGAAGTTCAGGGCAAGTTGCTCATGAAGGCGCTGGACGGTGCAGTCGCTGGTTTGGATGACCTTGAAGCCTTGGTCCCTGTGCTCCAAAAACTGGGGGCGCGACATGGTCCCTATGGCGTCTTGCCGAAGGACTATGAAACTGTCGGGGCCGCGTTCCTCTGGACCCTTGAGCAGGGTCTTGGTGACGAATTCACACCCGAGGTGAAGGGCGCCTGGACGGATGTCTATGGTGTGATTGCTGACGTGATGATCGCCGCTCAGAACGAGGTAGCGGTCGAAGGTCCGGTGTCTCCGCGAGAAGTCCGACTTGTTCAGGGGAGCTGGGCGCTGGTGGTCCCGATCTCGGAAACGGCGGCGGAGATCTTCTACGCGCGGCTTTTTGAGCTGGATCCAGATCTGAAGCCCTTGTTTCCGAGCGAGCTCAAAGAGCAGGGCAAGAAGCTGATGCAGATGCTCACCGTTGCGGTTCGGGGGCTCGACCGTCTCGAAGAAATCGTACCCTCCGTCCAGGCACTGGGACGTCGTCACGCGGGCTACGGCGTGAAGGACAAGGACTACGACACGGTCGCCGAGGCGCTGCTCTTTACGCTCGATAAGGGCCTTGGAGAAACATTCACGCCGGAGCTCAAGGAGGCTTGGGTGAAAGTCTATACCCTGTTGGCCGCGACGATGAAGGCTGCTGCTGCGGAGGATGCGACTGAAGTGCCGCCCGCCGTTCAGGCGAGCGCTGGAGCTGCTTCCGCCTCCGCGAAGGAAGGCACTGGCGTGCAGCCAGGAATGATCGCGACCTGGTTGTTGATGGTCCTCCTGTTTGCTCAAGGCCTTTTGTAATCGGGAGCGCGATGGTTCAGAACGTCCAACCACGGGTGAGTGACGCTCCGAGCAGCAAGGCGGGGGAGTCTGAGAGCCCGCCGTCGAGTCTGGGCTCGCGGCCGCGCGCCGGAAGCTCCGGCAAGACAATCGTGGTGGTCGGCCAGGGAATGGTCGGCCAACGAATGTGCGAAGAAATCCGTGCTCGGAAGTCCCTCAATGGCTTTCGCGTTGTGGCGTTCGGGGAAGAGGCCACTGAACCCTATGATCGCGTGCATCTTGCGCGCGTCGTTCAAGGGGTTCCTCGCGCCGCTTTGCGATTGAAGCACCCCACTTGGCATCAAGAGAATCGGGTCCGTCAGGTGCTCGATGACCCGGTAGTGGAGATTGATCGCGAACAAAAATTGGTGCGGACCCGAGCGCGCCGCGTGGAGCATTACGAGCACCTGATCCTCGCCACGGGGGCTACGCCGGTGCTCGGCAACCTCGCCGGGATCGATGGGCGGGACGTGCGCGCGCTGCGCACCGTAGATGATGCGGAAGCCATTCACGACAGGGCGATGCTGTGCATTCGTCATGGGCTTCCTGTCGTCATTATCGGTGGTGGACTACTTGGCATCGAGTTGGCCGACGAACTGGTGCGCTTGGGTGCCAAGGTCATTGTCCTTGAAAGTGCCCAGTATCCACTTTCGAGGCAACTTGAGAAATCCGCCGGTCAAATGATGGCAGATATGCTGCAGGGACGGGAACTTGATTTTCGTTCCCGCGTTCGTGTTCTGGCCCTTGAAGAACAATCGCACGGCACCCTCGTCCAGCTACAGGGAGACGACGCTATTCTTGCTGGACTTGTTGTCCCAGCAATGGGGATTCGCCCCCGTGACCAGTTGGCGCGCGAAGCGGGACTTTCTTGTGATCTGTTTGGAGGCATTGAGGTCGACGACAATCTACTCTCGGCAGATCCGAATATCTCCGCGATAGGGGAATGCGCGCGGCACAAGGGGATGGCCTATGGTCTGGTGGCTCCCGGTTACGCAATGGCCGAATCAGTCGCCAGGCGCCTGGCCGGAGTAGGTTCAAACTTTACCGGGGTGCAAGTCGGCACCCGACTTAAAGTCACAGGCTTGGACTTGACGGTCGTGGGCGAAAGTTCCGCCACAGGTCTCGGGACACGTTCTCTCGAGTTTCGGGACGAGAAGAATTATCGGCGAATTGCTCTGCGCGGGGGAAGAGTCATTGGAATTACCGCACTGGGAACCTGGGCTGACTTGAGTCGCGCCCAGGAAGCGATGGCCCGTGCGGAAAAGCTGCGTCCGATCCAGGTAAAGCGCTTTGAGAAGAATGAACCCATGTGGCGCAATGCGAAGCTCTCGCTGGCTACGTGGCCCGACACCGCAACGGTCTGTACGTGCATGGGCGTTACTTGCGGCACGCTGAAACGCGCTGTTGCGGAGGGGTGCGCTAATGCTCAGGCTCTCGCGGAGCGAACCGGCGCCTCCACGGTGTGTGGTTCTTGTTTGCCGCTCTTGGCGACTCTCACTGAGGAGCAAATCGAGGAGCCTGCGGAATCGCCGTGGATGACGCGGCTTTCATTGCTGAGCCTGTTCGGCGCGATTCTGTTTTGTCTGGTTCCGACGATTCCGTACTCGACGTCGGTCCTCACCGGAGGAATCGATGCCCTGTTTCGTGAGTCCCTTCTCAAGCAGATCACTGGCTTTTCGACGGCAGCCCTGTTTCTTACCAGCGTTGTCTTTTCGATGCGGAAACGCCTTTCCTGGTTCAGATGGAAGGACTTCGAGGCTTGGCGCGTCGCTCATGCACTGATCGGTGTCCTGTGCCTGGTGGGTGCCGTCGCGCACACGGGGTTTCGACTGGGCACTCGCTTAGACATGGCGCTCATCCTCGTGTTCCTCGGCAGCACCTTTCTGGGGGGCGTGGCAGGAGGCTGGACTCTGCTTGAGTCTCGACTTGCGCCTGAGCACGCGCGCACTTTGCGTGGCGTTCTGATCCGCTCACACATCTTTTTCTTGTGGCCGTTGCCGGTGCTTTTGCTCGTGCATATCGCAAAGGTGTACTTCTTTTGAAACGGGAGGGGACAGCAAAAAAGCCTCGTCGCTTCGTGTTCTGGGCTCTTTGGGCGGCGTTGAGTCTAGCTGCTGGGCTTGGTCTCGCGAAACGCTTTCAGGTGGGAGAAGACCGTGAGGTATTTCTGCCGGGCAAGACAAGTCACGGCCACTACCAAATCGAACTCAAATGCGAGGTTTGCCACACGGAGCCTTTTGGTAGCAGTGAGGGCCTTCAGGAGGCGTGCGAGAGTTGCCACAGTGCTGAATTGGACGAAGCACAGGACTCGCATCCGCGCACGAAATTCACGAATCCTCGCAATGCGGAGCGGGTGGCCAATCTTGACGCAAGATTGTGCGTGACCTGTCATTCAGAGCATCAGCCCGAGCGCACCGGAACCATGGGGCTGAGTCTTCCCGAAGACTACTGCTACGAATGTCATCAAGACATAGCGGAGGAGCGAGCCTCTCACGAAGGGTTAGCATTTGACTCGTGCGCAAGTGCCGGCTGCCATAATTTTCACGACAATCGCGCGCTCTATGAGGATTTTCTTGTGAAGCACGCAGGGGAAGCTCCGCTACTGGCTTCGCCGCTTCGTCCTCTGAGTGCCGAAAAATCGTGTCCAGCTGAATCACGTAAGAACTTGACGAGCGATACTCCTCTCGACGAATGCCGGGAGTGCCACGACCGAGAGACTCAGTCTTGGCTGGAGGGGCGCCATGGAATGCGCATCGCGCAAGGGTTGTCGCCGATGCAACCCGGGATGGCTCGCCTTCCGATGAAAAAGGACGCAGCTCACCTCGACCTGTCGTGCGCATCTTGTCACGCGAACACGGGCGGCGAAGCGCAGAGCTTATCCGTAGTAGAAGTCGATTCGTGTCTCGGCTGTCACAACGATCAGCATAGCCTTGCCTACAAGGCGTCCCCTCACTTTGAACTACTCCAGCTCGAAGAGTCGGGGCGGATCGCTCGGGGCGGCGGCGTGAGCTGCGCCACATGCCACATGCCTCGAGTCGAAGATGATTCGGGCGAGATGTGGGTCAACCACAATCAAAACGCCAATCTCCGACCCAACGAGAAGATGATTCGCAGCGTGTGCGGTGCCTGCCATGGCCTCCCGTTTTCTATCGATGCGCTCGCCGACCCTTCTCTGATTCAAAATAATTTCTCGGGCTTCCCCACTGGTCACGTTCAAAGCGTCGACTTCGCTACGGCCCGACAATGAGACCAGATGGTCTCGCCTCATCCCCCCTAACTGGAGACATCAAATGACCCGTATTACAAAATCATCAATCTTAATCCTCGCATTGGGCGCATCGGGCGCAGTCGCCTGTGGCAAGGATGCGCCCGCGGAGGCAACCGGACCCAAGGGGATCTCTCCTCAGGTCTTCGCAGATGGGCTGCATGCCGTCATGGACTCGGACCGTGCGGTCTACACGAAGAAGGTCGTGAACCGACTTCAGAATCAGGAAGCGGTCATCAAGGCCAGCGAACACTGGGAAGATGACAAGGCTCTCCCGCTACCTGCCCAGATGTTTCGTATGGGCGCTGAGATTGTCTCTAAGAAGGATGTCGGCTTCACTTACTCTCTGCTCAGCGAGTGGCCCATCAACAAGCAGAACGCGCCAGAGACGGACGTAGAAAAGAAGGGGCTGGACTTTGTTGTGAAGAACAAGGGCAAGAACTTCTACAGTGATGAGGTGCTTGACGGAAAGACCTACTTCACTGCTGTGTATGCCGATACGGGCGTCGCCGAGGCCTGCGTCAAGTGTCACAACGAGCACAAAGATTCACCACGTAAAGACTTTAAGATTGGTGATGTGATGGGTGGTGTTGTGATTCGGATCCCCGTCGAAGGTTGAACTGAGCAGGGGCGCCAGGGCCGTGATAGGTCTTGGCGCAGCTCGATATTTGTTGGAGGTACTCCTATGAAGCGTTTCTCGATATTTTTGTGTCTGATCCTCGTTGCGGCTTGTGAAAAAGAGGACCCTCCTGCCACGGAGAAGCCCGCTCCAGTGGTCGAAGAACCTGAGGC
Organism: uncultured delta proteobacterium; assembly: GCA_963710555.1. Taxonomy (GTDB): domain Bacteria; phylum Myxococcota_A; class Polyangia; order Polyangiales; family Polyangiaceae; genus NIC37A-2. The sequence goes on from CAVQAT010000006.1 coordinate 126,707, forward strand.
GGCGCAGCCCCCGGCTTGGGCAGGGCGAATCTCCGCAGATTCGGGTTTTCCTTGCGCTGTCGAGCAGGTCTTGCAGCAAAGTTGCCGGCGATGTCACTGGGAGCCTCAGGAAAATGAAGCGCCGTTCGCCTTGAAGACTTGGGACGACACACAAGCAATGCGCAGCGGCAAACCGATTCACGTGTTGATGCTGCAGATGGTCGAGGCCGACTTGATGCCACCGCTCGACGCCCTCGTCGAACCGGATGTTCAGCCACTCACCGAGGAACAAAAGGGGGTTCTTGTGGGGTGGTTAAAGCAAGGCGCTAAGAAGAGCGCGGAGAAGTGTAGTCCCTAGAGCAAAAGGTCACGAAGACTGAGAGCGCCTACAAGGCGGCCATCCTCGCTGGTGACAGGGAGACAATCCAGGTCGTTGAGCTTCATCATGCGCATGGCGCGGCCGACAGCCGTGTGAACGTCCACCGTCTGGGGGGACTTGCTCATCACTGTGGTTGCCGTGAAGCTCTGGTGCGCCGGCTCTAACGTAGCTGCGAGCAGTTCTCGCGAACCGATGACACCCGTCACGTGGGTGGCTTCGTCGACCACGCAAATCAGTCCGAATTCCGAGCTTTGAGTTTGGGCGAGTACTTCTCTCCAGCAAGTCATCGGGGCGACCGGGCAGAGTGCTTCCTGGGAGCGCATCAAATCGCCCACTTTGAGCCCAAGACGGTGTTGGAGTCCCGGGTCGACTTGGGGCTCAAACGAAGCGAATTTGACGTTTCTTGACTCAGTGACCGTGTCCACGAGCGCTACAGCGAGGGATTGCAGCAGGTTTTCATGAACCGGGAAGGCGCGTGAGGAGGGCTCTGGAAGCTGCGTCGGTGCGCAATCGATGAACTCTGTGCAACGCCTGGAGAGCAATTGATTGGCGTAGAGGGAGAGGCAGATCGAGCGAAGCTTTTGCTCATGAAGCGAGGCAAGTAACCTGAGCAGGGATTCAGACTGAGGCGACTCGGAAAGCAGCAGAAAGAGATCGGTCTTCGTGACGAGCGGTGCCAGTCCGTCGCTCGCGTCGCCGGCTCCAAGCCAGAAACTGGCAATCCCGGAACGGTTGAGAGCTCGGGTGATGCGCGCACCGAGAGTGCGCATGGTTTCTTCACCGCTGACAAACACTCGCCCAGAGCAAGAAAGGATCAACTCAGCGCTTCGTTGGAAGGACTCGGGCAAGGTCTCGGCAAGCAAGCTGATCGCCTCTGACTCCCGGGACAGGATTCGTTTGCCGCGGTCCAGATGAGGAGCGGATTCTGGACGCGCCCTTTTTGTGTCGTTGGCGGGCGTAGGATCCTGGACAGTGAACGGACTCATCTCGATCCAGGTTGAAGCAACTGGCCAGCATTGCAATGTGCGCGAGACAGAAAGAAAGCCCCCAGAAGCACTATTTACGCAGAATTTTCACAAGAAAGAAACACTGCGATGTTCGCTTGTGACTCGATTCCGACAATTGAGCAGCGCGACTGAAGCGCAGTCTTGCGGTGACCGATATATCACCGTAGGCAGCCTGGTGAGTTCGAATCAGGGTCCATCGACGTTCCTTATCGCTCCGCTCGGATGCGCGATGTTCTTGCTTGGCTGTTCCGGCGCCGACGTCACCGAAGGACCTGATCTCGACAGCTTGTACAGGGTTTACCAGAACCCGACAGGTACGCTGCCTGAGGAGGAACTCGAAGCACTGATCGAACAGGCGCAGGTCGCGGCAGCCGAGGTGAATGCGCTTGGCGGATTCGAGGTCGTGATTCAGTCGCTGAAGCCTGTGGCGAATTCAATCTCTCAGTCGGCAGGTTCGGGGAGCGCGAACGGTGAACTGCGTTTCCTCTTGTCGGGAATGGGGGATATCGAGAAGGTATGCCCAGGCTCGGCGGAGTCGCCCACTCAGGATGCAGAGAATGGATCCCTCCATTATCAGTTGTCTTTGCGTGATAGCTTCATACTCAAGACGATTTGGGGAAGCTTCGAGCAGTGCCAGTTTTATGCTGGAGGTCAGGGCGGAACGTTGGATGCAACCTGGGCCATCTCGCTCGGAACCAATGAACTGATCACTGAGTTTGAAGTTGAAGCAGTTCTTGTCCAATTGGAGGGGACTTTAGCCCTCAAGGATTCGCAGATTTCTTTCGATCGCGACTTCGTCGTGAACCGAGACAAGACGATTGAAGTGCGGGTCCCCGTCTTAGACGGAGACGTCATTTGTTCGACTGATGCGGCGATGGACGAGGTTTCGATTCGCACGATGGATGGCGCCTTCTGCTGCGTCCTCAGTGACCAAGAGTGCTATGCTCTTGAGGGCGACACCTGTGAGAGTCAAGATGCCGGCGGCAAGAGGATCACTTGGTGAGGCGCTTTCATGCTTGCCTGTTGGCTCTGCTGTTGTCGTTGAGCCCGCTGAAGGCTTCTGCTTACCACACCGAAACGCAGCGACAGACTGACTTCAGTGCTTGGTCTCTGTCTCAGGGTGAACTGCGGCTCGGGCTGTTTCAACAAGAAGTAGGCATCTTCGATTGGTGGACGGTGGGGACCTACACGGTCCCGTGGCTGCTGATCCCAGTTGCTCGCTCGTTCAATGGCAGCCTCTATACGAAGTTGAAATTCCTCGACACCGGGCGCTTTGCGGCGTCCTTTCAGCCCAAGGCATTTTACCTGAGTTTTTATGATCTCGAGGTCGGGAGCTTAGAGGATGGGAACTTCCAGGCATTGATCATGCCTCTCCAATTGACGACGAGCATGGTCATTGACACCCATTTTTCCGCGTCTCTGGAGGCGACCTGGGTTCAGAGTTTCGTAAATTCTGATGCCGAGACTGTCGATGAATACACGGCTCTTGGGGCCGTGGCTCAGAGCAATTTGCAGTTCGCACTTTACGGCGAATATCGCCTGAGTCGTGTGGTGGCTTTTAACCTGGTCACTCGGTTTGTGCCCTACATCAGTCCCGTGAATCTCAATGGTCAGGCGGAGGCCACCGACACGACCACAGTGAATCTGAACGCCGACCTACAGAGCGATGGCTCACAAGTCGCTTGGCTGATTCAGCCTGGAGTCGCGTTTTCGTGGAAGACCTTCAATTTTCACGTTGGTCTCGGCTACGGCAATGTGATTCTCCCAGGTGTGCGCATCGTCAGCCAAGAGAAGTTCATCGCTCCAGACTTCGACGTCTTTTGGCGATTCTAAAAGCCTTTCTAAAGCCCGAAGCCGTGACATCTTCCACTTCGGTCCTCGTGGTGGGCCTTCAATTAGGCAAATAGCCCAGGCAATACCTGTCCTATTTGGCTGAGATCGTAGTCCACAGGCCAAAGCGCAGGATCGCGGCCCGAGGTACTTGTCGAGCCGTAGCCCATCGTGCCTTCCGTCTCGTAGTCTTCGGGAGACAATCCCATTGCTTGCATGACTGACACGAGGAATCGATTGTGGGGGATGCCCTTGATCACGTTTCCATCCTCTTGACTAAAGAAGGCCTTCCCCTCCCAATCGATGTAATCAAGGTACCGACCGGTGGAAAGCGTTCCGCCTGCACTGCCCGCCAGTAGACAGGGTACGCTGTGCCCAATGTGGTTGAACCCGAGTTCGTTGCCCCAGTAGACGAGCGAGTTGTCGAGCAGTGTGGCGCCGTTGCCTTCTTCAACGCTGTCCATTTTCTCGCAGAGTTTCGCAAACACGTTTTCAGCGATCCATGCGTTGATGCCTGCAAGCATGCGGCGCGCGTTCTCGTTGGACCAATCGTGGGCCAAACCGTGCCATGTGCCCCCACCAGCGTCTTCTGAGTGATAATGACCCGCTAGGGTAGCATCCATAGGATCAGGTCCCGGGCCGAGGGCCTTGTGGACGCCAAGAGTGACGATTCGTGTGCGATCGCAGGAGAGAGCCAGCACCACGAGGTCAAGAAACGCTTCCCACTTATTCTTGATGTCCGTCGGGTCCGTTTCGCTGTTGTTGACGAGCGACTGGGGTTCGAGCGGCTTGAGGCATGAAAAGCTACTATTGCCGGTAAGCCTTGCTTCAACTTCCGCGAGCAGCGACATGTGCTTGTCGAGCTTGAGACGGTCGTCTGCTGAAATTCGGCGATTGGCTTTGAGTTCCCGATATTGTTCGAGGACTCGATCCACGAGCAAGGCATCGGGATTCGGTCCACTGGGCATCTCCCCGTCGTTGACCACGAGAGAAGCGAAAACGTCGTTCCAGACGTCGAGCGGGTTGGTGCGCGCCTTCATTTGCTCGACGCTACCGCCTTGTTGGCCGAGATTCGTGTAGCTCATCGCGTCTTCCACTCCCTGAGAAATGTTCAGAGATCGAACCGCCGGCGACTGTCCATAGAACTTGCTTGAATAGGCGAGAACTTGATCGATGGTCGGAACGTCCATCAAGGCATCGGCGTCGCAGGGGGTTGCGTTGGTGCAGGAGGAGAAATTGCCCAGCAAACCACCAAAGTTGTGATTGACCGACGGCAGAAAGTCGAGCCCTCGAATCAGCGTCAACTTATCGAGATAAGGATTCAGGCTGGGCCCGAGAATGTCCGAGATGCCCTGTGGTGATTCAAAGTCCCGAAGAGGAGCCTGGGTGTAGGGTCCACTGCCAAGTGCCGAGGTGAGCAGAGTCGTGCCATCGGCCTTGCTTCCTGAGTAGACGGCATCCTTGAGCTGGTAACCGTTGCCACTCAGGCGCGGGTACCACGCTTTGATCAGCTGGGTTGAGAAGCTCTTCATGCAGATGAAGCGCTTCGGATCGGCTGCATCCTGCGCATTTGCCAACTGCGGTAGGAGGGAATCCATCATGGGCAGGGCCACGATTGCCCCACTGAGTCCGCCGAGAAAGAGACGTCGCGAAAGTCTGTCCCGGGCAACACCCGCGGGCGCATGCCGTCCGTCCAGCTTGATCAAGTTACTCTTCGTTGTCATTGGGGGCCTACCTTGCGATTGAAGAAAGTGGGAACTTGAGCCACGCGCCTGAAGGCCTCAGCTAAACCACCTGCTTCTTCGGAGAGTGTCGTGCTCAGATCTTCGAGCACACAGCGATCATAGGAACTGTTTGATGCGGTTCGCCGCGCCACGTAGGCGAAGTAGCTTTCTGCGAGGCAGGCTTCCACTTTGCCGCTTTCCACAATGGCGCGGTTGAGGGCGGCAGCGTCTTCGATCGGTTCACTGACGTTCGTCGCGATCTTCGCAGTGACGTCGGTATCGATGGGAAGTTCTGCGAGCAGATCGCCTGTTTGCTCATCAAAGACTCTTTCTACGGTGCGGTAGCGACCAAGAGCATCAAAGGTCTCCATGACGTAGCCGATATTGCTGAAGCTCTGGTGGCATGTTTCACATAGGCCGTTGCCTTCGACCTTGCTGGCAAACCGCTCTCGAGTCGTTTGAGCTTCATCGAAGGGAGGAGGGTCGAGCGAGCCCGGGGGTAGCGAGGTGGGGTCTGGCTGGGGAAGTGGGTCGCAGAGAATGCTTCGGCGGATCAACGCACCTCGGTGAAAAGGATTGGTGTGCTCAAGGTTTGAGACAAGCAAGGCGGCACGCTGGAGAAGTCCGGCGCGCTCGCCGTCAGGAAGTGTGGGATACTCCCCTTGGCCGTCCCACGGCTCCACACCATAGAGCGACGCCAAATCTTTGCTCGGCGTGACCGAGAGATTCGTTGTCAGCAGCTCGCGAAAGGGGGAAGGGGACTCAAAGGTGAAGTGAGCCACCAGATCCTTGATCTCGGTGACCATGTCTCCGTAGTAATCGTGACCATCTTCGCCAATCGGCTCTCCGGCGGCCAGGGCCTTAAACCCGGGGCGAGTCGTCTCGAAGCCGGTGAATTTTTCGAGGCTGAGCCATTCCACCCAAAATTGATTCAGAGTGTCACGAGTGCGTTCATCCTCCCACACTCGCAGCAACTGCTTCTGGTAGATGTCCTCCTTGAGTAACTCCCCAGTCTTGGCCAGTTCGAGCAGCTCTTCGTCCGGCATCGAGCGCCAAAACGTGTAAGACAGTCGCGAGGCGATCTCAAAGGCGTCGAGCTGGAGCAAGTCCGCTTCGGCGCCGACTGCTTCGCCATCGACCTCTACATGATAGATGAACCGAGGTGATGAGAGTGCGACGATGATGGCAGCCCTGATGACCTGTGCGGGGCTGCGCTGTCCGTCGTTTAACTCGTCATAGCTGGTTCGCTCTGGGCTCAGAAGCGGGCGTCGATGCACCAGAGCGAGAAAACCATCTTGGAAGTCGTGAAAGCATTTCTCGCTGAGCGCGTCATCTTCCACACATTCACCGACAAGAGCCCGAAGCGCCTCAGGAGAAGCTTCTAAGTAGTCGCCCAGGGCCACTCCCACGTTGAAGAATCCCTGGACGTGTTCGAGAGCCACCCGATCGTCTAGTGAGCGAAACCCGTCACCTAGGCTGTCATCCGGAATCGACGAGAGTGCCGCGCGCACTGGTTCGAGCGCGTCGCTCATTCCCGAGTGTTCGAGAAGGTCTCGGACTGTATTGCGGTACTGGACCGTTGTGAGCTTCAAGAGTGGGGATGCCGAGAGACTCAGCTTCGCATCACACTTGAGGTCTACACTACCAGGCGTGTCCTTGATTTTTTCCCCGTCGCTTGGCTCATCCTGGTCCCCAAGAGAGCCTTGGCAGCCTAAGCTGATGAGTGCTGGGAGAATGCTGATGTAGGTGCCGAGGCGGCGTCGGAATTCTGCGGGAAACCCCATATCGAGAAGGAGCCACACGCCTGCTTCAAGGGGTCAGATATCTTGGGAATATGGCCAAAATGCTCGGAAATGTTCCTTTTGTCGCGATGCGTGAGCATTGTACCGAGGTTTTCCGATTCTTAGTCTTCATCAAGCGAGAAGCCTCAAGATTGCTTTCGAGGAAACTTGAGACATTTTTTCTTAAGTCTATTGCCTCAGAAATTTATTGCCGGCTGCACTGAAGCTTGAGCCAGAAAAAATAATTCACTTGACGATCCTTCAGCTGAACGGGGTGAAGAGGAGCTGGCTGAGCTCGCAAGTCTTTGAGATTTCGAGCTTTTGTTCGGTTGCTCAAGCGAGCTCTTCAGGAGAATCCAGTTCAGGAAAATATTTACCCTTAACAAGCTGGTTCCAGTCCGAGTTTGCCCAGCCGTTCGAACTTGGTGTCCAGGCATTTGAAGCCTGGCGGGGATCCCCTCGGGATCTCCTATTGCCCAAGGAAGGGATAGAGAAGTGCCCATTAGTATCAATACAAATGTTTCGGCCATGTCGGCCATGAAGAACATGAACAAGAGCCAGAAGATGCTGCAGACGAGCTTTGATCGTCTGTCTAGCGGACTCCGGATCAACACAGCGGCTGACGACGCCGCGGGTCTAGCTGTCAGCGAAAGCATGAAGAGCCAGATTCGCAGTTACTCAGTGGCTGAGCGCAACGCCTCAGACGGCGTGTCGATGGCCCAAACGGCTGAAGGCGCGTTGGGCGAAGTGCATTCCGTTCTCGGCCGTATGCGCGAACTCGCGATGCAGTCCGCAAACGGTACATTGACGAGTAGCGACCGTGGTCAAATTACCACTGAATTTACATCGTTGCAGTCGGAAATTACGCGTATCCAGGGTTCTGCAAAGTTCAATGGTGTGGCAGTGATTGGGACGACGGCGTCTTCGGTGAATTTTCAGGTAGGACTTGGTAGCGCGGGGACAGACAAGATCGCCGTGAACTTTGGTGGCGTGGGCATGACCCAGGTTCTCAACGCGGCAAGTACGGGCGTTGGAACTGCGACACTGGCAATTGCCTCACTCGCAAAAATTGATACAGCGATCACGAACGTTTCTACGAAGCGCGCAGGATTCGGTGCATCGATGAACCGACTGGAGGTAGCTGGTAGTGCAATTTCAACCATGAAGCTGAACCTTTCTGCAGCAAACTCACGTATCACTGACGTGGATGTCGCCTCAGAATCTGCGGCTCTGTCGCGGAACCAGGTTCTTACCCAAGCCGGTATTTCGGTTCTCGCGCAAGCGAACGGACTGCCGCAAATGGCGTTCGGCCTGATGTAATTCGCCTAGTCGCGAAGCTCAGGTAACACCATTGAGAATGCCTCCGCGGTCTGCGACTGCGGAGGCATCGTTACGTTTTGGGCGATCGCTTTTTAGGCTGACTCGCGTCCCGTCTCGGAAGGTGGGAATCCATAGAGTCGACGATATTGTTGAGCGAAGCGTGAGGTGTGTCGAAATCCAGCACGGTGTGCCACGCCGGAAATCGGGTCGCGGCCCTCGATGATCAGCTCACGAGCACGCTTGAGCCGCCGGTGCTGAAGGTAACGGCTGATCCCGATATCGAACATCGCGCGGAAAGCGCGCTGCAGTGTGCGAACTGAAATACTGAGACTGCTCGCTATATCACCCACCGCGAGAGTGCCTGGAGCTGGGCTTTCATCAAGCAATGCTTCCACGAGTCCGACAATTCGCGAATAGTGACTGGGGCACTCAAGTGTGATGTGTTCACCCAGATCATGAACAGGCTTAAGTACCTCGCTCAGTCTGTTGATGAACTCGCCTTCCACCTCGGGCGGTTCACTGCTCGCGGTTGCGATCAATTCACGCGACCAGGCGATGAAGTTCTCAACCTGTCGCGGATCGAGTTTGACATCGAGCCAGCCGCGTTCCTGAAAGATGCGGGGTAAGGAGAGCTTTTCCAATATCGTCAATGGAAGTGACACATGGAGTGCCGAACTCTGGCCGCCTGCACCCACGTTCTTGGGAATGGTCCCCACCCAGTGCCCAGTGCCTGGATTCGAATAGATCACGACCGAGTGAGGGCTGCGGGGCGCACCTTCTATGCGGAGTCCTGCGTCAGCCTCAGCTTGAAACGCAAAGTTGATTGAGTCCCTTCGAGCATGAAAACTGAGCGCCAAACTTTGATTGGTGCTGCAAGTGGAAAGCGTCGCCTGACCTATTCGCGCTAGCCCAGCTTGAATGCTGGGTGTTCCTTTCGAGAGTTGAGTGACCGTAAGTTCGCACTCGAGGCTGCGCCACAGCGCTTCGGTTTGGGACAGGTCTTGCCCTGAAAACACACCACTCTGCACTTCTCTGGTGTGACTCTCGGGGGGACGGCTTAAGTATTGTCCATCGCTCATGGATGTCAGTCGTCGTACTTCTCTAAGGAAAGGGCGCTTCGTCGAGCCGAGATTGGGGGGTGGCTCGATTTCCGCGTCCCGTGAGGAGCCTGATTCTAGATATCTTTTGAGATACAGGTATCCCATTCACGCCACTCGAACCTCAGTAGATCTTTCTCATTGGAGGTCGATGTGGGCGGAAGTGAGAGCGTGCACGTCAGCCGCCGCACTTTGCTTCGTAGCGCTCGCGTGCGTCTTCGCAGCTCTCCCTTGCAGATCTGCATTGTCGGGCTTGGTCGAGGGACGTGGGATCTTCGAGTGAGCATAGGCGTTCCGCGATCTGACAAATTGCGCCCACGTGAGGTTTTGCACTCGCACAGCTAAGTTCCGTTGGTTGAAGGTGGGAATCGAGCTGGAGACGTTCTTCCCGGAGATGCTGACTCAACTCATTTTCGCCCAACGGGCCGATGGGGGAACTGTCCCCAGCCGGCTCGGCTGAGCCCTCACTGAGTTCCTCCGGTTGTCGTCCACAACTCGCCAGTGCACTGCTCGACAGAAGTAAGAGAGCGCCGATCGTGGTGCGAACTAGCTTCATGGTGTCATCAATTCCTCAGAAAATAGGGCCTTGTTCACTTGTAGAGCCTCCAGCAGCGCGGCACGAGCTCGTTCGGTGTCGCCCTGTGACTCTTCAACGTCCGCCAAAGTGATGAGTAGTTGTGCGCGGAGAGCACTGGGGGCGCGAGACAACCCAAGGCCTTGATTCAGAACGAGTGTGGCGTTCTTGAAATCACCAGCCTCGAAGTAGAGTCGACCCGCACGAGCGGCGAGATCCTGTTTGACTGGGACCACTTCTTCGGCATCACCTACCCCCCGCGCAAGGAACACTTGGTGTAGGCGAACAGCCGCCTTGAGTCGCTCTTGAATGCCTTGCTTCGTGTCGCCCGCCGCTTCAATCGCTTCTGCCTGCCGGTGTGCTACTCGGGCGTCCGCCACGAAGTGCTCAAGTTGTGGTGAGTTCACAGCGACAGTCGGCACTTCTTCTCTCGCTGATTCGGTAGGTGCTTCATCGAATCGCGAGCAAGCGCTCATGAAGACGAGCACTAGGCTCGTCATAGCGAAGGCGGCGCGCACTCGCTTCATGGAGAATCCAATCTGGCGAGGAGCTGTTCACGGTATTTTTTCAGTTCTTCGTCGAGCCGTTGGGCAAGGGCTTGATCAGATTGTCCGTGAATCTTTTGGTCGAGTAGCGCAGATTGCGCCGCGACCAGTGACGCCGGAGTGACAAGGGCTGACGAGGCCTGACTCGAAGGCCCAACAGCGCCGGGTGCAGCCAAGGGTTCTTGCTCACTCGCGAGAGAATCTACCGAACCAGGTTGATTGAGCTGCAGAGTGATGAGCCCGCCCAGAAGCGCAGGCAGGGGCGCGAGCAGCCACCAAAAATAGCGTCGTCTCCGTAAAGAATTCTGAGACTCGCTTTGCCTCACGCGCGTATCTGGGTGCCTATTCCGCTGGACCAACAGCTCAAGGTCCTGCTTGCCCCGAGACAGCTGCGGCGCTGAAAGTTCGAACTTCTCGTGCTGCTCGACCATGCGTGCCAACGAGAGCACTTGTTCGAGATCTGCTTCTCGGGGCGCCTGCTCCGCATCCAGCGACTGCGCTAACGCCGCGGCGAGCGCCTCTTCTTCTTCGTCGATTGGCTCTTCTCCGTCGACGGCAGTTTGGTCGTGGTCACTCATTTTCGGCTCCCTGGGACGCTGGCATCGTCGCCGACCCATTCGCCCAAATCTTCTGCAGCGCGCGCAGTGAGCGTAGAACAAGGACGTCAAACGTTCCTACTTTCACTCCCAGCTCGCTCGCACAGGTGGCGCGATCCTTTTCTTGCAGAAACCTCAAATCAAGCACCTGCCTGTAGCGGGGAGTGAGTGATTGGAGACATCTTTGCAGCCTTAAGCTGAGGTCATGGGTTTCCGAATAGAGTTCGAGCAGATCGTCGGCGCCAACGACTGTGCTCTTTATCGGGACTAAATGACGCGCCAGGTCATGAATTTTCCGACCAGTCACCGCACGGGCGCGGTGCATGTCCATGGCCTTATTGTACGCGATTCGCGCCAGCCACGGCGATATCCCAGCACCAGTGTCCTCGAATTGATCGAAGCGCTCCATGGCAGTGCGGAAGGTTTCCGCGAGGGCATCTTCGGCAGCTGTGGGATTGGCAAGGCGGGGCATGAGGATGCGTCGGTAGAGAAGGGGGGCGAAGTGTGTGTAGAGATCGCCCCAGCCGCTGGTGTCTCCCCGTCGGATCTTGTGGAGACAGGCTCGCTCTGAAGAGAGCTGTTGCTTGGTTGCGGTCACAAATTTCGCTCGACACGAGTGCGGCGCGCTCTGGGGCTTTCCTAGGAGAAACGCGCGTGCAGCCAGTTTCTTACAGCTCGTGCTCAAAAAAAATGCAGAAAGGTGATTTTTCGCAGAGGAGCCAAGAATCGCTGCAATCAGCCCGCTGGTTCCGCGTTTTCTCTCTGAAAGCGACCGAAGTGCTGCCTTCCGATTCTCGGCCGCCTTAGCAAGTTTCGGAATGTTGTTGAGAGGCTCGGAGTACGCCGGGAACAGCGACTTCGGCCTTGTTCAGGGCTAGTTGAATCAGCGTCTGGTCTGGATTGAGCGTGGGTTGAATCTTTCGGCGGTCAGGTTTCTATCCTAGGGTCGCGCCGCCGTGACCGAAGAAAAACAAGCACCAGTTGGTTCCGTCAGTGATTTCCAGCAGACAACTCCTGGGGGCGCAAGCTCGGGAAAGGAACCGAAGCGACGCTCCTGGAAGGCAAGAATCATTACCTGGCTTGTGTTGCTGCTCTTGTTCTTGTTGCTTGCCTTCTTCTTCATTCGTTGGGCGGGCACAACCACTTACCGGGGCAAGGTTCAACGCGTCTATGAAAAGGGCATCGAGTATCGTGTTGAGTTCGCAGATCTGGAAGGCCGCGTGCACGTCATTGGCAACGAAGAAATCAAGTTTCCTTACATCAAGATGGACACGGCCGATCTTCACGCTGCGCTGAATCGCTTGTCCACGACGGGCGACATCGTGGATCTTCGTGTGTGGGGATTCCGCCAGGCGTGGTTCAGCATGTTTCCCAACGCCATCGATGTGGAGTTCGTTCGCTCGGACGCTGAACAACTTTCGGCGCGTGCGGGACGGATTACCGATGAAGTCCTGGAGGAGTTGCGTCTCAAGGGAGTTCTCAAAGGGGGGGACGAAGTCCGACCGATGGTACTCAATGCCGTCAAGCGCGGGATGAAAGTGCCGGCCAGCGAAGTGGACGAAGCCGCGCTTGAGGTCGAAAAAAGGTCCGAGTAGTTCTTGGCTGGCCGTCAAAGCAGGTGCGAGATCAGGTTGATCAGCTTGGCCTTTTCCGCAATGCCCGCCGGCTGGTCCACACGGACATGCTCGAGAAGGGGAGTGACCAGCGTGATCGCTGGTCCGTCGTGCTTTTCATCAAGCTCGAGCGCGCCGAAGAGAGTTTCTTCTGGGGGGACGACATTGTCATTGGAGCCGTGGAGCAGGATGACCTCAGTGTCGATGTTGGCCATGCTTCCGTGAGGTGAAAGGCGGCTCATTGATTCTAGCTGTTGATCAATCAGCGGAAGGATCTTGGGCGACAAGGTGGACAGCTTCTGTTCCTTGATCATCGTGTAGAGATCGTAGGCCGCGCGAGTCTCCAGCAGCTCGGCTTGTTCAGCTGCCGACGCGCGATCTTCCTTGAGCCACGCGCTGAGCACTCCGCGAAACGCCTCTTGCTCCTCCAGCTGGAATGCCTTCAGGTGGTTGTTGAGCAGAACGAGCAGTCCGTACTCGTGAGCGCGCCTCTGGCTGGTGCCCTCAGGGCCTGTGACCGTGTTCGTTGCCAGAAATCTCAAGGTTCGGGCGAGATCGTGGTGCCCACCGATGCTGGCCACGTATTTGAGATGTGCTGAGGTCTGAGGATATTCAGCCGCCCGGAGAGCAAGTCCCCCCGCGAAGCTGAACCCGATCAAGCCCACCTTGAGTTCCCGGCCGGCTATTTGCGCGACCGCAGCGCGCAACACCTCGATGCCTTGTTCGCTGATCTTGTACTCCGTGAGGTCCTTGAGTTCTGGCGTGTAGACGCGGCAACCGATTGAGGCGAGATGAGAGGCGAATCGCATGAGGCGCGGTTCGTTGATGCCCAGGTGGTGAATTCCGTGACCGAGAATGATGGTGACACGGGGGGATTGACCACTCGGGTCATAGATTCGACCGGGGACAACCGTACCGTCCGACAGCAGGAGGCCCGGCGCGAGTCTGCCTGGAGTGGGCGGAACGGAGCGATCCTCGTTGCGCATCTTGAGCAGCAGGCGAGTCGCTGCAATGCGCCTTTCGACAGGCGCATAGAAGATCAGGGTGAGGGCTAAGCCGACTCCAAGCGTGATGAGAAATTTACGGGAACGGGACATGAGGAAGTGTACTGGGCTGAATCACGCCGTCTGAAATGTTCTTTTCAGAGTCAAATACTGCAGTCAGACTAGAGCATAGGGAGGCTCGTCATAGCGCTTCCTGTAGTGCTAGGTTAGATGGGTGTTGAGAATCGCGTCGTTGAAGAGGTGGTGGGGCGTTGGGCTCATCATGGCGGGCGGCGCGGTGTTGGGTTGCGGGGAAACCAAGCTCTTGGCGACGGATTACCTAAGGGGTTCCATGCTGGTTGATAGCGCGACAGGCGGTGCCGATGCTAGCGAACTTGGGTCAGGTAGTGGAGCCCCGGTTGCTAGGGCTCCTGAGTCTGTTTCTCGCCAAACGCCGAATCGCTCGCTCTACGTCGAAGGTGCGTACTTGCGAGATCATTGCGGTTCTCCCTTGATCATGCGTGGCGCGACCGAGATGGTGATTTGGAGCGAGGATCGGGATGGATCCCCTGAATTCTCCGAGATGGCGAAGACAGGCGCGAACGCAGTAAGGATCGTGTGGCTGTTGGACGGCAGTCCAGGTGAACTTGATGTTGCTTTGAGCGCAGCGAACAATGCCGGTTTGGTCCCGGTTTTAGAGTTTCATGATGCCTTTCATGATCTCAGTGACGCGGCTGCCTTGGAAGAAATCACCGCCTACCTGACTTCCGATGAAGTCGTTGCAGTCATCGAGCGTCATGAAAAAGCGATGGTGATCGAGTTGGAGGGCAAAGAGTGGACTGAGTCGGAGCCTGCGGAATGGGCGAGGCTGTTTGGACACGCCATCATCGATCTTCGGGCTGCGGGAATTGTGGTTCCTATAGCTGTCCACGAGCCCAGTTGGGGGTCAGAGCTGGCTGAGGTGCGCGAGCACGTTCCAGCAGCGCTCTCCCAAGACCCGTTGAAGAACAGCCTCTACGCAACTGCTGTGTGGGACGGATATATCAATAGGCTCCGCGAAACGATTGAACTCCTTGGCGACGAAGGCGTGGCTCTCTACATCTCCGGATTCTCCGGCTTCGAGGCGTATCGTTGTCCGCGCTCAGAGGTCGATGTCTCAGCTTTACTGGGCGTGGCCGCTGAGTTCGAGGTCGGCTGGTTCGCTTGGTCGTGGGGCGGCGTGCAAAACATCGCATGCGGCGGCAATGGATTCTTGGACATGACGACCGACGGAAGCTTCGAGAGCCTTGCCGGCTGGGGACTGGTCGTCGCCACCACAGATCCCCACAGTCTTGCCGCCAATACGATTCCCCTGTCCACGAGCGAGCTATCCCAATGTCCTGTTCTTAGCGACTAGGATCTTAGCGACTAGGACATCGGTGACGTCGGCTTTCTAGCCGAAGAGTCGTAAGTCTGAGCCCGGCAGCGGGTAGGCTTGATCAAGCGTGTCGAGGCCTGCGAGCTTGCGAAGCGAATGGTGAATGTGTCTTGCTGTGATGACGGTTCCTCCGTCAGCCGTGGCGAGTGAGCCTTCGTCAATTCCCAAGGGCAGTTGGCCAGCTGTGGTCCCGCCGATGACGCGGTCGCCCTCGATTCCAGCACCAAGTGCGAGGAAACTCCCGATAGGCCAATGATCTTTTCCGTCGTTGTCATCTGGACCGTTGTATTGTGGTCCGCGCGCGAAGTCTGAACCGACAAGAATCACGACGCGATCAGTGAGGTTCGCGGCCTCGACTTCCTGGATCACGTAGTCCACGAGAGCCAGCAGATTGAAGATCTTGTCGGGTTGGTCGCGGTCGTGGTTGCCATGGGTGTCGAAGCCACCGATGTCGAGATTCACGGACGCCGCAATTCCTGAGGAAAAGGCCGAGATGGCAATCTGCGCTTGCTGCATCGATCGCTCAAGGGTGCGCAAGTTGTAGCCATCTAGACTGACAAGCTGTTCAGGAAGCACCAGCTTCTTGAGATCGCCGGTACTGTTGCGCGCCAACTGGAGCTCAGCCATCGACTGCTGAATGCGCGGCAAGGTCGCGGCATCGCGCTGCTGCATCAGACGTTCCGCTTGCATATTCTGAATGCGCGCCCAGGTCTCCTCCGAATGATAGGTCCCGAGGTCTTCAGGGTTGCTGGGGTTAAAACGATTCGGGTACGAAATATTCCTCAGAATATCGACGCTACCCACACGGGTGAGAGGCACGAGTCCTACCGTATCGTCGAATCCGCCCGCGCTCATGTAGGCCATGGGCTGTTTGCCCGCCTTTTCTGCTGCGATGATCGCTCCGATTGAAGGATACCCTTCCTGCAGTTGCCCGCTCCAGATGGCGCGAGAACCTGCGTCATGATTATTGGTCTCCATGTCGACGCCGTTGAGCACAGTGAGCCGCTTGCCATGCCGCTCAAGGAACTGCTCGGGAGAAAGTAGAATGTCGGCAGGGGAGTACTCGGGTTCAACAGCATCTGGGTCGACTTCGGGAGCCGGCACAGTCAGCGGTGCGAAGCTGATGTTGCCGATTTTCCCGATCTCCGTGTAGAGCCGGTTCTGTGTAATGTCAGTGATTGGGTCGAACATGAAGCGGGGGTCCCAACCGCCGCCGGCGTTGACCAGCACATAGTAGGGGCCGCCGTAGCCATCTTCCGCGGCTCGCAGGTTGCGAGTCGACATGGGGATCGATACGGAAAGTCCGGCAAGCGCCGCTAACTGAGCAAAGTTTCTTCGGTTCATCATGGGGCCTTTCCTCACTCGTAGAGGAACTCGTAGTCCGAAAGGAGGTAAGTCATGACGGCGCGCCATGAGCGAATTGTGTAACGTGGATCGTCGCGAAGCTGTTGCTCCTCGGGCAGGTCTTCACCTGTACCGGTTCGGTAGTCTTGGCGTACTTGACAGCGATAATTCATCCCGTTGCCGACGCCGTTGTCCTTGGTTTCGATGAGTACCTGGCCTTCCTCCCAAGTGGCCTTGAACAGCTCATAAAGCTTGTCCACCTCGTCGCTGTCTTCGGCGACAGCCCGTCCAAGAACCCGATCATAGAGATAGACCATGTTCTTCTTGATGCGAGCCACTGCGTCCGGATCTGCTGACCCTTCCTCAGTCTGAGGCGCATCTTCGATAGAGGCATGAAGCATCAGTCTGCGCTCCTCGGGAGGCAGCCAGAAATCCCAGCTCGTTGCAGTGCAGGAAAGCTCGTTGGCCATTCTCCAGGCGACGCTCGCCATGACGCCATTGGGTACCGTGAGACGCTTATTCACTGTGTCTGAATCAATTCCGCCGTAGAGGATGCGGTAGTCACCCATGAGATTCTCGGTTCGGTCCCAACTTCGGGTCCATGGAATCCCTGTGACCGCTTCGATCTTTCGGGCCAGGAGCATCGGAGTGGACAGCCGAGCGGTGCCCAATCCTGAAAGCTCCATTGAGCGCCATTCGTCTGGTTCGCTCTCAACTCCCCGAGAGCGATAGAACGGGCTAAGAATCAGCTCTCGAACGATGGTGCGTAGATTGAACTCTGATTCCACGAATTTCGCGCTGATTTCCTGGAATAAGGATTCTTGATCATGCCAGGTCGTGAAATGAGCGCCGTAATTGGGATCCGAGAAATTTTCTGGGTGATCGACTGGCGCGCGACCCATCAGCCCTTCGTAGACGATCTTGACCATCGCGTACGGGAATCGGGGATCCGCCGCAATTCGCTGGCCGAGCCAGCGAGGCGCATCGTTGATGTCGTCTGTCGGCATTTGCTCTTCACCGAATCCGGCGGCAGCCATTTCTCCGTACCAAGAGCGAGTTGGCTTGTAACGCTCGTCGTCGTTGTCTTCGTACTTTTGGAAGGCGCTGGCGATCGGGTCGATGATCTTGTGACACGAGGCGCACGATGGATCATTGGTTGTCGGGTTCGGGTACAGACCAGCTTGAGTGGGGTCAAGTGGACGTTCGCCGACTTTGAGAATGTCTGTGCCGAGGAAGAAATCGAGAATGATCCGCGCGCGATGGCGGTTGCGATTGGTGTCCGTGGTGGGGAAGCGATTCAGGAAGAACGGTGATGTGAGCACGCCCGCGCTGGGGATTCTCTGCATTTCGTAAACATCTCTAGCGATCTCGACGACACCGAAGCGTTCACTTTCCGCCCATTCGTTCGGGTCATCAGGGTTTTCAAACTCGACGTTCGCGTTGAGATACGGCGCGCTGAGTGGATTGACGACCATGTACCCGCCTGCAACCACGTCAGTGAAGGGTTTGTCGTTCTTGACAAGGTAGGCAACGAAGTCCAGCGGCTCTTCCGCCAGGGCCTTGTTGATCGCGCGCTTCTGATCGTCGTCAGCGATCTCGTCGAAGATGTCCCCGGATTGAGGGTACATCCTGTCGTCGAGAATGTTTGCCGCATAACTCGAATAGGCGAGGTAGCGTCGCGCGAGGAATTTATCGTTGAAGATGTCCTTGAGACGCTCGTAAAAAGCGGCTTCACGTGTCAGAGCCTCGATCATTCCCGGTAAGGCGGCTTCGCCATCTTGCTCAAGGCGAGCGTTCTCCTCCGTGTTGGGCAGGCGATAGGCCAGGTGAAGGGCAGCCTTTCTGAAGGTAGCCTTGGCATTCAGAAGAGAAACATCCTCAAGATCAATCTCTTGGGGTGCGCTCGCGCAACTATTCGAAGAGCTCACCAGCTCGACGAGCTTTTCTAGCGACTTGTACTCCTCCGTCCCCTCTTTGATGCGCGTGCCCCCGCCATGACCCAACTTACCCAGCGGCTTGAGGAGGAGAATCGAGACGTCGCCCACTTCATAGGCAGCGATTTCGGAGATGGATTCGAGGTTGCGCTGTTGGAAGTTGGGGTAGCCTGGAGGCAAGAGTACGAAGTCGGAACCCTCGGCAGGAGCTGGACCACCCGGAGTGTGGCAATCAGCACAGTTGGTCCCCAGCACAGTGGGCCAAGCGGACTGTTCGAGGTGCTGCTGCACTTCTTGGCATGCTTCCTCTTCGGAGCTTGCCCCCGTCCCGCAACCACTCGCCAGAAGAAGAGTTAGTAGACCAACGCTCCATCCCACAGCTCGATCTTCAGTCAGTCGTTTCAACTTCATGTTTAGTTCCTGAGACCTCGGTTCATTGAGGCCGTCCCACACTGCACAATTGGCCCTTGATTCGAAATGCTGTCAAGGGGTCGATTGTGAGTCATTAGGTAGTGGTTGTAGGTGCACGTATGTGCCGAGCGTTCTATGCACTCACACTTGCTGAGGTACGGCTTGGTGACGCAAAACCTCAGTGAGTAAGGTGCTCAGCGGGGCCTGCATCAGCTCAATTCATTCGGCGGCTCTCCGAAATAGCCCTCCGGCGAGACGCTTTGGCAGCCTGAGTGTCTTGCGGTAGGTGTTGGTGCGATGATTTGGGAACCTGATGCTGTTGCTTTGACTATTGGTAGTGTTGGCGTGCGCTACTTTAGCATCTACTTTGTGTTGGCATTCGTGATTGGCTACGCGCTATTCGCTTGGCAAATCCTGAGGGCAGGGGGCACAGGTGACGATGCGATTGAGTTCGTCTCCCTGGCGATTCTCGGCTCGATCATTGGCGGTCGTTTGGGAGGAATTGTGCTCTATGGAAAGGGGCAGCTGCTGGACAACCCCATGACCGAGATGATGCGGGGCGGGGCTTCACTCCATGGTTCCGCGTTAGGACTCGCAATTGTCTTTTGGATCTATGCTCGTCAGAAACGGGTGGCGTTTCTCGAAGTGTGTGATCGCTTCAGCTTCGCCGCGGCTGCGAGCCTCGTCCTGGTGTGCCTGGGGCAGCTGTTCGAATCGCAGGGTGTAGGTCGCGTGGCGAATCTGCCCTGGGCGATGCGTTTTCCTCTGTTCGATGTCGACAACGACATGAATGCGCCTCTTCGTCATCCTGCACAATTTTACGACCTATTTTTGGGCCTTGGCGTCTTGTTGATGCTGTGGTCTCTCGACAAGTTTTGGAAGCATGAGAAACGCCCTCAGGGGGGCGTGGCCGGTGCTTTCTTGGGAGCCTATTTTGGAGGCCGCATCCTTGTGGAGGCCTTCCGAGAGTTTCAGAGCGATGCGCGACTCTTGGGTCTCACCTTGACTGGTGTGCTTTGCATTCCCGTTGCTTGTCTCGGCGTGCTGCTGCTTCTTCGAGCGATTCAAGTGAACAAGCCTGCTGCTTGGACACCCCTCTCTGAATCCTCAGCCAGTTGATTTCTGTGGCTACGCTACCTCAGGCTCGGCGTCGTTCTCGGGCTTGCCGACTCCCGGCGAAGTAGATGCCTTGCCGGGATGAGAGCTAGCTTTCACAGTGGGCTGTCGACTGCCGGGTACCGGTGCGTCGTCTTCGCTCGTTGGAGGAGCAGTATCGCCATCGCTCTTCTCGGCGCTGTCCTCAAGCTGAGGAGAGGGGGTGGGCCCCCACTGTGGCGTTGAGCTGAGATCGCTGCAGACAAGGTTCCTCCCGGAGGTCTTGGCCACGTACATCGCCTTGTCGGCCCGATCGAGGAAGGTATCGATGCTATCGCTTGAACGGAGAGTGGTCACACCGAGTGACGCCGTTACGGGAATGCGAACGCCTTCGTCGCTGTAGAGCTCAAGATCTTCAATCGCCTCGCGGGTTCTTTCCGCGACCTGCATCCCGCCGGCGTGGTCCGCTTCGGGCAGGAGAATCACGAATTCTTCCCCGCCCCAACGTGCGCACACGTCTGTGCTTCTCGCCAAAGTGCCGAGAAGTTCGCCGATTGCTTGGAGCACTTTATCACCAGAGGCGTGACCGTGGGTGTCGTTGATGTTCTTGAAGTGATCGATGTCCATCAGGATCGTGGACAGCGAGGCGGCGTGTCGCTTTGCGCGGGTCAGCTCATGGGTTGCTTGTTCCGCGAAAGCTCGGCGGTTGAAGAGACTGGTGAGGGCGTCGTAGCGTGCCAAGCGTCGCGACTCCTCAACCAGCGTGGCTGTTCGTAGCGCTCCACCCAGCTCGTTCGCCAGGATATCAATCAGCTCCACGTCGGCGTCGAGCGAAGCTTTGCGGGGAGCCATTGCCAATGCGCCGAGACGGGTTTCTCCGAAGAGAATCGGTCGTACGAGTGGCTCGGGTCCACCGTCGTCTTCCGCGGCATCGTCGTCTTCAACGATCATCAGCGAATGGTCATCACTGATGGCCAGGGCTTGACGGGCCTCTCGACGAGCGGTTTCTACGTTTCCTGGTCTGGCGTGTAAGCCACCTCGAAAGGGCGAGTCCGTCACCACCGAGAGCCAGCGATAGTTCGTGACTTGGGAGGTGAACTGCGCGAAGAGATCAAAGAGCGTGTCGAAGGATTCGCACACCGCAAGGTTGCGTACTTCAGCGGCGATGACTGAAGCGAAGAGCGCCGCGTCGAGGTAATGAGCAACTCGGTCACGCACGTCAGTTCCGTCCGAAGAATAGGCAGTGAAGAACCCGTCATCGCTTGTGTTTCGGCTGAAGCCTCGCTGAAGGGCTCGCACGAGATCACCCATGCGTCCCTTGACGACATAAGCGAGTGCGCCTGTTTGCTCCGCCCAGAAGCGGTTACGGTGCAAATCTGGACCGCGCAAGATCACTGGGACATCGGAGGTGGCGGGCTCCGCATTGAGGAGGCGACATAGCTGTGCACCTGAAATACTGGGCATGACCAGATCTGCCACGATTGCGTTTGGCGGATCCTCGAGCGCCATGTACGCGCCTTGCGCGCCGTCGTTCGCAGTCGCGACATCGTATCCCAGGGTCGCCAAGCGCGACGATAAGCCTTCGCGCGACGATTCAGACGGATCGATGAGAAGAATTCTCTTTTTGTTGCCCATGGTTTATCCGCTAGTCGTGCTCAACGGTACGGCGC
This sequence comes from uncultured delta proteobacterium, assembly GCA_963710555.1. Classification (GTDB taxonomy): domain Bacteria; phylum Myxococcota_A; class Polyangia; order Polyangiales; family Polyangiaceae; genus NIC37A-2. The sequence goes on from CAVQAT010000006.1 coordinate 148,006, forward strand.
TTGGGACAAAAACTTGAATAGCCCATCTGTGCCGACCGGACTGATCCTGGGACCGCCCCAAGGCTGGCAAGGTAATGCTTTGGGCGAATGGAACCGATATTCTTAAGCGAGTTTGGCGTCACCGAACATCTGGCTAGGCTGGATCAATGGTTGAGGAATCGAGTGCGCCGGCTCGCGAAAAGAAGAATCTGTGGCGACGAGCCAAGGATTGGCGGTCGACGCTTCTTTCGCTCTTATTCCTTGGAGTCGTTATTGTTGTCACGCGTGAGCCGAGCACTGGTGATTGCGCGGAGCTGCCCACCTGTCGCGAGGAAGGCAAGTGTTCTGGGTCGCCGCCCGAGTGTCGAGCGGAGCAAGACGAGCTGTGTCGAGTCTCTCGAGCCTGCAAGACACAGGGAAAGTGCAGCGCGCAAGACGGGCGATGTGTGCTGGGCGATTCTTGGTGTAGTCGCTCGGAGAGCTGTTCGCGATCAGGCCTCTGCGTCGCGGTGATTGATTCGAAGGGCGATCGCTGTGTTGCACGCGGCGAGAGCTGCCAAGGGACAGAAGAATGCCTCAAGCTCGGCAAGTGCGTGGCCGAAGCAGGGCGCTGCGTGATTTCTGTTGCCGGCTGCGCTGCATCTGAAGAGTGTCGCGAGGAAGGGCACTGCAGCCTGGGCGCTGAACGGTGCGAAGCGCGGAGCCTGTCAGACTGTCAGGCCTCTGAGGGTTGTCAGAATCGGGGAACCTGTACTCCCGAGGACGGCTACTGCGTTCGTGGGGGGCAGGATTGCCTCGGCTCCAAGCTCTGCCCAGAACACGGACTCTGCGGAACAACGAAGGTTCGCTGCGTTGCGGTGAGTGAGCAAGATTGTCTGAGCTCTGCTCAGTGCCTGGAAAAGGGCCGCTGTCGACTGAAGAAGACGAGTTGTGGGGTAACTCGAGATGATGATTGCGCGCGAAGTCTGCAGTGTCAGACAGAAGCGCGCTGTGGAGTGGGAAGCGGGATGTGCGCCCCCACGACGGATGAACACTGCGCCAACTCTTTGCTCTGCACCAAGGAGGGCCGTTGCTCCGAGGAGAACGGACGCTGTATCGCCGCGAGCGATGCCAGTTGCCAGGGATCCGATCTCTGTCGGGAACAGGGTCGTTGTACGGCGGAGCTGGGCCGGTGTAGCGCCAGCAAGGATAGCGATTGCGCAGCCTCGACAGCCTGCACCAAAGACGGCGAGTGTGTCGCCAAGTACCGACGTTGCGTGAAAGATCTGACATCGTCGCGCCGGGCCCCTGAACTTCATCCAGCACCAGCGGACTGAGGCTCCACTCAACGAGGCGACCCGATACGGTGCTGAGCAGCCAGGCGCAGTAGTCTAGAGTGCCAGGCGCAGTCCCGTCGACGCTGAGATCTGCGGCATGCCGAGCGACTTGATCTCGTCGCCGAGTTCGATCTTGAGGGTCGGCAACATCACGAGTCCTCTAGCTGTGGTGTAGATTTGGAGTCGGCTCGCCACGCGCGCGCGGACTTCAAGCCCCCCGCCCACAGTGAACAGCCAGGCCGTGTCACTTCTGCCGCGATAGGGAGCTCCCGCGTCTCCAGTGACGGCGAGGTAGTTCGCTCCCAGCGAGGGAAATACCGATATCTCCCAAGTTTCTGAAAATAATGGCGCCCAGGAGGGCTCTCCCAGAGCCGAAAACGAAAGTGCTCGAAAGGAACTCGCGTCACTGTGCGTGGTGGCACCCATCAACGGGCCGTGAGCTACAACGCGCATTCCCCATCGTCGCGTCTGCCAACCCATGGCTAGCTCTGGCCCCCCGGCTGGAGCGCCATCGGGAAGCGAGTACCCAAAAACGCCACCACCTGCGATGTAGAGATAGTCGTCGGAGGGCGGAGTTTCTGTGAGATCCTGGACGGCGCCGCGAGCGCGTTCGGGGTGAGCGCCTTCGATGTCTTCAGATTCATCCTTTGCGTCATAAGAGCGCAAGGTGGAGCGAAGGAGTTCGAGAGCGCGCACGGCAAGAATACTAGGACCATCACTGCCAGTTCCCGGTCGGATGGTGCGTTTGACGGTCGTGCCGGTGACGCGATCACTGATCCAAATATCGACGCGCGAAAGTTCAGTGGAACCGGGGGCCGGAATGAAGGCCACACTCGCGACTGCCTCCACCTTATCAGCAGCGCTTTCTAAGTCTGCGACAGTGGCCATGCCTTGAACCTCGACCACCTCCACGTTGAATCCGTGAAGAGCCAGTTCGCCGCGAAGCCGATTGAAGGCCTCTTGGCCAGCCTCAGACGCACCGCTTGAACGCAGCAACAACACCACCTCGCCGCCACTGGCGAAGGCAGGACTGACTGTTAAGAAAAGCAGCAGCAAGAGAGCTGCGAAGGTTCGTGCGAGCACTCCCCTGATTGAATCGCTTGCTGGCGAGAAAATCGACTACTTCTTCAAAATAGAAGCAGCGGTTTTTGCACCTACACCGCCCGGATGTAGTTGTAGGTATTCACTCGCGGCCGTTTCAGCAGCATTTGTCTGCCCCAGAGCCACAAGAGAACGCATCCGTCCGGCTCGCGCCTCGGAGGCCAAAGACCCGCCAGGGGACTCGCTTAGGTATTGACCATACCATTTGAGGGCGTTCGCGGCCTGCCCTCGCGCTTCTGCCAGCGATCCCAGGAGGTAACCGGCACGAGTTCGTTCGCCCGGGGCGACATCCCGCAGGCGAGTCAGTGCTCGTCTCGCAAGCTCCACATCTCCTGAATAGCGAGCGGCGTCTGCGAGAGAACGGAGCTCAGAGCCACTGCACGACTGCAGGCAAGTTTCTAAGCCCCGCTTTTTGGCTGCTTCGAGTACTCCTGCGAAATCGCCCTGAGCGACCAACTTCCCCCAAGTGGCCGACTGTTGCGCGCCGTCCCGAGGGGTGGCGGTTTGAGCATCGGAGTCATCCGCGGGGGTCTCGGATTCGAGATGCGCCAACTCGATCCCGTCGCCCTTGTCCTGAGTCGGCGCGGCGCTGTTTTTCGGCCGTACCGTCCAATGTGAGGCACCGCCCGCATCAAAGCGCTGACCGGGTCGGAGTTCGACGTTACCGTCGATTCCTGCACCAAGAACCTGAACTGTGCCTTCGTGGAGGACGACTGCGATCTTTTGGGTGGCGGGATCCCATTCCGTGGAGAACCGTGTTCCGACCACTCTTACTTCGTAGGGACCCGCAAAAACGCTCCACTGGGTCTTTTTCGCGTGGATCACTTCCGACTCAAGAGCCCCATGCTCGATGACCACTTCTGCGCCATCCGCGTCAGTTGCTCGAACGCGCAAGCTGCTTGAAGCTGCCAAGGTCAAGCGCGATCCATCCGTGAACTCGAGTACTTCTGGTGCTTCTGGCGCCTCAACGTGCCCGCTGGCACGCCACGGGCCTTCCGCGACCTGAAACTGCAGGTCGTCGCTCAATGAGGAGCGGATGGTCGCAAAGAATACAGCACCACAGAGGCCCGCCACCGCGAGAGCAGCTGCAGCCCAGCGCAGCTGACGCTTGCGCCTAGAACCAAATACGTTCTCCAGCTCCCCATCACTCTTCGCGACACTGTCCCAGTAGCTCGCATCAAGCGAATCGCCCAGGGAACCCTGTATCGAGTCGAGAGCGAGATCAGAGCCGGGAGGTCGGCTCGAGACGGGACGCGTCGTCGAGACCGGTCGACGGTGCGCGGGTGCGCGCTGTACAGGTGATGCGCCGACCAGCGTAGGGTAAGCACTTTCTGCGCGTTCTGCCGAAGTGGTGGTGAGCCCCTGGCCACGAAGTAGGGCTCGCAATCGGTCTTCGCCGTTCTTTTGCCAGTCTCGGGCGCCGTCTGCTGCATCGTGAGACGATGATGTGCTGGCAACAGGAAGCGATTCAGCCTGCCGCTGAATCAATTGGCCGAGGCCGAATGCTTCTTGTTCGTCTGGTTCCCGAGTCATGGTTCGTCCCCTTCACGTCCGAGCGAGGTGGTCCGATGTAGCGAGTCGCGCTCTAGAGAAGCGTCCCTCTCTACCCCAGTGTGATCGGGACTATCGTTTGGCTCTCCTATTTTATCGGATTCGTCATCTTCGCTAGTGTTTCCACCGTGACGCAAATAACTGACGAGCAAAGGGTCACGTCGCGCGCGCAAAGTGACGCGTTCTTGGGCCTTCGCGATGTCGCGCTTGGCGGTAGCAAGAGAGCTCCCTGTGCATTCCGCAACCTCTTTTGCCGGCAGCCCCTCCACAAATCGTAAAACAAACGACTCACGGAGTCGTTCCGGCAGTTCATCCAGAATCACCTGAAGGCGCCGTAAACCATCGCGCTCACGAACGTTGGGCGCAGCCGTCATGTGTCCGACCTCCCGTTCGAGCGCGTCCAGCGAACGCCTCTTTCTCGTCATCCCACGAATCGCTTGCCGGGCCTGACGGATGGCGGCTCCGGCCAAATAGGCTCGCAGCCGGTCAGGCTCGCGCACATTTTCCGCGTTTCGGACGAAGCTGACGAATACCTCTTGGAGCAAATCGTCTAGGTTCGCGTCGTTTCCGAGGGCGCCGAGCAGCGTGCGGCGCACATGGCCGGAGTAGCGTCGCCACACCGCGGTGACCGCTTCTTCGTGCCCGGCAGCCACATCCCTCACCAAATCGGCGTCACTACGGCGATCGTAAGGGAATTCCCGAACGACTCCGGGATCCGAGGGCTGTCGCTTGAGCACCATTGGTTCGTTGTAGCCTCTGAGCACTCCTCCAGCTCAGGATTATGCCCGTTCTGGCATAAAGCAAGTGTGGCAGGAGCGCAGGCAAGCCTACACCGAATGGGGCTTGGTGGCGAGTTGTCCTACACTCCAGTTCGAGGGAGCTGGTTCAGCGGGGGTTCGGTCCACTCTCGCCAACTTAGGTTTGCGCGTTGTCCGCGCCTTCCAAATTATGGGCAGAAGTGCCTCCCCAAAATAGCTCCCACAGCATCTCCCGGCGAATTCGGCGCGCTGTCGTCCGGAACCGTTTGCTTTCCCCACTGAATCAGCGCAGAGGTCCCTGCAATGACATATTGCGTGGCAATTCGGGTGAACGAGGGAATAGCTTTTGCGTCGGACACACGATCAAACGCCGGGGTCGATTATGTGAGTTCGTATCGAAAGTTGCACCGCTTTCAGACAGCCGACAACAACACGCTTGTGCTGCAGGCGGCGGGAAGCCTGGCGACGACCCAGGAGGTAGTATCGCGGATCCAGCGCGACTTGGGTGACTCTACGAAGGAGAACCTCAATAGCTTTGCTCACCTATTCGAGGTGGCGGCTTACGTCGGGCGAGTGAGCCAGGCCGTTCAGCAATCCTACCAGCCGGCTATGCAGCAAAGCGGAGCCAACGGGGAGGCGACCTTCATCATCGGCGGCCAGATCAAGGGCGGGGCTCCTGGCATCTACATGGTTTATCCCCAGGGCAATTCGATTCGTGCTTCGGACGATACGCCTTACCTCCAGATTGGTGAGAATAAGTACGGCAAGCCCGTGTTGGATCGCTTGGTTGATTCCAAATTGACACTGATCCAGGCCACACGGTTGGCGGTGCTCTCTTTGATCGCCACGATTGGCTCCAACGTGACTGTAGGGCCACCAATCGATCTCGGGATCTACCGGGCCGACAGCTTCAAGCCACTGACCACAGGGAGACTGGGAGCCGATGATGAGTACTATAGAAGCATTACGGAAACATGGGACTCGGCCCTGAGAGAAGCGTTCTTCAAGCTCCCTGATTTCGAGTGGCCTGAAGTCGCGCACGAGCATCTCAAGCTATCAGGAAGTTGACGCGCTCCGCGTCAGCGGACGGCAAGGTGGGGGAGGCAGCTGCGTCGGAAGACTGATGCAGCTGCTACTCCGCCTGGATTTCAATTCCAGATCTTACTCGCCGTCGATCAAGCCACCAGATACTGGGTTGAGCTCGACTTCGAGAATGCCGCCCCCATAGTAGCCAGGGTAACCGCCGTAGCCGTAGTCGTCGTAGTAGTAATAGTAGTCGCTGCCGTCGGCAGTGTACTCAATGGTGACATAACCTTCGCTTGGCGGATCGACAGGAAGATCCAGGATCTCGCCGGTACCCTGTCCTGAGATGTCGGCAATGACTTCGCCGCGTTCGCAGGGAGATTCGCCGTGGTAGACGCGAACGCGATACCAGCTACTGGGTTCTTGAATGCGGATCGGTAGACGAAGTTCAGTGGCGCCACACGCATCGACCGAATAGGTCACGCCGCTGATTGCGGTACCTTCGGGAGCTTCACTGCACCAATTGTCTTCTTCGGGGTAGCCGAAGCCTCCCCCCGTGCCCACGGGACCGGCTCCGCCTGCCCAGGCACCGCCCATCTCCCAGTCGCCGTCACCGTCACCGTCGCCCGACCAGTCGCCGTCGCCGTCGCCGTCACCATCACCGGTGGCGCCTCCAGCCGAGACGCCTCCAGTGGCCGCGAAGCCGCCGGTTGCTGGGAAGCCGCCGGCTGCCGCGGAGCCGCCTTCACCGCTCGATCCGCCGGTACTGGGGTAGGGACCCGGGGCGTCGGTGTCGATGAAGGGAGTCAGCCCGGTGCCGCTAGTATAACAGGCATAAGACGCGGCGGCCGGCTCCAGGCGTACGAGTCGCTGGCTGACATGCCGTTGTTCGCTCACATAGCCGGCGCAGACGAAGGCTTGTTGAACCACTTTACCGGCTTCACATGTCGGCTCTTCGTCCGGAGGGTCGCTGGGATCTACTTCCGGAACGTCGGGAGCGTCGGGTGGAGTGTCTTCGTGAACATCGAACTGGCAACCCGCAGCCATCAGGGTGGCGGTCAGGGCTGTGAGGGTGAACAATGAGCGTTGAGCGCGTGAGCCGTATGTGAGTTTTACCATGCCTGCGACTGAGCAGTTTACGTGCCAATCTGTCCGTTAGCGGATACTCAGTCTTGGGAGCTCAAAATGCGCTCAGAAAGCTCTTCCGTGAGGAGACACGAGTGCGTCTTCGGGGGTTGGCTAGTTGTGCCACGCTGCGCCAACCACGACAGGTCCTGCGGCCGCAAAGATGCGTCAGTCGAGGTACGTGTTAGACTCGACCCGGATGCCAGGCTTCACTGGAGGGGGATAGGATGCAGGAGCTGAATTAATGACCAAGGCGAGTTGGCGTGTAGTACGCATCGCCCGAGGGGACCCGCTCTTTGAGCAGGCCTGGCGACTGCGGTGTGAGGTGTTGCTGGATCCGTTTGGGATTGAGCATGCCCGCGCCCAGGAGGACGATGCCCGTGCGCTTCACTTCGGAGTTTTTTCGGAGGAACGCTGTTTGGCGAGCTTAATGCTGGTGCCTTTGGACGAGGACACGGTGCGCATGCGCCAGGTCGCGGTTGCCACGGAGCTGCAGGGCCAGGGTTGTGGACGGTTCTTGGTGACGCAGGCGGAGCAGGCGGCGCGGCAAGAGGGCTATTCGAAGATAGTGGCCCATGTTCGTGAAACGGCGGCAGATTTCTATCGATCGCTCGGTTACGAGCAGGTGGGCGGCCGCTTCGAGCAGGTGGGGTTGCCGCACTTCGCTGTCGAAAAGCTGCTTTTTTGAGTCATACGGGTGGGCGAGCATTGGGCCAAGGTTGCGCTAGGCCTTGGTGGCATCGTTTTCTAGTTCGGAAAGTGCTCGTCGCGACCGGATTTTTTGCGCGACGCGTAATCGGGAAAGCGCGTCATGAGCTCGCGATGAAGAGCTCGGGCTTCGTTTTGGCGAGCCGTGTTTCGAGCCACCACTTTCACTAGGTTGGCGAGGATTTTCGGGTCATCGGGCCACTGGCGACGTCCGTAGCGCAGGTATTCTTCAGCTTTTGGCAACTTGCCCTGTTTGGCGAGGAGGCGAGCGGCGTTGTTCACGGAGCGGCGCGCGGATTCGTCGTGACCCTGACCATTGCGTGCGATGGCGAGCTCGTAGGCCGCGATAGCGCCAGCTACATCAAGCTTGGCTTCTTTGGCCTGGCCCAGTTGATACGGCGCGATGGAGGTCGCATTCGTTTTGCCGGTCGCGTCTTCGAAGACGAGCGTGCTGTCGCTGAAGAGGATCCCGCGATAGATGCTGCCGACCCACAAGAGCGCAAGCAGCGTGATGCTGAGAATCACGGCTTTGCCCCTGCGGAGCAGATGGAGTGCCCACCAAAAAACGAGAGCTGCGCCCATCACCGAGAGCAGGAGATACCTGTCCGCCATGCGATTTTGGAGAGGGACAAGAACCTGTGAGACGAGTGTGAGTGGGGCGAAGATCCAGATCCAGGCGACGAGGAAGACGGGGAGTGAGCGCTTGAGCCAGAGCCATAGGCAGGCACCGAGACTGAGAAACACACTAGCGATGCCAGCGATTGAACTCGCGGTGAAATGAGTCAGGGTGGGGACTTCGCGCACGATGCTCAGCGACGGAGGCCAGACCAGGGCCTGGAGCACATCGAGCCAGGCGGGCCCCATGGTCATGATAGCCGTGAGGCGCGAGCCCCCGGGCGGTTCGACTGCCATGCCGACGTCGCGCGCGATGGCTGTTTGTGCGACGATGATGAGCAAGCTCACAGCGGCGGTGGCGAGGTAGAGTGGCAGCTGTGCGCGAAAACGTCGGCCGCGAAGGAGATCCTGCGCCACGAATAGCGCGACGCTGACGACAAACAAGACTTTTGAAAGTTGCGCGCAAGCTGTCAAAAGCGGAACCCACAGAATGCGGTTTTTGGAATTGCCGGCTTGGAGGTAAAGGCCGGCAGCGAAGAAGAGCAGTCCGAGCACGTCTTTGCGTCCGACTATCCACGCCACGGACTCCGCATGAATCGGATGAAGAGCGAACACTCCGACGAGTACGTCCGTGCGCCAGCTGTTTCCCAAGGCCCGGCGCATTCCGAGAACGAGGAGCGCGATTCCTCCCAGGTAAAGAGCGAGGTTCACGCTACGCATCGCCTGGGGAACGAGCCCAAAAGTGGCGGCCTCAAGCCAGACGCTTGTGTCCCGAAGCGGCAAGTATTCAGCGCCGAGAGTGAGGCGAGTTTGTTTTGAAAAATCCGTCCAGATGCGCGAGAGCTGATCGAACCCTGGGCTCTTGTAGAAGGGGCTTTCCGCCACCATCCACGGATCGTCGTAATTGAGGAAGCCGCCGTGAAGAGACGGCGCGTAGGCCAGGAACACAAAAAGCAAGAGTCCCATCAAGCGCAGCTGCGCGGGACGAGACTCCGTGTGCTTTGGGCGATTCCCCACTCGGGCAGCCTGCCTTCCGGGAAGCGGAGTGGCAAGCTGCGGGGATGATGGGGAATTAGGCGCGGTTCTAAATTAGAGCGGCGCGATATGGCCGATGCAGAAAGCGGGGGAGCGGGCCATACTCGCTGAACCGGGAGCAACGACGGAGAGAGACTCCATCATACCTGAGCTCAGAGCTACTCCCGTGGTGCCCCAGCATTCGGTCTTCAAGTCCGCCCACAAGAGGGTACCGGACCCGCTGATGTCGCTGCAGTAATCGACGCCGTCCACGCTGACCTGAATTCGCAAGGGCGTACCGCCGTCATTGGTGACTGCATACGATAGACCAGTCGATCCAGAGATGTCCCAATCGCCAGGGACTGTGGTTCCTGGAGCTTGGGCCACAGAGAAGCCGAGCCCGAACACCGATGTGTCGGCTGCGCTGAGGGTGCCCCAGGCGCAAAGATTGTTGTCCGCGAATTCGGCTCCAGCTGCCGGGTTCACCACGGCCATGCCCATCATTCCCTTCCACGTGTAGGCGTAACCCATCCAAGGACCACTCACGATGGCTCCAGCCGTCGACATCGTGTTCGGAGTAACTGCCGCGGGGTACGCTCCTGTTGGTACCGACGTACCTCCGCCAGTTCCTGGGACACCGGTCCCACCGCCGGTTGCGGGGACACCAGTACCGCCGCCAGTTGCGGGGACACCCGTGCCGCCGCCAGTTGCGGGAACGCCCGTGCCGCCGCCAGTTGCGGGAACGCCGGTGCCGCCACCAGTCGCCCCGGGCGTACCCATCCCGCCGCCGCTCGCCGTCAGATCGACGATGTCCTCGTCGCCGCTGGTGGTGACGGCGCAGCCAGTGCTGGCAGCGCATCCGATGGTGAAAAGTAGGGCGAGGGGGCGGGCTTTGATAGTCATGATAGTCGCCCTTCTTATACTGCTACCGGAAAGCGCTACCACAAAAACCGACACGCGAAGGGGGAAATCTACCCAAGCCCTCCGTCGCCACTGAAAAATTGGAATCCGCTTGTGGAGACAAAAACTGGCGAAGCCCCTGAGCGGCGTCAGTTGGTGACCGCGTTGGCCTCACTTGGTGATCACTTCGGCCTGGCAGGAGGCGCTGCAGCCGTCGCCATTCTTTCGGTTTCCGTCGTCACAGCCCTCGTGCTTCTTGTCGAGTTTGCCGTCGCCGCAATAGGGGCCGAGTTTACACGCCGGCGCGCATTCTCCGTAGCCGCCATCGTTGACGCCGTCGTCGCAGATCTCCGAGCCCGTGACGACACCATCGCCGCAGTACGGGCCGAAGCGGCAGTTCTGGGCGCAGTTGCCGTAGCCACCGGGATTCGTTCCGTCGTCGCATTGCTCGTAGGAGCTCTGCACAACACCATCGCCGCAGCGCGGGCCCCATTTGCACGAATTGGGCAGGCAGCTGTCATAGCCCGTGGTGTTTCCAGGCCCGAGATCACATTCCTCGCCAGCTTGCAGCACTCCATCGCCACAACCTGGCCCGAGAATGCAGCCCGCCTGACAGCCGGAAACATTGCCATCATTGGTGCCGTCGTCGCACTGTTCTTCGGGTTGCTTGATGCCGTCTCCGCAATAGGAACCTGTCTCGCAGCCAGGGGCGCATCGTCCATAGGCGCCGTTGTTCACGGCGTCATCGCAAGTCTCGCCGCCGTTGATTTTGCCGTCGCCACAGAAGGGCCCAAGCAAGCAGTTCGCCGCGCATTCTCCGTAACCGCCGTCATTGACGCCGTCATCGCACTTTTCCCCGAAAGCGTTCTGGCGAATTCCGTCGCCGCAGTAGGGACCTGGCGTGCATTCCGGGCCGCACTTGTTGTAGCCGCCGAGATTGCTGCCATCATCGCAGACTTCGTCGCGGCCTGTGTCGATGTTTCCATCTCCACAGTAGGGGCCGTACACGCAGCCTGCCTGACAGGCTGTGATGCTTCCATCGTTCCTGCCGTCATCGCATGCTTCCGGTCCCGTGACGAAACCATCGCCGCAGTAATCGCCAGCGTTGCAACCAGCTTTGCATTCGCCGTAGCCGCCATCGTTTTCGCCGTCGTCGCAGTCTTCGCTCGCATCGACCAGAGCATCACCGCAGTAGGGGCCTAGGGTGCAGATTTCGCTGCATCCCCCGTAGGTGTTGTCGTTGATGCCGTCATCGCAGGTCTCACCGTAGGCGGAGTCAGTGTTGCCGTCGCCGCAGTAGGGGCCGTCGACACAACCAGGTGCACACTCGCCGTAGCCGCCGTCGTTTTCACCGTCGTCGCACTGCTCGCCTGGATCGATCTGACCGTTTCCACAGCTCGCTGTGCTCTTGCAGTCAGGCCCGCAACCTTGAGTGCCGTCATTGACTCCATCGTCGCATTCTTCGCCATCCGCGGTTTGCTTGATGCCGTCCCCACAGTAGCGCCCGAAGGTGCACAGGGTTGAGCAAGCGTTGTAGGCATCGACCTGATTGCCGGCGCCGTCGTCGCAGGTTTCGTGAGAAGGGTTGAGTTCGCCGTCCCCACAGTAGGTGGGCTTCACGCAGCCGGGCGCGCAGGCCGTGGGCGTCGTGTCGTTCCAACCGCTCAGATTGAGCCCGTTGTCGCATTCCTCGCCAGAGTCGACACTGCCGTCTCCACACAGAGGGCCAAAGATGCAGCCAGGAGCGCACTCGCCGTAGCCGCCGTCATTGTCGCCGTCGTCGCACTCTTCGTCGCTGGCAACTTCTCCGTCACCACAGGTGGAGAAGCACATCGAAGGATTGGTGTTGAAACCACCCAAGGTGAGCCGGTAGCTGCTGGCCGTGTATTTGCGCTCCGCTTGGAAAACGACAATCTCGTAGACACGGCCGTTCACCAGATTGAAGGCGCTCACGTTCGTGTTGGTGGGATTTCCGCCCTTTTGGGTGATGGTCATCGCGCCGCCGGCAGCGATGCTGATTGTCCCGTCCTGGACTTCGTGCCAGCCGCCCAGATCCACAGCGAGCTTGCCGTTGATGAACACCCAAACGTCGTCGTCGCCCGTAAAGTCGAGGGTGTAGGCCCGTGAGCTATCGTACTTGAACCAGCGCCGTACTTCGCTCGTGAAGTGGAAGTTGTGTGAACCGCCAGCGGAGCCTCCGCCATAGGCGGCTGGATAGTCGGCCGCAGCGTAGTCACCTGCGGGCGAGCCCCCCGATAAGCCATCGATCGGGAAGAAAGCGGGGTTGCCGTCCCAGTAGGTGCCACCGGAAAGCGAGTGCCATTGGTTGGAATTGCCAGCATCGATAAAGCAGCCCATGAACTCCGGAGCGGTTTCGTCGCAACCTGGCTTGGCTGAACGTTCAATGGGGCCACCGTTCCAGTTGTTGGAACAGGTGCAGTGGAGCTTGTCGTAAGCGGGAGTTGAAGGGCATTCACCTGTGTTTCCGCAATAGGTGTAGCTTGCTCCTCCGAAGAACTTTTCGCCTTCATTACCGAAACGATTGACGAAGGTGACATCCGCGGCGTCCGGCGCGTAGCCACCGTCATTGGGATCGCGGTCGCGGTCCCAGAGAATCAGCTCGCTGACGAACGTTTTGCTGGCGGACGAGTTTCGGTACCAGTTGTCGAACAGCGCCTGGTTCGCGGTAGTGATGACACCGTCGGAAACGCCGCTCCAATCGGGTTTTCCTTGCGCATCCAGAGTCGTCAATACCAAACCGGGAGTCCCAGTGGAGTTGTCGCCCGGCTCAAAGTGCGCGTGGCTCTTGTCGAAGTCGCGATACGTGATGGGTACGCGCAGCACGCAGGTATCGACCAAGTCGGCACTATCGTCGTCGTCGTCGTGGTCCCAGCCCAGGTAGGAATCACAGCCTGCTGGCTGCTCGCAGGTGAAGCCCTGTTCGACTTCGCAAGTAGCGGAGCAGCCATCGCCGCTCTTCGTGTTGCCGTCGTCGCACTCCTCGTTGATGATCAGACCATCGCCGCAGGCAGAGGTGCAGCCAGCTGAGCCGTAGCTTGAGCAGTCGGGTTCAGCGCTGCAATCGGGAGCGCAGCCGTCACCAGGGATCGTGTTGCCATCGTCACACGCCTCACTGCTGCCCACTTGCCCGTTGCCACAGGTGTCGGTCGTGCAAACGGTGGGGAGTGCAGCATTGCAATAGAAACCTGGTTCGAAGGTGCAGCTGGGTGAGCAGCCGTCGCCTGCGACAATGCCGCCATCGTCACACACTTCACGGCCTTTGATGATTCCATCGCCGCAGGTAGCCACGCACGCCTTGCCGGCGCTGGGACAGCTGAAGCCAGTCTCCTGCCCGCAGGAAGCGCTGCAACCGTCGCCGGCAGTTCCGTTGCCGTCATCGCATTGCTCGTCGCCTTCAATCTTGCCATTGCCGCACTGCTCATTGATGGCAATGCAAACTGCTCCTGGAGTGGGGCAGGCGTAGCCCGTTTCGATACGACAGCTGCTGTCGCATCCGGGACTCGCCGAATTGGCGTCATCACACTGTTCGCCGGCAGTCTGAATCCCATCGCCGCAGAAGGGGATAGGAAGGCAGCTCGTACCCACACTGGGGCAGTAATAGCCTGTTTCGATGGTGCACGTCGCACTGCAACCGTCGCCTGGAGTCTGATTCCCGTCCTCGCATTCTTCGAATCCTGTGATGCGCCCGTCATTGCACTCTACGGTCGAAACGCAGTCGCCGCCTGCGGGGGGACACGAAAAGTAGGGATCGATGGTCTGGCAGAGATCACTGCAGCCATCTCCGCTGACCATATTGGCATCGTCGCACTTTTCCCCGCCCTGACGAACGCCGTCGCCGCAGACGATCGTCGATACGCAAGTGCCGCTGCTGCAATCCCAGTTGGGTTCTACTTTGCAGGCACCTGAGCAGCCGTCACCTGGCCGAGTGTTGCCGTCATCGCAAGCTTCACTGGACTGATTCCTTGTGCCATCGCCGCAAAAGGGATTCGAACCGGAACCACCACCGCCGCCGTTCTGGCAGGACGCAGGCGGCGCAGGCGAGTCACAGGGATCGACGACGGAACAGGCACCGCCGGTGGGAGGACAAGAATAACCGGGGGTCAGTGAGAGACAGTCGCTTTGACACCCGTTCCCGCTGGTGGTGTCGCCATCATCACAAACCTCGCCCGCTTCGACTTTTCCATCGCCACAAACGATGGTGAAGACGCAAGTTCCCGTGCTGCAATTCCAGTTCGGTTCGACCGCGCACGCGCCGTTACATCCGTCGCCCGGAACCGCATTTCCGTCGTCGCAAGCCTCCCAACTGTTGTTCTTGAGTCCGTCGCCGCAATAAGGCGAGGAGCCGGGAGGAGGGAAGCACGAAGCCGGTGGGCTGAGGGTCTTGCAGGGATCGATCTCGCTACATTCCCCACCGTCTGGCGGGCAGGTGAAACCAGTTTCGATGAGGAGACAGTCAGGCCCGCAACCGTCGCCCGCTTCATTGTTTCCGTCGTCACACACTTCACCTGGTTGGGTGGAGCCGTCGCCACAGATGATGGTGCTTGTGCAGCCATTTTCGTCGCACTCGTAATTGGGTTCGATCACGCAAAGCCCCGTACAGCCATCGCCTGGAGTGCCATTGCCGTCGTCGCACTCTTCGCCGTCGACGTTGATTTCTCCGTCCCCACAGCCCGGACCAGAGGGTTCATAATCGAGTTTGCAGTCGGCGGGTGGCATCGGACCCAAGCAGGGATCGCCTTCTTCGCCATCGCTGCCACCGGTGCCGCTATCCCCATCGCCATCTCCGATGGTGATGGTTCCGTCATCGTCGCCATCACCATCGCCAACCTTGTTGTCTCCGTCCCCGTCGCCCCCGACAGACACGTCATCCCCGTTGCCATTCCCGTCAGGGCCTCCGCATGCTGTGGCCAGGCCGGCCAAAAGGAATAACTGAGCCCATCTGAGAAGTAGAACGCTTCCACCACCCTTCCTGCGCGGGGTCGGGGAAAGCGGATAAGGTAGGGAAGCTGAAAACGGTAAGCGCATGACTCTTTCAAGTTATGCTTCTTGAGTGTTTCCTGAGATGGAAAAGCGGTTCCACAGCGGAAGATTTGTGCGTGAATGAAACGACTGCGCACACGTACAGCCACAGAGACATACTTCAGGATTGTTTTCGCAACGGAAGGTTCCGGTCAGCGGAGAATCCCTGTCACATCAGGACTGGCGGGCGTTCGTCAGAGTCGCTCAAACTCAGCGCTCGGCGGGATCAGTGATTCCCAGCGCAGTTCTCTCGAGGCAGCGCTGATCTTACGAGGCAACGCTGTTCTCAGGAAGCAGTGCCGCTCCCGGGGAGCCGTACAATGAGCGGTTAGTGATGCAACCCAACGATTGCAGCGATCATTCGCTCGGTTCGTCAGCTGGCTCGGTACACTGACTCCACTTGCCATCGACGCACTGACGAACTCCGCGAAAGCAGGACTTTACTCCGTTGGCCTGATAGATCGTCGCGCTGCATACCTCTGCGTCTCCGTCTTCACAGGGACCGTCATCGAGGTTGTGATCGCCATTGCCGCCACCGAAGCCAATGCCCGGGGGGCGCTCTTGATCCGCACCGCCACAGGCCATCATCAGTCCTGCCATGAGAACGAGGAGACCAAAACGAACTTTCCGAAGGGACTGACTCAAGGAGATAGGTGAGGGCTGCATGTTCTTTCTAACGGTCGGGTTCTGCGAAAATTGTAACGGCAGTGTCGGGATAGTGTGAGGGTATTCTTCGCGAGACCCAATCTATAGTCAATCGTTCCGGAAAAATGCCTGCGTTGATGTGGGAGCAGCTCCGTGGTTGTCGCCTCCTGGTGCTCAGAGGGCCCCTTCGGGTGGCCTTGGCATATCCTGTGCACTGCTCGCCGTGTGGTTCGCCTGTGTTTTCTTTGAAGCGACGCGAAGACGAGTCGGCTTTCGGTTTCGTCAACTTCGCGAGAGTTTCAGCGCGAGCGCGGAACCACCTCAACCGACGATGTCCGTTCAAGTAGGACCGTCCAAGAACAGGAGTTGTTGATGATTGGTGCGATGTTCACAATTGGTTCAGTGATGCTGCTTACATTCGCGATGAGCAGCCTTGTTCGTTAGCCCGCGTGTGACGCATTTCGCTGCGTGCGCGCAGTTTATTCATGCTGCGAACGAGCGCGTCTGGTATTCATGTGCTAGCAAATATGAGTTCTTAATGATTGGAGTAGAGAATGACAGCTCGGGTATTTAATCTGTCTCGATATCGCTTGATGAGAGAAACCGAGGCAGCACGCAAAGAAATTTGGTCAGCGGCTGAGGCTGGCGATGACGTCCTCTTTGAGAAAGCCAAACAGCGTTATGCCGACGCTCTGCGCACCTTCGCGCAGCTGGATCCCGGGCCGGCTGCACCGGTGATTGAGCCTCCCGGCCGAATCGCTGGTCGAGTCAAGAGCTTGATTCAGTGATCGAGTGAGCCGGTTGCGCCTCAAAGTTTCGGCAGAGCTGAAACTCTGGGGCAATTGTTCAAAGATGTGTAACTTCATTTAAATTTTGCGTGCTACGCGGAACATGAGCTGATACTCCGCGGTCTCCGGTACTCGGTTGGGTTGCTGATTGGCAATTCGACTGAAAGCCTCGAACCCTTCAAGGGGGAGACCATGAAAAAGATAGATCCGCTCACGATTTTGAGCGCTCTCGCCAGTTGTGCTGGCTTTGTATTTGCGGCGGTATCCACTTCCGACTTTGTTGCCCACTTGGACCGCCAGGTTCACGGGATTCATTGTTCGTTTTTGCCCGGAATGGCGGCAGCGGACCAAAGCGGCGAAAGCGGCTGCCACGCGACATTGATGAGCCCGTACTCTTCCGTGTTTCGAGAAACAGTCTGGGGCGGGATACCAGTGGCATTGCCCGCGATGCCCGTGTTCGCTTTTTTGGCGTTTGTGGCCGCTTGGCTGGTGCTCAAAGGGCTTGAGCGCGATCGGAAAGCGACTGGCTTTCTTTTCGCTGCTACCCTGGTGCCACTGATCACTTCGCTGGTGATGGGCTACTTGTCGTTTGCCAAGTTGGATGCCGCTTGCAAGTTGTGCATTGGGATTTACGCCTCGAGCTTCGTGGCGAGCATGAGCGCGCTTCTCCTTTGGCTGAAGGCTCGACGCGCTGAGGTACCCGCCGGAGACGTGCCGGCAGCGACGGGATCGCGTGAGGGAGCGAGGAGCCGATTTGGGATCTCAGGGGTCATGGTCGCTAGTGCTCTCGGCGGAGCGTTCGTGCTCGCCCCGGTTGCGGCATTCGCGCTCTCTGCGCCTGACTTCTCGTCGTACGTCGGAAGTTGTGGCTCGTTGCCACACTTCGGGTACGATTCTTCAATCTTAGTTCCGCTTGGTCCACAGCAAGGACGCGCGGAGATGCTGGAAGTGATGGATCCCCTATGTCCCTCATGCAAAGGCTTCGAGGAACGCTGGGCGGCCATGGGACGCGACGACGAGGTCGACCGAATGGCGCTGTTGTTCCCACTGGACGAGAGCTGCAATTGGATGATCGATCGCTCGATTCATCCTGGCGCCTGTAGCGTGAGCGAGGCCGTCCTTTGCTCAACGGATCCTGCGCCTGTACTTTCTTGGGCTTTCGAGAATCAGAAGGCGATCATGGAGGCGACGACTCAAGATCCTTCGGCCGCACAGCGGATGGCGAAGCAGCAGTTCCCTGCACTGGCCTCGTGCATTGGGTCATCGGAAGCTAAGGCCAAAGTGAACCAGTCGCTGCGCTGGGCAGTGAAGAATCAATTGCAGGTGCTCACTCCGCAGGTATTCGTGAACGGTTGGCGCTTGTGCGGCGAAGATACCGATCTCGGTCTCGACTTTGCGCTGTCTCGATTGATCAAGAAGGCAAAAGAAGATCCACGACCGCGCGAAGAGGCACCGGAGCGTGCTGTCAACACAGATGTGCGCTCAGCACGTCCTAGTTCCGCGAAGAAGGCGAAGTCTTCAGCGCCTGCTGCTGCGCCTTCGGAAGAGGAGGATGAACGCGGTCCCGACGTTGAAGAGCCGGAGCGCGAAGGAAAGATCACGCTCGAGGACGCCCGAAAGGCGATGCTGGTGGATCCAGACGGATCCGGTGAAGACGAGCCAGCGGTCGCAAAGCCCCCTGGACCGAAAGCAGAGGAGACGAAGCCGGCGACCAAAGAAGCTGAAGTGACCCCGTCAGAAGAAGCAGGAGAAGGACAATGAAACGCGCAATTCTTGTGATTTGTGGCTTGGTGTTCGGGCTGTTGTCGCCGTTCTTGGTGATACGTTGGACAGCTCAGGCCGATGTCCGCTTGCAGGCGGCGGAAGCTGAGGCTGAAGCCGGGCCCCAGGTCGCGGTAGCAGCAGAGGCGAACGAGCAATATTGTACGCCGCGTCTCCAAAAGATCCTGCGCCGCGTTCTGACCAGCTGCGGCCTGATTCAAGGTGCTGCTGGTCGCGGCTGCGAACCGGTTGACGCGAAGAGTGTTGCGACGATGAGCGGGGAGGATTTCAATGCCCTGTTTCTGCCGATGAAGGACCGCGGCAGCATTGTGCAATTTGAACAGAGTGGCGTTGACCTGGATGAGCTAGATCTGAGCGCGATTGATCAAACGTTCGCGAATCGGGGGGGAGCAAGCTACTTTTTTGTGGTGTCGCGTGCGTCTCCCGAGGGCTCGGAAGAGACGAATCGAGAGCTTTCACGGGCTCGCGCTGAGGCTGTCTTGGAGCATCTTCAGCAGAAGTTCAAAGATCCGGAGCTGGACGATCAGGTCGGTTTGCTTTGGTTGGGTGAGGAGTTCGCTCAACTTGATCCGAGCTTTTGTGATTGGAAGCGAAGCGGTTCTGATGAACAATGCACGCCCGACGACCTCAACCGAAGCGCCTTCATTACATGGATCGACTGCACTCTCTGATTCCCTACGGGATGCGACACCTCATTCCAGGACGACCTGTCGCCCTGGGTGTGGTGCTTCTTTCTCTTGTTGCCTGTGAGGAGTCCGCCGCGCCTCAAGGCGAGGCTCCTCCGGCGCGTTATGCGGCGGTGACCGCGAAAAGCACGGTGAGCGAAAAGGAGCTTGCCGGGTTCTGTGATGTGCAGAACGGTTCGACTTTTCAGCTCCCGGAGCTTGAAGGTGCGGCGCCCTCTCGTTCCGCGGGCGAGCCGCGTTGGGTGAATGTTTGGGCGACCTGGTGCAAGTCCTGCGTCGAGGAGATGCCCATGATTGACGAGTGGCGCTCGAAGCTGCTTGGGGACGTCGTCTTTGTTTCAGCTGACGAAGAGCCTGAAGCGCTTGCGGGGTTTGCCGAGAAGCACCCGGATTTGCCCACCAGTCATCATATGAAAGATCCGGAGAGTCTCCCGGACTGGATGAAGAGTCTTTCCTTGGATGCCGGCGCGGGGCTTCCTTTGCACATTTTCGTCAGCTCCGCAGGAAAGGTACGCTGCATTCGGGCGGGTGCTGTGAGTGAGAGCCATTGGGCTATCGTGGAAGCGCTGATGAAATGAAGAAAGCCCGAGAATGACTCCTCGGGCTTTTGCTTGTGTGTTTTGGGAGTGAGCTCACTTGGGCAGAATCGGCTCGCAGTTGGAGAACTGGAGTGACGTTTCGATGTGGAAGTTCGACTCCCATTGCGAGCGTTCAGCATGAAAGAAGTCGATAGCGTACTCCTTGCCATCTTGGAGCCCCAATGTGTCGAGCTGAATCTCTCCGGCTTGAGGCGCATGGGCGCCGCCTAGATCGAGCGCCAGCTTTCCATTGATGAAAACCCACAAGTCATCGTCGCCATCGAAGTTGAAGGTGTCCCCGGTGTGGTAAACGAACTTCATGTGGAGCTCGAAGGTGAAGTGAAAGTTATGGCCAGTTGAGTCGCCGTAACCTTCGCCATCCAGCGGAAAGAACGCTGAGCTGTCGAAGGTGAGTTTCCCTGAAACGGGATCTTCGACCATCTCGAGCTCGTATTCGTAGGTCTTGTTGCAGTTGGGATCGCTCCTGTACCATGCAGCGAAAGTCTCGGCTGAGGTCACCGTTGTGAACTGCTTCTGTGGATCAGAGAGGACGGGCTTTTGGTCTGGTCCCAAATCGACAGCGGGAATGCCCTTTTCTGGATAACCGAGAAAATCGATGGGAAAGATGTTCTCAGGGTCCGGACGCGTTGACCAATCATACTGAAAGTCGTCGTAGACCGGACAAAGCGTGAGCAGTTCAGTTTGTCCCTCTACCGGTGAACCGGCTGCATAAATTGACTGGAAGTCGCGCAGCTGACCAATTGTCTTGGGGGTGCAATTGCCGACGGGTGTGCCGCCACCCATACCGCCGAGAGTGGGATCAATCGAGTCACCGTCGCCATCGCCCATGCCTCCGCTATCGTCGCCATCACCGGGGTCGCCGTCGCCAGTGTCGCCGTCACCGACGACCTTGGGGCCGTCGCCGTCACCGCTCGCTAGAGGATCGGAGCAACCATAGATTGCGAGGGTAGCAAGAGAGCTAAGGCCCAAAAAGAAAAGTGTTGAGGTGTACTTCATGACAATGCCCAGCTCCTTCACCAGGTGCTCGCTCATTCATGTCCGGAAGCGTTCTCTTTGATCAGTATTCCTGTGCGGCTCCGTGGGTCTCTCGCGTGTTCGCGCTAACTCTCGACGAATTTGTCTACTGGGGGAGGCGGAGATTGAGCAGGGCGTCGACTGTTTCGCGGGGCATGGACCCCGGGAAGGTTGGCAAGACTGTTTGAGCAGCCAGTGGGATCTTGTCGGGATGCAGGAGTGCCAACTGCACGTTGCGCGTCTTCACATCGAACAGCACGACGAAATAGCGGTAGCCCTGCCATGGCCTGACGAATGCTACTCCCGGATTGCTGCTGCCCGACTCGGCGCTCACGCTCACGCCTGTTTGGGCAGCCTGGCTGTTGGCCTTGTCCACGAGATCGACACTCCCGGGGAGTGCGCTGAGGTCGCACCCTTTGCCACATGGGCCGCCACCCACATACCCATGGTAGGCGAAGAAGTTGGTGCTGAAGAGGTCGAAGTTTTGGAAGTCGTTGTTGTCGTTGACCACTTCAAAAACATTGAACTGGCCGCAACCTTCGCCGTCGTACCAGGCGGGTGGCGTGCTCCCGTAGCAATTGCAGCTCCCGAACTTATTGGTGCGAATCAATTCCCCGGAGCTGAGTCCGATCCAGGGCGCGTTGTACCAGTTTTGGCCTGGGTCCGTCGTACAGTGCTGAGCGTCTGCGATCTCTCCATGGTCGGGCATCTTGGCCAGGACCACGAGCATCTTCGAGCCGGCCCATCCCAGTCGATCGGGCATGTTTTGCTCGCAGAAGCCGTCGATCCCACAGGCGAAAGGCGAGTCTGTCATTACGTCCAGGATGCAGCTCGACCCCACGGTTCCACTAAAGGTCCCCGCGCTTTCACCGTCGCCTCGAAACGCGACGCCCGAATTCTCGCTAGGCTTGCGATCATCCCAAACGGAGACAAGGGGCCATGTTGCCGCATTCGGGTCGGCAGTTTGATAGGCGGCCACCTGTTTGACGAGAAGCGGACCGCGGAGAGTCATGATCAAGTCTTTGTCCCAAGGTGTCAGCGCATTGCTCTCCTCTTGGACCGTTGTCATGCAACACTGGTCCTGACTGTAGCCGTCGCACTGGCCGGAGTCCGGGGCGCGTCGTGAAAGGTAGGAGCCCGCCTTTCCGATTTCCGTGAAGGTGATCGTTCCGCCATCCGAGGGTGCGTCTTGGTCGACAAACTGCGGGGGCGCCAAGGTTCCTGGAACTGGCTCAGTACTCGTGCCTCCAACGCCTGAGCCGCCGGTCCCTGGCTGGGGTGCCGCGCCGCCAGTGCTGACGCCGGGAGCGGCTCCGCTACCCGCAGATGATCCGCCCGTTGTCGAGCTGGTCGGGGCGCCGCCGTCGCCGCTCGATCCCCCGGGTTCCCCCTGGCTCCCGCATGCGAGGATGAGCGTCGCGCTGAGAAATCCTAAGGAAGCGCGTGGAAAATGACCGATTGGGGACAAGTGGGTGCGTGCCATCATTCATCAATGTCCACACAGCGTGACAATGGTCACTCTTCCTCAGCTTCGAGAGACGGTCAAAGAGCCGACTCTTCTCGGGAATTTCGTCCGAACCGTGCAGGAGCTTCCGCTTCCGTGGTAATCAATGATCAATGTCAGCGCGCGTGCAGCGGAACAAGCTTTTCAATTTTCAGGCGGGCGACAAGCTCTTGGGCAAGTACCGAGTCATAGAACGACTGGGGGGCGGATGGGAAGGCGAAGTGTTTCGCATCCGTGAGCAGCTGACCGGTGTGGATAGAGCGGCAAAGTTTTTCTATCCAAATCGAAATGCGCGTGACCGAGCGGTCAAGTTCTACGCGAAGAAGCTTCACAAGTTGCGGGATTGTCCGGTAGTGATTCAGTACGTCACCCAGGAAAAGATTCTTTGCGGGGACGAGCCAGTGACGTTCCTGGTTTCAGAGTTTGCCGAAGGACAAGTTCTGACGGACTTCTTGAGCGAACAGCCGGGCAAGAGACTCACTCCCTTCGAGGCGCTGCATTTACTGGCTGCGCTCGCGCGCGGAATGGCGCAGGTGCACCAAAAGCGCGAGTCCCATGGAGACTTGCACGCGGGGAATGTGATGGTGCGTCGTCAGGGGCTGCACTTTGAGGTGAAGGTGATCGACTTCTTCCAGTGGGACGGTGGTAAGCCGGAGCAACTGCAGGATGATGTGTGCGGCTTGGTGGAGATCCTGCACGCTGCGGTGGGTGGGCCTCGCCACTATTCGAAGCAACCACAGGTGATCAAGGAAATCGTGCGTGGGCTCAAAAAGGGCCTGATTCGCGAGAGATTTCGCAACGCCGTTCAGTTGCGGGACCACCTTGAAGAGCTCAGCTGGTAGCCATTGTGCCGACTTCTGATTCACCTCTCGGAGCGTGACTAGCTCTTCATTGGTGACGAGCCCTCAGCGGGAGGCGAACTCTTCCGCTTCTTTTTCTTCTTGCCTGGTCGGAAGAGAATGAAGGTGAGGTCGTCCGGCTTGCTCGGATCATCACCTTGGGGTTCTTGCATGCGCTTGGTGGCAAGTTCAGCAAGCTCGCGTGCCGCATTCGCGAGAGATCCCTTGCGAGCAATTTGTACGATTTCCCACAGCTGAAGGTTGTCGAACAATCCGTCTGAACCCAGCACCACAGTGTCGAGGGATGAAAGAGTGAGCATCGATCCCATCTCGACGCGCATGTCGGAAAGCCCGATCACATTGGAGACAATGTTGAGGTCGTGGTGATGCAGCGCGTCTTGAGGTTCAATCAATCCGGCCTCGACGCCGTACCCGACGGGTGAGTGAGGGATCGTGTTCAATTTGACTTTGCCGCGCCCACCGGTGACGAGCGTGCTTGAATCGCCGCAGTGGTAGGGGCGTAGAAGCGTTTTGCCATCGAGCTGCTGAAGCTCCACCACCGAAAGCGTCGTGGCTGCGCCGGTTCCGAGGCCAAGAACCTGGGCATTGGACTCTTCGAAGGCGTCGAGTATCGCAGTTCTCGACTGGGAGCCTTCGCGCTCAATATGGCGCCTGAGGGCCTGAATGGCCATTCTCGAGGCTTTGTCGCCCTCCAGGCCTCCACCCGCTCCGTCCGCCACGGCGATGACCAATCCTTCGTCGGTGGAGATGACCAGGGCGCTGTCTTCGTTCGCCGTGGTCGAGCCTGGACAGCGGCGAGAGAACACAGCCAGTTGGCCCCCGTAGCTCTTGTCGTAGCGGGGAGACTCGAGGTCTTCGTTAAGTAGCGCGATTGCACCAGTCATCTGCCAATCAGGCACGCTAACAGGCAACCGAGGGCTCGGCATCATTTTATCTACAGTTCCAGGGTCACGGAACGCTATAGCTAGTAATATTCGGAAGAGTGGGGCGTTCGGTGCCTCCTCAAGAGGAAGATTGATGACAATTTCTGAGTTTGCACAGGCCCCGGACGTAGGTGAGGGGACTCCTCTATGGCGCTCATATAAGGAGAAGGTTTCCGTCTTGGCACTGCGCATTGTCGATGCCCAGCAGCCGATTCGAATTCTCGACAGCGTGAAGTGGCCGGCCGATACCCTCGAACGCTTCAAGCAGAGCGGTTACAAGGAGCTCCCGAAGATTGAGTACAGCTCGGACGTTTTCACGTTTGATCCCGTTCATCAGAAGGACCTGCTCGCTGAGATCACCACTGACATTCAGCATCAGTTGGGTGAACAGGATCCCATCGCTCGAATCATGATCGAGACAGCCACTGAGTACTATCGCGTGATTGAAATGCTCGAAGCTCGTGGAACCCAGCGTTTCTACGAACTTTCCCGAGAGCTCTACGGTTCGGCCTCGGACCAGTTTGCGGATGGTTCAACGAGCGTCAGCGACGTGGCGCACGATATGTACCATATCCTCACGACGCTCGACGATTCTCTGCTCGGTCCTCCAGCGGTGCGCAACATCACTGCCGAAATGGCTGTCGAGATGCTCAATGAACGCCTGGCGAGTGTTTTTGGGGATGGACGAATTCGCGTGATTCTTGATGACGGCATTGCTGCCGATGCCGCCGCCGGAAGTGACTACTTGAAGGTGCGCACCGCCGCGCGCTTCACGATGGAGGACATTCGGATCCTTGAGGTTCATGAAGGCTGGGCCCATCTGGGCACGAGTCTCAATGGCCAGCGCCAACCCGTGGCCCACTGGCTCTCAAAAGGACCGCCACGGACGGCAGCTACTCAAGAAGGTTTGGCCGCGCTGCTTGAGGTGCTCACCCTGGCAAGCCACCCGGCTCGCGCTCATCGCCTGAACAACCGAGTGCTCGCCGTCGAGAAAGCTGAAGCGGGCGCGAGCTTCTATGACGTGTTCGAGTGGTTTCGAACCGAGGGCTACAACGAAGAGACCTGCTACTGGAATACTCAGCGGATTTTTCGGGGCGGAGTGGTCAGCGGTGGCGCTCCGTTCACCAAGGACTTGGTCTACATGAAGGGTATTGTGGCGAATTACAACTTTCTCCACGCCGCGATCGCCGAAAGCCGCCCAGAGCTGATCCGTTGGCTTTTTGTCGGGAAAGTGGCCCTAGAGGATATCCCGGTCCTTGAAGCTCGCTCTCACGAAGGCCTCGTGCGCCCGCCTCTTTACGTGCCCGAGCTCTTTCAAGATCTTCGCGGGTTAGCGATTTGGCTGAGCATCAGCACTTTTTGGAGCAAGCTGAACTCACGGACCGTCTTCAAGCACTTCGCTAAAGTTTTCGAAGGCTAGCTTCCCGCTCCGCAGCACTTCTTCCACTTGCGTCCGCTACCGCAAGGGCAAGGCTCGTTGCGACCGACTTTGTCTTCACCCGCCACAGTGGCGGAAGCGGTCTTCTTGTTGCGAGTCTCTTTGAAGTGGTCGTAGAGGCCGGCAACGTGGTCCACGAGATCGCTGCGGTATTTTGTAAGCAGCTGTTCTTCATCGAGAACCTCAAAGGCGTCGTCCTCGTGAGCCTTGGTTGCTTCAATCGAGGTGAGGCTGGCTACGTCGGCGTAGCCAGAAAGCGCCATCAACGGAACGGCCAGTGAAAACGAGTCCGTGTCAGCCTTCCAGGCAGCGTCTCGTCCAGCGACCTGCATGAAGCCTCGAGTGTACTGGTGAATGGCGTCGAGCTGTTCTGGCGGCGGGACAGCAGGATGCCCAAGGACAAGACATTCCGCACAAGCATTGCATTCTCGCATCAGGAGCGTGAGTGCTCGTTTGAGCTCGGAAGCGCTAAGCTCTTCTGGGCCAAGCACAAGCGGCATCCACTCGGTGGGGTCCATTTGGGTTGGCGAAGTGGCTACAGCCGCGAAAACTCCGCGCGCGAACTCGATGCCCCGGGCTTCGGACTTCTTGAGAAGCTGGGAGAGTTCGTCCGTTTCGGCGGAATTCAAAGGTTCTTGGGAGATGCGCACGGCCAGCTTTTAGAGGCTGAGTGAGCTGTTGTCATCTCAAAGGGGCTCGAGGTCGTCGAGCGGGCGAGCCACCCAACTTGCTCGGAGCCTTGTTCGCGGTAGCACTCACGCATGCCGATTCTGTTCGTTCTGCTGGTGCTCGTGCCCATCGCCGAAATTTTCGTGCTTTTCCAGGTCGGAGGACTGATCGGGTTTTGGCCAACTGTCGGACTCACGATTCTCACCGCGGCTTTGGGAAGTTCCCTGGTGCGCTTTCAAGCATTGCGGGTGTGGGCAGATTGGTCAGTGAGTCTGAGTCGTCTGGAGTCGCCAACACATTCAGTGCTGGAGGGAGTGATGATTTTGATCGGAGGAGTGCTGCTGCTGACACCGGGATTTCTTACCGACGCTCTCGGTTTTTCGTTCTTGATTCCCTGGTCGCGGCACCTGTTTTTGGCTCCCGTGAATCGTCTGGTGCAGCAGCACATTCGTAAGTTGAAGGTCCGTCGCGTCGATTTTTCGGGTGACGGTGTCGGTTCCGACTTCCGCGCCCAAGCCCGCCCCGACGTGGTGGACACCACCTATGAATCAGTTGACGAAGAGCCGCGTCAACTTCGCTAACTCGCTACCGCAATGCTAGCGTCCGCCGCAATGCTGGCTAAATGAACGCTGTGCTGGCTACAGAAACACGGACTCTTGCTCGGCTGAATTCTCCAGCCATTTGAGCAAGTCTTCGGGCTCGAGTTGGGCCACTTCTTCTCCGCCTTCAAGCAGTGATTGGGCGAGCTTTTTCTTCGATTGATGCAGCGCAAGAATGTCTTCCTCGATCGTATTGCGAGTGACAAACTCGTAGACAGTGACGGGTTGCGTCTGCCCGATACGGTGCGCCCGATCCGTGGCTTGGGAGGTCACCGCGGGGTTCCACCAGGGGTCGAGGTGGATCACGTAGTCCGCAGCCGTGAGATTGATCCCCAAACCACCTGCCTTGAGGCTGATCAAGAATAGGGGCGTCTCTCCCGCTTGAAAGCGATCGATTCGCTCCTGACGCTGGGCTTTCGCAGTCGAGCCGTCGAGGGACTCGTAGCTCATTCCACGCTCATTGAGTCTCTCCATGACCATCCCGAGAAAGTCCACGTACTGACTGAAGACCAATGCGCGGTGCCCATTTTGCGCAAGCTCATCTGCGAGATCGAGAAAGGCATCGATCTTGCGACTCTCCGGCGGAGCTTCAGGGAACACCAGCTGGGGATGGCAGCAAAATCGGCGCAAGCGAGTGATCTCTGCCAATACCTCAAGCTTGTTGGTGCGCTTCACTGTGCCGTTGTAGAGCTTTTCGTAGATCTGCTGCCGGAGGTGGGCGTAGCGAAGTGCGTCCTCTTTGGACAGCGTGACTTCGTGACGGACCGTGGTCAGCTCGGGAAGCTCTTTGAGAACCTGCGCTTTAGTTCGACGAAGAAGATACGGCCGGACAATCTCACGTAACGTGTCGCGACGGATCGTGTCGCCCTCGCGCTGGATGGGCTTGGCAAAGTGAGTCTCGAAGCTCGCCCAGGAGGAAAGCAGGTCAGGATTGAGGAAGTGAAAGACGCTCCAAATATCGCCCAAGTGGTTCTCGAGAGGCGTTCCGGTCGCCGCAATCTTGCACTTTGCTTGGAGAGAAAACGCCGCTTGAGCACGGAGCGAAACTGGGTTCTTGATGAACTGAGCTTCGTCGAGGACCACAGTGTCCCAGGGTACCTCGCTCAAACGCTCGCGGTCCTCATGGAGCAGTCCGTAGCTGGCGATGGTCACCCGGCTCTCTGCCTGTGCGTTCAGTGGCTGTCGCTCGAGGAGTGCCGAGCGCTTGTTCCCAACGTATTCGGTGGCTTCAAGTTCCGGGGCAAAACGAGCAATCTCCCGCAGCCAATTGGTGCAGACTGAGGTCGGTGCAACGACCAAGTGGTCAAGCCCTGGTCCTCGGGAAAGGAGGAGTGTGATGATCTGCACCGTCTTGCCGAGGCCCATATCATCGGCCAAACAGGCACCGAGCCCGAGATCAGTCATGCGCTTGAGCCAGCGAAACCCCTCCAGCTGATAAGTTCGCAGGTCGGCACGAAGGGAGCTGGGTATCGGCGCGGCGGGAGCGGCGATGCTCAGGTTTTCGAAGGCTTCACGACTAGGAGCGTCGATGTCGAATTCTGCCATTTTCTCAAGCAACTTCAGCGCTGGCAGTCGTGCCGCTCCGAGCTTGAGTTCGTTTGCTGACTTTTTGGGTGAGCTCGCACCCGCGAGGGCTGCCATCACGCGTCGAACTCGTCGTTCAATCTCTAAGAAGTTCCCGTTGGGCAAGCGGACAAATCGCCCACGCGCGAGCGTTGGCATCCGCGTGAGTTCCGCGATTGAAATGCGCGTGACCGAATCGATCGCTACTTCTCCACTGACAATGTACCAGCCCTTCTTTGATCGGAGCGTGCCACGGAGGCTTTTGGTCGAGACATTTCCTTGGAGTACTTGCGGCGTCGAGGTCGGCCATTCAAAAGCGCAGACTATTTTGCTGTCACGTATTTCCGCGAGCATTTCGACCAGGCCTTCGCCATCGAACACCCAGCTCTGAGTGGATTCGCCTGGAGCGCGCGCTGCGTCCGGGTCTTGTTGACCCTCAAGTAGACGCGGACAAGCTGCGATCAAGGTGGAGACCCGATGTTTCTCGAGATCGAAGTTTCGCTCTGTGCGAAGGCGCTGACCCTGGTGTGTCGCTGAGAGGATCGCCGCGCCGAGCCCCGCCACAAAGAAGCGACCCTGTTCACCAAAGGGTCGAACACCTGCTTCGACCAGATAGGCACCCGCCGACGGTGTAATGCGC
The DNA here is from genome assembly GCA_963710555.1 of uncultured delta proteobacterium. Lineage (GTDB taxonomy): Bacteria > Myxococcota_A > Polyangia > Polyangiales > Polyangiaceae > NIC37A-2. Next base: position 176,846 of record CAVQAT010000006.1, read on the forward strand.
AGGCAGGGCGTGGAATCCGCGTCTTTGCGCTGATCACCTGACAGATGAGGACTTTTGATCGGGATTGCTTCTGACAACTTGCCGAGCACATCCAGCACCCGCGCTGCTTGAGCCAGAGGGACCCGAAAATCGGGAGGCAGGGTGTCGATCACCTGCTGCATTTGTTGGGTGACCCTGACGATGCTTAAGCGGGAATCCCCATCGCGCACGACATTCAAGCCCGGCCCAAGCCCCCGCGGCTGAACCTCGATGTGAAGCTCATTGCCTTCATCCCGAGTGACGAGCTGGCAAATACCTGCCGATATCTCGACGCGAGTCCCTCCGCGCGCGCCGTCGACGACGCGGGGGTGGCCGATGAGTCCCTCAAGAACGTCTGCGTGCTCTATCTCGGCACGGGCTTCATCGATCTTTGTGAGGACGCGCTGATCTTCAGGAGGCATGTCCCCGATGAACTCCTTGGCTTCTGCGAAGGTGATGCGCCGAGTGGTGGACCAACCGCTTGCTGATTGGAACTCTTGCAGGCCTGGCTTATTCACACTGCCGGAGGCTGGCTGTACATACCATTCGAGTCGGTATCGGGTCGGCGGCTCGGCCATCTGCGTACTCACGCGCGCGAGTGCCGCCAGGCTCAGTTCCCATGGCTCCCGCACGCGAACGAGCGAGGTGAGATCTCCCGGTTGCTCGACGATGGTATGAGCGTGCGTCGAGGCCTGAGCAAACAACTTCGAATCGAGCTTCTGCGCAAGCACAAGCGCCTGGCGTCCGACCCACAAATAACCTCGATTCAGCCATGTTTCACCGCGCCGCACCAAGAGCTGACACCATGCGGCTCGGGTTCCCTCTTGCTCCAGGAAGGCATGTACCGTGAGCCCCAAAAACAAGATCTCCCAACCGCTCGCATCAGCGGGAAGTTGATGCGCATCAATCCGCTTGAGCCGAGTTTCTGGTTCAGAGCGGTAACGCAGAAACATGCGCAGGCCGCGACCGGCACTCTTGCTTGTGGCGTCGCCGTTTCTTGAGCTTAACCACGCCGAAGCTACTCCTGCACAGGCTTCGTCGTCGCGCGTTGCGTAGAGCAGTGCCAGAAGTGGTGTCAATGCATGCAGTCGAGGATGCTTCTTCGGAGCGAGGGCCCGACTTTGGTCGATGAGCCTTTGGGCGAGTTCGTGGTTGCCTTCGGTGAATTGGAGTGCCGCCTCGAACCCAGTCCGGGCACTGGCCTCAAGGCCAGCCGCGAAGCGAAAGGCTGGAGCTGTCTGAATGCGGTGAATCGCCTGGGCAGTGACAGCCTCACAGAGCTCTGGGGCGGCGAGGGTGTCTTCCTGCGCCGCACACCAATTGAAGACGTGAGTCACGTCATCAAAGAAGTGGAGACTTTGAGTCAGCACGCGACCGTAAACATTGGGCGCTTTTGTTTTCCAGATTTGTTCGACCCAGTCTGCGTCGAAACAATGCGCAATCGATTCCCTAAATTCGATCTCAACGCTTGAATCCACCGTTTTCTGAGCGTCGGTGCGGGGTTGCAGGGTGCCGTGCTGCAGTCTCTTGATCAAAGCGGCCTGACTTCGTCGCCCCATCAACTCCTGGGCTCGAATGACAGCGTCATCCAAGATCCCGCGGCTCCTTGCCGCCCTGAGGGTCAATTGACGCATTGCTGGCGCAAGTCGGTAACCGGGCTCAAACAGTGGTCCACGCATCAAAGCAATGGGTCTAAATTCATCCCCTGGGCAAAGGAACTCCTTAGCCAGTCCGCGCTCAGTTTCGCTTGCAGATATCCCGAGGGCATCCAGCGCGGATTGTCCCAGACAGCCTTCTGCCGCGAGCACTGTGTAGGCAATCCATTGGGATTCATCCCATTGCTCAGCGCGTTCACTGAAGAGGCTACGGAAAGCCGCGTCCGCTGACGGGCGAGTGAGAGACATGCAGCCTAAGCCAGAGCAGCAGCTTTTGTCTCGATCACCTGGCGCAGAGGAGGAAAGAGATTTTGTGCAAGCGCGTCGGCCGGCGTGAACCAAAGAGCCGAAATGACCTCGCGATTGTCAATCTTGATCTGGGGTGGCTCGGAAACGTCGAGTTCGAAGAACTCGACTCGGTCGGTGCGCCCCTCCCACTGATGCGTGTGATCGAGCACCTGGAGGAGATCTTTTTCAAGGACGTTGAGCCCGATCTCTTCACGCAGTTCTCGCACAGCGGCCTGAACGGCTGACTCTTCTGGATTGACGTGACCACCTGGTAGACTCAGGTAGTTCACGTAGGAATTTTGGACGAGCAGTACTTTTCCTTCGTGCCAGATGGTGACGAGCGCGCCGTGATTGTCTGGATGGGTGAGTCGCCAGTAGACGCGGGCCCCTTGGTAAGCAACACGGTAGGCAAGCCGATAGAATGCGTCGATGACCACTCGATGAGGCTAGTGGGGCAGAGTCAGGGCGTCGAGTCGCATTCGGGGTGGTGGCGTGGCTTCAGTGGGGAAATGTATCCAGATCGGGATTGTTGCGGTGCGATTTCGAGCTGAAGGCCTGGGAAAGAACGGTCAATGACGCTCTGGATAGGCCACTTTTCCAGTGAAAAACTAATGTGGAATCGATGTCACATTTCATCACGGAACTCATCAGCTGGGGGCACCTAGCGACATGTTCAAGTTTCCCCATCGAACGATTCTTTCTCTCTCCACCCTTGCTCTCACGACAGCCTGTAGTCAGCCACCAGAAGAAGCGAGCGAAAACCAATGGTCGCCGCCTCGTCAAGACGTGCTGACGCCGCGCGAGTATCCCGAGACGATCAACAATAATCCTGAACCCACCACGGACCTTCAAGACGCCATGGACGAGGTGATGGACAAGGAGCCCGTCGTAGCGGCTCCTCCAGGTTGGACTCTTGTTTGGTCTGATGAATTTGAAGGCGAGCAAATCGACTCAAGCAAATGGCAACATGAAGTGAATTGTTGGGGAGGCGGCAACAACGAGCAACAGTGCTACGTCGCCGACGCGAAGAATAGCTTCGTTCGCGACGGAGCCCTGCACATCGTCGCTTTGGCGGACTCGCCCCAGGGTAGTATCGGAGGCCCAGGAGGGGACCAGACCATCGTCAGCCTCCCTTACTCGTCGGCACGCCTGAATACCAAAGAGACTGCCTCGTTTACGTATGGCCGCTTTGAGGCGCGAATTCGCCTACCACAAGGCCAAGGTCTCTGGCCCGCCTTCTGGATGCTGCCGACTGATGATATCTACGGCGGCTGGGCTGCTAGCGGCGAGATCGACATCATGGAGGCTGTCAATACATCCCCGACGTTGAATGAGGTCCACGGTACGCTTCATTATGGAGATTCCTGGCCAGGTAACTGGCACTCGGGTGAGCCTTATTCGCCTCCCTTGTTCGTGGGAGATACGTTTTATACCTACGCGGCTGAATGGGAAGAAGGCGAGATCCGTTGGTACGTCGACGATGTCCACTTTCTCACTCAGAACGACTGGAACACGAAAGGGCATCCGTTTCCGGCTCCGTTCGATCAGCGTTTTCACTTGTTGCTGAATGTCGCCGTGGGTGGTGCGTGGCCTGGACCACCTGATGCGAGCACCACTTTCCCCCAAACGATGCTCGTCGACTTCGTGAGGGTTTATCAGTGCACAGTTGATGGGGAAACTGGACGCGGCTGCTGATTCGCTAGCGCAGCGTTCTTGTTCGCCCGCTCTTGGCCGAGTCTGATTGAAAGATTCGCGGCACCGTCTTCCTGCACACGGGGGACGGTGCGTTTTGTTGTTTAGTCTGCGTGTCTTGCCCGAAAGCGCCCCTTGGCGCGGTGTCTGTCCAGTGCCGCGGAGAACTGTTGCCGCCCAGCACGAAGACGCGATGAAGCGGTGTTTTCGTTGAGGTCGAGGGCCTGGGCGGCTTCTGTCACGCTGAACTCCTCAACAAGTACGAGAAGCAGAAGTAGCCGCTTGTCCTTGTCGACGAGAGCGATGAGCTCCCGAGCGAGCGCTACTTCTTCCCGTAAACTCGCCGATTCATCGGGTTCATGTCCGGGGGCGATGAAGACATCAGGATCGAAGTCGTCGTTGGTTTGATGTTTCGCGTCCTTGCGCGCGAAGCTACGCCTCTGGGTGAGGACCACCTTGCGCAAGATGCCAAAAATCCACGTGCGCAGGCTGGAACGGCCCTCGAACTCGCTGAGCCGTCGGTGGATGACTACGAAGACCTCTTGATGAACGTCGTCGACCTCAGCCAGAGTCACTCCCATTCGCAGCGCCATGCGCCAGACGAAGGGAGAGTGCTCGCGGTAGACGCTAGAGAAGTCATATTCGGATTCGCTGGAACTCACGCCACAAAGGTGACCGCATCGAACCAAGTCCGTGAGCCGAAAGCTGCCAAATCGTGAAGTGAACCTGCTTCTGATTGGAAGTGTCAACTAGCTGAAAATGGCTGAATTGATCGCTTTGGCGAGGTCTGCGTTGGATGTTTCCGAACGGATGAGGGGTGCGCTTTCAATGAAGCAGTAGCTGGTTTGATCAGAACACATTTTGGAAACCTAGGATCGGCGGTTCCACAGTGAGCTCCCACCTCGTCAGCTTCAGAAATGAGTCAGCTCGTCGACAACTTCTCGTCGTCGCGCTTCAAGGTTATCCCCTAGGGCAGGCTGACTCGTGTCCCTTGCAAGGTTGCATTAATGAAATTGAGGTGGAGTTTCCCGCCACCCCCAGTGACGTAGACGGCCTGGTTGCGCCATGCGGCAATGTCGTCCCCTCGACTGATGTGATGCTTGCCGACGATTTCCGTAGGCCCACTGACTATTGCTCCACTGCTGTCGATCTTGAGAGCAAAGGTGCCCTCATAGGCGTCTCCTGGTGCTGACTTCCAGCGTTCGAAGATTACAATAAATTCGCCGTTTTCAATGGCGACGATACGGGGTCTTTCCGCGTGAGTGTTTGCTCCAAGGTTAGTCAGCCAACGAACGTGGTTGGTGACCGCTTGATCCGCGGAAGTCACTGATTGAGGACTCGTTGTGCCGCCTTCTTCGATGACGCTAGTGTCGGTGTTGGAGGCGACGAAGTTGGTCTTTACGCGCACGAGCGCAACATCGCGCGTTCCTCGAACGGTTCCGCTGCTTATATCGCTGGTGCGCTCCGTTGAGAACAAGGCGAGGTAGCCGTAGGATGGATCAGTCGTTTGCACGATACCGCCCAACCTGGAGTACGTATTGTTCGCTCCCGTGGGCCCCTTGATGCGATAGGCAGCGTAGGCGCCGCGTCCGCTTGAATCACTGTAGTGTCCGAGCGCAATCGATCGCGGGTAGGCGTCGCCGAGATGCAGCTCGACAAACCCAGAGCCGTCCCAGAGCGCCCGTTGATCGAATGAATGACTCACCCACATCGTGGAAGTTCGAGTGACTGTTCCGTCCACGGCGTTGAGGAGAGTGCTGATTGCTTTTTGATGTCGAGTTCCTCCGAGATTCGCGTCGGGCTCGGTGTTGTGTCCGTGGACCAAGAGCAGACGGTCGTCGCCCCACACCAGTCGGGAGCTCGCAGCGGTCATCGGGTTCACGATGATCTCGGAGTCGCTCTTGGCTGCGCCTCTGGCCATGTCCACGTCGGATTCCATGAGAACGCAGCCCTGGGCGTCGAACTTGACGATGCGAACGATGTCGGGCCGATGAACCTTGTTGGGTGGGTACACAGCATCGACTGCCTCGTCTTCATCCACCCCACTCGCGACAAAGAAGTTCCCCTGATCATCCTGCGCGAGACCCATGATCCTCCCGAGACTCGCGATCCGGTAGGCATGAGATATCCCATAGTCGGAACCGCTCTGTGCAACGCGCGCCAGGTAAGCGTTGTCGTCCTGATCTTGTGCTTGGAAAAGAACCGAAAGGCCTTCTTCGCCCGCTAGCGGGACGATTTCCGGCGACTTTCCGTATTGGCTAGACCAATGAGACGGTCCGTTGATGTCTTGTCCGTCTGTGTCAAACGGAGTTCCCAAGTCTTCCATTTTCGGAGCGTCAATTCGTGTGACTGAGAGCGTGGGGGTCTGATTCTCGCATGCCTCCGGACCGTTCCCGCCACTTGAGCCACCGTTGTTTGCATTCCCGCCGCTTGAACTACCACCGCTTGCGTTGCCGCCTTCACCGTTGCTGTTTCCGTCAGCGCCGGTTCCCTGACTTGCGCCTAGGCCTGAGGTGGCGCCCGCGCCTGATTCGGCGCCTATTCCACTGCCACCACTTCCACTCGTCGCTCCCTGGCCGCTCTCACCCGTACTACTTCCAGCCGAAGTGTCTCCGTTTTCGTCTTCTCCACTGCATCCGATGTTGGTGAGTGGGGCGAGGAGCAGGGCGAGAAGAGTCACGACATTCTGTTTACGGAGCATCTGGAGCCTTTCAGGGTAAGTGCACCTTTAAGAGGGAAGATCCTGTCGTTTCGGCTCACTGAATTATGGGTTCAAGGCATCGGGGGCCGTAATTGCTGCTTGCAATTTGAGTAGATTCGAAAATTCGTTCCTCACTACAAAGGGAGACGTGGTTCGGGGGAGGTTCCTGCTAGGGTCGCGCCGCGATGACTTCAGGTTTTTCTTCTTTTCCGCTTTCTCCCGATCTGCTTCAAGTGCTCTCGGAGCTCGACTACGCGGAACCGACGCCCATCCAACAGGCAGCACTACCGGTGCTGTTGGAGGGCAAAGACTTGATCGGCCAGTCAGAGACGGGCAGCGGAAAGACAGCCGCCTTCGGGCTGGCTCTGCTTCAAAATATTGATGTGGCTCGCGTGGAATTGAGCGCACTGGTACTTTGCCCGACTCGTGAATTGGCAGCACAGGTCGCCCGTGAATTGCGTAAATTGGGCAGGCGACTTTCTGGCTTGCAGGTGCGCACCGTCTCCGGCGGGGAGCCAGTGCGGGCTCAGGCCACCGCTTTGAAGCGTGGCGTACACATTGTAGTGGGCACCCCTGGACGAGTTCTCGATCACCTCGGACGCGGTAATCTGGACATGGGTGGCATCACTGCCCTCGTTTTGGACGAGGCGGATCGCATGTTGGAAATGGGGTTCCAGGCAGACATCGAGGCGATTCTTTCCGAGATCCCCAGCGAACGGCAGACGATGCTCTTCTCGGCGACTTTTCCTCAAAGTATTGAGAAGATGAGCAGCGCGCATCAGCGCCAAGCAGTCCGTGTGACGGTCAAACAAGAGCGCACGGAGACGCCGAGTATCGAGCAGGTGATGCTTCATGCTGAGCCCCCCAAGAAAATGAGCGCTCTTCTCTGGGCGCTGGATCATTACGCGTACGAGTCGGCCATCGTCTTTTGCAATCAGAAGGCGACTGTTGCTGAAATCGAGCGGGAGCTTCATTTGCGGGGTGCAAGTGTCGATTGCCTTCATGGCGACCTTGAACAATTTCAACGTGATCAAGTGATTGCGCTGCTTCGCAGCCAATGCGTGCGCATTCTGGTGGCGACTGACGTTGCTTCCCGCGGGATCGACGTGGCCGGGCTGGATTTGGTCGTCAATTTCGAACTCCCGACACAGGGGGACGTTTATGTGCATCGCATTGGTCGCACTGGTCGTGCTGGCGAAAGTGGTCGAGCTGTGTCGTTGGTCTCCGATCAAGAGGCGTACAAGCTGGACGCTCTCAAGCAGGTGAGCGGCGAGATGTCCGCTGAGAACTGGAGCAAAGAGAGCGGGGGAGGGAACCTGCTTCGTCCGGCATTGATGCAGATGATTCAAATCGGCGGAGGGCGCCGCGACAAAGTGCGTCCAGGTGACATCCTCGGCGCGCTCACTGGCGAAGCCGGTGGCTTTCAGGCGGCTGATATCGGCAAGATAGAGATTCACGACCGCTTTGCCTATGTGGCCGTCGCTTTGGAAAAGAGTACTCAAGCCGTGAAGAGCTTGAGCAATGGCCGCATCAAAGGTCGTAAGTTTCGCGCGTCGATTGTGCGCTAGTCCTGCGTCCCTCGATCGTCAGCGCCTTCGCTCGGTCGCGAATTACTTCACCATCCCGGCTAGGATTTAGTCGCCGGCTGGAGACCTAGAGGTCCAAGCGCGTGATGAAGTAGGAAGCCGCATTGATTGCAGCAGATCATCACTGAGGGAATTTCTTGAGCGGGCCCGCCGTCCTGGGGCGCCTCAAGACGTAGGGCCGTTTCACCAAGAATCGTGAACTTGGTCTTGCCCTTCTTGATCTGAGTGCTGCGGCAACGGGAGCACGAATTGTGCAGCACTTCTTTATCGGCCAGTTTTCCAACGATTTCTTTGAAGCGCGTCTCGTCCACCCTCACCTTTTAGTGGGATTACAGCCGCTTGCACTAGCATGGAACAGCTTTTCTAGGTCTCGCCCCTGTCGGGGCGAGGGCTCGACCTAGGAAAAGCCTCTGGTCAGCTTGTTTAGCGTTGTAGTTCGTTGCCTGTTGCTGGGACATGCTATCGCAAGTCCCATTATGCCCGCGGCGAAAGCGGGGAGGCTTTTGTGAGAGTTCACGTATAAACGACCCATGAACATCGTTCGCTCGGCTTCTTGGGGAATACTCGCACTTCACTTGGGATGCAGTCCGTCGGCCGGGAACTCTCCTGGGGCCCAGTCGCCGCCGGCTTCTGCTGCAGCTACGGCGTCAAAAGAATCCAGCACAGGAATTGATCCCGGGTACGTAGGCGAAGAGCTGCCTTACCAGCTTTCCACTCCGCTCTCCGCGCGCGTTGAGTTCGTCGGGAAGCATGGTGACCTTCGAGTCGTCTCGTTGATTCTTCCCGCCGACTACGCCAAGGCTGCTGTGCGTGAGCTGAAGCTGCCGGCGGATGTAGCCGATTACAGTTATTTTTACGTTGATGCGCCTGCGGCTCGGGTGGCCTTTGCTCTGGGTGACGATGTGGACATAGATAACACAATTCCGTCGCCACGTTCGACCAGCAACGGGGCTCCTCAGCCAGTGCATCGCATCTGGCTTTTGCTGGATGAAGCTGCGATCGCAAAGCTGAAGGTCGATGTGTACTTCTGGGTTGGCGAACGAAGTGTCACAGACGAAGTGCACGTACCCGCACGGAGTGTCAAAGCCGAAGTCCACGTGCCCGAGTTGCCGCAGGCCGAACTGTCAGGAACCAAGCCATGGGCGGCGAGCCTGGCGCGCTACTTCAAGTCGAGGTCGATGGGTGAATCGAGCTCATTTGGCAGCTTTGCGGATGATCGACTTAAAAAAGAATGGCTGCAGGTCGAGGAGTCGTCTGCTGGACTACGCTCAGAAGAGGACCGTTGGGAGCGTGAGTCGGAAGTCGCGCGTTGGATGCGCTTAGGAACAGGCTACGCGAGCGTTGAGGCAGCCCTGCAGCACCGCGCCAAGTTTGGAGCCGGCATCATGGGAACGCCGACCCGCCCGCTCACCGACTTGCGGCCCCCGGAGCTTCGGCACCATGAGTGGTCGCTCATGCTCGCACAATTAGGACGCAAAGCGCCCGCGCTGGAACTCCCGAAGTTAACGCCCGCCTCATTCTACTTTGTGGCAGCCAAAGATGGGGACTCGCTCTTTACCGTGCTCGACGAGTTCGATGACTGGGGCACCGCCGCCCTGCGTTTCATTGAACAGACCAACGCGAGGTCCAATATGCTTGAGCGCTATTTGACTCAACTTGGGCTCAGTCGTTCTGGTTTTTCTCGTTTCTTTGGGCCCCAGGCCATGGCGGAGGTGGCCTGGATTGGAAGCGACCCATATTTGCGTCGGGGGTCTGATGTCACGTTGATCATCCGTCCGAAGAATCGCACGCTTTTGCTGGCTGGATTGGAAACCGTTCTGGCGAAAACGACAGATTCACTGACGAATGTGAGTGCCGGAGAAACTCAAATTGCTGGGCAAACGGTCAAAACTTGGTCGACGCTTGACGGTAAGTTGAGTCGCTACCAACTGGAAATCGCTGGGATGCTGGTGCTTTCCAATAGTGCGGCGGCCATCGATCTAGTGATACGAACCGCGCAGGGGAAGTCGCCAGCCCTCTCAGAGGAGGTCGACTTTCAATACATGCTCGCCCGAGACGATGGCTTGGAGAAGGGCGAACCTGACGTACTGGGCTATCTAGGAGACGCATTCATCGAGCGCACCGTTTCGCCTGCCTCGCGAGTCCTGGACGCACGGCGGGGGATTGCTTGGAGCGAACTGCGAAGGGTAGGGAATGCAGCTCTGCTCGGTGGGTATTTTGGCGGTGGGCTCACACCCGATTCGCAGACATTGCTCAAGGCGAAAGTTCTGAGAGCCGAGGAGCTGATTCACTTTGATGGGGGCCGCATCTATGTGCCGGGTGACCGCGCTCCGTTCTCGACTTGGGGTCGTGCTGCCCAAATGCGGCCGTTGCTGGAAGTTCCCGCTCCGCAACTTGTCAGCGAGGAAGAAGTCTCAGCCTATGAGCAGTTTCGGTCGAGTTACGAATCTCAGTGGGGCGAAGTGATGGACCCGATTGCTCTGCGCTTGTGGGTGTCGAAGGACAAAAAGAAGGTGAGCGCAAAGGTGCGCGTTTTGCCACTGGCCAGGTCTGACGAGTACGGGAGTATCCTGTCGCTCGCTGGCGGCCAGCGCGTGGAAGCTGGCGAGGGTCCGGCCGGAGTGCGGTTCTTGTTTGCTATTGGTGAGGACTCCTTCTTGAGGCGTCAGGCCAAGGGGCTGACCTCCAACTATCTGGGCGATTCGAGCTTCCTGGATTGGGTAGGGGAATATGCCTACGTAGGGCTGGCCGACACGCCAGCGGTTGCCGAAGCTCTCCGACCGGGCTTTGCGCCGCGTCAGGGATTGGTGCCGAGTCGTGAGCTGGATGAAGCTGAAGCGGCCCTTCGAATGCCCTTCTATGCTTCTTTAGCGATTAAGAGTCGTACGACCGCGAGCCTGGCCTTGGCGTTCCTCAATGAGAAGTTTTTGCGCGAGGAATCATCATTTGAGCACGCAACTCTTGATCCCTATCGAAAGCTCCCCGTGTGGCGGCTCTCTTACAGCGATGGCGCCGATCGGTACACGCTTTTCTACTCGCTCGGTGAGCGCGCGCTGTTCTTCTCGCTCAGTGAAGATGTACTTCGCGAGTTGCTCGATCGGGAGGCCAAAGGCTTAGAGCCGACGACTGTTCAAGCTGCCTCTGGAACGCCGCAGGGGCGGCGGGGCGCGGGACGACGGGCCCAGGGACCAAACGAGGAGCTCGATCGAACGCAGTTTCAAGCCGCGCTCCATGTGATTGAGCGCGGGGGCCTGTTCACTGCGTTAGCTTGGCTGCTTGACTATGACTCCCTCGCTTCTCGTTCGTTTCTCCACGCGTCGGAGGTCTATGGTGCGTGGGGTAATCGTGGAGCATCAGTGACCAAAGCCTTTTACGACTACTGGGGTGAGGAGCCGATTACGCAAGATGGGCGCCGCTTTGAATGGACGCCGTCTGGGGTCATCGACCCAGCGCGCGGGGGAGAATTCCTCTATCGCTGGCCGCTCTTGCCCGATCCAGAGTCTCATATTGGGAAGATTCTCCATTCAATTTCCAAGATTTCTACATCCCTCGCGATTGACCAAGAGTCACCTGGCCAGGAAGAGCAACAGCAAAGCCTTTCAATTGGACTTGAGGTCACCAAGCGTTGATGTCGCCCATTCCAGATGAGAACGCTGGAGTCTCATCAACCGTTTGCCACGGGCGCTTGGGCCACCAGCGATGAATCGGCGGGGGCGTCGACGGCTCGACGCTCTCACCAGGCTTGAGCGTGACCACTTTGACGTTTGCCCTCTTGGCGGCAACTAGAATGCGCTCGATCGGCTCCGTCCAGCCGTGAAGGCCCAAGTCGAACATTCCCCAATGAACGGGAACGAGTAATCCGCCGCCGAGCATCTGATGGGCAATCACTGCCTGTTCCGGTCCCAGATGAACGTCGGCCCACATCCCGTTGTAGGCGCCGCTTTCCATCATCGTTGCGTCAAAGGGGCCGTAACGCCTGCCGATCTCAGTGAACTCGGGGTGAAGAGCTGTGTCACCTGAGTAGAAGAGCCGCGATTGAGGGCCAATCAATGCCCAGCCTGCCCACAAGGTGCGGTCCTTGTCGACCAACATGCGGCCCGAGAAGTGGCGAGCAGGTGTGCAGGCCAAAGTCACACTCCCCAACTTGGATTCATCCCACCAATCGTGTTCATGAATCCGTTCTGAGGCCACTCCCCAGTATTCAAGGTCAGCCCCAATCCCGAGCGGAACGAAGAATTCTACGTCTCTCTCTGCGAGTCGTACAATCGTGGGATAGTCCAAGTGATCGTAGTGATCATGCGAGATCACCACCGCGTCGATTTGAGGGAGCTGTTCAAAAGGAAGAGGCGGGGGGATGAACCTGCGGGCGTTCTGGAACTCAAGGGGGGCGACGTACTCTCCCCAGACGGGATCGATGAGAATTCGCTTGCCGCCGATCTCGATGATGAGCGTCGAATGTCCAAGCCAAGTAATCCGTGTCCCTGACGCTGGAGCCTTTTCAAAGGCACTCGATCCAATTGCGACGTGCGCAAGTGGTGTGCCGGGGCGTCGGTAGGGCTGCGGCTCTGAGAACCATTTGGGAAGGATCTTGAGGATGTCTGGCTCGATGCGCGGAAGCGTGTCGTAGAAGCGATCACCCTTCCAACGGCTCGAACGCTCCATGCGTTCCCTCCTTTCGCCTTCTGCCATTTTGCCGAGTGGTCTCCATGCAATGACAAGCCCACCAATGACGAACACCAGTAGCGCCACTAGCAGTCCAGCAAGGGACCAGAGAGACCACTTCAACCATCGTCGCCCCGGCGAGCGAGTTTTTGAGCGTTTTATTGAGGTCAAGACGATCGGTTCCTGGAAGATGAAAAGGGAGACCGGGAACAACCATAGCGTATCGAAGCGCGGGTTGACTTGAGTTTCCTCAGATGGTTGACGGTTTTAGGCGCTTTGCTCTGATGCAGAGAGCGCGAGCGATCCTGGCGGCAGAATCTTGGCAGGATGAAGGAGTCGAGCGTGAGAGACTGGCAACTGGGAGTTGGACTTCTTGTCCTGTGCGGGCTGCCTGGCCAAGTGTGTGCACAGTCTTCAACGCCAGTGCCAGCGCCAACGCCTGAGCATCGCGCGCCAGATCTTCGGCCCTGGGAGCAAGAGGGCCAAGCACAGTTCGACTGGGTCCAGATGACCAGCGGCGAGTGGCTGAAAGGCGAAGTGAAAGGTCTACGAGAGGGCACTTTGTCTTTTGATAGCGACAAGTTCGATCTTCAGGAATTGGACTGGGATGATGTGCAGACGCTGTACTCTCCCAAGCCCCACGTTTATGTGTTTGACCGTCAGTCTGTGGCAGTCGGTCCGGCTCAGCTTGAAGGCGACGAGCTGAAAATTCAAACAGTCGATGGTCAGCGAGCGCTCAAGCGTGACCGGATCCTGAGCATCGTCCGGGAAGGCAATCGCGAACTTCAGCACTGGCGCTTCAAACTATCGCTCGGAGCAACAGTGCGCCGCGGGAACACCCAGAGCATCGACTACACGGCGTACTCTCGATTGCGCCGTGAGGACGCGCTGAACCGGTTTACGCTTGAGTACGACGGTGCGTTCGGTCTGGTGAGCGGGGACCGCAATACGAACAAGCATCGCGGCTCCGCTGAGTGGGAGCTGTTTCTCTCAAAATACTTTTTCTTGATCCCCCTCTTCGGCGAAGTGCTTCACGATGAATTTCAGAACATTGAATTTCGCTGGATCGCGGCCACAGGTGGCGGGTTCCACATTGTGGATACATCTGATCTTACTTTGGATTTTCAATTGGGCGCGGGTTACGCCCAGAGCTACTTTGTGTCGACGCTTCCAGATGACCCCTCTCCTGCAGGTGGCTTCTTGACTCTTCCTACGCTCACGATGAACTGGGACATCACGAGCGATCTCGACTTTGAATTCTCCTGGTACTCCGCGCTGTTTGTCCCCAACTTTGAGAACACCTTTCATCATGGAGTCGCGCGCTTCTCAGTTGATGTGACAGATGTGATCGACCTGGGGTTGTCAGCGATCTACGATCGTCAGGAGGAGCCCACTCCGAATGAAGATGGCACGGTTCCGAACAAGAATGACCTGGCAATGACTGCGAGTATCGGCATTGATCTGGACTAGCTTGGCCTGACTGAATTTGAGCATCGGCGGGAGGTCGCAGAAATAGGGGGCTCCAACGCGAGTTCTGAGGATTAGGTCCAGAATTTCAACGATGTGCAGCGCCCGATAGTGATCACTTTCTCGCTTTCCGGGAATTGCACGGGTCGCCATGAAAATCTCTTCTCTCGGACTAGCCCTTGCGGCGTTGCTCTGTGGTCTCAGCTGCAGTGATGGAATAGGGCCAGAAGGAGACGGTTCCGGCGGCTTTTTCGCCGGTACCGGCGGCCTGAGCTCATCCACCGGGGGCAGTGATGTCTCTAGCGGAGGGCTTTCCGGGTCGAGCGGTGGCGCGGGCTCCGGGGGTCTGAGTGCGTCGACAGGCGGCGTCAGCAGCTCCACTGGCGGTGCAATGAGCGGAACCGGCGGAGCCAGTGAAACGGGGGGCGGCTCAGTAGGGGTGAGCTACGACTGCGACCTACCGCCGGCTGGCGAAGGCGGAAAACCGCGTCCCACAGGAGCGAGCGCCAATTTGAAGGTTCTTGACTGGGCCGGATTCCCGAGTGCGCTTTCCTATTCCTTCGATGATGCGAACTCCTCCCAGATCGCTCATTACGACGAGATGAACTCATGGGGTGCGCGCTACACATTCTACCTGCAGACGAACAAGTCAGAATTCAATGACGCGGTGTGGGAAAAGGCTCAAATGGACGGCCACGAGATTGGCAATCATACCAACAGTCATACGTGCGGGGCTGCCGATATTGATTCTGGCGCGAGCAAGATTGAGGCTAAATTCGGAGCAGCCCCTCTCACGTTAGCGGCGCCTAATGGCGACACCGCCTGCCAAAGTGCAGCCTCAAAGTACTTGCTCGTCAGGAGCGTTTCCGGGGGCACGATAGCTCCGAACGGGAACACGAATACGAACTGGCTGCCTTCCAATATTCCCGGTGGTTTGGGACCAAGCGTTGGCAACTGGCAAATCTACTGCATCCACGGTTTTACTGGTGGTAGCGACGGAGCCTACATGCCGATTGCCTTCGACTCGTTCAAGACTGCTGTTCAGCAGGCACAGGCAAGCGGAGTTTGGATCGACAGTGTGGTGAAAGTTGCCGCCTATTGGCTGGGACAGAAGGCATTCCCCAAGAGTGGTTCGAATCAATGGACGTGGCAGCTTCCGAACCACTTTCCGGCAGGTCAGTGCTTACGGGTCACGGTCGACGGAGGCACGCTTTCCCAGGAGGGCAAACCACTCGCTTGGGATGAACATGGTTATTACGAGATCTCCCTGGATGCTGGCTCACTCGCCTGGAGCCCTGAGTAAAATCCCGCGAATTTAACTATTGAATATCTACGAATTAATTGCTGCAAAGAATCTAAAAGTACGATATTGTATATTTATGGAGCAGGAGGCACTACTAGCGGCAATCACTGCGGCCCTGCGTCGCGAACGCATTCAGCAGCGACTGACTCAGGAAGATCTCGCGGCCAAGGCGCATCTTTCGCCGAGCCCTGTCCGGCGGCTCGAACAGGGACAAGGCGTTCAACTCAGTGCCTTCTTGGGACTGGTTGAGGCACTGGGCCTGAGTGAGCGGTTGCTTCGACTCTTTCCCGAACGTCTTGTCGATCCGCGTGAAGTCGAGGGCGGCAATCCACGCGGCCCTCAGCCGCGACAGCGTGTGAGTCGCGCGAGTCAGGGAGAGGAAGTCTGGTCCTGGGGCAAGGAGGGATGAACAAGGTCGCCCACGTGATTTTGTGGGGTCGACACATCGCTACCGTCTACTGGGACGCCAAACTTCGAGCCGCTACTTTCGCCTGGGAACGTGCGTTTGCGCTGGCGGCGCCTGTGGATCCAGCGCCCATGATCATGCCAATCGCTCCCGGTCAGACCGATCCGGATGCCGTGTATGCATTCCGCGATCTGTCGTTTGACACCTTCAAGGGATTGCCGGGATTCATTGGAGACTCTCTGGCCACTGGCTTCGGCGAGACTGTGGTGGACCGTTGGTTCGTCGAGCGGGGACGTGATCCGCGAGCAGTGACTGCGGTGGAACGACTTTGCTCTCTGGGTGGTCGGGGGCTAGGCGCTTTGAGTTTCGAACCGCTAGATTGCGCACCAACAGTCGAGGCTCAGCCCCTGGAGATTGAGACCCTTGTGGAGATCAGCAATGAGGTCCTCGCTAAACAACAGCCTTGCGAACGAGCTCTTGAGAAAAGCAGTGCTCTAGAGACTCTCGTTCAGGTAGGCACCTCAGCTCGAGGCGCTTGCGCCAAGGCGCTGGTGGGGTGGAATCAAGCGACCGGAGAAATGTGCAGCGGTCAGGCGGAAGTGCCCGAGGGATTTGAGCACTGGCTCTTGAAGCTCGATGGTGTCGCAACCAGGGCTGACGGCTCACTCACTTTAGGGCATGGTCATGGCCGCATTGAATACGCTTATCATCTGATGGCGCGTGCAGCGGGCATTGAAGTGAGTGACTTCCGGATCCATGAAGAGAATGGGCGGGCCCACTTCATGACGCGTCGCTTCGACAGGCCGACAAGAACCAAGAAACTCCATATGTTGAGCTGGTGCGGACTGCGACATCATGACTTTCGGTCCGCAGGAGGGTACGCCTATGAAGAACTCCTTCAAACCTGCTTCGAACTTGGGCTAGGCACCAAGGCAGTACGGGAGGCCTATCGTCGCATGGTCTTCAATCTCGTCGCGCGGAGTCAAGACGATCATACGGGGAAGTTTTCCTTTCTGATGGACCAGAGCGGCCGCTGGTCTCTTGCCCCAGCCTATGACGTCGGCTTCACTTATGATCCGACAAGTGATCGAACGGCGAAACACAACATTACCGCGAACGGCAAACGAGATGCCTTTGTTCAGGAGGATCTCCTTGCGGTCGCAAGAAGCTCTCGCCTGCGCAATGCCCAAGCCGTCTTTGCCGAAGTCAAGGATGCCATCAATCAATGGTCGCTGTTCGCGGAGCAAGCAGGGTTGAGTGGAGGGATCAGTTCGGCGATCGGCGATCAGTTCCGCTGCAATCTGCTGGGGTGAAGCGTTCGGGATGGCTGAACTCCGACGAGCTGTGCGCTGACCCGTCGCCAAGCGCTATTGAGCGCCGAGTAAACTGACAGTCTGCCGCACAGGGTGGAGATCTGTCAGTGCACGCGCGCCCCTTCAGCGCTCCCGGGTTCAATCAAGTTGAACAACACAGCGGAGCGCGGACGGAAAAGTTTGAGCGCGGTTTAGAGCGGACGAACCTGTTCAGCGCAAGGACCCTTAGGACCCTGGCCAACTTCAAAAGAAACCTGCTGTCCCTCTTGAAGCTCGTTGAAGTGGGTTCCCTCAACTGATGACATATGAAAGAACATGTCTTTCCCGCCACCTGCATCGATGAATCCAAAACCCTTGTCCGTGAGACGCTTAATCGTACCTTCAGCCATAATCTTCTTTTCGTAAAATTTGATTCTCACTCAGGGGACGCCAACTTTCGCAGCCGTTCACCAAAGTGAGCACTGTGACGTACGCCTGATTCGGCTCGAGGCACAGGTAAACCGAACAAAAAAGAACCAGCACCCCCATCTTTTGTACCGCGAACAAGACACGCTGGAGGACAGGCTGTTCACGTAAGCCCGCGATGTATTGTGTTTTATCGCCCGGAGCGGTCGTCTTATTCGGTTTGAGCTTCCTGGCGGGTTGTCATCCAGCTGTGACGGAACCTCAAGCGCCTGTCACGGAGTCCGAGTCATCTGGCTGCCGTAGTCGTTTTCGCCACGACTGCTCCGCAGGTTGGGCAACTTTGACACAGAATGAATGGCTCGTGGTCCCAGCGAAGCCCGATGGGCGTGCACGAAGCGGTATCGATATGGCACGGAGGTTGCTGCCTCTCATGACATGATCACTAAGAATTTCCTGGGGCTGAGTCTGCTGGTTCTTAGCTTCGGGGATCAAGTTGTGAAGTGCGCCTTTCACGAGATCCAGAAACTGGGACCGGCTATTCGCGAACCGCGAACGCAACAATCAGACTGAGTGCACCAAGTAATACAGCCATTGATGCGATCAAGATCGTTGGCCAACGCTTCCAGCCGAGTGCTGCTGCCACTTCAGGGTTCTTGAGCGCACCGTGAGCGATCAGGCAACCACTGCCAATGCCGACGAGCGGAAACAGGAAAAAGACCAGAGTCGATTCGACAGCAAAGCTAATGAAGGAGACGACGAACGCGCCGATCGCACCAACAAACCAGCTGCTCTTCGCGTTGGTTTCCTGTGTCTTGACGGCCGCGCGAGCCCTGTCTGCGCAGGGCTTGCAGACAACCGCCCCTGACGCGTCATAGCCGCCTTCCAAGGGGTTAAATGAGTTCGCACACAATGGACAAGCTTGCATCGACTCACGGTAAAGGGGGCCACTCTATCGGTCAACACCTTCAGCGAACGCTGAGATTTGTCGCTTCACATATTCGAACACACGCTCATCGTTCCGTTTTTCTGAAGAAACAAGGAATGCGAACACCGACTCGTCTTCCAAGTAGAGGTAGATCTGACTGTCGGTGAAGAACGATTCGTCGCGGACTAGCTCGGCGTCGACGACTTTCTCGTAATCCACACTTGTGAGCGCTTGCTCAGCGCTCGAATCAAAAACAGCGACCCGTTTGCTGGTGACCGCTACGAGTTCATCGTCTCGAGAGAGGCCGTAGCCGTAGAAAAAGAATAGCTGCTCGTCGTCATTGAGTGCGCCTCGTTTTCGCAGCTCCTGGGTTTGCTCTCGACTTACCTGGTGCGCCAACTCGACATAGGTTTCGGGCGCATCCTTCCCCAACATGAAGAGTCCGACCACACTGAGCGTAATCAGTCCCATGAATGTGACACCCAACCAGAGAAGCACCTTCAACAGAGGTGAGGTGGAAGCTGGAGCCTGCGGGTACATGTTCATGTACATGTTCATGCTATTCGGTGTGACCTTACCGAATCGCGGCAACGAGCAAAAGCTCTCAGTAATTGCCCGCCTCAGTCCAGTCAGTTGACGTTCACTGAGTGCTTCTCCGTCGCAGAGCAAGCAGCCCCAATGCGGAGAGCGCGAGTAGGGCCCAAGGGGAAGGGCGCTGCCCCCCGTTGTAGGTGCACCCAGGAGCGCTAGACTTCTTCGTGTCGCCGGAATCGTCGTCGTCTGATCCGTTTTTGGGAAAACTAGCGCCCGGCGGCATGGTGGCTGGCCAGGAGGCATCGTGAATGGTTCGGATGGTGGCCAGGTTGTCCGTGATCACTTCCGGTGCGCCGGATGACGAGTACTGAACGACTCGCGCGTTGAGCGGTAGCTCGCTCGAATCGAGGGCATAGGGCCAGGTGTTCTCGGTACCGTAAACAATCGTCCCGTTTCCCAGTTCAGCTTTCCAACCCGTCCCATCGCAATCAGGCCAAAATTTAGCTGTGTGGATGTTGGACACGTCATCGAGGCCTGAGTTGAACTCGAAGGTGGGGTCCATGGTCATCTCTTCAGCGCTCATCGTCGTGTAGAGACGGGTCAGGTAGTCATGGGCTTCCATCAGGTCGGCCACATCGATGAATGGCTGCATCACTTCCTCCATGAGTGCCGCGCGGAACTCAGTGAGATCCGTGGAGTGGATGGGGTCGGCCTGGCTGATGCCTCCCTCGAAGTAGCAGTCTGAACACATCACGAAGTCTTGAATCGACACGCCTGCCCGCAGGGAAAGATGCTCGCTGGCGACATCGAGAAAGCCATCGTAGTTGGCGAGCTGACGGGTGATCATCCCGAGTACACTCTGAAGATCAGCAAAGTCTTCGCCTAGGGCACGGTCCAAGTCGTCCTGAGTCGGTCGAAGAATGGTGGCGAATCTACTGGCTGGCTGAGCAAGCTCCGTGACGAAACCCTGGCCGCCCGCTTCGTTAGCAGCCTCGGTGATGACTTTGTCATAGGAGCGTCGGTAGTTGAACCAATCGATCAGGAGTTCGTTGATCTCCAAGCCTCGGTAATTTGTGGGAACGGCTCGGTGTGAGCCGAGCGTCCACACGAGTACTGGCATGTCGTCCTGAGCGGCAACCGCCGTTGGTCGGATAGGGATCGACATGAACTTCGACTCGTACTCCAGGGAGATGGGGCGAATCGAGCCGGCGTTGGCGCCCTTTTCTAAGCGAAACGCAATGAGATTGAGCCCGTTAGCTAGGTACGGGCGCAGCACGTCGGGGCCGGTGGGGCCGACGTCGTAGCCATTGTCTTCGAGCCATTCCACGGCAACATCTGCTGGGTCCTGGTCTGCTGCATTGACGGAGATTGTCTCGTAGTCGAACGGCCCCACGTTTCCGGCATCGAGCACCGTGACTGTTGGGGGTCCTCCAGCGGATGCTCCGCCCATGCCGCTTCCGAAATCCGCATCGACAGAATATTCGCCGTCGTCTGACTGGCAGTACTCCTGGTAGTCGAACCTGTACTGAGGATTCGTAGCGTTCTGGAGACGGTCAAATACTTGTTTTGAGCTCACACCGGGCTTCGGGGTTCCTGGTACCGGCAGGACCCAGGAGAATTTGTCGGCGGGGCCCTCATAGAGTACTTCAACAATCTGAGTGACGTTGCCTGATTCGTCCTGAGCGAAAATGATCCGTTCAGCTGATTGGTCGACCGGTGACGCTGCCGAACAGAAAAATCCGCCGCACGCGCTCGCTGCTGGAGCAATGAGCGAGGTGACGACGACGAGCCCCACGGAGAGAAGTTGCGCGCTGGGATGGCTGTTTCGTGCAGTCAAATTCATCTGATCTTCCTTGATTGAGGGGCTGCGTGGAGTACCGGTAGCTGCACACGCCATGCCACCCCTTGAGACGCTTGGTTCAGCTCTTTGAAAGCGTAGTGGTTCGCTACGATGGTGTGCAGAAGTGTGCCATCCGGCACAGAGCAAGGCGCTGATGCCAGACTCGGGCGCACCTTTCCGAGGCAGTGAATTGGGCGCATGTTCCTGCCTGGACAGAATCTTTAACGCTGGAGGGGCGAAGTTAGTCCTCTGATTGGGGCGCGCAAACGGTGCGAATATTCCGCACGTACATGAACATCCTGACCAAACTTTCCCCCGCCCTCTTAGTTCTCCTTCCTCTCGCCTGCGGAGGTGATCCCAACAGCGGTGAGGACTACTTCCCTGCGGGCACTGGTGGCGACACCGGGTTAGCTACTGGTGGCACCGCTTCCGGCGGTGATAATGGCATGGGCACTGGTGGGGGTCTCGTCTCGACAGGGGGCGGCACGGCCACCGGTGGCGCTGGAACTGGCGGTGTGGCTGGAACTGGCGCCATGGCGGGAACCGGCGGCGCTGGAACTGGTGGCGAAGGCACAGGCGGAATGGGCACTGGCGGGGACGGCGGTGGAGGCGAAATGGCGGTGCCGAGTCCTGGTTGTTCGAAAGCCACCGCGCGCCCGGCGAACGGAACGGTCTACAAGGCTGGCGAGTCTTGGCTGCTCTTCCCTGAAAAATATGACGGCACCACGCCGCTGCCGGTCGTGGTTGGCTTTCACGGTTGCGGCGGCGGCAACAAAGGCAATGCCAGCAACACTGAATTTAAGGGACACTTCGATGGAACAGACATCGGGAACAACTACGTGCGCGCTCTACCGCTCTCGATCTCTGATGGGGGGTGCTACGATAGTGCAGGCGACATGGGCCGCGCAAAAGCACTCTTTACTGAACTTGTTGAGAACTATTGTGTCGACCTGAGTCGCGTCTTTGCGGTCGGTCACAGTTACGGATCAGGATTCTTGATGGGCATGACCGCCAATAAGAACGACTTTGACCATTTCGGCTTCCGAGGCATCGCGCCAGTGGCAGGATGGGAGATCAATAGCGCCAACATTCAGGTACCGACGATGTATGTCCAAGGTATCACGGACTCGGAGCGTGGTGGCGGTGATGGCGCCAACGTCGCTGCAAGAGTTGCTAACGTGAACGGTTGCGACATGGCGTCGACAGAGTATCCGACAATTGCCTGCAACAGCTCGTCGGGCGGAGCTCCTGTGAACTCGGGATGCAAGCTGTACAGCGGATGTGATGAAACCACGGTGTGGTGCCGACACAACGACCAGTCGTATGGCACTAGTTTTCACGGCATTCCCTGCTTCTTTAACGATACAGCCTACAAGTTCTTCGAGAGTCTCTGAGTTTGGCCTTGTCCCCGCTCGCGGGGACAAATCCACTGTTTGCGTGGTCGTGTGTGTCGGGTTCTCTGAGGTGGTAGTTATCTCGGAGAACCCTGACCCCAGACTAGTCGCTCGTGCCAGCCCTCAAACAAGATGGGGAAGATGTTCTCATCTTCGTCCACGCTAAACCCCGGGCAAGTCGTAGCCGGCTCCTTGGAGAGAAGGAAGGCGAGCTTGAAGTGTGCTTGGCGGCGCCGCCAGTTGATGGCGCGGCCAACGCTGAACTGTGTAAGTTCATTGCGCGCCGCCTTGGTCTGGCGAAGAGTCGTGTTCAGCTACACAGGGGCGAGGGAAGCCGCCACAAGGTGCTACGCGTGACTCAGTTCACGGAAGTTGAAGCGCATCGATTGCTGGCGAACTAGGGCTCTGCGTGACGAGAGGCTTGTCAGCAGATCCGCCCGGTGGTGGATAGCGCCTTGATTGTGAGGCGACTAGACTCACCTTTGTGTCAGAGCCACGATTTAAAGTTGGGCAAATCATTCAACATCAAAAGAACGGCTATCGCGGCGTGATCTTTGATGTCGATCTCACGTTTCAGCAGAGTGAGCAGTGGTACGAGCAGGTCGCGCGTTCGCGTCCACCGAAGGACCAGCCTTGGTATCGCGTGCTGGTCCACGGTGGCCAGCACGAGACCTATGTCGCGGAACGTCACCTGCAGAGTGACGATACACACGAGCCGATCCGACATCCTGCGGTCGACGTATACTTTGATGAGTTCAAAGGCGACCACTACGCGCGGACGCGTAACTTGAACTGATCGTGACACACTGCTGGAGGTGCATCAGTCGAGCTGGAGCCCTTCTAGGGGAGGAAAGACCGTGCTGACTCACGGTTGTTGCCTGCTCGGCACGTATTCTGGATGATGTATGCGGATTGCGGGTCTGGTTTTCCAGGCTCGGACAATAGCGCTCCCCCGAGCCCAGAAGATTGATTGCGAGATTGACCACCGAACCCGCGCAGGAGGACCCTAGTGGATCTGAAGGTGAGGCTACAAAGCTCGCCGATGAAGACATGCTGAGTCTTTTCGACGATGGCCGCACCAGGCATCTTCCTTTAGAAGCGCGGCCCTCATGGACGGGGGGAGAGGTCGATGAGACGAGCGCCGACCCCCTGGTGGGCACGACTTTGCATGAGACCTACTCCATTGTTCGCGTGATCGGTCAGGGGGGCATGGGCCGCGTGTATGAAGCTCAGCATACCCGCATCGCCTCGAAGCGCTTTGCCATCAAAGTCCTGCATCAGGAATTTGCCAAAGACCCAGAGATTCGACGGCGCTTTCAGCATGAGGCGGAAGCGGCTGCGAAGGTCGAACATGCCGGAGTCGTGGGCACCTACGACATTGGTGAGACGGCTGATGGCGCCTGTTATTTAGTCTGTGAGTACCTTTCCGGCGAAGATCTGAATGACTACCTGACCAAGCGGGGGGCACTGCCGGCTCGAGCCGTCGTACACATTGGCAAGCAACTCTGCGCTGCCTTGGGTGCTGCGCATGCGCGAGGCGTGATTCACCGTGACCTCAAGCCCCACAACGTTTTTGTTCTTGGAGAAGAAGCTGCAGATCGCACCGATTCGCTCCCTAGCGATTCGCTCGAACTACCCTCGGTCAAAGTGCTGGACTTCGGACTATCTCGGTTTATCGAGCGCGACACCGATCTCACGAAGGCCGGGATCATTCTCGGGACACCTGGCTACATGGCGCCAGAGCAAGCTGGGGGAATCGATACGGACGTACGAACCGACATCTACGGCATCGGAGCGCTTCTCTACGCGTTGGCGACCGGTCGAGCGCCGTTCAAAGAGGACACGCCTCAAAAGACAGTGCTCTCTGTCTTAAGCCAAGTACCTGCACGCCCGCGTGATCTTGTCGCCTCAATCCCCATTCCCCTGGAGATTGTCATCCAGCGAGCCATGGCGCGTGCTCCTGACGAGCGCTACCAAAGTGCTGGAGAAATGGAGAACGCCTTCGAGCAGCTCGATGCTTCATCGACTGGCTGGGACCGCCGAGCGAGGCGTGCAACGGATCCCACAGCCCCGCGACTCCAGTTTCTTCTTTGGTCGTTTGCGGCAATGATCTTGGGGGTACCGGCACTTGGCCTTGCTCTGATTTCTGTGCTCGCGACGCGGGGAATCGACACTCGAACTTTTCGACCGAGCGTGCTGGAATGGCTTCTATTTGCGCTTCTCTCGCTCGTGTCGTTGTTTCTGGCGGGCGCGCTGCTTCGCCGCTTTCAACGCCGGGTATGGAAGGATAGTGCGCGGGTCGCTGACCTGCTCCCGCTGATTCAACGCCCGCTCATGGCTGCCACTTTCGCTTATGGGGTCTCAGCGCTCGTGGCCTCCGCTGCTTGGGGGATCCAAGGAGTTGGAGCGAGCAGTCTCGCGAGTGGCCCCCAGATTTCCAGCCTTCTTTGGTTTGTCGTTCTGCCACTCAATGCTCTCCTCGCGGCAAGTGCAGCGCTGATTCTCGAGTTTTCCCGAAAAGCAGAGGGCCCGTTCACGCGCGCTCTCTTGGGAGTCGGCTATTCGGCAGGAGCTGCTGTGGCCGGGGTCTTTCTGTTGATTCTAGCCCTCGCAACCCCGGCCTCACTCGTTCCACAGGCGCCGAGCCACTCCCGCGCCGTGGGTCCCATCATTGAAGCGAAGTCCGAGAGCACTCCCACGGAGCCTGTCGCGGTTGAACCTGCGAAGGCAGCTGCCCCCGTTTCCGTGAAGAAGACGGCTGACGCGGAGCCAAGCGACGCGCCCAAAACAGTCGAACAGAATGTACCGCGCAAGCGAGCACCTGCTCAGGAACTCGCGGCAGCGCAAAGCCGTGGTCCCGAAGAGCTCGAGCGTCTTTCGGAGCAATATCCGCGCGATGGCAAGGTGCTTGTGGCGTTGGTGCTCGCTCACGCGAGTCGGGCGGATACACTCAATCTTTCCCTCAGGGCGATCTCACGACTCTTTGTGGTCGAACCTGAGTTTGCCACCACCTCAGACGTGCTGTTCATTCTCAAGAAGGGGCTCCTCTCACAAGGAGAGACGCACTCCATCGCGTTTGACGTGGTGAAGAACCGGATGGGCGAAGCTGGAGGGGAACTCGTCTATCAAATGCTGAGCGATCATCCCAAACAGCAAACTCGCCTCAAGAATGTGTTCTTTGAGCTCAGAAAGGCAGATCAAGTCTCAGCTGCCACTTCGATCGCCTACGATCTCCGCTACGCGCCGAGTTGCCACGCGCGACTTGCACTCCTCGGTCGCGCCGAAAAGGATGGCGACCAGCGCAGCGAGCAGTTGCTCCTGGGGCTGAGTACGGTGCCGAAGAGCTGCAGTTGGTATCGCAAATGTCAGGCACAATGCCCCAGCGAAGCAGCTCGTTTTCGAGAGAGCGTCGACGCCCTCCGCTCAAGGCTCGCTGAAGGCAAATAGCCTGCTCAACTCGGCCTCAAGAGCCCAATTCCAGCAAGCATTAAAACAATCCCTGCCACTTTCTGGGCTGTGACTGCTTCCGCGAAGAACATCATGGCGCCGATGGCAGTGACAAGCAGCATTGCTACGTCGACGATCGGGATTGAGACTGAGGCTTCCAAGGCGCCGGTCGCGACGCGAATGAAGGCGACGAGCCCAACACCCATCATCAAGCCGGCAATCACGAGCTTGATCAGGGCTGGTCGAGCGGGCCACCCCGCCTCAGGCTGGAGGTAGCTCAATAGAGATACTGGAACGAGCCCCACCAGCATTAAGATCAGCGCGGCACGCGGTCCCTCATAGCCAGTGGTCCTCGTGACCAATGGATAAGCGCCCCAGAGCAGCGCCGTCGCCGCCATCCATAGATAATCAGACTTCATGAGCCTCACGCGAAGTGACCTCGCCTTCGCCATGATGGTCCTTCGCAAACAGAATGTACAAAGCAGGCACCACGAGCAGCGTGAAGAGCGTTCCAATCGCCATACCGCCCACAAGCACCAGGCCAATCGAGTTGCGTGCCTGAGCTCCCGCACCGGTGACCAAAGTGAGGGGGAAGTGACCGACCACCGTCGCGACAGAGGTCATCAAGATTGGGCGAAGTCGGACCATCGCCGCGTCGTGCACGGCTTTGATCTTGGGGACTCCTTCGAGTTGTTGTTGGTTCGCAAACTCAACAATGAGAATGCCGTTCTTCGCGACCAATCCAACTAGAGTCACGAGTCCTACTTGGGAGTAGATGTTCAGGGTGGTGGTCCAGCCATCGGTCAGACCAAAGCGCAGTCCTGGTGGGCCCGTGAACTTGAGGAAAGTGAAGATCAACGCACCGAACATGGCGAGCGGCACTGAGCCCGCTAGAATCACGAAGGGATCGCGGAAGGAGTTGAATTGAGCCGCGAGCACGAGGAAAATCAGCAGTAGAGCCAGGCCCATGGCCGGTAGGAACTTGCCGCCTTCTTCGCGCAACTGGCGAGATTCGCCTGTGTAACCAATGCGGTAGCCCGGTGGGAGCAGCTCGGCCGCCTTCGACTCCAGGAGTTGGAGGCCTTGATCCAGCGAGCGCGGCGCGAGACCCGAGATCTTCACAGCGTTGAGCTGCTGGAAGCGGTTGAGCGATCGAGGCTCGACTTCGTTTTTGAATGTCGCCACGGCGCCAAGCGGAATCAGTCCGCCGTCAGGTCCAGAAATGTGGATATCGGCGAGTTGGTCGACCGTGAGACGTTCCGCCCGTTCGATCTGCGGGATCACTTTGTAACTTCTCCCGGCCAGGTTGAAGCGATTGACGAAGTTGCCGCTCAGCATCGCGGAGAGGTCACCACCAACTTGCTGCATCGAAAGACCCATTGTGGCGATCTTGTCTCGATCCAGCACGACGTCGGCTTTTGCTTGATCGAGCTTGACGTCGACGATCGGTGGAAAGGCAAACAGACCGCTCTCCATCGCCGCGGCGACGAGCTTGTTGACATTCTTAACGATCTCTTCGTGTTCCGCAGTGGCGGAAACAACGAATTCCACTGGGAAACGTCCTGGACTCGGCAATGCTGAGGGCAAGAACACGGGGACCTTCACACCCGCAATGTTCGACAGCTTCTTCGAAAGCTCCGGCTGGAGGTCGAACACAGTCCGCTCGCGTTCGTCCCAAGGGCCAAGCACGAGTCCTGAAAAACCTCCGGTCGGGAAGGTGATTTGGAAGCTGTGATGGTATTCGGGGATGGTCTTGTATTCCTTCTCCACCTGCTCTGCATAAGGGACAAGGCGTTCAAGCGTTGAGTTGGCGGGGACGTCCAGGACACTGAACAAGACACCCTGATCTTCGGTCGGGGCGAGTTCCGTCGGCGAGAACATGTACATCGGCACCACGAGCAGCGAGAGCGTGATCCAGCCGCCGTACACCCAGCGACGTCGTGACAAGAT
Organism: uncultured delta proteobacterium; assembly: GCA_963710555.1. Lineage (GTDB taxonomy): Bacteria > Myxococcota_A > Polyangia > Polyangiales > Polyangiaceae > NIC37A-2. The sequence goes on from CAVQAT010000006.1 coordinate 204,432, forward strand.
TCCATCCAGGATTCGCCCGTAGGCGTTCTTCATCCGCTCGAAGTCCGCGTCGATACGTCTGGACAGCTTTGAGCGCTCTTCGGGTGGCTTGAGCAACTTCGACGACATCATCGGCGAGAGCGTCAAGGCGACCACACCGGATATGAAAACAGCTCCAGCCAGCGTGAAGGCGAACTCGCGAAACAGCGCACCAGTCAGTCCGCCCTGGAACCCGACCGGCGTGTAAACAGCGACCAGAGTGATCGTCATCGCAATCACTGGGCCGACGAGTTCGCGCGCTCCGATGATGGCTGCGTCGAAGGCGGAATGCCCCAGACGCATATTTCTCTCAGAGTTTTCAACGACGACAATTGCGTCGTCCACCACCAAGCCGACGGCGAGCACCACGGCAAGCAGGGTGAGTAGGTTGACTGTAAAGCCCAACATTTGGGCAAGCAAAAGTGCTCCAATCAGCGAAACCGGAATCGCCACCAGCGGTACGAGGACTGACCGTAGTGAACCGAGGAAGAGGAAGATGACGACAATCACGATGGCGACTGTTTCGGTGAGCGTCGTCACTACATCGGAGATGGAACTCTCGATGTACTTGCTCGAATCGAAGGCGATGTCGGACGTCATCCCGCCAGGGAGCTCTTTCTGGATCTCCGCAAACTCTGAGCGGACTCGCGTCAAGACGTCCAGCGAGTTGGCGTTGGGCAGGACCCAAATGCCCATGAACACAGCGTCTTTTCCGCTGAAACGGACTGCTTGCTCGTAGTTTTCGGCGCCCATCTCGACGGTCGCCACATCGCTCAGTCGAACCAGAGAATCTCCGTCGTCGAAGACCACCAAGTCTTTGAAGTCCTCGATTGAAGTGACGTCCGTCGAAGCAGTCAGGTTCATCTGGAACAGCGCCCCCTTGGTTTGACCCACCGCGGAAAGGAAGTTGTTAGCCACCAGTGCCTGGCGCACTTGGCTCGGGCTTACATTCTGGGCAGCCATTCGCTGAGGGTCGAGCCAGGCTCTTACAGCGAAGGTGCGTCCGCCTAGAATGTCCGCTCGCTGGAGGCCTTCGATGGCAGAGAGGCGTGGCTGGACTACTCGGATCAGATAGTCAGTGACCTGATTCTGCTCCAAGATCTCCGAACTGAAGCTCAGATACATCGCCGCCTGTTGGGCGTCGGACGGTTCGATCTTGATCGCGGGGATTTCCGCCTCTGGGGGAAGATCGGCGCGCACCTGGTTCACGCGCGCACTGATGTCCGAGAGCGCCTTGGCGGCGTCGAAGTTGAGCTTGAGGCGCACATTGATCGTGGAGAGCCCTTGGACGCTTTGGGACTCGATGTAATCAATGCCATCTGCCGCAGCGATGCTGCGCTCCAGTGGTGTCGTGATGAAACCCCGCACGAGGTCCGCACTGGCACCGACGTAGGCCGTGGTGACCGTGACTGACGCGCTCTCAAGCTTGGGGTATTGCCGGACGTTCAACGAGCGGATCGCCTGAAGACCGCCGATCAGAATGACCAGGTTGACGACGATCGCCAGCACCGGTCGTTTCACGAAAATGTCTGTGAACTTCATGATGGTTGCTGTCTTGGGAGACGATCAGCGGTTTTCGGGCGAGGGGTTTTGCTGGGGATCCGCAGCGACGTCGTTGTTGATCGTGACTGGCACCCCGCTGCGCAGCTTGAAGGCGCCGGCACTGACCACAGTTTGGCCAGGCTCTAGCCCTTCTTCGACAACGACGAAATCACCACGCATTTCGCCGAGGCGCACGAACTGCTGGCGAGCGATTTTCCTCGACTTGTCTTGGGGATCCTCTTCAATCAGGAAGATAGAATCTCCGTAGGGCGCATGAACGACTGCTGTGATGGGGATCGAGGTGACTTCGCTCTTCTTGTCGAGTTCGATTGAGACGTTGACGAACATGCCGGGTCGTAGACGCTTCTCAGGATCTTTCGTGGAAGCTCGGATCTCTACGGCGCGGGTCTTCTGATTCACGCTCGGTTCGACAGCAGCCACCACGCCCTCAAGTTCAATCCCCGTTTGCTTGACGGAAAGCTTTACCGGGAGCCCGGCGTGAATGTCGCCCAGGTCCTTTTGGGGAAGGGAAAAGTCGACGTAGTCCTCGTTATCCGACTGTAGAGTTGTCACTTCTGTTCCGGGACTCAGGTACTGACCGAGATCGATCGAGCGGATCCCGAGTTTGCCGCCGAAGGGAGCTCTGATGACCTTGCGAGCAATTTGCGCGCGAAGTGCAGCGGCATCCGCTTGGAGCGTATCCAGGTTCGATTCGGCCACCTCAAGCTCGGCTTGGGTCGATACTTCTGCTTTTTTGAGTGCGCGTGCTCGAGTTGCGTTCGACTCAGCGTACTTGAGTTTGGCTTCAATCGAATTCAGCTGCGCTCGCTCGACGCTGGTATCGAGCTCAACAAGAACAGCGCCTTGCTTTACTTCATCGCCAGAATCGAAGTGCAGGCGGGTCACGATCCCCGCAGACTCGCTGCTGATGGTCACGCCGCGCTCAGCCTTGACGCTGCCGACTGTTGAAAGCGTCGCCTGCCAGGTTTCTTTCTTGCTCTCTGCGCTCCCGACGACTTCTGGTGGGGGGCCGGCCGCCTTAGCGTCCTCCCCAGTCTGAATGAGCAATCCAATTTGGCTGGCCTTGACGGCAACGAGTCCGCCGATCAGAGCCAGCACGACGATGATAGAGATGAGTATGCGCACGGGGAAGCCTTCCAGGAGTCTTGTCGCGAGCGACTCCAGGCAAAGCAAGGCCTCGGCGGGAAAATGATATTTGTCAGCGCGGCAATGGCTGCGGCTCAACTCTCAGCTCGCTCGCATCAAAACTGCGAGAAGAAGTCCCAAACGACGTCGGTCGAGAAGTTGGGCCAGCCGTGGTCTCCGCTATATTCGAAACAAATCAACGGGTAGCCCTCTGTACACCCTTAGTACTCAAGACATCCGTTTGAACCCACAGGTGCAGTGGTGTTGGAACAGCCGTTGCGCTTGATGAACTCATCACGCGCCGCACGTCCAAATTCAACGCCCATCAAGCCGTCTGTGGATGATTGCCATAGCACGTACAGTATGCCGGTAATCTTAGCCCTGAGAGGTGGACAAATTCGTCCCCTCCGACGCCTAGATGGCTAGGTGAATGTCGCGGAAGCAGACGGGATGCGCTGGATGACAGGTATGGGCTTCGCTTAGAAATAAACGCCAATATCAAGTCGAATTGCGCCATAAGGGGAGCTTTCATTCGAGACTGTGTAGGAGTCTGCGTTTGTGCCCCCTGGGAGATTCTCGACGCTCGAACTAATGCGCGCGGCATAACCTAGGGCACCAGTGGCGCCGACAAACCAGCGCTCGAAGCCGAGGCGATAGCCTCCTTCAAGCTGCGGCACGATATATGACGACAAGGTGGCAATCTGTGCGGACTCGTCCTCAATCCGTGTGTGGAGAAACTCTGCGGCCAGGCCGACGTGAGGTCCGCTGAGTCCGCCCGAGAAGAAATATTGTCCGTGCAAGGCGAGGCCGTAACTCATCCCAAACTTACTCTGGTCGTCCACAAATAGTGCGTTTGACAGAAGGCCAGGCGAGAACCAGCGGAACGAGCCTTGCACTGAAAAGTTCCCCAGGCCGACCTCCGCAGCGATCGAGGGACCGAACAACAGAAAGCCCAGAGGATCGACGAAGACCGAACCATGGTGCACTACGGCAGCTTCATCAGTATCCGCTGCCGCATCAGGCTCAGGGGAAGGCGTTTCCTCGTCCGGGAGGACAGGTGTCGGATCTTCTTCGGGCTCAGCCGCAGCAGCGACCGAGGAGAAGCAGAGTAAGCAGGTGACGGGAGCAATGGAGATAAGCGAATTTGAATAAGTCATAGGTGGACAGCTGAGCATTTCCGTTGGGTGTTTTCTAGAGGGGTATGTTTCTGACGAGTTGCACCAGGCGTCGCGCGGGGATCTCTACCGATGGAGTTGCTTCCTCGGCCCCTACTAGCGAGGATGGCTCGAATCCACCGCCAGCTATGAACGTTTCTTCAGTCGCTGCTACTTTGCTCTACGCCCTGGGCACCGTTTTGAGCTCAATCAACACTGATGGCTGGCACGTTTCCTATGGGGAAAAATGCGTCACCTCCTCAGATGTGTGGGGATTAATTCAGCGGTCCTCGTTCGAACTGTCTGGCGGCGCTTGGCTCTTCTTGGCGCTTATGGGCGTCTTTGCAGCCTTTCCGCCAGAGTCAAAGCGCCTGAAAACGATTCTGTCAATTCCACTTACTCTCCTGATTCTCAGCGCCTGTCTGAGGTGGGTAGGGTATCGTGAGTGCATGCTTACCGGGGAGGAGATTGCCGAGTGGATCATGCACCAGAGTGGATTCGGACTGCTCAGCGCCGCGGTGGTGATCAGGTTTTGGACTCAGCGGGACACACAGTCTAGCCTCTCGCGAACATGCGTGGAGCCGTGACGAAGGGCATGGATCGCGGCGGCGCTTCATGCTTCGCTGAACGGCGTTCGTGCAACCCGACCCTTACTCCATTCTAGAATTGCCCTGGGGCGCTTCGGTGTCCGAGATCCAAGCTGCGTTCAGGCGGCTCGCTCTCAAACATCACCCTGATCGGAATGAGGGGGATGCCGAGGCGGCAGAGCGATTCAAGTACATCAGTGCGGCCTACCAGCGACTCAAGGAGGCGGGGTGGGAACTTCCCCGACCAATAGATCACCCAGGGCAGGCGCACACGGATTTTGAATCGGTGTGGTCCCATTTCGCGACAGAGCCACCACCCCGCCCGGAATTCTGGCCAGACGGGGCACCCATTCACTATCCATCACCAGAGGACATCGACGCTGTCTTACGTGGAGGGCAGCTGAGCCCTCGATTCCGAAAGTGGTTGGCCATCAGCGAAAAGGTCCTCTACGTGCTGCTCGTTCTGCTGATCTTTTTGACGATCCTCTACGGAAATCTCCGAGGGTGGCAGGTCTTATGAGAAGTGAGCCGGACGCCGCAAAGTGCCGCACACCAGGTCCACGCTGCGGTGAGTCGCGCTGCGTTCCAGACCGATTGCCAGCGGGGTGGCTCCAATTCAGGCCAAACTAGTCAATTGGGTGATGACTAGGGAGGCCTCACTCAACATGGTAGTTCCGCGCATGCTTTGTCGTCGTTCGTGGATCTTTTGGTCAGTCGTCCTCACCGGGATCGTTGCTCCGCTGTCAGCCTGCACAGGGGGAGTGAGTGAAGAGCCGCCCAGCTCCACTGACGAAGACATCGGACTTCCAGCCGCTTCCGGAGGCGCAGAGCCGACCCGAGAGCCGCCTATGCCGGCAGAGCCGCCTATGCCGGCTGTTGGAGGGGCAGATCCAGGGTCATCCGACCCAACACTGGGTCTCGGTGGCGCGCCGGTCGTGACCGTAGGGCGCCAAACATGCGAAGAACTCTGCCGTGCACATTTTTCCGGCGAGACGGAACTCTCCGAAAGGCATCCCGGATACCTTCAGGATGGTGTTCTCGTGCTCTGCGGTGGGCCTGAAACGCCCACGGGAACCTCTATCGAGCCGTGTCTTGATGTTTGCGAGGAGAATCGAGCTAAGGCGGACGTCTCCGACTGTTCTATTGAGTTCCAATCTCTCTGGCGTTGCACTTTCCCCAACGACGAGTGTGCAGAGGATTGTCCAGCGGAGAGCCTCGCGCTGTCCGAGTGCATGGCCGACTCAGAAGATTGACCCCGTGACGCGCTGCGCTGCCGGCTTACATCAACACCCCACGCTTGTCCGGCTGAGGCGCCGAAGGCAGGTCGACTTCGCCGAGCCTTTGCCGAAGATTGATTTCGATGGTTTTCGACAGTGCCCCCAAGGGAAGCGCAGGCCAGAAGGTCGTGAATGGATTTTCCAATGAGCGGCCCACTTCTCCAATCATCCTAAAAGCGAGGCAAATGAGCAGGCTAATGGGAACAGTGAACCAGCCTAGCTGCTCCACGAGTCCCAGCGGGAGCAGTACGCCGAGTGCTTGAATGAGCCGCTCCGCCACGAAGCCGTACCCTGGGGGAAAGGTGGTCTTCTGAATGCGTTCACAGCCACCCTGAATGTCCAGAAAGCGTGAAACCGTCTCGTCGAGTCGCTGGAGTCTGAAGTGATCAATGTGCGCTGCGTCGTTCAGAGCAACAATCTGTTCGAACTGACGCTGCAGCAGTGCATGAGTCGGGCTGCTTTGTAGAGAATAGAATGTGAGCTCTTGCTCTGACAGAAACGCACGAACATCCGAGTCTGCTGAGATGGATTGCCCCCTGAGAACGCATCGGAGCATGTGAACGTAAGCAATGTGTCGCCTGATCACTTCTTTTGCGACTGCTTCATCAGCAGAGTAGGTTAGCATTTGGGTTGCCAGCATGCGCGACGCGTTGACCAAAGAACCCCACAGCTTTCTCCCTTCCCACCAGCGATCGTAGCCGGCATTGCTCCGAAAGCTCACGAAGATGCCAATAGCGCCGCCAACCACCGCTAGCGGGAACGAGGGCAGTTGCAAGACGGGCCACAGGTACCGGTGAACTGCGACTACGGTCGCAGCCGAGCCCGCAAAGAACAGGGCTGCCTTCCACTGCCAAAACAGAATCCGAAGTGTCCCCAGGAATGGGTTAATGCGAACGAACATTCGTCTCGTTTAGACTGCGGGCCGAAGAATCAAAAGCCGACGTCACAGCGAGCCTTATCCGGTCTTCTTCCATTCGCTAGCCTCATGAATATTGATACCGGGTTATGAAAGAGCGGACAGGATGGCACCTGGGACGCTACTTGGCTTCAAAACAGTATGACGAGTCGCCGGGGACAAGCTATTCTCTTCGCGCGGCACGCGACATCTTCGCCTGCATCTATGAGCATGCTCGAAACTAAGTACTGGTCGGTGCGAGAGGACGAAGGTCGGAAGGTCGTCTACCTGGTGAGGAAGGCCGTGGCTGTGACGTCGACCCATGAGTTGCGCGCCGACAATCAATTCATCATTGTGCGAGTGAATCCAAGCTATTCAACCTGGGGCGTGGTCGTTGATATGCGTCTCGCGCCGGCGCGAAGCGATAGCGAGTTTGAGAATGCGATGCGACCGTTGCGACATCAGCTGGCAACGGGTTTCGCCCGAATCAGTGTGCTGGTGGCGAGCGCGGTGGGGAAGCTTCAAGTGGGAAGGATCGACCGGCTTGACGGCAAAGACACCTTCGTCACTCAAAATGAGCTTGATGCAACGAGGCATGCGCGCGGACGCTAAGGAGTCAAGGAGAATCATTGTTCTATTATTTTGGCTATGGCTCTAACCTGAGTGAGACGGCCCTGCGGGCCAAAGGAGTGCGACCACTGTCCTCCGAACCCGCAATCCTGGCAGGCTGGGAACTCTGCTTCGATATTCCGAATTTTTTTCCGATTGAAGGAGGCACGGGGAATATCCGGCAGAGGGACGGTGCTGAGGTGCACGGAGTGCTCTATGGCTGCAACGACCCAGATCTGACGAGACTAGACGAGCTTGAGGCCCTCAACGTCGCGTATCTCCGAAAGACGATGGCTGTGCGCACCTACGGCGGAGAGGATCACCACGCCAATGTTTACGTCGGGATCAGCACGATCACCGCGGACGGCTTGTTCCCGTCTCGCCGCTACCTCAATATTTTGGTGCAGGGAGCCGAAGATATGCATCTCGACCCTGACTATGTTCGTCGATTGAGACAAACCGAGGTCTGTATGCGGCCGCGCTACGGTCCGTTTCGCTTCCCGTCTACGTCCGAGCGGGTCTTCTCACTCGATGACCTCGCGGCACATTCTCAGTTCACAGCCATCGCAGGCGCGGTGTTTGATATGAGTCGCGCGAGGCACGAGCACCAGTACCTCAAGCAGTTGTTGGGAGGGCGCGACGTGACTCTCTTCTTTCTTGGTCGCATGGACACGAGCGACAACACAGAGACCCGAGCTGACATCGAGCGCGGGTTCTTGAGTGCGTCCCAACGCGACTACTTGAACGACTATCTGCATCAGTTCAATCGCGAGTACTCGTATGTGGGAAAGATGGACTACGCGGCAACGCTCCATCGCGTGGTTGATTCATCTCTTTGTCCCGCTCCGGCTGTCGAGCAAAAAGAGATTGCGTCCCGGCGGGTGCTCCGCACAGCCGAACACACGAACCGCATCCTAGGGCATGAAAACCTCGGCTTTCTGTCTGAAACCCACGGATTCATGCCGATCTGTGATCCGTATCGCGAGCTCCCTTCTCACTTCAGCGCGTGGGATAGCGCTGTCTCGGAGCTGACGAGTTGTTATCGGGAACTTCAGGTCCGAAAGGTGCTCGATGAGCTAGCTATCTTGAGCGCAAACGAAAGGGATCTTCCGGATCGCTACCTCCTGCGCGCCAGTGCGGTGCTCAGCATGCTGGCCCATGCATACTGCTACTGTGAGACGTCGCCACCTGCCGGCCTACCGGATTCGATCACCAGACCCTGGGCAGAGGTGAGGCGTCGACTGGATCGTCCTGATCCGGTTCTGTCCTATATCGATCTGATTGTTTACAACTGGAAAGTTGTTGATGAAAAGCGTGCAGACCAGCTGGTTGCCGACAACCTGAAGTTGCTGGTCCCCACCGTCAACAACCAGGAAGAGAGAGTGTTCTACCTCACTCAGACAGAAATCCTGGCGCGGGCGTCGCCAATTATCGGAGCAATTGTTCGTGCTCAGGAGGGGGCGGCCCGGGATGAACCCAAGCTTGTCCAAAAAGCGCTGCAGACGATCATCGAGAGCCTTCAGCGAATCGTTCGCGAGTCGCTTCTTAACATCAACCCGAACCCTGCTTCTTCCTCCTACGTCAATCCTGTGGTGTGGGCGAAGACAGTTGCTCCCTTTGCTGTCCCGTTGCAGGCCGGAATTCAAGGGCCGAGCGGAACCTCCTCGCCTATCTTCAATCTGCTCGACATCTTCCTGGGAAGAAAAAAGAACGAGACTTTTCTTGGAAGAGAAATCAGACAACTGAGGGCAGGATATCCGTTCTTCTGGCGAGAGTTTCTTAGCGCAGTAGGGGAGGTTTCAGTCACTGAATACGTCGCACGTGTGAATCAGCCCTCCCTGAGCGGACTTCTGAAAGATGTGGTCGAGGTATATGCTGGTGACAACGGCTTTCTCGGCCGTCATCGAATGAAGGTGTACGGTTACCTCGAGCAGGCCTTCAAAGTGGGGCGGAGCGTCACCATCGGTGGATTTGCGGGGGCATTCGTCGACCGTACCTGGGATCAGGTCGATTCTGAGCTCGAATACTCAAGAGTCGAGCGCCTGGAAAGCTTTCCCCAGGGCTGCCACCACGGCAAGATCCAGTCTGTCGGACAGACCCACGGAAATGCGGCTGAAGGAGTCAAGCACGTCGTGCTCGACATTTCGGGAAGCGGAGTTCGCTATCAGCCAGGTGATCGCTGTGGGATCTTGCCAGAAAATAGCGATGAGCTGATCGAACTTACCTTGGAATCGCTGGCTGCGACTGGCGACGAGATGATGAGTCTGACGCCCGAATGGTTGGCGGCGATCCGGCTCCGCTCTGGACATGAAGCCGATACGGCTCTGCCGTTGCGCGAGTTTCTGCGCTTTGCCCGGGTGCGCCCAGTGGTGCCACGGGTGGCAGAGGCGCTCCATGCTGCGACTCAGAGCGCGACACTACTGACCGCGATTCTGCAGCAGAAGACGGCGCGTTGGGAACTCTGGGACTTGCTGAGAACTTTGGCCGCGGAGGGATACGACCCGACTCGTTTGTGGAAAGCACCTCCTGAGTCAGCCGAGCATATCTGCCGGGTTGTGCCGCCTGAGACCTTTCGAATGTACTCGATCGCGTCGAACCATGATTCTCCCGGACGCGAAGCGGCGAAGGAAATCGAACTCACTGTAGGTCGGGTGCGCTATCTCGATGTCGTTGATCACGGAGATGCGGGTGGTGTCCCAGTGGAACGGCTTGGTACAGCTTCCAACTTCCTCGCCCAGGCAGCGGGGCGCGAAAGTCCTATCAGTTTTATCATCGACCATCCCCCGAGATTCAGCCTTCCTCACGATACGTCGATTCCGATCGTGATGTTGGCAGGAGGAACCGGCATCTCGCCCTTTCGCTCTTTCATCTTGGAGCGGATTCGTCAGAACGCGGGCAAATGTTATTTGTTTCTTTCCCTTCGTTCACAAGAGAACTTCCATTATCAGGACGAGCTACTGCACGGGGTGGCGTCGGGGATCTTGGAACTGGATGTCGCGTTTTCAAGGGAAGATGTCGGACACCAGGTGGAACAAGGTGAGCAAGGCCTGCAGTTTGCTAAGTTTGAGCGTCCGCGCCGCCAGATTCACGATCTGCTGCAAGACGAAAAGAATTCAACCCTGCTCCGTCGACTCTTGGGCAGTCGGGCTGATGGTGGCGAAGGGGCCTATGTTTATATCTGCGGACGAGGCCGATTTGCACGCTCCGTACATGAAGCATTCCACGCTCTGTTGATGAAGTTCAATTTGGGCGAGGAAGAGGAGCGTCGACTGCGCGCTGATGAAGTGATCGAAAAGATGGTCGCGGAGGGGCGCTTCATGCAAGAAATCTTCACAGACGCGCAGACGTGGGACATCGAACGGAAGCAGATCGATTGCTCGGAGATCATCAAGCACAACGACCCCAGTCACGGATACTGGTTCGTGATCGATGGGCTCGTCTACGATATCTCGGAGTTCATTCGACAACACCCAGGAGGCTCACACGTGCTGCGTGGTTATGCTGGCATGGATGCGTCTCTCGGGTATCAACGAGCGCACAAGAATCGCTCCGAAATCGACGCCATGCGAGAGATGTACGAGATCGGTCAGGTTCGACAGCTTGCTCTCGGGGGCGTCGCTCGATCAATTGATCGGGGCGGTAAGCAGCAAAGCATGGCTCTCAGCAGTCTCCACCGCGCTTGGCTACAGATGACCTATCTCGTCGTCGAAATGCAAAACGCTTTCGTTAACGACGCAAGTCTTCAGGCGGAAAAGACGACCAACCTCGAAGGCGCAGAAGAGCGAACGGCGTACAAGCTTCAGCGGGCGATAGAAACTCACGAACGATTCAAGCGGAACTACTTCGATGGGATTCTGGCCGAGCCAGCAACGTCGCTCTGGCTGTTGACGCGGGGCATGTGTTCCTTTTATGGGCTCAGCCCCAGCTGGCTCAGTGATCGCATGGAAGAAATTAGCGAGGCGCCAGCTACAAAGCTTGCCCGCTCCCTGGCTCCTGCTCTTTACAGGCGACTTGATCGCTTGGTTGCCGGCCCAAACTCAGCGGATGAGGATTGGTTATTGCTGCAAGCGACCATCGAGCGAATGTTTGATGCGAACCGAAGATTCCTGGAGCGAGTCAAGATGCTCCTGAGTGAAGGCCTGACGCTGTTTGAGGAAAACGAAGCCAAAACGCTCGATATCGCTGAGGGTCGGCTGGTCAAGTTGCTCGCAAGTCTCCCGGATTTGGCTGAGGAATATTACCGAAGCCTCGGCGAGCATTTCGCAAGAGGCGGTTGGCAACAATCAGAATTTCCGCCTCCTGCAAGCAGTCGCCGCACCTCCGAGCTGGCGAACTTTAAGTCGCTTATCTCGACGGATTATTGGTTCATGGAGGAAGACGTCAAGCAAAGGATCGTCCATTTGACGCGCTACGCGGTGCCTGTTGATTCGATCGACGACTTAAGGGCACAGAACGCCGAAATCATCGAGCAGTTCCGACAAGTGAAGGACGACTACGGCATTGTCGTGGACATGCGACAAGCGCCCTCGCGCAACGATCCGGAGTTCGAGGATGCGATGCGTCACCTGCGCTTGGAGATCGGAAAGCACTATCGGCGTGTCGCCGTTCTCGTGACGAGCGCGATGGGGGTGCTCCAGGTGAATCGAATTGATCGCAACGAAGGAGGCGAAACCTTTGCAACTCAAAGCGAAAGCGCTGCGAGACGCTTTGCGGCCGGTCACTGAAGGGCTGCTTGCGGGTCACTCGACGAACCATGACGCGGGCCCAGCTTGGGCGCTGAAGAACAGTGACCTAAGTTGCTATAATGGATTTACCAAGCTCAATCGGCGTATGACAGCCTTGAATGAGTCTTGCACCTTCTTTGCGCGGGCGACTAGCCCCTGTACGCGTCCAACTTCTTGTCCTTCTCCTCACTTTGTTGCTCGCGTCTTGTGGATACGATCACAGGCATCGCGAAGCTCCTGTTTCGGAGGACGTTCCTCGCACGAGGGTTCAAGCTTGTAGCGAACCTCTCGAATATTGTGGCGAGGAATGTGTAGACCTCGATTACGAGCCCTCTCACTGCGGAGCCTGTGACATTAGCTGCGCGAAAGGTGAACATTGCTGGGAAGGTCGCTGCACTGGCGCTTGCATCGCGCCACTCGCTGCCTGCGGTGATTCCTGCGTGGACACGCAACACGATCCCGCGCATTGCGGTGGCTGCAATCAGGCCTGTGATGAACAGAGCTTTTGTAGTTCTGGAGAATGTTCGAATGTGTGCCCAGCAGGGGCTGTTGCGTGTGGCGGCAGCTGCGTTTTTCCCAGGAACTCGCGGACGCATTGTGGCGCTCGATTCGAATGTACGGGCGAAGATGCAGGGGCCGAATGTTCGGAACAGGAAGCCTGCTTCCTCGGCCATTGCGTTGATTCGTTCGAAGAATTTGTCACAGTTTGGTCGATTCGTGACATCGAAGAGTGGAATGAAATCACACTGCCTCTCGTTGAATCGGGCAGTTACGGATTCGTTGTTGACTGGGGGGACAGCACTGTAAGCGAGATCACAGCTTGGGACAGTCCTGAAAAAACACACCGCTATGCAGAGCCGGGCGATTACACGGTGCGCATTCTCGGTACGATTTCAGGCTGGCAATTCTATACAGGATCGGAAACTGCTTTTGATAAGCGCATTGCTGACGACTCTACGGTTCGAGAGTTCAGTGGGGACGCTGAGCAACTGCTGGAGATTCGCAACTGGGGACCTTTAGCGCTCGGGAACACCATGGGTCAATTTCTGGGCACCCGCCGGCTGGTGATCAGCGCTACAGACGCTCCCGATCTCACCGAAACGACGAGTCTGCGTGGTGCCTTCGCCGCTGGTTTTATGGACCTGTATGCTCTTTTCGCGCGCGGTGAGACGCTCAGCGACGACAACAGATCACTCTACGCCTCTCTGGCCGGTTGGGACACTTCCCCAATCACCGACATGAGCTATCTGTTCTACGAAGTTCACCTCTTGAGGGATGCCGATATCGGAAGCTGGGATACGTCAAAGGTCACCGATATGAGCTACATTTTCCATCGTGCATTGAGTTACGTTGGTGATATCGCAGACTGGGACACCTCAAGAGTCACCTCGATGAAAGGGGCCTTTCACTCCGCAAGATGGGGACACAAAGGCGCGGCGCCTCCTATTGGAAACTGGGATGTCAGCAATGTACGAAACATGGGTGTGATGTTCATGTTCTCATCGCCACCGACGTCAATTAGCGACTGGGACACATCGAGGGTCACTAACATGGCAGGGATGTTCTACGGCTCAAGCGCTGGCGCAGATATCGGAGGTTGGGACACGTCCAAGGTAACCAACATGGCGCACATGTTCTTTCAGTCGGAGTTCAGTCAGGACATCAGCGAGTGGGACACATCTGAGGTGACCAATATGCAGAGCATGTTCGTCGATGCCGACGCGTTCAATCAAGACCTCGGTGACTGGAACACATCGAAAGTCACGAAGATGAACAGCATGTTTTCGAGAAACGGAGTCTTCAATCAAGACCTCGGTGACTGGGATACTTCACAGGTTGTCGACATGGAGAAGATGTTCGACCGCGCCACTGCATTTAACAGCGACATTGGCGATTGGGATACTTCACGAGTCACTAATATGAAGTCAATGTTCGCTGGTGCGGAATCCTTCAATCAAGATCTTGGCACTTGGGACACTTCACAGGTCACCAGCATGGAGTTGATGTTCCGTAGCCGTCTGACCGCGGACGCGTAGCGAGGCGGCACTTCATTTTGGCAAGCTGTTGGCCATGAAAAGCAAACAGCAAGGTCGAGAGTTTTGGGAGAAGGCAGTTGCGCGGGCGGAGTCGAGCGGCAAGACGCGCGCTGAGAGCGCCAAGGAGCTTGGGGTGGGCTTTGCAGCTCTGGGTTACTGGATTTACAAGCTTCGAGCAGAGCGCGGGGGCGCAACTCCACGGGCTTCAGAGCGAGCGGCTCTAGTGCCAGTGCGGATCGCTACGCCGCACTATCCGAGCGAAGACCTACTGGCATTGGAAGTTGCTGGTGTGGTCGTCCGTTTCTCGACCGACACAGCACCGGAATATGTCGCGAAGCTCGCGGGGGCGTTGCGAGCGTGCTGAGTGTTCCTGTCAAGGTCGCGGTCTACTTGTGGACGGAGCCCGTCGACATGCGCAAAGGATTTGATGGGCTCGGCAACTTGGTGCGAGAGCGTCACGAGATATTCGATGGAGATCTCTTTGTGTTCGTCGGTCGTCGAAAGGACCGCTGCAAAGTCCTGTTTTGGGAGCGCGGCGGATTTGTTCTGTACTACAAGAGGTTGGAACGAGGTTGCTTCAAGCTTCCTGCGCATGCGGACAAGGAGGTCGTCATGAGTGGAGCGGATTTGGCAATGCTCCTCGACGGAATCGACTTCAGCAAAGTGAAGAAGTCCAATCCCTGGAAGCCGCCAAGAAAAGTTGAGGAAAATGTAAGCAGGGGGATCGACAAACGGATCGCTCTTTGATCTAAATCACAGGTGGCCCCTCCTGAAGACAAAAAGCACGATTGCGATTGGCAAGAGTACGCGCGTCATCTGGAAGAAAAGCTCAGGGAAAGCGCAGCGGAAACTGACCGACTCCAACAGCAGCTCGCCGCCATGAACAAGCGGGCTTACGGTAAAAAGTCAGAGAAGCTGCCATCTCTGGAGCGTGAGGCTCGAAAGCAGAAGCGTGAAGAGGACCGCTGCGCGCAGCAGGCAGAAGCCCTGAGAAAGAGGCGAGAAAACGAACTCGCTAAGACGAAGATCGAGACCATCGAGATCGACATTCCGGTGCCTAAGGAGCAATGCACTTGCCCGAGCTGTGGCAAGGAGCAGCTGAAGCCGGTCGGCCGAGGCAAAACAAGTGTCGTAACTGATTTCGTGTCAGGCTATTTTCGTCGCAGGGTATACAGACGAGAAACCCTGAAGTGCAGTTGTGGTGATTACATCATCACGGCCCCTCCTCCAGAGAAAGCGAGCGAGGGTAGTCGCTACAGCGAAGGTTTCGTCGCCCACCTGATGGTGAGCAAGTGCGGTGATTCGATTCCACTCTATCGTTTGGAAAAACAATACAAGCGCGCGGGCCTCAACATCAGCCGAGCCACGATGAACGAACTGTTGCATCGTCATGCGGAGCTTCTCCTGCCATTGTGCGACAGACTTTTTGAGCGCATCGCAGAAGATGAAGTGGTGCTCGCCGACGAGACGACCATCAAACTGATTCATCAGTCAGGCAAGGCGTGGATCTGGGTATTTATCGCCGGAAATCTCATTGGCTATCGCTTCAGTCGAGATCGCAGCGGCAAAACACCCCGTGAAGTATTGGGCTCGACCACGGGCACTCTGCTGGTGGATGCCTACACAGGCTACAACTCAGTGACCGGAATTGATGGCAGAACCCGAGCAGGTTGCTTGGCGCATGCTCGACGAAAGCTTTTTGAAGCAAGAGAAGCCGACAGCAGCACGGATGAAGCACTGGCCACCATCCAGCGTGTGTATCGCGTCGAGCACGACGCGAAAGAACAGAACATCGCGCGAAGCGATGCGCATCTGGAGCTGAGAAAGAAGCGGGCTCGCCCCGCGATGGAAGATTTGCACCGGTGGCTGACAGCAAAGAAGGGTCAGCACGCACCAAAAAGTGCGATGGGGACCGCCATTGGTTACGCCCTGAAAAACTGGAAGGAGCTGACACGTTTTCTCGAAAACGCACGCATCCCTGTGGACAACAATCGCTCTGAGGGAGCGCTGCGCGTCGTTGCGCTCGGGCGAAAGAACTTCCTGTTTGTCGGCACCGAGACTGCCGGAAAAAACATCGCGGGGATCTACTCCTTGATTGCCACCTGCGACGCCTGCGGTGTGAATCCGCTCGAATACCTTGCAGATGTGATGCGACGAGTGTCGTCTCATCCAGCATCTCAGATCGATGAGCTGCTGCCAGATCGCTGGAAACCAGCTACTTGAAGGGGCCTCCCATCAAAGCGCGCGACTTCATCCGGTGCTAGGGGCTCACGGTCAGACGGGTACGATGTTCCATCGAGCGAGTTCGTTCAATCAAGATCTTAGCGCTTGGGACACCTCTAAGGTGACCAATATGTATGGTGTCTTCTATGGCGCGAAAGCCTTCAATGGCACCCTTGGGGGTTGGGATACCTCAAAGGTCACGAGTATGAAGTCGATGTTTCTTTCTGCGAACTCGTTCAATCAGCCGCTAGATCGTTGGGATACCTCAAGAGTCACCGACATGGAGACGATGTTCGCTGATGCTTTTTCCTTCGATCAGGATATTGGCGACTGGGATATCTCAAATGTGAGGACGCTTGACGCGATGTTCGGCAATGCGCGCTCCTTCAATCAAGACATTGGAAGCTGGGAGACATCAAAGGTCACGAGCATGAAGTCAATGTTTCTCGGAGCGGCGGACTTCAATCGAGACATTGGAACTTGGGACACTTCGAAGGTGACCAACATGAATACGATGTTTGCGGATGCATCCTCTTTCAATCAAGACATTGGCGACTGGGATACGTCGAATGTGAGCAACATGGCGGCTATGTTTGGGAACGCCCGCTTGTTCAATCACGATATCAGTAGCTGGAACACATCTCGATTGACTTCGATGCTTTCGATGTTTCAGGGCGCCAGCAGCTTCAATCAGCATATTGGTGTCTGGGATACCTCGAAGGTCATCAACATGGCGAAGGTGTTCTTCGGAGCGAGCATCTTTGATCAGGATCTTAGCCAATGGGACATTCAAAATGTCACGAGCTTGGAGGACGCATTCCTTTCTTCTGGCTTATCGACCACAAATTACGACCTTCTCCTGGTCTCTTGGGAAGCTCAGGAGGAGCAGCCTGGAGTACATCTTGATGGCGGGCCACAGTACAGCTCTGGAGCCCCAACAGAGGCACGCGCCCGTCTCGTGACGGAATCTGGATGGATAATCTCGGATGACGGGCAGGCGCCGTAAAGCCGTGAACGAGAATCAGAAGCTCGGTTTTCTCGGCCGATTTTCTTGGCCAAGTAGTGAAAAGTTCAGAGTTTTTACTGATGGGTTTCGATAATTGAGAGCCTAGCTGTTCGGTGACAACAGTCGATTTGCTAAGCTCGCTCGCGATGGCCATGAAACGTATCCCGTACTTGTGCTTGCCCGTCCTATGTCTTGGCCTCCTGGGGTCTCGCTGCGACGAGGTGGATATTGGCGAGACGCGCGTCCTCTGCGCGCGAGATGGCGAAGAACCTAGCCCTGACAGCCATGCCATTTGTTCCGATGCCTCCTTCTGTAACGGAATCGAGTTCTGCGATCCCACCCATCCGTTGCGCGACTCGCGCAACTGTGTGTCGACTGATCCGTGCGTGACGCTTGGACTTCAACAAGTTCTTGACAAGAGCCGGGTGCCGCGCCGGGACTGCAGCGAACCTGACGATGAGGACCGAGGCACTCCATTTCGGGTTTGCCGAAGTTCCCGAGACTGCGAAGAAGATGAATGCTGGGATACGGACGATGGCCTGGTGGTGGATCGAGAGGTCCTGGTATCGCCGATTGAGTCAAATGGAGAGGTTCTCGATCATGTTGATGGTTTTCGCTACAGCATCGACTGCTTGCGGGCCGTGTGCACTCAGGAAATCTGCAACAGCCGTTGTGGGGACGACAATATATTTTGCAATGGGACGGAGTCCTGCGAGCCTGGAGTGGGATGTTTGCACAGTGGTGATCCGTGTGCGGACGAAGATGAACCAAAGGATGCTGAAGAGGGGTTCTTCGAGTGCGTCGAGGATGGGGATCGCTGTGACTGGATCTGCGCCGATGAAGATGGCGATGGGGTGAGCGCGAAGAGCTGTGGAGGCGATGATTGCGACGACAACGATGCAGATCGCTTTCCCGGCAACCCGGAAGTCTGTGACGACGAAGGGCTGGACGAGGACTGTGATCCGGACACTGTTGGTTCGAAGGACGAGGATGGCGACGGCTACGTTTCCGCCGACTGCACCAACGAGATCGATGGGAAAGTCGTTTCTGAGGGGCCAGACTGCGACGACAAAGTCGCTGAGGTGAGCCCTGGCAACACCGAAGTCTGCAACGGCGTCGACGACAACTGTGATGGCGACGTGGACTTCGGGCTGACCATCGAGATGTTTGTTGACGAGGACGGGGATGGATTTGGCGCGGAGGGGACGGCGGTCGTTCGCTGTCCGTATGGCGAAGGATTCAGCTTTATCGGCGGGGACTGTGACGACACCAATCCGCACATGTTTCCAGGTGCGATCTACTGCGCTGACCCAGGAAACGTACAAGTTCCGACCTATCAGCTTTGCCAGGCGGACGGGACGTTCACCAATGGGTCGTGCCTGGGTTCTTGTGTATTGCAGCCTTCCGGCGTGGGCGTATGCCTCTAATCCAGCTGCGCGAGAAGTTTCTCGACTGGTCCAGTGATCACGAGCCAGGCCGAGCAACTGCAGCAGCTGGGCTACTCAGCGAAACTCCAGAACTAGCTCGCTTCGATGTGTACACTGCGGCAGCTTGTGCCGAGCTGGAGGCTCTTGAGAAATTCCTGAGCGACGATCCTGGGCGGGCGACCCGAAAGGGCGGGCCGCGCAACTGGTCGCCTCTCTTGTATCTTTGTCACTGTCGGCTGCCCGAACCACCGGAGCGCGACCATCTGGTCTGTTTGCGCCTGTTGCTGGATGCAGGGGGCGATCCGAAGGATCACTTCATCGACGAGTACAAGTGTGTCTACACGGCCCTCACCGGCGTCGCTGGGGAAGGCGAGCAGGGCATCCCACCACTGCGCCAGGCTCGGGCGATGGCAGAACTTCTGCTGGACGCTGGAGCCGAGCCCAACGACGGGCAGTTGCTCTACAATACTCACTTTCGCGCTGAACCTGAGTGGCTGGAGCTCCTGCTAGCGCGTGGTTTGAAGCAGGGGCAGCGCTTGAACTGGCAGGCGGAAGGTCCGACCACCATCGACTATCTTTTGTGCCAAGCAGCCACGCAGGGGTACGAGCGCCGTGTGCAGCTGCTGCTCGCCGCTGGCGCGGAGCCCGACGCAGCGTCCATCTACAATCAGCGGACGGCCTACGTGAACGCCCTGCGCCATGGTCACGACGAGATTGCCGCTCTCCTCTTGAAGGCTGGTGCCAAAAGCTCTCCTCAGCCCGCCGACGAACTCCGCATCGCTCTGCAAGCTCGAGACGAAGCCCGGGTGGCTGAGCTGCTCACCGTCGATCCCGAACTCATCGAAGATCACGAGGTGATGTGCGAATTAGCGACTCAGGGGAACATCGCCTGCATCACGATTTTGCTGAATCACCAAATCGATGTCAACGCCCCCAATCGCAATGGGCGACTTGCGATCCAGGAAGCTGCCATCCGTAACAACCGCGAGTTGGTCATGCTGCTCCTCGACCATGGCTCGCGCCTCGACTTGCGTGATCCGCATTACGGCGGCAGTCCCATCGGCTGGGCCACAGCAGGCGGAAACATCGAGCTACGCGACGAACTTCTAGATCGAACCACGGACGTGTTCGACTTGAGCCGCTTCGGGCGCATCGAGCAGCTGAAGTCGTTGCTTGAGCAGTCACCGGAAGCTGCTCACCAGTGCACACGCAAGGGCTCCACCCCCTTGCACATGGTGTGCGGCCAGACGCCCCATGCCGCGGAAATCATCGACCTGCTTCTGAGCAAGGGCGCAGACCTGAACGCCAAGAACAACGACGGCAAGACGCCCTTGAGTGCCCAGGAAGAACCTGACGATGATGTCATTGTGGAGTTACTGAAGGCGCGTGCTGCCAGCTCCTGCAGGAGCTCCTCCCTAAGCGAAACGTAGTCAGCATTGTGCGTGTCCAAGACCATGCTTCAAGGCAAGCGTGTTAGTCGTATAGTCGGATGAGTTCTGTCTCCTCATGCTTGACACTTTTGACAGACTCCGTACGATCGCCCGCATGATGCGAAAGCAGGTGTTGGGCTTCTAAGAGGCATTTCTGTTGCGATTCCGTGAGGTTGTTGCCTTGCGCCGTATCGAACAAATCCATTTTGCTCGACGTCTCATCATTCCTGCGGGGTGGTAGGAGAGGTCCCTATACCGGAATAGCCTTCCGGAGAGGCTCGTTCGATTCGAGCCCCCGCTACGGGTGCGCCTGCGATGCTCGCGCGCGTCCGGAACTGCATTCGTTCTCGAATGCTCCTGGACCTAGCGCTCCATCCCGAGCGAAGCGCGCCCTTGCGCGCTCGTTGGCGGAAGCGTGCGGGTACCGGCACTCAAAAACTCTGCGCATTTCGCGTGGAAACAACCTTTCGAGCGCGGATGCGCTCAACCTTAAAGAAAAAATAGAATGACAATACTAGAAGAAACCAAAGACCAGGCGCCGACGCCTGAGCTGATCGATATCGGCGCGAACCTAACGAACAAGCAGTTTCGCGGGCAAGTAGAGTCGCTGCTGGAGCGAGCGCGAAGCAAACACGTGGGCACCGTAGTGGTCACGGGCACGAGCGTAGGTGCCAGCCAAGCGGCGTTTGAGCTGACCCAAAGACATCCGGATATGCTTGTTTCCACCGCAGGCGTCCATCCCCACCACGCCAAGGACTACGACGGACAAACTCTCTCCGCGTTGAAAGGCCTGCTTGCGAGGGACGCAGTGGTGGCAGTGGGCGAATGCGGCCTTGACTACGATCGAGACTTTTCGCCACGTGCGAAGCAGCGGGAGTGTTTTGCTGCGCAGCTTCAGCTGGCTGTGGATCTCAAGCTGCCAGTGTTTTTGCATGAGCGTGCGGCTCACGACGACTTCGTCGCCATGCTGCGCGACTTCCCCAGCTTAGGAACGGCCGTTGTACATTGCTTTACGGGCAGCGCGAGCGAATTGGACGCCTACTTGGAGCGGGACTTGTACATTGGGCTCACTGGATTTATCTGCGATGAACGGCGCGGCAAGGACGTGTTGAAGCTGGCGTCCCGGGTACCTACGGGGCGGCTGATGATTGAAACAGACGCGCCCTTCATGCTTCCTCCATGCGCACCTCGCGGGAAAGGGCGGCGGAACGAGCCTTCGTTCTTAACCTATGTGGTGGAGTCTTTGGCGGCGGCGACGGGTCGTTCCTATGACGAGATCGCCGCTCAGACATCTGATGTGGCGAGGGAGTTCTTTCGTCTGGGCGAAAAGGGTGCCCAATGAGTCGACCTTGTTGGGCTCAAGCTCATATCGAACGCCTCTCGAACGGAGAGCATGCGGTTTTTAGACCACTCGGTCACTCGATGATGCCACTCATTCGCACGGGCCAACTGTGCAAGGTCGCCCCGGTCAATGGTGACGATCTAGCAGTGGGCGATATCGTCTTGTGCAGAGTCGGCCGGACAGCATACCTCCACCTGATCAAAGCAATCGACGGAGCTCGATTTCAGATTGGCAACAATCGCGGTCGCATCAACGGTTGGGTCGGGCGAGAGAACATCTTCGGACGACTTGTGAGCATTGGCGACAATGACTGAAAGCGGCCCCCTATTACTCCATTGCTGAAGCACCTGGCATCGGGTATGCCTGTAAAGTGACAACTAGAATAGAATTCGCTGCCTACATCGTTCTCCTACTTGCTTTGCCGCTCGCCTGCAGCAGTCCCGACGGGCCACAACCCATCACAAATGAGCCGGGTGAAACCGAGGCGGAACGTCAAGCACGCCTTGATAGCGAAGCGGAGTACCAGAAAGAACAAGAAGCTGAGGAAGCCGCACGAGTTGCGGCGCTGGAGCGAAAAGAGCTGTTCTGCACCGGTTGGGCAGAGCTGGCGTGTAAGGGGGCGCTCTCCTGTCACCCCAGCTTGACCGAAGAGATCCTCACGACTTGTCAGACAAGAGAGCGTAACAAATGCGTCGACCGTATGCCCGAGGACTGGAATGATGAGGGGGCCACAGCCTGCTTCGAAGCTGGCGCGCAGTATGCTTGCGAGATCCCCCTCGAAGAGTTTTTCATCAAAAACTGCGGCGCGGTCTTGGGAGACGGAGCCGCAGTTGAGGGAGAGGATTGCGCAGCTGATGTTTCGTGCGCGGTCGGGCTGTATTGTGAAAAAGGGGAGAACGACGGTTCTTGCCGCGGAAGCTGCGCTGTTCCCGCTAAGCTGGGAGAAGATTGCGAAGACACTCAATGCAAGTCCGGCCTCGATTGTACGTGGAGCACTGACAGCGGCGGCTTCAAGGTCGCTCGCTGCGCCCAGAAATCGGCAGCGCCCGCTCCGACGGTCACGTGCGAGCCCTACCAGTTTCTCACTGAATCAGGTGCGTGTCTCCTTCAAGCACTCCCGGGAGGAAACTGTCGCGGCGACTACAATGTGCCATGCCTCTATTCTAGCTGTGATGCCAATTCGGGCACCGGTACATGCAAGTACTTGCCCAACAACGCGGGAAAGAGCTGCTCGGATCAGAGCCAATGCGCGGGAGCGGGCCGATGTTTAGCGGACTTCGACGGACAGAACGGTCGCTGCACCGGCAGCTCTCGAACGTGCTATGCCGATCATCCGCTGATGCTCCGGTAGTGCTCCCTGATCGCTACTCACGCAGAGGTTGACCCTTCTTGTACATTTCAAGGGCATCCCTGTAGGGGCCAGCATTGGAGCTATCATCGCGCATGCTTCGATTTACTTTCTGCTTCATTGGGATTGCGCTGAGCGCATGTGGAGCGACCGAAGACGGTAGCGCGCCGGACGAGGCGCCCGTCGATGAGATCGAAGAAGTGGTGCCGCTGGAGCTAGAGCAGTGCCGGGGAGCTTCGCAGCGGTCGTGTAGTCGCGCAGTGAATTGCACCGCAACGTACGGTTGGGACGCGATGGGTGAGTATCACTACGCCGGATGCTCGACGGGAGAACCCGCCTCGTGCGAGCTAGAGCAGGTGTGCGCGACGCCCACGGAGGGCTATCCGTGCTTGGGATTCGACACGAGCTGCATTCCCGACGGGTGGTTCAAAATGCCGTGCACTGGTTCATGCCCAAAGCCACCTGCCGAATAACCAATGTGGATTCCCGAACCTGTTGTGATTGGCTACACTGGGAACTGAGACGATGTCGGACCATTCAATCATCCTCATTCCGGCGAACCCCGGGTTCGCCCCAACCGAACAGAGTCGTGACCAAGGGAAATCGGTCTTATCCGGCATGGCTCCGGCAGCCGAGGAGATTCGTGACGAGCTGAGCGAAGCAGTGCGTTTCCACGACTGCGGAGCGAATCACGAGACCACGTCGTGTCCGAGTTGCCAGGCCACTCTGGAGGAGGAGTGGTGGGGGGAGTGCATGTCGCATAACTTCGATGAAGAGTCGGAATCTTTTAAGTTGGAGTCCGTCTCTCTGCCGTGCTGTGGCGCGATGCATAGCCTCAACGATCTCGCGTACTCGTGGCAGCAGGGCTTCGCGAGGTACTCGCTGGAAGCGTTGAATCCAGGCATTGAAAGCGTCGCGGATGAGGGCAAAGCGAAGCTTGAACGAGCAGTGGGCTGTCAGCTCAAGGTGATTTATCAACATCTTTAGCTTGAAAGTGCGAGGAGGGACGTGTCGTTGGGCAGGCACAGGCCGGGAATCGTCAGCAGGTTTCCCCAGGCCCAACTCGTTCTTGGGGAGGGTATCGGTCACGAAGGGATGCTCTCCAGCATGAGTGACCGAGTGCCTTGTTCCTTGTCTCACGAATGGGAGGCATTTTGGAGCGGGAGGACTTAGATGGGATGCGTCTCTCACGCCTCAAGATCTGCGCGACATTCTCCTTTGATAGGCGAACCCGAGAAGCAGAATACCGAAGACCAGACTGAGCGGGGAAGGTCCGGAGCGCGCTCCTTGAGAACAAGACGCGCACCGGCACCATCAAACATCGCATCTTGCTCAACCAGCAATCGTTGCTCGATGGGAATTAACAACGACCTTCGCTGAAGGTGTTGCTTGTTGGCCAATTCGAGGGGCTCCGAATACTGAATCCGGCGACATCGTCGTGCCCACTACGTATTGCCCCAGGCGTTGGCCGTCTGGCTGGAGAGACGAGCCATCTCACGTTACCTATTCGTTGCTCCCCCCAGAGCATTGCCCTCGTCAGTGGGGCAGGCAAGGATTTGGGAGCAACTACTATCGCTATCATCGACCATTTGCTGCCCTGCAATTTGTGTTTGGTGGTTGTCTGGTGCCCAGCGCGCACCAACGAGTGCTCTCGAACTGTCATAGTAGCAGTCGAAGAAATCTCCGGTCCAGGCGTACGTGAACCGCAAGCCTGTTAAGGACTCACACGACGTCTCGCCAACGGCATGAAAGCTATCGCACGCTGTGGCTGTCTCCTCCTCCGTGGGCTGCGTCAGTGGACAGTCGGGTAAGCAATTTTCGCCACAAGAGGTGAAGGCGCTGAGCGTGACTTCGCAAGGCTCCTGACTGCAATCGCCAAAAGCTGATGGTAGTTCGGCTTTCTCAGGGGGAGTGGACGCGTCGTCAACTGAACCGTCGTTCTGGGTATCGAC
Organism: uncultured delta proteobacterium; assembly: GCA_963710555.1. Taxonomy (GTDB): domain Bacteria; phylum Myxococcota_A; class Polyangia; order Polyangiales; family Polyangiaceae; genus NIC37A-2. Next base: position 229,148 of record CAVQAT010000006.1, read on the forward strand.
CCCGTCGTCGGATGTCGACGAGCCTCCCTGGTCGGAGCAGCCCCACGAGCCGAGACAGACGAAAATGAGTGATAGCGAAGGAATTGCTCGGGTCATGAAAGATCTTGTAGCAATTCGTGGGCCACTTTCCTCCTGACAACGGGCCCAGCCCACATCGCTTTAGTTTTAGCTCAATTCCACCCCCCCAGGCCTCAAGCTCGAAGACACCTCGCCAGTCACGGCGATCAAACCCGACGCGGGATTTGTGCCAACCTGAGCCAAGATTTCAAGCCGTCACTACACTCTTCACCGGAGCCCGTCAGAAAGCTCTGCGCAAGCGTCATGTCGTCACCAACAAAGGGCGGAACAATCACCGCGCGAAATGTATCGGCGATGCATTGATTCACTCTCGACGGAGCCAAGCAGTCTTCTCGTGGAAACAGTCAAATTCGATAGGTTTCCTGGCTTGCAGGGTGCTGCAATGAGTAGGTGAGGCTCTCGACTACAAGAGGATTGCGCTGGCGAGCGAGAGGAACAGCCCCATGCTGACGACGTCGGTCGCGGTGGTCAGAAAGATGCTTGAGGCCGTCGCAGGATCCGCTCCTACTCGGCGCAGGGCCAATGGCACGAGAGCACCAAACAGCCCGCTGACTGTGCACGAGCCGACCATGGCCAAGAACACGATGACAGCGAGCCAAAGAGGCGAAGCGTTCCCCTGACTACTTGCGTAGAAGAACATGCCCAGACCGGCGGTGAGCCCGACCAGGCACCCATTCAAGAGGCCAAGCAGCGCTTCCTTACCGATCACTCTTTTTGCCTGACCGGCATCAAGCTCGCCTAAAGTCATCCCACGCAACGCAACCGCGAGCGCCTGGCAACCTGTGTTTCCCGATTGACCTGCGAGTACAGGAAGGAAGACGGCCAAGATCACGAGCTGATCGAGCGTATCTTGAAACACTCCCACGACCGCGGCCGCGATGAACGCTGTCAAGAGGTTGAGCTGGAGCCACGGATGGCGAAATTTCAAACTACGAGTCCAGGGGGTCTGCAAGCGTTCTTCGCTATCGACACCCACCATCGTTCCCGCTTGGGCGCTCAGTTCAAAGGCTTGCTGCTCGAAGAGGCTTTGACCACGCACGATCCCCAGGAGTCGTCCTGATTCATCACACACAGGATAAACCGGAAAATGCCGCGCCAAGGCGTCTCCCATCGCATCAGTCAACGACATTTCTGGCTTCAAAAAGTAAGGAGAACCTATCATCACTTCGTCTACCTGTTGCTCTGGGCGCGCGAACAGCAACTCGCGAAACACGACGACGCCGACAAGACGCCCTTGGTCGTCGACAACCCAGCCGTAAGTGACGAGCGACTTCTTCACGATCCCGCGTAAGCGATCAATTGTCTCTTGGACTGTTTGTCCGGGTCGCAAAACGGCAATCGGTGGAGACATCAATCTGCCCACGCTGTCTTCTGGATACTCGTGGTTCCTGGACCATTGATCGCGCTGCTCCGGTGAGGCCGCTGCGAGGATTTGTGCGCGCCGTTCCTCGGAAAACTCCCAAAGGATTTCGTCGACCAGGGCAGGGTTCTCGCGAGAGAGCACTCGCGCAATCATCTCATCCGTTGAGACAGCTAGTTTTTCAGCGGCCTCCTCGGGACCGAAATGGTGCACAATCTCGGACAACTCTTCTTCGAGGACTCGCTCGTCACTTCCATCAATTAGGCTCAAGGGGAACTCCTTCAAGGTTCGACCGCGCTAGGGGCGCGGAGATTATCAGCATGCGCCTCCTGTCCAGTAGAGCTTGTTGGATTCCCTTTGTTTTGGCTGGGTGGAGTAGCGGTTAACGCTTGGGCCGCAGTCTTCTCGGCGTTGATCCGCGGGCCGGGGGCGCTGGAAGGTGAGCTATGGGGGTGAGCTTGCCTCCAGCAGGCTCCTGAGCTCTGAGGGCGCGACGAGATAGCGCTCACGTAGGGTGCGGGAAAAATGGGCCAGATCGGAGAAGCCCGCGCAAAACGCGACTTCGGTGAGACTGAGCTGTTTTTGGGCGAGCAGGGCGTGCGCGGCTTCAAGCCGGGTGTCGATGAGTAGCCGAGAGAAGGCTGCCTCTTCCTGCTGGAGTGCTCGTTGCAGAGCGCGGGGAGACATCGCCAGGCGCCGCGCGACGGTGGCGAGTTTCCAGGGGGAGGCGAGATCGCTTCTCAGGAGGCTACGCACAGACTCACAGTGGGGGCGGTCTCCTTTCGTCTGGATCGCGCAGATTTCTGGCTCGGCCTGTGTGAAGGCGTGCCAGCGAAAGACGGTACTTGGGGTGAAGAGCGCATCGCTCTCCGAGGCAGACGCAGAGCCACTTTGGAAAAAATGACGCGCGCGAGGCTCCAAAGGCGCGACCGTGAAGCTCCCCAGCGCCGCGCGTTCAAACAGGCCGCTCAAAAGTCCCCAGAGGAAAGCATGGTGAAGGGGATGGATCTCCCGCTTCTCCAAGGCGTAGTGCTCGATGCGCAACTGAGTTTCGCTTGAGCCCTCCAAGCGTCGACTGCGATTGTGAGTGTGACTCATGCGTTCGAGACGCATCCAGCGTTCGAAAATAAGATCGGGAGTGCGACCGCTCAGGATAGCCTCCAAAACAGGGTTGAGTGGGAGAGCGTGAATCGCGCGACCCACTTCAAAGATCGCGGCGCTTCCCTTTTCTCGCTGAAGCTCGAGGAACATCTCTGTTTTGGTGCATTCGACTAGATTGCGCCCCAGGCGCTTTTCTACTTCCTCTCGTATCCAGGCGGAGAAAGCCCGGTTCGACATCGAGCCTTCGCCGGCGGGGGCGTCGTTCTCCCGCTGCTCGGCTTCCTTCTTATTCGGCACAAGGTTGACCTTGTCTTACCGCGAGCAGCGTTGGCAAAAAAGCAGCGTTGAAGGCCTCCCCCGAATAGGGATTCTGACTCGTGACGAGCCCGCAGTCGCGCACCGCGTGATTCGCCTTAGGAAACGCCGAATCGTGGTTGAAACCCCGACGCTCCAGGCTGCGTCCAATGCGGCGCTCCTCGGCTTCTCCTCCCATGACAAAGGTCTCGATGTAGAACTCTTCTAAACCAGTCACCGACGTGACCTTACGGCCGCTCAGTGCGTGTTCTTCCGATGGCAGGCGGCTCAGTAGTGCTGGGGCATGGCAGATGAGCCCTACTGCTTTCTTCTTTTCAGCAAAGGATAGAATCAAGAGGGGCACTCGTGGGTCGTCGAGCAAGTCGATCATGACGCCTTGGCCCCCAGGCACGACGAGTCCCTGAAACTCATTCTCGCGCCCGACAAGTTCCTCTACACTGAGCGGCTTCTGCAAGGCCGTGTTCGAGCGCACATAGGCCAGGGCGGCATCACGCTCTCTGGGCGAAGACCAGTACTTTTCTTTCACACTCTCCGGATCCAACGCCGGGGGCCCACCTGTTCTCGTCGCGAAGCGAGGGGTGTAGCCCGCCTCCTTGAGCGCCATGACAGGCAGGTAGAACTCGTTGAGGAAGTAGCCCGTCTTCCTGGTCTTGCCGTTGGCGAGGCGTTGCTCGCTGGATTCAGTCAGCAAGAAGAGCACTTGCCCGGGACCGGTCGCCGGGGGCTGTGTGGAAAGTCTCGGCGTCTGAGGATCGGGACGCGAGGAACAGGCGCAGCTGAGACCGATTGAGACGATAGTGAGGAGAGCGGCGAGGGGAAGCGACTTGTTCATACCCAGACTCTGAGTCCAGCCTTCGGGCTTCGCTTGAACAATCGCGCCAACTTAAAGATGAGAGCTGCAGGGCCCGCAACGAACTCTTAGCCTGTTCGGTGCCTAGCGAACGGAAACGTGAAAGCTACGGGTTAGGACGAGCAGTGGGGCCCGACCCCTCCCATCCCAAACGTTTGATGGCTCATGATGAGCTTTGTGGCGCGGACGAAAGCTAAGAGACCTTCACAATGTGATGAAGCAGTCGAACCTTGCCCCCCGTCTCGAGCGCTTGGAGAAGCGTGGGGAGCGCGGCGACTATCTCAGCCATGATGAGCTTGGTGACACGGAGGAGCAGGAGGCCTACGTGGGTACCTACTCCGTTTCAGGCAACACTCTGACGACCGAAAACGCTGACGGCACGACTCTGGCCTTTTCTCTTTTTCGGCTCCTGCGATTTCGCGCACCGAGCTACGGGTTGAGCGGCTCAGGACTTCAAACCTGAAAATAGCTTGTGGCGGAAAGTAGAGGATCCCCCAAGTACCCAACTGCCCAGGGATGCGAACAACTATGGCGAGAACTTGGGAAGTTGAAGTCAGCGGGCGCGACTCCGCCCCCATGCGAACGAGAATCGCACACAGAGTGGCAGCTGCGCTTGGCGGCATTGGGTCCACGGGCCGGGGGCGCTGAGCCAACCGCAACTGTGCTTCGACCTCGATCTGGTCCCGATGAAGTAGCTCTTTGCATCACAATAGTCCTCGGGTGAGCAGGAGCAAAGTGGCGGAGGGAGTCAACTGGTCAAGCTGGACTTAGAGCGCCACCAGTGCTTCGAGCAAATATGCGACAAATGACCGACGACGGCAGGCTCATTGTGAGTCAATGATGGCCCTTCTATTCTCTATGCATGGCGCTCCCGTCGGGTGTCCCGCTGGGACCGATGAAGCATCGCCCTCGATTCGCAAGAAGCGAAGTCCAGAACCAACGAAAGGTACAGAACGTGAAAAGCGGAGATCCCGAACCGATTGATGAGTTAGCTTTGGTGATGGCCTCAAAGAGAGGCTCTGCACCTGCTGCCGTGGCCATTGTTTCTGAAGCCTCGCGCTGGCTGAAGTCCGCTCTTAAGGGAGCCAACATCGCCTTCAACTACGCGTCGTCTGAACAGAAGAGGCACTACGGATTCTCCGCGTTCACCATCGTGCGCAAGTATCAAGGGCAGCTTACAGTCTTGGATATGAAGATCGCTGAGATTCGCGGCGCGCCGTACGTTTTCGCAGAGATGCGGACTCTCGGAAAACTCGAGGGAACGCTGTTTCCATTCTTTGGGAATCTCAGCTCGGACGACGATCGCGAGCTGCTATTGCACTACATCGCAGACTACGTGATCAGCGGCGACGATTAGTAGAGGCCTGAAGGGTTCCGTAAGGCGCTGATCTTCTTTTTAGCTGAGAATCGAAAGGATTCAGCTCCCCCCGGCACTCTCTCGAAGCGCTTGACCAACAAAACGACGGCGCCACTGCGAGCCGAGGTATTTCAAGCAGATTCTTGCCCGGCAGAAGTACACAGAAAAGAATTGATGCGCGTCTTGGCGCGGGGGCGTCCAGCAGGCCTAGGTGGTTGGCAACGGAGAGCAGCTTTGGAATCCATTCGGCTTCACAGCCGAAACAGGGGGCTGCTATCGAGGCTTGTCCCATGCTGCTCCGCCCGATCGCAGAATTCCTGAGCGACCCATTTCTCCGCCAGCGCTTCGCCCAGCGTACGCTGAAAGGAGACATATTTGGCGGAGTCACCACCGCCGTGATTTCGCTTCCCCTGGCCCTTGCTTTTGGAGTCGCGTCGGGAGCAGGTGCTCGGGCAGGGCTGGTTGGCGCCGTTCTCGTCGGATTCTTCGCAGCGCTATTCGGCGGCACGAGGACAGTAGTTTCCGAGCCCACCGGACCGATGACTGTGATCATCACTGCGATCATCGCTCAGATGGTGGCGCTTGATCCCGAGCACGGGCTCGCCACGGCCTTTGCGGTCGTTCTGGTGGCGGGGCTGACCCAGGTTCTTTTTGGCGTCCTGCGGCTGGGTCACTACATCACTTTGATGCCTTACAGTGTCATCTCTGGCTTCATGTCAGGGATCGGAGTGTTGCTCATCTTGATGCAGCTCTTCCCTCTGGTGGGCCTGGACAACCCCAAGGGAGGCTCTCTCGGCATCCTCATTGCATTGCCCGACCTCTTCGCCGGCGTCTCCTGGAGGGAGGGGCTTCTCTCGGTGGCGACCATCACTGTGCTCTTTGCGATGCCGCGCGCCTGGGCTCGGCGCGTTCCGCCCCATTTGCTGGGGCTCGTCGGTGTTTCGTTCCTCAGCTACTGGCTCTGGGGTGATGGGGGAGTCCGCCGGATCGGTGAAATCCCGGCGGGGCTGCCCGACTTCGCCTTTCCGAGGTTTGACGCAACGTTCCTGGGCTCGATCCTCCTCAATGGGCTTCTTCTCGGCGTGTTGGGATGCATCGACACTCTGCTCACCTCGATGATTGCCGATAGCCTCAACCGAGAACACCATGACTCGGACCGCGAGCTAGTCGGACAGGGGTTCGGCAACATCGTTTCATCCTTCTTCGGAGGGTTGCCCGGGGCTGGCGCCACGATGGGCACTGTGGTCAATCTCCAGGTCGGTGGACAAAGCCCTTGGGCAGCTGTCCTCCGTGCTCTCGTGCTGCTGACCGCGGTGCTTCTGTTTCGACCGATCCTGGCATTGATCCCCATGGCAGTGCTCGCAGCCATCGCGTTCAAGGTCGGTGTGGATATTCTGGACTGGAGCTTCATTAAGCGCGCGCACGTTGTCTCCAGCACCGCCACAGCGATCATGTACGGCGTGCTCTTGCTCACGGTCTTCGTCGATCTTCTGGTGGCAGTTGCCGTCGGAGTCTTCATCGCCAACCTCCTCACCATCGAACGACTCACCAAGCTCCAATCCGATGCGGTGATCGCCGTCGAGAATGTGGGAGAGGAGGACTTGGCCATGAACGACGAGGAACGGAAACTCTTCGAGTTGGGGGAGGGGCGCCTGATGCTCCTTCAACTCACAGGTCCCATGATTTTTGGTGTTGGACGGACCATCTCACGTAAGCATGAGTCCCTGCGACGTGCTGAGGCTTTGGTGATCGATCTGAGCGCCGTGCCTCTGCTTTCGACAACCGTCGCCTTGGCTTTGGAGAACGTGGCTATTGACGCTCACGCTCGCGGGATCCCCGTGTGGGTCTGTTGCGGAACACCCGGAGCCGAAGACAGACTCCGGGCGCTCTCCAAGTCTTCCAAAACCCCTGTGGAGTTTCTCCATTCTCGTGACGAAGCCCTCCGCTCGGCCCTTGCGTCGCTAAATCTGCAGCCACCCGTCTCACCCAGCTCGGACCCTCGCGGCTTTCCATTGGCGTAAGTGATTGGGCTCACTTTGGGAAGTTACTATCGGTGAGGGTGGTGTAGCTTATTTGAAGCCACCGTGGAGGCCACCCGCCCGCAAGGGGTCAGAGCCAACTCCTGGCTCCCACCTTGTCGCAGAGACCGGGGCTCTGGTGGCAGTCCCATTCGGACATGCAGTAGAAAACCAGCGTCATCGGTTTCATCGAAAAGCGGGACCTCGACACCAGCAACAGATCCAAGGGATCGCACGACGGCTGGAGGATGACGACCTCCCTCAGAAGCGACTACTTGAGCGGGCCCTGGGTCAAGTTGGTTGGAGGCGTGCACGCGATATCGCGTAGCCGTTTGGTGATTGGGGGCTGATGCCCTCCAGGGGAACTGGTTACAGCCCCCCGCTCCTCCTCAGAGCAACTTACGCTTGCGCCGCAGTGGCCTCATTCGGCACCTGGTTCGTCACGCCAGATGCAGGCGCCTCCGAACGTCGATTGCGTGCACGACGCAGTTTGCGCAAATGGGCACTGCCGAAGTTCTTGGCGATGTTTTGATCTTTTCGAAACACGTAGCGTCCCGCTTCGCGGATCTGGTCGACGATGTCGTCGAGGTGGGTGGTGGCGCGGTCACGGAGGGAAAGGGCGGCTGCCCGACTGGCGTCGTTGCGCTCGGAGCTGATGCCTTCGCCGAGAACTTTCTGAAAAGAGCGGGCCTGTTGAACTGCGGCGCGCGCGTCGAAGGTCTGGTCAGTGTCGAAGTTAGCCAAGTGGCGTTCAATCAGTTCGGCCAAGTCGCTCAAATCTTGAGTAAGATCGGCGACGCCTTCTGCCTCGGCAATCGCGCTAATTGTGGCTACCGCTACAGGGTCGCCGCGCAGGCTCCAACGACAAGCCGCCGCAAGATCAGCCCGCAGCAGTTCGGCCTTCGCGACGGCTTCCTGGTAGGCCACGCTTGAACTCCGATCTCGCTCGAGCACCCAAGCTGATTGCGCAGCACTGGCCGCACCGATCGCGATGCTCAGAGCAGAAAGAGTGTCTTGATCAATCCCCACCTTCTTCAGTTCGCGCATCACCTCTTGGTTCTCCAAGTACTTGTGAAGATCGCGCGCTTCCTGCAGCACAATCGCCACGGGCCCGTTGGGCGCCACGACGTCCGCGTCAGCGATGGCGTTCAATTGAGGAGTGAGTGTGTTCAAGTCGCTTTGGCTCATGCTTTTCTCCGTTCTTGAGTGCTCAGAAATTGAGCGCTGGATGTGGTCTCGCAAACTGCCACATCTCAAACCACTCACGAAGCCCTTGGCTGTAGAACGGACGGTCGTTCTGACCCCTGGGCCGAAGTCTAACGAGACGCGCGAACCCCCTCAGTTCTAGCCACCTGAGGCGCTTTCCGACGCCTGCGTGGGCTTCGCCAACGGTCTCGCCCATTCAGCATCGAGCCAAAAAAGGCTCCCCTACGGGGTCGACGTGGCTCCCTACGGGTCTCCAGTGGCTCCCTACGGGGGCTACGCTGCTCCATCGGGGGTAAAATTCGGCCGCTATGCGTAGGGAGACGATTTTTTGCCGTAGGCTCAAAGGACCAGGGCGTAGGGAGCTGATTTCCTGCCGTAGGCTCTACTCCGAGCCCCGTAGGCTCGTGATTCTTCCGAGTAGGGAGAAGCGACGGGGGCCTATGGGGGGCGAATTTTTGCAGTGTGGGCGAGATTTCGGGGGGGTAGGGGGCCATGACGAACCGATCTTCGATGTCTGGTCCCGGCTAGCTCGGACGGACGACGAGTGAAGTTATCTTCAACGAAGAAAGAGTGATCGAGCTGCGCCAGCTGATCTCCCCGGTGCCTCTCGGCCACCTCGACGGGAAAACGCCGCCATCTCTCGCTCGCAGCATCCCCGAAGACGTCCGCCTCCGCGCCATGGGCTGGTACCGCACCGGCACCCTCCGCCTCCCCGAAAACCTCACCCGCCGCGCCGCCCGCGCCGAAGAACGCCTCCAACTTATCTTCCTGCTCGAAACCTACGGCTACCCGCACTCAGTCCCGAACTTCAAAAACGAGCCCGCCGGCTGTTCGCTCCTGGTTGGCAACTCGCCGACGATGGAGCTGCGGGTCGCCAAGTGGCCAAGCGTATGGGGCCTGAATGGGAGAGGTTTGAGTTTGTTGGGGAGTGATTTTTCGCTCTGGATGAGGGGAGGAGCAAGAGACTAACACGGGGATTTTCAATCCCAGCGCCCCGGGGCGTAAGTGATTGGGAAAGGCGGGGTGGTCTAGCTTAATTGTAGCTCAGGGGTCGAAAATGCTTCCGCTGAGACTCCCAAGGTGGCCATCAGACTCCAACCTCACCGCAAGGCAATGCGCGAGGAGGGTTTCGAGTTCGATCTGCCAATGGGATGCAAGCGACGCCTCGATGTTGAACTCGATAGAAACATCGGCGTGATTTATGGCCCATGGGAGTGGAGCACCAGCCTCGGCTAGAAATCGCGCGGTTGATCGCACCGAAAGCTCGATCGTGAGACTCGGCGTGGAGTCGGGGGCTATGATGTCCAGGTAGCTTCGAACTCGGTTTCCACCGGGGCGGACCTGATCATGACGATTCACGAGTTCACCTTCACCCAAGTCGTCTGGAGGGGCGTCCAACCATTCGCGGCCCGTGTGTGAGTAGTGGCGCGAATTTATCCCCGTCAGTTTCTGGCCCTGTGCGATGGATACGACGCGTTGTGCGACCAATTTCATCCCGCGCGCTCCAGGGCGTCGGCTGCCTGCAGGAAGTCTGGCGCCAACAACGGTTGCCCGAGATGTGGAGCATCGAGTTTCCTGTTTGGAATATCATGTGGTGCCCCCAATGCTGCGGCGACAGGGAGTTTCGAGACCGAACGATGTGTCTTGATATTCGGCCACCGTTCAACGTGAAAATTCGGACGGCCTAGGTTCGGCCAAAGGCGTGCGACCCAGAGCTGCAAGGCGGCCGCAACTTCAATGTCCGAGCCGGCGTCTTGTACGACCTGGAGGACTGAACTTTCCGTGAACCAATGAGGAGCGCGTTCAAGCCGCTCTTGCACCACCATCATAGGGAAAAGCATGCATGCCGAGATGCTTTCCGGTGGACTGTTCGGTTCGACTCGCAGTCGAAAGAATGCCTCCCACCGTGCGGGTGCGGATTCCGTTGGATAGAGCTCCACGGGAATTTCTACTTCACGACTGAGGGCGGCTTCGATCAGGGCCAAGCGCTCTAGATCGTCCTCATCCTCAAAGTTCATCAAGAACGCTTCGCGAACTGCCAACGTCACATCCTGAACGCTGCGACTAAAGAATGCCTTGGCTTGAACAAATGCACGTCCAGAACGTTCATCATCAACTTGCAAGGTCAGCGTAAGAACGCTCCTGTCATCAAGGTCAGCCATTGTTACGCTTGCCATTTCTTGTTTGAGGGGTGCATCGGTCGCCCGTGGAAGGAGCGTCCAGAAACCTCTCCACCGCTACATTCTACGAACGAATTACTTGCCAGCTCTCCCTTGTCCCAACCGATCACTTCGTCGCTACGCCTGAAATAGTGGCGCTTGTGGGCGCGTTCTTCGGTTCTGTCGGGGGTCATCACTGTGAACGTTTCTAACTCGCGAATTCGTTCCGCTGTCGTTCCTGGTAAGTACTTCGCCGGACCGCGAAGAGTCTTTTCGCGAGTGACGCCGCGTTTCGGAAAATGCTTTTCGTCGTGTTCGGACCATTCGCAGGATCGGGCCTTCGGACAAGCCGAAGCGGCATCGTCGGGGGGCAGCACGCTCAAGGGGTGTCCTTCGGCCATATCGGTAATCTAGCCTGGTCGGTCGCAAGTTCCAACCGGACCTTCTTTCCCGAACCTCCGTCTGCTTGAAGACGGCCTAGCTGAGCGGAGCCAACGCAGTAACGCTACCCAGACGTCTGTCGATGCTCAAGACTCCAACCTCGTCCAGCGCAGTCGACACAGATAACTAGGCGGTCGAGATCAGGATGCAGCCGTGCCCAGCGCTCACCTCGGCATCGAGTGCACACGACGGCGTTGTTTGGGGGGGCCGGAAGCAGGTCCAGCAATGCAACGCAATCGAGGTTTCGTGCGCCCAAGACAAGACCAGCGCAGACTTCATCGGGGTTCGCTGGGCGAGGGGGAGAATCGCCAAAAGCGTCGGTGACGAACATGCTCCCGTCGCGGGTCAGATAGAACGACGGGCCGAGGTCTGTGTGCAGCCAGATGGTCCCAGCGAGTTCGGGTTCAAGTGGACTGTTACCTCTCGCCTCCTGGCGAGCTAACAGTGAATTAAACAGGTGATTCTCAAGGGACGCTACCATGTAGCGTTGAATTTAACGTGGGGCGGAGGTCGATGTCCACGCGAGTGGCTCGGATGAGTTGAGCGGCACGAATGGAAGCTAAGCGTCCCACACCTAGCGTGCTTTCCTCGCGCGCGTACGCGGCGCAGCCATGGTTTGACTGAGAGAAATTGCTTCCTTCACCATCTTGCGCGCTTCGGTGAGGGTGTCCGCTTCCGTGAAGACGCCAGGTAGTTCCTTCACCCCGATGCTGTAGCCACCAGCTCGCAAGTCAGGGGTGAGAACTGCGGTATAGGTGACTCCGCCGAGCCTGACTTTCAATTCGCGTGTTGCGCTAAGAACCAACACCTCGCCGCGAAGTGCTTCGGCGATGGGGCCAACTGCGAAATTGATCACGACCTGACCGTTCGCTGTTGCGTCGATCAGTTCTTTGCCTTCGAAGCTCCGCACCAAGATGCTTTTGCCCCGCACAACCAGCGCCAGGCGGGCGAGGGGACGCGTGACCGAAGCAAAGTGCTTCCTCATGTAGTGCACTGCTTTGCGTACGGCGGCGTGAGTAACCCCAGCCGCGAGAAGGCGCTGAATGACTCGAAGCTCGACCAAGTCCTCGAAAGAATACACACGCCGCGAGCCCCGTCCCTTTGCCTTCTCAATCGAGGGGCGACTGAGTCCCGTAGTGTCCCAGTGAACAAGCTGGCGGTAGGTGATACCGACCAGGCCAAATTGCCCATCCGCCGCGCACGAGCGAAGCGATGGCGCAGAACTATCACGGGCCCGTTTACACGACGAGCCGTAGAAGTGTCCACGCGATCCCCGTTTCCGATAGCCCCCGATTTGCCTCCAGAAGAGGTCACTGGCAAGCGCACCGGGTGAGGGAAGTAATGGCCTAGACGGTCGCCGTCGGTCACCACTTGCTTGTTGGGCTGGGCCTGCTTGACCCCTTGGGATAGGCGGCACACCATGATGCAGTGCGGTGCATTCAGATCCTCCTGGCTTGTGCCTTGTTTGCAGCATGCGCGAGGTCAACGGTTCGTAAAACCGAGGCTCCGACTGGGGTAACGCGCGAAACGAAAGTAGCGCAGCCGCTGCCCGCAAGTGGTCATCTCGCTTCACGAGGCGACCAGCGAGTGAGGTTGCTGGCCTGGGCACGGGACTTTCCTTGTTCGAGTGATACGTCGGAAGGCAAGTGGTTGGAATCCGAGACGAACGCGTCAAGGCGTCGCGTGGCTGAAAGACGTCTCCTAGCGCTGGCGACGGCGGAACGTACCGGTGAGTTCGGGTTGGGAGTCGGGGGCTCAGGTACTTGTCCAAAACTACGTTTAGAAGCGATTCTTGAGTTTGACCCCAACAACGCTGACGCACTTACTGAGTTCGCGCTGATTCAGCTGGGTGACGCTCGGATGCGTGCGCAGCGCCTGCCGATTAGTGAAGAGATATTTCGCCGCGAGGATGGACGACGAATACCACGCTCCGAATTAGTGCTCGTTGAGAAAGTATTGGTTCGGGCACGAGGCGTAGAGCCGGAACAAGCAAAGACGATCAATGCGCTGGGGGTGGTTGCGGCCGAGATGGAAGAGTACTCGACGGCTCGAGACTACTTCACCATGGCCGGTGACCTCGCGCCGCATATCACGCCGCCGCTACTAAACCTCGCTGGGTTGGCAATTGAGTTTAAGGAGTTCTCCAAGGCCGAACGCCTGTACACGGAAGCGCTGGTCGAGGCGACTCATGAGTTGGACGCCAGGCTAGGATTGAGCGTCGCGATGCTCGGTCGAGCTGCAGACGACGGCACCGCGGCGCTTGAAAGGAGGCAGCTACTGCTGCGGACAGAAGATCTACTGCGGGAAACCGCAAGACTCTACCCGGAACACCCGGAGGTACTATTCAACTTGGCCTCCGTGGTGTTAGTCGAAATGAAGTACGCCGAGATCCACGACGATATCTGGACTCGACTCAATGAGGCTGAGACGCTTTTTCTGGGTTTTCTGAACCGAGCGAGAGATTTGCCGAGTTACCAGCGCGGGATTCGAACCGCGTCGTGCAAGTACGTGGAGATCCGCGACTCTACATTTGTCTGCTTTCCCGACCTGACGGCGACGGGAGTGCGACGCAGCGAGCGCAAACGGTCGGCGATATTGTCTGAGTTGTGTGATGGCACCAGACTCGACGTCCCCAACGCGTTGTTCGAGTCGCTAGACGCCGAATGATCGCGCCGGAAGCAGGTCCAGCAATCCAGCGCAATCGAGGGTTTGTGTGCCCAAGACAAGACCGGCGCAGACTTCATCGGGGTTCGCTGGGCGGGGGGAGAGTCGTCAAATGCGTCGGTGACGAACATGCTCCCGTCGCGGGTCAGATAGAACGACGGGCCGAGGTCTGTGTGCAGCCAGATGGACCCAGCGAGTTCGGGTTCAGGTGGACTGTTACCTCTCGCCTCCTGGTGAGCTAACAGTGAATCAAACAGGTGATTCTCAAGGGACGCTACCATATCGGTTGAATTGAACGTGGAGCGGAGGTCGATGTCCAGTCGCCAGTTCCATGGCGTGCCGCACCCTGCTGCTTCCCAGCAAGCCGAACGCCCGACGCCCCAACCATGCAACGCGAAGGCTGAGGAGACCCCAATCCCCATTCTTCGTGTACGACGCGGCTCCCAGGCGACGCTGGGCGAGAGCAGAAAATCTGATACCTTACGGCAATGAGAAAGTTCACAGCCGTCATCGAAAAGGATGCCGAGACCGGCCTGTTCGTAGGATTTATCCCGGGCTGGCCGGGTGCTCATTCTCAAGGCGCAACCCTCGACGAACTGAACGCTAACCTCTCTGAGGTCGTTTCGATGCTCCTTGAGGATGGAGAACCGGCGGTTGACGCCGAATTCGTTGGCACGCATACAGTACAGGTGGCCTAGTGCCCCCGGTACCTCCGCTTCCGGCGCGGGCCATCATCACAATCCTCAATAAACTAGGGTTCGTCGAGGCGCGTCAACGCGGTTCCCACAAGCAGTTTCGTCATCCAGATGGACGGGCGACGACTGTTCCGATGCACCAAGGCAGAGACATCTCTCCAACATTGGTACGGAAAATCGCGCGAGACATCGGACTTTCGAGCGACGAATTTCTGTCGTACCGATAGATAATAGTCCTCTAACGAGCCGCTGCTACCTGACGGCGGTCGTGAAGGCTTTCGCTTCGCTGAAACTTGGCAGTTCGGCCGCCACAGGGCCTGGTCCCTTTTGTCGCGGCGGCCGTTCGGGGTATTCTATGAGGCCTCGCGCCGCAGTAGAGCGGCAAGGTGTTCGACGGCAGACGGTTTGCCCAAGCGAAACGACATCCACTATGTGTGCGTCGGTCGCGACCCACGGGATGCAGTGATCTCGATGATGCACCATCGGAACAATCTTGATCGAGTGCGCCTCAGTGAATTGAGCGGCGTACCCATCTCAGAGTCAGCTGATTTAAGCGTCCTACAACAATTCGATCAGTTCATCGACGGTGGTAAAGAGCCCGGATGGAATCTCGCCTTTGTCGCTCATCACTACGCGACGTTCTGGGCCGAGCGCGCGAATCCCCGAGTCGGCCTTTTTCACTTTGCAGATTACCTCGCGAATCTGCCTGAGGAATTAAAGCGCCTCGCAGCTCTTCTAGAAATCACACTTTCCGCCTCGCGCGCCCTCGAACTGGCCAAATTCGCTGGGATCAACGCCGCTAGAAACCGAGCTGAGCAAGTGGCACCAGACGCCCACCGCCGGATCTGGAAGGATCCATCGCGCTTCTTTCGACAGGGGTCGCAAGGCGAAGGAGCCGAGCTGATGACCCCCGAGCAACTCCATCGGTATGAGGGGCGCGTCAAATCCTTGGTTCCTGTCGATCTCGCTCAGTGGATGCACACCGGAGCAGCAATACGACCATCCCCTTCGGGCGTTGTTGAGCGATGAGGGGTTGACGCCGAACGACCAGCACACGCCCACCCCTTATCCAGCGGCCACCCGAAGATTCACGTCGCCATTGCTCTTGGCTGCAATCGAAATTGCAGCTACACGATAGCTAGATGAAACCTACACTTGCCGTCGTTCTAGGTCTGTTGACGTTGGTGGGTTGTAGCGACCCCGAGCCCGGGGACGGAGGCGACAGTTCAAGCGGGGGAACTTTCGTCAGCGGATCGGGGGGCGATAGTGGTGGGGGCACGAATGCGTCCGGTGGTCAGAGTAGTGCGAGTGGGGGCGCAGCATCTTCGACGACAAAGACGATACAGGACTTGATCGCCTCCTGTGTCGTTGCGTGCGAGCGCCATTTCAGTTCGTGTGAAAACGAAACAGGCTCCTCGTGCCAGGAAGCATGTCAAACCTGGAAGCAAAATGATCCGGAATCCTGTGCTGGGTACGGGGTCGAACAGTTCGATTGCTACGCACGCTACGAACCCAAGACGTGCAGCGGTGGGCCGGGAGCGAGTCTCGAGGCGGAGTGCGGTGTCGAGGAATACACTCAGTGTCTGATAACTGATGGCAAACCGTGCCTTTTCGAGGAACTGTGGGGGATCCAATGTGAAGATTCACAATTTGCCCACATATGCCAGCAAGAAGTCGCCCCCGCCGACCACTGCGTTCGAGCCGAGACCACGGAAATCATCTATTGCTGCGCAAGCGTAATCGAATTTTGAGGGCAGGGCGCCTCGGTACAGCCCCGCTCTGAAGAGAACGAAGTGCCCACCCCCGCACAAGCCTAAGCCAAAGTGCCCGGCACAAGCGAAGCGATGTGCCCCCCCCACGAGGCGAAGCCAATGTGCCGCCCCGCCCCGGCACGAGGCGAAGCCAATGTGCCAACGAGGCCCCACCAGCAAAGCCACAAACCAAGGCACGCGAGGTCGTCCGACCGAGGAGTGACGAGGCGGCCTCAGCACCGCATCGAGCGACAAGCGAGAGAGGAGCGCAGCCGGACTGTGGGGTGAGCTTTTGGAATTCACTTCCAAAAGCGAGGGGTGCGGTGTCCGCACCCCTAAAAACAAGGTGCCCAGAGACAGAATCGAACTGCCGACACGGGGATTTTCAATCCCCTGCTCTACCGACTGAGCTATCTGGGCGAAAGGTTAAGAAAAGAGAAAAATTCTAGGAAAAGTTCTGCGCTAAAAGTGCCAAAAAGCCGTAAGGAATTCAGGTGCCTTCGCGAAGGGGTGGGGTACTTAGCTCAGGGCTCTGGCGGTGCGCAAGCATTCAGTGACAAATTCTGCACTCAAGGCAGTGGCGCACTTCCTGAAGCGAAGGCGACCCCACAAACAAGCCGAATTTTGCTGTAGACTCAAGCCTCGATGAGCGACACGCCGTTCAATTCGGAAAATTATTTCCACCAGCTACTCCAAAAATCGGTCTCGGCAGGAGCTCGCGATGTGCACATGAAGGTGGGGCAGCCACCCGGAGCGCGGGTGCGCGGCGACTTAGTCTTCTTTCGCTTGGACCAGCTGCGTCCCCAAGACACCTTAGCAATTGCTCAGCACCTTGTTTACGACGAAGACGTTCTCGCGAACATCGATCAACTGCGCGAATACGACGCTTCTTATGAAGTGATTGGCCTGGGCCGGTTCCGCGTGAACATCTACCGGCAGCGCGGATCGCTTGCCGTAGTGATGCGCGTGGTTCCCCCGGTGGTGCCGACGTTGGAGCAGTTGGGTGCGCCCAAAATCTGCGAAAAGCTCGCCGAAAAGGAGCGTGGCCTGATTCTGTGCGTGGGCACGGCCGGCAATGGAAAGAGCAGCACGCTCGCTGCGATGGTCGACCACATGAACCGCAACAAATCGCGGCACATCGTGACGATTGAAGATCCGATCGAGTTCGTGCATGTCGATCAAAAGAGCTCAGTGAGTCAGCGCGAGATCGGCCACGATACCGATACCTTTGCTCACGCGCTACGCGCGTCGCTGCGTCAGGATCCGGATGTGATCTACGTGGGCGAAATTCGCGACAGCGAGACGATGAAGATCGCCCTCGAAGCGTCCGAAACGGGCCATCTTGTTCTCTCGACGCTGCACACGCCTGACGTGTCGCGTACGATGAACCGCATTCTTTCGCTGACCGAAGGGGCCGGAAACGACATTCGTGAACGTCTCGGCGATGCGATCCAGGGGATTGTGGCCCAGCGTTTGATCCCGCGCGCAGACGGGGGCGGCATGGCGCTGGCGGCGGAAGTCCTGGTGGCGACAGGCTCGGTACGGGAGAGCATCAAGCGCCCTCAGGGCAACCCGTCACTCAAGGAGCTGATGACCCAGGGCGCCGATATGTATGGCATGCAAACCTTTGAAATGGCGATCCGTCAGCTCGTCCAGCGAGGCACGGTGACCGTCGAGGTGGCAAAAGCGTCGTTAAACGGCTGATCTGCGGGGGTGGGGCCCCCACTTGTTCAACCATTGTGGGCCGCAGGCATTCCACTGGCTCTATTGAACAAGCGGCGCCAGCGAGCTAGACACTGCCGCGATGTCAACCGAAGCCCCCAGTGAGGCACCCGCGCAGCCTGTTTCTCAGGACGGAGTCGTCCGATTCGATTGGAATGTGGACGAGGCTCGTGCCCTTCACCAGCTGCCTCTCTTTGAGCTGATCGATCGCGCCCGTGCTGTGCACCTCCGCGAACATCCCAAGGACGAAGTCCAGCTCTGCACTCTGCTCAGCGTGAAGACCGGTGGTTGTCCGGAGAATTGCTCCTACTGTCCGCAGTCGTCCCATCATCCCGCGGCAAAGGCGGAGAAGATGCTCAAGGTTGATGAGGTGCTCGCGCAGGCAGCGAAAGCCCGAGAAGCTGGCGCCACTCGCTTCTGCATGGGCGCTGCCTGGCGCGAAGTGAAGGACGGCTCGGCCTTCGATAACGTGATTGAGATGGTCAAGGGCGTCAAAGAGATGGGCATGGAAGCCTGCGTCACCCTGGGCATGCTCAACGAAGATCAGGCCGTGCGCCTCAAAGAAGCGGGCCTCGACGCTTACAACCACAACCTCGACACGAGCCGCGACTTTTACAAGTCGATCATCAGCACGCGTCAGTTTGACGATCGCCTCCGCACTCTGAACAACGTGCGCCAAGCGGGCATCACCGTGTGCTCAGGTGGCATCATCGGCATGGGCGAAAGCATCGACGATCGCTGCACGATGCTCGTCGAGCTGGCCAAGCTCGATCCTCAGCCAGAAAGCGTACCCGTGAACGCATTGGTCCGCGTCAAAGGCACCCCGCTGCAGGATTTGCCTCCGATTGAACCAATGGAACTCGTGCGCATGGTGGCCCTGGCCCGCTTGATGATGCCGAAGGCCAAAGTCCGCCTTTCAGCTGGACGCAGCGAGCTTTCGCGCGAAGCGCAGCTCATGTGCATGTACTCGGGCGCCAACAGCATCTTCTACGGTGACCAACTGCTCACCACGCCGAACCCCGAAGAGAACCTCGACGATTCTCTGATCGCCTCAGCAGGTCTCAAGAAGCAAGCGCCGGCGCCTTCAGTGAACAAGCCGCTCCCAGTCGCGACGCCGGCAGAGTAGTCGACGCCCAGCCGAGTAGTCGATGCCCAGCCGAGTAGTCGACGCCCAGCCGAGTAGCTTAGGCCCGCATTCTGCGGCGCAGGTAGAGCGCCCCGAGCACACCCAACGCGAACCAGGGTGCTCTCGCGGGCGCTTCGCTGCTCCATGAACGCGCGATCCCGCAATCACAACCAGCGCCTTCGCACTTGGGCGAGTACTTGCCGCGAGGCTCGCACGTCTGGTTGTCTTCGCTGATTGTGCGGTCGTCAGGATAGATGGCGCAAATGCCGGCGATGTCATCGTTGCTCAGGTCGCGAGCATCGATGGATCCGGGGTCATATCCCGAGCCCATCGTCGCACCAGGCGCGCGTGAATGGTCAAGCCCGAGAAAGTGACCCGCTTCATGGGTCACCACGGCGGCGAGATCGATCACCGCGCCATCTTTACCTTCGGTGTTCGTGAAGGGAGCCAGGTTGGAGTTTAGCTCCACGTCGACGTCGTAGATCTCCGCAGTCTTGGGATTGAAGCTCACGATGGCCACTGCGAGTGTTGCAGCATCCAAGTCCATGTCGGTTCGAATCGAAGCGCCGTCCGAGCTGTCCGAATCGTCGCGAAACATCCAGATATTGGCGTTGCGGTCCCCGGGATCCTCATTGAACTCGTGGGGCGCACATTCGGACTTTCCACGATTTTCGAGAGCGAGGCTGATCGGGCCACCTGCTCCGCAGTCCGCTGAGAGCCATTGGTCGTAGGCCTCGTCGAGCGCGCTGCTCAGCTCATCTGAGCTGATGTTCCGAAGCGCTGAACCTTCTTCATCGACATTGAAGGAAACGCAGGAGGTGGGCCACGCGATGGGTGCACCGTTGATGTCACAGCCGAACCCATCAAGAATGCAGCAATCTTCAGGATAATCCTGGCAGGTCCAATTCGGATTGCAGGTCGTGGTTCTGCAGTAGGCCGCAGCGTTTGCCGCACCAAGAATGACCCCAAGTCCCAGCAAAGCTGCGCAAACGCGAGCGGGGAGTACTCCAAAAGGCCTCATCGTGCGCCTAGTACCAAGTCGCGCGCAGCCGTCAGAGAAGCACCATCGAGTACGTCGACAGCGCGGCGCCTGCGTGGGGGAGCGTCGGCCCCACGCTTTTCACCCACGAGGTGAGGCATGCTCGGGCTGCGCTGAAGGTGCGCGATCTTTTCGTCATCACGGATCGGATAGTGTCCTTGCCCCATCCCCATGACGCGGCGAAAGCCAGAACCCTCTGGTCCTGCAAACAACACACAACGTTCTTCGGGGCGTAGGGCCGCTTCTCCAGACACCTTTTGTTGGATGTCACCGACGCGCCCCCCCATGGTGACCACGATGACTTCGTCGGTCTTCTCCTCGTCACTCAGCCAATCTTGCTCCTGCACCACTCGCGTGTAGGTCACAATGCGCCGGGAGCCCGCGACGGACGCCCACTCTGATTCGGACAGGACGGGAACACCGACAACCACCCTCTCACTTCGCCCCACCAGGTCTTCCAGGCTCAAGGCCAGGACCGTGGAAGCGTAAGCACCTTGGGGGATCAGTATCCCCGTTGAAAGGGCACCACAGAGCACCCCAAACTGACGACGACGAAGAATCACAGGTGGGTGGTAGCATAACTGCCGAGCGAGACGAGAGGCTTGAACGAGAGGCGGGCTCTTTGGCCTAAAACTGCTATAAGCCCCGCACTCAATGCCCAATGGAAGTTCCCCATGCTCGGATTCGGCTCCCCAATCCAAGCCATCATTTCTCGCGAATTCTCCGACACTCGCTCGTGAGATCAAAATCTATATGGAGCGTCATCGGGAAACCGTTGGTGCGCTGATCCATGCCGGGCAAGAAGCGGCCGGCTCGCAGGCCAGTAGAAGGTGGGCTTGTGTGTTCGACGGCCTACTGTGCTCGCTCTTCGCAGCAATCCGCGGGGCCACTGGCGATGAGAAGACATGGAAGAATCTGTCTCTCGCAGCAGTCGGCAGTTACGGGCGTCTCAACTTTTCCTACCGCAGTGATCTCGACGTGCGTCTCTTGTGCGCCAAGCCGAAGCAGGCAACCGAGATCGCCGAGGCGCTACTTTATCCGCTCTGGGACGCCGGGCTAGAGATCGGCCATCAGGTCGTCACCATCAGCGATATCCTGGCCCTCGCGAAGAAGGATCTGCCCACAGCCACCACACTGCTCGACTGGCGTCACCTTGCAGGTGATCCCGAGCCCGGAAAGAAGTTGATCGAGAAGGCGTTCGATAGCGTATTTTCGCCGTCAAATGTGCACAAATTCTTGGAGGATATGGCGGTGCAGGCCGAGCAAAGAGCCGCTCGTTTTGGTGATTCCGTGTATCTGCTTGAGCCCGATCTCAAGAACGGGCAGGGTGGTGTACGCGACCTCGACATCGTCACTTGGACAGCTCAAGCCCGTTGGCGGGCGCGCAACACGCGCGATCTTGTCCAAATCGGGATCTTGGCGCCGGGCGAGAATCAGTCGTTCGAGGAAGCTGCTGCGTTCATCGCACGCGTACGGAATATCATCCACATCAAGAGTCCCCGACGCACAGATCGATTGAGTTTCGATGGCCAGGAAGTCGTCGCTGAGACGATGGGCTTTGGCACAGGCGGGGCCGGGGTCGAGGCGATGATGAGCGAGTATTATCGTCACGCGCGCGCCGTCTCGAACATTCGCGAGTCGCTGTTCATGAGGGCTGAGCCGCCGCCAAAGCGTAAGCCGGTGACGGAGGAAATTGGTAGCGGGATCATCCTCGTCGGCAGCGACGTGGCGATTGAAGATCTCGCAGCGATCCCGGAAAAGCCTGTTTTGGCGCTGCGCGCGTATTGGGAGGCTGTGAACCGCAGCGCCCCTCTGTGCCCGATCACCCGCCAGGCCATCGCTCGGGCCATGGCAGACGAAGAAGTGTGCGCGCGACTTCGTGAGAGCACCGAAGCGGCAACGATGTTCCGCCGACTGCTGCGCAAATCACGCTGCGTGAAGTTCAAGCGCAACTCCACGCTCTCAGAGTTCCACGATGTGGGGATCCTGCTCGCGCTGATCCCGGAATTCTTGCCGGTGGTAGGTCGCGTTCACAACGATATTTATCACGTCTACACAGTCGACGTGCATTCGATCGCTGCGGTGGATCGTCTGCGTAAGTACTGTCGAGGCGAAATGTCGGAACAGCATCCGATCGCCTCGCGTCTGGCGGCAGACATCGCGCGTCCGCAGGTTCTATTCATGGCCTGCTTGCTTCACGACATAGGCAAAGGGGATGGCGGCCGCGATCACTCTGACCGTGGCGCCGAACAAGTCGTGCCGATCCTGACGCGCCTTGGAGTCCAAGAGCACGACATCGTCGAGGTGCAGCACCTGATCCGTAAGCATTTGCGCATGTACCACGTGGCTTCGCGCCGTGACATTGACGATCCGGATACGATTGCCGGTTTTGGTAAGGAAGTTCATGGCCCGGAAGGGCTCAAGGAATTGTACTTGCTCACTTTGTGCGACGTGGCGACCACAAGTCCTACGGCCCTGACCGACTGGAAGACGCGCATGATGGAGGAACTTTATGTCGCCACCTCCCGCGCCTTCGAGGGTGAACCGCAGGCAGGTGATGAACGCGCCGGCAAACTCCGTGAAAAGACTTTAGCGCTCTGTCCCGAGCAGGGCGAAGCTCAGTTTCTCGACCACTTTCTCAACTCGGTGCCGAATCGCTACATGTACGCAAACGATCCCACGCAGATCGTGGGACACGCACGCATGGCCCGCATGTCGGAAGGACGGCGCTGTTTGGTCGAGATGATCGGCACGCGCTCGCCCTACGTGGAGCTGGGTTTCATCATCGATGACAAGCCGGGAGCGCTGGAAATGATCACGGCTTCGCTCGCCGCGAACAAGATGCGCGTGGCGGGGGCGCAGCTTTATTCTTGGGTGGACCGCAATGGTCGAGCGCGCGTGCTCGATATTTTCTGGGTGCGCTGCGGGCGCGAACCAGAAGTCGTCAAGAAGCAGATCCCGCGTCTCCGGTCGGACTTGGAAGCGTTGATCAGTGGTGAGACCGATCCCATTCAGCTCTTCGCCAGTCGCAAGAGTTCAGGGTTGAGTGACCGCCCCGTGCCCGACGTCCCCACGACGATCAATTTCGACAATCGCTCCTCCAGTCGATACACAGTGATCGAAGTGCTCGCTGAGGACCGCCACGGGTTACTCTACCGTCTCGCAAACGCTTTGAATCAGGCCCAGCTGGAGGTCGCCGTTGCAAAAATCAACACTGAAGGTAACAGCGTAGCTGACGTCTTTTATGTTGCGGACCGAGAGGGTAAGAAGCTGTTAGATGCTGGACAAGTGGAGATCCTCAACCGAGGTCTCCGCGAAGCTGTACAAAAGTCCGGCAAAGATTTGTGACGCCTCGCGCCGTGCGGGGCCTCTGAAGGAGATCCCGCATGAACCGCGCTTTACGAACTGCCCCACGAACCGCCCTCCCTTTTCTAGGTCGAGTGGCTGCTATCTTCACTTTGAGTGTCCTTGCTGCGGGCTGCGGAGCCGGTGCAAAACAAGCCGAGCCGGAGGACCCACCCCTGTTCGAAGCAGAGGACGAGAGCAAGTTGGCGCCATCGAGCGCTGCTGTGGAGGAGGGCATCAAGGCGCTCAAGGCGGAGGACTTTGCCAAGGCGGAGTCGATTCTTTCAAAAGCAGTGCAGGATTCTCCGGAGGATCCGCAAGCGGTGCTCTACCTGGGAATGGCCCAAGAGGGCATGGAGCAGTTCGATGCAGCAGTAACGTCTTATTCACGAGCGATTGAAATCACTCCCCAGTTGGTCGAAGCCAACCAGCATTTGTCTGCCTTGCTGCTCGATCTGGAGCGAAATCAGGAAGCTTTGGACGCGGCCGAAGCCGGACTCAAGGTCGAGCCCAACAACGCAGCCCTGCTGGTCAACAAGGCCTACGCGATCGATCTGCTTGGCGAGCCCGGCAAGGGCAATCCCGCAGCCATTCAAGCCTACGAGGCAGCCCTGGCGGTGGACAGCAAGAATCTCAACGTGCGCTACTACTACGCATTGGCGCTCGCGCTGAACGGCGACAAAGACAAAGCCCTGGCGCAACTCAAGCAGCTGCCCCTCGACGGCAAGTTCATTCCAGTGGTCGAAATCATCACCGTTTACGGCCGACTCGACGCCTTTGACGCTTGCGTGGAAGCGCTCGGTGACGAGCTCGAGAAAGAAAAGACAGTCGAACTCTACGTTCACCGTGCCGCCTGCCAGTCCCAAGGCGGACACGAAGCCGCAGCGCTGGCCGATCTCAAGTCAGCCGTCGCCACCGATCCCAATTCAGCCGACGCCCACTACTACCTAGCCCGCCACCTCACAAAAAGCGGCAAACCCGCCGAAGCTCGCAAAGAACTCGAGAAAGCCGTCCAGGTAGGCCCCGAAACCAAAGCCGGCCAAGCCGCCGCCAAGATCCTCGAAGGGAAATAGCGCTGCGCTTGGCTCGCCGGCGCACGGTCATACTCAACTCGCTTTCCACAACTTCCGGGACGATCGGGTCCAATGCTGTGGTTTGGTCCATGGGTGGTTGCCGTCTCTCGGCCTTTGCCGGCGATTAGGGTCCATGCGGTTTGTTCCAAGCGATCTGAGCACAACCGCACGCCGGCTCACTTGGAGCCAGGGGGATCCAACGTAAAGTCGAATGGCGACAGCCAAAATTTAGACGGCTAACGTCGTTGTAAAAGCGATTGCCCCCAGCACCGCACGAGCAAAGCAAAGTGCCCCGAGCCAGGCTCGACGCAACGCCACAAACCGCGGCACGCGAGGAGCCATCAGGGCTCCGAGGAGTGACAAGGCGGCCTCAGCACCGCCGGCGACCATGTGGGAGCCGCCGGAGCGCAGCCGGAGGTTAACTTGCGCAAGCGCATCCCGCTTCGCGGGACCGTTGACCTCCGTGGACTCCGTCCAGCAGGCTGGACTCCGTCCACTCCGGTTGGGGGAGCCTTTGAGGAGCTTCGCTCCGAGAAGGCGGGGGGCTGGGACAGCCCCCCAAAAAACTAAAGAACTAGATCGAGTATTCGATCTAGTTCGTCCAACGAGCTGTACTTGATCTTGATCTCGCCGCGTCCCTCTTTGTCAGCGACTTCACAGCGAGCACCGAGGCGATTCTCCAGTCGCTTCTCGAGGTCGCGCACGCTGGCAGATTTCGCCTTCTTGGCTGCAGCCGCGCCCTTTTTGGGCGGTTTCGCGCCGCGAACGAGCTCTTCTGTCTGACGAACCGAAAGCCGACCGTTGACGACTTTGTCAGCGATCTCCTTCATCTTCGTCGGGTTGTCGACTCCGAGCAGTGCGCGTCCGTGACCCTCACTGAGTTCGCCCGTGACAACCTTGGTGCGGATCATTTCCGGCAGCTTCAACAGTCGCAAGGAGTTGGCAATCGTCGAGCGATCTTTGCCGATGCGCTCAGCGAGCATCTCCTGCGTGTAATCGTGCTCCTTGATCAAGCGGTCGAGAGCTTCAGCCATCTCAATCGGATCGAGATCTTCGCGCTGAACGTTCTCGATGATCGCCAGCTCGAACGCCTTGAGCGACGACACCTCGTGAACGACGACGAGCGCTTCGTGCAGCCCCGCCTTCTGGCAAGCTCGCCAACGACGTTCACCAGCGATGAGCTCAAACATGTCGGCGCCCTTTTTGCGGACGACAAGCGGCTCAAGCAGACCGTGCTCCTTGATCGACGCGGCGAGCTCTTGGAGCTTCGCTTCATCGAAGTGCTGCCGGGGCTGGCCCTTTTGCGGGACGATCTTCTCGAGCGGACACTTAAAAACACCGGCGTCCTTCTCGTAGCGAGGCGCGTCAGAAGCTTCGGCAGTCTGGGGCTTCGGGGGAGGGGCCGCGGGCATGAGTGCATCCAGCCCACGTCCAAGTCCTCGGGTGCGCTTGATGTTCATGCGATCCCCGCGTGGCTGCCGGTGGGGGTACCCGCTTTGGCTGCCGAGCCTTCGTCGAGCACCTCAGCCGCAAGCGTCAGATAGCCCTGCGCGCCTTTACTCTGCACATCGTAGAGCAGGCACGGCACACCATGAGATGGCGCTTCGCTCAGGCGCACGTTGCGCGGAATGACCGAATCAAACACACGGAAGTGCTGCTTGACCTGCTCGGCCACTTGGTGCGCCAACTTGTTGCGACCGTCCCACATCGTCAGGACAATCCCCTCAACGATCAGGTCAGGATTCAGGCTCGCTTTCACGCGATCCACGGTCGCCATCAGGTAAGTAATGCCTTCCAGCGCGTAGTATTCGGGCTGAAGCGGGATGATCAATCGGTCGGCCGCTCCAAGAACGTTCAACGTCAGCACGCCGAGCGAAGGGGGCGAATCGATGATCACGTAGTCGTACTTCTCCGCGTCGGCGGAGTGCAGAAGCGCCCGCAGATGCGTCCCACGCTCTTGATCAAACAACTCGTACTCAACGGCCGTCAGATCCTGGCTTGCGGGAGCGACGTCGAGCAAGTCGATGTCCGTTTTGAGAATGACCTCTTTGAGAGTCGCATCGCCAATCAAGGCGTCATAAATGGTGCGATCAGCAGTACCGGGAGCGACACCCACACCTGACGATGCGTTGGCCTGGGGATCGAGATCCACCAGGAGTGTCGGTCGCTCGGCAGCGGCGAGGCTGGCCGCCAGATTGACAGCCGTGGTCGTCTTGCCGACGCCGCCTTTTTGATTCGCTACTGCGAAGATGATGGGTCGCTTTGCCATGGAGGGGAGGCGAGCCTAATGGATCGTGGCACTCGAATACAGGCCGATAGCGCGCTCATTCTGGAGGGTTAGGGTCCCCGTGGAGCGGCGCTGGTCCGAAGAAGGTCGACGGCGAGGTGACGCTTGTTCGTCGCGCAATTTCAGGAACTTATCCGTCATCCCTGAAGCAATATCTTCCTATCGAAATGCACGCCGAAAGGGTCGAAATCTTGGTCACTTGGAATACATCATCTTACTGTGTGCGCAGATGTAGGTGCAAGTCCCACAGCAGATGGGAATCGGTCCCGTCCCCAGAGGAGATCCATTTAGAACATGTCCAACCCCCACAACGGTTACAAATCCTTCGCTGACTTCACGCGTGAAGCCCTTCGCCCCGGCATGCGCGCTGGTTGGTCAATGGATGAGCTCGATATGCCCGATCAGCGCCGCGAATTGGATTTTGACTTGGATCCCTTTGAGCAAGCACTGCAGGACGCCGAAAACGAAGACAATGACGATTATGACTAATTAGGGGTGCGGACCCGCACCCCTCGTCGCCGGGAGTAATCCCGGCTCCTCACCCCACAGTCCGGCTGCGCTCCGGGGCCTCCCACTTGGTCGGCCGCGGTGCTCGCCGCCTCGAAACTCCTCGGGCTTCGCCCTCGCGTTTCTTGGTTTGTGGCTGAAGACGGTGAGGTTTTAGTTGGCGCTTTGCTTCGCTCGCGCATCCCCCAAATTGTCCTGGTTCACTCGCCAGTTTTTCCTTCTTAGCTTGAATATTAACTTCCTCCCGGAAGTTGAGCCGCCCACGGACTGCCTCCGGTGGGCGGTTCGTTTTTGTCTGGAGTGCAAAAAGCACGAGGCGCAGCCGATGTGCTGCAACAAAGCGCAAAAAGGCTGGCAGCGAAGCAACAAACCAAGCTACGCGAGCCCGAAGGGTGAGGAGTAGCGAGGCGCGCCCAGCACCGCCGGCGACCATGTGGGAGCCGCCGGAGCGCACGCGGAATTTAGGGGAGATCCTCCGGAATTACTTCCGGAGGATCGGGGGGCTGGGACAGCCCCCCAGCAAGCCCAGCAAGCTTGACCAGGACTAAGGCGCGTGCCATTCAGCCATCCCTTTAATTTCCGGGCTCTTGGCGGCGAATTGCAGCCGGGCCCCCGATTCTCAAACGAATGCGTCAGAATTCACTGACGCCACCGCACCTTGAGCCCTCCGGGGCTCTCGCACCAGGCAAGCAAATGCAGGTCAACGTCGAAAATTAAGCCCCGTCGAAGTCGAGTTCAATGTTGAGATCGACGCAGCTGTCGTCACCTCTGAATACGAGAAAGCATTCAAGCAGGTCAGCAAGCAGTCGAAGATCAAGGGATTCCGTCCCGGTAAGGCTCCGCGCAACATCGTGAGCCGTGTGTACGGCGCTCGCGTTGAAGCTGATGTCATGCGTCGACTCGTCGACGATTCTTTCCCGAAGGCAGCTGCAGAAAAGTCGATGCAGCCCATCAACCAGCCCTCGGTTGAGCCTCAGAAGTTCACTTCGGGCAAGGCGTTTTCCTACAAAGCACGTTGCGAGGTTCTGCCCGTAATCGAATCGGTCAAGTACGAGGGACTCGTGGCGAAGCGCCCCGCGATCACTGTGTCTGACGAAAAGGTCGACGAAGAGCTAGAGAACATCCGCGTTGCCAACTCGACCCTCGAAGAGCTTAAGGCTCCTCGTGCTGCGAAGAAGGGCGACGTAGTGACTTGTGACCTCGAGGTCGAAGTTGCCGGTGAGAAGATTGAAGACGCGGGAACCCAGGGCTACCCGATCGAAATTGGCAAAGGCCAGGTTTTCAAAGAAGTAGAAGAGGCTCTCGAAGGCTTGAAGGTCGATGAATCGGCTTCAGCAGAGATCCAGATGCCCGCCGGACACCCCCATCCCAAGCTTGCTGGGCAAAAGGCGACGTTCAAGGTCACCGCGAAGGAGATCAAAGAACGCATTCTTCCTGCAGCAGACGATGATCTCGCCAAGGATCTCGGGGACTTCGAAACCCTCGCTGAGCTCAAGGCAGACATCAAGAAGCAGCTCGAAGCGACCCAAAAGGAGCAAGCTGATAACGTTCTCGCTGAGCGTCTCGTTCAGGCACTCGTCGAAGCCAACCCGATTCCGCTTCCTCCTTCACTCGTCGCTCAGCAGATGCGCGTCAGTGAGCGTGAGATCGTGATGCGAGCGCAGATGCAAGGTCAGCGCGTCAACGGCGTCGGCGAGGAGCTCCTCGCGCAGATCAAGGAAGACAGCGAAACCAAGGTGCGAGCTGGCCTGGTCATGGCTGAGATCGCCAAGAAAGAAGAGATCAAGATCGACAACGCAGCTGTCGAAGAAGGTCTGAAAGAGCTCGCTGAGCAAACCGGCAAAAATGTTGCTAAGTTGCGCGCTGAATACAGTGAGCCCCGTAAGCGCGAGATGCTTGTAGGGATGATCCTTGAGAACAAGGTTCTCGACTTGATCGAGACCAAAGCCACCATCGAAGACGAATAAGCTCGAACGTGGTTTCGAAGAGAGCGGCTTGAGGATCTTCTTCAGGCCGCTTTCTTTTGGGAACAGGGCGGCCTTCTTTGAGGAACTGGGGTAGCGATTCAGTGGGTGGGGGAGGCTCAGTCGATTGAGCCTTACGGACATTGAACGCTATAAATTTTCGTGTGGAATGCCCTCTGAAGCTCATTGGTTCGTGGGGAATCGAGCCGCTCAACAATTACTTTTGACCAACCCCCTTGAAATGTGCGCCCGCGTGGCAATCTTTGTGCAGACTGCCCGTAATGAGGTAGACGGAAAGAACTATGGCTAAGCGTCCAGAAACTCGTGCAGAAGCTCTTCGATTCCTTGAGAGCCGTAAACATTCACTGGAAATTGAGGCAGATCGAGGATCCGATCGTCCCACCGCTGGTGTCATCTATCCGAGCGTCGTTGAGACCACGCATCGGGGCGAGCGCACCTGGGACATCTTCAGCCGTCTTCTCAAGGACCGCATTGTATTTCTGGGCAGTGGTGTGGACGACGACGTCGCGAACATCATCATTGCTCAGTTCCTGTTTCTCGAGAGCGAAGACCCTGAGAAGGACATTCAGCTCTACGTGAACTCTCCTGGCGGTGTGGTCACGGCAGGTCTCGCGATCTTCGACACGATGAACTACGTGAAGAGCCCCGTGAGCACGATCTGCATCGGTCAGGCTGCTTCGATGGGTGCACTCTTGCTCTGTGCAGGCGAAAAAGGGCGTCGTTACGCTCTGCCTCACTCGCGCATCATGATCCATCAGCCTCTCGGTGGTGCCCGCGGCCAGGCCACGGACATCGAGATTCAAGCGCGCGAAATCC
This sequence comes from uncultured delta proteobacterium, assembly GCA_963710555.1. Classification (GTDB taxonomy): domain Bacteria; phylum Myxococcota_A; class Polyangia; order Polyangiales; family Polyangiaceae; genus NIC37A-2. The sequence continues at coordinate 259,043 of CAVQAT010000006.1, forward strand.
GCCACATGAAGGACGTGATCACTGACATCTTGGTGGCCGCCACGGATCAGGATCGCGACAAGATCGTTCAAGACATTGAGCGCGACTTTTACTTAAGTGCAGCCGCGGCGAAGGAATATGGCCTCATTGACCAGATCTTCGACCGTACCGCTTCGGCCCCGGAGTCGAAGAAAAAAGGCTGATCATTCAGCCGAAACCCTGAACGTCTGACAGCCGTTCTCAAAAGGTGTCTCTTTTCAGTCGTCTTTTGACATTCGGAGCTCGCCTTTCGGACATCCTCGAATGGCGGGCTTTGTTACTCTTTTTTCCAACATTCGCTTACATAGAAGGGCCTTTTTGCCCTTGGGCAAAGCGGGCCCATTTCCTTGCAGCATTGGCTAGCGAAATCTAAGCTTTACTGCCCGGCAAATCCGGTCGTACCGGTGTTGGGACATTTCAATTATTAGGGTGCATCTTGGACCGACGTCGCGAAGATTCGAATGGAAACTTGAGCTGCTCCTTCTGCGGGAAATCGCAAAAGGAAGTGAAGAAGCTCATTGCTGGACCTACGGTCTACATCTGTGACGAGTGCATTGCGCTTTGCAATGACATCATCGCTGAGGAAGTAGAAAAGGACGAACCCGCGACTGGGTCCGATCCGCTGCCGAAACCAGCAGACATCAAGGCAATCCTTGATGACTACGTCATTGGCCAGGAGCGCGCAAAAAAGGTGCTCTCAGTCGCCGTTCATAACCACTATAAGCGCATCGACTCGAACGTGAGTGCCGATGACGTGGAGCTCAGCAAGAGCAACATCCTGCTGCTGGGCCCGACCGGTAGCGGTAAGACGCTGCTGGCGCAGACGCTGGCAAAGATCATCAAGGTGCCCTTCGCCATCGCGGACGCGACCACGCTCACCGAGGCGGGTTACGTCGGTGAAGACGTGGAGAACATCATCGTTCAGCTCCTGCAGAACGCGGATCACGATGTGGAACGAGCGCAGCGCGGTATCGTGTACATCGATGAGATCGACAAGGTCAGCCGTAAAAGTGATAACCCATCGATCACGCGAGACGTCTCGGGCGAGGGTGTTCAGCAAGCGCTGCTCAAGATCATCGAGGGTACGGTTGCTAATGTTCCGCCGAAGGGGGGGCGCAAGCATCCTCAGCAGGACTTCCTCCAAATCGATACTGGGAACATTCTGTTCATCGTTGGTGGCGCCTTTGTTGGGCTCGACCAGATCATCCAGCGACGCATCGGCCAATCACGGCTCGGTTTTGGCGCCGATGTGAAGAACAAGCGCGAGCTCAAGTTGGGCGAGTTGTTTGCTCAGGTTCAACCGGAAGATCTGCTGAAGTTTGGCCTGATTCCTGAGTTTATTGGTCGCTTGCCTGTGCTTGCGACTCTCGAGGAACTCAGCGAGGACGCACTCATCGACATTCTCACCACTCCGAAGAACAGCTTGGTCAAGCAGTTTGAAAAGCTCTTCGAAATGGATGGAGTGAAACTCCGTTTCACGAAGGCGGGGCTCCGCGCGATTGCTCAACGAGCCATCCTGCGTGAAAGCGGCGCTCGTGGTCTGCGCGCCATTCTTGAGGAAGCGATGCTCGACGTGATGTACGAAGTTCCGTCGAAGCAGGGCATCAAGGAAGTCGTCGTCAGTGAGGAATCGATCACGAAGGGCGAATCGCCCCTAATTGTCTATGAAGAAGAAGCGAACGCGGGTTGAGTGAACGTTTCCAACATGAGGACGCGTTCCCCCTTTTCCCCCAATGACCTTCGGGTCCACTGCTCTTTCGGAAAACCTGGTTGAATATGTTCTTTAAGAATGACGAAGGAGAAGGGGAGCGCAGCAAGGCGCAAATCCCCGCGCTCCCCCTCCGCGACATCATTGTCTTCCCCCACATGGTGTCGCAGCTCTTCGTGGGCCGCGAGAAAAGTATCGCTGCTCTCGATGAAGCTATGGCGCGCGACAAGGAGATTTTCCTGGTTGCGCAAAAGAACGCGCGCACGAACGAGCCTGGCCCTGACGACATCTACGATGTGGGAACTGTGGGAACGATCGTACAGTTGCTTCGACTTGCCGACGGCACGGTCAAGGTGCTGGTCGAGGGACGACACCGCGCGAAGGTGCGGCGCTACGTCGGGACGAGAGACTTCTTCCTCGTGGACGTCGAGTCCATTCCGGAGGAAAGGGGCGATGATTTGGAAGTCGAAGCGCTCATGCGGAGCGTTCAATCAACTTTCGAAGTGTACGCAAAGTTGAACAAGAAGGTTCAGCCGGAAGTTGTCATGAGTGTCCAAGGCATCGACGATGCTTCCAAACTTGCTGACACGATCGCTGCGAACCTCCCCACCATCAAGCTGAGCGAAAGACACGCTCTGCTCGCGACATCAGACGTTAAGGCTCGCCTGGAGCGGCTTTATCAGTTGATGCAGTCCGAGATCGAAATTCTCCAAGTCGAGAAGAAGATCCGTTCGCGCGTCAAAAAGCAGATGGAGCGCACGCAGAAGGAATATTACCTCAACGAGCAGATGCAGGCGATCCAGAAGGAACTGGGTGGTGGCGAACGTGATGAGCTCAAGAATGAGCTCAGCGAAATCGATGCGCTCCTCGCAAAAAAGCAGCTCAGCGCCGAGGCTCGGACCCGAGTTGAAAAAGAGGTCAAGAAGCTCAAAGGCATGCACCCGACAAGCGCTGAAGCGACTGTCGTGCGCAACTACATCGATTGGATTCTGTCGATGCCCTGGGGTGAGCGCAGCGAAGAACGCTTCGATCTCACCGAAGCTGAAGGCATTCTCGATGCGGATCATTTCGGCTTGGAAAAGTGCAAGGAGCGCATCGTCGAGTACTTGGCGGTCCAGGCGCTGACGGGTCAGTTGAAGAGCCCGATTCTTTGTTTCGTCGGTCCGCCCGGTGTCGGCAAGACAAGTATTGCCAAGAGCATCGCACGTTCGACGGGTAGAGAGTTTGTTCGCCTATCGCTCGGCGGCGTCCGAGATGAGGCCGAAATTCGCGGTCATCGCAGAACTTACATCGGCGCGCTTCCTGGCAAGCTCATCCAAAACTTGAAGAAGGTAGGTAAGCAGAACCCAGTGTTCTTGCTCGACGAAATCGACAAGATGAACACCGACTTTCGTGGTGATCCGGCGTCAGCGCTGCTTGAGGTGCTCGATCCCGAGCAAAACAAGACCTTCAACGATCACTACCTCGACCTCGACTACGATCTTTCGGAGGTGATGTTCATCACCACCGCGAACACCCTGAGTGGGATCCCACTTCCGCTCCGCGACCGCATGGAGATCATCGAGCTCTCCAGTTACACGGAACTTGAAAAAGTCGCGATTGCTAGGGACTTCCTGCTACCGCGAAATCTCAAGGAGTGCGGACTCCAAGGCTTTCCCTTGGAGGTGACCAATGAAGCCCTTGAGGATCTGATCCGCCACTACACTCTCGAAGCAGGTGTGCGCACCTTGGATCGACAGGTCTCGGCGCTTCTGCGTAAAGTGGCCCTCAAGGTAGCTCGCGAACGCGGCCCTGAGCTGATCAAGACGAGGCGCAAAGGAGCTCCAGTGCTCCCTGTTCCTGAAATCGACGACGAGGGTGATGAAGTGAGCGTCGCCAAGCCTGCCAGTGTGGCTCCGCCGGAAATCCAGGAGATTGACTACTCAGGCGAAGAAGCGCTCGTGATTCGCAGCGAAGACGTGGTCAAAATGCTCGGACCACACAAGGTGCGCGACCCCAAGAGCGACGAACCCGATCTCGTGGGGCTTACCCACGGGCTTGCATACACTTCGTTCGGCGGGGTGGTGCTAGATTGCGAGGCCAGCGTCGTTCCAGGCAAGGGCAAGCTGAGCATCACTGGTCGCCTGGAGAAGGGCATGCAGGAGAGCGCAGAGGCTGCCGTGAGCTATGTCCGCTCTCGAGCACAATTGTTGGGGCTTGAACCTGACTTCTACCAAACGCTCGACTTTCACGTCCACTTTCCCAGCTTTGAACCCAAGGACGGTCCGAGTGCCGGTGTGACCATCGCGACGAGCCTGACTTCAGCGCTGACAAAGATCCCTGTCCGTCACGACGTGGCGATGACGGGGGAAATCACTCTACGAGGACGAGTCATGCCCATCGGGGGGCTGAAGGAGAAGCTGCTCGCCGCTCATCGGCAAAAGCTCACCACAGTGTTGGTGCCCCGCGAGAACGAAGCAGATCTGAAGGAGGTTCCGGACATCGTGAAATCGGAGCTGCGGATCGTCCTCGTTTCACATGTAGACGAAGTTCTTGGCGAGGCTCTCCGCTTGGAACATCCGGCGCAGCTTTTCGGAAAACCGAGTCCTGAGGTCGTTGTCTACCGTGAGATGGACTCCGCAATCGACGAGGAGGAAGCCCCCTCATCTCCATCACTGGGACAACCGGTATCTCCTCATTCAACGGAGCGGCCACCCGCCTGATCGCCTTCACAATTGGAGTGGACGTCTATTTGAAGTCGACCGTGACACTTGGGCGGGCTGCTACATTTTGGGTAGGCCGTCACATTTGGGTGGACGGCTACATTTGAGGAGCAATTGGTCTTGCGAAATTCGTAAGCCGCCACTAACAACTGTCCCCCCGGGCGTATAGCTCAGTTGGTAGAGCACGGCCCTTACAAGGCTGTGGCCGGGGGTTCAAGTCCCTCTGCGCCCACTCAAGGCCAGCCCCGAATTTCGGCGGCTGGCCTTGTTTCATCTAGCCTCCGTTTCGTGACTCAGCTCCGTCTGCATCGAGGTCCCACTCTGAACGTCGTGAGCAGCCCGGTGATGAACCGCAAGGTACCAAGCATAGAGTTCTGGACTACGGGGCTCTCCACTCCCCGTGTTGAACTTATGGCAAAATGGCTCAAAAATGAGCGGGCTGTGGCAGCTTGTCTGAGTAATCAGCAATATGGATCAAAAATTTTAATCCAAGAATGCTTTTTTTTGGGGTGAGCCTACTGGAATTTTTCCCTCGTCTGCGATGGGCGAATTCAATGCGCCTCGAACGACATTGCCCAGTTACTGAACAATCCTCGATAGTTATCGCAGATCGTTCAAGTACAGTGATCACTGACTCATCGGCTCCAGCGGGAGCCTTGGGAGGATTGGGCTGTGCGCCAGACTGAATCTGGGTATCGCCCTAATTGCGAATATGGGCTAATTTACACCCCAGACAACCACTGAACCCCCTAAGGAGTTCGACATGGCAGCAGACAACGCAGCGAAGCTTTCCCTAGTCCCCGTTTCCAACCCCGCCGAGACTTCGTCGCACGATGAAGGTCATACCAGTCCATTATCCGAAACGCGCCTCTCCCCGAGAGCGGCTGCGGCAGCCGTGGAGCACCAGCCAGTCGGTGGTGCGAGTCGGCTGAACCGGGAGTCTCTGCTCGGTGGTCATTGGACAATTATTGATGTGCAACGCAAGGACAGCGAACTTCGCGTGCTTTTGAACGCTGGCGGAGCATTAATGAGCAGCCGCGAGCACGAAGTGATGCGCTCGGTACTTTCTGGGGTTCCTGATCGCGAGTTGTCGATCCGGATGGGGATCACACGCCAGTGTGTCTGTGGTCACCTGGGGAACGGCGTCACTAAGCTGGGAGCTGACTCACGGTTTACAGCATTGCAAGCGTGGCGCGTTCTTGGCGAGGCGGAAAAGGGCCGTGCAGGTCGCGCCATGGTCGCAGAAGTACCCTATGCAGACCAGAATCTACTCAGCCTACGCTGTGAAATTCCTCCCCGCGCCGAGCTTGAGGTACGCCTTTCTTCCGCTGAAACCCATGTTGCCTGGCTGGTTTGCGACGGACTCAGCAATCGCGATATCGCGCTGGAACGCGGCACGGCCGAACGTACGGTCGCAAATCAGGTTGCCTCGATCTTCAACAAGCTCGATGTCTGCCGCCGATTCGAGCTTGCTCAGTTCCTGCTTGGGCTGCGCTGATCCCAGCGACCCCTGTTCAATAGAACCCTGTTCAACAGAACCCTGTTCAATAGAAAAAGCCCGCCACGCTGAATGCGTAGCGGGCTTTCTCATGCCTCATCATGCAGATCTGAGTAGATAGAGACTACTTCATTAACTGCATGTGAATCTTCATCTTCGTGTCAGTGATCGATTTCTGGGGTTCAGGCACCGGTCCGCCGGAGATCTGCGTGTCGACCCCCATAGTGAGTTCTGCCTTGCTGTCGATAATCATCTCCTTGAAATCGACAGTAACATTACCTTCTCCGCCTCCTGAGAGCTTGAGCAACTCGATCGTGGTGCCAGGCGGCAGGCGCGGGTCACTGAGCTTCTGTGCGGGAGCACTCTGACGAAGAGTGAGCTTCGCGCTGGCTTTCGAGCCCTGGAGCGACAGAAGCTCAACTTCGGTCTCTTGTGTAATTGTCATCCCGGAGGCTTCCACCTTCGTGGTGGAAATCCACTTGGCTCCGGCTCCGACTTCTTCCTCAGGAAGCGGAATGAACTGATTCGTCATCCCATCCTTCAAGTTCTGAATCAGGCCAAGCACCACTTGATTCATTTGGGCCATATCGGCGACCTGAAGATCGAGGACTTCGCCCTTAGTCGTGATGCTTTCGATCAGCTGAGTACCCTTGAGCATGGCGAATTGAGCCTTCATCTGAGCCTCCATCTCAGCGGGAATATCCTTGGAAGACGCAGAGAAGTCAGTAAATGTATTGATGCGCTTTCCAACGGAAGCCGAGGCTTCAACGGTCTGAGTGGTCCCCGTCAAGGACAGCGTGATCGGCGGAGGCCCGGGCTCTTTTTGGCCGTTGGTGATGCGACTTGAAAGGATCTCCATATCCATGGCGAACTTCCGCTCTCGCCCGACCTGGAATTGGTAGCTCAATTTCTGCTTGGGTCCGCTGCCCGCCGAAATGAGTTTCACAACAATCTGGGAGTCAATCGGGGCGGGAGTCCCAGCGGCTGCAGCCGGCGGCGTTGGGGCGGAATCTGTGGCGGACGTAGGCTTCGTGGGAGCCGCGGGTGCGGCCTGTCCAACGGGGGCGGATCCGTTCTCGCGAAGGAGGGCGTCGATTTGTGCCTGCTTCTTTTCCTCGGACGCCGCGTCGTTTTTGGAATCCTTCGCCTTGTCGTCCTGTTGATTGCAACCGGCAGCCGCAGAAACGGCGAGGAGCCCGATCAGGGCGGTGACGAAGAGGCTGCGCCCGTGGTGGCGCTTGGGGGTGTTCATGGGGTCGCACCGTAATGGCCCTGAAAAGACGACTCAACAACTGGATTGCGCTTGCTGATTTCAGCCGTGTAGGCTCCCCAGCCCATGAAGAGCCCCGTGACGGACAGCATTTTCGCCTTGCGCCCCTACCAGGGCGGAAAGCCCATCGAAGAGCTCGCGCGCGAGCGCGGACTGACTGACATTGTCAAGTTGGCCTCAAACGAAAGCGCGCTTGGCCCTAGCCCCGCCTGCCTGGAGGCCGCCCGCCAAGCTCTCGCCCATGTGCACCGCTATCCAGACGGGGCAGGCCTTCGCTTGCGCCAAGCCATTGCCAAACATCACAACGTCGCGGTCGAAGAGGTGGCTCAGGGCAATGGCTCGAACGAGTTGATCGAATTGATCGTTCGCACCTTCATGACACCCGACCACCACATGGTGTTCGGTCGCCCGGCGTTTAGCATGTACCCGGTCGTGGCAGCAGCGCACAACGTTTCATACACAGCTGTTCCCACTTCTGCCGATCTTGTTCACGATCTTTCGGGAATGCTTGACGCTGTGCAAGAGAACACCAAGGTGATGCTCGTTGATAACCCCAACAATCCAACGGGAACCTACGTGCCCCGGTCTTTGGTCGAAGACTTTCTTCGCGCTGTCCCGCCCGAAGTCATCGTGGTGATGGACGAGGCCTATTTCGAGTTCGCGGATGCTGAGGACTACCCCGACTCGTTACAACTCAGAGGGCTGCGCGAACGCCTCATTGTGCTGCGCACGTTTTCGAAGGCCTACGGATTAGCTGGGTTTCGCGTAGGTTATGGAATCGGCCCAGCGTCCTTGATGGAGTACATCCATCGCCTACGCGCACCTTTTAATGTGAGCGTGATCAGTCAGGAAGCGGCGATTGCCGCGCTGTCGGATACTGAACATCTCGAACGCGTCCTGGAACTGAACGCGCGCGAGCGAACACGGCTTTCAGCAGCCTTAGAACCTCTCGCCAAGCGGGTGCACCCTAGCCAGACCAACTTCGTCCTCGTCGACTTTGGTGTCCCCGCTGCAGCTCTTTATGACAAGCTGTTGTCTCATGGCGTGATCGTTCGACCCATCCCGGGATTAGATACATCGCTTCGCATCACTCTGGGTACCGAGCGAGAAAATGACCGATTTTCGACTGCGCTCGCGCAGGTGCTCGAATGAAGAGAGCGGTACGTTGTGCAATCATCGCGTCAATCATTGTCGCGACGCTCGGAATAGAAGCCTGCGCAGAAACTCAAGAGGTGATTGTGATCACGGGGCAAGGACAGCAGGCGCCTGCTGCAGCGGTGGACGAAGACCCTTGGCAGCTTCTTCCACCAGGAGCCGTGATGTGGCTGCGGCTCGACATGAAGCAGGCCTTTCAAGCACAGTTCGGGCCGCAGATTGAACGGATTCTCGTCGATTTGCTGCCGTTTGCCCAAGGCGCGGGGATCGAACCGCACAAGGACATGGATGTGATGGTGGGGGCCCTTTATGCGACGGTCGGTAGCGATGTTGTGGCGATTAGCCAAGGACGTTTCGATCCGAAGGCGATTGAAAATGCGGTCAACGAGAAGTCTGAATCCGTCGGAGGGCTCCCCATTCAAGTCGTGACGTTTGCTGGCGCCAAAATGTACGTAGCTGGTCAGGCCGCGATGGCGGTACTCACAGAAAAGAGTCTTGTGTTTGGAACTCAACTTGGAGTGCGGCGCGTCCTTGAGAGAGTGGAGGAGGGGAGACTCAAGCGGACTCTGCCAGCGTGGTACGAAGCCCTCCTCGAGCAGGGCGCGGCGGATTTTCAGTGGGGTATCGATCTCGATTCTCAACCCGTTCCTGCAGCGTTTCGCACACAGCTCAACTTTCTCAACCAACTTCGTGCCGCGCGTCTCTTGGGTAACTTTCGCCCACCAGGGCTCAATCTTGCCGGCACTTTGACTTACGAAACACCGGCGAGCGCTGAGGCTGCCGCGACGGAGCTGCTGGGGCTGCAAAAGAGTCTCGGCCAGTACGACATCATCCTGGCAGCGCTTCGCGTCCCTAAACCCATTCGTTCGCTTCGCGCACAGGCGATTGATAAGGATACGCAATTGGCGGTCGAAGTTGACGGTTTGGCGATCAGTGCATTTGTGGACAACATCGGTCAATTCGTGGACGGAACCGAAGGCGGCCAGTGGCTTCCCAACTGATCGTTCACCCTCCTCAGGGTCCATTGCGCGGAGGCGTGCCGCTCCCCGGGGACCAGAGCATTGCCCTCTGTCGAATTGCTCTTGCCGTGCAAAGCCGCGGCCGGACATCGCTTGCCTTTAGCGGAGAGCAGGCGAGCCTTACCCTGTTCCTCGACGCGCTATCCCAACTCGGCGTGGCCATCAATCAGGAAGATGGCATGGTTCACGTCGAAGGGCAGGGGTTGTTTGGCCTCAAAGCGCCCTCGCACGCGCTCGACCTGCGCGGTGACAGCACTGTGGGAGCGTTGGTGCTGGGACTGCTCGTCTCTCGGCCATTTGCCTCAGAAGTTTGGGTTGATCGCGTGGTGGCGGACTTGCTCGTACCGGCGTTAGCGCAGGTGCATGCGCTGGCCGCGGAGCAAATTTCGCCGACCGACGGCGTAAGAATCGCACTCGATGCCTGCGCCGAGTCCGAGCGAGCTCCAGGCTTGAGTATTCAGACCCACGGAGTCTTTCCGTGGCTGAAGCAGGCTCTTCTTTTGGCCGGAATGAGAGCGCGTAGCGAGACTTTGATCGAAGAAACTCTTGCCTCTTCAGATCACTTGGAGCGCGCAATGATTCGCTGTCGCCTCCCTCTGGACGGGCAGGGGACCGTGCTCAGTCTACATCCTCCCCGCGATGCCGATGCCGCGGCTCCGCAGGTTTATGAGAGCCTTGCGTCGGCGGAACTGGCAGTGCCGCTACTTTGTAGTGCGGCGGTCGTGAGGGACAGCCAGATCTCCGTGAGAGAGTTGTGCTTGAATCCCACGCGCCTGGATTTCTTGACAGCAATGAAGCTGATGGGCGTGAACCTTGGCGCGACGCCTGAGGGAGATCGTCAAGGGGAGCCATTCGGACGCGTCGTACTTGAGAGCGGCCCATTGCGCGCTACCCAGCTTGGGGGAGAGACTGTGCTGCGCCTTGGCGACGGCGTGCTTTACTTGATGGGACTGGCCGCGTGCGCAAAGGGAACGAGTGTGTTTTCGGATCTTGTCCCTCACGGCCGAGGCGGCGATGTCAGAATCTTTGGTCGCGCACTCGGTCTGCTGCGGAGCTCTGGAGTACAAGTCAATGAAACAGGGGGCGAGGTGCATATCGAAGGCTGCAGCGGAAAATCGCTGCGTCCATTGCAGATCACCACGGGAGGCGATCATCGCTTAGCTCTTTTGGCAACCATCCTTGCACTCGGCTCTGATCAAGCGAGCGTCATTGATGACGTAGAATGTCTTCGACAAGGCTTCCCTCGTTGGGTAGGAACCCTGCGCGCCATTGGCGTGCAGCTTGAGGTGAAAAACGTATGAAGCAATTCGAACGAGCCCTACCGGTTGTGGCGATTGATGGCCCCGCAGGGGCGGGCAAGAGCACTGTCACTCGCCTGGTTGCAGAGCACCTTGGCTACACAAGGGTCGATACGGGCGCGCTCTACCGAACCGTTGCTTTGTTTTGCGTGAGGCGAGGAATCGATCTCGCCGACCAGGAGCAGGTCGGGAAAACGGCCCAGGAACTAGCTGTTCCCGGTGCGGTAGAGCTTTCGACCAGTGGAGACGCCGTTACCGTGAAAGCCTTCGGGGAAGACATCACCCAGGCGATCCGCTCGCGTGAGGCTTCGCTCGGGGCGAGCCAAGTGTCACAAATCCCGGCCGTACGAGATGCCTTGCTGGAGATGCAGCGGGGCTTGGGTCGCGCGGGTGGCGTGGTTCTTGAGGGGCGCGATATTGGCTCGGTTGTCTTTCCAGATGCGGAGGCGAAGTTCTATCTCACCGCGTCCGCGGAAGTACGCGCACGTCGACGTCGAGCCGAGCTTGAAGCCTCCGGAAAGGCGCCTCCCCTAGAAACTGTGATCGCTGAGGTGAACGAGCGCGATCGGCGCGATACAGAAAGACCGATCGCACCGCTGACTCAGGCTGCGGACGCCATTGTAGTGGATTCCTCAGCTTTGAGTATTGATGCAGTCGTGGCGTCAATTGTGTCGCAGGTCAGAGATATCGCAGAGGAGATGGGCGGAGAGCCGAAGTGAAGTCGAGGCGGCAGCGATGAGGGTCCGGGTGCATTGGGGTCGCTCAGAATTGAGCTTCGTCTGGATTCTATTCCTGTCGCTTGTGCTCAGTGCCTGTGCGGGCTCGACTCCATCGCCGAGCGGACAACCCGATTCGCCCCAGCTTCGAGAGCCAATCGAGCAGATCCCTGTGGATCTTGACTTGGTGGCGCGAATCGATTTGGGTCGGATGCGCTCGGCGTTACCTCCGGGCGCGGTTGATCGCCTGGTTAGCTTGGTGACTGCTGAACAGACTGCTCCGTCGGACCTGTTGGTGCTCGCGCTCGCCAGAACGGACACACTCTGGCTTGGAGTACGGCCTTCGTTTTCCCCCAACACCTGGGACAATGTCTTGGTTCTTGAGGGAGACTTTTCGTCGATTGACTCAGCCACTCTGAACAAGGCCTTTCGGCCTCCTCGCGATCTCGGCGCCGGATTCTTTTCGCGCGACTCCTGGGAAAAGGGACCCCGCACGTCGCCGGCTCGCCTGTATACGTACCTCGAAAAGCGCTGGATTGTCGCCAGTGCAGCAGAAGTCCAGGCGCTTCAGCGCGTGATCGAAGGCAATCGCTATGAGCGACGCTTTGAGCCGCCCGCGCGAGGCATCGTGTCAGTGAATGCTCGACTTGAGCGCATTACAGAGGAACTTCAAGAAACTGCGCCGAAAGCTGCCCGCTTTCTGGACAAGGGCCGCGATCTTGAGGCCACCCTCGATTTGGAGGGACGTGGTGTCAAAGTCTCAGCCCGGATGCGATTTTCAAAGGTAGATGATGCGGAGCTGGCGGCGCGCGCGATGGACCTTTTTGCGCGCCTAGCGCTGGGGCCGGCCACAGTAGGCCAAATGGACCTCAGCGTGGAACACGTCGAGCAAGACGTGAGCATTGAGTTGCGTCTGCCGCCAGAGATCCTCGCTCGTCTATTTGGCGCACTGCCCGAGAATTGATCGCCAGCCTGCCTCGAATGCGCTAGGTCGCGGAGGTGGAGAGACAATCGTATTCGCACCGTGTGGTTTTCATCGCACTCGCTGTGAGTCTCCTTGTGGCGATGGGAACAGCACTCTTTATTTACGAAGAGTACATCAAAACGACTCCGGTAGCGGCCAGCCATCTTCCTGCGGATGTTACGTACGCTGTGCGTCTTGATGTCGAGCAAGTCGTTTCGTACGAGCCCTTTCGTGTGCACTTACTCCAAGTGTTCGAAACGATTCGTGACGAGAAGGAGCCCCGCGTAAAACACCTCGAGCGAAAGACAACGCTCGAATTGGGAATTGATTCGAGGGAGCTTGTATTTGCCCAGTTGCCAGAGAGTCAGTGGCTGATTTTGCTCGGTGGTGTCTTTCGAAGGGATGGAGTCTTGGATGGCGTCACGGCCATGCTGAAGAGCGAAGGCGTCGAGGTCGAGCGCCAAGACGACCTCCTCGTGCATCGTTCAGGCCAGTCCTTCGGGGTCGCCGAAGACGGCACCCTTGTGCTGGGAAGTTCGCCAGCTCGTGCAAGAGCCGCGCTTCAGAGCCAGCTCCTCTCGACTGAAGATTTTAGGCGGGCCCTCTCCCGTGACGGAACGATTGCTGGCGTCTTTGGGCGCCATGAAGGTGGCCAGTTCCGGGCTTGGCTGCAGGCTGGTCAGGAGTTTCCGGGGAGCTCTCGCTTGATTCAGAGTGGAAAAGACACCGTCGCGGAGCGAGACTTTGACTCGATGCCCACATTCTTTCTCGCGCGAGACTTCGCAGCTGATCCAGCGAAGATTTCAAAATCCCCTGGAAATTGGGTGCTGACACGCCAACAATATGCAGAGGACGTGGCAGAATTGGCGAAACTGCTCAGGCTGACAGTGTTTGGGAGCCAAAAATAGCCGTGCGAGAGTTTGACGCCTTGGCCGAGCTGCGCTAGCCCGTCGCCCCCGGGTTCGTGTCCAAAGAGGGCTTTTTGATCGTGTTGCCGATTCCTCGAACCCATTCCTATTCCCCTCTGCGCAGCACACTAAAAACCTAAATGACAGAAACTCAGCAGGTCGCATCCGCGTCCTCAGACATGAGCTTTGCCCAGCTCTTTGAACAATCCGAATCCACCTCAGTCGAGCATGAGCTTGGCGGGGAAGGTCAAATCGTTACGGGCGTCATCGTACGCGTGAACCGTGACTTTGTGATCGTTGATATCGGGGGCAAATCCGAAGGCGTCCTCAACAAGGACGAATTCATCGACGCAGCGGGACTGTTCACAGTAACTCCCGGCGACAAGGTCGACGTTTTTATCGAAAGCCGAGAGAGCGACGACGGCCTGATCTCCTTGTCCAAGGAGAAGGCGGACAAGATGAAGGTGTGGGACGAGATCTCCAGCGCGTGCGAGCGTGACGAGATCATCGAAGGCACCATCAGCCAGCGCGTGAAGGGCGGCCTCTCGGTCACGATCCGCGGCGGCGTTAAGGCTTTCCTACCTGGTTCACAGGTGGATCTTCGCCCCATCCGCAACTTGGACAAGCTCATCGGCCAGACCTTTGAGTTCAAAGTCATCAAGTTCAACAAGAAGCGCGGCAACATCGTGCTTTCTCGTCGCGTTCTACTCGAGAAGGAGCGCGATAGCCTCAAGGAGAAGACCTTGGAGAATCTCCAAGAAGGTCAGGTCCTTCAGGGCACCATCAAGAACCTCACCGAGTACGGCGCATTCGTCGATTTGGGTGGCATCGATGGTCTGCTCCACATCACGGATATGTCTTGGGGTCGCGTCAATCATCCCAGCGAAGTGTTCGCTGTGGGCGACGACGTCACCGTCAAGGTTCTCAAGTACAATGCTGAAACCGAGCGCGTCAGCCTCGGCATGAAGCAGACTCAGGAAGATCCCTGGAGCCATGCGGCAGAAGCTTACCCTGTGGGCAAGCTCGTCGAAGGCAAGGTCATGTCCCTCACCGATTACGGCGCGTTCATCGAGCTGGAACCCGGGGTGGAAGGCCTTATCCATGTTTCCGAGATGTCCTGGACCAAGAAGATCAAGCATCCTTCAAAGATGCTCGAAATTGGCCAGGAGGTTGCGTGTCAGGTGCTCGAGGTCGACTCAAGCTCCAAGCGCATCAGCCTCGGTATGAAGCAGCTTGAGCCCGATCCCTGGACAACCTTCACGGATTCCTACAAGCCCGGCGACAAGATTGGTGGCAAGGTTCGCTCCATCACTGATTACGGCGTGTTCGTCGGAATCGAAGATGGCGTTGACGGTATGGTTCACAAGACCGACCTCAGCTGGACCGTCAAGATCAATAACCCCGCCGACGTCTACCAAAAGGGCGACGATGTTGAGGCGATCATTCTCTCGATCAACCATGACGAGAAAAAGGTCAGCCTGGGCGTCCGTCAGCTCCACGACGATCCTTGGGGAACTCTGCTCGACAACTTCAAGCCTGGTACCGTTTGCGAGAAGGTCACCGTTCTGGCGACGACCGATTACGGTTCATTCGTACGCGTAGCGGATGGCGTGGAAGCAATCATTCCTGCTGGCGAAATGCCTGCCGGAACGGAGCTGAAGGCTGGCGACGTGGTGAAGGCCGAGATTGCAAATGTCGACACGATGGATCGTCGCATCACGATGAGCATGCTCAACCCGGGTGAAAGTCCCCAGGCTGAACAGCTTCAGGTGATGAAGCGTGAGTCGACCGGCAAGGGCGCTACTTTGGGTGACTTGTTCAAGGATAAGCTGGCAGGAATGGCGAAAGCCCCCGCAGCGACTCCCGAAGAAGCAGCACCGGAAGCAACGCCGAGCGAGGACAGCGAAAGCTGAAGCCAAACATGAACCTCACTCTCCGATAAGAGGTGTTCTTTCATCGAGACACCGCTCGTTCGAAGCTTGAGTGAGGCTCGACGAAAGGAGGCGCAGACCGAGGTCTGCGCCTTTCTTCGTTGTGGGGCCCGGAGTAGTCTCCTTCAGCTCATGGTTGAAATTCGCGATGCCTTTCCCGAGTCGGAGCCTGTCGGCTGGACTAAGCGCCGGGTCATCTTCGTCGGTCTATCCGCGTCCTTGGCAGTCGCACTTTGCATCGCAGTGCGAGAAGTACTGTTGCCATTCATACTGGCGATGATCATTGCCTATGTACTCACGCCGCTCGTTGCGTGGGGAGAGTCTCGCCTACGGATGCCGCGTGGCGTGAGCATCATCGTCGTCTACGTCGTCGTTCTCGGAACCGTCGGGATCGGGGTCGCCTCGATCGCTCCGCGCATCTTTCATGAGACCGTGGCTTTCGCGCGGGATGTGCCGAGTCTGAGTCGGAGGATTGCCAGCAACTACGGCCCACAACTCGAACGGTGGGTAAACGCCTATCAGGCGAAGGACGCCGTTCCCGAAGCCACTGAAAAGAAGCCAGCATTCTCCGTCGTCAAGCAGGGCCAGGATTTCATCGTGGAGATCGGTGAAGGCGTGGAGATTGTCGAGGACGAAAAGGGACACTATCGCGTCACTCGGCGCGACGGTGGTGAGCCCAAAGCCTTTAAGGTCGAGCAACTTGTCGACCAGGGAATGGCGCGATTCGTCCGCTATGTTCAACTCAATGCGCTACAGTTCTTGAAGTTCGGGCAAGAAATCGTCGCCAGTATGAGCCGCGCGATCTTGTTAGTCTTCATGACCTTAATGGTCGCCGGCTACTTGATGCACACCCGCGACAGCATTCTCGGCTTCTTTCGCTCACTTGCGCCCAAGATGTATCGACCAGGGTTCGACTTTCTGCTTCGCAGAATCGATCGGGGCCTTTCGGGGGTCGTCCGTGGACAGCTGTTGATCTGCCTCGTCAATGGGGTGCTCTCTGCAATTGGTTTCGCGGTACTTGGCTTGAAATATTGGCCAGTGTTGGCGTTGCTCGCAGGACTGATGAGCATTATCCCTATCTTTGGTTCGATCTTGAGCACCGTCCCCGCCGTGTTGATCGCGATCACTCAAGACATTTGGTTGGCGTTTTGGGTGCTGATTTGGATTTTGGGTATCCACCAAGTGGAAGCAAACCTTCTGAATCCGAAGATCATAGGAGTCGCGGCAAAGATCCATCCAGTGCTTGTGGTGTTCGCGCTGTTAGTCGGAGAACACTACTTTGGATTGTGGGGAGCCCTGCTAGCCGTCCCTGTCCTGTCAATTACTCAAAGCGTCTTCAATCATTTTCGCCACGGCTTACCAGACGTGGAAGCTGATAGCCTGACGGCACCTGAATTGATCGCGCGTTCCTCGGCCGGCCACTAGCGGCACCATCGAAAATGACCCAAATGGGGTGCCAAGAGCAGTTCCGAGGGGCGTTTCCTTGCACCCCCTGGGAACTGAGGGCTATAGGCCCCGCGTGGCAAATGAAACCCGCAAGCTTCGTCGTAACGCCAACCGGGATCAGATCCTGACAGGCAAGGAAAAGCGCGCTCAGATGAACCAGCCCTTTGCGGGCGGGGCGGCGCCCGAGGCGGCTGATCCTTTTGGCCCCGAGGCGATGAAGAAGACTCTGATTCGAGTCGGACTCATTGTCCTCGCTGTTTGGGCAGTCGGAGGCCTCATCGCAGGCATGATGTCGCTCTCCCCAGTTGGTTTCTGGGTGGCGCTAGGAGTTCCTGCAGTACTCACTGTGCTTGTCATTGGCGTTTTGATTTGGACTGTGCGCCGCACTCGATCTGCACGAGCAGTGGCCCAGGTCCTTCAAGGAGTTGAGACCCCCGAACAACGCAAGGCGGCGATTGCCCAGCTTGAGTCAAGCGGCAAGAAGCTCGACCCCGCCAAGGTCTTTGCAAAAGCCCAGCTTGAAATGCAGGACGATCCCAAGAAGGCTCTCGCTACACTCGAGAAAATTGACTTGAGCAAGGTGATGGGCGCTGTTGCAGATGAAGCGCGCGCCCAGAGGGCCATGATTCACCTGACCATGGGCCAGGTGAATCTGGCGCGTCAGTTGGTTGACAACATTGAGTTGAAGCGACACCAGGACACCCGAGCGCGCGCGATGATGGCAGCAATAGCCAGTGAAGCCTGGGCTCGTTCGGGCGATGGCAAGAAGGCGGTCGAGACCTTGGATCTCTTTGATCTGAGCCAAGACGAGTTGGTGCAACTCAAGCCCCAGCTGCTCCGCAGCTATGCTTTCGCATATGCTCACACGACGAAAACGAAGGAACTCAAGCGCACGCTGAAGCAGATGATCAACATCGACGCACGCCTCTTGGGCGGCTTTTTGCAGGGCAAGGGGCATCCCTTACTTCAGAAGGAAGCCAAGAGGATGCTTGAGCAAAGTGGGGCGGTACCGCGCAAGATGCAGGTTCAGCGCATGCGCTAAAGCCCTAGCTCGGTCGACAAAACACGCCGAGTACCCCTGAATAGATCTGCGGGACGACCTCGCCCCCGAGCGGCGCGAGCTCAAACGTGGAGTGCATCCCTACAAAAGGCATTTGGGGAAACTGAGAGCGAATCAAACGCACGTCCACATCGGGTGATTTGTAGAGGGCGCTGGCTCGACCCGCACAGTTGAAATAGATTCCGAATTCTGGCTCGGTACCTGCACAGCCTCGGGCGAGGGATCGCAGATGGGCATCAAGATCGGTCCGCGCGCTATGTGCGTCTCGAACCGCAAATGCGACACGACTTCCCTCGGGCACTTCGTCCTGGAGGATGAGAGAACCCCGGCTGGGGTCGACGCCCTGAATCGGGCGCAGGGCAAGAGAGCGACCTTCTGGGGCGAGGGGATTCGCTCCGGCGGCCATGGCGAGAAGGATGAGGGGGTGTTCTGTCATCGTGGCAGTCGCGTGCCCCAACCGCTCCAGAGCAGGTTGACCATCGATTTCGTGAAGCATCGGTCCGCGCGCTCGCGTGACGATTCCTAGAGGCGAAAGTAATCTGCAAGCGCTGGAGGCAGAGAGACGGGCGAAGCGAGAGCGCCTTAAGATCACTGCGACAGCCCCACCCGAACTGACGATGCCCTCTTTCACAAAGTGGATGTCCAGATTGGGGAGGGTACCACCACCGAAAATCCTGGGAGACTCGCCTTGAGCCTCCAATTTGAGCGAGGTAAGCCAGCCGCTATCCTGCCGATCGCCGCGAATCAACAGGATCGCACTGGACCCAGGCGCGGAGTCAAGCTGGTTTCTCAATATTTCCCCGAACTGCGGCTCCGCCCGAGTGCTCGTCAAGGTTTCCAGCGACGCGCCGATGATGATGCCGGTGGCGGCTGAATCGCGTTCAATCTCTCCACGCTCGGTGAGGACCCCCGCCGCGGGGATGACCAGCCAGGTGCTATCGGGCGCTTCCAGTGCCAAATCCTGAGCGATCTCTAGGCAGTGAGCTGAGAGCGCACCAGAGACGAACAGAAGCCCAGCTCCAGAGGAGTCACGGCTGCGCCTCGAAGCAGTCTCGACAACGCGCTCTGGCCGCGAAGTGCGGATCTCAAATGTTTGTGGGGAAGCAGCCATGATTGATGAGACAGGCCAGGCCGGCTGCCTCAGTGGAGCACAGCAGCTCTTGGGGGCTCTGGCAAAGGGGATAATTTTTCAGCTCTGACTGATTCAGCTCCGCCCCTGGCTAGACTACCGGCGTGGGATATTGTGGGAAGCAAAATCAAGGGCTCATCTTCACTTAGTGTGCGCTTGCACTTGCTCTTATCTTCCGAGATCGGTGTAATCAAAGCTCGCTATGGCGATTCGCGGCGTTTCAATGGTTTCTTACGCACACACGGATGTGGGGCAACGTCGTAAGAACAACGAAGACGCCTATCTTGTCGACGACGAGCTTGGTCTTTGGGTTGTCGCTGATGGCATGGGGGGGCAAGCCGCTGGCGAAGTTGCCAGTCGACAAGCGGTTGAGACGGTGCACGAGATGGTGGTTTCCGGACTGCGTCGTGACCGCGACAAGAGCGTCGAGCGCATCCTGGAGTCTGCGGTGCAAGCCGCAACATACATGGTGTTCGGGATGGCTGAGTTTGACAGCACCAAGAGCGGCATGGGAACGACGCTGTCCGCGATTCTGCGTCAAACAGATCGGCTGATTCTGGCCCAGGTGGGGGATAGTCGAATCTATCGTGTCCGAGATGGGCGCGCGATTCAGCTCACCGAGGACCATACCCTCGTGAACTGGCAGATTCAGCAGGGGCTCATTACTCCTGAGCAGGCGAAACGCTCCAAGCAGAAGAATGTGATCACCCGCGCCGTGGGGAATCGGGACTACGTTCAAGTAGATATTCTCACTTGTGATGTACAGCCGAATGACGTCTTCATGCTTTGCAGCGACGGATTGTATTCCTATGTGCGTACGGAGGAGCTGCCGGACGTGGTTGCGGCGGGCGGCGATGTCGCGGTTCAGGCACTCATCGACTTAGCGAATCAACGGGGGGGGAAAGACAACATCACCGTCGCACTCGTTGAGGCTCGAAACGACCCCAACGGCGCGATGCAGGTGCCCGAGCCCACGCCGGTCGCCCCCGAAGAGCCGTGTCCAGACACCGTCCGCTGACCGCTCCCTTTTCTCGAAGTAGCCCCAATTTGGGCGTTTGCGGTCCCTACGACATGCAGTCGACTCGAAACTGATGGAATAGTTCTGCAACTTATTTGGGTAGATACTGCAGTCCCTGATAGCGGTGTTCTTGCCAGTCGGTTTGCGGCCTTGCGAACCGGGCATTTGCAAGGAGTCACACAAGTGGAAGCTGTTCGAGTTGGTGTAATCATGGGTGGTATCTCTAGCGAGCGCGAAGTTTCGCTTCGTTCCGGCAACGCAGTTGCTGACGCGCTGGAGGACCGGGGGCACGACGTCGTACGCATCGAGCTAGGGACTGGCCTAGACGCGCTGGAGACGTTGGCGGATGCCGATATCGATGTCGCCTTTCTTGCCCTTCATGGCAAGCAAGGTGAGGACGGATGCGTTCAGGGAGTTCTCGAGATGCTCGGCGTTCCGTATACGGGCAGCGGTGTGTTGACCAGCGCGCTGTCGATGGACAAGCTTAAGACGAAAGAGCTTCTGCGTCTCCATAATGTCGCTACGCCTCCCTACTATCAAGTGACGCGAAAGCAGCTGGGAGAGCTTTCTGAGGTTCATGGGAGCTTCGGGTTCCCCGTTGTCGTTAAACCTCGTCGAGAGGGCTCCAGCTTGGGAGTTGCTAAGGTCGAGAGTCTGGCAGAGCTGACCTCAGCCGTAGAGTCTGCCTTGCTCTTTGACGAGGCGGTGTTGGTTGAGCGCTTCGTCAAAGGTGCGGAGGTTGCTGTCGCCATTTTGGATGGCCGGGTGTTGGGCGCGATCGAGATTGAGCCCCAGGGCGAGATGTACGATTATCACGCCAAGTACGAAGCAACTGACACCATCTACCACATGCCAGCGCGCATCGACGCAACTCGGATGAAGGGCATCCTCAAGCTCGCTGAACGAACGGCGGAAGCGTTAGATGTACGCGGAGCAGCACGGGTCGATATGATCGTCACGCCCGGGATGAACGAATACGTTCTTGAAATGAACACGCTGCCCGGGATGACAGAGACAAGTCTGCTACCCAAGGTCGCAGCGCATGCCGGCTACGACTTTAGCTCCCTCTGCCAAGCTATTCTGGACACGGCTCGCTTGGATTCGGGAATGGGAATGGAGACATTGCTGGCGTCCTCAATCATTCAGCGAGAAGCGAATGTCTGGGAGGAGGCAGCCGTAGAAGAAGCTGCCTTTGAGACCCAGGCCGGATACGCGCTGATGCCCGCGCGAAGCAGTCGTCAAAAGTCTGCGCAATCTGCTTGATTGCCGAATTTGAACAAGGTGAATAGCCGGCAACTTGTCGGCTATTTTCGCTTGTCCTGTTTGTCGAGAAGATCGAACTTCACCTCAGTCATGTCTTCAAGCAGTTCGAGCAGCTCTCGCTCGAGCGCCTTGTTCCCCAAGAGAGAGAGAGCCATGCCAACATCGTTCAGATGCATGTGACCAGTCTGAATACGTGCCTTCCGGATGAGTCTCGCCCCAAGAAGCGGTATCGCTTCGATGTGGCTTGCTAGGTCGGTCCCTGCGGCGTACGGGTCGTTGAATGTGACCAGCAGACTTTGAAGCTCGCTCAGCGCGTCTACGTGCTCCGCTTTGACGTGGAGTTCCTTGGGGAGTCCTCGCTGCCTCAGTCCCCGGCGTCGCTTTCTCACATTGTGACCGGCCCTTGACTGCAGGGTCTTCTGAGTTTCGAGTGGCCGCGACATATCGCCCGGCTTCGTGCGAGCCTTCTTGGCTGCCGATAGTTCATCCTTCGAGACTGTGCCGGTGAACCCAAACACTGCCCCTGCAACGGGCTCGGAGTCGGACTCTGATTCTGTCATGGGCTGCAGTTCAGTACGGACAGTTCCGAGATTCACTTAGGGCGTAGAACATTGGATTCGTATTCTCCAGAAGCAGGGAAGAACAGCCAGTTTTCGCGGCACTTATTGTAGAATTTCGTGAATCAAAGAAAATCGCGAAAACACCTGTTCAAACGTTGCTTGATCGGATTTCAACAGCTATAGCCTCGCTCCTTCCCAGTCGGGAAGAACGTCCCCATCGTCTAGCCAGGCCCAGGACACCGCCCTTTCAAGGCGACGACGCGGGTTCGAATCCCGCTGGGGACGCAAATTAATTGGCCACCAGGTGCCTGACTGGTGGCCAAAACTTTTTTGTGGCGTCACGCTACTCGTTCCAGCGAACTTCCACCTTTTGCGGAATCGTCAACTGGCTCGCTCCGCTCAACTCGGAACCCACGACGGCGGAACTGAGCACCTGGCTGAGCACTTCGTAGATGTACCCTTCGGTCTGGCCTTGTGGGAATACGACAAATCCAAGCGCCTTCTGCTCATGGATGAGGGGCTCAACGATCAACTGAACCGGGGTGTCCACCGTGACCAGTCCCTCTGGAGCTAGATTCGCTGCAAGAAACTCTACTCCGTACATTTCATCGCGAAAGTCGCCGCGCTCGAAGTATCCCAACAGTACCGCATAGCCCGGCCGATTCGGGCAGTAGCGCGCCAGCACGCAGCTGGTGATGCCAAGTCGCGGGAGCTGTTCGCGCAGCAAGCGGTTCAGCTTGGTAGGTTCAAAGGTAGCCAGGAGCTTCGCGCTCACCTCAGAAATGCTCCTCGCGCAGTCTTGGGCGCGGATTCGTTTCTGAGCTTCTGAACGTTCCACAACGTCGCTCGTCAAGATCCGCGCGTCGTGAAGCAGGCTTTCAACTTGCCTCAATTGTTTCAAATTCTCACCTGCGCACACGGTGAGCTGTTTGCGTAGAGCGGAGATGATCGCGTTGCCAGATGATACCTCGCTCCCGAGCGTGAGCGCCTGCTCAAGGAGTCGGTCATAGGCCGCCCGGAAGGTTCCCGTTTGGCCCTTGAATTCGTCCTGGAGTGCGTTGAAGAGCCTCAGCTCCCAGCCTCTTCCCAGCCCCGAAAACGATCCTCGGGCTGCTCTCGTTATTTCGGCCAGAATCAGTTCCCGGCGCTTGATCAAGCTCGCCTCAAGACTCAGGCGCATTCCACTTGAAGGACGCTCTGACAAGAAGCCCATGTCATCAGGAATGCACCCACAGCTGCGTCGCCACGAACAGCTCGTCTCCAGCACGTCCCCAGTTGGCGCACTCTCGGCGGAAAGCGAGTTTAAAGCTGCTTTCATTGCGAGACGTCCTTGCTCAAACAGTGGCTGCCTTACGCTAGAAAGGGGAGGGTTTGAGTAGCGTGCCTCCTCAACGTCGTCGAACCCGACCACCGCGATCTCGAACGGCACGCTGATTCCGCGGCGGCCTAGTTCAAGTAGAGCAGCAAGTGCCATCGAGTCATCTGCTGCTACGAGAGCGTCGATATCCCGAGGCGGAATTTTGCGATCGTCAAGCAATGTAGCAATCGCCTGCGTACCTGCTTCCTTCCGAAAATCACCCTGAAGGATCAGCTCGTCACGGATGGTTTTTCCGTGGGCGTCCATCACATCCCGATACGCTTGGTAGCGGGCCTCAGCTTCCGCGTTTGTGATCGGTCCTCTGATGAAGCCGATCTCTTGGTAGCCGTGGACAGTGACAAGGTGCTCAACGGCCTTCCTCATCCCCTGTGCGTTGTCGATGAGCACGCTGGACGAGCCCGGGAGGTCGATCGCAACGCTGCAAATTTTTCGGGCAGGGAAGTCCTTGCAGATGGCATCACGAATGTCGCCGCCTTGAGCATTTCCCAGAGTGCCCGTCATGACCACCAGTGCATCGTAGTGCTCTGGAGCGATCAGTTCGAAGAGAGCGTTTCGACATTTTCCGTGCGCATGGTCCGCGCCGAGGACTCCTCCCGGAAGCGCGATCAACGACGCGCCGCGCTCTCTTGCGACACTGGATGCACCGGCAAGAATCGCTGTCTGGTAGGTGTCCTCCAGCCAGTCGACCACAAATCCCACTCGAGGCGGGGGACCGCCGAGTCGTCGCCCCGGCGGTCGTAGAGAAGCGTTTGAGCTCACTATCATTCCTTTCAAGAAGACTACAACGCCCTGACGGTTAGTGCAGTTCGGATCTGGATGAGGTGTTTTGGCGTTGTTCCTGGCCCAAGCTCCAGGGATCGCGGTTGGACCCTTTGCCATTGAGTGCCGAAGGGCGGGGCTTCTCACGCTGTGCTGGTTTCAAGATTTCAATGAAACTGCTAGATGCTTGGGAACATGATCCTCTCCGACAGAGATCTCAAGGCGAGCATTGCTCGTGGTGAAATAGGCATCGAGCCTCTCGATGATCCAGATCTTCAGATTCAACCAGCCAGTATCGATCTTCGATTGGGCTCGAAGTTCGTCGTGTACCGACTGCCCCACGTGCCCTGTATTGATTCGAGGGATCCCGAATCGGTCAGTGGATACACGGAGCAGTATGATATCGCTGACGGAGACGCGTTTGTCCTCCAGCCTGGCGAATTCGCACTGGGGAGTACTTATGAACGTGTGAAGGTGCCAGACCACCTCGTGGCTCGCGTTGAGGGCAGAAGCAGCATCGGGAGAATTGCTATCGTGGTGCACGCTACCGCGGGTTTCATTGATCCCGGTTTCGAGGGTGAGATTACGCTCGAGTTGTCTAACCTTGGACGTTGTGCAGTGAAGCTGTACCCCGGAATGCGGATTAGTCAGGTCGTTTTTCATACAATGACAAGTCCTGCAGAGCGGCCATATGGCCCTAGTCGGGGAAGCAAGTATCAAGGGCAATCTGGCCCTGTGGCCAGCCGACTCGCAGTGGACCGAGAGCTTAAGAGCTAGCGGGCTGTTCTGCAGCGCAGAGAGGTGACGGGAGGAGACAGCATCCCTACACTCCACCCCATGCACGAAGAGGTGTCGGTTCTTTTGTTGTCCGTTGGCGAAAGCCCGACTGAGCTGAAGGCCGAGTTGGAAAGGCTAGGGGTCAGTGTCATTGAAAGCGAATTTCTTGACGCTGAGGAGAAGATCGAGGAGGCGACTCCTGATCTCGTCGTGCTTGGCGGGTCCAGGGGCGCGATGGAGCTTGCCACTCTCCTGGATGACCAGGAAGGAGAGCATCGACCTCGCATGGTCATCGTTGCCGCTAGAAAAGACCTTGCGAAGCTGCGCGGGTTGAACCGTGAAGTCGTCATCTCGCTCTTTGCCTTGGAAACTACCGAGAAAGTAGTCGGTCAACGCGTGGAGTCATTGGCGCGACGAGCTGCGCGACGCCGGGCACAGGCGGGCTCGCCCCCGGTTCCCGCTGCGAAGGCCACCAGCCTTGGTCTACCTTCCGCGCACGCGATTGTCGGGCAGTTGAACCTCAAGAAAGTTCAAGCGCCCAGCCCTCCCGGAATCAAGGTTGAGAAACCTGAGCCAGTGCCGTCAGAGGCGAAAGTACCGAATGAACGCCCGGAACCTCCTCGCCGTGGTCAGCCGAAGGTGCAGAAAAAGGAGGAAGATGAGTCTTCTCCCGAACAGCCTGCGGCCAAAGAGGTAGTGATTGAAGACGGGCTTGTTCCCGATGAAGATCTCCTCTCGCTGCCTCCCTCACAGCCTCCAGAGGGCGACGTTGAGCTCGAGGAGATCCCTGCAACTCCTGGGCTTCCCTCGATTGAGGCGGCTGCAGATTCGTCGGACGATCCAAGTGGAGGGCCGACTTCAATGCCCCCGACACTTCCGCCCGAAGCGAAGGAGAAATCCTCGCCTCAGAATCCAATTCAGAAGAAGGAAAAAGAGCAGAGCTCAGATGAATTGGATATCTCGGATGCAGAACACGCACTTGAAAATTTAGATAGTTCTAAGGCCGAGATCACGGCTTCTCTTCTCAAAGACGCTCAAGACTATTTGTCCGACGCAAAGGGTCCCGCCATTTCGGAGGCCGGAAGCGACAGCGACGAGCCTTCGGAGCACGAGAGACTGACGGTCCCTGCGGCGCCGCAGGATGACGGAGTGTCCGGAGTTGAGGCAGCGATCGATAGTCTCGGTGCCACTGTCGCTCTTTCACCGCCACTAAACCACGAAGAAACGCATGAGGAGAATGAATCATCCTCTGCCAGCGACGCAACCGGCAACCAGGAAGCAACTGAGACGAAAGAGCCGACGGTTGATCCTGAACCCGACGAGGAGGCAGAGGCGAAGGAGACTGCTGAGCTGGGTGGAGATGAGCTGGGTGGAGAACCCAAACCTGAGGCTTCTGACGATGAACAGGAGGCCTCTCCCGAGACGCCCGCCGTCGCGACAGACGATGACTCAAGAGAAGAGAAGTCCGCGGTCGATCGCCCCGTTGCCGCGCTTGAGCCCTCCATCGTCCCTGAGTCTCTCGAGCCTTCTATCGCTCCAGAATCGCACGCCTCAGTCAGTCGAAACGGCAATAAAGGGCCGTGGGGATTGCTTCTGGTCGCAGTCGCGGCTTTGGGACTGGGGGCAGCGTACTCGACCGGAGTGATTGGGTCATCGAAAGAACCGCCGACTGAAGAGTTCAAAGCCAGTGCGGGGGCTGAGGACAAAGGCCACGCAGTGTCCGCCACGAATTCCGAAGCGTCGGACGAGCACCCTGGCGAACCATTGCAGCCTGAAGGGCGAGTCGCAGGCGAGGGCGAACCAGCAGGCTTAGCCGAGGAGCCTCCCGCAACAGACAGCAAGGATACAGAATCCTCCGCCACGCTCGCGGACCCGTTTCTTATCGCTGACGCTGATCTGCCGGGATGCGAGACCTTAGTGGATGCCAGCCAGCTCGGAGAAGAGAAGGACCCCGTGTACCAGGCCAGCGTCGTTTGGCAGGAGGCGCGCGAAATGATTGTTGCGGGCAAGCTCAAGGTCGCGAATCTCAAGATGTGCGAAGCGGTGGCGCTGAATCCGGAGAGTGCAGCCGTAGAAGGTCTCGCTGCTCTGTACTTGCGACTTAAATCACCGCGGCAAGCGTTGAAGTGGGTGGATCGTGCAGATGAGTTACGACCAGGCCAGTCCGAAATGGGCTACGTTCGGGGTGATATCTATAGCTTGATGGGTAGGAGCCAAGAGGCCCGCACAATCTGGTTAAAGACTTTGAATATCCCTGAAGACGATTCCACACGCATTGCAGCGGTGTCACGAGACTATTCTGTGGAGGCGGGACGACACCTGCGAAGAGGAGATCTGGTTCGTGCTGACCAATGGTTTCGGCGAGCCGTCATCTTAGATCCAGAGAATATCGCAGGGATCATTGGACTCGCCAAAACTTTCCACAAGGATGGAGACCCCGCTCACGCCCGAGCCTTCTCCGAGATGTCACTTGAAGTGAGCGATGAGATCCCAGAAGTCCACGTGATGTTGGGGGAGCTTGCACTTGCCGATGGCGACGAGGAAGGAGCCAGGGTAAGATTCGAACGCGCGCTCGCTGTGCGGCCGGACTTCTACCCGGCGAAGCGGGGGCTGTCGCAGGTGAAATAGTGGTCGATCGAGACATCATGGACACGACGCCATTCGACATCCCTCTTGATGGGATCGCCGACATGGTGGATTTGATGGTGGTTGTCGCTCAATCGGACGGTGGCATCGACGAGCATGAGGCTGATTCTCTGGTTGCGCTGATCAACACTCTCAACCGAGCGGTCCTTGATCGAAGGATTACTCGAGGCATCGTGGCCGAAAGTCTGAAACGGCTGCGTCGAGATGGTGCCAGAAAAACTCTCGAGCGAGTTGGGCTCACCTTGGCCTACCTCGGCAAGCTCGAGGATGCGCTTGGCCTTGGATTGGACGTGGCCCGGAGCGGCGACGGTATGAGTGAACTCGAGTGGACAACGCTTGTATTCGCAGGGAAGGCTGGTCAACTTTCTCCTGAACGCATTCGGGAAATCATCGGTCCTTGTCCCGAGCGCAAATAGTTCAGCCTGAGTAGCGCGAGATGGCTAGTCGAAAGGCGTCGTTGGCTACGTTCGAATAAGTGTCATGCTGAATATGGATTTCCCCCCATGCACCCCCTTCAGCTACTGGCCGCTTTCCACGAGGACGGCAGAGCCTCAGACGACCTGATCATTCACCTCATCGGCAATGATTGCCTCGATCTCGCCCGTTTTCTTGTTAGGGATCTGAAAGATCTCGCCCTTGAACGCTGGTTGAACCGTCGCATGCGTGAACGCGACGCCGACTGGCGAGCCTCGGGAAAAGTGGTGGTCTCCAATCGTCACATCAAGAAGGCGAGACGCGCGGCCGACTGGGTACGTTTTCGTGCCGACTGCCATGTTCTCAACGAACCTGATGTGCGGCGCTTGTGGCGAGACGTACACCGTGCCCTCGCCGTGGCCCCTCCAGACGAGCGTCTCAGCATCGCTGCCCACTTCTATCAAACCTGTGACACCGTCAGCTGCGAACTCCTGGCTGAAATTCTACGCTGGGACACCGACGAGGTCAGGCTTCGCTTTGGGCTCAATCATTGCGCAATATGATGTGAAAACCGCGATCGCTCTCAACGACGTAGCTTAGTTCTTGGGAAGAAAGAGCGAAGGCCGCGTCTGCAAAGCGAGGACTCAATTCATCCCGGGAAACGCGCCCCAGGGAACCGTGGTCGGCGTGACCCGAATCCGAATACTCATCAACAACGCCGTTCCAGGTCGCGCCGCCTTGGAGAGCCTCTAATGCGGAGAGTGCCCTCAGGCAGGCCTCACTGCGACTGCGTGTCGAACCGTGGCTGTCCTTGAGTTCTCGATGCCGCACAAGCACATGAGCCACCTCGATTCGTTCAGGCGCAGTTGGAGAAGGGACTCGATCCGCGTTCGCGTCATCGAGGCACTGTTCCTCAGCTGAGTTCGCGGAACCTTCAGCCACTTGAGGTGGGCCTTCCGGAGATTTAACTGAACTACACGCGCAGAGAGTCAAGAATACAGAGGACCAATAAACTTCTCGAAGCGCCATCACTGGAACCTAACACAACAATCCAGCCCGCTGAATCAGGACAAAACTAGACTACCTAAGACGCTAGCGATCTGCGCCGCCCCGCCATTCGTTGAGAAACACGGCCGACCAGGCGAGGGGAGCGTTCCAGTTGATGGTGATCTCGTTGACGCTCCAAGCCTCAATATGATCGACGAAACACTTTTGCGGCGGTAAATCCCTGTGAAGCCCCGACTTTCTGGTTTGGGGATCTTGAAGAGACGAGTTCGGACCGCCCGAAACTGCGCCGGGTGGCGGCGGGGGGAATTGGGGATTGATCGAGTGGGCCCAAAATCGATGATGCGGGTGGGAAAGAGGCACAGAGCCATAGCCAGTCACATAACTCTGCACCATGGCGTTCCTGCCCAAGATATAGTCCATGCCGAGGGCAACGCCCTCTGCGTACTTGCGCTCCTGGGTGAAGTCATGAGCTAGAGCGAGAATCACCATGTTGTTCAACACGAAAGAGTTTGAACCCCAAGGATACTTCTTCGAGCTCCCCAGACCCATCGGCAAGCGGTACCCCTCGCGCTGAATGTCGCTGAGATACGCATCTCCGGCTGCCACGATACCGGCGCGGCTTCGCGTTCGTTCGGTTTCAGAAGTTGCGCTTGGCACGATCGCGAGGCTGATCCAACCAAGAGCTGCTGTTGACTGCCAAGTCATCGAGGCGCTCACACCATCGCCATCTTCCCCGCCGTCAGGGTTGGCCAATTGAGTGGGGAAAGCGGCGTAGTGCGCGTTCGACTGGAGAGCTTTGAGATAGACTGGGTTCTCTGTAGTCACGAACAACTCTGCAGCTGCCCAGAAGAATTCGTCGTCCACAAAGCGGTCCGAGTAAGGCCCTCCGCCCTGTTTGTCGAGTTCAGGCGCCAAAAGATCGGGATGCTTTAGAGCCGCTTGATAGGCGATCTCGGCTGCCTGCAAGCAAAATGCAGCGAACTGTGCGTCCCATTTGCGGTAGATACGTGCAGCTTGGGCAGCTACGGCCGCGAGGTTGAGAGTTGCCGCTGTGCTCGGCGGATGAAGAGCACGATTTTCGGTCACCGAGGGAGGCTCAATGCCCAGAGGCGTCCAAGCATTGTCATGGATCTTGTGGTGCGCCATTCCAGCCAAGGGTTGATCCATCGGAACCTGCATCCGGAGAAGAAACTCAACTTCGACGCGCGCTTCATCGAGCAGATCAGGAACCCCATTTCCACTCTCAGGAATGTTGAGTGAGCCATCCCCCCAGGCGTCAGCTGTCCCACTCAGATGATCCAGGCGTTCATAGAGGGCGAGTAGAGTCCACGCACTAATGCCCCCGTTGACAACGTACTTGCCGTGATCTCCAGCATCATACCATCCGCCGCTCACATTCAGCGTGTACTTGCACGACCCTTGTTCCCAGCAGGAGACACGGTTATCACTCAAATGGCCGGCTGGACGTGTATAGGTGACGTTATCTGCATATGGCATCACAATCGGCACACCACTGCGATTGTGATAAAAGTACTTCAGTGCGTCGTAAGGCAGATGTCGATAGATGTCGTCTTCAATCGAGAAGGGGAAGCTTCTCTCCTCGCCGACATGAAGCGTTGCGTTCTCGAGATCCTGATTAAAACTAGAAAAATCGATCCAATGAATGTGGTCGCCTGAAGCCACATCCAATCCGCGCGGGTCCGTTTTGCCGGTCCAAACTACTTGATCTTGCGCGCGCAGCTCGACAGCGAGTGGCATCGTACCGCCACCGCGCAAGGTGGCCCACTTGGGGCCCATCGGGAAATACCCCACCTGGTTCACACGAACAGCGGGGGCTGAGTTCTCCGCCCACCTCACGCCTTTTCCACCAGTACATCCAAGCACAAACATCGCTCCACACAGAATCGAACAGCGGACGACTGTGCGTACCGAAGACATGTCCATTGGGTCCCGACCTAGCTCGGATTCTGCGACGCGTCCGGTGATTGCTTCCTGAAGCACGCACATTTTACGCGCTTAGGAGGTGAAATGAAGAAATGAGAACAACCCCGAGACGACCCCCCCCAATGAGTTCGCTTATTTGACGAGCTGACAGTCAACTGTGGCGCGAAATGTCCGTGCGGGTGAGCCCTTAAACGTCACGACCGTCTTTTTTGACTTAGCTTCCAATTGGACCTTCTGGGGCTCTGGATTGACGTCTGTCGACACCAGACACTCCACGCTCTTTTCACAAGTGTTGTCGATATGCACGAGATGATTGTAGCCCATGATGTAACGAGCCTCAGTGGTATGAAGCACACAAGCCGTAGGGTCCTTCTCGGGGAGCTCCTTGTCGTCGGGTTCAGCACAAGGAGCTGCGACCTCCTGTGTCATCAAACCCAAAAACAAGAATGACAGCGTGATCGGTAATGTGCTCATGTCGGCACTCGCAATGTAACGACTTTGCCCTTGGGCGGATTCGGATCAACCGGAGGAAGTCCGAGGACATGCCGTTCGATGAGGGGCAGCGCATGCAGAGCGGAGCCCTCCACACGAAGCTCAGAGAATGCGCCTGGAAAGTACGCCACCAGGATATAAATCCCTGCGAACGACCGCGCGAAATAGCCCAGCCCCTCGCCATGGTGCAACCTGCGAAACGTGGGATCCTCGCTGCCCTGTTGTTTTCGAGCTTCGCGCACGCCGTGGAGCGCGCGCGCGTGGATGAGCTGAGTTTGCCGTGCCCGGAGCGGGCGAGCTGCCATGCGAGAAACCAAGAGCTCGATCCGTCGACGAGCTTCACCTTCAAATCCTGAGAGTGCAGCAGCACGGTCGTCTTCTCGAAGACCACTGACCACCGCAAGATCGATCCCGCGGGATCGACCGAGCTTGTCGAGTTCAGCAATACCGAGCAGGGTGTCCACGTCTTCATCAGGATGCCTTCCCTCGGACGACCCCCAAATCATGGGCGACTGAAAGTCGATGACTGTTGCTCCTGCTGCTCCGGTTCGCCCCGCGAGCGCACACAGTTCATCGTCTAGCCGCCGCTGGGCGAGATGCTGCTCAGCGCCCTCTCTGGGGGTTGGTGGCGAAATGTTGCTGTCAAAAAAACTGGATGCCAGTTGACGCAAACGTAGAGCCGCGCTGGCCCGATCTTCCGGTGCCGCACTAAAGACCGCTACCAGTCGAAAACCGCTCGGAGTGACGGCCACGACCGTGTCCGGTGTTTCTGGGGGACGGCCACCCAGCTCCAGACGAACATCTGCACATCCCATCTCCTGACGGACAATTCCTAGTGCGCGCTCAATTGCCTCTTGATTCACAGAGATGAGCATAGCAGTCCTGTGGGGTGTTCCAGGTATGCTGTCGAAAGGCGCCAAAACTCCTCTATTTCTCCAGTGACTCACCTGGAGAGCTCCTCAGAGCAGCCCAAAAGCACAACTAGTGGAAAGTCGTGTGGCGATGGCTTGGGACACTTTTCCGGCCCTGGGCCCAATGGTCGACTAGCGCAAGAACGCGCTCTTTTGATCACCGCTAGGGGGCGGCAGAAGGCGGGGAGGAAAGGTGAGCTCCTCCGAGACGGGGGACGGGCCACCGCGCTTGGGGATCTTGTAGGTCTTCCTGGCTTGAATCAGGGTTCCTCGCAAACCATTGGCGCGCTGGATTTCTTTGACGCTGGTACCGTAGCGTTTAGCGATTCTGCCCAGGGTCTCTCCCTTCCGAACCTTGTGATACGCGTACACGTGGACCGGTTCGATAAGATCGTTCTTCACGAGAAAGGGATAGGCTCGCTGTGCATTCACCTGCGCCTGAGGACTGAAGAAGCGAACATGAATGTGCGTCGCGTGGCCACGAGCGTGCCGAATAATTGCCGGACGATCCGGTGAACCTCCAAACACTTCATTCAACCAATCTTTATCTTCGCCGATCTTTTCCGCATGATTGCGGAGAAGTGTTTGAATGCTGCGATCGATCAACACGAGCTCTACATCGGTCTCAGTGATGAACGCTCGAACTAGGCTCCAAGTTCTCGCGACGTCTAGAGTGGCATTGGTACCGCGGCGGTACCATGTGCGCTTGGCCTTGTAGTAGAAGCCCACGTCAACGTCGCGACCAGACTGGTGACTCAAATGTGGGCTCAAATAGCCCCCGCTCGGCTTGCTGATGTGCCCAATATGCAGAGGCAAGGTATCTGGATACTGAGCTTGAACGTGTGCCACCGCTGCCTGAAGATAGGCAACTGTCTCAGTGGTGCCCCAGGCGAAGTCCTCGGCGACAAGCTCAAACAGCTCGCCCTCTTTCGGCTGAACTCCGTTGAAGAGTCGTCCGTTATTGGGATAGCCCACGGAGAGAGAACCCAGAGGTACCGCGTTGTCCTTGACCTGACTGGCGAGCCGTTCGTCGCTCCAGTCCGCAAGGGTGACGGAATTCGGGACGTCGGTCGCGGCGAAGGTTGCAGGTAGTCCGGGGGATGCAAGTGACCAAGAGATCGCTGCAGCCGCGGTACACTTTTGTAAAAACAGCGTAATCATGCGGGGCGAGAGGGCGAATGATGGATCATTTCGGAGGTTCAGGCCAATCCAGTTCGCGTTGAACCTCAGGTAGGCGAATCAACGCTGGTGGTACCAAGCCGCTGTGAGCCGGAGCCCTTCTTCTAAGCTGATGAATTTACCCACTTTTTCCTGAAACAAGCGACCATCCAGTACTGAGCGCTCCACGTCGCCGGCTCTGGGCTCGTTGGGACCAATGGTGGAGGTCGAGCCAGGGGACAGTGCCAACAGCTCGCGCGCAAGCTTCGCCGTGTCCGTCGGAACGCCGGTGCCGACGTTGAGCAGCGGGACATCCAAGTTTCCTTCGAGCGCACGCACGTTCGCCTCTGCTACATCAGACACATACACGTAGTCGCGCACGCAACCGTCGTCGCCCTTCTTCTGTTTTCCATTGATGGCGAGCCATTGATTTGTGGCGAGGCGGTTGAGAAAGATCGCAACGACCCCTGCTTCGCCGTGAGGATCCTGTCGCGGACCAAACACGTTTGCGTAACGAAGCACTGTCGGTGATAGCGCCCCTTGATCGCGAAACACCCGTAGAAGTTTTTCAAATGTATACTTGTGAATCGCGTAAGGACTCAACGGGTCCGGTGGGTAGCTTTCGCTAGCAGCTCCCTCCGCGATGTTACCGTAGATGGCGCCTCCCGTGCTCGCGAACACAAAGTTAGTTGCTCCTACGTCGCGGGCAGCTTCCGCGACATTGATCCCACCCAGCACGTTCACTTCAGCGTCGAGTGCCGGATCTTTCATACTCACGCTCACAGACGCCTGGGCGGCCTGGTGAGAAATCGCGGACGGCCGGAAATCCTGAAAGGCTCTCGCGGTAGCTTGTCTGTCGCGAATGTCGACCTCGTACAGCCGGACACCCGAAGGAAGATTGTCCCGCCTTCCTGAACTCAAGTTGTCCAGGGCAGCAACCTCCCAGCCACGAGACAGCGCGAGTTCGACGATGTGGCTGCCGATGAAGCCGGCGCCGCCGGTGACGAGTACTTTCATAGCTGGTCGGCTAGCATTTGGCCCCCGGCGAAGAAACAACCCGTGCTAATTCTCGGCCGATGAGCTAGTTCCTTCCCATGGACTTCGAGGCAATGAAGGACCCCCTCCTATGGGTTGATCGCTTAAGAGACGAAGCGGAGAGAGCCGGAGTTGCGCTGCCGGAGGCGATGACGCTGGCCACCGTCAGTCCAGCAGGACGACCGCACGCTCGGGTCGTCTTGCTGAAGGCCCGGCATGACCGAGAGCTTCATTTTTTCACTAACTACGAGAGCGACAAGGCCAAAGACCTGGAGGCCCACCCCTTTGCGGAGTTGTGTATCCACTACGCAACCTTCGAAATTCAGGCCCGCATTTCGGGAATCGTTGAAAGACTGTCTCCCGATCAGTCAGACGCCTATTTTCGGACCCGTCCACGGGAAAGCCAGATAGGCGCATGGGCCTCGGCGCAAAGTCGCAAGCTTTCGAGTCGCGACCAGCTTGTGGACGAGTACGCACGCTTTGAGGCGATGTATAAAGACCAAGAGGTGCCGCGGCCCTCCCATTGGGGAGGCTTTCGAGTGATAGCCGATCAGGTGGAGCTGTGGTCAGGGAAAGCGGGCAGACTTCATGAACGCGCACGTTTCTGTTTCGTGAACGAAACGTGGGAATGCGAGCTTCTTTATCCCTAGGCCGGATGCTCTTGTGTTTGGATCGTCCCTGGGAACCTGTATCGTTTCCCCATGGGCTCACGCACAAAAACTATCGGAATCTTGACTTCTGGGGGGGATTGCCCGGGTTTGAACGCTGCAATCCGCGGTGTCGCCAAGGCGGCGATGCACTACGGGATTAGCGTAGTGGGGGTTCAGGATGGATTCCGCGGTTTGGTCGAGAATCGAACGATCCCATTGGATGCCCGTTCAATCAGCGGCCTCCTGACTGAGGGCGGCACCTTGCTGGGAACCTCGCGGGACAAGCCCCATAAAATGCGAATGGGGCACGAGATCATGGACATGACGGACGTCGCCGTGGCGAATATGAAGAGGATGAACTTGGACTGTCTCGTCTGCCTCGGCGGAAACGGGACACAAAAGAATGCATTTCGCCTTCGACAAGCGTCTGACATTGGAGTCATCACGCTTCCGAAAACAATCGACAATGATGTCGCCAATACGGACATCACGTTTGGCTTTGATTCCGCCATGTGGATCGCGACTGAAGCAATTGACCGTCTTCACACGACTGCGACGAGTCACCATCGAATCATCGTCTGCGAGATCATGGGGCATGACGCTGGATGGCTCGCGCTTGGTGCTGGCATCGCTGGCGGCGCCGACGTCATTTTGATCCCTGAGGTTCCTTACGATCTGGAAGTCGTGGCGGAGCACTTGAGAAATCGTCGTAAGCACGGCAAGCGCTTTTCGATCATTGCGGTCGCCGAAGGAGTGCGATCAGTCGAAGAAGTTGCTCGCATGATGGCCGACAGCGAGAAAGATGACTTGAAGAAGAAACGAAAGAAGGAGAAGTCCAAAGACCGCGACGCCTATGTCGATCTTCCCGATGGTCCTGTGCTCGTCCAAGAGCCGGTCGCGAGTCGAATTGCCCGAAGGTTGCAGCAGCTGACTGGAGTCGAGGCTCGCGTCACCTCACTCGGTCATGTTCAGCGCGGTGGTGCGCCGACCGCTACCGACCGCCTGCTGGCGACTCGGTTAGGGACGAAAGCTGGCCAACTGCTCGCCGAGGGCGTGTACGACGTCATGGTAGCAATTCATGGAACCGAGACAGTTCCTGTGCCGCTCGCCGACGTAGCGGGGCTGAAGAAGGTCGTGCCGCCAAACCACGCGTGGATAGAAACTGCGAGGCTTGTGGAAACCAGCCTCGGAGCGCGTCGCTAATTCGCGCGCCTTGACATCCACTATTGAGGACCTACTTGTTCATCAGCGATGAGCAACGAACAGTCCAACCTTCGTGTGACCATGGTAAAGAAGCGGCTCGCCAACGGCGAACCGTGCCGCAAGTGCGCTCAGGCAGAGGAAATGCTCGTCCGACGCGGACTTTGGGAGCTGGTGGATGACGTGGTCATCGCAGATGAAAGTGATCTCAGTTCTGCAGGGATGATTCTCGCGAAGGAGCATCAGATCGAGGTTGCGCCCTTCTTCCTCGTTGGGGAGCGGGGAGAGACTCGTGTCTATGACAGCGTAATTAAGCTCGCCAAAGAGGTCCTGACTCCGCTCAAGGCGGCGGCCGTTGACTCGGCTCAGCAAACGAGCCCCGCTGATGACCTCAAGTCCCGGGTCGAAGAGCAAGCCGATCAGCTAAAAGGGAGCGCTCCCAGTAAGATCCTCGACTTCGCGCTTGGCGAGTTGGGTGATAGGTGCGTCATCGCATTCAGCGGAGCAGAAGACATCGTGTTGATCGACATGGCCGTGAAATCGGGGAAAAAGTTTTCCGTCTTCTGTCTAGACACCGGACGATTGCACCCGGAAACCTACCGTTTTCTCGACACCGTGCGCCAATTCTACGGGATCGAACTTCAGATCCTGTCGCCGGATTTCGTTTCGATTGAAACCTTAGTACGGAAGAAGGGGTTGTTCAGCTTCTACGAGGATGGGCATCACGAGTGCTGTGGCGTACGTAAGCTTGAGCCTCTGCGTCGCCATCTCGCCAATTACGCTGGTTGGGTGACTGGACAGCGACGCGATCAGAGCCCAACTCGCGCGGAGGTGCCAGAATTGGACTGGGATACCGTTCATCGCAAGGAAGGTATGCTCAAGGCGAACCCTCTTGCGGGATGGAGTCAGGAGGACGTCTGGGAGTACATTCGAGAAAATGATGTTCCCTACAATGAGCTTCACGACCAGGGCTATGTATCGATCGGTTGTGAACCATGTACTCGCGCCCGGCGCCCTGGTGAGCATGAGCGCGCCGCTCGTTGGTGGTGGGAAGACGCCACGAAGCGCGAATGCGGCCTTCATGTGAAGTAGACGCCTTGCCCAGGTCGCCGACTGAGGCGGTGGCGCAGTGTCTTAGAGAAGGTTCGTCGTCAGAATCTCAAGTAGGCCGTCCGGGTTGTCCACGTGCACCCAGTGTCCTGCGTCAGCCAGTTCATGAACGAAGACTCGGGGCAAGCCCTTGAGTCCCGTTGCTCGATCCTTCATCGATCCTGACCAACGATCCGACCTTTCAGCGAGTAGTAGCTCGTAGCGAATCGCGGAAGCTCGACCGGGAGCTGCCGTTCCCCTTGACTCCAGGTAGGGCCAAAGGTCGATTGAGAAATAGTCGTCCACGAGCTTTTCGATTTTCGACATCTCAAAACGCCATTCATAGCCGCTTTCACGCTTGTCCAGACTTGTCGCAAGCCAATTCGCAAGACCATTCGACATCCCCTCCGATTCAATTGCTGCTACTGCATCTCCCCGGGAATCAAAGGGACCGGGGTGGGCAAGGAGCGCGCCGACAACCTGACGCACCTGGTGCGCGCCACCGGAAAGCTGTGCGCCGGGATCTGAATCTAGTGTCCAGATTTGTTGAAGAACTCCATGTTGCGACAGCTGGGGTGCTCGCAAAGCGAGACTCGCTTCCTCATGGCGCTTTGCATAACTGAGAGCAACTTTTCCCCCCAACGAATGCCCCATGACCACGTCAGGGGCTCGCCCCAAATGCTCGGCAAGATCAAACAGGTCGTCAACACAAGAATCCAGGCAGTGAGGCGGCGGTGCTCCGAGGGACTTTCCGTGATAACGGAGATCGATCAAGACAAAGCGGTACCCGGGTCGAGCGGCAGCGAGACGTTTGATCAAGCTTCTTAGATTATGACCTGCGCCAAGTACCCCGTGCATGACGAAACACAGACGAGGTGCGTCTTCCTGACCAACAAAACTATGCGCTGGGATCACTTTGAAGCTCCTTCTCGTTACTCAGGAAGGGGAAATTTCCACAATCGCATCGACTTCTACACTGGTGCCCAGAGGTAGTTGAGCAAGGCCGAGGGCAGTGCGCGCATGCGGAGCTGCGTCCCCCAGAACATCAGCCAGAAGCTGCGAAGCGCCATTGACCACCAGATGATGGTCGGTGAAGTCCTCTGTACTATTTACATAACCACCGATCCGAAGAACGCGAGTGATTCTTGCAAGTGAGCCCAGCTCCTGGGCGAGCAAACGCAGGATGTTCACAGCGCACAGCGCGGCCGCCTGCTGCCCCGCTTCCAAACTGACTTCTCGACCAAGCTTTCCCTTGCTGGTCAAATTGCCGGGTCCATCAAAGGGCAAACATCCTGAAACGTAAGCAGTCGTCCCCTGCACAACGACAGCACGGTAGATCGCGGCCGGCGTAGGGATGCGATCCATCGGGAAACCAAGGCTTTCAAGCTTCTCTTCTCTCGTCACGCGGACTTATGTAGTCGCGTGCCTCAAAGAGGTCCAGAGTGAGAGACGATCAGTCACATCTCCCCGAGACAAGGGGGATGTTCCGCGTTATTGTCAGGAAATATGGAAGCTGCTGGAAGCTCGACCGATCAGATGTTTGCGCTCCTCGAGAGATTTCGTCAGGCGTGGCCCAAGAAGGGGTGGAGCTGGGACTATCGACTCAACTGCGCCGCTTCATCATTTCACGTGGATCTGACTGACGACTGTGAGAAGGCTCTCCTCACGACCTTCTCCGACTTGTTCGATCAGCGAACTCTGGATCGTGCTCCCGAAGCGATTCAGGATCTTGCCGAATCAACTGGTGGTATTCGCTCGGACCAGAGAGTGTACGTCATTCGGAGTACGGGTCGATTGATTCCCTATGCGATGTGGTGGCCCTGGGGAGACGAGATCACAATTTCACTTCGCGTAGGACTGGCAGGCTATGTTGGCGAAAGCGACTACCAACGCATGCAGATCGAATTCAACGCAATCAGCTAAGTCTCAGCGGCACGAGTTCTTAGACTCGCCCTGAAAAGTCTATCGAACGAAAGAAGGCTCGAATGCAGCTTCGAGCCTCTGATCTATTCGCTGAGCTGGAAAGGCATCCAGAGTGCCTTCACCGTGCTTGCTGGCCCCTGGCGACGATACCCCGCTAGTCCGAATAGAACGTCCCAATAATGGCCGTTCGGCGTCTCGCCGAAGCTTAAGAGAGGGAGGAAATGGAAGGACCATTCGCGCCCGCTCCGGTAGTTTCGTTCATGATAGTACATGTTCGCGAACACGTGGGTCACGCTGTCCTTGCCGCGAGCACGGACATAGAGCAGCGGCGGGATCACTGTCGTTCGCGAGTGGAGGCTCTCGAAATCAAAGTAAGCTGGAGCAACTACGGCGTGTGAGTCGTGGCCGTTCTTGCCGAAGAAGAACAGAGGGGCGATAGAAGTCGAACCTCCTCGCGGGTGCTCCTGAGTATTGAAGAGGGGTGTGATCCAAAGAGAGTGACTGATTCCGTGGCGCTTCTTGTAAGAGAAAAGCGGAAACACTGTGGTCATCGACTCGCGAGGACTCTCATTGCTGTAAAAGAACGGCAGCAGCAGGTGACGGGATAGCCCAATTCGCGGATCCCGGAACTGCCAGTACAGCGGCGTGTACATATCCAGCTCTGTTTCTCCTCGATGCCGCGCGTAGCCCCAGGTCACGAACGTGTGGTGGCCTTCCTGACTCTTTCGATTGACGAAGAGTGGAGTGACCAAAAGGTTTGCCTTGTCTTCGTACCCGTAGTGGAAAAGCGGGGCCACCGTCGTGTGACGCTCATTCTTCCCCCAGATGCTCCAGTAGAAGGGGATGAGATGGAACATCTCCCGCTTCTCCGTATGCCGACGATAATAGGGACCGTAAATGTTGGTCCACGACGACATCCGATTGTCGAATTCGTAATAGTGACCAAGGAGCGGAACGACTTCGTAGAGACGTTTTTCGTTCTGACCGAAGAAGTAGAAAGGAGCGATCCCGAGATCGATGTCTTGGGCCGTTCGAGTGTCGCAGCTTTGGCCGCCCTTCCAGCTGCAAAATCCCGGACCGACGATGTTCAGACCCCCAGCAGCACTTCTGCTTCGATAGGTCAGGAGGGGAGGAATGATTGTGTAACCGCCATCCGGTCGAGTACCCGTTGCGTAGAGCGGCAAGAGCCAATCGTCCGTGTCTGTCCTCGTGCGGCGATTGACGAAAGGTCCGACTACAGTCGTGCGAGCTTCCTCAAGCGGATTCTTGAGATTCCAGGCAATGGGGAAGAGGATATCGTCTTGGTGCTCCGGCGATCGGCGATTGTAATAGAGACCGCCGTAAAGTGATGCCCGGTCGGTCTTTGTCGGATCCGCCAGCGAAGGCATCGTTCTCTCTGCCCAAACCGGGAATGCAACGCGGTAGCGGTACTCGCCAGCCTGTTCGTTGTAATAGAGACCGTAGAAGTCCCGTTCCGCGTCCTCGCCCGTTCCAAATGAAGCAGGATCGCCATCTGTACCAATGCGCTTCAGAGTCTCCTCCGACATGCTCAAGGGATCTGACGGAAGCGTCGGCTCATTGCCTGCCGGCAAGCTCGATTCCACACCACCTGAAGCGGCGTGTGTTTCCGGCATGTCCGGTGGCGGGGGCTCACCGCTGGGCTGAGGCGATGCTCCCATCGGCTGCAAGTCGGGCAATTCGCCCTGAGCCTGCGCCAGACTGACTAAACAGAAGACAAACAAACCCATGAGGGCTGCGCTTGAGCGCTTCGCGAATCCTGCGCTCATGGCGACGTTTCCATCTCTTCCGCGTCCGCTGGGGCCGAAGGCGTGGCGGGAGCAGCGAACAACTCTAAAACTTTCGTCGTGATTTCGTTCAGCGAAACTTCGAATTGGGTGTGTCCGGTCAGATCTTTGAGCTGAGCGATACCCTT
Organism: uncultured delta proteobacterium; assembly: GCA_963710555.1. Lineage (GTDB taxonomy): Bacteria > Myxococcota_A > Polyangia > Polyangiales > Polyangiaceae > NIC37A-2. The sequence continues at coordinate 300,023 of CAVQAT010000006.1, forward strand.
TGCCAGCTCGTCCTTACCCAAGACTACACACACCCGCGACCCCATATTGTCAGCACGCCGTAACATGCTCTTTAAAGAGCCCCCTCGACTGTCCAGTTCAACCGCAACCGCTTGCTGACGAAGTTCTTGAGCCAGCTTCAGGGCGGCGAGGGTCGCATCGGCCCCCATCGGAGCAATGAAACAAAGCTCGGGCTCCGGGTCGGCCTGTTCTTCCAATGCCAACAGGATACGTTCGAGGCCCATCGCGAATCCAATCGCGGGGGTCGCTTGGCCGCCGAGACCCTCCAGCATTCCGTCGTAACGTCCGCCGCCGAGAATGGCACTTTGGCTCCCAATGGATCCACTCGTCGCAACAACCTCAAAGCAAGTGCGCGTGTAGTAGTCGAGCCCCCGAACAAGTCGGGGATCAATCTGGTAAGGCGTTCCCAATTGATCGAGAGACGCTTTCAGAAGAGTGAAGTGCTCCGTGTCTTCTTGTGTGAGGCTGTCCAGAAGAATCGGTGCATCCGCGCTCGCAGCTTGATCACGGGGATCCTTCGAATCCAGGATGCGCAGTGGATTGTCGAGCAGTCGCTCCTGGGCATGTTCGCTCAGTTCGGCGACCTTGGGCTGAAAATACTCAACCAAACGCTCGCGATAGTTCGAGCGCGCCTCCGGTCCACCCAGAGTGTTGAGCTGGACGGATACGTCTTTCAGACCGAGTTTAACCGACATCCGATAGAGCATGTCGATCATCTCAGCATCGCAGTAAGGCCCGGCGTCGCCATACAGCTCGCAACCGGCCTGGTGAAATTGCCGATAACGGCCACGCTGGGGTCGTTCCGCACGAAACATTGGACCGATGTAGAACCACTTGGTCACGGGTTCGCGCGCATGCATCTTATTGCTGATGTAAACGCGAGCGGCACTGGGAGTCCCTTCAGGACGAAGAGCGAGCGTCTCCTTGTCCCGCTCAAGAAGAAACATCTGTTTCTGGACTACCTCGCTCGTCTCGCCTGTCGACTTGTGAAACAAGCCCAGGTCTTCGACGAGGGGGGTCCTCAGCTCACGGAACCCGTAGGTCTCTACGGTTTCACGAAAGATACGCTCTACCCGTTGGAACCGTCGGGCTTCTTCCGGGAGGATGTCATTCATCCCCTTCACTGCGCGATATTTCATGAGTTAGTCAGTGGGAACCCCGCTTTCGGGAAACGCTTCGCAGCAGTTGCCGCACGGTCCGGAAAAGAGTGCCCGGGGGGCTTATGCAAAGCCCCGGGCATGCGGTCAAGCCATAGAGGGCGGTCTTCTACTATTCATGAGCGATTTTCGTACTTTTGGTGAGTTCAGCCCCCAACCTAATGATACTTTCCACTCGGAGGTCATTCCGACTTCTGGTAATCGGTCAAAAGTGGTCGAAGACGAGACAAAGCAGGCCCGAGCAGCGGCGATCGATTATGGCCAAGCCCGAATCGGCGTCGCAGTAGCAGATGAACTGGGCATGATGGCGCACCCAAGGGCATTTGTTCCGGCTAAACCGCCCGCGCGCGCGCTTCGCCTCATCGCCAATCAACTCAAGAGCGAGTTGGTGACGCTCATTCTCGTTGGTTTGCCTCGGAACATGGATGGCACAGAGGGACTGTCAGCGCGTCGAGCTCGAAAGTTCGCAGAAGAACTGGCGCAAGTGAGCAAACTCCCCGTCAAGCTTGTCGATGAGAGGTTGACCACAGTTTCCGCGCAGGGGCTGCTCAGGGACGCAGGAAAAAACGCCAAAGACTCCAAATCGCGAATCGATAGCGCAAGTGCTGCTGTCATGCTTCAGACTTGGCTTGACTCGAAGAGAGTCGATTAGTGGCTCGGAAAGCACGACCGGGTCGACGTCGCCGAAGAGCCCGGGACCATTCAAATGGGAAGAGTTGGGTAGTCCGGGGTTTTGGCGCTCTCTTTTTGGCGGGAATCCTTTTCGCAGCTGGGCTTTTTGCCTGGTCGTTTCAGCCGATTGAGCACCATGGGGAAGGGGAGATTGTTCACTTCGCAGTAGATACAAGTGACAAGATGGCCGTCGTGGACCAGCTGATTGAGGAGGCTCTCGTCAGCAACGGCTCTTTGATGAAGCTCTATGTGGGAGTACTTGCGCCAGGAGCCACTTTCAGTCCCCGATATCACCTCCTTCGTCGGGGACTGTCACCGCGACAACTCGTGCAGCGACTCGCAGAGGTTGGATCCAGAGACCAGGCGAAAGTCGTCTTTCCTGAAGGATGGACGCATTTGCAGATGGCGAAACGGCTCGAATCCTCAGAAATTTGTTCGGCTCTCGCGTTTCAATCAGCCGTACACGACGAGGCCTTGCTCGCCGAATTGGGCATTCGTCAGCCCACTGCCGAAGGGCGGCTTTTCCCAGCCACTTACACATTTAGCGTCGATACTGACCCACGAAACGTGGTTCGGCGCCTCGTCAAAGAGAGCGACGCGCGATACGCGGAACTCCGTGCAACCTTAGCCTTAGAGCCCGACTTGAAGCGATTGGCCTTCGCGGACGAAGAGGTATTTATTCTCGCATCAATCGTGGAGAAGGAGACTGGTGTTGCCTCCGAACGGCCGCGGGTGGCTCGCGTCTTCATCAATCGTCTCCTTCATCCAGAGGCCGGAACCTCCGGACGATTGCAGAGCGACCCCACTGCAGCGTACGGGTGCGCCGTAGATCCGATCGTCGCGCCTTCCTGCAGCGAATACGTCGGAAAAGTCACGCCCTCGATGCTCGCTGATCGCAAAAACCCCTACAACACCTACCGCCGGTCAGGACTACCACCCACAGCGATTGCGAACCCAGGGGAACAATCGCTCAAGGCTGTTCTAGCGCCTGCTGACGGGAACGACTTTTTCTTTGTCGCTGACGGAGCAGGCGGCCACATTTTTAGCGAAAACTACGAAGATCATCAAAAAGCAGTAGTTCGATTGCGCGGTCTGCGATCCGGCGACGAGAAATAGCGTTTTTGGGGTCAATGTCGCCACAGTCGAGCTAAAAACATGGCCCAGAATTGACGTATTTCTGACCTCTCAATCTTGACCAGAGCGTGCTAGACAACGCGCCCGCTGTCCCCGAGACGGCTCTCCCCACCTTAGCGTGGTCTTCTCCGGAGCATTCAACTTCAGAGCAGAACCGCTTTTGAGAAACCTTGTTTTCTAGAAGATATTCAATCCTGTGACTTCCTCAGCCTCGTCTCACCCTCAAACCAATAACACCGACGAAGAGGCTGTCCGGGCCGTTAGATTTCTGAGTGTCGACGCCGTCGAGAAAGCGAACAGCGGGCATCCAGGAGCTCCGATGGGTTTGGCTACAATTGGGGTGGAGATCTTTGCGCACCACTTGAGGTACAACCCCGCTGAGCCCGAGTGGCCCAATCGCGATCGCTTCGTCCTGTCCTGCGGTCACGCTTCGATGCTGATCTATTCGCTCCTTCACTTGAGCGGCTATGATCTTTCCCTGGACGATCTACGGGATTTTCGACAGTGGGGTTCGAAAACTCCGGGCCATCCAGAACTCGGCCACACACCGGGCGTCGAGACGACGACGGGACCACTCGGACAGGGGATTTCAAACGCTGTAGGGCTCGCCCTGGCCGCGAAGATGGGCGGGGCAAGGGTGAACTCTGCCGATACTCCACTTATCGACTACAATGTGTACGTCCTTGCCTCGGATGGCGACCTGATGGAGGGCGTGGCCTATGAATCATGCAGCCTCGCGGGACATTTTCAGCTCGACAATTTAATCGTCATTTACGATTCAAACAACATTACGATCGACGGGAAGGCAGAACTTTCCTTTACCGAGGACATGAAGTCGCGCTTCAGCGCACAAGGCTGGAACGTTCAGGCTGTCGATGGTCATGATCGAATGGAGGTTCGACAGGCGCTGGAGATCGCCAAGCAGGCGAATCAGCCTGCGTTGATCATTGCTAAGACGACAATCGGCTACGGCTCGCCTGGCAAGCAAGATACCTCCGGGAGCCATGGGGCTCCCTTGGGTGCAACAGAAGTAAAGTTGACCAAGGAGGCCGCTGGCTGGCCTCTTGAACCCACTTTCCTCGTGCCAGCCACGGCATATGAAGCCTTCGAAGATCGAAGAGCCGCTAATCAAAAGAGTTATGAGCTGTGGACCAAGAAGGTTGCAGCACTTTCGGGCGAGGCCAAGAGCGCGTTTGAAGCACTGACCTGTCGGGATGTGCCGGCCGATCTTTACGAACAATTGCTAGCCGTGGCTGGTGATAAAGACGATGCGACGAGAAGTCACGCTGGACGAATCGAGCAGACCGTCGCCAAACTCGTGCCTTCGCTTGTGGGTGGCTCCGCGGACTTGGCGGGTAGCGTGAAGACGACAGTGAAAGGCTCCAGCGACATTGCAGCAGGCGCGTTTGAAGGCAGAAACTTCAATTTTGGTGTTCGAGAGCACGGGATGGGGTCTGTCCTCAACGGTCTCGCTCTATCGGGAATGTTCTTGCCCTTCGGCTCGACCTTTCTCATTTTTAGCGATTACATGCGCCCGCCCATGCGGCTTGCTGGTCTGATGAAGCAGCAGGTGACTTACGTGTTCACCCACGACTCGATCTTCCTCGGTGAGGACGGTCCAACTCATCAGCCGGTCGAACAACTCTGGACCCTACGGATGGTGCCGAATCTCGACGTCTTCCGACCTGCTGATGCAGTCGAATGCGCCGCCGCCTGGGCTCACGCAATGTCGCGCCGCACCGGTCCAACGGCTCTTTCACTCACTCGCCACACGGTACCAGCTTTGAGCCGGCCCGAAGGATTCGACCCCAAAGAAATCCTCAACGGGGGCTACGTGCTTTCGGACGATACAGATCTCGACCTGGTTCTCATCGCTACCGGTAGCGAGGTCGGCGAGGCGCTTGAAGTGAAGAAGATCCTTGATGCTGCCGGTAAGAGGGTCAGAGTCGTGTCGATGCCGTGCGTCGATGCGTTTCTCCGACTTCCCCCAGAAAAACAGGAAGCAGTCCTCCCGCGCGGGGTACGTCGAGCTAGCTACGAGCTCGGGGTGACTTCACCCTGGAAGGCGTTGACGGGCCTCGATGGCATCGAGATTGGGATCGACGACTTTGGTGCCTCGGCGCCCTACGAGCGGCTCCAAACGGAATACGGTGTCAGCGCGAAGCAGGCTGCGGAGAAGATCCTGAGAGCTCTGTAGGGGGCGCCCCTCCAGTTTCCTCACGAACAACGGCCTGAGCTGTCGGATCGGCGAACAATCGGCAGCTCTTTTGTAAGTTTCTTTTCAAATAGGGACTTGTGGGAGTAGGGGGCGTAGAGTCACCATGAGGAGCGTCGCCGCAGTGTCCAGTCTTCCAATTGTTCTCGTTCCGCATCCCCACGTACGGGTAGACAAAAAAGTGCTCGGGGGGAGCCCACATGTCGTTGGCTCCCGGGTACCCGTGCGCAGGCTCTACGCCTTCTACCGCAGTGGAACTCCTATCGAGAAAATATTGAAGCGCTATCCGCAGCTTTCCCCAGCCAAGGTATTCGATGCGTTAGCGTTTGCGCTCGATAATCCGGAAGTACTCGAGGCTGATATGGAGAACGAGGCCGAGCTTCTCGACGAACGCCAGTCAAAGCGAAGCCGTCGGCTTCCGGGGTTGCGCCAAGTCGAACTGCCCTTTCATTCCCAGGACGAAGAGTTCGATCCGCCCCGCCATTGATCACCTGGAATAGGCTTTGCGATGACGCAGACGCTTAGGAGAGATCCTTCTCGGCCGCGGCGGCCAGTTCCTGAAGCATCGTCTTCAACTGGTCTGGCTTGGGTCCTTCGGCCATAAGTCGAAGTTTTGGCTCGGTTCCGCTCCAGCGGACCAATACGCGGCCCTGCTTGCCCAACTTTTTTTCTACCTGGGCGATCTTCTTCCCCAAGAGAGGCATCTGTTCAAGCGGTAGACGGCGCGAGAAGGTGACGCCGATCAATTCCTGAGGGAAGCGTTCCATGACCCGGGCCAGTTCGCTCATGGGCTTTTGTTCACGAGCAAGAACTGCGAGGACCTGGAGCGCCGCGACGCAACCATCTCCTGTGGTTGCGTGATCAAGAAACACCAAGTGACCGGACTGCTCGCCGCCCAAAGAGAGCTTGTGCTTGCGCATCGCTTCCACCACGTAGCGATCGCCCACCTGAGTCCTGAGAAGCTTCCCGCCCGCCGCTTCCATGGCTTTCTCGAGCCCCATATTGCTCATCACCGTGGCGACCAATGTCTTCTTGGCGAGCCGCTTTTCCCTCAGCATGCGCAGAGCGCTCAAGGCCATCACAGCATCTCCGTCGACGACTTGTCCCTTTTCGTCGACGAGAATGACTCGGTCAGCATCACCATCCAAAGCGATTCCTAAGTGCGCCTTACGACGCAAGACTTCGCTCGCGACATGCCCAGGGTGAAGGGCACCACAGTCGCGGTTAATGTTGCGCCCATTGGGGCGAACTCCGAGCGCGAACACTTCCGCCCCAAGTTCTTCGAAGACTCGTGGTGCGACCTTGTATGCGGCGCCGTGTGCAGCATCGACGACGACACGGAGCCCATTGAGGGTCAGCTCATTCGGGAAGGTATTCTTGGCGTACACGATGTAGCGTCCCCCCGCGTCGTCGATACGTACCGCGCTTCCGATTTGGCTTCCCGTGGGGCCCTGGGCGATCGCTGATGAATCGAGTAAGGCTTCCAGTTCAAGTTCAGCCTCGTCGGGCAGCTTAAAGCCGTCGTGCCCGAATATCTTGATGCCATTGTCGCCGTAAGGATTATGGCTCGCACTGATGACGACCCCCGCATCTGCTCGCATTGAGTGCGTAAGATTAGCTACCGCCGGGGTCGGAAGCGGGCCGCACAGCATCACGCGTCCTCCCATCGCACAGATCCCCGACGCTAGCGCTTGTTCAAGCATGTAGCAGGAGAGCCGAGTATCTTTGCCGATCAGAATGCGGGGTGACTTTCTTCCGCCCCGACGCGCAATATAAGCGATCGCTCGTCCCAGTTGGAGCGCCACTTCTGGGGTCATCGGCGCGATGTTCGCGCGACCACGCACTCCATCGGTGCCGAAGAGCTTACGCTGAGACGTCTTCATTCGTTCGAGGCCTAGAGCGCGACCGCGGGATCACGTTCAAGATTGAGGAGGATCGCGCGCGCAGCTCCGACGAGGAAGGTCGAACCGGTCACCACTACGACGCCATTCGTTCCGACAATATCCCTCGCACGCTTCAGAGCCGAGGCTACGTCTGGCGCAATTTCGCCCTTAAGCACCTCGTTGAAGCGGGCTGGGTCTTCTGCTCGCGCGACCGGCGGAGACACATAGATGCGGTGACCGGCGACCGGCTCAAGACGCTGCAACATCGCCTTGTAGTTCTTTCCCTGAACAGTCCCGAACACGAGTGCAATATCCCGGCGAGATTCCACCTCAAGGAGTGATGGATCGAGCGAATGGGAGAGAGTGACCGCGCCATCTGGATTGTGGGCGCAATCGAGGAGTGTCAATTCTTGACGATTGCGATGCAAAAGCTCGTTTCGCCCCGGCCAGTCCAGGGTTTCGATCCCCCGGGCAAGTGCCTCCGGTTCGATGCCAAGTGCCCGGCCCGCCGTAACCGCAACAGCGAGGTTAGTTCCGATCATCGACAAACGTGGATAAGCGAGGGGAGCGCCAGGTACGGGCTCGGGACTGCCGAGGGGAACAAATTCCGCACCTTGTTCGGCAATGCGCTCATTGACGACTGCAATCGCGTCAGGGTGAAGCCGGCCGGTAACAACCAGGGAGCCTTTTTTGATGATGCCCGCCTTCTCAATTGCGATCGCTCTTAGATTGTCCCCCAAAACGTCCATATGATCGTATGAAACGCGCGTAATGATGGCCATTGCGGGTGGCGGAATGACGTTCGTGGCATCAAGTCGCCCACCGAGCCCGACTTCGAAAATGGCACGCTCAACTTTCGCTTCGCGAAAGGCCAAGAAGGCGATCATCGTGGTGGTTTCGTAAAAGGTCAGGTCAGGACACGTGTCCATGACCTGGTTGATCAGGCGCACCAGTTCCGCATCACCGATAGGCTCCCCGTCGATCCGAATGCGCTCCGCGAAGCGGACCAAGTGAGGAGATGTGTAAAGCCCAACTCGCTTGCCCTGAGCTCGATGCATTGAACTGAGGAACGCGGCAACCGTGCCCTTTCCATTCGTTCCAGCCACATGTACTGCAGAATAGGCACGTTCAGGATTGCCCATCTTCGCGCAGGCGGCTTCCATTGCGCTGAGGTCCTGCCTTTGTCCTCTTCCAATAAGTCCGTAAAGCCGTTCAAGAGAACTTTTAAGATCAGCCATTCGTTCTAGGCGCTCCCCCGCGCTTGTTGCCCCCATCGAGCAGCGTCAAAATTGAAGACAACCGCGCTTTCATTTCAGCTCGAGGGACAATGATGTCTACCATTCCGTGCTCGAGAAGGAATTCGGAACTTTGGAAGCCTTCCGGGAGCTTCTGACGAATGGTGCCTTCGATCACGCGCGGTCCCGCGAACCCAATCAATGCGTTTGGCTCCACGACGTTGACATCACCCAGGAAAGCGGTGCTCGCCGCGACTCCGCCGGTGGTCGGATGCAAGCAGATGCTGATAAACGGCTGTTGAACCTCACGAAACCTGCGAAGCGCGGCCACTGTTTTGGCCATTTGCATCAGGCTCAGGATTCCTTCTTGCATACGCGCTCCACCGGACGCGTGAAGAAGAATGACGGGCATACGCATCTGTGTGCCCCGCTCGAAAAGGCGCGTGATCCGTTCTCCTGTGACCGAGCCCATACTTCCCCCCATGAACTTGAAGAGGAAAAGGCCATAGCCGACCGCGCGTCCGTTGATCGCAGCGCGACCTACTTCGATGCCTTCATTTCGACCGGTCTTCTCTTTCGCGAGGCGGATTCGTTCCGTGTAGTCCTTCCCATCGAAGAAGCGAAGCGGATCCCCTGTCGTGATGTGCTCGTCCCAGGTTTCTAGCTTCCCGTCGTCGAGCAAGAGATTCCGCCAGTCATGCGGCCCCATGGGGTGATGATGTCCGCAGCGAGGACAAACATTCCAATCTTGCTTCATCTCCTCGGCAGTCATCACTGCCGAGCAACCTGCGCATTTTTGGAAGAGCCCTCGCCCTACAGATTTTTTCTCGCTCTCATGTTGAGGGGAGCGGGTTTTGTTCGGAAGTTCCAACGTTACAAGCAGTGGTGGGACGGTGAGAAAGAAAACCGGTATTTGGAGCCGGAGAAAGAAGCCCCTGGGCACGGCTGCGTCGGGGCCGCATGGTCTAGCGCAAAAGCCACGTGTGGTGGAAGCCCTTGGGCGACTTTCCTCCAGGGACTGGATTGCAGTGTCACTGCAGATTCTCTTGCAACTCGTAACTAATGAAGGGATATTCCCCGGCCATGGCAGAGATCGACGCTGCGGCGCCCCAGTTCAACGAAGCGGACTCGCCCCTCTTTGGTCGCGATGAGGCGCGAGAAATGCTTCTGAACGCGTACAGGCGCGTCGAAGAGAAGGGGGAGTTCCGCGCAGTCACAGTGATGGGCTCGTCTGGACAAGGTAAGACGGCGCTCATCGAAGACTTGCTGCGCCGGATTCCGGGCGTCGATGAGGGCGGGCCACGAGTACTCCGCGCGACTGCGCGAAGGCGCGGTCTTAGCTACGGCATCGTTTCTCGAATTCTCCGTAGTCGCTTTGGTGTGACCGAAGAGATGAGCGCAGAAGATGCTGCTTCCCTGATCCGTCGAGAAACACAAGTGGTCTTGGGCCAAGAGAATGTTCAAGACGTATGTGCCTTTCTCGGTCAGCTGATGGGCATCGGCTACGACGAAAAGCTTCTTACGCTTGCGGCCATCGAAGAGGCGGGTCAAGCCCAGGGCATCCATCGGGCGGTAGTCCGGCGTTTCTTTGAGGCTGATTCCGCAAAAACAAGTCTGTGCCTTGTCTTCGACGACCTGCACCACGCGGATGGTGATTCTCTCGACCTTCTTGAGGCTTTAATTCTGCAGCTGGACGGCCGCATCCTCATGGTTTGCACTGGTGACCGAGAGCTTTCAGCCATGCGAGAGGGCTGGGGCGCGGAAAAAGCACAGCACCATGAGCTGATCGAACTCGAACCCCTCAGCAATCAGACGTCGGCTGAAATGGTTCGGCGATTGCTGCGTCGCTGCGACGGAGGGGTCCCAGAAGCCTTAGTGGAAGCTGGGGTTAAGGCTGCTAGCGGGAATCCGGGCAAGATCGTTCAGCTCGTCCGCAGTTACTTTGATTCGGGCGTTTTGGAAGAAGCATCTAATCCACAGGGGCCGTGGCGCGTGAATTTGGAGCGTCTCAGCACGGCCAGGCTGCCCATGAGCGTCGAGGACGCGATCGCACTTCGGGTTTCCGCCCTTTCCTCCAGCGAGCGACGTGCCCTTGAACACGCAGCCGCGATGGGAAGCGTATTTTGGCTGGGAGGACTGGTGGCGCTTGGCCGAATGGATGAAGAGGCTCCCGAGTTTTGGTCGGAGGAAGACGCGGCCGACGTTCAACACCTTGAAGAAATCCTCAACCGCCTCGTCGAACGGGACTACCTGCTACGCCTTGATGACGCGATTTTTCCTGATGAGCCTGAATTCGTATTCAAGCACAACTATGAATACGAAAAGCTCGCGACACTGACGAGCGCGGCACGTGCTCGGCGCTACCACCAAACACTCGCGGATTGGCTCGCGCAAAAAAGTTCTGCGCGGTCGAAGGAAGAGTACATGGCACGCTTTGCCTCTCACCTTGAGAAGGCGGGTTCAACGACGCGGGCTGCTTTTGCTTACCTCGATGCTGCCGACCTGGCTCGTAAGAGCTTCGCTCTCAGAAAAGCTCGCGAATACTATGCGTTTGGGCTAGCGCTATTAGGAGATGATGATGCGCGCCGTCGCATTGATGCGCTGCACAATTACGGCGATGTCCTCGCTCTCCTCGGAAAAACGGATGAAGCCATGTCCGCTTTTCGGCAAATGCTCGGCATTGCTTATTCGATGAATCTCGTTGGGAAAGGCGGCGCCGCCCACAATCGAATGGGACGACTGTACCGAGAAACCGGATTTTTGACTGAGGCGAACAGGCATTTGCGAGCAGCCAGAAAGCTCTTCTTGGCAGCAGGTGACCAGCGTGGAGTCGCGGCGAGTCATGATGACATTGGGAAACTGCTCTGGGTTCGCGGGGACTACGATAGAGCGTTGAAGGAGCTCCGTACCTCCTTGGACATGCGTCAGGAGCTTGGTGATCGCCGGTCCATCGCCCTCAGTTTGAACAATATTGGACTCGTCTGGATGGACCACGGGCGGCCTGCCAACGCGAAGGAGGCTCTTGAAGCTGCGCTCAAGATCCGTAGAGAAATTGGCGATCCGGTAGGAGTCGCAGACAGTCTGAACACGCTCGGGGCACTGAGCATCGACCAGAACCAGTTTGAAAGCGCCCTCAGCTATTTCCGAGAAGCTCACGATGTATTGGTCAGCATTGGCGAGCGAACCCGGGTAGCCGAGTGCCTCACCCATATCGGAGAGACTCTTGAGCGCTTGGGTCAAGGTGAGGAGGCAATCACTATACTCAAGGAGGCTGTCCAACTTTGCGAAGAGATCGGCGACAAGTTGCAGCTGGCCGAGGCGAAGCGCGGACTAGCAAAGAGCTACCTGATTGCCGGAGAATTGAAGCTCGCGCGACGTTACGTGCGCGCCGCCGTGGACTTGTTCGCTGAGGTACGTAGCAAGGCGCACCTTGCAATCGCTCTCAGGACGCTGGGCGAGGTAACGGGTGCTGGGGCCTGGGGCGAACAGCACGAAGGACGCGCGGTCGAGTACTTCATGCGTTCGATCGCGATTGCCAAAGAGATTGGCAATGAGGTCGAAGTTGCCCGTTCCTACATTGCGTTCAGCAAGTACGTCACGAATTCCAGCGGATTTGAAGCAAACGGTGAGATTCAACGCGAAGCTGTCAAGTTGAAGAGTATGGCTGACGAGATATTCGAACGTCATCGTATTGCAGCGGATGCGTAAGATGAGCGAGCCCCATACACAGCAGACCTACGAAGAGCTGAGCGCCGTGATTGCTTCTGGTCGCTCAGTACACGCGCTCTTGGACCCCGCGCCAACGAATGAATTGGTTCTTCGTAGCTACCTCGACACGGTCGGGACTATTTCGCATCCAGAGCAGGACGAACTCAAGGTGAGTCTGACAGTCTCCAGTGAACAAGCGGCAGAAGCACAGCGCCTTTGGGATGGAGCGATTCTATCCAGGGATGGCGAGAAGCTCACCGTGTCATGGCACGGTCTCATCGCGCTGGACCTCCTTGGTGGGGCGTGCGAGCTGCTCGGCCTCAGCAACAAGGAAGCTTCTCACGCAGCGACGTATCGTCACTGGTGCTCGAAAGTATCCTGCTTTGAACCTAGCAGCACCGTTGGGCGCACTTCGGCACAACAACCAAATGGATTCCCTGCAGAGATGCGCGTGAAGAGATTGCTTCCAGAAGCAGTCATTCCCTCGAAACAAAGGATCTCAGATTCCGGTTACGATGTGACGCTACTTTACGAGAAGAAACGCGTAGGGAATGTGGTTCTTTATGGTACTGGTCTCGTCGTGGAACCGCCCTTTGGTTGGTACTTTGATGTTGTTCCGCGCAGTTCGATCATTAAGCTCGGCTACCTCCTCGCCAATAGCGTTGGCGTGATTGATCGCGCCTATCGGGGCGAACTTTTTGTTCCGTTGATCAAGAACGATACCGAAGCACCCGAGCTAGCTTTGCCGCAAAGAGTGGTTCAGCTAATACCCCGCCCGATAGTTCATTTTCCGGTGGTGGAGGTTGCAGATCTCAGTCAATCCGTCCGAGGCGAACGTGGTTTCGGTAGCTCGGGACGCTAGTGCTCCAGCAAGACAACAAGGAATACAATGAAAGTCACAGTTTTTGGGATCGGATACGTAGGCTTAGTTCAAGGAGCGGTCCTCGCCGAAGTCGGGCACGATGTCGTGTGCGTCGATATCGACAAGGAGCGAGTGGAGAACCTCAAGAAGGGTATTATTCCGATCTACGAACCCGGTCTGACACCGATCGTGACTCAGAATTACGAACAGGGTCGGCTCAAGTTCACTACGGACGCCAGTGAGGGGATCGCTCACGGTGAACTCCAGTTTATCGCCGTCGGGACTCCCCCTGACGAGGACGGAAGCGCCGATCTTCAATATGTTCTGAAAGTCGCAGAGACGATCGCTGAGCACATGGAAGGCGACAAGATCGTTGTCGACAAGTCGACGGTGCCAGTGGGCACAGCCGACAAAGTGAGTGCCGCGATTCAGGCCGTCCTCGACCGACGAGGAGTCAAGTTTAAGTTTCAGGTGGTTTCGAACCCCGAGTTTCTCAAGGAGGGGGCTGCTGTTGCTGATTGCATGCGGCCCGACCGCATCGTCATCGGTACCGCCGACCCCGAAGTCGCTGAGCAAATGCGCGAGCTATATTCGCCATTCAACCGCAATCACGATCGCTTGATTGTGATGGATGTGCGCAGCGCCGAGCTGACGAAGTACGCAGCCAATTGCCTGCTGGCGACTAAGATTTCGTTCATGAACGAATTGGCGAACCTAGCGGAGTTGCTCGGTGCGGACATCGAGAACGTTCGGCGTGGTATCGGTTCCGACGAGCGAATTGGCTACCACTTCATCTATCCCGGATGCGGATACGGGGGGAGTTGTTTCCCGAAGGACGTGCAGGCGCTGGTACGCACAGCTGACGGTATCGACTATGATGCGCAGCTTCTCCGTTCAGTGGAGAGAGTCAACTACGCACAAAAGGAAGTCCTTCCTACACGGGTGAAGGCGCACTTCAAACACGACCTGAAGGGTAAAGTTATCGCACTCTGGGGACTCTCCTTCAAACCCAATACTGATGATATGCGTGAGGCATCCGCTCGTGTACTCATGGAACGACTTTGGGAAGAAGGCGTCACGTTTCAAGCCTACGATCCTGAGGCGATGGATGAGTGCCAGCGGATTTACGGAAACCGGGCCGATCTAAAGTTGGTCGGAACCAAGGAAGCCGCGCTGCAGGATGCGGATGCTCTCGTCATCTGCACGGAATGGAAGGCTTTCCGCGCGCCTGAGTTTGAAAGAATGAAGTCCCTCTTGAAGCAGCCTGTCATCTTTGACGGTAGAAACCTTTATGAGCCTTCCAAAATGACTTCGCTGGGATTCACCTATTACGGAATCGGGCGGGGCGACAGTGGACGACTACGCAGCCAATCAGCTTCCCCAGGTTGACCTAGCCGGGGGGTAACCGGACAAGCTCGATAACTGAGCAAGCGCCGAACCGAGTTCCACTCGGCGATGACAAAGAAAGGACCAGGCCTCTGTGGAAGCCTGGTCCTTTCTTTCTGGAGTGAAGAATCTGCTCCGGAAAACTAAAGAACTAAGGCTTTTCCCAGCGGTTCCACCACTTGCTCACTGCCGCACCCGTGAGTGGTCGAGAATAAGCCCAGAGCATGAGCAGACTGAAGATAAAGAACAGATAGCTCTGCACGGCGAAGTTATCATCAACGAAGCTGTAACCACTGTAGTCAATTCGAGCATACCCAATCGGGGTTCCCAATAGAACGACGCTGGCGGCGCCGAGTGCCAGCAAAGCCACACCGATCGATCGTCTCGGCAAAAGCAAAACAGCTGCCGCGATATACATCGAGTAGTAGTAGCAGGTGAGATCGGTCAAGCACATCACCAGAGGCAAGCTCAGGGCTGGAGCAATCCAGAGTCTACGACTGCGATGAACCGCCCAAGCAATCCACGCGAACAGACCAAAAAAGATTCCGTACTGAAGCCATTTGAGTTTCCCCTTGCGGCGATTTCGACCGTCCTTCCACTCCTCGAAGGCGTCGTCCAGATTATCATTGCGCGTAAAGCGCATTCGGCCCTCCCAACTGTGGGACAGAATCGTGGGAAGCCCCATATGATTGGTCAGGGGGGTGCTCTTGTGCGTCTGAATATGAGCGAAGAACTCCTTGTAGGCCCGGGTGCCACCGGTTGTTGCCATGCTCGCGGGAACCAATACAGCCATCGCGACCAAGGAGCCGGCGATCAATCGCCGATGATCCGGGTGAAAGTAGCCTAGTAGGCCCTTTCTCCCATCGATGGACGGTCTCCCACGGAATCGCTCCACGACGTAGATGAGGACCATCGCGATCCATCCGCCAAAAAGTGCAGCCGGAAAGACCCGAAGTAACGCTGCCCACATCAGGGCTGCCCCGGATAAAGCGAAGTAACGTTTTCTTGCTAAGGCCAAACTCGCAACGAGCAAGAAAAGCCAATCCTGTCTCAAGAATGCTCCGCCAGTCCAATAGAAGTTGGCCGCTGAATTGCATCCCCAGAAAATCGCGCCGACTGCGCCGACCCGCCAGCCAAAGGCCCAGAACAGCAGCAAGATCATCCCTGCCTGAAGCACAATGTCGATGGATGCCAATAGGCGAAAGAAATCTCCATCAGCGGGATGGAGGCTAGCGAGCGCCTTGCCGCTCATCGTCCAGACAGGAGGCGGATTGTAGCCATGGTCCTGCTGCATTCGCTCCCAATAGGAACCTCGCGACTTGCTGTAGAACCAGTCGACGTCCTTCTTGAACGCCTCCCAGGTCCCTCGATTCTCAAAATGCTTGGTACAAATCTCAGGCTCGGTGAGGATGTAGGTGTCCTTAGCCTTCTTGATCAAGTTCACCCGAAGGTCGCGAAACTCCCGGGTAGCTACCTGAGACTTTCGCCCATTTTCGGCCTCAGCAATCAGCGTGCAGTCGTAGAGACGCTTATAGCCAAGCTCTTCTGAATACTTCGAGCCCAGGTAGTAGTGGTAAAATTCATGGCGATGATAGTACTCGTTGTAGCGAACGTGCGGATTGCCGAAGTCGAAGTAGGTACCAAATGCGAGCACCGTCATGACGATTGCTAGCGAACGCTTGAATCGGGGCGTGAACACTGTCCCCATGCGCCGAGCTCGAACCTCGTAAATCAGAAGCAAGGCACCAAGCAGACACAGGGTCACGCGCATCGTGAAGACGATGCCGGTCCAGATCGGCTTCTTGAAAATCGCCTGATCAAAAGGTGTCGCATCCCAGAAGCTGCGTGCGGCGTCAGCAACGTCCGCGAGATGAGCATGACTCGTCAAGGAGGCTAGGACAGTTGACGAAGAGTCCAGCGAGCTGAACAGCGAGGGCGAATTGAGGACTTCCAAAAGCTGCATGAAGCGAGGGTGACGACCTGAAAAGGGTAGGGGCTTCCGCAGGTCGGTCCCCTGAGATCGACGGCGGCGAGGCTAGTACAATGAGCCTCGCGAATCGACGTTCCAGAACTCAATTTGTCGCAATTCACTCTCCATTCGAAAGTTGATGGAACGCCAAAACCCCACTCTGAATACTCAGGTAGGGTTTCGCTTGAGGACTCACGCGCCCCCATGGGGATACGTGCTCCCAGGAGTTAGGATCTTTCAGCTCTCAGCGCTGGACTCGCCAGACGACTGCTCGCCGCCGGCTTCACCCTTGCGCTCAAGAGCATCCTGAAGGCCGATTCGAGAGCGCTTGCGCTTGCTCAGGTACTTGCCCTTGACGGGTTTGGTGAGCCACTCGTGGCGAAGACGGTTGTTCCAGACTGCGTAGTTTGCCATTGATTCTCAATTCTTCACCGCCTCAAGAATCGAAGCGGGCTGGTGCATGTAGCTTAGCGAACGGCAGTGTGCAAGTCCTAGTTGTTCTGATTGGACGGAAGGCGCCCCCCTGGGGGCGGGCTGAACCAGCCTGGAACAGCGATTTTGGGCTCGCGGCCGCAGCAGATGCTGAAATTCACACCGGCCTGTTGTGCACTGCAGAGGACTATGTGAGGTGTCGGGGACCCCGTTGCTGGGTACCACGGCGGACTGGAGAACTATGAGCGGATTTGTCATTTGGATGACTGGCTTGAGTGGAGCAGGCAGAGCTTTCCGCTTCACGACAGCCGCGCACAAATGGTGCTTCAGCGTAGCATCGGGGCTGCCTCAAGTTATTCGATTGATTGACGCGAATGTCTAAATTATTTTCCTGGAAACCGAGTTTGCCGAGCATTTCGGAAGGCATGCGTAAGATGCTCTGGCTTTCGGTCTTAGGCGTTCTGGAAGCTGCTGCAGTCGCTGCCTGTATCCTGGTGGTCTTCTACTATCGCTTGCTCAACCTTGAGCAAATCGAGGTCGGCGGCGACGCTCTGAAGATCTGGGAGTTTGCTCGAGGCCTGGTCCACGGCGGGGACCTGCCTGAAGAGTTCAACCACCATACCTCTCGCTTTGGCATCGTCGTCCCGGTGATGTTGGTGCAGTACTTTTGGGGTGCCCAGGCGACGAGCTATTACATTGCCCCTCTTCTCGGCTCGGTCGCTCTTCACTTGTTGGTTTATTTGATTGCCCGCAAGCTGCACGGGCCCATTGCCGGGGCGATTGCCGTCATTGGTCTGCTTGGCTTCGAACCAATGATTCGTCCGAGCAGCCAAGTACTACCTGAGTCGTTCGGCCCGATGTTTGCGATGTTTGCTGCCTACATGGCGCTGCTCGCAACAGATCGAAAGCATCATCGTGCGCGAATGATAGCGCTGGTGTTTGCAGCGTTGGGTATCTTTTGGGCCTATGCGGCTAAGATTGTCTACCTCTACTATGCACCGGGGATCGCTTTTATCGTCTGGTTTGGAACGATCGAACAAAGTGGCGTAGCAGCCGCTGATTACACCTTGGCCAAGGATGCGGGACGCCTCAAGCGTGCGGTTGCCTGGGCACGTTCGCGTGGCTTGCTCGTACCTGGAATTCTCACTCTAGCGGTTCTGGTGCTGCTGCTGATCGATACTGTCTTGATGAGCAGCATCTCCAGTTCGGGTGGTCGTTTTGATGTACTCACCAAGACGCACGGCGTCTTGAAGGACCCGCGCAAGTTGCGCATTTCCGCCGATTTCTTCGCTCTCTACGTGCGGGCACCCCTTGAATGGCAAACTGCGCTCTGGATCGGGGGACTCTCTCTGCTTGGCGTCGGAGCCTTTTCAAGTGACAAGCGCGCACGGCTCTTTGCGTTGATGCTGTTCATCTACTTCCTGCTCCAAACCTTCGTTGTACGACGACTGAACCCACTGACACCCTGGACGGAGCCTCATCCTAGATACCTTCTCGCCATGGCAGCCCCGATGGCTGTGTTGATTGGCGGGTTCGTCGCGGACTCCACAGGTCGAATCCTGCGCTCCTTGCCTCGGCTCCAGCTGGCCGCGATCCCCCCGACTTGGCGACAAGCACTGCTCCTGACGGTGGCGCTCGGCATCCTTCTACAGCCCGTGGACGAACTGCAGGAGCGCTGGACCAAAGAATGGGGAAGTAGAGATAGTTGGCATGAAACCCAGGAACAAGCCGAACAGTTCACGCTTGCCTTCTCCCACGGCTTACCGATCATCTCCACGACGCCGCTGGGAAAGCCAGCGTGGGCCGCCGGGGCGGTCTTCATTGATCCCAATGCCTTGATGATTGACGGAAAGCTTCCGGATCATGAGGTTTTCAAGAGAAAAATCGGAAAAGGTCGCTACCTAGCTCGCGCCGTCAACGACCAAAGCATTAACAAAAAACGACTCGATAACGTCGTAAAGGAACGTCTGAGAAGGCGCGATTGCGCGATCATCGTCGATCAACGCTATCGTTTCATGCGAGGACGATTGACCTTCGATCAAGGCTGCCCATCTCTCGAAGAGACCTTCCGACAAGATCCCAACGCCGGAAAGTCAGACAAACGCCGAAAAAAGAAGAAGAAGCGCAAGAAGAGAACTAAGAAGTAGACACCACAAAGCTCTACTGTACGGAACTCCATTGATCACTCACGACAGTCGCAGGAGGTCGGTCCGAAATATGGTGCAGATCGATGAGAGCCCTCACTCGCGCAAGAAGCTGGTCGTTATCGAACGGTTTCGCGAGGAACTCTCGCCCCGCCTCGATGAAGAAGCCTTCGTCGAGCGTTCCTGCGTCATAACCGCTGCAAATGAGACACGGTTGAAGCGGCGACCGTTGCGCAAGTGCCTCACAGAGCTCTCGGCCGCCCATGTTCGGCATGACTGCATCCGTAATCACGAGATTGATCGGATGCTTGCTTTCATCATAGATCTTCAGCGCGTGTTCCCCGTCTTCTGCGACGAGCACCTCATAACCCGCTTTTCGGAGGACGCGGGCAACTCCCTTTCGCACTGCCGCATCATCGTCAACCAGCAGAAGTCGCTCCCCCGAATTGATCAGCGGACGCACACTCGTCGGCAACGGTGAAGCGAAGGCTTGATCAAAGTGGGGGAGATAGACACGAAACTGACTCCCTCGACCCAGCTTTGACTCAATCTCAAGCCGCCCTTTGTGGTTGTGAATGATCGAGTGCACGACACTCAACCCCAAACCTGTACCCGCGCCAGTGCGCTTGGTGGTAAAAAAGGGCTCGAACGCTCGGTCCTTTTCCTCCTGAGACATGCCGATCCCAGTGTCCCGCACCACGATCACGGCTTCCTGTGAAAGGTGGCCTTCTTCGCGGTGGAGCATTGTCTCAATGTGGATTGTCCCTCCGGAAGGCATTGCATCTCGCGCGTTGATGCACAGGTTCATGATCACCTGGTCGATGTCGACAGTGGTGGCTTCAATAGTCTGGACAGCGGGCCCCGGAACAAACTCAAGTGCCACACTCGAAGGAATCAGACGCCGGATCAGCTGAAGCGACTTGCCTACCTCCGTGTTCAAGTGGAGAGCACCGCGCTCGTTGATCTTTCGGCGACCAAAGGCAAGAAGCTGCTGAGTGAGAGCACTACCTCGCGCAGCTGCCCCACCAATTTCGGCTAGGATTTCTTGGAGCTCCTCCGGCTCCGCTTCCCTCGCGGACTGGGACCCGCTGGTGATCACGAGCAAGAGATTATTGAAATCATGAGCAATGCCTCCTGCGAGCGTTCCGAGGGCCTCCATTTTCTGGGACTGACGCAACTGCCGTTCAAGAGACTGCTGCCGCTCAAGTTGGTCAATTCTCTCCTCCGTTTCCTCGCGAACCAGCTGAATCAGATCATCTCGCTGAATCAGTGCCTTTTGAATTCGGCTCATCCCATAGTCGGCCCACCACACACAGATCAGACTGAGAGCTGCAAAGCTCAGCCCCGCAACAAACCAATTGCCCCAGCTCGCGGGGTTGCCTGAAAGCAGCAGCAGACCAGAAGACTCCAGCCACTGGGCGGCCATCGAGGCAGCCAAGACAGCGCCCGTAAAGATCGCTCCCATGAAGCGCCCGAGCAGGAGCGCGCTCCAAACTGCGATAACGAGAGCGACCAAGAACGCTGCAGGGTAGGCCTCAGGTCCAGAACTCGCCACGCTGACCACCGCGACTGCCCCCAGCACAACGAGCACTCGAGCCTTTGAGTGATACCGCATGCGCCTTGTGTAAGGCAGCAGAGCACAGCCTAGGGCACAACTAAGAAGCACCAACGTCGAAGCGTGGGTTTGAGGGTGCGACAGTTCGTGAACAAGAATCACGGACAAAGCCAACGCTAGCGCTAGCCCCAGCGAGACACGCTGGAGCAGCTTCTCCTGCCAACGACGTATCGACGGAGTCCGTTCTGACGACAGCCCATCTGGGAGTGAGTGATAACCGGCCACAATGCTTCTCTGCGAGATTTGACGGCCATGGACAGCAGTACATAAGCCTCCAATTTGAGAGCCGAAAATGGCTACGTCAGTTGCCAAATTCCTCAATGATCAGAAACCGTTATTTCCCCCTTGCCAGCTAGAATTCCTATGGTACTAACCCTGCCCCCGACGGGTTGAGACTCATCTGAGTTGAGGCGCTGGCGGGGTAGATCTCTTGAGATCTGGAGCGGTAGTTAAGTTGGTTATAACGCCGGCCTGTCACGCCGGAGGCCGCGGGTTCGAGTCCCGTCCGCTCCGCAACTTCGACCAGTTGCAACAGAATTTGTTTGCGACTTAAACAAGTTGCCATCCGTGACAACAGAAGAAAGACCGAACTCGGAAGAGTCCGGTCTTTTCTTTTCCATGCGGACGAGGCTACGAATTCGTGGGGCTATGCGCCCTTTGGCGCGTCAAATGTCGTGCGTCTCGATCGACGAAGACCTCCCGGGAGCTATCTTTTGGGTCAGCGCACTGACTCGCTCAAGGATATCTCGGACCTCGACCAAGAGCCTCTCACCTGAAGGCAAGAGTCGCATACCTTCGCGGGTGCGTTCGAAGAGCGGCTCGCCAATCTCCTCTTCGAGGTTCTTCATTTGCCTGGTCAACGGAGGTTGGGAAATATGGAGTCGGTGGGCGGCCCGAGTCAGATGCTGTTCCTCCGCGACGGCCACGAAATAGGTGAGTTGGTCGAGACTCATTGTTGGCTTGAGTGTAGCACTTTCTGTGACGAGTCACTCATTCCGAAAAGGTATTGGACGCGCGACCACCAGCTCGACAAACCCACCCGGTGAGCATTGAAATTCTATCACCTCCGGAAATTGAAAAGATGCGCGCAGCGGGGCAAGTCGCCGCGGCAACGCTGGCGGCCACCTGTGACTGGCTCCGAGCTGGGGTCAATACAGCACACGTTGATCAGTTTGTTCGAAAGGACACAAGAATGCGGGGCGCTGTGCCGAGTCAGCTGGGGTATCACGGCTTTCCCGCCGCAGTCTGCACTTCGCGCAATGAAGTCGTGTGTCATGGTATTCCACGGGAAGCTGAAGTAGTCGCCGAGGGCGATATCCTCAACATTGACGTCACTTCAGAACTTGAAGGATTTCACGGGGACACCTCTCGGACAATCCTGGTCGGAGAGTGTTCTCGTGAAGCACACCGACTGGTGAGAGTCGCGGAAAGCTGTATGTGGCGTGCGATCGAGCGCATCGCCCCGGGAGTCCGACTAGGTGATTTGGGGGAAGCCGTATGCCTGACGGCTTGGGATGCCGGCTTTACAGTTGTGCAAGAACTCGGAGGGCACGGCATTGGAAGAAAGATGCATCAGGCTCCGCATGTGGACTACATGAATCGACCAGGTCGCGGAATACGCCTTCGGGAAGGAATGGTGATCACGATCGAACCAATGATCAACGCAGGCGACCCGGCCGTCGATTTTCACGACGACGGTTGGACCGTCACGACTCGTGATGGATCACTGTCAGCGCAGTTCGAACACACAGTGCTCGTCACCAACAATGGCTTCGAGGTGCTTACGCTACCTGGGAACCAGGGGCTGTAGCCATCATCGCTTGGCGCGGGAGACGCCCCTCGGCGCGTTCCAGTCGGCCCTTCGCATCAACGAGCGGCCCGACCTTACCCAGTCCGAACGCAGGCATGTGAGTGTAGATGCATTCGTAATTTTCTGGCGAAATCACGTAAGTTTCATGCCAGATCCCCACTGCCTCCGGCTTGAATAGCTTCTTGAAGTACTGGCGCCACGTTGGCTCGTGTGTCTGCGCTTTATCGGAGGCATAGGCGTTCAAATGCTCCACTGATTTCCAATACTGAACCGAGCCACCCATCCCTAAAGGTTGAAATCCGAGCAATCCACTTTGAGGATCGGCCACAAGTTCGTCGAGCATGCGCCTGAACTTACTCAAGATTGGTAAGGCAATCGGAAGGAGCCACCATTTATTGATGCGGGCGCCTATCAGAAACACTACGAAGCTCTCATCGCGCACTACAGTTTTTCGGCCGGGAATGATTGAAGCCATGACACGTTCTTTCTCGTCGGAAGGGATTCAGAAAAGCGGAATTCCCTCAGGTCTTCTGGCCTGGGGGACAGGGCACTTGGGGCACAACCCCCATCGGTCGAGCTCGGATGCGAATCCTGATGCGGGAGCTAGTTTGCTCCTGGACTAACAAGGAACGCTCTATCTGCGCGACTTGGTAATTCGCTATGTCCTGAGCTTCGGTGTTGGATACTCCAAGGCTGCCCGTGAGCAGCAAACTGGCGAGCCCGTGAAACGCGGACCACACATACGCGCCGACGAGTCGCGGGTCCTCCGCGCGGAACAACCCCGCGTCCTGGCACTCTCTAATCCGAGTCACCAGTGTCTCGAAGGTGCCACCGACCTCGCGCGACTGTGCGGCATCCAGTCGCTCAAAGCCCAGAACATCCCCATCCGTCATGAAAATCAAACGGTAGTCGTGCGGACACTCTTGGGAGAAATCGAAATAACGCTGCGCAATGCGTCGGAAGCGCGCAAGTGGCGTACGCGGGCGGTCACTATCACTCAGAAAAACCTGAAATCGACGAAAAGATTCGACCAACAATGCCGCGAGTAACGCTTCTTTGTCTTCGAAGTGACGATAAATGGCTGTCGCTGATACTCCGCAGCTCGACGCCACTTTGCGCATGGACACTGCATTGACTCCGAGCGTGTCGACGGCTTCCCGCGCCGCGAGAAGCAAGGCGTCTCGCGTCTCAACTGGTTTCATCTCGACCACGGTCATATGTTAACACCGTTAACATATGACACAAGAGAAAAGTTAACGTTGTTAACCTGGAGAGTGTCATTGCTTTGGCTGGGACAACGAGCCCCCTCTCATTCCTCGTTGGGTAGAGACTCTGCGAACGCGATCAGAGCCGGTGCGCTGCCGCGAACAGTTCGCACCTGGAGACTTCCGCTGACAGGGGTGCCGGCGGGGGCGCAGGCTGAGAGTTGAAGTCCGGTTCCTCCACGCGCAAATGCGAGGTCGAGACCACTATCCTGCTCAAGCATGCGAGCTTCCACACCAAACCCACCCTGATCCTTGGCGACGAAAACCTGCAGACACCTTCCACGTGGGACGATGAATTCGCTGGCGTGCAGCTTCGATTCCTGAAGCGAGACTTGCTCTATCATGGACACCCCATCGGCAAACCGAATGACCCCGGCGACCTGCATACGCGCGAGGAGCCGACTCGCGGCTAGCGGCAGTCCCAAGAGTGCACCGGGGACCTGAGCAGTCTCCCGCACCTCCATCAGCAGCGTGCCGCCCCGACGCGTCGCTTCGGCTTCGATACGAACGGATCCCTTGGCACAAGCAAACATTGGTCCCTCCCATTTCCCTCTTGTCGCAGAAAGCAGGCTGCCGTCGCCTTTCCACACGCGGGCGGCGTAGCCCACCAGTGCGGCGTCGGGGATCAAGTCGAGCCGTGAACAGCCATTGAGCCTCATTTCCCAAGAAGAGAGCTCTCCCACGCGTAGCGAAAGCCTTTTGACAGTCCGGGGAGGGGGGAGGGGGGGATCACTCTTGGCAGCGTCTCCTGTCGAGAGATACTCCACTGGGATAGCTGGATTGAGGTCCAAACGATCCTGCCGACTGCGAGTTGTACTTACGGCAAGCACCGCCAGACCCCGGCCCGCGTGCGGTCGGATCACCAGCCTCAGCTCCTGGTCTTGCTCTCCCGCGCAAAAAAGTAACGAGCGATTGGGTCCCTTTTGGCGGCCCCTAGCAAAGATCCGACCGTTTTCGTCCTCAGCGAGCAGCTCGAGCCTGGCCACCTCCTCGCTTGCTAGAGCGAGAGCATCAAGGCATCTTTGGCCGGGCACGGTTACCGAAATATGAGTGGCAACACGCGAGTCCACTGGGAGGGCGACTCGCCGTTGGTCGATCCAATTTCCCCCATTTCCTCTCGGTGCAGCTCAAGAGCTTCTCCTAAGCCGGGCCAAGGTTCATTGACGTCTTGGGCATCAGTCGAATGATTTCGCGCTCCGACAGCGCGCGCGACGGACACCGCGGCTTTCGGAGCGACATCGTGCAGGCCGAGGGCGAGCACCCCGTGCCCCTGAGCGACCCTGGCCGCGAAATAAACGCGCGTATCCCGTTCAGGACAGATCAGCAAGCTAGGCTGCGCGTCTGGTGCTTCGTCTGAACCAAACTCTGTACCGTCATCGCCAAATGCGTGCAGATCAAGGTCTTCAATTGTGTCGTTTCCCCTCGCGTAGACCAGCGCGCAACGACCCTCCGGAATGAATACGAAGGCGTCGACCACATCACCAGGAGCACCGGATCCAAAACCGACAACACGAAGTCGTCCTGCTCCTTGTTCCTCCGCGGCTTCAGCAGAATGGGCCAACCAGCGCTTTCCGGGTTCTTCCGGATGAGACCTCACAGCCCGTGCTTCCCTTGCATCCCCTGCCGGAACCTGTTGGTCGCCGCCACAGCTACTGACAACAATGCCCATCATCAAGAAGGCCCATCCGGCACGTGCCGAGAAGCTATCGCTCAGCTCACTTGATCGATTCATGGCAAAGGAAATAGCGCTTTTGATCGTCAAAGTTTTTCTCGCTCAACAGTGAAGGCGAGGGGAGTGGAAGGCCCAAGTCTCCAAAGGCCCAGAATCCAAGCCACTCCGGAGCCCACGGCCTGAGTTTCTAGCTTGACCTCATCCGACCCTTGCGCGCAAAATTGGAGGGATGCGCCGTGTCCAGCTTGGAGATTTTGGGCTTCGCGAATGGAGCGAGGTAGCTGTGCACCGAGGGCGAAACGTTGACCCTCCCCGCGAAGAGGCGCTACTGCGGCAACGTAACAAGCATTGGAATCAATCTCCGCACGCAGCTGCGTTGTCCCCCTGACTCCAATTGCCGAAAAAGAAGGGGCCTCGTCAAGCGCCGGAAAACCGCGTTCGAACATCGCGCGACCCAACTCCGCACGGGCAACAGGGCCCCAGTTAATCGGGATCCCTTGCGGGAGTTCCCATTGACTGTGAAGCAAAGTGATTTCATCGCCGCCTTGCGCACCGGAAAACTCGACGCGAAAGCGCTCGGCCCTCCCCACGCAGTGAGTGAGGGATGCCTGCCCGCTGTGTTCCTCGTCAGATTCGAGTAGCTCGCCCTGGGTCACAGTGGTGAGCCGCGCGTCCAAATCAGGCGGAGAATCACTGGATGCCTCAGCAAGCAAGTCCAAACGGTGACATCCCTCAACCAAGTGTACGACGAAATTCCCACGGCCCCTCACATCAGCGACTGCGCCACTGACGAGAGCCTGATCCGCTCCCTCGCTGAGGTAGCGTTGCTTTCTTGCTTCAATGCGTGACGCCAGAGGAGCCAACCACGGTCGCTTACCAACCTGAGGTCCGGGTAGGCTTGGACCCGCGTTGCGGTTGGGCAGCACTTCAGTGACTGCTGTCGGTGGGTGTGACGACTCCAATACGATGAACTCAATCGCTCCCCGACGCGAGCGCATCTTCACGCTGATGCTCGCCAATAAAGGTTTCCTCGCTCCGCAGCGCGTTACTTCTACTACCCCAGCGGCGCTGGGAACGGGCCAAGCTCTTCTGGAGGGGGCCAGCTCGTCCTGTTCAAAAGTCAGCAGAAAGGAAACATTCGGCGTTCCCAATAGCGCCACCGTTGTACACGCGTCGGTGGAAGGATCGAGCGTCTTCAGTGGAAGCACCAAAGGAAACGAACCTCCTTGTTCGAGCATTCGCGGGCGGAGTCGGAGGGCCGATCCCTGCAAATTCCATTCGCGAAACAGGGTCGCAGCCTGTTTCCCCAATTGTCCCTGGTCCCAATCCCCATGATCGGCCTGCGCGTCCCCATGCCCCGATTCCTGAGCCGAAGCCGTTGTTTGCCCAGGCGCCGCAGCCGCGACGCCACAATGCAGAATAAAAATCAACAGCCACCGCCTCATGAGCAGGGCCAACATAGCTACTCGGCCCCGCACTCGCATCCCG
This sequence comes from uncultured delta proteobacterium, assembly GCA_963710555.1. Taxonomy (GTDB): domain Bacteria; phylum Myxococcota_A; class Polyangia; order Polyangiales; family Polyangiaceae; genus NIC37A-2. Next base: position 326,689 of record CAVQAT010000006.1, read on the forward strand.
ATCCATGAAAGAGGGCTGATTGGGCGCACAAGTGAGCCCGAGCAGCATCACAGCCCAGGGCTAAGCGGAATTGCGGAAACTTTCGCAGAAGACGGCGGCTTCAGTCAACGACCTCAAACGGGGCTTCAACAAAGCTCGCTTTTACATCATCCCAAATAAAGAGCCGATGCGCCGTGACCTGTCCTTTGTCGACAGCTGTCACCAGGTAAGCCAGCTGATAAGCGGGTTGCTGCTCTCCCCCCATGGTCATGCTCGCAGCATCTTCTTCGGAAAAGTACGCGCCGCAATCGAGATGGGAATGAAAGAACACCTTCACAGCGCGGGCCTCGTCGCGCGCCTGTCGGATTGCCTTCTCAAACTTCATCCCGTTGATCTTGAAGTAATCATGGCCCGTACGTGGGTGTCCTTCTGGATCGACCTGATGATACTTGTTAGCGAGATTCTCGAGTTCAACCGCAGCGTCACACAAGAGCGCATCCCCTAAGGGACCAGTGAGATACCCGCACGCCTCTTCGTCGCGCTGATACGCCTCTCGGCCCGCCTTTTCGATGACGCTCATCACTTCGCGTGACAAGCGCAGATTGCCCAGGATCCAAGGATGATTTTCGGTTACCATTTGCAATTTTTCTCCCAACGAACCGGTTGAAAATAGCGGTCACCACGGTCACAGGCCACCGTCACAATACAACCGCCACCTTGTTCTTTCTGCGCCCGTTCGGCGAGCTGAATCGCTGCCGCGATATTCGCGCCCCCGGAGTGTCCAACAAACAGGCCTTCCTGTTCTGCTACCCGCTCCGCCATGTCCCAGCCTGCTTCTGTACCAATGGGCAGGATCTCATCCGGAGTCGTAGAATCGTAGATGCCTGGTACGATGCTTGAGGCCATGTGTTTGAGCCCTTCTAGCCCGTGCATAGCTTCTGCAGGTTCCGCTGCCACACAGTATACTTTTCGCGTGTGTTCGTGGAGACGCCTGGTGGTACCCATGGCTGTTCCGCTCGTTCCCAGAGCTGCCACGAAATGAGTCAGTCGATCTCCCAGGGCATCCAGAATTTCTTGACCGGTACCATAATAGTGGGCGAGGGGGTTGGACGGATTTGAGTATTGGTCCGGATAAAAGTACTTATCAGGATTTTCGCTCACAATCTTTCGTACCAGCCTAATGGCGCCGTCAGAGCCCTCCAGAGGCGAGCTGAGGATAAGCTCGGTCCCATAGGCCTGGGTGATGTCCTTTCTGGCCTGCGACGCGTTCTTCGGCAAAACCAGCTGCACCTTGAAACCCATAGCGGCTCCGATCATCGAGTACGCTACCCCCGTATTGCCACTGGTTGCGTCGATCAGGATCTTGTCGCTGGAAAAGCGATTGTCCGCGATCGCATCCTGCACCATCCGCAAAGCGGGTCGATCTTTCACAGATCCTCCTGGGTTCATGAACTCAAGCTTCACGTAGACTTCCACGTCCGGCACATGCGCCGTCACCTTCTTGAGTTTGAACAACGGAGTGTTGCCAATCCCGTCGAGGATATTTCCCAATCGGCGAGAGCGATGTAGGCGAAGGGTCATGAGTTTTCCAGGGTACTGTGAGGGGAACGAATTGCTTGAAGAACTGAGCGAAGGGCGAAAGCAGCGCCTAAACCCACTGAGCGCGACGCCGGATGCTGAAACGCTTTGCGAAGTTCAGCGGGAAGCTCCGTAGCCGCTTCGTGCCGTTCATCGACTAGAAGCCCAGCTGCTTGAGCGTAAATCTTCGCGAAGTATACGATGGATTCATCCGCAGAAGCGTCGACCATGAGCGAAGACTCTGAGATCGCTTGCTGACCCGTCCTTCCAATTTCAGGAAGCTGGATCTGCCTAGCGAATCGATTGTCTGCGCTCATGACAACGTCTCGCTTAGTAGCCGCCTGCAATGGCGGGAACAATGCTGACTTCTTCGCCGTCTTTGAGTTCTGTGTCGAGACCGTCCAAAAAGCGAATGTCTTCCTCACCGACGTAGAGATTCACGAAGCGCCGCACACCCTTGTCGTCCATCAAGCGCTCCTTGATGCCCGCGTGATTGCTCTCAAGATTCTCGATCATTTCTCGGATCGTCTTACCTTCGATAGAGACAGTTTCAGCGCCACCGGTAAGAGTGCGTAGGGGGGTAGGGATGCGTACTGTGATAGCCATGAGATGTCCTTTTAGTTGATTTTTGAAAGCGCTTAGATTCGCGCGAGAGGAGATGAGGAATTTCCATCCGCGGAAACGCCGTAATGCGACGGATGTGTGTCTTCGATTTTTGTGTTCGCAGCTGCTCCGCAAAGTGGGCAGTCGTCTCGAGATGCCACTTGAATTTTTCGAAGTCGTAAACTCTTGCCGTCGAACGTATGCATCTGACCCTGCCGTGCAAGGTCGTTCTGGAGAATATCAAGCGCCAGATCGGCCATCAAACCGCCGATCACACCGACCAAGGGTCCGACTACTCCTGCTTCAGAACAATTCGGAGCTGCTTCTCGCGGGAGCACGCTCTCAAAAAGACAGCGATAACAAGGGCGTCCCTGGGGAGCCACGCTCCACGCTGTCCCCAGGAAGCGCACCGCGGCGCCATGCACGACGGGACGATTTTCAAGGTAACAAGCGTCCGCAGCTAAAAACTTGGTCGCGAAATTGTCTGCCCCCTCGACCACAACATCGACCTGGCGAACCAGCTTGCGAGCGATAGCAGGCAAAAGTCGAGTCCGCTCCAATTCAACAGCTGAGTTTCCGAGCTGAGCTAGTGCTTCTGCAGCGACATCAAGCTTGTCACGACCGACATCGGCCTGAGAGTAGAGTACCTGACGATGCAGGTTTGTTTCGTCCACCTTGTCGTCATCGCACAACACGACTCTCCCCACACCCGCGCGGACAAGTGCAATCGCGGCGGGACACCCCAGACCACCGACGCCAACGATCAGCGCACTCTTCTCCGATAAATCGGGAACGTCGCCAGAACCCCGCTTGCTGGGATCTCCCGCCATGCTTACTCCGAATCGCCCTGTTCAGTCGAAGGCGCGTCCGCAGCAAAGTGCGCGTCTAAGCTAAAATAGCGTTCACCCGTGTCGCAAAATACAGTGACCACAGTTTTGCCAGCCCCAAGTTCTGCAGCAACATCGAGCGCGACTGCGACATTCGCGCCAGCTGAAATCCCAACCAGAGCACCCTCTTCTCGACCGAGTCGTGCTTTCATCTCATAGGCGGCGCGGTCCGTTACGGTCCGCACTTCGTCAACGATTTCGGGATCATAGTTTTTGGGCAAGAAACCAGGTGCGATACCTTGAATCTTCGAAGGTCCCCGCTCACCTCTTGAAATCGTCGCGCAGCTCTCGGGCTCCACTGCGATGATGCGGCAAAGGGGGTTCACTTCTTTGAGCCGCTTGCCCACCCCGCTGACAGTTCCGCCAGTACCCACCGCTGCGACAAAGGCGTCAGGCGCAGTGCCCCCCAAAGTATGAAGGATTTCCTCTGCGGTCACTTCATAGTGGACGTGAGGATTCTCACTATTGTCGAACTGGTGGGGGAGAAAGGCGCCGTCGATTTCGCGGCCAAGCTCATCGGCTTTTCTGAGCGCTCCGTCCATTTGTTCTTCTGCAGGAGTGAGCACTACCTCAGCGCCGTAGGCCTCCAGCAATTGCCTTCGTTCCAGACTCATACTTTCGGGCATGGTCAAAACGCAGCGATAGCCCCGTGTGCGACACACAATCGCCAGTCCGATACCGGTGTTCCCACTCGTCGGCTCAATCACGGTGCCTCCCGCTCTCAACAGGCCGGAACTTTCTGCGGCTTGAATCATCGACAAGGCGATTCGATCCTTTACCGACCCACCGGGATTCATGTTTTCCATCTTGGCAAACACAGTCGCACGAGGCACGTCTTGCGAGACGCGACGCAGAACGAGCATCGGCGTGTCATGAATCAGTCCAGCGACGTCATCATAGAAAAGTTCGCTGGGGTGGGCAGCTGGCGAAGATTCGAAGTCGAAGGGCATGGATTGACGAGGGGTTGGAACGATGAACTCGGAAGGCGGCGACTGCTGACGAACGAACAAGTCGATCAAATAAAGTACATATAGCTGTCTGCACCCGGCCGACGAATACCCAGCTCTTTCGCCTTTTCACAAACATCAGCGATAGTGACGGCGTCAAGGCACTGAGAAATGCGCGCAGAAAGTTCTTCGAAGATGGTATCTGTCACTCTCTGGCCATCTGCAGAGAGATTCTCCCCCTTCTTTCCGGCCCCAGCTGCAGAAGTCTCACCAAGTGCGACCGGTCCCTCGATAATCTGGACGACTTCGCCGAGGGGGATCTGAGATGCGGGGCGCGCGAGCAAGTAGCCACCCTGGGGTCCTCGCTTCGACCCAACGATACCTGAGCGCTTTAAGTCCTGGAAGATTTGCTCGAGAAAGCGCTGGGGGATCCCCTGACGCTCCGCAATGTCCTTGACCTGGGTCGGCTCACCATCGTTGTAGAACGCGATGTCGAAGAGCGCGCGTACCGCATATCGGCCTTTGCTGGACAGCTTCACGAGAAAGAAATGCATTCTTGCATCGGAAATGTCAAGAATGTCCACTCCCGGGATCCCAGCACCCTAGATTCCTCAAATTTGCTCAGTTTTCGATCGCCCTCGGCGTCCAGAGTCGCAAAAAGGACAAAAAGAAGGGCGCCCATTGGACGCCCTTCACCCCTCTGCTCCACATGGGTTGTCCGGCTACGAGTCCCCTTCGCGCCAGTCGGTGGTGAGGACACCAATGAAACTGTACCGCCTACGTTCGCCGCGTCCCCCCCCGGGAAGCGCCCAACTAGAAACAATTGTCTCCGGCTGCGTCGCAATGTTCATTGGTTCGAGTAGAGTGCATGGCGCATTGCAGAATCGCAAGGTTCAAGTGACCACTCTGCTGGTTTTGGTAGGAGGCTGTGGGTGCGGGGGGTGCCTCGATTGGAGCCGGCCAATCTAACTGGAACTGTAGACAGATAACGGCCGGCCAGAAGGCCAAGCTAACTGTGATAGAGTGCCTCAAGCGCGTCACCATATTGCTCCAGCACAGCACGGCGTTTCACCTTCATCGACGGCGTCAGCTGCCCGTTTTCGGTGGTGAAGTCCTCAGTGGAAATCATGAAGGCTTGTGGGCGTTCGTAGTGTTTGAAGCTCGCAGAGTACTTGTCAAGTTCTGCTCTGATCAGCTCAATCACCTGAGGGTTTGTGGCGACGTCTCCGAGGGTCCAACGTTCGCGGGCGGAGCGTTCCTCGAGCGCGGCCATGTCAGGCACAACGACAGCAACATTGTGCGGGCGGTTCGCTCCGTGAAGCATCACATTGATGACAAGAGGAGACAACTTGAGTTGTTCTTCGAGAGGAGAGGGGACCACGTACTTGCCGTTTTCCAACTTGTACTGCTCTTTGATGCGGCCGGTGATGAAGATGAAGCCATCCTCGTCGATGTAACCCATGTCACCGGTCCGAAACGCCCCATCCTCACAAAAGACCTTGGCTGTTTCCTCAGGCCGATTGTGATACCCGCGCATGACGTTGGGTCCGGAAACAATGATCTCGCCGTTCATGGCGTCGTCGGTAGCGGCGTGGTCGATGCGCACCGTCACCCCAGGGAATGGCTTGCCAACGCTCCCAATTTTCCGATTTCCTGCATAGTTGGCAGACACGACCGGACTTGTTTCAGTCAGGCCGTAGCCCTCAAACACATCGATGCCAAGAGCGTCAATGAAGGATGCGACGTCGGTGGAAAGAGCAGCGCTACCGCTCACCACAAAGCGAAGCCGGCCGCCAAACTTCATCCGTACTTTGCTGAAGATCAGTTTGTCAGCGAGCGCATGCGTCGTCTTCTCGAAGAATCCAACCGGTGCACCACTACGTAGCTGAGTCGCGATTTCAATGCCGCGCTTAAAGAGAAGCCGAAGGGGCGCGGGCTTGGCCGCGATCTGCTTGTTCACGCCATCATAGATGCGGTTAAAAATCCGCGGCACCGCGACCAACACCGTGGGGCGCACCTCCGGAAGATTCGTGATCAGATGCGGCACTTCATCGTTGATGGCGATGGTCGCCCCGTAGTGGAGGAGCGTGTAAAGCTCAGCGGTTTGACCAAAAGAATGAGCCCAAGGAAGAAACGCCAGCGACGTGTCATCAACGGTGAAGTCGAAGCGCTCAGCGGCAGCCAGTACGTTCGAGGAAAAGTTCCAGTGCGTTAGCTCGACTCCCTTGGGATTGCCTGTTGTGCCGGAGGTGTAAATCAGCCCCGCTAAGTCGCTCTTTTGGACTGCGTGGGGGGGGGTAGGCGTTTCGCTGCCGCGCTGAAGCAGAGCCCGGTAGCTTCTGTCATCTTCCGCAGGCAACTCAAACCCGACGACGTGTTCCAGGGTGGAAATGGAAGCAGTGAGTTGCGATAGCTTTTCCGCGATGACATTCGTGGCGCCGACGGCAACCTTCGCTCCGGAATCGGACAGAATGAAAGCCCATTCGTCGGGCATTTGGGCCTCGTACATTGGCACGTAAGCGGCACCTGCGCCGAAGGTTGCGAATGCCATGATCACCCATTCAATTCGGTTGTCTGAGACAATCGCGACCTTATCTCCTGGACCCACGCCTAGTTGAACCAATCCGGCGCGCGCATCCTCCACCATTCGTCCCACTTCAGCGAAGTGAATCCACTTCCAGGAGCCATCGGGCTGCTTCGCTCCGAAGGCTTCTTTGGCGCCGAAGTCTTCAACTGAGTTCTGGATGAGTTCCACAAGGGTTTCGAATTGACGAGGCATTGGTCCAGTGACAATAGAAAGGCGAGATCGGTGGGTCAACGCCGCTCCCTGAAGCGGCATCTTCGTGCTAGCTTTCGCGCCCCCCGTAGGCGTACCGCCCCAGAATTCCCCACAATGCCCAGCTTTTCAGTAGTTACTTTCGGTTGCCAAATGAACGCCCACGATTCCTCCCGCATGGAGGAAGTGTTGCGCGGGGCCGGGTATTCCAGTGTCGAATCCCCCGAAGAGGCAGATGTTGTTTTGCTGAACACCTGCAGCATCAGAGAAAAAGCTGAACAAAAGTTGCGCTCGGAAGTCGGGCGCCTGGGACAGCTCAAGAAGAAGCGCCCCGATCTCGTCATCGGCGTGGCTGGATGCGTCGCCCAGCAGGAGGGCGAACGGCTGCTCAAGGGACTACCCCAGATCGATCTCATCATCGGCCCTGACAATATTCCTGAGTTGCCCGCGCTTCTTGCTCAGGTGGAAACAGGAGGCCTTCCTCTGGTCCGCACCGTCTTCGATGTCGAGGACCCGTCTTTCCTGGCCGCCGCGCCCGAACCGGGGAGAGCAGGAGCATCAGCCTTTGTGACAGTGATGAAGGGCTGCAACGAACGTTGTTCCTACTGCATTGTTCCCTACACCCGGGGGCCTGAACGGTATCGCGCCTCGGGGGAGATCATCGCGGAAGTGGCGCGATTTGTGGAGGCTGGAGTTCGCGAGATCACTCTGCTTGGCCAGACGGTCAACAGTTACAACGACCCAAGCCACAGTCTACAGCCAGCCCCCGGCGCTGGCACATGTCGCTGGAAACACTCACGCGGTGCGATAGCTGCTCAGGACGAAACAGAGTTTCCCGCACTGCTCCGAGCGATTGCCGAGCAAGTCCCGGGGCTACTCCGTCTCCGCTACACAAGCCCGCATCCGCGCCACCTCACCAGCTCTTTGATTCTCGCGCACCAAGATTTACCAGTGCTTGCCAGGCACGTTCATATGCCTGTCCAGTCGGGAAGCGATGCTCAGCTGAAGCGGATGATTCGACGGTATTCGGCAGCTGAATACGTGGAGCGAACCGACGCGCTCAAAGCTGCTGTTCCCGGCCTGACTTTAACAACTGACATGATCGTCGGTTTTCCGGGAGAGTCAGAACAGGACTTCGAAGACACCCTAGCGCTCGTGAAGCGTGTTGGCTTCGTCGCGCTCTATGGGTTCACCTACTCCCAGCGTCCCTTCACCCCAGCCCTCAAACTCAAGGATGATGTAAGCACCGAGGAAAAGGGGCGCCGTCTTCAACGTTTGTTTGAAGTCGTCGATGCCCAAAAGCTCGCGCATCTGCAAACGCTGGTCGGAACTCGTCAGCAAGTGCTCGTCGATGGAATCAGCAAGGCAGGCAATATTTGTGGGCGAAGCGAGCAGAACGAAATTGTTCACCTCAACGACGTGACTCTCGCCGGCGTCTCGACAGGCGCTTTGGTAGAAGTCACGATCGCAGAAGCTTTTAGAAACTCGGTGGCAGGAACAGTGGACCGGGTCATTCATCCGGCGCCGCCGGTCTCCTCTCAGCCAGAAGTCTCCTCTCAGCCGCTGAAGTCAGTGACTGCCGCCAATTCGGGACGACGTCAGCTCACTGTTCTTGCGTGAGAGCCGTCGCGCCAGAGCCGAATCAGCCTCCGCCAACGAAGTGCACGATTTCGATCACGTCATCGGATTCAAGATGTTCCGCCTCATGCTGAGCGCGGGGAACCACCTGCGCGTTGCGCTCAACGGCGACCGGTCCGTCGAGACCAAGCTGCGCGAGTAACGATGAAATCGTGATGTTGTCCGGAACTTCTTGAGGGTCTCCATTCACTGTCAATCGCATCTGATTTCTAACTTATTCTCCGCTATCGCGCCGTCAAGAGAATTTGCGCTCTCATTGGATGTTGACGGTGAAAGATGAGAGACCCGACAGTGATACGGGAATGGGATGAGCAAACCGGGCGTAATTTCGTTGTGTTTTCAGTGACAATGAATCAGAGACCGGCAGCACCAACGGATCCGCTGTCCGATGACGCCGCGTTAAGTTGCCGCCATCAGAAGGAGGGCGGTAATATACGCCTCGTGGCGAGACCTCTCCTACTGATGGGCAGCATCGCCCTGGGCGCCGTAGCCGGACTTCTCGGGTGGCTGGCGTTCGCTCCTCAACCGAGCCCGCGACTTCACTTGCACGGGCATGAATACGCTGTGGCGCTCCCCACAGACCCCCATTTCGCTGATTCAGTTGAGAGTGTCGTTGCGCTCCGTTCAAGGCAGCTCTCAGGTCGCTCAATGTATCTGCGGGTGCAAGAACAAGTTTTCGAAGCTCCCGCGGAAGAGTTTGGTCTCACTCTTGATGAAGCGACTGCTGCTGAAGCTGCTCAGGCAAAGTTGCGCGAGGGTGAGGTTGGGCCGGGCGAGAATTTTGGTGCATGGCTCTGGCGACGATTAAATCGTTTGCCTCAACGGGAGGAGGTTTCAATCCCACTTCGTCTTGAAAAGCAAAAACTGAGGGAGCTACTGACAAGTATCGCGTCAGGAACGGACCGGGAGGCGGTCGACGCTCAGCTATTGATTTCAGAGCACAAGATCCTCAAGAGCGTTCAGGGACGAAGATTGTCCTTGGACGCGTCCCTCGTGCGTTTCGAAAACGTCGAGTACGGCGAAGACCTCATCGTGGAAGCCGTAGTCGAGACCACCGAACCCCGCGTGACAGAAGAGGACTTGGCACCGGTTGATGTGACGCGTGTGCTCGCGAGCTACGAGACCAGCTTCCGTGGCAAGGCAGGTCCCCGAGCCATCAACATTCGCACCGCAGGACGATATCTCGATGGTGCAGTGCTGCTCCCAGGGGAGGTTCTTAGCTTCAATCAGCAAGTGGGACGTCGCATACACGGACGGGGTTTCGTCGATGCACCTGTTATCGTCAACGATGAGCTTGAGTTAGATGTGGGGGGCGGCGTGTGTCAGGTGGCGACAACGTTACATGCCGCCGCGGTCTTCGGTAATGTCGAGGTGGTCCGCCGCAGGAGCCACAGTCGCCCTAGCGGGTACGCGCCACTCGGTCTCGACGCCACGGTGATCGATGGGAAGGTCGATCTTCAACTTCGGAACCCCTACGACGAGCCGCTTTTGGTCCACGTGAGCTTTCCTGAGCCTTATCTCATTCGAGTGGAGCTATTGGGGCGGTCGCCCGACGTGCGTGTCGAGCATGCCTACTCGGTGACCGAGCGAGAGCCCTTTGCTCGCCGCATTTGGCACCGCGATGAAGTCCCACTGGGGGGCATCAAGAAAAAGCAAAAAGGGAGCGAGGGGATGGACGTTGTGAGCGTTCTGCGTATCCATCACGCCGACGGCAAACTGGATCAACGTCGCTATTTCTCGAAGTACTATCCCGTGCCTGAGGTCTTTTGGGTGGGAGAGGGCACCTCGCGGACCGCGCTACCGGAGCTTCCCAAGGGAGCTTCTGCTCTCGTGATCGACGGCGAAGAAGTCGAGGGTGGCGTGCCTCAGGATCAAGAGGAAGATCGCCCGGAGACAGCCGTGCCGAGTCTCAGCGAAGCCGACAGCACGGACAGCTAAACCGCGCGTCTACTACTCACCCAGCGCCGTCCAGGCCTCGTGGTGAACGGTTTGACCCGTGCGACAGGCACGCTAAGCACTGCATCCGCCGATGAGAGGACGATCAATCCGAAAAATTACGCCGCTAGCGGCCGGGGGCGCCTTGGTTTGCTCGTGTTTGGCATTGTCCGCCTGCGAACAGGACGACAAACCGGGGCAAGTCGCCAGCACCGAAGGAGCGACCGATTCTGCCGAATCTGATTCTGAGGAGCCGGAAAAACGGGTGGCTCCGCCGCTCTCGGCAATTGCTGTCAACCATCAGGAGCTCGATAACCAGGCGCCCGAGGGGGCTCCGCTGCTCGCGAGTACGGTCGTCGCAGCCACTGTCTATAAACTTCCCAACGATGCCTCCCGGCGACTCGGGTATGTGCGCTTGGGTGGAAAAGTCGCGCGCGATGCGCTGCCGGTGCCCGGGCGCGGCTGCAGCAAAGGCAAGTGGTATCGTGTCTACCCGCTCGGCTTTATGTGCACTGAGGACGCGACGATCGACATGGACGACCCGATCGTGCGTGCTTCAGAGGTGCGACCGATGCTCGACAAGCCTCTACCGTACAGTTACGGCTTCGTTCGCGCGACCGCGCCCCAGTATCTGCGCGTTCCTTCCAAGGCGGAGCAGATCAAGAGCGAGTTTGGTTTGCTCGACCACATTCAATGGTTCAACGAGCATCATGAGGAAGTGCAAACAGTTGACCTGGGGGCGAATGATGTGCCGCTTGATGAGCGGGGGATTGCCGGTCCAGGACTCGTTCATCCGAAAGGATTTCGAGATTCGCAGCACCTGAGTCGGGCAGAAATGTTTGGAGCCCGCTCGGAGAACGATCCGCTCCCCTTCTGGTTGCAGGGCGGCGATCGGTCGATTCCGAATGTCGCGGCGTTCAAGGTACCAGACTACGCGATCTTTGCGGACCGCGTCCGACGGCACACTGGGCTTTCCTTCGTTGGCGCCTTTGATTCAGAGAGCGAAGATCTTCATCGACGTTTTGGCATCACGGTTGATTTGCGGCTCGTTCCGACAACCAAGGTCAAGCCCGATACAGGCTCGATGTTCCACGGGGTAGAAATCCCAGAATCCATGCACTTTCCTTTTGCGTTCGTCGTCAAACGCGAATCCTCACTCTACAAGTTGCTCGCTGGCCAGGATGCGACGCGCGAAGCCGAACCAGCTCCACATCGCGCTATCGTCCCGCTTTCTGGAAACGCTCGAATCAAAGACGGCAAGCGATTCTACCAAACCTTGGGAGACAAGACGCGCTGGCTGAGGGCCTCCGATATTGGCGTTGTCCACAAGCCGAAAGAATGGCCTGAGCCGGCGGAGAAGAACGAAAAGTGGGTGGATATTTCGATTGGCGAGCAAGTGCTCACTCTCTATGACGGCAAGAAGCCGCGCTACACTACACTCATCTCAAGCGGAAAAGTTCGCTTCGGGGATCCGGACAAGGACCTGACCACCCCGCTCGGTGACTTCAGACTCCAATCCAAGCACATCGCGGCGGCGATGGATTCAGAGGAGAATTCTAGTGTTTCCGGCGGCACCAAGTCCCGTAAGTCGAGTATGGATGCGGAAGGACAGGCGACTGTCGCACGGCTCAAGAAGATGCACGCCGCTGGCCAGAAAATGGATGACATGGACCGCCGTCGCTGGGCCAATGTCGAGAAGGGAAGACACCCCGAGTACGGTGTAACGCGGCGACGCGGCAGTACAGCGTTCGAACTGCGAGACGTGCCCTGGATTCAATACTTTTCGGCTGGCTTCGCGCTTCACGGCGCCTATTGGCACGATGTTTTCGGCGTTCCGCGAAGCCACGGCTGCGTGAACCTCGCCCCGATCGATGCACGAATCGTCTTCAATTGGACTGACCCGCCCGTTCCTGAAGGTTGGCACGGAATCAACATCAGCGACGAAATGGGCCAGGGAACCTGGATTCACATTCGCCGCTAAGGCAGTGCTTCCGAGCCGTTAACTCGCCGCTTCGAGGTCGGCGAGTTCTTGTTCGACGGACTCCCATTCCTCGATAGCACCCGACAGTTGTGCTTCTAAAGTTGACGCACGCTTTTCCACCGCCTTGCGCTCGTCCTCTGACGTCTCGGTAAAGAATACTGGATCAGCGTAGCGCTCATGAATGGCAGCTTTCTCAGCCTCGAGAGCGTCGATTTGAGCGAGTAACGTGTCGCGTTTTTTTGGTAACGCTTTGAGACGATTTGCACGCCGCTTTCGCTCCTCGTAGCAGATCTCAGGCTCTTCGCTGCGCTCTACTGCCACTTCTTTGACTTTCGCCTTCTCGGCCTTTGCCTTGAGAGTGACCGCTTCGCTATCCAAGTGGTCGGCGCCGTCGCGGGCGAGATATTCATCGTAGCTGCCAGAAAAGTCTTGGAGGCCATCCGGTTTGAGTTCGATGATTCGATTGGCGATCTGGGAGACGAACCAGCGATCATGGGAAACAAAGAGCAAGGTACCTTCGAAGGCGGCCAAACACTCAGCGAGTGCATCAATGGCCTCAAGATCAAGGTGGTTGGTTGGTTCGTCGAGGATGAGAATGTTCGGCTTTTGCACAGCAATCCGCGCGAAAATGACGCGAGCTGCCTCACCGCCGGAAAGCGTGGTGACCTTCTTTTCCACTTCGTCCCCGGAGAACAACATTCTCCCCAGCTGACCGCGCACGTAACTTGTCGGTTCTTGCGGTACGGCATTCCAAACGAAGTCGAGGGGAGTCAATTTCGGATCGTTGAGTAAATCATGGTGATCCTGGGCAAAGTATCCGAGTCGAGCATGAACGCCCCATTCGAACTCGCCGGAGTCAGGCTTCAGATTCTCCGTGATGATCTTGAGAAGAGTCGACTTACCGATTCCGTTCTCACCGATTATGGCAATTCGCTCCCCGCGCGTTACTTTGAAACTGACGTCTTTCAGCACAGTCTTTTCGCCATAGGCCTTGCCGACACCGCGAACTGCAATCACGTCTTTTCCAGTGGGCCGCTCTTGTTTGAACGAAAAGAGCGGAGCCCGTCGCGAAGATGCGGCAATTTCCTCCACCTGGATCTTCTCGATTTGCTTCACGCGACTCTGAGCCTGTTTGGCCTTGGTCGCCTTTGCGCGAAAGCGCTCAACAAACGCTTTTTTCTCCGCAATGATCTTCTCAGCTCGTTCGACCTGCGCCTCCTTCAGTTCTCGCGCGGCCGCCTTGGAGACCTCAAAGCTGCGAAAATTGCCTGGATAGTCAGTGATGGTGCCGTAATCGACGTCCAAGATGTGGGTGGTGACAGAATCGAGAAACCTGCGGTCATGAGAAATAATCACCGCGCAACCCGGGAAGTTTCCGAGAAACTGTTCAAGCCAACGAATTGAGAGAATGTCGAGATGGTTGGTCGGTTCGTCGAGCAACAGCGCATCTGGCCGTCCAACAAGCACTTGGGCAAGGAGCACACGTAATTTGAAGCCACCGGAGAGAATCGAAAGTGGCTCGTCGAGCTGGTTTTCATGAATCCCCAGACCCACCAAGATTTCCCGCGCACGAGACTCCAAGGTGTATCCGTCGTTGTGCGAGATGATCTCGTTCAAGTCGGAGATGCGATGGGGATCTGGTGACTCCTGTTCACTGAGTCTGTCCACCTCAGTGATGGCGTCATAGACCTCGGCGTCGCCGCGCATGGCGACATGCACAATTTTCTCTTGGTCTTCGGCAAATTGGTCCTGGCGAAGCACGCCCAGACGGAGCTGCTTATTGAAGGTAATCTCACCCAAGTCCGAGCTTTCGTCTCCAATAAGAATCTTGAGGAACGTTGACTTTCCTGAGCCATTTGCACCGACGAGTCCGTAGCGCTCCCGGGGATTCAATTGGAGAGTCACCCCTTGAAACAGCACGTTGGGGCCGTACTGCTTGCCCAGGTCGTTCACGTAAATCACGCACGCGACCTAGCTTTTCTCAGCGGGGATTCAAGGCAGGACCGCGGAAGGCATGCTCTTAGGGGTCACCCACTTCTATCGGCAAGGGGGAGATAGCGAATGCCGAGTTGATGATTCCGACGTGGGAGTAGGTTTGGGGGAAGTTTCCGAGCTGCGCGCCCGTCTTCGGGTCGATGTCTTCACTGAAGAGCCCTACGTGGTTCGAGTAGCTGAGCATCTTCTCAAAAGCGACTTCAGCCTGCTCCGTGAAGCCCAACCGCGCCAAAGCCTCGACGTACCAGAAACCACAGACCGTGAAGGTCGCCCCATGATCTCCGCCGATCCCATCGTGATGGAGGTAACGGTGCATGAGATGTCCGTCCACCTGAAGGCGCTTTTCAAGAGCTCTCAGGTGGCTGACCGCCCGCGGGTCATCCTTCTTGATGTAACCCAGATTGATCATCATCAAGAGTGCTGCGTCTTCATTCTTGCTGGTGAGTGAGTCTCCATAAAACCCACCTTCTTCCACCCAGCACTTTTCGAGCAAACCAGAAGCGCGGTCGACGAGGCCCAGAGCTTCCTGCCTGAGATCATCGTCCCCGAGGACCTCGCCAATTCGCGCGGCCGCCATCGCTCCTACCCAGTGGAACAGTAGCGAAAAGGCGTGCACCCGGTTGTCGTCTCTAATCTCCCAGACTCCGGCGTCTGGAAGTTCCATGGTTTCATCAATGCGTCGTAGCAAGCGGCGTAGAAGAGCGATGCTTGTCTCAGTAATGTGATGCTCAAAGCGAAAGTCCAGGAAGAACGGCGCCATCGCAGCGATGACTTCCCCGTAAACATCGTATTGAACCTGAAGAGCCGCACCATTGCCCGCCCTCACGGGGCCGGAACCTTCGTAACCCGCGAGGTGCTCAAGTACCTCTTCGACCAACTCAGTTTCGCCAGTGATACCGTAGACGGGTTGTAGCGTTTCGTTCACTGACGCAACATTCTTGATGAATCCAACAAACGCTTCGAGTTCATCCACGTGACCGATGCGGCGCATCGCTCGAATGGTAAAGTAGGCGTCGCGCAGCCAGCAAAAGCGATAATCCCAGTTACGGCCTGAACCCGGCCACTCAGGAAGACTAGTTGTCGCCGCAGCTGTGACCGCCCCGGTGTCCTGGTACATGTGCAGCTTCAAAGTCAGCGCTGAACGCACTACTTCCTTTTGGAAACGCCCAGGGAGCGCAGTGTGCTTCACCCAGCGTTCCCAATAGTGCCTTGTCCGATCCAGAAAGCTCTCTGCTGAATCCTGGAGTGGTGCCTCAAGCGGATCTCCCCAGGTCAGGACAATCCATTGTTCGTCTTCGAGTAGAAACGCTCGCTCCTCAGTGATGTAGTTGAGCGGCATGTCAGTAGTGAGCCGCAGTTGCTCGCCCGGAATGTCATAACTGATGTGGTTCGATGCGAGACGTGCCGCAGGAACGATCCGAGCGTAATCATAAGTCGGACGGCATTGGACTCGAACAATGGGTTCAGATGAAATACGCCGAATTCGACGTACCACCATGTTCGGCTTGTAGTGTCGTTCGAATTGCCGAAAACGGGGAGCGAAGTCGACGACTTCAAATGAACCGCGGCTACTCGTGAACGTGGTGCGAACAATGTTCGTATTGGGTATGTACTCCTGGGTGCTTTCCCACGTGTCTTCGCCTGGTTGAATTGCGAAAAATCCGCCCTTCTCCTCGTCGAGCAGACTCCCGAACACGGGACTGGAGTCGAACCTGGGCCAGCATAGCCAATCGATCTTCGCCTGATGGTTGACGAGGGCCTGAAATGAACAGTTTCCGAACAGCGCGTGCTTCATATTGAGTAGTCGTAGTGGTGGAAGAGCCGAGGTACGCGCTCTTCGACTGTGGACCCCACGATGGGGAACCAGAAATTTCTGTCAATGAATGGGAGTAAGTTTCGCAAATTTCTCAGTCGAAGGACGGCGCTCGCTAAGATAACTCGACTTGCTCATTCAATGAAACACTCCGCGAACGTGTTTGTGTTACTCGGTCAACTGCGAGAGGTACGAAGTCAACTGCGAGAGGTACGAACGTGCCATCTTCCGCAGGAAAATCGACGTTTCATGCGGTGAGCGACGACGTGATGACAGATCAGTGCTCTGAGAAACGCCTGTTCTTCGACGAGCGTTTGTGCAAAAAACTCAGCCAATGACTAGCCGATTGATTGTTGCCTCCACTCGCCTTCCGGTCACCATGAATCGCGCTGAGGGCGGCTGGCAAGTCTCGCCGAGTACAGGTGGTTTAGTCACTGCGCTCGCTTCAGTCCGAGAAAAACGGAAGTTTCTCTGGCTGGGATGGCCTGGTACCGATGTGACTCGCAGTGAACGGCCCGAGGTGACCCGCGAACTGGCCAAGCACGGAACATCGCCAGTGTTTATTCCGGAGGAGCTTCTTGAGGGTTTCTACGAGGGCTTTTCCAACGACATGCTGTGGCCATTGTTCCACAACCTCACTGAGCGCTCGACCTTTAGTCGCGAAAACTGGAAGGCCTATGTCGCCGTCAACCAGATGTACGCGGACGCCATCGCGAAGAATGCCCGCCCGGGGGACTTGATCTGGGTTCATGATTATCAGTTGTGTTTGGTGCCGCAGATGTTGCGCGAAAAGGGGTTGGGTTGCCCGATAGGGTTCTTCCTGCACATTCCCTTTCCTTCCGCGGACACTTACAGAACCTTGCCCGTCGCTGAAGAACTACTGCGTGGTCTACTCGGCGCGGACATCATTGGCTTCCACGCCTACGAATACGTCAGCCACTTCCGGATGGCGGCGCTCCGCGTGCTGGGGATGGAGTCAGAAACACGTGCTCTGGCCCTCCAGAGCAGGCGAGTACACCTGGAAGTCCTGCCGATCGGAATTGATCCCAAGGAAATGCGCGATCTGTTGCGAACTCCAGAGGCGCGCAAAGAGCAGACCGAGCTGGAGCGAACTTTCGCGGGCAAGAGGCTCGTGGTCGGGGTTGATAGGCTCGATTACACCAAAGGCATCCCCCAAAAGCTCCTCGCCTTTGAGGAGATGCTCACCGAACACAAGGAGTGGCGAGAAAACGTCGTCCTGGTCCAAGTTGCGGCGCCCAGTCGCACCGGAGTTGAAGAATACCAACAACTGAAGCGTGAAGTGGATGAACTCGTCGGCCGCATCAATGGTGAGTTTTCCACCCCGAGTCATACTCCCGTCGTCTACATCAACCAGTCCGTCGACCGCGCGAGACTTTCCGGGCTTTATCGCGCGTCCACCATCGCTCTGGTCACACCCGTGCGCGATGGCATGAACCTCGTTGCGCTAGAATATGTGGCCGCGAGAAAGGGACTAGGCGGCACGCTGATCCTCAGCGAGTTCTGCGGAGCTGCTCATTGCCTGCCGGGCTCGCGCCTGGTGAACCCCTTCAATACCAGCCAGGTGGCAGGTGTGCTCG
This sequence comes from uncultured delta proteobacterium, assembly GCA_963710555.1. Classification (GTDB taxonomy): domain Bacteria; phylum Myxococcota_A; class Polyangia; order Polyangiales; family Polyangiaceae; genus NIC37A-2. The sequence continues at coordinate 344,419 of CAVQAT010000006.1, forward strand.
CTGACGCGTTGGAAGACGACGGACCACACTTTGAGAGCTTCGCTCACATGCAAAAGTTTGTGGAAGAGAACACCAGTATGCGCTGGGCCGAGACGTTTTTGGAAAAACTCGAAACGTTTAGTGGGGATCGAAGTCAAGAAGCGCGAGTTCTCCGCGTGAAAGAGCCGGCCGTCCGACGAGTGATCGAGCAGGCCAAGCGACCTGTCGTGTTTCTGGATTACGACGGAACACTGCGCTCTTATGTGATCAATCCTCGAGAAGCGGTGCCCGACGAGCGGATTCTCAACGTCTTGAAGAGATTGAGCCTGGTGGCGGACGTCTATGTCGTCAGTGGACGCGACGGCGAAACGCTTGGCGATTGGCTCGGACACTTGGATATCGGACTTGTCTGCGAGCACGGACTTGCGATGAAATTGCCAGGAGGTGAATGGGAGGGCCGCAAGAACGTGAGTGGTTCCGCGCTAGCCCGACTGGTGAAGCCACTATTCGAGGAGTTCGTACGCCGCACTCCCGGCAGCTCGATTGAGATCAAGCAAGCCGCTCTAGCTTGGCACTCCCGCGCAGCTGACCCAGAATACAGCCAATTTCAAGGCAAAGAATTACTGACTCGTCTCGAAGACCTACTCAAGCGACGTCCGTACAAAGTACTTCGGGGCAATCGAGTGATTGAAGTGCGCCATGAGCACGTCACTAAAGGCAGCGCAGTGGGGCACATTCTTGAGCGACATCCACGAGCTGACTTCATCTTCTGTGCCGGTGACGACCGTACTGACGAAGACATGATGCGAGCCCTCCCTCAAGGGCTTTCTAAGAAAACGATCACGTGTTGGGTCGGCGCCCCGAACGCTCATGCGAACTACTGGCGCGAATCAAACACAGGACTGCTCGGGGAACTCGAGGCCATAGCTTCCATTTGGGAGAAGGGGAGTACCGAGCGGGGCCTCGCTTCACGTGGCGGGGCTGGACCTCGGTCAGTCAAAGCCCGGCGAGCTGGCAAAGCCCTTGCCAAACCCACGGAAGCTAAAACCGTCACGAAAAAGAAGAGCACTGCGAAGAAGGCTGCCAAGAAGAGCACTGCCAAGAAAGTAGCGAAAAAAGCGAGTGTGACGAAAACGACCGCCAAAAAGAGCGTCACGAAGAAGGCGAGTCCACTCAAAGCGGCGGCTAAAAAAGTCGCTAAGAAAGTAGCGAAGAAGTCACCGAATCGGTCCGGGCGTCCTGCATCGCGGAAGAAGACAAGCGCACGGTCCAAGTAAGGCCAACAAGGGAAACAGCGGCGCGAGTGGCGAACTCTTGGAACGACAAGTGGTGCTTAATCACAGGAGCGGCCTCCGGCATTGGTCGAGCCACTGCGCAGCACTTTACAGCATGTGGCTCACGTGTGGTGCTGTGTGATGTCAACAAGGCTAAGGTCGACGCACTTGGCGGCGAGCTTCGCGCGCAGGGGGCGTCCGCGCTCACTTACGCCGTGGACGTCTCCGATCTCAATCAGATGTCTGTATTCGCGAGCTGGGTCACGGATCGAATCGGGGTCGTCGACGTTTTGGTCAACAACGCAGGGATCATGCTCCCTGGCGGCTTTCGGGAAACCGACTTCGACGGATGGCATCGAACCTTCGACGTGAACTTTTGGGGACCGCTCCACGCTGTGAAGTTGCTCGCTCCAAATATGATTGAACGAGGTCAGGGGGCCATCATCAATGTCGCTTCGGTCTCGGGGCGGGTCGGCTTCTCGAGGCTCACCGCCTACAGTTCCAGCAAGTTCGCCCTGGTTGGCTTTTCCCAAGCGCTTCGGGCTGAGCTCCAGGGAAGCGGCGTCACGGTGAGCACAGTCTGCCCAGGCTTTGTCAAAACGAACATCGCCAACAACGCTCCGATTTCAGAGCAGGCACGAGAAAGTGCCAATGCGGTCCTTGAGAAGCGCGGGATTGAACCCGAGCGCGTGGCACGCGTCATCGAATCAGTGGCCCGTAGTGGAGAAGCCCTAGTCCATGTCGGAATGGACGCTCATCTGCTCAGTCTAGCAGCGAGAATAGCTCCAGGTATTTCTAGTTCCTGGCTCGCCAAATTCGCCAAGTAGCTTCCGCCACGACTTGGCAAGCTCAGGTTGTTTCAGGAGCGCTCAGAGCTGTGGAGGGGGGCCTAAGGTCCACGACAAAACGTCGCGAATGACCTCCGCGCCGCGCGGTCCATAGTCACCGTGGTGGGCCCCTGGCAGCAAGAAAAAGCGAGATTTGACGCCCGCTGCGCGCAGATCGACGTCTCCCCGAACCATGTCATCGGTATTCTCGAGTTCTCCTCCCAAGATGGCGACACGGCGGCTGAAGCGAAGCTTCTCTGGGGTCGGAGCCGTTGGTGGGCCTCCCAGGATCAAATCGCGGTAGTGTTCTGGGTAGGCTTGAGCCAACTTCTCGCCGCGATGAGCTCCTTGGGAATAGCCGAAGAGTACAACTTCCTCCGTATTCAGAAGACCATTTCGCAAGTGCGCAACGTTGGAAAGTGCGCTCTGAATTCTTGGTTCAATCTCCTGAGGCTCAGCTGGCCAACGAAAGCCTGGTCGGTCCTCGCAAGGGATCGTCGCGCGAACAACAATGACCGTTCCATAACTCGTCAAAAGTTCGGCAAAACGATCAGCCCCATTCGGATTTCCACACATGCCGTGGAGATAAACAATCGCCCGATCGCTTTTGCTACTCGCGTGGGCCACTCTTAAACTTCGGTCGCCTGGCTGTGGAACGTCTTCAAATTCCCCAATCTTGATGTTTTCGGGGAGCTGTATCGCGAGTTCGCTGGTAGGCTGCTCTGGCTCGTCACTCAGTTCCTCAGGCTGCTCTTTCTCAGCCGAAAGTTCGGGAATCGGAACATAGCCGTTCTTTGCGGAACGACCCTCGGATAAATGAGCGCCTTCCCCGGAGTTGGCTGGACCAGTGGCGCGATCGTGGCAGCCACAGAGGCTGACAGCCAAAGAGATGATGAAGCCCTGAGCTTTCATGTGTGAGGCTGCGCCAGCCTGTCCGATTCACTGCGAGACGATTCGTCCAGCACGAGATCTGCAAAATGAAATCCGTCCCGCTCCACGCATTCTCCGACTCGCACCGGAAGGGCTTTGTCCAACATGGGACCTGCTGACACGAAACTATGAAATTCCCCGTTCTCCCCACAAGGGTCGACGCTCGCGGGAAGTTGGTCTAGAAATTCATGATCAAACTTTCGCCCGACGAGCGTGGATGGCGCCTGCTTGGGATCGATGGTCGTGATGTGAGCAATCAATCCAGCGTCAATCATCTCGCGCGCGAGCTGAGCCGTTGGGCGGTTCCACAGAGGAAAAACAGGTTCGATACCGGTTGGCGCCAGTTTCGCTTCCCGATAAGAACGAATGTCTTCAAGGTAGAGATCCCCAAAGATCATCGTCTCAATGTCCTCGAGTTTGGCGCGCTGCATCGCTGCTGCCATCACTGCTTCGTATTGCGTATTGCTGCAGGGCCATGGAATCGGGATTTCCCAGAGAGGAATGCCGGCCGAGGCCGCCTGTGCCTGGAGCAGAGATCTCCGAACAGCATGCATGGCGACGCGCTCGTGTGTTTCGTTCACTGTCGTGAGGAGCCCGACGACTTCTAACTCACCCGCGAGCTTCACTTCGTGAAGTGCCCAGGCGGAATCTTTACCGCTGCTCCAGCTGAGCAAAGCGCGCTTCTTACCCACGGGTGAGCTCCACGCCTGTCGCCACCAAACGCACCTCTTTTGCGGTGCCGTCCGCCGCCTTGGCGGGGAAGGTCGCACCTTCAGACTCGTAATGCTCCACCGCCGCTTTCTCAACGGTGGTTACTTGAACCAATCCCTCAAGTCGCGCTGAACTTCCTTGGGCGTCGGTCGGCACGAAGAACCCATAGTCCTTGAATTTTACCCGACAACCGCCAGAGCCCTTTTCGGCGTTGGTGGATAGCTCCATCCAACAGCCTTTTCGTGAACAGGCTCGTTTCACGTATCCAGAAACCACCACTGTTTCGTCGTGGAAGCGTTCTGGGTTGCTCAGAACGTCCGCCAATTCCACGGCTTGGCTGTCCCCCAAAGGGGCGCCATAAAGCTGAGTTCTTCCTTCGATCACCGGAGGAACCCTGGGTTGAGCCTGATGGCAGGCTTCACCCTCTGCGCCAGTGCAACCGCCATCGACGACTTCCTGGACGCCAGAGTTCGTGGCGGTTGGCTCGATTGTTTTTGAGCGACACGAAATCGTTGCTGAAAATACAAGTACGCCAAGCCATATTCGGTGCATGTGAGGGAGTCTCCTAGCCTCGGGCGCTGGGGTCAAACCTCGGTCAGTTCTGTATTCTATTCGGCCGTTCCAGCGGATGCTTAGTTTATCAGTCCGGCGGACGTCTTCTTAGGCTGTGAGTCAAGGTCCGCCCGCGAGCCAGTCGCCACCTCAAATGGGCCCTTTCAGCCATTCGATCTCGCGGCAAGGGCACTTGGTGATGTTGGCACTTTGCCTCCTTCCCACGTTGATGAATGCGATAGGGCTCGGTTTCGGAGCATCATCGCTTCCCGAGTTCATTTCCGGGGACCAATTCCACACATTGCTTGAATGGAGTGGGGTAGGCTTAGCTCTGGCGGGCTCCACCGTTTACTGGATGCATCACAGAGCATTCCGCGAACCGATCTCTGCATTCGTCGGCCTGTCCCTTTTCGTGGGAGCGCTATTTGGAGGACTTCACACTCTAGCGGCCGTCGGCCTCTACGGTGAAGGGATCGCCGACGAAGATGTCTTGCCGTTCACCGGCGCTTTCGCTGTGGTGATGTCCAGTGGGACGCGCCTGATTGGACTGGGGATCTGCCTAGTGCTGATTTGCCGGCGAACCAGTGCAAAGGGTGCCGCTTTGACGACAATTGTTGTCAATATCGCGTTGTTGGGCGCTGCCGCACTCTGCGCCTTCTGGCTTCTCGGTGTTGCTCACGTCCCCAGGACGACTTTTCCGGAGGCGCGGGTCACTCGACCATTCGATCTAGCGCCCCTGACGTTGTTGATCGTCGGAGCAATTCTCGCGTGGTCGATCAATGCGCGCAACAGCAGCGGGATCGCTCGTGGTGTTCTCATGAGCACAATCCCTGCCGTGTTCGCCCAGGCCCATGTGGCGTTTGAGACCTCAACGCTTTACGACAACCATTTCAACGTTTCGCACGTCCTCAGAATGTTCTCTGAGATTACCCTTCTCGCATGTCCCATCGCCGATATGGCAGCTCGCCGAGCGCCTAGGGCAGTGGTGGAGGGTCGAGTGGTGCATCCGGCACAGCCAGCTTCGGCTTGGAAAACGAGGCTCAGTGTCGGCTTTGCGAGTCGACCTCTCGGTGTCGTGCTGCCACTTGTCGCGTTCGCCTTTACGCTCGGAATCGTTCTTGTCGTGGCCTTGGGCTTCTATACTGAGAGCGAACGCCTGGTACACAACGAGAAGTGGGCGCAGGTGGACCAACAAAGTGAGTTCATTGGTCCGATTGTTGAACGTGTCTTCGAGGACGCTGAGAGCGGTATTCTCTTGCTGAGTCGAACGTCTTCTGTAAGTAACCTGGCATCAAAGGCGTTCGGCAATGCAAGCCCAACAGCCGAGGCGCGCGTCTCACTTGAAGATGCTTTCGCTGGGCTGCTGCAGAGCGTTCAGTCGTTAGAACAAATACGCTACCTCAGCTTGGTCGACGGACAGCCGCAGGAGATCGTCCGGGTCAGGAGGATGATCAACGGAATTGTTCGGGTTCCTCAGAGTCGTCTGCGAGTACCGCCGCGAATCGAGGCAATCCGCGCAGCTGCCTCTGCTGAACTTGGTGAGGTGTCTTATTCTGGCATCTGGTTCCAGTCCCCCGGTGATGCTTGGGTCTCACTCGCTGTGCCCTTGTTCGACGCCCAAAACGGCGAAATACAAGGCGTGATCGAGGCCGATCTCAACGTGTCCGGGGCGGTTCATGCGCTCACCGGGGCAGCGCTTCAGAAAGTGCGTTTCTTGATCGCGCGGGAGGACGGTCAGCTTGTCTATAACCACTACGACGAAAGTCTGGATATATCGACCGCGTTCGAAGATCTGTTCCCCGATCTGAGAAACGTCTGGGACGATTCCCGTGCGCTACTCGTCGACGACGCCCAAGGACAACCGTTAGCTCGAATCCTCACATTGTCAGCGATCAGTCGCGGGAATCGACCACGCCTGATGATGGCAGTCGGAGCTGCCACCGATGAGTTCCACCAAACGTTGGTCAACTTCCGTAATCGAGCGGTGATCATGGGAGGCTCAGTTGCTCTATTGGCTCTGGCCTTAGCGCTCATTGCTTCCTCGCGAATCGTCCGACCACTTCGCCAAATGAGTGAAGCTCTCGAGCACCACAGCGATGCAGATTGGCTGAGCAAGCTCCCCGTCGATGCGAAGGATGAAGTTGGCGTGCTCGCACGCGGGTTTCACAATCTATTCGGACAGCTTGAGGGTGCGATGAGCAATCAGCGTGCTGCGCTGCTTTCAGCACAAAACCAGCGACAAGCATTGGATGAACACGCCATCGTAGCAATGACGGATGTGAACGGCCTGATCATCTACGCGAACGAGCGATTCTGCTCCATTTCGGGCCACAGGCAAGACGAACTCATTGGAGATAACCACAGCATTGTTGCGTCCGGATCCCATGATGAGGAATTTTGGCGAGATATGTACACAAGCGTTGCCGCCGGGAAGAACTGGCATGGAGAAATCTGTAATCGCAGAAAGGACGGGAATTTGTACTGGGTGGACAGTACGATTGTGCCCTTCATGGGCGAGGACGGGCGCCCGGAATCTTACGTAAACATCGCGACTGACATCACCGAGCGTGTACTCGCTGAGCGAGAACTGGGCCGTTCAGTCGCTTTGCTTGCAGCAACGTTGGACTCGACAACAGATGGGATTCTGGTCACTGACGTCCGCGGTAGGGTTCTCCAGGCAAACGAGCGCCTCTGCAAACTGTTCAATTGGCCGAGGGATGATCTGCTCGCTGACGAAGGCTACGCGCTCCACCAGCACATGGAGGCACAACTCGCGGAGCCTTATGGGCTGATGCAAGTCGAGAATCAGCTGCGCGCACATCCGACCCAAAACGTGGCAGAAGTCCTCCACTTCACGAATGAGCGCATCTACGAGCGAGATTCTAAGGCTTTGCTCGTCGATGGCAGAATTGAAGGACTCGTCTTCAGCTATAGAGATGTCACGACCGAGACGAAAGCCCGTCTTGAGCTGATTGCGGCTAGAGACGCTGCAGAATCGGCTTCTCGGCAGAAAGCTGATTTTCTGGCGAGCATGAGTCATGAGATCCGCACTCCGATGAACGGTGTACTCGGTATGCTCGACCTATTGATGGACGGCGAACTTCAACCGGAGCAACGGCACGAAGCTGAACTTGCCCACTCGAGTGCTGTAGCTTTGTTGAGTCTGATCAATGACATTCTTGACTTTTCGAAGGTCGAGGCCGGGAAACTCGAACTCGAAGCGCTCGAGTTTGATCTTTGCACGGAGCTGGGAGAGTTCTCCGAGTCAATGGCGCTCAGATGCGAAGACAAAGGTCTTTCGTTGGTGCTTGATATGGTCGACATCGACACACCACTGGTTGTTGGCGACCCGGGCCGTTTACGCCAGATTCTGATGAATTTGGTCGGTAATGCGATCAAGTTCACCGATGACGGAGAGATCCTTCTCTCCATCGCTACGATGAGACGGGGTTCGAGCTTACGCATCTTGGGAAGTGTGAAGGACGGCGGCATCGGGATCCCTGAGGACAAGGTCGACAGCCTGTTCGACAAGTTCACGCAAGTGGACGCCTCCACAACACGAAAGTACGGTGGCTCCGGCCTAGGTCTAGCTATCGTCGGTCAACTTTGCGAATTGATGAACGGTCGCGTATCGGTAGAAAGCACCCTTGGCGTTGGAAGTGTATTTTCGTTCGAAATCGAACTGCAGGCTGGAAAACGGGCAGGGGATGTGGCCCCCCGATTAGACATGACCCAAGTGCTTGTGGTGGACGACGGTCCACAACTTCGTGACAGCCTGGGGCGTCAACTGCGCAAATGGGGCGCGCAAGTGACGGACTCCGAATCCATAGAATCCGTCACGAAGTTGATTTCGCGCAGCGATTGCCCACATTTTCAAACTATCTTTTTCGACCTGAGTCTGGCAAAGGCGACTGAATTCTCGACCCTCATTCGGTCGGATATTCGATTTGCGGAAACTCGTCTCGTGGCGATGACCACCTTGCGCCATCGACTTCGGGGCGAGCAGTGTTTGCGGAGCGGATTTGACGCGTCCTTTCCGAAGCCGATCACGATGACTGATCTGGCTCGGGCGCTGAACTCAAGCCGATCTCCGATCGCTCGACGAACTTCCGTGATTGTTCCCTACGCGCCCGTCAACGCTGCGACTCCTCAACCCACTTCGCTCCGGTTACTGATCGTTGAAGATAATCCCGTCAATCAGAAGGTCGCTCGCGGAACCCTGACCCGACTCGGCTACAGTCTCCTTGACGTGGCGGGGAATGGTCGCGAGGCCCTTGAGGCACTCAAGAATGCTCCCCAGCATGCACCCTACGACCTCGTCCTCATGGACTGTCAAATGCCGGAGATGGACGGCTACGAGGCTGTTCGTCGCATTCGGCAAGGTCAGGGAGGGGCTCGCTACAAGGATCTCCCCGTTATCGCCATGACCGCGAATGCCATGGCAGGGGACCGCGAGAAGTGCATCGGCGCAGGAATGAGCGACTACCTGACCAAGCCGGTTCAGCGTGAGCCGCTGCGCGAAACTTTGTTGAAGTGGCTTCCGGGCTCGCGCGAAGACCGACCTCAGTGAGCATCCTTGAGGTAGAGCTGAGCGAATGCCAAAGCTTGGCGCCGATCCGGTTTTCCGCTGGAGAGCGCCGGCAGCCGCTCAACTTCAATCAGCTCTTTCGGGCGCGCATAGTCCGCCAGGTTCTGGACCAGTTGATACTGACACTGCTGCCGCCATTTCGCTTGTTCTTGGAGAGGAACCACCAAAGCAACGACCATTTGGCCCCACTTGGGATGTTCTACCCCGACGACGCAGGCGGATTGAATCATTCCTGTGTCGAGCAGCGCCTGTTCCACGAGATCTGGGCTGACATTCTCGCCGCCACTGATGATCAAATCATCGATTCTCCCGACAACAACCAGGCTGCCGTCGTCTTGGATCTCGCCGCTGTCGCTCGTCTCGAACCACTCCGAAGAGTCGCGTCCCCTGGCTTCACCCAAGTAACCACGAAAGACCTGGGGCCCCCTCAGCTCGATGCGGCCGCTCGCCGTTGTTCGAACTTCTAAGCCTTCCAAGGGCTTTCCGACGGAGTCAGAAGGCTCGGGGGCGATTCTCGCCAAAGACTGAGAACAAACCTGCGAGGCAGCCTCCGTCATTCCATAAGTGTAGAGAACAGGGAGCCCGCTAGCGTCGGCCTGGCTACGCAAACTGGGCGGTGCTTTCGCGCCCCCCACGAGAATTGCTCGAACGCTGCGTAACCGAGCTACTTCGCTCAGAAGACCACAGAGCTGAGTGGGAACCACTGAAAGCAGAGAGATCTGGTTCCGCTGGATTTGCTGGCCAAGGGTCTCCTTTGAAGATTGAGCGATCACGACCGTCGTGCGTGCCCAGAGGCTCCGAAGGAGAATTGACAATCCTCCGATGTGCGCAAAGGGGAGCGCGAGCAACCAGCGATCCGCCTCTTCGAAGGGCAGATTGAGTGCATGACTCTCCACCGCTGCGAGAAGGTTGTCACGGCTCAGGGGAACGAGCTTTGGAGGACCTGTTGTCCCTGACGTCGTCAGTATGACTTGGTCTTGAGTCTCCGGAACAATCGCTGAATCGCTCCGGATCGTCTGGAAACTGCCAGCCTGATACGGAGCGATCTCCGCCACCTGAGCAACAACGTGTCGACTTTCGCTCTCCGTCCAGCGCGGGTGCAGAAGAAGCACGGTGCGCCCCAGCTCGAGACAAGCGTAGAGCACGAGTAGCTCTTCTAGCCGGGGCTGCGCGCTCAGTGCAATCGTCGATTCCGGGAGCCGCGCGAGCCACGGTTGGGTCCGCCCCCACAGCTCCGAAAAGCTGATTTCGCACCCATCCAGAACCAGCGCGATGGCGTTCGGCGCATCCTTCGCGGCAGACGAAAGACGCAGACGGTCTGAGCCGACCTGCACCGGGCACTTACCCCCAGGCATCAAGCAGTAGGCCCACAGAAAAGCTCAATCCAAAGAGAAACACCAGCTTGGCGCTCTTGACGAGATAGGCATTGAGCCCGCGGCCCTCGTGAGAGCGTATTCCTCGAGTATTGCCCAAGGCGAAGGGCACGGTCACGAGCGCAAGCAGCACAGATGGGCCAGTCCAGCCTGCTACCCAGAGCAGCAAAGGGGTCAGATAGCTGGTCAGGTAGAGCAGGATGTACTCGGCCTCGGCGCCCTTTCGCCCGAATCGAACTGCAAGAGTTCTCTTCCCGGCTTGCGCGTCCGTGTGACGATCGCGGAGGTTGTTGACGACCAAAATATTTGTGGTCACCGCGCCGAGTGGATAGGCCGCCGCGATTGCCAGCGGAGGCACCGTGCCCACGTGAACAAAGACAGTGCCGCAGACCGCGACAAAGCCGAAAAATATCATCACGAACAGGTCACCGAGTCCGTGGTAGCCGAGCGGATAGGGGCCGCCCGTGTAGGCAATTGCGGCCAGAATACTGCACAATCCAATCGCGACGATCGGCCATCCTGCGACAATTGTTAGGTAGACGCCTATCAAGAGAGCTAGCGCAATCACGACGCCCAGCCCCTGCTTCATCTGTCGCGCTGAGATCAATCCTGCCTGAACAGCGCGAGTAGGCCCGAGTCGTTGTTCAGTATCCGCGCCTTTTTCGTAGTCAAACACGTCATTGGCGAAGTTCGAGGCAATTTGCAAAAGACTCGCCCCCACGAAGGTCGCGACGGCGGGAAGGGGACGTATCGTGGCCACGTGGGCGCTCACGGCGGTCCCCACCAATACCGGTGCTGCTGCCGCTGTCAGCGTTGCGGGGCGGCAGGCCAGGAGCCAAGCACGTAGAGATCCAGGTTGAACGCTCATGGGCGCGGCTCCTCAGCTCGCCAGGACTCCGGCTGGTCATCCTGGTCAATGATCCTTCGGACGGCTGGCGCGCTCTCAAGAATCGGATTGTGCCCAACCCCGGTAATTTCACTGACTTGGAAAAACGAACTGATCGAAGCCATCCTGGCCGCAATGTCGCGGAACTTCCCATCTTCGCCTCCCACGATCAGGCGTGTCGGCACGCGGAGTGTCTCGAGCTGCGTCCAAAAGTTTGGCATCTGACCCAGCCCCAAGGAGCGCATCGCGTGGGCGAGCCCCTCGCTAGTGTGGGAAAGTCGAGCCTCGCGCTGTGCTTGCCGTATCTGACTATTGGCGAATCGCTGAGTCGCGAAGAGAGCTTGGCTGGACCACGCGGACTCAAACGCCGCAAGCCCTTCTTGCTGAAGAATTCGAACCCAACCCATTTCCCAGCTCTTGCGCTCTTCCCGGGCCTCGGCGCTTTCTAGACCTGGGTTCACACCGAGCAAGGTGGCCCGGCAAAACAGCTCCGGTGCCCGAAGGAGCATCGCCAGCGCCAACCGAGAACCCATTGAATAGCCCAGCAAGTGCACTCGGCAGCCTAGGCTACGCACCACTGCAAGCCAGTGATTCACTTCTGCTTCGAAGCTGCCCCGCGAAAGATCCGGCATTGGCCCATGGCCACCCAGCAAGGGAGAGACTGGTGAGTCGAGGTCAAGGACATCGACGCTCCCCCCCGTGCCCGTGAATCCGTGGAGTGAAAAAAACCTGCTCATCCTCGAATCACGCTCCGGTCTCAGCCGCGCCAGGAGCGACAATGCGACACTTCGCTAGGAACTCATGAGTGCTCGCTGTGTCCACTGCCAGATGGAGCAAGGTGACCTCGTTCCGACCCATCCCTCGGACTACAGCTGAGCGAATCTGACTCAGGCTCTTGCACTGTTCAAATCGCACCCCGTAGGCCTCGGCGGCGGCCTGCCAATCAATTTCGGGCGGTGTCGTCCAAAAACGATAATTCTCGTCACCGACGTACTTCTTGGCGACGGGCAAGTGATCAAACAGGTGCCCGCCGTCATTGTCGAGCACCGCGATCACAAGAGGAACCTCCAGTCCTCGCGCCAGCAGCAAGCTTCCGAGATCGTGCGCGGCGGTGACATCCCCGAGTACTGCCAGGGTCGCTCGACCGCTCCCCCTGGCAGTACTCGGGGATGTCACCGCCGCGCACGATCTCGGAAGCTTGCTGCTGGCGCGAGGACTGGAGGTTCCTCTTGTGATCGCGGTGCTCGATGACGGCGGGCACCTGTTTGATCACTTGCCCGTCGCCAAGAAGTACGTCGGTGACAAGAATTATCGTTTTTGGACGCGACACCGCCCCTGGAAATTGATTGGCAGGCCGCCGCCGAGGCCTACGGGGTGCGATTTGAACAGTGCAAGAGCCTGAGTCAGATTCGCTCAGCCGTAGTCCGAGGGATGGGTCGGAACAAGAGTAGCCTTTGCTCCATCTGGCAGTGGACACAGCGAGCACTCATGAGTTCCTAGCGAAGTGTCGCATTGCCGCTCCTGGCGCGGCTGAGACCGGAGCGTGATTCGAGGATGAGCATTTTTCACTCACGGATTCACGGCACGGGGGGAGCGTCGATGTCCTTGACCTCGACCGCCAGTCTCCCTTGCTGGGTGGCCATGGGCCAATGCTCCGCGGGGCCGCTTCGAAGCAGAAGTGAATCACTGGCTTGCAGTGGTGCGTAGCCTAGGCGGTACCAGAGTGCCGCTTGCTGGGCTATTCAATGGGTTCTCGGTTGGCGCTGGCGATGCTCCTTCGGGCACCGGACTGTTTTGCCGGGCCACCTTCTCGTGAACCCAGGTCTAGAAACGCGGGGGGATCGGATTAGGTTCGAATTCTTCAGCAAGAAGGGCTTGCGCGTTTTGAGTCCGCGTGGTCCAGCCAAGCTCTCTTCGCGACTCAGCGATTCGCCAATAGTCAGATACGGCAAGCACAGCGCGAGGCTCGACTTTCCCACACTAGCGAGGGGCTCGCCCACGCGATGCGCTCCTTGGGGCTCGTAGGACATCCGAACTGAGACGCTCCGCGTGCCGACACGCCTGATCGTGGGAGGCGAAGATGGGAAGTTCCGCGACATTGCGGCAGGGATGACTCAAATCAGTTCGTTTTTCCAAGTCAGTGAAATTACCGGGGTTGGGCACAATCCGATTCTTGAGAGCGCGCCAGCCGTCCGAAGGATCATTGACCAGGATGACCAGCGGAGTCCTGGCGAGCTGAGGAGCCGCGCCCTGATGAACCTGGATCTCTACGTGCTTGGCTCCTGGCCTGCCGCCCCGCAACACTGGCGCGGCAGCAGCACCGGTATTGGTGGGGACCGCCGTGAGCGCCCACGTGGCCACGATCGTCCCCTCCCGCCGTCGCGACCTTCGTGGGGGCGAGTCTTTTCGAGGAGAAATTCCCTCGAACTTCGCCAATGACGTGTTTGACTACGAAAAAGGCACGGATCCTGAACAACAACTCGGCCTACTCGCGCTGTTCAGCAGGATTAATCTCAGCGCGACAGATGAAGCAGGGGCTGGAGCATGGTGGTTGCGCTAGCTCTCTTGATAGGCGTCTACCTAACAATTGTCGCAGGATGGCCAATCGTCGCGATTGGATCCAGGTGTCTGGCCGCGATTGCCTACACGGGCGGCCCCTATCCGCTGGGCTACCACGGACTCGGTGACCTGTTCGTGATGATATTTTTCGGCTTTGTCGCGGTCTGGGCACTGTCTTTGTTCACGTGGGCACGGTGCCTCCGCTGCGATACGCAGCGGCCTATCCACTCGGCGCGGTGACCACAAATATTTTGGTCGTCAACAACCTCCGCGATGCGTCACACGGAGCACGCAAGCCGGGAAGAGAACTCTTGCAGTTCGAGTAAGGGCGCCGAGGCCGAGTACATCCTGCTCTACCTGACAGCTGTCGCATGCTCCTGGTAGCGGGCTGGACTCGCCATCTGTGCTGCTTGCGCTCGTGACCGTGCCCTTCGCCTTGGGCAATACTCGAGGAATACGCTCTCACAAGGGCGCGGGCTCGATGCCTATCTCGTCAAGAGCGCCGAGCTAGTCTCTTTGGATTGAGCTTTTCTGTCAGGGGCCTACTGCTTGATGCCTGGTGCAGGTCGGCTCAGACCAGTCTGCGTCTTTCGTCTGCCGCGAAGGATGCGCCCCTCGCGCTGGTTCTGGATGGGTGCGAAATCAGCTTTTCGGAGCTGTGGGGGCAGACCCAACCGTGGCTCGCGCGGCTCCCGGAATCGACGATTGCACAGCAGCGCGCAGCCCCGGCTGGAAGAGCTATTCGTGCTCTACGCTTGTCTCGAGCTGGGCGCACCGTGCTTCTTCTGCACCCGCGCTGGACGGAGAGCGAAAGTCGACACGTTGTTGTTGCTCAGGTGGCGGAGGGAATCGCTCCGTATCAGGCTGGCGGTCATTTTCCAGACGAATCCGGAGCGATTCAGCCGAATTGTTCCGGAGACTCAAGACCAAGTAGTACTGACGACGTCAGGGACAACAGGTCCTCCAAAGCTCGTTCCCCTGAGCCGTGACAACCTTCTCGCAGCGGTGGAGAGTCATGCACTCAATCTGCCTTCGAAGAGGCGGAATCGCTGGTTGCTCGCGCTCCCCTTTGCGCACATCGGAGGATTGTCGATTCTCCTTCGGAGCCTCTGGGCACGCACGACGGTGATCGCTCAATCTAAAGGAGACCCTTGGCCACGAAATCCAGCGGAACCGAATCTCTCTGCTTTCAGTGGTTCCCACTCAGCTCTGTGGTCTTCTGAGCGAAGTAGCTCGGTTACGCAGCGTTCGAGCAATTCTCGTGGGGGGCGCGAAAGCACCGCCCACTTGCGTAGCCGCCGACGCTAGCGGGCTCCCTGTTCTACACTTATGAAATGACGGAGGCTCGCAGGTTTGTTCTCAGTCTTTGGCGAGAATCGCCCCCGAGCCTTCTGACTCCGTCGGAAAGCCCTTGGAAGCTTTTTAGAAGTTCGAACAACGGCGAGCGGCCGCATCGAGCTGGGGGCCCCAGGTCTTTCGTGGTTACTTGGGTGAAGCCAGGGACACGAACTCTTCGGAGTGGTTCGAGACGAGCGACAGCGGCGAAATCCAGAAAACGACGGCAGCCTGGTTGTTGTCGGGAGAATCGATGATTTGATCCGTCGGTGGCGGCGAGAAGTGTCAGCCCAAATCTCGTGGAACAGGCGCTGCTCGACACAGGAATGATTCAATCCGCCTGCGTCGTCGGTGAGAATTCCCAAGTGGGGCCAAAGAAGGAATGGTCTGCTTTTGGTGGTTCCTCTCCAAGAACAAGCGAAAGCAAATGGCGGCAGCAGTGTCAGTCAACTGGTCCAGAACCTGGCGGACTATGCGCGCCCGAAAGAGCTGATTGAAGTTGAGCGGCTACCGGCGTACTCCAGCGGGAAAACCAAATAGCGCGCCGAGCTTTGGCATTCGCTCAGCTCTACCTCAAGGATGCTCACTGAGGTCGGTCTTCGCGCGGACCCGGAAGCCACTTCAAGCGAGGCCCGCGCAGCGGCTCACGCTGGGAAGGTCCCCGGCTTGGTCAGGTAGTCGCTCATTCCTGCGCCGATGCACTTCTCGCGGTCCCCTGCCATGGCATTCGCGGTCATGGCGATAACGGGGATATCCTTGTAGCAGAGCCCTCCCTGAGCCTGCGAAATGCGACGAACAGCCTCGTAGCCGTCCATCTCCGGTCGTTGACAGTCCATGAGGATCATAGGGTGCAGTGCTGGGGAGGCGTCCCTCAAGGGCCTCGCGAGACCATTCCCGCGTCGAAGGAGACTGTAGCCGAGT
>CAVQAT010000007.1:0-52095 GCA_963710555.1 uncultured delta proteobacterium
CCGCAAAGCACTCGACAATATCAAGCCCAAGCTTGAGGTGAAGAGCCGTCGTGTTGGTGGTGCTAACTACCAGGTTCCGGTCGAAGTTCGCCCCGAACGACGTATTGCCCTCGGCATGCGTTGGCTCGTGAACTACTCCCGAGCACGTGGTGAGAAGACAATGCGTGAGCGTTTGGCTGCAGAAATCGTGGACGCGTCACAGCTCCGCGGCGCCGCTGTCAAAAAGCGCGACGATACTCACAAGATGGCAGACGCGAACAAGGCGTTCGCTCACTACCGCTGGTGAGACCTTCTCATTGAGGGGTCTGAGGCAGCCCCCTCCGCAGTTTTCCTTCTAAGGGGTCTGAGGCAGACCCCTCCCCTACGGAAGTGATTT
This sequence comes from uncultured delta proteobacterium, assembly GCA_963710555.1. Taxonomy (GTDB): domain Bacteria; phylum Myxococcota_A; class Polyangia; order Polyangiales; family Polyangiaceae; genus NIC37A-2. The sequence continues at coordinate 377 of CAVQAT010000007.1, forward strand.
GCTCGGGGGCCCTCCCCGCCTCCGCTTCAGTTCTTCGCTCCTCTCGTCGCTCTCGTTCGCCACCGTTCATTCGAACGGGGCCCGGTTTGGACAGAGAGGGCAAAGAGCGCTAAGAAGCGGTCCCCAAAGTTTCAGTTCAAAGAGTAAACATCACGAATCCATGACAATCCTGACATAAAGGGATCGGACTGTTTTTCGAGAGGGGTCTGAGGCAGACCCCTCCCCCCAAGAAGTGAATTCTTGGGGGCCCCCACCCCGCCTCCGAGCGGGGTAACCCCGCCAACCCATCAGTCAAAGAGTAAACATCACGAATCCATGACGATCCTGACATAAAGGATCGGGTTACCAATAGACAAGGCTCACATTCCTTGTCTCCACGCGGGAAGACCGGCGGCAGATTGCGTACCCCGACCCCTTCTGACTCCCCGGCATCCCCGCCGGCCCTTCTTCAAACGGCGAAGAAGGAAGAGGTCAGAGAGGGGTTTCGTCTATTTAACGCTCTACCGTTCTCAAAACTCCCAAACCCACCTTAAGAATCAATCACCATGGCACGTAACCTTCCCATCGAGCGCACCCGGAATATCGGGATCATGGCGCATATTGATGCTGGGAAGACGACCGTGACCGAGCGGATTCTTTTCTACACCGGCATCTCTCACAAGATCGGTGAAGTTCGTGATGGCGCCGCTACGATGGACTGGATGGAGCAGGAGCAGGAGGTGGGATCACCATCACCTCCGCCGCCACAAACTGCTTTTGGGAAACCACCGAAGGTCCGTACGCGGGTGGCGAGACTCGTATCAACATCATCGACACCCCTGGACACGTAGACTTCACGATTGAAGTTGAGCGTTCTTTGCGCGTGCTTGATGGCGCTGTCGCAGTGTTTGACGGTGGTAACGGCGTCGAGCCTGAGTCTGAAACCGTGTGGCGTCAGGCAGATCGCTACAAGGTGCCTCGCATTGCGTTCATCAATAAGCTCGACAAGGTCGGTGCTGACTTCCAGATGAATCTGGATTCGATGAAAGAGCGTCTAGGTTGTCGTCCGGTACCTCTTCAGTGGCCCGTCGGTCTCGAAGAAGAGCATCAAGGCGTTGTCGATTTGATTCGCATGAAGGCCGCGATCTTCGATAGCGACTCCTTGGGCGCGAAGTTCGAAATGGCAGGGGATCCCTGACGACCTGCAAGAGAAAGCCGCGGAGTGTCGAGAGCAACTTCTCGAAGCCTGCGCTGACGTTGATGACGCTCTCGTGGAGAAGTTCATCGAGGAGCCTGCCGCTATCACGGAGAGGAAATCTACCGCGCAGTTCGTAAAGCGACCTGCGACTTTACCTGGGTACCCGTTTTCTGCGGTTCCGCGTTCAAGAATAAGGGTGTTCAACTCTTGCTCGATGCAGTCGTAAACTTCCCTGCCTCGCCCCTCGATGTGCCCCCCATCGAGGGACTCGATCCACAGGACGAAACGAAGACTCTGACTCGAGCTTCCTCCGACGATGCGCCTTTCGCTGCCCTCGCCTTCAAGGTGGCGAACGATCCTTTCGTAGGAAATCTAACATTTTTTCGCGTCTATTCCGGGACGCTCGAAGCTGGCACCGCGGTGTTGAATCCGGCTCTGGGCAAGAAGGAGCGCCTGGGGCGCATCCTGCGCATGCATTCGAATAAGCGCGAAGAACTCAAGGAATGCGTCGCTGGGAACATCTATGCGGCTGTCGGTTTACGCGACACGCGAACTGGCGACACGCTTTGCGACATCAAGAATCCGATTGTTCTTGAGCGCATGACCTTCCCCGAGCCAGTCATTTCAGTAGCGATTGAGCCAAGAACCCAGGCGGACTTGGACGGCTCGGCGTGAGCCTTGGCAAGCTGGCTTACGAGGACCCTTCATTCAAAACTTTTACAAGCGAAGACACTGGTCAGACGCTGATCGCGGGGATGGGCGAGCTTCATCTTGAGATCATCATTGACCGGCTGCGTCGCGAGTTTAAGGTGGAGTGCAACGTGGGCGAGCCGCAGGTCGCCTACCAAGAAGCGCTCAAAGGTCCCGCGAGCAAGATTGAAGGCAAGTTTGTTCGTCAAACCGGCGGGCATGGTCAGTTTGGTCACGTGGTGATCAATGTAGCGCCCGGCGAGCGCGGCACTGGCTACGTGTTTGAGGACAAGACGACCGGTGGCGTGATTCCTAAGGAGTTCATTCCGTCCGTAGAAAAAGGTATTCGTGATGCTATGGGTCGCGGCGTCGTCGCCAGTTTCCCCATCGTGGACGTCCGCGCAGAGCTGATCGACGGAAGCTTCCACGAGGTAGATTCGTCGGGCCGGCCTTTGAAGTAGCCGCCTCGATGGCATTTCAGGAAGCGACCAAACGAGCGGGCGTGGAGCTCCTTGAGCCCACCATGAAGGTCGAAGTTGTCACGCCTGAGAACAACATGGGTGATGTCATCGGTGACCTCAACTCAAGGAGAGGCCGCATCATGGGGATGAACGAGCGTAGCGCGGGCATTCAGGTCATTGACGCAGAAGTTCCCCTTGCGCAGATGTTTGGTTATGCCACCGACCTGCGGAGCAAGACCCAGGGGCGTGCCACTTACAGCATGCAGTTTTCACATTACGAGGCGGTTCCGGCTTCTATTCAAGAAGCAGTGGTCGCCAAGGTGATGGGCTTTTAGTCCTCCACGCCTTGTTTATTCCAGCAAGCACTTCAATCGAGCGACCACAGAATCTCCAAACCCGCGGCAACTAGCGACGCCGCACTCAACCAACAATCACCAAGGGCGGATCGTCCTTTCAAATGAGAGGTAATCATGGGCAAAGAAAAGTTTGAACGCACCAAGCCCCACTTGAACGTGGGGACGATCGGCCACATCGACCATGGCAAGACGACGCTGACTGCAGCACTCGTCAAGGTCCAGGCAGACGACGGATTGGCAAATCAGATCAAGTACGCCGACATCGCCAAGGGCGGTATCGTACGTGACGACACCAAGACGGTGACCATTGCGGCCAGCCACGTGGAGTACTCGACGGAAAACCGTCACTACGCACACGTCGACTGCCCCGGACACGCCGACTACGTAAAGAACATGATCACCGGAGCTGCCCAGATGGACGGCGCAATCCTCGTGGTTTCTGCTGTTGACTCGGTGATGCCCCAGACCCGTGAGCACGTTCTGCTTGCTCGTCAGGTAGGCCTGAACCACATCGTTGTTGCGCTCAACAAGTGCGACGCAGTGGAAGACGAAGAGATGCTGGAACTGGTGGAGATCGAAATTCGTGAACTTCTTTCTGCCTACAGTTCAACAGCGACAACCCGAAGATCTCCCAGGTAGCTGCTCTTCCCGCACTCAACGGCGACGCGAAGTGGGTAGAAGAGCATCAAGGACCTGCTCGCCACCATCGACGTCGAAATTCCTGAGCCTGGGCGAGATCGCCAGCCCTTCCTGCTCGCAGTAGAAGACGTGTTCTCGATCAAGGGTCGCGGCACTGTGGCCACCGGTCGTATCGAGCGTGGTGTGGTCAAGGTTGGCGACGAAGCTGCCATCGTTGGTTACGGTTCAGACACCAAGACGATCGTCACGGGTGTTGGAAATGTTCCGCAAGCAGCTCGACCAAGGTCAAGCTGGCGACAACGTGGGCGTTCTGCTCCGCGGCATTGAAAAAGACGGCATCGAGCGCGGCCAGGTATTGGCTAACCCCGGTAGCATCACCCCTCACACTAAGTTCAAGGGCGAAGTTTACGTCCTGAAAAAGGAAGAGGGCAGTCGTCACACTCCGTTCTTCACCAACTACCGTCCCCAGTTCTACATCCGTACGACTGACGTAACGGTTCCTGCATGCTGCCCGAGGGCGTGAAGATGGTGATGCCTGGTGACAACATCACGATGGAGATCGAATTGATCACCCCCGTGGCACTCGAAGCTCAGATGCGCTTCGCAATTCGCGAAGGTGGCCGCACCGTTGGCGCCGGCGTCGTTTCCGAGATCCTCGTTTAACTCGCTGTTTTACTGAAACCAGAGAATCAATATGGTTGACGCAACGAAAAATCCGAATTCGCCTCAAGGCGTTTGATCACCAGCTTCTCGACAAGTCCACCTCGGACATCGTTGAGACCGCACACCGTACGGGTGCGCGAGTAGCAGGACCTATCCCGCTACCCACGTCGATCCGTCGTTACACTGTGCTTCGTGGACCCCATGTGGACAAGAAGTCACGCGAGCAGTTCGAGGTGCGTACTACACAAGCGCCTCATCGACATTCTCGAACCCAATCCTCAGACCCTCGAAGCTTTGATGAAGCTTGATCTGTCTGCTGGCGTGGATGTCGAGATCAAGAGCTAACGAGGAAATACGATGGCTAAGATCGACGTTTACAATCTAAAGCGCGAAAAAGTAGGAGAGGTTGACCTTTCCGATGACGTTTTCGCAACCGAAATCCGCGAGCATCTCTTTCGTCGGTAGATAGTTGGCTCAACTTGCATCACGCCGTTCGGGCACCAGCGCTGCTAAAGAGCGTGCTGCTGTCCAAGGCTCAAGCAAGAAGATCTACAAGCAGAAGGGCACCGGTCGCGCGCGTCACGGTTCCATTCGTGCGCCCCCCTCTTTGTTGGTGGTGGCCGGGCCCATCCGCCCAAGCCCCAGGACTGGAGCTACCGTCCCCCGCGTCGCGTTCGCGCGCTCGCACTCAAGAGCGCTCTCAGCCTCTTGGTGAAGGAAGGTCGTTGCACCGTCGTCGACAAGATGAAATTCGCTGAAGTGAAGACCAAGCAGCTGGTCGGAGTTCTTCGGAGCTCAAGGCCGGCAAGAAGAACCTGTTCGTGGATGATGCAGCGAATCAGACCTTGCGTCTGAGTGCGCGCAACATGAAGGAAAACAACTTCCTCCCTCCCGAGGGTGTGAATGTTTACGACCTTCTCCGCCACGACCACCTGATTGTGTCGAAAGACGCTATCAAGGCGCTGGAAGCCCGATGCCTCGGTTCGTCGAAAGACGCAGAGGAGCAAAAGTGATGACTCCTGAACAAGTAATCAAGCGACCAATCGTACTCACCGAGAAAGCGGCAACGCTGAAAGAGGACGCCAATCAGGTCATCTTTGAGGTCGAACTCAAAGCGAACAAGAATCGAAATCCGCGACGCGGTAGAAAAGCTATTCGACGTTAAGGTCGAAAGCGTCAACACGCTGATTCAGCGCCGGCAAGGTCAAGCGCCTAGGCCGCAAGATGCAGAAGCGCCCGAATTGGAAGAAGGCCATCGTGACTCTCGCAGAGGGTAACGACATCGAGTTCTTCGACGAAAGCGGCTCGGACGCGGAAGGCGAGGAGTAAGAAAATGGGAATTCGTTCATATAGGCCGACTTCGGCTGGTCGCCGTGCTGCTGCCGGTCCTGACTTCGCTGAAATTACGACAACCACGCCTGAGAAGTCGCTCCTTGAGGGGGCTTCAAAGTCCGGCGGTCGCAACAACCGCGGTCGCATCACGGTGCGCCACCACGGTGGTGGTCACAAGCGCCGCTACCGCATCATCGACTTCAAGCGTGACAAGACGGGCGTGCCCGCCAAGGTCGCCGCGATCGAGTATGATCCGAACCGTTCGGCGTACATCGCGCTGCTGCACTACGCTGATGGCGAGAAGAGCTACATCATCGGCCCCGCAGAAGATCGCCGTGGGGGACGAGCTCGTCTCGAGCGCCCACGCCGACATCAAGCCAGGCAACTCGCTCAAGCTCAAGTACATCCCTGTGGGACCATCATCCACAACATGGAGCTCAAGCCGGGCAAGGGCGGCCAGCTCGCTCGTTCGGCTGGCGCCTGGGGTCAGCTCACCGCCAAAGAAGGCAAGTACGCCTCGATTCGCCTCCCCTCTGGCGAAGTGCGCAAGCTCCTCCAACCTGCCGCGCCACCATCGGTGCGGTGAGCCAACCGTGAGCACGAGAACCGCACGCTCGGCAAGGCCGGTCGTACCCGCTGGTTGGGCGTGCGCCCCACCGTGCGTGGTGTGGCCATGAACCCCGTCGACCACCCCCACGGTGGTGGTGAGGGGCGCACCTCCGGTGGCCGTCATCCTTGTTCTCCTTGGGGTCAGTTAGCCAAGGGGCTGAAGACTCGTAAGAACAAGCGAACCGACTCAATGATCGTTAAGAGCAGGAAGGCACGTTAATCCATAGCACGCCATACTTCGAAGGGGCCGTTCGTTGACGGCCATCTCATGACCAAAATCGAGAAGGCGCAGGCTGAGGGCTCCAAGAAGGTCATCAAGACCTGGTCCCGCCGCTCCACCATCTTCCCCGACGCAATCGGACTGACCTTCGCCGTTCATAACGGTCGCAAGTTTGTTCCTGTTTTCGTGACGGAAAACATGGTGGGTCACAAGTTCGGAGAGTTTTGCTCCGACGCGTACCTTCAACGGTCACGCTGGCGACAAGAAGAAGCGCTAGTTCGGGAAGCGCCGGGGTAGAATTGCCCAGGGCCTTTTTGACTGTACGGACGTCCAGCTCGGTGGCTTCAGCCACCGAGCACTCGTTCAGCACTGAGCCTTCTCTTCATGAAGTCCCAGAAAATCCGTCGAAAAGAACGTAAGACGTTTGCACGACGGCGTCCGCTTTGCTACTAAGCGGTCCCCCTAGAGGGCGACTCGTACGCTCTCTCTCGGAAACTCGCTTTCCACTGTCTTTGCCCCAGTATCCGCCAGGCGGCCGGACCGACTTCCAAGTCCATCTTTCGAACCAGCGGTGCAGGATAAGCCACCCAACTGCCCCCTTGGGGCTCCCGCGGACTGCTCCGCCGGCTCATCTGGCTCTGCGAAGCGAACTGCAACGCCGGAATAGTCAACATGATCAGCAGCGCCAAAGCTAACTTTCAGCGCATCAGCCCCCGCAAAGCGGGTGGTGATCAATATGGTCCGTGGCCGCGACGCGGACGAAGCTCTGCAGCTTCTGGAGTTTACTCCGAAGGCAGCAGCGCCCATCATCGACTCTTGGCCAGTGCGGTCGCTAACGCAAAGCAGAAAGCTCCTTCAGCAGGAAGCTTCTACATCAGTAAGGCCACTGTCGATCAGGGCCCGAATTCACATCTTCGCCGATGGCGCCCCCGCGCCATGGGCCGTGCCACTCCCATTGTTAAGGGCGTGAGTCACATCACCATCGAGCTGGACCAGCGCTAAGCGCTCGCCGAGGGATCCATGGGACAAAGAACCATCCGTATGGTTTTAGGCTCGGAGTCATCCGCACCTGGACCAGTAAATGGTACGACAGCAAGGGCTACACCAAGTGGCTCCACGAAGACATCCGCATCAAGCGCGCCGTTAAGTCGTACTTGGGCAACGCAAGCATTTCGAGCATCGAAGTCGAGCGAGCAGCTAACAAAGCTAAGGTGATCGTATTCACCGCTCGTCCCGGCATGGTGATCGGCAAGGGCGGCAAAGGCATTGAGACGCTGAAGAGCGGTAACTTGAAGACCGCAGCTCGTGGTGAGACCAAGTTCCCCGGCGTTCAGTCCTTCACCGACAACGAGGTGTTCATCGACGTTCAGGAAGTGCGCAAGGCGGAAACCAACGCACAACTTGTCGCTGAGAACATCGCGACCCAGCTTGAGCGTCGTATCGCATTCCGACGAGCCATGAAGAAGAGCCTCGGAATGGCAATGAAGTTCGGCGCCAAGGGTGTTCGTATTCGTTGTGCTGGTCGTCTCGGCGGAGCCGAAATGGGCCGCATCGAGACTTATCGCGACGGTCGAGTTCCGCTTCATACCCTTCGTGCTGACGTAGACTACGGCTTCGCTGAAGCTCGTACGACCTACGGAATCATCGGCATCAAGGTTTGGATCTTTAAGGGCGAAGTCCTTCAGCGCCGTCAGCGCCGGACCGCACAGGAGGCCTAAGTCATGCTGCAACCGAAGCGCACAAAGTTTCCGTAAAGTCCAGACCGGGAAGAACCGCGGTATGGCTTGGAACGGCAGCGATGTCTCCTTTGGAGATTTCGCTCTTCAGGCAACTGACCGCCACTTCCTGACCTCTCGCCAGATCGAGGCTTGTCGTATGGCAATCCAGCGTTCAGTGAAGCGTCAAGGAAAGCTCTGGATCGTATCTTCCCCGATAAGCCTGTGACCAAGAAGCCACTCGAAGTTCGAATGGGTAAAGGTAAGGGCGGCGTTGAAGGTTGGGTCGCCGTGATCAAGCCTGGTCGCGTTCTCTTTGAGCTCGCCGGTGTTCCCGAAGACGTCGCACGCAAGGCCTTTAGGACCGCTGCTGCAAAGCTTCCTGTTCCCACCCGCTTCTTGGCACGAGGAGTTCTCTGATGAAAGCTGTAGATCTTCGCGAGAAGTCGAGCGACGACTTGGTCGCTCTCAAATCATCTCTGACCCGCGATCTCTTCTCCTACAAGATGAAGAACTCCGTTGGCCAGCTTGAGGACACGAGCCTCATGGGCAAGGTCCGTAAGGACGTGGCTCGCATCGAGCAGATTCTTAACGAGCGCAGCAGCGCATCTGCAGGAGAGAACGCGGTGAGTGAAGTACAAGACGGGCAGTCGGCGCCCACACACAAGACGCGCATCCGCCGCCTCATCGGACTGGTGAAGAACGACAAGATGCAGAAGACTGTCGTCGTTGAGGTAGTGCGCTACGGAACTGGACCCCATGTACAAGAAGTACGTGAAGGTTCGTAAGCGCTACAAGGCTCACGACGCGACAGACGAGTACCGCACGGGTGACCGCGTGGAAATTTCCGACACTGCCCTCTTTCCAAAGAAAAACGTTGGAAAGTTAGCAAGCTCATTGATCGTCCAGTTTTGGCTGGCTGACCGTAGATTGGGAACAGAACAATGATTCAAACAGAATCTATCCTCAATGTTGCGGACAACTCCGGCGCCAAGGTCGTCAAGTGCATCAAAGTACTCGGTGGGTCTCGCCGCCGCTATGCTGGAATTGGCGACATCATCGTTGTCAGCGTCAGCGAGTCGATGCCGAACAGCAAGGTCAAGAAGGGCTCAATCATGAAGGCGGTTGTGGTTCGCACCAAGCGTGAGAATCGTCGCCCCGATGGCAGCTACATTCGTTTCGACGAAAACAGTGCGGTCATCCTGAATGCCAACAAGGAACCAGTTGGTACCCAACTTTTTTCGGGAAACCGGTATGCTCGTGAACTTCGTCTTCGCAAGTTCATGAAGATCGTGTCACTCGCACCGGAGGTCTTGTAATGAATCGCCTATGTGTTGGAGACGAGATCCAGGTTACAGCTGGAAATCACAAAGGTCAGAAGGGCAAAGTCGCTCGTATCGATTTTGACCGCGGCCGAGTGATCGTTGAAGGCGTCAACCTGAAGAAGCGTCACATGCGCGCTACTCAGGAAACAGCTGGCGGAATCGTTAGATCCCCGCACCGCTTGCTATCAGCAACGTCATGCCCCTCGACCCCGAAACGGGAAAGCCCACGCGGGTTCGTTTCGAGGAACGTGACGGAAACAAGGTTCGCGTCGCCAAGAGTGGCGCCGTGCTCAAGGCCGCAGCAGAGCTCTCTACCTCAACGGTAGAGAGTGAGAAGTGAGACCAGAATCATGACGGACTCAACCGCTCAGACAAAGCCGCGCATGCTGGCGATGTACAAACAGACAATTCAGCCCCAGCTCATGGAGCAATTTGGGTACAGAACGTCATGCAGGCGCCTCGTATCTCAAAGATCGTGATCAACATGGGCTTGGGGAAGCCGTCGCGAATCCTGAGATTCTGGATTGGCGGTCATCGAACTCGGTGCCATCACCGGCCAGAAGCCAGTTGTGACGCGCGCTAAGAAGTCGATCGCAGGCTTCAAGTTGCGTGAAGGAATGCCCATCGGATGCCGAGTGACTCTTCGTCGCGACCGCATGTGGGAGTTCTTGGACCGACTCATTACTCTCAGTCTTCCTCGTGTTCGCGACTTTCGCGGCGTTAGTGGCAAGGCATTTGACGGAGCGGGTAACTACACGCTTGGTCTCAAAGAACAGATCGTTTTCCCCGAGATCGACTTCGACAAGGTCGATAAGGTCAAGGGAATGAACATTACGGTCGTCACCACAGCGGGCACCAATGAGGAAGCAAAAGTTCTCCTCAAGGCGCTCGGGATGCCCTTCCGGAACTAAGGCGGAGGATCAAGAATTATGGCACGTGCATGTCAGTGGGCGGAAAATGAATCGCCCCCCCAAGTTCTCCACCCGAGCCGTTCGGCGCTGCCACGTATGTGGTCGCTCGAAGGCTGTGTATCGCGACTTCAACCTTTGCCGTATCTGCATGCGCAGTATGGCTCTCCGCGGCGAATTGCCCGGTGTAACAAAGGCGAGTTGGTGACACCATGATGACCGATCCGATTGCCGACATGTTGGCACGTATCCGCAATGCAGCGATGGCCGTCACGAAGTCACCCGCATTCCGGCAAGCAAAATCAAGCGTCACATCGCCGATCTTCTTCAGCGCGAGGGCTACGTGTCCTCCGTTTCTGAGGAGGAGTGGGGCCCTGCCAAGCGCAAGACTCTTATGGTGCGATTGAAGTACAGTGGCGAGCGTACCTCTGCTTTCGCAGGGATTCGTCGCATCTCAAAACCTGGTCGACGGGTGTATGTCGGCTACGACAAGATTCCGCGCGTACTCAACGGTTTGGGCGTCTCGATCATCAGTACCTCTCAGGGCCTGATGACTGACAAAGATGCACGAACCAAGAAGGTGGGCGGAGAGCTCATCTGCGAGGTGTGGTGATGGCAACTACTGAGAACATCCGTCTTTCACGAGTTGGCAAGCGGCCTGTTCCGGTTCCCGCCGGCGTCACGGTTAATCTGAAAGATAACCAGATCGACGTTCAGGGTCCCAAAGGCAAGCTGTCTCGCGTTCTTCCGCTTGGTGTTATCGCTAAGAAGGAAGACGTCGGCATCGTCGTCACTGCTGACGCAACTGGTTCAAACCATGCGCGCCTTCAGGGTCTCGGCGCAGCGCTCATCAACTCAATGGTTGTGGGCGCGGCTAACGGCTACGAGAAGGTGCTTGAACTTCATGGCACTGGTTACCGCTGTGAGCTCAAGGGTCGCACGATTCACTTCAACCTCAGCCTTTCTCACCCCGCGAGTTACGACTTGCCGAATGGGCTGGAGTGCGACATTCCTAAGGATTCCAAAGGCACGGTGGTCATCCTCCGTTCCGCGGACAAAGAGCAGATTGGTCAGGCTTGCGCCACGATCATCAGCCTGCGTCCTCCTGAGCCCTACGGTGGCAAAGGGATTCGTCATCGTGGCGAGCAGATCCGTCGTAAGGCAGGAAAGGCAGGCGGTCGCAAGTAAGCGCCGTTTGAAGACTTCACCATGGCAATGAAATTGACTGGGCGCGAGCGACGTAAGCTCCGCATTCGTAACAAGATCTCGGGAACGGAAAGCCGTCCCCGTCTCACCGTCTTTCGCAGCTCCAAGCACATCTACGCTCAGGTCGTTGATGACGGAGCTGGCAAAACGCTCGCGTCTGCTTCTATCTCTCTCCCGACTTGAAGGGTGCTGTGAGTGATGCAGACAAGACCGAGGCGGCCAAGAAGGTGGGCGCTTTGATCGCTCAAATCTGCGCCAAGAATTCGATTGCCCAGGTGGTCTTCGATTGCAATGGCTACCTCTACCACGGTCGTGTTCGTGCCCTTGCTGAAGCAGCGCGCGAAGCTGGCCTAGACTTCTGAGAACCAACTCATGGCATTCGAAAATTTCAACGACGACGACAAACTTCGCGAACGCGTCATTCACATCAACCGCGTGGCCAAAGTGGTCAAGGGCGGTCGCCGCTTCAGCTTCTCGGCTCTTGTAGTCGTAGGCGACGAAGAGGGCAGCGTGGGTGTCGGCTTCGGTAAGGCCAATGAGGTCCCTGAGGCAATTCGCAAAGGCAACGAGCGCGCTCGTAAGAACCTGTTCAAGGTTCCTATGATCGGCAAGACCATTCCTCATGACATTCTTGGTCATGCAGGAGCTGGTCGTGTTCTGCTCAAGCCTGCAGCTCCAGGTACTGGCGTTATCGCCGGTGGTCCGGTTCGCGCCGTGCTCGAAGCTGCTGGAATTCACGATGTTTTGACCAAGTGCATTGGTACGAACAACAAGCACAACGTAGTGCATGCAACCGTCGCGGCTCTGCAGTCTCTGCGCAGCCCCGAGGGCGTTGCTCGCCAGCGCGAGCTTGAGATGGGCCACGTTGCCTCTGACTATCCCGTTGCGGAAACTTCAGGAACGGCAGCAACCGGTCAGTCAATCATTGTTGGTGGCGGTGGTGGCTCAGCTACGACTGCATCTGGAGGTGCGTGATGTCAGTTGTTCTTCAGGTGAAGCAGACTCGCAGTACGGCGGGTCGTCCAGAGAAGCAGCGTTTGGTCCTCAAGGGACTCGGGCTGCATGGTATTGGCACCGAGGTGCAGGTTGCGAACACGCCGTCATTCCGTGGCATGGTGCGCAAAGTGCTCCACCTCGTTGAGGTCAAGGAGATCAAGGCATGAGCTCAGAACTACTAAGTCGTTTGCAGGTCCCTGCTGGCGCGCGCCATTCGGAGAAGCGAGTGGGTCGTGGCACTGGATCTAAGCTTGGCAAGTCTTGCGGTCGTGGGACCAAAGGCCAGAAGAAGCGTAGCGGTGGCAACATCAACAAGCTGCACTTCCAGGGTGGTCAGACCCCGATGCAGCGTCGTTTGCCGAAGCGCGGTTTCCGCGTGCCTTTTCCCGTCGTGACGGTGGAAGTGAACTTGAGCGATCTCGAGCGTTTCGACAGCGGTGCAGTCGTGAACGAGGAAGCTCTTCGTGGGGCTCGTTTGCTCCAGGTTCGTGGCGCTCGTGTGAAGATTCTCGGGAACGGGGAACTTTCTAAGAAGTTGACGGTTGAGGCCTACAAGTTCAGCAAGTCTGCGCTTGAAGCGATCAAAAAGCCGGCGGCAAAGCTGTTGTTACTTCATCCGATTCTAAGGAAGCTGGCAAAGAGGCTTAAGCCTCTGTCAGTTTATTGAGGAGTTCCGCCCGAATGGCATTGTTCCAGGGTTTCAGCAATATCGGCAAGGTGCCCGAATTGCGTCGGCGGATCATCTTCACCCTGATGATCGTCGCGATTTATCGCGTCGGCATTTTCATCACGACTCCCGGTGTGGACCGAGGGGTGATGAGAAGTTTGGTTGAGCAACAAGGTGGCTTGCTCGGCATGATCAATATGTTTTCGGGCGGCGCGCTCGGGAACATGTCGATCTTTGCGCTTGGCATTATGCCTTACATCTCCGCGAGCATCGTGGTGCAGCTCTTGGGCATGGTTTCCAAGACCGTTGAGGAGATGCGCAAAGAGGGCGAGTCGGGTCGCCGTAAGCTTGAAGCTTATACGCGCTACGGCGCGATTCTTCTCAGCGTGGTTCAGGGTTACGCGATCGCGACGACTTTGGAGAGCACGAATGTTGGCGGCCAGGGCGACCTGGTGACCGATCCCGGTTGGCCGTTCCGTCTGATGACGGTGCTCACGCTAACTACGGGAACCTCTCTCATCATGTGGATGGGTGAGCGTGCCACGGAGAGTGGTATCGGAAACGGCATTTCTCTGATCATCTTCGCGAGTATCGTGAGCGGTATTCCTGGCGGAGTGACCCAGTACTGGGCCGGGACCGGCGGCGAAATAGAGCCACTGACCGTCGCCAGCGTATTGGGTGTGATGTTGGTCGCCGTGGCAGTCGTGGTGTTCTTCGAGAAGGCACAACGACGCATCCCAATCCAATATGCGCGTCGGCAAGGCGCCCGGCGCATCTATGGTGGTGAAGCGGCTCACCTTCCTTTGAAGGTGAACATGGCGAGCATGATTCCGCCGATCTTTGCCTCTTCTCTTTTGATGTTCCCCGCAACTCTCGCCTCGATGAATGTCCCGGGCATGCAGGGTTTTGCTGGAGCGCTGAACCGAGGCGACTGGGTCTTCCACTCGCTCTTTGCCGGTCTCGTTATTTTCTTCTGCTTCTTCTACACGATGGTGACTTTTCAGCCTGTCGATGTGGCGGAAAATTTGAAGAAGCAACAGGCGAATATTCCTGGTATTCGTCCAGGTCGGCAGACTGCTGAGTACCTTGAGGGTATCGTCACTCGTCTGACCGTCGGTGGCTCAATCTATGTGGCCACGATTTGTGTGGTGCCTGCAGTTGTGGCGCAAGCATTTCGAGTTCCCTTCCAGTTCGGCGGGACAAGCTTAATGATTGTCGTCGGTGTGGCGCTTGAGACCGTGAACCAGATTGAGGCTCACCTGATTACGCAGAGCTACGAGGGCGTGACTGGTCCCAGGACCACGCGGCTCAGCGGTAGGAGGCCAGCCTGATGAGAATTGTTCTTCTTGGACCCCCCGCGAGCGGGAAAGGTACTCAAGCTGCGATTCTCACTGAGAAGCTTGGGGTTCCGCAGATCTCGACGGGCGACATGCTCCGAGCTGCTCGCAAGGCGGGTACGGCTTTGGGAAAAGAGGCCTCCGAGTACATGAATGCTGGGAAGCTGGTGCCTGACTCGGTCGTGATCGGCCTGGTCGACGAGCGTCTCAACGACGAGGACGCCAAAAAAGGTTTCATTCTGGACGGATTTCCCAGAACAGTTCCTCAGGCAGAAGCACTTGCTGAAGTCTTAATGAAGAAGGAAACACCCCTGGACGTGGTCGTTTCTATCGAGGTTTCCCGTGATCTTCTGCTAGAGCGCGCTACCCTGCGCCGCACTGATAAACGGACTGGACAGATCTACCACCTCAAATATAATCCTCCCCCCCTGACGCCGAATTGGACCACCGAGTCGACGACCAGGAGGAGACGGTAAAAGAGCGTCTCGATCAATATGACGCAATGACTGCCGCACTCACTCCCCATTACGAATCAAAAGGCCTTCTAAAAAAGGTTGATGGGGTAGGTAAGCCAGAAGATGTAACGGGCCGAATGCTCGAAGCTCTGGGAGTCTAGAATCTTCGGGAATCTAGAAGCTCTGGGAGTCAAGAATCTCGCGGAACCATGCGGCTCCAGAAATTCAAAAAAGTTTGGCGGCGATTCAATCGTCGCAGCAGCTTCTCACAAGAAGCTAACAATTAAACACCGATAGGGGTTATCGGCCACAGGACGTAACCCATCCAAAGGAGAGTCAGACAACGAGGAATGAATCAGATGGCAGATGACAGCGTTCGAGGCACGATCATTGAGATACGGCCCAAGGCTCTGTACCGAATTCGACTAGATGATGGTCGAGTCATTACAGGGAACGTATCGAACACTCTTCGTCACGCTATCGTTCGGATCTTGGTCAACGACCAAGTGCTCGTAAAACTCTCTCTCAACGACCCTCATCGAGGGCAAATCACCCACCTAGCCGATTAACCCCCCGCAGCGAAGAGCAAGACCATGAAGGTGCGACCCAGCGTCAAAAAGATTTGTGAGAAGTGCAAAGTCATTCGTCGACAAGGCGTCGTTCGAGTGATCTGCGAGAACCCGCGTCACAAGCAGCGCCAGGGCTGAGGGACGCAAGGATAAGACTATGGCACGTATTGCAGGAATCGATCTCCCCCGGCGTAAGCAACTCGCTTACGCTTTGCCTTACATTTACGGCGTAGGCCGAGCGACAGCGCTAAAGATTTGCGAGAAGGCAGGCATCCCCACTGACAAGAAGGTGGATGACCTGAGCGACGCAGATGTGAAGTCACTGCGCGATACCATTGAGGCCGGGTTCAAGGTCGAAGGTGATGCGCGCCGTGAGGTTCAGCAGAACATCAAGCGACTCATGGACCTCGGCTGCTATCGCGGACTCCGTCACCGTAAGGGACTGCCGGCCAATGGTCAGCGCACCCATACCAACGCCCGAACTCGCAAGGGGCCCCGTAAGGGCGTCGCTCGTCGCAAGTAAGCGGCTAGTACTATGTCAGGCGCACCGAAATCTACGGAAAATTAAGTTATGGCTACTGCAAAAAGAGCACGCAAAGCGGTTAAGAAGAACATCTTCTCCGGTATTTGCCACATTCAGTCCACGTTCAACAACACGCTGGTCACCATCACCGATGTGAACGGCAACGCAATTTCTTGGGCCAGTGCTGGTGCACGTGGTTTCAAGGGTTCACGCAAGAGCACCCCTTTCGCAGCTCAGTTGGCAGCGGAAGACGCAGGGCGTAAAGCGATGGACCACGGCATGAAGAACATTGCTGTTTTCGTGAAGGGCCCCGGCTCTGGTCGCGAAAGTGCAGTTCGTGCTCTTCAGCAGGTTGGCTTCCGCGTCACTGTGATTCGTGACGTTACCCCCATTCCCCACAACGGTTGTCGCGCGCCCAAGCGCCGCCGCGTGTGAATTGAGAGACGAATAAGATGGCACGATATCTCGGACCAGTTTGTAAGCTTTGCCGCCGTGAAGGCAGCAAGCTCTACCTCAAAGGCGATCGTTGTTTCACAGAGAAGTGCTCTGTGTCTCGTCGTCCTTACCCTCCCGGTCAGCATGGCCAGGGCCGCATTAAGCTTTCGGAGTACGGTCTCCGTCTTCGCGAGAAGCAGAAGATGCGCCGCATTTACGGTCTTCTTGAGAAGCAGTTTGCGGCTTACTACGTCAGCGCTTCGCATCTCCGCGGGCCTACTGGCGAAGAGATGATCGGTCTCATCGAGCGTCGTCTCGATAACGTCGTGCATCGCCTAGGATTTGCTGTGAGTCGTCGTCAGGGACGTCAGCTCGTTCGCCACAATCACATTCTTGTGAATGGCAAGCGCCTCAACATCCCGAGCTACACTGTGAGCCCCGGTGACAAGGTCGAGGTTCGCGAGAAGAGCCACAAGATTGCTTACGTTTCTGCAGCACTCGCATCAGCTGAGGGGCGTCCCGCTCCCGGTTGGCTCGAAGTGGAGAAGGATAAGTTCATCGGTACCGTTAAGTCGATGCCGCTCCGCGACGAACTCAATGAGCCCGCGCTCAAAGAGCAGTACGTCGTCGAGTATTACAGCCGCTAGTGCGAGTGTGGCGTCTGCGGGCGCCAAACTTTTGCTCGGATTGCTCCTCAAGGAGCGTTTTTTGAGGGGCGGCTTCATGGTCGCCCTTCGGTGTAAGAGAACTGAGAGCAAAGCTCTCAAGCGGGCAGGCCGCGAGATGGGTGTGAAGAGCTGGTTCTTCCTTCATCTGGGACGGTCGCGCAGAACCCCAAGAGGAGCTCTCGACAATGTCGGAGCCCGTGAAAGGACCTCAAATGGTCAGTCAGATGACAAGCCGCAATTGGCGCGATCTCATTCGTCCCAAGAGCATTCAGATCGATCCCGAGTCAGCGACCGATTTCTACGGACGCTTTGTTTGTGAACCTCTTGAGCGTGGGTTCGGCGTCACCATCGGTAACTCTCTTCGTCGCGTGCTTTTGGCCTCGCTTCAGGGCGCCGCCATTACGGCAGTCCGCATGGACGGTGCGCTTCATGAGTTCACCACCATTCCTGACGTCGTTGAGGACGTCACCGACATCATTCTCAACCTGAAAGAGGTTGTTTTCCGCGCGGAAGCACCCCGCACCTACACGGTCCGTCTTGAAAAAGAAGGCCCTGGTTTGGTGACTGCCGGTGACATTAAGTTGGTGGATGGGCTCACTGTGCTCAACCCCGACCATGTGATTGCTTCCCTTGATAAGAAGGGCCCGCTTTCAATGGAGCTCACCGTCGGTGTTGGTCGAGGCTACGTCCCGGCTGACCGTAACAAGAGCCCGACGATGCCGATTGGTACCGTTCCAATCGACGCGCTCTTTTCACCCATCCGCAAGGTGAACTACACGGTGCAGAATGCCCGCGTAGGTCAGGTCACCGACTACGACAAGCTCGTACTCGAAGTGTACACCAATGGAGCAGTCAAGCCTTCGGACGCAGTGGCCTTTGCCGCGAAGATCCTCAAAGAGCAGCTCTCAATCTGGATCAACTTCGAAGAAACTGAAGACACGGCTTACGCACCTCCCGGTGCTGAGGACACTCCTCTTAATGAGCATCTCTTCCGCTCAGTGGATGAGCTGGAACTTTCTGTTCGTTCGGCCAACTGTTTGCAGAACGCTAACATTCAGCTCATCGGTGAGCTGGTGCAGCGCACCGAGCAGGACATGCTCAAGACTAAGAACTTCGGGCGTAAGTCTCTGAAAGAGATCAAAGAGATTCTCAGCACCATGGGTCTCTCTCTCGGCATGAAGCTCGACAATTGGACCGGCATGCTGGAGCGCTGGAAGGCCCAGCAGGGTGGGGCTTGAGATCGCTTAGGCACTCAGCACCACTCTTCCCTGGATCACACCTTCCTGGACCATCCACTTTTTGGACCCTCGACCCTGTAGACTCTTCCCATTAGGCAGGAATAAGCAAAATGCGACATAATCACTCTGGGCGGCAATTCAGCCGCGATTCCAGTCATCGCCGAGCGATGCTTCGCTCACTCACCGCTAACTTGATCGCTCATGAGCGAATCGAAACAACCGACGCGAAGGCGAAGGAACTGCGGCGTACAGCAGAGCGCGTCATCACCAAGGCTCGTCGCCTCGGTGCAGTTGCGTACACTCCCCACACCGAACTGAGCATTGCTGACCGCGCTCGTCGTCACGCGGCGATGAAAGACGTTGCAAAGTTCCTTCAGCGATTCGCTACCGTCGACAACGGAGATGAATCAAAGAAGATTGATCTCATTGAAAAGGTCTTCGTCGAGTTGGCGAAGCGCTACAAGAACCGCACCGGTGGTTACACCCGAATCATCAAGGTGGGAAATCGCCGTGGTGATAATGCTCCTATCTCGATCATTGAGCTTGTGGGCGAAGATGACGGGAAAGAGAAGAAGTCAGCAGCTCCGGCGGAAGCGATGAGTGCTGCACCTGAGAAGGACGAAGCGAAAGCAGAGTGATTCATTCACTTTGATCGATTTCATCAAGAGAGGCTCAATCGTCAGATTGGGCCTCTTCTTTTTTGTTCGGTTCGTCTGCGACCGCAGTTTTTGGGCTGGTTTCGCTGGGCGAAGCTTCAGAACTTTGTTCCGCAGCATTGGCTTGGATTGGACGGTTAGGCGCTCTTTCGCGGATTGCAGTACTCACGTGGCGGCGCTTTAACCATCCAGAAAACAGAATCCAGGCAGCCCCAAGCAGGGCAACAGCAGCGACTGCTCCGGCTACCAGGTAGCGAGATGAGCGTCCCCAACCTGTCTGAAGAGCACCGATTTCGAGTACTTCGCGTGCCTGGTCGGCGGACTCTGGTGCTTGGGTGGCGGACTGTTCGACCAGGACTTGATCGATAATGCCCAATTCCCTCAGCTTTTTCGCTTCGATCATCTTTCGTAATCCGCGGCAGGGGGCGGCGGTCAGGTCGTCGTCTGCTACGCGTTCACAACGACGAAGCGCAAGAGTCGCTGAATCAGGATCACTTTCGGAGATAGATTTTGCGTAGGCGAGATACCCGGGCGCCATTTCTTCCTTGCGATCAAACTGCGGACTGCGAAGCAAGATAGCATCGTAACTCTTAGCCATCTCGGCCAAGTCTCCACTTTTTCCTGCCGCCTGCGCGTCAGAAAAGGCGCGGTACAGTCCTTCGAGTCGCAAGCGATCGAATTCTGTGAAGAGTTCACGAGCCGTCCGCTTCCAGGTCCAATCCCGCGGAGGAGTCTTGCCCGTGGTGTTTTGATACGCGTCTTTCAATTGCCAGGCGCCCACGTCTCCGAGGAGTCCGATGGCTTGTCGTGCTGCCTGGCGAACCTGTGCTTTTTCCGTTCCCGCGAAACTAATCAGTAGGCTTGTTGATTCAGGATCCCTAGCTCGGCCAAGTGCGACCAGAATATCCGCGAGTGCTCGCTCGTCGTCGGTACGTACAGCTAGATGTGGCGTGAGCTTGTCGCGTAGAGCGAGTCGCTTCTTGGCCCACTCAGCTATCGCTGGGGCAGGATGGCGTTGTGCCTCCAAGAGTCCTGCGATTGAGCGATCGCCCAAGGATTCCAGCTGTCTCTGGCAGTCGATGCGCATGAGATCGCCAAAACGTACGTAAATGCGAATGATCTCGCGGACTGCGTCGGTGGTGCCTATCGCAGAAAGCATTCGATTCAGCGCCATCAGCTGCGTGAGATCGCGCCAATCCTGGGACTCTGGAGCGGCGTGCGCCAGCAGGGCTATCAAGTAGTCGTCGGAGGCGGACGCGTCCTGGTCGTCCGACAACTCATCTCGAGCACCTTCGCGAGCGCTTTTCAGGACCGACTTCATGCCGCTCCGATTGGCGCGTTCCGCGATGCGGTCGATTCGTCGGGAGATACCGGCAACCCAGTCTTGTTTCGCTTCAAGCAGTGACCGCGAGGCGCGCTCGCGAATCACAGACTGTTCTGAGACGAGTCGATCGAGCAACAGATCGATCGCCTCAATAGCTTCCGGTCGTGGGGCACCTAGCCTGATCGAGGGCGCCTCGGGAAGCTGCGCCAGAGGCATGTCGCTGGGGCGGTCAGGGGCCTCTGCTTTGAACTCTTGGTCTTCGCTCGATTCTCCATCTTGTCTTGTCGCCTGATCGGCTTTCGCTGACGGCGCGAGAGCGGAAAGGAAGGCGAGCACGCAAAGCAGAGGCCGCACCCGGGGTGCATGATGGGTCTGCGGCGGACCCCAGGCCGAATGAGAGAGGGGGGGCAAGAAATCCGGGATGGGCGACACCTGCTCACTCGATGATGCGGAAGTCAGCAAACTCACCAGTGAAGCCCCGCCATCGAGAATCGACTCGGTCAACGCGTGCAGCACTCGGACCCTTTTGGGCCCAACCGTGAAGCTCACGAATGCTGAGCTCCTCTCCCTCGGCCAGGATCTCAATCGAACCGTCGGGTTTGTTGCGCACCCAGCCTGAGAGACCGAGCCGTTTTGCTTCTCGCTGCGTGGAAGCACGAAAGTAAACGCCTTGGACCCGACCACGGACATGGAGTTGGAGCTGTTTCAGGGCCATGGGCAGGTGTACCCGAAGGCAGTGGGCGCTGGCAATTGCGAAGCGGTCGAGCCTCTCATGAAGGCTTCCTGTTTTCCGCCCGCCTCCCCTGTTTGTCGCTCAGCCCGGCTGTGGTCGAATACGTCCCGTGGGTGAACCGTCGAACGAGGCCAGGGCAATCGCTGCCGCTACCGAAAAGCATTTGCTTCGAGAGGCGCGGGTGGCCAGGGCTTTGCGAGATGTGGCGGGCGCTCTTGGGGCCTCACTTGAGCTCGATGAACTTCTTGAACTCGTTCTCGGTAAGCTGACCGATCTGCTTTCGAGTGATCGGGCAATTCTTTTCCTGCTTGACGAACGCAAACGTGAGCTGGTGAGTCGTAGCGCTGGAGCCGAGGAGGACTTTCCTATTCGCTTGCCGCTCGGGGAAGGGCTGCTCAGCCAGGTGGTTCGAACTGGACGCAGCGCCCGCGTCGACGATTTTAATGATTCGGAGCACGAAGCGGAGTGGGACGAAACGTTGTCCTACCTGACTCGAGATGCAGTGGCGGCACCGCTGAAGAACAACTTGAGCCGCACCATCGGTGTTCTGTTGGTGCTCAACAAGAAGGATGGTGAGAAGTTTTCGGAGGACGACGAGGAGATCCTATCCGTCTTGGCTAAGCAGGCTGCGATCGCTATCGATAACTCGCGATTGCTGGTCACTCTGATTCGCGAAAATCAGCAGCTCCAACAGGCACAGGAGCAATTGACACGGCGGGTACGGGACTTGGAGCTCCTCTTCGATCTCGAGCGCAGTACTGCTCAAGCGCATTCTCACGAGGAATTAGCGCGAGCGGTCCTCGAAAGCTTGGCGAAAGCCTGCAACGCGGGGGGCGCTCTCTTGGTGCTCGCTGAGGACGAAAGTCGCGACTTTATCGATTTCTCGCTTACCCGTTCCCCTCGAGTTCAGGGGCAGACGGTGGAGCCGCCTGCTCAATTTCGTTCGAGAGCGTCCATCGCCCAAGAGGGAATTCTGGCTCCTGTTATTGCATCTTCTCTGCCCATTCAGCTTGATTCAATGGGGTCGCCTCTTTCTCAGGAGGGGCTTCCCGAAGTCCATTCGATGATCGCGGAACCGCTAGGCGGGGAAGAGGGGTCCTTGGGAGCACTGGCTCTGATCAACAAGCGGGGTGGACCGTTCACTGCGGAAGATTTGGGGCTGCTCCGCTTGGTGTCGGCAAACGTGTCGACCGCAGTACGCCTCTTCAACGCGAATAAAGTTCGCGAACGTCAGGCGCGCCTCAGCAGCATTGGTCGCCTGTTGTCGCAGGTGGTGCATGACTTGAAGAGTCCGCTGACCGTCATCAGCGGCTACGTACAATTGATGGAGGAGGCGTCGAGCAGGGAGGAGCGAAAGCACCACGCGGCTCAAATCCTCAAGCAATTTCAGGCGCTCGGCGCCATGCAGCGAGAGGTATTGGCGTTTGCCCGCGGAGAAACTGAGGTTTTCGCCAGGAGTGTGATCATGGATCGCCTTTTGGCCGACGTGAGCGAGCAGATGGCTCTCGAACTCAGCGAGCGAAAAGTCGAACTCAAGATATCGGCGGTACCGAAGTTAGTTGCCCACCTCGACTCAGAACGAATCACGCGCGCTCTTCAGAACTTGATTCGAAATGCTGCTGAGGCAATGGCTCCCCTCGGAGGAGGACAGGTGCGCATTCGCGCTGATGTCGAAGGGACGACGCTCACTTTGCGTGTCTCCGATACCGGACCAGGTATTCCTGGGACCATTGCCCCTCGTCTGTTCCAGTCGTTCGTGACAGCAGGCAAGGCGGAGGGCACCGGGCTGGGACTAGCGATTGTGAAGCGCATCGTTGAGGAGCATGGAGGGACAGTTCAGTTGTCACCTACCACTCGGGGTGCTTGTTTTTTGATTCGCTTGCCCGATGCGGTCGAGCGGGTCGGGCAGCAGGAAGGCGTCAAGATTGCGTCGCCTTCGAGAGACTCTTCCAACGGATCGCTTGCCTCCGCGAAGAAGAAGGGTGCTCACTTGCCTTCAGCGAAGAAAGTGGGCGCGAAAAAGACAAAGAGCAACACAAGGACCAGCGCGAAGAAGTCGGCGGCCAAGACGCCGGCGGCCAAGATGCCCCCTGCTAGAAAAGCAGCTGCTCAGGAAAAGCCTACGAAAAAGAAAGCGTCGAAGCACTCTGCTCCCAAGAAGAAAGCCTTGAATCAGAGCAAGCCGAAAAAGACGGTGACGAAGAAGACGCCATCCAAGAAAGCATCTTCAAAGAAGTTAGAACTCACCAAGAAGGTGACTAGCTCAGGGAAGAAACGCGGCAGATGAGAGCGCCCGCCACTCGGGTGCGCCGTCGAACGGTGGCGTCTCGGATCCTCTATTCCTATTTGGCGGTCTTGACCCTCTTTGCCTGCGCGTCCACTTGGAGCGTTTATACTTTTCGAGAAGCTGTCGCCGACGCTGCCTTGCTTCGTCAAGGCTACCTTCCTCTGGCACTGAGTGTGCGCGATCTCGTCTCCAATCAGGACACTTACAACTCTCAGTTGAACCACGTCACCAGTGCCCGCAATCCTGCGGACGCGCGCATTTGGTTCGATACTGCTCTATCCGTGGGGCGACCCAAGCAACTGTCCAAGGTCGAAGACTCGTTGGATCGAGCTTTGCCGGCCTCTGATCCCAAGTCGAGGGTCGCCCGTGGCGAGCTTTCGGCCGAGTTGGCCAGGGTTCGCAAACTGATGGAACCCGATAGTGCTGTGCTCAAGCAGATGTTTGCCGATCTGGAGCAAGGACAGTCGGAGAAGGCGCAGATTGCTCGAGATCAGCTGGTCAGGCGCGGCCTTCGGGTAAGAAGAGCCCTTTCTGGACTCGAATCTCGAGTGACTGGGCATGTGGACTTGCTGGTGTCCGTCGCCAAGGCGCGAGAACAGACAGCCTTTCAAATTTTGATCGTATTGGGAATGCTGACGCTGCTTGTTGGGATGCTCATGGCGCTTTATGCGCGGCGTGTCCTAGCCCCTCTTTCCAAGGTGACTCGCCGCGCAGACGCCGTGGCAGCGGGAGACCTTTCGGTTCAACCCGCGATCGATTCGGGTGATGAGATTGGTGAGCTTTCCGAAACGTTCGAAGGAATGGTGCGTGCCATTTCAGATGCACGGGAGCGCGTGTTGGCCTCTGAGCGCTTGGCGGCCATTGGGAAGATGGCGGCTCACGTGACCCACGAGGTTCGCAATCCACTTTCGTCAATCGCACTCAACTTAGAGCTTCTCGAAGAGGAACTCGGAGCGGAGAGCGAGGAAGCCGGTGTCTTGGTCCGGGCGATCGGGCAGGAAGTGCAGCGCTTGTCTGGTCTCAGTGATCAATACCTTTCGATGGCTCGGCGGAAGGCTCCTGAGCTGGAGGAGTGCGATCTTGCCGCCCTCATCTCAGCATCGATTGAGTTCATGCGACGAGACGTTGAGCGACACGGGGTCACATTGAGCCTGGAACTGCCTCAGAATCTCCCCTGGGTGCATGTAGATCAGGCCCAAATTCGGCAGACCCTGTTTAATCTCGTGCGCAATGCGCGAGAGGCGATGCCGGAAGGAGGCGCGATTGTGCTTCGCGCGCTCTCTCAAACTGGGCAAGACGGGGAGTCAGTCGAAGTCGTGCTTCAGGTCCAGGACAACGGACCGGGTGTTCCTCTCGATCAGATCGAGCGTCTATTCGATCCTTTTTTCACAACTAAGGATCACGGAACGGGCTTGGGGCTTGCTGTCACGGCCCAAATTCTGACGGCGCATGGCGGTCGATTGGAGTATCAGCAGGCTAAGCCCCACGGGTCGATCTTCTCAGTTCATTTACCGGTAGAGATCAACGAGGAGCACAATTGAACATGCCCAAGACCATCGTTTTAGCGTCTGGAAATCAGGGGAAAGTTCGGGAACTCAATGTTCTTTTCAACGAGCCGCGCATTGAGCTGGTGAGCATGAAGGGGAGAGTTCTCCCTGAATTCCACGTTGAGGAAACGGGAGACACCTTTGAAGAGAATGCCTGGTTGAAGGCCCTGGCCGTTTGCGAAGCAACAGGACTCCCCGCGTTAGCCGACGATAGTGGTCTTGAAGTGGATGCGCTTCATGGCCGCCCCGGTGTGCGTTCGGCGCGTTATGCAGGACCAGAGGCGACGGACCTTGCTAACAATGCGCTCCTTGTTTCGGAAATGTGCGGAGTGCCTGAGGCCCGCCGTGGAGCGCGATTTCGCTGCGTTCTCGCTCTGGCCGCGCCCTCGTCTTCCGGTGCCATCAAAATTGCAGCGGCATCTGGAGCTGTTGAAGGGCGCATTATCGACAAAGCGAGGGGACAAAATGGCTTTGGCTACGATTCTCTTTTTGAACAATTTGAGTGGCCAGGGCTGACCACGGCGGAAATCTCGCCGGAACAAAAGAATCGCATCAGTCATCGGGCCAGAGCGGCGGCAGCTCTTTTAGGCTCTTTGCGTGAGTGGCTGGACACCTTGGCGAGCAGCTGACTCCAGCTAGAATGAAAGTAGAAATCCGTCCGTGACACGACGTCCGCTGTCGCACGAATCTTGGGCCGTGGAAGCAGGTACTTGGCGTTTGACCGTTCCATTAGCAGCGTGGTAAGGCGTCGCCGCTTCCCCGATACAAGTGAAATACCACTGGAAATCAGCAGGAAGCCATTCGACGGTCGGTTTGGAGTTTGCGATCAGCATTCTCTTCGGTCTTTTCGTCGGCCAGTGGCTCGACGAAAGATACTCTGCCGGAGGATGGCTAACAGCTCTCGGTTTTGGATTCGGACTAGCTGCCGGAACCCGAGCGCTTTACCGGGCCCTCCAGTTGGCGAATCGCCAAGCCGACAAAGAAGCTGAGCAAGCAGAAAAAGCAACCCGAGACTACTTCGATGGAAAAGACCACTGAAGAAAATACCATGCGACAGGCGCATCTGGCAGTTTTGGTCTGCGGGGTGGGGATTGTTGGCGCAGCATGGGGTTTGTTTGACGGAGCGATGGCCTTCAGCGCAGCAGTTGGCGCAGGCGTCGCAGCAGTGAACCTCTTTGTCCTCTCGAGAGCTGTGGCCAACTTGATTCAGGGGCAACGGTCCTCCTGGGCAGGTATCGCTGTACTCAAGTTTATTCTGCTCTTCGCAGTGACCTATGGCTTGATCCAGAGTGGCCTAGTAGAGGCTCTTGGACTGGCAGCGGGCTTTGCCTCTTTGCCACTCGGAATTCTGCTTGCCGGAATTCTCGCAGCTCCCCCCTCTTTACCTGTCGGTACTCCTGGTTCCGCCCCAGAGACAGATCATGCCTGAACATTCCAGTCTGTTGACCCTCGTTCTCGGTTACGTCAAGGATACCCTTGATCACAACGCTCACGTGCTCGGCGAAACGGTGGTGGGGGGAGACGCTCCCACTTGGCACTCCTGGGAGCCGATTGCCGCCGCCAGCTTGATGATGCTCTTCGTGATTTTCTTTGCGGCGAGTGTTCGCTCAAAGATTGCTGGAGACGCTGCCCTCATCCCTGAGGACAAGTTGACCGCGCGGACCTTTGCAGAGGTGTTCCTTGAGTACTTCTACAACATGGCCAAGAGCGTCATGGATGCAGAGCGCGCCAAGAAGTATTTCCCGATTGTCGGTGGCGCGGCCCTCTTTATCTTCTTTTCCAATGTCATGGCGCTGATTCCGGGTATGCCAGTGGCGACAAGCAGCCTCAGCATCACGCTCGGCTGCTCTCTGGTTGTTTTCATTCTGTTCAATCTGTACGGAATCAAGGAACAGGGGCTCGGCTACGTCAAGCATCTCGCCGGACCAGTCTGGTACCTCTTTCCACTGATTTTCTTCGTGGAAGTCATCTCGCTCTGCGTCCGCCCCATCACCTTATCAGTTCGACTCATGCTGAACATGGCGGTCGATCACTTGGTGCTTGGTATCTTTCTCAGTCTGGTGGCCGTCTTTGTGCCCCTTCCGGTGATGCTGCTCGGTTGTCTCGTGGTCCTTGTTCAGACTCTCGTGTTCAGCCTACTCACTTGCATCTACATCGACCTCGCTACTGCCCACGAGGCTCACTGAGTCGGCTATGAGAGGCACCCAGTTAGTTTTCTGAGCGATTAGGCCCTTCCTGGGGTCATCGCTCAGGTGAAAGTCCCCCGGGGTTCGCCCCGAAAGTTAGCAAAATTTAGCGCCCAGCTCCGAAAAAGACTGGTCGCAGTTTCAAGAAGGCGCTACCGCCTCGCCCAAGACAGAGTCAAAGGAGAACCAAAAAGATGTTCAAGAAGAAGCTGGCGCTTTCTACCGCCACCATCACCACCCTCGCTGCCTCTCCGGCATTCGCTGCAGCTGAAGCCGCAGCGGCTAACGAGTTCGACCTCAAAGGTATGCTCGCTATCGGCGCCGGCGCCGCTATCGGCCTGGGCGTACTTGGCGGAACTCTCGCTCAAGGCAAGGCAGCTGCAGCTGCTGTTGAAGGTATCAGCCGTAACCCTGGCGCGGCATCACGCATTCAGACCCCGATGATTCTCGGTCTGGCTCTGATCGAGTCCCTCGTTCTGTTCGCGTTCGTTGTCGCGTTCTTGCTTCAGGGCAAGATCTGATTTCATCGCTCTGAACCGGGCGAGGTGAGAGCTTTTCCAGTCGTCGAGATTGGGAGCGAAAGAAGAGATGAGTCGATGCATTGAGCGTCGGCTCATCTTTTTTCTGCTGCAGTGGCGCGCATTATCCTGAATTTCCAGCGGAATTCGTCCACGTCCGTCTGGGCGAGTTCGTGTGGTAAGCTACTGGCCATGTTGAAGTCGAATCGAGGGGATTTCTTACGTTGGACATTGATGGGGATTCTCGGCGTCCCGGCGATTGCCTGCGGCGGCCAGGCCGAGACCGCTGGAACTGGGGGAGCAGACGGTAGCGGAGGGAGCGTCAATGCATCCGGAGGCTCCGCAAATGCGACTGGCGGCAGCACGCAGGGCAGTGGAGGCTCCACGAGCACCGGGGGAGCCACGAGTTCGACGGGGGGGAGCTCAGCTGTAGTTTCCTGCGAAAATCCAATTGACGTTGGTGGAGGATTTGTGCGCTGTGACGCTGGTCAAGTACATCGCGCCTCTCCTGGTAGTTGCCCGAGCGAGGTTCCTCGTGCCGAGCAAATAGGCGATCCGATGTTATGCAGCGTGGAGATGGGCTGTTGCAGCTTTGACGCTGACTGCGCCGGGCCCAATCAGTACTGCGCATCTTCATCTGGTTTGGAGTTGGGGCCCAGCTGCCAAACGGGTTGTATCGAGGATGCGGACTGTGGCGCTGGCATGATCTGTCTGTGTGGAGACCTGCCCATGGGGCAGTGCGTGTCCGCTCAATGTAAGGTGGATGATGACTGTTCAGGTGATTTGTTGTGTACCAATTGGGTGACCGACGACGGTTGTGGCGCGCGCGTCGAGTTTGCTTGCCAAACGCCAGCTGATGAATGCGGAGGACCAGGGGATTGTCAGGAGGGACAGGAGTGCATTCTGGTCGATGGCTTCCGACGTTGCGAAGTCAGCCTTCCCGATTGCGCTGTTGGTCGTCCCTTCCTCGTGGCTGATGAAATCAGAGCGGCAGGAACTATGACGCGAAGCGACTGGCTGGGGCTCGACGGTGTCGACTGGACTGTGGAGAGCGATGATGAGTGCGCACGCGACTTGAGTCGAACGCTATCGTCTGACTTGAGTGAGCGCTTGGCTGACTATTGGCAGCATGCCGCTCAAATGGAACATGCTTCAATCGCTGCATTTGCGCGCTTTTCGCTTCAGCTCTTGTCGCTGGGGGCTCCGGCTCAGTTCATCGAAGAGACGAATCGAGCGCTCATGGATGAAACCCGTCACGCCAGGCAGTGCTTCGCTCTATCCAGCCAATATCGAGGCGAAGCGGTGGGTCCGCAGGCCCTCAACATCGAGCAAGCTTTGTCCGAACTCAGCGCAGAAGCGATCTTGGTGACGACAATATTAGAAGGATGCGTCGGCGAAACTGTAGCGACTCTTGAGGCCGCGGAGGCCGCAGAAAGTTGTCAGAACCTCACAGTGAGAGAGGTCCTTGTTGGGATCTCACAAGACGAGGGACGTCACGCTGAACTCGCGTGGAAGACTGTGCGCTGGATTCTCGCCCAACGGCCGGACCTCGCTGAACCTGCGCGGCAGACTTTTGCCAAGGTGCTCGGATCGCGTGATTCGATTCGTTTGCTCGAACCACAACCCAACGCCTCGGCTCAGGATGTCATCTTGAGCTCACATGGCATGCTGAGTGAGCGGCAGCGTCGAGAGATCCGAAGCGCGGCGCTTCGTCAGGTTGTTGCGCCCTGTGCCGCCCAATTGTTCGCTGACCTTGACCGTCACAGCGCACTGTCTGCAGAGTGCGCCGCACCTCTGAACGCGGCGGCTCCTGTTTAAGTCTGAGCTTCAATTTTAAGTCTGAGCTTCAATCATGGCGGCGCACGGCGCCCCACAACTCAAGCACCGCGTGAGCTGCCAAAGTGAGAAAAGAGGCAGCAAACAACAAATAGCTGGGCAGATCGCGTCCAGCTGAGAGCAACAGCGAGCCCCCTAGGATCAATGCGCCTGTGATGGCGGCAGCCATGATGCGGCGACTCATCGTGTCGATGGCGCCCGAGTGCCTTTTGTCAGAAGTTTGGATGGTCAAGCGGCCGACCCGCAAATCATCCAGGACTTCCTCGACCTGTTGCGGAACTTTGTAACCAGCGCCACCGAGCTTTTCGAGTCGCCTGAGCAGCTCATTGCCCATGCGTTCAGGTGAGTAACGCTTCTTCAACAAATCTGCGAAAAGAGGCTTTGCCTCTTCATAGACATCGAAATGCGGATCGAGTTCCTTACCGATCCCCTCGATGGTCATCAGAGATTTTCCCATCATCACGAAGTCTGTGGGAATTTCGATGCCAAATTTCACCGCTCCACGCACGAGATCGCGGATCATGGCGCTCATCTCGACATCTTTGAGCTGCTTGCCGAGATACTTCTCGGCCAACATTCCCACTTCGGCGCGGTACGCCTCCATGTTGATTTTCTTCGTCGGAGTGCCGATTGCATAGAGCGCATCTGCAACGCCCTCGTGATCCCGACGGAGACAGGCGGTGACCACATCGATCGTCAAGTCGCGCATGCGGGGACTGAGTCGCCCCACCATTCCCAAATCGACAAATCCGACGATCGGATTTTCAGGGTCGCCACCGATCAGGACGTTTCCGGGATGCGGATCGGCGTGAAAGAAGCCGTCCTCGTAGATCTGCTTGATCATCGCCCGAAAAGCGATGCGCGCTATCTTTGGTCCTGAGTGGCCGCGATTTGGAGCGTCGGTAATTTTCCCCCCCTCGAGAAACTCAAGGGTGAGTACCTGCTTGCTCGACGCTTCTCGATAGGGCAGTGGGAACTTGATTTCTTCACTACCCTCAAAGTTCTGAGCGAAACGCCTGGCGTTCTCCGCCTCAGAAAGAAAATCGAGTTCAGCCGTAATCGCTTGATCGAATTGTTGGACGAGACCAATCGGCGAGTAGACGCGAGTTTCCGGAATGGCCCGTTCGAGCAAGGCGGCGAGGGTGTGGAGAATTTCTACATCGCTGCTGATGGTTCTGGCAATACCGGGTCGCTGCACCTTGGCGACTACATCTACGGTACCGTCTGCCGTGATCAGCCGCGCGCGATGAACCTGAGCGATACTCGCTGCGGCAAGTGGTTTTTCATCAAAGGATTCGAATGTTTCTTCGATCGGGGCGCCCAGGGACAGCTCGATTTGTTTCTTCACTTCCTCGTAGCTGATCTCCGGTGCTGAATCCTGGAGCTTGCGAAGCTCGGTGATCATCTCCGGAGGAAGTAGGTCAGAGCGTGTTGATGCGAGCTGACCAAGCTTGACGAAACTCGGCCCGAGTTCTTCCAGCACGAGTCGCAGCCGCTGCGCGACTGATACAGGGTTGCGGCGGGCCTCACCTGGAACGGTGTCTTTGGGGCGCGTCCCTATACCTAGCCGACCGACAACCTCTCCAAATCCGTGGCGTGCGAGAACCGCCGAGACTTCGCGAACTCGGGAGATATCTCGTACTGCGCTAACGATTGAAACCATGAGGCGACGCTATGCTAGCAGCCTCTCGACGAAATGTTTGGCCGTTCGTTTTGCGGGGCAGCTTTAACCCATTGAGCAAAACAGTTCGTGATCGCAGATTCGAAATACGTCACCGTTTTGAATGGCCTTCCGTTGGACGCGCTGGCCGCTGAATTCAATTCCGTTTGTGGAACCCATGTCGACCATATAGAAGTTCCCGCCAGAAAATTCGACAAGTGCGTGCTGTCGAGAAACGTTGGGATCCCGGATCGTGAGATCCGATGATGTTTTTCCACGCCCAATGATAAAGCGATCTTTCTTCACTTGGTGGGGAAGCCCCTGGTAGTGAATCGTCAGGGCCTTCGTTGCCGTAGCCGCACCAGAATAGCTCTGTGCTGGTGCCGGCGGCGCGCCAGCAGCCGGCGGTGGGAGTGGGGGTGGAGGGACAGGTGCCAGTGATGCCGAAGGAGCTGGCGGCGGAGGCGCGACAGGTGCGGCACCGGAAGACGCTCCGCTGGGCATCGGCGGAAGTCGGCTGGGGGACAGCGGGATGGTGGGAGGACCACCGGCGCCTCGGAAGGCCGGAGTCGCGGTGGAGCGTGGAAGAGGCGGAGGCGCCGGAGCACGGGAAGCGCCGCTCGGGGCCGGAGGAGGGGAGGCGGCGACTCCCCCGAGTCCAGGCATCGCTGGAGGCGGCGGTGAAGCGCCCATGGGCGCTGCTGGGAGCGGCGGTGGTGCCGAAGGAGGCGCCACCGCCGAAGCGGCTGGGCCGCGAGGCGCGGGAGGCGGAACGGCGCCGGTCGTGGGACTTGGCGCTAGGGGCGCGAGCGAGGCAGTGTGCGACGGCTCGTTCGTGTAACCTCGCTGACGCGCGTACTGCTTCATGGCGTCGTTGATCAAGTAGTCCACCGAGCATTCCAGCTCGCTCGCCATGTCCTCGAACGTGTTCCACAGGCCATTGCGGCACTGAAAGGTTCTCGGTGTCTTCTTGTTCGGTGCGCTCATCGCCTTCTTACTTCTCGTCCTTTTTCCCGGCGTCCTTCCCCTCGTCAGCCGGTTTTGCAGCGGCTTCTCGCTGGGACATCGCGGGGACGAGACAGTACTCGACGAAGTCGCCAATTGTCTTGACCTCTTTCGCTTCAGGACCTTTCTCGCCCTTGATTGTGCAGCTCCACGCGCATTGTTCAGCGTCCTTGTGACAAGAGGGAACGCGCTCTCCATCATTCTTGAAGGTTTCCACCTTCGCTAGGTCGTCTTTTGTTCCTTGGTCGTACCAGTATCCGAGCGCTGTCAATCGGACAGGGGCGGGGTAGCTCTTGGCGGCATATTTTTGAGCAATGACTGCTGGCTGTTCGCCTTTGACGTTCTTGAGGAGCGGCCCGTACAGAAGCGGCTCTGAGATCGCCATGTTCTTGATCTTGCCAAGATGGCTCATGAACTCGTCCATGTGCTTTGAGTCGCTCATCTTCAGGAGCAGGGAGGCGACCATTGCTCGAAGTTGCCAGCGATCTGTGCTGAACAGGCTGTAGAGGCGCTCCGCAACTTGTTCACGAGATAGCTCCCCCACGCGTCGGCTAGCGACGTCGCGAACCACGTCTGGTGTCTTGTCGTCGCTCATGTAGTCAAGCATTGCTTGCGCGTGCGCCTGGTTCTTGCGATCCAGATTGCCTTCGAGCCCGGCCAGGGCTGCAGCCCGGCGCTTCTCTGGATTCTCGGTGTTGGCGGCGTACGCAAGCAGGTAGTCGACAATTGGCTTTTCGCCGACGCTCTTCATGGCACCAAAAATGCGCAGCAGTTCTTCCTCCTGATAGGCCTCGAGCTGCTTCTCAAATTGGTTCGCTTTCACATTGAAACCCGAGGCTTTGTTTGCGGCCTCTACCGCCGGCGCCTTCTGTTTGACCCAGGCATCTGAATCAACATGCTCTGCGACTTTTACGAGTCGCTTACTGGCGTCGAGTTTGGTCGCTTCATCCCCCAGTTCATCCACGAGCTGAGCGAGTTGCCTGATTTTCTTAAAATCCGCCTGAATCAATGGCGTGAGGCCCCGTACGCCATCAGCTCTGACGTAGCGGAGCACCTGCTCCATTCCATAGAGTTGGGTGGTGTCATCCAGGCGAGATTCGAAGTTAGTCTGGGACCACTTGACGAGCGCTTCTTTCAGCGCTTCGCGGCTTGCAGGATCCGAGACCAGTTCACCGTCCTCGTGCGTGAGCATCGCGTAGGAAGCGTCCTTGTAGGCAATTGACGTATCAGCTTCATCGCCCTGGGGAACGAGCAAGATGCCTTCAACGAGACGGGGCACCATGCCATTGACGATGGGCGTTCGTTCTTCCTCTGACAGTTCGGCGAGGCCATCGAGCAAGCCGATGTAGTCTTCTCCGCCGAGCAGGCCTACGGCGCGTCCTCCACGCGAAGGCATGGTGACCAAAGTCATCGCAGCATTCACGCGCAAATCGTGATCGTACTTGTCGTGCTGAAGCACAGCGACCAGCTTGCGCGGACCCGATGCCTTTCGCGCCCAGGCACTCACGTCGTCATCCGTGATGCGGCACCCTGTTATGGCCAGGCTGGCCCCCGCGACACTTAGGCTCATCGCCAACATGCCGGCGCGCGCCGCTCGTATTCCCCAATTCTCGCTGTGTCCCATCTTACTCCTAGCCATAACTTTGCGATCTCATCAGCCTAGGCAACTCGCCGAGTCCAAGCGGCCACGCCACTATCACTCGCCGTCGGTTGCCCTCCCTCTCAGAAGTACTCCGAAGATAGTACACGTCGAATTTTTCTACGACCAACGGTGTGGGAGACATGCGTCAGCACTTCATGATGTGTTCGCCGTGAGCCGCGAGGCTTATTGAATCGAACCACTTCTGACCAGTCTTCTTCCTAGATCCGCAAGAACTTTCCACAATTGGTTGGCCCACATGGTAAGTTGATGTAGGTGTAGAAGGTACATGGGAGCACAAGCCTTCATTCCACCATCTATGGTCCGTTCTCAGGGCCTGGAACGCCCCACTCGCACTCGAGGGGCCGAAGCCTGGGCGTTGATCCTTTTTGCAGGGTCAACATTTCTGACCCTCGCTCTGGCCACTGCGCGCTACCACGCTGACGATCCGACCGTCTCTGGCTCAGACTGGATGGGAGCCGCGGGCGCTTTTGTCGCAAGCATTCTCATTCGTGGATTTGGCGCAGCAGCTTGGTGGATCCCGATGGAACTCCTGTTCATCGGCGCGCCACTGTTGCGAGGCAAACGTCCCGATGTTGTCGGTCTGCGCGTAGCAGGCGATCTCTTGATCCTGGTGCTGACCGCTTCGCTTCTGCAAGTCGCCTTGCCCGAGTGGGAAGTTTTTGGTCAAGCCCGTTCGGGCGGCAACGTGGGACTCTTTTTTGGGGAGTTGATGCGAGGTCTGTTCTCGGCGCCGGGCTCATTTCTCGTCGGCTTGACGGGCATCGGCCTGATTCTCATTGGGCGCTCAAGTTTTTCTTTTATCCAATGGTGCGAAAGGGTTGTTGCTTGGTATCGACTTGGCTTGGTCCTACTCGTACGTGGCGCTCGTGCTCTCGGCGACGTTTGGAAGCGTGCGAGCGACGTCCGCGCCACTCAGTCTGCCTTGCATCGTCAAGAGCCGAGCATCGCACAACCAGATCCCGACGCGGCGATTCTGCATCACCTCGAAAATGACACGCCGTGGATCCCTCTGGAATCCACCGGCGCCCCACCGTTGGCGGTTTCGGAATCCCTGAAACGCAGGCTCAATACCGAGCCCGTATGGGAACAGGAGTCGAGTCCCTCTTGTGACGTTGCCGATGAAAATTCTGCGGAACTTGACCAGCCCCGTTCTGAGCCGCAATCCAAGCAGTCTTCGGCTTCTTCTGATGACGCCGCTTCAGAGGATGGCTTTTGGCAAGGCATCACAGAGCAAGATGAATCTGAGCATCCCGCCGATGCGGAAGAATCACATGATGCTTGCCTGAACCGTGAGACGTCAGAGTGCGAGGATGAGTCAGAGTGCGAGGATGAATCAGAGTGCGAGGATGAATTGGAAGGCGATGATTCTTCAGAAGGATTTGAAGCATCCGACGGTCATGACGACACGGATGAAGCTGACGCTTCAGAGCTAGTTGCTGCGGTCGAAGAACAGGGAGCACCAGACTGCCGAGCTGGTGGCCAGCCCACGATCATCGATACTTCTTCCATTCAAGCTACCCGCGCCGCGCGGCCAGAGCGGAAGCGAGTGCTTGCGGATGGTTATCAATTGCCAGACACCTCTCTTCTTGATCCACCTGCCCACGACGAGGTTGCGGTCGATAGAGAAACGGTTCTCAAATATGCCGACTTGCTTGAGAAAACTCTGGCGGACTACGGGGTCACTGGGACAGTCGAAGAGATTCATCCTGGCCCAACCGTGACCACCTATGAGTTCGCTCCTGCGGCAGGAACGAAGGTCAGTAAGGTCGCTGGTCTCAGTGACGATTTGGCTCTTGGACTTTCACGGAAAGTGCGCATTATTGCGCCTATTCCTGGCAAAAGTCGCATTGGATTCGAACTTCCGAACGATGTGCGCGTGCCAGTGAACCTGCGTGAACTTGTGGAAGACGAACGCTTCCAAGCGCTAGCTCAGAAAGCACCGCTTCCTGTCGTTCTTGGGCGAGATATTGTGGGAGCCCCGTTTTATGCGGATCTGGCTTCAATGCCTCACGTGATTGTCGCTGGTGCGACCGGAGCAGGCAAGAGTGTTGGTCTTAACGTGATGCTGTCGAGCTTGCTCTTCAAGAGAACCCCTGAAGATCTGCGTCTGCTCATGATTGATCCGAAGGTTGTCGAACTGGCCCCCTTCGACAGGATCCCTCACCTGCTGTTGCCCGTCGTGACGGACATGAACCAGGCCTCCCAGGCTCTCAAATGGGCCGTTGATGAAATGGAGCGCCGCTATCAATTGTTTGCGGATGCGGGAACCAAAAATATCAGCACCTACAATCGCTACGTGAAACGCGTTCGTGATGGTGAGCTCCCGCCTCCTCGTGTCGCGAGTGTTGAAGCTGTCGATCACAATGGCGAGATGATCGAAGTTCCTGTGAGCAAGAAGGGCGGCGATGGTGTCCAGCTGCCAGACAAGATGCCCTACATTGTGATCGTTGTGGATGAATTCGCGGACTTGATCATGCAGCAGGGGAAAGAGGTCGAAGTGTCGGTCGCACGACTGGCCCAGAAGGCTCGAGCGGCTGGGATGCATGTGATTCTGGCGACCCAGCGCCCTAGCGTCGACGTGATCACAGGTATGATCAAAGCCAACTTTCCATCACGGATTGCGTTCCGAGTTGCTCAGAAAGTGGACAGTCGAACGATTCTCGATGAGCAAGGAGCTGAAGTCCTCTTGGGTCGGGGTGATAAACTAGTGAAGCTGAATGGTTCCACTGACACGCTCCGTGTGCAGTGTCCGTTTATCTCGGAGGAGGAGGTGAGTGCACTCACTGACCACATCCGCGCACAAGGAGAGCCGCGCTATGACGAGGCGATTCTCACATCTGAGGAGGACGAAGAACCTGAGGATGTGGATGAAAAGGTCGACGCACGATTTGAAGAGGCCGTGTTGATTGTCCGGGATTCTCAACGTTGCTCTACTTCGTGGCTGCAGCGAAAGATGACGATTGGCTACAATCGAGCCGCGAAGATGGTCGATATGATGGAGCGTCGGGGTTACGTGGGACCACCAAATGGGTCGAAAGATCGAGAAGTCTTGCTCTTCTCGTGAGCATGCGCCGCGATGCCCTGATTTGCTCAGTCATTTATCCTTAGATAACGTACATTTTCCTGCCTCAGGGCGTCACTGTTCAGCCAACTCTTCGCTATAGTCTTTTTACCGATGTCCGCCCCACCGCTGACTGTTCCTCCTCCGACTGACGACGACCATGAGGACGTCGCCTGGGCCCTGCGCGCTGCGTCAGCCCAATGGCGACGTCAAGCAGTGGAAGACGCGGTGAGCTGGGTCAAGCGCGCGGCTGAGACGGCCCATGAGGTTGGAGCGCATGATCGTTCCTCTGAACTTGCCCGCTTAGCGATTGCTCTCGCCAATCCGGTTCAGGCGGTTGCTCCTCCGCCGCCGATGTCGGCGGCGGCGCCGCCCACCGCCGTTCCTCCTCTCCCTCCCCCGCATGGGGCGATGGCTTCTCGACCCTCTATTGAGGTGGAGGAGATCGACTTCGATGTGGATGTGGATCTCGACGAAGACGAGATCGAGATGCTCGACGAAGATGATGACGACGTGGAGATGGTGGATGACGTAGAAGACGTCGAGGATCTCGACGACGACACGGCAGCGCTGATCCAAAGTGACCGCGCAGACGTCACGGCACAAGTAGAGAGTCTTCCGTACGACGACGAGGCACTCGACACCGAGGTGGATAACCCTCTCACGCCAGACACCAATGATTCGGCGTCCGCTTCTTCCGCGCCCCCTGCAGCACCTTCTCAGCGCAGCGCCTCTCCGCAGGGCGTCGGCAGTACACACGAGAGCGGCAGTACACGCCGCAGTGCTTTTGCCGATCGCAGTTCGACTACGCGTTCCAGGCCCACCACTTCTTCGGGTCTCGATCGACTTCCACCTTCAATGAGGCCGCGTCCCTCCGGACTTGATCTTGCGGATAGTCCCGAGGAAGAGTCAGAGATCGATGCTGATGAATTCGGCGAACTAGATTTCGAGGAAGAGGCGCCGACGAGTCGAGTTTCCCTCTCCTCTGCTCCGCCGATGCCTGATTTAGGTCCAATATCCCTCGCTGGGCCTTCCCGCGTGCCTCTCGAAGATTCGACAGCAGCGGAGTACGCGCAGTCACGAGCACCATTGCCGACGGTCGAGGATCACGAGGAACTCGAGCGTGAGCTCGGGATTGATCTCAATGTGCGTCTTTCCGCCAGACAGGCTCCGGCGCCCCAAGCGCCCGAGCCTCCTCAGGCAACGATGCCTCTCCGAGGATCAGAAGCACCCCAGGTGCCAGGTGTTTCGATGTCCCAGGCTCGTGAGCCTTCCATCGCTCACAGAGATCCCTTGAGTCCTTCAAGTGCACCTCCCGGTGCGTTGGAAGATCTGTCACCGGTTCCAGGGCGTGCGTCGGTGCGTCCGTCTCGTCCACCTGGAGGCAGCGATCGTGTCACGAGTAGTGAAATAGAGCCCTACAGTCTGGCTCCTTCTGCCCAGCTTCCCCCGACGACTGAAGTTCGGCGGCCACGAGACGCTGCTTCCGAGCCAAGACTCCCTCCTATCGAGCCGCCGTCGCGTCCCAGGACGGCCCCGCCTCCCGCGATGATGACCGAGCCAGAGGAGCGACCTTCTCAGCTTCCTGGAGTGGAACCTTCAAGACCTTCCCCATCATCCTTAGACGCGGCAGCTTCATCAATTCCGGGACCACCATCTGCTCCCGCTTTTGATTCTGCTCCGGAGGACGATGAATTCGACGAGATGTTCGCGGCGATGTCTCGTCGACCGGAAGCCATCGAATCGACGACAGCTTCGACTTCGCCACCCAGTACCGACGAGGCTCCGCCTCCGCCCTTTGATGAAGCGCCCGGCGACGGCGCGTCCGACACGTTGACCACCATCGTCGATGGACTCGATGTGCTTGACCTGGATGGCCTACAAGATTTGGCGGAAGATGCAGCAGCTCGACTTGTGGCGAGTGCCACCATCGTCACCCTCAGGCGTCATGAGGAAGTGAACGACTTTGGAGTCGCGCTAGTGACTCACGGTTCAGTTCAGATGATGCCGAAGGTGGCAGATGCACCCTGCGGAATGGCGCGCAAGGGAGAGGTGCTCTTTACTCAGGGAACCCTCAAAGAAACGACTCAGGTGCGTATTGTCGCAGCCGAAGACGGCACCCGAGTGGCCGTGTTTAGCAAGGAAGCTCTGAGTGCTGCGACGAGCGAATCCCCTTGGGTTGCTGACGAATTGGCGGAAGTGGCGGATCGCTACCTCGGTTTCGCGGGAGCGGTGTTGGGTCCGCTCGGCGACTCCTTGGATGACATGTTTCGCTTCATGGTCTTCGAAAAGTGCAACGTGAAGGCCAAAACGGCGGGAACCATCATTGCCAAGGGCGGACAGGCCATGGATGGGATGTACATCCTCGGCGGTGGCTCTCTGGAAATTCTGGCGGAGGATGGCTCGGTTGAGCAGGAACTCGCGATGGGGGATTTCCTTTTCCCTGAGACCGTCCTTTCAGCTTCGCCTGCATCTCGCACGGTGCGCGTAGGGGCTGGCGGTGCGCTTGTGCTCTATGCAAATCGCATGGCGGCTCATGAACTCTTAGCGACTTGTCCACCATTCATCGAACTCCTCGCTGGTTGAGTTCGGTTGAGCACTAGCGCTTGATCGACCAACCCTAGCGCTCGATCTGCTAACTCTATTGCTCGATCTCCCAAGTGAGCGCTGTGTGGCCTTTGACGCCGCTGAACTCAAGGCCAAATGACTTCGCAGCTGCCGAAATGCTCGCTTCTCCCTGCGGGCCGCTCGCTGGAAAGCTGATTCGATAAACCGTGCGCCAGGTGTTGGTGTACGGAAAATAGGTGCGTTCAAGAGCTCCGGGTTTTCTGATTTTTTCAAGATTTGCCGGCTTAGTCCGCTGACCAGTGTCGTCGATCAAATGAACCACCCAGGCGGGCTCAGCTTCGCCGAGAACAGCCCAATCCTTGGTCTGCGCGAAAAAAGCCACGTAAAACTCATGAAATTCCCCGGCTTCGGCCAAGGAACGAGCCAATAACTGCTTTTCGTCGGGTGGGGTCAGCTGATAGTCAGCGGCGTAGCGCGCGACGTAGGCGGAGCGAAAGTCCCAGGATTCGTAGGTCGCTGTCGCCGTCAGGACATTGTCCATTTCGTCGAGAGTGTTGAGGCGTTCTTTTCGTGTCCAGCGTTTGAGGACAGCTGCATAGTCTTCGGGAGAATAGTCCCGAGCTCTGCGGCTCATGTCCACAGGGGGAGGCGCGCAACTGATTGCGGTTAACCCCAAGAGAAGGGAGCACAGAGCAGGGGCCAGAGAAGACCGGAAAGCGGACAGTCGCATTCGCTCAATCCTGAGACGATTTTGCGTCGTCGGATTTCTCGGACTCAGTTGCTTCTGTATTGGAGTCTGAATCTGCTGCAGCTTTTTGCTCAGCTGCCTTTTCCGCCTGAGCTTCGCGATGTGCCTCGGCAGCTTCTTCGCTTGGCGTTTTGTCGGAGCCCCACTCTCGGTAGGTCACCAGCAGGAGCGTGGTGAGCAGCATCACCATTCCGACCATGTGCACCTGGGCTTCGACTTTTTGGTTCGGTCGACGACGAGTTACCGCTTCATAGCCGAGGAACATCAGGCGTCCCCCGTCCAATGCCGGCACAGGCAACATATTGAAGAAGGCCAGTGAGGTGCTCAGCAGCCCCACAATAAACAGGTAAGACCCGAATCCACGCTTCGCCGCTTTTTCGGTTTCGCGCATCAGCCCGAGAGGGCC
Organism: uncultured delta proteobacterium; assembly: GCA_963710555.1. Classification (GTDB taxonomy): domain Bacteria; phylum Myxococcota_A; class Polyangia; order Polyangiales; family Polyangiaceae; genus NIC37A-2. Next base: position 40,764 of record CAVQAT010000007.1, read on the forward strand.
ATGAAGTTGGGCTTTTTCCTTGCCAATCAACATCCGGCCGACGCTGTAGAGGCTTACCTGGACGATCCTCGCGGGGGTTTCGATCGCGGGCATCACTGCTTCGGACCAAGGGACTGGAACCGTCTGAGCCATGATTCCGATCACGCCGCGTCCGTCCTTCTCTTGAGGAGTGATCGGCAGCACCAGCTCCTTTCCGTCGCGCGCTACAGTGACTTCAATTTGCTTCTTGGCATGTGGCTGGATGAGTTTCGGGATCTGATTCCACTTCTCGACGCTCTTTCCGTTCACCGCGACGATCTGATCGCCATCTTTCATTCCCGCTGCGGCAGCAGGAGTAGGAACGGCCTTGACGCTGCCGTCCTTCCCCTTTTCGTCGAACGTGGCGCCGACTTCGATCACCGTGCTGTCAGAGGGCTTGCCATCCGCCAACATGGCAGCGAAGAACACGACGGAGGCGAAGACATAGTTTGCTAGGGGGCCAGCAACGATGGCGCTGATGCGACCGATGAGGGAAGCGTTCGCGTAACTTGCCTTATCGTCTGGATCGATGTCCTCGAACGGGTTCAGACCAGCGATCTGCACATAGGCGAGAAACGGAATCAAGCCGACCTGAAAAATCGTGTCGCTCCCCCGCGGCTGGTGCTTCCAGATGGTCGGTCCGATCCCAATAGCGAATCTTTCAACACGCATGCCGAATGCGCGTGCCACAAAGTAGTGTCCCGCCTCATGAACGATCATCAGGACCGCAAGTCCGAGGATGGCGTAGACCGCGTAGAACGGGTTCTGCATCGTCCTCGTTATAGCGGCCCTACGGCCAGGGCGCCAAACCGGCTTTCAGTTTGCCCACCCCACACGCGATTGGTAGCTTTCCGGCCCCGTCGCCCCAGAGGGCGACCAAGAGGTGAACAGATGACTCAGCAAACTCCAGGCCAAGCCGGTCCCACAAATCTACAAATCAAAGGAGGGGCAGCCATTGTCGCCCCCGCTAACGCTTTTCCCGGTGGGATCCCGGCCAACGCCCTGATCGTCGTGCCCGTCACGAAGCCGAGCGATGATCTGGAGTCCCGGCTCAAGGGGGGACCGTTCGCGGTGACCCAAGAGCAGATGTGGTCCTTGCTCGGATTCAATGGGCCCGCCGTCCAGGTCCAAGATGGCGAAGGTCGTCCGATGACGATTGGTCTTGAGGATTTGCTGAGTGGTCTTCGCGATCACTGGTCCGAGAATAAGAATGATCCTCAGCGTGGCCGCATGTTTGCCGGTGAACTGATGAAGTATCGTCGCTTCGAGGAAGCAGAGAAGGTTCTCGCCAAGGTCGTCGCTCAAGGTGGCGGTGGTGAGGATTGGATGACGCTCGGAGTTGCGCAACTGCAGCAGGAGAAGTTCAAGGAAGCGGAAGGAACCCTCAAGGGCGCTCGGAATCTTCTTCCCGAAAATCCCTTCCCCTCTCTCCATTTGGCAAAGTGCTACAAGGGGCTAGGCGATGCGACGCAAGAGCTCGCTTCGATTGAGCACGCGATCACCGTGCAACCCAATTCCGTGGACGCTTGGGCAGTTCTCTTTGTGCATCAGCGTGATGCAAAAGACGAAGCCGCGGCGATTGCCGCAGTTTCAGAACTTGCAGAAGCAGAGCCGAACAAGAAGAGCGCCGCTCCTTTCGTCGCAATTCAGGGGATATTCGCCGCTCAAGAAGAGACTCGGGACAAGGCGATGGAGTGGGCCAAGAAGGCCGTTGAGCGCAATGCAAGCGACCCGCTAGCACTCGTCTCGCTCTCTGCCTTGTACGGCCAGAAGGGTGAGATCGAAGAGATCGTCAAATTGCTCGCTCCCCACGAGGCGATGATGGTGCGCGATGTGCGTTTGGCCCACAACTACTTTGAGGCATTGATGCACACGCGGGACATCAACAAGGTTACCGCGCTCCTCAACAAGCTTGCTGCGTCAAATGTTCGCGAAGTGAAGCAATTCGCTGTGGAGCGTTCGCGCATGGTTGCTCAGCTCTTGCAGCAGCAACAGCAGCAGGCTGCTCGCGCGGGAGGGGCTGCTGCTCCCTCTGGTTTGGTTGGTCCCGGAGGACAGCCGCTACGCTAACGTCTTTCGTTTCTCTTTGAAGCGAAGCTAGCTGGCGAAATTCTCATGAGCGCCCTCATCTTAGCGGTCCTACTGGCCTTGGTGGTGTCATTCGTTTGCTCCATCAGTGAAGCGGCGCTCTTGACCGTCTCTCACGCCCAAGCGTCGGCCTTGGGCGAGAGTCGTGCGGGGCAGATCCTGAGAAAGTTCAAGGAAGAGATCGACATCCCCATTGCAGCGATCTTGATCTTGAACACCACCGCTAACACCATTGGCGCGGCGGTAGCGGGTGCAAACTTTGTCGAAGTCTATGGCGAAAGTTCGCTTTGGATCTTCTCGCTTGTCTTCACTGTTGCGATTCTCCTCTTCAGCGAAATTGTTCCGAAAACTCTCGGTGCCGTCCACACAGCTAAGTTCATCGTTCCCGTGGTCTACTTGGTCACGGGCTTTGTCGTGGTGTTTAAGCCGCTCATTTGGGTGATCCGGCAGATGACAGTGGTGATCCGTGGCGAGCGAGCCCCGGTGACCAGCCTGGAAGAGATCAGGCTCCTCGCCGAACTAGGACGCAGCGAGGGGGCACTTGCCGCCCGGACAGCAAAGATGATTGATGGTGCGGCGCGCCTGCGCGATCTGTGCGCCTACGACGTGATGGTCCCGCGTACATCTACGATTTTTCTCAGCGGGAAAAAGTCGATCGCCGAGAATCTGCGCGTCGTTAGCGAATCTGGCTATAGCCGATTTCCCTATTCTCGAACTGGTCAGGTCGACCAGATTGAGGGGATCATTCTTGCGCGAGACGTATTGTTTGATCTTCACAATCGCGGGTTCAACGCGACTTCAGATGAGGTGGCGGAATCGAGTCAGTCAATTCTTGACCCACTCGCGAGAGGCATCGATTACGTGACCGAGTCGACCCTCGTGGAGGAACTTCTCAAACGCTTCCAGGAAACTCGCAATCACATGGCGGTGGTTGTTGACGAGTACGGAGGAACCGAGGGGGTGGTGACTCTCGAAGACGTGCTTGAGGAGATTGTCGGAGAGATCCAGGACGAGAGCGACGCGCTCATGAGCTTCATCGTGAAGCGAGGCGATGGTTCTTTCATGTGTCGAGGGCGTGCTGAGACGCGCAAAGTATTCGATCTTATTGGTGAGAACGACGACGCAGAGTCAGTCAGTCTTGGTGGCTACATTGCCGAGAAACTGGGCCGTGTTCCGGTTGTAGGTGACTCTGTCGTATTGGGGGACCATGTGTTCCTTGTGCAACGTGCGACCGCTCGGCGGGCCGAGCGTATGATTGTTCGACGCCGTGAGGAGCCTGAATCCGCCACGAATGAGTGACAATCAGGCGGATAATCTTGAAATAATCCGCGCCTCGCCCTCGATTCTGACGTAATACTGAGAAGTGACGCGAAGGATTTTGAGCCCCGGAGCGAATGGACCGAGTAAACTCCTCGCAGTTTCGTTACTAGCTTTCCTCAGCGCTTGTGGGATGGAGCAGGTCGAGGCTGTTGAACTTGAGTACTGCGATGTGGAGCCGATCCTCGCTGAGCATTGTACCAAGTGTCACAACGATTCGGACGACGCCAGAGGGCCGATGTCCCTCGAAACCTATGAAGACGTGCTGGAGTGGAAACGCGATGTCGGGGTCTGGGTAAATGCTGATCTCATGCCCCCCCGGCAAAGTTCGATACCGGTAGTCATCACCACCGAGGAACGGGATATCCTTGTTGAGTGGTCGAGGGGTCCGGCAACTCAAGGAAACTGCGACTAATCCTGTCAGACCTCGGTCTTGCGCCAGCTTCTTGAGCTTCCAAGAAATGTTGGGACTCCCATGAACCTTTGCTGACCCTTGGTGTCAGTGAGAGGGAGCCCGTCGTGGTGACGGGTGGACGACGAATCGTGACGACGAGCGTCGGTGCTTGGTGAGCTCTGCTGTGCGCGTTTCCTTCGTGTGGCGGATGCCGCTTTGCGTCGCGCTCGCAGAGGAAGCCTAACCATGGACGAGCACAAATCTATTTTCCCTCCACCCAGTGATCCCTTTGCTGTTGACGCGCAACCAGTGCGTGAAAATCCCTTTGAAACCCCCATGTTGGCGACTCCTACGGCGGATGAGCGGCTGATGGCGGCGGAGACGTGGGACCTCTTCGATCGCGAGGTGGGTTTTGATGAAACCAATGAATACGGGGAATCGAATCTAGCGCTTGAAGTGATCGTCAGTTGGGGCTCAAGTGTGCTTCATGTCGCGCATTTGAGCCCTCCGCGTAGCTTTGTCATCGGTGAGGCAGGGCAACCCGAGCCTGTCGACTTTCACTTGCCGGCTGACGTGCTCGGGCGGATGCGGTTGCCGGTGGCACTGGTCGAGGATGGCGTGGTTCGCGCGATTGTGCCGGACGTCGCTGAAGGAATCGTGCAGCAGGGGAAGTCGAAAACGTCTCTGCGTGAAGTGATGGAAGGGGCGGAAGATTGTCAGACTGTCACCCGTGCAAAGCAACAACGCCTTGGCGCAGGAATGCACGTGGCGATGAAGCTGCCGGGTGTCGAAGTGCGTATTGGCCTTGTCCAGAAATCGCAGCCCATTCCGCGAGGATTGATGGCCAATATGGATTGGGCAGTCCCTTCGTACTTCGGCATGACCTTGGGCGTGGCGGGAGCTCTGATGCTGTCGCTTGCCTACTTTGTTCCTCCTCTGGGAATCGAGGACGAAGCCGCACTCAGCCAGGATCGTCTGCTGTTGATCAGTCAGTATCTTGAGGCCGCGAGCGAGCGAGAGCGTGAAATTGAGAAGGAAGCGCCTGAGCCGGATAGCGGCGACAACGAAGGGCGCGCCGGTGAAAAAGCTCAGGGGGCTGAAGGTGAAGCTGGCAAGGTGGACACGGAGCGCACGAACAAGCGCGTGGCCATCAAGGGACCACCCGACACACAAACCGCAACCGTCTCTCGCCTCGAAGCAATCGCTCTCGCGGGTGAATTTGGTATGAATGGCTTGCTCGCGGGAGCCAACGATCCCAATTCCCCGATGTCAGTCTTCGCTCGCGACCCAGCGCTTGGACCTGACGCTGAATCTTACAACGGCGCGATGTTCGGTGCGGAGATTGGCGAGTCAGGAGGAATGGGTGGACTCGGACTTTCAGGTTCTGGAATGGGAGGCGGTGACCTCTTCGGCAATGGTAGTGGCATCGGTTTGAGTTGGGGAGGGCCGCTCGGAGGTGGGCTTGGTTTGAAGGGAGGCGGGACAGGGCAGTTCGGGCGAAGCACGGCGCTGACTGGCAAAGGCCACAAACCGGCTGGGATTGGTATCCCGACGCTCCTCAATCCGGAGGTCTCGGGTCACATTCCTCCCGAAGTGATCCGTCGCATCGTACGTCAGAATTTCGGGCGCTTTCGCATGTGTTACGAGCAGGGTCTTGGCCGCAACCCGAGCCTGGAGGGACGCATTCCCGTCCGCTTCATTGTGGGCAGTGATGGGGTGGTGGCGAATGCCTCAGCCTCTGGTGACTTCCCAGATGCTGCCGTGAAGAGCTGTGTGGTGAGTGCATTCTACGGTTTGAGCTTCCCAGCACCCGAGCGCGGAACTGTGAAGGTGACTTACCCCATCATGTTCACGCCTGGTTGATGCGGTTTTCGCCTGCTTAGGACATTCTATGTCCTATCTGAGCTCGCAATCTCTTCGTTTTATGGGTAGATAGAGTTCAGTTGTTTCCGAGAAGCAAATCGAAGCCCGCTCCGGCGTGGTCCGAGACACTTCCGGAAACACTGAACAAAAACTTTCTGTTCAGTGTTTGACACCTGAACAAGAGACCAGTAAAAACCTAAAACGCTTCGTTGAACAAAGCACAAAACCCGCGCGAGTCTCAGATGGGCACCCTCTTGAGAAGACCTGCAACTATTGAAGAGTGCAGACTTATCGAAGAGCATCATCTAGGGCGCAGCGCCTACCTCAGAGCACTGCACTACTGAGAGCGAAAAGACCAAGAAGATGGAAGACAAAAACAAGAGCAAAGCCCTCGAACTCGCCATTGCCAGTGTCCAGAAGGAATTTGGCGAAGGCGCAATCATGCGTCTCAAAGAGGGGGAGAAGGTCAAGGCTGTCGAGGTCATTCCCACCGGCTCTCTCGGGCTCGATTTGGGGCTTGGTATCGGTGGCTACCCCAAGGGCCGCATTGTCGAGGTTTACGGTCCAGAGTCTTCCGGTAAGACGACTCTGACGCTTCACGCGATTGCTGAATTGCAGAAGCAGGGTGGCGTTGCTGCATTCATCGACGCAGAACACGCGCTCGACATGGGTTACGCTCGCAAGCTCGGCGTGAAGACTGACGAGCTATTGATCAGTCAGCCTGACTACGGTGAGCAGGCGCTCGAAATTGCGGACATGTTGGTGCGCAGTGGTGCAGTTGATCTCGTGGTCGTCGACTCCGTGGCAGCACTGGTACCCAAGGCCGAAATCGAAGGCGACATGGGCGATAGCCATGTGGGTCTTCAGGCTCGCCTGATGAGTCAGGCTCTCCGTAAGTTGACCGCAAGCGTTTCTCGCTCAAATACGATGATGTTCTTCACCAACCAGATCCGCATGAAGATCGGTGTGATGTTCGGTAGTCCTGAAACTACATCAGGCGGAAATGCCTTGAAATTCTACGCTTCCGTGCGTTTGGATGTGCGTCGTATTGGCGCCATCAAGGACACCTCTGGCAAGGATACCATCGTCATTGGTAACCGCACTCGCGTGAAGGTCGCCAAGAACAAGATGGCGCCTCCTTTCCGCGAAGTGGAGTTCGACATCATCTATGGCAAGGGCGTGAGTCGTTCAGGTGAAATTGTTGACCTTGCAGTGGATGCTGGCCTCGTTCAGAAGAGCGGCGCTTGGTACTCAATGGGAACCGAGCGCATTGGTCAGGGTCGTGACAATGCGCGGATCTACTTGGAGGAGCATCCTGAATTGATGGAGAGTCTCGCCACTCAGATCATGATCAAGCATGGGATCGGTCCCGAAGCTGCCCTAGCTGCCGAAGCGGCAGAAGAAGAGGCGAAGAAGGCTGAGTCCAAGAGCGCAGGAGCCAAGGCGGCTGAGTCTAAGACGGCGGAAGCCAACGATTCTGAGGGAAAAGAAGCTGAGAAGTCTGCGAAGACGAACGGCAATAGTTCCAAGGCTCGCTCTGCGCGCCCGAACTGAACTCGCTGAACGCGTAAGCTGGTTCGCTGAGAGCCGGTTTTCGCGTCGAGTCCGCTACAAAAAGATCATCGAATAGTCGTGGGTTTCTCCGGTGGTGGGCATCGGAGAGCCTTCTTCTTCCGACTATTCGGAGATAGGTGATTTGTCGTGACGGTGGGAAGCGATTGCAGCCCGCAACCATGGTCGGAGGGAGCTTCTTTGAGCTCCCCAGAGACAGAGCGCACTTTGGACAGAGTGCAGCCTACGATGACAAGCCGATCACGAGAGTGATTGGCTTGTTGCTATTTGACGCACGGCATGGGCGCTGGTGTTCCGAAAAACGGGGCCAGTGGTGGTCGTGACCGTGGGCGCGACTGCTAGCCCTGCGCAATTTTTTGCGACTGAATTTCTGGGCGAGCCGAGTCTGGCTGGGACTCGACCTGAGACTTGAGTCCCGCGACAAATTGCTCGAAGGGAGCGGTCATGTCGGGCAGCGAACGCTTGATCATCACCAGCATTGGTCCACTGAAGACTTCGCTGACAGAGAATTGAGTCCAGCCATCATCGCTGGCCTCGAGTTCGAAGGTGCGGACTCCTTTGAACAGCCCCCAAGGCATTCCTCCCAGCCAAACCATTTTAGTGGGGTGCTCCAGTTCGCTCACGATCACAGGAAACGCGCGTCCCGGAGCAAGCTTGGTAAACGCCTTCAGTTTGGCGCCCAGGATCACTTCACCCGTAATTTTCTCGCAATTGGGATCCCACTCAGGCCAGCTTGATGTATCCACGAGCACGCTCCAGATCGCCTCGGGGCTCGATTTGATTCGGATCGTTGCGCGAAATTCAAGCATCTTAGAATCCTTGGCAGCTCTTGCCGAGCGATGTCGCCGCATTTGCATAGGCGCGCAGGGCGAGTCGGCAGCTTTCGTCGGGAATGTGGGGATTGAGATAAGAATCGCAGCCCGCGTTGTCCGGGGAAACGATACGACAGCAGGCGCGAGCCTGAGCACAACTGAGTCGATCGGTGTCGGAATTTGCGGCGCTGTTGTTTTCGCTTGCTGGCTTGAGCGGAGCGGCTTGAGCAGGAACCGGTTCGCTCTGTTCAGCCGCCTGAGGTTCTCTTGGCATGGCAGGTTCGTCCACCTCTTTGACCTCAATGACTGCCGGTTCGTCTTCGTCTGCTAACGGGGTAGCGACGGCATGACCCGTGATGACAAATTCGCTCGTCAATTCGGGGTTGTAGCGTACTTCAACTAGCGCTTCGGGGCGGAGCCGATTGACTTCAAAGGCAGAGAAGCTCTGTTCTACTGTCGCCTTGAAGGGCTGATGGTTGGGCAGGCGGAGCTCGGCTTCGACCGCATACACCCGGTCGTCGTTGATGGTCACATTAGTCTGAGTGACTGAGATGATGCGAGCATGAGCTAGCTCGCCTTGCTCTTTGAGCTGGCTCTGATTGTAGAGGCGCCAGAGAAGCGGAACGGCGGTCTGAGCACCTGCGGCGATGAGGCCGACAATGATCAGCACGGTGAGCCAGCCAGTCTTCTTCTCCTTGGCGGCGGGGAGCTGTGCGTTGGAGGTAGTCGACTTACCTGCGTTTACTTGTCGCAAGGTAGGGGCACGCGGCGGAGTGGGGACGCGCGCGGGGGTGCGAACGCGCGCTTTTGGTCCGAGCTGAGCACGTGGTCCATTTCCGATCGGATCTTCGACCGAGAAGGGGCGGAGTTCTGTGGCAGGTATGCCTTGATTGAATTTCATCGTGGTGGCGTCCCGATGAGCGCTCCTAGAAGGAGACCACCTGATTGAGCCTTCGTCCAGCGCTAGAATTCAATGGCTAGGCCAGCCATCCAGGTGCTTGTGCCCACCTGCATGCCTTTGCCAAAGCTATCGACACTACTCTTCCACCACTCGATGTAGAGGTAGGCGTCGTTCACACCTGAAGTATTGTCCATGTCAATCGACGCCTGCCGAGACAGTGGATTCAGGTGCAACATTGCACCTAGCTGAAACTGGAGGCCTGTTTCCAGACCCTGGCCGCGAACGTCGTCGAATTCGGAGACCTGGCTGGCGTCTCTCGACTCCCAGAGGCCGACAGCCAAACCGCCTTTTAGATAGGGCACGACTGGGATGCTGAACTCCTTGGCGAAAACGTCGACTCGAAGGACGGCCACGAGATACATCGGCATCAACCAAAAGCGTTGCTTGTGCGCGGAGGGGCCGTTGTCGTTCAGAGGCGGACCCGCAAAGGGAGCGACACCGCTCTTCTGCGTGTAGTGCCAACCTAAACCCGGACCGAGGCTTCCGAAGTGGGGGATGCGGAGCGCCTGCCAGTCGGCTTCAAAGCCGATCGCAATAGCGGAACTATCTCCGAATGAATCGGCAAAGGGAGTTGCTCCGCCGAATTCACTGTCGACCTGAGGGAAATAGGGACCGATGCGAAATTCAAAGGCGCCATAACGCGGCGAACGATAGCGTTCCGGATCGTAATCGGGATCGTAGGCTCGTGTGTCATGCCCAGCGGGGTCGTCATCTTCATGAGCGAAGGCATTCAGGCTCATGCACTGGAGAAACGCGAATGCCAAGAGTGCGCTGAGCGGCAGACGAGTGACAGGTCGGTTGCGTGAAGAGCGTTTCACGAAAATGTCCTTCGACGGCGAAGCAGCCACAGGGCTCCGAATGCGATCACGAGAATCAGACCGCTCGAACTCGTTCGGGCGGAAAAACCACAGAAACCACCACCTCCGCGGCCTGCAGCATTCTTGTATTCCTCAAAGAAGGTGATCACTTCTTGGGGAGTGCTGCAGCTGACAGGCGACAACCTGCCTTGGTTCTTTGCCACGTCCCTGGCCGCAACCGCGACCGCATAATATACGTCATTGACGAGCTCGTCGGTTTGCCCCTCGCGAGCTCCTTTTCCTGTGACCTTGCCGCATTCGTACTCTGCAGCTTCTGCTCCAGGGAGCTCACCCTGCTTGATGATTTCTTGGGAGCACGCCTCCCCAGATGTACCCCCACCGGCTCCGCCGGCACTAGGATCGTAATCGGGATCGCTCGACATCGTATCTTTGGGGACGCAGTAATAAGTGAAGCCATCGGTATCGACGAATTCGTCGGTCGATTCGATGTTCCATTCGAGGAACAAGTGCTCATCTCCGGGACCGGCTGTCAACGCGTCAGGTGGCGTCGGCGCGAGGGTGTCGATCATTGAGTCCTCCCATTTCGCGGAACTCACGATGTCATCACCCCGCTTGAGGAGAATCCATAGGATCAAAGCCTCTTCTTTTTCGTTCGCCTGGTCGTTGCATCGGTCAATGTCGGGATACTCGGCGGCGTTATCCGTATTGTTCAATCCTTCTTCCGTGATCAAGACACGCGGGTAGACGCGTAGTTCTTTGATCAATTCGTTGGCCTGGACTGCCTTGGCAACTTGGTGGCAGTTGCCCCCGTCACTTCGTCGCTCGTTGACGTCGAGGCAATTGGCAGTTTGACTCGCCCAGACTTCAACCGTGTCACGTGCTGCGTTGGTCCCAGAGAGAGACACCGACATTTCTATCCAGGTGCGAGTTCCCGTATCCGCAATACGGTCGTAGTCCTCCTCATCCGGATCATCGTCGTAGCAATCCTGGCGACTGATCGTGAAAGGAGCCTCGTCCGTCTTGCGTTCAACCTTTCGGTTGATTCGGAAACCTTGATTTTGCAAGGTGACTTCTTGAGCCTCAGCGTCGCTGACGTGAGTCACCAGCGAGAGCAGGGGCAGGAGGAGAGGCAAGAGGCGAAGCAATTGGCGCATCGTTCAGGTCTTTGAGCACAGGGCGTGCCAGAAAAGCAAATGCGCTCGATTCGAGTATTTGCGGCTCCAGGGGCTGCTTTTCTTGCCAGTTCGCCGAATTCTCTTGTCAGCTTGGCAAGGGTTTGCAAGGCGGGCTGATCAATTTGTCAGAGTGACAACGCCATCGTTACCGGTGAATGGCGGCTAGAGTCGAACTTCGACGTGGGTGCGTCGACGCAAACCGTCCAACCATTGCTGACGCGCTTCTCCGATTTTCTCCATGTAGACGCGCTCGTGCATTTGGGCTCGAGCCTCTAGGTACGAAGGAATTTGGCTGGGTGGACGCTCGATGACCT
>CAVQAT010000008.1:0-2859867 GCA_963710555.1 uncultured delta proteobacterium
AGGTGAAGTCGGCTCTTCAAGAGCGAATTCGTCAGTTTAAGATGGAAGATTGCTTCGGCGAAATCCTTATCCCGACTGAGCAAATCACGGAGACGCTGAAGAGCGGCAAACAGCGCGTTCGCAGCCGAACAGCCTCCCCGGTTACATCTTTCTCCGTCGAGATGTTGATGGGAGAAGACGCGTGGCATGTGGTGAAAGACACACCCAAGGTCACGGGCTTCATTGGAACAACAGGCCACAAGAAGTTCAACCTCCCAGTATCGATGGGTCCGCGAAGTGCATCTCGCAGGGACTTCGAAGCCGAAGCTCGGTACCCAATTCCACCAGGGCTGACGAAGTGCGCGTAGTCGTGGGTGCGTTCGCCAACTTCTCGGGCACCGTCCAGGAAGTGAACGCAGACAAGCAGAAGCTCAAGGTTAAGGTGAGCATCTTCAAACGGGGATACCCCCGTAGAACTGAGTTTTTCCGACGTAGAAAAGCGATAAAGGCGAGAAAAAACATGGCTGCCTCAAAGAAGAAGATTTCCGGATACATCAAGCTGCAATTCCTGGCTGGTAAGGCTAACCCTGCACCCCCCATTGGTCCCGCGCTCGGTCAGCACGGCGTGAACATCATGGGGTTTTGCAAAGAGTTCAACGCTAAGAGCCAGAAGCTCAAGAACCATCGTGCCGGGATGACCAGGCCCATCGTTCTTTCAGCTTCATCATGAAGTCGGCTCCGGCCAACATCCTGATCGAGCAAGGGCGTCTAGAAGTTGAAGTCGGGCTGAGCTGAACCAAACAAGAATAAGGTGGGCAAGCTCACTTGGGACCAGGTCAAAGAGATTGCCGAAGATCAACGGGGGAAGTTATGAAACGCTTCTCATCTTGTGTTCAGCATCAAAGAGCATTGCTGGCACCGCGCGCAGCATGGGCGTTGACGTTGACGAAATGCGTCTTCCATTTCAGCGTTGCGCTCAAACCGAATTCCTTCAAGAAATCTTCGGATTTCCCCTCATCAGTTTACTGGTTCGACTGTCTTCCTTCGGAATGTGCAGTGACAGAACCAGGAGTCAAAGACTGACCTAAATGCCGAAAAAAGTTGCAAAAGCAAGAGGGCGGAAGCTCTCGCCGGTTATGAGCGGCAAAAGTTTTATCCAGTGGATGAAGCTGTCGATGTCGTTCAGAAGCTGGCCTACGCAAAGTTCGACGAAAGCGTCGACATCGCGGTGCGCCTCGCATGAAATCCGAAGCACGCCGATCAAATATATGGGCACGTGGTGCGGTCGTGTTGCCTCATGGCACTGGAAAGACCGTTCGCGTTGCTGTCTTCGCAAAAGGCGAGAAAGAGAAGGAGGCCCTCGATGCAGGAGCTGGACTTCGCTGGCGCCGATCAGTCGCTCGCGCTTGTCCAAGGTGGCATGCTCGACTTCGATCGCGCGATCGCGACACCCAGCATGATGGGTGCTGTTGGTAAGCTCGGTCGTGTTCTTGGTCCCCGTGGCTTGATGCCGAACCCGAAGGTGGGCAGCGTGACTCAATGAATGTCGCTCAAGCTGTTGCCGAGGCAAGGTGAAAAGTTGAGTACCGTGTCGACAAGGCGGGTGTCGTGCATGCACGCATCGGTCAAAAGTCGTTCAGTAAATAAAACTGACCGAAAATGCCCGCGCTATGGTGCTTGAGCTTCACGCTCGACGCCCAGCGACTGCCACAAGGGGTGTACGTGAGAAGCGTAACGGTTTCGAGCACGATGGGCCCTGGCGTCCGCGTCGAGCCGCATTCGGTTTCCGTCGCCACTGAGGAGGAGAAGCGTCATCCACCGAAAGAAGCAGCCGTTGCTAGCATCCGTGGAACCATTCGCGAGACGAAGTTCCTGCGGTATTCGTCAACTATGCTGGTCTGACTGTGGCTCAGGTCGAGGAATCGGCGTGGCGAATCCCGCGAACGCGGAGTGAAGTACCAGGTGCTCAAGAACACCCTGATCCGCAAGGCCCTTGCTGATGAGAGCTTCGTCGATGATTTGACGGAAAAAGCACTCAAAGGCATGACCGTGTGGCGCTTTCCTATGAGGAGCCGAGCGCAGCTGCTCGTATTCTTAAGGAATTCGTCAAAGGCAACGACAAGCTGAAGATCAAGCCGGTCGATGGACGGCGCGGTTCTCGACGCGAGAGCTGTTGAGCCCCAGTTGGCTCCGGCCAAGCAGAGGACTAGCTCGCGCTACGCTCCTCGCTCTCTTCACTGCACCTGCTCAGAGCTTCGTGCGTTTGATCCACGCGCCCGCTCAAAACTTCGCTCTCCTTCTCGAGGCGAAGCGCACCAAGGATGCTGGCTGAGCAGCAGTCGCTGTTTTTAGCCTCTCCGCAATCGACTCCCTCTGCGTCGGACTCGAAACTTCGAGGGCGGCGCCGAAGTCAAACTGAAAATCAAAAAGTAAAGAACGTCATCGACCGCATGGGTAGCTCCGATTGCGGCAGTTCAAGGAGCACCCAAAATGACCGATATTAACAAAGAGCAGGTTGTCGACTACCTGTCGAACCTCCCCGTTATCCAGATCGCAGAACTCGTTAAAGAGCTCGAAGAAAAGTGGGGCGTTAGCGCTGCACCCGTAGCCGTCGCTGGCGGCGCAGCACCTGTAGCAGCCGCTGAGGAAGCTGAAAGAGAAGACCGAGTTCGACGTAGTTCTCGCCGATGCTGGCGCGAAGAAGATCAACGTGATCAAGGTAGTTCGTGAGATCACCGGTCTTGGCCTCAAAGAAGCCAAGGATCTCGTTGAGGGCGCACCCAAGACCCTCAAAGAAGGCGTATCCAAGGATGACGCTGCAGACATCAAGAAGAAGCTCGAAGAAGCTGGGGCTAAGGTCGAGGTTAAATAACTCGATTTTGGCTTATCAGTTGACTTCGATGGCCGCGCGGCGCCCCACCATTTCGGGTGGGGCTGCCAGCGTGGGCCTGCAATCGTGAGGGGATTGCCTTGCGGGGCGGCGCGGACTCAATCAAGAGTCCCATGTCGTAGCCCGCTTGGTGTGTTTGGAGAATCCGGAAAATGGCGTCCAAGGTCCAATCTAATTTTCGACATCGTACGAATCTCGGAAAAGTAAATTCCATTGTCGATGTTCCGAATCTCATCGGTATTCAGAAGCGCAGTTACGACAAGTTTCTGCAGTCTGATATCGATCCGAAGGAACGTGACGAAATCGGCTTGGAAGGAGTCTTCAAGGGCGTCTTTCCGATCAAGGATTTCGACGGCACAAGTGAGCTTGTGTACGTTGGATACAGCCTTGAGCGGCCCAAGTACGATGTAGATGAATGCCGCCAGCGAGGCATGACCTTCGCTGCACCCATCAAAGTGACCACCCAGTTGATGGTCTACGATGCGCGTGAAGGCGGGGAACGAATCGTTCGCGACATCAAGGAGCAGGAAGTTTACTTCGGCGAAATTCCTTTGATGACCGAAACCGGTACGTTCATCATCAACGGCACTGAGCGCGTTGTCGTGTCTCAGTTGCACAGAAGTCCCGGCGTGTTCTTTGACCACGACAAGGGCAAAACCCACTCTTCAGGCAAGCTGCTCTACTCCGCGCGAGTCATTCCTTACAGCGGCTCCTGGCTCGACTTCGAGTTCGATCACAAGGACATCATCTATGTTCGTATCGACCGTCGTCGCAAAATGCACGCGACCGTGTTGCTTCGTGCTCTCGGGCACAGCGCGCAGGACTTGCTCACCTACTTCTATGACACCGAGACGATTACGCTTGGTGAAGGGGAAACGGCGAGCAAGACGGTCGAATTTGATCTGCTTCTGGGTCAGCGTGCGACTCGCGACATCAAACACGATGGGAAGACCCTCGTACGTCGCAACACGAAGTTTACTCAGAGCGCGATTCGCAAGATCCGCGATGCCGGGATTGAGAATCTGCCTCTCGACACCGAAGACCTCATTGGCAAGGTGTGCGCAGAGGACGTCGTCGACAAAGAGACCGGCGAAGTTCTCATGGAGTGCAACGAGGAAGTCACTGAGCTCGCTATCGAACGATTGCGAGAAGCCAATGTGATGACCTTCAAGGTTCTGTTCATCGATGGCTTGAACGTGGGTTCATACCTGCGTGACACGCTCATCGCTGACAAGACTGAGACCACCGAAGACGCCATCATGGAAGTCTATCGTCGTCTTCGTCCGGGCGATCCCCCGACCTTGGAAACGGCGAAGTTGCTCTTCAACAACCTGTTCTTCAATTCTGAGCGCTACGATTTGAGTGCAGTGGGTCGCTTGAAGTTGAACTACAAGTTCTACCGCGATCTACCTCGAGAAGAGGTTCCCCAGCTTGACCAGCGCACGCTGACTGAGCGCGACATTTTTCAGACGGTGAAACATCTCATCGACTTGAAAAATGGCCGCGGCAGCGTCGACGATATCGACCATCTCGGTAACCGCCGCGTTCGAGCGGTAGGCGAATTGATGGAAAACCAGTACCGCATCGGTCTGGTTCGTATGGCTCGCGCCATCAAAGAGCGCATGAGCGTGTCGCAGGAAATCGACACGCTGATGCCGCATGACTTGATCAACGCCAAGCCCGTGGGCGCGGTGGTGAAAGAGTACTTCGGAAGCAGCCAGCTTTCGCAGTTCATGGATCAGACCAACCCGCTCTCTGAGGTCACGCATAAGCGTCGTCTCAGTGCTCTCGGACCAGGTGGTTTGACTCGCGAGCGCGCTGGCTTCGAGGTGCGAGACGTTCACGCCACGCACTACGGTCGCATCTGCCCGATTGAAACGCCTGAAGGTCCGAACATTGGTCTGATTGCGTCGCTTTCTACCTTCGCTCGCGTGAACGAATACGGATTCGTGGAGACCCCGTACCGTCACGTGAAGGATGGTCGAGTCACCGACAAGATTGATTGGTTCAGCGCTCTTGAAGAAGAAGGAAAGTTCATTTCCCAGGCTTCAGCAGAGCTCGAAGAGGACGGAACGTTCAGCTCCAATGTGGTCTCGTCGCGTTTGAACGGCGATTTCCGCATGACGATGAAGGAGCAGATCGAGCTTCAGGACATCGCTCCGAACCAAATGGTTTCGGTAGCAGCCTGCCTCGTGCCGTTCCTTGAGCACGACGATGCTAACCGTGCCCTCATGGGTGCGAATATGCAGCGTCAAGCTGTTCCTTGCCTGCGCTCGGAAGCTCCTTTCGTTGGAACGACGATGGAGCGCAACGTGGCTATCGACTCAGGTGTTTGCGCGGTTTCACGCCGCGACGGCATCATCGAAAGCGTCGATGCTGAGCGTGTGGTGGTTCGTCCGACGGACGAAGGCGGCAGCGGCATTCCTGACATTCACCATCTCACGAAGTACCAGCGTTCGAATCAGAGCACTTGCTACACCCAGCGGCCTTCAGTCCGTCCGGGCGAGGTTGTGAAGGCTGGCGACGTGTTGGCTGACGGTCCCGCTGTCGATTGCGGTGAACTTGCACTTGGACAAAACGTGCTCGTCGCGTTCATGCCTTGGCAAGGTTACAACTTCGAAGACTCGATTCTCATCAGCGAGCGCATTGTTAAGGAAGACGTCTACACTTCGGTCCATATCGAAGAGTTTGAGTGCGTTGCCCGTGACACGAAGCTCGGCAAAGAGGAAATCACCAAGGACATTCCGAACGTCGGTGAAGAGG
The DNA here is from genome assembly GCA_963710555.1 of uncultured delta proteobacterium. Lineage (GTDB taxonomy): Bacteria > Myxococcota_A > Polyangia > Polyangiales > Polyangiaceae > NIC37A-2. The sequence goes on from CAVQAT010000008.1 coordinate 5,633, forward strand.
CCCTCAAGGACCTCGACGACGCTGGTGTGGTTCGCATCGGTGCAGAGGTGAATCCTGGCGACATTCTCGTCGGCAAGATCACTCCCAAGGGTGAGACTCAGCTTTCTCCTGAAGAGAAGCTGCTGCGAGCCATCTTCGGCGAAAAAGCGGGCGATGTTCGCGACAGCTCACTCAAGGTTCCCCCAGGTGTGGGCGGAATCGTGATTGATGCGCGCATCTTCTCACGCAAGGGCACTGAAAAAGACTCACGCGCTCAGGCGATTGAGGACGAAGAACGCGCCAAGCTCGAGAGGACTCGCGACGAAGAAGTGAAGGTCATCCGAGACAGCTTCTTCCATCGACTCAGAGTGGTTCTGGTTGGCAAGAAGACGACTGGTAAGTTGGTCGACGACAATGGCAACACTCTGCTTGAGAAGGACACGAACATCGGCGACGCCGAGCTCAGTCGTACCCCTCGCAAGTACTGGGGTGAGATTCCCATTGAGTCCGACTCCGATAAGGTTGCTCAGCTCCTTCACGACTTGGAAGAAGTGATCCGCACTCGCGAAGAGCACTTCCGTGACAAGATTGAGCGCCTCAGTCGCGGTGATGAGTTGCCTCCGGGCGTCATCAAGATGGTCAAGGTCTACATTGCCATCAAGCGTAAGCTTCAGATCGGTGACAAGATGGCCGGTCGTCACGGCAACAAGGGTGTGGTGAGTCGCCTTCTTCCTGAAGAAGACATGCCTTACCTGGCCGACGGCACTCCGGTAGACATCGTGCTCAATCCGCTCGGAGTTCCGAGCCGCATGAACGTGGGACAGATTCTCGAGGTTCACCTCGGACTCGCTGCTCGTCAGCTTGGTCAGCGAATCGGTCAGGCGCTTGATGCGGGTTGGGGAATTGAAAAGCTCCGCGACCGCGTTCTCAAAGCCTACGAGCAAGATCCTAAGTTCCAGGACTTTGTGAAGACGCTCAACGAGGAAGAATTGACCGCTTTGGCCAAGAAGCTTCGTCGTGGTGTGTTTATGGGGACTCCGGTGTTCGACGGTGCCAACGAAGGCCAGATCAAAGACGCTCTCGAAGCAGCAAGCCTCGATCGTTCAGGTCAGCAAATCGTATTCGACGGCCGCACGGGCGAGCCATTCGAGAACGAGGTCACCGTTGGTGTGATGTACGTCCTCAAGCTGCACCATTTGGTCGACGACAAGATCCACGCCCGTTCAATCGGACCTTACTCGCTTGTTACCCAGCAGCCGCTGGGTGGTAAGGCGCAGTTCGGTGGTCAGCGTCTCGGTGAAATGGAAGTTTGGGCCATGGAAGCCTATGGAGCGGCCTATGCTCTCCAAGAGTTCCTCACCGTGAAGAGCGACGACGTGCAGGGTCGTACAAGAATGTACGAGTCAATCGTCAAGGGCGAATACGTCCTCGAGGCAGGTCTACCGGAGAGCTTCAACGTTCTTCTCAAAGAACTGCAATCGCTCTGCCTCAACGTGGAATTGGTGGAAGGCCCCGGCACAGCACCGGTGGCAGCGGAAGACTGATTCTCAGCTTCTTCAGCTCGGCTCGCCTCGCGTGTCCCAGGCGAGCCTGCTTTCCCCCTTCGAATAGTTACTTTCTCTAGTCAGAACTCAGCGCACACAAACGGAGCCCACCCCCATGCGTGACATTTTTTCGTTCTTCGAAAAGCCTAAGGATCCACTTTCCTTTTCCGCCATTCGCATCTCACTTGCGAGTCCAGAAAAGATCCGCGAGTGGTCGAACGGCGAGGTCAAGAAGCCTGAAACGATTAACTATCGTACCTTTAAGCCGGAGCGCGAAGGCCTCTTTTGCGCCAAGATCTTTGGACCGGTCAAGGACTACGAGTGTATCTGCGGCAAGTACAAGCGCATGAAGCATCGCGGCATTGTCTGCGAGAAGTGCGGCGTCGAGGTGATTCAGTCCAAGGTGCGACGTGAGCGTCTTGGTCACATCAACTTGGCCTCTCCTGTGGCCCACATTTGGTTCCTCAAGAGCCTACCTAGCCGTATCGGCAACATCCTCGACATTACGCTGAAGGACCTCGAAAAGGTTCTGTATTGCGAAGCTTATATCGTCACCGATCCCGGCGAAACTGCACTAGAAAACGGTGAAGTTCTCAACGAGGACCGCTACGCGCAGCTGCTCGATGAGTATGGCGACGACAAGTTCGAAGCGGCCATGGGCGGTGATGCGATCATCGAAATGCTGCGTCAGGTGGACGTACATGGCTTGAGTGAGTCGCTGCGCATCGATTTGGACGGTGCGACTTCCGAAGCGAAGAAGAAGAAGCTCTCGAAGAGACTTAAGGTCGTCGAGGCGTTTCGTGGGAGCGGGAATCGCCCTGAGTGGATGATGCTGCACGTGATTCCGGTTCTTCCTCCGGATTTGCGTCCGCTCGTTCCGCTCGATGGTGGCCGTTTCGCTACGTCGGATCTTAACGATCTGTACCGTCGCGTGATCAACCGCAATAACCGTTTGCGTCGACTTTTGGAGCTCAACGCTCCTGAAATCATCATCCGCAACGAGCGCCGCATGCTGCAGGAATCTGTGGATGCGCTGTTCGACAATGGTCGACGCGGTAAGACGATCACTGGCCCCAACAAGCGTCCTCTGAAGTCACTTTCAGACATGCTCAAGGGCAAGCAGGGTCGCTTCCGTCAAAACCTTCTCGGCAAGCGCGTGGATTACTCGGGCCGTTCGGTCATCGTAGTGGGTCCAACCTTGAAGCTGCATCAGTGCGGTCTTCCCAAGAAGATGGCGCTCGAGCTGTTCAAGCCCTTCATCTACAACAAGCTGGAAGAACGCGGTTTCGTCAACACGATCAAGTCGGCGAAGAAGATGGTCGAAAAGGAGCGTCCCGAGGTTTGGGATATTCTTGACGAGGTCATCAGTGAGCATCCCGTGATGCTCAACCGTGCACCCACGCTTCACCGTTTGGGCATCCAGGCGTTTGAACCGGTACTCATCGAGGGTAAGGCAATTCAGCTTCATCCTCTCGTTTGCGTCGCGTTCAACGCCGACTTTGACGGTGACCAGATGGCAGTTCACGTGCCCCTCAGCGTCGAAGCGCAGATGGAAGCACGCGTACTCATGATGAGCACGAACAACATTCTGTCACCGGCGAGCGGCAAGCCGATCATCAACCCCACCCAGGACATCGTTCTGGGTCTCTACTACGCGACCCGCGAGAAGAAGTTCTCGAAGGGCTGCTACCGAGAGAACCTGGGGCTTAAGGACAACAAGCTCGACGGCCATTTGCGCGGTCTGTACTCTTCTCCTGAAGAGGTCCGTGTTGCCTACGATGCCGGTACGGCAAGTCTTCATGCAGGCATTCGCGTGCGTATCGACGAGCCCCAGGCTGACGGCACCACGGTACGAAACACCATAGAAACGACCGTGGGTCGTGTTCTGATCTCGGAAGTTCTGCCTCCCGGTGTGCCTTTCGAATACGTGAACAAGGTTCTCGATAAGAAGGCACTCAGCGCACTGATCGATATCTGTTACCGAGTGAACAAGAACAAGGAAACTGTTCTTCTTGCCGACCGTTTGCGTAACCTGGGCTATCACTTCTCAACTCTCGCGGGTGCCAGTGTCTGCATGGACAACATGGTCATTCCTGAGAAGAAGAAGGAGCTGGTCGACGCTGCACAGGCTGAGGTAGAGCGCGTTCTCGAGCAGTACCAAGAAGGTCTGATCACCTCGGGCGAGCGCTATAACAAGGTCGTCGATATCTGGGCCGGTGTTGCCGATAAGGTCACCGAGGAAATGATGAACGGCATCGGCCGTGAAATCGTGACCGATCCGGAGACCGGCGAGCAAGTTGAGGATGCGAGTTTCAACCCTGTGTTCATCATGGCTGACTCGGGTGCTCGTGGTTCGACTCAGCAGATGCGACAGCTCGCAGCAATGCGTGGTTTGATGGCAAAGCCTTCGGGCGAAATCATCGAAACGCCGATTATTGCGAACTTCCGCGAAGGTCTGACAGTACTTCAGTACTTCGTCTCGACCCACGGTGCTCGTAAGGGTCTGGCGGATACCGCGCTCAAGACCGCGAACTCAGGTTACCTGACTCGCCGCTTGGTCGATGTTTCTCAGGACTGCGTGATTGCTTCTTATGATTGCATGACTTTTGACGGCATTCGCGTTGCGAAGCTCGAAGAAGGTGGTGAAGTCATCCAGCCTCTCGGCGACCGTATTCTCGGCCGTGTGACGCTAGAAGATGTGATCGATCCGCTGACCGGCGATGTTGTTGTCTCTTCGAACACCATTCTTGATGAGGCGGATGTTCGCTCCATCGAGACTGCGGGTATCGAGGAAATCGTGATTCGCTCGGTTCTCACTTGCCAGGCACGACGCGGAGTTTGCGCGATGTGTTACGGCCGAGACCTCGCTCGCGGTTACCGCGTCAACGTCGGTGAAGCTGTTGGCATCATCGCTGCTCAGTCAATCGGTGAACCCGGTACTCAGCTGACGATGCGTACCTTCCACATCGGTGGTGCGGCCGCTCGTGGCAAGATCGAGTCCAATAAGCTCGAACTTCGTCACGAAGGTCAGGTCAGCATCCGCAGCGCTAACTTGGTGACTCGCGAAGACGGTTCCACCGTACTCATGAACCGCCATGGTGAAATCGTTGTGGTGGATGATACCGGTCGCGAACGCGAGCATCATCGTCTGCTTTACGGTGCGGTCCTCAAGGTGAAGGACGGTGACCGAGTTGAATCGGGCGCAATCGTCGCCGAGTGGGACCAATTCGCCCAGCCAATCCTCACGGAAGTCGGCGGCATGGTGAAGTTCGGTGACCTCGTCGAAGGTGTCACGGTGGTGGAAAAGGTGGACGAGGTCACTGGCCTCAGCCGCAAGATCGTCATCGAATCACGTTCTGCAGATCTCCGACCACGCATCACGATTGCTGATCCGGAAACGGGTGAGCCTGTGAAGTTGCCTGGTTCTGGTCTTGATGCTCGCTACCTGCTCCCAGTAGGTGCGAACATTGTGGCGAGCGAAGACGAAGCCATCACCCCCGGTGGAGAACTGGCTCGTATGCCTCGCGAAACCACCAAGGTTCAGGACATCACCGGTGGTCTACCCCGCGTGGCCGAGCTTTTCGAAGCCCGTCGTCCCAAGGATCATGCCATCATCGCGGAAATCGATGGCGTTATCGACTTTGGCAAGGACACCAAGGGCAAGCGCAAGGTGACAATCACCCCGCTGAGCATGGACGGAAACCTGCTCACCGATCAGACTCGCGAGTATCTGATCCCCAAGGGCAAGCACATCCAGGTTCAGCCTGGTGACCATGTTCGAGCTGGTGATCCTCTCCAAGACGGTCCTGCTAACCCTCACGACATTTTGCGCGTGAAGGGCGAGAAGGAACTGGCTGCTTGGTTGGTCAACGAAATTCAGCAGGTCTACCGCTTGCAGGGTGTGACCATCAACGACAAGCACATCGAAACGATTGTTCGTCAGATGTTGCGCCGAGTTCGGATCAAGGATCGTGGTGACACGAACTTCTTGCCGGACGAGCAGGTCGAGAAGTACGTATTCGAGGCAGAAAACGAGCGTGTGTTGGCTCGTGGCGGTCGCCCCGCGGTGGCAGAAGCAATGCTTCTCGGCATCACGAAGGCTTCGCTTTCGACCGAGTCCTTCATCAGTGCGTCTTCCTTCCAGGAGACTACGAAGGTGCTCACCGAGGCAGCCATCAACGGCAAGACGGACGACTTGGCTGGTATCAAGGAGAATGTCATCATGGGTCGCTTGATTCCCGCGGGTACTGGTCTTGGCGCTTACAAGCGTCTCCGACTTGTTACCGAAGACGGCGAACGGTTCCACCCACCGGCCCTTCAAAAGCCGGCACCAATGCAGCAGCTGGCGGAAGAAGCGTAAGTCGCGCTTCCGTGCCAGTCGGGCAAGGAGAGAGGGTCGTCCCCCGGGGCGGCCCTTCCTTCATTTGAAGGTCGAGATAGCTCTTGAATGAGCGGTCTCGGCCTTTTTCAATGGCGCGGTATCGCTATGCTCGCGCTCATGGCTCGGGTGGTGTTCAAAGATCGTGTAGCGCTTGTGACAGGCGCTTCGTCGGGAATGGGGGTGGAGTTTGCTCGTCAAATCGCCGCTCGGGGCGGACGACTGGTCTTGGTGGCTCGCAGTGAGGACAAGCTTCGGGCCCTGGCCGAGGAGCTCGAACTCGCTAACGGGCACAAGGTGCTGGTGATCGTCGAAGATCTCGCCAAACCAGGTGGGCCGGAGAAGGTAGTGCGCATCCTTGAACGAGAAGGATGGGAGGTTGAGCATCTCGTGAACAATGCCGGGGTTGGTCGGGCGATGGCAGTTGCGCGGGACGACGCGCAGGTTCTCGCAAACATGGTGCAGCTCAATTGCACTGCGCTCACGGAGCTCACGGCGCTGCTCTTGCCAGCGATGCTCAAGCGCGGTTCTGGTGGCGTACTTCAGGTAGCATCCGTGGTCGGTTTCAATGCGTCGCCCTACATGGCGGCCTATGCCGCGTCCAAAGCTTATGTGAAGAGCTTCACTGAGGCCCTGGCTATCGAGCTTGCGGGAAGTGGCGTGACCACAACTGCAGTTTGCCCCGGCCACGTGAAGACTGGTTTTCAGTTGGCGGCTGGATTCGCGACGAGTGCACTTCCCGTTCCCGGTGAATTATCAGCGAAAGAAACCGTGCGCCGGGGGCTTTCGGCATATGAGAGAGGGAAGACCGTAGCCGTGACTGGTTTTCTCAATCGAGTCAGTGTGACGTTTGGGTCAATGCTGCCACGTTCTTGGGTCGCACGAATTTCGGCTGTTGCATTGAAGAAGATGGGGCGTTTTGAATAAGCAAGCTTACTTTCTACGAAGTGTTTTCTTTGCCTTTTGCTCGCTACTATTGTTGCTGAGTTGTGAGCAGAACGGGAAGGGAGGCCAAGGACTCTTGAGCGGTCGCCCGACAGTTCGCGTTCAAGGCACGAGCGATGTGTCCCGACTCACTGACGGCAGCGTTCCCGCAGAGGGGAGTGCTTGGAATACGAATCGTACGAGTGTGTTTTCGGGGCGGTCAGCGCAAGTTGACTTTGATCTTGGTGAGGAAAAGCCGATCGAAGCGGTCGCCCTCATGGGTGACAATAATGACACCTACAAGATCCTCGGTTCGCAGGACGGCCAGAAGTTCAAAGTCTTGTGGACTGCGCCGCGAGTAGCTCAGCCAGGGATGAGATGGCGTCATGAAAGTGGTCTTGGGAAACGAGCTCGTTATATTCGCATTCAACCAGGTGCGGGTGACGCGTCTTTGAGCGTCGCCGAGGTCGCCGTTTTCGACACAGCATCAGCGCAATTGCCGCCACGATTGAAGGTTGTTGCGGCCACTGACTCCGGCCTGCAGGCCCGCAGCGCCATGATCGTGGCTGCGGGAGTGTTGCTCTTAGCCATCGTCTTTGTGAGTCAAGGGGGAGCTTTATTGAGCAATCTCCTCTTCATGGCGCTGGCCGCAGGTGCAATCTTCTATGCGAGCTGGGTGGTCATGGATGCCTGGCCGCTGGGCAAGCTTGAAGTGAGTCTTGTGCGTGGACTGAGCGCGGCGGTGGCAGCCGGGGTTGTTTTGCGTTGGAGTTTTTCTCCCGACAAGTATCCGCCAGTTCGCGCTTTTCAGGTGGCGCTGCTCGCGCTCATGGCGGCCCTGAGCGTCGGGGCTTTCTACAATATGGGCACGCCGCAGTTTTATGATCACGATCATAATGAGCCGAGCGTCGTTCATAATTACGACATGCGCGTCTATTTTCCGGTCGCAAAATACTTCGATGAGCTGAAGTACGACGGGCTCTACGCTGCCAGTGTTGCGAGCTATGCGGAGGAGCATGGTGGGCTCAAGTCCCCATCGATTCAGCGCGCCGAATTGCGCGATCTGCGCGACCATCGCATGCGAAAAGTGAGCGAGCTTGAGTCAGAAATTATCGCTGTTCGTGAGCGTTTTAGCGAACCACGTTGGGCCGAATTCAAAAAGGACATGGCCTATTTCTGGGAAACCATGGGTTCGCGAGGTTACCTGGGAAGCATGTCTGACCATGGTGGCAACGCGACACCGGTTTGGCTCGCGGTCGCGCATTTGATGTACGCGAAGACCATGGCGAGCAACCAGGTCTTGCTCATGGGGGCGGTGCTCGATCCGCTGTTGCTTTTACTTTTCGCTGTGGTGGCGTGGCGTTCTTTTGGCGGCGTGACGGCTTGCGTTTGTCTCGTGGTTTTTGGCGCAAATGATTTCTACATGTTTGGATCGAACTGGGCTGGAGCGACACTGCGCAACGATTGGATGGTATTTCTGGGGCTTGGCGCCTGCGCCTTGAAGACTGAACGCTACAAGACCGCAGGCGCCCTTTTGGCCATGTCGGCGCTGATTCGTGCCTTTCCCATAATGGCGCTGCTGGCACTGGGAGTTCCCGTCGCTCATGGGCTCTTGGAGAGCTATCGGCGGGACAAAAAGCTACCGGCGCTCAGTAAGCTCATGGAGGACTATCGCTGGTTCTTTCAGACGGCTCTTGGTGCCTTGATCTGCGTCGGTATTAGCTTTGTTACTTCATCAATGATCATGGGCTGGGATTCTTGGCCTCTTTGGGTCAAGAAAATCTCAAGTTTTACCGCAAGTCCTCACGTGAACCACCTTTCCTTGATCACGGTCGTTGGAGGTTCGGAGGGGCGTCAGGCGGAAGTACTTCGGCAACGTTGGGTGTTTCAGGCGCTCGCGACGACGTTGTTTTTCGTGCTCGCTCTCTGGGCGGGGGCTCGAGCAAAGCCTCATCGAGTTGCGCTTCTGGGCATGATCATGATGCCCGTCGTGATGTACCCGGCGAACTACTACATTCACTTCATCTTTGTGCTGCCGCTCTTGGTGTCCGAGTTCAGTCTCACAGGCAGTCGCATCGAGCGAGAGACAGCGGGAAAAACCTGGGTGATCTTGTTGGGACTGTGTGTCGCCCAGTACTTCACCGTACGTGAAGAAGACCTTGCGGTGCACTTTTACAATGCCAGCGTGCTCCTCGTTGCTGCGCTGGTTGCCATTCTTGTAGTGCTTTTGCCTCGTGATTCTGATGGTCGCGTCGACTTTGAGCACCTGCCGTGGATTGGGCCTCCGCAGCCCACACCCGAGGCGTCGAAGCCTGCCGAGTCCGGGGAACCACCCGAGTCCCGGGAGCCAGTCGAGTCCACTGGGGGCGCTGTTCCCTAGAGATTGCGCAGATTCCAGGGGAAGCGCACTCATTTCATCCTTTTCGTGACTCTGATGGAAATCAGCCATTTGAGGGAGCGGGACAAGCCAGGTGGTGGCTTTTCGAGTGACCTTGAGTCGTTCAGAGTGATGAGACGACATCATGATCCCGCGACCTCAATCTTTCGAACCCACTGGTCACACTTTCTCATTCGCTGGCAGGCTCAAGCTCGTGCTCGAGCCGGGATTGCCAGAAGCTGTTCAGACCACGGCGCGTATTTTTGCGGACGAGCTCACTTTGCTCGGTTTTTCTCCACAGCTCGTGGTCGGAGAAGAGGCATTATCGTCGGAGTCGACTCAGGTTGAAGCGCAAGGCGGTCGAGTCATTTTCAGGCGCTTGCAGTCAGAGCTCGGTCGAGAGGCGTATCAATTGAGCATTGGAGAGACCGAAATCTCGATCGCTGCAGGTACTGAGAGTGGTTTCTTCTACGCGACCCGTACTTTGTTAGTCGAGGCAGGAAGTCTTGGTTGTATCGCGACCGGGAGGCTGAAGGATTCCCCTCGTTACCGCTGGCGCGGTGCTCATTTGGACGTAGCGAGACACTTCTTTTCGGTGGAGGCCGTCAAGCGATTCATTGATCTGCTTGGGGTGCACAAGATGAACGTTTTTCATTGGCATCTCACTGAAGATCAAGGTTGGCGGATCGAAATCGATGCCTTTCCGCGCTTGATGGAGGTCGCTGCGTGGCGAAAAAATGAAGGCAAGATGTACGGAGGCTTCTATACCAAGAGTGAGGTGCGTGAAGTGCTTGCCTACGCCAAAGAGCGCTCCATTTCCGTAGTGCCTGAGATCGAAATGCCGGGGCACGCCGTCGCTGCGTTGGCAGCTTATCCTGAACTGTCTTGTACTGGCGGTCCGTTCGAAGTGGAGACCCAGTGGGGAATCTTTGACGATGTTTACTGCGCCGGAAGTGATCAAGCGTTCAAGTTTCTAGAAACAGTTCTCGACGAAGTTCTTGAATTGTTTGACTGCGAATTTTTTCACATTGGCGGCGACGAATGTCCCAAGGTGCGTTGGAAGAGCTGCGAGAAGTGCCAAGCGCGCATCCGAAGTGAAGGCCTGCGGGATGAGCATGAGCTGCAATCCTGGTTCGTCAGGCGCATGAGCGACTACTTAAACGCGCGCGGCAGGCGCCTGGTGGGTTGGGATGAAATTCTTGAAGGTGGTCTTGCTCCTGGTGCCACAGTGATGTCTTGGCGGGGCACCCAGGGCGGCGTACGTGCAGCACAGATGAACCATGATGTGATCATGAGCCCAACAGATCATTGCTACTTCGACTACAAGCAGCTCGAAGGTGATCACGAGCCAGGAGCGTGGTTTGCCCCAGTCCTCGATCTCGAATCCGTCTACTCTTATGATCCTACCCCAGCTGATCTTTCCTTGGAGGAGGCCACACATATTTTGGGTGTGCAGGCGAATATCTGGACTGAGAAGATGCCGAACTTTAAGCAGGTTGAGTACATGACGTTTCCCCGACTCTGCGCACTCTCTGAAGTCGCCTGGTCGTCGTCAGAGCGAGATTTCGGTGACTTTCAGCAGCGTTTGCAGCAGCATTTGAGGTTCCTGGACCGGCTGGATGTAGGATATCAGGGGTCGGCTCGGGCGGTACCTTTGGCGCCATCGCCTGAAGACAGGGTTCGTTACAAGAAAGCTCAACAAGAGCGACAGAGCGAAGCTCTGGCAGCCTACTGAGAACCCTGAGCTAAGGCTTTTTCCTTTGGCCCGGCGATGGTAAACGAGCTTCATGAGCTCGAAGTGGACCCTCGTAACCGGTGCCAATGGCTTTTTGGGCGCCCGGCTTGTTCGGCAGCTGGTGGAAAAAGGCGAAAAGGTGAAAGCCTTTGTTCGCGCTGGGGCTAACTTGCGAGAGCTAGAAGACCTGCCCCGCGATCAGGTGCGCATCGCAGTTGGCGATGTGCGCATCGTCGATCGCGTTTACGCAGGGCTTCGTGGTTGCGATAAGCTTTATCATGTCGCGGCGAACTTTTCGATGGACGAGAAGGCTCGGGCGCACGTGCTCGACGACACCGTGCTCGGTGCTCAAGCGACCCTCGAGGCAGCGCGACGTGCTGGTATCCAAAAGATTGTCTTTACGAGCAGTGCAGCGACCCTCGGCGTAAGCGAGAGCTCCGAGCCAATGGATGAAAGCAACGCTTTCGACCTCGCGTCACCCAATACCTATTCCGAAGCGAAGTACGCGGCCGAGCGCCTTGCTTTGCAGGGGGTGCAGGACGGTCTGCCCATCGTCATCGTCAACCCCTCGATGATCATGGGTCCCGGGGATTGGAAGCCTACCCCTTCAGGCGCCCAAATCGTCGAATACCTCGGGCACTCGCCGAGTTTTCGCATGCCGACGATGCCTGGCGGATTCTCCATTGTTGACGTCGACGACGTTGCTCGCGGTCATATTGCCGCCATGGAGAAAGGGAAGATTGGCGAACGCTATATCCTCGGTGGTGAGAATCTCAGCCTTCATGATCTCTATGCGCTTCTGGCTGATGTCACCGGCTTGGCAGAACCGGGCGAGGAGATCAGTCGGGAGAAGGCGAATCTACTCGCTTCGGTTTCGGAGCTGCTCAGCTGGTGGAACGGTCGCCCACCGCTTCTGACTCGCAAAATGGTTCAGAACTACTATGGGAACTATGTATTTGTGAGTAGCGAAAAGGCGCGCCGCGAGCTTGGTTACGAATCAAGGTCAGCGCGCGAAGCCCTGGCGCGTGCCTGTCGCTGGTACATCGATCATGGCTACATCTCTCAGCAGGCGGCGCGTCGCGCACGTCTTGAGTTGCGTCCGGCTTAAGTCGTTGGAGTGTTATTGTGGGACTTGAAGCCGCCGGTCATAAGAAAGCAGACAAGCTCGCCCCGCTCTCCCCGAGTTGGTTGAGCGCGATGTTGCTTGTCGCACCTCTGTCTATTTTCGGAGAAATTCTGCTCCTCAAGACACACCATCGGCCGCTCGGGGCTGCTACATTTGCGACGGTGGCGACTTTGATGTGGGCGGCGTCGGAAATCGTGTCGCGTCGAGTGCTGAGCCCTGATGCTTCGCCCCGCCGCGCAGCGGCGCGAAAATGGGCTTGGTGGATCAGCCTGAGTGCTTCTTGTCTGGTGCTCTTGCGTTCACTTTTCTAACCAGGAGAAGCCGGATCTCGGGGGCACCAATTTTCGCCGCCATGAGGACAGTGCGCGTGCTTGTGCGCAGCCTACATACTCCTGAACGCTCGTTCTCTGGTTCGTCGTCCAACCCGAAAGCGCACGATGATTCCGAAGTTCGTGCAATTGACGACCCTAGGATCCAGACTTAGTTTGAAAAGGTGCCCGGAAAGTTCGCACTTACGCGGCTGGCATTTTTGCGGATGAAGATATTGGGCGCGCTCAGTCAGTCGGTTCAGCGAGTTTTCTCGCGTTGGACCCGTGTGTGTCTGCTCGTTGTGGCGCTGTTGATTTTGTTAACGCCTCAGCAGAGTGGAGCCGACGTTGGCGCAGCCTCTGGCGCTGGCGCTCAGTTGCCGCTTGAACCGAAAGCCCTCGTTGCGAAGGATGTTGGGAGCGACGCTCCCTCTGCCCACGCTCTGAAGTTGCCACAGGCACCGGCAGAGTTCAGTAGCTATGACGGCGGTTGGATTCAGATGGCCTATCATCCTTCGTTGGCCGCGCGCGTCCGTTCACTTCAGCAGGAGGCTGATCAAGTGAAGTCTCAGCTTTCTACAATCCTGGGTCGACCTGTGCTGAGAAAAGTCTTTGTGCGAGTGGGACGCACGGCTGGCGAAATGGAAACCCTTGCTCCTGTGGGCACTGGTTTTCCTAAGTATGCATCCGGCGTCGCCTACTCGGAACTGGGGCTTGTACTTTTGACCTCGGTGTCGCGCTATCCTGGAGAGGATCTCGATCTCGGTGAAGTGTTTCGTCATGAACTTGCGCACATTGCACTTCATGACGCCGTGGGCCGCGACAATGTCCCGCGTTGGTTCAACGAAGGCTTTGCGATTCATGCATCAGGTGAGGCGCAGACTGCGCGCATGCAATCGCTTTGGACGGCCACAGTTTCGGGAAACCTTTTGCCCTTTGCACGGCTCACGAGGTCGTTTCCCAACGACGCATCTACAGCATCCGTGGCCTACGCACAGGCCGCTGATTTGGTGCGGTTCTTGTTGCGCAACGGGCAGGAACATCGTTTCGAGGCGCTCATTCATCGTTTAGGTCGCGGCCAGGAATTCAACGCAGCTTTAGCCGACGCTTATCAGACTGATATGTACAGCCTTGAGAAAACGTGGCGCGAAGACGTGGCACGTCGCTACACCTTTTGGCCAATCCTCTTTGGCGGCTCCCTGATTTGGGTGTTTGCCTTTGGACTGATGATTGGTGGCTACGTGAAACGTAAGCGTCGCGCACAGGTAAAGCTGAACCGTTGGGCGGAAGAGGAAGCACTCGAAGACGTGCGGCGAGAGGAATTGACGAGGCGTGTACTTAGTCTCGAAAGCATTGCTCACGGGGGGCAAACCCGATTGATTTTGCGCGAAGGTGCGACAGTTCACGATAAGACTGAAGGGTCGCTTTCGCTTGAGCGCCGCTCACAGATAGGCGTCCTGGTTCACCCAATTCCGACGGTCGAGCACGACGGCGAGCGCTATACTTTGCATTAGTTTTTAAGGGGGCAGAGGCCCCCTTCGTCGTCGGAAGTAAATTCCGACTCCTCATTCCCACCCGCCGGTTGAAAATCCGGCGGCTCCTACATAGTCGCCGGCGGTTTTCAACGCCTCGAAACTCCTCGGGCTGCGCCCTCGCGTTTCTTGTTTTGTGGCTTCGCTGTTGACGTTTGCGCCACCTCATCCCCACATTGGTTTTATAGAGGGGCGGAGCCGCCCCGGTTTTATAGAGGGGCGGAGCCGCCCCTCTCGTCGTCGGGAGTGAATCCCGCCTCCTCACTCCACATTCCGGCTGCGCTCCGAGCTCGCTAGTCGCTCGCGGCGGTGCTGAGGCCGCCTCGAAACTCCTCGGGCTATGCCCTCGCGTTTCTTGTTTTGTGGCTTCGCTGTTGACGTTTGCGCCACCTCATCCCCACATTGGTTTTATAGAGGGGCGGAGCCGCCCCGGTTTTATAGAGGGGCGGAGCCGCCCCTCTCGTCGTCGGGAGTGAATCCCGCCTCCTCACTCCACATTCCGGCTGCGCTCCGAGCTCGCTAGTCGCTCGCGGCGGTGCTGAGGCCGCCTCGAAACTCCTCGGGCTGCGCCCTCGCGTTTCTTGTTTTGTGGCTTCGCTGTTGACGTTTGCGCCACCTCATCCCCACATTGGTTTTATAGAGGGGCGGAGCCGCCCCTCTCGTCGTCGGGAGTGAATCCCGGCTCCTCACTCCACATTCCGGCTGCGCTCCGAGCTCGCTAGTCGCTCGCGGCGGTGCTGAGGCCGCCTCGAAACTCCTCGGGCTATGCCCTCGCGTTTCTTGTTTTGTTGCCCGGCGTTGGGGTGTGTGGCCTTGGCAGGTCGGCTCTCTTGGGAGGGGCTAGAAAGTTCCGCTCCAGAGAGGGAGCCGAATCGCGAGGGATTGATTGGGCGGCACTGGGGGGAGTGAAGTGCTCGGGGCCTGGAGGTGATAGCTTGCTGCTAGGCGTGCTGCTTCAACTGAACCAATGGGGAGGTGGTCTACGAAGCCGTTGGCAACCAGGAGCAGCATTCCGACGCCAAACGTGCCGAGCCCGGCGACTGCCAGGCCCGAGCTTTCGCTAGCGAATCCTGCGACCGAGACTCCAATACCTGCAACACCTACGCCGAGTCCACCGTAGAAGAGCCAGGCTTTTGTCCGTTGGCGATTCCGATACGAGTTGAGGAGATCTGGTCGTCCGAGAGATTGAAAGAACTGCGGAAAAGTCATCGGGTAGCGATCTTCCGAATGACAGGGGGTCCAATAATTATCTCCCCGATCGATGACGCAAAGGCTGGTAAGCTGCTCAGGGAGCCGACCAGGACTCATGGTTTCTTCTTGAGTCACCACTTCGTCGGGATCGATGATCTTGTCGTCTTCGTTTGCCGCCGCTTCTCCACAATGGAGCGCGCATAGTGCAAAGATGAGGCAGGTGAGTTTGAATGGAAACCCTGATCTCAACATGTCAGACAACATAACCTCCCTACCAAAAATGAAAGCTACCTACTAAAATCACCACAACTCCCAGGCCGATCTCGCTTGTCACGTTAGAGCGATTTTGTAAGCTTTCAAGTATGGCAACGTCACCTCGTTCGGGGTTCTTGGTGGTAGGTCTTCTCCTCATTTGCGTGGTGGCGGTTGCCGGAGGATGCAAGTCCCAACCACGAGTTCCGCGAGGCCATGCAGAGGCGGGGGCGTGGCAGCTGACTATTTGGGATGTCGATGAAGCTCGCCACATCGCGGGGGGTAGCGTCGTGTACGAACCGGTTGACGGTCAAATTTTCGTTGAAGTTGAACTCACTCTAACCAACGCTACGCAGGAGACTCGCAAGTTTAGTTGGCAGGGCTGTGAACTTCCGCATCCTCAGGGCAGCTTTATCCCTGTTGCGGTAGTTCCTGACAGTTTTCCATTTGAACCGATCGAGAATGTTGATGTGCTTGGCCCCGGCGACTCAGTGGACCGAAAAATTAGCTTTGGTTATCCGGAGGAAGATTTACCCCGTGAAATGATCTGCAAACAGATGGTGTTGCCGCTGCACTTTGACGATGACTTCGAACAGATGCAGAGGGCGAATGCGGAAGCTCACAAATAGTGCCGACGGGCACAACGGGCGGCGCGCTAGGCGTTGATTTGTTCGGTTTCTAGGCGGCGGCATTCGGCGACGACGGCCGAGAAGATGTTGCGGATTGACGATTCGTCGAAGCCTTCGGGGGCCAGGCTGATCAGCTTTTGGAGCAGGCGTTCTTCTCGCTTGGGGTCGAAGACCGCTAGGCCCTTCTCGCGCTTTTCTTCGCCGACCTGATGGACAACATTGAGTCGCTGCTTGAGCAGTTGAAGAATTTGGCGGTCGATTGCGTCGATTTGTTCGCGCAAGGTGCCAATCGCAGGGTCGTCAATCACGGGCGGGATGCTAGCGGAAGAGATTCGGGTTTTCATCCTACTTGCGGCGCTTTGCGGCACGAATGAGCCCGGATGGGTCGCGAGTCCTCAGCGACTGCCTCGCGGGAGATGGACTAGCGAAGCACCGTTTGGCAGCCGGAAATCATTTGAACCTCGGTGACTTTGCCTTTTTGTACGGCGTCGCAAGCTTCCCCATGTAGGGTGACCAAGTTGCCCTCGGCGGTCCAACCATTTTCAGGGTCGGAGGGAACGAGTTCTGCATCGAAGTAAACATTGAGCTCGTTTGCGAAAGCTGGGCGTTCGAGCAGCTCAAGTTCGCAACTTTGCGCAAGCTTCGAGCCAATCGCTCGAATCGTGTCGGTTAGCTCGGCGAGATTCTCCACGTCGTAGTAGGCACGATCACCTTCCCGAGCCTGTCCCCCCGCGACTGCCAGACGATTCATGACGTCGTCAAAGTCTTCGTTTCCGAGAACCCCGATGACGTAGGTGTCGATACCGTTTGCTTGGAGCAGCTCAACGCCTCGGACGCTGGCGTCGCCGTCGACGCAATTGGCAGTGGGGAAGCGAATGTCGTCACCGACCAAATCTGGGTCACAGCAGTTGTAAGAGTCGTCGCATGGAATGTCGTTGTGGGTACGATTGCTCAGATTCAGGCTGCAGTCCTTAGCTTCACATTCCGCACCCGCATTGCAGTTCGGGGATCCATCAGTCACGAGTACCACTGCTGTGGTGCTCTCTTGCCCTAATAAGATGGGCGCGACTGCCGCAAGCGTGGGGGAGAGGGGCGTTCCCCCTGTGGCGTCGAGGCTTCTCAGCGTTGAATTGAACTTGGAAAGCACAGGTCCCGAGGGCGGTCGATTGATGCAGGCAATGGGATCGCCAGGTTGGATCGGAAAGACTTCTGTTCCAGGAGCGCAACCAAAAAGTGGGAGATCCTTGATGTCCACATCGTCAAGGTCGATGCTCTCGTCTTCACCGGGAAAGGCGGTCATTCCGTATTTCACGCGGTGACCGATTTCGCTCACGACGGTTTTTAGTGCCGTTCGTGCGGCTTCGATCTTCGTGTCCTTACCCTTGAGCACGTAGTCTTGCATGCTACCGGAGGTGTCGAGCACGAAGTAAATTGTCGGCTGGCGTTCAAAGATGCGCACCGTGTCGTTTCCACAGGCGACCACCTCGTCGAGAGTTGGTGGAGGTTCGCAGGCTTCCATCTGTTGTCCACCTCCTATGGAGTTGGAGAAGGTGGGAGGGCGTTCGTCTCGCTCACTACCACCCCCGCAAGACAGCGGCGCGATGAGGGGCAGAGCGCCCAGGAAGCAGGGGAAAGTGAAACGCACGTGACCAGGCTAGCAGACCTCATGAAAGAAACCGGCAAAATCACGGAACAGCGGACCTAGGTACATGCGTTGTGTATGCTGGGGTGCGCTCATGTTGGCCCATTGGATGCGACGATTGGCACTTTTCGCCGGCTTGCTCCTGGCACTCTGCGTGCTGGAGTCAGAAAGCTTGCAGCTTTCATCGAGCACTGTGGTGGTTCCTCTCGAAAAGCACGAATTGTCGCTTCATGTGCTTGCCCCTAATTCGACAGCAACTTGGACGGCTTCTGTCCTATTGAAGCAGCCCGGGGGTCACCGCCGCGCGTCCTATTTCCCTCGACTTGAGTGGCAAGGGAAAGCCGGTGACACCAAGTCTGCGGTCCTCGAGGAAGGCGTTTACTGGCTGATCATTCGTTCCGATGGCTATGCCCGGCAAGCCGTCGAAGTGGATCTCTCAAGTGACCGGAGAGTCGAGATCAGTTTGAAGCCGGCGGCTCGGCTGAAGGTGCGTGTTCTTGCCCAACGAGAAGAAGAGCTGACGCCCCTGGCGGAGGCCACAGTTCTCGTTGGGGAGATCGGACAGCTGGTTCACGGTGGCGCAACGAATGAAAAGGGCGAGATCGAATTCACGAGTCTCGATGAAGGACCGCATCGCGTGCGCATCTTCGCTCCAGGTTATGAATCCTACGATGCTGTGACTGAAGCAGATTTAGTCGTCCAACTACGTCCTGTTTCCACGCTGAACGTCACGGTGCTGGACGCGGGTCAGCCCGTTCCCGACGCGCAGGTAGTCATCGCTGGTGTGAATCTTTGGCCGACCCGAACGGTGGTGACTGGACCGCGGGGACGGATTGAAATTTCTGGTTTGAAGCCTGGACGCTACTTTCTCTACGCGACTCACGGGGACAAAATCTCCCCCATTCAGCGCGATGTGGAGGTCAAGCCGAAGAGCGGTGCCGTACCGGTTGAGCTCACGCTTGGTCCAGGGGTATTTGTGGAAGCGCTCATTGTTTCTGACGAAAATGATGCTCCGATTTCTCATGCTCAAGTGACTTGGAGTTCATCCGGTTTGGGCCAGTTTTCTTATCACGAGCTGACCCAGGAATCGGGTCTCGCGCGCATTGGTCCCCTGGTGGAGCGGGGAGGGTTTTTGACGGTGCGCGCTGTTGGTTACGTCGCCGAGATGGTCCCCGTTGAAACGCCCGTGTCGGGGGGACCCAGTTGGCAGATTGTACGCCTGAAGAAAGCGGCTTCCATCTCCGGGCGAGTGGTTGACGGAGAGGGGTTTCCTGTGGCTGGGGCGACGCTGGAGGCGGTGGGCACTTCCAGCGAAGGACTCCCAATTTCGGTGACCTACCGCAGCGAAGCAATTGCGGATGCCCATTTCGATTGGGCCAGTGATTGGGATAGTAGTCCTTCCAACGTACTGATCCCGGTGGGCGAGCTGGGCGTCATGCTGGGTCCTGTTCCTCCGATCCCGCTTGGCACTGTGCAGGAGCGGAAGGGCCAACAGCTGACTTCTGATGAGACCGGGCACTTCCGAATCGAGGGAGTGCCGGCTGGGGAAGTGATTGTGCTCGCCAGACATCCGGATCACCTCGACGGCAAGAGCGAAGTGTTGCGCATGACTGTGGGAGACCACAAAACAACAGAGATTGTTCTGGGTCGGGGCAGGCCGCTGCGAGGTCGCGTGGTGGATCACCGCGGTTTTCCTGTTGAGCTGGCACGAATTCAGGTGATGGGTCGTGGCTTTGATCGTCGGGTTTCGGCCGAGACGGATGGCACATTTGAGCTTTTGGCTGCGCCTGAGGATGTCAGTCTGCGGGTGAGCAGCCTGGTTGATCCGTTGCGGATTCTCTTTGCAGAACAAGTGGCGGGAAAGCGTCGGCACGAAGAGATTTTGATCGAGCTCCCTGCCCCCCGAGAGTCGAGCAGCCTCAAGATTGTCAATGAAAACGATGAAGCCGTGGATCTCGCGCAGGTTCACCTGATCTCTCTGGTGCGAGAAATCCCGTTCAAACAAACTAAGTTTACTCAAGCTGAGGGTGAGGTCACATTCGATGAAGCGAGGGGCCTGAAGGTTCGGCTCACTGTGAAGGCGCCAGGTTTTGTGGAGCGCTCACTCGAACTCGTTTTACGCGCATCTCAAAAGGTTACGCTTGAACCCTCTTTACGCGTCACGGGGCGCATCACTCAAGCGCGCGGTCGCATGGCGGCACCTGGAGCTCAGGTCACGATCCGCCGGGGAGCGTTCTTGCGAACAACCCTCGCGGATGACCTCGGCGAGTACCGTTTTTCAGGCATTCCTCCTGGTCAGGCTGAACTTTCCGCAACCCATCCGGAGCTCGGCAAGGGACGGCGCAAGGTGAAGCTAGTCAGCTCAGATCGCGAGAGAATTCAGGAACTTCCTGACCTTGATCTCACTCCCGCCCTGGAGATTTCTGGACGGGTTGAAACTGCCGGGGGGGAGCCTGTTTCAGGGGCCCTGATCGCTACAGATCGTATCTCACCCTATCTCTCCACGAGCGGCAGTCAGTTGGTGTTGGGCAAAAGTGGTGAAGACGGTGAATTCACTGTTTCAGTCGAACGTGCTCCGAGTCTGTATCTCTATGCGATGGTTCCTGGACGCTCATTCGGTTGGAGCGATGAAGTTCCCGCCACCACGAGCGATCGGCAGTCAGGAGTGAAGATCATCATCGATCACAAAGACGTCATCCTTCCCAATCAGCTCGGTACGGTTCTTATCGCCCTTGAAGATCGCAACGGAACCTTGGTTGTCTACTCGGTGGCCGAGGGCACCCAGGCCGCCGCAGCGGGCCTGCGCCCTGAGGAGAAGATTATTGAGATCGACGGAATCAAGCCGCGTTCCGTCGATGAGGCGCGCGAACTGTTGTCCGGACTACCAGGCTCCGATGTTCGCGTTGTCGTGAGTCGTGGTGGGGCACCTGTGGACCTCCTGGTGCCGCGGGAGGCATTCTTGCGCTAACGGGCCTGAGCTTCAATTTCGAGGGAGATTTGCGCCACCTTAGCCACCTTGGCGCCCAGGGCATCGAGAGTCTTGTCCGCGAGAATATTGAAAGCGCTGCGTGGTCGAACGTCGTGTTTTTCGAGATCGACGCCAATCGGTTTGAGGCTTGTCACTCTTGCAGAAACCGGTTTTCCGTCCTGAAACGAGAACACTGCTTGAGCAGGAAACTGGTGCTCGGTGACCCTCCCATGCAGCCTGAGACTTCCGCTCACGTTCATCATCACTTCCCTGCGAGAAGGACCAGGATCGGTTCCGTCTGTGATTTCGATCTGCTCGATTTTAAATTCCGCAAACCGATTTGAAGCGCGTTCTTCTTCCGGACCATCTTCGGAGATTTGGAGCCAAGTACGCATGTGCTCATTTTGCTTCTCGTTCTTAGTCTCTTTGCCAAACGCTTCTTCCGAACTCTCCCGGGTTTTCTGGTAGATGCTGAGCTGAAGCAAATCGATCTTGATTAAACCGGAGCTCTTGGTGAGATCACCAAAATTTACTTCAAGATTCCCGGTCGCTGAATTCGGCGCTCGCCCCGTAATCTGCTCCTTTTCAGCGTCCATCTCGAAGCTGATCTTGCTGGCGTCAGAGATCACCTCGAAGCTTTGGTTCATGGCCTCGGGCGCGCTAGCGACTAGCTCGGCGGCCTGAGGAGCGAGATTCTTCTCATCTGGCTGATTGTCGCAGCCGCTCAGCGCCCCAGCCAAAGCCGTCGACCCGACAGCTACTGCCATGCGCGCTGCGATCCAACGGGCTCTTCCGTTTCTGATCGTCCAAGACGCTCGTAGATCCTGTCGTCCCTTGTTCAACTCTTGCATGTCTGTCGCCATCCCTTTCTCTCAGGACTACGGTTGCAAGCTGAATTGGTTTCACGGTGACTCGCTGCCGAGAAACTGTGACTCGCTGCCGAGAAACTGTGACTCGCTGTGGAGGATCAGTCGGTATCGAAGACTTCTTCCGGCTCGCTCTTGTGCGCGCCCGGCGAAAGCATAAACAGAACCGGGACGACGCTCATCGCGCCGATCAACACGGAGACAATTTTCGTCAGTGTGAAGAGACCTTCTTCGAACATGAGGTGGACCTTACTCGGCGCTATCCCGAGCGCAATTATTCTACGGATCTGGCAAAAAACGGCTGAGAACTGTTCAGCCGGGATGCTCGGTTCGTAAGATTCGCTGCCAAGCCTGCAGCTCGGCCTCACTTTCCTGAGTTTCGCGCATTCAGCTGCTTGAAGATGGTCAGGAGCTGCATGTTGCTCGTCCCTTCATAGATCTTGCCGATTTTTGCATCGCGATAGAGTTTCTCCGCTCCGTACTCTTTGGTGAAGCCCACACCTCCGAGCAGATCCACTGCCATTGAAGCGAGCTTCTCGGCGACTTGCGAGGAATAGAGCTTCGCCATTGCGGCTTCCTTGAGAAACGGCAAACCCGCGTCCTTGAGCCTGGCCGCGTTGTAAACGAGGAGTCGTGCAGCTTCGAGTTCGGTGGCCATTTCAGCAACTTGAAACTGAATGCCTTGGAATTCAGCTAGCTGCTTGCCGAATTGTGTGCGCTCACCAATGTGTCGGAGCGTCAGGTTGAGAGCGGCTTGAGCGATCCCTAGCATCTGGGCTCCGATGCCGATGCGTCCCTCGTTGAGGGTCTCCATCGCGATCTTGTAGCCTTGTCCGACTTCGCCCAAGACGTTCTCTGGTCCGACGCGAACTTGATCGAGGGTGAGAGGACAGGTGCTTGAAGCCCGAATGCCCAGCTTGTCTTCCTTCGCTTCGACAGAAAAGCCTGGGAAATCCCGCTCGATGAGGAACGCCGTGATCCCTTTGTGGCCCTTTTCCGGAGCGGCATTGGCAAATATGATGAAGAGGCAGCTCTCGTGTGCGTTGGTGATCCACAGTTTGCTGCCGCTGAGAAGATAGTCCTCACCATCTTTCACAGCGCGCGTCTTGAGAGCAAGGGCATCGCTGCCGCTCGATGCTTCACTCAGGGCATAGGAGCCGACCCATTCGCTCGACAAGCGCGGGAGGAGACGGGTCTTCTGTTCTTCGCTCCCGTTGCGGAGAACTGTGTTCAGTACGAGTGTGTTCTGTACATCGAGAAGCACCGAAACGCTCGCGTCGTACTCCGCGAGAGCTTCCACGACCAGCACCGCGCTGAAGAACGAAGCCCCAGCACCTCCGTGTTCCTCTGGGACCTCAATTCCCATCACCCCGAGTTCGAATAGACCTCGGATAATTTCCGGGCGCATTGTCCCCTTTTCGTCCATCTCTCGAACATGCGGCGCGATATGTTTTTCAGCGAAGGCGAGCACCGTGTCGCGGAGCATCTGTTCTTCTTCGCTCAATTGGCTCAGTGCATGCGGAAATGTCATTCCTCAGTTTTGCCTGAAACCTGCTTCAGGGAAAATAGTTGCCATGGTGCCCATGCATTCTGGGTGGTAATGAAAGTTCACTTATGGCTGGAAACACCTTTGGACAAGCGTTTCGCGTCACCACCGCAGGGGAATCTCATGGTCCCGGGAATGTCGTCATTGTTGACGGTTGTCCCCCAGGCATTGAAATTTCGGTCGAAGATCTGGCTGTCGACTTGGACCGACGCAAGCCCGGCCAAAGCAAAGTGGTCACCCAACGCAAAGAATCGGATACCCCAGAAATTCTCGCTGGCGTGTTCGAGGGAAAGACAACCGGCACGAGTATTGCGATTTTGGTGCGCAACGTAGATCAAAAGAGCGCGGACTACGGCGACATCAAGGACAAGTATCGTCCGGGGCATGCGGACTACACGCTCGATAAAAAGTACGGCGCCCGTGACTATCGCGGAGGCGGTCGCTCCAGCGCACGCGAAACCGTGGCCCGCGTTGCCGCGGGAGTGATCGCGAAGAAGATTCTTCGTCAAGCATTCAATGCGGAGGTGCTCTGCTATGTGAAGCAAATTGGTCCACTGATTGCTGAAGTGGATCCCGAGACGGTGAGCATGTCACAAATCGAAGAGCTGCCTTCTGGCGAGCCCAACATTGTGCGCTGTCCGGATGTCGCGATGGCGGAGAAGATGATCGCTTTGATCACTCAGGTGCGCAAAGAGCAGGATTCGATTGGTGGCGTTGCGGAGATTGTTGCGCGCGGAATTCCGGCAGGTCTTGGTGAACCAGTATTTGACAAGCTCAAGGCGGATCTCGGGAAAGCGCTATTTAGTCTACCGGCGGTGCTCGGGGTTGAGTACGGGGTGGGATTTGGCTGTGCGACCTTGCGCGGCAGCGAAAACAACGATGTGTTCGTCGCGGGAACAGGCAGCGATGGCTCACCCTCGATCAAGACGGCGTCGAACCGTCACGGCGGGATGCTCGGCGGAATTTCTAGTGGTCAGTCGATTGTTCTGCGTGCGGCGATCAAGCCAACCAGCAGTCTCTCCCAAGAGCAAGAGACCGTGACCCGCGATGGTGAGCCAACGATGATTCGCACGAAGGGGCGTCACGACCCTTGCTTGCTGCCACGCTTCGCGCCGATGGGTGAGGCCATGGTAGCGATTGTGCTCGCCGACCACTTCTTGCGCCAACGCGGCCAACGAGGCTGACCTCAGATCTCGCGAACTACGCGAACGTCTTTCGTCAAAGCAGATTTCGGAAGGTAAGCCACTGCGCCTTCCATCTTCTCAACAAGTCGAGCGATCGTCTGTGCGCTACTCACTTGTTTTGGCGGCGCGTTTCCACCGCGGATGCGTCGATCAATCCAGTAACGAGCTACATCGTCGGGATCCATGTCGAGAACGGCTTTGTCGAATGCAATTCTGATGCTGTTCTTGGCGGGGAAGTTGAAGGGGATCACCCGTTGGCCGTTGCCCCAGGCTTGCTTTCTCGTCGTGAACATTGCGGCGAGGTCAGCGCTCGAGGGGTTCTCGCGATTTGAGGGGTGGACGACCACCACGAGCGATTCCGCTGCAAAAGCAGGTCGGATGAGGCTGGTACCCAAGGCTGCCGCTGACCCAATAATAAGTCCTCGTCGCGATAGCCTGGTTGAATTGTCACTCCGCATCCTGATTCCTAATATCTCGATTGACTGTCGCTCACTGCGCGACCGTCGGTCATTTGACCGTAGTTTTTGGATTCGACCCGTTCGCGCATCCAGCGCTTGCTCCGGGCGCGTCGTGCGCTCTCTTAGTCTTACGCAGAACTGGCGGAAGATCCCCCCAGCTGAGCCGCATTTTTGGTGAGATTGCGGAACTGCTTCTCGAACTCCACATCGCTGAGCCCCTTGGGAATTGCGCCCAACGCTCCAGTGGTGCGGACCAGACGATTTAGTTCTGCCATATCTTTGCTTGAATGCAGAACGATGTGCGTTTGGATGCCGCGTCGTCTCAAGAAGCTTGCGAGTTCACTTCCAGACATTGCCGGCATCATGATGTCGAGCAGGAGCAGCCACGGCGAATTTTGGACGATCCACTGGGAAGTACCGAGCACCTGGTCTCGAGTCGTCACTTCAAAGCCTAGTTCAACGAGTCTTTCTTCAGTGACAGCGAGTACAATGGGGTCGTCGTCTACGACGAGGATCGTTTTTCTGTCCTGGTTCATCGGATGATTCCTGTATCACGCAGGTTTTTTTCGGTCAATTTTGGACAGCTCATACGCTTGAGAGATGTGGGTAGCCAACGCTCCTAGCGATTGTGGCTAGCCTACCTTGGTAAACGGCCGGCGCTCGCTCGAATTCAGTCCGATTCGAGCACCTGGACCTGATGGGTCGAATTTAGTCACTCATTTGGTCCAGTGCATTCACTGCTTTTGAAATTGGGCCGTAATATGAGCGAGTCGCTTGAAAGTCTTGGTGAGATGAATTCAGAGAAAAATCAGGAAAGCAGCAGTTTTGGGGACGGGCACGAAAGATCGAAGGTGCTGTCCACAGCCCGCTTGAAGGTGATTCTCTCCGTATTCGTTGTCGCTCTGTTAGTGGGACTAGGAGGCCTCGCTTTTCTTCAGGTCAGTCGAATTTTCGATCAACTCACTCCAGCAGTAGCTCGTGACCTTTCCTGGAAGACTGAACGCGGTGCCGCCGAACTGAGTTATACCACTGAACTTGGCTTAGCGTTGGGTGAGGCTTCGGCGATTCGTGCGGCAGCGATTACCTACCTTGAGGATGCGGATGTTCAGGCTCTCGTTGTCCTTGACCCCGAAGGTAACCCAGTGTTTTCCCACCCTTCGGACTTGGGTGACCGCGCCGACGCACTATTTGACGGTGCACCGGGGCCCGCTCACGAATTGCCAGGTTCCTACTATGCGTGGCTTCCCGTAGACATCGAAGGCGCAGACATCGGGCGCCTTGCGCTTCAAGTTTCGAAAAAGCGTCTTCTGGCAGGAGCAGAACTTCGCAGCGATATTTTGAAGGGTGTAGCAGGAGGTAGTCTTGTTGCCTTCATCATCTCGCTGTTCTTCGTGTCCTTCTACATTGGGCCGCTCGTGCGAATGACTGAGCGTGCGTTTCATGATCTTGAACAGCGCACTCACGAAGCGCTTGAGTCAGCGCGTCTCAAGAGCGAATTCTTGGCCAACATGAGTCATGAAATTCGCACGCCAATGAACGGTGTGATCGGCATGGCCGAGCTTCTGCAAAAAACTGATTTGAACAAGAAGCAGCGGCGCTACGCGCGAACTATCTCGACCTCCGCAAGCGCGCTTCTGACCATCATCAATGATATCTTGGACTTTTCGAAGATTGACGCAGGGAAGCTTGCCGTGCGTCCGGTCGAAACGGATGTGAAGCACTTGGCGGAAGAAGTTGCGCAATTGCTCGCACCTCAAGCTCAGTCCAAGGGCGTAGAGGTGATGTGCGCGATCAGTGCTCAGGTGCCAAGGGAAGTGATGGTCGATCATGACCGTCTGCGGCAGGTCCTCAACAACGTGATGGGAAACGCGGTCAAGTTTACCAACGAGGGTTCGGTGATGCTACGGGTCGCTCTGGAGGAGAATCTGCGCGAGGAGGACACATGCGTCATTCTCTTCAGTGTGACCGACACGGGCATTGGCATCGCCCCCGAGGATCAGAGTCGAGTATTTGAGCACTTCAGTCAGGCGGATGGTTCACTGACCCGTCGAGCAGGAGGGACAGGTCTTGGTCTCTCCATCAGTCAGCATTTGGTGGCGCTCATGGGTGGGTCGCTCAGCCTGAAGAGTGAGCTGGGTAAGGGCAGCACCTTTAGCTTCAGTTTGCGCTGCAAGGTCGTTGCAGGGGAAGGGTCGCGACCGAGTGGCAAACTGCCCCGCACCTTGATTGTTGACGACAACGATACCAATCGAACCGTGCTGGAGGAGATTTTTGAGTCTTGGGGTGTTCCCAACGACAGTGCCCGGTCCGCTCATGAAGCGCTTGAAATGATGGCGGCCGCTGAAGCTCGAGGTGAAGCCTTTGAACTCGCGCTCTTGGACCACGTGATGGCAGGAATGACCGGCCCTGAGTTGGCGGCGAAGATTCGACAGCGTGGGGGAGCACAAGTTCCTCGGCTGGTGTTGGTGACATCTCTTTCAGAAAGTCAGGGTCTGGATGACGTCTTTGACGATGGGCTCACCAAGCCAGTTCTCCAGGACGACCTCAGGCGTATCGTCCAAGGTCCCAACGCGCAGGTGAGACCGGATCAAGAGGAAGACCTCAGGCGCATCGAATTTGTAGGCGAGCCGCGCATCCTTGTTGCAGAGGACAATGCCATCAATCGCGAGGTCATGCGGGAGATCTTGGATGAACTCGAGGTCAAGGTTGATCTGGTTGAAAACGGGCTGTTGGCTCTAGAAGCGCTTGAGAAGAACGACTATCCGCTCATTCTGATGGACTGTCAGATGCCTGAGATGGATGGCTACGAGGCATCTCGGCAGATTCGCCTACGCAAGGACGAGAAGGCAAATATTCCCATCATTGCAGTAACGGCTCACGCGGTTCAGGGCGAACGGGAGAAGGCGCTCGCGGCCGGAATGACTGACTACATTACGAAACCGGTCACGATCATGCGACTGGTGCGGATGATGGCAAAGTACCTGGAAACGCGAGCAGGCGCGTCACCCGTGGCACAACTCCAGGTAGAGCAAGGTGCAGCGTCAGTTCCCCATGCCGCTATCGCTGCGCGTCACTTGACTCCTGCTCGTCGAATTCCTTCGTCACGTCCCCCAGCGGCCGATGCAGACAGCCTGCCACCAGAATCAATTCGAGGGACAGCGCTCAGCGGTGTACCTGGATCCTTGGGCGGGAGCATCGTCCTTGACCCCGAAGTGCGGCGTTCGAAAGCTGTGATGGGACTGTTTCGAAAGATGGTCCCTGATCAGATTGAGGCACTTCGGGAGGCCGTTGCAACAGGAAATTCGAGTGAGGTGAAGCAGGTGGCTCACAAGCTCAAGGGGAGTTGTTTGGCGCTGGGAGCTGTCTCCATGGCTGCGGTTTGCGCGGAGTTAGAGCCGAATCCGGAGGAAGCTCATCAGCTACTCGGTCGCCTCGATCGCGCGCACGATCGAGTTCTTTCGGCGCTCGACCTAGAGCAGGGCTGAGAGCTCCATGAGCAGACTGTCTGCGTGTCGCAGGCCGTCTGTTTGACCTTCTGTGGCGCTGGCTCGCCTGGTGAGGCGACCATCGGGCGAGAGCGAGTAGCGCCCCTTTGAGGACGCAAGGAAGGGAACCAATTTTTCGGCGGAAAGCGGGGTATCCGCCCGGAGGTGCAGAGTGGCGGTTTTGCTTGTCGCGCTCAGTCCGAGTGCGCGAATGCGACGTAGATCGGTCTTGAGACGCATGACTTCGGCGAACCGTCGCGCTTCGAGCGGAGGCGTACCGAACCTGTCGGAGATTTCTTCGTTGAGCCGAATAATGTCGGATTCGTCCAACGCGCAAGCGTACTTCTTATAAAGACTGAGACGGACCCCGATGTCTTCGATGTAGCTTTCGGGAAGTAGAGCTTCAACGTCAATTGACAGCTCGGGGTCTACCTCGACAACCACTTCATCACCGCTGAGTTCGGCGGTTGCTTGCTCCAGCATCTCGGCAAAGAGTTCGAAGCCGACTTTGGCCATGAAGCCACTTTGATCTGCTCCGAGTAGTTCTCCAGCGCCGCGAATTTCCATGTCCATGGTGGCAATGTGAAAACCACTTCCGAGCTCGGTGTAGCGCTCAAGCGCTTCGATTCTCGCTCGGGATTCGTTTGAAAGCTTTTCATCGGGGGGGACGAGCAAGTAACAATAGGCTCGCTCGGAGGAACGTCCGACACGCCCTCTGAGTTGGTAGAGTTGCGCCAGCCCAAACATGTCCGCGCGATCAATGATGATGGTATTGGCGCGTGCGATGTCGAGTCCGCTTTCGACGATCGCCGTGGCGCAAAGCACATCAAAGTCTCCCTGAACAAAGCCAATCATGACTTTTTCAAGCTCCTTTTCGCTCATTTGTCCGTGGCCAACAGCAACCCGAAGCCCCGGAACCAATTTGCGCAAGAGCGAGGCGCGTTCATAGATGCCCTCGACGCGGTTGTAGACGTAAAAGACTTGTCCGCCTCGCTCTATTTCTCGCCCGACTGCATCGCGCAGGAGTTGTTCACCGAATCGAGCAGTGAACGTGCGGATGGATCGTCGGTCCTCCGGAGCGGTGGTGATCACGGACATGTCGCGCATTCCGCCGACTGCGAGGCTGAGGGTGCGCGGGATTGGCGTCGCCGTCAGGGTGAGTACATCCACAGTCTTGCGCAGGTCTTTGAGGCGTTCTTTGTGCGTGACCCCGAAACGTTGCTCTTCGTCGACGACGAGAAGTCCGAGCGACTTGAAATGCACATCTTTTGAAAGGAGTCGATGGGTGCCAATGACCACGTCGACGGCGCCGGACTTCATACCCGTCAGGGTTTCAGTCTGCGCCTTCTTGCTTTGAAAACGGCTCAGCCCACGAATTTCGATCCCTGTGTCTTCAAGGCGTTGTTGGAACGTGCGTAAGTGTTGTTGCGCGAGCACGGTGGTGGGGCAGAGCACGGCAACTTGGCGTCCGGCGTGAGCCGCTAGGAAGGTTGCCCGGAGAGCGACTTCCGTCTTACCGAAACCAACGTCGCCGCAGACGAGGCGGTCCATGACCGTGTCTTTTTGAAGGTCGCCGATGACGTCCTGGATGGCGTCTGCTTGATCAGGAGTTTCTTCGTACGGAAACGCGGCTTCAAAGGCAGCGAATTCATCACCGGGTGGGGACAGCGGTTCTCGACGAATTGTCTGTCGTTCCGCGTAGAGTCGTAAGAGTTGGTCAGCAATGATGCGAACCTTCTTGCGAACGCTTGATTTCGTCTTGGCAAAGGTTTGTCCACCGAGCCGGTCAAGCTTCGGGCTCCCCTCCCCTGAAAACTTTTGAACTTGGTTGAGGCGATAGACAGGCAGAAGCAGACGATCGCCGCCGTGGTATTCTACGACGAGCAGGTCAACCGCGTGTCCACCGACCTGCTTGTGCTCGAGCCCGCAGTAACGTCCGATGCCGTGTTCAGTGTGCACAACGTGGTCGCCTGGAGCCAATGTTCGCAGGTCGTCGAGCGCTCTTTGAATGGAGCCCTTCGCTTTACGTGGTGTGCGATGCACCCGCTTACCGAATATTTCCTCGTCGGTGAGGAGCGCGAGGCCGGCATGGGGAGCCACCACGCCTCGAGCTAGGGGCAAGCTCACGATGTGCAGGGTGCCCGGCTTGGGTGAAAGGAACGAAATGGGGGCGAGGCTCGCCACGAGTCCACGATGCTCAAGCAGAGACTTCAGACGGTCGACACCGGTTGCCACTCGTGCACAGAGCACGACGCTCAGCCCTTCTTCTTGCCAGCGTTGGATTTGATGAGCGAGGGGCGCGAGAGAGGCTGTCTTGCCGTCGGCATGACGTGCGCCAACGAGTCTGTGAGTGAGCTCGTCTTGTGGGCGGGTATCCAGGCTGGGACACGTGAGAGGAGGCACTCTGAGGCGCGCGAAACCGCTTTGCCTATCACCAGAAATGGCGGCGCCATGAAGCGAGACGCAGTGGATCCCATCGAGGGTGGAGTCGAGTTGCTGTGCGGTGACGTAGTGTTCGTCCGGAGCGAAAGCGGGAGTTTGGACCAGCTGTTGAAAGTTGGTTTCAACGGTTTCCAGTTCTCGGTCGATGAGCTCGATGATCCGGGCGGCGTTTCGAAATAGAACGTGGCTTCCCGCCGGGATGCGCTGCCTGAGAGTGGATAATGGTGCATAGGCCGGCAAGAAGCCGAGCGCGCCAAGGAAGAGTCGACCTTGGGTGACATCCTCAATCAAGCCGCGAGTTTGACTCGATGGGAGTGATGCATCGTCGCACAGCTTTCGGACGACTTGGCTCGCACGTTCGCTGGCGGCAGCGGTGACAAAAGATTCACGAGCTGGTCCACAGGTGATCGAAGTGAGGGTCAGGGCGTTTCGCGTGCGCTGGGTTTCGCCGTCGTACTCTCGGATCTGACTGAGCTTATCGAACTCGAACTCAAGGCGTACCGGGTGGACAAAGCCCGCTGGCCACAGATCCACAATGTCGCCGCGCATTGCGAAGGTTCCAGGATCTTCTGCGATGGGAACACGCTGATAACCACAGTGTTCTAACGTGACACTCAGTGACGAGAGTTCAACCGAGTCGCCTAGCTCAAGCGAGACGGTCGCTTCTGCCAATAGGTCGGCGGGCATGACTCGACGAATCCAGCCACCAGCGGTGGTGACAAGAATGTCGACTTGATGAGTGTCCAGCTTGAACAGACAAGAAGCTCGCGCCATCGCGATGGCGCGGTCTGGTCGCACCGAATCATAGGGG
Source organism: uncultured delta proteobacterium (assembly GCA_963710555.1). GTDB lineage: Bacteria > Myxococcota_A > Polyangia > Polyangiales > Polyangiaceae > NIC37A-2. The sequence continues at coordinate 37,010 of CAVQAT010000008.1, forward strand.
TGCGATTCGGGTGCAGGAAGATATTCGATACGCTGATCGGGACAGAAGGTACGCAGATCGTCGAGCTCTTGAAGTGCATCCTCGTGTTCCGGCACTACGAGCACGATCAACCGATCCCCTAATGAGAAGAGGCGCGCTGCGAGCATTGCCGGTGCACAACCATGGACGTCACGAAGGTGAACGAGAGGCTCGCGCAGCTCAGCAGCCTGATCGAGACTGACGGTCTCGAGCTCCAGATCTGAAGTTTCGGTCATGGCCTCATTGCGCGTGCTTGGCGTGCTGCGAGACGCAGGCAGTTTTGGGCGATTTGACTCCACGGGCCGTCCGGCGCGGAATCCAGGTAAGAGCGGAGGGATTTTTCAGCTGGAATGGCTAGGCCAAGCTTGAGCTGTAGCATTCCTGTTGCGAGGTTCGTGGGGTAGTTCGGGTCGACTTCTCCGAGTGCTCTTACCACCTTCAATTGGGTGAGAAGTGCGCTATGAAAGTCGTTCTCTTGAGCCTTGTGCGGGAATCTGAGGTGCACCGAATAGTAACGCCTCAGCTCCTCCAAATTGGGGGCAAAGCTCGGATGCGCCAACAAGCCTGTGGTGCGTCCCCAGTGGATTCGAAACAGGACTCGCAGTTGATTGTTGTCCAGAAGCAGGCGGTGCTCGTCGCCCAGCCATGAGCTTTGCGCTGCCAGGGCGAATTGACCGCCCAGTTCTTCCAAGTCTGGTTGTGGTTTGCCGCTTGATTCAAAATCTCGCACTGCTTGGAGAAAAAGTTCAGTTTGCAGCGCGCGAAGATCAAGGAGTTCGTCGACGCGATCGTCTTCGAGCAGCGCATTCACATCTACTTCAAGAGTCTTCAATTGGGCGGGCGGTACCGGGATGGAGCGCGCCGTCTTGAGACCAATTCGGCGAACCTCTTCTCCGATTGTTCTCACCCGGTTCGAGAGGGCGTTGTCGACAGCGCGCAGGGCTCTCGCCCGCTCCGTCGTCTCCCGAGTCTTCATTTGCTCCAGGTCAATAGTGGGGAGTGGCAGGGACTCGGGAAAGGTAGGACGCGGAACGACAATTATGATCCCGACAACAGCGAAGAGTGAGCACGCAAAAAACACACGAAGTTGACGAGCTGCTCTGAGCTTCGTCGCGTCCGCGCCGTTCTTGTCTAGGAGCTTCTCTGTTTCGTTCATCACATGCTTGACAGATGACTCGCCGGAGCCAGGATACGCCGACCGGCTTCACCTAGTTTGCCGTACCGAATCTCAAATAGGAGCCCTTTTGCGCGAAAAGCGACAGCATCAGCGAGCCGAACTCGTCACCACAGTCCATGTGGCTACAAAGCAAGACCTCGCCTGGCAAACTGAGTCACGGGACATCAGTCTCGGAGGGATGTTTCTTGATGGCACTTCCTCAGCACCAATTGGTACTGAAGTTGATCTTCGCTTCCAAATGCCTGGACTAGGAGAGGTGAGTCTGCCCGGGTACATTCGCTGGAACACTCGGGACGGCTTCGGCATTCAGTTTGGTTTGATCGGGGCGCGAGTCACTCATGCCATTGGTGCGATGATCTTGCACGCGCCCCGTTCCCAGCGCTGAGCGACAGCAGGGCAGCAACCTGGATTCTCTCCCGTAGCCTATTCCTTCTTTGAGGATTTGGCCGGAGATGGGGCGAGACCACATGCGGGCTCGACGCTCGTGGGCTCGCGGGTGGCAGGCTTGGATACCGCCTCGGTGGGGCGAGTGAGTTGGTCTCGCGGCAGAGCTTCCCAGCGAAGACCTTGTCCGATGGTCCCCATGACCTTTTTGGTCGTCCACCGCTTGAGGGACAAGATGTAGAGCCCTTTCTCGTCTTTTCGGGTGGAGAAGTAGGCGAGAAGGCGTCCATCGGGGCTACACGCAGGAGAGGTGTTGGAACCTTGATTTTGGGTGAGGCGCGTCACGCCCTTACCGCTTGGTGAGGACATGATCAGATCTTGTCGACCTCCGCCCACGTTCACGGAGTACACCAGGTAGACCCCGTCTTCGGTATCGCAAAAGGTGGGTGCAGAAGCGACGAAGCCTGGAGGGGAGACGGCTTTGCCATCCACGTAGATACGTTGCGAGCCTTGGTCGGGTGAACCACCTACCCAAGCCAGGTGCCCTTCCGTTGAAAAGGCGGGGTGTGTGGCGAGCTCGGTGTTCGACACTTTTTTCATGTCCTTGCCATCTGTGCTTCCTACGAAGATAGCGCTATTGCCAGAGTCCGAAACAGCGACGGCGAGCTTCTTCTGATCCTTATCAAAGGCAGTACTGTAAATGCTTCCTTTGAACGGCAATTTGAGCGCACTTGGTGCGGCGGACTCGGCTCCCCCGATGTCTTGGAACACCACTCGGTAAGGTGAGTAATTCTTGCTCAGGGAGTAGTAGAGATCGCCATCCGGCCCGAAAGTAGGACCAATTGACGTCGACTTTTCGTCCGTCCGCGGAGTGAGGCCGTAACCGTCGGCGTCCGCGGTAAAGATACGCAGATTTCGACCCCAGGGAGCGGCGAAGGCAAAGCGGCTAGAGAATCCCCCCGGTCTGCCAGTCAGCGCACCCAGAAGATCGTCGGTGATTTGATGAGCGGTCTTGCGAGCGTTTTCTTTGCTCACGACGATCTTCGTCTCGTAGACGGGATTTTTTCCTGCGCTGGGGAAGTAGGCAAGTCCAAGAACTTCAATTTTTCCGTCGGGTGCATTTTGCGCAGCTACCTTGACGATGGCCTCGGCTCCGAGTGACTGCCAAGCTCCGACGTCGACAGGATCATCGAATCCATAGGTTCCCGCAGGAGCTTTGTCGTCTTCGATAACACGGAACATTCCGCTGAGATCGAGGTCGCGCCTCACCACACTTCGCACGATCACGTCTTCAAGAGCCGGAGAAAGCGAAGGTAGGATAGCAATTTTGGGGATATGCTCTCGCGCCGTACCAGTGACCACGAATTCGCCAAGGACGTCTTCGTTTGGAGGTGCCTTCGCTGACGTCTCCTGAGCCACTGCGCTCAGGGGGATGGCTGCACACGTGAGCGCGCAGCTCATTGCAAGAAATTGGCGCCTGATATTGCTGAGGTGTCGTTCGCCCATGAGTCGCTCATAGCTCTCTGCCTGTTTTTCGGCAAAGGGGTGGTGAGGAAGTATCGCGATGAGCCGCTGTGATACCGAAGCAGCGAATGCCCGAATCAGCGCCGATCAAGGTAGAGACTGCTCGGGTTGGGCAGGGGGGTAGGTCGAGGCGCCGCAGCCGGCGCGGGTGCTGCTGCGCGCACAGGAGGGGGCGGCGTCGAAGCGCGCGGGCTTGGTGCTGGTGCAGGAGGTTTCGGTTGTGGGGCAGGGGTTGGGCTGCTTGTTGCCGTTCCCGGATTGCTCTTAGACGGCCCTGGTGCTTTGGCTGCGTCCGCAGGTTGAGGAGGATTCTTGGCTTTCTCATCCGCCGCCGCTTCTGCAGCGGGTTGCGGGGATGACCCATCGCTTTCGCCCCCATGCTTTTTTTCAAAGCCTGCCCTCGTGGGGGTGGTCTCGATCTCGTCGACGGGCTCCTGTGCGGAAGAGTCTGCCGTATCACCCTCGGCAGCCACCAACGATTCCTGAATGGCATCCTGGTCGTTGTTGCCGGTCAGAGCAAAGATCCCGCCGCCCAGCAGAACGATGCCCACGGCGCCTGCGACCAGCACTTTCCGATTGATGCCAGTTGTTGGCGGTGAATAGTCAAGCTGAGTATGTGCCGCTCCACCCAGTGTCGTGGGCTGTGACTCAATCCCAGTGCTTGCCTGAACCAGGCCAGCGCCGGTTCCTGAGGCAGAACTCGAGGGTGAAAGGCCTCCTTCGTAGGGTGCCGCTAAGGCGGTCCCTTCTAGTCCAGTGGGGAGCGAAGGCCTTGCGGTGTTCTCCACGCCAAGCACACGACTGATGCGTTCGATTGAACGTTGTCCGTCAGCGTTGGTAAAAGCGGCGAGTGCCGCAGCAAGTTGGGCGACGTCATCGAATCGATCTTCCCGCGCCTTAGCCAAAGCCTTAGCGAGGACGAAGTTGAGTTCGTTGGGTAGGCCTTGACGCAAAGCACTGAGCTCAGGGGCCGGATTTTGGAGTACTTTGGCGCAAACTTCGGGAATCGTTTCGCCGTCGTAGGGGACGCGTCCCGTGAGCAGCTCATGTAAGATGATGCCGAGGGCCCACACGTCTGTCCGTTGGTCGACGTTCTTTGCTGACGTCATCTGCTCGGGGGACATGTAGTAGGGCGAACCCATCATCGAGGATGTGTGGGTCATCGAAGCGTCGCTGCCGTTGGTGACTTTGGAGATCCCAAAATCAAGAACTTTGACCGAAGGTGAGCCGTCGCTGCGAACAATTCGATAGAGGTTTGCTGGTTTCAGATCGCGATGAATGATCCCCAGTGAATGGGCTTCCGCGATCGCTTCTGAAGCCTGCAGGAGATACTCAACCGCTTCTTCGAGAGGCAGTGGCCCCATCTTCTTGAGGTACTCACCCAGGTCCATGCCATGGAGAAACTCCATGACCATGTAGGGCGCGCCCGTTTCAAGCTTCCCCACATCGGTGACGCGAGCCACGTGCTCGCTCTTGATTTTGACAGCGGCGCGAGCTTCTCGCTCGAATCGGCGCACGGCCTCTTCGTTCTTGAGTGCTTCGGGCAGCAAGAACTTGAGTGCCACCTTTTCGTCGAGTTGGATGTGGGTCGCCGCAACCACCACGCCCATTCCTCCGCGACCTAGAATCCTCTCAATCCGAAATTTTCCGGCGAGGATTTGGCCGGGATGGACTTCTGTGTCGACGATGGATTCCATACTCGTTCGATCGAGATGGGCTCAACTGAGTAAGCGGAAACTCACCCGATGCGTGTGCCCGAGGTGAAAGTGTACCCGCGATTCGTCGAGAATGTGAGAGCCCCGGGGGTTCTTTCCCAAGCGGGCCTTATTCTTCGCTGGGGGCTGGAGCAGGAGATTCCGCTGGAGCTTCATCCTTTCCTGAAGCAGGGGTGGCCGAAGGCGTGCACTGCGCTCCACCGCCACTCAGACGAGGAGAGACGATTCCACCAAGAATGTCCGGGTACAGAGGTGGCGGTGGCGGCAGTTGCTGCCCTACTAGAGCACTCAAAGTGGCTTGTACCTTGGCATCAAAGATCGCGTTGCCACTAGAGGAGGTCATCTGAAAGCCTGTGATATTCCGGTTGCCTCCGACCTGCACTGCCAGAGAGGTCGACAGCTTTTTCAGTTGCTCGCAACTGATGCCTGAAATAGCCGAGGGAGGTGAGAACCTGGCGTTGAACCAGCCTGCGATCTTCAAACGGTATTGGTCGATCTGGCGTGCTTTGAGGGGATCGGTTTCCTTGCCGCCCTCAATCCCGTCTGCAGCGCCTTCTTCGTTCATCTCGGGCGCCTCGACTTCTTCTTCAGGATCCTCGAGGTCTTGATCGGTCTTTTCGATCAGCTCCGCGTCCTCTGGTGCTGCCTCGTGCTTTTTGTCTGCGAGTTTGCTCTCGGGGATCTTGTCCGGATTGTCTTCTGCTTCCGCGGAGGGCGCGCTGCGTTCTTCGAATCGTTTGACCGGTACTGGTTCACGCTTCTTCCACATATCTGGAAGCCGTGGCTTCTTGTCGCTGCCCAGCTTCAGGTATTCGCTCTCATCGAGTACCGGCTGCACCGCGATGGGGATTTCAAGTGGCTCCTCCACCTTTTCTTCTCGGACCGCCCCTCGAGAATTGCCCGCAAAGGTGAGGAGAGTAATGAAGGCTCCCTGCACTGCAAGCGCACCGAATAGAGCGACGCCGATTTCACCGCTGGAGAACGTGCGAGTGCTCACGGCGTAGCTTCGGTTTCTTCTTCGCTGCCGGGCTCAAGTTCTTCGGGCTCCGGCTGAACAAGTAGATTGAGGGACGCCACACCGCTGTTACGTGCTGCGGCCACGACTTCGGCAACCACGCCATAGCGTGCTTGCTTGTCGGCGCGAATGTAGAGCTGTTGCTCGGTTTGAACGCGCTGGCTTGAGCGAAAGGCTTCAGGAACCTTTCCTGTGACGTCCTTTTCGCCGAAGAGAACTCTTCCTTCAGCTGTGACTGTCACGAGAAGTCGGGAGTCTTTCACCGGGGTGGTCGCAGCCTGGACTTCGGGCAAATCGATCTTCAACCCTGTGGTCAGGAGGGGGGCAGTGACCATGAAGACGATGAGCAACACCAACATGACGTCGACGAGCGGCGTCACGTTGATGTCGCGAAAACCGCCGCCGCGGCGTCCTTGTCTGCCTCCTCCGACCTTGGCTCCCATCGATCAAGTCCTCTCGCGCATACCGCGCGACGCCCGTCCGCGCATTTCATCTGCATAGATGCGTGCTACCCAGACGTCTGAGGCGGTCGAAAGTTCTTCAAGGAGATCTCCGATACGGCGATCGACGTAGTTGTAGGCAATGGTTGCTGGAATTGCCGCGAACAATCCGAAGGCCGTTGCGATCAGAGCTTCGCCGATAGCCGGGGCGACGACTGGCAAGGATGCGCTTTTCTCGACACCGATTCGTTGAAAGGCGATCATGATGCCCCAAACAGTGCCGAAAAGACCGATGAATGGAGAAGCAGAAGCGATGCTCGATAGCGTGGGCATCAAGGCACTCGCTCTCTGCTCTTCTGTTGTAATGGCGCGACGTGAAGTTGCCGTCAGGAGTTCCGGAGTCAGCGATTCGTCATGGAGTCGAGCGGCCAAAGCGCGGATGATTGTCGCGCCGGGTGCCGAGCGCATTTGGTCACCAACTTCAACGATCTCGTTTCCTGTGGATGCTTGACTGCAAGCTCGTTCAAACTTGCGTTGCGCTGCGTAGAGCCGGCGAAGCTGCATCCATTTTGCGATCCAGATGACCCACACCAATACGGAGGCAACGGCTAGGATGACGAGTACGACTAGGCCTGGGCCAGAAGCCTCCCCGAGGAGAGAAACGAGATCGAAACCGCCTTCATCGTTGGCGGTTGAACCATTGATTCCGGAATCCATACTTATTCAGCAGCCAGGTGAACGTCTACACGACGATCTTTGGCCCAAGAGGCCTCGTCACTGCCGGTCGCGTCGAGTTCGCCACGACTTGAGGTTGTGATCTGATCCTTCGACAAACCTTCCCGTGTGAGGGCTTTGGCGACGTTGTCTGAACGCCGTCCACCGAGCACCATGTTGTACTCCGGCTCGCCGCGGGGATCCGCATGACCAACAAGCGCCATCGTGCGTCCTTTGAGTCCACCGGTCATGAAACAGTCGGCGAGTTTCTTCATGATCGCGCGATCGGCGTCTTTGACCTGAGCAGAGTTGTAGCCGAAGTGAGCTTCCGTATCCGTGAGTCCACATGCTTTGCGGATTTCATCGGAAATGTTGATGTCAGACTGGGCCGGATCGTCTCCGGGCTTCTCTGAAGGTGCGGGCGCCGCCTCTGCTTCTGGAGCGGGAGCCGGTTCGGGAGTTTCCGCCGGTGGCGTCGCGTCAGAGCCACAAGCGTAGAGAGCCGATGCCGCGAGTGCGAGTGTGAGGATGCCGAGAGTTTTGCGCATGTTTTTTTCCCTTCCTGAATCTTTCGTCGGACGACGGCGCGATTTTGCGCCCCCGCAGAACGATTGGATGTCGGGTTTCATTCCCTCATCCACGCACCCCGCGTACGCCGAGATGGTCGCGAGATGCAAGATGATTTGAAAAGAGCATCCCAGACCCTAGGCCGGCCAGAAGGCCTGGTGCAAAATTACAGTATGAATGCGTAGATGCAGGAGCCGAGCAGGGTGATACAGACCACGAACGCGACCAGAGTGATGGCTCTTTTCGGCTTGGGTGGTGGTGAGTGGGACGCGTCGAGCTGGGCAAAAGCGATTGCGGTGAGCTTCTTCAGCTGCAGTTCCGAAAACTCGCTTCGCGATGGTTCGCCACTTTCTTTCGCTTCGCGATAACGAGCTGCGGCAAAGGCGAGGTTGTTCTCCGTTGCCGCCACTTCAAGAAAAGCGGCATGCGCTTGTTCGTCATCCCACTTTGCTTCCACGTTTTGCCACATCGCCACGAGCGAGCTTGGTGTCTCATCGACGGTGGAGACGGGCTGAGGAGAAACGGGGTCCGTAGTCACGCTGGCTAGGTGCGATCGTTTAGGCGAACTAAGGTGCGATTCAATTAGGCGGGACGGTTCGAGTCCGCAAGGCGATTCAGGCAGGCAAGAGCCGACGGAGATCGGCAGCCGCGGTGCGCAGGCTTTCGTCCTCCGCGTGATCTTCAAGTCGTCTAAGACGCTGACGAAACACTGGAAGCTGCTGCGGATCCTCGTCCTCGATGAGTTCGGCCAGGACGGTGACGGCCTCCTTGCTACGCGCCTCATCAAAGTGCTCAAGAAGCTTTAGTTGAGCTTCTTGTTCGCGCGGGAGCTGAAAACCCCCGCTGAGATAGTCGTTCGCGGCGCGCGTGACTGCAGCACGTCCTTCGCTTGCCAAGTAGCGAGCAAGAAGTCGGCGACGATTGCGCTCAGCGTCATCGATTTCGTCTTCTTTGCGTTGAATAATGCGGGCCTCACGCCGCTTCTTCGGTTCTTCAGGTAGATCCTGAGCGGCCGCGTCCTTGACGTCTTCGCGAAGAGTGCGAGGTTTCGCTGAAGCTGCCTTCATCCTCCGTGTCGTCTTTTCAAGGCGAGGAGAATCAGGGCGGCGCGCGGCGACTACGATGGGTTCGACCTTCGCGGCAGGTTTCTTTGCGGGGCTCTTACGGCGTCGACGTCGGCGTCCGTTGCGGTTCGGCTGTGCGTCCATATTTCTTGGGGAGCAATATTCCGGGGGAATGCAGAAATTTCGCCTTGGTGATTTGGGGGCTTCGAAGCTCAGCAGGGCGGATACTGAGGGGCCTGGGTGAGGAACACCACGTTGGTGTGAAGTACTCGGAGTTTTGGGGAGGTCGGTGCTTGAAATCGACGGTGACGAGGTTGGTTCACTCGTCTCCCCGAAGGGCCTGTTTCCCCGGAGGGCTTGTTTCCTCAAGGACTGTTTCCCTTGAGGACCTGCGCACCAAAGGGCCTTGTAAGAAGCCCTGGGAGGCAGCGCATCAATGAGCCACTGCCACTACCCGGGGTCAGGTCTAGCATGAAATCAGGAATGCCAATTCAAAAAAAGCGCAGGGCGGTCGATGATTCTGGGGTATGTGCGGTGGCGCAGATGAGTTTGCCCCCGAAGAGTTACCGGATATTTCTCGCTTTTTTGCTCCTGAACCCAGCCTGTTCAGGTCCACTTGAAGAGCAGCAGGAAGTTCGAGCTTTTCCCAATTCGGTACCGCAGCAGAACAATCCGGGCGCTTCACTGCCGAGCGTGCCAGCCCGGAGATTGGACTTTCACATGGACGACAGTCGCCCATTTGCCCTGCGGGCCCAGGGGATCATTGTCAGGCTGCCGGATGCTGATGGTTGGAAAGCGATGCCTTCCCGCGGCGGATGGACAGGCCTTTCGCACGTCGAGACGAAGAGCGAAATTTGGCTGCGTCATTCCCCAGCGCGGCGCACGGTGAGGCTCAGTGAGTGTGAGGAACAGTCCCGACAGAGTCTGACCTTATTGCGTCATGGGGAGGCGCCGGCCCATGAACGCCGGCTGACGGCGCCGAGTGGTTATGGTGGTGTCGTTCATGTCATTTTGCCTCCAGGCGGAGGTGGCCTTGTCGAAGCATTTGGAGTCGGTGTGAGTCGGTGTTTGGCGGTGGTGTTCATCACGGGCGATGCTCCGGGGTTCCCAGAACGACTTCAGGTGGCGACAAACGAGATTCTCGATTCTCTCGCCCTGCCCAGCTTTGAAGAGCGGGGGGGCGCTCGTGAGCCCCTCCCCTTCTAGCGCGGCGCCGTGGTGCCGTTCACTGTCTTCCAAAATGGGAGACAAAGGCGAAGCGATTTCACAGCACAGAGTCAACCGAGCGCTAGAGTCAACAAGAGCGCAGAGCTAACCGAGCGCTAGACGTTTGAGCGCGGCTTGGGCAGCGCGACTTTGACGTCCGACAAGGATCACGTTGCGCCCCTGGGCTTGAAACACGTGGTTTGCCGCGCTGCGAATGTCCTCGCGGGTGACAGCAAGCAGCTGCTCAATGCGAGCTTGAGGCGTGCGCGCGGTGTCGGTGAGCTCAGCCATCGCAAGGAAGTCGGCTGTTTCGACGGCTTCATCGACTAGGGCATCGTATTGCCAGCGAGCACGTTTTTGTGTGCGCTCAAATTCCGCCGGAGTGACGAGGGATGAACTGAGCTCAGCGGTGAGTTCGAGCATCTGGCAGAGTACTTCGTGGGCACGCTCATGAGCCGCATCGGCCTCGAATTCGACCAGTCCAGTATCCTCATACGCCTCGTAGCTCCCCGAAACCGAGTAACAAAGACCGCGGCTGTCGCAAAGGCGATGATAAAGCCGAGTCGCCATGCCGTCGTCGATGACGCGGAGCAGCATATCAATGGCGGGCTCAAGCGCGTCCGTGTGGCTGGGACAGCGGAAACTGAGCGATACAGCTGTTTGGCTGCTGCCAGGTTGTGTCACATTGAGAAACTGCGGATTTTCCTGCTCTGGAACAGAATCAGCTCGAAGGGGTGTCCCTGACGGGACTTGAGAAAAGGCAGCGGCCAGTTCCCTTTCGACCTGATCAGGGTCGACAGGTCCGGCGACTGAGACAATCGCGTCATTGGCGATGTAAGTGCGCGCGTGATGTGCCCTCAATTCTGCTTCGCTGAAGTCTTCCACGTTGCTCAGGGAGCCTGTGATGGGGCGTCCTAGTCCCGTATCGCCAAACGCAAGCTCGCGCGCCAGGCTGGCCGGATCGATCACCTCGCCGTTTTCGCCGAGACCCTCCAGGACTTCTTCGCGGATGATGCCGCGTTCAATTTCGACCTGCGTGAAGAGCGGCGCCTGAAACACTTCCGCGACGAGTGGGATGACGGCAGAGAGATTCTCTGTGGGAACGCTAATGCCCAGAGTGCCGTGATCCGCGGCCGTCGTCGCGTCCAGAGTGCCGCCCAACTCCTCAAAAGCCGTCGCCAAGAGATGCGCCGTCGGGTGGTCCAAAGTTCCGCGAAACAACATGTGTTCGACGAAGTGACTCAGACCATTTTGAGCCGGGGTTTCGAAGCGCGACCCTGTTTTGAGATAGACCAACAGCACAGAACGTCGTCGTCCTGGCATGGGGGTGATCAGAGTCGTCAGCCCATTTTTGAGCGTCCCTCTGTGAGGACGGAGAGAACTCAAAGCATTCAAAGCGAGCCTGCTCAGCTGCCCTCCTCCGGCTTCTTTTCTTCTTCGTCATCAACCACTGTGACGTACTTGGAATTGAAGGAGGCGCCTCCCGCTTTCTTCAGCAGCTCGGCAACGTAGTTGCTCAGGGCTTGCTCTGCTTTTCGCTGCTGCAGAGTCGTCATGATCTGAGTCCGATCTTCTTCGAACTTCTCTCGAGTGATCATTTCTTTTGACTTGAGCTGCATCACAGCGAATCCACCATTGAGCGCGATAGGCTCCGGGTAGACGTCGTCTTCTTCTTTCAAGTCGAAGAGCAGGATGCCTGGGTTGACCCCCGCCTGAGCGTCGGCCAGGGGACTTTGCTCGATCGAGATCGCGCGGGAGATTTCCATCTTGGGACGGGTGTCGTCCGCCAAACCTGGATGCTCACTGGCCGGAAATGCCCCGTTTTCAAGAGTCTTTGCCACCAAAGCCTCGGTCAGTTCGCTGAGGTCTTTGCCTTGTTCGGCTTCTTTGATCAGCTCCTCGGCGAATGCTTCGGCGCGCTTCTTAGCAAGTGCGTCGATGACCATCTTCTTGGTCAGATAGGCGCGAAGGAGTTCATCGCGATTCTCTTCGTTGACGGTGTTTTCCAGGCGCAGGATGTGGAAGCCCTGAATGGTTTCTACCACAGGACTGACGTCGCCGTTTCTCTTAAGTTCCTTGGCTGCCTCGACAAGCGTCGTTGCATCAGCGCCGTAGCTGCTGTCGAGGCAGCCGAGGTATCCGCCGTAGTTCGCATTGTCCGACTGACTTGCGAATCGTGCGAGCTTGGCGAAGTCTTCGCCGAGCTCAGCACGTGATTGGAGCTTCTCGGCCTTCGCTTTCGCTTCTGCTGCTACGTCAGCGCCCGGATCGGCGTTGTCGATTCGAATCTCCGAGACGACCGGACAACCCACGGCCCATTTGTCTTTGGCAGCTTCGACTGCTTTGTCGATGGCGTCTTTGTTCTCTTTGGAGAATGCTTCGATTTCATTTGCGGAAGCGGAGACTACGTAACGTGCGAACCAGGCGTTTTTGATCTCCACGGTTCGCGCGGTGGCTTGGGAGCGTGCCCTCGAATAGCTCAAAAAGGCCTCATCCGGGGAAACTCGCACCTGGCTACGGATGAGCTGACGCACACGTTCGGCGGTGTATTCGTCCTGCTGCATCTCTTTGAACTGAGAAGGGCTGCGTCCGGTCGCAACGCGAATTGAACGCTGGTAAAGGTCAAAGTCGAACTTACCGTCCTGTTTGACTGTGATGGCGCGCAGTCCAATCGTTCCTGGTGCACAGCCGCGTGGTCCATCGACGCACATGGCGGTCTTGAGCGCTAGCTGCTCGGCACCGTCAGCGGGAAGCGAGATGCGAGTGCGCCCTTCGAATAACTCGTCGTCGATGTCATCCTCACTTGTGCCGATACCGAGCCGTCGGGCCTCTTTGAGCAAAACCTCACGTTCCGCGAATCCTTGCGCGATCTCCTGGCGTAGATTGAGGTTCTTTACCGCCTTGTCGCTGAGGCCAATCGAGGCGGCCAATCGCAATGAGGCGTCGTACTCCTTTGCCTTAATGCAGGACTTGTCGACTTGCACGATGCACTCGTCGATGTTGCCTGAGGCTGAAGGGGCAGCGCCCGTGAAAATGAATGCGAGGATGATGCAGACGACCACCAAGCCAAGGAAAATTTGGCCGATGCCGCTATTACGTAGAGTACGAATCATGACTGTTCATGCCATCGACCGGCTAATGGGCGGCCACGGCTCCGCGCCCATACCACGCCCCCGGTGAGGGGCGAAGTCGCGATTCGCTTAGACTGTACTTCTGTCCAGGTACAGCGCTATTTAGTCGTCGCCGGTCGTTCGACGACGCCCCAGCGCTTCGCGAAGTTCAGCGAAGAGACCGTCGAGGTTCTCGACTGGACGTCTCAGGCGGATTTCGTGTGAAGTATCCAAGCTCTTGCTCGGGTCGCTGGGATCTGGCACCGGAGTTTCAATCACCTCAATCTCAACGTAACCCGAGTTGGTGAACGCCTGAGCTAGCTCCCTGGCATGATCTTTCATTCTCGCGGCGTCGGCGCCGGGAAAGTGAGAAGCCTGGGCGCGCACGATCACCTGCACAGAAATGGCGCTTTCTTGCCCATTTGCTGCGAAGTCGGCGGCGACACCGCTGTCCATGATCAGGTTGTCTCGAATGCGCTCCGCCAGCAAGATTCGTTCTTCGACGGTGCGATAGATTTCGAAACCTTCCGCCCGAAGTTTTCGTTTGAGCTCGGCGGGATCAGGGTTTGTCATGGATTGTGCACGGCCTCAGCGGCTCGTAGAAAAGCGTCTCGTAGAAAACGTCGCAGAGGGGTGAGTACCCGTCAAGGCTTGTCGGGGAACCAGTGTGGCAGGTTCGAGGACTTCCGGACAGGAGGAGGTGAAAAGGCCCTAGCCAATGGGGTTTCGCGAAAGGCTCTTTCGACTGACCTAAGGATGCTATACTCGGCTCGTGCCACAACGCAGGAATCTGGGGGGAGCCCGACGTGAGGCGAGCGAAAGAGTGATCCTTCGTATCGCTGAAGGCCAAGTCGAAATTCCGGCCTGGACTCTGAACGTGAGTCGGGGCGGCTTGCGACTTGTTGTCGAGGAGCCGGTCGTGATCGGCGGTTGCTATTGGGTGTCGGTTGGAGAATCCGTGCCGCGCAGGGCGCGAGTGATTTGGGTTCGTGAAGAGGCCGATGGTCAGATCGCCGGTTTGAAGTTTGAGGAAGTTGCGGAGGAGCGTTCTTCTCCGACCTCTGGTTCTTCTCCGTCTTGAGCGAAGACGGTTTGGTGAGGAAAGTCGCCTTTTGCGTGCACGGCGGCCTTCGAGCGGGTAAAGCCCAGGCGTGATCGGAGGTCAAGCACGCGCGGGTCGCCGGTCGAGTCGAGAGCTCTTGGGAGCGGAGGGGCCGTTTGCGACTCGTGTCCAAGGGTACCAAGTACGAAGCGGCCAGCTTGATGTCACCGACGCAGTAGAGCGTTTGCTCGCGCGCGACGGGGCGCTCCTGTGCGAGGCTGGTACAGGCATTGGAAAGACCTTCGCTTATTTGGTCCCCGCCCTCTTGAGCGGTCGAAAGGTAGTGATTTCAACAGCCACGAAGACGCTGCAGGAGCAAATTGCCTACCGCGACTTGCCGATGGTTCAGCGCGCTCTCGGTACCGAAGTGCCTGTTGCCGTGATGAAAGGTCTGTCGAACTATCTTTGTCGGAGGCGTTACAAGGAATTTCTCCTCAGTACCGAGGCTCTCCGACCTGGATACGCCTCCCCTCTTTCTCTGCTTCGCGATTGGACGTCGCGTACGGAAATTGGTGACTTCGCCGAACTGTCGACTCTGAGTGAATCATCACCAATGCGGCAGCACGTGGGCGCTTCCAGTGAGACGCGTGTGGGAGCGAACTGTCCGTATTTTGACGAGTGCTTTGTGACGGACATGAAGCGCGATGGTGAGGCCGCACAGATTGTGATTGTGAATCACCATCTATTCTTTGCAGATCTTGCGCTGCGAGGGCCTCACCCAGGTCGTGTCTTGCCTGACTATGACGCAGTGATCCTCGATGAGGCCCATCAAATCGAAGACACAGCGGCTCTGTTTTTTGGAGTGCGCCTCACGAAGACTCAGTTTGATCGATTGAGCAAAGAAGCGGCCCGATTGTTTCATCGCGCGTCGCCTTTCGGCGGTCCGCTCGACAAGCAGGCTGAGTCGCCGACCACCAATGCTGTGGGGGCGGCTGTAGATGAGTTCTTTTCCGCGCTCGTTCCTGTGGGCGGCCCAGGACGTGTTGTCTTACCCGACTCCGTTTGGAAAGGTCCTTTGCGAAACTCTGTGGCCAAGCTGGATGGGGCGCTCGGAAACCTGGGTTCTGCAGCGCGAAGTCGCGCGGATGGCGTGAATGATGACTTGGCCTTGCGCGAGGGTCTTGAGCAAATTCAACGACGTGCGGACACGCTGAGTGACGGCTTGCGGAAGATCTGCGAAAAAAACGAAGGCCGCGTAACCTGGGCCGAACGCGTCGAAGGGCTTGTTGCCGTGAGCAGCACGCCGGTGGATTTGTCGTGGACCCTCAAGGAGCGACTTTTTGAATCAGTTCCGGCAGTCGCGCTCTTGAGTGCGACTCTGTCGACTCATGCCGAGGGCGGCACCAAGGGCTTTTCGTTTGTGCGCTCACGGCTGGGGCTGATTGGCGACGAATGCGACGTGCAGGAACTGTCGGTGCCCTCCCCGTTTTCCTACAAGGAGCAGTGTGTGCTCTATGTCCCTCGGGATCTTCCGCCGCCGGGTTCCGAAGCTTTTCTTGATCAGTCAGCCGATCGAATTGGAGAGCTGGTCAAAGCAATTGATGGCGGCGCATTCGTGCTGACAACTTCTCTTGCCTCGATGCGTGGACTGCATGCACGCCTACGTCAGAAGCTTGATGCGCGACTTCTACTACTGCAGGGAGAAAGGCCGAAGGATGCTCTCTTGGCGGCGTTTCGCGCTAATGGTGCGGCGGTCTTGGTCGCGACTTCGAGTTTTTGGGAAGGAGTTGATGTTCCAGGCAACGCGCTCCGCTTGGTGGTTCTGGAGAAGATACCGTTTGCGGTTCCTTCCGATCCTGTCTTTCAGGCACGCGGACGCGCGCTTGAAGAAGCGGGCAAGAGTTCTTTTGCTCATCTGGCGCTACCTGGAGCTGCTATCACCCTCAAGCAGGGTTTTGGACGACTGATTCGGCGCGAAGACGATGTCGGAATTGTCGCTCTCTTGGATGAACGGGTTCACACGAAGGGCTATGGCAAGAGGATTCTAAGTGCACTTCCCGACGCTACGCTCACGTCGGATTTGGAGTTCGTGAAAAAGTTTGTGGCGCGCTGGCCACGCTGAAAAATATCCTCAGGAAATTTGACAGTTCCGTTGAAGCAGGTGCCCCTCGAGCAAAGAAAAAGGGGTGAGGCTTTGACTGCGCCTCCCCCCTCGATCGCTCCCAGTGATGGCGCTGACTAGCGTTTCTTAGCAGCCTTCTTGGCGACGGGCTTTTTGGCGACCGGCTTAGCAGCCTTCTTGGCGACGGGCTTTTTGGCGACCGGCTTAGCAGCCTTCTTGGCGACGGGCTTTTTGGCGACCGGCTTAGCAGCCTTCTTGGCGACGGGCTTTTTGGCGACCGGCTTCTTGGCAGCTTTCTTAGCGATAGCTTTCTTAGCGATAGCTTTTTTGATGGCAGCTCTCTTGGTGACAGCTTTTTTAGCGACGGGCTTTTTGGCGACCGGCTTGGCTGCCTTCTTGGCGACGGGCTTCTTCGCTGCCTTTTTCGCCACAGGTTTCTTGGCGACGGGCTTCTGAGCTGGCTTCTTGACGACAGCTTTCTTAGCTGCCTTCTTGGCGATTTTCTTGGCTGCCTTCTTGACGGCTTTCTTGGTTTTCGCCACGGCCTTTTTAGCCTTCTTTGCAGTCTCAGCAACGACCTCTTCAACCGCGTCAACGGTGGTCTTCTTCTTCCCGGAGCTCTTCTTTGCGGCCGCCTTCTTCTCGGTCTTGGGGCGAGGTGCTTTGACAGGCTTCTTCAAAGGCTTGTCGGTTGTGCGTGCTCCCGAGCGAGGCTCTTCACCTTCATCAGCAAGGGAGGTCTTCCACAGGCGAGTGGCGGGCCCGGATGTTTTTTTCGCGCGGCCGAGGTTGCCACCCGTTCTTTGTTTGAGCGTCTCTTCCACCAACTCTGCCAGCTTGGTGAATTGAAAAGGTTTGTTCAGGTAGGCGTCTGCACCGTAGAGCGGCGAAGTGAGTTCATTGAGAGCGTCACCGATTCCGGTCAGCATGACCACGCCCGTGTGCGCGAGGGACACGGCTTCACGGATCTTCCGGCAAACCTCCCAGCCACTCATCCCAGGCATCATCACATCGAGCACCACAACGTCGGGGAGCTCTTGGCAAGCCAATGTCCACGCCTCATCACCATCCGTTGCCTCGATCACTCGGTAGCCTTGGGTGCTCAGGTGGTTGGCGACCAGTGCCAGAGTGCTCGGTTCGTCGTCCGCGACGAGAACTAGTGGTTTGTCGTTTTTTGCCATTTTCTTGTGAGTCGCTTGGTAAGGGGGAGCCTAAGTCTGTTCCGTAAGTGGAAAGACCAGCTATCCGGTCCCTATTGACCCCGGACTGGTGCAATTGGTCAAGCAGTGAAATGCAGAATGCTGCTTCGCGCGTTACACTCACAGTCACGTGGATCCCTCGGAACAGACCAAGAGCTTTAAGGACCGGGAGGCGATGCGTCGCCTCCAAAGCGTCACCCTGCAAACCAGGCGTCGATTGAGAACTCGCTCTGCCTTGCTTGCGATGTCTAGATGGCTCCCACTCAGTGTACTATTTCTGACGCCTTGGGCGCTTTTGTACCGCTTTGAGTTCATTTCTGGATGGATCTTCGTCGCGCTCATGTGCGCTTCCACTGCCGCACTTCTGGGGGCCATTGTGCATGCCACGCTCAAAGGTCCGGGTTTACTCGCCGCGGCCTTGCTTTTAGATCGCGCTCACCAGTTGTCGGGCCGACTGGCCAGCGTCCTCGAATTCTCCGGTTTCCTCCAAGCGCGTCCCCCGTCAGAAGCGAAGGATCAACGGGCTTATTATGGGCTCGTCATCGAACAGATGGAAAGCTGGGGCGAAGTTTCGGCGAAAAAGGCGGCACCTGTCCCCGTTCCTTCGGGCCTTTATTGGGGCTTCTTGATGCTGGCCGCTTTCGGATTCCTCGTTTTCGTCCCGTGGCGAGTCGTGGCGGCTCCGGTCGTCGTCAATGTGGCGGCTCCGGAAAGTGAGAAGACGAATTGGATCGCCGAGGATGACGCGGAGTTGCTTCAGAGAAGCGCGCGAGAACTCGCTCTCAGTGCTGAGTCCGAACAAGGTCAGCAGGTCGCTCAACGGTTCAACGAAATCGTGCTCCAAGTAGTGGCTGGCGAGATAACCCAGGCGGAAGCTCTTCGGCTCGCCGCTGAACTACAAGCAGATCTCGACGGTTCATCTGTCGAAGCCGAGCAGCTTCGTGCGGGCCTCGAGAAACGAGGCCAGAGCCTTGAAAAGCGAGCAATCACTCGTGAGATTGGAAAAGCGCTTCGTGAACAACGCTACCAGGACGCAGAAGAGGCGTTTAAACGACTTGCTGAGCGGCTCACGCGTGGAACTGATGCTCTTTCTGAAAGCGAGATGAACGAGCTTCGGGAATCGCTTGAAGAAACCCGAAAGGAAAACCAAGAGACGGCTGAGAAGTCTGAGAATGAGGAGGCCTCTCAGAATGATCGGCAACGAAAGACTTTGGAAAAGAAACGCGAAGAACTCGCTGAGAAGAAGAAGCAGGGCAAGGCCAGTGCTCAGGACTTGAAGGACTTGGCGAAAACTGAGCGGGAGCTCAAACGCCTGGACCGTCAGAAGGTGACTCCCAAGGCTTCCGACGAATTGAGCGAGCTCGACCAACAACTTGCCAAGGCAGCCCAGGAACTCGCCCGTGAGCAAAAAAAGAGTGGTCAGTTTCTCGATAACGCGGGGCAGAAGGTCGGACAGGCGAGCAAAAGGCAGCTATCCGACAAGGAAAAGCGCGAGATGCTCAAGCAGATCGAAGAGATGAAGGAGCGTCTCCGGCGCCAAAATCAGGATGGCCAACAAGCCGAACGGCTGCGCAAATTTCAGGAGCGCGCGCGCGGTCAAAAGGGGCAACAGGGTGGCAATCAAGGTCAGGGAAAACCTGGCCAGGGGCAGTCAGGTAGGCCCGGTGAAATGCGACTTGGGCCAGGGGGGACGCCGATCCCCGTGCCTGGCGAGGGTCAGGGTCAAGGTCAGGGCGCAGGTAAAGAGGGTGAAGGAGAAGGCCAGGACGGGGGGGCAGGACGCGAGCCGGGCCACGGCCATGATCCAAATCTCGCGGGTGAAGAGTCACGCTTGGCGGACGCAAAGGCTCAGGATGCCGCAGCTGTTGCGCAAGATACCGGCGCAGGTGAGAGTGAGAGTGAGACGATCAGGACTGCCGCAGAAGAGGGATTTTCTTCGGGCTCGTACGAGAGACTATTTCGTGAATACCGCACTGTGGCTGAAGAAGTGATGGACAAGGAAACTGTGCCGCCTGGAAGAAAAGCGCACGTGCGACGGTACTTCGAATTGATTCGGCCGCGTGGGGATACTCCAGTAGACGCGCCGGTGAAGGAACAGAAATGATGCAAGAGAGTGAAGCCCGAGAAAAACTAGAAGACCTCGGGCAGAACATTCAGAAGCTGCGCGAGGGTATGGCTCGAGTGATCGTCGGTCAGAAGGAGGTGATCGACGGCGTGCTCACCTGCCTGCTGGCAGGCTCTCATGTGCTCCTTGAAGGAGTTCCTGGACTTGGAAAGACCATGCTGGTGCGCACTCTCGCCGAAGTGATCGATCTGCCGTTTTCTCGCATTCAGTTTACCCCTGACCTGATGCCCGCAGATATTCTCGGCACGACGGTTGTTGAAGAAACGAGCAGCGGAGGACAACGCTTCGAATTCAAGAAAGGGCCGGTATTCGCGCCGCTTGTGTTGGCGGATGAAATCAATCGCGCCACGCCGAAGACCCAGAGCGCTCTTCTCGAAGCGATGCAGGAACACCGGGTGACCGTCGGTGGTCAAACCTATGAGCTCGGGCAGCCCTACTTCGTGCTTGCGACCCAGAATCCTTTGGAAATGGAGGGGACTTATCCCCTCCCCGAAGCGCAACTGGATCGTTTCTTCTTCAAACTCAAGGTGCCGTTTCCCAGTCGCGAGGACCTGCACGAAATCATTAATCGTACCACGGGCGCGGTGTCTCCGCGCGCCGAACAAGTGGTTTCGACTGCAGACGTCTTGCGTTTGCAACGGACAGTGCGGGAGGTGCCCTTAGCTGACCACGTCAAAGACTATGCGATTCGATTGCTTCGGGCGACACACCCTGATCTTGAAGGTGCGACGGAAACGGTGAAGCGTTTTGTCGCCACAGGCGGTTCACCGCGCGGGGCCCAGGCACTGATTTTGGCAGCGAAAATTCGTGCCCTGCTTGATGGCCGCATCACCGCCGGAATCGATGACGTGCGTGCTGTGGCGCCTCCTGCCCTGAGGCACAGAATTCTCCTTAATTTTGAGGGTGAGGCAGAATCGGTCACTACTGACGCCGTGATTTCCGAACTCATCGAAAAACTACCTGAAGCGGCTGACTGAAGCGGCCCGTGTCGTTCCTCGATCGAATCTTCAAGCGTGAGAACTCCATCGCTCCTCAGCAGCGATCGGTGGGCGTCGATCTATTTGATGAGGACTTCTTGCGTCGACTTGAAACCTTGGCGCTGATGAGTCGTCGTGCGACGGCGGGCATTCGGCGGGGAGAGCGAAGAAGCCGCAAGAAGGGCGGAGGCGTCGAATTTGCGGATCACCGCAACTATGTTCCGGGTGACGACATTCGTTTTCTCGATCTGGGGGTCTATCAGCGATTCGGCAAGTTGCTGCTGCGCCTCTTTGAGGAAGAGGAAGATCTCAGCCTGTACTTTCTCATCGATACTTCGGCTTCGATGGCGGCGAATGACGCGCGCAAGCTGAATCAGGCGGCCCGTGTTGCTGCCGCGCTCGCGTACGTCGGCCTTTCCGGACTTGATCGCGTCAGTGTGATCGCGCTCGGGGATAAGATTGAGGCACGCATGCCGCCGACCCGAGGCAAACAGCGCATGTTTCAAGTGTTGCGCTTTTTGGGTTCGCTCTCATCCGGTGGAGGAACGGATCTGGGACCTGCACTCAAGAGCTTCGTAGCTCAGCACAAGAGGCGAGGGGTAGCGGTGTTGTTGTCGGACCTGTTTGACCCACATGGATTTGAGGCCGGAATCAACGTACTTCGCTTCAACAAGTTCGAGCCGGTCGTGTTGCAGTTGATTGATCGGGAGGACGAGAACCCTTCACTCCAGGGTGATCTCGAGCTGACGGACGTTGAAACGGGTCTGCGTCGCGAGGTCTCCATGACGCCTCAAATCGAAGAGCGACTTCAGGCAGAAATAGCTCTCCGTAAAGAAAGAATTGCACGCTACTGCGGTTCCCGTGGGGTGCCGCATTTCCTAGTGGATGTGGACACTTCTTTCGATGAGGTGGTCCTGACGGTACTGCGTCGCGGAGGCCTGCTGAGGTGACTCTCCCTTTTCTCTTCAGCATAGCGGGGCTCTCGGCGCCGCTCTTGGGGGGCTTGCTCCTCGGGGCAGGGCTTTTGACACTGGGCCTTTACTTGCTCAAGTTGAGACGCAGACAAATCGTCGTGCCGTTCCTGGAGCTGTGGGAGAAGCTTCTCCTTGAGCGAAAAGCTTCTGCTTGGCGCTCTCAGCTTCAGCGGTTGCTTTCGTTCTTGTTGGCTCTTCTCTTGGTGTTTGCGCTCGTGTTTGCGTTGGCGGATCCGCGCCCCGAAAATGAGAAAGCGGGGCGCTCGGTGGTGATCTTGCTCGACGTGAGCGCCTCGATGGGTTCGTTGGGAGAGAGCGATTCAGCCTTAGACGCAGGAAAGGATCCGTCGCGCCTCGACTTGGCAAAGGCGCAGATTCGACAGTG
This sequence comes from uncultured delta proteobacterium, assembly GCA_963710555.1. Taxonomy (GTDB): domain Bacteria; phylum Myxococcota_A; class Polyangia; order Polyangiales; family Polyangiaceae; genus NIC37A-2. The sequence continues at coordinate 58,768 of CAVQAT010000008.1, forward strand.
GTTTCCTAGCTTTCATGGTGGTGACCAAGTGCTCTTGGTTGAAATGGGGGCACGCCCTCGTCCTCTTGAGGCCTTTACCGGCGAGATCTCTCAGCTCGACAAGGCTCTTGAGAGTGCCCACGTGCTCGACGTTTCTGCTGACTTCGAATCCGCACTGCTCATGGCTCGCGATGTTCTTCGTGGGCGCGAGCGGGGTCAAATAATCGTGGTCAGCGATGGGGCATTGCCGGAGGTGAGCTTGCCTAGCGCCGCGGAAGCCGAAGGTGCGTCTAAGGATCAGGCCGCCGCCGGGCCCCCGATTCTGTTTTCCTACATCAAGCCTCGGAGCATTGGAGAAACTGAAGGAAATGTAGGCATCACTGCCTTCTCGGCGCGCCGCTATCCACTTGCGGGTGATCGGTTCGAGGTGCTGGTGGAGGTGGCGAACTTCAGTGAAAATGCAGCTCGTGCTGAACTGTCGATCTATGAAGCGGAAGCGAATGGGAGTCGCGGCAAACTAGTCGAAGTCACTCTCTTGAAGTTGGGATCAGAGGAGCGCTTTTCGCGAAGTTTCGAGAACCTGGCCCATGCCGAAGAGGGGTTGATTGCTGTGCTTGAGCGAGTTGATGGCGTCACTGAGGCTTTCGAGGGCGACAATGAGGCGCGTACTCTTCTCTCCCCACGCACCCCTGTACGTGTGCTGGTTGTCGGAGAGCCCGATAACTTCCTTGAGGCGGCTTTGCTTGTGGAGGAGAGCTTTCGAGTGGAGCGAGTCAGCGCAAGCGCCTACCCACCGGCAGGAGAATTTGATGTCACCATTTTCGATGGGGCGTTCCCCGAGCGCGTGGAGCGCACTGGTGCGGCGCTCTACTTGGGGACCCCCGATGGCGACGCGGGCTCCTATCCGACAGCACGTGCGGCTGAGTTGAAGCTGTTCGGATTTGACACTTGGAAAAAGGAATCCACCGTATTTCGGCTGATCGATCCCTACGACGTCCAGGTTCTCGAGGGGGCCAGCCTTGTTCCTCAGCAGGGCGACGTCGTCTTGGGCGCGAGCGAGGGGCGACCGATCATGCTTGCCGGGACCCGCCCCCAGGGTCGATTTTTGGCGCTTGGCTTTTCCCCACGAAAGAGCGACTTGGTGCTGCGTGCAGTTTGGCCGCTGTTCGTCGTGAACATGATCGACGAATTGTTTCCGCGGGGCCGGGGGGAAACACTGCTTGGTTTGCAGACAGGTCAAATTTGGAGGCCCGCGGTGGCGAACGGCGCCGAAGAAACCTCAGCGCTGCTCCGTGGTCCCCTGCGAGGCGACGTGGAGCCTCGCGAGCAGACGGTGCCTCTCGACCAGGGGCGCGCCGTTGTTTTCGGTCAGGAGGCGGGGTTCTACGAAGTAAAAACCAAGGAAGGCACGACGAGATTTTCCGCGAGCCTGTTCGAAGCGGATGAGGCAAAGTGGTCGAGCAATCCGCAGCTCGCGCTCGGTGGTGAGAAGCTGAATTCTGTCTCCGGAATGGAGCCTCGCCCTCATCGAGATCCTTGGTTTTGGATCTTGGCGGGGGTGCTGGGTGTGTCCTTCGTTGAATGGTGGCTCTATCACCGCAGGTGGACTGTCTGATGGCCGATCCAAGAATGCGGCGCGGTTTAAGAGCGATCGCTCTTTTCGGCGTGGCTCTTTGCGCTTCGGCGATTCTTTTTGTCGTGCTTCGCGAGCAACAAGACCTGCTAGACGATCTTTCCTTTTCGCTGGGAACTCGCGAATGGAAGCTCACGGAATCGAGATCGCTCTTGGTGCTTTCTTTGGTTCCATTGTTGCTTCTGGGCGTATTTCATTCCCGCGCAGATTTACCGTGGCAGCAAAGGGTTCTCTCCTTTTTTCTCCGTGCAGGTTTCTTTGCTGCGTTAGCATTCAGTTTGGGAAGGCCCCAAGAGGAAGAAAAAGTCCGGCGTGTGTGTACGGTGGCGCTCGTGGATGTGTCGACGTCGGTCGCGAAGGCTGGTCTCGAGCGCTTTCGCACCAAACTTTCTGAGCTTGCCGAATCGAAAGGGGAGGATGACGAGTTGCGCCTGCTGGCGTTCGCTGAACGCGCGAGAGAAATCCCTCTGGAGACCAAGACCGATGGCTCGATCATTGTTCCAGATTTGGAGCAGCTGCGCGCTGCAGACCCTGGAGGAGCGACAGATGTGGAAGGAGCGCTTGAACTTGCGGCAGCGTGGACCCGGTCTGATTGTGTGTCTCGCTACGTGCTGTTCAGCGATGGGATCGAGACTCGTGGCAGTGCTCTTTCGGCAATTGCTCAAGCGCGCGACGCTGGAGTGCGACTCTTCACCGAGCCTCTGAGTGAACGACCACCAGCAGACGTCGCGGTGGTGGGACTAGAGATTCCCGAAGGTGTTCGCACAGGCGAACCATTCGAGGTTCGCGTAAAACTGAATTCTACGCAAGCGTCTCAAGGTCAATTGAGGCTCTATCAGGGCGCCACTCTCAACGGTCTCGGTGGTGCGCGTGAGGTGGAGCTGACCGCTGGCGAATCGAGCCAAGTGTTTGAAAGTGTGGTTCGCGTACCCGGCGATGTGACTTATCGCGTCGAATATGTTCCGGCTTCTGAGGACGTGTTTTCGCAGAACAATGGCTACGAGGCCTCGATTGAAGTTCCGGGACCGCCGCGGGTATTGATTGTCGATAGGAAACCCGAGCAGGCCAGCTACCTGGCGCAGGCGTTGGTCGCGCAACAGTTGGACGTCGATGTACGGGCTCCTCAATCGATGCCCCAGTCGACGTCGGAGCTTGGGCAGTTTCAGTTCGTGATTCTGTCGGACCTAGCTTATTCGGACGTGTCGCGTGGCGCGGAGGCTCTCTTGGAGCGCTACGTACGATCGGGGGGCGGGCTCCTGTTCGCTGGAGGAGAGGCTGGCTTCGGGCCGGGCGGTTGGGACCGCTCCTCGCTCAAGAAGATTTTGCCGGTCACCATGGACTCGAAGAAGGAGCGTGAAGTTCCCGGAGTCGCGATGGCACTCGTGATTGATCGCTCCGGATCGATGACAGGACTGCCCATGCAGATGGCTAAAGAAGCGTGCACCGCAACGCTCGGGGTTCTTCAAGGAACCGACTTGATCGAGGTGATTGCCTTCGACTCCCAGCCAACGCGTTACGTCAAGATGCAGCCTGCACGATATCGCGCACGAATCGAGAGCAGTGTGGCGCGCATTCAGCCGGGTGGCGGCACTGAGATTTTCAACAGCCTCGATATGGCTTACCAGGACTTGGCGGCAGTCGAGGCGCGTAGAAAACACATCATTTTGCTCACCGATGGTAACGCTGGCAGTGATGGACTTTACGAGTTGGCCTCCGCGGCCTTCGCTGAAGGGATCACAGTCACCGCGGTGGGCCTGGGCAGTGGGGTGAATCGAGCCTTGCTTTCGATGATCTCCGAAACAGGTGGTGGTCGTTTTCATGCCGCCGAGGACCCTTCACGTCTTCCGCGTATCTTCACCCGAGAGACAGAGCTGATCTCGAAGAAGACGACTCTTGATGATTGGTTTCCCGTCAGCGTTGCGCGCAGTGCTGAGTTCTTGAAGGGCGTGGGAATTGGAGCCGCGCCTTATCTCCGCGGCTACACATCGACGCAGCTTTCGGGCCCCCCGTCTGAGGCAATACTTCTCAGCGATCGCGGGGAACCGATCCTTGCGAGAAAGCCAGTAGGTCTTGGTTGGACGTTGGCCTGGACGAGTGATCTGAAGGCCCGTTGGGCAACGGATTGGTTGAAGTGGGGACGCTTCGGGGTGCTGATGGCTCAGATGGTGCGTGAGCATCAGCGCACCGACGATACAGAAATTCGACCGATGAAGGTTGAGCTGATTGGTGACCAAGCTGTCGCTAGCTTCGAAGCGTTCGACGAACTTGAGAATTTCGACAACACCCTCAGCTCCCGACTCGATGTGCGCCGCCTGGGTGCGAGTCCGGGAGACGAGACATCGCGTGAAGTCTCGTTTCGACGTGTCGCGCCCGGTCTTTACGAGGCGCGAGCCACCCTAAGCGAGTATGGGTCCTATGCGCTCAAGGCGAGTCACGGACGCTTCACAGGCGCCGGAGAAATTCGCCCAGCCGGGGTGAGCCATGCCTCCCTATCTCGCCCTTATCCTGAGGAGTTCCGCGATTTAGAACCCCGCACTGCTTCACTTGGAACTTGGGCCGAACTTTCTGGTGGGGAGCCAAAGGCTTCGCCAAATGTTTGGCGGGCGGGTGAGGACTCAGTCACGGCACGAATTGGGCGCCAGAATGACTTCATTTACATGGCCATTCTGCTGTTTTTTCTCGACCTTTTGGTGCGGCGGGTAAGGATCTTCGATCGTCAGTTCAAGGCGTCAAGCGCTCCAAAACGAATGACCCAACTCAGTCAGATTTGATTGAGAGCCCAATATTTGTTGAGAGGTGGGTCATTTTTGTTGCTCATGGATTGAACCGGCTCGGGGTTCGGCCGTTCGCATAGGTAGACATATGAATGATTCTATTCTTCCGACAGGTTCCGTTGGCCGTGGAGCTGAGCTGGTGAGCAAGGTTGCGATGGAGGATTTTCTGAATCGTTCCGTGGACCGAGCGAGGGAACACGGAGTGATTGGTGCTTTACTCTTGGTGCGGGTCGGACTGGAGAGTGGTCAATCGCCTTCGCGGTTCGAGGTTGCCCAGGCATGCAATGTCGTTGCTCAACAGACTCGTCAGGCCGACGCCATGGCCCAGGTTTCGGAAGATACGTTTGCGGTTGTGCTCAATCGCGTGGCGCGCCGTTCAGACGTTCATGTAATCCTCGATAGGATCGAAGATTTCGTGAACAGCTCCAACTTCAGCTGGGAGATTTCAACCGGAATCGGTGTGTTCCCCCTTTGCGGCGATAATGCGAGGGACGCTTTCCAGGCCGCGCAGCGGGATCTTGAAGGGGCCATGAGTTCAGACACTTGGGAGCACGAAATTCCGCGCGAAACGATTCGTACACGACAGGTGGGCTGAATCGCCCCGGCGCTGCTATGGTCGGCGCCCCATGGAAACGAATGAAGTGGAACTGAATCTGCTGCTCGCTGACTTGAAGCGTCGCGGCTTGCTCCATCAATCAACCAATCTCGCCGGTCTTGTGGAACACCTTTCCGAACCCCGGAATGTTTATGCCGGTTTTGACCCGACCAAAGATTCGCTCACGATTGGCAACTTGGTCAGCATCTTGTTGCTTCGTCGCTTCCAACAAGCGGGGCATCGTCCTGTCGTTGTGATGGGAGGTGGAACCGGGTTGATTGGTGATCCGAGCGGCAAGGACGCGGAACGTCAGCTGATGACACGCGAAACCATTGCAGGCCACGTTGCGGGTCAACGCACGATCTTCGAGAAGCTGTTGGAATTCGAAGGAGACAATGGGGCGCGGATCGTCAACAACGCGGATTGGATCGAGAAGTTGAGCTACGTCGATATCTTGCGCGATATCGGCAAACATTTTTCGGTCAATATGATGATTCAGAAGGATTCCGTGAAAACGCGCCTGGAGGGACGTGAGCACGGGATTAGCTACACGGAGTTCAGTTACATGATTCTCCAAGCTTACGACTTTGCAGCGCTTTATGCCGAGGAAAACGTGACAGTCGAGCTCGGTGGCTCCGATCAATGGGGCAATATCGTTGCGGGGGTGGACCTCACCCGTCGTCTTCATGCCAAGGAGGTCTTTGGTCTGACAACGCCTTTGATCACGAAGAAGGATGGCGGCAAGTTTGGAAAGACTGAATCGGGTGCGATTTGGCTCACTCCGGAGAGGACAAGCCCTTACGCTTTTTATCAATTTTGGATCAACGCCGCAGACGAAGACTTGCGTGGGTTCCTGAGTGTTTTCTCGTTCAAGAGCATGGACGACATTGAGAGCCTGCTAGCGGCTCATCAGGAAAATCCTGGTGCACGTCTGGCCCAAAAAGCACTGGCTGAAGAGCTGACCTTAATGCTTCACGGGGAGGAAGGGCTCAGGGATGCCGTCCTCGCAACTCAGGCGCTCTTTTCGGGCGACGTCTGTGGACTGTCTGAGCAACTGCTCGAAGAAGCCTTTTCGGGGGCGCCTGCCTCGGCTTATTCGCGCAGCACCCTCGCCGGGGAAGGTTTCGCCGTTGTCGATCTCATGGTGGAAGCCGGCGTCGCCAAGAGTAAGCGAGAAGCGCGGCAGTTCCTTTCGAGCGGGGCTGTGAGCGTCAATGGAGAAAAGGTTTCTGAGGAATATCGACTCACGGTCGAATCACTTCTCCATGAGCGCGTGGCATTGCTCAGACGTGGAAAGAAGACATGGCACTTGTGCCGCTTCGAGGCTTGAACTTGCCTCGCATGACGGTTGTCCCACACTAGCTCACCACATCATCGCGAAGGGCAATGATTTCGCCTCAGGGGCTTTCCAATAGCCCCTTTCATGTGCTCGATTAGTCAGGTGCCGTACGGTGAAATCCGCCATCGTCTTGTGGAAGGGCGTCCACTTGTTGTTGACGCCGACGTGGCGGCTTCGTTGGGAGCTCGCGGCTACTCGATTGATGAAGCCGGTTCGCTCGGTGCGCTCCTGCATCATGACGCTGAGAAGATTCGCGATCACCATCTGGCTGAGCTGTCGTGTCGGGTCGATGTGATCAGCGCGCTCACGGCGGATACAACTCCTCGGGCCCTCTCAGAATCGGGAATGGAACACCGTTCGGCACGCCTGACGGGTAAGGCCATCGATTTGGTGATGAGTCTCGCTGAAGATTCAGTTCGACCGGTGGCGGTGGCAGGAGTCCTTGGTTCCGACCAACTGACGGCGACCGTTCGCGGTCGTTTTGAAGAAGAGACCGCGGAGCATGCAAGAAGAATTGCCGTTGCGGGGGCGGAGATACTCATGGTGCGCGGCATGGGCTCTCGTTTGGATTTGATCTTCGCGGTCGCCGCTGGTGCAGCCCAGGATATTCCGACCTGGGCCGTCGTTGAAGGTCATCTTTGTGAACGCGATCTCATTGGAGTCGTTGAGGCGTTGGCAAATGCGGGTGCCGAGGCCGTGCTCTTCGAGGTCAGTTCCGTTGACGAAGGTTTGGAAAAGCTTGCTCGACTGAATGGTTTGAGCTTTCGAATTATTCCGGGTGCCTTGCTTTCGGCTGCGCCTGACGCCACACGCGGCTTTCCGAGCCCACTACTTCCTTCTTGGGTGGACCGGGTCGTCGAACTCACTGATGCCGGGGCGCGTATTGTTGGTGGGGGCGCAGGGACCACGGAGGCGCACACCCGGGCGCTGACCGCTCGGCTCGGCATCTTGCATCCTTCGATGCCCCCGACAAATTGAAGTCGACCGGGCAACGGAGTTTCCCGCTTCTTGTAGCTAGTCGTGTCTCCGCGCTTTCCGCTTCTTGACCGCTTCGCGCCGAGCTGTCAGACAACGGCTGTGGAAAATCCTCCCCTTCGGCTCGCCGATTTGACGACTCCCTTTCGGGAGTCAGAGCGTAGCCCAGGCAGCTTTCTCATCGGCGCCGAGAGCGAGAAGTTCGGGGTGCATCGCGGCACGGGTAAGGCACTCGACTACGGCGGCGATTATTCTGTCTGTCGAGTGCTGGGCTACTTGGCGGAGCATCACGGCTGGTCCCCGATCCAAGAGAAACCCGATGGACCTGTGATTGGGCTCAAGCGCGATGGTGCCAGTATTACTCTTGAACCAAGTGCGCAACTTGAATTGAGTGGCGCGGCTCTCCCCGATTTGCACCAAGTGGCAGCTGAGGCGCTGGCGCACCTGGAGGAAATCCGTCCGATCTCCGAGGAGCTGAACATTGCCTGGCTCGGCACTGGATTTCATCCGCTCGCAAAGCTGAGTGATCTGAGTTGGGTTCCCAAGCAGCGCTATCCGATCATGCGAGAGTACCTGCCCAAGATGGGCTCGGGCGGGCTCGACATGATGCAACGAACGGCGACGGTGCAAGGAAACTTTGATTGGCAAGATGAAGCCGACGCCATGCGAAAGATGCGATTGGCGCTCAAACTCTCGCCCTTGCTTCAGGCGTGGTTTTCGAACGCGCCTTTCTGCGAAGGGAAGCGGTCCGAGCTCTTGAGTCGACGAGGAGCCGTTTGGCAGAACATGGATCCGAGCCGCAGCGGTTTGATCGAGGCTCTCTGGACTGGCGACATCGGTTACGAAACCTACGCGGACTGGGCTCTTGATGCCGGCATGTTTCTTTTTCGTCGTGAGGGTGAAATCGTTCGAAACACGGGCCAGACGTTTCGCGATTTCATGCGTGACGGCTTTGCAGGGCATCAAGCCAGTTTGGCGGATTGGCGCCTGCACCTGACTACGCTTTTTCCTGAGGTTCGCCTGAAAAACACCCTGGAGGTGCGTTCGGTCGATAGCCTACCACCCGCACTTGCCTCGGCAGCGCTGGCTGTCTGGACGGGGCTTCTCTATGACGAGCAAGCACTCGAGCAGGCAATTCAGCTCACGGCAGACTGGCAGTTCTCGAAAGTCGAAGCCGCTCGTTCGGAGATGATTCGTCGAGGTCTTCACTCCCCGTTCGAAGGCACTGACGGATTCGTCTGGGCGGAGAAGCTATGTGCGATCGCGCGCGGTGGTCTGCAGCGGCGCGACCGCAGAAATGCGCAAGGGGAAGATGAGTCAGTGTACCTGATGCCGGCGCAGGAGATTCTGGAGACTCGTTGCCTACCTGCCGAAGCGGCTGTTTCTCGCTACGAGCAAACCGGGTCATTCGTCGAAGCTGTTCGTATTCAGTATTGAACCAATCCGTCTCCCGGGCTGTCAGACCACCCTGTCACTCCGAGTCTTGACCCCCGGCTTGTTGTTGAGTCTCTCGGCCCGAATTCGGGATACGTGGTGGGCGTGGCATCAGCCACGTCACGTGAAGTAGAGTATCTTCCTCGCGCCCCAAGTCGACGTCAGGATCGATGATGGGGCCGTGAAGCTGTCCATTGAGGGAGCATCTGGTTTCCACACTGACCTTGGGACGCGAGCGGCCGGCTTTCTGATGCTCCTGTGCGAGATGCTGAGCGTAAACGAGCAACATATCGGGTTCGCAAGTCATTTTGCGGACTTGAAATTCTTCGAGTTCGTCAGCAGGTTCGATGCGGAGTCGAGTGCTTTCACCAGGCTGTGTCACGAAGAAAACAGCCGAACCTTGCTTGTCGCGCAGCTTCATCCGCCACGAAAAACGATGCCCTTCTTCCGTCCACGCGACGTCTCCCGGGTACAGATGATGACGCAGTGGAAGCAGAATCTGTATCAACAAATATGACCCAAGTAGTACGAAAGCTGTCAGCGATAGGGGCGGACGTGCTGGAAGTTTGAGTGCTTTGAAGAATTGCAGATTGGCGTTGTCCGGAAGCGGCAAGAGCGACTTGACGCGTGCCGGTAGCATTCGCGGCCAGGACGGAGAAAGGAAGAGGAGGTTGCAGCTCAGCATGAGCCAGGGAAAAATGCCGATCGAAAAGAGAACAGCGTTCGACAAGTGAAAACACGCTAGGGCGATGAGCGCGAAAGCTCGGGTTCTCCGAGGAAGCAGAAAGAACGGTAGAATGAGGTCCACGAAAATGCCCAAGTAGCTGACGGCGTAGGCCCCGAACTCCGAGCCGATAAGACCACCAACCAAAGGAATATCGCTCCTTCTGCTGAGCCACATACCCATCGGTTCGCCTCCCAGCCAATCGAGATTGAGCTTCGCGATCCCGGCAAAGACATAAATCAAGAGCAGCTGTGATCGCAGCAGAAGCAGCGCCCAGCGCGGCACCCACTCTCGTGCTTCGACGCGTCCCTCATGGGCATCGAGGCTCCAGGTGTGGTGACTCGGAATCAGAGTGACAACGCCGCTCAACAAGATAATCACATAGAAATGATTTAAGTAATGAGCCTTTTCTAGAAGAAAAACGTATGTGAAGCCTAGGGTGAAGAGCGCCGCGCAGAGTCGGGCTCGGTAGCCTAGGGCAATGCCGACTGCGCACAGGCCCAACGCAATGAAGTGGGCGTACAAGCCGACCCCTGGCCATGGACTGAGCCAGTGAAATCCGAAGTAGGTGAAATGAAAGTTCGGATCGAGGTAGTACTTACCCACCCAGCCGAAACGCACGTAGCGAATGACGTCGAGCAGCATGAGCCACCCGAACATGAATCGGAAGGTGGCAAGGGATGCGCCATCAATGGGCTCACTGAGGCTCTGGCGGAGGTCGCGAATTCGAGTTTTCACGGGCGTCTCACAATAGATTGCGGCCGCCCAAATTCAATGGGGCGGCCGCGCAATCACAGCATAGGTGTCGGTGAGGACGAACGCAGCTGGACGAGTCCGAGAGAGTGTGAAGCTCCCTGGCTCCCTACTTTTAGCGAGGTCGCGCGCCGCCTGAAGATCGGCGCGGTCCGCCGCTTCTCGATGGGCCTCGTCCGCCGCCACTTGTAGGTCGTGCGCCGCCACCGCCGCCACCGGCTGAGCGAGCAGGACTACGCGGTCGACGGTGCTCTGAGCGACCACGTCCACCACCGCCACCACCGCCACCACCCTGCTGCACTTTGGGCTTACGTGCATGGAAGGTACGACCTTTGAGGTCAGTCTCGGGAGGCACTCCGTGTTCTGACAGGTAGGGATGATCGAGCACCCGACGCACGTGGATACCGATGAGCTTTTCGATGTCTTCCAGATAATAGCGTTCTTCTTCTTCGCAGAAGGAGAACGCTTCACCCTCACGACCCGCGCGGGCCGTGCGACCAATGCGGTGCACGTAGGTCTCTGGGATGTTCGGAATGTCGTAGTTGATTACATGAGTGACGCCGTCGACATCGATGCCGCGTGCCGCGATGTCGGTCGCCACGAGCACATGCAGTTCGCCGTTTCGGAAACCGTCCAGGGCTCGAGTTCGTGCGCCTTGAGACTTGTTGCCGTGAATCGCTGCCGAAGGAATTTTCGCGTCGTCCAGGTGTTTTACGATGCGGTTGGCGCCGTGCTTGGTTCGACTAAACACCAGCACACGCTCGCAACCCGGCTCCTTCAGTTTGTCGACGAGTAGCTGGGGCTTCTCTTTCTTTTCGACAAAGTAGACCGTCTGATCGATTTTCTCTGCGGTGGAGGACACCGGTGTCACGCTGACGTGAACGGGATCTACCAGAAGAGTGCTCGCCAGCTTCTTGATCTCATGCGGCATCGTGGCTGAGAAGAAGAGAGTTTGGCGTTTCTCGGGCAGCTTCGCGGTGATTCGCCGCACGTCGTTGATGAAGCCCATGTCCAGCATGCGGTCGGCTTCGTCGAGTACGAAAACTTCAATGTCCTTGAGCGAGACGAATCCGCGGTTCATCAAATCGATCAAGCGACCGGGGGTAGCCACGAGAACATCCACGCCCTCTTTGAGTTCGCGAATCTGAGGCTTTTCGTTGACCCCACCAAAAATGACGGTGAAGAAAAGGTCGAGCTTGCTGCCATAGGCCTGCAGGTTGTCGCCGATTTCGAGCGGCGAGTTCACGCGTCGGAGTGAGAATCAGGGCACGAATCTTGGGGTCATCTCCTGCAGTTTCGTCGATACGCTGGAGAATGGGCAGGGAGAAGGCGGCTGTCTTGCCTGTTCCGGTTTGCGCACAACCCAAGACATCGCGACCGAGCAGAGCGGGCGGGATGGCAGCTTCTTGAATGGGGGTTGGCGTCGTGTAGCCGGCTTCGGCTACTGCGGTTTGAAGAGGCTCAATGAGCTTCAGATCTTTGAAAAGCACGCGGGTCAGTTGCACGTGTTGTGGGTCAGGTAAAGGAGAATCCGCTGACATTCCAGCCAGATTGTGCTCTTTTCGGCGATCAGCACTCCGCTTCGCGCACTAACTCCCGTATTTGATTCTGGCTTGATTCATTGCGCTGACGAACTCAGCTTTGTCATTCGCGGAGAAGAAATAGGGAAAACGAGGGTTCGGGCCTGCGAAGGATGGATCCAGCTGACCTTGCGGATTGAGAAAGAGAGTTCTCGGCACATAGGTACCCGTCTTTCGCCATTGTGCAGCTTCTTTTGAATCGCTTTCGAGCAAAATGAGTTCGAAGTTCGTGGTCAGTTTGGCTACTTCGGGATCGCTGAACAATTGAGCGTATTTACGACAGTGGGGGCACCATTCGCCCTTGATGACGACAAGCCCCGGCTTTCCAGCAGACTTCATTCGCGAAAGTGCGCTCGTTTTGGTGCTCCAGGGAAGTTGGGGAAAGTTCCACTTTTCGAGACTCGCGACCTCAGGTTTTTCTACCTCCCCATGCGCAGCTTCAAGTTTGCTGTCGGTCGATTGTGCAGCGGGTGACGTGTGTGATTGAGAAGCGGCATCTGAACCAATTGCCGTCGCTCGCATCTCAGGGTCGCCCTTACTGCGGCATGCGCTCAGACTCAGGGACAGGACACTAATGGTTGGCGCGAATGCACGGCGGCTGAGGATCATGCGAGGGTGTGTCGTGGACATTTTCGGTTCAATTCCCCGGGCTCTTGAGCGTAGCACAGCTGTATTCTCCGAGGGCCCGCTTCAGGTCGACCTCGATGGCTTGTTCTGAAAAGCGCGCGGGCGGCAGCTTACCGGCTTCTCCGTAGGCGATGCTGCCCCAACACTGGATGCTTCCATCGACGGTGATCACACACTGATGGTGTTCACCCCAAGCAATATCTCGCAGCGGTGTCAGCGCTCGATCGAGCTGGGCCACGCCGTTGCCGTCCCACCTCAGGGTGTCGCCATCGTGTGGTGTGTGCTCATCGATGGAGTCCCGTCGCCCCGTGTGGATGTAGGAGACTGCGCAAGTCGGAGGTTGGTCAGGAACCTCCGACGAATTGGCGCAAAAGTGACGAGCCGATTCGGACCATATCTTGCGCAACTTGGGCAGCTGTTTGACCTCGTACGCCAGCAAATGGGTCTTGGTTGGCTGTTCGCCATCCTCGCGACGAATCCAGTCCCAGCACCAGGCTTCACCGCCTGCCGAGAGCCCGCAATTTCCGCTGAGTGATTTCATAGGCGGAAGTCCCTGGACGATCTCTTCTTCGGGGCTGAGTCGAATTCCGCTTCGCAGAGAGTTTCTACTTCTTGGAGGCTCGGTCCAGCTGAGGCATTTGATCTTTTCTGAGACCAAGCCGCAGAGATGCGAGAGGTTGAGCGAAAGATCCGTCGCTCCTTTGAGATTCGAGACAGCCAGTCTTTGGAGACTTTCAGGGACAGGAGCCTCGTGTTGCCAACACGACACCCGTCCGTCGGCGGTGACCGCACAGTCGCGCTCACCGGCGCTCAGCAGAGTTCGAACGTTCTTGACGTCAGGGAGGGCCGAGGGAGGCGCCTTGGAATCGTCGCTGAAGAATCCCCAGCAGAATACAGAGCCGTCCTCACTGACGGCGCAAGTGTGAAAACTCCCCGCGCTGATGCTCACGATCCGCGACTTGAGCGAAACTTCCAGCGGAGACTCCGAGAAGTCGAGGGTTGAAGAACTTCTGCCGAGTTGAGACTGAGAGTTGTCTCCCCAACAGAAGACTTTTCCTTCGGCCAAAGTGCAACTGTGATGCGACCCTGCGACGATCTGTTGCGCGTCCTTGACGAGAGCGATTGTTTGGGGCTCATCCACTCGAAGCCTGGGAACGCCATCGCCGAGTTGGCCCGTTCGACGACTTCCCCAGCAGAAAAGTCTAGCTTGCCGGTCAAGAACGCATGCGTGACTATCTCCGACTGAGAGTTTTTCTACAGTTCCTTTGAAGGGCTGCCAGAGCTTGCCCGCTTCGTCGACTTCGGGGCCCCAACCGAACACGGGGTCTTCCTTGAGACGATGCTTGAACGAAATACAGCTCACTCCTCGCTCGGTGATCGCGCAAGCCAGCTGCCGCCCGGATTGCCATTCGGAAATGCCCCTCAGAGCCGGAAAGTGGTGGGCTAAGGTGAGATCGCGCAGCGAAAAGGGGGCACAAACAAGAGAATCATCTTCCAGTTGTGCGCACAGGCGCTGACCTCCGAAGACGCGTTTCGCGCCGCTCGCAACGAATACTTTTCGACGCAGGCTTTCTTCATCAACGCACTCGATCCGACCTTGTTCGAGTCGCGCGCAAAGATGCACAGGAGTCGGAGGGCTCAAGTGCGTGTTGCGTGGTGCGACGATCACTTGCTGACTAAGAACTCCAGGAAAAGCCTCGTGAAGAATACGCAGCCGCTTCTTGCTCATTGTCACTGAAATTTGCGCGTCTCGAAGTGCGCTCCATTGTTTACCTGGAACCTGGAGGTCAGGTAAGCGACAGCCGGCGTGTCGACCATCGCGTCGCTGACAGCTGAGACGTTCGACCACGCCAGGAAAGTAGTCGTCCTCGCCGTCGTCAATCTGGCCAAAGCAGCTTTGGCCTCCGTTTTCGAAGCGCACGCAGGTATCCGTGGCGCGCGCGTACACATCGTGGAGTCGCTGCACGGAGTCCACTGACAGTGCGGCCGAAAGCTCGACTTCCGAGCCTGTAGAAAGATGCACCTCGCTTTGGATGTGACATGAGGTCAGTGTGGAAAAGGCGCAGAGTCCTGCCCAGACATGGTTGCCTCTCACTCGCATTGGCTCTTATGCTGACACGAGCGGGGTGATCTTCATAAAGCCTCAGTCTTGAGGCTTCATAAACCGCCAGAGCAGTGTACTGGCTCACTTTCTGTTGACGCTGACCCGCCTCAGGGGTTACCCAAGGGCGATCATGTTGCCTCATCGATTTCTTAGATTCACTTGCTTCGCGCTGATTTCCTCCTGGGGTTCCTTGAGCGGGGCCCAGGCGACACCCGAGGGCTCGAGTTCAGAGGCAAGCTCCCCCCCTTCCGCTGCAGCATCGACGCCGTCGACGACCGAGCCCGTCTGGAAGAAGGCGATGACCCTCTATGAGCTGGGACAGGTAGAGGAATCACTCGCGATGTTGCGCAAGCAGGTGCTTTCGTGTGACGACGCGGGTACTCCGGCCTGTGACGACAGCGAGCGCGCGGCGCTCTACATGTGCGTCGGTATTGTGTTGGCTGGAGGCGAGTCGAACCACAACGGTGGAGTGCAGGCATTCAAGAAGGCGCTGAGTCTCGATGAGACGATGCGTGTTGCGCCAGACTACTCGACGGCGCCGGTGAAGAGCGCATTCAACGAGGCCCGAGGCGTTGAGGAGATTGCGCCGGAGCCGGTTTCAGTGGCTCCCGTTCAAGAAGAGCCACCGCCACCTTATGAAGATAAGGAGGAAGTGGCAGAGGAGGCCTATAACCCGAACAAGAAGCGTGTCTTCATCTTGGCTGCTGGCGGAGTCAAATACGGCTTCATCGAGCAGAGTTATGACTACTACTACGACGATTTCGATTACTATTCGGGGTCGGAGTTTCGCGGAGCGACTCAACTCGGTGGTAGCGTGGCTTTTGGTGCAATGCCCGGGGACACATCGGGATTCACCCTAGGTGGTCGAGTTCGAAGCGGTGCCCTCTTCGCCCGAGAGACCGTGGGGTATCTGGGGGGCCATATGTTTTTAGGGGGAACGATGGGTCCGCGCACCGACAATCGATTTTTCTTCATCGGTGGAGGTGCCGGATTCGAAACGTATTTGGGCCGAAGCCGTTCTGCACTCACAGGGCATTTCATGGCAGCTGGATCGCTCGGTGGATTTCTCGTTGCTGCTGGAGTCGATGTGGCTGTGTCCGATGACTTGACCTACGCACTTGTCGGGCTTGAGTTGGGATACGGCGGTCTGCTCTGATGTTCGTGGGATAAAACTTCCTTGGGTAGGTTGAGCGACAAGCGCTTGGTCCCGAAACATTGCCCGGCGTAATCTGTCATCATGCCGAAGCCGGAGCTTCTTCAAGCGCGTCTGTTGCGTTTGCGGCAGAGTCGAAACCCGATTCCCGCACCTTTGGATTTTTCGCGATTCTGGCAAGACACGGCGGGGCAGCTGTGTAACATCGAGCCTGCCCCTCGCGCACGGATGCACTACACCAAGAACCAGGGAGTGGTCTGCGGGGAGTTCGATTCCTGGGGTGGAGAAAAAATTTCCTGTTGGTTTTCGTCACCGGAGCGCAGCGAAGTTGTCGAGGATCGAGTTCTGATCGTGACTGGCCACGGTTATGGGGGTGCCAATGACCCAGAACGCGTGAGACGACTTTCAAGTCTGGGTTTTGACGTTGTTGGGGTCGACATGCGCGGTTTTGGCATGAGTCGAGATGCTGTCGTCGGCCTTTCCCCTTACGGTTACCTGCTCACCGGTGCGCGCTCTCGCGAAGACAGTATTCTTCGTGGGGCGGTCTGTGATTACGTACAGGCTTATCGGGCCGCGTGTCAGTGGTTTGGAACGCCGCCGGCGGCCACGTTCCAGGGCTTTAGTTTCGCCGGTGGTCTGGCGATCATGGCGGCTGGCGTCTTGGCAATGGGCAGAGAGGCGGGCCTGCGACTCCCCCGTCCGCCTGGTGTTGTTGCTTTGGGGGCGCCGACATTTGGAGATGTCGATCGTCGTATTCGACTTTGTCAGTCGGGTTCAGGAAAAGAGCTGATTGAGTATTTGCAAATGCACCCCGAGCGCACTGCAGAAACTCTCGATGTGTTCCGCTACTACGATGCTTGCTATTTTGCGCCGTTCCTTGGCGAAGGAACAGGGAAGACGCGGGTGATCGCGGGAGTGGGTCTCCATGATCCGATCGTGCCCGCAGAAACTGTCTTTTCGATCTACAACGAGCTGTCCGGTCCTCCGGAATTGTATGAATTTCCCTGCAGCCACACTGAGCGCAAAGAAGAGCGCCAATGGGTGCGTTGGGAGAGCGCGTGGATTCGCGCTTCCCAAGAACTCTTATGATGACCCGCTAGTTTGCGATGGCCCGCTAGTTTGCGATGGCCCGCTAGTGAGCCTTCTGAGCAAGCTCGATGACTTCTTCGACCCAGCTTCGGTACTTGAGCTGAAACTGTGAGAGAAAGGCGTTCATCTGTGACCCGTCATTGGGATCATCGATGACGTCGGAAACACGGAAAGGCTTTTGAACCTTCGCGACGAGTGTCGTTCTAGCGAGGCGACGGTCAAAGTTCGCCATGGCGATGGGAATGATCAACGGCTCTTCTTTGATTGCAGCGGCAAGACGAAACGCTCCTGCCTTGAAGATCCCGGGAGATTCACTTGTTGAACGACTGGTTCCTTCGGGAGCAATGACGATGTTTTCACCTCGAGCAAGGTGGGTCGAAGCGGATTCGACGAAATCGCGAAATCGCTCGTGTCCAGGTTTGTCCGTGAGATCTGATTCGCGAGTGTAGACTGAAACGTGCCCCAGGCGACTGTAGTAAGCGTGGTGTGCGTACTCGCCAGCACGACTGAGTCGCACGACACGCACTCCTGGATCTCCGTAAGTCTTGTGGAGGATCATCGAACTGATGAAGTGAGAATCGAGGGTGAGCTGAAAGCCGTTGGGCAAAGTGTTGTAGTCGTGATTCCTCAAATGGTTGAACACGAAAATATTGCCTGGGCTCTGGGGGAGGTGCTCCAAGCCTTCCAAATAGGTTGGAATTTGTGAGAACACGCGAATAAAGCTCTCGGCACTTTTTCGGCGCAGGCTCTTTGGTTCGATGTCATCTGGAGCCGCGACGATTTCTTCAAAGGCAGCCTGCAGCCCAGAGAAGAACCTTGATTCTCTCCGCACCGGTTCGAGCAGTTCATGGCAGATGTTCGCGGTATGGCGTTCTAACTCGTCGTTCGAACGCCGTGCGGCGTCAACCACACTCATCGCGTTCGTCAGGGTGACGGTGGCGCGAATGAGGTGAGGTAACTTGTGCAGTGGAGATGACACACGAAGCTCGGTGCGCACTTGCTCAAGCAGGTTGTCAACGGCCAGGACTTCCTGCTCAAATGTCTCAGAGACCAGATGAACGCGAACTTGTCGCAATTGTCCGCTGAGCAGCCAAAGCACACGCGTCTGGAAGAGGTATCCCCACTTAGGATGCTGGGAGAACAACTTCTTGAGACTGCTGCGCGAAAAACGAAGAAGACTCCCGTCGCGAGTCGCGCGAATGCGAATGTCCTTCACAGCGACGTCGTCTGACGCCCAACTGAGCACATCGCCCGGATCCCTCGCCGCGCGGAGGGCCATGGTTCGGCCGCAGGTTCCCGTGTATTCCGGGCGAGCCTGTCCGTCCGCAAGAATGAGCATGTCGGCGCCACCGCTCCGCGAACGCCGAATCAACTGACCTCGGCAAAAGTACTCGATGCGAGCCGCTGCGCAGATTTCTGTGAACAAGCCAGCGGGGAAGGACTCGAAGAAAGGCGATTCTCGCAGCACCTCGCGCACCTGAGGCGCGGCGTTGGTCACCATCGATTCTTCAGAGGCAATCCGAGGACTGAGTTCACTACGGAAGGCAGCTTGCGGGGCCGCCTCGAATGTACCGCTCCCAGGCTTTTCGCTGGAGTCTTGTTCATGAGAACCCGGTTCAGAGGAACTGCCGGCGCCGTCTAGGGTTGCGGAGGGAGCTTCGCTACGTTCTCCTTCCCGCGGCTCTGACGTCGTGTCAGCTGCCTCTTTCCGTTGATCCCAAGTGCGCACGTGTGCACCTGGACGAAGATTTTCCACGAGGAGCTCTCGGGCATCTTCGAGCAGGGATCCTGCAGCACGCGTGATGGACTGGAAGAAGAACCAACCAGTTTCTGGTTCTTCGTCGAATAGAGCGAGCAGATCCGCGACGCGGAAGCGTAGGAACTCTGAGTAAACAGCCGTCTTCACGGTCGTCGCATAGCGCTGGGGCGCACGAAAGGCGGACCAACCAATGGGGGTCCATGGTTGAGCCGAGGAGCCCACGTCGAGGGCTTGTCCTGCCGATTCGACTGCGATCTGGAACTTCACTTGCCCTTTGAGAAGCAAGTAGAAGTAATCGCCTCGATGATACTGACTGACCACGACCGCGTCTGGCTGCTCTGCGATGAGATCCGAAAGCGCGATGACCTGACGCGCTCGCGTCGTCGGCATTTCTCCAAAGGGCCCGCCTGGGCCCATGGAGCGGAGCGCGAATAACGAGGGCGCTGTAACGAGCGCGGGCTTACCACTCTCAGCCAAAGCGATGGGTGCAGTCATGCGATCATTTGTCCAGTCAGGCGGTATCAGTTTGGTTTCCTTGCGGAGACATTTCGAGGTCTGCGCTTTCAAGTCGCGGGTTGCGTTCGTCCTTCGCTTCTGCGCTTGTCCTTTTCGCAGAGTTTCAATTTGGTATTGCTTCTTCGCTTGCCGTTAGTGGATAGTGATCCTGCCCCCGGGCACTCCGACCTCTGCGCGGTTTTGTCGCTATTTCCTCGCAGAGTGTCGGAGATTCTTTCATTTGGCCCCGAAGCACTCCCAGTGTTTCTCGGAGTGCCTAGAAGAGTCTCTTGTGTGCGGACGGTGGATTGGACAGCTTGAACAAGCTCGACTTTTGAGTCCGTAAGGTTTCGCCGAGGGAGTTTGGCTGCTGCGTGGAGTGACTCGGCAGTCCTTTGAGCAGTGATTGTTTCTGGCTGTTCATCCGCGCGACGTGAAAACGAAATGGTAAGCCTTTGCAAAGGCCTCTCTGACTGTTTCGACACGGTTTGGAAACAGGTGAGGGTGCCGAATCAGTCGTCTCCTAGTGAATGATACCGACTGGTGTGACTTCGAGGCACCGTCCCGAAACACAGGACCCTCCAATCTCTGAGCGTTGGCAGAGGCGAAGCATGTCTCGAAGCGAGTGGTGCCCGCGTCGTTCCCCATTTTGACGCGAGGCTCTCACTGTTGGCTCAAGCGCGAGGGTGAGACCCCTCCCTCCAAATCAAGGACCTAGAAAGAAATGCCCCAATTGAATCGTAGATGGATCATCGGCTCACTGCTTGGCTTAGCCAGCCTATCGTTTGTTGGCTGTAAGAAAGACAAGCCCGCGCCAAAGCCTGAGGCGACGGCCGTGAGTGAGGAGAAGTTGGCGGAGCTCACCAAGGGGACCGATCTGGAGAAGACGGAGCTCAAGCTTGGTTTCATCAAGCTGACTGACTGCGCTCCTTTGGTGATTGCTAAGGAGAAGGGGTTCTTCGAAGCGGAAGGACTGAACGTGACCCTGGAAGCTCAGGCGAACTGGAAGGTACTCCTTGACCGAGTGATTTCGGGCGAACTTGACGGCGCTCACATGCTCGCGGGACAGCCGATTGGCGCAACGATTGGGTTCGGAACCAAGGCACACGTCGTCACGGCCTTCAGCATGGATCTGAACGGCAATGGCATCACAGTTTCCAATGAGATTTGGAAGCAGATGCAAAAGAATGATCCGAAGTTGGATTCCCCCACTCCCCCGCATCCCATTTCGGCGGACTCACTTGTTCCGATTGTTGAAGAGAAGAAAAAGAAGGGCGACCCACTCAAGATGGGTATGGTGTTCCCCGTTTCGACTCACAACTACGAGCTCCGCTACTGGTTGGCGGCTTCAGGAATCAACCCTGGCATGTACACGGATACCGATACGACCGGTACCGTCGGCGCAGACGTTCTGCTTTCTGTAACCCCTCCCCCGCAGATGCCGGCCACTCTTGAAGCTGGCACGATTGGTGGATACTGCGTCGGCGAGCCCTGGAATCAGCAAGCCGTGATCCGCGGGATCGGTGTTCCAGTCACTACCAACTACGATATCTGGAAGAACAATCCTGAGAAGGTGTTTGGCGTTTCTGAAGCCTGGGCCCAGAAGAATCCCAAGACTCACGTCGCGCTCGTGAAAGCGTTGATTCTCGCAGGTCAGTGGCTCGACGGTGGGATGGACAACCGCAAAGAGGCGGCAAAGATTCTTTCGAAGAAGGACTACGTGGGAGCCGACGAAGAGGTCATTGCAAACAGCATGACGGGCACCTTTCTTTTCCAGAAAACCGACAAGCGAGAAATGCCCGACTTCAACGTTTTCTACCGCTACAATGCGACGTACCCCTTCTATTCCGATGCTGTTTGGTTCCTGACGCAGATGCGTCGTTGGGGTCAGATCACCGAAGCTAAGCCGGACGCCTGGTACCACGAGCAGGCGAAGGAAGTTTACAAGCCGGCCATCTACCTTGAGGCAGCTAAAGCACTTCTCGACGAAGGCAAGATCAAGAAGGAAGATGTGCCTTGGGACTCGGATGGTTACAAGCCAGCCACCAAGGACTTTATCGATGGCATTGAGTACGACGGCAAGAAGCCCCTCGATTATCTCAAGTCTCAGAAGATCGGAAATCACGAGTAGTTCACAGCGTCAGCTGTGAGCACGGCTCTAGCTGTGAGCGCAGCTGGCTTTGAGTACGCAATCAACGGTTATCAAAAAAGCGACACCTTCGAGGAAATTAGATATGTCTGCAAGGATTCTCAGAGTACTGGATGCGACGGGTTTAGAAGCATTTGCTCCCATCGTGCGCCTGATGCGTGGAGACGACCGCCACGAACAGTTTAAGAGACTGTTCATGAACTTCGGCGCTCCGCTCATCGCCTTTCTGCTGTTCTTGGGCGCCTGGAGTGCAGCGTCCCAGAACATCATGACGAAGTACGGAAACTTACCTTCGCCAGGTCAAGTTTGGGCCCAAGCAGGAGTGCTTTGGGAATCTCACCTCAAGGGTGTCGCCGCTGAGGAAGCTTTTTACGAAGAACAAGCGGTGAAAGTAGCTGAGTACTCGGCCGCAGCGCAGGTTTTTGAGACGCGGGGAGACTCGGACACCGCTGCTCAAATGCTGGAGAAGGCGAAGGTCGCGAATGCTGCGAAATTCTCTGCCAGCCCGAGCTACATTGACCAAATCTTCACCTCTCTCAAGACTGTCTTTGCAGGCTTCTTGATAGCCTCGCTGGTGGCGATCCCTCTGGGGGTAGTGTGCGGAAGCAGTGCCTGGATTCAGGCGGCTTTGAATCCTCTCATTCAGATCTTTAAGCCGGTCTCCCCACTTGCCTGGCTGCCGATTGTCATGATCTGTGTGGGAGCCCTTTACACGACCAAGGGGGACGCCGCCTGGTTTGAAAAGTCATTCATCAGTTCGGCCATCACGGTAGCCCTCTGTTCGCTCTGGCCTACCCTGGCCAATACGGCTCTTGGGGTCGCTTCGATTGATAAAGATCATCTCAACGTGGCGCGAGTTCTCAAGCTCGATACTTGGACCCGTATACGCAAGATCATTATCCCTTCAGCTTTGCCTATGATGTTCGCCGGTTTGCGTATTTCACTCGGCGTGGGCTGGATGGTTCTGATTGCCGCGGAAATGCTGGCTCAGAATCCCGGTCTCGGAAAATTTGTATGGGACATGTTCCAGAACGGGTCCAGTGACACCCTGGCGCAGATCATGGTGGCGGTCTTCACGATCGGTATTGTCGGCATGGGTCTCGACCGCATCATGGTGATTCTCCAACGCTCTGTGAGCTACTCGACAGTAACAGCTTAAGGAGCGAGTCGAATGCAACCACTACTGGAATTGAAAGCAGTTTCGAAGTCGTTTGGCTCAGGGGCGCATGTCTCTGAAATTCTCCGCAGCGTGGATCTATCCATTCATGAGGGCGAATTCGTGGCCATCGTGGGATTCAGTGGTAGCGGTAAGAGTACTCTGGTGAATCTGCTCGCAGGCTTGCTTCATCCTGATCGCGGAGAGGTGCTCTTCAAGGGTCAAGTGAACCCAGAACCCAGTCCTGACCGAGGAGTCGTATTTCAGAACTATTCGCTGTTGCCGTGGCTTTCCGTTTACGAAAATATTCGTCTCGCGGTTGATCAAGTCTTCGGCGATCGGTCGGAAAAGGAGCGGGATGAACGAGTGCTTTCCTACGTGGACATGGTCAGCTTGACTCCCGCGCTTGCTAAGAAGCCCAGTGAGCTCTCTGGTGGCATGCGTCAGCGCGTTTCCCTGGCCCGTACCTTGGCGATGAGTCCCGATGTGATGTTACTCGATGAACCTCTTGGTGCTCTTGATGCACTCACTCGTGCGGTTCTTCAGGATGAAATTGCGAAGATCTGGGGTGCGGACAAGAAAACGGTGGTGCTCATCACCAATGATGTCGATGAAGCCTTGCTCCTGGCGGACCGCATCATTCCGCTCAAGCCGGGCCCTGGTGCAACCCTGGGTCAAGAGTTTATTGTTGATCTGGAGCGTCCTCGAGATCGCTCCTCGCTGAATCACGACGACAAATTCAAGAGCCTCCGCAACGACGTGGTGAGTTATCTCAACCACGTGAGAAACGAATCGCGACAAGTGATTCAGGCGAAGCGCAAGGGACCAGCGCGGGTGCTCCCCCAGCTCGAGCCCGCCGATTTACGGGCCCAGTAACCACCTTTCTCGATCCTGGCGAGCCAGAGAATCGTGCCACCAGTTTTTGATCTGAAAGAATTGTCATGCGCGGATACGTTGAATTATTTAACCTAGGGAAAACCTACGAAACCTCGAAGGGTCCTGCGGTGATCGTGGAGAACTTCAACCTGAATATGGCCAAGGGCGAGTTTATCGCTTTGCTAGGTCACTCGGGTTGCGGCAAGTCGACTGTGCTCACCATGATGGCGGGGCTGAACTCCATCACGAATGGGGGTATCGTGGTGGCAGAACGCGAGATCATGGGGCCCGGTCCTGATCGCGGTGTCGTATTCCAGTCGCCTTGTCTTCTGCCGTGGATGTCAGCGTACGATAATGTGATGCTCGGCGTGGACCGAGTGTTTCCTTCCGCCTCCGTGGCGGATCGCAAGGCAACCGTCGAGTACTACATGGAGCTTGTGGGCCTTGGCGAGTCCATGCACAAGATGCCGGGCGAGCTGAGCCTTGGTATGCAGCAAAGAGTTGGTTTGGCTCGTGCTTTTGCGGTCTCTCCCAAGATGCTCCTATTGGATGAGCCGTTCGGCATGCTGGATTCGCTGACCCGCATGGAGCTTCAGGAAGTTCTCGGTGGAATCCTGGAAAAGGACGGAAAGACGGCTCTGATGGTCACCCACGATGTGGATGAGGCCCTTTACCTGGCTGATCGAGTGGTGATGATGACGAACGGACCGCGTGCGCAGGTGGGTATGGAGATTCCCGTGCCGTTCGCGCGCCCACGTGATCGTGAGGCTGTGCTCACCCATCCAGAGTACTATGAGCTGCGCGAGAAGATGATTTGTTTCCTTGAGGAACAGGAGAAGCTCAAGGTCAAGCGGAGCGCATAAGGGAACCAACGCCATGGACGAAGGCGAAGGAGAGGGGAGTTTATTCGATGTCAGACTCAATTTGGCGGATCACACGAGCGGGATTGCCAGCCGCAAAGACCCTTGGCGGAATGTCCTTGGTCACAACTGCTCCAGCTCCAATCACGGAGCCGCTGCCAATCGTGACACCTGGACAGATGATCGCCCCGCCGCCAATCCATACATCTTCTCCGATGCTCACCGGCATTCCGGCTTCGAGCCCCGAAGCGCGCTCCACGATGCTCATGGGGTGAGTCGCTGAGTAAATTTGAACGGCCGGTCCGATCAACGTCCGTGAGCCGATCTTAACGGATGCGACGTCAAGAACGACGCAGTTGAAGTTGAAGTAGACGTTGTCGCCCAGAGTGATATTCGTCCCGTAGTCACAATAAAACGGGGGCTGGATACTGCAGCCTGCTCCGCTTCGTGGAAGAAGGACGCGAACTTCTTCCGCTGTGCGCGTAGTTCCGCCTTCGACTGGGCGATTGAATTCCACCAAGAGTTCACGCGCACGAATCCGCTCCTGGGTCAGCTCGCTGTCTGAGGCATCATAGAGGGCGCCCGACAGCATTTTTTGTTTTTCGGTCGGCATCTAGCGAGCGTGCTTCGAGAAGCGCTTATAGGCAAAACTGCTGTGGAATGAGCATTTGTGAAGCGGTTTCTGCTGAACAACCATGATGCCGCCTACCATCAGATCTCGCTGACTCTAGGCGCAGCCGACGTCGAGAGCGCTGTGAATGCGTGCCATCGGTATGTTATGGGTGAACTAGTGAGAAGTGGGAGATTGATTGTGGAAAAGATGGCAATG
This sequence comes from uncultured delta proteobacterium, assembly GCA_963710555.1. Lineage (GTDB taxonomy): Bacteria > Myxococcota_A > Polyangia > Polyangiales > Polyangiaceae > NIC37A-2. The sequence continues at coordinate 83,651 of CAVQAT010000008.1, forward strand.
ATTCAGGAAAACGATCTCGCGCGACGCGTCGCCGTCGCAGCGGACGATGGATGTGCAGGAAAATTCGGCTTGACTACGAACACGGCGGAAAGGACTGAGCAATGAAGGGCATTATTCTCGCTGGAGGAACTGGTTCGCGTTTGTTCCCGGTGACTCGTGCGGTGAGCAAGCAGCTCATCCCGATTTACGACAAACCCATGATTTACTACCCGCTCAGCGTTCTGATGCTGGCGGGCATTCGTGACATTCTCGTGATCACGACTCCTGGAGATAAGCAGGCTTTTGAAGGGCTACTTGGGGATGGGAGCCAGTGGGGGCTCAACATTAGTCAGACGACTCAGGATTCGCCTGATGGAATCGCCCAAGCGTTTCTGCTGGGGCGAGATTTTATCGCTGGTGAACCCTGCTGCCTCGTCTTGGGGGACAATATTTTCTGGGGTCACGGTTTGCAGCAGGAGTTGCGAACAGCTGCGCAGCTGTCTGAAGGAGCACGAATCTTCGGGTATCATACGGCAAGTCCAGAAGAATACGGCGTTGCCGAATTCGATTCGACGGGCAAAGTGATTGGCATTGAGGAAAAGCCGAAGCAGCCCAAGAGCAACTATGCGATCACGGGACTCTATTTCTACGACAAGCGCGTCACTGAGTTTGCCGAACAACTCAAGCCCTCTGCACGAGCCGAACTTGAGATCACCGACCTGAACATGCGTTATATGCAAGAAGGCGACTTGTCCCTCGTTCAGCTCGGGCGTGGGGTAGCGTGGCTCGACACTGGTTCTCCGGATGGCATGTTGCAGGCGAGTCAGTTTGTCCAGACCGTCCAGGAGCGCCAGGGACTTCGCATAGCGTGCCCCGAAGAAATTGCGTTTGAGAACTCTTGGATCGATGGCGCGATGCTTGAAAAGAATATCGTGGGCCTGGGAAAGACAACCTATGCAAACTTCCTAAGGGACTTGCTGAAGCGGGGACAAAAGAAATGACCGTGACTCCTCTCGCTTTGCCCGAGGTGCTGTTGATTGAACCGAGAATATTTTCCGACCCACGGGGATATTTTCTTGAGACTTACTCGACGCGATCGTTCCCTGCTCAGGTGCCCCCGATCACCTTTGTTCAGGACAATCTTTCTTTCTCCTCTCGCGGAACTCTACGCGGGCTTCACCTTCAGCATCCGAATGACCAAGGTAAGCTTGTCATGGCTGTCACGGGTCGCATTTTTGATGTTGCCGTTGATGTGCGACGAGGTTCGCCGACTTTTGGAAAATGGGTAGGTGCTGAACTCGATGATGAGAAGCGCGCGCAGCTCTACGTTCCTCCAGGCTTTGCCCACGGCTTTTGCGTGCTGAGCGAGACGGCGCATGTCCATTATAAGTGCACCGATCTGTACACTCCAGGTAGTGAACAGGGCGTCCGTTTTGATGACCCAGATATCGGAATTGAATGGCCGGTGGAGGCGCCATTGCTTTCCGAGAAAGATGAGGCCGCGCCGCGTCTGAAGGATGTCCCCGAAGGAAAACTCCCCGTCTACATCTCAGGTGAGTCGAGCTAATATGACAAAGTTTATAGTGCTTGGGGCGGATGGTCAGCTCGGGAGAGCAATGACTCAATTGCTCGCCGAGAGGGGCGCGACCTTTGTGGCCCCCGGACTTGATGAGGTGGATTTGAGTGTGCCAGACCAGCTCAAGTTGCCGCTGTCCAAGGGCGATGTGCTGATCAATTGCGCGGCCTACACGAATGTCGACGGCGCTGAAGCGGATGAGGAGGTCGCTACTCGCGTCAATGCGGAGGCTGTCAAGGTTCTCGCCGAAAGCTGTCGTTCCCAAGGCGCTTTGATGGTGCACTTCAGCACAGATTACGTGTTTGATGGGCAGGGTAGCGCACCGTTGGCAGTCGACCATCCGCGCGATCCTCTCAATGCCTACGGACGCTCCAAGGCGAAGGGGGAGGAGTTTCTTGAGAACTCTGGAGCCGACATGTTGTTGATTCGAACCAGTTGGGTCTACGCATCTTGGGGAAACAACTTTGTCCTGACGATGCGCCGCCTGATGGCGGAAAAGGAAGAACTTCGTGTGGTGGACGATCAGCGAGGACGCCCCACGCATGTTCTTGGCTTGGCAGAGCGAACCCTGGCTCTTGTGGATCGTCAGGAGCGGGGGCTGTTCCACATCACCGACGGTGGTGAGTGCACCTGGTTCGGACTTGCGCAGGAGGTGGCAAATGCCCTGGGGACAAGTTGCCGAGTTCTTCCCTGCACGACGGCCGAGTTCCCCCGCCCAGCGGTCCGCCCGGCCTACGGGGTCTTGGATATTCAAAAAGCTGAAGCAGTACTTGGACCGGCACGTCCCTATCAAGAGTGGGTCAAGCAGTGTTTGTCTGATGCGTCTTGACCCATGCCCTCTCTCCTCGCCGTCATCGTGAATTACAGGTCTGCGGCCCTAGCGATCAAGTGCGTCGCTTCCCTGGTGGCAGAGAAGGAGCAGGTTCCTGACCTTCAGGTTCAAGTGATCGAAAACGACTCCGGTGATTTCGAGGTATTGAGCGAGGCACTCAACAAGCCCGAGTATCATTCGTGGGTGCGTCTCGTTCGTGCAGAAAAGAACGGTGGCTTTGCCTACGGCAATAATCTTGCTGTTCGATCGGCCCTGAAAGGGAGCGACCCGCCCCAGTATTTCTTGCTGCTCAACCCAGATACCGAGGTTCGGCCCGGGGCGATTCAGACGTTGATCGATTTCATGAACCGAACACCGCGAGCTGGAATCGCGGGTTCGCAACTTGAAAACGCCGACGGCTCTCTGTGGAAACGGGCATTTCGTTTTCCGAATATTCTAGGCGAGCTGAACAATGGGATGAACTTTGGTCCGGTGAGTCGACTACTAGAGCATTACTGCGTCGTCCGGGAGATGGGCGAATTGAACACTCAAGTAGATTGGTTGCCCGGCGCTGCCATGATTGTCCGTCGGGACGTCTATGAGCAAGTTGGACTCATGGACGAGAGCTATTTCCTCTACTACGAGGAGACAGACTTCTGTCTCGCGGCTCAGCGCGCTGGCTGGGAATGCTGGTACGTGCCGGCCGCGCTTGTCATGCACGTCTCAGGACAATCCACAGGAGTGACCGCTCATACGGACGAGAAGAAGCGGTTGCCCGACTACTGGTTTGAGTCGAGACGACGTTTCTTCGTGAAGAATTTCGGAGTGCGTTACGCCGCGATGTCAGACATCGCCTACGGATTGGGGTTAGGTTTTTGTCGAGCCCGCACCATGCTTACCAAGAAGAAGAGTCCACTCGCTCCGCGCATGCTCTACGATATGTTGCGTCACTCGGTGCTGCTCCCCAAGAATCGGGGATTGGTCTCGCCCCCTAAGTTCTAGCTGATGAGCTCGTGGGAAACCGGGCTTGAATGGGCTCAAAGCCACATGAGTATTCGCCTGAAACGAGGGAATTTCTCGGCCAGGCGCTGCAAATCGGCGCGATCTTGCGGTCGGAAAGCAGTGAACTTGAGCACGACCCAGTACAGCACGGCGCTCAGTCCGGATATCGCGAAAATAGAAATCCAGTTGTCGAGGGCAAAATGACTGCTGAAGTACCAACAAAAACAGGCGGGGACGATGGCGGGTAATGCTGTCGGCGCGACGACCTCGCGCAACCACTCTCCAGTTGAAGTTTGAGTGAGCTTTCTACAATAGGGCCAGACCGTGAAAGCTTCGACTACACCCACTGTGACCAGAGCACCAAATGCGGCTCCAATGGCTCCGCTCTTGAACCGAACAATAAATAGGTAACTGAGAGGGATCGAGACGACGAGGACCATCAGTTTGCGAAGAGCGAGGCCTTTGGCTTCACCCATTGCCATTGCCACTGCTTCCCCGAGGGCATTGAAAGCTTGAAACACTGGAACGAATACTAGCAGTGCCATGACGCTACCGGCACTGGGATACTTTCCTCCCAAGTACAGGCTCATGACACGTTCTGCGAAGATTGCGGCCGGCACCGCGACGGTGAGCAGAACCCAGCAATGGTATCGCGCCGTACGAAGATAGGTGTTGCGGAGACGAACCGTATCACCCGTGGCATGGAAGGCGGTCAGGATGGGGAAAAATGGACGCGTAATTGGTCCGAGCAACGTGCTCATTTGACGCGGAGCGATTCCTGCGACGTAGAGTGTCGAGACCTCTAATGCAGAAGAGATGTGATTGAGCAGTAACGGGTCGAGCGCCTCACGTGCCGTCTTTGCCGCCTGTTCCACTAGGTTCCAGCTGCCATAACCGAGTACCTCAAGGCCCAGGCTCAACGAAATCGACTTCGCCGAGAAGCGCTGAGAGGGAACCAGGCGCAGGGAGACCCACGTTGTGGCACTCAACGAAACGATTTCCGCCACTTGCGAGGCAAGAACGACCCAGAGAACGTTCGTGCTGACACCGAATAGGAGTGCGAAGAGAACGATGAATCGGAGGAGTTGACTGGCGATGTTGATCATGTCCGCAAGCATGAACTTTTGACGGACGATGATTCCTGAACCAAAAACCGACAGCGGCAAACGGATGCACAATGTGAGCGAGGCCAGACCAAACATGAGCCGAGCGTCCCAAAGCTGAGCGGGGGCTATCTTGAGCAATGAATCTACGTGCCAGGCCAGAAAACCACAGACTACCGCTAGGAGCATCCCGCATGCTGCGAGTAGTGGCAGCATTGTGGAACAAATGGACGTGACTTCTTTGTCGTCGCCTCGCGCATACGCCGCCGTGACATAACGTCCAATTCCTCCGCTCAGCACGATGGTAACGAGCGGGCTGAAAGCCATGAGTGACATGACCAATGGCAGCAGTGCGTACTCTTCCGGCGAGATGCGCTGAATCAGGTACTGCTGGAGCCAAACCAGGACAACCAGATTCAACACCAATGTGACAGCGGAGCTGCCAGAATTGATCAGGACGAGCTTCTTACTGATTTCGACTCGGGACACTCTTGTTGCCTTCCCGAGTTAGAGCATGGCGCGGAAGAGTTCGCCGCGTCTCTTTCCAACATTCGCCCATACGTATTCCGTCGCACTTGCGCGGGCCGCCCTGCCTAATTGCTCCCGGAGCGACGAATCCTGAGCAAGTCGACTGAGACCTTCTACGAGGCCGTCAGCATCATCTGCTTCACGAATCAATCCGTTAACACCATTCTGAACAATCCCTCCAGCCCCAGCGTGGCTCAGTAGAGAAGGAAGCCCGGCGGCAAGCGCAAGATAGGTGACAAGAGGGCTGCCTTCTTCAATGCTTGGAAGCACAAACACATCGGCTTCGCGGTACATCTTCACGAGATCGTTTTGAAAGCCGAGCACCTCCACATCGTCTCGATTGAGCACGTCGGCGTAGGTGGTCGCAATGATCGGATCCAGCTCGCCCACGATCCGTAGACGGCCCGAGACGTTCGCTCTTTTCCAAGCAGTAAGCAGATCGGGGAGTCCCTTGCGGACAATTCCTCGTGCGAGGAAAAGGAATTGTGGATTGCTTGTGCCGTAGTCACGATTGTTCGACGGTGCGAACGTTGCGTCGTTCCATCCATAGCTTGTGGAAATAAGACGCTTCTCATCGACCCCGTCTTTAAGATACGAGTCTCTAACAAATGGGCTGGGCACGAAGAGGTAGTCGGATAAGCTGATGGCTTCAGCCTCGGCATCTATTTTTTCGCGAGTGATTCGGTGGTTCGGATCCAATCCGATTCGTTCACCGGCGGCATCTAGGAGCAACTTCGCCTGTGCTTCCGAAGCGTTAATGCGCTCAAGCACGATCGTCGCACCACGTCGCTTGGCTTCTCGAATAAACTTCGCATCGAAGCCTGGAAAGATCCATGCAATCGAGCCGGGTTTCAGCGACTTGAGAAAGCGATACTCCAGAGCTCGCCGCAATTCAGCTTCTCGCCCGAACTTGCCGAGAAGTAGTCCCATTGCACGGGGGACGGCGAGCGAGAGAGTGTTCAATCCGTCCAGGGTCTTGTCAGCACCCCAAGCCCAACCCCGAGCGTCAAATTCTGTTCGATCAAGATTCTCGAGAACGGAGATCATGCAACTGGGGATCCCGAACGGTAGCGCGTAATGAGGAACCACGGAACGAATCTGGATCGAGGCCGACTTGCTGAACGTCATTGCTCGTGCTGGTTAGCACAAGATGTACCGCACCGGTTAGCCTCGCCGTTGTTTCCAATTGGAGAATTCAAGAAATTGAGGCGTTCGATGTGCAGTGACCACTCGCTCGGGTCTAGCGCTTGTTGGGGTGACGTTGTAGCGTTGCCCTGATGAAAAAATGCGTTGTCTTTGGGGCAAACGGCTTCATTGGGAGCCATCTCGTTGGAGCTCTGATTGCAGCGGGGCATCATGTGCGTGCGTGCGACGTCAGCCGTAACTTTGATCAGCTTCGAGAACTTCCAGCAGCGCAGCTGGAAACGATGACAATAGATTTTCTCGATGAAGTTGCAGTGCGAGATGCGGTTCAGGGGAGGGATAGCGTCTTTCACCTGGTCAGCACCACGCTTCCCGCCTCGTCCAACAAGAACATGGTCTTTGACATGGAGAGCAATGTTGTCGGTAGCATTCGGCTCCTTGAGGCATGCGCGAAGGCAGGCGTCGAACGTTTCGTTTTTGCGTCGTCCGGAGGCACTGTGTACGGTGAGCAAGATCAGTTTCCAGTGCCAGAAACTGCGCGTACCCAACCGCAGGTCTCCTACGGCATCGCAAAAGCGACGATCGAGCACTATTGTCGGGTGTTCACTGAGAGACGTGGTCTCAAGACTCTCGCGTTGCGCGTCGCTAATCCCTACGGCGGGCGTCATCAAAGTACCGCCCAGGGCGCAATTCCTGTTTTCTTACGGCGAATTCTCAAAGGACAGCCCATCGTCATCTGGGGTGATGGTTCAATTGTGCGTGACTATGTTTACGTCAACGACGTAGCAAAAGCATTTCTCCTCGCTCTAGAATACGCTGGTCCCGAACTTGTTCTTAATATCGGGAGTGGCGAGGGGACTTCATTGGTTGAGCTGATCGGATTGATCGAATCCGTCGTTGGAAAAGCTTCAAACTTGGAGTTTCAGGCATCTCGAGATTTCGATGTCTCAAGGAATTACTTGGACGTATCACTGGCGAGCCGAGAACTTGGCTGGATACCGGAGACTTCACTTCGAGAGGGAATTGCTCTCACCCTGACTGCGATTAGAGCTGAAGAAAACTCGCAGGCCGGCTCCTAGCGCTCTCTGACGCCTCAGCGCGATCGGACGATACGTGCGGGGATCCCCACGGCGGTGCAGCCATCGGGGACGTCCTTAAGAACAACAGCATTGGCTCCAATCTTCGCGTGTGAGCCAATGGTCAGGGGACCGATGATTTTCGCTCCGGCGCCAATGTCCACGTGTCCTCCGATGACCACCCGACCTGTGATGGTGACCTGTTGTAAGATGAGGCAGTTAGGTCCGATTTCCGCGTCTGGATGAATGACGATTCCGGTGGGATGTAAGAGGCTGAGCCCCCCACCGAGATGACAATTGGGAGGAATGTCAGCCCCACTGACGACACTCCAGAATCGGTGGCGCACAATGGCGACCTTTGACATGACTTTTCCAAGCAGTCCGCCGCGGGAATGCCATTTTTGATAACTTCGAATCGTCGTCAACAATCTCTGTCCGGGGTTCCATCTCCAGGTAGGGGTCTCACGGGACCAGTCAGGAATCTGGTCGGAGATCACTGGTCGACTCTCCAGTCGAGCGGGCTCGCTACTCATTTCGTGTGTTCCTCCGAGATGTTCAGTTGAACTAGTTTCGGGCAGTGTCATCTCGGTTCCAGACTGATTCGGTCCGCGTCAGTCGCTTTTTGTGCGCAAGAACTTTCGCCGCCAACATGATGCCAAGATAGACGGGAGCATCGAGCCACAGCGACGGCTGTGTGGCTATCGTCAACAACGTGCGGCTGGGACTAGTTCCTCGATTCTCAGATAGTTCTGGAAATTTCGTCTCAAGTTCATACATCCCGGCCCGTACCCGCGAATTGACAGCTAGCAGCGATTGAATTGTCCGCGGAGCGGAAATCCTGAAGGTCCCTTTCGAACTTGCGCGTTCGGCGGGCGAGACCATTCTTCGTGCGTATTCATCGTCGGCGATGATTTTCGGAAACTCTCCAAACCGCCTCCTTCCACGCTCGGAGAACGCGTAGATGCCTGAGCCCACCATTGCTTCACGAAAGTAAGGTAGTTGGGTCCAGACTCGATAGTAGGCGCGCACGAACGGGTCGCTTGCCTCGAAGTCGACAACAGCACGCGGTGCACTGAGGAGGACTTCCTCATTGGTCGCGAGTAGTTTGACGAGATCTCGCATGACTTCGATGGTGATCTGAATGTCTGCATCCAGATAGACCCTGGGGAAATGAGAGGCGTGACTATCCCCGAGGTTGAGGGCGTGGCTCTTGGAGGCCGTTTTCGTTTCGAGGACGAAAACGTTGCTCGCTAGGAAGGCACGAGCGCGCTCCGCGGTGTCGTCATGACATCCATTGCAAACTACCACGATTTCCAGTTCGCCACCTTCTGCGCCTTCGAGAAGAGTCGTGAGGCAACGGGTGATTGTTTTCCCCTCGTTGTATGCAGGGATGACAACTGAAGCGATGGGGGGACTCATAGGGGGGAAGCCAGACGAAGGGGTAAAATAAATGACGATGACTCGTGCCGTCAGAGTGATAGGGTCCGGCCGATAGGTTCTATCGCGCAGTCATCAGCATGAAAATCGCCTACCTCACAAATCAATATCCCAAGATTAGCCATACCTTCATTCGGCGTGAAATCTTGGCTTTGGAAGCCCTTGGTTGCAAGGTAGAGCGTTTTTCTCTTCGCGGCGCGCCAGAAGAGCTGGCGGACCCGCGGGATCGTGAAGAGTCTTTGCGAACGCGGGTGATTCTCGACAGTCCGAAGCCTCTCTTCGCGGAAGCTGCTGCGAAGATGGCACTCCGCCATCCTTCCAAATTTGCTCGTGCGGTGAAGTTAGCTTCGGAGCTCGGACGCCCGAGCGAGCGGGGCTCGGCGTTCCAATATGTCTACTTGGCGGAGGCGTGTGTTTTTGCACTCTGGTGCAAAGAAGCGGAAATTGAACACGTACATGTCCACTTCGGTACAAATCCAACGAGTGTGGCAATGCTGGCTCACGCGATGGGTGGTCCTTCGTTTAGTTTCACCGTCCATGGCCCGGAGGAGTTCGACAAGGCGCACTTGATCCATCTTCGGAAGAAGATTGAACGTGCAAAGTTTGTGGTGGCGATCAGTCACTTTGGTAGAAGTCAGCTGTTTCGGCATTGTGATCAGGCTGACTGGAAGAAGATTCAGGTTGTCCGTTGTGGAGTCGATGACCAGTTTCTCCAGGATGGAATTTCCCCCATCCCTCAAACGAACACTGTGGTCTGCGTGGGGCGACTTTCCGAGCAGAAAGGACAGCTGCTCTTGATTGAGGCCGTCGGGCGACTCCGCGATGAGGGCGTAGCGGTCAAGCTCGTGTTGGTGGGCGATGGCGAGATGCGGCAGGAGATTGAAACTCGCCTCGCCGAGCTCGATCTTGGAGCTCACGTGACTATCACAGGTTGGGCATCAGGGGACGAAGTAAGGGGTCAGCTACTCGCTGCGAAAGCCCTGGTACTGCCCAGTTTCGCCGAAGGACTGCCAGTTGTGATCATGGAGGCGATGGCGCTGGGTCGACCAGTCTTGAGCACCTACGTCGCAGGAATTCCCGAATTGGTGCGACCAACGGAGAGTGGTTGGCTGGTTCGCGCTGGCTCCGTCGAACACCTCACTGCTGGTCTCAAGGAAGTATTGGCTGCGTCGCCCGAGAGTCTCGCGCTCCTTGCACAGGGCGGTCGCGAACTCGTCGCCACCGAACACGATGTGGCGACGAATGCGCTGATGTTACTGGAACTGATTCAGGGCTAACTTCAAGGAATCTCTGCGCTCACCATGAAGTGTAGTGAACCGTAGAGTTTCGAATTGGAGAATTCCTCGGCATTGGCAGATTCCTGAGCAAGTCTTGCTCCTGTTGGTCGCAGCCAAACCAAGTTTGCGTCCGCATCAAACCAGTAGAGCTCTCCCGATGAAGCCTCAACCTCCGCGCGAGAACCGGCGGACACAAGAGGTCCCCAGACATCTCCCCCAGTTTTAGATTTCCAATCATCGTCGCCAGCCTTCCACGCCCGATAGCTCTCAAGATGGTCGACCCCACCACCGGGCCAAGTCGTCGAGTAAACGAGTTTTGGTGGCGAATCCCCAGCATAGGGCAGTGCAAGTAGGAAAAAATCTTCAGCTTCCAATAGGTTCGTGACTTCCAGCAAGGTTGTCTGCGGTGACTTATCCGGAGCGACCACGACATACTCGCCAGCACGGACCGCAGCTCCATGTCTCATATGGCCAAGCGACTTGGCGTCGTTCCCGTTGTTGATGCTCCACGCTGTATCGTTATCGACGCGCTTGTATTCAAGGGTGACGAAGTCGTCAGTCTCCCCATCGAAAATTGGCTTAAACATACCGTAGTACGGCCCTACGCAGCTCATCCCATCACCTGCCGGCGTGACAGGCTCACAAGTCGTGCCATCGGTCAGGTAAGGAAGATCATAGACCCAGTAGCGTCCCGCCTCTCCCCAAAACCCATGCGCATCCCACAGGGCGCCCGAGAGCGAGTAGTTGTCTTGGCCACTAATATTTGGCGATGGTTTGCGTGCACCTGGATGACTGTTGATCAGAATATTCCCGGTGTTCCTCACCAAACCTTTGTCGAGCGGTCGAGTGTAGTAATCGGCGGTCGAAAACGCGCCGCTAATTCCCGTGGGGCTATCGGGGACGTAGGGGAAATTTACGAACGTATTGTCCTTGATATCGCACTGGCTGTGATACGTCGCCACTCCCACGGCGGGCCAGTCGTTTTCAGAATTACCTTCATTGAAGGTTGTTGCGACAGCGACGTTGTTTTGGATCGTGCAGTCCAAAGAAGCGCCCTTGAAGGCCAAGCCGGTGAGATCTGAAAAGACGAAATCTTTATACGTCCCATCCTTTGAATTGTTCCAGAATGTGCCGGAGGAAGGGCCGTCGCTTTGCTTGTAGGAACGCCAGCCTTGCACTGAAAATGGCAGACTTTCTCCATCTGGTTTTCCATTGGTCTTCGGGTTGTATCGTCTTGACTCCGTCGCTCCGGTGTCGTCGCGGGGCCCGTTATCGAACATGAACCCAAACTGCCTGTTGCTGTGAGTGGTGAGGTCTGAAATAGAGCCTACCATCGTATGAATTGGGTAGATGTCGACTGCCTTGCTCGATCCCAGTGGTTTTTCAGGAAAAGCCAACCAAAAACCCGTCCCAATGCTATCCGCAGCCGAATTAGTTTCAATTGTATTGTCCGGATTGGTGATCCAGTAACCGGCGGGGACCTCCTCGTTGATCAACAGGAGATTTTCTTCATCCGGAGCGTTCATGAAAAGAGCGAGATTGTTCCGCAGTACGTTTCGCCTCTCGACGGCGTCTTCGAAGAAGAAGGCGTGACCCTTAATGTCGTAGCAAATGTTGTTCTCGAGTGTGATTCCGTTTGTTGCGTGAATGACAAAACAACGTTGTGAAGAATCCCAGACGCTTGAGTTGCGGATGTACTGCCCATCGAGATCTCCGAGCTCTTTGCCGTCCGAATCGTAGCTGAGTCGATGAAGGTGAATCGGGTAGCGACCAAGGTTTCCGGCTTGTCCCATGCGCCGAACTTCGATGCCGTCGATGTGAGTGGACGCACCTTCCATCAACATGATGTGAGCGCCGAAACCTCTGTCGTTCCAGAGGTCGTCGTCGGGTCCTTGGATCACAATTTTTCGACTGAGGTTGGCCACTTCAGCTCGTTCATCGATAATTCGATTCTCGGGCACGTCGGCACTTTCGAGAGATAGCCCGTCGTCATGCACGTATTGGAGGACTCCCCATCGCGATTTCTCAAGCGACCCCGAAATAGTGATCTTTGCTCCTTCAACGGCTGAGAGGTCAAAGGCTTCGGTTCGACCGTTCTCAAAATCGGTCGGAGCTACGACGACTTTGCTACCTGCCTCCCAATCAGCGACCTCTTCCTTTAAGGTCAGTTCGTTGCTGCCGGCTTCGGCGCTTGCCCCCAGCTGGGACCACGGGACTTGCGGCGGTTGACCGTGGAGTTCTAACTCCCCTCCCATGACCAGTAAACCGCGAGCGCCCATACCCATGAGGTTCCCATTCGTGTCGGTGTCGGTGAGCGTGATGACTGCGTCACCTTCAAACGGGGCGTCCTTAGTTCCGATCTCAAGCTTGCCGTGCACCATGATGTTCTTAGCTGTGAGTTCAAGCCGATCTTTATCTTCGAACTTTAGTTCACCCTCGATGAGGACATCGCCGAGCGCCGGTGTCGAACTATCCAGAATGACTACGGTACCTTTCGGAATGAGTACGCTGTCGCCTGCCCCAGGCAACTCTCCATTGGGCCAGATTGCCGCGTCACTCCAGAGTCCCGTCTTCGCCTGGGTATCTGGTTCGAAGATGTCCACTGGGGGCTCGCCCGTTTCGTTCGAACCCGGCTTTTGTGAACCACCGCAGCCCGCGGCGATCATCCCAGCGCAGGTCAGAGATCCTAGGTACTTCAGTCTTGAATTCATCATAGCTACTCCAAGCTAGGTAATACGACATCGCGGACCACGAGCAAGTGGAACGCTTGATGAGTAGTTGGCCGATGGGCCGATAACGTGCAGGGAAACAGTGCCGAAATACTCTGACTGAAATTGCCGAAAATGCTCGTTGAAAGGTGCTCGCTGAAAATTCGCGCGATGAAGCCGTTCAGTTAATGCACAGGCTTTGGGTCAGCGCTCCAATGTCTTTCCAGCTTTCGATTGCCTGGGTGGAACAAGGTGAGCGCGCAAATCTACTTGCCGGACGCTGAATGTCGGCGTGTCCATGAGGCGTATGGCAGCAGGTCCCTATGCTTCTCGGCACTGGTCAGAATCTCCTGAGCAATTGGCCGGTCCCGCTACCAGTCTAAAGATGCGGATAAGTTTCCGTGAGCGCCGAGACTTGACTGTCAGAGCCTCCACCTCAACCATTGCAGCGTCTACCGAAAGTTAGGTGTCAGTTAGAGGATAGCCGTGACTGTGCGATCCGGTCTCAGTGCGGTTGCGGCATGTCAGTGCGGTTGCGGCATGTCAGTGCGGTTGCGGCACCAGGGTCGCTCGAAGATACGTAGGCAGCGCCGCCAGGTCTTTGTACGTGAAGAATGTGCCGACTTCGTGACGCTGGGTATCACCTTCGGCAGGGATCGGCAATTCGCTGATCTTGATCTGGCCTTCGCTTCTTTCGTTAGGTTTCTGAAGATTCTATTGTTGGTTGAATGAAGATTTCCGGACGAAACACTACGCACTGAAAGAGTAGGGGCGCGAAGCGCATCTCTTGAATGTGCTCCCGTGAGAGCTTAGGTTCCCACCATGCGTGACGTCGCTTTGGTTCTTGGTAGCTTTTGTATTTCTTACGCGTCACGCGCCGTTCAGAGTCTCTTGCGAAATAGTCTTGAGCCAGTTCGGGTTCGTTTGATTACAGATGCCGCGGAAGACAAGACGAAGCTAGAGGAGATGGTGGCTGGGCTTGAGCTCCATGGGCACGATGTTTTGGTGCACGCCCAGGCAGAGGCTGATGACATCGCGGAGTCGCGTTTTGCTCAGTGGCCGCATCTGCGACGATTTCGTTTTGGACATCCTTGTTGGAGGAAGCTGACGGACCCGCCGCTCTTTGTGACACCTGGGTCAGAAGTCATTGTACTCGATCCTGACGTCTACTTTCCCAACCGCTTTCGTTTCGATTCGGCCCCTGAGAAAGGCATTCGAGTGATGTGGCAGCGGCCCAACTGCCTGTTGCCAGCCGAAACGGTGCGCGCCGCATTTCAAGCTCCAGCCCGTCTAGCGGATCATGTGGATATTGGTGCCGCACACCTTCGGCAAGAACCAGACTGGGACTTCCTCGATTGGTTGATCGACCGAATGGGAGGTCGTGGCTTGCCGCGAGTCCCTCACGTCGAAGCCATTGGCTGGGCCGCATTGGCCATGAGAATGGGCGGAGGGTACTTGCCTCCGCAACATTGGTATTGCTGGGATCACAATCATCTGAAGCGCCTGAAGCTCAAGGCCGGAACCGATCCCCTCAAGTTGATGGCCCAACTTCCCTTAGCCAGCGTCAAGATGTTCCACGCTGGAGGCGTTGCTAAGGAGTGGTTGGTTCCTGCCGAGGAAGCAGGTTTGTTCGACACTGGACAGACGATTGAACACAGCCTCGACAGTCCGCCCTACGAAGAATTCACCCAGGCAAGGTTTCACCGCGTTCAACTGATCAAGGACACCGCCCGGTTCGTGGGGTACACGTGAAGCGACCTCGATTTGCAGATAATTTCGTTCTGACTTATCGGCGAAGATCACGGGCGATCGAACGGTCATCGTTTGCCACGGGGACGAGGTTGAAGTGAACACTCAAAAAACGGGAGTGGTTGTCATTGGCCGCAACGAGGGCGAAAGACTCGGGCGCTGTCTTGATTCTTTGTTGCTCCACGTGGACGCAGGGTCGATAGTCTATGTCGACTCGCAGTCGAGTGATGGAAGTCCGGAGCGAGCGCGTAGACTCGGTGTGGATGTGGTTGAGCTGGATCTCACCAAGAAGTTTACTGCCGCTCGAGCGAGAAATACTGGTTTGTGGCGGCTACTCGAACAGCGTCCCGAAACAGAACTTGTTCAGTTCGTCGACGGTGATTGCGAGGTCGCCGTTGGATGGATGCAAGCCGCCGAGGAATGCTTCGCAGCGCAGGGAAATGACCTGGCGGTCGTATGCGGCCGGCGACGTGAGCGCGCCCCGGAATATTCGCTCTACAATCGCCTTTGTGATTTGGAGTGGGACACGCCTGTAGGCGAAGCCGATGCCTGCGGTGGTGATGCGATGATTTCAGCTGAGGCCTTGCGGCGGGTCAATGGCTACTCCGAAGCTTTGATCGCAGGTGAAGAGCCGGAAATGTGTTATCGCATGCGCCTACTTGGATATCGGGTGGAGCGCATTGCTTGTGAGATGACGATTCATGATGCGAATATCGAGCGAGCCTCTCAGTGGTTTAAGCGAGTGAGACGATCGGGCCATGCCTTTGCTGAACACGCAATTCTTCACGGCGCCGAGCCTGAACGCCTGGGCGTGAAGCAAACCTTGAGTAACGTTTTCTGGGGGCTCGGTGTCCCCGCGGCAGTAGGCGTAACGGGTGTGGTGGCCGGGCCACTCACTGCCTCTGTTGGCGGCGTTCTCGCCTATGGTTACCTCTACAACAAGTCGTATCAGTTTGAACGCCAGCGGCGCGAAGAGTCCGAGGCAAAAGTGGTCGCAGCGGGTTGTGTTGCAGGAAAAATTCCAGAAGCGGTTGGCGCGCTGGGCTGTCTTGCCAACCGTTTACTGGGGCGGCAATCGAAGCTGATGGAGTACCGCTAGTTGCTCGCCGTCAGTGTTGACCGGTTCCAACAATGGCTATTTGTGTGACACATTCTCGTAGACTTTGAGAATTTGGTCCACTTTTCTCTCCCAGTCATACTCGCGTTCAATCTTTTGCCGTCCGGCTCGACCGAGTCGAACTCGAAGTTCTGGATCGGCGGCGAATGTTTGCATCGCAGAAGCGAAACCAGAGATCAGCGCTTCCCGCCCGCTCGGCTCGATCAGAACTCCACAAGTCTCGTCGAGATAATCTGAGGGTCCGCCCCAATCTGTCGCGATCACTGGCAAGGCTTTCGCCATGGCCTCAAGGACAACAGCTCCTCCGCATTCATAAAGGCTGGAAAGTACCAACGCGTCTGCCTGGTTCAGATACTCGGCAACCTTTTCTTGCGGCAAGAATCCGAGAAAGTTCACCCGGTCTTCGAGGTGGATTTCTTGAGCGAGCAATTCCAGGGACGCCCGCTGGTCGCCATCGCCAAGGATATCCAGCTGGATATTCGAGTCTGCGGGAAGAGCGGCCATTGCGTGGAGGAGAATGTCGACGGCTTTCCAGTCGACGAGTCTTCCGACAAAAACAAAGCGTGTTGTCCCATCCGCTGTTGATGACCTACGGGCCACCGGCGCAAATCGAGCGAGGTCGACTCCATTTTCCACGATTTCGACGACCGGCACGTGCGCTGCGCATGCAGGAAGTCCAGCGCGTGTGCGCGCGTTGGCGACCAACAAACAACTCGCCTTGATCTTTCCTGGACTGCGACGGTTTGCGATCTCGCTCGCCTGACGACCGAGCGAAATGGCGATTGATTCGGCGCGTCCGCGAAAATGCGCGAAGGCGTCTGGAAACGACATGTTGCCGTTCATGGGACCAATGACAACGGGCGCCCCAAGGTCGTACAGGCCGGACGGACGCCGTGGCGAAACAGGGATAGGCTGATGGACCAGCGTGATGTCGTGTCGACTGACCAATTCCCGAGCTTTTTGACGAAATTCGCGTTCCGTCACCGCGTTGCGTAAGGCGTCGAGCGAGATTTGGTTCATCGCCTGAGGCAGAAAGGTCCCCGCCTTCCAGAGTGCTACATGAAGCTTGGTGTCGGGGATAAAGGTAATCCGCTCCCCATCTTCTGGGAAGTGTTCGAGAAGTTCCCGCTTCACCCGGGCGTGCGTGAGAAGAAACGTTTCGATTCCTCTTTTTCGGAGCACCTCGAAGTAGTGCAATGGGAGAAAAGCCTCACCACCGAATTTGCTGGAGACGTTCTCGGCGACAATCAGCACGCGATGTGTTGGCATGGTCTGAAGCAGCCAAGCATAAGCCGCTAGGTGGAGGCAAGCCGACAAGATTGGGACAGCGGAGATTTGCGCAATGAAAAGAGTGAGTGCCAATTCAATGGGAGTGAGATTTGTGCTGGGCGTCGTCCTTGCAGTTGGAGTAGGCCTGCTTTGCCTGAACTGCCCACGTCCCACGGAATTTCAGTCGATGGTGGGAGCCGTCGATCAATCAAAGGAAGGGCAATCTCACCCTGCGTCGTCTACCTCCTCGACAGTGCGGGTCAGCTCCGGTCCGAAGGCGTTCGTTGCCCAGAACAAGGAGAAGACGGGCGTCAAAGACGATTCGGACCTGCCCTACAGGGTCATCAGTTCAAATTGGCGGAAGATGCCTTGGCAAATGAATCTGGCGGACGCGAGCTTCCTCAATCGGGAGCATGGTCCGGCAGGCAGTCATGGTCCTGTGCGACGCGACGGCGACTCGCTGAGATTCGCTGATGGTACTCCGGCAAAGTTTTGGGGCACCAATCTCACAGCCTACTCACTGTTTAGTGGTTCCGATCAAGAAATCGACGAACTAGCTCAGAGACTTGCATCCGCGGGGTTCAATTTGGTGCGCCTTCATCATCATGACTCCGACTGGGTAAAGCCAAATATTTTTGCCAAGGGTCCCGATACGTCTCAGCTAGAGGATTCCTCGCTAGAAAAGATTGGTCGCTTGGTTTTCGCGCTCAAGAAAGCAGGGATCTATACCTGGTTGGATATCGAGGTGAGTCGAAAATTCTTACCTGGCGATCTTATTCGTGGATTCGACGAGATTGATCGGAGCGACCACCGCGGATTCTCATTTGTGAATTCAGATCTCAAGGAACGCTGGGAGTCATTTGCTCGTGCTTACCTGACGACCGTGCTTCCCCAAACCGGAACCGCTCTGGGCCAAGAGCCCGCCGTGGTGGGCCTCTTGTTGACCAATGAGAACGACCTCACTCAACACTTCGGCAACAAGATGTTGTCAAACCAAAACGTTCCCATTCACAACGCACTGATGGAAGAAGCCGCCTCGTCATTTGCGAAGACACACGATCTAGACCTTTTTTCGGTTTTGAAAACTTGGGAACCGGGCGCGTCTAAAGTCTTCCTCAGCGATCTTGAGCACAGTGCATTTACTTCTCAGCGTCACTTTCTCGAAGCTCTAGGCATCTCCATTCCTATCGCCACAACGAGTAGTTGGGGCAAAAACCCACTCTTTTCTTTGCCCTCATTGACAGCCGGCGACCTGATCGATGTACATAGTTATGGAGAAGCCGAAGCACTGACTGCGGATCCTCGTGACACAAGCAATCTGACATCCTGGATTGCTTCCGCTCAAGTTGAGGGCTTTCCCCTGACAGTGAGCGAATGGAATACCCCGGCTCCGGCTAGGGATCGTTTCGTCACACCTCTCTACGTTGCTTCGGTTGCCTCGCTTCAAGGCTGGGACGCGCTGATGCACTACGCGTATCAGCAGTATCCGGTAGGGGCCCGCCCCGAGCGGCCCGATCAGTGGTCCTCGGTAGACGACCCCGCCTTGATGACCCAGATGATGGCTGCTGCGATCCTATTTCGTCGCGGCGACGTCGCGACTGCCCGGCGTACGATGATTCTCGCGCTCAGTGCGGAAGAATTCTACGGCGAGTCGGTTTCACCGCTCACTCATCTCTTTCTCCGTACTTTGGTCGAACAAAGCCGCCTAGTCGTGAGGATTCCGGATTCTGAGTACTTGGACTGGGATCTCGACAGGAAGGCAGCCTCCGTTCAAGGAACGGTCCTGGGGCCCGTCCAGGAGTCCGTGCTTTCCGAGGGTGAAGAGGTAGTTTCTGACACGCGGGAACTGGTGAGAAATTGGAAAGGTGGGTACCAGCTGATCAACACCTCCCGCAGCCAAGCAGCTACTGGATGGATCGGGAATCGAAAAATTGAGCTTGACGATGTGAAGTTATCAATTGGAACTCCTAAGGCAGCCGTCGCGGTAACGAGTTTAGACGGAAAGCCGATCGGTGTTTCACAGCGCTTGCTTCTGAGCGTCACCGCACAGGCGGAGGTTGTTGCGGGAAAGTTGCCGTTCGTTTCTGAGCCTGTATCCGGGACAATCGAGATTCGTTCTGAACTCGGCTGTCTGCTCACCGCCAAAGCGGATCACTCACACTCATTCACGAAGGTTTCGAAGACTAAGGGCTTGGTGCGGCTTGAACTTTCTCCAGAGAACTTTTCTCATCACTATCTTTTGATGCCTGCAGCTGCAGATGGGAGCTGTACGTTTGCCAGCAAGTGACAGGGGAAGGTGTTGTTGACGAGGTGCGTTTGTTGACGAGGTGCGTGGAGTTGTCCCGACCTCGCTTGACCCTTCTCAACGAGTTATGTTAGCGCCACTTATCGATCACAATGAGCCAACATCTCCTACACCACTTTCGTTTGCGACGTGGAGTTAGGTGATTCGAGCTTCCCCACCTAGGTCAATATCTTGAGAACTGTCGTCAACGTAGCCGAACTAGCTGGATCCGATTGGCGGTTCGTCGAGGATATTTACGCAGGTTCGCCAGTGAATTGGAGATATCATGCGTCGAATCCTCGATTTGCGATCGAGCGCATCGTCAAGCGTCCAAAGTTGGGCCGCTATCGTGCGTGCGCACTCAGTACGTGGGAAATGCAGAAACCCGACGACCTTGTTATTTCGCACATGCCGCGCACGACGCATTGGCAGAGCCAGTTGATGCGATGGTCCGGACGAAAGAATCGGCACCTGGCTTTTTCGTTCAATTTCACTGATCTGCCTGGGAGTCGACTCCGAAAGTCGATGGTCAAGAGCTTTTCAAGAGTTGAAAGCTTTGTGGTCTACAGCACTTTTGAGCGACAGCTTTATTCGGAGACCTTCGAAATCCCACTGGAAAAATTAAAAATGCGTCGTTGGGCTTCCGGTCTCCCCCAGTGCCATTCTTTCGCCCATGCCTCGCTACAAGGAAGATATTTTTGCGCTGTCGGCGGCGAAGGAAGGGACTATGAAACGCTGATCAATTCCTTTCGGCGTTTGCCGCATCAGCGTCTAGTCATCGTCACACGGCCTTATGCGCTTAAACAGTACAGTCTCCCCGAAAATGTGAGCGTTCTTTTCGACCTTCAACCAGGACAGTTCTGGGAGGTTGTCCGGGCAAGTGAAGCGGTCATTGTGCCGCTTCGCGATGAAAGGACAGTGTGTGGGCACATTACCTTGGTAGGTGCGATGTCGCTTGGGAAGAGTGTCATTTCTACGTTCTCAGAAGGGACGACTGACTACGTTTTTCACGGGCAGAGTGGATTGATCACCGACCCTCAAGACGTAGTTGCGATGACGCAGGCTGTTGAACGTTTCGTCGATGAACCGGAAGCACGGAAGCGATATGAGGAATTCAATCGACGCTTTGCGCTAGAAAAATGTACCGCGGCAGAGTGGCAGAGGCTTGTGGGGCAGTTCATTAGGGGTGAGCCCATTAGCCCTATGCCTGAAGACAGCTCGCAAGCGGCTTAGCCTGTCGGTAATGCAGCGTGCCGAGGGGCTTTCCTGTCGGCTGTCAGAGTTTCCGACAATCCACAAAGGGCGCCTGCGAGCACGATGAGAATATTGTTATAGAGTCCGTTGATCAGGAGCTCAAAAGTGCTGACCAGCACCATCATCGCAATGGCTGTAAAAATAATGCGCGTCTTTGGCTCAAGAGGTTTTGAGATGCTCTTCTTCGCCATCCAAATCGGACCGAGGAAAAGGGTGAATGTTGTGAGAAATCCAATCATGCCATAGGACGAGAGGATGATGATCCAGGCGCCGTCGAACACGCTGACGCTGTAGCCGTCACTGTTGTAAACTGAATTGCGTCCGATGCCGTATCCGAACCAGGGTTGGTGCTCCCATTTAGCAAGTAACAACTCTTCGTTTTCGAAGCGAAACCCCAATGAGCCCGCGCGATCCGCGCTCAGATTTTCGCTGATGAAGTTCAAGATGTCATCTAGTGGGATCAATTGCATGGAACGCATCAGAGGCACTGCCAGAATTACAAACGATCCCCAGGTCGCCATACGTGTAATGAAGCGCGGAGGTGCCAAGAGCAGAATGGGGGGAATGAATATTCCGTAGATGATCGAACCCATGCTGTTGCAGAACATGAGCACAAGAGTCATGAAAGCAGCTAAGCGGTAGGGGCTGGCAAAGCGAGTGGATTCCTTTGCTTTGCCCAATGAAACGGCTGCAAATATCGCGAGAACAAGATACATGGTGGCCGCTAGGCCATGGTTCATGAACACCATGGGTCGGTAACCTCCATCACGTACCGCTTGAGCAAAACTGTGTTGATGAAAGCCGTAGACCCAGACGTTCACTTGCGGACTCATTCGAAGTTCGATGAGCATCAGGAATGTGTAGACGAAACCCAGGGTCGTCATCACCTTGAGTAGCGTGGTGGCTGCCTCAGGTGTGCGAAACGCCCGTCTCCCAAGCCAAAAAGGGAAGAGGATCTGAAAGCAGGCGTTTACGCAGCGTGTGACGATGTTTGTCTTGTTGAGTCCAGGGAGAACAACACCTGGGGCAACGGAAATGGGGTGCTGATTGTTGAGCACGGTCGCTGCGTTACTCAAGATGATCACTATCGCCATAATGACAAAGAAGCTCGACTTGCCTCGTATTGGTGCCTTCTTTCCGAAGGTCAGCATGATGACTGCAACGATGCTTGGGAGCGTATTTTTATCGAGTTCCAGGTACGGAACGTCAATCATGACACGCTCGGGGAGAAACAGAGGCGCAGCGATCACAGTAATGGCCGCAGCCACGTCGCGTGATTGAGAGAGGAACAGCCAGATCACGAGTGGCACACTCGCAAACAGCGCGAAACTTGCGATGGGGGTAGCTTGGTGCATTGGCCCAGCGTGACAGGAGGGCTTCGGCTAGGAAGCGCGCTGTCTACGACTCCTTGCATCGTTGAGCAAAAGTTTCGGTAAAACTATCGCGTCTTTCACGTAGCGCTTGGTGAGTCGTCCGGGGTCACTTGCGAGGCGATGTAGCCACTCAAGTCCAAGAGCGTGAGTCCACTTGGGAGCCCGTCGCACAGTGCCCGCCAAGAAGTCAATTGTTGCTCCGACGCAAAGAGCGACGGTTGCTGGAAGTTCCTTCCGGTGGGCGTGTACCCAAAGTTCTTGTTTAGGTGCCCCAAGGCCAATGATCACTAACTGCGCGCGAGAATTCTGAATTTCGGAGATGATCTGCTTCGACCAGTCTGCTGAGTTCTCGAAGCCCGAGGGTGGGCTCAATCGTCCGACAATTTCAATCTGAGGGTAACTCGCGAGAACATTTTTGACTGCTGTCTTTGATGCCTCTTCTTGAGCACCAAGGAAATAGACTCTGGTTTTCGCGGGACAGGCCGAAAGCACAGCGGGCACGAGGTCGCTCCCTGCGACGCGCGCGGGCAGTGGTGTAGCCGAGAGCTTTGATGCCCAAACGAGAGGCATCCCATCAGCTAGGATGAGTGAAGCTTTCGCATAGGCTTCAGCGAAGGCTTCATTTTCTTGAAGCATCACGGCGTGGTCGAGATTGGGGGTCACGACGTAGCGACACGGAATCTTCGTACCGTCCATCTGGGAGCGGTCCGCCGCGTGTAACCACTCGATGACGGTTGTTGTCGCCTCGACGAGTGTGAGGGCGTCGACATCGGTTCCGAGGGCGCGTATCTTCCGCGGGGTCATTGCCATGTATGCGCCATCTAACATGAATCGTGGGCCTGACCCAATCGGCAGAATCGGTTGGTTCTTCTCGTTCCTGCTCGTATTGAGTTCTGTTGCTTGCAGCTCTACCCCTTATGTGTGGGCTCGAGATGTGCCTGCTGAGCGAGCCCGCCCGGCCGTGGAGAGGGCGGAGATCGGTCGCGGAGATGTTCTCGCGATTACGGTCGTGGGGCAGGAAAATCTTTCTGGACCACAGACTGTTGGAGCGGACGGCACCATCAGTATTCCCAATATTGGCAGCGTCGCGTTGTCCGGACTGACGGTGGAAAAAGCGGCTTCAGTGGTTGAGCGGCGGCTGGCGGCGATTTTACAGGAGCCCAAGGTTTCTGTGCTTGTCGTCACTCGCTTCATCGAAGTGAGCCTGCTGGGTGAAGTTCAAAGTCCCGGGAAGTTCTCGCTCCAATCAGGGGACGGCGTGGCGAGCGCGCTGGCGCTTGCAGGCGGCCTGACGGAGTACGGCGATGAGGACGGGATTTTCTTGATTCGCGAATCTGAACCCCAGCGCATTCGCTTTAGGCTGCGCGACTTGCTTCGAGGTGGCAGAAGCGCCACCGCATTTGCCCTACGCGACGGCGACATTGTCGTCGTTGAGTAATTGGGTTTCGCGGATTTAGAAAATGCCCGGAGCCTGTTGTCTCGCGTGGATGTTCACGGTTCTCGGAGCAGGGCAAACCACAGATCTCGCCGCGGGAGCTGACCTCGGCGCGAGCGCAGGCTTGATCTCGGTGGAACCAAACGCTTCTTCGGTCCCCGGGGTGAACTCCACCGCGACACTGCTTTCTGGAATAAGAATTCGGTCGGCGAGAACTTCGTTTATCGCAAGCTATAGGCCCCAGTTTTTCTATCAGATACCTAACGTCGCCGATGTGAATCGTCCCCTTGTACTTCATCGAGCGGCTGCCACATTAGCTACCAGACTGAGTGCGCGTTCGAGTTTGGGGTGGTCGGCAACAGGAGCCATCGGGGATCTCAGCTATTCGAATTTGGTGAGAAGCTTCGACCAAGGGACGTCCGCAGTTGCCAGCGGGGTAGTTCCGATTCTTCTTGCAACGACGAGCGGAAATTTTCAACACCAGACATCTCCCCAAAATTCCGTCTCAATAGCCGGCAATGCGTCCGTCAGGACGTCATTTGACTCGGATTCCCAGCAGAGTTCGACTGTGCCGCCGTCGCTCGACTGGACTCTTCAAGTCAGTGATACTTATGCACTGTCATTGCGCGATCGCGTTGGCGCATCCCTGGGCACGACGTACGTTTATCGACCGCCATCGGATGCTTCTGTGGGGACATCGTTCCAAGATTCATTGAACGTTGCGTTCAACGCGAACTGGCAGCGGAACCTAAGCCGTCGTTCGGATCTTTCTGTTCGTGTGGGAGGAGCCGTGTCAAAGTCGGAAGTCACCGGCGACTTTTCAGGCTTTCCTACTGCCACGGTCAGTCACGGTTTTCGTGCTCGATCCTTCGGCTCATTTTGGACAAGTAGTCTGTCCACCGGGCTTCAGGGTGCGCTCGATCCACTGCTTGCGACGTACCGGCCCAACGCCTTTTTCTCATGGATGCTCACTGGGCGTCACAGCGAAGCGTGGTCATCTAACGCTGGACTGAACTTTGCAGTACCGGTCGCAAAACCTCTGGTACCCAGCCAATATGAGACAAATGCCTCCGTGGTGCTGGGTTTGAACTATTTAACACCGTCGGGCCTCATGCTTCGTGGAGGCTTGAGTAGTTCGCTCCGTACTGCCCATCCGGCGACCATTGATGCATTGACTCCTACGTTTGAAGCCACGGGTTTCTTGGGCGTTCGCTATACGTTTGGCACTGGACAGGCTAACGGAACTTGGTTGTAGCCGGAGTTCTGAAAGGGGCTTAAGCGGTCTCCGCTTTCGGCAATTTGCGCGTGCGAGCGTACGTGATGAGCCAATGCATGATCCCGACAAGGACACCCAGGAAGAGTCCTGAGACCAAGCCAATTCCACCGCGTTTGATGATGGCCTTAGACCTAGGGACCTCCAGCGAACTTGGTGCTTCGATCACTTGATATCGAGCCGCAACGCTCGCCCGCTCAAACTGCAGTTCGAGTTCTTTCTTCTTCAGCTCTGCATGCAAGTGGTCATGAACACCTTTTGCGTCTTCTGCCTGGCGGAGCAAAGCCCCCACCTCATTCTCTACTCCTGGCATTGCGCCCGAGATTCTTTCGATTTCTCCGAGCCGTGCTTGTACTTGTCCGAGCTCTTTGTTGGTTGAAGAGATGACTACTTTGAGCTGTCCAGCTCGATCCTTCAGACGCTTGAATTCCTGATTGGCTTGACGCTCTATTAGCGTCGGCTCCTTTTGGATCACGGATCGCTTCAATTCTTCCAAGCGAGTCTCTTCGATCTTCAGCTTACTGATCTCCGGGTGCTGTTCCGTGTATCCCTTCGCTCGTGCTGCGGCGATCTTTTGACGAACTTGAGTCAATGCCTGCTCGTAGGGCTCGGCACGCATCACCTTGCCATCTGCCAGGGGGTCCTCGGAGCCTAGTTGCGTTTCCGTGAACGCGAGATCTGCCTGAGCTCGAGCCAAGTCCGCAACGAGTCGATCTTGTTGCGCCTGGAGTGTCACCTTGGATTGAATTTGCAAGAGAGCATTCTCTGGGAGCGAATCGAGGTGTTCTAACTTAAACTTACGCAGCTTGTCTTCGACATCAGCTAAGAGCTTCTCATTGTCCTCAAACTGCTTCTCGAGTAGCCCGACTTCACTCGTCAGCACGGTAAGGGACTTACCGATTTCCTCTCCCAGAAAATTTTGCAAATGCTGTGCGAGAAATTGTTCCGCAAATCGAGGATCGGGGTGACTGAAGAAGCCTCGAAATGTTCCTTCACGATCGATCTGCGCGAAGCCAAGTCCTTTGGCGGTGGCGTCGACATCTCCCGAACTAGGTGAGAGGTCCATGTCCTTCAATGTCTTGCGTACAAGGTCGCCGTTGGTGAAGTTACGCTCTGCGAAAGCAAAAAACTCTCCACCATGCATCCCGAAATTACGGGCGGGTCGATCGGGGTCAGGTGCACGTTCCTGGCGCAGATAGATAAGAAATTCGGCGACCGCCGGTGGCGGTCGAACGATAGCTGTGAAGGCGCCTCCCAGTCCGAGGACAACAGAGCTGAGGCAGAGCACGAGCCAGTAGCGCCGCACAAACCCCATGAGAAGTTCGAGCTTATCAAGTGCTTCATCGAGCCCGCTCTTCTCCGGTGCAGCAATCTCATGTTCTGCTGTTGCGAGATCCGTGCTTTTCACAGCGTTTGCCGGAACAATCGCGACCACATCCTTGGAATGTTTGGGGTCTGGGGGAGAAACACTAGCGGTCAGTCGAGGGGCTGTGATGCGAGCCATGGCACGAGTGTGTTGCTGCTCGTCCTCAGCGTCGGTCAAATACCCAAGTGCGGAGTTTCCGATTCGGAGTACATCCCCGGCTACCAGGACACGGGGCTCGGTGAGGCGAATATCGTTGACGAAAGTACCGTTCGTACTTTCGAGATCTTCAATTGTGCAGCCACTTGCATCAAGCTTCAGTTGTGCGTGACGATGGGAGATTGCTTTCTCACTGAGACTCACGAATGCTTTTGAGCTTCTACCGATGGTCGAAGTTCCTGGCTTGATCTTGAAGAGCCGGCCAGCGTGCACGCCACTAAAGCCTACAAGGAACGCGGTGGGAGTATCGTCGAGATGCTCGATTCCCAACGCATTGTCGAGATTCTCGGACAACGAACTTGCCCCCGGGGGAGTCGAGGGAGTGCTGCTCATTTTTCCCCCGAAGTTTGAATGGCGGGGATCACAACGTCGCCGTTTTCGTCAAACTTGATCTCTTTCGATCTTGCTTGAGGAACGTCCGTATCTTTGTCGGGGCTCGTGGGATCGATTGCCGTCTTGGGTTCAGTCTCTTCCATCTTCATGAGTCGGTTAAGCAATTGAGGTTTCTGCATTGCCCAGCCCGCAAGAACGAGAACCAAGGCCAAAGTGGCGTAGGTGGCAATCTTCTTGACTTTCGAAGGTCGAGAATCGTTTTCGCCGTTCACATCGCGGATGATTTCTGTGTTCTCGTTGAACTGATGGCTACTGGGTGGGGGCTCCAAGGGGCCAGTGTGTTCTGCCGCTGAGAGAGAATCAGGTGGAGCTGAACTCAGTTTTCGATCCGGCGGCCCCGGATCCGAAAATTCGCTCACAGGCGGTGGCAGTTCGGAGCCGCTTCCTCTGAGCGAGGCAGCCCGGCGAGCCGCCAAGGTGGGGCCGAGAGAGGTGCGTACCCAAGTCGCGACTTCACTGCCCGTTGCGCGCAAGTTCTCTCGCTCCGCGATTCGTCGCAGCTGGATGGCCATTTCTTCGGCTGAAGTGAAGCGAGCCGCGGGATCGGCGGCGAGTGCTTTCATGCACACCCAGTCGAGGGCTGGAGGTGGCCTGAGACCGACCTCGCTCGGTGGTTCGACGTCGCCTTGAAGAGTTCGCCGTGCGCAATCGTCATTGTCGACCCCTCGGAAAGGCTCGACACCCGTGAGGCCGAGGTAGAGCACTACGCCAAGCGAGAAGACATCTGAACGATGGTCAGCAGGCTGTTGACGCAATCGTTCTGGGGCGAGGTAGCCTGGCTTGCCTTGGACGAGTCCATCCTGAGTGCCCTGATTTCGGGTTCGGGCGATGCCGAAATCTGTGACTCTACAGCTGCCATCAATTCCGACCAGCAGGTTGTGAGGAGTAAGATCGCAGTGGACAAGTTCCAAGGGCTGTCCGGCTTCGTCACAAGCTGTGTGCGCGTAGGTCAAGCCATTGAGTGCATCAAGCATGATGGCGACTGTGAGCGCTGGGTCGCGCTGCTTGGCGGTGGCGCGAAAAAGTTCGGCCAAGCTACCGCCCTCGACGTAGTCCATCACAATATAGGGTTCAGTGGGGGTTCCTACATCGGCGATCCCGACGATGTTTGGATGATGCAGTCCACCTAAAACCCTCGCTTCGTGGAAGAAGGCTTCGAGCGATGCATGCTGTTCCGCCAAGTGCCCGTGCAGCACCTTCATCGCAAACAGGCGACGAAAGCCTGCGGTTCCGGAAAGTCGACACATGTAGACGCTCCCCATGCCGCCGCGCTTCAAACGAGCAAGAATTTCGTAGCGACCAATCAAGGGAAGCTGTGTATCTTCGCTTCTCTCCGCTGGCCCGGGGAGTTCGTGGGAGCTCGGGACTGATCCGGGCGGGGGTAAGTCGCCGTAGTCGAGTCCGAGTCCGAGTCCGAGACTGGATGGAGGCCCCGGTTCGATTGCTTCAGTGTCACTCAACGGCGCATTCATCGGTCTCGAGCGAAAGGGTCGTGAACTCGCTGGGCGAGAGTGCAAAGGAGCCGAGCTCACTGGACGAGAATTGGAAGGTCGCGAATTACTGAGCGCTGTGTTGAGTTCGTCGAGCTGTTCCAGGGATGCCGGATCGAGTCGGTTACTTGGAACAGGGATTTCGCTATCCCTTAACTGAGGATGAAACGAGGCTGGTCCCGGTTCATCGGGTATTACTCGCGCAAGACTCAGTGCCGTCGGCGTATCATGCCGATTGATGACCTCACGCTTTCCGAGAACGTGCCTTTGTTCGGAAGGGCCAGAGTCATCTTGAGCAAGTGGCTTTGGCCTCTGCTCTTCGGCTGCAGCCAGCTTCTTCTTGTCAGCCAGCTTCTTCTTGTCAGCCAGCTTCTTCTCATCAGCCAGCTCAGCGGCGTGATTCAGCGATTTGGGGAGATTGACCTGGTCCTCGGCAAGGGCCGGAGGAGGTACTGACGAGTACGCAGTTTGACCCAGCATCTTTCGTTGTTCGGGCTTCTGCGCCCAAGGCCCAGTTGAGGGTTTCTTGAGCTGCACCTCTTCCGGCGCGGGTCGACGATCAGAGGAGTGAACTCCCCCGTCGTCGCGGCTTGGGCGGTCGGCGGGCCCGACGAATTGTCGCTGGGTTCGAGTGTGTGCCGCGAGGGACGAGCTTGCTGTGGTTCGCGTTGGTGTCGCTGGATTCAGTGCAATTGTCGGGGTAGCGCTGATCACGTTGTCCGCCATGATCAAGCCTTCTTGCATCAGCTTTCTGATGGCCCTCAAGGTTTCTGCCGCCGGCATCTTCATGGTCTGGATGATGGACTTCGCCGAACTTCTTCCATCGACGGCCGCCAGGGTTCGCAATTCGATAGCATCCAGTCCTTCTGGCAATTTGGTGGTTCCTCGGGAAAGTCGCGAATCAAGAGGCAGGACTCGACGTGTCCCCGAAGCTCCGAGCATCGTGGTCGATCGAGCGTGTGCCCCGAGAACCTGTGCCATTTCTCCCAGCGATGGGCCCGAAGCCAGATTGGCGTCTGCTTCAGTCACACGGTATTCGCCTTCTCGATACGCGAGCATGGCAAACAAGGCTGAGCTTCCCTTTTGTCGTCCGAACTGAGCGCCGGAAAGCCGACCTTGGCTGATGACTAAGTGTCCTGGACCGTCCGCTGTTTCAACGCGTACCTGGGCTGATTCGCCACGTGCTTCAAGAGCGAGGAGGAGATCTTCGAGTGGCTCGTCGGCCAATGAGTAGTTTGGGAGTGACTCCACAGGATTCTTTTGGGCTCGCGGGATGGGGCTGGGGTGGGTGTTCGCTCGGAGTTGGCGTCTAATATGCTCGCGATCGCGCGTTCTTGCCAAAAATTGTCAAGAGCACAATTTTTAGGTCCCAGAGAAGGCTCCAGTTGTCGATGTAGTACAAGTCGTGCTCGACGCGTTGCTCCATTTTTTCGACAACTTCAGTTTCACCTCGCCACCCGTTGACCTGCGCCCAGCCCGTAATGCCAGGCTTTACCTTGTGCCGGAGCATGTATCCGCGAATTTTCCCGCGATACAGCTCATTGTGGGCGACAGCGTGAGGGCGAGGTCCGACGACCGACATGTCGCCCCGAAGCACGTTGATGAATTGGGGTAACTCGTCGAGGGAGCTGCGACGTAAGAATCTTCCGAGAGGTGTGACGCGGGCGTCATTCTTCGTCGCCTGTTTGACCGTGGCGCCGTCGTCCATCGTAGTCATGGATCTGAACTTGAGAACGCGGATTGGTTTTCCGTTCAGTCCGTAGCGTGTCTGTTGAAAAAACACTGGACCTTTGGATGTCAGTTTCACTGCGGCAGCAATGAACAACATAGGAACTGCAATGAGCATCAAGATGCCCGCGGAAAGCACGACGTCTTCGGCGCGTTTCACCCAACCGCCAAGTCCATGAAATGGGGTATCAAACACACTGACGACCGGCATATTTTCGACAGTGCTCCAACGAGCCTGCATCAGATCGAACATGAAGAGGTCGGTGAGAACGAGAACAGTGGCCGTGGTGTCGGCGAGCTGAGCAATGAGCTCTCGGATGCGTTTTTCCGCGCGCAGAGGTAGGGCGATGTAGACAACGTCGATTTTGCCTTCCCGCGTTTCCTGAATGAGATCGGGGATTGTGCCGCCAATGGAATGGCCTTTCACGGGGACTTTCTTCAAACGGGCAGGGGCCCGATCGTCGAACATTCCGACCAGTTTGTGGCCAGATTCTGGTAAATTTTCCAGTGCGTCCCAAAGTCGCACGCCGGACTCGGTCACACCGGCAATGGCAACACGGCGTAGATTGTGCCCCTGCATTCGGGCGCGTCTGAGGAATCCTCTCACGATGACTCGCAGTAAAATTGCGCTCGCCGGTGCTCCAACCAGCCACATCGTCACAATCAAACGCGAAAAATGACTACTGGTCTTGGTCAGGAATGCAGCCAACAAGAGTGCTGGCACGGAGGCCAACCAAGTCGTCACGAGAACACCGCACTCCTCACGTAGAGTCGCGCCACGCCAGGAGCGGTACAGCCCTGTCAATGATGAGAAAGTGAGAAAGCTGAGGATTGCCAGAGCCAACGCCGCTGTCAGTTCGGTCGTCCAAGCGTAGCCGAAGGCAAGATACGGTACGATGAGCGTTGAACAAATTAGCCCGACGTCTGCGAGACGCTGCACAAAGCCCACCAGTGCACCGTGAGGGCGGAGGATGCCTTCAGGCGGTCGGTGACTATTGGGCTGATTCATCATGAGTGGAAGGGAACAAAGTCAGAGCCGCCGCTTGGCAAGACACTCGCAGTCGCAACACAAAGCTCTGGGGGGAAGGGACTTGGCAACTGCTCAGCAGCTGGGCGCATGAGACCAAAATCTCACCACACAGGCAACGTTAATCCAGCTCTAATGCCGCTTCAAACTGCTCCGAGACATCAATTCCACAGGGACTTCGAATTGCATTGATCCGTACATGAAACATTGCAGAAGCCACGAGCATTTTTTGAGAGCTGTCGTGAACCGCGACAGATGGTCAGTATTCTACTCAGGTTGGACTCTTCATTGTTCGACCTCGCAGAATGCTTCTCATCGGTTGCAAAACACCGTTGCTCAAATCGACTGGCCCTGCTCAACTTCCGCCAATGAATATTCTGGTGACTGGCGGTGCTGGGTTTATCGGCTCCAACTTCTTGTTGACTTCCGTCCGTGAGCGAACCGGCGACCGGTTTGTGAATGCTGATAGCCTCACTTACGCAGCGAATCTCCAAAACCTAGTCGAGTTGGAAGGGTGTTCGAACTACGAATTTTCTCGTACCGACATCACTGACCCCAGAGCGGTCGCCGAATTGTTCGAAAAAGCGCAGCCGGACGTCGTTTTTCACTTCGCGGCGGAAAGCCATGTCGATAGGAGTATTGTCGGGCCGGGGGCCTTCGTGCAGACCAATGTGGTGGGAACATTCAACCTTCTAGAAGCTGCGCGCTCTTCCAGTAAGACTGTACATTTTCACCATGTAAGTACCGATGAGGTCTACGGTTCTCTTGGAAAAGAGGGACTTTTCACCGAAACCCATCCTTACGATCCTTCCAGCCCCTATTCGGCGTCCAAGGCGTCGAGTGATCACTTGGTACGCGCGTATCACCGAACCTATGGCCTACCGGTGAGGTTGACCAATTGTTCGAATAACTACGGGCCGTACCAGTTCCCTGAAAAACTCATCCCCTTGATCATTCGCAACGCCATGTTGCGCAAACCACTGCCGATTTACGGCACGGGGGAAAATATTCGCGACTGGCTTTTTGTCGAGGATCACTGTTCCGCGTTGTGGGCAGTTCATGAGCGCGGAAAATTGGGAGAAACATATAACATCGGTGGAAACAACGAAGCCACGAATATCGATCTTGTTCGCACGCTGTGTGGCATTCTAGCGGAGATCACGGACTGCAAGGAATCAGAGCTGTTGGATCTCATCACTTACGTCAAGGATCGTCCAGGGCACGACATGCGCTATGCGATTGATGCCTCGAAGATCAAACGAGAGTGCGGTTGGGTCCCGAGTGAAACGATCGAAACCGGTCTTCGCAAGACGGTCCAGTGGTATGTCGATCATCCGGACTGGATCGAATCGATCACGAGTGGTCAATATCAAACCTGGATCGAAGCGAACTATTCCTCTCGCTGAAAGCGAAGACGCCTCCAGGCTCCTGCTCCTACGAGCGAAACACCGGCCAACTCAAGCAGCCAGTTCATTCTTACGCCCGCGAAGTAAGAGTTGATCAATAGATCTACGTGATGGAAGGAACTGGCTCGAATCACAACGAAGACCATCGTGACGACAAGCCCGAGCACGCTCAGGCGCAGCGGTTTGAGCGCGCCTTGTGTCAGTTTGATCAGGATGCCACCCAGGAGGATTCCGACGAGGAGCATTCCGCAGACGAAGAAGAGTTGGAAGAGTCGTCGTTCGCCATACCAGCCTCCTGAGTAGGCGATGACGCGCATGAGATCGGTTCCAAGGCTCTGCAGGTCGAGTTGCTTGTTGACTCCGAGGGCTGCCATGATCAGAAAAAGAGCGAACCATCCACCGGCTCTTTGTGCCGGAGGTGGCGGGCGCATTCGGTGCTTTTTGAATACACGAAATAGCGCCGGGATAGTCTCAGTCAGAGGGCGTTTTGGCCCTCGCTTCTCGAGGGCGAAGGCCTTGAGGCATAACAGGCTCGCGCCAAAATAGGCGACAACTGTGAACCAGCCCATGAAGGTAGGGTCGCCGATTCCTGGTCGCCAGCTGATGAACTCCACGCGGGGCTGATACCACGTCGTCAGGTAGGGTCCGAGTTGGGGCTTGCCAAATGACGCTCGACTCGTCGTTTCGTGCAACAAGAGCGCCCGCTCATGCCTCCGGTGATTCCGGAGGCAAGGCGGGCGCCATTTTTGGCTGATGAAGAAGGGGTTATTCTTCCGCGCGCGCCTTCTCGCCAGCGGTCTCTGGGTCTGCTTTGATCTTCGACGCTTTGTCTGGGGTGACCTTCTGAATCAGCTTCCATTCCATACCGAGGTCGCGCTCGATGTCCGCGCCATTCCCTTCGCTCGAATGGAAGTCGAATCTGGAGTTCTATTGCATAAATTCTGCGACAAAATCTGTCGCTGGTTCTGCTCGGAGCTCCTCAAGCGTTCCCTGTTGAACGATGCGACCCTGCTCCAGCACAATGATTTGACAGTCGAGTGCTTTCAGATCACTCAGTTCGTGAGTAACGAGCAAGCTCGGGCAGTCGAGCTGTTTGAGAGCGTTTGCCAGCAACTGGCGGACAGAGCGCCTGGCGACACTGTCGAGAGCGGCGAGAGGCTCGTCGAGCAGCAGAAGTTGAGGATTCACCACTAGTGCGCGGGCTAGGGCAATTCGTTGTTGTTCGCCACCGGAAAGCGTCTCGGGGTGTCTTGCTCCGAGCTCCAAACAATCGAAACGGCGGAGCATGTCCGCGGCGCTTTTGCTTGCCGCTTCTCGGGACAGCCTGTGGGCGCCACTCGTCAGACCGAAGGCGATGTTTTCGCTGACGGTCAGGTGTGGAAACAGACAGTAGCCCTGAGGAACGTATCCGACGCGACGTTCTTCGATGGGCTTGTTCAAACGTTTTCGGGAATCACACCAAGGCTGTTCTCCTACTTCAATCAACCCTTCGTCTGGGCGGAGGGCCCCCGCGAGAAGCCGCAGGAGCGTGGTTTTTCCGCTGCCGTTGGGACCAATCACCGCGACAGGAATAGCGCCTAGCTCCAGCGAGATATCGAGTTCGAGATTCTCAAGTCGGAGCTTGAGCCCAGCTTTGAGGATCATCGCTTGATCGCTCCTGAAAGGCCCACCGCAATCTCAAGGTCTTTCTGAGGGCGATCAAAGAGTCGGGGTAGTAGGCGAAGTACTACGAGCAAGAACCCCGCAGCGGCCGCGAGGACCATCGAGAAGACGAGTGCAAGCCGTACATCGACTTCAAGAGCCGAGAAGATCGCTAGTGGAACTGTTTGGGTGGTCCCCGGAAAGTTTCCAGCGAAGAGCAAGGTGGCGCCGAATTCACCGAGTGATCGTGCCCAGGCAAGAGAGGCCCCTGCAATTAAGCCAGGAAGCGCGATAGGGAGCGCCACACGCATGAATGCCTCGCTCGGCGACGCTCCCAGAGTGCGAGCGACGACGAGCATCTCAGGTTCAACTTTTCGAAAAGCATTGCTCGCGGCCTGAATCAAGAAAGGTGCCGATACGGTCACCTGCGCCATGACGACGGCACTTGAGGAAAAGGCGATGCTCAGACCGAGCTGATCAAGAGCTGGACCGAAAACACCACGCCGTCCGAGGCTTTGAAGCAGAGCGATGCCAATCACAGCGGGTGGGATCACAAGAGGGAGATCGACGATGATCTCCACGATTTGCCGAAGGCGCGATGTCGTGTGGGCCAGCCAAAAAGCCAGAGGCAAACCGCACACGAGGATGATCAGGAGGCTGAGCGCGCTGGTTCTGAGACTGAGTAGCAGCGCTGGCACAAAGAGAGGGTGTGCGGCTCCGGCTCGCAGCTCTTCGAAAGAAGTGGAAGAAAAGAGAACGAGAATGGGCAACGCGAGAAAGCAGATCAAGGCTGCGCTGGACACCCGCGCGGCAGCGGACGCGAGCTGACTGGGCGTCATGGTGCTGCGCCGGTGGCGTTGTTCGCCTGGTTGTCTACTCGGAATCCGTGTTCTTCGAGAATCTGAATGGCGGCGGACGAGCGCAGAAACTGAATAAGAGCGCGAATCGTCGTTGAGGCTTCTGCCTGGGTACTGATCCCTACGAAATAGCGCGCCTCGACGTTCTCGGCGTCAGGGATGGGCAATGCACGTACCTTGTTTGAATGAATGGCATCAGATTCGTAGACGATGGCCGCGTCAGCTTCCCCGAGTTCCACCTTGGCTCGGACTAGTCGGGCATTGCTCTCCCGAGAAACGATCCGCTCTTTCACCGCCTCAGCGAAACCGCTGTGCTCTTGGTTCTGACTCGTACGGTTCAAGAATTGGATCGTGTAGGCGCCAAGTGGAACCGAGTCTTCGGCGACGACGATGTGAGCTGCCCGCGGGAGATCGAGAAACGTTTCAAGCTCCTGAGGATTGTCAGCCGGGACGACCACGACTAGCCCATTTCTGGCGAACTCAAATTGGTCAGAAATGAGCTTTTGATCGATCAGTTTTTGCAAATGTTGCGGATTGGCTGAAGCAAACAATTGAAACTCTGCGCCTTCCTCGATTTGAAGTCGAAGAACTTGGCTTCCGGCAAAGTTGATTCTTACTTTGGTGTTGGGATGCGTCTCTTGAAACCGTGAAGTGAGTGCCGGCAGCACATCAGTGAGAGAAGACGCCGCAAAAATGCTGACCGTTTCAACCGCCTGCTGTTGCGCTTGGTTCTCGCAAGCCGAGCTGAGTAGAGAAAGCGCGCTCAGACTGAGGGCCCAAGAAAGCGTGTTCAGCCGCTTCATGAGCTTGCTTCGATGAACTTGCTTTGACCGCTCAAGGAGAGATCGTAGCCCGGCAAGCTGGCCGCCTCGTCTCGGTAGGATGGCTCGGCGAGCGTGTCTAAGAGATGCTGAGTCGAGCGATCGTAGTTTTCTTCCCGACGTAAGATGATATCGAATCGCTCCTCGCTGAGCGGAATGAATTTGAGGCCGTAGGCAATTGCCATCGATTCGATAGCAATGCCCGCGTCGGCCGCTCCGCAGGCAATCAACTGCGCTACTTGCTCGTGGCTCGTGACCAGGGGACCTTGAAGGCACGAGGCAAATGTTTCTGCGCCCGAGTTGAGCAGGCGAGATGCCTCAGAACCTGCTTCACGACGAGCAATTCGTAGTTCCGGGCGATGGAGGTCAGCAAGTTCGTGAATGCCTCCTTGATGATTGTGCTGAACAAGAATGCCCTGGCGCCAGCGCACGAGATTCACGATTTGTAGAGCGAATCCCGGTAGCTGCTGCGCGAGAAACTCTTCAAACTTCTTGCTGCCCTGATCCGGTTGGTGGATGCCGGCCGCATGTACTTGAGCGTCCCCCAAGAACTGGAGCGCCCGTTGGGTATTCTGTGGCAGCCACGTCATGCGTCCCCGGCGTAACCGACGATTCGCGTGCTCGGCGACAATGCTGAAAAGGGGAGCGCAGCCTGAAATGAGAATGTGCGCGTCGATATCGGCGATCGGGCGAAGCAGCTGGCAGCTTACCTTGTCGCTACTGGGCGAAGACGGGGTGAGAATCGCCTCGGCACCTTGCGTGCTCCCGTCGCGTAAGTGATGAGCGATATAGTGTTCGTCAATTCTCGCCACTGTGACCCTGCCTCCTCGAATGCTGTGATGACGATTCGGATCAGTGGCATCGAGTTCGATCAGGTCGACTTCGAGCTGTCCCAGATGGTTCAAGACAAATAGGTCTTCAACTTCGCAGTCGAGAACTCGGGCGAGCTTGAGGGCTAGGGTGGTTGAGGGGGATTGTCGCCCTGACTCGATGCTGCTGAGGCTTTGTCGTGAGATGCCCACCCGCTCCGCGAGGAGTTGCTGGGAGAGTCCTGCCAATTCCCGATAGGTCTTGATGAAAGTGCGTAGTTCGGGATCTGCCATCACAGGGGCTCTAAATGTTAAGTAAACCTTACATTACGTCAAGTAAACTTTACATTTCGGGGGCTCCACGGACGGATCAGCGCGGAGGGGGGCTGAGGAGCTCTTGGTCTTGGGCTTCAGGCGCCAATTCCCGATTGAGCCACATGAGTATCTCAGCGGCAGAGTGGAGTACCGCGTCGCGTCCTCTGAGGTGATGACCTTCAAAAGGAAAGGAAACATAACGGGTGCGCACTCCATTGCCGACCAGAGCGGCATAGAAGCGTTCAGACTGAAGGATAGGAGTGCCAGCGTTGTCGTCTGCTTCACCGTGGAACATGAGCAGAGAGCCTTCGATGTCGTTGGCGAAGAAGAAGGGCGACATATTCACATAGGCGTCTGTGTTCTGCCAGAAGGTGCGCGTTTCTCGTTGAAACCCAAAAGGTGTCAGCGTGCGGTTGTATGCGCCGCTTGTCGCAATTCCTGTTTTGAATAGGGTTGAGTGAGCGAGAAGATTTGCCACAGCAAACGCGCCGTAGCTGTGACCCATCACGGCGATCCTTTCAGCATCAGCAATGTGCATCGAGGTCAGGTAGTTGATGGCTGCCTCGGCGTTCTGGATGAGCTGAGGAAGAAAGTCGTTTCGACCCGAGGTGACTTCGCCAACAATGGGCATGGGGCAATCGAGAATTGCGTAACCTTGATTGATCAGGAAGAATCGGGAAACGCCCTTCGGGTCGATGTATCTCTGAGGGTATTCCTTCGATTTTGAGGCTTGATCCGAGTCCGCGAAGTCGCGCGGATAAATCCACAGAATCATCGGCAGCGGAACGCCTTCACGTGCGTTCTGGGGAAGGCTCAGCATCGCCGAAAGCGAGAGTCCGTCCTCGCGTTGATAGCTGATCATGCGCCGGGTCATGCCGAATAGTTCCGGATGGGGGGGAGCAGGTTGAGTCACGCCGTAACGCTTCCTCTCGCGAGTGACGACGAGATGTCGCGGAAGCGATGGCGTTTCCGTCGCGAGGAGGTATTCAAATTTGCTGGCATTCAAGACAGCGAGAACTTCGGCATGCTCGGTGCTCTTGCTCTCCCACAGGACATCTTCCTGCGAACTGGCTAGTTCCCAAGAAATTAAGACTGGCTGCGCGCCGGTCTCGCGAGATCTCTCGTCTCTGAAGAAAAGCTTTCCCGATTTTTCGAGAATTGCCCCGCTTTCTCCGTGCACGCGAAGTGCCTGAGAGGGGTCTCCCACCAGATCGTCTTCACTGCCGCGATGGAGCAACTCCAAGTCGCCGTTCAGCTCATAGGAAACCCAGCTTCTGCTCGTGGTTCCCGCGTCTGTGAGAAGGAGTCGCCCTTCGCTCGTCCAACCAAAGTAGGAAACCTTTTTGAGTTTCTCTGCGATCGGAAGCGGGGCTTGCGCAAATGGAGCCGAAAGTTCGAGGAGCGTTTCAGACGACTTTTGTTGCTCGTCCATTGTGCGTTGAACGAAGACGAGCGTGGAGGGACGTGTGGGGTCCCAGCTCGCGAGGCGAGGACCTAGGCGCGTGGCGGTACTCACCACGTCCAGGTTTTTTTCCTGATTTCGAAAGGCTTCCTGGTTGAGAGCGAGATCATGCAATGTCAGACGTTGAGTAAATCGACTTGCTGGCAGTTGCCTCGGATAAGGGCGCGAAATGCGGTTGGTGAAGACAAAGCGCCCATCAGGAGAAATCCCTCGGGAGGTGATCATGCCTTTCACGTTCAATGATTCGAACGCTGTCCCATCCGTTTGTACGCGAGCCAAGAGGACGGCTGCATAGTGCTCGAACAACCGATCGTCGTTCGCGTCGCGCAGAAGATTGCTGTACGGCACCACGGGTGCGGCACCCGACATCAATTCTCGAATATTGGGGCCGATTTCAACCATGGGAGGTTCCCCTGTATTCTGAGACTGACTGCAGAGCAGCGCGGCTTCAGTGACAAAGGTGCAGGGTTTGCCCCAAAAACCGTTGAGCGGGCCTGTGTCCAGCTTGAGGTATTCGTGACTCACTGGGTCTAGAATCCCCACCTCGATATGATCGGTGTAGACAAGAGTGACAGCCATTTTCTCTCCGCTCGGAGAGAAGCTTAAGTCCGCGATCAGCGAGCCTTCTGGGGGTCGAAACTCCTGAACGTCGGAGGCGTAGTCGATGTGGCTGTAGCGGACGCGAGTGTAAAGTGGCGTATCGCTGAGCATTCGGTTGCCCACGTCGATACGCAGTCCTGCGAGGCCGAGCTGCGGTCGAGCGAGTTGACTTGTGGAGACGAGCTTCTGTTCAAAGAGGCGCGCCACCCTTCTTGCTCCGGCATGAACAACCGCGGTGGGAGCTGACTCACGTTCGAGCAAGCTGACGACGGGATCTGGAGGAAGAACGTATTCGTAGGATGAGAGTTGCGTGCTGATCGGGGGTATGTGGCGCCAGGCTGGTTCCAGAGTTTCTGCAGGCGGTGGGGTCTCACTCGAGGGAGTAGAGGGCGGGGTGGGCTTCTTTACCACCAAGGCAGGAGTAGGCGTGCAAGCCGCAAGTGGAACAGAAAGGCAGGTGAGTGCCACTTTGAACGCAAAAACGAACATCTGCTGGGAATGTGAATTGCGTTTGAGGAGCAGCACTGACGGAGATCTGACGCGGTACACTCAGCGCGTATATCACGCGTGGAGACCGGGACATCGTCTGTTTGACGTTAGTAAGCGACCTGGAGCTGTATGCGGCCTTCGTCGATGGCGTTCGTGGAGAAATCGTCGCCCCATGTGTGGAAGTAGTCGGCCTGCAGTTTGAGGTCGTGTCCAGCCATGTACCAACCGGCTGTCGCTCCAACCTCCTGCGAATCACTTAGAGCTGTTTCGTTTGTGTCGAAGCCAGCCGCGGACACACCGCCGTAGCGTAGGCCGACGCCTAGGGGAATTGTCGGGATCAGGTAACCGACTTGGATTGAACCGCCCCAACCGTTGCGAGGAAGGTTTCCGTCTTCGTCTCCCGAAGCGATTGGCTCGGTGCGTTCACCCTCGCGGTAGAAGAAGTCGGAGAAGACCGTCATTCCGGCCCACTTGATCATCAGATCGGCTGTCGCATTGTGATAATTCACGGTTCCGTCGTCAGCGAAGTTGCTGCCTTGATAACCGCGGGTTCTCGCGCCGTTCTTCAGATATGCGTATGCCGCTCCGAAGCTAAGACGAAATTTGTCGAGTCGTTCGAAATCGACCTCGGAATAGTCTTCAAAGTCACCGAAGGGGAGCACCTCGACACGCCCCAGAAACTGATGACTCACCTGCCCGCTACTGACGCTTTCGGCTTCGTACACGTCACGGCCCTCGCCAATGCTGAGTCCGAGGTAGTAGCGGAAGAGATCGAGACCCAAGAGGTTCTTGGAATACAGATGACCACCGATGTCGCGGTCGAGATTGAATTCGTTCTGCGCGATGTTTCGGTCCACGAACTCTTGGTCTCCCGAAGAGACGACTCGCTGACGACTGTAGAGGAGTTTGTACTGGCCGACGCGGAGCGAGAGATCACGCAGGTAGGTGAAGTCCGTGTACCAAGAGAGCAAGGGCGTGTACCTGGTAGAACCACCTTGTAAACTCAGGTCGCGTGGCGAGAGAGCGAATTCAGCTTTGTATTTGACGTATTTGCTGAAGATATTGCCCTTGAATTGAAGGCGAGCGCGGCGGATTCCGAACGCATTGGTCAGAGTCTCCACGCCGTCGACGTCTTCTGATGTGAGCTCGTCGCGGAACTGAATGCGCAGACGAATCGCCATGGCGAAGCTTTCGTCCTCAGATTTGAAGGTGAGGCCGTCTCCCGGTACGAAAGCAACTTTTCCAAGATTGACCGCGTGGGGAGCCATGAGTTCTTCTTCACCTGCCGGACGCGGATTGATCGTTGCGTCGGGCTCGGGCGGGGGAGCTTCAACCACGGGCGCCACGATTACGGACCCTTCTTCTGGGGCGGGCTCTACCTCTTCCGGCTTGTCGCGGGCGTGGCTTGCTCGCTTCGGGCTGTGGCTGCTCAGCTGAGGCCACCGGTGCGGCAGTGACCTCGTCGTTCGCCTCGGCCGCAGATTCTGTGGGAGAAGTTACTTCGGGATTGCTCGGCGAATCAGGGTCGTCGGCCGGAGTCTCCGGCGCCTTTTCTGCGGAGTCTTCCGCGGCAACTGGAGGTGAAGCGGGTTCAGCTTGAGAAAAAGCGGGGCTCTGAAGTGTGACAATAGCAAGCGCAAGATACTTGGGGTTCATGGGTGCTCTTTTCAGTCGGGCTGTCGAATAGTTGGGGGCGCTAAGTACTTAGAACCGTCATCAAGTCGCAATACTCGTCCTCGTATCGTCACGGAACAGTCACTCGTGTTACACAAACGTCACAATCAGTGGATTTCCGGACTTTTGTGGAGCTTTGAAGGTCTTGCTTCGAGCAAGAGTACGGCGCCACTCGAACCTTTCGTTGCGGAAAGATCGATCGTTTGTCGGAAGCGCGTGCATCATGAATTCGTGAGGTTCGTTTGTTCTCGCGACTATGAGTGGATTGTTATCGGAGCAGCACGCTGCTCTTGTCACCTTGGTCGAC
This sequence comes from uncultured delta proteobacterium, assembly GCA_963710555.1. Lineage (GTDB taxonomy): Bacteria > Myxococcota_A > Polyangia > Polyangiales > Polyangiaceae > NIC37A-2. The sequence continues at coordinate 124,646 of CAVQAT010000008.1, forward strand.
ATCCAGGCATTCATTTGGCGTCATTTATGCCGCTAAATTTAAGGAAAAGATGTCCTTCCGTGGACGAGTAATTCAACCAACGAGCATCAAGTCCGCATCGCCGACGTCGAGCTTGACTCGAATCTGACCTGAGACTGAGCCCCTGACTTGGGCAGGTATCGAGTGAGTTTCTGGATTCAGAGATTCGGTCAGACTGGTCCCTCGGCGTAGCGTCCGACCCACCAGTACGAAGCTGGGGTTTCCGTTTTGCGCGAAAAATGACGCTGCATGGAAGCGAATAAGCTCGCAGAGAAGTCGACGATTGACATGATTCGGAAACACTTCTCTTCCGGCCAGGCGGAATTCAGAACAAAAGCACATCTATTTATTCAATAAAAACAGTGGCTTATCCGCTTGTGTCCTACTTTTCGACACACCTGAGGCACAGAAAAAGTTTCGACACGTTCCGGCAACATTCGGCTGGCTATTGGTCTGGGGCGTTGTCGGACATGACGATCATCCCTGGTCCACAGCGCGGGACACCCCCTTTGACCCGTACTGGAGTTACCCAAGATGAAAATGAATCAGACTATCCTTTCCTCGGCAATCGCTGTCGGACTGACACTCTCCGCCAGCAACGTGTTCGCTCAAGATGTAGCAATTGACGCTGAAGCAGAAGCGACCACCGACGAAGAAGTTGCCGTGGAAGAAGATGTCGCAGTTGAAGAACCTGCTCCCATGGAGGCTCCTGAGCCTGAGCCCGTCGAGGCAGAAGAAGAAGAGATGATGGAGGAACCCGTGACTGCGGCAGAGGAGCCGGAGGCACCCGGAGCAGAAGAAGAGGAAGCTGGAGCAGCAAGCCTTTTCGTCTTCGCTGATGCGTGGGCAGGTTGGCAGAGCGCCAAGTCCGGAACTCCCGGTGGTGGCGGCGGCGTTTACGCGAGCAACGGCCCCGGTGGCACTGCTGAAAGCGGCTTTGGCATCAACTGGCTCGGCGCTGACTTGGGCTACGATGGCGGCATGTGGGCAGTCAACGGCAGTCTCCGTTTCGGTGACGCTGTGGCCATCTACGGCACCGGAACCCTGGGCCCCATCACCAATGCCTACGTGACCTTCCGTCCCGTTGAAGGATTGTCTCTCGACCTCGGCGCGTTCGGTACCATCTATGGTGCTGAAGTTGCTGAGTCGTGGCAGAACCTCAACTACACGCGCGGCGAACTCTACTTCAACATGCAGCCCTTTTGGCACACCGGCCTTCGCGCTGAGTACGCAACCGGAAACCTCGTGTTCCGCGGTTTGGTTGTGAACGATGCGAACAACTCGAACCTCGGTGGCGGCGCGCTCAACTTGGGTGCGCAGGTTGGTTACGACGACGGCGAGACCTTCGCTGTGTATGCTGGCGCACTTCAGTCTTTGCTTCCCGCAACGACGGTTGCCAATGGCGGATTCGTAGACACCTTCGTCGACGTTGTTGCGACGGCGAGCATTGGTGACTTGAGCATCGTGGGTAACTTCGATGTGAACCTTGGCTACGAAGCTGCTGGCTTCTGGGGCGTCAGCTTAGCTGCAGGTTACCAGTTCGTGCCGATGTTCGGCGCTGCAGTCCGCGGCGAGTTCCTCTCTACCGGGGACGGCTTCCTCTACGGAATCGATCCCGATGGCAGCGAGAGTCTGGCAACGGCTACGGTCACGCTTGACCTCAAGCCCGTACCTGAGGTGGAGAACTTCATCGTGCGTCTTGACGGTCGCATGGAGTTCGCATCGGAAGATGTTTACGCCAACGGCGACGCTACCGAGGCGCAGAGCAGCTGGACTTCAGTTACGCTCGGTGTGGTTGGTTACGCAGATCTGCTCTGAGCAGGCCTTCAATCGGAGGCGCTCTTTCTACCGGAGCGTGTCCGGCTGATTGACTGTTTCAGTCTGACTGAAAGATGAAGACCGATGGTTCCCGTCCGGAGCCGTCGGTCTTTTTTTTGCGCTATATTCTCGCTACATCTCGTAGGCCAGGAGCGCGAGCCATTGCTCTCCTGAGCAACTGAGTTCCAGAATCATGAAGACACTCCCTCATATCTTTGAACAGAATCGACAGTGGTCCGCAGAAATGAAGGGACGAGATCCCACTTTTTTTGATCGGCTCGCTCAGCAACAGACTCCAAAAATTCTTTGGATCGGCTGTGCCGATAGCCGCGTGCCGGCCAATCAAATTTGTGGTCTGGATCCTGGAGAGGTCTTTGTTCACCGCAACGTTGCCAACCTGGTGGTGCATACGGATTTGAACTGCCTGTCGGTCGTTCAGTACGCAGTCGAAGTCTTGAAAGTCACAGACATTATCGTGTGCGGTCACTATGGCTGCGGTGGTGTGCAGGCTGCCTTGGACTCGAATGCCTTTGGTCTGATCGACAATTGGCTTCGCCACATCAAGGACGCTGCGCACCTGCATCGAGAAGAGCTGGCCAAGTTCGAGGGTCAGGCCAAGAAGGACCGGATGTGCGAGATCAACGTGGAGCAGCAGGTGGCGAATCTGTGCCACTCGACGATTGTCCAAAACGCCTGGAATCGAGGACAGACTCTCACCGTCCACGGCTTCATCTATTCACTCTCGGATGGATTGCTTCGCGATCTTGAACAGACCGTGACTGATGGGTCGGAGCTGGCGCCGATTTACAAAATGACTTGAGGAACAACGTGCTCGAAAGCGAGCGGCCTCACCACCGTCTATGGGGCCGCAGGCTATTTCGCGCTAGAACGAACAGCGTTCCGCCAGGTCGGAGCAGACGTTCCAGCTGGAATTGCTGGTCACCGCAAAAGGATCTGCGCCATAATTGCATGAGCATGTGTAAGAGTTGGTTCCCGACTTTTCGCAATTTGCGTAGGTTGAGTTGAAAACCTTCACCGCCTGACCTGCCATGTTCGCGCTATGTGCGCATTCAAGTTCTACTTCGCAGTAGTCTTGGTAGGCAGATTGATAGCGGGGCGTGCAAGAGCCCATGCCCGTGGGGGCGATGGCGTCGCTGCCGCAAAGTTCTAAGGCTGAGCTGCATGTGGAGGCGGTGGCCGCGCCGCTGGCGAGCTCGATGCGTGCGTTGCCTACTTGAGAGTTGCACTGGCAGGATGTGCCCTCGCACCAAACTTCATGCCGTCCAAGTACGGAGATCTTGATTCCGTCGACTTCGAGCGGACTACGACACTCTTCCGAGAGCGAACAATAGCCCTGGCCGGACTCCGAATAAGTGGGCGTACAAACCTCCGGAACGGATGGATCGAGGGCTGGAAAGGTTTGGCAGACAGCGCTCAATTGGTGACAAGTTTCGCCGCCATTGAAGCTGCTAGGTTCAATTTCGGCGTAACCACCGCTGCTTTCACAGTAACAATGAGTGCGCCCGTCATAGTTATCACACCAGATGTTGGACCAACCGTTGTCGCACTCCTCATAAACTTCGCAGTACTGGGCTTCGGAATAGTCGCCGTACCGTTGACAACCGACGAGTGGCTCCGGAGTGTACCCCGGTCCCCCAGCGTAACCCCCACCTACTCCAGGGAATCCACCTCCGACTGGATAGCCCCCCCATCCATAATCTCCCCCGATCGCGATGTCGCCGCCGGTAGCGTACGAGCCGCCTACTGCGGGGTAACCGCCGGCACCATAACCGCCGTCGCCCGGCTCGTCGCCGTCACCGTCACCAGGGTTCAGGGGACGTCCGTCATCATCGCCGTCACCGTCACCGCCCGGACCTTCGACCGTTCCGCCGCACGCCAAGGGCAGCAAAACAAGGAGAAAACAATAAGAACCAAAGGCCTTCTTGAATGACATGGAAACTCCAGAGCGTGATGCGGGCCGCTAGTCGCGGAAGAAGCTAGTCGCGGAAGCAAGAGGTGAGGGAACGGTGAGTCTAGGTTGGGCGGTTACTGTAGGTCGAGCGGTTACTGTAGGTCGAGTGAGGGACCCGCGGGTTAGCTACGGGCCGCACCGTCTCACTTTGAGCCTGAAGCGCCCTGGAAGCAAGGAATATAGCGGGAGTGAACGTCTGAGCACCGCGGGCGATTTGAGCGCCGCGTGCGATCTGAGCGCCGCGTGACTGGGCAGCCGTGGCGCCCTTCTCGCTTTCCCGCGAACTCCACCTAGAGTTGATCTGGCGTGGCGCCGCTCGATCGATCTGTCCATTCTCCCGTTTTGCTGCATCACATCGCGCTGGGTGCGCGAGACGTTCAGGCCCTAGCGGGTTTTTACAGCGCGGCATTCGATCTGCCTGAACTCCGAAGGCACTTGCAGCCTGACGGAGGGCTTCGCTCGGTCTGGCTCGATCTGGGTGGCTCCGTTTTGATGATTGAACAGACCGACGTGCCCCGACCTCACGTTGAAGAACTTCAGGCTGGAGCTTTTCTGCTCGCCTTTCGAGTCTCTCCGACCGAACGTGAAGCAGCTGAGGCGCGCCTGCTTTCGTTGGGCGCGCCCCCCGAAAAAAACACCCAATTCACCACGTATTTTCGCGATCCTGAGGGCAACCGGGTCGCCCTCAGCTGTTACTCATTCGACGATATGAATCAGCGTTAGTGCGATCACCAAAAGGACCAACTGGTGTACCGGGTTCGCCTGCTGAAAACTCGACAACGAATGGCGCCGTGACCGGAAAGAAGGCGGAGCAGACGTGGGGAAAGCTCCATGAGGCTGAGGAATCACGCTGAAGCTGCAATTAATCACCGAAGTTTCATCGACCCCGAGCACATTCGCTCAGCTGATCTGACAAATCTTCAGATTTTCCCTGTTGTTTCTATTCGTTCTGACCATGGCGGAGGCGAGAGGTCAGGCTACACTGTCGTTGCAGATTGCTTGGCAGCCCAAAGAGGGCGCTCACTCTGGGCTCACCTCATTTCTTTGCGTAAGACACCTGTGACATCCCCCAATCAGTTGATGAGATTGCGTCGCTCCTGGCGTGGCATTTCGCTTTCCGTATTTTCAGCCGGTTGCGTGTTTTCTTGCGGTTACGTCGGACTCGACACGAACGACGATCTTGGGTTTGACATTGTTGCGACGGGAGGCGTCACCTCGACAGGTGGCGTCGCCTCCACAGGTGGGTCTGATACGCGCTCGGGTGGGGGACCTTCTACAGGTGGTGTCTCGCCAGATGGAGGGATGCCAGGGATGGGGGGCGAGCCATCGTGGGGAGGCTTCGGCGGTCTGGGGGGTTACGGGGGAAGTGGTGGGGACTGTGAGTGGGGAGAAAGCTGTGACTTTTTCTGTATTCAAAGCCCTTGTCGCGTCGACTGCCCCGCTCTCACGACGTGTGAGATTGAAACCGAAGATGCTTCGCAGGTGGTCACTCGTTGCCGCCAGGGATCGAGCTGCAAAATCACAGGTGCAAAAGTCCCGAGCCTAGCGTTGCTTTGTCAGGGGCCGGGAGATTGTGACTTGAGCTGCAATGGCGCCGAAGTCTGCGCGGCTCAATGCACTGGCCCCGGCGAATGCTTGTTGGAGTGTGGAGGTTCGAACTGTAGCGTTCAGTGCGGCAACGCAAGTCATTGCACGATGATCGGTGGCGCGGCGGACAGGCACACCTGTGCTGGAACTAAGCTCTTTTGCGCCGATGGCGTCACCACCTGCAATCAGCCCTGTCCGTAAAGCAAACGAAAGAACGCACCTCGTTTCCGAGATGCGTTCTTTGTCGCCTGCGCCGTGACTCAGTGGTGGTGCCCGCCTGCGCCGTGCACGTGACCATGTTCCAGTTCTTCGGCAGAAGCAGGACGAACAGAACCGATCTTTACCTCGAAGTGGAGGGTCACGCCCGCTAGTTCGTGGTTCGCGTCGAGCTTCACGTGGTCGTCGTGCACTTCGCTGACTCGGACGGGCACGGTGTGCCCATCTTGTGTCTCCATGCCGACAGTCATCCCGACTTCGGGTTCCATTTCCGGGGGAAGTTGGTCGCGTGGCACGTGAAGCACCATCTCTTCTTCGCGAACGCCGTATCCGTCCTCCGGACTCACGGTCACTTTCTTCGTCTCGCCGACGGCCGCCCCGCTGAGCGCGCTCTCAAGACCGGGCACGATGTTTTGATGCCCGTGAAGGTAAGGCAGTGGTTGTCCTTCCGGACTTTGGTCGATCACTGTCCCTTCACTGTCCTTGAGGACATAGTGCATTTCTACGACGTGATCGTTTTGTACTTTTGTGGTCTCGCTCATGCTGATGGGGATTCAAGCCGATTTTCCGACGTGTCGCCAACCCGCGGGCTGCTATGCTCGGACTCGTGTGGAAAAAAGGGAGTCTGCGATTGTTTCGACTTGGGCGGATCCCGGTGTGGGCGCATTTTTCGGTGCCTCTAGTGATGCTCTGGGTCGGAGGGGCCCGGTTCGCGCCTGGCGCCTGGCTCGGCATTTTGTTGGTGATTTTCTGTCATGAGTGCGGTCACGCTTACCTAGCGAGGCTTCATGGGCTGCGTGTATTTTCGATCGAGATGACGGGCCTTGGCGGCGTTTGCCGATTTGAGCAGCCCTCAAGTGCACGCGTCGAGCAGGTCATTGCGTGGGGCGGAGTCTTGGCTCAGCTAGGTCTTTTGATTCCAGCGTTGCTTATGCCCGCCATCAGTTTGTGGCCGAGCGGATTGTTTTTTTCGGACTTGGGGAGGGCGCTGATTTTCCCGAACTTCTTGATGATCGTTCTCAATCTCCTGCCAGTGCCGCCTCTTGATGGTGACCTTGCGTGGAAGTTGTTCCGTAAACCCAAATGGCTGGAGCGCAGATCGAAGCGACGTGGTGCTTCGCCTCGTCGGCCTCAGCCTCAGCGAGCTAGCTCACCATCACCATCACCATCACCATCACCATCACCATCACCATCACCATCACCATCACCATCACCATCACCGTCTGCGCCCCGTGAGCGTGACCAAGACGCAGTGAACCGATCGCTCGATGAAGCTGTCAAACGAGCGATCAAGAAACGCTAGCTGCTTAGAGTTCCCCCGAGCAAGCAATGAACGTCGTCGTTTTTGGAGCCGGAGTCTCTTCTCCAACGAAGCGTAGTAGCTGACGTCGGGTTGATGGGCACTGAGCCACCAGGGAGGCATCACCAATCTGCAGGTTTCCATCGATGTAGCAGTAGCCTGGTTCAAGCAGCGCCTCGCTGCCGACAGGGCTTGTAAGGCAGGCTTCTCGCTGGGCACGGTGCTCCAGCTCTGTGAGTTGTTCAATGGCGCAGAGGCTGGCGGCGGCGCATTCCGCCTTCGTGCACCAACCGCTCTTGACGAGCTCAGCTCGGATGCTGTCGATGTATTCGGGCAAAATGCCTTTGCGTCCTTCGGCTGTACAGTCGAGCTTACCGTCACTTGCCTTGCGCGCCTCGACCACAAGACAGTCGACCAGACCCTTGTCGTTGAGCGAAAGCGGGCGAGGGAGGCATTCCCCTTGGAGTCCTGTTGCCAGTCGTTCGATGATGGCTGCGACAGCCGGGTTGTAGCCAAAGTCGTCTAGATTCGAGTCGTGAACCTTCGGGCAAATGGAGGCGGGAATTGAATTCTTTCCAAAGCCTTCGAGAACTTCCAAAATACGCGTGCCGGGGTACGCCTTCCCAAAATGTTGGGTCGACGTGGCGGTTTCTCCCGCCCCCACTTTGCAAAGAGGACGATCGAGCGACGGGTTACCGCAATCGCAGGCATTGTCCGTCTGCTCGCACGTCCGCACGGCACTGTAAGGTTCAAGAGGAAAGGTGCAGGAATATTGCAGATCTCCTCCATCGGGCGAAACTTGCTCGTGACCATTGACGGGATTCCACGCCGGAGATCGAGTGATGCTTATCGCCGTGAGAGGGTTGGTCCCTTCGCGTGGTGCGATGGACTCGATCATGAAAGGATCGAGTGGAGGGGCTGGTGGTTTTCCGCACGTTGCGTCCTGGTCCTTTGAGCAGGCTGATGAAAGCGCGCTCTGATGAGGAGTACCAAGAATCAATTGCCAGCGATCCATCATCTCTGTCGAGCCTGGTACAGCGACGTTGCTCTCGCGCAGTTCAACTGAATCGAGGTAGCTCAGCTTCGTGTCGCTGGCGAGACTTTCCGCGTCCGCGATGTCTTGCCAGGGCATGCCGGTAATGCCAGCGAAAAAGACGAGACCGTCTCGACGGGCGAGTTCGCCGTTCACCCCCCAGAGCAATGGGTTTCTCACTTCTGCGCCGGTATGGCTGTTCTTGATCAAACCACTGTTCAAGCCGTCGATGTAGCGTTTGATCGGGTAGAGAAGATCGATTCCGAAACGCTTTCGATTGTTTGCGCAGCGTGAATTGGCGTGATCTTCTTCTGCGGTCAAGCGCGGCCAGCCGGGGGACTCGCAGCTGGCGATTGCGGTGGGGTCATCACAGGCTTTGGGCGTCTCGCCGAGAAAGCAGGAAAAGCAGCAGGCATCATTCGGGTTGGTTTCGCAAACAGCGGTTGCGCTAGCCATCCGCATGTTTTCTTTAGGGCGTGTCTCGTCGCTCTCGAGTAACCAGTTGGTGTATTCGCTGAGCATCCAACCGTACCCAGCGAAAGGGTAAACGTCGCCACCCTCCATCACCGAACAGTCATTTTCGTCCGTGAGCACCACGATCCCCACGAGGCTATCGGGACGCAAGAAGGCTGCGCGTTGGTCAAGCACTGCTTCGTCCGGACCCGTCGAGGCGCTCTTGCCCTTTGTCTGAACGACATCGAGAGGCGGCGCGGGGTCGACGAGAAACCTGTACCAAGCTTCAAGCGGAGCTTCAAAACCGCAGCCCGTTTCGCCCGCGGCGACGACATGCGCCCGAAAGTTTTCTTCAAGTTGCGCGAGATTCGATTCGACCGGAGTCCCTGCTGGATCATCTGCCTCGGCGGGGTGCCAGACAAGAAAGCCAGTTCCATGTGGATCGACCAAACCTGGACGCACTTTGGGCATGAGCAAGGCTCTGTCGTTGTTCTCTGGTCGCCCTCCTTCAACGTTTGGATCGGTGGGACAAGAGCTCGAGCCGTGTCCACCTAGGGAAGAGGAAATGACACCGATGTGAATGTCGTTGATCGGATTGAATTCAAGAACGAGATCGCCCGCGCAGGTCGGATCGTCGCCCGGGACCGCCGGAGCTGTGCTCTTTTCTCGATCAATCACGGCTCCGTCGCTATCGAAGGTCACACAATCGGGCTGGACCAAACGTCTCAACATTTGGGGAACCGCCGCTTCGAGGATCTTCTGCTTGTCGCCCATCGACGCTGAGTTATCGACGACAAAAAGCAGGTCGATTTTGTCGACTGGATCATTTTCCAAGCGACTCAGATAGATGTTGGTCGTACTCGGCTCAGATTCCGCAATGTCGCGGCGCAAGCACCCTGGCAACATACCGAAGATCAGAGAGGCTGAGAGTGTTCGCAATCCAAAAGTGCGCAAAATCATGGGATGTCTGTTCTCCGTCAAGACAAAGAGCCGCGCATTCGCCGAACGGGAATGAAGCTACTGGCTCGTGTTCCGCCCATCGGACGCACGTGCTGGCAACAAGCGCGGCACATGTGGCTCGCGCTTCGAATGACTCTGCTTGGTAGGGACCGACGCCGTCGCGATTCGGCTCAGACGCGGCGATCATTTTTCGTGCGCACAGCCGTGCAGAGCGACGCAGTTCGAAATCTGTGTACTCGACTTCGATTCCCCTACCTCTCAGTGCGGCGACTGTCTCGCGGTCTGCACCAGCGGCCACTGCGAGTCGATGGGGCCTTGGTAGGCGCGGGGAACAATATTCCGGGGACTCCCTGTAGGTGCTGGGGGGGCAAGTGGTTCAGAGGCGTACCCAATTACAAGAACAATTGACTATCGCTTCAAGCGCAGGCCTTTCTAACCGCTCTGCGATCTCAACGTGGTGGGATTCAATGAACGCGCAAGATCAATCGGGCGCAAGCTTCTGATTGGTGTGTCCAGCATGGCGCTCGTCGCTTGCGGTGCGCGTGAGCAAGAGGTGCATGATTCGAAGGATCCGTCTGAAGTCACCGAGACACCGGGCAAGGAAAGCCAAAGATCAACGCCGGTCGGGGTGAGCTACGATGAACGCGGCGCCGCCTTTTTCAAACAGGAGCTCATCGTTGGGGTGGCGAAGGGAGTGGATGCCGCGATCTTGCAGGCCGCGCTCGGAGAATATGGCATTCGCGTTGAGGGCGCTGGCTCATTGCTCGCCATCGAACTCGGCTACTTGCGTTTGGTCATCCCGAGCGAGCTCGCGGAAGACGAAGTGCGGGAGATTCTTGAAGAGCTTCAGCTCACGCGTTCAGTGGAGCGTCACTATCTCTATGAACTCAATCTGGTGCCCAACGATCCCGACTACAATCGACTTTGGGGACTCGAAAAAATAGGCGCTGCTTCTGCTTGGGAAAAGGGAACTGGATCCCGTGAGGTGAGCGTCATGGTGCTCGACACCGGGATCGACCTCGATCACCCAGATCTGCTGGCGAATCTCGGTGGCGAAGAATTCGATACGCAGGATGAGTTTCCCGGTGACACGTTCGGCTGGGATTTCGTGCGCGGAAACAACCAACCGGAGGACACCTATGGCCACGGCACGCATGTTGCCGGCACCATCGGCGCGGTTGGAAACAATCAAAACGCACTTGCTGGTGTGAATTGGAACGTCGAAATTGTGGCCGGTCGCGTTTGCGACGGTGGCGGTTGCTCGACCTGGAGTGTGGCGCAGGGGATCATTTATGCGGCCAAGCGTGGCGTCCGCGTGGTGAACATGAGTCTCGGCGGCTACCACCCGCAGCTGAGTTATGAGAAGGATGCGCTGAATCTCTTCGGTGACGCTGGTGGACTCGTGGTCGCCGCCGCAGGAAACGATGCGCGCGATACCGACGTTTATGCGCATTACCCTTCGAGTTACTCGATGGACTTCGTCGTGTCTGTTGCGGCGAGCGACGAAGAGGACAGACTCGCCTCGTTTTCGAATTACGGCCGAACTTCCGTCGACTTGGCGGCTCCCGGAACGAACATCATCAGTACTCTTCCTGGTGGGGGCACGGGCGCGAAGAGCGGGACCTCGATGGCGGCGCCTCACGTGGCAGGCGCCGCGGCTCTTTACATTTCCCAGCACCCTGAAGCTACCGCTTCCGAGGTGCGGACGTATTTGATTGAATCAACCCAGCCACTGTCTAGCCTGAATCGAAAGACGGTCTCAGGCGGTCGCCTCGACTTGGGCGCACTCACACACCTCGACCCGCCCAATCGCTGTGGCGACGGCGTCGTGCGCGAGGATGAGGCTTGCGATGATGGCAATACGGCGCCGTGGGATGGCTGCAGTCCTTCCTGTCAGTGGGAGCCGAGCTGTACTCAGTCCGGTGGGGCGTGCGGTTCGCGCTGCGGCGACGGCATGAGCTTGCCGGGTGACGATGAGGAGTGTGACGACGGCAACACGCAAAGCGGTGACGGCTGCAGCGCTGACTGCGAAATCGAAGGCGGCTACACTTGCGAAACCGTTGGTGCCGAGCTTCCAGACACCTGGGACGTACCCGTCGTTTTTCGCGACTTCAATCGCAGCCCCCAGGCCGGCGGAGTGCAGCACCCCGATTTCGAGTCTTTTTCAGGGAGGGACAGGACTCACGGCTTGGTCGAGTCCACGTTGGATGCAGAAGACGGTCTTCCTCTGTACACAGGGCGCTGTCAGGAGGGCAACGCTTCTGGCTGTGCCGAGGGTGCGCAGACGACCTCTCAAGCTTTCTTTGATGTTTGGTTCCGAGATGACCCAAGTTGGAATCATCGTCTTTCGACGACGATGACACTGACCAAGCAGAGCGATGATTCCTACGTGTTTAAACCGGAGCAGTTGTTTCCTGTCGACAGCTTTGGCTTCGTCAAGAGTGGCAAGGAAAAAGCGCTCAGTGGTCACAACTTTGGCTTCACGACTGAGTTGCGTGGATGGTTCAACTACGTAGGCGGCGAACGTCTTGAATTTTCAGGCGACGACGATGTGTGGGTTTTTATCAACGGCAAACTCGCTCTCGACCTGGGCGGACTGCATCCTGAACGTCGGGGAACTGTCGAACTCACAGCTGGGCAAGCTTGTGAGACCGTGGTTCTGGAAGGCTCCGGATCGGAGCAAACCGTAGAGACCTGTCGCGATGTCGGGATTGTCCTGGGGAGCGTGTACGAAATCGCACTCTTCCACGCAGAGCGCCACACGGCCAAGTCGAACTTCAACTTGACGATGCGCGGATTCGTCAAGAATACCAGTGTCTGTGAGGCCAACCCCTGTCCGGCTGGTTATTCAGGCCAGGCCCTCGACTGCACCGACAAAGACGAGTGCCAGAGTGGGGGGAACGACTGTGATGGCAACGCCGAGTGTGAAAATACGGAGGGCAGTTACCTGTGCCATTGTCCGATAGGGATGATTGGCGACGGCATCCACTGCACCGATCGTGATGAATGCGCCGATGGATCACAGACCTGCCCTGACGCAGCCTCTTGCGTGAACCTGGTGGGAACGTACCGCTGCGACGGGGGAAACACCACTTTTCCCGAGCCGGACATCGATGAATGTGCGTTGAGGCTCGACTCTTGTGATGCGAATGCCACCTGTACCAATACGGACGGCAGCTACACGTGTCGCTGCAATGAGGGCTACTTTGGCAATGGGTTCTTTTGCGGCGACACTGACGAATGCACGCCAAGCCTGAATAGCTGTGATACTCATGCCTCGTGCACGAACCTGACAGGTTCCTTCAGTTGTACTTGCGACGTGGGCTGGGAGGGCGACGGATTTACTTGCGGCGACGAAGATGAATGCGAGACAGGAAGCGCGGAGTGCGACGCCAATGCGTTCTGCGAGAACTTGGTGGGAAGCTACGATTGTCGCTGCGCCGCTGGTTACGAAGGCGATGGCTTCACCTGCACAGATCGTGACGAGTGCGCCCGTCATCTCGACGATTGCGGTCTGAACGCCGACTGCAAGAACGAAGCGGGAGGCTATTCCTGCGCCTGTAGCTCAGGCTACGAAGGGGACGGCTACAATTGCAGCTTGATCTCCGATCCGGGCAACGGTGGTAGCTCCGGATCTGGTGGCGGAGGAGGAGCCGACGCCGGTTCTACCGGTGGGGCAGCCGGTACTGGTGGCGCCACTGGCACCGGCGGCGATAGTGCCAGTGGTGGTGCAGCCGGCACTGGCGGTGCTGCAGGAACCGGGGGCGAAGCCGGGGCAGGCGGCGGTCAAAGCGGTGGCGGCGCAGCAGGTGCCGGTGGAGCACAAGGAACCGGCGGAGAAGAAGGTACGGGCGGCGCGGCGTCGACTGGTGGAGCTTCGGCGGCAGGGGGAGCTTCTTCCGCCGGAGGCGCCAGCGGCGGCGGCGCGAGTGGTGGAGATGGCGGTGGTTCAGGCAGCGGCGGCGCGCCGAGTGCTGGTGGTGCGACTGGCGGCGGAGGAGCCGCTGCATCTGGCGGCGGAGGTTCGGGTCCCGAGACTTGCGCTACCGAAAATCCCTGCGCGCCTGATGCAAGTTGTCAGGATGGCGAGTTCGGTCCCGAGTGCAGGTGTCATGCCGGATTTTCGGGTGACGGTCTGAGTTGCGACGATGTTGACGAATGTGAGCAGGCAACGGACACCTGTGATGACGACGCCACCTGCCAGAATGCCTGGGGCGGTTACTACTGCACCTGCAACCCCGGCTACTACGGGGACGGCGAATATTGTCTCCTGAATCCCGGCTTCGTCGAAAAAGTGGCCACGTCCAGTGATCATACCTGCGCGCTGCTTGAGGGCGGAAGCGTGCGTTGTTGGGGCTTCAACGAATACGGACAGCTGGGCTACGGCGACACCGAGTGGATTGGAGACAATGAGAGAGCAGATGCGCGCGATTATGTGACGATCGGGGCAGCCGTTACCCAAATTGAACCGGGCTTTGCTCACACCTGCGCTCTGACCGCTGCAGGGAACGTGATGTGTTGGGGGCGCAATCAGTACGGGCAGCTTGGCTACGGGCACTTGGAGGACATCGGTGATGATGAACTGCCAATTGACGCAGGCGTTGTGGATGTTGGTGGAAAGGTGATCCAGTTGGCAGCGGGTGGAGAACACACCTGTGCCCTGCTTGAGACAGGAGCTGTGCGCTGTTGGGGGCTTGGGATTGAGGGTCAGCTCGGCTACGGAAACACTCGCAATATCGGCGACAATGAAACTCCGGCGAGCGTGGGTGATGTTCCGCTGGGCAATCGGGCTACTGCAATCACTGCTGGGCGCGATCATACGTGTGCCATCCTTGAAAGTGGCGACGTGATGTGTTGGGGGCGCGGCCTCTGGGCGGCTCTTGGCTACGGAAACCTCGAGAATGTCGGCGACGACGAGACTCCCGCGAGCGTGGGAACGGTGGATCTCGGTGCGCCTGCTGTGGCGCTGGATGCGGGCTGGTATCAAACTTGCGCGATTGTTGAGGTGCAAGGAGCCCGGAGTCTGCGCTGTTTTGGTTACGGCGGAGTTGGTCAATTGGGCTATGCGTCCACGGAATCGATTGGTGACGATGAGGCTCCCGGCGATTGGGGCGACATTCAGCTCGGGTACGAACCGCAGACAGTAGCGGCGGGGCTCTATCACACGTGCGTGACCAACTCGATCGGCGAGGCCACCTGTTTTGGCTACTCGCAGTACGGCCGCCTGGGCTATGCCGACGGAGCCGATATTGGCGACGATGAGCATCCCCTCAACTGGGCCAAGGTGCAGGTAGGGAGCCGCATCATTTCACTCACCGCTGGCAGTGAACACACCTGCGCGGCGCTCAACTCAGGACACGTGCGCTGTTGGGGCAGCAATGCCTACGCGCAGCTCGGCACAGGCAACTCGCAGGATATTGGGGACGACGAGTATCCTGACGGAAACGTCCCGATTTTGAGCGCCGATGTAGATGAATGTCTGCTGGGAACTCACTCCTGCGATCCGGTGGCCATTTGCGATGATCTTCAACCAGGATTCCGCTGCACGTGCCCGCGTGGCTACCGTGGTGATGGATTTTCGTGCTTTGCCCTCGAGGACATTGTGCTCAGTGTTGAGGCAGGCGCGAAGCACACTTGCGCGATTGTGACGAGCGGGGATGAATACTTCGCAGGCGCCCAGAGTGGCGAAGTTCGCTGTTGGGGCGAAGGTGACGGCGGTCGCCTCGGCCTGGGAAACACCAACGATATTGGAGACAACGAATTGCCTTCGAGCGCACTCACGGTGCGCTTGCCCGAGCGAGCCGTGAGCCTAGCGCTCGGTGGTGCGCACAGCTGCGCGCTTTTGGAATCCGGGAATGTGAGCTGTTGGGGCGAAGGAATGAGCGGCCAGCTCGGCCTCGGCGCGAGAATGATCCTAGGCGACAATGAGTTTCCTGACAGCGTCGCGTCAATCAATGTGGGAGGACCAGTCGCCAAGCTGGTGGCGGGCGAAGACCACACCTGCGCGCTGCTTGCGACGGGCGCGGTGCGTTGCTGGGGCGAAGGCGAAGCAGGGCGACTCGGCTACGGCAACACAAATGACATTGGAGACAATGAACAACCGGCGGATGCGGGCAACGTTCCGCTCGCTGGGTTGGCCCTCGACATCGCCGCTGGTCGCTATCATTCTTGCGCGATCATCGCTGCCTACGATGAGAGTCCTGGGGGCATTCGCTGTTGGGGAGCTGGGGTGAATGGTCGGCTCGGAAACCTGTCCTCTGCGAGCACTGGCGACAACGAACTGCCGTCCAGTGTTCCCTTCGTCGCCATTGGTGGGGAAGCCGTTGCGCTTACGGCGGGTGAAAGGCACACCTGCGCGCTGATGGTCGATGGAACGGCGCGCTGTTTTGGGTACGGATTTCATGGCGCTCTCGGCTACGGGAATAGCGAGACGATTGGCGACAATGAGCCCGCTTTTGCTGGCGGATTGATTGCTTTTTCGGGCCCAATTGTTGAGCTTTCAGCTGGCGACAATCACACTTGTGCGCGGCTCGGGGATGGTGCCCAGGATTCCGTATCTGTTGCCGGCAATGTTCAATGCTGGGGCTATGGCCTGGATGGTGCGCTCGGGCTGGGCAATCAGAAGAACGTCGGAGACATCTCTCACGCAGTGTTTGCCGACCCTGTCGAAACTTTGGGTTATGCACTTCACATCACGAGCGGCGGGACGCATAGCTGCGCGCAACTCTCGGATGGGATCCGTTGTTGGGGCTCCTCAAGCTCAGGACAATTAGGCTACGGAAATAAGTTGGCCATCGGTCTCACCGACAAACCTTCGGCGCATTCTCTTGTTCCTCTATTCACCCCAGCGAACTAGCGACTAGCTACAGCGTAAGCACAGTCTTCCTTCGGATTAGCTTTCTTGAAGCGCCTGCTTCTTGATCCAGCCGTCGAGGAAAAAGGGGCCGCCGGGAATCAGCGCGCAAATGAAGACGAGCGCGGCATTTTTGATGGGCCAATCTTTCCCAAACACTAAAGTTGCCAGCTCTGAACACAGCCAAACGAAGAGCACCCCGTGGATAGGCCCCATCACGCGTACCACGATGGGCATCGCCATGAAGTATTTGAGGGGCATTCCTACACCCATCAGGATCACTAAAGAGAGTCCATCCAGCATGCTGGCGATGCGGAGACGGCCAAAGGGAGAATCGAGAAGCGCGCGAGCTGGCATGGTTCGTGGAGTCTACTTGGACTCGACGAGGATCAATCGCTAAAAGTAGAAGTCCTCGGGCGGGATGGGGTGTTTCGCCTAAACCAGGGAGAATTCATGGAAAGTCGTGCAGCTGTCGCTCTTGCCGCTGGCAAGAAGCTAAGTATCGAAACTGTTCAGGTCGAGGGACCCGCCGAGGGTGAAGTGCTCGTCGAGATCAAGGCGACGGGCATTTGTCACACCGATGAATTTACCTTGAGCGGTGCCGATCCGGAAGGCGCATTCCCTGCAATTCTTGGTCATGAGGGCGCAGGCATTGTTGTCGATGTCGGCAAAGGAGTCACTTCGCTCAAAAAAGGCGATCATGTGATCCCGCTCTACGTTCCTGAATGCCGTCAGTGCGAGTACTGCCTGAATCCGAAGACCAATCTCTGTCAGGCAATTCGCACGACGCAGGGTCGAGGCGTGATGCCCAATGGTTCAAGTCGCTTCTCCCTCGGGGGCGAGCCCTTGCTTCACTACATGGGCACGAGCACGTTTTCGAACTTCACCGTTGTTCCTGAGATTGCGCTCGCGAAGGTGCGAGAGGACGCGCCTTTCGACAAGATTTGTTACATCGGCTGTGGCGTCACCACAGGGATTGGCGCTGTGATCAACACGGCCAAGGTCGAGCCCGGTTCGAGCGTGGTCGTTTTTGGTCTAGGCGGCATTGGGCTCAATGTGATCCAGGGAGCCCGCCTTGCAGGCGCCGACAAAATCATTGGCGTGGATCTGAATCCTGCGCGTGCGGAGATGGCTACCCGTTTCGGCATGACGGAGTTTGTGAATCCGCGCGAAGTGGAAGGCGATCTGGTCCCTTACTTGATCGATCGCACAGGCGGTGGCGCGGACTACACCTTTGAGTGCATTGGCAATGTCGAGGTGATGCGGCAAGCGCTCGAGTGTTGTCACAAGGGCTGGGGTGAATCGATCATCATCGGTGTGGCTCCCGCCGGCGCCGAAATCTCAACGCGTCCTTTTCAGCTCGTCACCGGAAGAAATTGGCGAGGAACGGCATTTGGCGGCGCTCGCGGCCGTCGGGATGTTCCCAAGATTGTTGATTGGTACATGGAGGGAAAGATCAATATCGACGATCTGATCACCCACACCCTGCCTCTCGATAAGATCAACGATGCATTCGATTTGATGCATTCTGGTGAATCCATTCGCAGCGTAGTCACTTTCTGAGGACCAGCATGACCAGCCTTCACAAAGTGAAAGAGAGTCGGACCTTCTCCGGACAGCAGATCACCTACGAGCATGATTCCCAGGCGACAGGCTGCAAGATGCGCTTTTCGGTATTCATGCCAGAGGAGGCATCGCAAGGCCCAGTGCCGGTGCTTTATTTTCTCTCGGGACTCACCTGCACGGACGAAAATTTTTCGACCAAGTCAGGCGCGCAACGTTACGCCGCCGAACATGGGGTCGCGCTGGTCATGCCGGATACCAGTCCGCGCGGCGTCGACATTCCTGGCCAAGACGAAAGCTGGGATTTCGGCTCTGGTGCGGGCTTCTATTTGAACGCGACAGAGGCACCCTGGGCCGCTCACTATCAGATGGATTCCTACGTCACGCGTGAGCTCCCGGAACTCCTCGTGAGCACGCTCCCGCTTGATCACTTGCGCGCGGGAGTTTTTGGGCACTCGATGGGCGGTCACGGTGCCCTCACACTTGGTCTTAAACACCCTTCACTGTTTCGCAGCAGTTCCGCTCTTTCCCCCATTTGCGCTCCGATGCGCTGCGATTGGGGTAAGAAAGCCTTCATGGGCTACTTGGGCTCGAATCAGGAGGCTTGGGAAGCTCATGATGCGACTTGCTTGATCAAGAAGCTCAAACCGACGACCCCGCTTTTGGTGGATCAGGGACTCAATGACGAGTTCCTAGAACAGCTGCAGCCGGATTTGCTTGAAGTCGCCTGCAAAGAATCGGGCACGCCACTCACCTTGCGACGTCACGCGGGGTACGACCACAGCTATTACTTCATTGCGAGCTTCGTGGGCGAGCACATTGCCTGGCACGCTGCGCAGCTCAAAGCCGCCGACGAGAAGTAAACACTCAGTATCTCATCTCGGGGATTACCCCGAGGTGAAGCGGTTCGCTGTCAAGAAAAGGTCGCTCTCGGAAAAACTGTGAGATGGAAGCTCCCACTTCGGGTGCATTCAGGACCTCCCGATGTCCATAACCATCTGTGGGGTAGAATTCGACGTTCTTCCACAGACGAGCAAGCTCCGTTGAATGCTCAAAAGGAGTGCGCTCGTCGTCGCGATCATGAAAAAGGAGCATGTCGAGCGCCGGTAATTTGAGGGTTTTTAGATCAGCCTCGGTGCGATTCAGGCCGAGGCGCTGCTCAGTGCCCTGAGCGGCGGCCTCTCTGAGTGCCGGGTCGAGGTGGAGGATTTTCGAAAACTCATCAAGAGCAAAGTCGAAGGAAATCATTGGCGCGACGAGGGTCACGTTCTCCACCGGTAGTCCGCGCGCGAGAGCAAGAGCTGTGGCCGTCGCGCCCAGCGAATGAGCGACGATCCCGTGAATGGGGCCAACAAACTCGGCGACGAGCCGAACTGTCTCCATAAATTCGACGAGGCTCGTCAGTCGCCCGCTGGTTTCTCCATGAGCCGGCATGTCGAAGGTGATCACTGTAAAGCCATCGTCCACCAGACGATCTCCGAGGCTACGAAAGTGCCCGGAGTGTCCCTGCCACCCGTGAACCATCATCACAGTCGGGCCACGGCCGCGCGCGCGAATGCGCACTGTCTGCCCGGCAACTGAGACAGAGCCCACGACCGGTGCTGCGTACTCGCGATGACTTTTCTTGCGCTGAGGGGTGAGAAAGAGTCGCGTGAGCAACGGCTTTTGGAGCCATGGAGCGAGGCGTAGGGCGCTGGCCATCAGCTCTGGATTGAAGGGAAGACGAACGTTCGTGCTTTTATTTTGGGCAAGGTTTTTCATGGTCTTTTCCTCATCAGTAGAGGGTTAGTGTTGGATGCTCGGCGCGTCTTCGGCGAGGCGCTGCGTATTTTCCGCGAGACACTGAGCGTCTCGAACGAGGCGATCGAATGCTGAGCGGGCGTGTTTGTCCGCCTTCTTGTTGCGCACGAGGCGTGCATCAAGGTGGTACTTCATGACGATGCCGTGCATCTCAGAAGCGAACTGCTCCAAATCGAGATCGCTTCGAAAGTGTCCTTCTTCGACTGCGATACCGACTGCTCGGATCAATCCGAACTGGAGAGCTTGAAACCACAGCACGAGCTTGTCGCGCACAGGGCCCTCACGGTCGTCCCATTCCGCAGCGCCGGCTAGGAAGATGCATCCGCCAGGGAGTTCCTTTGAGAGCACCCACTTCGTCCAATTTTGATAGATGGCTTCGAGGCGTGGCTGTCCGCGGGCGACCTTGAGGGCGGGGAGGAACACCGAGATACGGAAATGATCCGCGGCAGCATCGAGCACGTCGAGCTG
Source organism: uncultured delta proteobacterium (assembly GCA_963710555.1). Classification (GTDB taxonomy): domain Bacteria; phylum Myxococcota_A; class Polyangia; order Polyangiales; family Polyangiaceae; genus NIC37A-2. Next base: position 144,687 of record CAVQAT010000008.1, read on the forward strand.
CAGTTTTTCCTTCGACTTGAAGTGACGAAAGAGGCCGCTCTTCGACATGTCTAATTCCGTGGCGAGTCCGCCGATGGTGAGACTTTCCAAACCCAACGTGCTCGCCAAGGTGAGCGCCCGCGCGACGATGCGCTGATGGGTGCTCTGGCCCTTGGATGCTTCTTCGGTTGAGGTCATCTCGCTCACGACGTCAAATAAGCACGACCGTTCGTGCTATTCAAGCGCAAAAAGAAAACCGCTGGAATCACCAGCGGTTAGCTTGGTGGGACCCGACCCCTCCACCAGGAAGTGGCCTTTGAGTTCTATTCGAGCACGCTGCCGAGTCGTTCCAACAGAGCATCCACAGCTGGGTGATAAGCGCCGTCCTCTTCTGCAGGGTCAATGATCTTCGGGCAGATGGACCCAGGCACTCCGCGTTCACCGAGTCCTCGCACGACGCTGAGTTCGCGGAGTCCGGGGTAACCCTTGCCGTAGTACTGATTGGCAACGCCGGGAGTCGCGGCATCTTGGTCATTGCTGCAGACCGGACGATTGTGGAGTGGCTCGCCACCGCAATCACAAGACGCATCATCGATCGTGCAGCCTGTGATCGGTGTCGTTCTGGTGTAGATGCAAGCGTACTGGAGGTCGTCGTTCGCAGGTTGTCCTTGGAACATGGGACTGACCGCTCGGAAATTCGCTTCGTGTCCGTTGATGGCATTCCAACCGGCGCTGCCGGAGGGAACGATCGAAGCCACAGGAGAACCATCCACAATGATGGGACTGTCACCACTACGCTCGTCGATCGAAGCGATCATGAAAGGATCGAAGGGGAGAATGTTTTGGGACCGATCTCCCACCATCGCATCCCAGCGACTGACCATGCCCTGATCGGTGCTGAGATTGTCTGCGCTGAGCTGTTTGGCGTTCAAGTACTCCAGCTTGTTTGCGTCCTTGAGGCTTTCCTGCGTGGCCAGATCTTGCCAGGGAACGCCCACGATGCTCAGCAAATAGACCCAATTGGGATCGCGAGTCTGATCCCCATCAGCATTGTGGAAGAGTGGGTTTTTGACTTCTTCTGCCGTCTGCGAATCGATGATCGTCAGCTCACTCAGCCCGTCCACGTAGCGTTCTACCGGGTAGAGCAGATCTACCCCAAAGCGTCTCTTTTGATCAAAGCAACGAACGTTGGCGCGATCGTCTTCAACCGGTAGCGTTTCGCCACAGATTTCCGTGGCAGCTTCGCAGCCCTTCGGGGGGCTGCCTGCCTGGAGGCAAGAGAAGCAGCACTTATCGTTCGGATCAGACTCGCAAACTTCTGTCGCAACAGGAAACAGGAAGGGATTGTTGTTGGTCGAGCTCTGGGTGGTTTTTGCCGTGAGGTAACCGAAGCCCGCGTTGTTGTAATAGTTCCCACCCGCCATCATTGAACAATCATCTTCGTCTGAAAGCACAACGACGATGAGGGCAGAGTCGGGGCGTAAAAATTCAGCTCGTTGTTCAAGGATCTCTTGATCGATGCCGGAGGACTCAGCCCGCCCGTTGTCTTTCAATTCCATTGATTCGTCAGGCGACGGGTCAACCAGGAAGCGGTACATCGATTCAAGGGGCGCTTCGAAGCCGCAGCCGCTGGTCCCTGCTGCCGCTAGGTGATCCCCCAATTGATCACTCATCTCAAGGAGCGCCTCGGGAGTGCCACCCTTCCAGCTGAGAATGCCATTTTCGTTTGGATCGGCGATTCCCGCTCGAACTTTGGGGATCAGGTACGAGCGATCATCAAAGTAGTAATTCGGATCGCCCATTGCGCACTGATCTGAGCCGCGCCCACCAATCGACGTCGTGATCACGCCGACGTGCATGTCGCGGCGCGGGGCAAAGGCGATGGTGTAGCCATCCGGACAATTTCCGTTCGTCGAAACGACCTGCTCGCCCGTGTCGGAAGTGCATGGCGGATTCGCCAGATTCTCAAACAAGCGCTTGGCCGAGGGGATCAAGTGCTTGTGCTCGTCGTCCATCGAGACAGAGTTGTCGACAACAAACAGCACATCGATCTTGTTCGACTTCTCGAGCACGACCGGCGCACCACCGGTGCCGTCGCCGCCAGTGCCGTCGCCACCAGTCCCCTCGCCGCCCATTCCTCCACTCATTGTGTCGGAACCGCCGTCGCCGCTGTCGGCTCCACCTGAGCCGGCATCGTCCCCGCCAGTCGCAGCCGCAGCTCCCGAGCCACCGTTGTCGTTGACGTCATCGGTTCCACCGCAGGCGTAGGCGGCGCTTGCCGCAAGTAGACACACTACGCTCAGTCCGCGCGTTCTTAAGAAAGTTCCCATCTCTCGCTCCCTCGGGGCTGCAGGGCAGACCCGTATCCCTATTAAGTGGCGCTCTCCCTTGAGCGCAGTCATGGATACGGTTTCATAGCCCGGCTTCTGCCTCAAGCACTCTTCTCAAGTCCCTGAACTTGGCCAGAAAAGGCAGCTGGTGAGTGGAGTGACCAGGTCAGCGCAGGTCCAGCCCGCGCCGACTCAGGATCATTTTGAGTTTAAGGGGCACTTAGCGAAAGGGATGTGGGCTGGGCTCAACCCATCCCCACGCTGTACTTGTTGGTTCTTAGGGGATTGGGCTCAACCCATCCCCACGCTGTACTTGTTGGTTCTTAGGGGATTGGGCCTTCAGCCCATCCCCACGAACTCATTCTCCAGCATCCATTTGAGCTGGGCCATGTCTGGGGCTCCGAGACCGTTGTCGGAGAACCATTTGCGGGCGCGCTGCCAGCGCTGGGGAAGAGGCTGGTGGTTCATCGGGCGCTGTGTTGCACCGCTTTTTGACGGGGACACCTTTGAGAATGTGCGCGTCGAGATGGGGGCGGGCGAAGACACATCGCTGGCGGGGGTTCTTACTTTTACTTGTTCCATAGAATCTAATTTGACCCTCGAATGTGTCTGGTAAGTGACGCCGCTGTATTAGTTCAGATTCTTCCTCGCATGGCTTCAGTTTGGGTCGGCCGGCGGGATGCTGATGAGTGAACCATTTGTGCCAGTCAACCTTTTGATCATGGCGACCGTGTTCGTTTCCTTCCTCATTTCGTTTTCAGTTTGAAAGCCGAAATTTCGGTAGAATTCCATGGCATCACGGGTGCCTAAGCGTTGCGTCGCACAATCTCGCACTAGTGGGTGGGCGAGCAGTAGCTTCGTTAAATTCTTGCCTAGCCCACGTCCACGTACATGCGGTGCGACCACCACGTCCGATATACGGGCAGTCCAATATTTGTCAGCGATCGCGCGCGCGGCGCCGACAAGCCGATGCTGATCGTCGAGGGCGCCCACCCATGCACTGCTGTTTTCGATGGAAACTTCAATCTGCTTCTGGCTGCTTGCGAGGCGCCAATATTGGCCTTCCAAAAGCTGCGCATGTGCCTGAATCTGTGCGTGGTTCGGCGAAACAATGAGTGTGAATGGATCGGCTTGCATGCTTTCCGGTCGAGCTTCAGGACTGAGACGCAAGATCGTTTCAATCGCTTGCATGTCACCGGGTGCCCCACGCTGAAATAGCTTTTCAACAATTCCCCGAGTGCGCTCGACCGGACGATCCTGACCTAAGTTCGACTTACCGGTGATTTCTTCAATCTTGAATCCGAACACCCGAGTGGCACGCAGATCCTTCTTGTAGAGATCGCTGCCATCGAAGAACGACACGTAGCCACCCTCGGGCTGACTTTTTTGCATCAGACCTTGCAGCATGCCGCGCTTGAGATGTTCGTCCTTCACGTCACAGAGTCGACCCTTCACTTGAACGGAACGGTAGTAGGTGGTCGCGGGGCAGGCCTTTTGGGGGTCGACAAAGTGACTCGGGATCAGCGCCACGACGTCATGAGCGGAAGCGACACAAGCTTGTCCGACCCCTTCACTTTTCTCTCCCGCGAAGGCGCCGTGAAAGAGCAGCCAATCATCCACAACGACTCCGTCCATCGTGCGAAGAATGGGCTCTCCCTCTCCGCCGACCATCGCCAATTGGTAAGAGCGAGCACCGCGCAAGAGTTCCCAAGCGTCCTCATCGGCACTCGCTCGTTGTTTCCGTCTCATCTGTCCACTCTGGGCCGTTCACTGGTCTAATAAAAGGTTCCAGAAACGAGAAAAATGATAGACCAGTTGGGTGTCGACCTTCTCTCCGCTGGATTTGCAGGCTTCCCCGGCCGGACTCCCTCTCTTTCAACGAGTCGCTGAGGCGGTCACTCGCGACATTCGTCGAGGGCGACTTCTGCCTGGTCAACGACTGCCCTCGTCTCGCGACCTTGCTGAGATGCTCTCCGTTCATCGCAACACTGTCTTGGCCGCCTACGAAGAGCTGCGAGCTCAGGGGTACTTAGAAACTCGACCGGCTCGGGGGACTTTCGTTTGTTCTGACTTGCCTCAATCCGAACGATCGAAGCGGGCGATTGATCAAGAGAAGGTTCGCTCAGGGAAGGGTCAAGGCGCGCGTGCAAAAGTTGCTTTGAGACTGGCACCATCCGCGCCACCTCTTCGTTTTCGTGAACTCCCCCAAAACACTCTGGCGCTGGTCGGGGGCATGCCTGACTTGCGCACGGTGCCACGTGCGGCTCTTGCCCGCGCCTACCGGAGTGCACTCAAGGAATCGCCAGGCAGTCTGGATTACCAAAGCGAGTGGGGGCAACCTCGATTTCTGCGAGTCCTTTCTCGTTATCTTGCCGACAATCGCGGGGTGGTGGCGGGGCAGGACGAAATGATGACGACGCGTGGCAGTCAGCACGCGCTTTATCTAGCCGCATTGGCCTTAAATCGCCCTGGAAGCGTGATTGCGGTCGAACACGCTGGTTATCCGCCCGCGTGGGATGGTTTTCGTTTGGCGGGGGCTGAGCTGCGATCAGTGCGCGTCGATAAGAATGGGTTGGTCGTGAGTGACTTGGAGCGACTCTGCGCAGAGCAAGACGTGAGCGCCATCTATGTCACTCCTCATCATCAATACCCCACGACGGTCACAATGAATGGCGCGCGGCGCATGTCGCTGCTTGCGCTAGCAGCGAGGAAGAACTTTGTCGTGATTGAGGATGACTATGACCACGAGTTTCATTTTGAGGGGCGCCCCGTATTGCCCTTGGCTCACGCGGACGAGCGAGGAGTCGTGCTTCACGTAGGTACGCTGTCGAAAGTGCTCGCCCCTGGACTCCGCCTTGGGTACGCCGTCGGACAGTCAGCCCTGATTGAATCGATGGCGCGAGCGCGCAGCATCATCGACCGACAGGGTGACCACGTCTTGGAGCTGGCCCTTGCCTTCTTGATTGAAGACGGAGAGATCGAGGCCCACATTCGTCGCATGCACCGGCGTTACGAAGAACGGCGTCAGGTGCTGTTTGATGCCTTGCACCACGAACTGGGGGGCACCCTGAGGTTCTCGAAGCCCACAGGAGGACTGGCCGTCTGGGCCCGGATCGAAGGGGGGATCTGCGCCGAAAAGTGGGCGGAACGTGGCCTTGGACAGGGTGTCCTCGTGCAACCTGGACAGCGCTTCTTCTTTGATGGCAGGGCGCGTTCCTTCTTTCGACTGGGCTACGCGCGTCAGGAACCCGAGGAACTGCGAGAGGCGGTGAAACGCCTGAGGTCCGCTTTGCCTTGAGTAGCTTCCAGCGCCAGCTTACTCGCCGGGCATTCACGATAGTCGCTCCCGATTGGCACAAGAATGGCACAGAGTCGGACATCCCGTGCTGGGTCGATTCTGGGCGCCCAGTTTTCCCCGACCGTCGTCGTTCGTTTTTCGGCCAAATCTCAGGAACCGCTAACAATGGCATCGCCTTTGCTAACGCGCGTGGATGGCATTCATGCTTCCACGTCACCGAATTGTGCTCTGCAGTGTTCCGTTCTCTGTCCTGTCCTGTTTGGTGTGGTTGATTCCCAGCTGCACCACTCAGGAGGGGGACATTCACAATTATTATTCCCTAGGAGGCGCACCCGGAACCGGGGGCGATCCGGGCGAGGGCGAGGGCGAGGGCGAGTACACCTCTTACCTCCCCGCGTGCATCGAGCAAGTCGACTTTGCCGACCTGGAAATCGATCTCTTCGGCGAAGATGGGCATCGTTTCTATTTTGAGATCACACCTGAGGCGCGCCTAGCGGGCGATGAACAGCGTTGTAACTTTGGCAACGACGGTCATGGGGCGGTGTACAGTCTCGAAGACCGGGACAGCGACTGCCCGATCCCGGCAATCAACGTGCGTGTTCTGCCAGCTGGTTCTCAATCTTGCGCTGATACAGGCAAAGTAGAACTCGACTTACCCGGGCAGAGTTCGTTCAAGGTGTGGGCCGAGATCCCGAACATCAAACTCGATATCGGTGAGTTTCAGGAACTTGTGTTTCCTTCAGGCGACCGACAGGTGCGCATGAACAATGGTCAGGCGGATTCGACGATTGTTCGTGAAGCAGTCGCGCTGAGCATTTGGGATGCCATGGGTTATCCAGCCCCGAAGACCCGGTTTGTCCAAACCCAAAGCAATGTCTGGGACACGGAGGTGCGGCCTGGCGTCAAAGCTTCTCATGTGATGGTTCAGCCCTACAAGGAGGCCTTCTTCACGCAGAGCCTCCCCAAGGTGGTGAGCGTTTGGGAAGGTTCGGGTGACTTCTTTCAAGGCCCGAGCGAGTGCGGCGAATGGGGATGTTGCGAGGATTGGGGATGTGGCGGGCCGATTGATGATGGGGGCGGACTACCGGCGCCCAAGGATGCTCAGCCTGACCAAATTCCAGGCCCAATCCCTGGGCCAATCCCTGGCCCTGTCCCCGGATCCGGAGTTCCGATCGATCGTGGCGGGTTCGGTGGAGACTGCCAATGGAGCGTCGAAGATGAGTGCGACGAAGAAGGGCTCACTGCGATCATCAAGGCGGTCATGGATGTTCCACAAGGTGCGGGATTCATGGAGGCAACCGCTGACATCATTGATTGGCCGATGCTTCATAAAAATCAGTGCTTGAGCGCACTGACGGGCACGGGCGACGACTGGATCCACAACAACAATAACGTGGTGCTGGCGCTCCTGGAGTCGGGCAAAGTAACCTACCTCCCCTACAGCGTCGACATCAGTGGAGGACATCCCTGGTATACCGATACTCGCTTTGATGGACAGGCTTATCTGACCAATGCATGTCAAGCCGATCCTGACTGCCGTGAGGAGTCTCTCAGCACGTGCGAAGAGATGATCGATAGCTTTGAGAAGCTCGACGTCTCCAAAACGATCGTTGACGAGCGATGCAATGCCTTAAAGAAGGCTGGCCTGGAGCGAGCTCCTGATGCAGATGCCTGCAGTTCTTTGCGGAGGTTTTATGAGGCTCGACCCGATGAGTTGAGGCAGGAAATTGAGTCGCTGCGTTCGGGAGGTGGCCTGGGAGGATTTGGCGGAGTTTGGGGTGGTGACGGCGACATTGACGGTGATGGCGATGGCCCGTTTCCTGGAGAAAAACGATGATCCAGCCCATGAAGACATTTTCTTTGACGGGGATCTCAATTGTCGCGCTCACCTCGCTTGCCGCATGTCGGGGTCCGGCCGACCCCAACGACCCGGATTTTCAAGGCGAAGACCTCTACAAGAATGACACCTATCATTTGGAGAACATTGCCTCCGAACTGCCAGAAACTTTTGAGGCGGATCTTCCAAAATGCGACGAGATTCTTTCGCTCAAGGACTTGCCGATCCGACTGTTCGCTGACGATGGGCATTTGTTTTACTTTGAGGTGAGCCCTGAGGCGGCCCGCGCAGGTGATGCTCAGACTTGCAGCCAAGCTCCACCTGGAAACGGAGTCGACTGCCCCAACGTCGCGGAGAACGTACGGGTGAAGCCCTTCGGAATGGAGGTGTGTGCTGATACGGGCAAGATCGAATTTGATCTCCGTGGTGGAAAGAACTTCCGCCCCTGGCTGCACATCCCGACCTTTAGTTTTGATGCGGGAGAGTTCAATCCGCAGAAGTTCTCTGAGGGTGATTCTCAGCTGCGCTTTCAAAATGGCCAGGGAGGGCGGACGATCTTGCGCGAAGCCGTTGCCTTGCGCATTTGGGATGCTTTGGGTTTTTCAGTCCCGAAGAATAGTTTCGTCAAAACTCAATCCAACGTTTGGGATACCGCTGGGGCACCAGGAACCTGGGCCGCACATTTGATGATGCAACGCTACAAGAAGACCTTCTTCGACGAACAGATGCCTGACGCGAGATTTGTCTGGGAAGGTGAAGGGGATCCCTTTGCTGAGGAGAAGGTTGTCGACGGCTTTTCTGAGATGGATTGTGAGTGGAGCTCGGAAGAGAGTTGCGATGCGAAGGAGCTTCAGGCTTTGACAACCGAGCTGCGCGAGGCTCCTTCCGGGGCTGGTTTTTTTGAATCCACTCAGCATCTCGTGGATTGGCCGAGCGTCCATGCTTTTCAGTGTCTTTCGGCTTTGACCGACACGTCGAAGGATTGGATTCATGATGCGGATAGCGTGGTGTTGGTGCTCACCGAAGAAGGGCAAGTCCGCTACTTGCCTAAGAACCTGGACCGAAGCGGCGGCGTTTACGCACATGTGGGGAAGCCGACGCCGTATCGAGCAAGCGCCTACTTGCTCAAAAGGTGTGAGAACGATCAGGATTGCGTGAATGCTGGGGTTGCCGTTTGCGAGGACTTACTTGATGATTATGAGAAGCTCGATGTGGTCGACAGCATCGTTGACGAGCGTTGTAATACTTTGGACGCGTTGGATTTGACGCGCGAAGGAGATGCCGAGGCGTGCACTGATATGAAGAAGTATTACAAGGATGCAGCCTCGCGGTTGCGCAAGGAACTCGGTCAACTTTGACATCAGACCTAGTGATAGAGAGCGCTACGACAGGTGGCTTGATGGCGCCGTCCTCCTTCGATGCGGAAATTGGGGCGTTCGCTCCGATCTCGCTCAGCGAAATGGATGCGGTGAGCCTGCTCAATCGAGTGGACACGAAGTACATCATCCTCAGCGACGAACTTCCTCTGTTGCTGCAGCAGATCCGGGCAAGCTATCGTGCTCTTTTCCACCTCGGGAGTCGGTCTCACAGCTACCGAACCCTGTATTTCGATACGCCGGACCACGCCATGTATCTCCGGCATCACAATGGCCTCGCGACTCGCTTCAAAGTACGTAAACGTTGGTACCTTGGCGCCGACTTCGCGTTCATCGAAGTGAAGAGAAGGACAAACTGTCATCGCACGATCAAAAAGAGAATGCGTCTCTCTTCTTCATTTGGACAACTCGAACAGCTGGAACTGGAATGGCTGACGCCTCGGTGTCCGTACGATGTGAGCACCCTGAGTCCTCAGATCTGGACGCACTTTGAACGCATGACCCTTGTGGACTTGGACCTTCAAGAACGTGTGACGATCGACCATCATTTGCGGTTTGGTGTCGCCGCTGCCGATCAGCCTTTGGCGAACCCTGATTGGCGGTCCACCGGTCATGATTTCTGCGTGGTTGAGGTGAAGCGCGGCAGCTCTCGGAATCATTCGTTCATGATGCGTGCACTGCGCGACCGACACACGTTACCTGCCAGCTTCAGCAAATACTGTATCGGTTCAGCTTTTCTCCAACCTCGACTCAAACACAATCGATTTATGCCCATTCTACGCGCGATCGGTGGACTCCAAAGATGAACGCTTTCTTTTCTCAGACCATGTTGATCGCCGCTGATGGTGAAAAAATTCTTGGAGCGCCTCTGATCGACGAGGACGACTTTCCTAAGCTGGTGGTTCGATTCTCCTTCAACCTGTTGGTGACCTTGATCATCGCGCGCGGGCTCTACTATCGATCTGCGAAGCGGCCGGAATATGTTTTTACCTTTCTGCTGATCAGCTCGACAGTATTTCTGCTTTGCTTCCTACTTGAGAGCGTCAAGTTGGAGCTCGGGTTCGCGCTCGGTCTTTTTGCCATTTTTGGCATCCTCCGTTACCGAACAGACGCGATCCCGATCAAGGAGATGACCTACCTCTTTGTGTTGATCGGGATAGCGGTGGTCAACGCGCTCTCGAACAAGAAAGTGAGTTACGCTGAGCTTGGCTTCGCGAACCTTGCCATCATTGGGCTTTTGGCCGCAATGGAGGCGAGTTGGCTGACCCGGAGGGAATCCAAGCTGGCCGTCGTTTATGAGAAGGTAGAGCTGCTCAGACCGGAGCGGCGGGAAGAATTATTGGCGGATCTGCGGGAACGCACGGGTCTCGATGTGGTGCGCGTCGAAGTAGACCAATTATGCTTTCTGCGAGATTCTGCAGAGATCACGATTATTTTTCGACGGCCCACGGAGGGGGGCTCCCCAAAGCTGCCCTGAGGGGTACCGTTGACTCCAGATGAGAATTTCCGCCCTACCGCTTCTCTTATTGCCGTGGGTGCTTACCGGTTGTCCCGATTCTGATCCGGGCAAAGGCGCACCACCCGCGGTTTCCAAAGAAGCGCCTCAAGCGCCCGCAGGAAAAGTGGGGCGCGCCACCAGCGAAGATCCCAAGTATCGAGGTCTTTGTTTTCAGGTGCAGTCAGGGGAGAGCCTGCTCTATCTCGCCGGCTCAATTCACGTGGGGACGCCTGACCTTTATCCACTCCCTTCCAGCATTGTCAGCGCATTTCAGGATTCCAAAATGCTGGTTCTTGAACTCGACTTGGCAGAGGCTTCGTCGCCTGCCAGTCAGCAGCTGTTCATGGCCAAGGGCATGTACCCCCCTGACGAGTACTTGAATCATCACTTGAGTTCTGAGGTGCAAGCGCTGTTGGCCAAGAACGTGGATCGCTTGGGACCGCTCGGACCATCGCACCAGCAGATGAAGCCGTGGTTCCTTTCATCGGCCCTAGCGATGCAAACGCTTACCGCCCAGGGCTTTCAGGCGAAGCTGGGGATCGACCAGCACTTCTACGATTGGGCCAAGGAGCGAGAGATCCCTATCGTCGCCCTGGAAACGGTTGATTCCCAGTCGGACGTTTTGGCGAACTTGAGCGAAGAATCACAGGAGCTGATGCTCAAGGATACTCTGCTTGATCTGAGTCAGGCGGGGGATGAAATGCGTGAACTTCTTTCTGCTTTGCGTGCCGGCCACTCCAAGAAAATTGATGCGATCCTGATGGACACCTTTCGTCAGAAGGAGTTTGAACCAGCGTTCAAGGCGCTCATTCTTGATCGTAACGAGAAGATGAAGACTGCCATTGAGGGCTACTTGAAAACGCCAGAAGTCGAATTCGTGCTCGTTGGCGCCGCGCACCTCGTGGGCGAAAAGGGCCTCGTGAGCGCCTTGACGAGTCAGAAGACACAGGTCAAACAGCTTTAAGGGGTTTGGATGAGCCGAATCTCCAGGCTTCAGGTCCCCATCATCATGAACGTTTCACGACACTTTGTTCTCGTTTTCCTCGCGGCCTTGGGGCTTTCCGCTTGCGGCGGCCAAGCGGTCGACAATGATCAAAGAAGCGAGCCGGAAGAGGCTGAAACGGATCAAGATGAGGAGCAAGGCGATGCTCCTGATTCACCGACGAAGGGATCAGCTTCCCAACAGTTGGGTGAGTGCGAGGGTGGTCATGATCCGAGCGAGGCTGCCTGTCCCTGGATCGATTCGGACTTCACCCTTTGTTTTCCGTCCAAGGAAGCGGCCTGCGATTGTATTTGTCCTCAGGACCGGGACAGCACTTGCGTGAGTGGATTCTACAACGGCGAAGACGGACAAACGCCGGTGTACTGCGACTAGCCAGGCTGAGCGGCTACTAGGTATCGTTGGTGTTAGGCGACGCTTGTACGTCGCTCGCCACTCGCGCCCTGCGAGCCAAGGTTGCTGCTTTCAGGCGCCTCGTCGTCATCGTCAGACTGGCTCTCCGCGTCGGGCGACTCCTTAAAGCGGTAGCCGACTCCACGCACCGTCTCCACATAGTCGCGCGCCGCGCCGAGCTTCTCGCGAAGTCGCTTGACGTGAGCATCGACCGTGCGCGTTGAGATGTGCGCGTGGATTCCCCACACGTGCTCAAGCAGCGAAGAACGTGTCTGAACGCGATTCTTTCGCTCAAACAGTGTCACCAGCAGCTTGAATTCGAGAGCTGTGAGGACGACCTCTTCGCTATCGACCCAAACGCGATGCGCATCACGATCAATGCGCAGCTTTCCGAAATGAATCGAAGTGCCCTTTTTCGTGGTGACCGAGCGTTCCGAGCGCCGGAGAAGTGCCCGGACGCGCAAGAGAAGTTCGCGCACGCTGAAAGGCTTGGTCACGTAATCGTCTGCGCCAATTTCAAAGCCGACCACCCGATCGATTTCTTCGCCACGCGCGCTCAGCATCAGCACGGGCAGTTGCTTGCTTTGGGCAGAGCCCCGCAGAGTGCGACAAATTTCAGTCCCTGAAATATCGGGCAACATGAGATCGAGGATAATCATGTCCGGACGGACACTTTCGATCAAAGCTAGGCCGCTGGTTCCGGTCGTCGCCGTCGAGACCTCATACCCAGCAGCCTGAAGGTTGTATTCAAGCACGTCGAGGATGTCCTGCTCGTCGTCGATCACCACAATCTTTTCCATAGGCAACTCGGGTACTTTGCCCTTGTGACGTGCTGGTGAAGTGGACATGAAACTCAGGAAAGAACTGAAGTGCGTTCGCGGAAGGGCTTGATCTTTGCGTGGTTCCGCGAATTTGTGGGGAGGAGCGAGCAGTCTTGCTCCGGTTGATGACGAATCTGTGAATGAAGCGTGACAATTCTGGTGACTATCCGACGGCTGTGTAACAGGACGTTTCTTCGGTTTTTGTCGACTTCAATACCTGTTCTTGCTGAAAACCCGCGGAAACGCTGTTTCGCTGGGTTCACGCTGTTTTTCCGCAAGCGCCACCGAGTCGTCACGAAGCTCCCCCAGAGTCCGGGCCGGCTCAGATGGACTTCGACAACTGGACAAACCGCTCTGCAGACAAGGAACGCCAAAAGCGTCTCTTGATTGGCTACTCATTTGGCATTCTTGCTGTGGGAGGATTCCTCACAGCTCTGTCGATGACCTCACAAGCTAAACCGGTGATTGAGGAGCCCGAGAACATTCTCGACGTGACTCTCGCCGAGGAACCGGAGATCGAGCCTGAGCCCGAACCGGAACCTGAACCCGAGATGGAGGAGCCGGAACCGGCCGAGCCTCAGCCAAAACCTCGGGGACCCATTCTCCCCGAGCTCACCACACCTGTGGACATCCCGGACGACGCGCCTGAAGAGGCCGAGCCCAATCCGAACAATCCCTACGCGTCGGCCGACCCGTATAAGTTCGGTGCAGGTCAACGCGGCACAGCTCCAAGAAACACGAAGAAGGTCGTGGAAGCCGCTCCCGCTCCCGTGGCGCCAGTGGTCAAGAAACCAACAGGCCCTGTTCGTGTAACGGCTGACACCATTGCTCCTGTTCCTCTTGTGGCACCGGCAACTGAGTACCCAGCTTCGGCTAAGGCCGCTGGCATCGAGGGCACGGTGATCGTGAAGTTCGTTGTCGATACATCCGGCAACCCCACGCAAGTCCAGGCCGTACGCGGACCAGAGGGTCTGAAAGCCGCCTGTGAGAACAAAGTGAAGGGGTCGAAGTTCACCCCTGCAAAAATGAAATCGACCGGTCAAGCCGTCTCTGTGCATCGTGTGCAGCGCTGCGTGTTCCGGCTCAAGACCTGAAAAACAATTTTACCCGAAAAGCTTTCATGGGGCCCTGACTCTGGGCCGAACCTTACGGAGACGCGATGTCACTCGATCTAATTGAAATCTGGAACCACATGAGCCTGTTGGCTCGCTCAATTGCCTTCTTTTTGTTGCTCATGATGATTGCCTCGTTGGGCGTTGTTGTGGAGCGTTTTTGGACGTTTTCCAAGCAAAACAGGGCCACCCAAGCATTCGTTACTGCGGCAGCTCCCCTGCTCAAAGACTGGAAGCTCGACAAGCTCGAAGCTCTCGCCAAGAAGCATCAGACGTCCCCCCTCGCTGCACTGTTTCAGCGAATGACTGCCAAGTACCAGGACGCTCTGACTCGTCAGGGAAGTTTGACTCCTGTTGAATTGGCTCGCGGCGAGGCGGAACGTCGCATGGAAAAGACCAGCGCTGACTTGCGTCGCGGCATGAGCATTCTCGCCTCTGTTGGTTCGGTAGCTCCGTTCGTCGGGCTTCTCGGCACCGTGGTCGGTATCATGGGCACCTTTGCTGTGATGGCATCGTCGGACAGCGCGGGCATGACCGCGGTGATGACCGGAATTTCGGAAGCGCTCGTCGAGACTGCCTTTGGTCTCATGGTCGCAATCCCCGCAGTGCTTTTTTACAACTACCTTACTGGTCGCGTTTCCGCGATTGAGTTGGCGCTCAACGGCTCGATTGGCGAGCTCCTCGACGAGATGGAGAATAATTATGGGAATGACAGCAAGCAGCGCGTCGGGCAAGCAGCCTAAGCCTGATATCAACGTCACACCGCTCGTCGATATCGTCCTGGTGCTTTTGATCATCTTCATGGTGGTCACCCCTGCCATGGACGAAGGAGAGCACGTCGAACTACCTGAGATTTCGATTGTCGACGAGCAAAAAGAGAAGGGCATCAATCCGATTGAGATCACGATGGCCTTCAACGGAAACGTTCTCGTCGACAAGCAGCGCATTGAGCTGAAAGAGCTCAAAGACAAGATGAAGGCGCTTCATGTTGAAAAGCCGGATTCGGTCGTGCTGCTCAACGCCGATGCGCGCCTCCACTACAAGGTCGTGCGCGACACCTTTAAGAGTTTGCAGGACATCGGCTTCAAGGGCGTGAGCCTCAAGGTCGCTGAAAAGAAGGCTGTAGCCACCGCGTCCAACGCGCACTGAGCCACAGCAAGCACTGAACTACCCGTTCGAGGAAGAAACATCATGGGAATGAATTTAGGCGGTGGCGGCAAAAAGGATCAGCCGACCCCCGACGTCAACGTGACGCCACTCGTCGACATCACATTGGTGGTGCTCATCATTTTCATGGTGGTCACTCCTATGTTGACCAAAACCTTTTGGCTGAACCTCCCCGAGAAGCCAGACGAAAAGGCGGAGCCAACTCCGCCGAGCAAGCAAAACAATGAACCTCTGGTCATGACCGTCGACAAGGAAGGCGTGATCCGCATCAACAAGACGGTGCTCGAGAAGAGTGAAATCGCCAAGCGTCTGCCGCGCATGTTGGCTGCTAAGCGAAACAAGGTTCTCTATTTTGATGCTCATGACGAAGTCGCCTACGGGCGCGCTTCAGAAGCGATGGATCTCTCGCGCGCAGCCGGCGCCCGTTCAATCGCGATTTTGACCAAGCCCGTCATGCAGTGACGGGCGGCCATTGTCTGAAGCAAATCGCTGAGTGATTGAAGCCCGTGGCAGCCGCCGCGGGCTTTCTCAATTTTGTGACGAGCCGGTGCCCTCAGAGTAGCGAAGGAGTAGCGCCAATGTGGCTCAAGTCCTGGTTTTTAGCGGAAGCGGACGTGTGCTCCACAAATGAATGATTGCCACGGAATCGTTACGGTGCGCCCATCAGCGGTTCACGATTGAAGAGCAAGGTCCGGCCATCCCACGAAGGAGACTTTAAAGACTATGCGTATTTTTTCTAAGACCATGTTGGCCACCTTGGCCATTGCGATTCCTTTCACGCTCTCAGCTTGTTCTGACGACGACAATGGCGGCGGCGACGGCGACGGCGACGGAATGGGCGGCGGCGATGGCGACGGCGACGGCACTGGCGGTATGAGCAGTGGCACCGGCGGCAACGGTAACGGCACCGGCGGAATGGGCGGCGGCGATGGCACCGGTGGAACTGTCGAGGTTCCGGTAGAGTGCGACTACGAAGCCGACGGCCTGTTCTGCATTGAGGATTGCTTGGCCACCGACGGCCCCGGCGATCGCGTCAAGGACGCAGACGTCGGTGCATTCACCGAAGACAAGACCTGGATGGACGGCTGGACCAACTGGAGCGTCAACAGCTCTGGCGTGACCGCTGATCAACCTGAGGGCAGTGCGGACGGCTGCGACGCCGTAGTCGACATGACCGGTTGCACCTGGCTGGGGAGCGACATCGCCTCCGACATGACTCTCACCGCCGATAAGGTCTGGGGTCTCTATGGCAAAATTCACGTTCTCCCTGGAGCGACTCTGACGATCGAGCCCGGGACCGTGATCAAGGGTCACAACTCTTCCGTCGGTACACTTGTCGTCTCTCGCGGCGGCAAGATTAACGCTGAAGGCACCAAAGATGAGCCTATCGTCTTCACCTCGACGCTCAATGACGGCGAAAAGGGCAAAGCACAATGGGGTGGCGTGATCATCCTCGGTCAAGCCCCTAACTGGAGCGGACCGAATGCGCAGATCGAAGGCTTGGCAGATGATCCGTTGAACAAGCACGGCTGCGACGATTCTTGTGCAGAAGACGATGACAGCGGCACGATGAAGTACGTGCGTATCGAGTTCTGTGGAAACGAAATCGGTTCTGGCAACGAGATCAATGGCTTGACCTTGGGCAGCGTTGGTTCAGGCACTAGCCTGTCTTACATCCAGGTGAACACCACCCTGGACGACGGCATTGAGTGGTTCGGTGGCACTGTCGATATGGACCACCTGGTGGTCAACAATGCAGGCGACGACATGTTTGACATCGATACGGGCTATCAGGGAACGATCGACACTATCTTTGGTCGTCAGGTAGTTCCGAGCACTGAGGATCCCAACGGTTTCGAGTGGGACAGCGATAAGTCGTCCGACAAGGAACCTCATACTATCGTCGACTTGAAGAATGGCACCATGTGCGGAACTGGCGCTCTCGGCAAGCCGAACTACGGCATGGTGATTCGTGAGAACGTACGCGGTAGCATCGACAACTTGGCATTCATGGGTTTCGACTTCGGTATCGATACCCGCGAAGGTCGCTTTGAAGCAGACGGCACCACGCCCAAGATGACCATCGAGAACTCGGCGTCTTGGTACCACATTGACGGGATCTCGAACAACGCGGACGAGACCGGCGACGATGACAACGATGCTGGATTCGACGAAGGTGAGTGGTTCACCGATGGCGACGGCAACGTCGATCTCGACGAGTAAATAGCGTCTCCACCTTGAGACAAATCAAGAAGCCAAGCGAGATTGTCGCTTGGCTTCTTTCTCGTTGAGCTTGTGTCCAACAATCTTCACCAAACTGATCGCGCAATGAATCTGTAGACGTGTGAAGCTTGCTCGACCTGCTCGTTTCACTGCAGATGCGCGTGCTTCAGCGTGCACGTGAGTTCGCTCTTTTGTGTCAGATGCTGTCATCAAAAGTTCACAATTCGACACCTGCGCGTCATTGATTAGTGCCCTGGATCTGAGATTAACTGCGCCGCCCCTCAGACAGCTCTCCCTCCCCTGATGAGTGCTCTGCGCCGGAACCTTGAATATGAAGAAAACCTACCGAGTCAGTCCCATTCTGACCTTGGCCATTTTCATGGCCACCCCCCTCGCTCCCGTTTTTGCCCAGGAAGTCATCGACGAAGAGGTAATTGACGAAGATGTGGTCAGCGATGACGAAGAGGTCGTCGGCGGCGATGAAGATGTCGTCGGCGATGAAGACGTGGTCACTGACGAAGATGTCGTCGGCGACGAAGACGTGGTCACTGACGAGGAAGTCGTCGGAGACGAAGACGTGGTCACTGACGAAGATGTAGTCGGTGGCGACGAAGAGGTTGTCGGCGGTGACGAAGAGGTTGTCGGCGGTGACGAAGAGGTCGTCGCGGATCAGGAAGTTGCTGAAGAAAGCGCTGGTGGCGCCGCCGTCGAAGAAGGGCTTTGGGAGCCTGGAGAAGAACCCTATCGTCCCCCGCCAGCTGGAAAGGGTGTACTTTGGGGACGCCTTGTGGACACCGACCAGAAGGAGCCTGTGCTCGAAGGCTCTGTGAAAGTCCAAGGTCGCAGTGAAGAAGCATTCGTCGACTTTGACGGTTACTACCGCTTGGAGCTCCCTCCGGGCACTTATACGCTCGAACTCTTTGTTCCTCTCCACGAGCAGGAGACCTTAGGCAATGTCGTGGTGTCAGTTGGCGCGGTGAATCGCGTTGACGCCGAGTTGAAGCCTCAAGAGGGCGCCGTACAAACAGATGTGATTGAGGACGAAGCTGAGACACAGACTGTCGAGGGATTGGCCCTCGCCCGACAACGTTCGGTGTCGCAAGGTGATGCGATTGGTCGCGAAGAGATTGCTAAAACGGCTGATTCAAATGCTGCTCAGGCCGCACAGCGCGTCGTCGGCGCCAACATTGTTGGAGGCCGTTTTGTGTATGTCCGAGGTCTGGGCGAGCGCTACACGAATTCGCTCCTCGGCGGCTATCCTCTCCCGAGTCCTGAGCCCGATCGCGCGGCGGTGCCTCTCGACGTATTCCCCACAGCAGTGATTGACTCACTCACTATTGAGAAGACTTTTGTTCCAGACATGCCGGGCGACTTCGCTGGTGGTTCGGTCCAACTGGAGACGCGATCAGTTCCTGCGAAGCCGGTCTTTCAGGTGTCAGTTCAAGGTGGCATCAACACGCAGTCGACCTTCCAAGATCGATTGGACTACGACGGCAGCTCGACAGACTTCCTTGGCTTCGACAGCGGCAAGCGCAGTTTACCTTCCTCGGTTCCGAGCGACTATCAAGTAACGGCTGGCGCGACGAAGCCTGACGGCAGCACGATTTCGCAAGAAGAGCTCAACCAGATCGGGAGGGACGTCAACTCGAACGCTTCTCCCTATTTGAAAGGGACGCCACCGGATCACAAGTTCGCCGTGGTCGGCGGTAATACCTACAACATAGGGAAGACCAAGCTCGGCATTTTAGCGTCCGTCAACTACAGCCGCAGCTTTCAAGTTTACGAAGGCGCACGCTTGGCGACCTTCCGCGCCACGGATACTGGTGTGGGCTACGAGGACGTCAACAGTTACACCTATGACCAAGGTGTTGACAGCATCAACTGGGGCGCTTTCGGCAAAGTGAGCTTTGTTCCCCACCAGGACCATAAGATCACAGCCACTGTCTTTCGCTCCCAACTCGCGGATGACATCACGACGTCCTACAACGGCTTTGACCGCGAGACTGAGCAAACCTATCAAGCAGGTCAGCTGGACTGGATTGAGCGAGGCCTGACCTTTGGCATGCTCAGTGGTCGCCATATGTTTCCCGCGCTGAACAAGGCTGATCTAGGATGGGATGTGGCTCTTTCCGGTGCGTATCGCAACGAGCCGGATCGAGTCGACACCGTCTACAGCCAGAATGATCGTATTCCGAACCCAGATAACCCACGAGAGAGGTTGGAGGGCTGGACTTACCTTCAGCGCACTGAGTCGGGTCGCCACTTTTGGGCCGAGCAGACTGAACGCTCCAACGGGGGGAAGTTGGATTGGCGACAGCCCATCATCGACGGAGATGTCGACTTTGCCCTGAAGGCCGGTGGTTTGATCAATATCAAACGGCGCGACTTTTCGGCGCGGCGTTTCCAGATGGACCCTGAAGTTCCAGGTTCAAACTTCGCGGCTGATCCTGTTTACAACTGCGTGGGTGATTACACGCTCAATTGTCCCGACCAGCTGCTCAACGACGAAAACGTTGGTCAATACATTCAGGTCAAGGAGGGCTCTCAGGAGGGCGATGCGTACAAGGCGACACTTGATGTCTACGCGGGTTACCTGATGGCCGACGTGGATCTTCACGAGAAGTTGCGCATTGCTGGTGGTGCCCGAGTGGAACACACCTCGCAGACGATCGATCCTCGAACTCCCTATGGCGAGCCAGCAAGTCTTCCGCCTGCCGATCTCAACAAGACCAATCTGCTTCCCGCAGTCTCACTTGTCTACAGTGCGACCAAGAAGTTTAAGACTCGCCTGTCCTACACGCAGACGTTGGCGCGACCTCAAATGCGCGAACTTGCACCATTTGCCTTCTCTGATTACTTCGGCGGCAACTTGGTGGTGGGCAATCCGAACCTTACTTTGACCACGATTCGCAACGTGGACAGCCGCATCGAGTACTGGCCGAGTCTAACCGATGTGCTGGCTTTCACGGTGTTCTACAAGAACATGTCGAATCCCATCGAAACTTACCAGCTGCCTACGGGTGGCGGTATTCAAACACTAGGGTTTCAGAACTCGGAGCGAGCAGATGTTATCGGTGCCGAGTTTGAAGTCCGAAAAAATCTTGGATTCCTCACTCCAGCGCTCGCCCCGTTTAGCGTGATCACGAACCTGACGGTCACTGCGTCTCAGGTGACGCTCGACCCCGAGTTGGATACGAACGTCACGAACAGCTCACGCACGTTGATGAATCAGGCCCCCTGGGTATTCAACTTCGCACTCAACTACGAAAATGAGATCGGCACCAACGCCCGTTTGATTTACAACGTCAACGCGCCGACTCTCGTTCGCGTCGGAACATTCGGCTTACCTGACGCCTATGCACTTCCGGTACACTCGCTAGATTTTGCCGTTTCGCAGGACTTTTGGGAGCGCTGGAACCTCCGCGCTCAAGCAACGAACCTCATCAACCCCGACATCACCATCGTGCAGGGCAAAGAGCGCCAAGACAACGATGGCGATGGCGATGACGACAATATCGTTCGTGAATTCAAGGAAGGCACCGTGTTCTCTCTGCGTCTCACCTACGCACTTTGACAGCGAGCAGGTCGCGGAAAACTAAAAGGAGGCTCTATCGGGCCTCCTTTTTTCTTTTGCTGTCCGGGTTTGGCGCCAGGTGATGAGTGCAGGCGCACGGGGTAGTGCCGCGGACTCAGTTCAAGTTGGCAAAGACGATGACCACTTCAGCGCCCCCACTTGATCCAACCGCCTGTGTCCCAATTGTCGCGAATATCGCGGAATGCTCCGACGTACTGGGCCTCCACATCGAAGAATCCGTCGCGCGGAGGCAGGGCTGCATTTTCATAGAGTGCCTGCTGGGGCTTGAAACCGGGTGCGCGCTCGTCGAAGCAGTTGCCGATTTTGGGATCGAAGTCGCCAATGCGCAGACCTTCGTTTTCTAGATAGAGCTGCTCGTCGAATCCGCCGTCGTCGTCGTAGAGCATCTTTTTGCTTTTGGTCGCTTTTGCCGATTCGGGATAGGCAAAATTGTAGACCAGGTTCTGATAAAAGATGCTGGCGGCAATGTTGACCTTGGTTTCTGCGCCACGCACATCGAGTCCTGCGCCGAAGCCGATGAACATTGCGTTGCGAATGCGCACCTCGGAACCGCGCCGAAGAAGAATGCCGTAGTGCTCCTGAGTCTCTAGGCGACGGTTCTTGCCGCAGAGCGTTGCGTTGTAGATCAAAGGGTGACTCACCGGAGCGTTCTTGGTCCCGTTCGGATCGTTGTCGCCCTCAAGGCCATTCGAGCCGTTGGTCACGCTTGAATCTGCCTGACCAAGTAGGAACTGGAGGCGACCGCTGTAGCCGTAATCCCAGTCGAAGGAATCATCCCCCGGGCCCTGGCACACCAGGTACTTTGCATCGACGGTCCCTCCGAAGAACTCGAAACAGTCGTCAGCCGTGTGGCGCACCTGCACGTGGTCGATCACGGTTCCGCGCCCGACACCACCCAGGGTCAGTCCATTGATTTCGTTGTTGGGAGCGATTTCTGTCCCGCTGTATTCAATGCGAACAAAGCTGAGCACGCCGCTAGAATCGTCCTCGCTCGAGCCGCCGTATTCTCCTCCGCTGGTGATGCCTTCAATGCGGCCCATCATGGGCTTGCCTGAGGCGTCCTTGAGGTTGATGGGCGCCTCTCCCAAGAGGATGAGGCCACCCCAGTCGCCTGGTTTTTGCCGTCCTTCTTCAGCCGCGGAAGTGAAAACGATGGGGCGGTGGGCTGTTCCAATCGCGCGGATCCGCGCGCCGGGTTGAATGACGAGGGTCCCTTTGGTCTCGAGATCTCCGCGAATCGTCGTGCCGGGTTCGATGGTCAGAGTCGCGCCGGCTGAGACGTAGGTGGTGAAGCGAAGGAGGTAGTCCTTGTCGCAGGTGAGTTCTGCATCTTCGCTGATCTCACCGGTGAGCTCGACGAGTGGTTTTTTCTTGGAGTCGCATCCCTCGTGCGCGGGGACGGCCTGGGCGGGCGCCGCTGCGGGGGGCTTGGTTGAACTCGCAGCCTCGGCGGCTGCTTCGATGCTCTCTGGGGGCCGCTTTGTGTCGCTCAAGGACTTCCAGGGTTGAGCCACGCCGATCGCAAGGCCCGCTGCGCCAACGGCTGCGAGGGCTACCCACATCACGCTGCGGTTGTGAGCTAACAGGGAGTGATCCGTCATGCCGGTGACTTGATGCGCGGCGCTTTGCGCAGCGCCAGGCAGCAGAGGTTGGCCCGTGAAACCCGTGTGAAGCGTGGTGACGGCGTCGTGCACGGAACTTCCTTCACCTAGGATGGGCATTTGTCCGGCCCCAGGTTCTCCGAGCTTCCAGCCACCAGGTGGTGTGAGTCCCGAGGATTCGCGCACGAGACGTTCGAGCTGTTTGCTGACGACCATCTTGGATTGGGCGCGCTCCTCTTGGAATTCTTCGCGGAGCGCTTCTCCGAGTCGTCGCGAAGGATACCGGTACTTGAGAGAATCAAAGACCACCTCGAGTTCGCGCTGGAAGGCGAGCGCGGTGGGCGGACGCTCCGCGGGATCGGGGTCAAGCGCGCGCATGGTGAGTTCGGCCAAATGGGGGGGAAGGTTGGGTTGGATCTTGGCAATGTCGGGGATGTCACCCTGAACGAGGCGTCCGATCACTGCGATGTCGGCTAGGCCTTCCCAAAGGCGCCTGCCTGCGAGCAACTCCCAGAGAATGACGCCCATCGAGAAGATGTCCGCGGTTCGTTCCACGACTTCACCGCGTGCCTGCTCCGGAGCCATGTAGGAAACCTTGCCCTTCACGGTGCCGACCTTCGTATGAGTGCTCGAATCGAGTGCCTTGGCGATACCAAAGTCGACGACTTTCACCTGTCCTTCGTACGTGACGAAGATATTTTGGGGAGTGATGTCGCGGTGAACGACACCGAGCAACTGGCCGTCGAAATCGGGGAGTTCGTGGGCGTAATGCAGCCCCGACAGCGCCTCCATCACGATGCGCATGGCCATCGGAATGCTGAGGTTGAGGGCTTTTTGAAAGGCTTCAGTGACTCGACTCAGTGGCTGCCCTTCGAGGTATTCCATGGCGATGAAATGGCGTCCGTCGCTTTCGCCCACCTCGTAGGTTTGCACGATGTTGGGATGATTCAGTCTCGCAGCTAGGCGGGCTTCGTCGCGGAACATGGTGAGAAAATCTTCATCCCGTGCAAGCTGCGCGGAGAGAACTTTCATGACCAGCAGCTTGCTGAATCCGCCAGGGCCTCGGGCAGCTGCTAGGTAGACATCGGCCATGCCACCTCGACCGAGCTGGGCAATGACGCGATAACGGTCGAGAGCGTTGGTTGTATTGTGAGTCACTCGAATTCCTTTGGGGGGACCGTCAGCGGGATGGGCTGACTGGCCGGCGCGATGTTCTCCTTCTGTGATGAAAGCTGAGTGACGCTTGGGTAACTGCTCCGCGAGTAGGTTCGCCACAAAACAGTTGCCTGTCTGTTACCTGACTGCTCCTCGCGGGCAGTAGGTGTTGGCCGATGTCCAAGAGCAAGCCGAGCGCCGGCGTTTCTCAGGTCGATTTGGTCTCAATCGATATGGGATATGGGCACCTACGTCCGGCCTATGCCCTTTCCGAATTTCTTGGGAAAAAGGAGGTGCTTTTGGCGGATCAGCCCCCTCTGGCGACGCCGGATGAGCAACGGATTTGGCGACGTGCACGCACGGGCTACGAGCTGCTTTCGCGGGCCGGAAAGGTGCCGCTTGCTGGGCCACTCCTGGCTGATGTGCTGCAAGGCATCACGAGCATACCGTCACTTTATCCGTTGCGAGATCTGTCGAGCCGTACGCCTGCGGTCAGGCTTCTTGAGCGCGCGGCCTCCCAAGGGATGGGGCTAGGACTTGCGTCGCGGCTGCAGCGAAGTGGGTCAACCTTGCTCACCACCTTTTTCGGACCGGCCGTGCTCGCCGACATTCACGGTTGCGAGAACATCTACTGCGTGGTGACCGACTCGGACATCAATCGCGTATGGGCTCCCGTCAACCCGCGTTTGGGACGCATCAATTATCTGGCGCCTTCGCTGCGGGTTCGACGCCGACTCAAGGCCTATGGAGTTCCTAGTCAGCGAATCGTTGTGACGGGCTATCCTCTGCCGCATGAGCTGGTGGGTGGAGTGCACGCTCAGACGCTTCGGGAGAACCTGCGCCGCAGGCTGGTGACACTCGACAGGAAGGGCCATTTTCTCCGCGAATGCCGAGAGGAAGTTTCCCACTTCCTCGGTGACCTCCCCGAGGCCGCCGAAGCTCCGCCTCACTTGGTCTTCGCCGTTGGTGGAGCTGGCGCGCAGACCGAGCTTGTACGCCAGTTCCTTCCCAGCCTGGCCCGCTTACTGCGCAAAAAGAAGCTGAAACTGACTTTGGTTGCGGGGCTCCGGGCGGAGGTGGCTCACAGCTTTGAGCATTCGATTTCGCAGGCTGGACTCGACGAGGAATTGGATTCGCAGGCCATTGAGATCCTCCACGCGGGGTCGCATGAGGAATACTTCTCGAGATTCAATCGTCTGCTCGCTGGGGCTGACATCCTTTGGACCAAACCGAGCGAGCTGAGTTTCTTTGGCGCTCTTGGCATCCCGCTGCTCTTTACCTCACCCGTCGGCAGTCACGAGCGCTACAATCGCAGGTGGGCGATCAGCGCTGGCGCCGGGATCAAGCAGGGAGATTTGCGTCACGCCGGCGAGTGGCTCAATGAGATGCTCAAGGACGGGACGCTCGCAGGAGCTGCTTGGACGGGCTACATGAGACTGCCGAAGTTTGGACTTTACCGCGTGCTCGAGGAAGTGCTTGGCCCTGAGGCTTTGGCTGAGTTGCTTGAAGAGCGGACACCTCTCGTGCGCGCCGTGTGAGTTTTCCTATTCGTTTCCGACTCTCCATCGATTTGCCTTGTTCAGAGTGCACAGTCGACGGCGAAGATGAAAAAGAATGATCAAATTGTCGGCCCGCGTAGTGGTCGATTGAGGCAGGACGCTCCTGCCCGAATGAGGCGGCGGATGGCGCTTCGGCTTCGCGTGGACGAAGCAGCAAAATGCGCAATCGAGCGGGCTTTTTGCCCGCTTTTTCTTTGTGAGCCGATGAATCTCAGCCTTGTTTGCGGCGCGCTCGTTCCTTTCGGAACAGAAGGTGAGTGTGCGCTGTGAAGGTGGCAGTGATCTCTGATCTTCATTTGGGGATTGGCGGACGAACCGATCTCTTCGGCCATGAAGACAACGAATTCATTACGTTTCTCAGTTACCTGGAGACCAACTTTGAGCGAGTCATCCTGCTCGGTGACATTTGGGAGACACTGACTGCCGCTTCCGCGAGTGGTCAGCTTGCGGAATTGCGCAAGGCGCAGGAAACCCACATCGAAATCTACAAGAGATTTCAACGTGAGAAGTACGTCTACGTGCATGGCAATCACGATCTCGTCGCTGGCAAAGTGGACGGCATCCCCGAGGAATACGGCATCGAGGTGGACGGCATGCGATTGCTCTTCAGCCACGGGCATCAGGGAGATGGACTTTGTTCGACGGCGCGCCCTCTGGCTGAGTTTGGTGTTTGGGTAGGGGCCTGGATCCGTCGATTCGGCATGGGCTTGCTCTATTCTTACCTGGCCAAGCTTGAGAGTCGGCGCTCGACCAACGACGAAGAGTGCAAAGTGCGCCGCTGGGCACTCGGTCAAGCAAATCGACGTTCCATGGACGTGGTCGTGACGGGTCATACTCATGTGCCGACCTGCGCAGAGGCGGGTTCTAGCCTGTTTCTCAACAGTGGTACCTGCGCGCGCGGGGGCATCAGTTATCTCAGTCTCGACACCAAGCGGGGCGATTACGCGGTCAATTACGGATTCTAGGAGGTCACTTTGACACGCATTGAACTCCTCTTCTCGTGTGCGGCTTTTGGCTCACTCGCTTTGCTTTTGACTGCCTACCTCGTGCTCATGCTTCGAGCATTGAGAGCATCGCCGTCGCTTTCGTCGTCTTCAGGTGCGGTCTCGCGATTGCCTGGAGTCACGATTCTCAAGCCGCTCAAGGGGGCCGACGAAGGGTTGCGAGAGAACCTGCTCGCGATCATCAATCAGGATTACCCCAATTTTGAGATCATTTTTTCAGCCGCAGATCCTCAGGATCCGGCCCTCGATGTCGCGCATGCACTCGCCCTTTCGCATCCTCATCGAGACATTCAAGTGCTTTCGGGAGAATGGAACGCTGGTTTGAATCCCAAGGTGCGCTTGCTTCGTCGTATGCTGCCGAGCGCGAGCTATGATTGGATCCTCATCTCCGATTCAAATGTGCGGCCGGAGCCAGGCTATTTGCAAGCGATGGTGACTCGGGCTGAGCAAACCGGAGCCGCGCTGGTTCACAGCCTTCTTGCTGGCGTGGGTGGTCGGAGCCTAGGAGGGCGCCTCGAAGAGCTTCATCTCTCCAGCTGGGTGGCTGCGTCAATTGGCTTCACCGACGCTTGCGGGCATCCTTGTGTGATCGGAAAGTCGATGCTGATGCGCCTCGATGCCTTGACTGAAGTCGGTGGTTTCGCGGGCGTCCAAGATATTTTGGCGGAGGACTACATCCTGGGAACGCGATTTCATCGTGCGGGATATCGCGTTTCCCTTTCGACTCATCGCCTGCCGGTCGTGACCGGACGCAGTCTGGGTCAGAACTTCTGGAATCGCCATGTGCGTTGGGGTCAGATGCGACGCCGCATCTCTCCCTTCTTCTACTTCGCAGAGCTTTCCGCTAACCCCACTCCGTTCTTGGTTGGGCTGATGTGTCTCAGTCAGGGCAACCTTAAGTGGGCGGCTCTTGCTGGACTGGTTCTGAAATGGTCCGCGGATGTGCTCGTGTACCGTCGATGCGCTCCTGCACCATCCTGGCAGACAGCCTCACTCGTCTTCCTCAAGGACTTCATTGTGCCTTTTATTTGGGGAGTGGGTCTCTTCAAGCGCACGGTAAATTGGCGGGGCAACTGTTTCTCGGTGGGCCCCGGCAGCCGACTTTTCCCTCTCCAAAATTCCCCCCGTCCTGGCCTCGATCTTTCCGACGATCAGACGGTGAGGGCCTAAAAACCAAGAAAATGAGCCAATTGTGATCTATGAGACGAGTTACGCTACGTTTTCACCCATCCGGACACGCCAACCGCTGCCGGCGGGGCTGGCGGATACGGGCGCACGGCGCTCTTCTATCATGGCAACCATACTCATAGTTGAAGACGAAGCGGATCTTCGTCAGGTCATCGAATTCAATCTTGAAGCCTCTGGGCATCGGGTACTCACGGCCTCGACGGGAGCTGAAGCGTTGAAGCTCGCCGAGCAGGCGAAGCCCGATCTTGTTCTTTTGGACATCATGCTCCCTGACATCACCGGCCTGGATGTCTGTCGACAGCTGAAGACCAAGGCGGAGACTAAGGGCATCGCAGTGGTGATGCTGACCGCGCGCGGCGAGGAAATTGATCGGGTTGTTGGCTTCGAGCTTGGAGCTGATGACTATGTCGTGAAACCCTTCAGTGTTCGCGAGCTGTCTCTTCGCATAGCTGCGATTCTGCGTCGTAGCAGTGAGACTTCTGCCGAACCCGAGTCCGTCGTTCGCTTTGGGATCATGCGTCTTGATCGCGCGGGGTACCGCGCCTGGGTAGATGGGCAAGAGATTGATCTGACAGCCCTAGAGTTTAATTTGCTGGTGACTCTCTATGACCGCCGGGATCGCGTTCAGTCTCGGTCAGTGTTGCTCGAAGATGTGTGGGGCATGAGCGCGGACGTCACCACTAGAACTGTGGACACGCATGTGAAACGCCTGCGCGAGAAGCTCGTGGGCGCGCGCGACTACATTGAAACAGTTCGCGGAGTTGGCTACCGATTCGTGGGACAGCCCGAGGACGCAGGGAAGTAGCTGGCTGAGACATTCCAGCGAATCCCATGAAAAAGGGGCCTAAGGGGCCCCTTTTTTCGTTCTCAGTTGAGTTTCAGCGTTTCAGTGAAAGCCGACGCCCACACTGAGATTGAAGTAGAGCTGTTCTGGCGCATCACTCGACTTGAAGAAATAGTTGAACCGCGCTGACGCAAGGAGATCGAAAGAGGACGCAGGGACTTCAACACCGATTTCGGGGACGATTGCCCAATGCCAGCTTTCGTCAGTGAAGCGGGAAATGCCCATATCGAGCCGTCGAACCACCCGGGCTCCGCCCAGGCCGAATCCCGCATAGGGAATGACCTTCTTCATGTCTCGGAGAGCGTAGAAGACTTTTCCGGTGAATGGAGTCGCTGCCGTTTCACGAACTTGGGTGCCGGAAATCGTGGCTGGCCCGTAGGTCGTGGTGCTGCGAGTCTTTTCCGACAACGTGTGCCAGGCCACCGTGAAGCCGATGCCGAGATTGCCGAATCCACGATAGCGACCGTCCACCGAAACTCCTTGGGGGCTGACTTTGCCAGTGAAGTCTGTTGTCGAACCGACGGGGATGGAAAGATCCCAGAGCACGCCCAGCATGAATACGGAGTCGTGGGGATGAGACTCCGAGTTTGGGGGAGTGACCACGGCCGCATCGGAGTAGCCACCGTCATCAACAGGTTCAGCTGCTGCTGGAGCCGTTTCTACGGAAGCCGCCTCTGCGGGAGCACTCGGTTCTTCTGCCTTTGACGGTGTTTGCGTCGCGGGCTCATCGGTCAGAGGAACCGCAGTGGGAGTTTCGGCGTCGGCGGGCGGATCGCCAGGCTCGGTGGTTGCAGGTTCTGCCGCTGTCGGCTCGGTGGTTGCGGGTTCCGTTGCTGCCGGCTGTGTGGTTGCAGGGTCTGCCGGGGGTGGAGGCTGAGCTGGTGCTGGGGCGGGCTTTGGAGCGGGCGCCGCAGGTTTTGGTGTTTCTGCCTGAGCTGTCTGTGCGAGAGCAGACGAGGGGGCAAGTACTTGTGTTCCGAACAGCGCGATGCAAATGGCGATGTGTCTCGCAGCCGCTTTGCGTGTGGGGGTTAATCGAGAATTGGTTGAGGCGCGCATCAGTTGTCTCCTCCATCAGCAAGGTATTGCGATTGTGCAAAGGCTTGGTCGACGGCTTCGTCAACTCGCTGCTTCCCGGATTTTTCTGATGACGCTTGGTCTAGTCCCTGGAGGATGGCTGTCCAGACCGAGGTCAGGTCACCGTTCTCTGATTCACTCATGTCCGCCATATCGATCAAGTATGTGTTTGTGGGCAGATTGTAGGCGTACGAGTAACTCGGGTACCAGCAGTTGTAGTAATAGTAGTAAATGTCGCAGTAGCCTGGGCTTGAGGCCAAGTACCAGTTGTCTTGGGCGACCACGCCGACGAAGAGGGCCACGTCGGGCTCTTCCTTGTCGGGATCGACCTCTCGGTAACCGAGAGCATCCATGTTCTTGCGAAGGGCCGACAAGAGCTCCTTGTCGAGACTGTGGTCAGCTTCCTTGCAGCTGTCGGGATCGATGCTGGGGCGCCCTCCCGCGCCGCCGAGTCCACCCGCCTTGCCTTCAGCGCCGTCATCACTGATGGCGTTGCACAGATCCGTGACTGTATCTGGAGCGAGATAGGTCTTGTAGTCGGAGTAGTCTCGGTCTTGGCCCCCGAAGGTGACCACGACGTCCGTTTCCGCAGTAGTGAGGTACTCGCGGGAACACGAGAACATCGCTAGCGCGCTGAGCAAAGCGGTAGATTTAGAGATTGTCTTCACAGATCGATCCGTAGTTGGCGGGTTCCAGGTCGTCAATTCGCTGGTGTTGCGCCTGCGGGTGGCCTTCGCGGGGCGGCTTCGGCTATGGGATGCGAGTGAAAGTCTTCTCTATTGAATCGGCCTTGCCGGCCGCAGCCTGTCTGGCGGCCCTGACTTGGAGCCCGGAAGCTTCGGCGGACGACCACAAGTTTGAGATCGATGTGACGGGCGGGTATCGATTCGGCGGTACGTACAAAGTCGATCTCGACGCCAATCCTGACGATTACGACGATTCTGTCGATCACGACGATGACGGTCGGATCAGCGCTGACAGTGCACCTTCATTCGGTGCGAGTCTCGGCTACCGAATTCAGCAGAATGGCTTCATCTACCTGGGTTACAGTCGTCAAGCGACGACCGTACGCTATCGACCTAATGATCCGAGTCTTGATATACTCGAAACAGATGCGAGTCTTGAGTACTTTCAGTTCGGTGGAAACCTCGAGGCAACGCGGGGGCGCCTGACTCCTTACTTTGGGTTTGGTTTGGGAATGGCGCGCTTTGCGTCCCTGGATACTGGGGATGACAGCTTTCGCTTTTCCCTTTCTCTTGAGGGCGGCCTCAAGATTCGACTGCTCGATTTTCTCCATTTGCGCCTGCTCGCGCGCCTGCCGGTGACTTTCGCCTCGGGCAAACTCTATTGCTACACGGGAGCCGGCTGCGCCTTCGCGACGAGCGGGAGCCCCTTTGTCCAGGGCGAGCTGCAGGCTGGCCTGGGTCTTCGATTCTAGTCGAGCAGGCTGCGAGTTCTTGATGCTTGTGATCACCTTCGCCAGCGTGCTCGTCTCGCTCGTCATTGTTTATTTTTTGGGGCCTGTGTTTCTCAGGTGGCTGATTCGGCGCCGTTTGGGTGGCTACGTGAGGCAAGCGAATCAGGTCGATCTCACCCAGCCACTTCGGCTTTCGACCGAGCGAACCGTTGCTGTGCTTGGCGCCGGGGTCGCCGGATTGACTGCCGCGACCACCTTGGCGCGACGCGGCTACAAAGTGACCCTTTTCGAGAAAAACACCTATCTTGGGGGCAAACTGGGCAGCTGGCCCGTTGACTTCGGGGACGGGCGGCAGGCTTGGGTGAGTCACGGCTTTCACGCGTTCTTTCCTCACTATTACAATCTGAACTCCTGGTTGGATTCGATGTCTTTGCGGGAGGAGTTTTCCTCGATCGGCGACTACGTGATCCTTGGTCGAGACGGTCAAGTGCTCCGCTTCGCCGATCTGCAAACCACGCCAGTGCTCAACCTTTTTTCGTTGATGAAGGCGGGGATGTTTACTCTGGGTGACGCACTCAAGGCTCCAGGGCGCGACCTCTACGGCGTGTTTCTTGAATACGACGCTGAAGAAACCTTTCGAACGCTGGACCATCTTTCCTACGCGGAGTTTTCAAACAAGGCGAAGGTGCCCCCGCGCTTGAAGTTGGCATTCAATACCTTCGCACGCGCATTCTTCGCGGATGAAACGAAGCTCTCCTTCGCCGAACTCGTGAAGTCGTTTCACTTCTATTACCTGAGTCATGACGGCGGCCTGGTTTATGACTACCCGCGACGGGACTACGAATCGATCTTTCTTGAGCCGATCCGAAAAGAGCTTCTCAATCATGGTGCGGAGCTGAGGATGGAGACCGCGGTTGATACGCTTCGCGCCCAAGATTCTGGGTTTCTCGTCAATGGCGAAGCATTTGATCGAGTGATCGTTTCGACCGATGTTGTCGGCGCGAATCATATCTTGTCGAAGGCCGAGGGGGTGCCTTCCGCGCTTCGTCAGCAGCTGGGTGAGCTGCACCCGGGGCAACGCTACTGCGTGCTCCGCCTGTGGATCGACAAAGATGTCCGTGACGACATCCCCGTATTTGTGATCACCGAGCGCGTGCAGGTTCTCGATTCCGTGACGCTCTATCACCGCTTTGAGCAGGAGACTCAAAGCGACGTGAAAGCCGCTCAGGCTCGGGGAGAAGCTGTGAAAGCCGTGATCGAGCTCCATTGCTATTCCGTTCCGGACGAGCTCCCTGACGACGCAGTGAAGGCGACGCTGCTCGGAGAAATGGAGGAATTCTTTCCGGAGCTCAAGGGGGCTGTCGTCGCTCATGAGCACTTCCAATTACGCCGTGACTTCACCGCGTTTCATGTGGGGTGTGATGCGAAGCGCCCGATTGTAGAAACGGGAGTGCCTGGGCTTGTCTGTGCGGGCGATTGGGTCCGTTTACCCTTTCCAGCCATGCTCCTTGAAGCCGCCTGTGCGAGTGGCCTTTGGGCGGCAAATGCGCTTCTGCGACAAGACAACCTCCGTGAGGAACAGGTTCTCTCAGTACCTCTGCGCGGACTGATGGCCGGAATGCCGGCGCCGCCGGCCCGGAAGATTCTTGCTCCGGAGATCGGCGCGTCGTCAGCGGCTGTCACGGCGAAACGATGATCCAGCCAGCTGACTGAGTCCTGCTTCTCGCGAACTGCTTCTAGCGAAAAGTATGCGCAATGCGTGCTGCCTCTGAACAAGTGAGCGCGGGGGCGACTTTTTCGAGACGGAAGAAACTCTGGGAAAGATCTGGTTTTGCATCGGGACTGCGATTGAGCATCACGGAGCTCGCCCCGATCACGTTTTGTTCGTTTGTGAACAAGACACGACCACGAAAGGAACTGCCAAAACGCTCGCCACGAAGACGCGTGGTCGTACGCTGAACCACATAGACCTCACCGGAAACGAAGCCGTCGATCTTCACGGTCATGCCTGGCTCACCGTCTTTATCTTGGTCAAAGACGCGAGGATCGTCAGCATCGCTCGGCAGACTCTCGCGGATGTCATCTTTGAGCTTGGCTCCAAGCACCAGGGTGGAGGCTGCCTGATTGAGCTTCATGGTGTCTCCTTCACCGCTCAGTGACAGTCTTGTTTCGATGGGCGGGAGAGCGCGCTTGAACGCCGCAGGGAACTCGGTGCTGATGAGATCTGTGCTGCTTTCGATGTGCAGATCACAAAGCTGACCCGTACCTTTCAGCTGCTTGCCTTCATGATTGAGCTTCACAAGCGTCGTCACTCGCATCTTCGCAGTCACATCTTTCAGAACAGGAAGTTCCGTCACGGACGTGGTTTGCTGAAACATGATGTAGGTTCCGGAGAGATCTTCCGTCGCGGTCGCTGAAGAGTGGAGGCTCAGGGCGCCAGCAAGTAGGCAGAGCAGCGAGAAGCGTTTCTTGTTCACAGTACGGTTTCGGGGGATCGATTTCATGAGTAGTTCCTGATGACAGCGCGGGCCGCCTGCTTACCTGATTGGGCGACCATAGGAACGCCACCACCTGGGTGCGCGCTGCCTGAAGCTAAGTAGAGGCCTGGAAGGCTCTTGAGTTCATTGGGAGGGCGATTGAAGGCAGCCGTCGCGCTGTTCGAAGCTGCGCCGTAGAGAGAACCTCGTGAGCCCGGGAATCTTTCGGCCAAGTCTCGCGGGGTTCGCTGCCATATCTGCGCGTCAGACTCAGTCAGCAGACCTGCCTGGACGAGGCGCCGTTTGATCATCGGAGCGAGCGAATCGGGAACTTGTCCGCTAAATCCCTCATCGCAGGGAGGAGTGTTCACCATGGCGAATACCGGTTCGTGGTGAGTCCAACCACTGCGCCCATGGCAAGACTCCTGAGCACAGAGATAGATCGTGGGGTCACTGGGGATTCGCCGCTCGTCAAAGATATCGCGAAACTCGCTTTCGTAATCATCTGGGAAGACAACTGTGTGGGCGACACGTTTAGTCTCCGGGGGAAGTCGCTTGGCCTGGTAAACGCTGCAGTAGGCTGACATGGAACGGGTCGTGGCTTCTTTGAGCTTGCCCGGTGCAGCGAGCAGGTGATCCACCAAGTGAGCTACATCGGCATTTGCGACAACGTGTTCCGCGGCAATTTCGCGCCCTCCTTGGAGCTTCACTCCGCAAACTCGCTTGCGCCGCATCTGGATCTCCTCGACTCGTGCATTCAACTCGACTTCAACTCCCACTCGATAGGCTGCGTCGCTCAGTGCCAGCACGAGCTTCGACATACCACCCTGAACGCCGTAGCCGCCGAGGGCCAGCTCCACGTGTGAAATACATCCTAACGTTGCTGGCGCCGTACGTACATCCGAGCCGTTGTAAGTTGCGTAGCGCATGAGCAATTGGCGCAGGTGGGGTGAATCGACGCGCTTGTGGATCGCTGCGAGCAGCGTGTTCAGGGGGTCGATTTTCGCGATTGCGCCCCAGGCGCCCAAGCCGCCGAAAAGCAGGCGGGTCATGTCAGGGGCTTCTTTCATGACGAAGTGAGGTGCGGCGGCTTCCCAAATCTGGCGCGCATAATCGAGATAGGATTCAAGCTGGAGCGCTTCGCTTTTTCCTAGCGTTTGTTCGACCGAAAGCAGTGTTTCCTCAAGCTCATGAAAGACATCGAGCGAAACACCATCGGCGAAGAGATAGCGGAAGCCAGGCCGTGGACTCGTCAAGGTGATGGCATCCTGGCGGCTGAGACGAGCCGCAGAGAAAACATCGTCAAAGACTTCGGGGAGAGTGAGCACGCTGGGACCAGTGTCAAATTCGACGCCTTCGTGGAAATCGGTCCCTGCTTTGCCCCCAAGACTCCGTGAGCCCTCGAGAAGTCGAACCGGAATGTTCTGGGCCGCGATCAAGATTGCAGCGCACAGCCCTCCGATCCCACCGCCGACGACGATCACTTCGCGTGAAGCCGTCATGATCGAGGCTCCGGACTGATTTTTCGCAGGGAGGCTGCCAGCAGGGGCACTCGCTCCTTTTGATCACCGTCTAGTCGACGTCCCAGTAGGGAAATGACTTCCGGTTTTGGCATCAAGAGCTGTTCATCGATTTTCGCGAGTTGTCCGGCCACGGCGGTCTCGAGTTCTTGGGTGAAGGTGCGTCGTTTGCTTGAAGCGGTCCAGCTGAGAGGCGCTCCGAGCGCCACGTGCACGATTTGACGGGGGCCTTCGGCAAAATCGTAGCGGAGACCGAGTGGAACAATGGGGAGTCCAGAGCGCTGGGCAAGGAGGGAAACGCCGTCGTGAAATTCCAGACGATGGTGTGCCGGAGTCTGTTTTCCTTGAGGAAAGATGAAGAGTAGCTGCCTGGGAACTCGCACCTGTTCTAAGCTTGCCAGCATGTCGCGGTAGCTTTGTCGGCGACTCTTTCGATCCAGCGGAAGCGCGCCGAGCGAGTTAAAAAAAGGCAGCTCCTTCAAGTTGTCAGCGTCCATCAGGCAATAGCCGTCAGCCTGAAGCCAGGCTTCGAACCGGACTAGCACGAGTGGATCCCACCACGCCACGTGGTTGCAAGCAACGATGACTGGTCCAGCGTCGAGCTGTTGAGTGAAGTGAGAAGCGCCAAGCAATCGGATATCCGAGAACTGCTTCTTGAGCCGTCGTTTCACGTAGTGCCGAAAGAGAAATTGAAACCACGGTTTCTTCCTGGTGTGAATTCTTGCGCTCACGCGGCCTCCTTCGCGCGACGAGCGCGCCCCGCGTAAATTCTGCCCGCCCATTCAATCTTTCCTCGCGCGGCCCAGACGTAGGAATTCAAAGCAAGGGCACAAAGTGTCAGCACTGAGAATGGATGCAAGACGACACCTTCCCAAGGCTGCTGAAAGCGAATGGCGAGGCAGAGTCGCAAAAGAACGTTCGCCGCGACTCCGAGCATCGCTGGGAGCCATAGCTCGCTAGGTGCTAAACTGATCGACACAAAGAGGAGAGCCACATAGGGCGCGATAAAGCAGGCCAGATGGAGCGCGATCACGGAAACCAGAACAAGCGGATTACCAAGCCCTTCATAGAGATTCTTGGAAAAGCCGCGCCATACTTCACTAGCGCTCCGGTACATGCGGCAGCTTGCCATATGAAAGCCATCGCCAAATACGACTCGAAGACCGTTGGCTTTGGCGTGGCGACAGAAGGCCACATCATCGACGATCTCGCTGCGCACGGCCTTGAATCCTCCAAGCGCCTGGCAATCTTGCCGTCGCATCAGCATCAATTGACCGTTGGCAGCGACAGTCTTCTTGCTGCGGCCGATCTCGACGAGCCGCAGAGGAAGCCAGGCCGTATACGTGAGAATGAGGAGCGGCATCACCAGACGTTCCATGAAGGAGCCGACTTCCTGACGAGGTACAGCTGAGATGACGCGACCTGATGTCGGCGCGTCCATCAGACTGAGCATGCGGGCCAGGCCACTTGGCTCCAGGCGAACATCTGCGTCCATAAAGAGTAGAACTTCGGCTTGAGACTGCTCAAAGAGCCCTTGGCAAGCATGCGGCTTTCCGATCCAGCCAGGACTGAGCGGCACGCCTTGAATGAGCCTGACGCGGGGATCTTGTTTCGAAAGAGCGCTGACCAGTGCGGCAGTTTCGTCGCTGGACCCGTCGTTGTACACGAGGACTTCTGTGGCGAGCTTCGTCCCGGAAGCCGTCTTTGAAGAAAGTGCACTCCACACCGCTGCCTCAATGTTGCTTGCTTCATTGCGGGCTGGGATCAAGACACTCACCGGAGGAGGATCGGCGAGCAAAGCCGATTGATTCCTCTCCCTGATTGGAGCACTGCCTCTGCGCCAGCTGGCCAAGTTGATGCAAGTGATGAGCAGCGGCACCAAGGGAAACACCAGAAGTAGCCAGTAGGTAGAGTCAAGCATGGAGCCCCCCGCGCATTAGCGATCGAAGCAGCCGTCCCCAGCGTGCATCGTGATGTCCGGAGAACAGAGGTAGCCACGCAGAGTTTCTGCCGTCGACTTGGTGAGTGCGCATGCGAACGAATGGTCGCTGCCACGGGAGGTCGATTTTCTGGGGCAGGACCACTTCTGCAATGCCGTGACCGGTTTGATCCGGACCTTGGTGAGCGACCCCAAAAATTCGTCCTTCCAGGAGGAACCGTTGATAGAAAGGTCCGTCGTCGACAACATGCGTCAGGTTGACTTCAATTTTTTCATCAGCGAGCTCGATGAGAATTTTTCGGGGCGATGTGAGCCCATAACGTCCGGTTTGATCATCTTCAAAAGTGAGCCGAGCGTCTTCCAGTTGAAACGAGCCTTTGTCCTGAACCGCTACCGTGTGTGTTCGCGATCCGTCAATGCCGAGAATGTCGTAGTAAGTCACGCTGCGATCAGGGAATGACACGCGACCCCAGCGCCAAGACTCGATAGGCTGCTCATGAAGCGCCTGCTCGCTCAAGTTCGCATCGACATAGGCTTGACCCTTTAGCGTTCCCTTCCTGTCGCCCGAACTCCAGGAGAGAGAACCTTGAGCCCAGGTTGATTGTGGCATCCAGACATGGGGTGGAGTTTCTTCACTTGTACCCAAAAGAACTGTTGGGCCGCTGACTTCAAGGGTTGCGTTCAAACGATGTCGACTATGCGGGATCGGTTGGTTCAGTTCGATCAGGAGACGAGTCTCGCTGTGAATCTGTGTGAGTGAAAAGTGAGAGTCGCCAATGTGACCAGATCCGGTTTGGATGTCGATGTTCGCTTCGTGAGCGGCGTATTCCTGGAGCAGATAGATGCTCGGTCGACCCTTTTCGTAGAGAGCAAAGTGCACGGCCGGCCGTGAAAGAGCTGACGTGCATTTTCGGCTGCCGGGTAAGAAAGGCAGACCAAACGACCAGACGATGACGCATCCCGATCCCTCCGAGTCCGTAAGATCCGCGTACCACCAGCAAAACGCACCGGGTTTTTGCATTGAGTCCGACCTCGCTTGCGAATTAATCTGTGTAATTTCAATCATTTAGTAAAACAATCGTCCAAGCTATGTACAAACTGTTTGCGCTTTGGCCTGGGGTAGCGCATATAGTTTGCACAGTGTTGGAGCAAAGTTCGAGGAAAAACGACATCATCGTCGCGGGAGCAGGACCGAGTGGTCTCGCGCTCGCAGGAGAGCTCGGTCGTCGTGGTCTTCGCACTCTCGTCGTGGATCCCGAACTGACGCGACCTTGGAAGAATTCGTTCGGTGGCTTTGAACGAGATGCGCGAGGCTTAGGGCTGAGCGGTACTGAAAGTGGTCGTTATTCGGCCCCGCTAGTTTGGACGCGTGAAGGTGAGCGTTCAGCTCTCGGTCAAGCTTACTTGCGCTTCTCTTCGGAGTCGTTGAAAGCGCTGCTCCTTGAGCGAGCGAGAGCAGCTGGTGTCTCGTTCAGCGAAGGGGTCGTTTCAAGACAGGATGCGGAGGAGTTTCCTGGTCTGGTGATTGATGCCACCGGGCGTGGGAGTCTGACTCGTCGTGCTAGCGCTGCGCCGGCCTTTTTCCAGAGTGCCTACGGGATTTGGATTGACCCCGCGAAATCTCCTTTCCGGAGCGGCGAAATGTCGCTCATGGATTTTCGGAGCCCGGAGGCTTTCGGCACTCCGTCGTTCCTCTATGCGATGGTCGAAGCTGAAACCGAAAAACGTCTCTTTGTTCAAGAGACGGTTCTCGTTTCATACGAGCCAGTAGAATTCAAACTGCTTCGTACTCGCCTTCTTCATCGCCTGGAGCGAATGGGAATCGAGCCAGGAGCCGAGCTCGGGGAAGAACGTTGCTTGATCCCCATGGGATTGCCCCTCCCTCAAGACGATGACGACGTTTTCTCGTTTGGGGCTTCGGCGGGGCTCGTTCATCCGGCGACGGGCTATCAGCTGTTGCGGGCCCTGCGCTTGGCGCCGTCAGTCGCAGAGGCTCTCGCTTCCGGTCTTTCCGTTTCGCGTCGGGAAGCAATTGGTCGGGGAAATGAAGCGCTTTGGCCTGTGAGTGACCGCCAAGCTTGGCAGCTTTACCGCTGGGGAGCTGCCGTGATCGCTCGTTTTGGTCCTCAAGCGATGCGCGACTTCATTCAAGCATTTTTTGCGATGCCCTCAGCCGATTGGCTGGGGTTCATGACGGGAACCCTATCGCCTTCCGCCGTGCTCGGCGTGATGTGGCGCGTGTTTCTGAAAGCTCCCCTCAACTTGCAGGTTGAACTCCTGAAAGTTTCCTCACGTTGCGGCGTCGGCGCGGCTAGCACCGCGCTCAGCAGTTGATTCCTATTGTATTGCTCACAAGCCAAGGAAGTAAGTATGAATGCACCACTGTCTCAAGTTGAAGCTCTGCCCCTGAAGGCTCTGCCCGAACCAGCTGATCCTGCTTCGAAAGTGAAGAACGACTGGGTAGACGGTGATCGTGCATTGCTGGCTCAGGTGGAGAGCACGATGGATGAGCTGGTGCTCGGGCGACAGCCCGATCAAACCGGTACGATGGCGTTTCGGCAGGTTGCTTCAGGCGGCAAGCGCATGCGCGCTCGTCTCGCACTCCAGGCATGCGCTCAGTTTGATGTGAGCAGCGCAATTGCTGTCAGCTGGGCGGCGGCAATTGAGCTGCTTCACAACGCTACCCTCATCCACGATGACATCCAGGATGGCGATACAGTGAGGCGGGGCGAAGCCACTGTGTGGGCTCAATACGGCTTGGCGCAGGGCATTAATGCGGGTGACTTCCTCCTGATGCAGCCATTTTTGGCTCTTCAGGGAATGCCACCCGAAATCCAAGGGCCCCTTTCGATGATGGTCGCCAAGTACGCCACCTCCACAGTGCGTGGTCAGGTGGACGAACTGGCACTCAAGGGCTCTCCTTACATCGACTTCAGTTCCTACTTGCGAGCATGTGAGGGGAAGACGGGGGCCCTGCTCGCTTTACCAGTGGTCGGGGCCGCAATCTGCGGAGGGCGGTCGTTCATCGAGGCCGAGCGTCTAGCGATGCCATTTGTCCAGCTCGGAGTTCTGTTTCAACTGCAAGACGATGTGATCGACCTTTATGGCGAGAAGGGACGCGGTGAGAAGGGCTGCGATGTTCGTGAAGGTAAGGTGAGCGCTTTGCTCCTCGCACATCTCGAAAACTCTCCTCGAACGCGCGCAGAGGTTCTTTCGATTCTCGAAAAGCCACGAGAGCAAACGACGGCTGCAGATGTTGAACGCGTGATTGCTCTTTATGATCAGAGCCATGCGCTGCAAGGTGTGCTCGACAGGATCGAACACATGCGCTGTCAGGTGCTCGACTCTCTCCCCCTACGCCACGAACTTGGACTGCGAGAAGTAGCGAAAAAATTGGTAGAAATGGCGCTCGCGCCTATCGCTCATCTGCTCTGTGAGGTCGCAAAATGACCAGTCGCGCAATTGTGATGGGCTCTGGACTCGGAGGGCTCGCGTCTGCGGTCCGCCTTTCAGCCATGGGCTACGACGTCACGGTACTTGAGGCTGGTCCCCAACATGGCGGGCGTGCTCGGGTGTTTGAATCCGAAGGGTTTCGCTTTGATGCCGGACCAACGGTGGTCACCGCTCCCTATCTCTTCGACGAACTCTTTGAGCTCGTGGGGCGATCGCGGGAGGACTACATGAAGTTCGTTCCCGTCGATCCGTTCTACCGTTGCTCATTCGCCGACGGTGAGTACTTCGACTACGTGGGAG
Source organism: uncultured delta proteobacterium (assembly GCA_963710555.1). GTDB lineage: Bacteria > Myxococcota_A > Polyangia > Polyangiales > Polyangiaceae > NIC37A-2. The sequence continues at coordinate 184,850 of CAVQAT010000008.1, forward strand.
ACGAGGAGCGGCTCCTTGCTGAGATCCAAAGAATCTCGCCAGCCGACGTTGATGGTTACCGTAAGTTGGCCGAGCACGCGCAACGCGTTTTTGACATCGGCTATACCCAATTGGCGGATAGGCCCTTCGGACGCGTGACGGACATGTTGCGCATCATCCCCGACTTAGCGAAACTTTCGGCCTACAAGAGCGTCTACGGGCTCGTCTCCAAGTACATCAAGGATGAACGACTGCGCGAGGTATTCACGTTCGAGCCGCTTTTGATCGGCGGAAACCCGATGAAAGCACCGGGGATCTACTTGCTGATCCACTGGCTGGAGCGGAAATGGGGCGTTCACTACGCAATCGGCGGCACTGGCGCCATCATTGGCGGCCTGGTCAAGTTGCTCGGGGAACTAGGGACAGACGTTCGACTGAACTCGCCGGTTGAACGAATCCTGGTCACCAACGGAAAGGCCACTGGAGTCTGCTTGGAGGGCGGCGAAGTGATCTCGGCAGACGTGGTCATCAGCAACGCGGATCCGACGGTGGTCTACTCGAAGATGATCGATGAGCAGTGGCTCTCAAAGAACCGACCAGCTCGCGTTCTCAAGAAGCGTCAATCGATGAGTCTCTTCGTGGGCTACTTCGGAACAGACAAGCAGTACCCTGAGACCAAGCATCACACGATTGTCCTTGGACCTCGCTACAAGGGCTTGCTCGAAGATGTCTTTGAGCGTCGCATCCTCGCTGATGATTTTTCTCTCTATTTGCATCGACCTGGAGCCACTGATCCTCAAATGGCGCCGGCGGGGAAAGACGCGTTCTACGTGCTCTCGCCTGTGCCCAACCAACTGAGTGGCATCGATTGGGAAGAGCGCTCAGAAGCTTATTTCGAGGCCGTTTTGCAGACGCTTGAAGAACGTGAACTGCCGGGATTGCGAAGTCACATTGAGACCAAGTTTTCCGTAGATCCTCGCTATTTCGCAGGGCCTCTCAGGTCTCACCAAGGAGCCGCCTTTGGTCTGGAACCCGTGCTTACCCAGTCGGCTTACTTTCGCTACCACAACCGCAGTCCCGATATTGGAGGCCTGTACTTCGTCGGTGCGAGCACCCATCCAGGAGCTGGCATGCCCGGGGTTCTCTGTTCGGCCAAGGTGCTGGAGCGCGTGATCGATGCACCAGAACGTCGCGCTGCTCTCCCCTCACCTACACCCTCGCAATCCGAAGCGGCTGAATGAGAGACCGATGACCCCAGCGGAAACAAACCTATCTCTTAAGACGGTGGCGCGTGCGCGCGCCATCCTCGATCATCACGCCAAGACCTTTCGAGCGGCCTCCGTGTTTCTTTCTCCTGCGCAGCGTGACGACGCAGCAGTGGCTTACGCCTTTTGTCGATTGGTCGATGACGCAGTGGACGAAGCCGTTGACCAGGAGACAGCAGAGCGTCAGCTGGGCGAACTGGAGACGGCGCTTGAAACAGGTCACGGCGACCCCATCGTGGTTGCCTATCGAGAACTTGCCGAGCGTGCCGGATTTGGCCTGGAACCGGCTCATGATTTGATCTTGGGAGCGCGCTCCGACTTGGGAGCCGTGCGGTTCAGCCACGATCAAGAACTGCTGACCTATTGTTATCGAGTTGCGGGAACTGTTGGTCTGATGATGTGTGGGATTCTCGGCGTGCATCAACCTGAGGCACGTCGCCATGCCATCGATCTCGGCGTCGGGATGCAGCTGACGAACATTTGCCGAGACGTACTCGAAGACGCACAGCGCGATCGTGTTTATCTTCCTGCGAGTCGCTTGAGTCAGGCAGGGCTGAGTCAGATCGAGCTGCTCAGCACTTCCCAAAGTTCTACAGCGAGCCAGCAATTCGAAAGTGGTCGACAGGTCGATGCTGTCGCCCGGGTGGTGGATGAACTGCTGTCTTTGGCCGACCTCAAGTATGCCTCCGGCGCCCAAGGTTTTCATTTCCTACCGGTTCGAGCGCGACTCGCCATCGGGGTTGCCAGTCACCTGTATCGGAATATCGGACTCAGCCTGCGCCGCGACTACGCGTGCAATTCATTACTCGGTCGAGTCTCGCTTTCCGGTTTTCGGAAACGGATCTTGACCGTGCAGGCGCTCGGGGCCTGGTTCGCAGGGCTCTTCGGCGTCCGTCCCAAACATCCTTCTCTACCCTCTCACATTTCGACTTCAGCGTGAGCTACCGAATCTCTACCGTCGCCGACATGACCGGCATCCCGCGCAACACACTCATTGCGTGGGAGCGTCGCTATGGGCTTCTCAAGCCGGAACGCCGGGACAACGGTTACCGTCGCTACACCGAGCATGATGTTTCTCAGCTCATCAAGGTGAAGAATGCGCTCACCGCTGGTCTCAAGATCAGCGAAGCCGTTGAACTCCTACATGCGCAGGGTGATGCTGAGCGCGCTTCCGCGGGCGCCCCGGTTGAAGATATCATTCAGCCGGTGTCAGCGTTTACCAGCGAATCGCCCTATGCGCGGATGAGAAGTCAGCTTCTGGCTGCTCTGATCGGCTATCGTGGCCAAGAGGCGAGCGAGATCCTCGCGCGGTTGGTGACGGTTTCCTTCACGGTGCGACTCCAGGAGATCTACTTTCCGGTGCTTCACGAGATCGGCGACCGCTGGGAGCGCGGTGATATTTCCATAGCTCAAGAGCACTTTGCCACTGGCCTGATCAAGTCCCACTTGGCGGCCATTTTCGTGAGTACACCGGCGCCCGCGGTTGGTGCCCAACATGTGGTGTCCGTCACAATGCCGCACGACGAACACGATATCGCGGCACTGGCGCTGGCCATTCATCTCTCGCTCAAGGGACGTCGCGTGAGCTATCTCGGTTCGAAGCTGCCGCGCGAAGAGTTGGTGAACTTCTGTCTGAAACAACATCCGCACTTGGTTTGCGTCTCTTGCATTACCCTTCCGAGTCGGGGAGACCTTCGTCTCTTTACCGATTCGCTCCTCCCCGTGGTGGACCAGGGGACGCGGGTCGTCATGGGCGGATCAGCGCTCATCGGTGTGGAAATCGATCCGAGAATCGAAGTGGCGCCAAGTTGGGGTGACCTCACGATCGACTGAGCACGGCGTCTTGGCCCAAACCGGTCGGCTTGGATGTGAGCAGAAGTCGCGATATTTCATCGAGAACATAAACTTCCAAAGAGAGTCGACGTTCCCTGAGATTGTTGAGCCGCATTGAGCGAAATCTCGTACTGTTAGGGTGTGACTCAACGCGCTCGATCTCATCTTCGCTCAGTCCCTACGGCTGAGCTAAGTCAGGAGGACTTGATCCGCCGTTCGGTGGATGGTGATGAGCGTGCATTTGCGGCTCTCTATAGAGCGCATGCCCGCTATGTGGCAGGAGTTGCCTATCGATTGCTCGGTCATCCTGCAGAAGTAGATGATGTGGTGCAGGATACTTTTGTCGCGGCTTTGCGCGGACTTGCTCAACTTCAGGAGCCGGCAGCCCTGCGACGTTGGTTGATCATCGTGGCGACGCGCCAGGTGCAACAACGATTGGCTCAGCGCGCCAGGAAGTACCACATCAGCAGGGACTTAGTGGAGGTCCTGCGTGAGAAGACCGACATGGCGACAGCGACGCGGGTGGACGACCTTTTCGACGCGCTTGGTCGTCTTGACCCGAAGGTTCGTCTTCCTTGGATCTTGGTACGCGTTGAAGGCCAAGCACTGACGGATGCCGCTGAGGCTTGCGAGATCTCTCTGGCGACCCTCAAGCGCCGCGTGGCCACCGCTGACGAGCGTGTGAAGAAAAGGTTGGGCCACGATGGATGACTTTTTCAAAGAATCGCGGGAGCTCATGGAGCCCGAGTGGGACGAGGTGCGTGAGGCACGTGTGTTGTCTCGCATTCTTGAGCGCGTCGGACCAGAAATGCAGCGGCTTGGCGAAGGCCGAACAGGAACATTCCCGTGTCTACCATCTGCCTCGGATCCCGATTTGGCCGGCTATGAGAGAAAATTTGCTCGTTCGCAGCTTTGGATGGCGGGAGCGGCACTGGCCGTGGCGGCGGCTGCGTCACTTTTGGTTTGGTTTTCTCAACCAGAATCGCTGAGCAAGAATCAGTCGGCTGTGGTGGCAACGCCGCCTGAGGCGCCTCTCGCGCCTGGTGTCTCCGAGATTCAATTTTCTTCCGGCACCAGTGCACGGCTTGCCCCCGGGGCGCACGTCGAGACGTTGGAGCAAACCAGCGAAGACATTGAGCTCCGCCAATCTGCCGGCAAGGTCAGTTACGAAGTTGATCCGAATCGAGGATTTCACTTCAGAGTTCACGCGCGCGATGTGTTGATCGAAGTGATTGGAACTGTGTTTGAGGTGAGTGTTGAGGACAGTTCAGTTGAGGTGCACGTGACCCGTGGTGTTGTCACAGTGACTGAAGGAGAACGTCGTGTTGACTTGAAATCGGGCGATGATCTGAGAATCAACACCGCCGAGCCGGCTCCCGACGAAAAAGAGGCGGAGCCCAGGACGCCAGCTCCCGAGGAAGTGGTGACCTGGCTCATGAGTCAGGCCGACGAAGCGCGGCGCGAGAAGAACTGGGATCTGGCGGCGCGTCATCTACAAAAAGTGGTGCGGAGCTATCCTGCTGACGGGCGCAGCATCAATGCTCTCTTCACCCTGGGCCGGGTAGAACGTGCTCAAGGTCGGTACAAAGAGTCAGCGGCTGCGTTTAGGAAAGTGCAGCAAATTGCTAAAGGAAGCGCTATCACAGAGGACGCGCTCGCGGAGGAAGCTGTGAGTCTCGCCCTCCAAGGAAACTTCGCTGCCGCCAAACGGCAGGCTCGGGCTTACCAGGCCCGCTTTCCCACTGGTCCCCACGCTGGACGTCTGAGTAAACTGCTCAAGTGATCGCGGCGTGGTTTCCGGCGAAGTCGTCAGTGTTGGCGACTTGCGCTGTTCTCTTCGGAGTTTCACCTGCCCGGGCGGAGCGGGGGCTAGCTCCCGAGGTGACAGCGGAGTCCTGCACACGTTTCACTGCTGAGCAGGTCCGGGCATTGATCGATTTGGAACTCTCGATGGATGCGGAAGGGCTTTCAGCGGCTCCAAGTTATCTGCTCGCGATTGAATGTCAGGAGAAGGAGATCAAGCTGAGGTTGCTCGATGAAGATCGAGAAGTGCAAATGGAGCGCACTATCGATCTTCCCCCAGATGGTTCAACTGAGCCCGAGCGCACGGTGGCCCTTGCGGGTGCCGAATTGGTGTTCGCGCTCGGCTGGGTGCCCCGTCCTCCCAAGTCCACACCCCATCCCGAACTGAAGCCGCGTGAGCAGGCGGATTCAGAGAAGGAGGTGGTGAATATGAGTCCACGGCATGATCGTTCACATCGCGCCACGCTCAGGACCAGTTATCTTGTGGCTCTGCGTTCTTTAGATTCCACTCCCTTCCTAGCGTCGAGTGCGATGATTGCTGCCCAGTTGCAGTTGAAGTTCCCAGTTCGATTCGGCTTGGCTTTTGGCTACGAAGCGGGGAACAGCACCAGTCAAAAAGTGGTCTCTCAGGTGGTGTCGGCCGGAGCCCAGTTGGGATACGTTTTTACCCTGTCCGACGCCGTCGACTTAGCGTTTGAGTTCGAGGTACGTGCACTCCACGTGAATGCAAAGCGCAAACAGTTGGGACCGCTTCAAGAACTCTCTGTTTCCGGATGGCGACCGGATTTCATGCTTCGGGTGGGCCCGGAATGGGTGCCAGGTACCTGGGGCCTGGCGATGTCCTTGGTCGGTGGTGTGGTTGCGGGGCGGCTGGAGCTTCCAGAAGTAGAACCTCAGCCCTACGTCTTTGGGGGGCCGTGGGTGGGTATCACTATGGATTTACTGCTGAATGAGTACTTCGGGAGGGAGTGAAGGCCTGTCGCCAAGCGCCGTGAGCCGCTCGCTGCAGGCGAGACTCTGACAGAATCGCTCTCCCATCCACATGCGACATTGAATTGGGACAGGCTCGCGATACAAACTAGCTCCCAAGAATGTGAGCAACGATTCTACCCGAACTTCACTGAGTGATGTGGTGCTTCTGAGAAACGGAGGATTGCTTCGAGAGGCTGTTTGTACAGCGCGAATGCTTTCGTCGCATACCCCATCGGAGCCCCACCTTCGCGCGCTCGGGTTGCTTGAAATGGAAATCGGAAGCCCGCTTCATGCCCGACGGGCTTTTGAGGAGGCCGTGCGCGCCGATCCGAACAGCCTGGCGGCCCACTACAGCCTCGGCAACTGCGCCAAGGAATTGGGTGACTGGGAGACTGCGCTCGTTGAACTCTCTCGCGCAACGAAGTGCCCAAAACTGGCAGCAAGCGCATTTGCGAAAATGGGCGAGACCTATTTGCAGACGCGACGGGCCTACGCGGCGGAAAGTCACTTTGTCAGCAGCTTAGCCTTATGTGAGATGGTCCAGACTAAGGTCGGGTTGGCGAGTGCCTGGGCCGAACTCGGTTTGGAGCAGCAGGCGACGGAAACTCTGCGTGGCGTCTTGAAAAGCGGAGGGTGCGACTTTTTGGCGCTGCACGCCATGATGGACTATGCGCTCGGCTCCGCAGAGCAGCGACATGTTCTCGCCACAGAAGCTTGGCTGAAGCGTCGTGGTCACGCGGGTCTGCGCGCGCTTCGAGCGAGAGCTGTTGACGAATCTGCTCATGAGCTTGGCGAGTCGATGCGTTCGCCATTTCGACGACTCCTCCGTACTTGGGATCTCCCTGCATCCGATTTGGAGATCCTCAAACGCCTCGCACCACAGGTAGAATCTCATCGCTCGATGGTGCCCATTTCCTTGAGCGAAGCGACTTCTGGGGGCAGCTATTCGGGAGACTTGTTTTCGGAACCCGAGGTCGATCTTGAGGAGCTGTACGAAATTGTCGCTGCGGCGATCAGCACATACACCCAGGAGCTCCAGCTCATCTCTCCGGAGCATCTGGTTGTGCGCAGTCGGCCTGAGAACGTGCGAGTGCATGCTTGGGCGGTGAAGCTAGAGGCAGGAGAACATCAAGCCGTCCACTTTCACCCTGACGCGTGGCTCAGCGGTTGTCTTTATTTGCAAGTACCCGAGAGCATTGGAGAACATTCACTCGCAGGGCATCTTGCTTTTGGGCAAAGTGAAGCGGGGCTGTTTTCCACTGTGTGCCCCGAGGTCGGACGTATCGTCGTTTTTCCGTCGTGCTTGGATCATCACACCTTTCCTCAGGCGGGTGAGGGAGTGCGCTTGAGCGTCGGATTCGATGTGCTGGGGGTGCATTAATCTGTTCTGAAGAAAATGATGCAAAAAGTTGAACCGCTTGATGCGTTCTCGGGTTACTGAAGTAAAAGCTATGTCCATTTTATCCCGCTCACTTTGCCTTGTTTCCGTCGCTTTCATTTCGTCTTCCTTGTCAGCTTGTTCTGACGACGAGGAAAAGGGGCAGCCGGCGACTGATGAGGACATGGACAACGAGGACATCGATCTCGGCAACATGATGGGCGGGGAGATGAACGGCACCGGGTCAACATCGGGTATGGGCGGTTCGACTGGCGGACCTTACATGCTTCCCGCGGGGTTCGAGAAGGGACAGAAGGGCGGCTGGTTGCTCGGGGAAGAGCTGACCGAAGAGAACCCGACAGGCAGTGGCTCCGACAGCGGTTCTGAAGGCTGCGGCGCTGAGATCTTAGGCGTGGTGCGAGACTTCAAGCGCGGGGATCGGGGAGGTCATCCAGATTTTGAGACCTATACGGGAAACGGCGAAAAGGGGATCGTGGAAGAGACGCTAGGCGAAGATCTGAAACCGGTGCATGCGCCAGGCGATCACCAGTTCACGACAACTACCGATGATTTTGATCAGTGGTATCGCAATACTGATGGCGTCAATCGGGCTTACCTGACTTCGTTTTCCTTTGAGCCGAACGATGGCGTGCTCACATTTCAGAGTGACGCATTCTTTCCTCTCGATGGCGAAGGCTTTGGCAATGAAGAGCAAGACCACAACTTTGGTTTCACGACCGAAATTCACACGGAATTTCGTTACCTCGGAGGTGAAACCTTTAGTTTCACAGGTGACGATGACCTGTGGGTGTTCATCAATCGTAAACTCGCGATCGATCTCGGGGGGTTGCACCCTGAATTGAGCGACTCCATCTCGCTTGATGACGTCGCGGAAGAGCTGGGGATCGAAAAAGGTAAGACCTACGCGCTCGACCTCTTTCATGCTGAACGGCATTCGGATCAGTCGAACTTTCGCGTGGATACCAATCTCGCTTTCACTAACTGCAACATCATTATCGACGACACGATCGTGAAGTAGCAGCGCGCGACGAGTAAGCGGCCGTCGCATTCGAGCGAGCGCCACGGATCGAGCGAGCGCCATGAATCGAGCGAGCGCCATCACAAGAAAAGGGAATGAACCTCGTGGCTCATTCCCTTTTGCTCGGCTGCAGCTGTTTGACGATCGTAGCCGCAGCGATTCGATTCTGGATCACCCGAGCAGCGCTGCTGAAGAACCGCTGCTCTGCTGAAGGACGGTGTTACTTGATGAACTGCGCTCCCAGGAAGATTCCCTGAGTCTTTGCGTCTCCGGCGAAACCGTTGCGGTAGCCGAGGGCGAAGCGAGTCGCGAAATCGTTGATCACATAGTTCACCTGGGCATCGATCAAAGTCGAGGTGTCGGCAGCATCGGCAGAGGGGATGGCCTGCTGGACGCGGACGAGGGGCTGAAACCCTCCGATCCCCGTGGGGATCAGGTAAGAAGCCATAGCAAACCATGAAGCATCAGTCGGCTCGTAGTCGCCCATGAAGAGGTAGGCCGCGGCTTCGAGATCGAGAACACCACCGTTGCCAAACTTCTTTTCGAACAAGATGTCTGCGTTGACTTCTGAATAGGTGTCTGTGACGACCGGATCGCCAGGCATAGGACCTGCTCCGACCGACCCGTCCTGCTTGAGCTGACCACCGAGACCAATCGCGAGAATATCTTTCCCGTAGTACATGCTGTTGCTGTAGTAGCCCGGTTCAGGGCTCAGCAGACTGAGGCCAATGCGACCCGAGTACAGTGGAGTATTGCCGACGTCGAAGAGATCGTAAGCGCCAGCGTAGTACTTGATCATGCCATCCAGGAAGTAGCCCCAGGCGGTGACGCCGTCGTTTCGTCCAACTGGTCCTTGGCGTGGCGCGCCCACTTGACCGTCGGCGAAGCCGAATCCGGGGTAGTACCAGGGCCCCATGAAGAAGGGTCCGGCGAAGTTGGAACGGTCGACAGGAACGAGCATGCGACCACCCCAGACGTGAAACGCGTCATGGAGATCAAGCTGGATAATCCCGTCGAGCAAGCTCGCATTGGGGGCGATTTCTGGGTTGTATTCGGCGATGAAGTTCAACGTGAAGTTGATGTACTTGGTCAGCGAGCCAGAGGAGTGGAGCTCGAACCTGCCTGCAGACGAAATGTCTCCGAGGTCATTACCGTTGCCGAGAGCGAGATCGACCCGACCCCAAACGCCCCAGTTGATGCCGCCGAGCATCTCCTCGACCACTTCGGGAACCGTCCCCTCAGTCAATTCCGGTGTTGGGGGGTCCTCGGTGGCGCTCATCTCCTCGTCCGCCTCAGGAATTTCGGCGGGCTCTTCTTCCACCGGTGCGGGTTCTTCAGCGATGGGCTCAGGTGGCTCAGCCGCAGGCGGCTCAACCTCGGGGGCTTCCTCCACCTCTTCTGCGGGGGCCTCGTCCTGTGCCCAGATGCTTCCTGTGTAGAGAAAAGTGCCGAGTGCGATTGATATCGATTTGTGAGTGAACTTTGGGAAGTGCATGAGGTCTCCTTGCAGGTTCAAGGAGTACCGGCCGAAAGTTGCTAGCCGACGTCCGAATTGTGTACTGACCGATTTCCCCCATCGGTCCGAGAAGGTACGCGTATCGCGATTTTCCAGAGCAGAATCTGAGTGATCCGAGTTACGTGAGCGAGCGAATCTTCTTCACGGTTGGCGTGGATGGAGTCAGTTATCAGTGCGGAAAAAGTGCGACTTCACGCGCGAGGCGTTCAGCGCAGCTCGAAGTCGTGAGCTGAACTGAATTCGTTATGTGGCGTTACGTAGCGTTACTCGCAGGGCTGAACACCGGCCCGCACGTTACGCAAATGGGGTGCACGTTACTCAAATGGGGTGCACGTTACTCAATATCAACGCGGGGCCTGTTCGGGGATTCCAGTCTGACGCCATCAACTGAGCGTGCAAGGTCAAATGGCCTAGACGTGTTCGCTACTTAAGTAGTGAGGCGATCGCGTCGCCTTCTGAATCGACGTTCGTCGCATTTCCGACGGTTGCCGGGAGTCCATGGCCAACGAGGATGGCATTGTAGATGTCGATAGCGTTGAGCTTCTGGGTGTAAAAGCCACTCTTGAATCGCTCGCTGGCGCCAGCAATTGCGTGAAAAACTCCCTCAGAACTGTGATTCCAGCCGTACTCAGTACTGATCACCACCGTGGTGTTGTCGAGCAAGGTTCGCCCATTGGCTTCCGTGAAGGAATCGAGTTGGCTGAGAAAGTAGGCGATGTTGCTCTGGGCGAGGTGCTGGACCAAGCGCGCATGTTTGGGCTTGTTGGCGTGAAAATAGCTATCGTGTTGCGAGTCGTCAGGAAAATCCGTCGAGTCGCCCATCGCGCTATAGGTTCCTCCGAAATTGGTGTGTCCGCCTGCAGACTCGAACATCAGGTTTCCGAAACGAACAAGATCGCAGCGCAACCCTGCCACCCACAGATCGGCGTGAAGGCGGAACACCTTTTGATAATCTTGCCAGGTAATTTGGGGCGCGCCGTTGCCAGTCCCATAGGTAAACTGATCGTAGTCGGCGTTGATGTCCGGATCATTTGGCGCGTCGGGGACGGTGCACGTCTCGGGATTCGGCATGATGATCTCGTCCGAAGGGGCCAACTGCAATTCGATCTGTCGAATGCTCTGAAGATGTAGCTCCAGCTTTTGGCGAGAAGCGGAGCTTAAACGCGAACCGGGGCTGCTGAGTGTCTTGTACTGACTCATGACCGTGTCGAGGATGCTGCGCTTGGTGTGACGCTCCTTGACGAGTTCCGCGTCAGTCGCATCGCCGCTGTCCGGCGGAGTGAAGGAGCCGAAAAGTCTCTCAAATACCTCACTGGGACGCTTGAGCGGCGGTCGGGCCGTGCCGTCGGGATTCCATACGCGCAGAGCCTGGGCGTCACAGGCTCCTCGTCTCCACCAGAGTCCGCTGGCTAAACTGGGGCTGTTCGGAGCCAACTCTCCACGAACGAGCTGATCAATTGAGGCCCCGCCGGACCGATTTTCGTTGGGGTTTTTCTCGCCAACAAACACCACAGGACTGTTCTCGCAATGAGCACCGCCCGATCCCTGCTTCATGTTGACGTTGGTGAAGAACGCCATCTTGTCTTGGAGCGGTGCGTAGGGGCCAAGTGGTCCGTCGAAGCGCTCTGCTTGCCAGGCTGGGTCGAGTCCTAGGCCGAAAAACGCGGTCACGACTCGGGCGGGTGTGTCACCAGGAGCCGCCAGGGCAGTAGTCGGCGCGAAATCTTCCATCAAGGGCAAAGCTACGGCGATTGATCCGGCGCCACGAAGAAAAAGTCGGCGGTTCAGTGAGTTCTTTTGGGCACTCATGGATCATTCAGCTTTCGTCGTACGGAACAGAGGGTGGGTGGCGATCGCAGTGATCAGCGCTGGGTAGCTGCCGTCAGTTGCTTCATAGAGCGCGGCTATTTGGGCGACAGCGGGTTCCTGTTTCCTGTTCACCACTCGCCCGAGTGCGTATTTGACGTGCTGTGCAGTGATGCATTCGGCGACCTTCGGTTCGTCCTCCAGGGCAGCCGCGAACTCTTCAATGTTCATGTAGAAAACGTCGCCGCCTTCCGTGCGGACTCGCCCGGGGATCCATCCATCGGTGAAGAGTTCGTTGTCATGTTCGTCGGTCAGTCGGTATCGCCCTTGGTAGTCGAACTGTTCAAGCCCGTACGCGAGAGGATCAAAACCGGAATGACAGGCGGCGCATTCCTTTCTCTCAAGTCGAGTCTCCGCGATCGTCCGATCAGATGCTGTTTCAGGTTGTTGTTTGATGAACTCGTCGATTTCCGCCTGAACGGCCGTCGGCGGATCAGGCGTTTCCTGACAAAACAGTTGTGATTGCAGGAACAAGCCACGGGCAACGATCGCTCCGCCGTCTGCATTGGTCATGCCCGCAATCAACCCTGGGTGAGTGAGCAGTCCAACTCGTCCGGGGAGCGTAGAGATATCGTAAAGTGCGAGGTCTTCACTGCTCTTCTCGAGTCCATAACCCTCGGCAAGACTTCCCGTCATGATCAGCTGATCGTGGGTGAGAGCACGACGCGGGCCGATGCCTTCAGTCCAGATCATGTGGTTGTAAGAGGCAATGAGGCTGGATATGAGCTCCGGCTTGAGTCCACCATCTTCCGGAAGAGCTTCTAGTCGTGCCCAGTCCATCATGTACCGACTCGTGACGCGCTCCGACTTTCGGGCATCTGAAAGGAGTGCCTCGACCGCCGCCCGCACGCCCTCGACCGAATCAAGCTGTCCTGCGGCTGCAGCCGCGAGAAGCTCTTCGTCCGGCGCGGATGCCCACAGCAGGTAAGAAAGGCGGTTTGCCATTTCGTATCCCCCAACCGGGTCCGCAGTGCCCGCTGCGGTTCCTCTTGAGGCGGCTGTTTCGTTTTCTATTCGATAAAGAAACTGAGGTGATTGGAGCATGGCTTGGAACACGGCGAGGCTCGCTGAGTCGAATGCTCCCTCCTCTGTGGCGATTGCATCGAACAGCCCAGCGAAGGCAGTGCTTTCCGTCGCTTCAATGGGGCGACGAAACATCTTCTTGCCCAGTGCGCTGATGACCGAGTCCCGGCAAGCCGCAGTCACGTCCGAACAAGCCGCCAGCGTTGCCACTTGACCAGCCGCTTGGAGCCGGGTGGCGAGGCTGGCCGCGAGGTTCGCATAGGCTTCAACGTGTTCGGGAAGAGTCGTTTGACTCGTTGCGACGTTGACGAATCCTTCCAGGGGTCGGTCAGCTGGGATCTGCTGCAGATCTTCTTCGCTGAGCGTGAGGCCGAAGGAGTCTTCCAACGTAAAGCGAAGCTCATCGCGAGTCAGTCGTCTCACAAGAGGATCGTGCAGTTCGAAATCCTCAGCCTGCGTCGTGTCTCCGTCGCCCGGTGAAACGACTGTCGGATCATGCTGGTCCGAGCCTTCTACTCCTTCGCCGAGCTTGGCATTGCATCCGCTAAGTGCGAGCACACTGAGTGGAAGCAAGTAGCGTGCTCTTCCAGAGATGGTGATCAGGGCTGACCTGTGCATTTCCGAAGAGACGTCCCAAGCAGAATTTTCAGGCAGAAATTCGCAGGAAGAAATAGATCAGTATTCTCTTGATCTCTTTCTCTTCGCGGCGCGGGTGCTCCTTCGGGCGAACTGGTTTCTGCTCAAGGCTACCGCTAGAGTCATGCTGGAGACTTCCTCACGCGTGACCGTCGGCCTTGTGACAGCCGCGCTCCTCGCCGCTTCTGTATCGATTGCGGTAGAGCCGAGTGCCCCAGCAGAAGTAGAGCAAATCGTTGCTGCCAGCTGTTCATCCGTGTTCGGCAGCCAGCGGCCCCCTGCCTGCCGCATTGAATCGATTAACCGACATGAGGACGCGATTCGCGTTCAGGTGCACTGGACGTCCTCGGAGGATGGCGCGCTTCGCGCCAAAATCATCGTGTTTTCTCCACAAAGAACACGGGAAGCCAGCAGAGAACTCTCATTTGATCGAGCCAGTCGTATTGAGGAACGCTGGGAAGCGATTGGGCTTGTGATTGCGGCGCTAGCCAATGCCGAAATGTTGAGTACCGGGAGCCACAGCTCGGCACCGGAGGCCTTGCAGCAGAACGACGCCGCGAGTGCAGCGCGCGAGCCGGTCGTCGAAGAGCCGGAGACTCCTTCAGCAAGTCGAAAGGCCTCCCTTTACTTAGACGTGACTGCGGCCCTTCTCGGTGGGAGTGCGAGTTCTCTCGCCCTTGGTGGAAGTCTGCGCGCCTCCGTGGATGTGGGCATTCCCCTGCGTCCTGAACTTGGGCTTGGATTTCTTGTCGGTTCAACACCTACTGATCAAATGAATCTGCAGCCTCGCTTGGGCGTGCAGCTTTGGCTATTTGAGCAGCCCTTTGGCATGGCCCTCTACTTGGACGGAATCATGTCAGTCACGCACTGGTCTGCGGACCGATCGGGTCGCCGCGAAGGGAGTTGGAGTCTTCGCTATGGGGCAGCCGCGGGAGCGATTTTGGCCTTTCCTCTAGTTTCGTGGATGGGACTGAGTGCTCGCGGGGGCGCGAGCTTACTCGCGCCAAGGGTTGAAGTTCTTGTGGAAGATCAATTGCTTGGAAACATCTCGCCATGGGGCGCGGAGGCCGAATTGGGTTTTTGGTTTCAATTTTAGTTTTTGTTGCCTGAACCGCGGGCGTGGTTCGTCTTGGATCTTGCCCGTTTCTTTGTCTCGGATTCGCTCGCTCATCATGTCCCGATCTTCTCCCGTTCCACCCACTCGCCTCGATACTCCCGGGCGCGTGTCAGGAACGCGGAATGTTCAAGACCCCGAGTTGAAATCAGCTACTCTCCATCGAATGGATGGGGCGTCGCGAAACCAAGAGTCAAAGCTTCCGGGCGATGCTCTTGGTGCCGGCCGCGCTGCCGACAACGCCCTTCCTGACAACTCTCTTCCAGACAAGGTGCGGCTTCCAGACAATGTGCGGAGCCTAAACGAGGTGCCCGGTTCCCGAGCCCTTGAAGACGCGGCCATTGTCGCCGCGTTGGAACGTGGCGATCGAGGCGCAGCTCGGAAGTTTCATGAGCGCATTGAACGCGCAATTTTCTGCACCGTGGCGAAGGTTCTTGGGCCCCAAGATCATGAATTCGAAGACGTCATTCAGCTTTCACTGGAGCGCGTGGTTCTCAGTGTTTCCAAGCAGCAGTATGCTGGAAGATGTAATCTGACCACCTGGGCATCAGTGATCGCGTCTCGCGTAGCGATCGATCATTTGAGGCGACGTCGGCACGAGCGCCGCATCTTCTGGTTTCGCAAAGATGAAGAGGATTCCTCGCTGGATGTGCCCGCTCAGGAGTCGAGTCGACCCGACCGTCAATACGAGATGGAGTCCAAGCTGAAGGTACTCCGACACTCTCTTGGTAAAATCTCGCCTGATAAAGCGGAGGCAGTCGTCTTATTCGAAGTGATGGGACATGACCTTCCTCAAATAGCCGATCTCACGGGTGTGAGCCTTGCTGCCGCTCAGTCGCGATTGGTGCGTGGACGCAAAGAATTGGCCCACCTGATGCGCCGAAATCTGGGAGAGCGTGATGACTGATCTGAGGCTGGTGGAGAGTACCAACAGTGAGCGGGAGTCGGATCCGTTTCTCGATGATGTATTTGCGCATCTGGGCGAGCACTCGAATGGAGAAGCCGAGTACGCTCGGCGTTCGCTCAGTCAGCGCGAGGCCGGAGTGCAAGCTGTCGAGCGTGGCCTGCGAAAAGCACGCGATTCCGAAAAGAGCCCCTTGGTGAGAGTCGCACTCGTGGCAGTCACCGTTACGGCAGTGGCCGCGGCTGCGGCCCTTTGGTTGCTGCCGAAAGTAGCTCCAGGGATTCAAGGAGCTGACCGTGCTGGCTTGGTTGCCGAGAGCTCGGGTTCGGTGATGGTGCGCGAGGCGAGCGGAGACTGGAGTCTTCTTTCCGCAAATCTAGAACTTGATGCGGGGGCGTCGCTTCGCACAGGGAGTGAGTCAAGTGCAACGATCCGGACGCCCTGGGGCGCGAGTTTGGCCGTGAGGGAGAGCTCCGTCGTCGACTTCCCCCAAACCATGGCGCGCGAAGGATTTCCTTCGCAGGATGGGCGCAATCGCGTAGTGCGTTTGGTTTCCGGCAGCCTTGAGCTCGACGTGCCACCTCTAGCCGCTGATGAGACATTTGCGGTAAGCGCAGCTGGTCATCAGGTAATCGTGCATGGGACCCAGTTCTCGGTCACTGTAGCTGAAGAAGCGACTGCGCCGTGCGTGATCGTGCGGCGCGGTGTGGTTGAAGTGAAAGGACCCCAGGGCAGTTCTTGGCTCAAGGCGGGACAACACTCCGGCTGTGGTCTGGCTCAAGAAGAGCCTGAGAATTTGGACTCCGAAGCTGTGGAAGTCCAAGGCGACTCTGAACCGGTTGCTCAGAACTCAGCGTCAACGACTTCGCGTGTCAAGGTTCATGCAAAGCCGCCAGCCGCCCGTGATTCAACCAGGCGGGCAGATGGCCCTTCTGCTCTCGCAGAACAGAATCGAATCTTCCAAAGCGCGCTCTCACTTCAGCGTGGAGGAGATCTGTTGGGAGCACGTCAGCAGCTTTCCAAGTTGCTCAAGGAGCATCCAGATTCACCACTTGCCGGGCAAGCGCGTGCTCAGCTCGCGCAGCTGAATTCGGCAGAAAAATAGCGGTTCGAGCTCATTTTGCGTGATAGTCTTAGCCAAGTGAGATTGTCGATACCGCACCAGGCTCTGCTGGCGATGTTCCTGCTACTGCAGGTGCCTCTTGGTTGCTCCACGGAGCGTATCTCGCTGCTTGAACTTGAATCGAACGGCAGCGAAACATCGACGGGTGGCAGTGTTTCCAGCGGAGGCAGTATCGACCAAGGCGGCGCAGATCCTGGTGGATCGACTGGTGGCGATGGTGCCAGTGGCACTGGGGGGCAGCTCGCATTTGGTGGTGAACCGGCCATGGGAGGAATGCCGCCGGTCGTGCCTCCTCGTGTTCTTCTCGTGGTGGATGAGAATCCGATTTCCACGGACCAAACCGTGGAGAATCGCTTGACGGATCTTGGCGCAGAGGTGACGCGCATCTCTGAACTTGTGGTGAAGCCGAAGGACGTCGAAGGTTACGATATGTTCGTCGTGTCGCCGAGCGCCGACGGCCTGGACACACCCACCTCGCTCAACCAGGTCGCAGTGCCGATGTTGCTGCTCGAACCATCGGTGACCGCCAAAATGGGGTTCGGCGGCATGGGGCATGAAGCCATGCAAAATTCGGGCGTTGTGCTGAGACCCGGGCATCCCCTCGCAGCGGGCAGGACGGGCACCATTGTCGTTTGCTCGGACGAAATCACCTTGCAGGGAACTCGTGCTGCTGCGCCTGCAAGCATTGTCGATTCAGCAGGCGGCACGCATTCCGTGGTCTTTGTGCATGAAAAGGGCGAAACCGTGGGCATCACGCTTCCGGCAACCCGCGTAGGGCTTTCCTTGATCAAGATTGCGTCTTGCCAAACGGAAACCAGCTGGCAGTTCTTTGATGCCGCTTTTCACTACCTGCTCGGTGACTGAATCGACTCGTGGCAAGGTTCGCAGCGATGGCGCCACCCGCTGAGCAGCTTGAATTGCAGGCCCGTCTTGATTGTCCGGTCGCGGAGGCGTGTGGAGGTTGTCCACTGATCGCTCAGACCCTCGCGGCTCAGCGCTCCCAGAAATTAGGCATGGTGCGCGAACTGCTCGGCGAGGCGCTCGGCGGGGGATTCGAGGTCATTGAGCGAGTTGATTTTCATCCTGCGCTTTCGCCCTTGGCCTACCGGAACCGGATTCGATTGCGCATCAACGAAGCCGGCGAGTTCGGATTCTTCAACCCTGAGAAGGATCCAGCCTGCGCGGTACTCTTGCCCGAGTTGAAGGGCGCCATGCGTGCCATCACAGAAGCCTTGAATCCAGTTCGCGAAGTCGTGTCGCTCTACGAGCACGTGGAAATTCGCACTCCCGATCTTGATGGTCGAGCAGGACTGTTTCTCACCGGTCAGAATCAGCATTCGTTTGAGGAAGCCCCGCGTCGTCGGCTGGGCGAGGTGCTTCAAGACGTCGCAGTGGTCGGCTTTGCGGGCGATATCTGCCAACCGACTCAGCGCTTTCCTTTGACTCCCGGGGTGTTTCAGCGAGTCCCGCTCGGCGGCTTTATGCAGGTGAATTTCACCATCAACCAACACTTGATCTCGAGCTTGGTCGCGGGCGCCCAGTCGCGGGGACTCCGCTCCGCTGCTGATCTCTACTGCGGCGCCGGCAACTTTCTATTGCCTCTGCTTGCTGCGGGACTCACTGGCTTTGGAGTCGAAATCCAAAGTGAATCGATTGTTGCCGCTGAGCGAGCGGCAAGTGAGCAGCAGCTGACAGCAACCTGGAGCGCTTCTGATGTCCCCGCTTGGCTAAAACAAGCGGAGCGCTCAGGGACGCTTGATGAGATCGACTTGGCGATTGTTGACCCACCGCGAGCGGGACTTGGCAAGGGAGTGGAGCATCTGCTCAAGAGTGCTCCGCCCTTCATTGCCGTGTGCTCCTGTTCACCCAAGACCCTCGTGCGTGATTTGAAGGCGCTGGCGTACGGTGGCTACTCGGTCGAGTCGGCGGAGCTATTTGATATGTTTGCCCACACTCGCCACGTCGAGGTGTTGGTGTGGCTCAGGCGCGAATCGAAGTCAGCTGCTTCGTGAACTTCGCAGTGGTGAAGGTCGCAGCCGTTAGTTTTCGCAGTCTTCGTCTTGCCAGCGAATGCCTTTGACGCGACTCAGCGAGCGCACGAGTTCTTGGGCGACAGCCCTGACGCGAGGCACCCAGCGCATGGTGCGAGCGCAGACGATGAACAGATCGATTGCGGGGAGCTTGAGGCCGACATCCAGCTCCACGAAGGTCGGGTAGGGGGCATTTTTGTGGCTTGTTCGGGGCAAAATCATCACTCCTAAGCCCTCAGCCACAGCGCGCGTTTGCACATTGAAATCGTTCGACGCGAAGGCGGGGCGGAACTTCGGGATCAGCTTTTCGAGAGTCGGATTGGGCTCTAAGTGTGTATTCGGGTCGGACCAAGCCACCCAATCGAGTTCTTCGAGTGATTTGCCCTGCGCACTGCTTGCGTAGGTTTTTGAAGCGAAGATACCGATTTCGATTTTGCCTTGCGCGAGAACCATCAAGTCGGGTTGCGTGGGGCCCTTGTTACGGATCGCTAACTCTGCATGACCGCGCGAGAGATCGAGTTGATCCACCCCTGCCACAGCATGCACCTGTACATCGGGGAGAATTTTCTTCAGGTCGCGCGCGAACGGAACGATGAACTCGTAGGCTGTTGCTGGTGGCAGAGCGATGCGCACCGTACCCGTCGGGTGATCATCAAAGCTGGTTGCGATCTGTTCGAGCTCTTTCGAGAAGCGCGCCATCTCGATCGCAGCCGGAAGAAGTTTGGCTCCTTCATCCGTGAGGTGCGCTCCTTCGACATCGCGACGAAAGAGAGCGCGCGCGAGCTGTTCTTCTAGCGCGCTCACCCGGCGACTCACCGTAGGTTGCGTCACATGCAACCGTCGCGCTGCGCCGCTGAAGCTCTTCTCCTCGGCTACGGCGAGAAAGGTTTCGACGTACTCCCAGCCAATGTTCATATTTGTATAGATACATGAAAATTTAGACAATTCCCATACGAAACCGTATGCCTCAGAGTGAGTTCATCAACCCGAGAGAACTCAGATGAAACTCATTCAAGCAGCGGTATTTGGCCTTATTCTATCGATATTTGTCGGCGGTTGCGCTCAGACGACCCACGAGGTGGAGGCCGCGCCGGTTGTGGTGGCGAAATCCGCGCAGCCGCTCAGCTGGGCGGATTTCGAGAGCCGTTTGGACGAACCGGGACCCATCGAGTTGCGCAAATTCGTCGCGGCCGATTGGGCCGTCCCGCGCGAAGGCATGATCAATCTGGAGCATCCCCAGGCCAAGGCGGCCCACCTTTCAGACGGCCCTGAAGCTATTCAAGTTTACTTTTACGAAATTGAACACGCTGAGCACGGCGGCTTCTTGATTGATTCGGGTGTTGCACGTTCTGTGGCCCACCAAACAGACGAAATGCCACTGCGCTTTCCTGTTACGGTGGCCATGCCCTTTGACGCACTCAAAGTGCGTCTCGACACGCGGGCTTACATGGAGTCCCGCTCCACTGCTTTGAACGGAGTCTTTCTCACCCACCTGCACCTCGATCACATCCTGGGGCTGCAGGACATTCCCAAGAACGTTCCGCTCTACGTGGGGCCGGGCGAACACGAAGACGCGCGGGCGACTCATGTGCTCGTGCGCCCTTCGACTGATTTGAACTTGGAGGGTTTCGGACCACTCCTGCAGTGGCAAGTGCATCGCGCGGAAGGAGAGCCTTTTGCGTGGGTTGATATTTTCGGTGATGGTTCGCTGGTTGGCTTGCACATCCCTGGCCACACGCAGGGGAATATGGCCTTCGTGGTGCGCAGCACGGAAGGTGTGCAATTGATTGCGGGTGACGGCTCCCACACCGCGTGGGGATGGGAGCACGGAGTGGAGCCGGGTACCTTCAACACATCGGGCGAAGAAGCGGCTGATTCTCTTGCTCGCTTACGCGAATTTTCCGCTGCGCATCCCGCGATGAGGGTGCACCTCGGGCACCAGGAGCTGCACTGACTTCAAAGACTGCGGGTGACGTGCGCCTACTTTGCGGGATACCATTCGGTATAGACGTACACGGGATCGCTGTCCGTCCTTTGTCGATTCCTCGCCGTGAGGAGAGCGCCTTCTTGGTCGCCCTCAATCAACCATTCGAGCCGTACGTCGAAGCTTTCGTTGGCTGTCGGAATGGCCACTTCCTTGTTGTCCCTCTTGACCGACTTGATGGTGAGGACGAGGGTTTCAGTTTCCACCGGATAGCAGCCAAGAAGATCGGTTTCGACTTCGCTTGTGGCATCGCTCGCCCACACTTCTCGGATCTCAGCGCCAGAGCTGTCGTGGAACACCCGTTCGACGTTGCCACTTTTGCGGTCAAAAGTCAGAGTCGTGCTGTTGAGGAGTTCAGTACAGAGCCGATCGTCCTCGCCATTCACGCCACCCTCGCTATGCATCGCTCCGCCAAGGCCCGCACCGGACTCGCCCCCA
Organism: uncultured delta proteobacterium; assembly: GCA_963710555.1. Taxonomy (GTDB): domain Bacteria; phylum Myxococcota_A; class Polyangia; order Polyangiales; family Polyangiaceae; genus NIC37A-2. The sequence goes on from CAVQAT010000008.1 coordinate 205,753, forward strand.
GCGCCGATGGGCTCGGAATCCTCAAGGCAATCCTTGTCGACGAGCTGTGCATGAGGAAAAGTAACGCTCACCCTTCCCCCGAGCAGGACTTCCTTCCCTTGCGGGTCGGTATAGGTACCTGACGAAACAGCCACCTTTGTCTCGAAGTCGTCTTCGCAGAACTCGACGTTGCAACCGCCCACCCAGAGACCGCTGACGACCATGGCTCCCCACCACTTAAAATTTCCCATGAGCGCGCTAAGCAAGCTGCGTGCCCGGCTCACAAATCGCTATTCAGTCGCGATCTCAAGATGAATGCGGAGAGTTCACGAGCCGTCCCCTCGGACATTTCTGTCAGAGCTGAACCCTGTTTGGCACGCTCAGATGGGCCACCCCGCTGCTTCCAGAAATTGCGTGCCAAGTGGTGGTGAGACGTGTTCCCCCGGGCGCGGGGATGGCACTGGACACGCGTACAGAAGTTGCTGTAGTTCGTGCCACTCATGACTGACACCGACTCCGCCGAATCCACCACGACGACGACCGCAGGTGCCCCGCCTGCTGCAACCGTAAAAGCCGACATCGCGGCCAAGATGGATCACATCGATGCACTCATCGCGCAGGAGTTGTCGATCCCGGAAAGTGGTGTGAAGTCCGTCGTCGCCATGCAGGCGGAGGGCGCGACGGTGCCGTTCATTGCTCGCTACCGCAAGGAGCGCACCGGTGGGCTCGACGAAGTGCAGATCCGCACCATCTTCGAACGTCGCACTTATTTGGTCGAGCTGGAGACGCGTCGAGCGGCAGTGCTCAATGAGATCAATAAGCAGGGCAAGTTGACCGACGGCTTGAAGAACAAGATCAACGGCTGCGAAACCAAGGCCGAGTTGGAAGATCTCTACCTGCCCTTCAAGCCGAAACGCCGCACCAAGGCGATGATCGCTCGGGAAAAGGGTTTGGAGCCCCTTGCCGACCGCATTTGGGAGCAACCCCTCGAAGGTTCTGCTGAAAAGGAGGCTGAGGCTTATGTGAGCACCGAAAAGGAGGTCGCCGACGTTGCTGCCGCTCTTTCTGGCGCGCGGGATATCATTGCAGAACGCCTCGGCGAGGATGCGGAGCTGCGAAAAGCCGCTCGTGACGCCTACTTGAATGAGGGCGTGCTCACCGTCACCAAGACGAAGGCCTTCGAAGACAAGGTCACCAAGTTCGACAACTACGCGCAGTTCGCTGAGCCAGTGCTCAACATTGCTTCGCATCGTTACCTCGCTGTGCGACGCGGCGAAGCCGAGGGCGTACTCAGTGGCGTTCTCAAGATTGACGACGAGTCTTTCGAGTACAAGGTGCGTCGCAAGACCGCGCTCAACGAGAGTTCTCCTTTTGCTGAACAATTCAAGAAGGCGTGCCGCGATGCGATGATTCGTCACCTGGTGACTTCGGCGCAGATGGATGTGCGCGTGGAACTCAAGATGCGTGCCGACCGAGAAGCTGTCGAGGTGTTCGCCACCAACCTGCGTGAGCTTTTGATGGCGGCTCCCTTTGGCGCGCGCGCGGTGCTTGGCATCGATCCGGGGCAGCGCACTGGTTGCAAAGTGGTGGTGCTCGATCAAACGGGCAAGTTGCTCGCCAATGAGACGATCTACTTGGTGCAAGGTGAATCGCAGACAAAGAAGGCCGAGGAAACGATTCTGAGCCTGTGTCGCAAGCATCCGGTGGCGGCGATTGCGGTGGGCAACGGTACCCATGGGCGTGAAACGGAGTCTTTCATCAAGAAGCTGCTCAAGGATCCGCGTTTTGAGTGCGGCGATCAGAGCCCCTTCTGTCTTTCGGTGAGTGAATCGGGCGCGAGTATTTACTCGGCGAGCGACGTGGCACGTGAAGAGTTCCCGGAACTGGATTTGACCGTGCGCGGCGCGATCAGCATTGCGCGGCGTTTGCAGGATCCGCTCGCGGAGCTGGTGAAGATCGATCCGAAGAGCATCGGGGTCGGCCAGTACCAGCACGATGTGTTTCAGACCTTTCTCGGCAAGAAGCTCGATGAAGTGGTCGAGAGCTGCGTGCACGAAGTGGGCGTGGAATTGAATACGGCGAGCGCGCCCTTGTTATCGCGGGTTTCGGGGCTGGGTAGCTCGGTCGCCAAGCGCATTGTCGAGCACCGCAATCAGCGCGGTAGCTTCAAGAGTCGTAAGGAGCTTTTGGAGATCGCTGGTTTGGGGCCCCGCGCCTTTGAGCAGGCGGCCGGCTTTTTGCGGATCCGTGGCGCCGAACATCCGCTTGATTCAAGCGCTGTTCATCCGGAGCGCTACGAATTGGTCGAGAAGATTGCGGCCGATCTCGGGGTGCCTGTGGCTCAGTTGATTGGCAGTCGTGAGATGCTCCAGCGCATCGACCGCGCACGTTACTTGAGCGAGCAAGTGGGTGAGTTCACTCTCGATGACATTGTGGCCGAGCTTCTCAAGCCGGGTCGCGATCCGCGCAGCCACTTTGAGCCGCCTAAGTTCCGCGATGACGTGAACAGCGTTGAAGACTTGAAGCCGGGCATGACCCTTGAAGGTGTGGTCACCAACGTGACGCAGTTTGGTGCCTTCGTGGATGTGGGCGTGCATCAAGACGGCCTGGTGCACGTGTCCAAGCTTGCGAATCGCTTTGTGAAGAACCCCAGCGAAGTGGTGAAGGTCGGCGATAAAATCACCGTGCGCGTCGTGGAAGTGGATTTTGAACGCAAGCGCATCGCCCTGACCGCACGTACCGATGAACCGGTTGAAACAAGCGCCACGGGCGCCGGCGCGAATCGAGCGCAAGGCGGAGCGCAGGCTTCAGGCGGTGGCGGTGATCGCAATCGCCAGCGTCGCCCAGCCGGCGGCGGCGGCTTTGGCGGTGGCGGGCAGCGCGGCGGCAATCAAGGTGGCCAAAAGAGTGGCGGCGGCAGCGGACCTGGTGGCGAAAAGCTGACTCACAACCCGTTCGCGGATTTGTTCAAGCGCTGAGCGGGACTTGTTCTAACGCTGAGCGGCATCCGAAGCGGGGGGGCGCGCTCAGTCCTCCATTTCCGCGAGAAGCGCAATGTCGGCCAAGTCCTTGGGCCTGCCCGACGCGCGCTTGTTCAATACGAACTCGCGACGACCTAAGTAGCCGACTTCGTTTTCGCCTAGCTGCCCTGCGAGGCGACCGCTCCAAGCTTCGTCAAAAGAGACCCCATCAATGCTCGTCATCACGTCAATTCTCAGCGGTGGACGTCCTAGCGTAGCCATGCGATCGGAGGTCGAAAACTCGTCGACAGCATCACCGAGTGCCGGGAAGCCGAATTGGACAAGGGCGGCGCAAAGGCGCGTCGCGTTGTCTTTGCTGGGCTCGACCCAAAAATCGATGTCTTGAGTCGCGCGCGGGCGTCCATGAGCCGCGAGGGCGTGCGCTCCAACAATGAGAAACCTAACGCGATGGTCGCACAGTAAGCTGATAAACTCGTTCCAGTCGGGGGGTAGCTTCATCGGTGTAGATCCCAGCAGTCGCTTCGCGAATTGTTTCGACAGCGCTCACGCGCTCTTCCACCGAGCGTGAGGCCCAATAGGCGATCTCGCTCTTGATGGCCTCTCGCGGCGTGGTCCAGGCGAATACCTTCTCCATCGTGCGCTCAGCTTAGCGAGAATTGACGGGCGCGCCCAGTAGGTGGAAGATCATGCCCGCTATGTCCTTCGCACCTTCTTTTTCTCCTAGTCGTGAGGATTCTCTTCGAGGAGTCATGGCAGGGCTCAGGCGCGGCGTCGCCCTGCTGCTCATCTTTGCGCTGGCTTGTGGCGGCTCGAAAAAGGACGCCAAGAGCATGTCGATGCTCGACCCGGATGCGGTGCGCTATCGGCTGCTTCTCCGCGAGAATCCAGTCGATTCAGGAGAGGCTTTTCGTTGTTATGGAGCCTGTCAGTCGGCGAAAAGCCCTGACGGCTACATGTCTTGCCTGCAGGAGTGCCCCGGCTTTGAACGCAGCGTGGGGATGCGCTGCGCTCCCCATGAGGTGCCGCCTGTCGCCGCGTGCTTGACGGCGCGCAAAGTCGTCGTGAAGGACGACATGGATCCGGGGCTGGTAGTGCTCTCCGTCATCGCTGGCGTGGCCGTCGTGGTGGCACTGAGTTCTGTCTGTGCCGCGTCGTCGGCGACTCAGTGTGGCTACGGGTATGGGTACTGAGAACAGCTTAGCCTGCGCTTCAAGCGACCGTTGCCCGAAGCGAATAGAGTAGCGGTAACTGAGGGAGGTCGGCGGGCATGTCCCAACGATTGCGAGCGGTCTGCTGGAGAAACGGCCAGCGTGCGTAGGCTGTGTGGGGGTATTCCTTGAAGAGCTCCAGCGAGAATCCCCGGTCGAGAAGTGCGCTCAGCACGTCGGAGATAGGGTGCCGGAATTCGATGGAGGCGTTCTGCTCGGTGGGCGCCGCGGCGTCGGCGTAACTGCCCGTGTCATTCCAGATGAAGCCTTGCGGATCGTGAAAATAGCCGTGCTGAGCAGTGAGGGTCGTGTCGTCGAAGACTTCTGCGAGCGGATGGCACTCAACCAAGTAGAGCGAGCCGCCAGGACGAAGCAGCGAACGCACCACTTTGGACCACGCAACTAAGTCCTTCAGCCAAATCAGTGCACCGATCCCTGTATAAACGACATCGAAGTCTCCCTTCAGCGTCGCCCGCGCGTCATACACATCGGAAACCACGAACTCGGCATCAAGAGAAGCTCGCTCTGCGAGCTGACGAGCGGCTTCGATGGCCGGAGTAGAAAAGTCGAGCCCAGTGACCTGAGCGCCGCGTCGCGCCCAGGAGAGAGTGTCCAATCCAAAGTGGCATTGAAGGTGGAGGAGTCTCTTGCCCTGCACATCGCCGAGCTCCTCGGCTTCGAAGTGCTGAAGAGAGCAAGCGCCGTTCAAAATCCCTGAACGTCATAGAACTCACTGTCTACATGGATGGGGACTCGTTCATCCCACCCTGCCTCTTTCGAGGAAGCGATATTGGCGCTCTCGGACGATTCCAGTCGGGTCGGTCTTAAGCGCCCAGGCGGCGATAGCGCTCCCCAGATCGGCGTGCCCTGTCTCCTCATGGGAAATGCGAGAGAGAGCGTGACTGAGCTCTTTCTCCGTCGCCGTCATGACGCCCGCTCGTATCGTTTGCGCAGAGAGACCTTCGCCCCGATATCCGTCGACCAGCCCCTCGAGCGCCAAACGCGCTAAGCCCTCCACTCCCGTGAGCGGAATGCGAAACATGTCACGGGGAGTCTGCAGCTCGAAGGAATCATCGCGCTTCTTGGCCTGAGTCGCGCAGAATTGCGCATGAGCCACTTCCTGTTCAGCCGAGTCGAGCGCCCGATCAATGAGATCGTCGGGAGCTCCGATCAACATCAGCTCGACAGCTAAGTTGCCGAACGCGAAGACTGCTTCGAATTCGTCTTGAGCCAGGTCAGCCCATTTGTCGCCTAGGTCCACTGCTAGGTTGCGGCTTCGGCGTCGATATTCGTTGTCTTCAGTGCGTAGAGGGCGTCCTGGGGTGGGCGCCCACGGATTCTCGAAGTAGTCGCTGAGAGGGGCTCCGAACGTGCCGGGAAAGCGGAAGCCGGCCGACAGCGTGGTCTCGTTGATGAAGAAGTCATGACGTGCAGCGAAGGTGGCGATCGTCGGCTCATACAGGGCCCCAACACGAAGCCCCCAGTCCTTGTGCTTGAAGCGATAGGTCGCTCCGAGCTCTCCCATGACGGCGTGCTGGGCGTTCCCGGGAGACCATCCGCCGGTTGCTCCCAAGGTGGCCCGCCAACCGTCCCCAGCAAAGAGGTTGAACTGAACAAGCGGCCCAGCCGCCGTGACCGCTTCGTAGCCGTAGTAGCTTCCGTACAAGGGCGCCGTAAAGCGGCGCACGAGGAAGGCTTCGAGCCCAAGAGAGAAGCGCGGCTTCTCATTCGGGGCGAACGCTACACCAAAGTTCACTCCTCCTCCGCCAGACCAGCGGAGGCTTTCATCTGCCGAGGCGTTGGCGGGCGCGAGGGCGCATGCGCCGGCAAGAATGGCGGAAAGGCGGCGAAGTCGAGACAAGTGGCAGGAAGATGGTTTCATGAGTGTGGCGATTTCCGAACTCGCCGGGGTGAGCGATCCCATGATCGTGTCATGAACCGGCGATATGGTCTACGGCGGCTACGTGATGATCGACCAGTTCAGCAATCCGGACATTCCGCGGGCTATCCGGGTTCCGTGATCGCGGAGGTGGCGTTGGTCGTGCCGCTGGCATCCGCGCGTGCAGGGTACAGCGGTCTCTTCAACCGAAAGTGCCATTTTCGCGCACAAGGCAAATGTCCCATCAAACGGAGCTGCGCTAGACGGGACTCACAACTTGCTTTGGTTCACTGCCCGGATTTCCTGATGAGGACTAGCGAGCTGCGGTTGAGAGGGCAGGACTCAGAGCGGGGCGATGCTGCCGATGCAGAACGCAGGGGCGCGAGCCACTGCCATGTCGCCAAAGGCGACGATCGACACCGATTTCATGGCGCCGGTTCCGGCGAGAGCTACCCCCGTGGCTGGGTCCCAACAATGCGTATTGAAATCTGCCCACAGCAGCGAACCGGAGGATGTGATATCTGCACAATAATCGACGCCACTCACGTCTATCTGCATGCGAAGTGGGGTGCCGCCGTCATTTGTCACGGCATAAGAAATGCCGTTTGAAGTTGAGAGATCCCACGTTCCGGCTTGGACTACGCCGTCGGGCTGTGCCACCGAAAAGCCGAGTCCCAAGATGGCTTCGTAACTTAGCCCGAGAGAACCCCAGGCACAAAGGAGGTCATCCGTGAATGCTGCTTCAGAATCTGGATTGACAACCGTCATGCCCAACGCTCCCTTCCAGGTGTAGGCGTATCCTTCCCAGGCACCACTCACAATGAATCCCTGGGTGGAAACTGCATTAGTAGTAACTGTTCCTGGATAACTGTCGGGGCCCACAACTCCCCCTGCGCCGCCTGTTGCTGAGTCACCGCCTGTTGCTGAGTCGCCACCAGTTGCTGAGTCGCCACCAGTTGCTGAGTCGCCACCAGTTGCTGAGTCGCCACCAGTTGCTGAGTCGCCACCAGTTGCTGAGTCGCCACCAGTTGCTGAGTCGCCACCAGTTGCTGAGTCGCCACCAGTTGCTGAGTCGCCACCAGTTGCTGAGTCGCCACCAGTTGCTGAGTCGCCACCAGTTGCTGAGTCGCCACCAGTTGCTGAGTCGCCACCAGTTGCTGAGTCGCCACCAGTTGCTGAGTCGCCACCAGTTGCTGAGTCGCCACCAGTTGCTGAGTCCCCACCGGTTGCTGAGTCGCCACCAGTTGCTGAGTCGCCACCAGTTGCTGAGTCGCCACCGGTTGCAGCGTCTGGGGCTACGCCTTGAGCTGGCGAGCCACCCAGATCGCCGCTTTCCAGATTGCTATCATCGAAGTTATGCTCGGCCTGGCATGCAATCGAGAGGATGAGGACTAACCCCGTGTGAGCCCATGGCCTAGCGAACTTCATTCGGCGAGAGTCAATCAAACTCGCGTTCAGCGCAACACTTTGACTTTGAGCCCAGGTATTTCAAGCCCAATCATGCAAGCTACCTCTTCAGAGAGTTAACGAGCTAGTATTTATCGGCGCGGACGGGCGTTGGATTGGGCGTGGTCTCCATCCCTCGCGCGCTCGTGCCTCCTGAAATTGATGGAGTCGGTCTAACTGGCCGCTGCTACCTGACGGCGGTCGTGAACGATTTCGCTTCGCAGGAGCTTGGCAGTTCGGCCACTAGGATCGTGGATCGGAACCACACAACGCCCTTCCAGGTTTCTCTCCGCTGCTGGCTTCGTCGCTGACTCCTTCGCTTCAAAGTTCTCGTTTGTTTGGTTTTCCGTCGCCTACGCTGCGTTCCGCATTTCGTTTTCCACGCTAAGGCCGATGGCCCAGAAGAAGCCTGACCGTTCACGCGCCACCGCCGTGACGATCTTCCCTATCGGCATTCCTCTTTGAGAAAGGGCCCGGTATCGCCGATGCAGCCGTTGCTGCGCTCGCCAAGCTGTATCCGCAACCGGAGTGGACCTCTTTTCCACCATTTTTTCTGTCGCTGCATGAGCCGCGGCTGGTGCCGGTACTGCCATGCTGCCTCGACGAGCACACGCCGCAAATGCGAGTTCCCTGCCTTCGTGATGGCTCCCTGTCTTCTCTTCGAACCTGACGAATACTCGCTCGAGGTCATGCCTGTGTAACTCAGCACATGCGACGCTTTCTGGAATCGAGTCATGGAGCCCGGCTCTACTGCGAGCGTCACGGCACTCAGCTTGGCCACTCCACGCAATGTCTGGAGCCCTTCGACGATTTTCTGTAGGCGCTCAGGCGCTTCGGCAATGGCTCGATCGATTGCTGCTTCAAGCCTAATGAGTCGGTGCTTTTGGTGATCCACTTCGCTGATCAGCTCCACCAGCGTCACGTCCTGCTCAGGATAAGGCATCTTCACTTTGCGCCCCCACTGCCACCACGCATCAGACCACTTCTTCTTGCTGCTCGGATCTTTCAGTCCATAGCGAAGGAAGAACTTTCGGAGACGATGCTTTGCTCGAACGTTGTCCTCCTGCGCAGCCTCGCGAAGTCGCACCAAGTCTCGGAGAGCTTCATGCTTCTGGTCAGGAACCCAGACCGCGGTGAGATCACCCGCTCGATGAGAGCGAGCCAGCTTCATCGCGTCGCGCCGATCTGTCTTCACACGGTCGCTCGCGACCTTGGGAATGAGCGATGGAGCGATCACGACACATTCGATACCCAAGCGAGTGAGCTCCCAGTACAGCGCGAACCCCGTAGGGCCAGCCTCGTAGCAGACTCGCAACTGCTCCTTCTTCCCCAACTTGCCCAAGACACGTCGAATCGCGCCGATTTCGTTCGCCACAGTCCCCAGCGAGCGCACCTCGCCGCCTTCTTCCGCAACAGCAATTACCACTGTCGCTGCGTGTACATCTAGCCCCACAAATTTGATATTCTTCGTCATCGACCGGCTCTCCTTTCGTTATGGCTCTGCGATTTTGCCTCACAGCTCAAGAGTAACCCACGGTTTCGAATGCGTGAGCCGGTCGTGTTATTCTGACTGGGGGGACATGTGACTGTTGAACAACCACCATATGAGTCAGACGTTGGTCTCCCTGTTACGGAGAAACAGGTCAACGCGCTTTTCTTTTGCTCGGTGTCGCAGACGTTCGTTGCTGTGATGGGCCGCGCGAACGATTGGTGCGAATTGAGCGTCTTCACGCGTAGGGCGAACGATACCAAGTACGTCCAGATTGAGCTTCCTACTCCGCAACTTGGCGTCTTGGGAGTCGTCGTCTCCGACACTACACCCTACGCCTACCTACTTATGCACCACGTACCCTCCGACAGCGATCCCACGTTCGCCATTGAAGACCCTCTCTATCGCGTCCAATTGCCGCAAGGCTCGCTTGAAAAACTGCCGAGCCTCCGACCCAAAGGTGTCTTGCTACGACAGATCATTTCCTATTCCGAGGCGCCCCAGCTTCTCAACGTAATTTTGTGCGTCCCATCAATCGCTCACACCGACAGCGAGCCAGACTACGACTTTCACCGTGCGACTTACGACCCCAGCACAGGCAAAACCGTTGTTCTTGAATTAATGAGCGCCTACACCGTTTGAGTGCTGCGCCACTTATCGCGCCACCGCACAGGTTTCGTGATATGATTCTACCAGATCATGTTCGTCGTCCGCTCGTCCCTGTTCACCCTGCAACCAAGGGTTCGACGCTCACAGAACGTGCTTGACGTCGGCACCTCTCCGCTCATCCGCGTCCTATCCGCCGGTGGGTTTAACCGCGCCGTCACTATCGATTCGAGAACCCGCTCAATCTACATTTTTGAGACTGAGCTGTGGTTTCGGAAGACTCACCGACGCGTAAAGTTCCAAGATGTTGAAAATGTCACTTACAGCTACGCTTCAGCCTGGACCTCCTGGGACCTCCTTGGGCGGGTGCACGACCTCGTCGAAGCTTTCTCAATCGGACTGAAGCTCAAAGACTCCGATGAGGTAGTTCAACTCGCCCGATACTTCGGCCAAGGCTCCGCCGGCGACTTCTCAACTTGGATCATGGGTGACGACTTGTTCGACGCCGCAGGAACGCAGGAGGAAGACTCTCGGGTCTTCGCAAAGGAACTCTGCGAGGTGCTAGAGGTCTCGTTGGGACCCGCCCCTATGGCGCCCGTTGCTGATTCGAGCGACCGTACCTGGCACTGCTCCGCATGTGGACGTGCCGTGCCTCCCAGACCCGCTTGCCTCTACTGTGGTGGTCTCGCTCAACCTTCAACCGATTCTTCGACCTGATTCACGTCCATTCGAAATCACGTTCAACGCAAACCGAAATTCCCCCTAACGGAATAGGGTTTTCGCGGTGACGGGGGTAAGGGAGCTCGCGACCGTCCGCCGGCCAGCGCTAAAACCTCTGTTGAACAACCCGCCTTCAGCTACGCGTGAGTAGAGAAGCCACTTGGTGATTTGCTTTCATTTGTGACTCACTGGTGAGCGCTAGCGAGCGGCCCCCAAGCGCAGGTTGCGATCCTACGGAGCTGTTCTTGAGCAATAACTGACCGGAGAGAGGGGCTCGACGGTTGAAATCTCGCGACACGACCGACGCGAGGCGCACGGGTGCATTCACGCACGTTACGCGCGTCCGAATGGAGTCGCTCCCCGCATGCTTGTTCATGCGACTCTCCCAATGGTCAAGGTCTCCGTCCCTGGTGGCCCTCGCGCTTTCGCAAGTCCGGGCTCGCCCGCGCGGTTCGTCATGGCTTCGGCCCATGCACCACATTCAGCAGCGTCTAGGCGGCGACCGATCGCCAGAGATAACATTCCGCATGCTGGGCAGCGAGCTAGTTGAGGAGTTTGGTTTTCCGGCCGCGAGTCCTTCACGGCTTCTTGCGTCTGGCCTGAGCGGCTCAGCAGCAGTTGCAAACGCTGCAGTTTACTTCTGTGCTGGGGATGCAAAAGCCCGAAGCTCCGCACCCGGTGAAAGCCCTTGGGCGGCACATGCTGAAGAAACGTCTCAAGAATTCATTTACCGGCAGCGTCATCAGCTTGCGCTCGTGAGTGCGGCTGTCCGTGTAGCGGAAGGCAACCTTGTGCTCATCTGAAGCTAACACCGCGTGATTGCCAATGGCCGTCTTGTGCACGTAACGACCTAGATATTCGATCACTTTCTCGGCGCCATGCACGACGGGTTTAGCAAAAGTGATCCAAGGCTTATTTGCTGGCACCGACGGCATTTCTCCTTTGGGTAAGACCTTGCGCGCGTGCGCCATGAAGCGCCCCCGAAACCTCTTGGATAGCGCAGGAACAGGGACCAAGTAGCGTTTCTTTCGGCGTGGTGCTTGAGCCACGTCTCTCCATCCGCGGCGACGCCTCCTCCGGGCACGAGCATGTGCACGTGCGGGTGCCACTCCAGAGTGCGCGTCCACGTGTGCAGCACCGCGAGGGCCCCGATGAGCTGAGCGCCCAAGTAGTGTGGGTCTTGGCAAAGCTCTGCCAGCGACTCGTAGGCTGCTCGAAATAAGACTGGCAGCAGCGCCTTCTGATGAGAGCGCACCACGTCGCGCAGCTCGCTTGGCAGCGTGAAGACGACGTGGAAGTACGGCACGGGAAGCAATAGCTCGCGCTGACGCTCAATCCATTGAGTCGTTCGCAAAGTGCCGCACTGAGGGCAAGCCCGATGGCGGCACGAATGGTAGAGCAAGTGCTGCGAGTCACAGCTCTCACAATGCGCGAGGTGTCCACCTAGCGCTGAAGTGCGACAAACGCTGATTTTTCCGATTGCTCGCACATGACTTGGCAGCACGGCGTCACCGTAACGCTCCAGATAGGCTGGACCATGCTGCCTCACCACTTCGGCGAGGAGACTCATGGCGCGGCCGCTAGAGCTTGGCCATCAGCCGATCGAGGGTCGCCAGGAGCCTCTCATCGTTTTCGTGCGTCACATGCAAGTACACGCTTGTGGTCTTCAAGCTGCGATGCCCAAGCACTCGCTGAATTGTCTTCAGCGTGATCCCGGCTTCAAGCAGATGAGTTGCATAGCTATGCCGCAAGGTATGAATTGAAGCGCGTTTCTCTACGTGTTGTTCCTCCAGCACGGCGCTAAATGTTTTCTGTAGTGAGGTTCGATCTACGCTGCCACCCTTTGCCCCGCCGACGAAGAGCAGAGGACCCTTCGACGCTTGACGGTCCTGCTTCCAGAAGCGCCGCAGCTTGTGAAGTAGCGGTCGCGGGAGAGGCACCATTCGATCTTTTGCTCCCTTCGCATCGCGCACCAACACAATCAAACGGTCGCTGTCTATGTCTCGCGATTCGAGCCTGAGGCCTTCGCCAAGGCGCAAACCAAGCGCGTAGATTGTCTGAAGCGCCATCCGACGCGTAGGCTCGCGGACTGCACCAAGCACGCGATGGGTCTCTTCCACGCTCAAGACCACGGGTAGCTTCTGGGCGATCTTCACGCGCACAAAATCCAGAACTGACCACTCTTGAGGGCACGTGTAGGTGAAGAAGAAACGCAGCCCGTGGACCGCGACGTTGCGCGTCGAAGAAGCAAGCATTCGCTCATCGCGCAAATAGATGAGGTATGCGCGAACATCGTCCTCTGTCAGAAGGTAGGGCTCTTTCTTCACGTGTTCCAAAAATTGACGAACTACCCGCCTGTAGGAGTCCTGCGTCTTGGGGCGAAAGTCTCGCAGCCGCATGTCCTCGCTGAGTCGGCCTTGAACGTTTGCTAAAGTGATCATCATCATCTCCATGAAAAGCGACGACACCGCGCCGCCGCCTATCGAAAGCGTGAATCACTGAGCGCAGTGGCACTCCTCAGAGTCATGAGCAGCTTCGTGGCAGGCTCAAGATGAACTAAACGGACGCAATGAGCCCAAAGCTACCGTGCGCAGCGCGGTTTCGTTCAACAGGCAATTGCTGCTGACGGCGATCTTGAAGGTATTCGCTTCGCCGCAAAGTCGTTGTTCGGCCGCCACTCGGCTCACTCCCTTTGGTCGTGGCGGCCGGTCGGTGTATTCTGGTGAGATCTTGCGCCGCAGTAGAATGGCGAGGCGTTGTGCAGACTCCGGACAGTAGCCATCAACATACGTAAAAGGTGAGCCATTTCCCTCAACCGGTTCAAGTGTCCCCACTGCTGCAACTACGCCACCCCCGGTGGGAAGGTGTGGCGACGAGCCGCTGGAACAAGATGACCTGTGGGTGCTGCGGAAAGCACGCAGATGTGACGATCTGGATTCGCGTATGGATATCGCTCGTGTTCCCTAGCGGCCTCCTGATTGGCGGCACGCTCATCGCACTGAAGTTTCAGCAGAGTCCGCGACTGGGTGGCGTCCTTGCGATGGCTTTGATGTTCATCTTGGCGGCGCCCGCGTTGGTCGTTCCGTTGCGCGCCACCTTTCCCGATGAGCGAGAGGAATGGCGAGCCACGCTCAAGAGATGGTTTCTCCGATGAGAGGTTATCTCCCAAGCCTACACTTTCGACGCAGTCTTAGCTCAATTGTTCATTCCCCACGTCCTCGATGAACCGCCCATTCGGCCTGCTTGACCGTGGGCACACGCTGTTCTACATTTATGTAGAAATGGCCAACCAAACCCAGATCTCTGCCTACATCTCCAAAACGACCAAGTCGCTGGTCGAGCAGTACACGGAGCATCATGGAGTCAAGAAGGCGCATCTCGTTGAGGAGGCCCTCCTTCACCACATTCAGGCGCTTCGTGAGCTGCCCGCCGACCTTGTAATACCGCCGCGCGTGGTGGTCTCGCGCGAAGTCGGTGAATCCATTTTGGAAAAAATTGAAAAACCGCGGAAGCCCACGAAGGCAATGCGTGACCTATTTGCGACCAAATGATCGTCTCAGTTCGGCGCCTTCGGTCGTCTGATGATCGAAGCAAGTTTCGGTGTGGACAAGTCGACCTCGATCGCTTTTTCATCCGGTACGCAGGCCAGAACCAATTCAGGCACCACGTTGGCACCACCTACGTCGCGGTAGATGAAGGTGACCTCATCGTCGGATTCGCCACAGTTTCTGCTTCGCAGATCGAAGTTGAGAATTTTCCCGCCACGAAGGTCAAGCGCCTTCCGAATTACCCACTACCGGCTCTCCGGCTCGCTCGCCTTGCGATTCAAGAGGAATCCCAAGGCGCAGACATTGGATCCATTCTGCTCCGTGCCGTCTTTGCTCTTGCCCATCAGATGGCCCGTGATTACGGCTGCGTGGGCGTATTGGTCGACGCCAAGCCAGAAGCTGTCGACTACTACAAGCGCTTCGGATTCTTTGAACTCAGCACCATTCGAGGTGAACTCGGCGACCGACCCGCTCCTGCCATCATGTTCCTTGAGCTGGGGGCAATTCCTCTAATTTCTGAACCACCTTCCGAGGATTGAACGGCTCATAGCTGCTTGGCAACAAGCCGTCGGTGACCGACGGCCACCGTGGATGTTTCCGTTTCGGTGAGATGCCTCGTTCGGCTCCCGACTTGTGATCAATCATGAGCCGTTGGGGATGAGCGCCGGTCGTCGTATTCTGGTGATGCCTCGCGCCGCAGTAGAGCGGCAGGGCGTTAGCTGGATTCCATGAAAGGCAGTTTTGATTTGAAAGAGTATATCCTGTTCATGCATTCGGACGGTGAACGTTCCGAAAAAGCCGAAGAGTGGACGGCGTATTTTTCGCGTCTTCATGAGTCGGGTCGGTTCCAAGGCGGAAGCGCAATTGGGGATGGCGCGTGTCTGCGGAAGGATGAAACTCCCGGGCAGCTCCACAGCTCGTTGAGTGGCTACATTCGAGTACTTGCACGCGACCTGGACGACGCAAAAACCTTCGTGACGGGAAATCCGGTCTTTGAAGCCGGCGGCACCGTCGAAATACGTGAGTTGCCCAAAACCAGCTAGACCACGCGGAGGCATCTGCAATCTAGAGCGATTCGAAACCTTGTGCGGGCGACGTGACCGTTACGTTAAACTCGCAATTACGCCCTCTGCCACTTGGCGCTACTCTGCCGCCATATGGCACAGACTGCAGAGACTCAGGTCGCAGCGCTCCTCGGTGGACCGAAAGTCCTGGGTGGAATATCCGGCGCTGCGGAATTCGTGGACGCCGTTCGGCACGGTCTGCCCTACGCAGCTCTCGAAGCGCTCTCAGCAGTGCTTCAAACAGACCTGAGTTCAGTCGGCGACGTGGTTGGAATCGCGCCCCGTACCCTGGCTAGGCGCAAGCACGAAAAGCTTCTCTCGCCCATCGAATCCGACCGCTTGTATCGCATCGTGTATATTTCTCCACTTAGCGGCGTCGACCCTTGGCGGTACGGACAAGGCACGCATGTGGCTACAGCGTCCCAATCGAGCGCTCGGCGGCGACGTGCCACTCGCATTCATGAGGCCCTGCGCTGCAGCAGAATTTCAGGGTGTTGGGCAGTTCGATGAGCAACGAAACCGAGGCTCACTCACTTCCTATCTCACTATGCGAGATGTTCAGCTTGACCGCCGAGAACGATCGATTCCTGAAGAGACCGCGACCCAAACAGCATCAGGCAAGCTGAATTGAAAACGCCACGATCCAACTATTTCTCCAGCAAGCCATCCTCAAGTCATTCGCGAGAACGGTGAATTCGCTACCAGAATCTTCGGGTCAGACCACCAGCGGCGAACTGGCGAATCCCGGAAGACCCCTCAGTTGAAGCGTTGAACCACTTCGAAGACGACCCTCACTGGGTCTCCCGCTTCGTCGTCATACTCAAGAACAACAGTTTCCTCGTCGCTCTCTGAAATCACCAGTGTGGCACCCTCGAGCGGGGGGAAAGCCGATGGTTCATCCACCGGCTGATACGCAGTCGGGTCTGGTCGATACTCGGAATGATGGCTCACGGTAAAGCTACCGGTCGCGACAGGTGTTGCTGTCTCAGGGCAAGTGCAGCTGCTACAGCCGGAGGACATGACGGAGGCACCTCCAGTCGCAAGTCCTAGGAGAGCAACAAGGATAGTACTTTTAGAGGCCAACACTATTCATACCCCAATTCAGTGTTGACGCTTTGGTCACGGTTTCTGATCGACAGGATAAACCAAGAAAGCGTGATGCTTCCCTCTTCGGGCTCTTTCCAATCCTCCCGGGCCGCAGCTGACCCTTCCACGGATTGTACGCTCAGCGTGTACTCTTCATCCCAAAGGCAGTCGCAGGCATGTGCGATTTCGGGGCGTAAGGCCGCTATCAGCGCCCCACCACCAGCCACGCTCAACAGGAAAATGCCGAGCTCCTTTCTCCATTTCATGCCTGCACCCAGCTCCCCCGACACCTGTTTCTCGGTACGCGTTGTCCCATTTTTTCTAACCATGACATCTCAAAAGCAATAGCTATACTAGGGAGCGTTCCAGTCGTGCACATCGGCTGAAAATTGTGCGAGCGACACACCTGCTCAGCTCCAAGCTGCCCACTCCGCCGGGCACAAGCATGACTTCGCTGTCGCACTTGGCACAGCCAAGGCCCGGGCCCCCTAATCGAAGAACTCACTCGCTTCTCGGGCGGACCAGCGTCGTTAGTGAGACGTTTTGAGACGAAGCCGCTCACTTACTTCTGTCGGCAGGTCGCCTTCGGCATAGTACTTCAACCAGAGCTTTTCGGGACCACCGTCAAAAATTTCTGCAGCACGCTCCCGCGTCGCCCATAGGAAGAGCTCGTCGGGTGTCGTACGACTCTCGGACATCGCTTTCGCGAGCGCTTGAACAAGCAAACTAGCATCGTCACGCTCATGTCTAAGATGTAGCTGATTCAAGAACTGCATCATGACTGCCGATTGGTAGTAGAATCTCGACACCTCTTCTTGCGTACTGGTGGTTCGAAGCGGCCCGCTCATCGTGGCAAGGTTCAATGGAAGTTCACCTTTGTCTTGGATGTTGGGATACTCCTCAGCGAAGAGCTGAGCGAACCCCTCGTGAAACCACAATGGTCCAGTGACACCAAGCTCTGTCACAATGTGATGTGCGAACTCGTGCCTCAGGCTTTTTCGGAGCTCCGTATGATCGTCGAATGCCACCGCGTGGATGGAACCATCGTAGTAGGAGACGGCGCTGGCCGCGACGCACGCAAAGCGCTGCATTGCTTCAATGCTTTGATGCAAGTAAACAGTTGGAACCGAGAACTGCCTGGGGAAGGCTTTCTCCACAAAGACCATAGTAATCACCGCGTGCCGCTTAGCAGTGTCCGTGACTCCCGGAGCCGCTCGCACGTCCAGTGCCCGTTGTTCTTCCTTAGGCACTTTGTCCAGGATCTTGCTCGATCTTTCGAAACCCGCCAGATATACCTGGCGCCGCTGCAGCGTCAGAGCGTTGAGACACTGGCCGGGTGCTCGCCATATCGACTGCTGCAACTTCGCTTCTAGTTCTGGAGCGAGCTCACAGCTGGCTTTGACCTCTCGTGAACGCCCCCGATGCTGTTGTTCTGTGTGTCCATTCGCGGTGCTGTCTTCACGCGAGGACCTATCCAAGGAACTATACTCATCACCGTCCGTACGCGGTATTCCTTCGGGCTCCAAAGCTGTCACCACCTTGGAATCCCTGCTCGAACGCAGAGGAAGGGACGACCCCACGATCTCCAGCGGCTGATCGGGCCGGCGCTTGCTCTCCCTGGCCCCCTGCGCCTTTCCCTGAGCGCTCATTCCCAGGGAAAAAGCCAGCGCCAACATCGGTACCAGGATCAATCCTGCGACCGGCATCCAGCTCTTCATTCGGTTCTTTACGCATGAGGACGATAGCCTATTCCATCGCGAGGTCATCGTGTACTCTGAAGATCGCGTTCCAGAGGAACAGCCAGTCTCGTCGATGGCTAGCAGCCAATGTATTTCTAGACTGATTCGCTGAGTCTTGGATCAATGGACGCGAATCCACTTGAAAGGCAGGGCTTTGATTGCGGCGTTGTGTGATGCGCCGCGCTCCTTTTGTTTCTCGTAGAACGTCTCAGCCCAAAAAGATTTCGGGATGGTATGTGCGTTCATATCCATGAAATTTTGGCGTTGAAACTTAGGACATGAATTGCTGCGCTTCGGTCAGGTGAGCCTAAACGGTACCCGCGGTCGAGGCTCTTGCACGGGTGAAAGCGCGCCTACGGACCCGCAGTGCTTGAACTTGCTGCGGTTGTCGAACTCGAACTCACGGAAGCGCCGATTCTACGAATCCCGCTCAGCCGGATTAGGACTGGACTTGTGTTCCACGTGCGGCTTGCCTTCGAACGAATTGAAACAGCACCTCTCGGACAACCACTGTGGACTTTAGCTAGCGTTCCACCAGGCGTTCGTCGGACCCGCATCGCGAGGTTCGAACATTCTGTCGTGTTGGTCATCGAGCCACGCCTCATCGCGGTCGCTGTCATGCATCATCGGCAGCAGCCCACCTACTGGATGAGTCGCCTGACACAACTCTAGACTCGACAAGACGGCGGCGTTCCGGGTGTCCCGGGCGGCGAAAGAACCCCCGCCCACTGGTGCCGATCCGGGTCGACCATAGGGCCGGGCATTTCTAATCGCCCATTCGTTGGATGCTTGTGGTGGTCTGGAGAGCGTTGTCCATTTGACTACGTATGGACGTGGACCTAGCGACGATCTTCGAGCGCGCGCGAGTGGGTCGGGTGCTCACCATCTTCGCAAACGACGTGGAGCAAGCAACGCGTGCCGTCCAAGGATACGCCGAAGAACTCGATCCGGTCCCGACCTTTGTTCAACTCGACTGGGACCAGGCACCTGAACTCACCCGGGAGTTGAGGGAAATCGCTGGGGCACTAGCCGAAGCGGTTCGTACTGTGTGGCCAGGCTGGCACCGCAGCGCGGACGAGCGCTTTCAGCACCGACGCTTCCCTCTCGCAGAAAGAGAAATTCGCTTACTTGAAGCTCAAGCCGCTGTTCCCCAACTGTCGACTGGTTGGTTTCGTGAGGCATTTACAAAATGCTCGAAAGGCGAGCTCCCTCTGATCGCCGGCATGCCACTCGCGGAGCAAGTGCATCAGCTGACTCTCGCCCTCGATCCGACGCGTCCGATCTTTTGCCTTTCGGTGAAATCAGAAGAAGCATCGGAGGGTCGCGTCCACGGCTTGGCGCGCGCTTGCGAATGGTTGGCTAAACAGTCGCAGGCATCGGTCCTGCTCTTTGTACCTGCCAATTGGACGGCTCGTACTTCTCTGGATCCAGTGAATTACGAGGCGGTAGAGCTCTTTTTTGAGCCACCGCCGAGAGAACTTTCGATACGCGCGTCTTCAGCTGACACTGAGCTGAAAGACTCCCAGCGGGCTCTGGAGAAAACTACGGTTCGCAACAGCTCAGAGCCGGCACCGGTGGCGCGCGAAGAACCGTTTATTGAGAAGGCATCGGGTTTATCTTCATCGGGACCCGTTGTTTCCGTTTTTCCTGTTCCCGGCAAACCGCATCCTCTCAGCGATTGTGAAAAACATTTGTTGGCGCTGCTTCAGGCGGACCAAGAGCTTGCCCCGCTCTTCGAGGCGAATCAGCGCGTCCTTGGATTCGGGGAGCGCTTTTTTCGGGTGGACCTTCTGTGGGCTGAGGGGCTGCTCGTCATTGAATTGGATGGCGATGAACATCGCGCTTTGCTCAAGTACAGGGACGACCGAGAGCGGGACTATCGCCTCTTCCTGGCGGGCTACGCGACCCTGCGCGTCACGAACCACGAAGTGATCGCTGACTCCCAGCAAGTTGTCGAAAAAATTCGCAAGATGACACGTTGCCGCGCACGCCAGCAGGCCTTGAGTCAGGCGAGTTCTCCCCCCTCCCCCCAGACACCCGGCCCACAGACGACTCGTTCTTCCTCGAAGAAATCAGCCTCCCGAAAAAGAAAACCAGCATGACCTTCGCCCCCAATCCAAAACAGTCCCTGCTCCTGTGGCGCATGCTTACAGGGGAAACCCTCGCCGAACGCGAACCCATGCAGAGCAAGGCGAAGCCTGATGTTCCTGCGAAAGAACGCAAGCAGCTCATTGAGCACGGCTTTCTCACGACCGAGAAACGCGGTCGAGCTGCTCATCTCCTGCTCACTGACCACGCTTGGGCGTGGGCGTCTTCGGCTCGCGATGTCACCTTTTCCAAGTCGACGGAGGCTGCGGCTGCGCTCCAAGGATTGCTTCATCGCCTGGTTCCCTTTTTGGAGAAGAACGACTTGGCACTTGCCAGCTTGTTCATGGACAGCGTTTCCACAGAAGCTGACCAAGCTTCTGAAGATCCGAACGAACAAAGCCCCCCTGTCGAGGATTCTTCGGCGGTTCGGCAGCTCATCGAAAGCAGTTGTTTAGGTCTGAGTGGTGGAGAACGTCAACAAAGGATCTCACTTGCCGCACTGCGCGCTCATCTGCCCCAAGTTCCGCGTGATGTGCTTGATCAGGAACTCATCGCCCTGCAGCGCGAATTGAAGCTGGTGCTGTACCGGGAAGACAACACGGCAGCTCTTCGTCCAGAGGATCATGAAGCGGCTCTCGTTGTGGGCGGCTCGCCCCGTCACCTTGTGCTCCTGGAGAACTGATCATGGACAATCCGCTTCGAGCTTTGCGCAAGGTGAATTTTGATTGGACCGCGCACATTGATGAAATTTGGGTTGACCAAAAAAATGACGCGAGCGACTTCCAGGCAGCGATACGCGCAGAACTCACTGAAAATCTCGCCGATCTTGCGGACAGTCAGAGCAAGGCTTCGCCACTGGGGATCCCTCTTTTGGGACCAGCGGGTAGTGGGAAGACTCACCTGCTCGGTACCCTCCGCCGCTTCGCCCTCGATGAATGCATGTACTTCATCTTGGTCGATATGACTGACGTGGCGGACTTCTGGGACACCGTGAGTCTCGGGTTTTTGCGCTCCCTGCAGCAGGAAGCTCATGGGAAGAGGCAAGTCGATCAGTGGCTTGAGGGCATGGTTAAGGACTACGGAAGCGATGTCCGTAAGGCGCACGACATTCCGAGCCAACGCCCGCCTGGATTGATCAATACGACGAATCAGTTGATTGAGGCGGTCCGTAAGAGACATCGTGCGGAGGTGCAGGAACATGTTGATGTGCTGCGTGCACTGATTCTGTTCGCTTGTGATCACGCTGAGGTCAACGACTTGGGCTACAAGTGGCTGCAAGGGCTTGGCATCGACGAGGATGAACAACAACATCATGAGTTTCGTCAGGCCCAACAGAAGCCATCGCGCATCGTTCGAGGTCTATCTTGGCTGCTTTCTTTGCAGGGGCCGACGGTTTTGGCGCTTGATCAGTTGGACGCCATCGTCGCCGAGCATGAGCTGGCCGGCACCCAGATCCAAGGCGAGATCTCGGACCAGCAACGTCGCTCTCAAGCCATCATTCAGAGCATTTCCGGAGGATTGCTTGAGCTGCGGGACGTCACGCGACGTACTCTGAATGTAGTTTCTTCCTTGGAAGCGACCTGGGACATCCTGGACAAGCAGGCGGCGGTCAGCATGAGGGATAGATACGCATCGAAGCTCCTGCTCAGACCGGGTGCGGTGCCAGAAGTTCTCCAGGAACTCGTTGTTGGACGTCTGAAAGAATCCTACTCAGGTCACGGAGTCGAGGTACCGTATCCATCGTATCCCTACGCCGACGGTTTTTTCGAGAAGTATCGCGACAATACGCCTCGGGAATTGCTGAAAGCCTGTGATGCTCATCGTCGAGCTTGTCGCCAAGCGGGGGAGATCAGTGAGGTCGGGAACGAAGATCCAGCGCCCCCCACTCAACGGTTTCTTCCTGGAAACTGGCGTGAGGAGATCGCTGCACTCGTGAAAGAGCGTGCACGCGCGGCAAACCTCGAGGCGGTTTTGAACGACGATTCCGAATCGAAACAAGATCTTGTGGTCGAAGCCGTGTGCGAAGCCCTCGCTCTTGAGAACCCGGTACTCGACTCAGTGATTCCTCGTGTGGAGAAGGATTTCATGGGCACGGGCAATTACGATCCGCTTCACGCTCGACTGCGTCTGATCCTCACGGATCAACAGGAACGAGAGCGCCATCATTCCTTCCGCTTCTTGGAGAAGAGCCATGCTCGGGCATTTCAAGCGCGCCTTAAGGCTGCCCTGACAGCCTCGGGGATCGATGCCCATTTGAGCTTTCGCGGTCTCACCATTCTGCGAATGAGTCCCGTGCCTGGCGGTCCTGCCACCAAAGCCTTGTTGAAAGAGCTGGAGGAGCGCGGCGGGAAGATGATCACTCCGAGCGAAGAGCAGCTGAGAACCTTGCTTGCGATTTCGGAACTCTTGGGCACGCCCGATGAACCGGATCACTTTGAGGAGTGGCTGCAGCTCGAGCGACCCGTCTCAACCATGGCGGCATTTGCTCCCGCCGTTTCGAGCCTGTTTGCGGGATTGCTGGCGGTCAGCGCAACTCCCATGGGTTCTCCTGTGCTGTCGGTAGCGACTCAAGCGGCGTCGAACAGCGAGGAGGCAGCCGCGACTTCACCAGCGACTGTTCCAGTTGAGCCAGCAGTCGTTCCCGCCTCCGTTGAGAAGTCGGCTCGAGCCGTAGATCCAGCAAAACGCGAACTTCCACGTCCGAATTCTCTTCCCATTGGGCATCGTATGGTTGCGGGCGATGAACAGGAGGAAGTGAGTATTCCGCTTGATCGCTTGCCGTATCACACGTGCGTCTTTGCGGGTTCCGGAAGTGGTAAGACTGTCTTTCTCAAGCGAGTCATCGAGGAAGCGGCCGTGCTGCGGATCCCGAGCATTGTGATCGACGGGGCGAATGATCTGTGTCGGCTAGGAGAGCGTTGGCCGGAGCGTCCGGAGGCATTCTCAGCAAAGGACGGTGAGCAAGCGGAGAGATATCATGCCTCCTCGGAAGTCGTGGTGTGGACGCCTGGTGCGCCTACGGGAAATCCCATGCGCCTCAATCCCTTGCCCGATTTTGCTGCGTTTTCTGCAGAGTCGAGCCCGGATGCAGACGAGGAACTCCGTGCTGCCATCGAAATGGCCACGTCTAGCTTGTCGGACTTGATCGTTTCTGGACAAGGTGCCAACGCGCAGAAGTCTGTTGCTATTTTGAAAGACAGTCTCCGTCATTTCGCAAAGCGTGGTGGCTCGATTCGTGACCTGGTTGGCTTCTTGAAGGAGCCACCCGATGAGGTGATCGAACACTTCGAGAAGGGTGGTAAGCTCGCTCAGGAACTCTCAGAACTTCTCCATGCCGTTATCGTCAACGATCCTTTGATCGGTGGATCCGGCACAGCACTTGATCCTGCAATGCTATTTCGTGCGAACGATTCGTCGAAGACCCGCGTGTCTGTGCTCAGCCTAGTCGGACTCCCCAGCTACGATGCCAAGCGTCGCTTCGTCGATCAGCTTGCGAGCACGCTCTTTACTTGGATCAAGAAAAACCCTGCGCCTCCGGGAGGCTTGCTCGGGCTTTTGATCATTGACGAGGCGAAGGACTTTGTGCCTTCGGGAAAGAAAGTACCTGGCAAGGAGAATATCGTGCGCCTCGCCGCTCAGGCGAGAAAGTACGGTCTAGGATTGTTGTTTGCGACTCAGGAGCCGAAAAGTATCGAGCATACGATTGTTTCAAACTGCTCCACTTTGCTGGGCGGCAAGATGAGTTCACCTGCCGCAATTCAGGCGCTTCAAGGCTTGCTAGCCGACAAGGGGGGGCAGGTGCGCGATGTCGCGTCTCTCAAGCGGGGTCACTTTTATTTTGCCTCCGGTCCTGACAAACCTCGCAAGATCGCTACCTCCTTGTGCTTGAGTCACCATCCTTCAACTCCGCCCACCGAGGAGGTTGTGCTGGAGATTGCTCGGAAATCAGTCAAAGAGATGGCCTAACTTCATAGCGCTGTGGATTGGTTTTGGTTGAGCCGCCTCTCGCCTATGATGCGGGCGCGAAATGAAATTGCTGGATGCTATTGGCGGAACCGGGCTCGTCGAATTGAAGACGGGAGTCGACAACAAGAATGTTCGGCTCCTGGGTAAACTGGAAGGCGACAATCCCGCCGGTAGTGTGAAGGACCGGCCCGCGCGGTCGATGATTCTTCGTGCGGAGGAGCGGGGCGAACTCAAACCAGGCGTGCAGCTCATTGAGCCAACGAGTGGCAACACTGGTATCGCTCTGGCGATGGTGGCTTCGGCCCGCGGCTACGACATCGAGCTCGTCATGCCCGAGAATTCTACCGCCGAACGAGTTCAGATCATGCGGGCCTACGGTGCGAAAGTGACCCTCACTCCGGCGCAGGCAGGAATGGAGGGGGCGATTGATTACGCGCGGCAAAAGGTGGAAGCCGGCGGCTACGTGATGCTCGATCAGTTCAGCAATCCGGACAATCCGCTGGCTCACTACGAGACCACCGGCCCTGAAATTTGGAGAGACACCGAGGGAAAAGTGAGTCACTTCGTGTCCGCGATGGGCACGACAGGAACCATTATGGGGGTCTCGCGCTACCTGAAAGAGCAAAATGCTGCGATTGAGATCGTCGGCGTGCAGCCGGGCGACGGTTCCAAGATCCCGGGCATTCGTCGCTGGCCAGAAGCCTATTTGCCCAAGATATTCGAGCCGGAACGCGTGGACCGAACAGTGGACGTCGGACAAGGGGAAGCGGAAGACATGTGCCGCCAGTTGGCGCGCGAAGAAGGCGTATTCGTCGGAGTCAGCGCTGCTGGCGCGGTCTTGGCCGCCAGGCGTCTCGCAGCGAGTTTAGAGAGCGGGACGATCGTTTGCATTCTTTGTGATCGAGGGGATCGCTACCTGTCGTCCACTCTCTTTGAGCAAGAACCACAAGCAGACGGAGATGCGCGCGATGTCTGAGCCGATGAAAATCGAGCTTCACAAAGCGGGGGCGTGTGCTTTTCGAGTCGAGGATGGGCGAGGGCACCAAGTTCTCATCGATGGTCCCGCCAAACTGGGCGGAACCGACGCCGGCATGCGACCCATGGAGATGTTCCTCGCCTCGCTTGCCAGCTGCAGCGCTGTCGACGTGGTGATGATTCTCAATCAGCAGAAACAGCCGCTGCGCGATCTGGCGATCTTTGTTGAAGGTGGGCGGGCCGATGCGGTGCCAGCGGTGTTCACCCACATCAAGCTGCGCTTTGTGGCCTACGGCGCAGTTGCTGAGAACAAGATGGCGCGTGCCGTGCAGCTATCCGTCGACAAGTACTGCTCCGTCGCCAAGATGCTCCTACCTGACGTCGTGGTCGAGCATGAAAGCGTCGTCGAAGCCGACGGCGAGGCACAGCCTTAGGTCAGCATCTCTTTTAGGCCCTCACAGTAAATTCTTGTCGTCCGAAAGAGTTTGGTCGGTCGCAATTTGTTCTTCGATGTAGGCATCGACCGTCACCTCGTGAGCCTCTTCATTGAGAGCGTTGGGGTCCGGGGTTTTCTTCTCGCGTGATGACGAAGGACGATTCAGGTTCACCTGGTAAGTGGGAACAGGCATATCGACCCCTGCAGTATCGAGCGCGACTTTGGTGCGGCGAATTGCCTCGCTGCGCACTTTGAACCAATCGGCCTCGCGTTGATCGACCCAACAAAAGTAACGAAGCGCCACATTCGACTCGCCGAGTTCTTCGACGCGAGCGAAAGGTGGAGGAACTTCGCAAACTCCGGGCGTCTCTTCGAGAGTGGCTTGTCCTAGTCGAATCGCACCTGAAATGTCTTCGTCCACTCCGAGCCCCACTGAAAAGTCGAACCGCCGCAGGGGATTTCGCGTGTAGTTGAGGATCTTTGCCTTGAAGACGACGGAGTTCGGGAGTCTGAGGTGGTTGCCTTCGAGAGTCATCAGGATGGTGTCGCGCGAGGTCAAACGCAGCACTTTTCCCTCGTGGGAATCGATGAGGACATGATCATTCTTCGAAAATGGTCGCCTCACGCTGAGAATGATGCTGGCGAGGTAGTTCTCGATGATGTCCCGGAAAGCAAATCCGAGAATGATGCCTGCCGCGCCGGCTGCGCCAAACACAGCCCCCACGAGCGCCGTCAGCTCAAGGATCTCCAGCGCGATGAGAACTCCGATCCCCACGACCACCGTGCCGATCACCCGTTTGACGATGTCGCGGACGAGCTGACTCTCTATCCAGCGAAACGGAGCTTCAACTTTTCGCACGAAGCGAGCTGCGAAGGCAAAAGCGACGATGATCAGCAGTGCGACGAGCAACAAGGGAGTTTGGACGAGCCAGCCGATGAATCGTTCCTTCATCCGCTGAACGGCTGGTTTCACTCTCTCGTTGACCTGCGTGGGTTTCCGGATTCGATTCTCAACGAAAACGACGCCCTTGCTGTCTCTGGCGAGTTGTTCGGCGCGCTCAATCACTCGCTCCGACGAGCTGGCCCCTCGCAAGATCACCACTTGCGATCGTACATCCACCTCCACATCCTTGAGTCCTTCGACGTTCGAGAAGATGCCTTCGAGATGGGCTTTGATCAGTGAATCGTCGGGAGCCGTGACAGACTCCTGAGTCGCCACGATGACTGTCTTGTTCCACACATAGGAGCTGTCTCCGATAGTCTGAACTAGAGGCACCAGAGCGTCTTGGGCAGACTTGCTCGGAACGCTCCCCTCGAGAACTAAGATGGAATCATGTGAGCTGACTTCTACTTGAGCTGAACTCCGGAAACTTTGCCAATAGCTCCTGAGTGTTTTTGAGCGCACGGGGGGGCGTTGCCTTGTTTTCGTCTGACTTCGATTCCACACGATCCGGCGTCGACCTCGTGGGAGGTGCGGCGTGGGCTTCAGGAACTGCGCAGCTGATCACCCAGAAGAGGACCAGGCGGAGCAAAGCTGCGTGTGGAGTTCGAGTGTGGGCACAGGCTGTCACATCGCGGTACTGTTGCGGAAGTTCGTAGAGTCGTCCATCGACGCCGAGCAGCCGAAATCTGCGGGGGGTGCTGTGGCTAAGTGGAACAAGTCGGAAGTCTCTGTGGCAAATTTCCCCACCGTCCCTTCATCATGTGAAGCGAGGACACTCGAGTTTCTCAGGAAATACTGAATCTATGAGAACTGGCCTGCCGTTTGCTTTGAACGCCTCAACGAGAGGGGCTGATCTGATTCGGCCGGCTCTGAATATCCTAAAGAATTGGAGAATCGCATGATTAAGTTTGCATCTACCGCAGTGCTCGTGAGTCTGGCCCTTTCGTCTGTTGCTTGCAGCAAGAACAACGAAGCATCTACCACCCCGGACCACGAGGTCGCTGAAGAGCGCGCCGAGATGGCCGAAGAGAGCGTTGAGGAAAGCACGGAAGTCGCCGAAGAGGCTGCGGACGAGGCTGAGGATAATGCCGCTGAAGCAGCGGATAGCGCTGAAGACGCCCAAGAAGCCGCAGTCGACAGCGAGGAGTAAGCGACAGCGCCTACGAGACGAAGGGGGAGCGGCTAACGCCGCTCCGCTGTCTTTTCATTCGACAGGACCGAGCCTGACCAAGCAGAAGTTGAACGTTGTTTCCTTCATCGTGCCAGCGTTCGTCGCCGTGAACATGATCTCGGAGATCGGTGTCATGCCATCGTAAGCTTCGCCTCCCGCTTCCCAGCAGTCTCGCGAAAATTCACTCCAGAGAATGGTCCCACTTTCAGCCGCGATGGGCGCGCACCAGATTTTCTCGGGTGAATCGAAAGAGCGGAGTTCAACACGAAGGGGAGACGAGTCGAGATTGAGTACTTGGTAGGCCATGCCGCTCCCGCCCGGTGCGATGGCGTGCGCCTCAAGGCCCTGAAAGGTTTCTGGATCGATGTCCTGAGCGATAAGCCAGCCAATCGACGCCCAGGCGTCTTCAGAAGTCCCTAGCTTTCCTGCAGCGCAAGTTTGAGAGCCGGTGAACTCATTCGGTGAAATCTGGGAGTCATCGCTGGCGTCAGTGAAGAGATAACCTCTCCAATCCCCTGCTTCAGCATATCCTCCATCAATTGTAGGTGGTTTCGGGGGCTTCTCCACGGGGGGCTTCTCCACCGGCGGTTTGGTGGCGGGGGGCAACACAGGAAGCGGAGGCTCTTTGCTCCCGTCAGTCTCGTCGTCAACCTTGTTTTCGGCATCGCCCTCTTGCGAAGGCTCATCTGAACGCGTCGAAGCTTGATTGCCGCTATCGACGGCTTGTCCGCCACAACTCACTGCAACGACTGAGAGCCCAAAAAAAGTGAGAAGGTGTTTCATCGCGTGACCATCAAGAAGTGCTCGGGAGCAAAGGGGGATCTTATGA
Organism: uncultured delta proteobacterium; assembly: GCA_963710555.1. Lineage (GTDB taxonomy): Bacteria > Myxococcota_A > Polyangia > Polyangiales > Polyangiaceae > NIC37A-2. Next base: position 233,906 of record CAVQAT010000008.1, read on the forward strand.
CGAGACTGAGTGTCGGGGAACCGCTTTTCGAGTAAAGAAAATTCCACAGGCGTTCGAAGCGTCAGCTCGCTAGCGCCTGGGCGAGCTGGCGATGCTTTTCGAAAGTCTCCATCGCGCGCCCGCCGGCGATGAGAGAACGAGCGATTTCACTGCCTTCGCCGTTGTAGGAGGGAACGCGGCCTGCCCACAGGTCGAGTGCTGCACCAGCGTTCTGGCAGACCATGTCGAGAAGAGGACCGCGCTCGATCCCCGCCAGGAGATTGAGGAAAGTGCCCTTGTTCTCTGCAGCATCTCCGTGGGGCAACAAGGAATAGTCGAGACCCGGGTGGGTCGGCGTCGTGAATTCGCCCGAGGTGATCCCGTCGCGCGTCACATAGAGCGTGCCTGTTTGCCCGGTCACAGAAATCTCATCGATGCCCGGCTCTCCATACACCACCAACGCACCTTCTGAACCAAGCTCAAAGAGTGCGTCGGCCACAATCTTTGCAGTCTTGGCGTTGATGGTGCCGATCATTTGGTGCTGAATCTTCGCGGGGTTCGCGAGCGGTCCGGCCAGGTTAAAAATAGTGCGTCCGCCAGCTGCTTTTCGATAAGGAACTACCTTTCCGACAGCGGGATGATGTGTGCGTGCGAAAATGAAGCAAACGCCGGTTTCTTGTTGAAGCTGCGCCTCTTGCTGCGGACTGAGCTCGAAGGGCACCTCAAGAGCCTCCAGCAGATCAAAACTACCATTGGGGCGCCTCGACCCCCGGTTGCCATGCTTCGCAACAGGGACCCCGCCAGCCGCTACCACAAAGGCCACAGTCGTAGAGACATTGTAGCGTTCGAGCCCGCTGCCCCCGGTTCCGCAGAGGTCGAAGCAAGGAGTGACGACGGGAACACTCACGGCCCGATTGCGCAAGAAACAAACCGCTGCGGCCAGCTCTGTCCCGGTTTCTCCTCGTTCAGCCCAGGTTTTGAGCAGCGACGCACCTTCGCTCTGTTCAAGGGTGCCCGCCACCAAGAGTTCCAAGAGCTGTGTGGTTTCTTCGGCGCTCATCCCTGAGGACGAAGCGGCGAGCGGCTGAGCATCTGAGAATGCGAGAGGCATGTGTTCTTTTCTCGCGCCCAGCCGCTGCTGTAAAGCTGGGCTTGCATGCTCTCGGGTCCGCTCCCAAACTCCGCGGAGTGAAGTGCGAGAAAACTAGGAGATTTTTAGCACTTGTGCTCGCCAGCCCGGCAATCTTCACGACTATTGCTTGCTCCCGACCGTCTTCTTCGGTGCGCAGCAAGCAGCATGTCGATCGCATCAATTCGGAACCGGCTCTCAACAGAGATCGAGCGCCGTCTGCCTCCCGTCGCCCATCGACTGTGCAAGGAGAATCGCCGGCTGTCTCACGCTCTTCCCCCCGAAAGCGCGACCAACTTGCGGGCGAAGGACAGCTGGACGCGACAATCATGGTTCCCTCCACGCTGGCATCAGTGAGCGCTCCCGCTTTCCGAGTGGCGTTTGCGGCCCATGGTGCTGGTGGACGCGCCGTGGATCACTGTGAGCATTGGGACAAGCTTCTCGCCGACGACGTACTGATCGTTTGCCCCACAGGAACGTTGCTGAGAAAGAACGATGAGCAGGGGGGCGCCTATTTTCAAAGCCATCTGGTTCTGCGCGAGGAACTCGACGCGCTCACGACTGCACTTGAGAGTCGTTTTCAAGAGCGAGTGGTCCGCGGTGGCTGGCTCTACCTGGGCTATTCTCAAGGGGCTACGATGGGCGCACTGGCGCTTCTTGAAGGTAAGCCCCTGGTAGGCGAACATCGATTTTCCCACCTTGTGCTCGTGGAAGGCGGCGGTGAGAATTGGAACGTTGCTCGATCCCGGAAGTTGCAGGAAAGCGGCGGGGAAAGTGTTGCTTTGGTCTGCGGGACGCCAAGCTGTGGACGTCACGGTCGGGGAAACATCCCCCACTTGGAGCAGGCGGGGCTGACAGCCGCGTTGATTGAGGTAGAAGGCGGGGGCCATGCCTACTGGGGCCCGATGACTGACGGAGTTCGGGCGGCCTTGGCCAAGGCTGGCTACGCAAGATGAGTCTAGGTTTTTCCACATGACAGCAGAGCGCCTCACCGGCATCACAGCGATTTTTAGCGCCTGCTTTTCAGTGGCGCTCGGCGCCGCGTTCTTAATCCTGGGTAGCGATCTGGCGCTCGCCCAAGCCGCTGACAGTCTCGTTGATTTCGCGGGGGCCTTGGTCCTGGCGTGGGTGGTGCGCGTTGCGAAACGTCCTGGGGATGAGAATCATCCGCTCGGCCACTCTCGTGCTGAACCTCTGGGAGCGCTGGCTCTGGCAGTCATTGCAGGTTTGCTCGCAGTGCAGGTTGCGAGCGACGCGATCGAATCGCTCATCGAAGGACCAGAGGTACGCGCGACTGAACTGCTGTTGGGCTTGTTTGCCTCGAAAGCAGTCTTCAAGGTGCTTGTTCTTCGCGCGGCATCTAAAGGCAAAGGACCTGCGTTTCGTGCTCTCAAAGTCGATGCACAAAACGACGTGCTGGTGGGGCTGGTGGCTGTGTTCGGCTACATTGGGATTCATCTCGGTTACCCAGAAGTAGACGCCTGGCTCGCGCTTCCGATTGCGCTTTGGATTGGTTGGTCTGGAGTCGGCTTGGCGCGTGAGAACATTGACCTTCTCATGGGAATTGCCCCTCCTGAAGAAAGGCGACTGGAGCTACTGCAGCTTGCCGCCGCAGTGCAAGGTGTGATCGACGCGCACGATCTGCGGGCACATCACATGGGGGCGCAGCTCTTCGTCCACGTTCATGTGAGCGTCCAAGCTGAACTCACCGTGCGCCAAGGCCACGATATTGGCGAGGATGTTCGCGCACGCTTGCTCGCGGAGGAGGATGTGAGTCACTGCACGGTGCACATCGATCCCGCGGCGGACGCCCCACCGGTTCAGCGTACTTCGATCTTGCGCAGTCCGATCTATTCTGAAAAAGCACCGCGATAGCTCTTGATTGTCTTCAGAGCCTCGGCCCGGTTTATGTGGCAAATGCGAGTCGATAACGCCCGGCGTAGTCGAAGACACGCTCCTTGACCCGGAAGTAGTGGGCTCGACCGCCTTTAATTTTGTGCTTTCTGGCGACCACGAAATCTGGAGTCGGCATCAGCGCGCGAAGAGCGACGGCTTGCTCGGGTAACTCAAGCTCAAGTGGACTTCTCCCGGAGGCAAGCCTTCGCGCAAACACTCGATTGAAGGCAGCGAGCTGGGCCGGATGCGAAAAATCGAAACGCTCGCTGACGCTCGCACCGTCTTCGTCGTGGTAAGTAACTTTTAGCTTGGTGCTTTCAACAAAGAACTGCATTCCTGAGACGCGCAAGACGAGCGCGTCTTTGAGCCCCAACGCCCGCTTGAGCAGGTCGTCCGGATCGACCAAGAGCTCTTCGCACCCATGACAGCGACGCGCGGCGATGTCGTTCTCCGCCTGGCATTTTTCGCACTCCTTGAAACGAAAACGAAAATCGCATTGCCGCGTGCCTTCTCTTTCTTCCAGAAGTCCATGACAACGTCTGCCGTAATGCTCGACGACATGTCCCTCTGAATCGATGAGTCCCCAAAAGCGATTGTCGAAATCACAGCTCGGGCACTTCACCGAAACCGTCACACTTTCGCTATTCGGTTTCGCTTCGCCGACTTCCGGCGCGTAGATGTCATAGCCATTTCCCGCGTAATCCATCACCAGACAGTCTTGTTTTCCGGGTGCCAAACGTAGGCCGCGTCCGACAATCTGCTGATAGAGACTGATGCTTTGTGTGGCGCGCAAAATGGCGATGAAGTCTACATGAGGAGCATCAAACCCCGTGGTGAGCACAGCAACATTGACCAAGTAGCGCAGCTCGTTGGCGGCGAATCTTCGCACCAACTGATCGCGCTCGCTGCCAGCTGTCTCGCCGAGAATCAGTGCGGTTTCTGGCTCTGGAAGCAGGCCCGCGATTTCTCTCGCGTGGTCGACTGTTGCCGCGAAGATCATCACGCCTCGCCGATTTTCGGCCGCTGTGATTTCAACGATCTGTTCCACAATTGCGCGGGTGACTCGCTTGTGGCGAACGAGTAGTTCATTCACCTCACGCGTCACTGGCTCTCCGAATCGATTCAGCTCAAGCGCCGAAAAATCGTATTGAGCGATCGGCGTATCTTCGACCCGTGGTTCCGTGAGATACTTGTCGCGGATCATCTCACGCAATGACAGTTCGAAGACGCACTGCACAAAGGGACGAGGCTCAGCGGTTCTCGCAAAGCCGGCCGCATGTTTTTGGTAACACCAACCGAGCCCGAGACGGTACGGAGTCGCCGTGAGTCCGAGTACCTTGAGTGCCGGATTCTCCGAGCGCAGCGTGTCGATGAGTTTTGAATACTGACTGCCGTCTTCGCCGCTCACGCGATGGCATTCATCGATGATCAGCAGCGAAATGTTGTGTTTGAAGGCAGCCAGGTTGCGCACGACTGACTGAACGCTGCCGAAGGTGACTTTCTGGGAGCTGTCTTTTTCTCCGAGTCCAGCAGAGTAGATGCCGGCCTCGCCGCCCATGGCGAGGAACTTTTGGTGATTCTGTTCACACAGTTCTTTGACGTGGGCGACAACCAGCACGCGGCCTTGAGCCAGGCGAGCTAGCTCTGCGATGACGAGACTCTTTCCGGCGCCCGTTGGCAGCACGATGCAGGCGGGACTGCTGCTCGTCTTGAAGTGGCGAATCGTCGCCGTCACCGCCGCTTGTTGATAGGGACGAAGCTGCACGCGCGCGACTAGCTCTTATTTTCTGATTCAACGCAAAGGGGAATCAATTGAAACGTTGCTACGGCGACAGCCTCAACTGGCTCCGATTTCGCAACAAGTGCGCGGAGTTGGCGAAAGTATTCGCTTTGGAGTTCTTTGGCCTTGGCCAGATCCTTCTCACTCACCGCAAATGTGTTGAACGCAAAACGTCCGCGTCCAGGCGTCAGTACACGCTCGGAGCCCTCCTTGAGCCAGAATGACGCCAATTGCCGAGTGGCCGCTGGGTCAGGCCGTGTGTCGACACTCATGGCTTCGCCACTCGAATAGATCCCTTGCGAAAGCTCTAGCTGTCCTTTGTCGACAAGGTGGTCGAGGCAATCCTGTTCTTCTTGAATGCTGATCCCCAAGCGAGAGGCAAACCAGCCCCGTTGGTGTTTTCCAAGAGCGCGGTACGAGGGCAAATCGACCATGTTGATGATCGCATGTGCCCACGGCATTTGTCGTGCGGACTCGCGAGCCGCTTCAAGGGCGGCGTAGCCGGAGGCTGCCTCGTCGATTTGGCTGACGTCGGTAAAGGCTGCCAAGAAGTCGTAGATACCGAGTGTGGTGACTTCGACAAAATGCAAAAGAGACGGCAACGAGATTTCGGTTTGTCCACGCAACCAGCGTCCGACCGCATGGCGGTCTCGTCCCATGAGCTGAGCGATTTCACTGATCTTGCGGCTTCCTAAGAGTCCGCGCAAGAAACTAACAATGCCCTCCCGGTTGGTGAGATCGGGGCAAACGTTGTCGCGGTAGAAGGCGTCGAGTTTTCCAATTTCGCCCGTGTGGGCGGCGAGCTGAAAAAATGCGCGTGCGTTGGGCTCGTCGTGCCCATTTTCCCAGGCGAATACCGCATTGCTCTTGTAACCGAGCGCACGACTCAGTTGTTGCTGAGTACGGGCTCCGCGGCGGGCACGAATGAGTTGAGAGCCTAGTTTTTGCCAGTCCACGGAGTGAATCATGGCAAAGTGCTCAGAAAATGGCAATGTTCGTTAGTTTTGGTGCAAATTGCCAATGGTTAGCGGTCGAATTCTGCTCATGGTGGGCTCCGGCCTGCCGTGACAACTCTCTGAGAGAGGGGTGCCGATGGAGGAGAATGTGAGCGTCACGGGAGTGACACACACATGACTCACTAGGCCGACTCGTAGGCATTTTGATGGGCTTGCTGCGTTTTTTTGCTCAAAGTTGTCCCCAGAACAGTGTGTAAGCTGTGGATTGTTTCGAGGGTTTCCAGTCAGCTCGAACATTGCTGTGGACCAAAATGAGACCAATCGGAGACAATGTTTCCGGAACGCCACGCGGGAGCTACTGCTGTCGAGTTTCCATTCCGCCTTTCGCTTGCCCGGAGATCGTGGCACTTCATGGGGAGCCATGGGTGACGTGATCAACCTGAATCGCTTTCGCAAGAAGAAGGCGCGGGAAGAAAAGGAACGACGAGCCGAGACGAATCGTCGTTTGCACGGTCGCACCAAGGCGGAGCGAGCGCGCGAGGACGCCGAAAAGAAGCGGCTGGAAAAGAAGATCGATGGGGCGTTCTTGGTGCGTGAAATGGTCGGCTTCGAGGATGTTCCCCGCGGCGACGACAGCGGAGACTTCGAGAAGCTTGAGGCGGCAACGCGCGACGTGATGTCGCTCCAGGAGTTCTCGGCTTTGCTTTCGGGGGAAGAAACAGGAGATGGCCATGAGTCTGGGGTGGAAAAAAACGCTGAGGCTCTAGAGGACGATTCTGACCGAGCTGATCCTGAGTCGCCATAAGGACGTCCTATCGCTATGCTCCGCCCCCATGAGGATTTGGGGTGGAGTGATGAGTGAAGCGAGCTTGATGGACCTGAGGGGACGGCGCTGGGCTCTGTGGAACTCTGGCCTTGCCTGTTGTCTGCTCGGCGCTTGTGCGGGGCAAACCCCGGCGCCGGAACCAGCTCCGACGGAGGCCTCGCCTTCTTCAGAAGCGCAGCCCGAGGAGGAGGTTGATGAAGGACCGGCTCCTCCGCCCCCAGAGTCTGAGGAGGAAGTGGTCGAGGAGCCCGCACCTCCTGCGGAGCCGGCGACAGAGATCGTGGCGCGCGTCTGCGAAGAGGGCTGCGCGAAGATGGACAGCGCGTGCAGCGCTCGCTCTGCGAGCTTCTGCCGTGCCAGTTGCCGCGACTACGTCAGTGCGGCTGAGAAGTGTCCCGTGGAGGTCGAGGATGCACTGAGCTGCCAGGCTCACGCGGACGACTTCTTACTCTGCTCCAACATCGCGGCAGAAAGCTGCACGCCGCTGTTTCGTGCGATGAAGGATTGTCGCGAAGGACGCGCTGAGCCACAGACGCGGAAAGAAAAGGAGCCGGAGAAGAGCAGCGTACCGGACGGTTGGGAACGATTCACCGTAGAGCAAGCGGGCTACTCAGTGCTCGCCCCGCAGACGGTAAAGCTCGCTTCTCCGGGCGAGGCCTACCGAGCGGTCGGCAAAGATCAGCTCGGTATCGAGTACCGCCTTGAACCGCTTTCGACTGGAGGGAGAGAGCCGACCGCCGCGAACATCTTGCGCAGCGCGACTACCTACTTGGGCAACTCCTGCCAGCCGAAACTGCGCCTGCATGGGCGCTACGAATCCGAGGGAGTGATTCACGTTCGCTTTGACACCATCTGTGAAGACGGCAGCGAGTGGCACGGGATGTTGCATTTTTGGGGCAAACAGGGCGCTGTGACGACCAGCGTTCTGCAACCTTCCCAGGCGTCACTCGAGAATCCCCATTTAGAGGCCTTTCTTTTCAGCTTCGAGCCCACGGCTCCGTAGCCAGTTTCGTTCCTGGCGACTATCACGAAGCGTATGGACAGCACTGACTCCTACGGGCTAACGGTTTGGCCGGCGCCGGAACGCAATAAGCAGCCTATCTTGGAGCAGTTGAAGACGCTGATTCCATCGCACGCGAAGCGCCTGCTCGAAATTTCCTCGGCCACGGGTCAACACGCGGAACACTTTGCCCGGGAGATGCCCCAGCTCGAAATTCAAACGAGTGACTTTGACGCGGAGCACCTGGTCACTCTGGAAGCTCGGGCGTGCGCCTGTGGTTTGACGAATCTCCTGATTCCTGTGCACCTGGATGTGACGACGGAGGTTTGGCCCGTGAGTGATATCGACGTGATCTACAACGCCAATATGGTTCATATCGCACCGATTGAAGCGGCACGCGGTCTCTTTCGTGGGGCAGGTCGAATTCTCGAGCCGGGGGCGATGATGATTACTTACGGGCCCTATCGTTTGAACGGCGAGCACACCTCTGAAAGCAACGCCCAATTTGACGCTTCGCTCCGTGCGCGAGACGCGCGTTTCGGGGTGCGGGACCTCGCTGAACTCGCCACCTTCGGGCAAGCTGCCGGGCTGGTTCACCGCGCACCGATCACGATGCCGGCCAACAACTTGCTTGTGGTTTGGGACAAGATTTCTAGCTGAGAGCGAGCGCTGTGTCTGGACCTCTGCTGTGCTAGCAAGTGAGTCGCGATGAAGCAGTACCTTGATTTACTCCAGCGGATCTTGGACGAAGGTGCCGAAAAAGGAGATCGTACGGGCACGGGCACCAAGAGTGTATTTGGACACCAAATGCGCTTCGATTTGACTGAAGGCTTTCCCTGTCTCACCACGAAGAAGCTCCATCTTCGATCGATCATCATCGAACTGCTTTGGTTCTTGAGCGGGGACACGAATGTGAGCTACCTGCGCGAGAACAAGGTGCGTATTTGGGACGAATGGGCTGACGAAAAGGGTGACCTCGGTCCCGTTTACGGTCATCAGTGGCGCAGTTGGCCCAGCCCCGACGGACGAAAGATCGACCAGATCAGCGAGCTTGTGGCGCGGCTGAAGTCGAACCCTGATTCGCGTCGTCACATTGTGAGCGCTTGGAATGTATCGGACATCGACAACATGGCGCTGCCTCCCTGTCACTGTTTGTTTCAATTCTACGTGGCCAACGGCAAGCTTTCTTGTCAGCTCTACCAGCGCAGCGCGGATGTATTCCTGGGAGTGCCTTTCAACATCGCCTCTTACGCGCTTTTGACCCTGATGCTGGCGCAGGTATGTGAGCTAGCTCCTGGTGATTTTGTGCACACCTTCGGCGACGCGCATCTCTACAACAACCACCTTGAGCAGGCGCGATTGCAACTGACACGAAGTCCAAAAACTCTCCCCACCATGCGCATCAACCCCGAAGTGAAGGATCTCTTTGCCTTTACCTTCGAAGACTTTGAACTCTCCGGTTACGATCCGGATCCTCACATCAAGGCGGTGGTTTCCGTATGAAAGTGAGCCTGATTGCCGCCGTAGCTAAAAATGGCGTCATCGGTCGGGACAACGATCTTCCCTGGAAGATCCGCGACGATATGCGCTTCTTTGTCGCCACTACTCGCGGTCATACTGTGATCATGGGGCGCTTGAACTTTGATTCCATGGGACGTCCCTTGCCGAAGCGTCGCAACATTGTCGTCAGTCGGAATGCTTCGCTGGTGCTTGAAGGCTGCGAAACCGTCACATCAGTGGAGGCGGCGCTCAGGCTGGCAGCCTCTGCGGAGGAAGAAGAAGCTTTCATCATCGGTGGCGCGCAGATCTACCAATTGGCATTGCCTTTCGCGCACACGATTTACCGCACGCGTGTGCTCGCTGAAGTGGCTGGGGATATCGTTTTCCCAGCGATTGATGAATCCGAGTGGGAAGTCGCTGTGAAGAGTGAGTTTCCCCAAAGTGAGGAAAACGAGCACGCTTTCATCATCGAAGAACTGACTCGGACTTCGACGCCTCAGTCCTATCTCGAATCGCTGGGCCTCTCCGATTCGTCCGCGGCGCCTGAATCGCAGTCCGAATTGCAGAACCACCAGGCGGATTGAGCATGCTTTTTCGCAAATCCGTTCGTCTTCTTGTTGTCGCCGGATTTTCGATGGTGGGGGCGGCCTTGCTGCGAGCTGAGTCACTGGCTCGTGCCGAACAGGCGGACGCGAGTGCGAGCGCAAAAGAGCGCCCGCCAAGATACGTGCCCCGCTTTGCTTTGCGCCGGGAAGGCCACTGGATTCAAAGTGGCTTGAGGCTTGAACGTGCTGGCGACTCCCTGCTCGTGGGGCGTGAAACTTTTCGAATGGGTGGGGAACCCCAGGGAGCTGAGCTTCCGGAACACTTGGGTGGCGGCTTTTTGTTTTACCAGCCTGTGGCGGATGGCGGCGCGTCGGCGACTGCAATCTACCGTGCCGATTCCTGGACGGCGCCGCTCAAGCCTCTCGCTCGAGTTCCATTCCCGGTTGAGTTCATCGAGGCAGGCTTTGATCGAGTCTACTTGTTGGGGGTTTCTGTTCACGTCGCCCTCGACGTCGAAAGTGGGGAAATACTCCCCCTCGATCCCTTGCCGCCGCTGGCATCGATCGAGGCTCTGTCGTTTTCCGGTCCCCGTCGAGCACTGGTGCAGGCTCCACTCGTTGGCACGCTCTATACGCACGATGCCGGGCTTTCCTGGATGCCGATCAAGGAATCGTTCAATGTAGAGTCCTCTCTCAATCATCAGGGCTTGTTCGTTCGAACCGCAGCAGGCTCTCAGCTGGTCGAAGAAGATGGCAGCCTGTCCGCACCGATTCGCGGGCGGCATTTTCCGATCAGTTTGCGAGCGCGGGGGCCTTCAAGCGAGCATAATTTCGCGGCGGAGGGAAAATCTTCACCGGCGGCCAGCTCGTCGAGCTTGATCCGTGATGCACGCGAACGAGCGCTGATGCAGACGCTGACGCAAGGGGCGTCTCTTAAAGGGGGCGCCGTCTCTGTGAGCCAGGGTCAGCTCAATTGGCTGCGCTTAAGCGAGTCCTTGGAGCTGACCACGCAAGAAGCTGAGCTGGCTGTCAACGAAGAGTGTTTTGGTGTCCCAGCTGCAGACGAGAAAGGTCTTCCGCTTTTCGTCTGCCGGGGGGAGGGGACCCGGGTGCTTCAATTGGAGCAGCCTCCCGAGCTGTGGTCGGCTAAAAATTCCAGATCCCTATTGCGCGATTTGTACGTCTCGAAGTCTCAAGTTCCTGCGCTTGCTTACGGGCCGGGAGCAGTGCTTTTGGCGAGTGAGTGCTCAGGTGTACTGGTGTCGGGGCTCAAAAAGACGGCTCTGAGCGCTTGTTTGATCAGTTCCCGAGGCTTGTTCACCGTTCAAATTCCGCATCCGAAGTCGATGACGGCCGGGACGACGACGAGCCTGGCCGTCGATAGCGAACGCGTTTGGCAAGCCTGGGTCGATCGAAAAAAATCCCGGCTGCGTGCCGCACCTCTGTGGCTCGCTTCAGGCAAGAAGCTGGTCGCGCGCAGCTGGCAGATCCCCAAGGACGCAGCAATTCATGAGTTCTTCGAGTCCGGGAGTCTTTTGCCCATGGCGAGCCTCGACGAGGACGAGTTACTTGTCTGGACGACATCGCGCGAACGTTTCGTGGGGTTTCGACTGGGCGACGGCAAGTGGCCGACCTTTGGCGCTGTGCAGCGTCCTTTGAAGCGCGCGTTGTTTGATGGTCCGCGCGCGATGATCTGGGGCGCAGCGGGATTCGCGAAACAGAGCGTTGACGGTGGCCTTCACTTTACTGAAGCGAGCTATCCCTACAGAAGCGGGGACGCTGAGCTGTCCCACGTGGTCGCCGCCTCGTCAGCGGTGGAAATGGGCTGCTCTCCGGTCGGCTGCGCGCTTGGTCGACTTCTGCGATTTGGCTGGGACGAGAGCGAAATTGCTGAGGCAAAGCTTCCTCCCCCTGTGCCCCTTTCGCCGCGTGGAGGGCAGAGGTTTCGCTTCACTTGTCACTCGGGCGCGGTGGACACGGGGCCACGTTTGGCCGAGGGAACGGCTGTCTTCAGTAGTTTCTGGGAACGAGCCGCTCCAGCGCTTGCGCCTGGCGAAGTGGGGTTTTCTGTACCTTTTTCTCAGGAATTTGGGCGTCTTTACGCGTGGGGTCCGCAGGAGACGGCCTGGACCCGCCGGGGGGGCGCCCAACTGCGATTTTTCGATCCGTGGTCCCCGGGGGAGCTCCGCAGCAGTTCGCTGACGCCGCACCTTTTTTCGAGTTCGCTTGAAGCTCAAGATGGCATGGGGTTGCTCGACCGGATCAGCGGTTCCCGCGCAATTGTTTTTGACCCTGCTGGTGATCGCGGCGCTTTTGTTCTTCGCACACGCAACGAGACTGAGCTCTTTACCTTTGTAGAAGATGCCCCTCTGCAGCGAGTGAAGGGAGCAGAGGAGCTTGACCTTCGCAATTTGCGCAGCGCGGTCTTTGCCCAAGGGAGATGGTTTGTCGCCTTTCAGAAGAATACGAGTCTGGCCGTGGCGCGGGTTGAAGCGGGCATGCTTGAAGTGATTGCAGAGCTGCCCTTGGGGGAGTCGGCTGCTCGGGGACCGGATCTGGTTCGCACCACTTTCGGTGATCTCGGCGTGAGCCTCGTCGGGGACGGCGGTCTGCTCGTTTATCCTCTGAGCTCTCAGGGCGAGTTGGGAACACCGATCATCGTCGACGAGAAGGGGCAGCGTCCGGCAGCGTGTGAGCGAGAAGCGACCGGCTTTATTGTCGATGTTGACCTCAGTCTGACACCCTACCTGGAATTGTCCGATGGACGACCGATTAAGGTGAATGCAGTGCGGGCACGCATGATCGTTGGTCACGGTGCTCCGTGTTTAGAGGTTCTCGTTGCCCATACACGGGAGGACCTCCAGGTGCCTGCCACCGCCGCGACGAAGATGAGCATTCCTCTGAGTCTTCTCAATGTAGATTCGAACGGCGACCGCAAGCTACTCAGCTGTGAATAATCGCTGAGTAGCGTTCGCAATCTGGCGTGATGACCACGCGCTGAGGTTTCGCCACGCCGCGTCCCCTATTTACCGGAAAGCAGTTTGGACTGTTGCGCCGCTGCCGTCACCGCACTGATCAACGCGTGACGAAAGCCGTTTTCTTCGAGTGACTGAACTGCGGCGATGGTGGTGCCTCCGGGACTAGTCACCATGTCCTTCAGCACTCCGGGGTGCTTGCCCGTCTGAAGGACCATGGTTGCCGCACCGCGCACGGTCTGTGCAGCAAGTTTGAGCGCCGTGTCGCGAGGCAGCCCCGCTCGTACGGCACCATCGGCCATCGCTTCAATCATCAACATCACGTAGGCAGGGGCGCTTCCGGAAACACCCGTGACGGCGTCCATCATCGATTCGTAGACCACCTCCGTAATGCCTACGGCACCCAGTAGCGTTTGAGAAAGCTCGAGATCGTCCTTCGTCGCTTTGCTTCCGGCGCAAATTCCCGTCGCGCCCTCGCCGACGAGAGCCGGGGTGTTGGGCATAGCGCGAACGACACGGGCATCTGCGGACAAGGCCTCTTCAATCGCTGAAATGCTGATCCCAGCGGCGACACTCAGCCAAAGGGAGCCGTGGGTCTTGGGGGGAAAGGACTTGAGGAGTGGGACCACGGTACCCGGCTTGACGGCGAGCACGATGACATCGGCTTGTTCCGCCAGCGCGAGAGCGTTTTCCACCGGCTTGATGCCCAGTTCGGCCGCCAACTCAGCTGGTTTCTCCTGGGCCAAATCGGTCACCAGGAGATGGCCTGGGGTAAACCCACCGCTCACGAGACCGCGAATTAAGGCTGAGGCCATGTTGCCCGCCCCGATGAATCCAACTTTCGACTTAAGATTGCTCAGTTCTGTCACAGCGAGACTCTAGTCCTGACACGTCCACCTGCCAATTCTTGGCGTTTTTGTAGGGAAACAAATATTTCGGAGCGTCCGTCGCTTGCCCCGTCAGCCTGTACTAATCTCGCGCCGTGTCAGATGACCGTAGAATTCAGGACCGTGCTCCGATTGAGCTGAAGGTCTCTTACAAGCGAGTGAACTCTTTCTTTGCTGATTACACGAAGAACATTTCGCGAGGGGGGACGTTCATCGGAACCGAGCGCCCTTTGAAAATGGATACCGAATTCGTGTTCGCGCTTGAGGTGCCCGGGCTTGCCGAACCTCTGCGACTCAACGGACGAGTGATCTGGACCACCGAGCCCGAAGACGCCACCAAGGCGAATCCTGCTGGCATGGGCATTGAGTTTCAGTACGTCGATGACGCGGAGCGCCGAGGAACTGAGGTGATCGTCGAAAAGCTGATGGCGGCCGAACTTGGCGAAGAGCTCGCCAAGGGGCTCCTCGGCCACCGTTAACTGCGCGCCCTGTCGTGATCAAGCGGTCTGCTTGAGCGGGCCCGCGATGTGAGCGGGCTCGCGATGTGACTAAGGCAGTTCGATGTCGTCGGGAAGCTCAAGTTTGAGTGGTGTCGTCTGCTTCGCCAATAAATCTTGCGCGATGCGCACCTCAATCAAGTCGACAGCGGGGCTGTCTGCGAGGTGCTCGAGCGTACTTTTTGAAGGGCCTGAGCCGACGAAGCTGGCATAGAACTCCGCTTCAGCGTTTTCCGGGATCGTATCGGCCTTAGCTTTCAGCTCGGAGATTTGGGTATCTCCCAAACCATAGTCCCGCAGCACTCGGAGCCATCCTTGAGTGTCGTTGGCTCCATTGAAGACTTGCCGACTCAGGCCGTCGGGTGCTGTCTTGGTTTGAGCTTCAAGGATTTTTTGCCAAAGAGCGATGTAGATAGCGTTCTCCTCGGGGAGGCCGAGTTCTAGGGCACTTTGGGTCGCAGTGCGTGCGAGCCTGAGATCTCCCCAAGTGAGCGCAGCGCGAGCCATGTCGGTGAGCGTCATTTCGAGCTCTCCGGCATCATCACGACTCGCGGAGAGAGCTCGGGCGTAAGCGGCTCGAACCTCGTGAGTCTCACCAAAATACTCAAGAGTGCGAGCCAACTGCCGCTCGACGGAAGCAGGTGAACTGGTGGGAAGGTCCATCTGACGCAAAACGAGGGTTCGCTTGAGGGAGCGAATGAGCGCCTTCTTTGCCTCGTCCTGCTGTCCAAGAGCACGATAGCTCCGAAATAGCGCCTCTTCGCTGCGCGCTTCCGCCAACAGATTGCCAGTCTTTTGAGACGCCTCCACGGCCAGCTTGAGTGACTTCTGTGAACTGACTTCGTCGCCCGCCTGACTTTGTAGTCGGGCGAGTCGGAGCAGGGTGTCAGCATGGGGTTCGAGGGCTGCAGATGATTTGAGTAGCGGCAGGGCTCGTTCTACGTAGCCGTGTTGCGTTTCAAGCGCCGCCATGAGAGCGCGAGCTCGTGCCGGACCAGGCCCAGGGATGCGGGAAACCTCAGCCAGTTTGATCAGCGGTTCCGCTTCTTCGAAGCTTCTACGTGCTGCTTCGAGTTGCCCGGTGCGCGACATTTCAAACAAGCCGCCGAGGACAAGATTGAGAGACCATGCGAGAGCTTCTGGTTTGGTCTCCTTGTCGGTATTTTGTGCGAGGAGATTCGAGGCGACCTCAGGCATGCCAAACTCGACCAGGGTCATCGCCAGGGGCATGGCGTGCTCGAATTTTCCGGGTGAGCTTCTGTAGAGACCGATTGCAGCCCAAAATGCTGCTGCGTCAGTGACATAGCGTGGGAGTTGAATTTCAGAACCGCCGTCCTCGCGAGAGTCCTCAAGTTGGCGAAATAGGCTGAGCCACGCATCGGGGTTGTCGCTTTCGGCCGTTGCTTCCAGCAGAGCGCGCAGACCAGGCGGCAGTGCGCGTTCAAGGTCAGCCTCCTCCAAAGTGCCCACCGCTGCAGCTGGGGTTCCTTGCCTGGTATTCAAGGCGATCAGAGCAGGAGCGCCCGTGCGGATTGCGCGGTAGGCTTCCAGGGCGACTTCACGTTCCGCTCGGGAATTGATGTTGTCACTTTGAATCGAGCTAGACAGAGCGGCACGCATCCAGCTGATGATGTCGTCGCGGGTCTCCAAATAGACTTCAGCTCTGGGATCGACGACTGCACGAGCCAGCGACTGACGAGTCTTTTCGCCAACTTTTTCTAGAGCACTGGGACCTTGAGTTTCCTGCTGCCAAGTCTCAAGCGCGCTCAGGTGGGCTTTGATGTCTGCTTTCGAGGACTCATTCTCGATCACTTCGAGACTCAGCTCGTAGAGAGCTCGAGCGCGTCCTGCGTCGCCAGCGCGTGCCGCCGCGTTTGCTGCTTCGAGCAGTGCGGCTCCACGCCCGCGAGTAGCCGACAAGAGCTCGTCATCGTGGCGAAGAAGAAGAAGCGCGCCGGTCACGACATCTTCTGCCTCTTGTGTGTGTCCGTCCTGGAACAGCTGTTCCGCGCGCTTCAACTGATATTGAACTGCTCCAGCAAGTAGGAGCTTATTCGCCTGGGTTCGGTCGCGGGTAAGAAGCAGACCGTGAGTTTGCTTAGCGAAATCGGCCGGAAGAATTTCTGTGGCACTGGCGCCCGTGGCGACGACGGGCGCTACGGGGGCAACATGGGGGGCTCCCCCGCAAGCAATTTGAGAGGCTGCCAGCATCGAACTGAGGGCTAGAGCGTGCCAATGGCGAAGTCGGAGTCGAGTCACCACTCCTTTTTAGGCAGGCAGCAGCATAAGCGCCAGGGGGCCAGAAATAGGGGTCTCTACCTAGACTCTTTCCAAAGATGGAAGGTGCGGGGGATGAGCGGTATCGTGTGGTCTGGATGAGCGGAGACGACAGAACCTATGAGCCCAGGGAGGCTGGGAGTGTTTCTGGGGCTGAGCTCTATTCCGAATCTCCGACCGCCCACCCTGGAGGCGCGGGAACCGGCAAGATGCCAAGCCAGCTCGCCGATTTCGAGGTGGTGCGTCGACTCGGCATGGGCGGTATGGCGGAAGTCTTTTTGGCCAAGAAGCGTGGCGCCCAAGGCACGTACAAGCTTCTCGTTCTCAAGCGGATCTTGCCGGAGCATGTTTCGAGTCGCCGTTTTCGCGTGATGTTTGCCGAGGAAGCTCAGCTTGCGACTCGTTTGAATCATCCGAATATCGTTCAGGTCTACGATTTTCAGGACTACGGAGAAGACGGGCAGCTGCTCAGCATGGAGTATGTGGATGGTCCGGATCTCCGAGCGCTTGGAAAAGCCGCTATTGCTGCTGGCGTGCGGATTCCGCCGCCGGTTGCGGCGTACATCGTTGCCGAGGTCGCCAAGGGGCTTCACTACGCCCACGAGCGGAAGGACGAGCGCGGGGAGCCGCTCGACATCGTTCATCGTGATGTTTCGCCGCAGAACGTGTTGCTCAGTTACGATGGTGCCGTCAAAGTCGCCGACTTTGGCATCGCCTCAGCCAACCTGTTTCGCGAAGAATCTGGGGTGCTCAAGGGGAAGACGGGCTACATGTCTCCCCAACAAGCGAATGGCCAAAAAGTCGACCGACGAACGGACATTTACTCGATGGGAGTGGTGCTCCATGAGCTGCTGACGGGTCGTCCTCTTCACGGGGATTTGGAGGGTGACGCATTGCTGGAAGCGGTACGCAAGGGCCGCGTCGAGCCACCTAGTACATACGCTCTGGGGATTCCGCCTGAACTCGATGAACTGACCCTGAAAGTGCTGTCTCCGGAGCCGAAAGAGCGATTTCAGACGGCGCGAGAGGTTTCCAGCGCACTTTCGCGAGCACTTTTTGCGATGGGAGAGCTTGTCGATGCCCACACATTGGAGTCGACCATTGTGAAGCTCTGCGGCGAACGCGTTCCTGAGCAGGTGTATGAGGCGGCTGCAGATAGCGAGGCGGGAAAGCAGGAGCAGTCTCAACTCAGCAGTCTTGATCCTCAAGAGGGAACGCCAGTGCAGCCGGTGCTGGTCGCCCGCGAGGAAGGCAGCGAAGTTCGCCACGTTGCTGTCGTCTCATTTGCCTTGCGCTCCTACGAAGCCTTGGTGGCGCGTCTTGGAAAAGAGGCTGCTCGAGCTGGCCTGGAACGTTTGGCGAGTACCTTGGACGCCATCGCATTTAAGCGAAACCTGAGGCTCGACTGGGAGCGGGACGATGGCTTTCCGGTACGCGCGCACGCGGTGGCGGGCTTGATGGCGAATCCCGCGGGGGCAGCCGCACATGCCATGTGGTTCGTCGTCGATCTCAAGGACGGCGTGCGAGCAGCTCGAGAGGATCTGAATGCGGATTTCGACGTTGCCGTGGGCGTCGTTCGAAGCCTGGCAACTGGTAAGCGAAGCGAAACGGGGCTTTTGAATGACCACAAGCTCGCGGAACCGGCGATCTACTTGGCGGACTTGTTGCGTGATCGAGCGCGGACGGGCACGAGTCTGGTTGCTGGCGGTCTTTATCGGCTTGTGCGGCGCGAGTTTCTTTGGGGCGACGCGCCCAACCTCGAAATTGAGCCGACTGTGGGGCACGAGTTGCCTCCTCGAATGCGTGTTTACCAATTGGTGCGCGCCCTTTCGCGTGAAGAAAAGTTACAGGAAATCGCCCTCGCGCCGGATGAACTGATTGGTCGCGATGCCGAAATCGCGGATCTTCATGCGGCATACTATCGTGCGGTGGGTCAATCTCCCGGTCAGGCTCGAGCTTCCGCTCGAGTTGTTTCGGGCGAACTCGGTATTGGCAAGACGGCGCTGGTCAATGCATTTCTCAATGAGTTGCCTCCCGACGCGCGTGTCTTGCGTGGCGAGTGCACTCAAGCCCGGCGTGATGTCCCCTATGGCGTAGTGACCGAATGGCTGCGTGAATTGACGAGTACATTCGCAGAGCAGCCTCTGGATGAAGCGCGGCAGCGAGTCGAGATAGCTTTAGGCTGGTCCGCTGAGGGGGACGCCGGCGACGCCATTGAGCGGCTCGCAGAGCTTTGTACGGGGCGTCTCGGCATTGCTTATGATGAAGCAGAGGTTGCCCATCAACGTACCTTGATTCTGATCGGACTTGAGCAGTTTGTGCGCCGTGCTGCCGAAGCAGGACCGCTCGTGATCGTGTTGGACGGCATGCAATGGTGCGATCAGATGAGCCTCGACTTGCTCGGGTCGCTGCTGCAGGCAGAACAGCAGCATCCGGTGCTTTGGCTACTGGCGACGCGCCCGGCCGAACGAGTCAATCGCCCTATCGAAGGTCTTCTTCGCGTGGAGCTGGGAGGCCTCACCCCGGAAAACCAGGCCAGACTGCTTCAGGTTCGTCTGGGCGTGGGGCCCGGTGTCGAGCGCGTCTGTGCCGACGTCTTTCCTCGAGCTGCAGGCAATCCCTATTTCTTGCTTGAGATGGTGGATGCGCTGCTGGAGCGTGGCGTCCTCGAGATCCAGGAAGGATCGGGCGGAAATCAAAAGTTGGAGCGCGTTGACGTTGCTGGTTCGGTCGTTGCTCTTCCCTCAACTCTTGAGCAACTCATCGCAGATCGTCTGACAGAACTGAGTGAGCAGGAAGAAGATCTGCTTGATTGGATAGCTGTGGCAGGCGGGCCGCTCCGCGTCACCGATTTGCAGCAGCTGTTCGGTGAAGAAACCGAACCAGTGCTCTCACGACTTGGAGCACGTGGCATCACTGAGGTTCTCGATGGTCAAGTCGATGTCAAGCATCCCCTGACGCGGGATGTCGCGTATCGCTCGATTTCTGTAGGGCAGCGCGAAGTGCTGCATCGCGGGCTTGGTGAACTCTTGGCCTCCGGCAGTCAAAGCAAGGGGATTCAGGCCGCCGTTGTGGCCCGTCATTTGTCGAAGGGCGGCAAGATTGAGCAAGCGGCAGAACTCTACCTGGAGGCGGCCGGTGTCGCCCGTGCCAGCTACCAGATGCCGCTAGCAACTCGCTGCTATAAAAAAGTGGTGCGAATTCTGCCGCCGGAAGACTCTCGACTGCTCGAAGCGCATGAAGCGCTTGAGGCAATCGCGCGCAACGAGGGACGCTGGCGTGAACGCAAAGAGCACTTGCTCGAAATGCGCAAATGCGCGATGGCTTGCAAGAGTGGTTATTGGGTCGCGACCAGCCTGCTTCGAACGGCGCGCTATGAGCTGGACGGTGGGCACTTGGCGCGGGCCGCGCGCTACGCTCATCTGGCGGAAGAAGCCGCGATGGAGGCGGAATCTGAGGTGGTCGCACTTCAGGCTCGCTCACTTCTGGCCGAAGTGCTTCGCGATATCGGGGACATGCAAGGTGCGCTAGCAGCGGTGGATCGCGCCTTGGCGGTCGCTGATCACCCAGACATTACCGCGCGTTTGCGAGCCGAAGTGCTCAGGGCGCGTGGAACGCTTTTGCGTCGCGTGGGGCGCGTGATCGAAGCTCTAGATTCTTACGCTGAATCAATCGCGGTTTTTCAGTTGGTGGGGGCCAGGCGCATGGAGGCTCGCGCCAAGACGTCGCTCGCTTTTGCTATGTATGTTCTGGGTCGCTACGAGGACGGTATCGCTCTGACGAAGCAGGCAGTGCAGATTGACTCAGCAATCGGCGGTCGTTTTCGAATTGCAAAGACTCTCGCGAACGCCGGGCTTTGCTACGCGGGCGCCGGCGACTTGGAAAAAGGCCTCGATTACCTGAGGCAGGCTCGCGAGGCTCATGAACGCTACGGCGAACGCGATTCGCGCGCTGATACTCTATTAGCGACCGCTGAGGTGCTCTTGGAGAAGGGAGAAATCGATGAAGCGGACGGTTACGCCGGAGATGCAGCCGCCCTGATTCAAGTGACCGAGAGCCGCTATGACGCTACCCACGAACGCATGCTTCGCGCCCTCTTGGCTCGAGCGCGAGGCGACCATCGCGAAGCGCTGGTGCGCGCCGTGGAAACGCGTCATGCGGCGGAAACTCAGGCCTATGCTTCATTTCACTTCTACGCGATGGCGATTGAAGCGGTGTCGCGGGTTGAGGTGGGCGAACAGCACACCGGTATCCTCATCGCAACGACGGCTCTCGGTGCGATTGATGCGCTCCAGGGGTCGGAGTACTCGCTGCAAGTGCGTGCGCTTTGCTGTGAGGCACTCGCTCGTGCTGGTTCACCACAGGCAGCTGAAATGCGCAAAAAGTCTTCACGTTTCGCCCAGCACAGTGCAGACGGACTGCGCGATCCTCATCTGTGGCAAGCCTTCATGCGCCGCATGCCCGTCGTTGCGCTGCTTGGAGAACGCGCTGGCGCAGCCCCGGCAGGAATTAAACCAATTGGAGGACTTCCTTGAACAAGAGACCGAGCCGACTCGCAATTGTGCTCTCGGGCGGAGGCGCGCGAGGTGCATACGAAGTCGGAGTATTGAGCTACATCTTTGACGAGCTTCGCAATTTACGAGACCGCCGCATTCAGGTGGACATTATTTGCGGTACAAGCGTTGGAGCGATCAATTCGGCGGCTCTTGCAGGGAGCATGGGCGAGCAGCGCGAGGGGATGCGGCGACTGGTCAGTCTTTGGGAGAGCTTGAAGCTGGAGCGTGTTCTCGGATTTGGTTGGAAGCAGGCCACTTCTTTTGCTGGCATGTGGGGAAAAGGTTTAGGCACCGGGATCGTTGATGTATCGCCGATGGCAGATCTTATCCGCCGAGAGGTTCCTTGGCAGGAGATCAGCCGCTCGTTGCGACGCGGAAACCTGCGTGCACTGAGCATCACCTGCACGGAGGTGCGCACCGGACGCGCAGTGCTCTTCATGCAGACGGGACCTGGCACCGGATTGCCTCGTCATTCACCGCCAAGAACCTTGATGCGATCGGAGCGAATTGGTCCTCATCACGTCCTGGCTTCTGCCTCGATCCCTCTCATTTTCCGCCCGTACGCGTTGGCTCTCAGCTCTACGTGGATGGCGGGCTGAGACACAACACGCCAGTGGCGCCCGCCATTCGGCTTGGCGCTACTCACGTTCTTGTCGTGGGAACCTCAAGAGAAGTCGCCGGTGTGAGCCGAGAGGAAGACACGACTCCGCCGACCACCGCGTCAGTCATGGGAAAGGTGATGAACGCGCTGTTGCTCGATCATCTTGATAACGATCTTGCGCAGGTATCACTCCTCAATGAGATCTACGCGAACGGAGAAGAGGCATTTGGTCCTGAGTATGCGGAGCGTATGCGGCACGTGGCAGCACTCCGCGGAGGGCACATGTACGAGCATGTGGAAACGATGATCGTTCGTCCCTCGATAGCTCTCGGTTCACTTGGCGCTGACTATTTACGAACTCGCAAAGGGAAGCTTCGTTCCCACATGGTCGGGCGACTCTTGGAATGGCTCGACTCCGGAGAGGAGGCCGATCTTGCCAGTTATTTGCTCTTTGAGGGCCCCTACGCGAAGCAGCTCATTGAGCTAGGGCGTGCGGATGCCAGAGCACAGAAAGATCGCATCATCGATTTCCTGGAACAGGCGGAAAGCCCTGACGGCAGCCCCGAATCAAGCAGCGAACCAGCATTCTCCTTCAATCCACCCGCAGTCGGGTAGGGGGGATCGCCAGCGCGCAGTTGTGGTCTCTTCGCGCGGAGCAACTTTGGGGACGATCGTATCCAATGGCTTGGGAGCGCTACTGTGACGTTGCGCACGCGTGGGGCAGTTTGCCACGGAGCGATGAGATTTGAGATCGTTTTTCAGCTTCATTGGCAGCGTCGGAGGAGGACAGAGGCGAATGCCATCCTGGCGCGAAAATTGCTGAGTATTCATTCTCATGAACGCTCATCTACCCGTGTACCTGAACGAGCACCTCGCCGGTTCTCTAGGCGGCGTCAAGCTCTGCGAGCGCTGCGGCGCAGCAAACCGTGACTCGGATCTCGGTGCGTATCTTGCGAATCTAGCGGCTGAGCTCAAGGAAGACCAAGAGTACTTGCGTACGGTGATGGACGAGTTGGGAGTGAGTGAAAGTCCTCTCAAAGTGGCTGTCGCATGGACGGCGGAGAAGATTGGCAGGTTGAAACCGAATGGTCAGCTCGCTGGTTATAGCCCACTCAGTCGAGTGCTCGAGCTCGAAGCTCTTTTGGCGGGTTCGCGCGCGCGGCTGGCCTTGTGGGAGGCCCTTCGGGAAGTCTCCACCTTCGAGCCCATCGTCCAACTCGCCAAGGTGCAGGAGTTGATCGAGCGGGTTCATGTTCAGCTTGAGAATTTGGAGCGCCATCGTCGGCAAGCCCTACGCATCGCGTTCTTAGGATCGGGAGTCGACCGCGCACCAGAGGAGGTGCACGAAGTCCAGAGCGCGTAGACCAAAAGCAAGCGCAACGTTAACGACCCCAACGCAGCAAGGACCGTGGTGAACGAAGAGAAGCAAGAAGAGTCGGCTCGCCCAAGGGTGGTCATCATTGGAGGAGGTTTCGGCGGACTTCAAGCCGCGCACCGATTGGCTCAAGCCGAAGCCCAAGTTGTGGTGATTGATCGTCATAATTACCACCTGTTTCAGCCTCTGCTTTACCAGGTCGCCACTGCCGCGCTCTCACCGGCAGAGGTCGCTTACCCCATTCGAAGAATCTTCCGCAAGCAGGAGAACGTCAACGTGCGGTTAGGTGAGGTTGAGAGCGTTGATCTCGAGGCGAAACGCATTGTCGTCTCGGGAACGTCGTTGAACTACGATTTCCTCATCATCGCTGCGGGGGCCACGCACTCCTATTTCGGAAATGACGAGTGGTCGAAGCATGCCCCTGGACTCAAGACGGTCGATGACGCTCTTGAGATGAGGCGCCGTATTCTCCTCGCATTCGAGGAGGCAGACCAAGAGGCGGATGCGAAGAGTCAGCGCGCGAAGCTGACGTTTACGATCATCGGGGCGGGCCCCACCGGCGTTGAGCTGGCTGGAGCCATCCAAGAGATTTGCGCTCACTCTCTGCAGCATGACTTTCACAACATCGATACTTCTACCGCGAAGGTCATCTTACTCGACGCAGCAGACAGGGTCTTACCGAACATGCCGAAGGAATCTTCGCATGCAGCGCAAAACTCCCTGGAGCAGATGGGGGTGGAAGTGCGCCTTGGCGCTCAGGTCACCGGCGTAGACGAGAGCGGAGTCTATCTCGGGGATGAACACATCGAGTCAGAGAACGTGCTTTGGGCTGCGGGAGTTCAAGGAGAGAGTCTAGCCGAGACTCTCGGGGTTGAACTGGACCGAAGGGGACGCGTCAAGGTCAACCCCGATCTGAGCTTGCCAGGGTACGCTCACACTTATGTGGTGGGTGATTTGGCGTGCGCAGTTTCCGATCACACCGGGAAACCTGTGCCGGGTGTTGCTCCTGCTGCCGTTCAGATGGGTAAGCATGCGGCTCGTGAAATTGAGCGCAAGCTGGACAATTCCTTCGTAGAATCTCGGGCCTTCGAGTATTCCGACAAGGGGTCTATGGCGACGATCGGACGTGCCCGGGCCGTTGCCGCTGTGGGTAACTTGCGTATTGGTGGGCTCATCGCCTGGCTCATGTGGTCGGTGGTGCACATCGCTTACCTGATCGGTTTTAGGAATCGTCTCATCGTCATGGTCTCTTGGGCGTGGTCCTACGTGAGCTTCAAGAAAGGCGCGCGCCTCATCACGGGACGACCGCCTGTTGAGGTGAAGGATCGGCAGCTCGACGTCAAGGCGCGCGAACGCGTTGCATAGGCGCATGGGGTTCTACTCTGCCGATCGACTGACGAGCGTTTATCTCAATAAACTGAAGAGTGTATGAGAGGACCAGCTCCCACCAAAAAGCGAGTTACGGTTGCATTCGTTGAGCGCCTCGGACGCTTCCTCGTCGCATTCTCCGAAGGCGAGTGTCGTTGCAAACTCTTCAACGTCATCGTCGCAGTCAAAGCGACTGTTGACACAAGTCTGGAGATGGAGAAATTTTTCAAGACACGTCCTTCCACTCTTGTCTTTGATCCGCTCGTGCACATCGAGTTGGTCGGAGATGCAGGCGTTTTCATCGTCGACGTCTCTGTCACAGCGGATCAATTTGGTGCAGGTTCTTTCGGCTGTGACTTCGCTCTTTTGACTAACATCGCTGCAGGAAAGGGCACCCAACCAAAGTACTACGGCCGCGAATTTTCCAGCAATTCTCATCGGCTTGATGGATACAGCTGCAACCCAAAGCAAGCAAGGAGCCTTCAGGGCTCTGAGCAGTGGCGAAGCGGCCTCAGCACCGCATCGAGCGACAAGCGAGAGAGGAGCGCAGCCGGATTGTGGGGTGAGGAGCAGGAATTCATTTCCGGCGACGAGTGGTGCGGTGTGTGCGCCCCTATAAGCCGAGTGGCGAAGCGGCCTCAGCACCGCATCGAGCGACAAGCGAGAGAGGAGCGCAGCCGGATTGTGGGGTGAGGAGCAGGAATTCATTTCCGGCGACGAGGGGTGCGGTGTGCGCGCCCCTATAAGCCGAGTGGGGAAGCGGCCTCAGCACCGCATCGAGCGACAAGCGAGAGAGGAGCGCAGCCGGATTGTGGGGTGAGGAGCAGGAATTCATTTCCGGCGACGAGGGGTGCGGCGTCCGCGCCCCTATAAGCCGAGTGGCGAAGCGGCCTCAGCACCGCATCGAGCGACAAGCGAGAGAGGAGCGCAGCCGGATTGTGGGGTGAGGAGCAGGAATTCATTTCCGGCGACGAGGGGTGCGGCGTCCGCACCCCTGCAAACCGAGGAGTGGCGAATCGCGCTCAGCACCGCATCGAGCGACAAGCGAGAGAGGAGCGCACGCGGACTGTGGGGTGAGGAGGAGGAATTCATTTCCGGCGACGAGGGGTGCGGCGTCCGCACCCCTATAAACCGAGTGGCCGCCCTCCTCAAAGATTCAGCAATCGCCCAGGGCGGCTTCGATTTCACCGGCGGTTTTTCCGTCGCCTTGAGCCTGAGCTACCTTGAGTCCCGCGCTCAACCACGTCTTCGCTTCTTCTTGGCGAGCAACATCGATGAGCATCTGCCCTGCCATCAGGTACTGCGGCAGGTAGTTGGGGTCGGCGACGAGGAGGGCTTCAAATGCTGCGAGCGCGTCATCGATGCGCTCTTCTTTCTTGTATTCGAGGGCTAGGGCGTAGCGAGCAAAGGAATCGGCAGATCCGGAGGCCACCATTTTTTCGAGCATGAGGAGTCGCTTGTTCACAGGACCTCTCTATTCGAATTCGAGGAACTCGGCCACAATTCTCTTGGGACCGTAGCCAGGAAAGCGAGCCACGACAGTTGGTTTTGCGCCAGTTTCGACACGTTCCACGACTCCTTGCCCGAACTTCTTGTGGCGTACTTTTTGACCTGGACGCACAATCACAGGTTCGCGGTCGTCGTAGCTGTCCTGGTCAAATTCGTCGGCAGGCAAATCGTCGAAGGCGTCGCGATCGATGCTGCGTCCTTGAGGGACACTAATTTGTTGTGCGGCACTGCGCCCGCCTGGAGAGACGGTTGAGCGGGGTTCGGCAGCGCGCGCGCTTCTTGCACTTGTGGCTCCCCAACTTGAGCCTCCACCCCAAGAGCTGCCACTGCTTGACGAATTCCATGAAGAATTGCCACCCCAAGATCGCCTGGCGGGACTCGCATAACCATCGCTCGAAAGTCCCGGGAGCATGGGGCGGGATTCGCCACTGAGCTCACGACAATTTTCGGGAATGTCGTCGAGGAAGCGGCTGGGCGAGAGGTACTTGGTGCGTCCGTAGATGAATCGCGTCCCTGCGTGAGACACGCACAGGTCTTTGCGTGCGCGGGTGATTGCGACGTAGGCCAGGCGCCGCTCTTCATCCAATTCTTCGGGATCTTCGCCGTCGAGCCCACGGAAGGGAAAGGTCTCCTCCTCCATCCCGGTGAGCCAAACCTGTTCAAACTCAAGCCCCTTGGCTGCGTGAACGGTCATCAAGGAGACCTTGGGTGCATCCTCCAAGGTATCGACCGCTGCCACCAACGAAACTCGCTCGAGGTACCCTTCAAGCGAGACTTCTTCGCCCGTTTCCGGTGCCTCACCTTCGTACTCACGAAGAGAGCCGACGAGTTCGGCGAGGTTTTGCAAGCGAGCATCACTCTCCGCGCTATCATCTTTTTCGAGCAGGCGTTGATAACCGGTCACTTGGAGAGTGCGTTCGAGAATTTCTGACGGCAGCAGTGACTCTTTGGCGACTCGGATCTCGTCCATCAATTCTGCGAAGCCCTTGAGCTTCTTTCCTGCGGCCTGGGAAAGTGATTGATCGGCCAGAGCGTAACGGAGCGTCTCGGTGAGACACGTAGCGTTCTCGGCGGCCAGTTCGAGCAGCTGTGCGACTGTTTTTTGCCCGATGCCGCGAGCAGGCACGTTGACGATGCGTAGGAAGTCCGTGTCGCTTTTCGGGTTTGCGATGAGTCGCAAGTAGGCGAGCATGTCCTTGACCTCAGCGCGATCGAAGAACTTCATGCCGCCAATGATCTGATAAGAAAGTCCAGCGCCACGCAGTGATTCTTCAAGTACGCGTGACTGAGCGTGAGTGCGATAGAACACGGCTTGCTCGTTGCCAGGAATGCCCTTGGCTCTTCCCGCGCGGATACCCTCGGTCACGTAGGCGGCTTCGACCCTTTCGTCGGCGCATGCGCGAATGGCAACTTTGGCGCCTTCGTCTTCGGCTGTCCAAAGCTCCTTGGGTTCGCGGTCGTTGGCGGGAGCAATGACGCCCAGAGCCGCGGCGACAATATTGCCCGAGGACCGATAGTTTTGTTCCAGCTTGACGATCAAGGTTTCGGGGAAATCTCTGGTGAATCCGCGAATGATTTGCACATCAGCCCCGCGCCAACGATAGATCGACTGATCGTCGTCGCCCACGACGCACAGGTTGCGACTGGAGGCGGAAAGTGCCCGCACGATTCGGTACTGAACCAGGTTGGTGTCTTGAAATTCGTCGACCAAGACGTGTTCAAATTTTCTGCGGAGTTCGTCGCCGGCCACGCTGTCTGTATCTTCAACGATACGCAGCACGAGTAGTAGCAGATCGTCGAAGTCGACGGCGTTGCTGCGCTTGAGCGCCTTTTGGTACTCCTGACCAATCGTGACAATATTCTTGTCGAAGCCATCCCCGAGATCGAAGTCGCTCGGGTCATTGCCGTCACGTTTGGCGGCGCTGATCATGGCGAGCATCGCTTTTGGGACGTAGCGCTTGTCGTCCAGCCCGAGATCCTTGATGACTCGAGCGACCACAGCCTTTTGATCGGAGTCGTCGTAGATAACGAAGTTGCGGCTCAGTCCGACGTTTTCGCAATACCTCCGTAGAAACTTCGCGCAAATTCCGTGGAAGGTGCCGACCCAGAGGTCCCGAGCAATTTCGGGGCCGATGATGCTCTCCAGCCGGCTGCGCATCTCTCCTGCTGCCTTGTTGGTAAAGGTCACCGCCAAGATGCGGTAGGGAGCGACGCGGTGGGTCGCCACGAGATTTGCGATACGATAAGTGATCGTGCGCGTCTTTCCGCTGCCTGCGCCGGCAAAAATGAGAAGGGGACCATGCACGTGGGCGACGGCGTCTCGTTGCGGTTCGTTGAGCTGGGGTCCAGCTAGAGGTTCTGACATGGGCAGAACTGGTCTAGCCTTGTCTCGGTCGGGGTCTCAAGAGTGGGCCGCAAGTGCCACCACCCCCCTTCGAAATCTCTCTGATGGAATCTCCTTCTTCCGAACTCGATCCATTTCGCCTCTCTGCCGATCTTGAAAAGGTCGCTCGTCGCCTGGCTGTCTTCAAACGGGGACTTTCCACGGGATCGGCGCAGAGTCACCCTTTTCGGGTCAGCGAGTTCCCGGGCTTAAGCACTTACAGGCAGGTGTCGCGACTGCATTTGACTGATCCGCTACGCGAGCCACTACTCCGCTCAATTGTGCGTTTGACTGACGAACGCGTGAATATTCCCTGGGCAGTTCAGGATGCTCAGCTCGAATTCGTCGAAGAGCACGTTATCCACCAGCCGAGTGAAGAACTGGTGACTTTGGCTGAAGTCCGCCGGCGGGCTCTCACCGGCAAAGAATGGGAGCGGGGGCCCTACTTTAAAACTTTGGGACTGCTGGAGTCGCGGCTCAGCGCTCACCGTGTCGGGCGACTGGCTCGAAGCCTTGAGGTGAGTGCGCGTTTGGGGGTGGAGCCTTCAGCATTCTACAGCCCCGTCGCCAGTTCGGACGGAGAAGTCGAGTCCCAGAAGATTGGTGAGTTCGCCCAAAGAATTCTCCAAAAGACTCAGGATCAGGCTGAAAACTTCACCGGACGTGGTTGGAGTGCATTTGTGGACGCAGCTGTCGCGCGTGAGGCGGGGGAAGGCTGGCCTGCGCGCCTGGCACCGGATTCGCTTCGTCAGCTGCTGAGCGCCAAGGAACTTTTCCGTGGGGTTGTTCTTGATCCGGGCGAGCTTCCACTGCGTCATTTTCCGATGAGTTTCCCGCGTGCCGCAGCACAGGTCGGGCAGGCGCTGTCCCGAGCCTTGGCTCCACGTGACCTGCCTGCGGTGATGAGCCATGACTTGGAAGACTTGCGGGGGCATCAAACGGGGCAGCTGTTCTTACTCTGGACGATGTCGGCTCCCTTTCTCAGGCGTAAGCTTGGTCTCTCCCGAGCTCACACTGAGTCTTCGATGCGGGCTCTGGCCCACGCGTTGCTCGCTCATGCGCGTCTCTCCGCTGCTCGATTGATCTTGCTCGAGGTTGCGGCGCTGGGGAGTAACGCTTTGCGGGCTCGCTTTTGTGAACTGTCGATTTCGTTGGTCGGTGAGGAGCTACCCGCAAACTCCGCGCTGGCGCGTTTCCGGGTCCGAATGGACGAACGAGCACGTTTTGCGGGTTTTTTGGGAGCTCTCGATGTGTTTCGTGAACTCCGGGAAACCTACAACGATGATTGGTTTGACAACCCGCGTGCCCAGGAAGATCTCAGATCTCGCCTCATGCTTCCCCCTTTTGTACGCACGGAATCGGCGTGTCTAGAGGGTGGCATCAGCGAGCTGGAAGACCTTCTCAAGACGACGATGTGAATTGTCCTCAGTAGGGATCGGGTGAAGACTTGCCCAGAGCCATTGCTTCAATGTGGATGGTGAATCCGAAAACGATTGAAGTGTAGGAGGGCCCTGCGACGCCCCGCCGAAATGAGGCGTCGACACTGAATCGTTGGTCGACGTAGGCCGCACCTCCGCTTACCGCGTGACTCTCCATGCCTTGGTCGAAGCGGTAGCCAGCACGCAGCGCAACTCTGTCCGCGATGAGCACTTCTCCCCCACCCATCATCCGGACGCTTGTGCTGTTGTAAGTGCCTGACTCGATCACTGCATCCGCACTGAGACCAAAGTCCTTGGTCGCAAATCCTACACCCAAGCCGCCCATGATGGGTACGAGCGAGGTGTCAAGATTGGTCAAGTTGTGACCGGTAATCGCAATCGAAAGTTGAGGAATAGGACGCAGTGTCGCACCAGCGTCAAAGGTAAATGTTTGGATAATGTTCGAGTCTATCAGGCCGCCGCTGGCGCGACTGTATCCCAAAGGACCAACACCATTTTGTTGCACCGTGATGTACTTTCCGGTGAGACCGAGAAAGAACATGTCGCCGAGAGGCATGGCCAGCCCAAAGCGAAGATCCAGCCATTCTCGATTGATCCCGTCAGGATCTTGGAGTGTCCACACTCCACCCAAACCACCCGCTATGCCTGTGCTGCTGATCAACGAATCGACCACCCCGCCGCCGTAGCTCTGGCGCCCAGCTTCAGGATAAATCTGTGCGAGAGCGCCTACGTGATACAGTTGCGCCGCCGCCATGTTGGCAGGGTTGCTGTAGAGCGCTGTGAGTGAATTGGAAGTGGCTCGAACTGCCCCACCCAGAGCGTTCATGCGTGGCGTTTCGTGTTCGCCATAGTTGTGCCCCACCTCGGGGGGGAGCGAACTTGGATCGGCTCCGGCATTCGAGGTGAACGAAATGGCAATAGCCCACGCGCTCAACACTCCGAGACAGCGCTCTCGCTGAGGACGAGGTGGTCGCGAAGCGGAGACAAGATTGGTCTGTCTCCGGGTGGGCTCAGATTGGCGCATGCTCTGACTGCCTTATCGAAGGCAAGTCGCTCGGGCCAAGAAAGATGCGACCGGAAAACTGGGTGTCAGCTCGCGGCAGAGCCGTGAAGGCGCACCTGATCAAGAACTGCCGTGCTTGGCGGCGATTGAATCAGACTGAGACGCGAAGGCAGCTCCTTTTTCGCGTGGTCGTATCGCGCAAAAATATTCACAGCTAAAAGCTGGGTGGAACGAACTCTCCAGGAAAGTCGAGGGTTGAAGATTCTTTCTTGGAGCGTTAATCGGATAGTCCCGGTCGGGTTGCTACGACCCGCCGGCATGGATTCACAGCCGCGCATCTTCTCTGAAGAACACGGGTCTGGACCCACCCACCGCAAGGGGGAGTTGGGTTGTCGAACATCGAACTTTTCTGATTCGGGCTTGGCGAAATCTTCTGAGGGGCCGTAGCGCTTTAGTTTCATTTGGATTTCTTTTTCTCCAGACAAAAGCCCATCCAGTTGTCTTTTCTATTATTTTGCGAGTTCATGCCCCGATCTTCGGCGTTGAGGCGTATCGCTCCGGTCCCGAATGACCCGGATTTGTCTAAATCCCCACTATCCACACCCTGTGGATAAGTTGGGGTTCTTCTGTCTATTTGGCATTCTTCTGATCCCCCCGAAGTCCTTGGCCTTTTGCGCTAAGTCACCCCCCCTTTTCTGTTGAACTCGATGTTGTCATCTCCCGCTGCTCACGATTTCTGGACTCAAGCTCTGGAACACACTCGAAGTCGTTCTCCTGCGACCTTTGAGCAATGGTTTTCGTCCGTCCAATTCGACGGTGTGGAAGACGGTATCCTACGTCTGTCCGCGCGGGACGAGTTCGTGCGTGACTGGGTCCGCGAGCACTTTCTTCCGACCTTGATTGGGCAGCTTCGGGATCTCTTGGGTGAGGAACTCGGAGTAGAGTGGAAGATTGTGGGGACACTGACTTCGCCGATCTGTCCGCCGCACGCCGTGAGGGAGAGCGCCGCTCTGCATCAGCGTCGGGTGCGTCCTAGTTGGGCGCCAGGAGCCCGCAGTGACGCCGCCTTGCGCGCCCAACAGACTCAGCAGGCCGAGGCTGCTCAGCCGTCCACAACACCGCTGGGGCCGTTTAACGCGCAGCTGGGTACCACCGGCCCGCAGGCGGCTGCTCAGTCTTCCCAGGGCGCGATGTCCCCTCAGGGCGCGATGTCTCCCCAAAGCAGATTGCCCTTCCCGGCGGATCGTTGGGCGGCGGCTCGCGCTACGGCGCCCTCATCGTCCTCTGACGACGAATGGGGGGCAACGACCCAAACTCGCCAGGTCTCGCGTCATTCCTCTCGCCCACGCGCCATCGCGGCAGTGGACCGTCCAATTGCGCAGCTCAACTCGAAGTATACGTTCGAGAATTTCATCGTAGGTTCCTCGAATGAACTCGCCTACGCCGCTTCTTTTGCCTCAGCAGGTGGTGGGGGACCCCGCTACAATCCGCTTTTCATCGCAGGTGGAACTGGGCTCGGCAAAACCCACTTGATGCATGCAATTGCGCACAAAATTCTCAGGGAAAACCCGAACGCGCGCATCGTGTACGTGAGTGCAGAACACTTTACGAACGAGTTCATCGAAGCGCTCCAAAATCACCGCATGGAGGAGTTCCGCGCCCGTTATCGCAGCCAGTGTGACGTACTTCTGCTCGATGATATTCAGTTCTTGGCTGGTCGTGAGCAGACTCAAGAAGAATTCTTCCATACTTTTAACGCTCTTCACGATGCTGGCGTTCCGATCATCGTGACAAGTGACAAGTATCCTCAGCAGCTCCAGCGCATGCCGGAGCGACTGGTTTCTCGTTTCACTTCAGGTCTCGTGGCGGATGTCCAGGCGCCGCAGTTGGAGACGCGAGTCGCGATTCTGAAGAAGAAGGCCCAAATCGAGGGCATTGACCTACCGGACAGCGTCGCGGTGTTGCTCGCGCAGAATGTGCAAAGCAATGTTCGCGAGCTTGAAGGCTCCTTGATTCGCTTGGCAGCAAAGGCTTCGCTCACGGGGCGGGCGATTGATGACGCGCTGATCCAGGGGGAGGTGGCTCTTGCCACCAGTCCTTCTCAGCGGATCGTGTGCGTGACGGACATCCAGCGAGCCGTCTGCAATCATTTTCGGGTCACCAACGCGGATTTGTTGAGCAAGGATCGTCATAAGAGCGTGGCATTTGCTCGCCAGGTAGCGATGTATCTCTGCCGGCAGCGTCTCAAGTCGAGCTTTCCCGAACTGGGGCGCGCGTTTGGAAATCGAGATCACACCACGGTGATGAGCGCTGTTCGTCGTGTCGAGACTTTGCGCAAGCGTGATCCACAGGTGAACGCGCATTTGGAAGCGATTGAACGACGACTCGCGTCGAACGACGACTAGTCTCCTCTTTCGAATCTTCTGTTTCGAAATCACCGCAGAGTTTCGAAACAGCAGCAAGTCTTTTCAGAACAAGGCTTAGCTTTCAGGACAATCGCGAATCTTCAGGAGACAGCAGCAATCCGGCAAGAGCTATTTGAGTCGTGGTGTGAGCGAGCCCTCCGACTTCGCCTTTTGTTGACTCGGATCGGCTTGTTTTGGGCCAGTCGTCTTTTCGCCAACAACCGGGCTCTCTTTCTTGTTCTTCGTCGAAGCCGTTTCCGCGGTGGCCGTCTGATCAGCGGTCGCGATGACGTCGCGAGCTGCAACGGCGGGCAATGGTACTGGCGTATCGGGGCGAGATTCCGGGACCTTCGAAACCACTTGCGCGAGATGAACGATGGTGGCGTCAAGCACTTCAGTGGCCCCTTCGCCCAGGGGAGCGCCGTAGGCAAAGTGGGCACGCGAACGCGAAGCCATGGTTTGTTCTGAAATCACTTTGCCGCCACGAAATAAGCGATATCGGCTTCGGGCTCCCGCTGACCAGCCCGGTCCTGATTCGTCGGGAGGCAGAGCGTCCAAGGTCACTTCGACCTGAAGAAGATAGTCTGAGGGGCCGACGTCCTTCGCGCTGCCAAGCACGACCTCAGGGAAGGACGGCCAGAGGCTACGAAGCAGTCCCGTCGAAAGGGCTTTGTCGACGTTGTAAAAGCAGATCGGATGATTGTCTTTGTAGACAACGCACTGATTTTCGGGGCTTCCATTGGTGACTTGCACAACGAGCCGATCGGTATGGAGGACCTTTTCGCCAGGGGGCGGGGGGAGCTCGGAGGTCTCCACGGGCGCCCAGTGATGCGTTGAGCACCCGCTTGTCAGAGCAATGGTTCCGATCCAAACCGCGAGGCGCGCCCCGGTGAAATGACACTTCATGCGAGAGAATCTAAGCGAGGCAATTCGCTTGGGCCTACTTTTTGGTCGCCACACCAATTTTCTCGAAAAACTTGGCCCCGTTTCACTAAGTGTCCGAGGTTAGCTGCTTAGGGACAATGAGAACGACGATGGGTGAAGGAATATCAGTCGCTTCCAGGCGGTTACGAAGAAAACGTTGAGCAAAGTGTTTCGCCGCAGCCTGACAACAGTCACAAGAGAGAGTTATACTAAGCAGATGTTGACCTTACGACACATTCAGAAGCTCCAAGACCGCAGGTCTGTGGTGCGCCTGGAGGATGGTCGGGTGGGCAAGATTATTCGAGTCGACACGACCTTCCCCGCGAACCGAACTGAAGTTTCGGTTTATACCGAGGACGGTATCCAAGGGCCCGGAATCGCCAAAGTAAGCCTTGAGCTACTGACCGCGGTTTCGGACGCGTCCTGAGAAGCACCCCTACCGGTGGTTTGATTCAGATCCTTTCGAATCACCACCGGTCTGGGAGCAACCTCATTTGCAGCGTCGCTAATTCTCGCGTCGCTGTTTTTTTATGGTTGAGGTTCAGTCCGTAGTGAGCGCGCCGGCATTCTCGTCGACGTCGCCATACATGGCTTCTGCGATTTCGAAGGCGGCGTTTTCCAGCTGAGCATGAGCTTCTCGTAAGGATTCCAAGTCTGCGCCGCTGGCAAGCATGGCTCTTAGCTCGTCGATATCACTCTGGACCTGTTCCGCCCGTTCTGGCTCCAGAAGATCGCCGTAAGCGTTGATTGCTTCCTCGGTCGTGTAGATCAGTGTCTCCGCCTGATTCTTGAGCTCGGCGAGACTTCGCCTCATCTGGTCGGCTTCTTTAAATTTGTCTCCTTGAGAGACAAGTTCATCTACCTGGTCCTGGCTCAAGCCACTCGCTGGGGTGACTTCGACGGTTTGCGAGCGATTCGTGCCCATGTCGACAGCTTCGACCGAGAGTAGGCCCTCGGCGTTGATGCTGAAGGTCACCTGGATCTTGGGCACTCCGCGGGGAGCTGGCGGGATCCCCGTCAATTCGAATTGGGCGAGGCTACGATTATCAGCAGCCATTTCGCGTTCACCCTGGAGCACGTGGACAGGTACGAAGCTCTGGTTGTCGACACTTGTTGTGAAGATTTCGCTTTTCTGCGTGGGGATCGTGGTGTTGCGCGGAATCAATTTCGTGAAGACTCCGCCGCCGGTTTCGACACCGATCGAAAGGGGAGTGACATCTAAGAGAAGCATCTCGTCGATGTGTCCCCCCAGAGCAGCCCCTTGCAGTGCCGCGCCAAAGGCCACCACCTCATCAGGATTTACGGTCTTCGCCGGAGCACGTCCGAAGAAACGACTGACCGCCTGTTGCACGGCTGGCATGCGCGTCATACCTCCGACGAGGACGACTTCTTCGACTTCTTCGACCTTGATACCGGCGTCATCCAAAGTGGCTTGGCACGCCTTCAGGGTTCGATCGATGAGCGGACGAGTCAGAATATCCAGTTCGCTTCTCTTCAAGGTGCGTTCGAGATGCACCGGGCCCGCTGGCCCGTTGGCAATGAACGGTACGTTGACCTCGGTCTCCAGTGACGAAGAGAGTTCGTGTTTGGCGCGTTCAGCTGCCTCCCGTAGGCGCTGCAGGCTCATGCGGTCTTCGCGCAAGTCGATGCTGTTTTGGGCTTTGAATTCGTCTGCGAGCTTGTCGATGATCAGACGATCAAAGTCCTCGCCACCCAGATGGGTATCACCGCCGGTAGCGTTGACATTGAAGACGCCTCCATTGATTTCGAGGATTGAAACGTCGAAAGTGCCACCGCCCAGATCGTAGACGACGATGCGTCCGGCCGCGCTTTCGTCAAGACCATAGGCAAGAGCCGCTGCAGTGGGCTCGTTGATGATGCGCTTGACGTCGAGGCCGGCAATGCGTCCGGCATCTTTGGTTGCTTGACGCTGCGCATCATCGAAGTAGGCGGGGACTGTGATGATCGCTTCGCTGACTGTTTCGCCGAGATAGGTCTCCGCGATCTCTTTCATCGCCAACAAGATGAAGCTGGAGACCTCAGGCGGTGACATCATATTGTCGTCGCCTACGCTCACCCACGCGTCACCCTTTTCATCTGCGATGATGTTGAAAGAGGCGGCCTGTCTCTGGGCAACTACTTCGGGTGCATCGAACTTTTGACCCATCAGGCGCTTGACGGCGCTGATCGTTCGCGTGGGATTTGTGGTGGCCTGACGTTTGGCCACCTGTCCAACGAGTCGGTTGCCGCTATCGGTGAAGGCAACAACACTCGGAGTCGTACGAGCACCTTCCGTGTTCGGGATCACGACGATTTCCGGAACCCCTTTTGCGTCAATCCCTTCCAGGACGCAGACGCAGGAGTTCGTGGTACCAAGGTCGATGCCGATGATTTTGCTCATCGTCAAAGTACCTTAATGAAATTGCTGCGCCAAGCGACCCCTACTCCCATTTTCGTAGTCCTCTCGTCGGTGGTCGTTGGCATTTTTAAGGGGCTTCGCCGGATGCGCTAGATTCGCCATCGTCTTCCGAGCTGGTAGCAGGTTCGACGACTGCGGGGGCCTTGGCGACCACGACGAGCGCGGGGCGAATCAGGCGCTCCTTCTCACGGTAACCAGGCTGTACTTCCGCAGCGATGGTGCCGGGGGCGAAGTCGTTGGTTTCCAAATGCTGAATCGCCTCGTGAACACTCGGATCGAAGGCTTGTCCCACGGACTCGACCCGTTCAATCCCAATACGTGACAACGCGTCTCGAAACTGCCTCATCACCAGCGAAATTCCGTCGACCAGGCCCTTGATGCTCGCCTCTGATTCCTCGGCGCCGCCTCCGGCATGGGCGGTCGCACGCTCAAGGTTATCGAACACAGGGAGCAGATCGCTCAGCAGGCTGCTTCGAGCTTTCACCTCCGCGTCGCTCACTTCGCGTCGTGAACGCTTGCGGTAGTTATCGAAGTCTGCGGCAGTCCGCATCAACTTTTCCTTCATTTGCGCCGCTTCCGCCCGCGCTTCTTCCAGTGGGTCGAGCTCTTCGACGATCACCTCGGCTTCGTCAGGTGTCGGCCCTCCAGCTTCTGAGCGGCCAGCTTCCGGGCTGCCAGTGGATTCCTCTGTCTCGGAGTTTTTTACATCGTCAGTCACGTCGCGCGCAGTATAATCAGCCCTTTGCATCCGACAACTGCTGCACGTTCTGACACGACACGGTGGGCCGAAGCCGCGACAAATCAGCCTGGAGCGTCAGAGGCCCAGACGAGGGCGGCATGCGAGCAGGCGGATTGCTCGGCGACTCCCGCCTGAAAGACTCCGTTCGACGTCTGCGGAACTCGCCGCATCTTCTGATTCAGATTCCGAAGAATCCTTTGCGGCGGCTCTTCGAGGAGCCAACGGCTGGAACCAGCTATCTACTTGTCCCTCAACTTCCCAAACGGGGCCTGGGCCCGACAGGGGCACAAACAGACTGCGGTTTCCCTCTTGGCCGTAGCTCATGGTTTCCGAGAAGAGACACATTCCCGTAGGTAAAACTGCGACAATGTAGGTTCCGCCCGGCCAGATGGTGCTTTTTTCTTCTGCCACCAGGGCCCCTTGCGACGACATCAGAGCGAATTTTCTTCGGCCCCCGAGAACCTGCAGAATACGACCAGCTTCAGGGTCCTCTGAATAGGTGGCGCTGAGTTCTCCGCTGTGTCGGTCGTCAATCAGGAAGGTGGCAGAGTGTTCGCCTCCGTAAATCACCCGCACTTGGGCGACTCCAAAAACGTGGAGCAGCCCCCACCAAGCGATCCCCAAAGAGAGAACTAGCCAGATGGGCCATCTCTCTTGGAATTTTCTGCTCAGAGTATCGGGTGGTGGAACTTCTTCGACGCGGAGGCGCATTCCCGCATCTTGGAGTGCTCGAGCGAAGGCCTCACTTCTAGCAAGCAGGGTTCGTTCTCCACTGGGGCTCGAGCCACGGCCTAGTTCCTCGATGGCGGGGAGGGCGACACGCCACACGCTCAGGTGCTGCGCCAACCAGGGAAGGCCACCAGACACAGCCACGACGAGAAGCCACTGGATCAGCGGAAATCGTAGCCCCCAAAAGAAGGTCATTGCCGTGGCAAACGCCACAGCCATGATGCTTGCCGCGAGTGTGCTGGCGAGGCGACGAGTAGTTTCGCTTTCAAGGCTTTGCGCGCAGAGATCGCAATAGTGAGCTTCAAGCTGCGGCAATCGATTTTGATCGTCGGCTTTCCGAATTGGCAGTGGATGCAGGCCGGGCGCTCCACAAAAGGGGCAAAAGGGCGGCACAAGTGCGCTGGGGGCGAGGGCCAGGATGGAGAATGTTGAGGACGCGCAATTCTTGCTCGAAATCTCCTTTCCTTCTCCTTTTGGCGGCACGGGGCGAGGCTGGTGGAGAAAGCGGGCCGGCACAAGTGGACCCGTTCAAACTCCGCGGCTACATTCAAAATCGATGGCTGACTTGGACCAAGAACTGCGCGATGCGCTCGCCGACTCGGAAGAGCAAGCACAAGGTGAGGCGCCAGCGGTCTCTGTCTCAGAGCGATCTGTTTCCCAGGAGCAGGAGGCTCCGCGCAGAAATATCGGGCTTCTCGTAGCCTTGCTGGCCGCCGCCGCTGGCATTCTCACGTTGGTCTTCACCAGTGTGGATGACGCTGCAATCTATTCCATGACCACCGACAAGTTGCTTGAGGAAAAGTCAGAGTACATGGGCAAGAGCGTGAGGGTCGAAGGCGATCTGGTGTCAGGTTCGCTGCGACACCGCAAGGAGCCGTGCGAGTATCGGTTCGACATTGAGCGCAATGGAGCGCGGCTCGCAGTGCGTTACCCCGAGTGCATCGTGCCGGATACTTTTAAGGACGTGCCCGGTATTGAGGTGCAAGTGACTGCCGAAGGGAAGCTCACCGACGAGGGCCACTTTGCTGCTTCGCACATCATGGCGAAGTGCCCCTCGAAATATGAAATGCAGCAGCGTGCCGCCAAAGGCGAGTCCGCTCCGCATGCGATGGTCGATGAATCGGAAGTTCCCGACTTCGATGAAGACGCTAAGTCGAATAAGCAGGAGTAAGATATGTGGGATCGTTTTTTACGGGCCTGTCGACGCGAATCTGTCGACAGGACACCGGTGTGGTTTATGCGCCAAGCCGGGCGCTACATGGAAGAGTACCGAACGATCCGTAAGGATCACACGTTGCTCGATATCTGTCGTAACGCAGAGTTGTGCACCGAGGTGACGCTTCAGCCTGTGCTCGCTCACAAGGTCGACGCGGCGATTTTATTCGCGGACATTCTTTTGCCCCTCGAGCCCATGGGCGCCCCCTTCGAATTCGCGAAAGGTGAAGGCCCGATCGTTCATCACCCCATCCGCACGCCGAAAGACGTCGATGCGCTACGCGTGATCGAAGCCGAAGATGGTCTTCAGTACGTGCTCAACGCTATCCGTATGATTCGTGGTGAGCTGGACGGCAAGACTCCGCTCATTGGTTTCGCGGGAGCGCCCTTCACTCTTGCTAGCTATTTGATCGAGGGCGGAAAATCGTCGCAGTACATTCTGACGAAGCAGTTCATGTACTCGGAGCCCGAGGCTTGGGATCGCCTAATGGCCAAGCTCTCGGAAGTGGTGCGGCGTTATCTGCGCGCGCAGATCGAGGCGGGGGCTCAAGCCGTACAGCTTTTCGATTCGTGGGTCGGTGCCCTCTCTCCTGAAGACTATCAGTTGCGGATTCAGCCCCACGTAGCTCACATTCTGCAGGACGTGCAGAAGACTGGTGTACCAGTGATTCACTTCGGCACCGGCACAACTTCTCTTCTCGAGCTTCAGAAGGAAGCCGGAGGTACGGTGATGGGAGTCGATTTCCGCTCAACGCTCACCTCAGCCTATGAGCGCCTCGGAGATGATGTCGCCTACCAGGGGAATCTCGAGCCCATGCTGCTGCTCGCTCCGTGGGAGGTTCTCGCGCCGCGTGCTCTCTCGATCATTGAAGAGGGCAAGAAGTTGCCGGGACATATTTTTAACTTGGGCCACGGCATCGTGCCGAATGTGGATCCCGCGGTGGTGACTCGTCTTGTGGAGTTTATCCACGAGAAGAGCGAACGCTGAAAGCGGAGCGACTCTCATGACTGATCGGCAACCGATAGCCATCGTCGGAGGTGGCGTGAGTGGACTTACCCTCGCTTATCGACTTCAGCAGCGAGGGGTTCCCTTTCTTGTTTTTGAGGCGAGCTCGCGGTTCGGCGGCAACATTCTCACCGCCGAACATGACGGCTTTCTCTATGATTTGGGTCCCGATTCGTTTCTTCAAGCGAAGGTCGCCGGAGTCGAGCTTTGTCGCGATCTTGGTCTCGAGTCGGAACTGATCGTGCCTTCAGAAGGCGCAGCGGGGGTGCTGGTGGCTCATGAAGGTGCTCTTCACCCCATGCCTGAAGGTGTGTCCCTTGGCGTCCCCAAACGACCAGGTCCGCTGCTTGAAACGCCGCTCCTCTCTGGTCCTGCGAAGCTGCGAGCTTTTTGTGAGCCATTTGTGCGTCGTTCTGCCAGCACCGGCGAAGAAAGCATTCTGGAATTCACGACCCGACGTTTGGGCGCGGAGATGGCCAGCCGGCTCGCCGCGCCGCTCCTGGCTGGTGTATTCGCCGGTGATGCCTCGCGCTTGAGCATGAATGCTGCTTTTCCTCAGTTAATTGCGCTTGAGAAAAAGTACGGCAGTCTTTTTTCCGGGATGAATGGCGGCAAGTCTTTGTGGAGCGTGCTCTCTTCGCCCGTTCCCAAGAAAGAGAGTCCTTTCGTCTCACTCAAGCGTGGTCTCGGTTCAATGATCGACGCGCTCGTCGCGCAGCTGCCATCAGAGACGCTGCGCAGGGACACGCGTGTCCTAAACGTTCGACCAAAGCCGCACGACGAGGGCGCTACGCTGTTGACGGACAGTGGAGAGTTTGACGTAAGCCACGTGGCTTTTGCTGGCCCCCCCTGGGCGGCGGCAGAGCTGTTTGAAGAGACAGAGAGCGCAGTTGCTGCCCCGCTCTCCACAGTGCGCGGATTCTCCACGGCCACGGTGTTCTTCGGCCTCGATACCCAAGAAACCGAGCATAGTCTGAGCGGTAGCGGTTTAATTGTCCCTCCTGGGCAGGCCGAGATCCTGGCGGCTACATTCGTTTCTTCAAAATGGGCAGGGCGAGCCCCGGCGGGTAAAGCGCTGGTGCGGGCTTTTGTCGGAGGCGCGACTCGGGACATTCAAACCGAAGATGACGAAGAACTGACGGGCTTGGCCCACCGGGAACTGACCCGCTTGCTCGGGCACTTGGGCTCGATTCAGTTTTCTCGTGTGCATCGTTATGAGCGCGGAACACCCCAGATTGAGATGGGGCACGCCGGGCGGCTTTCCCAGTTGACCCAAGCGCTCGCCGAGCGTCCCTACTTGTCGCTGATCGGCTCTGGCTATGATGGAGTCGGAATCCCCGACTGCATTCGTCAGGCGGGTGACTTGGCCTCACGCCTGACTGCCTAAGGCAAAAAGTTACGTGGCAGCGCAATTTTCGAACCCGTTTTCGGGGGCCGAGCTGATAAAGATGGCTCATTTTGTCGGAATGCGACCACTATCTCTTCAGTGATTCGTTTTCGACCTCGCCCGCTTGGGCGCATTTTGATTCTCGGATGCCTGTCAGGTGTCATCTTTCTGGGTGGTGACATTTCCAGCGCCGAGGCGCGCGGTCGCGGACTTTCTGGAACGGGTTGCGGCGGCTGTCACGGTGAGACCGTCAATTCCAACTGGGTTCCTCTGCCGAGTTCGGTGCCACTTGGGCAGACGACGACTCTCGAATTTATTTTGGAGGATCCGGACGCGCAGGTAGGAGGCATTTTCATTGAAGTAGCTGACCCGTCGCTCTTTTCGGTCTCCAGTGATTCGCGGCTGGCCGTTGTCTCCACTGGTATCACGCACGTGTCCCCCAAAAACTACCAAGCGGGCCGCGTTGTTTTTCCCGTGACCTGGCGGGTACCGAGCACGCCGGGGGCGACTCGTTTTGAGGTGGAAGCCCTGGGGGCAAATGGCAACGGCCGCAACTCTGGAGATGAATCGAACGCCAGCTACTTTGATGTCGTCTACGGCTGTGAACCTCAGACTTACTATCGAGATTTTGACGGTGATGGCTACGGTCGCGAATCTTTGACCTTGATTCACTGCCAGGGTGGCGCCCCTGAAGGCTATGGCGAGTTGGGGACTGATTGTGACGACAACAATCCAGACTTTAACCCGGGCGCTGTCGAGATTTGTAATCAGAGGGATGATGATTGTGATGGCGAGATTGACGAGGAAGCAATCCCGGCCGAGCTTTACCCGGATGCGGATGGCGACGGATATTATTCGACCGAGGAACGCCTTTCCGGCGATGTCGAAATAGGCTGCCTTCCGCTCAAGGGTTACGCCGCGCTGCCAGGCGATTGTTCACCAGACAATCCCGATGTGAATCCGGGCAAAGAAGAAGTCTGCGATATGTATCTCGACGAAGACTGTGATGGTCGTGTCGATGAACGGGTGCGGCCTATCTGTGGGGTAGGTTGGTGCCGTCGTGAGAGTCGCACCTGCAATATCGCGGATTGCACTCCCGGTGAGCCGCTTGAAGAAGAATGCAATTTTCTGGATGACGATTGCGATGACCTCATCGACGAAGGCGATTTGTGTGATCCAGGCTACGAGTGTTTAGCTGGCGAATGTCGTATCGCTCTGCGTGAACCTTCTTCGGCCGGTCCGGGTTCAAACGGTAGCGGGGCGAGCGGTAGCGGCACGAATCCGGATGCCGCTGGCTGCGCGATCAATTCTTGTGGCACCCAAGGCAGCTCTCGTGGCTGGATCTTCACCTTGGTGCTCAGTGTTTTCGCGATTGGCTTGGTTCGCAGGCGTGGGTTGCTTCGTCGCTGAGCTTTGCCACGAGGGAGAGAACAGATGGTTCCGGCGCATGGATTCGAACCATGATTCAGGGATTCAAAGTCCCTTGTCCTGCCATTAGACG
Organism: uncultured delta proteobacterium; assembly: GCA_963710555.1. Classification (GTDB taxonomy): domain Bacteria; phylum Myxococcota_A; class Polyangia; order Polyangiales; family Polyangiaceae; genus NIC37A-2. The sequence continues at coordinate 276,712 of CAVQAT010000008.1, forward strand.
ACGCCGGATCGGATTCTTTTCGAAGAATCGCCTCGGGGCCGGTGGGCCTGTTCCGAGGGGCCGCCATCCGAGCACCACACGGGCCTTTGCTCAAGAGCTGAAAGGCGATTTTCGCAGGAAAATACCAGGCTTGGGAGCGTTATTTTGACCCCGGATCTTGGAGGGGATCCAGAGGAGCGTCTGGAAGCTGGGTCTCCTGAGGCGCCTCGACGAGGGGCTGGAACACGAGGAAGGTGGCTGCGCAAAGGATGAGGACGAGCAGAGCGATCATGAGCAGCAGCGAGACAGGGTCCTTCGCCTGGCTCCAGCGATCGCGGTAGTAGCGGCCGCGGGTCTGCGCCCGGATGCGTTCTTGAATGCGCGGCAGCAGACTCTTTTGAGGAGCGGGTGCGTTTTCCAGAGCGCGTTTGAGTAAACCGCTCATGGGATCCGAATGACGGTCGCTTGGGACCTCGTGTTCAAATTCGCTCATGAGATGCTGCCTCCTAGGCGTGCTTCGACTTGTTCCTTGAGTAGGGAGCGGGCGCGGTGCAGCCGACTCTTCACCGTGCCAGGGGCAAGTCCGGTGATGCTGCCGACTTCTTCGTAGCTCAAGGCTTCCACGTCTCGAAGAATCAAGATTTCCCTGAACTCACTTTCAAGGGTGGCCAAGCAATCAAGAACGATGCGCTCGGCTTCGTTGCCCATCGCGTCCAAGTCGGGGCGCCTTGTCTCGCCCGAGGTGCGACCTTGGGCTTCGTTATGGGTTTCGCGCGGCTCGCCACCATCAATATCGGAATGGCTCTTTTGATAGCGCCGCGCCAGATATTTCGCGCGATTCCGCGTGAGGTTCATGGCGATGCGGTAGATCCAGGTGCTGATTTTTGAGTCGCCGCGAAATGAATCGATGCTCTTGAACACCTGAACGAAGACTTCCTGAGTCATGTCTTCGGCCTCTTCGCGACTAGCCAGCATGCGCCAGACCAAACGAAACACCTGAGCTTCGTAGGCGATCACGAGTTCATTGAACGCGTGTTCGTCTCGCCGCCTCAGCCGTCCAATGAAGCGGCTATCAAACCTATTTTCCGCCCCCGCTCCGGACATGCTCATTCACTGACACCGAGCGCGCAATAAAGTTCCGCGTCAGCGGAACTTGGTTGGTGGTTGAGGGGAAAAACGACTCAGACCCAGCGGGCCAACACGGCGGTGACATTGTCCGGCCCGCCATTTTCATTGGCTTTATTGATCAATTGGGCCGCGGCCGTGGTCAGATCGGGAGCCGCGGAGATGATGCGGAAAATGTCTTCGTCGGTCACGGGTCCGGCCAGCCCATCGGAGCAGAGAAGAATCACGTCCCCGGTACGGGGTGCGTCGAAGCGGGTATCCACCTTGACGGTTTCTTTCATGCCCAGCGCACGCACGATCACATTTTTGTGTGGGAAGTTTTCGATCTCTTCCGGCGTAAGCTGCTTCATTTTCATGTAGTCGTTGAGCAGCGAGTGATCTTCGGTCAGCTGCTCCATGGCGCCGTCACGAATTCGGTAGACTCGGCTATCTCCTACATGTGCGGTGTAAACGCCTTCGCTGCTCACGAAGAGCGCGCAGATAGTTGTTCCCATTCCCTTTTGTTTGGGATTGTTTTTCGCCGCTTCGAAGATGCGCAGGTTGCTGAGCTTGACTCCTGTGATCAGCCGGTTCTCTTCATAACCTCGATCGCGGTCCATCTTGTAGGGCCAGGTGCGGTCCGGGTCGTCCGCCGTCGACGCGAAAAATTCGCGCATGGTATCCACCGCAAGTTGGGAGGCGACTTCGCCTGAGGCGTGACCGCCCATGCCATCAGCTACAATGTAGAGTCCACACTCACCGAGGATGGCGAAATTGTCCTCGTTGTGCGCTCTTTTTCGTCCAATGTCGGTTTGGCCAGCAACTTCAATTCGCAATGGGGATCTCGCTTACTAGGGGTGACACACAGCGGAGTCACTCGATAGGCTATCGTCGACGCGAGTAGGGCTTCCTGTCAAATCCCTGCATCATTTTCAGTAGTTGGAGCGGCTTTTTGTGCGCTAGGCGCCAGTTCGAAGCCGCCAATAGTGTGGGGAGAGGTGAGCAAGTGAAGGGAAGGCTACCTTTTTAGCTCACGGACACCATGTTCGCTCGCGACCAACACGACGTCGGCGCGTCCGCAGAAGAGCCCCGTTTCGACAATTCCAGGCAGGGCGCGAATCGCGGTGTCGAGCTCATGTGGCGACTGAATCGGTCCGCAGGCCAAATCGTAGATGAGGTTGCCCGAATCTGTGATCACTGGTTTTTCCGCTTTGAGACGAAGCGTGGGGGTGCCCCAGAATTTAAGCGCCTCAGCTGTTGCTAGGTGCGCGAAGGGCAGTACCTCCAAGGGGATACTCCACTTTTCACCGAGCTTGCGACTCAGCTTGGATTCGTCGACGACAATCACGTTGATGCGCGAGGCTTGATTCACAATCTTCTCACGAGTGTGTGCTGCGCCGCCGCCTTTGATCAAATCGAGTTCCTCGCTCACTTCATCGGCGCCGTCGACGGTCACGGCGATGTCCCAAGGGCCGTCCGCTGGAGCGAGCGGGATTCCTAGACTGACGGCTTGCAATCGACTTTGCTCGCTTGTCGGGACTGCGGAGAGTTTGCGACCTTGCGCGACGAGTTCTCCCACGCCGTCGATGAAGTGCTTTGCCGTTGAGCCAGTTCCGAGACCCACTACGCCTGATTCGGGGACGTAGGCGAGGGCAGCACGTGCGGCGGCTTTCTTGGCAGCATCTTGAGGGCTCATGGGCCGCCCATAGCTTAATTGAGCAGCCGACGCAGCACTTGGCACGGCACGCTGGCTAATGTTGGCATTTTTCGCAGAAATGGGTGCCCCGTCCTCCGAGCACGATGCGCGAAAGGGGCCTCTTGCAGCGGGGACATGGCTCAGCGGTCTTTCCGTAGACTTGGTGCCAATCTTGAAATCCGCCGAGTTCGCCATCAGGTCGCATGTAGTCGTTGATGGTGGAACCACCTTGAGCCAGCGAGCGATGAAGCACCCCGATGATTTCTTTCTGGAGTCGCTTAGTCTCTGTCGAGCTGAGCATATGAGCCGGGCGCGTGGGATGAATCCTTGCCGCAAAGAGGGCTTCGTCCGCGTAGATGTTACCCACTCCGGCGAGCACGCCTTGATCGAGAATTGCGCTCTTGATGGCGATTCGTCTCTTGCTGAGCACACTGCACAAGTGCTCTACGCTGACGTCCAGAGCGTCTGGCCCAAGCTTGTCGAGGCGAGGGCTCGACTTCTGGGCGGCGATCCATTCAACCTTTCCGAACTTTCTTACGTCGCGAAAGCTGATCACTCGTCGTCCAGAGAGATGAAGCACCAGGTGTACGTGCCCGTCCTGGGGAAGCTTGTGCGCGACGAATTGTCCCGTCATCCCCAGGTGCAAGAGCAGACGGCTCTCGTCGTCGAACTCAGCGACCAGGTACTTACCGTGCCGACGTAAAGCGAGTGTCTTACGACCCAGGAGCCGCTTTTTGAGCAAATTTGGCGAGCTCACAAAGAAGTAGTTGCTCGAGGCCGCTTCGACTCTGCGAATCGTTTGGCCCTCCCAGACGCGCGCGAGCTGGACGCGCACGGTTTCTACTTCTGGGAGTTCAGGCATGGGGATTATTCGTCGACTTCAAGCACTTCTTCGATCTCCGGAGACGCTTGTTCGTGGTGCCGGCGAAACGAAGCGGGAAGCTTTGCTTCGAGCTGCTTTTCGAGGGCGTCGAAGTCGTAGAGTTCAGGCTTGTGTCCGCCGGGGAGCGCCGCGATGTCATAGGTCGCGGATCGAGCTGCGTCGCGGCGAAGTTTCTCCAGTCCGAGCTTGTCCCCAATCACTGCCAGCATTTCGTTCTCATCGCGATTGATGATGCCGTCCACTTTGGCGACCCAAACGGCAAACGCGTAGGTGAGCGCAGCTTGCCAATCGCTCATTTGAGGAAGCTCAATCTCCGCGAGCGAGATGCCGGCCTTAGCCTGCTCTTCAATCGCAGCCAGTTCCGTCGGTTCGACTCCATAGAGCGAAGCGGCTCGACGGAATCCCTCAAGTTCGCCTTTACGGATTTGGCCGTCTGCGTAGACGAGACTGGCCAAGGTGAGGAAGCACTCTTTCGGAAGTTCGGTACTCATAGCGGGGTCAGGCTAGCCCGACCGCTGGAGAAACTGAAGTTCAGGCGGGGACCCGAAAAAATTCCCTTCTTAGGGAGTTTTCTCCTCGGGAGCGGGGCCACCCTGAGGAGTGACTTCGCTGACTTCTTCTTTCCGGGCCAGGTAGAAAAAGTCGCGCATCGAGCGTTCGCGCAAGTAGAGGTCATCGCTGAACTCGAAGCCTTCAGCCAGGGCGATGGGATGAAGCTTCTCGTCCTTGCCGAGCTCGTAGGTGACGATCTTGGGGTAAGACCAATTCACATCCATCTGGGCGACGTCGTGAGCACCTGCGTGGTGCATGCCAGTGGCCATCACTTTGGCAGTTGTGTGATTCGAAATCCCTACGTAGAGGATCTGTCGATCGCGGCTCAGACCCACGGCACTGCGACGAATCACTGTGTTGCCATCCAGGGTCGCGCCCCATTTGCGAGAGCGGTGAACCTGGAGGTTCGGGTGCATCTCACCATTTTCGTACATGCAGCTGGGCGCTTGGCGGAACCAACTCATCTCAGCGAACCCGTCTTTGAGATGGGTCCACGAGGCGATGCGGAAGGAGCCATCGCGATAGTGGGCGATGGTGCAGGCATCGTCCTTCGGATCCAGGAAGGTAATGCCGTCGAAATAGACTCCGTAGCCGCCATGCTCAGCCATGAAGCCGCCGTTGAAGGCCGCAAGAAGCGCGTCGTAATGCTCTGGCGGTATTTTTGCCGGACGCTTGTAGTCTGCGGCTTCCGACTTGTCGGTGCGAGGCTCTTGGTATCCCATCACCGGCATCACCGCGACCTGACGCAGATCAACGGCCATCACAAAGAGTTCAGCCCACGATCGACTGCTGTCGGGATGGAGAAGTGTCTTGAAGAGGCGCGCACTTTCTTCCGGTCGACGAGGGTCGATCATGGGGACCCACTGGCCGTCGCCTTCCGCTGACCAAGCTTGGTGGACCGGACCGGGCTCGGGAGGATCAAAGGCAGGAAGAGCCGGTTCCTCTTCCGCTTCTTCGCCCTCTTTGGGCGGATTTTTGGCGGCTTTTTCTACGACGGGAGCCGGGGCCGTCTTGGCCGGAACGTCCCAATAGGCTTTGGGTTTGTCATCCGCCTTAACGGTGCGATTGATGCGATCTTCAATTGAGTAGACAAAGTCTTCGAGTCGCGTGACGTTTTCTTTGCCAATGACGGAACGCAGGGTGTTCGCTACGAGCGGTCCCATCCAAGGGATTGTGTGGATAGCGATCCACAATCCGCCGAGCGCAAAGGGAGAGATGACTAGTCCAACGATCAGGCACTTCTTCCATAAGGGCATTCGGGCAAAGCGCCCGCGGCTGGGGGACGCTTTTTCCTTCGACTCGATTTTTGCTCGCTCGCTCTGCACAATTTTGCTTTCGGGGAGGCCGAGTTCTGCGCAAAGTCTGGCGGAGATCAAGGGATCGGCCACTTTCTCGCTCATCACTCCTACCCGTTACGACAATGCCGAAATTTGGCAAATGTTCTGGCAAATCCGGGTCCTGTTGTAGAAGAAGAGCTGGAATCATGTCCGGAGCCCCCCCCGAGCATCGCCGTCGCGCGAAAGTATCGCCCCGTGGGGATTTTCGCGGCCGCCGTGGTGCTTGGTCCTGTCGTCTTTCGGACCTTGGTCTTGCCGCGGCGTGGCTGATGAGCCTCTGTCTATTCCTCCTCGCGAGCATGAATTCGGCGCGGGCCCAGACCCAGGGCGAGTTGAATGTCGAGCCTGGACCGGATCTCAGCGTCTTCTCTGAGACTCCTCTCGCAGAGGTGCGAGTTGTTATGGAGGGGCAGCTTTGGCGCGAACGCGTCGTGCTGCAGTCGGTTCGACCGGGCGATACTGTGACAGGCGCGTTAGTGCGGCGTGGATTGCGTGAGCTGGATCGAAGCGGCTTTTACGCGGAGTTGAGTGCCCAGCTCGTCGAGGAAGCCGGACGGCTGATCTTGGTGTACCGCGTGAGGCCGCGGCGCTTGGTGGACCAGATCCGCACTCAAGGTCGTTTGCTCGATACCTCAGATGAGCGCCGTGCTTTGGGGCTCGCTCCTGGCTCGGCTGTCACAGATGAAAAGCTTGCTCAAGCCGAAGAAGGGCTTCGCGAACTCTATGTTCGGTCGGGTTACCCCGAAGCCCAAATAGTGATTCACGCTGAAGACGTCGATGACCCGCGCTTGGTCCTGCTCCGTGTTGAGGTCATCCCCGGACCGCCTCAAAAGATCAGTGAGGTCAGGATTCGAGTTGCGCCTTCGCCGCATCACCCAGCCCTGCAGAAACCGCTCGGCACATTTGGCTTGGAACAGGGCGATCGTCTTGATCTCAAAGAGGTGGATACGGCATCAGAGGAGCTGGTGACGAACCTGGTTGAAGCGCACTTCTACGAGGCGCGCGCCAAGCATCGTATTTTGCCTGGCGGGGTGCTTGAGATGCTCGTGACGCCTGGCCCACGCTTTTCTGTGCGCCTTGAGGGCAATGAAACGTTTGGGCGCGAAGCCATCGAGGATGCCATGGATTTCGAAGAACATCGCGATCCTCGACCAGAAATGCTGCGCGGACTTCTGCGCGATTTCTATGTTCAGCATGGGTACCTGGATGCCTACATCGAAGTCACTCGCTTGGACTCTCAGGACTTGTTGCGCAGTGAGATTCTTGTCTGGGTTCGCGAAGGGAAGCGATTTCGTATCACTCGGCGCGTGTATCCCTGCCTGACTGGTCACCGAGATGCCGAGGGTGTGGACGACGAAATTGATGGAGTTCTGTCGGAGCGTTTTCCACCGGTTGGCGTGGTCGGCCCTGTTTCAGCGCAGGCCGTCGACGGGGCTACAGGGAGCGTGAGCGCTTCGCCCCGGCCGACGCCCTGGCATGCTGAACCTTGGAGTAGCTTTGCCGATCCCGAGTACCGAGAGGTGATGAATCATCTGCGAGATCTTTATCGCGCGGAAGGCTATCTCGGTGCTGAAGTAGGACCGGCCACAGTGGTGCGTAGGCGTTGTCTTCCGGAATCCCCGCCGGGAGAGTGTTTGGTGGAAGGACCTCCACCAATGCCCGTGGATGAGTTGTTCGCTCCACGCTGAGCGCGACATCGAGGTGAACTACACCTGCGTGCCGAAGCCACAAGAGGGCGTGCGTTGTGAGGCAGAAGCGACGCTGGTGCTGCCGATTTTGCCGGGACCGCAGACCATCCTTTATGACGTCGCCATTGAGGGGAATCGGGCTTTCACTGAGCAGGAGTTACTCAAATTGGCTGAGCTTTCTCTCGGCAAGCCCTTGCGCCGCGCGCAGCTCGAAGGCGCATTGCGAAGAATTCAGGACTCCTACCAAGAAGAAGCCTACGCCTTCGTTCAGATAGATAGCGACATTGAGCTTTCTGCCGATCACACCCGCGCCCGGTTGGTGATCAGTATTACCGAGCGTCAGCAAGTCAGCATCTCGCGTATTGATGTGCGTGGCGCGACAGACACCAGCGAAAGCCTGATTCGAAGTCGCTTGTCTGTGCTGGTTGGTGGCCTTTATCGCCGCAGTGCTGTCAGCCGCAGCGAGGAACAGCTGGAATCCCTCGGTGTGTTCACCAGCGTGACTCTCGCATTGCAGGATCCCGGCGTTCCTGCGCGCGAGAAGGTGGTGGTGGTGACCCTGGTGGAGCGATTGCCTCAGTATCTCGACACCAAGGGCGGATTCGGTACCGCTGACGGTTTCCGTATCGGGTTTGAGTACGGGCACCGCAATCTAGGAGGCGAGGCGATTCAACTTGTCGTTCGCTCCCAGCTCTCTTTGTTGCCTACCTTCTTGATTCCTGAGCGCGACGTCCGTGAGAAGTACGAACGTGATTTGAACACGCTCTTGGACCAATTGGCGCGCCGAAACACGGTAACTCTCGCATTTCCTGATATTGGATTGGGGCCACTCTTTCGATTTGAAGTCGAGCTGCTCGACCTTCACGCGAACCAACGAGACTTTTCTCAGACACGTGATTCCGCTGCTGTGCGCTTGATCTTCCTGCCCCGGCGTCAGTATCTGGTGCAGCTTGGCGGTACCGTCGAGCTCAATGACGTGACCATTCTCGAAAATGAAGTTGTCTCAATGGAGGACAATCCCGTCATTCTTGTTCCCGAAGGTCGCTCCGTCGCGTTTACTCAGAACCTGAGCGCCTCTTGGGATCGCCGAGACAAACCCTTGTCGGCGACTCGCGGAACCTACTTGAACGCCGGCGTGGAGCACGTCACTGCTTTGCCGCTAGGGCAACAAGATCTCGATTGCGCGCAGCTGGTTTCCGGAAACGTAGACATTGCAGTGAATCAAGTGTGTAGCGAGTTTCTCAAGTTTTCTGGTCGCCTGGCGGGTTACCTCCCCTTGTCGAAGTCCGGTCTCACATTTGCGATGAGTTTCCGTGCTGGGGTGATTCAACATCTGACCGATGTCTCGCGCACTTATCCAGATCGTCTGTTCTTCATGGGAGGGGTAGACACCCTACGTGGGTATCCACAAAACTCGCTCGTTCCCCAGGATCTGGCCGACAGGGTACTCGACGGGGAAATTACGATCGAGGAAGTGGCACTGCGCGGGGGCGATATATTTATCAATCCTCGGGCCGAAATTCGCATCCCGATCACTCAAACGTTTCAGACAGCGCTGTTCCTCGACGCTGGAAACCTTTGGTACGATCGAGGCACCTTCAATCCCTTGAAATTGCGCTACACGGTGGGAACCGGTCTGCGCGTACAGACACCGGTTGGACCACTCGTTTTCGACTACGGGTTCAACTTAGACAGACTTGTCGCGACCATTGGAGGCTATTCAGAGCGAGGTCGCACCTGGGAAAGCATTGGCGCATTTCACTTTAGTATCGGTCTTTTCTAGTGGATGCCGGGCTCTTTTATTGAATTTCTGGCGTGCTTCGTGACGATGGCCTAAGAACTTCGTCGCCGCATGACGAACGCTTCCAAGCTGGACGAGATCAATCAAATCCCTGTCCGCCTGGCTGAGCAGTTTAGGAGGCATCTTCCCCGCTATTTGGCGGGACTCTTGCTTCTTGCTGCCTACCAGGGAGGACAAGCGTGGTTCGATTTGGCGCTCAAAGACGCGATCAACGAAGCAGTGAGCGGAGATCGTCGTGTTGCGTTGACCATTGGTGGGTGGTTGGCTGCCGTCGCCTTCGCTGCGTTTTTTGTACGCGTGCTCTCAAGAGTTGTCGTGTTCAACGCTGGTCGCATCGCTGAATACGAATTGCGCGGCGCGCTCTTGGCGCGTCTTCAGAGACTCGGACCGTCATTCTACCAGAAGATGTCTGCTGGTGAGATCATGAGTCGAGCGACGAATGATCTCACCCAAGTGCGACTGCTTCTCGGTTTCGGCATTCTGAACGGCATCAATACTGTTTTCGGCCTGGCGAGCGCCTTCTACGTGATGATCAAGATTCATCCCGGTCTCACGTTCGCGTCGCTTGCGCCGCTCCCTGTGCTCATGTGGGTGACGCGTCGTTTTTCTACACAGCTTTATACGCGTCAGAAGGAAAATCAGGATGCCATCGGCGTGATGAGCGATCAGGTCCAGTCGAGCATCACGGGCGCTCGGGTGGTGCGTTCCTTCAATCTCGAAGAAGCGCAGGCGGTAGCTTTTCAGAAGACGAATCAAGAGTACCTGGAGAAGAGCCTTTCTCTGGCAAAGTTGCGCGGTTCGATGGGACCCGTGATGCAGTCAATTACCTCTGCCGGTGTACTGATTGTTTTTTGGTACGGCGGTCTCTTGATGGTCGCGGGGGACATCGACACCGGGGAATTTCTGGTGTTCTTCCGCGCCTTGGGTCGTCTGACTTGGCCGCTGATGGCGCTAGGCTTCCTGGTGGGATTGCTCCAGCGTGGACGGGCCGCCTATTCGCGCCTGGCTGAGATCTATCGCGCGGAACCTGAAATTGTCGATGGCCCGCTTCCCGCTCCGGCTCAGGTCAGAGGTGCGATTTCAGTCCGCGGACTGAGTTATTCTTACGCTGACCATCAGGTCCTTCGTGGCGTTGATTTCGACTTAGCTCCTGGTGATTCGGTCGCGATCGTCGGCAAGACGGCAAGTGGCAAATCCACCCTAGCCCAGCTCCTTCCCCGGCTGCTCAACGCTCCTTCAGGAACGATATTTCTTGACGGTCAAGATATTGTGGAGCTCCCGCTGACCACGGTGCGGCATTCGATTGGCTATGCGCAACAGAATCCGTTCTTGTTTTCCACCACGGCAGGACAAAATATCGGCCTGGCTCTCGACGATCCCAATAGTGAAGCGTCGCTGTTGACGATTCGGGAAGCAGCTAAGCGCGCTCACGTGCTCGACGAACTTCTGGCTCTTCCCGATGGTCTCGATACGGTGGTGGGAGAGCGCGGCGTTCAGCTTTCCGGTGGTCAGAAACAACGTGTTTCTCTGGCTGGAGCATTCGTGCTCGGGCCCAAAGTGCTTGTGCTCGATGATCCTCTCAGCGCGGTGGACGCTAAGACCGAGAGTGGAATTTTGGACGCTATTGATGAGCAGATGGCTGAACGCGGAGTGATCTTGATCACTCACCGCGTGGCGGCGGCGCGCCGTTGTTCGCAAATTCTCGTGTTGGAAGACGGGCGCATCGTCGAGCGAGGCACCCACGAGGAGCTCTGCCAAGGCAACGGTATTTATGCTTCCTTTGCGGAAGAACAGCGCATTCAAAGTGAGCTCGAAAAGCTGGGAGAGTGGGTCGGCAAAGACATAGTGCCTGAGCACGCGCCGGCTCCAGGAGCTGGAAAATGAGTGACACTCAGAGAGCGGCTGCCACTCAAAAAGCACTCGACGCCTATCATCAAGAAACGCTGACAAGCGGCCTGGAAGACACGCGGATGATTCGCGATGTCTGGCCGTTTCTACAGCCTCACAAAGCGTGGCTGAGCGTCGCGCTGGTGACAGTCGTTCTCGGTTCGGGGCTCTCGCTCGTGCGCCCGCTGATTATGCTCAAGGCGATTGACGAAAGTCTCGCCACAAAAGATCCCGCCATCATGATGTGGGGCGGAGCAATTTTTGCCGTCGTAGCCATTGTTGAGCAGGTGCTTAGTTTCGTGCAGATCTACGCCACACAGATTGTTGGTGCGCGCTCGATGGCTGATTTGCGTCTGGCCGTGTTTCGCTTCATTGGTAAATTGCCTCTGCGTTTCTTTGACCGTCAGCCGGTGGGCCGTGTGGTCACGCGAGTGACGAACGACGTTGATTCAATTCAGGAACTCTTTAGTTCCGGCGCGATCAATGCGATTGGTGACCTGTTGAAGCTGGTGGGCGTGGTCGTTTTGATGCTCATGCTCGATTGGAAGCTTTCCCTGATTGGCTTTGCATCGCTTCCCGTGATTGGGATCCTGGTCATTTGGGTGCGAAGTCGTTCGAGGCAAGCTTTTCGCGAAATTCGAGGCGAAACCGCACGCATGAACTCGAACATGAACGAGCAAGTCGGCGGGGTGGCTCTTGTTCAGGCCTATGGCCGCGAAGCCGCGATGATCGAAGCGTTTGACGGCATCAATTCAAGTTACCGTGACGCGAACATTCGTTCCGTAAAATACGACGCGATCCAGGATGCGGCGATCGACGCGGTGAGTTCGGTGAGTCTGGCATCGATTGTGATTGCCCTGGGCTATCATGCTGCGACCTTTGGAACAGTGGTGGCCCTCACCGCCTACCTGCGTCAGTTCTTTGAACCGATCAGCATGTTGGCGCAGCGTTTTACGTTGCTCCAAGCGGCGCTATCTGGAGCAGAACGCGTATTTGGTCTTTTGAGTTACCCGGATCGCGACGCGCCCGGGTCCGCAGAGCCGCCCAGTGACGGCAACAGTGATTACGCGATTGAGCTCGAAGACGTTACCTTTGGCTACAAGCCGGGGTCAGATGTTCTTCATGGAGTGAGTCTTCGTGCTTTGGCAGGCGAAAGTATTGCCTTGGTCGGGCCAACCGGTAGCGGAAAGACGACGATCACAGCGCTTTTGCTGCGTCTCTATGAGCATCGCGCCGGCACCGTGCGAGTCGGTGGACGTGATGTGAAGGGAATGGACCGCGATGAACTGCGGCGTCAGTTTGCGGTCGTTCCTCAAGATGTTTTTTTGTTTCCCGGCACGTTGGCTGAAAATATCGCGGCCGGAGATGTGCCTGACCTTGAACGTTGTCAGGCGGTGCTCAAGCAGATGGGACTTGACGATATTTTCCTGCGGCGCGAGGGCGGACTTCAGGCGCGCGTGCAAGGTGGAGGTGGGAACTTTTCTGCCGGCGAAAAGCAGTTGATTGCTTTCGCACGCGCACTCTACCGCGACGCGCCCATGTTGATTCTTGACGAAGCGACCGCCAGCGTCGACTCGGACACGGAAGGCCGCATGCAGCGGGCCTTGGAGACACTGCTGGAAGGCCGTACCGCAATTATTGTGGCGCACCGGCTCAGCACCATTCGAAAAGCGAATGCGATTGTGGTGCTCCAACAGGGGCACGTGGTGGAACGCGGAACTCACGACGAACTCGTGGCTCACGGTGGGCTTTACGCCGCGCTTCATGAGCTTCAGTTTGCGCGCGAAGAAGACACGGCGAGTTCCGTCGCCTAAGCAATCGGCCGCTTGGCCACCTCAGTCCGTTCCGTTGGCCCCACCGAGCCCCGAGGCGCCTGCAGCGCCGTTTTCGGAATCGGCAGCAGCCGCAGCGGCGACTTCATCGGGATCTGCGATGATGACCACCCGCATGTAGAATTCAGCGCAGGTGTCGTTGCGAATGCGGACCATGTCCTTGTCCCAAGCTTCGATGACCGCCTGATTTCCTGCCGTGGCGCTGACATTATTGGGCTTCACGGCGTCAGTCGGGTTGTTCGTGTCTTCCAGCGGCGTCAGCTGCTTTTTGAAGCTGAGGAAGATGTCGACGCTCGCGGGGTCGACTCCCATGCCGTGAGGAATTTCGTAAATGCGCCCCTGGGGGAAATGGAGCATCTCGTCCATCGGACCCATTGTTTCGTAAATGGTTCCGGACTTGTTCAGCGTGCCATCGGTGAAAGCCACCGGATCTTGACCGCTCGTTGAGCAATCCGAACAACCAAGGGTGGCCGCGCTGCCGCCGCTGAAACAGAGAGCCACTAAACAAGCCGCAATCATGGAACGCATGCGCGTCTCGTATCATAGTTTGATGGCTGTGCCGACGGCGCGGTGCGTAGTAAGAAAAAGGACCGATGCCCGAAAACCAAGCTCCCTCGTCCTCGTCGGCGCCCCATTCGTTCCCGCAAAATCGAAGGGGCGCTTCTTCGCCTTCTGCTGCAGCGAAGTCTGGCTTCGTGTGGTTGGTAGGAGCGGGGCCAGGCGATCCAGGGCTCATCACCTGGCGAGGGGTGGAACTTTTGGGGCAAGCGGAGGTAGTTCTGCACGACGCCCTGAGCCATCCAGAGCTGCTTGAACTGTGTCCTCAGGCTGAGGTGCGTGATGTGGGGAAGCGTTACGGACTGCGCGCCACGCCCCAGGTGGAGATCACTGCGCAATTGCTAGAACTTGCGGCGCTCGGAAAGAAGGTGGTGCGTCTCAAAGGTGGCGACCCTTTGATGTTTGCCCGCGGTTCGGAAGAAGCACTTGCCTTGGCAGAAGCCGGGGTGCCCTTCGAAATTGTTCCTGGGGTGACTTCACCTATCGCTGCGAGCGCCTATGCAGGTATTTCACTGACTCATCGCGAAGCTTCCTCAAGTGTAACGTTCATCACTGGAAGCGATCGCGCCGGAAAGGAGTGGTCTCCTGATGCTTGGCAGAAGCTGGCGACGGCCACTGGCACGATTTGCGTTTACATGGGGATGCGCCGCATCGAAGAGATCACACGCGCGGTGATCGATGGGGGGCGCGATCCGCAAACTCCAGCCGCGGTGGTTCGCTGGGGAGGCCGACCGCAGCAACGAACTGTGGTGGGAACGCTTGAAAATATTGCCGCTCGTTCGCTTGAGGAACGCATGACCAGCCCGGCCATCATCATCATCGGCGAGGTGGTCGAGCTGCGCAAAAAGCTACGCTGGTACGACAATCGGCCGCTATTTGGTCAGAAGGTTTTAGTGCCGCGTCCCGCTGCTCAGGCGAAGGATACGGCGCGCGCGCTGCGCGTTCGTGCCGCGACTCCTATCGTGTGTCCTGCCATCGCGATCCATCCGTCGCCTGAGCCGGAACGCCTCAAACGCGCTGTTCTTGAAGCGGCTACCTACGACTGGGTGGTGTTTACGAGCGCGAATGGCGTGGACTCCTTTTTTGAAGAGGTGGAAGCCGCTGGGAGGGACGCGCGCGTTTTTGGCAGCGCTCGTGTGGCAGTGATTGGTCCAAAAACGGGCGAGGCACTGAAGCGTCGTGGGATTCGTGCCGACCTTGCGGCGAAAGATTTTGTCGCTGAAAGTCTGCTCGCTGAATTGCTCAAACAGGGCAATCCTGCGCGCGTGCTGATTCCTCGGGCCAAGGAAGCTCGCGAACTCTTGCCCGATGAACTGCGGCGCGCCGGGGCGGAGGTAGATGTTGTGGCGGCTTACGAAACGAAGCTGGTCACTGGTGAAGCGGCTCAGGCACTGCGCGATGCCGTGACTGAACAAGCAGATGTCGTGTTGCTTACCTCAAGCTCGATGGTCGACTCGCTCGTGGCCGCTCTCGGCAGCGAGGCCGGGCAGCTACTTGATGCAGTGACTGTTGCCTGCATTGGACCGATCACCGCGAAGACTGCACGTCGTCACAATATTCGCGTGGAAGTCGAAGCAGATGTCTACACGGTGGAGGGCGTTCTTGACGCACTTGAGGCTCATTTTCGCCTGAAGCCAGGTCCACGTTCGCGGCCGCGAGGCAGCGAATCCGAGCTCTAGCCTTTCTGGCTGATCGGCTGTCCCTGAAGCAGCGGCTGCCCATGAAGCAGCGCCCAGCCATCCAGCTTGCTGTGGCAACTGAGTTCTACGCCATGATTCTGGAACACTTGGACTAGCTCGGGAATGTCCTCCTCCAGTAAACCGGTGAGGACCAACGTGCCGTCGGCACTGAGCGTCGTACAGAGATCTTGCGCGAGGGTCACCAGAATGTGCGTGTTGATGTTCGCCACGACTAGCGGGTACTTCTCCGTGGCTGAGCCTGCACTGCCTTCTTCAATGCAGATATTTGCTTCGAGCTGATTCAACTCAATGTTGTGTCGAGCTGCATCTACCGAGATTCGATCGTTGTCGACTGCGAAGATTCGTGTGGCGCCAGCCTTGGCAGCCACCATGGCGAGCACTCCCGTTCCTGTGCCCACATCGAAGATCTCCGTGATCTGATGTTGCTGAACGAACTGCTCCAAGTACTCAGCTGCTAGCCGAGTGGTCGCGTGCTCCCCGGAGCCAAAACTGGCCTCTGGTTTGAACCAAAGCGTTTTCTCTTTCTTGGGGGCTGGTTGGCAGTGGGTGGGGCGGAGCACCCATGTGCTCGTGATTTGGACAGGGCCGAGTGCCTCCTGCCAAGTGGATTGCCAGCTTTCGTCGGGCACATCGATTTTGAACTCGAACTCGGCATCTGGCTCAAAGACACTGATACGCTCGGCAAAGCCCATCGCCGCAGTGCGGTATACCTCTAGCGCGGCTTCGTTTTCGCCGTAAACGCAAAGTCGGCTGGGCCCCTCTTCGAGGCCGCCGGCACCTGCGTCGAAAAGGCAGGCGGAGAGTCCGTCCAGCAAATGGGACGGAGCAAAAATGGTCAGTCTCATCCGGTACTGATCACGCGATTACGTCCGCCATCTTTCGCGAGATAGAGACGACGATCGGCGGTTTCAATCAAGGTCATCGGAGTCGCGTCCTCAAGTTCCTTGCGAGTCGAGCAGCCGACACTCGCGGTGACCTTAATTTCGAGGTTCTTGTACCGAACGCTCTGCTCTTCAAGCACGACCCGAATGCGTTCGCCCATTGCGTGAGCGCCTACTAAGTCGACCGATCGGAGAACGACGCAAAACTCTTCACCACCGTAACGGCAAAGGGAATCCTCTACTCGAAGCTGACCGCGCACAGATTCCGCCACTTTCACGAGTACCGCGTCGCCTGCCTGGTGACCGTAGGTGTCGTTCACTGCTTTGAAGTGATCGAGATCGAAGAGCACGAAGGAGAGATCCTGGTCGTGTCTGCGCGCGTAGGAAAGCTCTGTGACCAAGAGCGAGTCGAGGTACTCGCGGTTGCGAGCACCAGTGAGTGAATCGGTGACACTCGTCGAGTAAAGCTGCTCAAGAAGGGCCTTTTGATCATCATCGGTGATGGAATAACGAAAGATGGCGGCCGGGCCCAATTGGATTTGGTCGCCATCACTGAGCTTGTAGCGGGTGACCCGTTCACCTTGAACGAAGGTGCCGTTGGCCGATCCGAGGTCTTCGACGAAGTAGTCGATGCCTTCCTTGATCAGGCGAGCGTGCTTTCTACTCACTCCATCGTCACCAAGCCACAGATCAGCGTCTGTGCTGCGACCCATGAGAATGCTGTTCGATTTGAGCTCGCGCACTTTGCCCAGCTCCGTGCCCTGCACGTGCACGAGCAAATAGTAGTTTTTGGCATCGGACGAGCCCCTACGCAGATCAGCTAGGTTGATGACAGCTGTCGCTTCATCTTCGCTATCGAAATTCCAATTGCTATTGCCCACCCTCAGACTCCTCGAATGACCGTAGTTCCGCAGGGGGAAAACTCGGTGCAGAGCAATGAGTCGATCTTTACCGACTCATTGCTCAAAAGTAGCACCACTTTGCGGCAAACACTCACTCTGCAGTGAGGCGAGCGATTTCTTCCTTGATGAGTGTCTCAGCAAGGGTGGGAACCACTTCCCAAACGACCTGTTCAAGGACTTCTCGCGAAAGCGAAAGTACGCCTTGAACCTGCTCGTTGGTCAGACCCATGCCTTGGAGCTTCTCGGTCATCGATCCTGCCCCGTTGGCAACAGCTGCTGCCAACGGCGAAGCGGGACGCGCCGAAGCTGCTGGCGCGGAACTGAACGGGGCCGCCACGGGGGCTGCGCTTGGAACGCGAGCAGGAGGTGCTTGCGGACGCTGCGGAGCAGGACTTGATGGCGCAGATGGTCGCGGAGCTGACATCGCAACAGAGGCTCTTGGCGGCGCAGCGACCGGTGCCGGCGCGTTGGGCGCTGGAGCGGGCGAAGCCCCTGGAGCAGGCGATGCTCCGGCGGCAGGCGATGCTCCGGCCGCAGGCGATGCTCCGGCGGCAGGCGATGCTCCGGCGGCAGAGCCACCCACCTCAAGAGTGCTGAGCTTGTCTAGGAACTTGTTGGAATCAAAGGGTTTGTCGAAATGTTCATCGACACCGGCCGCTTCTCCTTGGGCAGCATCATAGGGACGCTGCTTGCTGGAAAGAAGGAGTACCTTTACCCCTGGAGCTTCGGCTTTGATTTGTTTGCACAAATCATAACCGCTTGTTCCTCCGAGCGCGCCATCGACCACCACGACTTGTGGTGGGCTCGAACGCAATGAAGCCAAAGCTTCATCGGCAGAACCAACAATTGTAGATTGAAAATTATCGCCAGCGAATGTGATCTCGAGGACCTTTCGCATGGTCTTGCTGTCATCGACGGCGAGCAGCTTGGTAGTCACCAATGCCTCCATGAGTACTGGAATGTAAACGCAGGTGAAATCATCCAGGTCGCCACAAAAAGTGTCAAGGAAATCGCAGTAATCTCTGGCGGCCTAAAGGTTCGGATACGCTACTGTGGACCTCACCATTTGCTCTCACAAGCCCTTTTTGTATGAGATGACTACCTCTAAAAAAATACTGCCCCTACACTTCAAGACATGAGCCTCAGCGGTCGCGAACACCAAGTTCTATATGCGGTGGTCACCGAATTCATCGGGAGGGGCGAGCCGGTAGGCAGTCGCACCCTATCTGCGCACTACAGTCTCGGATTGTCCGCGGCGACGATTCGCAACGTGCTGAAAGATCTCGAGGACGCCGGGTACCTCAGCCAGCCTCACAAATCGGCGGGTCGCATTCCGACCCGGGCTGCGTATCAAGTGTTTATTGATGCGTTGATGCGAGTGCGGAAGCTTCCCGAGGTTGATCAGGCTCGCATTCGTGACCTGATGAGCAGCGATTTGGATCGTCCCGAACTACTCCGACAATCGGGGCGTCTCCTCAGCGAGTTGAGTGGGGTGCCTTCAATTATTCTGCAGGCGCGAAGTGAGTCGCGCTCGGTACAGAAGGTGCGCTTCATTCCTACGCGACCTGGCGAGCTCCTGAGTGTCGTCGTGCTTGATGACGGCTCGGTGGAGAACCGTTACATCAGCGTCGACGAAGCTTTTGGCTCCGATCAGCTCGAAAGAGTGCATTTGTTGCTCGACGAAGCCGCGTCTGGGAAGAACCTTCGGGAACTACGCGCTTACTTGAAGTCGGTGACGGAAGAGGCTCGCGATGAAGTACGAGAACTGAGTCGGCTGTCTGAAGGTCTACTCAGTTCGGCCCTCCACGCGGTGGAGAGAAGCAAGGAAGTGATCATCGAGGGACGTTCTCACTTGCTTCGAACCGGGGCGGATCCAGAGCGGCTGCGGCGCATGATGGTCGCCCTGGAAGATCGCGAGCAACTGGTGGCACTGCTGAATCGCACACTCGCCTCTGAGCAGGTGCAGGTGTTCCTTGGTGAAGATTTAGGGGTTTCGGATGACTCGCCACTCAGCGTGGTGGCCGCGCCATACAGGGGTCTCGGGCAGGGACCGGCTGGGGCTCTGGGAGTGCTGGGACCGAGCCGCATGAACTACCCGGAGCTCGTTCCCTTGGTGGGGGCGATGGCTCGCGCCATGAGCTCAGCCCTGGGTGAGAGTGAATAATTTCATGCTGACAATAATATTGTAGCAAAAGTGGAATTTTATTCCATTGACCAGGGCTCGACCGCCAGTTAAGTCGCACCCATGTCTTCTTCCCCTGCAAGCCGCGGTCTCTCGCGGAAAATTCGCACCAGTTTGGCGGCCTTCGGACTCGTATCGACCCTCGCACTGATCGGCTTCGCCGAATCGAAGTTCGCTGTGGTGGATATGCAGCGTGCGATGATGGAGACCGAGGAAGGCATGCGCATGCAGGCCAACATCAAGAAGGTGTTCGAAACCAAGCAGCGTCAACTCGAGAGCAAGCAGCAAGAACTGGAACGCGAGAAGGTTGATATCGAGAAGCAGCAGACGGTGATCAGTGAAGATGCTCTGCGTCGCCGTGCTGAAGCTTGGCAGCGTGAGATGGTAGCGTTTCAGCAGCTTTCTGTGCAGTTTAACCAGGAACTTCAGAAGAAGCAGTCCGAGGACACGAATGCTCTTCTTTCCAAGATGCTCCCCATCGTTCGTCGACTTGCCACTTCACAAGGCTACGACATGATCGTGGATCGTTCGGCAGTGGCCTATGTGCGCAACGATCTTGATCTCACGGATCGCGTCATCACCACCTTCAATGGTGGTGGTGTTGAGCCGGCTCCCGCTGCTGCGCCTGCTCCCGGCGACAAGAAGCCTGCTGCTCCAGCAGCACCCGCAGCCCCTGCTGCGCCCAAGAAGTAAGTTCTATCGAAGCATTCACCAGAGAGGTGAGCTCGAAGAAAAAACCACGCCCGGCGTGGTTTTTTTCTTTGTGCGCATTCCTTGGCACTCAAAACCAAGAGTGCTCCTGTGAGCTGGGTGTCGGTCATCGTGCGTTGCCGCGGGCCAGAAAATGGCTCAACCGATTCGCGTCTTGGTGCAACTTTGAGCAGAAATATTCTACTCGAGCTAATATTTTTTAGTGCCTGTGCTCAGCGAGTCCTTCAGAATGAATTCTCACACGAATTCGTCTCGCCCCCGTTGTGGCTCGAAGCTAAGTGAGCGGTAGCGCTTCCTTTGAGAAAAGGGCGCTTCTCCTTAACTTGAAGAAGCCCGGTTCCCACGGCCGGCAGGGAATGAATTGGCGATGAAGAAGCGATTTTTGTTGGTACCGCTCGCAATGAGCGCGGCGGCCGTTTGGGCCTGTTCTCCTGTGGCGCAGGGAACTGGCGACGGCGATGGAGACATCATTCCAGGTGACGGCGACATCGATCCAGATACGGGGGACGGCGACATCGATCCAGGCGGCGGCGGTGGTGGTGGCGGCACCACGGACAACGCGCTTGGCATACCCACGAGCGAGATCCTGACACCCAAGTGCAGCGCAGACTGCGCTGGTTTCAGCGACCCGAGCAACCCGGAGGCTCCGCTGGTTGTGGTCGACGACGGTGTCGGCGCGGATATTCAATCGACTCTTGATGGCGGAGGCACGCCGGATGCTTTTTGCGTCAGCGAACCTGCGACGGGCACGATTTTCCCAGCCGCGTGGACGCGTCCTCGCTTCAATGCGGCCGGTCAAACGGGTCCCGCGAAGATCACTCTGAGCACCCCGAAGATGAAGCATGACTTCACCTACTACGCGGCCAAGCTGCCCGCAGTGCTGCCCCTTGGGATCTGGGAGGAGATTTCTCTCAACGTTTATAACGAAGACATCACCTACACGATCGTTTCTGGCGGTGGCCAGGCGACGGGTACCTTCCAGGTGGCTCCCGTAGCGACGGGTGGAAGTATGGTTTTTTGGGGGTCGACAGGAACTGAACCCGGAACGATGACCAATGCTCTCTATGGTTTCGGCGTAGGCGAAGAGGGCGTGATCCAGGCACTGACCCCCGGTGGAATTGATGGGACGTCCTTAGCAAACAGCGCCAATCCTCGGGATGGTCAGGAAGTCGATCAGCCTGGTGATTCCACTTGCGTCGGCTGCCACTCGTCATCGCCGGACGGCAAGGCGGTTGCGACAACGGATCATTGGCCCTGGAATATTCGGGTCAGCGATATTCAGCCGGGTGCGACTGGTTTGGCGCCGGAGTTCCTGAGCGCAGCGGGCGCATTGATGATTCAAATGCCCTGGCTGGGCGGCTCAACATTTAGCGTCGCCGACTGGGCGACTGACCGCCGCCGCATGGTGACAACCTGGGCGAAACGTACGGTCGACGTAAATATGTCTTGGGAGGTCTGGCCCGGACAGGATGGTTACTCGTTTGCAGAAACTGAGCTCCTGTGGATGGACCTTGCTTCAGCTGAGGCCGTGCAGATTGATCTTCGAGGACTTGCCCCTGCTGACTACAAGAACGAAGGCAACCTGGTTCAGACGGATCTCGCTACATTGAAGGGCACTGGTTGGGATATCATCGCTCGAAACGGAGATGCTAATTCGCCAGCTCTTCCGGATTGGAGTCGAGATGGCACTCAGATCGTTTATACCTCGACAGACGCTCCGCGCGATGGCCGTATTGGTGGCGCTACAGTGGCCGACATCTATCGTGTTCCTTTCGCCGCGGGAGCAGGTGGCGATGCGGTTGCGATTGAAGGAGCATCGAGTCCAGAGCATTTCGAGTATTACGCCGACATTTCTCCTGACGATGCCTTTGCCGATACTCTTGTCGCCTTCAACCGCGTGGATAAGTTTGCGACTCAAAAGGGAACCGACCCCTTGCAGCATGTCTACTATCGACCTGACAGCGATATTTACGTGACGTCCGCGATGGGCGGTACGGCGACTCGCCTGGTTTCCAACGATGCCGTGTGCGCAGGGACGACTGGCCAGCTCTACAATTCGTGGGCCAAATGGTCGCCATCCAGCGCGAGCGACGGCACTCGAACTTACTACTTCCTGATTTTCTCAAGCGCGCGAAACTCCCCCTTTGAGATCGCGCGCAACAACTCTGGGAGTGTCACCAGCCCCGCCTCTCAGCTCTACATGACCACGGTCATCAAAGAAGCCGACGGATCGATCACTAGTGGTGCTGCGATCTACCTGTGGAATCAGCGCAACTTGGTCACTGGCCAAGGCGAGACAGCCACTGCAAGTGAGCTGCTCACGAACAACGTGACCCCGGCTTGGGACGAGTTCAAAATCCCGCCAGTTCCGCCTATTCTCGTGAAGTGAAGCGCTTCTTGTGAAGTGAGCCTCGCCTCGTCGAATAGAATGAAAAACGGCGTCGCGGAAGCGGCGCCGTTTTTCATTTGTCGAATCAGCTCAGCCCATGAAGCGGTTCCAGCCATCAATCAGCTCAGCCCGTCAAAGGTGTTCAGGGCATCAAGAGCGCTCAGCCCATTAAGTTGTCGAAGGCTGCGTCGAAATCGTCATCATTGTCTTCGGCCTCGGGTAGAGCTTCTCCCATGGCTCGCAGGCGCGCTGACACATCGCGGTAGCTGGGCTCTTTGGTCGCGATCGACTTCAAATACTTGATGTAGTCCTTCTGAGCGCCTTCGGCTTGTGCGATCAAGGCGAGATCGTATTCGATGCCTTTGGTTTGATGGTCGCTGCGCTGTTCACAAGCGAGACCTTTCAGCAGAACTTTTCGGGCATTTGCCGTATCTCCCTGCTCTCGATAGATGAGTCCCATCATCGCGAAACACATGCAGGCGCGTGAGGGATCTTGGCTTGCGATTTCGAATTCGCTGCAGGCGTCAGCCACCAGGCCCATCTCTTTGTAAGCGAGACCTAAATCGTAGTGGGTTGCCGCGTCGCTGTCGTCAACGACAGCCTTGACCCCTTCTTTGAACTTCGCGAACACTTGGTCGACATCGACTTCGTGTTCGTGAGAGGCCATCGACGGAGCAGTCGCGGGCTCGTCGAGATCGTCAAGGGCATCAAGGGACGCTGCGATGTCGAAGGCGTTGTCATCAGGACTCAGTGAGTCGGGAGCCGTATCGCCTGCGTCCACGTGGCCGCGCTGCATCTGTTGCACTTCGGCAAGGCGCTCATTGAGCAGAACGTGGTCAGGCGCATGCTGCAGCATGTCCGAAAGAATCGCGACAGCATCTGAATAGAGTCCCTGTGCCGCGAAAAACTCGGCTTCCTCAAGGACTTCTTCAATTGCTTCATGACTGGGGCGCGCTGTCGATGGGGGTGATCCGGCGAGCGCGCTCCCGCGTAGTGAGGGCCGAGGGCGCTCGGATACGGGTTGGCTGGGTGGTGCTGCGCTTCCCCGAGACGAAGGCGGAGGCGGATGAGAAAAGGGCGATGATTGCGGTGGCAGCGACGGGCGCGGTGGGAGCACGGAACGAGCAGCATGCGCTTGGGCGCCACTTCGCTCGAGAGAGAGCGGCGCCGGCTCGACATCGTCGAACTGTGGTACCGCTGGATCCCGCGGCATGTCATTGATCGCCTGGGAGGGGCGAACGCCCTCCATGTCGTAGGATTGCAGCCCCTCTTCGTCCGAGATGGAGTCCATCGCTTCACGAAGTGCAGCGACGTGAGCCAAAATGTTCAGAGCATCCGGATGTCCTGGCTCAATTTCTAGAACCTCTTCAGCAAGTGGAGCCGCTTCCTCAGGTTCTTGATTATGAACGTGGATGATCGCGATATTGAGCGTTTCCTGGATCGCTGGTTCGCGCTCACCAGCTTCGACCAAAATTTCGCGCAGCTTGTGGCGGATCGGAATCGAGTTGGGATCGAGTTCAAGCGCGATATGAAGAGCTTCGACCGCCTTGTCGAGCAATCCCATCGCACGAAATGATTCGGCATCCGCGAGTGCTTTGTGAGCGTGACTCGAGGGCTGGAATGATTGGGGAGCGCCTCGTTCTTCGGCGTCGAAACCTGCGTGCGCACTGACGGGGATCCCTTCCTCATCGTCGTCTTCTGCGTCCTCGAAGTCGTCGATGAGATCTGGTTGGCTGCTGCGAATACTGGGGCTCGTCACCGAGGGCGGACGACTTGCAGGGATGGCGCCCTGCGAGGGCGAGGAGACGCCACTCGTCTTACCGTCTTCGTCGATGTACTCGACGTCCTCGTCCAGATCGACTTCTTCTTCGCTGACTTCAACGGAGACCGGCTGTGACTGTGAGTGCGGAGATGGCGGAACTTGAGAGCCGGGAGGCGGACCAGCCTTCTCCAGGGCGACCACCTGATCATGTGCGGGGGCCACGCGTTTCAGGTGGGCCATGATTTGGCCCCAGAGTTCAGGCTTCTTCTGATCGCGCGCGATGCGCGCCATCTCGAGATGGACTTCGAATGCCTTCTCCGACTGGTTGATGACCTCAAAGGCCTGGGCAAGCAGCGCAAGAATGTCCAAGTCCTTCGGATTGGCTTGAAAGCTGATTTGAAGGCGTTGCAGCGCCAACATGCCTGCTTGGGCGTCGCCCTTCTTCAGGTACAGTTCCGCCGCGACGCGCGCGTACGCGGGGTCGGGGCGAAAGTGCAAGATGCGCTCGATCACTTTCAGCGCGTCGTCCGGACGTTTTAGTCCCAGCAGCAGCTCTGCTGCCGTCCAAAAAGAATCAATGGCCTCGTCGAGTGCTTTGATTCGACAACGTGCCTCTGCAAGGCGCAGGTGCGGCAGTGGGTTTTTCGGATCGAGCGCGACTGTCTTTTGAAAAACGATGATCGCGTCACGGTCGCGCCCCGCACGCTGAAACGAGGTGGCTACTTCGTCGTAGGCGGCCAGCGCGTCTGTCACGAGATTCAGCTCAGCGTAAATATCTGCCAAGCGCGGAGTGATGTGGCTGTAGCGCGGAGCGAGTTGGGGCGCGTGCTTTCGGATCAGCTCGCGGATCTGTTTGAAGACAGCAATCGCCTTGAGCTGGAACCCTTGCGAAGCGTAGTAAGTCGCCACGCGATCATAAGTCCCCACCGCGCCCGCATAGTCTTCGAGGCGAGACTGCAGATCGCCGATTTTCAGAAGCGTGCGAGCATCGGCAGGATCGTGCTGCACGATCTTCTGATACTCGGCGATCGCCTTGTCGTACTTTTTCTTGTCGACGAGCTTGGCTGCGCTCTGAAGGAGCTTGTCACGATCAATGGCCACTTTTGTCCGAATGAGTCCCGTCGCGGATAAAGACCGGGCGGTGCTGTCAGGTTAGGGAGGAGGTGTGAATGGGTCAACGAACCACGGCTTTCCAGGGATGCAAGCCACTTCTCGTAGCTGGGCTGGAAAGGGGGAGCCGACGAGGAGCGATCTTGGACGGGAAGTTCGTAGTCGCTGCTTGCGGTGAGCTGGTCCGGGGGGCATCTTTCGGGTGAGATGCTCCAATCGAATATCACCGCCTACCGCGCCCCGTTTTCGCCAGGTCAGGCCCAGGCCATTGACCAGGAAATTGCCAGGAAACTTCTAGAAGTCGCGCTATCTCAAGGTGGCGAATACGCCGACCTGTTTTTCGAATATCGCGCTGGTGGCAGTCTCTCATTCGAAGAAGGCATCACTCGAAGTGCGTCGCGAGGCGTGAGCATGGGGATGGGAGTCCGGGTCCAGAAGGGCGATGCGACCGGTTATGCCCATGTCGAAGACCTGACTTTTGAGGCAATGAAGCGCGCCGCCGAAACCGCTGCCCGCATCGCTTCGGGCGGCAAGACCGTCGATCCTGTCCGAATCGAGCCGCTAGTTCTCCCCAATCGCTACGGCCTGAATCACCCCACGCTGAATGCGACGGGCAAAGAGAAGCGTTCGCTGCTTGAGCGAGCAGCGAAGCATGCGCTTTCTTTTGATGCGAAAATTGAGAAGGCGCAGGCCTCTTTTTCTGAGGAGATGCGTGAAATTCTTGTGATCACCAGTGACGGACGCTGGGCACATGACATTCAGCCCATGATGCGGTTCGGCGTCAGCGCGGTGGCCCAGGATGGCACTCGACGTGAGTCGGGGCGCAGTGGCGGCGGGGGACGGGTCACACTCGGCTATTTCGAGGATCAGAGCCCAGAAAACCATGCGGAAATCGCCGTGAAGCAAGCGCTTACATTGCTGGACGCACGCCCGGCACCTGCCGGTCAACTGGAAGTGGTCCTTGCGCCCGGGGACAGTGGCATATTGCTTCACGAAGCAGTCGGTCATGGCTTGGAAGCGGACTTCAACCGTAAACGAACGAGTAACTATACGGACCAAATTGGCAAGGAGGTAGCAAGTTCACTGTGCACGGTCGTGGACGATCCCACCATTGTTCAGAGTCGGGGGGCGATTAACGTGGACGATGAAGGAATGGAGCCAGAGCGACACACTTTGATCGAGAATGGGAGGCTGTGCGGGTACATGCAGGACCGCATGAGCAGCCGTTACTTTGACGTAAAAACTACTGGAAATGGTCGACGTGAGAGTTTTCAGTGTGCTCCGATGCCTCGCATGACCAACACGATTCTTCTGGGGGGGGAAAGCGACCCGGAGGAGATGATTCGTGGGGTCAAGAAGGGCATCTACGCCAAGACGTTTGGCGGCGGACAGGTTGATATCTCCAATGGTGACTTTGTGTTTTCACTCACGGAAAGCTATTTGATCGAAGACGGGAAACTTACCGCTCCGCTCAAAGGAGTGAATCTCATTGGAAATGGTCCCGAAACACTTCGCGAGGTAACTATGCTAGGTAACGATGTAGCTCTCTCAGACGGTATCTGGACGTGTGGAAAGGATGGCCAAAGTGTGCCAGTGGGGGTGGGGTGCCCGACCGTTAAGATTGCTCGAATCACCGTAGGTGGAACCGAAATTGGCTGACGAAACTCCCAAGCACAAAAGTTATGTAGCCGTCATCGGACATGGTCCGATGCTTGACCGTGAAGAAGGCGCGGTCTCCACCCTCGGACAGCTGGGAGCGAATGTTCGCTCCCTCGATCTGTGGGATGACCCAGTCAATCTGATCACCGAAGAAGACGAAGAGCTGGATGTTAAGCCTCGAGCTCTCGTATTCGAAGCGCTAGATAGGCCAGATCTAGCGGTTGCTGCTCTGCGTGCAGTACGGAAAGAACCTTTCTTCGACACGGTGGGGGCGATCATTGCCGTCACTGTAGGTCAAGTCGCTCGCATCGAACCATCCAGTGGGTTTGATGACTTCGTCTTGCATCCTTATGTCCCGGAGGAGCTCTATGGCCGAATTCGTGCGCTTGAGTGGCGCAGAAGTGAGTTTGCGACCGAAGAACGCCACAAAGTCGGTGATATTGTCGTCGACCGTGCCGGTCACGAGGTTTCTGTGGGAGGCCGGCCGGTCAATCTGACTGCGAAGGAATTCGCTCTCTTGGCCTACATGTGCGAGCGGCGGGGAAAGGTTCTTTCTCGCGATCACCTGCTGTCTCGCGTGTGGAGCAACCGCTACGACGGTGGCCCACGAACTGTCGACATTCACGTACGTCGTCTCCGGGCTAAGCTCGGGGACGCTCTACCGCTGGAAACGTTGCGGGGCTCCGGTTACAAGCTGAGAGCTCCGGATGACGAAGACAACGAAGACGACGACGAGTTCCTCGATTAAATCACACGCGTCGGTCGGGCCCGTGGTGATTTCCATGGGCTGCCCGCGTGGGATTGGACCAGAGGTGTCCTTGGCCGCTGGGCTAGCGCGCAGCACACCTTCGGCCGTGATCGTTGGGTCTCGAGCGGTGCTTCGTCAAGCGGCTGTTGCGCTTGGCCTTGAGCCTCCTCGCGTCGAACGAATAGCGAATTTCTCAGAGTCCGAGGGGTCTTTTCGGGGCCTTCGCATTTGTGAGGCTGGTCCGGTATTGAAAGCGACCAAGAGCGCTTGGGGTAAACCTGCGTCTGTCGATGGTGTGGCCCAACTGGCCTACGTCGAGAAAGGTTTCGAGCTGGCGCGCAAGTATTCGTGGCCACTGGTGACGGCTCCCGTCAGCAAAGAAGTCATCGCACGTTGTGGTGAGACGCGCGCAAAGAAATTTCGTGGCCATACCGAGTGGCTTGAAATGTTGGATGGCGCAGATCATAGCGTCATGTGTTTCGCCTCGCCTCGCTTGGCGACTTCTTTGGTGACTACACATGTGCCGGTGCGGCGCTTGTCAAAATTGATCAGTGAGAAGCTGATCATCAAGGCAGTTCTGGAGCTTGTTGATCTGCTGCTGCGGACGACAGACAAGAAGCCGCGAATTGCTGTCTGTTCGCTCAATCCGCACGGCGGTGAAGGAAAATTGCTGGGTGATGAGGAGGCCCAGGTGATTCTACCTGCGGTGAAGAAAGTCGCACAAATGGTGGGAAAGCGCGCCCTGATCGTGGGCCCCATTGGCGCTGAGACGGCGTATCGCCATGCTGCAGGGGGAGGCTATGAAGGCGTGGTTGCGATGTACCATGATCAGGCAACCATCCCGATGAAGTTGCTCGACTTCGGCGGAGCTGTGAATGTGACGCAAGGGCTGTCGATCGTGCGCACCTCGGTCGATCACGGAACGGCCTATGATATTGCAGGTAAGGGAATTGCCGATGCCCGCGGTATGTCTGAAGCGATGAAGTTGGGGAGTGTCCTGGGTGGAGTCACGCGGAGGATTCCTCATGGGTCGTGGTAATCGCTAGTGGCGAAGTGGGGAGCGCTCTATCGAGAGCAGTTCGAACGGGCTGCTTCGCCGTCAGCTTTTCGTGCGGCGTGTCTGCTTGAGGTCGCCAAAACGTTGGTCAGGGATCTCGGTCTTGAGACTGAACCACTTTTCGATTCTCGACTTTCAGAGCTGGCGCAAGAAGGCGCAGTTGACGAGAAGATGGGCGCGGCTCTTCGCGTCTGGGCGCAGCGTTCCGAGCTTGAGGTCGAGTCCGAGCTGGTGGGCGCCGATCACTTGCGCGCAGCCCATCGGCTTGGTCAGACGCTTGACCTGTTGCTCGCCTGCGAAAAGACTTCGGATCGTAGGCGGATCGGCAGCTATTACACGCCCGTGAGTGTCGCGCGCACTTTGATTGCGCGAGCGAGAGCCCAGCACAAAGGTGTACTCGGAGCGATGCCGCTGGTCTGCGACCCCGCCTGTGGAGGTGGAGCCTTTCTTCTTGAGGCAGCATCTCAATTGGCCGAACACGCGAAGAAGAATACGACTTCTCAAGGGCGTGCGGAGATTGCCGGCAGGATTTATGGCGTTGATTCTTCCGCGCTTGCTGTGGCAGTTGCCGAGGTGGCGCTTTGGATATTTGTCGGAGATGGGTCCCGCTCCCTAGTCCCGGACGGGCACTTCAAATGCGCGGACGCGCTCTTTGGAAAGAGTTTCGCTGCGCAAGCCATCGACTCGAAGTCATTGGGAGCGACGAGGCCGTTCCACTTTACTGAAGAATTTGAGCAAGTCTTCTCAGGCCCAGCTCAAGGTTTCGATTGGATTGTAGGCAATCCACCATGGGTTGCGTTTCAAGGACGGGCAACTCAAAAGATCAGTGCGGAGACGCGGAGCTTCTATCGTCGTCACTACAAGGCTTTTCGCGGCTATCCGACTCTGCATGGACTGTTCATCGAGAGAGCGACGCTGCTCGCTCCGCATGGCGTGATTACTTTGTTGGTACCGAGTTCAGTGTCCGACTTAGAGGGTTATCGCTTTGCTCGTCAGGTGGTCGACACGAGTCACCAAGTGAGTGAGCCACTGCTTGAGTTTGGCCAAGATGCTTTCGAAGGAGTCGTCCAACCGTGTGTTGGTCTCGTCGCAGCTGCTCGAGCCGTTCCTTCGACTGAGGCCAGCTCAAGACCCTGGGTTCTCCACGAACGCGCGCGTGTTGATTCCGAGCCCGCCTCGGTCAGCGCACCGGAGTTTCTGAGTCGGTTTGTCGAAATGGAGAAGTTGCCCCCTTCTTGTTTCAAGGAGATGGGGTTTCAGAGCAATCGCGTCGTTGCCGCCGAACTCTTTTTGAGGGCAGATCAAGGTGATGAGAAGTATACAGAACCGCTTCTGGAGGGGCGGAATGTCGCTGAATTTTCCCAGCGCCCAGCGCGTCTCTTTCTCGCTCCTGTTCAAGAAGTTCTCTCCCGGACTCGTTGTCGCCTCCGACCGGCGGAGGATTACCAGCGTGTCGATTTTGTGGTGCGTCAAACGGCGGCATTCACCATTGCGGCAGCGCACCAAGGGGGGCGTTTTCGCAATTCACTGATCGCCGGATTTGAAACCGAGGAATTGTCAGCGCCGTTTCTGATCGCGCTGCTCAATAGCGCACTCTTTCGCGCGATTCATCTCTCGCAGCAGCGGGATGCGCGGCAAGTGACTTTTCCTCAAGTGAAGTTGTCGCACCTGAGACGCCTACCTCGTCCACCGCGTTCTCATCGGTTGAGGCCAGCTGTTGAGGCAGTTGCAAATGATGCTCAAGCGCGCGAGGGCTTGGACGCGTCACAACGCGAGGTGCTCGACCAGGCCGTGTTTGAAATATTTGGCTTGTCTGTCGAGCAGGGGATTCAAGTGAAAGAGTATTTGAGCGCCCTGGCGCCTGCTGCTTTGAGGCCGTCAATCACGTTCGCTTCAGGCTCAAACGTGACTGTGGTGCCCGGCGATTCTCAGCTTGTGTCCCCTCAGACATAAGGGTGCGGCTACCGGCGACCCCCGACGGGGTCAAACAGGCTGCTGCCACCGTCGGTTGTGGGGCGAACGCGTCGCTTTTTCAGTTTACGCTCCATGCGATCAAGAAGCGCGTCCGGTGTGAAGGGCTTGAGAAGAAGATCGTGGGTAGTGTCGTAGGGCCAATCCGCCAAAACGTCGTCGACGTAGCCTGAGACAAATAAGATAGGCAGGCTTTTCCACTTTTCGTGGAGACGCGTGGCGAGCTCGACGCCAGTCATTCCTGGCATGATGACATCGCTGATCAAAATGTCTGGGCAGGCATGGTCGTGGCAGATCGCCAATGCCTCTTCGGCGCTGCTGGCCTCTGTGACCGAGTAGCCAGCTCGATGAAGAATCCGACGAATGAAGCGTCGCGCGGGCTCATTGTCTTCGACCAGGAGAACTTTCCCCGAAGCGACGTTAGCCGGGTCGCTGATCCGGGTGGTGGTGATTCCCGTGACTTCGTCCTCAGCTTGAGGCCACTGAATTACAAAAGTTGTGCCTTGGCCGACTTTCGATTCGACCTCAATCGTTCCGTGCCACTGGGAGACGATTCCGTGAATCGTCGCGAGCCCTAGCCCTGTGCCCTGATTACTTGCCTTCGTTGTGAAGAATGGCTCGAAGATGTGCTCGATCGTCTGCTCATCCATGCCGTGACCCGTGTCACTGGCCCGCAGTATGACTTTGTCCCCCTTGGGTCGAACGGAGAGAGTAAAAGTACCCGTTCCTCCGGTGGCGTCGCGAGCATTGGCGGCAAAATTGAGAATGACTTGTTCAAGCTGTCCCTCGTCGAGCCGGACGCAGCAGCCAGGAACAGTGTCGATGTCGAGCCGGACGCGTTCGCCAAGGACGCGAGATAGCAGGGGTCGTGAGGCTTCAACGGCGTCTTCGAGATCGACGACACGTGCTTGAACGACTTCTCGCCTCGCGAAAGTGAGCAATTGTCGTGTAAGCGCGGCACCTTGTTGCGAAGCTTCGAGAAGCTCAGCACCGATTTCCTGAGCTTCCTTTTCGCTCAGATCTTGCAATGCAAAAGCGGCACCGCTGACCGCGGTGAGTAGGTTGTTGAAGTCGTGGGCGACGCCGCCGGCGAGCTGGCCGATAGCGTCCATTTTTTGGATATGGTTCAGCTGTGAACGGAGTAGTCGGGTATTGTTTGCCGCAGTTTCCCTCTCGGAAACATCGCGTAGAACAAATAGCCACTGGCTTGTCTCCCCATGAACCTT
The DNA here is from genome assembly GCA_963710555.1 of uncultured delta proteobacterium. Taxonomy (GTDB): domain Bacteria; phylum Myxococcota_A; class Polyangia; order Polyangiales; family Polyangiaceae; genus NIC37A-2. Next base: position 308,327 of record CAVQAT010000008.1, read on the forward strand.
CTCGCGCCGTAGCCTGGTTTCGAGTGTGCGTTTTCCGAGCACCATTTGTTGCGGTCTTGAGGACGAAGGCAGTGAATCGGTCTTGAAGCATTCTGGCTGCAGTCGCTGAAGCTCTGCGAAGGGTTGGCCGAGAATTTTTCCACGTTTGAGCTCAAAGTACTCTTCGGCCAATCGATTGAACGCGACGACTGTGCCTTCCGGGTTCACCGCGACCATCGCGTCCGGCGCCTCTTCGACGAACTCTCGCCAACGTGCGGCATTCGCTTGCTCCTTGCGAACGAGGTTGGAGAGCGTGTGGAGGAAGCCATTCAGGAGAATTGCGATTCCGTAGATGGTGACCTCAATGACGATCAGATATTCAACGTCACTTGATTCGAGTCCCTTACCGCCCCAGAAGGTCTTGCCGAGGGTGAGTCCCAGCGGAACGGAGAGGCTTGTGACGATAGCGATGGTCCAAGAAGCCTTCGCTCCCAGTAAGAGTGCACATGTCACCATCAGTACTGGAATCGCTGCTGAACTTGCGTCGCGGACGCCGAGTGGTGATGAGGAAAGGGACCACATCATCTCAAGCCACACACTCACCAACATGACCGTGATGGTCAGTCGTGGAAATCTGGGCTCCCCCACATAAGCCGCGGCACAAATGCCGAATAGAACGAGTTCGGGAATGATGAGAGGGGTGCCGAGCAGCACCCGCGCAATCGACATCGTCAAATAAGCGCAGGCACCAACGGCAAGCGCTGTACGGACCCATCTGCGGTGATGGGAGGGAAGCCGATAACGAATGTCGGATAGTGGAATTTGCTTCACACGCGTTCGTCCTGGGAGATCGAAGAACTCCAGAGAACACAACGAACGTTTCGGGCGGCAGATAATGGGTAGTCCAGCAAATGAATATAGGCTTCAAAGAATTGCTTGGGAAACTCCCCTGGACGGTTGTCTCAGTTCCGTCGGGACCTCGAACCGATAGAGCGCACTCGAAAAAGATGAGCCCGTTGTGCCCAAAAGAAGAAACCCGCAGCAATCGAAGATTGTGCGGGTTTCTTGGGTGGAGCCTACCGGGATCGAACCGGTGACCTCATGACTGCCAGTCATGCGCTCTCCCAGCTGAGCTAAGGCCCCGAGAGCTTTTGGAATTTCCTTCACGACCTGGGGCCGTTCGGGACGCGGAACCTGCCATGCCAGCCCGCTCTTGGCGAGTCTCTTTTTTGAAAAAACGAGCCTGACACCCGGCCTATTCGTGATCGTGGCCGGCGTGGGGATCGGTCGGATCGGCCTCAGGCTCCGCTTCTGCGTCAGCTGGGAGTGCCGAGGGCGAGTCCGCGCTGAGGGCGGCTGCCTCTTCGGGCTCACCTTGGGCTGAAACGAGGGCAAAAATGCCCCCGAAAAGGAAAATCGCGATTCCCAGCAGGGTAAACCAAGTGGGGGTTTCGGGTTCGTCCTGGTCGAGGGAGGAGGGGGTTGAATCCATGGACTAGCTTATCAAGCGGAACTTGGCGGCCCGTCAAGGGGCCTCTTTGGGCCGTCCGATAGGTGGTGAAGTGTGTGCAGCCCAAGTTCGTCACCCTCCGACAGTCTCACGCCGCGGCTTGACCGCAAATTTTGCCTCGGTCTAACCTGAGCATGGCCTAAGGTCCCTCCCCCACCTTGGGCCGCAACCGGAATGTCTGCACAACAACAAAGATATCGGGTCATTGAGCGCATCGCCGCCGGTGGCATGGCCGAAGTGTTCCGAGCAGAAAGCGCGGGACTCGAAGGCTTCAAGAAGAAGGTCGCGATCAAGCGCGTACTTCCGCACTTGGCCGGCAAGACCGAGTTCATCGGCATGTTCTTGGATGAAGCGCGACTGAGCGCACATCTCGGGCATTCAAATTGCGTTCAAGTATTCGATATCGGTCAAGGCGACGACACCTACTTCATTGTGATGGAGATGGTAGAGGGCGCCGACTTGAAGGGGGTCATCGCTCATCACCGCGAACACCACCAAGTCATTCCGGTTGAAGAAGCAGTTCTCATTTGCGTCCGTATTTGTGAAGGCCTGGCCTACGCGCACGAACTCCGTGATGATCGAGGAGTGCATCTGCGCATTGTGCATCGCGATATGTCGCCCCCCAACGTTCTGATGACCCAGCACGGTGAGGTGAAGATAGCTGACTTCGGACTCGCCAAGGCGAATTCACAGCTGGAAGAGAGTCAACCAGGCATCATCAAGGGAAAATTTGGGTATCTTTCTCCTGAAGCAGCCCAGGGCAAGCCAGTCGATCATCGAACCGACATTTTCGCGGTGGGCATTATTCTTTGGGAAATGCTCGCTGGTCGTCGACTGTTTCAGGGCAAGACAGATCTTGAGACTGTGAAGCAAGTACAGCGCGCCGCTGTGCCGGATATCCAGCAGTTCAATTCCCATGTGCCCGCGAGCGTTATCGCTGTGATGAGCAAGGCGCTGGCTGGAGATCCCAACGATCGCTATCAGTCTGCGCGAGCTCTTGGCGACGACTTGAATCAAGTTCTCTTCAACTTGCCGCGCGCGGTATCTTCGTTTGACCTCGCTAAGCTGGTCTTGCCAGTTCAGCAGGCGCGCGCCGCAGAGAAAGCTCAAAAGGCCGCACAAGGCTCGTTGATTGGCAGTCTGATTGATCAGGCGTTGTTCCAGTTTACTTCTCTTGATAGCGGGAGCGGTGACAGTGGGTCGCGTACCTCGGCTTCTCCACTCGACGTGCATTCCTTTGTTGGGGAGAGTTCGGCGCTCGGTGCAGGCGAGCCGATGGACTGGGGAAACAGCTTAGGCCTCAGCATTGCCCCGTCTCCCTCCTCGGGAGAACTGGCAGACCTTGAGGCAGGTAATCTTTCGGCACTGGAGGAAGAGCGCACCGCCTCTCGTCCGGTTCTGGGTTCTCATCCAGCAATTGTCGACTCGGCACCAATCCAGATCCCCCGAGAAGCACAGCTGCCTTCGGAGCTGGATTTTGGGGAGGAGAAAAGCTCATCCAGCAAGACCGGTCTGATTGTGTTTCTCATCGTTCTTTTTGCCATGGGCGGCTTGGGGGGCGCTTATTTCACGGGAGCTCTCCCTTCTGACCTGGTCCAAAAGCTAGGCTTGCCCGCTCGTTAGCCGACGTTCCCAGCGTGCGCACTTTTTCCACGTGCACGAATGAGAAAGCCCGAGTCCCAGAAGGGATTCGGGCTTTTCCTTGCGCTCAACAGTGAAGCGGAGCTCACAAGGAAACGAAGAAGAGCATATTTAGGACTCGATCTTCTTGTCGATTTCGTCGTCGGCGATGTTTTTTGCGACAACTTCTTCAAGGCTTACCTTGGCGTCAGCTCGTGCCGCCTCAGTCTCTTCTTGCTTGCGACGTCGCTCTGCGCGTTCTTCTTCTTCAGCCGTGCGCTGCTGAAGTCGTTCCTCTTCGCGCTCCATTTCTCGCTTCACACGGTCCTGCTGCACTTTCTGTAGCAGAGACTGCTTGGGCGCGATGAGGATCGCCATTGTTCGACCTTCCATCGTCGGACGAAGCTCGACATTCGCTAGATCCTCGGTGCCTGTAATCAGCTCTTCGAGCTGTTCACGTGCTTTCTCCGGGTGGGTAATTTCGCGACCGCGGAAGCGGCAAATCACCTTCACCTTGTTGCCAGATTCAAGGAACTTTCGAGCGTTGCGCAACTTGAACTCAAGATCGTGCTCGTCCGTCTTCGGACGTAGCTTGATCTCCTTGACCTCAACAATCGTCTGCTTGCGCTTCGTCTCCCGCTTCTTTCGGCTTTCGTCGTACTTAAACTTGCCGAAGTCGAGGATCTTGCAGACGGGAGGTTGACCCTTGGGGTTGATCTCGACCAAGTCGAGATCTGCGGCACGTGCTCGTTTGAGCGCCTCCGCAGTAGGAAGCACACCGAGGTTGGAGCCATCGGCATCCACCACGAGAACTTCCGGAACGCGAATCCTATGATTCACACGGATTTGGGGGCCTCGAGTGCTCCCACGAAATCGCCGCCGCATTGCCATCTAACGTCTACTTTTGTCCTTCCGGTCGAGTCTTCGACAGGTTTTTAAAACGATCGCAAAAAGGATCCTCACTAGGAGGTCCTACTGTCTTGAGTGGCAGGTTCGTGAACGCATCGGGTTCAACAAACAAGCTCATCTCTTTCCGCTTGTAGAAAGCAGAATGTAATTCTCTCTTCGCATCAATTGCGAAGGTCTCGGCCCCCAAAGCCGGCATCACGAAAGTGTGGTGGAAATCATGGGGTCGATACAGAGAAACAACTTTGTTGGAATTGAGAAAATGACCCTGGTGTCGCAGGAGCTGGAATCGCGAAGATGCGTTCGAGGTCTCTAGGCACTTACCGGGGTGGGGGAGAACGTAGTCCTATTGAACCCGCTCAGAAAGGTCTACTCAAGTAACTTTGTAGGCGCGGGCGGTTTTGAACCGCCGACCCCTGCCTTGTCAAGGCAGTGCTCTACCACTGAGCTACGCGCCTATGTCAATTCTGCCGCCCCCGCCACTGCTCGAAAAACGAGGTTTGCAACGGGTTTTTGAAGAATTTCTCACCCCGGCGAGCGTCCTATTCCCCGAGGATTCACTCCCTAGAGGTTGAACACTCACGATGAAAGTGAGCCTGCCCTGGCACCCAGTGCTTTGGCAGGGCGCAGCAAGTAGCCTCAGGTTTGTGGGCTGTCAAGCCGGCTCGGTGGCTGATGGCGATCTCGGGAGTCCAACTGAGGCTGAGCGGCCGTTCAGCACCGAGTTCGAGTTGCTGCTCTTCAGAATTCTGGCTAGAAGCCCGCCCCCTCCTGCGGTTTTCTCGCGGGATTCACCCTACCCAAGGATTCCAAATTGGCTTTGGCCTGGCAAAACATTCCGAGCGAACCTGCGGGTTCGACGAACAGCTCTACGACTGTTGTCGATCCATCAAACGAAGCTGCGTCACCGCAGCCGGCGTCTGACGGCGGTTTGTTCTCTTATCTCCCCCTCCTGATTTTTATCCCCTTCATCTTGCTGATGTTGTGGCAGTCGCGTTCGCAGCAGAAGCGACAGCAGAAGGTGTTGTCCGACTTGAAGAAGGGTGACGTTGTTCTCACCCAAGCCGGCATTCGCGGCAAACTGTTGGAGCTCGGTGATCGCTACGCCAAGGTGGAAATCGCGCCGGGGACCAAAATAGAAATTCTTAAGACTTCGCTCTTGGGCAAAGATACGCCTGAAGCCGCGCAGCAGCTTGAGAAGAAGTGAGCATGACCCCGTGATTACGACGGTACTTCTAAGTGTGTTTGGAGCGTTCGCGCTCATCTTAGCCCTACTGGGCCTGGTTCAACGACCCTTGCGCCTGCGCGCGTGGGGTGGTGCGGCTGCGGCTGCGGCTGCGGCTGCGGGAGCCCAGAATGATTCGTTCTGGACGATGACCTTGTTCGGTATTTTTTCCCTTTGGTGCGCGTTCTTGACCGTACCCATCGGTGATACCGGCTGGCGTGCTCGCTTTGGATTCGTTTCCGCCGTCGGTGTGGTCGCGTTTCTTCTCATGTGGCCCACCTTGGGCAACATGAGTCAGGGCAAGCTGCCTTGTCCACGTTGGGTTCAAGAGCGTGTTGATGCGCGACTCGTAGCGGGTCTCGACCTTCGCGGTGGGCTTCGCCTTGTCTATACTGTGGATGTTGCCGAGGCCGTTAAGGACAAGCGCAACTCCTACTACGACGATATGCGTCGTGAGCTTGCCAAGCTGTACGCCGATCATGATGGTGATTCAGCTCCGAGCGATGCGACCTATGCCAAGCTTCGCGAGGCTGTTGAAGTAGCCGCGCCGAGGACTGAGACTGACAAGATTGAGCTGCGCATCCTTGAGGGTCACGACCCTTCGAAGATCGATCTGACCTTCAGCAATCTCTTCAAGCCGGACATGGAGATGCGCAAGGTGAGCGCCCGTGAATTCGAGTTCACGATTCGTGAAGCTGCCGAGAGCAGCATTCGCGAACGCGCGGTTGCCCAGGCCAAGGACATTATTCTCCGTCGTGTCGACTCGATGGGTCTTCGTGAAGCCGCCGTTTCGACTCGCGATGAGGACATCATCATCGAAGTGCCGGGCGAAGACGAAGCGAGCTTCAATGAGATTCGCGACATCATTAGCCAGACAGCGCGCCTTGAGTTCAAGCTCCTCGATGACACGGATCAATACTTTGCCCAGCTTGAGCAGACTCTCCCTGCCGAGAGCTTGCCCGAGGGCCTGACCTTCAGTCGCGAGAACGCTCCCCTGGGACTCGATGCCGAAGGTGAGCAAACAACGGGTACCGTCGTGTTCGCCGAACTCCCACGCAAGGAAGGCGAAACAAGTCAGCAGACTTTTGAACGACTCCGCGATTGGACTTCGAGCCTCACTCCACCCGATGATCGAGAGATCGGCTTCGAGGTTGTGCGGCGCATCGTTGACCAGGCTACCCAGAAAGAGGAAGAGGTCGGTTACCGAACTCATCTTCTCAAGGCACGGGCCGACATCACTGGCGACATGATCAAGGATGCAGCGGCAGTTCCCGATCAAGGTGCCAATGCGTTCGGCGGCTGGCTAGTTAGCCTGCGATTCTCCGACAAAGGTGGGAACATCTTCGAGAAGATCACCGGCAACAACGTGAATCGTCGCTTTGCCATCATTCTTGATGGAAAAGTGGAGTCGACTCCTCGCATCATGGACAAGATCTCGGGTGGAAGCTCAAGCATCACCATGGGAAGCGCGGATCCTCAAGTGCAACTCCGCGATGCGAAGAAGCTTGAATTGGTGCTCCGTTCGGGTGCTCTTCCCGCCCCGATTTCGCCATCGAACGAGCAGCGCATCGGTCCCTCACTTGGCAAGGACTCGATTCGCTTAGGCGTCGAAGGTGCCGCCGCTGGTGGCTTAGTCGTTCTGCTCTTCATGATCCTCTACTACCGCCGCGCTGGTCTGATTGCAGACATCGCGGTGACCATGAACTTGTTCCTCCAGTTAGCGATTCTGGCGAGCTTCGGCGCGTCGATGACCTTGCCGGGAATCGCTGGACTTGCTCTGACCTTGGGGATGAGCGTGGATGCCAACGTGCTCATCAACGAACGCATTCGTGAAGAGCTGAGGGATGGGAAGAGCCCCCGTGCCGCAGTGGAAGTGGGTTACTCGAAGGCGCTGAGCGCAATTATCGATGGCCAGCTCACCACGCTCATTTCAGGCGTCGTGCTCGCGCAGTACGGTACAGGCCCGATCAAGGGCTTTGCTGTGACACTCATGGTGGGCGTTCTCTGCAGTATTTTTACCGGCGTTGTGGTCAGCCGAGTTCTCTTCGACATCTGGGTTCGAAGCGTTGGAAAGAAGGCCAGTTTCTCTCTGGGTTGAATCATGCAGCTGTTCCCAATTGGTAAAGTTTACGACTTCATGAAGCACAGCCCGATTTTTATCGGTGTGAGTCTTCTCATGGTGTTCGCTTCGGTTGTTCTGCTCTTCAAGCCCGGTCCCCAGTTGGGAACGGACTTCGTGGGCGGCACCGAAGTGGAAGTGGCCTTCAACAACTCAGTGAGTCCCGATGCGGTCCGGAAGGCAGTGGAAGCCGCTGACTTTTCGCGACCGGATGTGATTCGCGTTCAGGATGATACGAATCCCCATCGTTTCTTGATTCGTGTCCAGGAAATCTCCACGATTCCCGACGATCTGCAGCGCGAAATTGAGGACCGTCTTTGCTTAGGAGACGAGACACCTGCCGGCTGTGATCATCATGCGACCGAGATCAAGTTCAGCCCGGGCGGCGAGAAGATCACGATTCGTTTTGACGCAGCTCCTGATCTTGACTGGGTGGCCAGCAAGTTTGAAGGCCTCGAAGGAAAGGGTGTTCGCCTCCGTGAGAGCGACAACAATCCACGAGTTCAGGACGTTCGCGATCACCGGGTGGAGCTCGACTTGATGAGTCGCGGCGATCAGTTGATGGACTCGCTGCGAGCTGGTCTGCCTGCCGGGTCGACTCCTGACGCGGCGCTTCGAACTGAATGGATTGGTCCCAAAGCTGGTGCCCAGCTTCGTGATGCGGCCATCAAGAGCATTCTCATCGCCCTGGTATTCATCATGGCCTACGTGGCGTTTCGCTTCGACTTGCGGTTTGCGCCAGGTGGCGTGATCGCGTTGATTCACGATTCACTGGTCACGGTGGGGATCCTTACCTTGCTCGGCCGCGAACTGAATCTGACGACAGTTGCGGCGATTCTCACCATCATTGGCTATTCGGTCAACGACACCGTGGTGGTGTACGATCGCGTACGTGAGAATCTGGGCAAGTTACGCGGCAGTAGCTTCGCGAAGCTCATCAACGTGAGCATTTCCGAAATGCTGAGTCGTACGGTTCTCACGAGCGGTACGACGATCATGGTGCTTGTCTGCTTCTTCATCTGGGGAACGGGCACCTTGCGTGACTTCGCGCTCACCTTGATCATTGGTTTGGTGCTCGGAACCTACTCGTCGATCTATGTCGCTCTTCCTTTGACCGACTACATCGACCGCAAGTTCTTCGCGAAGAGCCGAGCCTGAGAGCGCTTTGACTTCTGCCTCCTCCAAGCCGCGTCTCCGAACAAAGACGGTGGCACGCCACGCCGCTCAGTTAGGTGTGACAGAGGGGGAGGAGTTAGTCCGCTTTCTTGAGCCGAAGCTCGCTCATCTGACTCCGCCGGATGCGATGGCGGATCGTGACATCTGCGCCAAGCGCCTTGCCAAAGCGATTCGCCGTCAGGAAACCATCGTGGTCTTTGGTGACTACGACTGTGATGGCATGACGGCGACGGCCATCATGAGTGATGTCCTTGAGGAACTCGGGGGCAAGGTGACTCCCCTGCTCGCGAGTCGCTTTCATGGGGGGTATGGCGTTTCCGAACCTGCGCTCCTACGGATCATCGATGCGAAGCCCAGTTTGGTCGTGACTTGCGACTGTGGTTCTTCCGATCACGATACACTCCAGAAACTCACAGATGCCGGAATCGATGTGATTGTGATCGATCATCATCTTGTTCCCGAGCGTCCGTTGCCTGTCTTGGCATTCTTGAATCCGCATCGTCCTGAATGTGGCTTTCCAGAAAAGGGACTCGCTTCCTGTGGCCTGGTGCTCTCCGTTGCGGCGGCTCTCCGGGGGGAGCTCGGTGCAAAGATCGACATTCGCGCCTGGTTGGATTTGGTCGCCATCGGTTCGATTGCCGATGTGGCGCCTTTGACTGGAGATAATCGCCCACTTGTCCGGGCCGGGCTCGCTGCTTTGCGTCGTGCCGAGCGGCCCGGCTTGAGAGCACTGCTCGATTTGATCTCGGTCGATCGAAGCGTCCCGCTGACTGCGTCGGATGTCGCTTTTCGCATTGCACCTCGTCTCAATGCGCCAGGCCGATTGCAGGCTCCAGACGCCGCCTTTCGTCTTCTGCGTGAAAAAGACCCCGAGCGCGCGGGTCAGCTTGCGGTTGAGGTGGAGCATCTGTGCCAGATGAGGCGTGCCGAACAGCGCCGGATGGAAGAAGAAGCTGATCGGGAAATTGCCGAGCTGGGTCTGGCAGATAAGCCGGCAATTGTGGTCGGGCGCAACGACTGGAATCACGGCATCGTTGGAATTGTGGCGGGGCGGCTCGCTGAAAAACACGGACGCCCGGCACTCGTGATCGGATTTGAGAATGGCGTAGGGCGGGGATCAGTGCGCGGACCCGCCGGCTTCCCTTTGTTTGATGCTCTAGCGAGTTGCGCAGCACATCTTGTTCGCTTTGGGGGGCATCAGGCGGCATGCGGGATGGAGCTCAAAGCCGAATCCCTCGCGACATTTCGGGAGAGTTTTGAACTCGCTTGCGCAGAGCGTGCAGATTTCGAACGCCCCACTGCTCAAGAAGCACTTCAGGTGGATCCGGAGGACGACCTCAACGCGATTCTTCAAGATCTCTACTTGCTCGAACCCTGTGGCGAAAAGAATCCCGCCCCGGAACTAGCGATTCGTTGTAATGTTCGCTCTTGCCGTGAAGTGAAGGGTGGACATCTGAAGATTGACTTTGAGCTTCCTGGTGGACGTCGATTGGGCGGCTTCGGGCCAGGCTTGGGGGCGATTTCGGCGACAGTTGCGGGGACGGTCACTGTTGTGGGGAATCTTCGCCCGGATACTTACCGCGGCGGGGACGCCGTGGAGTTGCTGGTCCGACGAATCGATTGCTAAGGGCGACGACTCGCGCTTGAGTTGGGTGGTGGGAAGCGACGACACACTCATTGAGTTTTCGGGCGTGAAGAAGCGCTTCGGTCCAAAGGTGATCTATCGCGGGCTCAATCTCAGCGTCCGCAAGGGAGAAGTTTTCACCATTTTAGGTGGCTCCGGCGTCGGAAAGAGCGTGATGCTGAAGATGCTCATTGGGCTTTTGAAGGCCGATGAAGGAACGATTACCTTCGACGGACGCGACGTCACCAAGATGAGCGAGACGGAGCTTTCGGATGTGCGGCGACGCATCGCCATGCTGTTTCAGAGTGGAGCGCTCTTCGACTCGCTGAGCGTGGGGGAAAATGTCGGCTACGGCTTGGAGGAGCATTTTCATACGGCCATGAGCGCTGCCGAGAAAAAGGATCGTGTTGCTTGGGCACTCGGCTTGGTGGGTTTACCTGGTATCGAAGAAATGTGGCCCGCGGACTTGTCGGGCGGTATGCGGAAGCGTGTGGGCCTGGCTCGAGCAATTGCAGTGCAGCCGGAAGTGGTGCTCTACGATGAGCCCACGACTGGACTCGATCCCATCAATACTGCTCGGGTAAACCACATGATCATGGGTCTTCAGGAGCGTTTGAACTTTACTAGCGTCGTCGTGACCCACGATATGAAGAGTGCCTTTACGATCAGTGATCGCTTAGCCATGGTTCATTCTGGCACCATCATTTTTTCCGGAACCCCCGAAGAAATCAATGATTGCCAGGATCCAAGGGTCTCGGACTTTATTGAAGGCCGTGCACCGGTTCAGGAAGACGTCGAGACGCTTTTGAATGCCTAGAACACATTTCATCAGAGGCACTCAGTCTCGCTTTGACGGAGACTGTTGGCTTTGTCTTGACTGACCACAAGTATGCATCTCTGCTATTCTGTGGGAACGAAGTACTTGTTGAAGATTTGACTAGATGGCGTCGCGTGACATCAAAGTAGGAGTCTTTGTTGCGATCTCTCTGATCGTAGTCGGAGTCGTTGTATTTCTCATCGGCGATGAGCGGCAACTGTTTTCGGATCATCAGGAGCTTCGAGCAGCGTTCAAAGATGTGAACGGGCTTTCTCGAGGATCGCCGGTGCGTATGGGCGGCGTCGATATCGGGACGGTTGAAGAACTGGGTTACGGCGCGAACCCGGACGACGCCACGATCTATGTGCAGATGAGTATTGTCTCAAAAGAGGCGGAACGCATTCGAACGGATTCTTTCGCGGAGGTTCAGGGCAAGGGTCTGCTCGGCGACAAGATGATCGTGATCACGGTTGGCAGCAAAGACAAACCGACTTTGGCCCCAGGGGACCTGGTGAGGACTCAGGAATCGCAGGACTTCGAGTCAATTATCAATAACCTGAAGAAAGTGGCATCTGGAGCGGACAAGGTCGTCGCGAATCTGGAAAAAACTACGGCAGCGTTGGCTGATGATGATTTCCATCGCGACATCAAACAAGCAGTTGCGCACTTGAACCAGATCACCGGCTCTCTCGAAAACGGAGATGGTTACATCGGTCGATTACTGAACGACCAAAAAGAGGCCGAAAATATCTCCGGTGCCGTTCAGGATTTACGCGGCTCGGCTGCGGAATTGAACCAGCTGCTCCGCAGCGCTCGCGCGGTCGTGGACCGAGTGAATTCGGGGCCCGGCTTTGCTCATGAAGTGGTGTATGGGGAGAGCGGCTCTCAGGCTATCGCCCAGGTAGGCGGGGCAGCGGAAGAAGTGGGCCTTGCTCTGAAGGGGATTCGTGAAGGGGAGAGTTTTGCCCATGCCGTCCTTTACGAAAAGGAGAGCGCAGAGATGGTCGACAATCTGAATCGGGCCAGTGCCGATCTCCAGGCGATCGTGGAAGACGTCAAGGCCGGGAAGGGTACGCTCGGTGCCTTTCTTGTCGATCCATCAGTTTACGAGGACGTTAAAGTTCTCTTGGGTAACGTGGGCAGAAATCGCTCCCTCCGTGCGCTCGTTCGCTATTCGATTCAACAGGATGAGGAAAGCGGTCGGGTTTCGGATTCTGCGCCCGAGCAAATGAATGCGAGCGGCGGACAGGAAACCGAGTCCGGAAGCCTGCCCTAGCCCCGCAGGAGCTGCCCGAGCCTTGCGATAGGCATTCCCCACTAACTGCAGCATTCTCCTCGACGCCACCCGGCGGGCCTCTATACTCGCCGCATGCGTATTTTTTCACGCGCCGGTCGCACCATGACGCTGCTCATGGTTTTCGGGCTCGCTTCCCACTTCGCCCTAGAATACGGCACGGGTGGGCTTTGGAAGGGGCTTCGCTCCGCACATGCTGTTGTCGGCGGTGAGGCGGAGGTTCCCTACGATCTGACCCAGTTGCGTGCGGTGAATGCGACCTTGGATCACGTGCGCAAGAAGTACGTCGAACCCGAGCGTGTTGATCCGAGACAGATGTTTCTTGGTGCGCTCGACATGATCCAAAAGAGCGTCGCCCAGGTGATCGTTTCCCACGAGCCGAACGCGGCGACGGTCACGGTTCGGGTCGAGGACGAAGAGAAGAAGTTCCGTGTCGACAATGTTCAGGGACATTGGGACGTTGCTGCCAGATTGCGCGAAGTCTTTGCATTTTTGCAGACGAACTTGCGAGGCAAGAACGTGAAGCTGCCGGAGATCGAGTACGCAGCGGCCAACGGCATGCTGCGCACCTTGGATCCGCACAGCGTCTTTCTTTCCCCAGAAGCCTACGAGGAAATGAACGTGTCTACGTCAGGACACTTCGGCGGACTCGGTATCGTGATCAGTATTCGTGATCAGATGCTCACGGTGATGAGGCCGATGCCTGACACTCCGGCTGGACGTGCTGGACTTCGACGACTGGATCGGATTACGAAGATCAACAACGAATCTTCGTTGAATATGCCGCTTTCTGATGCCGTAGACCGCTTGCGCGGCGAACCGGGTTCAAAAGTCACCATCTGGATTCACCGAGATGGTAAGGATGGCTGGAATGGCTCGCGTCCTTTCGAACTCGTTCGCGAGGTAATTCGTGTGGGCTCAGTCGTGAAAGAGGAACTTGAAGGCGGCATTGGTTATGTGCGCATCAAGCAGTTTCAGCAGACCACGACTCGGGAGTTGCGCGACGCTCTGACAGAACTGCAGGAGGCCAATTCGCTCCGCGGTTTGGTGCTCGACTTGCGCGAAGACCCAGGCGGGCTGCTGGATCAAGCTGGCAAGGTTGTTGATACGTTTCTCGAGGACGGCATGATTTTCGCTACGGTGGGCGCCAGTGAAGGCCGTCACGAACAGCGAGCTACCCGTGCGGGGACTCAGCCGAACTACCCGATTGTTGTTTTGGTCAATGAGGGGAGCGCGAGCGCGAGTGAGATCGTCACTGGCGCTCTGCGCAATAACGACCGCGCCATCGTGCTTGGTCGCACCACTTTTGGGAAGGGTTCTGTGCAACTCGTGTTTCCTGATGTGACCCCCGAGGCCGCAGCCCTCAAACTGACGATTGCCCAGTATTTGACGCCCGGCGATATTTCAATTCAAGGGACTGGCGTGACTCCAGACATCGAATTGATGCCGATGACTGCAGACACCCTAGAGATGGACCTCTTCGTCAATGAAGCGAGCTATCGCGAGCGCGACCTTCAGAAAACTCTGCGAGCAGGCGGACGTCGCGTGCAGGAGCCTGCGAGTCACCAACTTCTCTACAACCTGCCGAATTCGGTTCGGGAAGAGATCCGTGAACGAGGCTCCGCGTTGGACGACGTTTTTGAAGTGGATGCTCCGATCAGCATCGCGCGCTCTTTAGTTTCGAACATGAAGCGAGGAACTCGAAAAGAGCAGTTAGCTCAGATTTCGTCTCTCCTGGAAGAGCTTCAGGAGAAAGAACTCAAGGCAGTAGCAACTGATTTGTCCGCACTTGGCATCGATTGGTCCGAACCGCCGAAGAATTTCGCCAAAGGACCCGATCCCGAGGCACTCAAGGTGAAGGTTTCGACTGATCGCCCGGGCGACACAGTGGTTGCTGGCGAGTCGATGAAGTTGACCGTCGAGGTGAAAAACGAGGGCGATGCTCCGATTTACCAATTGCGCGGCATCACCAAGAGCGACTCCGGCTATTATGATCAACGCGAGTTGGTGTTTGGCAAAATTGCTCCGGGAGAGTCCCGCAAGGCGAGCGTCGAACTCGGTTGGTGTGAAACAGAAGGTCGTGACCCTGGGTCGACCAAGCCGTTACCGCTTGATGCAAAGCGCAGCTGTCATCTGCCCATGGATGCTGTAGCTCGCCAAGACGCGGTGAATGTGCGCTTCTTTGCCGAGGGCAGCGAAGCTCCCGAGGCGATCTCATTTGAGCCGACGATCAAGAGCTTGCCGCGTCCGATTTTTGCCTACAGCACCCAACTCGTTGATGACAAGAATGCCAACGGAAACGGTCAACTTGAAAAAGGCGAGAGCGCGACGGTCTACCTGCACGTGAAGAATGTAGGGACAGGGCCTGCCTTTGAGACTCAGGCCAATATCCGCAACATGACGGGCGATGGCATCTTGCTCAAAGCAGGTCGATTCGACGTTTCTGAGATGAAGCCAGGAGAGACCCGAGAAGTTGCCTTCACCTTTGAAGTGCTCAAATCAATCAAGGTCGATGAGTTGAAGCTCGAGGTGAGCGTAGTGGATCGAGAGCTAGGAGTATTCTCTTCAGAAAAGCTTGAGATCCCCTTGTTCTCCGAGACTACGGCTCGCGCGGTGACCCCTCTTTCGGAAACCTATCAAGCGAACACCAACGCCAAGCTACTCGCGCAACCAGATGCGGATGCTGAGCTTGTGGGCAACCTATCTCCAGGCACAAACCTCGAGGCCACCGCTAAGATTGGTGCCTACCTTCGCGTCGCGCTCGAAGGAGACCGCTTTGCGTTTCTCGCAGCGTCGGATGCCAAGGCGAGTCAGGCAAAAGTGACCGGGGCACCTGCCTGGAAACCTGTGCTCTCACGTTCGCCTCCTCGTTTGACCGCGAAGACCAAGGCGCTTTCGACGCGGGGCGACACAATGTCTCTTGAAATGAGTGCTTCGGACGAGAGTGGTGGCGTTCAGGATGCCTTCGTCTTTGTTGGTAACCGCAAAGTCTTTTACAAGCCGAATCCATCGAAGGACGGCGCGGCGATGCAGTTCAAGATTGATGTGCCGCTCAAGGCTGGCGTGAATGTGATCACTGTTGTTGCTCGTGAGAGCGAGGATGTGACGACGAGTCGACGACTCGTCGTGCGCAAGGATGGGCCGAACGGAGAGTTCCTACCGACACCAAAGGATGATGTCTTTGGTGAAGACTGGGAATTCGGGGCTCCTTGAGCCTCTCGCCCTGAATGGAGGAATTGCATCGTGCGCCCGGTACTGAATCGCCAAGGGATCCGACTGTTTGATCAGACATGGATTGAGCGAGGAGTGCCGGGACTGGTGCTCATGGAAAATGCAGGGCGCGGCGCGGCTCATCTCATCGGGTTAAAGCTGCGACCACGCGCGGAGGGGAAACCGCCGCGCACGGGATCACAAGTAGCGGGGTCTTGTATCCGCTGTGCCGACGAGAAAGCGTTGCTTGGTTCCAAGACACTGATCTTATGCGGACCGGGGAACAACGGGGGCGATGGTTTCGTCGTGGCTCGTCATTTGGCCGCGCGTAGCGCTCAGGTGGACGTGGTGTGCACGATTGCGCCGAGCGAGCTTCAAGGTGACGCTCGTCTTGCCTTTTTGGCCTTGGCTGCTCTCGGGATACACGTGGCGTCCTTGCCCGCGCCTGAGCAGCTGGATGAGTTTTTTCGCGATTATGACTTTGTCGTGGACGCGCTTCTGGGTACGGGGGCGAATCGACCAGTTGAAGGCATGCTCCGTGAGTTGATCCTGGCGCTCAATCGCAGCGATGCCCAGGTGCTCTCCCTGGACGTGCCCAGTGGCCTCGACGCGGAAACGGGCGGCGTGCTGGGCGTAGCCGTCGAGGCGTTTCATACGGTGACCTTCGCGCACCTGAAGACAGGACTTCTGACAACGGAAGGGCATCGTCATGCTGGTACCATCACCGTTTCTCACATTGGGGTGCCTGCTGAACTCCCCACGGGGCTTTTGCCGAGCGCGTGGTTGCTCGAAGAGGCGGACGTGAGCGCACGATTTCAGGAACGAAGTCCAGTCGCTCACAAGGGAAAGTCTGGGCGAGTGGTGGTGGTCGCGGGGACGAAGGGCACGGTGGGCGCCGCCAGGTTGGTGTCGCGCGGATGTCTGCGCGCCGGGGCAGGACTCGTCACCATCGCCAGCAGTGAAGCGACAGTTCGGTCACTTGAGTCAGAAGTGCTTGAGGTGATGACTCATGTGCTGGATGCGAGGAAAGAAAGCGATGACTTGCTCGCTCGCGCGGATGTGCTCGTCGTAGGGTCAGGATTGGGGCAGTCAGGCGAGGCGCTCGGATTTCTCAAGCGAGTAGTGGCGCAAGCGCGGCCTATCGTGGTGGATGCCGATGCGCTTCGACTCCTCGCCTCCCACGATGAAGCGGTCCACTTCGCGCGTCCTGAGTTGGTGGTGCTGACTCCCCACGCCGGTGAAGCCAGCGGACTACTCGGCTGTTCCGCAGAAGAAATCGAGAGCGATCGCTTCGCGGCTGTGAGGCGGCTGGTAGACCGCTACGGCTGCAATGTGCTCCTCAAAGGCTCGCGTTCGATTCTGATGAGCCCTGGCGCGATACCGGTGGTGAGCGCCTTTGGCACTCAGGCACTCGCGACGGGCGGCTCCGGTGATGTTCTGGCTGGTCTGCTGGGCACTTTCCTGATTGGAGCCAGCACTCAAGAGCAAGTGTTTCTTGCTTTGCAGACGGCGGTGGCGGCCCAGGGAATTTGCGCGGAACGTTGGTCAAGCAAGCATGGATCGCAGGGGTTGCTGGCGTCGGAGATTGCTGACGAAGTGCCGAACTTGCTCAAGGACTGGGCGAGCCGAGCAAATTGACGAGCTGACCGGCTTCTCCGCGAAAGTCAGCGCCCAGTTGCCAATTTGACACGAAGCCCGCGTGTCTGGCGGGACACGGCGGTCGAACTGGAGGCCCTCAGTCCCCGTGGTTTCTCGCGAAAATGCGCGCAAAACCGTGGGGCTATTGAATTGGCACAAGGCTTGAAAGGGGCGATGTATGAACTTGTCCAACACCCATCAGGTTACGACCGAATCATTTCATCCCCTGGCCTTGGTTCCCGCGTCTGAAGCGCGGCTTGCGACTGGTGCCGTGCGTCTTGACGACGGAAGTTTCGAGTTAGGACTCGCAGGGCTCTTGCCTGACTTGCGCCGTAGGGCGCGCGGACTGTTGCGAAATGCAGAGCGCGCAGAAGATCTTGTTCAGGACACGGTCGAACGAGCGCTCCGATTCCGTGATTCGTTTCGTTCTGGCAGCTACTTGAGGGCTTGGGTGATGCGCATTTTGCACAATGTATTCATCAGTCAACGTCGACGCGTGACCACGGAGCGCCGCATCTTGGAAGGCGCGGGAGTTGATCCGAATGGCTGGGCGCGGCACGAACCGGCGCTGCTCTTGCCCGGTCTTTCGCCTCGCGTGCAGCAGGCGATGTTGTCGCTGCCGGAAAGGCTTCGCGAGGTGGTGCGCCTTGTCGACTTGGAGGAGCATTCTTATCGCGAGGCCGCTGAGCAGCAAAATGTGCCGGTAGGTACAGTGATGAGTCGACTGCATCGCGGTCGGGCGCGATTGGCCGAAACTCTGCGAGAAGCCGCTATCGATGACCTTCATTCGAGGGACGAAGTCGCGCAGTCATCGGATGTTGCCAGCGCCGCGTGAACTGGGGTGCGACTGGTAAAACGGGATCAAGCGAGCACTTCGATGTGTCCGCTCGAAACGGGAATCACGTCGCCGCCGTCTTGTAGCAGGAGAAGCCGCCCCTCATCATCGAGTCCATGACCGATGCCAGAGTGATGGCCCACTCGGACAGACTTTCCCTTGAGGTAATCGCAGCCGCGCAGCTCAGCGGTGGAAGGGCCAATTCCGGATTGGAAGAAACGTGGTAGCCGTTTTTCGAGACTCTTGAGAAAGAGAACGAGCAGCAATTCGGCTCCGCACTTTTCACGCGCGACACCGAGTAGAGCGAGCGAAGTTGCGATTTCACGTAAGTCGAGCGGGAATTCACGGCACAAGGTGTTTAAGCCGACACCGATGACTATGCCGTAGTCGTGGGGGCTTTCCGTACGGGTCTCCACCAAAATACCAGCCAACTTCTTCCCGTCCGCCATGATGTCGTTGGGCCATTTGACGAGAACGCCTTCTTTCGAGCGACTCTCATCGCTGAGTACAGAGAGTACTACGTCGCGCAAACACAGACCGACGACGAGACTCACTCCCGCGAGGCGCTCCAGTGCGCCATGGTAGCGCACCATGGCGGAGAGCATCAGGCACTCTCCTGGAGCTGCGGACCAGACATTGCCGCGACGACCGCGTCCTTGGGTTTGTTCAAGCGCTGTGAAGACAATGCCAGTCAGTGCGCCTTCGGAAACGGCTTCGAGTGCACTGTCGTTCGTCGAGGGAAGCGAATCGTAGGCGCGAACGGGACGACCCCAGGTGACTCCGTGAGCGAGACGGAGGCGTGCGAATTTGTTTTGATCGAACCAGTCGCTTTCTTTAGCCAAGTGGGGGAGCCCCTTCCTCTACTGGACGCAGCCTCAAGCTGATATCTGCGGCAGGCGCTGAGTGAGTGAGGGCGCCTACGCTCACTACATCGGCGCCGAACGAGGCAACCAAAGGAATGCGCTCCAGAGTCATGTTGCCGGAGAGTTCGATCACTGCTTTTCCGCGTGCGAAGGCGATGGCTTCTTTGCAGGCTTCGTCTTCGAAGTTGTCGAGCAAGAGAATGTCCGCGCCCGCGGCGACCGCTTCCTTCACTTCGCTGAGGTTGGTGACCTCGACTTCGATGCGCGCGGTATGAGGCGCGTGGGCTTGGGCGGCCTTGACAGCTGGCGTGATGCCGCCACTGGCAGCGATGTGGTTGTCTTTGATCATGACGGCAGATCCCAGGCTGTCTCGATGATTGTGGCCCCCGCCGTCTCGCACGGCGCGTCGCTCAAGAGCGCGGAAGAGCGGCGTGGTCTTTCGAGTATCGCAGATGCGTACCTTGCCTTCGGCCGCTTGAACAAAGGCGCGGGTCAAAGTTGCTGTGCCAGAAAGTCGCTGCAGAAAATTGAGCGCGGTGCGCTCCGCCATGAGTAAGGCGCGCGCCGAGCCTTCGACGCGGAGCAGAACGTCGCCCGGTTGTGCGAAGGTACCGTCGGGGACAAGTTGTTCGACGCGGCAGCCTGGAGCGACTGCGTAAAAGCAGCGGGCGAAGACTTCTCCTCCCGAAAGCACCACAGGGCTCTTGGCCACTGCTTCCGCGACGGCCACAGCGTCGATCGGGATCGTCGCTTCAGTTGTCAGATCACCGCCCGCAAGATCTTCTTCGAGAGCCCGGGTTACGAGTGCGTCGAGGCTTTTTGCAAAGGTCACCCGGAAGAAGCTAGAGCGAGTAGCAGCTGTTTTCTAGTCGCGACCTTCGGGGCCTTTAGGCTTGCCCGGATCATTCGACGAATCCATAACCGCGCCCCAGCACGTGGGCCAGAACGTTACATTGGGCGTGAAGCACAATGGAGGCACCGACGCCTCCGGTGCGTGCGCGTAGAAACCCGAACAGGAGCGAGGGAAAGAAAACAGCCAGACGTCCGAGCTGAGGGGTTGTCGCCAGATGTCCGAGTGCGAAAATCATCCCGCTGACGATGAGCGAAAAGCCGAGCGGCGCGCCGAACAGATGAAGGCGAGCCTTCCAACGGTCATCCAGAGCTGTTTGGAGATAGCCGCGAAAGAACACTTCCTCCGGCAGGGCCACGACGAGCAGATGTGTCAACAAGAGATTCGAAAGCGCGACGGCGGGCGAAGTCTCTTTGTTGGTGCCGAAGGCTCGCTCCCAGTTCCATTCGCTCGGTGGTGAGTACCAAAGCTCGAATCCCCAAGCGAAAGGAACGGTGATCACGGCGAGCACCACTGTCGCGATCATCATGGCGCGCACTGATTCTCGAATCAGGCGCGCGGGGCTGAGTGGCGCCGGTTCAAAGAGTCCGCCCAGGGCGAGACCATAGTGCGCTGGGGGAAGCGGTGAGGATCGAGGGAGCGCGCACACGAATGTCGCAGCCAAGAAAATGAATCCGACGGCGGTGGTTCCGTGTTCGGCCGGAGTGAAGTAGCTCGCTCCGGTCGCCAAGACGGACACGACGAGTCCTACAAGGACGGGGTGGGCAGATTGGAATGTTCTACTCACGATGTCTTTGGTCCCGCGATTCCTTCATCTGAGGCTAGAGAACTTATCGGCTTGTGGTTCGCTTGGCCAAAGTCGCTTTTCGCGAGGCCTTTAGCCCTCTAAGGTCCGCAGACGAAAAATCACCTGAGCCCGGATCCCCCAGACATGCGTCTGGCGCGGGGGCGGGC
The DNA here is from genome assembly GCA_963710555.1 of uncultured delta proteobacterium. Classification (GTDB taxonomy): domain Bacteria; phylum Myxococcota_A; class Polyangia; order Polyangiales; family Polyangiaceae; genus NIC37A-2. The sequence goes on from CAVQAT010000008.1 coordinate 328,947, forward strand.
TCCCCACTTTCGTTTTGGCAAGAAAGCTCTAACGAATTTCAAGGACGACTGATGGCGAAATTTCCCCCTGATGATTTTGATCTTCCCGCCGGCAACCAACCGGTACCTGGCGCCTCTCCCTACGGAGCCGCGCCCGGACCTTACGACACTGGCGACGGTGATTTCAAAAAGGGCAACAAGGGCAAACTGATTGCTGTCGTGGCAGTGGTGGCCGCCCTTGGCGGTGGAGTTGCCTACATGGCCATGGGCCCCAGCGACTCAGCGGTTGAGATGACCGTTCCTGAGGCCGCGAAAACGATGAAGGACATCTTCGTTCAGCCCAAGGAGCAGCAGCTTGCCGAATGGCGTAAGTGGGCGGCTACTCCTGGCGATGAGGGTGGCCTCACTGAAATCAAGCAGGAGGCGATCAAGCAGCTTGCCTGGGCACGCGATCCTGAAGGCGTGCCGCTTGCTGCAGCCATGCTGAAATCTCCGAACATCAAGCTTCAGGGGATCGCTGCTACGGCGCTGGCGCATTACGGACCAAAGATGGCGGAATCCGCCAGGCCCGCACTGCTTGAAGCCGTCAAGACGGCAGGAGCAGGTTCAAAGCCGCAGATTGCCTGGGCTCTGGTGGTGCTCGGTGAGTCTCAAGCGTTTGATACGATCCTTGCGGAGTATCGTCTCGGCCATTTGGCAACTGTCCAGCGACTCGGTGGCGGTAACGCCTTCGATCCGAACGGTCTCGTGGCCATGGTTCCGATTGAGAAAATCGCTGGACTAGCTGGAGATGAGAGCCCGTCTGTTCGCCAGTTGGTGGCGACCGTTCTGTCGGCCAACGCTGAACCCAAGTGGACGGATACTTTGATCCAGTTGCTCGGCGACAAGGATGACGAAGTCGCGCGTCAAGCTGCTCCTGGACTTGGAAAGATTGGCGACAAGAAGGCGCGTGATCCGCTGATTGCCAAGGTGAAGGACGCTGACAAAGAGAGTCGCCAGAAGTACCTGGATGCCCTGCGCGACGGTGTGGGTGGCGAAGGACTCGTTCTTGCTCTCTACGCGTTCGTGAACGAGGAAGACATTGAGTCCAAGTGGTTTCACAAGGCTCAGGTCTTCAAGATGATCGACGACTTGAACGATCCTCGCGCGGCAGATGCTCTGTTCGAATACCTTCAGGTAGAAGATCACATTCACTACCAGTACCGCACGGCCAAGGCTCTCGCCCAAATTGGTGATCCTCGCGCTGTTCCGACTCTAGCCAAGCGTCTCCGGATGGATCCTCAGAAGATCTACAGCGACGATTACGACTGGGAAATGTTGCTCAAGCGTGATGGCAAGGAGCGCGTCGAGGCAGCTCGTATGATCGCGGATGTTGCCCGATTGAACCCCGACAAATTGGAGCAAATGCGGTCTCAGGCCGAGGACGCCCTGATTTTCTGGAACAAGGAGCGCACCCAGCCTCACGCGAACGGCTTGCGTGCCTTGGTGAATCTTCAGTCAACGAAGGACATTGAGCAGTTGCGTGATTGGGCAAACCCTGCTGAGCCACTTCCCAAGGAAGGGCAGCAGCCTCCGATGCCCGAAGCATTCGTGATCGCGCAAAGCGCGCTTCGCTACATCGGTGTACTCAAGGATGAAAAGTCTTGGCCCGTTCTTTTGGATGCGCTCAAGAAGAAGCCCGAAGAGCTAAGCATTGCCAATGAATCGATGTACCAAGGTGGTTTGGCGATTTTGGGCATGTCTTTGAACGCTGTGGGCAAAGGCGCTTCCGATGGTCTCAGCGAATGGGGCGATCCGAAGGGCTTCGAGCCGCTCATGGAGTTCATTGTGGACACCAAGCAGAACGAGAATGCTCGCGAGAGTGCTTGTGCAGCTATCGCTTGGACGGCGGATAGCGAGACGATCATGAAGGTTGCTGAGAAGATCGGCGAATTCAGCGGAACAACTCATGACGATACGTTCCGTCGTCGCTGCCTGTTGGAAACGCTGGTTCAGCGTCCTGTGCCGGGTACTGCAGCTGCCCTTTCTTCCTTGATGACCTCTGACCAAGCTATCGAAACTCGCACCAATCTTGCGCGTGCGATCGCCAAGGCTGGCATCGACCAAGCCACTCAGGACAAGCTGCTTGAGCTGACCAAGGACCCAGCGCTGATGAATGACGCCGTGCTGGCACTCGCTCTGGGTGGTTCGCCGGATGCCGCAGCTCGCGCAGTGGCTACCTATGCCGACAAGGATAAGGTCGCCGTCGAGCAGCTTAAAGACATGTGGTACAAGAGCTTCGGATTCTGGTCGACAGACGACCTTGAGAAAGGCGTACTGTTCCGTTACGTCGACAACGCAGAAGCCATCAGTCGCGTGGTGATCAACGCAACGCCTCAGCTTTGGGCCGCAGAGCAGCTCACCGCTCAATTTGAGAATTTGATTTACGACAACGGTCCTCACTCGTTTACGCGTGTTGAGCTTCGCAATCGTCTCTATCAAATGGGACTGGGTAGCAATCCCGAGCAGGCGGCTGGAGCTGTGCGAACGCTTCAGTTCATGAAGGAAAAGGGTACGCTGATGGCCCTGCGCGACGCTGAAGGCGAGGTGGCGAAGCTCGCTGCTGAAGCTGTGTTCGAGTTGAACAACCCCAAGTTGTTCGGCACGGTGAAGGCATCCTCCCCTGAAGCCAGCAAGTAAGAGCGGCTGACACTCGTGTCTGCAGCTCGTCAGAAAAGTAAGCGGTCTTTCCAGTTTGGAGGGGCCGCTTCCCTTTGTTTGTTGTTTGCCGGCGGGATCTTTGGGTGTGCCGCGAAAGCAAAGAACACCAGCTTGCCTGACTCAGGCGAGGTGATCTTCGCGGAGGCTGTCGTGACGCCCTTGGAGTCTCTCGGGGTCAGTGGTGGTGCGGAAATTTGCTTCAATGCGCTTGATGACAACGGGAACCGGCTGATTGACGAAGGATGCGGAGTGCCTCAAGGACAGATTCAAGTGATGCTTGCTTGGCAATCGCCGGGCGTAGATCTCGATCTTTACGTAACTGACCCAAACGGAGAAATTGCCGTTCATCAAGCCGCGACCCGGTCTGGGTTGACCCGCACTTCAGATTGTCCAGATCCCGAGTCTGACTGCCATTCTCAGAATTACGAAGGGGTCTATCTCGAAGAGGCCGACATGTTGCCCGGTCGGTATCAAGTACGGGTACGACTCGAAGAGCGACCTGCGGACGGCTCGCCGCTCATCGCCAGCCTGGGCGTTCGACAGCCCCTGGAGACCAAGGCGTACCGGCTTGAGTTTTCGCAGGAAGGGCAGGAGGCTCTCCTCACTTTTGAAGTCGCGGGCGACGAGAAGCGCGCTGACAAGAAGCGGAGCGAATAGATCTGAGATGAGTCAACCACTCGGAAAAGTGACTGGAAATTTGGAGGCGCCGCGTGGTCCGGACGTCGAACTCGAAATTGTTGTTCCTGAGAAGTGGTTCGGCTCCTCGGTGGAGGTCGAACTACCTCGGAACTTGAGATGTGCTCATTGCCAGGGCGGCGGCTGCGATAAATGCGACCGATCGGGCGCGCTGAGCCTCTATGCGCGAGGCGCCCAGCCCGAGACGATTCTCGTAGCGCTTCCGGAGCGGCAACAGGTTCAAGCTGACGTGTGTTTACGAATCCCAGGCCGCGGTGCAAAGGACGCAGCTGGGGAACTTGGACCAGGGCATTTGATGCTGAGAGTCCGGACTGGGGCGGAGTGGAGTCCCTTCGTGAGCCTGGTGGGAGGGGACACCAGCCTCACTCCCGAGCAAGAGCGTCTTCAGATGATACGTCGCAGTGTTGTGATGGCGGTGGGATTGATTCTACTCTTCATCGGTTTGCTCCGGCTCTCTGGTTGGCTCTGATCACCTCTGGTGCGCCATGACTGTGTCTTTAGGGCCTCGAGCACATCTCAAAAGCCGCAGGGGGGAGAGATGTGCTCCAACAAGCAACACCGCACATCGAGCAAATTGGTGGAAAAGGCTCCGCCGATGCTCGCCTCACCCCTGCCGGTGAGCGGCGGCGGAGACTCACCAGGTTCTGAGATGTGCTCTAGCGAGCTAATCCGGTCGCCGCTCCAAGAGGCGTCTGCTAACCTGGTGCCATGAATCCTTGGATGATGGGATTGGTTCTTGGGGGACTTCTCGGCCTATTTGCCTTTAGCGCTCGTCGGCGTTGGGCTTTGGCGCTTGTCGGAGCCAGCACTTGGGAGAGCCGAGTCGACAGAGTGTTTGAACGACTCCAGGCGGTGGTCACCTTCGCCCTCTTTCAAAAGAAGATGCGCTACTATTTTTGGGCAGGCATCGCTCACAATCTCATCTTTGCGGGCTTTGCCGTACTGCTCTTGCGTACTCTCGTGCTGTGGGGGCGCGGCTTTGATCCGGCCTTCAACTTGTGGCTACTCACTCCCGAATCGATTCTCGGACAGACCTACGCGTTCTTTAAGGACATCTTTGCCGTACTCGTTCTGAGCGGAGTGGCGGTTTTTGTTTACTACCGGGTGATCAAGCCGCAAAAGCGCATGGCGCTCAGCGTCGAAGGTTTGGTCATTTTGGGCATCATCGCCACGATGATGATTTCGGACATGGCTTATGACGGAGCCGCAACAGTACTCAACGTTCGCTACAGCGAACTCTGCTCAGCAAAAGCCGGTTCCGAAACCTGTAGCGCCATCCGAACCATCATCGCGCCCCTTGGCGCGCCCGAGGCGACGGTGGGGTATCACTTTTTTCCAGAACCGGCAGGGTCACTCTTCGCAGTCCTCTTTGCAGACACAGCGCCGGCCACGCTTGTTAGTATTTCGCATCTAGGTTTCTGGACTCATGCGACCTTAGTGCTCGTATTTCTGAATATCCTTCCCTACTCAAAACACTTTCACATCATCACTGCGATTCCGAACGTGTTTCTGGGAGATTTGACGCCGAAAGGCCGACTGCGACCGCTCGCTCCGAGCACTGAGGCACTGCTCGAGCAGGTAGAGGCAGCGACAGAAGACGAAGAGCAGATGGGCTCGGCGCGCATCGGCTACAGTCGCATCGATCACTTCTCCTGGAAGGATGTGATGGACTTTTACACCTGTACCGAATGCGGGCGCTGTACCGACAATTGTCCAGCTTCCCTGACGGGGAAGAAACTGAGCCCCAAGCATCTCACCTTGGACTTGCGGGACGCCCTCTACGCACGCCAGGAAGAAGTGGCTCAATTACCGATGGAACGACCATTTTCCGCCGGTTCGATCAGCGTCAAGACAAGTGACTTGGTCCCGGATGTGATTGACCCTGATGTTCTTTGGGCGTGCACGACTTGTCGGGCTTGTGAGGAACAATGCCCAGTGAATATCACCTACGTCGACAAGATCGTGCAGATGCGTCGCAACCTCGTGACGATTCGTGGCGAATTTCCGGCAGAGCTCAACAAGCCCTTCGAAGGCATGGAAACGAACGGCAACCCCTGGAACCTTTCTCGGCTCGATCGCGCCAAATGGACGGAAGGTCTTTCTATTCCCACGGCAGCGGAGAATCCTCAAGCGCCGGTATTGTACTGGGTCGGATGCGCCGCCAGTTATGATGACCGAGCGAAGAAGATCGCCCGAGCTACTGCCCTGCTCCTCAAAACGGCTGGTGTCGACTTTGCCATTCTCGGTGAAGAGGAAACCTGCACAGGCGATCCCGCCCGACGTGCTGGCAATGAGTATCTTTTTTCCATGCTCGCCGAGACCAATGTGGAAACGCTCCAGGGTTATCGCGATCAAGGAGGGGTGCAGACGATTCTCACGACTTGTCCTCATTGCTTCAACACTCTCAAGAATGAGTACCCTGACTTTGGGCAGCGTTTCGATGTGGTTCACCACGCCGACTACCTGCTTGGTCTGCTCGCTGAGGGAAAGCTCTCTGCCAGCAAATCAGTCAAGGCAAAGGTAGTTTATCATGATTCCTGCTACCTCGGCCGCTACAACGACGTCTACGAATCACCGCGCCAGATTCTGGAGAAGATCGAAGGCGTTGAGTTGGTCGAAGTCGAAGCTTCGCGCCACAAGGGACTTTGCTGTGGTGCAGGTGGCGCGCAGATGTTCATGGAAGAACAGAACGCAGATCGCGTGAACGTGAAGCGGACCAATCAGCTTCTCGCGACTGGTGCGGATGTGCTGGCGAGCGCGTGTCCGTTCTGCATGACGATGCTCACGGATGGTCTCAAGGCTTCCACCAAGGAAGACACTGTAAAGAATCTCGACGTGGTGGAATTGCTTGCGGCCGCGTGCGCGCCGAGCGCTGAAGCCTGACAATCACTGATGAAATCGGTGGGTGCTGGCTTCTGAAACCGGAGGCAGGCGACTGTGTAGTTCACGAGCCACTCCGCGCAGGGTACTGTTGATGGTGGTCGACTCAATGATCAGTTGCAGATCTTCGCGCGGACACGTGCTCACGTAGGGGAGGGCGAGACCGTGAGGTGAACCCGGGTTCAGGATGACGCTCATTTTGACTCGACGACGTGTCATCCATTTCGGACTAGTGGCGATGAAGGAAATGGCAGCAAGTGTCGCTGGTCGGCGAGCTGCGACTTTGACAATGTCCGCCTCAGTGAGCACAGGTGACTGGAAGAGTTGCTCAAGAACGAGGGGATGAGGATCGAGGAGGAGTCGTGCGACTTGCTCGCGCGTCGGGCGTCGGGCAAGCGAGCGGCGTTCGCCCACGGTGAGTTCCCGTCCCGAACCGTAATCGGGGACTCCGCGGTCCATTTCTACCAGTCCAAGTTGATTTGAGTCTGAGTCGCGTGGTGGTTCCCGAACCAAACGCTCTAAGTTGGGCAGAGACTGGCTTCTGGCGGTTTCGCGTAGCGACCACAGCCAGGCAGTGTCGTGCCGCATGGCCAGGACAATCGAAAGCGCCAACAGTGCCTCTCGTGCGTCGGGATCAGTCGATTGTGCCTGTTCAGCCAGGCGTTCCAAAAGTGGAGCCCAGCGCTGAGCACTTTCAGGACTGAGCTTTTCGCCGAGCCAGGCCACACGTATGGAAAGTTCAGGCAATCCCACCAAGCTTCGCACCAGTACTTGGTGATTCTCGGGTAGCGTTGGCGCGTCTCGAGAGGAGGGAGGGGCGGAGTTCACGCTACGCATGGTAACCTGGGAGACCTGGGCGCCAAAGGTTCCTTCTGGGCACGGGCCTGGAACTGACTATGCTGCTCATGCATGAGCGTTCCCTCGCCACCAGACCCCGATTCGCGGGTGGAGGGGCTGAAGAAGGCATTTCGACGGCCTCTGGGTTTCCCCAATCGCGTGGGAACTATCTTTCTCGTGGTTTTGGCTTTTTCGGGGGCGGCGCTTTTAGGGAGAGTGGGGACAGACACACTCCGGCTCGTTGCCGCCCTGCTCTTGCTTCTTTTCTTGATCACTGGATTCGTACTACGGCGTATCTTTGCCAAGAAGTGGCGAGAGCCAAATGTCGTCCTCTATCAAACCTTGAGAAGGGTTGATGGTGAGCAGGCGGAGCGAACGGTACGGGCATACTCTTTGGTGCGTCGTCTCGAACGCACAGACTCTTCACCTGAGTCGCTCGCGAGCGGCGAGTCGCCTGAACTTGCTCGCCTCCATTGGGAGCGCCTGCTTGATGGCGTTTCCCTCGATTCCGTGAAGCAAGCGGGGCAGAAAGTGCGTCGTCGACGTATGTGGGGCGTCGCTGTTCTCGGCGGATTGTGTTTTTGGCTACTCTTTTTTCAGACGCTCTCTTTGATTGAAGGGGTGGATGTCATGCTCGCCAGGAACGGACAGGCGCCGTTTCCTTTGGCCTATGTTTCGCAAGTCTCAGTCACGGCAGAATGGCCTAGCTATTTGGACGGCACAGGCAAAAAGCGTTTTGTCAGTTCTCAATTGACTGCGGTGCCGGCGGGTGCGGAAATCGAAGTGCGCGTCGTCCCGCGCATCGAATCGCGCAAACTGTTGCTTACGGACGGCATCGACGAGGTTCCGCTGCTCAGCGATGGGCACGGTGGGCGGGTTGCGCGCTGGACCGCGAAGGACCCTTCAGCGCTTCGCGTGGCGGCGCGATTCGGCGATGTCCTTGTTTTTGACACCCACGAAACGCTGCTGGCTCCCCTTGAGGACCGTCCGCCCACGGTGGCTTTGTCTGGGGCTCCCGCAGAAATCGCGCTCGAAGAGCTGGATCAACTGCCGCTCAAGTTCATCGCCAGCGATGACCATGGTTTGACTCAGGTTGACTTGGTGTTGCGCAGTGGTCAGCGAACTTCACGCAAGGAACTGGCGCACCTGGACGGACAGCGCCCATTTTACCAGGGCGGTACAACACTGACTCGAGAACACGAGCTGCTGAGGCGTGCCTTTTTACCGGTGCGCGTCACGATTGAGGCGAGAGATGGCAATACTGCAGGCGGCCCTGCATGGGGAGTGAGTCAGGCCATCGTGCTGATCCCGGAGCCCTTGGGAACCGAGTTGGCCGAACGACATCGAGCGCTCCGGCGATTCCGAAAAGCCATGTCGACTTATCTGGCAGAAAATGTTCGCGCAGCGCATCTCTCCCTTCGTGAATCGGATGAGGCGTTGAAGGCTGCGCACGAAGTTCTCAGCAAGAGCTTCTCTCAGCTCGAGTCGTCTCTTCTTGAGCGCAATGCACCCAAGAGCTCGCTGGCCTTCATTCGCGCTCAGCTCGAAGCGTTGACGAAACCGCGGGAGGAACGCACTCGGCCTGAAGCAGCTCTGCTCGCTGTTGATGCGTTGATTCAGAATCTTGCTGGGCGTGATGCGCAAACCCTCGCAAAAAACCTGGGCTCCGCCGTGGAGGAAATAGCGGTGCAATCTCGAGAACTCCGCTTTGGGACGGAAGGTGTTCATCTAGACGGTTTGCGGGATTTGCTGAGAGGTGCGCAAGATGGAGCGAAGCAGCTCAAGGAAGTGGGGCGTCTTGGTGTTGACCTCGGTTCGGTCGCGCGTGCGGACCTCAGTCGCATTGAACGATCGGTGAATGCTGGTTCGTTTGGTCGAGCGGAAGTGGCTGCGATTCATTTGGCAGAGCGGCTCAAGAGAGCCAATCCTTCGTTCTCATCTCAAGGGGGAGCTGGAGTTGAGTCTGGAACGCCTCAAAGAGGACAAGGGTCAGGTCAAGGTGCACCTGGTCCCGCCTCTGATGCGCCAGAACAATTTCAGGAATTGGCGAAGCAAGTGGATCAGCTCGCTCAGGAGAGCGCGGAAGAGCTGAGTACTTTGGAGAAGTTGATCGAGGAAGCGGCTCGCGCCGCTCACGCTGACTTTGAGCCCGACGAAGAGCTGCGAAATTCAACTGACTCCCTCCGTGAGGCTCTAGCGCGATTACCTCAGAGCGGTCTCGCGCCGGGTGGTCCTCGTGCAGAAGCGGCGTCCGCGCGTAGCCAGGGGGAGGCGATGGCCGATGCCCTGGAGACGGGCAACCTCGACGAAGCTGTGGAGCGCGGATTGGACGCAAATGAGGCACTTAAGCGTGCTCAGGCTCTTGCGGAAGAAAACCCTGGTTGGGTGATGCCGCGGGATTTGCAGGCGGCTCAGGAAGCGCTTGAACGAGTCTTGAAGGAGACTCAACAAGCCGCCGCAGAGGTGAGGCGAGCCTCCAATCAGGGGGCGCAGAGAGGCTTGGATGAGCGAGCCCAAAGGCAGCGTGAATTTTCTGACCGAGCAAAGTCGCTCGCAGAAAAATCGCGCGAGCCCGGCGCTCCTCTCCCCACTGAGAGCGCTGAGTCCCTGGAGCGCGCCTCGCGTCTCTTGCAGCAGGCAGCCCAGGCTTTGGAGCAAGGACGGCCCGAAAGTGGCGCTGAACTTGCTCAGGAGGCTCAAAGGCAACTTGAACGGTCGCTTCCTGAACCTTCAGAGTCTGAGCAGCCCGAATCCGGTGAGGGCGAGGGAAGTGAACAGGCGCGTCATGGTGGTGTTCCCGACGAGGAACGCGATCGAGCCCGGGACTTCCGAAAGCGAGTGGAGAAGGGACTCGGGCGTGGCAGCGGTCGGCTCGCTCCCGCGGTACGCCGCTACGCGGAGGAACTCAAATGAGCCCGCTGCTTTTCGCAACGCGATGGCTCTCTGGTCAGCTCAAGTACGCCCTCCTGGGCGTGCTCTGCACTGCGCCGATAGCATGCGAACCGGCGAAACGGGAAACCCAAGAGGCTGGGGGTCAGGTTCAAGCTGAATCGGCGCAAGAAGCAAAAACTGAGAAAGACCTCGTCCGGGCTGCTGCCATTCAATCTGAAGAAAAAGCCATACCGCTGCGGGTTCGAGAAGCGGATTACGCGATCACTAAGCTGCGACTGGATGAAGCTGCGGAACTTCTCGACGGCCAAGTGGGACCAGACGCTGCTCGAGCTCGTGCACGGTTGGCCATCTATCGGGCGGATTGTGAGGGCGCGATGGCGCATCTCGTTTCCCCAGCTGTTAGGGAGGCCGAAGGCGCTGACATGCTTGTGGAGTTGGCGCCGCGCTGCGAAGGCGCAACTGTCGGCGGGATCATTATCGATGATACCGAAAAAGGCGTCTGGTTGCGGCTTCAGGACGACGCCGATCGAATTCTGGTGCCACTCATTCTCGATGTGGCGGTGCGTGCTCGTGCGACGTTGGAGAAGGATCTCGGAGAAGAGTTGCCGCGCCCACTTCGCATCGACTTGGTGCGGGACTTGTTTTCTCTTTCCGCGGTTTCGGGATTGCCGCTTGAGGCAGCAGAGACAACGGGCACTGTAGCAGTCGCACGATGGGGACGGGTGACCATGATTTCTCCGCGTGCGATTCAGCACGGATTTCCCTGGGCTGATACGTTGGCCCACGAAATCACTCATCTCCTCATTTCTAAGGCCACGGCTGATCGTGCGCCATTGTGGCTGCAAGAGGGAATCGCCAAGCGTCAGGAACATCGTTGGCGCGCGGCGCAGGCGTTCGATGATGCCGACGACTTTTCTCGGCGTTCCTATGATGCCCAGGTCCAAGGGCAGTCAATTGGCGTCGACCAAATTGGACCATCGATCGCCATGCTCCCGAGTGCTCAAGCTGCGTCGATCGCTTTTGCGGAAGTGACGAGTTTTATGGAGTATTGGATTGACCAGAATGGTCCGCGTGCTCTTGGGTTCCTCCTGCGCGACATGGAAGTGGCGCCCAGCGCTGACTCGGCGATGCGCAGCGTCAGTGGATATGGAGTGAGTGGCTGGCAGCTCATCTGGCGCGATCAGCTCACCCGTCGTTTCGCCGAAGAGCTACTTTCAAAGCCGCAGGAAGATGTGATTGAAATGGGGCCTCGCCAGTTGGGGCGCAGCCTCCGGCTGGCAGAGCTTCTGACCGTTGATGGGAGTCCGGCGGAAGCTGCGGAACTCACCGCCCCGGACCTAGATCGTGCGCCTCATTCAGCTGCGCTTCGCTACCTCATCGCGCGCGCCGGGGTGCTTTCTTCGCGCGATGACGTGCAGCTCCTGCTAGGAAGTTTGAAAGATGTGAAAGGGGCAAACGCTGGTTGGTTGGCGCTCCGAGCACGCTCTCTTTCGGAGACAGCCTCAAGCCCAGAGGCTGAGGCTTTGCTTGCCCAGGCCGAGGGTCTCGACCCATTACTCGCGGAAGTCGCCTGTGGGGGTCGCCCATGGGTAGGGAAAGAGGCGACAAATACGCAGGAATTTCAGGACACCGAGTTAGATAGAGTCCGTCGCCGTGAACTCTGTCTTCATGCACGATCCCTGCCTGTTCGTGGTTCTCGCTGAGTTTTTCGGCCATGAGGCCGGTCCTAGGTGCTGCGTTCGGGCTTGCCGATGAGCTGACTTCATGAAGTCTCGTGTTGTTGGGAGTTTGACCGGATCTTTAGGCAATGACTACGATGTCCTTCGCTCCTTCGAAAACCCAGGAGTATCGGAAATCATCAGGTGAGTGTCTCAACCTTCGCAGCAGCGCGCCTCATTCGTGCGCTGCCCCGTGTCTCTCTTAGCAAGGCAGTCGGGCGGCTCTGTGAGCAGCCCCTTCCAGCGCCTTTTTCTCAACTCGTGCAGAAAGTGTATTGCTCTGCCTATGACGTGAACATGGAAGAAGCTGAATCCGTAGGACCGTATCCTACGTTCGATGCCTTTTTCACGCGTCCGCTCAAAGCAGGTGCTCGCCCGATCGCAGATGTTTCATTGGTTTCGCCTGCGGATGGAAAACTGTCCGCAGCGGGCCCTATCGATCCCGGGGCGGGCCTCGTTGTAAAAAAACAAGCCTATGACGTCGCCGAGTTGATCGGCAGCGTCGAAGACGCGAAACGTTACCGCGGCGGCGAGTTCGGTGTCGTCTATCTTGCGCCAAGTGACTATCACCGAGTTCATTCGCCAGTAGCAGGACGCATCACCTGCGTGCGAGGCATTCCAGGCGACTTATATCCGGTGAACTCGATTGGTGAAGAACACATTGAGGGGCTCTTCGTTCGCAACAATCGAGTGTGCATTTGTATCGACACTGAATCGATGGGTCGAGTCAGTGTTGTGATGGTGGGCGCCACCATTGTCGGACGCATCAGCGTTTCAGTGATACCAGAACCCGCAGTGCCGGCCGGCGAAACCCGTTTGGAGCCGGGGCGCCGGGTGGAGCGCGGTGACGAAATTGGCAAGTTTCATCTGGGGTCAACTGCTGTCGTCTTGCTTGAACCCGGGAGTCCACTTCGTCGAGAGTTGGGCGTCGTGCGCATGGGCGAATCACTTTCAGGGGCACGATGAGCGAAAACCCGGCCGACGATGACAAGAACTTGCATGCCGAGGGGGATACCTCGCATGCTCGAAGTTCTCAGCCTCCTCAGAACTCTGAGTCTTCTCAGAGTCATGACGATGCGTCGCCAGCTGGGGAAGGGAATCGTGCCCTTGCCTCGGGAGCCGTGGAGAGCCTTTCGTTGCCTCCTGATGGGAGCAGTCCGTCCAAGCCACCGACCCCCGTGTCCCGACCGCCGCGTCCCAAGCGGAGCGGCCCTCCGCGAGCGCGCACCAGTCGACCCCCTCCAGGGAGTCTCGCCCCCTCCTCGCCGAGTGGCAGTGCGCGCGGCTCAAGTCCTCCAGCGAACTCAAGTCCACCACTCGACAATCCACCACGCGACGCAAGGCCCGCGAGCTCAAGCGCACCTCCAGGAAATGGGGGCGAGCCGATTGTCGCTCGGCGAGTGATCAAACTTGAGGAGAACGGACGGCGAGAAATTTCGGCGCCTCCGCCGAAGCGCGCCAGCGGTTCAACTCCTGCAATTGAAACCAGCGAGGTGAACCTCGATGATTTTGATGGCGAACTGAGCGACGATGAACTTGAGGCTCTCGGTGCCATTCCTAAGGCCCCGGCCATGCCAACCAGCATCGACCCGCCAGGGATGCTGGTCGAAGCGCCCGGCGACAACTCCCCAGGTGAAAGCGCGGACGCTGCAACGTCGATTGATGCTGCGACGGCGGGCGAGACGGAAGCTGAGGCTTTCGCGTACTCTGATTCTTCTGAGTTTGACGAGGCTGCTCCCGAATCCCAAGTGACCCCCCCGACACCGGTCGCGTCCGAGTTCGAAGAGGCGCCGCTTGAAGGAGAGAGCGGTCTTGCTGAGGAAGTTTCGCCCGCTGACACCACGCCTGATGGGGTAATCGCAGACCAGTCTCCAGCGCCAGCACCTGCCCCATCGAGTCCAGCTGCCTTGACCGAGGCCTATACGTCTGCCGACTTTGAAGAAGACATCCCCCTTGAGACGGATGAGCCCCCGGAGGTTGACGTTGACGCGGAACTAGCGCCTGAGTCTGAACCAGGCGAGCCCCTCGATGAGGTCGAGTCGTTGGAAGATCTCAGCTTACATCCCGCTACCGAGCAGCAGGCACCGCCGCCGCCTTCATCAATGCCGATGCCAGAGATCCCGTCGGCCGAACGAAAGCCACCGCCTCCTCGGCGTTCCGCGAAGCCGTCGCTGCCGCGCGCGACAGAGCCACGCAAGAAACCATGGTGGGAAACTCTTTTCGGTGATGATTTTTCGCGGGCCTATCGTCCCATGACCGAGCGCCAGCTCAAACGTGAGGTGGACTTCATCACTAAGTCGCTCGCCTTGCCCAAGGGTTCCGTGATCCTCGACTTGGGCTGTGGACAGGGAGAGATTTGCGTGGAGCTAGCTCGACGCGGCTACTCGGTCGTCGGCTACGATCTGTCGGTGTATCAATTGGCGATGGCGGGCGACCACGCCCAGGCCGCCAAGCAGAAAATCAACTTTTTGCAGGGTGACATGCGAGAGATGGCGTTCGAACAAATGTTCGACGCCGTGCTCTGCTGGGACACGTCTTTTGGCTACTTTGAAGAAGAGAAGAACGTCGATGTTCTTCAGCGGATCCGCTCTTCTCTCAAGCCCGGGGGGCGATTCTTGCTCGATGTGATGAATCGCGACTTCGCGGCGCGAGAGGCTCCGTACAACCATTGGTTTGAGGGCGACGGATGCGTCTGCATGGACGACATGGTGATGGACTGGATCACCAATCGTCTCAAAGTGAAGCGCTCCATCATTCTCGACGATGGACGAAGCAAGGAACTCCAGTATTCAGTGCGGCTCTACGGACTCTCAGATGTTGGTCGCATGCTTCATGACGTAGGGTTTCGAGTAGCCTCGGTGAGCGGCGACGTCGCGACTCAAGGAGCGTTCTTCGGTCCACATAGCCGACGCATCATCATTGAGTCCACGGTCCCGTAAGGTCAGTCAATCGCGTAGCGTCACTCAATCGGCGTTCTATTGGCACGAGACGAGCGGTCCGCCGTCGTTTTCTTCGCAGCTGCAGCTCGAACCCAACACCTTGGCCAGACAAGCGCAGTCGGGGGCGCCAGCACATTCGCTGAGCCACGCGCAAGCAGCCCCTCCTTGCGCGTCTTGATCGCAGTAGGCCCCTTTCGGGCAGAGCCCTTCGCCGCAGGCGAAACAGGTGCCGTCTTGGCAGCTTGCACTCACGTCTTCGGTTTCTCCACTGTCCGGATAGGTACCGAGGTTGTCTGTATAGAGTTCGGACTCTTCATCGTCCGCCGTCTTGGCTTCTTGTTGCGCGCCACCGCAAGCTGCAGCGGTGATCATCGTCAGCGCAAGAGTAGCTAACTTCGTCGTGGTCCAGCGGCTTGTGGTGAGCCAGCGGCTTGTGGTGAGCCAGCACAGCGAAATCACCGGTGATGGAGTCATTCGGCGCCCTGTTGTCGAAGGTGAGGGAGCCGGGGTCCGGTGAAAGCCGAGGTACGTCATACGCGGTTTATATAGTTGCGAGTGGCGAACTAAGACAAGCCCAGAATCAACGGCCTTCTGGAGCCGGTTCCAGCTCATTGAGCTTCGCGAGATTGAGGTCGACTAATGCCTTCTCAGAGGCCGACGCTTTTCCAACCCCTGCCCGTTCGAGGGCGTAGCGGAGTGCTGCGGCCTCCAGGTGGGTGAGCATGACTGATCGGCGATAGCCGAGTTCTTCTACAACATAGGTGAGGGTGAAGCTGCTTTCATGCATGACCTCTTCGACGACCACGGCGCTGGGGCGGCCTGGAATTTCCCCAGGATGGGGCCAGGGCTCCGTCAGATCCTTGATCACGCTACGTACCAATTGTGCGCGTCGGCGCGCCATTCTGTGCTGCTCCTGCTGGAACATCTCGAAAAACTTGTTTCGAGAAAATGTTGAGGGCGCCAAAATGAGTGCGACTAACAGTGCGTCCGCATTGGGCAACAGCGCGTCGGGATCAAGCATTACGGTCCTGACTTGCCGCTCGGTTTCTGCATGGCCGCGAGCTGCTCCGCTTGGTGATGACTCACGACTGAGTCGACGAGTTCCTGCAGATCACCCTCGATCACACGATCGAGTTTGTAGAGCGTTAACCCAAGACGATGATCGGTGAGCCGATTCTGTGGGAAGTTATAAGTGCGGATCTTCTCGGAGCGATCTCCCGCCTTCACCTGGCCGCGTCGCTCGTCGCGAATCGCCTCTTCCTGTTTGGTCCGCTCGATGTCGAGCAGGCGGCTGCGCAGAATCTTCAGGGCCTTTCCCTTGTTCTTGAGCTGACTTCGCTCGTCCATGCAGCGGACCGAGAGGCCTGTGGGCAAGTGGGTGATCTGCACGGCGCTGTTCGTCGTGTTGACTGCCTGGCCACCTGGACCGCTGGCTGCTGCGATGTCATATCTGAGGTCCTTTTCGTCGAGTTGTACGTCGACTTCTTCCGCTTCCGGCAGCACCGCAACCGTAGCGGTTGAAGTATGGACGCGTCCCTGCGTCTCAGTGGCTGGCACGCGCTGCACGCGATGCACGCCGCTTTCGAATTTCAGCTTTGAGTAAACCCCGTCACCGCTGATCAAAGCGATAACTTCCTTGAGTCCACCTGCGCTGGCTTCACTCTGATTGAGAATTTCTACCTTCCAGCGTTGGTCCTCGGCGTAGCGGCAATACATCCTAAAGAGATCGGCAGCGAAGAGAGCCGCCTCCTCGCCCCCGGTGCCTCCGCGGATCTCAAGCATCGTGTTTTTGTCGTCGTGTGGGTCGCGCGGCAAAAGCAGGAGCTGGATTTCTTTTTCAAGTCGAACGTACTCAGCCTCAAGCTCAGGCAACTCCTCTTTGGCGAGCGGGCCAAAATCTGGATCCGACAACATTTCGCGGTTGTCGGCAATTTGAGTGGCTAGCTTCTTCCAAGTCTCAAACGCGCCAATCAACGGCTCAAGCTGTCGACGCTCTCGGTTGAGGTCGACCATTTTGCGCGAACTTGCGACGACCTCCGGATCACAAAGAAGGTCGTTCACCTCGTCGAGGCGGCGACAAAACTGGTTTAGCTGATCAGTAGGGATCATTTCGGTAAGTCGCGGTACATTCCCAGAACCGGCCTGCCGGAGCAACACCGCATCCTATGCCCCATTCTGACGACAATTCCCCAAAAAACGGGACCGAGCTGCACGGGCGTCCGAATCGGCGTGAAGCGCTGGTACGACTTGCCAAGGTCGGGGGAGTCGCCTGCGCGTCAGCGTGGGGCGCAAACTACGCATTTGATGCTGCTGGTTACGAGGGGCGCCATCCTTCAGGACCTCGTCAGGTACGCGATTATCGGATCGATGCGGCGACAGATTTTCCCGAGATGGCGATCGCGCGTTCTTCCCAGGTCCCGGAAGAACTGACTCGCCGAGCAGTCGAAGCGCTCGGCGGCATGAAGCGATTCATCAGTCGTGGTGATCTGGTTGCCATCAAGCCGAATATTGGTTGGGATCGCACTCCCGCCCATGCAGCCAATACTAATCCGCGAGTGGTGGCCGAACTTGTCCGACTGTGTCTCGACGCGGGGGCCAAGCAAGTGGTCGTCACTGACGCGTCTTGCAACGAAGCCCGTCGCAGCTTTCAACGTTCAGGAATTTGGCGAAGTGCGCACGAGGCCGGAGCTCTCGTTGTCTTACCAGGCGCGCATCGTTTTCGTACTATGCGTATGCGCGGCGATCTGCTCGATGAGTGGCCGGTCTACACCCCGCTGATTGAGGCGGACAAGTTGATCAATGTTCCTGTGGCGAAGCATCACAATCTCTCTAATTACACCGGTGCGATGAAGAATTGGTATGGTGTACTTGGAGGGCGGCGCAACCGTCTCCACCAGAACATTCACCTTTCTATTGCCGATTTGGCGACATTTATGCGGCCTACCCTCACGGTCCTCGATGCAACTCGGGTACTCCTTCGCAATGGGCCTCAGGGTGGAAATCTTGCGGATGCCAAGGACATGCATCAGGTGATAGCCAGCCTCGACGAAGTGGCGCTTGATCATTATGGCGCGCGGTTGATTGGAGTCGATCCGAACACGGTGACCTATTTGCGTCTTGGTGCTGAACGTGGGATCGGAAAGACCGCGCTCACACGAGTCGTGGAAGTGTGAACGATGAGTGATCTCCCGAGACCACTACCGTGGCTTGATGTCCCCGGCAACGTGCCTGCGCTGGATGGTCCTCAAGGGGTCAGTGCCGTATCCCCCTCGGCTATTGTGACTTCCGTAACATCAGCGCCGCCGGTCCGTGACGCTGCGCGCCGAATTCATTTGCCGATCGTTCAATCGTCGGCGGCACGTGAAGTTGCCGAGAGTCCTCAGGCCGTCGCGCGAGCGGGGGAACGACTGCTGCGTCTCAAGAATCAGGTGCGAGCGGCCTTGGGACTGCGTCCCTCTCGTCGACGTGCCGGCTCTGGCATACCAGCCCGCAAGATCATTGTTTTTCTTCAGTGGGCACGGCGCCTCAGTCAGACGGCCTTCTTGTTGGGCTTTCTCGGATTGCTGACCCAGACGACATTTCGGGGCTCTTTTGAGGCCGCTAGTGACGCCCCGGTGCGCCTGCCTCAGCAGGTTGAGCTTTTCCTGCTGTTTGATCCGTTTGTGGCGCTCCTCACGTTTCTTGCGACGCATACTCTGTATTCCGGGCTCGCCTGGGCGCTCGTGACAGTCGTACTCACCTTGCTCGTGGGGCGTGCCTTCTGTGGGTGGATTTGTCCGTTCGGAACGATTCACCACCTGATGAGTTTTCTTTTCCCGAGCAAAGCACTCAAGGGCAGCACTCGGATTGAATCGAATCGCACCAAGTCGTGGCAGGTCGGAAAGTATTACGGAATGTGGGCGCTGCTTGCGGCGGCGGCTGCGGGAAGCGCAATCGGTGGTTTATTCGATCCGATTTGCGTGGCAGTTCGGGCCATTGGGCTTGGAGTGTTGCCTGCCCTTCAGTACCTGGGAATTCGAACAGCAGAAGGAGTGTCTCTGCACGGCTCTCGCGGAATTCAGCAGGCCAGCGATGGCGCCTTGGATTTTTTGGGAGAGCACATCTGGACTGCTGACCAAGCCTACTTTCACCAGACGTGGCTGATTCTGATTCTATTTTTGGGGATCATTGCACTCAATCGCGTGGTTCCGCGTTTTTGGTGCAGAGCCCTTTGTCCGCTCGGCGCGATGCTTGGTTTGCTTTCACGATTCTCGCTGTTCGGCATGGAGAAAGATCACTCCAAGTGTACCGACTGCAATCTGTGTCTCGTGGATTGCCAGGGTGCCGACAGTCCTCAAGGTGGAGTGAAACATCGGCGTGATGAGTGTCATCTGTGCTTTAATTGCGAAGCTGCTTGTCCTGAGGATGTGATCAAGTTTCGTTGGTTTCCCGGCATGCGCAGCCTGAAGGACACTCCCGATCTGAGTCGTCGAGCGACCATCGCTAGTGCCGCGGCAGGCGCTGTGATCGTGCCGACGAGTCGCATCGCGAATTGGCCAGACAAGGCCTACTCACCCAAAGTGATCCGACCACCGGGCGCGGTGGCAGAGCGCGATTTTCTTGAGCGTTGTATTCGCTGCGCGGAGTGCATGAAGGTTTGTCCGAACAATGCGCTTCACCCCGCTTTCTTTGAGGCGGGGCCGGAAGGTCTGTGGACACCGATACTCATTCCTCGGATCGGCTATTGCGAGCACTCCTGCGTTCTTTGCGGTCAAGTGTGTCCGACGGGAGCGATCGAGAAGATCGAAGAAAAGCACAAGCTTGGTATCGGAGAGGCTCCGATCGTGATCGGAACAGCCATGTTCGATCGCGGACGCTGCTTACCTTGGGCCATGGCCACGCCGTGCACGGTATGTGAAGAATTTTGCCCAACGTCGCCGAAAGCGATTTGGGTCGAAGAGGTGGATGTGCCTCGTCGAGGTGCGGTGGCCCAAGTGGGAGAACAGGCCCCCCAGGAGACGGTGCGAGTCAAGCGTCCTCATGTGGATCCGAATCTGTGCATCGGTTGCGGTGCGTGTGAGAAAGTTTGCCCTGTCGTGGATCAACCCGCCGTTTATGTAACTAGCGCCGGGGAGAGCCGTTCGAAAACAAATGTGATTCTGCTCGAAGACAGCGCCTATACCTCGGGATGACTTCATTGAACTCATCGATATCCCGACCCCCAGAGATAAAGAGCATCAGCTCTTGCTTGGCCCGGGTCCGGAAGGGATGATGCTTCCGTGGCAGCGAGCGCAGAGTCCCGCGAAAAAGCCGGCAAGGTTGCAAGCTGGCTAATCGAAAAAGATAGGCCAGATGAAGCCGTACATCTCCTCGCAGCATGGGCGGCTGGAGGTGCGAACGACAGTGCTGGGCAGTCGCTGTTGGCGGAAGCGCTCCGGGTGGACCCGAGCGCGAAGATTGCTCAGCAAGCCTTTGAGCGCATGGAAGGCATCGAGGGCCAGCATGACGAACTCGATGCCGCCATCATCCAGTACGGTGCGGAATATCTTGCTAAAGTTGAAGCGGAGATGCGCAAGCCGAGTTTTCGGCGTGCGCAGATGGGGTTCAACAATAACATCAAATTCCGTGACACTGTCTTTCATGTACAGACTGAAGACAGTGGCCTCGACTCTCCCCACATCATCACGCATCTCTTTGCTGATGGTGGTCGCATCATCAAGAGCCACAAGCGCAGCTATGAAGACTCGGTGAAGCGTTCTGATGTCGCAGAATTCGTTCGCGACATGATGAAGAGTCAGCATCTTGAAATGGTGATGAAGCTTCGTGACGGAAGCTTTGACCGCATCATTTTGGGCGAAGAAATCGGCGGTATGCAGCTGTTTACCGAGCCGCCCAATGTCGACATTCTCAAGCTCAAGAAGAAGAAGAAGGCTGATGCCGCAGCCGCAGCGGCTGCTTCTTCAGAGGCTGCACCTCCAGTGGTCTCGGCTCCAGCTCCGACTGCCGAGATCCTCTTCAAGCTGCATGTCCTGCGCAGCTTGAGCGGTGGGCCAGAATGCTATGCTGCCGAAGGGAGTCAGGCGGTGATTGGCTCGAAAGGCGCGATCGCTCTCGAAGGTGAGCGCTTCTGTCATCCGGAAGAAGCAGTGATGACCATGCGCGAAGGCGAACTTTTCCTCGACGATCTCGATGGGGGAAATGGCGTCTTTTTGCGTATCAAGGGGTCGGTAGAACTCGAAATGGGCGATGAGTTCATTGTGGGCGATCAGCTGCTGCGTATGGAGAAGAATCCAGTGCCCGACGACGGACCTGCACCTGATCCAACGTACTTTTACTCTTCTCCCAAGTGGCCTTCATCCTTTCGAGTTGTGCAACAGTTCGAAGGTGGTTCGCTTGGTGCCTGCGCCGTAGCTCGGGGCAATGCGCTTCAGGTTGGTTCCGCCATTGGTGACTTGGTCTTCCCTGACGATCCCCTGGTTTCGGAACAACACTGTCTACTCGAAGAGCAGGCAGGTTCTCTCGTATTGACCGATTTGGGATCGCGGACTGGCGTTTTCGTTCGGGTACGCGGCGAGCAAGCCATCGCCCATGGTGATGAACTCCTCGTCGGGCGCACTCGGCTTGTTGTCGACACCGAATCTGTCGCCAGCTGATCCTGCCGCGAACTGGTTCTGGTTGCGAGCTGAGTCAGCTCGCAAGCTGACTGTGTCGCTGGCCTTCAGTGCGTAGTGAGACGTCGTATGAGCGGCTCGCCAGGACGGGCCTGTGTGCCGAACGAGGTCACTCAGCCCAGGTCTCGGTGGGGCAGGGTGAAGGAGCCGCGCACAAAAAAACGACCGAAGCTGAGCTTCGGTCGTTCCTGATGTTTTGAAGGGCTACTCCACTCGTAAGCGGGGCAGTGCTTTCAAAACAGAAGGGCTCACTCTGCGGGAGCTTCTTCAGCGGGAGCTTCTTCGCCCTCAACCTCAGCAGCAGCGTCGTCAACCGGAGCTTCTTCAGAAAGCTCTTCCGCGGGTGCTTCCTCTTCCATGGTCTCTTCAGCGGGAGCAGCTTCCTCGGCGGGAGCTTCTTCAGCTGCAGCAGCCTCGGGAGCGTCAGCAGCGGGGGTTGAGCCGCCACAAGCGATGGCGAAAGAAGCGATAAGTGCAGCGATAGCAGTGTTACGAATGATCATTTTGATTTTCTCCCTACGTAGAAATGGTGCTGAGTCACGCGCCTGGAAAATTTGAATAGGAGCGCTGTACTGAGCAGGCTCAGCCCCCCAGCCCCATGTTGACGCCTCAGCTAACAAATTCGGCTCAGCGAGTCAGCCCTGGATTGAGAAAGATTTCCGGCACATTTCACGTAAGTATCCAGAACAACTGCGGTTATCGAACAATCGAACCACCAGAAAAAAGCGCATTCAGGCTGGCCGGCCTAAGTGTCACACCCGAAGAAAGTAAGTGTCACACCCGAAGTAAGGGGGCTTGCTTGAGAAACCTCCGGAAAGATTCATTCGAAATGAGCCGCTTTTTAGAGGAAGTGCGTCCATACTTGGTGGCCTTGCCTGCACGCACTCCCCAACCGCGGACCCGACTTGAGTTGGTCCACTCCAGCCTGGAGCCCACGTCCAGTTCTCGGGCGAGTCGAGGAGCGGAGCGTGCCCCCTCTTTGGGATCCCGTGGGCCGAAAAAGGAAGAGCTCAACGGTGTCGCTGCTTTGCTTGAGCGTGACGATGCGGAGCTCGTGGTTTTGGCGCGCGCTGGCCAACCCCATGCGTTTGAGGCCCTGTACCGTCGACACAGCTCCTATGCGCTCGCCTTAGCAGTGCGAGTTCAGGGCAATACCTCCGACGTCGAGGACATCGTTCACGATGCTTTCTTGCGCGCTCACGATCGACTCGATCATCTCCGCGCTGACTCATCTTTTCGGCCGTGGCTTTCTTCGGTGGTTGTTAGCTTGGTTCGCACGAGAATGCGTCGGCGCCGCATGCTTGGTGTCTTGGGGCTCTCCACCTCCGAGCCAATTGATCTGGACGCTCTAGTCAACCATGAAGCTGGACCCGAGGTGCGCGCCCAACTTGCCCAAGTCTATACGGTGCTTCGGGGGGTCTCGGTCGATCAGCGCATCTGCTGGACTTTGCGCTTCGTTGAGGGACGCAAACTTGAAGATGTTGCCGCGATGGCGAATTGCTCGCTGGCTACGGCTAAGCGGAGAATTGCGGCAGTCCAGCACGAAATTCTTCTCTCGAACTTGCGCGGCGTTTCTGAGGACAACCTCAGCGATGAGTCGCGACGCCAGGCAACGAAAAGCCTCACTCAGGGCCAAGAGATTCAGTCCGAGGAGGAGGTCGAATGACTGACTTCGAGAGCCCCGATATCAAGACCAGTGATTTCGATCGCATTGAGACGGAGCAGGGGGACTCTATGACTGATCCGGGAGACGCTGTCCAGCCGGATTTCGCGCACCCATCGCGGCGCTCGGTCGAGCTTTCCGTACTCGGACAGGTGCGCTCCTATGCGGATGAACGGCTGTTGGAGCGCGCTTGGCAACGACTTGAAACGAGAGGTCACCGCTCGTCTGCCATGAAGCCGGTCGCCCGTTTTTTGGCGGCAGCTGCACTCTTGGTTGCAGGCTTTGCGGCTGGTCGTTTGACCGAAGAATCTGAACCGATCGCCGCCGATGCGGCTGCGTCGCGCGAGCTTATGGCCGTTGCGGAAGTTCCGGCGGGGCCTCGACTCCAGCCTGGAGCCCCGCGCCGCGCATCGCGCCGTAACGCTGCGGAGTCTCGTACCGCTACAGATGAATCTTCTTCGGATGCTGGAATGAATCGCCGATTAGCACGGCGACCAGCTATCGAATCAGAGATGCTCGACGATGAGTTCATGGCTGAAGGGGAGTACGAACTTCTCGCAGAAGAGCCGCCGATTCAGGTAGTTCGCCCGGTATGGCTTGTGCTGGCTGAACGCGGAGATTTCGCAGGTGCTTTCCAGCTTCTCGATGAATCAGGCGGCTTCGATTCCGTTCTTCAGGGTGGGTCGGCTGAGGAGCTGATGACTTTGGTGGATGTCGCGCGCTATGTGGGGAACCAAGGGAGGGCAATTCAAGCTCTTCGAGTAGTGACGGAGCGTCATCAAGAGGATGCGAATGCCCCTCTGGCAGCCATGATGCTCGGAAATCTTCTGAGTCGGGCGGGGGACCAGGCTGGTGCGGCTTCTGCATTTGCTTTGAATCGCCGCTTGTCACCGGGCGGGGACTTCGCCGAAGATGCGCTCGTCCGCGAGTTTGACATGGCGGTAGCAGCTGTTGATTTGCCGACTGCTCTGCGACTTTCGTCACAATATGAAGAAGAATTCCCCCAAGGTAGACATCAAGAGGAGCTTCGCGCTGAAGTCGCTCGCTTGCGTCAATCTGTGGCGGAGAAGGATTCGAAGTCTAGCGGCGCAGACTCAAAGTCGGACCGCGCGGCCACGAAGGACCTTGACGCTGAAGAATCTGAGAGCGTGGGCGTGGACGACGCGAAGCGAGACAACGTTGGTGCTAACAAAGTTCGCACGAGGCCCGTTGCCGCAGAGCTACCCAATGCCGCAGGGCTACCCAATGCCGCAGGGCTACCCAATGCCGCAGGGCTACCCGATACCGCAGAGCCGCCAATTGCTGCAGAGCCACGATCGTCGAGTAGCGCTGAACCCGCGGACCCGCACGCACCCGAGTCCGAAGACTAGTCTTCGGAACCGGAATTTTTCTGGAATCGCGCGCCTATTCGGTTTCGCGCCTCTCCATCGATGCGCGAAGAGTCTTTCGGTGCTCGCCGTCATGCTCTTCGTGGGGCTAGTCACCGTCTCTGCAGGGGCCAGTGATCACTGGTATCTGGAAGTCAAAGAGGTCGATATCGACGAGTCAGTCGTTCGTCGCACCGTGGCGCTTGAACTCAGGGATGTCGAGATCCCGCCTCGCCCTGAATCCTGCTCGGGGCCTCCAGGTGAGCTGGATGGCGAAGATATTGTATCGCTTTACGTTCGGGTGGTCAGCGACGACAAGAAGCTCATCGTGAGCCTGTGGGACCGGGGAGAATACGTCGGCAGGCGCTCCATTTCGGGCACGGGGCATGCGAGTGTGAAGGCCCGGCGGGTGGGGCTCGCAGTGGCGGAGCTGGTTCGTCAGCTCGGAGACACTCGAAAGCGCGCGCTTCTTCGGCACGAGCAAGAGCTGGTGCTCGAAGAAAAGCGCGAGGCAAACTTACGGGACAAGAAAGCGCGTGAGGCGCTCGGTTTGCGGAGCAGCGTGGACACGCTTTGGATCACCCAGGGCGCCTGGCTGCTTGGGCCCAGCGTCGGGCTCGACTTCAACGGCTACTTCCCCCTGAGGTTTTCCGCTCGCGTGGGTTGGTTGGCTGGGACTCTACCGGCGCTAAAAGATGCGACCCTGGGTCAGACGTCGCCAGGTTTTTCACAGTTCGATTTCAGTTTTGACGTGGCCTATCAACACCGCGTTTCGGCGCGCACTCGATTCTCGTTCGGCGCTCTGCTGGCGGCCAGTGCTGTTCACGTGAGCGGCGCGACCGAAGTCGATGACATTTCCGGTCAGCGGGACACCTGGAGTTCACGACTGGGGGCGCGAATCGGTGCGAGTCGTCAGATTCATGGCCAGGTGTGGGGCCACATTGAACTGAATGCAGGCACCCTGCTTCGCCCGATCCCGATGACCCGGGGAGGGGAGGACGTACGCCTAGGTGGACCCTTTCTGGGAGCCTCACTCGGCCTCACCGTCGCTCCTTAGTTTTTGTCGCGTCCTACGTTTTTCCGGGACCTACTTCTTGTCGCGCTCTACTTCTTGTCGCCGCCTGGGACCAGGACTGCTTTGATTTCTCTCGTCGCGTTGCGCAGACGGCCATCGATGAGAAATATGCCATCGACTTTTCGACAATTGCGCACTTTGAGCTGAAATTCGCAGTCAACGCCGTCGACGCGTCCGCGCACGGTGGAGCCAGGAGGAGAAGGCAAAGGGCTCAGGATCGTCGTCTTGTCCCCATCAGTGGACTCAATGTGAGCCAACTGTCCATCAGGGAGGGTGATGGCGATTTTCGAATCACTCATAGTCTTTTCTGCCTCGGCTGATCGCAGCGCGGGCCTCACGCTCTTCCGTGCGCTCCTTGATGGCATGGCGCTTGTCGTGGAGCTTCTTGCCGCGCGCTAGGGCGAGTTCGATCTTGGCTCGCCCCTTTTTGTAGTAGACCTTTGTCGGAATCGCCGTCATGCCCTCGCGTTCAATCGATGCGCGAATGCGATCAAGTTCAGAGCGGTGGAGCAAGAGCTTTCTGGGGCGCAGCTCGGTGTGGCCAAAAGCGGCGTCCTTCATGTGCCCGATGCGCATCTGCTTGACCCAGGCTTCGCCCTGGCGATCGATGTCGATGAAGGCCTCGTTGATGCCTGGATTGGTTTCGCGCAGGGAACGAGCTTCGGAGCCGATGAGACAAAGGCCGGCCTCGAACTTCTCGCCAAGTTCGTAGTCAAACTTGGCACGGCGGTTGGTGGCGAGAATCTTCTCGCCGGGGCCGCCTGGAGCTGCTTTCTTTTTCTTGGCCATGAGCTTCCGAGGGGTTTTTCTATTTAGCGGCTCTGCACACGAAAGAAACCCCACGGCTATTTGATTTTGCATTGGGTTCGAACCGCTTTGTCGCGTTGCCATTTTGACGGGCGCTGCGATGCTTCCGCCCATGCTTCCGACCCGTCTGCGCGGCGCCTTGACCCACAATCTCAAAGGCGTCGACCTTGACGTCCGACCTGGCGAAGTGCTCGTGCTCACAGGGGTGTCCGGCTCAGGGAAGAGCTCTCTTGCCCTCGACACTCTCTACGCAGAGGGGCAGCGACGCTTTGTTGAAAGCTTCAGTCCCTACGCGCGTCAATTTCTGGAGCGTTTGGAGCGTCCGCCGATGGACTCTCTGGCACCTGTTGCTGCCGGAGTCTCCGTGGATCGCAGCGCACCGGTCAAAAGCTCACGCTCCACCGTCGCAACGATGGCCGATCTGGAGGCGTACCTCGCAGGTCTCTTTGCCAAAGAGTCGGTGCCGCATTGCCCGGAGCATCACATTCCGGCGACTCACTTGGATCTCGCGACGGCAGCGAATCGCGTCGTTGAGCATTTCAACGGAGCGGCGGTCATGATTTGCGCGCCGGTCCTCGTCGGAGATGAGGAAGAGTACTTGGTCGTGCGCGATGACCTGCTTCGTGAGGGTTATCGTCGGGTAGTTTGTGGCGCGGAAGCCTTTGATCTCGATGAATTGAAGCCGTCAATTGCGGCGAAGGCCGGTCGTGTTCACGTCGTGCTCGATCGATTGTCCGCAGACGGGAAATCGAAAGCGCGCATCTCTGAGGCCTTGGAGATCGCGTTTCGTCGCAGCGCGGGCATCGTGACGCCTGGCCAAAGTTGGGTGTTTAGTCGCGACGGCAGCGTGGAGGCGTTGCATTTGCGCTCCGGACTCTCCTGTCCGATTTGCGCGCGCGAACTGTTGGCGCCACGTCCAGGCTACTTTTCCTATGAATCGCCGCTGGGCGCTTGCGAGAACTGTCGCGGCTTTGGGCGAGTCATGGGCATCGATTGGGACAAAGTGATCCCCGACGAGCGTGTCTCCCTTGCAGACGGCGCCATCCGCCCGTGGCGCGGTCCCAAGACCGAATGGGAACGAACTCAGCTCAAGAAGTATTGCGAGCAAGAGAAGATCCCGTTCGACAAGCCTTGGGAGAAGTTGTCCAAAGCCCAGCAACAAAAAGTAGTTGACGGCACGGGTAAGAGAGGACGCAAGAACTATTGGGGCGTGATCGAGTGGTTCTCGTGGCTGGAAACCAAAGCCTACAAGATGCATGTGCGCGTCTTTCTCGCGCGCTACCGCAGCTACGACCCCTGCCCCGTCTGCGAGGGGACGCGCCTCACCGAGCAGTCGCGTTGGTACAAACTAGGCGGCATCGATCTAGGGCAGTGGCACGATTTGGAAGTCGACGAAGCGATCGTCAAGCTCAACGGCTTGGAGTGTGAAACGCCTCACGGCAAGCTTCTGCAAAAGGAGTTTGTCTCGCGGCTTGAATATTTGTCTCGCGTGGGCCTCGGGTATCTGACTCTGAATCGTCAGGCTCGCACCCTTTCGGGCGGCGAATCACAGCGGGTGACGTTGACAGCCGCGCTAGGAACATCGCTCCACAATGCGCTTTTCGTTCTGGATGAACCGACTGTCGGGCTTCATGCAGCGGACGTCGCGCCGTTGTCGGCGTTGATTCGTGAGCTGGCGGCCCGAGACAATGCTGTGATCGTTCTGGAGCACGAACCTCTGATCATTCAGGGAGCGGATCGCGTCGTTGAACTGGGGCCTGGGGCTGGCGAGCAGGGCGGCGCGGTTGTTTTTGACGGTACTGTTGCCGAGGCGCGCCGAGCAGGTGGCGCGACATCTCGAGCGCTTCTGGGGCCGAAAATTCGTGCGGAGGAAGTAGGCGCGGCGCGCGGTGCCATTCAAATTCGTGGCGCCAGTCTCCACAACTTGAAGAATGTGGATGCGGAGATCCCGCTCGGGCGCATGGTCGCTCTGATTGGGCCAAGCGGTTCGGGGAAGAGCAGCCTGGCGGTGGACGTGCTCTATCGTCGAGTCGCCCGTGAGCTGGGGTTGACGGATGTCGATAGACCGGGTGCCCACGAGGCGCTCACGGGATTCGAGCCGCTCAAGAAGATCGAATTGGTGGATCAATCGCCTCTCGGGCGTACTTCGCGTGGCAATGCGGCTACTTACACGAAGGCCTGGGACACGGTGAGAAAGGCCTTTGCCGCAGAGCCTCAGGCTGAAGCACAGGGATTTGGGCCGTCGCACTTTTCCTTCAACGTCGCGGGCGGTCGTTGTGAAGCGTGTTCGGGCGAAGGTCACGAAACTGTTGAGATGCAGTTTCTGGCTGATGTTTCGCTTGTCTGTCCCGTTTGCTCGGGGAAGCGCTTTAAAGACGAAGTGCTCAGTGTGCGTCATCGGGAGCACTCGATTGCCGATGTGTTGGCGCTGACCATCAGTGATGCGGTGCGCTTGTTTGCTGATTCGGCGCCGATCCGTCGTGCTCTCGCGCCATTGATTGCTCTCGGCCTCGGTTACGTGCGACTTGGGCAGCCGCTCTCCACTCTTTCTGGCGGCGAGGCCCAACGATTGAAGTTGGCGCGCGCACTGGCGGCCCCCAAGCCCGACACCTTGTATGTACTCGATGAACCGAGCGCGGGATTGCATGCTGACGAAATTGAGCTCTTGGTCGACGCGTTTCGCGTACTCGTGCGATCTGGAGGCACAGTCGTCTTTGTGGACCACGATCTTTCTCTGATCGCGGCGGCCGACTGGGCCGTGGAGATGGGACCGGGCGGTGGACGTCACGGCGGAGAAGTCGTGTTCCAGGGGCCTCTTTCCAAGTTGGCACAGCAGAAGACACGCACAGGACTTGCCTTGGCGGAGGCTCAAGCGGGCCCACAAAAACAACAGAAAAAGCCAAAAAAACAGGCGCGTGCGGCGGCGCAATTGGTGGTGCGCGGCGCGCGAGAGCACACGCTTCGAGATGTGAGCGTTCAGATCCCTCACAATCAGTTGACCCTTGTCACCGGGCCGAGCGGTTCCGGGAAGAGCACCCTGGCCTTTGATGTCATTTTCGCCGAGGGGCAACGGCGCTTTCTGGAGACGCTCACGCCCTACGCCCGCCGCTTTTTGCCCACGATGCCCCGGCCGAACGTGGATGCGGTCGAAGGAGTACCCCCGAGCATCGCTCTCGAACAACGCACCACGCGTATGGGAGCGCGTTCGACGGTCGCGACGGTCACCGAGGTGGCGCACTACCTGCGCTTGGCCTTTGCCAAATTGGGCATCCCGTACTGTCCGGATCACGATGAAGCCATCACCAGAAGCAGCGCTGAGGAGCTCCTGACCCACGTCACGAAGCAGAAAGGGCGTGGGGATCTGCTCGCGCCGGTCGTTCGCGCACGTAAGGGGACCTACTTGGACGTGTTCACTTCGGCAGCGCGAGCGGGTTATTTGTGGGCTGTTGCCGACGGCAAGCGGGTGAGCACGGAAGAGCCGCCGCGCCTGGCAAAGACGAAGGAACACGACATCGATGTGGTGCTCAAAGAGAACTTGAAGTTCCGCGATGTGACTTTGCCCGAGCTGTCAGATGCTTTGCGTTGGGGTCGTGGCGCGGTCGGGCTGGGGGTCGACGGGCAAGTGCATACGTTTTCGACGGGTGGCGCATGCCGGCAATGTGGCTTTTCTATGGGCGAGATCGATCCTCGATTCTTTTCGTTCAACACGGTTCAGGGTCAATGCCCGACCTGCGAAGGAACAGGACTTCAGCCCCTGCCCAAAACGCGAGGCAAGAAAGCGGCAGGACCGCGTAAGGTTTGCCGATCGTGCAAAGGGACTCGACTTGGGAAATTTCCCCGACGAGTTCGCCTGAGAGACTTTACCTATCCATCCCTCACGGCTTTGTGCGTGAAGGAATTGCGAGCAGAACTTTCCGGCTGGAAGTTCCAGGGGCGTGAGCTCGCGATCTGCGGACCTATTATGAAGGAGCTTCTGCGACGACTCGAATTCTTGGGCGAAGTGGGGCTCGATTATTTGACGTTGGATCGGGACGCGGCGACTCTTTCTGGCGGTGAATTGCAGCGTTTGCGGCTCGCAGCGCAGTTGGGAGCCGATTTGACGGGTGCGCTCTACGTTCTCGATGAGCCCACCATTGGCCTGCACCCTCGCGACACGAAACGATTGCTCGAAAACCTCCGCCGATTGGTGGATACGGGTAGCACCGTGATCATGGTGGAACACGATCAAGAGGCGATTGAAGCGGCTGATTACTTGATCGACTTGGGACCGGGGGGAGGAACCGGTGGTGGTCAGGTGATCGCAGCCGGGCCTCCCAAGAAGGTATTGGCGCAGAAAAACTCTCCCACCGCCCAGGCGTTTCGCGCGCCTCCCGTCGTGCGCGCCGCCCGATCAATCAAGGCGAGTGACGAATTCCTCGTCCTGAAAGGGGCGCGGGCTCACAATCTGCGTGGCGATGAATTCAAGATCCCTCTCGCAAGCCTGTCCGTGGTCGCTGGCGTGAGCGGATCCGGCAAGAGCACACTAGTGCGGCAAATTCTTTTGCCCGTGGTTCAGCAGCACCTGTCGCGAGTGGGCGACACACCTGGGAGCTTCGATTCGCTTTCGGGAACTGAGAACCTCAAGCGCGCAATTGCGGTCGATCAGTCGCCGATTGGCCGCACGCCGCGCAGTGTACCCGCTACTTTTTTAGGGATCTTTGACCTGATTCGTAAGATCTTCGCCAAATCGCCGGATGCCCAAATCCGTGGATTCGATCCTTCGCGCTTTTCCTTCAATACCCCCAGCGGTGGTCGTTGTTTGACCTGCGAAGGTCAGGGCGTGCTCTCCCATGAGATGAGCTTCTTGCCCGATGTGGTCACGACGTGTCCCAGCTGCGACGGAATGCGTTTTGAAGATCGCACTCTTGAAGTGAAATACCTAGGACGCAACATCGGCGAGATGTTGGCGCTCTCGGCGGAGGAAGCGGTGGAGGTGTTCGCCGCTCATCCGAAAATTGTCGCTCCCTTGCGCGTTCTCTGCGATTTGGGGGCTGGCTACATCACCCTCGGACAAGGCTCGCACACTCTGTCTGGTGGCGAAGCACAGCGTTTGAAACTCTCTACTGAGCTTACCGCAGGCGCTCGCCATGAAGCGACGCTCTATGTACTCGACGAACCGACCACCGGTTTGCATCTGTCGGACGTCGCCAAGCTGATCGGCGTGATGAGTCGCTTGGTGGAGCGCGGCGATACTGTCGTGGTGATCGAGCATCAGCCGGATGTGATTCGCGCTGCTGATTGGGTGGTTGAACTCGGTCCCGATGGCGGCCCTGATGGCGGGCAAATTGTGTTTCAGGGCGCTGTTTCGCAGCTGCTCAAGAAGAAGACTGCAACTGCGGAGGTGCTTCTTCGCATGAGCAAGTAGGCTAGCTCTGGCCGCTACGCTGCCTTGCCTGCTCAGCGCGTTTGTGCCGGCTCAGCTGCCGCGACCGATCCAGGGCGTTTCTTCCACGCCGTCGATCTGATTGGCGCGGCGAGCCAGCACAAATAGGGTGTCGCTGAGGCGATTCAAGTAAATGAGCGCTTCAGATCTCAAGTCATCCAGGTGCAAGCAAGCACGCTCCGCGCGACGAGCTACGGTTCGCGCGAAGTGAAGCGCAGCGCCTGCAGGACTTCCAGCAGGGAGAACAAACGTGGTCAGCGGAGGCAGTTCGGCTTCGTGTTTGTCGATCAAATCCTCAAGCGCTTTAATTTCTTCCGCGCCCACGAGGGTCATCTTCAGCTTGTCTTGTTTACCGGGTTGGCAGGCCAGTTCGGCGCCGAGGGTGAAGAGGTTCTTTTGGAATTCGAGCAAAGACTCTGCAAGCTCGGCGGGGAGGTTGGCTGCACGTGCCAGCCCGATTGTTGCATTCAGCTCGTCCACCGTGCCGTAGGCCTCGACGCGAATGTCGTTCTTCTTGACGCGAGCTCCGCCAAACAGCCCAGTTTCTCCGCTATCGCCGGTGCGCGTGTAGATCTTCATGCCCCCAACGCTAGGACGCATCGTCTCGGCAGGAAAGGTGCGGCACCTCCTGCCCAGGAGTGCGGGAAGGCGCCTTAATCGAAGGTTTTGTCGCTCGGAGGTAGAAGCGAGCGTGTGTAAATTTCAGCGGCGGCCTCCTGGCAGCCAGAAATCCATCGCGTGGCGTCGTTCTTCGTCACGTCGATGATACGTACACCGAAGCCTGGAGGCACGGTGGCTTTGCCATGAGGTCCGAATGGGC
This sequence comes from uncultured delta proteobacterium, assembly GCA_963710555.1. GTDB lineage: Bacteria > Myxococcota_A > Polyangia > Polyangiales > Polyangiaceae > NIC37A-2. The sequence goes on from CAVQAT010000008.1 coordinate 361,392, forward strand.
GCCGCCATGCGACTTGTCCGACGAGACGCACGCGCTGGGCGCCTTTGGGAGGCGTGAGTTCGAGCCACACGATGTCGTCGCTGGGCGGCGCGAGCGTCCGAATGTAGAGACCGCCTTCGCTGACGTTGTAGGAGAATCCGAGTTCGTCTTCCTCGCGACCTTCGCCTCGAAAACGCACGGTGGTGCCATGCAGCAGACGCGGACTGGCGCGCTTGTCGGGCATTTTCCCAGCGGCCAATTCGTTGGCCAGAAACACCACATTTTCTGGGGGAGCCGAGGCATCCGTCACCCGGGCGGATTCGCAGTGCGCGAGCTTTTGTGAAAGCTCGTTGTGCTTGCGCGGTTCAGCGGAAACAACGAACTTGGTTTTCGTGCCCAGCAACTCGACCTCTTTGATCAGCTCCGTCGGGTCTTCACAAAGTTCGGTACAGATCACCACTAAGCTCACCTGAGGTTCTCTTGCGAAAGCTGCTGCGTCTTCGGGAGTCACGGCAAAGCGCACATCATAGCCGGCGTTGAACAGAGCACGTGCTGTCGCAATGCGGCGGCTTTGGTCGACTTCGCCTACAACGGCTGTGCCGCGATCCACTGCGACGTCGTTCCCCGGATCGCGAGTCAGTGCGCGTAGTCGCGTGGTGAGCGACCAGGCACGTTCCGGTGAGACGACGTCGTCAGCTCCCCAGCTGTAGGCGTCGGCGAAGTCGAGATCGGAGGGCGATCGTGCGAGTGCAAGGATCGGCAACTGTCGATGACGGCTCTGAGCCCGCGTTCCCAGGGCGAGACCGCCACGGTTGTCACCATCTCCGAGCAGGATGGCACCCACCTCATGGGCTTCAAGCCATGCCGTTGCTTCGGAATGGGAAGCTGTGGTGTGGAGCTTTACGGAAGAGGCGGCAGCGGCTTCTTTTAAGTTAGCTTGTTCGGCTAGCTCAAAATGGCCAAAGGCGAGCATGTCTGTGGCTTCGGTCATTCTTTCCATGCAAACGACCAAACGCTCACGAACTTGAGATGCTTCGCCTCAGGTCGGCTAACTAGACTCGACTAATTCAGCGGGCGAAGATTTCTTCGATGCGCGTGTCCACGGCTTCCGGCGCGGTCTGCAGCGCTAAGGCCATTTCTTCTTTGAGCAGCGAGAGGGCCTGGTCGAGCAGGCGGCGTTCGCCAAAGGAGAGCTCTTTGTCGAATTTGAGCCGGTGCATGTCCCTGAGCACTTTGGCGATCTCAGCCGGATCACCGCTCGCCAGCATCTCCGAATAGGCGCGAAAACGGCGATTCCATGGCTGCATCGTGACGGCCGCTTCCTGGGTGGCGAGGACGTCAAAAAGGCTTTCCGCCTGTTCTTTTTCCATGACTGGGCGGAGCCCCACGCGGCCGGCGGCGGTGATGGGCACCATCACTTTGAGGTCGCTCCCTTGGATTTGGATCACGTAGACAGAACTCGTCGTTCCGCCGAAATTCTTATCCTCAATTGCATCGACGAGTCCCACACCGTGTGAAGGGTGCACCGCCCAGTCTCCTACATTGAAGGTGGAGACGGGATTGGACGGCTGTACTGTTTGGGTCATTCGATGGCAGTTCTACAAAGGGCGAGGAAAGAAGAAGAATAGCGTACTTTGATTATCGGCGCCCGAGCTAGGGGGGTCAATCGAAACCGCGTGTTAGCGCGATGGGGTGCTGGGGGTACCTGTTTTCGTGGCCTTTGTGTCACTGGAATCCGGTGAGGCGGTTCCTTCAACAAGTTCGCTCATCGTCGATGTGGTGATTCGATGGGTCGCCCGAGCGATCTGTGCACTATTCCACGAGCCACCCGTCACACATTCACTCACGTCGGGCTCGCCGTTGAATACGCGGCATTCGACTGGCGAGATTTGTAGCGGCTGCCCCCAACCGAGCGCGCGCAGTTCGGGAGTCTTGAGAATGTCACCCAGCCACGACCACAAATGCGATTCGAGTCGGTTGTCGTCATTGGACCAAATACCGAGACCTTTTGCTGTGAGACGGAGCTCGTCTTCGCTGAATTCGACAGCGAGCGCGCCGCTGACAAAGCCGGACACGACCGAGTCCGTTGCTTCAGGAAACGGCCCCAGGGCGAAAGCCCGAACTTTGGCCGGTCTCGCAAAGTCAGCGATTGGCGCTGCAAAGCGAGTGTGAAGGGCACTGGGCGTCTTGCTCAGACGCCCCTCGGCATACGCCGTGACAATTTTAGCAAGACTGATGTCGCCCTCGGCGATGGCAATCAGGTACTTGTCCAGATGTACCAAGGCGTGAGGCACCTGGTTCATCATGCCTGTCAGGTGCACGAGGTCATCTTTTCGTGTGGAGACTTCGGCCGTGGTCAAAGAGCGGTCACGAAAAGCGGACTCGGCTGTCTTTCCCACCAGGGCGGCATCAAACAAGTAGAGAGTTCCGAAATCGTAGCCCGCGATCCAGAGTTCCTCGACTTGCTCGGGATCGAAACCGCTCGCCGCCCGAAAAGCATCGATGCGCTCGCTGGAGAACACGGGCTGCCAATCGTTGCGAACCGATTCGTTCTCGATCAAGGCACGCGGCCTGATCTGCACGAGCCAACGCAGGCCGGGCGCTGGGATGTATTCAGCCAGGGGCATGCGCTGACTGAGATTCTTGGCGGGTGCTCGCGGCGTTTCAGATGCGCCGGAGCTTTGCTTTGTCTGGCAGCTCGACAGCCCGACCAGCAGAAGAGCCGAGGCGAGAAGCGCCGCGGCGAGCCGTGGCTTCAAGACTGTCCCGGAGTTCCGGCTGACGACTGATGGCTGTCATCGTCGTCATCGTCGTCGCTGTCGTGATCGTCGTCTTCGAGAATGGTGCCGCTCGCGCGACTTTGATCGACGAGTTCCTTCAATTCTTTCCCGACCTTGAAGAACGGAAGTCGCTTTGCCGATACGGGAACGGGGTTTCCTGTTCGTGGATTGCGCCCAGCGTAGGGTTTGTAAGGTCGCACGGAAAAACTTCCGAAACCCCGAATCTCAATTCCGTCACCTTGCTCGAGTGCCTCAGTCATTGCATCGAAGACACAATTGACGACCAGCTCAGCACGCGCCTTGGTGAGCTCGCCCCTGGCGGCAATTGCTTCAATCAGCTCACTCTTCGTCATTGTCCGCGGAACTCCCCTCGTTTCAATTGGGGATCGTTTTCTCTAAGCTGCTGATTGTCAACGGCTTTTTCGCCAGCGACCTGTTCCAGGCGGGCAAATGCGCAGTGGAAAAACCGACAAAGGCAGCTGAATTTGCCTCGATTGAAGGTTTGGGTGCCCATTTCTCCCACACGTCGAAAATTGTTGAGAAACCATGAGGCTGGAGTTTTCCGAATGGTTTCAGCCACCTAGTGGTGGGCGATTGTCAGAAATGTGCGCTCAATGTGGGAGAGCTGCCGGGGGACAATCAGCTGGTGTGAGCAGGAGTCGATCGATGTGCGTGAGGGTGAGCGGCTCGGCCGGCGGGAGCGCCGAAGCAATGCTCATCAAGGGCACGTCTTGGTTCAGATTGAGCTCAAGGAGTCCCCCGCGATGGAGGCCCATGGGAAGGGTTCGGCACATCCCTTCGGAGCTGAGACCAACAAGATCGATTCGGTAATCTCCTGGTAAGGTCTCCAGAATGAGCCGAGGGCGCTTGCCCGTGGGCTGGAGTCGGAGCGCGCGACCCGAGAGGCAGCTTGCGCTGGCATATTCCGGATGAGCCCAAAGCCGCGAAGCGTTCAGCAGCGGATAGTCGAACTCGGTTTCGAGGCTGAGGGTGCAGTCGTCAGGGCTCACTGCACTCGTCCATGGAACTAGTGTGAAGCCGTCCGGAGTGGACTCGTAGATCCAGGAGGACGAGGGCGAAAGGGAATGCACGAGAAAGTCTTCGCGTGAGTCCCGCGTGCGGCGCGCTGCTGTGAATGAAGGACTAGAGAGAGCTGCTGTGTTGAAGAGATGAGCAGAGGAAAAGAAGATGAGGGCGGGTGCGTTCTTGTGGGGAGTCCCCGGGGGGCGCGTGAGCTCCCGACGGTCGAGCTCAGATTCAATCCGCTGCGCGTGAGACGTATCGGGGCCAAAATGTGCTGTGGAGAGCACGCGATGACTGAAAGAGCTATGCAGTGAAAAGCCCAGTAATGCTGCGCTGAACCCCCATGGCGTGACCCTGAGGGCGCGGAGCCCGACGGCGAGAAGTGCATGCCAGAGCGGCAATAGCTCCGAGAAGAAGCGCGCGCCGCCGCCAGGGTAACTTCCGTTGAAGTAGAAGAACGCGTAGCCGAGAGGCAGGCAAAGCACGATCAAGTGGAGAGGTCGGTAGGCGGCGCGCCTTCGGGTCTTCCACAATATGAAGAGTGCGATCAGAAAGAGAGGCTCAAAGTTCGCGACGTCGAGGCTGTGCCAATGGATACGGTGCAGCGTGTTCTTGAGAGCCCAAAAGATCGTCAAACCTTGGCCACCCTGCTGGGCGACCACGTCGGCGTGCTCGTAGTGGCAACCCTTGCCAAGGCCGAGCCCGAAACAATCGGCAGGGCCGTCAGCGAGGCTGTAGTAGCGAGTCTGTGGTGAAGTGAAGAAGTCGCCAGTGATCGCGTGATGGTGAGCAAGAAGGAGGATGATGCCGGGCAGCGTCATCATGGCGAACAGGGCAAGCGCGGGGAGAGAAGTGCGCAAACTCCCCAGCGGCTTTGGTCGGTAGTTCCAGGCCAGAGAAACGAGGCAGGCGAAGCCCACGAGTGCGCCAGTGAGCTGTCTGGTGGCAAGGAGAGCGCCCAGAGCCAAGCCAAGCAGAGTCCACCACTTTTTGTTTGAGCCCGCGCGGATCCGAATGATCTCGACGCTGGCCCAAGCTGCGAGAGCCGTGAACAGCGTGGCTGCGCCATGAGACATCGGTTCGGCCGTGTGATAGCGGAGGCAAGCGCAGAGCACGCTGAATGTCGACGCCACAAGCGCGTCACGGCGGCGTCCGGTGAGGCTCAGGGTCAAGCTGTAGGTCACAGCCACCAGGGCTGCGGCGAGCAGGGGGCCGAGCAACTCGAAGCTGCCCAAGCGGACGGCAAGCGAGAGCAGTGCGGGGTAGCCGGGAGGAAAGATGGGAGCGAGCCGATGAACGTCTTCCGCGGTGTGAATCAAGAAGCGTCCACGAAAGCTCGCCGTCGGATCGGGCACTTCGAAGGAGAAGGCTCCTTGCGCAAAGGTGCGTGCCTCCAGCAAGTAGGCAGTCGCGTCGATGACTCTTGGGCCCCCGCTGAGATAGAACTCAAAGTAGGCCCAAGACAGTGAAGCCGCTGCAAGCGCGAGGAGGAGGAGCGTAGTTTGGGGAGAGAGCCTTTCGAGACGCTTCCGTGCGAGAGCCACGAGTACGGCGAGAGCGAGGCAGACCCACGCGGCAAAATCGGCAGGAAAACCAAAGTTGAAGAGGGGATGCTCGGCGGATCCGATCACAAGGCGGCCGGTCCGATCACGGCGTTGGAGGAGCCTCGGAGCCTCCCGCTTCGACCGCGAAGAGATGATAAACGTGAAGCTCGCCTTCGACCGGGCGAATCATCAGTGGCGTGCGGCCTTCGAGCTTCCCTAGAGGAACTCGAACTTCCTGCCAGACATCTTGAGCATCAATCGAGACCACGCTCGCTACTTGACCGTTTGCCGAAACTTCCAGCTTGACGTCCTGAGCTGGAGCTACCCGGATCAAGAGGTCGGTTTCTTGGGCTTGAAAGCCATCGAGCCAAAAAGACAGCTCCATGTGAAAAGACAGCAGGCGCCCAGCGTCCCACAGATCGCGATCGGGACTGCGACTGTCGGGGAGCAACTTCATATCGACGTAGCCTTGAGCCGGGCGATTCCAACTGGCCTCGTGAGCGCGCTCGTTCAAGACGTCCGCGACATCAAGAGTGTCCACGACGCGTTCATCAGGCTGGATCGCGAAAGGTGTCCCACTGTTGAGCAGAGGCGCCCACAGCGGCGCGTAAATTACCTTGCTGGCTCCCCCGCAGATCACATTGCCGCGTACGGGGAATTCATGAACGCGCCGCCCAAACCACAGGACGAAGTCGCCCCACCAGGAGGGATAGAGAGCCATGACGTCCGGTAGATCCTCAAGGGGAACGTACTCAAGCAGTTCGATGGCGGCGCCCACACCTTGGCGACTCGCCCCGGCAATGGGCAGCCCCCCGTAGCCACCTAAGCCAATCAGGTCGAAAGCGGGAAGGTCCGAAATGTAAGGGATCGCGCCTGCGTCGCTGATCAGCACGCGGTTTCGTGGTGGTTTTACTTCGGCCAGGTAGGTCGCCGCCCGTACGTGTTGTTCGAGAATGTTGCGCGACGCGCGACCGAAGAACCAGACTTGCTCGCGCATTCTCTCAGCCTGACCGGCCGAGAACAGGACCAGCGCGGCGAGCAGTGGGATCAGCGCTCCGTAGCGTGCCGCGGGTGAACGAGCAGTCTGAATCGCCCAGTCGATGGTGGCACCAATTCCCAGTGCGGTCGCAATGAGCAACCAGGCAACGGCGGGCATGGTGTAGCGCTCATTTTGCCAGCGTACTTGGCCATTGAGCGCCGTGAGGGCGAACCAGATGAGCACACTCAGTAGTAGAACGACGCCGTAGCGGCGCGTCTTTTGAAAAACGACGGAAAGCAGCGCGACGGGCCACACCAAGTACCCGGTCGTGATCACTCCCCATTTGAAGGAGCTGAAATGGTAGTCTGAGAGGCGTAGAAATTGATACTTGAGGAAATGGATCCATGAACCGAAGACTTGTTCGTCGGTCAGGTAAGGGTGGTACATCTCCAGCTTGGCGAGCGCCCCCGCCGCGGCGCTGTCACCGGTGAGCACTTTGTTGGCAATCATGTGTCCGATGACCACCATGGCGCCCGGTGCGCCGACAAGAACGAGAGTGGAAAGTGCGGCGGCAACCTTCTTTTGCTTCCACCAGGCCCAGGCACAACTCAAGCCAAAAATCGCGACTAAGGGCGCAGCTTCTGGGCGACTTGCCACAAGCAAGGCGCAGCAGAATCCGAAGGACAGGGCATGAAGGCGCGTGGCGGTAGAAGCCAAAATGGCGTCGAAGAGTTCATCCCACACCACGAGACACAGGGCCCAAATTCCCAGGAACATGGCGACTTCCATGCCGCTGTAGAGTGTCCAGTTCAGCGCACCCACTGCGAGAAACACGGGGGGGAGAATCAACACCGTCCAAGGCGGGAGTTTGCGAAAGGCGCGTGCCGAGCCGAGCAAACACGCGAAGGTTCCGATGCAGGCGACCATGGCCGCCCAATGAAACAGTGTCAGTCCCGTAAAGCCTGCCAGATAGCCGAGCGCCAGCACGAAGGGGTAGAGCAGACTGGTTCCGCCACTCGAGTAGCCGTTGCCTTCGATCCATTCGAACGGATAGCCACGGGCTGTGGCGCGCGCGAAATCGAAGTGGATGAAGACGTCATCGAGAGGGGCGGACCACAGGGAGCTCTGAACGCCCTGGACCAGAGCCTGAAACTGGTCGGGCGCAAACCACAGCGAGACGTGCTCCGTTTGCATGCGTAGCGAGCTGTAGAAGAGTCGCGCGCCTGCCAAAACTAAGAACGCGGCCCAGATCACGTAGAGCTGATTCCAGCTCAGGGCGCCGGAGAGCCGCTGTTTGAGGCTCGGACGGCGCTTTTTTTCTGCTTCTGAGCGCTGCATGGGTGAGGCGGGGTGTATCAGCGTCCTTTCTTCTCGTCGACTGCGTGGTTCGGCGTGTAAGCTGCAGCGCGAAAATGGCTTGGTCCAGGGAACGTGTCGTCATTTTACCCCTCGTGGGCGGAGTCGTGCTCGCGGTGATCGCGCTGTCCACGATCATGTACCGGTCTAGCTTTCAACTTGAGGAACTGCGTGAACGTTCTCTCATGGAGGCAACCCTGTCGCTCGCTAATGACAAAGCGGACCGACTTGAGAAGCGCATCATCGAACAGGACAACACGGTTGCCACGTTGACCCAGAAGGAATCGCCACTCGATTTCGGGACACGTTGGTTGACCGTCGGTTCGAGCCAGACTCCGACTGTCCGCGCCGTCTTGCTCGTGGACCTCGAGGAACGCTCCCGTGAGATTCTCGGATTCGCCTCCCGCGCCCCCGGAGGTGACGACGAGCTTTTTCGGCGCATTCTTATGCAGCAGCTTTGGCCCGAACTGCAGCTGGGGGGGAGCGAGCCGGGCGAGCTTCGTCACCTGCACATGACGGTGGGACAGAAGAGCTACCTGGTCAGTCATTGGGAGCGTCGCCTCGGCGGCATGCATCAATTGGTCATCGCTTGGCACGACGTGCCACGCATCGTTCACGAAGTTTTTCCTCGTCTCTACGGAGGGGAAGAGGGCGAACCGAGCCGCGTGAACGTCGTGGATGCGGAAGGGCGAATCGTATTTGGTCCGCCGCTGAGCAAGGGCGCGCTCACCTTGGGGAAGCAATTTGCCACAACGCTTTATAAGTGGCGCGTCAACGTGAGTATGGCAGCCGCTGAGGAGCTAGCGGCCGAGGTTGAACGGCGGCGGCTTTTGGAAATGGGCTTGGTTGCGCTGAGCAGCCTAGTGGTGATCGGCGGGTTGATAGTCATTACAATCGCCGCGGCGCGTGAACGTCGCTTGGCGATGTTGAAGAGCGAATTCGTCGCGAATGTCTCGCATGAGCTCAAAACACCTCTCTCGCTCGTGCGTATGTTCAGTGAAATGTTGCTCTCTGGTCGCGCTGCTCCCGAAAAGAAGCAGCAGTACTTGGAAATTATTGTGAGCGAGAGTGAACGTCTCAGTTCGCTGATTGACAATGTGCTCGACTTTGCGCGCATGGAGCGACGAAGCGAAGCTTACGAATTTCATGATGCAGACGTGAGCGAAACCGTCACTCGCGCCGTCGACGTCTGTCGGCCTCGCGCGGATCGGCAGGATATTCGGCTCGAAGTTGAAATGACGGGGAGCGGCTCCAGTCATTGTCGCGTGGACGAGCGCGCTTTAGAGATCGCGCTCATCAATCTGATCGATAACGCGCTCAAGTACGCGCCCCGAGGCAAGGTGATTCGCATCAAGTTGCGCGCTGACACCGACAAACTGGAGCTATCGGTTGAAGATCAAGGACCGGGAATCGAAGCGGAGCAGAAGAAGCGAATCTTCGAACGCTTCGTGCGCGGGAATGTCACGGGAGATCGCGCGCGGGGGAGCGGAATCGGGCTCTCACTCGTTTTCCAGATCGCCCAAGCCCATGGCGGTAAAGCGTGGGTGGAGGATGTACCCAGCGGCGGCGCGCGCTTCGTGATGCGGATTGCCAGACGCTGAGAGAGAACCGGTGCGTTAGCGAGGCACTCCCTTGAGATTGCTTGCGATCACCCATGCCAGCGTTGCTCCAAGCCCAGCCACGAGCGCGCCCACAATCAACGAACCGAGTGCAACGGCCACACCCAGATCGAAAATATTCGTGGGCGCAAGTTCGTGAAGCGACAGTTCGAGAAAGCGTCCCTCAAGCATGAAGGTGCCCACTTGGGCTTCTGCGAAGAGCAAAAATGGGATCATGGGGGGGATCGAGACATTCGATGCCAAGTACGCCACGAGCGCGTCGAGTCGTAGGGGCGCCGCTGCGGCGAGTACTAACCAGATATGAAAGCCATAGAGGGGGGTACAACCAATGAACATCCCGAGCGCGACAGAGCCTACCAAACGCGCCCTGGTGAGTTCTCCGCCTCGCAATCGAGCGATCAGCGCAGAAATTCCGGCGCGGAGGCCTTTTGGAGCCTTCGACTGGAGGGACGGGCCGGGTCGCGTAGACATTCAAAAGTTCAGTACAACGAGACAGTTCAATCCACCAATCGCGGCAGCTTGTTCAGGCGCGAGAGCTTGAATCCATCATCCCTCGCTGCTACTCGCTCCACGTGTCCAGTGAGCCTCCTGGTGAATCGAAGGGCGGGCAGTCCTCACGCCCCTGGAGCGCGCCTGAATCGAAAGATTCTCGGGGCTCTCGAATGGTCGGGGCCGTGTCTGATCCTTCGGTGAATGACGATGGTTTGGGTCTCACCGGTCCAGGCGCCCCGGGCGGCGGTTTCGGGGGAAAGAGCGAGCACCCGGTCAAGGCGCGCCTGTTGGAAAAGGCGCGACAACGAAGCGAGGCGGAGTCCACGCCTGAGGTGAAGGGGCGGCCGGTGGTGGCCGAACCCGGCGATTGGATAGCTGCTCATGAAGCTCGAGTCACAGGAGAGCCCGCTCCGGTAGAGACCAGCTCGGAAGGGTCCGCTTCAGGGCCGGCAGAAAGCCCCAAGCCGTCTCCGGAGATCTATACGTTCCCTGACGAAGAGCCTCCGGTGCTTCCCGCTCCCCAGTCTCAGGCGCTAGCTGTACTGGGTTCTCAGCCGGCTCTTCAGCGCGCCCCTTCCTTGCCCGCCGAATTCTCGAGCGACCCATTTTCGAATGCGCAGCCAGCCGACGAGCAAGACGATATTACTCCGCCACCGCACCTCACGCCGCCCCCGGCCGCGGTGGCAAGTGAACTTGAGCGAATTGCGCGCCGGAAAAGCAGCACCGGTCAGGGCCCTCGACTCTCTCCCAATTTGACAGCTTTACTCGGCGGTCTGTTGGGTCTCACCGTGATTGGGTCGCTCGGCGTTTATCTCTCCAAACAGGAGGGCAAGCACGCGGGCGCACCAGTTGTCGCCACGGCTCCGGAACCTGAGCCAGAGAAAACGCCAGAGGTTGAAAAACCGACTCGGCAGAAGATCGAAGGTCCTTGGCGCATTGAGGACGACGCGAACAAGCCAGGCAATCGCGTGCTCAAAGGAAAGATTGGCAAGGAGGCGTTCCTTACCGCGATTCAGGATGCCGGCTTACCCAAGAGCGAAGCCTACCGCGCCTACACGGCACTCAAGGGCCAACTGGATCTTGACCATTGTAAGTCGAGCGACACCTTCCTTGCTTTGGTGAAGGGTTCGGAAAAGACACTCTTGGCCTTCGAATACATCATCAGCAAAGAGGATGTGTATCAGGCGAAGGAAAACGATCAGGGGCACCTCGAGGGGGCCAAACTCGATTTGCAAGTTTCTCGTAATCAGATCCGTCGCGCCTTCACCTTCGACGGTAAGTCGTTTGAAGAGTCCGCTCGGCGCGCGGGGTTCGATCCTGGAATCACGTCAACCGCAGAAGAAGCACTGCGAGGGCACTCAGCGATTTCGGATTTCCGCGCAGGGGACCGACTGCGTATCATCGCTCAAGAGGTCACGGTGCTCGGCGAATTTTCTCGCTATGCCGGGATCGAGGCGATGGAGATCCTTCGTCCTGGCGAAGATGCACGGCGCATCTACTACTACCCTCATGCGGTTGAGGGCGGATACTTCGACAAGAACGGGCGAGCGCCCTACGAGGGTGGCTGGCGCAAGCCCATCACGGACGCACGTCGCACCTCGCCATTCAATCCCAAGCGCATGCACCCGGTGCTCAATAAGGTCATGCCGCACAATGGGACGGACTATGGGGCGCCCACCGGAACTCCCATCGGAGCCACCTCACCTGGTACGGTGATGTTCATTGGAGCGGCAGGCCGCGGCGGCAACATGGTGCGTCTCAAGCACGATGGTGGCTACGAATCCGGTTACATGCACATGTCCCGCTTTGTTCCGGGCATGAAAGTAGGTGATCGCCTCGAGCGCATGCAGACTGTCGGTTACGTGGGCAACACGGGAAGCTCCACAGCTCCGCATCTTCATTTCTCAATGAAGAAGGACGGCAAATACATTGACCCGGAGTCGCTCAACCTCGACGGGTTGCGCGTCCTTCCCAAGAGTCATCGTGAGGAATTTGCGCTGATCCAAGCCAAGTACGACCCCATCCTCGACGAAATTCCGCTCTCCGATCCGCTTCAAGTAGAACCACCTGCGCCCACGGCAAGCGCGGATTCGGGGGCTGACACAGCGGAGTCGGGAGACGATTCGGAGGGAAGTTCCGACGACGACTACGCGGGCGACCCCAGCTCGGCGGAAGAAGAGATGGCGGCAGCTGGAAAGGCGCCAGCAAAGGCCGCTCAGGCTCCAGCAGCAGCTCAAGCTTCAGGCGCACCCGCCAAGGCCGTGGCACCCAGCGCGATATTCTTGAGCGACGAAGAACTGCTGCGCATGCAGTCAGCTAGCGACGACGGCGAAGTGCGCGAGTAAGGCGGAGTGCGCGAGTAAGTCGCAGGAGGGCGTCCCGAATCAAGCTCGTGTCGGATGCCCACAGCTGAAGACGTAGCCATTGTTGTCGCGGAAGTGGAAGTCGTGCGTACTTGAATCTGAGTCGCCGACTTCTTTGACGATCTCGACGCCGCGAGCTTTGAATTCTTCGCAGAGAGCATCGGGATCTTTGACGAAAATGAAGGCGTCGTGAGTCGCCCACTCGTGCACCGTCGGATTCGGACGAGGAGCGCCGCCTTCGAAAGCTTTGAACATGAAAATCACTTCGTCACGCTCCACAATGGCGAAGTCAGCGGCGAGGAAGGCATCGGCCTGTTCGGGGTAAAGATGCCGAAAGCCAAGCTTTTCTTGGTAAAACTGGACCGTCTCGGCAACGTCGGAGACGATCAGGATGGGTTGGTAGAGGCCGAGTTTTGCAGGTGACTTGGCCTGTGATTCGCTGCTTTCGCTGAAGCTGTAGCTCGCGTGTCCATCGAAGTGCATTTCGTGTTTGCGACGCAGCTGTTCGATCAGGGCGTGAGTTTCTTGCGTGTGCGGGTTCGCGACGTTGCCGTCCGGCATGGCTTCGAAGCTGTGAAGCAGTGTTTCCTCGAGCATCTCCCCGAGGGTCATGTCCTTCGACGCCGCGACTTCGCGAATCACACGAAGCAGGCGAGTTTCCAGGCGCGCCTCGAAGGTCTCGCGTTCGATGATGATCTTTTCAGGCGGGATGGGTTGCCCAATGCAAAGCAATAGGCCGTTGTTGTCTTTGACGACGAACTCACGCTGACCCCACGGTTTGTCGGCAAGTTCCTCGACGACTTCGACGCCAGCGGCTCGATACTCTCGAAGCAGCTTCGGCGCGTCCCACACCGCCAGGTAGAGCCGCACACCGTGAGGGACAGCCTTGCCCTCGGAGAGCTGAATCGTTTTTCCGTCGAACTTGATGCCCGCATGCGTTGGTGGTTCTCCCCAAAGAAACTCCGCCTCGAACCCCAGCTTATCCGTGTAGAACGCGACGGTTTCTTTGACGTTTGGAACTACGATTACCGGTTGCAACCATTCGCATCTGACATCCGACATGAGGTCAGGCTACTTGATGAGCAAGGGGTTGACGACGGTGAGCTACCTACGTCGCGCGCGTTTTCACGAAGTCAAAGCCAAACCAAGAACCCGCCGAAGAGCTCCAGCTCCTCAAATCTGATGCCGTCCTTATCGTCGCTTAGCGGAGAAATCTGTAGCAGTTTGCCACAAATTCGTGGCAATTCGCTACAGTTTGCATCACGAAGCTTTACCTGATTCTTGTCGTCGTTTGAGCTGCAGGGAGACCAGCCCCACGATTGAAACGCACAGCAGCACGCTGTTCACAACGATGAAGACCACGCTGTCGAGCATCACGCTGTAGACGATGAATCCCGCATTCGCGCTGACTTGCCCCAGGAACAACCATCGAGAGACACCTTCTGCACTTGGCGATTGCCATTGTTGAACAACCTGACGCCACAGAGTGGCGATCAAAATCAAGGCACTCAACCAACCGACACTTTCTTGCAAAGTCATCAAGTTGCTCCGAATCAGCACGTGACAGAAAAATCGACCACGTCACGTTCCTTGTGCTTGCCAATGTCGAACGCGTGGTCTCCGGCGAAATCTCGGACGAGCACCAACGTCGTCGAGCCCCAGCAGAGGGTGCCGTCTGATTCGGCCGATTCAGCCGGGACGGTGAAAGCCTGGGCGGATAGTTCGGAAATCTTTGGAGAGGAGTTCATGGTTTGCCAGCGAGTGATGGTCGGTCTCTTATGAGCAACAATCATGCCGGCCTGCAACAAGACCTCGTCCTCTCCTAGGGTGTCGCGTCAACTGCGAGCGACGGCATCGATCGCTTCCCGATCCACTCCAGTAAGTCTGCATCCGCGATCTGCGTCGCGTCAAAATACTCCGCTCCGGGCGCCCCGAATTCACCGTTGAGTCCCCCCCAGGCTTCTCGTGCCGTCGCTTCCAGATCCGGCCGCTGTCCGGTGAGACTCTCAATCGAGGCAACGCCGTGCTGACGAATGCCGCAGGGCACAATCAGCTGAAACAGCGAAAGATCAGTCGTCAAATTGAGTGCAAAACCGTGTTGGGTGATCCAGCGCGAAATGCGGACACCAATGGCGCCGATTTTTGCGGGCATTTGCGCAGCATCCTCGCCCGGCCAAGCGCCTGGTGCGTTCGCGTCGACCCAAAGGCCAATTAACGCGCAGATCGTTCCGCCATCGACGCCATAGCTGGCAGCAATGGACTGCATCACGCGAGTGAGACTTTGCACGTACTTGCGCACGTCGCAGCGATGAGGGGCCAGACTGATGATCGGATAGGCCACGAGCTGGCCGGGGGCATGTAAGGTCACATCGCCTCCTCGACCAGTGTCTTCCACGGAAATGCCGAGCTCGGCTAAGGTCTCTGCGTTGGCCAGAAGGTTTTCAGCCTTCGCTCCGCGTCCGAATGTGACCACGGGTGAATGCTCCAAAAGCAGCACCGTGTCGCCGATTTGGTCTTGGCGACGCGCCTCGAAGAGATCTCGCATGAGCTGATGCATGGGTGCGTAGTCGCGACGTCCGAGATAGAATCCGTCGAGAGGAAGCGCGCCTTTCGGCGAGAGCCGAGAGGACTCTAGGCTGCAGGTCTCTGGCGAGCTGGCGGTCAATCGATGTGCTTCGTGGGCGAGGGGGCGTCGCGGAACATCCAGACCTCAGTCAGGAATGACAATTCCGTCAGCCACTTGTTCTTCGCGGAATCTGTCGAGATTCTCCGTGAAGGTATTGGCGATATCTGGATCAAACTGCGACCCACTGCAACGTTCGATTTCCCCGACGGTGACCTCGTGCGGGAGCGCCTTGCGGTAGGCTCGGTCGCTGGTCATCGCATCGTAGGTGTCCGCGACGCTGATGATGCGAGCAATGAGCGGGATCTTGTCGCCTTCGAGACGCAGCGGATAACCGCGGCCGTCCCAGCGTTCGTGATGCAAGTGCACCCCGGGAATCACCGGCTCAAGAAACTGAATCGGGTCGAGGATCTCCTTGCCGTAGGTGGGATGCTTCTGGAATGTCTCGTACTCGTTGGCAGTGAGCTTGCCTGGCTTGTTCAGGTTCATCACGCAGCCCACCTTGCCGATATCATGCATGAGCGCTGCTTGACGTACGATTTCTATCTGGGATTCGTCCAGACCCATCCAGCGGGCGAGTCGTGTTCCATAGAGTGCGACTCGCTGCGAGTGGCCCGCCGTGTAGCGATCCATCTTGTCGATGGTGTTGGCGAGACTCTGAATTGTTTGTTGAAAAGTCGCCTGGAGATCTTCGTAAAGGCGCGCATTCTCGATTGCTGCCGCAGCACGGGAAGCGATGATGCTGAGCATCTTGCGCTGGCCTTCGGTGAACCGCTTCCCCAACGTGAACGAGCAAATCGTGATCCAACCGATCAATCGTTCGCGCATGCGCAGTGGAACTGTCACTGAGCTGATGAGCGGCTTCTTACAGTTTTCCGCGAACAGTGACATTCCTTCAGCGCCTTGAAGGACAAGAGGGATCTCCTGGTCGAGACGTTGAACCACCGCCTCGGGATTCATGCGTCCGGGATCGGGGAGTGGTTCTGGCCCTCGCCCATGATCGCGGGGCTCAGCGACTTCCTTGAGACGCTCGAAGAAATTGCCCTGACCGTCGTCGAGCCAGACAAACATGGCGTCTGAGTCGAGCTCTTCGAAAGCGCTATCTTGAACCGTGGCGACGACGTCATCCAGGCTTAAACTAGCTGTAATCGCTTCACTGACTTTGTAGAGGGAGAGAGCCTCACGCAAGCGTAGATTCTCGGCTGCGAGCCGCTGTTTCTCCAAGCCGCGTTGCACCACGTGCACGATTTCTTCGACCTTGAAGGGCTTGAGGATGTAGTCGTAGGCCCCGTGCTTCATCGCATCGATGGCTGTCTCGACGGTGCCGAAACCAGTCATGATGACGGTGAGAGCTTCCGGCTGCATTTTGGCCACGTGCTGGAGCAATTCCAGACCGCCCATTTTCGGCATCTTGAGATCGCTGATCACCAATGCAAAATTGGAACGCGATAGCTCAGTCACTGCCTGAGTGCCGTCGTCTGCCGTGCGTACGGCGTAACCTTCCATCGTCAGGAAGTCAGCGAGGATGTCGCGGATGAATTTCTCGTCGTCCACGACGAGCACGCGCGGCTGTTCTGGGGGTATCGTGACGCCTGTAATCATTTCAGATGCGCTGTCCCAAGATACCGCCCATGGCGCGTGCGGGAGACGAAGACTGATGGCTCTGAAGGAAGCGTAGATTCATACCGTTGATTGTTGCGTGGGCGACAATGGGGCCTAGGAGAGAACCCGTTGCTTGGAATAGCGCTCCGAAGAGCAATCCCATGATCGTTGCCCAGAGAGCCCAGGTAAAGCGTGCTTTTCCGGGGAGTTGGTGGGCCAGACCAAAAACAAGGGCCTGAATCCATAAGTTCGTGGCCGGCTGGAGTACTGAACGGAAGAGCATTTCTTCGCCGAGAGAGCTAAAAACAGCTAGTGCGATAACTCCCGCGGTAGGCAGACCAGTGGCCAGGGGCCGAAGCTCTTCATGAAGTGTTTTTGCCCAACTTGTTTTTCGAACGAGGATCAGAGTGACCGCTACGGCCATCAGGCCAAGCGTGAGCCCCAATAATCCGCTGTAAAGATGCGCGGCCAGCGGAGACAGCTCGATCCAGGGCTCCGGGTAAGAGAACGCAGCTCCGCGGAGGTACGTGGCGACGCCCCCAAAGATCAGTCCGACGGTAGCGTAAATCGCTGCCACAGCCGCCCAGCGGTTCATGGTTCAGACTATGGCATGGTCGCCGCTCGGTGGGTATCGTGCGCCAAGTGGAGGGAACCAACAGCCCAGAACAGCTTCCCCAGAAGTCAGCTGAAGAGATCCGAGCCCTCTACGAGGACACGGAAGACCTCGTTGGTAAGGTGCTTGCGCATTTGCTCAGCTCGGGGATCAACGCCGACGCTGATGAGCTGATGGCCTTTGGGCGCCAGGGCTTGCTGGAGGCTGCGCAGAGATTCGATCGCAATATTGGCGAAGATTTTCGGCGATATGCCTACTTTCGCGTCAAAGGTTCGATGTTGGACGGCCTGCGCAAGATGGGCAACTGGTCGAGAAGGGGATACGAGCGGGTGGCGATGATGAGAGCCGCCCATGAAGCCAGCGAATCTCAGGGTCACGAGCTTGGTTCACCGGAGCAGCTGAAGTCAGCGGAGGCTGCCGCGCGTCTTCGCACGCACATGGCTCAAGTGGTGACGGCCATGACCACAGGAATGTTCGCCGGGCATACTCATCAACACGATGGGACTATCTCCGCGGTGGACGAAAGCGTCAGCGTTGAGGAGGAACTCGCTGCGCGCGAGCTTTCTCAATTGGTCCGCAAGGTCATCGAGGAGTTGCCTCCCCCTGAAGACGACGTGATTCGCCGATTCTATGTGGAGGGGCAAAAAATGGATGACATTGCTGCTCTGCACGGATGCAGTCGTTCTTGGGTGAGTCGCATTCACAGTCGAGCGCTCAAGCGAATGGGTGCTAGGTTGCGGTCGTCCGCATGAAAGTCTGCATTTCCCGATGAAAGCCTTCATTTTCCCATGAAACCGCGTGTATTAGTTGCCATGAGCGGGGGGGTCGATTCCTCGGTCGCCGCCGCTCGCTTGCTCGAAGAGGGCTACGAAGTGATTGGCGTCACTTTGCACCTGTGGGACTACCCTGATGATGGCAGCGTGAAAGGCCGCTGTTGTGCACCTGAAGATGTGCATGATGCGCGTCGCGTGGCGGATATGCTTGGTTTTCCGCACTATGCCTTTGATCGACGTGAGCTTTTTGAGCGCGAGGTCGTCGCACCTTTCGTCGAGGAATATTTGGCTGGAACGACGCCGAGTCCCTGTGTGCGCTGCAACCGTGGGGTCAAAGTAGCTGAGCTGATCAGCCTGGCGAATCGACTCGACGCAAAGTTCGTAGCGACGGGTCATTACGCGCGCTTGGAGCGCCATGAGGACGGCACGCTCGACCTTCTCCGATCAACAGATCTCAACAAGGATCAAAGCTACTTCCTGCATATGTTGCCGGATGAAATTTTGGGGCGGTTCTTGTTTCCACTCGGAGCGCTCGACAAGAAGACGGTGCGTGCGCAGGCTGTTGCCCTGAATCTCCCTGGCGCTCAAAAGGGTGAAAGTCAGGAACTCTGCTTTGTGCCAACCGGGCGCTACGATGAGCTGGTCGAGAAGCGGGCTCAAGCGCGAGTTCGGCCCGGACCTATCGTCTCCTCGGATGGCAAAGTGCTCGGCACCCATGGTGGCATGCATAAATTCACCAAAGGTCAGCGCCGGAATCTCGGAGTAGCGGTGGGAGAGCGTACCTACGTTGTCGACATCGATCCTGAAACGGCGACAGTTCGGCTTGGTAGCCCCGAAGAATTGAAGGTCTACGATCTCCAGCTCGGGGATTTGGCTTTGCGTAGTGGTGTGACTTTGCCGCTTGAGGCGGAGGTCATTGTTCGTTATCGCGGCCAGCGCTCGTCAGCTCAAATCCAGGCAGACGGCGAAGGAAAGGCTCGAGTGCACTTTTCAGCGCCCGTCACGGCCCCCTCCGCTGGCCAATTTGCTGTGTTTTATCAGGGAGAACGCGTGCTTGGGGGAGGTCTCATTCAGGGAGCTTCCGCGTGAACCGGCTGCCGATGGCTCTCTCGCTTCTCTCGACAGCCGCCGCGCTCTCAAGTTGCGCGGTGGGAAACGGGGAGGGATCCGTGGTGAGTGATCATCTCTATTCGCCGGGCTGCGCAGATGGCCCCTTCGATCTGGAGCCCGACTTCTTCGCGAGCAGTCCTTTCGAGAATACCCAGCTGATCCGGATTCAGCGTGGGGATAAGCTCCAGGAAACGTCAGATGGTGTGTTGATTTTAGTTCAAGACGTTGCCGCGATTCGAGGAGACGATGAAGCTTCGGGAATGCTCGGGCAAGCCTTGCGTGTGACGATGCCCGTAGGAGTGACTCCGCCTGGCGTCCCAGTGGTGTCGGATGCGAATCCGGCGTTGGTCAACATGACCTTGTACCTGAACGACAGCTGTCACGAGCAAGACGTTTCGCTCCAGGCAATTTCAGGCACCATCACCTTTCAAAGCCTGTTTAATGGCGACGCCAGCGAGCGCTCGGAGGAGGAGCGTCAGATTGAAGCGACGTTTGACGTTGTGTTTGCGGATCCACGAGACATCGCGCCTGGCGGAACCAGTGTGGACGACATCCCTGCGGAAGTTCAAAGTCATGTCACTGGCTCGATGAACTTCCTCTTCCGGCGTGGCCAGCCTGCGCAACCGTTTCCCTGAGCGAGAAGAGAACCTTTCATGAAGACGGTCATCGACGAGCGATTCCGCAAGGAGGCGAAGAAGTTTCGCCTTCAATTTACTTGTCCGGACTGCGCCTATTTCGATCCTCGGGCTGAGGTCTGTTCGGAAGGGTATCCGATCGATGAGCACCGCAGCCCTTCTCTCGATCGCGGTGAACTCCTGTTTTGTAAGTTATTCGAAGGGGCGTAAATGAACGGACGTTCGCACCCTCCTAGCCTGAGACGCCACGTGGAAAGAGCCCTTCAAAAGGAGTGCCGCCTGCCCGCGAACTTCAAGCTCGCACTCGGCGTCTCTGGAGGTCCTGATTCAATGGCGCTCCTCGATGTGCTGAGTCGATTGCGCCAAACAATGGGCTTCCAGCTTTTGGCTCTTTCACTCAATCACAATCTTCGCAGTGAGGCTGCCGCCGAAGTGTCACTGGTCGAGTCCTTCTGTCTCAAGAGCGATGTCCCTTTTGCCACCGGAGATCTTGGGCTGAGCGAAGGTGGAAACCTTCAGGAGAGGGCGCGCGAAGCACGCTACCAGGCCCTTTGGGCCATGGCCGAAGAACACTTCGGACCAGGGGCCTATTTGGCGACCGCGCACCACAAAGACGATCGCGCCGAGACGATGCTGCTGCGGATGCTCCGAGGCACTTCTTTGGAAGGCCTCTGCGCATTTCGCGCGCAACAAGACAAGTTGCTCAGACCCATGATCCGGGCGAACCGAAGCGACGTGGAGCTTCATATCGCCAGGCATGGGGTTCCCTTCGTCACCGATCCGTCCAATAGCGATCCACGCTTCTTGCGCGTGCGGGTCAGGCAGGAGCTTCTTCCGCTTCTTCGGGAATTGGGGCCGGGCATCGTTGAGCATCTGGAAGCACTTGCCGATGACGCCGGCCATTTGGATGAGCCGGGCGGACTGAATCGTGAACAACGCGAGCAATTGCGCGCCGCCCTCAAGAATCCTCAATTGAACCTGGATTTACCGATTTCTGGTGGAATCCGTCTCGTTCGAGAGCGTTGATTCCCCATTCTCGCCGGGGGACGCCATTTTCGGAGCGGACAAGCGTGAGATTCTTTTCGAATTTTGAGGATTCGGTACCTATTTTCTAGGGGCGCATTGTCCTGACCAGGCTAGGATCCCTAAATAGGTCTGGTTAGAGACCGCAACTTGTCGCGCACCCGATCTCTTCGAGGTTTTTGCGCTCCCGAGGTTCAGAAGTGAAGCAACCCCAAAAGACCCTCCTTCTCTGGGTCGTCGTCATCGTATCTCTCCTTGCTGTTTGGCAGCTCCTTGGTCCGCAAAATAGCCAAGAGCAGCTGATGACTTACAGTGAGTTCATCGACCTCGTTCAAGCGCCTGAAGGAGAGCGGCGTGTCGCGGAAGTCAAAATCCGGGAACGCAATTACGAATTCAAGATCACCGACAAGAACGGCCAGCCCGAACCAGGCGTTGGAGTAGCGATAGGTCCGCCCGATGCTGATCCGGATGTGCTGCTCAAGAGCGGCGTGAAGGTGAAGTACGAAAAGGACGATGGCAGCGCCGTGTGGATGACCGCACTCACCTTCGCCCTGCCGATGCTCTTCATTCTCGTCATGTTCTATCTGTTCATGAGGCAGCTGCAGTCCGGTGGCGGCAAGGCAATGAGCTTCGGCAAGAGCCGCGCTCGTCTACTCAACGAGGCGCAGAACAAGGTGACCTTTGTTGACGTGGCCGGTGTTGATGAAGCCAAGGATGAAGTCGAGGAAATCATCGCGTTCCTCAAAGACCCTAAGAAATTCCAACGACTCGGCGGTCGCATTCCTAAGGGTGTGCTCATGATGGGGCCACCTGGAACCGGGAAAACTTTGCTAGCGCGCGCGATTGCGGGCGAGGCCGGTGTTCCGTTTTTTAGTATCTCTGGCTCAGATTTCGTGGAGATGTTCGTGGGCGTGGGCGCTAGCCGCGTTCGTGACCTATTCGAACAAGGGAAGAAGCACGCTCCTTGCATCATCTTTATCGACGAGATCGACGCAGTTGGTCGCCATCGTGGTGCGGGTCTCGGTGGTGGGCACGATGAGCGCGAGCAGACATTGAATCAGCTGCTCGTGGAGATGGATGGTTTTGAGTCGAGTGAAGGCGTGATCATCATCGCGGCGACGAACCGGCCTGACGTTCTTGACCCAGCCATCATGCGCCCGGGGCGATTCGACAGGCGTATCACTGTGCCGCGACCTGACGTCCGCGGACGCGAAGGCATACTTCTTGTTCATACCAGCAAGGTGCCCCTGGGCGACGACGTCGATCTGAGCATCATCGCAGCGGGAACTCCGGGATTTGTTGGCGCCGACTTGGAAAACCTGGTCAACGAGGCTGCTCTCCTGGCAGCGCGCCAGGACAAGGATGCGGTCTACATGGAGGACATCGAGCTCGCGAAGGATAAAGTCCTCATGGGCGCTGAACGACGCTCGATGGTGATGGGCGAAAATGAACGCCGCACCAGCGCGTGGCACGAAGCGGGGCACACGATTGTGGGCCAGCTCGTGCCGGGCAATGACCCTGTTCACAAGGTCTCGATCATTCCCCGCGGCGCTGCGCTCGGAGTCACCATGTTTCTGCCTACTGAAGACCGCCATTTGATGACTCGAAGCCAGACCATGGCGAAGATTGCCATGGCACTCGGTGGCCGCGTGGCGGAAGAAGAAGTCTTTAACGAAATCACCACGGGCGCCTCGGATGACATCAAGCGGGCGACAGGCTTAGCTCGCGCGATGGTGTGCGAGCTCGGCATGAGCGACAAGATGGGACCGATCGCTTACGGGGAGAACGAACAGAATGTGTTCTTGGGGCGCGAAATGGCTCAACGACGCGAAGACTACTCGGAGGCGACGGCTCGTCAGATTGACGAGGAAGTGTTCCGTATCGTCAGCGCTCAGCATGAACTCGCTCGCAAAGTGGTGCGCGACAATCGTGAAAAATTGGATCGTTTGGCAACGGCGCTGCTGGAGCGCGAGACACTCGATTCCGAGGAAATTTCGGCCTGCATCGATGGTCGCGAACTTCCGGCACGGACTCGAGTCGTCATCCCGACCTGGGCGGATAGGAAGAAGAAAGAGAAGAAGGACCGTGGTCCTCTGTTTTCGGGCCCAGCAAAGCCAGCGACCGGCGAGGCCTGACCCACTCCTCCCCTGTCGAATCAGAAAACCCCTCAAGCGCGGCGCGCTCGAGGGGTTTTTCATTTGCTGAATCGGCTTCGCCAGCCGCAACCCATCAGCTCGGGTCCGAGTTACTGAATCTTTCGGTACTTGATGCGTCGCGGTTGGTTGGCGTCCTCGCCCATGCGTCGTTTGCGGTCTTCTTCGTAGGCTTGGTAATTCCCCTCGAACCACTCCACATGACTGTCGCCTTCGAAGGCCATGATGTGAGTCGCAATGCGGTCCAGGAACCAGCGATCATGGCTGATGACCACTGCGCAGCCTGGGAAGTCGAGCAGGGCGCCTTCCAAAGAGCGCAGAGTGTCCACGTCCAAGTCATTGGTTGGCTCGTCGAGTAGCAGCAAGTTGCCCCCCTGCTTGAGCAATTTGGCCAAGTGAACGCGGTTTCGCTCTCCACCAGAGAGAGAGCCGACCTTTTTCTGCTGGTCGCTGCCTTTGAATCCGAACCAAGAGCAGTAGGCACGGGCCGCAACTTCTCGAACGCCGAGTTCGATCACCTCGTTTCCTTGAGAAATCTCCTCGAAGATATTCTTGTCCGCTCCGAGTTCGTCTCGAGACTGGTCCACATAGGAAATCTCGACCGTTTCTCCCAGTTTGAGTTCTCCTGAGTCGGGCGTTTGTTCGCCAACCAGCATGCGGAAGAGCGTCGACTTACCGGCACCGTTCGGACCAATGATGCCCACAATGCCACTTCGAGGCAGGCGAAAGGAAAGGTCGTCGATCAGCAGCTTATCGCCGAAAGCTTTGCGGAGATTCTTGGCCTCGATCACGGTTTCTCCCAGGCGCGGGCCTGGGGGAATTGTAATGTCCCCGCCATCGCGCGTCTTGTCCGCCGCTTGGTTCATCAATTCCTCGTAGGCTGTCAGGCGGGCTTTGCTCTTCGCCTGACGAGCCTTGGGGCTCTGTTGTACCCATTCGAGCTCTTGCTTCAGTTTACGCTGCCTGGCGCTTTCTTGTTTTTCCTCGGAGGCCAAGCGTGCTCGCTTTTGCTCCAGCCAACCGGAATAGTTGCCATGGAAAGGATAACCCCGGCCGCGATCGAGTTCGAGGATCCACTCCGCGACGTCGTCGAGGAAATACCGATCATGGGTCACCGCCACCACGGTTCCCGGGTATTCTTTGAGAAAGCGTTCGAGCCATGCGACAGATTCGGCGTCGAGATGGTTGGTGGGCTCGTCGAGCAGCAACATGTCGGGGTTTTCGAGAATGATACGGCACAGAGCGACTCGGCGTTTCTCACCACCGGAAAGTACCTCGATTTCGGAATCCCCAGGCGGAAGTCGTAGGGCATCCATCGCGCGATCAACCTTTTGGTCCAGGCTCCAGGCGTCGATCGCGTCAATCCGGTCCTGCAATTTTCCCTGCTTTTCGAGGAGCGCATTCATTTCGTCGTCGCTCATTGGCTCGGCGAATTTGGCGCTGATCTCCTCGAATTTGGTGAGCAGATCTCGTGTGTCCGCTACCGCTAGCTCCACCGCTTCGCGCACCGTTTTCACTCCACCCATATCGGGTTCCTGCGCGAAGTAGCCCACCTTGATTGAGGGATGCGGTTTGGCCTCGCCCGTGAATCCGTCGTCCTGACCGGCCATGATGCGCATCAAAGAGCTCTTGCCCGAGCCATTCGCGCCGATCACTCCGATTTTGGCTCCCGGAAGAAAAGCGAGTGTGACGTTGTCGAGAACTTTTTTGTCAGGGGGGTGAACGCGTGTCACCTCTTGCATCGTGAAAACAAATTCAGGCATGCGCGGAAGGTAGCGAAGTCGCGTCGCGGTTTCGAGGGTGGTTTTCCGGGGCGACTTCTTGGCTCGATTGCGCGGCGTTTGCGGCGCTCTCGCCCGGCGCCGGCGCTACGACGCGCCGGTCGCCAGCGCGAGCAGCTTGTCGCGCTCGTTTCGGTCGGGATCTTCAAGCACGGCTTCTAACAAGGCTTGTAGAGCGCGCCCGAGCTCCGGTCCGCGTGGAATACCAGCTTCAAGGAGCTCTTTCCCCCCGATTTTTAGCTCTTTAAGAGAAAGGGCGGCGCCCGAATCGAGTGCTTCTTGTAGGAGCCCATGTGCTTTTTGAACGGAGCTGTGCTGTTTCTCAAGGCGTGTCTGAGCGTCAGGGGTGGCGGTATTTGAGGGCGCCGTCTCCAAACCGCAGGCGGCGCGTTGAAACGCGATGACCTCCTTGGCCTGTTGTCGGCCGATGGAACTGAGGTAACGACGCGCTCCGGCGGGAGTTGGCGCGCGGCTCAGATCCTCGGGTAGCCGGTGGTTTTCCACAAGTAGCTTCAAGCGTCCTGCTTCTTCACGGGAAAGCTTCAAGAGCGCAGCGCAGTCAGTGGCGACGCTCTCAAGCTTCTTTGAGCTCAAAGGGGAGGAGCCCGAGTCGGCAGCTGAAGCGAGTGAATCAGCGCCGAGTACGCAGCAGAGTGCCATTCGAAAGAGTGGATCGGCGGGAGCAGAATCGATGAGAGAGAGTGCTTCTTCAAAGCGTGGCGAGCTCGCACTTTCTCCTTCAAACAAATGAGGAAACGTGATTTCGAGCAGTCCATGCTCCAAAGTAGCTCGAAGAAATCGACTCGGCTCGGAGCTCTTGAGGGCTTTGAACCATTCGTCGCGGACTCTTTCCTGGGCAACTTTGCGAAAGCTGTCCAGGGAGGGACGAATCGCACGAGCCGTCTCTTCTTCAATGGAAAAACCCAGAGTTGCGCAGAATCGCGCGCAGCGCAGCACCCGCAGGCCGTCCTCAGAAAAGCGCGCAGCTGGATCGCCCACCGCTCGCAAAAGGCCACTTTCAAGATCGCTCAGACCACCAAACGGATCATGAAAGGTTTCCTCCACCACGTTGTAGGCCATGGCGTTGACGGTCATGTCTCGCCTGAGCAAATCTTCTTCAAGGTCGCTGACAAAGAAGACTTCATCCGGGCGACGCCCATCACTGTGTCCGCGTTCCCCACGTAAGGTCGTGACTTCAAAGTGCTGCTTGTTGAGAACAATCGTCACGGTGCCGTGCTCCAGACCGGTAGGGATCACTCGTTTGAAGAGTTTCAATACCGCCTGGGGAGGAGCACTCGTCGCCAGATCCCAATCGCTTGCCTTGATCGTCGCGGCCGAGGTTTCGAGACCTCGCGCGATGTCGCGCACGCATCCGCCTACGATCCAAGAGCGGTGGCCACTTTCAGAGAGAACGCGGGCAATTGACCGTACTTCTGAAGGAATCGCGCTCTTGAGCGCTGAGAGAAGATCCTGCACGAGGGCGTTTTGGACTTAATCCCAGGGATTGACCAGGCCGTCGTCGCCCATCTTAGATTTCGGCTTGGGTGCCGTCGTCGGCTGGGGGCGAGGAGCGATATGAGTGCTCGGTCGCTGTGCGATCTTCTTTAATGGCAGCGAAATTTTTTGTTCTTTGCCATCAACCGAAAGAGCATGGTCTTCATAGCCCTTTTTCTTCACAGTCAGACTGAGAGGGCTCTCGCCGACTTCAACAACGATAGGACTGGCGCCGAGATCGGTTTCGCCGTCGAAAACGTGGGCATCGAGTGGATCCACCGCGATGACCACACGCACTTTTGCAGGGGTCTTGTCTTCCGGCTGGGCGCTTGACGCGGGGGCAACCTCTGGCTGCGGCAAAGGCTCAAGCTTTCCGGGGCTTTCCTGGGCGACAAGAGGCTCGGGTTCGGGGGTGGGCGCATTGCTCGGAGTGGCGAGAGCCCACACGACGGCGCCTGTGAGTAGCGCAGCTGCCGCGCCGATCACGGAGTAGAGAGGCAAGTTTGAGCCTTCTCGGCGACCGGTGTTGGTCTTCGCGGTCGCGGGAGGCGCCTGGCCGGCGCTTGAGAAGCGCCCGCCTGTACGAGCAAAAAAGTCTTCGGCGGAGGCGAAACCATCTGCAATGCTGCGCATTTCGCGAGCGCTAATTTGCAAACCGCCCGTGAACACCTGACGAAGCTGGTCGCCAACTTCCGACATGGTCTGGTAGCGATCAGCCGGTTCCTTCGCCATGCATTTGAGAATGATCATCTCAAGGCCATCGGGGAACTCATGAGGCAACCCCTCCACCTGAGAAGGCGGCAGTGGCGCTTTGTACATATGCTGGGTCAGGATCGCCATGAAGTTGTCGGCATCAAACGGCAACGTTCCTGTGGAGAGCTCATAGAGAATGATGCCGAGCGCGTAGATGTCCGAGCGATGGTCCACCACGGCGCCTGCTGCTTGCTCCGGCGACATGTAGTGAGGCGTTCCAAAGACCTGTCCTGCTTGGGTCAGCTTGCTCGCGTTGGAGCTCGCTTTCGCGATGCCAAAATCCAGGATCTTGACGAAGTCTTCTTGGGCTCCCTGTTTGACCAGGAAAATGTTGTCTGGCTTGAGATCGCGATGAACAATCCCGGCCTCGTGCGCAGCCGCGAGCCCTTGCGTCAGCTGAATGCCTATGTGCCCGACCCGATCAGGTTCGAGTGCGATCCCCGCATCTGCGAGTTCAGCCATCGGAGTTCCTGAGAGAAACTCCATGACGAAATAGGTGGCACCATCGGGCAGGCGACCGAAGTCGCTGATGTCGATGATATGAGGATTGCCAATTGATGAGGCGGAGCGAGCTTCGTTGAGGAAGCGCTCGGTGACTTCTTCGTTGCGAGCCATGTCGGCCCGCAGCACCTTCATCGCTACTTTCTTGTCGATGATGGTGTGGCGACAAAGATAGACGACACCCATGCCGCCCTCACCGAGTTGTTTCTCGACCAAGTAGCGTCCGTCGATCGTCGCCCCGAGGTAAGCGTCGATTTCGTCCTCGGGGGGCGGTGCCATTGTCGGACCTTGCGAGAGGGGCGGCTCGGATACACCGAATTCCCCAATCGTTTGGGCCGGAGAAAGCGTCACCTTGCGCAGTCCACCTGTGGGAAGAGCCGGATTGGTTCTCGGCCCCGAAGCCTTCGCCCCCGCGTCGGGCTTCTTTTTGGTTGGTTCAGGCTTGCTCACAAGGAATCGCTCAGTCTACGTCGGAAATGGGGTTCGGAAAACTTACCGCGTCGACCAAAAAATCAGATGGTGCGGCAATTTAGAATGCGAAGCGTACCTGAGACGGTAAGCAAGAATAAACCTCTGCCCAAAGCTTTCACCGGGTTTTCATCCTTCGAGAAAAGAACGCCGGATTCTCTTCGCAAGGACGGCCTGAGTGTGAAAAGTTTTCGGCCTTTTCGGTCGAGAAGTTCATTCTTCTTGCCGGAATTTTCTCGCCGGGGGCATTTTCTAGTCTCATTGGAGCGAGTAGAGCTCAGCCCTAGGGTTCATCGGGTGGCGATGCTACACGCAGCGCCGATGGGTTTCCCCTTTGATCTGGCGCGCCGCTACATGGCCTCCAAGAAGCGTTCCTTCATTTCCATGGGAACATTCTTCGCTGTGCTTGGAGTGGCCCTCGGCGTCGCCGGTCTGGCGACAGCGATGAGTGTGACGGGTGGCTTTCGCAAAGAATTCCGCGACAAAGTGCTCGGTGTGAACGCTCACGTGCTCGTGCTCAAGCGCTCGAGTTACTTCGGCGAGTATCGCGAGATGATGAAGGACATGGAGAAGGTGCCGGGAGTGACAGGTGTTGCTCCCTTTACCATTAATCCCATGATGGTGACTCGCGGCGAGCGAACGGCGACAGGCGTTCTCCTCAAGGGGATCGATCCCAAGCGGGTATCGGATGTGCTCGATCTCCCGAAGCATATCGTCAGTGGGGGGCTTGAAGGGCTCCGCCTTGCTGGCACGAAGCCTCCCGAGTCGCGACGGGAACAGATCAATCGAAGCACCTACCCTCGCAGCGGTGACAAAGGTGCGGTGAAGATCGACGAAGACGAGAATCTCTTCGATCAAATCGACGACCTTTTGGAAGACGCATCGGCTGCTCAGAAAGAGCTTGAAGCAAAGGAAGACGCAGAGCCTCCTGCCGAGGAATTCAAGCTGGAACTTGAGGAGGGCGATCCGCAGGGCAGCATTGTTCCTGAAGGCGGCTACAAGAGTCTCCTCCCCGAGGACGATGTTCTGACCCCTGAGCTGAACCCTGACCCATGTACGATGAAGGGCGCTAAATTGCCTGGGATCGTGATCGGAAGGACCTTGGGCGAGAACCTCAAAGCCGGGCTCGGTGACTGCGTCCAGGTGACTTCTCCGACGATTGGCTTCAGTTTCTCGAATGATTCGATTCGCGCTCCTGTCGCCAAAGAGTTTCGTGTGATTGGCATCTTCTACGCCGGTTTTGATCAGTACGACTCGAAGCTCGTCTACACCGATCTCTACCAGGCCCAACAGTTTTCAGACGCTGGCGATAGCGTCACCGGTCTCGAGATGCGCGTGAAGGATATCGATAACGCTAAGCAGATTGCTCTCGATATCGACAAGACCCTTGGTTCGGGTTTGCACTACACGATGGACTGGGAAGAGCTGAATCACGGACTGTTTACCGCTCTTCGGATTCAGCAGATTTTGATGAGCGCCGTCTTGGCGCTCATTATTGTTGTCGCCGCCTTTACCGTGATCGCCACACTGATCATGGTCGTGCTCGACAAGAAGAAGGAGATCGCTGTCCTCAAGGCGATGGGCGCCGCAGACTCCGCCATCTTACGAACATTCCTCTACCAAGGAGT
Organism: uncultured delta proteobacterium; assembly: GCA_963710555.1. Classification (GTDB taxonomy): domain Bacteria; phylum Myxococcota_A; class Polyangia; order Polyangiales; family Polyangiaceae; genus NIC37A-2. Next base: position 390,684 of record CAVQAT010000008.1, read on the forward strand.
GATCATTGGCGCGGTAGGAGGAACGCTTGGTTTGGGCATGGCGGTTCTTGTTTGCCGGGTGCTTCTCAAGTGGGCGATCCCGCTCGACCCAGGCGTTTACTTTATCTCCCACTTGCCTGTGGACGTGCGACCGTTCGATTTTCTGCTGGTGGGGATCTTCGCAGTACTCGTCTGCCTGCTGGCCACTGTTTGGCCTGCACTGCATGCATCGCGCTTGCGCCCCGCCGAAGCGTTTCGCGAGCAATAAGTGGTGTAAGTCGCTAGAAATTGCCCATCAAGAGCTCCTAGGTGGGTTCTGGAGGGCACTTCTTTGCGTCGTGCTACCTGGGTACGCGCTTCATGGTCAGGGCGAAGAGTAGGGCTGCCATCGCGTAGAGCATGAGCAGAGAACCCCAGCTCGGAAGCGGCAACGGTGCTCCGATCGCGAGTAGATGGCGGATGTGATTGGCCGGGAGCGAGAGTCCCCAAAGACTGTCTTGCGGTGTGAAGAGCCAACTGCCGAAAAGCGCGAGAATCAGTCCGGGCTTGCCCAACCAGGATTGGGCAAATGCGAAGAAGCAGGCCAGACTAACTGCGGCGGCGAGTGCCACAGGCAAGGTAGAGAGCACATCAGCGAAGAGTTCGTTTTGTGCGAGCGCGGGGTTTGAGCTTTTGTAGGGCGCGTCACCATAGAGAGTCATTTGCGCCAGGGTGCCGGTTGCGGCTGCCACGGTGAACAGGACGGTGATTTTCTTGAACAGAAAACGTCGCGCCAGACCCTGTCGACTTTTGCCAAAACGAATCAACGGATCTGTTTCGAAAGATGGCGGGGACCAAAAGATTGCCGTGGCCAGAAGGGGGAGTGCCCCCAAAAAAATGAGAGTGAGAGCCATGCTGACACCCACTTGGGGCTTCACTAAGTCACTTGTTGTCGACAAGATGAGGGGAACGAGGGCGAGGCACGTCCAGAATGCTTTTCGCCAATCTTTCATCGTGATGTTTTCTCCACTTGAAAGATCACACCCGGTGCTTCGGCCAGTAGAGCTGTCAGTGCATGAGTCGCGGCGGCATCGCCTGTGAGCTCCAGCAATAAGCAATGTGGCTGTTCTTTTGGCACGAGAACTTGGCCGATTCCGTGCCGATTTGCCGCCAGCTCAGCGAGTCTTGCTGGTTCCGAGCAGGAGATGCGGTAGCTCATTTCCGATTCCGCAGGCGAACTCATGTTCCCGATTTCTTGAATACGAGGACTAAGCTTTTGCGCGTCAGCGAGGGTCGGCGTGACACAAACGATGGGGATGCCAGACTCGCTGTGGTGGTGGAGTCGCTTCAGGACGACGCTGGTCTCTTCAAGGGAGAGATCCTGCAGCGGATGGTAGAGCAGGAGCGCTCGGGGAGCGCGCATCGAGAGCGCCAGGCCGAGAGCCACCCGGCGGAGCTGCTCCTGGGTCATCGACTGCGGGGGTTCCTGGAGCAAGTCTTTGACGAAAATGATCTGGCCCGGTGAGGCCGTCGCCAGGGGATCGGCCTTGAGACGCAAACTGAGAATTGGTTCGAGTGCGGCCTGCAAGGTGGGCGCTTCGGGCAGAGCTGGCTCATGAGGAAGAGTGAGTCCAAGCTGAGCGCGAAGCTGGGGACTCCCGAATGGATCTCTCCCCACGAGCCGAACGTTGCCTCGATTCCATGGGCTTCCGAGCGGCTTTCGCAGCCCAGCTAGGCACTCAAGCAAAGCTTGAGCGTATTGTTTTCGAGCGGTCACGAGCGCGTGAATGCCTGGTGGAAAATTGAGAGAAATCGCGCGAGTTTGCGGAAGAATTCGCGCCTGCCGAAGGCTCAAAGTGGCAACTTCTCCCGAGCCCATCAGGCGATGCCTCCCCACGCGATGAGTTTTCCGAAGGTCCAAATGTAGAAGCTGGGAATACTCAGCGGGGACGATGCCGTGATGCTGAGGAGGAAGGGACCGAGTACCAATGCGGCGGCGATGATTCGTGCCCGCGTCCTGGAGAGTCGGCTGCTCAGCGCCCCGATCAGCGCGAGAACGACAGCGAGGCTCAGCAAGTAGGCCATGGTGCAAACAAGAAGAGCTACACGTTGAGCGAACATGCTTGAGCTGGTGCTGACGAGTGCGGCGACGAGTAGTCCTGGGAGTGAGGCCCAAAACATCCCTTTGCTCAAGAGTCGCACCACACTGAGCGCGACGAACTCGGGATCCTCCATTTTGACTCCACGTAGCTCGGCGAGCTTTTGATTTTCCTCCGCTATGGCTTCGCTGGACAGCAGAGTCCAGAGGCCGATGCCACCGATGAGCCAGCAAGCATAGGCAGCAATACGCAGCGCCACGATGTCCGCGACATCGGCCGCACCGAGCCAGGTCACGAGCAGCACAGAGCTGACACCGCTCAAGGCGAGCATGGCGGCGCTCACGCTCAGCCGTCGGAGCTTCTTGGCGGGGACTTGTGAAAGTTCACTCTGGGCCGAAGCGCGCCAGAGAAAGAGCGCCCGAGATGGGGGTTGTGGAGCTTTCGCGCCCGGCATAGGTGGAGCATAGGGGCCCTGGGGCAGATTGACGAACCCCACGCTGCGGATCCAGCACAAAACGATGTTGCAGAACACCCTGGGCGAGGGGATGCTCCCGCCGCGATGAGTTCGGAGAAAGACAAGGCTTCCTCGGGGAAGAAAAAGAGCCAGGTTGAAGGACCTGCTGGTGAGCCGCTGGATGAGGAGAAGATCGATGCCCCTTCGCGGCAAACGCTGATCATGCTTGGCGTGATTTGCGCTTCGACCTTGATTCTTTGGGGTGCTGGACGCGCTGCCTGCAATTACCGAGTGCCTGGTGAAAGTCTCACTCCGCGCAAAGTCTCTCTCGAGGATCGCACGCGCACTCCAAAGGACGTCGGGCTTGAGCTGGCTCAAGCGGTGAGCGGTGGTGACTTCAAGATTGCTGAGGAGCTAGCCAGTGGCGATGCACTCGCGCAGATCAAGAAGGATGCCGCCGCCTGTGGCGAGTGTGAGTCGCGCAAGCAAGCCCGTCCCTCCCTGATGAGCGTTTCTACTGTCTTGCAGGCCAACTCAATCGACGCGCTAGTGAAGGTACGCACGCTGGGCGGCACTGAAGGCGAGAAGGAAAGGTTCATGGGCATTGAGCGCGAGGAGCGAAAGTGGCGAGTGACCCGCTTCTTCGAATCCGCCGAAGGCGTGACGCTCAAGGAACCGCCCCCACGCAATGATGCGCCAGCGGGACTACGTCGCCCGGAGGGAGCAGAAGGCGACGCGCCGCAGGCTGACACTGAATTGCAGCCTGACACTGAGGCGCAGGCTGATAGCCCTGAACCTGAAGAAATCGCGCCCCAAGAGGCTCCCGAGGAATAAGCCCTTGCTCAGGCGCGGCTGACTTTCCGCGGTGCTGATTTACTCGTCGGCCTCTGCGAGCCAGGCACGTACATCTGAGGCGCCAGCGATCCCTGCGGTGACGCGTTTCACTGTGCCGTCAGTGCCGATGAGGATGTAAGTCGGCAGTACGTCGACTTGGTAGGAGCGCGAAAATTCACCCGATTCATCGTGGAGGACGTCGACCTTGATGGGCCAACTGGTTTTGGCCTGAAGAGCTTTTCTCGCGTTGTCGTCGACGCTGATCGCAAGCACATCGAGTTTCCCTGCGTCTTGCGCGGGCCGCAGATCTTCTAACGTGCCGCTCGTGCGACGACAGGCACCGCACCAACTCGCGAAGGCTTCGATCAGAAGTGGTCGCTCAAGTGCGCCAGGAACGCCGCGCAGCTCCGGGCGCTCACCGAATTGCGCGCTTCGTCCTTGAACTCCGACGACGGGGAGTTCCATTGCCGGTGCCGGCTTTCCTTCCTGCGGACCAGAAGAGCGTGGCATAAAGGCCAGCACCAGTGCGGCTGCTACCGCGAGCCAAATGACGATGTCCGTTGCGCGGCGCACAAAGCTGGGCTGCTCTTTTTGAGAAAGAGAAGGCGTTTCGACGCCGCCATCATGGGAGTCGTTCACGGGGCCAGCCACTTGCGCCCCCAAAACCAACACAGCGCGGCCACGAGCACGGTCGCGATCCCGTGACCTAAAGTGAGGTGAATGCCTTCGTCGGCGCGACAAGACAGACTGACGCTCACGGTACCGATGAGTCCGCCCAGGAATCCAATCAGCGCCCCGGTCAGGCCAGGCGAGAAAGGATCGGTGCGGCGCCAGATGATCATCACGCCAGAAGAGGCGATCACTCCCGCCATGAGAGAATAGACCCCACAGTGAGCGATTCGCGTGATGTGCTCGCCTTGGGTCAGTTGTCCAAGAGGCATGAAGTAATCGGCCTTGAGCGCGAGCACTGTGAATGTCACCACCGCCAAGACACCAAGCAGGCTGCGGCGGGTACCTACGCTCGTACTTCCGTTGCCAGGGATGACGCCTGAGAAGAGTAAAGCACCGATGCTGAGACTGCATGCGGCCAAAGCCATCACGAAGGCAGTGGGTGAGTGGCCAACAATCTTGACCGTGGTCAGAGTGAAACCGAGAGCGAGGGCGAGGACCGAGAACCAGGTGCGCTTTGCCCGGGAGAGCGATTGGCGCGGCTTGGTGTCGTCGCGTACTTCTTCGCGAAGAGCGTTCAACACTCGGTCACTCGGAGCGGCCGCTTTTGCCGCCAGTTGGGCGAAGGGATCGACAGTATCCATCAGATTGTCCTCCCATACTGCTCAAGTTCTTGCCGCAAGATGGTGTAGCCACGGTGCACGCGTAGTTTTACGGCGGTTTTCGATGCGCCCAGCACCTCCGAAGCTTCGGCAATGCTCAGGCCAGTGATCTTCGTCAGCTGAATTGCTTCAGCATAGGCAGTCGGGAGCTTCCCCATGGCGTGTTCAAGTGCAGCGGTCACGTCGTTGCCGAGGTTTTCGGGTTCGATTTTCGGTTCTGGGACAATCCCATCGTAGCTCAAATCTTCGGGGCGCACCTTTGCGCGGCGTCGCTCGTCGTAAAAAGAACGTCGCGCAATCGCCAGCACCCAGGGCAAAAGCGGGGCGCCACAAAGGTAAGAATCGCGGGCTCGGTGAATCTTGCTAAAAGTGATCTGGACTAAGTCTTCAGCGCGCTCACGGTGGCGAGTGAGTCGCAGAAGGTAGCCGAATAACTTCGGCGAAAGATGACGGTAGAGCGTCTCGAATGCTGCCGCATCGCCCTCCACATAGCTCGCCATGAGATCCTCGAGGATCGGCGCGCTTGCTTCCGCCCCAGAACCTTCCTTGATCTTCCGAGCCTGGGTCGTCACGTTATGCACAGGTAGTACGACAGACCCCGACACGCTAGCAGTAGGCAGGATCCACACAGGATCAGGTACTCCTAGGGTCAGGGTCCGGTTTCAGGGGGCGCTTCGGGATTTCACTTCATCCGAAGAGCCCCTGATTTTTCAACTACTTAGTCAAGTCCTTCAGGCTGAGCATTTCTTCGACATCTGGCATGAGCACGAGCTCGACGCGACGATTCTGTTCCCGGCCCTCGGGGGTGTCGTTGCTAGCGACGGGATCAATGTCGCCATACCCGGCAGCGTGCAGGCGCACAGGATCGAGTCCGCCTCCGCCATCTTTGGGATCACCAATCAAGAACAGCAAAACGGTGCGACCGCGCATCGCCGACAGTCCCCAGTTGTCGCCAAAGCGACCACCCTTGAGCGGACGGTCATCCGTGTGGCCAGCAACCTCGAAGTAGCGCTTGCGCAAGGTTTCGTCTTTGCGAATGACATCCGCTACCGCGCCGACCACTTCTTCGCCCTTGGTCTGCAGCTTGTCGCTGCCTGAGGCGTAGAGCACGTCGCCCGGCAGGCGAATCACCATGCGGTTGTGTCGAATCTCGACCTTGAGGCCGAGATCGGTCAGCTTTTGGAGCTTCTTGCTGAGTTCGTCGTAGCGAGCCTTGATCTTCTCAAGTTGAGCGGCGCGCTGCTTGTACTCTTCGAGTGCTGCTTTGAGTTCTTCGAGGCTTTGGGCGAGTTGTTCTTTCTCGGTGCCGGCTTTCTGAGCTTCGCTGGTGACTTCATCGAGGTTCATGCCCATCTTCTGAAGCTGAGCCTTGAGAGCCTGAACCGCTTGTTTAGTGCGCTCCAGCTCCTCCTGAGTCTTTGCGTGCTCGGCTTTTTCTGCCTGCTGGGCAGAAGCGAGTTGGTTGTATTTGTCCAGTTGGGCTTGCCACTCTTCCTCTGAATGGCCGCAACCCGACAGGGTCACGAGAGAAAAGAGTGTAGCCGTAAGCATTGGGGCGCTGAGCGCCTTCGTCATTGAGCGAATCATCCCGATTGATTGCCTCCTTTGGGACCGCTTCTTAACATTGCTTTCGACCGAGATGAAAACAGCGTGCCTCCGAGGGCCGAACCGGCGGGGCAGGCCGTGACAGGCGACCCAGGGCGCGCGCAATTCCTGGTCCAGTGAGGCTGGAAGCGAGTGATTCTGCATGGTGCGAAGCTTTTCGAGAGGCTCTTCTCTTTTGGAGCGGTTTCGCCATCATGGCGGCCCTACCAGCACCCCCGGAGATCCACTATGGCCGAAATTGCACCCCTCGCCGAACTGACCACTATTCCTGAGTTCCAGGCATTGACCGCTCACTACGATGCCGTAGCAGGGACCCATCTGCGCGAGTTGTTCGAATCGGACCAGGGCCGCGCCGCTCGTTTTTCCGTGGAGGGAGCCGGTATCTTCCTCGACTACTCCAAGAATCGCATCACCTCGGAGACCCTCGATCTTCTCGTCAAGTTGGCCGAAGCCCGCGGACTCCGCGGCGCGATTGATGCGATGTTCGCTGGCGAGAAGATCAACCTGACCGAAGGTCGCGCGGTTCTTCATACTGCTCTACGAGCTTCCCGCGATGCCACTGTTCTCGTCGAGGGCAAGAACGTCGTGCCTGATGTGTACGCTGTGCTTGATCAGATGGCAGCCTTCGCAGAGAAGGTCCGCTCTGGTGTTCATACTGGCCATACGGGCAAGCGCATCAAGACGATTGTGAACATCGGCATCGGTGGATCTGATTTGGGGCCGCTCATGGCCTACGAGGCACTCAAGCACGCCAGCGATCGCAACTTGACTGTGCGCTACGTGTCCAATGTGGACGCGACCGACTTCGCGGAAAACACCTACGACCTCGACATGGCCGAGACGCTGTTTGTCGTTTGCTCAAAGACCTTCACCACTCTGGAAACACTCGCTAACGCGAAACTGGCGCGCTCACTGCTCGTCGAAAAGCTGGGTTCGACAGACGCGGTTGCCAAGCACTTTGTGGCTGTTTCTACCAATGCGGAAGCTGTTTCCGGATTCGGAATCGACACCGCCAATATGTTTGGTTTTTGGGATTGGGTGGGCGGTCGTTACTCGATGGATTCAGCCATCGGCCTCTCGCTGATGATTGCGGTTGGCCCCGACGCGTTCCTTGAGATGCTCGCTGGTTTTCGTGACATGGATGAGCACTTCCGCACCGCGCCGTTTGAGCAGAATCTCCCAGTGCTCATGGGGCTGCTCGGCGTTTGGTACAACAACTTTTTCGGAGCGGAGAGCATTGCTGTGCTCCCCTATGATCAGTACTTGCGACGCTTCCCCGCCTACTTGCAGCAGCTCGATATGGAGAGCAACGGCAAGAGCGTGACGCGCAGTGGAAAGCCCGTCAGTTACGACACTGGGCCACTCATTTGGGGCGAGCCGGGCACCAATGGTCAGCATGCTTTTTACCAGCTGATCCATCAAGGCACGAAACTGATCCCTTGCGACTTCATCGCTTTTTCGAACAGCCTCAATCCGCTTTCGACCGACGAAGCCTCGATGCACGATCTGCTGATGGCGAACTACTTCGCGCAGACTGAAGCATTGGCGTTTGGCAAGACCGAGCAACAGGTACGCGCAGAGGGAACGCGTGAAGACTTGGTGAATCACCGAGTCTTTGAGGGCAACCGGCCCACGAACTCCTTGCTCATCGATAAGCTGACTCCGCGGGCGCTCGGCGCATTGATTGCGCTCTATGAGCACAAGGTCTTTGTCCAGGGAATTATCTGGGATTTGAACAGCTTTGATCAGTGGGGAGTAGAACTCGGCAAGGTGTTGGCCAAGAACATTGTTCCCGAATTGTCAGGCACCGCATCTGAGCTCGCTCACGACAGCTCCACCAACGCTCTGATCAACCGCTACCGGCAGCAGCGCGGTCTCTGAGCACTTTTCTCAGGGCGCTACGCGCGTTAGCGTGGCGCCCGTGAAGAGAGCTTCTTCCGCATCCTGCTTGGTTCAACCGCTGACCACGGCGACTGTTCTGCTGGTAGCTCGACTGCCAGAGGCATTGACTCGACTGCTGGTCGTTCTTCTCGTGCTTTCGGCTTGGGGCTGTTCGAACAATCCTTATCCGGATGCTGACGACGAGAGCAAGGTGCTCTACTTGCCTTTCGGTCAGGCGCCCAAGACTCTCGACCCAGCGATTAGCTACGGCACGGCAGACACGACCATCACGAACAAGGTTTTTGATACTCTGCTTGAGTATCATTACATTGAGCGCCCCTATCGCTTGATGCCGAGCATGGCTGAGAGTCTGCCGAAGCCGGAAGTTCTAGCGGACGGTCGCGTGCGCTACACGTTCAAGCTGCGGCCACATTTGCGCTTCCAAGCGGATCCTTGTTTCTCTTTGTCCGGGGGCAGCGAAGGCGAGAAGAACGGTCGCGCCGTGACGGCGCAGGATTTTGTTTTCGAGCTCCAACGCATCGCGGATCCGGCGGTGACCAGTCCCGTCATTGAGCCTTTTTCGAATCTCGTGGGCTTTCGTGAATTTAGCGAAAGGCTGCAAAGTCGCCGCACGAAGCACAAGGCTTTCGGCGCGCGACCGATTCAAGATCAGTACCAGCAGGCGGGGGAGTTTCCTGGCGCGGTTGCCCTTGATGAACGCACGCTTCAGATCACGATTCGCGAGCAATATCCGCAAATTCTCTATTGGTTCGCGATGCCCTTCACCACTCCCGTCGCTTGGGAGGCCGTTGAATACTACAACGGAAAGGGCGGACGCACTCCGTTCGCGGAACATCCGATTTCGACGGGCAGTTTTGTCGTGACGCTCTATGACAAGCAGGCGCGCATGGTGCTCGAAGCGAATCCCTCCTGGTGGGGACTCAAGAATCCGGAGGCGCCTGGCGCTACTTTTCCTGAGGTGCCCCCTGGTCCACAGTGGGATGATTGGCGGCCAGCTGTTGGCAAGTCGCTCCCCTTCATCGAGCGGGTCGAATACCGCATGGAAAAGGAGAGCATCCCCTCCTTCAACAAATTTCTGCAAGGCTACTACGACTTTTCGAATATCGCGCGCGAGAGCTTCGACAAGGTGATTCACGAGGACGGCCTTTCGAAGGAAATGGAGAAGATGGGTATCCAGCTCAGCAAAGATGTCGATCCGGGCGTCTATTATCTGGGCTTTAACATGGACGATCCGGTGGTCGGTCGAGCTGGAGGTGACGTCTCACGGGCCGTGCGGCAAGCGATGAGTCTGGCCGTCGACGTGAAAGAGTACTTGCGCCTCTTTTCAAACAACCGGGGTTTGCCTGCTCAATCGCCGATCCCGCCCGGGATTTTCGGCTACGACGAAGATTACAAAAACCCGTACCGCACCCCAAATCTTGAGAAAGCGGCGGCGCTCTTGAAGGCTGTGGGGCTCGAAAACGGTATTGATCCAAAGACAGGCAAGCCCCTCCGCTTGACGTTCGATGTTCCCGATACGAGTCCGCAGGCGCGAGTGCGATTCTTGTTTTGGGTGAACCAGTGGCGGCGCTTAGGGATCAACGTGGAGCTGGCGGCGACGAACTACAATCAGTTCTACGAGAAGATGAAGAAGGGCTCGTATCAGATTTATCAGTGGGGCTGGATGGCTGACTACCCCGATCCGGAGAACTTTCTGTTCCTACTTTCAGGAAAAATGGCACGGTCCGAGTCAGGTGGCCCCAACAACACCAACTTCAAGAACGCCGAGTTCGACAAGCTGTTTGAAGCGATGCGGAATCGCGAAAACGATGAAGAGCGACTTCGCATGATTGTCCAGATGCGGGAAATCTTGGAAGTCGAGCGACCATGGATCGAGCTGTTTCATCCCGAGTCTTATGCGCTGAGCCACGGTTGGGTGAAGTACGTGCGCACGAGCGGCCTGAGCACAATCTCGGCGACCAAGTACTATGACCTGGAGACTTCTGTGCGGAAACGTGCTCGCAAGGACTGGAATCACCCGATCTTGTGGCCCGCTTTTGCGCTTTTGTTCCTGGCGATTCTGATTCTTGCCCCAGGAATTTGGACTTACTACCGGGAGCGAACCTGATGCTTTCCTACATTGTGCGGCGTGGCGGTTACGGCGTGCTCGTTGTGTTCGGAGTCATTTTTTTCCTGTTCGCCCTTTTCTTCTTGGCGTCGTCGCCGATCGATATCGCGCGCCAAGCAGTCGGCGAAAAGGCGATGCCTGAAGTGCTCGAGCAGTGGATGGTGAATCACGGTTACAACTTGCCGGTTTGGCCTGGTCCGGGTCACTGGACTGAGAATCTTCTGGTTGATCACGTGAAGAAGATGGTCACTCTCGATTTCGGACGCAGCGACGCCGATGACGTGCTCATTTCCAAACGCATCCGGGCGGGGGCGGGGCCAAGCTTCTTTCTCACTCTGCCCATCTTTGTGATCAGTCTGATCCTCAGCATCTTCATCAGCTTGTTCGTCGCGTTTTTTCGCGAGACTTACATCGATAGAATGGGCGTCGCGCTGGCGGTTCTCGCGATGAGCGTTTCGACCCTGCTTTACATCATCGGCGGGCAGTTTCTGCTGGGGAAGCTTTTGCGCTGGTATCCGGTCTCGGGGTTTGATCCTTCGCCGAGTGTCATTTGGCGCTTTTTGGCGTTACCGGTGCTGGTGGGGGTCGCCACTTCTCTCGGCAGCAGCGTGCGTTTCTATCGCACCGTGTTCGTGGAAGAGATCCACAAAGACTATGTGCGCACCGCGCGAGCCAAGGGCGCAGGAGAGATGCGTATCATGGCCGCTCACGTGCTGCGCAACGCCCTTGTACCAATTCTCACTCAGGTGGTCATGGCGATACCGTTCTTGTTTACTGGTTCGCTCTTGCTTGAGGCTGGCTTCGGCATTCCAGGGCTGGGAGCTGTCACCTTTGAGGCGATTCAGGCTAACGACTTCTCGACTCTTCGAGCGATGGTCTTCCTCGGGTCATTGCTGTTTATTCTCGGCCAAATTTTGACGGACATCAGCTACACGCTGGTTGATCCGAGAATTCGATTGGATTGAGGCTCTGATGTCAGGTTCGATGAAGAAGATGACAGTCTGGCTGGCGGAGCCGTTCAATCAGGCCGTGGTGAGTGATCTGATTGTTGCGTTGCTCTTCGCCCTTGCTCTTTGGGCAGGCTGGGCGATTCGTCGACATGACATTTGGCGCGTCGCCTTTGGCCAAGTGTTTCGTCGGCGAAAGCTTTCAGTGATTGTTCTAGGGCTTTATGTCGCGGTCGCCCTCGCTGACTCCGTGCTTTGGATTGGCGCTAGCGAGAGAGCCGTGGACCAAGTCACGGCTCATGAAGCGCGTAGTCTGATTGATCGGGCTTTTGATGGCACGACGGAAAAGAGCTACTCCGCGCCGCTTTCCAAGTATGAGTTTTACGACAAGACACCTTTGAATCGCCCAGGATCGCACCTCCTGGGCACGAACATTCTTGGTCAAGATATTGTCTACATCACACTCAAAGGCTCCCGTGTTGCGCTTTTGATCGGCGGCCTCACCAGCCTGATCACGATCCCTCTGGCCCTGCTGTTTGGACTCTCGGCTGGCTACTTCGGGGGCTGGGTAGATGATATCGTGTTCTTCATCACCAGCACGTTGGCATCGATGCCGGGGATCTTGCTGCTGATCGTCATGATCATGGTGCTCGGACAGAGCACGCTCACGGTTTGCATTGCGCTGGGGGTGACGAGCTGGGTTGGCTTTTGTCGTCTCAGTCGTGGCGAGGCCATGAAACTTCGCGAGCTCGACTACGTCGCCGCGGCTCGCTCTCTCGGAGTGGGGGACATCACCATCATTCGCAGGCACATTCTGCCGAATCTGATGCATCTGGTGGTGATTACCTTCGTGCTGCTGTTCTCCAGCCTGGTGCTCGCTGAAGCCACGTTGGCTTGGCTCGGCATCGGCGTGAACGGGAGCTGGGGGCAAATGATCGCCGCCGCGAAAGATGAACTGAGTCGGGACCCGATTGTTTGGTGGAACATCGTACCAGCTGCCGGCGCGCTTTTTGGCTTGCTCCTGGCTGTGAACCTGATTGGCGATGCAATCCGCGACGTGCTTGATCCTCGGACCCTGGGAGAAGATCGCTGATGGTGCTTGAAGCCCTTAATTTGAGGACCACGTTCCCGATCGGCGGAAAAAGAGTTCCGATTGTTGACGATCTCAGCTTCTCACTTGAGCCAGGCAAATGTCTTGCCTTGGTGGGTGAATCAGGCTGTGGAAAATCGATGACGGCGCTCTCTTTGCTCAGGTTGGTGCCTCGGCCCGGCGAAATCTCCTCGGGAGAAGTGCGGCTGCTCGGTGAAGACATCCTGCACAAAACGGTTCCGCAAATGCGGCAGATTCGAGGTCACGAAATCTCGATGATCTTCCAGGAACCGATGACGAGCCTCAACCCCGTGGTGCGCGTCGGAGACCAAGTCATCGAGGCGCTGAGGCTTCATGAGCAGGTGAGCAAGAGCGAGGCGCGAACGCGCGGCATTGCTTTGTTTAAGCGAGTGGGCATTCCTGATCCGGAATCGCGCTTTGATACCTTTCCTCATCAAATGTCGGGCGGACTCAAACAGCGCGTCATGATCGCGATGGCGCTGGTGACGAAGCCGCGCGTCCTCCTGGCGGACGAACCGACCACAGCGCTTGATGTGACCATCCAGGCGCAGATCCTTCAGCTGATGCGCGAACTTCAGCGCGATTTCAAAACAGCGATCCTGCTCATCACTCACGATTTGGGAGTCGTGAACCAAATCGCTGATGAAATCGCTGTGATGTATGCCGGTCGCATCGTTGAGCAGGGAACACGTCAGCAGGTGCTCGGGACGCCGTCACACCCCTACACACGAGGTCTGATCGCGTCGCTGCCTGGCCGCGTCGCGCCAGGAGAACCCCTTCATGAAATCGAAGGCGCGGTACCTTCACCCAAGAACTGGCCGACTGGCTGCCGCTTTAGGACGCGCTGTCCGGAGGCGATGCCCGTGTGCGCCGAGAAAGTGCCCCAGTTGTTGCCGCTCGCTTTGTCGGGAGCGCGAGTTGCTTGTTTCGCGCGAGAAGGCCTTGCCGAAGAAGACGCTGTCCGAGAAGACATCGCCCCAGAAGACGCTGCCCCAAAAGACGCTGCCCAAAACAAAAAAGTGGAGAGCGAATCATGAGCGATGCTCCTCTTCTTGATGTGAAGAACCTGCGCACCTGGTTTCCCATTCGTCGGGGATCCTGCGGCGTCCGGTGGGCCACGTTCGTGCTGTGGATGACGTCAGCTTTCAAGTGAAGCGTGGCCAAACTTTGGCGTTGGTTGGCGAGTCTGGCTGTGGGAAAACGACAGTCGGGCGGAGCCTATTACGCCTCGTTGAACCACAGGCAGGCGAGGTGCTGTTTCGCGGTCACGATTTGCTCAAGATTTCGGAGCAAGAAATGCGCCCGTTGAGGCAGAAGATCCAAATGGTCTTCCAGGATCCCATGACTTCCCTCAATCCGCGCATGCGCGTTGTCGATTTGGTGGCTGAGGGGCTCGATAGCTTTCGATTGACGACGAATCAGGGCGAGCGCAGCGACCGCGTCGCGGAAGCCTTGAAGAGAGTGAGGCTCAGTCCCGATCAGATGTCGCGTTTTCCGCACGAGTTTTCGGGGGGCCAGCGGCAACGCATCGGCATTGCTCGCGCGCTTGCAGTCGAGCCCGATCTTTTGATTTGCGACGAAGCGGTATCGGCACTCGACGTGTCAATTCAGGCCCAGATCCTCAATCTATTGGGGACCCTTCAAGATGAACTCGGCCTGGCGTTCTTGTTCATCACTCACGACCTTTCCGTGGTGCGCTACTTGGCGGACGAAGTGGCAGTGATGTATCTCGGGCAGATTGTTGAGCGAGCTCCAGCTCAGCAACTTTTCTCTGACCCTTTTCACCCTTACACGAAGGGTTTACTTGGCGCGGTGCCGTCCCCAGATCCGGAGAGTGAGCCGGTAGAGGTGCGCGTTTTGGGAGATGTACCGTCACCTGCGAACCCTCCCGCTGGCTGTCGCTTTCACACACGCTGCCCTCGCGTGATGGATCGTTGCTACAGCGAAGCACCCTTGATCACTGAGCGAACGCTGTCCCAAGTGCGCTGCCACCTCGTCGATGAAGTCCCTGGAATCGAATCGTGAAGCTCGTTCTTGCTGAAGCTATGGCTCGCCTGGAAAAGGCGCTCAGTTCACCACTTGCCGTCCGCGTTGTCCTCTGGCTGAGTCGCGCTGCGGTCCTCTGCCTGCTTGGTGGCTATTTGGCCGTCTGGACCGAAGCAAACTGGGGAATGCTCTTCGATCCAGATCTACAGAACGATGATGCTCGGACGATCATCTTTCCGTTCCACCGCTATGGTTCTCAGGGAACCCTTGGTGACGATCCCATCGCCAGTGAGATGCTTTCAGCTGTGCCCTGGGGCGTGCGCATTCTTTACATGATGTTCTCGCCAGTCGTTGATATCTACTGGGCCGCTAAGCTAGTGCAACTTGTTGCGCTAGGAGTGCTCGTGTGGGCGGCTGTCGTGCTCGCCCGTTCACGGCGAGCCGGGGTCGCAGCGTCTGTGCTCTTGGTGTTCTTGGTTCTGCACACCTGGTACTCGACCGAGCGCATCGCAGGCGGGCTGCCTCGTGGGTTTGGCTTTCCCTGCTTCGCGCTCTGGATTGCCGGCGTCCTTTCTCAAGAGAGAGTCCCACGGTTTCTCGCTCCCGTGATTTTGGCGCTCACGTATCCCTCGATCATGAACTTGATCTTGGCGGCGGAAGGATTTTTGGCCGTGCGTGGAATGGGACGCATTTCATGGGGCGTGCTCGGGCGGCGCTTCAGGCGCTATGTAATGTTGGTGGGTGTGTGTCTTGTTTGCGTCGCGCCAGCCGCCTTTGGGAGCTCCGACAGTGGTCCGATCCACACCCTGGAGCAGGCCGAAGGGGAACCCGCATTTGGCCGCTCCGGAAGGCTTTATATCTTGCCGTTTGCCGAGCCGATGAGGGCTGTGGGTGAAGCTCTAATCGCTCCGGTCAAGCCCCACGCTTCCAAAGAGAAGAGTGCTTGGTCGGATTTAGTGCGGCGCGAACCCGAGCTACTGGGTGCCGTGATTCTCTCGTTGTTCTTGTTGCTGCCGCTCTTCCGATGGGGCCCTCCGCCAACCGTCGCCGTTTCGTTTTTTGTGGGCACGTTGATTATCTATGCGGCATCGCGATTGCTCGCGTTCCGCCTGTATTCGCCTGAGCGATACTACAGTTTTGGAATGCGCATGGCGGGGATGGCCATTGTGATGGCCTGCGTGTCGCAGCTCTGGTTTTGGTTGCGCGGGCGCTGGCGCGAGGTCGCGAGAAATCTGACGACGGCCGCGGTCGTGGGCGCACTCTGGCTAATCATGGGCAGCGGTACCGAGAAGAACACGGGCATGGAGATCTCGCGAAAGGACGATGCTGATCTTTATGAGTTCGTTCGCTCTCTGCCCGAGGATGCGCGTTTTGCGACTCACATTCTTGATGGTGATGGGATTCCTTTTTGGGGGGCGCGTGCCCACATGGGATCCTACGAGACGCTCCAGCCTTGGTTCGTGGATTCTTGGGCTCGCCAGAAAGAACGCGCCATGGCGACTCAAGATGCTCTCTACGCAACGGACGAAGCCGACGTGTTGCGTTATGCGGAGCAACGTGGGGTGACGCACTTTCTCGTCAACAAATACCGCTACGGGAAGCATCTACGCGGTTCAGCCGGTTCGTTTGAGCCGTTTTCCTCGCATGTGCGTAAGCTGCTCAAGGGACGAAAGTCGAAGGATATGGTCCTCGCGAAACCGCCTTCATCAGCTGTGGTGTTTAAGAATCGTCGCTATCGCGTCGTCAGCGTCGCGAAGTTGAAAAAGGAGTGGAAGGCGCAGTAGGGCCTTGCGGAGCGTTCGCTTCGTGCACATACCTTCGCCCATGCTTGGCAGAGCGCTGCTCGTTTTGAGAGGACACGGCTAGTGGGCGGTATGTCTGATTCCATGTTGCCTCTCGGATTCCTTTTCTTTGGAATCATGGTCTTTGGCTTTCTGCGCAAGAAGGCGGGGAATGTTGTCGCCCGCAGTCAATATCCGGCGCTGGCGGAGCGCTTGGGACTGGTCCACAAGCCATCGCCGTATCGCAACGGGATCGGCCGATTGGAAGGAGTCTTTGACGGCTACAGCGTGAGCGTCGATCCTGATGATCAGCGGCGAATTTTTGTGCGCTTCGCGAATTCGCCACGGGTCGAGCTTCATAGTTATGTCCACAACAAGCGACCGTCGGCCGGGCAAAAGAACTTCCGCCCACCTTCAGGAACCCTGGCATCTCAGTTCAAGACGGCTCAGGCGAGCCCCGAGCTGATTGAGGCCTTCAGCGAAGACGAAGCTCTGCCCGCTCTCATCAAGCCACTCAAGTTCATCCGAGAGCTAAAGACCGTGAGCGTGACTGCAAGTGGGGTCATGGCTGTCTTTGACTACGGAAATCCGCCTTTTATTCCTACTGGAATTGTGGAGGATGTCCTGCCGAGACTGACCAGTTTGGCTTCAGTATTCGAGCCGCGATCCATGTAAGTGGCTGAAATTTAATCATTTTCTTATACGCGCGTTTTCCGACGCGAAAAGTGCTAGTTAGGCCGCGAACTCTTCTTGGAAAATCGCAGCATGACCATGACACCTGGCACGGCCTCACCTTCTGGCGACGAAACACAGAACCGCGACGCGCACCTACTCATTGGAGCGGAGAAGCTCTCTCATTTGAGGCAACTTGAGGCGGAAAGCATCCACATCATGCGAGAGGTTGCCGCACAGTTCGACAATCCAGTGATGCTCTACAGCATCGGAAAAGACTCCGGTGCGATGTTGCATGTGGCACGCAAAGCCTTTTACCCGGCCAAGATCCCGTTTCCGCTGCTTCACGTCGACACGACTTGGAAGTTCCGCGAGATGATCTCGTTCCGCGACACCATCGCCAAGAAGTATGATGTGGACCTCTTGGTTCACATTAACGAAGAGGGCGTGAAGCAGGGCATCGGACCGTTCACTCATGGCAGCAAAGTGCATACGGACGTCATGAAGACTCAGGGGCTGCTGCAGGCCTTGGGCAAGCATGGATTCGATGCAGCCTTCGGCGGCGCGAGGCGTGATGAGGAGCGAAGTCGGGCCAAGGAGCGCATCTATTCCTTCCGCGATCGCTATGGAAAGTGGGATCCTAAGAATCAACGCCCCGAACTTTGGAATCTCTACAACGGTCGCATCACTAAAGGTGAGAGCATTCGAGTCTTTCCTCTCTCCAATTGGACCGAGCTAGACATCTGGCTCTACACCTACTTGGAAAATATTGACATCGTACCGCTCTATCTTTCAGCCAAAAGACCGGTGGTCGAGCGTGATGGCACGCTCATCATGGTGGACGACGAGCGTATGCCGCTCAAGCCTGGCGAAACTCCGACGATGAAGTCGGTGCGTTTTCGCACACTCGGCTGTTACCCGCTCACGGGGGCCATTGAGTCAGAGGCCGCCAGCCTCCCGGAGATCATCAAAGAGATGTTGCTCGCGACTCAAAGTGAGCGTCAGGGACGATTGATTGACAGCGACTCGGATGGGTCGATGGAAGAGAAGAAGCGTGAGGGCTACTTCTAAGTCGCTGGAGCCATTCGCGACAAATCATTTTTTGACTATGAAACTGGACTGAGTCGATGAGCACCGAACAAGTCACGCCCGAGAATATTCACGCCTACCTCAAGCAGCATCAAGAGAAGGAACTTTGCCGTTTCGTCACGGTAGGCTCCGTCGACGACGGTAAGTCGACTCTCATTGGTCGCTTGCTCCACGACACCCACGGCATCTACGAAGATCAACTTGACGCTGTTAAGAAGGCGACCAAGCAAGAGGGTGGAGAGATTGACTTTTCTCTGTTCACCGATGGTTTGAAGGCCGAGCGCGAACAGGGCATCACAATTGATGTTGCCTATCGCTACTTCAGCACTGAAAATCGCAAGTTCATCATCGCGGACACGCCCGGCCACGTGCAGTACACCCGCAATATGGCTACCGGGGCTTCGACTGCCACCGTTGCCATGATTCTGATCGATGCGCGACTGGGCGTCTTGCAGCAGTCGCGTCGTCACGCCTACATCGCTTCGCTGCTTGGTATTCCGCACCTAGCGGTGTGTGTGAACAAGATGGATCTGGAGAACTACAGCGAGGAGGTCTTCAACAAGATCCGCGCCGAGTTCGCGGAGTTTTGCAGGCAGCTTCGCTTCCAGGAGGTGAAGTTCATACCGATCAGCGCACGTGATGGGGACAACGTAGTTCATCACAGCGAGAATACGCCTTGGTACAGCGGCGGAACGATCCTCGAGTACCTCGAAAAGGTGCCGGTTCGCGCGGGGATCAACAATGAAGATTTTCGCTATCCCATTCAGTACGTACTTCGTCCGAACCTCAATTACCGAGGCTTCTCAGGGACAATTGCTTCCGGAAGCGTGAAAAAGGGCGACACGCTCATGTCGTTGCCGTCTCGTAAGACGAGCAAGGTGCTCAGCATCGACACCTTTGATGGCGAGCTGGAGGCCGCTTACGCGCCGATGGCGATCACGATTCGTCTAGAAGACGAAATTGATAGCAGCCGCGGTGACATGCTCGTGAAGGCTGACAATCTTCCTCTGGAAGTAGAGCGCTTTAAGGCCAAGTTGGTTTGGTTGAGCGAACAGGCTCTGGATCGTGGTCGCTCGTATCTGATCAAGCACACGACGCAGTTGGTGCGAGCCGACGTTGAATCTGTCGAATTCCTCGTCGACCTGGAGTCACTCGAAGAAAAGCCGGCCAATCGCATTGAGCTGAACGATATTGGGCAAGTTGTGCTGAGCGCGCACAAGAAGCTCTTCGTCGATCCGTATCACAAGAACGGTGCTACCGGCGCGTTCATCCTGATCGATCCCCTGTCGAACAACACCGTCGCGGCAGGTATGATCGAAGGAATCGTTGACGCGGCACCGAACGGGCAAAAAGAGGGTGTCCAACTGCCGAGGACGCATGTGACATTTGATCAACGGCGCGAAGCGCTTGGTCAAAATGGCGCAGCGATTCTGATTACGGGATTGCCAGCGTCCGGAAAGTCCGAGATCGCCTACGAACTTGAGAAACAGCTTTTCGCAAAGAAGAAGATTGCCCTGGTCGTCGACCCCGATGATGGGATTGGTCGCAGTGCGCCGCTTGATGGTTCAAGTCCGGCGCAGACTCCGGAGTTTGCGCGTCGTACGACGGATGCCGGCCTGCTCTGCATTCTGTCGTTCGCGATGCCACTCCGAGCCGATCGAGAGGCCTTGCGAGACAGCGTGGGGCGTGGTCGCTTCTTTGAGGTCTATGCCTCGGCCTCCCTTGAAAGTTGCAAGAAGCGCGACAAGCGAGGGCTCTATGGCCCCAATCATCCTGATCCGAGTTACGAGAAGCCTCAGGCTGCAGACATCGAACTCGACTTGTCCGCTCTCGATGCGAAAACAGCAGCGACCCAGGTCTTACTTGAGTTGAGCAAGCGCGGATTGATCTAGTCAGACTAGGCGACGAGGCTCAGGCGCTGGAATCGTCTGAGCCCTGAGGAGAAGCGTTCAGGAGGGAAGGCGACCGAGCCCCGTACGTTGGGCAAAGGCGATCACGTCTGCAACTGAATGTGCCCCGATCTTGTTCATCATATTGGTGCGGTGCGTATCTACCGTTTTTGGCGAAAGCCCGAGATGCGTCGCAATGTCTTTGGTCGACTTCCCCAGGGTAATCCAACTGAGCACTTCGCGTTCGCGTGGTGCGAGTTCGGGTACAGGAGGAAGCTGCGCCATCTTGGGGCTCAAATAGACTTCACCGTTGCCAGCCGCGTCGATTGCCGCAGCAACAGATTCGACTGCGTCCTCTTTGGCGACGATGCCGAGAAAGCCCGCGGCCTTGGCTTCGGTGCAGGTTTGAGGAGTGGCGTGCTGAGTCATCAGCACTAAGCGGGTTTTTGAGCCCGCTTCCGTCAGCAAGCGCGCGACTTCGAGACCGCTCTTGCCTGGCATCGAGAGATCAAGCACAGCTACTTGGGGGTGTAAGCTTTCGATGAGGCTGAGCGCGTCGTCACCGTTTCCGGCATCGCCGAGTACTTGGTAACGACCTAGGGTGTGGAGCAGTGAGCGAAGAGAATCACGTAACATTGCGTGATCGTCGGCGAGAATTAGTGTGATCATTCGTTCGTCGGCATGGGGATCGGAATTATGACCGCAAGTATTGTTCCTTGTGCTCCCGTGTCCAGGCGGAACGTGCCACCAATGCGTTCAGTGCGCTCCCTCATGGTCATCAGACCAATTCCAGTAGATTCGCGTTTTGGCGGAAATCCGTTCCCATTGTCCTTAAGCACGATCTCAAGCTTGCCGCTGACGCGTTTGGTTGAGAGCGACAGTTGACTGCAGCCGGAATGGCGCGTGGCGTTTGCCCATGCTTCACGAAGGATTTGATGGAGTTGGCGTGTAGTGAGCCGGGGAAGCGCCTCGTCGAGATGCGCGAGATCTTCAAGGAGGAGCTGAATGTTCAACTGTCGTGCCCATCCTTGCAGCTGACCCTGAAAGGCCACCCAAGTGAGTTCTTGACCGAGATGCAGCTCGTGAGCTTCGAGTCGCAGAGCGTCTGTCGTTTCCTTGAGAGAAGACACCACTTGAGAGATTGAGTCGTTGCGCTCTTCCGACGGGAGTGACTCCGCCACTTGAAGAGCGATTCGCGTCGCATGAAGTTCTTGAACAATTCCGTCGTGAAGGTCTTGTGCCACTTGCCGACGAGCCTCGTGATGAGCGAGCAGCGTTTTGGTTTGCGAAGCGGCTAGGGCCTCGCGAAGCTGTACGAGCTGAATGAATCCGGCAGCGAGCAGCGCAAGGATCGACAAGGAGACAGAGGCTGACGAAGGGAAGACCTGTAACTCACTGCTCGTCACCCATGAGGAGAGATTTCCGAAGACGCCCCAAATCAATCCGAATGAATAGAGTGCGACCGAATTAAATACAGCGAACTCGATGCCATCGCGCGCTCGGCCTCTTCGGCGGAAGAACCAAACCGTCCAGAAGGCGATCGGGCAAAGCATGAGAGTGCCAGCGACCTCCATCATCCGATCTTTGTATTCAAGGGGCGAGAACACGGCGCCCAGAGAACAAACCAAAGTGGTCGTCGCAACACCATGGATGAGCCACTTTGGTCCTTCATTCAAGTAGGCGCGTAACGCCAATAGATACAAAGTCGACGAGAGGAGGTAACAAATTTGAGCTGTTCGCCAGGCAAAACCGGCTGGAATTCCTGCTAATGCCGCTACTGGATGCGTGACGGCGAACATCGACGCAATAGTGAGCAAGGTTGCCCCAGTGAACCAACTCTTCGAACCTCTGAATCCAGCAGCATAAGCCGCGCACCACGCGCAAAGAGTGAATAGGCTGAGTAGTGCGAGGCTGGTGTCAATCGTGATCCACTTATTCGACTGTGCGTTGGCAAAGTCATCGACTTGTTCTGCCAAGCCAATGACGAAAGGTCCCTCAAGGCTGCGCGGATTGATGTCGTTGAAAACTCGGACCGCAAGAGTGTTTTCACCCTTGTGAAGGAACTTATTGGGCAGGTCGTAGAGGCGAACTGTGCGAGGGGCTGAACGATGATCCTTGCCGATGTTGCCTGTGTGCCCAATCAATCGACCGTTGAGGAAGACTTCGTCGGCGCCGCCGACCAGACCAAGATAAACGGAAAGTGGATCGGTGAGGTGAAATGTTTCCAGAGAGAAGTGGATTCGGTACCAAATCAGACCTTCAGCGCTGAGAGCCGGCGCCGGTCTGGAAAAGTCATCCAAATCGACACTGGTCCAGCGACTATCGTCGAAGTTCTCTCTGGCAAAATGTGGCTGGTCCCCCGCGAATAGGCGCGCTTGGGTATCAACTTCAAGGCGCCAGTTCGGCGCCTCGGGCCGCGCGCATGCGCAGCTCAGAAGGAGAAGGGATAGCAGTAGTGCCGCCCGAACCAGGCGCTTCATCAGTGTGCCTATCGCTTCATGCCGCTCTTGCGCACTTTCGTTTCCAGGTCGCGGAAACGAGAGGCGAGAGCCCGAACCAAAGCGCCCGTCCAACCATCTGAGCCGAGTCCATCCTGCATGGTGCGTTTGTCGAGAACGAGAACAGTGACTTTGTCGATGGCTTCGACGGAAGCAGCGCGAGGTTCTTCTAGAAGCAACGCCATCTCACCGAAGACATCACCTGCGCCCATCTCCGCCAGCGTTTCTTGTTTTCCGTCGGGCGTGGTGCGGAAAGCCCGGCACTTCCCGCTAACAACCATGTACGCCGTGCCGCCGACGTCACCCTCACGAATGATGTTCTCACCTGGCTGGAAGAATTGTCGTGGCAGGTGCAATCCTCCTCGCAGAAACTGCCTCACGTCTGCCTGCAGTTCGAGTACGCTTTGGTACCGATCTTCGGGGCGCGCTGCGACGGCCTTCTCGACAATCTTGCGGATTCTCTTCGAAACGCCAATCTCTTCAGTCGCGATATCGATGGGAATGATTTCTCCAGCCGCTGCACGCCGGAGCGCTTCGTCGCCGTCGTAGGTGTCTCCGTAGGGAGTGTGGCCACTGATCATTTCATAGAGCACTGCGCCCATGCCGAATACATCGGCGCGTGCGTCGAGTTCTTTGGGGTTTCCCTTGGCCTGTTCAGGCGCCATGTAAGCAGCCGTACCTACAGCACCGGGAGCGTCGAGAGCCGCGCAACCGCTGTCTTTTCCAATCAGACGCGCCAGGCCCCAATCCATCAAGTACACCTGACCGAAGTCAGCCACCATGATGTTCTCGGGCTTGATGTCGCGGTGAATCACGCCTCGATGATGGGCGTAAGCGAGTGCGTCGCAGACTTTCAGAAAGAGCTCAAGGCCCTCTTGAAGACGTTCTGTCGAACCTGGACGTCGCGTCTTGTCAGCCATCCACCGATGCAGATCGGTGCCTCGCACGAGCTTCATCGTGAAATACGGAACCCCCTCTGGACTGACGGCGAGTTCGTGGACGGGCACGATATTGGGGTGTTCGAGCTGCCCCGTAATCTGAGCTTCACCGATAAAGCCACCCGCGTAGAAGGGTTCTCTTGCCAGCTCTTTGTCGAGACGCTTCATCGCCACATGGCGGAGCAGGTTGCGATCCGTTGCAGGATGAATGCGACCCATTCCGCCTCTCCCGAGTTCTCCAAAGACGCGAAGTCCTGGAGGAGTCGGAATGCCTTCTTGTTTCGCCTCCGCATCAGTGACCCCATGAGCGCCCCCTGCCGGGATTCGCTCGATGATGTAAACAGGCTGCGGTTTCCCTTCCATCTCCTTGGCCATCGCGCAGACCCTATCACGACCCTTCTGCCGAAAAGAGTCACCACGCGTGTGCTGGCTAAATTTCCCTGGATGCTTCGGTAAGTCCCCACAGACCGAGCACTCGAGGCAGCAAGTTGTGCTCCGGAGTGGGGTCAGAAATGCCACGGGAACAGGCACCCGCTAACCTTGAAAGGTATTCGCTGCGGCTCATCTCGAAGACGCCCATTGTCTTGAGATGCTCGGTTTCGAATTGGACATCAAAGAGCTCAAGACCTCGTGAGAAGAGGTCAGTGACTGCGCAGACTAGGGCAATCTTCGAAGCATTGGTGCGACGATGAAACTTGCTTTCAGCGGCGTAGAGCCGTCCGATGAGTACGCCATAGAGGCCGCCGACGAGTTCGGCACCATCCCAGACTTCATAACTGAGAGCATGGCCTGAACGCTCCAGCGCTAGATACGCAGCCTTCATCTCGCCGGTTACCCACGTGCCCTCTTGCCGATCGGCGCACCCATCCATGACCGCTTCGAACGCGGTACAACAGGTGACCGTGAATTGAGTCTGTCGCAGGGCGCGACGTAGACTGCGCGAAATGTGCAAGCTCTCTCGGTTGATGACCCCCCGTGGATCAGGACTCCACCACAAGATGGGAGGCTCGTTGTACCAGGGAAAGAGTCCTTGTCGGTAGGCGGCAAGAAGCCGCTCCGCACTCAGATCCCCGCCACCGGCGATTAGCCCTGCGCGATCAAACTCCGCGGGGTTGGGAAAAATAGCAGGGGCATCCGGTGGGATCCAAACTGGCGATCGAGGGGGGATGCGCATGGGGGAGCAGTTTAGGGAGTCGGCGCTTGAGGGAAAAAGAGAGAGTAGGAATGCTTTCCCCACTGCATCAGCAGAGTTCCACTTTTGTCGGGCATCGCCTGGTAGTCGTCGTACCAAGGAAAGCTACGCCACGACTCAGTGTCCTGGATCAGTTCGGGAATCACCAGATCGATTTCCAGGTAGGCACCATCGCTCTTGGTCGAAATCGCCGGGCCATAGCTCCAAGATTCCCTCCCTGCGCGTGGCTGCGCATCGTTGTGAAGGGCGCCGCCATACCCGATCACGAAAGGACGACCCTTTTTCGTCTGTGTTAGGCGCGTAGTGATGTCGCGAGCAAATAGGCGCCCGATTGTTTCCATGTAGGCGAGTACTCCGCCATCTTTCGCAGCAATTCGTTTCATGTCGTCGCAGCTGGCGCGGAGAATATCTGGCACGACCCCTTGTTCGCGAGCCAGAGTGCCGAGTTTTAGATACTCATTTTGATTGTTCTTCGATTGACCTTCGGTGATCACATCGGATTCTTTTTGCGCTTCCTTCTTTTCTTCGTCACAGCCGGATGCCGGTGGAGCCAAGATTTCGATCAACAGATAGCTCGCGCCGTCAGAAAAGGTGGGAAAGATCTGTTGAGTGAAGCGACTGACCGTTGTTTCGCCTTGAAATGTGGCTGGGGCGTGAGCCTCGCCGAAACCGATCACGCGTGGTTTTTCCCGAAGCAATAGCGGAACCAGCACCTCCCGGGCTGAGGAAAACCGCATGCATTGATGCCGACCGCAGCTAAAGCTCTCCGGAAGCTTTCGGGAGCTCGGAGCTGGCGCCGGAGAATCTTGGTTCCCATCGGGGAATTCTTCGGAACCGTGAGTGGTTGCTTTTTCTGAAGGCTTGTCCGACTTCGGTTCGGCGATCTGAGGGGTTTGCGCGGGGCTGGATTCGCTGACGACAGCCGGAGCCTGATTCGCCTGCGTCTCCGGTGTTTTTTGGCAGCTACACAAGAACTCCCAACAAAAAAGCGAAAGCCAAGCGAGTCTTGTCACCTTGCCGAGTCCTGTTCCCGAATTAGATTCTGAGTAGCGATGCATTTTGACCCTCTCTATTTCGCATTTTTCATTCCCGGAGTCCTGCTCAGTCTTTGGGCGAGTTCCCGTGTCAAATCGATCTTTCGCAGGTACAGCCAGGTAGCGAGTCGCAAGGGCTGGACGGGCGCCGAAGCCGCTCGCGAACTCATTCGACAGCGGGGAGTGGCTGGAGTTCAGGTGGAAGAGACTCCCGGGTTTCTTTCTGATCATTACGATCCCGGGGCGAAGCGTCTGCGGCTCTCTCCCGATGTCTATCATGGTCGTTCGCTTGCTGCGCTTGGGGTCGCCGCACATGAGGCCGGGCATGCGATTCAGCATGCCAAGAGCTATGGGCCACTCAAGTTTCGTTCTTGGGTCGTCAAACCCGCGATGATCGGTTCGAATATGGGACCACTGATCGCCACCGCGGGGCTGTTCTTGCAGAGTTCGGGGTTGCTCTGGATTGGCGTTTTTACCTTCGCAGCCTTCGTCCTGTTTACCCTGGTGACCTTGCCTGTCGAATTTGACGCTTCGAAAAGGGCGGTGCTCGCCCTACAAGAAACTGGCATGATTTATCCAGATGAAGCGCCTGGGGCTCGCGCCGTATTGAACGCTGCCGCAATGACCTACGTTGCATCTGCAGTCAGTGCGATGCTGCAGCTTGCCTACTTCGTCATCCGTGCGATCGATCGGGATTGACTCATCGGCCGAGACCTTGCTCTCTTTTCCTTGAGGCCTAACCTAGGGCTGACCAAGGAGTGAGGGTCGCGAGGGAGCCGGTCGATGAGCATTCTTCAGGACAACGATTTTCTTGAGCGAATGCTGCTGAGTCTGGGAATTCCCGCTATTTTTTCGGCGGCCTTTTTCGTGTGGTGGCTCATAGACGGAGCCCCAGAGCCTCAGGCGCAAGTGAGCGCGTCACGGAGCTCTGCGCCCGCGTTTTTTGAATCTGCGCCAGCGAGGGTAGACAGAGCCACGGTGGCCGTTCCTGTGGTTCAGCAAGCCGAGGAGGTCGTCGTGCCGCCGGAGTCTGCGGCGGCTGTTGCGCCGGGGGAAGTTGACATCCCCTTCGAAGAAGACGACCCCGAAGTGGAGTCCGAGCGTGTGCGGTTTAACGAGCTCGACCAACAATTCACGGATGAGCTCCGAAGAGGACGTCGCGCGCCCCAGTCGGCCGAGTTCCTCCAAAAAGAACTGAGCGAACGATTTGCTCGCCTGGCCTCGATCGAAATCGATTCCCATGTGATCTGCACCGGCTCCGTTTGTCAGGTGACCCTGGCTTCCACTGAAAGCCCGACTACTTTGGTGAATTCCTCGAGCGGCACTATTGAGTATCTCCTCCCTGGCCATAGTTCGGGACCGCTGTCGGATTCAGGGGCGGCGGAGGCGCGCGCCCGCTATCAGGCCCGGTCTGAAGTGCCACCGGGCAAGACCATTGAAAGCGTTCGCTTTCTCGTTTCCCGGGAGTCTCTCAACGAAAGCCTGCCGCCTGAAGCGGTCGAGGCCGTGGAATCGGATCAAGACTCCACTATCGACGCGTCACCCGATCAAGAGGAAGCGTCAGCTGATCAAGAGGACGCGTCCCCGGATCAAGAAGATGCGCAGTCCGCAGAAGAAGTTAGCGAGGAAGACTAGTCCTGCCGGAGACTTAGCCTGCGCAGGTTATTCGTCGAGGAAAATGGGAGGCCCAGGGCGCACGGCGAGCGGACGCTGCCATCCGAGCTGTTTTTCGATTGAAGCGATCATTGTTCCGGCGATGTCTTTGCCAGTGGCTTCCTCGATGCCCTCCAGCCCAGGCGACGAGTTGACCTCAAGGAGTAGCGGGCCTTTCTTAGAGCGAATGATGTCAACGCCCGCAATTCGTAGGCCGAGTGCTTTCGCCGCGCGCACCGCGAGAGAGCGTTCTTCCGAATTGATCTTTACTCTGGATGCGGTGCCGCCCTGATGAAGATTTGCGCGAAACTCACCTTCCGCGGCGCGTCGCTCCATCGAGGCCACGACTTTTCCGTCCACGACGAAGCAACGCAGATCGCGACCGTCTGCTTCTTTGATGAATTCCTGAACCAACAGATTAGCGTTGAGTGCTTTGAAGGCGTTGATCACGCTCTCGGCCGCCTTGCGCGTTTCCGCGAGGACCACACCTCGCCCCTGTGTTCCTTCGAGAAGTTTGACGACAAGTGGTGCGCCCCCGACCATTTCGATCAGATCGTTCGTTTCGACGGGCGAGTGGGCGAATCCGCTCGTGGGGAATTCAAGACCCTTCGCGAGGAGAAGTTGGAGTGAGTAGAGCTTGTCGCGCGACTGAAGAATCGCTCCAGCGGAGTTGAGCGCGTAGACACCGATGGCCTCAAAGTGTCGCGTGAGCGCGCATCCGTAAAATGTGACCGATGGCCGAATGCGCGGAATGACTGCGTCAAGTTCGCTCACGACTCGGCCACCGCGGTAGTGGACGCGGGGTTGGCCGGAATCGAGCTTCATGTAGCAGTGCTTGATGTTGAGAAAGGTCATGGTGTGACCTCGCTCGTCGCCGGCTTCGAGCAATCGCTGGTTGCTGTAGAGATTCTGGATTGCTCGCCAAGACGCCAATCCGTAGTCCGGGGGGACGCTCTTCGATTCCAGTGGCGTAGGCTTCCTCCAGCTGGGCGCGTGAAACCATTCCGAGGCAGCAGTTCGCGTCCGGGTCCACGAGCAGTCTTCCACTCATGGCCTCGCGCCCCAGCAGCATGCGGTGACCCATCGAATCGCGGTTGGAGAGCGTGAGTTCGATCGTCCAGGCATGCTCACCCAGTACGAGGGGAACTTGAATCACGTAGCGCTTCTCGGTGGTCCCGGTAGAACTCTTGACGGTGCGATGGTCCACAATCGGGGCCTCGCAGCGCACCACAACGCGGCGGTTCTTTTGGAGTGGATGTACCTCAAAAGAGATCCAGGCATCGCCCTCGCGTTCGAAGCGATTCATGTTGAAGGCGTGCAGCGACGAGGTCTTTGCCCCACTATCAACGCGCGCTAGAATGTGCGGTAGGCCCAAGGAAGGGAAGGAACACCATTCTGTTCCGCCAACCACCGCTCTTTTATCAATCATCGCCCTCATGTTCCGAGCTTTGGGCCCGGAGGCAAGCATAAAATAGCAGCAGCCTAGGGGGACGGCATTTGTCCACTCAAAACGATCAGTGCCAGCAGGTAGAGTAAGCCATCATAGTAGCGGAATTGGCCTGTGGGGATTTCCTGGACGAGCAGGTCTTCCAAGAAGGCATCATGCTCAGGTTTTCGGCTTGTCCCAGCGGCGAGCGCGACCAAGGAGCGATGGGCGAGAGTGTTGAACCCATTGTAAGGCAATCCATTCGAGTAGTATTCGGCAACGTAGTCTTCAATTCCGATCGACAAGAAGAAGTCGAGCAAACGTTCGTTGTTTGTTGCAATCCAGCCACCGGGCTGATGCCAAGTCTGATCCAAAGTGACGTTGAGAAGCGTACGACTTGTGATGTTGATGTAGTTGTCGAAACCCAAGACTCGCTCACCTTCAAAGGTGACGGTTTCGGGAATGAGTCCCGTTTTCGCCTCGGGAACTTCTTCAAGAATTTCGCGCGATCGGTTGGCGATGCCCCGCCAGTATTCGGCCCGATTCGGCTGACGTTCTGCCCAGAAATCATAGAAAGCGGGCATCAGGTAATTGACGGGCACATTTTTATCAAAGGAGGTCGAAGTTCGTCTGGGCAGCTGAGCGATGCCGTCGAAGCAGTTGCCGACGCCCCCCACGACGCCTCCGTTGCGCTCTTCGATATGGCTCATTGCATCCAGCAGTGAGAGTGCATCCGCATTGTAGTCGTGGGTGTCTTGTTCTTGGAACTTGGTGGCAGCTAAGAAAAGTGCAGTGACGATGAGGCTTGAGGAATCGGTGGCAGCGGTGTGAATGCAGTCATCACCCTGTGTGGAACAATTCCAATCCAGTTGTCCCCGCGCAGGACCGCTGTCCACAAGCATATACTTTTTTGCCCAGCTCCATATCTTGTCAAATGGTTCCTGCTCTCCGAGCTGAACGGTGACGAGCATTCCGTAGCCGATCGAGTCTGTACGCACGTCTCCGTTGAAGATGTCTTCGATGTAGGCGGTACCGTCGCCTTGATCACGGTAGATGGCTTCCTTTGTTGGTTCGCCAAAGAAGAGCTGTTGGTAGGCCGCCTGAATTTTCTCGTTCACATCTTCGAGAGAGGCGTCCGTATGTTCCTCGATGATGCTCGGAGGGTTCGGCAGCTCTTGCGCGCGACTTCCGACAATGTCCGTTGTACTGCACCCCGCTAGCGCCGCGAGTGCAAGAACAGGCGCAAAACCTTTGAGTGAAGGAAGAATCATCATTGAATCCGAATCTAGCCTAGCTCAAGGACGAATCTGGCGCAGGGCAAAATCCATTCGGCCGCGCGCCCGATCGTTGGCTCAGACCGTGTTAGCGCAGTACGCGTTTGACCCGAGCGACCAGGGCGCTGTTCGGGTAGCGAGCGATGAACCGATTTCCCCGATTTTGAGCTTCGGTCTGGTTCCCGCTCTTCGCGAGCGCCTCGATGCGCAATACTTCCACTTCGAGGCCAAGCTGAGGATGAGGGAATCGTTTCTGGTAGTCGCTCAAGATTTGGATCGCGACTTGAGGCTGTCCGCGACCCAGCGCTGAGGTGGCGCGCCTGATGTGGTCGAGTTCGTCGGTGAGGCTGGATTGAGATTTGGCTCCTGTTGTCGTTCCCGGCTTTGAGGTCGCGCGTTGCTGCCCGTTGTTTTCAGCCTGCTGAGTTAGAGACTTGGCACCTTCCCCTGCGAGAGCTGGCTCGGCGCCCAGAGCTGGGTCTGCTGCAGGCACGCTCACTTTTGCCGCCGGCTCTTGCTCTTGAGTTACAGGCGTTTCAACCTGGGGCGAGGGAGAAGTTTGCGCTGAAGCGGGAGGTGCTTGAGAAGCGCTGCTGTCCGCAGCTCCATCGCTGCCTCCCATGCTGTCGGCAATCCAGTAAGTCGCCCCGAGAGCGCCCATCGTGCCACCGACCGAGAGCAGCAGAATACCAATTTTCGTTTTGAACCAAACGACAGTACCAGCCTGTGCGGTTGCGGCGGCGGTGAGACTCACAGCACCGACTCCAAGCGCCGTCAATGTTTGGGCTTGAAGTCGCTTGGACATATGCACGTCGCGACCCGCACTCAATAAGCCTCGCTCGAGATCTTGCTCTTCAGGATCGAGTATTGGTTCCATCATGCCGTCTCCTGCTTGTCTGCCGCTTGAATCGAGAGAAGTTCGTGTTTGAAGATTTCACGAGCCCGGCGAAGTCTCGACGCGACTGTACCCGCTGGTATTTCAAGGAGGTGCGAGATTTCAGCCATGGTCATTTCTTCAAAAGCGTGGAGGACGAATACGGAGCGCATCGAATCCTCCATCGAATTCAAAATGCGATCGAGCATTTCGCGGTTTTGTTTACGGGCCGTGAGCATTTCTGGTGAGGTGGAGCTGCTCGACTGCTCCTCAAGTTCTTCGTCGGGAACCTCACGCCTTCGTGCGAGACTTCGTCGAAAATGTGCCGCGGTGTTCTGAGCACATCCGAAGAGAAACGCTCGCTCCTTACCCTCCTCGATGTCCTCAAGTCTCTTGGCGGCAGCCAAGAAGACCTTCTGAACACAATCGTCGAGCTCACCACCGACAACCCCCAAGTTGCGTAAAGATCGCACAACGAAATCGCCTTCTTGTACGACGAGAGCGTGCAGTCGCTGTTCGGAATGGCGATTCATCAGAGCGTTTCAGTGTGGGTTGAACAATTCGAGGTCGCAAGGGAGGGTCAGGGGCTAGAGTTTGTCTACTCTGAGGAATTCCCCGAACAGGTGGAATTGATCACTGAGGCGGCAATAATTTTTCAGAACACCCAGTTTATTGTGAGCGCCCCATCGAACGCGAAGGAGGAAGTGCTTCCAATGATCGTGGGACCGGGGTCCACTGCGAAGCGACGAGGAATCAATGGCACGTTGATCGCTGCGGCGATCTGCCACTCAAGTTGCTTGTAGAGGCTTCCTCTGAGACGCGCCTGAAGACCTCCCGTCGCATAAAGACGATTGACCGCTGTGCTTGCCTCCAGCTCCTCACCTTGTGCGACAAGTAGACCGAGCTGTGCGGTCGGACAGGTCAGAAATTGCATCGTCCTCCCTATTCGAAGCAGGCAGTAGGAGAATCGGGTGAGTGCGAGACGCGTCGTGAGTTCGTCTTCCGAATGGACGACTTCTCCGAGATAGCGAAGCTCTAAGGCGAATTCGAGGGGAAGCCAGACTCGGTCATCCGCGCGACGAAGTCCGCCGGCAACGCCGAATCCTGCGTGCCAACTCGTGTCCATCACACGTTCAAAACTGCCCAGTAGGCCCGCGCTGACATGCCAGGTTGGAGGAGTGCTATTTCCTTCGGCATCCTTTGCTCTTTCTTGTGTCAGCGGATCTGCGTTTTCGCTAGGCGTCGATTCGGTCAGGCCAGGGTCGTTGCTTTGTTGGGATCCGGATTGTGTGGAGTCAGCGTCCGCTGACCCCGTCGCGGTTGCATCGGGGTCTAGGCTGAGCGCAGCGGTGAGCGCCAGGGCATCCACCACCTCAAAGCAGGTGTCTCCCTTGAAACGTCGGGAGTCGGTGGTGGCGGCGTTTCTCGTGACTGTGAACTCCCCCTCGAAACCTTCGCCAGTCTGCGTGACTCGAAGATCAAGATGCTGGCCAGCGTCCTTTGAGCCAACAAGGCGTACTCGTCGACTTCGCTTGCGGATGAGTTTGAACGCGTCGTCTGGTCCAGGACAGGAATCAGGAGTCGTGTAGTTGAGCGAAAAGAGGAGAGGCTCCTCACTCTCAGTCTGTGCAATTGCGGGACCGGTGAGTAGCCCCCACCAACAAACAAACACCAAGCTTCCTCTCGTTCGACGGAGTCCCTTTTGACATCTTTGAAGAGTGTGCCCCATGCGTGCGATCGATCCCCACCTAGGAACGTTTTCGCATCATAGGCACGTCTTCTCTCGGTCGCATATGCACGAGAAAAATAGGAAAAGGCCAGCGTCTTGAAGAAGCTGGCCTTTCGAGTCCTACCCGCAGCGGGCGATTATTTTGCTTTTTTTGCAGCAGGCTTGGCAGCCGTCTTCGGCGCAGGCTTGGCAGCCGTCTTCGGCGCAGGCTTGGCAGCCGTCTTCGGCGCAGGTGACTTTGCTTGCGCCTTGGCGGCTTTGAGCTTCTCGTCTGCTGCGTCGACTTTGTCCTCGGCAGCTTTCAACTTGGCGGCCGCTTCAGCAGCCTTCTTGTCAGCAGCCTCTGCTGCTGCTCTTGCTTCGTCG
This sequence comes from uncultured delta proteobacterium, assembly GCA_963710555.1. Taxonomy (GTDB): domain Bacteria; phylum Myxococcota_A; class Polyangia; order Polyangiales; family Polyangiaceae; genus NIC37A-2. Next base: position 423,433 of record CAVQAT010000008.1, read on the forward strand.
GAAGTCTTCTTGGCTGCGGTGGCCGCCTTGCGATCCTCTGCTGCTTTTTCTTCAGACTTCTTGGCCTTGGAGTCCGTCCAAGTCGCACGGTTCAATGCTTGCTTAGCTTCGTTTTGAGCTTTGCGGGCTTCCCGATCGGCTGCCCATTTCGCGATTTTCGCCTCCTTGAGCTCTTCCTTGGCGTCCTTCTTCTCTTCTTTAGCTTCGGTCTTCGCTGCCTTAGTAGCAGGCGTTTTGGCCGCAGGCGTTTTGGCCGCAGGTGCCTTGGTCGCAGGTGCCTTGGTCGCAGGTGCCTTGGTCGCAGGTTCCGCAGCTGTTGCGGCTGAGCCCATCAGCATCAGTCCGGCGAGAGTTGAAGTGGCCAAAGCGGAACGAAAAATCGAGGTAGTCTTGAACATTGAAAGTATCTCTTCTTGGCTGCTGCCCCGAAGGGGGCAAGGTGGTTCAGCGAATGTCACACAGGCACATCACCCGCGCCGATCCGCCAAGTGGCAGAAAGGGTACCGAACTCATCGCGTGAGGACCACTACGCCCTGAGAGAACTGAGGCTTCCCTTCAAAATGACGACTTCTTCCGCAAAAGTGCCGCATCTTCGATCGTTATTTCCTCGAAGCGTATTGAATTGTAGCAAAAACGGCTCAAATCAGATTAGGCAAATCGAAAGCCGGTCGAGTCACTTCAGCCGCGCTGTCAGGCAGTGGAAGCTGTACCTCGTCATTCGTGCAATGACGTGCGGGAAGAGTCGAGATAGCATCTCTCCATGAAGGCGAGCATTCTAGTTGTGATTCGTGGTGCGGCTCTGTTGTTCTTGGCCCTTGCACTGACAGCCTGTGGTTCGACCTCAAGTTCCCTGTGTAGTCGCGCGCTCGAGTGCGACTACATCGATGAAGATGACGAAGCAGAGTGCACGTCAGATCTTGAGCGAGCTCTTGAAAATGGTGATCTTGACGAGGAAGATGTTTCTGCCTGTCTCGATTGTGCCGAGGTAAACACGTGCGGGACTGATATCCTCGTGGACTGCGCGGGCGCCTGCGCAGCAGTTACTCCCTATATTATTGGCTCTCGGTTTCACTAATTCTTCCTATCCCGCCGGCGCGCGTGCCCTGATGGACATGCCATGCGGCGACCAAAACATGTCGATTCAACAGCTGACGCCGCACGGTGATTATCTTGATCGCTTGATGAGGCGTGGTTCGTTTGAAGCCTTGTGGCCGCTTTTCGCCAAGGCCACCAAGCCTGCCAAGGAGATGACTGAGAGCTTCTCGGCATTGGTTCACCTTCGTCCTCTGATGTCTCAGGTCGGAACTTGTCGTGTGGTGCATATCGGCGATGGAGCACATGCGCGGACTGCCGCATTGTTTGCACTCAAGACGGGAGCCGAAAACATCAGCGTGGATCCGCTGATCAATGAGCAGCTGGTGAGCTCCTGGCGCGATGAATTTGCCATCGAGCGATTCTCCTGGCGAAAGTCGCGGGCGTCGGAAGCCCGAGCGGGGCTCAATGAGCTTTCATCCCTGCCGACGTTTGTGACATTCGTTCATGCCCACGTGGATGTGGAGGAGGAGCTTGCGGGACTACGCTGGGATGCTGCCTTTACGCTTTCCTGCTGCACTCCCGGAAAGCAATTGACCCGGAATCTGCCTGTGCACGTTCATGGAGAAGACATGGGCGTCTTGTCCCATGACAGGACCTTTCAGGTACTGATCAATGCTGAATCCGCGTGCGATCTGCGCTGACGCACGCACCTGTATTCCACGCGGGTGTCGTTGCTGCGCACTTCGCTCGGCTGCAGCTTAAAGTCGATACGGAGCACGTCCCCCGCGACGACCTTGGTCGTCTTGTAAAGTGGAAAAAATGCTTGCTGCCAATGTGTGGCCGGCGCGTCCGGGGCTGTCGAAAGTGAGACATCGCCGAACAGATCAGCTTCGAACCAGCCCACGAGGCCATCGACAAAGCCTGAACGGGTGACGTTGAAGTGGAGTGTTTTTCTGACCTGCGGACTGGCGACGTCGTAGAGATTGAACTCACCCAGGCATTGGGGCGTGCACAGCATCGGCTCCTGTCCGATTGAGATCAGGCCCAGGGGACCTTTTGCTTGGCCTTCAATCGTTGCTTGGCTGACTAGCGAGAAGTCGAAACCAGAGATGTCGCTCCAGAAATCGAAGGAATCATGAACTCCAGGAACTTCGACAGGAACCAGCCAGGGGCGAATGCGTTCTGGCAACAGCTTCGCATCTGGCTTGAGGAATCGCTGACGAGCGTCGATGACGGAATCGAGTGTGTTTTCATCAAGACCGAAGCTACCTAAGGTCTCAGAGATGAGGACATCAGCCCGCTCGGGAAGCTCGAGCGATTTGGAGTCGCCACGCAGGTAGACAATGCGATCGGCCATGCCGTTTTCTCGCGCGACGGCTTCGGCCATTTCAATCGACGATGCTTTTTCGATTGCGAAGACGCGCTTTGCGCCCGCGCGGATCGCCAAAAGAGAGAGGATTCCTAGTCCGGCACCCAGGTCCACGACGACGTCTCCAGGCTTCACAGCCAGCGCGATGGCTCTTTCGTACGCGGCCATGCGAACGGCGTCGGAAAGCATGCCGTAGTGTTCAAATGCTGGAGAAACCATGCGGGGCCGTAGCACACGCCGCAGGCAGTCACCCGCAATACGCACCTTGGCGATACGCTTAGTTCGGGACGTCTGGATTAGAAAAAACCCGGTTCCGTTTCACCACTGGCCCCGTTCCATTCCAGACGCACAGTTCCCCAACTTTGTTTGAGCCAGCCGATGTCGTCGGGGGAAACGACCGGCATTGTCAGAAGCGCCTGAGCTTGGAGGTGATTCCCCAAGCGATAGACGATCCCTGGTCCCAGTCTGAAAAGGGGGGGGCGGTCGGGAGTGAGGACGAAGTCCGACGAAACGCCCAACATCAGATCGTCGTCGAGGAGTTTTAGCCACCAGCTCAGTCGAGGCATGACTGCCCAATTTTCGCGCAAAGTGAAGCGTAGAAATTCAGAGAATATCGCTCGATTGTTCGGAAAATCCGAGATCAGCTCTCCGCGCACGCCCCAGATCCCGAGAGTGGGGCCAATAGGGAGATAACCCCAGAGGTAACCATCGATTGCCGTATATCTGGAGCGAGGTTGGTTGGGGTCGACGAGTGATTCGTTATCGTAGGTATTCGCGTACGCCGCGACGTGTCGCTTGTAAGACCAGCTGCGGCGCACCCGAAAGAGGGCGTTCGCGATCAAGAGATTGAGCTGAGGGCCGAACCCCACGGCGCCAAATTCTGTGGTGGAGAGGGCGTAACCCACCAGACCTCCCCAAAGCCATTGCGGCCGGCCGTATCCGAGAGAAACTTCCGCATTGCTCAGCACACCGACCGCTAAACTGGTCGCGACAAACCAACGCTCTTCGCCGCCTTGCCAGTAGCCCACATCGTCATCGACGGCAGATTTTTCAGCGCTGTCCGCGCCTGGTTCAGCTTGTGTCTCACCCCACGCATTTGACACTCCGAGTAGAGGGGTGATGAGTGAGGCAATGGTGAGGGAACTGAAGAGGTGATGCCCGTAGGGCGTGAGATTCACCGCAGCAGACTAAGCCTTCGCGTCTTGCGCCTCAAGCACGATAGAGCTTGATGGCGGTTGTGAGATTCTCATTGCCCCAGCCCTTGGCTTGGCTGGCTTCAAAGACTTGCCGAGTTTTCTCAGTGAGTGGGAGCCTGGAACCTACTGCTTCTGCAGACTTCTCTGCGTAGAGCAGATCCTTGTGAACAAGCTCGACGGGGAAGAGTGGTTCAAACCTACCTTTCAGCATGTTTGCGCTCGCCGCGTTGGCCGCGGGACTCATGACAGGCAGATCTTTGAGGAGTTCGACGACTGCCGCCAGCTCTAGGCCAGAACGTTCTGCGAAAGAGAGCAGTTCGGCGAGTGCGGCGACTTGCAGGCCGAAGAAACTGTTCACGACGAGCTTGGCGACACTGCCAGCAGGTGAATCTCCCACGTACTTTACCTGGGCCCCGAGCAGAGCGCCGTTCTTTTCTTCTAGCCAAACGGCACGCGACGCGACGTCGTCGCGCAGCATCGAGATGATGACGTCCGCACCCTCGACCGCTTCGATCGGTGAGGATACGGCCAGAGGGGTGAGGGCGGAGGCGTCGCCGGAAACGCCCGAGCGACTCCAAACGCGGAGTTCGTAGGGGCCGGTGGCGAGGCGTTTTGCCATGCGTGAGCCCATGGCGCCCAGGCCCAACAGGGCGAGACGTGGGGGAGCGGGTTGCTTCTTTTTCGAGCGGATTCCAGTTTCTTGGTCCATGGATGCAGCCTGATTTATCCGAACTAAGTATGCAATTAGACATTTTGGATATAATATATTCCATTTGGGGATAGATGGATCGGATCGATGCTCTACGCCTCTTCACCAAAGTCGCAGAACTGGGGAGTTTCTCGGCGGCGGCACGCGAGTGCAAAGTGAAGCAATCGACGGCGAGCAAATGGGTTTCCGAATTGGAAGAGGACTTTGGCGCGAGTCTGATTCATCGCACCACGCGCTCCCTGCGCCTGACTCCCGCCGGCGATCGATTTCTTTACCAGGCGCGCGGAGTGCTTGCGGCGTTCGATGCGATGGCGTTCGACTTTGAGGAACTCACGAGCGAGCTTTCGGGAACCCTGCGCATCACCCTACCTGTGGTGTTTGGTCCCATGAAGGTGGTGTCTGCGCTCAGTGAATTTTTTGTCGAGCACCAGGGGGTGCATGCTGAGATCGTTCTGAGCGACCGCTATGTGAACCTCGTCGACGAAGGTTTCGACTTGGCGATCCGCATGGGGGTCCCGAAGGACAGTAGCGCTCTGGGACGAAAACTGCATGACAGTCGACGGGTGCTTGTGGCTTCATCGAGCTACGTTGAATACGGTAGTAGCTTGGAGTCCCCCATCGATCTTAAGAACCACGAGTGCCTGCTTCATGGTGAGACAAACGGCGCGGAGCTGTGGAAGTTTCGTCAGGAGCCAGGCCCCTGGCAGAAGATCAAAGTCGGGGGACGTGTTCGTTCGAACAATAGCGGGATCACCTTGGAAATGGCTCGTGCTGGGCTTGGGATCGCGCTCTTGGCGGACTGGCTCGTGCAAGAAGACTTAGAGCGGGGCACGCTTGTCGAACTCCTGCCTCAATTTGATCGACCGTCAGCACCTATCTCCTTGTTGAGTCCGCCCGGGCGCTTCCCGTCTCGAACAGTGCGCGCGCTGTCGGAGCGGTTGACGGATTCCTTAGCTCAGGAGTTTAGCTGTCATGAGTGAACGTGATCTGCCCTACCTGGCGGGGTACCCTGAAGCGTTTCGTGAGAAAGTACGAGGCCTGCTCATTAGCGGTCAACTTGAGCGGGTTCTGAGTGAGCGTTATCCGAGCCTTTCATCCGTTCAGAGTGATAGCCAGCTCCGTGACTATGTGATGGAGCTGAAGAATAGCTACTTGAAACGTTCGCCGCCTCTCAGCAAGATCCGTTTTGATGACAAGATCAGTACTTTGCACGGCGCCCTAGGTTTGCATACCTACGTGTCACGCGTTCAAGGCTCAAAAACCAAGGCGAAGAATGAGCTGCGGGTGGCCAGTATCTTCAAGACGCTCCCCGAGCAGTTCTTGCGCATGGTCGTGGTGCACGAGTTGTCTCATTTACGTGAAAAAGACCACAACAAGGCGTTCTATCAGCTGTGTTGTCATATGGAGCCCGACTACCATCAGCTGGAGATGGACTTGCGACTCGCGCTCACTGTGAGAGACCACCCGACTGAGAAAATCCCGAGTCAGTAGGCCACCGCTTGGGCGGCTGTGGCTCGGCCGGCTATGGCTTGGCTGGCTTCGCGTTGGTGTCGACGGTGATTTTGTAGGTTGCAATCTTGTCGACGGGCGTTCTCTTGTCGAACTGAAACGCCACGTATCCGGCGCTATCAGCAGCTTGATCGAGAGCGGGAAGAGGAGTGCTGCGGCCAATCTCTGTGCCTTGGGCGTCGTAGGCGCGGAGAGAGAAACCGTCTCGAAACGGTTGTTCGAAAATGGCGTAGAGGCTCACTTCGAGGCCTTCGGGTGTCTTGGTTTCTGTGAGCTGCTGCAGCTTGATTTTCTGAGCCGTGACTTTTTCGTCAAGCTTTAGCTGTTTGCTGGCTTCAAGAGTTAACTCGAATTGCTCCATCTTGCTGAGACGCACGCTGCTATCGAACTGGAAGCGCACTACGCTGGACTTTCCCGGGACGATGTCGACAAGAGGAGAGACCGTCACCGCGGAGGCTTTCTTCGCCTTTCGGGCACTTTCATTTTCGAAGGCCGAGAGCGAGAGCTTTCCAGAATAAGGTTTCGTGGCGCTCAAGTGGATGACCACTTCACGATTGTCCACTCCATCGGAGCCTTCCGTTGCCTGCCCGATGCTCAGGCCGAGCGGCTTGGTCTGTGCCGACAGCGAAACGTTGACGGGTGGGTGGACGACATCCTTCACCGCGCTTCCGGTGCCCTTCACGAGCTCTCCCACGCCCTTGCCCAGGCTTGTGCCGATGCCCTTTCCGCGTTCGGACAGCTGTTCAGCTGCACCTTCGATGAAGCCAAGCTTTTCGTCCGCGTAGTCCTGACCCTTTTCCTCAGGAGTGCGTTCGTCACAGCCGAGAGCCAGCAGAGCAAAGAAGGGAATGCAGACAGCAGGGCAACGTGAAAACGAGGAAACGTGGAAAATACGGAAATAGGGCATGGACAGATCTGGGTTTACGGGGATGAAGGGCGCTCTCTTCCCGTCTAGAGGTTGATGATCTCCATTTGATGGTCGCCCTCAGGATCATGGGGCGGCGTCCTGCCCGTCAGGATGGCAAAGTCGCCCTTGAGTGCGTGACGCTTGATGTAGTCGCGAACAAAATCACGCCAAGCCGTGAACTCCTGCGGGCTGGGAACAGGCGCTGTCCCGTAGGAAAAAATCAAATCTCGCAGAGTTTTTTGATCGGAGCTGATCGCAATCACTCGTACAGGCAAGTGGAGCGATGCGAGCCTGCGTGCCGTGCGGCCAGTGGCGGAAGGTACGAACACCGCTGCCGGATGAAGATGCTCAAGACTCGCCTCGATGCTCACTGCGATCAGATGTTCGGGCAGAATCGGCTGGGAAGAGTCGTGCATCCCGGGGAGCCGATTTGATGAGCGCGCGCGCCGCGTGGGCTCGACTGTGTTCGCAATCTTCGCGAGCATGGCAACAGACTCGACAGGGTAGGCGCCCATTGCCGACTCGCCTGAGAGCATGACCGCGTCGGTACCGTCGAGAATCGCATTAGAAACGTCTGTGGCTTCGGCGCGCGTGGGTAAACGGAAACTGATCATCGACTCGAGCATCTGGGTGGCCACAATTACCGGTTTTGCTGCGCGGTTCGCTCGCTTAATGATGTCTTTTTGTAGAACTGCGATGCGTTCGATGGGGACTTCTACGCCAAGATCGCCACGGGCAATCATCAGACCATCGGAGGCACTGAGGATCTCATCGAGCCGCTCAATGGCACTGGAACGCTCAATCTTCGCAATAAGAAATGGATCGTATCCCAGCTCCCGTGCGGTCTCGCGCACGATGTTCATGTCCGCCGCGCTTTCGACGAACGATTGACTGATCGAGTCGACTCCATGCTCGAGGGCGAACTTGAGACATTCGCGGTCGCGCTCAGTGAAGGCGCTCATGCCGAGCGCGATGCCCGGAAGGTTAAGACCTTTTTTCGCACTGAGTGTCCCCCCAACGACAACTTGGCAAGTGACTTCCGGTCCGGAAACCTCAGTGACTTTGAGTTGAACGTAGCCGTCGTTGAGCGAGAGTGCGTCTCCAGGGCTCACCACGGACGGGAGTGCATCGAAGCTGATCGAGACGCGTGATTGGTCGCCGATAAATTGCTCTGTGGACAACGTGAAGGTGTCGCCTTCGCTCAGCTCAATTTTGTCGACGTTGAACTTGCCGATGCGCATCTTCGGCCCAGACAAGTCGGCCATGATTGCTATGGGAATGTCCACAGCGAGAGACGCGGCGCGGAGGGTCTCGATGTTCACGCGATGCGTCTCAAATTCACCGTGGGAAAAGTTCAGGCGGGCCACGTTCATGCCCGCCCGAATCATCCGCTCCAGCACCGGTTGGCTGGAGGAGGCTGGGCCGATTGTGGCGACGATCTTCGTTTGGTGGCTGTGCAGAGGAGTCATGGCGGCTGCGCATAGGGTACGCGCCTGGCGTAGCGCTCTCAAACCCCTCTGATTTTCCGGTAGAACGCTCGCTCAAGGCGGCAGGAGTCGCTGCTTGGAGTAACTCCCGTTCGGATACGGGAATGGGCGCGGATCCATGGATGAAGGGTATCAGGCGTCCAGCGCGTCAGCGACTTCCGCCTCTGCCTCTTTCACCTCTTCGTTACTTTCTTTCGAGCGTGCCTTGGCTTTCTCGAGATCTTGTTTCTTCTCGACGAGCTGCTCATTGATCTTGGTGCGACGTTCGTCCATCTCTGGGTCGCCAGTTTTCACCTCTGCCATTTTGGCCGCCTCATGTTCTGCCAAGGTGACCAACCACGCAGCCTTGGCTTCGCGGGCCAGGTTTTCGCGGTGGCTCAGCAATTCCTTCTTCAGCGCGAGTTGCGCTTCCGCCACTTCGACTGAGTTCTTGCTTTGCTCGACGCGGGTTTCGGCCGTCTTCACTTCCGAACTGCGGTCAGCGTCTTCCTTCGCTTCTTCGAGATCAAGCATCTCTTTGGCGATGGCTAGATCTGCCTGAACTTTTTTCAGTTCTTGTTCGGCTAGTTCGATTTCTTTCTCTGTGTTGACGACGAGTTCTTCTGCTGCATTGCGGGCTAGCTCCGCTTTGTCAGCCGCTTCTCGGCTCTGCGTCAGGCCGTCACGCTTCTCCGCCGGCACCTCGCTCATCTTGATCGTGTAGGCGAGTGGTCCACCACAAGCGGTGGTGAGGAGGATGAAGAATCCACACACGAGAGAGGTGAGGGGATTGTTGGACACTTTCCTTCGATTGATCGTCATGGGCCCCTTTATGCCATGGCGCAGTTTCGGTTCAATCTCAGGGTGCTCACCCTTGAAACGGGCGAAAAAAAAGAACCCGCTGACTTTGCAACGGGTTCCTTTCGGGTCAAGAAACGCGACTCAGCGTCGGGCTTCTAGCTTACCGAGTTCACTTTCGAGGACTCGGCCGAGCTTGGTAGCTGCACTGCGAACGGCTGACTCAATTGTATCAGCATGGGCGGTCGCCACCGTCGGTTTGCGCCCTTCGAGACGTGCTTCCATCGTGCAACGCTTGTCGTCAGGGGTGGACCGACTGCCATTTTCGTCGGCAAGGTGAACCTCAACTCGAGTGATATGGCTCGAGAAGTGCTGAAGACCATGTGTGGTGAGTTCTTTGACGACCTCCTCCAGTTTCGCGCTTCCCTTGATGTGATTGTCCGTAGAGATTTCAATCTGCATGCAATTAGCGTAGCAAAGCTTCGAGCCAGGTCAGACCATCCGCGGTCGATTTTCGACAGCAATCTTTGCAGATTTCGGGGAAGGCCTAGGCGCAGTCTGCGCGGCAGTCAGCGCCGTCAGGTTCCCAAGTTGAGATTAAACATGTTCTTTCTCGCCAACGAGAAGTTCGCTGCTAGTCTGGCGGCGCTGCGCGCTCCACTCTGGGGGGATGATGTGAGTGGCACTGCTCAAAGACGATGATTGACGAGCTAGATACAGTCCGCCCCGGAACCCTTTACGCCGCTGAAGAGGACTTTTCTTCAGAAGAACTGGCAACCCATCGCCAGCGTCGCGATGCTCAGCGGAATGTGTATGTGGAAGGCATCCCGCCGCTGTCGCCGTTGCCAGGTGAATTCGCGCTTCAGAGACCGACCAGTGAGCGCCCGACAAGTCAGTTGCCGAGCAGTCGACGCGGCAAGAATTCTAGCGGGGTCAGTCTAGGTAGCCGCGCGAGCGCCCTTGCTGCTGTTTCTGGCAGAGCAATCGGCATCATCGAAGGAACGGCGGTACGGGTCGATTCGAGTGACCCCGATCTGGCCCGAGAACTTCGTGGGATCGCCGAGGAGTTGTGGGCGAGTCTCAGGGCCGCAGTGTGAAGCAGAGCGGGCGCGCTGCCTTGTGAGTGGCGGCCTAAGCCTGCTTGGTCTGGACGTGCTGTTGACAGAGCGTGAGCCACGCTAAGAGAGCCGGGCTGCGGTATTTTTGTTTGTGCAAGGCGAAGTAGAAGCCTCGGCGAAAGTCCCGCTGGGGAACGTGGCAGGGGACCAGTGTGCCGTGCTCGAACTCCTGCTCAAGAGCGATGCGTGAGATGCAGCCGACTCCGAGATCGGCGCTCACGGCGCTCTTGATCGCTTCGGTGTGTTGGAGCTCAAGTTCGATTTTGAAGTCAGTCAAGATTCCATGCATGGCACGCTCGAATGTTTGCCGGGTACCGGAGCCTGGTTCGCGGACGATCCAGCGAGCCTCTTGGAGATCTCTGTCCGTGAGCTTTTTCTTTTTGGCCAGGGCGTGCCTGGGTGAGCAAAACACCACCAGTTCATCCTGACTCCATGGTGTGATCTCAAGTTCTGGATCAATCAGCTCGCCTTCGATGAGGCCTACGTCGAGTTCGAAATTTTTTACTTGGCGGGCAATCTCTTTCGTGTTGGCGACGTTCAAAGTGGTCCGCGCGCCGGCTCTTTCTCGAACGAAGCGCGCCACGAGCGGTACGATCATGTAATCGCCAATGGTCAGGGTGGCGCCCACGCGCAAGAGTCCGGCTCCACCTCGCATCGCGAGCAAATCCTCGAACTCTTGGGCTTGCTCTTCGAGAGCTTGGCCCTGGGCCCGCAGCGAGCGACCGAGTTCACTCAGCTCCAGGCGCTTGCCGATTCTTTCGAAAAGCCGCACGTCGAACTGGTTTTCCAGATCTCCAAGGGCCCCGCTCACCGCAGATTGGGACATATTGAGGTCGGCTGCAGCCCGGCTGACGCTTTCGAAACGGGCCACAGTGAGGAAAACCTCTAATTGTCGCAGAGTAAATCGCATATCGGCTCTACCGATTACACTATCCTGAATATCCCGTTTTACCGAATCAAATCTGGGCCGTACACCATCCTCATGACCCAGCTCAACCAAGAAACTGTCCTCAGCGTCCGCCACTGGAGCGATTCAGTGTTCAGTTTTACCACGACTCGAGGCCAGTCCATGCGCTTCAGCAACGGGCATTTCGTGATGATCGGTCTTGAAATCGAAGGTCGCCCCCTCTTGCGCGCTTACAGCCTCGTCAGCGCTAACCACGAGGAGCACCTCGAATTCTACAGCATCAAGGTGCCCGACGGCCCCCTCACCTCACGCCTCCAGCATCTGCAGCCAGGCGATTCGCTTCTCGTGAGCAAGAAGCCCACCGGGACATTGGTGCTCCCTACACTGCTGCCCGGCAAACGGCTCTACTTGCTTTCCACTGGCACAGGGCTTGCGCCGTTCATGAGCATCATTCGCGATCCTGAGACCTACGAGCGCTATGAGCACGTCGTGCTCGTTCATGGGGTGCGCTTCAAGAAGGATCTTGGCTACTCGGAATACATCCAACACGAGCTACCCCAGCATGAGTACTTGGGTGAGATGGTGCAGAACCAGCTCCGCTATTACCCGCTGGTCACTCGCGAAGAGTTTCAGAACCGAGGACGGGTCACTGAATTGCTTGAAAGCGGTAAGCTTTGCGAAGACGTCGGTTTGCCGGCGCTCGATCCGGAGCATGATCGCGTGATGATCTGCGGCAGCCCCGCTATGTTGAAGGACTTGGTGGGCATCCTCGAAGCCCGTCAGTTTCGCGAAGGCGCGACCTGGGAGCCTGGTCACTACACAATTGAACGCGCATTCGTGGAGCGTTGACTAACGCCCTGACTCGTGAAGATGCACTACCTGAATTACGCCGGAACAAGCTATCCCAAACCGCCCTCGGTTCATCAGGCTGTGTCTCGCGCTCTCGCCGCAGAGCCGTGCGATCATGCGGAGCTGTTCGAAAGTGCGTCGCGGTCGATTCTTGAAGAGTTTCGAGATCCCGAAGGACAGAGTGTTCCAGGACAATTGATTTTGAGTTCAGGTTGCACGGCCAGCCTTGCTTTGGCTCTTCAGCGCCTGCCGCATCGCCGGCTTGTTCTGACCTCTCAATTGGAACACCAGGCATTGTTGCAACCGATTCAAACTTTAGAGCACCATGAGCTGGTTGAACGTCGCGAGGTTTCTTATCGTCCGGGGCGGCCTGTGGATCTTGATGAGCTCGCCCGGCTTCTTCGCGGGAACAACGTTGGCGTGGTGGCGATTTCGAGTGCCAGCAACATCACTGGTGAGCTACTGCCGCTGGAGCAGATCGCAGAATTGACTCGAAAGCACGACGTTGTGCTCGTGGTGGACGCTGCTCAAAGCTTTGGAACGGACCACTTTCCTGTCGTATGCAAGAGCGCTGATGTGATCGTTGCAGGTGGTCATAAAGCGGCCCTCGGGCCCCAGGGGATTGGGCTTATTTTCGCTGGAGCGCACGTCGATTTTCTGGCCGCGGGCGCCGTCTGTGAAATTGGCGAGGAGGCTTGCGCCACTTTTCCGGGCTACTGTGAGGTGGGCTCGGTGAACCTAGCTGGAGCCTGTGGCCTCGCCGCTGGACTGGAGTGGACTCGTAGCAAGCGCGGCGAAATCGGCCAAAGGACACGCGGCTTGGCGTCAAGACTTCGGGCGGCGCTGGCTGCAGATTCCAGAGTGAGACTGCTCGGACCAGAGACCCCTATGGATGCTCTTGGCATTGTTTCTTTTGTCCCCACCGATCTTCGGCTTGAGAGACTCGCGGACATGATGCTGCGAGACGGGATGCAGATCAGGGTGGGGACACACTGTGCGGAACGAGCCCTAGAAGTACTGGGGGCAAAGGGAGGCTGCGCGCGCGTCAGTTTTGGCGAGTCGAGCGACGCAAGTGACGTTCGCGCCGTCCTTGAGTTCTTTGAGCGCCATTGATCAACGCGCGGCTTTGAACTTCGGGGTGCGCGTTTAGTCGCAGACTTCGGAGAAACCGGTGGCGTAGACTGGCGGGCGGCTAACTCTGAGATTTGTTCAACTTGCCGGGTGCGTACCAGTCGAATCGGTTATCGGCGCGAAAGTTGAGAAACGAGAGACTGACGCTCATGTCCAGGGCGCGAACTTGGTGCCACCAACCGACAGGAAGAAAGAGAGCTTCGCCCGGTTCCAAGACGACACGTAAGGCACGCCATGGAAAGTCGTCGTCGGGTAATCTCAATCCCTCGTTCATCAAGCCCGGTGGCACTTGGGTAGAGGCATAGTATCCCTCCGCACCGGCCATAAGATCGGTCTCCCACGGGCTCACGAGGTAGAACTCTTTTCGGCCGACTACCTGACAGAAAAGGATGTTGTTCCCGTCATGGTGCAGCGGTGTGTGCGTTCCTGCCGGGCCGAACCAGAATGACATGTGTGTTCGAAAACGTTCCGGGTCGACGTACTCTTCGGGCGGCATGACATCCGCTAGCAGGCTTTGAAAGGCTTCGTTTTCCAGCAAGCGATTGTTGGAGATCAGGTAACCATCGTTCGTCTCTCCCGCTCCAAGCACCCAGGCGACGTACTCGCGCATGGACATCGAGATCATGTGCTTGTGAAAATCACGATCACAGTCAGGGTCGGAGTCTCGACCCATGCAAACGGTGAGCGATGTGTCTCCAAATTTTTCGGCAAAGTATTCGGGGCGTGACCAAAGGTTCAATGCCGGCCACTTGTCAGCGACATCCGTCAGGATTACCGGGCGATTCATGGCGTAGTAGCACTCGAGAAACTCGGACGCGCTCACACGCGCACGGCGTTCAACTCCGCGCGTCCAGGATGGTGACTCAAGTTGTCCTTTGAGTTTCACGAGTTCCAGCAGCTGGTCTCGCATCACCAATTGACGGCGAAATTCTTTGATGAGGCTGTTTCGTTCCACTTCACGGAGCACATTCGCAATCAACGCTGCAGGAACGCCCGCCTCAGCCAGAGTGGAGGAGAGTGTCGCGGTGGAGAACCCCTCAACATAGTTCTTAACTAGCCAATCCACCCACTCAGGTGCGAGACGTAGCGCACCATCCGAGGCGTCTTCATTTGGGGAAGCCTGCTTACTCAATTGGGGGCTTCTCGTTGTTACGGCTCTTGTTCTTCGTACGGCGCGGGCTGAGGGGGGATTTGCGGTGCGCCGCCTGATGGGACAACTTGCTGGGCACCACCTGACGGAAATGCCTGTGGAGCACCGCCTGATGGGGCGACTTGCGGGGCACCACCTGACGGAAATGCCTGCGGAGCGCCGCCAGTTGGCGCCAACTGCGGAGCGCCGCCGCTGGGATTGGCCTGAGGTGCCTGTTCGTTTCCCTGGCCTGCGCCATCGTCAGATTCTTCCTCTGTGCCCGAACAGGCTGTTCCGAGGGCGAATAGTGCCGCGACTCCCATCAATGTAGATGGCGTTAGGGATGTTCGCACAAGCGGTGGTGTGGTCGGTACAGATGTCGGTCGCTTCTTGGTCATGAAAGTTTCCCCACTTTCAAGCTAGGGCTACCCAGGCGGGACGTCAAACATTGTAAAGTGAATCGCTACCATGCGCCTCTACTGACATGCGGAGTTGAAGCGTTCGGTACCTTGCCAGTCGCAATCACCGGTCATGCAGTCGATGAGGTTGTTGTTGAACGTGTTTGTGCCGTGGTCGAAAACTTTGAACCAGCCACCATCGTCCCAGACCGATGTGGGAATGCCGCGGGTCCCCGTCGATTCAGTGGAGAAGCTTGTGTACCACTGGCGAATATTATTGCAGTCCATCATCGTGTAGACGCTCTGCCAGCCGACGCCCCACTCGCCGATGTACACGGGCATGCCTCCGCCCACTGTGTTTGCCCAATTGAGCATGGTCTCCATCGGCGAGGTGAGCTGCGCCTCTGTCCATGGATCATCGTAGGTGCCCTGATTGTCGCCGCAGAAAGTCCAGGGGTTGTAGTGGTGGAAGGTGGACATCACGTAGGCATCCTCGCCACCTCCGACTTCTTCCAGGCTCGTCCACACGGCTGGAACTTCATCGGCAGCAAACCAACGATTACCACCAATGATGACAATGCGCTTGGGGTCGACAGCACGGATCTCGTCGTAGGCGAGGCCTGTCATCAGGCGCACATCGGCTGGTGCCATGGCGCTGAAGTTGGCGTCTTCTTGATGAGGCTCGTTGAGGATCTCAAGAATAAGTCGATGACTTCTCGCCGCAAAGATGTCTGAAATATCGGCCCAGAGTCGCTGCAGGACAGCCGAGCGAGCCTCCGTCTTCAATGCCTTCTCGTGGTGCGCATTGATCACGACGTAGAGCCCTGGTTGCGTGAGCGCGTAGTCCACCACCTCGGAGATCACGAGCAGACGCGGATGAGCACGGTCGATTTCGCCGGTGAGTGCATCCTTCACCAAGAGACTTCCCCCGACTGCCTCCGTCCAAGTGATGGGAATGCGCACGTTGCGAAAGCCCCTTGCGTAGTAGGCGTCGATCTTGGTCTTCGCTGCCGCGAGAGTGGTGGGGTGTTGTGTGTTTTCGAACATCTGCCCCAGGTTGAACCCTTTGCCCATTCCCCGAGCTGCTTCGATTGCCGTCGGGTTTTCTACATCTGCCGGCGGAATGGGTTCGCCGCCCGTGCCCATGCCCCCGCTGGAGTTGTTGCCCCCGCTACCGACGTCGCCACCGGTGGCCCCATCACCAAGATCGCCGCCGGTGTTTGTTCCGCCAGAGGCATTTCCTCCCGCACCGGAAGGAATCACCGCATTCGCTGAAGAGCCGCAGCCCACGGCCGTAGCCAAAAAAAACAAAACCAGCGAAAGTGATCTCATCGAACGCAAAGACATGGGTCTTCTCTAGCGCGATTTCGAAGGGCTGGCCGGTTGATTTTCTCGGGGGTGGAGTTGGCAGTTTGGCTTCGCCCTTGCCTTCTCTGGAGATTGCCTGGGAAGCTCGGCTTCAGGACTCATCTATGGTGCAAGAATCTTCTGTCCGGGACGTGGCTGGCGATGCCCTCGAAAACTTAGTCAGCCAATTCAGCTCCAAGTACGATTGCATTCGCGAGCTGGTTCAAAATAGCATCGATGCTGGATCACAGCGCATCGATGTGTGGACCGAGTTCTCAGCGGATGGCAGCGGAGGGGGGACGATTATTCTTCATGTGGACGATGACGGCGAGGGCATGGACCGCGCGATCATCGAAGGGCAGCTCACCAAGTTGTTTTCGTCGCGCAAGGAAGGGGATCTGACGAAGATCGGCAAGTTTGGAATCGGCTTTGTCTCGATCTTCGCGCTTGAGCCCGCCGCGGTGTTGCTTCACACGGGTCGTGGTGGGGAATACTGGGAGGTCCTTTTTCATCAGGACCGCAGCTTTCAGCTCAAGGAGTTGGATGAACCGAGCGAAGGCACTCAGCTCTCACTCTTCATGAAAGGGCCTGAAGCGAGCTATCGCGAGTTTGCCAGCGAGATCTATCGGGCGCTTTTTCATTGGTGTTGTCATTCAGAGACGGAGATCACGTTTGAAGATCGCGCGGGTGCAGGCTCAAAGCTGAAGGCGATCAATGTACCGTTTCGGGTGCCGGGTGAGATTTCTGCTCATCATGAAGTCACGGGCACGGAGATCGTGGCCGCCTACAACAGGCAGCCCGTTTATGGTTTCTACAATCGTGGCCTGGCTCTTTACCTCGGGCAGGATGGCCTAGGTGTTCTTGAGGATCGCTCGGAGCGCTTCAGACACATCGGATTCAAAGTAAAGTCGCGGTATCTCGAACACACTCTGAGTCGAGACACGGTGGTCAAGGACGAGAATTATGAGAAAGCGATGGGCTTTCTTGAAGAGCTGGTCGACGGACCACTACTCGATACGTTGCTCTCTGCTCTGGAAGAATTGGCAAGAAGAGAGAGAAGCGCAGAAGAACAGAAACAGTTGGAAGACTATTGTTTTTTCTTGTCTCAAGAACCGCCCGCGAATCTGAAGAAGGCCATCTCTCGGCGAATTCTCTCGGTCCATCACCAGTCGCCACTGTCTGCTGTGGAGGCTCTCGAAAATCTCGATCAGGAGGGGAAGTCTTCGGTAGCCCTTTACGCGTCGGGCAAAGCCAACCCTGTCACCCATGTGGTGAATGCGTGGAGCACCGTTTTCGCAGCCGTTCCCCAGCTCGACAATCTGATGAACCAGAGCCAGTCGGCGTCAGCGCCGGACGGTCGCGCTCTTGTTCTGCTTCGTTTACTGGCGCTCGCGCAGGATGAGCAGGGTGGTTTTTTGAAGATGCTTCGGGGTGGGCGGCGTCGTGAAGTTCGCTTGCTGGATCCTGCAGCCTCGTTCTTCGTGGTCGAGACGCTTGATGGCAATCCGGTCCAGCACGCCGTGCTCGACGCGGCGCAGCAGCTGCTTGTGCGACTGGGTTTCACAGGAGCTGACTTGAGCTGGGTTCGGCTGGCAGCAGATTCACCCCAGGAGTCGCCGCCGTTCTTGTTGCAATTTCGTTCTCAGGGCTGTGCGGAGCCGCTTCCCAAGAATGAGTCGGTGGATACCAAACGCTTGGCGGTGGTCGTCACTCACGGACTGAGCGCGAAGATCATCGCTCTGGGAGCCACCCTCCCGAGGCAGGCTGGCTTCATGCTGGCGCAGCGAGTCCTGCTTTCGAATCTCGTGGACGAACCTTGCGCGCTCGCCTTGGTCGAAGTTTTCGAACCGGATCAGTGCGATGAGTGAACTCGACAAGATTTTGAGTCTTGCTCAACGCCAAGGTGAGTTTGGCGCCAGGCGGACTTTTTCCCTGGAGTCTTCGCGTGCTCTCGAGAAGCTTCGTCGTTTCGCGCTGCCTAATCCCCATCAATACATTTTGGAACTGGTGCAAGGCTTGGTCGCCAATGAAGCGAACATCCTTTCCTTTTCTCTGGGGGCGTATGAGTTCACGCTTTCTACGTGTCAGAGTGGTCGCGGTTTTCCGGCGAGTCGACTTCAGCGGCTATTCGAGGCGATCTTCGCCACCAATTCAGAGGGCAAAGATGCCGACTTGCGCGGTTTGGCGATGGCCTTCAACACGCTGAACAAGCTGAGAGTTCAGAAGATCCGCGTTGAAACGGGGGACGGCACCCTTCAAGGGAGCTCATTCTGGGAAATCGAAAACGGGAAGACCGAGCTTGGGGCGCTACCGTCGGCTGTGAAAGGGACGGAGATCGTCATTGGGGGCGGTCAGCGCGACCCGAAGTTGGAGGAGGGTCTGCTTCGTGATCACTGCATGAGCAGTCATGTTCCGATCATGGTGAACGGTCAAAATGTCTCTTCGAATCGACTGGAAAAGTATCCTCTTCCGTTTGGGTATCGGAATTGTTTGCGCTTCGACGAGGGAGATCTCTATGGGACGATTGGGCAGAATTCCCTTGAGCGAGCGGCCAACTTCAAGCTGATGGTGCACGGGGTTCATCTGTGGACCTTTGAGATCCCGGACTATCCCGATGCGGCTCAGCTGGGAGGAATCATTTGCTTCAATCGCCTGCAGAAGACCGCTGATTCAGCCGACGCGGTACGCGACGAAGTCTGGGCGGAGCTATGGGGGCGACTCCGTCCTTATGCGGACTTTGTACTCGGAAAGTCCGCGGCGGTGGTGCCTGCGCAAGTGCACGTGGTGGGAGATCTTGAGCCGGTACTGCTTCGGCATTTGCGCAAGCGCCTGGAGGGTGTCTTTGCGCTGGTTCTTGTCGATGCGGTCAGCACAGACATCGAGAAGGCGCGCGCAAATATCATTGCTGAGTTGCTGGACGGTTTGGCTCTCGTGGTGTCTGATTCGTTGAGGGGCGTAGTGAAGAGCCTCGTCGGGCCGCACGTGAACCTGGTTGCACCGTGCCTCCGAGATAGCTCAGTGATCGCGTTCTTCAATCAGGAGCGCGCCGTTGTACCGTCGCACTTCGCGGGCAAAAAACCACTTTCCAATCTTGAGCTTGGTGAGTTCGAGCAAGGGGGCGAATCGGTGCATCAGGGCAAAGTATTCGCGTCCGCTTATTACTCACGAAACTCAAGATCGAGCCTGAATGGAACCGTCGTTCGATTCGTCTCTTTCGGTCGGAAACTTTGGGAAGGGGTGGTGCTGGGTGCGCATCGAGGAGTGTTCGTTGAAGCTGAGTTCGCATCGATGACACCCGAGCAATTGACTTCGCGATTTGCCGCTGAGGAGTTGGCCGAATGGTTGCTGCACTCCTGGGAGAAGGAGCTCGACATTTACGTTGAAAACGAGGTGAAGGTCATGCTTGCCGCTGGTGTGAAGCCGTTTAGCGCTCCGGCTCATGAGGTCATGGCCCAGCTAGAAGCGGGGTTCTCCCTCGGATACCGCAAACGCGGCACACGCCTTTATCCGCACTTCACCAATTGGTCGAACCGTGGCCTTGGTCCAGCTCGTTTCAAGGTGTTTCAAACGGTCGCAGGCGGGACTCTCTCGCTTCATGATTTGCCGCGATTGATCGATAGAAATCTGGGACTCATCTATCTGGTGCGGGCCAAGGAAGATGCGCTGGAACCCACCTTCGGCGTCGATTTGCGGGGCCTCAAGCTCGATCAGATCTTGTTGGTAGACACCATCACCGAGAATTGCCTCTCCACAATTGCGGGCGAGGCGAGCATTGTTCAGGTGGATGCGCGAGACGTGCTTGCGGAGGTGGACGGACTTGTTCTTCGTGATGTTGCCTTCGGCATGCGGTCGTATGCGAAGCGTACGCTCCCCGCCGAGCGAATGGATGGAAGAGTGCTCATCGCTGAGGAGGTTCGTCCTCATATTGAGGACTTACTGAGTCCTTTGTTCGGTGCCGTTGCAGAGTTTAGGCAGACATTTTCAGGGGAAAACGCAGCACGTGCCCTTGAGCTGGAAGGAAAAGGCGCGCCACCCGCGGACCTGGTGGAGTGGTTGCGTCATGCCGTCCGTCATTTGCAGTGGGCGGCCGTACATGTGGCTTCATTTTCGGTGTCGCTCGAGCTTCAGGAAAAGCTGAGGTCGTTTCCATTATTTGCCACCACGGAAGGCACTTTGGTTTCTTTCGACCAACTCACGCGACGTGAAAGAGTGCATGGCTTCGTGCCGGTGATGGAAGGGGTCGCGGAGGACTTGCTAAGCGTTGTTCTCAAGTCGCCTCGAGCCTCTGCTCAGCTTCCTGACGAGGAAAGATTCGTGCTCGCGATGAGCTCGTTTGTGGTCCACATTCTCTCTCCCCACATCAAGCTTGGGACAGCCGTGATCGAAGAGCGCTTTCGGCCGACCACTTCTGTCGATGAAGGGGGCCTGCTGGTTGTCGAGCACCTGAAGGGAGAAGTCCAAGGCACGGTGGGTGTGGTGGACCAGAAGGGGGAAGCGATTGTTGCGATTTCTCGTCCAGGCGTCCCTGCCGAGTGGGTCTCCGGTCAGATCGGCGGGCTCAGCTTGTTTGGGCGACTCTTTCTGCCGGAAAATGTCTCATTCGACGCCGCCTTGCTGGATGTGCGACAGCGACTTTTTCAAAAGATGGAGAGGCTTGCTGGTTCCTATCCGGACGTTTCTGCGGAGGCGAAGAAGAAAGATCGCGCGATTGCAGCGCTCTTGAAATACATCGCGAGTCACCTGCGTTTGACTGCCCACAAGGGTCAAGCGCGGTTCCAGATCCATGACGCTGATGCCAAAAGAGTGGCTGAGCAATTGATGCTCTCGCGCTCAGGAATGAACTCGCGAAATGTGATGGGCTTCCTTCGAGTATTGGAATCTTTTCCTGGGAAGCCGATGGAGTTTGATCATTCAGACGACGTGAACATGATTCTCCGCTCGTTCGGCGAGAAGCTTTGGGATTTTGTGATTGAGAACAAGATACGACCAGCAGGAGAGCGTCGGTTCTTGGTTGAGTCGCCTGTCGACTATGCGGAGCAGGTGCGGGACGCGCTTCTCAGTCGGATCGACTCGCAACCTCCAGTCAAGCCAGAACCGGTGCTCGACTCAAAGCCAGCGTTCGCGACAGAATCCCTTCCTCAGACGTCGCCCGTGCTGTCGCGGGAAGCGCTCGTTTCTCGACCGACGCGGACGCCAGAAGCGGTAGTAGCCAAGGAGGCCGCTCCAAAGGCTTTTCCACCCGTACCGGCACCGATCGGAGGGATGGATTCCCTAGCCGAGATCGAGGCGCGAACACGTCTGCGCACAGAGCTCGATCGACGCTGGGCGCTCCTGAGGACGCATCGAGGCGAAGAGCACGCGTCAGTTTCAAAGCCCGAACCAGTGAAGGATTCGTTGACACTCCGATCGGAGAGCGAACCAGAGCTACCTTGGCTGTGCGACAACCCGGTGGTGGGAATCGAGCCGAACGGCGCGGTTTGTCCCAGGACTCTCGCACGAGTGATCGCTTACTGGATCTTCACGCTCTCAGGCACGACTCGAAGAGTGGAATGGACCACGGTCCACTTCCGAGCTGTCACGAGAAATCGACGAGGCGTCGCCATTGAACAGATGATTCCGAGCTTTCCAAATGCCGTCCGTGGCTATGAGGTGCCGATGGATGAAACTTTGCGCCTCGGCGGGCAGAAGTACAGTTCGAGTTCGGAAAAATGGGTAGCCCGTGCCTATGCTCAGGCGGGGGACGAGAGAACAGCGAGACTTGCCGTCGTATTCAACGCGCATGCGGATTTGGTCAAACAGGCGCTCGCCAATCAAGCTGCGCTCACACGATTCTTTCCCACTCTGCTTTTGGCCGCGTTTAGCGCTGCCAACTATCGATACACCTCGATTCTTGCCGAGCACGAAGAAGCGTTTCAAGAAGCAGTGCTGCAGCGACTCATCGCGAGTGAGCCTTACTTTTCGGTGAAGGAGCTTGAGGGGACAGCCCCGCTCTACCTCGGCGTAGTTTAAGGCAATGCCGCGACTGCGCGTGTCGCGTTGAGGCGCCGCGTGAGTTCTTCAACATCCCGATTGAATGCCTGTTCTTCTTCGAGCTTTTCTGCCGCAAGTTGAAACTGGGCAAATTCTTCCAGTTTTTGCCGGAATTCTGGAAAGCTCAGGCGATTCGACAAGCGACGAATCAATTCCTGGCGCTGGGCTACGTCAGCCTTGAAGTACTCTTCCGGGTACTCAAAGTCTTGGATTTGGGCACGCACATTGCCGCAGATCGCTTCAATGTTTCTTCCAGACAGATCGTGCTTCGTGGAGAGCCGGCCAAGCTCCAGCCATTGCTCATCGGAGATGTCCAAGAGCTCTCCTTGATCTCTCAGCACGATGTCTCGCATCATGCGCACGTAGTCTTCTGCAGTGGTCGCGCCGCTAACTGTCATGGGGTTTTGGGCGATACGACTGATGGCCGCTTCGTCCATGTGCATGGTGTTCGCGTCGCACATCAAGAACCAGCTCCCATCTTTGGGAAGAATCGTCCCATCGAAGACGCCAAACACCGCGCCGAGGTTCTGTTTCTCTTCAGAGCGGAGCTGTCCTGAGTCTCGTGAAGCAAGGGCGGTGTCGATGTCTGGCCAGTAGATACCGCACACCCCATCGAAGCTTTTTACTTCTTCTTCAAAGAGGCGGATCAGGTTGGCGGCCGAAGCATTTTGGTAGCTTGAGGCCCAGTCTGAGCGACGGATGACCAGAAATTTCGCCGGGACGTCTCTCTCCCGGCAGTAGTCCAAGAAATAGCGTCCCACCGCATGGGCCGTTACCGTCTTTCCGCAACCGGGGCGTCCGAGCGCGAAGAGAATTGGATTCAACTTCTTAGGATTGGTGCGCGTTTCTCGGTCGAACCCGGCGACATCACGTGCCAGTCGCTTCGCGGCGTTCAGGTACTCGACATTGCCGACGATGTCGTCCACCTGAATATTGAGAAGAGCAGTGGGCGGACCTTCTGCGTGATCGACGCGCTTCAATCCTCGATAATTCAGCGCACCAATCGAGATCTTGTGGGCTTCAAGTGCTCCCACAAGATGCGAGACGGCTCCACTTTCACCGAAGCGACGCACCGCGCTTCTCAGCAGGAGGAGTCCCGCGGTAAAGGTCTTGATCGTGGAGAGCGCCGAGTCCGTAGCCGCTGACTGGCGGCTCGCTGTTTGAGAGACGAATCGTGACGCGATCGCGAGTGCTCGCGAGAGAAACTTCTCGGGTGATTCGTCAAGCAGCGAATCGATGCCATCCAGTTCGAGGCCTCCTTCGACCTGCGGAAACGCGTCTCTTGACTGGCACCAGTCGGAAAAGGCATCGGTCGTGACGAACAGCTGAAAGGAGGCGAGGAGTTGGCGGTGGGGAGCCTGAAGCTGAGGGAGCGAGAGGCTTGAACCAACTTCTGTTGTCTGAGTGAGAACCTCGAGAATGTGAGTCTCAAGAAGGCGTCGCGCTTCGAGACCATGATCGGCGGCCCGAGAGAGCGCCTCAAGTGACTCGACAGCCAGTGACGTCAAACCGAAGGGACCCGAAGCATGTGTCCGCAAGAGCGGCGGCAGTTCAGATTGAGCGATGAGGCTCTGCGCGGTAGCGAGCTGAAAACCTGCCATGTCTACAACTTATACACGATATTTCGTGTGCCGCGTGCCCGGCATGCCTCTTGGAGTTTTTCGGCGAGGGCGCCTTCAACCACAAACTTGCGGTCTCGAAACACTTGATAGCCGTGGCGTTGCCTGGCGGAGAGCAGGAAGTCCTCGCCGAAGCCCTGGTCGAGAGTCGGTGCGGCGAAGGGGTCGTTGAATCGGCTCTGCTTCTGCTGTCTGCTTGCCGAGTCGAGCGCGAAACTGAAGACTGGATGTTGAGCCCGACCGATGAGTTCCTCAAGTCCCTCGGGGACCCCTATCCCCGCCATGAAGATGGGCCCGATTGTCCCACGGGTGACTTGCCCGACTTCGAGCATTTCGTCGGCTTCGAGGCGGTGAAACAGCATCTCGGCACCAGTGCTACTCATCGAGTAGATGAGCGTTCGAAAGGAGGTCGTGTGGGCGACATTTTCTCCTTCGAGGCGAAGAGCTTCCTGGTTCCAGGAATCGTTGGTTTGCGAAAGCTCGATACTCGTTCTGGTGAAGCTCCCCTCGACGCCGAGTTTGTCCATGATGATGCGAAACTGAGCGGTGCGTTGGGCGGGAATGATTCTTATCAATTCCACTTGAACATGGTCAAAATTGACGAGCTGCTTGGCCCTGAGCTCCCGGCGGTAGTGATACTCCAGCAGCTGCTTGCCGAAGACCGATTGGGGGTCGCGCGTCGCTCTTCGTTCGAGTTCTTCAGGCGGATGATAGGACCATTCCTTGTCGCCCAGGGCGGTACGGTCCGTCTTGACTCGGACCCATTCGCGATAACTGGGCAGCCCAGAGCGTGAGTCGATTTCCAGTCCATCGTACAGTCCACGGTGACAGGATGGAGACATCAGCTGCAGGTGATCAGCCGTTGCTCGAGAATCTGGATATTGCCGATTCAAACGAGCACGGTGAAGTGCTGTGGTCAGGCTGGTGATGTAGCGAGACGATTCTTCGCTGCTGAGTCGGGACAGCTTCGCTGATGCCACGGGATGCTCTCAGGAATGACTGGTCTGCTCAGCGCGACGTTGTAGGGCAACTTGAACGGCCTCTGCGATGCGCTTGTCTTCGACTTCGCGAGAAAGTTGCAGGTTCTTGTCCATCACGGTTTGGGTCTCGCCGTCGTAGAGTTCCAGGTCCTGCATGAGCCCGTCCAAGTTGGCGCGGAAGAAGGCCTGCGTGTCTGAAACAAAGCGAGTCGTTTCGTTCATCGAGGAGGTCATCGAGTCCAAGGACTTCTTCATTTCAAGCATGACGACGGAGGCATCGGCGGCCGTCCCAATCGCCTGGATTTGTCCGGCTGCCAGATCGAGTTTTTCACTCGCAGCCGTCACATAGTGAGTGATATCGCTGCCGAGATTGCCAATAGTCTCGCGCAGCTTGTCGGTGTTCTGCTTCAGGCGCGCGATACGTTCTTCGGAGGTATGGTAGAGCTGGAGGAGGGTCGAGTGTTCGCTCATTCTGCGTTTGAGCTTGTCGATGTCTGCGCTGATTTCACGTCGTTCGGTGGATCCCTCGGCGGCAGCGTTGAGCTCTTCTTCTAGCGCTTCCCGCATGTCTCTGAGCTGCAAAACGTATTCCGCAGCGATGTCTTCGTTGCGGGCTGATTCGAGAATTTTGCCATTGAGTCGCTCAATTTCGTCGAACAAATCTGATTCTGCGACCTTCAGCTTGTCGGCAAACTGGGAGGCCTCTTTCACGCGTAGGGCACTGATCTCGTATTGCTGACGGAGGAGTTCTTCGATGGAGCGTTTGGTGAACGGCTTCATGAAAGGAAGAAACGAAAGGAGTTCCTTGATGTTGGCCATCAGGCCACCGTCGAGTTGCCCTTGTTTCAGGTAGTCCGAAAATTTTCCGCAGCTTAGCCACTTCGTCAGTCAGCGAAGACTGGATTTCGACGTTGCGCAGGTTCAGCACCTTCATCTGTTCGACGTTACTGTTCTGAGTCGTGCGTACTTTTTCGATGCTCCCCTCAAGCGACTGGACGCTGATTTGGTCGCCTGAGTAGGTGATTTCCTTGGCAACCAGTTTTTCGACGTCTTCGCTCATGGAGCGCTATCTTCTCTGGCTTTGTTTGAAAGAGCAACGGGACGGCCAGAGTGCGAAGGCGAATGCGGCTCCACACTCGCGATTTGAGTTCTAGAGGACGAACGGAATGGCAACAGCCCGACGTAGCTCCATTGGACCAAACGGCTTTTCCAAAAAGGATACGCCCGCGAGGTCTAAACCTGCATCGACGGAACGCCCGCTCGCGACAATGATAGGAACCATCGATCCCTGAGCTCGAATTGCCCGGGCCAGCTCCATTCCGTTCATCCCTCCAGGCATGAGGAGATCAGTGAGAACTAGGTCGATGGAATCACGATCCGCAAGCCATAAACGAAGGGCGCGCTCTGCAGAGCCTGCCAACAGGACCTCATGTCCTTCACCGGTCAATATACGGTTGACCACCTTTTGTAACGGCGCTTCATCGTCCACCGCAAGAATCCTGAGCTTCCGTGGTAGCTCAAGATTCGCTTGAGCGAGAAGAGAGTTCCGCTCATCGGACGCACCTTTGTTGACGGGGAAGCAGACTCGGAATGTGCTTCCTGAACCGGGGCTGCTCGTGACATTCACTATGCCACCGTGCTGTAGCGCTATCGCGCGAACGTTGCTCAACCCGAGTCCGGTGCCGCGGTCGACAGATTTCGTGGAAAAGAAGGGGTCCCACATTCGATCCAACACCGCAGGTTCCATACCCGCTCCCTGATCGCTGACAGTGAGGCAGACGAATGTCCCAGGATACTCCGCGCCCGAATGAGCTTTATTTCCTATTTCTGCATCAGAAATAGTCATCAGGCTGGTGCTAATCGTAACAACGCCTCCGTTAGGCATGGCATCACGCGCGTTCAAGGCGAGGTTCATCACCACCTGTTCGATCATGCTCGCGTCTCCGCGAATGAGCGGCACATCAGCGGCGGTTTGTAGGTCCAGCCGAACCTCGCCGAGCAGTCGGTTGAGTAGCTTCGCCGTTGTTTGAAGCAGGGGATTGAGTGCGACCTCACCGGGTTGAAAGCTACGTTGCTTGCTGAACCCCAAGAGTTGACGCGTGAGCATCTTTCCATGGTCAACCGCCATGGTGATTTCTTCGAGGAGATCTGCACTATCGGCGCGCGGACCTTCACCTAAAAGGCTCGCGTTGCCTCGAATTACGGTGAGAAGATTGTTGAAGTCGTGAGCGAGTCCGCTCGACAACTGACCCACAGCTTGGAGTCGTTGGGCATGCATCAACTGAGACTGGAGGCTTTGTCGGTCGATGGCGTAACGGATCGCGCGACTGAGGATAATTCCTTCATTTTCTCCTTTGACGAAATAGTCTTGGGCACCAGCCTGAAGCGAGGCTCTCCCCAGCGCGTGGTCGCTGCGTCCGGTGAGCACGAGCACAGGGGTTTCGGGTGCGGCCTGACGCAGACTTCGCAAGGTGGCCAGACCTTGACTGTCAGGGAGACCTAAGTCTGAGATGATTGCGTCAAACACTTGCTCATTCAAAGCCGACAAAGCATTCTTGAGTCGGTCGGCTCGATACACCTCGGGGGCTATCTCTCCGTCGAGTTCACGCAGCGCGTGCTCAAGCAAGAGAGCATCGGTATCGTTATCCTCGACTAAGAGAAGCCGTAAACCGGACGCTGATTTGGCGGGCTTTTCATCCGCCTCTTTCGTTGCTTCGCTTTGATCGACAACGCGAGGGGGAAGGGTGACTACCTCAAACCAATAGTCCCCCACTGTTCGAAGTGCTTGGGCAAACTTCTCAAGTTCAAACGGTTTAGCAATGTAGCTATTGGCATGTTCCGTATAAGCCCGAGCGATGTCTCCTGTTGCCTCCGATGTCGTCAAGACGATGACCGGGATATGGCGCAGGTTGGGATCGTTCTTGATCTTGGCCAGAACCTCCAAACCGTTCATTTTCGGCAAGTTGAGATCGAGAAGGACCAAGTCGGGCGGTAGGGCATCCGTGTGGGGGGCCTTTCGAGAAAGATAACGAATCGCATCTTCGCCATCTTCCACAGTGTGGAGATTGTTCGCGATCAGCGACTCTTCCAGGGCTGCAATTGTGAGAAGCCTATCGGTCGGACTATCTTCCACGAGCAGGATTTCAACCGGATGCCCGCCGCGGCTTGGCTTTACCAAGGTCATCAGCTTGCCTCCCCGATGGCTGGCACAAATTCGATCGCTGGTACGAAGATGTGAAAAGTTGACCCTTCACCGAATTCCGATTCAACCCAGATTCTGCCATTCATGCGCGTCACGATGCGCTGGCAAATCGCAAGGCCGACACCGGATCCTGCGAACTCCTGCCGAGTGTGTAGACGACTAAATAGTTGAAAAATGCGTTCATAGTGTTCCTTTTCAATCCCAATTCCATTGTCTTTGACGGAGAACCTTGCACCTTGTTCCGTTGAAGACCCATTGACGATGATCCGGGGCTGGCCACTTCGGTACTTGATGGCGTTCGAGATCAGGTTTTGAAAGAGCAACGCTATCTGGCTCATGTCACCTTGAATTTGCGGCAAATCGCCGATTTCAATCACGGCATTGGATTCTTCAATGCTCGATTTTAGACTCGCTAGCGCTCTTGTGACTGCGACGTTTGCGTCAAGCCAAGTGAGAGGGCGCTGAGCTGCTCCCACGCGGGAAAACGACAGTAGGTCAGTGATGAGTACGCGCATCCGTTCCGTTCCGGAGACGATGTGCGCAATGAGCTCGCGCGCGGGTTCGTCCAACTTGCTCTCATTCTTTTTCTTGAGCAACTGCGCGCAGCCTGAGATGGCACGAAGCGGCTCTTGGAGGTCGTGCGACGCCGCGTAGGCGAATTGCTCAAGGTCCTTGTTACTGCTTTCCAGGTGTTTCTTTTGCAGGTCAAGCTCCGCGTTGAGTTCCTTCCTCCGAGTGATGATTTGAGAGAAAATAATAATCCCTCCAACTTCACCCTTTTCGTTTTGCCAAGGTCGGGCTTCCCATTCTATCCATTCGTTGCGTCCGCTGGATAGCGTGACAAGCTCTTCTGCTTCGCCTTCTACGTTCCCTAATAAGGCGCGACGAAATGGTTCTTCCCAACGATCGAGCATGTACGGGAAGAACTCAAAATGACTGCGGCCAAAGATTTCCTGCCCCTGCAGCTTATAGTCATTGAGCCAGCGTTCACTTGTGTTGACGTAGCAGAAGTGGGTGTCCAGCATCGCGATGGCCGCTGGAGCGTGGCGAATGAATTCGTCGAGCAGGGCATTGCTGCTCAACAGTGCGATTTCAGTCCTGTGTTGTGCGGTGACGTCATAGTTGACGCCTATCATGCGTAGGGGCTTGCCTCCGCTGCTGCGAATCACCCCGGCGAGCCCTCGAATGTGCCGGACTTCACCGCTGGGTTGCGAGACCCGAAAAGTAGAAGAAAATTCGGAATGCCCCGCCAGTGCACTTTTGGCTTCGTTCACTGCCATCTCGCGATCTTCCGCAACCAAGTGGTCTCCCCATGCGTCGAATGAAGGTTCAAAATCTTTGGGGTTCTCGCCGTACAGCTCGAACATTCGATCGTCCCAATCGAGGCGACCGGAGGGAACGTCTAGATCCCAAATGCCAAGTTGAGCGACAGAGGTCGCAAGACGAAGGCGTTCTAACGCCAAAACCATCGCCCGCCGGGTCGAGACCAGTTCAGTCACATCGTGAAAGGTTCCCACAAGTCGGACCACTTTTCCGTCCTCGTCTTGTTCGGCCTGAGCTCGACTGTTGACAATGCGCGTCGAACCGTCGGGCCGAAGGACGTCGAGTTCGAGCTCATAGCCTTGGCCACTTTGCATCGTTTCCTCGACTGCTTTCTCAAATTTTTCCCAACTTGGCTGAGAAAGGCTCAAGGAAAACTGGTTGAAATTGAGCACTTCATTGTCCGGCGCAAGGCCCATGATGCGAAAGAGCTCCGGCGACCACTTCAGTTTTTCTTGGCCACAATCGAGGCTCCAGCTCCCGAGATGAGCCACTTTTTGAGCGACTTCCAGTTTCACTTTTGCCAACCTGACGTCGGCGACTTGGTCCTGCACACGCTTCTCCAAGTCGGCATTGACAGAATCTGAGCTTTTCCTGCTGGAGCTGGAGGTTGTCGACCGAAACGCTCTTCCCCAGCCAGCGAAGAATTCGGCCCTTCGAATCGAGGATAGGGACTGCGCTCGTAATGAACCATCGATGCTCACCGGCCGCCGAGCGAATTCGATACACTGAATCGAACTCGGTGCCGAGTTCGGTGGCACTTGCCCAAAGTCGGGCGGTCTCCTCTCGGTCGTCAGGATGCAATTGCTCAAGCCAGCCGTAGCCGAGTTGGTCTTCGCCTCTGATGCCCGTGTACTCTATCCATTGGGGGCTCAAGTAAGAACATTCTCCCGAGGGCGAGCAGATCCAGGCCATGAGAGGGAGCCTTTCGATCAGCTCACGATAGTCGACGTTCTGAAGCACAGCCGATGCTCGTTCATCTGCGATTGCGCTGGTCGTTAAGCCAAATACCAACGTCCCCAAGTTTTTCCCTTCAGATGAAAGGAGTGCAGTGGTCTCGCACTCAAGATTGATCTCGATGGTTGGCTCTTGGGTCAGATAAAAGACCAATCTTTGGTCGGCCGTCCGATGTGAATGGCGTGCCACCCGCGAAGCAGGGGTCGGGCGCAGCGTCCAGTTCTTCGTCTCCGCTTTTCGCTCGGTT
Source organism: uncultured delta proteobacterium (assembly GCA_963710555.1). Taxonomy (GTDB): domain Bacteria; phylum Myxococcota_A; class Polyangia; order Polyangiales; family Polyangiaceae; genus NIC37A-2. The sequence continues at coordinate 453,656 of CAVQAT010000008.1, forward strand.
GGCAGCAATGAATTGAGTTCCTCTGCGAGTCGAGAGCTGATCCACACGTCTTGCTCGCTTTCGGCGGGAATGAACGCGTATCCGAGGCCGACTCGATCGATCAGACGAGCAGCGAGGTTCAAGTCGCCTCGCATTGCCGCGAGCAGGGGCGGGGGGGGAAGATTGTCCATGATTGACCCTTGCGAAGGAGGGCGGCATCAAAGCCACGGCATGATCCACCCAGGCTCCAACTCAGGCCCAAGTCTGCCTCCCCCCCAAACTGTGTGCAGCCTCCAACCTACCAGGCGAATTTGGGCGGTCAACCTCTTACCTTCTGAGGACGGGGTGCCGCTATCACTAGTGTGACTGAACATTCTTCCCCGTTGGCACTCGATCATTCTGCGCCGGGCATTGATTGTCAGGGAGATGCGCCTCCAACCGCCAACGAGGCACATTCGGGAACCTATCTCATTCATTCAATAGAGAGCTCAGATCCCGAAGCGAGTCGCGAGCGTCTCTCCGGTACTTTGGATATGCTGAGCATCACTCGCGCCATGGTGATGGGAATCGCGCATGAGATCAGTTCTCCCCTCGCGGCGCTCCTCATCAATGTCTCGCTGGCGCGTGGCGAGGCTGGGAAGCGGCGTGGTAAGACTGCGGAGGCAAGTTCTGGGGGGCTGGAGGCCTTTGCCGCTCAAGTTTACGAAGATCTGGGCGACGCGCTCGCGATGGCTGAACGACTGAAGGATTGCGCGCTCAAGCTCAGACAACTCGCCGGGGACGCTGACTGCTGCGAGGAGGTGAGCCTCCAGGCAGCGCTCAATACCGCGCGCACCGTGGCTCAAAATCTCAATCCGCCGGTTCGCTTGGCTTGCGATATTGATCCTTCCTTGTCCATGCAGGGCAATCATCTGGACGTCGTCTGCGTAGTACTCAGCATCGTGCGTCATTTGTCGAGTGATCCGCGCTTAGATGGAACAGAAGTTGCGGCGAGTGTTTCTGTGGACACTGAATGTCTGACCGTCTCTCTCTCTTGCCGAGCCATTGCCGAGCTGACGTCGGCGTCGGAGCTGACGTTAAGCCCGTGTGCGAGCTTGCGGGTTATCGCTGGCCTGGTAGGTCAAATGAACGGCGAATTTGGTGAAGTTACGGGATCCGAGCGGGAGCGAACACTCTACTTCAGCCTGAGCCTGGCAGCGAAATGATCGCTTGGCGGACTGGCGTCGCTTGAGAAGAGGGAATGAAATGGAGCTAGGCACAGATGATCAGAAAGCAACCGTTCTTCTTGTAGACGACGATGTCGGGGTACTTGTTGCCTACGGCAAAGTGCTTACCCGAGCGGGCCTGGAAGTTCTTCGCGCTTGCAATGGCGCGGATGCGATGCAGACGCTGCGCACCTGTAACATCGACGCGATAGTCAGCGACATCAACATGCCTGTGCTTGGCGGAATCCCCTTTTTGCGAGCCGTGCGGGCCGAAGATCTCGACGTTCCTGTGATCCTCATGACCGGGGCGCCCAATACCGAGACAGCCGTTCAGGCGGTCGAATACGGTGCTTTTCAATACTTGATCAAGCCGATGGAAGCCGAGCCATTTCTTGCCGCGGTGCAGCGAGCCATTCGGATTCACAAGCTCTCCAAACTGCGCCGTCTCGCGTCACTCGAATCGGAGATCCCGAGTCTTGGGCTTCCCGACCGTGCGGCACTGGAAAGCCGGTTTGAACGCGCACTGGAGCGGTTGTGGATTGCCTACCAACCGATTGTTAGCTGGTCCGTGCAGAGTGTTTTCTCTTATGAAGCACTGGTCCGTTCAGATGAGAAAACACTGAGTAATCCAGCGGACCTTTTCGATGCCGCGTCAAGACTTGGACGAACCTCGGAACTTGGTCGGGTGATCCGGTCGAGAGTAGCCGAGAACGCGGCGACCTTCCCGGACCAGTTGTTATTCGTCAATCTCAATCCGAGCGACTTGAATGACCCCGAACTCTATCTCACTTCTTCCATGCTCGGCCCCTATTCTCAGCGCATTGTCCTTGAGATCACGGAGCGCGCCGGTTTGGAGAGCGTTGACGGCCTGGGGGACAAGCTCGCGCAGCTCCGGCGCCTGGGATTTCGCATCGCCATCGATGATCTTGGAGCCGGCTACTCGAGTCTTTCCAGTTTCATTCACCTGGAGCCTGAGTTCGTGAAGCTCGATATGTCACTAGTCCGGGATGTACATCTTTCTCCCAGAAAGCAGGCCTTGGTCCGAGGTCTGCTGCAGATTTGTAGTCGTGATTTGGGGATTGACGTGATTTGCGAAGGAATCGAAACGCCAGAAGAACGGGATTGCCTGATCAGGGAGGGGCTCGACCTGATGCAGGGGTATCTCTTTGCGCGACCGGGACGCGCGTTTCCTGCAGTGTCGATGGAGAGCCACGCCGATACCGTTTTGGAACAGCGCGCTTGTCTGACAAAAAGCTGAGCGACAGATCGTTATTCTGTCGGAGCAAATCTGCAAAGCAGTAGGGAGCGAAAGGGTCCTAGGATGCCTTTGCGATCTTCACACCCTGAGCGGCCCAGCTTCGGAGTTCGCTGAGGTCACCCGTCTTCCCTAGTTGCTCGGCCAGTGCTTCCGTATTCTCTGTCGCCTTCGCTGATTCCTTTCGCAGGCAGAGGGCTTCATGGGCAAGGGCGCTAGCTAAGGCGACGGTCCCCACCGCGTCCAGCTGGTCATCGACGACGAAACTGGAGACATCGTTGTGGTGGTAGGCGACCGCCTCGACCACGTTGAAAGGCACGCCCCACAGTCCCAGGAGGTAGGCCCCCACTTCAGCGTGAGATACACCGTAATTGCGTCGTTCGGCTTCGTGGAAGGCGAGACCTTCTTCCTGCACGATGCGCTCGATATCCTTTGGATAGTCGTCTTTCGCCGTGGCGAGAACGACCTGACCAATATCGTGAAGGATGGCTGCCAGAAACGCATCTTCTCTCACACGCTTGTCTGGCGCTAATTGGAGCGCGAGATGCGCCGTGAGACGGCTCTGCTCCTGGAGCTTCTTCTGGGATGCGTCTTTCTTCTTGCCGACGGTCTTTGAGAAAACCTCAGTCGAAAGGACCAGGTTCTTGATCATGTTGTATCCCAGGTAGACGATCGCGTCCTCTACCTTGACGATGGGGCGAGCCAGTCGAAAGAATCCGGAGTTCGACATTTGCAGCAATTTTGCGCAAATCGAGGGATCCTGTTCGATGATTCGAGCGACTCCTTTCGCAGTGGCGTGCGGATTGGTCATTGCCTCACTCACCTCGCCGAACATTTGAGGGGTCGTGGGGAGCCGGTCGGTCTTGCCCACAAGCGCACGGAGTTCTTCTCCCTGGAGAAGGTTCTGTACTGCGCACGCGCGCTCCACGACAGTCTGGAGATAAGCCGCCTCGCAGGGTTTGGTCAGAAATTGATGGGCGACGGAAACGGCCCGGATGGCGACTTCAAGCTCAGTAAATCCGGAAAGAATGATGCGCACGGTTGAGGGGTGGATTCTTCTGACCTCGGTGAGTAGTGCCGCACCATCTACCTCTGGCATGCGCATGTCCGAAACGACTACGTCAAATTTCGTCTCCGCAAACAGCGCTAGTGCCTTTTGAGGGAACTGCTCAAAGGTCATGTCCCAATCCTTGCGATAACGACGCAGTGAATCGCGCATGCCGTCGAGCACAGCTGGCTCGTCGTCAACAAATAGGATTCGTCGCTTGCTCATTTCTTCTCCCGGTTGACCCGCTCCAGGCAGCTACGGCCGGGAGGCCATAATGTTGAGAGGGGATTCGCCCTGAAGTTGAAAAAAAAAAGTGCGTAATGTCGCTGAGGGATTGATGGACTCCTACAGAATTCTCATCGTCGACGACAATCGCAACATCCACGATGACTTTTGCAAAATACTCGCGCCCCCTGTCAGGGCGAGCGACCTCGATGATGCGGCCGCGGAACTGTTTGGTGACGCCCCGAGCGTCGATACGAACAGTCTACGCAAGAAGTTTGAGCTGAGCTCGGCATTCCAAGGTAAGGAGGCGCTCGATTTGGTGTCCGAGTCGCTGGAGGAACAGCGGCCTTTTGCGGTGGCGTTCGTCGACATGCGGATGCCTCCGGGTTGGGATGGCCTCGAAACGATTCAGGCGCTTTGGGAGGTCGAAAAGGAGCTGCACACAATTATCTGCACGGCGCATAGTGACCACTCATGGCTAGATATCGTGAAGCGCTTAGGGGCCAGTGACCGGTTGCTGGTCATCAAGAAGCCTTTTGATGCCGTCGAGGTCATTCAGTGTGCCCATGCAATGTGTGAAAAGTGGCGCCTGCAACGCCTAGAGCGGCTCCGAATGGAGGAGTTGGAGGGACGCGTGGCTGAGCGAACGGCGCATTTGGAACTTGCCAAAAAGCAATTGGAGCAAGAAATGCTGGAACGCCAAAAGATGGAGCTGGAGCTGCGTCAAGCTCAAAAGTTGGAGGCAGTAGGACAGTTGGCGGCCGGTATTGCGCACGAAATCAACACGCCGATTCAGTTTGTCGGGAATAGCTTAGATTTCTTGCGAGAGGGCTTCCAAAGTACGCTTGGCTTACTGCAGTATCACCAGGAAATTGCTCAAAAGTGGCATGCCGGTGAATCATATGCCGCAGCAGCGAACGAGCTCCAGAGAAGGGAAGAAGAAGCGGATATCGAGTACATTATTGAGCGATCTCCCGCGGCATTCGAAAGAACTCGTGATGGGATCAATCGGGTAGCGCGGATCGTTCGAGCGATGAAGGAATTCGCTCACCCGGGCACCAACGAGCAACAGCCCGCTGATCTGAATCACGCCATCGAAACAACACTCGAGGTCGCGAGGGGGGAGTACAAATCCGTGGCGGATATTGAGCTGGAATTGGGAGAGCTTCCCCTGGTCATCTGCAGTATTGGCGATGTGAACCAGGTGCTGCTCAACCTTCTGATCAATGCATCTCATGCAGTGGCAGATGCGGTCGAGACCAAGGGGCGTGGAACCATTCATGTCTCAACGAGGCTAGAAGGAAGCCGCGTGATGATTCGCATTAGTGATACCGGAAACGGCGTGCCAGAGCACCTCCGGCATAAAGTTTTCGATCCATTCTTTACGACGAAGGCTGTCGGGAAGGGTACGGGCCACGGCCTGGCTTTGGCTCATGCTGTGATTGTTGAACGTCACGGTGGCTCGATCACCCTTGAACCATCAGATACCGGGGGCGCGACGTTTCTTGTTTCTCTCCCTGTCTCCGGAAACGCTCTCACGTCACGCGCAAGCTAAGTTGGTTCCGCTGATGCTCGCGGCGGGGTGCTCGCCTGTTCCAACGGCAGTACGAGTGTAAATGTGGCGCCTTGGTTCTCGCCGGGGCTCGTCACCAGAAGAGTCCCCCCGAGCTGTTTCGCATAAACGGCGCAGCCGTGAAGGCCGAACCCGTGGCCGTCCGCTTTTGTTGTGAAACCGTGAGAAAAGATTCGGCCTATCGAGTGTCGGGAGATGCCCACGCCGTTGTCCATCACCTTCATGTGAACTTTGTTCTCGAGGCATTCAATCTTGATACGAAGCTCGGGAGCGGCTGCTTGTGAAGGCATCAACGCTTCGCAGGCGTTCTTGAGCAAGTTGATCACAATTTGAAGTAGCCTGTTCTTGTCCGTCGTGATTCTTGGGACGCTTTCGTATTCTTGCTTGACGTGAATCTGACGCCCTTCCACCAACGGCCAAATGTGAACGATGGCGTCCGCGATGACTTCGTCGAGACGAACTTCCTCAGTGAGGCCGGCCGCAGAGGCAATGCCTTGTTGAGTCATGATGACCCGTTTGATGTTGTCGATGTGCTTTTGGTTGGTGCTGACTTCTTTCTCGAACGCGCGCCATTCTTCTGTGATTTCTTCAGAAAGTTTGATCAGGAAGGGGACGACTTTCTTGCCCTGGTCGCTCGTGGCGAGAAAATCACTGAGATTTTCGGCGTTTGATTCGAGGAGCTGTGCCAACTTGCTGAGATGAGCAACCTTGCGGCCCTGAAGTCGCTCGGCGAGCAATGCTGTACTCGTATTCAGGCTATTGAGAACATTTCCGACATTGTGCAACACATCGGCAGCGACCTCCGCTTTGCCAGCGGCATGGGAAAGCTCGATAGACTGTTGGTTGGCTTCCTCAACCGCTCGACGTGCCATTATCCTACCCGTGATATCGCGAACAATGACCGCGAGGTGCGACGCGTTTTGAAAGTGAAATGAAGAGACGCTGACTTCGACTGGAAATTGCGAACCGTCACGCATGACGCCTATTCCCTCCGTTCGTGCTGGCATGCCCTCACCCGGATGAAGAGGAACATCGAGCAACACTTTGACATTTTTGCCGAGTATGGAGTCTGCGCGGTATCCGAAAGTCCGCTCTGCGGCGGAATTGAATGTGAGGATCTCTCCATTCGCGTTCGTGGTGATGACCGCATCCGGTGCCGCTTCAAGGATTGCGCGCTGTCGTTCTTCGCTCTCTCGGAGTCGCTTTTCGACTTCTCGACGGCGCACAGCCTGACCAGACAGCTGTTGTTGAATCACGATGAGTTTGCACGGGCAGTTTTCTATCGTGATGACTTGCTCCATGCTTCGATTGCGGGCAGCAGATGTTCCGAAGTACTGGCCATTAATGAAGAAGGGGAGGCCGAGTGTGAGATCGGTTCCTTCGACTTGGGACATTTGTGACTTGGTCAGTCCCGCAATCATGTTCGTGATCTCGCCCATGGCGTCCCGAATGAAGAGCGGAGATCCTGAGCCTGCCTCGCCCAGCAAGGCCGAAGTGAGTCGGTACTGCATTTCCTGACCCGCAATGAGGGCCAGTAGGTAATTGTGCTCAGGCGTATCGACCGATACATAAGCTCCGGCCGCGCCTGACTCCTCGTGCGGCGTTTCCAGGCGCGCAGCACAGACATCGACGTTCATGCTGAGACTGCTGATTACGTCTAGGGTGCTCGCGAGCGTTGCTTCTAACCATGATTTGAGCAGGTCCATTGCGTATCTCTGTCTGAAATAGGCATACGACTCACCTAAGATCACAATAAGCCAAAGTTTAGATAGACTGGGCCGTTTAGGTAGAGTGATGACTTTGGCCGCTTCAGCACTTGCAGTTTTAGTTGTCGACGACTCTCGTTCGGCGAGGCTCGTGGCCACGCGGACGCTTGAGAAAATGGGCTGTCGAGTTGTTACGGCTGAGAGCGGAGGCGCGGCGTTGCAGATGCTTGAACAAGATCAAGACATCTCAATCGTCGTTACCGACATGGTCATGCCAGCGATGAGTGGGGTGTCTCTGATGCAGCTTGTGCGTCAGAACTATTCCACGCGAGGCATACGGCTCATCGCCCTCACCGTTGAGCAAGACCCGGCGAGTATCGAGACTTTTCTCGCAAGCGGTGCGTGCGCTGTGCTCCAAAAGCCATTGAGAGCGAGCGAATTTGAACGCGTGATTCGTGAAACCGTCCACTAAGCAACGGGACAGGGGCTAAAGCTCGGATCTTTATGGTGCCGCGAAGAAGCTCCTCGCACGCTCCACGGCAAGTAAACCCACCTGCTTGCCGATTTTTCTTCCATCGAAGTCGTCGTTACGAACGTGAATGCCGCCCCACAGGCGCGATTGCCCTGCTTGGTCCGCGGCGTCGTAGTAGGTGGCCCACTGAAGTTCGAACTGATCCACAGGGCCAAACTCAAAGACCAGGTAGCCAGGATCGATCACGTGGCGCCCTAGCCCTCCAGGGAAGAATTCGCTGCCGGTGATAGCGGCGAGCACCTCGGCTCCGGCACGGCTGAAGGTGCTGTGCCCTGAAACGTATCCGGGGAAAGCTGGCGTCACGAAGGTTCGCCGCTGGTAGGGGATCCATTCGGAGGCGCGGATCCAGTCCACATGCCCGACTTCGCTGTCTCGATCACCCGGTTCACCGCGCCAGGAGTGCACGGCAATTTCACCCAGATAACGTTTCAGGTGCGCATGACGCTCGCCCGGCTTGGAGCTAGCCTCCGTGATCACCTCGACCATGCCAGGAACGAGATCAATCCCTTCTTCGTGATAGCTGAGCTCTTTCGGATCAGTGCGCTGTCCTAGACTGCAAAGGTAGCGGATCAAAGTCACCGGGCGGGCTGAGATGTAATGGCGTTTGAGTTCCCAAGCGGCGATTGCAGCGTCATGTACCGCGCCATTGAGGGCCAGGTAGACGTGCACGTCCCAGGCGAGAGCAGAGAGTTGGTCTCCTTCGCCAAAGAGACGTTTCTCGGTTTCAGGATGGTCGGCCACATGATTTGCGAGAGTATTCCAATGCCCGGGTGGGGTTTCCGACTGGGGACCGTCAGCCCAGAACTCGGCGAGCACGCGGGTAAAGTCACCACGCAACACCGGCTGGGCTTTGTAAGGCTTGCCGGTGACTGGGTTGAGCGCGTAGCCCTTTCCGTCGTTGGTTCCCAGTGTGTTGTTTCCGTAGGCTCCGGGCGAGATGTCCCACACTTCTCCATCCGCGATGTCGAGCTCTGAAGAGCGCTGGAGAACGTCCGCGATAGCGTTTCTCAAATCGTCATCGAGAGTGAGCGGTGGGTTTTCTCCAGCGAAATAGAGCTCGTCTTCTTCGGCGCGCACCATGGCGAATGGAGTGACGGCGCCCCAATGCGACCCCACGTAGTCGCGCACGCCGCTGCCTTCCGAAATGCCGTTTTGCGTCACGGCTTCCGAGAGCAAGAGCTGTTGAAACTGCAGAGGATCGTCGACAACGATGCCGGGCTCGTCAACAACAAGAGGTGGGTTCTCCGGGTGGAATCCATCCGGGTCTTTGTAGCCATTGGCTTCATTGGCGCCGTCTTCGGCGAAATTTTCGATGATCGCCTTGGCGACGCGATTGCCCCAGGCGACGCCCGAGTCGCCCTTGGTGGTGGTCTCGTCGATTGGGTAATCGAGCTTGTCCATGAACGCCTCAAAGCAGGCCTGCGAGACAGTTCCGCCAATGGCGCTTTTGTAGCGATGACTGAGCACGCGATAGCTCGCATACGAGATCGCAGCTTGTCGCTCTTCTTCGCTCATTTCGTCAATCTCTTCGTCGACAATCACGCCCCTGAGAGTGGGTTCGTAGGCGGCGTACGCGTCCCACTGGGCCACGGAGACATGATAGAGGTTTCGAGCGTGGACAGTGGGGCGCGGAAGGTCCCGGCGCACCGCACCGAGCAGCTGTTCATTCCAACGTCGTGCAATGGAACCGTCGGGTGCGGGATCGATTTGCGCTTCTGGACACTGGGCCATGGGCTCCACCTCTGGTCCTTTGGCCTGCCACAGCGGAACGGCACTTCCCGAGCGGAAGGCGGCTCCTTCGTCCAAGTCAGCGGAGATCACGCGACCACCCACAGCCCAGACTTGACCGCCATCAGCCTCCCAGACTGCATGAAGCGACTGCACTGTCGGCTCAAGAGTCTGCTTCAAGGATTCAAAACCGGAGCCGCGATTGACGAAGATGGCTCCATCCCGCCCGACAGCCCAAGCCGACCCAGCTGCGACTCCCCGTCGGCTGGGGTTGCGCGGATAGGCGCCCTGAAGAAGAGGCGCACCGGCAGGCGTGACGTCGCGCAGAACTAATTTTTCGTCCCGGGGATCGCCCGAGAGGAGTACGCCGTCCTCGCTGCCGCCGACAATCAGCACCTCGTCTTCGTCGACCGCCACTGTGAATAGGCGTTCGTCTGTCGAGGATTCGACTCTAGAAAACCCATCTCGATGGTTGCCGCGCAGGATGGTGCCCCTGCCGCCGACGATCCAAACGTCGTCGGCCGAACGTCCCGCAACTTTGAAAAGGGGAGGATAATCATGGGCGTCGTCGATGATCTCATCGGGCAGTTCAAGTTCGACAAACTTCTCGCCGTCGTAGTGCCAAAGGAATCCATTGCGCCCCGCAATCGCCCCGACTGCGTACAAATCGTCTGCTGCGGCCGCCCATAGTCCGAAAACAATGTGTTTGCCGAGACCTGGGGTGCTCAGACGTTCAAAACCGTCTGACGTGTAGCGCAACAAATGGCTATCTGAGCCAGCCATGAAGGCGAGATCGGGGCTCAGGGATTGCACCCACCACAGGTCGCCGCGAACGCCAGTCGTCTTCTGCTCCCAGCTCGCGCCATCAAAATGAAGAGCGATTGGACCATCCCCTTCGTCGGCCCCGACAATCCAGACGTCTTCTTCCGAGCTGCCATGGACGGCCGTGAAGGCAGCTCGTTCATGCTCTGCGACGACTGAAAATTCGTGGACTAGCTCGGGACGTTCGTCCTTGCCGCAGGCGAATGTGGATAGCCCCAGAGTGAGGCACCACACCGCTTTGGACGGGAGAGAGTTCTTCATCGTTTAAGATCCTAAGTTAAGGCGAGTCTCCGCCTCGGTTTCGGGGCAGACAACAAAGCTTAATGTTGGCTTACGATCTTGTCTTGGGGTGTGCAACTTCCGGTCCCGCGGCCAAAAAAAAGAAAGGACGGAGCCTTAAAGGGGTCCGTCCTTTCTTTTTTCGAGGGCTGAAAAATCCAGCCGCCGGTGATCGAAGCTTCCTTAGAGGTCGATCTGGAAGACCGTGGTCGTTCCACTCACCTCATTACCCACCAGGAGGAGAGGCATGCCGGTCGGGCTGTCGCCGGCCGAAATGAACTCCAAGCCTTCAGGACCAAGATCGCCGGCGAGACCATAGGCCACGCTTCCGGCGAAGTAGCGATGATTCACGTAATCCACGTAGGCAGGAGCCATGGGGTTCGTCACGTCGAAGATCATGATTCCACCCATGCGCTCCAGACCAACGAACGCAAACCACTTGTCGCCAATCTGGCCCACGGTGATGCCTTCGGGTTCTGGACCCTTGTCATCGCTGCGGTTGTCGAAGCTCATGTTCTCATCGTTGGTGGAGTTGAAGTCGTTCGGATAGGCGCTCGCAGTGATCGCTTCGATCATGCTTCCGCTATCCCACACCAGGTTGCCCAGCTCATCCCAGATGCTCATCGAACGAGCACCATAGGTATTGATCTGCTCGATCTTGCCATCGTAGTCGGTGTCGCCATCGAGCAACGAGAACTTGATGCGTCCAAAGTCGTTGTCTGAAACGGTGCCAAAGAAGGCATCGAGCAGATTCGAGCCGCCGTCTTCATCCTTGACCCGAGCTTCGTCGTAGTCGCGACTATCGCCTTCGTTGGCCGTCAAGTAGAAGGTGCGTCCGCCAATATCGTAGGAGGCCACCGAGTCCGGCATGTACATGCCGAAGATGGGGTGGTGCGTGATGTTGATGGCATCGTCCCTGTCCGAAGCGTCGAGTCCGTTCGCTTGGCTGAAGGTGACCATTGAAAGGGTCGGGATGTTGAACTCAGTCGAGAGCTCTACCTTGTTGTTCGCGTCCAGCGTGGGCTCAAGGCCAAAGTCATTGTCGTTCATCAGAGCCAGTGAGCCTGCGAGATCACCTTCGGTGATCAGGGCGAGACCTTCAGGTTTGTCGCCTGCCACGTAGCCCGCTGCGCTCAGATTCATCACTTTGCGCTTGAAAGCCGGCTTCACACCTGCGGCGATAATCGTATCGACTTCCATCAGCTCGTACTCGTCGGAGTCAGCGAGGGTATTGGTTGCCCCGCTCAGATCGATCTCGAACACGTCCTTGTTGCCGAGTGAGCCGAAGGAGCTATCTCGCTCAATGACGAGTATTTTGCCGGTTGCGGGATCAAATACGGCGTCGCCAATCTTGTCGGCTCGTTCACCAACGTTTGAACCTTCCAAGAAGTACAAGTACTCGGCTACCGGCTCTCCGAAGGTCCCGCTACCGTCTTCAATGTCCACGGCTAAGATGCGAATGACATCGAGTCCTCGCGCTGCTGAGGTAACATCGAGGGGCGATTGGATGAAGGCGTAGAGGATCTCGTTCGCAGGATCGATGGCGACGGCTTCAAAACCGCGGTTGGGCCGACGGTCGAGGTAGCGAGCTGGAAGAGTTTCGCCTGCTTCGTCGAGCGCGCCGTCCCAAACGCTGAGCACGTTGGATCCAGTTGAGCTTGCAGCCTTGGTTCCACTGGGAACGAGGCGGTACTTCATCAGACCGTGGTCGCCGGTCAGACAACCGGTCGTTTCCAGAGAGAAGAAGTAGATTGCGGGGCGATACTCATCAACCAGCCAGTATCCATCACCGTCCGGGTCAATGGCGAGACCTTCAAAGTCGCCATCCAGCGGACGAAAATCGATCGGATTGCCTGCCAGATCGACTGCATACTCGCCTGCATCCAGCAAGGAATCGTTGGCAACACCACGGACCGGATCGCAGCCTGAGGTATTCGAAAAGAGTGGGATTTCATCAGGCATGCCTGTGAATTCCTCAGCGTCTGCATCGAAGGAGTAGCGATAGATCTTCGCTTGGTAGGTGTTGCCCATGACATGGGGGCGTTCATTGCCATCATGCGAGGTGTTGAGATCGGCTGCATCAATCTGCGGCCCACGATCGGGAACGGTCAGGAACGAGTAAACGTCCCCTGCTTCTTCTTCGAAGGTCAGTGCAGAAAGTCCGCCCAGGAGAAGCGGAGCCGCGGCGTCGGCCGTGGTGTCAAGTGTTCCCAAGCTGGGGCGAGCGCTGTCCGGGATCTCGTAGTTCGTCAAAACCGGGAGATCCCGACTCCAATCCTTCAGACCGAGGGGACGAATGTCCGCGAGTGTGGGGGTATCGCCGCTAAGATCAATGACCGCGAAGGCGTTGTTCTCTTGAAGCGTGACGAAGGCCTGGGTTCCGGCGCCGTTGATCGCGATGTATTCGGGTTCCAGGTCGTCGCTCAGAGCGCGAGGATTCGTTTCGCTGCTTCCACCGGCGAGTGAACCGGGAATGTAGCGAACACCTTTCGCGCGGAATTCTTCGAGTCGACTGTCGAGACCTGTGAAGTCCACATTCGCGACTGTTGCGCTCATCGCACCACCACTGACATCAATCACACTGACGCCGCCGATGGGATCGATCTCGATGTCGTCCGAGCCGTCCCGCTGCTGTTCTGCTTCGTTGGCGACCAGAACCTTGGTGCCGTCGGGGGTGAAGGCGACCATGTCGGGCAGGGCGCCAACGTCTACAGCGTTAAGAAATTCGAGTGTATTTGCGTCGTAGAACGCGACCTTTCCGGCAAGTACTGTCGTGTCGTTTTGCACAGCAACGGCCACCAGGTCGCCGGAAACGGCTACACTGTTTACGCCCCCACTGACAAATCCATCAGCGATATCCTCACCGGGATCAAGTAGCTCGGCGGTTTCTCCCAATTGACCGAGCGCGCTCAGTTCAAGAATCTGCACTTGCCCAAGCATCGCATTGATGACGAAGACACGGCGAGATTCGGGATGAAATGCGACGACTTCCGAGGCGCTTTCCGCGAATGCGCCAGTTTTGAAGCTGCTGAGTGCCTGGATGGCACGCCCGTTTGAGGGAAGGCGAAAGATCGCATTGCTTCCATCTTGACCGGGAGCGCCCGGCGTTCCGTTGACGCCGTCGTCGCCTGCTTCGCCATCGGCACCTTTGCTGCCATTCTTGCCGTCTTTGCCATCCTTACCAGTGCCGTCGCTTCCGTCAGCACCCTTCGAGCCGCTGCCATCTGCGCCGTCGGCACCATCTTGACCGTCTGATCCGTCGCTGCAGCCGAATGCTGCGAGGAGTGCAACTCCTACAGCGCCGAGGCGCAACTTGAGCAATGTCTCGTTCATCGTTCGTTTCCTTTTCTCTGAGCAGGGCACACGTCAGCCGTGGCCCAATCGAGGGCGACACTAGTCATGAGAGCGTGAAGGCGGCGTAACAAGCATGAAGCAAGACGACCACGGACGCGCGCGTGTGCGACACCTTCGCGTTACGCTGGTGAACGAATTGACTCCCCCCGCGGCCCCTATCACTCATTCATCATGAAATCAGAGAGATTGATTCTTCTGCTTGTTACCGAATCGCGACACAAAATTCTCACGGGAAAGGCAGCTCAGCGGTCAGCGAACTGTCTAGCTCGATCGACGTGGGCTCCCTCACTGCTCGGGAGAGGGCGCGGTACAAAGTTCAGTCTCGACGTACGCTGGCGGTTCTGGGAGGCATCATTTGCGTTTCTTTTCTCAAAAGAAGGGCAGGTTGGTGACGGGCTGGCACGACTCAGGCAACATCCTCGCAGCAATGTCGCTGGAAAAATCAGAGCTGACTGTTCAGCTCAAGCCGCCGCTCGACCCTGAGGTTCTCCGCGACGTGATCGAGATTTCGCTCACGGTGGGGCAAGTCCTGCTGCAAAGTGGCGCTCAGTCGAGGCGCGTCGAGCAAACTGTTCACGCCTTGGGGACAGCGCTTGGCGCCAACTGGCTCGACATCATGGTGGTGCCCGAAGGTCTTACCGTGACCACGAGCAGCGGCGAGGAGTTTCGCACGCGGGTGCGACGCGTCACCCACGTTGGAGTGAACCTCTCACGTGTGGCGGAGATTCAAGATCTCTGCGTTCGGATTCACGCCGAACAGCTGGACCGTTTTGCGTTTCGCAAAGAGCTTGAGGCGATCATGGGGCGCGCGCCTGTCTATTCGCGATTCACGGTGGCCGTGCTGGTTGGGCTGGCCTGCGCTGCGTTCAGTCAGCTCTTTGGCGGCGATTGGCCGTCCTTCTTCGTCAGCCTGGTTTCGGCCTCGGTTGCGATGCTCGTGAGGCAGTGGCTGACGCGCCGCCATTTCAATCCCTTGTTGTGTGTCATCGCTACTGCATTCGTCGCAGAACTCATCGCCGGATGTTCTGCGCATTTCGGTCTCTTGCCTCACCCTGTGCCCGCTCTCGCCGCGTCTGTTCTTTTGCTGGTTCCGGGTGTGCCACTGATCAACGCCTCGCGTGACATTCTACGCGGGTACCTGGTCAGCGGCACCGCACGAGGGATTTCGGGTCTGGTGACTTCGCTCTGTATTGCCATTGGGCTCATGCTGGCCCTGCAAATCAGTGGCTTGCGCGGCTTGGGGCCGTTGCCGGAGCATCGCATGGGGCCGCTGCTCTGGCTTTTTGCTTCGGGGTTTTGGGCTGGCATTGCTGCGCTTGGATTCTCCGTTCTCTTCAACGTGCCGCGGCGCGCATTGCTCTTTTGCTTTCTTGCCGGCGCTTGTGGCCAAAGCGTTCGCACGGCTCTGGCTCTGTTCGAGGTGCCGTTGCTGTCAGCAACCTTTGCAGGCGCACTCTCGGTCGGACTCGTGGCCGTGGTGTTTGCCCGAAGGTTGAATGTACCGGCCGGACTCTTTTCCTTACCTGGAGCAATTCCCATGGTGCCCGGCGTATTTGCCTTCAGAGCAATGCTCGCGTTGATCACTCTGACCGGGCACGAGATCGCGGACTCATCGTTTAGCCTGAATGAAGTTCTGATCTACGCCGTGCAGAACTTCACCAAAACGGGGCTGACCTTGGCTATTCTCGCTGTGGGCATTGCTCTGCCTTCTTTGATGACCCAGCGCGACAAACCAGTCGTTTGACTGCCTCGACGCGCCTCTTCTAGAGGCGAACCCACCAAGCAGAAGTCAGTTTTCTGCAGGCAAGTCGCGGAAGAACTCCCAGAATCCGTCCCCCATGATGTTGGGATCGAGATCGTGTCCTCCGCTGTGTTCGCACCAGACGATCGGGTTCATCTCGCAGCCTTCGTAGAGCTGACATTCGGGCCAGCGCTCATCCCAAGCGACGCTGGCTTGCGAACAACCACTTTCGGCAATCAGCCGGTCACGCACCGCGCCTGACCCCGACCAGGCCACGCCATCGGGAGCGACAATCGGATTTTCCTGGTCGGTTTGACCTTCCCAAAAAATAGCGGCCGTCGTTCCTTGGCATGCAGGAAGATCCGGTTGTTGTCCGCCCGCAATCATTCCGATTGCACGCAGTCGATCGCCAAAAACGCAAGAAGCGGTGGCCGCCATCCAAGCGGAACTACTTTTACCGCCGACGAAAACGTTGTCGCGATCGACACAGTACTCGGCCTCAAGTTCGTCGAGCATCTGGCCGAAGTACGGGATATCCGGCGAGTTGCTCGTGCCGCTCTTACCAGCTTGAAAACAGCCGACTTTCTGAATCATGAACACGCCAATTGATTCGTTTTGTGCTTCCTCGATGCCTTGCACTGGGATGCCCTCTGGATTGCCTTCAGTCACGCCACAACCATTGCCCCAGATGTAAACAGGATAGGCCTTGTTCGGGTCGTAGTTGTTTGGCAGACGCGTGTAGTATTCGCGAGAATCGTAGTTCTCCGCGAGGAACTCTGCGTCTACCTGAACGGTCATCGGATGCTGGACGTATTGTTGCGCTGGCTCGTTCACCGTCGTTCCACAGCCCGCGCTCGGCCCCTTCAGTTCGACTGTTGTTTCGCCCCCGGTGCCCGATCCGCCTGTGCCACTTGAGCCTCCCGTTCCAGCGCTGAGTCCGCCCGCGGCGCTGAGTCCGCCCGTCGCATGCTGTCCACCGCTGCCTACGCTACTGCCTGTGCCCTGCGCAGAGTTCATGCCGCCGCCGGTTGCGGAGGGCATCTGCTGTTCAAGGGGTTCGCCTGAGCAGGCGAAGCTCAGGCAAGCGGTCAAAAGCGGGAGGAGCTTGGTCAATCGAGGCATGTTTACTTTCCAGTCGGTGAGGCTTCTTGGTTCATGTCCGGCGCCACTCACTTTCGGCTGCTTTTTGATCGTTGCTCGAAAAGCTCGCAACCGGTGCGCAAACGTCGGGCGCCTGCACCACCTGTGCCTGGATTGCTTCCGCCAGTCGTCGTGGTCATGACACCAGGTGCTTCGCTGTGGGCGTGCACCGACTTTGCCGCCCGTTTCTTGAACTACACCAAGAGTCCGCGTGAAATGTTGACGCGTATCACTGAATGTTGCGATCGGTTTAACGACGGATCATGAGCGTAAAATTTGATGCGAGAGGACGAGGCATCGCTCGTAGCTCTGAGATCTCGTCGACTGCCTTTCGTGAACCGGAGCGAGCGTAGCCTCGGTCAAGCCTAAAAAGGCGCTTGCTTGAGTGAAGTTGCTCAAGGAAGAGCTTCGATAAATCGTGGCTTCGTCGGATCTGGGGGGCTGCGTACAGTGAACCTCACGCCAACAAAGGGTATGAATGTACCCATGGTAAGGAGGCAGAAGCCACGCACATGTCGGCCGCGAACTGGTACACATTCGCGTGCCTGCCTCGGGGCGCTCTTTGGGGTCTCTTTCCTGCTGGGCGGCTGCCGAGTTGAACGACTTGGTTTGGGGGACCGGAACAGTCCGGATTCATCCGAGGAGCGAGGCTCTTCTGCTTCGGCCAAGACGCAGGCAGATCTCGAGAAGACGCTCCAAGCGGATCTACTGGCGATGGGGCTGGGGGGTGCTTCGGCGATCTCCGAACCCGACCAAAAAGAACCGTCTGACCCAGCATCGCCGATGGACGGCGAAGCCCCTGACGCGGCCGACATTTCTCAGGAAGCCAGCTCGGCTGACGAGGAAGCTTCGCCGCGCACCATCGCAGAGGGCTGGGAGATCTTTGTTTTTGCTGGGGGAATCGCTCTTGCGCCTGAGCTGAAGGAATACGCGCGCGAAGCGGTCGGGCACGATGATCCGAGTGCAATCGCCGCGAAGATCGTGGCTCGGCTTGAGGCTCTCTCGACCACCAATGCCGGACCAGGTTCAGCCTTGCGACTGGACGGGGAAACCATCGAAAGCTCTGCATTGCTTGTTGATGGGACGGGTCGTAGTGCGGCCGTCGGCGGGATGCGCAAGACGCAAGAACCGATTGTCCTGGCCGAGTCATTGTATCGATCGGGGGGTGGTTCCATTTGGGGGCCCGCTGCGGACGACTTAGCAACTCGCTTCGACTTGAAGCAGGGCCCTCTTGAAGTGTCCCGCGCCCGGACGGATTACTTGAAAGACTTGAGCATCGCTGTGCAGGCTGGCATCTCGAAAGAGCTCGGTTCGCTCTTTTCCCTATATGTCACACCTGAGGCGCTCACACAGTCGCTCATCGTACACACCTCTGTGCGCGATACTTCACTGTCCAAGAGGCTCCCTGTATTTGCGCTGGTGATCGCACCGGATGATCAATCAGCCATTGCTGTCAGTCATGGTGGCGAACCATTGGCGACGCCCGGGAGTCGATCGGAAATCGAGAACGTTGGTGGTCGTGCCGTTGCCCTTAAGCAGTCAAATGCAGCTCTGGTGTTTTCCGCCGCAGGCGACTGCGACAAAAGTGCATCCGACATCCTTGAGCGGCTACGCATGACGCGTTCTTTAGCGCTTGCTGCGCAGCCTCTCGAGGCAGACTGTTCCGCTGCGAGCTATCTCTTGTTTTCGCGTCAGGGCTACAGAAGTAATCTGAATCCAGAATCTGTATTGCAAATGTCTGGACGCGCTGTGCCAGCGGTTCCTCCGGTGACCGCAGTCGTGCCACCAGCTTCTGCGGCTTCTTCGCGAGCGGCGTCTGGGGGCACGCCTTCCGAAGTCCCGGCTCCGCCAAAGAAGCCTGCGACGTCCCCCACCAAAGGAACCACGAAGAGCACTTCTCCGGCCGTCGCACCTGCGCCTAGGGCCGCTACGCCGAGCGCTCCAGCTCCGAGCGGTTCCTCATCCGCCGGCACGAAGGCCCCGGGAACCAAGGAGGTTTCACCTTGAGCACCTCACTGATTCTGGTCGTCGTCGTCACCTTCGCCTTCGCGGCCGGGCGAGCGCTGACGCACTGGCTTTCGCGCTATGTCTCTCTTTCCGGAGTTGAGTACTTGTTTGTGGGACTCCTGATGGGTCCTCTGATGCCTTGGAAGGTGCTCACTCCTCAAACTCTAGAACATCTGCAGCCCTTGGTTCAGTTGTTGACTGGGCTCTTGGGCTTCTTGCTCGGAGTTGAGGGGCGCGCCGCATTTAGAAAGTCTGGTCCGGCGCTCGTGGGCTTTGGCGCGGCAATTGCCGTTGCGGTCGGAACCGCCTGTTGCATTCTTCCGGCGATGGTGTGGCTCGACCCTGGCTACGCGGTGGGGTCGTCTTTCACCATCGATCGAGAGATTTTTCGCATCGATCAGTTTTCCTTCAGTCTGTTCATCCCGAGTCACTTGCTTTGGGCATCTCTGATCATTGGGGCCGCTGCCGCTTCGGCCTCGTCGTACGCAATTGGAAATGCCCGCAAGTTGTTTGGCGCACAGGGCCCGGTCGGCGAATTGCTTGAAGCGTCTTCCCGTGCGGGGCAGTTGGCGGGCGTTTTCATTCTGGGCGCGGTTTTGGCCAGTGCTCGCGCGGCCGAGGCAGCCACTCAGTTTCATCTGACTCTCACGGAATGGGAACTCGCCGCGATTGGTCTCGGCATTGTTTGCGGACTTTTATTCGGTCTGTTTCTCGGTCGAGAGAACGATCCGGGACGCATCTTTCTTGCTTCAGTGGGGCTCGTCACCTTTGCAGCCGGAACCGGGTCTGCTGTGGGAATTTCACCAATCTTCGTGACCATGTTCGCGGGACTCACAGTGAGCCTCACCAGCCCTCACGTTGATATTTTGCGTGGACATCTTGAGAAGCTGCTCCACCCCCTGTTCGTCCTGCTCATGGTTTTCGCTGGAGCTTTGTGGGTACCCGTTGAGGCGGAACTGTGGCTCCTCGTTCCTATATTTGTTCTCGCGCGCCTTCTTTTTCGTCGCATCACGATGAACACCTTGGCGTTCACGTTTCTGGACCCACCACCGTCGACCCGACTTCTGGGCAGTGGGCTCTGGGCTCCCGGTACTCTGGCAGTCGCCATTGCGGTCAGTGGCGCCCTGCGGTTTCCTGCTCTTTCTCCCGTGATCTTGAGCTGCGTGATCGTGGGCGCACTGTTTAGCGAATTGTTCAGTCATCGTGCGCTACGACGTTTGCTGGACGACGCGGGAGAAGTTGCTGTGCCCAATACCGATTCGCCCACTCCCTCCTCACAAAAGCTGACTGCCCCGTCAGCAAAAGGACGAGCTCATTCATGAAGATTTTGATTTTGGGTGCAGGCGAAGTAGGCGCGCATCTCGCGCGTGTTCTCGCATCGCGTGCCGAGATTATCCTGATCGATCGCAATCAGCATGCGCTCAACTCGGTGGAGGAAGCTCTTGATGTTCTTTCTGTGTGCGGAGACATCACTCACCGCAAAGTGCTTCAAGCAGCAGGAGCTGCGCAGGCGGCCCTGGTGGTCGCTGTCACCGGATCGGACGATGCTAACCTGATCGGAGCGGCGTTGGCTGCAGAAGTCGGCGCGAAACGCTCGGTGGCTCGTGTCGATGACGCCTCATTTTACCAAACAGGAAGCGCCGTAGAAAATGGCGTTCTCGGTATTCATGCTGTTCTTTGTGCAGCACGGCTCGTCGGGGACGAGTTGCTTCGACTGATCGCGGAAGAAAGTGCCGACTCGGTGGACGCCTTCGGGCGCAACGCGCTTCAGGTGGCCACAGTTTCGGTGAAGGAATTTCATCCCGTTTGTGGAAAACTCACCTCCTCGGTGCAAGTGGAGAAGGGGTGCGAGATCTCGCTGATCTTCCGTGACGGGCGTGCGCTGACTCCCGTGGAGGCAACCCGACTTGAGATGGGCGATGTCGTAGCGATTACCGGGGAGCCTGTCAGGCTAGCCGCTTCTTGCCGGTACCTGACCGGCACGGGTCGCAAGAGGGCGATGATTGTCGGTGGTGGCGACGTGGGAATGCAGCTTGCCTCAACCTTGGCCTCCTTTGAGGGCCGGGTGCAGCTGGTCGAGAAGGACATCCGGCGCGCAGAGTTCCTCGCCGAGCGCCTGTCTTCAGTGAACATCATTCGCGGGGATGGCTCGTCGATTGCGACGCTGCAAGACGAGCACGTGCGCTCGGTTGATTACATTCTTGCGCTCACTCGCAGCGACGAGGTGAACCTGATGGTCAGCTTGGTGGCGCGCGATCTTGGCGTTCCTTCAACCTATGCGCTTGTCCATCGGCCTGGCTACGATGAAATTTATCGCCACCTCGGAGTTCACGGAACGACTGGACCTCACGACGTGCTCACCGCAGCCGTCGAAAGACTCTTGCCTCAGGCTAAGCTTCAAGGAGGCGTAGCTCTTCCGCATTCGAACTTGGAGTGCTTGGAGTTTGCGGTTCCTCGCAAACTGACCAAGGAGATGCCGCTCTCCCGTCTTTCATTGCCGCCGGGCACTCACCTTCTTGGTCGCGTCGAGGATGGCAAGGGTGTGCTGGGAAGTTCGCGTCCTCTCAATTGCGAGCAGACATTGATCGTTGCCGCACCACCTCACCTATTTCGTGAGACGGAACAGTTCTTGTCTCGGCTTGGAGGCAGCTCTTGAATTTCTCCATTGTCGCGCGCCTCGCCTCAGGTCTCTTGGGCCTGGTCACAGCCTTGATGTTTGCGCCGCTCGCCCTGGCCTTTTGGGACGGTGAGACCCGGGCGGAACTCGCCTATGGCGTCGGGATTCTGCTTTCAGGAATCACCACGATTTTGCTTCGTTTCTGGGGAAGAGGAAAGGTCCCCACCGTTCACCGAAAGGATGCGCTGGGCGCAGTGGCGCTGGCCTGGTTGCTCGTGGGGATTCTCGGCGGCGTGCCCTTCTTGGTCGATGGTTCGATCACGAGCCTCGCTTCGGCGACATTTGAGTCGGTGAGTGGTTTCACGACCACGGGCGCGACGGTTGTGTCCGACGTTGATGGGCTGAGCCGCGCGACGAATCTGTGGCGTTGTCTCTCCCATTGGATTGGTGGAATGGGCATCGTCGTACTGTTCGTTGCAGTGTTTCCTCAACTCGGCGTGGGCGCCAAGCACCTGTTCAAGACTGAAGTTCCCGGTCCGATTACTGAAGGCTTGCGTCCTCGTATCACTCATACAGCTCTTGCATTGTGGTGGATTTACGCGGGCCTCACTGCGCTATTGACGGTGATTCTTATCGTCTTGGGCATGGATTGGTTTGACGCCATCTGCCATGCATTTTCAACCCTCGGCACGGGCGGTTTTTCTACTCGAGGTGCCAGCGTGGGGGCTTACGACAGTGCAGCCATCGATTGGGTGATCACGGTGTTTATGATCATCGCCGGGTTGAATTTTGGACTTTTTTACGGTGCTCTACGCGGCCGTATTCGGGATCTGACCCATAACTATGAGCTCAGATTCTACCTGGTCGTCAACGCGATTGTGATTCTCATTGTTTTCGGAGCGACCATCGGCCGGCATTCGACCCTGGCAGAAACGCTTCGGCACGCCGCATTTCAGACTGCCGCAGTGACGACGACGACCGGCTTCATGACCGATGATTTTGATGCGTATCCCGATTTTGCTCGCTTTACACTGTTCCTGTGCATGTTCATGGGAGGTTGCGCAGGTTCGACGGCTGGTGGCCTCAAGGCCTCGCGCGTGTTTGCGTTGGCGAAGTTGGTGCAGCGCGAGCTTCGCGCGGTGGCTCAGCCGAACGCGGTGGTGAGTATTCGGCTCGGCGGAGGAGCTGTCCCCAACAAGGTGCTCGAAGGTATCGCAATCTACTTTGCGAGCTACTTCATGCTCTTCGCCTTTGCTTCGCTCGCAATGGTGGGCGTTGGCTTGGACATGGTGAGCGCGATGACCTCCGTCGTTGCTTGTCTTTCCAGCGTCGGTCCAGGACTTGCCCAGGTGGGACCAACGCACAATTTTGAGTTTATTCCGGCGTTCGGAAAGTGGGTTCTCATCTTCTGCATGATCGCCGGTCGCCTTGAGGTCTTGCCGCTTCTCACTCTGTTCACTCGGGAGGCGTACCGGCACTAAGTGCTGGTACGAATGTCATGAGAAGATTTATCGTTCTTATCGCATTGCTCGGGCTCATGCTGGGCCTACGGCTACTTCAGTCAGAAAATACCGAGCAACAAAGTGCTCTCGTTCTGGCAGCGATCGGGTTTGTCCTATTGGCTTCCTTCACGGTGGCCGAGATGGGCAGCGTCCTCACTCTCCCGCGAGTGACCGGATACATTCTGACCGGCGCGTTGCTCGCGGCCTTTGGGATCTTGTCGCCGCCCGTCGTGCTTGAGATGAAGATGTTCAACACTCTAGCGCTTGGCTTGATTGCCATCAGCGCAGGGCTTGAACTCTCCCTGGCCCAGCTGAAGAAGGTGATTGGCACTCTCTCGGCGACAATTGTAGCCAAAATGCTCCTTGCCGTACCCTTGGTGGGAGCCGCCTTCTTTCTTTACGAGCGCTACATGGGGCCGCTGTCATTGGGCAGCTTTGAAAACATCAGTGCCGTAGCACTGGTGATGGGTGCATTGGCGCTCGGTACGTCGCCTGCGATTGCTCTGGCCATCATCAGCGAGACGAAAAGTCGCGGTCGGCTCAGCGACATCATCCTCGGCGCCTCTGTTCTGAAGGATCTGGTCGTTGTCGTCGCGTTGGCCGTAGCGGTCGCCGTGGCGAGGGGTCTTGTTGCTACGGGCGACGAGGGCTCATCATCGCTTCTTCACGTGTTTATCGAGATTGGTTATTCGATTCTCGCTGGCGGCATCTTGGGCACCCTGCTCATTTTGTACATTCGCTACATTCGCGCAGAGATGCTGCTGTTTGTCGCGGCGATGATCCTCGTGGTCGCCGAGGTGTCCCGTGTTCTTCATCTTGAACTGCTCCTGGTGTTTATTGGGGGCGGCTTCGTGGTTCGTAACTTCTCGGATTACGAGCACGATTTGATGAAACCGGTTGAGCTTGTGTCGCTCCCGGTGTTCGTCGTTTTCTTTACAATCGCTGGCGCAAGCATCGATCTTGCGACCACTTGGCGCATCCTGCCGTTGGCTCTGACCCTGTGCGCCGTCAGAGCTGTGGCATTCTTTTTCTCGGCGAAGATCGGCAACGCGATAGGAAAAGAGGCGGAGCCAGTTCGCGACAATGCTTGGCTTGGTTACCTGCCTCAGGCTGGTGTCACTTTGGGGCTCGTCGGTTTGGCCAGTACGCAACTGCCCGAATTGGCCAAACCGATTCTATCCACGGGGATGGCCGTTGTTGCCATTAACCTACTGCTCGGTCCCATTACGCTGCGGGTTGCTCTCAAGCGTGCGGGTGAGATCCCCAGCGACGCACCAGAGGCCGAGGCAGCCCAGACCGAAGAGCAAGGCCAAGAGGGCGAAACTTCGCCGATCGAAAAGCTCCCTGAACTTGTTAGGCAACCTTTTTACCGCATTGAGCACCAGCTCAACCATCAGTTTTCAGAGCAGTTCAAGACCAGCTGGGGGCGCTGGGCAAAGAACACGGAACAAGAGTTTCGTGAACTCGCCCAAGCGGTGTTCGAGTCGAGCGATCGCGTGCCCCAATTGTGGGAGCAGGTGAAGCCGTCAAAGGAGGCCCTACTGAGCTTCTCTGAAGAGTGCAGGGAAACGTATCTCGCCGCTCGTAGAGCAGTACGAACGCTGCCGGATGTCGTCGAGGTGCCTTTGGAAGACTCGAATCGTCGCGCGATTGAAGCCGACGCCTCGGGCATCATTTGGAAGAAACGCGCAGCATCCTTTAGCCGTACCTTTACTTTCGTCCGGCGACCGCTTCGACGTATTCCAGTACGCGAAATGGGTCGCTTGCATTTCGAGCCGCGCCTCGCGGAACTCACCGCAACGATTTGGAATTCGCGCATGCGACTCGTAGCTGCGGTTCTTGAGGATTTCAGCGAAGCGATTCGAGGCAATGTGGAGTGTTCTGAACTGGAGGGACGCATTGCTCGGCGCTTTGAAGGCTGGGAACGATACGTGCGTCGCGAATCTCAAGCGGTGACTCAACGAGCCGTCAGAGCACTTCAGAAGCAGGCAAATGTCGTAGATTCGCCCTATTTGTCGCGGAGCCGAGTGAGAGCCTCAGGTGCTGACTCGAGCATCCGTTTGGCGCTAGCGGGGCTCGACGAATCCGAACCCTGGCTTCAAGCTTTTGAGGCGGCATGGTCGGGGATCACCACGATCCAAACGAGCAACGCCTTTCGCGGCGAACTGGAGCAAGTGCTCCAGCAGAGTATTGTCGTTCCTGGTCAGGAGGCCTTTTCGGAACTGGCGCTCGTTGTTGAAAAATGGGGACGAGGACTTTCTGAACTGGAAGGGAAAGTCGAAGCGGAGGAGGGCAGCGAGAACCCTGAACTTGTCGCTGCTGTGATCTCCGAGTTCGAAGCGTTCGATCAAGAGATTCACGCAACCGGAGTTGCCGCTTATGAAAAGGCGATGGCAGGGTTTCGCGCTTCTCTCGATCTCCGTGTGCTCAACCATCAGGTAGAGACCCGCGTCGAACAGCTGCCTGCCGGCGTCGTGCTGATTCGTCCCAACACCGTCGCGAGTGCCGCGGAGTCGGCGACGATGATTGAGTTTCGACGTGTTGAGCCGCGCAAATTGGCAGAGCGGATTGTGCTGCGCGACACGCTTTCTGCCGTTGAACGCGCAGCCGAGAACGCCGAAGAGTTGCCGCGCATGACTTCGCGTACGGTGCTCGGTGTACTTGAGACAACTCGACTTCAAGTCAGAGCGCTCGCGGACGAACCGGATGCTCAGGCGTCATTCGAAGGGCTGAAACGAACGCTTTCTGGCGGGGCGACTCAAGTTACCGCTTTGGTGGAAACGCTCAGGGACTCAGAAAAACTGTCTTTTGACGCGATGGCTGCCGCTCTCAATGATGGGTTGCGCGAGCTTGAGCGACAATTGGAATTGGAAGGTCGCTCGCTGGGCGACTTGGTTCGTGGACGCCGATTCCGACTGCTAGCGGAAGGAGTCAATCAACGACTGAGTGACTCGTTTCGCGCTGCCATGCGCTTGGTGCGCGCGCTCGAACGAGGGGTTCGTCGGGCGATTCGCAGCGAACTCAGCCTGGAAGTGCGGGCGAAGTTTCGGGCGGGAGATCTGGATGCAGGCTCGGTTCATGAATTTCTGAAGCGTCACGAACCTCACGAGAGTCTGAGAGAATACACTCCCTATTTTTCTGGCGGTCCCTTGCGTGATGCGAGTCAGTTTGTGGCGCATCGGGCGCTTTTGAGTGAGATTCTGAGCGCCGAACGGTCATGGATTTCAGGAGGACCGGCGTCCGTCCTCGTGGTGGGCGATCCAGGTTCGGGGCGAACCTCTCTTTTGAATCTGCTGCAGCACGGTAGTTTCTCGCAGAGTCTTGTTCGGCCAAGTCCGGTGGAATGGCGTCGTCGTGTCGGTTTGATTCAGTCACTCTCCTACGAACTCGGGTGTCGTCCACGGCCCGGGTCGATTGAAAAGGCGCTGGCGGGGCGCCAGGCGCTGGTGATCATTGATGATCTTGAGCAATGGATCCCGCCAGGTGTAGCGGGGATCGAGACCCTGGAGACTCTGCTTGATCTCATGGCGCGAACGCGGAAAACGGCGTTTTGGGCCGTTTCAGCTGGAAGTTCCTGGTTCGACTTGGCCAGTTCCATGACGGATGTGGCTGGCAGTTTTGGCCGCGTTACGCGACTCAAACCCGTCGGCGATGAAGAGCTTCGCGAGTCGATTGAACGACGCCACGAGAACACGGGGCGTGAATTCAAATTTCCCACGACCGTCATAGGTTCCCTGCTCAGTCGTGGCCGTCCCGATCGCGACCGCGATCTCTTCTTCAAAGTGTTGGCACGAGCTTCAGGAGGAAATCTCACCCGCGCCCTAGGGCTCTGGCTTCATATGGCGCATCTTGATGATGAAGGCGTTGTGCGGCTGCGTTTGTCGCGTGCGCTGGTCGTCGGCCTGCCCTTTGTTCGACACCTGACCGCGGAGCAGGTGGCGCTATTGGTACTGCTCAGCCGTCATGGTCCCCTCTCGGAACGCGAGGTGGCGGGGGAACTTCGTTGTGCGCTTCCACTCGTTCGGCGTCAGCTGACCTTCTTGCTCAGCGCTGGGCTGCTCTATGAGGATACTGAAAGCGACGGTCTTGTGCGGGTCAAGAGTGGTTGGGCTCCTTTCCTCCAAGATGCACTTCACGAGGTGAAAGCACTATGAACGAGACGGATTGGCTCCAGCGACTCTCGCTTGAGGCTCAGCACCTCTACGAGCTTCTCAGTGCCGGACGGTTGTTGTTGCTTGTGCTTCTGGTGCTCGCAACGATCGTCATGGGACGCGTGTTGCGGAAGGGGGCACACCTGCTGTGGCGTTTGGGACTTGATCCAGAACACCGCTTAGCGCCCCTGGGAACACTGATGCAGGTGCTTTTCGCTGCGGCGATTGCCCTGAGCACCTTCGGGTTGTTCGTGAGAACCGCCCCGCTGGCCAGCTTCGTCTTGCTGGTGGCTCTGTCCCCTTTGTTGATTCTTCTGGTGCAGCGCCCGGGGCGAAACGCACTTGCGGGTTTGACGATCCTGTTTCGGCGCAACTTCATCGAGGGCGATCATATCGTGCTCGAGGGCGGACAACGTGGCGTGGTCCGCCAAATCGGACTGACCTCGACTGTGGCTCGTACCGATGCGGGTGGTCGCCTGGTGATCCCGAATGCTCGCTTGCTCGATGTCGTGCTTGTCGTCAACCGCAGGCAGGCGGGTGTTCCTTTGGTGCTCCGATTCCCGGTGGAAGGGCGCCCCTCGGAAGCGATTCTCTCTCAAGTAAAGCGAATCGGAATTCTTTCGCCCTTTCGCGCCGGGGATTCGATTGTTGGGGTGAGCTACATTGTTCCCGAGCGCGAACTTGAAGTCACCGTGAGGCTGCCGCGTTCCCAGGCGGAGGATGGTGCCAAGCGCGAGCTTTCCAAGAAGATTTCAGAGCTGATCGCGGGATCAACGAGCTAGTCGGCCCGAATATTGCTCCGCGTTCTTCATGCACAGCGATGTGGAAAACGAAGTCCCAGACTCGGACCATGCGTCGGGTGAGGAGCCCCAGAAAAGTAAGGCTTTTTGGAAGAAGAAGCGCTGGTGGGCCCTAGGGATTGGCTTGCTCTTGCTCTATCCGATTGCGGCCACTGTGGCACTTTGGAGCGGCTTGGTGGAGCACGTACTCAAGTCCGAGGACTTGAGAGTCACCATCGCGAAACCTGCCTACAGCATTATTCCGGGTGACTTTCACCTGGAGCGCGTGGAGGTTTATATGAACGGAGACTCGCAGTTCACTCTCTTCGGCGACGACATCCACGCCCGCGTGGATATTCTTCCTCTCTTTCAGCGAACTTTTTCGCTCTCCTGGCTCAGCGCTGAGAACGTGAAATTCAGAATGCGTTTCCAGCAAGAGAAGGGGGCAGAAAAAGCCCCCCGAGCGGCTGCATTTCCGCCCCTTCCAGGATTGCCCGGCGTCAACACGAAGTCGGCTGAAAAAGCCGAGGAGAGTGAAGAGCGCGAAGCCAGTTGGAAGGTGCATTTAGAGGACCTGAAGGTCGGAGTCACTGAGCTTTGGTTCTTTGAATACCGTTACCTCGGGGAAGGCACGCTCAGAGGCGGTTTTGAACGAGGCTCTGACATTCTCCAGATCGATACATCGGTTCAGAAACTGGGCCCCGGCAAATTGCTTTACGGGGAAAAACACGTCATTTCGCACAACTTTCGCGGCCAAGTTCAAGCCGAGATCCCTCAGGTGAATCCTTCCGACCACGCGGACTTGAGCTTTCTCGACTTCGTCAACGCCGACATTGATTTGAAGGCCGACATTGAGAATCTTGAGCACCTGACCAATTATTTGCCACAGGGCGAAATCAAAAAGGGGGCGGGACATCTCACGGTTCATGGAGTGCTGAAACAAGGCGCACTCTCGTCAGACACCGAAGTGGCTTATCAATCTGAGCAGCTCGAATTTCGCACCAGCAGCATCACCGTGAACACAGACATCGATTTTCTCATCACGGTAGCCGCTGCAGAGGACACCAAAGAAGAGCCGAATAAGAACGCTCGGAAAGAGCTGGTTCCGCGTCTTTATTCTCATTCAAAGAACACGGCGCTTACTTTTTCTAGCAAGGAGATGAAACCCTTCACGCTCGAGATTCGCGACCACACGGAGAAGGCGGCGCTCGATTCGACTAAGTTGGGTGAAGAGATGAAAATCTCCTCGGCCAGTGTCGAACTTCCCTCGATTGTCTCCAAGGACCTCGAAAACGTGGAGTCACTGTCGGAAAGCATGCCGCAATCGGGGGCCGGAGAAGCAGAAGCGAGTCTGCACATGAAGATGGACGAAGAGGGCCGTTTTCATGGCCCATTTAGCGCACAATTGAAGGGATTGGAGCTGGAGGTGCCGCCTGTGAAGATGTCGCTTGATGCTGCTCTCAAGTTCCAAGCATCTGTCGATCTTGCCCATGAAACTCTCATGCTCAGTGGGATTGAGGCTGATGCAACTCACACCGATTTCCTCATTGGGGACAACAAGATTGAAGACTGGTGGCTCAAACTCCGTGGCAAGAAGCTCTGGGTCGATTGGGCGCATGAACAAGTGACAGCAGAAGCAACATTGGCAGCGCGTGACGCCGAACCAGTCATTCGAGCCGTCGCGCACGACCAAGGTGGCATTCCTGCAATCGTTGCGGATGTTTTGAAATTTCCCAACGTGCGGGCTGCGGCACAGGTGAGACGAGATCGAGAGACGTTCGACCTCATGCTGGAGAGTATTGAGACGGCAATCATCGATTTCAGCGGACGTGTGTATCGCAAGGAAGAGAATCTCAAGCTGGCTCTCTTGATTGGGGGCAAGGTTCTTTCCCTGGGACTTTACAAAGACCCCAAGGACACCAGCTTGGTCCCGATGGCGCGCACCAGTTGGTTGAATAAGAAACTCGAGACATTTCCCGCACCGAAGGAGCGGGTGGCGGCGCCGAAGCCCTGATTGTTGGCTCGATTCGACACAGTCGAGTCAATTTGCCCCAACCGTGAGACAAGGAACCCATGGCGCGTCGAAAGCTCTATCTCTTTACCTGCGTGAATCGGCGCCCGGATGGCGTTGCGAAGGGCTCGTGCGCAGCGCGGAATTCTGAACAGGTTCATGCCGCTCTGAAACAGCGCCTCAAGGAATTGGGAGTCGCAGAAGTCGGCGCACGCGCCTGCACTTCGAGCTGTCAGGACTTGTGTTGGGTGGGGCCAACAATCATGGTGGCTCCGGACAACTACGTTTACGGACGCGTGCGACTCGAAGATGTGGAAGAGATTGCTCAGTCGATTGTGGCCGGCACACGCGTCGAGCGGCTGGTCATTTCAGAAGACGAGTTCTACGAACCCCGCGAACGCAATAGTCAGGAGCGGAAGCCGTGATCGGGCCGCTCATCACACCGGGGGATCTCGCTGGGCTCATCGAGCTCCCGGAAAAGCTCGTCATTGTGGATTGTCGCTTTTCTCTCGCTGATTCAGCTCAGGGAGAGACCTCTTACCAAGAGGCGCACATCCCCGGTGCCGTCTACTTGCATTTGAATCGAGACCTATCCGGTCCGATCCAGGCGGGAGTCACCGGAAGGCATCCACTGCCGAGTGTTCCTGCTCTGGTCAACCGTCTCCAGGAAGTGGGGATCAGCTCCGAGTCGACCGTGGTGGCCTATGATGCTGATCATGGGGCTTTTGCCGCACGGCTGTGGTGGCTCTTGCGCTTTCTTGGCCATGATTCTGTCGCTGTCCTTGATGGCGGACTCGCTCGCTATCAGGCCGAGGGATACAGCGTGACCTCGGAGGTCCGAGGTGTAAAACCGGGGCGACTCCTGACGAGTCCGAGGGCAGAAATGCTGGTCGACGCTGAGCAGATAGAGCAGCTACGGGCTCGCCATGACTCCCGGCTCTTTGATGCGCGCAGCGAAGACCGGTTTCGCGGTGAAAACGAGACCATCGATGCCGTGGCTGGACACATTCCTGGAGCGCACTCGCTGCCTTTTGCAGGGAACTTGAGTGAAGGAAGGTTCCTCCCACGGGAAAAGTTGCGAGCTCGATTTCGAACACGCGCTTGACGGCGTCGCTCCGGAGAAGGCCGCGGTCTATTGCGGATCAGGCGTCACGGCTTGTCACAATTTGCTTGCCGCTGAGTTCGCCGGGCTTCGAGGAATGCGACTTTACCCAGGTTCGTGGAGTGAATGGATCACGGATCCCGGGCGCCCCGTTGCGGGCGACTCAGCCGCTCATCGAGCAAAAGATTGACGGACTCGGTGACTTGAATCACTTCGCGAGGTGCGTCCTGAAGGCGGCATCGTCGCAGTCGATTTCCAGATCGAGCGCTCTCAAGCACCTCGTAGAGGTCGACCAGCGGGCGGACAAATCGACTTTGCAAACGCAACACGACAATCAAGCTCAGCAAGAATGAGAGGAATCCGATGAATACAGCAGCCCAGGCGCCTGCACTACCGAGTTGGCGGGCTTCCTGATCCACAAGTTGCATCGCCTCGCGATTGATCTCGATCAACTGACGAATCGCGTCAATCGCCCGCTCCCGCGCTCGAGAGTCGCCACTCACTGCACCAGGCAAGGCCTGTTCAAGTTCATGGAGCACAGGACGCTCTTCGTCCTCGGTGATGTTTTTCCGTGCCTTCTCCATCGACAGCGCGATGCGGCTCTCGGCATCAACAGCGAGCGGGGCGCCGCCGGCGGTTGCTAGTTCGGAGAGCATCTCCTCGGCGGCCACAATCGAATAGACGTTCTCTTGCAAGATCAGGTCGATGGCTGGACCCATGCGCACAAAGAGTCCAACGGAGCCGAAAGCGAGCAAGAGGTTGAGAAGCACGAGGCCCCCGATGGTGAAAAGCAGTTCCCGCCGCAGTTCCATGACCTAGCGTTTCTCCAGCATCTTGGTCACGGCGCGTTCTTTTGCCACGACAATCATCACGTCTCCGCTTTCGAGGACTGTGCTTGGACTGGGGATGGAGACTCCGTTTGCGCTGTCTCGTCGAACAGCGACAACGGTGACCCCAAAGTTTTTGGGGAGCTTGAGACCGGCGAGATCCTTTCCCACGAACGAGTCGGGAACGGTGACCTCGCTGACCAAGAGCCCATCGCCCAGGGGCATTTCACCCCGGATTCCCTGATGAAGAATTTGATTGGCGAAACGATCTCCGAATGCGCGCTCTGGATTCACGACTTGATCAGCTCCGACTAAGGTGAGAATCCGAGCGTGAAGATCGTCGTTCGAGCGGGCAATCACGCGCTTGGCGCCCATTTGTTTGAACAAGGCGGTGCAGATAATTGAGGCTTCCTTCGCTTCGTCGCCAACGGCGCAAAGACAAACATCTCGTCTCTCGGGGAGCATTCTCCTGAGCGATGCTTCGTCGGTCGCATCGAAACAGGCGGCTTCGGTCACGAAGGCTGAAGCTGTGCGCACGCGATCTTCACTAACGTCGACGGCGAGTACTTCTACTTGTTTGGCGGCCAGAGCTCGCGCAACGGACATTCCGAACTGACCGAGGCCAACAATGAGTGCTTGGTGTTTCATGACTTTCTCCGAGTGGTTCTAGCCCACATCAATTTCTTCTTCTGGTCTGCCTAGTGCGAGAGGGGTGCGTCGACTGCTCAGGAACATCAGAAGCGTCAGAGCGCCAACTCTTCCGACAAACATGCAAATGGTGAGTATTCCTTTGCCGATACCATCAAGCTCCGCGGTCGCGCCGATACTGAGCCCTACCGTTCCCAGTGCCGAGACCACCTCAAACAACGCGAGATCGGTCGAGATGTGCTGCGTGAGCTGCAATGCAATGAGCGCGACAAAGCCCGAGATGAAGGCAGCGCAGACAATCACTGTCGCTCGCGCTCGCGTTCTTTCCGGAATGTGCTTTCCAAAAATCTCCAACGTCCATTGTCCGCGGATCGCCTGGACGACGGAGAGAACGAGGACGAAAAGTGTTGTTGTTTTAATGCCGCCTGCTGTGCTGCCAGGATTTCCCCGATAAACATCCACAGCAGCATCAAGGTGAGAGTCGCCGGGCGTACCACCGAGATATCGACTGAATTGAAGCCCGCTGTGCGCAAGGAGACTGATTGAAACCAGGCGTTGTGTAGCTTGAGATTGGGTGTCAGTCCCGCCAGAGAATCGTTCCATTCAAAAGCGAGGATGCCTAAGAATCCCAGGACAAGGAGCAGCAACGTCGCGAGCAAGGCCATTCGTGCTTGGGCCGAGACTGGTTTCGACGTAAAAATTAGCAGTGAAGGAACCGAAAACACCACCATGGGGGAGAGGCCACCCGCAATGACCAGGGCGCTGACGGTGTGGAGAATGAGCGGCGACGTTTGATAAGGGATCAGACTGTCCGATTGCAGCGCGAAACCTGCATTGCAGAATGCTGAGACGGAGGTGAAGACCCCGCGCCACAAGGCCATGGGGAGCTGATCGCCATGAAAGAAGAAGGCCAGGGTGAGCACCAGTGCTCCGAGGCCTTCGCAGGTGAGGGTCAAAAGGAGAATGCGCGAGGCCGTCGCAAAGAGCCTACCCCGATCCTGAGTACTGATCAGACGGGCGACAGCTCCCTCATGACGCAGACTCATTCGACGACCAAGCAGCCAAATGGCCACTGTCGAGAAGGTCATGATGCCCAGGCCCCCGATTTGAATGAGCAGAAACACGACCCCCTGACCAAACCCGCTCAAGGCCACGGGGGTGTCGACGACGATCAGTCCAGTCACACACACGGCGCTCGTCGCCGTAAACAGAGCATCGACGAGGTGTAGCGGAGCGCTGGCTGCACTTAGCGGCAGGGCGAGCAGGAAGGTGCCACCTAAGCAGAGCGCCGCGAATGTACCGATCAGCAGGCGCTGCGGATTTCCGATGAATGGCTCCCACCAACTGGATTGTTCGATTGCGCTGGTAGGACTTGGCCTGATGACGACGGCAGCGAGTGTCGCAAGGCCCGTCCAGGTGGTGACCATCCCCCACGGGCGTCCCCACAGGAGGGGTGTCGCCCAGCCGCAAGCGACAGCAACCAGAAACAGCAGCCCCGAGCCTACTGGATGGCGCTTTCTGGCAGTTATTGCCCAATCTAAGGAGGTGAGTCCTGCGCAGAGCACAGCCCAGCCGACGACGATGCTGTCGAGTTCTGAGTGTTTTCTGTCGCTGAATGTCCAGGCAAGCCACAGCGCCAAGGCCACCATCGCGGCTCCCTGCGCTTGACCTTCTCGAAGCGCACGACGACGCACCTGACTCAATTCAATCAATGGCGCACCGAGCTTCCACAAAAGGACCAGGGCAGAGGCCCCCACGAGCAGGGAGAGAAGCGAGAGCAGTGGGTCAGCGGTGAGATGAGGCACTGCGATCGCTGCGGTACCGACAATGGCCAGAGTACCGAAAATTCGACCGAGCTGAACCCGCGATGTGATCAACAATCCCGCAATCAGAAAGCTCATGCAGATCAACAGGGCGCTGATGCGGAGCCAAGGGGGCACGGGTGAGTCGATGCTCAATCCGCTGTAGACGATTCCCCATGGGGTCGCGGTCAGGCCGAACAAGATGCCACTTGTTGTCGAATTGGCTCGGGGACGGTTTCGTCCGCGGTGGGGTGCGTCGAGATTCGAAAGGGGGGTCATGCTGACGAGCATCTTCCTCCGCGGGTTGATAGCAGGGAAAAGAGCTGCATGTTGACCACCGCGACATTTTCGACTGGCTCGGAGCGAGCCACGATCTGCCGCAATTCGCGAAAGTGAGCCCGCTGCAATTCCTCAAGCTTTGCGAGGTCTTTGTTGGAGACGCTGAACAAGTTGTAGGAAAATGCCATGATTCACTTGATCGGCTTCAGCTATGGTTACCAAGACCAGACCGGAGTCGAGGTCTTCCCCTGAGGGGGATATTCGGCTGGATGAGGCGTTTCATCAGACCAAGCTGATTCGCGATGAGCAGGGTACTGAAGCCGCGGCGGCAACAGCATTTGTCGGAGTGGACGAAAGTGCCCCTCCAGAGCCCATCGTGGTGACTTTTGATCATCCCTTCGTCTTCATGATCCGGGCCATCGAGACGCAAGCTGTGCTCTTTGTGGGGCACTACGCGAACTCTGAGTGAGCCCAGTAGATGGAACGAGCATTGCACTGCTTGACTCGAAAGGGTTCTCACTCATGCAAGCACGTATCCCTCAGCAACATCTTTCTTCGCCTTCTGCCTCTTATGGTGTCGCCCCTGAGCGGACTGTTGAGCAGGTCCCGGGCACGCGCCCGGTGCCCGCTTCAGTCGTGCGCCCCAGAGTCGACCCCGGGCGCGGCTCTATATCGCCGCCGAGAGGAAAGGACATTCCGAAGGCTCGACTACGGCGAGCTCATTCCATTTTTGGCATCATCATCGCTTCTTTGTTTGCCTTTTACCTCGCATGGACTTTTGTTCAGGCGGGACAAGATGTTGTCAACGATCAGTCGAGTCCAGTTGAGACGACTCCGGACTGATGCTGGGAAGCGCGGACACTGTAGCAGATTGACTCAAGCCCTGTAGCGATTCGCCACAGGGCTTTTTCGCGAGAGTAGTTGTCGCAGAAATGTCGTTGGTCATTCCCACGTTCGACGGGGAAGGCGCTGCGATCAAGCGAGTGAGTGCCCGTGGCATGCAACGTGCAACTTCAGAGGTTGATGTTTGCACAGAGCAGAGTGGATTCTTCTTTCGAGTGGATTGAACGCGGTGGTCCCGTTCTCGCGACGGCGGTGCACGCGGGTCATTTTATTCGCCCGGAACTCAGACCTTATCTTCAGATCGACGAAGCCGAGCAAATGCGTGAAGAGGATCCGATGACGGGCGTCTGGGCGGGGATCGGCGACGACATTTTCCGAGCGACCACTTCACGCTTCGAAGTCGATTTGAACCGCAGTCGGCAAAAGGCAGTTTCGACGCATCCAGAGGATACATGGGGGCTTCGTGTGTGGAAGGAGCGTCCGCCCGAAGAGATGATCGAGAGTTCTCTGCACGCCCATGATTCTTTCTACCGGCTGATGACTGATTGGTGTCAAAAGCGAGTGAGCGAGTTCGGTCGAGCCATCGTCTTCGATATTCATAGCTACAATCACTGCCGTCAAGGTCCAAAGATAGCGGCTGCCGAGCGTGATAATCCTGATATCGATCTCGGACTCACCACCGTGAATCAAATGAGATTTGGCCGAGTTGCCGAGTCCGTCGTCCAGACATTGTCCCAGTGTTCGCTCAACGGCCGACCCCTGGATGTGCGCGCCAATGTTCGTTATCCGGACGGTGGAAACTTTCCGGAGTCGATGTTCGCAAAATTCGGGGACGACGTTTGCGTGGTGACGATTGAGGTGAAGAAGATTTACATGGATGAGTGGACGGGGACCGTCGACTTGTCGATTGTTCATCATCTTCTCCAAGCGATGTTCGAAATGAAGAATCGAGCTGAAGCGGAGCTCTTGAAATGTTAGCGGCGTGTCAGTCGCAGTGTCCTGAAGTTCGCCCCTTGCCTCCGTTTGCGAGTGAAGTGGATAGGAAGCTCGCTCACCTTGATCGTCAGCTTGAGTGGCTGTCTGCTCTCTCTCCTCTGGGGGGGGACGCAATGTTTCAAGAATTTGAAGCCTCAGGTTATCGCCAGGAACCTCGGCTTCGGTATCCAGAAATCAAATTAGATGTCGTGCGTTTGCGTCATGACCTGGATCAACTCCCTATTGATCGCGTGGAACATCCGCTGATCTTGGCAATATTTGCAGAGAAGAAGCGGGAAATTTCGCTCTTGAGTCATCTCATTGAACTGCGCGAAACACGTGGGGTGACAGCAGCATCGCTCGATCTCTTTGGCAGCGCCTCACCCGCGCTCCTGGAGATCGCCAGTGAAATTCTCACCAGGGTGCCTGTGGTGAAGAATCGAGAGCCGACAGTGAACAGCTCAGAGGTCTTGAGCCGAGCGCGTGAGATGTTGGAGTCCTACTGCGACCAGGCTGAGGACTTCCCTTGTGACGTGTTTCTCAATCGAGACATGAGTTCGTTGATGATGGTGGAAAATGGAAGGCTCCACATTGCCTACAATCTGGAGATCCCTGAAAGCCGCGTGGAGCCACTCTTGGCCCATGAGATCGGCACCCACGTTGTCACGCACTACAATGGATCGCGCCAAAGCATCGGCCTACTTGCCGCTGGTTTATCCGGCTATGATGAGCTTCAAGAGGGGCTCGCAACATTTTCAGAATACCTCACAGGTTGTCTGCCGCCTGGACGTCTGAGAATTCTTGCGGCGCGCGTGATCGCAGCGGATCGTGCTGTCCAAGCAGTATCGACTCGGGAAATCTTTGCGCTGCTTCATGAGCAGCATGAGATCCCTGCTCACGAGGCCTTCGACGTAGCGGTGCGCGCCAAGCGGGGAGGCGGGCTCACCAAGGACGTTGTTTATCTGAAGGGACTTCATGAGCTGCTCGCCTATCTCAAGTCCGGAGCTGACTTTTCGCAGCTATTTTTCGGAAAATTCGCACTTTCGCAGCTTCCATTGCTCAGCGAATTGGAAGCTGAAGGTTGGATGACTCCTGCGCGGGTGGCTCCGCACTTTCTCAAAGATCCGCGTGTCGCCGCTCGTTTGGACGAAGCTCTTTCGCTCCACGTTCACGACCTCTTTCAAATAGGGTTGAGCATATGAAACTTGGGTTCGTCATCAATGATATCAAGACAGAGAAGGAAAACTTCACGACGATCCGTCTCGCTCGTCGCGCCAACGATCAAGGGCATGAAGTCTTCCTGGTGGGACTCGGCGACTTCACTTATCAGCGTGACGGAACTGTCACGGGGCGTGCTGTCTGCCCTCCGGGCACGAAGTACGAATCCGATGTTGAGCTTCTCGCAGATCTCCAGGGACCAGAGGCTCGGACGGAGAAGGTGACCCTGTCCGGGCTAGACGTTCTCATGCTCCGCTCTGATCCGGCGGACGAACTTCAAACTCGACCCTGGGCTCCGACATCGGCGTTGTTGTTCGCTCAGCTCGCCGCACGCGAGGGCGTGGTCGTACTCAACGACCCCACACATCTCACTGACGCATCAAACAAGACGTATTTTCAGCAGTATCCGGAGATTGTTCGCCCCCGTACTTGCATCACCCGGGATCCCTCAGAGATCAAAGCCTTCGTCGAGGAAGAAGGGGGCAGCGCGGTGATCAAACCCCTCCAAGGCTCTGGTGGGCGAGGGGTGTTCGTGATCACAGCGGAAACTCTCCCCAATCTCAATCAAATCATCGAGACGACCATTCGTGAAGGCTATGCGATAGTCCAAGAATATCTGCCACTTGCGGCAAAGGGGGATACACGAATGCTTACACTGAATGGGCGTCCGCTTTGTGTCGATGGCACTTACGCTTGCATTCGCCGCTACAACGATTCGGGGGATGCTCGTTCGAACATTTCTGCCGGCGGCAAGTTCGAAATGGCTGAGCCCGACGAGGATGCTCTCCGCCTGGCAGAGGTAGCGGGACCGAAACTCATTCGGGACGGAATGTACTTCGCAGGACTCGATATCGTCGGCGACAAGATGATGGAGATCAACGTGGATACTCCTGGAGGTTTGTCCATGATGGAAGATCTCACTGGGAAGGACTTTTCTGGTTACATTCTCGAAGATCTCGAGAGAAAGGTTCGACTTCGCGCTCACTATCGTGGGCGAATGGACAGCATTCCGATGTCTCTCAGTTAAAGCGCTCTCATCGCGTCATCTCCCGGCACACCGCCTGCCTTGGGTGGAGCATGATGAGGCCATCTCCTCTCCAAATCCGGCAGATATTCCCCGGGGCGTTGTTCCTCGCAGCGGCGGCGACTCTGTTCAGTGTGGCGTTTTTGTCGGCCTGCAATACTTAGCAAGAACTCAGTCCTGGGCTCATCCGAGGGGAGCGAGTGAATCGTGTGAGTGGATTGAGCCGATTTCGAGGCGACGCGCGTCACCCTTTTCATGTTGGCGCGCCGGCATATCTTCGCGCTCAGCAGCAAAGGAAATTAGTTGTGATCGTCGTACGAACCTATTTAGAGAAGAGTTCAATTCACGGTTTTGGCATTTATGCGAAGGAGTCGATTCCGAAAGGAACCTGCGTTTGGCAGTTTCACGACAAGCTCGACATCAAGTTCACTCCGGAGGAGTTCGAGAAGTTACCGGACAGTGTCAAAGACGAAGTCGAATGGCACATGTACGAGCCTGATAAGGGCGGCGCGTATTACTATGAGGCTACAATGGGGAAGTACATGAACCACTGCAGGGAACCCAGCGTCGACTTCACTGATGTTGGCTATGGTCACGCCACACGAGACATCGCTGCAGGGGAAGAGCTGACCTGCGATTACCGTCAGTTCATGGCTGAATGGGATCACATCCCGTATATCTGAAACTCGCAGACGCTTGAATCAGCCGCCACAGCTAGTGCTGTGGCGGTTCGTCACAAGGGCGCAGAACCGCCACGCTTCGCCCGAACGTTTTTTGGTGGGGAATGCTGGAGAAGCGAGTGAGATCGATTTGGCTGGTCCTGGCACGCCATCTGCATCGTTCAAGGGCAGCAGATGGAAAATATTCCCGTAGGTGAAAGTTGGGTTGTCCTGGCGCGTAGCGGCCTCGAGGCAATTGCCTGTCTGGCGTTCGTATTCGCCGTATTAGGGATTGTGCGAAGGCGACGCGATCTCTCGTTCGGACGTGCGACCCTTGTGCTGCTTGTCGCCCTGAGCATCGGTGCGTGCGCGCACCTGCTCCGGATGTTGGGCGGGCAAGGATTTCCTGTCCTTTTGGAAATTGCCCCCGCGCTCGAACTGACAGGAGCGATTGTGTGGGTCGTGATGGGGGGCCTCGCACTGCGCTTGCTTCCCTTCGCCCGGCGAGTTCCCTCGCGTTTTAGCCTCAACGAAGTGAGACAGGCATATGCCAAGCGCATGTCGTCGCTTGTGGACCGCGCTGCAAGGGATGCTCTGACGGGCGCGTTCAACCGCGAGAAGCTCAATTCCCTGCTGGAGGAACAGATCGCTTGTGCTTCTCACGGCACATCACTTTCAGTCTTGATGCTGGACATTGATGATTTCAAGGCAGTGAACGACAGCCACGGACACCTGACTGGAGATGAAGTGCTGGTGGGGGTCGTCAAGGCGATCAACGGCGCAGTCAGAGGACCAGATCTCGTTGCACGATTTGGGGGGGAAGAGTTCGTGGTGGTGCTCCCTCAGGCAAACGCCGAGCAGGCCCTTCAGGTGGCTCAGCGCGTATTGCGGCAAGTAGAGCGCATGAGGATTCGGAGGGACGGAGGCGATGTATCTGTCACCTGCAGCATTGGCGTGGCGGAATTCTTTCCCACCGAAACGCCCCAAACGTTACTGTCTCGAGCCGATGACGCCCTTTATGCTTCGAAGGCGGCGGGCAAAAACCGCGTTACCTTGAGTGACGGTGGCGACCGCGACGAACCGAAGGAATCTGGACATTTTGCGGTGCAGAGAGTCAGTGAATGTGAAGGCGCAGAGGGCTGAACTTGAACTCCACCGTGAGATTGATCAGCGGTTGCGAAGTACGTCGATTGTCCGCGGGAACGCGTGCTGAGCGCACTGCGCAAGTCGCCGAACATGGAGCCCTCATGCGGCGAGGTGAGTGGAGCGGGACGTCAAGGACGTAGGAGTCCTAGTTCACGGTTCGAAGATAGCTCACGATCTGCCATACCTCGGTGTCCGTCAGATACGCGAAGTCGGGCATGTCGCCTTTGCCGTTTTGGATCACTTTCTGAAGACTTCCATCGCTGGCGCCGCTCGCATCACCCAGAATGTTGGGTCCTGCAGAGGTCCCTCGGAGATTTGTCCCGTGGCACACCGCACACCCCTCATCGACAAAGAGAGTGGCTCCAGCCATCTCTGCTTCAGGGTCGCCATCAAGCGGGTTGACCGCGCTTGAGCAACCACCGAGGTTGATGCCTAAGCCCACCATCACGCATAGGCGCAGAAATCTTTGCTCGATTGATTTGGATTTCCACATGCCAAGCTTGTAGCGCTCGCGGTGAGAATCCGCTGGCGAAATCTTTGCGCGAAATAGTCAGCAAGTGTCTGTGAGCGGAGGACTTTTCCCGCCTATCTGTTGGGCGTCGCTCGTTGAGCTGTTGGGAGAGATGTTCGAATGTGGCGGCGCTTCATCTTACCGCAATCGAGCGGCGCCGCGCGACGAAGCGCCGCGCCGCACGCCTGGAGACTTACAACTCTACAACCGTGACGAAGTAGGGGTTCGTCGCAACGTCGTCGCTGAGAGCGAGGTCGAGAGAGCCGTCCGCCGCGATGTTGAAGACGCTGACTTTATTGTTGCCGTGATTACCTACGAGCAAGAACTCGCCTCGGGGGTCCATGGCCATGCTGCGAGGAGTTTCTCCTTGGGTTGACTCATGTTCGATGAACTCTTGAGCGCCGGAAGAGACATCGTAGGCAACGATCGTGTTGCTGCTTCCTCGATTGGTGGCGTAGACAAACTTGCCGTTGGGCGTGACCCGAATATCTGCCCCTGTGTCGTCAGCCGGATTGCCACCGGCGGGGAGACGCTTGTCTTGCCATGCGACCGAGGCCATGTCGCCAGTGATTGGCATGTAAGCTGTGATCAAGTCAGCAGATTCGCTCACGACGTAGACGTGGCCGTCCGGGCCAAAGGTGATGTGTCGAGGTGAAGCGAGGGGAATTGTCGCGGGAGTCTGCGGGGTCAGGAGTCCGGCTGCGAAGGTGAAGCGTGAGATTGTATCGCTGCCCTTGTTCGCCACGAGGACTCTGGACATGCTGTCCATGACGATGCAGTGCGCGTTTGTGCCCGTGATCTCGGTCTGAATGCTGGCGCTCACTTTCCCTGCTGCGCCTACCGGATAGACGTCCACTGAGCCTTGACCGTAGTTTGCCCCGAAGAGATATTGCCCGTCTGGGGTGAGCGAAAGATAGACGGGTTTGTTGGGGCTCGCCGCTGAGCCGTTGGGGGTCAGGCTTCCTGTTTCCGCGCTGATCGTGAAGGCATGGACGCCGCCGTTGTTCTCGTCGGCTGAGAACAATCGCAAGTTGGTCAGATCGAGAGCAAGGAATGAGGCGAGGCCTCCGGCATCGTGATCGCTGACGAAAGAGAGTTCTTTCGTCGTTCGATTCATTTCAAAGACCGTGATCTTTCCCGAAGTCGCGTTGCCCCAGTCGCCGCTGCCCATGTAGACAAAAGTTCGTTTGGGTGCGCCTGTGGCGCCGCCGGTTCCCAGTGGATCACTGCCACCTGCGCCTGGCTCGCTTGCGCCTGTTCCCGCAGTAGCGCCACCGCTATTCGACGTCCCGCCATCGCCCGCAGTGCTTCCGCCGCTGGGGCCGCCTGTGGCGCCGCCCGTTCCGCTTGCGCCTGGGGCCTCCTCACTCGAACAAGCTGTCATCATGAGGAGAAGCATCCCGCTCAGTGGGGCAGAAGAAAACGGGCGAGCCAGAAGCGAACTTTGTGTCATCCAGAAGAGTGCCCCGAAACAGGCCGAAAGGACCATGTTTTTATGTTCTCTTTTGCTCTGGATTCACTGCAAAATCGACGATTTGCCATGTTGTTGTGCCTTGGGGTGAATTTTTGTCGTCCGGCACCGGGGATTGAAGTACCAGGCCGCCTTTCGCGGCCCAGCTTTCTAGAACTCCATTGTCCTCTAAAACCATTGTCCTCTAAAACAGTTCGCGGAGCGAGCTCGATCTGGAGACCAAGTCATCGGCCAGCTCCTGGCTGATTGCGTGCTGCCGAGCTAAGCGTGCCACCTGAGCTTCGAACAGCTTCAACTTCAGTGTGGCTCGTGCGAAGTACCAGCGGGAATGTCGAGGTTGATCGGACCGTGGTTCCACCGCTTTTCTTAGGCTCGCTTCGGCTCCATGGAGCAACACCGTCCATTGTAGACGCCTGAGCCAATTCAAACGCGCCGCGTCTGCAGCAGCTCTTGAGGCCTCGATAAGACTTGTCATCAAGAGCAGCGGGTTACTCTCCCACGCGAGCCCGATGACGACCGGATCATGATCGGAGCTGCGGTAAGGGTCCGGACTAAATGCCGAGGGGGGATTGAATTCAGTGTTGTAGTCGAGCAGGCGAGGTTCGTCGGCATTGATGTGCCAAATGGTGCTGCCAGTCACGTTGAGTGATGGCGTCGTCAGCGCGTAGTCGAGGACCCCGGCTTCGCCATTGAAGACGTAGCTGTACTGCTCTTGCTCAGCCAGGTTGGCGATCTGGTGCGTGAGACCGCCGGCTTGCAGAATCGCCACGGGATCTTCCGTTTGATAGGAGTTGAGATCGCCGAGAACCACGACATCTTCGCTCCCTGACGCTTGCTTGAGTTCGGTGATGAAGCTGAGGAGCGCCGCGGCTTGTTCGGCACGCTGCACGTTCCAGCAGCCCTGCCCCCAGTCGGCGTTGGGATCGCTCGCGCTATCAGGACAGCTGCCTTTTGACTTGAAATGATTCACGACCACCGAAAAGGTGTGCCCTTTGTAGGAGAATGCTTGGGCGATGGGGAGGCGATTGTGAATGGGGTCTTCATCGGCGAGCGACAGTGCCAGTGCAGTCACTACGGCGGGCTTGTAAATCAGCGCAGTGCGGATCGCATCACTACCGGTGGCCTGCGGATCGGGAGCGCGGGCGTAGACATCGCTCCCGAGGGCAGAGTTGACTGAGGTCACCAAGTCGTCGAGGGCTTCTGGTTGTCCTGAAGCGGCATTGTTGTTCTCAATCTCCATCAATCCAAGGACGTCGGCGTCGAGGGCCACAATGGTGCTCACTAATTTGGCGCGCTGCCTCGCAAGTTCTTCGAGTGAATTGGCGCCACGTTCGTTCAACGTGCTGAAGTAGTTGAGGACGTTCAGTGAGGCGACGCGGACATCGCCAGCGACGTCATCCGGCGCGACAGTGCGTGGACTTTCCCGTACGAAGCTCACACTTTCGCGAGCGACCGGCTGCAAGCGGAAGGTGTCGAAGCTGTAGGAAAGAACCGCATCGAGCGTTGGCAAGCGGTCACCGAGGCGGAGAGTTCCATCAGCCGCCAGATACGGGACCGGTTCTAGATTCTGCTCGTCGCGACCATCATCCAGGAGAATGCGCCGACTTGCGTTGTCGGCGGCGCTCACGGCGTTGCCATTCGTTGGATTGAATAGGCGACCTCCGGCGGAAAGCGTCACTTCGCCGTACCGTGCCAGATTGTAGGTTTCCGTAGCGATGAGGTCGCTTGCAGTGACGCGCATGCCTTCCAGCGCCTCGAGCTGCGCCAGATCGTTCTTCGCGTTGGGAAGCTCGGTCGCAGCCGGGAGTGTCGCGTTGCCACAATCGAGCGTAGCCTGGGCGTTGACCTCGGTGAGACCAAAGTATTCGCTGACGGTGCCAGCGACGCGTACCTTTTGGCCAACACTGACGTTTAGAAGCGGAGTGCCTTCAAACACGAAGATCCCCTCGCTGGTCAATGGATCGGAATCAGGGGTTTCGCTCTGGACGAAGAATCCACCGAGGTTCTCGCCGCCTCCCTGGAAGTCTCCCACAACCACTCCTTCGAGTACGACGCTCTGTCCTACCAAGGGGCTCGCGTCACCAGGTCCCTGAATCAGCGAGATGGCAGCCGAGGCATCGCCGCACGCTCCCAGGACGGGTTCGCCATCGCCATCGCCATCGCCATCGCCATCGCCATCGCCATCGCCATCGCCCGTGCCGGGAGTCTCATTGAGCAGGCCAAAGGTCTCAGGGAGTGGACCGCTCCAAATGGCAGTATCTCCATTGTGGATGAGTTGAAGGGACTCACCGATAGGGCTGCTCGAACTCTCCGTAGCGCCGATATCTACACTCAAA
The DNA here is from genome assembly GCA_963710555.1 of uncultured delta proteobacterium. GTDB lineage: Bacteria > Myxococcota_A > Polyangia > Polyangiales > Polyangiaceae > NIC37A-2. The sequence goes on from CAVQAT010000008.1 coordinate 498,151, forward strand.
ATGCCTGCCGCAGGGCCACCAGTTGCCGAAAAGATGCCTTCATAGCTGAGGAACTCAAGCACTGTTGCTCCAAGAACAGCGTCAGTGTGCACCAAGGCGATGCCGTCGGGCGAGCCATTCTGCAAGCCATTGCTGGGGAGATTCAGCACGCTTGTCCCGCGACCGTCTGCTTGATCAGGGATGGTGCCAGCGAGCGGGAAAGTTCCATAGACCGCTCCGTTGGCGCCGTTGTAAAGCACGATGCTGTAGACGCTCAGATCCGTTCCCGCGACGCCGGTGACTTCGATCGCTTCGCCGACATCTGTCCCAGCGTTGTCGTAGTGGAATTCGCTGATGAACACGGTGCCGTCGCTTGTTGCTCGCTGCATCTTTGAATCGGTGAGACTGCTTTCTTGGGAGCAGCCGACGAGTGCTCCTGGTAGTGCCAGCCCCAGCAACAAACGTTTGAGACTTACAGAAGAATTGATGGTCATGGTGACTCCCCTTTTGTGAATCGTGGGAGGAACGTTCCCACGTGCGCGAAGGTGGAGGGCCCCTGACCTGACCGCAATGGCTGTTCAGGCATTGTTACGGCACTGCCCTTGCTGTCGTCGGAACGCCACGAAGACGTGGCTCCGGTCGCGTGGCCGCGAACTCGACTGTTCACTTCGTGCTGTGAAGCGATGTGAAGTTGAGCTTGAGCGAGTTCGCGCGATTGCATGCTGTCCGCAAAGCGAGAACCAGGCCAATATGTGAGGAGCGAGAACTGTGCGAGAGGGAAGGTCTCGATAGTGACGCGTCAGGGCCTGGGGAGTGTTTGCGCCAAGCTCGCCCGGTTTTCGCACGCTGCCACTTCGCTTAGTGGCACGCTCCTTGCTGATCGTCCCGACATGGACTCCCATATGCCTATGCAGTCGAACGACGCGCCAGGTGAAGCCGCGAAAGAACACAAAGATCCCGTTTGCGGAATGACTGTTCGTGAGCCAGCGAAGCACCAGCGCGAACATCAGGGAACCGTGTACTTTTTCTGCTGTGGTGGTTGTGCAGAAAAGTTTGAAGCGGAACCCAAGCGCTTCTTGGAGCCTCAATCGGATGCAGCGAAGGCGAAAGAAAACAATCGCGGCGGGGCAGGCGCGACCTATACCTGCCCGATGCATCCGGAAGTGGTGCAAGAAGGCCCAGGTGATTGTCCCTTGTGTGGGATGGCGCTCGAACCCGAGACCCCTGTCGCGGGGCCTGCCGACGACAGTGAGCTGAAGGACATGACCCGGCGCTTCTGGTTTGCGGCGGCGCTTTCGATTCCGCTTCTTGCCATTGTGATGTTCGATATGCTGCCCGGTCAGCCAGTATCCGCCATCTTGCCTGGTCGCGTGCGCGCCTTCGTTGAGCTGGGGTTGGCGGTGCCAGTCTGCCTGTGGTCAGCGTGGCCCTTTTATGTGCGCGCTGTTCGTTCAGTGCGGAACAAGAGTCTGAATATGTTCACTCTGATCGGTCTCGGCGTGAGCGTGGCATTCTCTTATAGCGTCGTGGCTACTTTCGCTCCCGGGATTTTCCCCGCGTCCTTCCGCACTCACGGTGGAGGCGTCGCCGTCTATTTCGAGGCTGCAGCCGTGATTGTGACGCTCATCCTCTTGGGTCAGGTGCTTGAGCTGCGAGCGCGCAGCCAAACCGGGGCTGCGATTCAGAAGCTTCTGGGGTTGGCCGCAAAAAGCGCTCGTCGCATCAATGATGATGGCACCGAAGAAGATGTGGGGCTTGATCAAGTCGTTTCCGGGGATCGCCTGCGAGTCCGACCCGGGGAAAAGATCCCCGTTGATGGGACTGTTCTTGAGGGGTCATCGAACATCGACGAATCGATGGTGACTGGCGAACCGCTCCCGGTGCAGAAAGCGGCTGGGGACGCCGTCGTTGGCGCGACGATCAATGGCACTGGCGGCCTGGTGATGCGTGCCGAGAAGGTAGGCTCTGAGACCCTGCTAGCGCGAATCGTCAGCATGGTGGCGGAAGCGCAGCGGAGTCGAGCGCCCATTCAAAAGCTAGCTGATTCGGTAGCAGGGTACTTTGTTCCGACAGTGATTCTGGTGGCTGTCGTCACCTTCATCGTCTGGGCTCTTGTGGGCCCGGAGCCAGCCATGGCCTACGCGATGATCAACGCTGTGGCCGTTCTCATCATTGCCTGTCCGTGTGCCTTGGGATTGGCGACGCCCATGTCGATCATGGTTGCGACAGGCAAGGGGGCAAATCACGGAATTCTCTTCAAGAACGCAGAAGCGATCGAAGTTCTGAGGAAGGTGGACACCCTTGTTGTCGACAAGACGGGTACGCTCACGGAAGGGCGACCTCGCTTGGTGACAGTCTCAGCTGAGCCGGACTTCGACGAAGAAACGTTGCTCCGACTCGCAGCGACTCTTGAGCGCGGCAGCGAACACCCCCTGGCTGCTGCAATTGTAGCAGGCGCTGAAGAGCGTGGCATATCTCTCGCGAACGCTGAGGACTTTGAGTCGATCACGGGGAAAGGTGTTCAAGGTCGAGTGGATGGCTGTCACGTTGCGCTGGGAAACTTGGCCATGATGCAGGTGGTGGGTGCGGAAAACGAAGAAGCGGTGGCCACCGCCGAGAAGCTGCGCGGCGAGGCTCAGACTGTGATGTTCGTGACCATCGACAAGCGGATTGGGGGGCTCTTGGGGGTAGCCGATCCCATCAAAGAGAGTACCCCCGAGGCAATTGCCGCGCTGCACGCAGAAGGGATCCGCGTGATCATGCTCACCGGTGACAGCGAAACGACGGCCCGCGCTGTGGCGAGCAAGCTTGCTATCGACGAAGTGGTGGCCGAAGTATTGCCGGACGAGAAAGCTGCGGTGGTGAAACGTTTTCAGGCCGAGGGGAGCATCGTGGCGATGGCGGGAGACGGCATCAACGATGCCCCTGCTCTTGCTCAAGCCGAGGTGGGGATCGCCATGGGAACCGGCACCGACGTAGCGATGGAAAGCGCAAGCGTTACTCTAGTGAAAGGCGACTTGCGCGGCATTGTGCGCGCGCGAAAGCTTTCGCAAAGCGCGATGTCGAACATCAAGCAGAACCTGTTCTTCGCCTTCTTCTACAACGCCCTCGGGGTACCCGTCGCTGCGGGCGTTCTCTACCCAGTGTTTGGGCTTCTGCTGAGCCCCATGCTCGCGGCGGCGGCGATGAGCTTCAGCTCGGTGTCGGTGATCACGAATGCTCTTCGCTTGAGAAGAGTAGAACTCTGACTCTGCATCGCTCTCACCGTGGCTCTGGTGGGCTCCGCTAGCGCTTCGCTGCCAAAAGATCGGGCAACTTCGTGAGCTGACTCTTCATGCCCATCGTGGTCACAGCGAACTCTCGCCCTCGTCTTTCTTTCAAGGCGCCTCCCACATAAGCATCGAGGCGCGCCTCCCACATATGCATCGAGGCGCGCCTCCCACATATGCATCGAGGCGCGCCTCCCACATAAGCATCGAGGCGCGCCTCCCACATAAGCATCGAGGCGCGCCTCCCACATAAGCATCGAGGCGCGCCTCCCACATATGCATCGAGGCGCGCCTCCCACATATGCATCGAGGCGCGCCTCCCACATATGCGCGTAACCCTTGTTCCGATCTGCCAATTCCGGGAACGGTTCTTGGCGCCAAGAATAAGTTGGAGCAGCCCTTGCGCCTCAAGTGCGAGTTGACCTATGACGCCGGAGAGTTGCGCTCTGACCAGCATTTCATTCCCGAGGTAGTCGCAACCCTAGTTGGTCTAGGGCGAAGGACTTCCTTGGAGTCCTGCCCCTGAAAAAGAAGAAGACACCATGAACTCTAGCTCCACTCAATCCCCCGATACAAAGCTCAGCGCAGCTGCAGAAAGTGCTGGCCTAGGTGCTTTTCAAATCAAGTATCGAGGGTGTCGCCGCGATATCTGGCTGTTTTGCTCTCTCATTGGCATCGCTTGGGCGATCCCAGTGGCTGCTTGGATCTTGTATTCTCAAGGCTGGCCTCATTGGAACTATGTTGCCTACGCGAGCATCGTGACCCCACTGCTATTTGGCTTCTCCTTGAAGGGAATCGCCAAGAGTCTCTTGCGGAGAGTCCAGTTTCACGAGGCAGGAATCGTCTATTGCGAGCTTGGAACTGTCAGCACGGTTCGGTTTTCCGAGGTCGTCGCGATTCGCGAAGCGATCGTCGAAAGCAGCAGTAGTGGGGAAGATCGCTTCTTCAGCGGAACCATCGAACTCAAGCTTGAAGACGGCTCTACTTTTGCGATCGACCCTGGCATTGAAGGGATCAAAAATATGTTGGGAACACTCCATGAGTGCCTCGGGGATCTCCTCGTTCAACGCATGTTCGCCACACTGGAAGCGGGCGGAGAGGTAGATCTTGGTGCACTACGCTTGACCCCCTCTGGCATTCTTGTTGGCGATGAACTGAGTGAGTGGGAGTTCGCTGAGCAAGAAATGTATGACACCGAAATCAGCGAGGGAGACTCCCAGTCGCGATACACGACTCCTTGTATTTCGATCGCTGGAGCGACGATCCCTACCTCGGAGATTCTGAACGTCTCCTATTTGGAACACGTGATGGAGGTGATGAGCAATCGCACTGACTCAGATTTCGACACCAATTCCGGCGAATCAGATCTCAGTTCATTGGGCGAAATATTGGAAGTCAGCCGATGAAGAGAGAAATTGTTACTCTCAGCCGCAACCTGATTTACGGCGCAATCGCGGCATGGGTTGTTTCATTTGGACTATTTCTGATCATCGGGCTCAGCAATGGCAGACTGATCAGTGCCTTTGACCAGAGCGCATCGACAATCACGATCGCTGAACTGGAGGCTGGTGTACGTCCCGAGGGACGAAATGTGACGATTACCGGGGCGCGATTCGGAGAGCTTACTCTCAACACAACGCATCGGAGCAACAAACGCTCTGAGTCTGCCTACTATCACACCCTGCATGGTCGAAAAGTCCCGGGAGACGGTGTTGCCCGCGTCGTTCTGAGAACTGAGAATTTTCAACTACCTGATAATAGTTCATACGAAGGCCGGCTGTCGCTGCCTGATTCTGAGGGCGGCTCCGCCTGGGACCAAGAATTTGCTGCGCTCTTTGCGCAGGAAGGCATCAAAGTCGCCGACAACCCCATCTATCTTCTTGAGGGCGTTACCTGGGTTGGTGACATGACCTTCGTGGTCATCGCCTTCCTCGTTGCGCTGATCGTGTCCTTGAGTATCAGTATTGGTTTGCTCAAGGAACCGCTCATGAAGTACTGGGCCTTCAGGAAGGATCCTTATTCTGGAGTTCCCGAAGTCAAAGAGACCTTTGCCGATCTTCAAAAGAGGCTCGTCCGCGCGTTGCTCAACCATGCGCCTGAAGATCCAGAAAGTGAGCTCCGACTGTGGTCGACTTGGGGCAGCCTCAAGGAAGAAGTTCGAACGGAACTCACCAAGGATGACAACGAGGTTCCGCTTCCCGAGGAGATTCGGACGATTCTCGTCGACATGCACCACCTCTACTATCGACAAGATAGGGACGGCAGATTCTCCTACTACGCTAGCTACGACGAAGATCAGGCAAAGTGGGGAGTACGGGGAGGTTCGATGGATTGATCACTGCACGCTGGATGACCACTGCGCGCACCAAATTCGCGTCGGTACCGAAAGATATCGACATTTTCCGGCGTATTCGCAAATAATGATGCTCTTTCGCTTTAAAAATGGCGAGTCTCGGGGCCACCAAACGTATTCTTATGGAGTACGAAGCTATCTTTGGTGGTCCACAGCTCCCACATTTCTTCAGGAGTCGCCTCAAGCGACGCCAAGAAGAAGCTCGTCTCGGTCACGACAGGAGCAGGCACTCTTGTTTTTGCTTCATCGATCCGCCAACCCATAGGAATGGAGACAACCAAGAACGGGTGGACGATTCTCGACGCTGACCAAGCGGTGCTTTCCCGTGAATACTCTTTCACCCCTGGCGCCTTAGCTCGCACGATTGTGGCACGTCAGCATGAGGGTGAGCTCTTGATCATGAGTCCGCCGAATGACCTCGATGATGCGGCTCTCTCTGACTTGGAGCAGTTTGGTAAAGTTACTTCGATTATCGCGAACAACGGAATGCATCATATGGGGTTGCCCCTGCTGGCAGGAGCGTTTCCTGAGGCAAAGATCTATGCACCCCAAGAAGCGATTGCCCGCATTGCGAAGAAACAACCGGTGCTCAGGGAGTTGCGCCCACTTTCAGATCTGATGACTGAGCTGACGGGAGCAACACGAGTTCACTCAGTCCCTGGTTTCAGTATTGGAGAGGCCTGGGTCACCGTAAAGACAGCAGCTGGCCCGATCTGGTACGTGGGCGATTCATGCTTCAGCATGGCAGAACTGCCCTCGAAGTTCTTTCCGCGACAGCTGTTCAAGTGGGCCAAGTGCGCGCCGGGTCTCCGCATCAATTCAATCGGGAATCTGTTCTTTCTCAAGGACAAGCCCAATTATAAGAATTGGATGCTCGAACAACTCCGCGAGGAGCTCCCCATCATGCTCACCACGGCGCATGGCGAGATTCTTACGAGCCAAGAGATCGGACGAAGCTTTCAGCAGTTGGTGGAGGCCAAGCTCTAGCTGCAGTCTAGAACAATGGATCCGTGGGGCTGCATCGAGCCTTGTGCTCGGCGAAGGGAACTCGTACACCCAATAGCCATGACTGATGATCCGGACTTTCATGCATTACGTCCTACCTCTCAGGTGAAGTCAGCGGCGGCAGTCATGGGAGTCGCGGGATTCCTCTACCTACTGCTTGGTTTGCAGACGAACTCCATGCTGCGCAGTGAGGGGGTCTACTGGCTCGTGGTTCCCTCGATGTTCTTGCTGGGTGCGGGGATGGCCTATTGCTCTGTCCAGCTCGCCCGCATGCGAGCGTGGGCGAGCAAAGTGGGAATGGTGGCTGCGGGGGTTGCTGGTCTGCTCGGTTTGGTTTGGCTGGTGTTCACCGCGATGAACTCAATTTTCTCTCTGATGGCGATGATGGTGATCCCTGCTTCCGTGGTGGCAGCCGCGCTCGCTCGAAGCACGCAAGCGGCCACGAGCGCTGCACAGTCTGCTCGTGAGCGGCTCGAAGACGCTGGGCTCGACGCAGGCTTCTAGGCAGATGTACCGAAAGAAATGGGTGCTGTTCGCGCTGAGCGAAGCCGTGACTCAACAAAGCCGGGACGGCATCAGTCGTGCGCTCCGCGGCTGTGATCCGCTTTTCCGCGCTTCCGCCAAGAGTCACGTGATTCGTGCTCTCCGTGAGGCGGAACTTGAAACCACGCATGTCGAGGCGGCGCATTTGGCTAGGCTCGCAAGCTTTCGAGTGGCGCGCATTGCATTTGACGCTGATTCCAATGACCTTGCGGCTGTTCAAGAGGAGTTTCAGTCGAAGCTGGGGGCGATGAAGCGGCCGCCTCCAGGTCCGCGCGTCTTGGTACCGGTGCTGGCGTTCGCCGTGATTGTCCCCCTTGGCATCAGTGCCTTTTCATTTCTTACCCGCCCGTTTGAACCGATGAACGAAGCGCATGGCGAACTCTTTCATGAGGAATTTACGGAGCTCGCGAGCGAAGCGGCGGGGGGACGCAGTCTGAGTCAAGCTCTCGCGCCGTTTCGAAGTGGGACGCTTCCGCATTCTGTCGAAAACGGCATGGTCGCGCTCACTGATGCGGCACTGAAAGTGCGCGGAACTGAAGAAGAAGTAGTTGAGAACCAGTATCGGGCAGCCGCGGTGGGACTCAACCGGGCTTTGGCGCAGGAGAAGCTCCCCTATTACGTGGACGCAGACACCTATCCACTGGGCGGCGTGAGCTCACCCATTTTGCTGAGCTTTTATGTTCAAGAACGCGGTCTCTACAAGAGCGCTCAGCGTGAAGTGTCTGTCCTGCGCCTGTGGCGCCTTGACCGTTTGAACCTTGTGCAATCCAAGCTGGGTTACACGCGGGCGTCGATTCCTTACGCAATCGTGCTGCTCGACGAAGTCGAGAACGATCTCGTGACTCAGATCCTTCCGGCTGTCCCCGTCGGGGAATTGATGAGTCTGAGCGATGACGATACTGAATTTTCTCCCAAGCCTTGGGTTGCAGAACTTCAGAAAAAGGGCGGAGCGATCGTTCGACGTCACTTTGAGTCGGTTTCTGCCGCGGAGAGAGAAGCCGCGGAAAGGTTGGGACGACTCCTTGCGAAACGTCGTCAGCTCTTGTCGAAGTGGCGCAGCACCATTGCTCGCGATGGCTCCGGGTTAAGGATGCCTAGGCGCCTGATCCCTGAAGATGATTACGTTTCAGGACTCGAATTGATTGTACCGCGAGCCCAGTTGCGAGCTTGGGAAGAATTGCATGACGAACTCTTGAGCAAAGATCGGCTCAAAGACTTTGAACTTGTTCGTGAGGCCGTCTTGCGTTCAGTCGAGCGGCACGAGGTGCAACATCGCTTGGACTATGCGGCGGAGCTCTTCGAATTGCCGCCTCTATTGGCCAGGCGAATGGGCAATCTGCCGCTCCAAGGTCACTCAACTCACTCTCTGCCCATGCGAGCGAGTCTGGAACTCTCGGCTTTTCTCTCACAGATTGCGGATGATCCGGCTCCACTCTTGGCCATCGTCACGATGAGTCGGATGGTGTTCGTCAAGCATCTGCTCGGAACTCCGCATAGCTACGCGGCCCTCGTGGTGCTCGAATCGCTCGCTCGCGAATTGGGAATTGAGACCACCGAACGCTTGGGGAGGCGGGTCACTCGACAGGAGTTGGCTCAGCTGCTTTTTGAGCTGGGTGAGCTTCCTCCAGCTCGACTACGAAAAGCGGCGCAGAAGGCCTATGTGGCCGAGTTTGGCGTGCCGCTCGCGGCGGTCGAGCGGCTGCCTTTTCAACAGAATGAGAGCTGGCGGCACTAGAATACATCTCACAACCTACTGGGCCCCGCCGCCACTCACCCGCAAGGGGTGAGGCGAGCATCGGCGGAGCCTTTTGTAGCAGTTTGTTCGATGTGGAGTACTGCTTGTTGAGCGCATCTCGCCACCCTGCGGGTGTTGAGATGCGCTGTAGCCGCTAGTTCGAGTATTTTACGCCACAGCCATAAGCCTTGGTGCTGGGCGTGGTGATGGGCTTGCCGGCGAGTAGTTCGTCAGCCGCCTGCGTCAGGTAATTGATTAGCGTGCCGCCTTCAGGAGACTTGCCTTCGCCGTCCGGCGAGTTATCGACGGCGCCTGCGTAGACAAGTGTGCCCTTCTGGTCGATCACGTAGATGTGGGGTGTATTTGTGGCGCCGTAGGCTTTTCCGGTGGCTCCCGTTTCGTCGAGCAGAATCGGGTGCTTCAGTCCGAAGCTTTTCTGGCCCGCTGCGTTCGCTTCTTGTCCGTGACCTTGCTTTCCTGGACCTCCCGAATTGATGGCGAGGTAGACAAAGCCCTTCTTCTCCAGCTCAGCAGCAGTAGAAACCAGGGAGCCTTCTGTGTGTGCAGCCTTCACGAAGGGGCAGCCGGGATTGAACCATTCAAGGACAACCGGCTTGCCCTGATAGTCGGAGAGACTGTGCGTTTTGCCTGCAAGATCGGGAAGGTGGAAGGCAGGCGCGGGTTGGCCAATGGAGGCGGTAGTCGTGTCAGCGGATTCTTCGGCATGAGCAGGCGCCGCGCTGGGTTTCTTATCCCCGGCAAGTTCCGCAGCGGCTTTGTCAGGCGAAGGCTCGTCAGACGAAGCCGCGTCAGACGAAGCCGCGTGTTCCGGCGCGGGCGTTTGCTCAGAAGCAGGCGCTGTTGAGCGATCGCAGGCGGTGGAGAGAAGGACGGTCGTGGTGAGTGAGAGAAAAGTGAGGGTACGCATCTCTGATCGGCTCCAGTGTCTTCCTGTCATCCCTTACGTGTGCGCGCGCCGCAAGTTTCCGCGAAAGAGGCGCAGTCCTGTGCATTAACTATCCGCCGGCGGCGCAGTTTCGCTGAAGGCGCTCCAACTGCGCGCTAAATCGAGGAAAACCTGCAGGCGGGGGTAGGGGGCGAGGCTGAACAGATTCCGGAATAGACCCCAATCGAGCAGGCAAGCGAGACGGATTTCTGCATCATTGAGTGGCAATTGAGCGCTCAGTTCGCGGTTTTCCAAATCAGCCAAGCCAGTGTCGATGCGCGCCGCCTGGCGAGCCAGGTACTTGCTTTGTGCTGGTTCGAGGCCGTCGAGTCGCTTGCTCATCAGCAGGTTGATGGCTGAGTCGAGAACTGTGTTGCTCAAACAAAAGAAATCGAAATCGCGGGCACGGGTGATGAACTCGGCGTCCGATTGATCGCGCAGGTATTTGAGAATTGAGGTGCTGTCGCTCAAATGAAAGCTTCCCGTGTCCAAGTAGGGAATGCGCGCAGTGGGCGAAACGCCAATCATCTCCGCGGGCGCTTTCAGCACGAGTTCGCAGTCGAGTCCGCTGCCAACGAGGGCGATGCGACAATGACGCGCGTAGGGCGAGGTGAGGCTGCCGTAGAGTTTCATGAGCCCTATTTAGATCTCTCCCGCAGGCAGTTCAATTGCTTGCTGGTACGGCGCAATTGTTGGCTCGCGATTTCTCTTGCCTTGGCGAAACCGCCAGGGTGCCTCCAAAAACTGCCTTAGTTGACCGAGCGGCGGGGAAGCGCCGGAGCGACTTGCTGTTGTGCTCTCAAATCGCGATTGCGCTCAAAGATGGCAATCGCGTGATCCAGCTCCTCGCGCTCAGCTTCGCTCGCCTCAGCGCGGCGAGCCTTCAAATCATCGAGTCTGTTCGAAAGGCGATCATTCAAAGTGCGAGAGCGCTGTGAGCGAGCGGAGAGCGTTTTCGCATCGTGGGATTGGAGTTCACTCGGGGTGATTGTCGCTAATGCACTCAGGCGCTCGGGTGAGTCAGTGAGCAAGGGGGGGCGTGTTGATCTTTTGCTTTCTTGAGGACCAACGCTGGCGCCAGCCAGGTGTGAATGGATCTCTTCTCCACGCGTCGCATCATGTGCAGAAACTGACTCACCAGGGGAGACGCTTGGCGCTTGGGGCTGCGCACGATCGTGTTGCTCATCCGGGCCGTAGCTCACGAAGCTCAGCCCGAGCCCGAGCCCGAGCCCGAGCCCGAGTGCGAGAGCGAGAATACCTCCCACGAGTAAGGTGCGGCTTTTCATTCGACCTCAATCGTGCCGACGTACCACATGCTTGAGTACTCCAAATCGAGGACCTTCTGCACGTTCGTCGAGTCGATGGTGGTGGTGAGTGGCGTGCTTCGATCCATGGCTACCTCGACGAATTTTCGCCCTTCGCTGTAGCCGCGCAATCGTTGTTGGAGCCTGCCGCCATTGAGGCTCAAAGTCGCGTGAGGGAAAGCTTGCTCGCCGTCTTCGCTTTGATAGAGATCGACGAGAATGACGTAGGTGCCAGGTTGATGATTGGCACGCAGTTCGTAGGTTTCGCGCGGCACTCCCGAATCGACAGAATCGGCAGAGAGAATGCCATTCGAGGTCACGCTGCCACCGGCGGGCGAAGCCTCGAAACCACTCGGTTCGATGACGACGAGATCTAAGTCCATGCTCGAATTCGAACCGCCGGGTTCATCACCCCAGGTGACATCAATCGTGAAACTGCTGACTCCGGCGGTACTCCCTGCATTACCCGTTTCCACGAAGTTGGCCAGAACTTCGTACCAAGGCTCCAGTGCGAGAAACCCGGTGCTCGCGCGATAGTCCTCAAGACTATTGCTGTTGTAGAGACTGAAGGCATTCGCCGGCAAATGAAGCGCGAGGCCAGAAGCAGAAGCGACGTTACGTGTGGCTTTCGAATAGACCACTGCGGGGGACCCCGTGAACCAGGAGGAGAAGTCGTCGGCCGCCGTCCCGAGTCCACCGCCGAGCGCACCAAAGACGTCCAGCGTCGAGACAAGATCGGCCGAATCCTTTTCGCGGAATCGCAGCAGATCTCCCGAGCGAATCGCTGAGCGAACCTCCGAGCGTCGTCCCGGCAGGTCTTCAAGGAAAGCCTGTGAAAACGTGGCCAACTGTTCGTTGACTGTCGCTGTTTGGCTCAGATCGACGACAGACATCGTCACGCTGCGGGCGCGCAAGCCTTCATCAAAGTGAGTAGCGTACTCGTCTGCGATCACTTCGCCGAGCGCCTGCGCATTCATCGTCGGAGTGGCGAGAAGGCGTTCAAGTACTCTGTCATAGGGATATCCACCGCCGGGTACGGACTCTTCGGATGCGACCATCGTGTCGCTGACTCCACGCAGCGCGAGCGCCACTTCGTGCATGCCCATCAAGCAGGCGTCAAAGCCAATCAGCTCCGGATTGGTCCCGGAATCGCGAACGCCTGCGACCAGCTCTTCCAGCGATAGCAGCCCGCTCGAACGCGAGTCGATAAACCCGCCGCGCCAACCAAAGCCATGATCCCAGAACACCACGGCGAACTTCTTAGAAGGGTAAGCTTCGGCCGCCCAGCGCAAGTACTCGGCGAGATGGTCTGGATCCGTCATGTCGACTTCCCCGAGTTCCTCAGCGTCTTCTAGGCTAGTGACCTCTGAGGTGTCTGTATCTGCTTGAACGGCGAAACGATAGGCCCCCTGGCGGAAGCGCTTGTCGCCGAAGCTTGTGTACTCAGCCGACATTTCCATTTCGGCAACCAGCTGGACCTCCTCGCCCAGGTTGATGGCTTCCATCTCGTTGAGATCTTGCCAGACGATGTTGGAGAGATTGTTGTCGCCCACCATGTACATCGCGATCGTCCATTCGCGCTCGACACCACTTGGTCCGGTGCAGGTCCCGTCCTCGCACGAATAGCCGCTGGCGCAGTCCGCAAAACATGAACTTGGTCTCTGACAATGGGCTGTACCTGAGGCGCTGCATTCCATTCCAGTGAGTTCGCAGTCCTCGCGCGAGACGGTGCCACCGAGGCAGCGGACCACCTCATTACCATCACAACGCCCTGCGTTCGTCTCGCTCCCGCAGTCCGAAAGAGATCCTGCAGTAAAGCAGTCGGCCAAGCCTCCTACCTCACGACATTGGTCACTTTCACAATCGAAGACGTAGAGCTCTCCACCATCGCAATAACTCAACGTATTGCCATCGCAGGCACCGTCTTCATCGATCGCACCGCACTCGCCGTGGGAAAGGCAAACTGCGCCGCCATCAGCTGCGGCGGTAGGGTCGCATTGCTGTCCGTAGACGCCGCAATCGTATTCGACAGGAACTGCCATGATTCGCGTCTCGTCGCACCAGGTGATGTTGTTGCCCTCACAGTCACCGAGTGCATCTAGCTCACCGCAAGCGGTCAATCGCTCGATCGGGGCGCAATCGGCCCGCCCCTTCTCTTCCACGCAGCCTTCTCCGACAGTCGCGCAATCAAGACGCTCAAGTTGGTCGTCCTCGCAGTAGACCACTTGAGTGCCACTGCAGGTTCCATTCTTTGCGGCGGCGGTGCATCCCCCCGCAATCGGATTGGGTCGGTCTGTCCCCGAAGCCGTCATTCCTCCAGCGCCGCCCTCAGCGGGGGTATCGTTGAGACGAGAGGGAGCAGTAGGCTCATCGTCGTCCCCGTTGAGGGTGATCGTGCAGGCGGACAGGAGCATTGCTCCCAGTGTCAGAGCAACGGCTCCGCTTCCTCGGTGCACTCCTCTTCCTTGGTGTAGTAGGGGGAAGATCGTTTTCGAACGACCATGCGCTGGAGTCATCTGATGGTGAGCTTTCTGGAAACGGACGCTGACGTGGCTGCGGAGGTCAAGAACCTGGGCGCGAAGGGGCTTGGTTGGAGCGGTTGCGATCCGAGGAATCCTCCAGGACATTCGAACCGCCAAAGAGGTTCGGGCGACGCTTGGGAGGGGGTGTTGGTTCTGGTTTGGGAGCGGGAGCGGGTGCCGGTGCCGGTGCTGCTACGGGCGCTGGAGCGGGTGCTGGCGCTGGCGCTGGAGCGGGTGCTGGCGCTGGCGCTGGCGCTGGCGCTGGAGCGGGTGCTGGAGCGGGTGCTGGTGCTGGCGCTGGCGCTGCTACGGGAGCCGGAGCCGGAGCCGCTGCTGTTACGGGCGCAGGCGCAGCGGCTGCGACAGCCGAGGCAGGCGCTGCTGCCACAGCTGATGCACGATTGGCCTCGGGAGCGTTAGCCGCTGGGGTCGCCGTTGACGCAGTGGATGCAGCGGGTGCAGCGGGTGCATTCGTCCGGGTGGCTGGCGGCGCGGTAACGGGGGCTAGATTGCCGGCAGTGGCTTTCGCGCCCTTTGCCGCCAATTCTGCTGTCGCGCCATTCGCTTGGACCGCGAGCGATCCCGGATCGGCGACGGGGCCAGCTGGAGCTGCGTCTTTCGCCTCCTTGGACCCCAGGTGCTCCAGCTGCTTTTGGTTGACTTCCCCTGCAGCGGCTTCTTGCTTCGCCCCCGCATCGGCATCGCTGGCTTTAGACTTTGAGTCTTCTTCGCTGTCACACGCCGTGCCCATCGACAGTGCAAAGGTGAGCAAGGCGCAACGAGAAAGGGGGCGGAGTCTGGTCGACAATGATTGCATGGTTAGTCCTTCTTGAGTTCGATGACGGTTACGCCGTAGTTACCCCGCGAAACGATTGCGCTCTCCTCGGTGAGAGTCAGATGCTGTCCGCCAGCGTACTGGAGATACGACATGCTTGCCTCGCCAGCGATCATTTCTATTTTCATCGTTCGATAGTTGGTGAGAACGTAGAGTGCATCGTCCTGCACCGCAAATGAGGTGGGCGTTGAGTAGCCCAAGTCGACATCCGACTTTGTGAGACCTGTTCCGTCGGTCTGAACAACGGACACGAAGGAGTCATAGTCGGCCTCTCCGCTCAGGAAGTAGGTGTCATCGCCGATGTGGACGTTGGAGTAGCTGACATCATCGGTCAGCGAGACGCGTCCTTCGATGGACGCCTGATCGGTGCCATCCTTTTGCGTGACAGAAACTCGCAGAAGTTCCCTGGTGGCGAACCAACATACTTCTTGCGCTTCGTCGTATTCGCCTCCGTCATCTTGACAATCAGACTCACTGACGTCCTCTTCGTAACGCCAACCGAAGTCGAGACTCAGGTAGTCATTCGCAATCGGGCCGAGCGACAAGCCTGGGAAAGCAACACGTGACTGAGCGCTTGGCTCCCACTGCTCCGAAACGTCAACCCGATCGAGGAAGTACTCGATGAAGTCACCCTCGTAAGAGTAGTAACCGCTGGAGAGTAGGTCGCCGCGCAGATGCAGCCCCGTAGTTCCTAGTGCGAACGGCCGTTCCAGGGACTTGACGACGACCGGACCTGTCGGATCGGAAAGATCGATCACCTCAAGCACGATATTTTGCATTGTGCCGTCATCGTTCACGTCGTCGCCTGGACGCTGGAAAACGAGAGTGCTGCTGTCGATCTGAATGATTCCAGCTCCGAGGCCTGTGTTGATGGGCTCGTAGTCGAGTCTGAGCTTCGCGACTTCTGAAGGTGCGTCACCCTCAGTGTCGAGCACAATGAGGTCTGTGACCATGTTTCCACTTTCTGGATCTTCATGGACCACGGGAAGCGCCACATGCCGGTCAAAGAAACTGAAGAGGGGCGCCTCGGCGAAGGGACCATCGTCATGGTACTCGCAGCTCTCATCGTCCTCATGAACCAGGGACGCTAAGTCGATGTACGGTCCAAGTTCAGGACTCGCGACGTCATCTAAATCTACCACATCAGCATAGGCAACGCGTTGATTCCACTCAGAGCCAATTCGTAGGACGCGGTCTCCGAGGACAGCCGTACGGTGCACCCGCAGCGCTAGAGGTAAGTCTGCAGTCCGTACCGGCTTATCGCGGTCGTCAATGTTGAATGTTTGCACGCGATCCTCGGAAAAGGCGAACATTCGTTCCTCATGAATGAAGGCACGTCGGGCAGTACCAGTTGCACCCACTGTAGCTCGCATGGTGAGACTATCCTCAGTGAAGTCGACCAATTGGATACCAGTTTTTAGTTTGCCGCAGCCGACTTCTTTTTCTGTCCAACCGCTGAAGGGCACGAGGATGAGTCCTAGATCGTCGAGGACCTTAAACGACTTGTGCAGACGATTGCGATCCTCCACCAGCGCTAAGACGTCGCCATTGTTGAAGCTCGAATTGCTGCTCCAAGTGGGACCAAAGTTGACTCGCTCAATCATTGACGGCTGTGTCATGTCGCTCACATCGAATAGGCTGACATGGAGTCCGCCTTCCTCGTTGCCAGGTTCGAAGCCGAGTCCCAATAATCGATCCCCGCGGGGTTCCATGTGGAACACAAAGCCGGGTACCTCAAGTTCGCCGGCTTGTAGAGGCGCTGAAGGATCGCTCAAGTCGATAACGAAGAGCGGGTCGGTCTTTTCGTACGTAATCGCGTAGGCTCTGTCTTCATCGAAGCGAACACTGCGAAGCAGCTCGGCGCGGGGCAAGACGAGTTCAAGCGACGCGAGATCTGTGATGTCATCACTTGAATTGATTGTGAAAGTCTGAACAGTGGGCGGGTACTCGTAGTACGAATCCGGAGGCTGACTGATGACGCGCAGAACTCCTTCGTACTCGTCAATCTGCCAGCGACTGAAGATAGCGCCATCTACTTCAAGCTCTGCACCGAGCTCCATGTCGCCGCTGGTGTCAGAAATGTCGATCACTTGAATGACGGAGTGCGATTCATCACTCGGTCCGGAGACATACATTCTGTCGTCTGTCGTAACAATTGACCGCTCACTCCAGCCCAGGTCATTCCAATTCTGGTTCACTTCGTCGAAACTCAATCGATCCACTTCTTCGATCTTGTCGGCGGCAGAAATATCGAGTGAAAGTATTGTCGTCGAGGGGGCGGCGCCTACCGTGTGGGCAGCCACATAAAGGATGCTGTCGACGATTCGTGAGTCGACGATCCTGCCGTCCAGGTCGAACGACTCGAGTTCTTCGATGGCTTTGGGGTCCGCGACATCCAGACTGATTACCTGACTGTCCCAGGCGACGGTGTACCCATCATCGTTTTTCTGAGGAACCTGCTTGAACATCGCGATCACGCGATCTCCGCGGACATACATCTCGAATGGTGTAGCTTCCGTGCGGTAGGTGCCGAGCAACCGGAGTTCGTCCTGTTCGGAAATGTCGATGATCGCCAAGCCACTCACGGCAGAAATCGCGTAGAGGCGATCGCCAACGACCTGAACGATGTCCGCTTCCTGAATTGCGCGGAGCGAGGCGCGACTGTCGTCGACTTCTGGTCCGTCCTCGTAGCTGCCTGCTGGAAATTCGGAGGCTTCGCGCCGTGGTTGCGCAAGCTCGATCCCGGCGGGGCCCCGGCTCGCGCTTTCAGCTTCCTCGCTGGATTTTTCGCCATCGATGAACGTGCATCCAGCGGACAGAAGGGCGATCCCTAGCAGGTAGGCGATATCTCTTAGATAGCGAGTATGATTTTTCACAAGTGACTCTCTTCTCAACTCAGTGGGGGACGGAACTACCTTCGGCTGAAAAAAACTGTCTCAGGTAATTCGCGGGACCTAACAACATTCTCTTCCAAAGCACAAGGGGGGAAGGTTTTTGGATCGTCCTGCGTAAGAGCGTATCTGCGTCTCCTTAGGAGCGTATCTGCGTCTCCTTAGGAGCATACCTGCGTGTGGGATCCGTCTGCGCGTGAGTCGATCGGTGTTTTCACTAGATCTGTGTTTGACCTTGTTTGAATTGCGGGTTCGCTGAGAGCCGCGCCGGGGGCTTGTCATGAAACTCGTTACTCAATCGAAACTCATTGCCCGGCTGGGCGGAGCTGTGTTCGCCAATGATTCCTGTGGTGCTGCAAGGCCTTGTTTTGCATCGCTCAGGGGGCTGGTTGCGATTCTGGGTTGTTGTTCGTTGGGGCTTCTGAGCGGATGCGCAGGCAGTCCGGCTCAGTCACAGGCGCCTGCTCAGGCTGAACCCAGTTCTTCCTGGAACTCAGACATCGTGGCGTTGTTCGAACTTGAGCATCGAGACTGTGCGCTCCAAGCATTGCTCTCGCGGCAGGCATCGCCCGAGCCCTCGAATACTTTTCGCATCAAGCAGGTCGTCGCTGCACCTCAGCATGAGCAACCGCCGCTGATTGTTGTGTTCGTCGCTACCAGTGCCGCGGACTCCTCAGCTCCGCAAAGCGGGAAGTTCATGATCTTCCAAACTACGGGCGAACTGATTCACTTTCCTGGTTCGAGTGACTGGCTTGGGGGAACCCTTGAAGACTTGACCGGCGACGGAACACTTGAGCTGGTCGATGTCAGTCACTCTCGTCTTACTGGTACGCATAGCCTGACAGTGATTCCTCTTCGGGCGCCATTTGAAGCTTCGCTGCAGGTGACATGGACCGGTCCGTCACGTGATTACCGTATTCATCGAGAAAGACCAGACGAGCTTCCGAGTTTGCGTATCGTCAGTCGCGAGCTGAAACAAGAGCGAGTGTTGGCGGACTACCGCTGGGATCAAGGCCGACGAGCTTGGTCGGGCCCGCTGGGTTCTCGGCATCAAGGGTTTCTCGTGGTCGAAGATGACAAGGCTGAGGTGATCACGAATCTCGGCGGTGAGCCGACTTGTCTTGCGACGCTTCAGCTCGAGGTTTTGCAGCTCGACATTGTTGAGCAGGTCTCAGAAGCTCTCCCTGCTGATGCCCGTTGGTCGGGAGTGGTACACCCTGCTGCTCCGGCAGAGATTCGTTTGAGTCTTGGAGTCATTGAGGAAGCGGGTTTCTCTCCTCGATTCGAAGCCTCGGTGGTTGCCGAAAAGGTGACACTGACCGTCGGCGGTGCTGCAGTTCATGTCCCGCCTGGCGTGCGGCGACGCATTGAGGCCGCCTGCAAGATTCCGGAGAGCGGAAGCTACCCTCGTCTTGCTCCGCCCAGAGACCAAACGCTTTTCGCTCGAACCGCGCTTTGAGTCCGTGCTTTTTTGCAGCTACTCGTGACTATTCGACGATGCGACCGTCTTCAATCGACCAGGTCGAGGTCACACCGGATTTGCGATTGCCACAGTCACGAAGGAGCAAAGGTCCTGTCAGTCCCGCATAGTAGAGTCGCGCGCCTTCGCTGAGCCGGGGCATCGCTTCGCTGACTTCGTTCCATCTCACCGCTTCGCCGGATGCAGTCGCGACCTCAAACAGCGAGGTGATGAGTGCTTCAGACGAAATCTGCCCCTTGTCCTCTTCTGCGTGCTCTAGCGCGAAAGCACTCAAGGAAATGGCATCGTGGTAGAAAAAGGCTCCATCAAAGGCTTGGTCTCCTTCCCATCGCTCGGCGAAAGCTTCCGGATACTTCCCGGATGTGTCAAAAATCTTAGGAGTGACTCCGATGGCGCCTTCCAAAACGGATGGCTCTACGTTTTGCAACAAGAGTTGGGTTTTGAGCAGAGGTGAGAGATACCACTGTGGGCGCTTCTTGCTGAGTACGCCCAGTTCGTTGACGAACAGTGCGGCTGTACGCGGGGAGGCGGCGAGAAGGACGCCATCTGCGTTTTCTGCTAGCGCTTCCCGAATGATCTTCGAATAGCTTTGAGCGTTGCGGGGCAGAGTCGCTTCATAGGGAACCTCTCCACCAAGATCTGTGAAGCGCTGCTTGAATGCGGCGGCGAGAGCTTGATCGTAGTCGCCTTCAGAATGCAGGAGAACCATCGTTTCCTGCTGGTCGGTAAATGCCTGCTTTGCCAGGGAATCCCCAAGCACCCAAGATGACGGCGAGAGCCTGAACCATGGGACTTCGCAGCTAATATTTCGGTCATCTGCTGCGCCGACTACGGGAGAAAGGAAGATAACGCCATTTTCTTCGATCAACGGTCGAATGCGTTTAGCGATCTCAGTCGATTCAGGCCCGACAATGATCTTTGCGCCTGCTTTGATCAGCCGTCGTGCTGAGTCTTCTGCCTTCTCGAGATCAGAATGAGTGTCTGCTGAGAGGATGCGTAGGTCGTGACCATTGACCCCGCCGCCGTCGTTGACTTGATCTCGAGCGAACAGCGCGGCCCGCTCAAAATTTCTAGCTGTTGCGGAGTCCGAGCCCGTGAAGGGCAGTAGTAGACCGACTGTCAGTGACTCGGCATCAACGTCATCTCGCTCTCCGCAGCTTGTACCGAGTGTGCTCAGCGCGGCCGCTACGATTATCGCGTACCTCGACTTTAGACTGGTCACAGTTGATGCCTCAATTCCAAATAAATTTCAGTGGGACGCAGCGGGTACTCAAACCCTGAGAATCCGGGGTTGGGGCCGCTCATTGCCAGGATGTTCTTGCCTCGGATCGCGACGCGCGTTTCGTGGCGCGGGATCAAAAAGAGCGCGCCCGTTTGGAGGGTTGCGTCCAGGAGTACATAGGGCGGCAGAGTGTACGATTCGCCCTTCTCGACGATACTGGTGTCCGCCGCCCGACTGGGCCCGACCACCACGGTTTCCAGACCCCCGAGCAGGGGAAAGGTCGAAGGCGTGGGTAGACCAATCATGGCCCCGGCGCGTCCGATGTATGTGGGGTAGGCGACGTTCTGTGAGCCGACCAAATCTGCAGCGTAGCCCTCTTGTCCGAGATCGCGTTCGGAGTACACGACTTCTAAGGAGCCGTAGAGATTGTAATCGTCGTAGTGCTTGAGGTCGGCGCGAGTCTCCCAGGAGAGAGTGCGCTGATCGGCGACATTGCGAGCTGCTTGATTGATGCCCTGTGGAGTGAACTCAGCTTTATCCATCAGCCAACTTCCAGCCATGCCGGTGGTCAGGCCAAAGAAGGGGCTGGGCTTGTACGAGTACTGAAACTCGAGAGTATGGACGAATTGCGGCTCCAAATTGGCGTTGCCAATCACATCACCGGGGCGAAGTGGCGTTGCATAAAGAAGATACGGCGAGGGTGACTTGAAGGCACTTCCGTAAAGCAATTTGAGCACGATGTCGTCGCTGATGCGGGACGTTGCACCAGCGCGCCCGGTGAGCTGATTGCCATACAGGCTATGATGGTCGAGTCGAAGTCCGCCGGTGAGCTTCAGCCAGCGGTCGATGACCTTGACCGTTGACCCCATGTAAACACCGAAGTTGGTCAGGTCGACACGCTGGCCATCGGTTCCACCGAGAGACACGTTTTCCCCAGTGATGCGATTGATGCGCTCGGGGGCGAGAAGTTCCTCATGATCGAAGTACGCTTCAACTCCACCGATCAGATTGAATCGGTCGCTCGGGATCCAGCGACCTTCGACGAGCCCATCGACAGAGTTGTAGGATTGTTGACGCTCCACGTAGAACAGGTCGCTGCCGATTTCGATTCTGTCGGAGGGAAGCAGTCCGCCTTGGGAGTAGGTTCCTTGAACCGCGATATCGAGCTCACTGTTCAGATGCAGAAGACCGTCCAAATTGATTCGCACTTGCTGCAAGCCGATTTGCGTGCCGACGTCGATTCCATCTACGACGTCGTTGGTCAGCTGCGCCCAGTGAGCGAAGTCGCCACCGCGTTCTAGGCCGGAGAAGTAGCCACTCACCGAGAGATGACCCACCTTGAGGTCTTCGTACCCGACACGGGCTTGTACGGCGAGTGAGCGGCGCTCGACCCCCAGCGCTTCTCGTCTGTCCCCAACCCAGGAGGGAAACTGTCCAGGCGGAGAAATCGAGGGGTAGTCGATTCCGGAACGGTCAGAAAGCTCGCCTGCCGCGCCTACCATGAAGTTAAATTTGTCGATGGTGGTTCCCGATACGACGTCGAATTTGCCGCTCGGATTCGCGCCAGAGGTGCCACCCGCGATGTATCCGCGCACGGGATGCACATCTTCACCTTTGACCGTGATGATGTTCACGACGCCCAAGAATGCATCAGCCCCGTACAGCGCCGAGGCTGGGCCGCGAATGATTTCAATCTGCTGAATCGATTCAAACGGGAGCAGCTCTGAGCCGAGCCAATTGCCTGAGGTGGTTCGATAGGCGACTGTGCGACCATCGATCATCACTTTGATCACGCCGCTCTCTGCGCCCAAACCGCCGCTCACTCCGCGAACTCCCACGTTCGGCAATATGTGGTCGTCGGTAACAAAGAAGCCGACAGTATGCTGCAAGACTTCGCCGAGATCTCGGTAACCCCAGCGCACGATGTCTTCGCGAGTCACTACGGTCATGATCGCGGGAGCGTCATCGATGCTCTCGGCTGTTTTGGTTGCAGTGGAGACTTCGACGTTCAAAAGGCGCATCAAGTCGAGGTCATCCGGAGTGACTTCAAGTTCGGCTTTAGCTACGGCATCGGAGGCTGGCGCCTGCTGTGCGTGGGCTTTGATGGCTGTCGCGCAGACGATGATGCATGCCGACAACGATACGACCTTCTTCATAAATGATTCTTAGGAACTCGATTCACTCTTTGCGCTACGAGACGTTCGACACTGATCTTCCTAGGCGCTGGCGTCTCAATCCGTGGGTCTGCTTTGCCAGGTAGACGATGAGGCCAGAGCGGTTTGCGGCAAGATTGAGCCGAGACCATGTGCCTGAGGCGGTATTGTGCGATGTGTGTCGACTCACGAAAGTGTTTGCTCAGTGTTCTGATAGTTGTTCAAGCTAGCAGACTTGGCCGATAACCAATGCCTCTCGATGATGGAATGGAAATTTTTGTAAGGAAAGCGAATCGCGTGGCGTACACCTACGCAGATCATGTTCCGATGAAGTGAATGAATTTCTGTCAATGCGCGGGGGAGCTTCAACACGCGAACTCCATATACTTGTGAGAGAAAATTGTGAGAGAAAATTGATCGCGAATTGTCACGCTCATGCTACTCATAATATTACGCCGCGCCTTTGAAGTATGAAACGTAGTCCACAACCACCCAATCTCGTGAGTGCCGGCATTGCAGCTAGCTCCCTGCTCAGTGCAAAGAACGCAAGCGCGAATGGTGAACGCCTTTTGGTGTTTGTTCACACGAGCATCAAGCAGCGCGCTTTCCAGGGATTGCTCAGTGCGAACTTACCAGGTCTCGAGATCACAACCGTCGGTCGCGTGGCAGACTTTGAGAGGTCGCTGCGTCAAGGGCAAGACGCTGTGCTGACTCTCCCCATGGTCATGTCGGCCAACGGAATGAGTCCGCAAGTTCGAGGGCAGCGCAATGGTTCTTCCGTCGAAGCTTATTCGTTGGTCGGTGTTGGCCGTGCTCCCGAGCCTGATGCAGTTTCAAGCAGTGGCACGCTGGATATCCTGGAGCGTCGCGGAACCACTGAATTCGTTCGTGGTTTGTTGAATTCAAGGGTGAAAGTGGAACGAGTGACCAAGGTTGAAGACCTCCTGCCTCTGCTGCAGTTTGAGCGCGTGGAGTCAATTCTGCTTCCGACTCGCCTGCTCGGCGAAGTGCGCTCTCAGAGCTCTTTGAGTCTCGAGGGGCGTGACATCGGTCAGAAGCTTCCGCTGCCAGCTCTTGCCAGCGTGGGGCCTCGAGGAGCGGCGGCCGTCGCCGCGGCACAAAAGATCTCAGGGCGAGTGGCACAACTTCTTGGAGTGGACAGTTGGAAATGAAGCGACGAAGTATTCTTGTTGGCATTTCGTTGTCCGCGCTCACTGTGGCAGGCTGCTCTTCGACAGCGCAGCAGACTGTGAGTCGTCCCTACCGTGAAATCGAGAAGGCAAAGTCGAGGGATGGGGAAGCCGCTACTGTCGTCGTCTTTATGCCCAACACTGCCCAGGCCCAAGAGGTTTGGCGTGGGCTCAGGGATGAAGTGAATGGTGAATTCAACCTGATTGCGGTTGAAGCAGAAGGTAACTGTCAATCTTCTCTCGCGAAGGGCATCGATCAGCACCGGCCGAGCGCCATCGTGATCATGAACAATCCTACGTTGAGCTCGTATCGTGAGTATCAACGAGCCAATGCTGGGCAAGATTTCCCGCCAGCATTCGTGGTGATGACGTCTTTCCTTGGACAACAAAGTTCTTTGATTGCCACTACGGGGATCAGCTATGAGGTGCCGCTGATCACTGTGGTCACGAATCTCCGGAAGCTGGTGTCTACGCCAGTGAGTCGGGTGGGGATTATCACACGTCCTGGTCTGGGCGGTTTTATCCGCGAACAAGAGCAGCTTGCTCAGAAGGAGGCCGTGACTGCGGTCGTTGAGCAGGTGAGCGCTCGACCTAATCCGGCGGAAATTCGCAGGGCGTTGCGGATCATCAAGCAGGATTGCGATGCGGTGTGGGTACTGAACGACAATCAGCTGCTGACCCCGCGTCTCATCAGCGCTGGCTGGGTGCCGGGAATGAATGAGAACCCCTGGTTGCCTGTGATCGTCGGAGCTGCGCCACTCGTCGCGCCTGGAGCGAACTTTGGCACCTTTGCTCTCGTTCCTGATCATCCCAGCCTGGGTGCGCAGCTGGCGAACATGATCTTTAACCTGTCCGATGAGGATTGGGTTCTCAGTGAGACCGTCGCCGTTGAGGTCCCCGTATCGACGGTCTCTACAATGGATTACGGACAAGCGACGGAACGGCTCGCTCTTCGTTCGGATGCCGTGCAAAAGATCGATCGGGTGTTGAGGTGAACGCCAACGCTCAGGCTAACGCAGCTGCTCAGGTGAGCGCAGCTGCTCAGGACGATGGGCGCCTGATGGCGCTAATTGGAGCGGCGAACAGCTTCTCGAATCGCTGGGACCAGATCGGTTCTGAGTGCGCTCTTTGCGACTACAGCGTTGGCCTTCACCCGGAGCGCAGCCTGTTGCAGTTCGTGCAGCTCACAACCCGAGACCAGAATGATCAACAGCTTGTTGAGTCGAGGATTCGATCTCAACATCTTGGCGAGTTTGTCACCAGACAGAACAGGCATCAACAAGTCGAGAACAACGACTTGAACTTCATTGTCGAGAACGCTGCGAGTTGCCCCAATCGGTGATGGGAGATCGAACGTATTGAAACCTGCATCCTTCAGAATCGAGACGACGAGCTCTCGCGCGATGTCATCGTCGTCAATTACTAAGACATTGGTCATCAGTTACCTATGAAAAAGAAAGCATGAATGGCTGAGCCGAGCAAGCGCACTTTCAAGTCGAAACTACTGGTGATCACTGTGAGCATCTTGTTGCTCATGAGTGTTGCCACGCTCAGTGCCGTTGCCTGGACTAATTCGGCGACCGAAAACGAGAGACTCACCGATATCGAGAATCAGATTCGGCAGAGCATTCATAGCCGTGGATCGACGCTTTCAGAAAGTCATGCCCTCGCGCTCAAAAATCTCGTGTCGGACAACGCTTTTTCTGACGTGATGAACCTTGTTTCGCGAGCGACAGGGCAAAGTGATGTTGTCTACGGTGCCTTCGTGAGCGCCGAGGGACAATCATGGGCCTATGTCTCACCTACCACCCAGCCGGACTCGCGTCCCAAGCCTGACGCTTGGAAGGAACTGGGGCTTCCAGCAAAGTTCCTGACAAGTCGCAAGCAGTCGCGGCGAAACGTGCGTCTCTTCGACCAAGATATCGAGGAGTTCAGTGCACCAGTGGTAGGGGACGAGGGTGAGCTGCTTGGCAGTGTGGTCTATGGGCTCAGCACTCGAAGCATGTCGTTGGCCGTGGAGGCTGCTCGACAAAAATCACGCGCAGAACTCAGTGAAGCTCTGATGACCATCGGTCTGCTAGGACTCTTGAGCTTCGTAGTCGCGATCGCGCTGATCAGTCGAGCCGCATCTCACGTGACTGCGCCGGTGGTGAGCCTCACCAAGGTGGCCAACAAGATTGCCCAAGGTGAGCGCGGAATACGTGCTGACATCAAGAGTGGTGACGAGCTGGAGGTGCTCGCCGGTGCTTTCAATCAAATGCTTCAAGCTAACGAAGACGCGATGGATCGCCTCGAAGTCAGCATGCAGCGCGCGCTCGAAGCCGATCGAATGAAGAGTGAGTTCTTGGCGAATATGAGCCACGAGATCCGCACGCCTATGAATGGCGTTCTCGGGGTCGTGAAGTTGATGCAGGCTCTTCCCTTAGACAATAAGCTTTTTCGTTATGTAGAGACGATTGACGTCTCTGCGAATGCGCTGTTGACAGTCATCAACGATATCCTTGACTTCTCGAAGTTGGAGGCTGGGAAGTACAGCATTCAGCAGGTCCCTTTTCAGCCGAAAGTGGTTGTTCAAGAGGTTGCTGAGCTGCTGGCTGCTCGAGCGCACGACAAAGATTTGGAGTTAATTTACCGGACAGATCCTTCCCTCCCCAGTTTTGCGATCGGAGATCCAGATCGCCTCAAGCAGGTGCTGACGAATCTAGTGGGGAATGCGATCAAGTTCACCGACTACGGCGAGGTGTTCATCAATATGATTGTCGCCTCTCAGGGCGAAGAGGAGCTTGTGCTTAAGGTTTCAGTTCACGACAGCGGTATCGGGATCGATAAAGCGGATCTCCCCAAATTGTGTGAGGTCTTCTCGCAAGTAGATGGCTCGATGGCGCGCCAGCACGGAGGCACTGGCTTGGGGTTGGCCATTTGCAAACGGCTACTCAAGATGATGGGAGGCGACATTGAGGTCACGAGTGAGGTCGGCGTCGGCAGTGTGTTCTCCTTCACGGCAACGGTCGGAGTCGATGAGCGCGGGAATCTGAATTCGACTCGACCACAGGCGCCCATCGGAAAGAGCGTGTTGGTCGTGGAGGCCAGCCGCTGGCGCGATCTCATTGACGAACACCTCAAGATTTGGGGTATTTCTCACGAAGTACTGGCACGTGGTTCGCAAGTGTTGTCCGTCTTGAAGCAAGCAAAAGAAGGGGGCAAGGGCTTTGATGTAGTGGTGTTGGGCACCGAGTTGACTGACATCAACGTGACCGATTTGATTCGCACCATTCGGGCCGAGGCTGCGTTCCGTACCTTGCCTGTGATTGTACTCGCCAAGGTGGGGGGGGACGCTGGGGTCGCGGAACTCGAACGCCAAGCTGTCACTCAGCTCCAGAAACCAATTCGGTTTTCGGAGTTGTACAATTGCCTGGCTAATTCAGTCGGTACGCTGCGTGAAGCCACAGCGGTCCAGTTGCAGCCGCTTGTGAAGAGCATGGGCAGCAAGACGATTCTGGTTGTCGACGACAATGAGGTAAATCAGTTTGTCGCCGCTGAGCAACTGGAACAGCTCGGCTATCGCGTCGATGTTGCCGGAAACGGTCAGGAGGCACTCGATAAGATCAAGGCTGGTAGCTACTCGTGCGTCTTGATGGATTGTCAGATGCCGATCAAGGATGGTTACACGGCGACTCGCGAGTTGCGTGAGTGGGAGGAGGCTCAAGGCGATGGTCGACGTATGCCTGTGATCGCGCTTACAGCTCATGCTCTGGCCGGGGAAAGAGAACGCGTGCTCACGGCTGGGATGGACGACTATCTGTCGAAGCCATGTCGCTCGTCATCCCTCGAAAAATTGCTCCGTATCTATGCTCATGAAGTAACGATGGGGAAGCTCTCATCGAATGAGGCAACGACTCGCACCGAGGAGCAAACGAACAACGCCGGAGAGCTCGATCCGGAGATCCGCCGTTCGAAGAAGCTGATTCACTTGTTCCTTGAGCGCGTACCACGACAACTTGAAGAGCTTGGCGAAGCGATAGAAGCCGGTGACGCAGCGAACTTGAGGGCCCACGCCCACAAGTTGAAGGGCAGTAGCCTAGCGCTGGGTGCTCCGACCATGTCCGCAGCTGCTGAGACCTTGCAAAAGAACGCCGAAAACGGCGACCTCGTCGGAGCGGAGGAACTGCTTTTTATTCTCCAGGAGTCGCATCTGCGCGTCGTGGAGTTGCTGCACAAGGAGCTAGAGGTGCTCGCTGCTAGTTGAGGGTGCCAAGAGCTTCGGGATGGAGCGCATGCCATTCTTTCTTGAGGTCGTTGAGTGCCTACAACCGTGCTTGTTCTCCGACCGTCGTTTCCGGTGTCGCACGATTCTTACCGTTGACGGAACGAATGACTAAGTCATCATGGAAGCAGGCTATTTAACAAGGAAATAATAGAATGAGATTCAGGTCATCGATGGGGATGTTCACCTTCAGTGTCGCGTGCTTGGCAGCGATGAGTGCTTGTAGCGGAGGTGACGAAGGGGGTGATGGCGATGGGGATTCGGAAGAGAAGAGCACAGTTGAGATCACGTCTTGGTGGAGCGGGCCCGGAGAAGCTGAGGCTCTTTCTGCTCTCCTGAACACACATGAGAAGCGCAACTCGGGGGTGAACATCTTTAATTCTAACGAGAATGACGGGACGTCCTCGGAGTTGACCATTGAGCAGCGACTGGCAGCAGAGGATCCGCCTGATGCATTTCAAGAGAACATCAATGATATCCCGGCAATTCTCGAAGAATTTCCTGGTTCGCTCGAGCCGCTGGACAAGCTATTCGAGGATAATGGTTGGATGGATGTGTTCCTTCCCGAAGTTCTTGAAGCGATCACGACGGACGGGAGCATCTATGCGATGCCAGTCGGCGTGCATCGTGAGAATGCTGTGTTCATCAACGAGGCTGTGTTCTCTGAAAACAAATTGAGTCCGCCGGACTCGGTGGAGGAATTGCTGAGTGTCTGCGAAGAGTTCGCATCAAACGACATCACCTGCCTAGCAACTGGCGGGCAGGGTTGGATCGTTCGTATCATGTTCCTCGACCTAGTGATGGGAACGATGGGCGGAACGGAGTTTCAGAAGTTCTTCGCTGGAAAGGGTGACCCTTCCGATGAGAAATTCGCTGAGGCTGTCGACCACTTTCGAACGGTGCTCGACAATTATATTGATTCCAAGTTGTGGATCACCGAGGACTGTAAAGACATGAACGACGAGCCCATCGATAAATGTCTCGATCCGGATGCGGGATGGGAGGCGGCATCACAGGCCCTGTACGACAATGAAGTGGCGATGTTCATGCACGGGGACTGGGTAGGCGGCTTCGTGCAGCAACTCGGCTGGAAGGCTGGTATTGACTATTCAGTGATCGGAGCTCCCGGGGCCGCCGATACGTTCCTCTTTGGAGTAGACACGTTTGCCATCCCCGCGGACGGGAAAAACAAAGCGGGCGCGTTGGAGTTTTGCGAAACGATTGGTTCGCTTGAAGGTCAGGCTGCGTTCAACAATATCAAGGGTTCGACGCCGGTTCGCCTGGATGCCGACACATCTCTCCTGACCCCTGTTGGCAAACAGGCGCTTGAGGATCTAAGTAATGCGACGGTGGTGACTCCCGGTGTTACGTTCACGGATATGGACTTGATCATCTTGGATTATGCCAACGGGGCCATCAGCAAGGACGAATTCATCGCAGCTTTCGAAGCTGGGCTCTACGAATGAACAAGGCCCTACGAATGAACAAGGCCCTACGAATGAACAAGGCCCTACGAATGAACAAGGCCCTACGAATGAGCAGGGCCCTACAAATGAGCTGATGTTGTCCATTTGCTGATGTTCGAGAGTCCCTGGTTTTGCTGTATGTTCGCGCCGCATGAAGAAGTACGACTTTGAAGGGGCTCTCCAGTACGTCTACGAGCGCTGCCTTCCCCACCGTGGAAAGGGGAAGGTGGCCGACTACATCGCGGAGTTGGCTCATGTGGACCCCAATCAATTTGGTCTGTGTCTACATACTAACGACGGCCACACCTATTGCGCAGGCGATACTGAGGTGCCCTTCTCGATTCAGAGCATTTCCAAGGTACTTGTCTTGGCGATGGTGCTTCCTCGTGTGCGCCAGAGTTTTGAGCGAGTACATGTTGAACCATCGGGCGATCCCTTTAACTCGCTGGTTCAGCTAGAGTTTGAAAATGGGATCCCTCGCAATCCCTTCATCAATGCGGGCGCGTTGGTGACGACGGACATGTTGATGGACCTTGAGGCCGACCCGAAGAAGGTCATCCTCGAGTTTGTCTCGCAATTGACCGAGGGCCGACCCGTTGACTTCAATCGCAGGGTCGCCCGCTCAGAGTTTACCACATCGAAGCGAAATCGATCGCTGGCCTACTTGATGAAGTCGTTTGGCAACATCAACGCTGAGATTGAGGCTCTGCTCGATGTCTATTGTCATCAATGTTCTCTCGAAATGAGTCTGAGTGATCTGTGCCGCTCTTTTGCACTATTTGCGAATGAAGGCGTGGTTCCCGATACCGGTGTTCGACTCTTGTCGACGGCGAACACGAAGCGCATCAACGCGCTGATGCTCACCTGTGGTTTCTATGACGAATCAGGTGAGTTCGCGTTCCGCGTGGGGTTGCCGGGAAAGAGCGGTGTTGGTGGCGGCATCATCACCGTGTTTCCTGGACGATTCATCCTGGGAGCGTGGAGTCCTGGGCTCAACGAGAAAGGGAATTCGCTCGTCGGGATGCGTGCCCTCGAAATGTTCACCGGCAAAACAGGCTTGTCGTTGTTCTAGGTCAATCGAATGGTTGCCAGGCCGACCACGTAGCCTGGCAGCGAGCGGTGGCCTGACTAGTAGTTCTCCTTAGTCGCCCCCTCATCAAGCTTCTCATCCTTGATCCAACGGCAACCTTCTTCGCCTTCGCACGTGCTTGAGTAGGTCGCCTCTTGTTCGTAACAGCTCACGTACATTGTGTCGGAATCGACGGTGGCAAGCTTTACGGCTTCTTTGGGGCAGTCAAAGTCAGCAGCTGCCTTGGTCCTCAGCTGAGGCATTGTGGGACCACAGGCGAGGGCTGCGAGGCCAGTTGCGAGGAGAAGCGCGAAAGGGCGAGAGCGATTGCCCGTGGCGGAGTGATTCATGATGCGGTCATCGCAGCTTTGAAAAGAGTCTTCGTCAAGAGTCCAAACTCTGCCGAGGGCATGTTTTTGCTTCGCAGGGAGCCGCTGGAGACGTCGCATCCGATGCGATAAGGTCGGAAACAATTGGAGATCAAATCTCTTTTCGGCAAAGTTCCTGCGCCCACTTGAGAGCAGGTTCGAGCTGGGAGAACGTCTTTACCGGGTAGCTCGGAGGGGAGAGCAGATGAATGGCAGCCAGCGCGCCGCGAACCAACACTGATGACAAGACTGTACCTTGTCCGATCAATTGACGTCGAAGGAGCGGGTCCATTCTCTTCAAATGGGCCGACGCTGCGTCCCGTACCGCAATTGGCGCTGATTCAACGTTGACAGCGTTGAGGATCATGACGCGTCTTCGCGATTCGAGCAGAGCAGGTGTGTGGGCGAATAGATCATCGACGTCGGCAACGCTGGGACGCGCAGGCCAGTGACTGATGAGAAGCTGGCCTTGATGCTCAATTCGAATTGCTCCCATGGCGGGAGAAAGCATAGGCAATTCTTGGACGTTCGGGGAGCCTCGTTTTTTCGAGCGAGTGTATGGGGTGGGAGCCTTACGCCTATGCTAGGTCGGCCGAGATGAAGATCGCGGCGGTGTGTGGAAGTCTCCAGAGACGATCAGGCAATCGCCTTCTGATCGAAGACGCAGTGATTCGGGCGCCGGTTGATTTCAAGTGGTGTCACCTGGAAATGCTGAGCGTTCTTCCGTGCTTTAATCCAGATCTGGAAAAGGACGCCTTGCCCACCTGGGTAAGCGCGTGGCGCTCGGCGCTGACTGAATGCGACGCGCTCTTGATCGCGACTCCCGAGTACGGGCACAGCTTTCCTGGGGCGTTGAAGAACGGCATTGATTGGGTGATCCAGTCAGGCGAACTCTACCAAAAAAAGGTTGTCGTCACCGCGAGTGTTCCTTCCACGGAGCGAGGTCTGAAGGGCATCGCTGCGCTCTGCGATACTCTCCTTGCGCTGGATGCTCAGATCCTCTGGCGCGAGCCCATCGCGCGCGGTGCGGGGTACGAGGGGCAAGTTGACGCGATGTTGGTCACTATTCACGATGCCTTGTGAGCCGTGAGCACGTGCCCCCTTTAGGGATGCTACCCGAGGGGAATTGTTATTTGGCGCCTCCAGGGCGTGTTGTTTGCATGACCTGCATCACTTGTTCGCGCGCGTTGACCAATCGATCCCAATGCTCGCGGAGATCGGCCACACTAAACTCGGCATAAGCTAGGGTACCGTCGAGTGCGAGCTCTTGACCCCAGTCATCGTTGAACTCGGGATCGGCTGCCAGGCGCACGTCGATAGCATCGGCTACGCGTACCAAGGCCACCATGAGTCCGACTTCGCCGCCTTCTTCGTAGGCTCGACCCGGTTGATGATGCCAGGCCACGACCCGCTTGACGCTTTCGGGGAAATTCCACAGTCCGAGCACATGAGCGCCGAGAATTCCGTGGTCGTAGCCGACCATTTGGCGCTCAAGGAGATGTACTTGATCCACCTGCTGATGCGCCTCGGTCGGCATTTCATGATAAGCGATCTCTCCACACTGGAGAGACAGCATCTTTCCCAGATCGTGCATGAGTCCGGCGAGAAACACCTGTTCCGCCCTTCTGAATCGCCAAATATCGGCGAGTGCCCGAGCGATGGCCGCGACTCCAGTGCAATGCGCACGTATGATCGGCTTGAGCCGAGCCGGATCGGGGGCGCTGTTATCGGCGAAGAGTGAAACGGCTGCGACTCCGGCGACGATGTCTCGCAAAGTCCGTGCACCTAGCCGAACGAGTGCTTGTTCCACTGAGTCACAACTCGAGCGTGTCATAAAGGCCGCGGAGTTTGCGACTCCGAGCACCCGGGTGACCATACCAGGATCCGTCTCGATCAGTCGGAGGACCTCACTCGATTGATAGTCTGGCTGGTTGAGGATGTTGATTAGCTGACTGGCCAGAGGCGGAAAGGGCTTCAGAC
Source organism: uncultured delta proteobacterium (assembly GCA_963710555.1). Classification (GTDB taxonomy): domain Bacteria; phylum Myxococcota_A; class Polyangia; order Polyangiales; family Polyangiaceae; genus NIC37A-2. The sequence continues at coordinate 530,725 of CAVQAT010000008.1, forward strand.
CGGCAGCCTGACCGACTGCCGCTGCCAAACTTCGTGAAGCCTCACACTCGGTTCTCGCGGGATCAGAATCGCCGAACCAAAGCTCTTCTTCGATGCTCTCCGCCAGTGGAGTTCGTTCTCGACGGGAATGGGGTTGCGACATGGACTGCTTCCTCTCATTACGGACTGGCAGCGCGCAGCTAAAGGAGAGCTGGCGCGATGTCCGGCGCTTGGGCGCAAAAGCGTGTAGGTTCTTTCCGCATGCGTATGGGCCCCAGGACAATTCTTCTGAGCTTTCTCACCTAGGTCAGCAGTACTCAGCCTTTCGAAGCTCGACACGGCGTACTCCCCAAGCGCAATGAAGGCTGCAATGAAGCGGTCGACAACTGCCATCTCCAGGCCATGAAGATGGATTTACGCGGCGAGGCCGGCGTAGCTGAGCTCCTCATGTCCCGCCAATTGTCGGACCACTCTTTCCGCGTGCGGAAGGGCGGCGTTTGCACATGCTGGAGCCCTCGCCCGAAAAGAAGGTGGTGCGGCACCTATCCTTGCGAATAAGGGCGATGAGCAGTGCAGTCGGCAGTGGCGCTGCAGAAAGTTCGGACTATCTTCGCGCATCGTGCCGGCAGAGGAAATTCAGGAAGAAAGTTTCGGCTTGAGGCGCTACTTAAAGCCTTTTCGATTCACTGTCCGGGCGCTCAAGTTAGTTTGGGAAACAAGCCGCACCATCACGCTCTCTTGGGCAGGGCTCAGCTTGCTTGTCGGCACCATTCCCGGAGCGATGGCCTACGTCGGAAAGCTGATCGTAGATGCCGTGGTGAGAGCGACCGAACGGGATGATCTGCTCGCCCGCGACGACGCCATCAAATACGTTGTCCTGGAGTTCGGCCTCGTTCTTGTGCTCAACGCGGCGCAGAGGGGAATCAACGTCTGTGAATCTCTCTTGCGAGCGCTCCTGGGACAACGGGTCAACGAACTCATTCTCGAAAAGGCGCTGACCCTGAGTCTCACTGAGTTTGAAGACTCGGAATTTTATGACCGAATGACGAGGGCGAGGCGAGAAGCATCCACTCGTCCGCTCAGTCTGATTCGCCGCATCTTTGGTTTAGGTCAGAATGCGATTTCGCTGGTCGTCTATGGAAGTCTGCTCATGGCTTTCTCTCCCTGGATCGGAGTAGTCCTGGTCCTTGCCGCCATCCCGGTATTTGTATCGGAAACCCGATTCTCCAATGATGCGTTCCGCCTGTTCCGTTGGCGTGCTCCCGAATCGAGGAAACAGAGCTACCTAGAGACGCTCCTGGCACGAGAAGACAACGCCAAGGAGGTGCAGCTTTTCAACTTGGGGCCAGCGTTTCTCGGTCGGTACCGCGGTATCTTTCGACAGCTGTTTGCCGAGGATAGTCAGCTCATTCGAAAACGCGGTCTATGGGGCTTTGTGCTAGGAATTGTCAGCACTGTTGCGTTTTACGGCGCATACGTCTGGATCGTGATTGCCACGGTAGCGACCAGGATCTCTCTCGGTGACATGACAATGTATTTGCTTGTTTTTAAGCAAGCGCAGACGGCGTTCTCGGCTTCACTCGGATCGATAGGCGGTATCTACGAAGACAATCTCTACCTGTCGAATCTCTACGAATACCTGGAATATCAGCCAGTGGAGCACCTGGGTTTTGCGCGCCTTGGACCGAAGCCCGGGGACGGGATTCGTTTCGAGAATGTCAGTTTCTCTTATCCAGGTGCGCAGCGTGCGGCGGTTGCCGACCTTGATCTGCACATCCGACCGGGCAACAAGCTCGCGTTAGTTGGTGAAAACGGAGCTGGAAAGACGACTCTGATCAAGCTGTTGACGCGGCTCTATGAACCGACGAGCGGTCGAATTCTCATCGATGGCTTGGATGTCCGGGACTGGGATGTAGTGACGTTGCGCGGACGCGTGGGCGTGATCTTTCAAGACTTTATTCGGTATCAGCTGCTCGCCGGCGAAAACATTGGTACCGGCGATGTCGCCGCTCTCGACGATCGCCAACGCTGGAAGGTTGCGGCGGAAATGGGCATGGCCAAGGAGGTCATTGAGTCGCTTCCTCACGGTTACGAGACGCAGCTTGGACGCTGGTTCAAAGACGGACAAGAGCTCTCGGTCGGCCAATGGCAGAAGGTGGCTCTCTCTCGCGCGTTCATGCGCCAGGACGCCGATATCTTGGTGCTTGATGAACCCACCGCATCGATGGACGCCGAGGCCGAGGCAGAGGTTTTTCAGCGATTTCGCTTGCTCGCCAAAGATCGCATGGGGATTGTGATCTCCCATCGTTTCTCGACCGTGCGCATGGCTGACGAAATCGTCGTCCTGGACGCAGGTCGCATCGTTGAACGTGGCTCACATCAAAGCCTGATGGATCTCGATGCGCGCTACGCTCGACTTTTCAATCTTCACGCAGAGGGCTACCGGTAATTCCTCGGATTGCTAGGGTGCACTACATGTTCCAAACCAGCCTCAGAGTCTCGCTCCTTTCAGTGGCTACCAGCGCCGCATTTCTGCTCGTCGGCTGCCCGGAGATGTCCGAAGCGCCAAGCACGGAGTGCACGAAGCAATTCGAGCAATGCAAGATGCCAGACGGGCCCCTCGGTGTGTGTGCAGATGCTCCTTGTGACGACATCGCGCAGTCAAACTGTTTGAAGTGTCAGTCTCAACATTGATCGGTTGAGTGATCACGCGTTTCTCATCTTTCGATGAAACCAAGCTATGCATTCTAGGCGACGTTCTGCTCGCACCTTGCCAAAGGCTCAGCAATCCTGAAGAGTTGCTCATTCAAATCCAAGGGAGCCCCTCAACTGAAACGAGTGGGACCAAGCTTAGTGGGAGCAGTAAATCAGATGAACAAGTGGAACGTGATGGTAGTTGGGGTGAGTGCATTGGTTTCGATGGCTGCAGTCGGTTGCAGTGGCAGCGATGGAGATGGTCGAATAGACTCATCGCTCGATGAAGGTGCGGTCGCGAGCGATCTGACGAGCGAGGAGACGCAACAGTTTTGCTTCGCTGCAGCCGATTACTTTGCTCAAAAATTTCCGGCATCTGAGTCGTGCAAGGCAGTCGGCTTGACCGCTTATGTCGCGGCTGGGTTCGCAGGAGATGATCCTGTCGAAGGATGCCAAGCAGCTGTCGACAGCTGCATCGAGGAAGATGAGGGCTTTGATATTGAATGCGTCGATGAAGGTGAAACCGTTTCATCGGACTGCAGCGCCACAGTGGGAGAATTGGAAACCTGTCTGGCCGATACCGTCGACCGACAGGTCGATGCGTGGGATGGCCTAGGCATTCCCGATTGTGATGGGGTCGAAGAGTTCCTGAAGGACGCAGATGTGTCCGGCTTTGAGGATTCATTGGAAATTCAGCCTTCGGATATCGAGTCATGCAAGGGCCTCGACGACGCCTGCTTCGACGACTCTTCTGATGAATAGAAGTCTGATGAATAAAAGGGTCTGACTGTTCAGCTAGCCGCGTGATTGCGCGGCTGCTGAACTGCCCAGCGTTCTGAACGTGTTGTCGGGTGGCTGGTGAGCTTACTGACCCAAAGAACGGAGCAGAGGTTCGCGATAGCCCGTCTTGCTGGAAAAATAGGAGCCGAGCAAGATCATGCGCTTATCGGCGCCGTCGTCTGTGCGATCCACGGCGACCTGGCCATTGCTTCGCACAACAACGGTGCGCAGCTGACTCGGATTGATCTTGTAGAGAACGCGATCACCTTCACGAAAACCACTGTCCTTCATTGCTTTGAACCAGTCGGGAAGCCCTGCGCTCACTCGCTTGCGCAAGGCATCGCTGAGTACTCCTGCTCGGTAGGCTTCATCCAAACTCTCCCGTACTCCTCCAACGAATTGATCGAGGGAGATGTTGCGCATGAACGTTAGCTGAACCAGCGCGCTCGGTGCGCGAAACATGACTTTTGCCAGCTCTTCTTCGAGGGCTGCATCATAGGCGCGACCCTGTGAGATCTTTTCCAATGCCTTTTCGGTCGTCGAGTCGACGCGAACGTCAATCGTCGCCACATCTACTGCTAGAATCGTTTTCTCAAGCAGCATATGCATTTTCGCATATTTCCCCCTACCTAGGTCGGCGTCCTTGAGGGAAGGGATGGCTGAGGCGAAGCTCGTAGCGCAGAGAAGAATTACACTCAGACCAAGCGTCCAGGAGCGGAGCGATTGAGGGAAAGGCGAAGGTAGGTTCATCAGGAGCTGCTAGAGTAGCACAAGTGCGTTGTTGACACGGAACGCGACAGCATCCTACGCAAAAGGCCGATGACATCCTGTGGCATTTTCTCGGAGGAGCGATGAGCTTAGCGCTGTTCGAAGCGAGGGTGATTGAGCTCCTCGAGCAGCGGGCTCAAGCTCTTGAACAGAACTTCCCTGAGACCGCCGCGGCAATCCTTCATCAATGCCTACCCCCGCAAGGATTCGCCCCTGCCGACCTTGTGCGAGAACTCATTGCCCGACCAGAGCTAGCGCGTCAGCGCGATTCAAGAGCGAAGTTTGGTGAGCCGCCGGTCACTCTCTTGGAAGTGGGCGATGCCTATTGCGACGTCTATTTTTGGCACAAGAGCGCTACTAGTGTCCATTCGCACACATTTGAGGGAGCGTTTGCAGTGGCACATGGTTCGAGCATCCACAGCACTTACTCGTTTCAAACGCAGCAAACATGCGGCACGGCTCAGCTAGGAAGGGTCTTGCACCAGAAGACCGAATTGCTGAGCGTCGGCGACGTTCGCCTGATTCTCCCTGGTGAACAACTAAATCATCGAGTTAGCCACCTGGGGGCGCCCTCAGTTTCGCTCGTGATCAGGCGCGGCGATTTCGGACCAGCTTCTCACTTTGTCTCGCCCACCTTGAAGTTGCCTTACCTTCGATTGCTGCCTCAACATGTCGAGAGAAAGTTTCTCCTGGTGGAGATGGCGCAACAGACCAACCAGGTTTCACTGAGTGACTCTCTGAACCTCGCTCGAAAAACTTGGCAACCTGAGGACATCATTCATTGCCTTCGCCTTCACTTCACGACGTTGGCGCCTCAGGATTTTTCAATTCTACTCCGTGAGAGTCAGCTTTTGGATGAACCTTGGAGTGAGGCCCTTCAAGAGGCTCACGCCTGGCAGCATGCATGCGGCGGCAGCGTGTCTTCTTCGAGCGAACCTGAAAGGCGATTGGTTTGGTCCTTGGGGTCGAGCCTGGGGAATCGCAGTTCGACCAGGTCGATTCTTCAACAGTACTTTCAATGCGAAGATGTTGGAGCGAAGACGGTGGATGTCCTACTTGGACTGATTGAGGCCAAGGTACTCCCACTAGAGCTCAATGACAGTGCACAGGTACTGCTTGAGGTGCTCATCGATGATGGGAACGTTGAGTCATGGATTGAAGAGTTGGTCGAGGCGCAAGGTGAGGAGAACCGTTCTGCGATCGCGACTGACGTTCAACTCGCAGCAAGCCAGATGCGCGAGCATCCATTCCTTTCGTCGTTCATTGTCTAAGGCGCTGCAGGGCGCGGGTAGATTCGTAGCCGAGCCTCGCGAGAGCGAGCCGAGGCCGCTGCCCGCAGGGCAGCCACTAGTTGACTGCGCTGGCGCGCCCCCACCCTCGGTGGGTCGTCGGTACTCGTTGACTCCGTCCAGCAGGCTGGACTGCGTCCACTCGGCCGCGAATCACCCGGGGGCACCGGGTGATTGAAGGAGCGTCAACGAAGAATAAAGGAGCGTAGAAGTGCGCCCGGGTAGATTGACTGCGGCTGCGCCGCTCCCCCTTTGGGGGCCGTCTCTCTCAGTGGATTGCGTCCACCCCGGTGGACTTCATCCACTTCGAGTCAAACCACCGCGGGTACCTTCAATCAACCGGGGGGCGCACAGCGAAAAAGCCGCCCTGACGGACGGCTTTTTCGCTGTGCGCCCGGGTAGATTCGTAGCCGAGCCTCGCGAGAGCGAGCCGAGGCCGCTGCCCGCAGGGCAGCCACTAGTTGACTGCGCTGGCGCGCCCCCACCCTCGGTGGGTCGTCGGTGCTCGTTGACTCCGTCCAGCAGGCTGGACTGCGTCCACTCGGCCGCGAATCACCCGGGGGCACCGGGTGATTGAAGGAGCGTCAACGAAGAATAAAGGAGCGTAGAAGTGCGCCCGGGTAGATTCGAACCACCGACCCACGGCTTAGAAGGCCGTTGCTCTATCCAGCTGAGCTACGGGCGCGCTGCCCTCGAAAATCGAGGTGGCGCTGGTCTAGTCAATTCAGGTCCCTACGTCGAGCGTCGTGCAATTAGGGCACTATGTTCCTTCCGCGCTTCGCTGCTGTTGCGATGTTGTTGGTTTTTTCCGCGTTTCTCACCGCTTGCGGTAAGGATCCCTCACGGGACGACAACGAGGACTTGTCTGGCGGTGGCGATAGTGGAATGCACGCAACCGGCGACGGGGGACAAGGGGGGAATGGGGGGGTCGGGACCACTGATTTTAAGCAAACGATGCAAGTCGCTGCGGCTCCACGCGATAGCCAGCGCCACTTCGTTGCGGAACAGACAGGCTTGATTCGGGTCGTGCGCGCGCATCAGTCCACTGCAGGCGGGCAGCGTGGGAAGACGATTCCCTCGCTTCGCGGGCGCTACATCTTTGCCGATGCGTCGAGCGGACGTATCTGGTCGCTTGCGTTGAGCGCGGGCGGTGTGCTCGACGATTTGATTGAGCACACCGTCGAGATTACAGCGCCTGTGGTCACCTCGATTGAGAATGGTCCCGGCGGTGAGATCTATCTCACTTCTCGTGTGGACAACGCGCTCTATCGTCTCGACCCGCTCTGATTAGCCTTGTCATGAAGCGCTTATTGAAAGCGTTTCTCGGAAAGTAAGATCATCCTCGAGAGGTGAAACCGGGATAGATTTTTCTTTCAGAGCTGTCTCCGAAAACGCTTCTTCAGCTGTTCTTTCGGGAAATTCCGTGCGCGTGCTTTAGGATTGCCTATCCTTTCCCTCCCCTCCCTTGAGGAATTGGTTGCGATTCCACCCGCCGCTTCCTTCACATTTAGGTCCCCCGATGAAGTTCTCAAACGCTCTCTATTTGTCCTCTGCTCTTCTCATGCTTGTCGGCTGTGTCTCGGTCACCGACACCAGTCTTTCCGATGAAATGAATGGCCTAGATGGCAGCGGCGGCGATAATTCGGATCCCGACACAGGTTCAACTGGCGGTGCCCCTTTGACGGGCAACACCGGTGGCGCTCCTGTGACCGGCAACACGGGTGGTGGCACGGCAACTGCGACTGGCGGCGAAACCGCGACCGGCGGGGGCGATGCGGCAACGGGAGGGGCGATGGCTACGGGCGGAGGTAGTTCGACTGGTGGTGGGGGCGGAGGTTCGGCTACGTGTCCCGCCGCGACTTGCGGGGGAACGAATCCGCTTTCGAGCGACAGCTGCTACACTGTAACTATCGGTCAATATGGTGGCTGGCAGCTCGATAGCGACGCCGGCTGTACTTTGACAGTTGATGGTGTTGATGGTGTTGCTGGGCAAGAGCTGACCCCGGACACCCCACACGAGATTGAGGTGACCGGCTGCACTCTGCCATATGCCAATCTCGGTTGCTGGATCTAGTTGACCGGTTGGTCACCAGAATGAGCTAAATCCCGGCAGCCTCTGGTAGCCGGGATTCTTCGGCGCAGGGTGACTCAACCTGCTGGCTCGTCAGCCCAAAGCGACGCTCCACGCCTCGGAAACGGTCGATTGCTTGCTCCAAGTGTTGGCGCCGAAATTCGGGCCACATCACGTCCATGAAGCAGAGTTCCGCATAGGCGCATTCGTAGAGCAAGAAATCACTGATGCGAGACTCGCCACCGGTGCGGATCAGCAGATCGACGTCGGGTAAGTGTCGGGTCGACAGACAGGAGCGCAAGGTGTCCTGTGTCACATCTTCGGCTCGGAGGGAGCCTTCTTGGGCGAGCTGGACCATGCGCTGCGCCGCCTCCAAAAGATCTTGCTGTCCTCCATACGAGAGCGCGAGGCTCAAAGTCATTCCGGTACAGTGTGCCGTGGCTGTCATCAACTGCTCGACCGCCGAGCGAGGTCCTTTGGGTAGCTCATTCAGGTGACCTACGACTTCAACGCGGATGTTTTGGCGGATGAGTTCAGCCTGCTCCTTGCGCGCGAAATGAGTGAGGAGTCGCATGAGAGCCTGCACTTCGAGCTTGGGACGGTTCCAATTGTTCACACTGAAGGCGTAAAGCGTGAGGTACTCGATACCCATTTCAGCGGCCGCCTCAACAGTCGCTCTGACTGACTTCGAGCCAGCAGAATGGCCTTCCCAACGATGTTGTCCCCGTCCGCATGCCCAACGACCATTGCCGTCCATGATGATGGCGACGTGAGAAGGAAGGGCTTCTGCTCGCGCGGGCTTGGCTTTGGAGGACTCGTTCAAGATTCCGTAGATTGACAGAAATCCGAGACTTCGTCGTTACTTCGAGTGTGGAGCTTTTGTGGAGACTCTCCCCCGTTCGGTTAAATTGACTGAAGTTTCGCTAGCTTGCAGAGCCTGATAGGGGTAGGCGCAGCCGAAATCGTACGTGAGGTGGACCCGGTGACTGGAGCTCGGCGTGTCCACCATGGGCTTCGGCGACCGCGCGAACAATAGAGAGGCCAAGCCCGGTACCTCCCTGTTCCCGGCGTGTTGTCACAAAACGGCGAAACAATGATTCCTGAACGTAGCTGTCGAGTGTCCCCTGATTTTCGGTGGTGAAACATAGCTCGTCTGCCGATTCAGTCAGAGTCAGGGTGATTGTCGAGCCTTCGGGGGAATGATGCAGCGCGTTGTCGACCAGATTCGTGATGGCTCGAATCAGCCAGCTGCGATCTCCGCGAATTTTCGCGAGCGAATGACTCGACCATTGGATGCGCTCTTCGCGGGTCGGGGCCGAGTCGAGAACTTCTTCGACCACCTCAGCCAGAGTGATCTCATCGAGGTGCTCCGGGCCGCGAGTTTCCACCTGTGCGAGACTCAGAAGCTCGGCAAGCAGATGCTCGATTCGCGCGGCGGCTTCGTGGATTCGTTTGACGAAACGGCGCGCCTGTACCGGTTCGTCAAGAGCGCCTTCGGCGAGTACTTCGGCGCTAGCTCGAATCGCAGCAACCGGATTTTTGATCTCGTGAGACAGATCGGCTGCGAACGTTTCAACAAATGGCCGCCCCTCAAGGCGCTGCTGCATCGTGTCGATGGATTTGACGAGCCGATTGACCTCGCGTCCGGTGAGATTATTGGGAAGCTTAGCCCGCTCACCTTGGCTCACTCGCTGACTGTAGACACTCAAGGCTTCGATTGGATCGGCGATGGTTTTCCCGATCCAAGCGGCGGCTCCTGCTGCGGCCGCCCCCAACACCAAACAGATCACGAGCACTGTTGGTGCAAAGTCCTTGAGTAGTGCTTCCACCACGATCGTGGGTTTCACTACGCGAACGATTCCAGCTGGCTGTCCTTGCCGAAAAACTGTCGAGTCGAAAAAAACCGCGCCAATTTCCTGAGCACGACTTCGTTCGATATCCGGGAACACTGGAGAGCCGTCTAAATTGAGAAGTTCAAGGCCCATCGCCTCGATACTGTCAGCTGGCCAGTCGGGGCTATCGGGGGAACGTTCCTCAAGTTGGTTGGCCAGGACGGCAAATGGGGCGCCGGTCCGCTTGATCTCACTTTGAAGAATTGCTGCAATCGTATAAGCCTCGTCGCGAGCGGCCGCTAAGGCCAGCTTCTTTGCGCGTGACTCGACTCGGTCGACCACCAAAATACCAAGCCCGAAGGCGAAGGCCCCCACGATACCCGCAAGCGCTAGGAAGAACTGCATGCGCACCGAAAAGCCACGGTCACGCGATCGTATCAGTCGCGCGACGATGAACGTGAGGAACAATATCAAGCCGACGCAGGACGCGCCTGCGATGATCAGGCGAATCAACTTTGGTGTTCTCCTTCAACAACCCTGTAGCCGATACCGCGCACGGTTTCGATCCAGTCGGGACATCCTCCTTGTTCGACGATTTTCCTGCGCAGCGCCTTGATGTGCGAATCGATGGTTCGGTCACTGAGTGCGAAGCCTTCCCCCCAAACCGCATCGATGATTGTGGAGCGAGCGTAAACTTGCCCAGGCTTCGTGTTCAAAAGAGCGAGCAGGTCGAACTCGACGCGAGTGAGATCCATCGTTTGGCCATTGACCTGGGCTCGCCGTGTCTCCTGATTGATTGTGAGACGAGGGGAGAGCTGCGTCTCTGAGACTTTTGTAGAAAGGCGACGTAGGACAGCGTTGACTCGCGCTACCACTTCACGGGGAGAAAATGGTTTTGTGATGTAATCGTCAGCGCCAATCTCCAGTGCTCGGACGCGATCGCCTTCTGAGTCTCGACTTGAGAGAACAATCAGAGCGAGTCCCGCCTGACGGCGTTCTTCCAGCTCACTAATCCAATCAAAGCCACTTCCATCCGGGAGCATCAAGTCGAGCAGTACGAGGTCACACGCTGTCTGAATCTCGAGTCTCGCGCTCTGAAGGGTCGACGCGATCCTTGTTTCGTGTTCGGCTTTGCCCAGCGCGTAAGCGACTGACTCAGCGATTGCGGGTTCGTCCTCGACAACAAGAATGCGTGACACCATGAGGAGATAGAACGTTACTCGGCACAATGACAATCAGCGCGGATTATGCGTAGGATGGCAGGCGTGAAAACGTTGTTGTTGATGCGGCATGCTAAGTCCGACTGGAATTCTCCCGAACTTTCGGACCACCAACGCCCCCTCAACAAGCGCGGTCGCCGTGCCGCTCCCGTGATGGCGAAGCTCTTGTCGGAACGGAAGCTTCTCCCTGATCTCCTGATCAGTTCCGACGCTTTACGCGCGCAACAAACTTCCACTCTCGTCACAGAAAGTTGGGAAGCTCCGGAGCGTCTCAAGCTGACGCGGCGACTCTACTTGGCTGAACCGAGCACTTATCTCGAGATATTGACTGAAGTCCCTGTTGGGACGAAGAGCGTCATGCTCGTAGGCCATAACCCGGGAATTTCGCATTTGGTACGATTGTTGACGGGGGAGGACATCGAGCTTCCGACAGCTGCAATCGTCCAAATCGATCTTCAAGTGAATGAATTTGCCGAAGCTGATTTAGGCAGTGCAGCTGAGCTAGTCGGTTTCTGGAAACCTCGTGATTACGACGTTGTCTCATCTTGAGGCTGGCCACACTTAAGAGCAGCAGCTAAATAAAGTCACATGCCTCCCGAATCCCCCCAGCTCCCCCCCAAGCCTGAGGTGGCTCTAGCCCTACTGCAGACGGCTTCTTCGATTTACATTCACTTGGATCCCCGAAATGAGAACGTGAGAGTTCCCTCGTGGTTCAAGAAGCAGCCCCAGCTCGTGTTGCAAGTGGGGTTAAATATGGCTGTGCCGATCCCTGACTTGGATGTAGGGAAAGACGCGATTAGCTGCACACTCAGTTTTAATCGCCGCCCCGAGTTCTGTTCGATTCCCTGGGAGTCGATCTATGGTCTGGTTGGCGAAGATGGACGCGGGATGATCTGGCCGGAATCTGTCCCTCCTGAGGTCGCTTCGGCCGCAGATGGTCGCTCACCCGTGGCAGCACAGAAGGCCCCTCGACCTCGACTTCGCGTCGCCGGTTCCGAGCAGACTGAAAAGCAGGCGTCAACATCGGACGCAGCACCTTCTGAAAAGGAAACCGTGGGTGAATCGAGAAATCAGTCTGAACAGAAAGCTGATTCCTCCGCTCCCGCCGCGCCAAGTCCGATTGCTGTAGCTCGCAAGGCTGAATCATCGCGTAAAGGACGAGAGCTTCCGTCTTATTTGCGTGTTGTTAAGTAAGCTACCGGCTCCCGACCAGCGAAGTTCAGTAAACTGGATGGAGACCATCTTCCTTCAGGTGTCGCGTTTCCGATGCGGCACTTGGACCCAACCTCATATAAGGTCCTGAAAGGAACTCGCTTTTTTGGTGAGCGACTTGAATCGATGGACGTTGTTTGCGGTCGTTGCCGCGCTGAATACGAATTTGATGATGCCCTGATTTCTGAGCGGGGCACTACTGTGCGATGCACGAATTGCGGCTTGCAGTTCAAGGTGTTTCCGCCTGTGGGCCGGCGTTCGCCCGAGGTTTGGCGCGTCTTCAACCCCGCCGAACGCGATGCTGAGCCGACTGACTACGAGTCACTCGCGCAGCTCCAAAGAGCAATCTCCCAAGGCGAAGTGACAGCCGCATTCAAGCTGGTGCGCGGCGACGAAGAGCCTCGTTTACTTGCTGAGATCGTAGAACTCCAACCGCTCTTGCGACAACCGCGCTCGGATCATCCCCCCGCGCTTTCACCAGAAAGGGCCCCTGAGCCATCCATTGGATCTCAAGGGCAACGAATCGATGATGCGCCGGTCCATTCCGAGCGAAAGCGTAGTGGAACGACCTTGGGAATTGCGGTTCGCCCCGATCCTGGATCGCGCGATGCACAGCCGCCTCCAGCGTTCGACGAGGACGAGGACGAGGACAAGGAAGCAGTGGTTCCCGCGACGCCTGAGCCTCCTGAAGAGTTGGTGAAGACTGAGCGTTCTGGCCCGTCGTCGCATCCAAAGATTCGTTCGGCGCTGTCATTCTCTTCGAATGAAGATGTGCCGCCTCCTTCTTCGGGCAAGGACGGGCGCGCCTCGATTCTCCCACGGACGTCATTGCGCTCCACCTTGTCCGGAAGCTATTCGACCGCGCCTCGCTCAGAGCGAGCTTCTTCTCCAGGGCCGGAATCTCTTCTTCCAGCCGAACTCGCTGCCGCGGTTGTCGTAGGGGATAGACTACGAGATTCGACGCCGCCGCGAATTTCATCGGTGCCTCCGGGGCCTCCCGATTCCGCATCTTCATCCGAGCCCGCTCCTGCCGTCGACCCTGATCCTGCGCCTTCTGCATCTTCGAAGATCCGCACGCCGAGCGAGCCTGAGTTCAACGAAGCTCCGGAATCCATGGGCGGGAATCGAACGCCCACCCCGACCGCGATGAGGGCGTATCAAACCGTTGATTCGCAGCCTGTCAGTGCGAGACCCAATCTCCCAGCACCCCAGCGTGCCCGGAGTGCGATGTTGGTGATTGTTGTCGTCCTCGGCGGGGGGCTGTTCGTGGCGGTGAGCAATCGCCACAAGATTGGTGAGTTACTTGGGTCGCAGAATTCAGTGGTGCATGAGAGCGAAGCTGGGGTGTCTGAACAGCTGGACAAGCGCCTGCACGAAGCGGAGGTCGCCTGGATGCGGCAGGCGTTTTTTGGCAAAGGTCAGGGGCAGGTTGCGATCGGTAACTTGGCGTCCGAGTTGAGCGCTGCGGGCGCTTCGAGTTCGTGGGCGATGGTGAACCTCAAGCGCGCTAGTGGCGATCTGGTGGGTGCACGGCTGGTTGCGAGCAAGCTACCAGCTGGAGGCAATGCTGCGTTTTCCCTGGCACTACTCGACTTTGCGGAATCTCCGGAGGATCCTCCTTGGCCTGTGATTCTTGAGCGACTCCGGGAAGCCGCCGCAGGGGAGCGTGGGTTGTACCTTGCTCGAACAGCTTACATTTTTTCTCTCGGTTCTTCGGGCAACGTCCGCCGAGCTCAGGGAGATTTTGATGCATTTTCGCGACTCAGTGGAGCCCAGCAAGCTCCGCTTTTCGAAGAGCTCAAGCACTTCGTTGCTAGTCTTTCGACTGAGTCAGACTCAGAATCTGATAATCAGTCGCAGCCAAGAGCGGTCGCCGGAGGCTCGAAAGCTTCGGCTCCAGCTGTCGCTGGAAAACCCGATTCAGCAATTGATGTCGTCAGCGTTCCGAAGAGCGCTCAGAAGAAGGCTCCGGAGGTTGAGCCTGAGCCGAAACCTACAGGCGAGACACCCGAAACCGCTGCGCCTTCGAATGCTGTGGCAAAGAAGGTATCCAAAGCGGTGCAAGACAAAGTCACTCGTGCTGATTCTTTGTGGAGAGGCGGGGACCGTGATGGGGCGCTGGCGCTCTATCGTCAAGTTGTGTCCGAGATTGGCACTTCGCATTTTCTTGGTCAGCGCTCCGCGGCTCGAATCCGCCAAGCGGAACGCGAAAAGTCAGGTGCCAAATGAAGCGCAAAGTCGCGGCACTCACCCTACTCTCACTGGGAATTCTGAGTTCTTGCCAGGGGCGCTCGCGTTCCGATTCTGGTTCGAAGACAAGCGACTCAAAACAGGGAGCTGTTGCGGTTTTTAACCTGAGCGGTGGAGCGCCCGAGAGTCCGGTTGGTGACGGATTCTTTCCGGCACCGGCCGGCGAGAGCTTTGTTGAATTGATTCGAGATATCGAGTCACTTGAAGGTGACAAGAGCGTTCGCGGCATCTTCGTGAAGCTACGTGGGCAGAGATTCCCGTTTGCTCAGGCGCGAGAGATTGGTGAAACCTTCGCCAAAGTGCGAGGGGAAAAGATGCCGGTTGTCTGTCACACCCACGAGATCGATAACGCGACATTTTGGATGCTGAGTCGCGGCTGTACCGAAATTTGGGTGAGCGCAGCGGGTGACGTCCCCACCGTGGGGATTGGAGCCGAGCTCGCGTACTTGCGCGGCGCTTTGGACAAGATTGGCATTTATCCTGACATGCTCGCGATGGGTAAATACAAGAGCGGTGGTGAGGCGCTCACTCAGACCGAGCCAAGTGAAGCGTCGCTTGGTAATTTGAAGAACACCCTCAGAGATTTGCGTTCGCAGTGGCTCGACGGAATTGCCAAAGGGCATGAATCGACCGCAGCTGCCCGCAAGAAGCATGTGGAGGACGGGCCTTGGACCCCCAAGCGTGCTCAAGAGCTTGGGCTGATTCAAAAGGTGGGCTTCGAGGACCAAGCGCTCAAGTCCGTGGTCGCCCTTGCGGGGACCGAGGAAGTGGTCGGTGTGTTTGGCACCAAGTCCACTTCTCAAGAGGACTCGGCGGTCGCCGAACTTGTGCGCATGCTCGCAGGCGCCGGCGATCGTCGTCAGGTGCGCGACCGTATCGCTCTCGTGCCGGCTATTGGAAGTATCACCATGGGTGCAGATGGGCCTTTTGGTGGGGGAGACGGGATCACCGCAGCCTCGATGACGCGCACTCTGCGTCGACTGCGCGAAGACGATTCGGTGCGCGCGGTGGTGATGCGCATGGATTCACCGGGCGGTTCTCCCCTGGCCAGTGATCTGATCTGGCGTGAGATGATGCTGACTCGCGAGAAGAAGCCGGTCATTGTCTCGATTGGCGGGATGTCGGCGAGTGGTGGCTATTACATCGCGAGTGGTGCCACAAAAATCGTTGCTTCACCGAGCGCCATCGTCGGCTCGATTGGAGTCTTTGGCGGGAAGATTGTGCTCGGCGGCGCTCTTTCTAAAGCGGGCATCACGAACTTCCCGATTGCAGCGAGTCCGGAGGAAGGTGCGGCGGCACGCGCTAACATCAACTCGCTCTTCAGCCGTTGGGATGACGCGACGAAGGAGCGTGTGCGTGCGTCGATGCAGCGCATCTACGATTTGTTCGTGGAGCGAGTCGCCGAGGGGCGCGATATGCCCGCCGACAAGGTTTACGCGACGGCGCAGGGCGAGATCTACTTGGCTACTGTAGGGAAGCAGCGCGGGTTGATTGATGAGCTCGGCGGGGTTTCACGGGCACTTGAGGTGGCGCGCAAGGAGGCGGGTCTCAAAAAAGATATCCCTGTGGTGATTGAAGGCGCGGCCGAGAGCTTGTTTGAATCGCTGTTCTTGAGCTCTGAGCCCAACGCCCAGGAGATCCAGGCAGCCTTGACTCGGTTTGAGCAGGCCCGCCTGGCCTCGATATCTCGATGGGCACTTGGTTCTTCGGTGGAGGAGTTGAAGCCCTTTGCTGCCGTGCTTGCACCGCTTTTCGCCGGTGAATCTGTCGTGGTCGCGCTCCCTTACACGATTACGATTCACTGATCTTTCTGAAGAACGACTGAAAACGGTGGGCGTGAAAAAGCCCACCGAGCTGGCTAGAGCTTGCCCGTTTTCAGCGCTTCTCGAACGATTTCTACTGCCTCGGCGACCGGAATTCGCTCCTGACGTTTGTCATCGCGGTAACGAATGGTCACTGAGTTGTCTTCGAGAGAATCGAAGTCGACGGTCAGGCAGTAGGGCGTGCCAATTTCGTCATGGCGCGCGTAGCGTCTTCCAATGGCGTGCTGCTCGTCGTACTTGGCGGCGATTCCGGCCTGAAGGAACCGAAGTGCGATTTCGCGTGCTCGCTCCACCAACTTGGGTTCATTCTTTACCAGGGGAAAAACACCGACCTTGTAAGGTGCCAGGCGTGGGTGCAGGCGAAGCACCGTGCGGGCCACTTTGCCTTCCTCATCGAGCTCTTCGGCAAACGCGTCGCAAAGTACGGCGAGTACGCCACGGGTGGCGCCAGCGGCCGGTTCGACCACGTGAGGAATGTAGCGGTGACCCTTCTTGCCTGTTTCTGGGTCGTCTGCTTCAGGATCGAAGTAATGGAGCTTCTTCTTGCTGCCCTTCATGTGGGCGTTCAAATCGTAGTCGGTGCGACTCGCGATGCCTTCCAGCTCGTCCCAGCCCCAGGGGAAGTGGTACTCGACGTCGTAGGTGCCGTCCGAATAGAAGGCGAGCTCTGAGCCTTCATGCTCCCGGAACATGAGTTTCTCTTCCGAGAGACCAATGCTCTTCCACCAGGAGATTCGCTGATCCTTCCAGTATTCGAGCCACTTGGGGCCAGTGCCTGGCTCGCAGAAGAACTCCATCTCCATCTGTTCGAACTCGCAGGAACGAAAAATGAAGTGCTCGACGGTGATCTCATTGCGGAAGCTCTTGCCCATCTGGGCGATGCCGAAAGGCACCTTGATCGATTGGCTTTGCTGCACGTTTTGAAACTGGACGAACATGCCCTGGGCGGTTTCGGGGCGCAGGTAAACGGCCGTCTTATGGGTCGCTTCGTCGGCGAGCTTGCGCAAGTCCTCATCACTCTTGCCTTCTTGGACGCCCTTTTTGAGAGCTTCGATCACGGCACCCATCGGATCGGTGGGCCCCAAGTTCGAGCGGAACATGCCGTTGAAGTTGCGTTCCTTGCTGAGGAAGGGAGAGCCGCAGTTGGGGCAGACGTAGCCGCGATCGCCGGCAACGATACCAGTGATGGACTTGCCATCTCGCTTGACCTCTCCCGCGGACTTTCCGGTGGCTTCAGGTGCCGCAAGCAAGTCTTTGATTTTCTCTTCCGCGACCTTGGCTCGACCTTTGTCCGCAAGCTCAATCAGCGCTGCGGCGCCTGCTGCGAGCTGAGGTGCTTTGTCCGCGCGAAAGCGCTCTTGGCAAACGAGGCAGTCAACGAGCGGATCGTTGAAGTTGCCCACGTGTCCGCTCGAGCGCCACACATCCGGATGCATGATGATGCTCGACTCCATGCCCACCACATTTTCTCGACTGGTGACCATGAAGGTCCACCACTCGTTCATCAGGTTGCGCTTCAGCTCAACGCCCATGGGCCCGTAGTCGTAGGCGGACTTGAGGCCGCCGTAGATTTCAGAACTCTGGAAGACGAATCCTCTGCGCTTGCACAGGGAAACGAGTTTCTGCATCAATTCGGGTTCTTTATCGGCCTGGGTCATCGCGCCGTGCTCTAGCACAAGGCCGTGGATGGCGGAAAAGGGCGATGTAAACTAGTTGTTTCCGGCGCCAGCGCTGCCCATCGGGTCGGGATCGATTCCTCCTCCGAACAGGTCTCCGAAATCGAGACCTGCGCTGGTGTCATTGCTTCCGAGCTGACTCGCGAGAAGCCCGATTGTCAAAAGGCTGGTGAGCGCTTCTGGTGAAACGTTCCCGCCATCGAGGTCATTGATGGTATTGAGATCGATGGACTGGAGAAGCACGCCAGCAACGCAGAGTTCCAGACTGCCACATTCTCGCTCACTACACTCGTTGAATGCCTCAAGCGTCTCATCGGAGACCGCGCCAATCACATCCTCGCAATCGCCAAAAGGAAGGTCGGCAGGTTCCGCCATTGCGCAGGCATTGTATGCTGGAACGGTCTTCTCGCAGTAGTCCTTCTGGCTCTGGCTCAAGTCGAGACCAGACAGCTGGGATGGCAAACAAGCGAGCGCGAATAGAAGTTCGGTTTGATCCTCGGATTCACAGAGCGACGCATTGAAACAGCTGCTGAAGGCCTCTTGCCCGGCTAGGCTCGTGGTCTTGTTGTCCGCGCATGAAGTCGCGCACTCGGAGGCATCGACCCCCTCACAGCTCTTGATTTCCTCGCAGAATTCTTCGCAAGTCTCTTGTTTCCCCTCTGAGGAGGAGGGCGGTGGTGGCGGATCGTCTGACTTTCCTCCACAAGCGACCATGAAGAATGCGGGCAAGGCCGCGCTGAGTACAATCGATCTCCACATCATTTCAAGCTCCAGGAAATTGCGGAACGCCGCAAGAATGAGCTTTACCTTAAGCTGGTTGGCGTGCTGGCTCAACTGAGAGGGCAAGTGCGAGCTAGGCCCACTCAGAACCCCGCGTGTTCGCGGAGCGCTCGAACTAGAGTCGCTGCCATGCGAGAATGGGTTTTCACGGATGGATGCCAGTCGCAGCCGCGGCCTTCATCTTCCGTGGTTTGGGCGTATTCGAGATAGTGAATTCTCGCGTCGCCTGATTTCTTTCTCGTTTCCACGAGAGACGACAAGGCGTTGCGCACTGTGCTCAGTGCCATCTTTCCTTCTGGGTAGGCATCTGTGAGAAGCGGACCCACAGTGACCAAGATGTGCGCTTCTGGGTAGTGGGTTCGCACGTCGCTGAGGAAGACGTCGTAGGCAGGTTCAAATGGCGTCACGTCAGCGACTTCGGGTGCGAAATCGTTGGTGCCGAGGTTGATCACCACAGCCTGGGGTGGAGGAGAGTCCTCGGGATAATCGATTCCTTCGGCGGGAAGAGATTTTGTCCACAACACAGGCATGGGATCAACTTCGTTGCCCCGATTGCTAAACACCCCTTTGCCCGACCAGGCTACGGTCGTCAGGTTGGCACCGAGCTCGCGCGCAGTTCTCGCGCCATAGCTGAGAAAGTGATTCTCAGTCTCCGGGCTGAAGTGACAGGTCTCGTCGCGCCCTTCATTACCGTAGCCAGCGCTGATTGAGTCGCCAATGAGCAGGAGCCGCGGTCGATTGTCTGGTGTTTGAGGGAGAGCTTCTGCGTGCTCGTCGAGCACGAAGCCATGTACGGTTGATGTGCCAACGAGCGGCTCGTTGAGGCGATAGAGGGTCACCGTGTGCTGGCCGCGGGCGAGGCCTTTCACGAGAGAGACTGTGGTGCGCCCTGAGGAAGGCGTTACCTTTTCCTTGATGGGCTTCCCGTCGATCAAGACGAGGTACTGATTCTTCCCATTGTCGGTGATGTCGACGCTGACGGCGCTTCCACGAAATCTCACGCTCAGAGCGGTGCCCGACCAAGCCATCTTGACACCTCCCTGATCGTCGCGGGCGACTCTCCCTTCGATCGACGGTGCGACTTCTCCCGAAAAGTTGATGAAAGGGCCGCTATAAGCTGCTTCGGGTCCACCCCTGCGAGACTCGGAGTTGCCCACGCAGGCGAGCGGTAAGGAACTTAAAAGAAGCAGCGAGAGCGAGCGCGCGATGAGGGAACTCTTCATGCACTGAGCTTGCCACGGGTGGGGGCGTCTCAATGTCCATCTTAGGTCAGCTCGACGTAATTTTGCTGTATATCGAGCATTGCTGAATATAGAGGCTAGTTGAGATCGGGGTTGTTCGCTAAGTACCGCCACTGGAGCGAGTTGTGAGCGTGCCGCACCAACGTCCCCCACTTTCGGACTTGCTCGACGGGTTCATCGGAAAGGGCCCGAGCGGCTAAGGCAGAGAGACGCTTCAAGATTGAATCTGCGCTCGCGCCGTGATCTCGCTGGAGAGAATCGAGCAAGTGTCGCAGGGCAGAGGCCCGCGGATCAGCTCCTATGCCTTCAAGAGCAGTTTCAAAGGCAGCAGGAGCCGAACGTCGACTGCTCAGGACAATCGGTCGTGGCTCGGGGGGACGGATATTGCGGGTAGCCACGCGTTTCTCAACTTGCTGGAACCAATCTGCTTCTGTCCCATGCGGCGAGGCCGTGAGGGCCGCTCCGGATGCTAGTGCGATCACTTCTCGAGTAATTTCTCGACTACCGACGATGGAGTCCAGCGCGGCGAGGAGTGCTTCGGTGGAGGAGGCGAACATCTGCTGTTCAACTTGATGTACTCAACGCCATGTGGCAACGGTTTTGGTCTTGGAATCTTGGGTCGCCCCGATTGAGCCATGTGCCTAACATAGCGTTTTTGTTTTCTTTTGAGGCGAGAGCTTCCCCTAGACCATGGTTGCCCTGCGATATTTTCTGCCTGAGTCGCGGACTTTTGGTGACTGACAGGGGGCGAGAGGAGGCTGGCCTAGCGCTAGCCCCTTTGGCGAATCCAGCTTTGTCTGGCTTCCAGCCTCTCATCTTTCTCTGACTTTTCCCGGAGCACCCTATGCGACCTCAGTCACACCGATTTCTTTCTGATCTCTCGATCTCGAATGTACTTCTCCTCACTTCTCTTTCGGTCGGTATCATCCTGACTGCCTGTGGCAGCAGCGACGATCCGTCGGGCGATGGCGACGGAGACGGTGATACCGCGAATGCGACAGGGGGTGTAACCGGAGGTGATGGCGACATGACTACTGGTGGCGGGACTGCCACCGGCGGTACAGGCGACGGTGGCGCGAGCGACGGTGGGGCTATGGCAACCGGCGGTGCTGCCTCTAGCGGGGAGTGCGGTGGCGATGGAGAGGATTGTTGCCCGGGAAATGCCTGCGATGCGGGCATGGTTTGCGAGGCCGGTGGGTTCAACAATCCAGGTTCATGTCAAGCCTGTGGTGGGACGGATCAACCGTGCTGCAGCGGGGATACCTGCAGTGCCGGTGGCTGCTGCGTCGACGAAGAGTGCGTCGCCGCAGCGTCCAGTTGTGGCATGGCGGATCAAATGGATCTCGGGATGTGCAACGCTGGCGCATGTGAGAACTGTGGAGCCGAAGGCGACGCTTGCTGCGACGGAAGTTGCCAAGCGGGGATGGCCTGTGAAGGCGGCGGCCCTGGACCAGGGGGCGGAGACGCCACTTGTGAAACGTGCGGAGCGGCTGACGAGGCATGCTGCTCAGATGGCAGCTGTAGCGAAGGAGTGTGTGTCGGTCCTGGCGGGGGAACTTGCCAGGCAGATTGCGGTGCGGAAGGGCAAGACTGCTGTGGGGGCGGTCAGCAAGGCGGCTGTGCGGATGGTTTGGCTTGCAACGATGGTAGCTGTGAAGAATTCACAGTGATTGAGTGTGGAACAGAAGGAGTCGCGTGCTGTGAATTCGGTCCGAACATGGGATGTTTTGGCCGGAATCTAGAATGTACCGACGACGTTTGCGTTGCCGAAGACTGAGGCAACCGACACACATTGCACATGAACCGAGCTTCCCGTTTTGGGTCCTTGTTTACCGTCGCTCTTCCTTAAGGTGGTTCGGGACTTGGGAAAATCGACCATGTGGGCGCCTCTCTGAGTCATCAGAGGGGCGCTTTTCTTGTCAGGAGCCCAAAGCAGTCGCATGGTGAAGGGATGAGCGGGGTTGTGATGAATCTGCTGCCTCTTGCGGTGCAGATTTTGATTCCTACCAGTGTCGAAGAGGAAGCCGCACTCATTGACGCCTGTTCGCGCGCGAACGCAGATGACCCCTGCGTCCGCGTCGAAGTAGGCAGCGCGGATGGACGATTGAGCGCTCGCGTGAGTGGCCTGGGGAACCATCGCGTCCTGGTCGAAGTTCAAGGGCTTGAAGACCGAGGGCTTTATGCGAGTGCTCGGCTTTCGTTCTCTCCGGAGGACGACTCGCGGGAACGCGCGCGCAGTATCGGACTCAGTGTGGGAACTCTTGCCACGACACTCCTTTCGCGTAAGCGCCCTCAGGAGTCGTCACCTGAGTCGCGGTCGCCAGACGAACCAGCGCCCCTCGATGTCGAGAAGACGCATGCTGATCAAGCGCGAGACGCCGACTCTCGATGGCTATTACACCTCGGTGCCGGAGTCGAAGTAAGCCCCAGCTGGCAGAGATTTGGACCGGCATTCGACGCGGGAGCAGTGTGGGCACCATGGGGTGAGCTTTCCTTCGGAGTGCGCGGCACGCTGGGTTTGGTGCCGGGCAACGCCCAAGTTCCCCAATTACTTCACGCTGGAGGTAGTGCGGGAGTCGGCTATCTCGCAGAAGTGGGAAGCTCTCTCTTGGTGCCCCAAGTGGAGTTTGGGGTTGAAGCGATGAATGTCAGTTTGCGGGACACTCAGCTCTCCGCTTCGTCACAGACTCGACTCTCGCCCGTATCCCGAATCTCTCTTGGTTGGTTGGTGCCCATTTTTACACAGGTGCGGTTTCAGATCGAACCGAGTTTCGAACTCTTGTTGAGTCCTACTCGGGTGTTCGTTGACGAGCAGGATCGGGGAAGCGTTGGTTCCACTCGATTTGTTCTCCGCATTGGCGGTGCTTGGGATAGCGTGATCGATTAGTCGGGAACGCAGCGGCCGAAGCGGCATTCTGAGTCGAACGGACAGTCGTCATCGTGGTCGCAAGAGCCACACCAGCCGCGGTCACATTCTTGGCGGGGCGCGCAATCAGAATCGACTTGGCATTGGACACAGCGACCGTTGCCGCATGCACCGTAGAGCGGACCGAATCGAAAGAGGCAGTCGTTGCTAGTGATGCACTCGACACAGCGGTTCACAGAGAGATCGCACCACGGGAACTGCTCGCTGCAGTGAGTGGATTTTTCGCACCTGCCGCAGTCTGATTCTCCAGGAGGGCACTGCTGACGACATTCGTCTCGGACAAAACACGGTTCATCTGGGGACGCAGGGGGAGGAAGCTCAGGTCCAGAGCCTGAGGTGCCCATCGACATCATCTCGCCGCCGCTCCCTGATCCGCCACTCGCCACGTTCCCGACATCAGGGTTCATTCCACCACTTGCCGAGTCCCCAGTTCTGCCGCTAACGAGATGCACCTGGCCCTCGGAACAACCACCGCCCACGGACAAAAATATGACCATGCTGCATCCGACCAGCGAGAGGGCACGAGCCATTTCGGCGAGATGAGGGGAAATCGGCGGCACGATCTTCAGTTTAGTGCCACTCTGTGGGCTCTGGCACGGGGAATCGTGAGTTTCTTGCTCTTGTCGTTTCCTGACTTTTGAGTGCCTGATGAAGAGGGGGACAGGTGACTATGTTGAAGAGCTACATGAAACGCCCCTCCGCAGAGCGCCCGTGGCTTCGTCCCGTACGAGAAGGCGAACCCCCAGCGCAATTGAGCCCGCTCGCATCGCTATCTGACGACCAGATCATTGATGCTGTTGTCAGTGGAGATACGCGAGTCGCAGGTGCGATTCATGATCGCCTCATCGGAGTCATCGATCACACGCTTTTCCGCGTACTAGGTCGACGCGAGCATGACCATGATGATCTCGTGCAGACTTGCTTTGAGCAAGTGCTACGAACGTTGACTGAGGTCACCTTCGCCCGAAACTGTAGCCTTCGCACTTGGGCAGGTCGCATCACTACCCACATTGCTCTCAATGCCCTGCGTTCGCGTCAACGTGAGCGCAAAGTGATTCAACGTCCCGAGCAAACCCCCGAGGGCTCTGAATATCTTCGGCATGAGGGTCAAGCCGAAGCGCAAGTTGAACTCTCTCGTATCCGGCGTGAACTTGCTGGGATGAAGCCGAACCGTGCCGAGGTTCTCGTTCTTCATGATGTTCATGGTTACAGTCTCAATGAGGTGGCGGCGATGCTCAGTCTCACCGTCAGCGCGGCTCAGTCGCGACTCGTGCGTGGGCGAACAGATCTGCGCAAGCGACTCGAGCGACGCGAAGGTGTTTCGTCGTGGAGGCTACTATGAGACCGAAGTTGGACAGCGAGGGGAATCTCTTGCGCGACGCGATGCGCGTCGCCGTACCGGTTGAAGATCCTGATAAAGTCGCCGCTCGTCGCGAGGCCCTGCTTGCTGTGATTGAAAGACAGGTGGCACTTTCTCCTGGGCGCCTGAAACAGTCGGAGTCTCGACGGAAGTGGACGCAAGGACTTCGCTGGAGTGTAGCCGCAGCTGCACTCGTGCTGGCCGTAGGAGCAGGAATGTTCGTTCAGTCGCAACATCGAGCTCCTCATGAAGCTGGCTTGCAGGGGAAGTCGGCTCCGCAGGAGTCTGTCGTGCCAAGTGGGTCGATGGCCCGCGTGGCGCTACAGGGGGAATCGTTGGCGACTTCTCAAGGTGAGAAGCAACGCTTGAAGTTGCCTGGCGATACGGTTGTCACGGTGGGTGAACGCTCCGGCTTGCGTCTGATTGAAGCGGTACCTGCACGACAAGTAATGGAGCTTGACTACGGTCGGGTGGATGTTGACGTGACTCCGGCCGAGGGTGAGCACTCACGGTATGTGAGTGTGCGGACTCCTCACGCGGTGGTAGAAGTAAAGGGCACCATTTTTAGTGTTGATGTTCACAGTGTTGATGTTCACAGTGTTGATGTTCACAGGGCTGGTGCTCAGAAGACCGAAGAAGCTTCCGCACCCCTAGCGAATCAGAAACGACTTGAGACGACCGTGAGCGTTCAACGGGGAGTAGTGGTCGTGCACTCAGTTTCCGGGGATCTGACTCTGCTCGCTGGTGACTCTTGGTCGTCGGTCGAGCGTCTTGTCAAAGCGACGAAGAGTGCTTCCTCAGCTCGTTCGTCGGGCGCTGCGGCGGCTGGAGCGGGGCGGCTGACGGAGAGTGAGGCGAGACCTGCCGCTGATGCTGTCGTACCGACAGCAGGGCAGGCAGCCTCTGTAGGCAATCACACGACACGATCAAGTACCTTGGCGGAGGAGAACGAACTTCTTGAGCGAGCGATCTTAGCTTCTGAGACCGGTAACGATCGGCGCGCGCTCTTGCTCTGTGACGAGTTCCTCGCGACTTATCCTCGCTCACCGCTCCGCGCGACGGTTTTGGCCAAGCGCGCTCAGTTGAAGAGTCTCCAGCAGTAGCCCATTTCGCTCCTCGGCGTTTTGGTGCTTGCTCTCATGTCAGAGCGAGCATTCACTTCGTTCTGTGAACAAGATGTGGCGCGGGCTTTGCGTGTTGAGCTTTATCGCTTCCCTGAGCGCTGAGGTCGGCGCCGAGCTTGGGCCGCCCACCAACGGTGTAGCGCCCGTTCAGGTTGGCGATGAGACCGTGTTCAACATCAGCGAGTCCCATCTGGGGGTAAACGCATCCGCCCGAGCACTTCGCGCTGCTCGAAGCATTGAACAGGGACTACAAGAAAGCGATTCGCGGGTTCGAGTCACTCCGGGACCGGAAGTGGATGTGATTTCCTTGGGCTCGAAGTCGGTGACGGAAATCACTGACGCGGATGCTCAAGCCGCGGGAGTCAGTAATCGAAAGGCGTTGGCAGAAAGTGTCGCGGCACGCCTGAGCGAGACTGTGAAGGTGGAACGCAAGCGTCAAGCGATTGCCCAGCAGGTGCTTCGTGTCTCCGGCGTGGTGTTGTTCGGGTTGCTCGCACTGATCCTGATCCGGATCGTCAGTCGTTTCTCGAAAAAGATGAGCGGATTGGCGACGCGCGAAATCGGAGTCGTGGGTGCGGTTCGTGTGCACACGCTGGAGTTGCTTCCCGCCTCAGCTGCGCGCGAGGTGTTTCGAGTTTTCGTGGTGGGCGCCTCCTGGCTGATTCGCTTGAGCCTGGTTTACAGCTGGTTTCTCGCAGCGCTTTCCTTGTTTCCCGTGACCCGACCGCTCGTCGGAAGAGCAACCGGCTATCTGTTTTCACCAGTGCTCGAGTTGCTTGAGCGCGTCGCGTCCCGACTGCCGCTACTAGTTGCACTATTTGTCGCTTTTCTCGTCGTGCTCTTGGTGATCCGCTTTATCGCCGTCTACGCCGCGGCGATTGAGAGCCACGAGATCGCTAACGGTTGGCTCCGTCCGGCTACCGCGAGAACAACGGGTACGTTACTCATGATTCTCACGGGACTGCTAGCGCTGCTATTCGTGACGCCGCTGCTCACCGGAAACTCAGATGGAGCCTTGACGCATCTTGGTGTGCTTGGCCTGGGCGCGCTCGCTCTTGGGTCGACGCCTTATGTCGCTTCGTGTGTTCTCGGCTTGCGAGCCGTCTACGGAATGAGCTTTTCGGTGGGAGATTCGGTAGAGTACGGCGGTCAGCTCGGGCGCGTTCTTTCCATCGGACTTTACGACGTACTGCTCTGCGATGAAGAGAATTGTGAGATTCGCGTTCCCCACTTGATGTCTTTGTGGAAAGCGACGCGCATTGTTCGTCGCTCGGCGCCAGAAGCACGAGAATCGAAGTGAGCTCAATCGAACTATTTGTCGGGCTTCTCGTTCTTGCCTTTGTCGGCGGAATCCGAGTAAGTCGAGGGGTTGGTGCCGTCCCCCACTCTCAGTCCGGAGTTGAGTATGCTCTCCTCGGCCTGGTTGTTGGCCCTCACGCGCTTGGCTACGTTTCGAGGCAGGCGGTGCAGGAGTTTGAGCCGCTGCTCTTGATGGGGCTCGGCTGGCTTCTGGCTGTTCGAGGCGCGAAGTTTGCGGACGATGCTCACGGCGAGCGGGTAGCCAAGGTGCTTTCGGCAGCTGGTTCGCTTGTGTGTTGTGTCCTTGTCTATGCTGGCGTGCGACTCTTGGCGGTTCGTTTGTCACTCGCACATGTTGATCTCTTGGCGATAGGAATCGCAGCTGTGACGGCTGAGAACGCACGCGTCCTTGGCGAATGGCGAGGTCCGAGCCCAGACGCAGGGCCTCATGTGGAGCGACTTCACAGCATGTCGACGGCGACGGAACTGGCTCCCGTTTTGTTGCTGTCCGGAACGATCTTGTTTGCAGACGAGCAGGGCATTGTCGCCCTACCGGGCTACGCGGGGTTTCTTGTGAGTGTTTCGCTGGGGGCTGCGCTCGGAGCAATCGTGGTAGCTCTCATTGGTGCTCGTTTTGAAAGAACGGAACTTTGGCCGCTCTTGCTGGGCTCGGTGCTGCTTGTCGTAGGAACAGCACTTCGACTCGATATGCCCGCTCTGACCCCTGCTTTCTTGCTCGGACTTTTCGTGGCTTTCCTCAGCCCGCACCGACAGGAAATTCGTCAACTGATGGGCGCTACTGATCGACAGTTGCTCCTCCCGTCGCTGCTTTTGGCCGGGGTTGTTTTCGAGTGGCCGGATCAGTTGCGACATTGGCTTATCGTGGCCTTCGCTGTGCTCTTGCGCGTCGCCTTGCGCATCGCACTTTCGGCTTGGGCAGCCCGGAAATCCAAGGCCGGTTTTCGCGGACTGGTCCTGGGAACGGGCGCGCTGATGCGCTCAAGTGGACTCAGCCTGGTGCTCGGGTTGTCGGTCTACTTGCGTCATGCGGACGTGGGGCAAGTGGCTGCTTCGACCGGAAAGATGATCTTGACGACTGCCCTCGTGAGCACATTGCTCGGCGAAGTACTGGGATTTCTTTCAGTTCGAGCCTTGGTTCAGCCTCTTGCGCGGTCCGTTGAACCAGACGCGGAGTCAATCGCATGAACGGCACCGCCAGTAGCGGCAAAGCTAGCTTGGCCAAGCGAGCGATACAGATGGCTTCGCTTCTCGCGGTGGCCGCGCTGTTGGTTACTCTCGGGCATTTTGTGCCCGTTTCTAACTCTTCGGCCGGTCTTGCGGCCGCATTGGGACTCTTGCTGCTCGCGGGTGTCTTGCTGAGCGATATTCTTGATCTCGTTCGGTTGCCACACTTGACTGGATATCTGGTAGCCGGAGTGATCGCAGGTCCTCATGTCTTGCACTTCGTCAATCACGAGACCGTCGCGGAACTGAGCCAAGTGAATAAGCTGGCGTTAGCGTTGATTGCTCTGGCTGGCGGACTTGAACTGCGCATGTCGACGCTGCGAGAAGTGCGAAAAAGTCTCCTGTGGGCGACCTTGGTGCAGACGGTTTTCGTGATCGGGCTGGTTGCGGGTGTATTTTTCGCGCTTTCTCCTTGGATTGGTTTTGCGCAGGAGCTTCCGCAACTCGCGGTGCTTGGAGTGGCGCTCCTCTGGGCTGTTTTGGCCGTGAGCCGAAGTCCGTCAGCCACTCTCGGAATCTTGTCTCAATCACGCGCAGATGGATTGTTGACCCGTTATTCGGTGGCTTTTGTGATGTCCTCAGACATTGTCGTTGTGCTGCTGATGGCGGGAACCATGTTGATCGCGCACCCCTTGATCACCCCCGGGGCGGGTATTTCCCTGGAGGCATTAGGACATCTCGGTCACGAAATTTATGGCAGCGTGTGCGTGGGAACGACTCTCGGGTTGGTGCTGATTGTCTACCTGAAATTCGTGGGGCGCCATCTCACCTTAGTGCTGTTGCTCCTCGGGTTTGGGTTCACCGAAGGCGTGCATTATCTCAAGCTTGAACCGCTCCTCACATTGATCACGACGGGCTTTATTGTTCAGAATCTTTCCCATCAGGGGGAGAAGTTGCTTCACGCGATTGAAGAGACTGGGGCCATCGTGTTTGTGGTCTTCTTCGCGACTGCTGGCGCACATCTCAACTTGCCGCTCTTGGGTCAGCTGTGGCCGGTGGCGCTGGGCCTGTGTTTTGCACGGGCATTTGCTACATTTTGCGGCCAGCGGGTGTCTTCGAAGATCGCGGCGGATCCGCCAGTGCTCAAGAAGTGGGGCTGGTCTTCGATGATCAGTCAGGCGGGGCTGACTCTGGGAATGAGCGTTGTGATTGAATCCGAGTTTCCGCAGCTCGGTGCTGCTTTTCGTTCGCTGGTGGTCGCGACTGTGGCGATCAACGAGGTGGTTGGGCCAATTCTCTTTAAGTTCGCGCTTGATCGAAGTGGTGAATCAGGGGCAGCCCAGGACGGGGAGCCGGGCTAGGCCGAAAGCCGTCGCGCTCGCACAGCTGGGGGCGTCCGCTGGCATGAAAAAAGTCTCTGAGGAGACCCTCGAGACTTTTTTTGATGAGCATTTTCGGCGGAGAGGGCGGGATTCGAACCCGCGGCGGGCTTTTGACCCGCGCTCGCTTAGCAAGCGAGTACCTTCGGCCACTCGGTCACCTCTCCAAGTGGGGAGCGGAAAGTAGCGGGTGCGGCGCTGAATGCAAGCCCCCGATTCACGGCTTTTGACTAGCGTTGATTGGGCCAGAAGGGCCTGGGCTTCTCTTGCCTTTTGGGGCCGCCGGGAGGCCGCCCAAAATGGCTCGACCGGCCGAAAAGGCGTCCTCCTAACAGCTGCCGTGACCGCTGCTGGGGAAGATTTTGCCAGGGTTCATGACTCCTCGCGGGTCGAAGGCCTCCTTGAGTCGCTTCTGTAAGGCGATCTGGGGACCACTTTGCTCAAGGGGCAGAAACGGCGCTTTGAGAAGTCCTATCCCATGTTCCCCGCTGAGGGTGCCGCCGAGGGCGATGGTTTTTTGGAACAACTCCGAAACCGCCTGATCCACACGGCGTTTTTCGTCGGGTTCGTTCCAGAGAAAGTTCACATGAAGGTTGCCGTCGCCCGCATGACCGTAGCAGAGGGCATCGATGCGAAGGGTTTCGCCGAGACTTTCAACGGTTCGAATCAACTGGGCGAGGTGGCGACGGGGTACGACAACATCTTCACTGATCTTGTGGAGCGCGCGAGCTCGAACGGCGTGGCTCATCTTCTTGCGCGCCTCCCAGAGACTTGCACGTCCACTTGTCGTTTGAGCGACCACGACAGAAAAGGCTCCGGCCAGATCACAATCGTCGCCGACTCGCTCAGCCTGAGCCAGACACGACTCCTCGGTGCCGTCTAGCTCGATCAACAACAGTGCATGGGCATTCTTGTCGAGAGGATTTCCGGCGTCGCGAATTACCCCGAGGGTTTTTCTGTCCAAGAATTCAAGGCAGCGCGCGGTGACCCCGCTCTGGATGACTCGACTGACCGCACGCGAGGCGCTTTCCATGTCGAGGAAGAGAGCGAGTAGCGTCATCACATGAGTGGGCTTGGGGAGCAGGCGCAAGGTGATGTCACCAAACGCAGCCAGTGTGCCCTCACTGCCAACAAGCAAGGCTGTTGTATCGTAGCCCGTGACGCCTTTTTTTGTCCTTCGGCCCGAAAAAAAGCGGTCCCCACCGGGCACGACCGTTTCAATTCCCAGCACGTAGTCGCGGGTGGCGCCGTACTTGAAGGCGCGAGGTCCAGCAGCGTTTTCTGCGACGTTGCCAGCTAGGCAACACATGGAGCTCGAATTCGGATCTGGCGGATAGAAAAGTCCCTCAGCTTCAACAGCGGCGTGAAATTCGTCCAGAATCACCCCAGGCTGCACGACTGCAATCCCTTCTTCCCGATCAATTTCGATGATTGAGCGCAACTTGTGCGTGGCCAGCACGATGCCGCCGTAAATGGGCACCGCGCCCCCGGTTCGCCCCGAGCCACCGGCGCGCGGAGTGATGGGAACGCCAGTTTCGTGAGCGATGCGCAGCGCCGTCCGAATGTCCTCCGTCGACTCGGCCAGCACAACCGCGTCCACGGAACCTTCGATGCCGGTATCGTCGCTCTTGTACTCCTCAACCAGCTCCGCAGCTGTGATCATTCGTGAGCCCAGAGCTCGATGAAGTTGCGCGAGAGCTTGGTCGCGCGATGTTGTCGAGGGTGAAGCGTTCATCGATGTTCTGCTTTGTTGACTGGAGCTGATGCCGTTTTGACTGGCGTTGATGCCTCGAACGACGAGCGCGTCGCGATTGATTAGAGAAGCGTCGCGTTTGAGCGAAACAGCCGCTTCCGATAATGCGCGAGTTCGGCGATGGACTGCTGGATGTCAAACAGGGCATCATGCTGGGCATCTCGCGGTTTCTCGTAGCCGGCGGTAGGATACCAGAGGCCGGCCAAGACTTTGATGCTGCTCACGTCCACCATGCGGTAGTGAAGATAACCGCCGAGAGCCGGCATGTATTTGTCGATGAATTTGCGGTCCGAGCCAATCGTGTTGCCGCAGAGAACCGGGCGGTAGGGGCACCAACCGCTCACTCGGGCCAAAAGCTCCTGTTCTGCTCGACCCACCTCGGTGCGTGAATTGCGGCAACGCTGGGTGAGTCCATTCTTGTCGTGCATTTCGCGCACGAAGGGAATCATCGAATCAAGGGCGGCGTCGGGCTGCCAAATGTCGACGCAATAGGATTCCAGTGGATTCAACTCCGCGTCTGTGACAATGAGCGCGGCTTGCAGAATCACCTCGGTCGCGGGATCGAGGCCGGTCATTTCCAGATCGATCCAGACGAGATTCGAGGAACTTTGTTTGCGAGTCGCAGGCATCACCATAGGGCCCGGTATACCCAGTCGCGAAAGCGAAGGGTAGGGAGAGGAAATCCGAGGCTACTTGCCTTTCGGTAGCTGAATTTTCGGTTCGTCCGGGTGACGGCGGTAGAGCACGGCAATATTCCCGATCGTTTGCGCGAGTTGAGCAGCGAGGGCCGTCGTCGCTTGGGCCGCGAATTCTTTGAGCTCTGTGGGGCTTTCTCCACCAACGCGCACCTTGATCAGTTCATGATCAAGCAGGGCCTGATCGATCTGATCGCGTACGGCGTCGGTCCAACCATTTTTTCCGACCTGGACAATCGGCTTAAGGCTGTGGGCGAGAGCCCGCAGATGACGTGTCTGCTTGCCGGTGAGTTTGTCGGGGGCGGCCATGGGACGGGCTCTTTAGCAGCGGTCCGGGGGCGCGTCGACTTTTCTAGCGCCGACTGCTCGGGCCAAGTAGCGCCGAGATGGGGCTCTTGGCAGCGGCGGGCTCCTTTCGAGCAGGTTTTCCAAGCGGTCTGGTCTTGCCTACCTTGCGCTTGACGCCTTCCTTTCGACCTGACGCAGGGGCTTCGCTGTTCTGATTTGCTACGGCGGTATGATGGCTGGAGCTTGAAGGCAGTCGCGTTGATTGAGGAGGTCGAGCGCCGGGTCTTGAAGAGGGGGATGGCTGTGCCACCGTGGGCGAGGAAGAAGAAGGTGCGCCTGCGCCGTTCGATGAACGGGGAGTGGGGCGCTGAATGATCAATGAACCATCAGGTGCGCGAATGCGGAGTGTCGCCCCCAGAGGCGCGCCTCGACCACCCAGAGCCTCGCCTTCCGAAGGCGGAGCGATGGAGATGCAGTTTCTACCCTTCAGCTTCGCCCGATAGAGCGCCTCGTCGGCACGTTTGATCCAGCTGGCGGCCGTCTCTCCATGTTGGAGCGCTGCAATGCCGAATGAGACCGATACCCGGAGCGTTTTTCCAAATGCGACGATGGCTAGGTTTTCCACGGCCTGTCTGAGTCTTTCCGTTCGTTCACGCGTGGTGTCGAAGGTCGTGTGTTCCGCAATGATGCAAAACTCCTCGCCGCCGTAGCGCGCCACGAAGTCTTCGCGCCGGAAAAAGCCACGAACGAGTTCTTCGGCCACTTGGCGTAGGACTTCGTCTCCCGTCTGGTGTCCAAAGTTGTCGTTGACCCCCTTAAAGTGATCGATGTCGATCATCACGATGCAGGATTCGGTCGCCGTGAGATAGCTCTGATCTGCTGCCAATTCGATGTGTTCATCGAGCGCAGCGCGGTTGAACAGCTTGGTCAGACCGTCAATCTTTGCGGCTTGGCGCATCTGATTGAGCTCGTGGCGCAGCTTTTCCATGGAGTCCTGCAGCAGATCGATTTGTCGTTGCTCTCGACTCCGACGCGCCTCCATTTGGTTGTGCATGGTGGCCGCCGTCTTTTCTGCGGCCGCGCGAATTTGCGCGTGATCGTTGATGGCGAGGGCACGACCCAGATCGTCCAAGTCTTCGCTCACGATGATTTCTGACTGACGTTCCGCGCGGAAGTTACCCGTCGTACACTGAATGAAGACACGTACGGCTTGGCGCAGATTGGCCATTCCTGTCACGACGTAGTCGTGTTCTGCGCGGCGATGCTGTTCGGTGAATCTTTTCACCCCTCCCCAGTCTCGGCGAATGCCTCGGCTACGAGTTTGAGCTGCTTCAGCTCCATCCCCTCGCGCGTCCCCGACCAGCAATCTCAGCGCCCACTTCTCGAAAGCCTCGCTGCTTTCTTCGCACGGCACATCGTCGAGATCGAAGCTATGGCGTCCCATGGATCGGAGCACGGCCGCTAGGGCTTCTAAGGCTTCCAGATCTGTATCGTCCCTCGATGTTCCCGAGGCTGATGGCTCCAGCACGATTGCCTGCTCCGCCTCGGGCTCTTCCAGGCTGTCTGGGGGATGTGATGAAGGTTGCCCCTTATTCCAAAACATACTGTCGAGGTCTCCCGGTCCAGGAGGAGGGCCCCGATTTGGACTACTCCCACCAGGCTGGAAGAACGGTAGTTTTAGAGGGAAGTTGAGGAGTGAGGGAGATTTGCCCACCACTCAGCCAGATCCTGGGGCCAAGGGCTGACAAATTGTAGGACTTTTTGGGTCGCAGGGTCCCGAAAAGTGAGTTCGCAGGCGTGGAGGGCGAGCCGCGGCGGTCGCGTGGCCAGAGCGCGCTGAAGACTGCGACCATATTTTGAGTCGCCAGCTACCGGTGCGCTCAGTGCCTCCGCATGGAGACGAACCTGATGGGTGCGTCCGGTTCCTAGGCGCGCCGAGACCCAGGTTGCCGGACCCCGTTGTTCGAGTGGCGTGAAAGTCGTCTCAGCGTCTTTGCCATCAATGGAACTGGTCTGGACTACAGTTTCCGCGAGCGAGCCGACCAGTACAGCCTGGTAGCGACGTGTCATGGAATGTTCGGCAACTTGTTCGCTCAGGTAGGCCGCCGCTTTTTTGTTGCGCGCCAGCACCATGAGACCACTTGTGGGTCTGTCGAGTCGGTGAACCAGGAAAAGCTCAGCAGTACTTTCGCCTGTTTCTTGCAAGGATTTCTTCAAGAAATGGAGCAGATCGTTCGCGTCGGATTCGGGCGTGGGAGCGCTAAAGAGACCACTCGGTTTATCGACCACGATGAAGTCATCTGTCATTTTCACGACGGGAATTTCGGGAGCTGCTGTGTCGATTTCCTTTCTGACGATTGCGTTTGCGAGATGCACTTCGATTTGCTGACCGGTGCGCACCAATCGCCCCGCCACTTTGGTTCTCTTGCGATCGACGAAGACTCCGCCGTCGCTGAGCGCAACCTTCGCGCGTGTCCGTGAAACTTCGGGCAAGTGCGCAGCGATGGCCTGATCGAGTCGCTTGCCGTGATGGGCTTCGAGAACGGTGAACTTCAGGGGCGAATTCATGGGAGCCGGACGCTGGCACGAGCGAGTCGGCGGCGCATCAAGCGGCTCTTGGGAGGTGAGGAAAATTCCCGTGTAGAAGGAAAGCGGTGAGAACGAACATCGACCTAAGAAGATCAGCTTCAAAGAGCGCAATTTAAGTTGGTATAGTTAGTTTACTAACTGGCGTTCCCCGAACGCTTCGGTCCCCTTTCACCTTGCAGGAACCATGATGAAAAGCTTGAAGTCTTCTTCGAAAATTGCCTTGCTCACAGCTTTAGGCGCCGGTTTGTGGGCCGGATGCTCACCTGCACCAAATCCCAGCGGGGACGGTGATGGAGATGGAGACATTCTGGGTGACGGAGACTTCAATCCCGGCGACGGGGACTTCAACCCGGGCGATGGGGATGGTCTTGGTGGCGGCGGGGTAGCGTGGCCAGCGGTCGCCGACATCGCAGCTGATGCTCCCGCGAACGTAGAAGCTTTATTTGTCGGGGCCTCCAGCGGGGCGGCTTGTGTCACGGAACCTCCCGACGGCAGCCTGATTCCCAGGAACTGGCTGAGGCCTCGATTCAAAGTGCAGGGTACGGTCACGGCTTATCAGGTGACACTCTCGGCCGACGGCATTGAAAACGATTTGGTGGGCTACGCGGGTCCGGGTGGTTGGAGTATCCCCTACGAGAACTGGGTGTATGTCGCTGGTCGAGCTAACTCGGCTCCTGTGCCCGTCACTGCGACAATTCGCGCTCACAACGGCACCGGCTTCACCGAGAGCTTGATCACTTTCACGATCGCTCCGGCGAGCGCTGGCGGTGCGATGGTCTATTGGGCGTCCAAGCAATCGAAGGACAACATCAATGCCTCTGAGCTCAAGGGCTTCACCGTTGGTGATGAAGAAGTGGTCACCACACTCAAGCCCGCTGACGTCCAAGAGGGCGATATCCGTAGCTATGATAGCTACGCCGTGAAGTCGAACGCGGGTGGCGAATGGAATGATGCCACTGGAGCAGATCCCGGAAAACCCAGCTGTATTGGTTGTCATACCTCGACGCCGGATGGCGCCGCTGTGGCATTCAATGACGGTTTTCCTTGGGCCGGCCTCACCGCCTCAATTGAACCCGAGACCCGTGGCGCGCGCGCGACAGGAGTGAGCGATCTGGGTGCTCGACTGCTCAAGACGCCCTTCATTGGCACCATTGCTTTTTCGAAGGGGCATTGGTCGACGGGTGACCGTAAAGCGTTGGCTTCGTTCACCTCGCTCACCCCTTACAATAATGTGATCGCGAATTTGAGCGAGAAGGCCGACCTGGTTTGGATCAACTTGGAAGCCGAAGGTTCAGCTGACTTTAGCGCGATGCCCGATGTGCTATTCGATTCATTTCGCGGCACCGGTTGGGATGTGATCGCGCGCACAGGGGACACGCGCGCGGCGGCGAACCCTGCTTGGAATGACGCTGGCGACTTAATTGCCTACGCATCAGTTGCGCGAGTTGCGGGCAGCCACGTGGGCGGAATTCAAGCGAGCGCTGTGGCAAAACAACCGGACACCGTTCTGGCAGGGCCAACCGAGGCCGACTTGTACACGGTTCCCTTCAATAGCGGAGCGGGCGGTCCGGCCACTGCGGTGGCTGGCGCCGCGGAGCCCGGAGTGGCGGAGTACTATCCGGACTTTTCGCCCGACGGAAAGTTTCTCGCGTTCAACCGCGCCGCTTCGACGACCGGTTACATTTACTATCGGCCCGATGGCGAGGTGAACATCATTCCCGCCGCCGGAGGTGCCCCGCATCGTTTGGTGGCAAACGATCCACCCGCCTGCACCGGCGAAGCCAGCCCCGGCGTGATCAACAGCTGGCCCAAGTGGGGACCAAGTATCGGTGCGGCGAATGGCGGCAGCTACTACTGGGTGATCTTTTCGTCGGCTCGAGGTTATGAAGGCCAGTTCAACGTGCCCCCTGACTACTACACGCCAACTTCTCTTGATACGCGCTCCTCGCAGCTCTACTTGGCGGGCGTTTTTGTCAAAGCTGACGGGACGATTGAAAGCTACCCCGGCGTCTACATCTGGAATCAGTCGAAGGACACGTCCAACTTGACTCCGGCCTGGGATGAGTTCCAAATCCCGCCGATCACCGTCCGCTAAGAGCTTGTCGCCTGATACTGGCCTTTTCCTGCCCGTCCATGGCAGGGTCAGGTCAGATGATTGCGATTGGCATCGATCCTGGAACACGAAATCTCGGCTGGGGCGTGGTGAGCTCGGCAGGTAATCGGCTCCTGCATGTCGCCCACGGCGTGATTCGTGTGAATGGCGACAACTCGCTCTCGAGCCGGCTGCTTGCGATCTCGAATCAGCTGGAACAAGTCATCGTCCAGTACAAGCCCAGTCTCGCTTCCGTGGAAGGTATGTTCTTCGACAAGAATGCCCAGTCGGCCGCGAAGCTCGGACACGCGCGTGGGGTGGTCCTCCTGTGTCTTGAACGTCATTGTGTTCCGATGCGTGAACACGCTCCCGCTCGAGTGAAGCGTACGCTCACAGGCAATGGGCGAGCCGAGAAGGCACAGGTAGCTCAAATGGTGAGCGCGATTCTGGGTCTTGAAGTGCCCCCGCCAGCGGATGCGGCGGATGCTTTGGCCATTGCGATTACCGAGCTGCGACTCGACCCGAGGGCCCAACTGCTCGAAGATCGAAAGAGTCAAAGCCAGAGGCGCCGCTTGCCTCCCCACCTAGCAGCGGCAATAAAGCTCGCAAAAGCCGCCAGATAACAGATAGATAGCTCAGGGAAGGCTCGTGCGGCCCGACTCGTATGCTAAGTGACCTTCCCGGCGACGAGACTCAGTCTTTCGCTAGTTTTTGGAAGCTTTCTTCGACTCCATTGGTTATCTCAAGAATTCGCCATGATCTCACGACGTACATTCACTCTCGGCCTGACGACGATGGCCACGACTGCCTTTTCTTTTGCGGCTTTTACAGCTCAAGCGGAGACCGCTCCTCAGCCGATCAGCGCCACAGAGCTGGCTGATCGCGTTCAGAGTTTCTATGACAAGAGCAAAACCTTCCGTGCCAAGTTCAAGCAGCGCTACTTTGTGGCCGCCTACCGCAAAACGAAGGATTCACACGGAGACGTAATCTTTCAGAAGCCCGGTAAGATGTCTTGGCGCTACGCCAACAATGGCAATCGTGTGGTTTCTGACGGCAAGGAGATCAAGGTCTATGAAAAGGCCAACAAGCAGATGTACGTCCAGCAAATTGAAAAGAGTCAGTACCCCGCGGCTCTCTCCTTCTTGCTCGGCGACGCCAAGTTGAAGAAGGAGTTTCATCTCAAGAAGCTCGACGCTCAGAAACTCAAGTATGAGGGCGGCTACGTCCTGTTGGCAGTCCCGAAGTCGCCAACTCCGGCTTACCAACAGCTGCTTCTCTACGTCGATGGTGGAACCTATCAGGTGCGCCGTGTGCTGATGATCGATGCACAGCGCAATCGCAATCGATTCGATTTTGAAGCTCCGGTGGTGAATCAGCCAGTAGCGCCCGGGGAGTTCACATTCATTCCCCCGCCCGGAACGAACACGATCAAACCCTGAGCGGTCGAGAGAGGCGGCGGAAGAATGCCCTGCCGTTAGCCCAGTAAAGACGTCGCGTCGCAGATGAGACAGCGACGTTCTTGCGTGAGATGGTCGTCGATCAAGCCAGATAACGGCGTTCGTGTTTTCCGTTCGTATCGACCATCAAGTAGGGGCGTCGTCGTCCAAAACCGAATGAACCGAGATTGACGTAACCCGGCACGTCCACCTCGACGTGGGTGTGCCCCATGATCACCAGCCGACTCTCGGTGACCTCGCGTACTCGCTGCGCAGCGTCTCCCAACTGACCTATGACTGCGTTGGCGTAGCGATTCTTATCGCGCGTGATGCTGTGGGTAAGGTAACCGCCACCGAGCAGTGCCAGCAACAACCCCGAACTCGTTAGAGCTCCGCCAGCCGTCACAATGGCTGTTGTGCTGAGTGCTGCCGCCAGGCCTGCACTACCGAGAAGTCCCACACCAGTTGCCAGAGCAGTCCCGGCGAGGATGCGGTCGAAGTAAAGGCGCAAGAAGGTGGACGAAAGGTCATGGTGCGTCGCAAGAGGCGCGACGCGCAAAAGCGCCTCGAGGATCTCGGGGTGCAGTCGCGTTTGCTCCGCGTGTTGCAGAAGCCGTCCTTCGCCCTGAAGCCGCTCCGCTGAAACGAGAGACTTGTGTTCAGCCGCTTCCACGCAAAGAGTGATCGCCGTACGAAAGTAGTCGACAATGACTAAGGGTGCGCGTGCGCCCCACTTTTCGAACGCAGTTTTCAGTCCGGAGCTGGGAGTGACTTGGTTCACGTGAGCAAAGAAGTGAGCGTCGTTCGGAGAAATGAAGCGTCGCATCAAGGCTGTCCCGAGTCCTTCGGAGCGAGGATTAGGATCGGCGAGAGGGTGATTGGGCGCGCAGTCGGGATCATAGAGATGCCCATGCTCAATGTGCACGTCGCCTCGTCGCGCGAACCAGGGTTGAACCTCCAGGCATTCGTCATTTGGCGCATTTAAGCTGCGCTTAAGGTACTCAGTCTGGCCCAACGCGCTGAGTCCAGCGTCGTGATTTCCAGGAATGAGCGTTAGCTTTCCTCCGCGCGCGATGTGCGTAGTCAATGCCGCAACAAAGGCTGGGTGCGGAGCCATTGCAGCTTGCAGACTATCGGCCGGTTTGCGTTCCGCTGGGTCAAGGGAGAGATCGAGGATGTCTCCGTTCAGAATGATTTCGGCGCCGCTATTCTCTGTAAATAGGCGATGCAAATCTTGGGCAATGGGGCTGCCGTAGTCTCGCGACAAATGTGTGTCGCTCAGGATAAGCAGAGGGCGATCCATAGGGGCCGACGCTAGCACAGAATCTTCTCTTGACCGGTGTTGGGGGTTGCGCGAAGCATGCCTCTCGGGAGCCAAGCGGGACGGGGTTCTTTCAGTACTTTTCTGACTCTTCGGGTGCTGCTGACGCTTTGGTAGCACCTGACTGTCCCATAGCTGCTGACTCATCGGTGCCCCACCGACTTTTCTGTGCTTTGCTCCCTTGCCCCGGATTGACCCGCTCGCTGATCCACATGTCGAAACTCTTAGAATCTGCCACTAAAACCGCTGAACTTGCCGTCACCGCCCTCGCACGGCGCGCTTGGCCGTTTTTTGAGTCGCCAGCCGAAGACGATTCCAGCCCGCGCGTGCGACCGAAATGGGCCCCAGCGCCTCTACTCCGTGCGAAAGAACGGACCAAGCCACCTTTGGGCTGGCCACGTACGACGGACTCATTGTGTCCCAAGTGCGTCAAAGAGGCGCGCCAAGCGGTGATCAATCAGCAGATGAACTTGACGAAGTTCCTCGATGAGCACCCGGGCGAGATCAAGGCAGATATATTTGAACGCGATGGTAAAATTTGGATGGCCAAGGAATGTCCGCATCACGGGCGTTTTGAAGATCTGATCTCCAAGGACGTCGACTTTCTGAAGCGTATCGAAGACTTGTTTCCTGGTCGTGACTTTGAGGCGCCGAAAACAAAGCTTCGCGACCACGGCACGTCGAGCATCAAGTACGGTCGAGGTTCGGTCCTGACCGTCGATCTGACGAACCGCTGCAACATGATGTGCGATCCCTGCTTCATGGACGCGAACCAAGTGGGTTACGTTCACGAACTTGAATGGGACGAGGTGAAGCAGATTCTTGATGACAGCTTGAAGATCAAGCCGCGTCGCCAACTCAGCGTCCAATTCTCAGGCGGGGAGCCGACACTGAGTCCTCACTTCTTCCAGGCCATCGAGTACTCAAGAGATATCGGTTACTTTTGCGTCCAGTGTGCTTCCAACGGCATCGCTTTTGCCGAAGACCCCGAGTTCGCGGTTCGAGCCAAAAAGGCGGGCTTACGGCTCTGCTACCTGCAGTTTGATGGTGTGACGAACGCAGCAAATTCGCACCGTAAGGTGGGGAATTTGTTCGACGTGAAGTTGCGCGCCATCGAGAATTTGGCTGCGGCGGGAATCGACGTCGTTCTTGTGGTGACGCTGATCAATGGCGTGAACAACGAACAGGTCGGACCGATTGTTCAGTTCGCGATCGACAACGCAGACAAGGTCACGGTGGTCTCTTTTCAGCCCGTGAGTTTTAC
Organism: uncultured delta proteobacterium; assembly: GCA_963710555.1. Lineage (GTDB taxonomy): Bacteria > Myxococcota_A > Polyangia > Polyangiales > Polyangiaceae > NIC37A-2. The sequence goes on from CAVQAT010000008.1 coordinate 571,051, forward strand.
GGGGCGCGACGAAGACATCACTGACGAACTCCGATCCAAGCAGCGCTATACTCTGAGCCACCTCGCGCACGATGTGCACGATCAGCTCGGCATCACTCATCCTCATCGCGATTGGTTCCCATTGAGTTCAATGAACTCGATGAGCAATGTGGTCGATCAAATGCAGGGTCCCGAGGTCGAATTCGGAGCGCTCAACTGTGGTTGTCACCCCAATTGCGGCATTGGCACCATATTGCTCGTGAACAAGCGCACCAAAGAAGTCGCCGCTCTGTGCGATTTTCTCAACGTGGAACAGGTGCTCCAGGATTTTCAGGCAATCGCTGATGCTGGACTCAGTCGGAGCCAGACAGTCACGCGCATCGCGCTTTCGTTTCTCCGCAACTTCCGCCCGGAAAAGGCACCCAAGGGTTACGGCCTGGCAGAACTAGTGCGCCAGGCCGTCAGCCAAATGGGAGCGAGTTCGGAAAAGGTCGGCGACTCCGAGGGCGATGCCCACAAGTTTGAATGGCGCTTTTTATTCGTAGCCGGGATGTGGTTCCAAGACCTGTTCAACTACGATTTTCGGCGCACGGAGATGTGCATCATTCCCTATGGAACGCAGATGGGTGAGGTGAGTTTCTGCGCTTACAACACGGGTGTCGGGTTTCGACAGATTGTGGAAAAGATGCACCGCACCCATTCGGTCGCGGAATGGTTTAAAGAAAAGGGCCGCCATCCTGTCTACGCGAAGAATCAAGCACTACCCCTGAGCGATGCTCCGCTTTCAGTCGTATCTCGTGAACGTCGGCACCTGCCTCTCGTCGACTGACGCTACGGCTCGTCTCAGAACGCACCTCTCGCATTAGACCACGCCAAGCGGCCAAGGTCTGAGCGCACGGTTGAGGCGTGAGCTAGATCACGTCCGCTGTCCAGCCTTTGCGCAGGTCGACCGGGCCATCAAATGCTGGCGTCTGCATCTTGCCGAGATCCACGTAGCGTCGGGGGCCGATGGCCTCAAAAAGTAGGCCCGGCAGATGTTCGCCGTTGAAGAAGCTGACGGTTGTGAGTGTGGGCGCCATCGTCTTCAAGATCGGGAGCGCGTCGGTCGTGCGGGTGACATGCAGGTATCGTCCAATGGGTGGGATCAGCACTCGACCGTCCTCCGGATCGAGGAAAACCAGACCCATACCAGCTGGAACGCTACTGCCGACGAAGGTCATTGTAGCTTCATGTCGGAGCGCATCCGCTTTTTCTTCGTCGCTCAGCGGCCCTCGAGGAATTGATTCTTCGAGGCGAGCAAGCGCGCTGACCAGATGATTGCAAAAATTTTCAGCGAATTCTCGACTGCCTTCGACGATCACCACTCGTGGACTCAAGCAGCCTCGTTGGTCGAAGGCTACCGTATCCATTGCTAACGCATTGGCGGCCTCGGTGAGATCAAGGGATCGTACTCCCGGTATTTCTCGAATCACGGCGGCGCCCATTCCAGATCCATGGGCATGAAAATGGACTTGAGCCGGCAAGGTGGCACGGAGTTTGGCAATGGTATCGTCGCTGGCGTATGCCCAAAAATGATCGCCTGCTCGCGGGGTCAACTCCTCGAGCAGGTCAAAGGCGTGGTTCGACCCTTCATAGAGTAAGCGTGCGAAGGCGGGCGCGCGCCTTGAGGAGCGAACCTGGGTGCGTGGGCTTTGAATGAGGCCGAGGGCAATCGCACGAAAAGCAGCGACAAAGACGTTCCCCGAAAGCAGCACATGGGAGCGCGCCGCCATCTTCGTTTGACCGACCATGCCAGAGAGAGTCGAACGCGGGACTGAGTGCTCAAGGCAGTGGCCGAGAGCATATTCAACTCCCTCCCCTGAGAGTGAGGAACTCTCGAGCAACGTCTTCCTCGCCTCTTTTCCCAGGGAAGCGGTGGGATCAGCGATCTCGGCTGCCGCGGCTTTGAGAGCGAGAAGTCGCTCCAGTCGATCATCCAGCACGGCCGTCCCCCTTGCTGCCCTTGATGGGGTTGAGGAATCCTTCGAAGGGCAGACTGCAGCCCCGCGACGGCGCGCGAGCGGCTCGACCAAGGAGTTGAATCCCGCCCTCAGCTTCGCGAATCAAATCCTGCGTGACGACAGAGATGCAGGAATCGACGTTCGCCAAGTCGATGAAGTGGGCCAGTCCCGTTTGACCAGGGGTGCAAGGGCGGTAACTTGCGGGATCGATAGCCCGCACCCTGAGCCACGGCGGCGGAAAGTAAGTGCCTGCTGCGGACGTCTTCTGCCACCAGCCTAGCGTGGCGCTGGGAGGCAGTGATGCCGCCGACTTGAGAGGGTGTTGTTCAAAAAGCTGACTTGAGAGTTCGGTCATCCCGTATTCGCCCCAAATGGAATCGAGATCGGTGTCGAACGTCTCGGCTGCAGCTTTGCGCAATCCCGATTCATTGAGTTCGGTCTGATGACCTTTAAACCCTCCCGTCAGCATGATCATCGTTCGCCCGGGAGTTTGTAGGCGTTCGCCGTCGAGCGCCTCGATCGTGGCCAGGAGCGCAAAGGACGTAGCAAGGACGTAGAGTGGTTCACTGCGATGTTTTGCTAGTCGAGCGGCACGCCGTAGTCCCTCAAGATCCACTCCGTGATTGTGAAAGAGCCAGCGGCCTGGCGCTTGAGCGGAGTACTTGGCGCCGTCTGGTTCGGCCGCGAGGGGTCGTCCGTCAAAGTGGTCCATGAACAGCTCCATCATATGAGTGAGTGATGAGGTGGGGGGACTCGTAGGCGAGGGGGCCAAGGCGACGACTACGCCGCGTCCATGGTCGCGAAAAAGTGTTCTCTTCGCCTGCAGAAGCGCGAGTTCTTCTTTTGTGCTGAGGTCGCGTACCGCGTGTGTGCCAGTCATGGCGAGCGTAGTGCCGCTCGTGCGAAATACTGCTTGGTCAAGTTCGGCGGGGTGAGCAGCGACCCGCGTGAGACGAAATGTGTCGGACGGGATGATCGGCAGATCGTTCAACGAGTCCAGACGGCCACCGAAAATCGCCACCATGCGGGCGAAACCTGGGCTGTACTCCTGTTGAAAGCGCGCAATGTCCAGGGCGATTCCCTCGAACTCACTGTGATGTTCAGGATCGAACGACGCTGAATCGCATAGTGACGCGTAGAGTCGCACGCGCTTATGGAGCGAGTTGCTGCGGCGGATCGCGGGGGGAAGGAGAGCGGAATCGGTCACGTTGCGGGCGCAGGCGCTGGGCGCTTGGTCGAAAAGGGAGGACGCGTCCGTTCTTGGCGCGTCCTTGCACCCTGCGCAAGCTTCGTCCGATTAGTGCCTACTTTGAGGACGCGCCTATTCGGCCAGAACAGGACACGGGCTTTTGACTTTTTCTGGGGCCCACCAATTGCCGCTCAGCACAATCATCGACAGCATCCGGAGCGTGTCCTCGTAGTAGCGCTCGCTCTCCCGCTCAACGGAGTGTTTCCACAGAGCATCGAGCCACTCTTGGCCGTCCGGATCCACCATGGCGCCCACCGCGAAGGGTCCGGTAAAGGCCATCGTTTCGTAGTCGACCATTTCCGTTCCATCTAGGTGATAACCACCACGAAGATTCTTTGGGTCTCCACCACTGGCCTTCTTGGCAAAGGCGTTGAGGCGGTAGGCGATGCGCTGGGCTCGTTTGTCGCCACTAGTGAGGAAGTCGGTTCCGAAGCGAAGGGGGATACGACAGGCGTTGTAGGCGTAGCTGCCGTCGCGAGCACCTTCAAGATATCCCATACGTGCAGGGTGTGGTGTGCCCTGGTCCATGCCTTCTGCGAAGTCGGGAAGAAGGCCCGTGGTGGTGTGTTTGACCTGGAGAGTCTCGGCCGTCCAATAGCAGTGGTCGATAAGTCCGTGCCATACGGGATCAGTCACGGCGCTCTGGTAGGAGCGAAAATGGCCGCACATGAAGTCGGAGACGCGGGTTCCGTTGTAGTGGCTCAATGTCCACTGAGGATTGACCCAATCTCCCAGCAGTGGATAGCGGCCGTGGCGCTCAATGCTCGATTGGCTCATCGCATGAAGTACCCACTGCGCGATTTCGAGATAGTTTACGTCACCGCAGCTGCCCCACTGTTTGTCAGCCAGCAACAGAGCATAGGCAATGTCCATGTCGCCGTCAGTCGCGCCATTGTTGCCTCCAACGTGGACGCAGGCAGTGTTCTGGTTCCAGGCCATGATACCGTCGGTGATGCCTGAGCCGTGGGCACGATGGTAGCGAAGCATTGCGTCAAACTTGCGTTTCGCTTCAGGGTCTTCGCCGGCCATGTAGGCGAGAATCACCATGCCGTAGCCGTGGGCTTCGCTCACCGTCAGATTCGATGGTTTGGTGGCGGACTTCACCACGAGCTCACCCGGCTCGCAGCCGGGGGCCATGTGCTTTTCCTTCCACACCTTGAAAAATGCACGAACCGCGTCGTCCTGTTCTTTCTGGGGTGCGCTGGGAAAGATTGAACCGGGAGCGAATGCCTGAGGATGGGTGCCGAAAGGGATTTGAGGCGCGATTTCTTTGGTTTGCTCAGGAATTTTTGCTGGTTCGGAGCCCTCTTTGCGGACGCAGCTGACACTCGAAAGGCCCGCAAGGCTGGATAAACCCAGCGTGGTCCCGGCGGAAAGAGCAGTACGACGGCTAAAAGTCTTATTCATGCGGCTCAAGCTAAGCACATGCGCCGCCTGCGCTACTTCCCGTTTTGTGGGAATTGTTCCGATAAACGCAGAGCGAGAAGTGTCTCCAGCTTTTGCGTAGTCGCGCTCAGCGAAAGGCGTGGCCGTAGGAGACGTAGAAGGCGCGTTGGTCAACCGTATACAGGGCTCTTTGGACAGGCGCGGTGCTCTGCTGATGGCGCACCGCGTGACGGCTGGTCGACGTTCCTAAGATATCGAAAACGTAGAGCCCCACTGTGGAACTCCCGAAGTGAAAGTGGGTGGCGGCGTTCCACTTGACGATGGGCGCACCGTTTTCGACGTCGAGGTAGCCGTAGCCTGCCTTGATATCGTCCTCATAGAGGTTCTTGCGGCCTGGAAGCCCCCAAAAAATGCGTGCGTTGCTGTGCAGCGTCCACCAGGAAAGAGGACGAAAAGTCGCGAACATCTTCGTGATGTTGCTCGAAAGGTTGAGCAGGTTTCTCCCATCATCAGAGATTTGATCATCGACTGCATTCACCTCCACCGTTTCGGGATTGCTCGGGTCTTCGACCACTGCGTAGGTTCCATCTCCGTTTGGTTCGACTCGCACGCCGTCGCGGGTGAACGTTGTTGCGCTTTGGTCAGCTGTAAGAATGCGGGTGTAAGCCTGATTCAAACCGATGTGGAGATCCGGATTTGGCTTGTAGTGACCTTCAAATTCCGCAGAGAAGAAGCTGTAATTTCCAGCATTCACTGTGCTAAAAAAATCAGGGTTCCAGGTAAAGAGATTACTGATTCGGGTGACACTCAGGGACGGCGACAGTGTGAGGGAGTCGGCTAAAAAGTGCATGCTGTTCAATTCGAATGAGACAGCACGCTCGGGTTTCAACTTGTAGCGCTCTTCAAGAGTGGACGGGCGAATGATCGTCGAATCGGGATTGGAGGGGACCTCTAGGTAAGGCGCAGTTCGAATTTGCCCCTCGTCTGTCACGCTCGCCCAGTCGAGTTCGTAAAAATCTGCCTGTCCGTTGTTCGAGGAGGTCTGGAAGATGGCTTTGATCGCGTGTTCTTCAGCAGGAAAGAAGAGCAGGGCTGCTCGCGGATTGGCAATCCAATCTGTGCGGCTGTGCTTGTCGACTCGCACACCTGACTCAATCGAGAGCTTGGAGGTGAGTTCGTAAACGCCCTCGCCGTAGAGAGCGAGGTTGCCGTAGACGACGTCCATGACAAAGAAGCGAGCGTCACTGCCTCCGAAGGTATTTCGACCTGTCATGTCCTTGCCAATTTGGTCGACGCGGTATTCCCCGCCCAAAGCAAACTGCAAGTGTTTGATGCGATTGAGCTGGTAGCGGAGGCTGGTCGTGAAACGCTTGTCTCCAAAGCTGTAGCCGATTTGCCCCGCGACAGGGTCTTCTCCGGGGACGCCGTAGCCCTCGCGAGCCTGGGTTTCCAGAGCATCAGTCGTTCCCGCAAAAGCGAGGCCCGACATGAGCACATCTGCACCGACTTTGTGTTGCCAGGTCGTGTTCACCGCTAAACTATCCACTGTGTGGAGTCGCCTGTTGAAGCCGAAGCTTTCGGTTTGTCCAAGCGGATCAGTCGGCTCAACAACGCGACCGTCAACGATGCGAGGACCGGCGCTGTCCGCGACCGGGTCAGAACTTTCCGGCCAAGGGTCGACGATAAAGAACTGCCCCGTGGGAAGTTGTTGACGCGTAAATCGAGCGTAGACGCGCAGCTCCCCGTGATGCCAGTCGGCGCTGACGCGAAAATTTCCTGGGGTTTGCCAGGGGCTGCCATCCACAGGGTTGCCGTCAGCTGAGGGAACGCCGGTCGCGGGCCACTCATGGTTACCGTAAACCCTGCCCGCGCGATCACCGTGTCCATTCGACTTCCGCGCGCCCACCGAGAGCGTGAAGCCATTTTGCTCGCCGTAGGCGACATGGGCAGAAGCTTCACCCTGCGGATTGCGCTCTGTCCCGTAACCGAGTTTCACATCCGCAGACGTGTTTTGGGGAGTGCGAGTGATCACATTGACGACGCCCGCGATGCTGCCTGAGCCGTAGAGCATTCCCGCAGGACCACGCAGAACTTCCACCTGCTCGATATCGTCCAATAGCCCGAGGGTGGTTTCCGAATAGGCGCCGTGACTGGCCTGAAGATTGAGCTGATGGCCGTTGACCAGGAAGATGAATTTGGAGTTCCGGTCGGTGGCAACCCCACGCATTCCCCAGATCACTCCGTTCCACTTGTTGATCATGTACTGGAACCCCGGCACATAGATTTCAAGCAGTTCGCTCAAGTGTCGTGCTCCCGACGCCTGAATTTCGTCACGATGAATCACCGTCACGCTCATGGGCGACTCGAGCACATCGGCGCCGACAAACGAGCCAGTCGGCAGAGGCTGATTGAGAAGCTCAAGAAGCGAAAGCCCTTCAAAGCCTCCTTCATCCACGTTCGTTGGGGCTTGTTCCGACGCTGATGCTTCGCTTACTTCTTGGGCACCGACAGAGGTCGCTGTCACAGTAAGAGCAGCGCTCATGCGCCAAACCAACCAACCTCCCCGCATTCATGGAAGCCTGGCACTGGGGGTGAGACGGCTCAAGTCACCGCGAGTGTTCTTGAGGCTCTCAAGATATGGGCTCGGCTCCACGCTTCAGTGCGAAGGTGCGCTCGCACCCCAATGCTGAGTGGCAAGAGTTTGGCCGGAGCGGCTGAGCTCGGATCGTTCACGGTTTGCTCTCACGTACCTTCAACGCAGGCAGATCGTTCCACGAGCTCTACAGGCAGAAATCGAGATATTGATCTTCAAAGGCTGGCCGCCGTCAAGCTTCGCTGAGGCTCAACTGGAGCTGCCAGATTGTGCCCTCCGGATCCATGTGGGAACCTTCGAACGTCTCGTCGTATATCTCGTTGGACTTCTCTTGATGACCCCAGGACAGCTGACTCGAACAGCCGACGAGTGAGCCGACGGGGAAGAACTTTCGTCGCGTGGTCACTCAATCGCTCAGTTTGGGGCCTAAAGTGCCGCCATACGCGCTCAGGTTGCGAAATTTGCAACGCAGTCGTGCATTTGTTTCAATTTACGCAACATGCGGGCGGAGCTAAATCCCCGAGTACAGAAGCGTGGGGCGTCCTGCGCCCACCCCAACCCATCATCCCCCGGCTCCCCGAGCTTGAATTGTTCGCAGCAGGCGGCAAGTCAAGCGGAGCGAAAGAATCAGTCATGGCAAGAAGCAACTATTTCAACACCCTCACGATGGCACAAAAGCTCGACCAACTTGGTCGCTGCCGATTCATGGACCGCGGCGAGTTCGCCGATGGCGTGAAGAAGCTCGAAGGCAAGAAGATTGTCATTGTTGGCTGTGGCGCTCAGGGCTTGAACCAGGGTCTCAACATGCGTGACTCAGGCCTCGATGTTTCGTTTGCTCTTCGTGATTCTGCGATCAGTGAGAAGCGCGACTCTTGGAAGAACGCTACGGACAATAAATTTAAGGTCGGCAACTACAAGGATCTGATTCCGTCGGCTGACTTGGTGCTCAACCTCACACCCGACAAGCAGCACTCTGCAGTGGTTGAAGCCATCATGCCTTTGATGAAGAAGGGCGCAGCTCTCGCTTACAGCCACGGCTTCAACATTGTTGAAGAAGGCATGAAGATTCGTGAAGATCTCACCGTCGTCATGGTGGCTCCCAAGTGCCCTGGCACCGAGGTGCGCGAAGAGTACAAGCGCGGTTTCGGCGTACCCACGCTGATTGCTGTACACCCCGAGAACGATCCAAACGGTGACGGACTTGAGATTGCGAAGGCCTATGCTGCGGCCACGGGTGGACATCGCGCTGGTTGCCTGGAGAGCTCCTTTGTTGCTGAGGTGAAGTCTGACTTGATGGGCGAGCAGACGATTCTTTGCGGCATGCTCCAGACTGGCTCGATTCTTTGCTTCGACAAGATGGTCGAAAAGGGCATCGACAAGGGTTACGCCTCAAAGTTGATGCAATTCGGCTGGGAGACGATCACGGAGGCTCTCAAGCATGGCGGCATCACTGGCATGATGAATCGCCTCGACAATCCTTCGAAGATCAAGGCGTTTGACCTGGCTGAAGAGCTCAAGGACATCATGCGTGACCTCTACGACAAGCATCAGGACGACATCATCACCGGCGTATTCTCCAGCACGATGATGGCAGACTGGGACGCGGACGATAAGAATCTGCTCGGCTGGCGTGCCGCAACCGGGGACACCGCCTTCGAGCAGACGCCTGCAGGCTCTCAGGAAATTTCTGAGCAAGAGTACTTCGATCACGGCGTGCTCATGGTCGCCATGGTCAAAGCCGGGGTTGAACTCGCGTTCGAAGCGATGGTGAACGTCGGGATGGAGCCAGAGAGCGCCTACTACGAGTCACTCCACGAAGTGCCTCTGATCGCCAACTTGATCAGCCGCAAAAAGCTCTATGAGATGAACAAGGTGATCTCTGATACCGCAGAGTACGGTTGCTACCTGTTCAGCCACGCGGCAGTTCCTTTGCTCAAGGGTTTCATGAGCGAAGTCGACACGGACATCATTGGTTCCAAGTTCAACAAGGGCGACAACGGCGTCGACAATCTCGAGCTCAACGAGATCAACCTCGACATTACGAGTCATCCCGTTGAAATCATCGGTCAGGAGCTGCGCGGCTACATGACTGAGATGAAGCGCATTAGCGTCGGGCGTTAGTTTATGGGGGGCTGTCCCAGCCCCCCGATCGTCCGGAAGTAAATTCCGGACGATCTCCCCCAACTTCCGCGTGCGCTCCTCTCTCGCTTGTCGCTCGAAGCGGTGCTGAGCGCGCGTCGCCACTCCTCCCTCGGAGGGGAGGTCGCGTGTCTCCGTTTGTGGCTTTTAACGGGAGTTGTTGCGTTGGCACATCGGCTTTGCCTCGTGCGGGGCGTTGGCACATCGGCTTTGCCTCGTGCGGGCGGCTGGCTGGCACAGCGCTTTGCTCGTGCGGGGCGTTGGCACATCGCTTTGCCTCGTGCGGGCGGCTCGTTGGCACATCGCTTTGCCTCGTGCGGAAGGCTGGCTGGTACTCCGCTTCATTGTGCTTTGGTGAGATGTGGTAGATGTGAGAAATGGATGAAAACAATCGTCCCAAGTTGAGCGACACTGTTTTTGGTGTGCTGGGCGTCGGCCTGGGAGCCAGCGCCGTTGTGCCCTTTTTCAGGGCATTCATCCTTGCTCTTGTCGCAGTCGCGATTGTCTCTGCCCCGATGCAGTCTTAGAGCGAGAGGCCGGAAGATGATCGACGCAGAACTGGCGGTGATTCTTCTGCGGGTCCTTTGGGGGCTCCATCTGCTCGCGGCTGTGGTGGCTTCGGGTCACGTCCTTATCGTCCATCCCCAAGCTCGGGGCGCAGCGCTGTGGTTGGGGATGATTTGGTTTGTTCCTTGGTTGGGTCCCGTTTTCTACGTCGTGGTGGGGGTGAATCGAATTCCTGCGCGTGCTCGTGCGCGCCTTTCGCACCAACAGTCGCAATCGAGTGTGTGGCGTGAGGGGAACCAGATTGTTGCCCTGATGGGTGGAGATGAAGCCTACAGTGCAATGATCGCTGCCATCGACGGCGCGACGACTTCTGTCGATCTGCTCACCTACATATTTGACAACGATCGAGCGGGACAGCTATTTTGTGAGGCTTTCGAACGCGCGATCTCTCGTGGCGTTCGTGTGCGGGTCATCATTGATGCGATAGGCGCGCGCTATTCGCACCCTCCCATTGCTGCGCGTCTTCGCAAGCTCGGGGTTGAGCTGGCTCTCTTCTTGCCAACGACAATGCCCTGGCGTTGGCGCTATGCGAATATGCGGAGTCATCGAAAGCTGATGATTGTCGACGAGAGCGTCGGGTTCACCGGTGGCATGAACATTCGTGAAGGATGCATGGCATCGCTTGAACCGAGAGACACGACTCTCGACGTGCACTTCCAGGTGGAGGGACCGGTGGTTGCCGACATGGGTGCGCTGTTTCGTGGCGATTGGAACTTTGCCAAAGGGGGGCTGAAGCGTGTCGAGGAGCCGATTTCTCTCCCCGAAGTGAGCGCAGCGGTGCCCGCACCTCTTCACCCTGGCGTCCGTGCGCGCTTGGTTTCGTCCGGACCTGATCACGTTGATGAGCCAATCCGGTGGCTGAAACTTGCTGCGCTCGTGCGTGCAAAGCGGAGTGTTCGTATCGTCACGCCTTATTTCGTTCCGGATGAGGACGTGGTCACGGCGCTTTGCGCCGCCGTGAGTGCAGGCATTCACGTTCAAATTGTGCTTCCGTCTCAGAATAATCTGAAACTCGTCGCTTGGGCCTCGCGCGCTTGCTGGCCGCGACTCTTGGCTCGCGGTATTGATATCGTCCTGTCGCCGCCTCCTTTCGAGCACACGAAAGCGATGATCGTCGACGACGAGCTGGTGATTATCGGTTCGGCCAATTGGGATGAGCGCAGCTTTCGCCTCAATTTCGAGGCGGATCTCGAATGTTGTGATCGAGATTTGGCGAATCAGCTCAATACCATGATCGATGCACGCATCGCCGACGCCGTTTCCACCAGCCTCGCAACACTCCAGGAAGCAACGCTTCTCTCGCGGCTTCGTGATGGCGCAGCTCGTTTGGCCCTACCGTACCTCTAATTGCCTGGGCGAGTGTCAGCGTTACGCAACTCGTGGAGGAGTTCCATCTGCGCTTCTTGGACCTCCATCATGCGTTGCCATTGGGAACCGAGCAGATGGTCGAGCTTTTCATGGAGCATGGCGACCTCAAGCTCTGTCTTCAGATTGACGCGAAAATCTTCATCGGCTTGTAGCCGATCGTGAGCAGAGGCCCGATTTTGGCTCATCATGATGATGGGCGCCTGAATTGCCGCCAAGCACGAGAGCACCAGGTTGAGCAAAATGAAGGGATAGGGGTCAAAGCTGTCGCCTCGAAGCGCCCAGGCGTTGATCAGAATCCAAACGAAGAGCACCGCGCCAAATCCGAGGATGAAGTTCCATGAGCCTCCGATCCGGGCGACTCTGTCGGCGACTCGTCCACCGAGTGTGAGTCGACTGTTGAATGTCTCGCTGATGTTTTTTGTGATATTTTCGTGAGTTGCGGCTTTTCTGGCAATTTCCTGTTCTAGGGAGGAGAGCTCGCCTCGCTCGTCTTCGAGTTGACCTGCAACAAGGCCCATGCGCATGCGATCCATGCACCTCTGGCAGATGTGCCCGCTTGCTTGAAAACGCTCCGGTGCAGCGCGCTCAATGTAGCTCGCCAGTTTCGGTCGAAGTGTCGCCGCGGCTTGGCAAGACTCCAGCTGGACATGAGAGTCGCAGAGGAAGCAAACGGTGTCGCGGTGTGGCTGAGTCGTGGTCACGTCGGGATAGTTCTCCTGCTCAAGACGCAAAGCAATTGCTCCGCACTCTTCCGCTGGCCCAAGCAGTCGCGACTAGGGCAGGAAAGTGTCGATTTCGCTCGTTTCGGGCGGACTCTTGATGCGCCGAGAGCGTAACGCGTGTTTGCCGTGACTCAGTACGAAGCCCATCGCTGACGGAAACGGACTGATACCGTAGCGCTGAGCCACTTCGCGATGCGAGCGATCGGCGACGGCCGGATCCCAACGGAAGCTGAAGTAGTCCGCGTCGTAATCGTGAATGGGAGGAAGCACATAGTTAGCGCAGGCGCGTTCATTCGCATAAATCTGCATGCCGAGCTGATACGCGGCTACGGCGCAATCGATGTGCTCTCGTGAATTGATTGCGGGAAACGGCGCCAGCTTTTTTGCAGCTTCCGTGCGAAACATCAGACAGTGCATTTCGAAGTGCTGGATTCTCCGTTCGGGGTTGGTCTCAATTTCCGAGGGCGACTTTTCTTGCTGCACGAGGAGCCGGTCGCCCTGCTGACGGATGCAGGTGTCAGTGTATTCGTCGCGGTGGGGTTCGCGTTCGCCATTGTGAATTTCGTAGGTCATGGGCCATACGATGTCGCAGGAGAACTTCTGAAATGTACCGAGCAGTTCGTCCATGAAGTGTTCCTCGATGAGCACGTCGTTCTGAATCATGCACAGGTAGTCCTCTTTGACTTGAGCGATGACCAAATTGAGAGCTTCGTTCGGGTAGAGGTAACGAAAACTTTCCAGTACTTGCACGTTGGCCTTGGTTTGCAGAAAATCATCAATTTCTGCACGAATTTTGGGCGGGTAGCCGCAGTCGACCAAGAAGAGCTGAAATGGTTGCGCCACATAGCGGTAGAGACGTTTAAGTGCAGGCAACGCCCATCCAAATTTTTCCCGCACGATGAAGGCGACAGCAATTGATGGTGTGGGCTTCGGGGCTTCAGTCATGGGGAATTTACTGGATGAGTTGAGGCTGTTCGGCCGGCCATGAAACGAAGGATAGCGCGCGCAGCTCTTTTTGGCTGTGTTGGCAGTTTCGATTCTAGCACGAGTGTATCTGACTCTGGAGGTTGCCTTCTGTTTCTTGATTCGACAACCTGCGAGGGATTTTCTGATCCATCCATTCTGGATGCTTGATGCAGAAGATGTACTTGGAATGCCCACGAGGGGAACAAAGGGAATAATAATGAGAATCAGACTTGGATTGAGTTGCGCAGCACTTCTAACGCTTGGAATGGCTTTTACGGCCTGCGGTGGAGACGATGATACTCCGATCGGTGATGGCGATGGCGATGGCGCTGGTGGTGAGAAGTCGATTGACACTCAGGTTGACGACCTGAAGGACGAAATCAAACGCCTCGAAGCGTTGATCAAGGATGGCAGCGGCAACCAAGCTGACCTCGAGAAGGAGTTGGAGGAGGCCAAGGAGCGTCTGAAAGAGCTGGAGACCTGCAATAGTGGTGGTTCATGTGAAGGTCTGAGCGACACCAAGGAGTCGCTCTCGGCTCTCTCTGATGCGTATTGCGAGTGGCTCTATGGTTGCTGCGAAGACGAAGAAGTGCGTGCTTCTGTGGCGCCTCATTTCTCGGACGTCGATGACTGTAAGGATACTTACAGTGATATGATCAACCGCGGGAACGCCGGTTTCGAGTTCTACTTAGAAGGCTCAGCCTATGGTTTCGGCTCAGAAATCGCGAGCATGCTCGAGCAAGCCTCGATGCGAGCGGATGCACTCCAGAAGGGGCGCATTCAGGTCGACCAGGACAATCTTGCAGCGTGTGTGGACTACATCACAGCTCAACAATGCGGCAGTGACGAAGCTGGCGCTGCGCCCGCCTGTAATCCCGGAATGCCTGCCGCGTGCGATGACATTTACATCGGACTCCAGACCGAGGGCGAAGCCTGCGACAACTACTACTACGGGGGCGAGTGCGAAGAGGGTTTGATCTGCGGTTATGGCGCCGGTTACAGCGAAGGGATTTGTATTCCTGAAGCTGAGGAGGAAGACCGCTGCATCGAGGACTCTCAGTGTTACCGGCAAGACCAGTCGCTCTATTGCGACGCTGGCTCCGGTGAGTGCACGACAAGGCCGGGCAAGGACGAGAAGTGCGAGTTCCTCGATCCTCAGTTCCAGTCGAGCGGCTACTCTCTTGTTGTTCCCTGTCAGGCTGGGCTCGAATGCAGTCCTTCCACTTCGACTTGTGTAGAGCCTTGTGAGGAAGACTCCTATTGCTACCTGTACAGCAATGACTGTGATGAGGGACTCAAGTGCCAAGTGACGCCTTATGCTGGCGCCTTGGGGAGCTACTATGGTCACTGCGGAACCCCTGGGGAGAAGGATGAGGAGCGCAACTACGCGGACGAGTGTGAATCAGGTTCAATCTACTATGACGCCGTTGTAGGTGGAAATGTCTGCACCGGCATCGGCGGCGAAGCGTGCGATCTTGCCAGTGAGTGTGCCTCAGGAATTTGTGACACCACCTGCGTCACCTATTGTGGCGATGACTTTGAGGACGCCTGCGGGGCCAGCGAGGTCTGTGTGGACGATGCCTGCATGGAGTTGGTCGCCAATGACGGGGTTTGCAGTTTGGATGCCGAATGTGAATCCGGCATTTGTCACGATTCAGTCTGTTCGGTGAAGGTTGCGAGAAACGGTGACTGCGACGCTGATCAGGACCTTTGTGCTGCAGCGGATAGGTGCATCTACACCGGCGTGACAACTAGCGGATATGCCTGCTTAGAGATTCAGGAAATTGGTGAGAGCTGCGAACTCTACAACGTATGCGAAGAGGGTGCCTTCTGTGACGGCGAGGACGATACTTGTCAGCCCACCTACAATCGCCCCAACGGAGCAACTTGTTCAGCCAATTCCATCTACTGTGCCTCTGAACGCTGCGACTACGAGGACGGCGTTTGTGTCAATGGAGCGAAGGAAGAGGGCGATGACTGTTCGGTGCAGCATCCGAATGGGTCGAGTGTCGCGCACTTCGTTTCAGCCTGGGATGAGTGCGAAAAGGGATTGTTCTGCAAGCGCGACAAGCCTGGTCACGAAAGCGACTTCGATGGCGTGTGTACGAAGCAGCTTGACGAAGGCGCGATCTGCGACCGAAGTCAGGGCACCCAGGCGGCTCAGTGTGTGGGCAATCAAACCTGCACACGCACGGGAACACATGGACGCTACGTTTGCCCGGTCATTTACGACGAGGAAGATGAAGCTCTCTCATGCTTGTTGAGTAACGTGCCTTCCTATTACACGCCTTGGTACTACGGTAGCGAAGTGAAGCTCATCGAACTCGACTGAGCTCATCGAAACCGACCAAGCGCGTCGGACCACAAGAAAGAGCCTCCCGCGGTATTACCGAGGGGGGCTTTTTTATGAGTGATGCCCTAGAGTCTACTTGAGTTATGAGAGTTCTATTCGCGTGGGAAATGGGCATGGGGATGGGGCATTTGTCGCCTCATGTGCCTTTGCTTGAGGCGCTTTCGGCTCGCGGCCACGAAGTCACCGTGGTGTCTCGTGATGTCGCACGCGCGAAGCGGGCCTTCGGCAAGATGGGATGCTCGATTCTTCAGGCGCCTGTCGACCTGGAACGACCCCGACCGCTCTACCCGTTGACAGTGACCCTGGCTCAGGTGCTCCACAACAGCGGCTGGTGGAGTGCTTCGGGGCTCTTGGCGCGAGCTGAATCTTGGAACAGCTTGCTTGAATTGATTCGCCCAGATCTCGTGCTCAGCGACTTTGCGCCAACACTGCTGCTGGCTTTGCGAGGGCGGGATATTCCGCATGCCTCGCTATCAACGGGCTTCTTTGTCCCCCCTCAAACGGCGTCATTGCCTCGCTATTGGTCGTTTCAACAGCGCCTACCAGATGGAGTGCCCCATGATGAAACGGAAACTCTGAATCTCGTGAATCAAGTGCTTGAGGGGCTCGTCAAAAATCCTGTAGAAAGCTTGAGTGAGATCTTCCACGAGGGAACCCTCGCTCTGCTCAAAACGGTGCCTGAACTCGATCACTTTCCCGAGCGCGAGTCGGGGCACTACTTGGGGCCTCCGCCGTCACCTCGCGGAGGACTTTCTCCGAGTTGGCCCGCTGGCAAAGGACCGCGCATCTTCGCGTACTTGAAGCCATTCCCCGGACTGCCGACCGCTCTCCAGCAGCTCAAACAGGTGGGGTTTCGAACGTTGGTCGTGGGCGATGGCATCGCACCAGAGCTTCAAAAGCAGTTCGCTTCGCAGGACCTTCGTTTTGTTCCCGAACGACTCGATCTGTGGGAGGTCGCTGACACCTGTGATGTTGCGATCAACAATGCCAATCACGGGACGACGATTCATCTCTTGCTCGCTGGAAAGCCAGTTTTGTCACTGCCGATTTATCTGGAGCAACAGCTCATCGCAGGGGCCGTGAATAAGATCGGTGCGGGACTAGCCGTGAACGCTCAAACAGCGCGTGCGACAACGGACGCGCTGATACGGCTCATCGATGAGAGTTCTTTTCGGGATGCCGCGCTGAGGTTTGCTGAACGCAATCAGGAGTACTCCATGGACGGGTATTTGGAGCGAGCTCTTCGCGGGATTGCGACAATCGCTCCGATTTAGGGCGGCTTGCTGCCCGCTCCGCGAGGTCGCGTTAGCTCGCTATTTTTGCAAAAATCGTGTGTCGGGATTTTCTCGCCGCCAAATGCTGATTTTTTGGGGGAGCTGAAGCATCCCCCCCCCTCGTCGGAAGTAAATTCCGTGAGGTCACCCCCCCAGCCTCCGCTTCGCGAGCTCGCGGTCGCTCGCTATTTCTGAAGGAATCGTGTGTCGGGATTTTCTCGCCGCCAAATTACATGATCCATGAAATAGTGATGGATATTGATGAACGTGGCGAAGGCGGCGACGTAGGGGGTGGCGCCGAGGCCTAGGGACGACAGCTCGGGGTTTTCGCCCATCTTGGCCGTGGTGGCGACGACGGTTTCGTCGAGGAAGCTGGGGATGCCGTTAAAGAACAGCCAGGCGAGACCCACGCAGCTCGCGAAGAATAAGCCGAGGCGAATCATCGAGTGAGTGCTCACCTTGATGTCTTGATCTTGTTCGCGAGCTTCATTGCGCTTCAGCAGGTAGACGAAATACCAGTACTGCAGTGAGTGAAGACCAGGGATCACGTAGGCGATGAGCGGATCGAAACTTGAATAGACGGTCCACAGCCAGATCGACATGAAGAAGCCACAGGTGGCAGCCAGTGGCGGAAAAGCTTGCTTGCGGCGAATGCGCTCAGCCACGACATAAACGAGCCCCACGCTGGAGGCGGCAAAGGCGGCGAGGGCAACGTATTCGAGACCAAAGGGGTGCTTGAGGGCGGTGTAGACCACCCCTGATTCTTCGTAGGTGGCGCCCATTTGGCGCGGGCTCGTCCAAGCGTAGGCCCAACCACAGAAGCAATGGGCGAGAATCAAGAAGCGTTCACGCGCCGAGAAGCGCACGCCTTTGCGACCCGAGAGTACCATCAGGACCCCGAAGCCCTGTTTCACGTAGTGCCAGCCGACGAGCAAGAACATCAGCTGCACCATGAGCCCGAGGATCATCGCAGACTGTTGAATGAAGGCGGCCGCAATCCAGCCCACCAGCAGAGCCGGAACAAGGAAACCAGAAACGAGGAAGCGAATGCGCTGGGCTCCCTTAAATTCCTCGCCGCTCAATCGGGCTCGGGTGTTCTTGTAAAAGAGAAGATAACTCACCGCGAAGTGTGGATCGTTGATCACGTAGGCTGCGTAGAAAGCCGCAAAGCTGACAATGTACTCCGAGTGATCAAGGCCAGCTGACTTCCGGTACCAGTAGGCGAGCGGGATCAGAAGGAGCGTCGCGCCTCCGGTGATCAGGAACTCGCCGATCTTTCCCAGTCGAATGGGGCCCGAGGAGGACGGCTTGTCTAGGGTGAGGGTCCCTGCTGTCATCGCTCCAGAAGGTAGCATGAGGTGACGATGGACCCGAGTGAGGAGCTCTGCTCAGAAGTACGAGCCGCTTTGAGCGCTGATAGTGCCCGCGTGACGGAAAGAATTCAGTCATTGTGGAGTGGCTATGGGGCGATACTGCGCGTCGAGCTGGGAGGGTTCGCTCAGCCTACCGTGGTCGTGAAGAGCGTCGAGCCGCCATCTTCTCGAAAGCATCCTCGCGGCTGGTCGAGCGACGTCGGTCACGAGCGGAAACTGAAGTCGTACCAGGTCGAGCACCATTGGTACGAACATTATGCGCGCCGCTGTGGCGCTGGGTGTCCCGTGCCGCGGCCGTTTTATCTGAAGGTGCGTGAGGGGCGTTGGCTGTTTGTGCTCGAAGATCTCGATGCCGCGGGGTTTTCCGAGCGTCGACATAGCTTGAGCCGCGCCGAGATGGGAGCTTGCTTGAATTGGCTGGCGACATTTCACGCGACGTTTTTGGGTGAGCCACCCCAGGGCTTGTGGCAACCGGGGACCTATTGGCACCTCGCGACGCGTCAAGAAGAGTGGAAAGTGATTGGCGACAAGCGTTTGAAAGACTCAGCGGCTGCTCTCGATGAGAGATTGAGTGCGGCCGATTTTCAGACGCTCGTGCATGGAGACGCAAAAGTAGCGAACTTCTGTTTTCGCCAGCGTGGTGCTGACGAACAACAGGCAGGGGTCGCGGCCGTGGACTTTCAGTACGTGGGGGGCGGGGTAGGCGTGAAGGACGTCGCCTATTTCCTGAGCAGTTGTTTGGATGAAGGTGAGTGCGAGCAGCAGGCCGAGCACTGGCTTGATGTTTACTTCGCCCACTTACGAGTGGCCCTCGCCGCCCTGAAGCCCGATGTGAATTCGATTGCCGTGGAGGCCGAGTGGAGGGCGCTCTATCCGCTCGCTTGGGCAGACTTTCTTAGGTTTTTGCAGGGTTGGGCGCCGGGTCACTACAAGGTGCACGGCTACAGCTTGCGCATGACAGAGCTCGCGTTAGAGCGATTGCGTTAGATAGCCTCGGCGACTTGCCAAACGCGCAGGAGGCTCTGTTCGCCAGAGACCCCGAGTCGAAGCGGGAAGCCGTAGTGGCCTGTGCCGCGGTGGACCCACAGTCGATTGGTTCCGTGGCCCCAGAGACCATGGTCGGGGATCTTGGCGATGGCGTTCACCACGGTCCAGTATGCGCCGAGCGATTGGAGACCGACGTGCCCGCCATGCGTGTGCCCGGAGAGCACGAGATCGGCCGATCCGCTTGGTAGGTGTTTGAATGCCCCAGGGTCATGAAGCAGGACGATGCGCAGCGCTCCTGGTGTTCGCGGGAAGTGGGCCAAGATGTTCTCCGTGCGTGCTTGGCGATCGCGAAAATGAAAGTCGAAACCGAGCAGATCGACGAGGGCGTGACCGGCACGAATCGTGATCTGTTCGTCCACAAGAAGCTGGATCTTGCTGGCGGCGAGGGCGCGCTTCACCTGGGTCAGTGCCTCGTGGTCGTGATTTCCCAGACAGGCGTAGGTCTTCCCCGCGTAGGGTTTCAGGGGAGCAAGGGCCTCGGCGAGCCAAGCGCTTTCCGCTTGAGACTCCATGGTGAGGAAATCACCAGTGAGCAGGATGAGATCCGGCTTTTCTTCGACTGCTTGCCTGCAAATGCGAGCCAGCCGTTGCACAGTCATGAAAGGCCCGAGGTGCGGATCGGTGATCTGTACGATGCGCAGGGGCTCGGAATTTGTTGCGGGCGCGCTGAGCGGGGGATTGAGGACGCGCGCGGGGCCTTCAATGACTTGAGTCGCCCCGACGTAGAGATCGTGGCTCTCGGGTTTCAGGCGCAGGGATTGGTAAAGTCCCACGAGTCCGCAAGCGAACGGGATCTGCCAACCCCAGGGGTAGAGACCAAAGGCTGCGATGATCGCCCAGGGGAAGGCGAGCAACATCGTGGCTCCCATGGTCTGGGCAGGCAGGCTGATCAAGTAGCGATACCAGGCTTTGCGCAGGCGAGGGCGCACGAGCAAGGCTGGATCGAGATAGCTGACCGCGTGCAGGTAATAGACGAGAAGTGTAGCCGAGGTGCGGAGCCAGTCGGGAGTGGCGGCAAATGACTGGAGGACAATTGGCAAGATCGCAATCGCAATCAGCGTGTAGATGCTGAGAACGACGCCTCGGAATATCGCGTACGCCCGTGAGCGGAGAAAGAGCGCGAGCACAATGACCGCGAGGGTAGCTCCCCATGAAGCGAGGCTGAGAGGTGACATGGTGAGCGGGTGTTTCTTTGAAGAGATCCAGCTCAGAGTGGGAGCTTAGAGAGTTTCTGTCGCACGACGAGCATGCGCTCAATCGTCATTTCGCGCATCGTTTGTTCAATGCCGCCGACTCCGAGTCCAGAATGACGATGTCCCCCAAAGGGCATCCAGTCCACTCGAAAAGCAGTGTGGTCGTTGACCATCACGGCCATCCCGTGCAGTCGACGCCCGACAGACAAGGCGCGGTCGAGGCGAGTGGTGAACAGAGCAGCTTGAAAATAGTATTTTTCGAGATTTGCTCGCTCAATCGCCTCATGGATGTGGTCATACGTGTAGACGCAAACCACCGGGCCAAAGATTTCTTCCTGGGAAACGCGCACTTGGTCTGGAGGATTGAGCAGTACAGTGGGGGCGTAGAGCGTATCGCTCAATTTCTTGCCGCCGCAGAGGATGCGAGCGCCAGCAGATTCGGCTTCGCTCACCCACTCGTGGACGCGGTCCACTTCGCGTGGCGAGATGAGCGGGCCCACCTCCGTCAGGGGTTCGCTTGGATCCCCCACAATGAGCGCGCGTGCGGCATCGACTAAACGTTCGGTGAGTTCACCCGCGACCTGACCGTGAACGAAGATCCGTTGCACGGAGACGCAGACTTGGCCCGCGTGATAGAATCCGCCTTTGATCAAAAGCGGAACTGCGTCCTCCAGGTCAGCCGTTTCGTCCACGATCACCGGCGCTACCCCTCCGTGTTCAAGGATGCACACCGCGCCCGGTGCGACCATCGAGCGTAGCTTCCAGCCGACCTTCTCTGAGCCGATGAAGCTGAGGAAGGCAACACGCCGGTCTGCGACGAGCCGCTCGGTGATCTCGTGGCTCGTCAGGAGCATTTGGCACCACACAGGCGGTAAGCCGGCGTCATGCAGCATTTCGACAAGTGAGGCGCAGGACAGTGGCGTGGTGGCAGCCGGCTTGATCAGGACAGGACAGCCCGCGGCAATGGCGGTGACCACCTGATGAATCAGGAGATTGAAGGGGTGGTTGAATGCGCTGATCGCGAGCACGACTCCGCGAGGCTCAAGGAAGGTCATCGCTAAGCGGCTTTGAGAACCCGAATCGAGGTTCATGGGGACCTCTTTTCCGGTTAAGCGCGCAATGCTCTCCATCGCAACTTCTACGCCGGTCTGAGCGCGGCGAATCTCCACGAGCGAATCGGTGAGAGGCTTTCCGCCTTCACGTGCTGCCTGGAGGGCGAGTTCCTCAACGCGGTCGCCGATTTGCGTGTGCAGTCTCTGCAGAACTTGTTTTCGCGTGGCGGCAGGCAGCCATTCATCGCGATTTTGATACGCGGCGTAGGCGCGGGTGAGAGCAATGAAAGCTTCGTCATCGCTGGTGAGCGGGAGTTCGCCGATCAAGCTCTGATCGAACGCGGCAGTGACGCACAACTTGTTCATCGCCTCCAAGCCTAGAACGCATCTGAGGGACGCGAAAGTCGCGCCCCTCAGATGAAATGGCTCCTCAGAATCAGGACTCAGAGCCGTTTGCTGCGATGGGGGATAGCCTGCGATTCGGATCGCTTGGTCCGAGTCAGCGGCCGCGGGCCGCCACTGGGTTCACTTTCATGTCACCCGTCTCAACGAAGGCGACATAGTCTTGAAGGTGAACAGACACGCAGGCGTGATTGGGGACAATGCGGACTCGGTCGCCGACTCGCGGCGACCAGTCAGTCGTCGAGAGGTCGAGGATGCCATGTTCTTCGCTGAGGCGCCTGACAATGACGTCCGGGCGATCGAGCAGTGCACCATAGCCCTCCAGTTCCGCGAGAGGTTCTTTGGCCAGCGCCTTGATGCCTGCATCAATCACAGCCTGACCTGGAATCGTAGTGCTCACGACAGTCGCCAACATTGAGTAGGCACAATCCGCCCATGAGAAGTTGCCCTGGGCCGCCGTGTCGCGATCGCAATAGATGTAAGTACCCGGGCGAATCTCGGTCAGTTCTGGCACGAGGTGACTCAGAAACAGAGTGGGCGTGTTGCCGCCGCTGACCGTGTTGCAGGGGATACCCGCATCGGAGAGAACCTTGAGAAAGACGAGCAGCTCTTCTCGAAGAGCGAGCACTTGCTGTTCAGCGGGATCAGGCGGTGCTTGAGACGAGTCCTCAGAGCCGGGGTCCTTGCTGTTGCGTCGGACGTGGCCCGGGTGGAGCATGATGCCCTCGAACTCGGTACCGGGGTGAGACTGGACCACCCGTGCGATTTGAAGGAGCGCGTCGCCAGAACCGACACCTGTCCGGCGTGCACCAAGATCGATTTCAACCAGAACGTGAATCGGATCGCTTTTCTTGTCGCGGGTTTCATCCCAGCGAGCCTGCAGCCGGGTGACGGCCTCGACGGAGTCGAGTGCGATGGTCAGCTTCACACCGCCGAGATTGAGAAGGCGGTCGATGCGGCCCTGATCGACGGGGGGAAATGCAACAAGAATATTGTCACACACGGAAGCCATCACTTCTGCCTCTCGCGCGGTAGCGACAGTGAGACCGCAAGCACCGCTCTCGAGCTGAATCCGAGCGATCTCTGGATCCTTGTGCGTCTTGATGTGGGGACGCAGGTTGATGCGGTGATCGCGAGCGTAACTCGCTGCACGCGCAATGTTCGCCCTCATGCGCGCGCCGTCGACGACGGCGTGAGGGGTTTGTAGGTCCATTAAGGAGGATATCAACATGGTACTTGAATCGTTAAGTCTGACAGGCGAGCAGCGAATTCCGCCCTCGCTATTGCTCAGATCGCTGTACTTAGAGGAAGTGAGCCTAGGATCCTAGTCGTCAGCGCCCCTTGCAGTGCTTTGTCTGATTTCGAGCGCGAGGCCAGAAAGAAATGGCGCTCCAAGAAAAAGGAGCATCCTGAGGGACGCTCCTTCTTCTTGCGACTAGTGAGTCAATGTAACTTTATTGAGACCACGGGGCTTATCCGGATCAAGTCCGTTTTCTTGGGCGAGAGCGCCTGCAAACAGTTGTCCGGCCACAACCCCGGGGATGGGGGAGATCCACTCGGGCATGCGGGGGAGTCGAAGCGAGACTTCTGCTCGAGCGAGAATTTCCTCGTCATCGCTGATGGCAATCAATCGCGCATTTCTGTCGCGGACCGTTTCCAGGATCTTCGGAACATCCACGTGTGTCTTGCCGCGTGGCGCCACCAGTAAGACAGGAAAACCTTCCCCAATCATCGCGACGGGACCGTGGAGCAAGTCGGCCACCGAGTAGGGCTCGGCCACGAGATAGTTGGTCTCCTTAATCTTCAGAGCGGTTTCGAAGGCCGTCGAGTAATTGTACCCGCGGCCGATCACGACCAGATGTTTCATTTCCGTGAACGCTGCGATACCCGCCAGCTCTGCATTCGCGTCTATGGTTTGTTGAACCAGGTCGGGAACCATTGCGAGTTCTTCCCAGCGCTTTTCTGAGCCTTCCATGGCGGCGCTGATCATCGCGAGAGCCATCAGCTCCGCAGTGTAAGTCTTGGTTGCGGCGACTGCCGACTCCACGCCCGCGCGCAACTGAATCGTGTGCGTAGCTGCCCGAGACAGTGGCGAGTCAGGTTCATTGGTGACCGCGACGGTGAGCGCCCCTTGTTTCGAGGCTGCATCAATCACACCGACGATGTCGGGCGACTGTCCGGACTGACTGACGCCAATGGCGAGAGAGCCCTTCATGTTCGGGTTCGAGTCGTAGAGACTGAAGAAGCTGGGCACGGCAAGGGCTGAGGTGAGACCGTTGTGGATGCCCAGGACATATTGCGCGTAGCGAGCCGCGTTGTCGGAGCTTCCGCGCGCAGCAAAGAGTCCGTAGCTCGGCTCTGCCTTCTTGATGTCGGCGGCGAGGGCCTCCACTTCCTGGCGGCCCTCTGAAAGCAGGCGCCTGAGGGCATCGGGCTGTTGACGGATTTCGGACTGGTAATTCTTGCCTAGGGTCATCGTTTTCCTTCCTCTAGACATGGAACATCCTGTGGCGCCGGGCTTTACAAAACCGCTCAAATGGACGGCCACAGTTGATGGAAGCGACGAAAGAACGAGAATTTAGCGTGCGCTGAGCATCATGACCGATACGCGCAGCGAATCTTCGAAGGCCATCAAGAGCTCGCTGGAGATGATCAATGGCGGCGTGAGCACGAGGACATCGCGTTTTCCGCCGCCCGTCGTCGTGATGAAGCCGCGTTCGAGGAGCAGGCGTTGGAGTGCTGAGGCCCCTCCGCTGAGCTTCTGGCAATCGAGGCCGATCATGTAACCGCGACCGCGTACTTCGCCGATGGCGGTTCCCGACAGAAGGTTTCGCAGCTCCGCGATCCATGTATTGCCACCGATCTTGGCCTTCTCAATCCACTTTTGGCGGCCAAGGACGTCCAAGGTGGCCAGAGCCGCGGTACAGGCCAACGGCGCGCCTGCAAACGTCGAGGTGTGCACGACTTCCGGATCTTGTTGCCAGTGCGCCATCACTTCGCGCGAGCCCAAGCAAGCACTGATGGGGAGGCCACCTCCAAGACCCTTGCCGATGCAGATCAAGTCGGGCTTGAAATGGGGGTCGACACTTCCTGCGAACCACTCACCTGTGCGTCCCAACCCTGTCCAGATTTCGTCGCTGATGAGAAAGGCTGAGCTACGGTGGGTGAGCCCGCACAGCTCGCCCAGGAAGCCGTCTGGCGGGACGACTACGCCACCCCGGCCGAGAATCGGTTCCACAATGACGGCCCCGATTGTACCGCGGCTCAGGGCCTCCTCGGCGAGCTGCAGGGAGCGTGCTGCCGCCTCTGCGTCGGCGGGATAGGGTACCCAAGTGACATCCTTGGCGAGGTGATCCGCAAAAGGGGCACGATAACCTTCCCGGAGATCGGTCACCGACAACGCGCCGTAGGAAAGCCCGTGGTAGGCGCTGCCAAACGCCAGGATGCCCGTCTTCTTCGTGGCGAGCACGGCTGTTTTGAGGGCTGCTGTGACCGCGTCTGCGCCACTTTGACCCAGAATGACCTGAGCATCTGGGTCGGGATGAAGTCGCGCAAGTCGCTCGAGGAGTCCGATCTTTGCATCGCTGGGGTAGACGTCGCCGAGTCCCTGCATGAGTCGAGGGCCCTGCATCTCCAGGGCGCGAAGCACCGACGCATGATTGTGCCCCAACAAAAGTGATCCAAAGCCGGCAGCGAGATCGACGTAGCGATTGGAATCAACATCGATGATATTGCAGCCCTTCGCCTGGGCCAAGACGATGGTTCCGTCGGGGACATCCGCCGACACGACCTTTCCGCCAGTCTTCCGCGCGGGGCCCATCGGCGCTTGGTGACGTACATAGCGAGTCAGCCAGGTGCGTGACTGCGGACCGGGAGGGCGGACACGAAGTTCGGGAAGGTCGAATCCAGGAGTGATCTCTGGCGGCGGGGGGATCTCGCTCAGTCCCATGTCAGTGACAGACGCGATTGCGGCCGCCACGTTTAGCTTCGTAAAGCTTCACATCGGCACCCGTGATCAACTCAGTCCCCGTCATATTCTCAGTGAGATCGGCAGCGCCCATTGAAATGGTGACGGGTATGCTTTCTCCCTGGAAGGTGAAGGGATGCTTTTCAACTCGCGCGCGGAGAGTTTCGCTCAGCTGAACTGCACCATCGAGGCTGGTTTCTGGCAAGATAATGGCGAACTCTTCGCCACCGTAGCGGGCGAAGACCTCGTCGCGGCGGGTGCGTTCGGCGACGATGCGCGCGAGCTCCCGGAGGACGTAGTCCCCGGCAAGGTGACCAAAGCGATCGTTGATGCCTTTGAAGTGATCGATGTCGAACATCACGACGCACAGATCACGGTCATGGCGTTTTGCACGCATGACATCGCGCTCCAACGCTTCAAGCAAGTAGCGCTTATTGTGGATCTGGGTAAGACCATCGATGATGGTCATTCGGTAGATCTCTTCGTGGTACTTAGCTTCTGCGTCAGCACCGGAAAGGAACTTGAGGATCGTGGGACCCACCTTGATGCGATCGCCGTTTTCTAGCTGAACTTCACCGGGAACTTGATCTTCGTTGACGTAAGTCCCGTTAGTGCTGCGATCGTCGACGGCGTACCAATGACCATTGCTTCGACGCTCCAAGTGAGAATGCCGACGGCTCACGCTATCGCCCTCGAGAACGATGCCGTTGTCAGGTCCACGTCCGATGCGCAGGGGCGAACTCTCGAGCACAAAGCGTTTGCCGAGCAGGGCCTTCTCGGTCGTGTAAATCACGACAAGACAATCAGTCCCCGTTCCAGGTTGTGGTGCGGTCGGTTGCACCACCTCGGTGACGCGTGTTTTTTCGTCGCTGTCGTTCAAGCCTCTCCCACCCTGGATCCTTGGCGATTCCTTTGCCGCCGCGGTGACTTTGCCAGATGAGCGTAACCTAAAAAAACCCTGCGCCCGATGGACTGTTCAGTCAAGCGGCCTAATTAGAAAAGATCGTTGAATCTCAATAGCTTAACGAAGGGGGGATCAATTTGTGGAATCGATTCCAGGATAGCCGTCTGAATTTTGACAGGAGTGGAAGTAGCAGATTGGGGGCGGAGCAACCCCGATGTCAGAGCTCAGGGGGCTGTCTTGGCGCCAAAAACCGAGCGGTCGAAGGCGTTCTGGTGCTCTCGCGACCGGCTGGTACGCAAGGACGCAGAGAGTTCACCACCACATGTTAGCGTTGAGTGACAACGTGTGGTGGTCAGCGGCAGTGTAGGTCATCGCGCGTGGATCGTACGCCGGATTTCGTGCGGCCACTTCGCTACCATACGCGTAGTACGAGTACTGCAACGTGACCTGATCTTGCGAGTTCCAGTCACTGGAGAAAATCAGACGGGGTGAGAGGATCGTGAAGGACTCGCGTCCGCCAATCCCGCCATTCGTTCCCAAATTCTGTGCAACCTGGTCGACTCGCACACCAGCGGCAAACATGGAGAAGGGCTTGTAGGCCACTTCACCACCCAGCTTGAGACAGGATTCGCTGCAAACTCCCGCTCGGTTGATGGGCGGCACGCGGACAATATCCTCGTCCTGACTCGTCATGGTCATCATGCCGAACAGACTTGCCCGCAGATCGGGAGCATTGCCGCTGAAGGGCTCCGGGGCGAGCATCGCTGAAGCGAGACTGAAGTCGTACTGAAGCCCGATTGTCGTGATCGTGCCTGTACCCTCTGATTCTGCGCCGAGGTAATTGCGGATGAGGTCGGGTCCGTCCTTGGTATTCAGGTAGTGAACGACGCTTCCGAGTGAACCTACATTGTTAGCAATCGCGTGCGATCCACCGATAAATAGGTGCCCAGCTGGGCCCATGGTCAGCCGCGCGTCCAAACCGAGAATCGTCATGTTGGCATCCGGCTGGTCCTGAATGTTGGCCTGGTCATCTTTGGCAAATGTATGAAGGACGTGCAGCCCCACGTTCGCAAAGTTGCTGAAGTCCAAGCCGACGTGACCGTGAGCACCGAAAGTGGATCCGGTGTTCGCGTCTGCAAAGCCGTTCCAACCTTCTGGGTTGGTTCCCAAAACAGGTTTGTCAATATTGCCGACGACAGCGGCCTCGCCCATGAGATGAATATGAGGTGCGAGCGCCCAGCGTCCGGTGCCGAGGAGACCAGCACCTTCGACGCGCGCACTGATCGGCGTGGCGTACTGACCCTCGTCGTACTCTCCCATCGTTCCGTATCGACTGGAGAAGGCGCCGGCGTGAACGCGGTAAATGCTCTTTCCTTCCTCGCCGAGATTCAGGGTGATGAAGGCGTCCTGAATTCCGATGTGGTCAGGAGGGTTGAAGTAACCACTGGCACTTGACGCCGTAGAGGCGGCAATGATGACCGTGGCTCGGACCATGCTTGTGCCGTACGAGAAGTTCAGCTGGGTCCAAGGATCCGGGAGAATGTTGGTGTCCGCGAAACTCCCGTTTTCTCCAGGAACCACTGGTGGAGCATGGACTGTCGTGTTGCCCTGCCCAGCCGGTAGCGCGTCTTTGCAGGCTTGGTCATCGCTATCGCAGCGTTGCCCGATGCCCATCCAAAGAGGCATGGAGAAGTAACCGTGGAAATCGAATCGCCAGTCGTCCTTACTTTGGGATTCGATCCCAGGGCTTACCCCACCAGGCAAATTGCCTGCCTGAGGTGCTCCGGGTTCGAGTCCCATTTCCGCAGCAGCGGGCAGAGCGGTGAAAAGAACGGATGTCGTGACAAGTGAGGTGAGTAGTCGGCGCTTCATTTTGGAACCTGCTGTGATGGTCATGTCACCAGTACATATTCGCTTGGAGAGCGATCATCTGGTTGTCGAGTCCCTGAGGATCGTTGGGGGCTACGTTCTGGATCAGGACGTCATCGCCATAGAACCAGCGGGTGTAACGGATGTTGATCTGTTCATGGGCAAGGAAGCCCGTGCGAAAGATGAGTCGTGGTGAGAGCACGTGGAACGAACGTTCTTTGTTAGCGAGATCGGGGCCAACGAAGTCGTAGCGAGTCGAAAAAGCGAGCCAAGGAAGGATGCTCCACATCACTTCGGAGCCGATCTTGAACTTGTTCACATTGTCATAATTCACCGTGATCCCAGGCTGAGTCGAACTCTCTTGCTCTGAGTTCACGTGAACGAAGGTGGCAAAGAAGCTGCCGCGCAAATCCCAGCTATCGCTGCGGAAGAACGCGGGATAGTGCAAGAACTGCTGCAAGCTGGCGTCGTATTGAAAACCGACGTGGGTCAAGGACCCGTTGCCCCCACTACGCATGCCCAGGTATTCCTCCATGAGTCCGCGACCACCGTCAGCGTTGAGAATGTTGATCACCCGAGGAACGTTGCGTGCATCATTCGCGATGGTGTGACCGCCTCCGATGAAGAAGTGGCCGTAAGGTTGGCCGATTGCCCGCATGGTTAAACCCATGGTGGTGATGCTGCCGTCGGGCGAATCGGCTGCCACTGGCTCGCCCGGGCGAATGGGAACGTCAGGCAGACGGTCGTCTTTGCTGAATGCGTGGAGCAAATGACCAGACACATCGAGCTCGCCCCAGGCGACGCCTAAGTGAGCGTGGGCAACATAGCCAGAGCCATTTTGCGCGTCGGCGTAACCGTTGGCGTCGTTGGGTTCGATGCCAATCGGAGCTTTATCCAGGCTGCCTTTGAATCCGAATTCGAAGAGACCAATCAAGTCACCAAACAGATCGAAGTCACCGAATACCGTGGTCCCGGTACCGCGGGTGTAGGCGATGATCGAGTGCCCGTAGTTACCTTCTGAGTACTGAGCCATCGCGCCGTAGCGATCTTGATAGGCGCCGGCGAGGACTTTGAGTCGTAAACCCGGCATGTCTGGTGCACGCAGGGTGAGGAAGACATCGTTGATGCCGAGCTGCGAAGACGGATAATTGTACGCTGCGGCTGCTTGCTGGTTGAAGCCGGCGAAGATGACCGTGCCGGCGACATACGGGTTGCCGTAGGTGAAGTTCAACTGCGCCCAGGGACCGGGTACTGCTTGGGTGGCTTCGAAATCACCGAAACGACCGGGGACGATGGGGTTGGCGTGAATGACGGTTTCACTCTGCCCGGTGACTGGATTTTCGCGAGTGCCAAAGCCGGCGCGAAGAGTGGATTCAAGATAGCCGTGGAAGTGAAAAGCCCAGTCTTCGTCCCAGGTGTCTGATCCTGAAGGAGCTTGCAGCCCGCCCGCAGTGCTTCCAGCTCGCGGAGCATTGGGACTCATGCTGAGCCCGCGATAGCCTCCGTAACCTGGTACGTATCCGGGATTGTGCGCGTCAGCATCGCCCTCCCAGTAGACCTCTGGTTCGAGCGCAGGATCGAACTCGGGTTCGGGGGGACCCTCGACTAAATCGCCCTGCGGACCGGTGTTCTGATTGGGATTGGCACCCGAGGGGCCACGGCCGCCGTCTCCGGCACTTGAGGCGGGAGCTTCGTCGAGCTGCACGGCAGGCTGCTGGCTTGATTCGGACTCTTCGCTCAGTTCGGTTTGAGTCGTGCTGTCGCCTTCCTCATTGGGTGATGCCGCGGAGCCATCGTCAGATGGTGCAGCGTCATCTGTTTCGTCTCCTGCAGGAGCATCGACAACAGGAGGAGCCTGGATCGGATCCTCCTGCGCCAGGGCGATCTGCGGGAGCGCTGCGCTGAGCAACGCTAGTGTATAGATACCGCGCTTCATTCGCTTCTTACTTTCTCTTCGCGGGAAAGTGGTGATGATGCTCGCCGGTCGCCTTGTGCGTCATAGCCAGAATGAGACAGCTTGCGCGACTCAGGTTGAGACGTGCTCGCGAGGGAGCGTCGCGTGCTGGGCAATGTGCGGTGGCGGGTGGTGGAGGCAAGCATCGTCGTGTGTCTCATTGATAGGTATCAGAGCAGCTTCCTAGGTGCGTGTGCGTTTACGCTCACTTCTATGGCCAAAAGGCCGAAGGCTGCCCTCATCTAGTGGCGCTGGGGGGCGGGAGGAAGGCAAGAAGCAGCTGTTTAGAGCTGTTTCAGCCTTCCGTCTGAGTCCCGTGGAGGGCTTCGGTCGGCCAAGACATTGACGTTGATACTCAAGGGCCAGTCGTTCATAAAAGTCATAGGCGCTCTTCGTACAGCGCCGCGAGGTCAACTACGGTCATGTGTTGCCTCATGAATAGCTCACACATGCATATGGTCACTCCGATGAAAACTGCGCTTGTTTCTCTCAGTCTTGTCTCTTTGCTTGGGGTTTTTCCCCTTGGCTGCTCCTACGGAACGGAAAACGATGCAGCGAATGAACTTTGCACCCAAATGGGCTGGGTCTACGACGATGATCCGACAACGGGAGAGAAAGTAATCATTGGTAATCGGTTTGAATTCATGCCCGTAGGTGTGGACCCGCTGACGTACAACAATCCTACTGCCGCGAAGCCGGCGACGGGTACATTCGAGATGAACGCAGCTGGCCAGAGCTTTGTGGGGCCCGGAATGCTGATCGCCGACGACGATGATTTGCTCGACGATTTCAGGGTTTGGCAGCAAGCGGTGGACCTGGCGCAAGCTCGCTTTAACCCGGAAAACCCAGCAGAAGCGGCGGTGACCCATGGTCACCTAGCCATCTATGCGGCGATGGATCCCGACAAACCCGAGGGCGAATACACTGCAGAAGAGGATGCGGCCGTTCAGTTTGTCGAAAGCGTGGTGACAGAACTTGTACCCCTTTGCAGCCGAATCAACGAGGCGCGCGTCACAGGAGTTGCGCCTCGACCTGGTGATGACTTGAACTCGATTTATTGGCCTACCTTCACCGCATGCAAGGACAAATACGACGCACACGGCGACGGCATTGTCGGTACATTTGATCTCCTGCGCGAAGGACATACCCCAGGCGATGCTGAGGTAGCTCAATGTCCTTCAGTGACTGCCGGAGTGAACCAACGAGCCCTGAACGTATGGGGTCCACTCACTACTCAAGAAGCTGAGTTCGAAGCATGGCCGGCGGCAGTTCGCGATGGCTTTACCTACTCCGGACTCACCGTGCCCCTTGAATCGTCTGAGTACAAGAGAACGATGGATCGTGGCAGTTGGGAGGGTGTCGCATTTTGGGCGCGCGTGGCAAATGCTGATGAAGCGATTCCGCTCGGACCCAATCCGGCCGGGCTTCCGCCGTATGCGGGTGACGAACTTCCCCAGGACGCCCGGGCGCAGGATGGAGTGGCTTCAGTGGGAGTCATGGTTCAAACGATGGACACCGCGGCGGTTCTCAATGTTCGCGGCGAAATGGACTTCATGAGCTCGATTAAGGTGTGCGGGGAGGGGCAAACTTCAGCGGATACATTCTGTTTTGATACTCAAGCCGAGTTTGATGCATTTCCTGGAATGCTCGTGGAAGGCAGTGATCCACCCGCCAAGTGGGCGCATGAAGATCAGAGTGGAAAGCCTCAAACCCCTGAGTGGCCTTATTGTATCGACTACAGCCCAGTAGACACTGCCCCTGGCGAGGAAGTTCCTTTTCGTGATCAGTGTTGGGACGGATTTCGTACCATGGTGGAGGTTGGTCCCCAGTGGCGGTTCTACTTCTTGCCTTTTAGCGAAATGCGCCAGGCTGGCTGGGGGCGAGTCGCAGACAGGTTTCGTATCGACCAAGTGCGAAGCGTGAATATTCTCACGAGCGCCTACCAACCAATCAACGTCATGATTGATGAGGTGGCTTTTTATCGTCAGCGCTGATTGTTCACTGGAAGCTGATTGTTCACGGGAAAACGTGAAGCATGAAAAAAGCGACCTTCAAAAGAGGGGCGCTTTTTTTATGTTGCTCGGAGCGAGCGTTGCTAGAGAGAAGAGTCTTCGAGCGGAACTGCGAGCCCAACTCGTTGCATGAGGCGCAGGGCGTTGCCCGATGTTACCGGACCTTCGCGCAGCGTGTAGTCGAAGGTCATTTCATCGCCTTGAACACTTTCGCGGAAGTGGTGTTGTCTGACTTTGCTCATCAGCGCATCGGGCAGGCGACAGAGTTCCATGTCGTGCGTGGTGATGATTCCAAAAGCGTTCTTCTGGAGGAGTTCAGCAAGAACCCAACGCGCGCCGATTTGACGTTCTCGTGAGTTCGTTCCGTGGAGGATTTCGTCGAGCAAGAAGAGCACAGGGCGCTCGCCGTCAGTCAACCGAACCACCTCAGCTAGTTTTTGTACTTCTGCATAAAAGTGACTGACGCCACTCTTCAAGGAATCAGAGACACGAATACTGGTGCCGAGAGCACACAAAGGTACCGTGAAGTTCTCCGCCATGACCGGGCCACCTGCGAAGGCAAGTACTGTGTTCACGCCCAAAGCGCGCAAGAATGTGCTCTTTCCTGACATGTTTGAGCCGGTGACGAGTAGCCCTTGTCCGGGCGAAAAGGGAGCAACGTCGTTTTCGACTCGCTGATCACAGGCCAACAAAGGGTGGCCTAGCTTGGTGGCGGAGATGCTCGCGTCGCCTTGAGTCTTGCTATCCACCACCTGAGGGATGCTTGCAGCCGGATCGTCTGCGTGGAGCCCCGCGAGCGACGAGATCGCTTCATATTCGCCGATGATCTCAAACCAACGTTTGAGATCTTTGCCCGCGTCGCGTTTCCAGTTTTCGAGCGCGCGCGTGCAATGCAAGTCCCACATGAGAACAGCATTCACGAAAGGGTACACCATTCCGTTGTGGCGAAGATCGTACCAGCTGACGAGATTGCGAAAACGACGCATGACAGCGCTTGGGCGTGCTGAAGACTCACTGAGCAGCCGCTTCCTGCGCTCCGCGAACCACTCTGTTTTTGCTTCGTGCTTCTCGAGCTGTTCAAGCAGTGCGCCGTAACGGAGAAACGCGCCTTCAGTCGTGGAGACTGCGGCAAAAGCATCCGAGGTGGCGGTCTTGGTGACTGTTAACAGGACCATTCCCAAGAGCACCGGCGCGATCCAGGCCAGCGGCGATTGGTCTAG
Organism: uncultured delta proteobacterium; assembly: GCA_963710555.1. Classification (GTDB taxonomy): domain Bacteria; phylum Myxococcota_A; class Polyangia; order Polyangiales; family Polyangiaceae; genus NIC37A-2. The sequence goes on from CAVQAT010000008.1 coordinate 604,640, forward strand.
CCATAGCTGAGCATAAATTCCCGCGAACACGGCAATCGGCAGCAGGAACGAAAGCGCGGTGACCACCCACTGTCCGGCGAGCTTTCCAGGTTTTTCGACCCACTCCAGCAGACGAGCTGGATTCGGGCCGTCAGAGAGTTCCATCACTTCGCCTCGCCGTTTCTCGACAAGTGCCATACCCTCAGCTTCGAGCTCCTGGCGAAATTCTAGGTTGGGAGAAAGTTCCAGTACCGCCTGTTGTCGCTGCTTGATCTCAGCAATTTCTGAGGGCTGTGCGATCCAGTCTGCCAAGGTGCGCTGGCCATAGCGCGTGTGGGCGACACTGATGCGCTGGTAAAGCGAACCGACGCCAAATAGATCGAGATCGCCGGAATAAGTGTGGTCCGCTGGCGCAAAGTTGGCGCCGGCCCGAGGTAAGCCATGCCACTCGCTTGTGGTGCGTTTCAGAGCATGATCGTTGACGATCGCAAAGCGGCGTTTGTGTTCTTCTTGAGCGAGTACCTTGCCGTGGTGTTGAACGAGGAACGCGAAGACGCAACCACTGATGAGTCCGAGGATGCCGCCAAGTTGGCTTCCCTGAGCGAGGTAGAATCCACCTCCGACAACAAAGACTGCGAAGCTCACGCCCCGCAGGTTGCCAATGCGGTGGCATCGACTCGCAAGAGCGTCAGCCTCGTGGAGGTACTTCTTATGGCGATCTCGATAAACTTGGCGAATTTCGCTGAGCGTACGTGCGGCGGTTTCTGTCACGATGCTTGGGGTATACGCGCCCCTTTGCCTTCACGCGACAGCTGGCATTTACGCCTCAAATGTACAGCGGATCACTTTTTCTCTCGGATCTCGAAGGTGAGCTTCACTGGAGTGATCGCTTCGCTCGGGGTCCCTACCTGGCGACGATCGACGACATCGGCGATGCATTGGGCCACAGCCCCGGATGTTCCCTCAAAAGAGTCAACACTCACGCCTTCCGCCCGAGACCGCTCGCTACGAACCAAGAATTGCACCACCACACGTGCTTCAGGCTTCTTGAGACCGCCGTTCTTCACCACGCAGTCCTTGTAGCGATCCATAGGTATGCTGAGTCGACCAATGACGATGTCGCCTTTGTCCGCTTTGATGGGACCGAGCTGGACGTCGTAGTCGCGAGGGAGAGCTTCAGGTAGCTTCTTGGGATCAGCTGAAGTCGGCTTATTGCCGTCGACGATGGCCTGCGCCTCGGTCTTGGTGAGACAGCGATGAATCATGCCTTTGCCATTCGAGATGCGACCCCAGGGGCAAGCGGGATCGAAGGGGTATCGGGCAACACGATCTGAATCCGCTTGGCTCGCCAGCGGGAGAGCTAGCAGCGCAAGTCCGAGAGCCAAAAGATGTGTGCGTCGGAATTTTCCAAACAGCCTCATGCTTTGGCTTTTGCCATAAACCTAGGAAATTGCCCAAGAAAGGTGCGTTTTTCATTCGCTGTCGCTAGCGTTCGTTCATGAGTACTGGTCCGACCGAGAAATTGAGCATTTTGACCATCGATTCCGGGGAACTTGCGGTGAAAGTTGCCCCTGAGCTGGCCGGTCGGGTCACCGAGATGCTCTTTCGAGGAGAGAATCTTCTGCTAGCTCGCGAGATTCATCCGACGAACTGGGGTGCGACCTACTGGACTAGCCCCCAGGCTGACTGGGGGTGGCCGCCAGTAGAAGCTGTTGATGCAAGCGCCTATGAAGTCGCGGCGCAAAGCGCTGAGTCCGTCACCCTCTTGAGTCCCCCAGCCAGGATTGGGGAACGTCATTTTAGAATCGAGAAGACGTTTTCACGCGGTCCTTCGCCCGAATGCTTCGACACGACTTATACAATTAGAAACATTGGTTCGACATCTTTTGCGATGGCGAACTGGGAGATCATGCGTGTCCCTGCTGGGGGACTCACCTTCTTCCCGACCGGAGAGACAGAGCTGACTCCGATCCCTCCCCACGATATTCTCCCCACCGAGAAAACAGCGGGGACGACGTTTTTTGAGCATTCTCACTTCACTCCGGGACGCTGTCAGAAACTGCACGCAGACGGCCAAGGGGGCTACTTGGCTCATCTCCACGGAGATCTCCTGATCTTGAAGCTCTTTGCCGACACGATGCCGAATGAACAGGCACCCGGTGAGGGCGAATGCGAAATCTTCGCCAACGATGACGGGAAGTATGTTGAAGTGGAGGTGCAAGGACCCTACCGGATGATCGAGCCCGGAGCCGACAGCGCTTTTTTTGTTCGCACCGCGGTTTGCCCTCTGCCATCGTCCCTGGAGCGGCGTGCACGCGAGCAGCTGCGAGAATTTGCCGACCAGAAGGCTCGTGCCTTTGCTCAGTGAAGTGAATCACCTTTCCCCCAGCCCATCGTCCTCAGGCGTTTCGTTGCAGCCTTCTTCTGCGTTGGCCGAAGGCGTGCTTCATTTTCTTGGCAGCCTGGGGCAGCGCTCTGAAGCCGAACTCTATCTGCGACTGTTTCACAGTCTTTCGCGCGGGCACTTCGCGCTGCTCGTGCCGACCCGCGGGGTGCTCGAGGAACATTCCGGAATGGTCGCTGAGCAGCTCGGATTCCTCAGGCATCTGGGTCTGTATCCGTCGCTCTTGCTGGGTGCAGTTGATGCCGTCAATGAAGAACACTTCGACGAACTCGAACGAGCGCTTGGCGAAGTGGACCTGAAACCCCGGTTTTACGATGTCGGGGAACGAGATGAGGCGAATTTCGTCGGGGGAGAGTCGCTTGCTCCGGATACCATTCCTGTTTTCCGCATGAAGTTTCCCTCTGACGCAACTCTCGCTCAGGTCGCAGGTGAGATCGCTCCGCGCAAAGTGCTTTTTCTGCGACGAGCTGGTGGGTTAGGGCCTCATCGTGGGCCGCGCGTGGAGCTTGGACCGGGGCATTTCTTACCCGCGAGTGGAAGCGGCATCGGGGTGATCAACCTGCGCAACGACGCCTCCGCCTTGCTTGAGAAAGAGTTCTTTACCGATCAGGACCGCCTCTGGCTGGCCCGTAGTGAGATGGTGCTTGAGGGTCGACTTGGTCGTGACCTTCGAGCGACGGTGACCGTCGCGTCTCCACTATCCATCTTGCGCGAACTCTTCACAGTTCGAGGTGAAGGAACGCTGATCAAGCTTGGCTCAGCCATTCGAACGGTTAGCGGTTATGACCAGCTTGTTCAGGAGCGTTTGGAGGCTCTGCTCAGCAATGCCTTCGCTCGGGCGGTCTTGCCGCAGTTTTGGCTGAGGTCGCCATTGCAGGTTTATCTTGAGACAGAGTACCGAGGGGTGGCGCTCTTGGAACCTGGTCGCGACGCTGCCTTCTTGAGCAAGTTTGCAGTATTGCCCATCGCTCAAGGTGAAGGCCTCGGCCAGGATTTGTGGTGGGCTTTGTCCAAAGACTATCCTGCCGTGTACTTTCGAGCGCGCGTGAGCAATCCCATCAATGCTTGGTACCGCACGGTATGCGACGGCATGCATCGAGCAGGCGAGTGGATTGTCTATTGGCGAGGTGTGCCCTCGGAACGCTTGCCCGAACTGATCGCGGACGCGCTTTCTCGCCCAGAAGATTTCGCATCGAATTCAGCAACGTGATTCAACGCTGAATTTTGCCACTGGCCGAAAAATATGGCGTTGCTGGTTTTTCTTAGCTGCGCTGCGCGGAGCGTGCGGTTTTATCCGATCTCGTGATCGGTCCTGAAGACTTCTGCATTTAACGTACACGCGGCCAGCTTTCGTGGCCGTCCAGCAACGGAGTTTTGTGAGATGCTGAGAGTTCGAAGCGTGGTCGGTGCGGCCTGCGCCACCCTATTTGTTATTGCTTGTTCAGACGGAGGAGTCGCTCCTGGCGTTGGTGATGATTCATGGGGGGATGGCGATGAGACTTCTTCAGGGGGTAGTTGGGGAAGCGGTGGAGTTTCTTCGACCGGGGGCATTCCGGGTAGCGTGGATATTGGGACGGGTGCAGTGAATGGATCGGGTGGCGCTGATGGGACTGGCGGCGCGTTCGGATCGGGGGGCGCTTTGACCGGAACCGGCGGCGAGATTGGCACCGGTGGAGCCGATGCGAGCGGCGGAGCCGAGGGGACAGGTGGTGATCCTGGCGGAGGAAATGTGGAGCCGGATCCCACGATGGGTGGTTTCGCGGCGGTCGAGAAGCACGGCGTCAAAACCACAACAGGTGGAGCTGGAGGAAAGGTCGTCACGGTGACGAGCTTCGATGACCTCAAAGCCTATGCCGAGTCTGACGAAGTCCTTGTCATTCAAGTGAGCGGCACGATTAGCGCGCCAGGTGTCCACGAGCTGATCAAGGTGCAGTCGAACAAGACGATCATTGGCCTGGGCAGTAGCGGAAAGCTGAACAAGGTGACCCTCAGTGTCAATAGTTGGGACCGTGCTGGTGAAAGCTGCGATGCCGAGGATTACGGTACCTTCACGCCTGCTTCGAATGTGGTGATTCGTAATCTCGAATTCATCGGGCTCGCGGAATTTCCCGATGACACCAAGGTGGACCCGGATGGCATTCGCGTGGAGTGTTACTCCCATCATGTCTGGATCGACCACAATACGTTCCAGTATGGAGCAGACGGTGCGACGGATGTGAAACGCGGGGGCGATATGGTGACGCTCTCTTACAATCACTACGTAAAGACCAAGAAAACCGCGCTCATCGGACACAGCGACAACAACGGTGCTCAAGACGCCGGATTTCTCAATGTGACTTTTCATCACAACTTCTTTGACCAGACAGAGACGCGCACCCCGCGAGTGCGCTTTGGTTACGCGCACGTCTACAACAACTATTATAACATCACGAATCATGTGTTCCGCATCGGCCCTGGTGGGAAGATCTATGCGGAGGGTAACTATGTTGCTTCGACCGAGGGAAAAATCCTTCGTGATACGGAGAACGAAGGGAACCTGACTTGGACCAATACGAATGTTTGGGACAAAGACGCCTACGGCGATGTCGGCGCCCAAAAACTGGATGCTGATCAGTCCGTTCTCCCACCAACATATAGCTACACCGCTGGCTCGGCGCCTTCGTCGCCTCCGCAAGCCGGAGTGGGGAAGATCTGACTACTCGTCGCTGACCGTGGGCGACAATCCGAAGCGCTTTGACTCAGAGGGGCTGAGCTCAAGGTGCTGGATGATCTCTTCGTGAATGATCGCCACCACATGCGGTGCAAATTCGTCAAATTCGGTGAGATCCCCGAACTCGGCGTCAACATTCGCCCCATAGAGAACAAAGCTTTCGCGTTGACTGTCGTCGTCCGACCAGCGCGTCATTGCTCGCGGGTCGAGCCCGTCTCTCACATCACGTTCAGAAGGAAAAAGTGACACGCTTCGACGGGTGGCAGCCACTCTTGGCTGGATTTCGGGGGGGAGGCCTCTGATGGTCTCTTCAAGGATGCGCTTGAGTCGGTCACGAAGCTCAGGTTCCGGAATCACACACTCTGTGCGAAAGGCTTTCTGATCAAATTCTAGCACCTTGATGAAGTGATCATTCGCCCCGTCACCATCACCGAGATCTTCCAATAAATCCCCCAGCAGGTGATGCGCATCCGCAGCTGTACTCGCATTTGCGATTGTGTCGCACGAAGAGAGCACTTTCAGGGCAATGTCTTGAGCCGCTTCGAGCTGACCCATCATCTGGTGAGTACGGGCGAGCGTGAGCTGAAATTCCGGCAATGCCTGCACTGGCTCCGGCAGCGTCTCGAACATGGAAAGCGCCTCTTCTGGATTTTCCAGAGAGAGCTCATCGAGCGCGAGCAGGGCTTCATCGAGTTCGGGGCGAAGGCTTGTTTCCAGATCTTGGTCGGTCACGGAATGACCCTAGGCGTGCAGCAGTCAGGTCACCAGGGCGGGATTCTCTGACCTTGCTCGTTCCTATTGATGAGGACACACTCCGCGCGTGGTCACGTTTTACCTCTTTCTTTTGGGTGTCGGAGCTGTGGGCGCAGGAGCTTATATGTTCTTGTTTCTCTCTCACGTGCCCGGGGCCAAAGATGAACGTCTTGGCGTGCTTGAGCCCTTGCCACCTCGGATGGGTGAGTGGGTCGAGCAAGACGCCGTCAGCAGCGATGGTCTGGTGGTTGAAAAACGCTACCTGCAACCTGAGTCCTCCGGTTTCAGTGGTCCGAAGGTGCTCCTGCAAGTGCGCTACCGCGACGCCGAGACGCGAGAGATTGTTCGAGTTGACCCTGAACAGGTCATCAAGCGGAAACGAATTCGAACTTAGGTGAGCGGCTCTCGCGGTTCAGATTCGCCGCGGCCCGTCAGTCAGCCGATTGGTAGGCTTCGGCCACCGCCGAGTCGACGATCTTGCCCGCCTGAATGTTCAGCGCGGAGGCAAAGAAGGGGCGAGCTTGGCAAGCTCCTTCATAGCCGTGGTTCGCCAGTAGGCGCACATACGGCAGTGTTACGTTGCAAAGTGCGAAGGTGCTCGTACGACTCACGGCGCCTGGAATATTAGGGACACAGGAGTGAACAATGCCCTCTTCTTCGTAGGTGGGGTGCAGATGACTGGTCGGCCGCGATGTTTCCGTGCAGCCGCCCTGGTCGATTGCAACGTCGACGATGACTGAGCCTTTTTTCATGAGCGCTAAATCCTCCCGAGTGATCAGACGTGGGGCGCGGGCTCCGCGAATGAGAACGGCGCCAATCACAAGATCTGCGCGCGCAAGTTCTTGCAAGATGCTCGATCTATCGCTGAACAACTGAACGACGTTGGCGGGAAGTGTCGCGCTCAATTCGCGAAGTCGGGCGACGTTCGTGTCGAGCAAATGAACCCTGGCGCCTAAACCTGCGGCCATTTTTGCCGCTTCCGTGCCCACAACGCCCGCCCCCAAAATTGTGACATGTCCGGGAGCGACACCTGGAACTCCACCGAGTAGCACGCCGCGACCTCCGCTGGGATTTTCCAGCGCCTTGGCACCTTGTTGGATAGACATGCGGCCTGCGACTTCGCTCATCGGCACCAGGAGAGGCAGGCGCCCAGCGTCGTCCATCAAAGTTTCATAAGCGAGAGCGGTTGCGCCTGATGCCAGGACATCACGGGTGAGGCTTTTGCTCGCCGCGAAATGAAAATAGCAAAACACCAACTGTCCACTCCTCAAGAGCGGGGTTTCCAGCGGCAGTGGTTCTTTCACTTTGACGACGAGTTCTGCGACACCGTAGCCTTCGGCGGCCGATTCGATGATGGTCGCGCCGGCTTGAACATATTCCGAGTCGGTTAACCCTGAACCTTCGCCTGCGCCTCGTTCGATCCAAACTTGATGGCCGTCTTGATTCAAGGCACGGGCGCCGGCGGGCAGCAGTCCTACTCGGTATTCGTGGGACTTTGTTTCTCGCGGCACAAAAATGATCATAGTAAGAATTTAGCACGAAAGATTTTTTCGTGCTTCATTTGCTGCAATCACGACCTCGCTGGACTGTCACGAATTGAGCGTGACCGAAAAAGGCATCACTGATGGTCGGTGTGGCCTTGAATGAGCCAGGTGCGCGGCTCCATCGCTCGGGCGAGACCATACAGCACGGTTTGTTCATAACCTCGATGAGGTGGCGATTCAGTTGCGGCACGTTCGACCAGTGGTGGATCGTGAGAACCGCGATCCATTTCTGCGACGAGTTTGCAGCCTTGATCGAGCATCGTTTGGACAAGTGGAGCTGGTGTGTCGTGCTTCACTCGCCCGATATAGAGACTCCCGTGATCATCGATGCAAATTGCGCTTCTGGTTCGGTGACCGCCCAATTCTCGCGCCTGAGGCAAGAGTTCGCCATCGCGCGCAAGCAACGGCAGCTGAATCACTTGTCTATCCTCTGTCTCCACCAAAGGTTCCCCAGGCGGCAGGAGCTGAGGAGGTGTGTCTGATTCAAGCACGAGGCTAGCGTAGCTCCTGGTGAGTGGGACGATCACCTTCTCGCCTAAGGTAAGTCCTGTGCGTAGCCCTCGGGTGCGGTGTCCAAGTCCCCAGGCAATCAAAGTGCGGGCACCTTGATCTGAGGTGAGCCCTTGGGGTGTTCCCGTTTCCTCGAGGCTCTGCCCTTTTGCTTCTGCAGTGCCAGCCTCGGCAATGAAATCTAGCCGACCGGGAGCAACGCGATCCATCTCAATCTCGATACCGCCGACACTGTGCCGACCCAAGAAAATGCCCGGAATACTCTCCGGTGCTGGCCCACGACCGGGTGCTTTCTCCCAGGTGACTTTGGAATCTTGGGGCGCCCCGGCCCGCTTCGACAAGTAGAAAAAGTCCTTCGGAGACCAACGCACATAGCGCGTTGCATTGACCTGCATGCGTGGGTCGAGCACTTCTCCCTCCGCCACCAGCGGCTCGACGGACTTCACGCGATTGAACATAAACGCGCAGTGCCCAGGATTCATGTCGAGATGAATGGCATAGACGCAGCCCGCCAGCGAAAGGCCACGAGCAAGACTCATCCCAGTTGCCTCTGTCGCCCATGCATAGATCATCTGACCTGAATGGTGGAGACAGAGCGCGCTTCGTGTCGCTGCTACGCCTTCACCGTAAAGGTGGTCGCCCCAGACTCGGCGACTGTGAGGGTTCACTTTTCCGTGTCCAACAAGTGGATCAAGATTCTGACGAAAGGCCGCAAACTGCTCAGGATCCATTTCTGAACCCCAGTCGCCAAATCCGACTTTGCCGCGCTCGTCAATGACGACGCTGGCAGCCCCGGGTACGGGTTTCACAAGAAGCCGGCCCTCCGCTTTCATCCCGTAATTGCCGTGGTCTGCCTTGAATGCGCCATTGAAGGTGGCAACAACTCGCTTGACGGACTCATCGCTTGGAAGGTGCCCGCTGCCGGCCGGACCGGCGTCTGGTTTCGGATCTTCGTAACCAGCGCGCATGCCGAGTTCCAAGCGACGCATGTCGAACGCGACTAGGTGCAGCTCGGCATAGGGTCTTTTTGAATCCGCGTGGAGAACCGTCCGATAGAAATAGGGTTCTCCCTCTTGCTCGTATAATTTGCTACGGAGAGCCTTCCACTTGCCATCGTTCTCGGGAAAATCAGGGCCGACATTGATATTCGCTGGTGGCCAGATCCCCTCGGGTGCACTGGGCGAATAGGTGAGGGGAATCGGTGAGGCCGAGACTTCTGGCTTGCTTTCATGGCTCACCGAATAGCCCGCGCGCTGCAAGGTGTCCCATGTTTCAAAGACGCGACCTTCGAGCCACGCGACGGGGCCAGTTCCGACGAACTCACGCGCGACATTTGCTCCGAAGTGAGTCCAAGGGATGGGTTCGCGTTCTCGACTGAAGAGCGTCAGTTGGGAGCTCTCGAGCGGGGCAATCGCCGAACCTGCCTTGTCGCTCCACAGCTCTCTCATTTCAACGTCGGCGACGAGGTCGCGCGCTTGTCCTTCCCATCGAATTTGGACTTTGGTTTCGCTCAGACCAATAGCAAGCTTGTCGCCTCCATCTGCAGGAAGGAAATCGACTCGACCGAGACCCTTCCAGGTGCCGGAGTCGATGAGACGCGACAAGGCCAATTGAATCCGCCCCAGTAGATTGACGTCGCGGCTCTGGGGCTCGCCAGCATAGTCGAGCAGAGTGATACTCGATGGAATTGACGCAGCACGCGAAGCAAACAGAGCGCCGTGCCGATTGCCCACCAGGTCCGACTCGTCGCCGCTTGCGGTCTGCGTGAGGTTCCTGAGTGAGCCAAGATCGAGCAAATGTCCCTCCCACGATACCTGCGCCATCATGCGGTAGATGTCCCTGGGACGCGGAGGCGAACCCGGCGGCTTTTCAGCTGAGTCGTCCGCCTCTCGCCCTTCGAAGACAATTCCGCGTCCCACCCACCAATCGAGAAGTGCGCCTCGGCTTGGTTCCCAGAGAAAGGTACCCACCTGAAGTTCGCTGGTCCGCGTAATTGCTGCGCGAACTCCCGCTTCGCCCGGCTCGGTCGCCGGGGATTTACTGAGTGCCCCAACGCATCCAAGCACTGCAAAAGTGCCCATCAGCGGGGCGCGCCGGACGATATAGTTGCGGAGGCTGTTCACGGGCTCTCCGGAGTTAGGTGCTCTAGACCACGCTTGCAAGCCGCTTGTCGGGGGAGCTGGTCCCTGTTAGCTCAACCGACGTGAGCTCTTCGCCCGACGCCGAAAAGGCCGGTAGTGACCCTGGCACCTCCGGAAAGGCACCTAGCAATCTAGCGGTTCGTCTCGCGACGACCGCAGTCCTTGGACCACTTCTTCTGTGGCTCCTGTTCTATGGACCAGCCTGGGGTTGGGCTGTTTTCATTTCGCTCTCCGCCGCCCAGGTAGCGCGTGAGATGCTGATGATGACTCACCCTGAGGATGCTGTTTCGCGCGGAGTGGGGGCAATTCTCGCTGGGGGGGTGACCGCAGCGACGTACCTTTCCCTCAGCGATCCAAAGTTATTCTTCACGGCCATCACGACGGCGCTCATTGTCGCGGCTCTGCTGCCACTGGCGCGCCTCGGCGACATACCTGGTGCGGCGCGCCGCTTACTCGGCGCTATGGCTGCGCCGCTCTACATTGGTGTCTTACTGGCTTGCCTCGCACTGCTGCGCGCTGCTCCAGGCGAGGATCTAGGACCACGTTTCGTGCTGTTCACTCTCTTTATTGCCTGGATGGGTGACACGGGCGGTTACGCAGCGGGGCGTATGTTCGGAAAGACCAAGCTCTATGAAGCCGTGAGCCCTAAGAAAACACGTGAGGGACTGGCGGGCTCAGTCGTCGTCGCCGCAACCATTTCGGTCGTCGGATCTTTTACTTATCTTCCTTCAGTTCCACCGCTTCACGCGGCTCTCTTGGGAATCGTGGGCGCCGTCTTGGGAACAATGGGCGATCTCGTAGAGTCGTTATTGAAGCGTTCCACCGGGGTGAAAGACTCAGGCAACATTCTGCCGGGACACGGTGGCTTGTTTGACCGCGTAGACGCGCTGCTGATCGTGGGTCCACTCGTTTACCTGTACTGGCTCTGGACCAATTCTCCGTGACGGAGCGCGAATTGCGCCAAATCGCGAGATGATTTCCCCGCTCTGAGCTTGCTGTAGCTTTCCTGGGGCTATGTTTGTCCATCGCCTGACCGTTCGGGTATCGTGAGAACGCAATCTCATAAGGAGCAGACATGGTAGAATTGAACGACTTACCCCCCGACAGCATGAGGGCACGCGAAAGCGCCCCAGGTGAATACAAGTTTTTCGAGGTGGTGCAGCAGTATTTGGATGCGGCCGCTGAGATCATTGAGCTGCCCAAGTACCTTCGCACGATTCTCCCTCAACCGAAGAATGAGATCATCGTTCACTTTCCGGTGAAGCTCGACACTGGCGAGGTAGAGATTTTCAAAGGCTACCGCATCCAGCACAACAACATCCTAGGACCGTATAAGGGGGGACTACGTTTTCATCCCACTGCGGGGTTGAATGACTTCAAGGCGCTCGCCTCTTTGATGACCTGGAAGTGTTCGTTGATTGGCGTGCCTTTCGGTGGCGCGAAGGGCGGCATCAAGTTTGATCCCCGCAAGTATTCGGTGGGCGAAAACGAACGCATCACGCGTCGTTTCATCCATTCTCTGGGAACCAACATCGGCCCTGATCGTGACATTCCCGCTCCCGATATGGGTACCGGTGAACAGACCATGGCGTGGGCAATGGACACTTACGTGAACACAAATGCGGGCAACGGGAGTCAGTCCTATCGCGGCGTGGTCACCGGCAAACCCGTGGCAACAGGCGGGACCTTGGGCCGAACTAAGGCGACCGGACAAGGGGTGGTGCACTGCATTTTGGACTGGGCGGATCGGAATGCCTTCGATTTGGAAGGCAAAAAGCTGATGGTTCAGGGATTCGGCAACGTCGGCAGTCATACGGCTGTTCTTCTGAGTCAGCTCGGAGTGTCTCTCGTCGCAGTCGGTGATCACACCGGGTATCTTTACAACCCGGAAGGTTTCAACGCCTATCGCCTTCAGGAATACGTGCGCAAGAACGGATCGATTCACGGCTACGCAAATGGCGAAGAGATGACCCGCGACGACTTCTTCGGAGTCCAGGCTGATATCTTCGTGCCAGCGGCTCTTGAAAATCAGATTGGAGCAAGTGAAGCGCGCGCGCTCCAGGTTCGGTTAGTGGCTGAAGGTGCCAACGGTCCGTGCAATCCTCAGGGTGAGGCTGTTCTTGCTGAACGGGGAATTGAAGTCTTGCCAGATATCCTTGCCAACGCCGGTGGCGTGACGGTGAGCTATTACGAGTGGGTTCAGAACCGACGCAGTGAAACGTGGACTCTAGCTGAAGTTGAAAGTCGCTTGGAGAAGGCGATGCACACCGGGTCCCAGCACATGTACGACATCGCTCAACGTTATAAGTGCAGCTATCGTATCGCGTGCTACGCAGCTGCCTTGGAGCGTTTGAGAACCGTGTACGAGCAGCGCGGCATTTTTCCCTGATCCGCTGGTTTTCGCGAAAAAAGGGCGTCTCGCATTCGCGAAACGCCCTTTTTTTGGCAAGCGCCTGGAACTCCCCCCCGCCGCGTCAGATGCGTTTGAAGATCAAGGTGGCGTTCGTGCCGCCGAATCCAAACGAGTTGTTCATCACCGCGTTCACGCGGGCCTCTTGGGCAGTGAGAGGAACCAAGTTGAGACCTTTGGCTTCCTCGATAGGCGTATGGAGATTCAAGGTCGGTGGCAACACTCCGCTGATGAGAGCTTGAATCGAGAGAACGGATTCGAGTGCTCCTGCGGCCCCAAGTAGGTGACCTGTCATCGACTTGGTACTCGATACCGCGAGAGACCCCTGGGCATGTGCACCGAAGACGGCTTGCATTGCCAGTACCTCGTTGATGTCCCCGACGCCGGTAGATGTAGCGTGAGCATTCACGTAGCCGATGTCCTCGGCGTTGAGTCCGGCATTCTTGAGCGCCATGCGCATCGAACGCTGTGCGCCTTCGCCGTTGGGCGCAGGTGATGTCATGTGGTACGCGTCTGCCGTGGTGCCGTAGCCCGCTACTTCGCAGAGAATATTTGCGCCGCGCTTTTTGGCAGACTCATATTCTTCAACCATGATCATTGCTGAGCCTTCGCCCATGACGAAGCCGTCTCGGTCTGCGTCCCAGGGGCGACTCGCCTCGCCGGGGGCGTCATTTCTTGTGGAAAGTGCCCTCATCTGGGCGAATCCTGCAATGCCTAGACCGGTCACACAGGCTTCGGCACCACCCGTGAGGCAGGCGTCAAGTTCGCCGAGACGAATGGCACGAACGGCCTCACCCAGAGCATGGGCGCCAGAGGCACAGGCGCTCGTTGTTGTGAAGCTGGAGCCCTTGTAGCCGAAGCGCATGCTCAGTTGGCCAGGCGCCAAGTTCGAGATCACAGCCGGGATAAAATAGGGAGAGATCCTCTTGGGGCCCTTCGTCTCCAGAGTGCGTCCCATCTTCTCCAGCATGGGAAGTCCGCCGAGGCCCACGCCGATGATCGTACCGACCATTTCTTTCTGCTCTTCGCTGGGCTCAAATCCAGAAGCCTTCACAGCTTCATCGGCTGCGGCGATGGCATAGTGAATGAAGGTGTCGCCTTCTTTGATGCGCTTCTTCTCGATGTAGTTGGCGGGATCGAAGCCCTTCACCTCGCCGGCGATGCGCACGGCATAGTCGCTTGCATCGAAGTGGGTGATTGCATCAATGCCCGTCTTGCCCGAAGTAATGGACGCCCAGGTGGAAGTAGCGTCGAGTCCACAGGGACTGATGGCTCCGATTCCAGTTACGACAACTCTACGCATGGTCTGATCTTTCGGTCTCTTATCGGGGCTCGCGGGGCGCGAGGGTGATCTGAATATCTAGGTTCGGGAGCGGGAAGGATGGTCCCATGCGGGGTGCCCTGCCGCTTGGCTGGGCAAAAAGAAGCAGGAAAGAGGTCGAAACAGAAGCCTTGTGGAAATTTTTTCGTCTGGCTGGCAAATTAGGCCTGGATTTCAATATTTTCGACGGTCCGCGGGCGGCGTGGTCGTCACACTGAGGGGGAATGGCGCGCAGATGCCAATGTCAGACAAGAAAGCGTGGGTGGCGACAGAATCAGAAGTACTCTGGGTCCGTCATGACTTCGCGCGAGACAGACTGCAGATTCTTGGGCAATCTGAGAGTCTTCTGCTAATGGCGAACGGTGACGCAGATGTCTGACTCGACCGCTCCTCAGAGCCTCTCCGCCGAAGCAGAGCTGCGCCTCTCCGCAGAAGCAGAGCTGTCAAGTGGCGCCTCATCCCCGAGCGACTCGCTCCCCGGCAGCGCGCCGCCGCCACTCGGTAGTGCAACGCGCCCCACTGCATCGCTCCACGGGTTTTCGTTGAGCCCTTCGCCCCAGGAGGGAGTGATGATTGGCGATCGCTACTTGATTGAAGGGTTGCTCGGAGAAGGTGGCACCGCGACGGTTTATCTTGCTCGCGACTTGAGCTGCGACGAATTGGTGGTGATCAAGAGCATGAAGCCGGTTGTTGCTTCCACACCAGAACTGAGAGCACGGTTTCTCCTTGAAGCTCGGGCCTTGGCGAGTGTCGACCATCCATCCGTCGTAAGGATCCTCGATATTCAGGAACCTGAGAATGAGCCGCCGTACCTCACGCTAGAGGCTCTGCGCGGGGAATCACTCGGCGACTATCTCAAACGAGAGAAGTGCATGCCTGTGGAGCTTAGCATCGAGCTCCTTCGACTCATCACGTGCGCGCTTGAGGCTGTCCACCTCGCCGGCATGGTTCATCGCGACGTCAAGCCTGACAATATCTTCCTCGTTGGTCCGGTGGGGGCACCCGAGAGCATCAAGGTTCTCGACTTTGGAATGGCGCTCATGTCGGAAGAAGGCCATGACGAGAACTCAACGAGTATTCTCGGAACTGCTCAGTACATGGCCCCTGAGCAAATCCTTGTGGAACCCGTTGACGCTCGCACGGATGTCTATTCCCTTGGGGTCGTGATGTTTCGCATGATCACCGGGCATTTACCCTTCGATGCGCACTCGAAGAACGATCTTCTTCGGCATCAACTGTTTTCTCCAGTGCCCCCTGCAAGCTGGCTGCATGACAACATCGCTCCCTCCTTGGAGCGCATCGTCCATCAGGCAACGCGGAAGTCGCCGCAAGCCCGATTCTCTGACATGGCTGAGATGCGAGCAGCGCTGAGCGAGGTATCCTTGAGTGACGACGCACCGTGCAGCGGGCGTCTCTCCGCGTTTAACTTTTCGAGTGAACCGGATGTTTATCACCCCGTCACTGAACGTGGTCGACATGCCGCTTCCGTGCTCTCGACCGAGTTTGGTGTTTACTCCCGACCTCACCATCCGCAGCAGAAGCGCGCCGAAGACGGCCACTGACTCTCCAGATTGCTCCATGAGCTTGTGTTTGCTGTATAAGGTGCCCACCATTCCTGGTTGAGGCATCTATGGTGGACGAACGAGACGAAGGGAGAAATTCAGGGGGCCTTTTTGCTCCTCTCCCAGACGAACATTACGATCGTCGCTCACCACCTCCAGATAGTCAGCCGCACAGCGAGCGCCCATCGCTCAGCCTGGGGCCGTTGGGGATGCTCGGTTTCGGACCACGGCCTGACGACGAACGCACCGAGGGAGTGAAACCAAAGCGTACGAATTCGCTGGTCATCATGGCGTCGCTCGTCATCATTATTGCTGCGATCAAGATTGCCCGCCCAGTGCTCGTGCCTCTTACTGTCGCGATTTTTCTCGCCACCTTGACTGCGCCGGTGGTGATCTATCTGAAGAAGAAAAGGGTTCCCCCCGAGGTTGGCGTGCCGCTCGTGCTCGTGATGACGCTGGTCCTGCTCGCCGGCATCGCGGGGCTCGTGGGAGGTTCGCTCAATGCCTTCATCCAAGCAGCCCCGACCTACCAGGAGCGCTTGGTTGAATTGTTCTTCGTGACCTCCGCGCAGTTTGAGCGTTGGGGCATCGCGGTGACCGCGGAAAGCCTCTATTCCCTGGTGCGTCCAGAGGAGCTGGTGGGGTTTCTCGGCGATACCTTGTCCGGTCTCGCGGATACGCTATCGGACACTTTTCTTGTCATGTTGATGACGGTCTTCCTCTTGTTTGAAGCCATGGTGCTGCCCGACAAGATCCGTGCTGCTCTCGGTGATCCTGACGCTGATATGAGTCAGGGCATTCGTGTGATTGGACGTCTCAAGGCCTACGTCGTCGTGAAAACTTCGACCAGCTTGGCCACCGGCGTTGTCATCGGAGTGGCTCTCCACCTGATCGGGATCGACTTTGCTTTGCTGTGGGCCTTGTTCGCGTTTTTACTCAACTTCATCCCTAACATTGGTTCGATCATCGCCGCCATTCCTGCCATCCTCATGGCTTTCTTGCAGTGGGGCACGGGAGCGGCCTTCGCTACGACGGTGGTGTTTCTCGTGACGAACTTAGTGATCGGAAGTTTTCTTGAACCGAAGATCATGGGTCAGCGGATGAATTTAAGTCCTCTGGTTGTGTTCGTTTCCTTGGTTTTCTGGGGTTGGCTGTGGGGCGGTATGGGCATGTTGCTTTCGGTTCCGCTCACGATGGCGATCCGCATTCTGCTCGACGGCAATGAGAGCACTCGTCCTTTCGCCATCCTGATGGCCGGGGCCAGTCCGGCCACCAAATCCGTCGGTCAATCCTCCCTAGATGACACCCAATCTGGCACCGCTTCCTCGCCTCGCTGAGGCGATTTCTTACTCGCATTTTCGACACACAGTCGAAACACCCTAGGCCAGGCTGCATGGACAGTCGGTCGGACGCGATTCGGTTGTCATCGGAGTACACCTGGTCTACTCGATTTGCGGCTTTTGAGCCCCCGAAGTGCGGTTTTGAACTGTCCTTCCATCCAGTCGCAATACTCCCCTGGGGGGTCGTGTGGCCACGCCGACTTGCCAGGAGTCGAAGGAATCAAAGGGGGGGTCGCCACGGCGACCCTTTCAATGTTTCCTCACCCCCGATCGAGCCAGGTACCGCACTCTCTCTAGAACAACTGCACATACTATCTCCACAAATTTTCGGTCGGTACATCGTCAATCTCGACAAATCCCAACAAGGATCCTTGGAAAATGAAGCGCAACAAAATCGGTCTCATTGGTGCTGGCAATATTGGCGGCGAGCTTGCAAATCTCGCAATGACCAAGCAACTCGGCGATGTCGTTCTTTTCGACATTCCGGTGAAGGAAGAGTTCGCCAAGGGCAAGGCTCTCGACTTGGAGCAGGCCAGCACTCAGAGCGGCGCCGACTCCACCGTGATCGGCTCTTCGAATTGGGAAGACCTTGCTGGTGCTGATGTCCTTGTGATTACCGCAGGCGTTCCTCGCAAGCCTGGTCAAAGCCGTGATGACCTCGTGGGCATCAACGTTCCGATCATTCGCAACGTTGCTGAAAATGCCAAGAAATACTGTCCGAACGCATTCTCGATCATCATCTCGAACCCGCTCGACGCGATGGTCTACGAGTACCAGCGTGTTACCGGTTTCGACGCGAAGATGGTCGCTGGCATGGCGGGAGTGCTGGATAGCGCCCGGTTTACACTATTCTTGGCGCGCGCCGCTGGCTGCAGTGTCAAGGACGTTCGGGCAATGGTGCTCGGCGGTCATGGCGACGATATGGTTCCGGTTCTTTCGAATTGCACCGTTTCGGGGGTGCCCATTACTCAGTTCATCGACAAGGCGACGCTTGAGGGCATCGTGGCGCGCACGCGTGCGGGCGGTGGTGAGATCGTGAAGCTGATGGGTACCAGTGCCTATTACGCACCTGCTGCGTCTGCGATCAGCATGGCAGAAGCCTACCTGAACGACGAGAAACGCCTCTTGCCTGCAGCTGCACAGCTGAATGGCGAATACGGCTTCAAGGACTTCTTCATGGGCGTTCCGACCATCATCGGTGCTGGTGGCATTGAGAAGATCGTTGAAATCGAACTCAACGCCGAGGAGAAGGAAATGCTCAAGAAGAGCGCTGCAAGCGTTCAGGGTGTGGTGGACGTCGTCAAGAAGTCTTCTTGAAGGCCATCTTCCCCAGCGGCTCTTGAGAAGCCCCCTTCACAAGTCGGGGGCTTCGCAGGCGCCCTCCCGACGGTCGCCTGACCGCGGGCTCACCTCTAATTGATTTACTTCGGCGCCCGTGAGCGGGTCGCGCAAATAGGATTACTCGATGAACATTCATGAATATCAGGGCAAGCAAATCTTTGCCCGTTATGGCATCCCGATCTCTCAGGGCATTCCCGCCTTCACAGTTGATGAAGCAGAAGCTGCTGCAAAGAAGATTATCGCAGACACTGGTAGCGAAGTCTGTGTCGTGAAGGCTCAAATCCATGCTGGTGGACGCGGACTTGGCGGTGGCGTCAAGGTCGTCAAAGGCGCAGCTGCCGCTCGCGAGAAGGCCCAAGAAATTCTGGGCATGCAACTCAAGACTCACCAAACTGGCCCCGAAGGTCAAAAGGTCCGTCGCTTGTACATCGAGCAGGGTCAAGACATCGCTCGCGAGCTCTACATCGGCATGGTGGTCGACCGTGAAGCGCGACGCGTTGCTCTCATGGCTTCCACCGAAGGTGGCATGGAGATCGAGGTCGTTGCGGAGAAGTCTCCCGAGAAGATCATCACCGAGCACATCGACCCGCTCTTGGGTCTGACTGCTTTTCAGGCTCGTAAGGTGGCCTTCGCTCTCAAGGTAGGTGAAGGGACTCCTGAGCCAAAGAAAACGGTCGCCCAGTTCGTCAGCGTGCTGATGAAGCTCGGCGAGTGTTTCGTCAAGGAAGACTGCGCGCTTTGCGAAGTGAACCCCATGGTCATCACCGGCAAGGGAGACGTGGTCGCGCTCGACGCGAAAATTACCTTCGACTCCAACGCTGAGGCTCGCCACAAGGAGTGGGCAGCGCTGATGGATACCGACGAGGAAGATGATGTGGAGATGGAGGCGAAGGAAGTTGGTCTTTCTTACGTTTCACTGAGCGGTAACATCGGTTGCCTGGTCAATGGAGCTGGTCTCGCGATGAGTACCATGGACATCATTAAGCACTACGGCGGCGAGCCAGCGAACTTCTT
The DNA here is from genome assembly GCA_963710555.1 of uncultured delta proteobacterium. Taxonomy (GTDB): domain Bacteria; phylum Myxococcota_A; class Polyangia; order Polyangiales; family Polyangiaceae; genus NIC37A-2. The sequence continues at coordinate 623,669 of CAVQAT010000008.1, forward strand.
GGACGTCGGTGGTGGCGCCACCAAGGAGATGGTCACCAAAGCCTTCAAGATGATTCTTTCTTCCGACAAGGTGAAGGGCATCTTCGTGAACATTTTCGGCGGCATCATGCGCTGCGATGTGGTTGCCGAGGGTGTCGTTGCGGCAACCAAGGAACTCGGTCTTCAGGTTCCGCTGGTTGTTCGACTTGCCGGCACCAACGTTGAAGAGGGCAAGGCCATTCTCAACAACTCTGGTCTCAAGATTCAGGCGGCAGACAGCATGGGCGACGGCGCGCAAAAAATTGTCGCGGCGGTCAAGGCTTGAGCCTCAGAACTGCATCCACAAAGAATTAAAGGAATAAGCAATGTCAGTTCTAGTTGGTAAAGACACCAAAATCGTATTCCAGGGCATCACCGGCTCTGCGGGATCATTTCACGCGGCTCAGTGCATCGCCTACGGCTCGAACGTCGTGGCAGGTTGTACCCCGACTCGCGGCGGAGAGATCTTCAAGGCAAAGGATTCCCAAGGCGGGGACGTCAATGTTCCTGTGTTCGACACCGTCGCCGAGTCTGTAAAACAGACGGGCGCTAACACGTCCTGCATCTTCGTACCTCCTCTGGGGGCGGCTGACGCAATCCTTGAGGCAATGGACGCGGGCGTTGACCTGATTGTCGCCATCACGGAAGGCATTCCGGTCATGGACATGATCAAGGTGCGCCGCGCTCTTGAGACGTCTAAGTCCACACTGATTGGCCCGAACTGCCCTGGCATCATCACACCCGGCGAGTGCAAGATCGGCATCATGCCTGGTCACATCCACTTGCCTGGAAAGATTGGCGTTGTGTCGAAGAGCGGCACCTTGACCTACGAAGCAGTAGGTCAGCTCACCGCACTAGGACTCGGTCAATCGACCTGTATCGGGATCGGAGGGGATCCGATTGCCGGGCTCGACTTCATCGATTGCCTCAAGTTGTTCAACGAAGATCCCGGAACCGAAGCGGTCATCATGATGGGCGAGATCGGCGGAAACGCTGAGATCTTGGCCGCTGAATGGATCAAAGCGAACATGAAGAAGCCGGTCGCTGGCTTCATCGCCGGTGTCACTGCCCCTCCCGGTAAGCGCATGGGTCATGCCGGCGCAATCATCAGCGGTGGTAAGGGTACCGCAGATGAGAAGATCGCAGCCCTCGAAGCGGCTGGCGTTAAGGTAGCTCCTACTCCCGCAGAGATGGGCGTAACCTTGCAGAGCATCCTCTGATGAGCTGATTCGTCGCCGAAAGGTGCGAACGTAAAACGGCATCCTCTTTCCAGGGATGCCGTTTTTTCGTCGAAGTCATCGCCGCTACGAGTCTTGCGACCCCGGGCCCCAGGCATCAGTTGCGGATACCCGGAGAGTCGAAGTCGCCGTCTCCGTCGCCAGGGGGAAAGTCGTTGATGGGCAGAATGCTGATGTGAATTGGCGAGGAACCTAGTTGTTGTGCCGGGAGCGGGAGCGCCCCGAGAGCAGTGCTCGCCGAGCTCTGGGCCAGAGCCTGGGAACGTGGGGCCATCAGCCGCTCCTCGGGAGCCGGGAAGCGTTCGCAGTAGCGCGTCCACAGGCTGGCGATTCGGCGCGCCTCGCTTTCCCCTTGGAGCTCTGCCGCGAATGCGTCGAGCCTTCCTTGGGTGGTCAAGCAGCTCTGCCTGGCGGCCGCAACCAAGGGTCGTTGGTCTCGATCGCCGGGGACTTGCCAAACTTGCGCTTCTTTTTCCCACACAGACGAAACGTGAGCGTAGCGTTCGGCCATTGCTCGCAAGTGGTAACCAAAGGTCGCTACCATGCGAGCCTTGGTCAGATTGAATCCCGCACGTGCTGGCACCTTGCCACCTGGGCTGATACCGAGATCGGCGGCTGACCACGAAAAATCGGCGCTCTCTGCTCGCGCTGACTTCGGGTCTTCATACTCAATGCGCAGCTCGATGCGTTCTGCTGCAGCGATCGTCCCAGAAGGATTCACCAAGTTTGCCAGATACATTTGCGTGGTGCCGGACGCGTAGTGAACCGATTGAACTCTGCCGCGCGAAGAGGAGGCTTCCTCGCCATAGAACGCGCGCAAGGTCAGACTTTCGGGCAATTGTAGTCGAAAATGCACGTCGCTCGCCGCATTTTCAATCAGTGCCACAAATCGTTCGCCAAATACGGCGTCTGTTTCGTTCTCGCTCGATAAGAAGATCGAGGCGCCTCGTCCTCTTTCCGTGAGCTCGTCAAGAAGCTTGTCATCCACATTTGCGCCGAGTCCGAGGGCACTCAAGCGGATGCGTCGCGCGTCAAAGTTGCGGCTCGAAAGGTTCATCGCCTCTCGAATGTCCTCTTCTGGCGATGCTTGAGTGTCGGTGAGGAGCACGACTCGATTCGAATAGTTCGCCTGGTAGATACGATTGACTGCGGAATACCCGCGCGCAAGTCCGTCTGGCAGATTCGAACCTTGGCCTGGCTCAATACTTTCAATCAGCTCTTGCAGCCTCTGCATCGAGTCTCGCCCGACAACGAAGTTTCGCGCCAGTTCGCAGGTAGTCGCATCGAATAGGACGAGGTGCACAATGTCGCCCTCCTTCAACTCCTCAAGCGAGCGAAGCAAACCACGTTTCGCAAAGTCGAGATGTCCGGGTTCACTCATCGAGGCGGAGCGGTCGACTACATAGGCGAGATTCGCGTGGTCGCGGGTTGCTCGACTGCTGCTCCGTCCACGCACGGAGAATCCGAGCGTGACTTCATCCGGACGGGCCGGATGTTGGGCGATCTCGGGCAATATCGAAAAGGCCTGGCCGACTTCAACCGGCTGAGTGTCGAAGGCAAAGTAGTTGAGCAGCTCGTGGGGACGAACCTGTGAAGCGGGGAGCGGGGCGTTGTGGTCGATGGCCCAAATGAGGCGTTGGGGAGAAGCTAAGCTCATCGATTCATCGTTCGTGAGATAGACTCCTCGACCAGCGAGGGTTTCCGAAAGCCGTCGAAGTTCTTCGGCATGACGTCTCCGTTCTGCTTCCGCGGTGGCCTCTACCTGGTGCAAACGTTCGCGCAGGTTTTCCGCCTGGCGCGCCTTTTCTTCGTTCATCTTCTTCATGCGCAGGCGAAGGCGTTCGTTTTGCTCGTCGAGCTTCGACGGGCCGAACAGCAGGCACCACGCTTTGGGGCCCGAACAGACTGTGGAGTTCCGCGGCTCACTGGCGTGGAGGGAATTGCGGCTCGATTCGCTCTGTCCCAACGGCGCGACTTGCTTCAGCCGGGGTTCTCGGGGCGGGGGTGTGGCTCCAGGAGTGAGCCCGCAACGAGCGCTGCCATCGACAAATCGGGGGAAGTCAGCATAGGCTGCGCGCCATTCCGATTCATCGTTGAGGTGCGAAAGCGAAGATGAATCCGCCCTGTTTTTCGTATTCTCGCTGTTGAGCTGCTCGTCTGGAATCGGGGCCGGGGTGCAGCTGCTCAGAGCCACGGGGGGACATCCTAACAAGATGATCTGCAGCGAATGGACGACGGCGCGAAATGAGAGAAAGCCCATCGATGGATCGTACGTCTGAGCGCGGGTGATGTGTTGATCGACAGTTAGAATGTGAATCTTAGGTAGCTGTCTGAACCACATACACTCTTGATGCAGTACATCGCTGATTGGAAAGGTAGCGCTTTCACGAACTCAATCCGACAGCTGCATTCGGACGTTCCTGTGGTCTCGATGGACCATTCATTTCAAATGAATGGACGCTTGGTCGTCCATGGCCGGAGATGATTGCCTCAGTAGCCGGTGGCCATCATCATTTGAACGCTATGAAACTTACGTCGACTATCGGACTCCTCTCAGTTGGACTTCTCTCGTTTGCAATCTCATCGGCATGCAGTCCTGCAGCCAGCCCTGGAAACGGAGACGGAGACGGAGACAGCGGTGGCGACGGCGACATGAATCCTGGCGATGGCGATGGCGACGGTGGCGGTGACGGTGACATCAATCCGGGTGATGGCGACGGTGGTGGAGGCGGAAACCCCGATAACCCAGCGACCTGCGAGATCGCGTCGGCGAATCGCACGTACGTAGGTTGCGAGTTTTGGCCCACTATTACCTACAACCCGCTCTATGAAGAATTCGATTTCGCGGTAGTTCTTGCCAACGGCGGAACCGTCGATGCGGAGGTGACCGTTTCTGGCGGTGCGTTGGGTGCGGATGTCACGGAGACCGTGCCAGCGGGGGGCCTCAAGGCGATTACGTTGCCTTGGGTAGCTGACCTGAAGGGTCCCGAATTTGATCGCACGAACACTAGCCTCGGACGTGCGACTGCGTCGGGTCTGGTTGCGGCTGGGGCCTACAAGGTAACGACATCAGTTCCCGTCACCGCTTGGCAGTTTAACCCTCTGCAGTACAAGAAACCGATTGGTGAATTCGCAGGTTGCGGCACGGGCTTCTCACCAGGGGAATGCTTTACCGCCAGCAATGATGCTTCGCTTTTGGTTCCGGTGGCGGCAATGTCTCAGAGTTATCGAGTGTTCTCGCGGTCTAGTGTGAAGGGCGAAACCTTTGGAGACGCGCCAGGTGGATTCGCCGTTACTGCAACAACGAACGACACCAAGGTGACAATTCAGCTAGGACCAAAGTGCGAGAACGGTGTAAACGACCCGACCACTCAGACCGGCGGTTGTCTGGCGGCCGGAGCTGGTATCACAGCAGCCAATGCCAATGAAGTGGTAGAGTTTACACTTGGGGCCGGAGACGTCTTACAATTGCTTGGCGCACAAGGCGCTGGCTCCACGCTGGCCCACGCAGACTTGTCAGGTTCGCTCGTGCAGTCCACAGCGCCAATACAGGTGATTGCGTTTAATCCGATCACCAACATCCCATCAGATGTCGGCAATGCGGATCACATTGAGGAACTTGTTCTTCCTGCCGAGGTGATTGGCAAAGAATATTTGGTCGCTCCACCTACCAGTCCTAGTGGCGTCGCCAAGGGCGGGCACATTGTCCGAATTTATGGAAACGTCGACGGAACCACTCTTTCTTATGAGGGGACAGCTCCTGCAGGAGCTCCAACATCGATCAATGCAGGTGACGTGGTTGAACTTTCCGCAACTCTTGGGGCGTTCAAGGTTGTCGGGTCCCAGCCTTTTGCTGTCGGGTCCTTTATGTTGGGTGGGACCCTTCAGGGAACGGGCGGCATGTGTCCCGATTACCCATGTTCCGGTGACCCAGCATTCAGCATGATGGTGACCCCGGAGCAGTTTCGCAAAACCTACACCTTCCTGGCTCCGACTGACTACGATGCAAACTTTGCTGATGTGCTCATTCCGGATGAGGCAACGACGGTGACCATTGATGGCACAGCGGTGACGGCAACCGAGGTGATCGCTCCGGGCTGGAAGGTCGCGCGCGTTGCTCTCGACGGGAGTGCCGGCGGAGCCCATACCCTCGTTGCTGACGCGCCAGTGGGCCTTCAAGTCATGGGATTTGGGCATGCCACCAGCTACTACTACCCAGGCGGCCTCAACTTGAACTTCATTTCTGAACCACCCCCAGTCATCGTCAAATAAGACGCCGACCTTCCACAAAATAGAAAGGGCTTCGCCAGGGCGAGGCCCTTCTCGCATTTCAAGAGAGGGTTGCTAGCGCTCGAACTGGCCTGTCAGTACCTGAGCGAACCCAGGCACACTTGCGGCATCGATTCGCCGCAGCTGAGCATTGAGTAGGCATCGGCACATTCATAAGCGCCGGGCCAAGCGGCGGTAAACGCGTTGCAGGGCTCGGTGCGAGCCAATGAATTCATACAGCCCTCTAGGGACAGCTCCAGTCCGCAATACAGGCCGTACTCGCAGATCGCCTCGTGCATGTCTTGGCAGAGCTGGGTGGGTATTGTTCGATCTGCGATGACTGACGGGCTGCAGGCCGGTGGAAGGTCTGCACACTTCTTCGCCTTCACTGCAGCGTCGATGGCCGCTTCACACTCCGCGAGGGGCGCATCCTCTCGGCAGATTACATAACCAATATCTAACTCACATTGTTCTCGGGACGAGAAGGCGTCACATGCGGCAATCGCGTCGCAGTAGGCGTACTTCCAGCCATGACAGGTTCCTTCGCTGTCACCTCGGTCGTATGGCGGTGATTCAATAGGAAATTCCTGCATTTCCGTATCCTCATCGCCGCCATCGTCGCCGCCGTTGTTGCCGGCGAGCATGTCTGTGACCATACATCCGGCCAGACTTGAGGGGCCCAAAATGAGGAACAGCAGAGTCCGCGGCCAGGTGTGAGTCATTGTGGCATCAACCTAAAAAGGTCCATGACAAAGGGCCAACTTCTGGCCTCTGACAGGGGAGTGAGTATAAACCCGCGGCTATGTCCACTCAGCGCACCCTGGCTATTATCAAACCCGACGTCGTCGCCCACAGGAAGCAGGGACTCGTTTTGCAACGGATTTTGGATGAGGGATTCCAGATTCTCGGAATGCGACAGTTGCACTTGTCACCCATCGAGGCCGAAGGTTTTTATGCTGTGCACCGAGAGCGCCCCTTTTTCGCCTCGCTCTGTGAATTCATGACGAGTGGCCCTGTGGTGGTGCTGGCTCTCGAGCGAGATGACGCGGTCGCCCATTGGCGTGAGGTGATCGGCAAGACGAATCCTGCTGACGCCGCTGAAGGAACGATTCGACAGCAATTCGGTGAGAGTCTCGGCAGGAACGCCGTCCACGGTTCGGACTCGGAAGAAAATGGCCAGATTGAATGCGCCTACTTTTTCTCCGGGGCTGAACTACTCGGATAAAGAATGGTGGAGAATCCAAGTCCCTCAGGGATCCCCACGCCAGAAGCGCTTTTTGCTCTGGGGAAACTTCGCGAGCGACTTGCGGCCGTTCGCAACCTCGAACATTTGATTTCTTCGCGCTCTGTTGGTCCCAAGGTGCTGGGACACGTCGCGCCGGATGTCGCAGGAATGTTAGGTTTGTGGGATGAGATTGTCGCTACGCTTGGGAAGCGAGTAGCGGCCGGGCTTGGCCTTGACGCCGCTCGCCTCAACCCGCTGTTGTCCCTTGCGAAGGTAGAAGTCTCAGCATTGTTGAGCGCACTCCGCGATGGTGCAGGTTCTCTCTCGCAGGCGAAGTCGCGATTGGTCCTTGAAAGGGTGCTCAATGAGTCGATGCCGGCTCTCCACGCGGCAGTCGCTCATTGGGAGCTGTTGGTGGAGGCGACTCGGACTCATTCAGTTTCGATGAGCGTAGGTGAACTTCTTTCCTCATCCCCCGACAAAGGCAGTGAACGGCCCTATCGACCGTTGAAGGTGAGTGGAGATCTCGATCACTTGTACGTCGCTTTGCCGCCTCGGGCCGCATTGAGTTGTCTTGCCGCGCTAGGGTCACTCGATTCTCGTCTAGGGCTCAAGGCGACCGCTTCGGGAGACCAACAGGTGAGATTTTCCTTCGAGCCTGTGACAGACGTCCAGTTGGTCGCGCAATTGCCGGTTTTTCCCGGCTCGAGGCATGTTCATCTCGTCGTTGCGGCGGCTCTTTCTCCGCACCATGGAATCGTAGACCTGGCGTCCCCCGCTTTTCTTGTACCAAGCCCTTCACTTTAGAGCTGCTTCGATTCCATCGCTCACAGATCGGGGTCGAGGAGAGTGGTTGCTCCAAAGGGCGTACGGGTCTATTCGGCAAAGCATGCAGCTGTCTGAATTAGAGCCACTCATTACCGCCGCCTTCGAAAATCGAGAGCTTCTCAAGGATGAGAAAACCCAGGGGGCCGTCCGCGAGACCCTACGCCTACTGGATGAAGGCGAGATCCGCGTGGCGACCCAGAATGGTCCCGGTGATTGGACGACTCACGCTTGGATCAAGCAAGCTGTGCTTCTTTACTTCGGAGTACAGAAGATGGAGCGCATTGAAGTCGGTCCGTTCGAGTTTTACGACAAAGTGCCGCTCAAGAAGAACTTGGACAAGGCCGGGGTACGCGTCGTTCCGCCCGGCACCGTTCGCTATGGCTCTCACATTGAAGCGACCGCAGTCGTCATGCCCGGCTACGTCAATATTGGCGCCTACGTGGGTTCCGGGACGATGGTCGATACCTGGGCAACAGTTGGATCGTGCGCCCAGATTGGCAAGAACTGTCACCTCTCGGGTGGCGTCGGGATCGGAGGCGTGCTTGAGCCGCCTGGAGCACGTCCGGTTGTCGTCGAGGACGGATGCTTCATCGGTAGTCGCTGCATCATCGTAGAGGGCGTGATTGTTGAGGCCGAGGCCGTTGTGGGCGCCGGCGTTACCTTGACCGCATCGACGAAGATCATCGATGTCACGGGGCCTGAGCCCGTCGAGCACGACAAGCGCATCCCCGCTCGCAGCGTCGTGATCCCGGGCATGCGGACGAAGAAGTTCCCTGCAGGCGAGTATCAGATCCCATGCGCCTTGATCATTGGACAGCGCAAGGAAAGTACCGATAAGAAGACGAGCCTCAATGAGGCGCTCCGAGACTTTGGCGTATCCGTGTGAGTCCTCTGCGCGCATGCAGGTTCCTGGTCATTCTAGGACTGATTTCGGTGCTTGGCTGTGAGGAGCAGGAAACCCCGCTGCCGGAATCCGTGCGCGCAGAACCAACACCGCCGCCGGTTCCCCTTTCGGCGGCATTTTTGGGTCGGGCATTGTCTGCATTGGAGAAGCTACTCGCCGACGACACTGAGATCCTGAGAAATCCGGGCCTCGGGTCGCCAGTTTAGTGTCCAACTGGCTCAAGGGGAGACCAAGAGGCTGGAACAGATTGACTACGTGGAGCGCGAGACGACTCCCGGACAACCTCCCGTGGGGCGCGTCTACGGGCCGGTGGAGGTCGAGCTGAGAGGGCAGGGGCAGGTTGCCGAAAACCTATTCCAGTTTTCCGACGTCGATTTGAATGCGATAGCTCGATCTTTCCCCACGGCTCAGCTTGCCGTGGATCCAGATGATGGAAAAGTGGAGAGGCTAGTTGTGCGGCGGTTCTTACCATTTACGGAGGGCCTGAGAGCTCGTGTGTTTGTCTACAGTCCGCGCATGAGTGGCTCGATTGATACCAATGAAAACGGGATCCCCCTGAAGCGCTGACTAGGGATCTCTTCCGATCTATCCACGAGTCCGGACGACTCGTGTTCACCTTGAGGAAGCCGATATGACCGATCTAGTTGAAGCCGCGATTGCCGAGTTCAACGAAATGAACGCCCAGGACCCGAATCAGCTCGAAGACGGGGCCACATTGCGGCCGCGTGAACTGCTGCAGGCCGAGCGACTTGAGGCGTGGGTACTCAAGCTTGAACCACAAGCGGACGACGCTCTCAGGTTGGCCGCTCGTTGCCAACACATCAAGCGCTGGACGGTACCGCGTAGTGATTATCCGGAAGGACGGGTCGCTTACCTCAAATGGCGCAAGGATCTGAGTCGCATGCATGCGGACACTGGTACCGAGGTCCTCACTCGACTCGGGGCCGATCCAGCGTTGATTGAGCAGGTGCGGAAAATCAATCTCAAACAAGAATTGAAGACGAATCCTCACTCGCAAACGATGGAGGACGCGCTGTGTCTCGCCTTCTTGGAACACGAATTTGTTCCCTTTGCTGCGAAACACGAGGACGAGAAGGTGATCGATATCGTTCAGAAGACCTGGCGAAAAATGAGCGAACGCGGACATGAATTGGCGCTCACCTTGCCGCTCAGTGGACGTGCACAAGAGCTCGTAGGCCGTGCACTCGCGGGCTGAACGATGATCAGCGTCGTTGGTCTCTACATTTATCCGATCAAGAGCTGTCGTGGCATTGCGCTCAACAACGCCCAATTGATGCCGGGTGGGTTCGAGGGTGACAGACGTTTCATGGTGGTGGATTCAAAGGGCGAGGCCCTCACCGCTCGAACGGAGCCGCGATTGCTCTTGGTCGCCCCTCGCATGGAGAACGGAGCGATTCGGGTCGAAGCACCAGGGGGCCGGTCGCTTGCGCTTTCGCAAACCTATTCGGCGCCGCCAGGAGCGATGACCTGCTCCAAGATCTGGCGTGACGAAGTCACCACTTGGGAGATCCCAGAAGGATCGAGATGGTTTTCAGAGTTTCTCGGTAAGGAAGTGCAGCTTGTTTACCAGGCTGAGTCTGCCTTGCGGCAGGTGAATCTGGCCCATTCTGAGCGCGGCGATGTGGTGAGTCTGGCCGATGCCTATCCTCTGCTGCTGGCGAACACCAAGTCGCTCGAAGACCTGAATGCCAAGGCTGAGTCGCTGATTACCATGGAACGCTTTCGACCCAATATCGTCATTGGCGGAGCTTCGGCCTATGCTGAAGATACTTGGCAAGAGCTTCGTATCGCCGACATTGAATTTGTCTCCCCAAAGCTCTGCGATCGTTGCGTGCTCACCACAGTGGATCCAAGGACGGCTGAACGGGGGCGTGAGCCCCTGCGCACTCTCGCCAAACACAGGCGCTGGGATAACGCCGTTTGGTTTGCCACCAACCTGATCTCGCGTAGCTCGGGAACGCTTCGGATCGGAGACGAAGTGGCTCCACTGAAGATGCGAACTCATCCGCGCGACGGCGATTAGTCTTTGTTGCGCGCTTGCCTTGCTTGGGTGCGCACCGTCGTTCCCAATGGCTCTCCGCGAAGCGTGCCTCGCATGACACGCGAGTCACACAAATCGTGGACGACTGCACACTTTTGTCATTCTGTCAGCGCGATCCAGGGGGGACAATGGCCTTGTTTGCTTGAAGTTTCGCGCAGTTAGGCAAGTGAGGGAATAATGGCATGTCGCTTGCTGTATTCCTGGCATGCAACGCTTCACACCTCCACGTCGGATCCTGGACCCGTCGGCCGCCCAAGTGGGATTGGCACGGTGGCGTCGCGATCCTCAGGCGGACCACCTCTCACGTTTGATCGACCAAGCCCTCGCTACCCCCATTGAAGAGAGTCCTGTTTCGGTGGAACGACCGGTTGTCTCGCTTCGCACGATGTTCAGCGTCGCGAGCTGATGAGGCCCACAGAAACAAGGGACTGCAGCATCTCTGCCGCGGTCCCTTGTTCAAGAACAGCACCGGTTTTCAAGCGATGCGTCGTCGACGAACCACCATGAGTCCAAGGCCAAACGCGAAACCAGCGGCGCCGAGAGGACCACCTCCAATCGGAAGAGCAAAGGAGCAGCCTGTGCCTGCTTGGCTTCCGATTGTGGCGTTGCTGGCTTGTTCCACAGGAACCTCGTGGGTCCATACGACGAAGGGAGAACTTCCGTCCGCATTGACGCGATGAACGCGGGTGAGATTTCCCTCGGCGAAGCTTCCTTCATCTTCTGCGGGCTCCACGTAGGTGTAGTGGCTCGTCCACACGATTTGCTCGCCACCGAGTGCGAAGTGAGGCTCACGATGAAGACTGGGGTCATCCATCGGGGAAACCTGCACTGGGTCTGAGTCGGCATTGGCTGGGGCGACGTAGATGACAGGCGATTCCCCTGCTTCAAAGGTCACACGCTCTCCGTTCATGTCGACGTCGAACACCACCGGCGAGTGGTCTCCGCTGAGCAACACGTTTTGTTCCGACGCGGCATCACAGCTGTAGATGCCGTCAACTGCATCAAGAGCGTAAAGTCCACCATTGTTGCCAAGCAGAAAGAGTACCTCGTCGCGAAACGCGAACTGGTTCGAGGGCAGTAGCTGCTGGTTCTCTTCAACATCGGAGCAGTCCATGATCACCGTGGCAGCAGCTAGGCCGTCGGAGACATCGTCGAATTTCCTCAACAACCATTCATCCTCTTCAAACGTAATCGCTGCGAGACTTGTCTCGTTGATCCAAGCCTGGTGCAGACCAGCTAAATCACCAGTCGCGATGAATCGAACATCTTCGGCGGTTTCAGCTTCGCTCCAGGTGTACAGGGCGTTGTTGGCCGGCCCGTAGTTGGAGACCCCCATGAAGCGCTCGCCGCTGGGTGAGATTCGGAAGGGAAAGTAGACACCTTGGTATTCACCACCGACCACCTTGGTTGTCGGTGGCGCGTCCTCGCAATGCGTGGTGCTCTTCGCGATTTCAAGCAGCCCGTGTTGCTCTTCGTCGCTGGAAAGAATGCGCGAATAGATGAGGGCGTCTTCGTCGAGGGATTGAGGCAGTCTGACGCTGGTGTTCATCGCGCGATAAGTGAGATCACCTGCCATGTTCGTGGCCTCGTCGGCGGCGTAAGCGCAACCGATGTCTCTGAGGTTTCCTTGACCAGAAGTAATCGCCTTTGACTGATGGGTAGCTGCTAGAGCTTCTGCTTCCCCGGTCAATTGAAGGTGACTAAAGGGAATGTCGTAGCCTTTGATTTTGATTTTGACTTCTTTCTCGACCTCCTCGCCGTCGCGGGTCAGCTTGGCGATCAGCACGTAGGTGCCATCAATTTGCGGCGTAAAGGCGACCTTCTTTTTTGCGGCGCCATCAAGCGAAGAACTCTCGAGCTCGCTTCCTTTGGGTTGGCTCTTGATCGTCCATTCAATCTCGGTGTCTTTATCGATGTCGGCTGTTGCGCTGGATACGAGACCGGGAGCGCTTGCGCTCACTGTGATTTTAGGGGCGAGAGCTTCGGTGTCGGGATCTTGATCGGGATCCGTATCGTCCGGGTCTTCCTTATCCTGATCCTTGTCGTCAGCGCTCTTTCCGCCTGTGCCGTTGTCGTCGCTGTCCTTTTCAGTTGAATCAATTGGATCTCCGTCTGAACCTCCGCAGGCAGCAAGTTGAAGAGCAGTGAGACAGACGAATGCAAGTTGAAGTTTCATAGTGGTTCCTCCCGTGGTGAATGAGGTCCACTTTGCACGCACCGTGCCACTGCCCAGCCTGAGGAAGAATTCGCAAGAACATCGGAAAATTGAGGGTTTGGGTGTCGTGCATTATTCAAGATCCTTCGCGGCGGGTCTGGCACCGGCCTGGCACGTGCCAGGCACACGCAGAAGTGATGTTCTTGAATGACGACCCCATCCTCTCGTCCAATGGTCATGAAAAAGCCCACCGTTCGTGAAGAACGGCGGGCCATTTGCTGAGTTCGCGGGGTGTAGTAGCGGGTGTTGCCGCCATGCCGCTCCGCGAAGAGCGACTAGGCTTTTGCGCGGATGGTCAGCGGGGCGCGCGGATCGCCCTCACGGCTGAGGCTGAAGTTCTTGCCGGGAACGAGCTCCTTGAGAGCCGCTTCGAGATACGGCTTGACGAGATCGAGGCCAGCATCGTCGTTCTTCACATGCAGACGATCCGGAAACGCGAACATCATTTCCTGAGTCCCGAAGTCTTTGGGTCCGGATACTGCGTCATCGCTATTGAGCAACTCCGCGGCCTTGAGAGCACGGGAGATAGCGTCCTTGATCAGCTCTGCTCCAGGGGGCAAATCGCGCTTACGCGAGTAGAGAAGACCAGGTCGGTCCTCCCCCTGGTCAATGGAGTAGTCCGATGCGTGTCCGACGAGAAGCACCCCGGGACCACGTGGCACGTGGGTGTAGTCAGCCACATCCATCAACATCTCACCGAGAGCATCCTCACGGATCCAGCGATGAAAAACCGGGATGAATGATTCGAGTGATTTGTCTTGGCCAACACCAGCGAAGAGTTTGACCTGAACTTTACGTACATCCATTTTCGTTTGCTTTCCTGCAGGGCTCATTCAGCAGCTGTGGTTTTCGCCGCGAGCATCTTTTGGTGACACTCGTGACAGGCTTCGACAAAGAGCTGAGCTTCTTCGATGAGTTCGCGAGCACCGTCTGCCTGGTCATTGCGCGGACCTTCTGCGTGGATGCGGAACAGGAATTGGGCAAACTTGCTGCCGGCGTACTTGTCGAGGAAGAGTTTGGTCCCTTCAACGAGATGCTTATTGAATTCGGAGACGACTTCGTCGGGAGCGTCTGAGATGTTCGGATTGAACTCCCGAGCCAGCGCACGCGCCGCTTCAAGCATCGCCTTGGTACCCAGGTCAGCTGCCTTCTTGATCTGCTTTTCGTCGAGAGCCACGTGAGCTTCGAATAGTTCGCGCTCTGCTGCGCTCAGACCCATCTCCACGAATCCAACCACTTCTCCTGCGCACTCGCCGACGCCAATGTCGCCGATGGTGTACTCGCGAGGGTCGCCCCAATCCGCGTAGTAACTCGGATCTTCGTCGTAGCTCGGAACAGGGGTGAGCGGCGTAATGATCGCCTTCACCTCACGCTTGCCGATGCGGTCCACCCATTCGCGGAACTTCTCGCCTTCATTTCCGGTCTCCGCAAAAGCCTTGGTCAGGGCATCAACCGCCTTGGGCACATTCTTGGAAGGCACAGCACCAATCGCCAAGCCGTAGTTGCTCGCGTTGTTTTCCCACTCACCGCCGACAACTAATTGGAAGTGAGGCACGCGGCGGCCACCCACAGTGCGGCTCACGCCCAGGAAGCCCAAGTCGGCCACATGATGCTGACCGCAGCTGTTGAAGCAGCCTGAGCACTTGATGTGGAGCTTCTCGACACTCTCCTTGCGGTCCTGCACAACAGAAAGCTGCTTGCGGAGTTCGCCGGCCAGGCCGCGTGAAGCGCTGATGCCGAGCTTGCAGGTATCAGTCCCGGGGCAAGAGGTGATGTCGCTGATGGTTTCCGCGCCAGGCTCCGCCAAACCCACTGCAGCTAATCGTGCGTAGATGGTCGTCAAATCCGCGCCAGCGATCCAGCGCACGATCACGTTCTGATCGGCGGTAAAGCGGACCGAGCCAGGGCCGAATTCTGCGGCGATGTCAGCCAGCTCGCGCCCCTGGAGCGGGGTAAAGTCTCCCAAGGGAAGCTTGACGAGAACCACATGGTAACCGTCCTGAGCTTGAGGGCGCACGTTGTGAAGGGCCCAATTGGCGTAGCCGTCGGGAAGACCATCAGCCGAAAGAGGGCTGGGCTTCTTGGTGGGGGTCTCGTCCGTCTCCTGCAGGTTGCCAAGGAAAGCTGTCCAACGCGGATCGGGACGCAGGTTCTTGCGCTCTTCGTCCACGATGCGGCGGAACTCGTCGATGCCAAGCTTTTTGACGAGGAATTTGATGCGCGCGCGAGAGCGGTTCGCCTTCTCACCCATCTGCCCGAAGATGCGGCAAATGGCCTGGCAGATGGGGAAAAGCTCCTCTTCGGGCACGAACTCCGAGTAGGTGGGAGCCACATAGGGGACAGCACCCAACCCACCACCGACCACCAACTTGAATCCTCGCTTGCCATCCTGTACGCGAGCGAGGGCGCCGATGTCGTGAAACGCCGTCAAACCGCAGGGCTTATCTTCACAGCCGCTGAAGGCGATCTTCATCTTGCGACCGAAGTCCATCGTGTCGTCATGACCCAGGAGGAAGTGCATGATTGCATCCGCGTAAGGAGTGACGTCGAAGGTCTCGGTGTTACAAACGCCTGAGTACTGACAGGCGGTCACATTGCGCACCGAGTTGCCGCAAGCTTCGCGCGTGGTGATGTCCACCGCAGCCAAACGTCGCATCAGGTCAGGTGTGTCATCGATGTGAATGAAATGGAGTTGGATGTCCTGGCGCGTGGTGACATGCAGGATTTGATCGGAGTACTCTTCTGCTAGGTCGCAGTGGACTTCGAGTTGCTCGGCCGTCAGGCGACCGAAGGGGATCTTGATGCGCATCATCCCGGGCGCGTCCCAGACCGTATCAACTCCCTTTGTTCTGCCTTCAGAAGGAAATGCGAGGGTGCGTGTCTCAACTCCGTCGTGACGCTGACCGTTGTCGTAGCGTTGTCCGTAGGCGCCACGGCGTAGGCGGGTTTCAGCGAAGATCTTGTCTTCGATCTTGCCCTGCTTCTTCAGGTCGATCTGCGTCTGGAAGACGTCGATTTCCTCGTTCCAATCCTCACGGATCTTGCCTGCGAGCTCTTCTTTCCAACTGGTCATGGCTTGCTCTCGATCTTTTTGAACCTGAGGTCAATGAGCGGGCTCATCAACCGCTCCAAGTTCACTTCTTAGCTGGTTACAGCGTCAGCCGGATATACCCGGTATTTCCGGTGAAACAAGTGCGACAATACGAGTAGACTTTGCTGTTTGAACTCAGACGCGAAGTTCGAGAGCGACGAGAGGAGCGACGAACGGAGGCGGAGGCGGGGAGGGCCCCCGAAGGAATTCACTTCCGCAGGGGAGGGGGCTGCCTCAGGGCTGTTTGAGAACTCAGACGCGAAGTTCGAGAGCGACGAGAGGAGCGACGAACGGAGGCGGAGGCGGGGAGGGCCCCCGAAGGAATTCACTTCCGCAGGGGAGGGGGCTGCCTCAGACCCCTCAGATAGAACTGTTCAGTAGTTTCGAGACGCAGGTTCTACTGAATAGAATGAACAGTGAATTTAATAAATTCAAATACTTAAGAATTCTGTTCAGTGGTTTTTGGATACTTTGTTCAGCTTTTTTCCACAAAAACTGGGCAGGTATTCAGTGTTTTGTGTACAGCTTATACCCATGGAAACACTGAACAGCTCAATCCTCATCTCTCTCCTCAACCTGGCACAGGCAGACACTCGCGCGAACGTGCAGGTCCTCGCCACTGAGCTCGGGGAATCCCGAGTACGCGTTGCTCGTGGCCTCGGTGAATTGGCGGCGGAAGGCTTGATTGATCCCCAGGCAATTCGCCTGACGTTCGTCGGCTTGATGCATGCGACTGGACTCAGGGCACGTCGATTGCGCGATCTAGCGGAAGGCGAGCGCTCTGCCGCAGGGCAGCTTCAGGCAGACGCAGCGCAGCGGGACTCGTCCGACCGAGCCGCATCCGACCGAGCGGCGTGAGTCGGGACCAGCCTCACCAACTGATGCGACTAGTGGACTTGCTTCAGAGCGGCCAGGAAGGTTTCGGCTTCCACGAAATCCGTGAACCGCTTCACTTCCTTGCCCTCTGCTGAAAACAGCAGCACGGTCGGCAGTCCCACCACATTGAGCCTCTTCATTGTTTTGGCAACGACAGGGTCTTCGTCATCCGTCGCATCCACTTTGACCGCGAGAAATCTACCTGCTTCGCGACTGACTTCTGCATCGGCGAATGTTTCTCGATCAAGCTCTTTGCAGGCCCCGCACCAAGTGGCCGTAAAATCGACAAGCATCGGCATCTTCGATTCTTGGGCAGAAATAGCCGCCTGCTCAAAGGGAACTCTTTGCCATTCGAGTTCTCGTTCTGGCGAAAATGCGGAAACCACAATCACGTAGGCAGCCAAAGTGGTCACTGCTACCCCGAATCCCTTGAGGATCTTGTCATTCCAGTTGGGTGACCCGAAGTCCCGATGGAGTGCTCCTGCAGCAAATCCAACGAGTACCAATGCGCCAGCGATGACTAGCGTCATCGTTCCGGGTTCAATCCAAGCATGAATTGCGGGAAACGCGTTGCCGAAAAAGTACAGCGCCACGACCGAGAGGATGATGGCAAGCAGACTCTTGATGTGAATCATCCAGGGGCCACTCTTGGGCAGCTGGACCGCAAAAGTTCCCACAACAAGAAAAGGCAAACCGAGCCCCAGGGAGAAGGCGAACATCGCGGAGCCGCCTGCGAATGCACTTTGAGTCTTCGCAATCCAGGTGAGAATTCCTGTGAGGACCGGGCCGGTGCATGGCGCGGCAATGAGTCCGCAAACGAGCCCCAAGCCAAATGCTCCTTTGGGACCAACGCCACCAACTGCGGCCAATCGATTGGTGAGGGCGCTAGGAAGAGCCAGTTCAAACGCTCCAAGCATACTCGCCGCCATTGCGACGAAGAGAATGGCGATTCCAGTGTGGACCCAGGGATTCTGCAGAACGGAGCCGAAGAGCGAACCGGTCATTCCAGCCACGACGCCGAGTGGGGTGAACATCGAGATGATGCCCAGGACGAAGGCGGAGCTGAGACCGAAGCCCTGCAGCTTGCTTGTGGTTTGGCGAGCGCCAAAGACACTGACTGTGATGGCGATCATCGGGTAGACGCACGGGGTCAGTGAAACGAGCAGCCCCCCAAGTAGTGCGACCACAGCCGCGTAAATTGGCCCTTTGGCTACCGCGTCGGAGAACTCATTTCCGTCGCTGCCGAGTGCCGTACCACTGATAAGAAGCAGCGCGAGCGTAAACGCCGCGAGTATCGCGCGGGAATAAAAGCGACGTGAAGTGGAGGAGTTCAGAGAGGTCTTCGAGTTCATGTACTGCCCAGGAGATATGCGGGGGCGGGCGGAAAAGTTTCTCGCTACGCACTGCTCCGACGAAGTCGTAGCCTTTGATCTTTGGCACAAATTCGCCCGAACTACGCAGAAATCTTTCGCAAAAGCGCTTCTGCGTGTGCGATTTCGCCTTTCAGACTCAAACATTGGGCCCGCGATGCGTCATGCTGGCGATCAATGAATCGCTTCAGGTAAATCGCGCCTGCCTCGGGGTCGCCTGAAAGCAGGCACAACTCACCAAGGATCCACAACGAGTAGGCCTTGAGTTTCGTAGCTTCTAAGGAGTCGCGCAGAGCTTCGAAGTCAGTGCCGACCTTTCCTGCGTCGGCCTCGGCCAGTGCTTGTGCAGCTTGATAGAGATGGCGATCTTCGGTCGCCCAGCGGTTTGCATGAATGAACGCTTGAACAGCTTCTTCGGGCCTTCCTGCGAAGCGAAGTAGGGCCCCCAAGTGACCATAATGAAACGCTCGACGTGCGGGGGGACAAACCCGGGCTGCGATGCGTAAGTGACCAATTGCAGCATCAACGTCATTGATAGCAATTGCGGCGCGAGCCGCATCCTGTCGTGCTAGATCGCCGAGCATGCCGAGCTCAATCATTTTTGAAGCGATGGCTAGGGCTTCGCTATCGTGACCCTGCTCCAACTCCGCCAAATAGACCTGACGTTGAAGTAAACCATTGAGCTCGTCATCTTCTTCAAAAAGACTCAAACCTTTTTGTGCGAAAAACTTCTTTTGCTCCGGATCACGTGTATCCAAAGCACGAAGTAGATATGCAGAAGCATCCATAGCTTCAGCGCTGGTCACTTGGTCGCTTTTCTCGCCTTGTGGCAAAAAGCGCTGTCCACGTGTCTTTACTGGAGCTTTAGGTCGGCCGAAGTCCGTCACATCAAAATGGTAGCAAGAGCTACACAAGCGTCCAAAAAAGAGCCAAGTTGAAGCCCTCTGCTGTGTCAGCAAACGTCCCTGCTATGAAAAAATCAGTTCTGGTCAAGTTTCTCGTGCTTCCCGCGCTCGTTTTTGGAGTCACCGCTTGTGGCCGACCTGCTACCGAGGCCGAGTGCCAGGAGATCCTCCGGATCGCCGCCCAGTTGGAACTTGAGGAGCAATTGGGGAGCAAACAGTTGATCGAATCGGAGATCAAAGAGATTGAGAAGAACATGCGCCAGCCGATGATGGAGAAGTGTGTCGGGAAACGCATTACAGACGACGCCCTGGCCTGCATTCGCGCGGCAAAGACAGCGGACGAGCTGTTCGAGGAATGTTTTTGAGATGACCAAGGGGAATGGCTCGTGGTCCGCGTCGGTGCGATTCCTCAAGTCGAGGGTGACGCTCGTGGTTTTCGCTTGCCTACTCTCTGGCTGCCAGCCGCCGCTTGAAGAGTCGGAATGCATTCAGCTTCTCGATCGCTACACAGACAAAGTGATCGACCAGGCCCGTCCTTCCGCGAGTAGAGCGGAACATCGTGAGCTGACGTTGGCTGCACGAAAGAAGGCCGAATTGGACCCAGAGTTCGCAGAATGCACAGATCGAGTCAGTCGCTCCCAGTTCGAGTGCGCGATGGAAGCTCAGTCTGCCGACCAAATAGAGCGTTGTCTGCTATGAAGTTTCACCGGCTCACTCAAGCCAGACTACCGCTAGAGCATGAGCGACGAGGTCTGAGGCGAGACCGCATCGCTGAACTACTGAACTAGTGCGCTGTCCAGCTTGCGAGTTTCTGCATCACACTTTTGAGATCGGGTTGGACTTCAAGCAGCTTGGCCATCGGATCGCCTTGTGAGCGAGTGCGGTCTGGGACAGTTTCGATTGTGAATGCGCCCGGATCCAAAGCCAGGTGGATCTCGTGCCAGCCGAGCGGCGTGGAGACTCGCGCGCCGGGGAAGGCGCGCACGGAGTAAGGTGCCACGATAGTTCGAGAGCGCCCGGTTTGTCCGGTGTCAACGTAGACTTTGTCGCCTCGCTTCTCGATTCGCCTCTCCATCGTTGCGATCTCAGCATTGCGCCCGACCACGAGTCGCCCAAGCAACTCGCAAAGAAGTTTCGCGCTTTCGTAGTGGACTCCGTTGCCCAGAGGGACGAGTACATGCAAGCCGCGCTGACCACTTGTTTTCGGCAGCCCGTCAAGTCCAAGCTCGTCCAGGATTTCTTTGAGGGTGAGGGCGAGTCGCACAGCATCGCCGAAGGGACGTTCACCGATATCGAAGTCGATGGTGAGAAAGTCGCAGCACTCCCTTGAACCCTCGCGCCCCGCAAGTACGTGAACGGGAATGCATCCCAGGTTCGCGATGTGCAGTAGAGCATCGCTGCTGTCGATGAGGAATGCAGCCTTCCCAGAACCTCTCTCCTGTTGTTTCTCTTCGTCGTACAATTCGAGCGTGCGAATCCATTCAGGCGTGCCCTCAGGAGCGCGCCATTGGTAGAAATTCTTTCCCAAGATCCCGTCCGGATAGCGAACGAGAACAACGGGACGATCTGCGAGCAGTGGCAACATCACGTCAGCGACAGCGGCGTAGTACTCAATCAGATCACCCTTGGTATAACCCTCTTCCGGCCAATAGACCTTGCTGAGATTGGTCAATTTGACCCGTGGTTGAGCAGATGAAGCGAGCATGCTCGGAGATTTTCTCGCGCGCTTGCCATCGTCTGCGGACTCCGTTTCGAGCTCGTCTCGAGGACCAGGTTCGTCTCGAGGACCAGGTTCGTCTCGAAGACCAGGCTCGTCGTGGGGTCCTGCGATGCAGTCTTGGGGGCGTACATCATCGCGGAGACCCTGAAACGAGGCGGCTCGCAGGTGTCCACTCTCTGAAAAACCTTGAAAACGAACCCGTGCGACCAGGCTGGGCCGGAGGGAGACGGCCGAGATTTCACTGGGAATCAGCCCCGGCCCCGCTGCGTCTGAGTGATACTTCTCAAGTTGCCTGAGCAGCCTCGTGCGATCTTGATTCGAAAAACCAGAGCCGACGCGACCCCGGTAGGTGAGGCGAGAGCCGACGTAAGCTGCAAGACAAAGCGCTTTCAGTTCGTCAGAGTCGCCCAAGGTATAGCCGACGATGACAAACTCTGCGTCCTCTTCGCGCTTCATTTTCACCCAGTGCCCGGACGCACGAGGTCCCATGACGTAGGACGAGCCCAATCGTTTGGCGACCATGCCTTCCAGATTTTGCTTCTCGCAAAGATCCCAAAGAGCATCACCGTGCTCAAGGATATGATCGAGTGCGCGAACGTAGCCTTGACCCTGAACGACTTGTCGCACTAATTCTTTGCGAGTCTGAATCGGAAGGGCCCGCACGTCTTGGTCTCCGATGCGGAGTACATCGAATACCATGAAGATGACGGAAACTTCTGCTTCCGCACGCGCGATTTCTGGGGCTCGTCGACTTTGGATGCGCGGGGCCAGTCGAGCAAAGTTCGGACGGCCTTGCTCGTCGAAGGTCACGATTTCGCCATCGAGAATCAGATTGTGAACAGGCAGATGTCGAACCGCGCGCGCCACGTCGGCGTAGTTGCGAGTGGTCGATCGCCCGGAACGATAGTGTAGGTTCACGCTGTCACCTGACTTCTCAGCGAGAATTCTTACGCCATCGAGTTTTAGCTCGTAGAGCCAAGCTGCCGACTTTTGTGGCGCTCCATCCGTGGCACAAACCATGGGGACTCGCGGCGTCACTTGAAGTGAGGGGCGGGAAGGTTTGAGGTTGGCGGTAAGCTGGGCGACTGACTCAACAAGCTTTTCGTTGAAGGCCTCGCGCTGGGGGAGCTCTTTGACGGTGAGTCCGGAGAGCACGCTGCGCGGGGCGGTTTCAGCAAGTCGGACTCCAGGCGCGTAGTGAGTGTCCCGCTTTTTGATCAAGAGCCACTCGGATGCGGCCCCTTGGGTTCCCGCCAGCCCTGTTTGGGCTTTTCGCCTCCCCGTTGCGATCAAGGCGAAACGCCCTTTGGCTTTGAACCCACTTAGTACGAAGTCGAGCTTGCCGCGTTTGAGACTGTCCTCGCCGTTTGCCTCGATGAAGTGGAAGCCGCCGGTATCCCACACGATCATTGCCCCTGCGCCGTAGTTCCCCGCTGGGATCACGTCCTCGAAATGAAGATACTCAAGTGGGTGATCTTCCGTGTGGACGGCCAGATGTTTGTCTTCGACATCGAGGGAAATTCCACGGGGGATTGCGAAGCTTTGGAGCGTACTGCCAATTTGTAGGCGCAGGTCGTAGTGCATGCGCGTCGCGTCATGCTGATGGATCACAAACCGCCCGGCCCAAGTGCCTTCTTGCCCGCCTCTTGCCGGGTGTTCAGCACTGAACGGTTCGTTGGTACGTCCGGGGTCGCGCTTTTCGCGATATTTACTGAGCGGATCCTTCATGGCGGTACCGAGAAGCGAGGACATCGGCGACTGAAAATGCCGCCCCGTCGACTGGAAATGCAGCATCGGCGACTGAAAATGTAGACAGTTTACTGAAGTTGTTTGTCTAAAATGTCCCCAACTAATTGCTCCATCATGCGCTGTCCAAGCTAGCATGGAGATTCATGGCTGCGCGCGCGATTTCTAGCGGAACCATTTCCTTTGGATTGGTTTCCATTCCCATCAAGATGTTCACTGCGGCTTCTAGTGAGCAGGTGCGATTCAATATGCTGCACGAGAAGTGTGGAGGACGAATTAAACAGCAGCTCTACTGCCCTACCGATGACGAAATCGTTGCGCGCAATGAAACTGTCAAAGGCTACGAGGTGGCGAGTGGGCAGTTTGTGCAGTTCACCGAGGAGGAACTCAAGGAACTCGAAGCGAGTCGCGATAGCAGTATCAACATTGTGGAGTTCGTCCCGCTGTCGAGCTTTGATCTCATCCAGGTCGAGAAGTCCTATTATTTGGGACCAGACAAGGGCGGCGACAAAGCCTACCGCCTACTGAATCAAGCGATGAAGACTGCCGCTAAAGTCGCCGTTGGCACTTGGTCTGGTCGTGGCAAGGAGCAGCTGATCGTGATCCGCCCTTATGAAGACGGACTACTTTTTCACCAGATGTACTATTCGGATGAAGTCCGTTCGTTCGATGATGTCGACCGGGGGGCGACGTTTGAGTTCCACGAAGCTGAGCGAGAGTTGGCGCTTAAACTCATTGAACAGCTGACGAGCGATGCCGTCGATCTGAAGAAGTATACTGACTCCTACCGGGAACGAGTATTGACTGCTGTGGAGCAGAAGGTCGCCGGCCGGAAGCTGCAGCTGGCACCAGAGGCTCCCAAGGCACAAATCATCGATCTTTTTGAGGCTCTGAAACAGAGTCTTGGCGCGAAGGTCGATCCCTCGATGGCTGAAGAACAGCCCCTGCCACCAGCCAAAGCGAAGCGAACTCGAAAGAAAGCAGCGACTAAGAAGACAAGTACGGGCTGATCGGACTGATGCTCGTCTCCTCAGCGTCGACCCTTGCTCTTGATACGTTGGAGTTTGTCAGTCACAACCTCGCCCGGAACGTCAGTTCATTGAGTCACCGATGAAGCTCATCATTCAAATTCCCTGCCTGAACGAGGAAGCGACCCTTCCCATCGCCTTGGCCGATCTGCCTCGTGAAATTCCAGGTGTGGATGAGATTGAGTATTTGATCATCGACGATGGCAGCAGCGACCGAACCGTGGAAGTGGCACGCGCTCACGGAGTTCACCACGTTGTTGGCTTTGCTAAAAACAAAGGACTTGCCCGGGGATTCATGCTGGGCCTGCAGGCTTGTCTGGAACGGGGTGCTGATATCATCGTCAACACCGACGCGGACAATCAATACAACGGCGCCGATATCCCGGCGTTGATTCAACCCATCTTGGCCCATCGTGCGGACGTGGTGATTGGTGCTCGACCGATTGCTACGATTTCGCACTTCTCGCTGGCCAAGAAGATGTTGCAGGTGCTTGGCAGTGCTGTGGTGAAGCTCGTGAGTGGAACGAGTGTGCTGGACGCTCCAAGCGGATTTCGTGCTTTTTCTCGGGACGCAGCCCTACGTCTCAATGTCTTCTCGAAGTACACCTACACCCTTGAAACGATCATCCAAGCGGGTCAGAAGAACATGACCATCGTGTCGGTGCCCGTTCGCGTAAACGCGGATCTACGTCCTTCGCGTTTAGTGAGCAGCGTGACCGGCTATGTGCGGAAGTCGATGACCACGATTGTGCGAATGTTTGTCGTGTATCGACCATTTCGGTTCTTCATGCTCGTGGGAGGGGTGATCTTTAGCGCGGGCGTCGCGGTTGGGGGGCGCTTCCTGTACTACTTCCTTAAAGATGGTGGGAACGGCAAGGTCCAGTCGCTGATCTTGGCTGCTGTCCTGCTGATGATGGGATTTCACACGATGTTACTGGGCTTTGTGGCTGATTTGCTTGCTGTGAATCGCAAACTGCTCGAAGAGCTGCAGCTCGCGGAGCGCAAGAGGGCGCTGCAAGGGGACAATGTTTCTCGGCGCATGGACGCCGTCGCCTCGCGAAAAAACTTGGCCCAGGAGGCGAATGTTCCTTAGCTGTTTTCTATGCAGCGAGTCATCCGTCCCGCGACAATGGTAGTTATCGAATTCTCCGCAGCTTGGCCTCGCTGGCTCAAGCCGACGGCTGAGGGGAATATGGCCGTTGTAGCCCAGCACTATGAAGGACGTCCGAGTTCACTAGTGACCCAGGTAGCAACCCGAACAAGTCGGCTTGAGGCCGTGGGCTGGCGCCTCGACAAGATGATTCTCGTGTCCAATGGACGCTCGGATCCTGATTCAGTTGCCGCTCGTTCAATTCTCGCAAGAGGCTTGTTGTCACGACTACGCCTCATGGGGCGTGGGCAACTGACCTTGACCGTCGATGAACGGCTCGGGCGTCGTGCCGCCGCTGATCTGCGCGCCCTCACCATCAGCATGGAGCGTTCACTTTGCGGCGCGCCAGTGGGGTTGAACGCTCGAATTGGCGAGCAGTCCTGGCATTCAAGTGAGCCTCTGGCCGATGCCGTTGTGGCAGGTCGTCCTTCCGGACCATTTCGTGGCATGAATCGCGCGGGCTGAGACTGCATCGCCTGACGCGAATCGTAGCGCCTTCGCTCCCGGCGTGTCATAAGGCGGGCCGATGGAATCGGTGGTGCAGCGCGATAGATCGTTCGAAGATCTCGAATGGCCCTTGCTCTGCCAAGCGATAGCCGCGCGGACCTATTCTGATCTCGGACGTGAACGAGCGCTGGCACTCGGACCAGCGGACGATGAAGAGACAGCCAAGACTCGTCTGCTCGTGATGGCCGATGTGCTTTCGCTTCGAGGTAGCGGCGCGGTAATTCCTGCGGGTGGGGCTCGCGACGTGCTTCCGATTGTGGCGCGCGTGGAGCGAGAAGGGACTGCCTCCGGCGAGGAGTTAGCGGCTGTCACCAAGCTGCTTCGGGTCGCACTTGAACTGAATCGATTTGGTGCAAGTCACGAGGAGAGTGCTCCTTTGCTGAGTCGGGTGCTTGCTGTGGATGAGCAGCTGACTGCTCCGTATCGCGAGCTTTCAGAAGCATTGGACGAAGTTGGCGAGGTTCTCGACACGGCGTCTCCTGGCCTTTCGGCCGCGCGCGTGCAGGTGCGCTCGCTCCGCGTGCAAATGCAGAGGCGCGTCGAGGAGCTGATCCGTCGCTATCGTGAAGCGCTTCAGGATGCCTATTTCGCGGAGCGAGATGGTCGCTACGTGCTGCCCGTGCGGGCGGACGCGCCATTTCGGGTTGAGGGTATTGTGCTGGGGACTAGCTCAAGCGGTTCCACCCTCTATGTCGAACCAAAAGAGCTGGGGCAGTTAGGAAATCAGCTGCGCATGGCGCAGGTCGAAGTGGAGCACGAGGTCGCACTGGTTCTCACCAGATTGAGCGCGGCGCTGCGTCCGTATTGTGGTGAGATCGTCTGGGCGCAGGATGTTTGTGCACGAGCCGATTTACTGCGCGCCTGTGCTGACTTTTCCGCAGCGATTGGGGCTCAAGTTGTTCCTTTTGGCGAGTCAGGCACAATGCAGATCTTCGAGGCGCGGCATCCTTTACTCTGCTTGAGTGGGATCAATGTCGTACCGAGCGATTTGACAGTTGCACCGGACCGTGGGCTGGTTCTTTCTGGTCCGAACGCCGGCGGAAAGACCGTTGCGCTGAAAACTCTCGGTTTGCTCGCGCTAATGCAGGCGAGTGGGCTCCCGGTTCCTGCGGCGGAGGAAAGCCGCATTGGCTACTTTTCTGAAGTTTTTAGCGATATTGGCGATGACCAGTCGCTCTCGATGTCACTTTCAACATTCAGTGGGCACGTGGCGCGCGTGCGGCAGGTGCTCGATGAGGCGGGCCACGGGACGTTGGTGTTGTTCGATGAATTGATGGGCGGCACGGATCCGGATGAAGGAGCGGTGCTCGCCATCGCGACGATTGACGCCTTGGTGGATGCTGGTTCTGCGGTGTGTGTCACCACGCACTACGAGCCCCTCAAAGCCCATGCGGAAACTGTCGACCACTTGGAAAACGGAGCGGTCGGTTTCGACTTCAATCGGATGGAGCCCACATTCCATGTGGAAATGGGGCGCCCCGGTGCCTCCAGCGCATTGATCGTCGCTGAGAAGCACGGGCTTCCTAAAGCGGTTACGGCGCGCGCTCTCTCGCTCCTTCCCGAACTCAAAATCGAGAAACGCGCCGCTCATATTGCAGCAGAAGGGCAGGCAATTGAGGTGCAGCAAGAAAAAGCGGCGCTCCAGAAGCTGCGTGCGGAACAAGAGCTACTCAATCGTCAGCTTGAGATTTCTCTTGAGAAGCAAAAGGAAGCGCGTCGACGTGATCTTGCTCGGGAGAGCGATGAGCTTCGCGCTGAGGTTCGCGCTGCGCGCGCCGAGGTGCGGAGACTCCGTGGGCAAATGAAGAGCGCCGGAGGGACGGAACTGCGACAGCTTGAGACACAAATCGACAGGGCTGCGTCGGTTGCCTCATGGGGCGGCAAGGTGGATCGCGAGCTCCGTGCCGAGCCGGAGGCGCAACAAGCTCAAATCCAGTCAGCGAATCTCAAGCCTGGTACCCAAGTGAAGGTGAAGGGGTTTTCCATGCTGGGTGAAGTGCTCGAAGCACCTAAAAAAGGTCATGTTCGCCTGCTGCTTGGTGTGATGAAAATGAATGTCGCACTGTCCGATTTGGAACAGACCAAGGGAAGTGCGATTTCTCAACGGAAAGCTCAGCCGCAGCCCAAGAAAGTCGCCGCCATCATTGAAAATCAATTCGATGCGCCGATCCGGAGCGAGGATGTCACCTTAGATTTGCGGGGGCGACGAGTTGAGGAATCGCTGCTCGAAGTCGACCACTTTCTCGATGAGCTCCTTCGCAACCAGGAGCGCGGTGGGTTTGTCCTTCACGGTCACGGTACCGGAGCCCTAAAAGATTCAATTCGAAGTCACTTGCGCGGGCACCCCTGTATTTCTTCTTCAAGACCAGCCGAGCGCGATGAAGGGGGTGACGCCTTCACAGTGTTCTGGCTCGCAGGTCATTAGATGCGGCTTGCGGTGGAGTCGTCAGTTCTTGCGCGACAGCACACGCCAACACTCCAATTACTCTGGAGCCAGCGAAAGTGAGGGCTTCAGCGCAGGCGTCCACAGTGTTTCCCGTGGTCACGACATCATCGAGGAGGATCACCTCGGGGCGATGACTTTTCGGGGAGCAGTGAAATCCCTCTTTGAGATTCCCTGACCGAGCGGACTTGCCGAGCCGCGCCTGTGCCCGAGTGTGACGAATTCGGCTTACCCAGTCATGGTCGACTTTGAGAGGAGTGACCCGCGCAAGCGCGCGCGCCAGTAATGCGGCTTGATTGAATCCTCGCTCCGCTAGTCGTTCGGGATGAAGCGGAACGGGGATCAGAACAGCATGATGCCATTCGCGCGGGAGAACGTGCTGCAGCGCGATCCCCAGATACGCCGCCCAAGCCGTTTCATCTTGGTACTTGAGGCGGCGAATGGGCTCACCGATCGATCCTTGATATGCACCAAGCGCTTGGACCCGATATCCGCCGGGTGTGAGAAAGATGGTCGCTGGCCGCGTCTTGCACAAGGCACAGGTGCCTCGCCAGGAGGCGTCGCCACAGCGCGGGCATTTTCGTGCGGTCCAAGTCGAAAGGATGAGGTCGAACATGAACCCGATTCGGTCGCTCGAATCTTTCGTTGCGTTAATTCAGGTCCAAAAGGAGACTCATGGATCGTTCATCCGCGGGCGTGAACGGAATTGAATCAAACTCGCTACTGCTCACCCAGCGGAAATCGCGGACTTTTAGGGGTTGCGGGTCGCCTGACTCAAGGCCGCACTCGTAGAGATAGAGTTCAAGGTTGTACTTTTCGTACTCATGGCTGACAAAGTTCATCAGCCCGCGTACTTCAATTTCAACCCCGAGTCGGTGCTTGACCTCGCGCTTCAGCGCATCGAGATCAGACTCCTCGGGCTCGACCTTCCCGCCGGGGAACTCCCAAAGCTTGGGAAGCACGGCTGTGTCCCGCCTCTGGGTAACCAGGTAGCGGCCATCTTTTTCGATGACCGCAGCGACGACGCGAATGCTACGTACCCGCGGAGGGTCAGCTTGCTGCATCGAGTCGGAAGACCTGCTGACCCATCAGGAGAATGTCTCCCGAGTTGAGCGGATGGTTTTCCCGAACGCGCACGAACGTGCCGTTCGAGCTGCCTACGTCAGTGAGATAGATCTTGCCGTCGTCTCCAGGTGCTACCTGACAATGCAGGCCTGAGACGTAGCCATCTTCTGAAAACAGAACGTCACCCCGTTCCCGACCAAGATGCAGACCTCGGGCCGGTATCGGAAAGGCGTTGCCTGTTGTGTCTCGACCGATCACCAAGGCGAGTCGTCCAACGATCCCCTTTGAGGGGCTGCCGAAACGCTCCACACCGTCCACTGGTGGTTCGCTCTCGATGGCCTCGAACCGCACGATTTCCTGTCCAATTCTAAAAACTGCGCCCGCTTCAAGGTGGAACGGTTCATTGGGAGTCAGCTTCACGTAGACGCCGTTCAGGCTGCCCTCATCACGCACTGTGATCTCCGATCCTCGAATGGAGAAGGTGGCGTGACGCGGAGACAGGTAACTATCTCCTGCGAAGATGGTGCCGGTGTCTCGACCGACCGTAACGGTCGGCCCTGCAGGCAAATTGTACTGCCCGGCTTCACTCCCGTCGGCGCGAAGCGCTGTGAGGCTGATCCCACTACCGTCCGAGGGCGCTGCGACTGGCGGGGGCGCTGCTGAAAGCGCCACCGCAGCGGCGCCCAACTTGTAGCCGCAAGCCGCGCAGAACCGATTACCGACAGGGTTCGCATGACCGCATTGAGGACAAGCTGGATCGTCCGCAGGTGCCCCAGCGGCTGCTGGCTCAGGTTGGGCTGCCGGCGCGACAGAAGCTGTCTGAGCTGGTGCGACCGGGGCGGGTGAGGGCTCTGCTACAGGTTCAGGTTTTTGCGGAGCGGGAGCTTCCTCGGCCTGGAACTGCTTGGGAGCATCTTTCGGAAGTTCAGATCCACAGCCCAAGCAAAACTTGTAGTGATCCTGATTTTCTTTGCTGCACTTTGCGCACTTGATCACGGATGACCCTCCAAAGGTCGAGGCGAGCCGAAGCGGCAACCTCTCGGAACCCAAGGATTATCGTCTGCACTAGGAGCTGGTCAACCGGAAGTGGCTTTTCGCTCTCCGAATCCCCCAGCGTGGGTCGATCAGCCGCACGGAGACTTCAATAATAGAGATTTTACGGAGCCAGGTACTTGAGTGCTTCACGAAGTAACGAGCTGAGATCGCCCACTTGATGTTGCGTTGTGACTAAGGCTGCCGCCGCTTTTTCAGCTTCTGCTGACTTGTAGCCGAGACCCGTGAGCGCGGCGACGAGACGATCTGAAAGTCCGCCTGCACTCGTCTTGCTGATTGTTCCTGTTGTCGGCGTGAGAGAATCGCTGTCGCTTCGCAAGAGCTTGCCACGCAATTCAAGAACCAAGCGCTCAGCCGTTTTCTTGCCAACCCCCGGTACCTTCGACAAGCGGACTTTGTCTTCTGCATCGATCACGACTGCAAGTTCTTGAGCCGTGAATACGTTGAGTACCGAGATCGCTAGGCGGGGGCCGACGTTGGGTACCGTCACAAGCAGACGGAATGCAGTTCGCTCAATTGCCGCGGAGAAGCCAAACAACTCCAGCGCGTCTTGGCGGAGACTGGTGTGAACATGGAGCACCACGTCACCATTTTCGGTTGCACGAGCTCGACCGATCGTGCCCACGGGACACGAAAGCTCGTAGCCAACTCCCTGAACATCGAGGAGCAACGCTCCTGTCGGCTCTTCATGCGCGACTTTGCCGACAAGACGACCGATCATGCTCAGTTGTCGAGAGCGCCCTGCATGATCCACGCGCGGACTTTGTCGCGCTGGGCCTTGGTGAGCGGGTACGCGTTTGGATTCGCGGTATCGCCCTCACTTTGTGGCATTCCGTCGCCGCAGGGTTGGTCACAAACAGAAAGCACTAGGCTACCGGCGTTTGAATTGCAGGTGAGCCCGCTCTGATTCTGACAACCATCGAGCTTCATCATGAGAAAGCTGTTTTCCCAGTCGCCAGGGATCACGTTTTTGGTTCCACTGATTTCGGAGGTGCGGGCTTTCAAGTCGGCGACAACATCACTCGGGTTCAAGGGAGCCGCTGGAGTTCCCAGTGCCAACCCGGTGAGGGTCGCCGAGGCATGGCACCCGCTCCCGCCGCCGCAGCTATTGACGAGAAAGGCGTCATAGATGTCAGTCTTGAAAGAGACCGGGGTATCGAAATCCACTCCAGCAACGCTGGGAGGACATGTCTCAGCTGGTGCGCAAAAGGTATAAGGAACCGTGCTGTCGCCATCGCCGCTGGGCTCATCGCTTGAGCAACCGCTTCCGAGTAAGGCCGCTGAACTAAAGAGAGGAAGGGCGAAAAAGGCGAGAGTCTTGCGTTGAATCATTGTGTTCACTTTAGAGTGCCCGCACCGCGGGCGCCAGCTCAGTAAATTTACTGCTTTTTCGCTCTAACAAATTCTGGCAACCTCGCCCCCGATGAAATTGAGCTTTGCGACGCATGCTTTCTTACTGATGGTTTCCTGCGGAATCTTGAGCGTCGCGTGTGGGGGCTCCTCAAGCGAGTCGCCAATGCCGCTTGAGCCGGTGCCTCATCAGGGACCGGAACCAGAATTTCCGGAAGAAGAAGAAGAAGAAGAGGAAGACGATCCGCCGGAAGCTGCCCCCAGCGACTCTTCGGCAGCGCCCACACCAGCGGAGCCCGGCTCAAGGGAGCCCGACCAAGCGCCGCCAGTTCCCCAGACTCCTCCGCTCGACTGACTTGAGAATCACCAAGCCAGGCGATGATCAAAGGGGCAGCAACTTCGAACAGCGGAGCTAGAATGTTCCGCTGATGTTCAATCCCTGAAAGTCAGGCGTCGCGACCGGCGTCAGAATTGTCCGGGACTGCCACGCGCTGTCGGAATCAGAACTCGACCAAGTTCTGTACCAAAAAATTCCACCGACTAACGCCGCAGCGAGTCCCACGCCGCCGGTGACGAAACCGACTGTTCGGAGGGTTTTGCCTGAGGAGATTTCGCTGATGTCGTCGACTGCCGCCTCCGCGCCGTCGCTCGCTGCCTTATTGGGACACTCCCAGTTGAGACCGTCTCGGGTACAACCGAACTCCATCGCAATAGCATCCTTTTGCTGGTTCACTTCGTCACTGTTGACCTGGCTGTGCCCAATCGGTGCCATGATTGCGCCCGCGATCAAAGCGACACCGCCACCTGCTGTGACGAATACCGGCCACAACGGTTTTTCTGAGCCAGCGTCATCTGACGAAGTTGGATCGGAAGCGGCTTCCTGAGCCACCGGCTCGCTCACGGGCTCAGTGGCGACGACTGGTGGCGCGGCAGCGGCTTGCTCATCGATGTGCTCCTGAAGTTTTTGGATCCGTTTCTCGACACTGGAGACGTCAGGAGCGTCAGGACGTCGCTCGACGTAGGTCTGCAACGCGTTCACAGCGCTCTTGAGATCGGAAGAGAGCTCGTAGGCTCGAGCAATATTCAACAGGAGCTTGTCAGCGGTGCAGTCTCGTCGAAATGCATCCTCCCAATAAAGGAGAGCCCGATCATAATCCGCTTCGTGGAACGACACTTGTCCCGCTTCATAGGCTCCACGCGCGGCGCTGATGTCGCTTTCGGATGGTCCCTCGGTGCAAACTGGATACGCTTTTACTTGTTCCGCCGCGAAGGCAGAAGTTGATAGGGACGTGAGAAGCGAAGCTTGAAGTAGTGCGTGAGCGAAGTGGCGCGATGAAAAATGCATGAACTGACCTTGTAGTAACGGAACCTACCCCAGGTGATTCGCTCCGTCCGTAAACCTGAAATAGCATAGGAACCCCATCGACTGACCCTATCATCATGCAGAAATTCGTGATTTGGGGGTTGTAGCGCCCGGCTCCAGACCCGATCCTCTTCGTTAAGATAATGAAGACCACTCGCCATAGCGGATCCCGGCCTCGACACTTTGCATTGCGAGCAATCTTGGTGTTTTGCCTGACGGCCTTATTTGTGTGTTCGGTGCCACTGTCATCCGAGGCTCAGGCAGCGGGCGACAACGCTTCCCGCCTCGACGCGATTCGCGCGCAGATGGATCGGGGTCAGGGTTTGTACCTCGCTCAAAAGTATTCTGAAGCGGCCGCTGTTTTCGAAGAAGGCTACCAGGCCTACCCCTACTCTGCTTTTCTGTTCAATGCGGGGGTCTGTTACCAGAAGCTCGACCAGGCCGATAAGGCCCTTGATGCATTTGGTCGCTACCTCAAGAGCGACCCGAATGCTCCAGATGCGGGCGCTGTACGTGAGCGTGTGAGCGCGATTGAAGCGGCTCTTGCCGACGCGAAAGCCGCGGCCGCGCTAGCGCCACCTGAGGAAGGCGAAGAGGGAGTCAACGCGCCGGAAACCGTGAAGCTGCCGGATGATACAACGGGAATGAAGTCTCTGGTGCTCGTGGAGACTGATCCAGAGGGTGCGCCAATCAAGGTGTATCGTCGCACGGACGACAAGGCAGCCGACTATGCAGACGGCTCTAAGAATGAGGGCTGGAAACTTGTGGCAGAGCAGAAGTCGCCGCTCAATCTCACCTTAGATGTCGGTCGCTACCATGTGGTGGTTGAAGAGTATCAAGACTTCAATCGGTCCGAGGCGGATATCGACGTGGCGCCCGGCCATGTGCATCATTTTCAGGCGAATTTGTCTCAGGGCGAGTTCATGGGATTCATCGAAATTGCCTCGAATGTAAAGGGCGCGAGCATCTATTTGGACGGCAGCCGCGAGGCGATTTGGGGAGAAACTCCCCACGGATCTCTCATTGCGCCAGGTCCGCACAAGTTCGTCATTGAAGCGCCCGGCTACGCCACGATGGAGGTGGAGGCCGAGATCAAGACAGGCGACAAGCAAATCCTAGAAGTTGAGATGAAGCGCGTGAAGTTCGGCGTGTTGCGCTTGGACGCTGACATTGCAGAGGTCACCGTGTCGATTGATCAAAAACCCGCGGGGGCGTGGAGCCGCGGACAGAGCGCCTTGGAAGTTCAGTTGCCTGCCGGCAGTCACGACCTGCTGGTCAGTGCGAGCGGTTACAAGCAGTTGCGCAAGACCGTGATGATTCCCGAAGGTCAAGTCCTGCCAGTGCGAGCCAAGATGATCAAAAAATATCCTCGCGGAACGGCGTGGACCCAGGCCATCCTGTCGGCGGGATTTCTGGGAGCTGGCATCTACCTCGGCGTGGAATCGAATCGTCTCGACCAGGAGCTGAAAGCCGACCAGTCCGCTGGCTACCTCAATGGGAGTGACTCCCGCTTGAATCAAGGGCTTTGGTACTCGGTTGGCGCGAACTCAGCCTTTGCCGTGGGGGGCGTGCTCGGCATCTTTTCGATCTACAACTTCATCAAGGATCCTTACCCCGATCCGGTGCTTTATCAGGGGAAACAGTCCGATTTTAAGAAGATGAGAGAACCTCTGCCGAACACTCCAGCTCCTGCTTCAAGTGGTTACTTTCCTTGGAAGATAGAGTTCGCTGGCGCACCCGCGGGGGGGACGAACTGATGGCGCGTTCGACTGTGTTCAAAGCGGGAGCCTCGCTGTTGATCACTTGCGCACTTGCGGCGAGTGGATGTGCTTGGGGACGTTTCACCGAGCTGAAAAAGGAAACGCCGGTGGTCCGACTTGAAGCACCGAGCGATTACCAGGCAGCATTTGCTGAAAGTCTCGCGGCTGCAGTGACGGGTGATCAGGTGGAACTTTATATCGGGGGGGCGCCACGCGGTCGGGGCGGATCAGTATTCCAGATAGGTGATGAGGAGGCGCCAGAGGAAGAGCCTGAAAGCCAGTCCTATTGTCCTCCTTCTGGCGGTGTCGATACGTGCGGGGCCCTGCTTCAACCGGCAGGCTTGTCGCGTGCCTGGTCACCGGAGGGGACTTTTGGGCAGTGTTTTGTCGTCGGTTACGGCAGCGTCAACGAAGACTTCGGATTGTGGACTCGTTGCCAGAATGGAAAGCACTATGTCTATCCCGTACCTGACAAGGTGGTCGATGCGCTCTCCGACGGCACGCGCCAAGACATCGTCGTGGCGACCAACCGAAAAGGTCCGCAGTTCATGTTAGCTGCCTCTGCCGAGCAGCGTCGGGCTTGGTATTATCTGCCTGAAGAGAAGCCGGCGACCGAACTTTCTCGACCTGGTGGCGCCGGAGATCAGTTTGGGGCGACAGTCGGCGTCGCGTCCTTGGGCGATGATTCGTTGCTCGCGGTGGGAGACCCTTCCAACGGAGAAGTGTGGCTGTATCGCGTCGACGAAGATGGCTCGACAGGGCTCGGGTGCCTGAAGGGCGCTTCAGATTTCGGTCGCACGATGTCAACGGGGGATATCGATGACGATGGAGTCGATGATTTGGTCATCTCCGACAAATCCGGCGTGCAGACTTTTTCGGGTCAAGATCTCCTGGAGCTTGGTCTTGATGCGGATGAGTGCGCAGACTCGGACGATGTCGAACTGGCTCGCCTTGAGTGTGAGTCTCAGGACGATACCGGGCAGTGTTCGGGATCTGGATTCGGAGCAAGCCTAGCAGTGGGCGACTTCGACGGCGACGGCAGTGGAGAGGTTGCCGTGAGCGCGCCGTCAATTTCTGCCCAGGATGTCAGCGGTGCTGGTGCCGTTTTCGTCTACTCCGCGGATGGTTCGCTGGTAAATACATTGATTGCATCAAACAGCGACGAAGGGGCCCAGACCGGCTCAAGTCTGGTGGCATTGGACCAAGGGGACCGCGATATCTTGGCTGCGGGAGCTGTCGGCGCCGATTTCGTTTACTTGTTTTACTGCTCGGCCGGAATGGGTTCCGTACCCAGTCTCCGCTGCCAATAACCAGTCTTCGCTGCCAATAAGAAGTGGATTGGGGGACCTCGGAAAAGCTGTGCTAGAGAGTGGTCCGAATCATGATTGGAGATAAGAAGCAGATCCTGATCGCTGACGATGAGCCCAACTTGCGACGCGTGTTGGGCGCTCAACTCACCCGTGACGGACACGAGGTTCACCTCGTCGCTGACGGTGGTGAGGCCCTGACTTGTCTCAAAGACAGTCATATCGACCTACTCATCACCGATTTGAAGATGCCCGTACTGGACGGAATGGAGCTGCTTCGCGAGGCGCTGATTCTTCATCCAGGGATGCCAGTGATCATGATCACCGCCCATGGGACTGTGGATAATGCGGTCGAGTCACTCAAGACGGGTGCGTTTGACTACATTACAAAGCCTTTCGATCAGGAGGAGCTCAGGACGATCGTTCGGAAAGCTCTCAAGACTCAGGACTTATCCGCGAAGGACGCGACTCCTGCGAGTGCTGGGGAACATTCCCGTTACGGAATCATTGGGCAGAGTCCTGCCATCGCGGATGTCTACGGCTTGATCGAACGGGTAGCAGATTCACCGACCACGGTGCTCGTGACTGGCGAGAGCGGGACAGGAAAAGAGCTGGTGGCTCGAGCCCTTCACGAGTCTTCGTCCCGCAAAGATCGTGCTTTCATCAAGGTGAACTGTGCGGCGATCCCACGAGACCTCATTGAAAGTGAATTTTTCGGACACGAGCGAGGAGCCTTTACCGGGGCAGTGGCTTCCAAGCCAGGGCGCTTCGAGCTCGCGAGTGGGGGAACTCTGTTCCTTGATGAAATTGGCTCGATACCACTCGAGACTCAGGTAAAGCTACTTCGCGCTCTGCAGGAGGGTGAGTTCGAGCGCGTCGGCGGAGTGCGTACCTTGAAGGTTGACGTTCGGCTTGTTGCCGCAACCAACACAGATCTGCGCAAGCAGACGGAAGAGGGTACTTTTCGCGAGGACTTGTTCTATCGACTCAACGTTGTGGCTCTTCGTTTACCGGCTTTGCGTGAGCGGGTCGGCGATATCCCTGTACTCGTTGATCATTTTGTCGAAAAGTACAATCAGCGGCTCGGAAAGTCGCTGCGTGGCGTGGGCGCCGAAGCTCTAGCGATCTTGGCGGCGTATCATTGGCCAGGAAACGTTCGTGAGCTCGAAAATGTGCTGGAACGAGCCGTCCTTTTTGCCGATGGCGATACGATTTTCGCTGAGCATCTTCCCGGCGAGCTAGCGCAAATTCGTACTCAGACTGATTCCGTGCAGGAATCGGAGGTTGGTTTGAAAGAACAGGTGCGCGCAGCAGTGAGCCAACTTGAGAGACAGCTGATTCATCGGGCGCTTGAGCAAATGCGAGGCAATGTGACTCACACGGCTCGAGTCTTGAAGCTTTCTCGCAAGGGACTTCAACTCAAGATGAAGGAGCTTGGACTTCGCGATATTCCGCTTCGTACGACCAAGGATTCTGAGTCGAAAGAATGACGCACTTACCCCAAGTTCAGCAGAGCAGACTTCTACCGCTGCTCGCCAGGACGGGTGTCAGCGCAGCGGTGCTTCTCGCGACTTCGGGTTGCGAGAAATGGTTTTCTGAAGAGGGAACAGAAGCATCAAGCTCTTCGTCCGAAGAAGCTCTGGAGCCTGTCGGGCTGCCCCTAGGTCCTCCGGCAGACCGCCCGGAGCCACGGGTTGGTATGGCTTATATCCCACCCGGAGCTCTTGTCGTGGGTACAGCGCCCGACAAGAGGCCGCGTCGAGCAGATCGAGAGTTGCCCGGCGAGCAGGTGATGCTCGAAGGATTTTACATCGATCAATTCGCATTTCCGAATGAGGAGGGCGCGATTCCCGTCACCAGTGTTACCCAACATGAAGCTGCGGCGCTTTGCCAAGAGCGCGGCAAACGGCTGTGTTCTGAACTTGAATGGGAACGAGCGTGCAAAGGACCTGATAATCGTACCTACGAATACGGTGAGACCTATCACCCAGAAACATGCAAAACTGGGCGTCGGGCTCAACTCATTCCCAGCGGATACAACGTGGGTTGTCAGAGCGACTTTGGCGTCCGCGACATGCACGGTGGCCCTTTCGAGTGGACTTCAGACGAGTTTGGCCGTGGCACAGAAAAAGGCGAATACGCGGTTCGAGGTGGTAATGATCGTGATGGCGAAGTTGTCGGACGGTGTGCCAACGTGGAACCGCGAGCGCCCTCGGAACGCTTGGGAACGATCGGCTTTCGCTGTTGTTCGGGACCATCAGATCAACCAAAACTTGAGCTTGAGACGAAGTTTCAAGCTGGATTGATTCCTCGGATCCGTTTCGACGAGGAGATTGAAAGTGCCTTGATTCAAGCGCTACCCGCGGAGGCGCGGGAGACACTAACGCGAGCTGGAGAGATGAGTCGTCAGCGAGTTTGGCTGTGGCGCCCGGTTGCCAATGAGGAAATTCATCTGATTGCTCTCTGTGGTCGCGGTAAGCCGTCTCCGTTTGGTCCTCGGTGCGGCATCTTCATGGCGCGAATGGTACCCGGAAATGTCCAAGGCTTAGCCTGGATGTCCACAGGTGAGTGGGTGGCGAATCTTCATCGGCCTGGTCCGCACGAGATGCTTTTTGTGATTGGTGGCGACAAGAGCGGTAGCTTCAAGCGTCTGGTGACCTACCGATCTGGCGATATTGAAGTGGGAGAGCTTTCGCGCGGTGTCCCGAAGCGAAGCAAGAGCAAGGCGAAGTAGAGTCTACTTTCGGCATAAGTCGTCCATTCGTTTGACGATTGATTTGACTTGCTTGTTTCCCGTCTGCACTGCATGAGCGGCCTGGGCGTAGCGTCGCTTGAGACTCTCGACTCTTCGTCGGCTAGCGCTCTTCGTCGGCGAAGGGCCACGTTTGCGAATCTTGTCGCGCAGCTTCTTGTCCTCCTTTGGTTCCCGCTTTTCGCGCGTCGCTGGAGTGGCCTTGCCTTCTTTCTCTCCCGAATCCGTGGACTCGGCCTCAGCTTTTTCCTCTTCTTCGACTTCGTCCTCGGCCGATTTGAGCAACTCTGCGGCCTTTTGTAGCCGCTTTTCGATGAGCTGCAGCTGCTCCAGAAGTTCCTTTTGCCCTGCAGCGAGGGGCTTATCGCTGAAGGTGAGGCCTTCAATTGAGGTCACAAGCTTGCGGTACTGAGCAGCCTTGGCTTTGAGCCCATCGCTGGAGGGATCGTCTTTCCCAGAGGAATCGATCTCTTCTTTGGCGCCCTGAAGGATTTCGGACAAAGCAGTGCACTGCTGAGCTTTGTCGACAATATGGCATCCTGAAGCCGCAAAAGAGAGCAGGAGAATTCCGAGCAGATGTGAACGCACCATAGTGCCCTTTTGGCAGCTTTATTGTGGTGGGAAAATGGCAGAGAGAAGTCTGACCTTGGGACAGGCGAAAAGTTGGCCCTTTCGAGCTTCTTCGGGCACGCGGGTAGGATGGTCGCGTCTTCTGAGCCCGCTGTCTCTCATCTGATCACCCAAGCGGAAGCCCTAGCGTCGCGACGCCATGAGGAGCTACGTGGGGTGCATCTCCTTGCCGCGTTAGGTGCCATCCCGGGGGCTGTTCGGGACGCACTTGAGGAGCATCGAGCAGGATTTAGACGAGTTCTCGACGAATGGGAGCGTCATGTTGATCAAGGGCATCCCGATAATCTCCAACTGCTCAGAAGAAGAGTTCGAGAAATTTCCAGAACGTTTGGTTCGCGAGCCCCAAACGCGCCTCACCTGCTCTTGGCTCTTCTCGACGATACCCACGGCTCGGCGCGCCGCATGCTTGGACAACTTCAAGTAGATGTGACTTCGCTGCGTTCCTTAGCCATGCAGATTGGTCAGGGGCTTCCTACCCGGACCAAAAGAGCGCTTGCCGCGGAAGCTGCGCCATTGAATCGACTCACGCCTACCCCTTTGGCGCCCCGTGGCGAGGCGGTTCCCGTGATGCCGCGTGAACCTGTTCGAGCGCCTCGCGTAGCTCCGACGGTGAATCGTTCTGGTCGAAGCAGCGTCCCAGTCGTCTCTGGCCCCTCAGGGTTGCTGTCTCCTCGAACCTCGGGTTCAGGTTCGATTGGTCAAGCGTTACCAGTGATTCCCCAAGTGGGGCCCACGCCACTTCCGGGCGAGCGAATGCGTAGCCGAAGTGAAACAGAGGGTACCTCTCGAGACGGCTCGACTCGCGAAAACCGACAGTTGCTTGACGTTCTAGAAAACGAGCTGCGAGATCTCACTCCAACCACCCACTTTTCTGGTCTCCAGATAAGCGAAGAAACGGCGGGCGACGCAAGCGAGTCTCCGCTCGACGAGGAACAAGCGGAACGGCTGAAGAGTCGCTATGGACTCGACAAGAAGAAGTTTCCCATCCTCACTCAGGTAGGTCGCAATTTAACGCTTTCTGCTGCCCTGCATCAGGCGGATCCTGTGGTGAGTCGCGATGACGAGGTTGAGCAGGCGCTCGATGTCTTGGCCAAGCGCCAGGGAAACAATCCTTGTCTGGTGGGAGCAGCAGGAGTCGGAAAAACGAGCGTTGCTCGCGGAATCGCCGAAGCGTTGGTCCAAGTGGACGGCGAAGAGCGCATTGTGATTGAGATTCCTATCTCAGAGCTGTTTGCAGGCACTGGGGTCCGCGGCGCGTTGGCTGGGCGTCTGAGTGCGTTGAAGAAAGAAGTAAGAGCCTCTTCAGGGCGCGTGATTCTGTTCTTTGATGAAATTCATCAACTTTTTTCGGGAGATGCGTCGGAGGAAATTGCTGGCGATCTGAAGCTCAGCCTCGCCCGCGGAGAGCTGCCTTGTATTGGCGCTACAACGACCGACGAATACCGTCGGGTGATTGAAAGTGATGCGACACTTTCGCGCAGATTTACTGCGGTCGAAATCGAGGAACCCGGGCGAGAAGACGCCTTTCTTGTGCTCTCTAGTTTGGCCCCTCGACTGGAGAAACATCATGGGGTTTCTTACGATGAGGAGGCCTTGGCACTCTCCATTTCGTGGTCGGTGCGCTATTTGCCCGGTCGTTGTTTGCCCGATAAGGCGGTCGGCATCCTCGATCTAGCGGGCGCGCGTTCGAGCCGCCGCAAGCTGAACCAGGTGACGCCAGAAGCTGTGGCGCAGGTGATCGCGAGTCAGGCGAATATGCCGATTGAACGGCTACTTGAGTCAGATTCTGAACGCATGCTTTCCTTGGAAGAAATCCTCTGCGATCGCGTGATTGGTCATGAAGAACACTTGGGTAAAATTGCTCGGATTCTGCGACGAAATGCCGCCGGTTTGGGCGGTCGTCGACCGATTGGCACCTTCCTCTTGCTCGGACCCACCGGGGTGGGAAAGACCGAGACAGCCAAGGCGATTGCTGAAGTGTTGTTTCATAGCGAAAGCGCGATGACTCGTATTGATATGGCGGAAATGAGCGAAGCTCACTCTGTAGCCAAGCTAGTTGGGGCACCTCCCGGCTACGTGGGACACGACGCGGGAGGCCAGCTTACCGAAGCCGTACGTCGACGTCCGTATCAAGTTGTCTTGCTCGATGAAATCGAGAAGGCTCACCCTGAAGTATTGACCGCATTCTTGGCAGTATTCGATGAGGGACGGATGACCGACAGCCGGGGTCGATTGGTCGATTTTACCAATACGGTGCTTGTCCTCACTTCGAACCTGGGTGCTTCAGAAATTGCCTCTCACTCGCGCAAACGCGTGGGGTTTTCCGCCGACAGTTCGAGCACGCTCGATACTGATAAGCTTGTGGTTGCAGCTGCTCGACGAGCTCTTCCCCCTGAACTCTACAATCGAATTGACGAGGTTCTGGCCTTCTCGCCCCTGACTCGTGACGATGTTCTGCGGATCGGGCGCAAAATGTGCCAAGGACTCACCGACGAAGTGGAGTTGAGTCGGGGAATCACCCTGCAGATCGCTGACAGCGCCATTGAAGTCTTACTCGAGTCAGGCGGCTTCGAACCTGAATTGGGCGCGCGCCCGCTTCGTCGTACCTTGGCTCGTCTGGTTGAGGCACCTCTCGCCGAGGCGCTGCTCGGCGGCGAGCTCGTCGCCGGCGACACTTGGTTGATCGACGGCGCGGACGGAGAGCTGTGCTTTGACGTCATTGCGTCGGCGAGGGTCGGAGCGGCCGAGTAGGCTGTCCGCGCTCCAGTCAAGAATTTAACCGGGCAGAGCTTCGAGGGCTTCGCGATACCGCTGTCGCCGCACTTCATCGCGCAGGACCAAGTGAGCCTCGTCGATTGCGCCTCGAAGCGACTCCAGTTCGGCACGCAGATGCAGGGTCCTTGGCGTGAGACGTTGATCTGCATATTCACGCAACAGTTCGCTATGGGCCCGATCTACTTCGTATCCAGTTGCTGAACGAGTGATTCCGAGGATCGTAAAATAGTCCCCCTCATCAACAAGCGCCGAGCGGGTCATGAGACGTTTCACAAACGCCTCGTCGTCAATTTCGTGGCTTCGCTCCGCGACGGATTGCTCTTGCTGAACACCAGAATCTCCGCCACTGGTGAGCACACCTAGCTGGCAGAACGCGTAGAGCAGAGGCAACAGCTCAGGCTGACGGATGAGAATGGGTTCTAGCGGTTGACCGGCAATGTCGAGGACCGCCTGCTGTTCTGCGGATGAGATAGCCGACTCTCCAAGTAGATTCTGATAGTGGCCTAGTCCGAGGACGTTCTTGCCTGCTCCCAGGCTAAGGAAAGCTTGCTCCGGCGAGACCACTCGACGAACGGCCTCAAGGAAGATCTCGGTACCTGCCGCACCCCCGAATACCGTGGGCTCTTCCGCCAAACGTGTCGGTACGGTCGTTTCCATTTGAGTGGCCTCGGCGGAAAGAATTGCCTTGCCCAAGATCCATTCCGCATGAGCGCGCAGAACGGGCCACAAGTCTTCCTGCTGCAACAGACCACGTGCGATGAGAGCCGCCCCTGCGTGACGTCCAAAGCCAGGCATTGAACCTAGGCCCGCCAGCACCTGCTGGCTGAAGTCGCCCCGCGAATGGAGA
Organism: uncultured delta proteobacterium; assembly: GCA_963710555.1. Taxonomy (GTDB): domain Bacteria; phylum Myxococcota_A; class Polyangia; order Polyangiales; family Polyangiaceae; genus NIC37A-2. The sequence continues at coordinate 666,166 of CAVQAT010000008.1, forward strand.
AAGTGAGCGAGGCTCTCGGCCTCCAAGCTCGATGACACTGTGGAGATATCACCGTCCATGAGAACCACACGGCGAATCCCTCCCGTTTCTTGCTGGGCAACCGCGCCGGACAAGCGTTCACGAATTGCCAGTGCGATCCCTGCGAGCGCAGGGGCGGGCACCCACAGCTTGGAATCAGGCGACGGGTCGTTTTCTGCCTCATTAAACACTCGTGTGCTGGGGGGATACTCCCCAGGTAGAGACGGGGCCGAGAGCGCAGGGGCGCTCAGCGGAATGGCAGTGGGTTGACTCGCGGGCTCCTGCCTTCGTGTCTGTGGCGGGGTACTCATCGAATAGGGTGAGTCGTGGTAGGGCTTCGAATCATCACTTGGAATGAGAAGATCGCTCAAATCATCCAGTGGCAAGAGCCCTGGGCGCGAGGATGAATCGGCCCGCACCACCTCAAAGGGCACGTCTTCGGGCGGGGGTTGGGTCGCGGGCTTGCCTCCCGGGTTGGTCCGATCTTCTTCGCCAAATTCGTCAAGCTCGTCGTCCCGAGGTTCGAGCGTCGAAAGCGACTCCGCCCCAGCCGGCTCTTCAATGCGCTTCGGTCGCGTGGTGGCGCGCATCTGGGCTTCATCCGGATTAAGTCGTGGGACGTCTAAGAGAGGTGGAAGCGGCAGGTCTCGAGTTCCACCTGAGGTAATTTCCTGGTCTGCGGGTCGCAGGCTTTCCAGTTCGCTGTCGTCGAGAGGCTCTTCGAGGGCCGAGAGAAAATCACCTCGGATTAGGTCCCCGGCTGATTGAGCGACCATTGGCAATCGAATCGGACGCGGAGCCTGCTGCGGATACGAGTCAAGACGTCGACGTCCTTCATCTAAGATGCTCTGGGTCTCGGGGCTGAGCTGAACGCGATTCGAGCTGGGCGGGGCGGAGCTGGGGCTTAGCGACCCACTCGCCCCTGCGCTGTCCAGACGCATCCGAGGACCGTCGGAGGGACCTGGTCCTCGGCTGGGGGGCGAGTCGGTTGGCCACTGGGACTCGCTTGCGTCGAGTAGTGGCTTGCGTGAAGAGTTGGCGGAGCTGCGCCGTCCGTCAGAGCGATAAGGTTTACGGGCTGCCGTGACGAGCGCCGGTGCTCGATGGATACCGCTGAGGAGAGGGCGATGACTACGTCGCTGGGGGGAGCCTACGAGGCCTGCGATGAGATCAACCGCCGCTTCAATGTCTATGGGTCGAAGGAGGATCTTGTGGGCCCATTCCTCAAGCTCTGGCGCGCGAGTTGGAGCTTGATCGGGGTGACCCACCAAGATAATCGTAATCACGTCTCCTACTGCGGCACGCATTTCTCGGAGGCGCCTGAGGGTCTCCGTTGCGTCAGCATCACAAATGAGCACCTTAGGTAGCTCGTAGAGAGTTCGGTTGGGGAGCAATCCGAGTGGCACATCGACGATCGCATAGCCTTTCGACTGGAGCGCATTGAGCAGTCGTCCCGCTTCAGCCGTTGCATCGCAAAGAAAGATTTGCGCATCACCGCGATCCCGACCGGAAGGGGGCGCCGAGTTTTTCAGTTTCTCGTTATCGGTCACGCGGTGTTCTTGAGGATTCTATGTTCGTGAACTGCGCAACCAGGTCGCAGCGACGATGAGTCCGGTGACTACTCCGACCAGAAGTACTTCGCCGCTCGTCATCGTGAGCATATCAGTCATCCAGCGCATGCTTTTGGGGTATCATGGACTTGGTGGTCGATTCCAGGGAAAATATGCAGGAAACGGCTGGGGCCGGACTCGTCGTCGTGGGGCTCGGCGCGAACCTCGGAGAGCCTCAGCCGACTCTCTCGCGGGCTGTTCAACGTCTGCGCGAAGAGTTTGTGGTTCTCCTCACCTCCCCACTCTACCGAAGTAGGCCAATCGGCCCAGCGCAACCGGACTTTCTCAACGCGGCGGTTCTTCTCGAAGAGTCGCGCGAATTGGGCGAAACACTCCAAATTCTGCAGGGATTGGAAAAGGAGTTTCATCGCGTACGTTCGGTTCGTTGGGGACCGCGCACACTCGATTTGGATATTCTTTGGGCGGATCGAAAGATTTCCTCATCTTCCATCCTCACGGTACCTCATCAGGAATTGAGGCATCGGGCATTTGCTCTGCAGCCTTTGCTCGATCTCGTTCCCTGGGCAAAAGACCCGCGAGACGGCACCCCTTACCAAGCGATTCTGCCCACACTTAAACATCAACCCATGGAGCAAATTGCCCAACAGGGATGGACGGAAGCGCTGTCGGCGCTGAAGCCGGTTTACTCCAGTAGACACTTACCTTCCTAGGTGGTAGCGACCGGCCGCCCACCATCTCCGTGCAGGCCGTCGGAATTCCCCGGCGCCCCCGGAAAGCTGGGTCCTACGTCGACATGAGCCCGTCCGTGGACATGAGCCCTCTCTTCGAGGGGGTCACCAACTCAGCCCCTGTTTCTTTCTCTCCAGTGATCGCCGCGGTCACGGTGGACTTCGACAAGAGCGTCTTCTTGCAGATGATTCTCTTCTCGCTGCTCATCGTAGTGCTGAAGCCTCTCCTGTTTGACCCGATGCTCCGCGTCTTTACTTTGAGAGAGGAAAAGACGGAGGGAGCCAAGTCAGAAGCACGCGCAATGCAAGAACGCGCCGCAGAGATTCTTTCCAACTACGAGAAAGAGGTTGCGAAAGTTCGCGCTGAGGCGACGGCCGAACGAGACAAGCTTCGTAAGGAAACAGCTCGAGTCGAGGCGGAAATCCTCGAACAGGCGCGAGCTGCCGCCGAGCAGATTGTCAGCGAAGGGCGGACTAAACTGGAGGCCGAGATCGCTCTACTTCAGGGCGACCTTGAGAAGCAGACTGCTGCTCTTGCCACTGAACTGTCTCGTCAAGTAATAGGAAAGGAGATGGCGCCATGATCGTGTCCTCTTGGATCAGTCGGACCTTGATCGCTGGCGCGTGCCTTTTGGTTTCCTCCTCAGCTATCGCGGAGGTGAGTCACGATGGGAGCGAGGTCTACCCTGCTGGCTCTGGGGTAGCAGATGTCGACCATCCTACCGAGAGCGATGACAACGGGCATCAGTCGGGTCACGGGCATGATGGACATGTTCCTCACTTTTCCGACATCAACTGGTTTTATGGCTTGGTTGGTGAAAAAGAGGGCGTCGAGCCGAGCTTGCTCTGGCGACCCGTGGGAATGCCAGTTCCATTCGGTGCGCTCATTCTTAATACGGCGATTCTGTTCTTCCTGATTGGTCGCTTCGGCGGGCCGTCCATCAAGGCGGGTCTGGTCGGGCGAAAAGGGCGTATCGCTGGCGAGATTGAGAGCGCTTCCCGCATGAAGGCCGAAGCTGAGGAACAGCTGGCCCATTACGAGGGCAAGCTTGCCGAGATGGAAGCTGACATGAAGCGCATCAAGGAGGAGATGCGGGTTCAGGCCGAGTCTGACCGAGAGCGAATCCTTGAAGAGGCACAGCGCCGTCGTGAAGCCCTTGAAGGCGAAGCTCGTTTGCTCTTGGCCCAGGAGTTGTCTCAGGCGCGTCAAGAAGCCACCCAGCGGGCTGTGACCGGTGCTGTTCAAGCTGCCCGTGAGCAGATTCAGAAGCATCTGACGGCGCAAGATCAGGAGCGTCTAGCGCGTGACTTGCTCGGTAACCTCTCGGGTCATTTGAAGAAAGCTGAGGCTCAGTCATGAGTCAGGGTGCAATCGCCAAGCGCTACGCGCAGGCACTGTTCGAACTGGGTGATGAGGCCGGCGAATTGAAGGCTCTCTCCGAGCAGATCACTGAGTTTGCTAAGACCTATACCGCTCACCGTCAGTTGGCCCTTGCCCTGTCTAACCCAGTGATGAGTCACGAGGAGGCCAGAAGCCTGCTGACCGCTGTCGCGAAGAAGGTTGGTGTTTCGGAACTCGGAATCCGCAGCCTGCTCGTGATGGCCCAGCGAAGACGATTGTCTTCCATTGCGGCAACCGCTGAACGCCTTCGTGAGCTTTGCGACATCAAGCAGGGGCTGATTCGCGCGGAGGTCGTCACGGCAGCTGAAATGCCGAACAGCTACTTTGATGCTCTCAAGGCCCAGCTCGAATCCGCGACCAGCAAGAAGGTTGTTCTCAAAACATCGATTGACGCCAGCCTAGTCGGGGGAGCGATCGTGCGAGTGGGGGACACTGTGATTGATGGCAGTGTTCGCGGCCAACTTGAGAAGGTTGAGAAAAAGCTATTGGCGGCGGTTGCTGCCGGAGTGAATTGATTTCCATTTCCTCCAATCGTCCTGGCATCTGCCATTTGTCTTAGACATCCGCCGCTTTGCGGCTCTAAGTTTCTATCCACGTAGTAAGTTTCAATTCCGGTCACCCATCGGAGTTTCATTTTCCCACTAATCCGCCGCACTTGTGCGGCAGCTTGCCACCCCCAAACGAGTATTAGCCATGCAGCTGAGCGCCGACGAGATCGCCTCGATCATCAAGCAGCAAATCCAGAACTTTGACCGCGAAGCGGTTGTCTCCGAGACCGGGACCGTCCTTTCTTCGGGCGACGGTATCGCACGAGTCCATGGGCTGGAAAGCGTCATGGCTGGTGAACTCGTTGAGTTCGGAGCCGACACCTTTGGTTTGGTTCTCAACCTGGAACAGGACAACGTTGGTGTTGCGATTCTCGGCGACGCTACGAACGTTCGTGAAGGTGACACCGTGAAGCGCACCGGTCGTATCGCGGACGTACCGACAGGCGAAGCTCTCAAGGGACGCGTTGTGAACGCTCTCGGTCAGCCTATCGATGGCAAGGGTCCTCTGGATACGAAGACATTCCGTCGCATCGAACTCAAGGCGCCCGGCATCATCAGTCGCCAGCCTGTGACCGAGCCCATGCAGACTGGCCTCAAGGCGGTCGATTCAATGATTCCGGTTGGTCGTGGCCAGCGCGAACTGATCATCGGCGACCGTCAGACAGGCAAGACAGCGGCTGCGCTCGACACCATCATCAACCAAAAGGGCCACAACGTGCATTGCGTGTACGTGGCGATTGGTCAAAAGGCATCTACTGTCGCTCAGGTTGTGGAGAAGCTGCGCCAGCACGGTGCCCTCGAGTACACGACGATTGTCGCGGCCACCGCCGTGGACGCAGCTCCGCTGCAGTTCCTTGCTCCGTATACCGGCGTGACGATTGCCGAGCAGACGCGCGACACCGGCGGTGCGGCGCTATGCGTTTACGACGACCTTTCCAAGCAAGCAGTGGCTTACCGTCAAATGTCGCTCCTTCTGCGTCGTCCTCCTGGGCGCGAGGCTTACCCGGGCGACGTTTTTTACATTCACTCACGTTTGCTTGAACGCGCAGCAAAGCTTGCAGAGCGTTGGTTTGTTGTCCCTGCGGATGCGGAAATTCCTCCAGGCGATCACGCATTTCTCGGCGCAGATGGCAAAGCCCATGTTGGTGCGCACGGAAAGAAAGACGCTCAGAAGGCGCTTGAGGCGCTCGGCAAAGAGGGTCACACCATCAAGATGGACCCCTACTCCGGTGGTTCTTTGACGGCTCTGCCCATCATTGAGACTCAGGCTGGTGACGTGTCGGCTTATATTCCTACGAACGTGATCTCGATTACCGATGGCCAAATTTTCTTGGAGTCGGATCTGTTCAACTCTGGTCAGCGTCCCGCCATCAATGTCGGTATCTCGGTATCTCGCGTGGGTGGTAACGCTCAGATCAAGGCAATGAAGAAGCTCTCGGGCACACTTCGTCTCGATCTCGCGTCTTACCGCGAGATGGCGGCGTTCTCTCAGTTCGCCAGCGATCTTGATGCAGCAACTCGCGCTCAGCTTGAGCGCGGGGCGCGACTGACAGAGTTGCTCAAGCAGGGACAGTACGTTCCGCTTTCTGTGGAGAAGCAGGTCATTACTATCTTCGCTGGAACTCAGGGCTACTGTGACTCGCTTCCCGTTGCTTCACTGGGCGCTTTCGAAGCCGAGCTGCACAAGCACTTCGATGCGAAGCACTCGGATGTACTCAAAGCGATTCGCGAGAAGAAAGAGCTCGACAAAGACCTCACCAAGAAACTGGGCGATGTCATCTCAGCTTTCGTGAAAGACTTTTCGGCCGCACAAGCTGCTGAGTGATCTGACCTTTCGGGACCCTCTCCGGAGAACACATCTTGGCCAACCAAAAAGAAATTCGAACGCGCATAGGTACCGTGAAGAACACACGGAAGATCACCCGCGCCATGAAAATGGTGGCTGGTGCTCGTCTGAATCGTGCTCAGATGCGCATTCAAGAAATGCGGCCTTACGCGCAGGAAACAGCCAGTGTTCTCCGGTCTATCGTTGAGCCGGGAGGGGCTGCCGAAGAGGGTAGCGCCCTTGGGGACATTGCTTCTGAGCAGGGCTCGCAAGTTCTCGCGGCGTCGAGCGAGGACCATCCGCTCTTGGCTGTGCGCGAGCCGAAGACCGTCGCGCTGCTCGTCTTCACGAGCGACCGCGGGCTTTGCGGGGCGTTCAACTCAAGCACGCTTCGTCGTGCGGAGCGTGAATGGAGGGCACTGGAGGCTGCAGGAAAGCAGGTCCAGATTTACGTCGTTGGGCGCAAGGGGCGTGAGTTCTTCACTCGTCGAAACGCTCCTCTTGTTCACTACTTCAACGGAGTTTGGGATGACCTGAACGCCGAGCAGGCTAAGCGCATTGCGCAGACCATCATTCGCCCGTATCTGGCGGGTGAGGTAGATGTCATCCAGGTGCTCTACAACGAGTTCAAGAGCGCGATGACCCAGATGGTTGTCTCCGAGCCGTTGTTCCCTCTTGGGGTTGACTCGAATTCAGAAGCTGACCAGACGGGTGCTGAAGCTCGTGAGTACATCTTTGAGCCGGATCGGAAAGCTCTGCTAGATGTTCTGGTGCCGATGTACATTGAGGTTACCTTGCTCCGTTGCCTCTACGAATCGATGGCCTCGGAGTTGGGCGCTCGAATGACCGCCATGGATTCGGCGACAAAGAACGCCAGCGACATGATCGATTCTCTCACTCTCCAGTACAATCGAGCCCGTCAGGCGGCGATCACCACTGAGCTGATGGAGATCATCGGTGGCGCTGAAGCTTTGAACGCCTAGACCAGCGACCTTTTGCCCGGTCGTCGCGACTCAAAAGAGGCCTCGAGCGCAGATTTCGAACGAATCGCGTGGTAGAGGTCCTCTGGTCATGGCCAAGCGAAAGAGTCGAGCAGCTCGAAAACAACAGCGTGTGAAGGTGTCCCGAGCCGAGGCGCACGGTCTTCCAGCGCCCGAACTTCCGCAGCCCATGAAGAAGGCTCCCCGGGATCCCGTTCTGCGCGATGAAGTGGCTCGCAAGTCCCCCGCTGCTGCTGGTGCGCGAGCCGAACGGGTCGCGGCTGCCAACGAGACGAATGGCCTTCCGACGATTTACAAGGTGTTGATTGGGGCGGCTGCGGCCGTCGCCTTGGTTTTTGGACTCTCGCAGCTTCGCAAGTCGGATCAAACAACCGCTCAGGTCCAAGAAGAGAGTTCGAATTCGGCGAGTACCAATGGTCTGAGCTCAGCTGGAATGAGTCGAGCTGTTCCGAGTGACGCACCTGTTCCCATCGTCGATACTGCTGTCGCCACGACTGGAGATGAAGATCTCGTGAACGGGAGTCTGGACGATGCCTCGTCAGACAAGGAGCCTGAGTCTTCTGATCCGGAGAAGTCAGCGGCTTCCGCCTCTCAGCCCGCGAGTGCTTCACCGGTAGCGCCTCGTGTTCCCGAGACTGCGCAGCCGAAAATTGTCGCTCCGTCCCAGCCGAAGATTGTCGCGCCTAGAACACCTCAAACCGTTACCCCTGAGACACCGAAGACCGTTGCCCCCGAGACACCGAAGACTGTAGCTCCTTCTGTTCCCAAAACTGTGGCGCCGTCTGAACCCACACCACCTCGGGTCTCTCCACCGGTATCGGGCTCGCCTGCTGTCTCCGCGACACCCAAGGCGCCGGCGACACCCAAGGCGCCGGCGACTCCGCAGGCACCGGCGACCCCTGTTCCTGGAGCCGCGAGCAACAGCGAGTCATCTGCCGCCGAATGACTTTGCTTTGATGAGTGCACTCAAAGCCAGACACGCGTGAATTGCTGCATGCATTCCACCAGCAGCGGAGAGTCTCCTACATTGACCCACGCGTTTCCTGAGATTCGCACCACTTCGTTACGCGATTGAACACGAAAGGTTTGCATCTGTGACGTTCGGGCTTGCCCCACCATAGGCTGCTTTGCCAGCATGGCCTCCTATGGGAAGGCAACCGAGTGTTTTGGGAGTGGTGTTGGCTGGCGGCGAAGGCAAGAGGCTATGGCCGCTGACCAGGGACCGAGCAAAACCGGCGGTCCCATTCGGCGGCAACTACCGATTGGTTGATTTTGCGCTGAGTAACTTGGTCAACGGTGGCATCCGCCGCATTGCCGTTCTCACTCAGTACAAGAGCCACAGCCTCGATCGCCACATCGCGATGACGTGGCGCATGTCGCCGCTTTTTCAGAACTATGTGATGAGCGTCCCCGCACAGATGCGACACGGCAAGCGTTGGTTTGAGGGTTCGGCTGATGCGATCTTTCAGAACTTGAATCTGATTCAAGACGAGCAGCCTGATTATATTTGTGTGTTTGGCTCTGATCACATCTACCGCATGGACCCCGCGCAAATGATCGAGGAGCACATTGCCTCTGGAGCAGGGGTGACCGTGGCGGGTATCCGCGTTCCACGCGATGAGGCATCGCGTTTCGGAGTCATCGAGCCTGATGAGAAGGGGCGCATCAAAGCCTTCCACGAGAAGCCCACCGACGCCGTGGGGTTAAGCGACAATCCCGACGAGGTGTTGGCCTCGATGGGCAACTATGTATTTAGTGCGAAAACGCTCGTGAATGCTGTTGAACAGGATGCCCTCGACTCAGACAGCGAGCACGATATGGGAGGTAACATCGTGACCAATCTTGTGTCGTCCGGCGACGCAGCTGTCTACGACTTCTCTAAAAACATTGTTCCAGGCACCACCGACCGCGATCGTGGCTATTGGCGAGATGTCGGTACACTCGATAGCTACTACGAATCGCAGATGGATCTGATCAGCGTCCATCCGATTTTCAATCTCTACAACTCGCAATGGATGATTCACACGAATCTGGGCTCGCTCCCTCCTGCAAAGTTTGTGTTCGATGAAGAGGGAAGGCGAGGCACCGCAGTCGATTCGATGGTCTGTAGTGGGTCGATTATTTCAGGCGGTCAAGTTCGAGGTTCGGTCATATCGTCGGGCGTGATCGTCCGTGACGGCGCGCAGGTGGTCAATTCGGTGCTGATGTCGGGGGTCCAGGTGGCACCCGGTGCGGTGATTCGTAAGGCGATCATCGATAAGAACGTGCGCATTCCGGAAGGCTGTCAGATCGGCGTGAATCCGGTACGAGACCGAGAGCGGGGATTTACCGTGTCAGAGAACGGGGTTGTGGTTATTGGCAAAGGTGATGTGATCCCCGTCTGAGCCCTGAGCGCATTTTCTAGCCGAATTCTCGACAGCCCGAACGGCTGGCCTTAGGGTCGAGGGCGATGCGTATCGCCCTTTTGACCCGCGAGTATCCACCCGAAATTTACGGAGGCGCGGGGGTTCATGTTGAGTACCTCGGCAAAGAACTCAAGGGGCTCGTTGATCTCTCGGTTCACTGCTTCGGCAAAGAGCGAAGTGCTCCAGAGGTCGCGAGAAGCTACGACTGGTGGGACGCTCTTGAAGGGTCAGCGCCGCATCGAGCCGCTTTGCGCACGATGGCTGTGAACTTGGAGATGGCAAACGCTCTCGAAGGAGCTCAACTTGCCCATTCTCACACGTGGTACGCGAACTACGCCGGGCATCTCGCCAAGCTGATGTACGACATTCCCCATGTGATGACTTCCCACAGCTTGGAACCGCTTCGTCCTTGGAAAGAGGAGCAACTCAAAGGAGGTTACCGCGTATCTAGCTACGTCGAGCGAACCTCAGCTGTCACTTGTGACCGCATCATTGCGGTGAGCGCTGGCATGAAGGAAGATATTTTGAAGTCTTACCCTTCGGTGGACCCCGCCAAGGTGCGTGTCATCTACAACGGCATCGACACTGAGGAGTACTTTCCCCATGGAAGTACCGGAGCCCTGGCCAAGCACGGGGTTGACCCCGGCAAGCCGTCGGCCATGTTTGTCGGGCGAATTACCAGGCAAAAAGGCGTCGTTCATCTGCTCGAAGCTGCCGAATATTTTCATCCGGACATTCAGCTTGTCCTTTGCGCTGGTGCTCCGGATACCCCGGAACTTGAAGCAGAAGTCGCACACCTGGTTGATGAACTTCAGAAGAAGCGCAGCGGAGTGATTTGGATTCGCGACATGCTGCCTCGTCCAGAGGTAATTCGCATGTTGTCAGAGTGTACGGTTTTCGTCTGTCCGAGTATTTATGAGCCGTTTGGTATCGTCAATGTGGAGGCGATGGGGTGTGGTGTTGCGGTTGTCGCTTCCGCCGTGGGTGGGATCAAAGAGGTCGTCGTCGAAGGTGAGACTGGTTACTTGGTTCACTACGAAGGTGACAGTCAGGGCAACCCCTTGGACCGTGAAGGTTTTGCTCGTGACTTTGCCGATCGCGTGAATCGCGTGGCGACAGATGAAGCTTTGGCGAAACGATTCGGAGCTGCGGGTCGCATTCGAGCTGAAGAAAAATTCAGTTGGAAAAAAGTCGCGGAAGAAACCGTGTCTTTGTACTCAGAATTGGTGGGGGGCTAACTCATGTGCGGAATCGTTGGTTACGTCGGAGACCGTTTGGCAGCACCTATTTTGCTCGAGGGCCTGCGGCGCCTGGAGTACCGCGGCTATGATTCAGCTGGAATCGCGGTGCACGATGGAGAAGCTCTGCGGCTGGCGCGAGCCGTGGGTAAGCTCGATAACCTCGCCCAAGCCATCGGTGTGGTCGAGTTTCCGGGAGGTCTCGGTATCGGGCACACGCGGTGGGCGACTCACGGTCGACCGAGTGAGGAGAATGCCCATCCGCATCGGGCAGGTCCCATCGCGGTGGTTCACAATGGCATCATTGAGAACCACCTCGAACTCAAAAGACAACTTCTCGAACAAGGCGTTCAGCTCAGCAGTGATACCGATACTGAGATCGCTGCTCATCTCATCGCGCGGGAGTATCTTGCTGTTCAAGAGACTCACGGGTCGGCAGCTCTCCGTGAGGGCCTGAGACGCGCGCTCGCGCAAATGCGTGGCGCCTATGCAATTGCCGTTGTGAGTGAAGAGGCAGAGCGAATCGTTGTTGCTAAGAATTCTTCTCCGCTCGTGATCGGACTAGGCGATGGGGAGAACCTCTGCGCCTCAGACATCCCGGCTCTCCTTTCTTATACTCGTGACGTTCTCTTTCTCGAAGATGGTGAAATCGCGGAGCTCACCAAAGACGCGGTACTGATTGAGACGGTCTCGGGAGAATCCGTCTCGCGAGCGTCAAGAACCATCGAATGGAGTCCCGTTCAGGCGGAAAAAGGCGGCTACAAGCACTTCATGCTCAAGGAGGTGTTTGAGCAACCGCGGGCAATCGAAGACACTCTGCGGGGGCGGATTGACCTCGAGAAGGGTGAGCTGGTTCCCTCCGAATTGGGGATTTCAGTTGAGATGGCTCAAAGCGTCAAACGGGTTTACTTCATCGCCTGCGGTACCAGTTATCACGCGAGCCTTGCTGGGCGTCACTGGGTGGAGCAGTTGGCACGTGTTCCTGCACAATGCGAACTGGCGAGCGAGGTGCGTTATCGTTCACCCGTGTTCTTGCCAGGCGATCTCGTGATTGCCGTCAGCCAGTCGGGGGAGACATTGGATACGCTGGCCGCCCTCAAGGCGGCGAAGGAACAAGGGGCTCAGATACTGGCGCTTTCAAATGTTCTCGAAAGCGCGATCCCCCGGGCGGCGGACGGCGCCCTCTACACTCACGCGGGGCCCGAAATTGGCGTTGCTTCCACCAAAGCATTCACTACGCAGCTGGTAGCGATGCTCATGGTCGCGACGCACATTGGGCGCAGCCGAGACGTGCTGGGCAAACAAGAAACCCGGGATATTCTCCAAGCACTAGTGGAGGTTCCCAACTACATTCGTCAGACCTTGAGTCACGCAGAGTCCGTGCTCAACGTTGCGAGGCGCTGGCACAAGGTAGAGCACATGCTTTACCTCGGCCGTGGTCTCGGGTTTCCTATCGCGTTGGAAGGCGCCCTGAAGCTCAAGGAAATCAGCTACATTCACGCAGAAGGCTACGCTGCTGGCGAAATGAAGCATGGGCCTATCGCCCTGATTGATGAGAACATGCCGACGGTTGTCGTCATGCCGCGGGATTCACACTACGAGAAAACTGAGGGCAATCTTCAGGAAGTGCGTGCCCGTGAGGGGCGCGTCATCGCAGTTGTGACCGAGGGTGATGAGCGTGCCGCAGGGCTGACTGACGACCTCCTACTCGTGCCCGACGTACCCGAGTGCGTCTTGCCTCTGGTGACAGTAATTCCGCTTCAGTTGTTTGCCTACTACGTCGCCGATCTCAAAGGGACGGATGTCGATCAGCCGCGCAATCTCGCGAAAACCGTTACGGTTGAGTAGGCGCCCTGGGGGTCGACGTCGTCAAAGTGCTTGGCGACGCCACATCGGGAGCAGACGCTTCATGCTGCGGCTGTTCTGAAAGTCGACGCGTGAGCATGGCGCCCAGCGCCATGACCGCCAAAATGCCGAGTGAAATGGGAAGCCAGGTCATGGCGCCTCTGAGAGAGAAGCTCCTTCGCGAGGTCATGGACTCCTGAGCCGTCATCTGTGCGATGACATGCAACCGAGTCTCAAGTGCCACTGAAGTATCAAAGGCGAGCTGAGCACTTCTCGAACTCTTTTGGTCTTTTTGCTTGCCGAGTGCTGCAGAGCGGAGACGATCGATCAGCTCGGAAGATTCCAGGGGGTCGTTGTCATTGGCCACCGGGACGCTCCTTTCGACTTGCTCGCTCATAGCCACAATACGGATCTGGTAAGAATTTTCTTAAGTGATCGGAACGACTGCCGTAGGCGCAGTTTCTTGCGCCTTGACACTCACATGGGCAAGATGGTCCTAAGTCTACCATGAGCCTGTATCGAATCCTTCCTGCCGTTTCTTGCGTACTTTTGCTCACCGCCTGTGGTGGTGGGACTCCTGAGCCGGAGGTGCCAGATAGCTCAGCTGAGTCAGCTCACGAGTCGTTGGCGCAAGCCACAGAAGGTGAAGAAGCTCCTCCAGAATCCGAGCCTGAGTCAAGCGGCCCCATGGCTATCCCCTCTACCTGCCACAAGGGCGATGACCCATGCATCCCTGATCCTAAGTGGGTCAAGAAGTTGTGCGCAGACGTTTATCCCGCCGTTGCGCTCTATTTATTTCAGCAGTCTTCGCCGTTCACGCGCGGTTACATCAGTGCGCGCAGAGTCAAGGCCGTCAACGCTTCAGGTGGAGCGACAAGCGGCGACGAGTTTCTTGTGTTTGATGAGCAGGTGGTGTTTCTCGCTCATCGCGCCGCGAGCAGCGGAGGTATTCAGGTGAGCGGTGCTGGCGATGGTTACGATGCGATGCGTTTGGACGGATCTTGCGTCACCCTCGGTTCAGACGAGGTGCGCACGAATGTCCCACCAAAAGCAAAGTTCACGAAGGTCGCTTGGCGTTATATTGGCGAGGACATGGAGGACGCGCTTCGCGAGGTCCCCGAAATTCGTAGCGCGTACATTGAACGCCGTAAGGAATGCAAAGGGGCGTTCAGTGGAACAGTTTCGCAAAAGTGCATCACCAAAGATGAAGCTCTGAATCAGGCGATTGTGAAGGCGCTTGAGTCGGGCGAGGCAAAGATCCCAGTACCTGCAGCTCGTCCCTGAGCTGCGTAACTTGTCCTCTCTCAAGCTCGGGACCATAGTCCCGACGTGAGTCGCGAACCCGAAAGCTCATCCTCGCAGACCCCTTCCGCGCCTCGTTGGAAGCGGGTCCTGTCGCGATTATTGCGGCCGCTCCTGTTCCTGCTGGGCGCTATCGCGCTGGTGGTCCTGGTGATGAACATCGGACCCGCGGCGGTTTGGGACGCGCTCTCAGGGGCGGGGGTCTGGCTTCCGCTCATCTTTCTGCTCGACCTGTCCTGGCTCGCGGCTGAAGGCTTGGCCGTTCGCGTGCTTTACGGCGAGAAATCTCGTTCGATTCCCCTTTCTGCCTGGATTGAAGCCACCCTGATTCACTTTTCGACTTTCATGGTCGTACCCGTCGGTCGGGCGAGCGCCGAGGTCGCGCGAGCGGGACTCTTGGGAAAGCATGTGGGAAAGTCGCGGGCCGCCGCCGCGGCAGCGGTGATGCAGTCCTTCACGCTGATCGCGAATGCGATGCTCAGCGTTCTTTGTCTCATCGCGGTCTGGATACTTGGTCGGAGTCAGACTTTGCTTGGTGCAGTCGCTCTGAACATCGCGATCACTCTGACACTTGGAGTATTGACCTATTTGCTTCTGCGCCACGTCAAGGTTGGCGGAGCTGTGGGTCGATTCTTTCCGAAGCTCAACCAGATCGGTCAGGAGTTGGACGTTCAGATCCGTGAGGCAAGCCCTCGTCATGGTGGTGCGCTTTTGGTGTGCTTCTTGGGACGCTCTCTTCAAGTCGTCCAATACGGAGTCATCTTCTTTGCCGTCGTGGGGACGGTTTCTGGACTAGACGCGCTCACCGCCCAGGGGATTCAACTCGTGAGTCGAACCCTGGGAGATGCGGTTCCTAACCAGGTGGGAGTGACCGAGACGGCTTTCGCTGCTGCGGCACCCGCGCTCGGCCTGGCCGCTCATCCCGAGAAGGCCGTTGCGATTGCCCTCTTGGCGCGCCTGTCGAACCTCTCCATGGCGGGCTTGTGTGCGCTGTTGGTGCAGTTTGTACCGCGGTCGGAAAAATCGAGCGAGCCTGTCGCGTCTTAGATGGGCGCCATCACTTGCGAATGCTTTGCGCATTGGCGAAATCAAGCTCAGGCCCGGGGCCCACAAGATTCATGAACTCGGGAGAGAGCGCTCCGTGCGGCCTCAGCTCGCCCAGTAACCCTAGACTCAACTGGCGACAGACTTCTTCGGGAGGCGGGATGCGTCCACCAAGCGGAGGGCTCCGACCATCCAGAGCAAAGAGATCGCGTGACGCCTGGTTGGCACTCACGCCACTGGTTGAAATAGCGCGGAGAACGAGATCGAAATCACGGCTGCGCTCTCGCTGCGCAAGCGCTTGGGTCGAGATCGCTTCAACTCTCACGTTGGACTTGGACGAGGACCAAGTTTGGCCCAGTTCCTTGGCCAGAGCGACGAGCCAAGGCTCCTGCTCGTCGACCAGCAGATTCATCGAGGGGCCGTTCCACGGACTCGGCGAGGTTCGCACGCGCGCGGTGGCGAGCGCGGCAAAGGGCGCATGTGGAATACGAGTAAGCCGATCATGAAGAAGTCCCGGTCGTGCGAACGCTTCTGCACCGCGACCTGGTCGAACGACAACGAGCCCTAGTGGTCTCAGTTGGAACGCTTTGGCGTCCGTACGCGGTCGATGCAGACCTTTTCCTAAGAATCCTAGATCGACGGTCCGTGACTCAAATGCCCGGAGTGCGTCAGTGACAGTGACGCTTCGTATTTCTACCGCGTCCAGGTAGGAGCCGCCGCGAGGGGCCTGCTCGTTGCGGCTCAATGCGAGCCCCGATCCCATGCGCGCAACCTTGAGAGCGCCGCAGCCGACTGGCGCTTCGGGAGAGAAATTCAGTGGAACGATTGCCGAGCGTGGATTGGCGAGTTCAAGCGCCAGGTCGTTGCTGGTCAGCTGAGATGTTTTTGACTTGGGAAAGCGGACGATGAGAGGCTCGCTGCGGACGCTCGTTGGGCGACCCAGTACTGAGAGTTGGGACGACAGGGATTGGCTCCGCACAATCGAGCTCACGACCTCGCGCGCGGTGAGCTGGGATCCGTCTGAGAATTTGAGACTAGGTCGAAGTTCGATTTGGAAATACGAGCCACGGTCTTCCGGATTCTTTGCCGCTAACGTGCTGTAGGGGCGCCCTTGAGCAGTCTTGGCATAGAGCGATTCAAAGAGGCTTGAGCCGAATAGGCCACAGGCAAGACATGCCGGCGCGTGCGGAATCGAGCCGGGAGAGAGACAGAGGCAGACTGAGCCGCAAGCTCCCTCCATAGTTGGCGCGACTGAGGCCGAAAACGGAAGCTGGACGCACGAATGTGGCTCCGAAAGCAAGTAGCGCGAGGAGTTCGCGACGCCTCATTTCACAACCTGCTTCACTGCAGAACCCAAAGCTCGCTGCCCACGGCCGCCACGACCAAAAGGGGGTTACTCCCAGCGAACGGGCACGTGGTGAGCGCGTGGACAGGCCCTGCTCGAAGTTCCGCGACCGGCTGGAGCTGACCGTCCTTGAGCGAATGCACCACGATGGCGTCTTGCTCGGGCGTGAGAGTCGCCCGGGAACTCAAGAGTTCGAGACTTCCGTCGCCTTCGAGATCGCTCCAGACGAGTGCATCTCCGATACTTGGCAACTTGAATTCGACACCTGCCTGCGCACCTGACTCCACTCTGGTCAGCGAGCTCTCACCTGTCGGGAGCAGTGTTGTGACTCGACTGACCACGCCACTCGGTTCCGTCACCTGCCCGGCCGCCAACGCATCGAGCGCGCCAATTCGAGCCGGACGTGCTGTGCGGTCATCAAGATCGCAGACAAAACGATTCTCACTGATGCCCGTGGGCCCGAATTGCGCGCAGTCTCTCATCGACAAAGGGTAGGCACGCGGTGCGTCGGTGAGCAGCTTGAGTTGGGAGTCGAGTTTGACCATTCGGGCTCGATCGGAAAGTCCGATCACGGCGCCCGTCTCGTCCATGGCGGCCGCTCCGAGAGGCGCGCGCAATGGGCTCTCAGCGATGGGGCTGAGTTCCTCCCAAGTGTTCTTCGCTTCGGTGACAAACTGGTTTCGATGGAAACGGCCGAGCACGACATCCCGCCGTCCAACGATGAGAAGTTCTTGACCGCCATCACCATCGATATCACCGCAAGCGAGCGCCACAGGAGATTGAATCGGACTGGGAAACTTCATGGTCTCGCTGAGCAGTCCCTGTGCCGGTGGGAGAAGGCGCCGAATCACCTCGTCTGCCGGAACGCGCAGGCTCTCATGCAGGGTGGTTGTTCCCTCGGGAAGTAGAACTCGCTGCCAAAAAGAACTGGGCCACTGAGTGAAGGTCACTTCAAGAATCAGCGAACCTCCAATCATCGATGGGGAGACGTAGGTCAGGGCGAGCTGGTGGCGTCGGGCCTGGGTGCGCGCTTGGCTGTTCGTCAGCGGCTCAGCGAGGCGCGTTCGCGCCAAAGGAACCCCGGAACCAACAACCTGCACGAGCTGCGCGTGGAGAGAGGCTCGCGCCTCGTCGGACAGCTTGACCTCTCCTTGTTCGCGGAGAGGACCAAACACCACAAGGCTCGCCTCGGCGAGCGGAAGCTGCCCAAGCGCCAAGGCCAGTCGCGACAGGGAGCTGCCACGAGCGCCGGGCGACGGCTGATGAGTCGCGCTGGCGCGCGTCTCATTTGGACCCGGCGCAGCAAGAGTCTCCGCCACTGGAATAGTACAGACGGCGGAGACGAGGCAGGCGACGAGCACTTTGGCTCTTCGAGGCATCTCAGTCCTTCGCGCCAGGCTTGTCGCTTAATGGATGGCCGTCACGGTCAAGTTCCACGATCTCTCGCCCCAGCGACTTCAGATCGGCGTCGAGGCGCTTCTTGTCGCCTGCCAAGACGATGTCGTACTTCAACGGATCGCAATACGGCTTGGCTGCCTCGTTGGCACGCTCCGTGGTGACGGCTTTGATCTCGACAGGCCAGGTTGTCCAGTAGTCAGTCGGCCTATCGCGGATCGGCAAGGAGGCGAGCCTGTACCCAGCCGACTCTAACTGATCGAAATCCAGCGGGTAGCCGAGTAGCATTCCTTCAACGGCTTCATTTCGTTCATCCTGGGTGAGCGGTCTTGGGCCGCATACGTCGCTGAGCTCTTTAAAAATCTCAGTGATACTCGCTTTGGTCGTTTCGCTTTTCACATCAGCCGTGACTGAAAAATAGCCACTGTGCTCGAAACGTTGGAAGGAGCTGCGCGCTCCGTAGGTGTAGCCCTTGTCTTCTCGGAGGTTCATGTTGATGCGACCGGTGAAGCTGCCTCCAAGCTTTTGCTGCATGACCTCCTCAGCGAAGTAGTTCGGGTCGCCATTTTTGCCCGCGCGCATGGCAACGGACAGCGACGATTGCGCCGCGTCTGGAAAGTCAACGATGTAGATCTTTCCGGGCGCGTGCGGCTCTTCCAGTTTGACTGTTGCGACGTTGCGCTTGCCCCTCCATTTTCCGAAGTATTTTTCAATGGAGGCCGCGGCAGCTGCTTCATCGACCGGGCCAGCAATCACGAGGTGCGCTCCTTCAGGTACGGTGAGCTCCTTGGCTCGTTTTTTGGCATCGTTCCAGGTAATCCCGCTGAGGCTTTCAACAGTCCCGCTTGGGGAGCGACTTGCGTAGCCGTCACCGAATAGAGCGTGGCTGAGTGCTCGTTGCTGTGCGGCCCGAGGATCGTCCTGTGCAGCTAGTGCGCTGGCTTCGTAATGCTTCTTGCGTCGCTCAAACTCATCCTTCTTGAGTTGAGGCCGAAGCACAATTTCTGAAAGAAGCTGAAGGCTCGCGTCCAAGTTTTCTGCCAAGGCGCTCATCGAGAGAAGAACGAAGTCGACCCCAGCCTGCGAGCCGTAGTCTGTGGCAAGTTGGCCGAGTTCATCACTCAGTTCCAGAGCGGAGAGCTTTCCGGCGCCTTCATCCAGGAGATCTGCAGCGAGCATAGTGAGGCCCGCTTTGCCCTGGGGATCTGCTGAAGAGCCGCTCGGTAGTACTACGTGAATCGAGACCAAGGGAGCCGACCCATGTTTCATATGCCAAATGGATAAGCCATTTTTCAATTCGGTCTTGGTCGCACTTGGGGGAGACCAAATCGGGGTGCTGGTTGGCTTGGGTAACTCGGCGTAGCGCGGGTCGGCCGGCGATTCTGGCTCTGGCTTCTCGGTCTCGGGGGTGACAGGCGCCGGCGTCTGCGCGCTTTGGCATCCCACAGTGATGAGGCTGAGCGTGGCGCCAAGGCTCATCACGGCCCTGAAGCTGACGGTGGATCTCAAGATGTTCTTCTTCATTTTGCAGCCTCTTCTAACTTCTTCACAGGTGCGGACTTGTCCCCGGGGACGAAATCGATGCGAACTGATTGCGAAAAGTCGAGATACTTTTTCCCCATGGCTTGGACGTCTTTGGCTGTAGCCGTCACGTAGCGTGAAAAGTCTTCGCTGATGTAGTTGCCCTTTCCTGTGTGGAGAAAATAGGAGCCGATCAAGCTCGCTCGCGAATCATAGGTTTCGAGATTGTGGTAGAATCCCTTCTTGTAGTCGTTTCGAGCGCGAGCCATCTCAGGCTCGCTAGGTGGTTCTCCGAGCGCCTTTTTTACTTCTGCTTCGAGGGCGGCTGCCAGTTCATCAAGGTCGGTCCCGGGGGCGGCTGTGGCTTGAATCACGTACACGCCGTTCAGCTTTTGCGACCACTGAAAAGCTGCCACGTCTTTGGCCAGTTTCTTCTCGTACACCAGGCTGTGAAAAAGCCGACTCGTCTTTCCGCTCGACAGCACGTTCGAAAGCAGGTCGAGCTCAGCGTCTCCAGGTTCGAAAAGTGCTGGAGAGATCCACGCGAAATAGACGCGTGGCAGCTGGATCTGATCCTGCACGACCCAATGCTTGGGGCTTTCGAAGACAGGCGCTTTGGCCTTGGGTGTCGGCGCGCGCTCTCCGCCCGGGATATCTCCGAAGTACTTCTCGACCATCTCGCGCATTTCAGCTTCCTGAAAGTCGCCTACGAGGACTAAACCGGTGTTCTTCGGGACGTAGTATTTCTTGAAGAAGGCGCGAACGTCATCAAGGGTTGCAGCCGTCAAATCTTCGTGAGAACCGATGGTCGAATGTTGGTAAGGATGACCGTCAGGATAAAGCGCAAGGTCGATGTAAAGGAAGGACATCCCGTATGGTGTGATCTCGTAGCGTTGACGGCGCTCGTTCTTCACGACTTCGCGCTGGTTATCCAGCTTTTGCTGACTGAGCACTGGTAGTAGCGAGCGCATGCGGTCCGATTCCATCCACAAAGCGAGTTCGCGGTACTGACTCGGAACCTGCTCATAATACACGGTCCGATCACTACTCGTTGTACCGTTGGTGCGCGCACCAATCGGCTCGAATGGAGCGAAGTACTCGTGATCAAAGTGAGCGGAGCCCTGGAACATGAGATGCTCAAACAAGTGAGCGAATCCTGTTCGTCCTTTTTCTTCGTGACCCGAACCGACAAGGTACACGAGATGCGCGGCGAAGGACGGAAGTTCGTGATCCTCGCTGAGCATCACGGTGAGACCATTGTCTAAGGTGAATTGGGTGACGGCGAGCTCAGGGACTTTGGCAGGCTGCTCTGCGGGCTGGGTCGTCTGCTCTGGATTCGCTTTTTTGGCGGCAGCGAGGGCCACCAACGAAAGACCTCCAAGCAATGCCGCTCCTGACAACAAGATGCGTCGTTTCATAGGTCCTGAAGCTCAACCAGGCGGCCAGGAATGTCAAAGTCGCAGTCCGCTGCCAAACGTCCCATCGGAGAAAGCTAGCTCGAATGCTCTTCGGGACTGACCAACGAGATTCTGTGGTGAGCCGCTTGCAGTCAGAAGAAACTATTCTTCGCTAACAGGATTAGGGCGCGTTGGTCAGCTGGATGCTGGCAGACCAAGCTGCAGCAGGCGAACCAGAACTATTCGGCGGCAACGGGAAGCTGCTGATAGGGGTCGAGCGAGCGCTCAGCTTCCACGATTTCAAGGACTGCAGGAGCACAGCCACCGCAGCACGTCCCGGCGCCGCAGAAGCGCCCTACCTGGCCGACGGTCTTTGCCCCAAGTTGTGTTGCTTCACGAATCTGATGGTCAGTAACGCGTCGACAGTGACAGATGAGCATTGAGCAGATTTCCGTAAGAACCAGCTAGATGGAGCTGGCAGGCGCTGCGGGGTTGAGGCCGCCGGGTGAAGAAAACCGTATCATGTTGATAACGACTATCAACAACATTTCTTCATACCCGTATTCGATTATTTTTCCGAAATCCAGCCAGAGTGAAAATTGTGAGACCGCTGATGCCACGGGAGAGGAGTCGATGTAAGCTCAATGCATCATGAGAGGCGATCCGAACGTAGTTGAGTTGTTAAACGAAGTGCTGACCGCGGAGCTCACCGCGATCAATCAGTATTTCATTCACTATAAGATGCTGAAAAACTGGGGTTACGGCCGCCTGGCGGCAGTGAAGCGCAAGGAGTCGATTGAGGAAATGACCCATGCCGACGCAGTAATCGAGCGTATTCTTTACCTTGACGGCATCCCCAATATGCAGCGTCTCAGTCCAGTAAAAGTCGGGGAAAATCCAGTCGAGATGCATGAAGTCGATCTCAAGCTTGAAGAGATGGCGGTCGAGCGTCTCAACCGAGGAATCGCTGTCGCCACCGCAGCCGCGGACAATGGAACGCGGGCTTTGCTTGAGAAGATCCTCGTGGAGGAGGAGGACGCGATCGACTGGCTCGAGGCGCAGCTGGGACTGATCAAGGACCTGGGCAAGGAGAACTACCTCTCGCAAATGATCGACAAGCCTGAGTCCTGAGTGAGCGCTCCCGTGGCGACGTCCCCATAGACGTCCAAGTCCAATAGCGGTCCGAGCCTATCTGGCAGCGGCTTCGATTTGACTTTCGTTATCGTTAGTGAAGAGAAAGGGAGTCATCGAGCAAGATGGCTCCTTTTTTATGGCGTTGATTTCGGGGGACGAGATCGAGCGGCGCTCCTATTGAAAATGAGGGACTATTTCGTTTTCAATAAGGGGCTCGATCCGTACGAATTCTAGGAGCACTGGAACAAAGACGGGTTAGAATTTTTTTTGCTGAGAGGCAGCTTAGCCATGCAGCTTCTCCAGACACTCCGAGTCTGCCGAGATTCTCAGGCGCCGCCGAGTTCCGCGCGGGACAGCCGGCTGCGCTACGATCTTTTTGCTGCGCTAAGATCTGTGGGCTGCCGGTAGGGCAGCCCACAGCGGTCATCAGCAGAGCCTGTTCACGGTTCGACCAATTGTTAGCGGTCGATGAAAGAACGCGATTACTTCTTTTTCTTAGCCGCGATAGCCAAAGAGGTCTCGACTTGGCTGAGTAGTTTCTTGGCGCGAGCTGGTCCGAGAGCGATCACGAGTTCTCGGAAACTACTCTCCATCTTCTTCTTGTTGCCCTTGATTGTCTTCTTGCCTTCTTTCGCCATCAGCGCGCGGGCAGCCTTATTCGCGGCTGAGCGAATGTTGTGAACATACGCCTTCGAGATGATCATGCCTTTTGCGGCAGCTCGTTCCACCACTTCGCTAGCGGGCATGCTGCGAGAGAGACTGCGGACGAAGGCCGCTTTGTCTCCCTGACGGATTGTTGGTTCATTACGCGATGCGGCGCTTTTGGCTGAGGTCTTTTTTGCCGACTGACGGACGACCTTGCTGGTGGTCTTCTTGGCTCGTTTCTTTGCTGCCATGGTTACCCTTTCTCGTTCTATCTGATGACCGGGGAGTCTGCGGCGCTTCGTCGTTCGACTGCGGCAGTGGCAACGCCCCACTAACGGTTATTATCGATGGTTAAGCACCAGTGTCCAGGAACGGTACACAAGTTCTCAGAACTAATGACTGAACTAGAGGAATGAGAGAAATTCTTTCGGGGCGCTTCTGGAAGCAAAGCTCCATCCGATGTGTCAGATCGGTTATGTAGAATGACACGTCAGGGTGAGTGATTGTTGAAATCGGGATGAGTGAGTGTGTGAGCGAGTCAGGAGAGCGCGAACTCCTAAACGCTTCAGATTAGCTGGAAAGAACCCACCTACCATGTGTGCATTTTCTCCGAGACTTGTGACTGACACCGAGACTAAGAGTGTGATTGAAACGGTGTTGAGGTAAGCCCGTGTACGACCTTGTGATCCGCTCGGCGCTGATTGTCGATGGTTCTGGCGAAGAGCCATTTCGCGGTGACGTTTGCGTTTGCGAGGGTCGGGTCGTCAAAGTGAAACCGTTCTCAGACGTCGACTCCGCGAGGGGCCCTCACGACTCCGACGAGGCGCAGCTCATTATTGATGCAGATGGAATGGTCCTTTGTCCTGGCTTCATAGATGCCCATTCTCACGACGATTTTGCGGCATTTTTGGAGCCACGACTTCCTTTTAAGGTGCTCCAAGGAGTCACGAGCGAAGTCGTGGGGAATTGCGGTATTGGCGCGGCTCCCTTTCCCGGTGCGGAGGCTTGGTTCGAAAAACTACATCCCGGAGCGATCATTCCCGACTATCAAGATTATCGCGGCTACTTCCGCCGACTCGATGAGGTAGCGCCTTCAGTCAATATTGCAGTGTTGGCCGGTCATGGTGCTCTGCGTCACTCGGGTGCCCCTGGGGCTGCGAGAAGGCTTGAACGCCACGAACTCAACTTGGTCTCTCGTGCTTGCGAGGAGGCTGTCGAGGCTGGAGTGATTGGGATCAGCGCTGGGCTCATCTACGAGCCCGGAATTCATGCTTCGCTTGATGAGCTTTCGGAACTCTGTCGGATCGTTGGGAAGTCCGCACCACTCTTCGCCGTGCATTTGAGGAGTGAAGCTGACGGTCTCCTCGATGCTGTGGAGGAAGCGATTGAGATCAGTGACAGGGCGGAGGTGGGACTGCAACTGTCTCATCACAAGGCTCATGGGCGAAACAATTGGGGCCGGGTACGCGAGTCCCTGGCGCTCGTGGACGAGGCGAGAGCACGTGGGCGCGATGTGTGGCTGGATCAGTATCCCTATGCGGCGGGCAGTACTCTGCTCAAGGCGGTGATGGACCGAGGAGGACTTGATGGGGGACCGGCGCTCGGTCACCTGGAGCCTGCAGACATTGTCATCGCAAGCTGTCCTGCTCGACCCGCTCTCGAAGGCCGAAACCTTCAGCAGCTCAGCGAAGAGTGGGCTGTCAGTCCACAGCACGCGGCGCAGATGACACTTAGAGCAGAGGCCGGAACGTGGGTGGTGGTTCACGCGATGTCTGAGGCAGACGTCACTTCCGTGATGCAGCATCCAGCAACGATGATCGGTTCGGATGGCTTGCCGACGATTGGGGGCCGTCCTCACCCGCGGCTGTGGGGAACATTTCCGCGGGTTCTTGGCGTCTACTGCAGGGAAAGAGGAGCGCTCTCTCTGCAGACTGCTGTCCAGAAGATGACATCACTACCGGCTCGGCGCTTCGGTCTGTCCGAGCGAGGAGAGATCCGTCACGGCTACCACGCCGATCTCGTGCTCTTTCGGCCTGAAGAGATCGGTGCGGGGGCCAGCTACGAGGAGCCCAGACGCGCGCCAACTGGGATTGTCGGGGTGTGGGTCAACGGACAGCGCACCGTTATTGATGGGGAACACACCGGCGCGCGTGCGGGGCGCGCTCTTCGCCGCGGTTGCTAGCAATCGGTCTCACCAACGTTTGCTAACCATCTTTGGAATGGCGCGCCATGAGACTGATGAGTTCAAACTGTGAGCGCACATTGAGTTTGCGGTAGATGGCTTTCAGGTGATTGCGCACTGTGTGCGTGCTGATCACGAGATCTTGCGCGATGTCCTTGACCCGACGCCCAGTCCCGAGCGCTTCAACGATCTCCTTTTCGCGAGTGCTGAGACGCTGTGCATGTTCCTGAGGGAGGTCCCCGATTCGATCGTTGTGGGTTTCGCCATCAGGGTGCATTCCTGCAAAGCGTGCTGCGATCACGGCGCTGTCTGCTTCGTCCAAAGTCACGGCATCGGGTGACAGGAGTCGTTGCATGGCATCTTGTTGTTGCTTAGCAGCACTCCATACGGCCTCTTGGGCTTCCGCGACTCGCGCGATGGTCAACGCATCACGAAGCACTCGTGCTAGGTGGGCCGCAGAAATAGGATGGGAAAGGAATCGATAGATTTCAGCCTGATTGACAGCATCGATCAGTGCGGCTCGATCGCCATGTCCTGTGACCATGATGCGTACGGTCGCTGGGTGTGCCTTTTGGATCTCGGTGAGAAAGTCGGCTCCTCGTACTTGTCCAAGATTCTCGTCGGCTACAATGACGCTAGCTTTAGTATCTGCGAGGAAAGACAAAGCCTCCATGGAGGTCGCCACGCTCACGATCTCATAGGGTTCCTTGTGAAGGGCGGCATGGAGAGGAGATAGCGTGTCCGCGTCTCCTCCAACAAAGAGTACTCGTCTTGTCATTCGTAAAACCTCAGTGGGGTGGGGCAAAAGAGCCCGCCCACATTGCTCATAACGGACCAGTTTCGAACTCCTTGAGATGGCTAGTGCGAGTAGGGGGAGCCTTTTTGAGTTCTGGCGCACTTTTTCGCTGACAAATGGACCAGGATCCGCGCCACTAGTGTTCTGAAACACTATGGGCTGCAATCTCGACGGCAATGATTCACGCCGAAAGTCGAAACTTGGAGCTTACCCAATCGCAAGTTGCGTCGTCTTTTACTCGTAAGCGAGGAGTTCAAGAACGATGTCTCAAGATGAGAAACCCTCTGGAAAGTTCCCTGCATCGGGTTCTGCTTCGGCGGACGAAGAGGGGCAAGCACCAGATGCGCCGAAATCATCACACAAAGTGATCGCAGATATTCATTCTGGAATGGTGATGGTCGCGCCAGTTGCCACCACCATCGAGGATGATGACGAGGAGGAAGCTCTGAGCGAGGAGCCAGCGGAGCGAGGCGACGAAGAGGACCAGAACTAGTCTTCGCCCCAGTCTGAACGATCGTTTCTCTTGGGGTATTTTTGACGTTTGGGGCGCCCAACCCGCTTGACCGCGGGTTGAACTGCGGTTTCTTTCAGTTCGCTCGCTAACGTCACATAACTTTCGAGGCGATCACTCATGATCTTTCCCGTTCGCACCGCCTCGCGAACTGCGCAGCCCGGCTCACCCTGATGTCGGCAGTCGCGGAACTGGCAACTCTTGGCGAATTGGATGATATCATCGAAGGATTTGAGATCTTCTTCGGTACCATCGGCCACTGCAAACTCTCGCATTCCCGGGGTATCGATCAGCAGTAATCCACTCTCTGTCAGGAACAGTTCACGGTGAGTCGTTGTGTGACGACCGCGGGCATCAGCTGCTCGCTCCTCGCCCACCTTTTGGGCGTCACGTCCGAGAATTCGATTAACCAAGCTCGACTTTCCAACACCCGAGAGGCCGACGAGTCCGATGGTTGTACCTGGCGGAAAGAGAGCGAGAAGCGGGTCGAGTCCCTCTTCTTGTTTGCAAGAGGTGCAAACCACGCGGCACGTCTGAAGGCGCGCTTGAAGTCGGTCCGCAGTTTCTGCCGAGTCTGCGGCAAGATCTGCTTTGTTTAACAGGACGATGGGTTCGGCTCCGCCCTTTTCAATCGCCGTCACGTAGCGCTCGATGCGACGGGGATGCAGGCTCCGCTTAGCCACCGCGTCGTGCTTGTCAGGTGCTGCAAACGCAGCGACCACCGCCACATGATCCACGTTGGCCACGAGGGTTTGCCGGGCACCTCGTCTGGAGGCTGATGTTCTCGCTAGCCAGGTGCGACGTTTCAGCAAGTGTTCAATAATTGGGGGGCCAGGCTCGCTCCATCGCACGCCCACCCAGTCGCCTACGGTCGGTTGCGCATCGTCAACTTGGGCAACGTGCTCTTGCGCCCAATGCTTTCCTGCCAAAACCGCTCGTGCTGTTCCTCGTTCACACGTGACATCCCATTCTCTTCTATGTTGTCCTACGACACGAGCTGGAATGATGTCAGCGGGCGCACCAGCCAGTTGATCGGCAAAGAAGGCCGAAAACCCGAGGCGCGTCAAAATGGAGGTCACGTGCTCCTCATGCTCAGGTCGCCCGGTCATGTCAACTTGCGTTGCGCCTAGCTCGACGATTTGGCAGCTTCGCCGCCGATGAGAGAGCGAAACGACCCCCGACAGACCGCACTTTCGGCGCTACTACTGGATCCGAGTTCAGCACGGGACGTTCACCCTGGACACCTGGAGGCCATGCAGACTTTAGCAGGCTCAGAGCATTCGACCCTTGCTCGCGATCATTATTCACCAGGGCACTTCACCGCTAGCGCGTTCGTTCTCAGTCCGTCGCGAGATCAGCTGCTCCTGATTCGTCACAAGAAACTCGGATTGTGGCTTCAGCCGGGGGGACATATTGAATCGACAGATCGGGACGTGCTTTCTGCCGCGACGCGTGAAGTACGGGAGGAAACTGGACTCTCCCAGCTCGTTGTGGAGAGTCCACTCTTTGACTTGGATGTGCACGAAATTCCGGCATGGCAGGATACGCCCGCCCACCTACATCACGACATTCGTGCTCTCCTCATCGCCCAGGATCTAGCTGTTGAAGGCGCTGACGATGCTGCGGAAGCTCGCTGGTTTCCCCTTCAGGAGCTGGCTGATTCGCTGGGAGAGCTCGCTGCTGGCTACGCTACAGATGAGAGCGTTCGGCGAGTCGCGAGGCGTTTGCTCACCCTTCACCACATGTGAGTGAATTCTTTGCGGAAAGAGTCAAGACTTCTCACCACTCAATCTCCCAGCTAGGCTCCGTGGGCTCGGTTTTGTCGAGCGATTCCCCCTGTCAGTCCTAAGAAGAATGCTTGCCCCCGAAGTTATCGAGAGTGCCGAAAAGCGAGTCGGCGAAACGATCGGTGGCAAGTGGCATCTTGATCGCGTGATTGGAGTAGGCGGGATGGCAGCCGTCTACGAGGCGACGCACCGGAATCGGAATCGCGTCGCCATCAAATTACTTCATCGTCCGCTGTCGATTGATGAAGGCACACGGCATCGATTCCTGCGAGAAGGCTACGTGGCGAATACGATTCGCCACAGCGGCGCCGTCCAGATCCTTGACGATGACCTGACTGAAGAAGGTGTCGCCTTCTTGGTGATGGAATTATTGCGTGGTGAGAGCGTCGATGAACGCATGGTACGCAAAGGTGGTGCCCTCGAAATTCATGAAGCTCTGAACATTGCCGATCAGCTACTGGACGTGCTCGGGGCCGCACATGATCAGAATGTGATCCATCGAGACATCAAGCCCGACAACCTCTTTCTCACGGAGGAAGGGAAACTGAAGGTTCTTGATTTCGGCATCGCGCGCCTTCATCAAGGCGACACGCGCGCCACCAAAGTAGGCTCGTTCATGGGAACCCCGGCGTTTTGTGCTCCCGAACAGGCACGTGGTCGCTGGGATGAGGTCGACCTGCGCACGGACTTATTCTCAGTGGGAGCAACTCTGTTTACTTGTCTATCCGGGACTCATGTTCATGAAGCTGAGACTTCGAGTGAGCAATTGGCTTTGGCCATCAGCGCAAGCGCGCGTTCTTTAGCCGAGGTGCTTCCAGGAGCGCCAGATGATCTCGTTGCGCTTGTCGACAAGGCACTTGCCTATGACAAGGAAGATCGCTTTCAGTCCGCCCGAGGCATGCGGGCTGCGGTACAACGCGTCATGGCCGGACTGTCTGGCCTCTCTGATTCTCATGTCGCGCCTCGACGGATCAGTGCGCCGCCTCCTGGTGGTGTCACGATGGCGCCTCTCGAACTGAATGAAACAGACGGCTCGGCCCCCGACAGCGTGATGCCGTCCAACTTCCCCGCGGCGCCCTTCGCTTTGCGGGCTTTGGTCGGATTGCTCGCGGCGGGGCTTCTCGCAACGCTGATTCTCATCTTCGCCCAGTCACGTCTCTCTTCCGGATCTGAGGCGGCGGGAGCGACGTCGGAGGTCAAATCGGCGACGTCCGACGAAGTTCAGGCGGAAAAAGAAGCGGTAGGCGCGACCGACACACCTCCTGCTCCTCGTGCGGAGGACAACGAAGTGAACGATGCGAGCGAACTCAGCGCGAATAAAAGTAACGCAGCCGGTTCTGCCGTATCAGCCCCCGTGCAAGAGAAGTTACCGGACCCTCCAGCACCTCGCCGCGATCCCCAGCCGGTTGCTCCTGCAGTCACTCCCCGAGCTGGCTCGTCGGTTCCTTCCCCAAGTCCCGCGCCCTCTCCGAGTCCAGGACCGCCTGGCGCGAAGAGCAATTCAAGTCAGTCAGCTTCGGACCCGAAGGAGCTTCCTCTTTCGGGAGATTCCGAGGACGACGGGATGTTCAAAGGTCGATTTTAGGTTGATTGAATGAAGTTCTTACCCTTATTGCTCGTCGCATTCTTGATGCCGCTTCTCTTTCCGAGGTTGGCCCTTGCTCAGGATCAGGCGGCAGCGGAAGCATTGTTTCGTTCAGCTCAGGAGGCCGCTGAGCAGGGCGACTGGGTGAAGGCTTGCGACAGATTCGAGGAGAGCAACCGTTTGGAACCGGCTCCGGGAACGGTGCTCAATATTGGGCGTTGTCGTGAGATGCTCGGTGAGGTCGCTTCCGCTTGGAAGAGCTATGGCGAAGCCGCAGAACGTCTTCCTTCTGGGGATAAGCGTGCGGCATTCGCTCGGAAAAGGGCTGAAGCATTGGAGGATCGTGTGCCCTACCTCACGCTTCTCGCCCCTGAAACGGACGAGCAGTTTTCTGTCAGCGTTCGAGACGTAGAATTTGCCTCCGCTTCCTTCGGCGTGGCGCTTCCCTTTAACCCCGGCAAGATGGCGATTGTCGTGCGCAGTGCCGAGCGCGAAGACTTCGTCATTCAATTGGAGCTCGAAGAAGGCGAGCGCGTCGAGCGACAGCTGGAGCTTGGGGTGCCCGTTGAGGAGTCTTTGATCAGCTCCAGCGCATCTGTGACGGAACCATCAGCACCGACCCAGGATCGTACTTGGGCAATCGCGTCCTTCGCCGTCGCCGGTCTAGGAGCGGGAGCCGCCATTTTCGGCGGTATTTGGTCAGGAATCGAACGCGGGAAGGTGGGAGATTCTTGCCCAGGTGGAGACTGCGGCACGGATCAAGCCGCCTACGAGGCGAGTGTTCGAGGAAGGACCGCAGTAGTGGTCCTGGCCACAGGAGCAGGGGTTGCCTTGGTGGGCGCCGGATTGGGAACCTATTTCCTGCTGCAGAATGACACCGACGAGGTGGCTCTTGCCACGCGGCCTGGTGGTGCGATGCTGACTTGGAGTGGTCAATGGTGAGGGAGCCTTTGAGATGACGAGTAGTGGGAATCATTGGTGGGCCCGTGGGGCCAACTGGAGCCTGGCCGGAGTATGCGCTCTGTCGCTCAACGGGTGTATTTTTTTCGGCACCGAGTATTGCGATCCTGCGATTGACGCTAGCTGCGACGCTGTCGTCTTAGGAGCGGGTGCGCCTGGCGATGGGGACGTGAGCAGTGGGGGAATGCCTACTGGCGGTCGCACTTCCGAGGGAAGCGGCGGGGCAAGTACCGGCGGCAGCGATGGCTCGGGAGCAAGGAACTCAAGCGGTGGCAATGGTGGTGCCGACGGTGGAAGCGGCGGGGCAAGTACCGGTGGCGAGGCGAACACTGGCGGAGCGTCTAGCGGTGGCGACACAGGGACTGGCGGAGCAGCGACCGGTGGCTCTGGCAGCGGTGGAACGAACACAGGTGGCTCTGGAACCGGCGGATCGAGTGGGGTGGGGCGTCTCACTTTCAGCGAGATCAGAACCGGCAATGGGAGTACCTGGGTCGAGCTCTACAACATCAGCGGACAGACGGTGGATACGGCAAACCTCTGGATTGCTTCGGCCGCCTCCGCAGCGCCCAATTACAGCGATGTCTGCTCTCTCGCGGGGATCGGGGTGATGAACAACGAAGAGATTGCGATTGTCACGCAAGGCGATGGCTCGTGCCCCGGTGGGGTCAGCTTATGTGTGACGTCTTGTTACGAGCTGATCGCCCTGGCGGGTCGCTCCATCCAGTTGTTTGAGGGGAGTTCGTCAGACAGCTTAACGATGATCAAATCTGTGACCGTGCCCTCGCCGAACCCAGGCATCGGGCAGACTCATCATGGGGTCGCGGGCGCTGAAAATAAGTTCGAAACAGGTAGCTCCTCGGCAGGCTTGCCCTGGTAGCTCTTTGTTCGCCGACCATCGTTTCTTGGTCCGCGCCGCGCCTCGCCCCGCATCTCTGCCGGGTCGTTTACCAAGCTGAGGGCTGACGCTTCTGAAGGGGAGCCTCAGAGTTTTCGCGCGTCACTGCTTCGCGGGAACGACCGTGAGTCATTGCTGATTCATGCTCCGCGACGTCGTTCTTGGTATAGGTATTCTATCATTCATGCTTAGTCAGCAATCTAGGCTCATGGGCCGGAATACGAGCGGACTATCAGCTGAAATGAGCGAGGTGTGTGCGCAATGACCACATTGCGGAACTTGGTGCTGAGGCTGTATGGTGCCGAAACCTTCTCCAACTTTGCTCGACTGTTGCTCTGTCTGAATTGAGCTCAGACACATCTATCCCCCTCCAATGAACTCCTTCGTTCGTTATGCCATCCCCTCCCTGATTGTTGGTTCAATCGGAGGCTTCTTTGTCGGCAACTCGCTACGCGAGAGTGGGCCGCCTTCAAGCCCCTTGAATCCTCGGGAGGCCTTCCTTTCGTCAGATGACGATCCGGTAGACTACAACAAGCTAGCTCGAGTTTGTCTTGCCGCAGTGGGGAACGGGGTGGCTGGTACCAAGACCCAATCGCGAGCTTCGGTGACAGCAGATCCCGGCAGCGAGAAGGTCGCTGAAACTAAGGCAGCTCTCGACAACGTGATGTCGGTTTCGCTTGAGCGCGGTAAGTGGTCGCGCGCCGCATCGACTCAGACGCGCTACTTGCTCAGCCAGTTACCTCCCGCCGACGTGGCGGATTTTGAGAAATTGTTACGCACGGTTGTGGACCGTGGCGACCTTCAAGTCGCCTCGGGCGCATGGGTTCCACGGCAAGAAAAATGATCATCTCTTCGCCTTGGCGAGGACGGGAATAGGAAGGGTAGCGGAGTGCAAAAATTGAAAAATAGTCTAGGGCGAATTCATTGGGTATCGATGGGGCTGGCAGCGGCAGCTTTAACGGTCGGTGGTGCTGCGGTGGCCTTTACTGGCGGTGCGGATGTCCAGGACTGGTGGATCGGGGCACCTGCTGATGATTGGTGGGTGGAGGAGGATTGTGCCCCCGAAGTCATCGGATTTCAGGAGGACACGGAGATGAACTACCTGGAGTATGCGATCAACGTGGACGGCGTCCTCAATGACGGTGACCCCAATACGTATCTTCGTTGCTTTCAGCGTGGTCATTTCCAGGAGCTGCGCTGCATGGCTGGCCTAGCCGACGGAACGGTCGTGGCTTGCTCTGACACCGAGGGGACGCATTCTCTGCCTGTATCGGGCGATGTGGTTTACCTCAACTTCTCGCGCAACCTCACCCCGAGCGGCTCCACCCCCCCTGTTCAAAAGAACGGTTATGCGATCTGCGGCATCATCGTTGAGCGATCACACGGTGTTGCCAATCCGCTTTGTCGCACGAGTGGAGACGGTGATGGGGACGGCAGTGGCGGCAGTGGTAGCGGCGGTGCCGGAACCGGTCCGTCCTTCCCCTGTACACCAGAGACCTCCGTTCAACTGGGCCCGAATGTAGCGCACCAAGTCGTCGTGGGTTCCTGCTACAAGTACAACAAGACTCAGGGCAGCCTTCACTTCGCGAAATGGAATGGACCGTCTTATACGGTTCAAGGTCAAGGCAGTAATGGGAATCCTTTCTCGACGCCTGTGACCGGTGACTTTACGGCCGTTTCCGGAGTCTCCAATGGCATCGCGATGTTCTACGTTACTGCCCCCACCGGTGGCGCGACGAGCGTCGAGCTTCAGGTCGGCGACTGGTAAGTCCGCGCTGGCGAGAGTCGTCGAAAGCACTCCTTCGGGGGTGCTTTTTTCGTAGAATGTTCCGAATAGGCCGAAGATGCTTGTTTTTGAGGAATGCCTGCGTCATGGCATCGCTTGATGAAGGAGCTCAAGTTACCCGACTCTCTCGCCACCACTCTCGCCTCGGGGCACCCGTGGGTTTACCGCGATCACGTTGGCAATTTTAGTGCTGCCTCGGGCTCCTGGGTCAAAGTAGTCAGCGGAAGCTTCTCCGCAGTGGGACTCTGGGATGAAGAGTCGGCAATCGCACTTCGAATTTTCTCGACCTTGGGTCCAGTAGATGCGCAGTGGATTCAAAGTCGAGTTCAGGAAGCATGGGATAATCGGGCAGCGCTTCGCGAGGCCGGAGTTACCGGCTATCGGTTGATCTTTGGTGAAGGCGATGGGCTGCCGGGAATCGTGGTCGATCTCTACGGTCCCTATGCGATTGTTGTCAGTTACTCAAAATCCCTAGGCAGTCTCTTGCAGCCGTTGGCTCAAGCGGTCAGTGAAGTGAGCGGCGCATTGGGCGTGGTCAGGCGAACGAAGGTGGACGATCAGGTTCAGCTGCGATTACTCATAGGCGAGATGCCACCCGATCGCGTCTTGGTGGAAGAGTATGGGATGAAAATGATTGCCGACCTGGCTCGCGGTCAAAAAACCGGACTCTTCTTTGATCATCGTGAGAATCGTCGTTTGGTGGGGGAGCGAGCCCGCGACAAATCGGTTCTCAACCTGTTCAGCTACACCGGGGGCTTTTCGGTAGCCGCAGCTCTGGGGGGAGCCGCACATGTCACGAGCGTCGATATCGCCGGGCCAGCCGTGGAGGCAAGCGTTGAGAACTTTAGGGAAAATGGCCTTGCGTCGTTTCCGCACGAAGCGGTTCGCGCCGACGTCTTTGATTATCTTGAGAAATTGAAGAAGGAGAAACGGCAGTTTGATCTTGTCGTGTGCGATCCACCGACCTTTGCGAAAAGCCGTCTGCAACTTAAAGCTGCCGAGAAGGCTTATCGGAAACTGATGAGTCTCGCGCTCGATGTGGTCGCTCCGGGCGGCGTGTTCTGTGCGGCAAGCTGCACTTCTCAGGTGGGTCCCCAGGCATTTCGTCTTGCCCTCGTGGATGCTGCGCGTAAATCCCGATTGCGGCTGCGCATCATAGCGGACATTGGCCAACCCCTCGATCACCCGGTCGCGGTCGCTCACGAAGAGGGCCGCTACCTCAAATTCATCATGAGTCGCGTCTATCAACGTTGTTGAGACGTTCGGCCTGAAGCCCGGTCAGTTTTTTATGAACCTGGTCAGTCTTTCATGAAATCGTCGCGAGTCGCCAGGCTGATCAGTTTGACCCCCGCAGCCTCGATATTCTCTCGTCCACCTTCGAGTCGATCCACAAGGGCAACGATTCCCGCGACTTCGCATCCCGCTTCGCGCAAAACCTCAAGTGCCTTCAGACTTGAGCCGCCAGTGGTGACGACGTCTTCAAGCAGAGCTACGCGAAGGCCAGGCTTGAGGGTCTTGTCACCTTCAATCCGTTTACCCGAGCCATGATCTTTGCGCTCTTTACGCACGTAAAGGGCAGCAAGAGGATGTCCTTGCTGGAAGCTGATCAGGGATACAGCCGAAGCTAGCGGGCATCCACCGAGTTCAACGCCACCGACGACATCCACTTCCCCGAGTTCCTCTAAGGCAGCAAACATGAGTTCACCAACGAGGGAATGGCCCTCCGCGGTGAGAATCGTTTGTTTGCAATCGATGAAAAAGTCACTCTCCTTTCCTGAGGCGAGAGTGACGCGACGGCGTTCGAAGCTACGCTCGGTGAGTAGCTCAATCAGACGATTTCTTTTGGTGTTCATGGCAGTTCCTGCGATTGACTGGCGAGATCCGGAGCAACGATCTGAACGATTACCCGCGCTGGTGACCTTTGGCGCCCTTCGTGAAGGTCGGGGGCTTGGGTGGACCTTTTTGCCTCGACTTCGTCGGCTTCCTGTCGTCTGGCTTTCGAGAACTCTCGATCGCAGCAGGTGGTGGTGCCGATTTGGCAGGACTAGCTGCGGACTTGACTGAACTAGTGGTCGTTCGAGCCGCCGAATCCTCTCCTTGCTTGTTGCCCTCTGAGCTTGCGGTGCTGACTGCCGGTCCCGGCTTCTTCGGGCGGCGACGTTTTCGCGCCCTGTCGGATTTCTCAAGCGCTGCAACCGGGGCGGCCGCTTCTTCGGACGAAGTGTCCGGAGCTTCAATAGCTTTCGTCACGGCAGCTCGTCGATCTTCAACAGGCGCAGGATCGTCTCTGAGGATCGGGGCCGAGGCTGTCGCGACCGTGTTTTTCGGAGGAGAAACGGCCTGGTTTGTACCTTCTGGGGCGGACGATGTTGTGCCCGTGCGCAGCATTCCTCGAACGCGCGCACCCGGCTCGACGCCGACTCGCGGTGCTAGAAGATTTCCCTCTACCTCTCCGCTGGCCTGGATCACAATCCCGTCGCTGGCACTGAGGTCACCGCGAACTTCGCCGCTCACCGTGATCGTTCCGGCCTCGATATTGCCCAAGACGATTCCGCCTTCAGCAATCAACACCCGACCAATCAGTTCGATTGAACCCTGCACTTTGCCACGGATTTCAAGATCGCCGTGACCCGAGACGTTTCCGATGACAACGGCGGTTTCACCAATGATTGATGACATGTGAGATTTGCGCTCGTCGCTCATGAAACGTCCATATCCACTTTGCCGCGGAAGTTGGCGCCATCAGCAATCGTGAGTCGCGGAGAACGAACGTCTCCAGTGAGTTTTGCACCGGCGAGTAAGTCGACTCGTTCTTTGGCCTCGACGTTCCCTGCTACCGATCCGGCGACGTTGACGCGCTGACCTCGGACCTCGGACATGACTGTACTACTGGGACCAAGGTCGACGAGTCCCTGGGAGTCGACGCGCCCCAGCACGCGACCATCCACGCGGATGCTGGCCTCGCTTTGGAGGTTTCCATCGATGATGAGTTCTGAGCCGATGATCGTGTCCGCCACAGGGGTGATTTCTCCAGCTGCTGTTCGATAAGCAGATTTGATGCGTTGAGGGAGCGGACGTTAGCGCGTGATCACGACGGCGAAAAGGAGTTCAAGACCTCATCCGAGCGAGGTACCGAGCGTCTGAGCCATCTCGCGTAGATATTTTCCTGTTCTTCCGGGCTGAGATCGCCTTGTCGCCCCTGGGTAGCAGCCTGAAGAAGAATTGCTGCACTGACACTGACGTTTAGACTTTCCACAAAACCACACATGGGAATTCTCACGGTATCGTCGGCGGCTTCTGTGAGCACTGGGCCCACTCCATCCCGCTCGTTCCCCAGCAGGAGGGCGATCTTTTCTTCGCCAGAAAGGTCGGCTGGCGTCAGGTTCCCTTGAGGGTGGGTCGCCAAGAGCTTGAATCCGGAGCTCTTGAGGTGTTCCACGGCCACAAGAGGGTCGGTGTGTTCGATGATGTCGACCCAGCGCTGACTCCCTTTGGCGATGAGCTTTGAGGCCGTGAATTCTTTGTGTTGAGCGACCACATGCACGCGTTGGACCCCAAAAGCATCGCACGAACGCAAGACAGCCGACCCGTTATAAGGGTCATGCGCGTTGTCGAAGACCACGGTGACGGAAGCAAGACGATGAGCCAAGGTCGAGGTCAAGCGTTGCCGGCGCTCTTCCAGGGTCAGCGGTTCCAGGCGCTCAATGACCCCATGGGCCGTCCAATGCGGACCTGGCCCGGGTGCCGGCAGGACCGGCCCCGAGGGGGCGGCTGAGGAGGTGCGACAGGCTGGGGTGGGGCTAAAGACGTCGTCGACTTCGCGAATCATGGGGCTTTGCTCCGAAAAAACGGGGAATTTGGCAGGGGAGGGAAAATGCCTAGCTGATCGCTTGCGGAGCTTGGCGCCGGCATTATGTTGCTAGGGATATGGCATCCGAAAACGTCCAAGTCTTCAACGATCTCAATTTTGACCAGGAAGTTCTCAAGGCGGACAAACCCGTCCTCGTGGACTTTACCGCTAGCTGGTGTGGACCCTGTCGGCAACTTGCTCCGATCATCGATCAGGTAGCAGAAGAGCTCGGGGTCGATGCGATTGTTGGCAAGCTGGACATTGACGA
Organism: uncultured delta proteobacterium; assembly: GCA_963710555.1. Lineage (GTDB taxonomy): Bacteria > Myxococcota_A > Polyangia > Polyangiales > Polyangiaceae > NIC37A-2. The sequence goes on from CAVQAT010000008.1 coordinate 703,150, forward strand.
AGCTCCCGTGACCGCCGGCAAATTCGGGGTACGTGGCGTTCCCACTGTGATGGTTTTTCGTGGCGGCGAACGTGCAGAGCAGCACGTGGGCTTAACCACCAAGACGAAGCTTCTGGCTTTGGTTCGCGGCAGCTGAGCAGCTTCTACGGGTGCCGTTCTGCTTGAGGCATGCGACCTGCTAGGGGGCATGCGACCTGCTGAATTGAAGGTGCGCGACGCCTGGGGCTACTCATGGGAGTAGCCCTTCTTTTTGTGATATCCCCAGCAAAGGCATTGAATGCATCGCGAGGGACTGTTGAGGAATATGGATCGAGGACTGCTGAGTTGTTTTTCGGTCGCGGCGTTGTTCCTCTCCGCGGGAACTTTTTCTGCGTGTCAGCGGGCGCAGGACCCTTCTGTTCATCAGCCCATCGCTGCCAGCGAGCTCACCACTGAGCAAGGGACACGCTGGTTGTACCACCCGGAGTCGAAGGCCCCTCCAACTTGGCGGCTTCAACTTCCTGAGGAAGGCACTCTGCTCGAAGTCGACGAGGCGGGCAGTCGCTGGCTGCTTTCATCGGGTGAGGCGCCTCGACCATCAGCTTTTGGCGCCCCCGAACCATTAGTTGCGGCGAATCGCGAAGGTCAGGGATTCTACGCACTGGGAAAGAGCGGCACCGTCTACTTCTTTGAACAACCGCTGGGTCCTTTTGTCAGTGTGCGCACTCCGCCGCAGACGTTCGTCCAGGCGCGACGTTCTGGTTCTTCCTTGGTCGGGCTAGATCGCGTAGGGAAGATTTTCCGCTCCGATGATCAAGGCCGTTCATGGTCCCCAATGGATCACGACCAGTTCTTCGTTGGACTGGCGTCAGCAGGGAGCGATGAACTCATTGGCTATTCGATTCCTGAACAATGGTTTCGTTCCCAGGATGGCGGACGTCACTTCGAGCTTTTGGATGTTGAGTCGGTAGCACCCCGTAGGGTTGAGAATCTTCTCGACGGTCGAGTGATCATTGAGGGACTGCTTGAAACGTACTTGTACGATAACGGTCAATTTCAAGCAGGGGAAGCTCCGTCCGTTGCCACTGAGGGCTATGCGCTTCCGAAGTACGGTGGCGCTCGCGCGATTGAGCAAGGACGCGCGGTCCTGACCGGGGAGAAGTACATTGAGCTTGCGCGAGGTCGCCGAAAAGGCGAGTGGAAGTTGTCGCGCGGTGCATGGCAGGAGCCTTTGACAGAGCTTCTCACCCCTGGCCCTGAGTTCTGCAGTCAGTTTCAGATCGCCGCAGCCGGAGAAAAGATCATTTTGGCGTGCGCGGTGAGTCAGACCGCCGAAGTCGCACCGCCATTCAAACTTTTTCGCTGGATCGACCAGGAGAAAGGGTTCGTTCAGCTTGGACAAAGATTTCGTGGTGATCTGAAGAGCCTGCGCACCGTGGTGTCGCCCTCCGGAAGAGTCGCCATGCTCGGGACGTGCCCCCCAGAGAGCATCGAAGCAGGTTGTGCCGCTGAAGGAGTGACTCTCGTCAAAGAGGACGGTACGGCTCAGTCGTTGTCCGTGCCTGGACTTGGGGAGCCGAGTTCAATCGCCTTTTCCTCAAAGGGGGAGCTCTGGGCCGCGGGTGTTCGTCTCAAAGATCACCACAGCCTGCTCGTTGGACCATGGAGGCAGGTCGATGATGTTCCTACAATCGTGGATCTGTCGCGAGTTGCCTTTTTCCCAATCGGGGACACGACACCTCTCACGATTCTTCCTGGGAGCGACGGTCTGCTCACGGTGAGCCGGACCATCAGCGGCACCCACTTCCTCGCCACGTTTTCTGAGACTGGCGAATTTCTAGGGCGCGGCTCGGCTCCGCCAGGAACCAAGATTCTCCATGGATCGGGAAAATACATCGCTGCGCTCCGGGCCGAGGATTCGCTCCTGTGGGAGTCAACGAGTGGCGGGATATCCTGGGCCAAGGTCGAACTGCCCCGAACCGTTTGTCACGGAGGTGCAAGTTGTGAACCTGCCTTGGCGTGCACTGATTGGGGCTGTCTGGTTGGCGATGAACTGACTCGCGTTGGTTGGGGGGGGGACAACGGTGAAGCCCCATCACGCCCGGTCGAATCCGGTGAAGAAGCCATTGAGCAACCCACCGCAAGCGGGCTCGTGTGCCAACCTACGGCGAAGGGCTGGCAGGAGCTCCCGGGCCTGCATGGCATCCCGGATCTATCGAGTGCCGCTCAGGGCGAGACTCTGTGGTCCGATATCGAAAGCTTTCCTGAGCAAGCTGCCGCGAACGCATTGCGCGCGAACTTTGGCCAGGAGTCGCTCCGTCGCGAAGTGCTTCTGGCCCCCGTGATGGGAGCTGAAAATTACGCGTTCGCCGTTTTTCCTCAAGTCGAGGGTGGTGCCGTGTTGCGCTTCAAGAAGCCGCCAAGCCATTTGTCGAATTTCCAAACAACCATTGAGGTGGCTTGGGATAATCGATTTGAGGACTTGATCGGTCAGGGATCAATTTCGGGGGATTGGGGGCGCCGCCCCATGCACTTTGAGGTCACCCGCGAACTCACTCAAGTCGCACGTCCTGACTACGTGGGGGTGGCGGGCGATGGTCTTTATCTTAAGTTGGGCGACGAAAGTTCGCCCCAGGAACCTTCGTATTTTTTCCGGGGCAAAGGAAAAGCCGCGACTGTCGAGAAGATTTTTGATCAACCTTGGCCACATGAAGTTGCCCCGCTTTCTGGTTGGTTTTCGCGTAGCCGGGCGCTGTCGACTGCGCGCGTAGAAAGAATCTACCCCTTTGGCCATGCAGAAGCTTTGCTCCTGATCGCTGGAAGCCGCGTGGTGGTTCGAGCCTGGGAAAAATCTCCCGGGTCTGGGAAGGTTCAGTTTTCGCCGTACCTCATGAGCTCATTGGGGGACGAAACGTCCACCTTTGCGGAGGGCGTGCACGTTGCTTATAGAGGCACTCAAATTGGCTTCGTTGCGCTTCAGGTTGATAGTCTGCGCGGGGAGCATCGCGCCCATTTCGTTGGCTTGGGGAAGACGCAGGCATTCGAACGACCAATCGCTGTTCCGCTTCTGCCCGATCTGCCGGACGTGCCCCGTTCCTGCGCGAAGCAGCAGCGTGAGTCGACTCCTCGAGTCATCGCGCCGGCCTTTTTGGGTCCGAGAAGAAATGTACGCTTAGTTGGCGTGGTGGGGGATGTTCTCGAATTGGAGACGCGTCGGGCCGTACTCTTCGGGTCGAAGAAGGAGCCCTGCGCTTCGGTTTTTGAGGCGGTTCGCCAGCGTGAAATCGACGACAAAGCCCAGTTCGGCGCGCTTGTGGCCCCCGGTACAGGGGCGATCAGTTGGTTGTTTCGTGCTGAAACTCAGTCCCACGGGGAGCGGATTTCAGTGCGACCGATGCGCTGCGAGTTTCAAGCAAGCCGCGCGATTGGCGTTCCTTGAATGCGCGGCGGACGATGATCGAGGCGATCGAGAGCATGTGCCAGGGCCGGAGGCCGCTACTTTCGGTCGCATAGATGGGCCGAACCGGGACTTCGCAGATCCGCTGCCCGAGGAACGAGAGGGAGATCAGGAGATCGTTCGGATAGCCATAGCGCGGCCACAGCGCCTTCCAGTCAAGCTTGAGTGCCGCCTCGCGGCTTAGTGCCGTGTACCCGCATTGACTGTCGTGAATCGGAGTCTTCGCCGCCCACGAAGTGAGTCGGGCCAGAAACTGAGTTCCCCAGCGTCTCAGGCGAGGCATGTTGCGATGCTCTGGATGAATCAGTCGATTGCCCTTGACGTAGTCATGGGTTCCGGAAAGCACGGGGTGAACGAGAAGCGGAAGATCTGCCCCGTCCATCTGATTGTCGCCGGCCATAACCACGAGCACATCTGCACCAAGGGATAGAGCGAACTGGTAGCCACTGTAGATCGCCGCGCCTACGCCGCGATTTTCTGGATGTTCAATGATGGTGAGGCGAGGGTCATTGGTCTCGCGGGCAAGCCGGACCGTATCGTCTGGGCTGGCGTCATCGACGACAATGATCTGAGAAACCTGTGCAGGAATTCCCACAATGGTGGCGGCAATCAGGCGTTCTTCGCAGAAGGCAGGAATGACCACAGCTACTTTCGGGGCAGGCATCTGTGACGTTGCTAGCTCGGCCTCAGGTGTAGCAGCAAGTGCGGATCACGGGCGTCGACTTTTGAAGTGGGCTGCTGTAGGTCACCTCGGTGCCGAAGATGGGCGTTGATTCAAGAAAAGCAGCGAAAAAGATCGCCCGTCGCTATTGGATTCTCGGCGCGCTGGCACTGGGAGCAGTGGGGTTCTATACCTACTCTTGGGCGACTTTTCCGAGCGATCAGACTCCGGAGGGTGCTTATCTTCGAATTGTGCGAGCTGTGAATCAGGGAAAGCCCGAGAACTTTTTCGCTTATACCGAAGAAGCGGCTCAGCATGCTTGCTTTACGATTGGGGGCTATAGGGAGGAAGCTCTGAACATTGCGCGCCAGGACTTTCCCGCCGATCGACTTGAGGCACTGGAGACCGATTACGGTGCGTTCGCTCAAGCGGAGCCTGGACCAGGCGTGTTTGCTCTCATGGTCGCCCGTGAAGGTTGGTTGATTCAAATGCGTCATGACGTCTCCGGCATTGCTCGGGTCGAGATTGAAGGCCCGCGCGCCACGGTCGAGACCGTGAAGGGGACTCGCTACTCAATGCGAAAGCGCCCCAACGGGATTTGGGGACTCACGGCATTTACTCCGGCCCTGGTGCAGGAAGCGGAACACGCGGCTCGAGACCTTGAGCTGATCAAGAAGGCCGCGGAGGACTTCAAACGAGTCAAGCCTGTCGAAACGCAGCCTCGCTAGCCTGACCTGCCTGAGAGACCTACTTGGCGGCTTCGGCTTTCAATGCACTGTAGGTTTGTTCTTCGTTGCCGTCGGTTTCGACCTCGCGGCCTTCTGCGGACCACCCTGGAATGGGCTGGCCAAAAGCGTCTTTTGAGCCGACAAATCCAGCGGTCATGTCCAGGAGTGCCGTGAATCCAGCGGCCTCAAGTTGCGCCACTGCACGAGCTGAGCGTCCGCCGGCTTTACAGGCGACGATCAGCTTCTGATCTTTTTCGAAAAGGGCATTCATCACTTCCACAAAATCTGGATTCGGTTGCATTCCACCCGCAGAAGCGAAACTGATTGGCACATTGAGGGCGCCCGGGACGTGTCCGTCCGCAAATTCCTCACTGGTTCGCACGTCAATAAAGGTGACGCCGTCTTCCAACAGTGTTTCTGCTTCGTCTGTACTTATCGTTGCCACGGCGTGAACCTAGCAGACGCGGGGCGGGGTGAGCTACTGTGAATCTTGATGAGCGAAACCCCCTGTGTCCATTTCATTCCGCTTGGTGGGCTGGGCGAAGTTGGCATGAATTGCTTCGCTCTTTCGGATCAAGGACGAATGATCTTGGTCGATTGTGGGGCTACGTTTCCGGACGATGACTGGGGCGTGGATTTGCTCCACCCCGACTTCTCCTGGGTTGTGGAGCGCGAAAATCGAATTGACGCGCTGGTGATCACCCATGGTCACGAAGATCATATTGGCGCAGTTCCCTTCCTGTTGAAAAAGCTGGGACGACCCATTCCGATATTCGCCCCCGAACATGCGCTTCAGCTGCTCAAGGAGCGCATGACGCAACATGCGCTACCCCTCGAAGAGCTGAACCTCCTTGAACCCGAACGCAAAGTAGCGATCGGCCCGTTTCAAGTGGAACCTGTACGCGTGGCTCATTCGATCATCGGTGCGATGTCCTTGGCAATTTGGACTTCCGCGGGGCTGATTGTCCATACAGCTGATTTCAATCTCGACGAAGAGCAACCTGCGGGGCATCTGACTGATGCCCATCGTTTTCAAGAACTTGGCAACGAGGGCGTGCGGCTCTTGCTCAGCGACAGCACGAATATCGACACAACGGTGCGACCACGCCATGAGGGCGATGTAGCGCGAGCGCTTGCTCACTTGGTGCAGAGTACGCCCCAGCGCCTGGTCGTGGCGATGTTCTCAAGCAATATCCACCGTTTGCTCGCGCTTGGTCAGGCCGCAGTGGCGAGTGGCCGACGACTGTGCCTCATGGGGCGGAGCCTGAAACGGCACTTTGAGGTGGCGGCGCAAATGGGACGGCTCAAGTTTCCAAGCAGTCTGCTTGTGGCGCCCGAAGCCGTCGCGGAACTCCCAGCGAATCAGGTCCTTGTCATTGCGGGGGGAAGTCAGGGCGAGGGCGCGTCCGCGCTGCGGCGCCTTTCGCTACAAACGCATCCGCACCTGCGCCTTGAACCAGGTGACGCAGTGGCATTCTCGGCCCGTGTGATTCCCGGAAATGAGCGTGCGGTATCGACGATGGTGAACGATTTGCTTCGCCAGGGGGTCCAAATCAGAGACCGCTTTACGGATCCGGAAATCCACACCAGCGGGCACGCGAGCCGGCAGGAACTTGAGACGATGGTGGAGTGGACGTGTCCTCAGTCCTTCATCCCGGTTCATGGCACTCTTCATCATTTAAAACGTCACGAGGCTTTGGCTCGGTCGCTCGGTGTGGAGGACACGCTAGTCGTTGAAAACGGAGCTATTGTCGAAGTTCCGCCTCAAGGAAGTCTAAGAGTTGTGGAGCGCTTTACGCAGCGTGCGGTACGGGTCGCGCTGGGGGGAAGTGAACTGCGCGAACCTGTGCGAAGACGTCGTGTGGACTTGGGACGGCGGGGTCTCTTAGTGGCTTCTGTGGTGATCGATGCGCGGGGGGGGCAGTCGAACTCCGCGAAAGTGAGCGCACTGGGGGTACCTTTGGTCGATGGGAAAGAGGGAGTCCTCAAACGCATCGAGGCACGGGTGGACGAGGTCGTTGCTTCTCATGCAGGTCTGCACATGATTTCGCTGGAAGACGCCATCACTCGCACGGTCGCTCGCTTTCTTCTCGATCTTTGTGGTGTCAAACCTGTCGTTGAGGTGCACGTGCATCGCGCGGACAGCACCGGGATTTGAAGCTTCTCGGTGGATGATTTTTCTCGTACTGGAGTGTAGCCTCACCAGGGTGGTGATCTTTTCCGACTGGCATTTGCTCTCGAGTTACTCCCTTTTTGGGTTGTTCTTCGCCGTCACGGCTTGTGATCGCAGTAGCCCTGAGCCTACGCCACAAACCCCGCATCCTCCTTCAACCGCTAGCCAGGCCGAAGGGAAAGGTCCGACGACGTCGCCACCGCCGTCACCGACCGAGAAGAAGCCGCAGGCGGCCTCTAGCTTCGCGTTCAAGCATCCAGGCGCTGAGCGGATAGTCGCCATTGGCGATTTGCATGGGGACTTTCCCGCAACAAAGAAGGCGTTTAGGCTTGCTTCAGCGGTTGATGAGAACGGCAGTTGGATTGGGGGCTCCTTGGTGGTGGTTCAAACTGGCGACCAGCTTGATCGAGGGGATGACGAAGAAGAGATTCTGAAGTTTCTGAAACGACTCAAGCAAGAAGCGAAAGCGGCTGGCGGAGCGCTTCATGTACTGAACGGCAATCACGAGACGATGAACGTGATCGGCGACTTTCGCTATGTGACACCTGCAGGCTTTTCTGCATTTGAGGATTGGAAGCCGGCGTCTTCTTGGGCGGCTTCGGCCCCCCCCCAGTACAAGTTGCGCGCCAGCGCGTTTCTACCCGGAGGCGGTGCGGCTCGCGAGCTTTCCAGGCAGCCGTTGGTCACGATGGTGGGTGACTCCGTGTTTGCCCATGGCGGCGTATTGCCTCAGCATGTGGACTACGGCATCGACCGCATGAACACCGAGACGCGTGCCTGGATGCTGGGAGAAACCCCCACGCCACCTGCTCCGGTTGCTGATCCCGAAGGCCCCGTCTGGACCCGGCTTTATGGGTCGCCGGTCCTCCCCCCGAGGGCGTGTGCGATCCTCGAGCAAACTTTGGCAAAGCTAGGCGCTAAGCGTTTGGTGGTGGGTCACACTGTGCAAGAACGAGGTCTGACTTCAGCTTGCGACGACCGAGTCTTCCGAATCGATGTTGGCTTGGCGCATTACTATGGCGATCGTCCTGTCCAGGTGCTGGAAATCCGCGGCGACAGCACCAAAATCCTCACAGCTCCTCAGTAGGGCTCTAGGCTGACAAGGTGCGCGACTTGAGCTGAGTCTCGCAACTCGGGCAGCGCTCCGGCACCCCTTCTTTGTGAAACACCTGACCGCAGGTGGGGCAGAGGCGCGCGTCTTCTTCAAGACTGATCACCTTCTTGCTTGCCGCGCAGCGCATGCCGGTCACCTGGTCGTCTTCGACATCCTTGAGTTCGCCAGATTTCCCTGGTTCCGGGAGTGACTTCATGATCTCCCGATCGACATCGAGTGCGTCAGGCGTGCGCTCTGCTGCCTCCCGTAGTGCCATTGCGACGGCCGACTGATTCGCTTTCACGCTGAACTTGAGGCTTTGGCGACTGCCTTCAACGAGCATCTGACCTGAGGCAATTCGCAGCGCTTTCAGGTCATACCACTGCACCCGCACGGTATCCTTACCGCTCTCGACGCCAATCCCGGAGTCCCCCACGGACACGGCAGACTCAGGCGGTTGCCCGAACCAGAGTGCTGTTCCCAGACCGAGACCACCCGCGGCGACCAACCAGCTTGCAAAGCTCACTGGAGGAACAATGATCCACAGACCAAAGACACCGCAGCCTAAGCAGAAACAACCAAGCATTCCCACGACGCCAACCCATGCGGGCATGTAGGCGAGACTGGTCGGGAAGCGACGCTCTTGTCGCTTGTTCGCTTTGGACTTGGCGTTCTTCTTCTTTCGTTTGGATCCTGCTTGAGCCATCGGGGCGGACATTAGTGCAAGCAAACCCCTGGATCGATGGCTAGACAGCACAAAAATTCCTAAGCTGGTAGCTTGAGGGTCAGTGAACGAGCGTCGCTTTACTCAACTTCTCTATTTGATCCCGCTACTCGCACTCGCGGTGTGTGCTGTTTCGCTCTTTTGGCGGAAAGGCGAGGCGGAGGTTCGTTCCGCGATGTTGATGGGGGGCCCGACCGATTCTGCCACTGGATTTCGAGGCCGCCTGCGGGTGGTGCGTGAAATCGGAGGCATGACGCTTCCGGTTCAAGCTGAGACAATTCAATTGGTGGCGGAGCAGGGGAGTCACGAATCCATGCGATCTCTGACCACTGGCCCTGACGGATGGGCAGATTTCGACTTGAGTCGCACGCCGGGGGCCGCACTTCGTTTGGTGGTCAAGGACGCGGCAGGGAAGGTACTGGCTGAAGGCGTTCCCGAGCTCTCGACGCGTCGTTGGTTGAAATCGGCGCAAAGTCGAGGTGGTCCGTTGCGGGTGCATCGTGAAGGCGAGCTTGAGGCAAGGGTGACGATCGGGCAGGGCGTACTCTCCGTTCCATTCGAGTCGAAGATTTCGATTGAGCTTCTCCGTGGCGGAAAACCGGAAGTGGGCGCTCGCGTGCGAGTAGAAGGTCAGGGGGCAACGATCGAAGGCTCGGCCAAGTCGAAGACGAATTCGCAAGGGCTCTGCTCGTTTCAAGTACGCCCCATCCATCACGTGGTTTCTGTAGTGGTGAACGTCGAGACTGAACAAGGAGGCTTTCGTTTCGAGCAGGCACTTCCTTTGGTGCCAGGAAGCTTCGGACTCGAAGTGCTTTCAACTGGTGATCTCAAAGTGCGCTCGCCGGTACCTCGGGAAGAGGCCTGGTTTACCTTCGTGAATCGCGAGCAGCGCTCGCTGGGCGGCCGAATCGAACTGTCACCCACACCCGACGGCGGATCGGAGGGCACGATCTCGAAGGCGCAAATTCCTCAGCTCAACGATCCCTACGTGGTCATCGCTGGTTCAGCAGATGGTCGATCGACGAGTAGCGTCGGTTATCCGCTCGCGGAGCAGGGTGATACTCTGGATGTATTTGACGCCTACCTGCTCGACGGTGCTCCTCAGATGAAGGCGATGCAGCAGCGCAAAGCTCGCCGAGTCAGTCTTGCCTTGGGACTCTATATTGGTCTTTCCGGGCTTTTGACGCTTGGGCTGTTCGTGATTCGCGTCCGGCGTGCCGATCGTAGTCTCCAGGAGGGCCTGGATCGGGTGGGAGCGGCTCAGGGGACGCGCAGCTCAAGCGCTGTGCCCCTTGTGATAGCGGCTCTTTCACTCTTCTTTGCCTTTTCCGCCACAGTGTTGTGGATTGTCGCGCGATGAGCGACGCCCCAGCGAATCAGTCACCCAAAACTCTCCAACTTCGTCAGACTTGGTTTCTGGGAGTAATGGTGGCCGCTGTCGTTCTTATGTTCGCTTTTGTGATCCTGCCCTACGTGGATCCCCCGACTAAGATGTCGGGACAGATTGCCGCGGACTTCGATCTGGAATTGCTGAACGGCGGCGACGCGGGGGATCGCGTGCGACTGTCCGACCTCCGGGGGCGCGTTGTGATTCTCGATTTTTGGGCAAGTTGGTGTCAGCCGTGTCGCCAGCAGGCGCAGGCGCTGGCCGAAGTGGCACCTCAGCTCGGTGAAAATGTCTACCTGCTGGGCATTGCAACCAGCGACACACGGGAGGCGGCACTTGGTCATGTGAACGAAGAGAAGCCGCCTTACCCAAATGCCTTCGATAAAGCCGGGATCAGCCGCAGCGGATACCACGTGGAGACGTTGCCTACGCTCGTCATTGTGGATACTGAGGGGCAAGTGAAAGTGATTGAAAGTCGCGTGTTGTCAGCCCCGGAGATCTTAGCGCTCGTCGAAGCCGTAGGAGGTTGAGTCATGATTGAAGCCATACTGCTCGGTCTCCTCCAGGGCATCAGTGAATTCTTGCCCATCTCCAGTTCGGGGCATCTGGCCTTAGCGGGGATTCTATTTCACGTAGAAGATGCGGGACTCACCCTGAACGTGTTGCTTCACGTGGGCACCCTGGCCGCCACTGCTTTCGTGCTTCGCCAGCGGTTACTTGAAGCATTCTTGAGCGGCCTCAAGGCGCTCGCTAAACCAGAGCTGTTTCGCACCACGCCGGGAGGCAAGGATGCGCTCTTTGTGGTGCTGGCAAGCATTCCGACGGCCATCATCGGGCTGAGTATTCGCGATCAAGTTGAAGCCTGGACTTCCTCTCCCTTGATCGTCGGCCTGGGGTTTCTCTTCACTTCGATCTTGCTCGTATCGACTCGCTTTGCGCGACCTGGACTCATCACGCACCCGGTTTGGCAAGCAGCACTACTTCTGGGTTTAGCTCAAGGGATAGCAGTCTTGCCCGGAATTTCTCGAAGCGGTTCAACGATTGCTCTTGCTCTTTTCCTTGGCGTGAAGCGCGAACGTGCCTTCGAACTCAGCATGTTGATGAGCATTCCGGCTGTCTTCGGAGCCGCGCTCATTGAGCTTCCCAAGATGATTGGGAATATTACCCAACCTATTCCTGCAATTGTTGGCGCGGTGGTAGCGTGCGTGTCTGGGATTTTTGCGATGCTGGTGCTGCGTCGCATGGTCGTTGGTGGAAAATTCCCTCTCTTTGCGCTGTGGGTATTCCCGCTTGCTGTGGCGACACTGGCCATGGCGCGTTCCTGGCCCGTCTGATTGATCTCCGGCTGACCGCCAGAGGATCTCCGCCGTTTTTCATCCTTGTTTTTATCTCCTCAGACCTTGATCGCAGGGATAGATTCGGGACACAGTGGCGCCCATGAAACCAACGCTCTTTGCGGTGATTCTGGCTGGTGGCAGTGGAACTCGATTTTGGCCGGCTTCGAGGCGATTGCGGCCGAAGCAGCTGCTCCCGCTGGGACCTTGCGCACCTGATTCCTTGATCGGTTCTACGGTGGCGCGACTTTCGGGCTTGGTCGACACCAATCGAATCCTGGTGGCCACCGGTGCACACTTGGTTGATGCCACCCGCAAAGAACTCAGCCAGCTTCCTGCCTCCGCATTCCTGGCGGAACCGATGGCGCGCAATACTGCCCCATGTATCGGCTGGGCGGCCTCTGTGATTGCTCGCACGGATCCAGAGGCGATTGTGTGCGTGCTGCCGAGTGACCAACACGCTGTCGACGCCGAGGGTTTCCGGGCCGCCCTTGCAAAGGCGGCTGAGGCCGCGGCGGGCGGTGCGATCACGACGATTGGAATCATTCCAACCCGACCTGATACGGGATACGGCTACATTCAGCGTTCTCAGGAAAAGACACCGGGCGTGTTCGAGGTGGCGCGCTTTGTGGAAAAACCTGATCGCGCAACCGCCGAAGCCTATGTCGAGAGCGGAGATTACTACTGGAACGCAGGAATTTTCGTGTTTCGCGCGCGGGACATGCTGACGGCTTTCCAGAAGCACTTGCCCGACATGGCAGCAGGTCTCGAGAGGCTGAATGCGGCTGCGGCAGAGGGCGAAGCCAGTGAACGAGCGGCCGTCGAGGAATTCTTCGGTAGTTGTCAGTCTGTCAGTGTCGACTACGGCATCATGGAAAAAGAAGCTGTCCTCAATGTCGTCCCCGCTGAATTCGGGTGGAGCGATCTCGGCAGCTGGGAGAGTTCGTGGGACTTGTCGGGCAAGGATGCCGCAGGCAATGCCGTTCCGCCGACGACCGTTCTTGTCGACGCGAAGAACAACTTGGTGGAGGATCTCAGAACCTCAAGCGGCAGCAAGCGCGTGATCGCTTTGGTGGGCGTCGAAGGGCTGTGCGTCGTGGAAACAGACGACGCACTCTTGATCATGCCGACGGAGCGTTCTCAAGATGTGCGTGAGGTCGTCGCCACTTTGAAGAACAGCGGTCGCGAAGATCTGACCTAAGCGCCGCTCGCGGAACTCGGAGGCTTGCGACTGGCGCGAGAACTCGGCTTTTTCACCGTTCCCGATTTTGCCTTACTTCCGGTGCTCTTGCGAGCACCTCTGCCGCCCTTGGCGCTCTCCGGGGGAATGGGGGCTTCCTGTGAGTCGGAGCTTGAATCGCCGCCCTGCAGCTTGTTGAGCTGATCACGGATGCGAGCGGCCGTTTCGAATTCGAGATTCTCGGCGGCCGTGAACATTTGGCTGCGCAGCTCTTCCAGACGCTCGATGAGTTCCGCCGGGGGAAGCGAAGGAGCAGTGCTCTTGGACGCAGGCTGACTCTTCGTAGAGCTTTTAGTCTTGGTGCCGGCCGTTTTGGCGGGCTTGCTCTTGTTGCCGACCGACTTTGAATCGCCCTTCGGAACAGAATAGTAATCGGATTCACCGTTTGCTGGACTGAAGTCTTTGTTGGCGCGTTTCGTCGTGGTGGGCGTGATGCCGTGCTTCAAGTTGTAGGCGATTTGAATCTCGCGACGCCGCTCGGTTTCCGAGATACATATGTCCATGGCACGTGTGATGCGATCGCCGAACATGATCACTCGACCATTTTGGTTACGCGCAGCTCGTCCGGTCGTCTGAATCAGCGAGCGGGGACTTCGCAAGAATCCTTCCTTATCCGCATCGAGAATTGCCACTAGGCTCACTTCCGGCAAGTCGAGACCTTCGCGAAGAAGGTTGATGCCGACGAGAACGTCGAACTCACCAGCGCGCAAAGATTTGAGGATCTGGACGCGCTCCATGGTGTCGATATCCGAGTGCAAGTAACGCACGCGAATGCCGAGTTCGGCGTAATATTCAGTGAGATCCTCCGCCATGCGCTTGGTGAGAGTGGTCACCAGCACGCGTTCATCGAGGGCGACGCGCTTGTGGATCTCCTCAAGCAGGTTGTCCACCTGGCCGTCGACGGGGCGGACCTCAATGATGGGATCCAAGAGACCTGTCGGACGAATCAGCTGCTCGACGCGGTTTTCGCCCGATTTTTCCAGTTCGTAGTCACCGGGAGTCGCCGACACGAAGATGGTGTTCTTCATGTATTTTTCGAACTCGTGGAACTGAAGTGGGCGATTGTCCATCGCGCTCGGCAAGCGGAATCCGTACTCGACGAGATTCTCCTTACGCGCTCGATCGCCACGGTACATTGCTGATACCTGGGGAACCGTCTGGTGCGACTCGTCCATGATCAGGAGGAAGTCATCTGGGAAGTAGTCGATCAATGTGGGGGCGGGCTCGCCCTCCTTGCGCTCGGAAAGGTGACGCGAATAGTTCTCAATACCTTGAACAAATCCCATTTGTTCGAGCATCTCTAAGTCGTATTGGGTGCGTTGAGCGAGGCGCTGCTTTTCTAGAAAGCGTCCTTCTCGATCGTAGAACTCAAGGCGCTCGCGGAGTTCCTCGCGGATCCTGTCGATGGCCTTTCCGAGGTGTTCTTTTGGTGTGACGTAGTGCGAGCCGGGGTAGATCGAATATTCGTTGATGCGCTTGCGCACCTTGCCGCGAACCGGGTCCACTTCGCTGATTTCGTCGACCTCGTCGCCAAAAAACTCAACACGAATCGCGGTAGATTCCTCGTAGGCCGGGAAAATCTCGACGACATCCCCGCGCACGCGAAAGGTGCCGCGGTGAAAGTCGATGTCGTTTCTCTCGTACTGAATGTCGACCAGACGACGGAGAAGAAGGTCTCGCGGGATCTCCTGACCCTTCTTGAGATTGATCTGTAGGCCCTCGTAGGACTCAGAGGACCCGATGCCGTAGATGCAGCTGACGCTGGCAATGATGATTGTATCTTTGCGCGAGAGCAGTGCATGGGTTGCTGCGTGGCGCATGCGATCGATCTGCTCATTGATGATCGCGTCCTTCTCAATGAAGGTGTCGCTCGTGGGGAGATACGCCTCAGGCTGATAGTAGTCGTAGTAACTGACGAAGTAGGCGACCGCGTTCGAGGGAAAGAGGTCACGCATTTCTCCGTAGAGCTGCGCCGCGAGTGTCTTGTTCGGCGCAATGATCAGCGTGGGCTTGCCTGTTTTCTGGATCAGGTTAGCGACAGTAAATGTCTTGCCGCTGCCGGTGATGCCGAGCAGGGTCTGGTACTGCTCTCCGCGCTCAAGCCCTTCAACGAGCTTCTTGATTGCAGCGGGCTGATCGCCTTTGGGCTGGTACTCACTTTTGAGGCGGAACGGAGACGTCATGGGGAGCGTAGTTGATTCCATGACCCGGGGCCCTGTGCAAGCCATATGGTTCGAAACGATTCAGTCTGACGCAATTTGATCGTTGCGGCTGACTTTGTTCTTCGTCCGAGCTGCAGCTGTTTTTCGTCCGAGCTGCAGCTGTTTTTCGTGCGAACGGCAGGGCTTTTCCGGTTGAGCTATTCTTGGAACCGCGCAATTTACCTTTGCGCGTGAACGTCATTGCAGAGTTGCAATTGACTATGGCTCCTTGAGCTAGCTTCCCCGTGTGTCGTCAAAATGAGGACTTGAATGACTCTGCCGGTGGGGCTGCCGGCAGAGTCTCACGCGGGAGTTTTTTCCCGCTCATTTCCGGCGAGCGCAGATTAAGGAAACTGCGCGATGCGCGGAATGCCCGCCGTTTCAGCGAATCCGCGCGCGACGTTGAGCGCATGAACCGCCTGTGACGAAGCACCGCGCGCTAGATTGTCAATCGCGCAAATGCTGAGCAGCAGTCCGGTGCGCTCGTCCGGTACGTAGGCGATTTGAGCACGTCCGCTGCCACGCACGTGAAGCGTATCGGGCAGGCGGCCTTCGGGGAGAATCGTGATCAGATCTCCGACCAAGGTATCGCGGGCTGCCTGCCGACATTGCTCGGCGCTGACACCGGCCTTGAGCGGCGAGTAACTCGTTGTGAGAATTCCGCGGATCATCGGTGCCAGTTGCGGCGTGAACAGTACGCGCATTTCGTGACCAGCCGCGACGCTCAGTTCTTGCTCCATCTCGGGAGTGTGACGATGCGTGCCGCAGACCTTGTAGGGACGCATGCCTTCAGAAGCCTCGGACATATTCGTCACAGGTGACGGCTTGCGTCCTGCGCCGCTCGTGCCGGTCTTGCTATCGACAATGACGGGCGCACTTGAATCAATCAAACCCGCTCGCAGGAGCGGTACAAGCGGCAAGAGCGCGCTGGTGGGATAGCACCCAGGGCCAGCGATGAGCTGCGCACCTTCGAGCTCCTTGCGATACAGCTCCGGCAAACCATAGACGGCCTTTTGGATCAGTTCTGGGCGCGGGTGCTTGCCGTACCACTTTTCATAGGTGCCGAGATCGCGCAGTCGAAAGTCAGCGGACAGGTCGACAACCTGCACGCCGGCATCAAGCATTGCGCCGCCCAGGGTGGCGCTTGCAGCGTGGGGGAGCGCAGCAAAGATCACGTCGACCCGTTTGGCGACCTCAGCGGCCTGCTCAGCTTCGAACGGCTCGATGTCGAGCTCACCCAGACCGGGGACACCCTCGGTTGTCGGAACAACGACGCCGAGCTTTTGCCCTGCGTTCTCACGAGCCGCTACGTAGGTGAGTTCGAGCTCGGGATGGAGGTCGATCAAACGAATGAGTTCTGCACCGGTGTACCCGGCGGCGCCTAAAATGCCGACACGAAGAGTCATGGGAAATTTGCTCGGGGAAAAATGATGGGGAAAGCAGAGGCGCGCCTGGCAGACAGGGAGTGCGCCCCCCAAAAAAAAACACGCGACGGGCAAAGAAGCCAGCCGCGTGTGATTCGACGTGAAGTTTTCGTTTAGCGCTTGCTGAACTGGAACTTCTTACGTGCGCCAGGCTGACCGGGCTTCTTACGCTCCTTCTTACGGCTGTCACGGGTGAGGTGACCTGCTCGCTTGAGCGTCTTGCGGCGCTCTTCGTCTTCAGCGACGAGAGCACGGGCGATACCGTGACGGACAGCTTCTGCCTGAGCACTGTGTCCACCACCGGCTACGAAAGCCTTGATGTCGTACTTGTCGGCGAGCTCGAGAAGCTCAAGCGACTGACGTGCAATCATCACCGCGGTTTCACGCTCGAAGTACTCGTCGATGGGGTTGCGGTTGACTGTGTGGGTCCCTGTGCCGGGAGTAATCCATACGCGTGCCACGGCAGTTTTGCGCTTACCAGTGGCGTATGTAGCAGTTTCACTCATGATTTAGTCTCCAAGTGTCCGGATTAAGGGACCAAGATCTGGGGGTTCTGGGCAACGTGCGGATGCTCGCTGCCTGCGTAGACCTTGAGCTTCTTGATGAGCTGGCGGCCAAGGACATTCTTAGGAAGCATACCCTTTACGGCGTGCTTGATCGGCATTTCCGGGTCACGGACGAGGGCGTCTTTGAGCGTGACTGCTTTGAGACTGCCGATGTAGCCAGAGAAGCTGTAGTACTTCTTCTGGTCGATCTTGTTGCCTGTAGCCTTCACCTTGGCCGCGTTGATGACAACAACGAAGTCTCCGGTGTCCACATGGGGAGTGAAGGTTGGCTTGTGCTTGCCACGAAGAATCGTGGCGACTTTGCTGGCGACGCGACCCAAAGGCTGGCCTTCGGCGTCGATAACCCACCAGCTTCGCGCAGCGAGTGCTTCAGCAGGTGTTGCGTTGTAAGTACGCATGATTGGGATCCTCTGTTTGCTCGAATGTGTGAGCGTTGTGTTAAAAATGCAGGGGGTCCCCCAACAGCCAGCCGAATTTCGAAAAACTCGCTTCCTGTTTCGGGCCCCGATCCCAGGAGCGCAGCTTGAATAGCCTGCCCGCTGGGTGGGTCTCCCCCGGCTCTGGTCTGGTCTGTGAGAACTCTCCTTGAGGAACACGCGGTTCTAGACGCACGCGCTTCCAAAAGAACAGCCTCGAAAAACCAGGTCGTTTCCGAAGGGGGCACGCTACGTAGCTCCAGCTGTTTGAAGCGTCAAGTAGGCTGGTTTGGTTCCCCGAAGTCGAGCAATTCAGCTCGTCGGTCGGCTTGAATGACTATTGGTATAATGCTCATAATTGTTTAAATTTTGCAGTCTGAGAGCGTTTTGGCTAGATTTTAACGGGACTGCTCCTGGGATCTAGATGCGGCGCACCTCTTCCGACATACGTCTCCCCTGGTCCGACACCGACCCCTCAGTGCCCGACATCTCCCGCTAAGATGCGAGAACCAATAGGGATTTTCATCAGCTCCGTTGCTCGCGCGAACGCCACAAAGGGCCTAGCATGAGCAGTCTCGGGTTTTTGGTGTCTTGTCAGCTCAGGCCCGGAGTCGATCTCAGATGAATGCCCCTTTGAACCAACGATTGCTCGAACGAATGGTGACCGATGGCATCATTTCCGCAGAGCAGCGCGAAGCGACTCTCAATCATGTTCAAGCTTTCGGAGATCGCTTTGAAGAAGCGCTGATTGACAACAACGCCGTCACTGAGGCGGCGCTGCTCAAGTACTTGGCAGGGATCTACCAAACGCGTTTTGTTTCGACTGAGAAGCTCGCCAAGGCCGACATTGATCGAAACACCTTGGAAAAAGTCCCCAAGAAGTTAGCGGTCGCGCATGGCGTGTTTCCTGTTTTGTTCGATGCCAAGTCGGGCGCGCTCAGCATTGTCACCGCCGATCCAGACAACGCGACAGCGCTTGATGAGATCAAGTTGGTGTCCGGGGCTCGCGAAGTACGCGCATTTGTTGCGCGTCCCCGAGCTGTGAAGGCGGCAGTTGCCAAAGCCTATTCCGGCGATATCCACGCTTTCGCGAATCTCGATCGAGCTGCTCATGCACAATTCACGAGTATGCTTGATGTTTACGAGCGTAACCTTGTCAGCGATGAGAGCATGACAGTGGCGCTCGCGCGTGAAGATCGTCCGCGCGAACGCGTCATTGGTGAGGACGAGCTGAAGGGTGGCGGCAGCGAAAAGACGCGCGGCCAAAACGAGCAAGGCTACATTGAGACGCTCAATGTTTTGGTGAGCTTGCTCGAAAACTCACGCCAGGATCTACGCGGCCATTCGGCGCAAGTTTCTCGTTTGATCAAGAAGCTCGCGGAGCGAATTGGTTTGAGCGGACTGCAGCTCTCTCATTTGCAGATTGCGGCTTTCCTTCACGATCTCGGTAAAGCGGGCGCCTACCATTTAACTCCTCTGAACGTGGCCGAATACGAAGGACACGCGACTCAAGCCAGAAAGACACTGACATCGCCTGCTCGCCTCATGGAAGCCGTCGGCCTTGCGCCCGACACACGGACCGCCGTGGAGGGCATGTATGAGCGATTTGATGGGCAAGGATTTCCTCACGGCACGAAAGGCAAAGATATCCCCCTCGGCGCGCGCATTCTTGCGATTGCTGACACCTACGCGGACTTGACTCAGAACCCAAGAAACCCCTTCCGCAAGCGGTTGCGCCCTGCAGAAGCATGTGAAGTGCTCGCTCGCTACAAGGGAGCCATCTTCGATCCGAACCTGGTGGATCTGTTCAAGCACACCGTTACGGGTGAGGATCTCAAGGCTCGACTGCTCGCCAACCGTCACCGCGCGCTGATTGTCGACCCCGATCCTGAGGAGACCACGGTGCTTGAACTCCGCATGGTGGAGCAAGGCTTCGAAGTACAACAGGCGCATACCGCTGAGCAGGCCCTCAAGTACCTGCAGTCGGGGGAGTTTGAGTTGGCGGTGAGTGAAATCGATTTGGGCGGCGCCTCGGATGGTTATGCGCTTCTCACTGAGGCTCGGAAGCACGAGTGGGGCAAGCGTCTTCCCTGGATCTTCGTGACCTCTCGTAGCGCAAGCGCGGATGCACGACGCGCGTTTGAACTCGGTGCGGCGGATTTCATGCAGAAGCCCGTTGCAGCCGATTTGCTGGTCGCAAAGCTCAAGCAAATTATTGAGCGCGAGGCCGCGCAGGGTGGTGGCATTTCGCGCGGGGTGTCCGGCTCGCTCACCGAAATGGGTTTGCCAGACATGGTCCAAGTGCTCTGGCATGGTCGCAAAACTGGCTCGCTCAAGATCCGCAGTGGCCAGTCGCAAGGTGAGATCCACTTTGTGAAGGGACTCATCTTCAACGCTCTGTGGATGAATCTGCGCGGGGACGAAGCGTTCTACGCGATGCTGAGTCTCACCTCGGGGACCTTTGCTCTCGATCCTAATTTCGAAGCGGACTCTCAGGTCATTCAGGCCAGCCCGGAGGCCTTACTTCTCGAGGGAATGCGGCGCCTCGACGAAGGCGAGCGTTAGAGTCTTGCTTGAGCATCAGCGCAACGCTTCCGCCGCCTCCGGCCTAGGGCTTCGCGTTTGATCTTGAGCCTGGAGCGCGCATCACAATCGGAGCTTGGCCCTTGTCAGGCTTTTGCGATGCGGCTTTTCGCAAGGGGTATGTTCTCCTCGCGAGCGTGATAGGATATCTCAGGTACTTATGCCCCCCCCGCCGCTCCTCGGATACAACAACAATGTTCGTCATCGCGGCCGAATCTTTCACATTCAAACTGAAGATTCGGGGATCACAAGTCCGCGCATCATGACCCACCTGTTTGCGGACGGGGGGAGAATCGTGAAGTCCACACGCACCGACTATTCGGAGCACCTCGGTCGCGACGATATGGCAGTCGTCGTCAAGAATATGATGAAGGAGCAACACAAGGCGATGTTCGTTGCTCTGCGCTCCGGAGAACTCGACGATCTGATCGGGTTCGAGAAACAAGACGCACCCGCGAGCGAGTCCAAGACTAGCCCGGTGCTCGCTAAGGGAGTGGCGATTGCTTCGGGTGAGCAAAAGAAGGAACCTCAGATGAATCCCGCGACTGTTGCCGTCGCGGTTCCTACGTCGGCGGGTCAGATTGCGGTCACCGTGAACGAGAAAGCGCCTTTAGGTGATCAGAAAGCCTATGCAGCATCGAGACCCGCTTCGATTTTCTCGATGCCGCCTCCTAGTAGCAACAGTATCTTCGGTGAAGTGGGGATCGACGAGAAGTCACTCGACGACGCCATTCTGAGTTACCTCGCAGAGGACCCCGAGGACCGCGAGGAAGACGACAAAAAGAAGAGCTGAGCGGTTGGCCGCTAGAGTTGATCAACGATTAAAATTGACCAGAGACGCCGAGGGAGCCCCAGCCCAGAGTCGGCTTCAGCGTGGTGCTTCCGACCTGTGCCTCTGGCTCTGAGCTCCCAGTGAGTAGCAGTATGATGCCGGTTGCAGCCGCCGCTCCGCCGACCCCAAAGAAGATCGTGGAAAGCGTGGCTTTGGTCTTCGCACCGTCCAAAGTGTCCTCTTGACTCGCGTCGCAGGGGACATTGGGTTCGCAAGTGAGATCGCCCTCTTGCTTGAGCGCAAGCCCGCCCATCACACCGCCGGCTGCCATGAAGGCCGCACCACCACCGATCAGTGACCAGGTGACCACCTTCCGAGTGTTGCCATCGCTCTCTGCGTCTGCGCCGTCTTTGACAGAATCCCCACCACTCGCCCCAGCGCTCGCTTGAGGATCCGGCTTGAGTGTCAAGGTGAGCTCTTCCCGGGAGCCAGGCGCTAGTTCGATCTCGCCTTTGGTGCTGTGGTAGCCGGGGGCTGAAACCGTCACTTCGTGCTTTCCCGGATCCGTTGGGCGGGGAGCACCGACCAACGCTTGCGACATCGGAACGGAGTCCACTTGAACTTCCAGGCCCTCGAGTTCGTGCAATTCACCATCTTGGCTCACGACTCGGATCGTCAGCTTCGCGATCTTGGGTCTTGCTTCCGTGATGAGCACCTGAGCGTCTGCTTGAGCATCGGTATAGGCATCTGGCGCATCGTCACTCAACTTTTCGCGTACGACGCGATTCAGAGTTTCCGTCCCTTCAACGAGGCGTCCCATCTGGAGCTGACATTTTCCAATCCAAGTGAGGATCGTGACCGCGTGGTACAGCTTCTCGGCTCGCTCAAATTTCGGAACGGCGCTTTCGCAGTCGCCCGCTTCCGCCAGTCGAATTCCTTCGACGGTTAAGTCGCGTGCTGCCGCTTTATTTTCGGCGCTAGCACCCTGCGCAGCTTGAGCTAGCGGGATTGAACCGCACGCCAGTTCTCCGATGAGAGTGGCAGGGCTGAGCGCGCAGCCGAGTACAGCTGCATGGAAAAACGAACGGGACAGTGACCGGGAAGGATTCAAGGGAGGAAGCTTTCAAGAACAGGGAAGGAGCGAGGCGCTTTAGAATCCCAGGTCAGGGACCTGCGGGCGCGATGGCTGAGCAGGAGGCGGGTTGGTGGTCGGTTTTACTGGCTCAGGGGTCGCTTGTACCACGGGTTTCGCGGTTTGAGTGGGCTTCGCGGTTGGAGCTGTCTGCACTTTGATGGCAGGTTTGGTGGCCGGCGACCTGGCGGGCTTTGCGACTGGCTTCCCACTGCTGTCGACGACTGCAGGGCTGGGTTTGGCGGGGAGTTTCGTGGCTAGGTTGCTGGCCTCTCCGTGTTGGGCGCTGGGAAGCTTGTTGTCCGTATCTGGCTCGGAGGCATCCACAGATGGAGTGTCGGGCGCCGACAATTCGACCGCGGCCGATGTCGACGGAGCCGCAGATTCCGGTTGATGCGAGCCGGAGCGTGCTTCTTCTTTGCTGTCGTCAGGTCCACCGAAAGCGAATGCGCTGATCACGCCGACTAAGCTTGCAGCTCCAAGTCCCGCCCAAAGTAAGGCACGAGATGAACGCGGCGGGGGATGATTCACCGTGACCGCTGAGGCTGCCACTCCAGAACTATCCAAACCAGTACGCGGGCTGGTGACTGTTCCCGTTCCAGAAGCGGTTTGCGGAGTACCGGTGGAAGCCGTGTCCTCAGCCGCGAAGGTGGCAGCAAGAGGCTGGCTGAAGCGCATGGAAACATCGGCCATGGACATACGAGCCGCGGATTCAACCTGCTCGTCGATTGCATCGCCGAGGGCGCGGATCATTTCATCTGCGCTTTGAAAACGTTGATCGGGCTCACGCGCGCAGGATTTCTGAAACCAGGCGTCGAGTTCAGGGGGGAGGTGCGGAGCCGCACGACGCAGTTCAGGCAGCGGATCGGTGCAGATGGAAACCAGCAAATCGCCGAAAGATTGCCCTTCGAATGCATAGGTTCCGGTGAGCATGTTGTAGATCACCATGCCGAAAGAATAGAGATCAGCTCGCGCGTCGACTGAACTTGCGCCTCGAACTTGCTCAGGACTCATGAAAAGGGGCGTTCCCAGAACTGTTCCTGTTTTGGTCGTGGAGCGATCGCCGAAGTCGTCCATTTTGGCGATGCCAAAATCGAGAACTTTGGCAGTCCAGTCGTCCTTGTCCGTTTCGTCTTCGCTGCGGGCGATGAAAATATTGGCCGGCTTGAGATCGCGGTGCACGATGCCGTGCGCATGGGCGCGTCCGAGGGCTCGACTGATATGACGAGCGATGCGAGCAGTTTCGGCGAGCGAAATACAACCTAGTCGCGAGATGCGATCTTCGAGACACTCACCGTCCAAATACTCCATGACAATGTAAGGAAGTCCTCTTCCCGTTTCACCATTGTCAGAGACACCAACTACGAATCGAGAACGCAGCTTCGCAGCTGCGCGCGCCTCGGTGTCAAACCGTTTGCGCAGTTCCTCGGAATGAGCATGTTCTTGGGAGATCACCTTGATCGCGACACGCTGATGCAGCGACTCGTGCAGCGCGCTCCACACTGTACCCATAGCGCCACGACCGATTTCTCGTTCGAGTCGGTACTTACCGCCGAGGAGGAGGCCTGGCTGGAGTTCTGAGTCGGGTTCTGATTGGGCCATGGCTTGTCCGGCGAAGAGGATCGGATCTACCTCTTCGATTCTCAAATGGTGCGCGCGAACGCGGAGGGATGATAGGCCAGGTCGGGCTGCATCTCACGGCATTTCGCTGAAGTATCGGAAAGCACCGCATAGTCACAGTGGAATGTCAGTCACCCCTCTGGGGGCGAACAACGACGACGGGGACTCATGTAAGTGCAAGTGAGAAGCGAAGTTCGGCGACAAGCGACTCAGAACCTACGTGCTAGCGGCTCTTTTCTCCCCTTGTGCTAAGAGATCTTGATCGTGTGACTGGAGCGTGCCAGGTTTCGCGCGCTCAAACGGCGAGGTAGCCAAGTGGTTAGGCAACGGTTTGCAAAACCGTCACACGCCAGTTCGAATCTGGTCCTCGCCTCAAAAACCCTCGGAACGAAAGTTCCGGGGGTTTTTTCGGCGATATTTCCTTTTGGGGGGCTGTCCCAGCCCCCCGATCGCCCGGAAGTGAATTCCGGACGATCTCCCCCAACCTCCGCGTGCGCTCCGGCGGCTCCCACATGGTCGCCGGCGGTGCTGAACGCGCCTCGCCACTCCTCCCTCGGAGGGGAGGTCGCGTGTCTCGGTTTGTGGCTTTGCTTTGAGGGTGTGGCGTTTGCACCTCGGCTTCGCCTGGTGCGGGTGTGGGCTGCACATCGCTTTGCTCGTGCGGGGCACCTCGGCTTCGCCTGGTGCGGGTGTGGGCTGCACATCGCTTGCTCGTGCGGGGCACCTCGGCTTCGCCTGGTGCGGGTGTGGGCTGCACATCGCTTTGCTCGTGCGGGGCACCTCGGCTTTGCCTGGTGTGGGCTGCACACGCTTTGCTCGTGCGGGGCACCTCGGCTTTGCCTGGTGCGGGTGTGGGCTGCACATCGCTTGCTCGTGCGTGCGGTAGTGGCCCTCGGTTTTGCCTGGTGCGAGGGGGCCAACCCATAATCTTTAGCAACAAAACGAGTTACGCAAGGCCGAAGGTCGCAGGAGTAACGAGGCGCGAGCACCGCCGCGAGCGGCCAGCGAGCGCCGGACTCCGAGTGGAATTTTCGAAGGAAAATTCCGGGAGGAGAGATGGTCCGAGCAATGCGAGGAGTGCGAAGCACAATCAGCGCAGCCGGAAGTGGAGGTGAGCCATTTGAATTCACTTCAAATGGCGAGGAGGTGCGAGGGGGCCAACCCATAATCTTTAGCAACAAAACGAGTTACGCAAGGCCGAAGGTCGCAGGAGTAACGAGGCGGCGAGCACCGCCGCGAGCGGCCAGCGAGCGCCGGACTCCGAGTGGAATTTTTCGAAGGAAAATTCCGGGAGGAGAGATGGTCCGAGCAACGCGAGGAGTGCGAAGCACAATCAGCGCAGCCGGAAGTGGAGGTGAGCCATTTGAATTCACTTCAAATGGCGAGGAGGGGCGAGGGGGCCAACCCATAATGCTTTAGCAACAAAACGAGTTACGCAAGGCCGAAGGTCGCAGGAGTAACGAGGCGGCGAGCACCGCCGCGAGCGGCCAGCGAGCGCCGGACTCCGAGTGGAATTTTTCGAAGGAAAATTCCGGGAGGAGAGATGGTCCGAGCAACGCGAGGAGTGCGAAGCACAATCAGCGCAGCCGGAAGTGGAGGTGAGCCATTTGAATTCACTTCAAATGGCGAGGAGGGGCGAGTCGCCCCTCTTCACAGAACCGAGCAACGCGAGGAGTGCGAAGCACAATCAGCGCAGCCGGACTGTGGGGTGAGGAATCGGAAATCATCATCTTCAGGAACAAAACGAGAAACGCGAGCGCAGCGAGGAGTTTCGAGGCGGCCTCAGCACCGCCGGCGACCGTGTGGGAGCCGCCGGAGCGCAGCCGGAAGTTGGGGGGATCGTTCGGAATTCACTTCCGGACGATCGGGGGGCTGGGACAGCCCCCTTATAAGAGCAACGTGCCGAAGCCGAGTTCGAGACCGAAGATGACGTAGGCGACTTCGCTGCCAGCAGCTACATCGATACCGCCTGAAACGATCATTCCGCCGAGGGAGGTTCCGGCGAGGAAGTGCCCGGTGATCGCGGAACGCTCCTGATCAAAGTAGTTTTCGAAACCCACAGCGCCGGTGATGAAGGTAAACTTGTTGTCCTTTCGCGGGCCAGTCGTGCCGCCCATGAGCATTTGCATTCCCAGATAACCGAGCGTGGGATCTGAAGAGAATAGCGCGCCGGATCGGATGCGAGCTCCCAGGGTGAAGCCAGAGGTTTCGCCGGGCATTCCGGCTAATGCTAAGGCACCGCCCACCTGCGTTGTGGCGCCGCCATTACCTAAGCCGTAGCGAGCGCCTCCGGTGGCCATCCAGAAGAGGCGCGCCTTCTCAGGATCGTACTTCGCCTCGTCGTCATCGTCATCGTCGTCGTCAAGACCTTCGTCGTAGCGTCCGGGTGATGTGTATGTTGGGGGCCTTTGCCGTCTTGGTTTGGGTGCCTGCGCTTGACTGGGTTTGCCGTATGCCTCAGAAAAGGCCTGGACTACTGGCTTCGTTGAGTACTCGGGAGCAACGCGCATTTGCTCGTCCAGGGAGAGAGCTTTCTTGAAGGCCTGGACGCCGCCGTTGTGGTTGCTCTGGCCTCCTGAAAGTACAATCCCGATGCACATGTAGAGAGCGGCGCGTTCGCTATCCGTACAGGCTGGAGCGCTGTCTTTATCGCAACTGAGAATTTTGGTGCGAAGCACGTCGAGCGACTTTTCTACCTCGCCGATTTCGTAAAGCGTCATCGCCCTCTTCCACTCCGGCGTCGGTTCGCTGGTGGCTGCCGCGTTCGGCGCGGGAGCGGTCTCTGCGGCTGGAGATGCCGGAGCAGCGGGTGATGGTCCGGTGAGTGGAACCGGCGCCGGTGTTGTTGATTGAGCCTGCGCCGCGGCGTTCCATGAAGAAGCCAACACCACAGTCACGGTAGAAATACTAAGTAAGATTCGCGAATTAAGCATACTATTGGGGTACGCCTCCACGAGGTGGGACGTCAATCTGATTGGAGAACCGCTGCCATGAGGCCGCCTGCTGGAAGAACTCACGGGATTCGTGAGAAGCCTAATTATGGAAATTGTGCGGGGAGGCCAGCGCTGCGCTTTACATACCTGGGATGCCGCAGTCGGATGACCTATGGTGCTGCGATGCGTTTCATCAGAGTGCTGTTTCCTGTTCTTCTGCTTTCAACTGGGCTGGGTTGCGGGAGCACGGCGGACCGGAACTTGGGAAATGGTGATGGTGATGGTGACAACTATGCGAATTTCGCCTCGGGAGGGAGCTGTCAGTCAAGCGGTACGAGCGATTGCGATCCTGTCGGAAGCACCGGTGGGACGACTGCGAACAGTGGTTCCGGTGGCGCCGCGAGTGGGGGGAACAGCAGCGGGGGCGGGACCGGCGGGATGATGATCGACGGGGGTACAGGAGGCCGACTGAGCTTGCCTGCTGCAAATTGTGGTGACGGAACGCTTGCTTCTGACGAAGTTTGCGACGACAGCAACCAGAAGTCCGAGGATGGCTGCAGCGCATCCTGTCTTCAACTCGAACCGTCCTTCATCTGCGCCGAGCCTGGCAAACCATGCATGCCGATTGCGGTGTGCGGCGATGGGGAGGTGAGTCTCTACGAGCAGTGTGATGATGGAGGGCAGGAGGACGGCGATGGATGCTCAGCCACCTGCCGCATTGAACCCGAGGGGGAGTGCTCGAACGAGGCGAGTGAATGCGGCGCAGTCTGCGGTGATGGTATCGTGGGCGTTGGCGAGCAGTGCGACGACGGCGTCAATTCGGGGGGATACAATGGCTGCCAGCCCGACTGTTCACTCGGCGTGTATTGCGGCGATGGGATCGTACAAGATGAAGAGGCGTGTGATGACCATGCTCCACAAGACGCTGGCTCTTGCGCAGGTTGCCGGGTGTTGGCGGTGAAGTGAACCTCCTGGCGTTACTTCTCCTCAGCGTCGATGAGAGCAAGTGGCAACAGCGCTGAGCGGGCGTCGGCGCTCATGGTTTCGTCGAGCTCGCTACCGTCGAGGCGTGAGAGTTCGAAGCGTTCGCTGAGGCCCCTCTGGGAGGGACGCACTTGGTAGGAGGTGACCACAATGCCGAGCGCCAGGAGGGCCGCTTGCGCGCCGGAGATGAGTGGGCGGACTCCTGGCCTTCGGATCTCGACTGTTTTGAGGCGTCCGCGTAAATCGGAGAAACGTACGATGGCATTTTGGACTGTCATGCTCCAATGAACATTGTACCGCGGCACGCCTTGTCAACTGAGTTTCAGCCGATTGTCAGAAAGTCGCGACTCGAAGTGGAATGTTTGAGAGCCGCCCGATTGAGCACGACCTTTGTTGCAAAAAAGCGACATAGGTGGGGAACAAAACAAAGACCTGCTTGTTCACCCCGAGGTCATTGAATTCTTGCTGACCAGTTCACTGTTTGCCGAAAGTTTGCGTCCAGTAGTGACCGTATTCTGCGCCGTCTCCAGGAAAGTAGCCGACGCCGATGCGGTTGAAGCCGGCGTTCATGATGTTGGCGCAATGTCCGTCGCTGTTCATCCATTGCTCCATCGTGGCTTCGGCGGTGCCGCGGCCGGCGGCGATGTTTTCACCCCAGCCTTGAGCGGAGTATCCAGCCGCTGTGAGGCGAGGCTTGGGGCCGTCGGACTGGAGATTCGTGTGACTGAAGTAGTCGTTCATGACCATGTCCCGCGTGTGCACACGTGCGGCGCAACGTAGGCTGGCTTCCATTTGTAGTGGTCCAACGGGCGGGAAGTAGCCTCTTCCTCCGCAGCTCGCGCCTTCGGCACGGCGGCGATTCACAATGTCGAGGATCTCAAATTCCAGCGCGGTGTTGGCGTCGGACCAGTCACCAGTCACTTGGCAGTAGCCGTTGTTCGGGATGGCGATGGTGCCACAGCTGCCTGAGAGACAAGCTTCATCGCTTGCGCAGGCCTCGCCGCCACCGTCGCTGCAGCCACCGCAGTGTTGGCGATCAAAGTCTGGGTGAGCGCAGTAGCCATCGCATTCTGTTCGCTCTGCCGCGCAGGCGCATGCGGAGGACGTGCAAATGAACCCGAGATCGCATGCACTTTCGCAGGAGCCGCAGTGGTCGATGTCCGCTGTAATATCCGCGCAATCGCTGCCGCACAAAGAGAGAGTGCCTTCACAAGCTGTGCGCACGCAGCCGCCACTTTGACAAGAGTGATACTCTTCGCAGGCTGTCCCGCACACGCCGCAGTTGGCGTCGTCGCTTTGTAGATCCACACATCCGGCTTCGCACTCGTCCACCGCGCAAGAGCTCTCACCTCCGCCGGTTGCGGTCACGTCGCCATCGCCATCGCCATCGCCCGGAGCCATTCCGCCGCTTCCGGTTGCTGTGGTGCCACCGGTGCCTGAAACATTGCTCCCGCCCGTGCCGCCGGTGTCGACGGCATCGCCGTCGCCGAGTCCATCGCCGTCGCCGCCACCAGGTTCGTCGCTGGAACTACAGCCAGTGAGCACACTTCCACCCACAAGAGCACCTGCCATGAAGAAGAGACTCCAGGTTTTCATCCAAACAGTCTCTGCTCCGTGCGCGAAAATGTCAGTGAAGAACCTCCTGGCGCGACGATTTCTCTCAGTCTCGTCCGAGCCGGCTCAAAAGATCGCGGTGGGGGAAAATTC
Organism: uncultured delta proteobacterium; assembly: GCA_963710555.1. Lineage (GTDB taxonomy): Bacteria > Myxococcota_A > Polyangia > Polyangiales > Polyangiaceae > NIC37A-2. Next base: position 732,264 of record CAVQAT010000008.1, read on the forward strand.
AGCAGCTGACGTCGAGTCATGCGGGACCTCAGAGCGAAACTTGTTGTTTGCCGAGCCTTGCGGTCATCATTTGCGCGATGAATCAACGAGCGCGCTCGATTCTTTGGCTCGACGGATGTGCGGGCGGCTTCGTGGGGCTGCTCATGATGGGATTGCACGATTGGTTGGCGGGATTCTATCAGTTGCCGCTGTCCCTGATTGTGTTCATCGCGGCGATGAATCTCGTCTACGCCTGCTACTCGCTTCGGCTGGCGATTTTGGCGTCACGAGGGCGCGTCGTGTCGCGACGAGCTGTGGAGTTTCTCGTGGTGGGGAACCTGGGCTGGACGGTTTCTTGTCTCTTCCTATTGATTCAGAATCACCAGACGGCCGGAGTACTCGGTCTTGGTCACATCGCGCTTGAGGGACTGTTCGTCGCCGTGCTTGCGGGGCTTGAAGTTCGCTACGTGCGGCCTTGTGCGGGGCGGGGGGAAGGTTAGTCTGCCACGATGCGGAGCTTCGTACTGATTCTACTACTCGCGCTCGTGTGTCTCCAGGCGAGCTGCGGGAATTACACGACGTGCGAACCTCTCGAACGTGCCTGCAATGAAAGGGGTTCGGACACCTGCGGTGAGTCAGCGGAGTGCGAATGGGTCGCTGAGTGTCATCGTTCTCATTGCGTCGACAAGCGCGCCGATGTTTGCCCGCACGCCTGGTGTGCCTACGATGAGGAACTGCGTCTTTGTGTTGTGAGGGACAGCGCCGAACTTGACCGATGTGCTGGGCTTGAGAGTGACGTCTGCCACACGACCCCTGGGTGCAATGGGGCGCGCTGCGAGAAGATTGAAGGTACCCAACGGTGCTACGACATCCCCGACGCCGAGTGCGAAGGCTCCGGCTATTGCGAGCTTACAGAGTCCAGTCGCTTTCGCTTTTGAGTGAGGGACTCAAGTTTCGCGACCAGTGAGGGACGAAGCGCCACGAGTGTGGCGGATTCGCTCGTTGTACTGCGCACGCCTCACGTTCGCCGCGGCGCTATCGCGTTGCCCATGTTGTGAAAGCCCCCAAAGCCAATCCCCACACGACATGCGAGACAGCAGTCATCGCATTGCGTCGGAGTGGCTCTTTCGGGGCGGCCGCGCGCATGTGTAGAGCGGGCAACCATCCGAGGTAGCTCGCGCCCCAAACACTGAGCCCAAAGGCAATTCCAGTGAGCGCATGGGGGGGAACAAGCAAGCACAGGCCCCCATAAGCGACCCCCATGCCGGTACCATAGGCAAAGTGGTTGATGAGGGCGACGCCCTTGGTTTCCTTGCGGAAGGTGAGAGCGCCGCTGGAGGCCTCGGAGACTCCTCGCTTCACCTCAAGCGGATGGGCAGAAGGCTCGCTTGTTCAAGTCTGCAAGGACTGCAGTGAAAGTGAATGTGAAGTCGTCCACGAGAACGAGACATCAGGTTTTGGTCCGCGTCTACCTGACTGGGATGACTGGGTCATTCGGATTGAGGGATTTCCCCAGACCCGTGGTCTCGCATTTGGAATTCGTTATTAGTCAGGCGCGAACTTTTGGAATGCGGCTCCAAGCGTCGGTCGAGCAATCTAGTAGACGGAAACGCCGAGCAACACTTCCGGGAGCACGGCAAAGCTTCCTCTGTTTCCGACTTCAAGCGTCGGCATGATTCCAACTCCCGAACGAAGATTCACCGCGAGGCGCGTGGTCCAAGCGAGTTCGAGGCTCAAGCCGCCGCCACCTGTAAAGCCAGCGGCACTCACGGTACCGGCGCTTGTGTCGTGGAGCGAATGTCCGTAGCCCGCGAACGCGTAAGGACCCAGATGCAATCGACGCCAGGCGAGGGGGAATGCTTCGAAATTCACCGAAGATGCGATAACTCAGCGCGTCATCGGCGACGGACTCACCACTCGGAACTTGGCGCCCGTAGTTGAACTGCAATCCGACCCCGAACCCCGCGGCTTGCCAAGGGAAGTAGCCGAGGACGCCGCGCCAGCCGAATCCCGGAAACTTTGCGCCAGCGGTGGTGTTCACGCCAGCGACTCCCATTTGCACGTCGTAACTGAATCCAACTCGGTTTAGTGGAGCGCGCTCCAGCTTCTCGGCCCGGTCGAGAAAATCATAGATCAAGAGCTGGTTGGCGCTGGCGGCTAAATCTGGCGTCAGCTCATCGAGGGTCAGCCAAGTACGCTCACCGTCCTCGTCGATGTGCAAGAGAATCGCATCGGGCTCTAGTCTGAGCCAACCATCGTGACGAACGCCCTCGGCCACGCCGACGGAGATCACTGCAGTTGTGGCCAATCCAGCTCCTACAAAGAGCGCCACGGCGGCACTTCCTGCGCCGTCATTGTCACTGGAGCTGTTCTTTGAAGATCGCCCGGAGAGAACCACAGCGCCCGCGAGAAGTCTCAGGTCGTCCTCGTTCAAAGTAATGACGATTTGCTCAGGGTCCGAGCCGTCAGCTTCGGCGCCGTTGGAGGGATCGGAGCTGTACACCGAGCCCTGGAGCGCTCGTACGTGCCGTCCACGCTCTTCAGGAGAAAGCGCCGCGAGTCGCTCTGCTTCCGCACGCTCCACGCGATAGGACTGCTGGACGCAACCGGTTGCGGCACTGAGCGTCATCGCAATGCTGATCCAGCGTCTCCAGGCGAACATCGTGACACCCATAACGTGAAGGGTTGGTGTCGGCAATGCCGCTTCATGCTGCATTGAGAGCAGCTGGCTTCCGTTTCGTTGCATCATGCGAGGTGAATCAGAGGCTCCCTACTCTTTGCTTTTTGGCTGAAAGTTCATCGGGATTTGCGCAATTGCGCAGCCGCCTTGAGGCGGTGCACTGGGAATGCCGTCTGCGAAAGTGTCGAGTACGCAGCCCACAGCTACGGGATCTTCGAGTGTGTCGGAGACGACAAGCGGGCGTGTTCGGACCGTTCCATCGGCTTCGACCCTGACTTGCACGGTGACCTTTCCTTCAGCTTTCGGATCCCGCCGCAGCAATTCATTGTAACAATGCTTGGATTGCGCTGCCAAAGCTGAGATCGTTTCAACGGATTCTTGCGTGAAGAATCCCTTGCACGGTTTCTCGTCATTCGCCGGTAGCGGATCGGGCTCCGGTGGTTGGATGGCAAGCGGAGCAAGGCTCGGAGCAGGAAGTTCGCGGGTTGGTGGCGCGGTTTGCTGCGTCGTCGAAGAGTGCGCGTCGAGATCAGAGGCCGCTGGGCTTGGAGAGCTAGGGGTTGGAGGTGCGCACGAAATCGTGGAGGTCGCGAGCGCTAGAAGAACAGCAGCGGAAGGACGCATCCACGCCTCTTACCATTGGAATAGGCCCAAGTTGGCGACGACGGAGCTGAGTGGCGCTTCGAAGGCTAGGACGGACTTTGAGCTCGACCGGTGTTGCAAATAAAATACATATTTGGGGATAAACCAAAGAAATGTATTATTTATCATACAAATTCTAAGAGAGCGGCCCTTGGCCTGGAGAGTGTCTGATATCCTAGACATTTATCAATAATGGCTCATCATATGTATGAGATATGATTCATTCTGATCCGTTGCGTGCCCCAGTGGAGTCTCTGCAAGAAGAGATGGGGAAGGCGCTTGATGACGCGATTGCTCGGCAGGGGGGCAAGGTGGCGTTTGCCAAACGCGCGGGACTGAATCGCGCGACGCTTTATCGGCTGCTGCGGGGAGACAACGTGTCCACCGAGGTGCTCTTGCGCACTCTGCGCACCTTGGGGCGTGTGGATTTGATCACGCGGCTCATTGCTCCGCCTGAGCCATCGCCGCTTGAGATGCGACCAAAAGTAAAAGGGCGGCGAGGAGCGAGGCAAGCAGCAGCTGCTCTCACAGAGGACTCACCTGTGACTCACCCTCCTACGAAGACTAAGTCGCGCTCTCTGGTGGCTCACCTGACTTTGGGTCGCGCCACGAAAGTTGGCGACGATGGCTGAGGTGGACGCTCTTGAAGTGCGGCTTTGGGGAAAGCGCCTGGGGGTGATCGCTTGGGATGAGTCGCGGGGGTTGGGGCGCTTTGAGTACGAGCCAGATTTTGTGCGATCGGGGCTTGAGGTGAGTCCTTTAATGATGCCGCTGAGGAGCGGCGTGTATTCGTTTCCTCAACATGCGACGAGTGGCACTTTCTTGGGATTGCCGGGGCTGATCGCCGATAGCCTGACGGAAGGATTCGGCAACCACCTGCTCAAAGGTTGGCTCGCCGGGCGTGGTCTTTCGTTTGCGGAGCTGACTCCTGTGGAGCGGCTTTGTTATATTGGCAGTCGCGGCATGGGAGCGCTCGAGTACTATCCGGACTGGGACTTGGAGGCGAATGCTGACTTTCCGGTGCAGGTGAGCGAGCTGGTCGATGTGGCGCAGCAGGTGCTGGGGCAAAAAGAAGAGCAGCGGGAGAGCCTTGATTCGGGGGGCGATCAAAGTCTGAGCAAGTTGATTCGCGTGGGCACTTCGGCTGGCGGCGCGAAGGCGAAGGCTGTCATTGCTTGGAATGAGGCGACTGGTGAGCTTCGTTCGGGCCAAGTGGATTGTCCTGGCGGCTTTGAACATTGGTTGCTCAAACTCGCCGAAGTCGAAAACACCGAACATCACGCGGACCGCGATGTGGGGCGCCTGGAGTACGCTTATTATTTGATGGCTCTGAGCGCGGGCATTGAAATGATGGAGAGCCGCCTGCTGCCTGATGGCGAGCGAGCACATTTTATGACGCGGCGTTTTGATCGCATTCGCGGGCAGAAGATCCATGTGGCGACCTTTGCGGGCATTGCCCATGAGGACCGCAATCCGGTGGGCAACACTCACTATGAGACGCTGTTCGCCACGGCGCGGGGACTCGACCTGGGTCAGACGGCACTGGATCAGCTTTACCGCCGCATGGTGTTCAACGTGCTTGCGCGCAACCAGGACGATCACGCGAAGAACCACGCGTTTTTGATGGATCCTGACGGCACCTGGTGGCTCAGTCCTGCCTATGACCTCATCTTCAGCTTCAAGAAGGATTCACGTTGGATTGCCGCGCAACAGATGCGGGTCAACGGAAAGCGCGATGACTTCACGCGGGGTGATCTCGAGGTGGCGGCTCGTGCTGCGGACGTGAAGCAGCCTGGGCGTATCATTGAAGAAGTGAGCGCGGCGCTAACTCGGTGGCCAGAATTTGCCGGTGAGGCGGGGCTTCAAGAGCAGCAGGCGCAGGTGATTCGGGGGTATTTTCGGGCGATGGAAGCGTGAGGTCCCCCCGTACCCATTCGTACCGAGGGACCTCGCGCATTCTGGATTGAGGGGACTGCTTAGAAGCTCACGCTCGAGAGAGTGGGGGTGTCAGTCGGAGCACTCTTTTGAGCGCAGAAGCCGAAGCTAGCGCTTTGATGAGCGGCGATGCTCTGATTGTAGTTCAAGGGAACTACTGAGAGCGAGTCGCCCGCTTGTGAAAAGGAACCGTTCCAGTTGTTGGTGAGACTGGCTCCCCCGAGATCCACCTTGGCTGTCCAACCATTCACTACTGCCGACGTGGGATTGGTCACGCTGATGTTCGCGCAGTACCCGGTTTCCCAGCTGCTCTGGACGCTCAGTGAACCGTTGAGCTGCCCCTGAGTCTCTACTTGACAGCTACCTGCTTCGCATGTCTCTCCACTCGAGCAGTCCGTGTCTACACTGCACTCGGGAGTGACCACCGTGCCGTCAGGAACATAGCCGCTCTCGCCACTCAGGCTGCTATCAGGCTCGATTCGCACGTGGCGCCCTTGGATGCAGCCGAGTACATCGACGTGGGAATAGACCTCGATCAAGGCATTCGGAGCGAGGATGCTACCCGGGAACGTTTGCTCGGGATGGAGTCGAACGCTTTGTCCGCCCGAGTAAACGAAGAGTCCACCGTCGCCGGAGAGTTGGTAGTCGATGCGACTTTCGAAACTGACGTCAGAAGCGCTCTGAATTTCGATGGCGCCAGCTGAGCTATCGAGAATCAGTTGCACGTCTGGTTCCACTTTGAATGAGGCGAAGCTGTAAACACCCGCAGTCAAGGTGACAGTAGAACGTGCTCGGATGATTGCGTCGCCATAACTACCGGGAGCAAGTGTGACTGTGGTCTCATTGGGAACTTCATAGAAACCAACACCAGCGCTTACCGCAATTTCAGGCAAGGCGGGAATGTCGATGCTCGCATTTTCAACCAGTGTCGCCACGGAAACGAGATTCTGTTCGCTGTAGGCACCTTCGACACTGAGCGTCCCGGCCACAGAACCGCGTTCGCGAACGAAAGCAGTGCCATCAACATTGATATCGCCTGTGACTTGAGCGTCAGCACCTAGCTCAAATTCACCTGCGCCGACTGAGGCGAGGGTGGTGGTGCGGTCCTTGAGGTCGACACGTTCGGTACCGGTAAGGCACGCTCCGGCTGTGGGCGGATCCACAACAGGACAAGTGCTATCGCAAGCGACGCCAGGAACCTGATTCACGAGGGTAAAGCTCGACGAAGGGTTGCCGAAGGCGTTCTGAGAGGAAGCGAACACTTCGATGTCGTTCTCGCATGCGGAGAGGAGCTCTGACGCGACATCGAAAGTGGTTTCGGTGTTGGCGCCACAGTCTCCCCTGCAAACTTCGCGTTCCTCGCCGTCGTTCACGGTGTACCAAACGCGATCTACCTCTTGGCCCTTGCTGTCGATACTGACGTCTACGGTCGTCTGGAGACCATCGACGCACTGGCTTGCCACGTTGGCTGAAACCGTCAGCGAAGGATCGAGAATAATCCTCTGTCCGCATCCGACCTCAAGCGCAGACTTGGTGAACACTGCGCTGCTGATCGTCCCTTGCTCATTTTTCACGTTGGCACGCGGAGTGAGCTCGTAGCTGCCTTCTGGGAGGGTGAAATAAACTTCGGCGCGCTCATTTGCTGTTGCTTCCGAGGTGGGGAACCCGGAGAAGTAGGAACTGACGTTGTAATTGACAACTTCTGAGTTGCCATTGGTGCCGGAGTACGAGCCGCTCGCCGACACCGAGGGCGCGTACATGAGATCGCCGCCTTCAATCTGGGTGCGCATGATGATCTCGCTGAAGCAAGCGTTGTAGTCCCGGGCCAGTTGATCTCCGCCTGCTAGCTCGACACTTTCGGGATTCACGCCAACGCGGAGACTTCCATTTCGGTAGCTCTCGGGAGCCGCTGCATCGAAAGCACTGCTAAATTGCAGGTCAAGACTCAGGTTCCAATCTAAGGCCTGGTCATAGGCCGCAACAATCGCTTGGTCGTAGCCACTCAGCAGAATTCCGGATGAGAGATCCATGTTTCCTGCGAAGGAAGTATTGCTAGTGCCGTAGCCCGCGTTGTACTGGGCGGAACGAGCCGAGACTCGCGATCCGCTCGCCACGGAGTTAGTCGGTAGACCTTGGGCATCGAGGCTGTCCGCCGCTCTGCGGAGAGCGGCGAAGGTCAGCAGGTCGCTCTCTTTTTTGATGAGTGGATGCCGGAGAAGAATTTCCCCGCTCACCTGGGCTGGTGTCATGACGAATGCATGAGCGCCATCGGCGTTGACCGGGGAATCGCTCTGTCCGGCGATGACCGAAGCGGCGATACCGTACGTTTGAAACTCTGTGTGAGCATAGCCGGAGTCGAATGAACCAAAGGTTCGGAGTGAACCGTAGTTTCCGGCAGGCATTTGCGGCAACAGCCACCAATCCCCGGGATTGCCCACAGAAGCTTCAAAGGGAGAGACGTTATCGCGGAAGTAGCGATAGTTTCCCTCGGGCCCGTTTCTGGCCTGAATATCGAGGCGCGTATTGAGTGTCTTTCCGATCACTTCGATAGGGCCGGTCAGTTCCCCGAATTCTTCGTTGGTGCCTCCCCCCTCATCGCACACAGAAACGAGGGCGGTCTGCTGAACCTCGTCGCAGGTCGCCGCAAAGGGCACGGTGAGGCTTCTGGTCACCAGGTCGTTGTAGGGATCGGTTCCGGTCGTCAGGGAAAGGTTGATATTTCCGCTCTCGCCGTCCTGATGGATGACATAGACGCTACCATCGGCCCGAAACGAGGTCTGTCCCGGGACGCTCGCGTTGCCGGGGGCGGACACGCGATTGCCGTCGCAATCTTCAAAGGATATCTCAGTCAGCGCCGCGCACACCTGGAGATCGACTTCCGTGCCCTCGGGTGAGGTGGCGACGGGTTCAAGGATCTGACCGGCCACGTAGGGAGTGTACTCACCGGACCGCCCACCTCGGAGGCGATAGGTGACACCACCGTCGCGAGTTTCGGTCGAGAGTTGGTAATTGCAGCTCAATCCGTCGAGCGAAGGTGCCGAGGTGCTCGCGCTGAGTTGGGTTCCGTCCGTCGAAGAGGCGATCACGCTGCAGGCGTCGTTTGCCCGATTGGTTTTCAGGAGCTGAGCGACTTCGGAACTCGGGTCATTGGAAAAGCCGGCCTTGCCATGAAAATCGTTCGTGCTGAAGGTTCCTCCCGTTTCAATGACTTGTGGGTCATCTTCGGTTGCTGCTTGAACTCGTGTGCCGAGATCGTCGCCAGCGTTTACGGCGCAGCCGGCGAGAAGTGCCGGAAGGCTAATCAAGCCCAGTGTTGTTATTTTGTTCATAGGATCCTCTTTTGGCGGCTGGTTTGGTACCGCTTCCAAGAGAGAAACTAGAGAACTGCAATTGCTATTGAGGAGTGTCCCTGAGATCACCCCTGGCTATTCGGTCGGTTGGCCGTCCGGTAGTGAGGCGCTGCCGAGATGTGCGCCGAACCAATTCACAGATCGCTCACACAGCGAAATCCAATTGTTGCGCTCGCTGTGGGGGCGACCTCGCAGGTATTGAGTTCGAGACCAGCGGCGTCACTCTCGTAGTTTCCTCCCGCCGAACAAAACTCATCGCCGTCGATCACGATTTCCGAGACATTGCCGGATAGATCTGCGTGGCCGAACGGGCCGTTTCCAGCTTCAAAACTACCTACAGCGCAGGTGTTCGTTTCCTCAAATGCACAGACCTTAGGCGGCATGTCTCCCAATGCGGGCAGATCTTCACCGAATGGGTATTCACCCGCGGCGGCCTCGCCTTGTCCGGTGGCTTCCCATTCGACGCGCGTGGGAAGTCGCCCATCAGCGAAGGCGCAGTAGTCTTCTGCATCAGCGGGTTCCACGTAGTGAATGGGATGATCTTCTCGCATCGCGGTCAGGTAATTTCCGGCGACTGGAGCGGTGCAATCGTTCGCGTCGACGCACCCACGAAACTCCTGCACCGTGACTTCTTCCGTGTCTACACAAAGACCAAACCCAGAGTTGAGCAAATCACCGGGTACTAAAATGCGGCCTTCGCGGCATGTGGGGCCGACTACTTCTACCGATTCCGGGTCGCTTGGCATTTCGCGCGTGCGGCAATAGCCACTCAGGCAGGTGTGGTTGCCGCTCGACTCGGTAATGAAGTCGCAATCGCTGTCGTCCTGACAGAGAACTTCACATACGGCGCCCGCACCGGGCGCCTCGTCGGCCTCACCTGCTCCCTCGGGGAAACAGGCGGGCGCTTGACAGACCACGTCTCCCTTGAGGTCCGCGGGCGTTTTTCCCTCGCCTAAGATGCGTTCCGCACAATCTGAGATACTCTGACAAGGCACTGTGCACACTGCGCAGGCGCAGCTGTCGCCTGATTGGCAGACACCGTCAGTGCATACACGGAAGAGCGACTTCGTTGTTCCAAAGTGGGACTCGCCACTACTTTGCGCTCCCTGACAAGCGGGGATCAGCCACGCTCCGACAATCACCACTAGGGTGGCGACGAGGAGATTGATCTTGAGTCCGATGCGAGTGTTTTCTTTGCGTCCTATCACTTTGAGTTTCTCGCTTTGCTGGATTGGCCGCCGTACACGGTGACCTCCTTGTAGGCACTGGGGCGACCAAGGTCTGCATTCATCGCATCCACTCGCTCACGGAGACTTGAGAGTTCTGTCCTCAAGCGAATGAGAGTTTCACTCACTTCATTTTCCAAAGGGTGATCTGGCCAGATATCGAGTGCATAGGTGAATCCACCTGCCAACTCGTCGGATTCCTCATGTCCGGCCTGTCTGGACAGCACCGCCCTGACTGTCGAGATCATGGCGTGCACATGGTCGAGGACTGCTGCTTCCCAGCCCGACTCGTCGCTGATGGGGCGAACGTAGTCTAAAGACGAGTACACGACTCGTTCATCGCTTTCTTCGCGCGATATGCGGCCGCTACTTTCGAGCTCCGCGAGGGCAGAATCGAGTTCCTCACCACGGTGCCCGCTGCGACGCACTAGCTCGTCGCGTGCAAGTGGACCTTCGCGAAATATGATCAGCCAAAGGAGATCGACGAAGGTTTCTCGTGATGCAAGACGCGCAGTTCCCAGTGGAGCGACTTCAAACTGAGTGTCGGGGCCTTGCCCGGATGAAAGGAATAGTCCGCTTTCCACCAGATCGAAGAGAACGGCGCGTACCTGGGCCTCGTCGTCGCGCACAAAGCGCTGAAGCAGGTCGGCGCGCCGCACCGATCCCTGGTCATTGACGTATCTTAACACTGCTTCCCAGAGGGACGTCCCTCGTTCGGTCGAACTCTCCGCCAGGCGTTGGATCTTCTTTTGATAGGCTCGAAGAGCCATACCAAACATGTCTGCGCTGACCTTTCGCCCAACACCACGACGATCCAATTCTTCAGCGAGATGAATGAAGGTTTGATCCAGCAACTCCGACAGAGGAGCTCGTGCGCCACCAGAAGTCGCCAGCTCAGCGAGAAGCACCGCCTGGTGGCGGACTAGTCGGTCGATGAGAAAGCGGACATTCATAGGAGCGAACTCACCTTCTACCAATAAGATGAGTTCTGCTTGAGTAGACATCTCTCCGAATTGTCGCAACCCTCAGGCGTTAGGAGCTTGAGAAGTCAGAGGATCATCAGGCTCCGGTTGATCAGCCGTTCCTTCGAGCGCTCACAGGCGCTTGTTGATCGCGATTTCAAGTCGAAGCAGCGTAGCCCGGTCAGCGGTCAACGCAGTCGTAGACTAAAGTGGCTACAGGTGCCTGACCTTCCTGAGGATTCACATCGCTGGAATCGAAGTACATGCTGGCGTAGTGCTGCTCCTCGTCGAGTTGAAACATGAAGCCGTAATTTTGTACGTTGCCACTGTAGACGTCTTCCGCCCACGTGGTCAGATCAAGTGAATAATTTTGGCCAGCTGAAGTGGATTGGGCCAGAGGAAGTGCTTCTTCTTGGCTGGTGGAGGGCTGGTTGTTCCACGTCACGGTCGATTCGTCCCAAGCTTCCTGGATTGGTAGGAAGCTGGCGGCGTTGCTGCTCGTCAAGTTGCTGTGACCACCACCCACTTCGTAGGTCTCACGGTAGGTTGTCGCGAAGAGATCCAGAGAGACGGATTCGACCACGGCGCCTTCAGGCAGCTCTGGTAGATCGATTCGCATCAGGCCACGCCATGCATGGGGGGCGCCTCCTTTGGTCCACTTGGTCGCATGAAACGCGGCGCTCGTTGGGTAGCTGCCGTCTATGTTCGATGAATAGGAACCGATCAAGGAGTCGATGATGGGGAGCGTGATTTCGCCCGGGGTGCAGGTGGGCTCATCGTCACCCCCGGTTTTTCCGCCCGTGCCGCCTTCTTCAACATCGGGTCCTTCGCCACCCATGCCGCCGTCTTCAACGTCGGTTCCCGCGCCTGCCATGCCGCCGTCTTCGACGCTGTCGTCGTCAGTGTCGCCTTGGGCAGCGCCGCCCATATTGTTGTTCGCCTGGTCAACGATTTCGTCGGCGAGATCACTCCAATCAGCGGTCCCGCCGCAGGCGACGGCGAGCAATGGCGAGAGTGCGATTGTGCTGAGGACAGAAAATGTTGAGTGAGATGACATAGCGGGGGTCCTTTGCCCTTTGCGGGCTGAAATGGTCCAGGTGAGAGTGTTTCTCACATCGACCAGCACTCCCTAACCTCCTGTTCGTTGGCCTGTGGAGTGTCCTTAAAGTCACCCCCCCTCAGGGCACTCGTAAGTCACCTCAATTCGCGGTGCCGTACCCTGCAGGGGGTCGACGTCGGTCGAATCAAAATAGAGGCTTGCATAGTGCTGCTCTTGGTCGAGTTGCAGCATGAGCCCGTGGTTAGCTGAAGTCCCCGCGTAGATAGGCGCTGCCCAGGAAGTGATGTCCACCACGTAGTCTTGGTCGTAGGTCGTGGATTCGGGAAGCGAAAATGAACCGACGAGCGTCGTGCTTGGCTGGTTGTTCCAAGTGACGTTCATCTCCTCCCACGGTTCCGTGACAATCAGTAAGTGGCACATGTTGGATGCCGTTGGCTGGCCGTCTACCTGGATCTGATGGTGTCCACCCCCAAGCCGAAATGTATCCCGGTAGGTTGTCGCGAACAAAGTGAGAGAAGCCGCCGACAGCTGCGCTCCTGGAGGTAGCTCGGGCAGCTCAGGTTGGATCAGTGCGCGAATGGAGTGAGGGGTTCCGCTTGCAGTCCATGTTGTCGCTGTCAGCATGATCGAATCTCCGGAGTTGTTGTCGCCTAGTCGCGATTCGAGACCGGCGTCTTTTGTGTCTGGACCCAGAGTAAGACTAATGACCCCGGGTTCGCAGGGGGCCACGCACTCGCCGCTTTCGCAGGTTTCTGGTGCTGAGCAAGCTTTGTCGCAAGCACCGCAGTGCTCTGCGTCGTTACTGACATCGACACAACCATCGTCGCACAAGAGCGGGCGGTCAGCGGGGCAGGCGCACTTGCCCTTCGAGCAGCTTTGTTCGGAGCTGCATTGTACACCGCACTTTCCGCAGTGCGCTTCATCCCGAGAAAGGTCGACGCATGAGCCATCACAAAGCGTCGCGTCCGAAGGGCAGTCTTTCGCGCAGATCCCGTCCGCGCAAACGGCTGAGGCGATGCAGGCCTGTGCGCACTGACCGCAGTGACGCCGGTCGCTGTTCAGGTCTACGCACTGACCCTCACATTCAGTTTCTCCCGCTGCGCATTCGTCGAGACACAATCCCTGTGAGCAAACTTCATCCCTCTTGCAATGCACATCGCAAGCAGAACAAGCCTGAGGATCTGACATCACGTCGACGCATCTGCCCTCCTCACATTCAGTACCGGTCAGTCCGGAGCATTCCTCAGCGCAAACGCCAGAATTGCACACTTGGCCCTTTTCACAGCCGAGATTGCATCCCCCGCAATGTCGAACGTCGTCCAAGGTCGCAACGCACTCAGTGCCGCACTGGCTCTCCGATTGGGCGGCGCAGCCGTCCGCGCATTGTCCTTCGTCGCAGACTTGACCCGCGGCGCAGCTGACGTCGCACTGACCGCAAAAACCTACGTCCGAAGAGAGTTGGACGCATCTTCCAGCGCAAGCGGTTTCTTCGGAATCTTGACAGGTTTTTTGGCACTTTCCCTGGCTACAGACGAGTCCTTTGGAGCACTCCTGCTCGCAAGAGCCGCAGTGCAGGGGATCGCTTTTTGTGTTGATGCACTGACCATCACAAAGAGTCGGTGTATTTCCGCCGCAGTCGTCCTGGCAGGCGCCGCTGCTGCAAACTTCGCCGACACGACACTGGGAATTACAGGCACCGCAGTGCTGAGGGTCAGTGTTCCAATCAACACAGCTCCGCCCACAAGCAAACGGGTGCGTTCCGCCGCACGATGCGGAGCACTTTCCGCGATGGCAAACTTGGTCTTCGGGGCACGCGTCGCCGCAACCACCACAGTGGTCGCCGTCTGACATCGGATCGATGCAACTCTCTTCACAGGCGATGAGAGTTCCCGGGCATTCGCTTGAACAGCGGCCTTGGCTGCAGAACTCGTCCTGCGGGCAGCTTTTCCCGCAAGAACCGCAGTGCTCGGTTTCTTGCCGTAGGTTGACACACTGACCGTCGCAGAGAACCCGTGGGGCCTCGCAGACGAGCCATGCGCTGCGGGATTGCTCTTCGACCTTCGCATCGCACCCTCCAAGTAGACCAAACAGGAGGATGCAGCAGGCGATGATTACTGAGAGTCTTGGGAGCACTCGGGCGAGTATCATTCGCCGGGGGTGCAAGTAAATATCTGCAGTCAGCCTCTCTGAAGTTCCGAGAGCTGGGTGCAGGTTACGATCAGCCGAACCTTTATGGGCCGGGAAGGCGTCGCACTGTGACCAAGCTAGAGGTCGGGATCACTGGCGGGCCGAATTGATTGTAGACGGCTACATCGGCAGCGTCGCGGCCGATACCGAGGGCGACGTAGCCGCCGTGCAGGAGTTCTTGGGTGGCGTCGAAGGTGTACCAGCGTCCGCCGACGTAGGCTTCGAACCAGGCATGCAAGTCCATTGGCGTGAGCCCATCTAGGTAGCCGACCACCATGCGCGCTGGGATGCTGAGACTGCGACACAGGGCGATGCCGATGTGAGCTAGGTCGCGGCAGACGCCTGAACCCTTTTGGTGAACTTCAACGGCCGAGATCGGAAACTGACTTGTGCCTGGCAGGTAGCTGATGTTCGTACGCACCCAATGGGTGATGGCGGAGACTTGGTCGTAACCAGGCAGGGCGCCGGCCGCGATGGACGTGCTCATCTGGCCGAAGCGATCTGATTCGCAGTAGCGACTGGGGAGCAGAAACTGCAGCACGTGCTCTGGCAGGTTCTGTACTTCGATGAAGGGGGCCCCAAACCCGAGATCCATTTGGTCCGCAGCCTCGACTTCGGCTGCTGTATGGATACTGAAGTGACCTTGCGGGGCCATCAGGCGCTGACACAGGTTCCCGTAGTCGTCAGTGAACTCGACTGCCGATGTATGAGGAAAGAGTTCGTACTCTTCCTTAAAAATCCACTGTTGCGAGCCGCTTCGTGGTCGCAGCATCAGCACGAAGGGCGTGGGCGCTTCGATTTCAAACTCAAAGTCACAGCTGGTGAGCAGTCTCATACTGTGAGCATGGACCTGGCGCGTGACAGAATCATGTCGCGTCCAATTCAGGCGCGGATCGTGCGCATTACTTCGGTTTGTTGGGGGTGTGGCTCAGCGAATCCTGGTGCTTCTTCTTGTCACCGCTGACCTTGTTGCTGGCAGCGCTCTTTTGCGACTGTTTCTTGTTTTTATCTTTTGGAGACTTGTCACCCATTCGAGGACGTTAGCACGCGGACCTCCTCGGACCTCTAACGAATCGTCCACACGTCGCGAATTGAGGCAGATCGAGCAGTCGACCCCGCGTAACTCCGCTCTGCAGCCAACTTGACATGAACAACGAATCCGGGCTCTAGCTTGAGGGGGATGTCGGGCGTGGCCTTCCCGGAACTTGTGTTCACGCGCGCTCTGAATGGAGCCTATGGATCACGAGCAGTCGCCTGAATTAGTGAATAGTGTTGCCCTGTTGGGGAACTTTCTGCCCCGGCGTTGCGGGATTGCTACGTTTACCTCAGATCTCACGGAG
Source organism: uncultured delta proteobacterium (assembly GCA_963710555.1). GTDB lineage: Bacteria > Myxococcota_A > Polyangia > Polyangiales > Polyangiaceae > NIC37A-2. Next base: position 747,625 of record CAVQAT010000008.1, read on the forward strand.
GCTCTTTCCGAGCCGGGACTAGGACTGCAGTGCGGGGTGGTCGCGATGAACGACCCGGGCAAGCGCTATGGCTACGACGAGCGCGTACTGTTCGAAATCGCCGAGGGGGACATTACTTCCTATGTTCGAGCGGCGGATTTTTTGAATGTCGGTGGCTTTGATGTGCTGTGCTTGCAGCACGAATACGGCATTTTTGGTGGTCCCGCTGGCGCGCATGTCTTGAGTACTCTTGGCCAGGTGGCCATGCCCATCGTCACGACTTTGCACACCGTGCTCGGCAATCCATCGCAGGAACAGCGCAAGGTGATGGACCAAGTCCTGGCGCTCAGTAGTCGCGTGATCGTGATGAGTCATGATGGCGCCGCACTCCTGCAGGAGGTGCACGGCTTTGCTGCGGGGAAGATCGATGTGATCCCGCACGGCATCCCCATCCTACCCGACCGCGAGTTGAGTCGAAGGCGGCTGCATGTGGAAGACAGCCTGCAGCTTCTCACCTTTGGGCTGCTGTCCCCGGACAAAGGCATTGAGTACGTGATTGACGCTTTGCCCGCGGTGATCTCTCGCTTTCCTCAGGTTCAGTATGTGGTGGTGGGAGCCACTCATCCTCAAGTGAAGGAGTCCCAGGGCGAGACGTATCGTCGCAGCTTGCAGCTGCGTGCTCACAAGTTGGGGGTGTCCGAGCACGTGGTGTTTCACGACCGATTCGTGAGCGCTCGAGAACTTGGCGAGTTCCTCTCCGTCGCGGACATCTACCTGACCCCGTACCTCAACCCGGAACAGATCACCTCGGGCACTCTTGCCTACGCGGTCGGTACGGGAAAAGCCGTGATCTCGACGCCGTACCGCTACGCGCGAGAGATTTTGGCCGATGGCCGGGGTGTCCTGGTCGAGTGGAAGGACTCGGTTGGCATCGCGAAGGCCCTGAATCGCTTGCTTGAGAACCCCGACGAACTCAAGAGTCTCGGTGAGCGTGCAGCGGAGTTCGGGCGCAATATGACTTGGCCTGCCGTGGCCGCGAGCTACAAATCGACCTTCGAGAAAGCTCGCCAAGACTCGACGATTGCTCGGCGTGCCCGCCGCAGGAAGAGCTCTCCATGGGGACCGTTGGTGGAGTTGCCTGAGCTGGATCTCGGGCATCTCATCACGCTCTCGGACGATACCGGGATACTCCAGCACGCGCTGTTCTCGGCGCCGCGCTATGAGGATGGCTACTGCATCGATGACAATGCGCGAGCCCTTCTGCTCACTACCTTGCTCGACTTTTCGGGGGGAGGGGACCCGGCGGTGACGCGCCGATTAGCCACCCGCTACTTGGCCTTCATCAGCTACGCGTTCAACGAGGAGACGAAGCGATTCCGCAACTTCATGGATTTCTCCCGAAGATGGCTGGAAGAAACTGGCAGTGAAGACAGCCAGGGTCGCACACTTTGGTCCCTGGGCACCGTCGTTGGGCGCACGACCGATCCGGGTTCAAAAGGGCTGGCTGGTCATCTCTTCCATAGGGCTTTGCCGGTTATGGAGGAGTTCACGAGTCCTCGTGCGATCGCATTTGCTCTCTTAGGGATCGCTGAGTACCTGCGCGCTTTCGAAGGGGATCGTGAGATCGAAAAGTTGCAAGGCTCGCTTTCGAATCATCTGCTTTCGAGCTTTCCTCGGAACTCCGAGCAGAGCTGGCCGTGGTGCGAAGAAAGCTTGACCTACGACAACGCTCGTCTTCCTCAGGCGCTGATCGTCTCTGGACGTAGTCTGGGAGATGAAGAACTAGTTGCGACGGGCCTCGCGACTCTCAAGTGGCTCTGTAAGACTCAGACTTCGAAAGACGGTACCTTTGCGCCGATCGGCTCCAACGGATTTTATCGTCGTGGAGAAGTCAAAGCTGTTTTCGATCAGCAGCCAGTCGATGCCTGCGCGACGGTGTCTGCCTGCCTCGATGCGTGGCACGCGACGAAGGACGAACGTTGGTCGCGCGAGATGTGGCGGGCCTTCAGTTGGTTTCTTGGCGAAAACGAGAGCAATACACCGCTCTACGATCCTCTCACCAAGGGCTGCCGCGACGGTCTGCATCCGGACCGTGCCAATGAGAATCAGGGTGCAGAGTCGACGCTCTCCTTTTTGCTGGGGTTGATGGATATGCGCGCCCTCGCGGCAGAAATGCGACTCGATTTAGAGAGTCAGAGTCAGCGCGCCCCCGCGGACCAGAGCTCGCTCTGATGGCGATTCAGTCCAGCGCCGAGCGCCCAATGCGCGTCGGCATTTTGGCTCCTATTTCTTGGCGGGTACCACCACGCAGTTACGGACCATGGGAGCAGTTCGTGTCGCTTCTCACCGAAGGGCTGGTCGAGCGCGGCGTCGAAGTGACCCTATTTGCGACTCAGGACTCGCTCACCGAAGCCACTCTCTCGGCTGTGATCCCGATGGGCTATTCTGAACAGCCGGATCAAGACGCGAAGGTGTCTGAGTGCTTGCACATCTCGGCGTTTTTTGAGCGCGCTTCAGAATTCGATATTCTTCATAATAGCTTCGATTTTCTGCCGCTCTGTTTTTCACGTCTTGTCTCCACGCCCATGGTCACGACGATTCACGGCTTCTCGTCGTCGAAGATCCTGCCTGTCTACCAAAAGTACAGCGCGAGCAATCACTACGTCGCCATCAGCGATGCGGATCGGCATCCTGCGCTGAGTTATGCCGCGACGATTCATCACGGGATCGATCTTGCTGCGTTCCAGGTGGGGACCGGCAAGCGAGATTACTTGCTCTTCTTTGGTAGAATTCATCCCCACAAGGGAACGGCTGAGGCGATCGCAGTGGCGAAGCGAGCCAACTTGCCCTTGGTCATTGCTGGGATCATTCAAGATGAACGATATTTTGAAGAGTCGGTGAAGCCTCACATCGACGGTGAGCGAGTGCGCTTTCTGGGAGCGGTCGGACACGAGCACAAGAGCGAACTGCTTGGCAGCGCTCGTGCACTCCTTCACCTCATCAGTTTTGACGAGCCCTTTGGGTTCTCCGTGGTGGAGGCCATGGCCTGCGGGACGCCCGTGATTGCCGCTCGCCGAGGCTCCATGTCCGAACTAATCCAGGAGGGCAAAAACGGCATGCTCGTGGAAAGTTTTGAGAGCTTCAAGATTCCTTCAGCAGAAACTTTCGACCCGCAGCTTGTGCGAAGCACAGTGGATGAGCGATTCTCTCGGGAACGCATGGTCGACGAGTACCTCGAACTCTATCGCCGAATTCTCAGTAGTCCTCAGTAAGGAAGTCTCATGTCAGAACAAGAACGGCCCTTGCCTTTTCGATTGGGCGTGAACTACTGGCCGGCTGGGTCAGCGATGGGATTCTGGCGAAAGTGGGATGCGACCGACCTGAAGCAGGACTTCGAGCGCATGCGGGGCGCGGGGCTCGACTGCGTTCGGTTGTTTCTCACCTGGGAGGACTTCCAGCCGCATGCTGATCAGGTGAATGCGGAAGCTCTGTCCCTGCTCGTGAAGACACTCGATTTGGCGAGCGATGCAGGACTCGGTGTGATGCCGACCTTCTTCACGGGGCACATGAGTGGGGCAAATTGGTACCCGAGTTGGGCGCTTCACGAGTCTTCTGAAAGCTCGCGTTTTCCGATTGTTTCAGGAGGGAAGCTCGTGAGCACTCAAGCGATCAATTGGTATACAGACAAGTCGATACTGAGCGCTCAAGTGAGGCTAGCGACTGCCTGCGCTTCTGCGCTCGCTGGCCATTCGGCTCTGCTCGCCTGGGATCTCGGCAACGAAAACTCCAACTGCGTAGTGCCCGACACCAAACAGAGCGGACTGGCCTGGCTCGTAGCTCTTACTGATGCACTTCGCAGCGCGTCTCCTGGTGTTCCCATCACTTCGGGCATTCACATGGAAGACCTTGAGGAAGACCGCAATCTTGGTCCTGCGCAAGTGGGAGAAACTTGCGACTACGTGACCATGCACGGATACCCAGGCTATGCGTCGTTTACCGCGGGGCCCACCGATGAAAGGCTGTTGCCCTTCCTTGCTCAATTGACTCGCTACCTCGGCGGCGGCAAGGACGTATTCTTTACTGAGTTCGGCGTACCCAGTGTGCCGCCGAGTGATGGTGTGACCACACCGATGGGAACCCAGCTTGTCTCGGAGCTGGAGGCTGCGGCCTACATCTCGCGGGGTTTGAAGGCGCTACAACAATGCGGTGCGACTGGGGCGATGCTGTGGTGCCATTCTGACTATTCTCCTGAACTCTTCGGCCAACCACCCTTCGATACGGCTCCCCATGAGCGGACTTTTGGCCTCTTTCGCGCTGACGGCAGCGAGAAACCAGTGGTGTCCGAGTTGCGGGCCTTTGCCGCCGAGGGTTTTGTACAGTCTCCTCGGCCGCTCATCGAAGATTCGGCCTTCATTGATGTTGCGCCGGAAGACTACTACGCCGCGCCCCGCGAGAACCTCGCGCGTCTCTTTCGTCGTTATTGCCAGGCGCTTCTCAGCTAGCGCGGGTAACTCTAGACCCTTCCCGGACCGGTGAGCTCGGCGAGGAGATCTTTAACCATGACTGTGGCGAATCCTGTTCCGCAGTCGGAGAAGCCGTAAGGCAGAATCAGTCTTGGGCCGACGATGACGCTGCCACAGGAGTAGACGACGTTCGGGACATAGCCATCGCGTTCGTCCTCCGCTGGCTCGAGCAGTGGTTCCTGCAGGCTTCCGATCACTCGTGTGGGGTCGTCCAGGTCGAGGAGGATCGCGCCCAAGGCGTACTGGCGCATGGGGCCGACGCCGTGAGTGATCACGAGCCAACCTGCTTCCGTTTCGAGTGGCGAGCCGCAGTTACCGAGATGAACAAGCTCCCACGGGCGTCGAGGCCGCTGAATGATCTCGCTTTCGTGCCAGAATCGCACGTTCTCCGAAGTCATGTAGAAGTTATTTTCGTTGTCGAGACGCGAGAGTGCGGCGTAATGGCCTTTGATTTTCCGCGGGAACAGCGCAATGCCCTTGTTTCTTGCGCAAGCGCCGTTGAGCGTGGCAACGCGGAAGTTCAATAGATCGGTCGTTTCGATCAGTTGGGGCAGGATCTGAAAGCCGTCGTAGGCCGTGTAGGTAGCAAAGTAGGTGATGCTGCCGTCATCATGAGTGAATCGCACGAAGCGGGCGTCTTCCATGCCGCTGCTCTCAGTGGGCCCGGTGGGGAAAAGCGTGCGTTCCGAGATCTTCGTGTCTTGAGAAAAGGTGCTTTCGTAGTTCGACATGGCCAGCCAGTGGAGGTGCCGTGTTTCGCGGCTCACCTCTGGTGTCAGAGCTTGTCGTTGATTCACGAGCTCGATCTGTTGGTTCAATTCATCCAGGTTGAACTCTTCGCCCAGCGGATCGAGAACGGCGGCGCCAATTTCGCCATAGAAGCGGAGTTCGATGAGTTTCTCCTTAAAAATGGATTTGATGTAAGTCGTAGGGCGACGCCGACCGACGACAGCGTGAGGACTCGGTGCATCAATCGATACCGTCCCATCGAGTGCGACGACGCCGGTTCTGAATTCGATGGAGGAAATGTGACCTTCGCCGATGGAACGCAAGCTCAAAACGACGCGCTCTTGCCCAGGCTTCAGGCCTGATTGATCCGGAGCCGAGAACATCGAGGGATTGCTCAGCGCCGCCGCCTCGATCGAGTATTCGTGGGTAAAGTAAGCCCCAATCAGCAGTCTTTGCTCAGTGGAAAGCTCACCGCCTCCATGCACCAAGGGGGCGATTGCGGCAAAGCCTGACTCAAGAACCGAACGATAGTCGCGATGGCGGTTCGTGAAACGCTCCTGGGTTTGGTGGAGCGTTTTTTGAACTTCTTCTTCGCTTAGTGCCAGGATGCGGGCAAGAATACGATCGAAACGAGTCGACCCGTCTTCTTGCACATCGCCGCTTGGCAGAAACTGTTTGGTGATCGTTCGAGACTTGTCGAGATAGAGACGGGCTGGCGTTCTCTCGACTTTGAGGGCTGGCATTGGTCATCCTTCTCCCCATTTGGGGAGAACACCAGCTCTGCAAGCAGTTGCCCGTCTTTCAGATCACTTGGTCATCGAACGCTGGAAGAAGTGCCCCAAAGCACGACTTACTTGACGAGCGTCAGCAGACCGGGGCGGTAGGGAAGTCTTTCGTAAGGTACTCCGTTGCTGTCCCCCTTGCCCTGGTAGAGAAACTGAAGGTTGCACGGGTCGATTTCCATCTTCTCGCTGGGGTTCTCGCGCACGACGTCGCCGTGACTGATGTCCGTGCTCCACTGGCCGCCGGGCCAAGTCACGTTCTTCTCACCAGCGAAGGGGTTGTCCGTCGTATTGGCACCTGCAAGGGGGGTCCAATCCCCGTCGAGACTGTCGGCAGTCCAAGCACGGAAAGCACGCCTCCCGTTGTTCTCGATGATCATCAAGTACTTGTCGCTTCCTTTGATCGAATAGACTTGTACCCCTTCGAAGATGACAGAGGTGTCAGGATACTGCTCCATGATGCGCGTCGCGCCACTGAATGTGCCTGGAAAGTTCCCGATCGGCATTGATGCCCGATACACGCTCCCCGCATCGTCATTGAAGAACAGATAGCAGTTGTCGTCGTCGCAGATGACCGTCTGATCAATGGGGCCCACTCCGCGACCTTCGGTAGGATTGCCATTCAACAATGGGTTGGAGCCACTCCAAGAGCTCCAAATATCAGGAGTCTTGGTCGTCTTGTATTGGAAGCCCCACTGGTAGGCGAGGACCCAGATGTCTTTGGGTTCGAAGTAAAAGATCGTCGGGGCGACGTGCCCGCCATGATATTCTTGATCGGCGGTGTCCCACTCGTCGAAGCTGCTGAAGGTGGACAAGAAGCCGTGCCAGGTGCCGTTCTGGTCGTTCGCTACGGTGCCGTAGACAATGTACTTGTCATTGTAGCGGGTGACACTGAAGTCCTTGAGTGCGTACCAGTTGTCCTCTTTCGGCTCGGCGAGAACGCCAGTTGAGGTCCACTTGAAGGTGTTGGGAAGTGGGCATGTGATATCAGGGTCGCTTCCTCCCGTGCCATCCATGCCGCCCGTTCCAGCGTCGTTTCCGCCGGTACTTGCACCACCAGTGCCGCTATCGAGCCCGCCGGTGTTTCCTAGTGCGCCGCCGGTGTTTCCTAGTGCGCCGCCGGTGTTTCCTAGTGCGCCGCCAGTTCCCGTTCCAAGCCCGCCGCCGGTTCCTGCAGCAAATCCGCCGGTAGCGGCTCCTCCGGTATTACCAGCGCCTGTCCCGTAGGGGTCGAGATCGTCGCCTGATGCGCAGCCGGCTGCGGTCAAGAGGGATAGGGTGCTGAGGACAATTGAAGAGATCCCGAGGGGGGAAGAGAAGCAGCGATTCATTACGAAACCTTGACACCTGCGTGAATGCTCTCCCAGACGTGTCAAATCTCCTCCGGCGCCTACAGGATTCTGTCACGACTAGAAATCGATTAAAGACCGAGTGAGCCTAGGCTGCTTACGCAACCTGGATTGCTAGGGTTGGTGATAAGTGAGAGCCAACTCAATACATTTGCGGATCTTCAACTTGGGCAACCGTCGATTGAGCGGAAAAACCACAGCTCGTTTTCCTTCGTAGTTCAGGTCGTCGCCAAAAAGGCTCTGGTAGATCGCGACCAACGACGTTTGGCAAGGGACGTAGAGTGCATATTGCTCAGGCGCCTTCTTCTTCCAGGCAATACGCACTGTGGTCCCCGTCTTGGGCTGGGGCACATAGCTGGGTTCTCCCCACTTGAGCACTTCAGCAAGACTCTTGATGCCAGAGAGCCTGTCCGCCGTTTCAAAAATGAGTTCTCTCAGCTCGAGCAGTTTGCCGCGGGGCTTTTCCGGAAACTCGAGGAATGCGTCTTCTACTTCTTGGTTGTCAAAGGTTCGGTACATGGGGGCGGATTCCGTGTGGGCACGAGGGCGCTTCTACTTCGCCGCTCGGTAGCGTGCCTGGGATTCCTTCCAGGCGCCGCCAAAGTAGCCGCCGACGAATCGCTTGAGCGCGATGCGCAACTCCCGATCCATGCTGGGGGATACGATGTGGCCTACCGATGGCACCTCGCGAAAGTCGACTCGCAGGCCCCGCGCGCGCAAGGCTTTCACCGTGTCACGCGCGTACGGGGTGGGAACGGTCTTATCAGCTCCGCCATGCTGGGCGAAAATGTAGGGGTACTTCTGGCCCTTCTTCGGTTGAGGGTACAGTGATGGGGGTAGCCATCCGGCGAGAGGGAAGGCCGCGGCGAAGTCGTTCGGATAGCGCGTTGCCAGGGTGAAGCTGAGGATGCCCCCCTGTGAGAATCCCAACACGATCGGGCGCCCTAAAGTAGGCCGCAATCCGCGAAAGGCTCGAATGGCCGCGACGAGTTGATCCACTCGAGCGCTGAGAGAACGAGCAAGCAATTGAGTTTTTCCTGAGTTCGTCCAGGTGGCGAGCCAGTTGTATCCGCTTCCCAGCTTGTCCGGACCTTGAGGAATAAAGAGTCGAAGTGGCATCTGCGTGTCGTAGGGGCCATGCGGAATCGTAGGATGACCGCCGCGGCCGTGGAGGATAACGATCAGGGGCATGGGGTGGTCGGGGTGCGCGTTTTTGCCGAGCACGACCTCGATGTAATTGAAGTCACCGACCTTGCCCCGTTCGACGTAGTACCCCTGACCGTCAACTTGGTAGTTGGGCGTCTTGGCCACCCCTCCAGCGGCGAGACTTTGTCTGTAGATGCGGGACGCTTCGAGGGCGACCTCAATACTTCCAGGGCGAGAAGGAGGCCATTCTGGATCAATCGGTCCCGTGTACTCAGGTGGTGGACTCAGTTCCAGCTTGGGTTCCGTGAGTCCCGGCGCCTCGCCTTTCTCGTCGACCTGCTCAAAATAGCCGCAGCCCTGGAAAAACAAGGACGCGACGCAGAGCGAAAAGAAGGTGAAGATTGTCGGTGCGACTTGGCGCATGCCCGATGACCCTAGCACCAAGATCCCGCTGCGCAGGAGGGCCTGTTTTCCGGGGTGCCAGGCTCTGTCGAGCGTGGTAGCCCGGACCAACTCGATGGCGAATCTCTCATTGCGCCTGAACGCAATCCTCAATCAGCTTACGCCCTGCGAGCTCCTCGCTGATATCGGGACTGATCACGCCTTGATCCCCGCCGCGGCGGTGCAGCTTGGCCTGGCACGCAAGGCGCTGGGAGTGGATTTACGGAGCGCTCCGCTCAAAGCGGCCGAACAGCGTTTGCGCGCACGAGGTCAGCTCAATCAGGTGGAGTTGATTCAAGCGGACGGGCTGAGCCCTCTCGGGGGGCGAGGGGTTGATGCATTGGTCTTTGCCGGAATGAGTGCTCGTCAGATGATCCGTATCTGCCTTGCTGAGCCAGAGGTTGTTGGTTCAGTCAGACTGCTCATCATGCAGCCGAACACCGAAGTTCAGCTGTTGAGAAAGTGGGCTCACGAATTCGGACTCCACCTCAGTGCCGAGACGATCACCGTGGAGAGCGAGCGGTACTTCAACACGCTGAGCTTTGTACCGAGTGGCGGCACCGATCCGGTCTACGAGCGTAGTCCGCTTGGACTGCATGAGGCCTACCGGTTGGGTCCACTGTTGGTTGAATCCCAAAGCCGGGAGGCGCGTGAGTATTTTAGGACCCAGGTTGAGCGCCTCTCTGTGCTCGTGAGCCGAGGAGCACAACAACACGCAGCTGATCGAGAAGTGTTTCAAACAGCTCTAGAGTTGATGGGTGATTCAGAGACGCTTCAACCGAATCGCTGAAGCGTGACGGCCGTGTTTCATTTTCGCGAGGGGTTGTTCCTGGGTCTTTAAACAGGTATCCAAGATACCACTTCAGAAAGGAAGCACTCAAATGACCAGCAAATCTCTTTATGATCGACTAGGTGGGGCTCCAGCCGTAGATGCAGCAGTGGATGTCTTTTATCGCAAAGTATTGGCAGACGACCGCATCAGTCACTTCTTTGATTCTGTTGACATGGAGCGTCAGCATCAGAAGCAAAAGGCTTTCTTGACGATGGCTTTCGGTGGCCCCCACAACTACACGGGCGCGGATATGCGCAAGGCCCATGCCCACATGAAGCTCACGGAAGAACACTACAACGCTGTGATGGAGAATCTGGGAGCGGCCCTCAAGGAGTTGGGCGTGCCTGATGAAGCAATTGGGGAAGCAGCGGCGGTCGCCGCCACAGTAAAAGACGACATCCTCAACAAGTAAAATGACCGATAGCCTTGTATTCTGCGGAAAGGCGCTGCCTTTTCAGTCGGGAGAGAGCGTTCTTGATTGCCTTCTCCGGCATGAACAACCCGTGGCATCGTCGTGTCGTTCTGGGGTTTGTCAGTCGTGCATAGTACAAGGCCGTGGTTCGGTTCCGGCGATCGCTCAACGTGGACTGAAGCCGAGTCTAGTCGCTCAGGGCTACTTTCTTGCTTGCCAGTGCCCGGCGGAGCCAGGGCTGGAGATCACCTCCGCCGAGAGTCTTCCGGCTTATGAGTCTCGGATCATTTCTACGGAGCCGCTATCACCTGGAGTGATTCGAATCCTGGTGGAGCGTCCCCTGGCCTTAGATTTTCGCGCCGGGCAGTTTTTGAGCGTGATTCGCAAAGCCGATGGCCTAACCCGTTCCTACTCGGTCGCGAGTCTGCCGAATGAAGCGCATATCGAATTTCATGTGGCACTTCTTCCCGGTGGGCGAATGGGGACTTATCTGAGCGAAACTCCCGGTGCTCCATTGTTGCTCCGCGGACCTGCAGGAGACTGTTTCTATCTTGAGGACAAGCCTGAGGAGCCTCTCTTGCTAGCGGGCACGGGGACGGGATTGGCGCCCCTTGTCGGAGTGGTACGTGCAGCGATCGCGGCAGGCCATCTTGGACCGATTCATTTGTTCCACGGAGCGAAGGAAGAAGAGGCCCTCTACCTCAGCCGGGAGCTTCGCGCTTTGAGCGATGAGCACGACTCATTTTCTTATCAGGAGAATGCTCTCCAGTCGGCAGGTGCCCCGGCGAGTCAGGATTTGTTTGCCCAAGTGAAAGAGCTGCACCCTTCCCTGGCCGGGTTCCGCGTCTACTTGTGCGGACATCCTGATTTTGTTCAAAAGATGAAGAAGCAGTGTTTTCTGAGTGGCGCGGCAATGCACTCGATCCATAGTGATCCGTTCGTTCTCGCTTCGAGTTAGTCGCAAGGACGCACTTTCGCTCAAGCGCCGTCTCGATCTAAAGCGCCATGTCGATCCAAAGCGCCCTCTCAATCTAAAACTGTCTCAATGCAGCTCACCTCCCACACTGATTACGCGCTCCGCTCTCTGATGGTCTTGGGAGTCTGCGCGCCGGAAAAGGTACGGACGTCGGAAATCGCGGAGATGTTTGAGATCTCGGAACACCATCTGGCGAAGATCATTCAGAATCTCTCGCGCCATGGTTATGTCGAGACTGTGCGAGGCAAGTCGGGCGGCGTTCAACTGGCTCGTTGTGCGAGCAAGATCAACATCGGGCAAGTGGTCCGCAAAATGGAAGCAGAGCTCGGAGTTGTGCCCTGCTTACAGCAAGGTGGAGCCGAGTGTTTCATCACGCCCGTGTGTGGGCTCAAAACGGTGCTTCGCCAGGCGACCGCTGCTTTTCTTTCTCATCTCGACGAAGTGACGCTCGAGCAATTGTTGGCGGGAACGCGGGCCGGCGGGCGCTCCGCTCTCCACAATAGCCTCGCGAGCAGATTGCCTCAGCTCGTTCCGTTGCGGGCGTCCCGCGGTTCGTGAGCGAGGTGCGGCTCGTGAGCGCGGCGCTGTTCGCGGATGTAGTCGTCTAGAGTGATCGGGGGAGCCAGCTCGAAGTTGACGCGCGTCAGTCTCATTTTTTGGACGCGATCCAGTCGGAAGTTTCGAAAACCCTCACGGAGTTTGCAATAGGCCCCTAGGGTCCAAATCTCTCCCCAGAAGAAAAGACCTAGTGGAATGACGTGGCGAGTTGTTTCACTACCGCTGGGCGCGAGATAGTCTAATGAGACGACGCGGCCTTCATTGATTCCCTTGCGACAAGTGCGCATGGTCTTCTTCACTTGGTCAGTGATTTGGAACGAGAGCGCGAACAGCGCGGTGGCGTCCATTTTACGTCGTTCCGACTCTGGCAGGACGCCATTGAGCTTTCCCATGATGTTGCGGGCCGAGCGCGATAGATCTTTGTCGGCCCACTTTTGGACCATGCGCATCCCGAACGCTAGTGCTTCGACTTCTTCAAGATTGAGCATGAGCGGTGGGAGCTCGAATTCTCGGCCAAGACGATAACCAACCCCAGCCTCTCCCTCTATCGGGACACCGCCCTGAATCAAGTCGGCGATATCCCGATAGATTGTGCGTTCGCTCACGTCGAGGTGCACCGCTAGGTAGTTCGCAGTTGTGAGCCGCCGACGACGAAGGGTTTGAACGAGCTGTAAATGCCTATCTGCGCGTCGCATCTTGCTGGAGCTTGGAGTGATTCTTGACGACGGGGAAGCCAGCGAGGGATATACTACCAGTATGGCACTGGACATCGCTTCTCTATTCTCGACGACTGGGCACCGGCTTCGCGCCTCAGAAGTTCGCGAGCTTCTTAAGCTTCTCAATCGCCCGGAGATGATTAGCTTTGCTGGTGGTCTGCCGAATCCCGAGGCTTTTCCCGTGAAGGAACTATCGGAAGTCGTCTCAAGAGTGATGGCGGAGTTTGGTGCAGATGCTCTCCAGTACGGACCCACAGAGGGTCATCATCGGTTGAGGAAAGCTATCGGCGAGGGAATGGGCCAGTACTTGAAGGCTCCTCAGGACGTCGAGAATATCTTGGTCACGGCGGGCTCCCAACAGGCGCTTCAGCTCCTGTGCACCATCTTGCTTGATCCTGGAGACTACGTGCTCACAGCATCCCCAACGTACCTTGGCGCGCTCCTGACATTCAACGCCGCTTCCGCCCAGGTGCTGGGCATCGCCATCGATGAAGACGGAATGATTCCCGAAGCGCTTGAAGAACGCCTTCGCGAACTGCGTGCCCAAGGGGTGCGTCCCAAGATGCTCTACTTGGTCCCCACCTTTGATAATCCGACCAGCACCACGATGCCGCTCGCCCGTCGTCAGCAAATTTATGCCTTGGCTTCCGAATATGATCTCCTGATTGTTGAAGACGACCCCTACGGTCTGCTGCGGTTTGAGGGGGAATTCGTGGCTCCGATCAAGGCACTCGATGAGGAGGGTCGCGTCGCCTACCTTGGGTCGTTTTCGAAGATCCTGGCCCCTGGGTTTCGGGTGGGATGGCTTGCGGCACCGGCATCCTTGGTGAGAAAAGCCGTGTTGGCGAAGCAGGCTTCTGATCTTTGCACCAATACCTTTGGTCAGCACTGCGTGTTCGGAGCAATGCGGCAAAATACGCTGTTTCCTCACATCGAGAACATTAAGCGCCTTTACCAGAGCAAGCGTGATCTCATGATGAAAGCGATCGAAGAACACTTCCCCACCGAAGTACGTTGGACACGACCGAAGGGGGGAATGTTCCTGTGGTTACAGCTGCCCGAACACCTCGACAGTCTGGAGCTGCTTTCTCAGGCCATCGACAATGACGTGGCTTTCGTGACGGGCAAACCGTTTTACCCGGACGGCGGAGGTCAGAGCACCTTGCGCCTGAACTTCAGTTACGCGAACAATGAGCGTATCGAGGAAGGTATCGTCCGCCTTGCGCGAGTGATTCGCTCAGAGCTGGATGCCGCGCGGTCGGATGACGGCAAGGATCACGTCGGCATCTTTTGATCAAAGGATGATTCTGACTCCACCGAGTGATTCGACTCGGTGGGGAAGCGCTTGTCTTCGCTGCATCCCACCAACTCGCTTGAATACGCCAGGCCCGAGAGCGCTCCTCGGGCGAGTGGGGGACCGGGCCCAGACTCTGAGAACTCGAAAATACGCTAGAAGCGCACTGATTTCGGATTCGGTGCAATCAGAAAACCTGGCACGACTGGGGCGCCGCTTAGCGTCAAGCCGATCGAATAACCTTCCTCTTCGCCTCCGCTTGCGTAGGCTCCGAATTTTACAGCGCCGATTTGAAGGACACTGGGGTAGAGGTTGATCGAAGCCAAGGGGCGTACTCCCGCGCTCGCGGTGAAGGACGCAATCAATGAATGGTTTTGTTCAAGAAAGATGCCACCTGCCCAATTCATCTCGCCCTTCGGTCTGAGGATGCGCGTGCCTCGTCCTTCGTCGACCTGAAGCTCCAGGAGACGCGTGCCGAAGCCGAATGACATCATGTGGTCCTTTATCGGAACGCTGACCCCAAAAAGACCTTCGGCACCGAAGTAACTAAACACCTTCCAAGCGGACCAATCACCGAGCCCAATCTGGAAAGAGTAATTTTCGCCGTGGTTGAACAGAACGCCGCGGGTGACATCGAATACGGCTTGCCCAGGCCAGTAGTTGAGTTGGACAGGACCGTTGAAGGCTTGGGCCACGAGATCGAATGAAAAAAGTGCATAGCCGAGCATATCGAACAAGAAAATGTCGACCACTGGGTCCTCGTTCGGGCCTTGGTAGGCACCATTTTCAACCGTCTCGTTGAGGATCTGCATGCTCAATAACGTGATGGCCCCGAAGACTTTGGGGCTCGGAAAGCAATTGGCCTCATACCATTCGCTCATCTTGCGGTAGAGCATGCCTTCACCCAGCGTGTGCAAGAAGATGTTCGGGACCCATTGCCCATACCGTGAATTCAGCCCCCGATAGGGAATGATTTCGTGAGCAAGGACGCGACCAAGTCCACCTTCGCCGATCGCCCACTGTGGGTTGGAGAGATTGCGCGCCAGGTTTTCAATCCCGGTGCCGTATTCGATGTCCGATAGCTTTGACGTGTATGAAGGATTTCTGGTGATATCAAAGCCACCGTTGATGAGCACGGTGAGGGGATTGAACTGCGATTCGGAGCCATAGTCCTGCCCATGGTAAAAATAGGCGCGATCAGCGCCCGGCTTGTTCAGGCACGGAGGCTCGGCGTAGGCACTGTTTTCACCCAGAAAGATGGCCAGAGCGAACGCGCATGTGAGGACTTGGGGGAGCAATGGACTACGGCGTGGAGCATAGGCGAGACGATTCAGGCGACCAACAAGAGCTCGGTGCTGAACGATACAGGAAAGCGCCTGATTGCTGGAAGCCGAGCGCAGAGATAGTCTAACCGCCGTGAAACTGTCGATTCTTAGCGCGCTTCTCTTGGGATCTGTGGGTGGTGGGATAGCGGGCGGTGCATTGGTGCTGACGCTCAATGCTTCTGAATCAGAGCCGAAAGCTGAGGCGGAGCGAAGCGCAAAAGAGAAATCTAGACCGAAGCTTGAAGCGGAAGAGGATGACGAAGACGTCGACAATCCTTTGTCCGGGAGGGTGAAGTCTTTGGAGCGTCGGGTCTCACTTTTGACCCTCGCCGCGGAGCGCGGAGGGACTGCTTTCGCAAAGGGTGACGCAGGCGCAGACAGCGATGAGGATTTGTCGATGGCTGATGTTGCCGATCCCGTGTTCGAGGCTGCCGTTCTGGATATTTTCGAGCGCGAACGCGAACGCAAGGAGGAAGAAAGGGAGACTTGGCGCGCCGAGCTACGCACCAAGCGCAGCACAAGATTTGCGAGTGAACTCGGCGAAAGACTTCAGATCGGCACGGCTGAGCAGGAGCGCATCGCGCAAGTGGTGAGTGACTATTTTCAGGCGCTGCAAGAGATGAGGGGTGGCTCTGCCGAAGAACGACCCGCGACGAGGAAAGAATGGCGAGAGCGGATGGACGGGCTGCGCCAGAAAGCCGACGAAAGTCTGGGTGAGATCCTGGATGCTGATCAAATGAAGGCTTACCAGGCTCTCGATGATGATGAGAAGATTGGATTTGGACGTGGTCGGGGTCGACGCGCTGGTGGCAACGCTGATTGATTGTTGTTGCAGATGCAATTGTTCAACTCAGACTAATAGCTTGATGCTGGCCATGGGTGAGTCAGAATAGTGGAGAAAGGAACACAAGAAATGACCTGGAACATTGATCCCACCCACACTCAAATTCACTTCTCGGTTCGTCACATGATGATCAGCACGGTCCGAGGCAAGTTCGGCAAGTTCACTGGCGAGGCGACGATCAATCCCGACGACGTATCCCAGTCGGGGGTGGTGGCGAGCGTTGAAGTTGACTCGATCGATACGGGTGACGGTCAACGAGACGCGCACCTGAAATCGGCCGATTTCTTCAATGCAGAAGAAATGCCAACGATTGACCTGAAGAGCACCGCTGTGCGGAAGAAGGGCGACAACCTTGAGGTGGACGTTGATTTGACGATCCGTGGTGTGACGAAAAACGTGA
Source organism: uncultured delta proteobacterium (assembly GCA_963710555.1). Classification (GTDB taxonomy): domain Bacteria; phylum Myxococcota_A; class Polyangia; order Polyangiales; family Polyangiaceae; genus NIC37A-2. Next base: position 763,931 of record CAVQAT010000008.1, read on the forward strand.
CGCTCAAAGGTGAGGTGATGGGGCCGGCCAAGGACCCATGGGGCAGTCAGCGAGTCGGCTTCAGCGTGATGACAGAAATCGAACGAGAGGCATTTGGTCTCGGCTGGAATCAGGCACTTGAGGCAGGCGGTGTGCTTGTCGGCAAGAAGGTAAAGATCGAAATCGAGGCAGAGTTCGTTCAGAGCTGATTGACCAGATAGAGCTGGAGCGACCTCTTTTTTCCACTCCGCACGGCGATATCTGTACTGATCGCCTTGCCGAGCTTCTCACAAGAGGTCATCTTCGCGGCGCTTGTCTCGCCCTAGTCACTCCAGCACCCAACAGCTTACGCCCGTCATTGTTGTCGCCGCAGGAGCCTCTTCGACGGAAGCTCAAGGTTCCATCGACGAGATCAAGAATCTCTTGAAGGGCTTGTCCTACCCAGTCGTGCGCACCGTCGTGCAGCGTCATGCGCCCAAAGGGGCAGCAATGATTCTTGGCGAGGGCAAGATTCTGGAACTCAAGGAGATGTGTGAAGAGATCCACCGTTCCTCGGGAGTGATGCCCTACTTGGCATTCGTGTCAGAGATCACCCCGAGTCAGCAGCGCATCCTTGAGCGTGACTTTGATACCGTGGTGCTCGACCGCACGGGCATTATTCTCAGGGTGTTTGAAAGTCGAGCACGCACCAGGCTGTCCCAGCTCGAGATAGAATTGGCTCGCTTGATTTACGGTGTGCCCCGTATTCGAGATGACAAAGCGATGGACGATCGCGAAGGCGGAGGGGGACGCGGTGGGCGCGGAAACTCCAACGTGGAACTTGCCAAGCAAGTCATGCGCGAGCGCTCCGCTGAAATTCGGCGCGACATCGCGATTGAGCAAAGTCATCGTCGGCGCCGAGCCTCTCGACGCGAGCAGGCCCCGCGGGTTGCGCTGGTGGGCTATACCAACGCTGGAAAGTCCTCGTGGATGCGCGTCCTGACGGGGAGTGAGGTTCTCGTTGAGGACAAGCTATTTGCTACACTGGATACCACGGTGCGAGCACTGCATCCGGAAACGGTTCCCCGCATTCTTGTCGCGGATACTGTTGGGTTCATTCAAGACCTACCCCACTCGTTGGTCGCTTCATTTCGTTCGACGTTGGATGAAGCACTCGATACAGACATTCTACTTCATGTCGTGGATGCAGCGGATCCTCGTCTCGCGGAGCAATACGCGGTCACGCGTGAAGTCTTGTCGGACGTGGGAGCGCTTCAAATTCCCTCAGTCTTGGTGCTCAACAAGATTGATCTGGTGGACGCTGAGAGACGCGCCTGGCTCGAACAAGAGTATCCCCAGGCGCTGTTTTTGAGCGCGCGTTCGGCTGCCGACGGCGCACTTCTTCGTCAGAGAGTGATCGAGTTTTTCGAAGACCCGATGACAGAATTTTCATTCGACTTCGGCTTCGCTGAGTTGGGACGTCTGAGTGAAGTGCGGGAAGTCGCCCGGGTCGTGAATGAGAAGTATACGGAGTCGGGGGTCACAATTACGTTTCTGACGAATCGAATCACCCTGGAGAGATTTGGTCTTCTTGAGTCTGCCGTTAAGCGAGAAAAGGAGGCTTGGGAGGATTGAGTCCGAGTGAAGCATCGACTGCGGCCAGGGCGTGCAGGACGGCAGTGTCGTAGGCGGGCAGCGCACGCATGATCATCGGAGTGTCCTGGTTGTTCAAAGCAAGCCCCTGGTTGTTCAAAGCAAGCCCCTGGTTGTTCAAAGCAAGCCCCTGGTTGTTCAAAGCAAGTCCTAGTTCAGTACAGGCAAGCAGCACTGCGCTGGCCCCTTGAGCGGCAAAGGATTCGATGAGTCTGTCGAGTCTGGGCGCAGCTTCCGCGGACTTGTGGGGCCCGTTGAGGTCTTCCACGATCAGTCGATGGAGTTCGTGTCTCTCGTTTCTTTCTGGAACCACCAGATCGATGTTGAAATGCTTTTTGAGTCGCTGTCTGTAGAATGCTCCCTCCATCGTGGCCCGCGTGCCGAGTAGCCCAACCTTTTGATGACCATCCTGGCTCAGGGCGTACCCCGCGGCATCCCCGATATGCAGAAACGGGACGCGAATCGCCTCTTCAATGGCGCCTGCGAAGCGATGTACCGTATTGCAAGCAATGAGGATCAGCTCAGCCCCGGCCTGTTCCAGGCGTTGGGCTGAGTCCGTGAGCTGATGACGGAGTTGTGAAAATTCGGCCTTGTTTTGCGCAACAGCGAACGGCTGGAAGTCGAGTGAATCCAAAATAACACGAGACGAGTGCCAGCCGCCAAGTTGCGCTCGTACCTCGCGATTCATCACCCGGTAGTAGCAAGCAGTACTCTCCCAACTGAGTCCACCGATGAGACCGATTGTTTTCATCACACACTCTCTGATAGCCAGCAGAACTGGCTCCCTTGAAGCCAACAGAATTGAGGCTCTAACTATACAGAATCGGGCTCCTGGCCTAGCTTTGGAAGCGGAGGAGAGCGATGGTTGAGATACACGACAAAGGCTCGGTGCGCGACGCCGTGGATGAAGAGCATCTTGCACAAGAAGTCCGCGTATCGATTACTCCCGTGGATGCAGAGACTCTTGCGCCCCTGTTTTTCACAGTGCTTTTCCTCAGTGTCATCTTCGCGCTCGCCTATGTTCTCTCGACTTTCCTCGCAGATACGGTGATCAGCTTTATTTTGCTCGGTCTGTTTCAAAAACCGTATCGCTTTATTCTGAGGAGGGTCAGCACCAATCGTTTTGTGGCATCTGGAATGGTCACATCGTTGATCGTTGTGGTGCTGCTCTTGCCGATTTCCGGTTTTCTCTACGCCCTGACCTTGGAGGCTAGCTCTGCGTTTGAACGCGTCAGTTTCTTGTTCCAAGATGGCGGCGAGGGATTGTTGAAGCAAACCACCGCGTGGGTCCAAAAAACTGGCATTCCGCTGACTCCCGAAACAATACGCGAAAATCTTGGAAAGCTTGCGCTCGGCGCGAATGCCACCGTCGTCGCTTTCGGCGGCACCCTGTTTGGGAACGTTCTCAGTTTTACGATTCATGCGTCCACCGTTGTCGTGATGACATTCTATCTTTTCGCGGACGGTGACCGTTTGCGAATCTTCTTCTTTCGCTTGTCGCCGCTACCCGACGATGAAGACGCCTTGCTCGTTGAAACCTTCCAAAAGGTGTCCCGCGGCGTCATTGTAGGCAATGGCCTGGGAAGCGCGATTCAAGGTTTTTTGGGGGGCATTGCCATGTGGGTCGTTGGTTTGCAGTCACCACTCCTCTGGGGGGCGATCATGACCGTGTTCGCGTTCCTGCCGCTGATTGGAATCACGATTGTTGTGATTCCGGCGACTTTGGTTCTCTTGTTGCAAGGGCGAGTAGGGGAGGCGATTGGATTTCTCAGCTTCTGCTTGGTGATGGCAACATTCGTCGACAACGTCGTGAAGACGCGCCTGATGGGGTCGGCCATGAGAATGCATGACCTCTTGGTCTTCTTGAGTATTATTGGTGGCTTGGCTGCATTTGGCGTGATCGGTTTTCTCTATGGTCCGCTCATCGCCATGTTGTTCATCACCCTGCACGGGCTCTACGAGAGTCACTACCTGCCTCAGTTGGCCCAAGCTCTGTCCAGGCGACGTCAGGCTTAGAGGTCCTCAGCTGTACGGGCGTGCCTGTCATGTGCTCGTTATGTTGAGGAAACAACATGGCCATCCTCAGAAAAATTCACTCGAGGTGAGGACAAGTACCTATACGGCCAGTGAGTCTTTGATGTATGTCTCCGTGGTATGTTTCCTCACGTTCTCGTTCGCTACGTCGCTCTTGTCCTCGCTCTAGGCCTTGTTTGTTCGGTAGCTGAGGCTCAGCAGCCCGGGCGGAGTGTCCCGGTTCCTATTGGCCCTTTTCTGAATGGGCAGTTTCCCGACGAGGCTCCCCATGATGTCGAGTTGAGTGATTGGAAAGTTGAAGACGCGTTCGCTTTGACTCTCAAGAATACGCTGACGATTGTCGCGAACCCCGATGACGAACGGCTTTACGTGGGATCGCGCGACGGCCAAGTGGTTTCCTTCGAAAATGATCCATCAGTTACCCAGACGCAGTCTTTCATGGATTTGCGAGACCGTGTTGCCACAGTTTGGGACGGAGGGTTTCTGGGAATGGCGTTTCATCCCGAGTTCGGGACGTCAGGTTCGCCCTACGAGTATACGTTTTTCGCCTACTACAGTTCCTATTGTCCAACAGCTGCAGAAGGCGAAGCTGTCGACTTCGACAATTGCAATCCAGACTATGCCCAGGCCTCGAGCAACGGGTTCTTCAATACTTGGCTTCGTCTTTCGCGCTTCACTGCAGAATGGAATGAGAGCCTAGGAGTGTGGCAGGGGATCGCCGATTCCGAAGCGCCCATGCTGAATCTTCGTCTCTACAATGGTTCACATCGTGGTGGCGGCCTGGTGTTTGGTAATGATGGTTATCTCTACCTCACCATTGGCGATCAATTTAAGTACACACCGGCGCAGGATATTTTCACGAATTTGGAAGGTGGTACACATCGCTTTGCTGTCGATGTGACTGATCACGGCGACGGCAGTTGGAGCTGCCCGGCGAATAGTCATCTCCCGATCCGAAGATTTCAGGATGTTTCGGAGAACGCGGACGAGATGTCGGGGCGGCTCTATTGTATTCCTGATGACAATCCGTTTGTCGAACCGGCGGGAGATCGATTCGAGGAGTACTTTACTCTTGGGCATCGTAATCCACACCGGCTCGCTCTCGATCCGGTCACCGGAGATCTTTGGTCAGGTGAGGTTGGCGAGAACACGCGAGAGGAGATCAACGTCTTGGTCAAAGGCGGCAACTACGGCTGGCCCTTCCGCGAAGGTAAGGTTGCTGGTCCTCGGGCGCGTCCGGCTGAGATCCAAGGCTTGTTGACCGAGCCAGTCATCGACTTTACGCGTGCCGAGGCCAACGCGATCATTGGTGGCTATGTATATCGGGGTAGCGAATATCCAGAACTCTACGGAAAGTACATTGCTGGCGACTACGTAACAGAGAACGTCTGGGCAATCACTCTTGATGAGTCGACGATGTCGGCGAGCAAGGAATTGGTGACGAGCTTCGAGCCCGGAGCTCTCGGCACGATGGGACAGGACAAGCAGGGGAACGTCCTTCTCGGCAGCGTCGCCGCTGATATCCCGCTGCAGCGTATTTCCCGAATTAGTGATCCGATCCCGGACCCCCCAGCACTGCTTTCAGAGCTCGATGCGTTCGCTGATCTCGATACGTTGACGCCGCATGCGGCTGCCTTGCCATTCGAGGTGAATCCCTTTTGGTCAGATGGCGCGATCAAGAATCGCTGGATCTTCCTTCCCAACGACGGTGAACACGATCTCGAATCGGAGCAGATTCTTTTCTCGGAGACAGGGAATTGGGAATTTCCGGTCGGAACCGTGATGATGAAGCACTTCGAAATCGCGCTGGATGAGCGTTTTCCCGCGCTATCAACGAAGCCTCTCGAAACGCGCTTCTTGATTCTGGCAAATAGCGAAAAGTGGTACGGGGTGACTTATCGTTGGCGCGATGACGGTAGCGATGCTGATTTGCTTGTTGCCGGTGCGACCCAGTCGCTCTTCATCTCCGACCTAGCGGGAGAGGATCGAGAGCAATTGTGGACCTATCCCTCCAGAACGGAGTGTCGCAGTTGTCACACGAATGGAGCAGGCGGAACTCTCGGTCCGAGGACTCACGCACTGAACCGTGACATGCTTTATCAAGATACAGGCATCGTCGACAATCAGTTGAATACCTGGCGCGCTCTCGGAATGTTCTCGAACCCGTTCGAGGAAGGTACGCAGAATGCCTTCTTGAGTGCCGCAGCCATTTCTGATGTGACGCGATCACTGGAGGACCGTTCTCGAGCATTTTTAGATACGAACTGCTCCAATTGCCATCGACCTGAAACCGGGAATCGCGCGGCGTTTGACGCGAGACTGACGACCCCGCTGTCCAGCCAGGGACTCGTTTGGGGAGGGGTGATTGATAGCCGGGGGATTGCCGACGCTTATCTCGTGCATCCAGGCTTGCCGGACTCGTCGCTCATCTACCTGAGGGCGAACACGGTTGGCGCCGGCGCCATGCCGCCATTGGCCAAATCTCGCGTTCATGAACGAGCGATGAGCGTGCTTTATGAATGGATCGCTCGAGCCTCTCCTGAGGCGACTCGCAGCGGGGTCTTTTTCGAATATTACGAAACGGGGATGCTGGACGAGTTGCCGGACTTTGATTCTCTCACCCCGGTGCTCACAGGCAACGCCTCCACCTTTGATCTCTCGACTCGACTCCGAGACGATGATTTTGCGTATCGTTTTTCGGGTTACGTGACTCTGCCGGAAGGCGGGGAGTGGACCTTTTTCACTTCGTCCGACGATGGGAGTCGAGTCTGGATTGATGATGTCTTGGTGGTGGACAACGACGGGCTGCATGGCACAGAGGAACAGAGCGGCACCGCGACTCTTTCGGCTGGAGCGCATCAAATCGTTGTGGGGTTCTTTGAACGCGGTGGCAACGAAGTGCTCAACGTGAGTTTCGAGCACGCCAATGTCCCCAAGCGCAATTTGACGGGTCTGACGATCAACGAGCCCATTCAGGTTCTGAACGAGGCGCCCGTCTTGACTGCGGTCATGGATCAGCTGGTCTATGCGGGTGAAGAGTTCGAGCTCGCTTTGTTGGCAGCTGATGCCGATGAAGATCTCTTGTTCTTCGATGCCAGCGGCCTGCCAGAAGGACTCAATATCGATACCGGGACAGGCAGCATCACTGGCGTTCCGACTGGGATCGGGACCTTTTCGGTCATGGTGAGTGTTTCGGATGGCCCCGCCGTCGATTTCGTCAACTTCAGGTTCGAGGTCCGCGAAGCCGAGCCGGAAGAGCCTGGAACCGGCGGCGAGACCGCAATGGGTGGACAAGGTGGAGGCCCTGCCACGGGCGGCTCTGATTCTGGGGGAAGCTCGAATTCTGGGGGGACGCCAGGGTCCGGGGCGTCGACTTCGGCCGGAGGAAGCGATTCAGGGACCGGTGGGAAAAATCAAGGCGGAGCAATGGCAATGGGTGGCGCGGATCCGATGGATCCGGGTGATCCGATGCCCGGGGATCCCGCAGCGGACGACGGATGTGGTTGTAAGCTGTCGAACAGCTCAAGAACTCGTTCGCCTTTGTCTTGGGTGATTTCTCTGGTTGTCGCTGGGTGGGCGTGGCGCAGAAGGCGATCAGGTAGGCTGGAATAATTAGAAGTCTCGTTTGAAGAGGGGAGAGTTCTAGAACGTCAGGATTCTTCGTCGTGTGCGAATTTCTCGTAGAGGAACTTCAATATTTGGTTTCGCAGTTCAAAGTATTCAGGCGAATCCGTGAGCGATTGGCGCGTGCGTGGGCGCCCCAGGGGCACGTCAAAGATCTCGCCAATGGTGGCGGCTGGACCATTCGTCATCATGACAATGCGATCAGAGAGCAGGATGGCTTCGTCGATTTCATGGGTCACCATGACCCCGGTGGTCGCCGAATTTGACCACACCGCAAGCAGTTCGTCCTGAAGCTCCTCACGGGTGATGGCATCCAGAGCGCCAAAGGGTTCGTCCATGATCAGTATGCGCGGTTCAAGGGCCAACGCGCGGGCAATAGAAACGCGCTGTTTCATGCCTCCCGACATTTCCGAAGGGAGCTTATCTTTCGATTCAACGAGGCCGACCAAAGTCAAATACTTCATCGCCCGCTCGTGTCTCTGCGCGGGGCTTTCGTGCGCGAAGATCATGCGGCCGATCTCGTCGCGAGCTGAGTTCACCGCGAACTCCACATTCTCTTGAGCTGTGAGCCACGGCAGGAGCGAGTAGTTCTGGAACACGACCATGCGATCGGGGCCAGGTTCGCGTACCTCTCGATTGTCGACCAAGACGCCACCTGACGTGGAATTCGTGAGACCAGCGATCATGTTGATCACGGTGCTCTTGCCGCACCCGGAGTGACCCATGACTGAGATGAACTCCCCCTCTTCCACTTTAAGAGATACATCACGAACAGCGATGAACTCTCCCTGGGGGGTCGGAAAGCTTTTTCCCAGGTTGGCCAATTCTAGTACTACGTCCATAGGAACTTTCTCATCGGGGGCGCCTTCAAGTTACAGCGAGCAGCTCAATCACTTCTGGAGAGCTGGTTTCGTCGTCGATCGTCATCTTCGAGCTCGCAAGAACATTCCGCAGGTAGTCGCGCGCCCCGTCGATGCGGAAGGGCGGGTCCCCCCCGATTTGAAGCGCTTCAGTTGAGGCCTCACCAAACGACATTTCTAGTTCGCGACCAGCGCTCTTCAGCAAGTCCAACATGAGTGTTCCTTGGACTACTTCGACCGCATTTCTTGGGTAGGGGACGAGCCCCCAACGTGCCATCTGTGCGAGCACCCAATGGAATTCCAATTCGCCACAAAGATTGGCTTCCTCGTCAAAGAATCTGACCATGCGCTTCGTGTCGACCGCGTACTTTGGTCCGTAGGTGTAAGGGCCGCGGAGACAAGTGAGGTAGTCGCGTTTTTCGCCGCCGATGTATTTCTGCTCCGTGAGTAGCTCTGCGAGTACCTCCGTGCGGTACGTTTCTTCATCTGCCAACTTACAGGCTTTGAGCAGTGCCTTGATGAGCGCTCGGTGAGTCGTGGGGAAGCGAGTCGCCCAATCTGTTGACACCCCCAACACTTTTTCGGGGTGGTCGGGCCAGATGTCGACATCCGTCGCACAGACTTGTCCGAGTTTTTCGCGCACGGCGCGTACATTCCAAGGTTCGCCCACGCAATAGCCGACGATCGTTCCTCGCTTCAGGTTACTGATCATTTGAGGAGGCGGGATCACCCGAAGCCTGAGGTCGGTTTCCGAATCAATGCCCTCTTCGGCCAGCCATGCGCGCAGTAGAAGATTGTGCATGGACGCCGGATGCACCATGCCAAATATCGGAGGCTCTTTTGCCGCTGCTAGCTTTTCCTTGAGATCAGTTCGGTTGGCTGTTTCCGACAGAATCAGGTCGTTTCCGAATGTGATCGCGTTGCCGCCTCGGCTCAGCACCATGGCAGTGGTGACTGCCAAAGGTTCCACGCCGCCCGCGCCCAAAGAAAGTGAAAGCGGCATTCCCGCAATCATCTGGGCTGCGTCGAGGCGACCCTCCCGAATCCCGTCCGCGATCGCTGCCCAGCTCGGTTCTCTGGACAGGGTGACCTTCAGTCCCTGCTCTTCAAAGAGGCCTTCTACTTCTGCGACCGCAAGGGGAGCACAATCGACGAGCGGTACGAAGCCGACTGTGATGTGCTTCTTCTCGATCCCTGTGATCGGATCCGGTCCTTCATCCGGCATAGCGATTTGTTGGGTCGGTTTTACCTTCGCCTTCTTGCACTTGTTGAGGAAGTACAGGAGCTCGCCTCGTTGCTTGTAGTAGCTGGGATGATCGACCGCTTTCAGCCTGTCACGCGGTCGTGGAAGCTCGACAGTCATGATCTCCGCGACACGCGCCGACGGGCCGTTGCTCATCATGACGATTCTATCTGACAGCAGCAGTGCTTCATCGACATCATGGGTGATCATCACAACAGTGATGCGATGTTCCTCCCAAATGCGAACCAGCTGGTCCTGCAGGTTGGCTCGTGTGAGCGCATCTAGGGCGCCAAAAGGCTCGTCCAAGAGCAAGACTTTGGGTTTCACGCACAGTGCTCGCGCGATTCCGCAGCGTTGTTTCATTCCTCCGCTCACCTGATCAGGCAAGCGATCGGCCGCAGCAGTGAGATTCACCATCGCCAGGTAGTCGTTGACGATCTTGGCTCGAGTGGCCGAACTTTCCTTCGACTGTACTTGGTCGACTGCGAGGCGAATGTTTTGGCGTAGGGTGAGCCACGGGAGGAGAGAGTGATTCTGGAACGCCACCATTCTGTCAGGTCCAGGCTCCTTTACTGGGACCCCAGCGACCTCGATTCTTCCGGCGCTGATGGGCAAGAGCCCGGCGATCAAGTTGAGTACCGTGGACTTTCCGCATCCAGAGTGACCAATGATCGAGATGAACTGACCTTCCTCAACGGCGAGCTCTACGTTTTTGAGCGCCTCAAAGGTTTTACCGTTCCCGCCGGTAAAGGATTTTCCGACACCCGACAATTCAAGAAACGCCAAACATTGTTCTCCTGAGATAAATGTCCAGCCGACTCCGTTTCAGAACACCACACGGCATGTTTCGAAGAGTGCCTAAATATCTCTTCTGGTTATGGTGGGATGAATTAATATTACTTTAGTTTCTAAGCGCTGGGTCTATTGTCTCGCGAAATTCCCCAGAGCGCTGAGTTCAATATGTCATTTTCGGGTTGGTTTTCCCTGGCAATCACGGGCGCAGTCCTCTGCGTCCTCATTTTTACTCAAATTCGCACGCACTTCGTTCTGATGGCGGCCCTCACGGCGCTGAGTGCGTTCCAGATCCTCACTCCAGCCGAGGCACTATCTGGCTTTGCCAACTCCGGCCTGATCACAGTGGCAGCCATGTTCGTTGTCGCCGCGGGAATCGAATCCTCGGGAGGCGTGGACCTGCTGGTGAAGCGAGTCCTGGGGCAGCCCGGGACGACGCGCGCCGCGATGACGCGCTTGTTCGCGCCAGTGGTGCTTTTGAGCGGGTTCCTGAACAACACACCTGTCGTCGCGACGATGATTCCAGCCGTTCATGTTTGGTCGCGACGGATAGGAATTGCCCCGTCGAAGTTGATGATTCCGCTCAGTTATACCTCGATTCTTGGAGGCACACTGACCTTGATTGGCACGAGCACCAATCTGATTGTGAATGGTCAGTACCAGGAGCTGACCGGAAAGCCTGGGTTGTCCTTCTTTGAGATCACACCGCTTGGTCTGCCCGTTGCTTTCGTGGGGCTGGCATTCATGTGGGCAATGTTTCCGCGTTGGCTCCCCGAGCGGAACGAGCGTGAGCTCCGCGAGAACCTACGCGAATTTACGCTTGAGGTGAGGGTCGACTCGGCCGGACCCCTTGTCGGACAATCGATTGCTCAAGCGGAGCTGAGAAATCTTGAGAGGGTTTACCTGGTGGAGATTGTTCGTCATGAAACGATACTCACCGCGGTTTCATCGGAAGAGATTCTGCGAGGAGAAGATCGACTCGTCTTTGTAGGAGATGTTGAAGCAGTTTCAGATTTGCTCCGCGTGCGAGGTATCGTGCCGTCGGAGGCTACAGATTCTCCAATCTCTTTGACTGATCGGGCGGAGCGACGCCTTGTCGAAGCCGTCGTTTCACCTCACTGCTCGGCGATTGGACAGGCAATTCGTGAGGCGCGATTTCGCGATCGCTACGGGGCAGTTGTGCTCGCGGTCGCGCGCAATGGTGAGCGCGTTCCCGGGAACCTTGGTTCGACCAAGCTTGCCGCGGGCGATACTCTGCTCTTGGAAGCGCGCCCCGCCTTTGTGAGTCGTCAGCAGTACAATAAGGACTTTCTGTTGATCAATGACACCCAAGCTAGTCCCCCGCGCCACGAGCGTGCGCTTTTGTCCTGGGGGATCCTCCTGTTGGTGGTCACGGCTGCGGCTTTTGATTGGCTGAGCATGCTCAACGCAGCGCTTCTCGGGGCTGTTGTCATGATTGTCACCGGCTGCTGTTCTCCCTCTCAAGCCGAAAAGAGCCTCGATGGATCTGTGATTGTGACGATTGCGGCGTCCTTCGCTTTGGGTGCAGCACTGGAGAAAACGGGAGTGGCAGCCTACCTGGCCGAGTTGATTGTGGGACTCAGTGCAGGGCGGCCTTGGCTGATGTTGGTGCTTGTTTATGTCTGCGTCTCTCTGCTCACTGAGCTGATCACGAACAACGCTGCCGCTGTTTTGGTCCTTCCAGTCGCTCTTTCGCTCGCGAAATCGATGCAGCTCAGTGAGCTGCCATTCGTTTTGGCGGTCATGATGGCGGCCTCCGCTAGCTTCGCTACGCCACTTGGCTACCAGACGAACTTGATGGTTTATGGGCCGGGGGGCTACCGCTTCGCAGACTTTCTGCGTGTTGGCATTCCGATGAATCTTCTTGTGGGTACGGTCACCCTTGTGATCCTGTTACTGGGATGGCCGCTTCGTTAGCGGAAGGCGGTCATCCCGCTCGGATTATCGACTATTTTCGACGGGCCGTTTCTACCACAGCGATCAGATCGCTAATGCTGTAGGGTTTTCGCAAAAAGCCCTGAAAAGACAGCTCTTTGAGCCATTTTTCGTGTTCGGCTTCGAAGTACCCGGAGACAAAAACTACGGGCACATCACAGCCTCTTGTCCGTAACTCGGAGACGGTTTCGGTGCCGCTCATCCCCGGCATGATGATGTCCATGAGCACAACATCGAAGGTCTCGATCGCCAGGACGTCTAGGCAGCTGTCAGCCGAGTCGGCTTCTGTCACGCTGTACCCTCGTAGCGTCAAGGTGCGGCGCATTTGTTCTCGAACCATTGGTTCATCGTCGACGACAAGAACTCGACAGGGGGCCAACAAGCCATCGGAATGGGTGACGATTCTCTTTGAGTCGGGGGATGATGCTGGAAGGAGGAGAGAAAAACGCGTTCCTAGGCCGAGCTCACTTTGGAGGTGCAGAGCTCCACGATGATTTTCGACAATACCTAGGCAGCCGGCCATTCCGAGGCCATGTCCTGTACTCTTGGTCGAGAAAAATGGTTCGAATACTCGTGATTGCGTGAGCCGATCCATCCCAACGCCGAAGTCTTCGACCTCGATCAGGACCCAGTTCCCAGGACGCACGGTAGCGCCCATGGCGTCGTCCCAACGATCGTCGAGACTCGTGACGTGGGCTACCCGGACTTCAATCGCTTGATCGCCCGGTGACGAGGCGTCGAGCGCATTGGTCATCAGATTGAGTAGTACCTGCGTGAGACTTGCTCTGTCACCCACGACAAAGCAGCCGGATTCGATCTCGGTCTGAACTGATTGGTGTTCTGCATCGCGTTTGAGCAGGAGCCGCACCAGCTCATCGATCAGCGTCGAGACATTGAAAGAGGTGGGGGGCCCGAGTTCACCCCGCCCTGCATAGACGAGTAGTCTTGTTGTGAGTTCGGCTGCTCGCTCAGCCGCGATCACAATGCTGTCAGACATGGTTCGAGTTTCTTCGTCTTTTGCGTCTGCGGAGAGAATCTCTGCATTGCCTAAGACGCTGACCAGGAGATTGTTGAAATCATGGGCAATCCCTCCGGCGAGGACGCCTAGGCTTTCGGTGCGTTGTGCACGCTCGACCCGTTGCTGTAGTGCGTGGCGTTCGATTTCTTGTCGTCGTTGTTCGCGTAGGTCGCGAATTCCAGCTACTCTTACCGGCTGACCATTGAGGGTCGAGTTGACTGCGATGACCTCGATGGGCACCAATGCTCCGGCAGCATCGACGAGCGTCGTTTCATAACGTCCTGAAACGGACTCTTCGATCTGCTGCTTGCTCAACTTTAATGCGGAAGAGGCAATGAACTCCAAGTTCTTTCGCCCCACGAAATACTCGGCGCTGAAGCCGAGGCTATCAAGGAGTGGACCTTTTGCATCCACGATAGTGCCGTCTCGACTGAGAACGGTGAGATCGAAAATTGCGTCGGTGAGGTAACGGAGTCGAGTCTCGCTTTCTCGTAGAAGGTTGAGCATCTCTTCGCGTTCTGTGACATCACGAACGGCGACAACACGAATGGGGCGTTCTCCAAGATGCCCTTGCTTGGATTGGAGTTCGGCCGGAAAAATGGAGCCATCCGCTCTGACTCCGCGCAACACATAGGCGCCTTCAAAACCGCTTTGCATGCGTCGCATCACTTCGGGTTGGTCATCCGGAGCAACGCACAGCGCAATGACATGAGAGCCATGCAACTCTTCCTGAGGGCGCCCTAAGATTTCACACAGACGTTCGTTGACGTGAAGAACCTGTCCATTTTCGTGAATGAGAAGCCCTTCAAACGAAGCCTGAGAAATCATCCGCGATCGTTCTTCGAGTTGCGCGTGAGTCTTGGCGTCCTCGACGCGTAACCAGGCGCTTTTCAGTGCTGTGCCAATGAACGATCGGGCCTCCGAATCTAGTTCAGGTGGCCCTGCGAAAAAGCGATGACTGTTTCCGAAACGGAGGGTGAGACAGGCGGCGTCTTGAGGAGAGTCGATTTCGCGCACACCCTTGGATGAAAGCACCTCGAGTCCCGCCTCCCATGCCGCGTAAGCATCAGTCAGCGAAAATGCGCGCATGAGCCCAGCGCAGTCTTCTAGCGTCCACTCTCCCCTCATTCCCGTGTCGAAGGTTAGTCAAGTTTCCCGGGAAGCGCGACCTCGGTGAAGGAAGACCTACCTCGCGCTCGACTGACCGCTGTCCAGCTTCGTTTGGTCACCCTCACGAAGCTCGGTCAATTTCCGCTGCAAGTAGTAGGCCATTCGCTGGGCGACCTCCGGGACCTGCTTCGTGAGATTGACTTGATCGAGCGGGTCCTCGCGCCAGCGGGTGAGCGTCTGTGTTCGGTTCTCCAGGTTGTCGACGTAGTAGTATTCATCGGTTCGTAATCCGACTTGCAGGAACGGATCTTGACCATGCCTGACCTTTTCCGCCAAGTAGAACATCGAGTAGACCGCTTTTTTTTTCGGCGCCAACCCTTCAAAGAGAGTGCGTACCAGGCTCTCTCCCTGCCAAGTTAGCGCAGAGCGAAAGCGCGCCAGTTCACCCAACGTAGGTACGATGTCAAGATGGCTCACCAGCTCATCGAATGCTTCACCACGTTGTGCGTAGGTTTGAATCACGAGGGGGACGTGGAGTTCTTCGGTGTGAAGCGAGAATAGATGGTGCTTAAGCGGGTGATTGAGGTCGAAGGCCTCACCGTGATCAGCCGTGAAGATAGCGATGTATTCTTCGGGCTGGAAAGTTGTCTCTAAGGCATCAAACAGAGCTCCCCAGTGCTTGTCCGCGTAGTGAAGCTCCTGATCAAAACGCTCAGCCTGGGTTCTTCCTGCATTGATGTCGCTCATCCAAGCTTCGCGCGGGATGTAAGGATTGTGGTGGTCGAAATAGTGGACCCAAAGGAAAAGCGGCCGGTCTCTTTCCTTTTGGATTTCCGAGATTGCCCTTTGCGTGAGCTGTGGTGCGGCATGCACCGCGCCATCCGTTTCGGTTTTCTGAGCCTCTTCAAATTCTTCCAAGCTGAAGGTGTCAAAAGAGTCCCCGAGAGAAGGCCAGGCGTGGGTTGAAAAGTAGGAGTTTCCTAGCAGCGCGACGGTCTCATATCCCTGCTCCCGAAGAAGCGCTGGTAGAAGAACACTTTGGTCATCGAAAAAGGGGGCCGGAGTAGTGCCTGTCTGGAGCGACGGAATTTCACTTGGGTACCCGCCGGCGAGCAGTGTCGGGATCGAGGCGTAGGTTGCGTTGGCGTTGGAAAACGCCGACTGAAAGAGTGTGGCCTTTTGTGCCCAGGCGTCGAGTGACGGTGTGGTCTTTATCTTGGAACCCCCTAGCCCCGTGCGACTCATACTTAAGCTGTCGGTTGTGATCAGGATGATGTGCGGTCGGCTGGCTAGTCGTGTCGGTCGTTTTGCCGGAGTGAACTGGACAGCAAGAGATTCACCAGGCTCTTCCTTGAGATCAAGACCGTCACAGTCTTCGTCGATGCCGTTGTTTGCTATCTCTGGAGCGCCTGGATAGATGTTTCCAGTAAAAGGGGCGCAGTCGGCGATACCGTAGAGTCCGCTTGCCTCATCGCCATCGATATCGGTCACGGCGCTGAGCGCACGAGCCCATGAGTTTGGAAAACCTGACTCGACGGAAGTGGAGCGCAACGACTCGGTTATCGAGGTCGGCGCAGCTGCAGCGATGGAACCGAAAGCGAGTAGAAGTGTGCAGACTGTCAAGCGGACGCGAGTTCCGATCTTATTGATGAGGGGCACCCCAAGTGGCAACATCAAAGTCAGACTGAGTGCAGGGGCAAAGACAAAAACCCAGGCGATCCCGTCTCCCCAGCGGCGACTACTGAGTGCCAGCGCGAGCGCCGCTAGCTGGAGGGTGATCAGCGCCAAGAGCACCAAACCACCAGGCAGAAAGAGTCTTTGGTTTTTGAGGACCCAAGTTGAATGCAGTAGTCGAGACAGTCGCTTCCAAACGGTTGGCGCGAGCAGGCAGGAAAGAAGAGCCGAGCCGAACCCCAGCATCCAACTGCTTACGGCGGCGTAGGTCGGGGTGTTGATCGAGCGCAGGGCGAAGGTGGTCGCAGGTATACCCAGGCTCGCAGCCGCGGCGGTGAGCGGGATGAGGCTCAGTAAGGCGGCAGAACGAGTGGGCGTTTCTTCTCGCCACTCCCAAAGAAAGTCTTGAAACCTCGGCGGTCGCTGACCGTAGGCCAGCCAACTGGCGCGCCAGAGGGCACCAGTCAAGCTACCAAGCGTGCCGAGGAATAACGGTAATAATGCTCCTCGACAAAAATAGACAAAAGCGTCGAGGATGAGCGAACCTTCTCGCGGCGTCGATTCCAGCTCGAACCGCCGTCGCAGCACGAGAGCGCACGTGTCGAGTATCAAGCAAATGATTCCTAAGAGTGTTCCCCAGAAGAAGGCAGTACTTGGAAAGCGATGAAGAACTGATTCGTGCGGCTTCATTCGGTTGAAGATGATGCCCGCTTTTCACGAGGGGAGCCAATTGATGGCACTCCACAGTGGAACTGCCGCGACTCGATGCTCAGAAAGAAGGACCAAAGTGGCGAGGTTGTCCCGTTGATTCAATCACGCTCATCCACAAGTCTTCGTGAAGATCCACCTGTTTGCGCGCCCGCGTTGCTAGGGCCATTGGTACGTGAACGAAGCGCCCATGCCAGCGGCCAATGAGCATCTCGGTGTTGCCGGCCATGGCCGCATGGACAGCGTTGCGCGCCATGTGCCAGCAGTAGACGCTATCCGAAGGAGAGGCAGGCACGCTGCGGATTGAGTAGCTAGGATCCATGTACTTCAGCGTGACTTCGCGCCCTGCTTCGGAAAAATGTTGATTGATTCGATCTCGTAGGAAGGCACCGATGTCCCCCAGCTTCTTATTTCCGCTCTTGTCGCTTCCCTGGGCACTTTGGAGGAGGTCTTGAGCCGCTCCTTCGGCCACGACAATGACAGCGTGTCCTTGGCGATTCAGTACGCGCTCGATGAAGGCGAGTACCCCTTGTTCACCCTCCAGTTGTGGTGCGTCCTCGGGGATGAGTACCAGGTCGACATCGGCCGAGGCCAGTACGGCATTGCAGGCAACAAATCCTGAGTGACGTCCCATCAGCTTGACCAGGCCGATACCGTCTCGAGCTCCGCGTGCTTCGACCCGGGCCGCCCGAATTACATCAACTGCTGCAGAATAGGCACTCTCGAAACCAAAACTACGATCGATGAAGTGAATGTCGTTGTCGATCGTCTTCGGGACCCCCACCACGGAGATGGCGAGGCCGCGCTTTTTTACTTCAGCCGCAATCGCCATGGCGCCGCGAATTGTCCCGTCGCCTCCTACAACAAACAGCATCTGTAGGCCGTGCGCTTCTAGGTTGTCCACGATCTTTTCAGGATCTTGGCCGCCGCGCGAGCTGCCGAGCATTGTTCCACCTTGTTCATGGATATGCATCACTGACTCAGGTGTGAGGTGGAGAGGCGGTTGTCCCTCGGTGACAAGGCCCTCGTAGCCGTAGCGATACCCGTAGATGCGCTTCACCCCGTAACCAAACCAAAGTTCGAACACGAGCCCACGAATGACGTTATTGAGGCCTGGGCACAATCCACCGCAGGTGACGATTCCAGCCCGCCCTCGTTTACCCTCAAAGAATACACGATTGCGCGGGCCCGCCAGTTCAAAGGCCGGGGCCTCGACGAGGGAGGCCGCGTCGCGTCGTACTTGCGAGAGCTGGTCGTTGACGAGCACTTTGTCCGCCGCTCCCACGAAGAGCATAGCCCCCTCACCCAAGTGATGCGCCACGGGTGACTCGAACGCGCACGGACCAAGGTCTCCGATGGCTACATCCGAGGAGCTGATCCCTCCGTCGGGTCCGCCGGGTATCTCAAAACGGGCCGTCTTTCGCTCGCCTCCGTCATTCATCGGGGGGAACTATGGGCTGAAATAGGTTTCCGAATGACTTCAAGGCCTCGAAACTCGACGAGGAAGTCGGGAATATCCTCCTTGTGCGTCGCGAAATTGCTCGTGTCCTGCCGACCTTCGGGCTTTGGGTGACCACAACTCTGCTCGGATGTTCCCAGACTGAATCTCCAGAGCCTTCGCAACGTGATGCGTCATTCGCAGCTACATTCGCCCTCGGACTTTTTGCTGTGTTCGGAGTCTTGCGTTACCGAACCGAATCGCTTGCGATCAAGGATCTCACTCACCTCTACGTCGTAATAGGTATCGCTTTGATCAATGCACTTTCTAACAAGAAGATCAGTCTCGCCGAACTGCTGATCGTCAATGGAGCGATCGCGGGCGCGGTGAGCCCGGATATTGCGGGTCGCTAGCCGACAGGTGTATGGATATTTAGCGAAACTAAATGCTCGCTATTCTTCGCTGGTGTTTGCTCCCTCGTCTTATCTTTCTTGCCTAAATTCGATCATGAAGCTGGCTATTCGGTGTGCGGCGCTTGCCGTGGGATTTCTGCTTTGCGGTAGCTTTTTGTTGGAAGAGGAAGCGAGGGCACAGGAGGTGGAGCAGGAGACGGGGCTTCGGTTCAGTGCCGTCGCGCAAAAGGAGCTCACCAAGCAGTTCAAAGTCTTCGTGAATCCGGAGATGAGGACAGATGGCTTTGATCCGGATCGCTACCTGCTGGAAGTAGGTCTCGACTATGAGCCTCTCAAGTACCTTGAGATCACTCCTGGTTACCGTTTTGAACTGGACGAAAAGAAGGATGGCCTGACCCCAGAGCATCGTCTTCGTCTTGATTTCACAGGCAAGCTCCCGCTGGGTGACTTCAAACCCTCATTTCGGGTGAGGTACTCTGCTTCATTCAGTCCAGAGGAAACCGCCACTCAGCGACTGCGTTACAAGCTCGGACTCGATTACGATCCGACAAAGCGATGGTCGACCGATGTAGCTGCTGAGTTGTTTCAAGATCTCACGCCTCATCAACTCAACCGGATGCGCTACAGCGCGGGCGTATCGTATAAGTTTTATCGGGCCAAGAAGAAGAATATTGACCAGTCAGTGCTCTTCAAATACCGACTGGACTACTATCTCCACGAGTACGTGAACTCGCACATTTTCGAACTTGGCTACAAGTTCAGTTTTTAGAACGATTGCTCGGCGATTCAGGTCCGCTCAAGCTCACTCGAACGGACCTTCGAGCGTCACAGCTTTTCAACTTCGAGAGCAAGCATCTCGGTCACGAGAAACACGACGTCTTGGCCGACTTTGTATTGAGTCATATCGACGTCAGGACGCACTTCAAAAGTCTTTTTCGTTCCATCCTCAAAGGTGAGGGTTGCCGTCCGCGCCGTTTTATCCATTGCGCTGATTTTTGACGTGACCTTCGTCGTTGCAACGACCATTCCTGCGGGCGGAGCGCCTTGCTCTGCGCCTGCAGCGACCACCGCCGTATTATCTGGCTCGGTTTGCTCAGCGTCGTCGACGTAAACGACAAGTTCTTGCCCCATCGCAACTTTGACCCGATCTCCGACAGCGACCTGATAGAAGTTGACGGCGTTTTCGCCTACGCGCACCGAAATTTCGTTTCCTTCGGCGTCACGAAGAGTGGCTTCTTTCTTGGTCTGATCGACTGCAATCACCTCTGCCTCAAGGGTGACAGTGCGAGTCATCACTCCACCGGCGACACCCTCGACGTAAAGTTGATCGACTTCTTCATCTGCTGGTGCGAGCGGAGGTTGTTCTGTTTCCGCAGGTTCTGGTGCTGGCTCGGCTTGAGCTGTTGGCTCGGCGGGAGGCGTCGTGTTCGTTGCGCATGCGCTGAGGCTC
The DNA here is from genome assembly GCA_963710555.1 of uncultured delta proteobacterium. Lineage (GTDB taxonomy): Bacteria > Myxococcota_A > Polyangia > Polyangiales > Polyangiaceae > NIC37A-2. Next base: position 783,862 of record CAVQAT010000008.1, read on the forward strand.
AGAGCGGTCAGGGCACACACATATCCAATTTGAATCGATTGACTTTTCATAGCGCCAGGAGCTTCTATCAAGGAGCTTCTGGTCACAAGGGGGAGGCCGTTGGCTTAGAGTGAGAGCGCAATCGCTCACTCAACGAGGCGACGGCCGTGTGCGAGGCCGGAAAAGAATGCAACGGCGTTCGTTCCAAGGGTTCTTGTTCGATACCCTCCCTCTTGTACCACGACACTCGGCACCGGGATGTCACTGACCCGTAGCCCTGCTTCCTTGAAGTTTTGGGCCCGCAGAACCCAACTCCCAGTGGGATCACCTGCCGCGGTGTCGAGGCCAAGCGCCACAATGAGGAGTTCGGGTTGGAAGGCTTTGATGCGTTCGAGCGCAGGCCGTAGTCCGCGCGTGAACCAGGCGTCCGGGCTGAGCTCCAGTGGCAGCGGCAAGTTCATATTGAAATCGAGTCCGTCTCCGACACCGCGTTCGTCGGCGAACCCAGAAAAGAAGGGATAGGCAGATTGCGGTTCGGCGTGGATGCTCACGGTCAAAATGTCGGAACGCCGGTAGAAGATTTCCTGCTGTCCGTTTCCATGGTGGTAGTCCAGGTCGAGAATTGCGACACGAGCGGCGCTCTTGCGCGCGTGGCTCGCTGCAATTGCTGCGTTTGAATAGTAGCAGTAGCCGCCCAGACTTGCGCTTTCAGCATGGTGGCCGGGAGGACGGACCAATGCGTAGGCGAGCGGCGCGCCGTCAAGCACGGCCTGAGTCGCGCTCAGTGTTGTATCGACAGCTCGACGCGCCGCGGCGATTGCCTTGGGATCAAGCGGTGTGAACGAGTCGGTGCAGAACCAGCCCATTTGCGCCGAGCTGGAGTGGGGGGCGACTTTGAGATGGCGTGGCGGAAAGACATCCGGTCGAGTGAGTGGAAGAAACTTTCCCTGAGCGATACCACCCAAAAAATCAAGGTACTCCCGCTTGTGCACTGCGCGGAGGGCAGCGTCTGGGAACGTGCGACCAGCTTGCTCAAGGAATAGCCCCGACTTAGTGAGGGCGGGCAGCAGTGCCGCAAGGCGAGCAGGGGATTCGTAGTACCCTCGGTCGCTCACATGGTGTTCTTCGTGACCATGGCAGACGAAGAGGGGGATCTGATTCTTGTTCTGTCGAGGCGCTGGAGCTTGCGTTTTTGAGTAGCGTTGCGGGCGCAACTTGACGGGATCGCTCCGCACGCTCTTCAGGTAACGATCGATTTCTGACGCATCGACGCTGCTCTTGTAGCGCCGCTCGAGGAGCGCCTGCATGACTTTACGGAGCTGAGCCTTGCGGAGCGGTTGTGCGTTCCCTAGGCCGTCGAACATGAGATGGGTAAGGGGAGCGCCATCTCCAGCTGGTTCGTCCCAATAGGTATCGAGAATAGGGCGCGCGCCAAGTCGTTCGTAGAAGCGCAGGCGCTGGATCGCCTGGGGAAGTTCCTTAGGGTCATGGAGAAGTGAGGCATCATCGGGCCAACACTCAAAAAAGAGTCCCTGACTTGCGGTTGTTTTCGCTTCCTCTCGCACGCGCTCGTAGAGCGCGCCTCCGATCCCGCGCGATGAACGTCCTGGCGCGACGCACAAGTAGTCGAGATAGCAGAAGCGCAGGACCGGTTCGTGCATCAGCAGCGCAAAGCCCGCCACCTTCTGACGGCGTTCCGCGATGAGGAGTACGGAACGAAAGCGAGTGGTGAGCGGATCACGGAGGCACGTCCTCAAGTGATGTCGTTGCTCCTCGCTGCACGTGGGGATTTGCGATAGCAGTATTTCGCTACATCGCGAGAGTCGTTCGCGATTCCTCGGCAGCACGTCGTCATGAACCCGAACAATCTCGAACATATTTGCTCCAGCGCGCAGAATACCAGAATTTCGAATTTCTAAGTCAGAAAACGTCGACCCTAGAACAGCGATTGGCGGGACCGTGGTAGATATCAGCTTCTCACCGAGCGACCCCCGAGATTGCCGTAACGGTGATAGTCGAAGGAAAGGCTCTGTTCGCGCAGATACCAAAGCAGTTCGATGCGGCCATGTTGCCGGACGGGTTCCGCAGCGAGGTAGATGCCTGACTGTGCGGAGGCGACTTGAACGTTGTGGGGAATTTTTTCTTCACCGGCGTAGCGAATTCGATCTGTCTGGTGATCGATCATTCGTGCGGCAAGTTCGTCATCTTTCTCCTCAAGGAACTCGATTCGGCCTGCCCACAGTTCAGTAAGTTCCCACAGACAGTGGATCAAAGGAGTGTGTGCCCCTGGTCGAGCCGTGATGCGAATCCGACAACCAGCGATTTTCGCAGCGCACAAACGCGCAAGAATCTCGAATGCGGAGTCTTCCGCATGCACCCGAATTCCCAAGAGCGGCACCGGGCGATAGCGGCGGATGTTGTCCTGACCCAGCAACTGATGGTCGTCGTGTTCGACAGAAAACTCTTCCCGCATTTGCAGAGTGTAGCTGCGGGCAGCTAGCTGCAGCTGATGGAGAGCCTCATGACCAACGATTTCAAGGAGCGCCGGTTCGTCGAGCAAATGCGCCACCTTCTCGTCGTCGATTCCTTCGGCCAGTTCGGGTTGTCCTTGTTCCGTAATCTTCATCAACGGCAAAAGGTAGTTGGGCCCACCCGCCTTGATGCCGGGACCGAAGGCGCTGAGTCCGAACCCACCGAAAGGCTGCCGTGAAACAATGGCTCCCGTGATGCTGCGGTTGATGTAGAGATTTCCGGCGAAGATAGCCCGCTTCCAAATTTCTTGTTCGCGGTCATCGAGACTTTGCAAGCCTGAGGTGAGACCGAATCCAGTGGCGTTCACGAGACCTATCGCGTCCTCAAGGTTCTTCGCTCGCATCACCCCAAGAACGGGTCCGAAGAATTCGGTCATGTGGGTGGTGCTCCCTGGCTGAACATTCCACTTGATGGCGGGTGACCAAAGGTGGGGATTGTTCTGAAGTTTCTTGGGCATGAGTGCCCAAGATTCGCCGTCCTCCAGCTCTTTCAGGCCAGCCTCCAACTTTTTGCCGGGGGGACGGATCAGTGGGCCAACCTTGTTCTGGGCGTCCCAGGCGGAACCCACGTGGAGGCTTTTTGCCGCGTCGATGAGTGCCGCCTTGAAGTGAGGGTCGTCATACACTTCATCTTCGAGAATCAGTAGACTACACGCCGAGCACTTTTGGCCTGCGTTGCCAAAGGCTGACTGTATGACGTGCTTGATGGCGAGGTCGCGATCGGACATCGCTGAAACGATCATGGCATTCTTGCCACCGGTTTCCGCGAGCAGGCGCATCTGAGGCGCGGTGCGCTGGAGGAAGAATGCCGTTTCTGTTCCGCCTGTGAAGATCACGGCGTCCACGTCCGGATGAGTCGCCAATGCGGTGCCTTCGGTTGCATTTTCGCCGTACACGAACTGCAAAGTTTTCTTGGAGACGCCCGCTGCCCAGAAGCACTCACACATGAGATAAGCGCAGAGCACCGTTTGAGGTGCCGGCTTGACGATGACGGTGTTGCCGGCCGCCAGAGCTGCGGCTACTCCGCCGCAGGGGATCGCCACAGGAAAATTCCAAGGAGGAATGACGACGATCACGCCCCGGCCTTCGAATGATAGTCCTGGCTGAACTTCTAGCTGCTCTGCGCTGCGGCCATAGAATTCGCAGAAATCGATGGCTTCGGAAATCTCTGGATCGGACTCGATCAGTGTTTTCCCACCTTCTGTTAGGGCAATGCCCATCAAGCTGGCCCGATTCTCGCGTAGCTTTTGTGCGACCAAGCGCAGCATCGCGCGTCGCTCCTCCGCGGTCTTAGTCCTCCACGAGTCCGGATCCGCCTTGGCGCAGGCGATCGCATCGAGAACGTCTTGAGCCGACGCCGTGGCGAATCGGCTCACGACAATACTCGGCCTCGAGGGATCGCGATTTTCTCCGACCTTCCGTTCCTCGGTTCTCTCAACTCCGTCAATGACCAGCGGCGCGAAGGTTGCGCTGTCACCGTGGCGATTTGCCCAATCCGCGTAAATGCCTTGCGCCCAATCAGCGTGATGGGTGAGGGCCCAATCCGTGTCTGGTTCATTTTCGAAAACCGACAGCGAGCCCTCTTCTGGTTCTGCGGAGCTCGGCGGCGACTGCTCTTCCCGACGGTCCTGGGTTCGGTTGCCACAATCTGGCAACTCAGGAATGCGGCGGAACGATTCCACGAAGCCTTCTTCTAAGCGGGTCCATTCCGGCGAATCTGGTTCCAGGCGGAACGCGTGGCGAAGGAAGTTATCTTCTCCTGTATTCTCGTCGAGTCGCCGCACCAAGTAACCAATCGCGTTGACGAAGTCTTCCCGGCGACAAGCGGGTGCGTAGAGCAGCATCGAATCTGTCTTCGTGAGCAGCGCGCGTCTCTGGTGATTCGCCATTCCCTCAAGCATCTCGAAGTGAACGAATTCCTCGATGCCCCGGGACTTGGCGAGGTTGAGTGCGTAGGCCAGGTCGAAAAGGTTGTGAGAGGCGACTCCGATCCGCGCGGCCTGGGCGCGCTCTTTCGTGAACGCGTAGTCCAACATGCGCTTGTAGTTCGCGTCGGAATCGATTTTGTTGCCGAAGGGAGCTTGCGGCCAGCCCATGAGACTGGCTTCCACTTTTTCCATTTCTAAGTTGGCGCCTTTGACAATTCTCATGGCAATCGGCGCTCCGCCTGCTGCGACGCGCGCCTGAGCCCATTCGGTAATGCGGCGCTGGACCCCAAAAGAGTCAGGAATATAGGCCTGGAGCGCGATGCCCGCCGTGAGCGCCTGAAGGTCGTCGTCGTCCAAAGTGCGCATGAAGACCTCGGCTGTGAGCTCCATGTCCCGATACTCTTCCATGTCGAGGTAGACGAACTTGAAAACTTGGTCACCGTTCGCACGCGTGAACTTTGACTTGAGTGCAGCGCGATAGAGCAGCTCCATGCGCTCGCACAGCTCACCGATTGTGTACTCTCGTGCCATGGGCGAAATTTGTGAATAGACGGTTGAGATCTTGACGGAGATCACCTCAACATTCGAATCCTGGAGCGCCTGCAGATAGTGCTTGATGCGATGTTCTGCTTCGCCTTCACCGAGCAGCGCCTCACCGAGGAAGTTCACATTCATGCGCAAACCTTCGGCCTTACGTGCGCGGAGGTGCGCGCCTAACTCCTTAGGGTCTGCAGGCAGAACAACGTTCGCGGTTTCCTGCTTCATTTTGTCCTTCACCATCGGCATGGACACGCCGGGAAGATATCCGCCGAAGGTCTGAAATCCGCGAAGCAAGGCTCGGTCGAGCGGCGAAAAAAAACGAGGTACACCCTGGGCGTCCAGAATGTGTGTGAGCTGCTCCGCTGCTCGCCAAGGTGTGTTCGAGCGAAACGCCTGGTCTGTCATCTGCAGCATGACGACCTTATCCTTCGGCTTTTGAAGCATGCGGTCGAGCTCCGCTTGCTGGCGCTTTTCCTGGGGAGTTTGCAACTTGCAGGCGAGCTTCTGTAGTTCGCGAGCCAGTTCGATGGCGGATTCTATCTGCGTTTCAATCGTCACAGTGGCACCCTAACGCGCCTGCAGCCGAATAACAGGTGACGGCTGTGTCGCTTCTATGGTCCTTCCCGCGGGGTGGGCAATGTTGAAGCTTTTCTTTCGCTCAAGGGCGGGGCCGCTGAAGTAGGGCCGCTCCGACGAGTGATCTGTTTCAGCAGAAAAACGTAGAGCAGCCATCCCGGTGCGATGAAAAGCAGGAACAGTCGGCAGATCAGGAGCATGGCCAGTCCAATCAGGACCTGCAAATTCTCTTCGAAGAGCAGCGCCTGGATCGGGTCTTTGCCGCGCAGAAGGAGGTAACCTAGTGCGGCTAAGCTGAGAGCAATCCCTGTTGCGATCAGCGGACGACGGGCCGTGTTCGGAGGGCTCGCGTTCATGAGTGTTTTCTCGCGGTGATCATTGCCAAGAGGAGTGAGTTGCCGAGCAAGCCGCCCCCGGCGAAGTCCAGCTCGCCGCCGTTTTCTAGAGGTAGCCCGAAGAGTGCCGTCGTGGCGAAGAGGCTTTCGAAAAGGGTTTCATCGTCGTGAGCGCGTGCGGCACCGAGTCCGAACCCCGTCGCTCCAATCGATACGCCGAAAATGACTGGTCCGGAATTGCCGTCGCCTAGTCCAACTTGCCCTGGCGGATATTCTCGGAGTGCCCCCAAGCCCAAGAGTTCCCGATGACCGATCTTGACGAGGGTCTGTTCAAGGTCCCCAGAAAGACTACTTGGGTAGAAGCTCAGGAAGTAGGAGGAGACAGCCGTGCCCGAACCGCGAGGTGCGTCCCTGGGCACGCAACTAGCTTTCTCCAGCCGTTGAATCACGTAACCTGACTCGTCGAGCGCGCACTTTCTGAAGCGTTGCTCCCAACGATGCATGAATGCTTCGCGGTTGGCTCCTGTCACAATCGAATGAAAGCCTACGGATCCAGCTACGGCAGCTACATCAGGCGGCCACGTCTCGCCGGGGTAGGTCTCAAGCACGCCCAGCTTCGAAGCATCTAGATTGCGCGCTAGCTCGTCAGTCAGCCGGTCGTGCAGTTCCGCATGGGGCGTGTCTGGATCGACCAAGCGCATCATGCCCAGAGCGAGATTCACGTAGCCGAGGTATGCATGCCCTGAGAATTTCAGATCAACGATCGCATTCGTGCCGTACTCTTCGCGTGCGTAGTTGAGGGTGCGCGGATCCACCATCCGATCTGCAGCAGATCGCATTGCGGGCAAGAATTCGCCTCGTAGCTCGGGGTGCTCTTGAATGATTTGGCCGAGTCCTAGAATTGACATCTGATAGATGGCAATTGAACTCTGACTATTGAAGCGCAGGCTCTCCGTCTGAAAGAGAAGACGCTCTGGACGGCTGATGAGTTCTTTGGCGACTCGCCGTCCCCACTTTCGTTGGGTTTCGAATTCGCGCTCGTAGTGAGCTGAAGCGCCACTGCGACAGTACACCTGAGGGACCGTTGCTGCAGAGGTGAGGAGGCACGCTAGACCTAGGAGTATGCGTTTGAGCCGATTCATCAGAGAGCTAAGTTGTCACCCCACTGGTGCGTCGACCAGAGGCTGCACGAGACTTGCACAGTAGTTCCGCACGCTCTGCACATGGCTCAGCTGATATCTCCGGGGCATTCTCGGCGCGAAATGCTCGTTCTCGCCTTATCGCTTGTCACCCCGTCAGTGAGCCAAGTATCCTTCAGCGCAGCAACTCGAAACCACCTCAGGCAGTCTAGAGGTCGAACGTTGCCGGCGGGTGGAGAAGGGGCGGAATTCTAGTGGGCGGGAGATTAAGAGAGTGGTGGACGCCACCAGCTTTGGATGGAGAAGAAAACCATGCCAAAGCCGGGCTGCTCTATCGACTGCTCAAGGTCATGGTTCTCCTCGTGCTGCTTGGCGCGGGGTCGTCGCTTCTCGAACCTGAGAACAATATTGCCGTGACATTTACCTTCTACGGCTCGGTCCTCGTCTGGATCTTCGTCGTGGTATTCATGGTGCGCGCCGGCAAGCTTGCTGCCGCTGGTTGGTCTCTGGGTCTCTTTTTTTGGGGACTCATCGCGGCCGTTACCGTCTTGTTTGGAGGCATGCAGGGCCAGAATGCCTCCGTGTTTGCGGTCACGGTCCTTTTGCTCGGGGGCATTGTGGGGGGCAGAACGGCCTTGAGTATGGCTGTAGTTAGCTCGTTGTGGTGCGCCTTCGTTGCTTACCTTGAACTTCAAGGACAGCTACCTGAGCCGCTGGGACCCTACAGCCCCATCAATGCTTGGGGCGCGGTGACGGTCACCGTCATGCTGACCTCGGTGCTGTTGTACGAATCTCTGGGCTCGCTTCAGCGCATGCACAAGCGAGCTCAAGCGGCTGCCATGGAGCGCGATCAGGCTTTGCAGAGATCGATTCAGGGACAGAAGATGGAGCTTGTTGGTAATCTTGCTAGCGGCATCGCGCACGATTTTAACAATTTGCTTACGGTGATCCGATCCACTTCTCAATTGCTTCGCGATACGACTGATCCGCACGACAAAGGAGAACTTGCCGACGAACTCGATGAAGCGACCGGTCGGGCAGTGCTGATGACGCGCCAGCTCCTCAGCTTCGGACGGTCAACCGTGGGCCGGGTGGAGACCGTCGATCTCAGTCAGATCGCCGAAGCCATGGGACGGATGCTGCCGCGACTACTCGACTCCACAATTCAGGTGAGTGTGGACGCGCCATCGGCAGCCTGGGTTACAGCTTCCCGTGCTGGAATGGAGCAAATTTTCTTGAACTTGGCGGTGAACGCGCGCGACGCAATGCCTGATGGTGGAAAATTTAGCGTGCGCATTGAAACGAGCGACAGCGAGGTGAGGCTCGTTGCACAGGACACCGGTGTGGGCATGAGTCCTGAAGCTCAGAGCCACATTTTCGAGCCCTTTTTCACGACCAAGGCGACGGGGACGGGGCTGGGCCTGGCCACGGTGAAGCACCAGGTGGAACAGTTTTCGGGATCGATACAGGTCGAGAGCCGCTTGAAAAAGGGGACTCGTTTTGTGATCACTTTTCCCCTGTGTACGGACAGGACTTCTTCAGTTCCTTCGCGGAGGCCGAGTATGTCGAATATCTTGGCAAGCACTGGCTCTGAGAAAGGACGCGTGATCCTGGTCGAGGATGATCCTCTGGTGCGCCGAACGACGAGTCGTGTGCTCACCGCTGCGGGCTACGAAGTGATCGCGCTTTCAGACGGACTTGAGGCTCTGGGAATGCTGGACGGCGCTCAAAAAGTGAGCTGCGTCGTGAGCGATATTTCGATGCCGCGGCTTGACGGGATGGAGCTTGCCAGGCGCCTTGCGCGGCTCCGCCCTGAAATTGCCCGTGCTCTTGATGAGTGGAAATCAGGATCCCGGCCTCGATGAGAGCACCGATACAACACGCCGCTACCTTCAAAAACCGGTCAATCCTGAAGAGCTATTGCAAACGATCGAAGAACTCATCTCCTAGCTAACGGTCTCGCCCATGAGGAAGACCTCAATCAACCTCACCCAGGCGTGTGACGTTCATCTCGAAGTCGATGGTCGCCTCACTTTTTTCAACGAGTCCTTCGATGGGCGCGGCGCCCTCAGGTGAGGGGGCCCACGCTAGTGGGATGTGTCCTTCGGCTGTGAACAGGCCACTGGTCGCGTCAAGTCCTACCCAGCCGGCACCAGGCACGTAGACATCTGCCCAGGCATGAAGAGCCATCGAGTCCCGAATAGGAATCACTCCGCTTTCGACCTGTTGCGAGTCCGGAGCGAGCTCGACCAGGTAACCTGAAACGAATCGCGCAGCCAAGCCGAGCTGACGACAGAGTTGCACAAGTAACCAAGCCGAGTCTCGACATGAACCTCTTCCTACGGTGAGGGTATGCTCAGGCGTTTGCACCCCTTCTTCCAAACGAGTTTCGTAGACGAGAGTGGAGTAGACAAGCTGATTTAACTGAACGAGAAAATCGATCGTTTGCACCTTGTTGCGATCTACCCTTGCCAGAAACGACCCGAATTCGGGTCCCATCACTGCTCGCTCCAGGTACGGTTGGACGTTGTGAAACTCGATGGGCCGGTAGGCGAAAGGGCAGCGCTGTGCTGACGGTTCCAGAACAAAATCGAAGGGATTGTAGGGTTTTAAGGTGGCAACCACGTTGACCGTCAATTCGAGCGTGGGCGTCTTATCCAACATGACGATCTGGGAGATGGCGTTCCCGTAGGGGTCCTTCTGCCAGCTGATGAGATGAGACGCTGGCAGGACTTCTAACGAAAAGCCATCAATTCGCGTTCGGTTCTGCTGCGCCGGTCGTAGGCGAACAGTTTGAGTCCCGACGTTCACCGGGCGGCCATAGTCGTATTTCGTGCGATGAATCAGGGAAACCTTCACTGGCATTCACCGGACTTTCTGTTTGGAACGAGCGTGCTCAAGGAGCACTGATCGGTTTGCAGTCAGCGTCAGTCAGCGACGCGAAGTCTCTTGAGGGATGCGCCGGGTCGAAGTTGAGAGCGAACTGGCGACCCGGATAGTTCTGACTTCCTACTTCTTCCTGGACCACCGTACTGGCATCTTCGCCAGCGGCGAGCCGGTCGACCAGATTCTGACCTTGCTCAAGCTCCAAGTAAGGAATGCTCACTGCAAAGTCGCCGGTTGACTTTTCGCCGTTGATGGTCGGCACGCTTACATTGAACTCGAAACTCTCGCTCGTGCATTCGCCTTCTGGCGGGTCGACCAGGTCGCGAGCATCACAGCCTTCTTCGCCGTCGATCGTGTAGACGTGAGCGGTCAGCAGCATGACCATTTGGCATTGTCCCGCGGCGCAGCGGTACACCGTACGCACGGTGGCCGTAGAGCGATCGACGCTCACACAGCGGTAGAGGCATAAGTCGAAGCGCACAGGATAGCTATCGACCCCTTCGCCGGTAGCGACCTGGGAGGGGACACAAATTTGACCTGTGGTGAACGCTGCATCGAACTCGTCGGGGAGCGGGAATTTGTCACCACACCCGCTGGTCAGGAAAAGAAGGAGTGGCGCGGCGTGTCGAATCTTCACGCCCAGGAGAGTACACCCGAAGCGGCGCGAGACTAGAGCCGCGGGCCCGAACTTTTGGCATTGAGTCTGGAAAAGCGGGTGGTCGGAGCTGCTTGGGGCTTAGTCGACTGCGTCCGTCGCGCTGGCGACAGCAAAGCGAGCCCGGAACAAAAGTGTGAAAAGTGCTGGGACCACGAAGAGCGAAAGGACGGTGGAAAGCGCCAAACCACCGAGAACGATGGTTCCCACGCCGCGATAGAGCTCGGCCCCTGCACCGGTCGTGAGCACCATGGGGAGGAGCCCGGCGAGGGAGGTGAGGGTGCTCATAAAGATTGGTCGAATGCGTGCTCGAACAGCTTCCACGGTTGCCGTCACGAGGTCGTTTCCTTCGCGCAAGCGAGCTAGTGCGCCATCAACAATGAGAATCGCATTGTTCACCACGACGCCAATCAAGATCAAAAACCCCAAGGCCGTCAAAAGGTCCAAAGGTTGAGGCGTAATGTTCTTGTCCACGAAGGTGAGCGCCATCACTCCTCCAGCAGCTGCGAGCGGGATCGTCACCAGAACGACCACGGGGGCGAGGAAGTCTTCGAATAAGCCCGCCAGGAGAAAGAAGGAGATCACGAGGGCGAGGAGAAGGATCCATCCGAATTGCTTTTGTGCCTGTTCAAGCTTTCCGGCAGAGCCAGCGAGGGAGAACTTCACGTCGCTGGGAATGGTGCCGTCCTTGAGCCCGTCGTTTGCCGCTTTCTTGACAGCAGTGATGGCGGTTTCGAAGGGCACGTCGTCAGGAGGTGTCACCTTCAGCTTGATAGTGCGTTGACGTTCGAGACGTGCAATTGCCATCGGTCCCAGGCGTGTTTCAATCGAGGCAAGAACTCCGAAGGGGAGAATGTTTCCGCGACTATCGGCGACGGGCGCCGATGCCAGAGTACCTTCGTCGAGCACCAGGCCATCCAGATCGCCGCTGCGCACCAGTACGTCATCCTTGCGCGCACCCTCTTCCCCATATTCGCCAATACGGGCACCGTCGACGTAGGCGCTGGCGATGAGAGCTAAGTCTTCAGGGTTGATACCGGAAAGCTCGAGCTGCTCTCGGTGGGGAAGCAGATGTAGCTCCGGCGCGCCCTGATCGAGCACCGGCTCCGGGCGAATACTGCTACCTGGGACAGCTTCGCGCAGTCGGCCGAACATTTTCTGTCCGGTCGTGACGAGGGACTCAAGATTCTTGCCAGTGAGTACCAGTTCTACTGAGCGCCCCTCACCTATTCCGCGCGAGAAAAGTGCCGCTTGAGCGGCGAAACCGATGCTTCCTGGAATGCGAGCGTGCAGCTTGGCCATGTAGTCGCGGAGCGGCAGTACTTCGTCAGCGTTTTCCGCGACAGCACCGATGAACAAGTTCGAGGGGTCACCCACGAAAAAGCTGCGCTCCACTGCAGGGACGTCGCCGACCCGTTTCCCCACGTGCTCCTGCATGATGCGCTGATTCTCAAAACCAGTTTCCAGCAGTTCGTCGACGCTGAGCCCTGGCGGCGGCAGCACGACTCCGAAGATCAGATTGCGGTTCCCGTTGGGCAGGTACTCCATATCGGGCAGGAGCCACAGAGTTGCCACCGTGGTGATCCCCACGCCCACCAGAACGAGCAGCACAGACCGTCGTCCGGTTGCGACGATGAAGTGCACGGCGCCGGCGAGTTTATCTTTGACGCCGCCAGCCCAATCAATCACCCCCCCGAATCGTCGCGATTTGTTTTTCGTTTTCCCAGAAAGCAGCCGAGCTGCGAGGCTGGGGATCGCCAGGACCGCAACCAGGAGTGACAAGGAGACGGAAATAGCTACCGCGTAGGCGATGTCTCGGAGAAGCTCGCCGACTTCGCCTTCCCAGGTGAGGATGGGAATGAAGACAGCGGCGGTGGTCGCGGTTGAGGCCAGGATTGCGCCCCAAACCTCCTGGATCGCTCCATAGGCGGCCGCCCGCGAGTCTTCCAGCCGTCCGCGCCAGGTATCAATGTTCTCCAACGCAACGATGGAGTTATCCACCACCATGCCCACGGCAAAGGTCACTCCCGCCAGGCTCACCACGTTCACGCTGCGACCCAACAGCGTCATGCCCAGAGCAGTGCCGAGCACGCAGACAGGGATCGCGATGGCGATGACGGCGGCAGCGGAGAAGCTCTGCAGGAAGAGTAGCAGGACCACCATGGCGAGAGCGGCTCCCATGAGCAAGTTGTTCCGCACCTGATTCAAGGCATCGTAAATGTAGTCTGTTTGGTCCGAGACGATTTCGAGTTCCAAGCCCTCAGGCAGGAAGGCTTCTTCGTGAAGACGTTCGACGGTTTCGCGCAGCTCTTCGGTGACTTCCAACACGTTGCTGCCTGCCTCCCTCGTGGGCAACAGGGCAATCGCTTCTCTCGTGTCGCCGATGGCGAAGTCTGTCCGCTTGCGGAGTCCGCGCTTCACTTGAGCTACGTCTCGCAACAGCACCGGGGAGCCATTGGGGCCCGTTGTGAGCACCAAATCTTTGAGGCCGAGGGCCTCATCGGGAGCCAAACGACTGCGCACGATGAGGCGACGTTTTCCTAAGGTCACGTCTCCCGCCGAACGATTGGTCAGTTCTTGCTGCACTCGACGGGCAAGCATGGGGACCGAAAGTCCCCGCGCGGCGAGCTCGCGCGTGTTGAAAACGATGTGGATTTCGTTGACCTGACCGCCCCGGATGCGAGTGCTCGCAATTCCCTTCACACGCTCCAGCTCAGGAACGATGTCGTTTTCCACCCAAGAGCGGTACGGGGCGATCGTCTTGCCGTCTTTGTGGCGAATCAGAATGACAGCCAGCGGAGGACCTGAGCCATTCGAAGTCGAGACGATGGGCTGGTCAGCATCATCTGGATAGCTGGGAACCTGCGACAGCTGGTTGGAAACGCGCACAAGCGCCTCGTCGAGATCGGTTCCTACAGCGAACTCAAGCTTTACCTCACTTTGACCCAGGCGCGCGGTGGACTCCATCAGTTCCAGACCAGCGATTCGTTTCAGGACTTCTTCCTGCTCCTCGAGGATCTCCGATTCGACCTCGACTGGTGACGCGCCCGGCCAGCTCGTATTGACGGAAATTGTGGGGAGCGTGACGTCCGGCGTGAGCTGAATCGGTAAGCGAACAACGGATAGGGCTCCAAAAAAAGAAACCAGGATCAGCAGAGAAATAACGGTGACCGGGCGCTCAATCGCTCTCCGCAGCAGTCCTCCCTTGGTCTGTGCCGGAGGACCTCCTGAAGAAGAACTCAAAGCTTTTTCTCCTCTGCCGCAGCTTGCGGTGGGATCATTGCACCCTCTTCGGTCACTGCTTGACCGGGGCGAAGACGCTCATTGCCGCGCACGATGATTCGCTGTCCGATCTTGAGTTCGTCTGCGGCCAGAAGTGCGCGCTCGTCGGATGTGGCCAAAATCTCCACGTTGATGGACTCAGCTTTGCCATCCACGATCACAAATACACGCGGCTGAGCGACCCCGTAGACAATTGCATTCCGTGCCACGTTGATGCCTTCGTCGTTGCTCAGCGTGAATTCCACGTACACCCCCGCGCCGACCCGTAAGCCGGGTGCCTCTCCCTCGGGCGTGATTCGAAGTAGCGCAGTTCTTGTGACTGGGTCCAGAGCGTTCACCGAGCTGGCTACCCGAGCCGGCACGCGTCGCTTCCCGTAGACAATGGTGACTTCCTTGACCGCATCCAGGGAGTCGAGCATCGCTGCGGGGGCGCGCACTTCAATTTCAACATGGCCCGATGTCACGAGCTGCAGGGCCACCTGGCCAGCATTGAGCCAGTCGCCCTCATCCACCTGGCGTTCGGTGATCGTTCCGTCGAACGGCGCAGTGATTTGGTGACGACGCAACATCTCGGCCTCACGCGCTACCCGCGCGGCGTCTCCCTGGGCGACTGCCTCCAGGGTTTGTGCCTCCGATACTTTGCGTGAAGCTTCGAGTTCGGAAACGACCTTTTCTTCGCGCAACTTCCCGTAGCGCTCGACCTCGAACTTTGCTTGCTCAGAACGCGAATCCGTCTGATTGCGGCTGGCGACCGCTTCATTCAGTTGAACTCGTGCGAGCCGATCATCCAGTTCGACGAGAACCTGACCCTTTTTCACTAAGTCACCCTCAACGACACGTACCGTACGAACTCGTCCGGACTCGGCCGCACCCAGGTTCGCGTCGCTCACCGCCCGCACCTGTCCAAAGAACGATCGCTTCTCGAGGAAAGGTTGTTCGTCGATCGTTTGAGCTGACACCGGGCTCGGGGGTTGCTCCTTTTTCCCGGGGGCTCCCTCGGCGCTCTTCGTTTCGCAGCCCAGAACTCCCAGGCTGAAGAGTGTGGTCATCAAGACGCAGTACTTGCAGAGAAGGACTCCGTTCTGCCGCGAAGTCGTCGAAACAATTGCCTTCTGCATCGCCCAGGTGTCATTGGACAGAAGCAGGTCGCCGTCCAGCGCAAAACAGAAATCCGACCTGTGCAAGAATGGGCAGCTCTAGGGAAAACCCCTGCTGCGATGACCGTGAGATGGCTGACTTCTCAGCCAGAGGCCCAGGGGACCGGCTCTGCTGCCTAGGCCTTAACTCTTCAATCGGTGACGTAGTCCGTTGATCTTTCGAGCGAAGAAGGGCGGAAAGTACTCTTCCAAAACTTCGTTCACTTTTATCTCCCAATCGATCTTATCGGTCGAGTTGGGGCGAACTCGGAACTGAGTTGTCTTGCCCGTTTGTGCGGAGTCCCAGGTGGAAGTGTAGTAGTACAGCGCGATAGACTTCCGGGTCTTCCCTTCAGGGTGGGCGACTGGCTGGGGGTTTCCGTGCATACTCTCCTGCGTCGTCGTGAAGATCGCGCAGCGATTCATGACCGGAACGATCGACTGAACCTGACGCTTCATATCGGGTGTCCACAGTTCGAGTTGCCCCCCATATTCCGACTGCCATCCGTCATTCAAGTACACGAGTACATTGATTCGTCGCTCAAGATTAAGAGGCTTATGGTGGTTGAAGTCTGCATGCATGGACAAGTGACCACCATTTTGAATCTCGTGAAAGCCTGCTCCCAGAAAGTAAGGGTCAGGAATCAGGCCCTTGATTCCAGTGATATTCTCCAAGACCTTGATGAACGGTCGCGCGTTGAAGGCGTAGAACAGTGACCTCAGTTTGGGGTCAAGATGGTCAGGGTGAAAGCTGCGCTTGAAGCGC
This sequence comes from uncultured delta proteobacterium, assembly GCA_963710555.1. GTDB lineage: Bacteria > Myxococcota_A > Polyangia > Polyangiales > Polyangiaceae > NIC37A-2. Next base: position 799,615 of record CAVQAT010000008.1, read on the forward strand.
TCCTGATCTCGATCAAACGCGAAACCCTCAGGTCCCGTTTCTTGGGGGAAATTCTCGACGCAATAGCGAACGATGTTTTCCGGAAGAAAATCGTCGAGAATAATATGAGGAAATGGGTCACCTGACTGATAGGTCGAGTTGAGATCTTTCCCCAACTCTTTGAGGGTTGAGTAGTCGAACACGAAAGGCTCGGAGCCATTTTCAGGAATAAATGTCATGACTTCGCCGGGGTATACCGCGTTCGTTCGTGGCTCAGCAATCCCCGAGGTTGAAAAGCGCAACCGTCGGAATCATCGCCGCTAACGCCTCGCTTTTCGTAGTTCTTCGGGGTTGAAGAACTGATTTCCGATTCGAATCTCGGAGATGTTCACTAGGAACGAAATCGAACGGCAACAATGACACTGGGTCGAAGTTGAGAGCTTCGTGGGCCTTCGGCATTTGACCTGCCCGGCGGCGGAGCCAGACGGGGCGGTACCAGAATTCGCGGACGCTATTCGTAGTAACTCGCGACGTCCTGTAGGCACTTGGGACCGAACAGGAGAGGTATCTCATCGCCTTCTAGGAAGTGGTAGGTTCCCTCGACGATTGTCGAGTAGGCCCCCATGACGCAGTTCTTCTCGTTGCAGTGTAAAGGGGAACTTGGATCCGAATGGCCCGACACGTCGGGGATTCCGAGGTTGACGAGTCCGAAAGCGTGCCCCAACTCGTGAACCATCGCCGATTGTTCCACCATTTTCTCAAAGCCGGAATCTTCCTCGGCAGCAGCCCCGAATACCGCGATGATGCGCGTGTCCCCGATGTTCAGCGCGCGGGCGTGAGCTTGCTGCGTGTTTCCCGCGTACTGCCCGTTCAAGAATAGAATATGAAAGTGAGCGTCTCGCCCGCCTCGGTCGAGGTCTCGATGGCGCTCGGCTAGAGCGCGGATGTCGTCGTCGGAAAAAGCCCCCCCTGCGGCCGCGTCAAGGGTCCCTACTTCTTCGTCAGAATGGGGGTAGCTGAAGCCCTCGGAGGAAGGGGGGGCGAGCGCTTCGAGATTCCGTTCGAGGACGACCCATGGTGAGAGCCCATTTCGGAGTGGTGCGAAGGAGGGCCTAGCCCCGTCCATCGCATCGACTTCGACGATGATGTAGCGAGCTTCTCTGAGTGGAACTACCTTCGACTCGCTTTCAGTAGACGGGGAACATCCAAGGCCGACGATCACAGCGGTCAGCGCATGAGTGCGACGCCAGCGACGGGAAAGGAGACGTTCGATCACCCGTTGAGCATAGTAAACAATCAGCCAATCACTAGGCGAGCCTGTCAAAACGCTCATCAATGTGTGCCGCAAGGGTATCCGGAAACCGTCCTCACTGTCTTTTTTCAGAGAGGAGATGTCGCTCTCAGAGTGAGACACCCCTGCCTGGCAGCAATCCAAGAGTCAGGGTCCTCTTCCGCCTCTATGAGGCCCACTCGATACTCCTGAAGCAATAGGGCTTGCGCCCGTTCGTCGATTTCGATCTGTACGGGGCAGTGCTCATCCACATGCATCGCAAGCGCTCCAAGCCCTGAGGCGGTATGAGGGATTTTGTGTTTTTTCCCCGTTCGGCTCGCGATGACTAGTTCGCCCATTCGAAAGCGAATTGATGCGACATCCTTCCAGGGAATCGAGAGCTTCTGAGTGTCGCCTTGGATCAAGCACAGACAGCTGGCGTTGAGACCCCATCGGGTTCGGGCAACTTGGTAGGCTCCTACCAGGAAGAGGCAGCCAAGTCCGGCGGTGAGAAGGGCCCACACCCACTGTCCGCGCGCCCATAAGTAGACGGCACCGCTGGGGGCTTCGAATCGGGTCTTGATGGAACATCGAGTGCGGGAGTTGGCGTGGATGTCGGTGGGGGAGCAGCGTGGTCGGTGAAATAGAGGGCGTGTGGGGCGTGGCGAAACGGGAGAAACGCGACATTGAGAATTGAAAAAGCCGCCGAGTCTGAGACCCGGCGGCAAGGTGTACTCCCGCGATGATTCAGCGTTCGCTGTACACCGAGGGTAGCTGTGGAAGTTCGGGATACAGGGTGGGCACGCCACTTGATTCAGGGGCCCCTGCTCACTACCATTTCAAAAATGCGCGCACCCTCGTTTCCACCCGCTCTCCTACTCCTGGCCATCTCCTGCGGGTCTGAAGACGCGAGTAGCGGGGATGGATCTGGCGGTAGCGGAGATGACTCTAACCGCGTCGTTTGTTGGGAAAATGGCGATGGCTGTAATTGCGCGGAGGAAATGCCCGAGGGCAGGACGCCCTACGAAGGAGAGTGCAGCGCGGCCGCTGTTTCCGAAAGAACTCTCTGCTGCAAGACTGACGATTCGTGCAGCTGCCAGCCGGTACGCTGCGGTATCGACCAGTCTGATGGTGTCTGCACCTGCGGGACGCATGTCCTGCCTCCGTTCGATAGCCTGGTCGACTCTTGCGAGGGCACTGCCTCCAATTGCTGCACCCAAGATACAGGCTATTGCTACTGCGAAGACATCTGCCCGCAGCGCTTTTCCAATCGCACTGTCGCCTCCTGCACGATTCAAACGGACACTGCGTTCTGTGACCGGGGAGATGAAGTAGCGAGCTGCGAGTAAGTCCCAGTCGTCTGCTGTATCAGCGGTCTCAGAAGGAACCCTCAATCCCATGTCTGCGCACCCGAGAGGATTCGTAGCCGAGCCTCGCGCCAGCGAGCCGAGGCCGCTGACCGGAGGTCAGCCACCTTTTTCGAATGCTCTCGCGTGCGCCGTATGATTGAATGAGCGTAAACAGCGAGTGTAGAAGCGTAAGAGCGCACCCGAGAGGATTCGTAGCCGAGCCTCGCGCCAGCGAGCCGAGGCCGCTGACCGGAGGTCAGCCACCTTTTTCGAATGCTCTCGCGTGCGCCGTATGATTGAATGAGCGTAAACAGCGAGTGTAGAAGCGTAAGAGCGCACCCGAGAGGATTGACTGCGGCTGGGCCGCTCCCCCTTCGGGGGCCGTCTCTCTCATTGGACTCTGTTCGCCTCCGTGGACTTGCGTCCACTCCGTTCGAACTCCGTCCAATTCGAGTCAAACCTCCGCTGGAACCTTCAATCCCGTGTCGGGTGCGCAGAAAAAAACCGGCGCGAGGCCGGTTTTTTTCTGCGCGCCACCGCCGACACAAGTGCGAACTTTTTGATCCGGTTCAGCGTCAAAAAACGGAAGGTTCGAGCCGAAAAGATCCTGGAACGTCCTCACGTTCAGGTTTTGCTCGAACGGGCAGAAATGTGGCAGGCGCTGTTGGATTCCGGTGAAGTGAAAACTCGGGTTGATCTGGCGAAACGGTTTGGAGTCGCCGCTGGTCGGGTCTCGAACATCCTGAATCTGCTCAAGTTGGCGCAGGAGATTCAGCGGGTGATTCGGGAGCTGCCCGTGGGAACTTCGCGCCGGGTGGTGTCCGAGCATGGCTTGCGGGAGTTAGCGAGGATGCCGGTGGGGGAGCAGCGTCGGCAGTGGAACGGAGGGCGCGGGAGTTGGCGCTTTTCGAGCGCCCCGATCCCCGAGCGGGCGTGAGGATCTGCCCGTGACTGCCGTGCTGTTCGAGAGGAGATTTCCCGCGAGAGGTGGACAGAATGTTGTAGACGGTGGACAGGGATTACTCGGTCTCGTGGACCAGCCGCCAAAGCGCGAGCGAGAAGCTGGGCGCGAACACTTCGATTGCTGGATACTCATGGAGATAGACGAGCACCTCGGAGTCGGGCTTTCCCTTTTCCATCATGAGTTGGTCACCGTCTGCGTACCGCCAGTAGTTTGCGAACACGATGAAAGATGAACCTTCCCGGTGCTCCTCGGATAGCCACGGCGACTCAGCGAAGTGCACTCCTTCGTGGGGCACCCCCCCGACCTCCGAACCGTCATCAAGGAGGAGATAGCGGTGCATCTGAAGGAAGGTGTGATACTCAAGCGGGAGCGGGCCGAGGGATGTCTCCATTGCCCTCAGTTCCTCCGCTGTCGCAGGTCCGGGGATACAGGGGGCCTCCGTGATCTCTTGGTAGCCTGACGCCTTAAGGAGTTCTCCTGCCCGATTCATCGCAGTGGTGATCCGTTCTTCAAGGGTGAGGGCCTGGGCTTCGGAGAAATCGAACTGAGGAATGACCTGATTGTGTGATCCGGAGTTGCTCATATTTCCAACACCTCTATCAGCTTCACGGTCGTACGCTTCTTCTCCGCATCCACTCCTGTCACCTCGACCAAGACGCGGTCCTTCCACTTCACCCCCCTCTGGTCCTCCAAGACGGGGCGATACAGAAGTGGCCCACATTCGCGAAGGACGATTCCGTTTGGTCCTTTGGCCACTTTCGTCTTGAGGCGCATGCCGACCTCAGGTCCGAGCTTTCGCTCCTCGTCGGGGAAGAGCCACCCTTCTGCTAGCGGAACCACTCGCACGCCAACGGGGCCTGAGAATGAACCTTGTCTTTCCTTCAGGACGGCGACGAAGTCAGCCGGGGCGTCTGGATGAACTTCGTCCTCTGGGCTGCGGTGCCATTGCGGAGCATCGTGCCAGTCAATCGCGTAGAACTCGACATCGTAGGAGCCCATAGGAAGCGCTAGATCATTCTGGTCCGGTGGGGTTAGCCCCTCACCCGGCAGCCACTCCCCTGCTAGGACATGGACGCGACCCGAAGAAACTTCGAGTCCGCACTTGACCATGTCGCTGGCGTAGGCACGTTCGTCGGGCGTAAGCCCTTCGGTGCTGACACGCACCTGATGACCACCGTCATCGGCGACCGAGACGATACAGACCTTGCCGGAGGATACTTCCGGTTCCGCAGACACGTCGACGGTCCACCAGTCGCCGTCGTCATCGATGCGATGTCGCAGGGTGGCCATGTCGAAGAGGGCGACGGTGGCAGTGTCGGTCTGAACGATAAAGGTCTGGGAGGTCATTGGCGTGGGTCCTGCGTTGCGCGAAGAGATTTTTGGACTTCAGGTGATTGAAGATGCGCATCGCGCAAGTCCAACAACTGCGTCGGGTGCCACTCGACCTGCGAACGCCAGACATCAATCAGGACTGCGAGATCACGAGCTTTGGGCGCGAGTTGGTCCAAGCGGTCAAAAGCTTTCCCCCAGTCGGAAAACCAAAGGTGGTGTTCTCCGAGAAGACAGCGCTCAAGTTTCATCATTTTGAAGTCGCAGTCAGTGAACTCCGCCTCTCGCAAGTCACAGTCAAAGAAACCACCTCCCGTTCCCGAAAATGTGGAATGCGTGATGCTTCCACCGATCTCACACCTGTGGAAACGAGCACCCCCCGTTTCATGTCTCAACATCTTGATGCTCATCAGTGAGCATTCCTCAAATTTCGGTCGGTTGCTGCTCATGTCCGACAGGTTCGCGTCACGAAAGCTGCTGAAACGGAACCGTGACTGGCCGAACCCGCCGCTAGCGGTGCGCGTTGAGAACTTTGTCCCCTCGAAGCTACATGCTTCATAGTCGGTTCGGTAATCTGACCAGCGCCACTCGGCGAAATCGAACCGACAACCTGAGACTTCAGATTTGGCCAGAACAAGTCCGTCAGCCGTGGAGGCAGACAGGTCCAGTTCTTCGAGCCTCAGACCTTCTCCTCTGCCCGGCGAAAGCGGCAATCCTCGCAGATCAAGTTGGCCGCGCTCCGTCGTGCCGAACGGGGAGGTCGGGGTGCTCCACAACGCCGAGTTCGCCCCTGCTGTTAGCTCAGGCGTCCACCGCTCTTTGAGTGCGCGAAGCTCTTCCTTCGTCATCACGTCGACTCCCAGATGATGGCGGAAAGTCCGCTGTAAACGTACCCCATTCCACTATCTCCGAACGAGTGAAACTCAGTGGAGTCGAGCTGGATCTGGAAGTCGGGATCGAGTGACTTCAAGAATGCGGTCTCCTGAATCAACGAGGGGTAGCCGCCGAGCTTGATCCCGTCATGGCAAGGGAAGCTCTCGTCGAGTTCATCGTCAAGCTCGTCGAGTGTGTCCAGAAGTTGAGGCCGCTCAGCTAGTGCCTGCCGCAGAGCGGCCTGGCACGGGTAGTCTACGACCTCTCGGAATCGGAGAGGGATGAACGTGCCCGATTCACCTGACTCTCCCGCCCGGTTGTCTCGCCAAACCACCAGGCTCCCGTCTTCTGCGACGTGCTCGTAGCCGTTTGGAACGATGAAGACGCTCACTGAACTTGCTTCAGCAAGAAAGTCGGGAACAAAGGGCAGTTCTTCGGTGGCAACAGACAGAACAGGCAGCAGTGGAATGCCATCCTTGCTGGGCCAATCCGTTGGCGGACCAATGAGAGGAGAGGCCCCCTGACCAGAACGTAGGCCGCTGCCTTCGGCTGGTTCGGCGAGTAGGGCTCGGCGGGCAAGGCGGTGAAGGAGGGCTTCGAGGGGCGTTGTCATTGTGACCGAATCCCCTCCTCAACCTCGGCAACAAGTCCAACCAAGTCCCTCGTGGGCGCTTGCTCGACGAAGTCGATGGCGACCGCGACTGGGTCCACGTTGACGGCGGAGTTGGAGCAGCATGGAAACTGTCCCACGACGTACATTCCGTAGTTTTTGGAGTTCTCCATTTCGTTCAGGAACCAACAGCCAGAGAGCCGCTGAATAAGCACTTCCCCCACCAAGTAACCGAGGCGGGCGACGATCCAGTTTTTATCGTCTGGCTCGACTACTTGCTCGACCATGAACGCCCCTACAGCGGGCAGGTAGCTTCCGGGATCGGCGACGATCATCTCGGGGTTCGCAAGCTCTAAGCGCTCGGCGAAATCCGCGAGCACAGGCATCCGTTCAGCGAGAAACTGCTCGAACTTTGTGCGGCGCTGTTCGAGCAACGCTTCAGACACCCGTTCCTCCATCCGGCAAAAACACCGCCCCAGTCTCAGGGACGAAGTCTTCAAGAATTGAGTACGACTCGACCGCGCCAGTGATAGCCCCGGCCAAAAAGTCCGTCATGGAGCAACTGAATTGCTCGGCTTGGCTATGGCGGCAGATGACGACGGTCTTCCAAGCCCCTTCCAAACCCGTAGTGAGCCAGCAGTATACGTCGCCGTCGATACTTACGCCCCAAGGGAGGAGTCCGCCTGGCTCGTAGAGGAGGGGAAATGGGACCGCCTCTGGGAACTCACCCTTGATTTCTCGGAACGCTGAAAGATTCCGAGGGATCTGGTTCAGTAGGTTGACGTGCTCGTTCTTCGTGAACGGATTGAAGACGTGAATGTGCTCGTTCACGCTCCCCGTCCCGTAGGTTCGGACGAACTGTTGGTAGTCGTTGGGCAATCGAATCCCGATGCGCTCGAAGAATTCGGTCCACGCCTTCATTGCCTCCATAGGATCCGCGGGACCGGTCTCCATTGGGGCCGCTGGAGGGGGAAGGACTTGGATGAGGGCCGCGATAGTCATCGGGACCCCTCCGAACACTGGAAGATGTCTTCAATGAACTCCCTAAAGCTGCCATGGAGAGCCTGTGCGTGTGGAGACACCCTGACTCGGTCCCGACAAGCCTCGTCACCCATGGGAATGATGATCTCATGGTCAAACCAAACGAGTGGTGCATCCAGTTCAGGGTTGAATGCGTTTTGAAGGTCCATGCAAACAGGGCCCCAACCGTCCCCCCATTCCGCGACAGGGAGGTACCCCGCTGAGAGCAACGGTTTCCAGTTTGCGATGTGCTCCATCGTCGGAGATACGGGATTTGTTTTCGGGATCGGCGGAATCATGACCAGCCGCTTGTTTCCAGGAGTTTCGGTATATTTCGCTGCGTGCATCTGGTCGAATAGGTGGCATCGCGCTTTGAGGTAGGCGAGAAATTGCTCCGGCAGGCGCGCCCCAACTTGGGATTCAAGCATCGCAACATCCTCTAAGGTGACGCCGGACCGCATCGGCTTCCACAATGCGTAGCCATCTTCATCCAAGGGACCGACCTGCATGTTTGCCGGAACGCCGCTATCGTCGTCGGACTCAGCAGGTTCTTCTTTGAGCAGGAAGGGGTCGCATGTGCTCGCAAACCTGTCGATGAGAGAGCCAATCTCCTCCGAGGTCATCACTCCATCCATTTGAACTCCTCATCGATCCCCTCAAATGAGAGTTCTTGCTCGACGAGTCTTTCAAGGTCCTCGTCCGAAATGAGCTGAATCGTGCTGAAACGCCCCACTTGGAGTGGCGAGACTGCGATTCTTGTCAGTTCATCGCCCCACTTCGCGGGCCAGAGAAAAGAGAGTTGCCGAGGCCAAGACTTGAGATTCTCACGAGCGTCATCTTCGTCCTCTTCATCGAAGCCGCCGTTTGCGTAATCGAGAGCCTGCCGAAAAAGAGCGGATTCAAAATTCTTCGCGTAGACCTTGGCCATGTTCGAGTCGTGCGGACACAGAACCACGCGGCCCCCCTTCTCAGACTGCCAGCACCAGCTGTCTCCACCACCCGTGTGCGCAAAAGAAACGAAGTCGGAGCGCTCGGGGTCAAGGAACTCATGAGCAAGAATCACCTGGGGGGAGTGAAATTCCATCTCGAACAGCCATACGAAGTTGTTCCCCAAGGTGACTTCGCCAGTATCGGAGCGCGTGAATTCGATGCATCCGCGAGCCAAGAATTCCCAGTAGGTCTCCGGTAGTCTGAACTTGTAGCGACGAAAAATCTTGTCGCTGAGGGGAGTGGGTGGATTCGACACCTGAGAATTATCTACGTCGACACTACAAATACAACTCGCGGGTGTATCGTTGTGCTCGATGGCACGCCGGGAGGGAACCACTGCACGGGGAAGCTATCCCACTGGGCGCGAGCGACCCGCTTCTTTCGATAGCTTTCTGAGCTTGCAGCTGACCGAGCTTGAGTTTGTCTGGCGCGATCTTCAGGAATACGAGCTGAAAGACAGCGCCAATGAGGATGGGTATCCGTTCCTACTCCTTGGTGATGGTGCCATGGTCGCGCTCTGGTTTGCTTCAAAGTCGCCTTCTGTAGTTCTCATCGATGCTCATGGAGAGCATCGGGTTGTCTCCGCTAATTTCGACGAGTTTGTCCATGCATGGAATCATCGAGTGACAGGCGTTGGGGACATCGACGAACGAGACGAGGAAGCAAGACTTCCTGGATACGTTGTAGAGCCGTCGTCCACCGACCTTGGTCCGCTTCAGCAGCAGTTTGTCGAGTGGTTGAAGGCGCACTCGGCCCTTTTAGAGCCGCTCAGTAGCGTGGAAGGCGAGGCGCTACGGTCGAAAGCTATGGAGGTGGCTCGACAGATGCTTCGAGACGGCCTCTCGAGGGTATATACACTGGACAAGCCCTGGTGGAGCCTAGAGTTCAAGATCAAGCGCTACCGATCTGGCGTAGAATTGAGCTTCCTCGACTACGGCCAGTGGTACCCTCTACCCTCCATGTACGAAATGGAGTCCCTGGCCGTCGACTTGCTCAAGTTCGTTCAGAACCCAGACAAGGTTGAGTTCGATTTGTCGATATGCTCAGCGGGTATCGTCTCAGTAGACAGGGATCGAGAACTGGTGTTGGAAGGGGTTGAGTAGTGCGAGCCATGTCGGAGAACGCCAAGCAATTCATCAACGCTGCCATCGACAAGGGCATAGCCCAAGGACTCGACTCGCTAACGGCACTCGAACAAGAGGTTTTTCTCATCTCGGAGGCGGAGGTTTCCTGCGACATGGACGGAATCGATTCGTTCTTCGACAAGTACGCCCCGGCGCATATCGCGTTGGCAGCTCGGACTTTTGGGAACGTCGGAGCCGTCGAGATCGCGAAGGCGCTGATGTCGCTCGTTAAAGCCCACCCTCGAAGGCCGGAAGAGCCAATGGTTCGAGCCAACGAGCTGATTACGGACAGGTTCGGCTACTCGTTTGAGAGCCTGGAGCGGCACGTAGAGGTGACGACAGGTGGGAACAGGGGAGGAACCCCGTGAGTGATTCAGCTGTGCCCAGGGCACTCGCCGAGCTTGGTTGTCTGCGACTCGTCGTCGCGACGATAGAGGAGCCGTTCAAGCTCACTGAGTTTGGAGATCGCTCAGTTGCTGTGCATCTGCACGGTTCCCTGTTCGGCGACAAGGAGGCAATCGAGGGAGTTCTTCGTGTGTGCGAGGCAGGGATTCAGCCCAAGTCCTGGGTCCAGGGTGAGTTTGCCTGCGTCGTAGTAGCGACTGAGGATTCGCGACTTTTGGGATTGTATTGTCGGGTCGGTACTGAATCCGCGCAGCATCGGTTCAGAGCCCAGCGGAGGTTGGCTCAGGAGGCTCTGGCATATCTACAGGCACCCCCCTTGCGGGCTCAGTCGGGGCGCAACGTGAATGAGTCCAACCAAGAGGTCGAGTACCGGAAGTATCAGAGAATCAAGGCCGAACTTGTGTCTGTTGATGAGCGAAGGCTCCCAAGGTCCGAAGAGGGCCTGCGGAAAACGGTACGAAGCGGCAATCTGCACGATGCGTCCGTGGCGCTCTCCCTGTTGTCCGCCGCCACTCTCTCCCAAGCGATCTCTGGGTTCGCGAATGGGAGGAACACATGGCCCGAGATGCGGCTCTACGCCTCTCAGGGCTGGTGGGGGATTCATGCCAGTAGTGGTGGCGGCATCGGGGAGAAGTTTGGGCACCTCCTCTCGGTGCTCGTGATTGCCGGTGAGGACCGTCGCGTCTTGGAATCCCTGGAATGGGCCGAGCGGGACATGTCACGAGCCAGCCACTTCACGTGCTTCGCAGTTCGAGCGGCGGAACTCATGTTGGGAGCGGGTGATCGTTTCAAGAATGTCGATCAGACTGAACCGTATGCGTCAGTTCTGAGAGGAGTGGCGTCGGGGCGCGTTGAGGAGGAGGAGATTCTCTCGGCGATCAGCCACCAGCTTTCAGAGTCGTTTCTGGATGACCCCGATGATTCTCGATTTCTTGAGTTCGACGGGAGCATCGTTCTCCTTCCCTTGACCGCTCTCCTTACGAGAAAGGCCGTGGCCATGAAAGGCGGTGAGTGGCCCGCCATTAGTCATCCGATGCTGTCTGGTCCCCAATGGGATGAGGAGCCTTCTGCCGCTGTGGAGACGGAGTCCGAGACCTTGAGTGCATTCATTGAGCTTGCGGAAGCGAAAGGGATTCATGTCGTGGGAGAGGGGACGTGAGCGTGTCTCGTGAGGAGGCTGAAAAGGCGCTTGGTCTAGTCAAGGCTACACTTGAGCAACTCAGAACCGTCGAGGAACGGTACGGTGAGGGGGCACTAGGGCCGTTCCATCAGCGGTTGAACGCAATGCGGATCGAGATTGAGCGCAACCAAGTATCAGGCGCGCTCGGTGGGATGGGGAGAGCGATAACCGATAGTTGGGACTGGGATGATCCGCTGGGGCAAGCGATCATCGCTGCCGAGCAGGCGTACAAACGGTTGGGCGGCGGTAATTCAGCGGCAGACGACCCAGCGGCAGACGACTACTTCCTCGAATCGGTTCCTGACGGCATCGCGAACGCGATAAACGATGTCTTGGGTATCGTTTGCAGCGGGCAGGACGGCTACGAGGTGCTCACTGATACGTTTGGTTCAGACGTGAACGGCAGCTGCTTCAAGTCGTTCACAGACGAGCACTGCAAGAAGATGGCCGCCAGCATCACTGCCTGGTTTGAGCTTGAGGAGCCGGTGACCCAAGCACAGGGGCGCGAGATCATCGAGCGAGCTATCCGGCAGTGGGGAGAAAACGATGGGTAAAGTCTTCAAGTACATCTCGGACGAAGCCGACCAACTGACCTTGGCCCCTGCCACTGCTGCGCTGACGAATCAAAACCGGCGTACGACTACGGCTTCGGGCTGATCGTTGATGCCAGCAAAGCGGCTGACCCGCAGTTGGCCAAGGATGAGCCGGAGATTCACGCTGCCTGTAGCGACTGCATCCATTCGGGACTTGTGAAGAAGGACCTCTTCGATGTGGAGCAACAGATTGAGCTGAGCGGCTCATCTCAAAAGGAGGCGCTTCTTGCGAGCGTCCACCTGATCCCGTCGATTCCGACCTTTCAGCAACGCTGGGAATGGCCGATTTGCTGCGATGATTGGTGCGAGTTCGTCGGCTGTCCCAAGAGCTTCGACGAGTTGCTCAGCGTGACCAAATCTCACATCGTTTGGCCTGCTGGGTTTCAGCGTGACTTCGCCGCTGATGGTCCACCGGAGGGGCTCTACGAGATCTCGCTGTTTCGCTGTCTGTCCTGTGAGAAGCGATACTTCGTCGATCAGTTCACTTGAGCAGCGTCATCGAGATTGAAACAGATGGACTTCGACACCCTTTACGAAGAAGCGCAGAAGCTGGCGAGAACCGGACTCATTCTGAACCCGAACGAGACGGATAGCGTACTCGGCTACCAGTACGACAACGACTCAGGCGGTCCCGTTGTCGCGCTGAAGAGGGGAGGAACGTGGCTCGTTGTTGAACGACAGGGCGGCAACGTCACTGTTCGGGAAGCGGAGTCTCCACCATCGGATGGCTCGGCGCTGTACGGTCTCGAATGGACTGCGCTGCCTCCCATCGAGGCTCTCTTCTATCTCGGTTCCGAGAAGGTTCAGAGTTGGCTCGCCGAGAATGGCTGGGAAAAGGAGTGGGGTTACAACGACAACTTCAAGGACGCAGCCATCGCGCAGAAGTACATCAACGAGTGGATCGATGAACACCCGCTCTACCAGGAGGACGACTTCGCCGTTTCAGGCGGATGGCCGATCTGGTGGCCCGAGGATGATTTCGAGGACTGGGAAGCCCGGCTCAAGCAAGAGCTTGTCCTTCTCACGGTAGTAGGTGAGCCATGGCTCGAAGTTTGGGCTGATGGGAACTCGTATCGAGTTTTCGAGAGAATCACTTAGGTTTCCAATCGGAGGGGCGAGCTGCCCGAGTATTGGTGACCGTAGTTGAACTGGACAGTCGCCAATCTCGACTTTTCGGGAGACTCCGCGAAGTCTCCTTCGGGCATGAACTCGAAGACCACACATCGGTCATAGATGGCGGTGAAGAGTTCGGTGTCCGCCATGAGTTCTAGAGGTAGCCCTTCTTGTTGTTTGAGGTCCTTCACCACCAGGGCCGCGTTTCTCATGAGGTCGATTCCGAAAAGGCGTAGTCCTTTCACCGCACAGTGAGGGGGGTAGGGGCTTTCGGCGAAGTAGTTTGGCTCGACGCAAACGCCAAGCGACTGAATCCGCACATCTGCGGAGTCGTGGGCCCCTACCGGGAGCCTGACCAAGAGACCTTCGTCCGTGACCAAGTAATCACTGGACTCAGGGAACAGCGGCTTCAGTGACAAGCCTGGATGACTACGCTCAAGTCCGTTGAGGGTGGGAGCTTCGGCGCTAGCCCAACGGTTCCAGATGCTGATCGCGTCGTGAATCATCCGATCTCCCAGAGCATCTGCCACTCACCGTCCACGAGCCCGAAGTAGAGCTGACCGTCGAACCCAAGCTCAACTCCGATCAGTTCGCCATCGAGCTGCATCGTGAACTCTCCGACATCACCCCCAGTCAGCCAGTAAGGCCAACCCCCGATGTGCGGGCCCAGAACGTGGGAGAGCTTGTCAGCGGCTAATTCACTGGACCTTGGAAGAGCATCGAAGGCGTCTCGCACTTCATCCGGCACGATGTCGAGATCATCGGGATAGCCTGGATGCGTGTCGATCTGTTCCCATCGAAGGTCAACGCTATCGAGGAGTATTCCCTGCGTGGTCGTCTCGTGGCCCTGAACAGTCTTGTGCAACTCGACGTGAAACGCGCCGTCAGCGTATTCGGGAAGCGAGGAGCCGGGATCGTAATTTGGTCCAGGTGATGCGGGCTTGAGTTCCAGAAACACCTGAAGCGCTTGATAGCCCTTCAGCGGCTCAGGAAGGAACGGCAGCTCGGCAAGAAACACTTCCAGGACGGCACAGAGAGGCTCGGCTGATGGCGCCGCGGGCCACACTGCATCCGAGTTCCAGAGGATAGGTGCGCATTTCACCCATCGTGATCGCTTGTTTCACTCATCATGATCGGAGCGCAGCGACGGGATGGGGTTGAGTTTTCAGTCTTGGGTTTTGGTCTTCCTTCGGGAATCGCCTTTGAGTTCACATTTGTACGCCGAGTGGACCAATCGATCCAAAATAGCGTCAGCGATTGTCGGCTCGCCGATGTAGCCGTGCCACTTTGAGAGCGGCAATTGGCTTGTGATCACTGTCGATGCTTTGCCGTGACGGTCCTCAAGAATTTCGAGGATGTCGCGACGGTGGCTGTCCTTCAGTGGCGTCAGACCCCAGTCGTCGATGATCAGCACTGCGGACTTTTCAAGCTTCGACAGGAGTCGCGCATAGCTGCCGTCGGCTCGCGACACAGTCAGCTCCTCCAGCAGTCGCGGCAATCGCTTGTAGGTCGTCCTGTGACCTCGTCGGCACGCAAATTGTCCCAGGGCGCACGCCAAATGGGTCTTGCCGACGCCGGTGGCGCCGCAGAGAAGCACGTTGAGGTGTTCGCTGATCCATCTCTCGCTTCGAAATGCGGCGAGGTTTTCTTTAGACAGACCGCTGGCTGTTGAGGCGCGAATGTCTTCGAGGCTGGCGCCTTGGATCCGCAGGCGTGCGTCCTTGAGAAGTCGCTCCAGCTTTCGGTTTTCGCGATACAGATGCTCTGCGTCGACGATCATTCCAAAGCGCTCATCGAAATCGAGCGCTCGACTGGCGCTATCGCGCGCCTGTGTTTGCCACGTCTCGGCCATCACGCCGAGGCGCATAGTGTGGAGCTTTTGCTCCGTGGGGGTGTTCAGCATTTCGTTCCTTTGGTTAGTGGAAATAGTCCGAGCCACGCACGTTTTCGTGACTCGGGATATCTGTCGCAGCACTCTCTTTGTCCTGTTCTTGACGATCCATGCCGTTCTTTAGGATCGCCTTCACGGGCTGATACGAGCGGGCATTCACGAGCAGTGCTCGTTCACAGGCAGCCTCCAGTCGCTCGGCGCCATACGTCTTTTCGAGCCGCAAGATCCCAAGACACGACCGGTAGCCCATTTCCGGATGAGGGCGTTCCCGCAGGATGCTCTCGACCATGAGCTGTGTGTGCGGCCCCATCTTTCCGCCCCAAGAGATCAGACGAGACGGGGACCATTCTGCGTGAGCGCGATGCGAGGCAGGCATGTGCTCAGGATTCGTAGAGTGACCAGCGAGAGGACGACCACGCCGATGCGACGCCACGCGCTTGCCTCGATGAAAGACCTCCACCAAGTTCTTCGTCGCGCGCACTTCCATCTCTTCTTTCAAAAGACGATGCGGGACCGAGTAGTAATGCTTGTCGTACTCGATGTGGTAGTCGATGTTGACGCGGACCTTCTTCCAGTGGGCAAGCTCGTATTTTTTGCTCGGCAATGGCTTCAGCTCGGCTCGTTCGATGTTCTCAAAAAGCTCATTACGACTCACGCCGCCCAGCTTCTTCATCGGCCGGTCGTTGAGATCTTTCAGTAGCTCGCTGATGCGCTGATTAAGTTCACTAATGCCGTAAAAGGTCTCATTGCGCAGACGCGCCAAAATCCATCGCTCCGCGATTTGCACTGCGACTTCGACCTTCGCCTTGTCTCGTGGCTTCGCCGGGCGTGCGGGCAGAATCACACAGTCGTAGTGCCTACCTAAGTCCGCATAAGTCCGATTCGCGAGAGGCTCGTACGCGTCTGATTTCGTCACCGCGCTCTTGAGTTGATCGGGCACCAAAGCTTCGGGGACACCGCCGTAGAATTCGAAAGCGCGGACATGCGATCCAATCCAATCTTCTAGCTGCTGCGTCGCCGTCGCCTCCGCGTAGATCTTGTTTGACGCGCCCAAGGCTGACACGAAAAGTTCGACCTCCGTCACTTCGCCAGTCGTGCGGTCGACGACCCTTGGTTTCTTCCCCGCGTAGTCAACGAAAAGCTTTTCGCCAGCTCGATGTACTTGACGCATGCGTGGGTCCTGCCGCTCTCGCCACTTGCGATAGCGATTACAGAATGCCGTGTAGCGAAGCCCGTTGGGGTTTTCAGACAGATACTCAATGTGCAAAAGCTCCAGCGTCACCCCGGGCCGCTTGAGCTCGTTGTGGATGTGAGTCGGCACTGGTGGTGGCGAGGTATTCGTCTTCGATGCCTTCACTCCGTACAGTCGTCGCTCGAGCTGCTCGTCGTCCACTTCACCAAGCGTGATCGGCGTCAGCCCCGCGTGCTTCGCCCGCGACATTGTCGAGCCGACCACGCCAGCGCTCACGCCGAGTGAGCGGGCGATCTGCCGATGAGTTAGCCCTCGTTCCCACTTGAGCCTCAGAATTTCTCTCGTTCTTTGCATGTCCAGCCGTACCGTTGCCATGGGGACTCCTTTTGAAGTCCCGGGCGTAACAAGCCCGACCGCTGGACCGTTCACGATGCGTGAAACAGCTGATCACCATGGTGAAACAGCTGATCATGATGCGTGAAATGAGTGATCACGATGGTGAAACACCTGTTCACCATGGGGTGAAATGGGTGATCACGATGGGGTGAAATCCGCAGATAGGACCACCCGCGTGACTCCGAGTCGTTTCGCTCCGCTTGGCTGAGGTGTGGGCTCGGGGAACCGAGCACGGCTTTGCCTGCCGCTCGTACAGAGCAAAGTATTCGCTCGTCGTCTGCCTAAAGTGGTCGAGCTGGGCTGGTTCCAGCTCGGGGTTCCAGAGCGTCTTCCGCCTTTCCTGTTCGGCCAGGGCCAACGCTTCGCGTTGCGCTTGTTTACGGTTCTTTTTGCTCATCTTTCACCCAGAAATCGACGCGTCCCAAGAACCATCTGGATTCCGATAGACGTTCATCCAGTGGCCCCACAGCATGTTATCATCCGAGAAAGCGAAGGTGAGGTCGCCCTCTGAACCCAGAGTGATTCCAGCGAGTTCGGCTCTGCGGAAGAACTGCTCTTTGGTGACGGCGTCTTGCCCCTCCTCCAAGTAACCTTCGTTGATCATCGTGAGGAACCCGAGAAGTTCCTCGTTGACGCGGGGTGTCAGTGTGTCGAGTTCTTCAGCGAGGGCGCGTGCAGAGGGCAACACTTCGTCTACCTCAGCCCCTTCTAGCATCACCGTTACCTCTACGGGCTTCTGAGCGACTGACAGCGTGAAGAGGAGAAGCCCGCCGAGGTGTTCGTCATGTGTGTGACGAATCCTACCGAGCTTGGGTTCGTGAAAGATCTTGTCGGGAAGGGGGGCGCGCTCGTGAGATTTGGCTACTTCCGTGAGCCGGCGGATGAGGTCGGCATCGAGCAGGGAGCGAGCCCAAGCGGGCGTCTGCGAGAGTAGAACAGTCGCGTCCTCCCCACCCGATTCGAGGACATCTCTGATTATTCCATGCGCTTCTGCGAGCGCAGCTTCCTTGTGCTCATTGGCTTCCGAAGCAGAGATGACTCTACCGTCGGTCATTCCTGCGTTTGCTTGCTCCAAGAACGCAAGCTTCTGCTGGTACTTCTGCATCATGGCAATCTCGCCCCCGAATCAGGTATCCATGGGAATCTCTCCCCAATCAGCGATGGAGGAGTCGCAGATCCATTCTAACGACTTGCGGCGCTCCATGATCACGCTCAAGGAGAATGGGGCCGTGTCATAGCCGTTCAGTTGACCGTCTCGTGCGTACCAATGGGCGCGAAAGTAAAGGTCGAGCTGGGCGAGGAGTTCGTTGAAGCTCCTCAGCTTAAACTGGCTGACGAACAGGTTACCGCTTTCGTTGGTCTGAAGATTGGGGAGAAAGGACGCGAGTTGGTCTCCGATCGGTTCATTGATGGGCATCGCTTCGTTGAAGCCTCCGGCCCAAACGAAGGCCCAGAGCGCTTCAAGGTACCAGCGCAAATCGGTTAGCTCCTGCTCCGAGAGTTCTTCCCTCTCTTTTTCAAGGATTCCAGCCTCTCGTTCGCTGATGAAGTCAGATAGCCCGTTTTCTTCAACCCACCCTTCAATCACTTCGGATGGAGCCCCAAACGAGATTTGAAGCATCGCGTGGACAACAAGAGCTCGTTTGGCCACGTCCTGGGAGTCTCGATGCGTCGTGCGGTCCAAATGGGGAAGCCAATCGAGAGTCTTGCCTCCCATAGCTTGAATCTTTCGTTCGGATTCTTCCTTGAGTGCCAGGGCGTCGATTGCGGTCATTGGTCCAGAACTTCCCAAGGATCGTGGCCTGCGTCCACGTTCAGCGGCTCTTCTCTGTTTGTCCTGCTCATCGAGGTACTTGTGATGAGCATGAGCTGCCGTTGAAGACTTGAACACGATTCCGCTCGCTCGTCAGTTAGGTTCGCTGGTACGCGAGGTGCAGTGTAGACACCGGTTCCTTCCACCGGGATGACCCAGGTTCCACAAGCCCACACCTTGAGGTGAAGAGGAGAGCCCTCGCCGGTGTGCTCCAACTTGATGAGAGTGCGGTCAGCCTTCTGCTGCATCTTTGCCGCCTTCTTTTCAGGCTGAGCGAGCTGGGCGTCGGTCGTTCCTGGTCGTGAGGATTGTTCTCGAAGCCACTCGCGGATCTCGGCGCTCTTTGCCCGATGGGCGAATCTTGGGTCCATCTCATCTGGATGGTCCTGGCGGTACTCGGTCCACACCAGTTGGACGCCCTGAACAAAGGACTTGATGTCAGTGGCGTCGAACTCTCGCTCCCATCCGCGTGTGTCCATGAGTTGGAACTTCAACGCGGTCACTTGCTCTGCTCCGACGCTGGCAACTGAGGCTTACCCATCCATGTCCACCCAGGTTCCCTGACAGTGTTCCAGCTCGCCGCGAGCAAGGTCGTCATTCTTGATGATGACATGGTGCCAAATGGCCTGATAGTCATCTGCGGGAAAGCAGAACAGTCGTTGCCATTTCTTTCCAAGACTTGGGTCCGCTCCCGTCGTTGCGTGAGTGTGTCCTAGGAGACCAAATCGCTCAGCGGGAGTATCGCGCCCCCCCAGTTCGTCTGGGTTGAGCCTGCCTATCTTTGCAACGTCGTCGGCCCAAGGGCTGTCGTAATGTTCCGGTAGACTCAGCGTAGGTGTGAATTCAACGCTCCGATCCGGCATTCGCTCGTTCGCCTCATCCAAATCGAGGTGAGGGCGACGAACCAGCCGTGTGTCACTTGGAAAATGGAGAGCGCAGACTTCGGAGATTCCAAATTTGTCGTACTCACTGAAGGCGAACACGGAGAGGAGTCCAAGTCCCCGCAGGTGTTCGACTCCCGGCAAGACGGCGAGATCGTCGCAGTTGATCTGTGCCACGAATCGGCACCTTGATGTTGGGTCGATGTCGGATGGCTTCAGTTCAAAGTAGGAGCTGCATTCCCCCAATGTTGGCCACGGGAAGTCGGGGGGAAGATCGGGGTCGCCATAGAATCTTGAAGTACCCACTTCGTCGGGAGCCGAAGCGAGTCTCCATTTGACATCGAGTGCGGGCAACGCGAGCGACAGCCATCCCGCAATGCGGTCCAGTGTCCCGTTCTGGGCCGCGGTGCGAGCAACCTCGAGACCCATGAGCGAGGACCAGCCTATTTCTGAGGCTGACAGTGCGTCGCTGGCGACACGGAGGCGGTTGTCCAAGTCCTTCGCCTTTCCGCCCAGTTTGATCGCTTCGAGGATCAACTGAAGAATATTAGCCCGTCTCTGCTCTCCGCCCTGCTCAAGGGCTGCTGCATATGCTTCGAGCGAAGGGAGGTCATGTTTTGACCGGAATACCGATTCGAGAAGCTCTCGTTCGTTTTGAATGTCGGCCATTGGATTCACGGTTTCACGGCGAAGGGCACCTGACAACCACTTCAGTAGTCCAAGATGGCCGTAACGGCCCCAGGGCTGCAATGCCCATCGCAGGCCAGAATGCAGACGATGTTTCCCAAGAACAAGCAGTAGTCGTCCGCGCTGAAAGAGTTTGCTTGTTCTGGCGCATCTGGTTTCTTCAAGAATCCATGTCCGTCAGGAATCTCACAGAGATAGGACATGGGGCTGCCGCAGCCACATTCGGCACAAACCTCGTTGTTCGCTCGAAAAGGCGCCCCGCCTACTTTGAAGACATCCTCGCCGGACTCGATGCCGTCGTCGCTTGAGACTTCTTCATCAGAATCAGTCATCAGAAGCTCGTGGCCCACGAGGTACGGGTCTTCGTCGTGTGGAATCAGCTCCACATCGGGGCCGAAGATCATCAAGGAGAAAGCGCCCGTTTCATCCTCCCAGAACTTCTCAGGGCGCGCTCCGTCTTCGCAATACCTCCCGATGTCGTTGTGATTGGGGCACATGAAGGCGAGCAAGTGAGAACCGGCATGAGGCCCGGCCTGTTCTGGGAGATCCAGTTGGAAGAACAGGGTCATTCGTGTCTGGCATTGGGCGCAATGCCGAAGCTGTGCATCGAGAGGTAGAAGGGGACAGCCACCCATTGTGTTTCTATGGCCGGGTTGTGGTGAGCGAGGCCCGAGGACCAATCTCTTCATCTCAGTTCCACCCTGTGCCCGTGCACGCCACCGTTTCACATGTCTCGCAGACGTACAAAGACCTGAATCCGTCACCATAGGGTCGAATGTCGTGTTCGACGCTCAGCACGTGGAACATCAGAAGACCGCACTCGGGGCAGTTTGGGTTAGGAACCAACCCAGTCGGAGGTCCGCCTACGGTGCCCACGACGCCTTCCGTGCACATGATGTGGGCGTTGCTGTAGGTGAGTTCGCCGTCGTATGGCCGAAGCTCTGCGTGACCACAGTTCTCGGCTTCCTGCCCTACCTCGATGAGCATATCGGCGAAGTCGTCATCGTCGCCGTCATCTTCACGGACCACTTGCTCAGCCGTGTATCGCCCATCTGGCGTGGTCCGTGCGAAGAGCGTCCATTGACAGTTCACTCGCGGACTCACCAAGTGCAGTTGTTTCCTTGGCCAGCGAACGATGTTCGACAGGGGCTCGGTGGACACTGAGAGGTAGTGCCATGCGATGGGTGAGCTTTGGGGAGTCTCAACGCAATCTTGCAGAGCTAAGCCGATTGGGTTCGTTCCTGTTTCTCTCGACCCGTCGTTTCGAGAGAATACGGCAAGCCTTTGCCGGGAGAAACGCCAACGAGCAGGCCCGGTCTTCGGAATGGAGACGCCCAGGTCCGCTAGGCGCGACTCCCTGCTGTGCCCTCGTGCATGTGCCGCAAGCGCTTCAAGTGAATAGTCGGTACCGATACTTGCGAGTATCGATTCGCGGAAGGAGTCCTCGGGATTCTGTTGAAGCGAGCGATTCAGAGCGTCTACACATGCGTCAGAGGCGCAGTGCATTAACACCGCGAGGTCCTCAAATTTCAGTTCAAACGTCTCAAGCTGCTTGTTGTTCAACGCTGAGAATCGCTCTTGATAGGGGCGAAACCAGTCAGGGTGGGTACCTGCGAGAAACGCCCAGTGGTCTCCCAAGTCTCGGGAGACATTTCTGCGTCGTGAGGCACTGGCTTCCTCGGCTATTGTAATCGTGCATTCCAAGAGCCTGCCCACGTCTTCCCGAGTACCAAGGGGGAGAGAGAGGGTTCCGGTGACGGGCTGGATGGGCATCTCAGTAGCTTACTACCACGGTCCCAACGTGAGGTAGAGCCACGCTAAGCTTTCAGTGAGCCTGGGTTAGTCGTCGAAGTTGCGAAATCAGTCTCGGAGTAGGAGCAACTCTGAGAGATTTTCAAGGTCAGGAAGCTGAGACCATCTTGGGCCTGGGTCTGCCTTGGACTCGGCGACGTGAGATGTGGACCTTCCGCGACTCATCGTTTCGACGCGGACATCGCCTTCTTCCGAGCAGGCCGTCCAGACGTTGGTGGTTAGCGCCCCCTCTTGGTTGTATTTGAACTCGAACGTTTGGTTGAGAAAGAGGCGCTGGCCGTGACGCTCATAGATGGCCTTTCTCGTGACCTCGCCATCCTCGTGGAGCACTGAGGCGGTGATGTCGCCGTCCTCGTCAATCTCCACGATACCGGTCACCTGCCCGGAAACCTCGATCACCAAGCAGATTTCGTCTTTGCCCTCCAGTCGTGTGTGTGCCTCTTCAGGGCTCAGCAGGCCGAGAGGCGTGCTCTTTTCCTTGTGCCAGGTGCGGTAGAAACGAGTTGTGGGGTCTTGCTTGGACATCGGTGATTTCTCGCTGGCCCCTACCGTCAATGACCACCGTATCGCTCGTTCCTCACACCCTCAACTCGACCGAAATCGGCGCCTTCACCTTGTTGTCCAGCCATGGAATCGCCCCCGCGCAACCACGCCTAGACTGTTCGTTCAATGACACTGCCTTTGTTCAGAGATGAGATTCTCAGGGTCTTCTTCGTCCTCCAGTCCCAGCGCGGGAGGGCTCCTGTGACGGCGTTTGAAGCGGATGTTGGAGCCAAGCTGGGCAGACAAATTGCAAAGATCCGAAGAAATCCTGCGGTTCCTTCGGGTCTTCACTGATGAAGTTCGTACACACGTCGAACCATGGCGCACCCGAGAGGATTGACTGCGGCTGGGCCGCTCCCCCTTCGGGGGCCGTCTCTCTCATTGGACTCTGTTCGCCTCCGTGGACTTGCGTCCACTCCGTTCGAACTCCGTCCAATTCGAGTCAAACCTCCGCTGGAACCTTCAATCCCGTGTCGGGTGCGCAGAAAAAAACCGGCGCGAGGCCGGTTTTCATCTGCGCACCCGAGAGGATTCGTAGCCGAGCCTCGCGCCAGCGAGCCGAGGCCGCTGACCGGAGGTCAGCCACCTTTTTCGAATGCTCTCGCGTGCGCCGTATGATTGAATGAGCGTAAACAGCGAGTGTAGAAGCGTAAGAGCGCACCCGAGAGGATTGACTGCGGCTGGGCCGCTCCCCCTTCGGGGGCCGTCTCTCTCATTGGACTCTGTTCGCCTCCGTGGACTTGCGTCCACTCCGTTCGAACTCCGTCCAATTCGAGTCAAACCTCCGCTGGAACCTTCAATCCCGTGTCGGGTGCGCAGAAAAAAACCGGCGCGAGGCCGGTTTTTTTCTGCGCACCCGAGAGGATTCGAACCTCTGACCTACCGCTTCGGAAGCGGACGCTCTATCCGGCTGAGCTACGGGTGCCCGCCCGTTTTCTCTCGGGAGGAATGGGCTCTCTAGCTCAATTGGCGGCGCTGTGGAAGCCCGCGGTTGGATGGCCCTGACGGCACCTGCGCGCTAGATCATTGCTATGGCTGACGCGACGGACCCCATGATTGTTCCTGTGCCATGTCTGCGGGACAACTACGGCTACTTGGTGTTTTCGCCGCAAGCGAACGGTGATTGCGTGTTGATTGACGCCAGCGAGGTGGCCCCGATTGAGCGCGAGATCACCCGTCGCGGGCTGCGCCTCCGCGCGGTGCTCACGACGCACCATCACTGGGATCACATCGGTGGGAATCTCCACTTTTCGGCTCAGTCTGGTCAAGCGCCGGAGGACTTTCCCATTTACGGACACTGCTCAGAGCTCGGTAATATTCCCGGCCTGAATCGCCCTGTCGATCACAGTGACTCCTTTGAGGTCGCTGGCCTCGAATTTTCCGTGTTGCACGTTCGCGGTCACACCCAGGGGGGGATTGTCTATTGCCTGAAGCACGCGTGCTTCACAGGTGACACGTTATTTTGTGGTGGCAGCGGGCGGCTCAAACAGGGCACAGCCGAGCAGCTTCATCATTCACTCACCCGGACGCTCGCTGAATTGCCCGATTCAATGCAAGTCTACTGTGGGCACGAATACACCCTCGCGAACTTGGAGTTCGCTTCGCGTTTCGTGAAGGGCCCAACGTTTGAACAACGGCTGGAGGACGTTCGCTCCCGTCGAGCCCGGGGCGAATTCTGCGCCAGCGCCACGCTTGGTCTTGAACGAGCTACGAATCCCTTCTTACGCTGTCACACATCAGAGCTGCAGACAGCCGTGGGAGAGTCTGACGAACTCGCGTGCTTCGCTGCTTTGCGACTGCTCAAAGACGAAGCGTGAGTCGGCAGCCGGCGAATTAAGCTGCCACGCCCAGCGCATCAAGAATGGCCGCGAGCTCGTCAGCATCTTCATTGTCGAAGCGAACTCCCAGGCGCACGGCACTTGATTCTGCCCAACCAACCCAAGCGACTTCACCTTGGACGGTGCGCACTGGTCGAAAACCAAACTGCACTTCAACGGCCTCACCGAGTCGAAGAGGCGTATCAAGTTCGCATGCGCCTCCTCCAATCCCGAGGTCCACCGTGGTCCCTTGAGAACGGATCCCACGATACGTTGCCGTAATCGTCACAGGGATCTGCACGATGAAACGTTGGTGCGCGCGGTAGTGTCGAGTCGCCATCCGAGCGTCGAGTGTAACAGTTTTGCTGTGGTGCGTGGCGCACAGTTTGCGGGTTTTTGGCCCGGGCTTGTGAGGAATTTACCTTTACCTACGTGTCACTTTGACCCCAGCTGCGCGAGGCCACTCTTACTTTGTAATTCCGGGTAGTCATGGAACCGCTTCGAGAAGCGGGTAGGCAATTCGCCGAGTATTTCCAGTGTGTGACAGGAAAGTTGGGGGAAACGGGTACTTTTTACTAGGATGCGGCAACGGATGTAGGTGCGTCCTCTTAGCGGACCACATCTGAGGGATGAAAATGGGCGAAAACACGCGGAAGGACCGACGAACGAAAGTTCTCTCAATGACAGTGCGCTACCGAAGTGCCACTTTGGGGGAATTCATTGAGCACCATTCTTACGACGTGAGTCGCGGAGGGATGTTCATCAAAACGCCATCGCCTTTTCCCGCTGGCACTCTGCTCAAGTTCGAGGTGAAGATCGCGGACGAACAACGCGTGATGCAAGGCGTCGGACGCGTTGTTTGGAAACGGGACATAGAGGGCGATAGTCCGGACGATCCTGCCGGAATGGGAATTAAGTTCATTAAGATCGATGATGCCTCGCGTTCGGTGATCGACAAACTCGTCGACGAGCGTGGTGGGGATAGTCAGGGCGCCTACGATCGGCCCCCAGAAAATGCGCCTGCTTCGAAGAAGATGTTTCCCGATGCGGAAGGCCCAGCCCCTGTACCTGATGACCCGACAGTCATGAAGCCAGCTGATCAGTTGCTGAAGGATGCACTCCAGAAGACCGGCGAGACAGAGAAGCGCCCAGCCTCTTCCAGCGACGAGGGCGGCTTCGAGCCGGTGAAAGACAAGCCAATCAGTCTTACGCCACCAGCCCCACAAGAAGATCAATCTGACGAGAGGCCACCGGAAGAAGAAAAGAAGCCGGCTGCCAAGTCAGAAAAGACGAAGGATAATAAGAAGGAGGCTGCGACTGAAGCTCGTCCCGCTCCCCGATCGAAGAAGCCTTCTCGGGAAGATGAAGAAGGCGGAGGTGGTCGCGCCATCTTGAGTATTTTTGCGGCAGTGTTAGTCGCAGGGTTGATTTACGTGGTGACGAAGAAGGGCACTCCGCCTGAACCCGAACCGGTGCAGAATGTTGCCGCGGCAAGTCAAGCGGCTCCGCCCGCACCGCGCGTGGTTGAACCTGAGCCCGAACCACCCGTTGTCCCCGAGCCAGATCTCGAAGAAGTGGACCCGGAAGCGCCGGAGGCTGAAGAGCCTATCCCCGCCGAAGAGCCCCCACCAAAGCCGAAGCCCGCACCAAAGCCCGTTGTTCCTCCTGCGCCAAAGCCTCAGCCGAAGCCTCAACCAGTTCCTGCGCCTGCTCCGGCTCCTGCGCCTAAACCCGCCCCGGCGCCGACCCCTGTGCCCAAGCCGGCTCCGGCACCGAGCCCGGCGGCTCCGCCTACACCAGCGCCGAGTCCGGCGCCTGCCCCGGCACCGAGTCCGGCACCCGCGCCTGCACCTGCACCGAGTCCGGCGCCCGCGCCTGCCCCGGCACCCGCGCCCAGTCCGGCTCCATCCCCCGCGCCGAGTGCGACCCCGTCACCGGCTCCTGGCTCTGCGGTGAGTCCTGAGTAAAGTTAGGCGTGGCGAAATCCAGGTGGGCTCCTCCGGGAGTCGCGGAGCCATGAGAAAGTAAGCGTTGTGACCGTTGACCCTTTGATCGGCACCGTCCTAGCCGACCGTTACCGAGTGGATCGATTGATCGGCGAAGGGGCGATGGGTCGCGTCTACCAGGCTGAGCATGTGCTCATGCGCAAGCGTGTTGCGCTCAAGGTCTTGCACCGCGAGCTGATGACTGTGCCTGAAATCGTCCAACGTTTTGAGCGCGAGGCGAGAGCGGCTGCACACATCGAGCACCCTCATGTGGCGGCTGCGACCGACTTTGGGAAACTCGCTGATGGCAGCGTGTTTCTCATCCTTGAGTTTGTTCAAGGTCTGGCACTGACCGAACTGATTGCAGGTGGACCGATTGATGTGGGCCGCGTGTTGACGATTGCGCTTCAAGTGGCCGAAGCAGTGGAAGCTGCCCACCAGCGCGGTATCGTTCATCGGGATCTTAAGCCAGACAACCTGTTGTTGGTACAGAGCGACGACAAGGGCGATTTCATCAAGGTGCTCGATTTTGGTATCGCCAAGGTCCCCACTGAACCCAGCGAAGAGGGCGGAAAACCTATCACCCAGGTGGGTATGGTTTACGGCACGCCTGAGTACATGGCGCCAGAGCAGGCTCTTGGGCAAGACGTCGATGGTCGAGCTGATCTCTATGCGATTGGCGTGATCATGTTTGAGATGCTCACAGGTCGACGTCCTTATCAAGGGCCGGCTGTCGGACTTTTGGGTCAGCAGCTCTCAAGTCCGCTGCCTAAAATGGCACACGTCGCGAATGTGAAGATACCCGCCGCGGTGGAGCAGTTGGTGGTGGAACTGCTCATGCCTGATCCGAAGAGGAGAATGGCTAGCGCGACAGAGCTCAAGAATCAGTTGGAAGCCCTCGGTACGGCCCTGGCGGAAGGAAAGCTGGCGGGATCGGCAAATCGTTCGGGAACGCTTCTCTCCACAAGCTTAGAAGAGGTGACCACGCGCATTGAGCAGGTGACTCGCAATATCCCCAAGCCAGTGACGCGTGCGGTAAAGAGTCGATCAAGTCGGGCCGCGATTCTGGCCTTGGCGTTTGGCGCGGTCGGCGTGGTGGGGGCGATCACTATGGTCGGCGCGTTTGTCGACAGCGAGCCAGCGCCAGACTCAGACTTGAATCTGACCACGCCACCTCCGCCCGTTCTAGAAGTCCCCGATGACTCGCCTCACATTCACGAGCAGCTGGAGGCAGCGAAAGCCGCCGGTATCCCCGCTCTCAGGAAATTAGCCGAAGAGTATCCAGCGGAGGGCAGCATCCACGCGGAGTTGTCGCTCGCCTTTGCCAAGGCGGAACGCTACGAAGACGCGGTCGATGCTGCTCGCGTCGCCCTCGCGCTCGATCCGAACCTCAACGAAAGCCCCAAAGTAGCCGGGGCGCTCTTTCGATCCGCCCAGTCCTCTACGGCGCGTTCTGCCTCGTTCCGACTCCTGAGAGGTGCCATGGGAGCCGCTGGTGTGGGAATCATTTATGACTTGGCGCGCACCGAAGGCATCAGCTCTAGCATTCAGCGCGAAGCAGAAAAAATGTTGTCGGAAGAGGATGTCCGCACGTCAGCGTCTCCTGGGTTGTTGCTCCTTCTGGACCTGGAAACCACTAAAAAATGCGAGGAGATCCGTCCGCTCGTGAAGCGTGCACCGCTGGTCGGCGACAAGCGTGCGCTGCCTTTTCTCAAGAAGTTTGAAATCGCCACCGGCTGTGGTGCAAGTAAGCAATCGGATTGTTACCCGTGCCTGCGCGGAAACGATGAGCTGAGTATTGCCATTCAAACCATCGAGCAGCGCGCCACACTCGACGACGGTGAGGCGGACGAGCCCGCGGCGGGCAAGCAAAACTAGTCCTTCGATTTCAGCGACATCTCTACGACCCGCTGGAGCGCGCGTAGGGGGCGCGCACCTGTGATCAAGTACTCGCCGATGACGAAAGCGGGCGTACCCTGGATACCGAGCGAGTCCGCGAGCTCCATGTCGGCTTGAATCGCCGCGTCGTTTGCCTCTGAATCCATGGCCGCCGCGAGCTTGGTGGGGTCGAGCCCCAAGTCTTTACCGTGACTGAGAATCTGTTCACGGCTCACCTTCGCGTTCTCTTCTTCGAGCCCGAACAAGGCGTCGTGCATTTTCCAGAAGCCCGCGTCACCTTGTTCGGAGAATGCGTAGCGCGCAGCGCGAGCCGCGGGCATCGCTTGTTCATGAAAAGGGAGCGGGAAATCGTGCCAGACGATGCGGAGCTGTTCAGGGTAGAGCTTTTCGAGCTCGGCGAGAGTTTCTTCTCCCCGGCGGCAGTAGGGACACTCAAAGTCGGAGAAGATATGAATTGTCACCGGCGCAGTCGTCGCGCCACGACTGGGGCGTCCCGTACTGGCTACCGGTCCCGTCACTTTTTCCGGTGCTCCCGGAGCTAACGCCTCTTTTTGAAGGGTCTGGTAGACGTCGCTCGGTGCCACTCCCTTCTTAATCAGTGATTGGGCACGCGCCCTCTCGAAATTGATGAGCGCTTCGAATTGCTCGACCGGACGTGCACCGGACAGTCGCTTCCCGTTGATGAAAAAATGGGGAGTCCCTCGGGCCAGGACGTCATCCGCCAGATCGAGGTCGCGTTGAATTCGCTCGTTGAGTTCAGGCGAGTCGCCCTCAAGAGCTTGCTTGATTTGCGGCTCGGTGAGGCCGTGCTTCAGGCCCAGCTTACGCAGCGCAGTGGTGTTGAACTCTGGATTGAGTCGGAACAGGTCACTCGTCAACGCGAAGAATGCGTCATCCCCTTTGTGGATCTGCACGGAGGCGGCCAGCAGGGCTGCTGGCCGCGCGAATTCGTGAAAGGGGAGCGGTAGATGTTTGAAGACGACACGCAGATCTTTGCCGTATTTCGCTCGAAGTGCATCGACTGTCTCTTCCCCTCGCTTGCAAAAGGGGCACTCGTAGTCACTGAATGCAACGAGCGTGACCGGTGCGTTCGACGAACCCGCAACTGGTGAGCCGTCGACGGGGACACGGTAGTCGTAGGGATCCTGTGCGAGTAGTGCTTCCACGACACTGCCGCTGATGTTTTCAGTGACGCGAGCCTGATAACTTGCGCGCCATGGCTTTCCAGTTGCCTTCATGAACGCAAGTTCTTCATCGATCACTTGCTCAAAATAGGCGCGCTCCTGTGCCCCCGGAATCAGGCGCCCGTTGACGAAAAATGTCGGTGTCGAATCGACGCCCAAGCGCCTGGCGACGACTACGTCTTGAATCACTCGTCGGGCTGTTTTTTCTTCGCCAACGAGCTGATTGTAACTCTGACGATCGACACCGACTTTTTCCGACCATTCCGCCAGCGTTTGATAGTCGATGCGTGATTGATGGTGGAACGCTTCCTCAGCGAACTCGAAGAATGCCTTCGAGCCGGCACTCATCGAGACCGCTTGACCGACGACGGCGGCAGGAAACGCTTGTTCGTGTGATTCTAGGGGAAGGTGTTTGAATACGATGCGCAACTCTTTGTCGTCGTATTTCTCGCGCAGCGCCATCAAGGTATCGAATCCTCGGGCGCAGAACCCGCATTGAAAATCCAGGAAACTGACGATGGTCACCAACGCTTCAGCATTGCCGAGGCGTGCGTCGTCGGCCTCGACCGGCAGGGGGGTAGATGGTTCACCCGTCGCGATTTCCCCCAGCTCCGAATCGACTCTTGAAACGGGATCTTCGGTCTTTGTCGGTGTGGTTTCTTGAGCCGTCGGCGCGCAGCCTAGGGCAACGATGAGAAATCCAATCAAGCACGCAGCGTGAGCGATTTTGCGGTCAATTCGGTTCCGGCCTTGGAGAAACATAACGCCTTAGACCACAAAAAAGGAAAACGGGAACCCGAAGGGGCTCCCGTTTCCGGTACAGAACTGTCAGCGAATCGCTTACAGATCTTTTTTGGCCAGGCTGATGGCCTTCTTGAACGCAGGGTACTGCTGTGCGCCGCTGATGAAGTAACCATTCACCGTGAAAGCAGGTGTTCCACTGATTCCAGCCTTTTTCGCATCAGCTTCGTCAGCTTGGACGGCTGCCTGGTGAGTGCGATCATCTAGGGCCTTCTTGAACTGCGCCATGTCGATTCCAGCAATTTCGCTTGCGTACTTTTCAAGCTGAGGACGATCGAGTCCTGGGTCCTTTTGACCAGCGAATAGCTTGTCGTGGTACTGCCAGAATGCGTCGTTGCCCTTTTGCTTCTTGATCTCAAGCGATGCTTCCGCGGCCAGCGGAGCTGACTTGTGGAAGGGGAGAGGCATGTTGCGCCAAACGATTTTTACGTCGTCTCCATGCTCAGCCATGACCTGCTTCAGAGTGGGGTTCACTCGGCTGCAGAAGGGGCACTCAAAATCTGAGAACTCCTGAATCACGATCTTAGCATTGGGGTTGCCCTTGAAAGGAGCGTCCTTCGGCGGAGCTCCGATGTCCTTCTTGGGGGGCGGAGGAGGAGATTTCCCCTCTTTCATGATTTGCTCGTAGACCTTGGCGCGGGGGGTACCCTTTGCCACCATGGCCTTCGCCTTGATCAATTGCTCGTCGATGAGCTTCTTGAATTCGGGGAAAGGCTGAGCGCCCTTCACACGGCGGCCGTTCACGAAGAAGTGCGGGGTTCCGCGAGCTTCGAAGTCCATGGCCAAATCCGAGCTCTGCTCGAACTTGTCCGCGTACTGATTCGTGTTGATGGCCTGAGTGAGAACTGCAGGCGAAACCCCGAGGCCCGACACTGCTGCTAGCAAGTCTGCATCTTCAAGCTTGGGTTGGCTCTCGAAGATCTTGTCGTGAGCTTCCCAGAATGCTTTGTCGCCTTTCGCTTTGTAGATGGCGCGAGCCACGTTTGATGCCGGCGCAGCGCGAGGATGGAAACCGAGTGGGTTGTCCTTCCAAACGATCTGAACGTCGTCTCCGTAGGTCTCGAGGATCTGCTTGGTTGTCGGGGTGACGCGCTTGCAGAAGGGGCACTGGAATTCCGAGAACTCCACGATGGTGACGAGAGGCTCCTTGCCACCCTTCTTGGGGTCGTCGTCGAATACGGGAACTGCCCAGACTGTGGTGTCCTCTGGTGGGGCCTTTCGCTCAGCCGCCGCTGCTTGCGGGTCAGCTGCCTTGGCATTCTTAGCGACCAGGATGGGGTAAACCTCACCAGGCTTCGTGCCTGATGCGATGAGTGCCTGAGCTTCCTTAAGCTGCGCATCGATCACCTCAACGAACTTCGCTTCGGGCTGGGCGCCGCTCAGCTCAACTCCATTGATTCGGAACGCAGGCGTTCCGTTGGCGCCGATCTTCTTGGCAACGGCCATGTCCGCGTCAACTTTGGCTGAGTACTTCTTGTCCTTCACAGCCGCTTCGAACTTGGCGCCATCGACGCCCGATTCAATCGCCCACTTCTTGAAGTTCTCAGGTGTGAGGCTCTGACGATTCGCGAAAGCCAGGTCATGGAATTTCCAGAAGGCGTCACTGCCGCCGAGGTCCATGACGGCCGCCGCTGCTTCGTGGGCAGGACGTGCTGACTTGTGGAAGGGGAGCGGATGATGCTTCCAAACGATGCGGAGCTTGTCCTTACCGTATTTTTTCTTGAGTGCGTCCATGGTGGGGTTTACCCGACCACAGTAGGGACACTCAAAATCACTGATCTCGACGATAGTGACGAGTGCGTCCGGGTTGCCCCAGGTGGGGTCTTCCTCGGTGACCGGGATAAGAGCTGAGGCGTGATCGACAGGACCTCCTGCTCCTCCAGCTGTTTCCGCTGAAATCTCCATGCCGCCACTCTTGTTGATGCCCCACATTAGGAACATCCCCGCGAGGAAGGACATGAAGAAGCCGACGATTGCGGTTCCTTTGTTCATGCTATTTTTTCTCCGTGATGATGAAGCGACCCAGACCCATGTCTGGGATCGCAAAAAACACTGTTCAAAGCTGCCCCAACATGGAAACAGCCCGACCAAAATCAATGGGATGAGGGCCGCGTACCGAGCGGAGCTCGACAGCCTAAGTCATCCATTCCTGGAAACTTGCGCTGCTGAACCTCGCCTGAGTCTCCGCCTCACAACTCTCTCAGGGTAAACTGACCCTGAAGAGAACTTGCCCGCGACGGCTCAGTAACTACGCGGCTTCAGCTTCTGGGGGGACGAGTCAGGCGCCTGCGATGTTCTTCGCATGCCGACAGATCGATGGGGGCAGTTGACTCATCCTCGGGGAGAGGTGCCCTCACGATGATCATCTCGCCGATGAGAAGGAAGCTTTTGTCGAGCTGCTGCTGGGGTACATCAATACCACTCGGTACTCGGCCTGAAGCCGGCACATCCCAGCCTTCGTATTCTTCGGACTCACAGCCGCGCAGCTGAATGTCTTTGGCGGCATAGAGTGGAGGGGGTGCAGCGATCGACTCCCCGAGCTCGGAGCACATTCCGATCGGCGCAGCCTGTGCTGATGAGCTCAGGCTGAAGAGGGCAACACAGAAGGTGAGGAGAGATAGGAACCAACGAACGAAACGCAGCTTTGCCGTTCGAACAGGGACGTCAGCGCAGTGCTTTTCAACAACAGACCGCAGAGCGCCCTTTCGAGGCGTACGGACGATTGAATCAAGCAGAAGCAGCATGGCGGGCGAGTCTAGGTAGAGGGTCTTCGGGAATCGAGCAATTTCACAGCGTGAGAATGAGTTGTTCCCGCGAGCCGACTCCCCAGAGAACCAGCCTCGTGCTCGACTTGTTCCCCTGGTTTCGATTTAGCGAAGTGAAAATACCTATGTCGTTTTCTTGATTACTTTATCCCACATCGGCACCATGGCGTTATGGCAGAGACGCTCGGTGGACCCAACTCATTGGAATCACAACATAAAGTTGCGAACGTTCGGGACGATGACGACGCATTGCCGCGTCGCTTCGGGCGGCTCACGCTGCTCCGTCGCATCGCCCGAGGGGGAATGGGCGAAGTCTATCTTGCGGCAACTCGCGGGATTGAGGGTGCTGAACGTGCCTGTGTCGTCAAAAAGATTCGACGAGAGCATCAAACTGATAAGTCGTTTCGAGCGCGCTTTCTCGACGAGACGAGGATTCAGTCTCAACTCCAACATCCGGGTGTCGCGCAGATCCTCGAAGCGGAGGAAGGTGAAGAGGGGAACCAGGAAGAACAGTGTCCTTACGCCGTCGTGGAGTACATCGAGGGGCGGCATCTTGGAGAGATTCTTTCTCGTAGCAATCAGTTGGGAGTTCCTCTCGCCTGGGCTGACGCCATCGCCATCGGCATCTGCTTTGCTGATGCCCTCGCCCATGTGCACGAGCGCAAAGATCCATCGGGGCGACCCCTCGAAATTGCACACCGCGATCTGAGCCCGCAAAACGTGATGCTCGGTTATGCCGGGGACCTCAAGTTGATCGATTTTGGAACCGCACGCGGTGAGAATCGTCGCTGTCGCACGGTGTCGGGGATCGTTTACGCGAAGCCCGGCTATGTGGCCCCTGAAGTAGCCAATCAAACTCCAGGCGGCGCACCTGCCGATATTTACGCGATGGGCGTGATGCTGTGGGAGATGATTAGCGGTCGACGTTTCTTGCAAGGAGACGCCGTTGAACACCAAGCACAGGTTGCTCATGGGAATCGTCCGCTTCCTGCTCTGGCTTTGAGTGTCGGTGCTCCACTTCGCCTCGACGAGATCTTGGCACGCCTGACAGCGACTGAAGTCTGCGATCGCTATGGAAGTGCCCGTCTTGCAGTTACTGATCTGGTGGAGCTCCTCAAGCTCGCACCTTCCTTGGCGGATGGCGATCGCAGCGTCCGTGGACGCATCGCTCACATGATGCAGCGCCTTTATCCCGCGGAACCGGCTCGTTCGCGTGCAGACTTTGCTCGCCGTGTGGCTCACGCACGTGAGATTCTTGCGGGCGGAAAACACACATCGAGCAAGCCGGGGATCCCTGAGCCTTCGCCTTCTCCTCCAGATGCGGTCGAAGAAGAAATGGAAGGTTTGCTGAGCGGCACTCGCTATCGCATGACGCGCTGCATTTCACGCGGCGGTATGGGTGAAGTTTGGGAAGCTGTACACGTTGACCTGGGGCGCAAGGTGGCTCTGAAACTCATGCCTGAAGGTGCCGTTCAGAGTGGTGCAGCTCGCCAGAAGTTTCGTTCCGAGGCGCGCGCACTGGCCAGACTCGATCATCCTGGCTTGGTCGACATCCATGACTTCGGAGTGACAGCCCAGGGGCGCTGTTACTACGGGATGGAGCTGCTTCAGGGAGAGACTCTTGAGAAGCGACTCGAATCAGGTCCTTTGCCCTGGCGGGATGCAGTTCGTCTAATCGGCGAAGCTGCGGAAGCTCTTTCAGCTGCGCATCAAGTAGGCATCGTTCATCGTGACATCACACCTTCGAATCTGTTCCTCACTGAAGAGGGCGTACTCAAGTTGCTCGATTTCGGCGTTTCGAAGAGCCAAGAGCGTCCCGAAGACGAAACCCAGGATGCTCCCGTTGTCGTGGGGACCCCCGAGTACATTTCTCCTGAGCAGGCAGCAGGCGGCAAGGCTGACATTCGCAGCGATATCTATGCTCTCGGGGTCGTGTTTTACGAAATGCTCACGGGCCGCGTACCGCACCCTCTGGGAGAGGGCGGTTCTCCCACGCTGCCTGCACTTTTGACCGCGAAGATCACGGTCACCCCTCCTTCTCCTTCTTTGATCGCACCGGCGCAGGGAATCCCGAAGAATGTTGAGAAGACCCTTTCTCGTATGCTCGAACGAGACGCAGACAAACGGCTTCCGAGCACCCTGCATGTTCTGAATGCTCTTCGCCCGCTCGAAGATCGATCTCAGAGTCCTCCCTCCTCCCGCCGCGTCGCGATGATCAGTGCGGCGGCAACCTTTGCACTCGTTCTTTCAGGTGGATTCTTGATGGGAGGAAAAAGCACGCCTTCCGCGCCCGAAGGTGTGAGAACTGTCGACCTTGACGCTTTGGTTGAGCAGGCTGAGAGCGAACAAGCCGCTCCGCAGGTTCAAGCCGAAACCGTCGAAACTGAGGAAGAATTTGACGCCCCCGCTCTCGCGGAAAAGGTCGATTCGAAGCCAGACCCGATCCGTCTCGAAGTCGAAGAGGTGCTCGCGCTAGCTCAGCGTGGCAATCACATTACGGCGCATCATCAAATGAAGAAGATGGCGGTCGACTTTCCTGAAAACGCTGAAGTCGCTCGAGGGCTCGTGAGCACTGCACGCGGCGTGAAGGCCTGGGGTGAGGCCTATGACGCAGCCGAATTGTGGATGAATCAAACTCAGGATCCCGCAGCGGGCGTTGCGTTTGCTCGCCTCCAGAAGGCGACGCTTCGGGGCAATCCAATCAAGACGCTTGAGCAGGTGATTCAGCTCAATCCCGATTACGAACCGGCTCAAAAGTTGCTCGCCGAGTATCAAGACAAGAAGCTAGCTTCTCGCTAATTCAGTTGACGATTGTGCTCCGTATTGGCGATATCTTCGCTCAGGGTGGATTCTCGGTCGATCTACTTGGGACTTGAGCCGCTTTCCGCTAAACGACTCGGGGCTATTCCAGGGCCCCCCAAGATTCATGGCCGCCCCCCCAGCGCAAATCGGCAACGTAGTTACCTCCGGGAATCCTTACTCCGTTGTCCTGAAACTTGCGATGCCGACAGTGTTCGCGATGCTCTCCCAGAGCGTCGTCAACGAAATCGACATCCTCTTCTTCTCTTGGTTGCCTCAACCAGAGTCCTCAACGGCTCAGGCGGCGCTCTTCCCCTGCTTGATCATCCTGTGGGCATTCGGAGGATCGCTCAGCGCGATTTCGGTGGGCACTCAAGCGATTGCGGCTCGTCGTTTCGCTGAGAAGCAGCCGGATCGATGCGGCGCGGCATTGTTCAATTCGTGGTTCTTCTCCTTGCTCGCGAGTATCACGGTCACGGCGATCGCCTATTTGATGCTGCCAGCCATGCTCAAACTCGCCATCAAGGTGCCTGATGTGCGCGCTGCCGCTCACGAATACCTGCAGTACCGCTTGTTGGGAATCACTTCGATGGTGGTCACCTTTTCGTTCAAGGCGTTCTTTGACGGAATTGGAAAAACTCACGTGCATCTCTGGAGCGCCATCGTGATGAATATTGCCAATGTCGGTCTGTGCTGGATGTTTATCTTCGGCAATGGTGGCGCCGCCAAGATGGGTATCGGAGGCGCTGGACTGGCGGCTCTGCTTTCGACCTGGATCGGTCTGTTCATGATGGTGGCTTGGGCGGGGAAACGTGAATTCCGCGTCGGTTACCGTCCCTTCCTGTTCAGCAAATTGGACCGCCGCTTGATGTGGGAGATTCTGCGTCTCTCGATTCCGTCGGCCATAGCCACCATTGCAGTGATGAGTGGGTTTTTCCTGTTCTCGATGATTGTCAGTCATCTTGATTCACTTGAGGCTGCGCGTACGGGGGGAAATCAAGAAGCGGTCAACAGCGCCGCGACGACGGTGATTGTCGGGATCCTCAAATTGACCTTCACCGCTTGCCTGGCGTTTGGAACATCGACGGCCACTCTTGTCAGTCAATCCCTGGGAGAGCGTAACGGGAAGAAGGCGCTGCACTTTGGTTGGGTATCTGTTCGCCTAGGTCTGGTGATCTTTGGGGTCGTAGGATTTCTGGAAGGCATTGTCTTTCCGGAGCAGATCCTCGCGCTTGTCTCCAATAGTCCTGGAGTCCGCGAAGTCGCCCTGGTGCCCATGCAGATGATGGGCATTCTCACCCCAATGATTGCCGTAGGAATGATCCTGACTCAGGCGCTATTTGGTGCAGGCAACAGCGTGTTCGTCATGATTGTGGAACTGATTCTGCATTTTACCTGCTTGGTTCCCTTGGCTTATCTTCTTGGAATTACTCTTGGATTCGGACTTGTCGGGATCTGGAGTGCGGCGGTGGTTTATGTGGTCCTGCTGACTTTGGTGATGAGCTGGAAGTTCGCCAAAGGCGACTGGATGCACATCAAAATATAGCTTCGGCGCGTTGCGTTCGGCCGAGGAAGATTTTTTTCATTTTTTTCCTCCAGGTTTTCGAACGTCCCCCGTTCATCTCAGGCATCGGGCATTGACGCCCGTGACTTTGGCAAGGACGCCTCAGTCAGACCCATGGAAGGGATAGAACAATGCCTATCAGCATTAATACGAACGTATCGTCGATGTCGGCGATGAAAAATCTGGGCAAGAACCAGAAAATGCTCTCCACGAGCTTTGACCGATTGTCGAGCGGACTACGGATTAACACCGCTGCTGACGATGCGGCTGGCTTAGCCGTGTCCGAAAGCATGAAGAGTCAGATCCGCAGCTACACGGTTGCGGAGCGAAACGCATCAGACGGTGTTTCAATGGCTCAGACGGCGGAAGGCGCACTCGGAGAAGTACATTCAGTTCTCGGTCGTATGCGTGAACTTTCGATGCAGGCAGCGAACGGAACGCTTTCAAGTTCCGACCGTGGTCAGGTCAGCACCGAGTTTACTCAACTCCAGTCTGAAATTACCCGTATTCAAGGTTCAGCGAAGTACAACGGCGTCGCCGTCATCGCGACAGCCGCTTCATCCGTGACCTTTCAGGTGGGGCTGAACAACAGCACAAGCGATCAAATCAATGTGAACTTCGGTGGCTTGGCTCTGGCAACGGTTGTTGCGGGAACCACGGCAGTGACCACTGCTACGGCAGCTCTGAACTCTCTCGCTCGAATCGATGCTGCCATCAACACCGTATCCACCAGCCGCGCCGGATACGGCGCATCAATGAACCGTCTCGACATTGCCACGAGCTCGATTCAAACGATGAGGCTCAACCTCAGTGCCGCGAACTCTCGTATCACTGATGTGGATGTGGCAACCGAATCGGCTGCTCTTTCAAGGAACCAGGTGCTCACCCAGGCGGGCATCTCAGTTCTCGGACAAGCCAATCAGCTGCCACAAATGGCCTTCGGCCTAATCGGTTAATTCGTCCGCAGCACAGGTCATTGAACGTCACTGACTCGTCTGAGGAGAGCGCGAGTCAGTGAGAGGCGCGGAGCGAGGAGCCGCGCTTCCCACCAAGGAGAACACTCACGAGGAGGTGGGTGGCCAACACTGAGAGGTGACTCGGATTTCGTGCCTAGGCGGGTACTGGAGATCCATCACAGAGGACGCCCTCGCGGGAGACCGCGGGGGCGTTTGCTATTTTGCAGCGCGACCCTGTTTGTCCGGGTCGTTCTTCAGATGAATCGTTTCCGCGCCGGGTTCGACATGCCCAGACTTGTAGAGCACCCCCACCGCCGCCTTGAACGCCTTCTTGCTGATTCCCAGCAAGGCATGAATCGCCTCAGGCGAACTCTTGTCACCGAGAGTGAGCTCACCATTGTTGTTACGTAGAGCAGCAAGGATGGTCTCGCGAGCACTATCGACCCGAGCCTTGCCTGAACGTTTCGAACCCTGCTCCAACCTAATGTCGAGCTTATTGTCTCGACGCACTTGGTCGATGTAACCCTTGAGTCGGTCTCCGATTTTGAGCTCGGCGAAAGTCTGATCGCGGTACAGGAGGCCGCTGTAGCGATCATTGACGATCACTCCGGTACCCCTGTCGTGATACCCGTAAACGAGCAGGTCGACTTCTTGGTCCTTCTTGAGATGACCCATTTCGTAGTCAAAGAATTCAGCGAGCTTACTCGCCGCCGCCACCCGGTTGGTGAGATTGTCGAGGAACACGGCTACAACGTAGCTGTTGCCGACAGTCATCGGCTGGTGCTGCTCGCCTCGCGGAACGAATAGATCTTTGTCGAGCCCCCAATCGAGGAAGGCGCCGTGGGGCGAATGGTCGACGACGCGAAGACACGCAAAGTCGCCAACCTGCGCGAGAGGTTCTTGGGTGGTGGCCACCGGACGATCTTCGGAATCAGTGTAGACAAAAACTTCGATCTCTTGCCCGATCTCGGTTCCTGGCTGTGCCAGTTTCTTGGGGAGCAGAATGTCGGAATCGCCGTCGCTCAGCACGAAGCCGTGGTCGACCTTTGAACTGACGCGGAGGCGACTCTTGGAGCCAATAGAGATCATTGGTCTGCTGAGCTTCCCTGAGGAGCCCGAGCCACCGTTCGACACGCGACGGCGTGGCGAACCGACGGCTCAGGATCGGCAAGTAGACGCGCAATGTAGGGCCAGCTTCCTAAGCGTACGAGACCATACCCAGCGACCTGACGAGTTTCCGGATCATCGTCTTGGCTTTGACGGATGAGGAGCGGAAGAATTCGGTCGTCCGCGGAAGCCGCGAGGGCGGCGCGTGCCTGATACGCGAGATGACTGTCTGAGCGCGCCCATTCAGAGAGCGCCTTTTGGGCCGGTTTTTCGTAGCTGGAGCTTCCCAATAATCGGGCCCAGGCAATCAAGGCGACTTCCTGGTCGTTATTTTTCGTTTGGGCCACAAGCAGCGGCTTTGTGTCCGGGCGTTCCATGGGCAGAACGCGAAGAGCGAGTCTTCGTTCCTGCGGCGTGCCGTCGATCACAAAGCGCTCTAGACGAGTGGCGGCTTGATTTGCCACATCGCTTCCCGACTTGCGCACCAAAATGCTCGCGGCGTGCAGGGCCGGGAATCCCGACTCGTGGGTCATGATGCGAGTGAGTTCCCGCTCACCCCCCGCTTTGAAAACTCGGGGCTGGCCCCACGCGTCCACGATGGCGAGACGAAGCTCTTCGTCGGCGGGCGAGTACCGATCGTGCAGGGCCGCTGTAACTTCTGGTCCTCCAATGCGACCCATTGTCTGATACGCGCGATTGCGAGTGAGATGGTCTGGATCGAGGCGCGAAACTTCAAGCAAAGCCGGCAGGTCTTCGACGTCTGCTGTTTCGAGAGCAGCTGAGAGTGCTGCCCTGCGTACCCGCTCATCATCATCCACAAAGAAGCTTCGGCGTTGTTTTCCGTCGAAAGTCGCAGCCCGAGCTGCCAAGGCGCGCCAGGCGCCATCTTCGGCGTCCTTGAAAGAATGGGGATTCTTGTTCCAGTTGCCAGACTCAAGCAAGAGGAGAGCCGCTTCCGCACCGACGCCATCAGTGGTTTCTGCGCGATCAGCCAGAGCTTTGGTGAGCTTTGAACTACAGGCACGAAGTGAACGAACGAAGTCGCGATCTTCGCGATCCTTGGCACCTCGAACGTCGGCAGCGAGTACTGCCTGAGCGATACGCCTCGTCTGACTCGCGTTCAGATTGTGTTCACTCAGCGTTCGGCGCAAGCCGTCATAGTCTGCGTGTTGAGCTTGCTTGAGTCCGGGCGTGCTGGCGCAGCCTGTGAGCAAGGGGAGGCCGAAGAGCATTGCGCCCGCAACAGCAGTGCGGAAGGCTCGGGGGGACTTCATGGGCCGAGTTCAACAGCTGAAGGGCTCGGGGTAAAGCGGTGTTCGAGGGGCCAGCGCAAATCCCGTGAATAGGCGCGGCGCCTATACTTTTTCTGTATCTCCCCTGATGAGCACGACCTTCAACCGATGGAGACGAGCATGGGCACGCTCGTTGGCCGCCCCTCGTTCTGCATCCGACATCAGGCGCCAACCTACGATGTCGTCAATGTGACGTCCGCAGGTGGAACAATGCTGCTCTAGGAGTCGGCAGCTTCTTTGGCAGGGGGATTGGACCACCGCTCAGTGAAAGGGAGCCTCGTGCTCGGCTGGTGCAGATGCGCCCCGCCCCACGCCTTCTCGGCGCGCGATTGCCGCTCGTACGAACGACTCAAATAGAGGGTGCGGGCTGTTGGGACGGCTCTTGAACTCCGGGTGAAATTGGCAAGCGATGAAGTGAGGATGGTCCGCGAGTTCCACCATTTCCACTAGCCGATCATCAGGGCTGGTGCCGCTCAAAGTGAGCCCGGCGCTCTGGAGTTGTTCACGATAATCGTTGTTGAACTCGAAGCGATGTCGGTGGCGTTCACTGATCTCGCTCTTGCCGTAGATTTCCTGGGCGCGACTTCCACCCACGAGCTTGCAGGGGTAAGCGCCCAGTC
The DNA here is from genome assembly GCA_963710555.1 of uncultured delta proteobacterium. Classification (GTDB taxonomy): domain Bacteria; phylum Myxococcota_A; class Polyangia; order Polyangiales; family Polyangiaceae; genus NIC37A-2. The sequence continues at coordinate 840,418 of CAVQAT010000008.1, forward strand.
GCATCGTGCCGCCCTTCGCCTCAACGCCGCGTTGGTCGGGCATTAAGTCAATCACTGGATGCTTGGGGCTGCCGCCGAATTCAACGGAGTTTGCATTTTCCAAGCCACAGACGTTGCGGGCGTATTCGATGACGGCCAGTTGCATTCCGAGACAAATTCCAAAGAAGGGGATGCGATGTTCGCGCGCGTAGCGAATTGCTGCAATCTTTCCTTCAACGCCGCGGTCTCCGAATCCGCCAGGCACAAGAATCGCGTCGAGATGTTCCAGATGACCTGACATGGACGCGCCGTCGCGTTCGAGGTGCTCGGAGTCGATGTACTGGGTTTCTACGGAAACGCCGCCGGCGAGTGCACCGTGAACCATCGATTCGTGAAGCGACTTGTAGCTGTCTTTCAAATGCACATATTTGCCGATGAGACCGATCTTCACCTTTCCCCTGGGCGGATTCTTAAATCGATCGACGGTTCGTTCCCATGCGCTGATATCGGGCTCACGCGACCAAATATTGAGACGCTCGGCAATTTGGTCGTCGATGCCTTCCATATGAAGGGAAATCGGTAGTTCGTAGATGCAGCTCACATCCACCGCCGGGATGACGCGATCGACTCGCACGTTGGAGAACAGCGCGATCTTCTCTTTGAGACTCTGTGTGAGGTGACGATCGCAGCGGCAGATCAAAAGATCGGGCTGAATACCAATCTGGCGCATCTCTCGAACTGAGTGTTGCGTGGGCTTCGTCTTCATTTCCCCAGCAGTAGGGATATGGGGTACGAGCGTCACGTGCACGCTCATTGCGTTCTCATCTCCACATTCGATCTTCAATTGTCGAATCGCTTCGAGAAACGGAAGTGACTCGATGTCACCAACTGTTCCACCAATCTCGATGATGGCGATATCGGTTCCCTCAGTCGCTTCGTAGACGCGCTTTTTGATCTCGTCTGTGATGTGGGGAATCACCTGCACAGTGGCACCGAGATACTCGCCACGTCGTTCCTTGGAGATGACCGTCTGATAAATTCGACCGGTTGTCAGATTGTGGTTGCGGGTCAACGTGCAATGGGTGAATCGCTCGTAGTGTCCGAGGTCGAGATCGGTCTCTGCGCCATCGTCCGTCACGTAGACTTCACCGTGCTGGTACGGAGACATCGTTCCCGGATCGACGTTGATGTACGGATCGAGCTTCATGTGCGTCACAGTCAGGCCGCGAGCTTCCATGAGCGCTCCGATAGATGCGGCGCTGAGTCCCTTACCGATTGACGAAACTACGCCTCCGGTGACGAGGACGAACTTGGTTCTACGCTTAGGGGCTTTTGATTCTGTCTTCGGCTTCGTCACGATAATTCCTCACGGGGTATCGGGCCGCGCCGGCCCGGTCCTCTCCACCATATTTTTCCACAGTCGACAATGTGGAGGCGTTCGTGCGACAACGCTCCCGCTTCGACAAGCGTTTCGAGAAATGGACCGCCCGCTGTCGCGTTACGGTTTTCTACTCTTGAGGTCCGGCTTGACCTTGACTCGGGGTTCGATCTGGATGGCTCAGAATCTTCCAGTGAGAGCCAGACCCAAATCTGAGCCATCGCCGACCAAGGGAACCGGGCTCAGTTCCACGCCCGCAGTGTTCCAAAGGAACGGAGAACCTTGTGGGCTTCCGGTGCTGAGGTTCGATTCCGGTTCGGACCTCAAAAACAATGATTCAAGGATCAACCCGACGCCGCCCGCTTGACCGAGACCGTCGAGTGCCAGCAGTACTGCCCCCAGGACCACCGTAAAGTTGTTGCAATTGTCAGTTTCTGGGCGAGCGCTGCACAACTTCGTTTGCCCGATCTTCATCCAAGGTCCGACAAGAGGAATGCGCATGTCTGATGCGCCGGGTGACTCCGACCAGATGAACGAAGACGCGAGCACCGGCGCATAAAAGAGGCCGGTCACGGCAGTCCCTGCAAGCGCGAGATTAAGCCGCGTTCCCATGGGCGGGTGACGGTCATCGGCGTATCGTCGAGTCGGCTCTGGCTCATCAGCGGCGGCGCCTGAGACCGACGTAGAGATGACGAGGCAGAGCGCTGCTCCGAAAAGAAGGGGAAGCGGCGGCTTCATGTTCCAGCTTGTGGCGGTTTTTTCGGTTTCGGGCAACACCTGGGTTGCGTTGTGCTTCAACTTTAGGCACCCGATCCCATGAACTTGGTTCGTTCCCCGCTTTTTTCTCGAATTTCGCTAGGCGTCGTCTTGTTGAGCTCCATTGGGGCGCTCAATGGCTGTGATAAATCCACTGCTGGAGCGGACGCAGCACCTGGGACTGGGGAAAAGGCTGAGTTGAAGGATGATGAGCCCCCCTTTGAGGCATCTCCGAGCGAGTTCGCCAAGTCCGGAGAGCCGGTAGAGACGCTCGATGAACCCCGTAGCGCCGAAGAACCGGATCTTCCGAACGTCGAATTTGATCAGTCCGCGAGCGCGGAGTTTCGCCGTGCCTTTGAAGAGCTGGCGAAATGGGTGAGGTCCCAAAAAGGTGAAGTACATGCGGCGTTAGTCGATCTGGAGTCGGACAAGTGGTTGCTCCGGGCCCAGGCCAGTGAAGGAATCAATGTCGCTTCGAATGCGAAGATCGTTACCGCTGCAGCCGCCCTTGAACTGCTTGGTCCTGCTTATACTTTCCGTACGGAGCTGCTCGGTGACATTGATGCTGAAGGTCGCTGCGCTCGCCTGGTACTTCGCGGCGGTGGAGCGCCTGATCTCAGCACGGCGGATTTGTGGCGCTTACTCAGGGTGGCTCAGGGGCGGGGGCTTTCGGAAGTGAAGGAGGTGGTGGTGGATCAGTCTCGCTTCACCGATGAATTCGTCCCCCCCGCTTATGAGCAGCAACCGAATGAGTGGGCCCCTTTTCGCGCCCCGATTAGCGCGCTTTCGTTGGATGAAAATAGCGTCACTCTCAATGTAGCGACCGCAAAGAGCGGGGAGCCCGCCAAGGTTTGGTATTATCCACCAGGGGTGGTCGTCCCTGATGGCCAAGTGCTTACGGGGGAAGAGGGCTCGGGCGACCGTGTGACGTGGTCACTGCAGGACAAGACGTCGTCCCAACGATTGACCTCAAAGGTGGGGGGGAGGCTCGCTGAAGGTCTGGGGCGTCGTACTTACTCGCGTCGCTTGGAAGACCCTCGTCTCGCTGGTGGATATGCTTTGGTGTCTCTTCTGAAAGAGATGGGCGTCAAGGTGAGTGGAGAGCCAAGGTTGGGAAAAGTAAGCGGAGAACCTCGCATCGCTCTTTGGATCTCGAAGCCTATCGCCGAGCTAGTTCGCGCCCTGGGAAAGGACAGCAATAACTTTTACGCGGAGATGCTATTTGTCGCCTTGAGTGGTGCCGCCGACGCTCAGCAGGAGTCGGACCAAGCTTGGTCCTCGGCACGAGGCGCAGCAGTTGTCACCGACTGGCTTCAGGAGAAGCAGATCGATCTCAAGGGTATCGTCATCAAGAATGGCTCGGGGCTTTTCGACGGAAATCGCTATTCCGCGGAATTGCTCGTGAAGCTGCTCGCCGGGCTTGAAGATAACCCGCGCATTTATCAGGATTTCGTCAGTCAGTTAGCGATTGGTGGAACCGATGGAACCATGAAGTCGCGCATGAAGGGCGAGTCCCTCGCACCAAGGATTCGTGCCAAAACTGGAACACTCAATGCTGTCCTCGCGCTGAGCGGTTACATCCAACGCACCCAAGGACGCTCCCCCGCTGCCTTCAGCATCACCATTTCCGGCATCGCCGGCCGCTACAGCCAAGTCCGTTCGCACATGGACCGTACGGTCCTCGCCTGGGCAAGGCTCCTGGAAGAATCTTCTCCCCCAAGCTCCCCGACTCCCTAAACACTCAAGCGGGCAGAGCAAGAACCGGGATCCTCGACTTGCGACAAGGCTCCTCTCCGAAACACTAGAGTTAGAGGGGGGCGAAATGGAAGGTATAGTTTACATGATGTAAAGTTGAGTTTCCATTTGAGCACCTCCAGTGTGCACCACGCGAAGTGAGGGCACTAGGCGAAGCCCTCACTTGAGGCAAAGCGAAGCGCGCTCAGCACCCCCGCCGACCATGTGGGAGGCGCGGGAGCGCACGCGGACTGTCACTCAGCCAAGCCACAAACCAAGACACGCGAGGAGCCATCAGGGCTCCGAGGAGTGGCGACGCGGCCTCAGCACCCCCGCCGACCATGTGGGAGGCGCGGGAGCGCAGCCGGACTGTGGGGAGGCTTCGAGGAGCTCAGCTCCGAGAAGCCGGGGGGCGGGTCCGCCCCCCAAGTAAATTGATGGCGGCGGGTCCGCCCCCCTTATTAAGTAAGATCCGAGTTCGCTTGAGCGCGAGCATGCCATTCTTGGATTGAGCGAACTCCAGCGACGCCTGTCGGAAGGAGCGACTTGGCCTCCATTGAATCAACGGCGGCAACACCTGCGCTGATCGTCGTGAAATCGGGCACACCGGTGAGCAGTGCATTGCGTCGGATCGAAAAGCTGTCACGAATCGCCTGAGTGCCGTAAGTGGTGTTGATCACCAAGGCAATCTGACCGTCGCGAATCGCATCAACGATGTGCGGTGCACCTTCGAGCACCTTGTTGATGGTCTGCGAAGGAATGCGTGCTCGCGCGAAACTAGCGGCAGTCCCTGCTGTGGCGACGATGGTGAATCCCAGGTTGCGCAGGCGGCGCGCCAAGTGACACGCGATTTCCTTGTCGTCTTCCTTGACGCTGATGAAAGCTTTCCCCTGGGTGGGGAGAGAAGAGCCTGTGGAAGCAACCGCTTTGCCGAAGGCTAGAGCCATGTTCAAGGAGACCCCCATGACTTCACCGGTCGAACGCATCTCGGGGCCGAGGATGGTGTCTACACCGGGGAATTTGTTGAATGGGAAGACGGACTCTTTGACAGAAGTGTGCGTCGGAATTGCTTGGTCGTAGATGCCTTGAGCATCAAGCGATTCACCGACCATCGCCTTGGCAGCGATCTTGGCGAGCGGACGCCCCGTAGCTTTGGCGACAAATGGCACCGTGCGTGAAGCACGGGGGTTTACCTCAATGACGTAAACCTTGTTGTCTTTGATCGCGAACTGGACATTCATGAGACCAATCACCCCAAGCTCAATCGCAAGAGCTCGTGTGTTGGATTCAATCTGACCGACAATCTCTGGTCCTAGGGTATGGGGCGGCAGCACGCTGGTGGAGTCACCGGAGTGAACGCCAGCTTCTTCGATGTGCTGCATGACGCCACCAATGACAGCGCGGGTGCCGTCTGAAACGCAGTCAACGTCTACTTCTACGGCGTTTTTCAGATACTGATCAACGAGTAGGGTGGGAACCAGACCTTCGTCTTTTGCGGCATCTACGGCGATGCCTACGTAGTCTTCGAGCTCGCTCTCATTCTCGCAGATCATCATCGCGCGCCCGCCGAGGACATAAGACGGGCGAACCAAAACTGGGTAGCCGATTTCGGTTGCGATCTTCTTGGCCTCCTCCGGCTCCTGAGCAATGCCCGCTTTGGGTCGTTCAAGCCCCAGCTTTGTCAGAAGAGCATCGAACCGCTGGCGGTCTTCTGCACGGTCAATCGCATCAGCGCTGGTTCCCAGCAGAGTGACACCCCGCTCCTGCAGCGAGACAGCGAGCTTCAGTGGCGTCTGTCCGCCAAACTGAACGATCACACCAAGAAGTTCACCCTTCTCGCGCTCTTCATCAACAATCGCGAGCACGTCTTCGAGCGTCAAAGGTTCAAAGTAGAGCCTATCTGCAGTGTCGTAGTCGGTTGATACGGTCTCCGGATTGCAGTTGACCATGATCGTCTCAAGGCCGAGTTCGCGCAGAGCGAACACAGCGTGACAACAACAGTAATCAAACTCGATCCCCTGACCGATACGGTTCGGACCGCCGCCAAGGATGATCACCTTCTTCTTGTCGCTGACGTCCGATTCCGTCTGAGTTTCGAAGGTTGAGTAGAGATACGGCGTGAATGCGGGGAACTCTGCCGCGCAGGTGTCCACTCGTCCAAAGGTTGCACGTACTCCCGCGCTCAGACGTGCCGCTCGGATTTCATCTTGTGAAACTCCACGCAAATCGGCGATCTGAGCATCTCCAAATCCGAGTCGTTTGGCATCACGCAACATTTCACCATCGAGGGAAACCGCTTGGCTAAGAATCTTCTCAAAATCGATGATGCGTTTGAACTGAGCTAACCACCAAGGATCGATCCCGGTGATTTCATTGACCTCTTCGCAGCTGATTCCGGCGCGTAGAGCGTCGCCCACGTAAAAGAGTCGGTCAGCGGTCGGACGAGGGATGACTTTTCGCAGTGCGTCTGCGAGTTCATCGGGTGAAGCAGGTGGCAAGGTCGGGCGCGGTTTGTTTGCCGGAGGAGCCTCGTTTGCCATGTCTCGCTTGACGAGCTTCTTCTGCGCGAGCACGCGGTAGTCGACTCGGTCATGCAGGGACTGGAAGCCATTCTTTCCGGTTTCCAGGGAGCGAGCTGCTTTTTGGAACGCTTCCGGGAAGGTGCGACCAATGCTCATCACCTCACCCACGCTCTTCATTTGGGTGCCGAGGCGATCGTCTGCTCCGGGGAATTTCTCAAAGGCAAAGCGAGGCCATTTGACGACCGTGTAGTCGATCGTGGGTTCGAATGCCGCACTTGTTTTGGTGATGTCATTCTCAAGTTCGTCGAGAGTCATGCCCACCGCGAGCTTGGCGGCGATCTTGGCGATGGGATAACCAGTTGCCTTCGAAGCAAGGGCGCTTGAGCGCGATACGCGAGGGTTCATTTCGATGACGATGACTCGCCCGTCAGCCGGATTAATCGCGAACTGGACGTTGGAGCCACCAGTCTCGACGCCAATCTCTTCCATCACGGTGCGCGACTGATCGCGGAGGCGTTGGTATTCGCGATCGGTGAGTGTCTGGGCTGGCGCTACGGTAACAGAGTCACCCGTGTGAACGCCCATTGGGTCGATGTTCTCGATTGAACAGATCACAATGAAGTTGTTGTTCTTGTCGCGAATGACCTCCAGTTCGTATTCTTTCCAACCAAGAATACTTTCTTCGACGAGCACCTCAGTGGTCGGAGACTGATCGAGTGCCCAGAGAACCTTCTCATCGAACTCATCTTCGGTTTCGATGATGCCGCCACCCTGGCCACCCAAGGTGAAACTTGGGCGAAGGATGACAGGGTACCCGGTCTCCTTGACGATCTCTCTCGCCTCCTCAAGGTTGTGCGCGTAGCCAGACTTGCAGCATTCAAGTCCGACCTTGGCCATCGCGTCTTTGAAGAGGAGCCGGTCTTCTGCCTTGCGAATTGCATCCACCTGGGCGCCGATGAGTTTCACACCGTGCTTGGAGAGAACTCCTTGATCATGCAACGCCAAAGCAAGGTTCAAGGCCGTCTGGCCACCAAGCGTCGGCAATACGGCATCCGGTCGTTCACGCTCAATGATCGCCGTGAGGTGAGGCACATCGAGAGGCTCGATGTAGGTGCGTCTCACCAACTCCGGGTCGGTCATGATGGTCGCTGGGTTCGAGTTCACGAGAACGACGTCATAACCGAGCTCTTGGAGAGCTTTCGCTCCCTGCGTGCCGGAGTAGTCAAACTCGCAAGCTTGGCCGATGACAATCGGGCCGGAACCAATAAGAAGGATCTTTTTAATATCGTCGCGGGCAGGCACGAGCGCCCCAGTAGCACATGGAGCTAGCCTTCTGCATTGATCTTGACGTTCGATGATAATTGCACTCTCAGTGGAATATGCCCCTGGGTCGCTTCGCTGACCTCCAATCCCCCCAAGATCGCCCGGCCAATTCCTTGACGAGGGAGAAGCATTCGGTCATAAGACGCGTCCCCCGGCGCCTAAGCGCGTCGATTTTCGCCAAATGACCCGACAGTTGTTCGAGTTTGGCTTTACGAAAAGCGTCGCACGGTTAGTGAGATTACCGGCGCCGCTCTTGAGGAGAAACTCTCATGCCGAAGATGAAAACAAATCGCGGAGCCGCCAAGCGCTTCAAGATCACTGGAAGCGGACGCGTTCGCCGTGCCAAGTCGGGTGGTCAGCACTCGTTCATGGGCAAGAGCCGCAAGCAGCGCCGTCGTTTGCGTGACAACGACATGGTTGCCCCCGAATTCGAGAAGCGAATCAAGATCCTCCTCCCCTACGCGTGAGTCGAGCCGATCTTTTCGCCTTATCCCAACAACTTCAAGGAATTATCTAAATGTCACGAGTGAAGAGGGGTCCAGTACCCCGCCGTCGCCATAAGCGAGTTTTTAAGCAGACTAAGGGTTTCTACGGCAGCCGTAAGAACCGCTACCGTCAAGCAATCAACTGCCTCTACAAGAGCTGGGTCTATGCCTACGCTGGCCGTAAGCTGCGCAAGCGCGACTTCCGTCGCTTGTGGATTCAGCGCATCAACGCTGCTTGCCGTGAGAACGAGACCACGTACTCAAAGTTCATGGGTGCCCTCAAGACCGCTGGTATCGAGCTGGATCGTAAGGTCTTGGCTGACATCGCTGTAGCTGACGCTGCGGCTTTCAAGAAGCTGGCAGAACTTGCCGTCCAGGCTTCTACCCAGGCGAGCTGAGGCGAAGAGCGCGTGGAAGGCGCGGCACTGACCATTGTTTCCGGTCTTTCTGAATTGAAGACCCGGTTTGAGGCAAGCTTGAGAGAGAGTTCGGATGAGCCTTCTCTCAGGGTCGCTCGCGCCGAGTTTTTGGGGAAGAAAGGGGAACTGACCTTATTGCTCCGCGCAATGGGCAAGGTGCCCGCCGATCTCCGACGCGAAGTCGGTGAAAAGGTGAACGCAGCTCGGGAAGAGCTTGAGACCCTGTTCCAGAGCCGACTGGACGGCTTGAAGAAAGCCGCGCGCGACGCAGAGTTGAACGCGACACCGTTTGATCTTTCGTTGCCCGCCCGTCCCATGGACCGCGGGCACCGCCATCCGGTCACTTTGGTTCGAGATGAGATTCTCGACACCTTTCAATCCCTCGGCTTTCAGATTTCGTGGGGCCCAGAGGTTGAACTCGAGACGAACAACTTCGAGAAGTTGGCGTTTCCACCCGATCATCCTGCCACCGACATGCAGGACACCTTCTGGGTGAATATTGAGGGAGCACCCGACAAGCTCCGGGCCTTGATGAGAACTCATACGAGCCCCGTGCAGGTTCGTGAGATGTCGACGCACCGCCCGCCCATGGCGATTGTGTGCGGTGGTGCGGTCTATCGGCGAGACGATGACGTGACCCATTCACCGATGTTTCATCAGGTGGAAGGATTTTACGTTGCTCGCGATGTGAGTTTTGCAGAACTGAAAGGGGTACTCACTGCCTTTGTGCAGCGATTGTACGGTGAGGCTGTGCCGGTGCGGTTTCGACCAAGCTACTTCCCCTTCGTCGAGCCAGGAGCCGAAGTGGACGTGGGGTGCGTCTTTTGTTCACCCGACGACGGAACACGAGCCGATTGCCGTGTTTGCAAAAGCACGGGTTGGCTAGAAGTTCTCGGCTGCGGGATGATCCACCCTGATGTACTTCGCCACTGCGATGTGGACCCGGAAATCTATTCGGGCTTCGCATTTGGACTCGGTGTTGAGCGCGTCGCAATGCTGCGTTACGGAATTCCTGATATTCGCGTGCTGTTCGAAAACGATCCACGCTTCCTCGCTCAGTTTTGACAGCCCCAGACATCCCTGTCAGCCTGTGCCAACCCGGTTGCGCAGTCGCGTTCGGTAGAGAAAGCGGTTCCAATTTCTCAACTTGAGACGTTTCTTTCGTGAAACCCTTATTTCGCGTCTGAGACGGTCGTTTCATGAAGCAGCGACGAAATTCGCTGAGCTTGTTTTTGGAACCATGTGGCTCATCGCCGCGTAGATCTGAGCGAAGAACGGACAGATGTCCGATTTTGACCCGCTTAGAGACAATTGTCCGGACATTCTGCGGATGTCCGTTCTCGGTTGTCCTGACGGGTTACGGCTACAAACAGGAGTTTTGCGAGATTGTGTCGCATTTCCCCTTGCACGCCTGACTTGGAACACTTCGTGCATCGATCTCAATCATGGATGGACGACTCGCTCAATCTGCAATCTGCAGAAAAGAGCGGGAATGATTCATCACCGGCCTTGGTTGACCAACTGACCCAGTAGCCACTTGCCTTACTCCCCGTCTTGAACCCCAAACCAGAGAGAAAACTATGACCCAGCAGCGCCAAGCAGTTCGCACGTCTACCGCACAGGCACGTACAGTGTCCGCTCCCATGCAGCGTCCCGGTGCGCTCGCTGATCTCGGCGTGGCTCGTCCCACCGGTCGCGAAGCACGTGCCGCGAACATTGCACCTTCACGCCGTGAAGAAGAGGGAGGGGATTCTGTACTCTCTCGTTACTTCCGCGAGATGGCAGGGCATCAGGTGATGGGCGCTGATGAGGAGCTCAAAGCCGCCGAGAATGTTGAAGCTGCAGAAGCTGACATGTGGTGCAAGCTCTTGGCCTACATCCCCGCAGCAGGTCGTTTGCTTGATCAACTGGAACCCGATCTATTAGCACTTGCTGATGAGGATCGTCCGGACATGTCTACGGTCGAGGGGCTGCGCAAGCTCCTGGCTAAGCACGAAAAGTCTGGCTCATTCACCGCCAAAGAGCGTGAGCATTGGGATGCTTTTGCAACCCAACTCGGACGTGACCTGCGTATGCCCGACTCGGATCGTGGCTGGATGGTTCGTGCGCTCACCACTGTGAAGTCGCTCACTGTAGAGATGGATGGCGGAATCGATCAGCCTCCTGTTCTCGAGGATACGGCGGAATATCGAGAGTTCGTCTCCGCTGCAGTTCGCGCCGATAACAAGCAGCGCAACTGCAAGAATAAGTTCGTGAAGTCGAACCTACGTTTGGTGGTGAGTATCGCGCGTCGTTACAACCGCGGTCGCTTGCCTCTCATTGACCTGATCCAGGAGGGCAACATTGGTTTGATCAAAGCTGTTGAACGTTTTGACCATTCCCGCGGGTACAGGTTTTCGACTTACGCTTCATGGTGGATTCGTCATTCGATCAGTCGCGCGCTAGCGGACAAGGGGCGTGCTGTGCGCATTCCGGTTCATATGCTCGATACCTATAATCGAGTGACTCGCGCTAAGCAGACGATTTCGGCTCGAACCGGTCGTGAGGCAACTCCGGCAGAACTCGAGAAGGAAACAGGAATTCCGAAGGACAAACTTGAGAAGGTCAAGGATCTGTACGCAGACACCCCGTTCTCTCTCGACCGTCCCGTTGGAGACGACGATGGGCGTAAGTTCATCGACTTCCTAGAAGATGAGAATCTTCCTTCACCTCACGAGAAACTGGCCTCGGATCGTTGGTCCGACGAAGTTCGTCGTTTGCTGGCGACCCTGTCTCCCATCGAATCCAATATCATTCGTTGGCGCTTCGGCCTTGACCAAGAAGATGAGCTGACGCTTAAGGAAATCGGAGACAAGTACAACTTGTCTCGCGAACGAATCCGACAGCTGCAGGAACAGGCAATTGGCAAGATTCGCAAGCAGATGCGGGATTTCTAAATTGGTAGGGGGGCTTTTCAAAGCCCCCCTCGCTTTTTGGGCGAAGCCCAAAAAGCTCACCCCCACAAACCGGCTGCGCTCCTCGTTCGCTGGTCGCTCACTGCGGTGCTGAGGCCGCTTCGCCACTCCTCGGAGCCCTGAAGGCTCCTCGCGTGTCTTGGTTTGTGGCTTCGCTTTCAGGTTGTGGGTTGGCACATCGGCTTTGCCTCGTGCGGCTTCGCTTTCAGGTTGTGGGTTGGCACATCGGCTTCGCCTCGTGCGGCTTCGCTTTCAGGTTGTGGGTTGGCACATCGGCTTCGCCTCGTGCGGCTGCGCTCCTTATTCGCTGGTCGCTCACTGCGGTGCTGAGGCCGCTTCGCCACTGCTCTGAGCCCTGAAGGCTCCTCGCGTGTCTTGGTTTGTGGCTTGGCTTTCAGGTTGTGGGTTGGCACATTGAGCTGAACCCCATTCAGTGGACAGGTTGATTATGCTGCTTGGGATTCGAGATTGAAAGCGACTTCAGCTTCGATCGGGCTGACGTAGCCGATTGTTGCGTGCATACGTTTGAGATTGTAGAAGTTTTCGATGTAATCGCGAAGAGCGAAGGTGAGTGCCTCGTGAGACTCAAAGATGGTCCTACGTACGCATTCGAATTCGAGAGTGGAAAAGAAGCTCTCGGCAACCGCGTTATCCCAACAGTCTCCCTTTCTGCTCATCGAGCGAATCATACCGATACGTTCAAGCTCAGCGATGTAGTCGTCTGAACAGTACGGACTTCCTCGGTCAGAATGATGAATGACCCCTGGCAGCGGCCTACGCAGGGCACAGGCTGCTCGCAGAGCGCTGAGGGCCAGTGCTGTGTCGTTGTGGCTGCTCACCGACCAGCCGATCACTCGACGAGCATAGAGGTCGATGATTGCTGCAAGGAAAAGCCAACCATCGAGCGTCCAGTAGGCGGTCACGTCCGTCACCCAGACTTGATTGGGAACGGCTGCGACGAAATTTCTCTCAAGAAGATTTGGTGCGATGCGGATCGAATTGCGACTATCAGTCGTGGCCTTGAATCGTCGTTTTGGTCGAGGAATGAGGCCATCTCGCGCCATAACCTTGGCCACTGTCTTCGGCGACACGACTTGCCCTTTGCGGCGAAGTGCGCGTGTGATCTTGATGCAACCATAGCGTCTCCCTGACTCGGCATAGATGCCGCGAATCTGAGAGGCTAAGACTTCGTGGCGTTGAGTTCTTTCAGACGGAACGCGAGATGACCACGCGTAGAAACCACTTGTCGACACACCGAGAACACGGCACATTGCGGTCACAGAGATTTTCTCATCAATCGCCCTCTCCGATTCGATAAACTCAAAGGCACTCATGAGTTTTCCCGAGCGAAGAAGGCTGTCGCTTTTTTTAAGATGTCGCGCTCCTCGGTGACCCGTTTTAGTTCCCGCTGAAGTCGTCGAATCTCATCTTTGTCGGCAGTTGTCAGGGCTTCGGGCGGTCCTTTTCCTGCATCAATTTCGGCTTGCTTGACCCAAAGTCGAAGTGACTTCTCCATCAGGCCCATTCGTCGACTGACCTCCGCGATGCTCTCCGTGCGGCACATTCGCACTACATCGGCCTTGAATTCACTACTAAATGCTCGCCGTTTTCGGCGCTTCTTTTCTGCTGCCATGTGACACTCCTCGCGCATTGTGGCGCTTTCTTGGGTGTCCACCAAATGGGGTGCAGCTCACATCGGCTTCGCCTCGTGCGGGGTGGCTTGGCTGTTGAGGGGCACAGCTGGGGCACATCGCTTTGCTCGTGCGGTGGTGGGCACGTTGCTCTGCTGGTGTGGCAGGACGACACATCGCTTCACTTGTGTGGCGGGGTGACACATCGCGTAGCTCGTGCGGGCTGGGGTTATGGTGTGGGCTACCCATATTGGTATAATGCTCGTTGCTTATTGCAAATTGAGCAATTTACCTAGGTTGCGGCCGCCTGGGTGCTTTGAGGACATTGTTCGAGTGGGGGTGGAATTCGGCGCGGCGGCGTTGAGTGGTGAGATTGGAATAGTTGCTACAGTGGCAGCGGTTCGATGGGGAAATTTGATTTCTGAATTGTTTCAAGGCCATAGGGGCACAGTTGGAGGAATCGGAAAAAACTGCACAGAGTTCAGTGATTTTCGTTTTTGGGGCGACGATTAATTCAATGATATCAATGAACTAATAGGTTCCTTGACGAAATGATTTACATTTTGCGCCAAGAGCCGCATAACCCGGCCGCAACCGAGCGACCCCACGTAGGTGGCCAGTCGGAGGGCGGAGTGGTTCTGCCCAAATCGAGCTGACTACTTCACTTAAATCCACAAATTTTTTGTGGATACGGGGCGGGGCGTCCTCAAATGGTTCCCTACGATGAAGCAGTTCGTCTTCCCGCGCTGGGCCAATAAATCCCGGCAGATCGTGGGCATCGCGCTCGGCGGTGCCCCCATTTATCTGACAGCATTGGTTTGGTACGGGTTTTCGCCCAAGACCACCGATGTCGGTTATATGCCGGAGCAGCCAGTACCCTACAGCCATGCGCTTCACGCAGGCGAGCTAGGTATTGACTGCCGCTACTGTCACAACACCGTGGACGAATCGAGTCACGCGGCAATTCCACCCACGGCAACGTGTATGAATTGTCACACGCTCGTTCATCCAGCCAGCACGAAATTGCTGCCGGTGCGTGAAAGTGCAGCGACCGACATGCCGGTTGAGTGGGTGAAAGTCCACGATCTGCCTGATTACGCCTACTTCAATCACAGCGCGCACGTGACGCGTGGTGTGGGTTGCGTGTCCTGTCATGGGCGCGTGGACCAAATGGAAGTGGTTTATCAGCAGGAAACGCTCAGTATGGGCTGGTGCCTCGATTGCCACCGCAATCCAGAGCCCAATCTTCGCCCACCTGAAGAAGTCACCAACATGAACTGGAAGCCTCCAGGTGATGCCGCATCGTACGGCGCCACTTTGCGAGAGCAGAACAACATCAACCCTCCGACCGACTGCTCGACATGTCATCGATGAAGCCGAAGTCCCCTAGCCGGCCGAAATACTGGCGTAGCCTTTCTGAACTCGAAAACGATCCTGAATTCCAGGAATACGTTCAACGAGAATTCCGCTCTCCTACGGAGCAGACTCCCCTCTCTTCGAAGGGGCGTCGCCGTTTTGTTCAGCTCATGGGCGCATCTTTTGCGCTCGCTGGCTGTCACTGGAAGGAAGAGAAACTACTTCCTTTCACCAATCGGCCTGACGGAGTGATTCCCGGGGTCCCCGGTCTTTACGCCACGATGATGGACGTGGGTGGTGTGGCAACTGGTCTTCTGGCGAAGAGCTTTGACGGTCGACCTATCAAGATTGAGGGCAATCCGAACGACACCGTGAGCAAGGGTGGTACCGGAACCTTTCACCAAGCCGCCATTCTGGGTCTTTATGATCCCGATCGCAGCTCGAAAGTCCTTCAGGGTAAAACACCGAGCAACGCGAAGACATTCGATGCCGCTCTCTTGATGGCATTCGCGGAAGCCAACGAAAAATCTGGGGCCGGTTTTTCGATTCTGAGTCGCGCTTCTTCTTCTCCGACCCTTGCGGCTTTGAAGGCAAAGCTTGCCGAGGAAGCTCCCGAGGCTCGTTGGGTTGCTTATGAGCCGGCTGATATGGCTGGTCCTCGGAAGGGGGCTCAGCTCGCGTTCGGGAAAAACGTGCAAACTGTTCTGCATGCCGAAAAAGCAGACGTGCTTGTCGCCCTTGATTCGGACTTTCTGTGCGCGGGAGCGCCCGGCGGCATTGGTCACTCTCGTGATGTAGCCGTCAGGCGCGATCCTGACATCGGCAAGATGAGCCGTATTTATTCGGTGGAGTCGACGCTGTCGGAAATTGGATCACTCGCGGATCACCGCGTTACCGTGAAGCCTTCTGCGATTGTTGCAATTGCCTCTTACATCGATGCCAAAGTCAGTGGAGCTCGCTCAGCCGCGGACGCTCAGAAAGCCCCGGAGGCTCCGCAACTTGGCGACGCAGAAGTGCTCAAGGTCGTTGACGTACTTGTCAAAGACTTGGTCGCTCATGCCGGCAAGAGCCTCGTGGTTGCTGGTTCAAAGCATCCTCCCGAAGTTCACGCACTCGTCCACCGCATCAATAGTGTCCTCGGAAACGTGGGATCCACGGTGACCTACCACGAGGCACCGGACGTCATCGTCGGCGGAGTCGATGAACTGGCGGCGCTCGTTGCTGACATGGAAAGCGGCAAGGTTACCTCGCTGCTCATCCTTGGTGGTAATCCGGTCTATGATGCACCCGTGGATCTCGGATTCGCCTCGGCTTTGGGCAAGGTGAAGACTTCCTTCCACGTTGGGCTCTACAACGACGAGACCGCACAAGGCTGCAGTTGGCACACACCTGAAGCGCACTTCCTCGAGACGTGGACAGATGGCCGCGCGCTTGATGGAACGACTCGCATTGGCCAACCTCTGATCGACCCTGTTCTTGGTGGGCGAAGCGCTCTTGAGATTGTGGCTAAGCTGCTCGGTCTTCCGCAGCAGGATCCGCAAGCTCTGGTGCGTAGCGCTTTGGGAATCGGATCGGACAAAGCCTGGCGCCGTGCGGTACACGACGGCATCAGTGGCGTGCCGAGTCCAGAGATCGAAGTTGAACTTCAGGCACTGACCAGCATTGAACTCCCCAAAGCCGAAGGGCTTGAGGTGATTTTCAGTGTCGACCCGGCAGTCTACGATGGCCGATTCGCGAACAACGCTTGGCTGCAAGAACTGCCCGATCCGTTGTCCAAGTTGGCTTGGGGCAATGCTGCATTAGTGGCCCCCAAAACCGCGAAAGAGCAGGGCCTGGTCGATGGATCTCTGTGCAAAGTCACAGTCGAGGGTCGCTCCATTGAACTTCCTTGTATTTATACACCTGGACAAGCGGAAGGAACGATTGCTCTTTCTTTAGGCTATGGGCGTAAAGAAGCAGGAACGGTAGGGGGGTCGATCGTGCACGACGTCGAATCGGTCGGCGCGGATACGTACTCGATTCGCAACAGCAACGCTCCGCACTTTGCATTGGGTGCGAGCATCTCCAAGACTGGTGGGCGCCAAGAGATGGCGATTACTCAGAGCTTGTGGGCGATTGATGATATCGGGAAGAAGGGTCAAAAGGATCGGGAAGATGTTCTCGTTCGGGAGACCACTGTTGATGAATACCAGGCTCATCCCGATGTGGTGAAGCACATGGTGCATCATCCTCCTCTACTCAACTTGTGGAAGCCGCCGATTTCTTACGACGGGCACAAGTGGGGCATGGCTGTCGACTTGAACAAGTGCAGTGGATGCAGCGCATGCATGGTGGCCTGCCAGTCGGAAAACAACATTGCTGTCGTCGGGAAGCAGGAAATGGCAATGGGCCGCGAGCTCGGGTGGATGCGCGTCGAGCGCTACTACAAGGGTACGGAGAATGACGCTGAGGTTCGCCAGCAACCAGTGATGTGCCAGCAGTGTGAGAATGCTCCTTGTGAGCAGGTATGCCCTGTAGGCGCCACGATGCACACGGAAGAGGGCCTCAACGACATGGTCTACAACCGTTGCATTGGAACTCGCTATTGCTCGAACAACTGTCCCTACAAGGTTCGTCGTTTCAACTACCGAAACTACAACAAGGAGTTCTACGGCATGACGCCGTACACCGGCACAGACGACGAAAGCGCCAAGCTGAAGTCGATGGCCTTCAATCCTGAAGTGACGGTTCGTGGTCGCGGTGTGATGGAGAAGTGCACCTTCTGTGTCCAGCGCATTCAGACCACGAAGATCGACGCCAAGAACAAGAAGCGTCCGATTGAAGATGGCGAGATCAAGACTGCCTGCGAGCAAGCTTGCCCCACTGGCGCCATCGTCTTTGGCGACTTGAACGACCCCAAGAGCCGTGTGCGTGCCGCTCAACAGCGACCGCGCGCCTACGAGCTTCTTCAAGAACTCAACAACCGACCCCGTGTGAATTACATGGCTCGCATCTCAAACCCGCATCCGGAGCTTTCGACGACCGATGGCCACAGCGACCACCACTAATCCGTACAATGGTCCGCTGAAGGGCGATAACGCATTCGCCCAGATCACGGACAATGTATCGCGCATCATGGAGGCTCCCAAGCCTCCCTTGGCCTGGTACATCTCGCTCGCCTTCGCTCTTGGCTTGCTCAGCATCTTTGGTGCGAGCTTGGGCTACGTAGCGTGGGAAGGTATCGGCGTTTGGGGACACGTTCACCCCGTCGCTTGGGGCTTCCCCATTGTGAACTTCGTGTTCTGGGTCGGTATCGGCCACGCAGGCACATTGATCAGCGCCGTACTGTTTCTGCTTCGTCAGAACTGGCGCACCGCGATCAACCGATTCGCCGAGGCGATGACCATCTTCGCAGTGATCTGTGCCGCCGTGTTCCCAGGTGTACACATCGGTCGCCCCTGGCTCCCTTATTGGATGTTTCCCATCCCGAACCAGATGCAGATGTGGCCTCAGTTTCGCTCACCCCTTGAGTGGGACGTGTTCGCTGTAGGTACCTACGCCACCGTTTCGATTCTCTTCTGGTTCATGGGCATGGTCCCGGACTTCGCGACCTTCCGCGATCGCTCCACGAGTTCGGTCCGTCGTTTCGTCTACGGACTGCTTTCTCTCGGTTGGCGCGGGTCGTCACGTCAGTGGCATGTTTATGAGCGTGCGTACCTATTACTCGCAGCCATCGCGACGCCCTTGGTACTCTCGGTTCACTCGGTCGTTTCTTTCGACTTCGCGACCTCTCAGCTCCCCGGCTGGCACACCACCATCTTCCCGCCTTACTTCGTCGCGGGCGCCATTTTCGGCGGATTCGCAATGGTGGTGGTTCTCGCCATCCCAGCGCGTCAGTTCTACGGACTGAAGAAGATCATCACGATGAAGCATCTTGAGCTCATGGCGAAGGTCATGCTCGGAACCGGGATGCTGGTGGGTTACGCCTACGCGATGGAAATGTTCATCGCTTGGTATTCGGGAGCCATGTTCGAGCAGTTCGCATTCTTGAATCGCGCGTTTGGTAACTACGCCTGGTCCTACTGGACGATGATCTTCTGCAACGTCGTTTCACCGCAAGTGTTCTGGTTCAAGAGCCTGCGCACGAACGTCTGGGTGATCTTCGTTGTCGGTGTCCTCATCAATGTGGGCATGTGGTTTGAGCGCTTCGTGATTATCTGCACGTCGCTCACGCGAGATTTTCTACCCGCTAACTGGGGTGACTTCATCCCAACGCCCATCGACTACGCGACCCTTGCTGGTTCGTTTGGTCTCTTCTTCACCCTGTTCCTGATGTTCTGCCGTTACATGCCCATGGTGGCGATGGCCGAAGTGAAGGCCTTCATTCCTGAAGGTCATGCTCACGACGACGATCATGATCACGACGAACATTGGGAAAAGACGAAGGCTCTGGTCCCCGACGATAAGATTCCTGGGGATACGCACTGAGGACCTCTGGTCCGCATCGAGTTGCAAGTCATGACTGACCAAGACGCACAGAAAAACGCCCCTCTGCACGGGATTCTGGCTGAGTACGATACGCCAACAGCTATCGTGAAGGCTTCGAAGAAGGTGCGCGATGCTGGGTATTCGCGCTGGGATACCTACACGCCATTCCCGGTTCACGGAATTGATCGGGCGATGGGCATCAAGATGACCAAGCTGCCTTGGTTTGTCATCTGCGCTGCCCTCGTCGGATTGACCACAGCGATTTTGCTTCAGTGGTGGACCAATGCGGTCGACTACAGGTGGCTGATCTCCGGCAAGCCCTACTGGAGCTGGCCCGCGAATGTGCCCATCATGTTCGAACTCTCGGTCCTCTTCAGTGCATTCGCGACTTTGGGAGGCATGCTGTTCCTCAACAATCTGCCTCTGCCCGCGCATCCGCTTGATTTGAAGGAGCGCTTTCGTCGTGCGTCTGACGACAAGTTCTTCCTACTCATTGAAGCGCGTGATCCGAAGTTTGACGAAGAAGCTATCAAGAAGCTTCTCGATGCCACCGAACCGGTCATCATTGAGACGGTCCAGGAGGACCGCACATCTTCCGACGCTATCCCCAAGCCACTTGTCTACGTCTTGATTCTTCTCGTCGTAGCCAGCTTGGTGCCTTTCGCGTTCTTCGCGAAAGCTCGCACGGCCAAAATGGAGCATGGCCGTATTCACGTAGTGTGGGACATGGATTTCACGCCGAGCTACAAAGCTCAGTCTAACAATCCCCTCTACGTAGATAATCGCGCCATGCGAAAGCCTCCCGCTGGTACGGTTGCTGTTGGTCAGCTGAACGCCGATGACCACATGCACTTAGGGAAATCACCTTCGGGCAATTGGGCTGTCACCTTGCCGAAGGGCATGATGTCAGACGCTGAGACGATGGCGATTGGTCAGGCCCAGTTCGGCATCTATTGCGCGCCCTGTCACGGGGTAAACGGCGAGGGTAAGGGAATGGTGCATCAGCGCGCTTCCTCTCTCCCCGCAAGCCAACAGTCTTGGGTTCCTCCCACGAATCTTCACGAAGAACGCATCCGCACGATGGCGGCAGGCGAAATCTTCAACTCGATCACCAACGGAATTCGTAACATGCCGGCTTATGGCGACCAGATGGACGCCGACGAACGATGGGCTACGATTCTTTACCTCCGCGCGCTTCAAAAGAGCCGTACCACCTCTGTCGGCCAGCTGTCGGACGCGGACCGCGCCCAGCTCAAGTGAGATCACGAGATGTCTGACAAAGAGAACAAAGAGAAGAAGTCTCAGCCCAAGGGCGACGGCAAAGGCAGCTCGAAGAAGCCTGCTACGCTTGAGGCGAATGGCGACTCAATTCAGCTGAGCGAAAGCGCCGCGAGCTGGGGCGCCAAGGCAACAATTGCAGGCGCACTGTTACTGGTTGTGGCGATGTTCGTTGGTGGTGGGTTTACCGATCCGCAGTTTCAGCATTCGTACCTCACGGCTTACACCTGGGCGCTGAGCATCTCAGTCGGCGGCGTGTGGTGGGTGACGCTTCAGCATCTTTTCGGATCACGAGCCAGCGTAGCTTACCGACGAGTAGGCGAAGTGATTGCCAAGGGTGTTTGGGTGATGGCCATCTTGGCTCTGCCCGTACTTATCCCCGCGCTCTTCATGCACAGCGATTCGCTCTATCCCTGGGCCACCCACGAGGGGCTGCATAAGTTCCACGTTTCTGAGCAGAAGGCTGGCTACTTCAGCACCGGGTTCCTCGGCGCTCGCATGGTCGTCTACTTCCTCTACTTCATCTTGATGTCCAACTTTTGGATGAAGAAGTCACTTGCTCAGGACAAGACCTCAGGCGACGTTGCGTTCTACAAGAAGCTTCAAGCCAACTCAGCTCCTGCGATGATCGGCTTTGCCCTCGCGGTGACCTTCTGCGCGATCGACCTGTTGATGACTTTAGATCCGCTGTGGTTCTCGACCATCTTCGGCGTCTACTATTTCGCCACTTGCGTGACGACGTTCCATTGCGTGTTGGCCCTGACGCTGATGTGGATGCAGAAGAACGGCACTCTCAAGAAGAGCGTCACTATTGAGCACTACCATGACGTCGGTAAGATGATGTTCGCCTTCGTGTGCTTCTGGTCGTACATCGGATTCTCGCAGTTCATGTTGATCTGGTACGCCAACATCCCGGAAGAAACGCACTGGTATCACATGCGCCTTGAGGGCGGTTGGTGGTCAGCGTCGATGATTTTGGCGTGCACACACTTCGTCATTCCTTTTTTCGGCATGATGTCTCGTTCGATGAAGCGTAACACTGGACTCTTGCGGTTCTGGTGCTTCTATTTGCTGATCATCTGCTGGTTCGACATGTACTGGCTGGTCGCTCCGAATTTGCATCCCGAGGGCATCGCAATCGGTGCGGCGGACATTCTCGCCTGGCTCGGCATGATGGGAATCGTGGCTGGAACCGTCGTGATGGAAGCAAAGAAAGTTAATTTGGTTGCAACTGGGGATCCGCGTCTGCCGCGTGCCCTCGCTTTTGAGAACATCTGAGGAACGATCGAATGTCGAACGAGCCTGATGAAGTAAACAACGGTGCCCTAGCTACAATCATTGTCATTGTGGCTCTCGCTACCCTTGGCATCGCACTGGTAGTCACCTCGCTTGTTCGCGAGGAGACAGCGGAACTGTCCGCTGAAAAAGAGGTTGCGACGCCGCAGGACGGCGAGTACCGCCAACTCAAGGCGATTCAGCTTGCTGAAATCACAGCTGCACCTGCCTGGCGTGACCGAGGAGAAGGTGTGGTGAGCATTCCGATCGATCGCGCGATGGAACTTGTCGCGGAATCGGTTCGGGCGAACCCCTTCAACCTCAGCCCTGGCAACCCCCCGGAAGAAGACGAAGACGAGGAAGATTCCGAGGAATCTTCTGAGGTCGAGCCCTATGCCGAGCCTGGTGTGGAACTGGAGCCAGGCTCTGAATTGGAGGCAAATCCTGAAGGCTCCTCGGGCGATGAGCCGACCGCGCGTGAAAAAGCAATGGTCGAGAACAAGTCGCCTGTCGAGGAAGATCCTCAAACGAAGGGTCCTGCGTCGAAGACTCCAACGGCACCGCCCAAGCCAGCACCGACTAAGCCAGCACCGCCCAAGCCAGCACCTGCTCCAGCCCCAGCGCCCTGAATCTCACCACTCCAACATGCACTTGTCTCCCCAACCCTCAACGAAGCTTGCCGATGCAGAACATGGTTCTGCGATGGCAGCGCCGCGTCTGAGCGGGGTGACGGGTCTGGTTGGACGAGGTCGCTCTAGCCGTTGGGTTCGGCGCGCCGCAGCCTGGATGACGGCGATCGCCCTTTTGGGCAGTGTCGTGTGCGACTTTGGCACTCCCTCGGAAGCTCAAGCTCGACCGCTTGAAGATTCGGAGATCAAGTCGACCAAAGGCCGGAAGCCGAAAAGGCTCGAAGGCGTTGACGTTGAAGAGCATCTTGAAGCTGTCGTTCCATCGGCTCTCTCGTTCACGAGCGATTCGGGGAAAACGGTGCTCTACGATGAGATCGTCAAGGGTGACCTCCCCACGATTCTGACCTTGAATTATTCGGACTGCCCGATGCTCTGCAGTCTTCAGCTTAACGCTCTCGTGGCGAGCATGAAGCAGGTCGATTTGACCTTGGGCAAGGACTATCGGGTGGTCACAGTTTCGCTCGACCCCAAGCAGACGGTGCAGCGTTCGGCTGACTGGAAGAATCGCTACTTAGCGCAGTACGGTCGTGCTGAAACTCCCCGCGACGGTTGGCAAATGCTCACCGGCAGTGAAGGAAACATCAAAGCAGTCGCTCAGACTCTTGGTTTCACCTATGCCTACAATGAAGCTCGGGACGAGTATGTGCATCCCGCAGCTTTTGTGATTGCGACGCCGGCTGGTGTAATCAGCCGTTATATCTACGGGCTGGAATACCACCCGAAGACTCTGCGCCTCAGCCTGATTGAGGCTTCTGAGGGTAAGATCGGCAACAGCGTCGATCGCCTGATTCTCTATTGTTTTCATTATGACGCGTCCGAGGGTCGGTATGCCCCCGTGGCGATGAACATCATGCGCGTGAGTGGAAGCGCCGGAGCATTAGCTCTCGGTGGTTTGCTCGCGGGTCTCTGGCGGGTTGAACTCCGCCGCAAGCGCAAGGCTAAGTCCTAAAGATTGCACCATGATCTCCTCACTTCTCGCCAGCATCGCAGCAGATAACCCGCTGCCCAAGAGCCCTCATTCGGACGACTTTTGGATGCCCACCAATGCGTCCACGTTCGCGGAGTCCACCGACGGCCTCTATTACTTCCTGTATTGGCTCTCGATCATCTCGCTCGTCGGGATTGTCGCGGTGATGATTTACTTCATCTTCAAGTACAAGGCGAAGGGGCGCGAGGCCAACGAGGTGGGGGACAACACGTCTCATCACAACACGACGCTTGAAATCGTGTGGTCGGTGATACCGCTCTTCATCTGCATCTTTATTTTCGTCTGGGGCTTTAAAGGCTTCGTCGAGCTGCGCACACCGCCCAAGGACACCTTGGAAATTCACGTGCAAGCGCAAAAATGGCAGTGGGTGTTCACCTACCCGAACGGCCACAAGGACAGCGACCTTCACGTGCCGCTCGACAAGGATGTGCGCATCATCATCGAGTCGACCGATGTACTGCACAGCCTCTTCATCCCTGCTTTCCGCACCAAGATGGATGCAGTTCCTGGCCGCTACACGGACATGTGGTTCCATGCCACAAAGCCCGGCAGGTACCCCGTGTTCTGTGCGGAATATTGCGGCACCTCGCATTCCGACATGCTGGCGAACGCCATCGTGTACGAGTCCGGTGGCTTCGAAGAGTGGTTAAAGAATATCGGCAAGCTTCGCGAGAAGGAAGCTCAAGAGAATCCATCTGCCTTTGGCGAGAAGCTCTACTCCGAGAAAGGTTGCAAGACCTGTCATTCGGTGGATGGCACCACGCTTGTCGGCCCTTCTTGGAAGGGAATTTGGGGAACAACCCGCGCATTTGAAGATGGCACCAGTGCCACCGTCGATGAAAACTACATCCTGAACTCGGTGAACAATCCGAGTGGCCAGGTCGTCAAGGGCTTCGCGCCGAGCATGCCTACCTACGAGGGGCAGCTCGCGGACTATGAAATTCAAGCCCTCATCGCCTACATCAAGAGCTTGAAGTGAGGATAGATTGAAATGTCAGCTACTTCGACAGTAACTCCCGCAGATCTCGCGGTCGTTCAAAGCAGTCCTAAGGACAATTATCTCACACACGATAAGGGCATCCTTTCGTGGATCTTCACGATTGATCACAAGCGTATCGGCTTGATGTACCTGGTGAGCGTCCTTCTTTCGTTCGCCTTGGGCGGCTTCTTTGCCTTGATGGTGCGCACGGAGCTCTTCACCTCCGGCAAGACGATCATTGAGCATGATACCTACAACCAGATGATGACGCTGCACGGCGCCGTCATGGTGTTCTTGGTGATCATTCCCGGGATCCCGGCGGCTCTGGGCAACATCATCATGCCGCTTCAGCTCGGTGCCAAGGACGTTGCGTTCCCGAAGCTCAACCTGATGAGCTACCACCTGTGGGTCCTCGGAGCGCTCTTCTTCATCGCTTCCCTGGTGATTAGCGCTGCGGACACCGGTTGGACGTTCTACGTGCCCTACAGCACCACGACTCCAACCGCAGTGATTCCGGCGGCGTTCGGAGCCTTCATTCTGGGCTTCGCCTCCATCTTCACGGGACTGAACTTCATCGTGACGATTCACAAGTTGCGCCCTCCGGGCATGACTTGGTTCCGCCTTCCTCTGTTCGTTTGGGCTCTGTACTCGACGGCAGTGATTCAGGTTCTCGCTACTCCGGTCATTGGCATCACGCTCTTGATGTTGATTGTCGAGCGCGTGGTGGGTCTGGGTATCTTTGACCCGGCTCTTGGCGGAGACCCGGTGCTCTTTCAGCACTTCTTCTGGTTCTACTCGCACCCCGCGGTCTACATCATGATCGTTCCCGCCTTCGGTGTGATCAGTGAGATCATCGGTGTGTTCAGCCGCAAGCAGGTGTTCGGCTACAAGTTCATCGCCATGAGTTCTGTGGCGATTGCGCTCCTGGGCTTTTTGGTTTGGGGCCACCACATGTTCACCAGCGGCCAGTCAGTGTTGGCGGGCACGATCTTCAGCGCGATTACGTTCCTCATTGCGATCCCCACGGCGATCAAAATGTTCAACTGGATTGCAACGATGTACAAAGGTCGTATTCACTTGGAGACTCCAATGCTTTACGCACTGGCCTTCCTTTGGGTATTCGCCATCGGTGGGCTGACAGGCGTCTTCCTCTCGTCAATGAGTGTGGACATTCACCTCCACGACACTTACTTCGTGGTGGCTCACTTCCATTACGTGATGATGGGCGGTGCGATTACGGCATTCATGGGTGGTTTGCATTATTGGTGGCCTAAGTTCACCGGCAAAATGTACCCCGAGAAGGCTGGGCGCTGGGGCGCAGTCTTGGTGTTCGTTGGTCTCAACGTTACCTTCTTCCCTCAGTTCATCATGGGAACGCGCGGTATGCCGCGTCGGTATTACAACTACTTGCCGGAGTTCCAGAGCCTGCATCAGCTCTCGACCATTGGCGCTTTCACCTTGGGCATGGGCTTCCTGCTGACGGCAATCTACCTGCTGTACAGCTTGAAGAAGGGCCGCACAGCTCCGAGCAATCCTTGGGGCGCCACCACTCTTGAGTGGCAGTGCGTATCTCCGCCGCCCTACTACAACTTCCACCAAGAACCCGAAGTGAATCGCGGACCCTACGAGGGTTACGAGCATCTTCGCTATGACAAGGAAATCGGAGGTTACGTTCCCGCCGAGTGAGGCGACGAACGTTCCACTGGTCTTTTTCAGGCGCAAGAGTTTCTTAGTACGCGTTGGATGAAACAATGAGCGATTCAGGCAACAAGCACGCAGCGAGCGGTGATCACGGGCATGGCCACGGTGAGCCCACCTATCCGTATACGCCGCATCACTTTCACACTGCTAAACAGCACTTCGAATCTGGGAAAATGGGCGTTTGGCTCTTCCTAGTGACCGAAATTCTGTTCTTTGCGGGTCTCTTTTGCGCCTACACAATTTATCGTGGACAGCACCCTGAGGTGTTCTACTGGGCGCACTTCTATCTCGATACCTTCTGGGGTGCGGCCAATACGGTTGTCCTCTTGGCCTCGAGCTTGACGGCTGCTTGGGCTGTACGTAACGCGCAGCTTGGTCAGAAGCGACTTCTGCAGATGAACATTCTGTTCACCATCTGCGGCGCCCTCTTCTTCATGGGCGTGAAGGGGATTGAATACAGTCACAAGTTCCATGACGGCTTGTTGCCTGCTCGTCATTTCGCACCAGTGCACGAAGTTTGGGAGACCCCCACCTTCAAGAAGCAGCACCCAGAATCGGCGGAAGCCGCTGAGCGCATCGTGGCTGGTCTGGCGGAGCGTCAAGCTCAAAAGTCAGCTGTCCGCGACGAAGTGATCAGCAAGAACTCACCCTTGGTACTTGTGCCTGTGGTCGAGCCACCCGCTGACGCTTCTCCGACTCCGGCAAGCGCAGCTAAGGCGGGGCCCACCGACGCGTCATCGGCTCAGGCATCACCTGCTCCGACGGCCGCAACCACTGCAGCTCCAGCTGAGGTGGCTCCGACTCAGGAAGTTGGCGATGCAGCCGCTGAAGATGCAGCCGCTGATGAAGACGGGGCTTCTGATTCAGAGGCAACCGCTGATGAGGCTTCCGAAGCTGACACGCCTGTAGCTGATGCCATGGCGCCTGCCGCCAAGGCAGATGCCGAGATCCCGGACGATATCTGGCTCGAAACTCAGGTGAGAAACCTCACCGAGGAAGAACGGCATCCGCTTGAGATGGCGGGCGTGATTCGCAAGCCTGCAGATGGTCCGCTCGTTTTTGAGCGTCCCGCAAAGGCCGGTATCTTTTTCAGCATCTACTTCTTTATGACGGGTCTTCACGGACTTCACGTTGTGATTGGTATTGGTCTTTGGATCTGGATGCTCGCCATCGTCTCGAAGCGCAAGACCGGTGATAAGTACTTTGGTCCTATCGACTTCACCGCGCTGTATTGGCACTTGGTGGATCTCATCTGGATCTACCTCTTCCCCATGCTCTACCTGATTCACTGAGTGTCCTCTTAAACGCGCGTTGAATCGAAGCTTGTAACGACTGAGAACTAAGATGGCAGACGAAGAAAAGCGTCCCGAAGAAGAAGTAGAGACTGCGGCAGATTCTGCTGAAGCAAAGGCGGAAGATGATTCCGCAGCTTCAGCGGAAGAGACTGCAGCTGATTCGGCTGAATCGAAGGCAGAAGCTGAGTTGGTGGAATTAGCGGCAGAGGCAGTAGCAGCAGAGGCTTTAGCGGCAGAGGCTTTAGCGGCAGAGGCTGCGGCCGACAGCGTTGAGGCTGAGGAAAAGTCTGAAGCAGAGACCGAATCGGAAGGCGTAGTCGAGGCAAAGACTGACGATGCTGATCATGGTCATGGTCACTCGGCTGGACATGGTGGTCACGGTGACGGGCATTTCGCGCATACTGCACCAGCTCCTATGCTGATCGGAGTATTCGTAGCGCTCATCCTACTCACGATTCTGACTGTGGGTGTGACGGCGGTCGATTTGGGTGCCAATGGCAACCTGGTGGTGGCGATGGTCATCGCTACGGTGAAGGCAGCTCTTGTCATGGGCTACTTCATGCACATGTTCTGGGACAACAAGTTCAACGTGGTTGCCTTCACAAGCAGCTTCTTGTTCGTGATTCTTTTCCTCGCCATGGTCCTCATGGATCGTGGCGAATACCAAAACACGATCAATAATTGGGAAGCTGACAAGAAGGCGGACGAGCTTGCTCAATAGTTCTGACTGAGTTTTCAGGATCTCGAGAAACCCCCTGCTCACCGAGCTGGGGGTTTTTTGTTGAGCTCCACGCTCGTGTTCCGCGCTCGCGATCTTCACTGGGCGAACGGAAATGTGCCGGGTGGTTAGAAAATGTATTAAACTAACTCAGTGGAAGCGGTACTTTTAGCGAAAACGTAAATAGCCGAGGCTCGAAAGTCTCTACATTCGGTCCATCACGGCGGCGGTTCTGCCCCATCAATTGGATTTTCTTTCTGAGCAGCGGGCGATTTCGGCGTGCCCGACGAGGTAATCGAGATGCGTTTTTTGAAGCAAGCTACACTCCTGATGATCACGACCACTAGCCTCGCTGCCTGTGCGGCGACGACGGGTTCAGGCGATCTTGAGGACGAAATGGACACGGGCTCCTCCAGCACCGGTGGGGGCAGCGTCGCAGGAACGGGTGGGGCGACGGTAGGAGCAACGGGCGGAGCGGCACCTCTCGCGACCGGTGGAGCTCCGGACACTGGTGTACCCGCGACGGGAGGAATGACTTCCACCGCAACAGGTGGCGCGCCGGCCTCCACGGGAACGCCTTGTCCCAATTCGACTGTTGCGCAAAGTGGGGCGACTCCGAACTTTGCGAATGGTTGGGGCGCTTGGCAAGGGACGATTGATACTTCATGCGCCGATGAGTGGTGCGGTGGAGAGAGCACAATTGCTTTCACGTCGACGGGCGCTGACGGTGCAGTTTCCCTCGCTCTGGGCGCGTGGTCCGAGATGGGACGAGGCTGTCTCGACGTGAGTTCTCTTCAGGGAATCAAGTTCACCGTCACGGGCACTGGCGTGTATGCATTCGGTGTGAAGGTCTCAGGGACTGCCGAGGACGGTCATTGCGCGGGGGATGATTGCAACGCTCATCCCAGGAAGGTGTTCGCGGATGACACCACGATGGGACTGGTGGAGATCCCGTTCTCTGAACTTGCTCCGCCGGATTGGGCAGGCCTCACCGCTGGCGCGAACTTCAACGCCGCACAGGTGATGGGTTTCAGTTGGTACGTCACCAGCGGTGCGACCGTGAGCATCAGCGATATCCAATTCTACTGATTCTAGGAATGCTTAAATGAAACCACTCGCTCCTCGGAGTGAGTGGTTTTCTGTTTCTCGGTGAAGGGCGAGGAGCCTCTTATTTCAGTGAGACAGGATCTTCTTGCCCGGAATACTTGGACATAAGGAAGTTCTAGGCAATTGGAAGGAGATTCTAGGCATCTCTTGCCGACTGATTGCGTGAATCGTCTAGTGGGAGCTGTCAGCTGTGGTAGGGGGCCACACATGACTCAGCTCACTCCCGACGGACAGCGCATTGTCCAGGATCTGTCGAATCGACACGGCTTCAGCGTAGACGCTGTCACGCACATGCTCATTGCTGTGCTGAACGGCAATGGAGGGATGGCTCAGTTTAGTCACGGCGAGTTCGCTGGATCAGGCCAATGGATGCGCGGCGGCATGATCATGTTGGGCGATATGTTCAACAACTATCTGAAGGGGCGTGTGGATTCCCTTTGCTCAGAGATTGCCAACATCTTGGCGAACCAGCCGGGACTCTTGCAGACAGGAAGTTTTCAGTCGCAGAGTCAGGGTGGGCAGAGCAACGGCCAACATCAAAGCAACGGTGGAGGCATGGGGCAGTCGAGCCTGTTCGTGCCCGATCCCGAAGACAATTGGTGGCCGCAAGAAATCGGTGTTCCCAATGCTCGGGGCAGCCAGAACAACGTCAAGTACGCGTACTTTGCTCAAGCCCGTCGCTTGGCTGTGAAGACCGGTTCAGATGTTTGGGTTTATGACACTCAGGACCACCAGATCGGCGGCTTTTCACAGCAGCAGGGAGCCGGTGGATCCATCACCTTTTCAAGTCAGTATGGCACCGTGATCCTCTCACAGTTGCCCGCCATTTCTCGCAACGGACAGCCGCTCGCTCCGACGCCTCCTCCTCCCTCGGTTTCATCGCAGCCTTCCTATTCTCAACAAGACAATTCTGCTTTGCCGAACAATAGTGGCGACGTGATCGCGGCGCTTGAGAAACTCGGTGACTTGAAGGCGAAGGGCATTCTCACCGACAGCGAGTTTTCCGAGAAGAAGGCTCAGCTCCTGAGTCGTCTGTAGACGGAGGAACGACGCCGAGCATTCCGCCCGCGAGCAACTGCAGCTTGCGGGCTTTTTTTGCGCGACGTTTGCTGAGTTCCACCCCAATCGCGTTCATTCCTCGCGCATTGGCCACCGCTAGGGCGCTGCCGACTCCGCAGAACGGGTCAACGACCGTGCGCGTATTGGTGTGGGATTCAATGTAACGGCAGGCGAAGTCGCAAGCATCCACGCCCATTGCCTGGGTCCAAGTGCTGGCTCCGGCGCTGGGCATTACATCGGCGTACGACTGGGAAATTCGGTCACGCACTCCGCGCGAGTAGCAAAGCAGGTGAGAGTAGCCGGGCCGTCCGAAGGCAGGTTGTCCTACTTCTCTCCGGCAAACGATCTTGTGCCAGAGCAGTTCGACTCCTGCTCTTTCAGCGGCCAAGTGACACAGAAAGCTCTTGTCGATCCAAGTGCCTTCGACCTTGATGTCCGTTTGGTAGAAGATCACGACTCCGTCGTCAGGGGTGGCAAGAAGCGTCTGATGAGCCGCGCTGATGAACCACTCTCGCCATGTGGCCAAAGTGACTCCTTGAAATCCTGAAACATCGGGAAGAGAGGTAATGATCGAGCAGCCGACAAGAGGCGCATTTTTCGCGAGCCACGGTAGCGCGTCTTCGCAATAGATGGTTCTCGTGGGGAGTTGTGGGGACGACATCGTGAGGAGGCGAGTTCGCCACTACTTGCCTCCAGAATCAAGATGCTTAGTCGGGCGTCTTCTTCACAGAGACACGCTATTTAACTGTGAATTCTTGCCGACCATCGAACAGGCTGTCGGCCAAGCCAAAGAGATTGGAGGTGCCCATCGCGCGCGTCACTGTGAAGGTGACAAGATCCGGAAACTCGAAGGTAAAACTATCGCCGCCGCCGATGATGGTTTGCCAGGGGTAGGTCAGCGTGTCTACGACTTCGCCATCAAGCCGCAACTCCACAGAGCCGGCATTTCCGGCTTCCGCATAAAGCGTGTAAGTGCCAGCCGGTGCGCTGCCGTCCACGGTGAGCTCTTCGAGCACATAGGGGCCGTAAGTTCCGTCTTCCATGATCCCTTCTGCGGCGGTGACCGTGACGAGATGACAGCCATCGAAGAGAGTGCTGCCGAGGTCGCTGAGATCTGCTGCGGCCTGCGAGCGTAGGTCGAGTTCGAAGAAATTCGGGAAGGCGACCGTCTGCTCTGTGCCGTCTTCAAGACTGAGTGTCGGGTCGAAAGAAAATTCCTCCAGGAGGGTGTCCTCACGGTAAACGTAGGCGGTGCCGCGATTGTTGGTTCTCACTGAGTACTCGCCGGGGGATAGTTCGAGGTCAACTCGGATCGCGAACAGGCTGTAGTCACCGTAGTTGCTACCGGACATGAGAGTCTTTGTCGTCGTGCAATCTATGTCAGGAGGGCCGGAGTCCTCGCCACCAGCTCCACCGTTAGAGGCTCCGCCACCTCCGCTGCCACCGTTGTCACTGCCACCTGAGCTGCTTTCGCCAGCTGCTCCTCCAAGCGATCCATTATCGTCGTCGGGATCGCTTGAGCAGCCGAAATGGAGTGAAACAGTTCCGAGGGTCAGACACAGGGCGGTCAGCGATAAGTTTCGTTTCATCCAGGAATGAAAGCATGAACAGTCGCTGGCATCACTCGGTTGTGTTTTGGCCCGCTGTTCGGCTGGAAAGAATAGGAACTTCTAGCGAGAAACGGCCCCCCGGAATCTCACCGTGACTTGGTGCACGTGCTCCCTTCCGATTTGTCTTCCAGATCTGGTCCGCAGCCACAAGCGTCTTCTACTTCAGCTGGCACTTGCCATTCGGTGGGTGTCGGGCCGAGTAGTCGCGAAAAGGTATGGCGACGAAGAGAAACTTGCCCAAAGAATGCACGAGCGAGAGGTCGAAGCGCCGGGTCGGCTAAGCGAAGCGACCAGGCTCGGTAGTCTCGGAGCGCGTACAAACACATGAGAAAGGCTTCGTCTTCGCGATACACCGCACCTTCATCGTCAATCACAACAAGCTCCGCCTTGCCTTCCGGGAGCCTCAGCTCGGGGTAGCGGTCGCGCAGGGTAGGGGAGCCCTGGGGCAGGAACTCCAGGGCGAGATAGGTCGATTGACGGAATAACCACCAGCGGCAGCGAGTGCAGAAGCGACAGTTGGCGTCATAGATGATGGTGAGCCGATCCATGATCTTAGGCTCCTTTTGCCAAATGTTCGCGCGCAACCACTGGAGGAGGTGCACCGTGAAGCATGCTGCGTCGACGCATACGAGAAAAGATGTAAAGGTTGAGGAAGTGCATGCCTCCCAGGACGAGGATCACTCGTCCTACTCGAGCTGCGGTGAGATCGATCACCCTGGCCATATCCGCGACCGACTCCGAGTTGCCCAGAGTAATGACGGCGTAGCCCACGTTGATCAGGTAGAATCCAACAACCAAGAGATGATTGACGGCGTCTGCGAACTCTTTGTTGCCCCCGAAGGTGTCGACTAAGAAAATGCGACCGTGTTTGAAGAGGGTGCGCCCGACCCACACGGTGATGATGATTGCGAGGGTGAGATAACTGAGCTGGGCCAGTACGGTGTAATTGATCATGTTTGCCTCCGAATTTTGGGGTTCGTAGGCTGATACAGAGTTGGGGCTTGGCGGTTGCGCGATCCGAGGAAGATTTCTTGATTTCCTGAGCAGTGTTCAGCGAAGGGCCGGAGCTGACCAGGCTTCAAGATACCGAAAGTACTCGCAAATTGGTGGAATGGCGCTGAGAAGTAAGCCCGCCCAAAGTCGCCACTCTTTGATCAGCGGGCGCTGATTTCGCCACAGTTCAAGAGCCGTCATCCAGGCCAGATAGATGGTTACGGCTTCAGAAAGACCGCCGAGTATCGGCACAAATGCTGAGAGCCCGGCAAACGACGTTTGTTCCAGGCCGAGTCGCCCCAAAAAGCCCAGCAGATTGAAGATCCCGAGGCCAAGAACCCAGCGGGATTCTCGAACACTCTCCTGTGGAAGAAATCGATCGATGCCTTCGCGGCGCCAATGACGACGCAGAAGTCCGTAGGCCAGGATTGCCCCCGCATTGACGAACAGAGCGGCTAGAATCGCTCCTGGAACAAATTGCGCCCAAACCACGACACGACCGTCGGCGAGTGGAACGGGATCCGGCAGCATGGTGAGCGGTTCCACTTCGCTCGCGAGAATCGCGCGCGGCATGATGCAAACGTAGAGTGCCCAAATGGCAACAGCAGTGGCGACAGTTTGAAGTGCTGCCAGAGCGCGTATGAAGGAATGCTCATCACTGGAAAGGCTCTCGCGATTCGATTCTGGCTGCTGAGCCAGGGGAAGGCTTCTCAGTGCCCGAGCCATAGCGCGAGCATCTGCGAATCGGTCTTCTGGCTGGGTAGTCAAGGCTTGGCGAATGACCGCGTCCCAGGGAGCAGGAAGTCGAGCAAAAGCGCCTTGAGGCAGCTGCCCTGTGAGCCGCTCATAGAGCACAACTCCAAGTCCGTAGATGTCCATGCGCGGATCGGGTGACGCGCCTTGGAGGGTTTCTGGTGCCATGTAGTGCCAGGATCCTGCCGCCTGATCAGCGCGCGTGAGTGTCCAATTTTCGCCGGGGAGCGAGCCACGAGCAATGCCGAAATCGACGAGCACTGCGCCACCGTGAGGAGCAATGAGAATGTTTTCTGGCTTCAGATCGCGATGCACGATCCCGTGATCATGAGCGTAGGCCAGGGCTTCAGCGATTTCGGCCCCGAGTCGACGGAGCTGCTCTGGGGCGAGAGTCGGCGTATCGCGCAAGTTGGGCCCGTCTACGAGCGACATAACAAGAAAGGGCTGTCCGTCAATTTCTCCCGCGTCGTGTATCGTCACAATGCCAGGATGATCGAGCTGTGCGAGTGCGCGCGCTTCTCGCTTGAGTCGTGCGGTGAGTTCTTGCGCATCTGACTGTTCGTCGGTGGGTCGATTCAGCAGCTTGACGGCGACTTGGCGGTCGAGTCTGAGATCGAGCGCTCGAAAGACGCTGCCCATGCCCCCCTCGCCAATCAGGTCTCCCAGCTCGAGATGTTCGCCGAAAAGGATCGGAGGGAGCTGTGCGTCGAGCAAACACGCGGGACAGAGAGTGAGGCGCCCGAGATCTCGATGGCAACGTGGACACGAATGGAGGGCGTTCATGCGGAGATGACTGTCTGCAAGCGTGTGAGTTCTGCTTCAACCGGCGACGCTGCGCCCGCCGCGGACGGATCCTGGTTCTTCTCATCGTCCAGAGTATCGGCGAGGGCCGTCATCAAAATTTGCCGATAGCGTTGTCGCGCGCGATGAAGAAACGACTTCAGCTGAGGGACGCTCATGTCGTACTGGGCCGCCAGGGTTGAATAGCTCTCGCTGATTTCTCCAGAGAAATAGCGCTGGATGAGTTCAAATGGTCCCGCTCGCAAACCCTGATCATATTCGAGTTTGAGAGTAGATAGGGCGTTTTCGAAAACAGTGAGCGCCCATTCTCGTTCGTAGGCTGAATCAGGATCTGCCTGGGAGGAATCGACGCAGCGCTCCGCCAGCTCCAGGTCAAAAGTCACGAACTGCTGCTGCCCACCTCGCTTGTGTGATTGGGCGCGCTGCCGGTGATTGTCGAGGAAGTGACGAAAAGCAGTCTTCAGGTAAGAGCGCAGGCGTCCGCGGTCGGGATCGAGATTCTCGATGAATACCTGACGCTCGAGCAGGTGCAGCATGAAGGCCTGCACTTCGTCTGATGCATCATCGGCAGAAAGTCCTCGCAGGCGAGCGAAGACAAATAGCGGGCGCCAATAGGTTTGAAGGAGCTCGCCGAAAGCTTGTCTGCCTTGAACGCCTTGAGCGCGGCGCACGAGTGTCCACCGAGTGGACGGGAAGAGCCCGCGCTTTTGCCCCAGGTCGTTCATGAAAATCGCTCTACGGTAACAAGAGCGATCAAGAACTCCAGTCGCTTTTATTGCTCGTAGTCGACGCTGCAGCCTTTAGCAGTCGCGATTTCTTTGATCAGGCCAAGATCTGAAGCGTTTTCGTTGTACTGCCAGGACCAAGCTCCCGCGTAGCCGTTGTCATACCAAGAGGAAACGATTTGGTTGAACGTGGCGTTTGTCGAGGGGTCGAACGGCATCCCGAGCAAGTAGAATTCACCCATCACGGTGGGTTTTCCTCCGTAGCCGAGGGTCATCGGGGTGCTGGTGTAGGGCCAGTAGTCGTTGACCCACGAGTAAATGTGCGGCTGATGAAAATCGACGCCGGTCACGTCTGAAAAGGCCCAAGCCCATTTGGCAGCAGCCCAACCGACGCTCACTTGGGCGCTGGGAGTCGCCGCCTTGAGGGCTACGATCGATTCGTTGATCAGTGCCTTCATCTCGGCCAGGGTAACAGGGGTCAGCTCTTCGTTGGGAGTGAAGTCGCCGCCATTCGGAGCGCCAGCCGCAGGGCTCACCGCCCACTCGGGTTCATTGATCACGTCCCAGCCGAGGAGTCGATGGACATTTGGACTCGTGGCGGCGACCTCCGCCGCTTTCTTGACGACGTTGGCGACAAGTTTCGCGCGTCGCGCCGCATTCTTGACCATGGGGGTCATGCCCAAGATTTCAATGTCGCCTTCCATGCGAGTGGGACGAAAATTGTCAAAGGAAAATACCGTGAGCACGAGATCGACGCCCTGAGCTTCAGCAAGATCAAGAGCCGCCAAAATGTCAGCTTGTGCCGTCGCGGAAAGCCCGCTGGGATCTCCGGCTGCATCAAACTCGACTCCATCGCCACGGAAGTCCGGGAACATCCACCAGCGCACCACCTTGGCTCCATTGGCACTCATGTCCGCAAGTTCAGCCGCGTACGTGGCGCTGTCGGCGGCGACTCCTGGAAGCCCCCATTGAGCCAGTCCACCAAAGTCGGCCGCGAAATCGTGCCACGCATAATTGATGCCGAGCGCGAAGCGCTTCACGCAATTGTGGGTGAGTCCCGCTTCAAAGGGACACGCGTCGGTGACCCCATCGCAGGAGACCGGCCCTGTCGTGGGTGCCTTGCACATGCCAGCGACGCAGCTCTGTCCGGCGGAACAGCTTACTTCACAGCTGCCGCAATGGAGCGCGGTGGTTTGAGTGTCGACGCAAGTCGCGCCGCACTGGACCAGCGGAGCTGTGCAACTGTCGGTGCACGTTCCTTGAGAGCACAGCTGTCCGCCGGTGCACGCTGGCACGCAGGCGATGACTCCGCCGTCGCCACCGGTTCCCATGAGGCCGCCACCGGTCCCCATGACGCCGCCACCCGTTCCCGGCCCCGTACTCCCCGTGCCCATTGTCGTACCGCCTGTGGTTGTGGCGCCGCCCGACCCAGCGGGATCGGCATCGGTGGAGCTGCAACCGGCAGAGAATAGGCTTAAAGAGATGCCCGCGAGCAGCGGGGTCATCAAGAATGAGGGGCGAAGCATTGTGCGGTTCATGGTGGGCGAGGTCCTGTCGGGCGGGGATGAATTCCGGTGACGCCTTGCACCAGAGGGCGGTAGCGGCTGTCCGGGTGAGTCTTGATGAACTCGTAGACGAGCTGTCGTGCTTCTGACATGCGATTGAGCTCGACGAGCAGGGTGATTTCCTTTGCGCTGCGCGCTTCGGCCTGAACTCCGGTTTTTGGAAAAATTTCAGCGGTCTCACGTGCGTGAGCGAGAGCCTTCTGCTTGTCAGTTGCGGAGAGCTGTTCGAGAGTTCTCAGCGAATCGTTCAGCTGCGCGATGCTTGTGGGTTGCTGCGGAGCGGTGGCCGCGAGGACTGAAGTGTCTTGAGCAGGGGGTGGTTGTTGCGCGGGTTCGGAATCAGCGCTGACGCCAGCAATCAGCGCGGGCTCTCTAGAATGCGCGTGTTCCGTGGTCGCGCTGGGCCACAGTAGCCACACGGCTAATGCAACAGAGATCGCAGTCAGCACTGCGGTGAGTCGGAAAGGCGTCATCGAATTCTCTGGTGTTCTAGCTAACCGAGGAAAGCGCTGCCAAAAAATAGCGTCGAGTAGAGACGCGCACTTGAGATCAGTTCTCACTGTGCTGAAAAATGTCGGCATGACTGTAGCGACGGACGCCGCTCGCTTACTGTTCCTTCTCCTGCGTCGTGATTGCTTGAAGTTGAATGGCGGCTGCATAGATGCGCTGGGATTCAGCGACAGCACTCTCGATGCCGGGTGCGAGCAGGCGGATCGTTGTTGCCGGATCTGCCGAAAGAAGAGCTGCAAGCGCGAGGTTGTGAGTGATTTGAGTCCGCTGGCCCGGAGCTCCTGGATATTCGAGAGCCCTAGCGAAGTGCTTTCGGGCGAGCTTCGGTTGTTTGAGCTCCAGGTACACGACGCCGAGATTGGCATGAGCCGCTTGTTCGTCGAGGTAAGAAATCGTGCGCGAGGATCCGCGCAGCGCCTGAGTGTACGAAGCTTGAGCTTCTTCGAAACGTTGGGCGAGGCGCAGCTGTTCAGCGAGGAAAAAGCGAGCTTCTCGGCAGTGCGGACTGTCGCTGACCTGTCTCTTCCACAGAAGCTGCTCGTCATTGAACCGAGAACTCCCGGTTCCCATCACCAGAGCCAGTGAGGTCACGATGACAAGGCTCCCGAGCTTTCGTGGTCGGCTGGGCGCTGCGAGCGCTTTGTTCGCCGACAGCTCGTTTGCGCCGGCTAGGAGGAGGAACGCGAGAGGAATATAGGCATAGTGAGGTGACCAGAAGCGAGCGACCGGCGCGACTTGAAGCACAGGAAGCAAGCTGAAAAGGCTCCAAATCCATGCGCCACGCCGTTGCCACGCGATCACGGCGAGCGTGCCCCCCACAAGAATTCCCAGAACGCTATCGAGAGAAATCAGTGGTCGAATCGTGAGGTCATCGCACAGGGAGCGGGGAGGCGTGAACCCCAAGAGAAGTCGCACCGTTTTGGCGAGGGCCGAGAATCTGGTCCCGAGGGATTCGTCGAGAGTGACGAGTGGGGGTTGGCTTCGCCACTCCGGTGCGTAGAGCGCCCTCAAGCAAAGCACCATCAACCACGCGCCTGTGACGACGAGGAGTCGCTTCTTGTTCAGAGTGAAATGTCGATTGAACGCCACCGTTGACAGAAGAAGCAGGGGCGTCAAAGCCAGGCCTGTCTCTTTGGAGAGTCCAGCCAACAGCACGCCAAGCACAGTGATTGTGGTATTCGCGCGCAGGAGTCCAAGTAGGAGCAGCAGGAGTCCGCACAAGGTCATCGATTCCGAGTGAAATGCGATCAATTCCGCGACGAGCGTTGATGCGGGATGAACGGCGAAAACACATCCTGCGCCAAGTGCCGCCCAGGTCGTACAGCCCAGCTCTAGCGCGAGCTGTCGCAGTAAAATGCAGGCGCTCACGTGCCAGAGCAGCGTCGTGAGGTGATAGACTTGCGGACCTTGCACGCCAAAGACGAGGTTTTGAAGCGCAGCGTTGAGACTGAGAGAAACGGCGACGAGCGGACGAAAATAGCCGGTTCCCGCAAACCCTTGGCTGAAGAGGGCGCCGATTTCGGAAAGCGGACGGAGCGCCAGCCCTTGCTCGATGTGCGCGTGATCCAGCCAAACAAAATCTCCACCGAGCGCCAGCCCATGGGCGAGAAGAGCCAGAAAGAAAATGAAGAGCGCGGCGCCTGGTGTCTGCTCAAGTGCTCGAAAGAATCGTGACAATCAACCCCTCAAGAATCCTTCGCGCGCTGGTAGCACTTCGTCGACCCGCCCGGCAGCTCCGCCATGAGGGTGTTACAGAAAACGTACCCTTCCGTATTTTCCATTCCATTAGCTTCCGCGGTCGAGAGGGATTGGAGAATCAATGAAGAAGAACACGAAGCAAGGATGGCGAACGGCCATTCAATGGTCTGTCTTGGGGGCGACTCTTGGCGGTTTGGGTCTGACGGCAGCCTGCAGTGCAGAAGAAGGCGCGTTTGAGGACGATGTGCGTGCGGTCGAGCAGCTTGCGACAACACCGGTGACTGTTATTTTTCAACAGGGAGTCAGCTCCTACACTGGAGCGCAAGATGCCACCATTCAGCAGGGTGCACCTACGGCGAATCTCGGTTCGAGCGCGACTTGCGAAGTAGATGGTGACGATGGCGGCGGCGTCGACAAGTCCTGCTTGCTTGGCTGGAATGTCTCGTCGATTCCAGCAGGTAGTACAGTTCAGTCAGTAAAAGTGAGGGTTCAGATCGTCAATGAGTCTGGCAACACCTACACAATTTACGGCCTCAAACGCTCCTTCATTGAGGCACAGGCCACGTGGAACCAGGCCACGACTGGCACCAACTGGAGTACGGGCGGTGCGCTTGGCACCAACGACCGGGGAGCCAGTGTTGGCACAATTTCTGGTGCTGTGGGCAGCAAATTGGTCACCCTCAATTCTCAGGGTGTGAGCCTAGTTCAAAGTTGGGTGGATGGAGCCTCCACAACGGGGTTCGTCATTGCGCATCCCACAAATACCAATGGTCTAGACGTGGCCTCTTCAGAGCACGCGACGGTGGCTTACCGTCCTGCCTTGGAGATCACCTACTTGCCGGCAGGTGGAGATGGTGACGGAGATGGCACTGGTGGTCCGCCCGTGCCTGGTCAGGCATCTCTCGCGGCGACTCACGACGCGACGATTCAGGAGGGTGCGCCCAGCGCCAACCTCGGTTCGGCTTTGACCTGTGAGGCCGACGGTGATGACGGCGGCGGCGCGGACAAATCTTGTTTGCTTCGCTTCGATACGGCATCTGTCCCAAGCAATGCCACGGTGAACGCTGCACGGATCCGTTTGCGCATCGTCAACGAATCGAGTCAGACTTATCAGCTTTACGCGATCAAGCGTGCGTTCAACGAAGCGCAGGTGACGTGGAATCAGGCGACCTCAAGCACTTCGTGGAGTACTCCCGGTGCTCAGGGAACAGCGGATCGCGGAGCGCAAATCGGATCAGTCTCGGGCGCCGTGGGGAGCACGACGGT
The DNA here is from genome assembly GCA_963710555.1 of uncultured delta proteobacterium. Taxonomy (GTDB): domain Bacteria; phylum Myxococcota_A; class Polyangia; order Polyangiales; family Polyangiaceae; genus NIC37A-2. The sequence continues at coordinate 880,432 of CAVQAT010000008.1, forward strand.
CACGCTGAATGCCGCAGGTCGTGCTGCTGTCCAAAGTTGGATTGAAGGGAGCGAGTCTGGAGGGATCATTGTCGCGAGTACAACAAATACCAATGGCATCGACTTCGCCACGTCTGAAGACACGACGGCGGCGTATCGTCCGGTTCTCGAAGTCGACTACACGGTCGGCGGCAGCGGTGGTGGTGGTGGTCAAACTGGAGCCTCGACCGACCCGAACCTGCTCGTGGCCTTCATTGGCGATCAAGGCAATGGCTCTAACGCTGACGCTGTGTTGAATCTGATCAAGAACGAAGGGGCGGCGGCCACGGTTCACAACGGCGACTTCGACTACTCAAACAATCCCACCGCCTGGGAAAATCGCGTCAACTCGATTCTTGGCTCGAACTATCCGTACTTTGCCGTCATCGGCAACCACGACGCGGCGTCTTGGGGCGGGACGAACGGCTATGGCGCGAAAGTAGCGGCACGCGTCGCTCGGGTTCCATCGATGCAGTGCACAGGCGAGATGGGGGTCAAGGCAAACTGTACCTTCCGTGGGCTCCATTTGGTGCAATCCTGTGTGGGCACGAACGAGCTTCGTTCAAGCTGCGGTAAAGATTCGAGTGAGCAGGTGGGCTTCATTCGCGACTCGCTGGCAAACGACAATGCAGTCTGGGAAGTCTGTTCTTGGCACAAGAATCAGCGCTCGATGCAGGTCGGCGCCAAGTCGGATGAAGTGGGCTGGAACGCTTATCAAGAGTGCATGAACGGCGGGGCGATGGTTTCCACCGGACACGAGCATTCCTACTCGCGTACTCTCACTCTCACGGACGTGGGCAGCGGTTCGAACGATCACGGCGCGATGGGCGCTTATGATTTCGTTGAATTGGGAGAGGGAAAGAACTTTGTCTTCACCTCGGGACTTGCTGGGGTCGGCATCCGCACTTTCAACACTGGCTACCATTCTGGAGACACCTGGTGGTCGTCTTACTACACGAGTGACCGTTGGATGATGAATGGTGTGATGAAGTCGGGCACGGCCCGTTACGGTGCGCTCTTCATCAAGTTCCATGTGGATGGCGACCCGAAGAAAGCCACCGCCTACTTCAAGGACATTCAAGGACGGATTGCTGATCAGTTTACGATTATCCGGGAGTAATTCTTAGGCGCTAGTCAAGACGATCCGGTCCCTGAGGGATCGGGTCGCATCTGTTTTTCGCCTCAAGGGGTTCAGGATTTGAGCCGTGATTGAGCGGCGTTTCTCCTGTTCCGGTGTTCCAGTAGAGTTTGCGCTGTGCATCGACTGAAAGCGCACCACATCTTGCGCGCTCTTCGTTCCGGAAGTTCTTCACCCGTAGTGGTTGAGACGGAGGGGGGAAAGTTCGTGCTCAAGTTGCGTGGGGCGGCTCAAGGAGTGCGCGCTCTGGTTGCGGAATTAGTTGTATCAGCGTTGGCTGAGCGCTTGGGACTGCCTGTCCCCGAGAGGGCGATCGTCGAGCTTGCTGACGACTATGTTTCTGATGATCTGAGGGACGAGCTCGACGATCTGCTTCGGCAAAGCGTCGGACTGAATGTCGGCTTTCGTTTACTTTCTGGGGCCGTCGATCTGCGCGCGCAGGATCTTCAAAACATTGATTCCGAGTTTGCCGCCACGACACTTTGGCTGGACGGACTCGCGATGAATGTTGATAGAACCCTGAGAAATCCGAATGTCCTCAAGTGGCAGGGGGCATTGTGGTTGATCGACAACGGTGCATCGCTTCCGTTTCAGCATTGGTGGTCAAGCGTGACGGAGCAGGATCCTCGAATCGTGGGGTTCGACGAGGGTCATATTTTTGCGAGCTATCGCGAGCACGCGCTCGAGCTCGATCAAGGGCTTGCTGCGATTTTGACCCGAGAATGCATCGAGGAAGTGCTTGATTCGGTGCCGAGTGAGCTGCTGTCGGACGTTGCCCTGGAGGGCTCAGTCTCGCGAACTCGCGCGGCTTATGCGGCATTTATCTGGAAAAGGAGAGGCGCACAGCGGCCATTTCTTTAACTGCCGGTCACCGGAGCGAAAGTCGCTGACTGTTCGACGCCGTGAGAGAGGCGGTCCTAACCGTCTAAGCGTTGCACACGGATCTCGGTTTCACGGTCGACGTACTTCCATTCTTCGCTAGCCCGCAACGCGCCGAGTAGATCGTCAAATATTCCGCTATCGACTTCTTTGAAGTCAAACCAAGTGAGAAAGTCGAACGGTTGGTCGCTCCCCAGATCACGACAGTGATGAAGGCGTCGCGCCACATGGGGCAGGGCACGCATGCCGAGCGCGATGTGCGATGAGCGTTCCTCAAAAATCGCGCGCCGTTCACTCTGTGAGAGATCCCACCACGCTTGCGACTTGCGGATTGGTATCAGTGCACTAAGCGGCGCATCGGCGCGACCGATGGACTCCTGTTGAGCCTTGAGTTCTTGTTTCTCTTTGCTCGTGACGTAGCGCTCGTTGCTGACGATTCCGAACAGGTGAAAGGCGCTGATTTCTTCAGGCGTCGGTTCGCTGTTTGAAACGGAAAGTCGTGACGCCTGAGGAATGGGCTCACCGCATACGACGAATTGTCGCGTGACGCTGAATGCACCATTGGTTCCGCCTACGAAGTGCCAAAGTCGGTTGGTCATGGTGAGACTGGCTAGAGCTTGCCAGGGATCGTCATTGTTTCGCGGCTGTCTCTGTCGAACGCAGTCCGGGGAATTTCGCCCCACGTCCCGGACCGTCGAAGGGAAATAGTGAACAAATTCAAAGGCAAACGGACTATCAGTCGATAATCTATCGACTGATAGTCTATCGACTGATAGTTTTCGGGTCATCCAAGAAACACAGGAGAATCCCATGATTGAAAGCTCCCTCAGTTTAGACGTGCCATCGCTCAACCCCGCAGCTCCTCGCGCTCCAAACGTCGCCAGGCTGCATGTCGATGAGCAGTGCACACCATCACTTGTGCAGCGAATTGGTGTTGGAGGCGTGGTCCGCTTGTCTGTGGGAGCGACAGTGTGCCTTGCCAACGTCGCATTTTACACAATGCTTCCTCTGGCAGGGCTCGCGTTTCTCCCGTTCCTTTTCTTCGGCTGCGTGTGTTTGATGACCGGGATCGCAGATGAGGTCGGATACTACCGTTAAGCAGTAGGCTTTTGGGGGCGTGATTCGACCCATCGACTGAAGACCCCTAAGCTTCGCGCATCTTGGAGGAGCAACCAGAGCGCGCTCGCGAAGTATTTCAAGCGGGCCTTGAGCTTGTCGCCGAACGGGGAATTGCGGGCGCGTCCCTTCGTCGACTCGCGGCGCGACTCGGCTTGAGTCAGCCGAGCCTGTACCACTACTTCAAAAGCAAAGATGAACTCATTGATCATCTTGCCGTCTATGGAGCGCAACACATGGTGCGATCGATGGACATGGCGCGTTTGCCTACAATACCGCTCTGTCAAATCCCTCACGTGGTGAAGGACGCGATCATTGAGTTGTATCGCGGCGAGCGCCATGTGACCTACGTGAAGTTCTTGTTCGTGGTCGCGATTGAGAGTCCTCGGCACCGTGAGGTGATACGCCACGTATTTGAGGAACATTTACTCCGCGAAACGGGATCGGAAATGGATCCTTTCATGCAGATGCATCCTCAGCTTGCTCATGATCTCGCTCAAGCGCTGTTCTTTCTTGCGCGTGGAGTGGGGCTAGCCCTCATGGAAGATCGCATCATGTTCGGGCTTGATGAGCCGAGCGAACGTACAAAAATGCACTGTGACTTCATTGCGAGAATGACGGCGCAATTTCTCGACTCTCTTCAAGTTCCTCAACCATGAAGCGCTGGCGGATTGGTCAGCCAACCCGCTAAAAACGTTGCGCTATCTGACTTACGGGCGCTTTTCATCCAAGCGGTGGTACGCTGTTGCGCTTCTTGGAGGAGGGATGCATGTCGAATCACGCGAAAATCTTTTTGATCGATTTGGGGGACCGAGCCTCTGCAATGCAGAAGGCCCTTTCTGCGATGGGGTTTCAGGTTGGAGCTGGAACTCACGAACAGCTAGCTGAGGTGATCGGGCAAGCGCTTCCCCATGTGATCGTTGCCCCCGAACCAATTCTTGGCGAACTCAAGTCGGCCTTGGACCAGACGCCAGGCGGATCAGAAGTTCTGCTGTTTCTCTTGTCGAAGGACGCGGCGGCGCTCTCCCAGCGGGTCCCTCTGGGCGCGACTGCTCGAGTCCCCGCGGACATCGATGCTGGTGTGCTCGGTCTCCGCATTCAGGCGGCGGCCCAAACATCAACCAGTCTGCGCAATCGGCAGGCGACTCTGGTTGGTTTCACCGCTGCTGACCTCGCGAGCCCTGCTGAGCTTCCACCGTCAGCTCAGCTGGCACCTAGCATTCCACCATCACTGAAACCGGGGCCCGCAAGCGTGGCACCGGCCTCTCGTGCGTCGAGTGAGCCTGCTCCCATTCCGCCACCGCTTTCGCAACCGCCGACTGCTCAGGCGTCGACTCCCCCTCCTGTCCCCTCCACAGAGTCCGCTCCGCCGAAAGCGGACAGTGTGTCGACAAGTGCTCCGCCCTTGCCTTCGCTGTCCAAGATACCCAGCGCCGGTCCGTCGTCAGCGGCCTTGGAGTCGGTCAGTCCTTTATCTCAGCCCGTGCCGCTCCAACCATCTTCATTTCAAGAGCCTTCAGCGGCTTCGGCGAACCCTGTGGCTTTGACACTGCCTCCCGACGAACTCGAAACCGCCGGATCCAAGAAGAAGAAGTTGCTGTTCGCCTCGGCAGCGGCGGCCGTCGTTCTTTTGGGGGTCGGTGTGTTTGCTCTGAGTGGTTCTTCGAGTGAAGAGTCCTTGGCTACTGGCGAAGCAGAGAACAGCGGCGAAGCTCCGACTCAACAAGCCGTCGCAGCCGCAAAGCCAGAAGCGAAAGAGCCAGCTGCGGCCACGGCCGACTCTGCCCGCTCCTCGGACTCAGAACCGCCTACAGCCCCTGCGGCGCCCGCGGAGCCAGTGGCAGCTGTCGAGGGAGAGGCCGAAAGTCAGGACTCCGATGCTGGGCTGTTTCGGATCGCTGCTCCGACCGAACTTGAAAGCTGCGAAAAACAACTCGGAAAGTCTGAGGAAGACTTCCAAAGCGCGGCGAAGTGGAAGAGCGCTCAAGCGTGGAAGTTGGCGCGCAAGAGCTTGATGTCTGGCAAACAAGAACAGGCGGCGAAGCAGATGTGCGAATCGGCTTTCATCGACCCGCGCGGCCCTGCGGTTGCGGGTTTAGTCAACTACTACTTGAGCGAGCGAGCTCTTGAGCAAGCTCACAAGTGGGCTCTCAAGGGTGTCGAAGTCAGTCCAAAAAGCCGAGCCGCTCAGGAGGCTCTGGGCGATGTTCTTAATCAAATGGGGCGCGTCGAAGAGGCCCGTGAAATTTGGCTTACGAGTTTTGGCTTGGAGGAAAAGGACGACGCCAAGTTAGCAGGCGTTGTGAAGAACTACGTGCGTTCAGCGGTCGCAGCGCGGAGAGGAGGCGCTTACCCCTTGGCGGAACGTCTGCTTCGTCGCGCGCTTTCGTTCGATCCCGAAAATGCAGACGCCGTGGCTCTGTTCGTCACGACCTTGCGCAAAAATGGCCAAGACGGGCTTGCTGAGAAGTGGGATTCACGCGCCTCCACGCCGTAGAAAAAAAGGAATAGCCGCTGGTCGTGAAGCGTTGGTCCTACGCTTGAGTTCGCGGCTGCGCGGACGGTGGGGAACATTTTGAGATCAGCAATGTCTATGCAGGAGATGGTCGAGTCGAGTGATTCCGCGCAGCTGACCCCCAAGAGGCGCCGCCGCGCCGGAGTGCGCTGGAAACTTAGACTTGCTGTCTATTCGACTTTGTTGGGGGGAATCGCCACTTACGTTTGGGCGTGTACGAGCATGCCTGGAGCGTCGGCCACGAGAGCCCAAGCCGCCACTTCCCACGATCAGCTCGTGGCGGGAGTACTCAAAAAAGACGTCGAATATTTGGCGACCCATGTGCCTCGCAACTTGGAAGATCCTCAGATGCTTCAGACTGTGCAGACGTTTCTGGAGCGGCGCCTGCAAGAGGCTTCCGGTCGAGCCGTACAAAGCGAGAACGTTGAATCGAAGTCAGGTCAATCGGCCAATTTCTTTATTGAGTTTCCGGGGGTTGAACGTCCGGAGCAGATTTGGATCGTTGGGGCGCATTACGATTCTGCGCATGACACTCCAGGCGCGAACGATAACGCCTCGGGAGTGGCGGCGAGTCTCGCGCTGGCACAAGCCTTTCGAGGAAGAGCCGCGAAAGAGACGCTTCGATTCGTACTCTTTGCCAACGAGGAGCCTCCCTACTTCAAGACAAGCGAAATGGGATCGTGGGTGCACGCGCGCGGATGCAAGACGCGCGGAGAGCAGGTGCGCGGAATGTTCTCGCTCGAAACCATGGGGTATTACTCGGATGACGAGAACTCTCAGCGCTATCCCTCTCCGCTCGACCTCGCTTACCCCTCGACAGGAAACTTCATCGCTTTTGTCGGCAACTTAGACAGTCGTGCGCTCGTGAGAAGCTCCCTCGGTGCTTTTCGCTCGGCGGCTCAATTCCCTTCCGAAGGAGGAGCTTTTCCCAGCTACCTACCAGGCATCGGTTGGTCCGATCACTGGGCCTTTTGGCAACATGGCTTCCCTGCAATCATGATCACGGACACAGCACCTTTCAGGGATCCCCACTACCATCAGTCGACCGATACTCCGGAACATCTCGACTATGAGAAGATGAGCGTGGTGGTTTCTGGTCTTGAAAGGATGCTGCGTGCGTTAACGGCTGCAGGCTGAGTTACTTGCCAAAAGTCTGGGTCCAGAGGTGCCCCCATTTGCCGCCGGGGTAGTAGCCGACGCCGATGAAATTGGCTGCACTCATGATATTCGAGCAATGTCCGTCGCTCTTCATCCACTGCTCCATGGTGCTTTCCGCAGTGTTGTTCCCTGCGGCAATGTTCTCCCCCGATGCTTGTCCTTGGAATCCAGCGGCTTTGATTCGCACCCAAGGATCCTCGCCGCTGGGATTGTCGTGAGCAAAGAAATCTCTGTCTGCCATGTCTTGGGAGTGCAAGCGTGAGGCGCACTGGAGTGCCGGATCCATTTTCAAGGGGTGCGTAGGGCTGAATTTCTTGCTGCCACAAGTTGCACCTTCTGCGCGGCGTTGATTCACAATTCGAAGAATGTCGTCTTCAAAAGCAGCCCAGGCAGGGTCCCATCCATCTGTCATTTGGCAGTTGGCGGCATCGGCCGTTCCCGGATCACCTCCTGGATTTTCAATGTCTTCTCCGCTCCCGTCACCTCCAGAGCAAGCCGGCAGTGCCAAGAGAATTGTGATTGAGAGCAACCGAGTTTTCATCGTCATCTTTGTGTTTCCTACTTGGAGCACTCGCCGCCTGAACTCAGCCGGGCAAATTGGAGTTCCATGTCACCAGGCTTCCTCCCGTCCCACCTTGGTCAGGCGAGTCTTCACTACTGCAGCCAGCGAGAACAAGAAAAACGAGGGGCACAGTGAGCATTCGCATGATGCCTCTAGTGTCGGTCCTTAGGTCGCCCTCGCAAAGCACCAAGAGATATAAACGTCGAGAGCGACAATGTAGGTTGCGGAGACTTCACAAGATTCCGCTGACGAAGGGGTGTCGAAATGGCCACCCTAGCTTTGTCTGTTGGGATCCTCCGGACGAATGGATTCGTTCGTCACTGGCGTCACGGTGGGCGGCGAGCGCGTTGGCTCACTCGTGTCGAAAAGCACAGGTTCGCCTTGGAATCCTCGCGCGCTTCGCACGAGCAGTGTGGTGGGAAGGTGCTCAAGCAGTGTGTTCATGCGTTCGACGAATTGCCCGGATTGTCCGCCGGCCTGGGGAAGGCGGATTCCGATGATGGCTAAGTCCGCGTTAGCGCTTTCTTCGGCCATGATCTCTTGGATCTTTCGGCCGCCGCGTAACAGTACTCGAGCGGTTGCCTCAAGTCGGGCGCTATCAAGAACGTTTTCGATGGTGGAAAGGGTTTGGGTTCTTTCTTTCTCGTCGCCCACGACTGTCACCACGCTCACCCGCGCCCCGCGCCAGCGATCATGATTGATGATGAGAAATGCAAGCAGCAACATCAGGCCGCCGTTGCCTTCGAGGCCGCCCCACCAAATTTGGATGTGCCGGCGCTTTCCTAGACGCTTGGCGGCATCGTAATGCACAAGCAGCAGGGATCGGTCGAGAGCCGTCAGCCCGCGAAGGAGCTTGACATAGTCCTCACTGCGTTCGGTCTTCTTCATCCAACCGAGCATCACCGTATTGGCCTCGAAGTTTCCGAGTCCGTAGCTTTGCGCGACGCTCAACGTGCCGTCGTAGATGTTGGCTACGACGTCGACACGATAAAAAACGTGGGGAAAGTCGTTTCCGATCTGAGCGTTCATTTCTGCGAGCAGCTTTACTCGCTCTTCCACTTTTTCCTCGACAGCGCCGCGCAGCAGCTGGAAGTAGGTCACGATCCCACGATCTTGAACGATGGTGCTGCCCAGTTCGAGCAAGTGGGGACGCCTGTCGAGCGCTCCCCCCATGATCACGAGGTTCGGCCGCCAGTTGAGGGCGTGGTACTCGGTGCGCCTCAGGTTGTGGAGCGCCGTGCGGACCAGCGCGGACCAAATGCCGTGGCGCGCATCACCGTAGGCGGTATCGAGTGCTCGGCGCTGCACCCAAACAAATACGGCCGTGCAAAATGCAAGAGCTACAATCATCGCCGGCAGATCGATGACGCTCATCACGTAGAAACAGGCGACCGCTCCTGCCAGACTCACCCAGGTGGGAACACGAAATTCGGGTCGAAAGCTAGGACTGGCGGCGAATCTTTCTAAACCACAGGCAAGATTCGTGAGGCCGTAGGTGGCCAGGAAAAACATCGAGAGCACACGCGCGATCAGATCGAGGTTGCCGAGCAGGACGCCAGCAGTCGCGAGCAAGAATGTGGCGCCGAGGGCAACTCGGGGTTCATTGAACTTCCCCGAACCCCGCGCCAGAAATTGCGGAGCGAGGCCGTCAATCGCCAGGGCCTGAATGGTGCGCGGCGCTGTGAGCAGACTGCCTATTGCGCTCGACAAGGTGGCGCCCCACACCCCTAAATAGATCAGTTCCGGGAACCTGGAAATATCCCAGACGATAGCCGTGTTGGTGCGCAGTTCTTCTAAGTTCGCGTTCGCGGCGAGCCAAAAAGGAAACACAAAATAGATGACGAAGCCCCCGAAGATCGCGAGCAATGTTCCGCGCGGCAGACTGCGGCGCGCGTCTTTGAGATCGCCGGACATCCCCAGTCCAGCCATGATGCCCGTGACCGCGGGAAAGAAGACAGCGAAGACTGCCGCGAAGCTCGCCCCACCCGCTGGCGTCGCCCATTCGATCGCGGGAGGCGGAGTTTCGCCTCGACCGATTGCAAAAGAGAGGAGCGATAGCGCAATGGCCGCCATCACGATGAACTGGGCCTTGAGCGCCAGGGCTGCGCTCTTGAGAGAAATCAGCGTGAGCGCTACGCAAACGAGCACGCCCGTGAGCTTGATAGGCAAGTGAGGAACCAGCGGTTGAAGCGTTTCGACAAAGCCGACCACATAGAAACTGACGCTCAGTGCCTGACCGAGGAAGAGCGGAATGCCAATCGCAGCACCAGCAGGCGCTCCGAGCGAGCGACTGATGATGTAGTAGGCGCCGCCAGCCCCCACTGAGCGATTTGTGGAGAGACTCGAGATGCTGAGCCCCGTCGTGAGACTGATGACGTGGGAGACCACGACGATCGCGAGGGCACCGAGTAGACCTACATTGCCGACCACCCAGCCAAACCGCAGGTACATGACCACACCCAGGATGGTCAGGATGCTCGGCGTGAAGACGCCGCTGAACGTACCGAAGCGCTTGTTTGAACCCGCCCCCTGGCCGCCGTCGGGGACACTGCCCAAGGCGCTGTGGCGGCCAGTATCGTTGATAGATGGCTGGGCGGATTCAGCGGCTGCTTCGGGAGGAGGTGCTGGGGTGCCCATGTTCCACTGGGATCCCATTTTCACAGCGTCAGGGCCACTGCTTAGCTAAGATTTTCGCACCTCGGGCCTGCTCGATGTAGGGTAAGGGCAATGGCGTTGCGCGCTCGCTTATTCGTACTTTCTGGTCTCCTCGCGGTGGGCTGCCTGCACACGATACGTCCGGCTTCGGAATCGAGCGACGTCGGAGCGGCGCCGGCGAACAATGGTCAGCGCGCAGCGACCGTGAGCACTCCAGCAGCAGGGGCGACCTCCGCCGAAAAGCCGGATCTCGATCTACAAAAGTTTCGTCCGCTTCTGGCCCGTTCGGACTTGAGCGAAGTCCGCCTAGCTGTCGATGAAGAGCGCTGGGCTGATGCGGGCCGGCTCCTCGCCGCGCAGCTTGAAAAGGAGGCGCCCACAGGGGTGGAGAGGGCTCGTTTCGTCTACCTACTCGGACTGCTTGAACAAGCTGCGGGGCTGAAGGCCGAGGCTCTCGTTCACTTTCAAGAGTCGAGTACTTTTGACTGGACCCTCCGCGATGACGCTCTCCTGCATGTCGCCGAGCTCCAAATCGAGCTGGACCAGAGCGACAAGGCATTGCTCTCGATTGAGCAAGCTGCATCACTGAATGACTCCACGCGATCGCTTGCTCTGCGTGCTCGCGCTCTGGATGCATCTCAGAATCAAGCACAAGCAGTGGCTGCTTGGGAAGCGCTGGTCGCCAAGGATACTTCAGCGGCTTCTCACTTCGCCTTCGCGCGAGCGCTTTTGAAGTTGGCGGAAAAGCAGCCGGCGGGGAAAGCCCGGAGAGATCTGGCGATTCGGGCGCAGGCGCAAGCGGAGCAGGCGCGGATTGGACTTGGCGAGGAAGACGAAATGACCGTCAAGGTCGCCGCGCTCATCAAAGACACTGTGTCGAATGGCGCTCCAGCTGCGCCTCCCCTTAAGCCGGAAGATCGTCTGGCGCATCTGCGCGGCCTCGTCGAAAGCGGTGAGTACGAAGAAGCTCTTGAGGCCGCGAAGACTCTTGATATTCCTAAAAACCCAACGTTTTCGCAAGCTCGCTGCGAATCGGACCACTGGATTGGCAAGGCGCTGACCGGACTCCGTCGTTGGGGCGAAGGGGCTGATAAAATCTCGTCGGCGGCGACCGGATGCACCGCGGATCCCCAGCTTCATGCTTGGTTGCTCTTCAATGCTGGTAAGTACTCGGCTGCTGATGGTCGTCAAACCAAAGCGATTGCCTTCTACGCCGAACTGGAGCGCCTGTATCCGACCAACAGCTTGGCCGACGACGCGCGTCTTCGTGCGGCACGGAGTTACTTGGCTGCCGGAGTTCCCGCGCGTTACGTCTCTTTGCTTCAGGCTCTGCCAGAAGATTATCCGGAAGGGGACATGACCATGGAGGGGGTGCTTGAACTCGCTCTCTACCGCATTGAACGCAATGATTGGTCCGGGGCTGCCCAAGTTCTCGAACGCGGAGCTCGCATTGTGCGCGCGCAAGATAGCGCCCGCGGTCATGAGTATGCAGGCACAGAACGATACTTCTTGGCGCGCTGTAAACAGGAACTCGACGACGAAGAGGCGGCGCTGGCTGAATTTGAAGCCATCGTACGCGAGGTTCCTCTGAGCTATTACATGCTCCACGCCTACTCGCGTTTGCTTGAAGCGGATCCGAAGCGCGCCAAAGCGGCTCTCGCCGAAGCGCAGCAGCAGGCATCAAGTGCGCCCTTCCAGTTTCCTCATCGCGAAGAGTATGAAACGCCCGAATTTGAGCGCGGCATGGAGCTGCTTCGTGTAGGTGAAACTGATCGCGGCCAAGAGATTCTCGCCCAGCTGGGTCTCGGTCCGGGCGCCGACGACAGTCTTTTGTGGGGGATTGCGCTTCTCTATGACCGAGCGGGAGACGCTCACGAGTCCCATGGCATCGCGCGCGGGCGACTCACTGATTGGCTCGCCCACTACCCGGCGGGAGACTGGAAGAGTCCGTGGGAAATCGGCTTTCCACGACCGTATCTGCCGATCGTGCAGCGCGAGAGCAAGGCGACCGGAGTTCCTGAGTGGTTCATTTACGGCGTGATGCGCGAAGAGTCGACCTTTCGTCCCCATGTGGTGAGTCACGCCAATGCCTATGGGCTGATGCAGATCATTGAACCCACTGCGCGCGGGATCGGAAAGAAGGCAGGGCTGCCGTATTCTGCCGCCGCGCTCAAGCGACCCAGTGTAAATATTGCTATTGGCAGTCGTGTTCTCAAAGAATTGAATCGTCGTTTTGCGACCAATCCATGGCTAGCGATTCCGGGGTACAACGCCGGACCGGGTCGCCCGATCCGCTGGCTGAGCGAACGTCCGAATGTCGATTTTGACGTGTGGGTGGAGATGATTCCTTACCGGGAAACCAGGCGTTACACGAAGCGCGTACTGGCCAGTCGGGCCGCATACGCTTTCATCTACGATCAAGAGAACGCGCAAACAGCGCTTGTATTGCCGAAGCGTTTGACGCCTCCGTGATGCGCGCAATGTTGACCCTCGGGCGCGAGGCAGTTTTCCGGGTGGTGATTCCTGGGGCATTTTTGTTGGGGGGGGCCACGCTCTTGTTTCCTCAGGCCCTCGAAGCGGCGGAGCCGCTGGTTCCGGTGATCGATCTGCACGTGGACCTTTCGTACCAAGCACGCTTCCAAAACAAGGCATTCGGGAGCGGAGTTGGTCAGTACGTTGCTGAAAATCTCATTCCGGCGGGAGTTCGCGGTGTGGTGCTGCCGCTCTACGTGCCGCTTGATGCGAAGCCTCAGGGTCGCAGTCGCTACCAATTGGAGCGCTCTTACGCCCACGTTTTTCAATCGATCCAAGTCACGCCACCGTATTCGCTTCCCGGTTGCGGTATTCATCGCGCCGGAGGTGAGAGGCGCTTGCTCACTACTTGGCTTGCGTTTGAAGGTTCTGGACCACTCGGGAGCGATGAAGCCGAGATCCGAAAATGGGCGCTACGTGGAGTGCGTTCTTTCGGATTGGTGCACGCAGTCGACAATGAGCTCGCGACCAGTTCTGGAAAGCCAAGAACAGAGGTTGGACTTTCCGAGCAGGGGAGAGGTTTCATCCGCGCAGTGGCCCAGGCAGGAGGGCTCGTCGATGTTTCGCACGCAAGCGACGCGAGTACCGATGAAGCAATCGAACTCTCGTTGTCTCTGGGACGGCCGCTGATTGCTACACATTCCAACGCTCGGGCATTGGCGCCCCATCCGCGTAACCTGACCGACGAGCAGATCCGCGGGATCGCAAAAAGTGGAGGCGTGGTCGGTGTGAACTTTCACCGTCCCTTCCTGGCGAAGAGTCGTGGCGCTCCGGTGACGATGACCGAGGTGGTTGAGCAGATTCGCTACCTGAAGAAGATCGGTGGGATTGACGTCGTCTCTCTGGGCTCAGACTTTGAGGGGGGGATCTCGGCCGTGGCAGAACTTTCAGACGCTACCAAATTCCAGCGTTTGGCCGCTGCCTTGCGGAAAGCCGGGTTGAGCGATGCAGAAGTTCACAAGATTTTTCACGAGAACGCGTGGCGCGTGCTGTGTAAAACATCTCCCTGAGCTGCTAGTCCATAGCCCATGAGTGATGACGTGGAAGAACGCGCCCTGGCGGCGTTTGGTGGTTGGTTGAAGTCTCTCCCCGAGGACACGCGAGCATTGGCGGCAGCCGTAAGCGACGAGCAAACCGCGATCGAGGTACGTCGCCCTTTGGCGGGGGGGCTCAATTACTTTTTTAAGTCACTCGACTTGATCGACGATGGCATTGAAGGGCTCGGGTATCTCGATGATGCCTTTGTGCTTCGTGTTTCTGCCGCTCAGGCAAAGCGTCTCGGTCCCGTACCCGATGCGATTGCTGCGTTGGCTGCGGACTCGGAGTTGATCCGCGAGTTCACAGGCGAGATTTTCGGACGCTTGGAAGCTTTCGTCAGTCGCCTGGTCAGCGGAGTGGTGCGAGGCCGGTCCGTCGATGCGATCATTGACGACGCGGCTGTTCGCGAAGAGTTGATCGGCGACGTAGAAGGCTGGGCAAGTCGCTACAACGCCCCGGCCTTTGTTCTCGACGACAAAGGACTTGTGAAACTGCGTTCATTCCTTGCCGCAAAGCTACCCTGAGCGACCTGCTGCCAGGCTCTCTATTGGGGCGTGGCGGCTCGTGACGGAATAGGAGGCTTGTTCTTTTGAGAAGGAAGCGGCGCGGCTTCGCCGAGTTCAATCAAGAGTTCACGAACCTCGGGGCGACCACGCAGACTCGCCATGATGACTTCTGAGGATTGCTGGAACTGCTTCTCGTAGGCGAGACCCTCGCGACTCTTGGCCGCGACCTTTTCTCGACCACTATTCAAGTCATCTTCGACCGCGCCTGAGTAGCGAGTCAGCTGACCGCGCAAGTCTTCGATTTGGTTCCGCAAGTCACCCGAAGTTTTTTCGTGATCTTCGCGACGTTGGTGACGATTTTCCACCCAGTTGGCTTTGACGTCGATCAATGCCTTGGCAGCTCCAGCGCGCTCGTAGAGTGTGCGCGAGCCTTGCCCGATCTTCTCGGCATGATCTGCGGCCGCGATGTGTTCTTTTGCCGAGATTTGAGCTTTGGCCAGCTCTCGCCGTGCATGGGCTTCTTCCTCTGCGTAGCTTGCCGCTTCGCGGAGCGCTTTGGATTCGTCCTGGGCAAGTTCTTCTACTTTGCGACCAATTTCCGCACGGAGAGCACGGCCGCGTCGTTCCAGTGCTTCGAGCTTTCGCGTCTGACTCGCGATTTCTCCTTCGAGGGAATTAGCCGCTTGGGCGACTTTCCAGACCGTCGCCAAGGCGACTTTCACGTCGTCGGATGCTGAGTCTCCTGGAAAGGCTCGGGTGACCATGCGAGAAAACACGCCAGCTCGTTCGGCCCATTCTGTGACTCGCAGAGTTTTGGGCGGCGGAGGAAGGGGGGGCGCCTGGGGCACTTCCGCTCCACCCGGAGTTGAAGAGCGCTTGTCCCAAGTCGTTGAACTTGGCAGTGAACGCTGGAGCTTCTTGAGTTCTTCGAGAAGGTGATGTCCGTCTCGGTAACGCTTGGAGGCGCTCTTCTCGAGCAAGCGAAGAACGATGTGGCGCGCGTCCTCGTGACAGTCTTTGCGAATGCTGCGCGGATCAGGAGCTGTGGCTGTGCGCTGCATTTCCAGCAGGGCCTCGCGGTCGCTGGCGCGGAAAGGCAGTTGCCCCGTCAGCATTTCGAAGAAGAGCACGCCAAGGGCGTAGAGATCCGACTGGGGTCCAGCCTGTTCGCCGCGTGCCTGCTCGGGCGACATGTATTCGGGCGTACCAAACACTGCGCCCTTGGGCGCCAATCGTGGGTCGTGGGCGAGCGCGGCCAGCCCGAAGTCGAGGATTTTGACGTAGTCCGGCCGCCCCCCGCGCGCGGTGAGCAAAATGTTGTCGCTCTTCAAGTCGCGATGCACGACACCCAAATCGTGGGCACGCGACAGCGCGGCTCCCATCTGCTCGATGATATCCACAGCCCGATGGAGTGGCATCGGGCCCTTCGCGAGCTCGGTGGAGAGTGGAGTTCCAATGAGGTACTCCATGACCAAATAGAGCGCACCTTCGTCCGTCTCCCCGATGTCATGAATGTCGATGATGTGCGCGTGGTCGACGCGATTGGCGGCTCGAGCTTCGCGCAGCATCCACGCTCGGAGGTGCGTTTCGCCTCTCAGATCCGGACGGATCAGTTTGACCGCGACGACGCGATCGATGAGCACGTGCCGGGCTCGATAAACGATGCCCATGCCTCCTTCGCCGATTCGTGCCTCAAGGCGGTAACGACCTGCGATGACTTTGCCGAGGGCGGGGTCATCGCTCTTACTTCTCTTGTCGCGGGAATTCATGAATTCAGGAACTTGCAGTTCGCATTTGTTGTCGCGGATCCGATGTGTGGCTAGGCCGAACAGTGCTGCTTTTGAAGGCTCTTCAAGCAGCTCTCAGAAGCGCAAATTGAGTACCGGGACGCGAACCGAAGTGGCTGAGGGAAGGCTGAAGATCTGGCGATTTTCCTCGCTGAATACCGGGGTAACGGCCACCGCCGGCATCTCCATCGTGAAGCCATCTTGACCGACTCGCACCAATGCAGGGCTGGGCTCGAACTGGGCTACCTGCATTCGGTCAAGCGCGGCTTCTTCTTCGGCAGCATCAACTTCCGGATTCTTCGGCGGCTTGTAAGCAGTCGACGTTAAGATCGCTAGAGTTGTGGGAACGGCGAACACGAGACCACCAACAAGAAAAGCCATGCCGGCCTCCGTCTTGTTGGGGTTCTGACCTTTATCGATCAGAAAGAATCCTGCGAGACCTCCGCCAATCGCGCCAGCACCTCCGCCGATTGCGTATCCCCACCACGGCTTCACCCCAACGATCGCCTCGACGGTCATTACGGCCTCAGCACCGAGGAGCGCGAGACCGACAGTCCCCTTCGCTCCGGGTTTGGTGGTTTCACTCCCGGTTTCCGCGGATGCGGTCGTCGAGGCGAGTGCGGTTGCGAGAACCAAACCACCGAGCGTCTGACGCACGAATGCAGCTTTCTTGCTGTGCTTTGCACAAGACCAAGTCATTGGAATTACTTCTGTATCCCTTCCCCTATTGCTGACCCCTGCGGTCGAGACAACGGTAGGCGTCCAGCATATCAACGGGTGGAGCCCGGTGGAACTATAGTCCAGTGATCTTGTTCAACCGAGTCTTTTTCTTCTCGGTTTTTAATGTCAGCATAAAATTCCAGGGATTCGAGGCTCAAGCTCGCGGAATGAGAGCTGAGTCATCTCCAGGCGTGCCCTCCTGAATTGCCGCTACTATAGCTGGGTGATAGAAGCTGCGCGCGGCGCGCAGCGCCAGATTGGAGTTCTCGCACAATGTCCATGGGACCGTGGCAAATCGTCATCATCGCAGTTGTTATTCTTGTTCTTTTCGGGGCGAGTCGGCTCGGCGATATCGGCAAAGGACTTGGTGAAGGCATCAAGAATTTTAAGAAGGGCATCACCGACGATGGCTCTGACTCTGCTGATGCTGACAAGAAGTCCAAAGACGATTCTCCAAAAGCCTAAGCAATGACTCAGTCCGCGCCAGCTGCATCGTCCGCACCTGTTGCTTCGTCAATTGACGAGCCGCGGGATGCGGGTGCGGTGGGGCGTGCGGTTCTGGAGCTCTCCAAGCCAAGCATTACACGCATGGTGCTCATCACCACGGCTCTTGGAGTGCTGTCAGCACCTCACGGGTTCGCATGGATTGATCTGATCGCGACGGTGGTCGGCACGGGACTCGTTGTTGCTGGGGCAAATGCTCTCAACATGTTCCTTGAGCGTGACAGCGATCGCTTCATGGCACGTACCAAGTCCCGTCCGTTGCCCACGGGTCGCCTGACTCCCGAAGAGGCTTTGGCCTTTGGGGTTTTGGTTTCCGTTGCCGGTTTGTTTATCCTGGCGCAATTTGTGTCGATGGCTGCTGTCGGATTAGCCGCCTTCGCGCTCTTGTCGTACGTGCTGCTCTACACGCCACTCAAGCGGGTGCATTCGTCAGCTCTTTACGTGGGAGCCGTGCCGGGTGCCTTGCCCCCGGCGATCGGTTACGCGGCGCTGACAGGAACGCTGGACGGAGCCGGGCTTTCGCTGTTTCTCATTCTGTTTGCCTGGCAGCTGCCGCATTTTTTGGCGATTTCTATTTTTCGTCGCGACGAATACGCACGGGCTGGCCTTCGCGTTCTGCCCAATGAGAAGGGTGTGAGGTACACCAAGTGGGTGGCCCTCGCGCAGTCCGTCTTCTTGCTTGCGGTGACGTTGCTTCCCTTGCGTTTACCGGGGATCGCTCCGGCCTATGGCTGGATCGCCGCGACAGTCGGAATCGTCTACGTCGTCTGGGCAGCTTCAGGATTGCGGGCTTCCGCTGGCGATAAATGGGCGCGCGGTTTTTTCTTCGCCTCTTTGCCGCACTTGGTCATCGTCATGACCGCCTTGGCCTTTTCACTCGACTGAGCGGCTGGGCTGCTCCTCCGGTTCGGGGAGTCAGGCCTGAGACTAACAGTCCGTGCCGCTGCGCATGCGGGCTCGAGGTGGCCCTAGCTCGTCGGACTCACGCTCGTGCTCGTCGTCCCCCGGGACTGACTCTCGAACAGAGTCATCGACGTGAGGCTTCGAGGGGCGTGTCGCGGATCGAGGGGGGCTTGAGGTGCGGAAGGTCTGGAGCGCGGTGGCCACAACCGTATGTACACCGCTCGACTTTGGTACGAACCTACCGAGTCGCTGAGCGCGTTTACGTTCGTCGCGGTTCAGCGTCGCACTGAAGAAGACTGCACTCATCACATGTCCGTCCGCGTTGAGTTCCTCAAAAAGATCTAGACCATTCCCGTCTGGAAGATTGATGTCCACGATCGCCAACCCTGAGTAGTTCAAGTCGCGTGCCTCTGCCGCGCTTTGCGCAAGGATGCATTGAAAGCCATGAGCCTTGAGCTCTCGCTTGATTGCTCGCGCGATGGTCGGGTCGTCTTCGACCACGAGCAGGGGTGGGGGAAGTGGCATCTACAAAGAGTTCGGGGAGGAGAGGGCGGTGATTCGGAGGGGGACCAAACAACGTGGGGGCAGCTTAGCATCAACGGCTGCTGTACGCGCGTCGCGAGTCGACAAAATCGAGGTGCGGCTGCCGCGTCATGTAAGCGGTTCACTTGCCTCGTTGCAGAGCAGTGATTGCTGCAAGCCTGCTTTCAGGCCACCGAGATCGCTCAGGAATCTGGCGCGATCTATTTACCGTGTGTCCCGGGCAGCGAACGTCTGGCCTGCTTGGGGTGACCCACAAATAATCACTACAGTGAATGCAGCAACCGTGAGCCAGCCTGCCGTCAGCGGCGTGGTGGGTGCGAAAATACCCAAGGCGAGGACCGCCACCATGACACGGGATAGCGACAGCGGCGCTGTTGTCAGACTCCAGACGACACTCAACAGTGCGAGAGAAAAGCCCAGGGGTCCGGCGAACCCGAAGGTAGCATGGGGAGCTAGTTCATTGAGTGTTCGCCCCAAGATGAGTTGCCAATTTCCTGCACTGGGAAGTGTGCTCACATGCGAAGAAGCGGCGAGCAGAATTGCACAACCGATAAGAGAAGTACTCTGCCAAGGGCGGTGCCTACCTCGCCAGATCTGTCTCCCCATGACGGTGAGTAGTGTTGCCCAACGCAGGATCACTTCGATGCCGCTGAGCCCTAATAGAACTACCGCCCACGCGCCTTCGTCCTCAAGTCGAGTGCGAAGTACCGCGGTGAGCATGGTCCCGCCTGCGAGAGCAAGAATGGCACGAAGATCGGACTGGCTTTGGCTCTGGTGAGCCGCGAGTAACATCGAGCAGGATGCTAGGAGTGCAGCTGTCCAGGCCAGTTCTTGGTTGAGAATGAATCGCTGCGCGAGGAAGATCAACACGGTGGGCCCAGCTCCGAGCAGGCCCAGCAGGATGCCAAGATAGCCGTTGCGGGTCATGCGCACCGCCATCAACCCGAGATAGATGAGCAACATGCCTGTTGCGATTGCCGCCGCCTGGGAAGCGAAGCTGGAGGCCCTGCTTGTCCAATCCACCCAATCTTGCGTTCCGACGAATGCTCCGCGTAAGGCGTTGCTCATGCCCTCAGTGATTACGGAGAGCAACAGAAGAACACTCCAACCACGAAGCCCCCAGGCCAGAGGGTGCTCGCCGATCAAGGCTCCAGGTGCTTGAGCTCCTTGCACTTGGAGCTCGGGTGCAATGAGTCCGTTCGACCCCTCAGCCGCGGCCGCCAGGTGTGGTCTGAGATTCTTGTTTGTCGATGGCGCCGCTGCGTTCGTCACGCTTGGTTTTCTCTTCTTCTGTAGGGCGGGGAGGAGGTTCTACCCGGGGAGGTGCTGACTTTTGCCCTCCGGTGATGATGAACGGTCGCGCGAAGTAAGTCGAACACGCGTACTCAGGTCGTCGATGAAATTCCCAGTGGAGGTAGACATTGCCGTCCTCAGACACAATCGCGCCAGGTGGCGAGCCGTAGGGGCCAGCTTTTTCCACCGATTCCAGGGCGCCGACGTCAAACGCCGTGACGCCGCTCGATTTGGTGATGCCCATTTTCACGATGCGGCCGTCTTCTCGGCTCAGGGCGATTTCTAAATGGGTACTCATCTCCTGATTGTTTAAGGGATGATCTGCAGGCAGTTGGTCAAGATGTCCCAAAAATCCGTGGGCGTAGATTTCGTGGAGGCGCTGATGAATGTGATTCAAATAGCGAGCAAAAGGTACGCGCGCTGTATTGAGCGCTGTCTGATTGCCTGGCTTCACGCTCGTTACGTAGTTCTCAAGAGCCGGTTTCCATTTTTCGAGCCCCATGGATTGCCATTTTCCTCGATGCTCACTGAGGCGTCGTTCGCCTTCTGCCTTTCGCAGGCTCGCCATCGTGTCCGCGCCGACTATCGAGTGAGCGGCTTGGTAGCTGAGGTTCAGGTTGATGCCGTTCTTTGTCGTCCCATTGGATCCGAGCCCAAGCGTCCCTGTCGTTGACTGCTGCTTGGTTCCTGCTCGCGCTTCTCGAGCTTTTTGAGCACGTTGTGCGGCGCTTGCCTCTTGTGATTTGGGGACCACGTAGGTGCCATTGGGCGAGGCAACGGTCTCGACAACTTGTTCCTGCGCCTGAGTGGCAGCGCGCGACCCTTGCGCTGTCTGTCCAGCCTGACCGGGAGTCGCGGCGCGCGCGGGATTGTTCTGCGATGTGGGAGGCTGTGCTGCGCTTGCGCTTGCGCTTGCGGCTGCTTGAGCTGCTTTTTGCTCCGAGGCCGGTTGAGGATCTCCTCCGACGCGGTCTTTTCTTCCTTCAGACTCGCTTGATTGAGCGAGTTTGTCCTTGTCCGAGTTACCGACTTCTTCACCAGCTCCGGCTGTAGGGCCGCCCATCATTGCTGGGCTGGAGTCGGTATCGTTAGCTGTATTGCGCGCAACAGTTTCCTCGGCAACGTGGTTCGCTTCGTCACCCGCGAATTCAGCGTTGGGATTGTCCTCTTGATTCTTGTCCTGAACTGACTGATCCACAGCTACCCGTCGTTCGGGTGCAGGTGGTGGAGTCTGCGGTTTCGGCAGTTCAAGATCCTGAACTTTGTCCTTCTCCGCGGGCTTCTCGGGAGTTGGTTTCTCCTTTTCCTTCTCAGGCTCCTGCTCTTTCACCTCTTCTGGTTTCTCGATCGGTGCGTCCTTGAGCTCCTCAGGTTTTTCCGGGTCTTGCTCTTCCTCGGCGTCAGGAGGGGGCTCAGAATCATCGTCGGATTCTGGAAGTTGGTCGTCGAGCTCGGTCTCTTCCTTCGCTTCGTCGATCTCGGGTGCTGGCTCATCTGCAAGAAGACTCACTTCAAGCGGCTCTCCGGCGGTCTTCGCTTGCTTGCGGACTTCGGAAGCGAAGCTGCGAATGTCGAGAGTTTCTTCAAGGCTCTCGACGACTTTGGTCGCCCCCCCACCACCAATGAGGTGAACCACAATTGCTGTGGTCACCCAAAGGAAGAGGGGGATGTGCTGTTCGCGACGCATGAAGAGTGCTTTTGACGAGCGGAGTTTGAGCGGCCTACCGCCTAGGATTGCCTAGCGGAGATTGAGCCCGGTGGCTCGTTCTCCGTGCTCTTGAACTCCCTGACTTGGCCTCCCAGGATACCACTTCTGACAGCGCGCCTGCCATTTGCCGTCCGATTGCTTAAAAAGCTAGACGATTCTAGTTAAGGTGGAATTATCCCTTCAGCGGGTCGCTCAACGTCGCGCGATTGAATCGTAGTTCGCGGCGATTTCCTCGGGTGTCCAGATGCCTTCGTCGGCCTCTTTGATGCGTCCCTGGCTCTCCGCAAGCTCGAAGGTGCTGATCCTGCCGCCAGCTACGCTCAGTACAGTGCCGCTCAGATCGTCAGAGAGAGCGCTGGCCAGGAAGAGCGCGGCCGGGGCGATGTGCCTGGCCTCAAGGGTGTTGCCCACCTTTTCGAACATCGGCAGATCCTCCGTGAGACGAGTCTTGGCGATGGCGGCCAGCGCATTGACTCGGATGCCGAACTTTTGAAGTTCGATCGATGAGGTGCGAGTGAGCCCGTAGATCCCCGCTTTGGCGCTTGATTCGTTGATCTGGCCGAGATTGCCGAGCATTCCCGAGGTGCTCGTCATGTTGATGATCGCGCCACGGGTACGCGTCTTGCGCAATCGACGGGCCACGGCCTGGGTACAGAGAAAGCTTCCGCGCAAATGTGTTGCCAGAACATCATCCCACGCCCCCTCGCTCAGATCGAAGAGACTCTTGTCGGCGATGATACCGGCATTGTTGACCAGAATATCGACAGTTCCGAGTTCGGTGGTCGCGGCTTCCAGCATTTCTTCCACCGCGTGCCCATCACGCACGTCCGTGGCAGAGGTCCATACTTTGGCACCAAGCCCGCGAAGTTCGTCGGCAGCGTTCTCTACAATTTTCGGATCCGGGTTCGTGCCGTCTCGCTCGCACCCCAGATCGCAAAGGGCGATCAGCGCGCCGTGGGCCGCGAACGTCCTCGCAATTTCCAAACCGATCCCGCGGGCGCCGCCCGTGATCAGGGCGACGTGGCCGGCCAGATGCTGAGAAGAAGGCGAATCAGAGGGGGCGCTGGCGTCGATCGACATGGGACGGCCTCTAACTCTCGCCGCTCGCTATGTCGAGTGTTGTTGTCGCGAGCGCGGCTTCCGCTACCCTCGCCCTCCTGATGACGGCCCTAGAAACCAAGCCAAGACGTATCCTCGTGACCAGCGCGCTTCCCTACGCGAACGGGCACATTCATTTGGGACATTTGGTCGAGTATCTCCAGACGGACATCTGGGTGCGATTCCAGAAATTGTTCGGGAATCGGGCGGTCTACGTATGCGCCGACGATACACACGGGACAGCAATCATGCTCCGGGCCCAAAAGGAAGGTCGCAGCGAACTCGATTTCATCGAGGAGATGTCGCGGCATCACCAGTCTGACTTTTCGGGGTTCGATATTGAGTTCGACAATTACGGAAGCACCCATTCGGACGAAAATCGCGTGCTGTGCGGGCAGGTGTGGTCAGCCTTACGCGAAAAGAATTTGATCGTCGAAAAGCCCGTCGTCCAGTTCTTCGATCCCGAATCAGGGGCTGCGCTTGCCGATCGGTTCGTCAAAGGAATCTGCCCGAACTGCAAGTCAGCTGACCAGTACGGAGACAACTGCGAAAAGTGTGGCGCCGCGTATGCTGCAACCGACTTGATTGAACCGAAGAGCGTTCATAGCGGAAAAACTCCTGAGGCACGCAGCGCACCCCATTGGTTCGTGACGATCGAGCATCTCCACGAGTTCCTCAATGAATGGACTCAGGCTGATGGTCATCTGCAGCCGGAGATCGCCAACTTCCTCAAAGGGAACTTTCTTGCGGCACCCAAGGATCCGAAAGATCTCTCTGCCGGCGTGAATGAGCTGCGCGACTGGGATGTGTCTCGTCCAGCGCCCTACTTTGGTTTCGAGATCCCCGATGCGCCGGGACACTATTGGTACGTCTGGTTTGACGCGCCGATTGGCTACATCGCTTCGACTCAGCAGTGGTGCGCCAAGAATGGCGAGAAGCTCGAAGATTGGTGGAAGAGTTCTGAATGTGAGATCCGTCACTTCATCGGTAAGGACATTACTTATTTTCACACGCTCTTCTGGCCGGCGATGCTGAAGAGTGCTGGATTCAGCCTGCCTTCGCGCGTCCAAGTGCACGGTTTTCTCACAGTGAACGGTGAGAAGATGAGTAAGACGCGAGGCTCGATGGTGCGTGCCTCGACGTATTTGAAGCACCTCGATCCCGCGGCACTTCGCTACTTTTACGCAACGAAGCTCAGCGACAAGACCGACGACCTCGACTTGGACGTGGCGGAATTCGTCGCCAAGGTGAATGCCGACCTAGTCGGGAAAGTCGTCAATCTGGCGAGTCGCACAGCTAAGTTTATCTCCAAGTTATCGAACAGTTATCCGGAAGATGGTGGATTGTTCGAAAATGCGAACAAAGCAGGTGCTGAAATTGCCGCTGCCTATGAATCGTGCGACTTCGCCAAAGCGATGCGGCTGATCATGGCCCTCGCGGACAGAGCGAATGAGTATCTCGACCAAGCCCAGCCTTGGAAGGTGAAGAAGGAGCCGGGACGCGAACAAGAACTGAGTGATATCTGTACGATTGCTCTCAACTTGTATCGTCAGATTGTGGTGTACCTCACACCCGTTTTGCCGGGACTTTCACGAGCGAGCGGGGAGCTGCTCAAGGCACCCATACGGAGCTGGGCCGATGCGAGCGCACCTTTGGTGGGACAAGAGATCGGTGCGTTTCAACACCTGATGCAGCGAGTGGATCCGAAGAACGTAGAGAAGATGATGGAAGAAGAAAAAGAGGCAGCAGAAGCGGCAGTGACCAACGAAGCAGGGTCCGTAGCTGGCGTGTCTGCCGAAGACAGCACAGGGCCGCAAGACAGCGTAGAGTCACTCGAGAAAGAACCTCTGGCAGAGGTGTGCAGCTTCGAGGACTTTGGCAAAGTGGACTTGCGCGTTGCTCGCGTCGTCAAGGCCGAGCACGTGAAGGAAGCGCGCAAGTTGCTCAAGCTCACGGTCAGCCTTGGTGGCGATGACCGCCGTACCGTGTTTGCCGGGATCAAAGCTGCCTACGAACCTGAGCAACTTGAAGGTCGCATGGTGATCGTGGTGGCTAATTTGGCGCCCCGGCAGATGAAGTTCGGCCTCAGCGAGGGAATGGTGATTTGCGCAGGTGAAGGCGGAAGTGACCTATTTGTTCTCTCGGCTGACAGCGGTGCGAAGGTCGGTCAGCGCGTTCACTGAACGACGACGTTGATTGAACCACCGGCACCAAAATAACCTGATCAACGAAGCCTCGATCCTACGCAAGTGGAATTCCTTGGCTCTTCAGAGCCATGTATCTTAGTCGCCGCTAAAGTAGGTGCGGGCATGCCTTGTGGAGCATCTGTCGCCGTTCGCAGTAGCAATCGCATGATTTCGAGTCATGGCAAGGGTCTAGGCTGCTGAACTCTTCGCAATCGCACTCCTTACGCAATTCGAATGCGAGGGCCTCTCGCTCGTTACGATCGCTGCATTGTGCGCAAAGCGGGAAGTCGGTGCATTCAGCGATGCGTCCCACCTCATTGTACCAAGGGATTGCAGGTGCGACTCCGGCAGCGTCGAGCTTGGCCTGGAGCCGATCACTCGTGGGAAATGTTGCCCATGTCTTTCCGTAGCACTCGCCATCTTTGCCCTGGATCAAGCAGGTGCTGCAATCAGGCTCCTCGGGGCTGCGACAACCGATAGTACTGGGATGTGGCGCGACTTGAGCAGGAGAGGGCTTCGCGGAGTGCTGGCTCGCTGCTGACGAAGGCGTCGCGCTCTGCGTGTCAATCGTGTTCCTCGAATCGCAACCGATCAAAGGAGAACACAACGCGAGCGCCATAAGCATTCGAGTGGAGGGTATCGCTCCGGTGAGTTTCCTAGGGGACGACATTGGCTCAGCTATTTAGGGCATGGCGATAGATGCATCAATCTTGAGCAAGAAACCTTTTTTGAACAAGTGCGCCCGCGGCTGTGGGCTTCCGGCAAACCGCCCGCCGGCCCGCAACTTCAAGGCCCGATTGAAATGATGCGCATGGTCGCGGCACTCGAACGCATTTCCGCGTCTGCCAAAGCGAAATCAGAAGCGCTCTTCCTTGAACGCGTGAAAAAGCTCGGATCTTACTGGCCCCTCGGACGAGTGGGCGCGCGCGTGCTCTTTCACGCGACGGGCGCGTCTGTCGTCGACAAGCTCCAAGCAGAAAAGTGGCTCACGCGATTGTTAGAATTGATTGGTAAAAGACTGAAGGTGCAGCCTTTGCCTCCGCATCCATCGCACGACTCACGGGTGATCCAGCACACGACGTGAATCCAGAATTGCGCGCTCAAGTCGCCGAGCGATTGACTGAAATCGGCGCAAACGCGAGTTGGATCGACATGGTCCAGCGCGAAACTGATTTAGGGCAAGGCGACGTGAAGCGCGTTTTCGGAGACAACCTGCCACCGGGACTGAAGTTGGGTTGAGTGAGCTGGCGGAGGAGGCCGGGGTATTTACTCTGGAGAAAATCTGGCCGTATCTATGAGTCATGATTGCTTTCGAGTCGCCCCGCGCTGAGTATAAAAAGCAGTCTCGACTGGTGTGGACGGCCTCGCCGGGGACCACTTTCTCTCCCACGACTCGCTACAACGACTACGCCATCTCTCGTGACTTGGTTCACTAGAAGTCACACCGGCGGGAGGTCGATGGCGGTGACGCGGAGGCTAAATCATCCGCTACCAGGGGATTCGTACGCTTCGTTTGCCGCGCATATCGCGTGAATCATTAGGGCGTGTCGAGTCAGGGGATCCGCCGAGCACGGAGCTCGAAGGCCAGTTGGGGCTGTTTGAATGGCCTTTGCGCGTAGCAATCGAAGTAGTCTTGAACATTCATCGAGAGGTTCACAAGCACTCTGTGTCTCGTCGAGGTAGCCCCCCTGTGTCATCAAAGTTGCCGCCTGAGCTGACCTAGAAGCCCGGGGCGAGAAGGCTGCAAGAGTCGCGCAGAAATACAACGAACCATCCAAGGCAGGTAACAGCCTCGCACAGCGGCGTTGTGTCGGCCTGACATGAAACCACCGATAAAGGTGGTTCGCATCCGGCTATTGGAGTTTACTTCGGTTAACATATGGCTCACATCAGCAGCGTGAGCTTCCACCGGTTGGTTGTTGTTGGTGCAGATGCCGCCCAGTTGTCTCCGAGTAGTAAATTGTCGATCGCTCACGTTAGCTTGTGTGATGAATCGGTTACAGTTTGGCGCGCAACACGCTCGTGCATTCGATGCATGAGTGACAAGAACCCGGCCGACCGGTCGTTCGTGTGACTCTCGAAAAAATGTCTTGTGGGCATACGGTGTGAGCTGGTTAAAAGGAGGCGGCAGCATCTGCCGTGCGCCGTCTGCCCAGAACGGCAGTGGCGGAGGTTGTTCTCATGAGTGGGCGCATTGCTGCACTTGGCTGTCGGTCGATCGGCACCCCAACTTGGCCTCGTCTTTCATCGCAGCGAGGGAAGTCCGAAAGTTAGAGAAAGCCCAGTCGGGCGGATAAAAATGCCACAAAAGCGTAGGAATTGGAGGAATCGGTCATGAAAAAGTGCTTAGTCGCCGCGTCGGCTCTCGGCATGGTCGCCTGTGGAGAGTTATCGAGTTGGGATGACCCTAGTGAGCTCAAGTCGAAGGTTCAAAACATCCACAACGGCGTCGCTGACGCAGACTCGCCGACGGTCAAGTTGGAAGTGGACGGATTCAACAATTGCTCTGGTTCGCTGCTGTCCTCCTCCGTGGTTTTGACTGCCGCTCATTGCTTCGACGCGCAGAACCTGACCACCATTGCGGTCGAGGTATGCAAGCCTGGTACTGCTGAAGCTTGCGCAGCCGTGCAGCGCATCTCCATCAACCCCGAATACGTTCGCAACGTCGACTACGCGTACGATTGGAACGTTTCGAAGGATTGGGCACTCCTTCTGCTCGCTGACGATCTCCCCGGTCCGTACGCAGAAATCCCCGATTCCTATCCTGCCGGAGACGAACGAATCAACATCCACAGTACCTATACGGACGGTGATATCGAAAACCCGGCTCCATCATTTGCTAACTTCGCCTACTATAACTCCCCGGTTGAATACGTTGTGCGATCCGTCGCGACCGGGATTGGTCGCACGGAGGATGGTGAGCAGCTGGCTGCTTTGCTCCATCGGGGAGATTCAGGTGGTGGGTGGTTCATCGGCGACGCTTCCGGTACCGACTTCACGCGCCTCATCGGCCTCACCTCGGGTTCGCCGGAAGATGAAACGCTCAAGATCACCAACGGGCCTGGCGTTTCTCCCAACTTGATTCGAGAGAAAGCCCGCATCGAAACGCATTTGGCGCTTCTGGATCAGGGTGGGAAGTGCACCGTTGGCCCGGGGTTCGACTTCTTGTGGGCGCCAATGAACTTCACGAAAAATATTGCGTACCACTGTATCGAGCCGAGTTCGGGTGGCGGATACAACTTGAAGGTTCGCGACTACGTCAACAATACCGAACGCCTCAGCGCTCCTTTGGAAGGCTCTCTTTGGTCGTCGATCATCCAGTCGGGCGAGTACCGGTTTCGCTTGGGGTACCACCTGAGTCGATTGAGGGTTGCGGTCATGACCCCGAGCGAGACCATGGTCCTCGACACGGATGGCAACGTCGTAGCTCAGGCCGTCCTTCCCAAGCAGCTAGAATACTACGGCCTCAACAATTTCGGGTTTCGTGATCTCGACGAATTCACCAGTGACGGTGCGAACGTCAACGCGGAAATATTCTTCACCACCGGGCCGCGCTCCGACGTCTTCGACGTTTCCGGGTCCAACATCACGCACAACCCAGATCTGCACGCGACGTCCCAATTCATCGACGATGATGAGGCGCTAGACTTCGTGGCGTTTCGCAACAGCGGCGGTCAGCTTCAACATCGCGTCATCCTCTCGCGGACCGTCGTGGGAGGTCTCGGGTTCTCCGACGCCGATACCGATCTGGCCTTCGACGACTTAGTCCTCTGGGGAGCGCCGCTCACGCGGCGTCCTGAAGCGCTCCTGGACGAACGCGCGCCCGGGGGCTTCGTTGTGGCTTCTGGGGGTGCGGCGAAGGTCGTCGAATTGGACTCCAACGGCGGCTGGACGGGGCGCAAACTCATCTGGCACCCGGACCATACCTACGCGAACGGTAGGAGGGTCGCCGACGTCACACCCGGCCTCACTTTCGACAGAACTTTCGCCGCCGGAGAGTCCCGGGTAGGAGTCGTCGATTCGCTCAACCTCCACCTCGATGACGGTTCGATCGTCAATCTGCCGTACACCGACTCCGGGCTGCAATATGCAGAAGTGAGTGATAGCACGTCGGACTATCCCGGTGAGATCTGGCCAGGAGAGGCCGATGAGCATGTGATGGTCGTCTTGGATCAGTCTGGCAGTATGGGCAGCCAAGATCCAGACACGGGAAACTCCGTGTGGGACGACGCGATTGACGCTGCGAACCAGTGGATCCAGGCCGATTCGTCCGCGGAGATCCCGAGGGAGTACTCGGTCTGGACCTTCAGAACTCCGTTAGGAGTTGGTTCGCAGATGACGAGAGTTTGGCCAGGCCCAGAAGGTGAAGGTTGCAGGAACTACAATGCCGAGTCGGGAGATTGCGTGCTCTCCGTCTCGGAGGACTACCAAGATCTGCAGTTGCGCCTCCACGCCACCATTCGTGATGTCGAACGCCCTGTCGCAGGCCCGTCCACGCCCTTGGCGGAAACCCTCTGCGAGACATTGGAAAGACTGCGAACGTTCGGTGGGCATCGCCGTATCATCTTCGAATCTGACGGCGGCGAGAATGCTTCTGACGCAATGCACGCCTGCGCGGGGGAGGACTCGGAGTTGTTCGAGGATTGGAACACCGTCGACCCGCGTCCCGTGGACTGGGGCATGTCGGAAGATAGCTGGCAGCTCAAGGTCGTTCGCCGGGCGGTCCACCTCCAGTCGGACTTGACTACGGCGGTGGACACACCGCTCCAACCATCAGACGACTTTCCGAACGATCTCGACTGGCACGTGGATGTACATTTCACGGTCTCGGAGCCGGACATCTTCGCCTCCTTCTTCTCGCTGCAAAGGATCACGCCTCCAGACCACGAGTGGAGCGCGCTCAACCTGGCTAGTCTCTCGCCGTTTCAGCAGCTGTCCGCTTTCCCTTCAGGCAGCGTCGTCTCGATCGACCAAGCGGAATTGGTATTCTTTCGAGGGCTTGGTGCGGCTACTCCGAATTCCAGCTTTCGCACCTTCGTTCGGACTGATGAGGTCACTATCTACGGTACGGAACACATAATTCCTGGGGACGTCGACGATAGCGGCTGCGTCGATCAGGCGGATCTCACAATCCTCTTTCAGGGAGATGTCTGGATGCAACGAGCTGTGGACCCGCTTCAGGTCGCGGTGCGTGCGGACCTCAGTCGAGATGGCTGGGTGAATTTGACGGACGCACAACTGGTTCTGATCAACTGGGGAGAGGGATGTATCAATGCTCCAAACGCACCGGACCTCGACGGGCGCGTCGTGCCGGGCCTGCCGAGTTGCACCGATGGACGCAGAAATGGGTCTGAAACCGACGTGGATTGTGGAGGCCAGTGCGGCCCTTGCGCTGACAACAGGTCTTGTATGGGCGGTGCCGATTGCTTGGGAGGATTCTGCGACCTTGGCCTCTGTGCCGAGCCCCCTCTTTTCGATACGTGCGAATGTAGTCGAGACAAATGTAGCGACTGCACTCAACAACGCGCTCTGTGTGCCGAAACCCCGGGCTGCGTCGCGCTCGTGCATTGCACGGCGGAGTTCAACTGCTCCTTCCCGCACGATCAATGCGTCGATGGGGCCAGCTGCTACGACTTGATTGGTCTCAGTCAGAGCAGCGCCGCGGGACAGGCCGCGAATCAGTTCCTTTCATGCATGGGCGGATGCTGATTCGAGGCTGCTTGCGAGGGCCATGGCCCTTCGTGGTTCGAGTGCAGTCTCGACGACTCCCCGTGATCCTCGCGTTCGTGAGTTTGGTTGGGGGGGCGTGTGCCCCAGCGCGCCCCCCCGAAGCCACTGCCTCGCGCGAGCCTCCACTTTCTACGTCGCACGCCGAGCCTCGGCGGCAGGATCACGACGGTACTGCGATCACAGAAGAAGACCGGGCCGAAGCACACGAGGCCGAAGCAGATAAGCAGCTCATCCGAGACACGTTCACCGAGAATGGCGTGCCTCCGGACCCGAGGTTCGTGGATCTCATGCACGAGATCTATCAATCGCAGGGGTACTCGCCGCGTCGACAGCCGGACTGCGATGTCCTCACTGACAACCAGTACGGATATCAGAAGTCCCCAGTGCTCGGGCCCGGCTGTATCGTCTGTCCAAAGCCCGTCGAGCTGCCGCTGTGCGAAGGCGAGTCGGAGGCGTCCCCGATGCCTAGCCATGCTCCGCGCTACCCCGCAAGTGGAGTCGTCGAGTGGAGCGTAACCCTGGGCGTGGGCTGGGGGATCTGTATGGGCGCGCCCCGCAAGTGTGGCTGCAGTCGCAAGTGTCGAGGCATCTTCGGGATCCTCTCCCCGATGTTGAGTGAGAGCGCCGGACCACCGCCAGCGGGAACCTGGGTCCTCGCCGTTCGTTTCGAAGAGCAACTCCTCTCCAGCGTTCGCGCCGCGCTTCCGAGTACCTACTACGACGACGAGGGCCTACTCTACAGCAACAGCGACGAGTCCGCGACGTGTCTCCCATTCGCTCTCGATCGCTCAAATCTCAAGACGAGTGTCCGAATCACCGGCAGAGTCCTGCCGGGCACCGTGCCGATGACTGAGGAAACGCACTACTTCGCCGCCACGGCCATTTGTCGTGAAGGACCCAGCGATACGCCGAAAGCCGCGCCCTCGCCCGCTGGGCAATAGCGGTATGCGGCGTTCGTTTTTCCTTGGCAATTCGCGCAAATGGCTGGGGGCGGACTTGGACGGTCCGACATTGTGTACAAGCGATTCATCAAGGGTGCCGAATAGCTTCTGGAGGATCTTGATTGTCGCTGATCTCGATTGTTCGGCAGCGTCACACAGTCGCCAAACTCTGGGTCAGCGAAGGGCAGGTGTGCTGATCGACTAGCCCGAATCAATGGGGGTACTTCGCAACTCGGCGCTATGAACCAGGGCTCAATTCGCCGTGGCACTCTTTTGAAGGCAGCCGACCGCGGCGAGCTGGTGCCGATCACAGACACCCTCTTTGAGGCCAGGTAGGCCTTCTGGCCCACAGACCCAGCTGTCGATTGATTGTTCCGCCGCGCAGCGCAGTACATGGGCGAACTCTTGCTGGCAGACAGGCGGGGAAAAGCTCACCAAGCAGCCTTCTTCGCACTGCGTCTGTTCTGAACAACCGAGGGGTTGAGTGGTTTCACAGCTCTTTTTGCAGAGCTCTCTTAGCTTCTCGTCTGAAAGTGCTGGGACAGTGGCCGGTGGGTTGGGGCTGGTTGCGTCCGGCTTCTCGGTCTTTGCAGGTTTCTTGGTGGTTTCGAGCGAAGGAACGACCTTGGTTTCATCACTTGTGGGCGGCGGTTCAGTTTTCGGCCCTTCGCACGCCACGACTGCGCAAGAAGCAAGAATCACTAGGGCTCTCAGGCGGGGCGAGCTCGCGGCATGCTTGGACTGATGGAGTGTTGACAGAAAGCGCTGAGGTGCCCTGATCTTCATTGTGATTCTTCTGTGAGTGTGCGTGAATTTGGTGAACTTCGTTGCGTTGCCAAAGGACGCTACACATGGACTCATGGCTGTCACTCTTGTTGCCGCTTTGTGATGTTCCAATTTGGCCCACGGCCCGAAGTGAAGCTTCCTGAGTGTGTAGTGGCAATACAGGGTTGAATTCAATACTTCAGATCGGTAGTCTGGCGGCCGAGAGCGACTGATGCGAGATCTCTCGCAAAAGGTAGAGGTATAGAATGAAACTGAAGAGTCTTGTGTTCTGCGGCTTGTTGATTGCGGCCGTCGCGGGCTGCGCGAAAACTGATGACGAGTCAAAGATGCGTCAAGTGCGGCAGAATCTGACTTCGGCGCAGGCACGTGTTCTCGGGTTTGAAGCGCCCAGCTCGGATTGGAGCTCGAATAACGGGTCGGCCATTGGGTCGGCTACGACCGTTACCCAGGGCTCGGCGGCTCTTTCGGTGACTCCCAACGGCCATACTCAAATTAGCTCGACCTCTATTGCGGCGGTTGGCTCAGCGGCGGATTTCGCCACTTTCGATATGCAGGTTCCCGCCAACCTGTCCTGGGGCACGGTTGAACTGGTATTCAAGGCACCATCGCAGGGCATGTGGTGGACTCAACTGGGGTCGGCTTCGCTCACGGGCGCAAGTGGCGGCTACAAGACGTTCAGCTTTCCTCTTTCGGCGGACGTAAAGAGCGTCCTCGAAGGCACCGCTAACGATATTTCGTTTGTATTTGTCCTCAATGGCCCCTCGGGTGCGCAATATCTGATTGATAATCTCAAGGTCGGCGGCGATTCAGGTGGACCGGTCGAGGACTTGCCACCTATCCCCAAGGCTTTTTCGCTGACTGTTCCGCAGGGTTCCGCCGCGAGTGATTTGCTCATTTCCGCGACACAGCGGGTCACAATCGATGATGGCTCCACGCTGAGTCGCCCGGGTCAAATGCCAACAGTGGCTAGCGTCGGGCCCGAAACGACTGAATTTGGTGGCACCGTCACTGCTTACACCAACATCATCAGCCATGGCGATGTCGACTTCGTTCGCTCGCAAGCTCACGTTTTCGGTGATGTGACTACTGCTGGCGCGATCGACATTCAGGATGCATCCGTTCAAATTGACGGGATACAGACCGAAAACGCATCCGTAGTCTCGACGGCGACCGAGTGGCAGGTTCTTTGGCCAGCGGAGGCGACCACGGACATCTATCTCGATCCCGATCAGGAAAACGTCAATATCGATCCGGGCGGCTACGACTCTCTACGCGTTGGCTCGCGTTCCACGGTCACGCTTCGAACCGGTGAGTACTTTTTCAATTCAGTGGAGTTTGAGCCCGAATCCCACTTCAAGATTGAAGCTGCGAATGGGCCCGTTCGCATTTATGTCCAGGACAAGCTCGTCTTGCGCACCTCGCTCGAATACGAGAGTGGCCGTCGCGGACACGTGCTCTTCGGTTATCTAGGCACAGAACCGGCTCTCTTCGAACAGCATCTGGTGGCCACGGTCATTGCGCCCAACAGCGCGATCGAACTCCGCCGACCAGGTACAGGCTACCCCCACGGCGGCTCGTTCTTCGGCAAATCGGTCCACGTTTTCTCGAACGCAACGGTCCTGCACGTGCCCTTTCCGTTCGACTTCCTGTGTAAGGCCGGCGACGCCGATAAAGACGGCACGTTCGACTGCTGGGACGAATGTACAGCAGACGCCACGAAAGTTGCTATGGGCGTTTGCGGTTGCAACGTCCCTGAGACGGATACCGATGGCGATCGCGTGCCCGACTGCATCGACGGTGCGGATGAAGACCCCAACAATACTTATACCGGCCAATGCGGAGAAGTCGGCGTCAATGCCGCCCCCGCCGGCACGGAATGTACAGACGGCGTAGTTGAAGGACGACTCGAATGTGACGGCAACGGCACTTGTGGCGCCCCCTATATCGAGGCACCCGAGGACGGCTGTGAACTTCGTACGTATGGCCGCCGTGCTTACTGGATTTGTGACGGTGAGGATGACCAAGGTTCCACAGCCACCTATGATGAAGCTGTCGCTCGCTGCGCAGCTGTTCCGGGCCGCGCTCTCGTTCGAATCGACCACCGCGTGGAAAACTACTTCATTGCGGCGCTTGTAAACGGCCCGACCCGCATCGGTGCGATTGATATTGCGAATGAAGGCGAGTGGAGCTGGGCTAACCCGACTGGGGTCGAGGCCGTGCAGTTTTGGACGGGGGGCTCAGAGGGCTCGTCCTATCGCGGCATGTACAACTCGTGGGCGGGACGCGCGCCTGAAAATGCCGAAGATAAAGACTGCGCAACGATCGATGCGACAGGTAAGTGGGTTCCGGACAGTTGCTCGCAGCCTCGCAGCTACATCTGCGAGGGGACCTTTGCTTCGGCTCGTAATCCCGATGACAACTATCGCGACAAGATCCTCGTTGGTAATCCCTTGGAGCCCAACTCACCCGATTGCGTTCCACTTCCGGTCGATCTCGATGAGGCTGAGGCTCAGGCGCTTCATTGTGACGCGGTTTGTTCCGATCCGAACAATGACGAAGAAGACTGTCGCGATGCTTGCGAGGGCGCTGCGTCGCCTCCGCCACCGGGACAAAATTGTTCAGATCTCGAATCTGCTTTCATCAATCTGGACTACTTTCAACCCCAAGCATGTGGTGATGATTCTGACTGCCCCACCATTTCAACGGACTTCGGTAGTGTCGCCGGGGTGTGTGGCCGTGGAGTCGAGTGTTTAGAACTAACGTCCGGCAGAGAGCCGGTCTCTTGCGATGACGACGGAGATTGTTCCGAAGGGCGGTGTAATCTAGACAAGGGCTATTGCACTGATGAGTCGCTCGCTGAGGCCTGTGATTCTCGCGATGGTGAGGCCTGCGTTGGTCACTGTTATGCGGTCATCGGTTGTGGTGTGAATCCGCCCGTTTATGGGGGGGATTTTGATGACGAAGATTGCGGCGAAGTCGAGTATTGTGTCGACGCTGAAGTCGACGGTTTCGACCCAAATAACGACCTCACCGAACCGAGTGAATTCGACCCGGCGGCCTTGGATGACTCTATCGAAGAGCCGGCACCGTCGTTCTCAGACGACTTCGAGAACCCGGACTCTTGTGGAGCAGAATGCCAAGCGTGCGCGGACAGTCCCGAAGAATGCGCTCGTGAAGACCGCCATCCATGGTGCAACTACGAAGCGACGTCACCCGGTGCCGACGATTCGAACGCAAGCGACGATCGGAAGGGTATCCGCGGGAAGGACTCATCAAGTCTCAAGGTGACCTTTGATCCAGAAGCCACTCTCAAATTCGACGTCAAGCCTTTGCCTTTTGGCCTATCTCGGTTCGAGGCCCTTGCCTCGGCGGCGGCTTCGTCGACGGTTGAGTTCAATCTCTTGGGTCTTGGCGGCTCGGTCGATCTATTCGATCTTCGCGGTGAGTTATCTGCATCAATCTGTCGAATTCACACTACAAATTCACGGGCGGAGCTGCTCGGTATCGATTTTCTGCCGAAATTGGCAGAGGGCTCGGGTGCGCTATTCGATACCGACGGGATCGTTGATTCCGACGACTTTTCCTCGCAGAAGTGTGAAAAGGCCATTGCTGATTACGTTGATGCTGTCGACCGTGCCAAAAAGGCCATGCGTGACGCGCAGGAGCTGATCACGCAGTACAAGGCGCTCATCCCTGAGGTCCCTGATCCCGAGGCTCCGATCGATCCCGATGCGGTTGAAGAGCAAGCCAGGACCTTTGCAGAGGGTTTCTGTGAAGACCTGTTGGGCGACGAAGACAAGCGGCCTCCGTCCATGAAGGGTGCTTGTGACACAGATCAAAATCCTGCCGATACCATCAACGCTTTTGTCGACTACTACGCTCACGAAGCGAACCAGATCGACAAAATCAAGAACAAGATCTTCGATGAGGTACTTAGCAGCGATGTTCTGTCCAAGCTGCTTGGTGAGTTGAACGGCGGCGAAATCGGGGACACCCTCAGCTCGGCCGCCCGTGGTTACTCCTATTACATTCCTTTCGGCGAAGGCGTAAATGAGTCATCGGACACGACTATCGTGTCGATTCAATTCTTCATCGGTCCGATCCCCTGCCTGCTCCAGGTAGGCGCTTCTGTAAACTACGGGATTGGTGGCGGTTTCGGTATCGATCTCAACCCAGCGAGCTTGCTCGCAGGTGAAGGTCCACTCGTCCGGGCGGGTGCGGTAGTGACTCCAGGTGTTGGTTCGGCAGTGACTCTCTTTGCCGGTGCCGGATTCAGCGCTGGGCCTTTCGAGCTTTCTCTTGGGATTCGGGCTGAATTGAGCCTTGTCGACGTTACGTTGCCTGCGACAGTCATGGCCGGGCTCAACGTCAACTCTCAGCCTGACCAACGCTTGGAGCTCCCCGAATCTGTGGAATCATTGGCCAAGCCCGAGTTGAAGACGCTCTATCCACTCAACGGCGAGCGTTTGAAGTACAACTTCTCTTTTGCCTACGACTACGGCGTGGATCTCGAGCTGTCCAACATTCTGGCTGGTTCGCTTCACGGTCAGTTGAAGGTCAAGTTCGTGTTCTTCAGCCTGAAATACAGCAAGCAGTTAGTTGCCTTTCAGGGGCTCAAGCCGATCAATTTCAACCTCATCGGTGGAGGCTCGTTTACTCACGGCGACCCAGATGGTGAAAATGTGACTGGCCAGCATGAGCAGGATGTGGTGTCTGAAGAGCAGCAGCCATGGAAGGCTTCATTCGAATCAGTGCCCTTCATCGAGTTGGCTCACGTCGATCCGCCGCCGGTTGATGCCATCGCTGACGCCGTATTCAACACGTCGCGCGTGGGCGAGGTTCTGTACAACAATCAGTGCGGCTGCACTCCAATGGGCCAGTCGTGTACTCGCAACGCTGATTGTTGTTTGGACGGACAGGGCGACAGCGCCGGGATCGTTTGCTTCGACAACCCTGAACCCGGGAGCGAAACAGGCGCGTTCTGCTCAACCTGCCGAAAGGGAGAGCTCGTAGACAGGCCCGTCGACGTACCGAACCCCGTCTATGAGTCATGCAATGACGACGCCGACTGCTGCGTCGAAGACGCAAGATGCATTTATGGCAAGATACCCGTCAACTGTCGTATGGAGACAACTGAATGCAGCCCGGGGGAAAACTGCGACATCTCTATATCTACTTGGAAATGTGATGAAGTGTATCCCTCGCCGTTCACGAAGACTTGTCATCCTCCGCTCGAGGACCCGTGGGACATCACTCGTTAGGGGTCAATCGCAGGGGGCGTTCCGCGCTAAGGAGTGGAGCGTCTCTTCTTTTGGGAGCCTTGGCCCCTGTTTCTTTCGTGCTGGCACGACATCGACTTCAATGTTAGTCACGCATGACATGAGGAGTTTTAGAATGCCCCACTTTTGCTTTAAGATTAACTACTTGAGCCTGTCCGGTGTATCCGTCTCTGGCCTAGCCCTCATCGGATTTCTAGCGACCACTGCTTGCGCGGGCGACGACGGTAAAGACCCTGAGGGTTCAGGCGGCGCATCGGGTGGAACAGACGGTTCGGGTGGAGGCACAGAAGCCTCAACCGGGGGAAGCGACAATTCGTCGGGAGGCAACGATGCATCAGGTGGCTCCGGGTCGGGAGGGCAGCCTACCCAGACGGGGGCTGGAATGCCGTGTGCGGATGACGGCGAATGCCCCGAAAGGATTGGGTCTGTTGTTGCTTTTTGCGGAGACAATTGGCCAGGCGGGTATTGTACCGCGACGTGTAGCACCGTTGGCTCCAATCAGTGTGGTGAAGGCGCTGTCTGCGATATCCTTGGTCTTGGCTGGTGTCTTAAGTCCTGCAACGACGACTCGGACTGTCGCGATGGCTACTATTGCGCTGACGACACCAAGGGCTGTGAAAAAGACTTCTAGGCGACGTTCTAAGTTGGTGGTGATTGAATGAAGAGGCTCAGTCTTAAAAGTCGAGCTGCGGTAGTCTTGTTGGTTGCCCTATCAGCTGGGATGACGCTCGCTTGTGAAGACAAGGACAAAGCAGTGGGCATTGAACAAGCGGAGACCGTGCGCTTGCCTTGGTCGACGTCGGTCAATCACTTCTATGATGTTCGGATTGCAACCAAGACGTCGAACGGAGTCAGTCCGCTTCCCCAGGTCCTCAATTTACGGGCGCTGCTCGAACTTCGTTTTTCAAACGAGAACAGTGAACTGCAGCTCATAGCTCAGCTCAAGGATGTGCGCCTGCTCGACCGGCACGACAATCCCATCGATGAAACCCGCATCCTTGCTTCTGAATTGGAGCTGCCATTTGGAGCGATTTTCAAAAAGGGCATCGTGACTGAGTATCGTTCCCCCACCCAAGGGACCCTCAATTCAATGGGCTTTCGTCGGCAAATCATCGCAGCGCTTCAGCTGCAAGACTTCGAGAAGGCGAAAAAGGTTGAGGTCGTGGAATGGGACGCAACAGGGCGGGCCAAGGTCTCATACACTCAGGTCGGTGAGAGCCCGAATGGCGCGTGGAACTGGACCAAGACCGGCTATGAGGAGGTCGTTGCAACTAGGACGGGACCGCTTTCCGACGCACGGCGCAAAATCGCGCCCGAAATCAAGAAGGCAGAGGGTCGCCTCGAATTTGACGATCAAGGTATCGTTCAAGTCACGCGAGACGAAGTCACCCGGGTGAAAGTGGCCGACAACGCGTTCTTCAGTACCGATACTGAGTTTTCGCTGAAGCGTGTTTCGGCTGAACCGAACTCAAAGGGGCTCCCCAGTTGGAACGAGCTGATCAAGGAAACGGTTCGCATTCCCGTTGGGCAGGGTGAGCCAATCAAGTCGACGGCTCTGGTTGACCAAATCAAGCGCGGAGATCTCGAATTCGATGAAGTCTTGGCGATCCTGAACGGGGCCTCCGACACGAAGCGAAGCAACTCCGACGTGAGTCAGCAGGCCACAGCGTTTCGAGCGATGGTGGCCTTGATTCGGACTGAGGAGTCGGCGCGCAAGGCGGTTCTCGACGCCATCAAGGACGGCTCGCCGGCCGCTCCGATCCTCCTGGATGCCCTCGGTTCGTCATCAACTCCCTTTGCTTTGACCGTTCTCAGCCAGTTTGCCACCAGTAAAGAGGCCGCTGTGGAGAAGCGAGCACGGGCTGCCTCGGCGTTGATGCGGGCGCAGTGGCCCAACAGGGAGGCCCTCGACGCAGTCACAGAACTGACGAAGGAGCCCGAACTCAGGGAGCATGGTCTGCTCGGCATGGGAACATTCATCCGTCGCTTTCGAGAGAGTCGAAAGCGAACTCTCGGCGATGAAGCAGTAAAACGTCTCGACCGCGAACTTCGCGCGGACATCACGAAAGGTAAGCCGACCACAGCGCTCTTAGCTGTGGCCAATAGCGCCGACACTCATTTCTTTGATTTGGTGCTTCCTCTACAAAAGGGAGGCGAGAGAGAAGTGCGGGACGCGGCCATCCAAGCTGTCCGTCTGATGGAGGACAAACGCGTCGAGCCACTTTTGTTGAATATTCTGCAGAGGAATGACGCTGGAGACATTCGGGCCGCCTTGCACGCGTTTCGCCCTCGCCAGACCGAGAATCAGGCAGTGTTCGCGCAGGTTTCGAAGCTGGCCCTGGACCATGGAGAGGCGCTAGTGCGTCGCGAAGCCGTATTGGTCTTGAAGAAATGGCGCAGTGAGCATCCCAAACTCAATGAGACCCTCGAGAAGGTCCGCTCGACCGAAGAAGACAAGCGCGTTCTCCGTGAGGCAGGATGATTGGTATACTCTATGATGGCAACTCACTTTTCCTATTGTTGAAATTAGCAGAACGTCAGTATTGGTCTCGTGCAACTTGCTGGGATGCTCAGGCGGCGGTGACGGTCCAGACAACATGGACACGGCGACTAGCACCGACACGACTGACACCGGCTCGGGTGGAGATTCGTCTGGGTCTGGTGGTTCGGACACGACTTCTGGCGGAGACTCGTCGGGTAGTGGCGGCTCTGACTCGAGCTCCGGCGGTCAAGGGTCAGATGGCGACGACCCACAGTTGGGCGATGAAGACTATCAGGTGGCCTCGATTACGATGTATCGCCGCCTCGCGAGTAGAGGTACCAGTGGAAGTTCGAGCGGCATCGGCATTTTTTTCGCTCGCGATCCATCGGTGGACCAGATCGAGCCTGTCGACCGAAACTGTGTGAGGGAATCTTTCGGTGACTGTGGCGTGACGCAATGCGACGCCTATACTGATCCTGGTGGTGCGATCCCAGTACGTCTCGAAGCCGGGAAGATGACCTTTTTGGCAGACGGCGCCATAATCGCCGAAACCGAGTTTTACGACGAGTCCACCACCTATCTAGCCAACCTTATGGCAGGCTTTGCTGGCGGGGAGGTTATCAGTCTCACAGCAGAGGGGGGAGTCGTGTCTGCGTTCAACGGACAGATCAACATGCCGCTCGCGCCCCTGCTCCTTGCTCCAGCCGCGGCTGAAGGTGCCGCAATGGCTGTCGAGGACGTACTCGTCTCCAGAACACAGGACCTCGACATATCCTGGGATGCGCGCGACTCGGCCGAATACATCCTGGTGGATCTGGAGTACGACTCCAGCCTCAACACCGTTAGCATGAGTTGCTTTTTTGATGCAGAACAGGGCGAGGGCACGGTTCCTGCTGGGGCGCTCGATCGGCTCGCTCCGGGCAGCGTGTTGCACACCTCAGCTTTGAACGGCGAGAAGGTCATGGTGGACGAGGGTTACATTGAGTTGGTCACGCGGATCGACATTCTGAGTGAAAACAAAGTCTCGTACCCGCGCTTCGTGCTCCAATAGGGGCCCGCGATCCGCGCGCATCTACCAACCCGGACTCTTTCAGCGGCGGCCGGCAACAGGTCTCCGTCGCCTGCGGCCCGCGTCTCCCTGAGTCAGCGCCTCCGGACCGTGGACCAAACGCCGATAGAATCTAATCTAGCAACTCTCTTAGAGAAGGGCAGCTGGGCGGATAGCGTTTTGGCTCATTGAACGACAGACTACCGAGTCTGACTGGGCTATCTGCGCAGGTTGTTACTTCGCTGGGGCAGCGGCGGTTGCTTGTTCGCGCGCCGTCTCTTGGCGGTAGCGCTCGTAGTTTTCGAGCACCTTGACGACATAGTTTTGGGTTTCCTCGTAAGGAGGGATCCCGCCGTAGCGAATCACCGCGCCTTCCCCCGCGTTGTAGGCAGCCACTGTAAGATGGATGTCTCCGTTGAACATATTTGCGAGGATGCGCAGGTAGCGGGTGCCGCCCATGATGTTCTGGCGCGGGTCCATGATGTCGGTGACCATCATGCGCTCGGCGGTGAAAGGCATCAGCTGCATGAGCCCGTGCGCACCAGCTGGTGAAAGGGCGCGAGGGTCGTAATTGCTCTCGACCTGAATGACGGCGCGCACCAATTCAACCGGAATTTGATAGAGCGTCGCCGCCTGGCGAATGTGCTCGTCGTAACGATTGTAACGTTCCGGGGAACGGTCGCTTGGCATGTGCACGTCAGGCTTCGACTTCTTGTCGATAGCAACGCGCACCGATCCCGGCTTAGGGGTGCTCGTAAACGAGATCACGCCGTTCTCGTCCACCGTGCGATGGATATCCGCCTGGGCCAGAGCAGGCAGCAAGCTAGCGCAGAGCAAAAGTCCACAGACGCGAAATGCGTTCATCAAGAAGACTGTAGCTTCCTTTTGCGGGGCTGTCGCTTTCGTATTTCAGGGGGGCAAATGCATGGCCGCATTGCAAAGGTCCCAATTCGCCGGTCACGCGTGTCCCGATTGCTGACCTGGAATTCTTCAGTTAGCCCGCAAATATTCGTCCTTTTTCGCAGTGGTAGGGCGACCCGAGCCATGAGGGAGGTGCTAGACTGGAAGCGCTTTGCCTCAATCACACATCTCAATCATCGCTACTACCCTGATCAGTGCACTTGCTTTCGGAGCGGCCTGCTCTCCCGCTGCTGGACAAGCAACAGACGATCCCACCCAAGGGGCAGGAGCCAGCGGAATGATCGATCTCGACCCCGAGAACGGAGAGATTGATGACCCCACCCAGCAGGAAGCGCCTCCTGGTTGCGGAGATGGCTCGCTCACGGACGACGAGGCTTGCGACGATCACAACAAAGAGGGCGGCGACGGCTGCGCCGCCAACTGTCTGTCGGTTGAACGCGGATTCATCTGCCGTGTTCCGGGAGAAGCCTGCGAAGCTTACGCCAAATGTGGCGATGGCGTCGTTTCTTTTCCAGAACAATGCGACTTCGAAGACGTCACGCCCGATGATGGCTGTTCAGCTACTTGCAAAGTCGAGGTGGGTTGGAAGTGTGATGAGAACGAATGCTTGAAGACCACGTGTGGAGACGGCATCGTCGAAGGAGCTGAGCTTTGCGATGACTCAAACACCTTCCCCCTTGATGGCTGCAACATTGATTGTCAGATCGAACCGAGCTGCAAGGCAGGGGCCG
Source organism: uncultured delta proteobacterium (assembly GCA_963710555.1). Classification (GTDB taxonomy): domain Bacteria; phylum Myxococcota_A; class Polyangia; order Polyangiales; family Polyangiaceae; genus NIC37A-2. Next base: position 923,209 of record CAVQAT010000008.1, read on the forward strand.
GCTGCTCTTCAACTTGCGGCGACGGCATCGTGCTCGGAGCCGAGCAATGTGACGACGCAAACAACATCAATGGAGATGGTTGTTCCAGTGATTGCATGACAGAAGCTGGCTACACTTGTGAAGGCCAACCATGCGAGATGGTGGCGGGGGCCTGCGTGCTGCGCGTACCGATGGTGCTGCGCGACTTCGCTGCGAGCCATCCCGATTTTGGAGTTTACCAGGTTTCTGGAGCCGCTAGCGGTAACAACGCCGGCATGGTGGCGGCTCAGCTGGATGCCGAAGGCAAACCCGTCCCCGACAAGCCCGGCAACGTCACCTCCCTCGCCGACTGGTACCGCCCAAGTTCGATCAGCACGGGCCCCTTTCTGGGCAGTCTCGTTTTGTTCGGTGACGCCGAGGGCAACTTCGTCAATCGCTACCAGGACGACGGCACGCGTTGGGAAGCTCCCCTTGGTTCGCCTTCGTGTCAGCCCAACAACAACGGCGGCCTTCCCTGTCCGGTTGATGGTAATCCTCTATTCTTTCCCCTCGATGGCATCATGCCAGCGGCAGAGACCACAACTTACGAGGCACAGGTACCGCAGCCGCTGTACGGAGGCTCGGGCTTACCCAAGAGCCCTGACCACAACTTTCCACTTCACCACCGAGGTGGCCTACTGGTTTGTCTACAATCCGGAGGCGAATGCTACGCTCACTTTCGTCGGAGACGACGACGTTTGGGTCTTCATCAATGGCATTTTGGCTGTCGACATCGGCAACAAGCATGAGCCCAAGGGCGGGCGCATCACCCTCGGAGCTGAAACAGCAACGGTTGGCTACAGCACCAACCAACAATTCGATACTTGGACCGAAACCACGCGGCCCATCTCGGACTTCTCACTCACCGCGGGCGCCGTCTACGAGATCAAAGTATTCCACGCTGAACGTGAAACGCTTTCCTCCTCGTTCCAGTTGACCCTGGGCGGATTCGATACCTCGCGCAGCGAATGCAAGCCTGAATGTGGGGACGGCATCATTGGCATTGGAGAAGAATGCGATGATGGCATCAATGACGGCGGCTACAACGAATGTCAGGAGGGCTGCGTGCTCGGCGGTTACTGCGGCGACGGCATCGTGCAAGAAAACGAAGCCTGCGACGATCGCGCAGAGGGCGCGTCCACAGCGTGTCAGGGTTGTCGCCTCATTGTGGTAAAATAGTGGCATACCAGTTGCGAGGTTCGCGTCCGCAACCCATCCATGTCTCGCTTACAGTTCACGATCGTCGGTGGTGACGAAGGCTTCGTGTTGAAGCCCGAGCATGTGGACCACCCGCAGAACGACCCCACGCGGCGCGTACTGTACACGTACTGCAACGAGCACAAGCTCGTCGGTCCGCATCCCCTGGCGGACGGGGACGAGATCACACTCTCCAAAGAGGTCCAACCCGGACAGCCCCGGTTCACCATCGGGCCGTCCGTGGCCCCCGTCGACCCGAGGACCGCTCACGCGACCCGACCTGGCGGGCTGAGCCGGCTGTTCGGCAAAGGGTGAGCCGATCAGAGCGGGTCGCAGACCCCGACCCGCTCTTCGATCCCGCAGCGCTACGCATCTCAGTGCCCCCTGCCCGTGGCGCTCAGTCAGCCAGCTCTTCGCGAAGCCACAGCCCAAAAAACGCGAGCGTAGCGAGGAGTTTCGAGGCGGCACGAGCGAATGCGACGTGCCCGCCCCCCGCCCGACGCAAAGCCCCACCCCAAGAAACGCGAGGGCGAAGCCCGAGGAGTTTCGAGGCGGCACGAGCGAATGCGACGTGCCCGCCCCCGCCCGACGCAAAGCCCCACCCCAAGAAACGCGAGGGCGAAGCCCGAGGAGTTTCGAGGCGGCACGAGCGAATGCGACGTGCCCGCCCCCGCCCGACGCAAAGCCCCACCCCAAGAAACGCGAGGGCGAAGCCCGAGGAGTTTCGAGGCGGCACGAGCGAATGCGACGTGCCCGCCCCGCCCGACGCAAAGCCCCACCCCAAGAAACGCGAGGGCGAAGCCCGAGGAGTTTCGAGGCGGCACGAGCGAATGCGAGGTGCCCGCCCCCGCCCGACGCAAAGCCCCACCCCAAGAAACGCGAGGGCGAAGCCCGAGGAGTTTCGAGGCGGCACGAGCGAATGCGACGTGCCCGCCCCCGCCCGACGCAAAGCCCCACCCCAAGAAACGCGAGGGCGAAGCCCGAGGAGTTTCGAGGCGGCACGAGCGAATGCGACGTGCCCGCCCCCGCCCGACGCAAAGCCACAAACCAAGAAACGCGAGGGCGAAGCCCGAGGAGTTTCGAGGCGGCCTCAGCACCGCCGCGAGCGACCAGCGAGCTCGGAGCGCAGCCGGACCGTGGAGTGAGGAGCCGGGATTACTCCCGGCGACGAGAGGGGCGGGTCCGCCCCTCTCAAAAACTAGACACTCAGGTATGTGTAGCCGCGCATCGAGTCTTCGAAATGACCCATCAGGGTGCGCATTTGCTCGTTGTCGAGGCGGCCTTCGCGGACTGCGCGATCTGCTTGGCGGCGGACGCGTTCGACCATGTCTTCGGGGTTGTACTGCACATATTGAAGCACCTCAGAAACGCTATCGCCCTTCACCACGTGAGCCACTTCGTAGCCGCCGTCGTCAGTGAGCCGGACGTGCGCTGCATTCGTATCGCCGAAGAGATTGTGGAGATCGCCGAGAATCTCTTGATAAGCGCCATTCAAAAACAGTCCTAGGTAGTAAGGCTCCGATTCTTTGAAGGGGTGGACTTCGAGAATTTCTCGTTCGTCCTCAAGGTCAATGAAGCGATCCACCACGCCATCGCTGTCGCAGGTGAGATCCGCCAGAGTGCAGGTGACGGTCGGCTCCTCTTCAAGTCGGTGCACAGGCATGATCGGGAAGAGCTGATTGATGGCCCAGATATCTGGAGCAGACTGGAAGACCGAAAAGTTGCAGTAGTAGATGGCCGACAGTGAGCGTTCCAGATCGAGAAGTTCCTCGGGGATGTGCTTGAGTCTGCGCAGCATCTGCTGGATCTTGTCGCAGCAATGCCAGTAGAGCCGTTCCGCGTGAGCATGCTCACGAAGACCAAGGTAGCCATACTTGAAGAGACTTTGGGCTTCTTCTTTGGCCTGAGTCGCGTCATGGAAGCTCTCCTGAACATTCTTCGGCACGACATGTTTGTAGGTGTCGAACAGCTCACGAAGCACGCGATGGGAATCGGCTGCGGGCTCGATTGGTTCTCCGTAGCGAACTTCATTGACGCCCACGACTTGGAAAATCAAGACAGAATGATGCGCGGCCACGGCGCGTCCGCTCTCGCTCACGATGGTGGGGTGGGCTACTCCAGCTTTTTCACAGGCATTCTTGAGAGCGTCGACGACGTCGTAGGCGTATTCCTGCAGGCGGTAGTTCTTGCTCGCGTGGAAGTCTGTCTTGGAGCCATCGTAGTCGATGGCGAGTCCGCCGCCGACGTCGATGTAACGCATATTGCAGCCCATTTTGCAGAGCTCAGTGTAGATGTTGGAAGCCTCTTGAAGGGCGCTCTTGATGGGAATGATGCTTGAGATTTGGCTCCCAATATGAAAGTGCAACAGCATCAAGGTGTCGAGCATGTCCTCCTCCTTGAGGCGGTCGACAAGCTGTACGATTTCAGCTGTCGAGAGCCCAAACTTAGCTCGGTCTCCAGCTGACTTCGCCCAGCGCCCCACACCCTTGCTGGATAGTTTGGCTCGAACGCCGAGCATTGGGCGAATTCCCAAAGCGCGTGATGCGTCGATGGCAACTTCGAGTTCTTCGAGGCGCTCGAGCACGACAATCACCTTCTTGTCGAGACGCTGAGCGAGCAGTGCTGTTTCGATGTAGCCGCGATCTTTGTAGCCGTTGCAAATGACCAGCCCCGTGGGGCGTCGCATCGACGAGAGAGCGATCAGCAGCTCTGGCTTCGAGCCTGCTTCCAGGCCGTAGTCGAACTCTTCACCGAACTCGACGATGTCCTCGATCAGGTGATGCTGTTGGTTCACCTTGACGGGAAACACACCCTGGTAGCGTCCGCCATAGTTGTACTCTTGAATGGCGGTGGCGAACGCTCGGTTCAAACGCGCAATGCGGTCACGCACGATGTCCGAGAAGCGGAGCAAGAGCGGCATGTCGACACCACGCTGCTTCAAACCAACGGCGAGATCGTGGAGATCGATCTTCGTCTCTTTTTCGGGATCGGGGGTTACGATCACCTTGCCGTTTTCGCCAGCATGAAAGTAAGGCTTTCCCCAACCTTCGATCTGGTAGAGAGCCGCGCTTTTTTGCGGCGTCCACGGTGCGTCGGGACTCTCACTCTTTGTGATGGGTCTCGTGGAATCGGCTCTGCCTGGGCTTCGTGCGTTCATCGGGGGCCAGAGTGTGCCGCCGAACCCGCAGCGATTCAAAAGAAAACCATTAATTAAAGTGAAAAGCTCAGCCGGGCCAGAATCGGGTCGGTAGAGCGTCACGCGAGGCCAATGCCATGTAATCCATCAGTCCTGCAACGGTGATGTGGACGAGGAAGCCTGCGTAGATGCTTCGGGTGCGCATGGCCAAGGAACCGAGCACGATGCCAGCAATGATGGCGCCATGCGCTTCAAGGTAAGGCTTGCCGTAGTGAATCATGCAGTAGGGCACCGCGACGACGAAAATGGCGCTCGCTCCCATGGTGCGGCGCATTGTTTGGAGCAAAAAACCGCGAAAGTAGAACTCTAGCGCAAGAAACTGCGCGAAATAGAAGCTTTCCCACATGAGAAGGTCGAACCAACTTCGCGACGCTCCCTTATAGAACGGGTAGTAGGTGAGGAAGTCCTGCTGATTCGAGAGCAACCCCATGGCAGCAAAGACAACGACCAGACACAGTCCGTAGATCCAAAGATGGGAGAAGAAGCCCTTGGCCTTGAGCCCCATGTCGAGGATCGAGTCCTTGCGGAACAACGTCTTCCAGACCGCGATCGGCACAATCACGTAACCCAAAATACGCGAGAATGACCACCAAAAGTAACTGTAGAGGTCCTGGTATTTTTCGAACTTGACCCACTTGTGCCCGGAACTCTCAAGACTGCGAAGCATGGGTTCGAGTGCGTCGCTAAAGAAGCGTCGGCCCCCGTAGTACTCGTGAACGGTCAGGGTGATCGCGAGCAGAATGAGCGCCACGGCCGGACGGTAGTCTGTCTCTGTGCGAGTCTGCGCGCTCAGCCTCGCTTCTTCATCGAGGGTCTTCCAGGTGCTGCGGAAGAGATACCAAATCGCAGGAGCAATCAGCAGAATAACGGGTACTGGGAGCAGTGCTTTGACGGGGGTGTATTCGATGATCGCATCAAACACGCCCGGGACGTTCAAATCAGGAATCGAGGTTTCGATTCCGGGAAAGTCAGAAGTTTTGTCCACAGTTTGGTTTCTCTCAGCCGGCTCAGTCTCGGAGGCAGCTTAGGTTGGCTGTCGCGCTTTGTCTGCGGCAGCGCGCAAGCGCTTCAAGCTGAGTTCCTTGCCGAGCACCACGAGGACTTCAAAAAGACCGGGGCTGGCGGTGCGCCCAGAGAGCGCGACTCGTACCGGCTGGGCGTAGACTTTCATCGCCACGTCGTTTTCCGTTCCGTAGGCTTGGAAGGCGGCTTCAAGCGCGTCTGCTTCCCAAGCGGGAAGATCGTCGAACGCATCGGCTAGTTTCTCCAGGTGCGCAGAGGCATCAGGAACCAAGAACTTCTTCGCGGCTTTCTCATCGAACACAGGTGGTTCACGGAAGTAGAAGTCGAGGTGATGGGCAGCGTCCTTCAAGTCGCGCCCGCGTTCCCGGATGAGCGGTAGGGCTGCCCGTAGGGTTTCTTGATCGGGCGATTCAATGCCTGCCTCGGCAAGCCAGGGCGTGACGAGTTCCAAGTAGCGCTCGTCCGACGTGAGCTCCGGGTTCTTGAGATGCTCGAAAGCAACGTCGGCAAACTTCGCCGCGTCGAACTTTCCGTCGCTTCGCCCCACGTGGTCCCAATTGAACGCCTTGATCAATTGGTCGCGCGAGAAGATTTCCTGATCACCAGATGACCAGCCGAAGCGCACGAGATAATTGAGAATCGAGTCAGCTGTGTATCCTTTGTCGCGATACTCACTGACGCTCACAGCAGCGTGGCGTTTGGAGAGTTTTTCCCCTTTGGGTGACAGCATCATCGGCAAGTGCGCGAATTGGGGCGCTTCCCAGCCGAGAGCCTCATAAAGCAGTACTTGCTGTGGAGTATTACCGATGTGATCGCGCCCACGGGCAACGAGGGTGATGCCCATTTCAAAGTCGTCCACGACAGCCGCCAAGTTGTAAAGCGGGAGTCCGTTTGGACGAACAATCACGAAGTCTTGCTGTTGAAAATTCGGCGTACTGATGTTGCCGAATACCAAGTCGTCGAAGGCAGTGGCTCCTTCGCGGGGGCTCTTGAAACGCACCACGTGAGGCAGGTCTGGCGAATCGGTGCGATGGCGACATGTGCCCGGGTAAACGAACTGCGCCTTGGGGTTTTCTGCCTTGATGGCCTCACGCTGAGCGTCGAGTTCTTCTTTCGTGCAAAAGCAACGATAAGCCTTGCCGTCAGCGATGAGTCTTTCGACGGCCAGCTTGTAACGGTCTTTGCGCTCGCTCTGAAAGTACGGCGAATGGGGACCTTCCACTTCCGGGCCCTCATCCCAGTCCATGCCTAACCACTTCATCGAGTCGAGAATCGCCCGCACACTGTCGAGGCTGCTGCGTTCTTCGTCAGTGTCCTCCACACGTACAATGAACTGTCCTCCGTGCTTCCGGGCCCACAACCAATTGAAGAGCGCAGTACGTGCACCTCCGATGTGGAGGTAGCCACTGGGGGAGGGAGCGAAGCGGACGCGAGGAGTTTTTACAGACATATATAAGCCGGGGTCCCGAGTAAGGTAAACGTGACAAGGCGCGCTACCACGTGGTTTGGCCTGCGAAAAGCGCTGTTTTCTGCCGCTCATCGGAGTTTCTTCGCTCTTCCTTGAAGGCCGGGAGGGCGGCTGCTAAGCAACCCGCCCCTTGGAACCTCCGAGGGTTGCGGCCGTCCCGCCGCACGCTTGCCTTCCTGGGTCGAATTGACCTGAGCGGGCCAGCATTCTGCAACTGGTGCCGGAGGAAGCATTGCTTCTGGGACGATGGCGCCGCTGGAGAAATTACCATGGCAAGTACACCCCTCGCGCTCGTGAAAGAGCGTTTCGAATCAAAAGAGAAGTTGGTCGCAGCAGTTGAGAAGCTCGCAACGGCCGACCTATGGCTGGATCGCGTGAACGAAGATCGCGGCCTCGGTCGTATCTCGAACGCAAAGCTGATTCGTCTTCATGACGCACTCGAGGACGCCAAGAAGCGTTTTGGAAGTCGTGACAAGCTGATCGCCAAGATCTGCGAGAGCGAGAAGCGCTCCAAGGACGACGGCTTCAAGACTCGTCTTGCTGGCTACCCGTTGCCCCGTCTGCTCGACATTCACGATGCCTCGGCCAAGCGCGCTGCTCGTGCTGCAGCCAAGCCTGCTGCTCCCAAAGCAGCCAAGAAGCCCTCTCGTTCGAAGAAGGCTCAAGCGAAGCGCGCTGCTAAGTAACTAGCGCTCGATCAGCTCATCAAGATGACGCCGCCTCGGAAACGAGAGCGGCGTTTCTTTTTCTTACTTGGGCAAGGATTCGGGCAGGAAGAGATCGGGAAGGAGCTCGGCGCCGGGCGTCACCACATATTTCTCGAGATCTGTGATGCCTGCGTCTCGCAATACTTCGTCGTCAATCAAGAAGTTTCCCGTGAAGCTCGGAGGGCGAGTGATGATCTCGTAGGCCGCGTCGGCAACAATGTTTGGCGAGCGGCCCTGGGCGGCGACTTTCGGTCCACCTAGGAGGTTTCGCACCGCGGAAGTATCAATTAACGTGCGCGGCCAAAGGCTGTTCGCCGCGATAGGAATGTGCCGAAATTCTTCCGCCCAACCCAAGGTACAGAGACTCATGTTGAACTTGGCGATGGAATAGGCGACATGATTTTCGAAATAGGCCGCTCGAAAATCCAGAGGTGGGCTCAGCGTGAGAATGTGCGCGCGGTCGCTCTTCTTGAGAAAAGGGAGACACTTTTGGGTACACAGAAAAGTGCCTCGCGCGTTCACCTGATGCATCAGGTCAAAGCGTTTCATGGGCGTGTTCTCGGTATCGCTGAGCTGGATCGCGCTTGCGTTGTTGACCAGCACATCGAGTGTTTTAAAGCGGGCGACAGCCAGTTCAACTGCGGACGCCACTTGCTCCTCGTCTCGGATATCGCACACCACGCCGAGCGCTTGCCCACCTGCTGCCTCAATTTCAAGGCAGGCAGAGTCCACGGTTCCCGGTAACTTGGGGTGAGGGTCGCGTGTTTTTCCGAGCACCACGACGTTTGCTCCATCTTGGGCCGCACGTAGCGCTATCGCCAAGCCGATCCCGCGTGTGGCTCCTGAGATCAAAAGAGTTCGCCCCCTCAAGAGAGGCAGTTCATCGCTCATCTTCTGATCATGCGCGATTGTAGCGAGAGGGCCAAAACGCGAACGGTCGCCGCTCAATTAGGCAGGAATGCGCGAAGACGGCGCGCTGTCACCTACGATGATGTCGAGGCTTTGTCCCGTTGCTCCGGGGGTTGAGCTTTCGAAGGGAGAGCGACCCTGAAGAGCGCTCATTGGTTTCCCTCGCTCACGTTCGGTGCGATCGGCTCGCGTCGAAGCTGGTGCACTCAGCTGCTCGTCGCGTTCGGGCGAGGGGGGAGGGCTCGTGCCCACTTCCTCTTTGGACGCAGCCATCTCTTTGCTTGAGGCGCTAGCGGAATCGATGTGTGACTGTGCCTCCGCAAAGTCGGCGCGGTGGGAAGCCTGAGCGACTGTGACTTGCTGCGCCGCTGTGCTTGAGGCGGGAGCCGCTTTTTCCGGGTCAGGCGTTCCTGCCTCCTGTGGTGCGGCCGCGGAGGTGCGCGAGTCTTTCGCCGCTGTCCGTTGTTGCTCAATTTCCAGATTGAGCCTGCGCTGAGCTTCTTCAACCTGCGCTCGCACTTCGGCAATCTCTTCAGCATCGAGCACGTCGGCGGGAATCAACGCGAGGCGCTGGGCTTCTGAGCTCAGCTGTAAGCTCGCGGCCTGGGAGCTCTCTTGATGCTGGCTGGTGGGGGCAGACTCTTGGCTCGCTGAGCGCTGATGCTCTCGGCGCGTTTCGACGGTTGCACTGGTAGCGGATACCACGCTGACTGCTGACGCAAGTTCTACTCGGACACCCTGATTGGAATCGCCATCAGAGTCCGCGCTTGACGCGCTGACAATCGGGGCTGTTCCTACGGGCGTTCGCCCTCTTTTGACCGATTCGAGTTGGGCAGTGGGTTCAAGGGATCCTGCTTGCATGAGCAAATCCTTTCCTGGCACTCGGACTGAACGGAAGGCATGGACAGACCTAAAGTTTTTTCTTCATCCGTCTGGTGGGAATTCCGATGGAGACGAAAGATCGTTTAGGTATTGTGTCAGGTCACCGGCTTTCCTGTAATTGGCTCTATGCTCTTCGGACACTACTTTTCTCTGATTCGAGCTGCCGCCTGGCCGCTGGCGCTTTGCCTGACGGCATGTGGTGCCACTCCGCCTCCGCTGACTCCCTTACCTGATGGCATGTTGCCTCCGAATACGACTCCGCTCGACCCAGAGGTGGAGAACGCGATCTGGCGAGTTCAGGGCACACAGATCGTAGACGGTGATGGGAAGCCCATCGTGCTTCGTGGGATCGCGTTTGGAAATCAGGTTTGGAGTCATGTCGAGATCCCGAGCGCTCATCACACTGGACGAGACTTCGCTAATGTTGCTGCGATGGGAATGAACTCCGTGCGGTTTTACCTGAGCTATCGAACATTCGAAGATGATTCCGCTCCCTATATGTATAAGGAGGCGGGCTGGTCATGGCTTGAGCAGAATATTCAGTGGGCGAAGAAACATGGAGTTCGCTTGGTGCTCAACATGCACGCGCCAGTGGGGGGCTATCAGTCTCAAGGAAAAGGCGTGCAGCTTTGGGAGGATGACGAAGCCCAATCGCGTTTCGTCGCCTTGTGGCGTGCGATTGCTGAAAGGGTTCGTAGCGAGCCGACCATTGCTGGATTCGATATTCTCAATGAACCCGTTCCCACCGAGTCGATTGAGCAGTGGAAGAGCCTTGCCGAACGGACGATTGCTCAAATTCGTCAGGTAAATCAGCATCACATAGTGTTTGTGGAGCGAGCGAACGCGGTGGGCGCTGACTGGGCCGAAAATGCTCAGCGCAACTTCTTCCGCGTGTCCGATCCGAATGTGGTCTACGAATTTCACTTCTACAAGCCCTATCACTTCACTCACCAAGACGCTCCATGGAGCGATTTTGCGGCGCGCGAGGCTTGGTATCCAGATGACTCGATTCCTGAAGCCGATTGGTTTCAACTCAAGACCGAGGCGATTGCCCAGAGCGAGGCGTTGCCTCCTGGCGACTCGGAATGGACCATGCTGGAGACTGAGCCCTACGCTGTTTACGAAGGGGACATCAAGATCGGGAAGCCATTTCCTCGTCTGCGATGCAGGTGAAGGCATTGTCACATTCGATAGCCTGAGTCTGACGCGTCTTAGCGGAGGCCCGACTCAGGCGCCGGTCAAACCAGCGCCACCAGCTGCGCCCCAACCTGAGCTGGCTCCGAAAATTGAGGACGAGAGCGCAAACAAGACATCGCTGAGTTCAAGCGCGCCCGCCCCCCTGGCGGGGAAAACCCTGGCCACCTCTGTGGCAAAGGATGAAAGTTCACGTGACCTTCTGACAATGTTCGAGATAGATCTCGATACGCGTCGTGGCTGGTACTTTTGGACCGAAAATGGCGTCGGGCGGGGTCTGGAAAGCTCGGATGGGCATGGTGACGCTACCGCTCTTTCGATTGTCGGCACGACGGGCCCCGCAAACCTGGGCTCCGATCCGCTTCGGTTCTGGGTTGAACCGGGTTCTGAGTATCAGCTTCAAGCTCTGGTCAAAGCGCGAGGGTTGGCTGCAGCTTCACGTTGTCGCTTGCGCCTCGAATTCTATTCCTCTGAGCTTCCTCTTCATGGACGTAACCGAGAGTACCTGAAGAGTGAACTCGAAGCCTATTTGGCGTGGGGGGAAGCACAGAAAGTTCCGCTCTATCTCGGCGAATTTGGAACGATCCGTGACAGTTTCCTCCCAGGCCGCGGGGGAGAGAAGTGGGTCACTGACATGCTCGACTTGGTCGTCGCGAAGGAACTATCTTTCGCCTACCATACCTATCATGAAGTTCCCTTTGGGTTGTTCGAAGGCGACGGTGTACTGCCCTCACAAGAGCATCTCAATCAACCACTTTTCGACTTGTTTGTCGAAAAACTCGGCGGTACCGCTGGCGCGAGGGACGCAGCTCCCGTCCCCGTGTCTCGCAGTCAAGAGGAAACCGAAGAGGATGAGCAGCAAGAGGAACCAACGATTGACTCGTTTGATTGAACGAGGCGGTCTGAATGGAGCGCCTCAAGCGAGCTCTGGGAAGTGACTGAACATGCCCAAAAATAAAGTCTCCGTTTGTTTCGTTTGCCTTGGCAATATTTGCCGCTCCCCCACGGCGGATGGCGTGTTCCACAAACTTGTTGCTGTAGCCGGGCTGAGCGCGAAGGTTTTCATCGATAGCGCTGGTACGGCTGCTTATCATACGGGAGAGCCTGCGGATCGCAGATCGCGTCAGGTGGCAAAGAAACGTGGCTACTCACTTGATTCGATTGCGCGCCAATTCGTCGCGGAAGACTTTGAGCGCTTCGACTACGTACTCGCGATGGATCAGCAAAATCTGAAGGACCTCCAAGCCTTGCGCGCAGGTGCCGCTCAGAAGGGCTCGGGGCACCTGGGATTGTTCCGAGATTTCGATCCGTCGGCTGGATCCGGAGCAGGCGTGCCGGATCCCTACTACGGCGGCGACAATGGCTTTGAGGAAGTTCTCGACCAATGCGAGCGCGCATGCGAGGGCCTGATTGAGCACTTGCTCAAGCGCGATTTGGCCGAATGAGTCGAGCGCCTTAGAGGCATTCGACCTTGAATCTCTTCACTCCACGATCGTCGAACACGTAGGGTGGAGAGCAGTTTTCCGGCGAAGCTGGCGGAGAGGCAGTGTTTGTTGGCGCATCTGTTCTGGTTGCGGCAGGAGCAGGCAGTGCTTGGGCACTTGTTGGAGATTGCCCGGTACTTGACGCAGCAGTGCGTGTCGGGGCGGAAACAGTGGCGGCCGCTTCTCCTGGTTGTCGCTCCGCCCTGGACGCGGGAGCAGGGGCGCTTCTTGGCAGGGGAGTTGGTGGCTCGTTGTCGGGGGAGATTTTTGTGTCCGGGTCTTCTTCCGCAGGTGATCCAGTTTCGGGCGAGGGATCTTCGGTTTGCTCGTCCCGGGGGGGCTTCTGCTTTTCCGGAACAGGGGTAGACGCGCCGGTCGTCGTTTTGTTGATCGGAGACGGGGCCGATGAGGTGGACTTTTGGGGCCAAAAAAGACCGAGCATGAAGGTGGCGAGAGCGAGGACAAAGCCGAGCAACAGCAGAGCGGTCGGGAACTTCTTCTCAATTCCCTGAGGTGGTGTCGCTCCTCGTGTATTCGAGAACGACGTGAGTTCGGGGAAGGGAGCAGGGGGAAGCGATTGATGGTCAATAGGCTCAGTGACTGCAAGCTGAGTCTCAATCATCTGAGCGCGTTCCTTCCGGACGCTGTCGAACATTTTGGAAAGCGCGCGTCCGACATCTCGGTTGCGAATCGTGCCGCCCAGTGTGTTGATGTAGTCGTCGAGTTCGTTTTGCATTTCGAGGGCGCTCGAATAACGATCGGCTGGATCCGCGGCGAGCGATTTCTCGATGATTCTTCGTAGTTCTGCGTCGATTTCGGCGTCAGGGTTTCGCATGCTGGGAAGTTCGTGAGCCAGGATTTTCTTGAGAATCGTCGCGTAAGACATCGAAATTGGCCACATGCGTCGAGCCATCGCGACCTCCCAAAGAACGACGCCCATTGAGTAGACGTCGGCCCGCCTATCAACCCTTTCGCCGGAGATCTGCTCGGGTGCCATGTAGCGAAGCTTGCCTTTGATTTCTCCCGTCTCGGTGACGTCTCGCGAGGAGGTGAGCTGGGCAATTCCGAAATCGATCACCTTTACTTGGCCAGCAAAGGTGATGAAAAGATTGTGCGGACTGACATCACGGTGAACCACCTCAAGTTCACTTCCGTCATAGTCTCTCAATTTATGGGCAGCATCGAGACCCGCCAGCGAGTCTGAAACAACGCGCAACAGCATCGCTAAGGCCAACGCATCGCCTTGCCTTTGGCGTTCCAGCACCGCCGAAAAAGGCAGGCCGTCCAAATACTCCATGACGATCACAGGGTGATTGGCTTGCTCAAACACCTGGTTGGTCTGGACAATATTCGGGTGGTTCAAGCGTGCTGCAAGACGCGCTTCGTCGAGGAACATGGTCATCACGGAGCTGTCATTGAGCAGTTCTTTGCGGATCGTTTTGAGCACCACCAGCTTATTGAAACCGCTAGGACCCCGTGCCACAGCCAGCCAAACTCGCGCCGTTCCTCCTTCGCCGAGTTGGGCGAGGATGCGGTACTTCCCGTCAAGCTCTCGAAATAGGCGCTCGTCCGCCATTAGTCGGTCTCTTTTTGATGGAGAAAGCAGGGCGCCAGCATCATCTATTTGAGTGGGTAGTTCGCTCTCAGATAGCGTTCAATGATGTCTGTGGTGTTGGCTCGAAAACTTTCGGTCAGGTGAAGATGCAAATGGTCCCGTGCTGCTCCTGAGAGAGTTCCGCTCAATGCCGGCACAGACGGTACTGAGTTGAAGTCTTCGATCGTTCGCTGTTGAACCTCATCAAACTCTTTCGGGTCGACATCGTGGCGAGCAGGGATCGAGCCTTTGAGCAGGTTAAAAGCGAGCTGTCCTTCTGCTGACGCCGCGGTCTTGAGGAAAGAGCGAGCGCCATCCCGGTTGGTCGCCCCTCGCGGTAGCGCCACGACGTCACCGGTGAACACGAAGAATTTTTCTGAGTCAGGAAAGGGGATGACATCGAAGTCGACGCCAGCGACAAGACCGCCTCCCTGCTTACTTTCTAAGTAGCCTTTTGCCCAATCTCCCATCGGCGCCATCAACGCGGCCCCCGTGGCCAACTTGCTGATCCCTTGGTCCCAGGTGACTTCGTTGATGTCTTTGTTGTAGAAAGTCGATTCGAGGCAACGGCTTTTTTCTCCTCCACAATAAAGAGCGAATGATGTCGCCAGAGCCTTTTTTAGCTCTGGGGCATCGGAGAGTTCATCTCCTCGAAAGTAGGACTCGTAGAAATCGGCACCTGCTACTGCGGGAAGAATCGTCTCGAAGGTCAGCGAGGAGAGTGTCCAATTCCACTTGTTGCCCAGGGCAAGGCAAGAAAATTCTCCCGCAGCGCGCGCCTTGAGTGACTTGTCGTCACGGATCTGTGTACACAGAGCTATGAGTTCCTCGATAGTTCGTGGCGGCTCCAGGTTCAGTTCCTCGAACAAGTCCTTTCGATAGAAGAGTGAATTCAATCGGTGAATGTTCACCGGGACGGCAAAGACCCCATCATCGTTGCTCACAGAGTCGAGCATGATCGGGTGGAAGCGTTCCGACCAGCCGAGCGCCTCCGACATGTCAGTGAGGTCCTCGATCACCGCGTCTTTGCTATTGCTCCCGTTCTTTTCAATCCACTCAACTAGGTCCGCTCCCGCATTTGCTTGAAAAAGCTCCGGCGCTAGGCCGCTGGCGAAACGGTTCCTAAGTTGGTCGCGTGCCTTGTCGGCGAACTCGACCGCCGCGTTACTGACTCGAGCATTCGGAACTCTGCGGCTGTGCGTCTCGATCAACGCATCCAAAGCCTCTTCTTCACCACCGCTCGTCCACCAACTGAAGAACTCGACTCGTCCCCCGACGTTGAGGCGCTCGGAGCCCTCGGCCGGCTTGTCAGGCGTGGAAATCGTGTCGCTGCAGCCTGAGAGGCCCAGAAAGCCCGTCAATATCGCTGGGATGATTCGGCGCATGGGGTCGGTGTTTTTCGCCGTCTGCTGGCGCATAGGTAGAATGACAGCATATCCTCTTTGCTGAGCAAGCACACAAGTCCCCTGGTTCTGCACCACTTTTCGCCGCGTTGAGTGTTTCTAGCCTATGGTGCATCCTTTGGCGTTGGGGCCGGGGGGCGTGGGGACTGTGCTTTCAGACCGGCATTATTGAGCCGATGGCATTATTTGTCGCAAAATTCTTGAAGAGAAGGGTGCTACTCATCACTTTCTTGGTGATAGCTCCTGCGTACGCGTCTCCTCGTGAGGGCCGTTCTGTTTCAGAGGATTCGTCAGTAAGTGAGCAGGCTGCGACCGCAGAGGGAGAGTCCTCTTCAGAAGATCTCCCGGCGGACGAGCAGACGCCGACAGAAGAACCCGTGAGCGCAGCTGAGCTGGTGCTCAGGGGATGTCTGGAGAGCCATGAGCAAGCCCAGGTCTCACGTATTGAGGGGCGACTTTCAGAAGCAGAGCAGCACCTCTTGGCCTGTCTGAGCGACGAGTGTCCGGCGGCGGTGCGCAGCGATTGTGCAACCTGGCGAGGCGAAGTGTTGGGCGCGTTTCCTTCGATTGTTGTGAGGGCTCAAGGTGATGAAGGAGACATCGCAGACGGTCGAGTCTTCATTGATGGGGCTGAAGTCGAAGAAGGTCTTGATGGAAAATCACTCCGCCTCGATCCTGGAATTCGTTACATTCGTGTAGTGCTCAATGACGGCGAGCAAAGAGAACGTCGCCTCGTGCTCTCTCAGGGCGAAAAGTCCCGCTTAGTCGTGTTCGATTTTCGCACCGAGCTTGACGTCGTGACGAGTTCGAATCCAGCGAAGGAGAGTGTATCTCAAGGCGCATCCACTCGTCCCGTTCCAGTCGGTACGATGATTCTTGGCGCGGTCGCTGTCGGTGCCGGGGCTTTCGCGATCGGATTTGGGGTGGATGCGCTCAGTCATCAGAATCGGGCCGAAGAGGAATGTGCGCCCTTTTGTCCGGACTCAGTCCGTGAACGAGTGAATCGAAGTGCACTGATTTCTGATGTTTCTTTAGGGATTTCGCTGGCCGCCACCGCGGGGGCTATCGTCGCCTATGTTCTGCGTCCCACCGTCTACATGAAGGACGAGCGGGCCGGTTCTCAAGCTGGCGAAAGTTTTTTTGGGGGCGAACATGCGTCGTTTGAGCTGCAAATGGACGCGCAGCACATCGGCTTGTCGTGGGGAAGGCTGTTTTGATGACTGGGGGCTTTCGCTCGATGACTGGCCTTGTGTTGCTCGTGGGGCTTTCTACTTCCATTTCTTGTTCACTCATCGTCGATGGGAGCGCGCTAGGTGCGGGCTGTCCGAAAGGGATGAAAGAATGTGCAGGGAGCTGTGTCTCTGAGAGCGACGCCGACTTTGGTTGTGCGGGCCCCGGCTGCAGTCCATGTGCGCTGAATCGTGCAACTGCGACCTGTAGTCCGACTGGGCAATGCGCAGTGGCTTCCTGCGTTGGAGTTTATGAGGACTGTGATCGCGATCCGGAGAATGGTTGTGAGGTCAACACCGACCAAGACCCCAAGAATTGCGGCCGGTGTGATTCTGTGTGCTCCAGCCCGACGGATGCAGAAGTCGCTTGCGGAAACGCGGCCTGCTACATCCTGAGCTGCAAATACAACTCCGCGGACTGCAACTACGACATTCGTGACGGCTGCGAGACAGATCTCGCCACGAGTCAGGACAACTGCGGAGAGTGTGACAAGAGCTGTTCCGGCGTCTGCGAGTCCGCAATTTGCCTGGATGACGACGACCAGAAGTGATGACTTCGCCCTCAGCGGGTTCAGCGTCGCATTTCAGCCGGCGCGACTACCTTGCGCTCGACCAAGTCATTGATCGTGTCGCGGAGAGTCTCCCCCGCATCACGCGCACGAAAACCAAGTTCGCGTTCGGCTTTCTCGGCACTGCAGTACCAAAAGTATTGCCCCAGTTCCGCGCTCTCTGCGTCCAGGGGTGGCACACCGCCGATTGCCCGAAGGCCTTTGTCGTAGAGGCCAAACATGCCGCGAGCCAAGGCAAGGTTCTTCGGCATCTTCATCAATGGTGCGCTCACACCACTGATTCGAGCCAACCGTCCAAAGAAGTGCGCCACCGTCATGTTGGCAGCATTCAAGAGATAGCGTTCCCCGGCTCGGCCCTTTTCAAAGGCAAGCAGCATGCCTTCGGCCGCATCTCGTGCATCGACGAAGGCCAGGCCGCCGGCCGGTGTGGCGAGAATCGCCTTCTCCAAAAAGAGCCGCACGTCGCTGGTTGAACTTTCGCGCAAGTCTCCAGGCCCCAAAAGGAGCGAAGGATTCACGACGATGACTTCAAAATCGTCACTATTCTGGGCAAACGCTTCGCGCTCACCAAAGAACTTGGAGCGATAGTAAGGCCACGGCGCAATGTGCTCCATCGGGCTCTTTGAGTCCTCATCGAAGATCTCGTCGGAGCGAGTTCCCACAGCGATGGTCCCGCTGGTGCTGGCGACAACTACACGCTTCACACCCGCTCGTTTGAGGCCCTTCAGGGCGTTCCTCGTGCCTTCTACGTGGAGCTGGTGGAGTAAACCCGCATCATCGGGGTTGCGCGAAACCATCCCTGTGCAGAGAAACGCGCCGTCACATCCAGCCGCACTTTGAGCAACAGCCTCGACGTCAAGCACATCAACGCGGGCCACTTCATGACCCGCGACCGTGCCCCCCGAGAGTGAGCAAAGTACTACTTCGTGCTCAGAGGCAATCAAGCGCTCACTCAGGTGAGTGCCCAGAAAACCTGTGGCCCCCGCCAACCACAACTTGCTCATACGCCGCCCTCCGTTTGAGGTGCCGCATCGAGGAGCGGCTGAGCGACGAACTTGGAACTGGGAATTGAGAGTTGAAACAGCTTTTGCATGGTGAGCAAGTGAGCGACGTTGTTGGTCTTGATCTGCCCAGTCATGAAATCGTTCGGGCCAGGTACCCAGGCCTCACGCACAATGCGTTCGAAAACGTTCGGCGAAGTCTTGAGCACACAATCGGCGGCTTCGCCCGTCTTACCCTGAGCGACCTCAATTTCGCTTTTCGTCGCGCGGACCGTCCAACGTTCGTCTCCCAGAGAGAAGTAGTAGCTGAGCGGTTCCTGCACAGCACCCGGAACAAAACGCGCCTTGAGCTCTTCCATCACGCTGCCAAGTCCCTGTTCTTCAGGAACTTCCGAACGTCGCACCTCGGCAACGTCAATTTCCGAGAGGTCGAGGGTCTTGCCTCGTGACAGTGCTTGAACTGCGAGGAAGGTGATGCGCGAAATCACACGTGCAGCGTCGGTGGCGGTGAGTCCTTTTGTGACTTCCTTCAGGCGCGCGATCGGCAGAACCGGGCCGATACGTGCCTCAATCTCGCGATTTTTCGGAAACGCTGAGCCTTTGGGAAGCGCTCGGTCGGTCCCTTCAAGCCACATGGGCAGAATGTCGACGTTGTGATGCAGGGCCAGATGGCCCATCGCCGCTTTGAACGGTCGCAAGCCTGAGTCGCGAGTTCCCTCGGGGAAAATGAGGACAGTTTTTCCTTGGTCGAGAAGCGCTCCTGCCTCGCGTAGGGCACCGCGCAAGGAACCGCTGCGAGACATGGGCACGAGATTAGTCAGCTGCTCGAAGTAAGCCTTGCGGTACCTATTGCCTTCGAAGAAGTAGTCCTGCGCCGCGAGGGTCACCAAATCTTGGCCATAGGATCCCAGTGAGTACTTCACCAATCCCATGTCGAGGTGACTCGCGTGATTCGCGACCACTAAGGTCCGGCAATTGTGGGGAATGAACGCGCGTCCGTTCACTTTGGTGCGCATCACTCGCTCGTAGAAACTGAGCTGACCGCGCCCCAGCCATTCCATCGCGGCTTCACGCAGCGGCCCGGGAATCTCCAGTGGCTTTTCGTTCTCTGCGCCGAGAATCGTCGCTGTCGGCGAACGCTGCGCACCTCGCTGCTTGCGTACGCTTTCAAGCAGTTCCGCGACGGTGCTGGCTTTGGCCAGAACTTCACCGTCGAGAGCTCGACCGAGCTTGGTTTCCAAACCGACGAGCAGTTCGAGCGCCATCAAAGAGTCAAAGCCCAGATCGCCCCGGAGCGTCATGGCAGGACCCACCTCATTCGGTTTGCGACGACCAATGGTGGCAATCAAGCCGCGCACCACGTCTTCGAGCTGGTCGCCGATTGCCGCCGGGACCAACGAAGGACCACTGGAGGCTCCTTCAACTAGTTTTCGCAAATCTCCGCGCCTCACTTTTCGCGTTGAGGTACGAGGCAGCTTCTCGTCCAGCACAATGATCACAGCCGGGCGTTGCGCGGGCGGTAGTTCAGCCGCAGCTTTTTCCACGGCACCGCGACACTTTGCGTGGCGCTCTTCGCGACTGAGATCGGGATCTTTGCTTGCCACTGCTACGCAGGCAAGGCGCTCACCGCCTCGACCATTCGCGGCACCAAGTACGCAGAGCTCTTCGACGCCGCCTAGGGTGCCCAAACGAGCTTCCACATCGTCTGGATAGACGTTCTCGCCGTTGGAGGCGACGACGACATCTTTGGCGCGACCAACCAGAGTCAATCGCCCCTTGCCGTCGAGCTTCCCGAGATCGCCCGTGTGGAGCCAGCCTTCTTCGTCAATGACGCGCGAGGTTTCCTCGGGATTGTCGCTGTAGCCGAGCATGACATTCGGTCCACGTGCGAGCACTTGTCCCACGCCATTCGCATTCGCCTTCTCGATGCGAATTTCGACCCCAGGCACAGCCTTTCCTACGTTACCGGCGCGCGCGGCGGGTCCGCCCTGGGCCACGGTCAACACCGGTGCGGCTTCGGTGAGTCCGTAGCCCTCCGCCAAATGCAATCCGAGACCCTGGAACAGCGAATGGGTATCGGCATTGAGCGCGGCTCCGCCGCTGACCAGGTATTTCAAATGCCCGCCGAGTCCGTCGTGCACTGAACCGAAAAGGGCGCGGCCCACGTCGAGCCCAGTTGCTTTGCCCACGGCACGGCTCACTTCGATCGCTGCATCAAACGCGGTCTCGGCGAAGGCACCCCTTTCCGAAACCTTGGCAAAGATGCGGCGTTCGAGCATTTCCCAAAGGGCGGGGACACCCACGAGAGCGGTAGCTCGCGAAACCTTGAGTCCGTGCGCGAGTCGATCTGCATTCAGCTCATCGAGATAGACAACACGGGCGCCACGGGAGAGGGGTAGCAGTAGCCCACAGGAGAGCTCAAACGTATGATGCAGGGGAAGCACACTGAGCACGCGGTCCCCAGTCCCTAGCGGAAAGAGAGGAGCGAGCGATGCGACAAGTGACGTCAAATTCGCATGAGTGAGCATGACGCCCTTGGGCTCGCCTGTCGTTCCGCTCGTGTAAATGAGAGCCGCAAGTTCGTCCGGAGCCGCACCATATTCACCGTTCACCAACTGCGTTTCGTTGACGGGATCGTCAGAGCCCGCCTCTAAGCAATCGAAGAGGTGCATACACGGAAGTTCGAGCACGCCAGCAATTCGGTCCATCACCTCATCGTCCGCGAGGAGCAACTTGGCTTTCGACGCACGCGCAATCACACCCGCGGCAGCCTTGTCGATTGCCGAATCAAACGGAACCGCGGTGGCTCCTGCGTAATGAATTCCAAAAAACGCGATCGGCCAGGCTGGGTGGTTCTTCGCCGAAAGCAGCACCCGATCGCCTCGCTGAATGCCGAGCGCGCGCAGTCGACGTGCGGTTCCCAGCGCCGAGGCGCGCATTTGACGGTAAGAAAGGCGACTCAAGCCCTCGCCCTCGGTTCGCTGAAGTGCGACCTTCAAGTCGTGGCGTTCGGCCATTCCATCGAGAAGCGTCGTCAATGACTCGTGGGCACGCGGTGCTTTGAGCTTCTTTTTGAGCTTCTTCTCCATTTCGGGGAAAACGTGGCGTTCGAGCGCGGGCGCATGAACGTCCATGAACCACACGCGCCAGTCGAGACGGTCGGGTCCCCAAGGGATCAGCTGCTGTTCGGCATCCGAGAGGCGGCCAAATGCGGCGTAGGCCGCGTCTGTCTTAAACACGTACTGGTACTCGGCCGTGAACGGCAAGAACGTGTCCATGATGCGGCCGAGCTTCTTTTGCTGGCTCGCGAAGTCGGACAAACCTTTGGATGCTGGCTTGAAGAATGTCGCCAGTGGGCCAGCACTCGCTTTGCGGAGAACATTGGACACCGCTTCCGCACCTTGTGCGAGCTTGTGAGGACCGTAGGCTTCGTACTCCTTGCGACTGAGCATCGCGCTTTCGAAACGACTTTGTAGCTCTGAGAGGACGGGCCCCCCCTTGCCGGTACGCCTGTACAGCTTCCGCTTATGCAAACCAGATAGCTCAAAGAAGCGCGCCATCGTGCACGGGTTTCGATCGGAGGCACCCAGCTGGTAGACGGGACGAGCGAGCCCTTCGAGCAATTCACCTAGAGCAAGTAAGATCCCTCCGCAGACCATGTCGCACGGGATCAAGTCGAGATTGTTGTTGCTGCCGGGAACCTGCAGCCCGCCCTCGCGGATCAAGTAGATGAGCGGGGCGCTCGTATTGATTCCCTCATTCCAACCCGGGAAGGGGAATTCATTTGTCGATTCAACAATCGCAGGTCGCACGATCGTGAAGGGCAAACCGCTACTCGCGACAATCTGCTCACCCAGGCTCTTGGTATAGGTATAGGTGTTGGGCCAACCCCAGAACTTTGCTCTCTCAGTCCCGAGATCGGCCAGCTGGCGTTCGACGAAGGCGCGCTTTACGCGTGTCAGCTCCGCTTGATAAACTGGCCCTGTTGTCGGCTCATTTTGAGCCATTAGGTTTGCCTTGGCTTCACCCATGAAGCGAGTCTGGCGGAATGCGTCACTCGCCCGATGGCGAGCTTGTTCGATCACATCGAGACACTCTGCGATTTCGCGATCAGGGTCCCAGTCGTTGCGGTCCAGTTCGCCTGCGCGCGGAAAAGGGATCTCTCGCGGATCGAGCTCTTCGATCGGACCGGTGCGCGAGCCTGCCGTAAAGCAGGTGCTCGTGTGCAGTAGGGGACAGCCGCCCAAGTCCTTCGCTAAGGCGACCAAGTTCTGGCAGCCAAAGGCGTTCACCTTCAGCGCTTCATCGAGAGGCGGCGCAAAATCGACGATACCGGCCACGTTGATCACAGCAGCAATTTTCCCACGAATCGTATCGCGTAGCTCGCTGGTGGTGCCGCACAAGATTTCGGACACGTCACCCGCGATCGGCGTGACCTTCTCCGAGATGAAGCTCTCAAAGTCATCGCCGTGGATTTCGCGAAGCGGATGGAAGACCTCTGTCGTGAGTACCTTCTGCGCAAAACGTGCTTCTACGCCAAGACCCTCTTTCGGGCGCACGACCAAGTAGATGTGCCCGATGTCAGGGAAGCGCGAAAGAACCAGAGAAAGCCAGACTTTTCCGAGGAAGCCCGTACCACCAACGACCACCAGACTTTGGCCAGTCAGCAGCCTGGTCAAGCGCAGGGGGTCGCCCGAAACTGGATGACCGAGTGGCAGGTTGCGTGCCGCTCGCATGGCCTCGGGAAGAGCTAGGTAGCTCGATTCTTTTGAGAATGAGGGAGGAGTCATCGCGTGATCACTTCACGTCGGCCATGACGATGGGCGGAACATGAAGGCAGGTAATGTTCTGGGAAATGTTGACGCCACCGCGGGCCTGGTAGAGCGCCTCGCTCATGTTCGGTGCAGTTTCGTAGCCGAACAGTTTGGGGATGTACTCGTTGTCCGCTCCAACGACGATTACACGCCCGACATGCTGGCGGCCGTTTTCGCCCCAGTACCACATAAAGAACGGGTGACTCGGATGATACGCATAGCCGGTACGGAACATCTGAATGAAGGCGGGGTCGCAGGCCATCTTCTCTTCGTAGTGGTGCTGCATCTTCTTCGCATCGCGCGTTTCTGGGAGCACCTTGTGCACGAAGTCGATGTAGGGAGCGTGCTGTTCGTGATCGAACTTGTCGGTCATCGGATGAGTGATGATCAAGGTGCCGCCCTTCTTGAGCAGCGGCTTGCCTCGGTACATGTTGAACAAATATCCCTGGGCCAGCACCTGTACCAGTAGCGGGTTCAAGAACGCGTGCACGTTGTAGGGGCTGATGAACGGAATCGGGCAAACCAGAACATCTGCCTGGCCTTCGATGGGCACCATGTACTGTTCGAAAGACCGCTCGACGACCTTTTCATGCACCTTCTCCACGTTGCCAGCCCATACCCCCGTTACGCCGTAGGGCGCGGGGAATTTATCGAACACTGTATGGCGTAAGGGTTGAGGTAAACGCGCAGTAGCCGCCACTGCGGCGCGCAGCATCATCCGCTCGCGTGAGCTCAGTTCGTCCTCGTTTTTCATCAAGAAATTGAGCGAAGGATCGAACATTTGGTTGTTCACGGTGGTCTCAATGTTGAACACGTTGAGGTTCTCGTGAACGACTTTTCCGAGCCGCGCGATATCTTTTGCCAAAGCGCTCTTGGCAGGATCCATGTAGCTGTCCGACTTGCGAATCGTCTCGGGATTGTGGTGGCAGCGCATCGTTCGATAGCTGGTGAGTCCCACTGCTACCGACTTGTACCCTCCGTTCATCGGTACGAAGTTGAGGTTCGCGTAGATGATCAAGTCGCTTTCAGCCGCGCGGCGATTCAGGTCAATCACCTCGCCGGCTTCGGTTTCTCCCACGACGACCATGTTGTCATGGTCTTCGGCATCGTGATTGTAGAGTTTATCCGGCGCGTAGGCGTCGTAGATCTTGTCGCCGACGATATGGCGGATCTCGTGAGGCTTCATGCGTCGATGCAAGCCCGTCGCCACGATGATGTGCACGTCGTCTACGCCATGATCAGCCAGCAGCTCTAAGACAATTGTGAGAACGCGCTCGCGGACGTCCGGCCGCCTCATCGGGGGGAGAGGCAACGAGATATCATCGATCGCGATGGTCACCTTCATGCCTGGCTTGAGTTTGGCGTAGAGTGGCTCATCGCCTTCCGGATGACTCAGGGCATAGCGAATCGCGGCATCAACATCCTTGAGCGGCTCGAGAGTCGGTTTCGGGTAGATCACCCGCGTGCCCGCAGGCAGATCAATGTCGATCAATTGATCGCCGGCGAATACAGTTCGCGGGGCACTATCTCGGTCTAAGGTGACGACGCAGGGGTGGTCCATGGGGCGCGCAGTCTAGGCACAAGGGAGCGTCAGTCACACTCTTTCGCACGCCAGCTCTTATCGAAGTAAGAATCAGCTATTTGCAGGAGTTTTTGCCGCTGAATGTCAGTGCGCAAAGCGAGCCGCACTTCTTGGGCGCGAGGTTGATCGAGTCAGTGCTCGAGCCGGAAAACAGGCCAGTCGTACGCCTTGGCCAGCAAAGACAATCGCTTGTCCGGGTTAACGGCAGCTGGGTGGCCCACGACGCTGAGCATTGGTACGTCTGAATAGCTGTCCGTATAGCCGTAGCAATCATCAAGATCGAAGCCGTGCGCACGCGCATGTTCGCGAATCAACTTCGCTTTAGTCGGTCCCGCCACGATGGGTTGAGTCATCTTGCCCGTCGCAACTCTGTCCTTCATTTCGAGATGATTGGCGATGACATCATCTGCCCCTAGGTAGTCCGCCAGATGGCGTAAAACGCACTCAAGTGCCCCAGAAATCAATACCACTCGCTGTCCTGCGCGCTTCGATTGCGCAATCAAATCCTGCGCAAAAGGATAGAGATTCGGCTTGAGAACCTCTTCAAAGACTTCCTCGCCCAGGATCTCCATGCGATCTTCGCTGACTCCTTGATAAGCGCTGTACAGCAGTTCGTTGAAGAGACGGCGGTCCTGCATTTCGGCCATGGCCATGGCAGGGGCTTTCATCAAGGCCGTTCCCAAGCGACGCAAAGTCTTCAGAGGGGTGGCTTGGTTGCGCAAATAGTACAAGGTGGGATGAACTAAGTTGGTCTTCACCAAAGTCCCATCTACGTCAAAATAACTCGCTGCCACTGCATTCTTTCCCCCCGAAGGGGTCGCCAACTCAGCCCGCAAGGGCCGCCCCGCGGCTATCGCACGAGCTTTAGGCCACCGCAACTCTCGAAACCTCTACTCCTCGGTACCAATCTGCTATGGGAGCCGGCATGCAAATCGGCAAAGACAGCGTCGTAGCAATCACTTACACGCTTAAAGATGATGACGGTAAGGTTCTCGATACCAACGTCGGCAAACAGGCGATGCATTACCTACACGGGCACGCCAATATCGTGCCTGGGCTAGAAAATGCTCTGACCGGAAAAGCGGCGGGAGACGTCATCGATGTCGTCGTGCCGCCGGCAGAAGGCTATGGCGAGTATGACGCGACACGTACTTTTGAAGTGCCCAAGTCCGAACTGGGGCCCAATGTGACTGCTCAAAAGGGTATGGCCCTCACGATGCGTGGTCCGAATGGCATGACGTTGCCGGTCACCGTTCTCAAAGTGAAGATGAGCAGCGTGGTCATGGATGGGAATCATCAACTCGCAGGAAAGAATCTTCATTTCGCCGTGAAAATTGAGAACGTGCGCAAGGCAAAGAAGGACGAACTCACCCACGGTCACGCCCATGGGCCGGGTGGTCACGCCCACGCTCACTGAAGCGAAAGCCGTCATTACCCTAAATTCACCCGAGCGCAGGGTGACCAAGTGCGGCTGAGACAGTGAGCTGGTAACATCGACTGACTCACTCCATGGGGAAGACGGGGGAAAAGAAACGGCAAAGTGCCCACCGGCACGGTGCGCCGGGTGATTCAGTATTGGATCCCGCGGAGGCGGCGCGCGTGCTCAATGCCGTCTACACCTCGGCGGCAGTCTGCAGTCTAGCGATTGCGCTGCTCGGGGCGGTCAGTCTCGATGCGCGTGTCACCATTCTTGGAGGCAGTGGGGCCGTCATCTTTGGACTATTGTCCGCGCTGGCGCGTGCAGGGAAAGTCTCCGTAGCTGGCGGACTCGGCGTCAGTTGTGTGCTCCTGCTTGTCGTTCTTGCGATGGTCACGGGTCATGGGATTCGAGATCTCTCGTATCCCGTTTTCGGTTTCATCATGTTGCTCGCCAACCTGGTGCTCGTAGAGCGCTGGGCTCAGCGCGCGACCATCGGGACATGGCTGCTCGCTGTGCTCGTTGCGGCGGCCGAAGCGATCGGCTTGTTTCAAACTGAGATGAGCTTCGCGACCACCTGGACGCAGGTGGTGATCATCGGGATTTTCAACCTAGCGATGGCGCTCGCGGCCCGACGACTCGTTCGCGCTTTCCACGCGGGTCTCCATCACGCACAGGTCCAAGAACTCAGCTATCGGCATATCTTCAATGCTACGAGCGAAGCCATTTTTCTGATTGATCCGGTCACGGAACGCATCGTTGATGTGAATCAGAGCGCTCAGACCATGTTCGGATTTTCGCGCCCCGAATTCCTCCGTTCTTCGCTGCAGCAGTTGGCGGGGCGTCACCAATCAGTCGATCACGTGGTCAACATGATGGAGAAGGGGATCAAGAGCGAGCCGCTCCTGTTCGAATGGAAGATTACGAGCAAGAGCGGTCAGGAAAAGCCGGTGGAAGTGAGCCTGCGTCCAGCGGTCGTTGGTGCACAAAATGTACTCCTCGCGGTGGTCCGTGATGCCTCGGAAACTCGTCGGATTCAGGCCAAATTGCAGGAAAGCGAGAAGCTGCAGGCAGTGGGACAACTGGCAGGCGGGATTGCCCACGATTTCAACAATCAGCTCACGGGTATTCTTGCCAATGCGAGCCTGCTGCAAGAAAAAATTACGGACCCGAGACTTGCTCGTTGCGCAGAAATTATCGTGCGTTGTAGTCGGCGTTCCTCTGACCTGACGGCGCAGCTTCTCGCCTTCGCGCGGCGCGGCAAGCATCAGAATGTGAACGTGGATATCCATGAGTTGGTGGGTGAAGTGGTAGAACTTCTCAAGCACACCATCGACAAACGCATCACTTTAGAAACTCATCTGTGTAGTGAAGAACTCCAGGTCTTAGGCGATCCTACATTGCTCCAGAATGCTTTGCTGAACCTTGGCCTGAACGCCTGCGACGCGATGAAGCAGGGCGGCACGCTCTCTTTCAGTACCACTCAGCATTTTGTGGAACACACTCACGCTGGTGTGAGCAGTGCCGTTCGTCACGGTAGATACGCGAAAGTCATCGTCGCTGATACGGGCGAAGGTATGACGGAAGCCACGAGAAAGCGAATTTTTGAGCCGTTTTTTACAACAAAGGAAAGCGGCAACGGCATGGGTTTGGCGGCTGTCTATGGTGCAGTTGAGTCTCACCGTGGTGACATCAGTCTAGAGAGTGAACCGGGACAGGGGACGGCGTTCACGTTGCTCCTTCCGCTGAGTGAGAATCCTCGCGATTCTGTCACCCTCAAAGTTGTCTCGCCCTACCGTCAGTTTCCGGGCACACGCATCTTACTGGCGGAAGACGAAGAGGACGTCGCTCAATCTGCCACCCTGTTGCTTGAAGAAATGGGCTGCAAAGTCACTCATTGTGAAGATGGCCAGGCCGCACTGGATGCGTTTCAGGAGGCTCCAGAGCAATTTGATGTGGTGATTCTTGATCACATGATGCCCCGACTTTCAGGCCGTGAAGCGCTGGCTGAAATGCGCAAAGTACGCCCCTGGATTCGCGCCCTGCTCACTTCTGGTTATTCTACGGAAACGGTGATTGAGAATAGTGACCACCCCGAGGCATTTTTACCCAAACCGTTTAACCAGATCCAACTGGGCGCGAGTTTGGCTAGGGTGCTCGAATCGAGCCAAGAAGCCAGCGACGGCAAGTAAGCAGCACGGAATGCGCCGAGGTGCAGAGCAGGGTGAGGCCTGCTAAGTCAGGCGCCGTGACTGCCCCTTCTGTTTCGAACGTATTGGCGACTCGCTACGCCAGCCAGAAAATGGCTCAACTTTGGTCTCCCGAGCATAAGATTGTGCTTGAACGACAGCTCTGGCTCGCGGTCTTGCGCGCGCAAAAGGAGCTTGGATTGGAGCTGCCGGCGGGCGTGATTGAGGCTTACGAGAAGCAGCTGACTTCAGTGAATCTCGCGAGCATTGACGAGCGGGAGCGAGTGACCCGGCACGACGTGAAGGCGCGCATCGAGGAGTTTTGCGCGCTGGCGGGGCATGAACATATTCACAAAGGGATGACGAGTCGCGATCTCACGGAAAACGTTGAACAGATGCAAGTGCGCAATGCTCTCGTGCTTGTTCGCGAACGCATCGTTACTGCCTTGAGCAAGATGGCGAAGATTGCCGCGGACCACGCGACGCTTGTTGTTTCGGGTCGCAGTCACAATGTGCCTGCCCAAGCCACGACCATCGGCAAGAGAATCGCCAACAGTGGCGAAGAGCTGCTCCAGGCCTACCACCGCATCGACGATCTCATCGCTCGCTACCCGCTGCGTGGCATCAAGGGCCCGGTGGGAACCCAACAGGACATGCTCGACCTGCTCGGTGGTGACGCCACCAAGTTGAATCAGCTGGAATCCCAGGTGGCGAAGCATCTTGGTTTCGAAAATGTACTCGACAATGTCGGCCAGGTTTATCCTCGCTCGCTCGACCTTGATGTCGTCAGCGCTCTCGTCCAAGTTGCCGCAGGCCCTAAGAGCTTCGCCACGACTCTTCGTTTGATGGCAGGGGCAGAGCTCGGCACCGAGGGGTTTCGGCCTGGCCAAGTGGGCTCCAGTGCGATGCCCCACAAGATGAATTCTCGTTCCTGTGAGCGAGTGTGTGGCTTCTCGGTGATCCTCGGTGGTCACTTGGCGATGGCAGTCGGTTTGGCGGGTGACCAATGGAACGAGGGGGATGTGAGTTGTTCGGTGGTGCGGCGGGTGATGCTGCCGGACGCTTTCTTCGCCATCGACGGCATGTTCGAAACTTTTCTCAGTATTCTGGATGACCTCGGCTACTACCCCAAGGTGATTGAAAGAGAACTGGACCGTTATCTGCCGTTCCTCGCGACGACTAAAGTGCTCATGTCAGCGGTTCAGGCGGGCGTAGGGCGGGAGGTAGCGCACGAAGCTATCAAGGAACACGCGGTGGCTGTCGCACTCGACCTCCGAGAAAAGGGCACTTCCGAAAACGACTTGCTCGCCCGCTTGGCTGCTGACACGCGACTGCCTCTCGATCTCGATGCTCTCAAAAAGCTCATCGCTGAACCGATTCAGTTCGTGGGTGCAGCCCAAGCGCAGGTCCAACACTTCGTCAGCAGCGTTGCTGTCCTCGAAACGAAGTTTCCTGAAGCGTCTCAGTACCAGCCTGGATCAATCCTATGAGCGGTCACCGGCTCATTGATACTCCCCAGGGGCTCGAAGAAGCTGTTTCAGATCTTGAAGATGGCCTCGCCCAGGCTCGGGCTGAAGGAAAATCGGCCCGCCTCTATCTGGACACGGAATTTGAATCGAATCGCTCCGGCACGACTATGTGTTTGCTGCAGATTTCGGCAGGGGAAACCGCGTACCTGGTGGACACTCTCCGGCTGAAGAATCTCGATTCATTGGGCGATGTGCTTTCCGAGGACGGTGTTACCTGGGTGCTGCATGCCGGGCTCCAAGATGTGCAGTTGATCACCGAGGCAATGCGAATTGGGCGGCCGGAGTCCCTCTTCGATACTCAAATCGCTTGGGCGCTGGTGACCGCTGAGGCTTCGGTGTCCCTCGCCTATCTCCAGTTCAAAATCTTGGGGATTCGTGCCGAAAAGGGTCATCAGGCCGATGATTGGGTGAGGCGCCCGCTTCAAGCTAGTCAGCTGCGTTATGCGGCATCAGACGTCGATCATTTGCCGAAGATGACCGAGTACTTGATCAACGAAGCTGCCAAGCTGGACCGGGCTCAATTCATCTTTGCTGCGTCCAAAGACACTCTCAGTCCGGTCAAGGAACCGCCCGCCCCACTTCGGCTTGGGTCGTTCCGCAATGCCTGGCAACTCTCGGAGAAAAGCCAGGCCGCCCTGCGCTTCTTGATGAGCTGGTACAACCAACTTTCGGTCGACAAGCGCAAGCACGCTCCGGACAACAAGGTGATGCTCTCCATTGCCGGGCGACTTCCGCCGGATGTCGGCTCGCTCAGTCGCATCAAGGGGGTGACTCGCGGAGTCGTGGAACGCTATGGACTCACTTTGATTGAAGGCATGAAGGTCGCAGTGGCAGAAAGCAAGAGCGAGGACTTTCAGCCAATCGATCCGCCCCCGTACGCAACGTTCGAGGAAATTCGGCTCGAAGCTTGGCTTGCTCAATTTCGAGCGGACATGGCTATCTCGCTCACTTTTGCCCCCGAGCTCGTGCTCCCGACTCGTCTGCTCAAGCGTATGAAGGATGGCGTCGAGGCGGATGGTCCTCAGGGGTTGCTCGAATCCCTTGTGGGTTGGCGTTACGATTTGCTCGCCGCACCAGCCGAGGCCTACATGGCTCAAAACCCTCCGCCCGTATCTCTGTGAAGGCCCGCCCGCTTTGAAAAGTCGCACCAACATGGACCCCCAAAAAATGACAGTTACTCGATCCCACGCAGTCACCCGTGGAGTGCGTGTTGAAGTCAAAGCTAGGTATTCGGAGGAACACTCTGATCCCAATCGCCCGCTTTGGTTCTTCCTCTACACGATCACCATCCAGAATATGGGCAAGGACGTCGTGCAACTGATCAGCCGACACTGGGAAATTACGGACGGCAACGGCCATGTCGAACATGTCCGCGGGCCAGGAGTTGTTGGCAAACAACCTAAGTTGGCTCCCGGCGAAAGCTTCGAATACACCTCAGGTTGCCCGCTCCCGACCAGGTTTGGCTTCATGAAGGGCGAGTTTGATATGCACTTCCCGGAAAGAGATGAGTCATTCCAGGCTGAGGTGGCCGGATTTCCGCTCAGGATCTCGGACGAGAGTTTGAATTAACGGTCAGCGTTTCTTTCGCCGCTTTCGCTTTCGCTTTTTCTTTCGCTCTCGCCGCGCTTGCTTCCTCTGTGCCTTTTGGGAGCGAGCAATTAAGCGTTCACGTACCGGGTGGTCGTCGCGAAGCAAGACCTGGCACACCTTCAGATCTGCTTCCAGCCAGACGGCGGAGCTCATGTATCGCCTGTTGTAGTCGATTCGGACGACTCGATACTCGCCGAATTTCTGGCCCACGCGTCGCAGGTTCCCCTGACTTCTGGGCGCCGTGGAGAGTGTAGCGACCGAGTGAGCGCTATCTTCAAAGGTCGTGATGATGTACGCGTAGATGCCATCGCAGCGCGGAGCATTGAGAGGCGCTGGAAGGACAGGAATGTGAGGGGCAGTGCTTTTCTCAGACTGAGAAGGCTCTGCTAGGGGCGCAGCGGTCTTCGCTAGGGGCGCCACGGTCCTTGCTACGGACGAAGCGTCCTGCGCTACTGGAGCCGTGGATAGCTCCGGTGGCGAGGCAAGGAAGTGTTCTGGTTGCGCTTGCGGGGTCGGAGCCGGCATCCAGTCGCTGAACTCATCCAGCCCTGCATTGATGCGGGATGCCACCTGTTGCACGGCCAGCGAAACTGATGCGATGGAAAATAGACCAAACGCTAGGTAGACAACTAGCCATCCTCCGCGCGCCGGACGTTGGGGACGCGTCAGGGAAGCGCTTTGCGCAGAAGTGACAATTGGGCTTTTTTTCTCGTTGCTCTCTCGCAGCCTCGCTGCTCCTCACTCGCTTTACAGCGGGGGTGTATTTCTAAGGGGTGGTTGGTTCGTTTGAGCAGGTCAATTCGTGAATCTACGTAACCCGCATTTCTACGTCACCGAGCCGCAATCTAGTGGGCTCACCAATCGGGAAACGCATCTCCCTCCTATGGAGTGACAAACGAGCGGAGCTTGGTCAACTCGTTTGTTCTTCTCAAGCATAGAGGCCGTTTGCGCGATCTGCGCATCAGGTCGGTGCGCATCAGGTCAAAGCCTTCAGCGACGGCCAACTCCAGGCCCTCCAGGTTCAGGAGTTGCGGCCGCTCTAACTCTTACGACGTCTGAATGACCCCGCGGCGGCGAGTCCGAGGAGTGTCCAATGCCAACCCAGGGACACGGAGCCAGGAGGAGTGCCGATGCTGCAGCCTCCCTTGTCTTCGGTGGTCGTCGAACCGGCGGCAGTGTCGCCATTGCTGTCGCCATCGCCGTCGCCGCCATTGCTGTCGCCATCGCCGCCGCCGCCATTGCTGTCGCCATCGCCGTCGCCGCCATTGCCATCGCCGTCACCGCCACTGCTGTCGCCGTCGCCGTCGCCTCCGCTCATTCCTCCGGTCCCGCTACTGCCTCCATTCCCGGGCGTCGCGTCAAGATCGACCCCAGGGAATTCTGTTTGCGGCAGATTTTCTTGCTCGCTTGCCCATGATGCGAGCCAGGCGAGGGGAGCATTCCAGTTCACGGTGACTTCTGTGAGTGAAAATCCTTCTTCGTAGTCGGCCCAACATTTGGTCGGCGAGCATCCGCTCAGTCCGAGCGAAATCACGTCTTCAGGTTCGATGGCATCGAGATTCTGGTTGGGGCCGCCTGCGAGCACGCCAGGAGGGGGCTTGGGAGAACTTCCGCTGAAGGCGTTGGCCCAAAAACGATGGTGGGCATTTTCGAAAGGCGCAACTCCATATCCACTCACGTAGCTTTGACCCTTGGGATTGCGCCCCAATGTGTAGTCAAGTGCCGCGAGTGCCGCAGCGCGATGCTTCGCTTCGCCAGTGAGATCGTAAGCGAAGGCTTGCAACAGTCCAGCGTTGAGAACGGAGGAGTTTGAACCCCACCCGTAGTCGACCACTGCGCTTCCGTAGCCCTTGGCAGAACGTTCTTCGTCCTCGATTGCTCGCAGAACGAGACTAGCTCGAACGGCCTCAATCTCGGTAGCTGCCAACTCGTTCGGTACTGTGCCGAGACTCAGCAGCCCAAGTACGGCGGTCGTGGGCCAAGCCATGGGGTCGCCTGACTTCGGTGGGGCCGCGTGATGTTTCGAGGCAAGTATATCGCTTTCGTAACTCGCCTTCCCTGTTGTGATGAAGAGCTCCGCCGCTGCCCAATAGAACTCGTCGCTGATATCGTTGTCACTGTAAGCCCCTCCACCGGCATCATCGCTTGCAGGTGCGAGACGGTCGGGATTGTCCTGCGCGGCGACATAGGCTTTTTCGGCTGCCGCAAGGCAGTCGGCTGCAAGCGGTGCGTCAAATGTCTCGAAGATTCTAGCGCATTGGGCAGCCGTCGCTGCCAAGTTGAGTGTAGCTGCGGTGCTTGGGGGGCGGAGGTAGTGCTTGAGCGCGCTAGCCGGCGCTTGCGGAATAACGTCCCACTTAGTGCTGTGTACCTTGTGATGAGCCATTCCCGCTAAGGGCTCGCCGTCGGGCACTTGCATGGAGAGCATGAAGTTGATCTCCTTCTTGGTTTCGTCGAGGAGATCGCTCAGTCCGTTGCCACTTTCGGGGATGTTGTTCTTGCTGTCCCCGAGTGCATTCAAATCCGTTCCCAAGTGTTCCGTCCGCTCATAGAGATTGAGCAGAGTCCAAAGTGCAATCCCGCCATTGACAACGTACTTGCCGTAGTCGCCGGCATCGTACCAACCGCTTCTCGTGTTGAGTGAGTAGGAACAAGTAGATGCCGATGCGCATGTTGTGTTGTAGGCGTGGCCAGCCGATCTGGCGAACGCCGTGCCTTCACTATGGGTCGCAGAAATCGCTTCACCTGAACGGTGATGGTAGAAGAAGCGTAGAGCGTCTCTTCGCAGGCGCCCGTAGACATCGGAACCAATTTCAAAGGGTGGGCTCGCCGCATTGCCAATCCAGAGTCGGTAGCCAGTGCCTGGAGTCTGATAGTCCGTAAAATCGATCAGATGCACATGGTCGCCTGATGGAGCATCGTTGCCGGAGACGTTTGTCGTGCCTGAGGCCACCGCCGAGCCAGTCTGGTCCCTCAGTTCCCAGCTTTCCCCTTTGGTTTGGGAGCTTTTGTAGGTGGCCACTTTCTCGGCTGCCGGGACATAGCCCAGTTGATTGCTGAAGATGAGTCCTCCGACTCCGCCGGTGTTGCTGCCCCCACCAGTTCCGCCAGTTCCGCCAGTTCCGCCAGTTCCGCCAGTTCCGCCAGTTCCGCCAGTGTTGCTGCCCCCGCCAGTTCCGCCAGTTCCGCCAGTTCCAGCGCAAGCCTCCGACGAAACTTCTTCAATCTGAATGCTGTCGAACCAGAGGTCCGCATCTTCGTTGCCTACAAGGAAAACGAGCCCGCCAGGCTCGCTACCTGAGCCGGTGCCTGTAAAATCGATTTCGTGGGACGAGCCGGCTCCATCGACGATCGTGAGTTCTGTTTCGGAAAGCCCGAGGCTGGCATAGGGATCGAGCGTCTGCCCCACCTTCACTTGAATGATCGTTTCACCGTCGTAGTTGCCTGCGGAGTCGTCTGTTTTCGCCCAAAATGTCAGCCGATATTCAGCGCCGCTCTTGATTGAGAAACCTTCTACGCTGAAGCGCGCGTCGCTGTAATAGGGGTCGCCGTCGTAAGCATCAACGCTCAGATGAAGGTAGTCATTGCCCAGCGTAAACGGATCTTCCTCCACGATGGCGGAGAGATCTGCATACAAAGCTTCATTCGAGAACATCCATCCGGTGGTACCGTTTTCGAAGTCGCCGTTCGAAAGGAGTGTAGGGCAGTCCGCATGAGCGAGGGTGGCAAGTAGTAGAGTTCCTAGTCCGAGATGGAGCTTTCTTAAGCGAGGCATTGGTTCCCCAAGTAAGCAAATAGTCCAAGCCTTAGCAAGGTGAGAATTGGGCGTGAGTCAGCCACCGTTCCTTACAAGTGCAGCTTTGAATCAGCGCAGCTTCGAATCAGCGCAGCGAATGCGGCTCCCCACTGCATCTCTGAGATATTGTTTAGCCGCGCAGTGCCTCTTTGAGATATTCTTCATCGATTTCGTCGACAAACTATGTGGGGAAGTCCATGTCGGATTTCGTATACGTCTCGGAGCTGGGGTACACTTATTGGAGAGTAATTTTTGATGAATCAGAGAGGAACCAAGCAGAGCCCAGCAGACTTTGATTGGCGCGAGGTGCTTTCCGCAGTGGACTCGCGTCGCGAGGTGTACCGACCGTGTCTCGCGGCGCTCGCGCAGGGGGTGTTCGACGAGTTTGTGGCCGGCCGCCGGCAAGTCTGGGAGCTGGGCGCCGGTCTGGGGACGCTGGCCCGTTGGTTGGGACCCGAGCGCCTCAAGCACGTGGTGCTTACCGACCCTGAATCTAGATTGGTGGAGAGCATCCAGGAGCGCGGCTTCGGACGACCCGTGCTCCAGGCGAGTGCTGAGCATCTCGACGCGACGAGCGGTTCGCTCGATGCCGTACTCGCCCTGTGCGTCTTCGACATTGTGCGGGACCTTTCGGCGGTCGTCGCAGAAATTTCGCGGGTGCTTCGACCCGGAGGAAGAGTTGTTCACTTGCTCGATATGACGACGAATTTGACGAAGCCCGTAGCTGACGCGTTCGCTGGTGGTCTGGTCCCGGTGCCGAATGTCTTTTTCGACCCGTGTGTCGATGCTTTTCCTAGCGATTTGGTGCTGCTCGATGGGATGACGCTGAAGTCCTTGCGACGCAAACTGCGCTCTGTGGGGCATCACTGGGAGCGCGCGTTTGGCGACTATTGCGCACTCTACTCAAAGCGTCCTTTTTCAGGCCAGGCCGCGGCCTCAACATTGCGTCGTTTGATCAATCACTCCGAGGAAAGAACACTCTTTGAGAGACTTTCTCGGGAAGCAGACCAACTGGCAGCACAACGCGGCTGGGCAAGATTGTCGGGGACTCCGGCTTCGAGCGCGCGTCACTTTGCTGAAAGAATGACGGGGGCCTTTGCAGATCGTGGCATGCGAGTGCTTCTTTGTGACGTGGCGAGTACTTGGGATCAGGTGGCGCAAGCAAGCGAAGGAGCTGCGGCAAACAAGCCGACGTGCTCCTACCGGTCTCTCGCTGTGGGTCACGAGCGAGTCTTCGATAGCGGAGGTCCCCAAACGTATCTGAACCCCTCGACGCCAACGTCGAGGCCGTTCACGACCACTCTCGAGGCGAGCATGCTGGTCTTCGTGGCGGAAAAGCCAGTTTGATCAGACTTGGATCCACCTGGCCAGCTAGGCCAAGATGTCGGTCAATGGGCCGTTTGTGTACTTGGGGTCCCCGAACGTTGACCTGTTGATCCCAAAAGCTTGGAACAGCGCCAAGAACAGATCGTTGTTGCTCTTTCCCCCAAACTTGATTGACCGTCCAGACTTGAGCGCACCGCCAGCTCCTCCGATCAGTACGAAGGGGAGATTGTTGAAGTCGTGCCGGTCTCCATCGCTGAGTTCATTGCAATAGAGGATCACTGAATTGTCGAGCAAGGTCCCATTGCCTTCGTCGACGCTGTCGAGCGATGTGCAGAAGTCCGCAACTTGCTGGGAGTGCCACTTGGCGATTTTGGTGATGTCGCCGAAGGGACCATCGTGAGAGATACCGTGATGATTGCCGTTCGAGACACCATTTAGGATCGGGTCATTGATGCGCGAGTAGTTGATCGAGGATTGCGATCCAGCCCACTGAAATGCAGCGACTCGGGTGATGTCACATTCCAGGGCGAACTTCGTCATGGTCAGCATTTGCCTTGTCACCGCAGGTACGTTGCTGTCGTCTTTCACATTCCCAATAGGGTCCAGTCCGTCAGGTGGGCTGCATGTTGGACCTGAACCATCAGTGGGCCGGTCCACCTGGATTTGTTCCTCCATTTCCCGAAGATGAGTCAGGTATTCTTCGAGGCGCGCTTTGTCCTCTGTACCGAGACGTGTCTGTAGAGACGAGACTTCGCCGCCGACGAAATCGAGAACGCTCTTTCGCTGTTTTCTGATCAACGCCGCTTCCGCTTCTGCGGCTGGGTCGATTTCTCCTCCGTCGTCAGTGTGCATGACGATTCTATCGAAGAGCGCCTGGGGGCGATGTTCTGGGGTCAGGGGCTGGTTGCGTCCCGAATAGCTGATGCGCGCACGCGGTGTTTCACCGACGGCCCCTTCGTCAGCTTTGGGGCCCATGAGCAATGAGGGGATTGGCGTGTTGCCCCGTATTTCAGCTGCAAGCGCCTGATCGAAACTGATGTCCGTCGCGAAACCACCACCGCCTCCTTTCGTAAATTGACCGTCAATGTGCCGCACACCTGTGAGCAGATGCGGCGCGCTCTTCGTGTGGGGATTGCCTCCTTGATCTTTCGCGCTTTCATTGTGAATGCCGTGGGTGACAATCATCCGATCCTGAAAGGCAGCTAGGGGTTTGAGGCCTTCTTTGAGATCGTAGCTGGTTCCCGTTGTATCGGGATACCAATCTTCGCTGCGAATCCCGTTACCGTGAAAAATGACGATGAGGCGTTTCGGAACGTTGCCTTCCTGGGCCATGCCCCTCTGCTCGCGAAAGAGCTGAAGAGCAGGCAGTGATAGTGCAATGGCGGCGCCGCCCCGTAGAAGACTACGTCGGTTGAGGTGCTTCATAGCCCTTCCTTTCGAATGTAGAGGAACGAATCAGTTTGGGTGAGAGCAACAAGGAGATCGTGCACGTCGCCCGTATCGCCCAGGGCATCACTGAGTGAAGCAACGGAACAGTCGTCGACTGGCTTCGCAACGCGACCGTAGGAGTAGCGGAACCAGTTCTCGCTCAGGCAAGAAGTCGCGAGCGGGCTGGACGCGATCTTGTCCGAGAGTTCAAGTGCGCCGGAGATCGGGCCGTTTACACCGCTTTCTTCAGAAAGTGTGAGTTCCGTCGCGGAATCAACAGGTTGACCATTCTCGGTGTCGCGCCACATTCCCGCCTGATCGTAGTTTTCGAACGCGAAGCCAACAGGATCGAGGACACCGTGGCAGGCTCTGGCGCAAGGATCCTCGGCGTGCTTCTCGAATCGCTCTCGGGTCGTTGCCGTTTCACCGAGATCCGGGGGAAGGGGGGGCATGAAGGTGAGCGGAGGAACCGGACTACACAGCACGCGCGCCAAGACGAAGTCGCCTCGAGTCGGGGGAATGCCGTGAGTGCCGAGGAATACCGCACGCGTCAGGAGCCCAGCTCGTTCGCCTTCAGGCAGCTCAGTCGCGCCGGGTCCTTCGGCGGGTGCATCGATTCCATAGAGCGCGGCTAAGTCGCTATCCACATAGGACGCACGAGATGTGAAGAGATCAGGAATGAGCCCGGAACCGTCCTGGTACCAATTGTTGATGAACCACTCGATTTCCCTCTTCGCGGACTCTTTGAGTTCGGGTGGCGCACCTGCGGGAAGCACCATGTTGTCGAGCTCGGCCAAATCGATCCATTGCGAATGGAAGTCGAGCACTACGTTTGCGGCTCGCTCATCCTCGATCATGGCGCGAGCGCGC
Source organism: uncultured delta proteobacterium (assembly GCA_963710555.1). GTDB lineage: Bacteria > Myxococcota_A > Polyangia > Polyangiales > Polyangiaceae > NIC37A-2. The sequence continues at coordinate 961,624 of CAVQAT010000008.1, forward strand.
TCGGCGACACCCTCCTTGGTGTCAAGAAGTCCAGCCTCCGCGGCATCCAGCAGAGCTTCGTCTGGAGCCTGATTCCACAGCGAAAACGACAGTCGACTCGCAACCTCATATCCGTCAAGACGACTCACCCCTTCTTCAAAGACTCCGCCTTCTTCGACGATGAACAAGAACTGGGGCGCCATCAGGAGCGCACGGAGGATGAGTTCCGCGGATCGTTCGGGAGTCGCCTCTTCGCGTAAGGAGTCGTAGAATGACTGATAGCGAGTAGTTTCTTCAGTGGATGGTTTTTCCCGGAGAACTCTGCGCATCAAGGTAGGTAATTGGGCCGAGAAACAGCTATCGAGATCATCGGACTCAGCGCAGCCCAGTAATCGATCAAAGTTGCTCAGGGCTCGCGAGGCCAGATCGGATGCGGCAGTTTCCCACGCGACCACCTCAGGTCGTTGTACGTGTTGGGACGATGCTTGGTTGTCGTAGCCTTCTTCTCGAGTCTCCACAGGGAATAGTCGAGCCGGTTCGCTGTCGTCGCCAAGCAACTGAAGCACTGTCCGGTCATACTGGAGTCGGGTCATTCGACGTAGTATGGACGTACCAACGTAGGGCTTGTCTGTGTCGCAGCTCGGGGGAGGACGAGTGTCCCCATCCCCATCGCCCTCGCCGCGGGGACCGTCACCACCGTCAGCCACAGCCCCTTTTCCACTTGAGCCATCTGATTCTCCTAGGGTGCCTGTGCATCCCGCGAGAAAGCTCGCCAGGACGAGCGTCCCCAAGCTCATGGGCGCATTGCGTTTCCCTTGCCATCGTTTGCCGGTCATCTGGAAAAGTCCTCTGAGTGCTGAAATTCCTGCGTTGCGCGGGATCTCCATGGTCAGGAAGACGGGTCGTGGCGAAGAACCAGGCATCGATTCCACAAAAATATGGATTATTGTGTGAGTGTTATTGTCCCATCAGTGCGCGAGCGTCAGCACTCCGGCTACGTAGCAAGCGATCATCATCGCGCTCTCAAGTCCGATACGCGCCACACCGTATTTTTCTCTTCGCAAGAGTCCGACCACGAGTACGGCCATCATGATCACATTGAGCATGATCCAACCAACAACTTCCTCGCTCACCGCGTGGTAAAGCGATCCTTCCTGGTAGGCGAAGTCGGCAGCTGTAGAGAACAGGGTGTCGAAAGTATTGCCACCGATGATCCCCCCGACTGCGAGGGTCAGTGCTCCTCGACGAACCGCGGCAACAGATGTCACGAGTTCCGGCAGCGAGGTGCACGTTGAAGTGATGAGCAGTCCAGCAGTAGACTCTTGGAGATCACTCAGCTCTGTAATTCGTCCCATCACTCGTTCAAGAACCCAGCCGACTCCCGCGAGGCAGAGTGCCATCGGCACGAAGCGTAACCAAAGCGCCTTCATGCTGGGCTGGTTTTCATCTCCATGAGGTTCATCGGGCCGGGTTTCGTCTGTGTCTTGGGGTTGCCACATCGGATGAGCCCGCGCTTGGGAAACGATGTGAAGTCCGTACCCATAGGCGAGAATGAGAATCCAACTTACGGGATGTGCCCCAAGAATTGTGACTTCGGGCATGAAGCGGCCTACCCCAATGAGCCCGAGTAGGACAATGAGCAGACCACCTTGAAGGATATTTACTAGCGAAGCGGCGGCATGTTCTAAATTTGCACGAGTGTAAAACAAATCGGCAACGGCCAAGAATAGAGTTTGCACAGCGATACCGCCGATTGCGTTGCCGAGCGCGAGGTCCGGCCGGTTGCTTAAACCTGCGGTGACTGACACCACGACTCCTGGTAGCGATGTTACGGCGCCTAAGAGAACGCCGCCCGCGATCGCCTCTCCGAGCCCAGTGCGATCGGCCAATTGATCTGCCACTGCGGTCAGTTTTGTCCCGACGAGCAGAATGATCAGCGCCCCAAACCCAAAGATCACCCAGGACTGAGTGAGCGAGAGCGTGTTCAGCAATTTAATGTCTTTCGCTTTCGGCTCATCTGTCGACCCAAGCAATTGGTCTGCCAACTTTGTCGCTCAAATTCCTTTGTCTCCATCGGGTAGCGGAGAGTGGTTGGACATTTGTGACTCACTTCGCTGAGAAGTGTTGCTCTTCGCCACAGTTTTTTCGCGTTCCATCCGTGCCTGAGATGTGATTCAGTGTTGATCGAGGGGCGCAATTTTGGTGCGCATCTTGAATCACAGGCCGCGTGTCTAGGTCATTTTCTTCTTTCAAACACCGCTTCAAGCAGCAGCTTCGGCAGTTCTTTTCTTTCAAAAGGAGAAATGACTGGTGCTGAATGCTTGGCTTTATGGGCTCATTGCCTCTAGCGCCCTATTTGTTGGGGGTCTCGCTGGTTCCCACTTTCGTCCACCGCGAACGGTGACGGGTGTTCTGCTGGCCTTCGCAAGCGGCACGCTTATCGCGGCGCTTGCCTTCGACCTGTTTCCTGTAGCCGTAGAGGTGGGAGGCTTTCGTCAATCGACCTTTGGCTTGATCATTGGTGCTGCAACCTTCGTTACGGTCAATCAACTTCTCGACAAGCATGTCGCCCCAGCGGCGACCTCTGGCGAGAAATCGGAGCAAACTGAAGTTGTTAAGGAGGGTGCAGCGCGCGGCGTCGGGTTGGCGCTTCTTGCGTCGGTGACTCTGGACGGAGTACCGGAAAACGTGGCGCTCGGTGTGAGCACCCATGTAGACACGAGTCTGACGCTTCTCGTCGCCATCTTTGCTTCCAACTTTCCTGAGGCGCTAGTCGGGGCAGTCGCAATGCGCAACGGAGGGCTGGCCCGGCGTCATGTTGTCGGAATTTGGACAGGGAGTGCGTTGGTCTTGTCTCTCATGGTGGTTGTGGGGCGCGCGGCTGGCGAACTCCCGGGGCACTGGCTGGCGTTCATGATGTCTTTCGCGGGGGGCGCAGTGCTGGCTTCGCTCGCAGACACGCTCATGCCTGAAGCCTTTGAACGCGGACGGCCATGGAACTCCTTCGCCACCGCGGCGGGATTTGCGCTTTCGTTCGCGCTCTCGGAATACTGATTTGTCTGCGTGCTAAAAACCCAGCCCGATACGGAAATTCTGCGACTTCTGATTGTAGCTGAGAAGCGTCTCCCCATAGCCGTTGAAGTACTGGACCATGAAGTACGGCAGAAAACGAAGCGCATAGGGATAAGGGGGGCGATAGCTGCCTTCCCATTGAAGCGTGACATAGCCAGCGGTACCGACCTGCAGAGTCGTGACTGAGCCAAATATTCCAGCGGTCGCAGCTGGAGTACTCTGTTCGACGTCGACAATCCCGCTGGCGAGCGTCAGCCGTAGCCGACCGTATCCCATGTAGCGGGTGATGTCGGGGTTCTCGAAAGCAACAATCGGTGGACTCCAAGCGCTGAGTTCCAGGACGCCATGGGGGATAGCGCCTAGTGGCCCAGACCTCCGGGCAAGCGAGCAACCAGCGCGTGCCGTGCCTACGATTAAGTTCACACTGCGGGTTTCGGGAGCACGCCTTCCATTCGAATTGTGGCTTGCCCCTACCTGAATGTCGTGAAAGTTGCAGCCTTCTTCGCGAATGTCGGCAAAGCTTTGGCGGTAGAAGACTTCCGGGCCAAAGTTGACGTCTTTCATCGGCGAGGAGTTCTCAAGATCGAAGGCATCCCACACCGCCAGCTGCGTGAACGCGAAATACACTCCTGCTGATGGATGTTGGCGATGTCGTTTGCCCCAGGGAAAACTGAGAACTCGGTACTTCAGGCTCAGTTGGAACTTGATCGAGTCGGTCTGATTCAGGGAAGAGACGACATAGTTGCGCCTGTGAAATGACAAAGGGGGCACCCTTTGGTTCTCATTGTCTCGAACAGAAAGGGGCTGCGCGCAGCTGTCTTGAGCGAATAATAGGAGACCTAGCGCGACCGCTAGTCGAAGGAATTGGGAGAGGCGGCTGCACAAATACATCAGCTGAGGGCGATGCACGAGTCTGTGGTACCGGTAGCAGCTCACACTTCTATTTCTCTACTTCGCTTTTCGCTGCCGTGATCAGAGATCCGATAAAGCGAGTGGCGGGAAACTCGTTCAGCACTAGCGCGAGGAGAACCGTAAGAGGAACAGCAATCAAAGCGCCAGCAATGCCCCAAATGAAACCCCAAAAGGTCACAGCGAAGAGCACAACCACCGGGGAAAGTTTCAGATACTTTCCTTGAACGAGTGGATCGATGTAGTTGCCCATCAACAGCTGCACGCCACCCACCGTGGCCAAAGTGACGAGGATCATTTTGGGATCATCAAATTGGATGAAGGCAAAAATCGCCGGCGGTATAACTCCGAGTATCGATCCAAGTGTTGGCACATAGTTCAGTAAAAAGTTGATCACTCCCCAGATCACGGCGAAGTCGAGACCGATGAGCAGCGCCGCAGCAGTGACTGCGATTCCAGTCAAGAGCCCAATTCCAGTTCGAATCACGATGTAGCGTTGGAAATTGCGCGCCACACGATGCATGACGTCACTGATTGTGCCCTGATTTTCCGGTAAGTGTTGACGAATTCTTGCCCCGTATTCTTTGACTTCAACCAGGGCGAGCGTGAAAAAAGCAACCATGAGGGTTCCTCCAACAAGGAATCCTTGCAGTGATTGACCAGTCGACTTGAGCAATCCCTTCAAGAAGTCTTCCGGGTTCATTTGAGACTCTTTGAGCCCCACGCTCTGTCCAAGGTCAAGCCACCAGATTTGCAGCCCACTCAATTTATCTTTATAGGATGCGACTGAGTTTGCTGAGGCAACATGCTCGGCAGAGAAGTACAGAGCAGCACCGATCCCGACGACGCAGGACAGGAAGAGGAGTAGTGTCATCACCGCAGCGAGTCCGCGCGGAATCTTCAGTGCGAGGGCATGGTAGATAGGCCAGAACACTGCAACGATGAACAGAGCGAAAACGAGGGGCAAGAGCACGCTGCCGGCCCACTTCAGGAAGAAAACGCTGGCCACTACGGCTAATACCGTGAGGAGTCGATTCGTCGTTCGCGCTGATGAGGATGAAGTCGTCATGGGGGAGGATCGAAAAAGTGAATGAGAGAAAAGTGGCCGACTTGGGCCACTTTTTTCTCAGAGAAGCGGATTCTGGGCGGTCTAAGTCGCGGCTACGGGCAGCAGACCGCGCCTTCCACGGCTTGCGAGCTTTCGTTCCCCGGCACAATGTTGCCCGTCGGGGGCTCACCGCTCGGGCACATATAGGCTTCCTCGTAGACTGCGCCGTCGCCGATGTCTCCGATGACCTGTCCTCCGTGGGCTGTGCAATCTTCGGAAGTCAGTTCAGGGCGGTTCGGACTTCCAGGTTCGGCGGGGGTCGGCAACGTTTCGCCAGGTTGCACATCTTCGATAGGATCACCGCTGATTGAAGCTTCATCGTCACTCGACGGATTTTCAGCCGGCGCGCCGTCTTTCGAGCAGGCAACGGCCCCGATGGCAGCGACAAGGGGGAGGATTTTCAAGTGTTGGAGATGAATCATCAATTGCTCTTTCTGGGGTCGGATCGAGGAGCCGCGCAGGGTGGTCGCGACGCTCCGGTGGTGCTTCGGCGCGAGTGCGAAGAACCAAAGCGATGAACACTACGCAAAGAGCGGGCCACAAACCTGACGCTTCACTGCAAAAAGGTAAGCGAGTTTATTTCACTGCGATCAGTAGCCCGGGATAGGAACCAACTCACTCGATTGTCGCACATCGCTCCAGTTCATCGTTTCCTGTGAGGCAATTTGCCCCACCGCGTCGTGGCTTATCGGCGATGCATTGGGCCACCGGCTGAAGGCAGGTGTTCCGCCACCAATCGCGACATCGAACTCAGTGTCGTCACTCTTGGCTCGCTTCGCCGCACATGAAGCTTTAGCAAATTACTGGCAGTTTTCCGCCGCTGACCGCTCGTCACGGACCGACGGCTTCCGACCCTACGCAGCGGGGTTGTATCGTGTCTGAGGAATATTGGCGGGATCTACCGAGTCACAGCGCCAGGTAGTGCAACCAACGGTTTCCGCATCAACAACCTTGTGAAGGAGGAATATGCAACAACAAGAAACCAATTTAAAGCTTCGGACCGCAACGACCGTCGCTCTCGCAGCGCTTGCGCTGGTGTCCTGTACGTCGGAGCCAAGCGAGCTAGGGAAAAGTCAAGTGTCGGTGCGCTCAGCTGAACTGCGAACGGTGGCATTGGCTCAGGCATCGGCGAGCGTAAAGATTGAGGCGCCGGATCCCATTATCGACTTCGACTATGAAACGGGCAACGTCGCGCTTGAGCTTGTTCCGCGCATTGTTCCAGTGACCGTGCAGACGGTGTCTCCGAGCCTAGGTGATGCGACGTTGATCTTACGCATCACTATGATGGTCACGAACGCCTGGTTCGATGCCATCGCGCCCTACCATCCAAGTGCTGTTGGCGTTCATAGCCACATTCCCCGTCGGCCTGCCTGCGACGCAGAAACGAACACGCAAAAGAACATCGCGATGGCTTATGCTTCTTACCGCGTGTTGATGAGTCTGATGCCTCAGGGGGCTGCTTCTTGGAACGCGGCGCTGACGGATCTTGGGCTTGATCCGACGGATGATAGTGAGGACCTGGATACGCCGATTGGGATCGGGAATCATGCAGGCAACGCAGTCGTGGCTGCCCGCCTGCATGACGGGATGAACCAACTGGGGGACGAAGGGGGGCGCATTTACAATCTACGACCCTATGCCGACTACACCGGGTATGCCCCCGTTAATCCGCCTGACAAGATCATTGATCCTTCGCGCTGGCAGCCTGATATCAACACAACAGGTACGGGACTCTTCTTCAGTCAGCAGTTTGTGACACCCCAACTGCGCTTCACCCAACCGATTGCCTATGACAATGTGCGTCGCTATCGGGTTCCAAAGCCTGTCGCGAGCAATCCACGCGGTCACCGTGGTCGCAAAATGTATAAGGCTCAGGTGGATGAAGTTCTCGAACTCTCTGCAAATCTCACCGACTACCAAAAGTCTGCTGCAGAACTATTCGACGACAAATTGAGAAGCTTGGCGTTTTCCGTTTTCGCGTTTGCACAAATCAAGCAGCTCTCGCTCGATGAATTTGTCCAGCTTGACTACTTGACGAACGTGGCGGCATTCGACGGTGCTATCGCGGTCTGGAAAGAAAAGTATCGCTACGACGCCGTGAGACCATTCACCGCGATCAACCATGTTTACGGGGACAGACCGGTCACTGCTTGGGGAGGACCAGGTCGTGGCACTGTCACGGATATGCCTGCTTCCCAGTGGCGTAGTTACTTGAATACAGCGAATCATCCGGAGTATCCGTCCGCCTCAGCGTGCTTCTGTGCGGCGCATTCTCAAGCGATCCGTCGCTTTACCGGGTCGGATGAATTCGGTTGGGCGGTAGAAGTCCCCCAGGGATCATCCCGCGTCGAACCGGGCATCACTCCTGCAACCGATCTCGTCGTGGGTCCTTATGCCACCTGGACTCAGTTCGAGGAAGAGTGTGGCGTAAGCCGCGTCTGGGGCGGGACGCACTTCATGGCGGCTATCGAAGCAAGTCAAGAGTTTTGTCCCCAGTTTGGGGACATGGCCTACGAGTTCGTCAGCAGCCACATTGCGGGCGAAGCTCCTTGAAGTAGACGAAAGGAAAAGCGACGGTTTGAGCTGCCGCTTTTCCTTTCACATGCGCTACAAGCCTCAATCATGAAGACTTGTGCGTACGCTGGCGACCTGTTCACCGAGCCCCGCTCTCATCCTTGGCTTGGCGCCGTCGGTGGCGGCGATTTTCGCTATGTTGACTTCACGAGTCACCCTGGACTGATTCGGAGTGAATTGGAGGACTTCCGCCCCTGGGAAGGCCACGGCGCGGTGGAAACATTCTACACTCTGCTCGAACGCATGAGTCTGCGCCGCTCATTTTCGGAGTCGAACGACTGCGCGTTCAATGGTCCCGACGAGGCCAGTCGTTCGTCGGATGACGAAGCGTTAGAGTGCTCGGGTCGACTGATGATTCTTTTGCGGGCTCTCGATGATAACGTCGTTCCCGGCCGTATTGAACAGCTGCAAGAGCGCCTTCACCTGGCACTCGACCCCATCGATCCCAGCTTCGAGCAGGGCGTAGTTGGGACGACAGTCATGCCCACCCGCTTCTTGGCGCTCCCCGAGGCCAATCGTGAGCAGCTCGGCTCGCAGCTGATGATTTCTTTTTGGGCGTGGGGGCTCACCAACGACGAGACAATGTCGAACTTAGATCGATTGCTGAAGAATCTCGCTCAGGCGCTCGAATTGATCGAGACAGCATCCTAATGGTTCGTTCTTTTTACGCGCTGACGAGCGCCATCGTTTTTGTCGCGCTTGCGATCCAGATTTTCGTGATCGTCGTCGAGCCGCTCACTCCCAGTGGTGTGGCATTCCCGCTTGGAATTCGGCTCTGGAATTTGTTCAGCTATTTTACGATTTGGAGCAATCTCGTCGTGCTCCTGACCAGCGTCTGGCTGGTGTGTCAGCCGCGCTCTGACTCACCGATCTTTCGCGTGCTGCGCCTTTCGGCTCTCTCGATGATTAGTGTCACCGGACTTGTCTATGTCACGCTACTCTCACACCTTTGGAACCCCCAGGGCGCACAAGCAGTCGCCGATTATGGTCTCCACTACGCCGCGCCTCTGCTCACTATTTTCGGTTGGCTGTGGCTTGGTCCGCACCAGCGAGATGATGCCCGTATCATCCGTCTTTCGCTCGCTATTCCGATTGTTTGGACCGTTTACACCTTCGCCCGCGCTCCCCTCGTCCAGTATATAAAGGACGGCGAACTCCGAAACTTCTATCCCTACCCATTCCTCGATATCGGTCTGTTGGGTGTTGTTCGTGTTGCCTTCCTTCTTGGTGCTATCGTCTTGCTTTATCTCGGTATCACTTGGGTCTTGGTTGCTGTTGAACGCAAGAGGCTTTCGCGCAAAACTTCCAACATCGCCGACTAGGTGCTCGTTCAAAGGGCGCCCATGCCAAGGAGTGGAGTGAGATGAATGCAGCGAGTTTGGCAAAAGAACTTCGGGCGCTAGGTGTTAGCTCGGGTGATCTATTGATGGTGCACGCCTCGCTGCGAGCGCTTGGTTTGGCGCGGAGTCAGGGAGTAGAGTCGGGAGCCGAGCTTCTGCTTGCGGCTCTCCGTGAAGCTGTCGGCCCGTCAGGTACGCTGGTCATGATTCTCGGGAGTGAGTATCCATTCGATGACGTGAGTCAGCGACCCATCGCGGAGCGAGCTGCGTTGCTAGAAGGCACCGAGCCATTTCACTACCTTGAGGCCCCCGTGCTGCCTGAGGTGGGCTGGACAGCCGAGATTTTTCGACGCCTGCCAGGTACCCGAGTTTCTGAAAATCCGAGTGGACGCTTTGCCGCATCGGGAGCAAGAGCGGGTGAGCTACTGCGCCACCAACCTTGGAACGATTACTACGGGCCGGGCTCTCCGCTCGAGAAATTATGCAATTGGGGCGGGAAGGTGCTCAGGTTGGGCGCGAGTCCTGACACAACGACCGTACTTCACTACGCGGAGTATTTGGCGCGTATTCCGGACAAACGACGAACGCGTTGGGACTACCTGCTTGCTACGCCTGAAGGTCCAAAGCATGTGTGGATCGAATGCTTGGATGACGCGGAGGGAATCGTCGACTGGGATGGAGAAGACTACTTCGCCATGATTCTCAAAGCCTACTTGGCGCTGGGCCGTCACCGCGAGGGAAGGATCGGTGCGACGCACGCTGAACTGATCGATGCGCGTGAAATCGTCGAATTCGGCGCTGGCTGGATGGAAGTGAACCTGACCGCCGGGCCTTAGAAACAGTTACAGAGCAAGTTTCCTATAACTGTGATAATTCACTTTGGTCCAATAAAGTGCCTGGGAACGGCGTTGGTGGTGACTAGCTCAGTACCACTATGCGAATCCTTCAGAACCCCATCGGTCAGCTTGTTGTAGGTCTTCGGCACTCCACGAGCGCGTCTCAGGCCGCTTTTTCCAGCTTTGCCGCACTCGCTTTGAGCCTCCTCGCCGCAGGCGCGCTTGTGGGTTGCGGTGGCGACGACGAAGGAGGCGCTGGGGATGCCACCACGGGCAACGACAACATTGATATCGGCTCAGGCGCGAACGGAGACGGTGATGGTGGTGGACTCTCTGGACCACAAGATGGTGGACGAGTCGATTTGACGAACGAAGAAGTAGACAACATCGCTCAGGCGGCTTGTACAGGCTGGGCGGGCGAGGGAGAGAATCTGCCCGCGGTTCTCCAGTTGGTTGTAGACGTGAGCCGTTCCATGCGTGACGACGCGCCTGGAAGTAATCGAAGCAAGTGGGACGAGACGCGTGATGCCTTGGAAGACGCGATCGCCACCATGCCAGCATCTGTATCGGTAGGGGTTCTCTTCTACCCGAACCAACAAACACGCCAAGACAGTTCACCGAGCCCGGTTGATGCTTGCGTGAATACGGATGACATTGTGCCGATTGCCATGCTCGGGGGTGCAATGTCGAATGAGCGCGCAACAATCATCGATGCCCTCAACCAAGCGGACATCGATTCGTATACACCTACTTACGACGCCTACACCCACGCGCTCAACGAATCGCTTTTGCCTTACCAGACTTCATCCAACAAGTTCATGCTTCTGATTACCGACGGCGCGCCAACCGTGGCAGGGCAGTGCGTTGACGTTCCCGGACAGGGGCAGGGGCCCGGCGACGCTCCGACTGAGCCCATCATTAGCGAAATCGAAGCGGCCCTGAGCGAGCACAACGTGCGCACCTTTTTGATTGGCTCTCCCGGGAGTGAGGAATCGTCTGGGGACAACGGAGACATGCGTCCCTGGCTTTCCCAAGGCGCAGTCGTGGGGGGAACCGCACAAGCGGGGTGCCAAGAAGACGGTCCCGAGTTTTGCCATTTGGACATGACCCAAGAGCCAGACTTTGCTCAAGCTTTGAGCACGGGCCTCGCCAACATTGCTGGCCAGATCATCGATTCTTGCACCTTCAAAGTACCGACTCCGCCGAGCGGTCAAAATATCGATCCCAACAAGACCAACCTGATCGTGCGTTGGGGTGACGGCAATGCGTCGCTCATCCTTCAAGACAACGTAGATGATTGTGGCGATGGCTGGGAATTCAACGCCGCCGGCGATGTGGTTCTTTGCGGCGAAACCTGCAACGAAGTGAAGCTCGATGCTCAAGCGAGTGTGAGTCTTACTTTTGGCTGCGGTACTGACGAGCTCGGCATACCTGTCAAGTAAGTTCGACGGAGCGACCTCCCCTAGCTCCGTCCCTCCAAACGGCACTTTTCCTTCTTCATGGCTGACACAATGTGATCGCGAAACTTGCGTACTCGTGCGCTTGTGCGCAAATCCGGATGGACGAGTACCCAAACGTCAAAGGCCGGCTCCGGTTCGGTTCGTGGCGTTAAATGCCCGTGAGCGAGAAAGCAGGGCAAACGTGTAATTCCCGCACCAGCTACACAAAGTGAACGCTGAATGAGCGGATCACTGAATGCACTTCGCGAAGGAAGATGAGGAAACTCTGATTCGCGGATCCATTCGGCATCCTTTTCTGGACCTTGCCAGCCGATCCATTCATTTCCCTCGCCGTACACGGCGCGGTAGACCGTTCCCGCGCGCTTCCCTGTGAGATGCTCAGCAGGCAACTTGCCGAGGCTCATTGCGCGAATAGCTACGTCTGCCTCTCGCTTGTCGAGATCTGCGAGGGCGTAGCTCGAATCCACTTGAAGCTGTATCTTTGGCCAGTTGCTAGAAAACTCTGCGAGATAGGGTGCCAAGAGGTCGGTCCCGAAAATCTGCGGAATGCTCACGCGCAGCGCTCCGCTCATGCCTGGCGCCGCTGCATCCGCGACGCGACTGAGTGCCTGGACTGAGCGTTCGACGGCCACTGCGGAGTCGAGCAGCTTTTGCGCCTCGAGGGTGGGATGGAGTCCATCGGTGCGACGATGAAAAAGAGTGAGGCCTAAGCTTTGCTCAAGCGAATTGAGATGCCTGCGTGCCGTGGGATGGCTGAGGCTGAGGAGCTCAGCAGCGCCGCGGAGACTGCCCGAGCGCATTGTCGCCAAAAATACTCGTAGGTGGTCCCAATCTGGCTCCGGCATAGTGGTTCATAATCGTACCACGGGTAGTCGGTATTGGTTCTTTTTTGGTTAAAAAATGCGGCCATGATTGGCAGATGAAAGGCGAAGGAAGCAATCATGGACAGATCGCAGCTTGAAAAGAAAATCGCACTCGTTACCGGTGCGAACTCGGGCGTGGGTTTAGAAACAGCCGCTCAGCTCGCACAGACGGGGTACGCCCGTGTTATTCTGGCTTGTCGATCTCTTGAAAAGGCGGAAACGGCCCGTATTCAGCTCAGGGAACGTCTGGGTTTAGATCCGTTTGAAACCATTGCGATTGACGTATCGAATGTGGCCTCGGCCACATCGGCGAGTGCCGCCTTGATTGAGCGAGGCACTCGGATTGACGCATTGGTCCTCAACGCGGGTATGGTGTCTGGCTCGGAAATGAAGAAGAGCGCGGACGGCGTCGAGATCGCATTCGCTGCCTCTATCGTCGGTCACCATGTGCTCACCACCAAGTTAATTGAGGCAGATCTTCTGTCCCCGGGCGCAAGGATTGTTATCGCAGGCTCGGAGGCCGCGCGTAACGACCTGCCAAAAATGATGGAAATGGCGCACTACGATTTTTCGATTGGTCAGCCCGCAGAGTTCGGTTCAAATCTGCATGATGCGATGCTTGCTTTCGCTCAAGGGGCTCAGCCTGAAAAGTTCAACGAGTTTCGCTACTACGCCGTCACAAAAGCGTTTACCTCTTGGTGGGCCGCGGCCTTGGCAAATAGGTATGGCGAGAGGCTTTTCGTCGCGGCGGTGTCTCCCGGGTCGACCTTGAGCACGGGGGCTGGCCGAAACACCAGGGGCTTCAAGGGTTTCATGTTCACCAAGATCATGCCGCTCATTGGACGCTACATGGGTATGGATCAGCCCGTCGAGCTAGCCGCAAAGCGATACATCGACGTGCTTCATGGCGCCGAATTCGTCAGTGGACGCACCTACACATCGAAACCGAAGAAGCTGGTAGGTCCGCTTTTCGAAGTAAACAACGAACACTTGCTTGACCCCATGCGGCAGAACACGGCGTGGGCCGTGATTGAGGAACTGAGCGCAGGGGCTATCTCAGCGCAGATGTCTCCATGAACAAGGCGACCGCACTGATGAGAAAGAACAGCCCAATCAGCGCGTAGAACCAGCGAGCTCCTGTCCGACCTAGGAGCGAGATCACGAGCCGAGCGCGACGGTTGTTCATGAACCAATCCCAATTTTTCCAAGCGCCCAGTACGGAAAAGGTTCCGATGCTTGCCAGGAGGAGGAGTGCCCAGAGGTTCATTGGACCGCGTGTTTGTTTAGCGCCCGATGCGGTCGAACTTAGCCGCCAAGACAAAGTCACTCTCGGCCAAACCGTCGATTTTATGGGTCCAGATTTCGACTTTGGCGTGGCCCCAGCCGACTGTGATTTCTGGGTGGTGGCCCTGCTCCTCAGCGATGGCTCCTGCTTGATTTGTAAAATCGAGGGCCTTCACGAAGTTGTCGAATTTGTAATCACGACGCAGGTGGTGTCCGTCGACCACTTGCCAGCCCTCAAGTTGCGCGAGCAGAGGCGCTTGTTCTTCAGGAGTCAGAGCCGGCACGCCGCCACGGCAAGGAATACAGGCTTTCTCGGCAAGTGATGAGTCGGTCATGGAAGACTATTTACCGCGCCTGTGGACGCCCGTCATTTCGCGCTTGGGATTTTGACCAGAAGCCGCTTTCTGTACTGCTGCTGGCGCGTGAGCGGGCGCTGGTTTTTCTGCAGCTTGCACCGGTGCGGATGCCTTGGTCGGTGTTGGGCTGGCTTGTGCTGCGAGATGACCAAACTTTTCAGCCATGAGGTCACCGAGACTGCCCATGCCACCTCCCTTGCCCTTCTTGGCCGCAGGCTGAGCAAAATCGCGGTAATTCTGGCGTTCTTCAACCTGTGCCACACGGCCCACGCTGAAGCGCAGTTTGCCGTTCGAACCATCGCGACTGACGACAACGACGCGCAGTTCAGTGTCCACTGGGTAGCTGCGACGATGATCGGCGCCGGGAGCGAGGGAAAGTTCACGCGTCGGTACCAGGCCTTCTCCCTTGGGGGTCGCGACGATCAGACCATTGGGGACATGCTTGACGACCTTTCCGCTGAGGATTTCGTCCTGGGCGGCGGCGGCAGAAGGATCTCGAGCGGTCGAATCCTGACTGGGCGCTTCGAGAGCTTTCATCGACAGCCGAATACTCATGCCCTTTTCGCCGCGTTCAGCGCTGAGTACCTGGGCTCGTACCTTCTCGCCAATGGTGACCACGTCTTCGGCATTTTCGATGCGGGCTCGTGAAAGCTCAGACATGGGAATGAAGCCTTCGACTCCGCCAAGATCGATGATGGCTCCGTGGCGAATTGTCTTTTTGACGGTGCCTTCAACGATGGCTCCAGGAGAGAGGTTCGCAGCCATGGCGTTTTCAGCCTGGCGACGTTCGTCTTCCAGTAGTTTGCGGCGGGAGACAACCACACTGCGTCCGCCTTCGCGGATTTCCGTTACCTGAAAGTCGAACGTTTGGCCGACGAAAATTTCAGGTTCGTTCACGTAGCTTGAGTCGATCTGCGAGATCGGACAGAAGGCGCGTACTCCAGCGATTTCCACATCGAAACCACCCTTGTTCGAGGCCGTTACCGTACCGCTGATCGGAGTGCCGCCCTCCAGAGCGAGTTGGAGACTGGCTGTGTTCACGGCTGTGCCACCGCGTCCCAGGGACATCGTGAGCTCAGGGCCCTCTTGGCGGGGGTTGGCGACAGTAGCTTTGATTTTGTCGCCCACATTGATTGTGCGACCATCGAATTCGAGCACGTCGATGGTGGCGTCTGCGGAGAAGCCGATGTCGACGATCACCAGGCCGCCGCTGATTTCGATCACCGTGCCTTCTATCTGCTTGCCGGCTTCAAGTCGGGCCTTGCCGCGCGCCGGGGAACTCTCAAACATTGCTGCGAAATCGTCTGCCATGGGGGGCGGAGCATGCCACCAAGCCCCCGGGGAACAAGGTCTCATGTTCGATTCCTCGGCGGTCAGTGCAAAGCTTGGCTGAGGGTGGAGGCTCAGGGGCGGACGCCCCTTGCCAAGACCTCAAAATCAGGAGGTTTTTTGGCCAACTTCGGCATCAGCGTCATCTGGCGGGAAGGTTCGGCGTGATTCCTGAAGAGCCTGACTGACGGTAATGGCCGTGATATGAAGGATGCTGTCCACCGTTGCGTTCTGCTGGACGACACTGACAGGCTTGCGCATGCCCAGGAGCATGGGGCCGATGACGTCTGCTCCACCCGCTGCGGCAAGTAGTTTGTAGGCCGCGTTGCCAGCATCCAAATTCGGGAAGATCAGCACGTTGGCGTCGCCCTTCAGGCTAGAGAAAGGATAATTCTTTCGATCATCAGCGTTCAAGGCCACGTTCGCCTGCATCTCGCCATCAATCATGAGATCGGGCTTGCGGCTCTTGACGATACGGGTTGCCTCAGCAACTTTTCGCGATTCTGGGTGGGGCGAATCGCCAAAGTTGGAGAAGGACAGCATGGCCACCCGCGGCACGAGGCCAAATTCTGCCACGCGCTCTGCGCTGAGAAGCGCGATGTCAGCAAGGGTCTCAGCATTGGGCTGAATGTTGATCGTGGTGTCGGCCAAAAAGTGTACCTGCGTCTTGGTCACGACCATGTACATGCCGCAGGCGCTCTTGATGCCATCGCGGGTGCCGATGATGCGAAGCGCGGGACGGATCGTCGCGGGATAATCTTGACGAGCTCCTGCGACGACGCCGTCAGCGTCTCCTAGATGCACCATCATCATGGCGAAATTGGTGCGAGACTTGCGTACGTCGAGCAGCGCTGTGGTGGGAGTGACTCCCTTGCGACAACGGCGCTCAAAGTAGGCGAGCGCGTAGCGTTGAAGTTCGGGGCTGCGTCGGGGATTGATGATTTCAATGCCGTCCAGAGGGACTCCCACCTCGCTCGCTGTGGCTTCGATGCTTTCCGGCAAACCGAGCAAAATCGGTCGCGCGATTCCAGCGTCGAGAACACGGCGTGCCGCGCGGATGATGTTGTCGTGTTCGCCTTCCGGGAAGACGATGCGTTTCTCGCTGCCCTTCGCGTCTTCGGTAATGTTCCAAAGAATCCGGCGCGCGGGGGAAAGTTTCCGGTAGAGCCCTGCGCGATAATCTTCCAGATCGATTTGGCGAGCCGCGACACCTGATTTCATCGCGGCTTCGGCAACGGCGGGCGCTACCCAGTGAAGAACGCGGCTGTCGAAGGGTTTTGGGATGATGTAGTTCTTGCCAAACTTGAGGCGTCGTTGGCCGTAGGCGCGAAGCACGTCATCGGGAACTTCTTCGCGAGCCAGTGCCGCGATGGCCTCTGCCGCGGCCACCTTCATTTCCTCGTTGATGGTGCTAGCGCTCACATCGAGCGCCCCGCGGAAAATGTAAGGAAAACCAAGCACATTGTTGACTTGATTGGGAAAATCGCTGCGTCCCGTTGCCACAATCGCGTCGGGACGAGCCTTTTTCGCCTCGTGATAATCAATCTCGGGATCGGGATTGGCGAGCGCGAAAATAATGGGGTTCTCATTCATCGTTTTCAGCATTTCTGCCTCGATGATGCCCCCCCGAGAAAGTCCAATCAGTACGTCCGCTCCCACAATGACATCGGCGATGGTGTGACGCGGATCAGATTCGGGGCGCGCGAACTGAGCGCGGAATTCATCAAGGTCTTCGCGACCGTGTCGAATGACTCCGTCCTGATCGAGCATCGTGATGTTGGCCTCGGGGACTCCGAATCTTACCCAAAGGCGCATGCAAGAAGTCGCGGCAGCGCCAGCCCCAATGCACGTGACCTTGATTTCGTTCAACTTTTTGTTCTGAAGCTCGCAAGCATTGCGAAGCGCCGCCGCTGAGATGATGGCCGTGCCATGTTGATCGTCGTGGAAGACAGGGATGTTCATCTGCTCGCGCAGGGCGCGTTCAATGATGAAGCAGTCGGGCGCTTTGATGTCCTCCAGGTTGATGCCGCCAAAGGTAGGCTCCAAGGTGCGGACGACTTTGATGAAGAGTTCCGGATCCTTGGCGTCAAGCTCAAGATCAAAGACGTCGATGTCGGCGAAACGCTTGAAAAGTACACCTTTGCCCTCCATCACTGGCTTTGCGGCTTTAGGACCAATGTCGCCGAGCCCTAGGACAGCTGTTCCGTTAGTGACGACGGCGACGAGATTGCCGCGCGCGGTGTAGTCGTTCACCAGTGCTTCATTTTCGTGAATGTCGCGACACGGCTCTGCCACTCCGGGCGAGTAGGCGAGCGAGAGATCCAACTGGGAGGCTACCGGTTTGGTCCAAACCACTTCAATTTTCCCGGGCCGTCCGTTTTTGTGATACCGGAGGGCGTCTTCTCGCATCGTCATGGCGCCGAGCATCTACTGACTTGAAAGAGAAGTCGACCGGACGAAAGTAGCGCGTTTCCTGAGCACCCACCGCCCTAGTTTTTGCTATGAAGAGGCGACTTGAGTGTGACCCCTCCCAGAAACGGCCGTCTCAGCGAGCAGGCCGAAAAGCTGAGTGCTGAGCTGCTTGTCCAGGCACTTCGTCAAGTGCGTCAGACCTACCGTGAGTTCAATCTCTCTCTCTTCTCCGGCAAGTTGCAGCTGCCTCAGTTTGAGTGGAGTGAGAGCGGGCGTCAGTGGGGTGCTTGGACTCAAGCGTCGCGCAGCCTGAGCTTGTCGCCGCGCTTGATCGGGCGAGGCTGGGGAGAGCTGATGGAAGTGCTCAAGCATGAAATGGCTCATCAATATGTGGCTGAGGTACTGGGTCAGCCGCTCGCTGAGGGACCGCATGGGCCTGCCTTCCGTGAGGTTTGTCGTGAGCGGGGAATTGATGCGCGAGCTTCGGGTGATCCGGACGCGCCAGTGGGGGGAACCGCTGATGCTGAGCAGAAAGAGGCCGTACTGACGCGCATTGAACACCTTCTGGCGCTCGCCAAGAGCGAGAATCAACACGAAGCAGAAAATGCGATGTCGCAGGCTCGACGGCTGATGCTCAAGTACAATCTTGAGCAAGGGGTACGAGCGTCGGAGTACACATTTCGCCACGTGGGGACTCCTACTGGCCGGCGCCTGGCCTGGCAGAGGGTGCTTGCCAATGTGCTGTCAGAGCACTTCTTCGTCGAAGTGATCATTGTTCCCGTGTATCGGCCGCATGAAGGCAAACGGGGAAGTGTACTTGAGCTCTGTGGCTCGAAGGCGAACCTAGAAATCGCAGGCTACGCCCATGACTTTTTGGAACAGACGGCTTTCGCGCTTTGGAAACGCCACAAGAAGACCCAAGGCATTCGGCTTGATCGGGACAAGCAGAGTTTTCTCTACGGAGTGATGAGCGGGTTTGCCTCGAAGCTCGCTGCTGACGCGGTGAGGAATCAGGAGGAAGGTCTGGTTTGGCTCGGAGATCCGCGCTTAGCGGAATACTTTCGAGCTCGTCATCCCTACATGCGACAGGTATCTGGGCGCGGCCGTCTGCGGGAAGGGGCATTTTCTGCCGGCCATGCGGCCGGAGAGCGCATTGTCTTGCACCGGGGCGTAGAAGCGGGCAGCACTGGGGGCGCCCCCCGACTATTGGGGAGCGGAGAAAAGCCTTGAGCTCTGTGAACGATCGCGAAACCGAGTCCCCAGCCTCTCCGGAAGAGGGGAATCCGTCCGGGGCTGATCAGGGCATGAGTCACGTGGACGTGCATGCCAGCACAGATGGGCCAGCCCCGGTGAGTCTAAGCATCGGGCAAGAGTGGATTGGGACTGTTGTCGCCGACCGCTACCTGATCCAGAAGCTGCTCGGGCGAGGCGGGATGGGGGCCGTGTTTCAGGCGGAGCACATACACATGAAGAAGTTGGTGGCGCTCAAGGTGCTGCATACTTCCATGTCGGGGAATCCAGAGGTGGTGGCGCGTTTTGAACGCGAAGCCGTGGCCGCAGGGAGACTTCAGCATCCAGGAGTGGTGGGGGCGACCGACTTTGGCAGCCTACCGGACGGTACATTCTACCTAGCGCTCGAGCTCGTTGATGGAGAGAGCCTAGGCGACTTGTTGGAACGCGAAGGTGCTCTAGCCCCTGACCGCGCCATGGGGATCGCCTTCCAGGTAAATTCGGCGTTGGTTGCCGCCCACGAAGAAGGAATTGTGCACCGCGATCTCAAGCCTGAGAACGTGATGCTTGTGCAAACGGGCGACCAAGAAGACTTTGTCAAAGTACTCGATTTTGGCATCGCGAAGATCCGGCTCGACGGAGATCATCAGGAGGGACTCACCCGCGCGGGGTTAGTGTTCGGCACGCCCGAGTACATGTCACCTGAGCAGGCGATGGGCCACGAGGCTGACGCGCGTTCTGATCTCTACACTCTGGGCATCATGCTCTACGACATGTGCGTCGGAAGCTCGCCTTTTCATCATGAAGATCTCACGGCGATGCTCACCGCGCAGATTACTGAACCGACGCCGGAACTCCCGGAAAGTGTTCCTCCGCGGCTCGCGGCTCTGATTCATCATTTGACTGAAAAAGATCCTGCAAAACGTCCTCAAAGTGCTCTTGAGTTGGCCGAATTGTTTCATGATCTGGCGGAGAAGATGGCCTGGCAATTGCCATCTCCGCGCACCAGCGCGGGGACTCGGCTCGACGTGCTGCGTCGCTCGTCTGTGGATCAGCGCGAGATCCCGATTCGGGAGGTGGGAGGGGGTGCTTTTCAGTCGGTCAGAGCACTATCGATGGCGCCCATCTCGATTGGCTCAAAGAAAATCCCGGCCTGGGTGCCCTTTGGCGCCTTACTTTTGGGCGGGGTGATTGGCGCCGTCGCCATGCTGACGAATCGAGAAGTGGTGTCGAGACCCGCGCAGGAAGAGGTGCAGGACCAATTTGACGCCGAGGCCCAGCTGCTCACAGATGCACGATCCGGCGATCGGGACGCGATCACGGAACTTCGAAAACTGGTGGCGCTCAAGCAGAAGGAACTTGAGAAAGCAGGCGTGGTTCCGGCGAAGCTGGCGCCCGCAGCCGACGAGCCAGTAACTCCAGCACCGGTCCCGACCGCAAAGGCGGCAGGCGCAAAGTCTGTTCCAAGCTCTAAGCCTGTCTCAACCGCCGAGGCTGATCTCATCGCTGCACAGGCGAATCGCTATCTGGCACTTGGACGCGGCTACAGTGTGATCAAGCACAGTTCGGCGGCGACAGAGATGTATCAGGGCGCGGTCGCCTTGGATCCCCACCTTTCGGAAGACCCTGAGCTGCTGGTGGATGTGCGGGTTGCCCTGGGGGCTCATGACGCCGTCGAAGCAGGCCTCGATTTTGCGCTCGAGTACTTGGGGGCTCACGGAGCTGATCTGATCTACGACGTGTATCTCGACAACCTGGGTCAGGCAGGAATGACCCCCGTCGTGGCGCGCGCGATGAAGCTCGTGAATGGTGATCAATTGTTCGAGCACGCGACCGAGGAACTCAAGGTGGCGCTCCGCTTAGGAAGAGCCAAATACTGTATTCACTATCGCGAAATCTTGCCTGAGGCCGCCAAGAGCGCCGATGATCGCAGTGTTCAGAAATTGCGTGCCCTGAAGTCTCGCCGCGGATGCGGCACTTACGGCAACAAGGATTGCTTTGTTTGTTTGCGTAAGGATGAAGCGCTTCTCGATCAGGCAGTGCTTCATGCTGAAACACATCCCTCTCCTGTGTTTCTCACTCCGGAAGAGGCGGAAGCTGAGCAGTAGTCAGGCCTGGCTTGGCTGCGAGGGGAGCTCTTTCTGCCGTCTGAACCCAGTGCTAGCGTTCCTCAAGAGATGAGGATCAAACGTGCCCTTTATGTTGCCGCAGTGCTCGCCGGAATGGCAGTGGGCTGTGCGATCGACGACAGTGAGGCCGAGGAGCCTGTGACGGCTTTCACTGCTGATTCTTTATCGCGCTCACCTCACAAGTTTCCACGCCGAGCATTCTCACCTCGCTAGGAGGAATTTACAGCCTCGATATGTTTCGAGCCGAGCGAAACCCGGGAGGCTCAAATTTCCGAATTTCTACCAGTCTCGACTTTCAAGAGTGTGGTGTGATGCCGGTCGACCTGGTCGTGAAGTAAACTGTGTACAGCGAAGGGCTGTGGCACCAGAACGTTACGTTGGGGGCAGAGACGTGTCACAGATCCCGACGAAGCTTCGCGCCAGATGAAGTGCAAGAATTTCCGTGAGCGTTGGGATGAGTTCTCGAATGCCTCGTTTCAGGATGACTCGCTCGATCTCCTGAAATGGTTCAAACACAAGCGAAAATGCATGGAATGCCGTGAGTGGGCGCTCAGAGAGAATCTGAAGAGTCGTGGGGTGAAGCTGAAGAAGTACCCTTGTGTCCACTTAGCGGATCGCGCGACACGACCCTGCGTGGAACATTCTGATCCCTGGGAATGCCCGGATCGATTAGTGATAGAAGTCGGTCGAGGAGAGTTTGTCCTCCCCATTCGCGATGGTGGTCGTTCGGGGCTCGCCATCTCGCACTGCCCGTGGTGCGGTGTGGCTGTAAATTAGCCTTCGACGACGCTCAACAAACAGCACTTAAATCGAAAAAACTCTTACAAATGGCTCCGCCGACGCTCGCCTCACCCCTTGCGGGTGAGTGGCGGCCGGACCCCAGTAAGTTGTGAGATGTAGTCCAGGCGCGAAACGTCATTGGCGTCGTTTGTCCTTCGGTCTATTGAGGGGCTCATGGATCCAGCAACACTCGACACCCTCAAAGATGGCGCTCTCGCACTTGCGATGATCTACATACCGAAACTGCTCTTGGCGATTGCCACGCTCGTCATCGGATGGATGATCATCAAAATGCTGATGAGGGGGATTCAGCGAGCGCTGAGCCTTCGGAGTGTGGATCCCACCTTGGCTCCCTTCATCTGCTCGATTGCGGGCTGGACCCTCAGGCTGGTCCTCTTGATCAGCGTCGCCTCGATGGTCGGCATTCAAACGACGAGCTTCGTGGCCGTGATTGGTGCCGCAGGTTTGGCCGTTGGTTTGGCTCTCCAGGGCAGTCTTTCTAACTTCGCCGGCGGAGTTCTGATTCTCATTTTCCGCCCCTATAGAATAGGTGACGTGATTCAGGCCCAAGGAGAGATCGGTTCGGTGAAAGAGATTCAGATCTTCACGACCGTCTTGACGAACGGCCAGAATCGGCGAGTGATTATCCCCAATGGCCCCCTGGCCAACGGCAATATCATCAACTTCACGAGCGAGCCGCACGTGCGTGTCGATATGACGGTGGGCATCGCCTACGACGCAGATATGAAGAAGGCACGCACTGTGATCATGGACGCCATCAAGGACCTTCCGGGTGTTCTCCAAGAGCCAGCACCTGTGGTTGAAGTGGTCGAGTTGGGTGATAGCTCGGTGAACTTGGTAGTGCGACCTTTTGCTATTCCCGCTGATTATTGGAAGGTTCACTTTGCGGGCGTTGTCGCGGTCAAGGAAGCCTTGGATGCTGCAGGGATCTCAATTCCCTTTCCTCAGCGCGACGTGCATCTCATCAAAGAGGCGTAATCAGCATTCTTTCTGCGATTTGATGAAGGGCTACCGAGGAGGCGGCCCTTTTTCGTGGAGCTCGTCCAAACGAAGCGCGGCGCTCGTTCTAGGGCTGAGGGAGGCTGATGCGCCTCGCGCTACTGACGAAATTCTGATCACCGATGCTCACGTTGAGATCCCCATCGCTCACGACCACGGTCCATTCGGAAGTGCGTTCTAATGCTTCGCCCAGCTTGTCCACGAAGGCGCCATCGAGCAGGAGTACATCGATTTCTTCGGCACGATGCAGCTTGCGCTTGGTCATTTCGCGAGCAAAGGAGTCTTCTCCTTTGTGGCAAAGGATCGATACTTTCCCAGCCTTCTTACTTGCGAGGTGGATTCGATCAGCGGTCGGGGTGCCCACGTCGATCCAGTGAAGAAGCTGACCCGTCAGATCGTGAGTCCACAGGGCGGGTTCGTCGGCATCTGAAATACCGCGACCAAACTCAAGGCCTTCTTCATAGAAGAGAGCATAGGCGAGGATTCGAGTGACGAGACGCGCCAAGCCCTCGGACGGGTGTCGAGCCACTCGGAAATTGAGACTTTCGTAGACTCCGCGACTGATGTCTGAAAGTTCGAGGGTGAGCTTGTAGATTGTCGCAGTCTCGGCCATTGCGCTGCCAAGCTAGTCGACGCGGGCGGCAGAACCTAGAAGACCCTGATCCCGAGCGCATTTCGAACCGACGCCCTCATTGTTGGAGCTGCGTCAGTGAGCAGGAGCGAGCTGCGGGAGTGGAAGACGCAGGACGCGGACCAACCAGAAGCTGAGGGCGATGGCAACGATCGTGAGACCCAAGGCGAGTCCCCACCAGAGACCTGCCAAGCCGTGCCCTTGGACGATGCCCCAATAGTAGCCACAGGGGATGCCAAAAACATAGTAGCCAACAAATGTGGCCACCGCCGGAGCACGGGTTCTGCCCATGCCTCGCAAGGCTCCTGCGATGACAACTTGAACGCAGTCCGAGACTTGGAAGGCTGCGGCGACAAGGAACGCACCTGCCGCCATAGCGCGGACCAGGGCGTCTTCTGTATAGGCGTTTGAGATCGCACTGCGCCCGAGGAGCAAGATGCTGACGTTGATAGAAATTGCGATGGCGCCAAACGCCGCCGCGGCACTGATCGCCTTTCCTAACTGCTCGGAACGTCCGGCTCCGATCAGGTTCCCCACACGCGTGGTCGTGCCTACGGCAATGCCGAGCGGTATCATGAACATGAGCGCAGCGAAACTGAGCACGATGGCGTGCGCCGCCAGGCCCGTGGCCCCGAGCTGACCGGCGACGAAGGCGGTCGTGGCAAAGGCGGAAACTTCGAGACCAAATTGGAGACCGCCTTGCAGCCCGAACAGCAAAGGTGCGCGCAATTCCGCAAAACGAAGCCGCGCCAACCACTGTGGCTTTTCCCATGCGCCTTCATGCAGACGTCCGATGAGCACCCAGGCCAACAGCAGTCCGCCCGTAAAGAAGCGCGAGAGGTTGGTGGCGATGGATGCTCCTTCAAGACCCCACTCCGGAAACGGTCCGGGTCCGAAAATGAGCAGCCAATTGAACAGCGCGTTGAGGAGGTTGACCGGCAACATCACCCACATGGCGGGACGTACGATCTCGCGACCTTGCAGATAGGAGCGAATGGCCACCCAGCCGAGAAATGGAAAGACACTCGGTAGCTGCAGCACTACGTAGCGATGTGCCATGTGGGAGAGGCGAGGTTCCTGACCCACGAGCAACAGCAAGTCTTCCGTGAAAAGGAGACCCACGCTGATGAATAGCGTCGCGAAGAGCGCCATCATCAGACCCTGTTGGAGAGCATGCCCGGTACCAAGGTGGTTCTGAGCCCCGTGACGCTGAGCGACCAGCGGGTCAATACCCTGCACGAACCCCATGCCTACGGTGAGAGTCAGAAACATCCACTGGCTGCCTAAGGATGCGGCGGCAAGTTCCTCAACTCCGTATTTGCCGAGCATCAGTGTATCGACCGAGTGCAGAAGCATCATACCAATTTGGCCTGCGACCACTGGAAGCCCTAAACGAAGCAATGTGCGCAATTCCGCCAGCATGGGCCCGCTGTATGGCACGTCTCTTCAGGGCGGCAAGTACTTTGGCCGCCCGCTTCAGTGCCTCGATAGGTGAATGATTCCTGAGCTGAGTGAGGCTAGGCTCGCTGCTATGAGGACCAATCGTCGATTTCTGCTCGGGATTGTTTGCGGACTCGCACTTTCTGGCTGTGTTTTCTTCCGCAGTCCGACAAACCCGATGGCGAAGGAATCGTTTTCTTCAGGCCAGGGGAAATCCGCCAAGCATCTCGTGGTCTTTCTTCCCGGGCTGGGGGACGACCCTGAAGATGTCGTCGAGGGTGGGCTGATAGACGAGATGAAAGCGGCGCCTCAATTTGATTCCGTCGTCGCCGACGCGCATTTTGGCTACTACAAAGAGTTTGTTGTCTTGGATCGACTGCATGCTGATGTCATTGGACCGATCCGCGACCGCTACGACGAGATGTGGATCGTTGGTATCTCAATGGGCGGATACGGTGCCGTGTCCTATGCGGAGCGCTACCCGAAAGAGGTGACAGGTGTCGTCCTCTTGGCTCCCTACATGGGGGAGGGCAAGATCACCGAAGACATTGAGGAGGCGGGGAGCTTGGCGTCATGGCGTTCGGATAAGTTCCCTGCGAAGACCAAACGCACACGTCACGGCGTGAGCATTTGGAAATGGTTGCAGGAGCGGCCGAAACATCCGGGGGAGCCCGTGATTTACCTCGGCTGCGGTGATGAAGATTCGCACATGCGCCAATTGAAACTGCTTCGCCCTGTGTTGCCCCCGAATCACATTTTGGTGCGACCCGGGGGTCACGATTGGGATGTCTGGCGTCCGCTGTTCCATGACATCGTCCAGGCAGAACTGGTCCAGCGATAGGCTTAGCGCTCTCCTGCGGCCATCGGCCACTTCATCTCGTCGATGCGTTCTCCGCCGACGACTTTGGCTCCGAAGTCGAGTGTGCGAATGGGGAACGGAATCGTGATGCCGTTTTCATCAAACGCGCGTTTGACGGCAATCATCGCCTCAGATCGTGTCTCGACGTAGGCAGATTGAGCCGAATCGTTCATCCAGATGCGGAGATCGAAGTTGATTGAGCTGTCACCGAATTCATTGAAGAAGACCTCGACATCACGAGCCATGTCGCGATGAGGCACGTTCTTGCACGCTTCGACGACGACGGAACGCACCCGGCTCAAATCGTCGCAGTACGCTGTGCCGATGCTCAGGTCCATGCGCCGCTGCCGCGTGCGCGTGTAGTTGATGATGGGGTTTTGAAAGATTTCGCGATTGGGAATGAGAATGCTCAGACCGTCCATTGTTTCGACTTCAGTGGCTCTGAGTTCCACACGTACAATTCGGCATTGACGATCAGTCAATTCCACTAAGTCTCCCACCTTGAAGGGTCGGTGGATGGCCATCATGAATCCTGACATGAAGTTTGCTGCGATATCCTGGAAAGCAAAACCCAGGGCGAGCCCCATGACCCCAACGCCGGCCAGCATTGAGGTGACAGCCTTGTCGAGGTGGAGCAGGCTCAAGGCTCCGAGCACGCACATTGAGAGAACTGCGATACGACTCACTGATCCCAATAGCCTACTTACCGGTTCGTTGTGGGTCGTGCGGGACAAGCAGTCTTTGGACTCCTTTTTGAGTCCAACGAGATACGAGTACGCCAATCGCGATAATCACGAAGGCCAACAGCAAGTTGGGCAGCATCACGACGAAGCTTTCCATCCAAGTGGTGAGCTTCTCGAAGAGTTTGATGACGAATTTTCCTGGGTCCACGGCGAACTTCTCGGGCATGTCATCTGATTACCATGAGCGTTTGAACTGGTTGGTTTCCTGGCATCGGCTTCTTTTGGTGAGAAACGAAATGCTGAGATATTTCAGTGGTTTGGATGGTTTACCAGGAGCAATGAGCTGGATCGAAGCGTAGAACCTTGCGCTTTTTGCGGGACTGTCTCGGCCGGAAGGCGTCGGGTTTGCCGATGGTCCGCGAGGCTCCCGTGGTCGGTAGTGACGCGCAGCAAGTCAGTGTTACTCTCGTATCACCATCCCATGCCCACGGTTCTTATTGTTGATGACTCAGTAGTTCTCCGTAATCGCGTCAAGAATATCCTTCAGAGGACTGGGTTGGCCGACAAGTTCTTGATGGCGTCGGATGGTGCATCGGGGATAAAACTCTTACTGAGTGAATCCGTCGATATCGTTCTCTGCGACTTAGTGATGCCGGGGCTCGATGGGTTCAAGTTCTTGACCCTCAAGTTGCGGAGGGAATCGACGATTCCAGTTCCCGTCATTATTCTCACGGCCAAAGACGCGGTCGAGGAGAAGCTGCGCGGTTTCGAGGCTGGGGCCTCCGATTATCTCACTAAGCCGTTCCATGACGAGGAATTGGTTGCCCGAGTTCGAGTCCACCTGGATCTCAAGCTCAAGTCAGAACAGCTTGCGAAGATGGCGCGGACGGATTCTCTGACTGGCATGGCGAATCGGGGTTATCTGATGGAATGTTTGACGCGTGAGCTGCACCGAGCTGGAAGAAGTTCCTCGCCGATGGGACTCTTGATGGTCGACGTCGATCACTTCAAGAAACTCAATGATACTTACGGGCATCAAGCGGGTGACGCGGCCTTGAAGCAGGTAGCTTGGGCGCTCTCCCAAGGCCTGCGTACTTCAGATCTCGTGGGTCGCTACGGCGGTGAGGAGTTTGCTGTCTTGCTACCAGATACGAACGCCGCTGGTGTCGAGAAGGTGGCTGAGCGCAGTCGCCTGCAGATCGCCCAGCTGAAGATTCGGCACGAGAAGGCGTTTCTTTCTCTTACTGCGAGTTTCGGGGCCGTATCGATTAGCGCGCCGAGAAATTGTACGGCGGAGGCAGCGATCCACAGCGCAGACCAAGCCCTTTATGCAGCGAAGAAAGCCGGACGCGATTGCGTTGTGCTGGGCGAGGACATCAGCGCGCCCCCTGAAATGTGAGGTCGTTTGTCGTACCAACTCAGCGTCGTCGGCAGGTCTGCGTTGAGTCAGGGGAGGAGCATTTCTTCAAACAGCCGGACTTGCTGTCGTAAGCCAGCGGTGGTCTTGAGACTTCCGTGTCCGAGCAGCACCAGCTGGACACATCCGAGGAAGGCGCCGTAGGCGAGT
Source organism: uncultured delta proteobacterium (assembly GCA_963710555.1). Classification (GTDB taxonomy): domain Bacteria; phylum Myxococcota_A; class Polyangia; order Polyangiales; family Polyangiaceae; genus NIC37A-2. The sequence continues at coordinate 989,485 of CAVQAT010000008.1, forward strand.
GCAGCCCGACGTTGAGCTTGGGGCTTGGTGAAACCAAGTTCCTGATGGATCTGGGCGACGTAATTGATGCGCCTTTGTTGGACGCGCATGTAGACTTCGGCGACCTCAGGGTGCCCGGTCAATGCAGAGGCTCCAATCGCTGCTTCTGTTTTGAGAAAGTCCGGGCGATCCAACGCTTCTCGGAACAGGGCACTGAGGCGTTCTCGTGGGCACGATGTCTTGTCTAAGCGGAGGATCACTTGCTCAGTACCTTGCTCCTCCCAGAGTGTGAGGATGGCTCGGATAAGTTCCGCGCGTGATTTGAAGTGCCAGTAGAAGCTGCCCTTAGTGACCCCCAGCTCTTGCTGCGAGCGGTTCAATCGCCACGGCGCGAAGTCCCCCACGGCCCCAGGCGAGAGCGCCAGCCATTGCCCAGTCGTCCTGCGATAGGTCAGCCACGTCACAACCATACGCCAGCGTATGGACCATACGCCAGCGTATGGTAAGCTCGGGCTCATGGAAAAAGACAAGAGCCAGGGCTCCACCTGGGCGGGCATCGCACTGCTGATCATCGCCGGGATTCACACGGCATTCGGGCTGCTCATTGGACTGCGCCTGCTTCCCGACCCCGAGATGCAGCGCCTGATGGGGGAGCGCGTTCCGCTACACGAGCTGAAACCCGTTTTCTTACAGCAGGCTCCCCTTGAACTCGCCCCGTTGACGATGTTTTGGTTTCTCTTTTTTGGCCTCGCGGTGGTGCCTCTCGGCGCTTTGGTCCGACATTTGGAGAAGCAAGGCCAGCCGGTGCCGCACTTCGTCGGCTACCATTTGCTGGCTTTAGTGCTTGGCAGGCGTGCTCTTCATGCCGGCCTCAGGGTTTTGGTTCGTGCTCTTACCGGCATGGAGCATTTTGAGGCGACGTGCGGCAAAATAGGAGCATCTTGCGGCGGCGTGGAAGGCAGCGCGCCGCAGACTAGAACTGCTCGATTGCTTCAGTTGAGATAGCTCTGAATCGGGTGCTCTTTTGGTTGGCCTTGCGATCCAGCGCAGCCGGCGTCTCACCTGGAGTTGGTCGCCGGCAGGGATCTGGTTGCGCCTCTAGCGGCAGTCGAAGGAGTTCGGAGCCCCTTGACCGTTCGAATAGACGGTGCCGCAGACTTTGGGATTTGAGTTCATCGTCCAACTGCGGCCCCTAAACTTGGCCACATCGATCTTCGCGTTCTTGATCTCGATGTCGGCGTTGCCGCGGGCTTCTCTGAAGACAATCACAGAGCCGTTTGAGTTCTGGTAGTCGAGACCATCGATCAGGATCTCTTTGTTGTAGGTGCCGCTGCGACCACTGATGAGGGCGTTGTCCGCCGCGCCGCGTCCTGAATTTCCAGAGACTTTCAGGTTTCGAAATACTCCCCGGGCGCCGCTGCCATAGCTTCCCCATCCAAACTGGATGGGGACTGTGTTGGTGACCATCTTGATGTGCGTATCGATGACTTCGATGTCAGCGTACACCTTGATGATGTCGTCGCCACTCTCGAAGTAACAATTGCGCACGACGCTGCCCCCTGCTGCGGAGATCCCATCACTGTTGTTGCCGTGACCATCACGATCATCAATCGCATTGACCGAATCGAGGACAAATTTGGCGCCCTTTTTCCCCGTAAAGTGAAAACCGTAGGGGTTGAGGGAGGTGAGGTTTTTTACAGTGACGACGATGTTGCCCTCGCCCCGCACGGCGGACTTGCATTCCCCACAGCCATCATTGTTCTTGTTGTATCCCTGGAGTGGTGTTCCAAAGAGTACCGAAGAGTTTCGATTCTCGCCCTGCACCTCCATGGTGTGGGTAATGTCGAAACGTCCGTTGACGCGAACCCCGGCCCCGATGACGATCTTCTTCACCTGCGAGGGAACATTCCAGCCGTGATGGGTATTGGGCAGAGTGCCATTAGACTTATAGGTGAGGGTTCCCGAGGCGGAGTCCCAATGGGTGTTGCCACTGTACTGCGCTGGATTGCCCGGATCGCTCGGACCGGGATCGGGTGGGGTTGTGGTGCCACCTCCTCCTACTGCCTCTTCCTCCCAACGAGTGAGATCTCCGGTAAAGCTGGTGGCTACCGCGCGTAGGTGATTCCCACTTCCAGAATCCACATCTGTCTGGCCGCTCGCTTGCAGCCACCCGCCGTGCGCTCGGTTCTCGAGTCGAAAGGTTCCGTTACCCGCGCCGACTTTGCGCCACTGTGTCCAAGTACCCGTACAGGAGCTAGAGGCCAGGCGAACTACCAAGCCATCTCCATCTGCTTGATTCGTGCACTGAAGGAACTTTCCGTCGCTGGAGACCACCCGAAACCAGTCGCCCTCTACCGGAATCAATGAGAACTGGGCGGCGGCTCCTGTCGCGAAAGTTGGACTCGCCTTGACGTTCGTCGCGTCAGCACCGCCACAAGTGTCGTCTCGGTTTCCATCCGCCCGACTTTCCGAGAATAGATATGCGTTTTGCCCCTTATTGGTCAGATGAACGGTCCTGTCGGCGCCTCCTGTTTGCGGTGGAGCGGGTTCAGGGGCGCTGTCACATGGAGTGCTTCCTCCGCACAGACAAACACTATTGTCGGCGGCGCTATTTTTACAATCGCTCGCCTGTTGGCCATATTTGATTTTGCATTGGTTGGTGCTGTCGCAATCATCACCTAGAGCGAGTTGTTCGATCGAACGGAACTCATCTGAGTCGGCTTCGGGCTCGGCTGTCAGGCCGCATCCGGAAAGAGAAAAGAACAAAGTTGTGGAGATAAGCCAGGCCAGGCGGCGAGGCTGTGAATTGAGTGGTGCCATATAGGCATTGGACGCAGCGCAGCATCTAGACAGGCGTGCCACGTTGTCTTTCGTTCGGCCCGGAAACTTGCAGCGGCTGCCAAGAGCCTTGCGCGAAAAGTGGATACCAAGACGTGCGCCTCATGACCTTGGTGGTCAGAAAAATTTCCTGGAGACGGATGCCCTCAGCTCGGTGGATGAATTTTCTGCGGTTCTTCTTGCGACTTTCGCCTTTCGAGATAGCTTGTGCATCTAACAATTTACTTATTACGATATCCGTCAAGGGTTTCTCATGATCTTCACAACGCTCGTTCGCTATTCTTTCCTTTCCGCCGGTTTCGCCGTTTCGTTGGGTTCGTTCATCGCATGCAGTCCTCAAGGCGCTGAATCGCAGCAAACTGGTCCTGGCGTTGGCGAGGTAGATCCCAACGCTGGACAAGATGATGATGGTCCTGAGAACAACGGGGAGATTGACCCCATCGGAACCGATCCCCCGCCAGTGATGAGCAACGACGACCGCGACTTAGACGTGCGCGAACAGGTTTGCGACGAAGCCGGCGAGAACTGCACATGTTTGAGAATGGCCTTACTCGGTACTCTAGATAGTGCGGCAAACGAAAAGGATTCTCAGCCCTTCGTGGATTGGCTGAATGGAAATAGTGGCGGTACGGCAACCGTTGAAACGATTACGACGAAGCCAACGATGGATGCGACCTTCTTGGCTCAGTACGATATTCTCTTGGTGGCCAACGTGAACGGGTGGACCTTCAGTGAGGCCGAAAAATTAGCCGTTGCTGAATGGTCGAAAACTACGGGGGGCGGCATCATCAGCTTGACTGGTTTTGTGAGCAAGGATTCAGAAGAGACCTTTACGAGCCAGCTGATTGAGTTTTCGGGGATCAGCTACAACAGCACCCTGACCGCCCAAAATGCGAGCGTACAGACGATCAAGTACAAAGAGCGTGATGTGAACATGTATTGCATCGGCCCCGCGTTGATCACGGCTCCCGTCGAGTTCGGCGATCAGGAAGGCGCTCTTGCGGGACTGACCTATGAACTGGACTACGTCGGTGCGTATGTGGGCTACGGAATCGACGTTCCAGCGGACGGTTCAGCGACCACCATCGCCACCGATCCCGTATCAGGTGAGGTAATTGCAGCTGCAAAAGAGGTGGATGGCGCCGGACGAGTGTTTGCCTGGGGTGATGAGTGGGCGATCTTCGCGAATCAGTGGGAAAGCGAACCCGCGAACCTCCAGATGGACGAGTACAACGACTGCTACGAGCCGGCTTCTGGAGTCGAGGGTGAAGAGGGCTATGAGCCCGCGTTCCTCCACACCGTTGCCAGCCTCTATCAGGTGAAGCAATTTTGGTACAACGTCATCAACTGGGTGGCTCCTCCGAACGAATGTGGCTTCACGATTGAAGATGAAGACGTGGTCGTGATCGTGAAGTAGCGACGGGGACCCCGGGGACCTAGTCCTCGCAAGCTGTCGGATCGACGCTGTCCGGGATGAAGCAGGTCACTCTTTCACCCCACCCCTCCTCCCCGCCGTCCAGGTAGTAATTGACGAGATACCCGTACTCTTCATCGATCTCGATATTTTTGAGTTCGGCGTCGGTATCTAGCATTGCTTGCTCATAAAGCAGAGTAACTGGATCCGAACTATTGGCATCAGGTTCTGGACTGCACGTTGTTTCGTCAGCTTCGAGAAAACAGTCACTGACTTCGCCATCGTCGACCACAGAAAGATGGCGAGGACCTCCAGCGAAACCTGTGGATTGGGTGATCAAGACATACTTCGAAGGAGCGTTGGCGTTCCACTTTTCAAGTCCCTCCTCAAGCTCGACAGATTCGCTTGAACATCCCATGACGGTTGCTAGCGGGAGTACCCCGACCAGAAGAAAGCGCACTAAAGATAAGATTGTCATGAGTCTGCGTATGTTCCCGAGTCAGGGCGAAGTCAAGGGAGCCGGCAGTCGATTTTCGCACCAGGGTGTCGCTACCCAGTGAGCCTCTCGCGCCCGCACGGTTGAGTGCTCTTCCAATGCGGATAAAGTGAATCAATGAACAAGGAGGCCCCCCCTGAGCCTGGCAGTCTCGAAGCGGAAGTCGTCCAGCCTGCCCGTTTGATCGGGGACATGCCGTCGCTGTTGGCGGCTCACGGCTCGCTACCAGGTCGTCTGGGCTTGGTCAGCGGAGTGATTGCGCTCACCCTGGGTGCTTTGTCGGTGTTGGCGGTGCTCGCTTATCGCTACCCAGCCTATTTGACGACGCCCGAGCTTCGCCAGAACTACAACCCGGATCATTTGCGAGTGGTCCTGACAGCAGCCCTCATATTGAGCGGTTCCCTCGCGCTCTGGAACATTATCCGCGGACGCTCGCGCTGGCTGGCCAGCTGGGCCTTCGGTCTCGTGGTTTTGGCTCTCTTGCTCGGTGGACCAGGTGTTCCTGTTGGTGATTTTCCCGATCACACTCCTTACTTAGGGGTTGATTGGTTGGTGCTCGACCTCCTCGGCTCCGCGCTCGTGTTTGTTTTCATCGAAAAGCTCTTCGCGCATCGCAAAGAACAGCCGGTGTTTCGCCCCGAGTGGCAGGCGGACATGATCCATTTTGTCGTCAACCACTTGCTGGTGGGTTTGGCTCTCGTGATCGTCAATCATACTGTGCATGGGGCACTTGGTTGGGCGCAGGACGCGAGTCTTCAGAAGTGGGTCTCGGACCTGCCCTTTTTCATTGGGTTGTTCCTGTGCCTCCTCGTCGCCGATACGGCGCAGTATTGGACTCACCGCGCTTACCATGAGGTACCGCTGCTGTGGCGTCTCCACTCCGTGCACCACAGCGCCAAGTGCATGGATTGGGTGGCAGGTTCGCGCCAGCATTTGATTGAGCTACTGCTCACGCGCTGCTTGGTGCTGGCGCCAATCTTTGTATTGGGATTCTCCAAACAGGTAATCGACGCTTACGTCGTGATTGTGGGACTTCAGGCGGTCTTCAACCACTGCAATGTCAGCGTACGTCTGGGGCCACTCTCGTACGTGATCGTCACTCCTAACTTTCATCATTGGCATCACTCGCAGGACACCGAGGCCATCGACAAGAACTACGCGGCCCACTTCGCGTTTCTCGATCACCTGTTCGGCACTGCAGTCCAGGCCGATAGAAAGTGGCCCGATCACTACGGTGTGGTCGGAGACTACGTCCCCTCAACGTTTTGGGGGCAAGTGCTGTCTCCTTTCAAGCGATCACCCACGGATGAAGCGCAAGACGAGCAGCGTCACGAATCAAGTACCCCAAGATGATTTCAGGGGGCTTCGATTTCGGCGTGCATCGTGATGGCCAAGGGCCGAGGTGGCTGAAGAAAATCGAAGCAGTACAATTTTTCACCTGCAAAGGTTTACCTGCTTCCATGAAAACGGCGGGATGCCGCGAAAAGAATTGACCCGAAGTTGAGATGACCGCCGCACTTCATGTTGCTCATTCGCGCTATAGTCATTGCAGGAGTTCAATGAATCCCTTCACGCTCGATCCATCGGAAAACGTCTCTTCGGTTCCACTGCTGCTCTATGCGGTGCGGGAAGAGCTTGATCCGACCGACTGGTACTTCAAAGAGCACACCCACCCACACCACGAGTTGCTGATCTTCCAGAAGGGGCACCAGTGTTCGACGGTGCTGGGCGAGGAACTCGTTGCGGGCCCAGGCGAACTATTTTTCTATCCTGCTGGGACTCCTCACGAGGAATGGCTGGCTCCGGAGGAAATGGTGGTCAAGTACACGATCGGAATTTCTTGGGATGTCGATTTGGGCGACTTGCCTGCGCGAGTCTCTGACGGCGCCGGACGGTTAACGGAAATGGCAGAATGGATCTCCTCGGAGGTCCCCAGGAAAGGTGATCTTGACCCAGCTCTTCCTGAGCCTTTGCTCTATGGATTGATCGGAGAACTTCGGCGCGCCGCTACCCGAAGCGGCAACGAGTTAAAGAGCCTCGCGCACCGAGTTGTTCAACGCGACATGGCGAGCATACGTTCGGTCGAGAGTTTGGCGCAGCGCCTGGACATGTCACGGTCGTATTTTTGCCGGAGGTTTGTTCAGGAAACGGGCGAATCGCCCTCAGATTTTCTGAGACAGCAACGTCTGGGCCGAGCTCGCTCGCTTCTCAGAAACACGACGATGGGGGTGAAAGAAATTGCCTCGATCGTCGGGGTCTCTAGTGAACAGCAGCTGTGCAGAATGATCCGACAGGAGTGCGGTCTCACGACACGTGATCTTCGAGGCGAGGCGTTTCCTCCTAAGTTTCGCTCGTCGGCCGCGACTGCCTAGATGGTGATTTTTCGACTGCGTCATCATCTCGTGAGTCGAAAGCTGAAGAACGGCACGAATCGTGGGCAGTAAGTGGCTGCTGCTTGAGAGCGGGCCTTCCCCGTGAAACATCTCTATTCGTGAACAACTGTCGCCGTGTCGTTGCCTACTGGCCGCCAGCCGTTCCAGGCAGCGTCGTCACCCTGGTGGTAGATCACGAGTTCGGGGCTGGTACCTGTGAAGACGTCAGTACCCTGCTCGGGAGGCGTCTCCCCGAGGTAAACGCGTTTGAGATTGGGAAGATCGAGGAAGACCTCGTTCTGGATGTTCTCGATCACAGGCAGGTGGACTTCTTCGAGTGAAGTGGCGCCTTCAAAAGCGTTAATGCGGACAATCTTGGCGCTGGGGAGTTCCAGGTAGCTAAGCCCCGTGCAGCCTTTGAAGCTGGTGTAGCCAACGTCCTCGACCTTGGGCGCGTAGACTTCCGAGAGAGAGACATTGCCCACGAACATGTTCGGCCCGATGCGGACGGCGTTCGGTGCCCACACGAACTTGAGGTTGGTATGCCCCTGGAGCGAGCCGCCTTCGAAGTTGATCATCGAGGGGAAGCGAAACACGGTGGTGGTTTCGTTGGTGCCACCGATCATCGCTAGCCCGGTGAACTCCATGCTGGGGAAGTTGAAGGCGATGAGATCGCGCGGATCGTTGAAGGTATTGCGCGTGTCCTCATTGTCGCCCGTGTCCGGATTGATCAGCGAAGGCATGTTGAAGAACTGAATTTGCGTATTGTCATCAAAGGCAAAGCGACCAGCTACTTTGAGTCGGGGCAAATTGTACTTCGTGACACGCTGCCTGCGGCGGAAAGCGTGTTGCTCGACCTCTTCGAGGCTCGGCATGTAGATGTAAGTGAGCTTGCCCCGGGGAGAGAAACCGAAGCCCATTTCGCGGACAACCTTCACCCCTTTGAAGCTGATCGACTCGAACATCGTGTCGCAAAAAGTCCCGGCTTGGATCTCCTCCAGATCATCCATGACGATGTGCTTCACCCAACCAGTGCCCTTCATGATCTCGCTGTCGGGCGCGTGCCAGCCGTTCCTCCAAAGAAAAGGTTCGGGGATGCCGTAGGAGCGTTCTTCTTCCAGGGTGGATTCGACCCCGCCTCGAAGGCTGCGCAGGTTGTAGACATGAAGGGTGTCGAGATTGTCCAGCCCCAGCCCGTCGCCCTCAAGGTTGAGCTTCTGGAGAAAGTCGAGATCAGCGTCGCCCAGTTCCGTGCCACCCCGTAAGTACAGGGCTAGGCCGTGGCCAGCCTGAAGTTCACTTAAGTGAGAGGAGAGTACCGCTCGCAAGTCGTCTGCACCGGTGACATCGTAGTTAACGGCAACGATGCCTGGGTCGAGATCGTGGTCCCCCGCTTCGGTCGGCGTGTAGACGTAGTCCTCACAGCGTGTGAGATCGGGGTCACTAGAGAAGGTGGGATGCACCCCAGGATCGGCGGAGCGGTCAAAGCCAGGCTCGCCCACCTGGGGGATGTTCGCGGCATTCGGGCCCCACTCGACGCCGCAGACACTCGTACCTCCGGGATTGCCGGAGCCGTTTCCGCCAGAGCCAGTGTTCCCGGCGCCGCCAGCGCTGGAGCCATTTCCTCCGGAACCATCGGCGCCCGGATTATCACTTCCTGAGCCATCGCCCGTGCTCCCGGTTCCTTCCTGCCCCGGTTCGCCTGAGCCTCCCCCCGGTGAACCCTCCTGCCCACTACACCCGAATAGCAGCGCGCTTGTCGCGAACAGTGTCAGGCGGCTGAGTCGAGTGAAGCGCGTCGTGAGTGAAGAATAGAGGGTCATTCGCGGAGTGAGTTTCCGCTTCTGTGCTCTTCCATTTCAAAAAAAGAGCGACAACCCGCGTTTTCTACAGCTCCAGATCGATCTTCGTGACTGAGTTGTTGCCATTGTCGACCACATCTCCGGCGCTCGTGATCGTGTTTCCGCTCGTACCTGCTGCCAAGACAATGGTGTATTCTGTGTAGTTCGTGATTGTCGAATTGTTGTCGGTGACCATGATCACTCGCGTCTCGTCCGTGTCTTCAGGACCGGGCGCACGGCGAAAAACGATAGTGTTTCCGCCTCTGTCTAGATCGGCGATGTTGTGGGGGCCGATGGCGTTTGGCGAAGGCAGGAGAGTGATGTCCAGCTCCTGGTTTTGTTGAAACGGCGAAATCCACACGGCTGGACCGTAGGTGAAGTCCGCGCTCGAAGAGGAGACGACGTCGTCTCGGCTCATCTGGAAGTTTGACAGACGGTTCCCAGTCGCTGTTGAGCCGGTCACCTCGGCGACGGTGGCGTTGTAGAGTCGAATTCCACCGCGCATACCTTCCACTGTGCAGTTTTCCACGAAGACGCTCCCGGCATCGGGGTAGGTGCGGATGCCGTCTTCTGACAAGGATTCGGCGTCGTCCGCAGGGATCGCGTTGCCGTCGTTGTCTTCGAAGTCGTTTTGCAGGGCTAGGCTGCCCTCGCCCTCGGCCAGGATGTCATTGGTGGGCCGAACTATTCCTCGGACCGTCGTGTTGCGGATCGTGGTGTTGTCGGAAATTGCCCCTTCACCTGGTCCAATGTAGATACCATGGCTGAAGGCCTCCATGATCAGCTCGACACCATCGATCACCGTGTTGGAGCTGTTGACCTGGATGCCGCCACGCTTGCTCAGCCCATAGGTATTGTTGCCTCCGATGCCGAAGAAGCTCCCGTAGCCATAAGGGAACGAACCTCGCACAGTCATTTTCGTGCCCAGGATTGTCGTGTCATTTCCCGCAATGACCATGTGTGGCTTGCCACCTTTGGCCAGGTTGTCGCGATCTAGGTTGTAGCTCACATAATCAGTGACCTTGAGCAGACCACTCTCATACGTATTCTCAATCGAGCCGCCCTTCAGTGTGTTCCCCGCCCCTTCGAAGCGGAAATGCGCCACTTGAGCCCCTAGGTGCACCGGGAACTCAATCCGGGAGCAGGTCAAATCGATCATGTTGTTGTCGCCCGACACTAGGAAGTGCCTATCGTTCTGCGGTAAATCAGCGATCGAATAGTCGCCCGGCTTGAGCACGATGTTCTGATCACTCAGCTGTACCGCCGCCCGGAGCTCCACGAGCGATGCGATCGTCCAGCCTTCGAATTCGTCGGCGTTAGCGCAGGGATCTTCAGGCTCCGCCGCTCCACCGGTGCCCAGCGCTCCACCACTATTTGCGCTGCCACCGGAGCTGACACCAGGGCTTCCGCCCGTTCCAGCCTCGGCGCCCGTTCCGCCCCCTGTCCCATCAACTGTTCCGGCTCCCCCAGTGCTGGTGCTCGCTGGGTTGCCACCCGAGCCAGGGGCTTGTTCAAGGCTTTGCGTGCCTTGGCTGTCGGAACAAGCGAGGCTAAAGGCCAGCGGCGCGACAAGTGGAAAGTAACGAAAAGCGGGATTGAGGCGTAATTTCTGCACAAGACTGAGTTTCCGCAGGGGAGGGCATCCGTTGGGCATTCGACCGCGGGCGACGAAAATTGGCGTGTGCTATGGTTTGCGGAATGGATCGGCCCGGTGGTGGCAACTCACCCTCAGTGACGGTACTTGCCACAGCTCAAATGGACCAGGGTGCAGCTCCACAGCCTGACTTTGAGTCCATCTATGAAGAGCTGTTTCCCTTTGTCTGGCGGACGGCGCGGGGGTTAGGCGTCGCTGATTCGGCGCTTGATGACGTCTGTCAGGATGCCTTCGTGGTCATTCATCGCCAGCTTCCTGAGTTTGAGGGGCGTTCGGCCTTGAAGACGTGGGTGTTCGGTATTTTGCGCAATGTCGTGCTGGTGCACCACCGCACCTTGGGCCGCAAGAGTCCTGCGCACCGTTCGAAGCTCCCGCTGGTTGACCCTGGTACGTTATCTACTCCGAATCACTCTCCCGAAGAGGAAGTTGCAATCGGTCAGAGAGCGGAACTGGCGCGTGATCTCTTGTCCGAACTCGATGAAGAGAAACGCCTGGTTTTGATTCTTGTTGAATTGGAGGAGCTGCCGGTGCCTGAGGTGGCGGAGGCAGTGGGGGTCAACTTGAACACAATCTATTCGCGCCTACGCACTGCTCGCAAGGAATTCGCGGCTGCTGCTCAGCGGCACAGGGCTAAGGAAAGATGGAGGATGACATGACTGAATTTGGTTCTGATGAGCGTCGTCTCTTTGAGGCCCTCCGCGTAGACGAGGCTCCATCTCGTGAGGATCGGGACCGAGTGCGGGCCGGGATTGCTTCGCGAATCGGTGTGGCAGCTATTACAGGTGCCACTACCGCCACCGCTACCGTTGGCATGGCAAAGACCGCTGCTGCTGCACCCGGAACGATCATGGGTATGACGGCCGCGAGTTGGCTCAAGGTGGGTGCAATGATGGTCACCGTCGGCATGGGGGTCGGCGCCGTCGCGTTCTGGTCAGAGCCTGAATCGCCATCGGGGGACGGAGCGCCGCAGATGGTCGAGAACATTCCTCTCGTCGTTGAACCAGTTGAGCGGAGCGAGCCCGTTGTCGAATTGGCGCCCGAGGAGCCGGAGCCGGTTGAAGAAACACATCCCTCTCCTCAGGGTCAGCAGAAGTCTGTTCCTCGCATTCGAAAAACAGACCTTCAGGGGGAACTGAAGTTGCTGGGGGCGGCCCAGAGCGCCCTGAAGAACGGGAATGCTTCGGTGGCACTCCAGGCACTTGATGAGCATTCAAGGAAGTATCCGGTCGGTGCTCTGTCGGTCGAGCGCTCAGGCGTTCGAGCGATCGCGCTCTGCGTGGCAGGCCAAGAGAGCCGGGGGCGGAGCGCTGCTACGCAGTTTTTGAAGAAAAACCCCAACTCTCCTCTCGCCGGACGCGTTCGTACATCTTGCTTTTCTTCTGCGAAGTAGTGAATAGACTTGAGTGCAGGTGACTCAACAAGTGAGGGGTTGCGCGGCTGCCTGCGCTACAGTGATGGCGATGTTGTTCGCCGCCCCGCTGGCCCGCGCTGATGAAGTTGTTGAACTGAGTTGGTCGGCGCCTGTGGGGTGTCCTTCGAGAGCCAGTGTCCTCAAAGAGGTCGCGCGTCTCGTGGTGTCCGCGCCCAGTGAGCCGCTCTACGTGCAAGCGACTGTGGAAAGTGCAGCTTCAGATAGCTGGAGCGTTGAGTTGACGATGAGCGGGGCGGTTGAGGGGAAGCGGTCCCTTGGAGCGGAGTCTTGCAACGCGGTGGCGCAGGCGGCGGCGATGATCATTGCCCTGGCCGTGGATCCTGATTCCGGCGCTGGCCAGCCTGAGGAAGAGGCCGTGGAAGCCCCGCCCGATACCTCTTCCGAAGACGCCCCCCTGGGATCGGAGTCCCAAGACGGAGAAGCCGAGGGCAGCGATTCGGCCCCCCCGCAGATTGGTGATCAGCTTCATGGCATCCTTCACGCTGGTGTTGTCCTCGAAGGGGCGCTCTTGCCGAAGTTTGGCTGGGGTTTTGAGCTGGGCGGAGGAGTTCAGTGGCGCTGGCTACGCGCGGACTTGAGCTTTGGCCTCGTGCCCCAAGTGAGCGCCTCACTGCCTGAGCGAGCAGCGGTGGGGGGACAGTTTCTCCTGGGTTGGGTAGGCATCCGAGGCTGCGCCGGGCACGATTTCTCGGCAATCGGGCTGCACGCATGCGCCACGTTTCGTCCTGGCATTCTTCGGGGCACCGGTACCGGCACTTTGGAAGATTCCACGGGGGCGGCATTTGTCCCGGCGCTGTCTGGCGGCGCATTGCTTCGCTTCCCGGGTACGTCGAGGGCGGGCCTCGAGCTGGGCGCCGGTGCTACGGTGCCACTGAGGCAGCCAGTTTTTGCCGTGGAGAGCGAGCCTTCCTCCATCCAGGAGGCGCTCCATCAACCTAGTTTTGGTGCTAGCTTTCAGCTCGCCTTCTACTACCGGTTGTGACCCCAGACTTCGATTGTGCAGCGCGTTGCCCTCACTCAGTTCATCGTTTCCAGTGCGCTCGCTTGCGCGTGTTCCGTGGATGAGACGATTGTTCTGGGACGAATTGAGGATGGAAGCGTTACGGATCCCAGCGCCTCGGGAGGTGCCACTTCCCCTAGGCCGATACCCGGCGAAGCCGGAGCAGGCGGGGGAGGCGCGTCGCCCCAGCCCGAACCTGAGAACCTCTTGGTCAATGGTGATTTCGCTGACGGGGCAGCCGGTTTCCAGACGGGGTATCTGATCGTTGATTCAGGTGTCGTTAACGAGGGTGAAATAGCCGTCACCGATCAACCGCAGCTGCTGCACCGGGGCGTGGAATTCGATGTGGACGATATCTCCGGCGAGGGATTCATGCTCATGGTCAACAGCACCTTCGACGCCGAAGTGCCCTTTTATGAGCAGAGCATTAGCTTAGAGTCTGGGCAGAGGTATCGCTTCTCAGTTTGGATACGTACTTGGTGGGAGAGCAATCTCGAGCGTGATCCCCGTATTGAGCTGCGCCTCGACGGCGTGGTTGTTGGTGTCATCACTGAAGGGGTGGCTCTCGTGAAGGACGTTTGGACCGAGCTTTCTGTCGAGTGGCAGGCAAGCACCGCTGGGTCCAGTTTACTTGGCCTCGTGAATGCCAACATTGAAACGACCGGCAACGATTTCTTTCTCGACAGCGCGGCTGTGTATCGAGTCGATCCTTAGTCCAGGCTTGTTTTCATCTCCGAGCGGGCCTCTTGCACACGGTAGAGCAGTCTGCGCGCTTCGCCGGCAAGGGGAGACTGCGGATACTCTGTGAGGAGTTTTTGCGGTTCGCGCTCGGCTATCCCGACAAGGATGGCGACGGATACTATTCCGCCCAGGAGTTGGCGAGCGGCGACACCGTGATCGGTTGTGTACCCATGCGAGGCTACGCAGCGGAGGGCGGAGATTGTGACGCGGATAATGCGAACGCGAATCCCGGGGCGGAGGAAGTCTGCGATCTTTACACTGATGAAAACTGCAACGGGAAGATCGATGACAGAGTGCACCCGCTTTGCGGTGTGGGCTGGTGCGTCCGAGCGAGCTTCTCATGCGACGAGGCGGATTGCACACCCGGACAACCGAGCGAAGAAAAGTGCAACTTCATCGACGATGACTGCGACGGCCTAGTCGATGAAGGAGAGCTCTGCGATGAAGGGACGAAAGAAACGACCTTCTCCTTCTTTTCCTGGGGGTCGCTGGTCTTTTTCTCGCAAGACGTTCTTTCGCGCGGAGATATTATGTAGCGCGGCGACACCCTTGAGTTACGCGAACTTCTGTTGGACAGGGACGTTCTCGACTTCAGAGTTCCAAGGGGATCGCCGACACAGTGTTGTTCGAACCATTGTCGGTGACCTCGCCGGCGCTTGTGATGTCGTTGCCCGAGCCCGTGACGATGATCCGGTACTCGGTCTCATTGCGGATGGTCGAATTGTTTCCCGCGACCACAATCGCTCGCGTTTCATCACTGTCTTCAGGCCCGGGGCTTCGATGAAAGATGAGATTCTGGTTGTTGCCCAAAATGTCCGCGATGTTGTGGGGGCCAGTCGCGTGGGGTGAAGCAATGATGGTGAGTTCCAGGGATTGATTGGATCGCGCGAGTCGGTTGTCATTCAGCGGTGCGTAAGCAAAGTTTCCGCTCGAACCCGTCACCGTTGCCCCAGCGGGCAAGTTGAAGTTGGTTGCCCCGCAGTCCTCTGCTCGAGAATTGGTGACTGTAGCTGCGCTGGCCAAGTAGAGGCGAATGCCACCTCGCATTCTCCGCACTGTACAATTCTCAACCGTCCAGCTTCCACCACCTGTATAGGCCCGCAAGCCGTCCTCGGAGAGCGAGAAGACCTCGTCTTTCGGGATTGGATTAGAGCCAGGGACTTTCATGTTGTCCGGATCAGGCAACATGTATCCCAGTTGACCGGGGAGTGAGTCCTCGGGTTCATCGTACAACTCCGCACCGAGCCGTACGACTCCTTCCACGAGCGAGTTGCGCACTGTGGTGTTATCAGCCGGCGATTGAGTGAAGATACCATGACAGAAGGCCCGCTGCTGGATCTCCACATGGTCGAGTGTATTTCCTTGCCCATTGAGAAAGATGCCGCAGCGCTTGTTCAGGCCATAGGTATTGCCGGCGCCGATGCCGAACATGCTTCCGTATCCATACGGAAACGAGCCGCGAATAGTCAGCTTGATTCCATCGACCAAGTTGTCATTCCCGCCGATCCTCATCACCGGATTGCCCCTCAGGCCATAGGCCAGGTCGTCGCGATCCTTGTTGTAAGAATAGAAGTCGGTGACATCGACGAGTCCAGTCGAGTAGGTGTCTTCAAAAACGCCCCCAATGATCGTGTTTCCCGAACCGGAAACGTCCAAGTAGCTCTCTTGCAGTGTGCTTCCTACAGGAACTTCTACGTAAACCCCTACCAGGTCGATGGTATTGTCCGAACCGGAAAACACCAGATCTCGTGACCCTTCCGGCAGATCGCTCAAGAGGTAACTGCCTTCCTTCATGACGATCTCTTGATCGCTGTCAACGATAGCGGCGCGCAGCTTCGCCAAGGTATCGACTGTCCACTCTGGTTTCTCCGGCGGTACGAAAACAACAGTGCCGCCAGTGCCTTCGCCACCTGTGCCCAAGCTGTCTCCGCCTGTCCCCGGGGCTCCCCCTGTCCCTACTGTGGCCCCCGTACCAACGGGTGCCCCCCCAGATCCTGCAAGTGCACCCGTTCCACCGTCGCTGCTGTCGCCGTTGTTTACTCCTCCGCTACTCGAAGTGGTTCCTCCGCTCGCCGTGGATCCATCGATTTCTGTCGCGTCATCACCGCAGCCGGTGAAACAAGTGAAAGCAAGAAGCGCGACAAAAGCTTTGGTCCACGAAGGGTGGCAGGAAGGCAGATTCATGCGCCGATTTTGCCGCGAGTCTTCGTTTTTGACCACTCCAGTGCTCACGGAAGCACGCTGTGATCCGCAAGAGCACAGGAACGCAAACGCGGGTTTCCCGAAGTCGACGTTAAATGTGCGTCGACCGTTTTGCGTTTGATGACCACACTCAAACGCAGTTCATCACTAGGCTGCGGGCCATCTCGTTTCGCAATGCATCCGCGTTCAAGGGAAAGAAACGCGCCGTCTCCGATCCCCGGTCGGTCAGCCGCTCTATCGCTCTGCTTCTCCTCAGCCCAGCGCCTCAGCCCTTGCGGATCCGTGCTCTAGGTGTGCAGCACGTGCTTTCACGTTTCGCATCTGCCTGGTGAATGACCCTCGCGGTGACCGTAACGAGCGACAGGGAAAGGCCTTCGAGTCATTCGGAGTCCGGGGATCTAGTTCCTGGCGGGACTAGATCGATTCAACAATGAGGCATGAGGGAACTATGGATCATCAGTTAGCAAGAAGCACAGGCTCGCCAGCCGGCAGGAACCGAAAGACACTTGCATTCAGTTGCGCAGTTTCTAGCGCAGCACTACTCGCCACGGGAGGTTGCGCGATGGAAGTAGAGTCCGAGCCCATCGAGACTCGAACGCAAATGCAAGTGGGCAGCTTTATTCCAGGTCTGATCGGAAACGCCGGATTGCTCGCAGAAGCGACTGATGCCTTCGCAGCCGTTGAAAATAGCAACGACGGCGTTGGCCCGATATTCAATGGCAACGCATGCGGCCAATGTCACACGAACGGAGCGCTGGGCGGTGCTGGTGAGCAAATTGAGCGACGTTTTGGCAGATTCGCTGCGGGTTCGTTCAATTCTCTCACTTCACTCGGCGGTTCCTTGAAGCAGCTGTTTAGTTTGGGAAACTTTCAAAACCCCAACTTACCAGCGGCCAGTCGTGGTCAATGTCAGTCGGGGAACCCGACCCTATGCTGCGTTCCCCAAGAGCAGGAGCCCTCTCAAGCCAATGTGAAAAATGTGGGACGGCGTACCCAACCGCTGTTTGGTCTGGGACTGGTTGACGCAATGCCCGACAGCTTCTTTGACCAACTAGCGGCTGCCCAGCCTGCAGCTATTCGAGGAAAGGTTCGTCGAGTATCCGTCCTGGTTCCCAATCCTGGGGATCTCACACAGTTTGTGGGGTCCACGCGAGTCGCTCGCTTCGGCTGGAAAGCGGGCGTCCCCAGCCTGATGCAGTTTGCTGCGGACGCGTACCTCAATGAAATGGCAATCACGACACAGAGTTGTTTTGAGGGTGCGTCAGTCAATGCCTTTGCTGTTGAACCCGCGCCCAATGGGGTTGCAGTCCCCATGGGATGCGACGATCTTGCAGCTCCTCAAACTGGTTCTAATCCAGGGGGGCTCACCAGCGCTCAATGGTCTCAGGTGGATGACGCTGTGGGCTCTTGCGCGGGCGGCCACACCGAAATTCAGGACGATGTCTTTCTCTTTGCTGCTTTCATGACGGCCCTGGCGCCGCCTCCGCGTTCGGTGAGCAATCCGAGTACGGTGGCCGCCGGAGAAGCTCTCTTCTCAAGCGTTGGCTGTGCTGGCTGCCATGTGTCTTCAGCATTTGTGACGCCCGCAAACCCTGCTCCAGTGGACATTGGCAATGGCGTAGAGATCGTTCAGGTACCAGGGAACTACTCGTTCTATCCTTTCTCGGACTTTCTACTGCATGACATGGGAACTCTCGGTGATGGAATTGGCGAAGACGGTGAGAACTCCGCGGCGACCCGATCAATGAGGACCCAGCCACTCTGGGGAAATCGTCTTCAAAACCTACTGTTGCATGATGGTCGCTGTACGGACCTCACCTGTGCAATCCAAGCCCATGATGGTCAGGGTGCGGCTTCTAAGAATGCCTTCAATGGCTTGACCGCCGGGCAAAGGCAGACACTCGTACAGTACGTGCGTTCGCTTTAGCTATTTGATAATTCTCACAGTGGAAGTGGCCGATGTCCCTCTGCCGCAATTTGCAGCTCATGGGGGTTGGGGGACGATGGCATTTCGTCGCGGCGACGAGGTCATCGTCTGGGTCATCAATCCCACCTCTGATCTCCAGGTGACGGCGCTCGCTCTGCGAGGCGCTTACCTTTCTGGCAGCTGTATCGATCAGCTGCGCTGGGATGAAGGGGTGCCGATCACGGGCGACGAAGGCACTATCAATCCTACGTCCGACGCAACTTGGGTGGGCAATGTCGGCCCTCAGTCCAATGCCGGACGAGCGTTCAAACCAGCACGGACTGAATCACCTTGCCGCCTGCAAGGCCACCATTCAGGGTTTCCGAGGAAACGCCCAGCGCAACACCCAGAGTTCTGAACGCACTCTCCAGACTTTGGTCGGGGGTGATATCACCACTCGCCGAGGCTGCGCCCGTCGCGGAATCAATCCCGGTCGCTCCAAAGTCCTTGCCGCTAGGCTCGATACCGCCGGCGACACCGCCTTGAACGCGAGGTCCAAAGAGGCACATCGTATGATGGTCGCCATTGTGGTTACGACCTCCTCCGCCCGTCCGCTTGAGGGTACGTCCGAACACATTCAGGGTGGCGAAGGTGGTGCGGTCCTGAATCCCTGCGGCCTTGAGTTCATCCCAAAGGAGTTGAATCGTTGCTGCGCCACTCACCGTCTGCGTCGCTTCTACAGACAAATCATCGTCTGCGTGGTTGTCCCCACCGAAGGGGATGCCCACACTGATCACTGGTGCAATGTTCAACTTGAGGAGTGCGACCGCCGCGATGACCTGATCCCGGCCTCCGTTGGCATCGATGTCTTCCACTGGAACTCTAGTTAAGAGTGCGCCCAGGTCGGCGCCGATTTGTCGCGCTTGCTCGCGTCCCAGGGCGTAGCGATCGAGAAAAGCGCGTTGAGCGATTGAGCCCGAGGTGCGAAGCTCGTTGTAAACGAGGTCGAGTTCCGCATCTCGCATGGCGCGCAGGGTAGCCTGGAGATCTTCTGGTGCATTGAAGAGACCCTGAAGCTCTGTGGGCTTCACGAGATCAAGTGGTCGACTTTGAAACGTCAGAGGGGTGTCCCCGATCGTGGCGGGCTCGGACTGAATTGTCGACAAGCATTCAGCAAGATAGCGTGAAAGCACTGAGGGGAACTGGTCGCTGGTGTTGGATTCGAGACTGGTCACAGCGCCATGCCCGGCCAATACTTTGGACATTTCTGGGTGAGCGTTCGTGTAGGTCTTGTGGTGGATGAAGGCCATGCGCGCACGAAGATCTTCACTAAGATCCGCCCAGGGTTTTGCTGCCGTGACCATCGTCGAGCCAAAGGTGGTCTGGGTCTCCGAAAGCAGGGCAGACGGATTGTGCTCGGTCCCGCTCACGTAGGTGCCAGGAGCGTTGGTGTTGATAGGATCGCCGCCTTGGGAATTGGAGATAATCAGGTAGTCGACCGATTCTGGATCAGCGGCGTACGCGATGCTGCCGGTTTCGAAGAAGCTGCGCGGAAGCCCGGTGACGAGAGAGCGAAGCCCCACGGCGCTCGCTCCGAGCAAAGCGGCCCGAAGCATGTTTCGACGAGTTTTGTTGGTCTCAAAAGCCATTGTGCAATTTCCTTTGCTGCGGTTTCTGCGCTGCTCGGTCTCTTGGCGTCCAGCTGGTCATAGGCCCATCGCCATGATCTCGGGCGAGGTGCACGCCAGCGTAAATGTCGAGCGCATCGCGACGTTGGCATTCGCCCCAGCATCCCGGGCGCCTTGATGATGTCGGGCCAAGGCTTCTATCCAGCGTTGACGCCGACTATGTCCTTCAGGGAGACCCAATAGACCATCAACCATCAGAGCGAGAGACGCGTCCACCTCTTGTGAGTTGAAGGGAAGACTCGAACCGCCGACGAGGCGAATCGACAGGCGATCGCAGAGGGCATCAGCCGCCGCAAAGTGGAAGGAACTCGTCACGGCCGTTTGCACAGGTGCCGCTTGCCCACGGGCGAATTCGTCATCCGGAATCAGACCAATGAAGCTTGAGCCCTCAGCGCAGACGTTTTCGTAGCCAAGATGTTCATCAAGGAGTCGACACAGGTGATTCTGGCGCGTGATACTGATCAACCAACGACGCGAGTCATAGGTTTCAGTGTAACTAGCTCCTGTCACCAGCGCTGAGCTGAAGAGATCCACGTAGAGCGACTTCAGATTGAATCCTGTGGACTCAAACGCGGTGACAATGCGAATGAACTCGGGATCATTTTCATCGCAGGCTTGGGAGTTCGCGTAGTAGCAGAGCTTTTGCACCCATGCCGAAGCGAAATTCGGGTGTTCGGCTATCCGCTGCGCGAAGTCATATCCGTCGCCTCCCATCATTGCCGTGCCGCGAAAGGCGAAGCCTGCTTCAAGATTCGAGGGAGTCGTACTGCGCTGGTATGTGAAGTCGAAAGACTGGGTGAAGTAGTTGCGCATCGGATCCAGGAGCGTGTGACAGCTGTAGCAGGACGTCCCCGGCTCTGAATGAACGGCATCAAGCCCAGAAAGTGTCAGCGGCGCTGTCAGATCTCCCGCCGTGAATTCCTTGCCGAGAGCCGTGATCATCGTCTGACTTGCAGTGACACGAAACTGATTGTCCTCGTTCGTCTGCCAGTTTCCGAGAAACGCGGGGGTCGTGAAGAAGCCGGTACGCGGCAAGGTCACATGTAGTTGGTTCGCGGCACGTAGGGTGATGAAATCCCAAAACCGTTCGCGCTCAGCGTCGTTTTTTGCGGGGACCAACTCAACTGTGCGCCAGTCAGAGAAATCGTCATCGGTTGCGGTCGGGTTTTCGTCGCCCTTGGCGCAGCTGAAACGGCCGAAAATGTAGTCGAAGAGGTTATCGCCTCGGAGTCGATTTGCGGTGCAATTATCTCCCCGGTTGGGGTTGTACCAAAAGCCTGTGTCAATGGACTGAGCAAGGGTCGGAGTGGCGGGCGCGCCTTCCGGAACATCGTCCTTGTAGACGTAGTGCGCCATGCTCTTCTTTTCGTCGTCGTCGAGCTCCGTGTATGCGAGCAGAATAAGCAGGGCTGTCGTCATCTCCCAGTTGCGCGTGGTGAGGATCTCGGTGAATGGTCGCTCCTCGAGGACAATCTTCTGGGCGGTGCGAGTGAATGAAGCCATCGCGTTGACGTGGAGTTCATTCCGGTAGTTACCAAGAATACTCAGGGTGTCAGCCTGCTCCGTTAGCTGTTGAAGGCGGACATAGTTTCCGAGCCTCTGCTGAAGGGCAACTTGCAGAAAATCGTAAACCTTCGCTTCGTAGCCGGGGGTCTCTACCCATTGTTCCACGAGCGCGCGTAGGGCAGCAGGATCGGCCTTGACTCCTTCAAGCTCAGCCGTGCTGACGATGTCACCGTTCGTGAGCGCTTTGACCTTGGCCAGATAGGATTCGACGCTGACGTCCTCCCAATCGGCGGCGAAGGAGACCACGGCGTCCGGCTCGGTTGCTTCTCCCATAGCGAGAACCCATTTCTCGAAACATTGAAGGTCCTCACCGCCGACGCCCATTGAATTCAAGGGCATGATGCCACCGCAGGTCTCGCCGCCGAGGGAGAACCGGGCCGGATCAATCTTCCTCAGAAGGAGGCTGTTCCCTGGATCCTCTGGGTTGACCAACGGATCGCCTCCGCAGGCTTCTCCGGTTGAGGGAACACCCACGAGCCGCTGTTCGACCCCAGCGCTGAGGAGATCGAGACCGGCTTCCGGGCGGGCACCGTGGCAGCCAGCATTGGTGCATCCGTTCTCCGGCTTGGCCATGATGGTCTGGATGTCGCAGCCGATCCCGAAGGGGTCCTGCTCTTCGGTGAGGGTGGGGCCACCGCCGCCAGAGCCGCTGTCGTCGCCTCCCCCCTTGGCGCCCTTTCCGTCGAGGCGAGAGTTACAACCCAGAGTGAGAACGCCGAGCAGCGCCATTGTCAGAGGGGCATGAAGGTGAGCCATCCCTGACGGCGTACGACGAAAGGCGCGGCGGATCATCTGGTGGGCACGAGTGGACCAGTAAAAGCACACCAGGATCCGTCAGCAGGTGAGATTCAGTTGTTGGTGATGTTGTTGCCGCTACCGTTGTCGGTGACGGAACCACTCGACTGACCACTGCACTTTGAGCTCTTCGGGGCCAAGATGAGGGGGTAGTTGGTGAGGTTGTTGATCTCGATGTTGGTGGATGTGAGGTCGTCTTGACTTGAGCCGGCTGTGCCGTGGCGCACGCTTGCATTGTCGCCGGAGACCATGACGCGCAACGTTTGGTCCACATTTGCTTCGGAGCTTCTCAAGGTGATCTTGTGATTGCTTCCGCCAATGTAGGCGATGGCGTGAGAGCCGTTTTGCGCGCCCAGGTTGGAAAGGAGAGTGATATCGGCAGTGACTCCTCGGTCATTTGAATAATCAAAGCCGAGCACTGGTCCGTACAAGGCATCGCCACTGCAATCGACGATATCTCCTGAGCCAATCGCAAATCCTCGCTCACAACCGATGGTGGTGGTGCCTTCGACATACTTCTTGCCCGTCGCGTGAGTCAGGGTCACGCCGCCTCTCATATTCTTCACCACATTGTTGAGAATGGTGACGTTGTTCGTGCCGCGTGAGATCGCTTCACCGTTGATGACGGTCTGCCCCGCGTTGTAGGCGCGGATCCCCTCTTCCTGCAGACTCATCGTGTGACCAGGAGGCAAGCGGTAGCCCCACTCTGTCATGAAGTCGACCTTGTCCGCTGGGGATCCTGTGCCCTCCTCGGCCAGCATGTCGTCGGTGGTTCGCACCTCGCCCTCGACGTAGCATCCCTCGATGACGGCATCGCTGGCCGCCTGCATGAAGATCGCGTGTCCGTACGCGCGATGAATCACTGTGGAATTGAGCAGATGGCTACCGTTTCCACGGACAAGAATCGCCGAATGCTTGTGGTGACCGATGACAGGTCCGCCGCCCTTGCCAAAGGCATCGCCATAACCGTAGGGGAACGAGCCTCGCACAGTGAGATAGAGCCCTTCGATCCGGTTTTCGATGCCGTCGATTGTGACGCTCGTCGCTCTGCCGGCAGGAGCGGCATCGCCGATATCCGTCAGGGTCAGGTTCTTCACTACGTTGTTGTTCCCGACGATTTGCAGCTCCGTGAAGTCGACGTTTCCGTAGCTACGCATCACTTCGGTTTCGACCTCGATGGTGACGCAACTAAAATCATAGATGCTGTCTGAACCCTCAAAGAGCAAGAGCGCGGGATCGGGAAAGAGATCTGAGTCCACGTCGTCCGGTGTGATGCGGTAGGTTCCGGGAACCATCGCGACCTTCGCATTGTCGTCATCAAGATACGGGAGAAGCTCAGCGAGAGAGCTGACCACCGTGAAGCCTGCAGGGGCACTGCAATCGGCTGGCATTCCTCCAGCGCCAGCGCCAATGCCACCGCCCGTCGCGGTGTCTCCTCCTGAATCTGCCCCGCCTGTGCTTGAACCGCCTGAACCTGCGCCGCCAGTACCGGGAAAGCTCACTCCAGAGCCGTCAGCTGCAGCGCCACCTGACTCGCTCGTCGAGGCACCTCCCGTCGCGGTGCCCGCTTGCGCCCCACCGCTGGCGCTCTCATCGGTCAGAGATTCTTCTCCGGCGCCTCCAGCGCAACCGATGGCCAGGAGAAGAAAGCAGGAGGAACGAGGGGCGAGCTTTGCTAGAGGCGTCATGTGTGTTTCTTTGCGAGGAAAGTCGGAAAACTGGAGGATGGCTCTGCCCTCAGGGCTCTTTGGGGGCGTCGGCGTTGAGCTCACACGGTCCGTCGCTGTAGCACTTCACAGCAGCACACGCGCCGCTCGGGTTGGCGCAGTTGTCATGGATGTCCATGCCGCTCATGCGCATATTCGTCACGTAGTCGACGTGAACGCCGTGGTCTGCATTGTTGTAAACGCTGAGACCTTCAAAGTAGACATTGACCAGGTGGGAGCCTCTGATGCCATGTCCACGTGGGCTGTCATAGTAGCCTCCGCTTGTAGGGGTGGTTTGTTTGACAACAAGGTCACCCACGCGCCGAAAGTACACGTTGTGGAAAAAGTCGACTTCGGTGTTGCCGTTGTTGTGCAAGTTGAGGTCAATTGCGGTGACACCTGTCACGCCTTTGAGGTGGATACCGTGGGAGCAGTTCGAGACCTCGATGCGACTGAGGGTGACGTCATTGCAGCCTGTCTCTTCGCCGATGCTCGGATCTCCACCGCAGTAAAAGTAGATCCCGATTTGCTCATTGCGTAAATCTTCGCTGTTGGGATCTTGGTCGATGCTGCACTCGACTGCGAAGTCCTCGAGTTCGACATTGTCGGCCGATCTTGAGAAGAGGACTGGCGCGTCGATGCTGTCTTTGACGCTGTCGTCGAAGGTAATGACGGTTCCAGACCCCTGCCCAACGATGTTGACTCCACTTTGCAGAATGACTTGGTCTTTCACCAAATAGGTCTTGGCATCCAGCACGATCGTGCCTCCACCGGCCTTTTGCATGTCAGAGACGCATTGAGCCAGGTCGTTGATTCCGGGGCAGTTCACTGGTGCGGCAATGGTGCCACCGCCGGTGCCGCTGTCGGTGCCGCCGGTGCTGCTCTCGCTCCCGCCGGTGTTGGTGTTCTCGCTTCCGCCGGTAGCCAGCTGACCGCCAGTGGCTTCATCGCCCCCTGTACTTGCGTGATCTCCACCCGACGATGTCTCGCCCCCAGTACCGTTTTCAGCGGCGCGATCGCCCCCCGTGGAACTCTGACCAAGCTCGGGGTCGTCGTTGGCTGATGCTCCCGGCTCTCCCTCGGAGCCAGAGCAACCAAAAGCTGCGAGCAGACATGCGGCGGCGATTCCGTGAACTTGTCGTCGGGTCGCGATGCTGGTGATTGCTGTTTTATTTGCCATGTCGACTTCTATCATGCCGCGAATCCGGGGCCTGGGGGCCATCTGTTACGTGTCAGAGCGTGCTGAGATGGATCGTCCGGTGCTTGGTCTCGCTCTATGTCCTCTCCTTGCGCGGTATCGGGAGGTTGGGCTTTTTAGATCCCAGCTCGTCTTTCCAACGTATGCACCAGAAAATTATCCATCCTCATGTGGCTGCGCACTGTACGGAATCCGAAGTTTCCGCTGATGTTCACTTGGCTGTCTCGGTACAGAAAAAAACTTACCCCATCCACAATGAACTGCGTCTCTTCGCCGAAACAGAGAATTTGGATGTGGTACGTTTTGTTGCCTTCCAAGAGGTGACTTGAATCGAGGTACTCGGCGAGGACGTCCCTGCTGCCGTCCCCTGGGTACTTTCGCAAACGGGTGGTGGAGTTATTGTTGCCTCCCATTCCTACATAATAGAGGAGCAACTCGTCGTATTCGGCAAAGCTGCCTGAGTGAGTGAAGAGATCTGCACTTGCCGGGTCAGATGCTTTCCAGAATTGGTTGAGATCCGAAACGCGGTCATTCGTTCCGCCTTGATCGACCACAGTGATCTCATACTCGATAGAAACGTCGCCGCTAAAAGGCGGCACAAACCAAATGGTCGCACCACTGCTCACGTCGATGTCGAGCATTCCCTCCTGCACCTGGACGCTTGAATCACCGGGACTCTGCAGCTCAGCTAGCCAGTTTGCGAGCGACGGTGCTTCGAATTTCTCATCGGCGAGGGCTGTTGTTTTTACCCACTCGTCGCAGGCGTCGAGATCTGCCCCCACGCACACAGGGGTGCCGACAAGAGCAGGCTCTCCTCCAGTGCCTGTTCCCCCTATGCCTGGAGAACTGCCCGATCCAGCTCCGCCTGTTCCACCGCCGGCTCCCGGTTCCGCATGAGACCCTGAGCCTCCACTGCTCTCACTTCCACCCGTGTCACTCGTCCCCCCGGTTGAAACGACAACCACCTCGTCGGGGGCGTCGAGAGAACTACTTTCATTCGCACCAGTGCCGGAGCAGCCCACCGAAAAAAGCGGGACGAGCGACAAACGAAGCCGAGAGGTTGAAGAAGAGAAAGAGAGGAGGTGTCGAGTCGGCATAGAGGCAGTAGTCTCACACGACTGGGCGTCATTCGCCCAGCGCCGCTCCTACGGCCTTCATCACATCGAGGGTGCTCTGAAGCACAGAGCCGTCTTCCCACATCACCATGCTCAGTGAGATCGCCACGTTTCGCTCTCGCGCGCTGAGCATGGCGTTGACAGCGCCGTTTTGACTCATGCCTGTGGTGACGCTTTGGTTCGCTTCAAAGATCCCCCAGTAGTCAGCGGGATTCATCGAGTGCTGGAACAAACCCTCCATGGGGCCTTTCGTGAAAATTCCGTCGCCACCGACAGGAGGCGCTCCGTAGTAGCTCGCTGCGCTCATGCGCCTCTCGCCCAAGGTCAGATCTTGGAAGTCCGTGTAGCGGACATTGTTCACGTTGTTGTAGGAGATGAAGCGATTGGGATTGCCCGTTCTTGCAGCTCTCGCCAAGTCTTCGAAGTGCGCTGGGTAGTAGACGGCACCGTCGTCGAAGAACCAGCCGTCCAAGTTGGTGCCGTAGCGTGCGCCGACGTCTTTCATGACGGACTTCCAGTTGTTGAAGAACACTGTCCTATCGCCTGAACCTGTGTCGTCGAACTCTCCCGGGAACGCTTGTTTGGCCTTCCATTCAGGCTCTTGCTGCATTCCTTGGTGGTAATAGAGCATGAAGCGGATCCCGCGGTCCTGCATCTCCTGCGCAACCTCACCGATCAGATCTCGCTCGGCAGTGAAGTTGCTGTGTCCCATGATGTCGTCGACAGCCTTGATGGGCGCCTGGATCCAGTACTGATACCAGCTGAAACTCCAGATAATGTAGCGAGCGCCGCTGCTCTCGATCATGTCCGCAAAGGCGTCGACATCGAAGTCATCTGCGCCATCGTTGATGCTCTTGCGGTCCCCCGTTTTTGGATACCCCCACGCGCCAAACTGAAACATGATTCCGAAGGTCGCGTCTGACAGCCAGGTCGTGTCAGCTTTGTAAGCAGCGACCCGCGCTTGGTAGGCAGGAACATCCGCTTCCTTGATGAGTTCAAGTGACTTGATCTCCATGTTCGGGCTGTTGCTGTTTCGCTTGAACGTCAACGTGTTTGCGCCCGACGGAATCGTGATCGTTCCCATGTCCAGCTTTTGCCAGCCGATGGCTTCGGTCGAAGCCTGTAGAGCGTTGGCGCTCCCATCGACAGTCAAGGTGATGGGCACTGCGCTCTCGGTGCTGAGCAATGCCCACACGTGATAAACGTCTTCGCTGGGCTGATTCATCGACCACGTGAGGTAGTCCGTGGTGTCGTCGAAGTTGGTGGCCCAGTAGTGTTTGACGCCGCTTGCCTTCCCGATATTCAAGTCGGCATTGTGGCTGGAACTCCCTGCGAGCAGGAAGGTGATGTACTGGGGGATATCGCCGCCCCAATCCGTGGGGCCGCCGGGGGTGATGATTTCATCTTCGCAACTTCCAGGGGCTAGCCCATTGCCGCTCACGGTGAGGGAATCGATGTTGGCAAGTCCGGCCACGCCGGTCGCAGCAAGACGAATCGTATTCAGTCCAGCAGTGAGGGTCACCGTGGTGCTTTCGGTGATCCACGTGGTCCAGGCTCCCGTCCCTGTGAATGGCACGTTGTCGACATTGAAGTCATTGACGGAAAGTTCTCCCGCTCGGTCGCCCTCCGAGGCGTAGCGCCATGCGAGAGTGACCTGGCCGCCCTCAAGCGAGTTGATTTGCCACTCCACACCGCTGTCGATGGAGTTGGTCGTGTTCGTGTAGCCCGCGCCCAAGAACCCGGCATTCGTCGATTCGATCACTCCGTCCACATCACAGAATCCGGCGGTGTCTTCTTCAATCATGAGCACGACTGGCTCATTACTGAGGGGAGCGCCGCCTGTGCCAGTCGCCCCGCCTGTGCCCGCCGCGCCGCTGCCGCTGGAGGCGCCGCTTGCGGTGGCGCCGCCGCTGCCCGTCGTCGCGCCAGTGCCGGCCGTAGGGTTCTGATCGATTGCATTGTCTTCTCCGGGGGAGGCACCTGTGCAGGCGAGGGGCGCCAAGCAGGCCGCGGCGAGGACAAGATACAGAGGGGCTCTAGTGTTCACTTTCCTATTCTTCTCGAAATCGATCGGGCAGGTGAGGGCGCGACGTCGCACCATGCGAAGCCCTCCAGTTATGCACCGATGAGGAAGAAATGAACGGGCAGGAGACGAATCGATAACAAGAAGCACGGATTGCTTAGTCTTCGTTGCTCAAATTGTGGGCTATGCGAAATGCCAGCCTGATGCTTGGTGGTTGGTCGTCCTAAGTCTCATTGGCCCGACTTGAGGATTAGTTTCTAGGAAAGAGAAAATGCGCACACTCAACATCATTCGACTTTCAATTGCCTGTAGTTTGCTCGCCGGTTGTTCCGGGGGGGAGGAAGGGGTCGATGTTCCAGACGGCGTCGAGAACGGGAACGGCGAAACTGGTGGGGATTCTGGCCTTGGTGAGACTGGCGGCGCCTCGGCGACGGGCGGTGCGGGCACTGGCACCGGCGGCGGTGCGGGTACTGGCGGGACCAACGGAATGATGACTGGGGGCGCGCCCCAAAGCGGAGGTGCGGGCACAGGTGGTGACGCGAGCGATACGGGCGGAGCCAGCACCGGTGGCTCCGAGCTGGGCACCGGCGGTCAGCCTGACCCAGGCGCCTTACCCAGCGGAACATTTTTGATGGACGACGACGGCTACGTCATGTTTGAAATGGAAAGCGTTGCGGGCGGCACTCCTCCTGGAGACTGGGTCCAGGTCGACGATGGCGCGAGGAGTGGCGGAGCCTTCTACCAATACCAGTCAACGACGCTGTCTGGTTGCGGAAACCATCGGAACGCGGGCCAGTCCACAGCAAGTAAGATGACCCTCAACTTCGAGGTGAAGGAAAAGGGTTTTCATCGATTCATTTGGTCCAACATGCGCGCCAACGCGTCGGGCGGATGTGAATCAGACAAGAATAACGACTCCTTTGTGACGTTCCCCGGCGCGCTCAATGACGCGGCGTTCAAGACACCCTTCAAGGTCTATGGCGGGGGCGTGAACAGTTTCACTTGGTCGGGAAACTACGACATTGGTGGGCACGATCCCCAGCGTGGGGCCGTGTGCGTTGAGCTTGAAGCTGGCGTGCAAATGATGGAAATATCCGCAAGGTCGAATAATCACGCGATCGATCGAGTCGCGATTATTTACGGTGACGAATCCGGCTGCAACGGCTCAACGAACAATCTCGACGACCGAGACAATACTGGCGAAGCCCCCTAACCACAGGTAGGTGGAACGCGCTAGGCGAAGCACTTGAGGATCCGTAAGAGCACGGATCGTCAAGTCAGGAAAAGTCGAGCCATGGATCCAGCGTGGTAGAATTTCAGATGATTTTACGCAGACGCTACGTCGCTCCGCTCATTCTTCTCTCGGCCGCTGTCGGCTGTTCGGGGGAGGGCGATTCACCCATCGGATCCTCCGGCGGCTCCACCGCCATGACGTCTTCTGGTGGAACGGGTGACTTCGCCAGCGGTGGCTCCGCAGCGACGGGGGGCTCAGGTTCCTCAGTGACGACTGGAGGAACGGCAAGCGGTGGTGGCACGGGCGGCGGGGGCGCTGCAGACACGGGCGGTGCGAGTACTGGCGGTGGCAGCGCGGATACAGGAGGCTCTGAAAGCACCGGGGGAAGCGACCCCGGTCCCACTTGCGATCCGTCGGGAGACAACAAGACTGTCCTCAACAACGAGGATCACACCGTCTACCAAGCAACTGGCTTCGAGAACGGTACGGTGGATCCTTTCGTGATCTGCACGACGAGATCACCCAGCTACGGACGTGGCACCGAATTCATGGGGCGCAACGTGCTGGAGTTTCAATGGACCGAAACGGGGAGCACCGCACGCGTTGATAAAGGTGCCGAAGCCTGTGGCGGACCCCGTTTTCACAAAGAGGGCTGGTACGGCTTTCAGTTCTATCTCCCCGATCCTGGGTTTCCCAAGGACAAGTTCCAGGGCATTGCTCAGATTTTTGGACTCGGCGGGTGCAGCTCCTGGGTCTCTAAGTTGGATGTGAAAGACAATAGCCTGCTTTTCAGCCGTCGTGGCCATTGCGGTACAGCGGTCGATACAGTCATTGCGGAGGACATCGAGCGTAACAAGTGGCACAGCGTGATCATTCACTTCATTGCCTCGCACGCGGAGCAGGGGCTGACGGAGGTCTGGTTCGATGAGGACGTTTGCAACCAAGCAGAGCCGACTTACCGCGCAACCGACATCAACTATGGATTTGGTGATGCCGATCCCGACGGATGGGACACGGCAACCGATAGCCTGAAGAGACAGGCGATTGACCCCAACTCTCAGGGAGGATTTCGAGAATTCGGAACGAATGAAATCGAGTTCAAGATTGGTATGTATAATTTCGACAACACCAACTACACGCCGGGAGAATCTCGAACTCTCTATTATGACAATGTGAGTATGTTGGCGGACGAGGGGGAAAGCGGCTTCATCAAGGTGAACCCGGCTTTCTAGATTCAGCGACCAAGCCGGTCGTGTTTCAGGGGGTGTCGTCGGTCCCAGGCTTGTTGATGGTCACATCAGCGCAGTAGCCGGTTTCCCAGGCGTTGCGGACGACGATGTCGGAGGAGAGATTGCCTCCGCCTCCACCAGGGCACAGGTAACAGTCTCGTCAGTGGCCGTCAGGATGCGTCGGATAGAACTTGCGATGTGATGGGTATATCGCTCGAGGTAACGAAAGACGTGTTCAGCCTACCAAAGGGCTCCTTGGCATAGACGACCTAGTGCCGAGTTGGCGCCATCGAGCACTCAGCGTGCCGCAGAAGGTCTAACTTTACAGTTCGCGTGCGTCTGGACGGAGCTTTCCGTGCACTGGGAGGCGAGCGCACCTGGATCTTAGGACGCTCTTGGAAAAGAGAGCCTACTGAAAAAAGACTGTGTCGTATCGGCCAATCGGCCCCGTCTATTTGTGTCGTCCGAAGTTACGGCGTGGGCTCCGCTGAGGAGCCCCTTAGCCTGATAGGTCATGTGAAAAACCCCCAAAAAAGTCGTCAGAGCTGGTTGTTCCTTTCCCTTCTTTCTTGCGCCTGCACCGCAGATCTCGCCGGTGAAGACTCGACCGAGGAGCCTTCCTCTCGGACTCCGGGAGAAGCAGGCGATCCCGGAATGGTCGTTGGAGTGGATGTACGAGAAGTCCATACAGTGTCGACTCAAAGTGAGTTTGTCATCACCGAGCAGTGCTACCCCCTGGGTGGGGTGGCGCAGCACTTGAGTGTCAGCCCAGAAGGGCAGGCTTGGATCGCTCTTGAAGAGCAGGGAGGGGGCAGCTCGCTCCAGGTGCTCGATCCGGCTCTGGGCGACGACCAGGCCGCGCTTTCGCTTCGGCTCCCGGAAGTTCACGCGGCCAACCCTCTCTCTGCCAAAGATGCCAGCTTCACCACAGCGGAAGGTCTCTGGCGCGTTGAGAATAAGAGTCGCGTCAGCGTGCTCTCCCCTGAGGAAGTCGCGGCTGCCTCCTCCTTCTGCGGTGACTTTTCTTCCCGAGGAGCCCTCCTTTCGGAGGGGAACCTCTACCAGATGCGCGGAGAAGCCTGGTGGCAATACGGCAGTCCCGACGGGGCTCCAGATACGCCGACGGAGATTGTGCGATTTGACGGTAGCTGTACGGACACAGATGAAGCCTACTGGATGACCGGCGACGCCGGCACGATCTGGCGGGTAGGACTCCATTCAGTCTACGCGCCGATTCAAATCCCTGGAGCGCTCAGCACCTCAGGTACCTCTGGGATACTCGGCGTAAGGACGGACTCTCAGATTTCGGATCGGCGCCGTCGAGGCCGGCGTGCAAACCTGGCAACCTTGGGAGCTTCCCGGGGGAGAGCTCCCAATTTGGTTGGAACTCCAAGCGGGCGCCGCTTGGCTGACAGCAGGCAACAAGCTCTACCGATTCGACGGCGAAGACTGGTCTGTCGGCTCCTCTGATGTCAGTGGTTCAAAGTTTGCCGCCTATGCTACTGGGGTTTGGTCGCTCAACGGCGAGCAAGTTTGCCACTATAGTCTCGGCGAGCCCATCCAGCTTGAGGGACTGCGTCCCTTCGATCAGACCCGGGACGAGGTAGTCTCTTTCGTGATCCATACGGCGACGGCTCCCGAAGTCGAGCTGAATGGAGAGCTGGTAGAAGTCACTTCGGAGGAAGAAGGATACCATGCAACCCTCCGACTCACAGAAGTAGGCTGGAGTGAAGTGAGGGTTCGCGTCGCTGATCTGGAACGAAGACTCTGGGTGAAGCGTATCCCGATGGTCGAACGACGATGGGAAGACGACATCCTTCCGATCTACGAAACGAACTGTCTCGGTTCGAATTGTCACGGTGGCGCTAGCGACACTGCTCCAGATCTGGGCACTTTTGGTGCTTGGCTTGAGCGAGCGTACGAAATCGAAAAGCGCGTCATCGATGCTGAAACCATGCCTCCGGCCTCCGCCCGAGGACCGGGCTGGAGCGACGCCCAAAAGCAAATCATTTCCGAATGGCTCGAGGGAGGACTTCTCCCATGACCCAAGTAAATCGCGTCTACTCAAAGAAAAGGCAAAGGACTGTGCGGACTCATTTTTCTCATCTGACCATGTTGGCAGCGCTCACAAGCACCCTCCTTCTTGCAGGGTGTGGCACAAAGGTGAGCGGAGCTGAGGGGCCTGGTGGCGAGAACGACAACAGCGATGGTTCCAATCCGGACGGCTCTCCGTCTGGCGGAAAAGGAAAGGGATTGCTCTGGGAAGATGGCAACCCCATGTTCTCCGAGGCTGGCTCGACTGGTGAGTGTCACATTGATGAGTTGGTCGGACCGGAGGTCTACGGCGCCAAGGTGAAGAGCCTGATGACAGGATTGGCTCTCACGAGCGCTGAGTTAGATGAGCTGGAGGCTGACCCCGAATCCTTAGCGACTTTGGTGGATAAGTGGCTGGGGCTCCCGGAAGCAAAGACCGTTTTCACTCGATTCTTCATGTCGGCCTTTCAGCAGACCGAGCTGGATATCGAAACCTTCTACGGGCCGACGACCCATGAAGCGCTCCCGCTTACAGGCTTCGAGGGAGAGATCTCAAGGAATGGCACCCAAGACTTGGGGAATCACAACTTTTCGGAGATGTTCGCAAGGACGGCTTGGTACTTCGTCGAAAACGATGAACCGTGGACCAGCGTCCTCACCACGAGTCGCTACATGATGACTCCTGCCTTGATGACCTGGTTCGCATTTCACGATGATAACGTCGCAGCGGACGACGGGACGACCACCTCGCGGACATCCGACGAATTGGATCAACGCTTACGTTACGTGATCAATCCAGCAAATGAGCCGGCTGTCACAAACTTGCTTGATCGTGATCATCCGCAGTTCATGACTTTCTATCACGACAATCTCGCTACAGAGGCTGCAACAGCAAGCGAATGTAACAACGTTCCGAGTGTCGTCGAAGTGGTCGAGAACGGGAGTTCGGCTACGACCCCCGGTTGGGTGGTAGAAATCAGGAGGCCGCGACAAGACCATCAGTTTGAGGTCTTCAGCAGACTCTGGGGGCGCCGCTATTTCGTGCGACATACGGGGGGCTGCCGTGGTTTCCGTGGCGGGAATGACCCACTCTTAAAGTTCGACGACTTTACCAATTGGCGCATGATCGATACGCGGCAACCCAACGGGACCGAACAAGCGACACGTTTTTACGATCTTGAGACTCTTCGGAGCACCGATCAACTTGTCCTGAAATCTGACCAAGTCGGTTTCATGTCGAGCCCCGGTTTCCAGGGCACCTGGCTGACCAACGAAGACAACTCCTCGCGAGTGACCATCAACCAGATCCTGATCGTGGCTCTCGGTGCTAGCTTCGATGGAGCAGCCGTAAGCGACTTTTCTCCCGAGAGCCTCGACACAGAGCACGCGGCACCCGGCACCGAATGTTACGGCTGTCACCAAACTCTCGACCCAATGCGCGACTTCGTGAGAAACTCGCTCACCAACTTCTACGGCCCTCAAGAAGATCCGGAACGTAGAGACGCACCGGCGGAGTTCGTCTTCGGCGGGGTGCACGCCACGGGCAACGGCCTACGTGACTTGGCCAACATCTTGGCTGAGCATCCGTACTTCCCCCGAGCCTGGGTACAGAAGCTTTGTTTCTACGCAAACGCAGAGGCGTGCGAAGAAGGTGAGGAATTCGAACGGGTAGTTGCGGCGTTCGTAGAATCCGACTTCAACTTCAAAACTCTCGTGCAGGAGCTGTTTTCTTCACCAATGGTGACTGGAGCTTCCTGTGATGGCGGCAAGGTGGCTGGTGCGTCGATCGCTCGACTCTCCCAGTTCTGTCACCGACTCTCGGTTCGTCTGGGGTCCGCCGACCTCTGCGCCTTAGCTTCCATTCCTGGCTCAGAATCCGCGGACCAAAAGCGGGTAAGAACGGCGGTAGATTCGGTACCGGACGATAGCTTCAGTCGCGCCGTCGTCGAACCTGTGACGATTTCCAATACGAGTCTTTTCATTCGAGCAAACCGTGAGGTGACTTGTACTCGGATTGCCGCGCAAGCGTTCGATGATGGATTCCGCGGCCAACCACGCGAAGATGTGGTCGCCATTCTTGTCGAGGAAGTGATGGGTCTCCCCACGTCTCATCCCTTGCACGACAGCAGCTTCTCAGTGCTCGATCGCCATGTGGAGGGGGCGATGGAGGCAGGAGAATCTGAGCGAACCGCTCTCCAGTCGGCCTTTATTGTGGCGTGTATGTCCCCGAGCTCTGCGGGCGTGGGATTTTAAGGAAGATATGATGACTAAGAAATCTGAACTGTTTCGCCGCGAAAACGCCCGAAAATGGGCTCCTCGAATCAGCCGCCGCGGCGCCCTGGGGATGCTGACAACAGGCATTGGCGGTAGCCTCTTGGCTCGATCGATTGCTACGGGGATCCCCGCCCATATCCTCGCCAATCCTCTTGAGGCGCGAGCGCAGGACATGCCATCGGGCAGGTTCCTCATCCTGAACACCAGCAGGCATGGTGATCCTATCAATTGCAATGTCCCGGGGACCTATGGCCATAATGACATCGTTCGTTCGGCCGTGGCCGCGATGGCTGAGACGCCAATGAAACTCGGTTCAGTTTCCACGAGCGCCGCCGCGGTATGGGCGGGCCTCCCTCAGGACGTTCTTGATAAGTCAGTCTTCTTTCACCACGCGACCTACACGCCGGTACATGGTGAGCTCGGACGCGTGCAGACGCTCATGGAGTCGACCGAGCAGAACGATATGCTTGTCTCGATTCTTTGTCGTGAGCTGGCTCCTATTCTCGGCACTGTCCAGGCCGATCCTGTCAGCCTCGGGGCTGGCGGTAGCGAGCTTCTGCGAGCGGGAGGAAGAACTATTGGCAACGTAGCTCCGCTCAGTGTCCGCGACGCTCTCGGTGGAGTGGACGGTGCTCTCAAGAACCTGACCTCGCTCCGCGATAGTACCATCGACGAGATCTATGCCCTTTATCGCGAGCGCGGCAATTCGGATCAGAAAACACTCCTGGATGCGTGGGCACGTTCTCGCGACGAGGTTCGCAATGTCAACGATGCTCTGGTGAGTCGTCTTGACGCCCTCACGAGCAATGATCAAAACGATCAGGTGCGCTGCGCTGCGATCCTGGCCGCCATGAAAATCACCCCAGCCGTGACAGTCCACATCGACTTTGGTGCCGACAACCACGCCGACGCCGGGCTGGAACGCGAAGCGGACAAGCACCAATCCGGGATTGCCACAGTTCGGCTCCTCATGGACGAACTCGCAGCACTCCGCTCAGAAGGTGTCTTGCAGCATGAGGTGATGTTTGGATCACTGAGTGTCTTTGGGCGGACATTTTTTAAGAAGGGCAACAGTGGACGCGATCACAACGCCGGCCATCACGCTCTGGTGATGATCGGAGAGGGTCTCAAGCCCGGCATTGTTGGAGGCATCGAGCGCAGCGGATCGGGCGGAGAATACGTGGCTCAATCCATCGACTCGGAAACCGGTAAGGGTGGAGGGAGTATTCCCTTTGAAGAGACCCTTGGCGCAGCCGGCAAGACCCTAGGCGCGGCCTTGGGTGTCTCTGAAGAGCGCATGGACGAGATCGTTAGGCCGGGTAAAGTCGTCCGCTCGGCGATCGCCTAGAAAGCTGATGAAATTGAAACATCCCCCTCCCCTCTTGATGACCGCGGCCACCGCGACATTTTGCGCAGCATTCGCCGCAGGCTGTGCGGGCGACTCTGGTGATGAGGCTAGCTTTCTGGCGGACACAAGACGCGATGCAGGGTGACGTCGAGTTGGCTTTGCACTAGGGCCAGTAGGCTCGACATTTCCTCTTCTGTTGCGTCGAGCTTGGCGCGGGCAATTTCGCGGGTTTGTTCGAAGACCTTTTCGCGGATTGCGATAATGCGACGCTGCACCGTACGCACGCTCACTTGCTGCATGGTGGCGGCGGAGGCGAGGGAAACGCGTTTCACGCCAGTCAGGTAGAGCAGGTTCGCCTCTGTGGCGGGCAGTTCTCGCAGGGCCTGCTCCAAAGCCTCGTTGAACTTCTTGGCGTAACGAAACTTCAAGAGATCTAGTTCCGGATCAGCGAGTAGGGGGGAATTCTCGAGAAACTCTTCTGCATCACTCCGGTAGCGCACCACCTTGCGAGTGAGCTGAATGGCATTTCGCTTGGCCACCATGTGGATCCAGGCGTGGAGCGGTCCCCTCGCCGAGTAGGTCAAGATCCGGGCTGGCCGATCTGATTCAGAGACGAGCAAATGACTGAGAGTCGCTGCGGCGACTTCGTCGGGGGGCTCTCCCATAGACGAGCGTTTTGCCGCCGGCAGAATGAACTCATCGTTCAAAAGCCGCAGGGCTCTCGGCTCCGCCTCGGCGACCAGGAAAGCCAGCAGAAAATCAGTCAAGTGAAATGCACTTAACCAGTTTGTGAGCTCCGCCTCCGCCGGTACAAGCGTCCCGCATCTCTCGGAAAATCGTTCGAGTAGGGGCTCGCTCAGATCGCTCATTCCCAGCTTGTCGCATGCCTCCCTGATACGGCGCTCAAGCAAGGTCTCAAGCCCCAGCGCATCGCTGGGCTCAGCGCTGCGCCCCCGATTGAATGCGATGAGATACCCCACACGGCCAGAATGCTTCGCCCTAGCTCCTAGCGCAATAGACCCAGCCACGAACCGTGGCGAGCCTCGCAGAAGGTGCGTCGCGGGAGCTGCAATGCTAGGCTAACGAGACGCTGGGTGGGCGATCTTCACGTCGCTGCCAACCAAGTGAACACAGCTGCCGTGACATCCGACAGAAGCGATCCCTGCCCCGACGACGAGGCACTCTTTTCTTTGGCCATTGGCGAACTTCCGTCGAGTGAACGTGAGCAAATGCAGGAGCATGTGCGCGAGTGTGAGGCCTGCCGCGATGGCCTCGGAGAGGCGCTGCTCTTCCTCGCCCCCGCAACGGATACATCGGAGCAGCAGGCCGGCGAAGCCAAGCTGCCACGCCTCGAACGCTATGAACTTCAGGAGGTCATTGGCTCAGGCGGAGCCGGTGTCGTCTACCTTGCCTTCGATCCGACCATGCGTCGACAAGTGGCTATCAAGCTGCTCCGTCCGACCAACGCTGCCGCTCCTCTCATTCGTCGCCGTCTGCTGC
This sequence comes from uncultured delta proteobacterium, assembly GCA_963710555.1. Taxonomy (GTDB): domain Bacteria; phylum Myxococcota_A; class Polyangia; order Polyangiales; family Polyangiaceae; genus NIC37A-2. The sequence goes on from CAVQAT010000008.1 coordinate 1,027,070, forward strand.
GTGAAGCTCACGCGATGGCCAAGCTCTCTCACCCGCATGTTGTCACCGCCTACGACGTGGGAGAGTCGGACGCCGGGGTTTTTATTGTTCTCGAATACCACTCTGGAGGAAGTCTCGACAGCTGGCTGAAAAGCGAGCACTCAGCGCGAGAACATCTCAAGCTGCTCGTCCAGGCCGGCCGAGGACTGGGAGCTGCTCATGAGCAAGGCATCGTTCATCGAGATTTCAAGCCACAGAATGTTCTTATCGGTCGGCACGGCAGTGCTTACGTCACGGACTTTGGTCTAGCGACCTTTGAGAGCCAAGCTTCGGAAAATCGCTTCGGCCTCGAGGGCACGGTAGGCGAAGCCACGATGACGCGGGGTGTCATGGGGACTCCAAGCTACATGGCCCCCGAAGTCATCGCAGGAAAGGCAGCCGATCAACTCGCAGATCAATTTTCTTACTGCGTGACGGCCTATTTGGTCCTCAACGGGCGCCATCCCTTTGGCGTAAACTCCAAGACTCTAGTCTCAGATATGCTCAACCGCCTGCAGAGTGAACCCTGTGAGCCCTCAAACGCAGATGTGCCACCGCATATCGCGAACGCGCTCGCGCGCGGGCTCTCTCCTGATCCGTCCAAGCGCTTCGCCTCAATGAGCGACTTGCTCGCGGCCCTCGAACAGTCCAAGCCCTCTGCTCGCCCCCAACGCAGCCGACGTAAAGCAATAGCACTGGCTCTGATCGCAATGAGCTTAGGAGCAGTGGCTGCAGCTGCACTTTGGCGAGACGGCGCAGGCAGCTCCTCCCTTCCAGACCAAGCCGCAGCGGAAACCAGCCCTGCGCAGAAAGAAGCATCAGCGCAGTCGCTCGAAAAAGATGCCCGGCGTCCCGCTTCAGAAATTCCTTCGAAGCCAGAAGCCAAGCAGGACGCGCCTGTCGTCAGAGCAAAAGCCAAGCTCCCGAAGACGGTCGACCCAGCGCCCACATCTGCGAAGAAACCAACGCCGAAGCCGACAACGACGAGCAAACCCGAAGAAAATCCCAAGAGTCCTCCGAAAAAAGCAGGTCACGCTGAGGAGAGATACGACGACTGGCTGCGAGATCCCTTTCGATGAAGAACATCCTTTCTCTCACTTTCGCCCTGAGCTTACTTGCCGCTCCCGCCCTCGCCGAGGAGACGACGGCTACGGGCGCGATCGCACCGAAAGCCACCAAGGCGCAAGCTGACGCGGAAGCCGCCTCCGAGAAGCAGAGTGACGCTTCCACGCCCAGCAGCGAATCTGGTGTTCCTTCAGGCGAGCCGGCACAAGCCGAAGATTCACCCCCACCCACCGAGCCAGAGGTACCCCCGACTCCCACGAACCCTGAAGACGGCGCAAACGACGGCGAAAGTGCCGCCCCCGCTCCCACCGAAAAAGAAGCGAAGCTCCGAGCGCTTTACGACAAAGGCGTCGCTGCCTACGCGCGGGGCGAGTACACAGAAGCCTTTCGCCTCTTCTCCGAAACTCATCGAAGATCAGGGCATCCAGCGCTGCTTTTCAACATGGCCCAGGCCAAGCGCCTTTCGGGACCGGGTCACTGCCTCGAATCTAGGCGCCTTTACGAAGCCTACCTCAAGCAGAATGAAGCCACTCCGAATCGCAAAGAGGTTCTGGAGAAACTGGAGCAATTGAAAGTCTGTGCGGCGGAAGAAGAGGAAGCGCTCAATCAAAGTGCACGGCAGAGAGAAGCTCTGAGAAGGATGCAACGGCCAGTGCCCTCTGCCGCCAAAGCCCTGACTTTCGGTGGCGGAATTCTGCTCGCAGTCGGCGGGGGAATTTTCACAGCGAGTCGCATCCACTTCGCCCAAGTGAAAGAGGAGTGCCCTTGCGAACCCGGGCGATTTTCGACTTGGGATACCGCGCAGAATGTGAGCTACGGATTGATGGCAGCCGGCGGGGCGTCCCTATTAGCGGGTGGCTCCTGGTGGTGGATTCACTCAAGTCGACGGAGAGAAGCTACGGGAGATTCTTTCACTGTTTTCGAAGCTGGATTTCGCGGAAACTTCTGAATCAGAGCGAGGCTATCACTTGAACTCGCACACGAAGGCTCGAGCTTGCTCGCAGGGGCCCACAACCAATTCACCTGCAGCATGATGCAGGCAAGCGCCGGTCCCACTCGTATCGGCGTCTTTGAGCAGAGCGTCGCTCAGGGCAACACCCGAGAGCCACTCCAGTTCTCCGGATGATCCTTGAGTCGCACCCACCCAATAGTCGTTTCCGTACACGCGGAAAACAAAGTCCCGCTCGGCGGTCGTCTCGAGAGTCACGAGTGTGGCCCCCTCAAGAAGACAGAGTGCGCCGGCGTCAGCGAATGAAACCGAGCTAAAGTAGCGGCGATAAGCAATGTGGGTCACGGGCTCAATCTGCGCAGGTTCAAACTCACAAACGTAGGGGCGTGCAGTGGAACAACGCCGCGTCAAGAAGTTCTCATCGCTTGTGCCACTGCCAAACTGAAGGGAGCACGCCTGCTGGGGTTGGCCGGCGATCCAGGGGCGGTAGTCCGAACTCTCCCCCGTAATCCAAGAACGGTTGCCCTTAGTGTTGCCGAGCCCGAGCCAAACCTCCTGATTATCGGGTACCAGGTTGCGCTCGATTTCTCCGGCTTCGGCGGAAGATGTCGCCGTCCAGAGATAGCCTCCCGCTTCGACACAAGCACTAAAGGCCTCCCCATAGCTGACCCACTCTCCATGATAAGAGTAACAGTGGTCAGTGCCGAGCCAATGATGCGAACCTTCCTGACCGCAGGGGATACAGCTCCGTGTACAGCCGTCACCATTGTCAGAATTGCCGTCCTCGCACAACTCGACTCCCTGGCGCGTTACCCCGTCGCCGCAGGTCGACCAGGTGCACCCACTCAGACAGTGATCATCGTTTGAGCTATTGCCATCGTCACAAACCTCCGCGCCATCGAGCGAACCATTTCCGCAATCAATGGGATCTGACTCGATCAGGCAATCGGGAGAACAACCGTCTCCAGGCTCATTGCCTCCGTCATCGCAGCTCTCCATGCCGCTGATCTTCCCATCCCCACAAAGACTCTCCTGCCGGCAACGTTCACTACAGCCGTCCCCTGCCTCCAAGTTCCCATCATCGCAATCCTCAAGCGCCTTCCAGACGATGCCATCACCGCAAACGGCCAACACGCAGCTGGAAAGACAGCCATCGGCGTCGTCGAGATTCGCATCATCACACTGCTCCCCCTCGGAAACTAAGCCATCCCCGCAGAGGCTGATCCGGCACTCCTCTCCTTGAGCTATCAGTTCTCCATCGCATTCTTCTCCATACAGAGATGACCAGGACCACTGAGAACATCCGCCAGAGAGACCGAAAAGGCCCAAGGCAGATGCCAAAGCGATGGTGAAAGAGCGAAAACGCATCCAGCAGAACTATATCGCGGCATTCTGAAGCGTCCACGACAAACAATGCGCTCCTTTGGAAGGCTACTCCGGTAATACTAAGGTAGCAAAGCGTTCGCCGCCTATGATTTCAAGGAAAAGCGCCTTCAGACTTGGGGCGCTTTCGCCTCGCCAAGTGTCTAAAATGTCGTTTACCGCTACTTCGTCACTGCTCTTGCGCTTGACGCCTTGACGTCCCGCATTGCGGTACCAGAAGTTCGCCACGCAACGCGCCGCTTTCTCGCTTGATGCCATGACCGCGGCGAGTGATTTCGGGTCATCGACCACGTTCAAGGCGTCGTCAAATTCGAAGAGTGAGAAACCCGTTCCGAGAGAAGACGGCCCCGGAACATAAAGCCCGGTCTCTGCATCGAACTGATGAAGAGCAGCGCCATAGTTGTCGAAGATGCGGTGGCACGACGCGCAAGGCAGCTGGGCGTGCTCATTAAAGACCTCCACATCCGTAGCCGATTCAGAATTGAAGGCTTCAATCGGAACGTCGTCGGGCAGCTCGGCACAGAGAAGGTCCTCCACGACAGTCACCCCTCGCGTGATGAATGCAGCAGTCGGATGGCTGGTGTGTGAGGCCAAGAACGCGTGGCTACCCAACACTCCCAAAGGTTCCTTCGACTCTGATCCATCGAGGTGAGTCACGGTCACCGAACCTTGATAGAATTCGGCGAATGGCTTCGCTTCGTCAAACCAGTCCCCGATAAAATTCTCCAAATACTCCGTCCATTCTGGAGTGGAACGTTCATTGATCTCGAGCCAGGCGGTGACCAAAGCGACAACGTGCTTGCGAGCAGCAGGTTGGTTCATCAAACGCTCTGCTTGAGCAATGCGGCTGTCGCGATCGCTCAGGGCACCGGATAGGGCGGCTTGCCGGAGTTCGTCGTCAGGTGGCATGCCCGTGAGGAAATACGCGAGGCGCGTGGCGAGCTCATGGGGCTGCAGCCTCTTCACATTCGAATCAGATTCAGAGCCCACTTCCACCTGAAGGAGAAAGCCAGGACTCAGAAACGTCGACTGAATGTAGTTTTCAACGCGCATCTTCAAGATCTCGAAGTCGGATCCCTCGGCGTCGGTTTCGACGATCAGCCGGTCGAACGCGCTCCATTCGTTCTGGATCTCCGTCCGCTCGGCATCCGTCAGGTCACGCCGATACGCCGTGGCCCTGATTTGGCGAACAAACTCTGGCACGCAGGCGTCCATAGCTGCGCCGTCTGCGCACGAGATTCGCTCCTTCAGTCCCGCTTCGTCGCCTACCCCCTCCAGGAAGATGCCACTGACGCGATTCACGAAGCTCAAGTAGCTTGAAAACACCACGTTCGTGATCAACTGCGTCGCGGCATCGTTGCGCAACCCGCCAATCTTCGCCTCCGCAGGCAGCCCGGCTGCGGCCTCTTGCAACGTGGAGTTGTCCAATGGAATTTCTAAGGCTTGCGCGATGCTCGCGACGAACTCCTGATTGGTCAAGCGAGCGACAGGAGTCGTCGATAGAATGGCTCCTGCCGTGCCGTCCGTACCGGGCGTGCCCGGCGCTCCATTTCCTCCATTTGAGGATCCCTTAGAGCCAGGGCCGTTTTCCCCCGAAGACTCAGATTGCGCTCCCCCTAAGACGCCCTCACAGCCAGCGCAGAGCAGGAGTGCAGTGAATGCCATTTTGCGAATCATGAGAGCACCTCCTTCAACATCTTCTCAATGGGTCCTCGATTGAGTTCTGGTTTGACCGTGCCGTCTGCCTTCACTCCACCGAATTCAAGTAACGGCACGCGCGTGCCCTGGGCCATGGTCGCCAACAGTTCGTTGGTGGTGAAACCAGACATATCAACATGCCGACCTGTGTGCAGGTTGGTATTCTTGCCAGCTACCGCTGCGATGCATTGATTCTCGTAGGCGTGTGTGGCGTGACCTAAAGCGGTTGGCAGATAGATGACCGTGTTGTCGATCATCATCGACCCATCGGAATCGGGCGTCACACTCAGTCTGTCGACGAGCTTCGCAATCAATCCGAACTGCCAGGTGCGCACCGCTTCTTGAGTGCGCTGGCTGACATCATCGACTGAGTGAGAGTAGCTATGAGCGGACGCGCCAAGGGGCCCCCTGATCTCGGGAGGATGGATGCTCTCGTCGTAGATGAAACCATGTGAGTTGAAGCTCGCGCACTCACAACCCATGGGGTAAAAAATGCTTGAGGTCAGATTGCAGGCAAATGCGTGATAGATGGCATCGAGCGTGTGAGGGCAGTTTTCTCCCGTTTGATCGACCGGGCCGGCTGGGGGCGGCGGGCTGCAGACGAGCCCTGTGCGCGCCTCAAGTTCGGCGGCCACTTCCTGCACGCTGCTTTGGTAGGCGTCCATGACCTGCTTGGCGTTGCTTTGCAGAAGCTGGGGACGAAGGGCGCGAAGGCGATCCTCGACAAGCTCAAGTGCCATCGACCGAGAGGCATTTGAGAGTCCGACAAGACTGCTGCCGGTGTCTACGGTACCCGATCCGAAGAGCGTGGTGTAAAAGTTCTGATGCCCGATAATCGCTCGGATCCCGTTCCCATTCATGTCGTAACTGGAAGCGGCAGCACCGGCGTCCCGATTATGGTCGGTCACGTTGAGGTGAGGGAAAACGCCAGGCGATTCTAGGCCATACTCGTCCGTGAGGTAACGGCCAATCGCTACTTCCAAGGAAGGGTGGATCATCTTTCCCGCCGGGCTGTTGTCGCTAGCTCGGCTTCCGGTGAGCACATGATTGCCGCCGTGGTTGGGGACTCCGCTCGTGAGGCGATAGCTCGTGTTGTCCATGTTGGAGATCACAACGAGCTTGTCGACGTGGTGGCTCAATGGCTGGAGAATCGCTCCGAGGTCCTCAGCTTTCAGGTCGTAGTCTCCCGTCATCGACGAAAGCCAAAGTCGCTCTCGATTGTCGACCGGGGCCCCGTAGGTCTCAGACACGCACAAGAAGCGCATGGGGGGCTTGCCGGTACCGACCTGGGCTCGGGCGTCGAGCCCCGAGAACATCGGTGCGGCCATCATACCGCCCACAAGCTGGAGAAAGTGACGTCTTTTGGCATTCATGCCCTAGGAATAGCCGTCGTGTTCCAGCCTTAACACCCGACAGGGAGGTCCGGCGCGGCACCTGACACTCGCGTCGGGGTGACAGCCTCTTCCGCTTGGTTCAGACTAAAAACCAACCTAAATGCGCACCAACGTCCTCGTCGATGCGATCATTCGCCAAACGACAGTGCTGATCGCCCAACTCACGGTCCACGACGGCTCGCGCTCGCCATTGACTCATCTTGCTGACGAAGTTTTCCTGAGTCTCTCCCAGGAACTTGAGGACCAAGGCGTCACACGCACCGTCGTGGCAGACATGTTTGGGCTAGCGCTGCGGAGCTACCAACGCCGAGTGAATCGACTGCGACAGGGCGCAGGGAGCGACCGCACTCTCTGGCAGACGGTCTTTGAATATGTCCAAGAGAATGGCCCAGTGACGCGACGCGATCTCTCAGAGCGCTTCCGCCATGACGACAACGAGGCTGTGGCCGCCGTGATCAATGATCTCGTTCGTACAGCCATCGTATCGCGCGCTGGTGCCGGTCCTCATGCTGTTTACGCCATTGCTTCCGAGGAGGCTCTGCGACTCCTCAGTCGCCAAGGTGCAGAGGAAACAGCCACCGCCATAGTTTGGCTCGATGTAAGCCGACACCCGGGCTCATTGCCCACAGAGGTGGCCGGCCGTCTCGGCCTTGAGGAAGAGACTGTCGAGCGAGCTATCGAAATTTTGCGCGAACAGGGACAGCTCACGAGCAAGGCAGGGGCTCCGCTTGAAGCGACTGCCATGGTCATCTCGCTCGACGCGGAGCAAGGCTTCGAGGTCGCCGTCTTCGACCACTTTCAGGCGGTAGCAAACGCGCTTGCCGCAAAGTTGCGGTTGCGTTCACAGGGCGTGAACGATCCGAACGTGGGTGGTGGCACATTTTCCTTTGAAATTTCAGAGACTCATCCTCTCGCGGACGAAGTGCTAGGTTTTCTTGCTCGAACCCGGAAAGAAGCCTCCTCGCTCTGGGACCGCGCGGAGGCACACAATGCTGACAATCCGCTCTCCGAGGACGACATCCGGCGAGTTGTGTTTTACTTTGGCCAATTCATGAGAGCCGAAAACGATGAGTAGGCGGGTGTGGGGAGCTGTGTTGATTGTGGGTGGACTTCTGATCGCTTGCAGCTCGGGAGCTCCCTCAGCATCCGGGACGCGAACCGAGTGGCTCTTGCTCTGCCACGCCACCGAGGAATGCTTGGTAGGAACAGAATGCCTCTGCGGCATTTGCACCGCTGAATGCAGCTCGGACGACGACTGTCTGAAGGGTGCGTGCAGCCCAGAAAAAAAACCGCCAATCTGTAGCGCCGACGCGATGGTCGGACGCATCTGCCTCCCTATCGAACAGATTGCGTTTTCCGCGCCCACCTCGACCGCTGGACTCGAGATTGCTGGAGCCACCTCGATCGATGACCCCTCCTTTACAGAGGACCGGCTCGAACTCTACTTAGGGGTCGACGGTCTACCGGAAGGCGCACAAATTTGGCGCTCTTCACGCCCATCGGCAACAGAGCCTTGGGGCGCTCCAGTCTTGGTTCCTGAGCTCAATCCACCTGGGGGCAACAGCAGTATGCCTGGGGTGAGCTCCGACGGCCTCACGATCTATTTTACCTACGATCCGATCATTAGCTTCCGCCAGCTCTACGTCGCCACTCGGAGTTCTCGCGACACCGAGTGGAGCTCTCCCGAACCAATCCCCTTCACTAACGGCCCCGAAGGCGGCGATTCACCCAGCGGAACAAGAGACGGACTGCTTCTCGTGTGGGCCCGCGAAGACGGCGACTACCGCAGTCTCTTCTATGCCCAGCGCGCTAGTTTAAGCGAGCCCTTTGAATCGCTCGGATCTATTCCAGAACTCACTTCTCTCGACGCGCGGAAGTACGAACCCTGGCTGTCCGACGACGGTCTCAACCTCTTCTTCCGCATGCACGAAGACATCTACCAGAGCTCACGCCGCGCCAGAGACCAACCTTTCACGGAGCCACAGCGCCTCGATGAGCTCAGCAGCAGCTCCTACGATGGCGACCCATGGCTTTCACCAGACTTGCGCCACGTCATGTTCGCCTCAGAGCAAGAGGGCATGATGACGGTCTTCGAAGCGTCGCGTTAAGGTTCAGGCATCGTCGCCCGCTGCGCCGACGGGTGCTTCTGATCCTGCGTGTGCTCCCGTGCTGTTTCCAAGAAGAAACTCGGACTCACCGCGGAATATTTGTCGTGATCGACTTATTTGGCCTTCTTTATTTATGATGGCTTTGTCCCGCGGCTCGTTCACCTTCGTCAGGTTTGGAATTTCCTTTACTTTGGCCTGTTTGTGTCTTGGGGGATGTGTCGCAGATCTCGCGGGCGAAAACGACAACACCGGTAGTGGGGGGCCTGGTGGTGATGGCGGCGGAAATATCAAGCCGCAGCCGATTGAAAACCCGCCGACCATTTTGGAGACTCTCGTCGTGCCGGAGAATCCGGCTCCTCTGATCGGCGAAGAGCGCTGCGTTGATCTGGGGATCGGCGAGCGGCTCCTGGGTGTCGACCCCAACGGTATCGCCTGGCTCGCGACCGATGCGGGAGCTTCGACTGACCTACGAACCTTTGACCCTCGCGAACTCGCCCCAGGCGAAGAATTCAGTATGGACCTCGGGGGGATCGTGGACGCCCAAATCCTCGGGGCGCACGATGCATCATTTCTCACTCCCGACGCGCTCTTGTCCTTCACGGATGGGACCCTCCAAACGCACGCGCTTACCTTCGACGGCGCCTCCAACCTTTGCGGTGATCCATTCAGTAACGGCGCAGTGCTCGCGGCGGGTCGATTCATGGAGCGTCGAGGAAGTGAATGGTGGGCCTGGGAGCCTGCCGTCGCGGCCGAAGCTTCACTCGTGCGCCTCTTCGATGTTGCCGGCGAGTGTTATGATCAGAACGACAGTGCGTGGATGTTGGGCGCAGACGACCGGCTTTGGAGGGTCTCACATGCGGATACCCAGCTGCTCTTCTCGGATGTTCTCAGCATTGACGTGACGCCGAAAAGCACCGGCGTCCTCACTGCCGATAGCTTTTACTACGGGCGCAACGACTGGCAGCGTTGGACCTTTTCTGGCGTCGCTCCCGACCGCGTATTCGCAGGAGGCGATGTCATGTGGCTCCAGAGCGAGCAAGAGCTGCTGCGCTTCGATGGAACCGAGTTCCTGACTCTGAATCGCCCAGCTGGAGCAGCGCTGGATGCCGCCTTCGGGCATGCGGGCGGGCTCTGGATCGAGGGCGAAGGTCGCGTTTGCCACTACACAACACAGGAGTCTCTACGCGTTCAAGGTATACGTCCGGGCGAGCGTGCGGAGCAGGAGGCCTGGAGTGTCGAGGTCGAGCTATCTGACAGCGCCGCCGCGCTGCAAGCTTGGCTCAATGGGGATGCCCTCAATCTGACTGCTCCAGCAGCGGCTGGCATGCAGCGCGTTGAGGTACCGAGTGCGCGACTCGGCTGGAACGAAGTGCGTCTTGTTCAGGGGACGGCCGAGCGCACCGTCTTTTTCAAGCGAGTGCCCTCGGTCGTGCGGAGCTGGGCGACCGACATAGCTCCCCTATCAGCCGAAGCATGCCTCAGTTGTCATGCTCCAGGTGGGGACGCCGAGAAGTTCCCGCTGGAAAACTACGAACAATGGCTCGTGAGTGCGGCGGACATTCGCATCAGAGTTATCGAAACAGAAACTATGCCTCCAATACCAGCACCGGGGTGGGAAAACGAAATGCGGATCATTGCCGAGTGGTTGGAAGGTGGAACAAACCCATGAAAAAAAGCTTAAAGAGAAAAGAACTCATCGCAAAAGCAGGTGCCGTAGTTTCCTTCTGTGCTGCCTTGTCGGCCTGCAGTGGTCTGGAGGATGGTGGCAATAACGGCGCGGGCGCAAGCAGTGGAAACGGCGATGGCGACGGTGACGGCAGCGGCAACGGCAACGGTGATGGGAAGGCCCTCGATGGCGCCGTTTCTCTCGGACAGCCCGGTTTTAAGCCCCTCGGCTCTGCGGTTATCTGCGATCCTTCAGAGCTCGTCCCACCGCACGTCTACGTGCGACGCATCAAGTCGATCCTCACCGGACTGCCTCCAACGGCAGACGAAGTCACAGCGGCTACAGAAGATCCCGGGGCGCTGCGTACTCTCGTCAGTTCGTGGATCGAGACGGATGAGTATAAGGCGAAGCGACGCACCTTCTTCATCGAAACATTTCAGCAAGACAATTGGATCGATCTGGATCTCAATGAACAAATCGAGAACTTTGAGATCGATGTGCCTCTCAGGGGGGCGCTCAATGAGGTCATCGCTCGCACGGCTGAATACATCATCGATGGGGGGCAACCGTTCAATGAAATCGCGTCGACTGATACCTGGGTGATGAATACCCAGGTCATGAGCTACCTCGTCTCGGCGGATACCACCAGCAACAACAACATTGCGAATCAGGTGAGCATCTACCACAACCCGGTGACAGTGAATGGGACGGCGCTCAACGCGAATACGCCTCTTAGCGTGCAGATCGCGAATAAACATCTCTATTCCCCGGTGGTTTTCGACAACTTTTGCAGCGACCCCTATCCGGTCGACTCGCAGCCGAAGCTCACGACCGCGCTCCTGAGCCCGAACCAGGGCTATGTGGTGTTCTGTAGTCGGCGGAGATTCAGATTGCCCACCTTCTTGGGCACCGCGCTGACCGACTGGCGCCCCGTTCGCATGGTGCAACGCACAGAGGGCGGCCCCGCCCTTGAGATGTACGATAGCGTGGGGCTAGCGGCGGCCAAGGAGCTGCCACTTTGGGTTCCCCGCGCTGGCTACTTCTCTTCGCCCACGTTTCTTGCGCGCTGGCGGACCAATGCCGATAACAGCTTCCGTGTGACGACGAACCAGTCGCTCATTGTGGGTCTCGGCATCGCGTTTGAAGAAACCGACGTCTCCACGCCGCTCGGTGATGACGGCCTAGCGGTCGAACACGCGGCACCGGACACAGAGTGCTACTCGTGCCACAAAAACCTTGACCCGATGCGCAATTTCTTCGCGCGCGTGTTTCATCCGGATCGCCAACAAACGATCATGCCTTCAATGGTACCTGCTGACTCACAGCCCTCTTTCAGTTTTCAAGGGCACAGCGGGGAGGGAGAGACTCTCGCCGACTTCGGAAAAATTATCGGCGAACACCCCGAGTTCGCTGGAGCCTGGGTACAAAAGCTGTGCGCCTACGCGAACAGCGCCCCTTGCCCCAAAAACGATCCAGAGTTTCAGCGAATTGTGGCCGCCTTCGCGGCCGGCTTCGATTACCAAGCGATGGTCACGGACCTCTTTTCATCGCCCCTCGTGAGCGGCAGTGATTGCAATGGTGGCCAGGGGTCGCCTGGAATTGTTGCATCCGTCGCGAGGAAGAATCACTTGTGCACTCTCGTGACAAGCCGCCTCAACATCGAGAGCGTCAACAACGCCTGCACCGTGACGGCGGCCGCCAGTGCGCTTTCCGCTTCGTTCCCTGCAGATTCGTGGGATCGCGGCGCAGATGCGCCGTCGCAACCCACGGAGCCTTCGCTGTTCCTCGCCGCCGGCGCCGCCGAATGGTGCCGGGGCCTGACCACAGCGGCGATCAACAAAGCCGGCTCCCCTTTCGCCAGTGCAGATATGGAGGGCTCCCTCGACGCTGTGGTGACTCAGCTCATGGCTGTGCCCACCAGCGATCCCCGCTTCACTCCGCTCCGAGCTCTGCTCGCTGAGAATGTCGAGGAATCAGCCGCGGCAGGTGCCAACGCTGCCGAACAGCTGCGCTCAGCGTTTCAATTGGCCTGCGAGAGTCCCCTCGTCATTGGTCTCGACTTTTAAGGAACCGCGAATATGAACCCCATGAATCGACGAACACTCCTTCAAAGCGCACTCTTCGGCGCTGGTGCCTGCGGCCTCGCCTCCATCGCCACGGGATTGCCCATCTCCTTCTTCAAAGACGGCATCATTCCTACTGCCAAAGCTCAGGACGCACTGCCGAGTCAGTTCCTCATCATGCTCTCAAACGGCTTAGGTGATCCGATGAATGTGGGAAGTCCGGGGGTGCAAGGCATCAGCGGGGCGACTTACAACTCCGCTGCCTCCATGGCCGTGAGACCACTGCAGATGGGGAGCATCAGCACGATAGCTGCGCTCCCTTGGACCACCATCCCCGCGTCGGCGCTCAACCGCATGAACGTCGTGCACCACCGCACCTACCAGAACGCTCACCCTCAGTACCCGAAGGTCATGCGACTCACAGACAACGCCCGAGGACCAGACGGCAGCGGAACGGAACACCTCGTTTCAGTGCTCGCCCAGGAAACGGCGGAGTCGCTCGGAACCATCCAACGGGAGCCCATCTCTCTCACCAATGACATCACCTTCGAAGGACGCACCCTCGCAGCCGTGCGCCCGACCACGCTTGCCTCGATGTTCTCACCTCAAGAGGGGCTCGCTGTGGACCTCGCGACGATCCGCAGGAAGAATCTGGATCGAATCAACGCTCTTCTCCGAGACGAGGGCACGAGCGAGCAACGGCGCTGGCTGGATCGCTTTGCCTCGTCCCATGAGCAGGTCGTTTCGCTCGACCAAAACTTGGCGGCGGGCTTCGCGAGTATTGGCGACAACACCCCAGCGGGTCAGATTGCCGCGGCAGTGCTTCTCATTCAGATGAAGGTAGCCCCAGCGATCATGATGTATATCCCCATGGGCGGTGACAACCACTTCGATAGGGGGCTCATCATAGAAACAGCCGAACATGAGACAGGCTTTGCGTTCCTCGTTCAGCTCATTCAAGCGCTTGAGTCGGCCGGCCTCAGCGACTCCGTCACAATTTCCAACCTGCACGCCTTTGGTCGTACCTTCCGCCTCCAGGGTCGTGGCGGCAGAAACCACAATCTCAATCACCATACGATGTGCACCATAGGAGCGAATGTGGCGCCCTGCATCGCCGGCGGCGTCGCCTCCAGTGGCAACGACTTCGGCGCCGTAGCGATCGATTCCCAGAGTGGAAAAGGCGGCAACGGCGGCGATGTTCCGGTGACTGAGTCGCTTGAAGCAGCTGCCAAGACCCTGGGAGCCGCACTCGGCATTCCGCGCGATCGCCTGGAAAAGCGCATCTTGGGCGGCAAGGTGATTGAGGCCGCGGTAGCAGGCTGACGGGACTCTTGGCCAAACCGGCGAAGGTGTTCCATCGCCTCTCGCGCGGTCTCCTACCTCGCCGCTTGTGTCTGGGCAGTTGTGGCCTGCGGCATTCAGTTTCATTGACGAAGTGGTGATCATTTCCAGCCCCGTCGTCGACTGTGAGGGTGCGCGGACAGTTGTGGTTGGCGAGTTCACTTAGAGAATGGCGGTAGAGTTGAAAACTTCCTCGGGTTTCTGGAAAACAATTTGTTGGGGTATGGGTCTCACAGGCGTGGTGATGGGCTGTGGCGACGCCACCAGCTCTGGCGAGGGAACAGGCGGGACTTCGCCCGCGGTAGGCACAGGCGGGAGCGATTGTTGTGGAAGCGGCGGCTCTCAAGCGGGCTCAGGGGGGATGGGCCTTGGCGGGGAGTCATCCGGGGGAGCCGGCGATGGAACGGGCGGGACTGGCGCGACTGGAGGCTCAGATGGAGCTGGACCGCTGAGCCCACTCTCAAGCGGCTGCCCAGAACTCGGTGGGAGCGGCACGGTTCATGAAATCAACGATGCCGACGAATTCGAAGCCGCGCTCGCTTCTGCGGTAGCCGGCGACACGATACGTATCGCGACCGACATTGACGAAACTTTGTCAGTGAAAAGCAAAAAATACGACGCTGAGAATCCACTTTGGATCGTGGCTGATGACAAGACAGTGGACAGCCTCGTTGTGGAGAACTCCAGTGGCGTGAATCTGGGCGGCATTAGATTTGCTTCCTTGGAATCCAGCTCATTGTTGAAAGTGGTCAACTCCCAAAACGTGAAGGTGCTTCGAAGTACTTTTGATCATGCTGGGGTTCAAGAAGGACAGTCGGCCATTGTCACAACCCAGGCCAGCTCTGCGATTGAGATTGGGTGCAACCTGTTCAAAGACATGGCCTTTGCTGGCGCCAACAGTGGAAGTTTCGTCAAAACCCAATGGGACGAACCCGAGCTGACAAAAAACCTTCATATTCATCACAACCACTTCAAAAATATTGCCCCGGTCGTCATGGGTAACAGCTTTGATGGAGACTCGGATCGTGAGGCGATTGTTTTGGGGATCAGTGACACCCAAGACATCGTGACGCATCACGTTATCGAGTTCAATTTGTTCGAGGACTGTGATGGCGAGAACGAAATCATCACGGTAAAAACCTCTGAGAACATCATCCGTCACAATACATTTGTGAACAATTTGGGATCAGTATCGGTTCGCTTTGGCTCAAAAACAGACATCCACGGCAACTTCTTTTTTGCCAACGCGGACAACAAGAACGCGTACCCGAACGATACTGGGGGGATCCGTGTGTACGGCCAAGACCATCGTATCTACAACAATTACTTTGACGGACTCACAGGCGATAGCTATCGGGTACCCATCAACGTGGATGGTGGCGACACCTCTGACAGCACGGGTGGCGATGGACACGAGCGTCCAACGAATATATCAGTGGTGAACAATACACTCGTGAACTGTAGCCACGGGATCGGACTCGGAACTCACTACAATCTGGCTCCCCAAGGGACCACCATCGCGAATAACCTGATCGTGGGCACCGGAAGCACGATGTTTGAAATCGGAGCCGAGAGCGACACCACCTACGTAGGCAACATCGGCTTCGGTTCTGAGCCGGGGCGCACGTTCTCAGAGGCAGAACTCACCGTGACCGATCCTGCGCTTGCGGATGACGGCTCTTGGTTTCGCACGCCGTCGACGAGTCCAGCAAAGGATGCGGGGAGTGCCGCTTACGCATACATCACCGAGGACATTGAGGGACAAGCTCGCCAATCGATTGATGTCGGAGCGGATGAATTCTCGATGGAAGCGCCTACCCATCGACCGCTGACTCACGTCGATGTGGGCCCAGCTGCAAAAGTGATGGCGCAGTGATCAACTTTGCCACCACTCTCGACTGATCTGCTGTGATGACCCTCAAAATTCCTGGAATCGATTCCAAATACATGGCTTTCTGCCTCGCAGTCCTTCTTTCCGCCTGTGGTACTGGAGCGGACGATGAGGCTGCGGAACAGGTTGAGGGGGCTACCGGGGGGACTGATTCTTCCTCTGGAACGGGCGCGATGTCTGGAATCGATACCGGAAGTGGTGGGGGCGACGCGACGGGGGGTAGAAGCGGTGGCGCTGCGTCGGGCGGCACAACGGCGACCGGTGGTTCGGCGCCTACTGGCGGTGCAGAGGCTAGCGGCGGTTCAGACAGCGTCACAGGAGGGAGCGACCCAGGAACCGGGGGAGCTACTTCATCAGCCCACTATCCTTCCGACATCCTGCTCGGCCTCACCGATTGGAAAGTCACCCTGCCTGTGGACGAAGATGGCAAGGACAGTTCGGGCGCGACCAATGTCGACGATCGGAACAGCGATGCCTGGGAGGTCGTTGGGGAGGACCTCGTCGATTACGAGTATCCACCTTACTTTCTGGCAAAGGATGGTGAAGTCTTCTTTCGCGCTCACGTCCTGGGAGCCACGACGAGCGGTTCAAAGTATCCGCGATCCGAACTTCGACAGCTCGTCGGCGGCGGGGACAACTACTGGTCAGTTCAGAAGAAGCAATCCCTCGAAGTGGAGATGCGGGTCACCCACTTGCCTGTGAACAAGCCTGAAGTCAGCCTCGTGCAGATTCATGGTCCGGAGGATGAGCCCCTTCGCGTGCAATATCATTCTGATGTCGGGGTCTACATTATTTGGAACGAATCGAACAAGGACACCGAGAACGCGATTGATTACACGCTAGGGGAGGGACTTCGCATCACCGTCGCTGTTGAAGATGGAGAGATCACGACAAATATTGTGAATCTCGATACCAAGGAGAGCACGAGCAAGACGTGGACTTCATCCGACAGTACGGGGTACTTCAAGGTGGGATGTTACACACAGTCCTCCGCGTTCCTGGCTGACTTCAAGGACGGCTACGAAAACGAACCTGACGGTGCCTACGGCGAGGTTGCCGTTTCTCGAATTGAGCTGCTTGAAACTTATCCTTAAGGTGAGCGCAAGAGGGGACGAGGCTGCCTTGAGTGCTAAGCTGCCAAGGATGGTTGAAACGAAACGCCCGTCTCCGCGCCCGGTGAGTGCCGCGCAGAAGCGTTTGATTTCGGCTGCGTTGGACGGCGATCATGATGCTGCGCGTCATCTGTTGGGTGAAGTCGCCCGAGACGTGCGTGGGGTCGTGGTGCGGTTTCTGGGGAGCAGTCATCGCGATGTCGATGACGGAGTCCAAGATGCTCTGATTGCTTTCATGCAGGCTCTTCCGGGGTATCGTTTCGAGAGTTCTCTGCCCACCTATGCGCGTCGGATTGCGTTGCTCCGACTGCTAGACAATCAGAAGAGGCAACAGGCTCAAAAGAGAACCTTGGATTCTCATTTCGGAGAAGACCCGGAGCTGACGGCTAGCTCGGCGCTGCAACAAATTCATACCGAGAACAATCGATTGCGTCCCCTCATTCGAAGACTCCTCGCTGAGCTTCCCGCAGAACAAGCAGAGGCGTTTGCCTCTCGGCATCTGCTTGGCTACTCGGTGGTCGACATCGCCGAGAGTATCAATACTTCGCCGAATACGGTGCGCAGCCGGCTTCGTCTAGCGAAAGAGGCATTGCTCCAGAAGGTGCTTCATGATCCGGAATTTTTGCGGCTGAAGGAGGCCTTCCTATGACACTGCTCGATGTTCCATCCGGAACACTTGCTTGACGGATTCGTGAAAGGTGAGCTCAGTGATGAGGAACAGGCGCAATTGGACACGCATCTGACGCAGTGTGATGCGTGTCGACTGGAGCTGGGATTGGCGGGGGTGCTCAAGCAGGACATCAAGAGCTTCTCGCTTGTCGGTCGACGTGGAGTACAGCAGGACTCCGCCGTCGAAGGCGCTCTTTCCGCCATGCTGGCGGATCAAGTGTTGAGGGTTCCGGCTCTTCGAACGCTGCCTGTTACGCATTTCCGAGTTCGCCGCAGCTTGGGACAGCGTGTACTGGTCGGGGGACTCTTGTTTTCGCTAGGCGCTGCGGCCGCTGTGCTGGTCATGCGTCAACTGAATGAAGTGCCTGCTGAGCCTGCTAGTCCGGCCTCGCCGTCGGTGCCCGGCTCTCAAGAAACAGTTTCAGGGACGTCTCAAGCACCGCCGAAGCCCCTGAGTGTACCCAAGGAGGCGAAGGACGAAGCTGCGAAAGATGCGGCCGAGACCGACGGAGGCAAGTTAGAAGAATCCAAGCCTGAGCCAGCTTCTGCGACCTCGACAATCGCGAGTGCCGCCGAACTCTTCGCCGAGGCGACGAAACTGCGCCGTGCAAAGGATACGGCTCAAGCTGCTGCTCGTTATCAAATGTTGCAGCGTACCTACCCGAGCTCCCAAGAAGCGCTGGTGTCACGGCTCGCGATGGGTCAGTTGCTCCTGGGGAATCAACCAGGTCAGGCTCTTGCCCAGTTTGATGGCTATTTGAAGCGCGGGGGTCCGCTGCGACTGGAGGCGCTAGTGGGGAAAGCGCGTGCGCTCGACAAATTGGGGGAGTCGCAATTGGCGCGTGCCACTTGGAAGGAAGTTCTCGAATCGGCGCCCGACTCCATCTACGCTGAGCAGGCGCGACGCCATTTGTCGCCCCCAGCGCCTTGAACACTCGTCACCAATATCTTTGCGCCGCTTCGCTTCGCCAAGTAGCTTTCGGGGTCTTACCACTGCTTGTTTTCTTTTGGGCGCCATCGACCCTGTGCGCTACTCAAACAATTGAGCTGACGGTTTCTTCTCCCCAAAGTGAGGAAAGAACAATTGAGCTCGCCGTGCGTGATGGTCTCACCGACTTCGATGTTCATGTGTCGCTAGGGGATCTCCGGGACATGGATCTTGAGCTGCTGCTTGCCGCGGAAGAGTCATCCGAGATTTTGGCTCGGATTTGGGTGCGGAGTAGTGCCGAATTTCTCGATATTTACGTTGCGGACAATGGACGAGGACGGGTGTTCATTCGTCGCCTTCAAGGTCAGGGGCGTCCGCCTGCCGTGCGTTATGAAGAACTCACTCAGGTGATTCGAGCTGCTATTCAAGCGATGCTTGAAGGAGGCGTGATTGGCGTCACCTTTGAACAAGCCAAGTTAAGCGAGAAGCCAGAAGTCCCGCTGGTTCAAGATTCATCTATGGCGCCTGCACAAGCAGACAACCCAACGTCAAAGGAAGTCGCCCCGAAATTGACACCGCATCTACTTTATGAAGTGTTCGCCTTTGCCAAAGAGATGCCAATTAGGCAGCGATTTGGACTCGATGCGCTCTTGGCACTGGAGGGGGGCGGGTTTGAATGGGGACTCTCGGGTGGCGTCCTCTATTCACCTGCGAGCTATCACGATGAAGCCTTAAAGGGCCGTTTGGACACGCTGTATGGGCGACTTGTTCTCGATATGCGCCCGCCATCTGCCGGGAGCTGGCGCTGGCATGTTGGGGTCGGAGGTGGCACGGAAGTCGTGTTCCTCAACCCACAATCGGCTGCCGATACGCTGGTGCCGGCGGAAAGCCGCATTCTCTTCTTTGGGGCCCTACGAGCCGAACTCGGGCTGGAGTGGCGGGTCTCGCGCCTCATTTTCGGAACTTCACTTTTTGCTGATGTGGCACTTTCAGATGTGAATTACGTCGCGGACGAAGGGAGCGGGCCGGAATCACAGCTTGATCCGTGGCCGATTAATCCCGGACTTGGGCTTCAATTGGGGTTTCATTGATCAACTTTGACAGCGACTTCTACTGGAAGAGTATGCGTCTAGATCCTTCCGTGGTTCCATTTTTGTGGAGATCGTCCCACTTCCGTCTGGGGGCCACGATTCTCGGAATCTCTTGTTGCGCCTTCCTGGGAGCATGCTCAGAGGGAACCCAGTCTTTGGGGTCGCCTGGCGTCGACTCACGCGGGTCTGGCGGTGGCGATGGAACTGACACCATTGATGTCGGAGATCTCGGGGGGCTCGGCGATGGCGGCGATTCGGGGGCGATGGGACCCTCCTGCGCTGCATCTACGTTTTCTGCCACTTTGCGCCCGCTCGACCTCTATATCTTGCTCGATCAGTCAGGATCGATGAAGGAAAACGAGGACCGCTGGACGCCAGTGAGCAAAGCGATCAGTGACTTCATCAACGGTGATGACGCTTCCGGTATCAACGTTGCGATTCAGTACTTCGCTTTGGGCGATACAGATGAGCTGAAGTGCGATGTCGCGACCTACGCTCTGCCGGAAGTGGAACCGACGGACTTGTCCACTGGAGCTGCTTTGATTGATGCTTCTCTAGCGGCTCATGACTTTCCTCAAGCGGATTGCTGCACGAACGACAATGAACACAACGGCACACCAACTCGCCCTGCTGTCGAGGGTGCGCTGCAGTTTCTGAGTTCATGGACCAATGAACGTCCGGATCATGCTGCAGCGTTGCTGTTGGCGACTGATGGGGCGCCGACAGCCGACTGTTCGGACAATGAAGTCGACGATGTGGCGCAGGTGATTGCAGAGTCAGCTCAGGCAGAAAATGCCATACCTACCTACGTGATTGGTATCGGCGAGGAAGATAGCCTCGCGGCTATGGCTGAGGCTGGGGGAACCGGGATGGGCGCATTTCTGGTCGACGGTTCGGGTGCGGACACTGAAAGCGACTTTGCTGCAGCACTGAAGGCAATTCGCGGTCAAGCGATTCCCTGCGACTACGATTTTCCTGAAGGGGATTCGACTGATCCCAATCGCCTCAATGTGACCTACACGCCGAACGGGAGTGCCGAATCGGTCACGGCCATTTTCGTGGAAGACGCCGCCTCATGCGATTCCGCAGTGGACGAATGGTACTATGAATTCGAGGGCAGTGAGCGTCGAATTCACCTTTGCCCACGACTCTGTTCCACAGTGAGTGAGAGTACTCAAGGTGCTGTGGACCTTGTTGTGGGCTGTGCAACTCGGATTCGCTAGCTATTCGTCAAAATCGCGTCAAAAAGTAGTGGGCTGGAAAGCGCAGCGCGCAGATAAGGGAGAATCGAGTTCGCACGCATGATTCTCGCCTGCTGTCCGTGATGACCATTGTGTCCCACCGATTTTCTTGAAAGGGTTTCACATGCTGCACACCCTTCGCTTTCCTCGGACCGTTCCCTTTGCCCTGCTCTTGATGAGCGCTTCGCTTGCTGCGTGCAGCAAAGACAAAGAGGAGAAAGCAGATGCCGAAGTGGAAGAGACTGGGGTGGACTTCCAAAGAAATCCGCTTTCGGCGATGGGCAAGTTGGCCGACGTCGGCCGGGAGATGCAGGCCAAGCAGGAGGAGCTTGCCAAGCGTGAGCCAGTTGATCCACTTCCCTTTGGCGATTTGATTCCGCTCTTGCCCAAGGTGGAGGGTTGGAACACACCAAGCGAAGCGAAAGGAGAAACCACCCAGATGGGCGAGTACAAGATCACCACTGTTTCTCAGCGGTACTCCCGGACAGTCGGCGACAAGACCCAGAGCATGTCGGTGACCTTAATCGACGGGAGCTACATCCCCATGGTCTATGCGCCCTTCTTGATGATGTCGCAGTTCTCGCGCGAGGGAACAGACGGTCACAGCAAGGGGCTGAAAATTTCAGGGCAGCCTGCTTTCGAAGAATGGAAGAAGGCCCAGGAAAGCGTCAACCTCAACATCCTCGTTGCGGACCGTTTCTTGGTGACCATCAAGGGAGACAATGTCGCCGCCGAAGAAGGCCGCACCTGGGCAGGGCACATGGGGCTGAAGGAACTTAAAGAATTGGCGCAAAAATCCGCCAAGTGAATCACAAGTGCAGATTAAAGCCGTGGGGGGTAGAGCGACGGAGCAACGCTCACCTACCGCTCGGTCAGTTTTCGAATGGCGTGATTCGGTCAATCACGGTTCGCATGCGTGGCGGAGGCTCCGAGCCGGTCCAACAGTCGGGTGCAATGATGTAGCCCATGTCGGAACTGCTGTGAGACAGCCCGAGATCAAGCCAGGCACTCACGTGCGTGTACGGGGCGTCGAGGTCGGAGTCCGCCTCGAAGGCAATCGGATCATCGTATCCAAATGCCGTCTGGGGGATTTGCATTTGGTGGCCGAGGCGTGGCGCGGAGTCGCTCTCCGAATAGATGCGATGTCGAACGGAAAGAGATTGATTGTTTGAGTGGTCTACTCGAATGCCGAGCACCGCAGCTGCCATGACTTCGCCCGGCGGGCATCGCTGTGCCACTGTCTCCATCACAATGCACGATCCCTGTTCGCAGGGTGGTCCGCTCTCCACATGGTACACGGATGCGTCTGATCCAATGGCCTGAAGACCGGTGGGCATTCCGTCTGAGAAATCGAATTGCTCTTGGGGCAGCCCCGGATCGCGGATCTTGATCTCGCGTGTTCCCTGGACCAGTGGGTGGCCCGCCAAGTCCCTGCCGTGGCCTTGCAATTGCAGATTCAAGGTCTGGCCCCGCACGCGCTCCTGCTCGAACACGACACCGCGACACCCCCAAATGCTATCGTAGCTGAATGGTACCTCGCCTCCACTGTCATCCGTGAAGCGCAGCAGAGTCGATGCAGCGGAGTCGCCGTCGACGCACGACCAGGGCCAGTCGTTTCCGTCCCAAATCAGAGGCTCAGTAAACCTGAATGACAGTCGCGTGAAGCTGAACGCGATGTCCGGCTCCATCCAACCACTGAGGTGGATCTCCGGCGGTGTTGTATCTGGGAGCAAACCGAACCCAAGCTCAATCTCAGCTTTTTCCTCGCCACAGTAGTTCCAGAGCTTCACTGTGCCGGGGTTCTGTGGACCATCCTCTGCCCAACCGATCGCAAGTTCGATGGCGCGCGCTTGGCTGTCGTCAACAAAGCGGACGTTCGCCTCCGCAGAGCCAGGCTCTTGATCCATCACTGTGTCCAGGTAGCGCCAATGGGAAAGGTAGGGTGCGTAGCGGACGACCACCCGCCCCTCATCCTCGAGAATGGTCAAGGAATGAATCTTCTCAAGCCTGAGGCACTCCGCTTCGACAGGGATATTTAGAAAATGAACCTCGTACGCTCCCGCGAGGTCGAGAGGCGACAAAGGCGAGAAGTTTTCTGCTCCTCCCGAGCTGGGATCGGTAGGCTGAGGTGACCCACGTCCTGGCTCAATGCCCGATGGCGGATCCTTTTTCGCTGTGTTCGCTTCAGGCCCATCGCTTGGCCCGTGAGTGCGTTGGTCCCGACCGCACCCCAGCACAAGGGCGAACACAAGCGAACATAGACCCGCGTGAAAGGGACTGACGGCAGTTTCACCAAGCTGGAAGCGGAGCGGTCTCAAGAGCATTGGACGCGAGCCTACCCCAATTCTTCTTATCATGAGCCGGTTGACTCGGAAGATTAGCCGGCGGTGCCCACCAGAGCGGAGCCTCTTTCTCGGGACCGATATTTATGACGCTTCTTCCACCAAATCCACACTCCGGTTTTGACGTCCGACACCGGAGATCCGGCCGTAGGCCCCCATGCGACTCAGCGGCTCCCAACTGGCGCTGGGAGGGCTCACTTCTGTCGAGTGAGCCCTTTTCATCCTAGCGCTCGAGGTCAAATACGACGCGTCGGTTCTTTTGCATCTCAGAGGGTTCCTCTGCCGAGGGAATGGCGGGCTTCTCTTCGCCATAGGCCTTCAGGTCGATGACCTCTGAGGGGATACCTTGGGAAACCAAGTACGAACGCACTGATTTTGCACGCTCTCGACTCAGATCCATGTTGTAGCTCTCGGTTCCTCGATGATCGGCATGGCCTGCCACCCGGAGAGTCTTCCAAGCTTCACCGTCCTCGTCGTACATGGCGGCAATCGCATCCAGCTTCTCTTTGCCTGAATCGAGCAACTCGGATGAATCGGTCTCGAAGAAGACCTTCTCATCAGCCTGGATGCGGGTGTACTCGGCATCCTCGTCGCCGGTGTCGGGGTCGGTGTCGGAAGAAGAGTTGGCCTCAAACTCTTCTTCGTTTGATTCAACATCCGCCGAGATGACGACTTCTACCGGTTCGGCGGATTCGGGCGGCGTTTGTTGTGAACTGCATGCAGCAGCGAGTGACGAGGCGGCGACGAGTAATGGAAAGTGCTTCATAGGGTTCCTTTGCAATGAATGGGGTTTTCATTGTGAAGCAGCAAGGCGCATGCCAGATCCAACGGCGATTTCCTCGGCATTTTCGCCGTGAATGCAGCGCAATGTGTAGCAACCTGCCACGCTGGGCGCGCACGTCACGATTGGTGAAATCAGTAACGCGGCACGCTGGAATCAACTTCTTGACTCCATGCGTCGATGCCGCCGGTCAAGTTGAAGACTTGAGTGTAACCCTGGGCCACTAGCTGCTCGGCGACGCGATGGCTTCTGTGGCCGTGATGGCATTGGAACACCAGCGTGGTGTCCTTGGGCTGCTCAAGCAGCTCCTCCATGAGGTCTGCGTCGAGCAGCTCGGCGCCCGCGATGCGTGCCGTTTCCCATTCATCGGGACGACGTACGTCGATCAGTCGCAAGGTATCGCTGCGGTCCATCTTGGCCTTGAGCGCGCTGACCGAAAGTTCGCGCACCTTGGGGGGCTCGTTGGGATTGTTGATTTTGAAGGCCGCGCCTTCAGGAGTTTCGATGTAGTCGATGCTGAGACCTTCGGCGCGCGTGGCGCTCAGCCGATCGAATGCAAAGCTCACCCCGCTCGCCTCGCAGATCAGGGCAGTCTCTGGGCGGGGACCTACCGAAAGAGCGGTCTCGAACTCGCGACTGATTTCGAGCAGGACGATTTCATCGGATTCGCCCAAGAAGCCTTTAAAGGCTTCAGCAGCTCGCTCGGTCACAGTGATTTGGGGAGGCGCCGCATCAGCCGCCGCGAGACCGAGGGTCTTGTGCAGATCGCCAGATTCGTACATTTGCGCGAGAATGTCGGCTCCCCCGACGAATTCGCCACGGACGTACAGCTGCGGAATGGTCGGCCAGCTCGAGAACTCCTTGATGCCTTCGCGCACCTCCGGGTGCGAAAGAACGTCTACAGTGGAGTAGCTGCCCATCAGAGAGTCGAGAATTTCGACGCTGCGAGCTGAAAAACCGCAAGAAGGCGCCTGTCGAGTCCCCTTCATGAAGAGCAGCACCTCGTTGTTTTTCACAGCTGTTTCAATTTGCGCGCGTACTTTCTCGTCCATGGGCGGTGGTTTTGCACCAGCTGGGCCCGGCGAAAAGGTCCAAAGAGAATTTGCTCCAAAATTCGACCTTTTACGCGTTGAAAGGCGAGGCGAATCAGGTCAGCTTCGCCCCGATGTCCGACATGAGAGCTCAGCTCGCGAAAATCGCCCAGAATCGCATCCTCGTTATCGATGGAGCAATGGGAACCTCAATTCAGCAGTTCAAGCTGGAAGAAGATGCTTACCGGGGCGAGCAGTTCAAAAATGAGAAGAAAGATCTCAAAGGCAACAACGAGCTGCTCAACATCACGCGTCCTGAAATCATCACGGACATTCATGAGCAGTTTCTCGCTGCGGGTGCCGACATCTTGGAGACGAATACCTTCAACGCGAATCGCCTCTCACAGTCGGACTACAATCTTGAGCACGCTGTCGTCGATTTGAATGTCGCCGCAGTCAAGGCCGCTCGTGCTGCCGCGGACAAGTATTCGAACCTCACGCCGGACAAGCCACGCTTCGTCGCCGGTGCGATTGGACCAACCAGTAAGACACTATCACTTTCTCCGGATGTGAACGATCCGGGTTATCGCGCTTGCACCTACGACGAAGTGCTCGATGCGTATGCCGAGCAGGTGCGTGCGCTGATTGAATCAGGCGTCGATATCTTGCTGGCCGAAACCGTCTTCGACACCTTGAACTTGAAGGCTGCGATTCGCGCAGTCGAGTTGGTCCAAGCAGAAAAGGGAACACAGCTTCCCTTGATGCTGAGTGTCACCTTCTCGGACAAGAGCGGTCGTACACTGAGCGGCCAAACCGTTGAAGCGTTCTGGGACTCAGTCGCCCACTCGAATCCTTTTTCAGTGGGAGCTAACTGTGGGCTTGGCGCCGAAGAGATGCGCCCCTACATTGCCGATTTGGCGAAGCTTTGCCCGACTTTGGTCACCTCGTATCCGAATGCCGGCCTGCCGAATCCACTGGCACCCACTGGCTACGATCAGCTGCCTGATACCACTGGCGCACTGCTTCGCGAATTTGGCGAGAGCGGTCTCGTCAACATGGTGGGTGGCTGTTGCGGCACCACTCCTGCGCACATCAAGGCGATTGCCGACAACGTTCGTGAGCTTGAGCCGCGTAAGATTGCTGAGCCAGCGCAAGAGAGTCGCTTCAGTGGCCTGGAGCCCCTGGTGATCAACAGCGACTCGAACTTCATCATGGTGGGCGAGCGCACCAACGTGACCGGCAGCAAGCGCTTTGCTCGCTTGATCAAGGAAGAAGACTACACCACGGCGCTGGAAGTAGCGCTCGACCAGGTTGTCGGCGGAGCGAACATCATCGACATCAACATGGATGAGGCGATGCTTGATTCTGAAGCCGCGATGGTCAAGTTCTTGAACTTGGTCGCCGCTGAGCCCGACATCAGTCGGGTGCCCATCATGATTGACTCCAGCAAGTGGAGCGTGATCGAAGCTGGCCTCAAATGTGTCCAAGGCAAAGCGATTGTGAACTCAATCAGCATGAAGGAGGGCGAGGAAAAGTTCCTCGAACAAGCCCGCCTGGTGCATAGCTACGGCGCTGCCGCCGTGGTGATGGCTTTCGATGAAGAAGGCCAGGCGGAGACGATTGAGCGTAAGTTTGCGATTTGCGAGCGCGCCTACAAGCTTCTCACCGAAAAGGTCGGATTCGCGCCTACGGACATCATTTTCGACTTGAACGTCTTTGCTGTCGCCACAGGCATCGAGGGGCACAATCGTTTTGCCATCAACTTCGTCGAAGCCTGTAAGCTCGTGAAGAAGCACTTGCCTGGCGCGCTGATCAGCGGTGGCGTGAGCAATCTTTCCTTCTCCTTCCGCGGCAACGATGTGGTGCGCGAGGCGATGAACAGCGCCTTCCTTTATGTGGCGGTCCAGGCAGGAATGGACATGGGCATCGTCAACGCGGGGCAGCTTGAGGTCTACGAAGACATCGACAAAGAACTGCTCACCTACGTCGAGGATGTGCTCTGGGACCGCCGCGAGGACGCCACTGAACGTCTTGTTGAATTTGCTGAACGCGTCAAAGGCGGCGGCAAGAAGCGCGAGATCGATTTGAGCTGGCGGGAAGAAACCGTCGAAAAGCGCATCTCCCATGCCTTGGTTCGGGGCATCACCGAATTCATTGAAGAAGACTGCGAAGAAGCTCGCATCAAATTGGGCAAGCCGCTTTATGTGATCGAGGGCCCGATGATGGACGGCATGGGCATCGTCGGCGACCTATTTGGGGCGGGCAAGATGTTCCTGCCCCAGGTAGTCAAGAGCGCCCGCGTGATGAAGAAGGGCGTCGCCTACTTGGAGCCGTTCATGGCGAGCGAGAAGGGCGAAGCGCGCTCCAAGGGAAAAGTCTTACTCGCAACCGTGAAGGGCGATGTGCACGACATTGGCAAGAACATCGTTGGAGTGGTGCTCGGCTGCAACAGCTACGAGATCATCGACATGGGCGTGATGTGTGCCGCGGATAAGATTCTTGATGCTGCAGTGGAGCACAACGTCGATGTGATTGGGCTCAGCGGTTTGATTACTCCCAGCCTGGACGAAATGGTCGGGGTGGCACGCGAAATGAAGCGACGCGGCATCACCAAGCCGCTCTTGATTGGCGGGGCGACCACAAGTCGTCAACACACGGCGGTGAAGATTTGCCCGGCGGCGGATACTCCCATTGTCCACGTGCTCGACGCTTCGCGGGCAGTGCCCGTGGTGCAGAGCCTGTTGGATCCGAAACAGCACGACAAGTTCATGGAAAAAACCCGTGCAGAGCAGGCGCGCATGGTCGAGATCCATGGCGGCAAAAAGCGGCGCCCCTTGGTGCCGATTGAAACCGCTCGCGAGCGACGCGCCAAGATCGAGTGGAAGCAAGAAGATCTGGCAAAGCCAAGTTTCATTGGTCGTCGCCTGGTCGAAGAGGTGCCATTGGACGAGGTGGCGCCCTACATCGATTGGTCCTTCTTCTTCACGGCTTGGGACCTCAAAGGACGCTACCCGCGCATTCTGGAAGACGAAAAGTATGGCGAAGCGGCGCGCGAACTTTTCAAGAACGGCCAAGACATGCTGCAAAAGATCATCGCTGACAAATCGCTCCACGCGAATGTTGTCTACGGATTTTGGCCCGCCTGGGCAGAAGGCGACGACATTGTGCTCTTCGAAGATGAGTCGCGCACCAAGCAAGTGGCTCGCTTCCCCATGCTCCGCGAGCAAAACAGCCGCGGGGATACGGATCCCTGCTTGGCTCTGTCCGACTTCATCGCGCCCAAAGAAACCGGCCTGCTGGATTACATCGGCGCATTTGCCGTGACAGGTGGCCTCGGTGCCGAAGAGCTGGCCCGCAAGTACGAGGACGACAACGACGACTATTCGGCGATCATGGTCAAAGCATTAGCGGACCGTTTGGCGGAAGCGTTGGCGGAATACATGCATGCCAAAGCACGTCGCGAGTGGGGCTACGAAACAGAGACTCCCGCGAACGAGGAGCTGATCGCCGAGAACTACCGCGGAATCAGGCCGGCTTTTGGCTATCCAGCTTGCCCCGACCATCGGCCCAAACAAGCGCTCTTTGACCTTCTGCGAGCGGACGAAGCAGGCTTGGCACTCACGGAAAGCTTCGCCATGACTCCAGCGGCAGCGGTCAGCGGGCTTTACTTTGGTCACCCGAAGGCCAAGTACTTCAATGTGAGCCGCATTGGTCCCGACCAAGTGGCGGACTATGCACCGCGCATTGGCGGCACCGCGCTCGATACAGAAAAGTGGCTTCAGTCGAACCTCGGTTACGATCCCGAATGAGCCGAGATTTTCCCGAAGTCGCCGACGTTGTCGCCACCATCTTGGCGAAGCGCGGCGAAACCGAACAGCTTCAGATCGTCGAGTTGACTCCGCAGCTAGCAACGCTCGTTTCTAAGAAGCAGCATGTGATTCGGGTGTTTGTGAACCCGATTGAGGACGGCGTCCTCGCGAAAATTCTGGACCGCTGTTTGGCGCAGAATCCTCCTGGAGGCACCGAGTGCGTACTCTTGGGTGGTCGATCCAAGCTGGAGCATGTGATTCGGGCCGAGCTCCCCAAGATGCCGCGTCATCCCTTTACTGTGGTTCATCTGGCAGAGGACGCTCCATTGGCCGCTTTCCCGGATGGCACCAGTCGCGCCCAGCCTATGCTCCGCACGCTGGCGGACATCACGCTGCTGCGCCCGGATGAGGCCGATGCACTTCGCGCGCGAGTGGCCGCGGACCAGGGGAAGTTGTTCGACGAGCGTCAGCAAGCCGCCGGATTCTTTCAGCAAATGCGCGAGCGCAAAGCGCCTGCGACCAAGGCGCTGCTTGTCGCCATCGGGATCCTCTTCGCTCTTCAGGCGCTTTGGGGCTTCGACAACGAAACCGCCTACGCCATGGGCGCGCTCCACGAGCCGTCCGTCAAGAGTGGTGAGTGGTGGCGTCTCATCTCGGCGGGCTTCCTTCATGCCAATCTCGCTCACGTGGGCATGAACGGCTTTGCGCTTTACTTGTTGGGTGGCCAAACCGAAAAGGTCCTTGGCGCTCCGCGCTACCTGATCATTTACACAGCGTCGCTGCTCGGGGGGAGCGTTGCCTCGATGATGCGACTCACTCCCGAGATGATCAGCCTGGGCGCGAGCGGGGCCATTTGGGGCCTTCTTGGAGCGCAAACGGCGCTCGCCTTTGGTCGCCCGAAAATCCTTCCTGAGTCTGTGGCGCGTTCGATGAAGCCGATGGTCATGCAGAACCTGCTCATCAATGTCGGCATTTCCTTTATTGGCGGCATCGATTGGGCGGCGCACTTTGGTGGCGGGTTCGCTGGCGGCCTCGTTCTCGCCTCGGGAGTGCTCTACTTGACTCCCGATCGCGAGGGGCGAGCCCCGGGCTGGATTGCGGGACTCGCCAAAGGCTGCGTTGCGGTGATGGCGATTGGAGTCGCTGTGGCGCTCTATGCTGGTCAGCCGTGGCGCATTCATCAAGAAATTGCTGAGCTGATGGCTGTGCCCCCAGCCCGCTGAGTCATCGATCTGTATCGTCGTGGGGCGGTTGCGCCGCCTGGTTGATCTCAACCGTGCGCGGCGACCAGCTCGTTCATCAGCGCGTCAATTTCAGCATCAACCACGCAGCGCTCAGGGTTTTCGCGATAGAAACCTACGATTTCGCGGGCACCTTGGCTGAATGGCACCACTGCCTTGAATGAAGGTACGAGGCGTTTGATCTTGGAGTTGTCGAAGATCACGCTGTGAGACTTGTCGCCGAGCAGGCCCTCGCCCCAGCGACTGTGGCGCTTGGCCAGGGTGTCGGAAGCGACGTGGACGATCTTGGCTTCTTTGCCGGCGGCGCGCGCGACCGATTGAATCACTTCGTTCCAAGGAATCGATTCGTCACTGGTGATGTGAAACGCTTCGCCGATTGCCGCGGGGTGTCCGAGCAGCCCGAGGAGTCCCACGGCGAAGTCAGTGTTGTGAGTAAGCGTCCACAGCGAGGTCCCGTCGCCGTGCACAATGACGGGCAAGCCACGGTCGATGCGTGAGAGGACCGTCCCACCAGCTCCGTGTGGATCAAACGGCAGCAAGGTTTTGTCGTAAGTGTGCGAAGGCCGCACGATGGTGATCGGCATGCCTTCTTCTTGGTAAGCTTGGAAAAGTCGCAGCTCGCAGGCGATCTTGTCGCGACTGTATTGCCAAAAAGGGTTATGCAGCGGCGTTGACTCGGTGATCGGCAGGTGGCGCACGGGCTTGTGGTAAGCGGACGCGCTGGAGATGAAGACGAGCTGAGCGGTCTTGTCCTTGAAGATCGCCAAGTCGTTTTCAATGTGTTCGGTCGTGAAGGCGACGAAGTCGACCACGGCGTCGTACTTCTTTCCGGAAAGCGCCTTGAGAGTGGCATTGCGGTCGCGAATGTCGGCGCGGATGATGTTGGCTTCTGGTGGCGGCGGGCGGAGCTGGCTCGACTCGCCGCGCACGAGCAAGTCGAGCTCGTGTCCGTTTGCAACAGCGAGCCTGGAACATGCGGAACTGATGATGCCGGTTCCCCCGACGAACAGAATCTTCATGGGCCGATTAAAGCGACACTGGGACGCTTTGGCTTCTCAAAAGCGGCAAGTGCTCCGCAGTCTGGCAGCAGGCCCTGCAGTCTAGCGCTTGATCTTCACTCTAGGCCCCAAGCCTCTAGCTCTCGTGGGCGCGTCCTGCTTTGCTTGTCTCACCGATGACTCTCGTGCGTGTGTGTACCGTTGCCCTCAACCAGACGCCTCTGGATTGGGCGAATAATGAGCAAAATATCCGAAACGCCCTGAAAGAAGCGCGCTCGGACGGTGCCTCAGTGGTGTGTCTGCCGGAGCTTTGTATTTCCGGCTACGGGTGTGAGGATGCTTTCTTGTGGCCGGCGACGCGCCATGGCTCGCGCGCAGTGCTGGACGCGCTTTTGCCTGATACTCGCGGCTTGTTTGTGAGCGTGGGCCTGCCTCTCAAGGTCGACGGTGAAATCTTCAACGCTGTGGCCGTTTTGGTTGACGGTGAAATTGCCGGCTTTGTCTGCAAGCGGCATTTGGCAGGGGACGGCCTTCATTATGAGCCGCGCTGGTTTTCGCCGTGGCCAGCCGGCCTGCAGAAGCGCATTGAAATTTTGGGGCGCGATGTGCCTGTGGGCGATCTGCTGTTCGAAGTGAGTGGGGTGCGCATTGGTTTTGAAATTTGCGAAGATGCTTGGGTACCGAACAGGCCCGCCGGTGAACTCGGACGTGCGGGCGCGGGGTTGATCTTGTGCCCCAGCGCCAGTCATTTCGCTTTTGACAAACACTTGAAGCGGCGCGAATTGGCGTTGCAAGGCGCGCGCGATTCCGGCGCCGCCTACGCCTACTGCAACTTGTTGGGTAACGAAGCTGGGCGAGCTATTTATGATGGAGATTGCCTGATTGTCTCCCACGAAAAAGGTGAGCAAAAGTTCGCGGCCGAAGCGCGGCGGCTTTCCTTCAATCAGTTCAATCTGGCCTGTGCGACGTTGGAGCTTGAGTCGGGTCGAGGTAGCGCCGGGCTGATGCAAGCAGTGGCATTCGTCGAAGATGCTCCACGCGAAGTGGTTCATGTGCCCTTCAAATTACCCGAAGCGAAGTTGAAAGCGCCGCGCACGCAGCTCACGCCCCGTGAAGACGAAGAAGGAAGATTGCCCAAGGAAGACTCATTCGCGCGAGCGGTGGGGTTAGGACTCTTTGATTATCTCCGCAAATCACAGTCGCGAGGCTTTGTGGTGTCCCTGAGTGGCGGCGCGGATTCAGCAGCGGTCGCAACCCTGGTGCGGCTCATGGTGCGGTTCGCCTGCAAAGAACTGGGGTTGGCAGGGTGTCTTCAGCGCCTTGAGAAGGCGTTGCCCGACGACGCTTCCGACTGGAGCGAAGAGCAGCTTGCGCGGCACTTGCTGGTGACGGTTTATCAAGCAACGAAGAATAGCTCCGACATCACCAAGAATGCCGCGGCGGGAGTCGCTGAATTACTCGGAGCTGAGCACCATGTGATTGATGTTGATGGCTTGGTGAACGACTACCGGGCCCTCACTCAAAAAATGCTCGGCAGAGAACTTTCCTGGGAAATGGATGACATCGCCCTGCAAAACATCCAAGCGCGCGTGCGCGCACCAAGTGTGTGGATGCTCGCGAATGTGCGAGGGGCGCTCTTGCTGTCGACCAGCAATCGCTCAGAAGCAGCTGTTGGCTATGCCACGATGGATGGGGACACGTGCGGAGGGCTGGCTCCTATCGCCGGGGTCGACAAAGCATTTTTGCGCCGCTGGCTCGTTTACCTCGAAAAAACGGGGCTCCCCGAATGGGGTCCTATGCTGGCGCTCAAGGCTGTCAACGAGCAGCAACCCAGCGCCGAACTTCGCCCGGCATCCGCCACGCAAACCGACGAAGAAGACCTCATGCCCTACGAGGTTCTCGATTTGATTGAACGCGCCGCGGTGGTGCGCCGCTTTCCGCCTGAAGTCGTCCAAAAGATGGTCGCCCAACAGTTCGCTGTGAGCCAAGAACAAGCGCTCTTTTGGATCGACCGCTTTTATACGCTCTTCACTCGCAACCAATGGAAGCGCGAACGCTACGCGCCCAGCTTTCACCTCGACGAAGGCAATTTGGATCCGCGCACTTGGTGTCGGTTTCCGATTCTTTCCGGAGGATTCCGGAAAGAGCTGTCTATTCTTGCGGGGGTCTCTGTTCTTCAGGAGGGGCGACCCGCCTCATCATTGATCACAAGTTTTCGTAAGCGGGAATTTTTCCCACGCTGACCGCTTATGCAGTCATGGAAACGACATCTGTGTGGGCGAGTGAGACCTTTGGCGGAGCGAAGCTAGCTGACAAGCGGCTGGTGTCTCGATTGATAGACATGGCCGCTGCGGGAGCGGAGCGGCCGGGTGGGACTGTCACCAAAGTGATGGGTACCGTGGCGCAAAAGGAGGCAGCCTTTCGTTTTCTTGAGAGCGAAAGGTTGGACTCCGAGGCTATCGCCGTGGCGATGTTTGAATCGACGGCACAAAAGTGCCGCTCGCCTATCACCTATGTTGCGATGGACCAAACGAGTCTGAGCTTCACGGACAGGGAAAAATCCAAGGGCTTGGGGCCGGGTGGGGACCGCAGCAGTGGGAAGCGAAGAGCCCTTCAAACTATGGGTGCCTATGCGATGGATGATCAGGGGGTGCCGGTCGGTTTGATCGACCAGCAAACGTGGCTTTGGCGAGAGAAGAGGAGCACGCGCTACGATGAAAAGAGAGGAAAATGGATTCCTCAAGGTCCACCGGAGGAGCGTGAGTCCATCTACTGGCCGAAGTGCCTTGAAAAGGCGAAGAAACGCTTTGAGAACGCTGGACGTGAAACGACGCCTTGGTACCTCGCCGACCGCGGGGCAGACAGCAACATTTTCCTGAAGGAAGCCTGCGGGAGTGGCGGATTCTTCACGCTGCGCTCCAACGTCAATCGCGCGATCAAAAAGGACGGTGCGCGCCGAAAGCTTCACTCCACCGTGAAGCGACAGAAGGTGATGGGGACGATAAGTATTACGATCCCGCCGGGTCCCAACCGCAAGGGCCGAATCGCCTTGCTCGAATTGCGACAAGTGGCGTGTCTAGTGCGAATTGACAAAGCAGGCAGCGAGGAGCACTGGGCAGAGCTTTGCTGCGTCCGAGTGCGCGAAGTCGGACCGATCCCCTATGGGGAAGAGCGCATCGAATGGAAGCTCCTCACCAACTATCCAGTCTGCAACCTCGAAGACAGCCTGAGGGTCCTCAATAGCTACACTTTGCGCTGGAGAATCGAGGAGTTTCACAAGACTTGGAAGTCCGGCGCCTGCAACGTCGAATCTTCCCAACTTCGCTCATTGGAAGCCATCAAGCGATGGGCCACAATTCTCGCCGCTGTGGCTGCCCGGATCGAACGACTCAAACGACTCTCACGAGAACAACCAAACCTGCCCGCGTTATCCGAGCTGAGTCGCCATGAAATCGATGCGGCAATCATGCTCACAAGGACCCGCAAGCATGCTGTCGGCGACGAACTGACCCTTCAACAGGCGGTCGCATTGATCGGTATCGTGGGTGGACACATGGGCAGAAAGGGCGACGGCCCCCCCGGATCCATAACCATCCGAAGGGGGCTTGAACTTGTCACTCCTGCCGCCATCGTTTTGCAGCAGACTTATGGCTAATGATGAGGCGACCCGCCCCTCCTCGCCCTTTGAAGTGAATTCAAAGGGCTCACCTCCACTTCCGCGTGCGCTCCTCGTTCGCTTGTCGCTCACGGCGGTGCTGAGCGCGCTTCGCCACTCCTCGGAGCCCTGAAGGCTCCTCGCGTGTCTTGGTTTGTGGCTTTGGAAGCGGAGGCTTATTGGCACATCGCTTTGCTCGTGAGGTGTTGAGGCCGCCTTGCCACTCCTTGTATGATTGGGTTGGGGTAGAATCTCCTGGTGAGACCCTTCAGACAGACCGTCCACTCCCTGGTGTTAAACACCGAGTCCGAGCGTGGTCGTCTGGGGGGACTCCTCTTTACTGATAAGCCCGTACAGTTGCGTGAGCTGGTTCACCAAGCTCGAATTGCAAGGTTGGGATGGGTGAAGAGGGACTCTTACTTTTATCAAAGGAGACAAGAAAATGTACGTTGGAGTCGATGTTTCAAAGTCGTGGCTGGACGTGGGGTTTCGTCCGACAAGACAGGCTGAAAAATTCGAGAATACGCCTCAGGGAATTGAACTCCTTGCGGAGCGGCTTCGCGAACTGGAACTGAAGCTGGTGGTCGTCGAGTCAACTGGTGGCGACGAACGCGAGGTTGCTCTCAAGCTTGGCGTGGAGGGCATCCCGCTCGCTGTGGTCAACCCGAGGCATGTTCGAGATTTTGCCAAAGCACTCGGCAAGCTTGCGAAGACTGATAAAATCGATGCCGCGGTGATTGCGCACTTTGCTGAAGCTGTTGGGCCGCAGCCGCAGGAGCCCAAGTCACAGGACAGTCTTGAACTCCAAGAGCTTGTTTCTAGGAGGAAACAGATTGTTCAGATGCTCACTAGCGAAAAGACTCGACTACATCAGGCGCGCGCCAAAAAGGTACGCGACGACATTCAAGAAACGATCAAGTTTCTCAAGAAGCGCTTGAAGAGCACAGACATCGACATCCAAGACCGCCTCAAGAAAAGTGATTTTTGGAAGGAAGATGTGAACCTTCTCACTTCAGTGCCGGGCATCGGACCCGTCGCAACAATGTCGATCATTTCTTCACTTCCCGAACTCGGAAAACTGAACCGGAAGCAGATTTCTGCGCTGGTGGGGGTCGCGCCGCTATGCAGAGACAGTGGAAACTATCACGGCAACAGAACAACTTGGGGAGGTCGCGCAAACGTACGAGCCGCCCTTTTCATGGCCACCCTTTCAGCAACTCGATACAACCCGGTGATTCGACGTTTCTACGAACGCCTTTTGAGCGCTGGCAAGGCGCCGATGGTGGCTCTTATCGCTTGTATGCGGAAGCTTTTGGTTATCCTCAATGCGATCATGAAGACGAGAACCTCCTGGAATCTGCTGCCTGAACAGTCAATGTACTAAGTAATAGCGAAAGACAGTTGCTCGGAGCCCTGAAGGCTCCTCGCGTGTGCTCGTTGCAGTCGCGTGCAGCTCGCCATCCGAAAACGATGTGCCGAATGACTCGGCCTTCCCGCTGAAGCGCAGTGCAGGCGGGGTTTGACGCGCTGCGCGACGCTCGCATCAAAGCCATCGTGCGTTTTCGCTACGATTGCGGCGAAGGCTACCCCGAAGGAACAAACAATGCCCCTGAGAGCTGGATTGTTCGCTACATTGAGCAGTCGCGCCGCTGCTGCAGGCCAACGAAAACGTGATCAAATCGTCTTGCCGTCGGAAGAGGCGGAATGCCGCTTCAACGAACTGTGACTCCGTTGCGCTCGCTCTAGCAGCCTGAGAGTTTCAACCACTGCGCTCTGGGACGATCGCAGGGCTTGCCCGGAAACGTTGAAAATCTTGAGCTTCTTCAAATTCTGGCGCTCTCGTCCGTTCACTGTGGATGAGAACGGGTCGGCCAGAAATGCCTTTAGCGCTGAGCCGAAGATTCTCCTGAGCTCCGCCCCACTTCGTTACTTGCGGAGAGGGGCACATAGTCCGTACCGCTGACTGGCGAGACCAGCCTCAAGGTTGAAACCAGCTCATCGACGCTAAATGGCTTGTGAATGGCCGGGGGAAGGTCAGGATCAGCGCCTTCCGAGGGGGCCATCCCAGTCATGAAACAAAACCTCTCCCTGAGTTCAGGCCTGTTTTCTCTGACCCACGCCCACAGCTCAAGTCCGCCTCCTTCTGGCATGACCATATCGCTCACCACACATTCCACCTGCAGTCCTTCGCGAAGGAGATTGATTGCCTCCCAGCCGCCTGAAGCTTGCACTACATTCGCGTGTCGTCCCACCATTCGCTTGACGGAGCGGATGACCAATGGCTCGTCATCCACAACGAGTAGCTTGAGCGGTTCGGTACTCGGAGGGACGATACTCTCGGGATCCACTGGCCTGAGAGAGAGAGGGGCTGGTTGTTCCTTCTTTTGAGGAAGACCAATATTCAGTTCTTTTTCTCGAACCGAAGGGATGACGACCGTAAAGACGCTCCCTACTCCTACTGTACTGTCGACTTCGATCCAGCCCCCCATACGCTTGACGATGCCAGCGCAGACACTCAGACCAAGCCCGGTGCCTGCATTTTTCGTGCTGAAAAAGGGGTCGAATATTTTTTCTACTTTGCCGGGTTCAATACCTTCACCGTTGTCTTCGACAGAAATATGAACATGCTCACTGTCGTGCCAGCTTCGCACACTGATCTCGGCTGCATGCTGCTGCGCACTCGGTATGGCCTGCGCCGCGTTGAGCACCAAATTCAGAATCACCTGTGAAAGCCGAGTTGGGTTGCCCATGACTTCGATGGGCATTCCCAAAACGTGCCTGAGTTTGACTTTCCCGCGCAACCGTACGTCCGCAAGATTGATGGTATCGATAACGATAGAGTTTACGTCCGTTGCGACCAGAGTATCGTCGCTTCGCTTGAACTCCCTTAAGTCAGAGGCAATTTTCGCCACTCTCTGAACGCCCTCAAGTGCTTCAGTCAGGAGGGTCTGGAGTTCGATTCGATGCGCGACGTTTCCACCAAGAGTATCTGCGATACGAATTGCATCCTTGAGCGCTGGCAAAACGAAAGTCAGCGGATTGTTTATTTCGTGTGCCACGCCAGCCACCAACATCCCCAGCCCGGCGAGTCTTGAGTCGTCGCGATTAGTGGCATTTGGCAGTTCGTGTTTTGCGGCCTCCAGTACAAGGAGCCAGCGACGCTCTCTTTTGTGCGCGCGCACCCCCACGGTATGCTTCCGTCCCGAGAAGTCCTGAGCTGTAAGTGTGCGCGTTTCTTTCATGAGCGACGCGAGGGTTGTTTCGACGTCTCTGAGCAGCGGGAATACATGCCGTAGATGCAGACCTTCCACCTGATGGGGGTCATCGGCTCCGAGGAAGCCGCACATAGAAGGGCTCGCCCAAACTACTTGCTTGTCTTCGACGAGAAGGAGCGGGTACGGAAGGGTCTGGACGATCACGTCCAGTAAGTCGCTAGCGGACTGTCGTCCAGTTAGCTGTTCTCGTCGTCTGCTTGGCTCGTCCATGTTACCCCAACCAGAGCCCCGTGAACGGCTCCGCCCTCAAAGCTAAACTTCGCTCGCGCTCGGTAAATCTGCGCGTCCGCCAGACGCGCATTAAACTCCATGGTCCGCACCTCCGAGTCAGGCTGCGGATGATCCACAAGATCGTCGCACGCAGCGAGAGCACGCGCCAGTGGTTGGCGGTCGGAAGCGTCGATTACACGCAGCGCTCGTTCACGAGTCTCACCACCTAGCGCAAGATCACGGATGCACAGGGCGAGCACGTGCCGCTCAGACGCGCTGCGTCCGGATATGGTGAGGAATCCATGGCTGGGCGACACACTCGACTCATCCACGTCACCAAGGGGAGTATGCATCAAGGTCAATCTGACCATTCCGCCTACTTCGTTGCCTCGGCTAACGATAGGCGACAGCCTCACCAGTTCACTGATGCGAGCCTGATCAGGCCGAGCGAGTTGCAGGTAGCCTTCCCACGGTTGCCCCCGTAAGACTTGGGCAGTCGCTTGGTGCCAGACCTCTTGGTGGCCGGGTTCGATTAAGTCGGCGGCGTCCGTCTCAGCGACGTAGCGCGCGTCGCGTCCGGCGAGGTTTGCCAGCGCCTGATTTGCGTAGTCGAACATTCCATCAGAGCGCAGGAGCCCAAGCGGCAAGCTCACTGTGTCCAGCGCCGAACGAATGGTGGTGTTCATTTCCCGAAGCCGCTCGATGTTCGTAATGTCCGTGATAGAAATCACTATCCCGTCGTGTTCGCCACGGGTGGGTAGGGGGCGCAGTCGAACAAGAGCAATGGTCTTCGAGCCGGGAACATCGACCAGCTCTTCGATAGGCTCTTTTTCTCTCAGGCAGCGGGCGCAGATGTCGAGCAAAGGAAAGCCGGTCAGTTGGTGCGAAAAATGGCTGAAGGGTCGCCCAATGTCGGAATTCATCACAGCGACGAAATCCTGAACCTTTGGATTGAATCTCCGGACCTTGAGTTCAGAATCTAAGAACAAAACTCCGTGGTCTACGGTGGCGAGCAGTGCATCAAGATCGGCGTTGAGCGTGCCAAGCTCGATAATTTTCTGCTGATGCTCCATATTCACAGTATGGAGTTCTTCGTTGACGGACTGGAGTTCTTCGTTGACAGATTGAAGCTCTTCGTTCGAGGCCAACAGCTCCTCGTTCGTCGCTTGGAGTTCTTCGTTGGAAGATTCCAGTTCTTCCACAGTATTTTGAAGAGATTCCCTTGTGATCAGGATGTCGTGTTCGAGCGACTCGACTCTTTTTTGCAGATCCGCTTCAATGTCTCTTAGGTTGAGAACAGTCGCGGTGACCGGCTCCTCCGTAATAGCACCCACGGGTCGCTGCCTCTGCACGAATAGCGCGACAATCCCAGAGCCGCCGCCAACAGCTCGGCACCGCAGGTTGAGCGTCTGTTCGAATTCGGGCGCGGAAACGTCTCGAAGCTCTGTTTCCTTGCCCCTAATGGCCTGGACCACAAGAGATTCGATAGCAGGGCGCAGACTGATGGGTAGGAGTGCGCGTAGATCGGTAGTGGCTTCGCCCTCAGGAAATCGAATCAGATCTCGCGCGAGCGATCCATGCTGAAATAGAACGCGGAATTGATCGTTGAGGATAAAGTGCGAAGGCAGGAAGCCTTGCGCGAGGTCGTCATGCAGTCGCCGCCAGTCGATGTCCCCACGGCGGCCCGGCACCGGTACATCAGTGAGTAGCCGCGGAACGCTGGGGGGGGCTGGCGCTCGCATCTTCCAGTCCAGCCGAGGCCCTCGACGTGGTGAGTGATTTCTAAAGATGCGCCATCTTGTGTCGAGCGGTGCAAATTCTTCAGTTTTTTCGGCTCCAGATTCGCTTGGCCCTAGCCACAAGATGGCGCCCTCTCGTAAGGAAAAGGAAAAGCCCCCAAGGAGCTGACGCTGAGCGTCAGGCTGAAGGTAGATGAGCATGTTGCGGCACACCACGAGATCTAATTTAGAAAACGGTGGATCTCGAAGGGCATCGTGTTGTGAGAAAACGATGCGGTTTCGCAATTCTCCGTCACACACAAAGTGTCCATCATCGTTGCGGCGAAAGAAGCGCGCCTGTTTGTCTGCTGGTACGTCCCGCATAGCGTCTGCGGTAAAGAGGCCACGACTGGCGTGCCTGATGGCAGCGTCACTCACGTCTGTAGCGAATATTTTAAAGTCCCTCTTTGACCCGCGGTCCATGAACAGCTGCCAGAGAATCATGCCGACGGAGTAGGCTTCTTCGCCGGTGGAGCAGCCGCAGATCCAGCATCGAAAAGGTTCTTCTCCTTGGGCAAACTCTTGCAGTTTTTCCTGCAGCAGAGAATAGGCTTCTGGATCTCTGAAAAACCGCGTGACTCCTATGAAGAGGTCTGAGACGAGTGCTGCGCGTTCCGCGGGCGAGCTGCGCAGGAGCCCGACGTATTCTCGAACGGTTTTCAATTGAGCGAGGGCGATGCGGCGTTCTACCCTTCGCCTCACTGTGGGCGCGCGGTAGTTGGTGAGGTCGATGTCTTCTTGTTCGGCCAGAACTCTTAAGACGTTGTCGAGGGTCACGGTGCCTTTCGCCAGGTCCTCCGGGGTCTGAACAGAGAGTTGGAGAATGCGCTCAAGAATGTCCATGGGGGGAAGACACAGGTCATGACATCTTGCATTGATAACGCTCCGAGGCATTCCGTCGAAGCGTGCAGTGTCCGGCGACTGCGCGACCATGAAGCCACCCGCTTCCTTTATCGCACGAGCCCCGTCCGTCCCATCACTACCGGTTCCGCTCAGCACGACTCCGTAGGCGTTGACTCCTCGTTCCTCAGCGAGTGATTGAAAGAAACGGTCGATGGGGCGATGCAGGCGCATTGCGTCGTCCCGCGGCTCAACGATCAATGTGTCCTCATGCAAGGTGAGCAGAGTCTTCGGCTCGATCACGTAGACCACGTTTGGTCTCATCAAGGTATCTTCCGTGACTTTGACAACCCTGAGCTTCGTGTGACGTCCTAGCAATTCGGCCGTCATTGTCGCGTGATCGGGAGCGAGATGTTGAATGACAACAATTGCTGCCGGGT
This sequence comes from uncultured delta proteobacterium, assembly GCA_963710555.1. Taxonomy (GTDB): domain Bacteria; phylum Myxococcota_A; class Polyangia; order Polyangiales; family Polyangiaceae; genus NIC37A-2. The sequence continues at coordinate 1,068,087 of CAVQAT010000008.1, forward strand.
AGTCTTTGGATGCCGGTTCAAGCAAGGCTTGGAGCGCTTCCAAACCACCCGCCGAGGCACCGACACCAATTACTCTCAGCTCTTGGTCGTTAGCTGTTTCAGTCATGTTCTCTATCCTCAACTACGCGGGCCCGTCAGTCGGGAAGTGTCGCCAATAGCCAGAATCGAAGCACACCATCCAAGATGTTCTGGTAGTCATCCGCTTGATCGGGCTTCTTCATGAAAGCGCAAGCACCAAGTCGATAGACCTGCATCAATTCTTCGGGTTCGGCTCCCCCGGACAGAACCACCACCGGAACCGCAGACAAGAGAAAATCCTGTTTGAGATTGGCGAGTACCTCAAGGCCCGACATTCCAGGGAGACCGAGGTCGAGAACAATGACCTGGACTGGAGGCGTGATGTGTTCTGGTTGGCGAAGCCAGCGCAGAGCACCATCCCCCGAGCACTCGACATAAACCCTTCCCACTGAAGGGTGAGTGGACATGGCCCGTTGGGCAGCCCGAGCATCGGCTACGTCATCTTCGATCAGAAGAATGTCCATCATTCTGCCCATTGCCCAAGGATGAGGGTACCCTGTTCGTATGGCAATGGAAATTTGTGCGGCTCTAACACATGCCCCTACGTCTTCAGTCGTCCGCATAAATTGCGCTCTTCGGTGTCGAGATTGCCGAGGCGCGTCTTTGCTGATGCGAAACGTTGCTCCGAAGTTGTCTCGCATCACGATCAATCCAAGAGGGAGAACTGTCTTCGGAACGCTTGCGGTTTTTCAGCACGAGCGTGTGCATCACTGATGCCTCCTGGCTGAGTCTGACGCAGTGCGTTGAGGCAGAAAGAGAAGCTGCGTTCTGTCGCAGAATTATGGCCCCGATCGAGTTCGGGGTGTTCGGAGAGGCACTGCCTTGAGGTAGTCGACACGCTTGCGGAGTACGAGCAAGAAGGGGCAGGCTGGCCCACAACATTGCTGGGGTCATTGTGTTGGTTTAGGGCTTGTTCTCTGACGTAGGGCGAGCTGTGACAGATGAGCGCAAAAGTTGCGCCCCACGGGGGAGAGGAAGTCAACGAAGGACGGCCTGCCCACAGCACGCGGCCCGACCAATCAGGCTGTACCGCTCGCCGGGCGCTTGATCAGTTTGCGAGCGCGTCCAGCAAAGTCTGCGTCGCGAGACGCCCAAAGGGATCGGCCGCTTGGGGACTTGCGCCGGTGACGAGCCAGCGATCGCGATGGCAGGTCGCGTCGGCCTTCCCATTCACCAGCTTGAGGCCGTGAGCCGCCAAGCGCTCGCCGAAGTACCACGGCATCGGACCCGGCAAATAGCCGAGGTGGGGACTCACTCGGTCCATTTTGTCGGGAAAGGCAGCGGCTTCGAAGCCATTGAACAGAAACGACTTGTCTGACCCCTGCCGCTCGGCCGCGGTCGACAGAAAAGCAGCCGGTCCGTGGCAGATGCTCAGCACGAATCTGCCCGTCTCGACCACTCGTCGAAACAGCGCGCCCAGCTCGGGGCACTCTGGCAATCCCAGCATCGCCCCATGCCCCCCAGGGACGAAAATGGCCACGTCGCGCCCGGCATCGAACTGGTCTTCATCGACGAACTTGCGTAGCGAAAGCGGCGCCTCGAGTTGGCTCCGATAGCGCTCGGCGATTTCGCGTACGACCGAGTCTTTTTCGGGCATGGCCCAGGTCTCGATCCGAGCCGGCGCGCCGGTCGGCGTCAGCACGGCCACCTCGAAGCCTGCGCGCTCGAAATGGAGGAGCGGCACGAACATCTCGACCGGATGGTTGCCAGTCGAGAACACCTGGCCATTGGCCATCGTCATCAAGCCTTGCTCGGTGCAGACCATCAGCACCCGGTGACCGGCTGCACGCTCGGCATGCTCGTAGGCAACGGCCTGGTAGCCGCTCGTCGACGGGACGGCCAACAGCCGAGCCAGAGCGGACGGCGAAAGTCCGCCATCGTCCTCAGACCGCGGCGCCACGCCCAAAACTTTCTTCAGCAATGCAACCACGGCGAGGGGCGTAGCACTCTTTCGCCTCTTGCGCCCACAGCGCCGGTCTTGACCCACCGTGGGTTCGCACTGCACTGTGTCGCCAGTGAAACTGCGACCGACCACTCTGCTGCTCGCTTCGCTTCTCTGGGGCTGTTCCACATCCGGGGGCTGCACCGCTTCGACCAGCACCACCTCTTCTGAGCTTTCCCCACCCGGTCTAGACGGGGAACTCCAGCTGTCACCCGTGGTGCAGGGCGCACTGTCACCCTTTCCCTTCAAACCTCCCTCGTGGCCAGCGGAGCCCGAGCCGACCAAGACCATCCAGCGGATCGCTCTGGGCTCCTGCTCGAGTCAGTACGAGTCACAGCCCATCTGGAAGAAGATCGCCACGGCCAAACCGGATCTCTTCTTGCACCTGGGAGACACCTTCTATGCCGATCAACTTCCGAGCGGCAAGAGCCTGCCGGATGGGTTTGACGTCGTGGGAAAAGCGAGGACCGACTACGGCTTCTGGGCAGCGGAACCGCACTTTCGCGAGTTTGCGGAGAAGGTCCCCCTGCTGGCGATCTGGGACGACCACGATCTGGGCAAGAACGACGCGGGAGCAGACTTTCCGGAGCGCGTGCAGATGGAAGAGCTCTTCCTCGACTTCTTTGGTATTCCCGCCGAAGACCCAAGAAGAAAGCGGACGGGACTCTACCTCTCCCGCACCCTGGGACCTCCCGGTCAGCGCGTGCAGATCATTCTACTGGACACTCGCTCGTTCCGCTCTCCCCTTCATGAGGACACCCGCCCCGAAGAAGAGATCAAGGCCAGCGGCTCCACCGGCAAGTACGTGCCCTCCGCAAACCCAGCAGAGACGCTACTGGGGGACGAGCAGTGGGCGTGGCTCAACGCTCAGTTGAAGATCGACGCCGAGGTGCGCGTGTTAGGTTCCAGCATTCAGGTGTTCGGGCCCAACAAGGGCATCGAGTCCTGGGCGAACTTCCCTCATGAAAGAAAACGCCTGTTGCGGCTACTGGAGGAAAACCGAGCCAGTGGGCTCGTGCTCCTGAGTGGGGATGTGCACTACGCAGAGATGTCCCTCTTCTCCGAAGGGCCGTACCCGCTGTACGAACTCACTTCCAGCAATCTGGCCACGAATGAAACGGACTGGGGAGAGGCGTTCAACAAGGAGGGTCGGATTCTGGGCGGCTTCTACAAGAGAAACTTCGGTCTTCTGAGCATCGATTGGGCGGGGGAGGACACCAAGCTCACTTTGTCCGCTCACGACGACCAAGGGAGCGTCGTATTTGAGCGCGTGGTGCCCCTGGCCGAACTACAGTTCGACGTGGACCAACGCCCATAGCTTCTCATCGGTGGATTTCTCAGGGAGGGCTGCATCGTTCAACGCAGGAAAGTCGACAAATAGCTAGGGTGAACTCCTCTTTTTGCGCCGAACTGCTAGCGTTCAGAAAGCGCTACCGCGCCATTCAATAGCTCGTGTTGACCAAGAGCTAGGATCCGAACATTGGTTCGACTGGCCCGAAAGACTCCCATGTTTCAGTCCATTCTTCTACGCCCTCTGATTTTCTGCGCCCTGCTCTCTTGGGGATGTTCATCGAATACGACACCGGGTGACTCGCTCTCAGGCACGGGAGGTGCAGGCACGGATGGCACGGGCGGGGCTCCTCTTACCTCGACCGGCGGAGGCTCGACCCTGCCAGGCGATCCTGGAGATATTCCCCCGTACACGCCGGACGACGCGACCGGTTGGGGCAATGTTCGTTTCGACGGCGGGGGGTTCGTCGACGGCGTTCTTGCCTCCCCGTCGGTTGAGGGTCTGTTTTATGCTCGTACGGACGTAGGCGGCGCGTACCGTTGGAACGCTGAAAATGAGGTATGGATCCCACTCCTCGACTTCATCTCCCAGAAGGACGTCGGGCTTTATGGCATAGAGAGTTTTGCGCTGGATCCGACCAATCCTGGGCGCCTCTACTTGCTGGCCGGTACCACGTATTTTAGCGAAGGGAAGACCGTTATTTTCCGTTCGGAGGACTATGGGGCGAGCTTCGAGACGGTCGACGTGACCTCGCAGTTTCATGCGCACGGCAACGGCATGGGACGGCAGACGGGGGAGAAGCTAGCGGTCGATCCCAACAATCCCGATGTACTCTTTTGCGGCAGTCGCGACGCTGGCCTCTTCAAGAGCACAGACGCCGGAAAGACATGGGCAAACGTCAGTACGATTGGCGCCGCCGCCGCGGGGACCGACTTGGTCAATCAGAACGGGATCAGTTTTGTTCTCTTTGATCCCGCTTCAAGTCTCACTGCGAGCGGCACAACCAGCACCATTTACATGGGAGTGTCTGCCGCAACTGACAACCTTTATGTGAGCACCGACGGCGGTACGACCTTTGATCCAATTGCCGGCGGTCCGGCCAGCCAAATGCCGCATCGAGCTGCACTCAGCGCCGGAAGCCTCTATGTGACTTACTCTGACACGCTCGGTCCACACAGCGTGACGGCAGGCTCATTTTTCAAGTACGAAACCGAATCAGAGACGTGGACTAACCTCACCCCGATGTCTGACGACGGCACGGTGTACATGGGCAGCGGTGGTCAAGATTACGCGCACGCCTTTGGCGGAGTGAGCATCGATCCGAACGATTCTAATCACATGTTGCTCACAACATTGGGCTATTACGGCGGTCAGACGCGCTATGAAAACGGTCGGGATGGTTGGGGCGATCGCATTTACGTCACGACCGATGGCGGAACGACTTGGACTACAAATTTCTCCTACATGGATCCTAGCGTGGCCTCGAATGCCAACGCGAGCGCCAGCGACAACGCCTGGATCAGCGGTCAAGCCATCCACTGGGCTGGAGACGTGACCTTCAATCCCTTCGATACCACTGAGGCCTGGGTTGTGTCTGGAAACGGCATCTTCCAAGCCACCGGCTTGGACAGCGCCGCGCCGGTATGGACCTTTCAGTCTCGGGGAATCGAAGAAACAGTACCGCTCGACATCGTCAGCGTGCCAGGTGGCCCACTCGTCACAGTTATTGGCGATTACGACGGCGCTCTGTATACCGACATCACCAAGTCCTTTCCGCGCCACAATCCAGAGATCGGCACTACCTACTCACTTGGTTACGCGCCGTTGACGGGAGCCATGCTGCGAACTGGCCACGTCACTGACTATTCGACGAGTCCAGCAACGGAGAGCAACGCCATGTACTTCTCAGCTGATGCAGGCGCGAGCTGGACCGAACTGCCGACACCTTCGGGGCCTCACGGATTAGTCGTGCTCTCGGCGGACGGCGCCATCCTGCTTCACCGTCCCGACAATTCGAGCACAGTTTACCGCTCGGAGGATCAAGGAGTGACGTGGACCACCGTCACAGGTTTGGATGGTCAGACGCAGCAATCCCGCATTGTTTGCGATCCCGTCAATGCGAACGTTTTCTACGTGCTTGATCAGATGGGCACGCTCCTTGTCTCTACTGACAAGGGGATCTCTTTTGCGCCAGTCGGCTCGCTCCAGGATGACGCGCAAAGCCTCTTCCAGGCGAGCAATGGACTCATCCGCACCGTGCCAGGGCGCGAAGGGCACATCTGGGCGCCCCTGGACCAGGCTCAAAGTTGGGCGACCAATGGCGTCTACAGCGAAAACGGTTTGGCATTTTCAAGTGATGGCGGCGTAACTTGGAGTCGTTTTCCCGCGGTATTCGCGGCCCTGGCTGTGGGCATCGGAAAAGCAGCGGAAGGAGCAGACTACGAAACTCTCTTCATTTGGGGAGTGGCCGGCGAAAGCACTAATCCGCTCGGCATCTATTACTCGATTGATCAAGGTGCGACCTGGGCGCGCATGAACGACGATAACCATCAATACGGTGGCCCTGGCAATGGAGCATTCGTTCAGGGCGACATGAACCTCTTCGGCCGCGTCTACATGAGCACCGTGGGCCGAGGACTGATTTACGGACATATCGGCGCGCTAGGCGATTGAACCTGAGCATCAGACGTTTCTAGTCACTCCACTTTCTGGTGTGATTGAGGCGAAAAGCAAATCCGTGTGAACAGAGCAAGACTGGCAACATCCTGAAGAGTTGGCTCAATCGGCCTGTGCTTCGTTCCGGTTTTGGCAACCGCGCGGCTCTGCGATTGTGGGAGATGTCAGCCAGTGAGTTCGTCGGTCTCCCGAGTCGCTATTCGGCCCAGGCTTCTGAGCGCTCCGAGCGCGAGCGACTTTTGTTGGATGTGACGGAGCGCGGCTACTCACAAAACTATACCGGGATCCGTGCCAGTCAAAGCGGGCGCCGTTTTCGAATTGAGGGGGCCGTGGTCTTCAACCTCGTCGACGAAGCTGGCGTGAGACGCGGACAAGCCGCGGTATTTTCCAGAGCTTGCAGGATGGGGGGCCGCTTGTTCTTGTTCCTTGCGGGCTGGAGAAGAACGCCAATGGCTCACCTCAATTCGTGCGCCGACCCTGGAAGATGGCCTGGAAATTTCAATGGACACTCCGCCTGCCTCGCGTCATGGATGCCAGCGCGTGCGAAGAACAGGTCAAAGATGAGACCGTAGAGGGGCAAGGGCGTCCTCTGCTCGTTCACTCCAGCTTGAAAGGTGACTTCGACCAGGAAGTGCATCAGCTCACCGAAGTGGTGTTGATCGACGCCTTCGGGAGAAAGCGAAACGACTATTTTCTTCTCACGTTCCGGCGCACTTTCACGAGAGAAGAACTACTGTCTTGTGGTTTCTACTTCGATGTTGATGTCAGTTTGGAGAGTTGGCAGAGCGGCCAGTACAACGTTAAGCGATGGTAGGGGCACCCCGGCGAATCCTCCATATCGCCGAGTGCAGTTGTGGCAAGTTCAACGGCAAATGTCTGGGGCGCGCTTGCGGATGAGGCAAAGGCGGATGTGCTGCGCGTCGTGCTCGGCCTGGATCTCGGCCGCGCGGACTCACGGCCGAGCCCGGCGTCGAAGCAGCAGGTGAGTCGCCTCTTGTCCGCAAGGAAGCACGGCACGAGGAGAAGAAGTGAGAGCCCGCTCGTGAGCGGGCTCTCGGGAACTTCAATCGACTGCCTCTACGCAAAGTGCGGTCTTGTCGCTGTAGTTGTTGCCTTGGGTACACCAGGTGCCGGACTCAGCCCCACAGCTTGAGCCGTCCGCCCATGTGCCACCCATGTATTGATAAACTCCGAACAAGTCGGGACATCCCGAAGGATAGCTTGAACACAGTTCCTGGGAGAGGCCATTCATCGGGTTGCCGCACGATGTCTCATTGGAGGTTTGGATGCAGGCAGGACCATTGTAGCCGCAACCTTCAAGCCCCGTACAGGGTACGTCCACTGAATCACCTGCGCAGCTTTGACACGCAGCGAGTACTGCTTCGTCGCTCATAGGTCCATCCACCTGAACTGCCCAATAGCGGAAGCCATTGAAGTTCTCGTGAATCAGCTTGCGATCACAAGCCAAATCTCGACACTCGCCGTTGCTACACGCTTCGTCGGCGCCGCAGGACTCTCCACAGCTTCCGCAATGTGAATTGTTCGAACTGAGGTCGGTGCAAGTGTCGTCGCAAATGTCCAGCCCGGCCTGGCAGGAAGTTTCGCACAATCCATTTGAACAGACGGTGCCGGGGTCACAGCTTGTGCCGCACTCGCCGCAGTTTTCGCGCGATGTCAGTAGGTTCGTGCAGGTTCCGGAACAGTTGTCCAGTCCAGCCTGGCAGGACAGCTCGCAACTGCCCTCTTGGCAGCTGTCTCCCGCTGCGCATGTCTGACCTACAGAATTGAAGGATGCTCCGCCGACTCCACCTCCGCCTCCGACGCCATCGGACATGCAGCTTCCTTGCGCTCCGCAGTAGCGTGCATCGAACTCGGGGTTGATGCATTCGCCATTGCAAGCAATTTGGCTTGTCGTGCAGCTCAGCTCGCAGCTTCCATCGATACAGGCTTCTCCGGACGCGCAGCTATTGCCGCACTTGCCGCAGTTTGCAGCGTCATCATCGACGTCGACGCATTCACCAGAGCATTCACGCGTCGCATCTGAGCAGCTGGTGGCGCACTCGCCTTCAGAACAAAGTTCCCCGCTCTTGCAGGTTTCTCCGCAGCTTCCGCAGTTGTTGCGATCTGTTTCCAAGTTGACGCAAAGTTCGCCACAGGCCTTCGTTCCACCCGAGCACGTAGTTCCGCACTCACCTTCGGAGCAATATTCACCCTCTGCACATTCGTTTGCACAATCACCACAGTTCTGGGGATCGTTGCTCAGGTCGGCACACTGGGCGCCGCATTGGATTGTCCCTCCGCCGCATAGTTCCGGTTGCTCACCATCACCATCACCATCGCCTTTATCGGTCGAGCCGCCCATCCCCGTAATCGCCGAGCCGTCATCGTCTTCACTTGCTGTGTCTCCGCAAGCAAAGGCAATCAGTCCTAAACCAAAGATGAGCGCAATTTTCTTCATGGCACTCCTTTACGGACAAGCTGGCTAACTCCTTAGCAGGTCCGATCGTTTTTGGCTTGGCCGACGATGGAGTTGGACTAACCAGCCTTGGTTTGACGAAATAAGGCGGTGCTGGCTGCTGGATTCGGCTCGCGCGACGCGGTGGTGGGGGTTGAGGGCGCGTGCTGATCACTTCGTACCCTACGGTCGATCCGACCGGGTTTCAGCCTTTGGAGAGATCCAAAAATGCCGCCGAGCTCTGCGTGCCAAGCTCGCACTCCATATTTTGCTTGGTTTTTCACGCGAGTCGGGAGTCATCGGTCTGGGACAGAATTTTTTGCACGCTGAGGAAATTGAGTGCGTGTTGTTTGTTTTTTCGTTTGATTGACTGGAATTGCGAAATCGGAGTGATCGATTCCATCTCTCTTCGCATTGAGCGCCGTTGGACAATTTTCGAAAGTGAATGGGCTACCTATGCGGCGATTGATGAGCATGATGTTCTTGGGGGCTTGTGGCCTGACCTTGGCGTGTTCTGCTGGAGACAGTGGTCCAAACGTCGATGGCGACATGAACGCTGAACCTTTGAGTTGCCCCGTTGGCTTCACTGACTGCAGCGGCCTATGTGTTGACCTGTTAGGGGACGGGCAAGACTGCGGCGCGTGCGGGGTCGTCTGTCTTACCGGACAGAGCTGCGAAGCAGGCGCTTGCGTGACTGCCGCTGGGGATGGCGGCACGGGTGGGACGGCAGGAACAGGTGGTGCCGTAGGAACAGGTGGGTCTCCGGCGGGCGGCGGGACGTGCGTTTCGGCGGACGGTCACTACCAGATGGAGGACCTTGATCGCGGGGTCGTCGCCGTGCGCGGCGAAAGCGGCAACTACGTCGGCTGGCGCATGATGGGTTACGAGTACGATCGCGCGAATCCTACCTCGGTCAGTTATAACTTGTATCGCGACGGAGCTCTGCTCGCCAACGTGACCGACAGCACGAATTACTTTGATGCGGGGGGCTCTGCCTCCGCGTCGTATAGCGTGAGCCTCGTCACCGGTGGTGAAGAATGCAGCACGTCAAAGGCGGTCACTCCATGGGACCAAAATTACCTGCGTGTTCCGTTGAATCCGATTGCCGGCTACTCAGCAAATGACACGCAGCCGGCTGATCTCGACGGCGACGGCGAGTATGAATTGGTAGTTAAGTGGTATCCCGATAACGCAAAGGACAACGCGCATAGTGGTGCCACAGACAACACCATCCTTGAGGGGATCAAGCTTGACGGGACCTCTCTGTGGCGCATCGACCTCGGTCGCAACATTCGTTCAGGCGCGCACTATACACAGATGTCGATTTACGACTTTGATGGCGACGGACGTGCTGAAATCTCCGTGAAGACGGCTCCTGGGACGAGGGACGGAACGGGCACCTATTTGAGCATGGGGCCGGCGGCAAACGACGACGATGACGCTGACTACCGCAACGGCAACGGCTACATTTTGTCGGGTCCGGAGCACCTCACTGTGTTCGATGGCTTGACGGGGAAGGAGCTGTCGACCGTGCCTTATCCTGTGCCTCGAGGCAACTATGACTGGGGTGACGACTACGGTAACCGGGTGGATCGCTTCAACGGCGGAGTGGCCATGGTCACAGACAGCGGCACCAACACCGGGCGGCCCAGTATCGTGCAGCAGCGCGGTTACTACACGCGATTGACCATGTCCTCCTATCACTGGCGCGACGGGCAGCTGACCAAGAACTGGGTCTTTGACAGCAACGATCCGGGCAATGGCGCTGCAAGGGGGCAGGGCGATCATTCATCGATGACTGCAGATATGGACGGCGACGGGGGTCAAGAAATCACTACCGGCGCGCTCACCATCGGAAGCGACGGAACATTCAGGTGTTCAACCGGACACGGGCACGGCGACGCGATGCATGTCGGTGAACTCGTGCCCGGCAAGGGCATTACGGTATTCACAGTCTATGAAGGTGCTGGCGGATTCGGTGTTCACAACGGGAACACTTGCGAGGAATACGCTGTAGAGCTCGGAGGTGGCGACAACGGTCGCGGTGCCGCGGCAGATGTCGACCCCAGTAGTCCCGGTGCCGAATTCTGGAGCGCAACCAAGGGCAATCTCAGGTCGTGCACTGATGGCTCGACGGTTTCCGGGACCAAGCCTCAGTCGCAAAACTTCCTCATCTACTGGGATGCGGACGAATCGCGCGAGCTGCAGGACGGAAACCGGATCCAGAAGTACGGGGGTGGCACATTGCTCGACGCCGCAGGTTGTTCTGGCAACAACGGCACCAAGAACACGCCGAATCTCACGGCCGACTTGCTCGGCGATTGGCGCGAGGAGTTAGTCATTCGGGAGAGCAACAACTCGGCTTTGCGGATCTACACCACGACCGACGTGACGGAGCGTCGCATCTACACGCTGATGCATGATCCGACTTACCGCATGCAGGTGACGTGGGAGCAGTCCTCTTACAATCAGCCGCCACACACGGGCTTTCATATCGGCAATGGGATGACCGATCCGCCCAAGCCCGACATTCACGTGCGGTAAATGGCCAAGGAACAGATTTTCTTGAAGGGTTCGACCCCGGAAGAGCAACTACCGAGTATGAGCCTCAATTTCGTTTCACCTCGTCGACTCACTAGCCTCGCGGCGCTTCTCTCTGCTGCAGCAATTTCCGCTGCGTGTGGATCAGAAGCGCCCGGCGCTGGAGACCTTGAGGGAACTGGTGGAACTTCGTTGGGGGACGGATCGGGAGGAGACGCTGGGGGCAGCGGCGCTGGTCCGGGAGTTTCAGGGAGCGGTGGGGACTCGATGGCTACCGGCGGAGACGCCTCCGGGAGCGGCGGGGCTGATGCTGGAACTGGTGGAGATGCGGCAGGGACCGGGGGAGCCATTGGGTCTGGCGGCGCCATGGGGACCGGAGGTGATAGTCCGATTGTGGTGCCGCCGAATCCTGGCAACCAACCTCTGGCCTTTCCCGGGGCCGAAGGCTTCGGACGCTTTGCCAGCGGTGGCCGAGGAGGCGAGGTCTATCACGTCACGAATTTGAATGACTCGGGGGCCGGTTCATTCCGCGATGCAGTGAGTCAGGCGGGGCGGATTGTCGTGTTCGATGTGGGTGGGATCATCAACATTGATGCACGTATCGTGATCAAGAAGAACATATACGTTGCCGGACAAACGGCTCCCGGGGGCGGGATCACGATTTACGGCAACGGCGTCGCCATGAACGGCGATTCTGGAAACAATATTGTTCGCTACATTCGTATCCGTATGGGCCAAGGGGGTGACTCTAAAAAGGACGCTCTGGCCATTTCGGAAGGTCAAAGATACATGTTCGATCACGTCTCCATTTCATGGGGACGCGATGGAACCCTCGACGTGAACGGCAGCGGAATCGACAATTTGTCGTTCCAGAACACCATCGTTTCTCAGGGGATCAATAGCGATAACCATTCCACCGGTGGCCTGATGCAGAGCGGGAAGTGGTCAGTGATTCGCTCGCTTTACATCGACAACAAGACTCGCAACCCCAAGGCTCGCGGCACTCACGAAGTGATCAACAGCGTGTTCTACAACTGGGGCACCAATGGTTACATCATGGGCGATACCAGTGGCCTCTCCGAGTGTAATCTTGTCGGCAACTACTTCATCTATGGTCCGTCGAGTAGCTCGGGGGCTCACATCACGAACACAACTCCCAGCTTCAATGTCTTCGGTGAGGACAACTGGGTGGATTCGAACAAAGACGGCTTGCTTAACGGCGAGCTGATGACCGACTACAAGACGGCAACGCTTGTCGCATCGCCCTTCGATTATCCTGCAGGGGTGGCCAGTAAACTGTCAGCTCAGGAGGCGCTCGACTACGTGCTCGACAACGTCGGCGCGTCCATTGTGCGGGATGCTGTGGACGAATACTTGATTGACGAAGTCAGGTCCTACGGCACGAAGGGCCAGATCATCAACACCGAGGCGGATAATGGAATTCCAGGGAATGTGGGTACTGTTGCTAACGGCACGGTTCCGCTCGACACCGATCAAGACGGAATGCCGGATACCTGGGAAACTGCCCGCGGGCTCGACCCGAATAGCGCAGACGACACAGGCGACGACGATGCTGATGGCTACACCAACATTGAAGAGTACCTGAGTTGTCTTGTCGGAGAGGGCGACTGCTGACCGGCGAGTGAGCCGCTTGATTCACTTCTCAGGGTGACACGAATCACCGCTTGATACACTCGGGGTCGTTGGTGAGCGGCGGGCTCCGGTAGACCACTTTTACACCTTCTGGCTCCGCGATACCGATGATTTCCAGGCGCAGCTCTGGGTTTGCTGGATCCTTGGTCGGGGTGACCGTCAGAAGCCCAATATTGAGGCCCGAGTACGGGTTGCGTCCGTCGACTTCGTTCCTGAGAAGATCCCAGCGTACGTCGCCTTGGTCCCATGGTCCAAAATGGGGAAGGCTTTCTGCAACGGCCCTGGTTACGGCGCTCTCATGGTTGGTCACAGCGCTTGAAATGAGTTGATAGGTAGGATGACTACCAATGTACATTCCGCTGACAGATCCGGCATGAACGTCGCCGCTGACGAGCACCATGATTTGCTTCGGATGATTGGCAAGGTGACGTTCAAGTAATGAAGTGAGTTGCTTTCGGCTGTGATGAGCTTTTTCGTTCCACCAACGTTCTGCAATATCGCTGCCCTCTCCGGTGAGTTGGATCCCTAATTTGATCAGACCGCTCGGTGCGAAAGCCAGAGGAATACCCAGGCCGAGGAGGAAGACAGGTGCGTGTCGCTGCTCATGAAGGTAGTTCTCAAGGTCCTTGAGTTGCTTGGCGGAGAAGAACGTGAGCTCTTCATCATCCGCTGCGCGCTGCGAGCGAAGATCCATGACAAACGTGGAAATAGGTCCGTACTCCCAGGAAAAGTGCATCGATTCAGGGCGTGTCGCTTCGCGCGGTTGCTGCCTGAGACCTTCGTAGTCAAAAATTGCTTGGAGTGCTCCTTCGCGAATATTTGCCCAAGGTGGAGTGGCGTGTTTGGGATCTGATCCGTAGTTGTCCACAATTTCATGATCATCACAGATCATCGTGGTGGCCCAATTTGCGATTGTTTGGCTAAACCCCCCGAGGGCGAAACTATCGCTGAAGCGATCTCGAAAGAGCTGACAGACTTGAGTGGCCGAGCAGTCGAATAAGGACTCCACGCCGTCAGGGCCTACTTTCGAGAAGTGTTCAGCCTCGTACAGAGACTTCCCCTCCGGAAGATCCGCATACATTTGGTCGCCGAGACAAATAACGCGCCGGACACCGCGACTTTCGAGCACTTCCGGCAGTCGCTTCAGAGCATTCTTCGCTTCATCATCAATTTGTCCATCAGCCTGATACGGCTGATGACAACTCAAGAGGGCTATCGAAAAAGCTTCCCCCGTGTAATGGCGCGTGTCGCCCGGCGCTGGCGCGGTGTGAAACCGTCCTCGACCGATTGAGCCCTCCAGATCTTTGATTTCGTAGTGGTAGGTCGAAGCTGGAGCGAGTTCTTGCGCGTCAGAGAAGTCATCGGGCACCACAACACTTTGTGTGCTGTGAACTCTGTCTCTATCCGAAGCCTGCCATTCAATTTCAATGAGCGGGTTGTCTTCAGCAGGTTCCCTTTGGAGGAGTAGTGTGTGACTTCCCACATTGCGGCATCTCGCCCAAATGCGGGCAGCGCGATGCGTAACTATCCCCGGACCCGTCTGAGATCCGTCTTGTGGCCATCGTTGCTCATTCATCACCCTCCTGGGCTAGGGGATGTCGGGGCGATCCACAACGCATGGATTGTCTCGAGCGCTTCCCGGAAGTGTGGTGTTTGAGCCCTGCGTCGTGGCGAATTGGGACATCTGTCATCCAACGGGAATTGCTCGACGGGACTCGATGGGTACGCAAGTGCTGCTGGCGGGCGTTTTAAACGGTCTGGCACGAGAGCTGCAAGTCGACCGAGCTGTGGCGAAAGGCAAGAATGACTGGCACTGAAAGGTTCGGAATTATCGGGAGCGGTGCGAGCGGGATCTACGTGCTCAAGCACTTGCTTGAGCGATTACCACAACTGACAAAGCGGCCGGCTTCAATTCGAGTGTTTGAGCGGGACGAAGTGCCGGGTATTGGGATGCCCTATCACCCGAGAACTACAGACATCCACAATCTTTGTAATATCTCGTCGCGGGAAATTCCCTTGATGGTGGAGCCGTTGCACGAATGGCTCAGAAGCCAACCGAAAGAGCACCTCGAGCAGTGGGGGGTTCGACAAGAGTCGATTGACGAAGGTTCTCTGTATCCCCGACTTGCGCTTGGGGCGTATTTTCGCAGCCAGTTTGAACGATTGTGTCAGGAGATCCGGGAGCAGGGAATCGAGGTTGTGGTCACGCCTGCTTGTGAAATTGTAGACGTTGTTCAGGTGTCTGCCGGGGAGAAAGTCACCCTCATCTCAAGCGGACAGATAGAATATGAGGTGGAGCGTCTGTTCATTTGCACAGGTCACAGCTGGCCAGATGAGGACGCTCCTCAAGCTGGCTATTATTCTTCACCATGGCCGATCGCGAAAATACTCCCCAAGCCTGGTCAGTACTTTGGATTTCGGATCGGTCTACTCGGTGCCTCTCTCAGCGCGTTCGACGTGGTGACTTCCCTGGCTCATCGACACGGTCGCTTTCTTGAACAGGACGGTCCGCTCAAGTTTGTCCCCGCATCCGGCGTGCACGGATTCAAGATCTGCCTGCATACTAAAGCGGGAAGACTTCCTCAGCTGCAATTTGAGCAAGTTCGACCACTTCGGAACGTGTATCGGCACATCAGCCGTGAAGATCTTCTGAATCTGCGGGATGATGATGGCTGGTTGAGACTCAAGGACTACTTCGGCCTAGTGTGTCGCCCGCTCTTGGCCGAGGCATTTCGTCAAGATCAGCGCGGTGATGTGGCAGATTTTATCACGGCGGAGCCCGGCTGCTCGATCGACGACTTTGTGGAAAAAATGGCCCTCGAACACGATGATGACGATCCTTTCGAGAAGATGCGCGAGGAACTTTCCAGTGAAGAACGTCGAGGTGAGCGTCCGCTACGCTGGAAGGAAATTCTCGACGATCTCATGTACACGCTGAACTTTCACGTCGAGCTGTTGCCAGCTGAAGATCACCAAAAGCTCACTCAGGTGGTGATGCCGTTCTTGCTCAACGTCATGGCCGCGATGCCCCTTCCGTCGGCGAGAATCCTCTTGGCACTGCGTGAGGCGGGGTGCATCGAGATCGTCCAAGGTGCTGTCTCGGAAATTTCTCAGAGAAATGGCGAGACGGTCGTGATGGTGGCGCAAGAAGTCACCCAAAAGCCGAACGCTCCCTCCGAGACGGAGCACTGCTATCGGCTTTTTGTCGACTGCAGCGGTCAAAAACCCATCGACATCGCGGATTACCCGTTTCCTTCTTTGGTCGAAAGTAGCCGAGTCCGCAGGGCACGGGCTGCTTTTGCAAACCCGGTACATGTGGATTCAACCAAGGGCGAAGAAGGAGACTTGCGAGTGGATGTGGTTGAGGGGTGCCCCGTCTATTACACTGGAGGCCTCGATGTCGACGCCAACTATCGTGTGATCGACCGACAAGGGCGGCCTAATGGTCGCGTTTATGAATTGTCTTTTCCCCATACTGCCGGCGTTCGCCCTTACTCTTATGGGCTTCAGGCCTGCGATGAAACCGCAGCACTCGCTGTCAGATCTCTCCTGGAATCAATCGACTGAAGTCGGCACTGATGGCAAGTGCTGCGAGCGCGCAACAACTGAGCGCGAGGAAGGGCGAGGCTTAGCGCATAGCTGATTCCGCTAAACCTCGACCCATTCATCGGGTTAAACGTGGGCCGCTGTGCCCTTCGCCTTGTCGCTCTTGACAGCGAGGCGATCCAAGATCTTCACGGCAGCTTTACGCTCGTCAGCATCGTCAGTGGTCACCGCGACGATGTAGCCGCCCTCCTTCAATACCGCGGTGTTGAAGTGAGCCTCGTGCTCAGTCATTCCGAGCCCAATGAGGGCCCCCACAGCCCCTCCCGCCGCGCCTCCGGCTCCGGCACCCGCAAGCGCTGCGACTAGGGGGCCTGCAGCCAGAATGCCGACGCCAGGTACCGCGATGCTCGCAACGGCAGTCAATCCAGCTGCGAGCGCGCCGAGAGCAACGCCCGCTCCTCCCCCGATCCCGGCACCCTCTGCCGCCTTGGTCTTTTTCTCGAGCTGGGCGAACTCATCGCGAGCGGACTCGGGACCGACTAAACTAATGTGGCCGTGGGACACCCCTGATGTCTCAAGTTGGTAAATCGCATCTTGTGCGTTGCCAAAGGTTCGGAAGGCTCCCATGAATACTTTTTGGTTGGACATGAATCATGTAAAAGCAAAGGTTGGGCCAACGTCGCGTAGCCTGAGGACGCGAACATTTCCGGAGGATTTCCAGCCCGGGGGTGAATCAGCGCTCGCTGCAGTGTCTTTTCGCGACAAGCTGCGGCAAGATGCCTCAGCATTCGCGGCAGCAAAAGCAGCTGGCCTCTTTCACTGAGTGTTGCTTTGAAACTAAGTGAAATGGGATTCAATTCCGATGAGCTTCTCTGCTAGAGCGCGCGGATGAGCGGTCCCCAAGAAATCCCTGACGCTGATTGGTCTGTCCCCGCTGAGTTCGATGGCACCCACCTTGATCGCGTGGTGCGGGCGCGGTTTGCGCATTTTAGCTGGAATCAGGTGAGGGGCTGGATCCGTGGAGGCAATGTCTTTTTGGGCGGGGTGCGAGTCACTGACGCCACGGCTCCCGTTGCCAGTGGCGCGAGTGTCAGTGTGTGCGCAAAACCGTCACTGCGGAAGAAAACGGGCGCACCGGTAGCACGCGCTCCCATCGCCAAGCTGATCGTGCACGCCGATTCGCAAGTGGTCGTGGTGGAAAAGCCGTCGGGTATTTCCACTGTTCCCTACGATGAAAATGAACGCGATACTCTCGACAAACGCGTTCAAAAGCAGCTCGCGCAACACAGTAATCGCGCGCGACTGCAAGTGGTGCATCGAATCGACAAAGAAACCACCGGGTTGCTCGTGTTTGCGCGCACGTCAGATGCTCTTCAAAGGCTGAAGAGTCAGTTCCGCTTTCATACAGTCGAGCGACGTTATCTGGCTATCGTTCAAGGGCGTCCCCGTTCGGGCACGATCACGAGCCAGTTGGTTCAAGACCGCGGGGACGGAATTCGTGGCTCTACCTCCCTCAAAGGTCTAGGGCGCAAGGCCACGACCCACGTCGAGGTACTTGAATTGCCCAAGGGTGCAGCGCTCATTGCATGCACTTTGGAAACGGGACGCACTCACCAGATTCGTATTCATTTGTCCGAGTCTGGCCACCCACTGCTGGGTGATCGCGTCTATTCCAAGGGGTACCAAGGAGAACTCCTGGCGGCCCCTCGTGTGATGCTGCACGCACAAACTCTTGGGTTTTCTCATCCAACGGATGAACGGTTGATGCGCTTTGAGAGTCCCTTGCCGGGGGACTTTGAGAAACAATTGGAGCAGCTGCGGAGCTAGCTCCCCTCGTTGAGGGACCGCGGGACAGCGCCCTCAATCCTCACTCTTTCATTTTTTGAGTGTTCGCCTGATAGTTCTCGGAGGTGTAGCACCGAAGCGTCGAAAGCGAAGGCGGGTCGAAGGAATCGACGCTGAGATCCCCCTTGACGATATCCTCGGAGAACAGGCAGACGTTTCTCTTTTGGGACTTCTTCCACAAGGCAGTGGCTTCTTCCACTGGCAGTTGATTGAAGGTTCCATCGGCGGAGAACTCGAGGCCAAAGTCTTGTGTCCACAGGAGCTTCTGCTCGTAGCCCACTGGCCAGGTGACGGGGCATTTGAACGCGTCAGTGACCGAATCACCATCACGTTCATTAATTGTCTCAACCGTGCTGAAGTGAAGTTTGCAGCGATTTCCCAGACGCAACACTTCGACGTAGTCATCGGAGTCCGAATAGCGATAGACGCCGATGGGCGTGAAGTACTCGAAAACGGGCGTTGCTTCCCATTGCTCCGGGCCCAGGCTGAGCGACTGAATAGAACTGCTGGCGAAGCTGAGCATTTGCTCGGTGCCAGGACGCAGGCGCACACGCTGGGGTTGCTCGGGGAGATCTACTGCGCCCTCGGTCACCAGCTCGCCCGCATCGATGTGACTCACTCCTACTCGGTTGTTCACCGAAGCCCAGTTCACCTGATCGGAGGTCGAGTTCAGCTGGTATCCCGCGTAGGGAAGGAAGAGTCGTTCTTGGTTTGAGTCGTAGTAGGTAGCTTTGGGGTCGCCGATGCGGGGTTGTTCGAGATCTGTACCAATGAAGAGATAGGAGAGTTCGACAGCCGTCGGGTCTTCGAAAAGTCCTAGCTTGAGCATGTTCACAGCATTGCCCTCAAAGCGCTGCACGTAACCGGTGGTGAGAATTCCTGAGCTGGTGGGGCGAATGCTCTCGTGTCCGCCGGGTAGCACTGTGTCCCTAGAGAGTTGTCGAGGAAAGGCGCCGTTCGCGAGATCGATCACGCGCAACACTGACATGTCGCCGCTACCGGACAGGTAGGAAGCGTCACTCAAGTAGAGCTTATTCTCGGTAAACTGTGTCGATTGGATGACTCCACTATTCACCTTGAGGGATGAAGTCCGGATCAGCGAACTGGTCGAGAGCGCGTAGGTCTGCAGGAGCCCTTGGGCGATCACGTAGAGGTAGCCATTCTGGAATTGGAGAGCCTCAATGTCGCCGTCGATGCGCAATTGGGAGGCGGCATCGCTCATGGGGAGAATGTCTAGCGTGGAGTCCAGGTCGGTCTCGGCTAGGCGCGCTTCATCAATTTCCTCGACGTCATCTTGGAAACGAATGAAGCCGTCTTCAGTGTATTCGTAGATATAGAGGCGGGTGTACGTGTCATCATTGTAGGTGGGATAGCTGTTTGATCGTTGTTCGTAACGATCGCAAACGAACTCTTCTCTTTCGACCTGAACGCAGGTGGTACCTGTAGGGACCTGGATCGTTTTGGCGGACTCCTTGGAAACCCTGCGAATGCAGTCCGACAATGTTGAGCCTGTGCAGGCGCGATCTCCGCCGGAATTGTTCGGAGCAACATATGCAGGATTGGGGATCGTCTTGTATTGGGTGGAACAAGATTTGTAGGGGGAAATTTCCGTGTGACTTTCCACACACATGCTGTACGTCCTTGTTTCCCAGGCCTTGACGCTGGTGTCTGTCACCGATTCCGCGACGACGAAGTATTTGTCACTTGCCCAAATATTGCTGCCGAAGCGGGTGGACTGGGAAACTGGGGTTCCAGGCGGCGTGTTCCTGTCGATCTCAGAGCTCGTGAGATATTGCTCGTTGGGAGAGTCGTCCACGCGGGTCTCGCTCAGTTCTTCGCTGAGAGTGTCGCCCCAGTTGAATACACGCAGGACTCGGTTGTTGCTCGTCGACATGATCGGTCCACCCCAGTCGAATGCGTCGCCACCAGTCGTGGGGGCCTCACCTTCGAGCTTAAGATCTGTGTAAATCACCAACCGGTCATTGAAGCGTCGGCTATCAAGCACCCGCGATGTTCCTAAGTCGACAGCCTCGATGAACGAAAGTTCGTCGTCCGTCACCTTGAAGTGCAAAAGAGAGGAGCGCTTATTCGCTGCGCCTTCCACCATCACGACGAGACGTCCGTCATGTAGGTAGAACTGGTCTACCTTGCCAGGAAGTGGCACTGCGCAACGGAAGGAGGCGTCTTTGCCTGACAGATCGAGCATCATCAGACCGTGTTGGTCGGACAGGAAGAGCGCGCTCGTATCGCTGAGTCCTACGATGTCGGCCTCAGCGATCTCGACTGGCGGGCTTCCGCTTGCAAGGTCGCCCTCCAACCCGTAGTTGATCTCAGGGTAGCCCCTCATGAAGATAGGCTTGCTCGCATCCGGAATCTTGTTGACCCAGTAATTCCACTGAACGCCACCCAGCTCGTCAATGACGCTGCGGTAGTCGGGATCGTCAACGACAGTGCAACGCGCAGCCCGACCAGGATCGTATTCACCGAGTTGTACGCTCACGCGTTCTGAAGCCAACCATTCCTGGAACCGGGGTACGCTCAACCCTACTCGCGTGCTCACGCTTTGCCGTTGGAACCACTCCCGCGTGTAATCTCCGTTAAGAGCGCCACCGTTTTCCTCATTGTTGTTCGATGCGCCGCTACAACCGACTACAGCCAGGAGTAGAGTCATCGCCGTGAGCTTCGTGGCCCAGCTGTCGAACGCCTTTGGGTGCGCGAGCTTGTTGGTGTGAGAACGAGGATCCCGCTTGGCACAAATCGAAGGTAAGTCAGTCACAGCAATTGCATCGCAAGAGTCGTGCCGGCGTCGGGGAGGTCTCGATTTCGCCAAATGCCGGCGAATCAGCCATGAGAGAATTCGGCCAGGCGCTTGGCACACTGGCACAGTCGGACGACGGTGTCGGGGGCTGTTCGGACGGAGCCATCAGGTGTTGGGTGGCTCAGCCTTCATTTTGCGAAGCGCTCATGCCACGAGGATGGCTTGGGACTTCCTTTCTGCTGATTCGCTCATGGGACGCTGCAGGGGAACGATCCTCTGAGGTACTCCAGTGTAAGTCGTCTATTTGTCGATCTGCGCAGCATCCTATTTGTGCTAATTTCTATCTATGACTTTGACACGTTTCTTAGTTCTTCGCGGCACGGCTTCTCTCTTATTGGTGGGCGCTTCAGCTGTAGCTGCTTGCTCTCCCGCTTCATCTGAACAGCAGGGTGGTGATGGCGATGGCGATATCGGTGGTGACGGCGACTTCGTTGTGCCGGGGGGGACTGGCGGCACGGGTGGTACGCCACCTGCGAAGCTAGAAGCGACACTTCCAGCGGGCTTCACTGCGAACACCGCCATGCCTCAGCCTTGGGAATGTGAAGGCTTGCCAGGTGGGATGTGCTTTGCTCCGAAAGGCGGGTTCAATCGCCAAGGGACCATCGAGGACGTCGTTCTGGAAGAATCCAATTCTTGTCGAAATGTCTTGCGCGGGATCGTTCGCGATTTCGAACACTCCCACCCGGACTTTGGCGGCGACACGAATGGAGACGGCATCGATGCCGGGCTCGTGAATGCCCTCCTGGATGAAACCCGCAAGCCGACCCCCTCGGGCTCGACGCCGGTCGCTACCGCGATTCAGGATTGGTTTCAAAATGGTGCCGGGGGCAATGTCCCCTACGTGGTCGACTTTTGGCTTGAGCCGGTGGGCGATCTCTTTGTCTTTGACTCGTCTCGTTTCTTTCCGCTTGAAGGAGTGGGCACGCAATCCGGCGCAGATAACGATCAAGTGCAGCGCAACTTTGGCTTCACCACTGAACTGCACACTGCTTTTCAGTACGAAGCTGGCAAGGTCTTTACGTTCACCGGTGACGATGACGTGTTCATCTTCATCAACAATCAGCTCGCTGTGGACCTAGGTGGCGTGCACAGTCAGTTCAGCCAGAGTATCGACATCGATACCTTTGCGGCATCGGCGGGAATGGTACTTGGGGAGGTGTATAACCTGGACCTCTTTCATGCGGAACGAAACCCCACGGGTTCCAACTTCAGGATCGAAACATCTCTCGACTTCAAAGAATGTGGAGTCCTCGGCGGTGATATCGTCGTGAAGTAGCTTCCGGTAGAACGACGACTATTTCTTCAGCTGGCACCACGCTCCCCAAACTGGCACGACGCTCCCCAAGCTGGCACCACGCTCCCCAAACTGGCACGACGCTCCCCAAACTGGCACGAGGGTGGCACGTGCCAGCTCTGTGCCAGCCACGTTCGGAGTTCGCCCGGAGCGGTTTTCGACAAATGCCGATTCTTCGTAGGCGAGTCGGGACGCGGGAACACGTATCTCAGTCGATTTACTCTGGTACGATGTGTGCACAGCAACGGTCTGTCATGCAGTTGGAGATAAATCATTGACTCAAGCATCCATCACCATGGACCAAACGGCGCTCTCGCGACTGCAGGGCGACGATGAGCCGCTGCCCGGAGCTTTGCTTCTTTTCAGCGCCTCAGAACCTTTGCTTGGGGTGATCCCGAACTCGGGTCAAGAGTTTGTCATGGGACGCAGTGGTTCCAATGGAGTGAAGCTACGGGACAGCTGCATGTCTCGTACTCACGCGTCGGTCACTTGGGATGAAGACAGATTCATTGTCCGAGACTTGGGGAGTCGGAACGGGACTTACGTCAATGGAGAGCGTCTTGAGGGATCTTGCGAGGTCAAAGAACGGGCAGTTCTGCGGACGGGCGAAACTCTTACACTCTTGGTGACGAATCTGCGCGCCTACTTGGAACACACAATTCAGATCACTCCAGATCGCATTGTTGGTCCGACCCTAGCTGGCGCTATGCAACAAGTGGCTCGAGCCGCGCAGGGTAATGTGGTTCATGTCACTGGAGAAACGGGGGCCGGAAAGGAAGTTGCCGCGCGACACTTTCACAAGAGTGGTCCAGGACGAAACCATGCATTCGTTGCTGTGAATTGTGCGGCGATCCCTGAAGGCGTTGCCGAACGACTCTTGTTCGGAGCAAAGAAGGGTGCTTACTCGGGGGCTGCCGGTGATGTGGTTGGCTACGTTCAGGAAGCAGATGGGGGTACCCTTTTTCTTGACGAAGTGGGGGAACTTGATCTCAACGTTCAGGCTAAGTTGCTTCGAGTGCTTGAGACGCAAGAAGTCTTACCCCTGGGCGCCACTCGACCGACTCAGGTTGCGATTCAGCTGTGTTCAGCAACTCATCGCGACCTGCGCGACGCAGTAGCTGCCGGGAGATTTCGTGAAGATCTTTATTATCGGCTTGGTCGCCCGAGTGTAACGTTGCCACCACTTCGAGACCGTCCTGAGGAAATCGCCTTCCTGATTGATAGGCAGTTGCGTGCCGTCGATCCGAAGCTCACCGCTCACGCGTCTTTGATCGAAAGAGCTCTGCTGCTCGCTTGGCCAGGAAATCATCGAGAGCTTCTCGCCGAAATGAAGGAGGCGGCTCTCGAGGCGGTCGCCCGAGGCAAGACAGTGGTGAAGGCCAACCACCTCCAGGAGGACGCCGGCGCATCAACGAGAGAGAGCCGGAACTCGCTCGGGCGCACTGGAGCTCATTCTCCCTCTTCTGCTGGGTCGTCAAGTTTGCTTCCCCCTACTTCCGAGATTGAAGACGCTCTCCGAGAATGTACTGGGAAGGTGGCAACTGCCGCACGCAAGCTAGGCGTGCATAGGAATCAACTTCGTCGCTGGCTAGAAAAGAACCACATCGACCCTCAGAGCTACAGTGAGTAGTTTAGGAACGACCAGTTCGCCCAGTGCGGGGATCCCGAGCGAGTTAGAGGTCATTGACCGACTAGGTAGCGGTGGCTTCGGTGTTGTTTACCGGGTCGTTGAGAAGACAACAGGACGAAGCATGGCGCTGAAGCGCTTGGAGCGAGTCGACGCGACTTCAATCTACCGCTTCAAACAGGAATTCAGAATCGCTCAACGTTGTTCCCATCCCAACCTTGCGCGCTTGCACGAACTTTATAGTCAAGATGGTTATTGGTGCTTCACCATGGATCTTGTGCGTGGAAAGCACCTCGATCACTGGCTCAAAGGAACTGAGGGCGATCATCCGAGCACAACGGCGTCCACGAATCAGAGTGGAGTTGGGGATGGTGAGGATGGAGCTGGAGATGCGAGCGATCTCGAGAAAACTCCGGTACGAGAACTCATCGCTCCTTCGCTTCCCGCCGCGCTGCCCGGAGGAAGCGCCTTTCCTGACGAAGCACGCTGTCGGGGAGTTTTTCGTCAGATTGCCTCCGGACTGCTAGAGCTTCATCGCTTAGGGTTGCTCCATCGTGATTTGAAGCCTTCGAACGTGCTGGTCGATGATCAACAACGTGTCGTCATTCTCGACTTCGGTCTGGCAACGACGTTGAAAGCAGGGGCCCAGCAGTTGAAACGTACGGCGGGAACGCCTGCCTATATGTCGCCCGAGCAAGCGCGCGGTGCACAGCTTACTGCCGCTAGTGATTGGTACTCTGTGGGCGTGATGCTCTACGAATCGCTTGTCGGGTGCCTGCCTTTTGTGGGGACAAACGCCGATATGTTGCGGGCTCGACAGACCAGAGCACCTCGAGATGTACGCCAACTGCGGAGCGGTTTGCCAGAAGACCTTTGCGATTTGGCCATGGCCCTGCTTCGCGTCGATCCTTTAGCGCGCCCCAATGGATCCGCTATTGCTGCGATTTTGGGTCTCCGTCCTTCGCTCGCTGGCAGCGCAGTGCACACTCGGGGAGGATACTTTGTTGGGCGCGACTCAGAATTAGCGGCTCTCGATTGGGCGCTGAGCAAGAGCCGCGGTGGGGAAACGGTTGTTGCCCATGTGCACGGCCCTTCAGGATTCGGAAAGAGCACCTTGCTTGAGCACTTTGCGAGTCGCGCCTTAGCGCTCGATGATGTGGTTGTGCTTGAAGGCCGTTGTTATCGCAACGAGTCGGTTCCGTTCAAGGCGCTTGACGATTTGGTCGACTCGCTGGGCCGCTATCTAGAGAGCTTGCCTACCTTAGAAGCTGCTGGTCTCATGCCGCGCGACTTACCTTCGCTCTTGCAAATCTTCCCAGCTCTTGGCCGCTTGGAGGTTCTTTCCGACGTTCCTGGACGTGCCCCAAGTCGGGATGCGATGGAACTTCGACGTCACGCCTTCTCAGCTTTTCGAGAACTGCTTACCCGTCTCGCCGATAACCAACAGGTCGTCTTGATCTTGGACGACGTCCAGTGGGGTGACGCTGACAGCGCGGAACTTGTGAGAAATCTTCTCGCTCCTCCTGATGTTCCAGCGATCTGCGTCGTCGCGGCGTATCGAAGTAGCGCGATTGACAAGAATGAGCTGCTGAGAACTTTGAGAGCGCCGCAGGCTGCAGATTCGTGCTGGGCGCATGTCGACATTCCAGTGGGCTCGTTGCCGCATGCGGCTGGTGTTGCGCTAGCAGCATCCCTCCTCGACAAGAATTCTGACGACATTGATCAGGAGGCTCGGAAAGTCGCAGAGGAGGGGGGGTACAATCCGCTGTTCATCTCGGAACTGGTTCGCTCTGGTGCGCGTCGAGCGTCGGTAGGACCTCAGTTTTCCATGAAGCGTGTAGTACGCGCACGCCTCCAGGGCTTGGACCTTGGTGCGCGCGCGGTACTCGATACTCTTTCGACGTCAGAGCGTGGCCTGAGTTCTGATGAGCTGATCGAGTCTACTGAGCTTGACGCGCAGACTATTGCGGATGTTTTGCCTCGCCTGTGTGATGAAAAGTTAGTGATGCTCTCGCAATGGGGCGAAGAACGGAAGGAATACGAAGTTTTTCACGACAAAATTCGGCGGGCGTCCGTTTCGGATATCCCAGAAGAAGAAGCCGTGCTGATTCATGCGCGCCTCGCGCGGATGTTTGAAAAGCGTGGCGCCGAACCAGAAACGATTGCTTATCATTGCCTCAATAGCGGCGACCACGCGCGCGCGCTCCGCTATTGGGAACTTGCCGGAGACGCCGCAGCGAAGGCGACAGCGTTCCACCGTGCTCTCGAAAACTATCAAAGAGCACTAAGTCTTGCTGATACCCCTAAACTGGAGCGCATCAGACGCAAGCTGGCGGTGTCGTTTGGACGGGCTGGCTACGCCATCAAGTCCGCAGAGATGCACGTTCAAGCAGCAGCGGGTGAGGAGAGGGAAGCTCAGCTGTTGTGCGCTGGTCAGCAGTATTTGCTGGCCGGGTCAACGGAGCAAGCTGTCGTCACGCTTGCGCCACTTCTCGGTCGATACAAGTTACGCATGCCGAGTTCGCCCTATCTCGCTGTCGCGTTGTTCCTGTGGCGGCGTCGACAAACCAAGAAGCGTTTAGCTGCCTTTGTATTCGATCCCGAGCAAAAGACTTCGAGTGAAGCGCTCGCAGGCATCGACTTGTGTTGGACCTTGAGCAACGGTTTCTCAGGGATAGACGTGATACTTAGCGCTCACTACAATAGTCTGACTGTGCAGCGCGCGCTTGAATGTGGCGAGCCAGCGAGATTGGCACGCGGCCTTTCTCTTGAAGCCATCCACTACAGTCTCGAAGGTGGAAAAAGCCGGAAGGACGCCCCGGCGATGCTCGATCGGGCGGCGGCTTTGGCGCAGATATCTGGAGATCCTCACGCGCTTGGTTGGGTGACCGGAGGGCGCGCAATTCTTGCCCTTGGCCGGGGGGATTTTGCGACGACTGACGTGCTGGCTCGTGAAGCCCTGGAGCAACTGCGGAGTGGAGATGAACCCTCTTTTCGCGAGATTGGCACGCTGAGCGTTTGGTTTTGGCTGTACCCATCGTTCTTTCTGGGCAAACTCGGCCAAATCGCTCAACACGCTCCAGCGATCGCGCGCGAATCAGAAGCTCGAGGTGATCGTTACACTCTTTCGACAGTTCGGGCATACATTCTCCCTCTTCATTGGGCTGCTCTGGGTAAACCGGACTTGGGTCGTCGTGAAGCTCAGGCAGCTCTCGAATATTGGCCGGGAGATCAGTGGCTCAATCAGCACTGGGCGCATTTGCGTTCCGTTTGCTTTCTTGATCTCTACGAGGGGCGACCGCAGGACATCCTGCCACGGACGAGAGCTGCGCGCGCTCCCATGAAGAAGGCTCTCCACCTCTCGATTCAATCGATGCGCGTGGAACTTGAATACATTGAAGGACGTGCACTGTTGGAACTCGCTGTGCTTGAGGAACCGAGCTCAAGTCGACTCAAGAATATTCGGTTGAAGATCCAGTCTCTTGAACAAGAAGATGCTCCTTTGGCCGTGGCCTATTCAGCTTTGCTCGCAGCTGGACTTATGGCTCTTCAGAATCCGGACGAGGGGGCAAGAGCCTTTGAGCGTGTCGCTGAACTTCTCACGAAACACCAGATGCCGATGCATTCTCGAGCGGCGTTGGCTCGCCAAGGGCAGCTGCTCGGTGGCGTCACTGGCGAGGGGATTGTCGACGAGGCCTATACCGCCCTCGCAGAACTCGGAGTCGCAGATCCCTCACGATTCGCCACGATGCTCGTCCCGTCGCTACGATGCTCGTCCCGGCACGCCCGGGACCGCTAAGTCAGCCAGCTCTTTTCAACAGCGATCGAATTGGCTAACGTGCCGGCTAATTATGTCAGCATCACAAACGGTCGCCGGGGGTAGTGCCCCGCATGTCTACTCATTGTCCAAACAAGGGAAGGGATTCTTTACAGCGCTGGCCGTGAGCCTCCGGGTGTTTCCGTACGCGTTATTTCGTTTTGCCCACTGGAGCCTTTTTGCGCTGCTGAGCGCTCTTCTACTTGGTGCAGTGATCGCCTTGGGGATCGCGCTTCGGGGTGTCCATGAAACGGCGGGGATCGTCGCGATTGGCCTAGGGGTCGTTGCCTTTGCACTGCTTTGGTGGCCCTACATGCAAAAGAAGACATTCGGCACCAAATGCGGGCATCTGGCTTTGCTGACGGAGTTGGTGATCAAGGGGGCGCTGCCCAAAGGCACGAGTCAGTTTGAACTCGCCAAGAGAATGGTCGACGAAAGGCTTGAGGACCTCGATACCGTCTGGAGCATGCGCGCGACTTTGTTCGGGGCGATGTACAATGTGACGTACACGCTGCGTAAAGCGGAGAGTTTTTCCAACCAGATTGCTGGTCTGCGCCAGGTGATCTCTCAGATCATGGCTCAGATAGCGAATTACCTCACCGATGTGGTCACTTCGTACGGCATCGCGCGAGGCGATAAGGACTTTCGTCAGGCCGGACGGGATGGCGGCGCCTATTGCCTGCAAAATGTTGGCGTCTTCTCGAGACTTGGAATCAAAATTGTGGTGGTCGACTTTCTGCTCAGCCTGCCGGTTCGCGTGGGTGCCTTCTTGCTCAGCACTTTTGCTGTGTTTTCCCTCGTCTACGCAACTCAGGGGGGAGATTTATCGACCTTGGATCTTGCGCGTCTCAGTCGGACGCTTGGTGAGGACTTAGGAAGCTTCATCATCGCGGCGGTCGCCGGACTTGTAGGCGGCGTGCTCATCGGCATGCTCATCACGAAGACTGTTCGGGAAGCTTTCATTCAACCCGTACTCACGACCATGGCAATGCTTGCATTTCATCAGACCATTCAGGGTCAGCCGCTACGTCAGGAATCGCTCGATGCGCTTGATAAGGCGAATTCTGGTCTGAAGAGCGCGAGAAGATTCGCCTGGAGAGCTTCGTGACGACGGGTGGCGCTGACGCTACAACGCGCTCTCGTCAATTCCAGGTGCGCCCATGCTCGAACAAACGGTCAAGAACATTCTCAACGCGCGCGTCTATGAGGCAGCGATTGAAACCCCACTCGAGAAGGCGGAGTTTCTCAGTCGCCGCTTGAAGAATCGCGTTTTCATCAAGCGCGAGGACTTGCAGCCGGTTTTTTCATTCAAGCTGCGTGGCGCTTACAACAAGATGACGTCGCTCACTCAGAAGGAGCGAGGGCAAGGCGTCATCTGTGCCTCCGCCGGAAATCATGCCCAAGGAGTGGCGGAAGCGGCTCGATTACTCAATGTGAAATCGACGATTGTAATGCCCACCACAACCCCTGAAATCAAAGTCGATAGCGTACGGGCCCGTGGTGGAGCGGTTGTTCTCTATGGAGACACCTTTGATGAAGCCTTGACTCACGCGCGACAGCTGCAGGAAGCAGGGAACCTTACCTTCATTCACCCCTATGACGATGTGCACGTCATTGCTGGTCAGGGCACTGTGGCTCGAGAGATTCTCCATCAGCATCACGGAGAGGACATTCACGCGGTCTTCGTGCCTGTCGGGGGCGGTGGGCTCATTTCCGGAATAGCGGCCTACTTGAAGTACCTTCAACCGGAGATCTTAGTCATTGGTGTCGAGTTTGAAGAGAGCGCTTGCTTGTTCGCGGCGCTTCAGGCTCAGTCGCGCATCGTTCTCGACCAGGTAGGCATTTTCGCGGATGGAATTGCGGTAGGTCAAGTGGGCGCTGAACCCTGGAAAATCTGCAAGGATCATGTCGATGAGGTGATCACCGTCAGTTCCGATGAAATTTGCGCGGCGGTGAAAGATATCTTCGATGACACTCGTTCGATCACTGAGCCCGCCGGGGCAGTGAGCGTTGCGGGTATGAAGAAATACGTCGAGCGCGAAGGCTGCCAAGAGAGGACTTTGATCACGGTGTCTTCGGGCGCGAACACCAACTTCGACCGCCTGCGGTACGTGGCGGAACGAGCCGAAACTGGAGAACGTCGCGAAGCGATCTTATCGGTTCGAATTCCGGAGCGAGCGGGATCATTCTTGGAGTTCGTTTCACATATCGGACAACGTTCGATTTCGGAATTCAACTACCGTTACGCTGGCTCGGACAGGGCGGATATTTTTGTGGGAGTGAAAGTGCCGAGCTCGGGCGAACGCCAGCGGCTGGTGGCAGCCCTCAAAGGTGCGAGTTACGAGGTGTTGGATCTTACGGAGGATGAAGTTGCGAAGTCTCACGTGCGATACATGGTGGGGGGGCACGCTCCCCAGATTGAAAGCGAACGCCTTTTCCGCTTCGAATTTCCAGAACGCCCTGGCGCTCTCGGCAAGTTTCTCACCACCCTTGGCGGTCAGTGGAATATTTCCTTGTTCCACTACCGCAACCACGGTGCCGCCTACGGTCGCGTACTCGTTGGCATTCAAGTTCCCGACGAGGAAGTGGATGCGTTTCGCGAGACGCTCAAACTACTGGGATACCGCTATTGGGAAGAGTCAGCCAATCCGGCCTACATGACGTTTCTTAGTTGAATGAGTCAGGAGTCGGCGAGGATACTTCCTAGCCTCCGTTCCACTGGCCAGGTCCATCAATCGGCGCGAAAACAAGACATTTATGTCGCTAATTGATTTTCCTGTATCGCATGTAACCCTTAGAAAGTGACCAAGAAAGCGGGGGCGAATGAGGGGGACGAAGTCATTTCATCAACGGAGCATCATCTCCCGGCTGCACAGCCGAGCTGGACTTTCTTTTCCAACCACGGCCACGTTCTTGTCGCCTTGACGCGAAATCCTCGCCGCTCGCTGAGGGAGGTTTCGTTGCTCGTGGGCATCACCGAGCGATCCGTTCAGCGGATTGTCACGGACCTAGAGGAAGCTGGGTATCTCAAGAAGGAGAAGGTAGGGCGGAGCAATCAATACGCTATCGTCACCGAGCGCCCGCTCCGCCATCCGTTGGAGGAAAACTGCGACGTCGGTGCGCTTCTCAGCCTGATCGTCGAATCTTAGTCCCCTGAATCGGTTCGAGCACAATTCATGGGGAAGATGCGCTTGGTTCGCCGCCGAGAAGAGCCAACAGCTGACCCACGGAAGCATGGTTCTCGAGCTGATGGCGTAGGCGACACTCGCTCACGATGGAGTAGTGATTTCGACGACCTCGTCGCTCCCGAATCACGACTCCGGCGGCTTCGAGTTCAGAGACGATGCGAATCACTCCTCGCTCGGTGATTCCCACTTGCAGCGCGATGTCACGTAGGCGCACCTCAGGGTCGCGATACAGACAGACCAGAACGTGCGAGTGATTGCTCAAGAACGACCAGGCCGCAGGCCCGTGATCCAATTGAGCTGCTAGTACATCGGGGGCGATGGGCCGATTCATGGCGCAGCTCCGGAAACAGGGGGCAGATAAGCACTCGCCTCGCTCTTTCCTGAGATTTTTTGCAGCTCGATCCAAGATAGTTGGAAAGCGAGAGAAGACTCAAGCTCGCTGAGCTGCGCTGCCAGAGCGGCGTACTCTCGAAGATTGAGAGAGAGCACTGAGCCTTGACCGAGTTCGAAACTTTCCGATTCGGCACTAGCCACCTGGCTCGCAAGGTTCATCGCTTCCGCGCTTAGTCTGGCGGCTTCATGTTGGGCAGCGAGGGCGGCGAAGCTCGCCTGGGCTTCGACATTCAGCGAGTCGAGCAACAAGCGCAGCTCTTGCTCAACCACGCGCTTTTTTGCTCGCAAGACGGCAGCCTTACCCCGCGCTTTTCGCCTTTGTACGTCGAACTGCATTGTTAAACTCAAGCCCGCCGAGGTCCCGGTATACGATGAATCTTGAGCCGAGTAGGGCCTCTCCTGACCAAAGCCTTGCGCGGCGTAGATCTCCAAGTCCATGCGCGGAAGTCGTCCGTTTTCGGCTAAGCTCACCTCGCGTTCAATGATCTCCAGAGCGGTTCGGTAGATCTTTGCTGGTGGTGAGTTTTTGAGAGACTGGATGGCGTCTTGGAGGTGGCGTGTTTGCACTGCTGCGGTGGCACTGAGCGGAGGGACCTCCCCCAAATCAGAAGGCAGAGGCTGTCCGTCAGGGCCGCGCCGATAGAGTCCCATTTCCAGGGAGAGGCGCTTGAATTGCCAGGTATGAGTCGCCAGATCGGCTTTGCGCTGAGCGACTAGGCGACCGTTATCGACGGCCTCGATTGGCGCGATTGCTCCTGCCTTGACTTGCTCGGTAAGAAAAGTCTGGCGGGCCTCGGTCTGGGCAATCAGCTTTTGGTAAACGAGTAACTTCTGCCCCGTGACTGCCCACTTCCACCAAGTCGACGCTGCCTTGGCAAGGATTTCTGCGCGCTCATTGCGCATTTGTTCCTCAGCAATGGTGAGCTCAAGCTGAGCTCGATAGACTTCAAAGCGTTGGTTGTCGATTGCTCGTCCTTGTGCGAGCGGTACGATGACACCGAGCGAGGCTTTCCCTGCCTCACTCGTCACCATATCGCCATCGTAGGGAGCGAAATCCGCGCCATTCCCGTACTTGCCGAAGAACTCCGCGCCGAGAAAAGGGGTAGGCTGCTTGAAGCCCACCTCACCACGCGGCTGATCGTATTTCCCAATCGGTGAATATTGACCACTTGCGTAGAGTTTGAAGTCGAAGGCGCCGTCGGCCTGCATGGTGGCGGCTTCTGCGGCGTCGATTTTCAAGGTCGCCATATTCACTTTGGGATGATGCTGGAGCGCGGACTGGAGTACCTCACTCAAGCTTAAGGGCTCACCAGCGGCTGTGAACTGAGCGCTGAGCAATACGAGCAACACGCCAGCAGCTTGGAAAAAGCGGTTCATTTCGGCCTCCTGCTTCTTGAGTGCCGCGGGTCCCAAGCTGTCCGAGCCCACTTTGCCTTCGGGCGCGCTTGCAAAGGTCGGTGGGAATCCGTTGATGCGGCGCCAGAGTTCCCAACCGAGAGAAACGTTGTCGAGAAGTACCCACGCCTTGGTTCGGACTTGCTGCCTCAGGAACCTTGCATCTGGCCATGCTGTAGAACTGGGGTCCGGCTGAATGAGCAAGCGGACGCGACCATTGGCATCCGTGGCTGCGGGGTCGATGAAGGTAACCACTCCCCCGAAGGTGCCCACCGCGATACTCGGCCATCCGATGAACTGCAGAGCAGGCCAGCCCTCGAACTGAAGACGAACCGTCCGTCCTCGCGTGATCAGAGGGGCATCGTTTCCGTCCACATAGACCTCCACCACTCTCGAGTTCGTTTGAGGGATCATCTTGACCAACAGCTGGCCTTCTTTCACGACGCCGCCACCAAGGTTGCCTGAAATTTGGACAATGGTTCCATCGACGGGAGCAACAATGACTTGCGCTAGCTGTCTGGAGAGCTCTACTTCGAGCTTGGCGACATCGCCTCGGGCATAGGCTTTCTCAGCGCTTGCCTTTTGTGCCTCCGCCTGAGCGGTGGCGACTTTGGCGCCGCCCTCGGCGTTTGCCTGCATCACCTCTGCTTCAGCAGAAAGTCGGTTTGCCTCTGCTTCAGCGGCTTCGGCCCGTCTTAAGTTCCATTCCGCGTCGGCTTTGGCGAGCTCAAGCTGTGCCAGTTCGAGCTGCCGAGTCGATGCGATGCCTTTTTCGGCCAGCTGTTTGGTGCGATTCGCGTTGAGAAGTGCAGTGTCGTGAGTGGCCTCAGCAACTTTGGCTTTCTGCTGAGCGACTTTGAGCTTCTCTTCAGCCATCTTCACTTTCATTCGCATCGACGCCACCTTCATCTCCCGGGCGTTGTCGTAGGCAGCTGCCTGAGCCTCGTAGACGTTGAGACGTTCGCTCGCGAATTCGATGCGGTCCTTGTCGGCCTGGAGACGTTCCTCAATCCTTCTGAGGTAATCCGGGTCGATGTCGGCCATTTCGAGGATGGGCTCCCCCGCTTTGACCGTGCTGCCCTCGACGACATGCCACTTGACGATTCGACCAGGAACGGTCGCGTGAATTTCCTGCTCGCGCTCGGTGGGCGAAAACGCCGTGACTCTGCCTGTTCCCACGACTGCTTGCTGCCAAGGAATGAAAATCAGCAGCGGAATCAGCAGCAGTAAGAATATGCCTAACCAGCGACTGATCTTGAGCGGAAGCTCTGGTGACGAGGCGTATTCGTGCAGCTTGAGCGAGGTGATGCGTACGCGTTGCAGGTAGGCCATTAGTGCTCGTCTCCGTTGGTGTTTGACGTCGAAGGCGGTTGAGTCAGGTTAGGTGGTCGGGAAAATCCGGTAGGAACGGGGTCAAAGTTGAGGTCCACCACTGCTCCAAGTTTTTCGAACGAAGTAATGAGATCGTAGATTTTCGGAAGTTGTTTTCCGAGCTTGCTCAGTGACAGCAGGGCTGTGCCCGCGACGAGTTCCGCGGCAACTAATTGTCCCAGCGTCAGTTGCCCTTCAATGACTAGCCGCCCGCCAATGAATAGTAGTGCCACAAGGAGAACCACCTGAACTGTGTAGAGTCCAGCCTGTTGCCCCAGTGAGACGCGAAAGCCAGCCTTTCGTGCGCTGAGCCAGCTTCCCCAGTGCCCGAGGCGCTGAACTTCGTCGGCGCCAGAAGCTTCCAGGTAACCAGCGATTTCGTATTTGGCGTGGGACTCCTTGATGCTCTGATTGAGTCCGCGCGAAAACGGGAGCCGAACGATCAACCAGGCGGAGAAGATCATTACCGCTGTGAAGCCCAGGAATATGGGATGATAAAGCGCCAACAGAACAGTGGCCGCGAGAAGCTGGAGAACCAATGCGATCAGATCAAGCCCAAGCACGAAAAATATCTTGTCGGCAGAAGCCACTTCAAAAAAGCGATGTACCGGGTGTTTCATTGAGGCTTGCTTCACCAATGGCAAACGTTCTGAAAAGTCCATCAACACGCGTGCGAAGAACCGTCTTGAAAGATGTTCCACCAAGAACAGCTGCACCAGGCTCAGAATGCTGGCGCCAACGAGAGCGATGAAGAGCAGAAGAGAGATCACAATCAACTGCTGGGTCATCATGCCAAAACCAATCGTGTTGATGAGCACCTGCACAGCGAGGGGCGCTGCGAGACTCAGTGCCTCGACTACAATCGCGTAAATGACGATCGCCTTCAGGATCTTTTTTTCTGAGGCAAGGTAGGCGATGACACGCCAGACTCGACTTCGACCGCGCAGCGGCGACAATGTCATTCGAGGCGAGGGAATCAGGAAGGTTTGCCTCTTGTCGCCCCAGTTTGAGGCGGGGAGGGTTTCCCGTTTCGCACCGTCAAGTACAGTCACTAGTCCGGCGTTGGTGGACAAGATGATGCGGGCCCTGTCGCCCACCTCGAGTGCTGGAAGAGTCGAAGAATTGCTCAGGAGCTCGTCGAGCTGAGCGTCCACTCGATAGAACTGCGCGCCGAGTGCCTGCGCGGTTGTTGCGATCGTCGCGAGGAGCCCTGGCTTTTCGTTCTTGAGCAGAGCTTCGGCGATGTCTTCTGAGGGGGTCTTGGGGAGCAGGGTCTCCAGGTAGCGGAAGGCTAAATCGCGAGAGTCCTCAGCACTGGTTTCATTTGTCACAATACATGAAACCTAAGTCAGGTATTGAAAGACGTCAAATGTAATTCGTGCTTCTGCTGTCTTTTTAATAATTGACTAAAACTATTGAGTATTTTACCACCCGAGCTGAGCTGACACGACGGCTCCCAGCTCTTCTGCCATTGTCTGATGAGTGGCAACGGTCGGATGCCAGTCGCAACCCGGGTTGGGATTGCCTGCTTGCATCTTGTGAGCGAGCGCTGCTGCATCGCCTTCATCGTTCAGGGTGCGCACCGCCGTGGCGATGCCGCTCTCTGCTTTCAACTTGTCCGCACCAGAAAGTAGCGGACCAACCGTGCAGAGAAGCAGAGCGCTTGGGTATCGCGCTCGTAGTGTGCGCAGGAGCTCTAGGTAGGTAGCGGCAAACAGCTCGTCGCTTGGATCGCTATCTGCGCTGAAATCGTTGGTCCCGAGGTTGAGGATCAGCAGCTGAGGTGCAGGTTTGAGGGAATAGTCCCACACGCTCTCCTCATGCTCGGGAATGGCTCGGTCTGCCATCTCGGGAATGGTTGTGCTCATGTCGCCACCATAATTGACCACGACTCCCTTACCCGACCAGGCAACTGTGGACAGTTCAGCCCCGAACTGTCGTGCGAGAATGGCACCATAGCTCAAGTAGTGATTCTCGGTATCCGCCGAGAACGGGCAGCTCGGACTGTCGCCTTCGTTTCCGTAGCCGCAGCTGATTGAATCACCGAATACCTCGATGCGACGCGCCGATGGCGCTGGTGGATCCAGGAGCATACCATCGACTGCATTCACTGAAAGCAGTGTGGTAGTCCCAAAGCTGGCCTCGCCCCGTCGATAGACTTCGACGACGTGCTCTCCTGCAGCCAGGCCACTCGCTGCCTCGTACACCTGCTGGCCACTTTGGGTTTTTAGCACTGGTTGGATCACTTGGTCGATCAACACGGTGTATTGAACAGCGCTCCCACTTTGCGTGAAGCTGAGTCCGGTGCCCTCAAATCGCGCAATGAAGCCAGTACCGGACCAGGCCATGCGTATGCCGCCTTCAGTACATCCATCGTAACGACCTAGAAGTCGTACTCCCAAGTCCGCAGGGGCAGGACAGTCAGGTGTTGGAAGGACCCCTAAGGTTCCGCCGGTGCCTGACATGTTCCCCTCACCACCGGTGCCGAGCATATTCCCTTCACCACCAGTACCAGTCATGTCCATCGCTCCACCGGTGCCCTGCTGATTGACTGGCCCGTTTCCACCGCTACCCGCTTGAGAATTCTCTTCAGATTGAGAACAGGCAATCCCGCTGAACGCAACGGCCAAAGAGAGAGTCAACCAGAGCGGGTAACTGAACTTCATGGGTAAGGCGTATGATTCACTCCCGGGTGGGTCAAGTCGCTACGGTGAATCCGGCTCAATCAACCTTTGCCAGGTTTGTCACAGACATTGGGTTCCTTGGCTCCGCAGACTTCATTCTTTTTGCACGAACCGCAACTCAGAATGCCGCCGCAACCGTCTTCAGGATCTCCGCACTCAGCGTCTAGATCTTTGCAGGTGCGCGGCACGCACACGCAGACATTTTCACTACAGGTTTGCCCCTGCGCGCAAGTTCCGCAACCGAGCGTGCCACCGCATTGATTGGGAATGCTTCCGCAATCTTTTCCTTGAGCGGCGCAGGTGGTGGGCTGACACGCGCATTGGTTGGCCACTCCGCCGCCTCCACAGGTTTCAGGCGCGGAACAAGTGCCGCAGGAAAGAATTCCTCCGCAGCTATCCCCCACTTCGCCACATTCGACGCCCAACGACCCGCAGGTCTTGGCGCTGCAGGGAATCAGGCTGCATTGGTTCGCTTCGAGACCGCCGCAGGCTCTTCCAATCGAACAGGTTCCGCAATCCAGCGTGCCACCGCAACCGTCAAGAATCTTTCCGCATTCAGCGCCTAAATCTTCGCAGGTCAAAGGCTGACATGCGCAGGTTCCGCCGCCGCAAGTCGTCGGGTAGGGGCAGCCACCGCAGTCGATTTCGTGACCGCAGCCATCATCGCTTTTGCCGCAGTCCCTTCCCTGCTCTTGACAATAGGTCGGGGCACATCCGCATACGCGAGGAACCCCCAATCCTCCACAGGTTTCGGGGGCGTCGCAGTTGCCACAATCAAGAACTTCGCCGCAGCCATCGCTCAGGGAGCCGCACTCGGCAAGAACGTCGTCACAGCTGCGTGGCATGCAGGGAAAATCGCCACAGCGGTTTGGCCCGTCGCCTCCGCAGAATTGACCTGTCGCACAGGTTCCGCAGTCAAGCACCTTGCCGCAGCCATCCTCTGCCTTCCCGCAGTTTAAATTCGCTTCCGCACAGGTCTTCGGCACGCAAGCAGGGGGGACGTCAGGCTCGTCCGGAGGTACATCAGGTTCGTCCCCCGGGGATTCCCCCCCCGAACCACCGGAACCATTGACGGTCTCGTCCACAGCTTCAAAATCGTTGAAGTCATAGTCGCTCGTCAGGGCGCAGCCGATGAAAGCGAACGCCAAGCTGAGGATGAGGCTACGGCCAAGCCAAGATCGGTAACGGGGCTTCTGCATCAGAAGGTTCCTTGGAGCCTGAGCGACGCGCCGCCGGGAGCGAAGGCGACGCCCACCCTTTGAGTTTCAGGGTTGTCGTCGCTAGGTAAGGTCAAAAACAGGATGCCTGCGCTTGCCAGCCCAACGCCGGCGGCAATCCAGCCAACGGTATTCGCGGTGAGCATGGCTTGACCTGTGGATGCGGCATTGAGGCCGTCCTCGTTGCACTGCTTCGCCTGGCAATTCTCATCGACTGTTGTCTGCACCCCCGGAAGAAGCGCTGCAGTGACAATCGCTGTGCCAAGTCCCGCAACGCCGACTCCAGCAAGTGCGAAAGCGAAAACCTTCTGGGTTCGACCGGCATTTTCCGTGTCCTTTTCCGAAGTTTCCACCGCTTTCTCGGCCGGGCCGGGTTCGACAACCAAGGTACGTTGTTCTCCAGGCTCTAAATTGACGCGGTAGGTGCGGACGCGATGACCTTCGGACTCAACCGTAATGACCCGCTCCCCTGCATCGACTGGAAGAGCTTGCCCATAGCTTGCCTTGCCGAGTCGGGAACCTCCACTCGTGATGACAAGCTTTTCCGCCCACTCCGCATGCGGACTTAAGGTCAGACGCGATGCGCTTTTGGCCATCGCAGCTGCTCGTTGCTCCGCGAACTCGCGACGACGATCGCCTGGTTCGAGCAAACCGAGAGCTTGTTGCCAGCGTTCCCAGGAGGACGCGAACTTACCCCGCTTCTCCTCGCAGGTGGCTAGATTCATCACTGTACCGACAGCTACTTGCAGCCGAAGACTCTCCTCGAAGTTGAGACAAGCCTTGTCGTAGTCCTCGACGGCTAGCGCTTGGCGTCCTTCTTGGAAGAGAACTTCGGCTGCGGCCGCATCCGCTTCGCTGGCGGCAGCCGAACTCGCCCAGCACAATAGCCAAAGAACACTGGTCCAAATGATTGAGCGGGATATCGGCATCAGCGTCTCTGCGCGAGCGGATCAAAATCAAAACTAGATTCAGATTTGGAAGCCGGGGGCGACTTCTTCTCGCTTTTGTTCTCAGGTTCCCGTGGCGACGGAGGTGCCGTGTCTTTAGAACGTGGAACGTATCGGACGAGGATCTTCTTCACGTTCGATGTCTTGCTCGCACTCTCAGCGTCGCCGTCGCTGTCATTGCCGTTGGCGGAAGTCTCCGAAGGCTCAGGTTCCGGCAGCTCCGGCTTGACGAACTCGATCGACCTTGAGTCGAGTTCAAGCGGGGTCGCGGGACTCGCCCCTTGAATATGGGTCACATGTTCTCCAGGAAGAACGCCTGTAAAGACGAAGACCGCGCCTGCAGCTGCAGACAAGAGAAGTGCCGCCGCGATGATCGCTCTGGTTCGTTTTTTAGGCGCAGTGACAGCGAGCGTCGTCTGACTGGATACCACTGGGCGATGAGTTGTGCGTGGTCGAGAACTGTCCCGGCCCGATGGTGCGAGGCTGGGTGTCGGCGCATGCGGGAGCTCACCGCGGGCAGTCAAGGCAAGCTCAAGTGCATGCCGCATTTCCGAAGCACTTGTGTAACGGTCTGCTTGCTCGAATTGAAGCGCTCGGTCGACGATAGCGATCACGTCCGATGAAGCCTCAGGAGCAACGGACTTCAGACTTGCTGGGCTTTCGGTCATGGCTTTGAGTAGCTGCTCGTTGACCGTCTCGGATTGGTGCACCATGCGTCCGCTCAATAGCGTGAACATCGTGGCACCGACGCTCCACAGGTCGGAACTTGCGTCGAGTTCGTCCCAACGGCCTCGAGCCTGTTCAGGCGGCATGAAGGCCGGCGTACCAATCGTGGAGCCACATTGGGTGGCGTGACTGCGCCGAGAGTCAGTGACTTTGGCAATTCCGAAATCGAGTAGCTTGATTTTGCCATCAAGCGTGCAGAAAATATTTTCCGGCTTGATGTCGCGGTGCAAAACACCAGCATCATGGGCGGCCTCGAGAATCGACAGCAGTTCGACGATGATTCGCAGAACTTCCCTTTCGTCTAAGGCACCGTCCGAATCATTGAGATGCCCCTCCAGGTCGCGTCCCTGGAGCAGTTCCATGACGAGAAATGGTGTCCCATCACCGAGCAACCCATCATCGAGCGCCCCAACGGTGCCCGGGTGAAGAACTCGATTGGCGGCGTACGCCTCCTGATAAAAGCGTTCTCGGACCCCGGGGTCGTGCGCAAATGACGCATTAAGTACCTTGATGGCCACTCGTCGCGCGTTGTGCTGATGCACCGCCGAGTAAACCTTCCCCATGCCGCCTTCGCCCAACACTCCATCGACGAGCCACTTCTCGCCGATCAAGGAACCGACAAGAGACTTCGGGGAGTCTTTCAGTGGGAGTGGATGTTGCATGTTCTTGAAACCTGTTGCTGGGGTACATCTCCTGATGAGCAACTTACGGGCCAACTTGATGGGACGGCTTTTGGGCGCGAAATTACACGAGTGACCAGTCTATCTGAGTTTCAAGTGTGGCTAATTACCACATCTGATGCGCGACTGCGCGAGTGATGAGGGATTGATAGCTGAAAAGGTAGGACCCGCCATGTGGCGGCATGGGTACAACTCGGTTTCATCCTCCGCTAGATCGGAGAAATGTTGGGCTGGCTGGACGCAGGGATCATCGGCGCCTACCTGTTTTTCGCCTTCGCAATTGGTCTAGCCGCTACACGAAAAGCAGGTACCGGTTTGGTCAGCTACTTTGTGGCAGATCGCTCCCTCCCTTGGTGGTGGTTGGGGACGTCGATGGCCGCAACCACCTTTGCCTCGGACACGCCTCTCGTGGTCACCGGATTCGTTGCCGAACATGGCATATCTGGAAACTGGTTTTGGTGGTCAGTGGCTGTAGGTCTAGTGCTGCTGGCAGTACTCTACGCGCCCCAGTGGAGAGCCAGCCTTGTCATCACCGATGCTGAATTGATTGAGCTCCGCTACGCCGGACCACCAGCGGCCTGGCTGCGCGGCTTCAAGGCTTTGTTCAGTAGTCTGTTCATCAACTGCATTGTGCTTGGTTGGGTGTTTGCCGCGATGGCGAAGATCACGCGCCCATTCGTTCGCTGGGATGAATTCTTAGGCCCGGAAACTTTCCAAGCTATCGAGCACTCTTGGCCTGACTTGCTCTTGTTTCAGGATCTCAACAACACGCTTACGATTCTCTGCCTGCTGGTCATTGTTCTTGTCTACAGTTCGGCGGGTGGGATTCGAGGAGTGATTGTCACCGATCTGGTGCAGTTCGTCCTCGCCATGGGTTCGGCAATCCTGTTCGCGTGGATTGCCGTCGACTACGTTGGTGGACTCAGCGGCTTGTGGTCGCAGCTGGACGAGACGTACCCCTCAGGAAAAAACACTCCGAGTGCGGCTGAGATGAAGGCCTTCTGGCCGAGCTTTGCCAAAGGTTCGGCAATGAGCGTCGGTGTGTTTTGCTCGAGCATTGGCGTGCTGTGGTGGGCCAACAGTCAGGTGGACGGGACAGGCTATCTCGCCCAGCGCCTCAACACGGCTCGTTCGGCAAAAGATGCAGAGCGGGGAGCGCTTTGGTTTTGTTTCGTCAACTTTGTTCTACGTTCCTGGCCCTGGGTCCTGGTCGGACTGGTTGCTTTGATTGCCTTTCCTCTCGACGATCCCACTCGCGTGACGCCGCTTGGTGCGGAGCTCGAAGGCGATCGTGAAATGGCCTACCCGGTGTTGATGAAGCTGCTCTTGCCGAGTGGACTCTTGGGTTTGGTGCTTGTCAGTCTGATTGCGGCATTCATGTCGACGGTAGATACCCACATCAATTGGGGCGCCTCCTATCTCGTGAACGACGTCTATTTGCGTTTCCTCAGGCCGGACGCGAGCGACAAAGAGCTGGTGCGAGCGAGTCGAATCTCCGTATTTTTCTTGGGCGTAATTGCCATCTTTGTCGCCGCACAGGTCGATCAGGTGGGTGATATGTGGAAGTTCTCCTTCGCGATGCTCTCCGGACTGGGGGTGCCGCACATGCTTCGCTGGGTGTGGTGGCGAGCGAATGCTTGGACCGAGATCTGCGGTATGGTCACGGGACTCCTGCTGGCGGTCCCCGCCTATGCATTCGGCTGGGCCGAGGCGGTCCCCGCCGAGTACGTCATTGCGATCATTGCTGTGACTTCTTCATTGCTGGCAGTCGCCGTCACTCTACTCACTCCTCCTGTTCCCGAATCAAAGCTGAAACACTTCTACAACAAAGTACGACCAGTAGGTGTTTGGCCGTGGTCTGAAGGATCCAAGCGACGCGAACTTCGCCACCGCCTTCTCGCTTGGGTGTTCGGAGTCGTAGCCCTTTTCTCGTGTTTGTTTGGCCTGGGTATGCCTCTTCGACTCGATCTACTGTCGGGAACAGGGCTGCTCATCCTGGGAATGGGCGCTGGTTGGTTCACCTTGGCCCAACTTGGGCGGGCGAACTCTTTCAGCGAGGCGCAGGATGCCAAATCTTGAGCGATTCGCGGAGTGCTTTCAAATGAGCCGCCTGAGGAGATGTGCTACAGGGAGCCAACCCCAGTGACAGCAGGAGAACTTCATCGATCGTTGACCGAAATGATTCCGGTCCAAATTTGGACGGCGAATCCTGACGGACAGCTCGACTACGTCAGTGAGCAAACCGCGCGCGTCCTTGGTCGTCCGACTGAAAAAATCCTGGAGGAAGGTTGGCAGGCGGTCGTTCACCCTGACGACTTGCCCTTGGCGATCGAGCGCTGGACCCTCGCTGTGAGTTCAGGAACTCCCTACGAAACGGAGTTTCGCCTGCGCCTCGCTTCAGGTGAATACAGTTGGCATCTCGCGCGCGCGGTCCCGCAACGCGATGCTGTCGGAAAGGTGATCCGATGGTTTGGAACCAACACGGACATCGAAGGAGAGCGTCAACAGCGCGTTCAAGTCCAGGGGCTGTTAGCGGAACTTGAAGCGCAGGCCGAGCAGCTCCAAGAACAGAATCAGAGACTAGCGCTCTCTGAGGCGCGGTTCGCAACGACCCTCTCCAGCATTGGTGATGGTGTGATTGCGACCGATGCCAAAGGACACGTGACCTACCTGAATCCAGTGGCCCAAAGGCTGACAGGCTGGGATGAGTCGGAGTGCGTCGGACTCCACCTCGACGAGATGTTCTGCATCCGCAATGAGGAGACGGGGAAGGTTGTTGAAAGTCCGGTCGCCAAAGTGCTGCGAGAGGGGACGATCGTGGGCATGGCCAACCACACAATTCTCGTCCGTCGCAATGGCAGCGAGCTGTCTATCGAAGACAGTGCGGCTCCTATCCGTGCAGCCGATGGAACCCTGAACGGAATCGTGTTGGTCTTTCGTGATGCGAGCGGCGCGCGCGCCAGTGAACGAGAACGCGCTAGCCTGCTGGTAGCGAGTCAGAAAGCCGAGGAGGAAACGAAGGCGGCCCTGGCGAATGCTGAGCGATTGAATCGAGACCTCAGCGAAGCTGAGGGGGTCTTGCGTAGCCTAGTCGATCACCTTCCGGAACTGGCGTGGTCGGCACAACCTGACGGATACATCGATTTCTACAATCAACGTTGGTTCGAATACACCGGGACAACAGCCACCGACATGCTTGGCTGGGGTTGGACTCAAGTGCATGACCCGACCATGCTCGAAGGTGTGATCGAGCGATGGACACACTCGATTGAAACTGGCGAGCGCTTTGAAATGGAGTTTCCGCTGCGCGGGGCCGACGGGATGTTTCGCTGGTTTTTGACGCGGGTTGCACCTTTGCGGGATGGTTCTGGAAAAGTGGTGCGTTGGTTCGGAACCAACACAGACATCCACAAGCAGCGCCAGGAAGGCCAGAAGGCAGTCGAGGCGAACCTGGCGAAGGACGAGTTTCTCGCCACGGCCTCCCATGAATTGCGTAATCCACTCAGCGCCATTCTTGGTTGGGCGCGCCTTCTGCGAGATGGAGATGTGGACCCTAAGATGCTTGCCAAGGGGCTCGAAACGATCGAGCGCAATGCCAATGCTCAGGTCCAACTGATTGAAGATATCCTAGATGGTTCTCGCATCATGACAGGGAATCTTCGACTTGAGGTGTCGCCACTCGATCTCGTTCAGGTTGTTCAAGCTGCTCTTGACACACTGCGAACTGCAGCTGACGCGAAGAAGATCCAGCTTGTGACTAATCTAGATCCAGAGGCCACACGCGTAGTTGGCGATTCTGAACGTCTTCAGCAGATTGTTTGGAATCTGATGAGCAACGCGGTGAAGTTTA
Organism: uncultured delta proteobacterium; assembly: GCA_963710555.1. Lineage (GTDB taxonomy): Bacteria > Myxococcota_A > Polyangia > Polyangiales > Polyangiaceae > NIC37A-2. The sequence continues at coordinate 1,112,121 of CAVQAT010000008.1, forward strand.
CTCCCGAAGGAGGACGCGTGGAGGTGCGGCTCGAACGCACGGCGGCGCACATCGAACTCAGCATCAGAGATTCTGGCGAGGGCATTGATCCGGCGTTCTTGCCTCATGTTTTTGATCGTTTCCGTCAGGCGGACGCAACTTCTACACGACGCCACGGTGGATTGGGTCTGGGGTTGGCCCTCGTGCGACACCTTGTTGAAGCCCACGGCGGTACCGTGCACGCCGAAAGCCAGGGGATTGGACAGGGATCCCGCTTCCTGGTGCGCCTTCCCGTCCGAGCTCTCTACGTGGATGAGGAGACCCTTGACGCAGAGATGGCGAAGAGCTCAAGCAAGAGTTCGGCGATTCTTGACGGTGTGGATGTACTCGTGGTTGACGATGAACTGGACGGCAGGGATCTGGTCGCGACGGTGCTTTGCATGCAGGGTGCCAGCGTGACGGTCGCTGGAGGAGCCGAGGAAGCTCTCGCCCTCTTCCAAAAGAATCCGGTGGGCGTCATTGTCAGCGATGTCGGCATGCCAGGCATGGACGGTTATCAGCTCATTCGCCGCATCCATCAGCTGTCTCAAGAGTCGGGCTTAGAGGTGCGCGCGATTGCCCTGACTGCCTACGTGCGCGAAAAGGATCGACGTCTTGCCTTTGACGCTGGCTTCAAGACTCATCTGGCAAAACCAGTTGATCCTGCCGAATTGGTGAGAGCCGTCGCTGAGCTTTCGGTCTGACGGAAGCGATATCAGGAAGGTTCGACGCCGAAAGACGCGTCGTTGTTTGACGCGCTGCCTGGTCGTTCGCTCGAGGAAAGCACTTGGTTCAGCGAATCGAGATCGATCGGTTTGACCAGGTGCGCCGAAAAGTGCGCATCTCGCGAGCGCTCGCGGTCTTTCGCTTGGCCGTAACCAGTGACTGCGATGAGGTTAATGTCCTTGAGTCCAGGGAGGCTTCGCAGTTTTCGACCAAGCTCGTATCCGCTCATTTCAGGCAGACCAATGTCCAGAAGTGCGACATCGGGTTGCTCCTCTTCAGCGATTGCCAGTGCGCTCAAGCCGTCGTTTGCGACAAAGACCTGGTGTCCTTCATCCACGAGCAACAGTGCCAACAATTCACAGGCATCATGATTGTCGTCGACAATCATGATGCGCTGCGACGGAGCCGCTTGAATCGGCTTCGCCTTTTGGCCCCGCTCTTCGATTTCGACTTGTCCAACGGGTAGCTGAACGATGAATTCCGCTCCTCGGCCTACGCCGTCGCTGTGTGCGCTGACATTCCCACCGTGCGCGGAAACGAGGCCTTGAACAATCGCCAGCCCCAAGCCCAATCCACCTTGGGCGCGGTCAAGGGCCTGCGGCTCTTGGACGAATAGATGAAACACCTTCCGCAAGGTATCGGGACCAATTCCCATTCCATCGTCGCGAACCTGAATCGTCGCGGAACTTCCTTTGCTTTGAGCCACAATCCAGATGTTTCCGCCCTCAGGGGTGTATTTTACGGCGTTGGTCAGCAGGTTGGCGATCACCTGAGAGATGCGCACGAAGTCACAATTGATCGCGAGTCCGGGCTGGATGTCGACATGCAATGTATGAGCTCGCTGCACAGACGCTGGCCACACCATCTCTGTCGCGCGATCAATCACCTCCGAAATCGCGACGCGATGGCGGTTGAACTCTAGCCTACCATTGGTGATACGGGCTACGTCGAGAAGGTCATCCACGAGGCGAACGAGATGGTCGACCTGACGCCGGATGATGCCGACTTCTCGGTCGTGAGGTTCAGATGGGCGTCTCCCCATCCATTCCAAGGCCGATCGGATTGGAGCTAGCGGGTTTCGCAGTTCATGGCCTAGCATCGCAAGAAATTCGTCCTTGATCTTGTTCGCGGATTCTGCCTGTTGTCGTGCATTTTCGGCGTCACCAAAAAGTCGTGCGTTCTCCACCGCGAGCGAGGCTCGGACTGCCAAATCTTTTGCAAGAGCAAAGTCTCTTCCGTTGTAGTTGCGTTTGGACTCTGCCATCGCGAGCGTAATTACCCCGAATGTTTCGCCACCACGTTTGAGAGGAACACCAATATAAGATCTGAGTCCAAGCTCCAAGATGCGCCTCTTGTGTTCTTCATCTTGGGCTGAGGCTTCGAGGAGCTTGATCGGGATTTCCTCAATCATCTCGGGCTGACCGGTTCTGAGGATCTGATAAACGCCAGAGCTTGCGTTCCGGTCACTAGGATAGCGACGCTCCAATTCTTGAACGCGTTCAATCTTGTCGTTATCGATATGCGCAACAGCGAGACGAGTGACTTCGCCTTCATGAAGAATGTCGACTGCGCACCAATCCGCGATTGCGGGGACTGCTAGTCGAGCGACTGTCGAGAGCGCGATGCGGTAATCGAGACTTGAGTTGAGTTCTTCGGTGGCATGGGCCAAAAATGTTGTTCGCCCTTCCTCCGCTCGTTTTGCGGAGACGTTACGAAACACCAGAATAACTCCTGCAAGTTCATTGTTCGGGCCGCGAATGGGGGCTGCGCTGTCGTCAACCGCCACTTCGCTGCCATCACGTCGCACCAAGAGGGTGTAGTTGGCGAGTGCCACCGTCGCTCCTTCTCGCAACACGCGACGTACAGGGCTCTCGACTGGCTCACGGGTTTCCTCGTGAATGATGTTGAAAACATCTTCGAGCGGCAGGCCTAGGGCGTCATCCAAGTTCCAGCCTGTCAATTCTTCGGCGACCGGATTGAGCAAATTGATCCGACCCTGCGGATCGGTGGCGATGACGGCATCTCCGATACTGCGCAGAGCGATTTGGAACCACTGTCGAGCAAGGTTCAATTCAGCATCGCGCCTAAATTTCTCGGTAACGTTGCGGAATACGTTCACTACAAATCGCACATCGCCTTGTTCACTTCGTACAGCATTGGCGCGAAGAACTGCCCATCCGTACTCGGTCTCCCCTGCCTTGCGGAAGCGAACCGTGATCTCTGGCGCATGTTCGCCTTTAAGAATTCGTCGCCCGGGAAGCTGATCGAGTGGTAGTGGCTCACCGTTGAGAGCGAACATCGTGATTCGATTCAACATCTCCTGCGCCGAAAGTTTCAGAAGCTCTTCGGGTGAAGAGCAGCCGCAGTTTTCTGCCGCGAGCTGATTCGCGTAGACGAGCCGACCGCGAGGATCTTGAAGTGCGATTCCCTCGTCGACTCCGGAGAGTACAAGATCTCTTTGAAGTTGAGCGTTCTTTGCCTCCTTGATCGCTTGGGCGGCTTTTTGGCGTTCGACAACGAATCCGCCCATGATCAAAGAGATGCAGAGTCCTTCGACCGCAAAAACCACGAGCGCGGGGAACTCGCGAGACAGGGTTGAGGCGCTTGGTCCCATGAAAAACAGCCAGCTCACCAGGGACGCAACCAGGGTCGTGATCAGTCCCGCGACCACACCTCCGCGATAAGTCGCACCCAGGATAGCGGCGAAGTAGAGCAGGAAGGGGGTAGGCGCTCCGATTGACTCGGCGAACGCCCATTTGGGGATCGTCAACAAGCCGACAAGCAATAGCCCTGTCCAGACACCGGTGAGCCAACTGCGGTCTCCGCGGAAGGCATCAACGAGCTGCTGGCGCATCAAAGGAATGAGGGAGCGCATTTTCGAATTGTCAGTGGAGGGAGGCTGGGTTCACCGGGCGGTGATTCTAATAGACCGAGCAAGCCGATCGAAACTAGTTGTTGGGATCGCGAGGAAAATAGCGGCGGAACTTCTTGTCAGCACACTTGCTCTAGGATTGGATTCGGAAGGGGCATGCTGAATGCCTATGAATCGGCCGACTCGTGTTAGTCAAGCAGCGCGTGTCCCTTCCCCCTATTTCGCCGGCACCCCGTCTTCGTCGCTCACTGAGCTTGGTTGATCTCTCCGCGATTGGCCTGAACGCCACTGTTGGATCGGGGATATTCCTGCTCCCCGATGACCTCTTTCGGGAAATGGGAGCCTGGTCGCCGCTCGCTTTTCTTCTCTGTGCAGTGGGACTTCTCCCAGTTGCTTGGTGCTTTGCAGACGCGGCAAGTCGGACTCAAGTCACCGGCGGACCTTATGAGTATGCTCGCCAAGAGTTGGGCGATGCCGTCGGTTCCAGCGTGGGCTGGATGTGTTTTGTGAATGCCGTTTTCTCATTCGCAGCAGTGGCTTCTGCAGCCGCTGCCTACGCCGGGAGACTCCTGCCCGTATTGGGCGGGGAGTGGGGCTTGCGGGGGGTGGCGCTCTTTGCCATCGGCGCGTTCGGACTCCTCAATTATGTAGGAGCGAAACCAGGGGCGTGGGCGATTCGTCTCTTCACTTTTGGGAAGTTTGCGGTGCTGTTCTTGCTGATAGCGGTTCTTCTTCCTGAACTTGATCCGGGGCTGCCTGGCGCATCGGAGTCTGTAGAACTGAGCATTGGCGGCGTTTCTTCTGCTGTGTTTATCGCGCTGTTTGCTCTGCAGGGCTTCGAGGTGGTGGGGGTGCCCGCGGGGGAAGCTCAGTCGCCCGAAAAGAAGGTGCCGGTCGCGGTGTTCGCAACGCTGTTCATCACGGGTGCCTTATACGTGGTGGTCCAAGGCGTTCTGGTCTTTGGATTTGCTGGACTCTCTCGGGAAAGCGATGCTCCGCTAGCCGATGCAGCTTTGGCACTCAGTCCCTCTCTCTACGTGGTTGTGGCAATCGGAGCTCTCATATCAACTCTTGGATTTGTGTCTGGGAGCGCACTGGGAACACCGCGCTATCTCTTTGCGATGGCGAGTCACCGCAGGCTTCCGCCTTTTCTAGCCCAGCTTCACCCTGGATTTCAGACGCCCTCCGCCGCAATTTTGGTGACCAGCATGATCGCGGCAGCACTGGTCTTGCCGTTCGACTATCGAACTCTGATTGGCATGTCGAATGTGGCAGTCGCCGTTCAATACGGAGCCACCTGCGTTGCCGTATTTCGTCGAGGGATGAAGTCGGGAGCAGCCGAACAGAAGAATCGACGCCTTGTCATGGCGGCCTTGGGCGTGCTGGTGAGCGTTTCGATTTGGTTTGCCGCGAGCTGGCAGGAGCTCGCGTTTGCCGCCGTTGCTCTGGTCGTGGGCTGGGCGCTGATGTGGGGCCTCGCGCAGCGGAAACGCTCTGGCCGTTCGGGAACCGTCTGACAGACCTGCACGCTCCGCTGAGCGCGTGCTAGAGGCTCTAGTAAATATGGTCGCGGCAGCTCAGATTCTGCGATCCAGCGTGACATGAATCATTTTCTCTCTATTTCTAGTAAGGAAAGTCCCGACCTGTCGTCGAACCCTGGCGCCGGGACTTATTTTATGATTGGAGCCTCCCATGTTTGAACGTGCTCGCTACACCCTCGACCAGATCGACCCCGAACTCGCCGCCGTAATCCAGAAGGAAAATGAGCGCCAAGAAGAACACATCGAGCTGATCGCTTCAGAGAACTATACTTCACCTGCCGTGATGGCCGCGCAGGGGTCACAGCTCACCAATAAGTACGCCGAGGGATATCCTGGTAAGCGCTACTACGGTGGCTGCGAGCACGTCGACGTCGTGGAGCAACTCGCCATCGATCGCGTGAAAGCATTGTTCGGCGCTGAGGCAGCCAACGTACAGCCCAACTCCGGCTCTCAAGCGAACCAGGGTGTGTTCTTCGCCGCGCTCAAGCCGGGTGACACCATCATGGGCATGAGCCTCGCCGAGGGTGGCCACTTGACCCACGGCATGGCGCTCAACATGAGTGGCAAGTGGTTCAACGTGGTCAGCTATGGTCTCAACAAGGACGAGGACATCGATTACGACGCGCTTGAGAAGCTGGCTCGTGAGAACAAGCCGAAGTTGATCATCGCGGGTGCATCCGCCTTTGCCTTGCGCATCGATTTCGAGCGCATTGCCAAGGTGGCAAAGGAAGTCGGCGCGTACTTCATGGTGGACATGGCGCACTACGCAGGCCTCATCGCCGCTGGCGTTTACCCGAACCCCGTTCCCTACGCAGACTTCGTGACCACCACGACCCACAAGAGCCTGCGCGGCCCCCGTGGCGGTGTGATCCTGATGAAGGAGGAGTACGCGAAAATCATCAACTCGGCGATTTTCCCCGGGATCCAGGGCGGACCTCTGATGCACGTGATTGCTGGCAAAGCAGTGGCCTTCAAGGAAGCGGCTACCCCCGAGTTCAAGACCTACCAGGAGCAGGTCGCCAAAAATGCCAAGGTGCTGGCTGATACGCTGATTGAGCGTGGTTTGCGCATTGTGTCGGGGCGCACTGAGAGCCACGTCATGCTCGTGGATCTGCGCGCCAAGAAGATCACCGGTAAGGAAGCTGAGCGCGTGCTCGGCGAGGCTCACATTACCGTGAACAAGAACGCTATCCCCAACGATCCCGAAAAGCCCTTCGTCACCTCCGGCATTCGCTTGGGAACCCCGGCAATGACCACCCGTGGCTTCAAGGAAGAGGAAACTCGAAAAGTGGCCAATCTGATTGCTGATGTTCTTGAAGCCCCCCAAGATGCCGAGCGAATTGCTCAAGTCCGTTCCGAAGTTGCCAAGCTGACTGCAGCGCTACCAGTGTATCGCTGAAGGAGGAGCCTTCCGCCCTCGCCTACTTGGTCTTCGTGCTTGGGTAGGCGAGAGTCGCGCTCTTACCTCCACAGATCGAGATGTGCGCTGACCATCGATTCAATCGGGGTAGAGGGGTGGCCCAGCAACTTCTCCAGAGTGGGGTCGACTTTTTCGGCCTGCCCGAAGCGCAACCCCACATGAAGCACAGATTGCACGAGCGCTTGAGCCCAGGGAAGTTTGCGTTTTCTCAAGTGGTGAATGTAGCCAACGACAGAGGCAGGGACGTAGCGAATAGGTCGCCCGAGCGCATCGCTGAGTACCGTCGCTACCTCGGAGAACGAGACTGCTGCGGGACCGGTCAAGGTATAGGCCTGTCCGCGGTGAGCGTCCGGCATTTGAAAGATCAACGCGGCCACTTCGGCGAGATCTTTCACGTCGATGAACGCGGCCCGCCCCTTGCCCGCAGGCACGTAGATGCGGTCGTCTTCTTGAATGTCTCTGCGGTAGGCGTCGGACAGGTTTTGAGCGAAAAATCCGGGTCTGAGGATGGTGAAGTCGCCGCCGATTTTGAACAGATGTTGTTCGACCGCGTGGTGGGGAACAATGCTGTTTTCGCCGGCGCCCTGCACCGACAAGAAGACAATTTGGCTCGCATTCTGTGCTCTTGCCGCATCGATGAAAGGCACCAGGGTCTCACGTGTGTTCGAAATGGGAGGCGGTCGCAGCAGAAACACTCCTCGACAACCACGCACTGCTTCAGACCAGGTCGTCGGATCCAAGTAGTCAAACGCAGCGAGCTCTGCCCCTTCCGGTAGGTCGTGCTCGACCGATTGGGGCCTTCTCACAGCCATGCGCGGCGTCTGACCGGACGCGAGTAGGGCACGAACGACCTCCCGCCCCACATTGCCGAGGGCGCCTGTGACGAGTACGGGGGCGCGTAGGCTCTGTTCTTGTGGATTCATGTTTAAGGACTCACCTGAGGGCTTGGCGAGCTTGCTCCGCGTGCGAGCCCTGAGGGAACCGCTTCAGGTAGTCTTTCAGATCTTGTCGAAATTCACTTCTTCTGTGCAACCGCTCGTAGCACAGGGCTCGCGTCCAGAGCGCTTCTGAAGTCAGCGAATTGAGCTTTGAGAGGGTTGCGATCGCCTCATCGTAACGTTGTAGCTTGGTGAGTAATTGGGCACGAATCAGTTCGCTTCGAGGGCTCTTGGTGGCGTCCGAGTCCAGGGCCGCCAGCGCATCTTCAGTTCTTCCCAGGAGCTCGAGAGTTTCTGCTTGAGCCAAGGCAACCTCATTGGCGAGGGTACCATCAGGAAACTGCGCTTTGAGCCGAGCCAGCTGCTGCAATGCTTCGTGCGGCTTCTTCTCTTGGCGCAACGTGCGAAGGGCTTCGCCAAGCAATCGGCTTTCCTCGGAAAGGGCGCTTGGCTGCTGCGCGGGAGAAACCGTGGACTCAGCTGGCGCGATGCTACTCCGAGCAGCCGGCGTAGGTTCGCGCTGGGGATTCGAGAGAGTCGTGGGCGATGGGATTGAGTTTGACGGCGAGCCTGTCTGGCTCGCTTTCCACCACCCCGCTGCGCCCGCGGCAGAAGCGACGAGTACGAGCGCCACTGCAAGTAGAGGAAGCGCCATCGACCGTCTGCGAGTGGCGCTATTCGTCAGGCGCAGCCTTACTTGATCCAGAGCTTGCTCATCCAGGGTTGGCAGGCTCCGTGCCGATTTCAGAAGCTGCTCGCCTCGGCGTTCGAGCGCGCTGTTGTCACCGTTCAGCGAATGAGGGTCTGCTGCTTCTTTCATCGGAGTTTCCGTGCTTCTTTGCGCTTGAGCTCTTTCAGAAAATTGCTTCGACCACGATGAAGCCAGACCCAGACCGTTTCCAGTTGGGCGCCCATCTTTTCGGCGATTTCTTCACCGCTCTGGCCATCAAGTTCGAAGAGAATCAAGGCGGTTCTTTGATTGAAGGAAAGCTTGTCGAGTAGTTCGTAGCAAAGTTCTGCGTCGCGTCGGCCCTCGAGAGCTTCACTTGGGGTAGGACCTTCTGCTGCCATGGGAGCGTGAAACTCAAGTAGCCGCAGAGGGAGCAGGCTGCGCTGCCTGCTTTTTCTCAAATGTGCCTGAACCACGCGCAACGTGATTCGAAATAGCCAAGTAGTCATCTTCGCCTCCCCGCGAAATTCGCCGAGTCGTTTCTGCACGACCATAAAGACGTCGTGCACCACGTCTTGGGGATCGAGTCGCGTGCCGGCGAGTCGTGTAACATAGCGAGCCACGTCAGCGGAATGCTCACGGTAGACTTGATCCAGGGTGTAACCTCTGGTGAAGGACTCTGAAGTTTTCTCATCATTCAGTTTCAAATGTCTTGTGTTCTCTTCCGGGCAAAACCTTCCATCAATTGAAGAATCGGTGAGAGTGACAGTAGGCGTAGACATTGAACTCAAAAACTCGTGTCGCAGCGAGCGAATAGCTTTCAAAAATCGACGTGGAGACCCAGTGAAAGATAAGCTGTGACTGGTGGTAGCTGCTCTTTTAGGGGGCCTGCCGAGGTTTCGAGGACAACTCGTTGAATCACAGGCCACCAAACGCCGGTCACCTGCATGAAAGGTTTCCACCTCGATTGTCCCCAGTAGGCCCTGAGCGAAGCCTCAAGGGACCATTCGAGACTGCTCATCTCTTCTTCGAGCGGATACCCTACCCCTGATACCGAAACGCGACTGACCCCACCGCCCAACATGAATTCACCACTGAGCCAGCTTGGGGAGGTTCGGTAACTCGCGGCGAGTCCCAGGGTGGGTCGCTGGAAAGAAACTGTGCCCTCGGACAACGCAAAACTCCGAGCTGCTTCCGGTCGCAAATAGATGCGTAGCCCCCAGGCCAGGTAACGCAGCCCACCCGAAACGGCTCCGTTGAGCGATGCTCCGGAAGTGTCGATGCCCGCACCGAGTGAAACACTGGCATCGGCGTGCGGTGAGTTCTTTTCGTCCGAGCTGGGCTGCGCCTGTGGCAGCTGTTCTCTGCGGATGGGGGGACGTAGAGGGCGACGCTGCAGATTGTGTTCGTGGGGAAGCATGTCGATGACCAACAAAGGGGGAGACACCAATGCCTGACTCTGCTTGATTGGGATTTTTTGAGTGATTCCGTTGGGAGCGAGATCGAAGTCGATGCTCCAGACAGAAAGTGTGAGAGCGACAACTCGCGCCAGGACGTCGCAGTGCTCGTCCGCCGGAAGATGCTTCTCGGCAATCTGATTGCCTTCCGAGCCTCGCAGCCTGAGTACCTTCTGACCATCTTCTTCGACTACCTCCACGCCATCGAGACTTGGTGGATCTGTCCCTCCAGGGGTGATGATTGCGAGAGCGGCGGTGACTTGCTCGGCGCTTGGACACGCTCCCAATTGTAGAAGCACAGCACCGCTGAGAGCGACAGAGGTGATCAACATGGTGCCATTCTCTTCACTCAGGCAGCTCCACACGCTCAGGTAAGGCTCTGGGAGTCTGATCACCAAGGCCTAGCGCAAAGCTGGCATTCGTACCCCAACAATAGACCTCTTGGTCTTGCTGGTCTGTTCCCCCGAGTAGACAAGAACTCGCGCTTCCCGCGGAAATTTCTTGGGCGAAGAGTCCCCCTTCTGGTGCGCCGGTATCTTTATCGAGCTCCCCCGTTCCGGAGAGACCAAAGCAGCGATACTGACCAGCAAAGTTCGACATGCAGGTCCGCTGAAGGCCAAGGCTGATTGATTGCGCGGGCCAGCTCACACTTGACGCTGGCTCCAAGCGAGACAACTCGTCGCCCGTACCGAGCCGACCGTTTGAGCCGTCCCCCCAACACATCACCCCGCCATCCAGCTTGATCGCACAGGTATTGAGATCCCCCGCAAAAACTTGGCGCCAGCTATCCGTACCTACTCGGGTGGGACTGAGTGCATCATTGGTTGATCCTAGACCCAGTTGACCCTCTGCATTGCGACCCCAGCAGTAGAGCCTGGCGTTTTCGTCGATCGCACAGGTGTGTCCCCAGCCGACAGCGACGGTGGCGAAGCGGTATCCCTCGATGAGCGTTGGCGCTCCGCGATCGATGGTGTCTCCTTGACCGAGCTCCCCGTCGACATTGCGTCCCCAGCATGCCAAGCGCTGCTCTCGGTCAAGGGCGCAGCCATGTCCACTCCCCATAAAGACAGCCGAGTAGTTCGATGTCCCTATGCGCAAAAGTTCGGTGCTGCTTTCGTTCCTCCCAAGATTCAGGTGGGCATTCGCATCTCCCCAGCAGTACAGCTCGCCCAGCCCATTGAGAACGCAGTAAACCTGGCCGACATTTGTCGAGATTGCTTGCCAGTCAGAGCCAGTTCCCTTTCGCAACGGTGTCTCCCACACCTCGAAAGGCCTACTCCCGAATTGTCTTCCCCAGCAGTAGAGCTGTCCCCCATGAATCGCGCAGGCTGAATTAATGCCCACTGCCAGCTGCTTGCGTCCCTGAACTTCAACACAGCTCCTGGCGACGCAGGCAGTTCTCGGATAATCGCAGGAACAAGATGCCGCTCCCCCATCGGCACTCCCCCCTCCGCCGCCAGCACTCCCCCCTTCGGCACTGCCATCTAATGATCCTATCGCTTCCGAACCGACTTTGTACTCAGTCGGGGTACAGTGCAGCGATAGTGCTGGACCGCCCGTAACCAGCAGCGCAATCGGCAGCAGCTTGAGGCGATTCATCATCGCCTAGTCTAGCAGATTAACCCCTCAGTCGTGCTAGTTCTCCCCCATATTGTGGGTCGCCAAAGTAGTCGACTTCAGGGCACCCGGAACTGTTGATGAGCGCTGTCAAGATCCGATTTTGGGGGATCGACTCACCCTCCTTGCCACCAGCCCAGCGCAAGAAACGTCCCGTCTTGAAGTAATTGTCGTGGTTCCCCCCGAGGATCCAGAACAAGTCTTCCGTCTGATGTCCTCCTCCGCTGCGCTGCATGTTTGTGAAGAGCACGACCGTCGTTTCAATCATCGGCCTTCCATCGGCGTCCAATGTTTCGGCGAGTCTATCGAGCAGGTAGGAATATTGCTCGATGAACCACTGGTCCGAGTAGTTCTTGAGGGCGCCATTGTTGTGGTGGGCAATATTGTGATGGCTGCGAATTTGTCCGCCTCCGAGTTGTCCGCCGGGGGCTGTTCCCTCGAAGCCTGCGTCCTTATCTTTCAACCAGCGAAACGAGACATCGTCATTCGCTCCGTCGCTCCACAGCAATGAAGCCGAGCGGGTGAGATCGCATGCCATCGCGACAACCGTCATGTCGATCTGAGTCTTGATGATTTGTGGGTAATTCTGGTTGTGATTGGCTGAAACCCAGTCCAAGTCGGAATCGGGAGAGGGGGGAGTTTGGCAGTTCGCGACAATAGAAACCCCCTCAGTCGCCTGGCGTACTGCTTCGAGGTGCGCCTCAATGCGCAACTGGTTTTCGGTTCCAAATTGCGACTTCATGGTCTTTAAGTGAGCGGTCGTGTTGTCGAGGATGTGTTTCCTGCCGGCGACGATTGCAGCCAGTTCATCATCGCTCGAGGATCCGTCACCGAACATGTCGCCAAACAGCTTGATCGGGTCGTCATAGACACCAGTAGTATTTTGAACCTTGTGAGTGACTGGTGCTCCCTTGAACGAGATGTAGCTGCTCGCCGAATTTCGGCGTGTAGCTCGAAGTGCCAAGGGCTTGAACTTGAGATTCTCGCCGCCCGGTAGATTGTCGGCGATGTACGAGTCAATCGAAGGGCCACCTGCAGTCATTTCCCAGCCGTCGAATTGTGGGGGGCCATCTGCTCCGACCGCCCCGGTGAGCAGCACTGGCGGAGCGGCATGTCCGCCGATTGAGCCAGGTCCAAAGCCGCGCGGATCGTTGTTGGCCACAACATGAGTCGTGTCCCAGCCGTTCTTAAGAATCAATCCACCCATCACAATGATTTTTTCGCGATGTCGCGTGAGGGGACTGAGCGGTGAATCAGCGTCGCCGTTGAAGCTCCAATCAGATTCTCCGCCCGATGGAATGAACTTGTCAGTGTGGCCGTTGGGCACCGCGATGGTGATGACCCGGCGGATCCCTGCGCCATTTTGGGTTCTGCCAAGGTTCGGCATGAGTGGGATCATGGCTGCGCCGAGACCTGTGGCCGCCAAAAAACTTCTTCGGGATAGATCTCTCATTGGAGTACCTCGCCAGCATCTTGCGAGCGGTAAAGGAAGGAGCGGGTTGTGACGAGGGCCACAAGCAGTTCCTTCAGGTTGAATTCGCTCGTGGAAAATTGTGAGAAGGCACTTTCAAGCGAGTAATCGTCAGCTGAGTTTTCTGCGCGATTCGTCGCGAAGCGAAACCATTGCTTGGTGAGACAAGCGCGCACTTCGGTCGTTTCAGCTAAGAGGGCGCTCAGCTGCCGAGGATTGGCAAAGCTAGTCCCGTCGGGCAGCTGTCCAGCAGCATCAATCGGAAAACCTAGCTCGTCTTGCTCTTGGTAGGCGCCAATCGCATTGAAGTTGGCGAGGGAAAAACCTAGAGGATTCAACTTGGAATGGCAGTTTGAGCAAGGGGCATTCGCTGTGAGCTCTTCGAGAGTCTCACGGATCGGACGCGGGTTCGCTTCGTCGGGTTGGGGGATCGGCGGGATATTGGGTGGCGGTTCCAGCTTCTGACAAAGAATCTTCTCAAGCAGCAATTTTCCCCGCTTGAAGGGGTTTTCCACACTTGGTTCCGAAGCTGCTGCCAGGAGCCCCGGCATGGTGAGCAATCCGGCGCGCTGGTCTGCTGGTAGATCCACCCGTTGAAAATCAGTTCCTGAAACAGTGTCCAAGCCATAGACTTTGGCCAGCGGTTCATTGACGAAGGAGAAGGGAGCAGAAAGCAGGGTCTTTAGCGAACCATCTCCCTCCAGAATGACATGCCGGGCGAATGTAGAGATTTCTTCATGCATGGCGGCGCCCAAAGCGGTGCCCCATTCAGGAAAGCGGACAGGATCCTTGAGCAGATTGTCGAGCTTCTCGAGGTGCAACCACTGGGTGTGAAACGAATCGAGTGCTTGTTCAGCGCGTGCGTCGTCAAGCATGCTGCGGGCCACTTCCGCAATTCCCTGTTCGGTGCTTAAGGCTCCTGCCTCGGCTTGGGCGAGTAGAGAGCGATCAGGTCCAGAATTCCAAAGGTAGAACGCTAGACGTGACGCGATTTGGTAGGAGGAAAGTCTGATGGCACCGCCGTCAAGCGTGGGCTTCTCTGGCCCGACTTCCCAGCGGTACAAGAACAGCGGGGAATTGAGCATCGATTGCAGGAGTTGCGAAAGTGCAGCTTCGGGCGGTCGACCGAGCGTGCCAGTTTCTTCGAGGAAGAAACCGACATGAGCCTCGATTTGCTCAGCGGTGAGTGGTTGACGATAGAGTAGTCGACCAAAGTCAGAGACGAATGTTCGAATGCACTCTTCCGGGCTGGGAGTACTGGCAATAGCGCAGCCCGCCCAGCTTGCGCTTGAAGGCATCGCGACGTTCGCCACGTCCTCAGCTGCATCGAGATAGCGCAGAACGCTCACGTCTGAGATTTCTCCCACAACAAGAAAACCGCTGGCATCCACGGACTCTGCTTGAAGAGTTTCGCGCGCGCCTAGTCCACCCAGTTCGACACCGTAATGCGAGAACACGAGTCGGACCGTATTCTCATACTGGTCGCTGGTGATCAGTCCCAGGGGGAGAGCTGAAACCGCATTGGGATCGGCCGTTTCGTTTCCTGGTGTCCAATCGCTAGGCTCTTCAGCCTTTGGATTATCAACGTTGCCAGGTATCTCGCCGTCTTGAGAATTACCGCCGCTCAGTTCACTGGAACAGGCGTTTAACCCAAGGAGACTAATTAGGAGGAGGAGCTTTGCCTCATTGAGCCTTCTCATACCGTTCTAGTTCCTTGAAACTTGAAAACCTTTCGCAGCATCTTCATGGGGACGCCGAAAAATACTTGCAGGTGAGATGGGAATTGAGCGCTTGTGCCTGAGAATCGGAAAGTGCCTGGCCGTAGGCGAGAACTTCTGCGATGTCCCCGACCCAACGCAGGTCTTCTCGCCGTCCACTGCCCAGCTCCACCGTATCGCTCACATTCTTGATTGGCCCTGAGCCTCCCGGAATATCTGCGGCGTAGATCAGCTTCCCGTCGACCCAAATTTTCAACTCCGTGGCTGTCTTCACAGCGAGAGTCAGAGTAGTTGAATCACCGATGCTTTCTGGTCGCGCCCAGGCAACATTGGGATCGTGGTCGAGAGTCATCAAAAGCTCTCCAGGCTGCGTGTAGGTTTTTCCTCCTGGTCCAAAGCGAAACGCAACTTGTTCCTGAACAGGACCAAGGTAAGCAAAGCCCCAGTCGCCAGTTTCTCCCCACATGATGGGAAGATTGTAGGTGCCGCTGCAGCCGTTCTCCGTGAGGCGGAGCTGAAATCCATCGCTCTGACACCATTCGTTTCCTGGTTTTTGCAGGAGCCGCGTGGCGGAAACGAGGGCGATGGAAAAGCTTTCCAGGCCATTGATGGGTACGTTGCCCACGAGGTGAGCACCGGACTCGAAGCGCACAGCGGGATGCCCCGCGAACACCTGCTCTTGAAGTGACGGGGCTTTGCCGGGAACGAAGCTCCCCCCTGCTTCACCCTGGTTTTCCCAACTTTCCACGGACTCGCTGCCCAGACTCTGGGCATCGAGGTGAAGCAGTGGGGCGATCG
The DNA here is from genome assembly GCA_963710555.1 of uncultured delta proteobacterium. Lineage (GTDB taxonomy): Bacteria > Myxococcota_A > Polyangia > Polyangiales > Polyangiaceae > NIC37A-2. Next base: position 1,127,367 of record CAVQAT010000008.1, read on the forward strand.
ATTCAACGAAGGAAACCGTGCAATCGACGGGCGCGTCACCCCCGGAGGAAGTACCGCCCGTTTCGAGTTCCGGCTCAAGGGGACTGCCGCCTGAGCCACCGCTCGCAAGTGAAGGACTACTTCCACTGCCCCCACTTGTGCCTCCTGTCGACAATTGTGGTGAGCTAGCACCGGACGCCTCGCTAGCAGAAGGCGCCGGTGGTCCCGGGACATCAGTGCCCGCTTCAGAAGAACATGCGGTGTGCAGGAGCATGATGCCGGGCGCGAGGTAGCCGATGAGGATCGGAATGTTTTTTGACGTCGCCATCAACTGCTTGTGTCGCTGCGAACCAATTCCTAACGACAATTCGGGTTAGGTCAGAATCTCACTCAGCGGACCGTTCCCCTTTTCGCCAAATGACGAGATCTTATGGTCCATGGCGTGCGAAAGAGTGAGAAGCACGTTTTCCCAGCCTGGATTTTTTTCGAAGCTGTGGAATCGGCCCGTTTTGATGGCTCCCCCGCACGAGCCGATGAGTACGTTGGGAATATTCGTGTGTCCGTGATTTCCGTGGGTGCACTCTGTGGTCCAGAGAATCACTGTGTTGTCGAATGCCGTGCCTTCACCTTCAGGAATGCTCTTCAGGCTGTCGATCAGGTGCGCGAGCTGTTCCACTTCCCATATCCCCACCTTGCGCATCTTGTCCATGGCCGAGCCGGCCACATGTGAGCTGTGCGCTACGTCATTGTGAATGTCTCCGCCACTCACGCCGATGAATCCCCAGCTTGTTGAGTCGTGACCTGCCGGCGCCAGCATGTGGCTGAAGACTCGGCGAGCATCACAAGCGATAGCGGAAGCAATGACATCTGAGTGCAGTTGGACGCGTTTCGCGTAGTCCACGTCACCCAGGTAGGGCGAACCATCCTGGTCGCATTGAATCAAGATCGGGTCGTCGCTCACTTTGCTCTTCAGGCTCATGAGCGCGTCGAGATGATCGTCCATCTTGACGAGTTCACTTTCAGGCAATCGAGCGCGAACCGCCTCGATGTCTGCGATGGCTGTGTCGAGGATTTTCGCCTCAAGTTCTGCATCGCGACCGCTCATCATGGGAGGCTCTCCACCGCCACTTCCAATTGGTCCGAAAACGCTTTCGTAGGCTGACTGCACGGAGCGTACGGGGGTGACCCAGGATCCGGACTTGTCGAAGCTCACGAAACCGCGTCGATTTTGGTTCTTCGATTGGCCGCACACCACGTGTGATGTTTCGCCGAGACCGGCGGCAATTTCCTGATCGATAGACGGTCCCCCGTTGTCCTTCGGGAATCCTGAGGTGGAAAAAGGTTGCCCCGTCTTGTGGTCGCCAGTGCCGGAATAAGTGATACCTTTGAGGATCGTGAGATCGTTCTTGTGGGGTGCCAGAGGCGCCATTCCGTCATTGAGGGTGAAATCGGTCCCCGAACCACTTGGCCAAAAGTCTTCCTGCACGCGGCCATTCGGTGTCCAGAATACGATGAGTCTCTTCGAGCCCGCTTCTTGTGCATGAGCGAAGCGAGTCATGTGCCGACCAAAGCCAACCATTGCAGCGGCGACTCCCGTGCCAATCAGTAAGTCGCGACGGTTCCAGTAGTATTTACGTGTCATTTTCGGGTTTCTGGGGGCGGTTTCAATGCAGTTTTGGGGCGAAGTTTTGCTGATGCTCATGGCTTGCCATCCCGGTGGATGAACCCATCACTCACCGCAAATGCGATGGGCAGTTCCTTCAAGTTGCCTCCGGATGCGATGAACAGGTCCCGCAGCTCGACAAGACTACAGCTATCACTTGAAGTTTCGCCTCGGCCGGACGCGTAGCGAAACGCTTGAATCGCGAAGCACTCTTCCACTTGCTTGCTTTGCGCAAGTCGGTCAGCGAGTTCCGGAACGCCTGAAAAAGGTCCATCAATGTCACGGGTCTCAGTAAGTTCGCCTTGGTCATCAATCGGGAGACTGTTGTCCTCGGTTCTGAACCGTCCCAGTGCGTCAAGGGACTCCATTCCAAAGCCAACCGGATTCATCACTGAATGGCAGCCGGCACACGCCGGCGGACTCGTCTTCTGCTCAAGCTGTTCTCGAGCAGTCATTCCAGCCTCAAGAGTGGGAAGGGTAAGATCGATTCCTTGAGGTGGTTCGCCGATGTGATAGCAGAGCAGCTTCTCCCGAATGAAGCGTCCCCGATTGACCGGTGAGGTGCGCGTTTGCGCTGAAGTTACAGCATTGAACCCTGCCAGTGAGAGGATGCCTGCTCTTTCGCCTGGATCGGTGGTTGTTTGGACGAAGCTGTCGCCTGAGACCTCGATGCCTAGAAAGTCTCCCAGGGTCGAATCGGCGAAGGTGTAGCTTGCCGTGAGCAACGTTTGGAGACTGCCGTCTGACTCGAAGACAACGTGTCCCGCGTACGCGTCCATTTCTCGATGAAAGCTGTCTCGAAGTGAGTCGAATTCAGGGAAAACGTCCGGATCCTTCATCACTTCTTCCAAGGAGAGGTACTCAAAGAGTTGACGATAGAATTCCAACTGCGCGTCCCGTGCTGGAGCCGAAGCGAGCAAGCGCTCGGCGTGTTGACGACGTACAAGCGGATCGCTGAGATCTTCGACACTCACCGAGGCTCGTAAGGCTTCGTCTGGAGGCGCGTCGGTCAGCAGATAGGAAAGAGCGCTTGCCACTTCGTGTTCGGTGAGAACGACTTCGCCAGGATTCGCTGGATCGAAGTCGCCCAGTTCAAAACGGTAGAGGAAGTACGGGGACTGCAACATCGCTTCGATGCTCACGGTGAGCCCCAACTTTGCGTCGCCCTTCTGGGTTCCCAGTTGAAACAGCGACAGGTAGCGTTCTTTTTCCTCAACGCTCAGCGGCCGTCGAAATGCTCGTGCACCAAACTCCTCAACGAAACTTTGCTGACAGGTGTCCGTGGTCAGCTGTGCTTCGTCGCAGGGCAAGATGTCTTCGAGTCGATTCTGTACGACGTTCGCGGCTAGAGCCTTCGCGGCCGCCTGGAACTGCCCCGCTTCCAATTGTCGAACTCGCAGGCTGTAGGCGTCGTTTTGGAATCCCTGTTCACTCCCCGGTTCGGGCACGAATCCTTCAGCGGGATTGCTTTCGTCCCCGACCAGACTCGTCACGCTACGATCGTATTGACGACGCGTGAGTCGCCAGATTCTGGGAGACGCGTGGCGCGCAGTGCCTGGTTCGCAGATGACCTCATCCACTCCTCCTGCTGGTGTGAATTCAGGTGGATCGGCTACGCTCGAACCACCACTCCCCCCGATTGCCCCAGAGCCACCTGTGGATTGAGGGTCGTCCGGGTCTGTCCCTAGTTCAGCGGAGCAGCCCATTGAGGTCAGCCCCCCCAACACGGCTAGTGCGAGTGTAGGAGCTCCACCTCTCAAGTAGGAAAGTGCATGTTTCACGGTAGGTGTCATCATCGCCGAGGTGCTTGCTCCTCAGGACAATCGGCTCAGAATTCCATTCTCAATTGACGCCACGAAGTGGATGCGACGATTTACCTCCTGATAAAAAGAATCTTGAGCTGGTCTGCCTTTGCAGGCGACACTGGGAATTGTGAACCAACCTGCGCGCCGACATCTGCGCTCGGTTTCTTTAGAGGAGCCGAGCAGCGACGAAGACCTCGTCCGCTCCGCCCAATTTGGTGATCGACAGGCGTTCGCACAGCTATTCCGGCGTCATGCACGCTACGTGGGCGGCGTGATTTTTCGGGTGATGCGGTCCTCTGAAGAAGTGGATGATATCGTCCAAGAGACTTTCCTTGCAGCCCATAAAGGTTTGACGTCGCTCGATGAACCGCATGCTTTTCGGCGTTGGTTAGTGACTATAGCGATTCGCAAGGTTCAGCGCCGAATTGGAATCAAGGCTCGCAAGCGTGCGTTGGCGAGCGAGTGGGGAAACGAGTATCACGAGCGAGTTCCTGAGCATGCTCGTGCTCGTGTCGACGATCTTTACGAAGCGCTCGATCAAATCGAACCGAACTTAAGAATCCCATGGATTCTATCGCGCATTGAGGGACACACGCTCCCGGATGTCGCCGCCGAGTGTGAGATTTCCTTGGCCACCTCGAAGCGGCGCATTGCGCTGGCTGAGGAACGGATTAAGAGGAGGCTTGGCGATGGATGAATATCTGAATGCCGCGCGCGAGGAAGGGCTGCCCGACTGGGATCTTGAGCGCGAGAATCGTCTGCTTGAGGCGGTGCTGGAGCAGATCGATCAGGAAGAGTCGGCTCATGTTGCCTCCGAATCGGCGCGGAAGAGGCGTCGCTGGATCTGGGGCACGGCTGGCGCGCTTTTGGCAGCTGCCGCTGCGGCAGTTCTCGTATTCCAAGGTTCGCTTCGAGGTGGACCTGAGCCGGCTGGCTCGGCATCGACTCAAAAGGTTGAAGTTCCGCACGCTTCTGAGTTGCTTTTTGCCGAAGGCACTCGGGCGTTGCTCGATGCTGGGGCCCAGGTGAGTTCTGTCGAGCAGACGTCTGAGTTGATCTCGCTGCGTCAGTCCGCTGGTCTTGTTCACTATGAAGTCAACCCGCAGCGTCATCAGCGTTTTCAAGTAGCGGCGCGCGGTGTGCTCATCGAGGTGATTGGGACCAAGTTCGACGTGACCGTGGCTGATGAGGCTGTTCTTGTAGAGGTGCATAGGGGCATTGTCACTGTGCATGATGGCTCGCGAGATGTGCAGCTGCGTCGCGGAGAGGAGCTTCGTGTCGTTCTGGGCAAGTCGTCTTCTGATTCATCCGAAAGCGTTCAAGCGATGAATGCTCAATCTGACGCGCACCCTCAGGAAGTTTCAACCGAGCCAAGCAAGGCACCGGTCGCGAACAAGACTCGTCCTATGGATGTGGTGGGCGATCTGTTGAAGCGAGCGGACGAGGCAAGACAGAGTGGGGATTTAGCAACCGCGGAGACGACGCTTGCGCGATTGTCCGCTGAGTACGGGAGTGACCCTCGGGCGATTTCGATCCTCTTTTCTCTGGGTCGGGTTCAAAACGCTCGTGGCAAGTATCGTCAAGCCGCGGCGACGTTCGCCCAGGTCCGAGGTCGCACGAGTCAGGGTCTTGGCGAGGATGCCCTTGCTGAAGAAGCGGTGTGCCTGTCGCTCTCCGGTCAAGGTGCTGCTTCTCGAGCGCGTGCTCAGCAATATCTTTCGGCTTATCCCAAAGGTCTGCATCGCGCTCGAATGACCAAGCTGGTTCCTTGAGAAGCCCGAATCTTTCTCATCCCTCGTGGTTTGGCACGTGTCATCACGCCACGCGTTGTTGTTCAGGGCGAGTCGGCTGAGAATTCCACTCTCAGTTGAGAATTTGCTGCTGATGGCGAATTTTGAGCTGGTCTGCCTCTACACGCGACACTGGGAATTGTGAACCAACTTGCGCGCCGACATCTGCGCTCGGTTTCTTTTGAGGAGCCGAGCAGCGACGAAAATCTCGTTCGCTTCGCCCAATTTGGTAACGGCCCGTCGTCGGCACAGCTGTTTCGGCGTCATGCCCGCTATGTGGGCGGCGTCATTGTTGGACTTCCGGATGTCGCGGCTGAGAGTGACATTTCCTTTGCCTCCTCGAAGCGGCGCGTCGCTCTAGCTGAGGAACGCATTGAGAGGAGGCTTGGCGATGGATGAATATCTGAATGCCGCGCGCGAAGAAGGGCTCCCCGACTGGGACCCCGAGCGTGAGTATCGACTGCTTGAGGCGGTGCTTGAGCAGATCGATCAGGAAGAGTCGGCTTATGTTGCCTCCGAATCGGCGCAGAAGAGGCGTCGCTGGGTTTGGGGCACGACTGGCGCGCTTTTGGCAGCTGCGGCTGCGGCGCTTTTTGTCTACCTAGGTTCGCCTGTAGGCGGACTTGAGCCCGCTGGCTCGGCGTCCACTCAAGAGATTGATGCTCTAGAAGGATTCTGAGTTGCTGTTTGCTGAGGGCACGCGTGCATTGCTCGATGCTGGGGCCCAGTTGAGTTCTGTTGAGCAGACCGCTGAGTCGATTTCGCTGCGTCAATCTGCTGGCCTCGTGCAATATGAAGTTAATCCAGAGCGGCACCAGCGTTTTCAGGTGGCGGCGCGTGGGGTGCTCATTGAGGTGATTGGGACCAAGTTCGACGTGACGGTGGCTGATGAGGCCGTTCTTGTGCAGGTGCATCGGGGCATTGTCACCGTGCACGACGGCTCGCGAGATGTGCAGCTGCGTCGCGGAGAGGAGCTTCGTGTTGTTCTGGGCAAATCGTCTTCTGATTCATCCGAAAGCGTTCAAGCGATGAATGCTCAATCTGACGCGCACCCTCAGGAAGTTTCAACCGGGCCAAGCAAGCCTCCGGTCGCGAACAAGACTCGTCCTGTGGATGTGGTCGGCAATCTGCTGAAGCGAGCGGACGAGGCAAGACAGACTGGGGATCTTGCGACCGCCGAGACGACGCTTGCGAGATTGTCCGCTGAGTACGGGAGTGACCCTCGGGCGATTTCGATCCTTTTTTCTCTGGGGAGGGTTCAAAACGCTCGTGGCAAGTACAGTCAAGCTGCGGCGACGTTCGCCCAGGTCCGAGGTCGCACGAGTCAGGGTCTTGGCGAGGATGCCCTTGCTGAAGAAGCGGTGTGCCTGTCGCTCTCGGGTCAAGGTGCCGCTTCTCGGGCGCGTGCTCAACAGTATCTCTCGGCTTATCCCCATGGTCTGCATCGCGACCGTATGACGATGCTTGTTCCTTGAGATCTACGCTCAGGCGCATATCTTGAAGTGCAGGAGTGAAGAAGCATTGGATTGTCGTCGGTTGCGCGTGGCTCATTGCGAGCGCACCGGCGATCTCTCGCGCTCAAGAAGTGGCGCCGATCCCTTCGGTTGACGTTTTCGGATGCTCCAACGTTTCGCCGACAGAGGTGACTCGCCTTCTTGCCTTGGAGCTCGCCGTGTGGGGGGAATCGCCGCCTGAACCGGAGAAGTACAGAATCTCAATCAGCTGCACTTCGACCGATGCGACCATATTGTTGGCGGACGAATTTTCTCAGGAACGTCTGCGACGAACCTTTCCGCTCGGACAAAGTATCCACGAGGCACCTGAGAGAACGTTGGCAAACGCTACTGCCGAGCTCCTTCACGCGCTCAACTGGGTGCGTCCCCAAGAGCCGACTGAGCCGGCGAACGCTCCCGTTCCGGCCCCCGTTCAACCTCAAGAAACTTCACCGGAAGCCTCCGCGACAGCCTCCACAGGTTCGCTCGGCGCAGAACTAGGATTTGGGGTTAGCGGGCTGCTCATGGTGCGGTCACTGCAAACCAAGGCGATCGTCCAACCGGGGGTAGGCGGCTTGATTCGTCTCAACCTGGGCCAGAATTTTGGCGCAGCAATTTCAGCGGACTGGGCCAGTGGGCAACTTGAAAAGGCATCTGGGAAGGTTACGGCAAAGTCGTGGTCCGCTGGACTTGTGCTGCTCGGAAAGTGGCCCAGTGGGCAGAACTTTTTCGGGGAGGGGCGACTGAGCATACTTGCGCGGCACGTCACGTTGCGTGGTGATGCCAGCGGAGCGAATGTTCTCGGAGAGACTATTTCGGGGTTCTTGCCGGACCTTCTCCTTCAAGCGGGACCAGCTTTTCGTTGGCACGAGGTCCAGTTGACTGTCCTCGGCAGTGCGGGTCTGACTCTTTCGAATCTGAAGGGCAGCGTCGCCGATGATTCGGATCTCAACTACGGAGGCTTCTGGCTGGGCGCAACGCTTGAGGCCTCTTGGTATCCAGAGTCCTTTCGATTTTGACGGCGCGCAAGGTTAGAGGGTTGGCACGGTGAGCAAATGGGAGATCTGTAGGGCTACTCTGAATTGGCTCTTGGAGGAACAGCGATGACTCCGATGCCGACCTCGAAACGATGGAGAGTATTTGGTCTCGCCAGGAAAGTCCGACTGGGCTCACCTCGCCCTGCGAAACAACGGTCGGAGTCAACCAAAGTTCTCGCTCCAGGAAATCCGCGCCGAGAACCACTACCGAGGTTTCTTCTGAACCGTAGACCCCCGGAACCATTCCTTCTAAAGTAGTTGATTCTCTCTTGGGAAAACAACAGGTGCTCCGCGCTGCAACCGCGACCTGGCCATTCTTGTCAGCCAAAACCTCTCGAATTTGGAATTCTCCGCCGACATCTTCGGCGTCCCTAGGGAGAAGTAGTTGGCCAAGTTGAATCGCTAAGGTTTCTGGGTGAAAGCGCCCCACAAATCCGTAGCGTTCAATCGCCTTCCCAAAGCCTTGATTGTAAATGTCATACGAAACAAGGGGGGCGGGTGCGCTGACATCCTTCGGGTCAAGGAGATGCACGGTGTTTCCACCTTGGTTTTGTCCCGCGTAATAGACAAGGCCGTCATCGCCCACGCTGACTCGCAGCCCTTCACTTGAGGCGCAATTGTCTTCGATGGTATCGAAATCATAGGCTCGACTCAGCAGCTGGCCGGCTCGGTCATAGGCGCGAAGAAACGGCACCATTCCCTCACAGCCACCCGATGGATCTTCATGGGCTCCCACCACGTAGACGCGCGAACCGTCGTGAGAAATCGCGACGTCATGCACCAACGGCTCCACGAGGGAGGTTCCTGGTCGGACGACGGGAAAAGAGACGATGTTGTCGCCCTGGGCATCCCAGAGTGACACGTCGCCGCTCTCCATCAGAACGGCAACTGTTCCATCGAGTGCGAGGTCGAGGCGAATCACTTCTCCTTGAAGTGCCGTTTTCCAGATCAAGGAAAGTGACGAATCGAGCAGCAGGATCTCGCGTCCGTTCCAGGTGGCCACCAGCCCGAAATCGTTCGTTTCGAGTGGGCCGGCCGAATCACCCAGCCAGATCAGCTGACTCCAGACGCGGCCCGCTTGACCTAGCACAAGCAACGCGCCGGGACCGCTGCGAGAGATTGTTTCATCCACCGCAATTGTTCCAGAAGCAGAGCTCACTTGAGCCGCGAGCACGATTCTGCCCTGGGACAACTGCACCACGCTGCCCCAGCTGTCGGCTTCGACATCAAGGTAAGTGCCAGCGCACACGGCGAGTTCTTCGGAGCTTCGAAAAACACAGTCAGCAGGGATCCCTGACGAACCCGACTGACCGCCTCTGCTTCCTCCGCTACCCGGCCCGCCGGAGAGGCCACCCATTCCACCCACACTGTTTGCTTCACCATCTCGCAGTAGCGGTCCGGACTCGGCACAGGCTGCCATGAGCAAGACCGTGCCAACCGAAAAGACTGTGAGGAAAAGAAGACGCATCGAGGAAACAGAGTGTGCCATGAAACGTTGCGCCTGGCGCTGATTCGAAGAAGAACGCTGAGAATTCTGAGCCGATCTGGGGGGCTAGCTGCCTCAGCATCACGACGGATGTTTTCACTCAATCAAGTCCGAGCACTATTTTCTCAAGGAATGCGTCGTGACGCAGTCCGAGCCGCGCGGGAACTGGCGAATCGAGAGCCGTGCCTCAACTCTTATCTTGCCCTGGGAACCGTGGAACTGGCCATTGGACAGACTCATCGCGCCGCGCGAGCCTTCGAGCTCGCTACGCAAGAAGCTTCGGATTGTGACGCAGCCTGGAATGACTGGGGAAGCTGTCTCGCGAAACTCGGAGAGTTCGAACTCGCCAGCCAAAAGTTTTCCAGAGCAGCAAGTCTTTCGGCGCAACCGTCGGGCGCGCTGGCGAACTGGGGATCAAGTCTTCTCCACGTAGGAAGTCTTGAACAAGCTGAAGCGAGTTTTTTGGAGAGTTTTCGACTGGAACCCGGCGCCACCTCAGCCCTAGGGCTGTGTCGAACCTGGGCGCGACTCGGCAGAGATAGTGAAGCGTTGGATCTCTGTGGTGCGGTGCTTAAGTCGAACGACGCTCCGTTTCAGGCGCTGGATGCTTTGCTGGAACTCAAGCTGGACTCGACTGCCTATCGCTTGGATTGGGCAACGCGTCTGAGAAGCCAGCACCCTCAGCACTCGGGGATCCGGGCTTTGCACCGACGCGCACTTCGTGCAGTCAATCTGCCCAGTTACCACGGTGAGGTCGAAAGCGTTCGCCAGCATATTCATGTGGTTGAGGACATTTTCGAAAATGCCGCTGCACGAGAAAGAGTAGCTTCACGCGTCGAAAACCACACTTCCTTTCAGCGTGCACCATCGAATCACGCGACTCGTGGGGGATGGCACAGTGGCGACCTTTTTCAAGAACCGGAAGTCTCGCTGCAAGATCTTGAAGAGCGCATCTCCAGGCTTGCTCAAGGTTACTTGGAGAGTCGGCGGTCGGTTGAATCGGCGTCTGAATTTGTTCGCCACCTACCAAAGCGCGTGCAGATCCATGCCTGGGCTGTTCGTCTTGAAGGTCCGCACTATCAAGAGCTGCATTTTCATCCGGAAGCTTGGGCCAGCGGTTGCCTCTACCTGGAGGTTCCGGAAACCATCAATGATTCGGAAACCGCAGGGCATCTTTACTTTGACGAGGGCGACGACGTGGAGCCGCTTACGGTCACTCCTCAATTGGGGCGCGCAGTGATGTTTCCCTCGTGCATGGATCACGGAACTCTGCCCTTCGTTGGAACCGAACAGAGGTTGAGCGTTGCGTTTGATGTGATTGCTCTTTGAATTGATCTCAGTCGCTACAAGCGAGATCGTTCCCGCTACAATTTGTGGACTGTGCACACACCAGCGTCGAGAGATCGGCACTGAAGCGATAGGTTGCATCGAAGGGATAGTCGGTGCATGCCATCGAGGATTTCTTGTCGACACCAATCGGCTTGTGCGCGGACGAACCCCGAAATTCGACGCTGCCATCGGCGAGAACCACAGGCGCAGCCTCGGGCTTCATTCCGTTGACCTTGCCGGCCTCAGTGACGGCGATGATAAAAGTACTGGAAAGTATTTCACCGCCGCTTAAGTCGACGCGTCCGAGTACGCTCACTTTTGGACCGCCTCCGCTGATCGCCCCTGGAGCGTAGGAGTTCAACCAACCGCCGTGGTTTTCAAGATCGCTGCCGCCACCGACGACGCTGTAAACTACGTAGGCTTCGGGTCCACCGTCCCAGGCGAGTCCCAAAGCACGAGCATCCGGACCATCATTTTCGTGATGCTTGCACCACTTGACCTCATCCTCGTCGACGAAGGCGACGACCGGATCCTGATTGTTCCCGGAAACTTGATCCCAGCCGACGTAGAGCGTTTGAGTTCCGTGCGTCACCTGAGCGAGTCCGCTGTCCTTCAGTGCTTGCGCGGTGACGGTGCAATTGTTCTCCGCACTGTTGACGTCCAACTTTCCGTCTTGGAAGTCACTGTCCCACTCGCCGGAGCCTCCGCCAAAGCCGGAGCTTGTCGAACCACCGGTTCCAGGAGCTTCACCTGGTCCCGAGCTCGTGTCCGAACCTTCTTGAGAAGGGTCAGAGTCGGAGCAAGCGATGCTCATATGGAGCAGGAAAGAAAGGCAGAGTGTGGCGCTTGTTTTGGTCATCGTGTTGGGTCACCCGGGCGAGCTCTCTTGAGCAGAAGACTAGGTCAGTTTGCTTGCCCGAGCGAACATGAAGGACAATGCTTCATCCATCATGACGCGCTTCAAGTATAGACTCGTTACTTGTCTCTTTTTCCTTGGTTTCGCGGTTCTTCCGGCTTGCCAAAAGCATACCGCGAGTGAATCCCCGGCCAACGCAGGCGGAGAAAACGGCGCCCCGACTGGTGAGACAAAGGCTCCAAAAGGCATGCTTCAGCGCGATGGCGTCCATCTCGTGGACGAGGCAGGGGACACGGTCTTTCTGCGCGGCGTAGCTTTCGGAAACAACATCTGGTCCGGACTGCCGACTCCGCCAAGATTCCACCACTCAGAAAAAGACTTCGGGCGGGTGCACGATATGGGCATGAACGTCGTGCGCTTCTACTTGAACTATCAGCTCTTTGAATCTGATGCCGAACCCTACGAGTATCGACAAGTAGGTTTTGACTGGATCGATACCAACGTGAAGTGGGCCAAAGCTCACGGCGTCGTCTTGCTCCTCAATATGCACTATCCACAGGGAGGATTTCAGTCGAACGGTGACGGGAACGCTCTTTGGGAAGTCGATGAGAACCAGGCTCGGTTCACTGCACTTTGGGGCGAAATCGCTCGGCGCTACAAAGACGAACCAACCGTCGCTGGCTTCGATCTTCTCAACGAACCGCGCCCTACCGTGAGCCGCGATCAGTGGAAGGAACTGGCGACGGAGACAACGAAAGAGATCCGAGAAGCCGGGGCACCTCAACCAGTTTTTCTCGAACGTACCCTCTCGGTCGGTGACAACTGGTCAGTGGATGCGGAAGAAAACTTCTTTCTTCTCGAGGACGACAATGTCGTTTACGAGTTTCACTTCTACACGCCGATTGAGTACACCCATCAGTTCGCTGGATGGATCAACTATGGCGAAGGAGGAACGTATCCCGACGAAAGCTCAATTTCTACGGAGGGCGCCAGCTGGAAGGATTGGAGCCATACGCCAGAACCTCCCAGCGTTTCCGTCGGGACAAGTGAATGGCAGGAGTTCGAGTCCCCCAAGTACTCGATTCCTTCGAGCATCGACGTAGTTGGTGCTTCAATGGTCAGTGAACTCAACAGCGGCACGGTCTACTTTGATGATTTAGTAATCCGAGAATTCGACGACGAGGGAAATTTCGTGCGCAATGTCGTCGAGCACTCCTTGGACAAATTGGACGGGTTCTATTTTTGGTCAGAAGACGGAGTTGGGGAAGCTGGACCGGAAACAGCGGACTGTCACAAGGGCAGCTGCCTAAAAGTCTCTGGAACAACTCACGATGCGAACTTCAACAATCAGAAGCTAGCGTTCGTCCCTCAGGACGGTCACTCCTATTCGATCGGCGGATGGATGAAGGGGGTAGACATCCCCACAGACTCGCGCCCTGACCCTCGTGGCGACTGGACCCAGTCAACGCGTGCTCTGTTTCGCCTCGACTATTTTTCTGCAGAAGGTGGCGCTGCGGGGCGTAACAAGGCGTCTCTGGCCCGCGGACTCGACGGCGTCGTCGCTTGGGGCAAAAGGAACAATGTTCCCCTTTACTTGGGTGAATTTGGGGTCATCTACCATTGCTTCGAACAGGGGCGCGGCGGCCTCAATTGGGTCAGCGATATGCTCGATCTAGCGATCGAGCGCGACTTACACTTCACCTATCACTCCTATCACGAGATCAGCTTTCCGGTTTTTCAGAGTGACCCCACTCGCAAGCTTCCCACCGATTCCGACGCAGTGCCCGGGCTTGTCGAACTGTTTGAGAAAAAGTTAGCGAAGTGATTCGCTGCTCAGGGATCCGAAGTAGCCCCCTCCAGCTCACTCAATTGTATGTTCAACGCTCGGTTGGAGGCAGAGATTTCTCCGAGCGAGTAGAGGAGGGAGGCCAGGAGCGCAATCAGCGAGGTCCCAAAAGAGATCTGCCCGAGCAAGTCTTTGCCCAAGAGCAGTAGAAGCATACTGAAGGTACAGAGCGTAAAGGACACCACTCCGAGGATCTGCATGCTGCGAATCATCCTCAAGCGTGAACGCAAGTTGGTGATTTGCATGACGGCGCGAGCACTTTTGGTGGTGCGCCATTCGTCGTGCAGCGAGCGCGTCAAGTTCGCCAGAGCCAAGAACCGGCTGGTGTAAGCCAAGAGCAAGAGAGAAATCGCTGGGAAGAGCAGCGCCGGCGTTGTGAGGTCCATGGGTGGGGTATCTCACAGGCCGGCTTCGTGAGGAAAAACTAAACTCGTTCTGCCAGTGTTTTTCGCTAGTCGGCGCGGGTGAGCGTGACCCCATCGAGTCCGGTGCCCGCGGCAGTCAGGGTCTTGTTGCTCGGGTCGTAGGTGAAATCCAAATCAGAGCTCGACGCCTGGTTTGCTGCGAAGCACTTGTCGGAAATGCAGTCGCAGCGCATCTCATAGAGGATTCGATACATCCAGTTGCAATCGATAGGATCAGTCTCGTTAGTGGTGCAGTCGTCGGGTCCACTCTGCGTAAAACTCACGTTTTCGAAGGGACCAAAGCCGCAAGATTGGCCTTCATCGAAGAGGGTCGGAGTTTGGAGGGCGCACCAGTCGTCCATCGCTAGGCCTTCATTGAAGATACCTGTGAGCTGAGAGTCCACGAATGTGACTCCTCCGATGGGATACGTGGCTCCAGTGGCCGGAAACTGCGCACAGTCCGTTTCAACTGTACCGGTGGAAGTATCAATGCAGAGGTAGCCTTTGTCCGCAATTACTGGCGCGGGCTCATCCCCCACAATCAAGCGCCCTGTGCCGTCGTCGCCAAGCTGCAGCTCCAGTTTGATTCCAGAATTGCTTGTGCCCAACCAACGCGTTCCCGCGAGTGCTCCAAAGTCGTTGGGGTCGCCGTTTCGGTAGGAGAGGTAGTTGTCCCAAGTGTACTGGTCCTCGGTCGCGCATTCGCCCGAAGCTTCATAGGCAGGCGGAGCTGAGGAAGGGGATTCACAATAGTCGCATTCCTCTGAGCCTGAGCCTACTTCGACGTTGCCCGAGCAACCGGCGAGTAGTGCACTCACCCCGATCGCCAGGCTTGCAAGTCGCGCATGGTTCCGTGAGCGGGCAGTTGAGGTCGAGTGAATCGGTTGCACGTTGAAGTCTTTGCTTTTCATCATCTTACTTTCTCCTTGAGAGTCTGTTGATGAGTGTCGCGCTCGGATCGAAACTATTACGGTCACGACGAAGTGATTTCTTATTTCGGCTTCGCGCAGGACGCTTGAATGCGCGTCGCGTAGACTGAGTTCGGTGCGCTCGTCAGAAGCACCCCAGCCAATCGACTCGCCTCGTCGTTTCGCCCGAGTTCACAGAGTGCCAATACTTTGGTCACTTGGCGCTCCGAGACCAGCGCGCCCCCTTTGAGTTGTTCATCGAGCGTTGTCATCAATCCAAGTGCCAAGGCAGGGTTGCCCGCGCGAAGGGCATCTTGTGCGCGCCTCAAGAAGGAGAGCTCTTCATGAAAGGTGACCTCAGCGGGCGGCTTATTCGCTGAGGGTTGTTCGCTCGACGGCCCGCTGTTTCTTTGGAGCCTATCGACCACCGGATCGAGTGAGGCCGGCTGGTCATCTGCCGGAAGGCCGATGTTGGCGGGAGTGGGCTGCGCGACAGAGGTGGTCTCTAGTGACGACAGAGTCTGTGGCTCTTGAGATGAAGTTGTCCCATCGCTGGCCAAGCTTTCATGACTCTGGCTTCGCTCCCAGAAGACTCCGCCGGCTCCGCCCAGTGCGAGACCTACGGCCAAGGCGCTGAACAGGGCCTTGATTCCGAATCCGCTAGCCACCGCCGTCCCACCAGCCGCTGGCGTCGCGCCTGTGGAAGCCACTCCACTTGCAGTAACTGAAGGCGCGGAAGTAGGAAGCGCACTTGTGGTTGTGGCGATCATCGCTGAAGCAGGCAGCACGCTTGCCAGCTTCAGTTTGAGGCTTCGCTGAGCTGCTGCAGTGGGATCCAATCCTGCGCGAGCCTCGGTGAAAACACGCAGCTCTTGTTCCGTGAACAACACATCCGTTGATTCGTGAGTCATTCTCTTGTCCCTTGTTCGCGTTCCAGCGTCTCGCGAAATGCTGCGCGTAAAATCCTGACCCGCGAGTAAACCGTTTGCTGCTTGAGCCCGAGTAACTCGGCGACTTCGACCGGGCGGCGTTCTTCAAGAAAACAGAGCACGAATACGTCGCGCATCCCGTCGTCGAGGCCCTCACAGAATGACACCACCAGGCGACTCGACTGCGAATCTTGGGCCTCCTGCTCAGGTGTGGCCCTCGTCATGAGATCACCGTCCTGCAGCTCCTGCTGTTCCGGCTGGCGACTCAACTTCCTCCGGTAATTGTGGCCGACGCGCAGCGTAATTCCGTAAATCCAAGTGCTCAGCTGTGAGCGACCCTCGAATTCATTCAATTTGTTGTGCACCACAAAGAACACATCCTGGGCAGCGTCTTCGATCTGGTGCGGATTGACGCCCATCGCCCGAAGCACCCGCCACACCATGCTGACGTGTTTTTCAAACAGTTCTTCAAAAGAGGGGATGCTGAACTGCACGGAAGAACCAGGAACCCGGTCCTGGTCTTCATTCGGGGAAGGAGAGCGCTCAAGGTGCAGGGTCATGTCCGCTATTCAATGAGTAACCTGGGAACTCGAAAATTATCACGGAGGAGGGAAATGAACTCGAAAACCCAGCCACACACTCATACCGACGCCGATTTGATGTACTTCTCGTCCGTCATCGACGACAAAACGCGATTGGGTCAGAGGCACCACCAACTCCAGTCCTCCTGCCGGCGCGAGCCAGGGGAGGAGCTGCCAGCTACCCGACAGACCTGGAGTAACCGCCAGCCACAGATCATTCGTGCTCCGCGATTCACTCGACGCCTCAGTGACGCGGGTGCTTCCTGCCTCAAAGGCGACACATGGCCCGAACGAAAGCTTGCTGAAGTGCAGGCCGTAGCAGCCACGCAGTCTTCCGCTGAATTGCGAAAACCGTAGAGGCGAGGAGGCCTCGTCAAAGCTGTACGAGCGACTCGGAAACCAACGAGCTCCAAGCCCGAGAAGCCAGGGACCACTCGTCAGTCCCAATTCTGCCCCAGCACCCCACTGGGCCCCAGGAAAATGCCCACGTCGAGCAGAGCACTCGCCTCCAAGTAGGGGCGAAAAGAGACACTCTCCTGGGTAGGGCTAGTCGCGACCGTATCGCTGTCGGCAGGCTCCTCACGCGAGTCGGGGGCCTTGCGTTCGTTGGAAGGCTTTTCCGCTGTCTCGTCTTCGATTGTCGCCGTTTCTTCATCTTTTTCGCTCAATCGCGCCGGGTTGGCCGCCACAGAATCCGGATCGAGCGCCAGGACGACGCTCAGCGCCACAAAGTCGGCGGCTTCGGTGCAGCTCGCCACGAGTACTTGGCGTTCTCCCTTTTGACGTGCCTGGGATATTTCTGCGGTGACCTGCCAGTGATCGTCTCTCCAAAGCACCGCCGCATCGACCGCGAGCCGAGCTTCAACGCTGGGCGGACGACCCAGCCATTCAACGATGCGCTCTTCGATGTAGCTAGCGCTCGGGCATTCAGGAGGAGCATGCCAGCTCAGCCAAGCGGGCCCGCTTTTGGTCTGTTCATCACCCTCATTCGGGGCAGTCTGCGCGGCACTATTCTGCGCCAAGAGCACACACTGGAGGATCCCCCAGGTCGCCCAGAGCTGGCAAGTGCGGCGCGCATGCATAGGAGAGCATCAGTAGTCGCCAACGGCACGAAGCTCAAATCAACTAAAAAAAACCATCTGAGCGGCAGGGATATTCTCCGTCCCCTATGCTCATGACATGATGCAGGGATGAGTGACGCGCGACTTTGTCTCCCCTACGGCATGCGGCCGGCGGCCCCTGAGGACGCAGCAGCCTTGGCATTCTTGATCAACGAGGCTGGTGAAGGGTTTCCGGAATTTTTTTGGAGCCGGAACGAGGCTGGACAAGACAAATGGGAGTATGGCGCCATGCGGGCGGCACGAGAAGACGGGGACTTTTCTTACCGAAACGCTCACGTTGTTGAAGAAAACGGTCGGGTCGTCGCCATGCTGCTCGGCTTCGTCGTGCAGGAGGCTGAGGTCGAGCTAGAAAAAGTGGACCCCTTGGTGCGCCCCCTTGTCGTCCTGGAGCAACGCGCTCAAGGCAGCTGGTACGTGAATGCCCTCGCTGTTCGTCCCGAGTGTCGGAGTGCCGGGATCGGTTCTCGCCTCCTCGGTCTGGCTCATGCTCTGGCGTTGCTCGCCGGCTGTGAGCAAGTGAGCCTTCAGAACTTCACCTGCAATCATCGGGCTCGCTCGCTCTATCAACGCCTGGGTTTCAAGGAAGTGGCCCGTGAACCCATGGCCCGTGAATTGATCGGTGCTCACGGATTGCCAGACTTTGGTGACTCAATTTTGCACAAGATGGACGTGGATGAGTCTCAGGCGTTGCCTTTCTTAGCGCCTGAAAACTGAACCTTCACACGACTCACCAAGCCGCCGCTGTTACGATAATCCCCACCACTGCTAAGAGAGCCATCATGCCCTGGGGCATCATTTTGCGGGTCTTCATGTAGCTCGGCACGAAGCGACCCGCGAGAAGCAGGGACGTGACTCCACCGATCGACAAACCGACACCGATCTGTCCTGAATACAGCGACCCAGCGGCGATCAAAAGAAAAGCGCCGGAGAGACCGCCGGCAATCAGGGACGCCTTGCTTCCCGCTTTTCTCCAACCTAGTGCTCCGCCCGCAATCGAGAACAGTCCAAAAATCGTGAAGAATCCAGCAGCAACGAGAATCATGGGCACCTCTTAGCAGAGAGCCGCCGTGCTCCCTATTCGTCGTGTGATCCCATCCGTGGCCGGCGCCCGGTCTATACAAGCCTAGTTCTGACTCAAGCTAGTTTTTTTAAGCAGACGCTTTGCGGAAGCGCGAACGGACGGGGAAAGAGCACTTTCGCTGAGCCTCTTTAAGCTCAGCAGCTCTTGCTCGCTGAGATCCTGTCGTTTTTCCTGAAGCTGAAGTCTGAGCAGCCGCGCGGCTTCCCGCGTCTCTTGGCTCTCGCTCTTTTCCAGGTTTTCGAGTTCTATCTGAGCCTCGGCTGATTCCCCTGTGCGAAGCTTGGCCACGACATCGGCCCAAGAACTCTCTGCTGCGCGGGCGCCTGGGTCGACCGCGTCTTCCCGCGGGCCGCCGAATCGTGGAGCACGGGGAGAAGTTGTGAGGGGAGCGTCCGGAGCCGAGACGGCCTTGGTTGGGGCCGCGGGCACTGAGGGGTTTGGCGTTGGTGGGCGCGGCGCAGTCTCAAGCGCCTCGCTGGCATCAAGCGGTCGACGGACGCTGGGCGCTGGTACGGCTGTTGGTTGGGACGCGGTTGCCGAAGGAGACGCGGCCGGGGAAGACGCGGCTGGCGGAGGAGACCACGAAAGACGCCCCGTGGTGAGTGCCCAGGCGAAAGCCGAACCGGAAAGCAACAGTCCGAGAGCTACGCCCAGGAGTACAGGAATTGTGCCCTTACGCGTTCGAGAACCCGCAAAAGCGCGACGCGAGCGAACCATGTGCAAGCGCTGCACGATTTCCCGTGCAGATGGCTCAAGTTCCGTGTGCACCTGCCGCATCTTTCGGCTGCGCTCTTCGTCTCTTTCCCGACTTTGCTGGAGTTCGCTTGAGCTGAGAACTGAAGTCATGGTGTGAGCCTCTCGTCTTTGAAGTAGGGGTCCGACTTGAGGAGTTCTGCTAGGCACCTTCGCCCGTCTCGCAATCGAGAGCGCACGGTTCCAATCTTCGCGTCCACGATCTCTGCGACCTGTTCTATCTCTACGCCGGCGATGTCATGCAAGCTCACAGCTGCTCTGAGTTTTGGCGAGACTTGATCGAGCGCGTGGTAGAGCCGGGCGTAGCGTTCGATGGTCCGAAGCCGATGGTCAGGTGCTTCTTCGGTGCTTTCTGGCTCTGACTGAGTGCCAGAAAATTCAAAGCGCGCGAAGAAGCGATAGCGAAAGCGCAGGTGCTTCAGCCACACGCGGTAGCAAATCGAATGGGTGAAGGTATTGTACTTGGAGCGCCCCTCGTACTTGGCCAGGAGGGCTTGTTCGAGAGCCGTTTGCACTAAGTCATCGAGATCAGGGTGCGGCCCGGCGAGCACTCGCATCTGCCTGTAGATGAGCACCATCAACTCCTCTCCCTGCAGAGGTTTTCGGTCTTCCTCATCGGCGGAAGCGGGGGGAGCTTCCTTCAATGGAGGGACCGGTCGGAGGTGGGGTAACGCAGTCAAAAAGGGGCTCTCACTGGCTAAGTACCCGCTCCGAGTCATCGTGAGCAGATCTTTTTAGAAAATCGTCGCTCGGAAATCATTGTGCTCGGTCGAGCCTTCATTTTCGCGGTTCGCTCTTGCTAACTCGCGCGTTTTTACCGCATCTTGCCGGGCGTGCGAGCAGGCCTGATTCAATGGGGAACGCAGATTGGCATCTGCTGGAGTCTTCTGACATCGCTGGCAAAGGCTGATGACGGTCTCTCGACGGTTGAGATTCGCTGTGAAGCCTTGAGTCGGGAGCAGGAGAGCGAACTGGAGGCACGTCTGCTGGGCGAGCTCTTGGTCAACGGCCTGCAGGATGCGCAAATGACTCTGAGTTGCGAGCCAGAAGGCGCCCAGGGAAGTCTCCTGGCAGAGGGACGCAGCAAGAGCGTCGAATCAGCCGAGGAGAAGGATCCGGGCATTGAAGGCCTTTACCAGCTGGCGACTCAGCTGATCGATCTCATGCTTGAGCCAACCCCGACCGTGGAACAACAGGACGCTGCTGGCGAGAGTGATGCGAATGGCTCGTCTGAAGATCAGGCTCTTCTGTCAGATGTGACGACTTCCGCGCCTGATGAGCAGAAACACGCTGTCCGTGGTGCGATTGGAGCCGGGTTGGCGCTGCAAATTGTCGGAGGAGAAGAAGCAGTCCTGCTCGGGCCGCGGCTTGATGGAGAGATCGAATTCTTGTCTTCTGTAGGCGTGCGCCTTGAGGCAGCGTTCTACTTTCCTACCCATCAAGCGGGGGGATTCGCCCTGCAAGACTTTCGGACTGGCGCGGCGTTCTACTTTCGTCCGGTCTCGTGGTGGCGGGTAGGTGCATTTGCCTCAATTTCTGTTGTCCGGGCGCGTGGCCCCGACGAGTTTGCCGAAGGAACGACCCATTCTGTGCGCCCTGCGCTGGGCGGATTCACTGAGGCGTCTTGGGCCTTCACCCATTGGGAGCCCTATCTTGGCTTAGGGGTGAGCTGGGTCAACGCGCGACGGGTACTCGAAGTGGATGGCGAGGTGCGCTCCGAGTTGCCAGCTGTACAAGGCTTGATCAACGTGGGTGCGCGCTTCCGCATCGGTGGATCTTAGAACAATGTGCTCAACTGACTGCTCGCCACTGACGGCTCCGGGAACAGACAAAGCATGAATCGAATCCATCCCTCTTTCTCGATCCTCTGCGTTTGGCTTAGTGCATGTGGAGTGGACCAAGACGTTTTGAGCTTTTCGCAGCAAGCCCAGGACGATCCGTCCGCCGCGACCGGTGGCGCTTCAAGTGAGGAGACATCGAATGTCGGCCAGGGTGGTGTTGAGAATCCCTACCAAAAGGGTGGATACGGGGGGCACTCCTCGTCGCCCAACATGAAATCGGATTTAGCGTATGCATTCTACGTCGCACAGGACGGTGCCAAGGCCACGCTGAACTATTATGACGTTTGCACAGGCGAGCAGCGCTTCACGATCAATGCATGGTCGGGTAACAGGTGTCGGGCTGGCACACTCTGTTCCCTGCGCTGTAGCGTTGATGCTGATTGCGCTGCCCTCGATGGTCCCCTTGAAGCTCGCTGCTCGGAGTCAAATCGGGGCAGTGTCAGTATGTGCGTCCTGCCTTGCGAAGCTGATAGCGACTGCCTCGACGGCATGGTTTGCGAGACAGATCCTGAGGTAGGCAAATCTTGCATGTTCCCCGAGATCCCCTGGGCACCGGGCTGCGAGTCCTTTTGCTTCGAGGAGCAGGAGGAGACGGCGTATCTTTGTGGCGTTGACGGAGACTGTTGCAGCGGACTCTCCTGCTCACCGGAAGGTGAATGCCAGGCTCGTGAATGTCTGCCCGGCTCGTGGCAGTGCGAGGTTGATGGGGTTCCCTGCTGTGATGGCACGAGCTGCCAAAATGGCTACTGCCAGCCGCAGTGAGGCGAATCGTGCAGCGAGCTGCCTACCAGGGATCCGAAAAATCGGGATTCGTGAGAAATTCTTCGTCGGTCAGTGACTTGAAGAAGGCGAGCAAGTCGGCGCGTTCGTCTTCGCTGAGTTCAAAGCCAGCGATCAAATCGCTCTTCAGGGGACTCTTGCTGCCATCGCCTGCATGGGGACCACTCTCGATAGTGCGCCCCCCTGCCGAGTAGTGGTCGAGAACTTCTTCGAGAGTCTCAATGCTGCCGTCGTGCATGTACGGCGCCGTGACGGCGATGTTGCGCAAGGTCGGAGCCTTGAAGCGGCCCATGTCCGTGGAGTCGCCTGTGACATTGTGCACGCCTGTGTTGGGCTCCGGGTAAGCTCCTTTGCCGTCGAGGTTGTAGAGCCCTGTGTTGTGAAAGGGCGCATCGAAGAAGGGCTTACCGGCCCAG
This sequence comes from uncultured delta proteobacterium, assembly GCA_963710555.1. Lineage (GTDB taxonomy): Bacteria > Myxococcota_A > Polyangia > Polyangiales > Polyangiaceae > NIC37A-2. The sequence goes on from CAVQAT010000008.1 coordinate 1,149,465, forward strand.
TGGGTGTGATCGCTCAGGTTGAACCCCACGTGGCAGTGGAAGCACTCAAGTTTCTCTGAGTTGAACAGGGCGTAGCCGCGTGCTGCGGCTGGCGAAATCGCGTCGGGATCTTCCCCTTGGAGCCAGCGGTCGTAAGGCGAGGAACCAGAGATCAACGTGCGTTGAAATGCAGCCAGCGCTTGGGTGATTTGCTGAATGGTCCCTGCGCGCGAAGCGTCGGGAAAGGCAGCTTTGAAGAGTTCTTGGTAGCGAGGAATGTCAGCCAGCTTCTCTTCCAGAGTCGCCGCATCTTTCATGCCTTGCTCGACTGGATCGTCTCCAAAAATGGGCAGCAAGCTCTGACGTTCAAGCTCGTAGAGCAGGGGATGCGCCCAGGTGAGCGTTGAGGAATAACCGACGTTCGCCAGGCTCATCGGGCCGCGCGGGTGCTCTTCGCCCGTGGCTACCGAGTCCGCGACGCGAGACCGTCACTGAAGGCGAGCTCCTGCTTGTGACAGGTCGCGCAGGATGTCTTATCGTTGACGCTGAGACGCACGTCGTAAAAAAGGTGCCTGCCGAGCTCTACCTTTTCGACGGTCGTCGGGTTCGCTTCTGGCTCCCAAGGGGTCGGGAAGCCTGTGGGGTAGGTCCCAGGGGTACTCGCTGTCCGGGACGGTCGGGATCGGTGGCTCGCTGCCTTCTCCGGACTCGGCTCCGCCTTCGCCGCCCACTCCTCCATGAGAATGATCGCCGTGATCGTGAGTGTGCGCGCCGCCTGTCGCTGAGGCAGGGTCGTCACCTTCAGACGAAGAGCACGCGGCGACGCACCCGACGCCCACCACGCACGCGATGAGCGAGGCCGTCCCCAGGAAGTTCGAATGCCTCGCTCGCTCAATCATTCGCTTTCAATGCGGAAAGTCGTTTGGTTCTCCAGAGCATCCCCGCTCGCGAAATCGACTCCAACGCTCTCGAAGTAGCCGTCGCATGAGTCGCCGCCCGAATGACACATGGAGGCTACGCTCAAGTCGGTGTCAGCCATCATCGCGCCAATGTCCGCCACGATCACGTCGCTCTCGACGTCGAAGTCTTCGAGTCGGATCTCATTGCGGTTCTGCTTCCCGCAATCCACCGTGGGTGGGCCGCTGTGGTGGGGACCGGAGCCGCCTTCGCCGCCCTCTCCTTTAGGGGTGTTGTCGCAACCAGTGCTTCCCAAGTGGAAGATGCCCGCGCCGGGAGCTGCTTCGCCGACAGGTGCAGCCGTAGCGAGGAGTTCAGCGCGAATGAACTTGTAGCCAAAGAGCCAACCCCAGGTCATGCCGCCGGCCTGAAGTGGCGCCGGGAGAGTCGTCGGATCCGCGTGGTTGAGGTCGAGGGGTACCGCAGTGCTCAGCACCACGCCGCTGTACTCGCCCTCGGGAACCGTGCCCGTGATTGTCGCGTTGAGCTGGACGTTGCCATTCTTGCAGGAGCCAGTGCCATCCTCGAAGTCGAGCAAAGCCACCTCAGGCGATTGCCAAGGCGAGCGAGCGTCCAGAGTCACGGGCACTTCGTCGCCATCGCTACTGATGAGCCGCACTGCGGACACATAGAAGCGGAAGTCCTGAGGAGTGACCTCGACCTCGCTTGAGCCCTGGTCGGCGTACTTCTCGCCACAGGCAAAGAGCTCGTCGCCTACCTGGGCGCGAAACTTGAGTGTGACTTTCTCCATTTGAGCGCCACCGCCACCTTCGCCGCCTACACCACCGTTGCCGCCGGAGCCTTTGCCACCGGTGCCGCCATCCGTGCCGCCGGTCGATGGAGTGCCACCAGAACCCGGGGCGTTGCCGTTATCGTCGTCGTCACCACAGGCAGTGAAGATGAGGGCCGAGATGGAGACGAGGGAGAAGAGAATCGAAGCGTGGCGCATCATGGTGACCGCACGAATACCAAAGCCGTCTTCACCCACAATGGGACAAATTGTCGCAGGCAGCGCCCAATCGGGCTTCCACTACGAGAAAATAGTCGCGAAATGTCACAAAATTGAGGCAGTTTGCGACAGTGTATTTGCCTTTTCCTCAGGAAAAAACATGGAACGGCAAGTGCATCAGTCACTGCATGATTGACGCATTTAGTTGGAACACCCCGAACGGACACAAGCTCCACATCATGCTCGAAGAGACCGAGCTGCCCTATCAATTGATACCGGTCAACATCGGCGAAGGTGAGCAGCATCAGGAGCGCTTCCTTGAGATCAACCCCAACGGGAAGATCCCCGCCATCCTCGACACGGACGGTCCCGGAGGCAAGCCGATCACGTTGATGGAGTCAGGAGCGATCCTCACCTACTTGGCAGAAAAATCAGGAAAATTCATTCCGCGCGATCTTTCGGCGCAGCACGCCATGCGCGAGTGGTTGTTCTTTCAAGTGGGGCACGTCGGCCCGATGTTTGGCCAAGCGCATCACTTTTCTGACTACGCGAAGGAACACATCGACTATGCGATTGAGCGCTACAGCAACGAGTCGAAGCGGCTCATGGGAGTGCTCGATACTCGTTTGAGTCAGGCCGAGTACCTCGCCGGCAACGAATACTCCATTGCCGACATCGCCACCTTCCCTTGGATCCGCTCGGGCGCCACGGGCGTCAAACTCGACGACTACTCGAACGTGAAGCGTTGGTTTCGCCAGATCGAAGAACGTCCCGCGGTGGTCGAAGCACTGAAGTGGTTTGTTGATAAGAATATGGGCAGCCTTGAGGGCGAGGCACACGCGCATTTCTTTGAACGGAACGAAGGGGCGGCTTCGGCGGAGTGATTTCACATGGCGCCAGCTGCCATCAGCAATACTCCCAGATAGCTAATGAAGCCCACCAAGAGGACGAAACCTTCAAGGCGCGTCACCTTCATGCCCGACTTCATGAGAGGGAACAAAAGCAGGGAGGCTCCCAACATCCACCAATTGTCTCTGACGATGATTTCTTCCGGGACGACGAGAGGATGAATTGCTGCAGTCGCACCAAGGATCCCCAAAACGTTGAACACATTTGACCCGACGACGTTGCCCACAGCGATGTCGTCTTGACCTCTGCGTGCCGCTACAAGGAGGTCATCAGCTCAGGAAGGCTCGTCCCAGCCGCAACGATGGTGAGCCCAATGACGGCATCAGACACTCCTGCGGCGGAGGCGATGTGCACGGCACCTTTGACGAGACTACTCGCGCCTCCCGCTAGCAAGGCAACGCCGGTGAGTACGGCGAGCGCGTTGAGAAAAACGGCAGTGGGACCAGACTTTCCAAACGAAGCGGTCGCCACATCACTTGCGGCGGGCGCGCTCGTTTCGTCTGCGCGACCTAAGAAGACGACGTAGGCGACGAAGGCAATTAGCCCCACCAGCAGGAAGAGTCCTTCGAGACGATCAACTCGACCGTCTCGCGAGAGCATGTGGAGTTGGAGTGCGGCGAGCATCATCACCGGCCACTCGAAACGAACCGTACTGCCTTGGATGCGTAAAGGATGAATGAGGGCCGTGAGCCCGACGATGGCGCCAATGTTGAAGATGTTCGAGCCGACGACATTGCCCACGGCGAGACCGGGGCTTCCTGCCATTGCTGCATTCGTGGAAACCACAAGCTCTGGCATCGAGGTGCCTGCGGCAACTACCGTGAGTCCAATCACGGAAGGCTTCATCCGAAAAAGCAGAGCGACTCCGCTGGCCCCTCGAACGAGGGCCTCGCCCCCGAGAACCAAAAGAAAAAGCCCCAAGAGCACATAAAGTCCGTCGATCATGTAGTTTGTGCCGACCCCGTAGCACCGCTATCAGTCCGGTCGACCCCCCTTCCGGTTTGGCTCATTTTAGCCAAAGGGCGGCGGATGACTGCCTTCGGTAGAGTCGGCCGGGAGAACGAATCGCGCGAGAAGCAGGGTGGAGGGAAGGCGAAGACTCTTCAAGCTGACTTTCGCGAGAAAGGAAGCGGCAGTCGTCGAACTCCGCGCGCTCTTACCCGCTGCTCTTGTTGAGCACCTTGACTGGGCAAGTCTGACGGTCGAGGCCACTGAACTCTACGTTGACGACGAAAAAGAGGTGCGCTGCGACATCCTCTACGGGGTCTCTACTCGAAGCGGTAAGCCCCTCCAGCTCTATTTGCTTCTCGAACACCAGAGCAGCAAAGATGCTACCATGCCCCAGCGCCTCCTCGGCTACATGGCTGCGAAATATGCCGAACTGATTAAGAACAAAGCTCCTCTCCCGTGGCCCGTGATCTTGCCAATGGTGGTGCACCACAGCCGTTCTGGCTGGACCGCCTCTACCAGCTATCAAGATCTTTTTGACGAAGAGATTCTCAACATTCCAGGCGTCCGAGATCTTGGGAGCTGTTTTCGGCTACCTTGCCAGTCGCGGCCTCACGCTTCAAACTATCGAAGAAGGAGTCCGGGAGGCCTCCGCCTCCACGAAAGATGCCATCATGACACTTGCTGAACAATTGGAACAACGCGGAGAGCTGCGAGGTCGAGCCGAAGGAGAGCTGCGTGGTCGAGCCGAAGGCAGGCGTGCAGTTTTGGAACGGCAACTGAACCTCAAGTACGGAACTATTTCCCCTGTGGTGAGCGCGAAGCTCGCTGCTGCTGACTCAGCTCAACTCGACGAGTTGAGTGAACGCATCCTCACGGCCGATTCGATCGAAGAGTTGTTCGCTTAATTGACTGGCTCATTGTGCGGAGCTCCAAACAATGGCGCATCCTCTCACCCCCCCCCCAAGCAGGAGACAGGTTTGCTCGGTCGTTGCTAGCTTCAACGGCTACTTAGACGTCTGGCACGTTCTATGCTCTCCTGTGAGACATGCTACCTATTGTCCGAGTCTCCCGGTTCTTAGGACTGTGTTTTCTGGTCAGTGTGGTGACTCATGTGTCCAGTGCCCGGGCGCTCGTGTGCGCAGGTTGTCAGCCGGTCAGCTGTGGATTTTCTTTTCCGACGGTTTCTGCCTGCGAGGAGCTTCCTCAGAATCATCAACTGATTCTGCAGGTCGACTGTGCGGAGTATATTCCCTCGGAGGCTTTTCCTCGGCTGGCCACTGATGACGGGAGATTGCTGGCAGGTCATTGGGAGGCGAGAGCCACGCAATTCACTGAGGGCCCGACACCGCTGATTCGACAAGCCACGCAAACTTACGTGTTCATTGGGGAGCTGCCTCCTGTGGGTCAAAACGTTGAGGTGATCGGTGACGTTCAGCCCCAATGCGGAATGGGTACGTCGACGACGAGCTGTGTTGGGGGGCCCCTTGCCTGCGTGACGAGTGAGGAGGTCAACGACTGCTGCGGCCTCTACGGTCGTGCTGGCTACATGTTTCAGGCTGCATCAGCTGGTCCCCCGGAACTTGTTCCACCGGACGGGCAGGGCGGAGCTGGGGGAGCGGGATCCATGGGGAGTGAACCCATTGTCTACCTGCGTTACGGCGTAGGTCACGCCGATGAGTTTGCACCAGCAGCTCTTGCCCCCGTCGTCAGTTGTGAAACGCTAGAGGAATCGTCGTTGCTCACTCTTCTGGTGGATGGGTCGCTCGCTGGAGTGACGCGTCTTGAGTTTGAACTCAATGATGGGTCGTCGCCCCCTGTGAGCTTTCCGCTCACAGCTCTTCCTTGTCAGGGTACGGAGGAGCGTACCTTCAACTTGGTGGGATCTTGGCCATCGATATCGCCCGGCACCTGGGACGTCGTGGTGAAGAGCTTCGATTCGTCAGGAAACGTAGCGATCGGGGCGAGCACAACGCTCCAAGTTCCATTGGACTGCACACCGTCCGATTCATTGAATTCGGTTCCTACCCATACTTGTGCCGGGCCTGACACAGTTCAAGCAGGCGGATGCGCTTTTGACGAACCCGCGCGAGCAGAGGACCAGAACTACTGTGAGATCCTGACGGGAGTGAGAGTTGAGGATGGCCAGGATATTGATCTGGGCTCCGGAGACGACCCAGATGGCAATGGAGGCAGTGACTCGCAACGACAGAAGACCTCGCTTTCTCCTCGTCCTGGGTGTGCATGTGAGGCTTCGGGTGCAAGTTCGAAGTCTGCTCTTGCGCCATTTCTCGCGATCATACTCATGCTCGGTGGGGCTATGCGGCGAAAGCGGATGTTCGCCAACGCAGCCGTGAGCCAACGTGTTTTGGGCCAACTCCTCTAGTCCAGGGCGCTGCACGAGCATCCAGTCCATGACAGCTCTGTCAGGGATCGTAAACGTCGCTTCGCGGCGGAGTGCTCAATTTCTTCCGGAAACGGATACTGGCATGCTCCCTGCTTGACGGCTCCATGCGGCCGTGCGGTCGTGGGATGTGGAGCGGTGGGAAGTCCTGCTGCGATTTAGCTTGGAGTAGAGAATGAAATTGAATCGATGGGCCTGGGGCCTAGGTGTGTTGGGTGCGGGGATCAGTGGGGCTTGCAGTTTCGCGGACTCTGAGGACGCCCTCTCTGGTGGCAACTATGCGCCGAATACACCGGGCATCTCGGCTCGTGCCCCCGAGGAGGAAGCAGATGTCGCAGAAGTCGGTGGAGCTGGGGGCCAGCTCAATCAGCCAGAGCCTTTCTACGCCGCCAATCCCTATGTCGTGGCTGCTCACGATCCCCTGTCTACCTTTGCGGCCGACGTTGATACCGCAAGCTACAGCTATTTTCGGAGTTCCGTGCGGGATTATGGCACCGAGCCCGAAGCAGCGACCGTGCGTTTGGAGGAGTTCGTCAACTTCTTCGAATACGATTACCCGAAGCCAAAGTACGGTGCAGAAGCTGAGCCCTTTCTCATTCACTTGGACGGCTCGCCCAATCTCGCGAATCGAGGCACTCGCCTTCTGCGAGTGGGCATTCAGGGAATGGAGGTGCCCCTCAGCGAACGCAAGCAAGCGAATCTCGTATTCCTTGTGGACGCCTCGGGCAGCATGCAAGAAGAAATGGCAATGGTGCAGGCGGTGCTCAGGCAAACGAAGGCACTTCTCAGCACTCAGGACACAATCTCCATCGTCCAATATGCGGCGAGCGCCGGCGTGCTTCTGCCAGCCACTCCTGTTAGCGAGTCGAAAACAATCGACGACGCAATCGATCAACTCAGATCAGGCGGCTCGACGAACGGCGCCGGCGGGCTGAACGCAGCTTACGCCCAGGCGGAATCCGTCTTCGTCGAGGGGGGGATCAACCACGTGCTGCTGTGCACGGATGGAGACTTCAATGTGGGTTTGCGGTCGGATGAAGATCTTGTTGAAGTCATCGAGGAGAAGCGAATTTCGGGAGTCACGCTCACGGCTCTCGGTTTTGGTTATGGCTACAACGACTCTCTCATGGAGGCCGTCTCCAACGCAGGCAACGGCATCTACGGCTACATTGGCAGTGAAGCCGATGCCACTGAGTACGTGAATGAGCGCATGCTGCAAACGCTGATGCACATCGCCAAAGACGTGAAGCTTCAGGTGGAATTCAATCCGGCGTACGTGCAGGCCTACCGCTTACTCGGTTACGAGAATCGCGACATCCAGGATGAAGACTTTCGCAATGACGTGATTGACGCGGGCGAAGTCGGCTCAGGTCACAGTGTCACGGCGCTCTATGAGCTCGTTCTTCAGGGCGACCCCATGCCGAGCGATCAAGATGGGCCAGCCCTGGACGATGGCGCAGCTTTCGCGGGTGACCCAGAGGTGGACGACTCCGATCTCGTTCTCGTGAAACTGCGCTACAAGGCTCCCGGCGCGCAGGAAGAAGACGCCGCGAAGGAAATTTCCGCTAGCTTGAGTCCAGAGAAGTTGGCCGCCGGTTTTGAAGGGGCTCATAGCGACCTGCAGTGGGCCGCCGCAGTGGCAGCCTACGCCGAAATCCTCAAGAAGAGTCCCTACGCGTCCTCTGGGTCGATGGACGCGATTCGCGCGGTGGTGAAGGCTCAAGCCGGAAGCAATGCTCGCCGCAGTGAGTTCAACGAGCTGATGATCGCAGCGGGGCGCTAAGCTCGGGAGGCTAACCCTGCGTCTCTAGTGAACATCCTTAGATGGCGCAGGGCCGCCTAAATGGCGCAAAGCCGTTTGGCCGCCTCTTCGAGCGTTGCCTCCTTTTTCGCGAAGCAGAACCTCACCAGGCGCATGTCTGGCGCCTGTTCGTAGAACACCGAAAGAGGAATCGCCGCCACACCCGCCCGTTCAAGAAGCCACACAACAAACTCGGTATCGGGCAGATCACTGAGTGCGCTGTAGTCCATTACTTGAAAATAGCTGCCGGCTGCGGGGGTGAACTTGAACTTGCTCCCTGCCATCAAGGCGTTGAAATGATCGCGCTTGAATTGATAAAAACTGGGAAGTGCTTGTTCATGTAGCGGCGCTTCATCCATGTAGTCGCCAAGCGCTAGCTGAAGGGGAGTGCTGCTGCTGAAGGTCAGGTACTGATGAACTTTTCGTAGTTCCGCTGTCAGCACAGGAGGGGCCACACAGTAACCAATCCTCCAGCCGGTGATGTGATAGGTCTTGCCGAACGACGACACGACAAAGCTGCGATTGACGAGTGCGGGGTAGCGATTGACGCTCTGGTGCTCTTCCCCGTCGAAAACGACGTGTTCGTACACCTCATCTGAAAGCACGAGGATGCTCGTGTTCGCCACGAGAGCCTCTAAGCAGCGCATGTCTTCGCTGCTCAGGATCTGTCCCGTGGGGTTGTGCGGGGTATTGACGATGATCATCCGGGTTCGAGGAGTGATTGTCGCGCTCACCCGATCCCAGTCGATGTTGAAAGCGGGCGGGAAGAGCGGAATACGCACAGGGATTCCGCCGTTCAGCGCAATCGCGGGGACGTAGCTGTCGTAGGCTGGATCAAAGAGCAAGACTTCGTCACCAGGAGAGACCGCGGCAGAAATGGCTGCAAACAGGGCCTCCGTCGCACCGGAGGTAACGGTGATTTCAGTCTCGGCGTCGACTTTGCGTCCGTAGCAGCGCTCCACTTTCGCAGCGATTGCCTCACGCAAACGAGATACTCCGCTCATGGGCGCATACTGATTGGCCCCTCGACGGATGTGAGCATCCACTCGAGACAACAACGCCTCCGGACCATCAAAGTCGGGAAACCCCTGGGAGAGATTGATCGCTTGGCGTGCCTCAGCGAGCTGAGACATGCGACTGAAGATGGTGGTTCCCACCTGGGGCAATTTGGAATGCGGGTACTCCATGGCTGTTTCTCATTTAAGCGGGCACCATCCCTAGAGCAAACAGCGGCGAGAGCAAGCTAGCCGCCTAGTTAACGTCGCCATCGCGTACGACGGCGGGGGCGTGGCGAACTGCCACACCGTTGGGGCATATCGCCGCCTCCCTCCACGTACAGTTCGGCGCTGCGTCTCGCTCAACGAGTCTGGGAACACCGAGGCGGCAGACTGGAAGCGAGATGCGGTCTGGCATGTCGGTTGCAAAGCGAAATACAATGATACAACAAAAAAAGAGCCTCGCGACCGTTCAGCGCTTGATGACACCACTATTCGCTCTTTTCGTCGGAGTAGGAGCGACTGCTTGCGAAGAGAAGACTGCAGCAGAAGAACGAGCGGAAGAGGCGAGCGACCGGGAGGAACTCTTGGAAAAGTCTCAAGAAGGCGCCGCTGATACCCCGGAGGAACTCAAAGAGAAGCTGGGAAACGTTCCTGATCCCCAACCCCACCCGGAAACGGCGGAGGAGCTCAAGGAAGAGATCGGCCTCCACGGTAGCGAAGAGGAATAGCCACTCGAATCACGAAGATGCTCGGCATTTCCTTGTTACAAATTGCGCACATCCCGAACAGTGTTCGGCACGTGGCCACGCACCTGTCGTTGATCGCTTCTCCGCCTCCAGCAGCTACTCCCATTGATGCTCCGCCTTCGGATCGTAGCGAGCAAATTGTCTCTGAGTCGGAGGAGAAGCAGGCGGACTCGACCCTTCCCGAGGCGACTGTACCTGTTGACGAGACATCGACGACGCGCGGCGTCGAAGCAGCGCCAGTTGTCACAGAGCTCCCGACCGAGACGACTGACCACGAGGAAAAACCGAACGGTGTTCCGGCTGGTGAGCGTGACGACGATCAATTTAGTCCGCCTCAACCTTTCCGACTTCCACCTCCCCAAGGCTATCAGTATCTTGGTCGGAGTTTCGGCTGGTGGGATGCGGCCGCTCTCGTGACCATTCAGGGATTGTTCTACGTCGTAGAGTACACCCAAGACGCACCTGACCGCGCGCATTTCACGGCGCCGCTACCTGCCGTCGATACGCCCTTTCGTGATCTCACCCTGGCGAGCACGAGGAAGCGAAGAGAGTCCGCGGATGAGGCGAGCGACTATCTCTGGTACGCGAGTATCGCCTACCCATTCGCATCGACGGCGATTGTGCCTTGGTTTCGCGGCTCGGACTGGCGGCCTCCTGTGATGATGAATCTGATCAATCTGCAGGCGTTCGTAGTCTCGGGACTCATCGTGCGAATGCCCCACAAGTGGATCGGGCGCACTCGACCCAGTGTGATTGGCTGCGAAGAGGAGGGCGAAGAATACAGCGCAAAGTGCGGCGCGCCGTCGCAGCTCGCTTCGTTTCCCAGTGGACACACTCAAATAGCCATGACGGGAGCTGGTCTCAGTTGCGCCCACCATATACACGGTGATCTGTTCGGGAATGCCCTCGCCGATGCAGCGGGGTGCGGCGCTGCGCTTGCCGCTGCGAGTGCAGTGGGGTACTTGCGCATGCGCGGGGACCGGCATTGGCTGAGTGACACAATTGTTGGAGCGGGCATCGGATTCGCCATCGGCTACGGGATCCCCACCCTATTCTACTACCACCCGTTTTGGGAAGGCTCCGAGGAGAGAGCTGCTCGGAAGCGGAAGGAAGAAAGCCGCGAGACCGGCTTCATGGTGTTGCCCATCGCCACGCCGAGCAGTGGTGGTTTGAGCGTCGTGGGTACCTTCCGATGACCGCCAAAACGAATCGACGCGTCGCTGTTGGAGAGTTCAAGCGAAGTGTTTGCCCGGAATATCGCCCTCAAGCCGTGATCTTGAAGGCTTATTGCGGAGTCCCGGATAGATAGCTTGCCTATCCGGTAGCGGTCTGCCGCGCGCGGAATTCTACATGGCGGGGGGGCACGAGGTGACCTCTACCCTGCCAACTACCCCCATGCGAAACCACATACCAAATAGCTATCACGAAAGTTCATTTGGCGGGTCATCATGGTTATATCCAAAACAAAGCAGTTAGCTATCTTTGCGAGTGCCGCGCTTGCGAGTGTTGCGCTCGCTGGATGCACTGCGAGGTTGGGGGGGGCCGGCGAGGACCAGCAGGAAGCCGGCGGTTCAGATCCGACGTTCAAGCCGACCGATAAGGTCACGGAAAGTGCCATCGAAGCAGAACTCGGGAGTCGCTTCGGTCTGGCGGCGCGTCTGAGCAAGTTCGAATACCAGAACAGCATTCAGGACGTTCTTGGAGTTGAGCTTCTTCCGGAAGAGCTAGAGAGTCAGGACGGCGGACTCCCTGATGATACCGGCGACGGCGTGTTCAAGCACCTCGCTGACAATCAGACGAGCGTTGAGCAGCACGCTCTGGCGTACTTTCAGGTGGCGGAGGGCGTGGCTAGCCGTACCGATTTGGCAGCGCTGCACAACAAGATGGGTGTGTGTGAAGACCCGGGAGATGTCTGCGGTAAGGAATTCATTCAAGCCGTGGGGACACGACTCTATCGACGTCTACTGGATGAGCGGGAACAAGCGGCGATGCTCACGGTCTACAGTACCGGAATCACCGAAGGACTCACTCACACCGAAGCCGCACGTTGGACTCTGACGGCGCTTCTTCAGACGCCACAATTTCTCTTCCGCATGGATGATGAGCTTGTTGGAACTGCGCAAGTACGCCGTGAATTGAGTGGCGACGAACTGGCTGCTCGCTTGGCAGCCTTTCTCTGGATCAGCGTGCCGGATGAGGAGCTACTGCAGGTTGCTGCGGACGATAGCCTGATGCAGACGGAAGTCCTGCAAGCTCAGGTGGCGCGCATGTTGGCAGATCCGAAGGCGCGTCGCTTCACGGAAGTCTTCGCCATCGATTTTAGTCGGGCACGATATTCGGCGTATGAGGGGTCGACGGATGCGGACCGAGCGGCTCTCAATGAGTCCATCATCGCCACCTTCCAGGATCACTTCTGGGCTCAGGGCGGCGGAATTACGGATCTTTTCACCACCACGCGCTTCATGGTGAATCCCACCGTTGCAGAGCTGCTTGGAGTCACCATTTCCGGAACAGAGATGGAAGCTGTTGACGTCTCGGACTTGCCGAGCCGCATCGGCTTGATGTCTCACCCGGCGATGATTGCGGGCATGGGAGATCGGCTTGTGGGGTCCTTTGTGAATCGAGGCAAGTACTTGATGGAGCGTCTGCTCTGTGAACACCCCGCGGCATTCCCTGCGAACATCACGACTGAAATTGACGCCTTCAACACGGAGACCGCTGGTTTGAGCGAGCGCGAGCGCGCTGAACTTCGCATGACGCGTCCAGTGTGCTGGGCCTGTCACAGGCAGTTCGAACCGCTCGCGTTTGGCTTTGCTCGCTTCGATGGCGCAGGACGTTACGTCGGTGAAATCGACATGGATGGGAAGCCTCTTCCGCTCGATGGTTGGGTTCCTACAAGAGAAAAGGACGAGCCCGACTACGTAGACGTCGCGAGTTACATGCAGATCCTAGCGAGCAATGAAGTGATTCAGACTTGCATGACTGAGCAATTCCTCGACTTTGCGACTTCACGCGTCGGCGACAAGGCGGGAAAGGCGGAGGCCGAGCACGTCGGAACCGAGTACCACCAAACGGCGGGAACTTTGACCGACATGGTCGGGGCCGTCGTCACCAGCCAACTGTTTAGAACCATTCTCCCGTCCGAAGGGGCCAAGCTATGAGAAAAATTCTCTCTCGACGTACGCTTCTGCGCGGCGCCGGTGGTGTTGCGATCAGTCTCCCGTTTTTCGAAGAAATGATGCCTCGTACGGTGCGCGCTCAAGACAGCGATACGCCCATGCGCCTCATCACGATGTTCTTTGGGCTTGGCATGGACAGGAACGAAGCGATTACCGAATTTAACGGTCCGCTAGAGCCCTACGCGCCCTTGGCGGACAAGATGGCCTTCTTCACCAACTTAGAGGTGAAGCAATCCCACGAGTTCGGCTCTGGCGAACCTCACTTCAAGGTGGGCGATGTGATCTTCGTAGGCGATCCCCAGAAGCGCGAATACGAGGCTTCCGGCGCTTCACTGGAGCAACTCGTCAAGCGCCAACTGCACCCCGAAGGTGTTCCCACGCTTGTGGGTTCGAAATCCATGGGAATGTGGTTCCGTACGGGCTCAGTTTCTCAGTACACGCGCCACTGGAATCACGATGGCAGCCCTGGCGAGCGGCCCGAACGGCGCCCCACTCGCATCTTCGAACAGCTCTTTGGCGGGTTCATGAGCAGCGATCCGGTGACCAATGAGCCGGATCCAGAGGCCGTGATGCGCAATCACATGCGTCGCAGCGTTCTCGATGCGGTGGTCGGCGAGTACAAGCACTACACGGGCGACGCGTCACCGCTTGGCGCTCAGTCGAAGGCGAAGCTCGAAGTTCATTTGGAGAACATCCGCAATGTCGAGCGGCGACTCGCTCCCATCGAGGGCGCGATTGATGACGCCATCGCGCAGGAGTGCGGCATCCCTGACGCCTCGACGATCATGGATCCAGGAACTGACATTCCCTACGAGCTTGATCAAGGTGGCTCTGGAGGTAGTGCTCCGGTCATCGATCATGAAGACTTCCTGGCGGCCTTTCAAGTTCAGGGGGAACTGATGACGCTCGCTTTGCGCTGTGATGTTCTTCGATTCGGCAGCATGCTCTTCGTGGGTTCGGGCGGTCATGTCGGGCTTCGCGGCACCTACAACGCCATTGGCGACAGCGTGAACTTCTCCGCCGACTTGCCGGGCACGAGCGCGCACGACGCGTACTTCCACAACAATCGCTGGGATAAGTGCCGACTGCACGCGCACTACTGTCAAAAAGCTCTCGCGAGCGCGCTGCTTTCGATGGATGACTCAAACTACCTCGAAGCAAACGGCAAGACCGTGCTCGACAACACCTTGGTGGTCATCGGCACGGATTATGGCGGTGGGGGAGCAACAACCGGTCACATTCCCGAAGGCGTGTTTCACGCAGTGGCCGGGGGGAACGGCCACTTCCGCCCTGGATTCAACGACACCGTCTACAATGTCATCGACCTGTACGAGACGATTCTCAAGCCGTACGGCCTGTCCTCCGGCATGGGCGCTGGAAGACACAATACTTACCGCCACACGCCCAGAGAAATCAGCTCACTGCTGGTCTAATGCACCATTGGACGAGGGCACGGCTGGCCTAGTCATCGCCGGCAAGGGAAGCGTCCCGATTTCGGCGCTTCCCCTTATGCCCACTCCAACTGGAGATCGACATCACAGGGGCGCTTTTGACGCACCACTTGGACCGTTCCACGGACGTGGAACGACTGCATGGCGCCCTCGAACACGCCTGCTTGATAACAGTCAGCAAAGTTCCAAACGTCGCGCAGTGCCATGGTTGCCCTGCCTGAACCCTGATGCTCCAGGCGCGCGACACCCGGCTTCAGGCTGACTTCGTATGCCTTACGGGACAGCGGGAGTGCTTGCTCGAAGCTGTTGCCTGCGATCGAGAAGATCACCTTGCCGACTGTTGAACTCACCAAGGTGGGATAGACCAAGCGTCCCAGGCGCCGTAGTCCCTCTTTCGGGGGCAGATCGGGATGGACCTTGGCTGTGGATTCCAGCAGCCAGTGCATCCAGTCCGTCAGGGGATAGTCTTTGAACGTGAAGAAGCGCCCATTTGTCGGTCGATCAATTCCTGAGCGATCCAACGTTTTGAGAAAGGAGTCGACGTACATTCCTTTCACCGTCGCGTTCGGCGGCGTCGCCTGAATGTGCGCCTCAAGTTCCTTGTGCTCCTGGTCAAAAGAGCTCAAGGCGTGCTCTCCATATTTCCTCGCAGCTTCCATTTCCGTCCAGACAACTGTGTTACGGCTTTTCGAGTGATTCACATAAGCCACCGCTGTGCCCTGTAGCCGTCGGAATGGTCTCGAAACCATCTGCAGTTGCTTTTGTCTCGGCTGCGCGGCAGTGATTGCGGGTGCTGCCTGTCGATGCCATCCGAGAAGAGCTTGAAAGAGTCGTGCGAGAGGTCCCGGTGGTTCTCACCGCGCCGACGGGTACGGGGAAGTCGACCCAGGTTCCGCGTTGGCTTTCAGGCCGTGTTCTGGTGATTCAGCCGCGCCGGGTGGCGGCACGTGCGGTGGCGAGTCGGATTGCCGAGCTTGAAGGCGAGGAAGTGGGGCGCAGCTTTGGCTATCGGGTGCGTGATGAAGACGCGTCTGGTCCCCAGACACGTGTTTTGGTGGTGACACCGGGTATCGTCCTGGCGCGCCCCTTGATGCTTGAGGAGTTCGACACGGTCATCCTCGACGAGTTTCACGAGCGTCGACTTGATACGGATTTGATCGTGGCGCTTTTCCTCGCGTTGCCTGCCGAAAAACGTCCAGCCTTCATTGCCATGTCAGCCACCTTGGAGGCCGAGCGATTGGCGAGTCACTTGGGCGGGCGACATCTTCAAGTGCGGGCACGGAACTTTCCTGTTGAGATCAGCTACGCGTCCATGGGAGCTGAGCTTCCAGAGCGCCATGATCTGGATAAGCGAGTCGCAGCTGCAGTCGCCCAGCTCTTGCCGCTTCAAGGAGACGTTCTTGTCTTCTTGCCTGGCAAAGGTGAGATCACCTCGGTGGCGAATGCACTTGGACACTTCAAGAATGAGGTTCTGGAACTGCATGGCGGTCTCTCGCTGAAAGCTCAGGCAAAAGCTCTCCGTTCGTCGGACCACCCTCGGGTGATTTTAGCGACAAACGTGGCGGAAACCTCCCTCACAATTGTGGGTGTGCGAACAGTGATTGATGCGGGGTTGGTGCGCCGCACGACGTATCACGAGGGGCGCTCCTACCTGAGCCTGAGTGCGATTGCCCTTGATAGCGCTGAACAACGCGCTGGACGTGCTGGCCGAACGGCACCGGGCAAGTGCATTCGACTGTGGGGAAAGCAGGCGCGTTTGAATTCCCACACTCCGCCGGAGATGGAGCGAGAGCTGCTCGAGCCGGTCGTGATGGCGGCAGCTGGCTTGGGACTTGCGCCCGAGAAGCTAGCTTTTCTCGATCCGCCGAAGGACTACGCACTCAAGGACGCGGTGGACCGGCTTCTCAGCTTGGGCGCTCTGCGTGAGGAAGGCGGCGTGCATGTTCTCAGCGAACGAGGCGAGCGGCTCCGTTCTTTGCCGCTCGATCCCTGGCTCGGGCAGATTTTGGTTGAGGCAGAAAAGGCGGGAACATTATCAGATGCCGTACGGTTGGTGGCGGGCCTTGAACAAGCCGATGTGAGTCGTCTGATTGCCAAAGTGGCGCCCGAGGAATTGGAGCGTAACGACTGCGATGTGTGCGCCATTTTTCATGCTCTCACTGCCAGCAGTGAGAGTGATAGATGTCTTTCAGAGGCTCGCAGCGGCGAGAAGCGCCTACGGCGCATGATGGGACTCACGGGCGAGGCGCCGTCTCAGCCGCTCAACGGCGCGCGCCGTGAGCGCCTCCTGAAAACTATCCTCGCTGCAGTTCCAGTTACCGCGCATGTCGCGAGACGAAGGAAGCACAGACTGAGTTTCGCGAATGGCGGTACCGAGAAAGAACTGGGGCGTGACAGTCTCGTGGCATTGGCGGAGGAACGCCGCGCGCCCACCGAGAAGGGGGTCGAGGCGCTACTGTCCCTCAGTTCGCACGCCCGTTCGTCAGGAAAGGAGCGACGGATTTTGATCTCGGTGGCGAGCCCCATTCCTACTTCGTGGATGGCTGAAGCGGGGCTGGGAGAAGCGCGGATTAAAAGCGCCGAAATCGTCAGGAAGGGACCAGATAAGGGAAAGCTATTGGCTGTCTCGGAGCGACTTTTCCATGGCACTGTCATCGCTTCTTCTCTTGAGAGTCCCACTGGCGCGCTGGCTCGCACGGCTATCGCTGGGCTCTTTCAAAATGGGCGCCTGCATCAATCGAGCAAGCGCGAGGCGGAGGCTCGTCTTGGTCGCCGGGCTCTGGCGGCCGGGCTCGGCAAGCAGGCAGATGGTGGCTACTTCAAGGGTTGCCCAGAGCCACCTCCACTGGGGGAGTGGATACTGAAACACCTTGAGGAGCTTGGCGTGGAATCGGGCGCAGATCTTTCTCTCTTGAGTGCGGATGATTTTCTCCCAGAAGACGTTTCCGCCGAACTGCTCCCACAATTGGTCGAGCGCTTTCCTCAGGAGGTGGATCTCGGGGACTGTCTCTACCAGGCGACCTACGATCTTGCGAAACGTCAGGTGTTGCTCGCGATTGTTCGTGGTCATCGCGACAAGCCCCCACAAGCTAGCTATTTGCCGCGTTTTGCGGGCTTTAAGGTGTTTGTGGAGGCAGGTGGCAGCTTTCACCCGATCAGGCGTTAAATCCGATTTGGTGTTGCGGTCTACCGAGCGTTATTCAGCAGGCTCTTCATTCTGGACATCGAGCTGGAGTTTATGCGTTCCTGGATTTTCCGGAGCGTTCTTCATCGCAGGAAGATGTACATCGGGAGCGCCGCTCCCGTATGGCTCACTCGCACTCGGCAGAACAACCGCAGCTGCGAACGCTCCTGCTAGGATCAAAAAGACTCCGACCGACCAAAGGATGGCTTTTTTTGAACTGAATGCATTCACGATGTTTTCTCTCCCGAACGCCGTTCGTTCTAGCGTTCTCCATTTGGCGAAACAGGTTTTGTCTCGCTTTACTTGAGGCGGGTCTGGAGCAGTTCACTCAATGCTCGACAGGCGTCGACCGTGGTGAAAATCCCGACCACTTTGTGATTCTGGACGACGACAGCCGAGCCATACTTGAACTCCGCCATCGTCGAGGTCACTTCATCGAGGGGAGTCTGCGGTTCGACAGCATAGGGCGCCTCGGTCATCGCTTCTGCCACCGTGAGGGTTTCTCCATCCACACCGACGAGCGCTTCAATCAGGTGAATGTCGCGGTCCGTGAGAATGCCGAGAAGCTTGCCTCCGTGGAGTACCGGCAAGTGTCGGATGTGATGTTCTTTCATCAATGAGGCGGCGAAATTCACTGTCTGCTCGTCACCCACGGACTGAGGAATCGTCGTCATGTACTTCTGGATGGTCGGAATCGGCTTGCTCATGCTCTTTTCCTTGCAACCACCGGACCAACCGTTTCAGCTTTGAATCATCCGTTTTTTTGGGTGGCTTGCTGGACACAATGCGTTCATTTTGCGCGATGCCATGAATCGCGCGCAGAGCTTGCTGTGTTTGACGAATTCGGGGAGCGGATCCCTGGGAGCGCCTGCATGAGCGAAGCCGATACTATTCCTGTTCGTTCCCGGCGCCCGATTCCTTCATCGGCATCATCAACGAAGCGACAATCGAGCCACCGAGCAGGAGGACAATGATTCCCAGCGAGAGTCCCACCGGCACCGCGTACAGATCGTGGAGCGCCATCTTCGCCCCTACGAACATGAGCACGAAGGCGAGTCCGACCTTGAGGTAGTGGAACTTATCCATGACGACGGCCAGGGCGAAATAGAGAGCGCGCAGTCCGAGGATGGCAAAGATGTTCGAGCTGTAAACAAGGAATGGGTCTTGAGTCACCGCGAAGATAGCGGGGATCGAGTCCACGGCGAACATGATGTCCGTGACTTCGATGACGATCAGCACGATGAACAGAGGCGTCGCCAGCAGCTTTCCTTGCTCACGGATGAAGAAGGCCGTTCCGCGATAAGTCGAAACGGACGGTACGAAGCGCCGCACGAGTTTGAGAATCGAGTTCTTTTCCGGGTCGAATTCTTGTTCTTCTTGCAGGAGGAGCTTCGCTCCTGTGTAAACAAGAAAGGCTCCAAAGAAGTAGATGACGAAGTGGAATCGTTGCAGGAGCGCCACGCCTGAAAGGATGAAGACGATGCGCAAGAGCAGCGCGCCAAGCACTCCCCAGTAGAGCACTCGATGTTGCAGTGCTTTGGGTACTTTGAAGAAGCCAAAGATCACCAAGAAGACGAAGAGATTGTCGACCGAAAGAGCCTTCTCGATGACGTAGCCGGTGGCAAACTCCAGCGCAGCCTTTCGACCGAACCAGAAGTAGATGAGTCCGTTGAAAGCGAGCGACAAGCCGATCCAAAAGGCGCTCCATCCGAGCGCCTCCTTGGCTTTGACCTCATGTGCTTTTCGATGAAAGACGAATAAGTCCAACATCAAGAGAGCGAGAACGAATGCGTTGAAACCAACCCACAAGGTGGGGTTTGCGACACTGGTCATAGGGAGCGTGGAGAACGCCTTCGCTTGGCGAGGGGCGGATTCTCACTTTCTGAACGCTGTCTTGGCGCGGGAATGGGTCGCCCGCAAGTGGCTGCCGGGGCGACAACAAGAGAGGCTCAGCTACTCCAAGCGGCCTTCGTGTCTTCCAGCGTGAGTACAAGTGATTCGGACTTCGCCGCATGTGCTGCTGCAATCGCCTGTTCTAAGCGCGCCATTGCTTCATCGTAACGTTTGCGTCCATAGGACACGTGAGCGAGTGCGCCGAGGATCTTGGCGCGATCGGGGCTCGTGGGGCCTGCTAGATCCAAAGATTCGCGCAGGACGCCGTCTGCGTCAGAGAAGTCGCCTGCTCGCGTGAGCGAGGCGCCCAGCTTGCGGCTGAAGATCAGAACCGCGCGCATCGGGTCATCAATTTCTCCTCGGGAGATTTCCTTACGCGCGATTTCCAGGCCCTGACGGAGAGCGAGCACTTCGGCGTCCGTATCGCCAATCGCGGTAGCTCGGTCTGCGACCTGCTCCAGGAGCAAGAGCGCCTGAAACGATTCCTGACATTCGTAAGCATGGGCGGCTCGGGCTTCGAGGGGACCGCGCTTGCGGTCTTCGATGCGTAGGGCTCGCCGATGCAATTGGCGTCGTGCCTCAGCGGGAATGGCAGAGAGTGCCACACTACGGATCAAGGGGTGACTTACGGCTGCTCGACCTGAAGAGACGGTGATCATGCCGCGAGCAAGTAGGGTGTTGATCGACTCTTCGATACCGTCGATTTGCACCAGCTCTGCGACATCGGAGATGAAGGCGCTGAATCCGAGAATGGTTAGGCCTTGGAGGACTCTTCGGGCGTCCGCGTCGAGGGTGTCGAGGCGCTGGTGAATCAAGTCGCCGATGCGTTCGGGGATGTGGGTGTTGCCTTCGAAGTGCGAGCGCAACGCTTGATCCATGTAGAGAGGGAGGATTTCTCCGCTTGTCGGCAGTGGACTCCCACTGGGCAACAGGCCTCTCACTTCCGCTACAGGTAGTCCACCGAGCACCTTGGCGGCGGTGCGCTCAGCGCCCCAGCCCGGATCAAAGCCTGGAGCGTGGGCACCCACGAAGAACGCAGCAACTCCCGGCGGGTCGCCCATGACGTCTCCAAAAGCATGGAGCGAAGGGCCGTCCATCCGGTTCA
The DNA here is from genome assembly GCA_963710555.1 of uncultured delta proteobacterium. Lineage (GTDB taxonomy): Bacteria > Myxococcota_A > Polyangia > Polyangiales > Polyangiaceae > NIC37A-2. The sequence continues at coordinate 1,169,968 of CAVQAT010000008.1, forward strand.
TGTCATCGAATATCAGTACCGGCATACCGGGGCCGCGCGAGGCTGCTTCAACGAGGGCCCAGCGCAGAGCCGAAGCGACTGAGTGACGCCGCTCCATGGGCGAACGCATATCTCCTCGATGCGCGCCGCGAAAGATGTCGTGGAGTCCGCGCTGTACTTCAGGGCTCGCGCGCTCATAGCTGCTGTTCTCGATACTTTCCGAAGTCAGACGCGCTAAAGTTCTTACGGCTTCGCCCACAGCGTGATGCCTCACCTTGGCATTGTAGGGATCAGCTTCAACCAGAATGACCTGATCGCCTTGAGCGCTGACCACCTGAGCAAACTCTTCGAGCAAACGAGACTTTCCGGCTCCATGTTCGCCGACGAGACGCGCCCCCGCGATCTGGGCGGCGTTGGGTCGACGTGATTCAAGCCACGAAAGCTCTTCTGAGCGACCTGTGAAAGGAGCAGGAAACTGCGCCGAACGATCCTGAGGGAGCGGCGCTGCGCATTCACAGCAATACCGAGCGCTGGGCACTTGGTAGCCGCAGGCTTCACATTCGAGCACCTCGCCAGAAAGCAGACTTGGAGCGATCCCTTCATTGGAAATAATGGGGAGGGCTTTCTCTTGGCTGGTGGAGAGCGCGCTCTTGAGTGCTTCGGAGAATTCGTGGGCGTCTGCGAAGCGGTCAGCCGGTTTCTTGGAGAGGGCCTTTTTGACCACATCCGCCAAGGAGGCAGGAATATTGCGCCTTGGAGCTGTCTGGCGAGGGTCCGGAGCTGGGACCGAAAGGTGCATCATCACCACTTGGGTTGGAGATTCGCCTTCAAATGGTAGCCGGCCGGTGAGCAATTGAAACAGGATGACGCCGACGGCGTAAAGATCGGAACGCCCGTCGATGTTGTCACCACGTCCTTGCTCTGGCGCCATGTAGTCAGGGGTTCCGCAAACAATCCCCGGGCTCGTCACGCTGGTGCTTCGAGTGTCAGCGTGAAGCTTCGCGAGTCCGAAGTCGAGCACCTTGACAAGATCGCCCCCGCGTCTCTTGGGTTGCAGGATGATATTTTCGGGCTTCAGATCCCGATGCACGATTCCTAGTTCATGAGCTTCACCAAGCGCTGCGAGAACTTGACGCAGAACGTCGACGACGCGCGTCAAAGGCATCTCTCGTTCCTCGTGAGCGATGAGGCCCAAGTCCTTTCCTCGCAGGAGTTCCATGACGAGGTAAGGCTGTCCGTCGTCGGTGCGCCCAAAATCAAATACCGAAATACTATTCGGATGGTTCAGCTGGCTAGCTGCTCGTGCCTCCGTCAAAAATCGAACCGCTGAGTTTTCGTCGGCGAGTAAGTGAGGATGGACGATCTTTACCGCCACCGTGCGACCCAGCACAGACTGTTCTGCGCGATAGACCCGTCCCATCCCCCCCACACCAATCAAGTCGAGAATGTGATAGCCGGCGGGCAGAGTGGTTCCGATGAATCGGTCGCCCTCTTTCTTCGGAACTGTTCCTACTGGAAAGCCACAGGCCGGACAGTACTGACTGTCTCGTTCGCAGGGCATGTCACATTGAGGACAGCGGATCTGTTCCGAGCTGAGGCTCAAACCTGAAGCGATGGTGGAACTCATTCTCGGCGTAGTCTTCGAGGTCTCTTTGGAGGCTGTCAGGGGTCGAAAGCGGAGGAGGCCCCTTTGGGCGGCTCGCCCAGATGCGGCGATCCCGCTGAAAGTGTCTCTAACTTCCGGGCGGAGGGCAATCGGTCGGCCCCGAAGCGGGTTTGTTGTACGATTCGGCCTAGATGACTGGGCGCGTAAAAATTGGCGAACTTTTGGTGGAGACTGGCCTAATCAGCCCCGAGCAACTTCAGGAAGTGCTGGAGCGACAAAAGGAGGACCCAAGACGGTTGGGGGAGCTAGTGATTGCCTATGGGCTAGTCAGCGAGTCCAAGGTGACTCAAATTCTGAGTCAGCAGCTCAGCGTGCCGTGGGTGTCCCTTGAGTACATCGATTTCTCCAGGCAGCTCCTGAATCTTGTGAGCACTGAGATCGCTCAGAAGTACACGCTCGTCCCGATTTATGTGCGGCGCAGTAAAAATCGTAGCGAGACGCTCTACGTGGCGATGGAAGATCCCAGCGACTCCGCACCTCTCGATGAAATCGCTCAGTATTCAGGGCTGCCCGTACGCCCGATGATTGCTCCGCCTTCAGACATTCGTGCAGCCATCCGCGCGTACTATTTGGGGCTACCTCCCGAGGAGCCGCCCGATATGCACTCGCAGCCACCATCCGGATCGATTCCTCCGGCTTCGCGAGCCTCGGTTCCTCCCGCTTCGCGCGCCTCGATCACCCCAGCGCCGTTTTCGCTAGATACACTCGATGCGCTGTCGATGCCGCCTTCTGCGCCTGGCGACGAAGCAGAAGATACGGTTCCCGAAAGTTCCGAGGCAGTTCCATCACGCGAGCCAACGATTCCAGAGCCAAAGGCCCAAGGGGAAAGCTCGGTGCCGATGATCACCCTGACGATGCTGGATGGAACGCAGATGAAACTGCCTGCTTCGCGGAGTCGCGGTGCTGGTCGTGGAGAGGCGGCAGCTGAGGGCGAACTCACCGCGCGAGACCTAATTGAAGCACTGCGCGCCGAAGCGGATGGCACTGACTTGTCCGACGTTTTTGGAGAAAACGTCAATTGGCAGCGGATGTTCGCAGCACTGCTTTCCCTTCTGCTCAAGAAGCACTTGGTTCATGACTGGGAATTCGTGAGAGAGCTGCGCAAGTAAGTGGAAGACGACAGGGTGCGAGTTCTTTCCGTCTTTGAGTTAGCTCAGGGATTGAAGAGAACAGTTGAGAGCGCGACGGCGGGTCGTTGGGTGGAAGGTGAAGTGGGGCGACTTCAACGCCCGATGAGTGGTCACGTCTACTTTACCTTGAAGGATGAGTCGCGCGACGCTGCGGTGGATTGCGTGATGTACAAGCGGGAGGCGATGCGCTTTGGCGCTCGGCTTGAGGAGGGCGGGCGCGTGCAACTTCGTGGGCGCGCGACTTTCTATCCGCCGCGAGGACGCTTGCAGTGGATTGCCGAAGTGGCTCGTCCCGCGGGGCAGGGCGCGCTGCTGGAAGCTCTGGAGCGACTGAAGAAAAAGCTGATTGATGAAGGCCTGACCGATCCGGAACGCAAGCGCGAACTGCCCAGTGCGCCGCGTGTGGTCGGGGTCGTGACGAGTAAAACAGGCGCCGCTTTTTCTGATATCTGCACCGTGGCCGCCCGACGTGGCAATGTACGCTTGTTGCTTTGTTCCGCGGTTGTGCAGGGAGAGCAGGCTCCTCGGTCGATTCTTCGCGCTTTGGATTTGATGGAGCGTGCTGCGCCTGACGTTGTTATCGTCGGACGTGGCGGAGGTTCCGCAGAAGATTTGATGGCATTCAATGACGAACGGGTCGTGCGCCGAGTGGCCGGCTATTCGATCCCCATCGTGAGCGCCGTCGGGCATGAGATTGACACTTCGCTCACCGATCTCGTCGCGGACGCTCGCGCTGCTACGCCTTCGCAGGCTGCGGAAATGGTCGTGGCAGATGCGCGATCGCGGTTGATGGCCCTTGCCCAGGTCAAGAGGCACCTCGCTCATGCGATGCGTTCGCGCGTCACTTCGGCCCAACTAGAATTGGATCGCGCCCGCAATTTGCTCTCGGATCCGCGTTTCTTGCTCTCTGATAGTCAACAAGCGCTGGACGAAATGCGCATGCGACTTGAAAACCAGTTACGCCGCCGCCTCGTCAAAATGCGCGAGTCCTCTGCCGAAAAGAGTCGTCGGCTCTACGCGCGGCATCCCCGCTCCGTGATCGCCCATGCACGTGCGGATCTAGCGCCACTCCGTCAGCGACTCCACAGTAGCTTCAGGCGCAGCTTGGATGCTCGGCACGCAGAGCTAAATCAGAGAGGGCATTCTTTAAGCGCACTTTCGCCGCTTTCGATTCTTGGGCGAGGGTTTGCGCTCGCCACTGCAGCTGATGGAACGCCGATCCGTGATGTGGAAGCACTGCAGCAGGGCGAACAAGTGACCGTACGTGTCAGGCGTGGATCTTTCCTTGCGAAAGTCACAAAGGTGCTCTCAACGGTTGAAAATCATCGAGCTTTCGACCATGAGTCACCCGCGGACTCGTCGCAGAAGACCGTGGGAGAACAAGACAGTTGAGCAAACGTTTCATTTTGATTGGACATCCGGTGGGACAATCGGTTTCACCGGCGATCCATCATGCTGCCTACGAGCAGCTGGGCCTTGATGCCCGCTATGATCTTGTCGACTGTCCTGACGAAGCCGCAGTGCTTGCCCAGGTCGCTCTCATTCGAAGTGGCGAGCTCTCTGGCGCAAATGTGACTGTCCCTTGGAAGAAAGTGGCTTTTGAGGCTGCGGATGAAGTGGATGAGAGCGCCGCACGGGTGGGAGTGGCCAACGTGCTTGCCCCTTCGGCCGACGGCCGCATTGTTGCGTACAATACGGACGCCATTGGCTTGGCCGATGAGCTGAGTCGTGCGACTCGTGCAGCGAAGTTGGATGTGGGGGCGCGCAGTGGCGCCTTGATCGTCGGAAATGGCGGCGCCACTCGGGCCGCGGTTGTGGCGTGTCAGATGAATGGAATCGAACGGGTTGCAGTGACTGCGCGTCGATTCGACGCCAACGTGCCCAGCCGAGATTGGCCATATGGCGCGGCCTTTGTTGAGCTCGGCTCGGAACTTCTCACCTGGCCCAGCTTTGACCATGGAAGAGCGGTTTCAACGTTTCTTGAGTCTGCGCACCTGATTGTTCAGGCGACCAGCGCTGGCATGAAGGGAGCCGAGGGTGGAGAAGCCCTAGCTGAGCTGCTGCCCTGGAGCGCCTTCGCGCCGGGGATTGCTTATGACTTAGTCTATAACCCTCCAATCACCCCGTTCTTGAAGATGGCCCAAGCGCTCGGGCATCGCGCGGAAGGTGGTTTGGGCATGCTTGTCGGCCAGGCAGCTCACGCGATTCGTATTTGGACCGGAGATCTGCCTGAGTCAGCACCGCTGCTCTTGGCCGCTCAGGAGAGGCTTGGGCTATGAAGCCCGTCAAACCGCCTCAGGAGGAGAGCACTTGGCGAGGACCCATGGATGGTCCTTGGCCGCGCGTGAATATTCAGGGCGATCTTGAGCGCGCTGAAGCTGAGTGGTTAGTGGCCAACAGTCTTGGTGCTTACAGCATGAGCACCGTGGCGTTGATGCATACGCGTCGCCAACACGGTCTCTTGGTTTCGCATCTTGCGGAGGACTTTCGTCGTCACGTGGTGCTGAGCCACTTGGAAATGACCGTTGAGGTCGGGGGGCGAAGTCATCGACTCTCGACCCACCAGTTTCCGGACATGGCACCGACCTTAGGCTATCGCTCTCTCGAAACGTTTACAGCCGATCCCTTGCCGCGCTGGGTGTTCCGTTTTCCCGGTGGCACCATCGAACGAACTGTGAGCCTGGTGCACGATCGTCAGGCGATCGTCATCGCACTCACCTGGTCGGGTAAGAAGAACGCACGACTCATGCTGCGGCCTTTGATGCCGATGCGTCCCGCCAACGAACTTTCTCATGAACACGGGGGTATGCTGCAGAAGGTGACCTTGCGAAGCGGAGAAGTCGAGGTGCAGCCTTTGGCGCATTTGCCGCCCGTGCTTTTTCAACATGGCGGCGTGTTCATGGGGTTTCCCGATTGGTGGCGCAAGTTCGAGTACCTCGAAGATCGAGGCCGCTATGTCGATTTTCAGGAAGACATGTGGTCGCCGGGCATCTTTGAGATCATGCTTTCGCCACGCGAAACTCAGTATCTTGTTGTTTCCGTAGGTGCTCCGCCCACGCTGCCACCGGCTGAATTGGTCATGGAGGCAGCTCAACGCCGTCTCGCCTCAGATCCCGTGCATGTGCCAGGTATGCCGGCGGCTCTGCTTTGTCCTGAAGTTCGCTCGCTCTGTGTGGCAGCGGAGAGTTTCGTATTCGGCGATGGCACGTCGATCATCGCCGGTTATCCGTGGCTCGATGTTTGGGCCCGCGACACCTTGCTGTCGATTCCTGGTATTTTTCTGGCCCGTGGCCAGCACGAGCGGGCGCGCCGAGCGATCCGCCACCTGCTCCGCAACACCGAAGACGATCTGCTCGTGTCTCGTTCAATTTCTGAAGAGAATGAACGCCAGGCCTGCGTGGATTCGTCCCTTTGGTTGTTTCCTCAGGCGATGCAGGTGGTCGCGTACAGCTTGGAGGACCGTAGTTTTTACGACGAGGTCTATGAAGCGCTCGTCCGGGTCTATCGCCGCTTCACCTCTGAGCGGCGCCATTTGGCATGGCTCAATGCTGATGGCCTGTTGGCCAACGGCGCGAACCACCCGCTCACTTGGATGGAGTCGCACGAGGGGAACCGAAATTTCACTCCACGTCACGGGCTTGCCGTCGAGTTTCAGGCTCTGTGGTTCCGGGCGTGCACCATCATGGCGCAAGAGGCAGAGCGTCGTGGAGACAACGTGCTGGCCGATGATGCTCACAGTCGAGCGCAAGCCGCGAAGTCGGCGTTTCAGAACAACTTCTGGTGTCACGAGACGAATCACCCGTTTGATTGCATGAGTGAACACCGCGGTAGCGCCGATGCGTGGGCCGATCCCTCGATTCGTCCCAACGCGCTGATCGCTCTATCGGTTGCCCCCGAATTGTTCGAACCCTGGCAAGCGAGCGAAATCCTTGCCCGCGTTGAAGAGCTCTTGCTCACTGATTACGGCATTCGTACCTTGGAGCCGCGTCATCCCGAGTACGTGGGACACGTGGGGGATACGATTCAAGAGCACCACGCCTCCAGCCATCAGGGAGCAGCTTGGACGCATTTGCTACTTTTCTATGTGCGGGCGAAAATGCGCGCCACGCCTCAAGCTGGGGCTCGTCTCCGGCAGATCGTCGCCCATGCCGCGAATTCGGGACCAGCACTTGGTCATACCAACATGTGTGTGGACGGCGACCCTCCGCAACGTTTTCGAGGCATTCCTGCCTATGCGATGGCGACGGGGATGCTGCTTGAAGCGCTGGCAGTGGATCTCGCCCACGTCTTTGACGAAGATTAGCGTCCAGCCCTCAAACGAATCGAGGCGACGCACTAGAAAAGGCGACTGACTAGAAAAGGCGACTGACTAGAATCTAGTCGGTCGCCTCGAAGTGTTTTTCAGACTTACAGCCGCTTGCACTAGCATGGAACAGCTTTTCTAGGTCTCGCCCCTGTCGGGGCGAGGGCTCGACCTAGGAAAAGCCTCTGGTCAGCTTGTTTAGCGTTGTAGTTCGTTGCCTGTTGCTGGGACATGCTATCGCAAGTCCCAGTAGTTTAGTCCGATTGATTGAGGAACTTGAGCAGATCGTTGTCGGTGGAAAGAACGACCTTCGTGCCTTTGTCGACGATCGTCTCATAGGCCTCTAGACTTCGTGTAAAGTCGTAGAATTCCGCGTCCTTCTCATAGGCATCGGCATAAATTGCGATACTGGCGGCATCTCCTTCGCCGCGCAGCTTCTGAGACTTTTCGTAGGCTCCCGCGAGCAGAATTTCCCGCTCCTTGTTGGACTCTGCGCGAATCTTTTCGGCTTCTTCTTCGCCTTCAGCGGTGTACTTCTTCGCCACCCGATCACGTTCAGCACGCATGCGGAGAAACACGCTCTCCTGAACTTCTTTGGGTAAGTCGGCGCGTTTGATGCGGATGTCGATCAGCTCAATGCCGAATTCGGCGGCTTTGGGCCGTGCACGATCAGCGACGTCTCGTACTAGGTCTTCGCGTTTGTTGCCGATGATGTCGCCGAAGTCTCGGCGTGCTACTTCTTCGCGAAGTTCACTGTTGACGATATCGTCGAGTCGCGCCTTAGCTCCCAACGGGTCGCGCACCGACTTGTAGAACTTGATCGGGTCGCTGATCTTCCAGCGGCTGATGGGGTCGGCGACCAGTTTCTTCTTGTCGAGTGTCAGATATTCGGCTGGAGGTGTATCGCTGCCAAGGATCTTTCTGGGCATTCTATGCACGGTGTCGGCGTAGGGCATCTTGAAACGCAGGCCGGGCTTGATGTGAGAAGCCTTGTATTCGCCGAGCCGGGTGACAATCGCCTGCTCACCTTCGTTAATGACGAAGAATGAATCCCAAGCCAGAAATAATCCGATGACGACAAGAACAAGTGCGAGTGAGCCCTTCATTTCGCATCTCCTTGTGCTGCTGCGCCAGTCACGACGCCGGCTGCGGCGGCGTTTCGGCCGAGTGGGATCACTGGGAGAGTTGAGCCGGGTAAGGTTGAGCCGAGGATCGTCTTGTCCTCTACGGCTGTGAGGATTTTACTCATCGTTTCTAGATACATGCGTTTACGGGTGACATTCTTCGCCTTCTGATATTCCGCGTAGATTGAGTCGAATTTCTCGGCATCACCTTGCGCGCGAAGCACGCGTTGTTCTTTGTAGGCTTCAGCTTCACGTAGCTCCTTTTGGACGTTGCCTCGAGCGCGCGGAATGATGTCTTCGCGATAAGCCATCGCCTGATTGATCATCTGTTCCTTTTTCTCACGGGCGCGATTCACCTCAAAGAAAGCGTCGCGTACGGCGTCAGGCGGACTGACGTCCTGAAGCTTCACTTCTGTGACAATGAGCCCGCTCTGGTAGGCATCCATGAGTCGTTGAAGAAGCTCCCGCGTCTTGTTCTGAACGTCCCCACGACCCTTGGTGAGCACTTCATCAATCGTGGTGCGGCCGACGACGCTGCGCAGGGCCACTTCTGCTGTTGCGTGCAGAGTTGTCTCGGGGGAAGCCAAGCGGAAGAGGAACTTGCTGGGGTCGACGACGCGGTATTGAACGATCATGCGGGCGTCGACGATGTTCTCGTCGCCGGTGAGCATGAGAGCTTCTTCAAGCCGCGCTTGATCCCCACGGAACCCTACCTCGATGCGTCGAACCATCGCAGTATTCACTTTGTCGACCTGTTGGATGCCCGGAATGCGGAAATGAAATCCCGGGTCTACCTGGCTCGTTACTTTCCCAAAGGTGCGAATCACGCCCACTTCCCCTGGTTCCACCTGGAAGGTGGCAGTCAGGAAGATGACTCCGATAAGCAAGATCAAGACGATTGGTCCGAGCCGCTTCGAATTGCGACGCAGATCCTTCATCATCTGATTGAAGATGTCGCCCGGACCGGGCGAGCCATTATTGTAGCGCTGATTCATGAACGAACGATGTCTCCCGCAGGAAACCTAACGAGTCGACCCTGGAAAGCAAACTCGCTACGTCGCTTCTTTTGCGAAAGCTTGGCTTTACCGGGCGATCCGCCCTTCAGGACAATCGTCGCGGGGTGCGGTTACTGGCGGTCGCGGGGTGCGGCTACTGGCAAACGCGTCGCGGGGTGCGGCTACTGGCAAACGCAGGGTGCAGTTATGGACGCAGGGCGCAGTTACTGGCGGACGCAGGGCGCAGTTACTGGCGGACGCGCCAGTTTCCAGCATACTTTTGGCCCAACGTATCGCAGGTGGGGTCCGTGACGATCAATTCGGGTTGATTGTCGCTGGAATAGACAATCGTGTTTTGGCGAAAGGTTCGACCGAAATCGATGGCCTCTTGGCGATCGATGTTGTGCACCAGCCAGGCCGGTTCGCGCCAAGAGACTTCGGGTTCATCTTCGTAACCCACGCACTGCTCCACCCGGTAGCAGCCAGAATCAACAATTCGCGCATGACCTGATGCCGCTGCTCGTTAATGCGACGAGGCAGTAGCATCGAACGCGGATTGTACGCGGTAAGAATGGCAAACGTGCGGCCAAGCACCGGGGCAGCGTCGACGCCGTCCTTGCTGAGTTCTCCATCGAGAGAAGCGCGAACCATTCCTTCAGGGGAGGGGAGTTCGTAAACGGTGCTGAAGTAGGCGCGGAGAAGATTCTGATCCATGGGGTAGGCTTGATGAGTAATCGCGGCTGAGAAAGATCACCGCCGCTCAGAAAGATAACAGCAGCAGAGGATAACGAGCGATCCCGGCCGCTCAGGTACTGAAGCGGTAGCCCACACCCGCACCGTGAGCAAGTGATTCGGTGCTGTGGGGTCGTCTTCGAGCTTTGAGCGCAGCTGCAGGAGAAAGTTATCGATGGTGCGCAAGGTTCCATGGTGTTCGGGACCCCACACGTGATTCTGGATGTCCTGGCGCGAAAGTACCTGTCCTTGAGCGGCAACGAGGCACCACAGCACGTCGAATTCGGTGGCGGTCAGATTGAGCAGCTCACCGGCCTTGTGGACTTCGCGCGTGCCTGAATCGATGTTCAAGTCCCGCGTAGTTACCGAAGTAATCTTAGTGAGCGCCTCGGTTCGCACAATTTTTCCTCGCCGGAGGACCGCTCGCACCCGGGCCAGCAGCTCAGCCAGGCCGAAGGGCTTCGTGATGTAGTCCTCGGCACCAAGCTCGAGACCCATCACTTTTTCTGTTTCGGCGCCTCGCGCGCTCAGCATGATCACGGGTGTTGTGTTCCCAGCCTCACGCATGAGTCGCAGAACTTCAAAGCCATTGGCTCGAGGTAGCATCACGTCGAGGATGATGAGATCGCATTTTTCGTTGAGCGCGTGGGCGAGCCCCTTCTCGCCGTCGATGGCTGTTTCGACGAGGTACCCCTCTGCTTCGAGGTTCATCTTGAGGCCGAGGGAGATGCTTTCGTCGTCCTCGATGATGAGGACCTTAGTTGACTCGCTACTAGTCATTCCAAAGGTACTTTACGCTTTTCTGGCCGGGGGAGCACGAGGGAGAATGTAGTTCCGACTCCAGGGCGACTGTCGACTTCGACTCGCCCGTCATGGGCACGTAGCACGTGTTTCACAATGGCGAGACCGAGACCGGAACCTTCCTGCTCTCGCGAAAGTCGGTCGTCCATGCGATAGAATTTTTGAAAGATGCGCTTGTGTTCGGTGACGGGTATGCCCTTTCCGTTGTCGCGCACTGATACATAAACAGCCTTAGCGGACTCCGCGCACTCGACGTGGATCTTGCAGGGATCACCACCATACTTGGCGGCGTTGGTGAGCAAGTTGAGCAGCGCATCGGAAAGCGCGCCACGGTCAGCGTAAACGGTGGTCGATTCGGGGGGCAGCGCGATTTCGATGTCGATTTCCTGTTTGCGCCTCAGCGCATCGAAGGCATCGGTAGCGGATTGAACAATCGAGCGGAGATCGGTGTTGGAACGATGATACTCACGTCTGCCGCTTTCCATGCGACCCCAATCGAGCAGTCGGTCGATCAGTTCCTGCAGGCGTGTCGTTTCTTTTTCCAGCGAAGCGATGCACTGGTTGCGCGTCTTTTCGTCCTCTGCGCGCATCGAGAGCGTTTCGGTAAACAAGCGAATCGAGGTGAGCGGGGTGCGCAGCTCGTGGCTCACCTTGGAGACGAAGTCGCTCTGCAGGCGAGACACCTTCGCTTCGCGGCGCACGAACACCCAAACCAAGATGACACCCGTGATCATCGCCCCCGAAAGTGCCAGCACCAAGATGCCCATGAGCACATTCGCTTCGAAGCCACCCAGGAACAGCAGGATCACTCCGAGTGCGAGGAGTATGGCGGTCGGGACGACAATCAGTGAAACGAGTAAGATGACGATGCGTCGGTAACCGAAATCGATGAGTTCACGAGCAGCCACGGGGAAAGCTTAGCGCCCTTGGATTGCTCTGGTCATCTGACCGCAGCTAAGCTCAGAGAAATGGCACCCGCAGACAGCCCCCAGGAGGGGGCACCCGGTACAAAGAGCCGGGTTTTCGGCAGATTTGCCCGAATAGCCGCTGTCGGCTTGCTATTTTTGGGCTCGGCTTGGCTTGTTCAGAGGTTCGTTTTCAATCGCGCACTCGCTTCGGCACTTGAGGCGGCCAAGCAGATCGGCGAGTCGCTTCCCGGACCGCGTAGCGACGAATCGCTTGATGAAAGCTACTTTTTCCCGCTGTTTCCTTTTTCACCCGAACGGCTTGCAGAATCGAGCCGAGCCGGCAGTCCTGAGGCAGAAGAGGGCAGTGCGGTGCCAGGGAATGAACCTGGCCGAACTCCGCCAGGCGCCTCAACTTCATTGCGAAGCTCGCCGTCATCGAGCAATTCAGTCAAGCCGACGATTGACTTGGATGGCCCGCCCGCCCCAGGCCCGACGCCACAGAATGTTCGCGCCAATCGAGCGAGGGTGCTCGGCTGGGCCAATGGGCAAGTGGTCCCTCAAGGGCGAACCGCGGCGGCGAGTTTCGGGATGCCGGCGGGGATTGAACTCTTTCAGGTAGGTGCGCTGGGGCTGGGACTGCGCGACCGTGACCGCTTGATCGCCGTCGACGGCCTGCCTGTCGCGAGTCGAGCCGATGTGGTCGTAGCCACCTTGGGTGCCAGGGGGCGGCAGCAGCACGTGATTGTGGCGACCCTGGTGCGGAATACGGAGTCGGGCCCGGTGCAGTTCCAGGTGGCCATCGAGCAGCCCTACCTCAGCGAGGAAGAGATTGAAGAAATGGCGCAGCCCCAAGTCGCCGACTAAACGATTGCGTATAGTTAAACGAAAAAAAGTCATATAGAGAAACATTTTCGTATACTTCGCGCCTGAATTCTCTAGAGCTGGCGTGATTCGACCCGGCGTGGCAAACAGGGCCCCCATGTCAAAAACGGTGAAATGCATCAAGCTCGGCCATGAAGCGGAAGCGCTCGATAAGGCCCCCATCAAAGGCGAGATTGGCGAAAAGATCTTGGCCAACATTTCCAAAGAAGGTTGGGCTCAATGGCTCGAACATTCAAAGATGCTGATCAATGAGTACCGCCTCGATCTCACAAGTGAACAAGGCCAGAAGGTTTGGTTTACAGAGATGGACAAGTACTTTTGGGGCGATGGCTCTGAAGCGCCGCCAGACTTTGTGAAAGCCGGCGACGAAAAGTAAGGGCGACGAAAATTAAGACAGTCGCTCAGGTGTGTGGAGGCTTCCTCTAGTGAGTCGAACCGCCGACTGCCCAGTGAATGAACGCACTATTCGCTGTGCGCTCGGCATCGGCGTGAACTCGCCAGCGTCCACCGAGGTATTCATGGAACACCTGAACCGCGATGGCTGAGCGTGCTGCGTCTGAATTGAGAGCTCCCGGGCGCGAACTCTCCCAGCTGGCCTGGTCCCACGCAGCGGCGCGAAATGCGGCATGCCGGGCAGCACCAAGACCGGCAGCCTGATAAGCGCGGGCGCCTTCAACATCCTGCAGGACTTCGAGCGCCGCAGAGCTATCGCTGACGGCATCCAGGGTATGACACACGGCAGAGGTCGCGAAGTGAGCGGCCAATCTGGCGTAGCGCTCGACGACGTGATCTGCGTGAGCGTCAAGTGGAGTCGCTGGGCCCTGGCCGAGTTGGTTTCTCGCTTTTTCGACGGCTCGTGCGGTCATCTCTTCGATGGCGCTGACCGATTGAAACACTCGTGCTCGTGCTCCGAGCACATCCTCGCTGCTTGCCCTTCGTTGCATCCACAGACGCGCCATTTCAAGCCCGGTCAGCAGCTCCGCCTGCGCGGAGGGTGGGACGCAGGTGCGCGCGCTGCGGCTCGCGAGAGCCACGGCGATAGCAACGGCTCCAATGTGCTCGGGAGTGCCCAATTCGGCCCCTCGGGCAAGGCGCTCGAAATTCGCTGGGACCTTTTCCTTGAAGTTGTTCTTCGGAGCCGATGACTGCAAGCCGTCGTCGAGTCGTCACTTACACGCTCCAACAATCAATTCAGCATCGTAACCCATCAGGTAGAGCAGAGTGTCGAGACGGTCATGTTGATTGAAGCGTGTGTCGGCGACTTCTTGGAGACGAGGTTTGGCCTGGTAGGCGATGCCTAAGCCAGCAGCTTGAATCATCTCAATGTCGTTGGCCCCATCTCCTGCGGCGATGGTTTGTTCGGGACGGATCCCAAACACGTGGGACATATCTTTAAGAACTTGCGCTTTGCGCGCGCTGTCGACCACTGTGCCAATCACTTTGCCGGTGAGGATTCCATCTTCCACTTCGAGTTCGTTGGCGAAGGTGAAGTCGAGGCTAAAACGCTCCTTGAGCTGTTCGACGAAGAAGTCGAAACCGCCACTGACTAGCCCTACTCGCATGCCCAGTCGCTTCACCGTGCGCACGAGATCAGCCGCCCCTGGGCTTAGTTCGAATCGATCGCACAGCTCTTGAGCTCGGCTCATCGGGAGCCCTTTGAGCAGCGCAACTCGTGCCCGCAGAGAGGCTTCAAAATCAAGTTCGCCGCGCATGGCACTCGCCGTGATTTCGGCGACTTGCTCTTTAACTCCTGCAAGCTCCGCCAATTCGTCGATGAATTCGCCTTTCACGAAGGTGGAGTCCACATCCATGCAGAGCAGTCGCTTGCTCGTGCGGTAGACATCGTCGCGCTGGACCGCCAAATCGACGCTCAGGTCCTGGCCGCGCGCGAGCACCTTTTGGCGAATCCTGCGCAGCTCAGGATCGCTCAGGGTCGGCGCGTTGGCGAGAATGTTCACCCCCACGAGCTTTTGACGACCAATCGAGTCGATCCGACGGATCGCGAGACTTTCGTCGCGCAAGATCTCGCAAATCCCGGAGATCGCGAGTCCGTTCGAAATGTCGCCTAAGACGGTGACCCAAATGCTGCAGCCAAGTTCGCGTGATGTCGTCTGCGGAAGATCAGTGGTTTCCAGCATCAGCTTACGACTGGCTGCAAACTCGCGGGCCTTTTCTAGAGTCTCAGACGCACCGCCTTCAATTTCGACATTCAGGCTGAGGCAGTCGTGTACTGAGGACTGACCGAGATGAAGCAGCTGAGTTCCGCACTCGGCGAGAAGGGCACAGAACCCCGTGACGGTCCCGGGCGTGTCGCGGCCTGTAAGATGGAGAACCTGGCGACGAGGAGCTTCTGCGTTCATGGCGGGCGCGAGTATGGTTTCTCGTCAGCATTCGCGCAAACACCTCTTTTTTCTCCTTCCGGAGAGCAGGGTAGGGGAGTCAGGCTGAAGGCGAGTTGACCAGCGTCGATTCGCAGGAGACACAGTCAGCAGATGAAGCTCTCGAGCCGCTTTCAGTTCGGCCCCCTCCGCAGCGCGATTTTCCTGTCCTGTTGTCTGGTCGGCTTTGTCTTGCCCGCTTCGGCTCAGACTCAGCCGCCTGAAGCTGCTCCAGCGCTCGTCTACTCGACACCGCACGCGAATGTTTTTGGCGTATCTATCGCCTATCAGGCTCCTCTCACGCTCGACAAAGCCGTGCCGCTCGGAGCTGGCCTGACTTACACTCATGAATACTTTGTGACTCGCAGAACTGCCCTCGGTGTTCATGCTGGCGTCAGGTTTTTTCCCGCCGATCCTTGGCACCTCGCGATAGGCTATGGACTCACCTTCAAGCACTACGTGACCTCGCTCAAGCCGAGCGGACCAACAAGCGGCCTCTACCTGCTCTATGGTCTTCTGCTGCAGATGAACTTCCTGGAAGGACGGAAAGGATCTGCGACTGGTCACGATACCCGCCTTGCGATTGGCTACGATTGGCAGACTGGTCCGGTGTTTCCCACCTTGGAGCTCGGCTATCACCTGACTCAGGTACGTAATTTTGATGAGGACACTCTTTGGTGGCCGTACACTGAGTTTGTTGGTGGCGTTCGCTTTTGACGTTTTGCCTTTCTCGAGAAACTCAGGCGCTCAAGCAGTCGAGCGGAGGGGGAAGGAGACTTGTTCGGACGAGCCCTTCCACTTGAGCCATCACCTGGTCCATGTTGATTTCTTCGCTGGTCGTCTCTTGGGGTTGCCCGGGGCGGTTTAGCCGACTGAGCCTCCAACCTTCCATGCCCACGACGTCGGTTCCCATGACGAGCAGGTCGGGTCGCAGCTCGACGAGGAGTCGAAGCGCTTCTTCTTCTGCGCTGGCCGTGGTGACAAAGTAGCCCGCCTCCAATAGTCCAGCCTCCAGACGATGGTTCCCCGGGGAACCGTCGTGGACGAGAAGCATATGAGCGAGTGATTCGCACCTACCCAAAGCATCTTCAACTTGGACGGACATGGTTCTTCCTGGGATGAGTCACGTCTGCATGGACGACACCCACACAGGTGACGTAAGTGGCACCCTCCCCAGGGAACGCCGATTCTCAAAGCGAGACAGGATGTTAGCGAACGGTTGTCGGCTTAGTTCGCGATTTTGGGAACAAGTTTCGTCAGCGTTTCGCAGAGTTCGACGAAATCGAAAGGCTTTTCGACATGGAGGTTCTCGACCGATTTGAGGAAATCATAGCTTTCCCCGGAGTGCCCACTGCCGGTCATGAAGAGGATACGCTTGCTGAGGCTTTCGTCGGTCTTTGTGAGATCGCGGTAGAATTGCGAGCCGGTCATTTTAGGCATCGTCACGTCGCAGAGGATGACATCGAATTTCCAGCCCTCGCTGATCCAGCACAAAGCCTCTTCGGCATCACTCGTTGTCGTGACATCGAACTCTTTCATCAATCGACGCTGCAGAACTTCGAGCAGCATGGACTCATCGTCGATGATCAAGAGCTTGAGCCTTGGTTCTTTGATTTCGGTCGGAGGAACCGAGCCGCTGCTCATTCCCCGCGGGGCTGCCGGCAGTCGAATGTGAAACTGCGTGCCCTTGCCCAGTTGAGTCTCAAAATGAAGGCTTCCTCCGAACGACTCGATGATTTGGCGGCTGATCGAGAGACCCAGCCCCGTGCCCGTCCCCTCTTTTGTCGAGTAGAAGGGCTCGAAAAGCCGTGCGGCGACGTCGGGACGGATACCTGCTCCCGTATCTGAGATGGTGACGTTGACGTCTCCCACCGCATTGCTTGAGGTCGCAATGCGAACCTCATTTTTCGCTGGATTGCCTGGCGGGATGGCCTGCACAGCATTGACGATCAGGTTCAAGAATACTTGAGCCAAACGCGGCTCATTGGCGAGCACGGGCAAAGGCGAACTGTAGTCTTTGACGAGACGTGCCCTTGGCCAGATTTGGCAGTTGGCTATGCGCAAGGTGGATTCAAGTACGTCCTCGACGTCGACAGGATCGCGTGACTCAATGTCGGCTCGCGAGAGAAGCTTCAAGTCGTTGACGATTTTTCGAATTCGATTCGTGGCTTGTTGGGTATCTTCAAGTTGCTCGACAAGTTCGCTCGGAATCGGCTGACGACGAGCGAGCTTCGCGACTTCCTCAACTGCCATATTGAGGTTGCCGATCGCTGCGGCGAGGGGATTGTTGATTTCGTGGGCCACGCTTGCCACCAATGTTCCTAGGGAAATCATCCTCTCCGACATCATGAGCTGGAGCTCGATTCTCTTGGCAGCCGTCGTGTCTTGAATGCAGACGAGCCGGGAACCAGGTTCCGGCCAATCAAATTCGATCACATTGAGGTCTGCTGTCTTGATTCCGTCTGGGCCGAGCACATGAATCTCGGTCGCGTGATCCGCACAGCCCGAGAAACGAAACTCTTGACTCAGAAGTTCGTCTCGTTCTTGTCCAAACAGAGTCAATGCCGCCTCGTTGACGAAGAGGAGCGAGCCGTCATCATCAGTGATCATGATGGCGTCATGACTGAGCTCGAAAAAGATATCTAAGGCATCGCGAGCGCGAAGCGACTTGAGTCGCGTTGAGCTAGGAAGGCTGAGGCTCCGCTTAAAGTTCATTGGCGCCAGCTCTCTCTCCGACTTCGAGGAAGCGAACGAACGAATCTCGATTGGTCAGATTACCGATCAGGCGTCTCGAAGTGAGCGCAGTTTGGTTGAGCAGAGTGGGCGCCACGACCACCGTGGACAGTTCTGCCCGCTCCGGATGCTCGAGTACGTCAATCACTTCGAGCGAGTAGCTTTCAGTAAGCAGCTCTTCGCAAAGACCGCGCACTGCTCGTGTGATGTGTTCTGACTGAGCTGTTTTCCCGGCGAGGAAAAGCTGAAGTTGAAAAGAGTACGCCACCAGTCCTCCTGTAGAGTGATTCCCATTTCTGAATGCGTACAATTCAGCCTCGTCGAGCTAACTCGGACAAGTCATGGATTTCCTAGAAAGGGTCCGGAAATTACCTACTTGGAGCTGGCGAGTGCATTCGAGTAGTGCTCATGAATGAACTCGATGACCGTCTCGATTCCATCGGCCTTACTAAAGAACTGATCGGCGCCAGAGCTGAGGCAGGCTTCTCTGACTGAGGCTTCATCGCGGCCAGTGAGGATGACGACACAAGTAGAGTGACCGCTGCTTCTGATCTTTTGCAGGAGTTTCAGCCCACTCAAGCCCGGCATGGTGTAGTCGAGCAGCGCGTAGGGGGGGATGGTCCTCTCTAAAAGCTGGCTGGCCTCTAGACCCGTCCGGGCGGTCAAAACCTCGAAGACCCCGTATTCTTCGATCAGCGCGACGATTCGGCGGAGAAGCTCCGGAGAATCGTCGGCCACGAGAATCTGCGGCTTCTCTTGGCTGATCACCAGCGAGACTGTAGGTCTTCTAGTGCCGGGACAATGTCGGCATATTCCCGAATTCTTGTAGGGAATATGATTACGTACTCAGTCCACCAGCTGGTGCTGCAGGGCGTAGCGAGCGATTTCAACATGGCTGTTGAGCGCCGTTTTTTCTCTGATTCGCGTCAAATAGGTGGCCACAGTTTTTGCACTCAAACCTAGCTCGCCCCCGATTTCCTTGATGGCGAGGCCTTTGGCGATCATGCAAAAGACTTCGAGTTCTCGTTTTGTCAGGACGAGATGGGGAAGCGCAACAGGATCGGAGCTGTCTCGAAGGTTTTTCGCCAGATCCATGGCCGTTTCCGGATGCACGTAGGTGCCGCCGCGGGCGACGATGCTGACGGCCTCCAGCAGGTCGTCAGACGCGCGGTGCTTATGAATTAAGCCGTTGGCGCCTGCCTTCATCGTTTCAGTGACAAACTCAATTTCAGTGAGCGCCGTCAAGATGAGAACTGGTGGCGGCGGTTCTAGCGCGCGGGTGAGCTTCAGCAGGTCGAGAACTTTGGCGCCCGGCATACGTACGTCGAGCAGAATAAGATCCCAGGGTCGGAGCGGTAGTTTCTCCACGAACTCCCTAGCGCCACCCACCTCGCAAATTTCAATCCCAGAATATTTGTCAGTGAGGATTTCTCGCAGGCCACGTCGGGTCACTTCGTGGTCATCAGCGATCAAGACGGCTTGCATGGTTGAACTCTGAGAATCTTATCAGTTTTGATGAAAGGGGATACTGATTCGAGCAGTGGTTCCTCCTGATGTCGAGCTTTCGACAATGAAGGAACCTGCTAGGGACTCTGCACGCTCCCGCATGCTCAGCATACCTAGCGATTTTTGATGAGCTGGAATAGCTGCCATGCCGATACCGTTGTCCTTCACGGTCAGATCCCACGTGTCGTCTTCGAGCGTCAAACTGATTTCCACTGACGAGGCCTGCGCGTGCCGGACTACATTCGTGAGCAGCTCCTGGAGGATTCGAAATAGCGCAGTGGCGACGTCGTCCGGGACGCTGCTCGTATCGGCCAGCGCGAGTTCGACTTTGACGTTGAACTTTCGTTCGAAGCGGCGGGCTTCGTCGCGAATCGCTGGCTGGAGGCCCAGCGCGTCGAGTGCGCTCGGACGGAGTTCGACAGCGATTCGTTGAACGGTAGAGATCGTGCGGTCGACGAGCGTCACTGCTTCATCCAGGCGGGACAAGAGTGGCTCGGCGCCCGGAACAGCCTCTGGATCGATTCGACGTTTGACCCAGCGCAGGTCCATCTTCACCCCTGTGAGAAGTTGTCCCAACTCGTCGTGGACTTCCCCGGAGATCCTTTTCCTCTCTTCTTCCCGGATCTCGTTCAGCCGTGTCAAAAGGGCACGCATTTGATGATCTCGAACGATCAACTGGTCGTTGCGCTCCCGAAGCTGCTCCGCATGGAGTCGCGACTCGGTGATGTCTCGGCAGGTGGCGGCGAAGCCTACTGTGCCGCCCTCCTGGCCAAAAAGCGCTGAGACGCTCACTGACAGTATCATCGCGGGCCGGTCTTGGTGCTCAATCGTTACTTCGACATGGTGGGCCGAGTGATGGGGAGTTTCCTTGGGGAGGCGCCACCACTTTACTGGACTGTTTTGATTCGTTTCGAAGATGGAAAGCTTTGCGATCGTGCCTCCCGATCGCCTGCTTGGGGGTGAGTCCGAACATTGTCGCGGCGCCGCGATTCCAAGTCAGGATTCTATCATTGAGATCGACACTGAAGATCGCATCGTGCGATGAACCCACGATAGTGGCCAGATGTCCCTCAAGTTCGGCTGCTCTTCGCTGAGCTGTGTTTTCTCTGACGCGAGCGCGGGCGTACTGAATGGCTCGTCGTAGGCTCTCGTAGCCTATCTGGCCCTTCGAAAGGTAGTCTTGTGCGCCTGCAGCCAGGCAAGTCATTGCAAGTTCTGAGTCTTCGCGACCCGTGAGGACCACGACGGGAAGGTCAGGAGCCACTTGTCGCAGGGCGCGCACGCATTCCACGCCTTGGCAGTCAGGAAGTCCAAGATCGAGGAGCACCGCATCGATCTCGTGATTTTCCAGTGCTGCCTTTGCGGCACTCAGACTGCCGACGAGCCTCACCTTGCGCGGGAAGATTTGAGCTTTTTGAAGGAGCCGACTCACCAGAGCGGCGTCGGCTTGATCGTCTTCGACCAAGAGTAGCTCGCCTGTGGGTATTTCGGTTGCCATGAGAGAATTCCGAGCTCCCGGATGGGAAGGTAGGTCACTCCAGGGGACCGCGGTCGAGCGTGCTCGTCAATCGCGCAGGAAGTATCCTATGTTCTGGCTGCAAGGCAGGTGCCTATTGCGCGAGATGGTCATTTGGCAGATGCCTACTTCCAGGTAGCGTCCACGCCGAGGCTGGGGAACGTGATTGGAGCAGTTCCACCATTTTCGCAGCCGTCGTCGACCGTGCAGGTGCGCGTGGTCACGCTGGGGCTGTAAGTGGCATTGAGCACTTCCAAGTGTGCGCCCCATTCAAAAGTATCGCTGACCACCCAGCGCTTGCCTAATTTCGCATCAACTCGCACGTAAGGAGCGCTACGACTTTGATCGTAGACAAATCCGTTCAAGGTCGTCTCTCGTCCAGGAATTCCGGAGGCGAGAGCGAGTTTGACCGAGGCCCGGATATTGTAGCCAAAGTCGTAGCTGAGCGCTCCGTTGAAGACGTGTGGGCGCTCGTAGCCCGGCACGGTGGTGATGGAATCGAACGAACGCAGAGTTTTTGAGAGGGTATACGAGATGAGTGCCCCCCAGCGGCGAGTGAGTGCTCGTTTGAAGAAGAATTCAATTCCATAGGCGCGACCCTGCGAACGCTTGCTTCCACTTTGTTCATCGATAGCGAGGGATTGACCGAGACCAATGGGATCGGTCAGTTGTTTGGTCCCGTTGATGAAGAACGTGACCGAACCAGTGACGTCCCACGGCAAGTCAGCTTCATATTTGGTCGCGGCTTGCAGGGTTTGTTGGAGTCCATTTTCGAGTCCCGCCACCTGCGCACCGGGCACATTGGGCACGAAATTCGGAGATTGGTGGGCGGTTCCCAGGGAGTGAATCGCGCGCAAGCGGGGTGTGAGCTGGTATTCGGCTGCGATCCGTGGATCAACGCTTGCACGTACGGCGTCGAGTGACGAATAGATATCCGCGCGCACGCCCGGGATGATCTGAATCTTGGAACGAGGAAACAGCACAACATCGGCCCACACCCCTCCAGATCCATCGGTGCGCGCCGGAAACAGCTCGGTGTAGATTTCGGGCTCTGCAATCGCCGGGTCGACGTCCATATTGTAGTTGTCGAGCCACAAGTCGGCGCCTGATCGAAGAACGAAGTCTTCGGCGCGGTGTTCGAAATTGAAGCGAAAGCCCCACAGATTGTCGGAGAGGTACCCCGAGTCTGATCGCGTGCGATCGCGCCCCCAGGTCGCCGCCAGGCGCATATTTGTATCACGTGAAAAGTCGTGATCCCAACGCAGATCGATGCGATGATATTCGGTACCTCCCACGACTTCGCCATCGCTTCCGATGTAATCGTAGGCACCGAGGGCCATCAGACTGACTTCGTCCCTGCGGCCCAAAGAGTAGCCGACCAGCCCTTGGTAGTCCCAGTAATCGAGGCGCGTGCCGGGTGAGAATAGTGTCGCTAAAAGAGCGGTGTAGGAATAGCGGCCACCTAGCAGCGCGTAGCCTTTGCCTTTGTTGATGGGGGCTTCGACGAAAGCGCCAGCATCGATGAGTCGGACACTCGCTTCTGCACGGAAATCGCGAATTGGCTCGGCAAACTCGACCTCAACCGCCGCCCCGGCATAGCGACCAAACTTAGCCGGCATGGGGCCGGAACTGAGCCGAACTTGGTCGATGAAAGCGGGATGAATCACCGAAGGGCCGAGGAACGCGTGATACAAGAGCGGTACGCGGATGCCATCGATGAAGTAGCCAACGTTACCGGGAGGGGCGCCGCGTACGAAGAAAAGAGGCAGTCCGCTAGCAATCGGAGTGACACCGGGCATCACCTCGATGGCCCGAAGTGGATCGTCGAAGGCACCGGGCAGATTCCGCACTTCTGCTCGGCTGAAGCTCGTGCTTCCTGGGTCTTCAATTTTTCCGTAAACGACAACTTCTTCCAAGGCTTGGCCAGAGCCTTGGGACTCGGGGGCCGCAGCTGCCTCCTGTTCTTCGTCATCTGGCGCATCGAGCGACGGGGTCTTCTCCACGGGAGTGAAGGTGACCATGAAGTGAATTTTCGACGGGACGGGTTCGTCGTTGCGACGCGCCGGTTTGAACTCCCAGTTCTTCGTGGCCGACAGGGCTGCCGCTGCGAACGGGTCTTCACCACTGACGACAGAGGCGTCCGACACTCGGCCCTTGATGTCGATGGTGAGCTCGAGGATGACTTCGGCAGACTTCCAATTGCCCGGGAGTGGCGGGATCTGTGTGACCACCGCCACGGGCTTGATCACGGTGTCCTTCTCGCGGGTCTGCTGCGCTTCCTTTTCGACTTCTTCGTCGCGAGTCTCGCGTGCGAGTTCCTTTTCCGGTGCCGGCCATTGCGCCTGGGCGGAGCTGGGTACTGCAGCCTGGATGATGATGGGCGCTACGACGCTTGAAAGCGTCATCCGGATGCTACTCTGCCGCCAGGGGTTCTTCATCGCTTGAGACGTGGGGACCAGGTTTTGACCTGGATCCGGTGAATTGAGAGGGAACCACGCCACATCACACCCGGCAAGGGGCTCTGGCACGAGCTTGGCCGCTGAGCTAGCTTCCGGCCCGCTAACAGCGCCCACCCGACCATGGCCTCAAAGACGACCACAGAAAAGCAACTCAGCCGCCAACTACGCAAGACTTCGGAGCAGTACCGGCTGCTTGCTGAGAACGATCGCATTATGGTGGCGGTGAGTGGAGGTAAGGATAGTTATGGACTCTTGCACTTGCTTCAAGATCTGCAAGCGCGACTCCCTTTTCGCATCGACTTGATTGCTGTCCACTTGGACCAAAAGCAGCC
This sequence comes from uncultured delta proteobacterium, assembly GCA_963710555.1. Lineage (GTDB taxonomy): Bacteria > Myxococcota_A > Polyangia > Polyangiales > Polyangiaceae > NIC37A-2. The sequence goes on from CAVQAT010000008.1 coordinate 1,193,412, forward strand.
TGATTATGATGGTCGCTCCTTGGAAGCCCATCTGGCGAGCACCGGAGTTGCTTATGAAATTGTGGGCGAAGACACCTATAGTGTGGTCAAAGATCACGTGAAAGAAGGCGGCACCTACTGTGCGCTTTGTTCGCGGCTGCGTCGTGGCATTCTTTATCGAGTCGCTGAGCGACTCGGATGCAACAAGATCGCTTTGGGGCATCATCGTGACGACGCTCTGGAGACGTTCTTGATGAACTTGATCTACGGTGGAAAATTGCAGTCGATGCCGCCCGTCTACACCACAGACGATGGCCGCTTTCAGGTGATCCGTCCGTTGATTCAGTGTGAGGAGCACAAGCTTGCGACCCTGGCCGAGGAACAAGCCTTTCCGATTCTGCCTTGCAACCTTTGCGGTTCTCAAGATGGCCTGAAGCGTGACCGGATGACCCAGCTCTTGGCACAGCTCGAGCAGGAAAAGCCCGATGTGAAGAGTGTGATGATGACCGCGCTCTCCAACATCTCCCCGACCCATTTGCTCGACCCGGATGTTGCGCGCGCTTGGGCTGAGCGGGACCCAGAAATTCCGGCCAAAGCGAGTCTAGGCGCCGGAAAAGCGCGCCCGGGTTCGGGGGAGCAGACCGTCGCTTCCTATCAGGAACCCGGCAATTTGGACGATTCGACAGCTTCGCGGAATGGAATCACGCGATTGCGCGTCATTTCATGATGGGCTGCTTATTTCCCCCGCTCGATGGCCTGCGCTATGGGGGGCCTGTGAAATTCTTCTCTCTTGCTTCGGCTGTTGTGCTCGGCCTCGGTCTCTCAGCGACTCCGGCCTCGGCGCACGACCTGATCGAGCTCAGCGTAGCAGGCGGCTATCAGTTCGGAATCACGCGCGACATTACCTCGACAAAGCTTGATACAAATCCCCAGGTAACGGAAGGCCACTTGGCGATCTCGCCAGCGCCAGTGTTCACGGCAATGGTCGGCTACCGGGTCCAGCACGATGGGTTTATTTATCTCTCCTATACGCGTTCCCATCACACCTTCGAATACGACAGGATCGGGGATCTCAATAGCGCACCTGATTTCAGCGGAGACGGCGCCATTGAGAGCTACCAACTCGGCGGGAATCTCGAGATGACCAAGGGGATCTGGGTGCCTTATCTGGGCGCGAGCGTCGGACTGGGTCACGTGATCTCTTTTGGCGCCAATCGCCATCGATTCTCCTTTTCGCCGGTCCTGGACGCCGGTTTGAAGGTTGATCTGCATCGCCACGTGCACCTGCGTTTCATGGGACGTCTGCCCTTCTACTTCAACGAGGGGGAATTTTACTGTGTCTCGGAGAGCGAGTGCCTGACGGACAACAATGTGGGCGTGTTTGTGCTCCCTCAATTGATGGTCGGAGTAGCCATCAGTTTTTGAGGAGCGCGCCGGAAAAAAAGGCCCGCCTCAAAAGGCGGGCCTCAGCATCAAAAAATAGAGAGATTATTCTGCCGGACTCGCGCTGGCGCCCTGGGGGCGGTGCACCGCGACGATGCGTCCGTCGCTCTTTTTGCCGAGCGTGACGAAACCAGTGGGAATTTCCTGCTGGGGCGCACGCGCTGATTCGTAAGCGAGCACCTTGGCGCGCGTCGCTTCGAGCATTTCGAGAAGCGCCGGATCCGTCTGTTTCATGCTGCTCAATTGAGCCACTTTCATTTCTAGGAGCTGGAGGCGCTTCTTTTCAATCGAGACCTCAAGATCACGTCGCTTTTGGCTGACATCGTCCAGGCGTTCCTCGGCGAGTTTCAGCGAGTGCGCGTAGGTTTTCACGCGGATCTTGATCGAGCCGCCCGGCTTGTTCGCGTCGAGATCGTGAAGGGCCGAAGCGGGCGTTTTCGAGGTGCTGAGAATCGTGTCGATCATGCCGTAAGTGGGGGCATCGTGTCCGCACTTGAAGCTCGACAAGTCGAGGACAGCCACGTTCGGATGGTGCGCGGCGAACATGGCGCCCCACACCTTCTGTGAGCTGTTTGCGGAGTAGTTCTCGGGCCACACGTGGTTGAGTTCGAGCGGCGACTTGATCACGCCGTTTTCTAAATCTTCTTTGAAGTAGCGCTTGAGGTACTCTTCGTCCTTGGGGATCGAGCGCACACTCAGGATGGGATAACCGAGCACCTGGAACTCTTCAGGGATGCCGTGGTTGAGACCAGGATCTGAATGGTAGGGGCGATTGAGTACGAGAATCGCCATGCGGTCTTCGGCTTCGACAGTTTCGAGAATCGCGCGCCCTTTGTCCTCCAAGTCCGCGTGGAACGCATCGAGAGCCTTGAGGCCTTGCTCAATGCCGAAGTCGTTTTCGTCTTCAGTGATTCCTAGGCGATCGCCCCAAGTGGTGAACATGCGCTTCTTGAGCAAGTTGGGTTCGCCAAAGCTGAGAGCTGTGTCGATGTACTCCATGTCGCGCTCTTTGAAGAAGTCGACTTCTTTCGTGAAGGCGGCCTTAATCACGTCAGGTGTTCCAGCGACAATCGGACACGAGGTGTTGTCCATCGTGTCCTTTACGAAGTTGGGTACGTGAGTCAGGATCGGGAAGAACAAGTAGTTGAGCTGCTTGTTGCGTGCCGGATTGTGCTTGTGAAAGAGCAGGTTGTGGATGTGCGACTGAACCACTTTGCTGGGAAAGCAGGGGTCGATGGAGCCGTATTTGGCGCCTTCGGTGAACATTTCTTCCGTGGTCTCATCGCTGAAGACGACATTGTTGCGCAGAATGCCAACAGCCTCGAAGTAAGCGCGGAAAAACGGGGCCGTCGAGTACATGTTGAGTACACGAGGCATGCCGATGCGGAGCTTCCTGCGACGCTTGACAGCTTCTTCGCTGGAGCGCCGGAAGGGGCGCGTGACCGCGGTGCGTTTGACGCGGAACATTGTCTGCTTCACCTCGAAGTCTTCGACGGGCGTTCCGGCCTCCGGCATGGGCTCTGATTTGTAGAAGCTCTTGAAGGCAAGCTCTGACTCGTAGGACACGACGTTCGGGAAGTTAGCTGCAGTCGCCTTGCGCTCTTCCATGAGCGCCAACATGGCGTCTTTGCTCTCGACAGTGCCCTTCTCGCAGGAGAAGCCTGAAATATAGCGGCTCGTTGAGCCGTCCGGGCGCGTCGTGTCGATGAAGGTACGTTTGCACTCGTTGGGGCAAAAGTGACACACGGTCTCCGCATCGTTCTTGGTGACGAAGTCGAGGTTGAGGGTGCTCTCGATGCCGATGTAGCGCGACTTTCCGTCTCGTTTGTAGCGCCTCAAGGTCTCCATGGCTGCGCCAATCGCGCCAGCTTCGCCCGTGTGAGGATGCACGAAGACTTCGGCTCCCGGTACGCGCTCTTTGATGTAGTCGACCTGCGCCTTCACGGCGGCCATGTTGTACTGAGTGCCGCCCTGGAGAACGAACTTTTTGCCCAGGGACGCCATGCGAGGAATCTGCACGACGTATTGCCACACGTTTTTGGGCAGTACCTGTGCCAAACCAGCCAACAACTCTTCCTTCTGGTAGCCCTCCTTTTGGAAGTTCACGCGATCGCTGTCGAGGAATACTGCGCAACCGTAGGAGAACTTCGGAGCCAGCTCTGCTTTGAAAGCGTTCTCGGCGTAGGCAGTCACAGGCAAGCCGAATTGATCGGCCATGGCTTGGAGCAACATGCCGTTGCCGGCTGAGCAACTGTTCGACAGCTTGAAGTTGGCGATGTCGCCGTTCTTCATGAAGAGAACTTTGATGTCCTGGCCGCCGATGTCGCAGATGACGTCGACGTCACCGAAGAAGTGCACCGCACTCATCATATGAGCCACCGTTTCGACGACGTTCACGTCTGCCAAAACCGTTTCTTCGAGCACGTCCGCTGCATAACCTGTCGCACCGAAGCCCAGACATTCAAACGTCGCTCCCTGACCTTCGATCTGTTGCTTCAGATCGGCGAGTAGTTCCTTGGTGTCCTGGATCGGGTTGCCTTTAGACAACTGGTAGGATTTGAAGAGAATTTCTCCATCCTCTCCAACAACGACTGCCTTGGAGGAAGTGGAGCCGCCATCGAGGCCGATCACCCCGCGCAAGACTTGCCCTGCCTGGAGCGTGGCCGGAACGAACTTCGGGATCTTGTAGGTTTCGACGAACTTATCGGTCTCGCCCTGATCGACGGAAAGCGGGGGACCAGCTTGTTCGCCGAGCCGCGCGCGACGACCGTTGTGGATGAAGTCCGAAAGAGGCTCTGTACCGCGATAGATCGCTACTTCTGGGCCTTCGCTCAATCCGTAGACTGCAGCGCCAAAGGCGGCATAGAGCTCTGCGCTCTCCGGCACGAAGATGAGTTCTTCGACAGGAATGTCCTTGGGCCAAGCGTAGCCGCGCGACTCCCAAGTCTCCGGAATGCGCTTGCGCCAGCAGTCCTGCATGAAGGGGAGGTAGGTGTTGGGGCCGCCGAGCAGAAGCACCTTTGACTTGAGGGTGTTGCCGCGCGTGAGCACGCTCAGATTTTGATTGACGATAGCGTCAGCCAGCGAGCAGAGGACTTCTGCCTTGGGGATGCCCGTCTTCACCAAGTTGACGATGTCGGTCTCTGCGAACACACCGCACTTGGCAGCGACGTGATGCAGCTTGGAGTCGTCAAAACGGAGCGAAGTGGCAAAGCCTGGCTCTGCACCGACTTTGATCATGCACTTGTCGATCGTCGCGCCAGTGCCGCTCGCGCATTTGTCGTTCATCGAGGTGGAAGCCGTTTTCTCGCCGGTCTCCTCGCTCTTCTTGAACATGATGATCTTCGCGTCCTGACCGCCGAGCTCAATCACGCTCATCACATCAGGGTGCTTTTCTTCCACCGCCAGGGTGACTGCGTTCACCTCTTGGACGAACTTCGCACCGACAGGCGCGCAGATGGGACCGGAGCCTGAGCCCGTCGCGTAAATGCGGAACTGTTCAGGCTTGTGATTCGGGAAGGCGGCTTCGATCGCTCCGAGGAGTTCCAGACACTTCTCGGGCTGCTTGGTGTGGTGACGTTGGTAGTTGTTCCACAGAATTTCCTTCGTCTCCGGATGGAGAACGACGGCTTTCACCGTGGTGGAGCCTACGTCGAGGCCAATGAGAAGCTGCTCTGGAAGATGCTGTTCGCTATTTGTCGTCATACTGTGTTCCCGCCTGCTTCCGGCTGTTTCTGCCTGAAGTGCCCTGCTGACACGCGTGTCACTGACACGAGTGTCAGTGGCCCTAGACTGCCTGAGAATTGAGTACACGCAAACCTTGCGCAAAGCAGGCCTAAGACAGCTCAACTGAGGGGTGATCCCCATTCCGGGCAGGGCGCTTTGGCTGCCCGGGGAGCTGCAGATTGCGGTTCTGCTGCCCCACAGCTTGCCGGGAGGGAGCCGAAATGGGGATAGTCGCGCCGTGGCTACCAAACGCGCTCCGGCGAAGAAAAGAACCTCGTCTGTGCGTACTCCCGCGACTTCTCAGCCGGCCGTGGCTCGCTCCAAGGCCAAGGCCGCCAAGGTGAGCAAGAAACAGGAGAACTTGAGTAAGGAAGAACGCCGCGATCAAATTTTGACGTCGGCGCGCAAGGTATTCGCGAAAGTGGGCTACGCGCGGGCGACAGTTGAAGACATCGTCAAAGAAGCCGGCGTCGCCCGAGGTACGTTCTACCTCTACTTTGAGGACAAACGAGAAGCGCTCGAAGAATTGATCGATCGATTTTCGGTGCAGATTGCCGGCGCGATCATTCGGATTGTCACCGACGATCCGAAGAACCCGGTGGCAGAACAAGTGCTGGAGAACATTCGCGGGATCTTGGGAGTGTGTTTGCAGGAACGGGCCATGACGAAGATCCTCTTCACGGATGCTGTCGGCGTGGATCCAGAATTTCAACGCAAGCTGACCACGTTTTACGACGGCGTCGTGCTCTTGCTCACGGAAAGTCTCCGGGACGGTCAGGCGCTAGGTGTGGTCGCGGATGGGGAGCCCCGCGTGCTCGCCTACCTCACGATTGGCGCGCTCAAGGAGCTGCTCTATCAGGCGGTAACACTCGGTCTTTCTGGAGAGAGTACCGAAGCACTGACTGCGCAGATTTATGATTTTCTTCGTTTTGGTTACCTGCGCGTCCAAGGGTCTTGACCGGGCTTTAGACCAAGACAACACTTGAAAGAATACCGGATTTGCTCGCTTAAAGGATTCTTCGCCATGCATCGTTCCCCTCTTCACCTATCAGTCCTACTTCTACCCTTTGTGATGATGGGCTGCTCTTCAGCAGATGACTCAGGGCTTGAAGACTCGCCTGGCGGAACTGGCGGGCAGAGTACAGGAGGCGAGGGAACTGACTCTGACGGCTCTGGCGGACTTGCCTTCGGTGGCTCGGAGTCTGGAGGGGCTAGCGCGGGGGGCTCTGGCGCCGGGGGCTCAGAGCCGGAAGCGTTTACCCCTTGGGGAATGTGTGCCGCTGATGAGGCGGCGATCAACCCGGTGACGAGGACCAGCTTTGATGGTCGAGGCGTCTGTGATCAAGTCACCTTGGCCGAGGCGATTGCGCGCACGCATGAAGCGTTTCCCGATCTCGCCGACGTGACAGCTGTGTATGGCGCATCCGACGATGGTTTCGTGAGTGACTCGCTGATCTATGTTTTCGAAAAAAGCAACGGCGCGTTCCAGCTGGCGTTCTACCAAGGTAGTGGCGATTGTCCGGCAGGGTGCATCGACAGCGCTTGGACCTACATCGAAATGAACGAAGACTGCGAGCCTGAGCGTGCGGGCTCGTTTAGTGAAATCTATTCGGGTGAAGGCAATTGCCGCGAGGTTTCAGGCACGCCCCTGTGGGGAAAGCCGGCCGGGCGTCCATCGATCAACGACTGTGGGCTTGAGGACGTCTACGCCGATTTTAGCGGCACATTTGAGGTGCCCTTCAGCGGGACGAGAACGCCTTGTTCGGAGAAGGGCGGCGACGCTTCAGAGGAAGAGGTGAGCGGCACCCTCACGATGACCATTGAACAAGATTCGGACGATCCGAGTGTGGGTAGCGTGACTTTTTCGGGCGAGGATCTTGACCCCGAATGGTTAGGCAGCGACCCGTACGATGTTCAGTTCGACTACTTTCAAGCGAACGTCAGCTCTCAGTGGGATAACTTGCCGGCGATGTGCATCGAAAGTCGCGACGTGGACGTGACGCTTGATTTTGAGGGCTGCTCGGAAAGCAGCCTCTCGATGTTCGAATACCGCGAGCCCGAGTGCGGGAGCAGCTCCTGCAAGGGGCAGTTGAAGCTCGAACTCGATCTCAGTGGCGTTCAGTTAGAGTTTCGCGACTAATTGCTCGCTGGTTTCCCACAGCTTGGTCGCGAGCGCGGAATCATTGGCTTGCTTGCTGCACTTGGCGACATTGCAGTCGGCGAAGTATTCGCCTCTGGTGCTGGCAAGACTCGGATGGGTGAGTGCAAAGGTTTCTGTCGCCGCTCCTTCGGGGATTGATTTCAAAAAGAGCGGTCCCATCACCTGGAGGGTTCCGGCCAGGAAGGTCCCCATCGAGCGCTGTAAGCCTGTGTTGATGACACCCGGGTGGACTGCGTTCGCCGTTTGCTTTTCGGAAGGCAGACGTTTGGCGAGTTCCTTGGCAAACAGCAGGTTGGCGAGCTTCGATTGTCCGTAGGCCTTCCACGGGGAGTAGCCTTGAGCGCCATCGAGATTGTCGAAGTCGATACCCTTTGCTGGAGCCATGTTGTGAGCACTGCTGCTCAGCATGACCACGCGTCCCTCGTCGCTCAGCAGCGGCAAGAGCCCGGTGATCAAGATGAAGTGCCCGATGTGGTTGGTGAGAAATTGCAGTTCGAGGCCGTGCTTCACTGTGAGTTCAGGGGTCGCCATGATGCCCGCGTTGGCGATCACGCCGTCGAGCTTTTTTCCTTGGGCGGTGACATCACTCACGCACTTGCGGACACTGTCTGGCTCCGAGAGTTCACATTCGCCGGGAATCGCCCGCTCGCCCAGTTCGGCGCAGGCGGCACGCGCTTTATCGATGCTGCGCGCGGTGCCGACGACTTCCGCGCCGCGCAAGATCAGAACGCGCATGGCTTCGGCGCCGAGCCCCGAAGTGCAGCCAGTGATCAAATAGCGTTTCCCTGACAGATCGAGACCGGACGTGACTTGTTCGGCGGTCGAACCATAGCCAAAGCCGCTTTTTCCGTTGCCCTTGAGGATTGAAATCAGACTCATTGTTGCTGCTCTCCGTGAAAGTGTTCACTAGAGCCATGGCAGCGAGCCTTCGAGCGGTCAAATCGGCCACTGATCCTTGAGTGGACAGTTTTGGTACTTCATTGCTACGACCATGGCGTGATAAGAGGAGTGTCGCTGTCCAAGAAGAGAGCTTCTGCTCCGGGCATCCTGCGGGGGATGCGCTCACGCCTGCTCACTCGGTTTGCCTTGGCCGCGTGGCTGTGGGCAACGCTACTTCTTCCGTTGGCGCACACTTGGAAGCATCAGCTCGACCACGTCCATGGCCGCTTTGGGGTGATTCCGCTTCTGCTGGGCAGTGGCGCAGAGCATTCCCGGTTCGCTGGAGACCACGAGCACAGTCACGGCCATCTTCATAGCAAGCACGCTCCGCACCAGGAGCACGCATCGCACCAAGAGCACGCTCCGCACAGTCATCAGGCAGCAGATGAGACAAGTGCTGGAAACGATTCGCCTGAACACGAGCAGCCGCCTGCGCCGCATCATCCTCCTTCGGACCATGGCTCCGGTTCAGCCGAGCACGCGCAGGCCAGCTTGTGGTTCTCGCTCCCGTCGATTCTACCGGCGGGCTTTTCCCATTTTTTGACGCTGCCCCCGGAGCGAGCTGCGATGCTTGCTCCCTCACTTGCCGCCGCGCATTGGATTGAACGAAGTCGCGCTCCGCCTGAAGAGCGCGTGTTGGCTCCTCGTCAGCGCGCCTAACTTCATCAAAATCCTCCCAATACGCCCACAAGGCGTGATCCTAGGTGCGCGCGCCCGCCCAGGTGCGCAGCGACACAGCTCTTTGTTGTGAGCGCCGTCTTGCGTCAGGTTCACCTCAAGTGGTGATGCAAAAGATTGTCATTTTCCCATGTCGACATCAGTCCGACGCGGCAGAGCCGCATTTTCCAACTCAATTTATCCAAGTTTCTCTCCTTTCGCGCTTGGGGTGGCACTCTTCGTTCTCGCCGAAGAAAGCCGCGCCCAGAGTGGCGACGAAGAGCCTGTGCTCGAAGTTGTCGTCAGCGGCGAACGAAGCGAAACATCAGCCTCTGAGGTTGAAGTCAGCGCAGAAGAACTTCGCATGCGTCCTCGTCGTCGTCCTGGCGATATCATCGAAGCCGCGCCGGGTTTGATCGCGGTGCAGCATGCAGGCGGCGGCAAGGCGAATCAGTACTTCCTGCGCGGTTTCGACATCGACCACGGAACCGATTTGCAGCTGAGCATTGATCGCGTCCCGATCAACATGCCGAGCCACGGTCATGGGCAAGGTTACGCAGATCTCAACTTCGTCATCCCGGAGACCCTGTCCGGGTTGAGCGTGCACAAGGGAACTTACGACGCGGAGTTTGGAGACTTTACTACGGCGGGCGCCATCGAGATGCATGTGGCCGATCATGTGCCTGAAGGTCAGGTGGCGTTCTCAGTGGGGGAGTTCGGCATCTTGCGCGGTTTAGGAATCGTATCGGAGCGCATCGCCGATCGCGCGAGTTTTATGTTGGCCGGTGAGGTCTATGCCAGTGACGGTCCTTTCGAAAACCCTGAGAACTTAGGGCGAGTGAACCTGCTCGGACGTGTTGCCTACGATTTGTCACCCAGGACGACGATGACGGCGACCTGGATGAGCTACTCTGGAGACTGGAACGCTTCCGGGCAAATTCCACTGCGCGAGGTGGAAGCTGGACGCTTGGATCGTTTCGGTTCAATCGATCCGACTGAAGGCGGTGCGACCCAGAGGCACAGTGGGCAGCTCGCGTTCAAAACCCAGTTCGACGACCTCAGTCTGGAAGCTGTGGTCTATGGCATTTCCTACGATTGGCGGCTCTATTCGAACTTCACGTTTTTCCTCGATGATCCCGTGAACGGCGATCAAATCGAACAGACGGACCAACGTACGGTTGTGGGAACGGACATGCGTGCTCATCTCCGTCATGATGTCAGTTGGGCGGACTTCAACACGACTTTTGGGGTTCAGGCGCGACACGACAGCATTGACAATGGACTTTACCATGATGTCACGCGCGAAAGGCTCAGTACCACGGTGGACGCTCACATTGAGCAAAGCCTGCTGAGCGTCTTTGTCGACGAGGAGGTGCGGTTCTTTCCGTGGCTCGCGGTGGAAGCTGGTTTGCGTGCGGATCGTATGCAAGTCGATGTTGAGGATCACTTGGATGACCCGTCGACGACCGGGAATAACAACGGAGGCAGTGCGGCGCAGCTGCTGTTCTCACCGAAAGCTTCGTTGATCCTCGAGCCCCTCGATTGGCTCGACATGTACGTCAACTTCGGTCGTGGTTTTCACTCGAACGATGCGCGAGGAGCGACTCGCGCGGTGGGCCCAGCTGACTTGCTGGTGGCCGCGACAGGTTATGAGGTGGGAGCGAGAACTGAGTTCTTGGATGCGCTCGAATTCACTCTGGCTGCGTACCGACTCGATCTCGACAGCGAACAAGTTTACGTCGGCGACGCTGGTACGACCGAGCCGTCTGATGCCAGCACTCGCTACGGAATAGAGGCAACAGGGGTTTGGCACTGGGGTCGTTTTCTCACGGCGGACGCGGCGCTCACCCTCAATCGAGCGGAATACCGCCCCAATGAGGGAAATGGCGGAGCGGTGGCGCTTGCGCCGACGAGCACTTTCAGTGGTGGCATTTCTGCGCAGGCGCCATTTGGCACGTTTGGCTCGGTGCGCGTTCGGCACGTTGGCGAGCGCGCTGCAGTTGAAGACGCAAGTATTCTTGCGGAGAGTTTTACGGTCGTCAGCGCGAGTCTCGGTCAGCGCATCGGGCGGTTTGAACTACGACTCGATGTAGAGAATTTGTTCGACGCCGAGTGGCGCGAAGTTCAGTTCGCTACGGAGAGCCAGCTTCAGGGGGAGCCACAGCCCGTGGAAGAAATCCACTTTGCACCGGGGTGGCCCTTCACGGCGCGGGGAACAGTGACTGTTTATTTGTGAAGCACATCAGTTCAAGGGCTGGGGCGCTTTTGCCAGGCCGAGCGCCCCCCTGTCATTGTCGGCTCTGAGTCGAGATGTTACTTGTCCATCTCTCATGGCTAGATCTGCGTTCCACAATTTGACTTGGATCAAGTCGCTGCTCATTCCACTGATTCTAGCGGGCATGATGCTTCATCCCCCGGAGGCTTTTGCCCAGGTTCGCGCGTCGGACTTGGAAAGTGATCCCGTGCTGGCTCCCGCTGCCCCAGCGCCGCGCTCTGAGCCGCCGGCTCCCACGCCTGTCGCCGTCGCGCCACCACCGCCGCTCACCAACTCTCAGCGCCTTGAGCTACTCAATCGCCAGATTGAGGCGCTTGAGGACGAGATGCCCGGACTCGGGGGACCCATTGCCCTGACGACCGCGGGCTTTGGCGTATCGGTTGGCAGCCTTTTGATTGGTCTCGCACTGAGCCAAGCCCTTACTGACCAGTCGGCTGCGACCATCTACTACGTGTTCAGCGGCCTGGCTGGCGCGAGTGGCTTGTGCGGTGCGCTTTGGTGGAGCAGTCGAGCGACCGACCGAGAGCCTCACTTGAAAAAGTTGCAGCCGCTCTATTTGCAGCGGAACAAGATCTACTGGAAGCTCAACCGAGAGGCTGGCGGAGTGAGCGGCAGCCTTGAAGTTGCGTTCTAGGCTGCGTTTTCGTCATCTTCGGCGAGGTTCCATTTCTTTCGAATTTCCGCCAGTTGGTCGCCCATTCCCGCGAAGAGGCTCGCGAAGTGGGGATCGAAATGCTTGCCTCCTTCTTGCTCTATTATTTCAAGCGCACGTTCAGTGGACCACGGCTCCTTGTAGGGGCGTTTGGTGGTGAGAGCGTCGTAAACATCAGCAACAGCGACTATTCGAGAGGCTTCGCTAATTTGCTTCTGGCATAGCCCGTCTGGGTACCCGTTGCCATCCCACTTCTCATGGTGGTGGAGCGCGATTTCTGCGGCGAGATGAAACAAAGGAACATCACTTCGTGACAAGATAGTGTGACCGATCCGGGAGTGTTCTGTCATCACTTTCCATTCGTGTGCGTCGAGTGCCCCAGGCTTTCGCAGAATTGAATCGGGTATCCCGATCTTTCCTACATCATGGAGGGTGGCGGCGAGGGTCAGTTCGGTGCTTGCCTCGTCAGAGTAGCCATGAACACGAGCCAGTGCGCCTGCGGTATCCCCCACGCGACAGGTGTGCGAGCCGGTATCGCTATCGTTGTAGTGGCCCGCCACGCCCAACATGTGGATCGATTCCTCGTAGATTCTTGCAAGTTTCACTGATTTTACGAGTGATAAGTGGGTCTTGATGCGCGCCCGCATCACACTCGGTTGCGTGGGCTTGAGGAGAAAGTCCACGGCGCCCAAGTCAAACCCACGCTCTTCTTCACCTGGGTCTGAAGCACCAGTGAGGAATATCACCGGTATCTCGCGATAGAGCGAGTGTTGCATCACCCACTGACAAACTTCATGACCAGATAAACCGGGCATGTGAACATCGAGCAGGATGAGATCCGGATGATGCTTTTCGAGCATTTCGATCGCGCCGCGTCCACTCGTCGCGAAGACCAAGTCGTATTCATCTTGGAGAATGCGACGGATGCTAGCTAGGTTGAGCGGCTCATCATCGACGGCCAGTATCTTCTTACGCATATTTCGAATCCGCTTCTTCGACCAGGCGTGCCACTGAGAGCTTCGCTGCTCGAAAGTCAAAATTTTCTACGTCGTTCCAAATTTGCGACCAGACTTGTTCATTGAGCGCGGGTTTCAGCGCGAGGAGCCAAGATTCGACAGCTTCCGGACTGTCGGTATTGAGCGCTTGAAGCAGTTGAGACAGCGCCTCCTTTCCATCGGGAGTCGAGTCTCCATGATTGGCTTGCCGCGGGGCAGGCGCGATTGAATCGCGTGTCTTCTCAATGAAGCGCTCCGCAGCTGCTTCCGCATTTTCAAGGGCTTGGCGCATGCCGGAACGGATTGGCTCTTCAGCTTCCTTGGCGTTGAGTCTCCGAATGGCTGCTTCTGCGGTCTGGCAAACTTCCATCAGCCCTAAGTTGCCAGCTGCACCTTTGACCCTGTGGAGGTAGTCATGAGCCGACTGGGAATCATTCCATTGTGAATCGATTCGCTCCGCGCCATTTTCCTCGAAGAATCGCTTGAGCCATTTGTGGTACTCGGCATTCTCCTGCCAGATCCGTAGACCGCGTTCGGTGTTGAGGATTCGATCTGACTGTTCGGTATCTACTGGCGTTCTTGGCGCGTCATTCTTCACGAGAGCCCACTGGCAAACTTTGCCAATCGTCTGATCTACGTTGAAGGGTTTGGGAATGAAGTCATTCATCCCGGCCTCGCTCGCCGCTTCCTGGTGCTCATGAAACGCCCCGGCAGTGAGGGCAACGATTGGCAAGGTTAAGCCGAGTTCTTCGCGAATGAATCGAGTTGCCTGAAGCCCGTCCATGTGAGGCATTTGGACGTCCATGAGTACCAGGTCGACCTCGGCGTGGTGCAGTTGCAACCAGTCGACAGCTTCTTGCCCATCCGTGCAGAGATGAACCTGAGCCCCCTCGGATTCAAAGATGCGCTGAGCGACCTCACGGTTGATCTCAACATCGTCGACGATCAACAGTCGAGCGCCCGAAAGTCGCGATGTCTCGACTAGAGCCAACCCCATCTCTGAATCTGTCGTGTGATTTTGGATAAGTTGCGCGACGGCGTCGTAGAGGGAGGAAGCTGTTACCGGTTTTTCGAGGACTCGATCCACGCAACTTCGAGCATTGTTCTCTGCAAGTACTTCACGATTAAAAGCAGTGGCAATGAGAACAATGGGCGATTCTCCCTTTGGGAAAAGCTTTCGAATTGCCGAAGCAGTTTGCAAGCCATCCATGCCTGGCATCACATAGTCGAGGAGAACCACTCGACGACCACGAGTCGGAATGGTCTGCGCGAGTTCGAGCACCTTTTCGCCGGATTCGGCGCATAGAGTTTTCCACCCCAATTGACTCGCCACGCGATCAAGGGCGACACGTGATTCCTCGTGGTCGTCAGCGATCAAGACCTCGATGTCGTTGAGATCATGGACAAATCGACTCGTGCTGGGCGCCAAGTCAAGTTCGAGCTCGAAGGCGAATTCGCTACCCTGTCCGAGTTTGCTTTGAACCGTCAGAGTGCCCCCCATCAGCTCTACTAGTCGACGGCAAATAGAAAGACCGAGTCCGGTGCCACCGAACCTTCGAGTGGTCGAGGCATCTGCTTGCTGAAACGCTGAGAAGATAGATTCTAGCTTATCGTCAGGAATCCCGATCCCGGTGTCGCGCACGGTGAACGCCAGGCGCGTTTGACTGGGACCTGAGGACCGCAGCTGGTCTACGCGAACCTCGACCATGCCCCTGTCTGTGAACTTTACAGCATTATTTACCAGGTTGTTCAAAACCTGTTCCAGCCTAGTTGCATCTCCGCGCACTTGAGTGCTCAGCGTATTCGGCGGACAGATCACCAAGTCGAGATTCTTGTGTTCGGCCGATGTCGACATGATGGTCGACAGGCCATCCAGAACATCAAGTAAATCGAAGGGTGCTTTTTCGATTTCAATTTTCCCCTCCTCGATCTTCGTCAGGTCCAAAATGTCGTCGATCACATTCTGGAGCAGTCGCCCCGCGGACGTGATTTTCTTCACCAGACTAAGCGAGTCAGCATCCAGCGACTTGCGCGCAAGGAGATGGGTCATCCCTAAGATCGCGTTCATGGGCGTGCGAATTTCGTGACTCATATTGGCCAAGAATTCGCTCTTGGCTTGAGCATGGCGTTCCGCGAGTTGAGTCGTTTGCATCAACTGGCTGGTGCGACTCGAAACCTTTTCTTCCAGCTCGCGTTCGTGTTCTTTGAGCGCGGCTTCGCGTTCGCTTAATGCCCGTTGTAGCGCGATGAAGCCGGCGGTGAGCCCTTTCATTTGACCACCCCGAACCCTCGGCATCGGTACGCTGTAGTTTCCCTCTGCAATCTCTCGAGTCTTCTCAGTCAACTCAGACAGGGGGTTGAGTTGCAGATGAATGAACCACAGCATCGGCAACAGCACGGTGGTGGCGGTTGCCAGAGCGAAGAGCAGAATGGTCAGCTGCGTTTCATGAATGGCAGCGAATAGTACCGCTTTCGGAAATTGATGAAGGAGTAGCAACTCATCCCCAGCCGAATGGGCTAGGAAGTCCAGTCGCATTGCTGAATAGAAGTAGTCTTCTTGTGAGGTCCACGCCGGGCTGTGATCTGGAATCGAAACAGCAGGAAACTCGCTGTGCCATCCATGCGAATGGCCGAGTTCGTTCCCATACAGATATCCGAGCTCGGGGTGCGCCAACCAAGAGCCATCAGGGGCAGCCACCAAGCTGATGAGGGCTTCACCGTTCATCTGGTTCTGGCGAATCATGTTGACAAGGTCGCTGGCGTCGACGTTCAACACCAGCAAACCAAAGAGCTTACCCTGGGGAGAATAGATAGGCGTCCAGGCACGAATCACTGGCTGGAGCGGTGCCTGGAGCTTGCCATGCTCGCGGTTAATGCTGACTGGCGAAAGGCGAACTTCCCGCGGAGACATTTGTGCCGCGCTCTGAACGTAATCCCGGCGTTCCTTCTGCTGAAGCTGCTGTTGAGGCACGCGGTGACTTCTTCCGTTCAATTGATCGACGCGCACTACCTCTCGGCCGTTGTCGGCCAACCCGACGTAGCGGATCTGCAGATATCGCGAATCCTCCCTGAGAAGCGATTCGAAAATTTGTCCGAGACGGTCGTTCCACACGCTCTCACTGTCGTCCGCCAATGGATCAATGCCGCCGTTCTCGCCGGCACGAATGATCGCCTGAATCGGTGGGGTTCCGGTGAGAACAAGCAAGTCGCGCTCAATTCCTCGGAAAAATTCCGCACCTTGTTGTTTCGCCTGTTGACTCCTTTCAACAAGCCGAGTTTGGAGTTCTCCCTCGTACTGTGTGGCGCGTCTTTGCCCCATCACGTAGGCTAGAATCAACGCTGTGCCAAAAACGAGTCCAAACACAAGCAAAGAGAGACGGGCTTCAATCGAAGCCGCTCTTCGAACAACGAGCAGTCGATTCAACCATTTCGATTTCTGCTGGGTCACGACCCCCACTGACCTAGCTGCCATTGCTTTTCGAACGGCCGCGTCAGAAAAAACTTCTAGGGAAAACTATGTGCGGTTTTCGGGCCATGGGCCTATGATAGAGGCGTCTTTCGACAATTTATGGGGTGGGTGGGATGATTGGAGCGTGGCTCTCGATAATTGAGCTGCGAGTGCCGTTAAAGTGAGAGAGTAAGAAACGGAGTGATGACAAATGCGTGCTTCTATAGTTCGTCATCGAAGATGCTCGGCATGACGCCGACAGCATATCGACGCCTCGGCAAAGGAGATAAGATGTGCTTTGCCGTGGGGCTCTGTTCACTCGGAAGCGTTCTTGTCGCGGCCACTGAGCGCGGCGTCTGTGCAATCGCGCTCGGTGATGATCCGCAAGAATTGCTCCGTGATCTCCAAGATCGCTTCGCTCAAGCCGAAATTTCTCCGGGCGAAGAAGAGTTCAATTCCTGGGTGTCTCAAGTCGTGCGATTCATCGATGCACCGGGCACCAAGTTTGGCGTTCCCCTTGATGTTCAAGGAACGGACTTTCAACAGCGAGTGTGGCAAGCCCTCACCGAGATCCCTGGGGGCTCGACTGCGAGCTATTCGGAAATCGCCGCGCGCCTAGGCGACCCCAAGGCTTCGCGTGCCGTGGCTGGCGCCTGTGCTGCAAATCCTTTGGCCGTCGCTATTCCTTGTCACCGCGTGGTGCGAGTTGACGGCTCTTTGTCAGGCTATCGATGGGGGATTGAGCGCAAGCGAGCGCTTTTGGAGCGCGAGAGATTGACGACCTCAGGTTAAGACAACCATGCTGTCGTCGCCATGAGCGAAGAAGCCGTCCTTGAATTTCTCGACTGCGCCTGCCAAGGCGTGCATCCCTCTCGCAAGTGGAAGGTGGAGCGCGCCCAAGAGATGCTTGCTTCGGACCCTGGCTTAGCTTCCGCGAACGTACTCAACGCCGCGGCCACCGCGAATGCCAAAGCGCTGCGAACCTTACTGAACCAGGACCCTACGTTGGCCGTTCAAACTGGCGGACCTCGCAATTGGTCTCCACTGCTCTACCTGTGCAATGGCAGAGCTTTAGTGCCAAGAGCAGACGCGGTGGAGGCCGCGCGCCAACTCATCGACCACGGTGCTGACCCGAACGATTACTTCCTAGCGCAGGAGCAGTATCGCTACACCTGCATCACGGGAGCGATTGGAGCGGGCGAAGGAGATCCTGCAGACACCCCACCGCATCCCCAGGCGCGCGCGCTCGTGGAATTTCTACTCGACCGAGGTGCATCGCCGAACGATGGCCAGGCTCTTTATAATACCTGCTTCACGCCTGAAAACGATTGGCTCGAATTGTTTTTGGCGCGCGGTCTAAAGCAGGGTGACATGCCCAACTGGAAGGACGCCTACGAAACAAGCAATCTCGACTTTCATTTGTGCGTCGCGGCCAAGCGAGGATTCGTGGAGCGGGCGAAGCTACTCTTGAAGCATTCCGCGAATCCGGATGCGCTCGATCACTACAACAAGCGTTCAGCCTATGTGAACGCGCTCCGGGAAGGGCATGCGGAAATCGCCGAGCTGCTGCTTGAGGCGGGTGCCAAGAGCGAACCAGAACCAGAAGATCACCTGTACCGGGCGATCGCTGAAGAGTCGGAGACCCGCACGATCGAACTCTTGAAAGCTCACCCCGAGCTCGCGAAGTTGCCCACCACCCTGGCTGGTGTGGCCAAAGCGGGCCTGCTGGAGAGCGTACGGTGTGTCTTGGATCGGGGAGCCGAGGTCGATCCGGTTGTGGATTGGGGGGTGACGCCTCTGTTGTGGGCGGCCTACTTCGGTCATCGCGAAGTTGTGGAGTTGCTGATTGCGCGTGGAGCGTCCACGACATTCCGGGACAAGGGCTATGAGTCCTCCGTGATTGGTTGGGCCAATGAAGCCGCTGCTCACGAATCCGTCAGAAATCATCGATCTCCTGATCGAACGCGGTGTGGAGATCAATGCCAGCGATTCCGAAGGACGTACCGTGCTCGATATGCAGGATGCGTACCAGGAAAAGTCAGTCGCGAACCTACTCCTTCAGCGTGGAGCCAAGCGCGGTTCCGACATGAGAAGCGTGCCATCACCATAAAATAATTATCCCGCAAGTCGCAGGATTTTGCGCGAGCAAGCGTATCCTTTTCTGATGACTTGGGGAAAATGGTGGGGTTTGTGGGCTCTTGTTCCCGAAGCGTTTCTCTGCGTCTTCACCTACGGGTCAAACTTCACTTTGAAGGCCGGGAGCTCCGCAAAGTAGGCGGGCGGGATTGCCTACACCTATGAATCCATTGTCGATGCGGACGTCGCGAGCAGCGTGAGCGTGTCTGGCCCTATCCTCGTACTCGGCGGGAGGGATGCCGATCTCAGTGGGGTGACCGGCGTAGATGACGCTGTGCGAGTGCTGTCGCCGGAGGAGCGTGACGATCGCGTTCTCCCGGAGCTTTCTGACTTTTCGGGACAAATGCGCCGCACCGGCCCCTATGTGCTTCGTTCATTTGACTTACCGTCGCTCACTTTGGCATCCAGCGTGAGCATCGACGCCAAAGTGGGCGGTGCTCTCACGGCCTTCGAGTAGTCGGCTGCCTACCCGAAGCGCAGCTGACTCCCGAAGCCCGAAGCGCAGCTGACTCCCGAAGCCGAGCAGCTGTCTACGCCGTTAAGCGTCTGGTTGTTTGGTGACAACGAGGCGCTCGGTTTCGTAGCCCTTCTTTTCGAGCTTGGCGATGAGCTCGTCGTAGAGCGATGGATCCATTTGCGGCGTTCGTGACAGGATCCACAAGTAATCGCGACTGGGATGCCCCACCACTGCGTACTGGTAGTCGTCTCCCAGCTCAATCACCCAGTAGTCGCCCCAGAATGGACGGAAGAAGCTCACTTCGAGCTTGGCGTTCGTCTCTTTGTCGACAACGCGCGCGCGGCCCTCAGCCACATCTAGCTCGCCATCTAACGTCTCTAGATGGCAGCGATTGATCACATCGAGCTCGCCGTCGTCGCGCGCCTTGTAGGTCGCGGTGGTCCCCGTACAGCCCTCTTGAAAGCTCTGTGGGAAGCTCGCAATTTCGTACCAGGTACCCGCGTAACGTTCGATGTCGACCCGCGAGACTGTGGTCAATGGCGGAAGCGAGAGCCGTTCAGTCGTGGTTTTGGAGCAACCTGCCAGTGGACCGGCAAGAGCGAGACTGACGGCGAATGTGAGTATCTTTTTCATAGAGAATCGGAGTTCTTGAGCAACTGGGAAAGCGATGTGTAGTTGGTCAGGCGATGGGCGGAGGCGAAGGATTTTGGCCACGCCGCGCTTCCCCCAAGCACCAGCCTCGTCGAATATTTCTGACACACCGATTCAAGGCGGCAAGTGAGCTTTTCTAAGAAGGCCTGATCGTTGCTGAGCCCGGAGCCCGCCACGATCAGCCAATCGACTTCGTTCGTCTGAACGACGCGCTCCACTTCTTCCACAGGAGTGTTGTTGCCCAGCCAGCGCGTCACCCAGCCCAGTTCGCGAACGCAAAGCTCGGCAAGACTCAGACCCAAGGTGTGTTTTTCTCCGGGCGCGCAGACGAGTGCACATCGCGGCGCCCCTGGTCTCGTGGCGAAGCTGTCTCCCATTCGTGATATACCCCGAGAGAGCGCTTCCGAGATCACGTGCTCTTGGAAGATGGTCAGCTCTCCGGCTACCCACGCTTGGCCAACCTTCATGAGAAAGCCACCGAGCCGCTCCGCGACCTCGTACCAGCTCTTGGTACGCGCGCGCATGAGCAACAGCTGTGCATCTACGAGAAAACGATTTCCGCTCAGCAGAGCTTCGACGAACGCGGCATCACCTTCCTCTTCCAAACCAGTGCGGACCGTGCGCGAGTCGAGAAATTTTTCGAGCGATTCGCGTGAGAGTCGGCGATGTCCCCCCAGCGTACGAGTGACTTGAAGTGCGCCTTCGTCAGCCCAGCGTTTGATCGTTGAGGGGGCGACTGAGGCGATCTTGGCCGCCTCGGTGGTGGTGAGCTGGTCCTCCATTCTTCTAGAATGAACGATTTGAACGAATTTGCACCTTGAAAGTGCTGTAGAATCGTTCAAATTGTTCCACATGACTGCTCTGACCCCAAATTCCCTAGACCGAGCCTTTGAGGTTGAGGTCTACTTTGATGGGGATTGCCCCCTCTGTTTGCGCGAAATCCGCATGCTGCAGAAGCTCGACCGAAAGAATCGCATCTCCTTCGTCGACATCGCCGCGGAAGGCTTTTCGCCGGAGGCCATCGGCACCACGATGTCCGTCTTGATGAGTCAGATCCGGGCGAGGCTTCCCGATGGAACCTGGATAGAAGGAGTCGAGGTCTTTCGTCGACTCTACTCGGCCGTCGGTTTGAGCGCGATAGTAGCGCTCACTCGCCTCCCTGGAATCAAGTGGTTGCTCGATGTCGCTTACCGCTACTTCGCCAAGAATCGACTGCGCTTCACAGGTCGCTGCCAAGACGGGGTCTGCGCTACTTGATGTGATTGATTGGATTCAATAATCGGCAATAAGCGGAAACCTGAGATACTTCGTTCGAATGTTTCCTGTGTGTTTCCGGGTACCTGGCGCGGTGAAGCGGCGCGCCAGGCCGGGTCCATTGGGTTTCGGCAGCGGTTTCGGGCCAACTGCGCTTGAGGGTGAACGCCCAATTCGCCTCTTTGAATTGCATTACCTGTAGATTTCGGGAGTTGGGTCGCTAGGTTCGGAGCGCCCCTTAGGGCGTCTCTCGAACCTTTTCGAAATCCGCAGCAACAGCGAACCAACATGTCCGAATCCGGTAGCGCCAACACGACTAGCTTAGCTTTCGCCGAAGGCCTTTACGACGAGTTCTTGAAAGACCCTTCATCGGTCCCCGATGATTGGAGAGCCTACTTCGAAAAGGAGACGGGCAGCGAGCCTGCCGGCCAAGTCGGTCCGTCGTTTCAAGCCCGCTCAGTTTTCAATCCCGCGCCGACTCACTTCGTCGCACCTGCACCTCAGCCTGGTGATCTCCAGGCGAACGGCACGACCCACATCAATCGAGAGAGTGCTCTAGCACTTCAAGATCGCGTTGACGCATTGGTTCGCGCTTACCGCGTGCGCGGTCACATGATGGCTCGTATTGATCCGCTCGGTCTTCCTCGCGCGAATCAAATTGAACTCGATCCAGATTTTTATGATCTCGAAGCGGGCGACATGGATCGAGTGTTCTCGAGTCGCACGATTTTTGGAGCGGAGACTCTCAAGCTCAGAGAGATCATCGATCGGCTCAGCGCTACCTACTGTCGATCCATCGGCGTGCAGTTCATGCACATCGACGATTTAGAAGTTAAAAATTGGCTTCAAGATCGCATGGAGGGAAGCCAGAATCGCGTTCGTTTGAGTCGTGAAGAGCAGCTGCGAATTCTCGTCAAATTGACGGACGCGGTGATCTTCGAGGAATTCATTCAAAAGAAGTACCTCGGAGCCAAGAGTTTTTCGCTTGAAGGTTCGGAGAGCCTTGTTCCGTTACTCACGTTCGCGATTGAGCGCGCTGCCTTGCACGGAACCAATGAAATTGTGCTCGGCATGGCGCATCGCGGTCGCTTGAATGTTCTCGCGAACATTCTGGGCAAGAGCCCTCGCAATATCTTCCGCGAGTTCGAGGACGTTGACCCAGAGTTCTACATGGGCAGCGGCGACGTGAAGTACCACCTCGGTCACAGCTCAGACTACGTGAGCGCCAGTGGTAAGCGCGTTCATCTCTCGCTCTGTTTCAATCCCAGTCACCTAGAATACGTGAACCCGGTTGTGCTGGGTCGCTGTCGCGCCAAGCAGGACCGCATGGGAGACGAACTGCGCAGCCGCAAGTGTTCGATTCTCATCCACGGCGATGCCGCATTTGCCGGCGAAGGCGTAGTTCAGGAAACCTTGAGCCTTTCCCAGCTGGAAGCTTATGCGACCGGGGGGACGATTCATGTGATCGTGAACAACCAAATTGGTTTCACGACCTCTCCTTCCGAAGCACGCTCCACCACCTACGCGACAGATGTCGCCAAGATGCTGCAGAGCCCGATCTTTCACGTGAATGGTGAAGACCCTGAAGCGGTGGCCCAGGTCGTTCAACTCGCCATGGACTTCCGTCGTACGTTCTCGCGCGATGTAGTGATCGACATGTACGGCTATCGCCGTCACGGTCACAACGAGAGCGATGAACCTGCGTTTACTCAACCCTTGCTCTACAAAGCGATCGCCGAGCGTTCGAGTGTGCGTGATGGGTACTTGGAACACTTGCTGAAAGGCAATGAAGTCACCCGCGAAGAAGCCGACCAGATCGCGGTGGAGCGACGAGAGCATCTTGAGAAAGAACTCAGCGAAGCTCGCCGCGCCGACTATGTGCGTATTCATGATTGGCTCGGTGGCGTTTGGCAGGGTTACCAAGGCGGTCCCGAGACCGAAGTGGAAGACGTCGATACTGGCGTCAAGCCTGAGATTATCGGTGAGCTGTTGAGTCGCCTCAGCTCGCTTCCGGCTGACTTCAATCCCAACAAGAAGATCACGCGCCTGCTTGCGCAGCGAAAAGAGATGGGTGAGGGAACTCGTCCATTAAACTGGGGCGCTGCGGAAACAGCCGCCTTTGCGACATTGGTGACCCAAAAGGTGCGCGTTCGTTTGACGGGTCAGGATTGCGCACGTGGTACCTTCAATCATCGCCACGCAGTGCTGCATGACGTGGAGAATGGGCGCCGTTACATGCCTCTGCGCAAGCTTGACTCGGACCAAGCGCCGATTGAGATTTACAACAGTCCGCTCAATGAAGCGGCAGTGCTCGGGTTTGAATATGGCTACAGTCTCGATTGGCCAGATGCACTGGTCATGTGGGAGGCTCAGTTCGGCGACTTCGTCAACGCGGCTCAGGTGATCATCGATCAGTTTATTTCGAGCGCCGAAGACAAATGGAAGCGCTTGAGCGGCCTCGTCCTGCTGTTGCCACATGGCTTTGAAGGTCAGGGTCCTGAGCATTCAAGTGCACGCATTGAGCGTTTCTTGATGCAGGCGGCTGAAGACAACATGCAGATCTGCCAGCCTTCGACACCTGCGCAGTTCTTCCATCTCTTGCGTCGCCAGGTGATGCGTCCGTGGCGCAAGCCCTTGATTGTGTTTACGCCCAAGAGCTTGCTCCGATTGCCAGAAGCCGTGAGCACCCTCGAGGACTTGGCGGGCCCTGGCTACCAGCGCATCATTTCGGATCAGCGCGCCGACCAGAGCAATACCTCCAAGGTGCTCATGTGCACCGGCAAGATCTACTACGAGCTCGATCGGCAGCGCAAAGAACGCGGTCGCGACGATGTGGCTATCTTGCGCATCGAGCAGCTGTATCCGCTGCGTGAGAGCCAGTTGAAAGAAGCTCTCGCCCCTTACGCGGAGGGTACTGAAGTGATGTGGGTTCAGGATGAACCCGAAAACATGGGTGCCTGGCGATTCCTTTGCGCACACTTTGGGCGCACTCTGTGCGGCAGCTACCCGATGGGCGTCGCGAGCCGCCCCGCTTCCGCCAGCCCTGCTACGGGCAGTGCCCATTCGCACAAGCTTGAAGAAAAGGCCCTGATGGACCAGGTCTTTGGAGCGAAAAAATGATGTTCCCCTTGAATGCCTACGCCATGTTGGATGGGCAAACGCTAACCGAGAATTCACGTAGGAGCCCGACGGATGGCCGTTGAGTTGAAAGTGCCGCCAGCCGGCGAGTCAATCACCGAAGTTCAGATCGGCGAATGGCAGAAGAAAGTAGGCGATCAAGTTCGCCGTGATGAGATCATTGTCATCATTGAAACGGACAAGGTGACTGTTGAGTTACCTGCGCCGTTTGATGGCACCATTACGGAGATTGTGGTCGGTGACGGTGACGACGCCAACGTTGGCGATGTGATCGGATACATGGAGGAAGGCGCCGTCGATGCTCAGCCCAAGAAGGCGGAGTCTGCCGAGAAAGACGCTGCTCCCGAAAAGGCTGACGCTCCCGCTCAAAAGGACGAAGCACCTGCGCCAGCGGCTCAAAAAGACTCCTCGGCTCAAAAGGACGCGCCGCCTCAAAGCGTTCGCGATTCTTTGCCACCAGAGGCTTTTGCTCGCGTGATGCCTTCGGCCCGTCGTGTTGCCGCAGAAAAGGGCATCGACGTGAATCAGGTACAGCCGAGTGGTCCTGGCGGGCGTATTCTCAAGGAAGATGTCCAGCGCGCCGCTTCAAGGCCTCAGTCGGCATCTCCTGCCCCTGCGCCGCGCGGTCTGGCTCCGGCGGCTCCCCACACTGCAGATCCTCGTGGCGAAGAAGTCGTCAAAATGACGCCCATGCGCCGCAAGATCGCTGAAACGCTTGTGGACGCTCAGCAGCAAATGGCGCTTCTCACCACCTTCAATGAGGTGGACATGGGTCCGGTCATGGAGCTGCGCAAGCAGTACCAAGACTCCTTTGTGAAGAAGCACGGCATCAAGCTCGGCTTCATGTCCTTCTTCATCAAAGCTGCGATTGAAGCTTTGAAGGAGAACCCCGCGGTAAACGCAGAAGTGAATGGTCGCGAGATCATTTACAAGAACTACTACGACATTGGGGTCGCAGTGGGCGGCGGCAAGGGCCTGGTGGTTCCTGTGATTCGCGATGCGGACCGTTTGAGTTTCTCACAGGTCGAGCAGACGATCTCCGACTTTGGCGCTCGCGCAAAGAAGAACACGATCAAGCTAGAAGAGCTGCAAGGTGGCTCCTTCACGATCTCCAATGGTGGGATCTATGGCTCGATGCTTTCGACTCCTATCGTGAACCCTCCTCAAAGCGGCATTCTCGGACTTCACAATATTGTGGAGCGTCCTTGGGTGGTGAACGGAAAGATCGAGATCCGACCCATCATGTACGTTGCGCTCACCTACGATCACCGCATCGTGGATGGACGCGAAGCGGTGACATTCCTCAAGCGCATCAAAGAATGCATTGAGACACCCAGCCGGATTCTTTTGGAAGTCTAAGGACGCATATGGCTCAGCACGACATCGTCTTCATCGGTGGAGGTCCCGGTGGCTATGTTGGCGCAATTCGCGCTGCACAGCTCGGCCTGAACACTGCTTGTATTGAACTGGAGAGCAAACTCGGAGGCACCTGCCTGCGAGTGGGCTGTATTCCGAGCAAAGCCTTGCTCGAAGCGAGTGAGCGTTACGAGGAGGCAAGCAAGCACCTCGGCGACTTTGGCGTCAACGTCGAAAGCGTCAGCCTCGATCTCGACAAGATGATGAAGCGCAAAGAGACCATCGTTGATGGTCTCACCGGCGGCATCGACTACCTGTTTAAGAAGAACAAGATCACTCGCTACCTGGGTCGAGGTTCGATCCAAGCAGCGGGCAAGGTGCTTGTCGAATCGGACTCGGGGGAGAAAACGGAGATTTCCTGCCGTCAGATCGTCATTTCCACGGGTAGTAGCGTCGCGACACTCAAGGGTGTTGAGCTCGACGGTGATCGCGTGGGAACAAGTACCGAGGCGCTCGCTTATCCGGAGGTGCCTGAGCATTTGGTCGTGATTGGCGCTGGATACATCGGCCTCGAAATGGGCTCGGTTTGGCGTCGTCTTGGCTCGAAGGTCACGGTGGTTGAGTACCTCGACCGGATTTTGCCGGGAATGGACGGCGAAATCGCGAAAGAGGCTCTCAAGCTGTTCAAGAAGCAAGGCTTTGATTTCCGCTTGGGCTCAAAGGTGACTTCTGCTCGGGCAGATGGTGATGGAGCGGTGGTTGAGATTGAAGGTCAAGAATCGATTCGAGCGAATCGCGTGTTGCTTTCAGCTGGACGAACCCCCAACACCGTTGGTCTCAATTTGGATGCTGTTGGCGTGGAGACTGATCGCCGCGGCTTTGTGATCGCCGATGGTCATTATCGCACCAACGTGACGGGGATCTTCGCGATTGGTGATGTGATTGGTGGCGCGATGTTGGCTCACAAGGCCGAAGAAGAGGGCGTTGCTGTCGCGGAGTGGATTGCCAAGGGCTACGGCCACGTGAACTACGACGCGATTCCCGGAGTTGTGTACACGCACCCGGAGATTGCGACGGTAGGAAAGACGGAAGAGGAGCTTTCCGAACGCGGCGTCAACTTCAAGAAGGGCGTCTTTCCGTTCATCGCCAACGGTCGTGCGCGCGCTCTCAATGCCACTGACGGCAAGGTGAAGATCCTGGCGGATGCTCAAACAGATCGCATCTTGGGAGTTCACATCATCGGTGCGCGCGCCGGAGACTTGATCGCAGAAGCAGTGGCGGCGATGGAGTTCGGCGCGAGTTCCGAAGATCTTGCTCGCACCTGTCACGCGCATCCGACGCTTTCGGAATGCATTCGTGAAGCCGCTTTGGCGGTTGATGGTCGCATTCGTCAGAGCTGAATTCGTCAGAGCTGAATTCGTCCCACTGGCGTGGATTTTTCCCCGCAGAGGGTGGCGAAAATGAGAGGGTTACCTTAAATGGTAGCCCTTTCATTTTTGTGACCCTTTAGGGCGCCCGCTGACCACATGTTGAGCGAGCTGCGGGGGGCAGTTTCCGAGCAAGCGGATAATTCGGCCTAGATTGTAGTCGGCAGGTCTAGCTGAAAGCGCTTCTCGTCTTTTAAATTGTCATGCCGAAGTCTGAAGCTATCTTGAAACTCGTGAGACATCTTCGCTGGTCCCTTCTCCTGATCGCCGCGGCGGGAGTGCCCTCTTGTCTGGTCTATGATCAGGGCCTTCTCGACACAATTGACGGTGAGGACAACGTGACCGCGAGCGGCGGATCCAGCGGAACCGGCGGGTCGGGCGGTAATGTGGATGGCGGGACGGGCGGCGAGGTGGCTACCGGGGCCAGTGCGGGCACAGGTGGTGGCGGCGATTCGGGCGGCACAGGCGGCATGGGGGGTGACATGCCCACGGGTGGCGATGGCGGCACAGGCGGAAACGCCACGACTGGCGGCACGGGCGGTGGTACACAGCCTGAGTGCGTGGATGCACCTCCTGGAGAATTTACTGGACTCGGAGCGACCACGGAGCTCGACAACTTTGATATCGACTGGCCGAAGCTCTCCAGTGAAGTCACGGCGTGGAATGCCAAAGGCTATTGGTCAGGAGCTGGCGAGAGCGCGGCGGTCACAGAAAGTCTCACCCCCAAAGGCGACTCTGCTGAGTGGGAGGCGGGCAAGGGTTACATTGAGTCCTGCGAGGCGGGAAACAATGCGCTCAACATTCATGCGACGGGCTCTACGGAATGGGGCGTTAGCTTTGCGGCTCAGTTCAACGCGGGAAAAACTGATGTTGATCTTTCCGACTATGACGGTGTGGTGTTTTGGGCCCGCAGCGAGAACAAGAGCATCTTGAAAGTCGCTTATGCGACTGCCGCGGATCCACTCATCGACATCGGGACGACCCAAGTGCCGCCTCTCACAACCACGTGGACGCAGAGAAAAATGCCGTTTCCCACCGTCGCAGCATTTGATCCGCTTGAGGTGGCGCTCATCAAGTTCGTTGGCGTCCCTCC
This sequence comes from uncultured delta proteobacterium, assembly GCA_963710555.1. Classification (GTDB taxonomy): domain Bacteria; phylum Myxococcota_A; class Polyangia; order Polyangiales; family Polyangiaceae; genus NIC37A-2. Next base: position 1,221,199 of record CAVQAT010000008.1, read on the forward strand.
CAATGGTGAGGAAACCATCGATATCTGGATCGACAATGTGACGTTCTACGCTAACCCATAGCGAACCGTATCCAAGAAAGAGAAAGCCGCCGCTCGAAATCGAGCAGCGGCTTTTTTCTTAGGATACGGAAACGAGAATCTACGCTTGAGGCTTGCCTGTGCTCGTTCCGGTGACGCGGGTACGTACCGTGAAGACGCTATCGCCACTGAGCACTCCGCCGCGTCCGAAGAGTCGACCGCTTTCCCAGTTCGACAAGCCGAGTTCAGGGCGACTCAGCGCGTACTGACCGTCGACCCAGCGAGTGAAACCGTCCCCGACGAAAGGCGCATTCACTTGTGACCAGAAGCTCGGGTGTTCTGCCGCGTTCTCGGACAGCAGGCAGGCGACGAACTGAGGAGACTGTGCATTGAAAAGTCCGCAGGCTTCCTCCAGCGAATCCACAAGCTTGAGCGTGACTTCGGGAGAGTCTTCCCATTCCCATTCGCGCCCGAGCTGGTCGCCCGAAATGGTTTGGGCCTGAGGTTCCTGAACGTTGCCCTCCGCGCGTCCGATGGCGACCTGCTTTTTGAAGAGATCCTCGGGCACAGCCGATTCACTGCCTTCGGCGACATGCAGCTTGTAGTTCGTGTTTCGCTTCTTTGCGGCCTGCTCGAGGCCAGCCAGGAATGCCGGCACAAGCCGAGAAGCCTCGCTCTTAGGAATGCAGCAAGTATTCAGGGTGTTGCAGACTTTTCTGTCCAGACAATCTGCAACGACTTGAGTGACCTTGGACTCGAGTGCGCTGGCGCCGAGCATCAACCAAGCGCCGCCAGTGCCGTGAAGGCTCACCGGAACGCCTGCGCTTTGGGCAAGACTGCCCAGGGTGTCCACGGCAGGCCCGGAGCCACGTGCCACGGCAAGGGCCAAACGACTATCGCCGAAGAGTGCCCAGCCCGCGGCATGGGCGGCGCTGTCGACCACCGTGACAGCACCTTCGGGCAGTCCAGCTTCCTTCAGTGCAGGAGCCGTCGCCAAATCGAGGATTGTCTTCGCCGTGCCGAGCGCGTCGCGCCCGATGCGAAACACCACCGTATTTCCGCCACGCAGTACCCCGGTCGCGTCAGCCACCACGTTGGGGCGCCCCTCAAACACAAAAGCGACCACTCCAAGTTCTGCCCCGACTAGCTCCGCTTTCCAGGAGCCGTGATCGACAGTTTCGATCACCTTGCCGCGTACGGAGCTGGCCTTGGCCCAGCCTTTCAGCCCGTCGATCATCCCGGCGCGCATCGCGTCGCTCGCTTCAAGACGCGTCGTGGAACGACCCCTTGCCTGAGCTTGCTTGATGTCGTCGACATTCGCCGCCTTGATTTTCGCCCAGATCGATTCGTCGCTGAGGCGTTCGGCGAAGCCGACAAAGAACTTGGAGATTTGCTCGTCGCTCACCTCGCCCATCTTTCGGAAGGCCTCCCAGGTGCGGGTGACGGCGTCGTCGGCCACCTTTTGTTCGCTCGCCGGAATGTGAAGGATTTGCTCCGTCTTTTCGACGACGGCGAGGCTGTCACCTGGTCGAAATGCCGCGGCGAGTTTCTCGTCGACGGTCAGGGTGCGATTTCGCCCGACGAGCAGCTTCATTCCAGCAGGAAGAGATTCGAGTGCGTTAGCTTGGCTCATGGGGACGAAAGTGGCGCGAGCAAGCCGCGCTGTCAAAGCGTGTTTCTTCGCTGCGAACTGCTTTTTGCGGGAAATTGGCCCAAAACTCCCTTGCCAGCTTCTCCGACTCAAGGCAAACACGGCCTTCATCATGCCTTCTATCGATTTACGCGGAAAACGCGCTCTTGTTGCCGGTGTCGCTGACGCTGGTGGTTTTGGATTTGCGATCGCCAAGGCGCTTTATGAGTGCGGGGCGAGTGTTTCAGTTGCCTCATGGCCTCCGGCGATGGGGATCTTCGAGACGATGATGAGGCGCGGCAAGTTTGACGACGCGCGAAAGATTGAAAACAGCCCATTCGCACAGTCAGACATGCTTGAGTTCGAGAAGGTTTATCCTCTCGATGCCGCGTTCGACACGATGGAGGATGTTCCCGACGAGCTGATGGAGAACAAGCGCTACAAGGAGCGGGGCGACTTTACCATTCAGGGTTTGGCTGACAGTTGGAAGAAGGACTTCGGCGACGGTTCGCTGGACATTCTTATTCATTCCCTCGCGAACGGTCCCGAGGTGCATCTCGATTTGCTCAACACAAGTCGTAAGGGCTACCTCGCTGCACTCAGTATGAGTACTTACTCACTCACCAGCTTGTGCAATCGCCTGTGCCCGATGATGAACAAGGGCGGCTCGATCCTCAGCCTGAGCTACCTCGCGGCGGTGCAGGTCATTCATGGTTACGGAGGCGGGATGTCTTCAGCCAAGGCTGCGCTTGAGTGCGACACTCGATATCTTTCTTATCAGCTTGGTCGAAAATACGGACTTCGCATCAATACGATTTCGGCTGGTCCGTTCTTGTCCCGAGCAGCTAACGCCACGGGGGTCGTCGGTGACTACATTGAGCACTACGCCGTGCACGCACCGATTCAGGAGAAGCTGACTCAAGAAGAAGTGTCCAATTTCGCCGCATTTATTAGCAGTCCCTTGGCGAGCGGAATGACTGGGTCGGTTGTTTATGTGGATAAGGGCTTCCACGCGCTTGGCATGAGTTACGGTTGAACCAGTTGATTGAGGCCGGGCGAGTTTTTCGCATTCTGGCTACTTAAAAAGTCGCATCTCCGAATCGGGGTTGCGGCTTTTTTGCGGGCTTCGACGCCCGCGGATGCGACTCCTGCTGACCATCTTTCACGCCGAGAGTTTGATCTCGCATCTTTGTCGCGGTGATGGTTTTGGGGTTGACCCTTTGTCAGCCCGCCCTCATGTTCCCTTGCGTGAAGACATTGCGAATCACGCGGTGACATAAGGTTCACGGCATACGCGATTCGCAGCAGATGCGATTCACAGCAGGGGGCATTGAACGATTCGGGAGGAATTGTTCAATGGTGATTTGATAGAGATTTGATTGACGAGGGGTCAAGGGGAGATGTTGGTTGGCCGTAGGGTCGGCACATTTTTCCGCGCCGCGGCATTTACGCTGCGGATGACAGATTGGCGAATTCTTCAGGTGCTCGTGAACGCGACGTCTTGAGGAATAGCTGAGCAGTCAGGTGGGTTACTACGGGGGGCCACACTCACAGTGACGTGGGGGCCGCAGGGGATTGAGTTTTGGGTTACGAGCATTCAGAAAATGAGTCAGACATTACGCTTCTTGTCTTGGAGCGTGGTGCCGATTGGCCTTCTTGGGGGACGGGGATTCGTCTGCGCGCGGCGAATTCGGCCGTCGAGGTCCAAGCGAATGGGGAATCGGACGTGGCGTTCCACGAGCGTGTTCTCTCGCGCATTGAGCGGATTGTCGCCGAGGGCATGAACTTAAGGGCCGCTGGCTATGCTTGTTCTCTTGCGGGAGCGGCTCGTCGGGAGAGCCGTCGCGAGATTTGTTCGCGTCTTCTCAGCGTTCTCGATCCAGGTGATGGCGCCGAGGTGATTCTTGCAGGAGGGGCTTGGGAGACATCGGGCGAAGAAGGCGCCGAGCGCAGCAGACTGATTCAGCTCTGGAGCGATATCTCCGATCAGAAACCCGGGCGAGTCATGTCGATACGTTTCGAGGAACCGCCCAAAGAGAGCGGCGTTTTCCGAGCCGCCGAAAAATTGAGCGACAGTCGACCGATCAACAAGCGCCCGATCGCTGGCGGATTTGACGATGATGAAGGGCTGGAGGGGACGTCGCGTTCACCCAGCAACAGTTTTTCGCTGTAGCCTTTTAGGACCGCTGTAGCCTTTTAGGACCGCTGTAGCGCTCGACGACTGCTGTCGTCTTTTCCTCACCTAGCCGGGGAGGTCGGGGGAGCCTGTGGGGTCGTTTCCCCGCAGCCGTCCCAGGGCTCCCCAAAGCAGCGACAGCGTGCCGAACAGAAGTCCTGCCACAACTCCGCTATCGATGATGCCACGCCACGGCTGTGGCAGCGTGCGAACGTAGACGATGGCGATGATGACAGCGATCGACACGCCCCACGCTGCTGCTTTCGCCCGACGATTCGAATGAAAGAAGGCCATCGCGAACAAAGGGGCAAGAATCACAGCCGGCTGGCGGGGGTGCAGAGCGAGGTGATGCGCCCGGGCGATGACACGTGGAACAAAGCGCGTGTGAAAACCACGGTACCCTTCGAGATAGATGTTGCTGATGGTCCAGACTGCGCAGATGGCGATTTGCGTGTTGGTCATGAGCCCTGAGGAGATGGCTTCCCAAGCGATTTGCGACAGGCGAAACATCGCTTGGGAGAGCAGGAGCGTGACACCGAGGATGGCCCACAGAAAGATTCCGTTTCGGCGACTAGCGTGAGTTTCGGACATCGGGCTGGTTTTGGCTGTGGCGGTTGGGGCGCTCGCTGCGGACCTCACGGCGCTAAGGGGGCTCTCTGCAACGCTTTCACTCATAGGGCGCGCATTGTGCCACCAGCTTCTCTGGTGTCATGCTCGAAATCGCGAAAATTGGCCAATTTGCCTCAGGGCGCTGGCTTGCGTCAGCTCTATGCCACAATAAACCTATCTTATGACTGGTCCAAACCTCTCTCAGCCGGGAAATCGAGTTGCCATTGTTGGGGGCGCCCGCACTCCGTTTCAAAAACAGTCGAGTGGCTTTGCGCAGATGAGCGCCCTTGAGCTCGGCACACTGGCTGTTTCTGAATGTGTCGCGCGCTACTCCTTGTTTCCCGGGAGCGTTGACCAAGTGGTCTTTGGTCAAGTGTTGCCCTCGATTGAAGCTCCCAATATCGCGCGCGAAATCGTCTTAGCTGCGGGGCTGCCCAAATCGGTTGAAGCATTCAGCGTGTCACGCGCGTGCGCGACAAGCTATCAATCAGCGGTGAGTGCGGTCGAGGCAATTCACGCGGGTGCGGCACAGTGCGTGATCGCCGGAGGGGCGGACAGTTCCAGTGATATTCCTATCACGGTGAGCAAGAGCTTGGCTGCTGCCCTGCTCCAAGCCAGCAAAGCGCGAAGCTTGTCCGCTCGAATCCGCGCGTTCAGTCACTTGAAGCCAGTCGATCTACTGCCGGTTCCCCCCGCGATTCGTGAGTTTTCGACAGGACTTTCGATGGGCCAGAGTGCAGAAAAGATGGCCAAGGAAAATGGGATTTCACGCCAGGCTCAAGATGAAATAGCGCACCGTAGCCACAGCCGTGCTTCTGCTGCGTGGAAGGCTGGCCACTTCGCCGAAGAGGTGATGACCGTTTACGCAGGATCCAAGTTTGAACCGGTTCGTGAGGACAATCTTGTGCGTCACGATTCAGCTCTCGAAGGCTACGCGCGCCTCAAGCCAGCGTTTGACCGCCAACACGGCACGGTGACGGCTGGCAACAGTTCTCCGCTGACGGATGGGGCAGCTGCGCTGATTCTGATGAGTGAACACAAGGCTCATGAGCTAGGTCTGACTCCACTGGGTTACGTGCGTTCTTACGCGTTCGCCGCAGTCGACCCGAATGAACAGCTCTTGATGGGACCATCTTACGCAACACCGATCGCACTCGATCGGGCGGAGCTGAGTCTCCTGGACATGGATCTCGTCGACATGCATGAAGCGTTCGCTGCTCAAGTGTTGTCAAATACCCAAGCTTTCGAATCGGATGAATTCGCGCGGACGAAACTTGGCCGCTCCGGACGGATCGGTAAGATCGATTGGGAGAGATTCAACGTGAATGGTGGTTCGATTGCCCTGGGGCATCCCTTTGCCGCCACGGGGGCGAGACAAATCTTACAAACGCTCAAGGAACTGCGGCGACGTGGCGGGCAATTTGCGCTCTGCACCGCGTGCGCAGCGGGTGGACTTGGCGCGAGCATCGTGTTGGAGGCAGCATGAACTCCATGAATAAGAGCCTGCGTCTCGAGAAGCATGCCGACGGCGTTGCTCATTTGATTTTCGACATGCCCGGTGAGCAGGTGAACACGCTGCGGACGGCATTCGCTCAGGAATTCACTCAGATTTTTGACGAAATCGAGTCTGATACGGAAATTCAGGCTGTGGTGCTGAGCTCGGGGAAGCCTGACTCTTTCATCGCGGGCGCTGACATTTCCATGCTGCAGGAAGTGAAGACTGCGGCGGATGCCGCCGAGCTATCGAGTACCGGACAGCAGGCGGTGACTCGTATTGCGAACTCGCGCGTGCCCGTTGTGGCGGCGATTCACGGTGCCTGTTTGGGAGGCGGTCTTGAAATCGCTTTGGCCTGTCACGGTCGTGTGGCGTCGTCGGATGAAAAGACAAAGCTCGGTTTGCCTGAAGTTCAGCTGGGCATCTTGCCTGGACTTGGCGGCACTCAGCGCTTGCCGCAGATCGTGGGCTTGACCGTGGCGCTCGATTTGCTGCTCACAGGTAAACAGCTCAATGCGCGTCGTGCGCTGAAGGCTGAGTTGATTGACGAAGCCGTGCCTCTCGGCATTCTACTCCAAGTCGCCTCAGAACTCGCGAAGCGGCTTGTTGTTGAAATGCAGAATGGCAGCCTGGGCAAGAGTGGCTGGGGAAGGCTCCTCGATCGCGATGAATTGCGTGAGATCGCGATGGCGGACAATGCTCTCGGGCGTAAAGTCGTCTTCGATCAAGCGAAGAAGCAGTTGCTGGCGAAAACCAAAGGCAACTATCCAGCGCCTGAACAAATTCTTCAAGTGGTGCGCAGTGGCCTCGAGCGAGGCATGAAGGCGGGGCTGGAGGCTGAGGCTCTTGCCTTTGGTGAGCTGGTCGTATCGCCTGAAGCCGTGGCATTGCGTCACATCTACTTTAGTCAGCAATCCTTGAAGAAGGACGACCTGGTAGATGTTGATTCCCGTCCTTGTCAGAATATCGGAGTCTGGGGTGCCGGGCTGATGGGGGCCGGAGTAGCGTTTGTCTCTGCCGTAGAAGCGGGGGCTCGCGTCCGCCTGAAGGACGTGTCCGCAGAAGGCGTTCAGCGAGGCTTGGTGACGATCAGTTCTCTGCTCGACGAGAGAATGAAGCGCAGACGCATCACCCCGTGGGAGAAGTCGGCATTGCTGGCAGGAATTACTCGCACGACCGATAACTCAGGAATCGCTGGGCTGGATTTGGTGATCGAGGCGGTGTTCGAGGATTTGGAATTGAAGCGATCCATCTTGCGGGATGTCGAGCAACATGGTGGTCGCGATACGATTTTTGCCTCCAATACTTCGTCTTTGCCGATCTCAGCGATTGCGAAAGATGCTTTCTCGCCCGAGCGAGTGATTGGGATGCACTACTTTTCTCCCGTGGAAAAGATGCCGCTGCTTGAACTGATCACGACCGACAAGACTGCCAAGTGGGTGGAGAAAACGTGCGTTGACCTGGGTCGTCGCCAGGGCAAGACCGTGATTGTGGTCGGTGATGGGCCAGGGTTTTATACGACGCGTATCTTGGGGCCCTACCTGAATGAAGCTGCATTTGCGTTGCTCGAAGGGACGCCAGTCGAAGCGATCGATGCAGAGCTGGTGCGGGCGGGTTTTCCGATTGGCCCCTTGGCTCTGCTGGATGAAGTCGGCATCGATGTGGGCACCAAGGTGGCCCAGACTCTCAGCGAGAGCTTGGGGACACGAATTGCAGCGCCGCCCGCGCTGGGCAATCTGATGGCTTCGGGGCGCCTCGGGCGAAAGAACCGCAGCGGGTTTTATGACTACTCGACCAAGACGAGTGGTGGCGGAAAGCGACCTGTCGACGAAAGTGTCTACACGGTGCTTGGGATCGAGACGCCAAAAGCATCATCCACCACTGGGGAGGGATTGTCGGAGCCCGGGAGCATTGCCGAGCGCTGCCTTTTGCAAATGGTCAACGAAGCCATTCATTGTCTCGGCGAAGGGATCCTGAGAAGCGCCCGCGATGGGGACATCGGCGCTATCTTTGGCTTGGGATTTCCGCCTTTTCTCGGCGGTCCGTTTCACTTCGTCGACAGTCAGGGCGCGGCAGAAATCTTAGGCCGCATGAGAAGGCTGGAGCGCGAATATGGTGAGCGCTTTGCCCCAGCTCCGCGACTGGTCGAGCTCGGAGAAAGTGGAGGAACTTTCTACGCCTCGAATCGTTAGCCGCGGAGAACAAAAAGAAGCGACCAGCTCGGCATCGAGCTGGTCGCTTCTTTTTTGTCCTGTGAGGCTCAGTCGTCCTTCGGCGGAGTCAGTCGTCCTTCGGCGGAGTCAGTGTTCCGCCGCATTCAAGCGCGCCGAGGAAACTCACGAGTGAATCGATTTCCCCGTCGCTCAGCTTTTTGTCCATCATGAGCGGGGTTTTGTTCTTGTTGTCGTATCCACCACTCGCCATGAACTTTACAGCTTCCTTGAGCTCGCTCACATGACCATCATGAAAGTAGGGCGCACTCTTGGTCACGTTCCTCAAGCTGGGTACCTTGAATGCAGCCCAATCTTTTTCGTCGGAACTGACCTTCATGCGGCCGACATCTACTTGATCTTCGGGGACGTCTTTGGTGCCAACACCCACGTTGAAGTAGGTGCCTTTGCCCATATAAGCTGAAGAGAAGAAGGGCGGTGAATGGCAGGCGGTGCACATCGCTTTGCCCATAAAGAGCGCGAGTCCGTCCTTCTGAGCGTCAGTTAGGGCAGCCTTGTCGCCAGCCGCATACTTGTCATAAGCCGTGTCGCTGCAGATGAGTGTGCGCTCGTAAGCTGACAGTGCTTGTGCGACTTGATCAGCACCGATCTTCGTGTCCGGGAAAACTTTTGCGAAGAGTTCCTTGTACTCGGGGAGAGCTGCAACTTCTTGGGCTTTCTTGTCGAGGTTGTCGGCGCCCACGCCCATATTGCCGCCTCCCCAAGCGCCCTTTGCTTGGGCTTCGAGAGAATCAGAGCGGCCGTCCCAGTAGAGCGCCGGGAGATACCCGACATTCCAAATCACTGGACTATGGCGCGAAAGTGGTCCCTTGGGACCCACAGCGATAGCATCGTGTCCGCCATTGCCGTCTTCGTTCTGGTGACAAGAGTAACAACTCAAGCTGCCGTCGACGCTGAGTCGCTTCTCGAAGAATAAGCGATGTCCGAGTTCGATCTTCTCATCGCTCTGCGGATTCTCTTCGGGAATCGGCATCTCACCGATCTTGGGATATGTGAGAGAATCAGTATGGTGACCAGCCGGCTTCGCCGGAGGCGGGGCTGGTGCCGGCGCTGCCTGAGCGCTCGGCTTTTCTTCTTTGTCGGTCTTGTTGCAGGCAGCCGTGCCCGCTGCCATCAGACTCATCAACAACAATAGATTTTGCTTCGTCGCCATACTCTGGCCTAGTCCTGCTTGACCAAGACCTCAAGCGACAGGGCTTAGCTCAATCGTCTCAGGGGCCCCACACCCGCTTCGATTTCCAGGAGCTTCTCGTAGCAGAGCGCATAGTCAGGGTGTCGCTCACGCACAGCTTCGCTCAGAAACTTTCGTGTGAGATTCAGGAGTGCGCTCGGGAGCTGCAGGAGTCGACTCACTTGTGGGAGTTTCTCGATGATGGCGGCACTTGCTTCGCGGGGCGTGCAGGCGAACAGATTTTCGGCTTCGACCTCGCGTTCGTTTTCAAGAGCGGAGCGAAGATAAGGCGCAAATCGTGGCCCTGCCCGCCGAATCAGAACGCGCAGGGTTTCGGGAGCAAACGCAGCCGTTCCTCTTTCTTCGAGGCACAAGATGGCCACATCGATGGGGCAGCGTTCGGCGGCTTGGGCTGGTAGCCTGTGAGAATCGCTAGCCGAAAGCCATTCCGCATATTGGTGCGGTAACAGCGACAACCAATCGACGGGAAGGTTGCGTTCGGCCCGCATGCGTAACGTGGCGTCGGGAATACACCCCCACGCCCTGCGATACAGATCAGGAGATTGAAAGTAGCGTCCGGGCTCCTGAGCTTCGCTCAAGTAGCGCCATGCGGTCGACAGCACCTGCCTCTCACTTTCTCCTTGGCTGATGGCGAAGTGAATCACGTAATCGAGAGCACAGGCTTCCATTGCCCGCTCGAACAGCAGTGGAGACGCGTCGTTCCAATGGTCGAGCAGACGCAGGGCGTGAGGGCGAGGTAAGGTGGCCGGAGTATCCGCGACGTCGCGTGGGATGAGGTCATCCAAACACGCCAGGATGCCGCTAGCTCTGCCTGCACTGAGCGGACCATGAACCGAGTGTGGCGCCAGCAGTGCTTCACAGCTTGTTGCGAAATGGGCGCGCAATGGCGTCGAGGCTGTCCGTAGTGGATCGAGATGTGAAAGCGGGAACGGCGCGATGCGACTCAAGGCGAGAAGAGCGACTTGCCAATAGATGGTGCGAAACAGGCCAGCGCTCTCTTGGTCGCAGGTGAGTCGAGGCCAAGGAGTGTGGTCAAGCACGAAGACGTTCTCCGCGCTGTGAGCGAGCAGGCCTTCCACGAGCTCAAAGGGCACATCGTAGCCGTCCAGGGCAGCGATTCCGCAGGCGATCACGCTGGCCTCAAGTGCCGCGACTGACTCCGGCATTTCTGCTTCAAAGTCGTCGACCAAAGTGAAGGGAGCTGAGAAATTCCCCAGGCGCGCCGACGCCAAGAGGGCCTCGGTAATCCGACCAGCGTCTCGCCCGACCCAAAGCACGCTCCCCCATTGTGCGGGAGTGAGTCGAAGCACTTCCTGGGCGGCCCGCGAACTGAGAAGGCTGACGAGCCAACGTGGGCGCAACTGCCGAAGTGCTCCATCTTCATCGCGCGATAGCGCCGCCCCACTACGCACGAGTAATCCGGCCGCTTCAAGACTTCGTACCAGCTGAAACGCGCCCGGTTGCAGTTTGCGCGCCGCGCGTCTGAGATCACGACGCGTCACCTGCGTTCCCAGTGCGCCACGCAGCGCCGCCGTGAACCATTCCGGGTCGGGAACGTTTTCATTTTGTGGCGAAGAAAGCAGTGCCGTCCATTCGTCGACAGGATGCGCCGCGTCGAGCGCGTTATTCCCACTGACCAGCACACGTGCTGCGCACTCCTGAAGCGCGGGGAAGGCATCCTCGGCTAAGCGGGGACTCACATTGGACGCCTCATTCGCTTCACGCACGCGTCGCTCAACAAAGTGTTCGCCGAGTTCATCGAGACTCTTTGCGGAGAGCGAACGAGGATGAACCTCATCAATCATTCCCAGCAGTCCGAGCGCGTCACCAAAGTTGGTCACCGCGCGTGCAGGCAAGGCGACGCGTCTCATCCATTGCTCAGCTCGATCCGCATGAAAATGTCCGGTCCCATCGAGGCGTTCGGCGACCCAGTCGACGAGCTCCGGCAGGTAGTCGCGAGGGGGCGCGGATTCTAGAAGCGTGACGGGCAGGTCCTCAGATGGACCGAAGCTCGCAGCGATACACACCGGGCGCTGGTTGGCGCGGAGCGCGCTCAAGTCTTCCGCGCTCAGCTTGAGGTCCTCAGCGCGCAGCAGGGAGTCTATCTCGATGAAGAGCGGACCACGGCTGGGGAGCTTTTCGAGGTCGTCCCGGCTCCGAATAGTGACCGAATGCGCTAATCCACGGCATCGGAGCCATATTCCAACAAGGGAGCGACCACTGCCGGGGGGCGCGAGCCACCAAGTCGGTCCCCAATCGGGCGGATCATAGGCGCTCCGGGGAATACCGGGCGGCAGTTCCTCTTGGGTGAGATCGAGTTCGCGAGCGTAGCGAATGTCGCTCAACCGCAGGAATCTGTCGTCGGCGACATATTGAGCCTCGCCAATGGAGGAGCGGATTTCGCTCACCGGTCTCTTGAGCAGCTGCCCAAGTACTTGCTGCACCTCAATTCGGTCACGCAGCCAGTCGAGATCTTGTTTTCGATCTAACTTACTGAAGAGGGTCGACAAGGACCTATGTTTTGGGCGAGTATGTGGTGGCCAATCTGAGTGGTCGAGGGCGAGCTGCGCCAGCTTCCCGAAGCTCCCAATTGGTGGCTCGGCCAGGGTCATGAAGTCACGGAGCCATCCCATCGTTGCAGGATTATTGCATCCTGCATGAAGGATGCAAAATACTGTGCGCAAATTGTTTAGATTCAAGCACTTAGAGATGTGCCTGCGGAGATGGTTTTTCGCTACGGACAGGCCGTTTCAGCGCTCTTCTTGACGATACAACGCCCGTTTTCTTCGACACAATAGCGGTCTTTTGTGAGCTGGGCTTTTATTGTCCGCCCTGAGCCTCAGGCTGCCGGTGCAAGAGTTCGCGGTGCTGATGCGGGCAGAGGTCCCATTGACGCGGCCAGAGGTCCCAGATCCGAACATTGGGGAAGCGAGATAGGCTGAAGTGGGTCCGCGGCTGAGGTTGGTGAAGCTTCCCTGAGTCGCAGAACGCGCGCCTGGTCGCGGCCGAGAGCATCGAGGCACACGCCACTGATTCGCGTCACGGAGACGGTCGGGTCTCTGTACTCATCACATCAAAGAAGACGTACGTCCTTGTGGAGGCGTACGCACGCTTTATAATTCTATGTACGTACGTCTTATCTCTCGAAGATGACGTACGCCTTTTGGTCAATCAACGTACGCTTTGCTCGATTCGAGGCTTCCAGAGCGCCAACCACTCCTTGTTCTCGCGGTTCGGGTGCGACTCTGCGACCTTTTCGAGCCGAACTCGCTCCCATTGGGGCGCGAGTGCGCGCGTGACCTCCTCTGGATCGAGCGCAAAGGGAGGTCCCTGGTCTTTGGGGCGATCAGGATCGACTGGAAACAGTAGCGTTGCGAGAATTCCGTCCGGTTTGAGGAGTTCCAGCATGCGAGTTGACCACGCGCCGCGCATCTCGATGTCGATGGCGCAGTAAAATGTGTAGTCCCAGATGAAGTCGTAGGGAGCTCCGAGCTCGCTGGCAGTCGCTTGAAAGAAGTCAGCGGTGATCAGCTGCGCTTCGCCTGCGCTAGTCCCTTCTTTTGAAGAAGCTTCATCTCGAGCCGCTGCGAATCGTGAGCGAGCACTCGGAGCAATATCGAGTCCTGATGCTGCGAATCCTGCTTCGGCGAGACAAAAGACGTCATAACCTGCGCCGCATCCGGGTACGAGCGCCTGACCACCACGTACGTAGCCGGGGCGTTGAGTCAATTCTCGCGCGAGCTTGACGAGGGCGGGTGCAGGTCTTCCCTGATCCCAAGGTGTGTTGCTCTCAGCCCAGTGTTCTTCCCATGTGGCCATTCTTGGTCTCCCTGGATCGCAGCATAGGCGGCTTCCCCATAACGCCAAGCGGCTATATGGGGCCTTGGCGCTTGTTCTCATGCATCTCGGCAGCTACGCCACCTGCCGTCACACCATGCCAGTTCTCGAATTTGTCATTTGGTACGTAGTCTTTGTTTTCAGCACCACAGTGCATGAATTCGGGCATGCGGTGATGGCGTATCGATTGGGGGATTCGACTGCCTACGAAGGTGGGCAAGTGACTCTCGATCCTCTGCCGCACATTCGACGCGAGCCTTTTGGGATGGTGGTCCTCCCCATCATGGCCTTTGTCTTTACCGGCTTTCTGATCGGCTATGCCTCGGCCCCCTACAATCCTCGCTGGGCTGAAAGGAATCCAGGGAAGTACTCAGTGATGTCTGCGTCGGGGCCGATCATGAACTTCGTCCTCGCCGGGGTCGCCTTTGTTTTGATCGTGGTGCTCATTTCAACCGGTACTTTGCAGTTCGATAATTTGAACAGCTACTCACGCATTGTCGGTGCGCCTGGTGGTTCTGCACTGGGACCCCTGGGAGCCATCGCCATGTTCCTTTCGGTGATGCTCAGCCTGAACGTGATGCTCGGCATCTTTAATCTTCTCCCCATCCCTCCACTCGATGGTTCCGGGGTGCTCGAAGGAGCGTTTCCCCGCTCGGCAGGTGCCTTCTATCAAAAAATGCGCACGCAGCCGATGATGGGCATGATCGGTTTGATCGTTGCTTGGAACATTTATCCCGTGGTCGGCGGGCCGGTTCTCTACTTCGTCAAGCGCGCGTTGATTAGCCTCGCTGCGTGAGAAGCTGCTTTCTCAGCCTGGAAACGCCTCGAGGCGGGGGCTGTGTGTGGCAGAATGTCACTTTGTATTGAGTTCAGAGAATCGCGTCGCGTGAAGTAAAAAAAGCAAAAATTGTGCGGGAGATTTGCCCCGATTTCTGCGTAACTAGGGCATGCGTCATCTCAATCGCTTTATCCTAGTTTCAGCACTCTGTTCTTTCTCCTTCATCGCCTGCGGAAGCGACGATGATGATGGCTCTGGTGGCAGCGGAGGTACGGATGGTACCGGCGCTTCAGGTAATACCGGTGGAAACGGTAACGGTACCGGCGGGAACGGCATGGGTGGCGACGGCGGTGCGGGAGCTCGAGCTTGCACGTCGACGACCGTTGCGGAAGGGATGCTCGACTTTGGCGGTGCAGGCGGCGAGGGTGGTGCGCCGGCGACTGGAACTCAGTTGATTGATGACTTCGAGGACATCGGCGACGACGGCGTTGCCTGGTTGCGCGAAGTCGATGGTCGTGACGGTTACTGGGTCAGCGCTACCTTTCTGACGCCAGCGGATGACATGAACACGGCAGCGACCGACCCAGAAATCGGGGAGGATGCAGGGAATAGCTACCTCGTTCTTCAGTGTGGAGACGGTGACGACGACGCAGAAGCTGCCTGCAATACGGCTTGGGCCATGGGCGTTCCCTATCAGTGGGCTGCAACGAGCTCTCTATTCATCAATGGCGATGGGGTCCCCTGCTATGACGCCAGTGTTTTCGAAGGCATCCAGTTCAGTGCCCGGGCGAAGGAAGATGGCGAGATGCTTCGCTTACAGTTCAACACGCCGAGCGACATGCGCGCGCAGAACAAGTCCTTCAACAGCGAAGAGATTGAGCTAACGACAGAATGGAAGACTTACAAGGTCGCCTTCGATGAGGTGAAGCTTGAGGAGGGCGGCAAGCTGGTGAATCCTGAGGAACTTGAGTCAATCTCCTTCGTGGTGCGCAACGTGAAGGATGAAAAAGACGGCGCGGTTCTGGGCGAGAGCCTCCTGCCCTACGAGATCCATCTCGACAACGTGGCATTCTTCATCGACTGAGGCATCCCGACCAAGTCAAGAATCGAACCAAGTCGATAATGAATGAGGCTCAGTCAATCTTGAATTGACTGGGCCTCATCTCTTTTCCGTGAGCGAATCGCGATCAGCCGCCGAAGTGCAAGCCAACCCGGGGTCCGATGAAGAACTGAGGACCTTGAAACACGGTGACAGGTCCAATGGCATCCTCGATCGGTCCCGCCGCAGGGCCAGCGATGCTACTGAAGTCAGGCTCTAGAGTGACATCTTGGCTGAACTCCACCATTGCCACGACTCCGATATTGAGGAAGTGGAGCAGGGTGACAGTGACGTCGCCCATGACAAAGGGGGCCTGGTAGCCTGTGCTCTTGCCGTCGAGACTGCTGATGGTCTAATAGACATGACGGAACAGCACACCACCACCAGCTCCGCCACTGATTCGGAACATTCCCGGTGCAGTCATCAGACGAAGTCCAGCACCCACGCCTCCGCCTACTCGCCCGACGTCCATGGTTGAGTCGGCGTCGAGTCCCGGGATGGGTTGATCAAACGAGGCGCGACTCCAATCCCCGGCAAACACACCCATGAGTTCAACTCCCAGGTAGCCGAAGCGGAAACCGAGCTTTGCATCAGCCAGCACACCGATAGGTGCGGAAGTACTACACTCCGGAGCCCACGATTCTGTCCCGATACTTGCGGCAGGACAGTCGTCTTTCCATTCGTGACTTGAAGAGAAGGCAAACATGGCTGCCCCATCGACATCGACATAGAGACCGAGTCCTGGGCCGTCGTCGCCTTCCTTTTCTTCTTCGGCTTGGGAGGCAGGGGGAGCTGTCGTGGGTGGCTCTGGAGGAGGCGCATCGGGAGCGGTTGACTGGGCGCGGGTGGGTGAGCTGAGGACGGTGCTGATGAGTGCCGCAGCGAGTGAAAGTCCGCGCGCAGTGCCAAATGAACGAAAGGCCATAGCATTGACTATGACCTTTGGTACCCACCTTCGCAACGCGGGGGCGGAACGCTTGCGGGCTCAGCTGAATCGCAGAGAAAGCAGCGATTAGCAGGTGAGATTCGAGCCCGGATCAACGCCCAAGCGCATGCACCACTCCTGGTAGTACTGGATTCGCTTCGTGACCGCGCCTGGGTTCGACGCTCCTGGACCGCATTCGAGGCCGCCATTGATCTTGTCAATGGTTGACCCGAATCCGCCCGTCTTGAGTCGGTCGTGCATGGTGTCGTTGAAGAATGAGGGATCGCCCTCCATCCAAAACCAAAGTGCCGTGGTCCAGAGTAAGTCTTCGTTACTGGAAACTTGTTCGGGGCGCGCAACAAGATCGTAGTTGAGACCCTGGGTGGCGAACCAATCCTGAGCGAATTGGTAGTTGTAGTTCCACGTCAACTGGAGAGCGCCGCGACCATGATAGCTCTTACCGGGGGCGCACGTGTAGTCGCCTTGCTGACAGTAGATGCTGGCGGGTGTGTATTCGTCGGTGGCGTTCAGGTAGTCGCTCTCGTGCTGCACGTGGGCCAGGAAGGCAGCGATTTCACGCTTCTTCTCAGTTTCGCTGCAGCAGGAAGCAAACTCCGCGAACACATCCACGGCAGCCAAGAGCTTGCTGTACTTGTAGGCGGGATTGCGGCCATTGAAGGCGGAGAGAAACATCGAGCTCGTCACGTACTTGCCGAGTCGATTGTCCGACTCGTTGGGCATGCCACCGGTACCTGCGGGACTGCCGCCCGTCGCTGTCGTGCCACCAGTCGCCGTGGTGCCACCGGTAGACGCGACAGCCCCCCCGGTCCCAAGGTCACCATCGCCATCGCCCGTCATGCCGCCTGAGCCGGCGCTAGGATTCGTAGGGATGGTGGGATCCGTGACCGAGAGGACAAAGCGAATGTCGTCAATCCAAATGTTGAACGTCCCCACGGCGTTCACTTGCCAGTTGAGGTGGGTGAGGTCATCCGCAATAAAAGTCGCGGGAACGCCACCTTCTGATTGCATGAGCTGCGCCCAGCTCAATGTCACCGTCTGCCATTCCGTATCCACCGCAAGGTTCGTGGCAAACAAGTCCCAACACTGAGACTCGGCCGTGGCCGTGCAGGTGCCGCCATCTTCCACGGGAACTACAGCGCTTGTGGTGGCCGAAAAGCGAACGCCTGCGCTGCCACGGATCCTGAAGCTGACTCCGCTACTTCCCGCGGCGGCGCCGGCTGGCACTTTGAAACTGAAGCTCGCGGTTTCCGCAGAGTCACCAGACGCCGAGAGTGCTGCGTTGCCTTGCTCGTCGTTGCGGATCTCCGTCGTTGCCGTGGGGTCGCCGGCGGTGGACCAACTTGAGGAGGTTGAACCGTCAAATAGGTCGTCGGAGGTGACCTCTCCGCTACAGGCCAGCGCTAAGCAGAGGAGAGAAGCGGAAAAAGCGGTATTCGTTTTCATGGGCAAGGTGAACTCAGAATAGCAGTGGGGGCTCCCGGAGCATGTTCGTTTTCGGTCTCGCCTTTTGGACGTTCGGACCCAGAAACCGCACGGAGCCCGAATACATCCATCGAGATCGGAAAAAAGCGCTTTCAGGACGTGGGGAGTGAGAGTGAGAGAGATGCGGTGAGCAGACTACATTCTCTGACGTCTATCCTCTTCTCATTGATTCATCACAACTAGCTCCAAGTGACAGAAAAGAGATGTGAGTGATTCATTGGCGGAAATCGACCTCGATTTTTGGACGACGCCGAGGAACCGCTTCACTGGAAATTTACGAGACTTTCTTCGCTTCCTTTGATGGGAACCGCTTCCACGACGGGCTCTTGATTGAAAAGCGCCATGCTTCCGTAAAAACTGAAGCTACCTTGAAGTCCGTAGAAGCCGTTCCCCAATGCTGGGTGGATGGCTGAACTTGAGTACGACAACCAACTCGGCCGACAGTGCCGGACTTTTCGAGGTGATATTATGCGCAGTTTGAAACTCGCTTCTTTTCTTCTTTTGGCAGGCACCGTCACGATGGCATGTAGCAGCGACGGCAGCGACGGTGGTGATGGCGACGGCGATGGTGGCGGCGTAGGCGCAGCACCTGGCACTGGCGGCAGCATGAGTGGCACTGGCGGCGGCACGACGGGCACTGGTTCGGTAGCTGGTGATGGCGACGGCGACGGTACTGGCGGAATGACTGCCAACTCGGCTTGCACGAACACCGTGGTTGCCACCGGCACGCCCGCGATGATCGATGACTTTGAGAGCGAAGAGGGTTTCCCCAACTTCCCTGATGATTCGGATGGCCGCGTGGGTACTTGGGAACATGAGAGTTGGAACCCCGCCGAACCGAACGGTGAGCGTATTTTCGCCGATCCCGAACTGGTTGATGGTGCGATGCACTTCAGTTGTGACGGCGGCGATGACGAAGACATGGTGTGGCACCCCTTGGATTAAGGAACACAAGTGGTCCCAATGGGCAGATACCGGTACGCGTTTCACTAGCTATTCTGAAACGGACGTGAACTGCTACGATGCCAGTGTTTTCACCGGAATCAGGTTCAAGGCGATGAGTGCTATGGGTACGAAGATTCAGCTCAAGCTGGTCGACCCAGCAACCAGTACTCCTCAAGCTTCTATTGACGGCTGGGCGTTCAAGAGTGACACCATCACGTTGACCGCGACCCCTGAAACCTACGAGGTTCCCTTTTCTTCGATTGTTGTGCCCCAGTGGGTGACTGACAGCGGAGGGCCGGCAGGAGCAGTTCCTGCAAACGCTTTGATCAGCATGGCGTTCGTCATTCGGTCTGTGGAGCCTGAAAATGGAAGAGGATGTCGAAGGCGAGCAACTTCAACCCTACGATGTGACCATCGACGACGTCGAGTTCTACTGAGAAAAGCTTACCAAGGGAGCGCTTGATCGGGCGCTCTCGTGGTCAAAGGTGAAAACCGAAAAATGGCCGAATCCCTCCTTGGAGGGGTTCGGCCTTGTCCCTTTGTGTACGTCTAAGTGGAGCTCGTCGACGTGGACTTGAAGCTGGTGTCGGTGGTGAGGGAGTCGGCTATTCCTTGCTGGCTGCAGGTACTTTGGGGGTGACTGCTTTTGGCTGTTCCACGGCCGTATCCTCCGCGGCAGCGTCTTCTTCGTGAGCAGCGTCTTCTTCGTCAGCCGGTTTGCCCTCAGCCGGTTTGCTGTCAGCGTCGCCCTCGTCGCCGTCGACCGTGTCCTCAGAGTCCGCAGTGGGGGCGTCCGCCATCACTCGCTGGGCATCAGGCGTACGAAAGCCGTCCTTGTCGACTTTGGTTTCTCCCTCGTGCGCGCTGGCCTCGGCAATGTCATCGCCGGTATTTTGCGGCGCGCTCTCAAGCTCACGAGGACCGAAGGTGCATGCCGCGAGTTGGGACGCAGCGATGAGGATCAGGGCTGAGAGAGAGGGGCGACTCCCAGGGAAGCGATATGACCTAGACATGGCCGGAGCTTGCCATGGGAAGGCCGCCGGCAAAACAGGAGAACTATTCAGCCGGCAGGGTTATTTGATCGGCCGTCTTATTCGGCCGGTTCTGGCGTAGCAGCGGCAGGAGCGGGGATTGAGCCGCCAGTGATGGCGTGGGGTTCTTCGTCTGCATGGACGTGTGGCTCAGGTGCTTCAAGTCCGTAGCGCGTCAGCATCCGGTCGCGGGCGCCCTCATCAATCCAGTTCTTGAATCGCGCTCGATCGGTCGGCTTGCGAATGTCTTTGGCTAAGCCAACGAACGAAAGGCTCTTGATCACGTAGTAGCTGATGTCGATTTCCCACCAGAAGAAGCCTTGGTTCGCGGTCGAAGCGTAATAATGGTGATTGTTGTGCCAGCCTTCGCCGAGGGTCACGAGCGCGAGAATGAGTGAGTTCTTGCTCGTCTCGCCCGTCTTGTAGCGAGCCTTGCCCCACTTGTGGGTCAATGAATTGATGCTGAAGGTGCCGTGATAGAGCAAAATCGTCGAAAGGAAGAAGCTGCAAAATAGAGCAGACCAGCCACCCCACAGCCAAACGGCGACGCCCAGCATCACGGGCGGCACGAGGTGGTGTTTGTTGAGCCAGACGAGTTCAGGATACTTGGCAAAGTCCTTGATCGTTTCGTAGTGAGTCTCGTTGTACTTGTCGCAGAGGATCCAGCCGACATGACTCCACCAGAATCCGCGATTCGAATTGTGGGGATCGCGATCGGTATCCGAAAAGCGGTGATGCCAACGATGATGGCTTGCCCACCACAGCGCGCCTTTTTGAGCCGACATGCCGCCGCCAAAAGCTACTAAGAACTGCATCACACGACCCAGCTTGTAGCCACGGTGCGCAAAGTAGCGGTGGTAGCAACCTGTGATGAAGAACATGCGCAGGCCGTAGAGAAAAATGCAGAGTGCGATATCGCCCCAAGTGGGGTGAAACCACAGCATGCCGAGCGGGGCCAGGTGCAGCAGGAGAAAAGGGATCGACAGAGAGAGATTGATCTTCTCCCTCGGATCATTTTTATCTAGGCGCGGGGCAACTTCGACATGATTGCTCACGGGGATGGCGCTACTCATGACTCTGATTTAGCGCAGGCGCCGGGGCGGCTCCGTCATGAGCTTGTCATTTCCGGCCCGGTTTCCAGCACGTAACACGCTGAAATTGCGCAGAATTTTCAACCTAGACTATTCTTTTTGCGGAGTTTGCCGTTCGGCGTCGCCGTTTTGCCACACGTGGACTGCAAACGCCAAGAGGCGCCTCGATGTGAGACGCCTCCTACTTGTGGGTCGATGATCTTATTTGTCGGTCAGGGCCGCAACGCCAGGCAGGTTCTTGCCTTCCATCAATTCAAGTGAAGCGCCGCCGCCAGTTGAGACGTGGCTGACCTTGTCTTCGATGTCGTACTTCATCGCGGCAGTAGCGGTATCGCCGCCACCAATGATGGAGACGGCGCCAGCTGCGGTGGCTTCGACCACGGCATCAGCAACAGCCTTCGTGCCCGCTGCGAAGATGTCGAACTCGAAAACGCCAACAGGACCATTCCAAACGATGGTCTTGGCCTTCTTGACCGCCGCCGCGAAAAGCTCGCGAGACTTGGGACCGCAGTCGAAGCCCTCGAGACCGTCATCGATGCCGCTCTCGTCGGTGGCTTCACCGAGTGACGAGTCAGGTCCAAACTTGTCGCCGGTGATGTAATCGATCGGGAAGACGAGCTCGACGTTCTTTTCTTTGGCTTTCTTGACGAGACCTTCGACGATCTTGGCGCCTTCTTCGTCGTAGAGGCTGTTGCCGATCTTCATGCCGTAAACCACCTTCTTGAAGGTGTAGGCCATGCCGCCGCCGATGATCATCATGTCGACCTTGTCGATCAGATTCTCGATGAGCTGGATCTTGTCGGCAACCTTGGCGCCGCCCAAGATGGCGAGGAAGGGGCGTTCGGGGTTCGACAGTGCTTTCCCGAAGTAGTCGAGTTCTTTCTGCATGAGCAGACCAGCGGCGCGCTTGAGATCGACACCAACCATCGAAGCGTGCGCGCGGTGAGCGGTTCCGAATGCGTCGTTCACGTAGACATCACCGAGCTTGGTCAGTGAAGCGCTGAAAGCTGCCACTTCTTCTGCAGAAGCGCCCTTACCTTCTTCTGCCTTGTGAAAGCGAAGGTTCTCGAGAAGTACGACCTGACCGGCATCAAGCTTGGCGCAGGCTGCTTCTACCTCTGCTCCAACGCAGTCTTTGAGGAAGGTGATCGGCTTGTCGAGCAACTTCTCGAGCTCTTTGGCCACTGGCGCCATCGAGAACTCGGGGGCCGGCGCGCCCTTGGGGCGACCCAAGTGACTCATCAAGACCACGCTAGCGCCCTGGTCGAGTGCCAGTTTGATGGACGGGAGTGCCGCGACGATGCGCGCGTTATTCGTGATCTGGCCGTCTTTCAGAGGGACGTTGAAGTCCACGCGCATCAAGACGCGTTTCCCGGCAAGATCGAGATCCGTAATGCTCAGCTTGTTGAATGACATGCGCCGAGTGTTAGGCCGGTCACTAGAACCTGTAAAGCTGGCGTTTTAGCCCGCTTGAGCATCGGCGGATGGGACGGCGGGAGCCCGCGCGCGCTCTCCCGAAACATAGAGTTGGGGAGAGGGGCGGGCCCGCTGCTGTCAGGGCAGGGGAGCGTAGAACTGCTTGCCGTGGCAGGCGTTGCAAGAGAAGTCGTCGTACAGCGGCTCCGGCTCTTCTTCGCCCGTGCAGCCGGTGCCACTGGTTGCGCTGCAGTAGAATGTGAGGGCGCCGTCCGCATCGATGAGGGTCGTCGCCTTGCCCACCAGCGCTCCTTGTGCGTCGTAGAGTTCCTTGACGGCCATGGAGAGGGGAGAGCCTTCGTCGCCGTGAGAGGCCACGGCGTTGTCATTGAAGAAGACGCGCATCGAGTCGCCGTGAACGTTCACCAATTCATCGCTCCCGCGAGGCGCCGCATCACCCGTCCAAGTTTTGTAGCTTTCAGCAGCAAGGAAGGAGACGATTGTTGCTTCGCTTGTGTCCGCAGGGAACTGGCTGCCTGTGGCGCTGTCTCCACCGGTGCCGGCTGGGCTGCCTCCACCGGTGCCCGTTTGGTCGCCGTCGCCTCCTGGCTCAGTCGTATCCGATGAACAGCCGGCGCTGAGCATCGCGGTGGAGAGCGTGACCAGCGAGAGTAGTTGGAGTGCGTGTTGTTTCTTCATAAGGCGCATCATGCATTAGACGCGGGGAATGTCACCAGGTGTCGACAAAGACGAACTGCCCGGGCTAGTGGGAGAGCGGAGTTTTTGTGACCGTGAGCGAAAAATTGTCATTGAGTCAGAAAGTGCGGGGTCATTACATGACGCTGCAGCCGTTCTTCGCCAGGAGCCTTCGTCCTCCGCTGCGGCCGGAGACCGAGCATTGGGAGACGGAGCTTGAAGACCCCGACGTTGGCACCGTGAAGCTCACGGGAAGGCTACTCAAGCGTTCGTCGCGCGAGATCGTCGTCGTTCTGCATGGTCTGGGCGGTCATGTGGAGAGTGGCTACATGGGCCTGATGCTGGCGGCGGCGGAAACCGAGGGGCGTTCGTGCCTGCTTTTGAACAATCGGGGTGCGGATCGGAGCGGCGCTGATATTTATCACTCCGGTCTGATCGCCGATATCGAGGCGGCTCTGGCCAGCGAGGCGCTTGCCGGATTCGATTCGATTGATTTGGTGGGCTACTCGATTGGCGGTCACATTGCTCTCCGCTATGGCGCGAGCGATCAGGTCGACGCTCGTGTGAGGCGCCTGGCCGCAATTGGCTCGCCTTTGCATCTCTCCGCAGCTGCCGACGATTTCGACAGTGCCAGCTTCAACGTCTACCGCGGGCACGTCATGGACGCGCTCAAGGAGATTTACACGGCGGCGTATCAACGCAATCCGCGCGGGATTGTGCCTGACGCTGCGCGAAAAATTAGTCGTATCCGCGATTGGGATCATCAAGTGATCGCTCCTCGCTTTGGCTTTCAGAGCGCGGACCACTACTACGAGACGCAAAGTGCAGCTCCGCTTCTCGATCAGTTGAAGGTGGAGTCCCTCTATGTAGGAGCCGCGTGCGATCCGATGATCTTGGCGAGTTCGGTTCGTCCGTACCTCAAGGGTCTCTCGGTCGAGGGCGGAGTCACGCCGCCACGAGGTTCAGAGCTTTTCGTTCATTGGGACGAAACGGCAGGACATCTGGGTTTTCATCCCGCGTTTGATCTCGGCCAGGTAGGGAACTTGGGGCTGGAGCCCCAAGTTCTTCAATGGCTTTCGCGGTGAACTTCGCCCTACTCAGGACGACGTGGGCCTCGGGGTCCACGCGGAGGACCGTCACTACGCGGACGTTCGCCACGGCCACGTGGTTCGTCATTTGAACGGAAGCTTCTTCGTTCGTCGCGACCGCCGCTGCGAGGACCATCGTCGCGGGGTCTGAATCCCCCGCCACCACCGCCTCCGCCGCGAGGACCATCGTCGCGAGGCCTGAATCCGCCCCCGCCCCCGCCGCTACGAGGACCATCGTCGCGAGGTCTGAATCCGCCGCCACTGCGAGGCCCATCGTCGCGGGGTCTGAATCCACCGCCACCGCCGCCACCGCCGCCGCCGCCGCTGCGAGGACCATCGTCGCGAGGTCTGAAACCGCCGCCACCGCCGCCGCCGCGAGGCCCATCGTCGCGGGGTCTGAATCCGCCGTCGCCGCTGCGTGGAGCATCGTCGCGGGGTCTGAATCCGCCGCCGCCGCTGCGAGGCCCATCGTCGCGAGGTCTGAAACCGCCGCCGCCGCTGCGAGGCCCATCGTCGCGAGGTCTGAAACCGCCGCCGCCGCCGCCGCTGCGAGGCCCATCGTCGCGGGGTCTGAAACCGCCGCCGCCACCACCACCGCCGCTGCGTGGGCCACTGGGACGTCGTGCCTGGCGGGCTTCTTCTTCGCGCTCTCGTTCTTGCTGCTCGAAGCGCTCGTCATCTTGTTTCCAGAAGCGTTCCGGGCGCTCATGGTTGCGGCGTTCTTCTTCGGCCGCTTTAAGATGTTTCTCGCTGCGAGCCTTGATGTGGGGTCGTTCGCCTGGGCGAAAGACCACGACATGTTCCATGCGTGGACCGTCAGCAAAAGCCCGGTCTGCGCCGTAAAGGAACAGAGGCCGCTCCTGAGAAGCGATGCACGTGATTTCGATACCAGCTTTGTCCGCGACCCGGCGGATCTGCTCGTCGGCTCGAAGGGGATGTCTGTCCACGACCGAGTCGGCAATCACCATGACGCCGCGCCCACCGGGAGCCAGGGTGCGCCGCAGTTCGTACAGGGTAGGACCAATTTCTGAGCGCCAGCGGGCGGCTGCGTCTTCGACTCGCAGTTGGCGATATTCGCGGCGCGCACCAATTTCACCTTCGGCCAAACCATGAGCACGAAGCCCCAGCCACTCGATGCGGTGCATGTGGTGTTCAAGGTAGTCATAGACCCCAGGATAGGGAGGTGAGGTGATGATCAGGTCGATTGAATCATCTTCAATCTTCTCCATCGAGCGAGCATCGCTCATGCCAACATAGGCGCGAATCGCGCGCTCGGGGAGGCGCGCACGGTAGGCATCAAAACGTCGCGCGAGCTCCTCTGCCTTCTGGTGGAAGAGTTGAATTGCGAAGCCTGAAGGCAAACGTCGCGGTGCTCTCTGACGCGTAGTGTCACCCTCCGAAAACGAGAGTTTCGTGAGCATTGAAGAAACCACGAGCCGCAACATCCGGATCACTTCAGGTTGCGCCAAGAGCCCAATGCCGTGGGAGATGCTATCGAGCTCAAGAAGAATGTGCACGGGGTAGCGATCGAGATCTGCTGCCATGTAGCGCTTGTACGGATCTGCCTTGGCGATGCGCCGCTCCTCAGCGACTTCCGCGATTCTCGCAGCTGAACGCAGCATGTCTTGAACCAACTTTTCAGTAGGCCCGCGAGACTTCAGCCAAGATAGCTCGACGGCCAGCGGATTGAGATCGCTTCCAATCGCTTCGCGTCCGAGGGCACGACCCTCGACCACCACGGTTCCACTTCCGCAGAAGGGATCGAGCACGCGGTCGCCAGGCTTCGAGAAGCCCTCAATGAGGCCACGAGCAGTCTTGGGGTGCAGGCGCGCGGGATAGCTGTGAAAACCATGAACATCGGCCATGACTTGCTCTTCGTCAGCCGAGACGTCGAGCGCGGAGATGAGCACGTCGTGCTCGTCTCTTTGGCCGCCTTGGAAGTGCACATCTCCGCCGACATGACTCAGAGCACGTCGCTCTCGACGAGGGGCGAGCTCTGCTTGTGTCTGTTGTTCGGTTTCGTGCGGCTTGCGGGCCGCACCGTAGTGGCGATTGCCGCCTTGATCTTGGTCGCGATTTTGGCGCGTCCGGCGGATCGGATAATGCTTCTTCGATTCAGTTGTCACGATGGTCCCTGGACGAGCGTCTCCTTTCGAGAGCTCGCGAACGGCTGACTATTTCTTTGGCCAGCGGGGGAGACGAAGTCCTTCAAGACGTCGCCAAAGTCCGCTGCCGATAGCACTGTCTGCCACCTCGAGCACCCCCTGGACAATATTCAGGATATCTCCGTCTCCCGCCCAATGTTCATGGACGAGATGGGCTTGGTCGGAATTCAACATTCCATTGAGAACATAAGCCGCCAAAGCGACGTCATCGACGTAGCCGATAGGGCCGACCAGAGCCTCGGGGACAAGTCCGATGGGGGCCACGAAGTAGGCCACGGTGGCAGCCAGCTTCGCTCGCTGGATGGGGGAGACGCGACGATCTGCCCCCAGCTTGACGAGCAGATGGAGCAAATCTGGGGCAAGAAGTACGAGTTCTGCGTATTTGAGATGCTGGGAATGGCCTGTGAGCCAGGATCGGAGTCGCTTCCGCTGCCGCCGGTAGAAGTCGGGATCTGGCACAGAGGGGGGGATGTCTTCGTTGCCTTCCACCCTGAGAGGATAGTTGTCTATCGCACGCGGCGCCTCCCTTTTCCGTTTGTGGGCAATTCTCTGCGCCTGTAGGAGATCTGCGCAGATTGAATTTTTACTAGGAGCCAGTTACTCAGGACGAATGAAATATCGTCGTGGGAGCACTTCCCCTCTTCACCCTGCTCGCGCACTGCGCTTGCTATCTGTCTTGGGTGCCCTGTCGCTTCTTGGGGTCAACGCATGTGATTCGACTCCGAGTGTCGGTGGCGGAGGTCCGTCGACGGGAGATGGCGATGGAGACGGCGATGGCGATGGCGATGGCGATACGATTGGGCTTGGCGGCAACAAGCCCACGACTGGCGACGGCGATGGCGATGGCGATGGCGATGGAATGGGCGAATGCGGCAATGGCAAGCTGGAAGAGCTTGAGCTTTGCGACGATGGAAACACAGAGGGCAAGGATGGTTGCTCGGCCGATTGCTCTGAGGTTGATCCTCGATTCGTTTGCATCGATGAAGGCGAGCCGTGCGTTCAGGTGGTTACTTGCGGCAACGGCGTGCTCGAGGGCGACGAAGTCTGTGATGACAACAACACTGAATCTGGTGATGGTTGCAATTCGAAGTGCTCTTCTGTTGAAGACAACTTCAGCTGCGTGAAGCCCGGCGTTCCTTGTGTCGCAGTGCCGGTCTGTGGCAACGGTATTCGCGAGCGCGGCGAGCAATGCGACGATGGCGAAGATGAGCCCTCGGATGGCGACGGCTGTTCCGCGGCGTGTCAGCAAGAGGACGGTTACTTTTGTTCACCCGGTGAAGCGTGCGTAGCGATCGTCTGCGGCGATGGATATCGCACGCCGAATGAGCAGTGCGATGATGGGCCAGGGACGATTGGATCACCCGGTACACCCGTGGGAGGTGACGGCTGTTCTGCTTCTTGCACCGTAGAGAGCGGATGGCTTTGCTCAAGCTCGGGTTGCAGGCCCGAATGCGGCGACGGTGTGGTCAATGGCGCTGAGCAATGCGACGACGGTGATCTTGAGAGCGGCGATGGCTGTTCGGCAGGCTGCAAGGTTGAGCCTTACTACACGTGCGATGACGCTGATCCGACAGTGTGCGTTTCTCAGATTGTTTGCGGCAACGGTACTGTTGACCCAGGCGAGGTCTGCGACTTCGCCAGAGCTGGCCAGTCGGCTTGTTACAATACCACCGATAACCCCGCGCAGGCTTGCAAGGGCTTCAACAAGGATCTCGTGGATCCGCCTGTGTGCGGTAACGGCGTTATCGAAATCGACGAAGATTGTGACGGTGGGGTCGGCTGTGTCTCCTGCGAGATCCAGCCTGGCTATGCCTGCCCTGGTCCTAACTACTGCTTCTTGATTCCCGCCTGCGGTGACGGGATTTTGCAGTCTGGAGAAGAGTGCGATCCGGGCGCGATGAGTGCGTTTGGCTGCAATGCCTGTTTCATCGAAACGAACTACTACTGCTCAGGTCAGCCCTCGACCTGCGTTCAGTCAATCTGTGGTGACGGATTCGTGGCTCCAGATGAACAGTGTGACGACGGCCCCGGAACCCAGATGAGTCCTGGAACGCCTGTCGCTGGAGACGGTTGTTCAGCCACTTGCACGGTCGAGACCGGCTACGTGTGTCCGCCGCTTTCGAGCTGTTTGGCTGTGTGCGGCAATGGCACGAAAGAACCAGGTGAGCAGTGTGAGGAGGAGTCAGCTGGCTGCACGAACTGCGTGTTGAACCCCGGCTTCGACTGCAAGAATCCGGATACGAATGGGGTTCCCAAGGCGACGAATTGCATCGCAACAGTCTGCGCGAACAACATCAAGGAGTCGGGAGAAGGCTGCGACGACGGCAATAGGATTGCTGGAGACGGCTGCGGACCCACTTGCCAGCTTGAACCAACGATCACACCTGGACCCAATCCTACTGTTGCGGTGACCTGCGGCGATGGCCTGAAGACTGGTTCGGAACAGTGCGATGATGGCAATGCCACCAGTGGTGACGGTTGCTCAGCGGCTTGTTTGGTTGAAGCCGGCTGGGACTGCGATCCTTCGGTCGAGTATCCCGCCAGCATTCAGTTTCGCATTAAGTACCGCGACTTTAAGCAACGTACCGAGGCAGGTGGGCATCCGCACATGAAGGTGCAGGGGGCTACGCCGCCCGTCGGAACAGCGGATCCTGGGATTGTGGGCTCAGTCTGTACTGCCGGCAACGGTGGAAGCTGCGGTCGACTCGATGCTCAAGGTAAGCCCCTGTACGTCGGCACGGCGCAGGGTACCCACAACAGCATCGACCCGAACAACGATGGACTCAGTCCTTCGCAGCATCAGGACTACTTCAGGCTCTGGTACCGTGACAGCGCGGGCGGCCTGAGGGACATCAACAACAACGCAGACGTGAGCATCTGTGCTGACCCTCCCTTGGGTACCACCTGCAGCGGCTTGTCGATTCAGGACACCATCTTGCTCACCCGCGAGAGTCCCACCGCGACTTCGTATGCTTTCGACAGCTCGACCAATAACTTCTACCCGCTTGGACATGCGAACGATGCGGTGGCCAAGCCCGAACGAGGTTACGGTTATACGCCTTACAGCAGCGGAACTGATCGTCGCAACTGGCACTTCACCAGTGAGATGCGCTACTTCTTCCAGTACCAGGGTGGCGAGACCCTCACCTTCTTTGGTGACGATGACGTGTGGGTGTTCATCAACGGACGTCTGGCTGTCGATATCGGGGGCATCCACGGAACCGAGTGGGGTCGTGTTGTGCTCGGCGATGATGGCGCTCCCAGTGGGACTGACAGCAATTGCTCTCAGCATGGTGGTGTCAATCTTAACGCATTGGGTGGTTGCTACACCGCAGCCGAGGCGGGAAATGACCAGGATTCGCGTTTCAACCTGACCAAGGGTGGCGTCTACGAGATTGTGGTCTTTCAAGCCGAGAGGCATCCCACGGGCTCGAACTATCGCCTGACCTTGGACGGCTTCATTGCTCCTCGTTCAAGTTGCAAGACGGACTGTGGAGACGGCATTCGTGCCGGCAGCGAAATCTGCGATGCCGGCGGCAGTATGCCGAGCACTGGTTACAATGTCTGCCTCGACGACTGTACCTTCAACTTCTGCGGAGACGGTGTTCAAGATGCCGGCGAGGAGTGTGACAACGGTTTCAACATCGACACCTACGACGTGGGTCAGGCCAATGCCTGCGCGCCGGGTTGTAAGCTTCCGGGCTTCTGTGACGATGGAGTCGTCCAGTCCGCGTTTGAAGTGTGCGATGACGGAACGAATGACGGTTCATACGGCGGCTGCGCCAGTGATTGTCAGTCGATCTCGGGCTACTGCGGAGACGGTACCACGAACACTCCGCCTGAAGGCTGTGACACACCCGGAA
The DNA here is from genome assembly GCA_963710555.1 of uncultured delta proteobacterium. Lineage (GTDB taxonomy): Bacteria > Myxococcota_A > Polyangia > Polyangiales > Polyangiaceae > NIC37A-2. Next base: position 1,250,987 of record CAVQAT010000008.1, read on the forward strand.
TGTTCACGAACTACCGAGCAACCGCTGGGGCCTGTGGATACGACTGTCAGCCCGCCGGCTACTGTGGTGACGGGACGCGCAATGGTCCTGAACTCTGTGATGATGGAGCCAGCAACGGAACCATGGCTTCGAATTGCAACGTGAATTGTGAGTTCGATGCCTTCTGTGGCGATGGCCTGCTCACCATGGGCGAGCAGTGCGACTACGGTAACTTCGCCTATTCCGGCCCCCCGGAAACAGCGCCCTACGGTGGTTGTACGGACGGTTGCGAACTCGGTCCGCGCTGCGGTGATGGGATCCCCCAATCCATCGAGGGCGAGGAATGTGACGATGGCGCCGCTAACGTCAACAACGAGTACAACAAGTGCACGATGGGCTGCTTCCTAGGGCCACGCTGTGGTGATGGTGTGCCTCAGGCTGCCTTTGGTGAAGTCTGCGACAATGGCTTCAACGAGGATGAGTACGCCTATCCGGGTGCAACGAATCTGTGTGCTAGCGGTTGCGTAGATGTTCCGAAGTGTGGAGATGGCGAGGTGCAGCCTGCGTTTGAGCTCTGCGACAACGGTGCAATGAATAATGCGGATGCCTACAACGGTTGCACTCCAACCTGCACCTGGGGTCCGTACTGTGGCGACGGTACTGAGAATGGTCCTGAAGAGTGTGATGACGGCGTCGGTAACGTCGCTTATTCGCCGGATGGGGAAGGATGCTCCTATGAATGCAAGACGGATGTTCCCTACTGTGGCGACGGCCAGCGAAACGGACCAGAGCAGTGTGATGAAGGGACGGACAACAACGACGGCGAGTACGGTGGTTGCAAGGCCGACTGTAAGCGAGCGCCTCGCTGTGGTGATGGCAAGGTGGATAAGGACGCAGGAGAGACCTGTGACGCTGGTCCTAGCGGAAGTCTGACCTGCTCAGCTACCTGCAGAAAACGTGACATTCTGAAGTAAGCACCGTTTGCTGCGAGTCCTCGAGGCTCGCAGTCGTGACAAAGAAAGGGCGCCACCTCGATTCGAGGGGCGCCCTTCTTCTTGGGGGAAGCGAGTCTTAGGGAGGAAACTCGTTCAACCCGTCGAACTCACGCGAAGCCGTTCAGGTAGGGGAGCTTCTTCGCGGTCTCTTCCGTTGCCGATGCGCCTGCAAGCAAGCTGGCAGTTGAATCCCAGGTGCCCTCCAAGAATGCCTGGCGCGGGCCATCGGGAATCACCATTTCGAAGCTTTCGCCAGCCACCGAGATGGTGCGCTTCTCAAGATCGACGCTGACTTCAGCAGTCGGATCCTTCTCGACAGCGCTCATCAGTTTCTCGATCACGCTGGCGCTGACCACGGGGCATGGCACCCCAAGAGCCTGGCAATTGCCGTTGAAGATTTCCGCGAACGATTCGCCGACGACTACCGTGATGCCGTTGCCCCAGCGGTTGATGCTCTGAGGCGCGTGCTCGCGGCTTGAACCACAGCCGAAGTTCTTGTTCACGAGAAGCACGGTGGCTTCCTGAAACTTGGGATCGTCGAAAGAATGAGTCTTGCCTTCGTTCTTCAGGCCGATTCGATCATCTTCGAATGCGTGGTCGCCGAGGCCCTCAAATGTCACGGTCTTGAGGAAACGAGCCGGGATGATGCGGTCGGTGTCGATGTCGTTGCCGCGCACGGGGATGGCACGGCCTTTGAGTACAACTCGCTTTGAATCCATTTTCTTATCTCTCTTTCCTGCTCGTTATTTGACGTCAAAGACTTCGCGGGCATCCGCTACTTCGCCACGAATGGCAGCCGCTGCGACCATTGCGGGGCTCATGAGGAGTGTGCGACCTGTGGAAGAACCTTGGCGGCCCTTGAAGTTGCGGTTGGAACTCGATGCGGACACCTCGCGCCCTTTGAGTTTGTCCGGGTTCATGGCCAGGCACATGGAGCAACCTGGTTCGCGGAACTCGAAGCCTGCGTCGATGAGGATCTTGTCGTAGCCGAGCTCAAGGGCCTCCTTCTTCACACGATGTGAACCAGGAACGACCATGGCGCGAACGCCTTCTTTTACTTTGAGTCCGGTTCCCTTCACCAAGCCTGCTACTTCGGCAATGTCGCTCAGTCGACCATTGGTGCAGGAGCCAATGAATGCGACATCGATTTTGATGCCGGCGATCTTCTGACCCGGCTCAAAGGACATGTAGTTGTAAGCTTCCTGAACGGTTGCCTTCTCGTCGTCGCTGAACTCACTGAGTGTCGGAACGGTGGCTCCCACGCTCGTCGATTGGCTGGGCGTGATGCCCCAGGTGACCACTGGCTCAATGTCGGCGGCGTCGAATTTGACAATGTCGTCGTAGCTGGCGTCTGGATCGCTTTGCAGAGACTTCCAGTCTTCTACGGCTCGTTCCCAAGCGGCTCCCGTGGGAGAGGCTTCGCGGCCCTTGAGGTACTCAAAGGTGATCTCGTCCGGTTGGACGTATCCGCAACGAGCACCACCTTCGATGGCCATGTTGCAAACAGTCATGCGCTCTTCCATCGACATGTTGTCGAAGACTTCGCCCGCGTACTCGTAGGCGTAGCCCACGCCGCCATTTACACCCAACTTTTGGATGATGTAGAGCGTGACGTCCTTGGCGTAAACGCCGGGGCGCAGCTTGCCGTTGACCTCAATGCGGCGAACTTTGAGCTTGTCCATGGCCAAGGTTTGGGTGGCAAGAACGTCGCGTACTTGGCTCGTACCAATCCCGAAGGCGAGGGCACCGAATGCACCGTGAGTGGCGGTATGCGAGTCGCCGCAGCAGATCGTCATTCCTGGCTGGGTGAGTCCGCGCTCTGGGCCGATCACGTGCACAATGCCTTGTTCTTCTTTTTCGGAGGAGAAGAGACGGATCCCGTGCTTTTTCGTGTTTGTCTCAAGAGCCACCATCATTTGCTCAGCCAGGGTGTCCTGGAAGGGGCGCAGCTGACTGGTTGTTGGAATGATGTGGTCAACGGTCGCAAAGGTGCGCTCCGGGTACTTCACGCTGAGCCCACGCTCTTCCACCATCGAGAATGCTTGAGGCGAGGTGACTTCGTGAATCAAATGAAGACCCATGAACAGTTGATATTGCCCGGAAGGCAACTTGCGGACCGCGTGGCGGTCAAAGACTTTTTCGTAGAGCGTCTTACCCATGTCCTTATTCCTTAATTTGAGTGGCGCGACTTTGCGCCGCTAATGAATCCAAGCGAGAGACGAGTTCGTCTCCGACTTCAAGAAACTGTTCCAATTGCTGGCGGCTTAATTTGAGCCAAACCTCGTCGATCGCATGCCGTCTTTGATCGCGAACGAGCGAGAGTAATTCTTGGCCAGCGCTCGTGACTTCGTAGTCTCGCTGACGCGCGTCTTTGTCCGACACATGTGCGATGATGAGGCCTTTGTCTGTGAGCTGCCGCAAGATCTTGCTGACTGCTGCGGCGCTGCTGGCTCGCTTCTGCGCGAAGAGACTGGGCATGAAGTGCTCATGCTGTACTTGTTCGAGCACTTCCCACTGCTGCACGGTGAGGTGCACGCTTTCTGCCAGTTGACGCCTGCGCTCTTCAAACAATGCGGCCAGACTTCCGAGCACCTCGACGCACTTGAGGGCGCGGCTTTGCTGAGTCGCAGCGCCTTGTCTTGCACTCTCGCTTTTGGCCGGTGTGTTCACGTGGAGAATGTTAACCAAGGTTAACTATTGTGCAAGGTAAAGTGATTTCTTGGGGTGACTTCATGAAAACGGGGTGGGTAGGGTACTGTAAGTATCTGAAGTTTTTAGCAATTTTAGTGGAGGGAGCCCGGGCGCTTGGCTGTGAGCAGCCGTAAGTAGGAGCGGGCATGCGCGCTGGCAGGCGCCTCAAAAAGTTTTGGAGAATCAAGGAGTCAGCCTGTTTGTAGGGAACCATCCGTCCGTATGAATGACTAGAAGTCGCCTAGGGCAGCCAGGCTGAGCTGGCGACGAGCATCTTCCAAGGTTCATGATTTATGGGATTTTTCCGGTGAGATCGGTCATTCTGTCAGTCTAACTTGAATTCATTCCCTTCCGATTCAAAGGTCGCCATTTTCCATGTCCCAACGTTCCCTCACTTCTCCTCGCCGTCGCTTCGGTCTCGTTGCCGGGGCGTTAGTCACTTCTTCCCTTCTCTTGTTGATCCCGGCAGCGTGCAACAGCACGCCGGAGCTCACGGGCTCGGCTGCCACATGTCAGAGCGAAGAAGATTGCGCAGCTGGTCAATTTTGCGCGTCCGGCGGCGAGTGCAGAGCCAGCTGCCCGAGTTGTGGCAATGCGTGCGATGCGACGCCCGACTGTCCTGCGGGACAATACTGCGCTGAAGATACGTGTCAGCGGGAGTGTGAACCTGACACTGATGATCCTGTTTGCGGCACCGGCAACACCTGCTCGGAAAATGGTCAGTGTGTGGCGGAAAGCTTCATCGATCCGGGCGGCATTGGTGGAGCTGGCGGGATGTCGGGCAGCGGCGGCGGCGCGGGCTGCATTGATGTGGAGGTCAACTTTGAGCCGCAGATCCCGAACGTTGTGCTTTTGATTGATCAGTCGGGATCGATGCACAATCGCAGCGGCGATTTTGAAGACAACGTTCAGGCAGCTATCGACGACGGCGAGTACATTCCTTGGGACTGCCCCGATTCTCCCAATGGTGGCTCACCGGAAACCGGCTGGGATAATGACAGCGATGTGGACTCGCATTGGCGATGGAACGTTGTGCGAAATATTCTTCTTCATCCGGAACGTGGAGTCGTCAAGCCGCTCGAGGATAAGGTTCGATTCGGCTTGTCGCTCTACTCATCGGACAATGGTGATCTTGGAGGAACGTGTCCCAATTTGAACGAAGTAGATCTCAAGTTCGGCAACCAGGAGGATATGCTTGCACAGTTCAAGTGTAGCGACCTGCTCAGAGACACACCCACTCGTGAGTCGTTGACTGAAACCGCCGAGAAGCTGGCAGACCTCGATGTCGAAGGACCCAAAGTCATCGTCTTGGCAACCGACGGTGAGCCGGACACTTGTGCTTGTGCGAATTGGGATGCAGGCGGAGGGCGTCCGCAATCATGTCGTTCGGATCTTTCAGCCAACGATGTCGAATATGGTGGCGAGACGCTCAACACGGGCGAATACGAGCAGATTCTCGTGGAGCTCGAAGCAAAACGAATTTATGAGGAGCTGGGGATTCGGATTGAAGTGATCAACGTCGGTTCTTCTGGGCTTCAGGGTCACCTGAACAAGGTCGCGTCGGCAGGGGGGGCGGTGAGCGGGGCTGCCATCGTTGGCACTAGCCCTGGCGCTCTGACCAGTGCCTTCCAATCAATCATCGACGGTGTGCGTTCCTGCGCAGTGGATCTGGATGGCGAGATTGCCACTGGCAAGGAAGACGCAGGCACGGTGACTCTTGATGGCGAAAAGCTCGAGTATAACGGCGCCAATGGTTGGAAGGTGAATTCGCCGACGCAGATTGAGCTTGTGGGCGATGCTTGCACCACAATCAAATCGGGCGACCATGATATCGACATTGATTTCCCCTGCGGCGCCTTCGTGGTGATCCCCAAATAATCAGTCGAAGCGTGCTGCTGCGCGGCGCTCAAAAGAAAACGGCCGGGAGCTTCTCCTGGCCGTTTTCTTGTCCGGTTTTTGTAGCGGCGAATGCGCTCGGTTCGCTTACGTGAAGAGCTCCCGCGAACGTTAATCGAGGTACTCAGCCGCATTGCGGCCGTGGGATTCACAGTAGGCGCGCACATGCTTTGCGGTTTTTGCGATGGCCAGACCGACTACGGCTGCGTCGTCGGAGTAACCGTCCTCTTCGTCGTCAGGAATAATATCAAGCGGTGCGCCGAGGTAAATGAGAGCACCAGCCGCCGATTTGAGTTCATCGGGGTGCACGTTCATTCTCCCGGTGGCGCAAGCTTCGATCAGTTCGAATAGCATCATTGCTTGGCGCTGAGCCTTGGACCAGTTTGGCGGAAAATCTTGGATCATCTTCAGCACAGTCGACTTGTTGTCGGCGATGCGTCGTACGTCGTCGGGGCCTAGGTGTGCGGACTTGGTACGTAGTGCCGATTCGATCTGTTCTTTGCTAAAGCTGGTCATCGATCCTCCTTAAGACATCATAGGGGAGTTGGTCATGATTCGACATCCCTACGGATCAGGGTGAACCCGCTGTCGAGAGTTGCAACTCCCTGCGGCGAAAGTTTGCAATGAAATGAATGCGAAACCTGAGACCTGCTAGGTCCAGTTTCCATTGAGCATGAAATCCCATGGGATACCCGCGCGTCTTTGTGACGGGATTGGGAAGAGTGCACCATGGAAGCGGGCCGGAGTGGAGAATTTACAAGACCCTTCCACACATCCGCACAGAAGGTGATATGACCCCCCCAGTTCGAAAGCCCCATCCCATCCCCGCGCTTTTTCTCGCGCCTCAGCGGGTGCGGCCGGGGCGATGAACTGAATGAAAGCTACCCCACGGCTCCGAGCAGAACGCTCGGCAGCGTGGGACCCGAGAACCCCAACGGAGACTCCGGCGGGGCCCTCTCTCCCGCGGGATAGCCCGCGACAACAAGAAGGAATGAAGAAATGATTAAGGTCGGTATCAATGGTTTCGGTCGCATTGGCCGCATGGTTTTCCGCGCAGCAGCAGCACGTAGCGACATCGAAGTCGTTGCCATCAACGATCTGCTCGACGTTGACTACCTCGCGTACATGCTCAAGTACGACTCAGTTCATGGCCGCTTCAAGGGCGACATCGAAGTGAAGGACGGCTCCTTGGTTGTCAATGGCAAGACCATTCGTTGCTCAGCTGAGACGAACCCTGAGAAGCTCGCCTGGGGCGATGTTAAAGTTGACGTAGTTGTTGAGTCGACGGGTATCTTCCTCACCGAAGAAGGTGCTCAAGGTCACATCAAGGCTGGCGCCAAGAAGGTTGTCATGTCTGCACCATCCAAGGACGCAACCCCCATGTTCGTCATGGGCGTGAACGACAGCGAGTACAAAGGTCAGGCAATCGTTTCAAACGCTTCCTGCACCACCAACTGCTTGGCTCCTATCGCTAAGGTTCTCAACGACAGCTTCGGCATCAAGCGTGGTCTCATGACCACCGTTCATGCTGCTACCGCAACTCAGAAGACGGTCGACGGTCCTTCGAAGAAGGATTGGCGCGGCGGTCGCGGTATCCTTGAGAACATCATTCCTTCAAGCACTGGCGCTGCCAAGGCTGTTGGCAAGGTGATTCCTGAGCTGAACGGCAAGCTCACCGGTATGGCTTTCCGCGTGCCCACCTCGGATGTTTCTTGTGTGGACCTCACGGTTGAGTTGAACAAGGAAGCGACGATGGACGACATCAAGGCTGCCATGAAGGCTGCTTCTGAAGGTCCCATGAAGGGCGTTCTCGGTTACACGGAAGAGTCAGTTGTTGCGACCGACTTCCGCGGCGAAGTTTGCACCTCGGTGTTCGACGCAACCGCCGGTATCGCCCTCGACACGACCTTCGTGAAGGTTGTTTCTTGGTACGACAACGAGTGGGGCTACTCGAGCAAGGTTTGCGACTTGGTTGCCAAGATCGCTGGCTGAGTTTCGACTCCCGATTGTGAGAAAACCCGTTGCTCAGTGAGCAGCGGGTTTTCTACTTTGTGGGCTCATTCGTCTTGAAGTGGGCCGAGCTAGGCCAGGTTAAGTGGCCCTGAATCTGGCTCAATATTGCCAAAGCTTGTGATCGGCAGACCCATCAGATTCGCGATGGAGACGAGCCATTCAACGTGCCCCTTGCCTTTGACATTGAGGAATCGGCCGGTGCGGAGTGCTCCAGCCGCGCCACCCATCATCAAGCCGGGGTAATCGTAAAACTGGTGTGCGGTGTTGCCGAGTTCACGTCCCCAACAAATGAGCGTGTTGTCTAGTACAGTGCCTTCGCCTTCAGGGATGGCGTCGAGTCGTTCCAGCAAGTAGGCGACCTGGGTGCAGTACCATTTGTCGATTGCCATTTGTGCGACCGTATCGTCTTTGCCATTGTGCGCGTAGGTGTGGTGACCGGTGTTTCCCGTTCCTGGCGCCCACTCACCATGCGCGATGTTGCTGAAACCATGGCTGAGCTGGAGGCTCATTACTCGAGTGAGATCGCAGGAGAACGTTGAGGCCACGATGTCGATCATCGAACGCACTTTGCTCGGGAAGTTTCCACCGCTCGCTTCCGGGATCGTGCAGGCCAGACTCCCTGTACCTCCTGTGGGTGCGTTCAAGCCTTGCTCTATTTCGAGCAACGCTTCCAGGTGGCGGTCGATCTTGTCGTAGTCGAGTCGCCCGACTTGGCTACGGATCTTGTTCAGACTCGCGCGATCAATGTTGAGTAGCGCCAGATCTTCTGCGCGACGTTGTGCTTGCGCGAGATCGACAGTGGGCTCCGCTCCGCCAGGGCTGACTCCTTCGAATATCGTATCGAAGGCACGTTTGGGATCGTCCTCAGGATTGAGCGGTTGATCGTCTCCGCGATAGATCATCCGATTCAGACTTGAGGGGTTCCCCGAATCGACCCCCAGTTCGAGACTGCGGAATCGAGTTTCCTGAGCTGGGTCATTGGCTGCTACCTGATAGGGCATGTCCGGACCGAAGTTTTGAGCGACCACTTGGTCGATGCTGGGACCGCTACCCCAGCCAGTGCGATTGCCATTGCCGCCGTCAAAGTCGGCGCCGTTGCCCGGTCCCTTCAGCCGAGAGGCGGTCCAGCATCCGGCCATACCATGCGCGTGAGCTTCACCTGCGCCGGCGACTGTCATCTCCATTCCCCAAGGAATGACTAGCCTGCTTTTGAACGGTTCCAGGGGGGAATGGATGTCGTGGAGGGTAAAATTTGATTCGCTCCCGCCTGGCTTCCAGTCGATCGAGTCGTTCCAGTCGGCTGCAGCGACGCCGTCGGGACTGTAGAGGAGGAGCAGTCGCTTCGGACCCTTTTGCGTTCCGTCTTGAGCACTCGCGTTGAGGAGCGGCAGGAGTGGGGCAAATGCGGCGCTGATGCCGAGGGTTTTGAGGAGATTGCGGCGTGAAAATCCTAGCTGAAAGCGACCGTTATTCATGGGGTAGTTCCGGGAGGATTCAAGAGGATGTGTTTGAAGGCATCGGTGTTGGCGATGTCCTTGAGCAGGACGAGCAAGTTGCCTTGCGAGGCGTCAAAGGTTTCGATCACCGAAAGGACTGTGCACGCGTCGAGAGTGCTTTCCTGACGAGTCAGCAGTGCTCGGAGCATTTGCCTGGAGATACAGTCTTGAACCTGGGGTGAGTCGGCCAATTGTTGTGACAGCTCAAGAGCTCCCGTGAACCAGGGCCCATCTTCGCCGCCTTGGGAGTTGATGATTTGTCCTGTGGGGTCGATTTCCGCTCCATTGTCCGTCGTTCGGTAGGCGCCGATGGCGTCGTAATTCTCGAAGGCGAGTCCGATCGGATCGATCAACTGATGACAGTTCTTGCACGGGCCTGTTTCGTGGGCGGCGAACCGGTCGCGACTTGTTTTGATGTCGCCGGTGACTTCGGGCAGGGTGGTGTTGATGTTGGCGGGCGGTGGCTGCATGGTTTCGCAGAGAATCGCTTCGCGAATGTTGATGCCTAGGTGGACCGGTGAGGTTTCTGACGCCTTGTTGTGCGCACTCAGGTAGGCTGCTTGAGTGAAGAGGCCTTGTCGTTGTCCTTGCGGGAAGACCGCCCCCTGGGGAGATTCGCTGGCGCCGTAGAGTTCGGTGAGCCTAGGGCTCGGCTGTGAGTAATTGGTGGTGAGTAGGGTGCTCCACAGGCCGTTTTGGTCGAAGACGACGTTTTGAACGAACGAGCTTTGTTCAGCCAGCATTTCTTTGATGAGCTGTTGATCGTACTGGGGAAAGAGCACCGCGTCCTTTTCGTGCTCGATCAGTTCGTCGACGCCTGTCAGCTCCGCGAAGATCCGCGCAAGGTTGTCGCGGGCGCGCGGATCGGCAAGCAGTCGCTCGACTTGCGCTTGGTACACCTCGCCTTTGAGGAGCTCGTCAGTGACGGCGAGCTGAAAGAGTTCGCCGTCAGGCGGACCATTCCAGATGGCGAGCGAAAGTCTGGATGCGAGCGTGTGCGCGTCGACGAGTTCAGGAATGTCCGCGACAACGCCGCTCTGACTGCGATCGACGACGTAAAGTAGGTCTGGTGAACCTACGACTGCTCGCAGCAGCAGGCGAAGGCCCGCTGCGGGATCGGGCGCGTCGCCCTCAATGCCGTCCCGCCCGAGTGCATAAAGTTCGAGTAGCCGAGCTGCTTCTCCTCCGTGGAGCGGGCGGCGGAAAGCTCGCGGAACCGTTTGCGCAATGAACTGTTCGATGCAGGCAGAATCGCCTCCTGCTCCGAGCGAACAGCCAAGAAAATCCTGGCCTTGAGCGAGTAGCTGCTCGGCGACTTGTTCGGCGACCAGACTGTATTGGCGAGCTTCCTGGGCACGGACTGCCAGTGTCTGATTGCTGACGAACGGTCCCATAGGTTCGTCCTTGGGTAGCTGCGCTTTGTAGTCAATGTGCTCACCACCAAAGAGACTCTGGATTGTGTTGTTGAATTCTGCGCTGGAGAGGCGCCGCAACTTGGTGATCCCCACTCCGAGCTCGCCGTTTCGTTCTTCGCAGGCGCTGCTGACCGCTTGACGCCCAATGCCGAGACTTCCTGGATTGCCTCCGGGCGCGGCAGTCGACGGATCGCCCTGACTGCCTGGCCCCTGACTTTGATCTGAAGGATCGCCTCTGAGATCTGCCGAACACCCTGCCTGGACTGGGAACGCGAGTAGAACAAGGGGGAGTAGCTGGCTGAGTTGCTTGCCCATGTTTCTACAATGGGTCGAGCTTGCCAAACCTTCTAAGCAATCGTCCTCAGCGAACGCGTGGACTCTCTCCGAACGGATGCGTGAAGAGATGCCGACGTACATCAGCGGTGAATGTTGATTCCGGGTAGGCGTCCAGCATCTCCCGACCAACATCTTTTGCTTCCTCGAAGCGCGCGAGGTCGACCAAGGCGCGTGCCTCGAACCAGCTTAGCTCCGCGACACTTTCGCTCTCTTGAAAGCGTTCTTTGCCTTCACGTGCCAGTTCGAGGGCAAGTTCGGGTTGAGAAGCTCTTACTTCGCGCAGTTCGGCGATGAGCTCGCGCTCGTCCCAAGCATCATCCGTTTCGGTTGTCTCTTGAACACGCTGTCGTTCAGGCGCTTCAGGAGGCGCGGCCTGAGCTGACTGGAGCGGCGATGCGGCGCGCGCGTTGTGTTCTGATTCGTCGGGTTCAGTCAATTGGTGACTGGGGAGCGCCTCGGTTTTTCGCGGCAGGTCTGCGGGGCCACGCAAAGGTGTCTGGGATAGCTTGAAGAGCAGGAACAGCGTGAGCAAAGTCGCTGCGCCTAGGGTCACTTTTAGGGTGAGGGAGGGGGCCATGAGAGCTCACTGAAAGGAGGGGAGATTGCCACGATTGAGTGTGCGCGCGTGGCCGTAGGCGGTTTGCAGAGCGCTGTCGGAATTGTCGCGCAGGTAGGTGTCGCACCAGTTGCTGAACAGAACCCAAGGAGCTTGGTTGTTGTTGAACATTGTTCCGGGATTCGGAATGGTTCCCGTCTCGTGGAGCGGGATGGGGATGGTGCTGCCGACGACATTGACAGTATTTTGGTACATGGCAGCGAAAGGTTGACCCGCTGCGTAGGTGTCCGGACCAGCGATGTCGACGTAGTCTTCTCCAGGATAGAAGGCAGAATTGGGTTCACCGCTGAAGGGAAACAGCCAGATCAGATTGTTCAGGCCACGCGCCTTGAAATCGTCGAACATGAGCTGCCAGAGCTGCTTGAGTTGGGCGCCGGTGCCTTTGCTCCACCAGAACCAACCACCAGGCTGTACTTCGTGGAACGGTGCCCAAATCACGACAACTCCAGCATTTTGCAGCTTGGTGAGTTCACTGGCAGCGTGGTCGAACTTTGTCATCAAACCGTTGTAGCGACTTGAACCTGGGGTGAGGGTGGCTGCGAGATCCGTGGTCCCGAGGGAGGATTCGTAACTGTCTGCGTCTTCCGGACGACCCATGTGGTAGCGAATCATCGAGAGTCCGCCTGCGTTCCAGGAGTTCGTCGCTTGACTGACGGCGTTGTCGTAGAGGAAGTCTCCGCCAACCACTGCCGGGTACTTGCCGGTGCGCGTGTTGATGTACTGCAAGTCCGACGACGCACTCCAATGACAGTCTTGTTGTCCGGAAAGAACGTTCTGCTTGTAGATGTCGTGGAGAAAACACAGCACCTTTTTGGTGGCTTGATTGCTGTTGGGGTTCGCGGGTGCGACCTCGCACGTGTTTCCCGAGCTGCCACCGGTTCCGTTGGCTCCGCCTGTTGCTGTTGCGCCTCCAGTGGCCGGCGCGCCTCCTGTAGCTTGCGTGCCGCCTGTTCCTATCGCTGCGCAAGGCGAACCTTCTTGATACGGTGCCGAACCGACGACGACACACGAGTTCTCCATCTCCCAACCCCAACCATCGCTATCGGGATCGCTCGATTCGTCGACGCAAAGGGGATAGCAGGTGCCGTTCACCGAAATTTCGTTGTCGTTACCGGCGCTTCCTCCACTTGCCGTTGCCCCACCGCTTGCCGTGGCACCTCCAGTGGATGCCGCGCTCCCTGTTGAGGTTGCACCGCCAGTCAAACCGGAATCGCTGCTTCCCGAACCAAGGGATCCTCCAGCAGAAGAGTTACCTCCGGAGGATAAACTTCCACCCGTTGTGAACGCACCGCCGCTCCCTGTGCTGTCCTCTGCAAAGGGATCGTCAGGAGATCCTGAACAACCAGCTAGAGAAACCGCGGCACTGGACAGCAAGAGTCCCCAGCTAGAGACGGATTTTTTGCGCAAGCGCGGCGTGAATGTGATGAATCGATGGGTCATGTTGTTCGAGGTGAAAGCTCGCCTGTCAGTCCCCCAATGGTTGCTCGCGCGAAGAACCTTCTAAGAATTTTGGAAGCGCTGTGCTTCAATCGCGCTGCGCATTGATGGCGTTGCGTTTCGGCGAGCCGCGAGTCACGCTGCGGTGTGAGAATTTGTTCGCTGATTTCCGGGTGTGCAATTGCGGCTATCCCATTGCTTGCCTGCGAACGACGCATTGATTTGGGTGATCTTTCACCGGAATCCCCAGGGATTGCTGGTGCACCGACCACCGACGACGGAGCGTCTGGAGGTGCGGGTGGCGAGACAACCTTGCCCGACGAACCTACGGTGAGTGAATTTCCCGAGCGTTTGATCTTCGCGTCGGACTTCGAAGGTGGTGATTTGGGAGAATGGGGTATCCTTGCCGCTGGTTTGGAAACTAACGGTGGGGTGTTTAGCGTTGACTCTGCGAACGCTCAGAGCGGTGAGTTCTCGGCGAGAGTGGTCACGGATACGCTGGGTGAGCACATCGTTGTCTCGAGGAATTTTTCGGAGTCGGAGCTCCTGATCGGGTTCTGGCTTCGTTTGCAGGAGATCTACAGCACTCAAAATTGGCCATTCTTGCACCTCGATCAGGTGGAGGGGGCGGGGAGCGCGGAGCTGTGGGACTTGGGATTCGACGCATCGGGGGAGGGCGAGCAACGCCTGTTCCTTTGGGAAAAGCCTGCTCTTGCCGGGACGGAGGAGGGTTCGCGCGTCGCTGAAGCGAGCGAGACATTTGGCGTCGAGCGATGGGTACACCTCCAAGTGCACCTGCTTTCTGCGATTGATGCCTCGGGCTTTTTGCGCGTCTACCAGGACGAGAAGCTGGTGCTTGAACTCGCTGATCGTTCGACCAGTTTTGGGCCGGAGCTCCAGCTAAGCTTTGGTTCGTTCATCTTCGGGATCGAACCGTTGCCCGCGACGTTGTGGCTCGATTCGGTCACTGTTTACGCGCGCTAGTTCGCAAGAATCACGTTGGAGATACCGATGGAAGAACAATTTCTTCATTCAGGAAAAAAGATTGAAGGTTTCGATCGAGCGTGCCCATAACTAGACGTGCACGCTTCTCCTCTCCTGGCATTGCCTAACCGTTCGGCGGAGAGAACCTTAGAGAATGTCCAATTGGACGGTAAAAATCAGCTGGGATTCGAAAATGTCTATCAGACTTGGTTTCACGAAGTCTGCCGCTGGTCGCGTGCGCTGGGTGGTTTGAATGCGGATGTGGAAGACATCGCCCAAGAAGTTTTTCTGGTGGTGCGTCGTAAGTTGGACGACTTCGACGGACAGCACCTGCGGGCTTGGCTCTATCGCATTACTCAACGCACGGTGAGCGATTATCGACGTCGCGCTTGGTTTCGGCGAGTGGTGCGGCCCGCCGCGGGATTCTTGAACCAGCTTGTTGATCCGGCCGATGGCCCTCGCGAGATCGTTCAGAAGCGAGAAGTGGAACTTCACGTGGCGGAGGTTCTCGACAAGATGTCCACGGTGCGCAGAACGGCATTCATTCTTTTTGAAATCGAGGGTTACTCGGGGGAGGAGATTGCCGACCTAGAGCAGATTTCTGTGGCGACAGTTTACACGCGGCTGCATCACGCGCGGAAAGACTTCTTCAAGCTGATTGCAAGGCGCGGTTTTTCGAGTGAGGGACTTTCGTGAAGCCGCTGCGGGAAGAAGTGAATTCGGCCGATCCGAAGGTCGCGGAAGCGGCTCGGTTGATGGTGACGCTCGCGCCGCTTGCGGAGTCGGACGTGCGTAGTGTGCGTGTGCTTCGCGCCATCAATCGCAAACAGCAGCTCAAGGCGGCTCGTTTTAGTCGTCATGTGCTTGCTGCATTGATTGTGTTGGGTAGCGCGGCGACGGCTGGTGCGGCGCTGGGTGTCTCGGGCTGGATTTCTGCGCGCGACGCAGAGAGCCCGCAGGTGGCGGATTTGCCCCAGGAGCCGGAGCTGGCGTCGCCCCCAGGGACATCGCCTCCAGTCACGTCGCCGCGTCGAGTTGCTGCACCTTCGACTCCACCGACCGTGGCCCACAACCAGAAGAGCGCAGCCTCCGAGCCAAACCCGCTCGCTCCAGAGGAGGGGCATTTGTCAGAGATTCAGGCAGCTCCAGCCGCCAAACCATCAAGCTCATCGAAGCAGTCCGTTTCCCCGAAGACATCGAGCTCAGCCAAACCCCAAGAAGCGGCCTCGTCGCCTGCATCTCAGGCTGTTCTGGTGCAGCAGGCGGTGGAGGCTCTCCGGCATTCGAACAACCCGGAACGAGCTGCGGCGCTACTGAAAGAGTATCGGCAGAAAGCGCCATCGGGGGCACTGGCGGAAGAAGCTCTCGCGCTTTCGATTGAGGTCGCGGTTGCCCAAGGTAGCGCCCAAGCTAAAGCTTACGCTGCGCAGTACTTGAAATCGTACCCGCGTGGACGTTTTCGATCCTTGGCCGAGAGTGCTCTGCGGTGAATGGGGAGCTGGATCGCTGCTCAGATGAAACTTCATCTGGCGTGCTCTTGCGACAACCGTTTATTCTTGGGGATGTGGACGAAAAGAGGCCGGCAGACGATTCTCGTTTGTTTGGCCTTCTTTTGCTCGGCTCCGCTTGAGGCGCAGGAGATCGCTGTAGCGCCAACTGTCGATCCGCAGACGGGGGCACTTCAGCGCGTCTCCGTGCGGGCGGTCGGCGCTTGTCCGTCTGCACTTGCTGTCGCGCGTGAATTGAATCCACTGTTGAGCAAGTGGGAGATCACTGCTGAGGATCAGCACGTCGATGCTTGCGCACGACTTGACGATTTGGGGGCTTCGTTTCGCATTGCGATTCAGGGTGAGATCAGGGAGGTCGAAAACTCTCCCGCGGATTGTCGAGAACGTGCGCGCGTTGCTGCCGTGGTGATCGCGATGCAACTCGAAACTCCCTCAGGTTCTGCCGCGCCGCCGGCTGATGCTCTGGAGACTGAGCCGCCATCGGAAGAAGTCGCTGAGCCTGTCGAGGCTTTGCAGAATGAATCTGAGCACCCGACGCGCTGGGAGATGCAAGCGGATCTTCTCGTGGCAGGTGGCATCGATGCGATTGCACCCTTCGGTCTGGGACCTCGCGTCGCGGTTCAGTGGATGGCTTCCAGGTGGTTGCTTCGCCTCGGCGCTGGTGTGTTGTTTTTTTCGCGAATCGAAGCGGGCGAGCTGTTACTTTCCTACGCGCGCTTTCCGATAGATTTCGCCGTCGGGCGCGCGTTGACAGTGGGGGACTTTCGCTTGTCACCGTCGCTTGCCCTGGCGTTTGATCCGTTTCGCGTCGAAGCACCGGAACTCGATGGGGCGCAGGGGACGGCGAGGCTTGATGTGGGGGCTCGATTAGGCTTTCAGGTTTCCCGGGCATCGTGGCCACTCCGTCCGACCTTGGAACTTCAAGCGTCGTGGTTTCCGCGAGACTTTGAGCTTTACGTTTCGCCACAGGGAGAAATCGCGCGCACCCCGAACTTCTGGTGGGGGTTGAGCTTGGGAGGGAGCTTTACCTTAGGGGAACAGTGAGAATTTGAGTGCTCGGTCCATTCCCTGGTATCCCCGCCCGTAATCTGCCAAATCCCAGCAATGGAGTGGATCGACGAGGACCCAGACGAAGACGAGGAGGACGAAAGCTCTTCGGAGGAAGAGCAGAAGTTCCAGTGTCCTTACTGTTGGGAAATGGTGGATCCTGGGCTTGAAAGCGACCTGGAGGGAGAACTCGTGTGGGACTGTGAAGTGTGCTGTCGCCCGTGGCTGATCCGCATCGAAGTGGGGATTGACGGGGAGAGAGTGATCACTGTGGATCGCGCTCAAGGCTGAGCTGGCAGCTGGCGTCGAGTTGGCGCGGCGCTGCCCGGTCGTGGCGGCTCAGTAGTGCCAGGGGAATTTGGAGAAATCTTTGGGGCGCTTTTCGACGAAGGCTTCGCGTCCCTCTTGTGCTTCTTCGCTCGCGTAGGCGAGACGCGTGGCTTCACCGGCGAAGAGCTGCTGTCCAACGAGCCCGTCATCCGGCAAGTTGAAGCCGTACTTGAGCATGCGCATGGCAGTGGGGCTCTTAGAATTGATCATCGCTCCCCATTCGAGCGCGACTTTCTCCAGATCTGCGTGCGGGACGCTGCGATTCACGGCTCCCTGAGCAACGGCTTCATCGGCAGTGTATTCCAGTCCGAGGAAGAAGATCTCGCGTGCTATCTTTTGGCCGCATTGTCGAGCGAGCAGCGCGCTACCGTAGCCGCTGTCGAAACTCGCGACATCGGGATCTGTCTGCTTGAATCGAGCGTGCTCCTTGCTCGCAATCGTGAGATCGCACACCACGTGCAGGCTGTGACCGCCTCCCGCCGCCCAACCGGGCACGACGGCAATGACGATTTTAGGCATGAAGCGAATGAGTCGCTGTACCTCAAGAATATGCAGGCGGCCGAGCCTCGCCGGATCGATGTTTTCCCGGTCGCCATCAGACCCATCTTGCTCGTACTTGTAGCCGTCTTTGCCGCGAATGCGCTGATCGCCCCCCGAACTAAACGCCCAGCCGCCGTCTTTTTCAGACGGACCATTGCCTGTGAGCAGTACGCAGCCGACATCGCTAGTCATTCGCGCATGTTCGAGCGCAGTGAACAGTTCGTCGACCGTTTTTGGGCGAAATGCATTGCGGCACTCGGGGCGATTGAACGCGATGCGAACTGTGCCTTGGTCCTTGGCTCTGTGATAGGTGATGTCTTCGAACTGGAATCGGGGAACTTCGTCCCACAACTCGGGGTCAAAAATCGCGGAAACCTTTTGATTGCCTGCACTCATGGCGGCGGATTATGCCGATACTGAGCACGAAACCCCAGCGCCAAAAGCCGTGCGGCTTGCTGCACAACGGCAAAAGCCCAGAGACCAAACGATGTGCGTTCGGTTCCCAGGCTTTGCTGACGGATTCCCGTGAAAGGCTACTTCGATCCCAAGATCTCTTTGATGCTTCCTAAGGCGCCCAAAGAGGTGCTGGCTTCGTAAGGAATGAAGACCTTGTCGCCGGGTTTCGCCACGAACTTGCCGAACTTATCCAGATAGTCCGTCGCGATGAGGAACTGAGTCGCGAGTTCTGGCTTGCCAATGGCGCCGGCAATCTCGTTGATCGCTTGACGCTTCGCTTCGGCCACTGCACGAATTGCTCCAGCTTCACCTTCGGCGATACGCATGCGAGATTCTTTGTCGCCCTCGGCCAAGTTGATTTGCTCCTGGCGTTGACCTTCCGAGCGCGCGATACGAGCTTGCTTGTCGCCCTCTGCTTCGAGAACCTTGGCGCGACGCTGACGTTCCGCCTGCATCTGCTTCTCCATGGCGTCTTGGATCTCAGATGGAGGAGTGATGTTGCGCAGCTCGACGCGATTCACCTTGGTGCCCCACTTGTCTGTTGCGTCATCGAGGATCTGCTTGAGCTTACCGTTGATCAGATCGCGGGAACCAAGAGTGTCGTCGAGATCCAATTCGCCGATTACGTTACGAAGCGAAGTTTGCGCGAGTTGACTCATCGCCAAGGGCAAATGCGCAATCTCATAACAGGCCTTCACCGGGTCGATGATCTGCACGTACATCAGCGCATCGATGTTGATCGACACGTTGTCCTTTGTGATCACTGCTTGTTCCGGCACATCCAGCACCGTTTCGCGCATGTCGACGCGCCAAGTCTTGCGGATCCCGGTGTCGGTGATCCAGAACATGTCACGCGGCTTATCAATAAAAGGCCAAATAATGTTGAGGCCGTTCCCAATCGTGCGCGAGTAGCTACCTAGTCGCTCCAAAATGACAACTTCGCTCTGCTGCACAACGCGAAAGCCCTTGAAGATCAAGAGCACCATCACGCCTACAATCAAATAAAGTACAATATTCATCCCTAATTTTCTCCCCGGCGAATTGTCGCCCTCAATCGTTGTTGTCGCTGCGAATGGTTCGCGTTGCGACGAGTAGTCTTTGTGAATCTGCTGCTGGTACTCAGAAGGGCTGAGCTCAGGTTCGCGCTAGATGGCTTGAGATCATGCGCGCTGATTTTCAACTTCGGGGACGATCGGCTCGATGACGACCTTATTCCCCATAGTTGAAACGATGTTCACTCGAGTACCCACTTCAAACGGTAGTCGAGAAACGACGCGCCACAGGTCGCCGTAGAGTTTGACTTCCCCCGCACCGGTCACAGGATCGACGGCTTCCGTGACAACGGCGATCTTTCCGGACATGGCATCGGCGTTACTGCGCGGCGAATTCTTTTGCAGGCGCGGCCACACGAATTTGTAGAAGGTGCCGTAGACAATCCCCAAATTGACAGCGAGCGCCGAGGCGAGGATTGTCGGACTGTCCGTAAAGAGGCCGAGTGCTGCAGTGGCGAGGAAGGCCAAGCCAGCTGGGAGCGCAAAGAAGGTGGGCGTAAAGAATTCCGCCGCAGTGAGGAGTAGGCCAATTGCGGCCAGTAGGTGCCAAGGTTCCACGAATCCCGATTCTCCCATGAGCGCGACGATAGCGGAACTTGGGCACGGAGGGCAGCTGAACAAGGCGCCGCCAGCGAGGGCGCCTTGTTGAACCCCTAGGACTTAGAGCTTACCCGCGCTTAGAGCTTATTCAGTGCGATGAGTACCATGCGACGGAGGGGCTCGGCGGCTCCCCACAAAAGCTGATCGCCCACTGTGTACATCGAGACGAAGTCTGGTCCTTGGCGCATCTTGCGAACGCGACCC
Organism: uncultured delta proteobacterium; assembly: GCA_963710555.1. Taxonomy (GTDB): domain Bacteria; phylum Myxococcota_A; class Polyangia; order Polyangiales; family Polyangiaceae; genus NIC37A-2. The sequence continues at coordinate 1,270,582 of CAVQAT010000008.1, forward strand.
ACTGGAATCGTCAGGGTTCCTGAGCACGCAGCCGGGGAGAGGCGCTTCAGAGTGCTCTCTTTGTCATTGGCAACGAACTCAACCCAGCTATTTCCGCCTTTGAGAGTCTCTTCGATTTCGGCGAGAGGCACGTCGCGATTCAACTTCACCGTGAGCGCCTGGCTGTGACAGCGCATGGCACCCACGCGGACGCAGGTTCCATCGACCGCGATCTCGGGCGAGAGTCCGAGGATCTTGTTGGTTTCCACATGACCCTTCCACTCCTCGCGTGTTTGACCAGCTTCGACGGCTTTGTCTATCCACGGAATGAGACTGCCTGCGAGGGGAGCGCCAAATTCGCTCGTGGGGAAGTTTGAGCCGCGCATGACTTCGCACACCTGCTGGTCGAGCAGAATTGCGCTGGATTGCGGATCGGTCGCAGCGGGGACGGCACCGAGCGCCGCCATCTGATTGACGAGCTCGCGCATGTTGCGCGCTCCCGCCCCTGAGGCGGATTGATAGGTGGCCGCGCTGATCCACTCAACCCAACCCTTTTCAATGAGTGAGCCCATTGCCATCAGCATCAAGCTCACGGTGCAGTTTCCACCGATGAAATCCTTTACACCCGCTTCTAATGCCTGATCGATGTTCTTGCGGTTCACTGGATCGAGGATGATGGTGGCGCTGCTGGCCATGCGTAGGGTGGAGGCTGCGTCAATCCACAGACCCTGCCAGCCGCTCTTGCGCAGTGCTCCATGGACTGCCGTGGTGTAGTCGCCACCCTGACAAGAGACGATCATATCCATCTCTGCCAGCTGCTTGATGTCGTTTGCATCGCGAAGAGGCTTCGAACCCTTGCCAACATCAGGTCCTGCTTCACCCGTCTGTGACGTGGAGAAGAACACTGGATCAAAATGCTGAAAGTCCTGCTCTGCGCGCATGCGGTCCACGAGTACGGAACCGACCATGCCGCGCCATCCTACGATACCGACGGTGGTCACTTGATTTTTCCTTTGAGACGAATTGGTGCCCCATTTTTTTCGGGGGCGGGGAGTGAATCAGACACCCGTGATGGAGGCAAATTCTGAAGCTCGGTCAGTGCAAAATCTTCTCCCTTGTTGAATTCCACCTAAGCTGAAATCGCTTCGGGGGGTGTTTGACAGATCTGTGACGGAACGTCGTCCATACGATGAGGTGATTCACGGGTAGAATTGCGGACTTTGAGCATGTCTCGCCGTTTCTCGAGGAGGCTGTACTCATCGAGGCTGAGTAAGGAGGCTCTGCCAGACTTACTCAGAATACTGTACGGCCCATTTTTACAGCACAAGAGAGGGGCCGTTCGGGGAGTGACGGCGGGGACGATCCGGAAGGGCGGTTCCTGAACTTTTGGAGGACAGCCGAAGCTTAGGTTTTGGCTTTGCTTAAGGAAAACACAATGAAGATGTTCAAGAAGAAGGCGATGACCTCATTCGTTGCAGTAGTAGCTGCAGCACTTTTCGTGGCCTCGGGCTGTAGCAGTGAGGATGACCCGGTGGGCGACGGCGACGGCGACGCAACCGGCGGAACCTCGAGCACTGGCGGAAGCACGGGAACGGGAGGAACGACTGGACCCGGTGGAGCGAGCGGAGATGGCCTGGGCAGCTGTGAGGACCTTTGCGATGCTGCGGTTGAGAAGGAGTGCGGCACCGAGGAAGCATGCATCGAAGAATGCGAAGCGCTTGAGTTTGCTTGCCCGTCTGAAATGGTTGACTACCTAGAGTGTGGTGAAGATGAGTCTGTTGTGATCTGTGAGGAGGGCATCTCCTTCGCGATCATCACCGCATGCATCGAGGAGGTTCAGGCAGTAGGCGAGTGTGCCGAGGCGTTCGGAGGCGGTGGTGCTGGCGGAAATGGTGGCGCTGGCGGCGACACTCAGTGAATTCCTAGCTGCGTAGCGACACTCCGCTTTTGCGGGGCGGGCTAAAGAAAAGCCGTGAGGAAACTCACGGCTTTTTCGTTTTCGTCCCTCGGCTTCTCGCGTTAGCCTGAAGGCTCGATGACGACTTCCTTCGAAGAGTTGACCGATTCATATGAGTGCATATTTTTTGATGCGTTTGGCGTGCTGAAGAGCGCAGCTGGCTTGTACGACGGAACGCTCGAATGCCTTCGCTGTCTTCGTGAACGAGGCAAGCAAATCTTCCTCGTGACGAACGATGCGAGTAAGTCACCCCATCGAATGGTGGAAATGTACACCCACCCGGAGGCCGGACCGATGTTCGAGTTGGACCGAATCGTTTCATCGGGAATGCTCGCCAGCGATTACTTGGCGAACAAAGTGCGCAGCGGGTGGGTGGCTTACATGGGGAAGGATGCCGCCTCGTTCTACATCGCGGATGCGGGACTCCACCCCGTTCCGATTGGCCAGCTGCTTCCTGATGAGCACAGCCCGAAGGCATTTGTCCTTCTCGACGACGAAGGCTTCGATTGGTTCGATGATCTCAATCGAGCAGTGAACTTCATCCGTCGCCACAATATCCCTGTGGTTGTCGCGAACACGGACATTACCTATCCGATGAATCAAAGAGACGTGGGCATCGCGGTGGGCGGACTCGCAGCGTTGATGGAAAAAGCTGTCGGCCGACAGTTCATTCGTTTCGGAAAGCCCGATCCGATGATCTTCTCCAAGGCATTTCACACCGCACTGATCGAGAATCCTCGTCTGACGAAGAGAGACGTTCTCATGGTCGGCGATACTTTGTGGACGGATATTCTCGGGGGCAATAAGTACGGTATCGACACAGCGCTGGTTCTATCAGGAACCACCCTTGAGCAAGACTACAAGTCGTTGATTCAGGCCACTGGAATTGTTCCCAACTACGTGTGCGACTCAATTCTCAGCTAAGCTTGCTTGAGCCGCGGGGGGCACTACTCAACTCCCGGTTGCAGGAGGCTGCCACTGCGTGGCCCACTCTTTTGCGTGAGGCATTTGCGAACCAAGAATCGTATTCACCAGTTCTTGGGTGTCGAAATTCACGCGGCGAAGGTCCACGCTGATCCCTGCTTCGGTACCGGTAATCAAGCCATACTCCGCCCAAGGCAGGATAGTTGGTGGAGCGCCACTGAAGACTTCAGCGAATGGGCAGCCGACGCTTCCTACGTTCACGATCAGCTGATGGTCAACACGTCGCAAGAGTTGCACATGAGTGTGGCCGCCCGCGACTACGTCAGCGGAAATCCCCTCAAGCAATGTTCGGACTTCGTCGTTTGTTTGCTCAGCGATCATTCCCTCGGTCAGGCTGCGAGGGGAACCATGAACCGCGAGTAGTGTTCGACCAGCAGACAGAGTGAACTCATGACTCGATGGTAAGTTTATCAAATACGAACGCTCTTCGGGAGAGAGCTGTTCCGCGCACCAGTCGCTGATCGCCTGGATCGGGGGAGAGCTTTCCTCGTCGAAAGGATCGTGGTTCCCCTGAATCACAGTGCAATTCAGATCGCGAATTCGGCGTAGGGTTTCGCCTGGCTCTGGTCCGAGATCGCAGATGTCTCCCAAGCAAATAATCTGGTCGACATTGAGTGATTCGATGTCTTTGAGCACGGCGTCGAGGGCCGGCAAATTTCCGTGGATGTCCGAGATCAGGGCGATACGCAAAGCAGACCACATTATCAGACTCGACCGAGGAAACGAAATCAGTCTAGCCAGATTGGTTGCAGAGCCGGATGATTAGCGGAGTGCTTGGAGCAGGGGGCTGAAGTCGGCCCGATCGAGCTCCGGAAAGTATCGATCCAGAGCTTCGAGGTGAAGTCTTTGGCAGAGTTCGTTTTTGAAGAAGTGCTCGCCGATGCGCATCACGTAATTGAGGAGGAAGACTCGGTATGCTTCTTTCATAAAGAGTACCTCCTCGGGCGCGAGCGGAGACACCTGGTGATAGGCGCGGAGGAAGTCCGAGAAACGTTGTTCGAAAAATGGCGCCACGGTGTAGCTGAAGGTGTCTTGATCGCCTTCTTCGCGCACGACTCGGGCGAAGAAGTAGAAGTCCATCGTGCGTGGTTCTATGCGAAACCAGTCGTAGTCCCAGCGAGAAAAAAGTTTGAAGCCGGTTCCGTCAAAACCCACCGAAAAGTTTCCGATGTTCCAATCAACAAGTACAGGTAAGCGTTTGAATTGGTGGTAGCCGAGTTTTTCCGCGTTCATCAGAAACTTGTCGCATTGTTCGCGCAGAGTTCGCTCGGCAGCGTCCTGCAAGTGATGCTCAGTCCGCCAAGTCTTGTTTCCTAAGAAGTCGTAGAGCGTCGCAACATCAGAGCCGAGGTTCTTCCAACTTTTGGAGAGCAAGGGCGCGACGTCAGCAGAGGCATCGTGAAACTCCGCCATTTCGCGACCAAAACTGACGATTTGATCGTGGTTCAGGACCTTCGGCAGAAAGTCATAGAAGCTTGCCTTCTCGTAGAAAACGACCCAGTGCTTGTCGATTCTCGTTGTGAACACGTCGCCATCTTCCTTGAGCAACATGCTCGCTAGAAAGTCGCGATAGCGAGTGCCTGATAAGCGTCGAATCCACTGCTGAATGATTTGATGATCCTGGCGAAAGTAAACGTAGCTGCCATAGATGGTGGTCTTGGCGATGACCTCTTCTCCATCACTCAGCTCAACCCGGTAAACCCGATTTGTAGAAACCGTCGCGCTGATGTCTTCGAACTCCACGATTCGTCGGAAGTCCCCGTATTCAGCCCAAGCCTGCTCAATGACGTGCGTCACAACCTTATACTAGAACAAAACTGGTCTACCGGCGACGCTACGCGCGGCTGCGCACGGCTGTACTCTCCTCGCGCTCCGCAACTTCCGGGGGGCTCGTCCGCGCACGGTTATGCTCTCTTCGCGCTCCACAACTTCCGGGGGGCTCGCCAGCGCACGGTTATGCTCACTTCGCGCTCCACAACTTCCGGGACGATCGGGTCCAATGCTTCTGTCTTGGTGCATGAGTGGTTGCTGTCTCTCGGCCTTTGCCGGCGCCTAGGGTCCATGCGGTTTGTTCCGGGTTGGCTCGCCAGCGCACGGTTATGCTCACTTCGCGCTCCACAACTTCCGGGACGATCGTGTCCAATGCTTTAGCTTGGTGCATAGGTGGTTTTGGTCTCTCGGCCTTTGCCGGCGATTAGGGTCCATGCGGTTTGTTCCGCGCGAAGAGAGCACAACCGCACGCTGGCTCACTGGGCCAGGGGGATTCATCGTAAAATCGAATGTACTCTGGCTAACGTGCGTCTAGAGGACCCAACGTAAACGCAGCTACTCGTCGCCCCGCACGAGCGAAGCGATGTGCACAACGAAAAGGCCCTCACCGAAGCGAAGGCCCAATCAAATCAACGTCCTCAGCTTTAGCCACAAAACAAGAAACGCGAGACCGAAGGTCGAGGAGTTTCGAGGCGGCCTCAGCACCGCCGACGACCATGTGGGAGTCGCCGGACTCCGAGTGGAAATTTTCGAAGGAAAGTTCCGGGAGGAGAGATGGTCCGAGCATCGCGAGGAGTGCGAAGCACAATCAACCAGCCGGACTGTGGAGTGAGGAGCCGGGATTGACTCCCGGCGACGAGAGGGGCGGGTCCGCCCCTCTCATCAAACAAGCGAAGGCCTCATCAAATCAACGTCCCCACCTTTAGCCACAAAACGAGTTACGCGACGGAAGGGAGGAGTAACGAGGCACCAAGTACCGCCGCGAACGACAAGTGAGCGCCGGAACGGAGGTGGAGGCGGAGGGGGGGCCCCGCGGAATTCACTTCCGCGGGGGGGAGGTCTGCATCAGACCTCCCAATCAAACACTGTAATACATCTGGAACTCAATTGGAGCTGTCGTCATGCGCAGCTTGGTGACTTCCTGCATCTTGAGCTCGATGTAGGCATCGATCATGTCGTCGTCCATCACGCCGCCAGCCTTAAGGAACTCGCGATCCTTGTTGAGTGCTTCAAGTGCCATGTCGAGCGAATGCGCGACCTTGGGCATCTTGGCATCTTCTTCTGCACTGAGCTCGTACAAGTCCTCGTCACCAGGGGCGCCGGGATCGATCTTGTTGATGATGCCGTCTAGGCCAGCCATCATCATTGCGACGAAGGCGAGGTAGGGGTTTGCTGTCGAGTCGGGGAAACGTACCTCGATGCGCTTGCCCTTGGGGCTTGAAACGAAGGGAATGCGGATCGAAGCGGAACGGTTACGAGCTGAGTAGGTCAGGATCGTAGGAGCCTCGAAGCCGGGCACGAGTCGCTTGTAGCTGTTGGTCGATGCGTTCGCGAACGCATTGATTGCCTGAGCGTGCTTGATGATTCCGCCGATGTAGTGCATCGCGGTCTCGCTGAGGCCACCGTACACATCCCCGTGGAAAATGTTGGTGCCGCCCTTGACGAGAGACTGGTGCACATGCATGCCGCTGCCGTTGTCGCCCACCAGGGGCTTGGGCATGAACGTTGCCGTCTTGCCAGCCTTTTCGGCCTCGTTCATGACGATGTACTTGAGCTTCTGAACCTGGTCAGCCTTCTCGACGAGGGTACCTACGCCCACACCAATTTCGCACTGACCAGCAGTGGCGACTTCGTGGTGATGAACCTCGGCGACCATGCCCATTGCTTCGATGGCGAGACACATGTCCGCGCGAAGATCGGCCAGGGAGTCGATGGGAGCATTGGGGAAGTAGCCACCCTTGATTCCAGGGGTGTGACCATTTCCTTCTTCGCCGGTCGACCAAGCAGCTTCGCTGCTGTTGATTTGGAAAAATTGGCCGCCCATCTCGTTTGAGAAGGCAATTGAATCGAACACGAAGAACTCATTCTCGGGACCAAAGTACGCGGCGTCGGCGATTCCGGTCGACTTGAGGTACTCAAGTGCGCGCTTGGCACAGGAACGAGGGCAACGGGTGTAGCCCTTCATGTCTTCAGGTTCGATGACGTCGCAACTGATGTTGAGCTGCTTATGCTTTGCGTAAAGATCGATGACAGCGGTGTCGAGGTCGGGCATGAGGATCATGTCGGACTTGTTGATCGTCTTCCAGCCTGCGATTGATGATCCGTCGAACATCTTGCCGTCGGTGAAGAAGCCTTCATCAACCTGGCTGACCGGGCTGGTCACGTGCTGTTCTTTGCCCTTGGTGTCCGTGAAACGCAGGTCGACGAACTTCACGTCTTCCTTCTTGATCAATGCGAGAATATCAGCAGCAGTTGCCATCGTGTCTCCTTAGTATTTCCTTGAGTAGCGCGACTCTTCGCAGGGCTGTGCCCACATTGGGCAACCAGCTGCTCGAGAGTCGAAATTCACACGGGCCGTCACAGAAGTGGGCCTGCGCGACCAATCTGATAGCGAGATTGTGTTTCATTATTGTTTCGATGCTCCACCGCGAAACAATCCGTCTACAAAAGTCTCAGAAACCGTTCAACTGTACAGTGAGAGAGCGGTTTCTTTGGAAACACTTCACGAGCAAGAGCGAGAGCGTCCCAGCTCGCATGACTTCGATATGCTCAAGCTGGGTCACTCGTGACTGGCTATCCAAACGCGCGGATCGGTTACTTCTTGGCGGATCGGTTACTTCTTGGCGATCGGCAAATGACCCGGTGCCAGGTTTTGGAAGAAGTCGTTCCCCTTGTCGTCAACGATGATGAAGGCGGGGAAGTTCTCCACTTCGATTTTCCACACGGCCTCCATGCCGAGTTCTGGGTACTCAAGAACTTCAACCTTCTTGATACAATCCTGCGCTAAGCGTGCGGCGGGGCCACCGATCGATCCAAGATAAAAGCCGCCGTGCTTCTTGCAAGCATTGGTCACAGCTGGGCTGCGATTGCCCTTCGCTAACATGATCAGACTGCCGCCAGCCGCCTGAAACTCATCGACATACGCGTCCATGCGACCGGCGGTCGTTGGACCAAATGAACCAGAAGCCATCCCGGTCGGAGTCTTCGCTGGGCCTGCGTAGTAGACGGGATGGTTTCGCAAGTATTCGGGCATCGGCTGACCACTCGCCAGCACTTCCTTGATCTTCGCGTGGGCGATGTCGCGGGCCACGACCAACGTACCGCTTAGGCTGAGTCGTGTCTTGACCGGGAACTGACTCAGCTGCGCCAGAATGTCCGACATCGGTCGGTTCAAATCAACGTCGATCACCTCGCCTCCCAGAGCTTCATTCGTGGCTTCAGGGAGGAAGCGCGCCGGATCGGTTTCGAGCTGTTCGAGGAAGATACCATCACGCGTGATCTTGCCCTTCACTTGCCGGTCCGCGCTGCAAGATACCGCAATGCCGACTGGGTTCGAGGCTCCGTGACGAGGCAAGCGAACGACGCGTACGTCGTGGCAGAAGTACTTGCCGCCGAACTGGGCGCCGATGCCAGTACGCTGCGAGATCTTGTGAATCTCCTTTTCTAGTTCCAAATCGCGAAAGGCGTGTCCCGTGGGGCTTCCGCTCGTGGGGAGAGTATCCAGGTAGTGAGCTGAGGCGAGTTTGGCCGTCTTCAAATTGAACTCGGCGCTCGTGCCTCCGACGACAATCGCCAAATGATAGGGAGGACACGCTGCGGTTCCCAGGCTCTTCATCTTCTCTTCAACGAACGAAAGCAGCCGCTCGGGATTCAGGAGCGCTTTGGTTTCCTGATACAGGTACGACTTGTTCGCGCTCCCGCCGCCTTTGGCCATGAACAGAAAATGGTAGGCGTCGCCTTCCGTGGCGTAGAGCTCAATTTGGGCAGGCAGATTATTCTTGGTGTTCACCTCTTCGTACATCGTGAGAGGTGCCATTTGTGAGTAGCGCAAGTTTGAAGTGCGGTAGGTGTCGAACACTCCGCGGGAGAGCGCCTCTTCGTCGCTTTTTCCTGTGTAAACTCGGTCGCCCTTCTTTCCCATGATGATGGCTGTGCCGGTATCTTGGCACATGGGCAGTACGCGACTGGAGGAGATGCCGGCGTTCTTGAGCAAATCGAGCGCGACAAAGCGGTCGTTGTCGGACGCTTCTGGATCGTCCAGAATGTTTCTGAGCTGCTGCAGGTGAGCTGGCCTCAGTAGATGGGCGATGTCAGCCATGGCTTCACGAGCCAGCAGGCTGAGCCCCTCAGGAGCGACCTTGAGAAAAGTTTCGCCATCGACCTCAAAAGTCGAGACAAAGTCGGAGCTGAGTTTGCGGTACTGGGTCCCGTCGTCAGCGAGGGGAAGAATGCTTTGAAATTGGAACTCGGGTTCGCTGGCCATGACCAGGTTGTAGATCCACGAGCGCGAGGTCACCAGCCCCGAGATTGTTGCACTTATCCAGGAGGCTTCCCGCCCACAATTCCCACATCTGCATCGACGAATTCCTGCAAGTGCCAAAACTCAAAAGCATCGGCGTTCTTGAAGAGTTCTTCGGTCTCTAAATTGTAATTGAGGTTCCCGGAAGCGCCCTGAACGTTGACCTTTCTTCCGGAGTCGAGCTCTTCTAGAATTTCAGGCAGATAGGTTTCGTCCAAGCTGAGCTCTGGACACACGTTATCCTTGAGCTTTTGCGGACACTTGGCTTGGCTGCGGTCGGCCCAGTCGGGATCGCTCATCGCGCGCATTCCTACGGCGACTGTCTCTGGACTGATCTCGTCACCGCCTAAACGAGCATGAAGACTCGAGAGGATCAGCAACCAGGCTGCGTCGTAAGAATGTGCGGTGAACGAGTGCAACAGTGGGTCTTCGTCATGAACACCCTGGTACGCCGCTGTGAAGAAGCGAGTTGCTTCTCCATCGTTAGCCGCCCTTACCCGCGTCCCGAGGACTCGGTCAATGTTTTTCTCGGCGGCCTTCACAGTGTCAGCGCTCGCCGCAGCATCGCTGAAGAACACGAGCTTGTCCGCGAAGTGAGTGGTGCCGAGCCGCTTCATCATTTCCCGCACATGCGACTCCTGCGCGCCCATGAAGTAGACAAGATTGACTTCGTCGAGCGCAGCTATCGTTTCGTCCTTGGCGAGGACCTGGGTGAGCGGCACAACGCTATTGGTGTCCGCGTCGAACTTGAATCCGCAATCGTCGCACAAGTCGCCGGAGGTTGCTCCGAGCTCTTCGAAAAGTCCTCGACCGTAGGGAGTGTCTTCGTAAAAAGCGACGAACTTCTCGTTGCGGTCTGTCGCGTATTGTCCCATCAGTCGCCCCTGACTGTCATCGGTCGGCGCAGTCCTCCACAGCATCCCAGGAGAGTCTTTTTCCAAACCACTGAGGGCAACGCTTGTGGCGCTCGGCGAAATGAACAGCACCTTGCGAAGCTCGCTCTCGGCGCTCAAGTTGAGCTCTTTGAACGCGTTGCTTGTCGCCGACGATGAAGCCGGCCCAAGTATTGCTGGGGCTTGGACGGTGTCGACGAGATATTTGGCGAGCTCCGCGATGCGCTCGATGTTGCCGTCGTGATTGCACTGCACGAAGCCAAATCTCAGTCCCTCAAGTTCCGGGTGAGCACTGTCGTGATCCACGAGGTAGCGATTCACAGCTTCAATGGCGAGTTTAGCCGAATCGTTGCGGGCACCCTCTTTGCCCTCGGAGCGTAGGAGACTCCCCAGCACGACGTAGTCTCGGTATTTTTCGGGAGCCGTGAGTAAATCGGCCGGCAACTGTGCTGTGCAAGCAACGTTAACGGGCGCCAATTCGCAGAGTCCGGAGTCGGCGCAAACGTAGCCAGTTCCGAACGAATTCCTGCACTCGGTCGTCGAAGCGCAATCGGCGGACTTTCGCGTCAGAGTGCAAGAACTGGGACTGAATGCCAGAACCGAAATTGCGCAGGCTGTCAGCCACTTGGTGGCGCGTTTCATCAGAAGTTCCCCCCGAGCAGAAGTCCGCCCGGCGCGGCACTCGCTCGAATTTCGCCGCCGTCGTCGTCACCGGAGCGAACGACTAAGTAGAATCCACCCGCGGCGAGCGCGGCTCCGGCAATGAACGACAGATCAGCCACGAGGGAGTAGGTCTTGTCGCGATTCAGCAGCGACTCAGCCTCCGAAGGACAGAGCTGACCGCTCTCTCCTTCGACGCAGATGTCTTTGAGATCGCTGCGTGCATTCGCCGCTGAAATGGCAAAGGCGGTCCCTGTCACCAGGCCAGCTCCGCCGAGGGTAAGAAGCCCGATGCCGATTGCGCGATCAACGGGAAACTCCTTGGCGGCTGCTTCTGCTTCCACCGCTGCAGCCTGCTTCTGTTCCGCGAGCGCCTCAAAGCGTTTCAGTCGTCTCTCAAGGGCGCGACGCTGTGATTCTGGGGAGTGAGGAATGTAGCCGCGCAAGGCAACGCTCGCTTCTGAATAGTTACCCAGGCGTTCGTGAGCGTTGGCGAGGTTGAACAGCATTTCGATGCGGCCGCTCAATGCATACGCCTGCTCGAAGGCGCGCACGGCGCCCTGGTAGTCGCCTTCCAGATAAAGCTGATCTCCGTGCTGAAAAGCCGCACGCGCGCGAGCTTCTTGAGCCGAAATGGGGCGAGCTTGAAGCGCTGCTTGGGACTCCTCGGTCTGTGAATCGGACTCTGGAGCTGAAGCTGGCTGAGCACCCTCCTCGTCTGGAGTCGTCGCTTCCTGCTGCGTCGTCCCCTTCTCTTGCGTCGATAGAGCTTCACCGCTCTTCGTGGTGCCTTCCGATGCCGCAGCAGCCTCGACGGGAAGGCTGTTCGATTGAGCGCTTGCGTTGAGGCTTGTACTGAGGCTGGCTGCGCAGAGAAGGTACGCGAATTTGCGGGGACGAAGGATCATTTGGCCCATGGATCAAGGTTGCCAGTTTGAATCGACTTCTCCGTCTTCTCGGGAGGAAGAGGCCGTCGAGTTTTCTCGGGCGAGGCGACTGCTTTGGCCGTTTGCGCTCCGGAGTCTGGTTTCGTTGTGGCAGCAACCTCTGCGGTAGGTGATGACGGGACGTCCGTCGTACTTGCGACCGGCTTGGTTCCCGCGCTCTTGTCGCTAGCTGAACCGATTGCGGCCGGTATCTGGGCCGCGCTGAGCTTTTCATCAACACCGGCCACAGGCCGCGCGCTGCCGAAATCTTGTTTGGACTTGAGTCCTACTCGAGTCGCGCTGCTGGGCGAGGCGCTTGCAGATTCTTTCTTCTCGTCAGCGGGGGCGCCGTTTTGAGACACCACCATCTCAGTTGATCCGTCGGGTTCGATTCGTCGAAGCTGGATGGATTCGGGAGGTGCTTCGTCTTGAAAGGCAACAACCACAGATTCGTAGCCCGGCTCTGAAACTTGAATTCGATGCAGTGCGCCGTCCTTGGCGAATTTTGCGCGAAAGCGGCCCTGACCGACCTGAAGACCATCGAGATCGATGCGCGCGGTGTCGGGAATCGATTTCACGCTGACCGGGTAGGTCACGGTGGGCGGACCTTTGTCGAGATCGAAGCGCACCAACGTGACCACAGCAAGAACGGTCGCTAACGCGAACAGCCCTGAGACAATCCAAGCTAGCTTGTGATTCGAGGGGGCCGGACTTCTCCACGAACTCGGTGTCGGTACGCCGACGCTGTTTCGCTCGCCGCGAGGCTCGTATGCTTGGCCACTCCAACTTTCGCTGCTCGGGCGCCCGCTGGGCACCTGGGAGTAGGGGTCTCGCAGCTCTTCCTTTTGAGTGGGCGGAAGCGAGCGTCGACTGATTGAACTGCGCTCGACATTGCGTCGCTTCGATTCCGAAAATCGCGCGAACTTGCTGAAGCTGAGTCGCGTGATTCTTCTTCGGTCTGCCCGAACAGTACCGAGTGGGAAATGAAGGCGTCGTCATCCTCTCGGTCGGTTATCGCTGCCCGGCCGGTCTGGCGCTGAGGCTCATCCGGTGGCTGCGAGCTGCGTGAATCGTCTACCCAGACGTGGACGCGACGTGAGTTTCTTGAGTTGCTCACCGGTGAACTCGCCGAAGCCATGGTGCGCTCCGCGTCGATGAAACTATGTTGCCAAAGCGCGCCGCGAGTGGCGGAAGCGAAGGGCAACAGCGCCGCGCCAAATTCGCGCATCGAGGGGAATCGCTCTTCTGGGTCAGGGGACAGGGCGCGACAAAGCGCCTCGTCGAGTTCTTCCGGGATCCCTGCGTCCAAGTCACGGGGAGGCTTGATTTCGCCTTCCGCAACGCGGCGTAGCAGTTGGATCAATGAAGACGCGTACTTCTCGTAAGGTCGCACGCCGAGCAAACATTCGTAGAGGCTGAGCGCGAGCGAGTACTGATCTGAAAGGGCCGAACCGGCAGCGCCCTCGGCCTGTTCGGGGGCGATGTAGAGAGGCGTGCCCAGGAAGCGAGGGTTCTGGGTCAGGGCTGCATCGACCGGGCCCAAAATTTTGGAGATCCCAAAGTCGAGCAAGATGGGCTCAGGTTCACCGCGCCCGACATCGGTCAGAAAAATATTCGCCGGCTTGAGATCACGATGCAGCACCCCCGCTTCGTGAGCCGCCATGAGAGCGGCGCAGACAGGCAGGATCAAATCGATTGCATAAGTGACGGGCAGCCGACCTTGGCGTGAGAGACACTCAGCGAGAGTTTCCCCTTCGAGCAGTTGCATCGCCAAGTAGGCAGTGTCGCCGTCCCGTCCGGCATCGAGAACCTCGACCACGTTCGGGTGCCTGACTCGAGAAGCGGCAATCCCCTCCTGCAGGAAACGTTGGCAAAGCTCGCTCTCGGGATCGTCAGTGCGCACGATTTTCAGCGCCACCTGTTTTCCTAGAGTCATGTGGGTCGCGCGATACACGGTTCCCATCGCGCCCGAACCGATTTCTGCATCGAGGCGATACACGCCAATCTGGCGCGGGGGTCGGGAACTCTCTTCGGCGGCGGACACGGCTTCTGGTGGGAGAATCGCGCTCTTTGATCGAAATGTCGACTCTCTGACTGGACGCCGCTAATCCTTCCGCATCCATACGATGTCAGTTCAAAGCAGCCACCTCATCTTCGCTCAATGCGCTCCTGGGCTTGAGGAGCTGTTGTGCGAGGAAGTGTTACCTTTGGTGGGAGCCGCAAAGCTGCTTGAAGGGGGAGTCGAGTTTCGTGGCACCGCCCACGATCTATGGAAGCTCTGCCTGGGGAGTCGTCTCACTGAGAGCGTTCGGATTCGCTTGAAGACGTTTCGGGCGCGGCAGTTCAATGAGCTTTCCAAGGAGCTGAAGAAGCTACCTTTTCGCGCGTTTTTGCCTGCGGGAAGTACTTGTCGGGTGCAGGTGGTCTGCCACAAGTCGCGACTTTGGCATTCCGGTGCTGTTCAGCAGCGCCTCGAGGAAGTGCTGGTCGAGCACGTGGGCTGGAAGCTATCGGAACAAGAGGACGCCCAGCTCGTGCATCTTCGTTTCAACGAGGATGAAGCGCAGGTGAGTCTCGATGCCGGGGGAGCGCGCATGCACCGCCGCGGCTATCGACCTCATGTGGAAAAGGCGTCCCTTCGCGAAACATTGGCCGCGGCGCTATTGTTTCAAACATTGCGGGAGCGCCCGAGCGACAGTGAGCCGGTTGCGCTGTGGGATCCCTTTTGTGGAGCCGGAACGATCCTGCTGGAGTCGATTGACGCTTCTCGGGGACTTTGGGCGGGGCGCAATCGCGTGCACGCTTTTGAGTCTTGGCGTTCACACGTCGCCGAAGAATTCGCAGTGTTGAAGAGTGAGGAGGGTCAGTCGCCGCGCTTTTGGACGCAGCTCAAGTGCATCGGCAGCGACCGTGAGGCGCGAGCCATTGCCGCGGCGACGCAAAATGCACTCGGTGCCGGTTTTGACCATCAAGTGACTTGGCTCACGGGGGACGTGCGAGCTGCGGCTGCGCAGATCCCCCAGGGCGCGATGGTGGTGACGAATCCGCCCTACGGGAAGCGCTTGGTGGAAGTGGAAGGAGTGCAAGGGCTCTTAGACGTGCTCAAAGATCGCACGGACTTGACCCCGGTTGTGGCTTTGGTGGGTGGGGTCGCTCGCGACGTATTGCCGAAAGCGAGTCGTGCTTTGTTCCGAACAAAGAATGGCGGCCTCTCGGTGAGTGCCCGTCGCATTCGGCCCGATTAGAGTCACGTTTGCGCCGCTGCAGCGAGCCGCCCGGCTGCCAAGCAGTCCGACTATTGCCAGCGAAAGGTGCGCAGGGCGACGAAGAAACCGATCAGTGCCCAGGCCGAGAGCACCGCGACTTCGGGCAGCACATTCATGAACCCGGCACCTTCATTGTAAATGGCGCGTAGCGCGTTGATCACGGCTGTGAGAGGCAAGGCTTCAATGGGCGCGTGGAGCCATTCGGGAAATCGTTCGTAAGAGAAGAATGCCCCCGACAAAATATACATCGGCATCTGGATGAAGTTCATCCAGCCGTTGGCTGTCTCCGTGTTCTCCAAGCGCGCGCCGATGATCAGGCTGATTGACGCAAATGCTCCTGCCCCGAGTATCGCCAGGAGAATGAAAGCTGGAACGCTTCCTTGAATTTTCGTGCCAAAAATCAAGACGCCGAACGACACAAGTAAAGTCAGTTCGAGCGCCAAGAACAGCCCGCGCGAGAAGATGTACGACAGCAAGAAGTGGGTGCGACGCATGGGCGTGACCGCGTAGCGACGCAGCAGCTTGCGCTTGCGCGCCACCACCAAGTTGAAGCCGACGCCCCACATGCTGCTCCCCATCAGATTCATGCCGATCAGGCCGGGGATCAGGAAGTCGATGTAACGAGAGCCGGGTTCGGTGACGGCCTGATCACTCGTGGCGACGGGATCGGTACGACCGGCGGCCATCTGCAGCGCTTGATTGGTGATCAGCTTAGCAACCGGACCACTCTCTTTTTGTGGGTCGAATCGGTATTGGGCGCCGTTTTCGCCAATCGTCACGACCAGATCGACGCGCGCTCGGGCCAGTTCCTCCGTTGCGTTTGCGGCATCGAGTGCTTTGGCTTCCACCCGATCACTCTTGATCAGTGCGTCCGCGAGCCGTGCCCCATTTTCGCTGCCATCGCTTACCACGGCAATCACGGGAGTCGGTTGAGGCTTCGAGCGGAATGCTGCACCGAGGCCCACCGCCATCACCAGAGGAAACACAAACACCCAAAACACGATCGCCGGTTCGCGGTAGAATTCCCGGAGTCGGGTCTTGATCAATTCAGTGAGTGGATGCAGACGCGGCTCTTCATTTGGCGGCGGCCCTGACGAATGCCGGGACTCGCGGTGCGCCCGAATGATCGCAGCGTTTTCTTCGCGCTTTGAATGCGGTGTCTGGGCGTTGGTGGGAGTTTGGCGCTCTTCAATCATCGGACAGCCCCTTACCGGTCAAACTGAGAAAGACGTCGTCGAGAGTCGCTTGATGAGTGGTGAGTCCACGGGGGGAAACTTGGGCCGCAGAGAGCGCCTGGAGCACGTTGGTCAGGGCGGTGAGGTCCCGGGGGATGGTGAGGCGAATTCGACCGCGACGCTCGTCGACCTGCTGTACTTCATCGAGGCTCTCCAGCCCTTTTGCACTGAACTCTGCTGGGGCATCAGCCACCTCAAATTCAACGAACTGCACTTCACCCAGCGAATCAATCAAAGAACGCGGGGAACCGCGCGCGATGATCTTGCCTTGGTCCATGACGGAGATTTCATCGCAGAGCACGGCTGCTTCGTCCATGTAGTGAGTGGTCAGCACAATAGTGCCGCCGCCCTCCCGAAAGCGTTCCACCACTTCCCACAGCAGCTGTCGCGCACGTGGATCGAGTCCAGTTGTCGGTTCGTCCAAAAACAAAAGTTCGGGCGCGCCTGCTAGAGCTGTAGCCAGAGCCACTCGCTGTTTCTGACCACCTGAAAGCGCATGAAATCTTTGGTGCTGTTCATCCTTGAGCTGGACGAGCTCCAAAAGTTCAGAAACAGCTCGCCCGCGATCGTAGAAGGAGCGAAACAATTGCACGACTTCAAGCACCGTCAGCTTATCGGCAAGTTGGGTGTCCTGAAGCTGCACGCCCATGCGATCGCGAATGTATTGATCGCGTCCAGTGCCCCACTCGACACCGAACAGCTTCATCTGCCCGGAGGTCGCCGTGTTCAATCCTTCGAGCATTTCGACGGTGGTTGTCTTGCCGGCGCCGTTGGGCCCCAGGAGCCCAAAACAAATGCCTGCGCGGACTTCGAGATCGATGCCTGCGACGGCCGTCTTGTCGCCATACTTCTTGACGAGATTTTGGCAGAAGATGGGCTCGGTCACTTGCGCTGCTCCAGACGGCTGCGGTGCTCCAGAGTCTGAATCGGGAGCAGAGGGCGAAGGGTGGGGCGATGCACGGCGGCAGAGGTTGACACAAAGCGGGCCGCCCGGTCACCTCTAGCAGCGAAGCGAGCATGAAAATCGACTGAAAACGTCGGGCCTGGGGGCCGTTACCGTTTGTCTGTGAAGTTCTCTTGACAGTAGGCGCGCCGCAACTATGTTTCGCCCCACCTGACGCGCGGTGGAGCAGTCTGGTAGCTCGTCGGGCTCATAACCCGAAGGTCGTAGGTTCAAATCCTGCCCGCGCAACCGGGCCTCGGAACGAAAGTTCCGAGGCCCTTTTTTTTGCAGGAGGGCTTTCCCAGCCCTCCTCGTCGTCGGGAGTAAATCCCGACTCCTCACCTCCAACTCCCGGCTGCGCGCCGGGGCCTCCCACTTGGTCGGCCGCGGTGCTCGCCGCCTCGCCACTCCTCGGAGCCCTGAAGGCTCCTCGCGTGTCTTGGTTTGTGGCTTCGCTGGGAAGTTGTGGTGGGTTCGGCACATTGCTTCGCTCGTGCCGCCCTTCGCTTCGCTGGTGCGGGGTGGTGGCACATTGCTTCGCTCGTGCCGCACCTCGGCTTCGCCTGGTGCGGAGGGGTGGCACATTGCTTTGCTCGTGCGCGGCATGGGTGGCACATCGGCTTTGCCTCGTGTGCTATTGGCTCCGGATGAGGGCTTCTAGGACTTCTGCGTCGGCGAGGTCTTTTGTTCTTCCGGAGGCCCTCTTGTTCTTGAGCTGTGCAGCGAGGCCGATGAAGCGTACGGAGTTATCACCAAGCGGCGCGGTGATGGCATCGACAAGTGCCTCGTCGAAGTCGACTCCTGAGATTTCCGTCAAGAGATCAATTCGATTCGGTGGAAGTCCAATTTGGTAAACCATTCCTGGCTTGCAAAAGTCGCTTACCGCGACTCCATGTGCGGCAAGAGGCGCTCCAAAACGTGCGAGCGCCAAGATGACTTTGTCGGCGTTCGCCGGAGAGGGTCGCACTAAAATATCGAGGTCGCCTGTTGCGCGCACGTGCCCGTGCACTGCGAGCGCGTGCGCACCTACGATGAGAAATTCGGCTTGCGCGCCAATGAGTTCGACGAGCAGGTCGTCAAAATCATCGCTCCACTCGCTACTGGCCATGCCCAGGACTTCGTATCACTCGACCAGGAATGGTCTGCCGTGTGTACTGGGGCAGGGGGGCTCCAGAAAGCTGGTAGGCTCGCTTCGATAGTCGGGCCAGTTGGCTCAGACGATCAGCGATGGAATCCGCGCCTCGTGAATCAAGCGTGGGTTCTTGCCCTAACCGAAAGCTTCGAATCGGCAGCGCCTCGCCGAGCGCCCTTCGTGCGGCCGCTCTGCGCGCCCGTTCCAGCTGATTGGAGCTATCATTCACCCTATGACTTTAGCGCACGTGCGCGCCCTTGTGTAGGGGCGGGGTTTCGTTCGCAGGAGGGGCGACCCGCGCTGGTGCGGGGTGGGCACTCGGCTTCGCTCGTGCCGCTGTATCTCGTACACTGTGTTCGAGATGTGCTGCTTTTGTTTTGAGTTGGTGGGGTTTTGATGGCTGGACGTACTTCCTCTGGTGCTCTTTCTGAGCGTGCTTTTGCAAAGCTGACTCGTGAGTTGAGCGATATTTTGAGTGAGGCGCAGAACGCTTCGACCATTGAAAAGGTCGCCGGGTACTGGGAGGTCGGCAGGCGCATTGTGGCGGAGCGTCTCTCGGAGGAGGCGGGGTATCACAATACGATTCTTCGTGAGGTCGCGGCTGAGCTGGGGGTTTCTGGGCGAACGTTGCAGCACGCGGTGCTCTTCCACACGGTCTACCCAGCGCTTCCTCAAGGTTCACTTACCTGGGCGCACTACCGACTGCTGGCGCCTTTGCCGACCAAGAAGGAGCGCAGCTTCTACACCAAGCGCGCCGAAGCCGAGCAATGGAGTGTCAGGCAACTCCAGGCCGCCATTGCCAGCGACGTTTACGCGGGTGGCACTCCCACTGATCCCGTCATTGAACGGCCCACGGCGTCTTCCTACGTCTACTTGGCAGCTTCCCCGCGATTGGTGGATGCGGATACTTTGGACATGGATGTCGATCTCGGCTTCTACACCTGGACGAAGAAGCGCCTGCGGCTTTCTAAAATCGACGCGCCCGAAGGCGGCACGAAGGAAGGTCGCGCCGCGAAAAACTTTGTTCTGGGCGAACTCGCGCGCGCCAGAACCATCGTCGTCCGAACTCACAAGGTCGATCTCCACGGTCGCTACGTGGCCGATATCTTTCTCTCGCCGCACGAAGTCAGCGTCGACGAATGCTACGAGCAAGGCCGTCATCTCAATGACTTGTTGGTTCAATCAGGTCACGCCCAAGCGGCTTACTAGGCTCGCTACGGAGCGGCGCTCAGGCGCGACGATTGAGGTTCGAATCTTAGCTTGTCAATGAACCAGGCCCTGCTTGCGAGTCATCACATGCGGAGCGGTTTATGAGTATATCAGGAATCACTTTCCTGAAACAGCCCGGTGCGGCGACCCGGCCCGAGGTATCACGCATCTGGACGCCCTGGTGCATTTTTTTTAAGAGTTGGTGGCCCCCCTTCAGCCTTGTCCTCGCTGCGCTGCGGAAAGGCAGTGTCCCCCCTGACGCGCGCTCCGTCGGCTGCGCCTCCTCCACGCACCTGGGGGGACCAAGGTCGCATACTTAGCAGTATCTGCCGCATTCTGTCAGAAAAGTAGTCAAGATGTCTTGACAGCTTTGTGAGAATCAAACGCTCGCTCATTCACAGCGTCCAGCGTCAACCGAGCTGGCGCGCCACCTCCTCGCCACACTTTCGTCAGCTCGCTGCGCGACGATCAGCTCCCCTTAGCGGAGTCTCCCATTGGCACGGCCTTCGCTTGGGGAAGGGGATGCCCGGCGCCGCGGCCCACAGCTACAAGCAGCACTGTCCAGCGGACACCGCCTTGTTCTCGTTGGTACAGGAGCACCTGCCTTCGTTTCTGGAAAGTGCGCAGAGTCTCTATCGTGGGGGGCTCCCCAACTACGTGAAGCAAGAGTTTCGTGCCTACTCCCGCTGTGGGATCCACGCCTACGGTTTCGCACGAGCGCGCTGTGAGCACTGCGGTCTCATGTTGTTGGTGGCTTTTTCTTGTAAGAAGCGCGGCATCTGTCCCAGCTGCAATGCCAGGCGCATGGCTGATACGGCAGCACGTCTTGTCGATCGCGTTTTGCCGGAAGTACGCCTGCGGCAATGGGTGCTTTCGGTTCCTTTCGAGCTGCGCCTGACTCTCGCCAAGAATCCAGAAGCTCTATCTGCTGTGGGGCGCATCTTCATCGAAGAGATCTTTCGCTGGCAACGCTCGCTAGGGATCAGGCTCGGCTTGGCGAAGACGAGCGCAGCTAAAGAAAAGCTCAGAGGCGGAGCCATCTGCTTCCCGCAACGCTTTGGCGGCAGCCTCAATCTCAACGTGCATTACCATGTCATTGTTCCAGACGCTTTGTTCTATCGGGACACCGCAGGCGCTCTCTGCAAAGAAGTCCTGAGGCGTCCTTCGCGGGGCGAGCTTGAGGACATCACTTACAACGTTTCTGTGCGTTGCCTGAAGTGGCTTGTGCGCGAGGGCTACGTCGAAGCCGAAGACTCAGAATTGGAGCCAACGCTACTCGAAATGTGTCTACAAAGCTCCGTCGGGTTAGGCCAGCTTGCCGCGCTGAGTCGCAAGGGAGTCGCGACAGTCGTGAGCAAGAGCGGCAATGCCGTAAAGCAAAAAAGCAAGGCGGGATTGTTTAACGTTCACGTTGGCGAACCTGCCACCAGTAAAGAGCAGTGCGAACAGCTCATTCGCTAGTGCGCGCGAGCGCCTCTGAGTCTGGAGCGGCTTTCCGTTTCTGCAGACGGCAAAGTCGTCTACCAGCTCAAGAGACCGATTCGCGGCAAGACTCACCGAGTCATGGAACCGCATCAGTTCTTAGCGAGACTTTGCGCTCTCATTCCGCCGCCGCGCCATCCGCTGATTCGCTTTCACGGCGTGTTTGGTCCGGCGAGCAAATGGCGCGCACAAGTCGTGCCGCAACCCGACGAGTTTGAGCGAGAAGGTTGTCCGGACGAAGCTTCAAATGTTGAAGAAGAATGCCGACAAGAAGCCAAATGGTCCAGTCAGCGGCTGGATTGGGGAACCCTTCTGCATCGCGTCTACAATATTGATGCTCTTCGGTGTGAATGTGGAGGCAGGCTCAAGTTTGAAGAAGTCGTCGAGCAGCCAGGCGATGCCAAAGCCTTCCTCAACCTCCACAATATCAAGAGTCCCCGGGAAAGTGCAGCCGACGCTCACGTGCTGCCTTGGTCCGATGCGCCCAACATTGCCCTGGCCTGGGCGAACAATCCGAAACCAGCCCGAAGCGCTACCCACCGAAGCGAGCTGATCAGCGAAGCCTTCGACTCATCGACTCCTGACCAAGGCGAGCACGACTTCCACGACGATATTCCCAGCGACGACGTCTACTTCCACGACGAAGTTCCGCCGGATTAGCGCAAGAGCGCCTCCACCCCAGCCCCACGGCGAAGCCCTTCACGCTTCCAGCCGAACAATCAACCACGCCTTGTTTTCGCTCAGCGGCCATCCGGCCCGCCACGCGTGTAAATATTAGCTCGTTTCCGAGACACGGCGGACAAGCTCGTTCTGTTTGGCTTGGACCAAAGTGAGTGCTCGCGGAAACGAGCATTGAACGAAACGCATTTCGGCAGTGCTATGGAGCTCTTGCAGCGGACTTTGGATCTCGGGAGGCGACTCCTGTCGAGAGTTTCGGCGTCGAGCGTTGATTTTCCCTGTTCAGGATGCGCCGGCGTCGACTGCGAAAAGGGAAACAACATCCAAACGAGCGCCGGTGCAAGGCCTCATCGAACCGAAGACAAAGCTGTCGCCTGACATCCTGTTCAAGATGCGCTTCAGGGCGTTTTGACTTTGCCAATTGCGAAGCGATCATGTCGGCGGTGCTCTCGTTGTGGGAAGCGCCAAGCGTTGCATGGTGACTTTCGAGCAAGCCGGGCATGCGCGCAGGTCGACGCCGGTCACCGCGACCAGAAGCTCGCGAAAGTCTTGTTCCGGCGGCCGTCGAAGACGTCGCGGCACGAGCCCCTTGTCCTGCTCCAGGATCTGACGCGCTCGTGCGAGTCGTGAGTGCACATTGGCTGGCGCGCAAAGACCATAGTGACGGATCCTGACGTATCGCTCTGGAACAACGTGCTGAAGAAACCGTCGAAGAAACACGGTCGCGGGCAGGGTTTTGGTCTGACCGTGACGAGTGGCAAAGGTAACAGTCTCGTCAGAGGCCTTTAGGATGCGTTGGTTAGAAATTGCGATGCGATGGGTATATCGCCCGAGGTAGCGGAAAACGTGTTCAGCGCTACCAAAGGGCTCCTTGGCATAGACGACCCAGCTCTTGCTGTAGAGCTCTCCGAGGAACGGGCGCAGCTTCGCCCACGTGATGTCAGGGCAACAATTGTCTTCTGCCAAGAGCTTGAGCTCAGCAAGAAACTTCCCGCGAAAGAGCGCGCCGAGGGTCCGCACCGGAAAGAGATAGCCGGGACTCGTGCCCTTCCAGTCTTTGCCGTCGGTTGTGAGACCGCCGCCGGTGACGACACAATGCAGATGCGGATGGAAGGCGAGTTCGCGCGTCCATGTGTGCAATATCGTGGTGATGCCAAGCTGCGCGCCGAGGTGTTTCTTGTCCCGCGCGAGAGTCTGCAGAGTGTCCGTAGCCGCGGTGAAGAGCAGATCGAAAATGGCGTTCGGGGCGGCGCGAGCCAGGGGGCGCAGCTCAGCGGGCAAGGTGAAGACCACATGAAAGTAGTGTGTTGGCAAGAGACGCTCCTTGCGGCGCTCGACCCAACGGTGCCTCGCTAGCGACTGACACTTCGGACAGTGTCGGTTGCGACATGAGTTGTAGGCGTTGCGTTGGTAGTCGCACGCCTGGCATTGTTCGAGATGACCTCCGAGTGAGCTGGTGCGGCATCGCTCTATGTCGCGCACGACCTTGCCTTGAGCTGGACAAATTCGCCCAAGAGATGCCTTGTGTTCCCGCACAATAGTGGCGAGTTCATGGCGTGATCGATCGCGCGCAGAGCCTCCGGCTTGCGCTTTCGCCATCGGACTACCCCAGTTTGCGTGCGGCTTGAGTGCCCAGTTGATCCATCGGAGAAGGGATCTGCGCCAGCCGCTGTTGGCTCATGTGTAGGTAGCCCACGGTGCTAGTGATTTTCCGATGACCGAGAGCTAACTGGACACTTCGCAGATCGCTGCCCAGCTCCAGCATGTGCATGGCAAAGGAGTGCCGCAGACTGTGTGGAGTGATCTTTTTCGAAATCCCCGCGTCGATGCACGCACGCGTCAGCACGTGGCGAGCGGCAGAGCGGGTGAGCGGCTTGCTCTTGGGACGCCCCGGAAAAAGAAGAGGGCCAGGCGGTCTAGCGAAGCGGTAGTGCGCACGCAGCGCTTCAAGGAGCGTGGGGCTCAGCGGAGCGTATCGGTCGCCGTTTTTGCCGTTTACGATTCGCAAAACCATACGCTTGGAGTCGACATCATTGATGCGCAAACAGCAGGCTTCATTCACGCGTAAACCTGCAGCGTAGAGTGTCATCAGCAGCGCACGGTGAGTCGGGGTGCGGCATGCCGCGAGCAGAGCCTGAACTTCGGTGCCGCTGAGCACGACCGGAACTGTTGCCGGGATCATCGCGCCTCGCAGTCCTGAGGTCGCCTGTTGATTGTCGAGCACCTCAATCATGAAGAGGCGAATCGCCGCCAAGACCTGGTTTCTCGTCTGAGGGGCGGCGCCCTTGTCGGTGAGCCGCGCGAGATGCTCCTTGATGTGCTCGCGATTGATTTGATCAGCGGGAGCCTCAACCTCAGCGAGGAAACGCTTCGTCACACGCAGGTATGCAGTGATGGAGTTGGGGCGAAAGTTTCGGCGCAGCAGCGCCCGCTCAAATTTTTCGAGATGTTGTTTCATCTCGTGAGCGTGGTGTTGTCAGATGAATGGCGTCAGCTCGGCTGTCGCACCAGCCGAAGAAAGCTGGGTCGAGTAACGTGGAAAGAAGGGACGGCAGCTCAAACGCAACAACTCGGTCTGTCGCCGCACTGCCGCGGAGCGGCTTCGTTCAAAATCTAGTATGTAAACTTTCTCAGAGAGGGGCAGAGAACGGCAGAGAGCGGATAGCGCTTGGAATTCCTTGGCTCCAGCGGCCATCCGGCCCGCCACGCGTGTAAAATCTAGTATGTAAACTTTCTCAGAGAGGGGCAGAGAACGGCAGAGAGCGGATAGCGCTTGGAATTCCTTGGCTCATGCTCGGAGAGTTTTGCTGGATTCATTTCACGCTCCTCGGGAAAGAGGCAACGGAGAGAGAGCCGTCTGACGTACATCGCGCAAGTGGGGACTCTGCTACGGAGAGACGTCTTTTCACTGTTGAGACACTTGTGTCCATCGATTCCGCGATTTCCGGCACAGTCATTCCCTCGACGCGTCTGAGCACGAGAGCGACGCGTTCGTCAGGGCGGAGGCGCTCCAATAGGCCGTAGATTTGTTTGAGTTCGGCAATCACCTCGGGTGAAGCGGCCGAGGTGATATTCAGGTCGACATCGACGGCTTCCCGGGAAGCGAGTCCCAGGCGGAGGCGTAGGCTCAGGCGCCTCAGCTTCTTGGAGCATTGGCGCACCACAATGGAGCCCAGCCAGCTGCCAAAAGCCTCCGGGGCGCGCAAGGAATCGAGTCGGGAAAACGCTGCGATGAACGCATCTTGCACGATATCATCGGCTTCGATGTCGCTTCCGAGAAGAAGGCGATGGGCCAGACCGCCGGCCATACGTACGTGTCGCCTAAACAGCGTCTCTTGAGCCCATGAATGTCCGTTCAGTGCAGCTGCCACAAGTGAGGCGTTCGTCGGAATATCCTCTTCTTCGGTTCCGGGCGCGGAGTCCCGAAGTGCACAAACAATGCCCATAGTTTCGCTCATTCGCTGGGTACCTCGAAGAGCGTGAAGCGGTTCAGAAAGATTCTACTCAAGCGGGGCCTGGGGTTTTCCCAAACTGAGAAGCGGAGGTCGCGGCAAGACAATCTCCGCTGAGCCTCTTGTTATCCTAAGGAAAAATATCCGCTCGCGGAAGCTTGAGTTGGGTCGACCGGAGATTGTCCGAGGGAAATAGTTGAACCACTCAGGCGGGGAGGCGGGTCTCACAGGCTGATGCTGACGATCCGCAATGGGCTTTCGCTCCTTCCTCTGTCTCTTTTGCTCGCTTGTCGTGGAGGCTCCGGCTTTTCCGAGGGGCAGTCGAACTCGGAGGTTCCGATGTCTCCAGGGGGCGCTACCTCTGCATTGGAGGTGGAAGAAGGGGAGCAATCCGTCCCGGCGAGCGGCGGCGGGCCTGGTTCAGGTGGCCACGATGTGGCGAAGGGCAGTGGTGGTCTGAGTGTCGACTCACCTGACGAGCAAGCCGAGCAGCCGCCCGATCCAGCTCTCTCCGACTTGTTTGTCGCTCAAGGCCATGTAGGCCGCACTCTGGTGTCTTGCGACGCGGGCCGCACATGGACCGGCGAGCGAAGCTCTATTCCTTCAGTTCAGGGGGAGGATTCGACAGGGGTGCGCTGTTTTGATGATCTCGACTGCGATCATGAGGCACACCCAGGCCGAGGCGTGATCGCCACGGAATTTGGCTTTTTCGCGACCTTCGGCTGGGGCGCTCCGGGTCTGGTGCAAAAAAGTTTAGATGGCGTGAATTGGGAAGTGGTCTTGGAAGGCACGACCTTCGGAGGCTTGGCGACTGCGCAGGGTGCCGTCGTGGCGGGGGCACGTGACGCTCGACGCACGCTGGACCAAGGGGCGAGTTGGTCCGAGCCGGTTCGTACGATTCAGGGCTACAACGCACGCCGAGTTGGCCATACCGCGTCACACGGGGGACGAATTCTCATCCTGGGAGAAGCCGGGGACGCGGCGATCTCGAGCGACGGGGGAGCCTCCTATCGCACGCCATCGAGCTATCCAGGTTCCTGTGGTGACAATGTGCAGACGCGAGGAGGCATCGCGGCTGTCGGTGATACTTGGCTGATTGTTGGCGGCAATGGAGTGGCTTGTCGCTCTACGGATGGGGGAGAGAACTGGCAAGAGGCTTCGATTGCTCAGGACATCAATTCGCACCTGGTGGCGACGCTTGAAGAGTTCGTCGTCTTTGCCTCGGGGGGAAAGAGATTCTCGAGCAGAGATGGAAAGGACTGGGAGCAAGTCCAGACCACTCCCAGCGACTTGAATCTTGGGGCGGTCGCTGCTGCACCTGATGGCCGCATGGTGGGGGTCAATGGGGGATGGAAGAATTGGTACGAAAAGCAGGTCTTTTACCGGAGCGACGACGGCGTCACTTGGGTTGAAGCAGATGCCTTTCATGGGGGGCATCCCATTCGTTCGATCGCCTTTGGTCGAGGTCAGTTGCCGGAAGATTGTCAGCCCTAAGGGGGAGAACGGAGAGCATGATGAGTTTAAGTCGATCGAATGCGCTGAGCTTCACGCTGCTTCTTAGCATCGCAGGAAGCGTGGGCTGCAATGGGGTTTTGGGCGGTCAGGGGAGCGGTAGAACTGGTGAAGGCGCAAAAGCCTCCGATGCTGATCACGCTGAGAGAGAAGTTCATCAGCAGAATGATCGCTGGGACGTGGATTGCTCGGAGCTGGGGGAACCCAGCTTTCAGTCTCCTCTGCGGCGTTTGAGTCGCAACGAGTACCGAAACACAGTCTCTGATCTTTTTGATGGCGTCGATTTTGACGTGCCGGAAGTCACGCCTGACTTGGCTGTGCGCGGTTTTGAGAACAACGCTGCGGCGCTCGTTCCCTCGCCGCTCCTCATTCAAAGCTACTACGATAGTTCGGTCTATCTCGCTGAAGCCGTGGTGCGAGATTCTTGGGACCTATTCCTTGATTGCTCTCGAGAAGGCTCTGATATTTGTCGGAACGACTTCATTGCCAAGATGGGGCTAAGAATCATGCGTCGTCCGATGCGAGCCGAAGAAGTCGATGACTACCGGGAGTTCTTCGATCAGATGCAGGCGGACATCAGCTTCGAGGCAGCGGTCGAGCTGACTTTGTCCATGTTCCTCCTTTCTCCTCAATTTCACTACCGCATCGAGGAGGGGAGTTCGCAAAGCGGCGAGCAAGTTCTGACGGCTCATGAGCTAGCCAACCGACTCTCCTACTTTCTCTGGCAAAGCGCCCCAGACGCGCTTCTTCTGGAAGCTGCGGAGGACGGCTCTCTGCTCGAAGCTGAGAGCTTTCAGGCCCAGGTTTCACGCATGCTTGACTCGGAAAAGGCGGCGCGAGCGTTTGCGGACTTCCATCGTCAGTGGCTTCATTGGGACGAAGTTCTCGAGCAACAAAAAGATCCTGAGATGTTTCCCGGGTGGTCGGAGCGGCTCGCAGAGTCTCTTCACGAGGAGGGTAAAGTGTTCACGGAGCACCTGTTTTCGAAGGATCAAGCGACTTTGGGCGCGCTACTCAGTTCAGCTTCAAGCTGGGTCGATCCCGCTCTAGCCGAGCACTACGGGGTAGAAGCGCCGCAAAGCGGCTGGCATGAAGTCGAACTTCCCCCGAGCGAACGAGCGGGAATTCTTACCATGGGCTCCTTCTTGGCTGCGCATGCTCGGCCCACGAATGGCTCACCGCCTCTGCGAGGGGTGGCTGTGCTGGATCAGTTCTTGTGTCAGCACCCGGGAGCTCCGCCGCCCTCGGTGAACACCTCACTCCCCGAAGCTGAACCAGGGGTCCTCAAGAGTAATCGAATGCGTTTTGAAGAGTTTACCTCTCAGCCTGGTTGTGGGGGATGTCATCAGTTTATTGATGGCATTGGTTTCGCGTTTGAACACTATGACTCGACTGGCGCCTACCGCGAGGTGGACAACGGATTCGAGGTCGATGCTGAGGGAGGCCTGCTCTACGCGAGCGGCGAAGAAGTGAAAGTCACGGGAGGGGTCGAGCTTTCCCGAGCACTCGCTCAGAGCAGTTCCGTTGCCTATTGCGTCTCAGAGCATTGGTTGAGCTACGCGTTTGGCCGAAATTCGGAAGAGGCTGACGCTTGCACGCTGCACGATCTTGTTGGGGAAGACGCGCCTGAAGATCTGAACTTCCGCAGCCTGGTCGAGAAGATTGTTGCCCTGCCTGAATTCCACGGCTTGGCGAAGGGAGAATGAAGATGTCGAAGAAGAATCGAAAGCAAAGTGCCCTCAGTCTGACGCGACGGAACTGGCTCCTGGCAGCCGGAGGCCTTGGTGTAGGGGCTCTCGCCCTGCCTTCATTGTCAACGCGTGTGGCCCAGGCGAACGGCGGCACCCCGAAGCGATTGCTGATCGTGACATCCCATCATCAAATCATGCCCTCCGCGATGCTGATGAATCGCGGGAATCCAAGTGGGTCCCCGTTTGAATATCGCTTTTCAGATGTCGCGAATTCCGAGCTGAGCGATTGTCTTGCGCCCCTCGCCGCTTACAAGGACCGCCTTACCGTGGTGCAAGGGATGTCTTTGGCGACGGGGATGCCGAATAGTGGATACACGAACAATCACGATACTTCTCATGGCAACCTTCTGACCGCGGGGGGACTCGACCTCTCGGATGAAAGCGCGATTCTTGGCGCGTCGGTGGACCAGATCATCGCGGACGAAGTCCGCGATCCTGCGCGAATTCGCTCTCTTGAATTTGGGGGGCGCCTTTACAACGGCGGCATGGTGGCTTTCGGGCAGCAGAGTCGCGCTCCTGTAGAGACGAGCCCGCAGCGAGCCTACGAACGGCTTTTCGCTCAGATGAACGAAGAGCCAGCCGAGCCCTCCGAGCGGGATCTGATCGAAGCGTCACGAAGCAAGATGCTTGATGCGCTCGACCGCCAGTACGCGAAGCAGAGTACGAAGCTTTCTTCCGAAGACCGTCTCAAGCTGGAGCTCCATCGCGAATACCTAGCTGACTTAAATCGACAACTCGAGGGTCTTTCCGGGCTCGAATGTTCAGCGCCAACTCCAGAGGGCTGGCAGAACTCGTCGAGTCCGATCACTACGGGGGCTCGACAATTCGGAGCTTTAACGGCCGCAGCGTTTGCCTGTGATATGACGCGAGTGGCGACGATTCAGATGAATCAGCTTTCGAACTCCGAGTTCGGCGCGGGTCCGGGGGACGTGCACCAGGATTTTGCACACCAGTCCAGTAGCTCCGACTCGGCTGAGGCTGAGATGCGCAAGTACAACGCTCGTCATGGTCAGGTCTTGGGTGAAATCGTAGAGGAACTCGCCCGCTACAGCGATTCAAGCGGCAGTTTGCTCGACAACACTCTCGTGCTTTGGCTGAGTGAGCATGGGGTGACGCGCGACGCCCATACGATGAGGGAGCATGCCGCCGTGATGATCGGGAATCTCGGCGGGTACTTCGACGTGGGGCGCTATATCAACTTGCCCCGAGAGACACTCAATCCGAAGGAAGGCGGCGAACGCATCGGAGTACCCCATTCCCACCTCTTGGTTTCCCTTGCTCAAGGTATGGGACTCTCAAGGGATGCGATTGGCGCGAATGAGTATGTCACCGATCAAGGAAACCGAGTTTCTCTGACCGGCCCCATGACGCAGCTTCGTGCCTAGAGTGCGACGCAGCGTGACTCGGGCGATTGCTCGAATGAACTGGGTCATCGCGCTTGATGCGCGCTCGTCGTTGGCGCTCCGCAGCCACGACCTAAGGGCGCGGATCAAGCTGCGGGGAGGGTCGCTCAAGTAGAGGTTCGATGAGCCGGGCGACCTCCAAGAGGTGCCAGTCCTCGTAGCGCCGACCCACCAACTGAACCCCCACCGGTAGCCCCTCCTTCGAGAGTCCTGCGGGTAAGGAAATGACGGGGCCCTCGGTGACGCTGAGCAGTGCCGTGTAGGCCTGTGTGGCAACATAGTAGGGGACAGGCGTTTCATCGGCATGAAGCGGTTCGTCGTAGACGTTGAAGATCCCGAAGGTCTCGCTCGGCGAGTGATGCGGAAAGGGCGCGACGGAGGCAACCGGAATGAGCCAAGCGTCGTAGTCCGCCAGGAAGCGCTCGAGCGCGTTGGTCTGAGCTGCTTGTTCCGTCAAGGCGAGCATGTAGCGCTCAACTGAAATCGGGTCGAGGATGCGTCGTTGGTGAGGAATATCCGCGACCTTGCCGTGGGCGAACAAGCGTCCGAAGGAGCGTTCAAAATTCGACCGTTCATAGCCTCCCTGCATGCTGACTAGGGCTCCCCAGGTTTCCCATGTGCGTTCGTAGGAAAGCTTCGGCTCCGCGCGTTCCACTCTCGCCCCGGCGGCTCGTAAGGCGCCGACTAGACGCTTGAGACCCTGGGACATGTCCTGACTCACCGGGACGCCACCGAGCTGCTCCATGTAAGCAATGCGTAGGCCCGCGACTGACGAAGGCACCTTGCCGCGCTGCCTGAGAGGGATCGGGGTCGCGTCCTCTTTTGATGGCTGGGCAATCACCGAAAGGGCGAGTTGAAGATCTGCGACTGTGCGGGCAAGGGGACCCAGGACCGCCATCGTACGGATGCCGTCTATTTCGCCAGGCAAAGGGGGAATGTGCCCCTGAAATGAAACGACCCCACGAGTGGGTCGGAGACCGAAGATACCGGTGTAGGCCGCTGGTAAGCGTATCGATCCCGCGAGATCTGAGCCAAAAGACAAGGGAGACATGTGGGTCGAGACCGCCGCGGCGCAGCCCCCACTGCTTCCCCCCACGGTTCGCAGAGTATTCCAAGGATTCTTGGTCGTTCCGAACAGAGGATTGACTGTCTGCATGTCCATGGCCAGTCGGGCGGGATTCGTTTTTGCCAGAATGATTGCGCCAGCTTTCCGCAGCAGCGAGACGACAACGGCATCCTTGGAGGGGACGTATTCAGCAAGTGAGGGCTCGCCAGCAGTCGTTCGCAGGCCCTGAGTGGCGTAGGTATCCTTGAGCGTGATCGGCACGCCATGAAGAGGCCCCCACGATTCGCCACGTGCGTGCGCGGCGTCGGCGGCCGCTGCTGCTCGAAGAGATCCCTCGACGTCCACAAGCACAATGGCGTTGTACTTCTCGTTGTACTTTGCAATTTGCCCAATGAAGGCTTGCACCACTTGAACGGAGCTGAACTCGCCCGTGTCGATGCGCCGGGCTAGCTCTGTGGCGGACAAGGCGATGATCTCGCGTGCATCTGGCGCGACGACCCATGTGCTCTGTTTCGGAATACCGCGGGGGACGCGCGGCTTCTCTACCCCAGCGCACCCCAAGCAAGACGCCGCCGCGACGGCCAGGAGTCCGAACAGCAGCCTGGCGTGAGACAAGTGGATTTTGGTGCAGCTTTTCCTTTTGTGGGTCGCCATCGGGAAGTGATGACGGAGCTTTACAATTGCGTCCAATGCATAGTTAACATGGTCCCATGCAGGAAGTGGAACTGTCCCAGGTCGATCTCAATTTGCTTGTCGCCCTCGACGCGCTCCTTGAAACAGGTTCAGTGAGCGGCGCCGCTCGAAAGCTGGGTCGCTCACAGCCCGCGGTGAGTCGCATTCTCGGACGTCTCCGCGACCTGTTCGCAGATCCTTTGCTTGTCCCTCAGGGACGAGGACTCGCGCCAACGCCGCGGGCACTGTCGATTCACGCTCCTCTGCGACTTCTGTTGAGCGAGGCAGAGCATCTCGTGCGGCCCCCGGCACCGTTCGATTCATCGAACACGAGAGCGCACTTTCGAATCATTAGCTCTGACTATGCCCAGGTGACGATGATTGGGAGTGTCGTGAGTTGGCTCGAACAAGTCGCGCCACTGGTGACGCTCGAAGTGCTGCCTGTGAGTGAAAAGGCGGTGAGTGCGCTCGCTGCAGGCTCAGCCGAGCTGCTGATTGGTCCTGCTGAACTCTGCCCCGCTTGGTGCGATTTCGAGCCCTTCATTGACGACACTTGGGTCAGCGTTCGTCGCCAAGGGGCCCCTCACCCTTCCACCTTGGAGAAATATCTCGAATACGGGCATGTTGCCGTGGCGACCGAGTTTGCGATTGGTAACGCGGTTGATCAGGCTGTACTCGCCGCTGCCGGGCGCGCCCGCACGGTCAAGTTGAGAGTTCCCGATTTTGCTGGAGCGCTATTTGTCGTGGCGACGAGCTCACTTCTCGCCACAGTGCCTCGCCCTGTGGCCGATGCAGCAGAGCGACTCCTCCCGGTCGCCACAGGGAGCCTCCCCTTCGCTCCGAAAGGTCCTTCCATCGCGATGATCTGGCCACGCCGACTCGCCATGGATCCCGCACACCTTTGGCTCCGAGAGACGGTCCGAAAAAGCCTAGTTCTCGCGAATGCTTGAGACATCGCCCTGCGACGAAAAGGCTCAGGGCACGTCACGGATTCGCTCGCTTTCCTGTAAGGTAGAACGCGATGGCACGATGGGCGCGTAGACTAGGGCTTTTATTGCTGACACTGCCCTCCGAGGCCCTTGCCCAAGAAGGCGAAGTAGCAGTCACGAAGGGCGAACTCGACCAGATGTGGGTCGTGGTTTGCGCGGCTCTGGTGTTCCTGATGCAGGCCGGCTTCAAGAGCTTTGAGGCCGGTATGGTGCAGCCCAAGAGCGCCACCGGGGTCGCGATGAAAAACCTTGCCGACTGGATTGTCGGCAGCTTGTGCTTTTGTCTCGTGGGCTTCGGTTTGATGTTCGGAGCCTCCCAGGCAGGTTTCTTTGGCACGAGCCTTTTCGGTTTCGAGGGCCTCCACGGGGAGGGGACGAACCCCCTTGGTGAGTCCTTTCTTCTTTTTCAACTCGCCTTTGCAGGAACGGCGGTCACCATCGTCTCCGGTGCCATGAGTGAAAGGACGGGCTTCGTTCCCTATATGGTGGGTTCGGCCGTCGTGGCCCTCGTCGTCTATCCCGTGTTCGGGCATTGGGTTTGGGGCAACGCTTATCTCGAGACGAACTCAGCGTTTCTCGCAGATCTCGGCTTCATCGATTTTGCTGGCTCCACGGTGGTGCACTCGGTGGGCGCGTGGGTTGCCTTGGTGGGCGTCTGGCTCGTGGGCCCGCGATTGGGGCGCTTCCGGGATGATGGCACGATGGCTGCGCTCCCCGCAGCCAGTATCTCGAATTCGGCCTTTGGCACGCTCCTGCTGTGGTTGGGTTGGTGGGGATTCAACGGGGGAAGCGGCCTGATTTTCGATGGCAAGGTGGGCTCGATCCTCTTGAATACGAACCTTGCTGCGGCCATGGGCGGGCTCAGCGCGTACGTTCACGGTCGATGGCTTCAAGAGCACAGAGATTTGAATTCGAAGTTTCTCGGGGGAGTGCTGGGCGGTCTTGTCGCGGTGACTGCCTGCTGTCACATCATTGGTCCTTGGGCGGCTTTGGCGGTCGGAGCTAGCGCTGGTGTCGTGCACAACTATGCCTATGAATTCCTGGGCCACGTGCTGAAGCTCGACGATCCCGTAGGGGCTATCCCCGTGCACGGGGCATGCGGCGCCTGGGGGACCCTGTGCGTGGGCATTTTTGGCGCGAGCAGTCAGCTTCCTCACGACAGGCTGTCTCAGATCGGCGTTCAAGCGCTGGGCGTCGTGCTCTGCTTTGTGTGGACTGCTTCCATTGCCTTTGTGGTTTACAAGGTGCTCGCGGCGACGATCGGTCTGCGCGTTTCGCCGGCCCACGAACGACGCGGCGTGGGCATCACCGAGCGCCATGTTTCCGAACCACCTCCTGCCGAGGAGCATCTGAGTGAGGAAGAGCTTCTCGCCCTGATGGGAGGCGGCAAGTGAACACAGAGAGCGGCCCTCAGGTTCATCGGGTTTCTGTGAAAAAGTCAGAAGGGGGCTACAACCTCGTGCGCCCCGAAGCCTGGGTCAACTACGCCCTGCACACGCGAGTCCGTTTGATCAGCGCCGGCCACGTCGAATTCATCCAGCGGCCATCCGGCCCGTCGGGCCACGCGTGTAAAATTTAGTATGTGAACTCTCGCAGCGAAGGACAGAAGAGCGGATAATGCTTGGAATTCCTTGGCTCCAAAGGCGCTTTGAGCAGATGATGAGAACCCCAGGGTGACGCGACTCGGCCTGGCTAAGGAGCCCCCTCAAGCTGGTCCAGGTGCTCGCGAATGTGGGCGGCCTCGGCCGCCGTGGACGCCAGGCTGATGGCCTGGGTGAGGGCCTCCTGAGCCTCGCCCGTGCGGCCCACTTGTTTGAGCAGTGCGCCGCGCAGGCCGTGAAAGTAGAAGTAGCCGGACAGCGCTTCGGAAAGGCCGTCGATCATCTGGAGGGCAGCCTCCGCGCCCCGGACCTTGGAGACGGCGACGGCACGATTGAGCGTCACGACGGGAGAAGGGTCCTGGCGCTCCAGGGCGGCGTAGAGCTCGTCGATGCCGTTCCAGTCGGTGTCCTCGGGCCGCTCCGCTCGGGCGTGCAGCGCGGCGATGGCCGCCTGGATTTGGTAGGGACCGGGACGTCGATGCAGCATCGCCTTGTCGAGCATCGCGAGCGCCTCGGCGATCATCGACCGATTCCATAGAGCGCGATCCTGCTTTTCGAGAAGGATCAGGGCGCCGCTTGCGTCGAAGCGCGCGGTCTTCCGTGATTGCGAAAGAAGCATCAGGGCGAGGAGCCCCATCATCTCCGGCTCGGCCGGAAAGAGTCGAAGTAACAGACGAGCGAGGCGGATCCCTTCGCCGCTCAGGCTCGCCCGATCGCTCCCCGGGCTCGAATCGGAGTAGCCCTCGTTGAAGACGAGGTAGATCATCTTCGCCACGGCGGCCAGCCGTTCGGAGCGGTCCACCGGCGAGGGCGGCTCGAAGACGACATCGGCCTGCGCCACGCGGGATTTGGCGCGGGTGATGCGTTGCTCCATGGCACGCTCCCCGACGAGAAAGGTGCGAGCAATCTGGCGAACTGAGAGCCCCGAGACCACGCGCAGAGCAAGGGCGATTTGCTGAGTCGCGGGGAGGTCGGGGTGGCAGCAGATAAACAAAAGGCGCAGGATGTCGTCGCGGTAGTGCGAGTCGTCGAGCCTCTCGGCCCAGTCGGTTTCGACGTCGTCTCCATTCGAAAGGGCGGCTTCATCCGGAAGCTCGGTGAGACGGGATGTCCGGCGGACGTGGTCCAAGGTCAGGTTGCGCCCCACGAGGATGAGCCACGCTTCGGCGTCCCGGGGCGGACCGTTTTGAGGCCACTTGGAAAGGGCGCGCAGACTCGCCTCCTGAAACGCCTCCTCGGCTAGATCGAGATCGCGGAAATAGCGCAGAAGTGCGGCCACCACGCGAGGGCGCGCTGCAACGAGCCGCGACTCGATCCATCCGGGTTCAGGCACTTCAGCCATCGTTTACCGCGGCACCATTTGCGTAAAAGAGCATGATCGGCCGGATCTCGTAGGCTCCGCCGGGATTGGCGTCCGAGAGCTCACGCACGATCTGCAGAGCTTGGTCCAGATCCTCCACGTCGAGCACGTGAAACCCGAGGAGTTGCTCCTTGGTCTCGGCGTACGGACCGTCCGTCACCATCTTCTCCTCTTTGCGAAAAGTCGTCGCGGCGGTGGTCGGCATGAGGCGCACCACGGGGCCGAACTGCCTTTCGTACTTCTTGTGGACCTGACCCAGGCAGGCCATCACGGCCGCGTCCTGTTCCTCGGACCAGGCGGAAGTGACGGATTCGTCCTTGTAGCAGAGCACGGTGTAGAGCATGGGGCTTGTCTTTCTTAGGACGTCGGAGGGCCGCACGATCCGACGGGTGAACCGACTTTTCTCACTGGGCGGCGCTTTTGTTTTCCTCGGACACCCGTCGCCTGTCCAGGAGCGCGGGCTGGAAGGACGCGGAATTGAAAAATGCGGCGCCCCTGTCGGATCGCCCCTTTCTGGTTCGTCCTTTGGGTGTCAGGAGCCAATCACCATGGAAAACACCACTACATCGAACCTCACACCCGCGTCTCTCCCCCGAAGCGCGATTTGGACTGGTCGAGTCCTCTCGGGAGTGTTCGCCCTATTCATGCTCGGCGCCTCGGCAACGCCGAAACTTCTCCAGCTGCCAGTCGCCGAAACGACGATGGCGGAGCTGGGCTGGCCCCCCGGGTACGCGTTTTCGATCGGTGTGCTCGAACTCACTTGTGTGGTGCTCTATCTCGTCCCTCGCACGAGTGTCTTCGGCGCCATCCTCACGATGGGGCTCCTGGGGGGAGCCATGGCCACACAAATCCGAGCGCAAA
The DNA here is from genome assembly GCA_963710555.1 of uncultured delta proteobacterium. Taxonomy (GTDB): domain Bacteria; phylum Myxococcota_A; class Polyangia; order Polyangiales; family Polyangiaceae; genus NIC37A-2. The sequence goes on from CAVQAT010000008.1 coordinate 1,306,882, forward strand.
ACCCCCTCTTCAGTCACGTGCTCTTCAGCCTCTACGTGGGGCTCTTCATGTGGGGCGGCTTGTGGCTTCGAGATGCCCGTTTGCGGAATCTTTTTCCCCTCATCAGGGGCGAGTAACTCAACCAACCATTCAAACCCGAGGAAAATATCATGCCCAACACTATCCCACACGATCGCGTCGAATCGCCAATGACCAAGGTGACTCCGTTCATGATGTTCAACGACCAACTCGAGGCGGCCATCGATTTCTACACCGCCACGTTCCCCGAATCTGAGATCAGGAAGGTCGCCCGCAGCGGTAAGGATGGTCCGATCACCTCCGCCGAATTTGTCGTCGGCGGTCAATTCTTCATGGGCTACAACGGGGGCCCCTACTTCACGTTCTCAGAAGGCTTCTCGCTTTACGTTGACTGCGAGGACCAGGCCGAAGTCGACGAGTATTGGGACAAGCTGGTCAAGGCCGGGGCAAAGCCGACCCAATGCGGCTGGATCAGGGATCCGTTCGGCCTCTCGTGGCAGATCGTCCCGCGGCGTTTCATCGAGCTGATCCGCGACCAGGATGCCAAGAGAGTGAAGGCTGTGATGGAAGCGATGATGACGATGGTGAAGCTCGACGTAGCGGCCCTCGAGCGTGCCTACGACGAGGCCTAGTTGCCGCAGCTTCTACGTGGGGCTCTTCATGTGGGAGGATGCCCGTTTGCGGAATCTTTTTCCCCTCATCGGGCGAGTAACTCAATCAACCATTCAAATCCCAGGAAAATATCATGCCCAACACCATCCATCTCCACCGCGTCCTCACAGCCAAGCCGCAAAAAGTCTTCCGCGCATTCGTGGAACCTGACGCCGTCGCCAGCTGGCTCCCGCCCTTTGGTTTCCTGTGCACAGTTCACGAGCTCGACGCCAAGGTCGGCGGAAAACACAGGATGTCTTTCCGCAACTTCACGACAGGCAACGGCCACTCTTTCGGAGGCACCTATCTCGAACTCGTGCCGGGCGAGCGCATCGTCTACACGGACGCGTTCGAGGACTCCAATCTTCCCGGCGAAATGAAGACAATCATTACATTCAAGGAAGTATCGGTGGGCACGGAGATGACCATCGAGCAACAGGGAGTCCCAGACGTCATCCCACCCGAAGCCTGTTACCTGGGTTGGCAAGAGTGCTTGCAAAAGCTCGCTCTGCTCGTGCAGCCAGAAATCAACGACTAGCTCCTCAAGAAACTTCGGCCAGACCGCGGGCCCTAGGGCCCGCAGCCTCAACAAGACAGCTTCCCATGGCCAACAGCAAACCATCAGACCCAACGAAGCCCGGCCGACTCAACATCGCCTTCACCGCCCGGCTCGGACGCATCCGACCTAGTGACACGTGGATCTGCGTCCAGCTCCCGCGGTCGGCCGAGATCTTCGACACCCGCGGCCTCGTGAAGGTCTCGATCGACGGCCACCCATTCCGCGCCTCGTTCATGGCGCTCGGTGACGGCACTCACAAGCTGCCCATTGCCGCGACCATCCGAGCGGTGATTGGAAAGTCCGAGGGGGACGAGGTCGCGATCGTTCTAGAGCAGCGCTTGAGCTAGCTGGTGTTTCGGGCGGCTCCCCAGATTATTGCCACTTCGTGAGTGGTTTCGTGACCTGTGGTTTCGTTGATGTACGCGGCGCGTCTGCATGGCCGGCAGTGGGTTCACGGGAGCGATCGGAAGCAGCTGGAGCGCTGGTACGACGATCGCATTTCCAGCGACCTCGGCCCGTGGACCAAACGCCGATAATTTCTAATCTGTAAACTTTTCAGAGAAGGGTCGATGGGCGGACAACGCTTGGAATTCCTCATGCGTAGGATTTTAACCAACAACCTCCAGAAACTGAGCGTAGCGCCCCAAACGCCGATCCCGTTTGGGATGCGCTCTTGAGGCGTTTTCCCTCAGGAATTTGAGAAGCGATTCAAACTCACTTCTGAGCGAACGGCCTTGTGATAGCGATGTAAGAAGGAGCGGTAGACGGCTTTCGAGCACTCGCGAGGCCGTCAGAGTTGAGGCGATGCGCTCGACGCTGCCCGACTGATGGGCCACGAAGCGCTTCACCGTCACCGTGACCACGCTCAGCCAGATCAACGCTCGCGTTAGCGGCCCACTGCGCGTGTTCCATTTGGTCAGCCCCGCGTGGGATTTGAACTCACGAAACAGAAGTTCGACTTGCCAGCGCAATCGGTAGAGCTGCGCCAGCGTGTTTGCGCTGATGTGTGTCCTTCCCAATGTCGTCAGAAGGTGCACGTAGCCGCTTCCGTTCGGCAAGCAGAAGCTCACAAGTCGCAGTGAGGCGCTTGGGATGCGCCATTCAGCATCCATGTCCAGCGTGGCGTTCGGGTGCGTGTGCGTGACTTGTGCAGCGTTGCGACCCAGTGGGAGTGCTACGCGCTCGCCGTCGATCCACAGCCGCTTCACCATAGGGTTGCACCGCTGTGTGCGAATCAACACGTCTCCTCCAGCCTCCTTCACCCGCTGTGCATATTTCAAGTCGGCGTATCCACGGTCGCCCAGAATGAGGCGCTTATTCATATCCTCCGGCTCAGGAAGATAGGGACGCTCCGCCGTTGTATCGGCGGAAATTGCCAGCCGCGTAAGCTGATCGGATAGTAGACTCATCGCCCGCGTGAACTTCGACTCCAGCGCATCCGCCAAAGTGCCCGAACCTTCGTGGAAAGATGTCCGTGAGTGCATCGTGAACGCGAAAGCTGCTTCCGTCCTGAAGCAAGATGTCTTGAAATTCGGCAAGTTCCCTTCGACAAGCTCGGTTAACTTTTGGGGCCAAGCTGGAGATGGCGCGTTCAGCGATCCCTCGAAGCAGAATCTCGAATTCGTCTTTCACGAGTTGGTTATGAAAGGGCTTGTACTCGACGTTCTCGCCCGTCAGTTGAATGTATTCGCGCCGAATGTCAGCCAGGGTGGACTTGCCACCCCGACTCAGAGTCGCGATCCCGGCCAGAACCAGCTCGAAGGGGCGCACTTTACGAAATCGACGGGTAAACCCGGAGCTGACCGCGAGCTCTTCGATGGACTTCTTGTCAAAACAGGCGCGAAATTGCGCCAAGGCCCTGCTAGTCTTCGTGTTACCCACTGAGTCTCCCGGTGTTTGTGGTGTGTTAGCTACAGAATCGCTAGCACCGGGACTCGGTGGGCCTAATGCTTCGTGCTGCTTTTCTTCACAACGCGCGCAAACGCATTCAGGGGCAACGGATGTTGATCGCAGGAGCGGAAAATCTTTTTTAAGATCCTACGCATGTGGAATTCCTTGGCTCTCGGAATGGGCCCATTTAGGGGGCAGCCGACGATATGTCGACGATATTCGGGAGCACTAATGAGCCTTTGCCGGGCCTCCTTGGGCGAGTCACCGGGGGCGTGCTAACCTGGCGTCATGGTCGCGGGGATGGAAAAGCTGATCGCTCAGGTTGAAGCGCTCCCGGAAGCAGAGCAAGCCGAGGTGGCAGAGCTGCTCTTGGCTGCTCTCAAGGAGCGAGCCGCCCTAGAGGGGTCTCGCGGAGAAGGTGTGAGCCCTGAGGTCAAGTCCGTGATCGATGCGGTCGCAGAGCGACATTTCGACGCTCTCGGCAAGCTGGCGTGACGCCGCGATTTCTGACCCTCGCGGAGGTCGAGGCGATTCACTCCAAGATGCTTCGGGATCACCGGGGCCAGGATGGCCTTCGGAACCGGGCTGGCCTAGAAGCGGCGGTCGGGATGTCCAGACAGACCTTTGGCGGCGAGTTCCTTCACGACTTCCCCTTTGAAATGGCAGCGGCCTACGCCTTCCATCTGGCTGAGAGTCAGGCGTATGTGGACGGCAACAAGCGAACGGGCGCCGCATCAGCACTCGTCTTCTTGGAGTTGAACGGGTTCACGACACATCCGGGTGATTGGCTCGCGCAGGCGCTTCTTGACGTCGCTTCCGGACAGCTCGACAAGGCTGGACTAGCTCTCGTGTTCAAAGCTCATGCCACATGAGCGGAGTGAGCAGGCGTGCTCACGATCCGCCTGACCAAGAAGCTCCAGGACCGGCTGAAACTGAAGCCCGACAGCGACCCGGGGATCACCACCACTCATTGCGCGATGCGCGGACTGTTTGCTTCTTGAATTCGTTCGAAGTCTCTCACATTGAAAGTGAGCAGTGCATTAGCCTGAACGCTTTCGGCGGCGACAAGATGGACAGAAAATGCCTCCGCTGGTGAGATCCGTTGCACCAACGGGAGCTTGGTGAGTACTGAATAGATTTCCGCCGTGGCGTGACTGCAGAGGAAGCCGGAGTGCGTCTCCTCCCGAGCTAACTCCAGCTGAGTGGCGGCTTCCTTGTGTCGCGGGTGGCTACCTACTGCTGCCGCTACGAGCACCGATGTGTCAAATGCGATCTTCATTCAGCGCTCGTGCTACGAGTTCGTCGATTCTGTCTTCACGAAGCGCCCGATGGTCGAACGCGTCCGCCGCCTGCTTGGCCATGGGCGAGGTAAAAACCGGCCAGCCACGCGAGGTGTCGATCGGCGAGTCACCTGATTTCGGTCGCTTCTCCCTCATCGCGCAGCAGCGCCAAAGAGCCCATCATTGAGCGCCCCACGGCGTCTTCTTACGTGTATGCGGCAGCGTCTCCCCGCTTGGTGGATGCCGACACTTTGGACATCGATGTCGATCTTGGTTTCTACACCTGGACGAAGAAGCGCCTGCGTCTCTCGAAAATAGATGCTCCGGAGGGGGGCACGAAGGAAGGTCGCGCCGCGAAAAACTTTGTCCTAGGCGAACTCGCACGCGCGCGAACCATCGTCGTCAGAACTCACAAGGTCGATCTCCACGGTCGTTACGTGGCCGATGTCTTTCTCTCTCCGCACGAAGTCAGCGTCGACGAATGTTACAAGCAAGGTCGTCATCTCAATGACTTGTTGGTTCAATCAGGTCATGCCCAAGCGGCCTACTAGGCTGCCCAGAAGTCAGTACTCAGGCGCGACGATTGAGGTTCGAATCTTCGCTTATCAATGAACCGGGCCCTGCTTGCGAGTCATCACATGCGGAGCGGTTTGGTGGCCCCTGGGCCGGCCACTGACCCTCCCAGTTAGGCCTTTTTACCCCAATCCCGGGTGAATGAACTTAAGGAAAAGCCATGCTAAACTTGCGCACGATGAACGAAGTCGACCGCTTTCTGTCTGAAGCTCGCAAAATGAACGCTGATGCGCGCAACGAGCTTGCTGATCGGATTCTAGAACTCGTGCCCGACGAGATCGACCCAGCGATCGATGATGCGTGGCGCGAGGAACTGCGTCGGCGCCGGGCTAAGATCGCCTCTGGCGAGACTGAGCTTCTGGCCTGGGAAGACGTCCGCGATGAACTCTTCGCGAAGTAATCCATCATCGTGAAGCGCAAAGTTTTGTGGGACCCAGCCGCTTGGGCAGAGGTCGAACAGGCATTTGACTATTATGCTGAGCGGAGCCGCCGAGCCGCAGAGAACTTTCGTGAATCCGTCGATGATGCGGTGGAGCGCATCGCTGAGAGCGGCGAGGCATATCCGGTTTTTGACGAAGGTGCCCGACGCTGTCTCTTGTACAAGTTCCCTTTCGGTGTTCTGTATACGCTCGATGATGAGTACGCTGTCATCGTAGTGGTGATGCACACCAGTCGCCGTCCCGGTTATTGGAAGAGCAGGCGATAGGTAGGCTTTTTCTGTCTTAGTCGCGCTGATGCACGTGCGTCGAGACGTTCGATCTTGGTTTCTACACCTGGACGAAGAAGCGCCTCCGGCTTTCCAAAATCGACGCACCCGAAGGCGGCACGAAGCAAGGTCGTCATCTCAATGACTTGTTGGTTCAATCAGGTCACGCCCAAGCGGCCTACTAAGCTGCGGCCGCCCAGATGCCACCACTCAGGCGCGACGATTGAGGTTCGAATCTTCGCTTATCAATGAACCAGGCTCTGCTTGCGAGTCATCACATGCGGAGCGGTTTGTGAGTATATCAGGAATCACTTTCCTGAAACAGCCCCGTGCGGCGACCTGATCGAGGTGTCACGCATCTGGACATCGTGGTTCATTTTTTGAAAGGTTGGGTGGCCCCCCTTCCGCCTTGTCCTCGCTGGCGCTGCGGAAAGGCAGTGTCCCCCCTGACGTGCGCTCCGTCGGCTGCGCCTCCTCCACGCACCTGGGGGGGACCAAATCCGCATTTCTCGGCCCAATTGCTGCATTGTGTCTGGAAAAATAGTAAAGATGTCTTGATAACTTTGTTCTCAATCTAGCGAGTGCCATTCTTCCCAGCGACTGACGGAATGAGCTGGCGCGCCACCTCCTTGCCACACTTACGTCAGCTCGCTGCGCGCCGATCAGCTCGCCCCAGCGGAGTCTCCCATTGGCACGGCCTTCGCTGTAAGCCTCAGGTGCCCGGTTGGCGCGAGCGCGCTGTGAGCACTGCGGTCTCATGCTGCTGGTTGCTTTTTCTTGCAAAAAGCGCGGCATCTGTCCCAGCTGCAACGCCAGGCGCATGGCCGATACGGCAGCACGTCTTGTCGATCGCGTTTTGCCGGAAGTACGCCTGCGGCAATGGGTGCTTTCGGTTCCTTTCGAGCTGCGCCTGATTCTCGCGAAAAATCCAGAAGCCCTATCCGCTGTGGGGAGGCTTTTCATCGAAGAGATCTTTCGCTGGCAACGCTCGCTGGGGATCAGGCTCGGTTTGGCGAAGGCGAGCGCTGCGAAAGAAAGGCTCAGAGGCGGAGCCATCTGTTTCCCGCAACGCTTCGGCGGCAGCCTGAACCTCAACGTGCACTATCACGTCATCGTTCCAGACGCTTTGTTCTATCGAGACACCACAGGCGCTCTCTGCAAAGAAGTCCTGAGGCGTCCTGCGCGCGGCGAGCTTGAGGACATCACCTACAACGTGTCGGTGCGTTGCTTGAAATGGCTCGTTCGTGAGGGCTACCTCAAGCCTGAGGTACCAGAGCCAGCACCCGAGCCGACACTCTTAGAAATGTGCCTCAAGAGTTCGGTCTGACTCGGCCAGCTTGCAGTGCTCAGCCGCAAGGGAGCCGCGGCTTTCAAGGTCGACGGCGACGGCGCCGTAAAGCAAAAAAGCAAGGCGGGAATGTTTAACGTTCACGTCGGGGAGCCCGCCCGAAGCAACGATGAGCGCGAGCAGCTCATTCGCTATTGTGCGCGAGCGCCTCTGAGTCTGGAGCGGCTTTCCGTTTCTGCAGACGGCAAAGTCGTCTACCAGCTCAAGAGACCGATTCGCGGCAAGACTCACCGCGCGGCTTCAGACTCAACAGCATGGAGCCTCACCAGTTCTTAGCGCGACTCTGTGCGCTCATTCCGCCGCCGCGTCATCCGTTGATTCGCTTCCACGGTGTCTTCGGTCCCGCGAGCAAGTGGCGCGCGGAAGTCGTGCCGCAACCCGACGAGTCTGTGCTGGAAGGTTGTTCGGACAAAGCTTCGAATGTTGAAGAAGGATGCCGACAAGAAGCCAAATGGTCCAGTCAACGGCTGGATTGGGCAACTCTTCTGCATCGCGTCTACAACATCGACGCCCTCAAGTGCGAATGTGGCGGCAGGCTCAAGTTCGAAGAAGTCGTGGAGCACCCGGGCGATGCCAAAGCCTTCCTCAACCTCCACAATATCAAGAGTCCCCGGGAAAGTGCAGCCGACGCTCACGTGCTGCCTTGGTCCGATGCGCCCAATATCGCCCTGGCCTGGGCGAACAGCGCGGAAGCAGTCCAAAGCGCTCTCCGCGAAAATAAGCCAACGAACGAAGCATCTGGGTCACCTCCGCCTAATCAGAACGAGCACGACTTCCAAGACGAAATCCCCAGCGATGACGTCTACTTCCACGACGAGATTCCGCCTGACTAGTGCCCGCGTGCCTCCACCTCAGCCCCCCGGCGAAGCCCTGCACGCTTCCTGCCGGACAATCAACCACGCCTTGTTTTCGATCAGCGACCTCGGCCCGTGGACCAAACGCCGATAATTTCTAATCTGTAAACTTTTCAGAGAAGGGCAGCGGAGCGAAAGCGCTTGGAATTCCTTGGCTCTGACTCACCATGGCCATCAGGTTGTCCCCTTTGTGTGGGGGCTCGCCTGTGAGAATTTCGCACAGAATTGCCCCCAAGAGGTAGATGTCAGTCTGCTTGCCAATAGCAGCCCCGTCACCCAGAGCGAGTTCAGGCGCCATGTAGGTGGGCGTACCCATGGGGTTTTTGATGTGCTGTCGCCTCAGACCGCGAGCATCGTCCACCTCCCCTTCGCGCATGTCGACAGCGATGTCCCAGTCCATCACGACGACTTCGCCGAATTCTCCGATCATCACATTCTCCGGCTTGAGATCGCAATGAACGATGTCGCGACTGTGCGCGTACCCAATCGCGTCACACACCTTCAAGAGAATGTCGATCGACGAATCCCAATCGAGAGGCTTGTCGCCACTTTGCTCGGCTGGGTGCAGGAGCGAGTCCCAGGTGGAACCCCCGAGTAATTTCATCACCATCAGGCAATTGCCCTGATCGTTTTCGCCCAGCTCGTGAACAGGAACGATGTTGGGATGCTGAAGATAGGCCGTGACGCGGGCTTCGATCAGAAAGCGCTCGCGGGACCGGTCGCTGGCAACGGCGAGAGATTGTTTGATCGCAACGTGGCGCTCCAGACTGTTCTGACGACCGCGAAAGACGATACCCATACCGCCGCGCGCGATCTCCTCTTGCCGCTGGAACTGCGAGCTGTCCCTCGCGTCGCCACGAGGCAGAGGTTTGCCGGAGTAACGAGTCGACTCGTCAAGTGAGAAGATCGTCTCCGCCCGCTCGACGTCCATCTTCTGCAGAATGGTCCTGTTCCCGCTCATGGGGGGAGGTGGAGCCGTGAGTGTGGCCCTGGGATTCCTTACGGTTTCGTTGTCTTGGGCGATGATCGTGTCCCAGAGTTTTCGTGCTCGATCAGCGGCCTTGCTCGCGTCCATTCACTTCCCCCCCTGCGTCGCAGGGTGCCCGCGAAGTCGCGCGGAACGTATACGATCTCAGCAGGCGGCTGGCGAGGGGCGTGTCGCGAAGTGGGGCGGTCGCAGACGGTCGCCCAGAAGCGGTGAACTCTAAAACGCCACTTCGATGTTGATGCCCGTCCGAACCTGTCCGCACGATCATCGACCTAGACTCAAGCCGATGGTCCTTCGCGGTGGTCAATCTCAAGGAAGCAAAGTCCTACGGGGACGCCGTGCAGATTCTTGCGTCACCCTGGTCGCCACCAGCGAGCATGAAGACCAATGGGAGCACGATCGACGGGGGGAAGCTGAAGACCGACTCCTATGGCGCCTATGCCTCGTACTTGAATGACTATGTGAAGTACATGGCGGGACAGGGCATCACCATCGATGTCGTCTCAATCCAAAATGAGCCCGATTGGCACCCCAGCTACGATTCTTGCGACTGGAGCGGCGACGAGTTCAAGACTTTCTTGAAGAACAAGAGCCTCGTCGATCGCCCCTTGGAGTCCTGGGTGTTGAGTACTGGAAGTCATGATAAGATTATCGCGGATGAGTCGGTCACGAACAGTTGATCGAGTCTCACTCAATCGGGCCAACTCGGGTCCGTCGTTGGCGTGGGTGAAAACGGAACAAGTCTTCCTTCAAGAATTGCAGCTGTTCGGCGTCACGAGCAGTGAGAGCGACGTTCTGAGGAATCGTGGATTGCTCGTCTGCACGAGTTTGTGGTGCAGCTTTGCTATTTTGAAGTTCAATTGATTGACTCTGCTCTGACATCAGATCGCAGCACAATTGCGAGCCGCTGGCAGACTACGTCTCAGGAAAGATTCATGAAGTTCGACCCCAACAGGCTATTCGAAGCGGAGCTCTCCCGCAGGGGCATTGGCTATACGCGCGAGGACGACTTTACCTATCAAATCCAACTTGATGGAGTCGAGGTTGAAGTCACGCTGACAAACGTCGTTCGAAACGCTGGGCGCGACGACGATGACGACGAAGTCATTGCCCAATATGTTGATCAGGTGATCGCGGCGCTACGAAGGAAGATTCCTGACTGGAGTTCTGCGTCGCGCCTGCTCTACTTCTCCGCTGAGCCCACGGATCAAGAGTTTGGGGATGTGATCCGGGAGCCCGCCACCCGCGAGGTGGTCCGCGTGCTGACTCTTACTGATGCCGACCAATCGTGTCTCACCTGGGTCACTCCACAAATGTGCGCGACTTGGGGTGTGACACCACGGGAAGCATCAGCCGCCGCAGTGGCCAACCAAGATACGCTGCTCGATGGGATCAAAATCGAGGTTCAAGAAGTCGATGGCAATAAATTGGCCATGGTACCCCTCGACTCACCTTACAAGGCCTCCATCGTCTTTGCGCCGCGGTTCAGGCAGTTCGTGGAGGCCGAACTCGGGTGGCCAGTGCTCGTCGTCGTCCCATGTCGAGATTTCATCTACGTAGTTTCTAACGGCTCGCCCCTATTGAACCGCCTGGCCTCCGTGGTTGTGCGCGAGTTCCGCGGATCCGGGTACCCCATCACCACCGAGGTGATACGCGTCTCGGATGACGGACTCGTGGGCATCGGGAAGTTTCCCGTCTAGTTGCATATGATCAGGCTGTTGAGGCACGCATGCATGTAGAAATCATTTCAACCCCTTGGCCTTCTCAATCGCGAGGAAGACGGCTGGACGTCAATTCGACTGGAAAACGCACCGGTCGACGTAGCATCGTTTGCTCATTTCGCCGTTCTCAGCAACGACTTGAAAGACTGTGTTGCTCTGGGGGCAACCTACGTTAGCGCGAACGAACTGTGACGGAGCGGCGATGTCATCGGCACGAAATTTTCGACAGCAACTCGGACAGGAACTTGCGGAAGTTCTGGGTGGTGAGTTTCGTTTCTTACGCTCGAAGCTCCTTTTTCAGCGGGAGCGCGATGGGGGCCAAGATGAGATCGTTCTACAAGGGGCGAGTAGAAACTCGCCGTACATTTCGGTCAGCTTCGACTTTGGTCGTAGGTTCGACAGGGTTGCCGAGCTTGAGCGACGCCTCGGGATCGATTCGAAGGGCTTCGACCACGTAGCTGGCAACTCGCTCAACGCGCCTGGCATGAAAGGTCTCAACTATCCGGTCGCCGCCGAATGGCCCGTCAACCTCAACTTGCCTGCTCCAACGACGACGGCGAGCGTGCTCGCTGGCTTCGAGAAGGTGGCCTTTCCTTTTTTTGAACGCTTCACTCGCCTGCAGGACGCGCGAGATGGGGTGGCGAGGCGTGATTCCTGGATCCTGGATGGCCACTTCACCTGGCGCAATCTCCTGCTCATGGACGCGGTGCTCGGTGATCTGAACCACTTTCGAGACTGGAGCGCACGGCGTCTGCGCGACTCCCAGGCAGAGCAGGCGGCGGCTCTGCTCGCCCAACTCGCCGAACCGTAGCCAGCCACGTGCGTTTTACTCGGCACCCGGGCCGCCATGCCGAACGAGCGCGCCTTGCGGCGCCGGGGAGAGGATAACCCCGAGACACGGCGTCATCGAAGAAGGTCTTCACGTCGAAGGAGAGTTCTCGTGTGACGGTGCCTTCAGGGCTGACGTAGGTGATGATTAGCTTGTCCATCACCGCGAGGGGATCGCCAGAGATAGCTCTATTTGAATCAAATTCACTCTGCCTCATACATTTCAACATGTCATCGCCCCCAACGTAGGTGTGATGCGAACTCAGCGCTGCCTAACGGGGAGCAAGAACTACGCGACCTTGCTCCGTCCAAGCGATAGGCCAAAGTGGCCCCACAAAGGCGTCGGCCTCGACCAGCACCAATGGAATAAACTTCCATTCCTCTGGCGTCTTCGAGGTTTTAGGATTGATGGTGAAATAGCGCATCCCCGCTTCGGTCACTCCAGATTCGATCAGATCGTTTGGCGCAAAGAGTGGGGGCATCTTCAGGTGCAAGGAGCGCCAACCGTCCTCCCTTCGTGTGATCTGCCTGTAGCGTCCATCTTCGACCGCTTCGAGCTGGCGGACGTCTCGGTGTACCTCCTCAACCAAGTGCTTCCGCTCTCCCTTGGGCAGTCCTTTCAGACAGTCTTCAAGAGGAGCTCGTTCTTCTGCGAACGCATAAAGCTCCCCTGTGAAGCTCCCATGCGGCAGGTAGAGAAGCCCCTTGTGGAGCTCAACTTCCGGGCAAGTCTCTACGGACGTCATCAGCGGGGCGTAGGCTTGGTCCAGCACATAGACGGCCAGCTCGGGGGTGAGAGCCTTCTCCGTGGACGCTTCCACTGGGGGAGCTTCCTCACGGGCGCGGGCATCCTGAGTGCTGGACGATGAACGCTCAGCTGTTGGCATCTCGGTGGGGTGCGACCCCCGTTCTTCCTCCGCTGTCGCACGCCCTTTAGACGGCGGCAAGGTGGAATGCGGAGAGCAAGCGAAGAGGAGCAAGCAGGAAACCCCGCACGCCAGCTGAATCGGAGCGTCCCATTTCATCGCTCCCTCCTCTTCATCTCCGCTTTCACTCGCAGAGCGTCCAGCAGCGCCTCCAGTTGCGGAGAGCGCGGCTCATTGCGTCCCACTTCAACGCTCTCTAGAGACTCCAACTCCATGAGTTGGTCCAGATCTACGACATTGAGTTGCGACAAATTCAAAGACTCAAGCGCCTTCATCTTCTTGAGAGGAGCCACACGCGCAACCTTCGTCCTGCTCAGATCAAGATAGCTCAAACTGGATAGTTCAGAGAGAGGAGCGACATCCTCAACCTGAGTGCTCGAAAGACGGAGAGATGTCAGCGCGTATGCATGCCGCAAGGGAGTCAAGTCGGAGAACTCCCCTTCCCAAATCGTGAGTCGCTCCAAACGTGACAGAAACTGCTGAGGGAATCCACCAAGACTCGCCAAGCCAGAGAACTCCGCATTCCTTACCCTCGTCAGACAAGAGAGCTGCCGATGGTCGACGCTATTGTCACTTCTGCAAGTGAGGTAGGAAGCGTCAAGCGAGACCTCTTCTCCGCAGGGAACGATGGGCTGCAGACAATGCTCGGGTAGTTGCTCTTTCGCTTGAGGCGTCACATAGCCGAGCCGCTGTGGGGAGTCGGCCGAGCCCAACAAGAGCTGCTCCAAACGCCCGGCAGGTACAATCTTGTTCCGGCAGAAGGCGCGCGGCACAACACGGCTGCTTACTAGGCAGGTGAAGCTAGTCTCCTGATCCGGCGAAAAGAGCTCCACCTTCCCATCCGGATAGGTCACCACGGCGCGCCTACCACGTGTAGAGATAGTGGCGGCTTTCTTGCCTTCGTAGGTGTAGAGGGATCCATCACGTGCCACGAGTCGCTGCGAGAAGTCGACGGGCAACGGACGTTCGTCCCCCCAGGAATACCCGGGCGGATCAGGAACCTCGATCATGGGCGTCACCTCTTCCGCTCCCAAGCCACGCCTCCAGATCTGACCGGGCTCCGTCTTGAACGCGCCTGCGTCATAAGGTGGGGCCGCACCAAGGAGTACTTTTCCTGAATAGGAGAGCGAGAGTTCACTGGCGTGTCCTGTACCTCTAAAGGTCCCTCGCGGACGAAAGCCGGGGACGGAATAGAGTGCGTGGTCATCTCCATGAGAAACAACCATCGATCTTCCATCGCCAGAGAGGGAGAAGTTTCCCGACACGGCAAACGGAGCGGCGCGAACCTCAAGCGACTCTAAATCGACGAAGAAGGTACAGCCCTTTTCTTCAGAAGCGCGCACCAGAGACACGCCTGGTGTGGGCGCAACCTGGAGTGCTCCCCCGCGTGAAAAGCCGGAGAGACACTTGGAGTCGAGCGTTACGTCGCTCAGAAGGGAGCCCTCTTCCGTGGAGAAACGCAGAAGCCTTCCCCGTTCGAAAAGTAGCCAAGCCTCGGAGCCATCCAGGTTGAACCTTCCGTCTACAATCTCACCCAGTTCTGAGCTGCCTCGGCGCTCGTTGCCCGGGGGATAGGGAAACTCCCAACGGGCTAATTCTCGCCCTTCTCGATTCGACACTCCCGCTGGATTGATCAGCAAGCCCCGACGCGGATGAACGCGCGGGTAGTATTTGAAGCCGCGAACACTCGATATCTCGGAGCCCCCCACGCCCTTGATGAAGTCGAAATGTCCTGAAGGCCCGAAACACCTCTGCCCCACACAGAGCGAGCCGGCATGAAAGTAGAGACGGTCGGGGACCTTGTTATTTTGCGCAGGGAGAGAGGTCTGAGTCTTGGTGTCCCAAACGGTATTTCCCACCATGATCCAGCGACCGTCCCCCATGGCCCGGTGCCTGCCTCGAGGCAAAAGTGTCACCGCAGAGAGTATCTCTCCCTCGACGGAATAGGTTTGGTACCGGTTTCTATCGACCACAAGGAGAACGGCGTTGTGGGTCGACCAGCTCACCTGAGCTGCCTCGGGCACGAAAGTACAACTTTCCGCCACTGCAGAGGACATCTTGCCCACGCACAGCTGGTCTTCGTGGTGCACTGCCCAACGGGAACGATCTTGAGACAGAAGCACCCGTCCAGGAAGAGGCAGCGATGCCTCGGACCCGCATGCTTCACTCGCTGTTGCAGCACTACAAAGCTTCGCTGGATTGTTGAAGTCGTGAATCGCTTTTTCCAGCCACCGATCTACTTGCTCAAGACTCACAAGGAACTCTCCGACTTCTCCCATGCTCTCCCAATCCCAGACCATGGTGCCCGAAAACGGACCGATCAGTGCTGAGCGTTGGGTCGCCACGGCGAACTTGGAGCCATCTGGTGAGAACGCGCAACTTTGAGCAGAGGGGTCAATATTCGCCCCGAGGTGGTTTCGGACAATCCTATTTTGTCGGAGAAAGACCATGCCGCGGATCCCCCCATCTCGAGCATTGCGCAACTCGATCTTGCCAAAACCGAATGACAAGATGAGCCCCTCCCCCGAGGGCGAAAAGCATCCGGTCTTGAGCTCCTTGCGCTCTTCACCGAGGGGGACGTTCGTTTTCCAGAGGACTGTTCCCCCTGGAAGTTCACGAACACTCAGCTCATCCGCATGCAAGGTGAGGATGAGCTTTTCGTCCTCGGAATAATCAAACGGCTTACCCCACGCGCCTACAACCTTGCATTGAGTCAGATCGAGCAGGCGTTCCGGAAATTCGGCGAGGGAAGCAAACCTGCCATTGGGAGAAAGCGTGTGGGGGAGGATGCGATTCTCGCAACGCCGCACTTCCTGCCAGCCCTCCCCTTCAAAGATGGATGTCCCTTGTGCGTGGGACACAACGAAACGCCCTGGTGGAAAGAACTTCACGTCGTCAACGTCAAGCAGCCAGGAAGGGACGACCGACACGCCTGAGCCGAATTTCTCGGCGGCATACCTGGTTCGGGCCAACACTAAATTCGCGCCCAACTCATCCCCAGATGCCCGCAGCTTCTGACTCTGCGTGACGGCCTCCTCCGGACTCAAGGAATCACTTGCGCGACAGTCTGCTGCGTTACCCTCCAGTTCTTGGGCCGCCTTGCAGTCTCCTAGTGCCACTAGGATCTCACTCTCCAAAGAGCTTCTCTCTTGCTCAGTCTTGCAGTCGGCGTCCTTTGAGGGGCTCTCTCCGCGGATCGAGTCCAATGCTGACAGGAGCTGGCCGTCGTGCTGAAGAGTGCGGGCGTAGCTCTTAGCACAGGCAATCGACTTGGAAGTCCGGGGCGCAGGCGCGGGCAATGCCTCTTTTCCTGCACAGCCAAGGAGTGGCAGCAGGGCAAGCAGGATCCATTTGTTGGATAGTCCTAGAAGAAAGCGAATGGGCAGCATGTTAGTCGGCGCTACGTATTTACGCAGTCGGCGGGACTATAAGGGGCACACCTCTTTACGTCGAGCGGCTCCTGTACAGAATGTGCGGTTCAGATTAGCTGAGCGGCAACACCACGCTGCGCGTCGCCGGCGGGCCTCTGCATTTGCGCCGCAGCTATCTTCACTGCAAAGCATGGTCCAACGACTCATCCGATAGCGCGATACGACTACAAATAAGTCCAGCTGGAAAATGCCGCGGCTTGTCCGCGTCGCACGCCAGCTTCGTCGACGAGGTTGATGACCACGGCCCGCTCAATTCGAAAACGGCGCCCGCTTCGACTGGCGCGGATCCCGGAATAGTTTTGTGAATAGCCGCGCTGCGTCACATCCAACAAGAGTCGTTCGCGCTCCGAGCGCTCAGAAGCTTCGGCAGAATAACGACTCGGGAGACCGACGAATTCACTGGCTGACATCTCCCACAATCGCAGCGCCGCGCGGTTGCCAAAGTTGAAGAGCGGGTCCTCCTCGATTCCGTGGGAAACAACAACAAGGGGCGTCTCCCAAATTTCAAGAGCGAGAGCGCGCTCATCGGCAGGCGGCGAAGGGATCAATGTCTCTCCCAAAAGGCGCCGGTGGGAAGCACAAATGAGCGCAATCTGCTCCACCGTTTCTGGAGTCAACAAGCTACTGAGTTCAAGAGGTCCGGCTAAAGGCACGGCTGGTCTTAGCACCGAGGCGATCCGGTGAAACCTGGCGCGTTCGAGTTGCTGGTAACCAGGCAAAGGCGAGGACATTTGATGAGCTGGAGTCGACGAGATCGGGTGCGGCGCGGCGGCCCGACATGGATGGCTCGTCCAAAACAAGGAGAACCTTGCGGGATGGACGCAAGTTCGGGCGAGAGCAAATAGCGGCTCGCTCCGTCCGTTGTTCGGCTTGTTCCATCTGTTATGGTCCCGATCATGTCCCGTTCTTTCTTCCGTTCGTCCATGAGTGTTGCTCTTTGTTTTCTTGGGCTTTCAGTCGTGAATTGCTCCAGTGTCGGGGGTTTGGAGACGACTGGGCGTGGGCCCGGCGAAGACGAGCCGGTCTACTCAGGCGATGGCGATGGCGATGGTGACCAGCTGATGGGGATGGGCGGGCAGCCCGAGGACGAATGCAGCCGATTCCACGACCGCGCGATGCCCAAGAAATTCGAGGCCTGTGGTGGTGAACCCTTCGGCACTTGGAGATCAACTCAGGTGGAGTGGGAGACTTGGGACATCTCTTCACGAGCGTCGGGGCCCCAGGTGCTGCTCGAAGGAGGCTACCGCTTTCGCTTCAACGAAGGCGGCCGAGCCACTGTGTTTCGCGAGGAGGCTCGACTCGAAGCTATGTGGGATGCCCGTTGCGAGGACTTGGATTCGGGCGCGATTGTGATCGATTTTGATCCGGAGATCCCTGAGTACAGGAGGGACTGTTATTCCGTGTCTTGTGGCTGCTTGTGTGAGCTTGATTTCGAGGAGGTCCTGACTAGCGCAGCCTGGTCGCGCACCTCGAATGCCATGGAAATTACCCTCTACGACTACAATCCGCAGCAGTTCGATTATTGCATCGACGGCGACGTCATGACGCTCCAGAACACCGATGGACGAACGATCACTCTGGAGCGTGTCTTTGAGACTTTTACGCCGACATCCTGCGAAGGACGTGCAGAAGAAAAATGCGTGGGCGGCTGCACTTGGGGAAAATGCTCTGGAGGCGATGACTGTGAAGGTCGTCAGTCAGAGAGCTCCTGCCTTTCGTTCTCCGGGTGTTCTTGGAAGCAGGATGAGTGCTCCGGCCAAGCGGACGCCCATTGCGGCTTAGATGACTTCGAGGTGAGCCCGTCCTGTTCCTTCGCCACCAGTGCCTCGTGTCAGGGCACTCCCGATCCTTGCTGGCAGATCGATGAGAGCTCATGCGAAGAACAGGTCGGATGTGTCGCTGAGCGTTGGTGCGGTGGAGGAACCTTTAACTGTTCGGGCGGTGACTGGGACAACTGTTCCTACATTGAGGGTTGTGTCTACGGGGGAGGAGTCTGCTCGGGAGGAGTCGTCGACTGTGTGGATCAAGGAGAATTCTGCAACTTCGACGCGGAGATCGTTGGGGGATGCGACGTCTACGATTGCAGTGGCACACCAACTTCCTGCGAAGAACTCGACCTGCCCACCTGCAACCAGGTCCAAGGTTGTTCGCTGGTTGGTGAGTGAATCCTTCAGAATTTCGTATGTAAACTTCGCTTGGAATTCCTTGGCTCGGAGAATTTGACGGAGGTATCGTAGGAGTGGGCATCTATGAAGCGAATTTACATAATGTCGATTGTTTGGTGCGCGCCTGTAGGCGCAAAATAGAAATGTCCGGTTTCTCCAAAGTAGAAATGTCCGGTTCGGGTTACCCGTGCCGGCATGGATGGGACCGTGACGATGAGCAAAAAAGAGCTACATCGGGCTGAAGTTGTCAGCCTGGTTTCGCAGAAGCGCATGACTCAGAGGGCCGCCGCAGAGCGGCTCGACATCGGTGAGCGGCAGGTGCGCCGATTGCTGCGCGCATATGAGGCAAACGGTACGCCGGCTCTCGCGAGCAAGAAGCGTGGACGCCCGAGCAATCGTCGACGCTCCGAAGCGGAGCTAGACGCTGCTCTCAGCCTTGTACGCGAGCGGTATGCGGACTTCGGTCCGACCCTTGCCCGTGAGAAGCTGCTCGAGTTGCACGGCCTCTGTGTCTCTGTAGAGACGCTGCGCGGCCTCATGATCCAGGACGGTCTTTGGATTCCTCACCGACGCAGGCGCGAGCGCATTCAGCAGCCTCGCCGGCGTCGCGACTGCTTCGGAGAGTTGATCCAAATCGATGGTTGCGATCACCATTGGTTCGAAGACCGAGGCGAGCGCTGCACGCTTCTGGTGTTCATCGATGACGCGACTGGACGCTTAACGCAGCTCTACTTTGCTGAAAGCGAAAGCACATTCTCGTACTTCAACGCGGTGCGAGGCCACCTGGATGCTCACGGAAAACCTGTCGCGTTTTACAGTGACAAGGCTGGCGTCTTTCGTGTTAACGCGCCCGATCCGACGGGCGGAGAGGGATTCACGCAGTTTGGTCGAGCACTTAGCGAGCTCAACATCGACATCATTTGCGCCAACACCCCAGCCGCGAAAGGGCGAGTGGAGCGAGCCAATCTCACGCTACAGGACCGACTTGTCAAAGAGCTGCGTCTCCAAGGGATCAGCGACAGGGACGCAGCCAACGCGTTTGCGCTAGAGTTTGTTGATGACTTCAATCGGCGCTTCGCCAAAGCTCCGTACTCTGACAGAGACGCTCACCGACCGTTATTAGCTCATGAGAACCTCGCCAACATTTGCCAATGGCGCGAAGAGCGCAAAGTCTCCAAGCAGCTGTCCATCAACTACAAGCGCGTGATGTACTTGCTTGAGCCAACGGAGGCGGCAAAAAGAACGCAAGGGAAGCGAGTGCAGGTGTACGAAGACGAAGCTGGGAACATCGAGATCCGGGATGGCGCCGTCGTACTTCCCGCGGAGCGTTTTGAGAGAGCGCCAGGAGCTTTGAATGGCGCTGTCGTAGAGAACAAGCTGTTAAGCGGCGCCGTCCGCTACATCCACGAGGAGCAAAGCAAGCGCGACGAGCTGCTTGCAGCGAAAGGCAGGCTTACGAAGCGCGAGAAGCGCTTGCTCGCGGAGCGCCGCGCCCATCAAGCCCAGCGGCTCTCGCCGCTGGCCGCAGAATGACCCAACAAACCGGACATTTCTACTTTGCGCAAAACCGGACATTTCTAAATGGGATTGACAGCGCCAGGAACACTTGAAGTTGAGGCTCGCTGCGGGGATGAGCCCATACGAGTGGGCACGTTTTTTCGAGGGCTAGAGTCTTCGTCAAATTATCTGAAAGGCGCCGAGTTGGTGAAAGGCGAGGTGACTCGATTCGATGATTTGGATGCCCAGTTGACGGGGATTGAATGCTACGGAAAGGAGCTGGAAGAACTAGATGCTGGGATGAGCGGCAAGTTAACCTTTCGAACCCAACGTGGACTATCTCTTGCGTTTACGGCTGAATGAATTGTACCGCAGTGGAGGTAAAGTCAGGAACGAGTGGACCTGACCCGAGCCAACCTTTCTCCGGCTTGTTTGTCGTCCGCGGGGGTCGTCATTGCGTCCGAAGCTGAACTGGCTGACTTGAATGGGAACTGGCTACGCGTCTTCGGTAACCAAGCTCACATTCCGGAAGCCGCAGATAGTTCGACCGGCATTCATCGCTATCGCCTCGAAGTGCTCCAGGCTCAAGAATGCGCTGCAGGAGCATCGGCCTCAACGAGTGACGTCAACGCGTTTCGAGTCAGGACGAACGGTGACGTCGTTGACTCGAGTCGCACGTCCGATGCGCCCGTTGTTCGAGCAGTCGAGTACGTTGCTTTGGTCTTGGATCAAACGGGAAGCATGACGGCCCCTGGAGTCGGTGAAGGGACACGTTGGGACGACGCAGTGAGCGCGGTTTCCGCCGGCGTCGATCTTGATCGCCAAGGGGCGCTCTTCGATCGCGCGTACTCCGTTTGGACTTTCAAGAGTGACGACACTCAGAACGGCGTCCTGCAGATCTGGCCCATCCCAAGCGATGCGGACTGCGGCGATTTCGAGGCAAGTACCCAGAGCTGCGTCCTCGCCGCAGGGGACGACGACGCGTATCTTGACTTGCTCCTGACCCTCAAAGGCATCCGCCAAGACCAAGCTCCCATTGCTGGTCCGAGCACACCCCTGGCAAAGAGCCTATGTGACTCACTCGACGCAATCAGAGCGATTCCAGCCTTGAAGCGAATTGTTCTCCAGTCGGATGGAGGAGAAAACGTCACGCCCTTATCTCATCCGTGCGGCGGCCCTGACTCGGAATCCTTCGACGACTGGGTCGAAGCGCGCATCGATTGGGGAATGTCGTACGAGAGCTGGCAAGCAAGAGCGATACGTCGAGCGGTTCGCTTGGGACTTCCGCAGAACTTCGCCACACAGAACCCCATCAGCGAGGTCGACACCTTCCCCACAGACCTCGTCTGGCAAGTCGGGTTGCACTACGCCATCGTTGAACAACTCGCAGTCTCTTCCTTCCAGGTAGCACCGGCCTTCGCAGTTTTTTCTGGAGCGGAAACACTCCGGGAAACGTACGGACTGGACGCTGCCTTCCCCTGGAGTGCGAGCGCACTTTCCCTGGCGTTCGTCGCACCTTCCTGGGCGAACGTCGACATCGACGAGGACGAGCTAAACCTCTTCCGTGCCATGGGAGACGTTCCCGGTTGGGGCCTTCAGGAGTTCACCCGTTCAGAAGCCGTGACTTTCGGTCAGGCCCATCTGATTCCAGGAGACGCCGACGATAGCGGATGCGTCGATCAAGCAGATCTTTCAATGGTTATGCAGGCCGACGTCTGGATGGCTCGTGCCATCGAACCCAACCAGCTCGCGATCCGCGTCGATCTAAATAGCGACAGCTGGGTCAACTACGCCGACGTTCGCCTTCTGCTGGACAACTGGGGAGTTGGCTGCATCAACCCCGTGGGATCGCCGCAGGGGGATCGACTTCCCGGTTCGTCGAATTTCTGTGCGTCGGGTGAGCTCGACGGCAATGGGAGCGATGTGGATTGCGGCGGGAGCTGTATAGGGTGCTACTTGGGACAGGCATGCGACCTTTCCCGAGACTGTTTGAGCGGGATATGTGAGTCAGGTAGGTGTGAGAGCGACGCGTTGGACGCCTGTGCTTGTAAGCCCGACAAGTGCGCCGACTGCGCGGCCCCTCTCGCCGCCTGTGAAGCGACCGTGGGCTGCATGGACATCGTCGCTTGCGTTCAGGAAAGCCCTTGTTCGTTCCCCCACGAACAGTGCACTAGCGACGGGTCTAGCTGTTTCGATGCAGTTGGTTCCTCCCAGAGCACCCCGGCAGGGCAAACCGCAAACAACCTCATTTCCTGCTATGGTGGGTGCTCGGTCCAGTAGGGGGCTCAGGCGATTCCGCAGTCGTCAGTGACTACGGAAACAATCGAGTCCTGTCGTTGTCTAGAGGCAGTATAGTGTCAGCTCACGAACCAACAGAGCGAGGGCGACGGGGAGCGATTGTGCTTCTCGGGGTCCTCCTGGCCGGGGCCGCCGTTGCGATCACGTACTTCCTTCTCGCCGATTCACCGGCCACTTTGCAGGAAAGGGAGGTGAACGGTTCGGGACGTTTGGCATCGAACGAGGTCACCGTGGCCGAGTACTCGACGTGCGTCGACAGGGGGGCTTGTCCAGTCCCCGGGACGGTCCAGCCCATCGAGGGCGTCGAGGGAGATGTTGCGAAGCATTGCAACTTCGGCAATCCGTCTCGGGAGACACACCCGATGAACTGTCTCTCGCGCGATGAAGCGACGGCTTACTGCCGATTTGTTGGCGGTGATCTACCGAGTTGGGAGCTCTACGAGGCGGCGTTCTCTCGAGCCCCGCAACCCTCGGGCGGGGGTTGGGCCAACCATTGCGAGAACGCGTGTTCGAACCCCGTCGAAGAGCCCGCGCCCGAATATTCGGGAAAGTGCCCACTCCTCGCATGCGATTCCGAAGATCGGTATCCGACGACTGCCCCCGTGGGGCAATTCGTGAAACAGTTGCCGGGGGCCCTCGCCGACTTGTACGGCAACGTGGCGGAGTGGACGTCGACACTCGACGCGAACGGTTTGGCCGTGGTCGCGGGGAGCGCCTGGTCGAGCCCGTGGGACACGATCGCCGCCTCAATAGACAGACGCCTTGCCCCCGAAACACGCCGCCCTGATGTCGGGCTCCGCTGTGAGCTCCCCAAATAGGGCAAGGTGGGCCAGCAGGTTAGTCCACGTCGGCGCTCTCAAAGCCTGGGAGCATTCCACGCGCGTTTTCTCCCGCGCTGTCAGCCTTGTCCGCCTTCTTGCGATTCCGCTCCCGACGCTGCTCCTCCTTGGCGCGAATTTCCGCCGCCTGGTCTGGGTGCTCCCGCAAGAACTCCTCGCGATATTTGTCCGAGGCACCAGCCGCACCCCACTTGGTGCCGTCGTCCCAATTGGCTCGGGCGCGGCTACCCCGTGGACATGGTGGAGCTCTACGCCGAGCAGATGCCCACTGACTTCGAGAAGGACCTTGAGACGATCGCCCAGCCTATCGATGTGGTGGGCGTCAACTACTACGAGCGCTGCATCGTGAAGGATGCCCCTGGCGCCGGGATCCTCCGACGCGAGCTGATGGACCGCCCGGGTAGCTTCACGGCCGACCGAGAGATCTATCCCGCGGGCATCAGTGAGGTGCTCTCTCGTCTGCACCTGGAGTACCGGGTGCCGCGCATCGTTGTCACTGAAAATGGCGCGGTGACTCCCGGCATCGAAGCGCCTTTGGATGGGCAAATTGACGACAAGATGCGCGTAGAATTCCTCAACTCACACCTGCGGGAAGTCGCTGCGAGTCGGAGCCGAGGGGTGCCGGTTGATGCCTACTTCGCTTGGTCTCTTCTCGATAACTTCGAGTGGTCCGAGGGCTACACCCTGGGCTACGGGATGGTGCACGTCGACTTCGAGACCCAGAAACGCACGCCCAAGGCCAGCGCGCACTACTATCGCGAGTTGTGCGGCTCAGGAACAGGCGCGCCTGGTGAGGCACAGTAGGCCTCGAGCGCTTAGTGCTCGGTGGGCAGCTGGCCGAAGCCCTTGCGCCCGCGGAGTTCGTACTCTTTTCGGTCCTTTGTCCTGGGGTGGATGCGTCGACCACGCTGGTCACGTTGAGGGGAGCTGCCCTTGAGTCCGCGCTTTTTTGCATCGGTTCGGTAGGCGCTCGTCCAAGCGGGCCTGCTTGGTGCTCCACCCGTCGTGAGAAGAGCCTCCCATTCCTCATCTGTCATGCGTGAGGCCGCGGGCTTGTGGAACTCATAGTAGGAGTACTTCGGACCCACGAAGATCATCTTGTCCTCCCCGTTGTCGATGGCGACCAAGAGATACTTCGCGGCGCCGACGCCCACCTGGAGTACCTGCTGGTGCTCGGTGTCGGTGTGCACATCCGAGACAGTAGGGTTAAAATCCTTCGGTTTTTCTCCGTAAATCAGCTTGGTGTACCAGCCGTCCCAAGTGGGGGGGCCACTGCCTCCACCCCTGAGATCTACTGTCTGCTTGAGAAAGAAACGCTCGTCGTCGGTGAAAGGCAGCCCTGCGAGTTCTTTTCGCGCCAACCGTTCGAGCTCGATGCTTGTGCTGTCGAAGAGGCCGAAGAGCCCAGCGGCACTCTGAAGAAGCAACGAATTCTGCAGGAGCCTGTGCTTCTCGGCCCTTTGTTCGTCGCTGAGCCTCTCCTTGGTTTTTCTCTTTTCCTTCTGGAGGGCTCGCAGACTCTTGAGTGCTTCTTCGAGTGGCCCGGCCGTTTCCTGAAGGAGGATGGCCAGGGGGCGTGCCATGTCTGCCAGGCTCCGGTAGAACTCTGGATACGGTTCGACGTATCCGGTGGGGTACTCGCAGAGGGCGCCGGAGGTGTAGCTCTGTTTGGTGTAGAGAATGGTGTCGTGGCGGAGGTTGGCCCAAGAGCTGATCTGTGTCTCGAGTTGCTTCGCCTGCCAGGGGCGCCCCTTCATCACTTCGGGGGCGTAAGGCCCCTCCGGCGCGTCATCGAGGGTGCGCAAGGTGCTGAGCCAGCGATTGTAGGTGCTCTGAGCCCAATCGCCCTCGGAGTAACCGTCGACCACCTGGCGTGCAGCGAGCAGGCTGCCGCCATAGTGCTGTTTCTTAAGGCCCTTTTCGAGCTGAAAAACGGCCTCATCGTTGCCCAACACGGCCATGGCGTCGCGCCCCTCGGGCATCCAGCGCTCGACCTTCTTTCCTTGGTAGCGCACCGAATCGTGAACCATTTTAGAAAGCGCGAAGGCATCCACTGTGAACCTCTGTCCAAACATTTGGAAGGTGGTCGAGAGAGGCTGTTCCTCTGCCTGGGGATTGGGCGACACGTACATGATCTTCGAGCGAACCTGAGCTTGGCCACCGAGCTTGCGTAGGGCAGGAAGAGATTTTTCGAGCACCTCATCGGTCACGGGCAGTTGGTTGGAGACGCCCTGGACCTCCTCGGGGATAAGATTGGAGCCAGGACCAATGAGCCCATCAATCAACGTGCGGAATGAAGCGAGCTTCGCCTTTGACTCCGCACTTCCCAAGAGGGCAGAGAGAGTCAGAGCGTTGCGAAAAGCTTCGCGCTGCTCTTTGTCGAGGGCTGCGCCTTCGCGGGGGGCAGTGAGCGTGACACCTGTGTCGTCTCTGCCGAGCCACATCATCGTCTGGAAGTAGCGCTTGAGAGTCTGGTTCTTTGTGTAGTGCCCGCGCGGCGCCAGCTGGGTGTAGTCGATCCGCCTGGGGGCTCCGAAGAGCCACGTTTTGCCCATTCCTATGCCCTGAAACACCTTGTGACGCACCATCTTGAGGATGGCTCGGACCTGCGCGTCCTGGCCCGTGGAAGTGCGGATGAACCCGGTGTGCTGGAGGTTTGCGGGTGAAAACGCAAGCGTGACCGAGTGGCGATACCGTCTGACTTGGGGGATAGGGGCGAGGCCCTCGCCTTGCAGGAGATTCAGCGCAACCACCAAGTAGACTTCGGACTGCCGTAAGGAATCACGGGCGGCTCCGCTTGCCTTTGGGTAGGCGGCCTTCAGCCGGGCGTGGGCCTCGGTCAGGAGTGTCTGGAGTTGGGGGGCGAGGTAGCTGGCCTCTAGCTTCGCAAGCATGTTGTCGAAGGATCGGTGCCAGGCGTAAAGCATGGAGTCGGTGGTGATGAGGACCGGCAAGTCTCTTGTGTAGATCCCGTAGTACATCGATCCCATGGTGTAGGGTTGCCCGTGATCCACTTCGACGAAGCCGTTTTTCTTGAGGAGAGCTTGCTCTGCGTTTGTCAGCTTGAGTGTTTCTTTGGCTTCTTTGTAGAAGAGGGCCTCCTCGGGGTTGAAGCTCAGCTTGGTATCCGGAGCGCGCTCGGCCTGGAGCTTCTTCACTAAGTCGGAGAAGGTGATGTCTTCGTATTGTTGGCGGCGTTGCTCGAAGGTGGTGACGCTCGACGGAATACCGAGAGAAGGCTCCACCGAGGCGCGCGGCGGCATCGTGTAGGTCCTGGGCGACGATGCTGCCGCGGAAGAAGCCTGCTCCGTCGCCTGCTGCGGTGCTCCCTCTTTGGCTCCAGGAGGGGGCGAGGCCCTTTCTGGCTCGGAAGGCGCATTGCCAGTGGGCGGTTGTGATCCGCTGCAGGCGAGTGCCAGCAGGAGGCCTAGTGAGCTGCAAAGGTGAATCGTTGTCTGTCGCATGGAGCCGTTCCCGTCCGTGCTTGTACGGCTGAGGTCCGTGACGGATCCCCTCGCGAACAGAGGTTTTCTCGGGAGGCCTGTTTGAGCGCGCCCTGACTAGGGCGTCCAGTTCGTGATGCTGGTTGCGTCGTCGAAGAGGTTCTCGGGAGTCAGCCCGTGGGCCGTGTGGTTCAGGTTGCCCTCCGCATCATTGTCGGCGCCAAGCGCTCGGACTTCGCGGTAGAGCAATTCGACAGAGACAATCGAGTCCGGATACGGAACAACGATGGCGCGGTATTTGATGTCGCCTCGCCGAAATCCCCGAACCCAAGTCCCAGCCATCACCGTCCAGCGCCCCCGGCCCGACGATCAAACGCCAATAAAATTTAGTATGTGAACTCTCGCAGCGAAGGACAGGTGGGTGGATAGCGCTTGGAATTCCTTGGCTCAAGCCCCACGGCCGAAACACGATTCAGAGCTAGGGTGCTCGGAGCCAGCCGGACGAGCTTGCGCGGGACGCGGCTCCGCGTAGGCTCGGCGCCATGCTTCGCAACGGTGCTTTTCTTTTTTCGGTGGCGGTGGGCCTGTTGGCGTGTTCGTCGAACTCTGGCTCATCCGGTGGCGGTGATGGGGACGGCGATTCCCCGTTCGGCGCGCTTTCGGGCTGCAAGGCGGGAACCTACGAGAGAGCGCTCGATGAGATGGAAAGCATCTGTGCTCCGTGCGCGCCGGGTGAGTATTGCCCAGGTGACGAGGCAGGACCCGAACCCTGCGTCGACGAAACGTTCGACGACGACCTCGATCCAGCCACAAAGTGCCAACCGAAAACGACATGCCAGGCGGGAACGCGGGTCGAATCTGACGGCTCGGCCACCAGCGACCGCACCTGCGAGGTGTGTCAAGGCTCCTTCAACACGGAAACGAACGCCTCTACTTGCACGGATCATGCTGACTGTGCGCCGGGACAGTACGTCTCCGAGGACGGGACGCCCACGACCGACCGCATGTGCGCGCCGTGTGCGGCCGGGAGCTTTTCGGAGGACGAAAACGAGAGTTCATGCAAAACATGGCTGACTTGCATCGCCGGAGAATTCGTCGAGACGAAGGGAACGTCGACGAACGCTGCGCGTTGCGAACCGTGCTCGCCAGGCACATTCTCGACGGAGGAAAATGCGGCATCATGTGAGGAGTGGACCGAGTGCGGTTCGAATGGCCTTGAGGACGCACCCGGCTCCAGTACCAGCGACCATACGTGTCGCCCCGGATGGGCTATCCAATGGGGAACAGTTTTTCGGGACAAGCTGCAGGACATTACCCTCGACCCCACGACTTCCGGAGACGAAGCCGACTTCTTCGTCGTCGGGACTACCGAGGGGCAGCTCCCGGACCAGACGCAAGCCGGAGGCCAGGATTGGGTCGCGCTGAAGCTCGACGGCACGACGCGTGAACCACTTTGGACCAAGCAGTGGGGCACCGCCCAATACGATTTCATGGGAGCGGCCGTCGCAACTGCAGACGGCGACTTGATCGTATTTGGTCACTTTTACAACGGTTCGACCACGAAGGATGAACTCTACCTGGCCCGGCTGGCAGGAGAAGATGGCGCCATTGAGTGGGAAGAATCGTTCGGTTCCGAGTCGGGCTCTCAGGCCTACGACGTCGCGCTCGATGCCTCAGGCAACATCATCCTCGTCGCACGGATTGCGGGTAATCTGTACGGCGAAACGAACCCGGGCGGCTTCGACACTTTGGTCGAGAAGCGAAGCGCAGCGAACGGCGCCATCATCTGGAGTTCCGTGTTTGGGACGGCAAGCGGAGAGGAGCCCGCTGGGCTTGCCCTTGACTCGTCTGGAAACGTGTACGTGGGAGGCGAGTGCTACAACGCTTTGGGGGGTCTCGGGGCGGATGGACCGTATTCTGATGGATTCCTCGTCAAGTTCGATGGTTCGACAGGCGCCGAACTCTGGAACTACCAGCTGTCCACGGACGGAGTGGAAGAAGTGGGTACCGTGGCGGTCGATGCATCCGACAACGCGTACCTAGCCGGCCTGACGTCTGGCCAATTTCCGACGACGACGGCGCTGGGTGAAGACGACCTGTACGTGGCCAAGTTCTCGAGCTCCGGCACACTCGCTTGGGTGACTCAGCATGCGACGAGCAGCGACGACGACGTTTTCGACTTGTTGGCCTTGCCATCAGGCAAGATTGCCCTCGTGGGGGGCACACGGGGAGAAGCGGATGGCGAGGGCAATCAGGGGCAATGGGACTTCTTCGTGCGCACTCTCGACGCTACGACCGGAGCCACGAGCGAAACGGAACAACTCGGGACGGACACGTTCGACGAAATGCACGGGGCCGAAGTGCAGCCGGACGGGAGTATCTACCTGGCGGGGTATTCCGAGGGTGAATTCGTGCCCGGTGTACGCGAGGGCGACCAGGACTTCCTCGTCGTCGTTCTCGACGAGCTGTGAGCGCGAACCAAGCTGCGCTCCTCCCATCACCCAGGACGTTCACGCGTCCAATGGGGACAGGCGTGCCTCCGCAACGTCGTGCCCCAGCTTCGCGGTGGCTTCGCTCAGGAGCGCCTCGAAGGTCGCTGATCGAAAACAAGACGTGTGTGATTGTGCGGGCGGTGTTTGGAGCACGCTCGTAGGCATGGACTACTGTGAATTTGGCGCTAGTCGGGCGGGATTTCGTCTTGGAAGTAGGCTTCTTCTGAGGGGAGTTCGTCTTGGCAGTCCCAGGCGCTTTCCGGAGTTTGGGTCGTGGGGAGCGGCGCGTGTTGGCCAGCGTGTGGCTGAGGTGGAGGTGCACTGGCACTAGTCCGGGGGAACTTCCAGCGACCTCGGCCCGTGGACCAAACGCCGATAAATATTAGCTCGTTTCCGAGACACGGCGGACAAGATCGTTCTGTTTGGCTTGGACCAAATTGAAGCGAGCCTCGGAGCAAACGCTTGTCGAACCGAAGACAAAGCTGTCGCCTGACATCATGAAGAAGATGAGAGCTACGGCGTTTTGGTGTTGCCAGTTGCGAAGCGCTCATGTCGGCGGTGCTCTCGTTTCGGGGAGCGCCAAGCATTGCATGGTGACTTTCGAGCAAGCCGGGCATGCGCGCAGGTCAACGCCCAGCGCCCCCGGCCCGTGGACCAAACGCTGATAAATATTAGCTCGTTTCCGAGACACGGCGGACAAGATCGTTCTGTCTGGCTTGGACCAAGGTGAGTGCTCGCGGAAACGAGCGTTGAACGAAACGCATTTCGGCAGTGCTATGGAGCTCTTGCAGCGGACTTTGGATCTCGGGAGGCGACTCCGGTCGAGAGTTTCGGCGTCGAGCATTGATTTCTCCTGTTCAGGATGCGCCGGGGTCGACTGCAAAAAGGGAAACAACATCCAACCGAGCGTCGGAGCAAGCGCCTGTCGGATCGAAGACAAAGCTGTCGCCTGACATCATGATGAAGATGAGCTTCATGGCGCTTTGAAGTTGCCAGCTGCGGAGCGCTCATGTCGGCGGTGCTCTCGTTCTGGGAAGCGCCAGGCGTTGCATGGTGACTTTCGAGCAAGCCGGGCATGCGCGCAGGTCGACGCCGGTCACTGTGACCAAAAGCTCGCGAAAGTCTTGTTCCGGCGTCTGTCGAAGACGTCGCGGCACGAGCCCCATGTCCTGCTCCAAGATTTGACGCGCTCGTGCGAGTCGTGAGTGCACATTGGCTGGCGCGCAGAGGCCATAGTGACGGATCCTGACGTATCGCTCTGGAACAACGTGCTGAAGAAACCGTCGAAGAAACACGATCGCTGGCAGGGTCTTCTTCTGACCGTGACGAGTGGCAAAGGTAACAGTCTCGTCAGAGGCCTTTAGGATGCGTTGGTTAGAAATTGCGATGCGATGGGTATATCGGCCCGAGGTAACGAAAGACGTGCTCTGCGCTACCAAAGGGCTCCTTGGCATAGACGACCCAGCTCTTGCGGTAGAGTTCTCCGAGGAGGGGGCGCAGCATCGTTCTATGTCGCGCACGACCTTGCCTTGAGCTGGACAAATTCGCCCAAGAGACGCCCTGTGTTCCCGCACAATAGTGGCGAGTTCATGGCGTGATCGATCGCGCGCAGAGCCTATGGCTTGCGCTTTCACCATCGGACTACCCCAGCTTGCGTGCGGCTTGAGTGCCGAGCTGATCCATCGGAGAAGGGATCTGCGCCAGCCGCTGTTGGCTCATGTGTAGGTAGCCCACGGTGCTAGTGATCTGCCGATGACCGAGAGCCAACTGGACACCTCGCAGATCGCTGCCCAGCTCCAGCATGTGCATGGCAAAGGAATGCCGCAGACTGTGTGGAGTGATCTTTTTCGAAAGTAGAGTGTCATCAGCAGCGCACGGTGAGTCGGGGTGCGGCACGCCGCGAGCAGCGCCTGAACCTCGGTGCCACTGAGCACGACCGGAACTGTTGCCGGGATCATCGCGCCCCGCAGTCCTGAGGTCGCCTGTGGATTGTCGAGCACCTCAATCATGAAGAGGCGAATCGCCGCCAAGACCTGGTTTCTCGTCTGAGGGGCGGCGCCCTTGTCGGTGAGCCGCGCGAGATGCTCCTTGATGTGCTCGCGATTGATTTGATCAGCAGGAGCCTCAACCTCAGCGAGGAAACGCTTCGTCACACGCAGGTATGCAGTGATGGAGTTGGGGCGAAAGTTTAGGCGCAGAAGCGCCCGCTCAAATTTTTCGAGATGATGTTGCATCCCTTGAGCGTGGTGTTGTGCGAAAAGGGACGTCAGCTCAAGGGTCGCCTCAGCCGCAGAATGCTACGTCCAGAAGAGGCGAGGACGCTGAGTGCTCGAAGGCGCCAACTAGGCCTGTCGTGCTGCACTGCCGCGGAGCGGCTTCGTTCAAAATCTTTTCTGACTACTCTTGAGGCGAGGGTCTAGGAGGCAAATCGGCTTGGAATACTTGTGCTCTAGCGACAAGTCGCTGTCGCATCGGCGATCTCGAGGCCGACATGCTGAGCGGGCAGTATCTCTCCCTCGTCCGCGTACATGCTGTACCGAGCGATCAGTTCTTTTTCTTCGACGATGCATTCCCTCCCATCTTTTGCACCACAGATGTTGGTTGAGTTGTAGAACGTCCAATCGCCCTCTGAGACTGACTTCAACCACTTGGACTCACCAAAGCTAGCAACAACGCTGAACGCCCCGCAGAGTCCACAGATCTTGTCCGAACTTGGCAAGCGAACAAGGACGGACTCAAGGTCACTCATTTCAAACTCGACGCTACTGAGACAATCTATGTCATCACGATACACACAGGATGCGTGAACCTCGCCACA
Organism: uncultured delta proteobacterium; assembly: GCA_963710555.1. Classification (GTDB taxonomy): domain Bacteria; phylum Myxococcota_A; class Polyangia; order Polyangiales; family Polyangiaceae; genus NIC37A-2. The sequence continues at coordinate 1,338,207 of CAVQAT010000008.1, forward strand.
TTCATCGTCACAGTTGATGTACGACTCAGACGTTGCACCACATTCGTTCGCAACACATTCACCTGCGAAGCAGAGGTCACACTCCTCTTCTCCGACAAGCAATCCCCCCTCACTGCAGGAAACCAAATAGTTGCCCAAGCAGAAGGGTTCTTCACGATCAGACAGACAGGCTTCGTCCGGTGGCACGCACTGACCCAGGTTCTCGCCGTCGGCAAATTCGCAAACGTCCGGGCCAGGACAGGTCGATACACCTTCCCAAGATCCTTCAGCTGAACACTGGAGCAGAAGCTTCGGATCATCGATCGCGCAGGCGGCCGCACCCGGTGTGTCGCAAGTGTCTCCAGTGCTGAATGTATTGGGGCGAATCGCCGCTTCGCTGCCGCCAGAGCTACTGCTCGCGCCTCCCGACGCTTGATCCTTCGAGCCACCGGTGGAGACGTTCGCCTCACCTCCCGAACCATCACCACCAATCGCATCTGACCCACCCGAGCCAGAACTGGAGTCTTGGCTGTCCGAGGTCGTGCACCCCCCGACGAGGACAAAGCCGCCACCCAACGCCAGACTCCCGAGCAATTTCAAGTTCTTCATCATTGTCTCCAATATTTCAGTCCGGGACTATAATGTCATTGCGTAGAAAGACCACGTCGGCAGGTTGTTGTCAGGAGGCGCGAACCTCCGATCATCGCCCTGAAGCACGACGCAGAACGCAGCCAGCGACCTCGGCCCGTGGACCAAACGCCGATAATTTCTAGTCATCCGTGATCGTTTAAGCGAAGGCACTAATGCCTCTTGATGATCTTTCAGCGAGGAGCATGCGACTGCGGTTGGGGTCCGGCGCTTCCGTTTCGAGGAAGTCGAGCAGTTCTCGGAGTCGCTGCCGACGCCGGCTTCGCGTCAAATAGATGCTCATCAGTTCGCTGGCCACCGTCTCGAAAAGTCTCCACCATCGATCATGTCGGAGACTCCGGTGCCTGAGCTTTGTCGCTGCTGCTAGCATGCGCTGCAGACGGCGGCTTACGATCAGCGAGAGTAGAGCTGAGTAGATCAGGCACAGGTTCGCTGCGCCACATCCAGAAGTCTCTTGAGGAGGAGGACGAGTGCGTCCGAGAATCTGCCGTGAAACGAAGAGCGAGCCAGCACAACTCCCGAGGTGCGCATGTAGAGTCGCCGAAATTCCGAGAGGCTGCGCCTTCGCGCGACGCCAAAGCCGAGCACAAGTGAGTAGATGAAGGTCACGACGTCGAGCTTTCGCTGGCGTCGAACGACTCCGAGCTCCCGAGCCCAAACCAGAATCTTATCTCGCGGCAGAATGTCTTCTACCTGAGACAAAAACCGACTACCTTTGTCTTGAGCCATCCCATCTCCTTTTGTTGCCTGAACAACTTCAGAAGATCAGACGGGGTGGCTCTTTTCGATCGTGCTCACTAACTGATCGGAATCATTTCGCTTTCCGGGCCAGTGCTTAAGCGAACACGGATGAAGATCTTGTATGTCTACTTTCTTAGAGAAGCGCATGTGAGCGGATAACGCTTGGAATTCCTTGGCTCTTGGCTCCTCATTGCTGACGGACAATGCCCTATATGGGATGGCCATCGTCTTTGGGATCTTGGCGCTGTTTCTTGAGATGCGCCTCGCCTTTTGGGTGATGTCGGGGATGGTCGTCTCCTTTGTCGGGGGCGTGCTCTTCCTGCCCGCCATCGGGGTCAGCATCAACATGGTCTCGATGTTTGGGTTCCTTGTGGTGCTCGGGGTCGTGGTCGACGACGCGATCGTTGTCGGGGAGAATATTTACGAAGCCAGGCTGAAGGAGCGGGACCCTCTCCGCGCGGCGGTTCTCGGCGCGAGGGATGTTGCCCGCCCGGTCGTGTTCAGTGTGCTCACCACGGTGATGACCTTTGTGCCTCTCCTCTTTATCCCAGGGGTGATGGGGAAGTACTGGTGGCCGATGCCCGCGGTGGTCATCGTGATCCTGCTCGTGTCGCTCGTTGAAGCGCTCTTCATTTTGCCGGCGCATTTGGGGCATGCGAGGCGAGGAGGACGGAGCAAGTGGGGAGAGCTGATCCATCGTCGTCAGCAGGCTTTTGCCGACGGGATGAATCGCTTCGTTCACCATTATTACGGACGTCTCTTGGAGCGGATGCTGCGCTTTCGCTACGTGACTCTCAGTGGTGCCTTGGGCCTGTTGATCGTGATCGGTGGGTTCGGATACAGCGGTCACATGGCCATGATCATGATGCCTCAGGTCGCAGCGCACGAGATCGAAGCCGGTGTGCGCCTTCCCGTTGCCACTACCCAGGATCAGGCGGCCCGGGTGGCCGAGGACGTGACCACCTCAACCCTGCAGATGTTTGATGAGCACGACTTGTTTCGGGTAGCCGAGGGGGTCAAGACGAACGTCCGTGGCGACAACTTCATCGATGTTGAGATCGTGATGAAGCCTCCTGATGAGCGGGACTTGAGCGCCGATGACGTCATTGCCCTGTGGCGGGATCAGATCGGAGATATTCCTGGTGTGGATCAGATCTCATTCGAGGCGGAACGCGGACCGGGCGGCCATCGGCCGGACATCAGCGTTGACTTGAGTCATTCGGATCTCGGCGAACTTGAACGGCTCTACGAGGCCTTCATCGAACGGGCACGCGGTTACAAAGACGTCGCGAGTGTTAATCACGGTTACGACAAGGGAAAGTCTCAGTTGGACGTGGAGCTTCTGCCGCACGCGCGAAGCCTTGGACTCACCTCCGACTACGTCGGACAGCAGGTGCGTGACGCGTTTTTTGGCGCTCTCGCTCTTCGCCAGCTGCGCGGGACGAATGAGATTGAAGTGCGCGTCAAGCTCCCTGAGGCTGAACGCAAGGCTCTTTCTTCGTTCGAGGACTTTATCGTGCAGACGCCGGATGGCGGAGAGGTGCCCCTGAGAGAAGTGGCTCAGGTCCAATCCAGTGTTGCGTTTCAGTCCATTGTGCGGCGTAACGGTCGCCGCGTGGTGAGCGTCGCTATTGATGTTGAACCGAACAATGCGGTGACGCGAGTCCTGTCTGGATTGGAAGCCAACGAGCTCCCCCAGCTCATGGCCGAGTTTCCTGAGGCGACCTGGACCTTCAAGGGGAACCAGGCGGATATGCGAGAATCAACGCGTACCTTGTGGGGTGGTTTTGCGCTGGCTCTCGCGGTCATCTACTCGCTCTTGGCCATCGCATTTAGAAGCTACGCCCAGCCGCTGATCGTAATGATGGCCATTCCCTTTGGGGTCGTTGGGGCGCTGATCGGGCACCTCATCCTGGGACACGATCTTTCCCTGGTGAGCCTGATGGGAGTCATCGCTCTGTCAGGTGTGGTGGTGAACGATTCACTTGTGATGATCGATTTTGCGAACAGACACCGGGGCGATCAATCGGCTTTCGCCGCGATTCGTCAGGCGGGGGTTCGTCGTTTTCGCCCCATCCTGCTCACAACCCTCACCACCTTTGGCGGGCTTTCGCCGATCATTCTCGAGCGCTCCGATCAAACGAATCAATTGATCCCGATGGCCGTATCTCTTGGTTTCGGGATCGTCTTTGCCACGGCGATCATCTTGGTCCTGGTGCCCTGTCTGTACGTCGTTTTCGAAGACATTGAGGGACTGTGGAAAGCAAGAGCCGCGAGCAAGTGAGTCTTGGCGGGACAGCCTTTTTCCCAGCAGCTCACGGCGCGACGCGCCATGAGTTTCTCGGTGGATGGGGGCGCACAAACGTTAGAGGAGTCCCGGATTGATCGGTCTAGGGGGCATCACGCTCGAGGTAGATCATGTGACCCGAGAATCGTGCCACGGGATGCACATCTACAATATTGGTCCCATTGCTGAGCTCCGCCATTCTGAGCATCTGGGCGTCTGTGTCGATCCAGAAGAGCTTGCCGCTCTGAGGGTCTAGGGTGAGTCCCTCGACGACTCCCTGTCCGCTGATGAGCGCGATGTTATTCGAGCCATCAAGATTGCAGCGGTAAATGATCGAGCGACGCGTTGAGTAATAGACGTGGCCGCCGTGCACGGCCAATCCAAAGCCTTCGCCAATCAAACTGGGCACAATCACTTCAGGCGAGGTGCCGTTCGGGTTCACTCGGTAAACTGCCGGATCGTTGTAGGTAATGTAGAACAGCTTGTCGGTCGTAAAGTCGTAGGCGAGGCCTGATGGATTGGCGACGCTGAGGATCACACTGCTCGAGCCACCAGAGAACAATGTGATTTCGTCATCATTGTAGCTGGAGACGAAGAGGTTGCCGTTCAACCCAGCCGTCATTCCGAGACTGTTGTCCACGGCTCCGAGCTTTGTCGCTCCGCCACCGTTGAGATCAGCCTGAAATATCTCGTGGTTTGACTCATAGTACAGGCGGTTCTGGGCGGGATCTGCCGCAAGACCGTAGGGAAAGCTCGCCGAGGCGATCCTGGTCTCAACGCCACCTAGGTCGAAGCGCTTGATCGAACTGGTGCCCCACTCCGTGTAGTACAATGAACGAGCACGACAGCTGGTGTCATCCAGTCGAGCGTCATCGCCGGACGGGTTGGTGGCGCCGGGTGGGCAGGCGATACAATGATGATTCGCGACCCGCTCGTCTTCGTCACAGAAGAGGGGAGTGCACGCCGTGTTGGAGTGTGTCGCGTTATCGCCGGATTCATTCGTGGTCCCGGCCGAACAGGGGACACAATGGTGAGACTGGACCCGCTCATCTGCCGCGCAGTACACGACGTCGCACATCGTGTCGCCCATTGAGGCATTGTCGCCAGCTGTTCTGGTCATCCCAGCGAGGCAAGGAACACAGACGTGTGAGGCGACTCGCTGATCCTCGCCGCAGAGGGTTGCGTCACAGGAAGTATTGCCACCAACGGCGTTGTCGCCGGCCACATTTGTCGAGCCCGCGGGACAGGAAGCGCAACTATGGGCGGCGACTCGCTCATCTTCGCCGCAGAGGGTTGGGTCACACGAAGTATCGCCTCCCGAGGCGTTGTCGCCGGCCACATTTGTCGAGCCCGCGAGACACGGAACGCACGCGTGATTGGCGACGTGTTCATTGTTATGACAAAAGACTGCTTCGCAGCTCGTGTCGCCCTGGGTGGCATCGTCCCCCGGCTGGTTTGTCGTTCCGGGCAGGCAGGCTACACAGGAGCCAGACTCGACGCGCTCGTTTTCGCCGCAGGAAAAAGCAACACACTGTGTACCCCCCTGGGTCGCGTCGTCGCCTTCGTCGTTGGCCGTTCCGGCTGGGCACTGAACACAGGAGTTTGCTACGACGTGTTGGTCCTTCGAGCAGAGCACCGCCTCGCAACTCGTGTTCCCGTTGGAAGCGAGGTCACCAGCTGCATTGAAGGCACCTTCATCACACGGCACGCACGTATGAGACTCGACTCGCTCATCTTCGCCACACCTGATTGCCTGGCAATCCGTGTCCGAGCCTTCCGGATCATGTCCTGCTTTCGCCGTAGTACCCATTGGACAAGTCGCGCAATACCCCGCAACCACATGCTGGTTTTCGAGACATCTCTCTGCTGGCTCGCTGACGTTTCCTGCCCCAGCAGCTGATACGCCCCCCGCTCCCCCCTCAGGTGAAGCGGTGGTGCCGCCGGCGCCGGTGATGTCGTCCTCGTCGTCGGGCGTCTCATCGGGCGGCTCGGGGCCGTCCTCTTCGTCGGGGCGGTCTGAGTCGGAAGGGGGGGCTGAGTCGGAAGCAGAGTCCCCGCAGGACGTAGAGGCCAAAAGGGAAATAAGCGCGAGAAAAGCACGAAGTCGCATGAGTGGAAGGGCTACCATGAACGGGCTGAGGTAGGTATTCGAAAGGAATCCCAGGCGCGAAGGCGAAGTATGAAGCATTGACGGACACCCACGTTGCCGTGGGGCGAGGGCAAGTTTACCTACCCACGCGGCACCATCGTGATCCGCTCCCAGCGTCGGTGCTCGAAAGGGGAAGTGGCGCTTCTGTGTGCGTACCGTCTCAAGCCCGGTGCCGCGCGTCGCTTCGAACTCGACCAAGGATAAGCGCTCCACGAGGGCGCCGGCGAGGGCTGCTTCGGTCCGAGTCAGTCCGAAGAACTCCTGCAATTGGCCTTGATCGAGCGCAGGGGATGTGCGGGATCGTAGAGTACCCGCGCGCCGAAAGGAGGTGGGGCTTACCGCGCGCGTAAAACGTCCCTTGAGCGCTAGGAAATCGACCGAGAATCCCTCATATGGGTGACGAATACTCCACCTCGACTCGGGTAGAATGCCCAAACATAATGCCCGACGCGATCGTAACCAGCCATCCACCAAGAGACGGGAACCAGTCGTCCGACGCGATGCGCCGCCCCTCCCGGGCGACGGCCCTGTGGCTCGTGCTGACCGGGGTCGGGTTGCTCCCAAGGAGCATGTGTCACTCACAACGAGAATGCCAACAGCCCCAGCTTCTTCTGCATCGAAGATACCCAGAAAAAGTGCGAAGAGTTCTGGTGCGAGCCCGACGATACCTTTTGTGGACTCTGCACGGGTTACGACTGCGAGGAGATCGGCCTGGATGGGTACGACGACACCAGTTTCTCCGCGCCAACGAGTGCTGACTGGAGCTATGGGTCCTACAGCGAGTACCCTTCGTCTAGTCCGGGCGGAAGTGGGAGTGGAGCTTGTGCCTTTATCGATTCAGCGCTCAATCGCATCCTCTGCGAACAAAGAAGCAGCTCCAGTAGTTGCTCGGGCCGCTTCTTTGGCGGAGGAACGACTTGTCGCGGCCTGTCCTGTCCTGTCCTTTGGGCAGCTACGACCTGAATCAGTGCACGCTTCCCGGAGGTGGAGGTGGGGGGTCGTGCGGCTCAAGCTACTCAGCGGCCATCCGGCCCGTCGGCCACGCGTGTAAATATTAGCTCGTTTCCGAGACACGGCGGACAAGCTCGTTCTGTTTGGCTTGGACCAAAGTGAGTGCTCGCGGAAACGAGCATTGAACGAAACGCATTTCGGCAGTGCTATGGAGCTCTTGCAGCGGACTTTGGATCTCGGGAGGCGACTCCTGTCGAGAGTTTCGGCGTCGAGCGTTGATTTTCCCTGTTCAGGATGCGCCGGCGTCGACTGCGAAAAGGGAAACAACATCCAAACGAGCGCCGGTGCAAGGCCTCATCGAACCGAAGACAAAGCTGTCGCCTGACATCCTGTTCAAGATGCGCTTCAGGGCGTTTTGACTTTGCCAATTGCGAAGCGATCATGTCGGCGGTGCTCTCGTTGTGGGAAGCGCCAAGCGTTGCATGGTGACTTTCGAGCAAGCCGGGCATGCGCGCAGGTCGACGCCGGTCACCGCGACCAGAAGCTCGCGAAAGTCTTGTTCCGGCGGCCGTCGAAGACGTCGCGGCACGAGCCCCTTGTCCTGCTCCAGGATCTGACGCGCTCGTGCGAGTCGTGAGTGCACATTGGCTGGCGCGCAAAGACCATAGTGACGGATCCTGACGTATCGCTCTGGAACAACGTGCTGAAGAAACCGTCGAAGAAACACGGTCGCGGGCAGGGTTTTGGTCTGACCGTGACGAGTGGCAAAGGTAACAGTCTCGTCAGAGGCCTTTAGGATGCGTTGGTTAGAAATTGCGATGCGATGGGTATATCGCCCGAGGTAGCGGAAAACGTGTTCAGCGCTACCAAAGGGCTCCTTGGCATAGACGACCCAGCTCTTGCTGTAGAGCTCTCCGAGGAACGGGCGCAGCTTCGCCCACGTGATGTCAGGGCAACAATTGTATTCTGCCAAGAGCTTGAGCCCAGCAAGAAACTTCCCTCGAAAGAGCGCACCGAGGGTCCGCACCGGAAAGAGATAGCCGGGACTCGTGCCCTTCCAGTGTTTGCCGTCGGTCGTGAGACCGCCGCCGGTGACGACGCAATGCAGATGCGGATGGAAGGCGAGTTCGCGCGTCCATGTGTGCAATATCGTGGTGATGCCAAGCTGCGCGCCGAGGTGTTTCTTGTCCCGCGCGAGAGTCTGCAGAGTGTCCGTAGCCGCGGTGAAGAGCAGATCGAAAATGGCGTTCGGGGCGGCGCGAGCCAGGGGGCGCAGCTCAGCGGGCAAGGTGAAGACCACATGAAAGTAGTGTGTTGGCAAGAGACGCTCCTTGCGGCGCTCGACCCAACGGTGCCTCGCTAGCGACTGACACTTCGGACAGTGTCGGTTGCGACATGAGTTGTAGGCGTTGCGTTGGTAGTCGCACGCCTGGCATTGTTCGAGATGACCTCCGAGTGAGCTGGTGCGGCATCGCTCTATGTCGCGCACGACCTTGCCTTGAGCTGGACAAATTCGCCCAAGAGATGCCTTGTGTTCCCGCACAATAGTGGCGAGTTCATGGCGTGATCGATCGCGCGCAGAGCCTCCGGCTTGCGCTTTCGCCATCGGACTACCCCAGTTTGCGTGCGGCTTGAGTGCCCAGTTGATCCATCGGAGAAGGGATCTGCGCCAGCCGCTGTTGGCTCATGTGTAGGTAGCCCACGGTGCTAGTGATTTTCCGATGACCGAGAGCTAACTGGACACTTCGCAGATCGCTGCCCAGCTCCAGCATGTGCATGGCAAAGGAGTGCCGCAGACTGTGTGGAGTGATCTTTTTCGAAATCCCCGCGTCGATGCACGCACGCGTCAGCACGTGGCGAGCGGCAGAGCGGGTGAGCGGCTTGCTCTTGGGACGCCCCGGAAAAAGAAGAGGGCCAGGCGGTCTAGCGAAGCGGTAGTGCGCACGCAGCGCTTCAAGGAGCGTGGGGCTCAGCGGAGCGTATCGGTCGCCGTTTTTGCCGTTTACGATTCGCAAAACCATACGCTTGGAGTCGACATCATTGATGCGCAAACAGCAGGCTTCATTCACGCGTAAACCTGCAGCGTAGAGTGTCATCAGCAGCGCACGGTGAGTCGGGGTGCGGCATGCCGCGAGCAGAGCCTGAACTTCGGTGCCGCTGAGCACGACCGGAACTGTTGCCGGGATCATCGCGCCCCGCAGTCCTGAGGTCGCCTGTTGATTGTCGAGCACCTCAATCATGAAGAGGCGAATCGCCGCCAAGACCTGGTTTCTCGTCTGAGGGGCGGCGCCCTTGTCGGTGAGCCGCGCGAGATGCTCCTTGATGTGCTCGCGATTGATTTGATCAGCGGGAGCCTCAACCTCAGCGAGGAAACGCTTCGTCACACGCAGGTATGCAGTGATGGAGTTGGGGCGAAAGTTTCGGCGCAGCAGCGCCCGCTCAAATTTTTCGAGATGTTGTTTCATCTCGTGAGCGTGGTGTTGTCAGATGAATGGCGTCAGCTCGGCTGTCGCACCAGCCGAAGAAAGCTGGGTCGAGTAACGTGGAAAGAAGGGACGGCAGCTCAAACGCAACAACTCGGTCTGTCGCCGCACTGCCGCGGAGCGGCTTCGTTCAAAATCTAGTATGTGAACTCTCCCAGCGAATGGCAGGTGGGTGGATAGCGCTTGGAATTCCTTGGCTCGGACCCTGCGGAGCATTTTAAACTTTGTCCCGCGAACCTTCGCGCGGCTTCTTTCACCTGACTTCGCTCCCTAGGCTGTTGCCCCTTCGGTCGCGGAAGCGGGAGGCGAGCGCGGACACAAACGCCGGGCAAACGAAGCGCTGAAACCGACGCAAAACGCGTTCATCGAAAGCAACCCGATCTCCTGGCCTCAGTGGCGACCTGGTTTGCCCGTTCTTCCATGGCATCCCCACTTGCCCCACGTCATATCCGAACACTCGAGATGAGACTTGAGATGAATCGGCTATTTGTGGCCCTTGCGCGCGTCGGAATGCGAACGGACAGCTTCGACTTCTGGCCGTAACATTGGCGCATGAGCTACCAAATCGCGATCAGTGGAGGGGGCATCGGTGGTCTCTTCGGGGCGCTTTCTTTGGCGCAACTAGGGCACGACATCACTGTCTTCGAGAAACATGCAGACCCGGCACCAACGGGCGCGGGCATCGTTCTCGCCCACAATGCGATGGCGAATCTTCACGGGGTGGGGTTGGGCGGGTTGGTGCGGCAGAAGGGGTATCCTCTCTCGGAGATGGCGATTCGGACCGAGGGGGGCAAGACCCTTTCGGCAGCGTCCGCGGTGACGACCTATGAAGGCGCTTCGCTATCTTCTGTGGGGATCCACCGTGGTGCGCTCTCGGAAGTTCTCATTGACGCCTGTCGTCGGTCGCCCCACGTCACTCTGAGGATGGGTGAAGAGATTGGCGGATTTTCGGTTGGCGATCATGGGGTCACTGTTCCATGTAGTGGGGGAGACCTTCAGTTTGATCTTCTGATTGGGGCCGATGGTGTGCACTCGCGGGTGCGCGAGCAGCTGCACGGTGATGCACCGATTCGCTATGCCGGTTATCGGTGTTTTCGTGGCGTTGCCGAGGGCGACTTTGGCCTGGATGGAGTGATGCAAGAGAGCTGGGGTCGGGGCAAGCGACTAGGTCTCGTGCCCATTGCCGAGCGGAGGGCCTACTGGTTCGCAGTCGAGAACGCGGAGCCAGGGCAGGATGTTCCAACAAGTGAACGAAAGGACTACGTCCTGGCCAGGTTCGGAGCCTTTGCCAGTCCGGGGCCGGCAGTTTTGCAGGCAACGAGTCCGGAAAGCATCTTGTTGCATGATCTCGGTGACCGCGAACCACTCGAACACTGGGGCCGCGGGCCAGTCACTTTGCTCGGCGACGCCGCTCATCCGATGACTCCCAACATGGGGCAAGGTGCGGGTCAGGCGATCGAAGATGGTGCCTTCTTGGCGCAAGCGCTTCGATCCGCGTCTGATGGAGATGAACCGGCGCTTGCCCTTCGCGCTTATGAGCACCAGAGGATTGCTCGGGCCAACCATTTCGTTGTCCAGAGTATGCGCTTTGGACGACTGGCTCAGTGGGAGAGTCGGGCTTTGTGCTGGCTGCGTAACACCATGGTTTACATGACACCCAACAGCGTGGGTCAGAAGACTTTCGAGCGGCTTTTGGAAGCTGGTGTCCCACAAGCGCAGTCGGCTGTGTCTCATGGATAGCTGCTGTGTCTCATGGATAGACACGGGGCAGACGAGCCATCAAGATCGGACGAGCCTTCAAGATAAGTCAGGCAGAGGCGCTCGAGCTCGGCGATGATCTCTTCGCGCGGAAGGTCAGGGTGACCCTGCGCCAAGGATAAGAGTGCAGCTCGTTGGGTGTGTACGATGATCGTCGCCGCGACGCGTGGAGCGAGCCCCGGCGAGAGCTCATGTGAGCGCCGCTCGAATTCATCGCCGAGGAGCTGTTCGAAGCGAGCGAGCACCCTCTTCACGGCTTGCAGTCGTCCCAGCGACTCCAGGGTATCCACCATTGCCGGATACAGCGCCCGCTCCCAGTCCGAGCAGGGCACCATTTGCTCGAGAGCAGAGCGCACGAGAGTGGCGAGGGTTTTTTCCCGGTTCCGCTCGAAGACCTCAAGCATTCTTCTTTCATCCTCTGCGAGTCGCCGATCGATCACCGCCGCCACTGCAGCTTCTTTCGCCGGAAAGTACTGATAGAGAGTGCCGACACTCACTCCCGCCAGCCGAGCGATCCCGCGCGTGCTCAGTTTTTCCGCGCGCCCAAGGAGCCTTTCTGTCGCCTCTAAAATCACGCTTACGGTGAATCGCGAGCGCTCCTGGCGCGGCACAGTGCGTGGAGAAATCGGCGGCATGGGTTGGCTACGAGGGTAGTCCCATTTTCGCCGTCAGGAACACTCCGCGCCTCGAGTGTCTCGAGAACCAGGTTTTGAGCGGCTTCGATATCTCCCCAAGAGCGGTGAGGTCGACATCGAGTCCGGTGGCATGGTGCGGCGGCGCGGCATCCTCGAGAGCGAACCACACCCAGGGGAGTCCTGCTGCGAGCTTGGTCGAACCACACGTTATTGCTTGTTTTGGCTGTACCATACTTCGCGGGGTCTGGTTCAGAATGGTGCGCAGCGCGGCTCCGGCGAAGTCGGCCTACCGGAGGTCGTCTTCCTTTCGAACGACACCGTCGCCAAAGAAGGGCCCTCGGGTACAATGAGAGCCACACTTGTCGTAACCTCCGGTGTTGCTCGCAGCTCCGTCCTCGCATTGCTCCGGACCGTTGCGCGTGCCAGCCCCTTCGGCCTGTGGACCAAACGTCGGTAAATTCTAGTCCGTAAACTTTCTCAGCGAAGGGCACGGGGCGGATAGCGCTTGGAATTCCCTGGCTTTTTACGACGTTGTTCCTAGCGCGTTCCGGCTTAAATCAGATCGGGAAAAAGTGCATGGTGGAAAAGCTCAAGACTGATTTTCCCTCGTTCGCTTGGCGACTTGAGCAAGTCCTCGTCAATCAGTTCCTTGACGACGTTACGCCCCGTCCTCTCGCTCTGCCCGATGACAGCCCACGCTTGCGAGCGCTCCATTTCCCCGCGCATCAGGAGGGCGCGCAGTAGAGGGATAGCGTGCGTTGCTGTACTCGGCTTGAGGCGAGAGACGGCAAGCGCTTCGATGCGCTCTGCCAGGCCGACCAAGTCGTAGAGGTCCGCCATGTAGCTCACTTGGTCAATGGCCACTTCGAGAAACCATTCTGTGAATTCAACGAGCGTGTTTCGACTGAGAGGCCCCCTCCCGTCAGTGCTGGAGCTTTGCGTCGGGAAGTCTGCCCTTGCTAGTTTCGCCTTGTACTCGCCCTTTGCGTCGGGCTGTTCGGCGCGCCCACGCGCGAGCCCTCGCGAGATGCTCCAAAGCCCTGAGCCTCCGACTCCGACCATGTGAAGGCGCGCGTGGGTGGCCATTCTGATCGTGCGCCCGTTGCCATCAGCGAAAGGGTGAACGTAGAGAAGGCGATGATGAAATGCCGCCAAGTCGACAACGCGGCGCGCTGCTCCCCGGCTATGCTGCTCGTAGTAGGCGCATAGTCCATCTATCATCGCGCTGACGTCTCCCCCGAATGGAGGAAGGTGCCGACCCACTTCGACGTCAACTCCCTCGCGCCGGAACTCTCCCGGCTCGGTCTGTATTTCGCGGCCGTCCTTGTACTTCACGATGAGTTCTTCGCGGCTGTCCTCGAAGAACGCGCGATGAAGAGAAAGCAGAAAGCCGGGAGTGACCTCGCTTTGCAGCTTTCCCTCATCTGCCGAACGGTCAATCGCTAGCTGACACTGCGCCGCTGCCAGCGCCTCTTTCATGAGCCGGCGCTGTTTCTTATCGGTGGGGAATTTCCCGTCAAAAGCCTTCTTGATTTCGGCGGGGCGCGTGTCGTTGTTCTCGATAAGGTTCGAGGAATAGGTGTTCACGATAGAGGTAATCAGACGCAAATCGTCGACCACGTTGAGCGGCATCCGGTGAGACATGCCAGCTGTCTTCGCGAGTAGCTCCGCGGCCATGTCTTGCAGCTCGCTCAGTTTCGCCCCCTCATCGACACGGAGTGGCATGATTGCCATTATGTTTGCCATTAGACAAGTGGCTAGCACAGCTATTTAAGGCTGCAAAGTCTCACGCGTTGCCGCTAGATGGTGAAATTCCTTGGCACCGCTTCTGTTGCCTACGAAGCCAGCTGCCCTCGCTGCTTGCCAGTGTTTAACAAGTCAAAGTCTCGCTTTACCTGCCAAGCGGTCGCAAACGAGCCGTAGCTGCGCCGGCCGACTTCGCTGGCCGACAGTTCTGGTTCAGCATTGAGAAGCGCCCACATGTCTGCGTGGTAGCTGGGTCCAAGCAGGATGCGATGGCGGTAGGCAGCGTGCTTCTTCGCGAGCTGAGCGGGCGATAGCACGTCATCGAGTCGATCTCGCAGGACCCCCGCTGGTACTCGAAGCAAATTTCCCTCGAAGCGTTTGTCCTCGCCTCGACGCTTGATTTGAAACGCGGTTCCCACAGGGAGCAGGTCCACCGGTTTTGACGCCAGCTTCAGCAGGCGCGCGAATCGTCGGTCCGCAGCCGGGTGGCCCCCCTTCTGCCTTGTCCTCGCTGCGCTGTGGAAAGGCAGTGTCCCCCTGACGCGCTCCGTCGGCTGCGCCGCCTCCACGCACGTGGGGGACGAAGGTTGCAAATTGCGGCGTATTTGCCCGTTTTGATGCAAAGTTGTCAAGTTGTCTTGACAGCTTTAATCGAAATCCAGCGAGGGGCAGAGAAGCGGATAACGCCTGGAATTCTCAAACGCGTGCAGCGAATTCATTCGTCGTCGGCTTGCCTTGGTGGGGGCCTTATAGTGATTCCGCGATGCGCGGACTGTTTGCTTCTTGAATTCGTTCGAAGTCTCTCACATTGAAAGTGAGCAGTACATCAGCCTGAACGCTTTCGGCGGCGACAAGATGGAGCGCATCGAAGACGATACCCGAAGTTAGATAGTGCCGGACGCAGCGCTGGAGGGCGGTACTATAAGCTTGAGTCATCGACCGGAACCACTACGAGGAGCCCGCGCAGTGCCTGAATGACAGAAAATGCCTCCGCTGGTGAGATCCGTTGCACCAACGGGAGCTTGGTGAGTACCGAAAAGATTTCCGCCGTGGCGTGACTGCAGAGGAATCCGGCGTGCGTCTCCTCCCGAGCGAACTCCAGCTGAGTGGCGGCTTCCTTGTGTCGCGGATGGCTACCTACTGCTGCTGCTACGAGCACCGATGTGTCAAATGCGATCTTCATTCAACGCTCGTGCTACGAGTTCGTCGATTCTGTCTTCACGAAGCGCCCGATGGTCGAACGCGTCCGTCGCCTGCTTGGCAATGGGCGAGGTAAAAACCGGCCAGCCCCGCGAGGTGTCAATCGGCGAGTCACCTGATCTGGTCGCTTCTCCCTCATCACGCAGCAGCGCCAAACCCAGTGCGCGACGCTCGCTGGGCGGTAGCGTCCGAAGTGCCAAGTCCGCTAATTTGAGACTGCGCTCTCGCAGGGGCGCTAGGGTGATGCCGGCACCCGCCAAACGAAAGTAGAGATCGACGCGGAAGATGTTGTCGCGCATCATGTTCGTCATCACGCGACTCCAGCGGCCATCCGGCCATCCGGCCACGCGTGTAAAATCTAGTATGTAAAATTTTTCAAAGAACGGCAGAGGAGCGGATAGCGCTTAGAATTCCTTGGCTCGATTCAAACATTTGTCACTCTCGACGTGCTCGATGAAGACGGTTACCGAAAATATCGCGCTGGCATGACCTCAATATTTCATGGGCACGGCGGGCGCTTCGTCGTCGACGTCAAATCGAGCGACAACCTCTTGCTTCCCCAGCCTGGCCCCGCCAATCGCCTGTTTTCCATCGAGTTCCCCAGCATCGAGCGACTCGAAAGCTTCTTACGATTCGGTCTCCAGAGCCCAGCTCGGTCTTGAATGGGTCGGCGGCAGGGGCCTCATGAGTCACCCCGAGGGCCCGGAGAACAACTAGTTCGGGATTGGGGAAAGCGTCGCTGCTGCGCGGAGGGCTTTCCGCGCAGCCTTCCTACTTCACGGCAACAGCACGCCGAAGAGCGAGGTGCGTTGGCTGGTACTCGACTTCGTCACCAAAACCAACATCACCTCGCCGTCCGTCCACATGTCCTGCACCCAGCCGTCGCGATAGCTGGAGGGGGAGATCCGGAAGGGCGCTCTCCTCGATGGCGGGCGTGCCGTCGAGCGACGTCACCCGCACGAACTCGCTGTCTTCTTCCCGTTCGGCCGACACCGCCAGGTACAGAGCGTCGTCCACGAGCACGCCGGCGTGGACCCTCTCCCGCGCGCCGAGGCTAGCGGTGACGGAGGTCGCCGCCTCCGGGAGGAGGACACTCAGGGTGCCGTCGACGTTGGTGACGAGCGCGTCGGTTTCGGTCAGCTGCGTGCCCTGCGGGAGGGCCTCCGTCTCGCAGCTGTCCAGCTGGCCGCCCGCTCCCGCATCGAAGAGCGCATCCGCGCAGGCTCGATCGACCAGGGTGGCGGAGAAGACGGTCGGAACGAGCAGCACGAGGTCGTCGCCGAAGCGCATGACCCGGCGCGCGCTTCCGCCGGAACTCAGCTCCAGAGCGGAGGAGGTGTCCACGGGGGATGCGAGCAGACCCTCTGCGTCGCCGCGCCAGAGTTGACTGCCGACCGTGGCATAGAGGACTTCGCCAAAGCGCGCGACGCCCGTCACGTCCTGATCGGCGTCCCCCAGCGCAGCGGCTCCCGCGCCATCGAGCGGAAGCTGATAGCTGGGCTCCCCTTCTTGAGGGTCGAAGACCGCGAGAATGTCGTCGCCGAAGCGATCCACGTAGCGGACCGCGGCGTTGGAGCGGAAGTCGGGGATGACGGAGCCCACCGCCGAGAACGGCTCCGGCAAGGCCGCGCTGTGCAACGACCACTCAAAGTCGTTTTCGCCGACCACGAAGACATCACAAGGCGGCTCGACCACGAACGCAGCGCGCTCGGCGCGCGCACCCTGGGGCAGCGAGCTGTCTTGGGTGTCTTCCTCCGTCCCCAGCTGGGTCCATTCCGCGGAGGAAGTCACGCCGAAGCTCTCGGTGCTTGCCGAGCAAGTCCCCGTGCCGGTGCCCTCGTCCGTGTCGGGCTGGCCTCCGATCCCTGCGGGGGTTCCGCCGGCGCTCGTTCCGCCGGACGCCGTCTCTCCCCCCATGGCCGTCTCCCCGCCCATGGCCGAGCCCCCGCCCGATCCGTCGCCGTCGTCGCTGCTGCATGCATTCCCTACGAACAGGCACGCCACCAGCGCACCTACACCCTTCATTACTTGACGCATGACTACTCCACTAGCAGGGGACGCCGCTATAAATCTAGAGCAATTGAGCCAAAATTTACCAATTAAAGTCTGACTGAAAAAGCGGCGGCTTGGTCATTCAACAAGAGGGCCCGCGGACGCCCATGGATGGGTGATCTACGCCCTTGACCGTCGTGCATCCGCCACCTGTCGAGCCGTCTGGCCTGAACGAGAGCGTCTAGTCGCCGCCGCCGGCTCCGATACCTCCTGCGACCAGACCGCGGAGACCCGCACGCACGGCTCGACCGTTAACGTTGCGCCACTGCCCGGTGCGGCCTTTCGCAGAACAAGCCGTTTTGCGATGGCCAGCACAATGCCAAGAAAGGGTTCCGCTAGTCGAGCTGTCCAGCGGCCATCCGGCCCGTCGGCCACGCCGGTAAATATTAGCTCGTTTCCGAGACACGGTGGACAAGATCGTCCTGTCTCGCTTGGACCAAGGTGAGTGCTCCCGGAAACGAGCGTTGAACGAAACGCATTTCGGCAGTGCTATGGAGCTCTTGCAGCGGACTTTGGATCTCGGGAGGCGACTCCTGTCGAGAGTTTCGGCGTAAAGAATTGATTTCTCATGGTCAGGGTGCACCGGCGTCGACTGCGAAAAGGGAAACAACATCCAAACGAGCGTCGGAGCAAGGCCTCATCGAACCGAAGACAAAGCTGTCGCCTGACATCATGATGAAGATGAGAGTGACGGCGCTTTGAAGTTGCCAGTTGCGGAGCGCTCATGTCGGCGGTGCTCTCGTTGTGGGAAGCGCCAAGCGTTGCATGGTGACTTTCGAGCAAGCCGGACAAGTACGCAGGTCGACGCCGGTCACTCTCACCAGAAGCTCGCGAAAGTCCTGTTCCGGCGTCTGTCGAAGACGTCGCGGCACGAGCCCCATGTCCTGCTCCAAGATTTGACGCGCTCGTGCGAGTCGTGAGTGCACATTGGCTGGCGCGCAGAGGCCATAGTGACGGATCCTGACGTATCGCTCTGGAACAACGTGCTGAAGAAACCGTCGAAGAAACACGGTTGCGGGCAGGGTCTTCTTCTGACCGTGACGAGTGGCAAAGGTAACAGTCTCGTCGGAGGACTTTAGGATGCGTTGGTTAGAAATTGCGATGCGATGGGTATATCGCCCGAGGTAACGAAAGACGTGCTCTGCGCTACCAAAGGGCTCCTTGGCATAAACGATCCAGCTCTTACGATAGAGCACGTCGAGAAGTGGTCGCAGCTGCGACCACGTGATAGCCGGGCAAGTGTTTTCCTCTGCTATGTGCTTGAGCCCAGCAAGAAACTTCCCGCGAAAGAGCGCACCGAGTGTCCTCACCGGAAAGAGATATCCGGGACTCGTGCCCTTCCAGTTTTTTCCGTCGGTCGTGAGACCGCCGCCGGTGACGACACAATGCAGATGCGGATGGAAGTTCCCCACACGCGCGCTCGACCCAGCGGTGCCTCGCTAGCGACTGACACTTCGGACAGTGTCGCTTGCGACACGAGTTGTAGGCGTTGCGTTGGTAGTCGCAGGCCTGGCATTTTTCGAGGTGACCTCCGAGTGAGCTGGTGCGGCATCGCTCTATGTCGCGCACGACCTTGCCTTGAGCTGGACAAATTCGCCCAAGAGACGCCCTATGCTCCCGTACGATGGTGGCGAGTTCATGGCGTGAGCGGCAGAGCGGGTGAGCGGCTTGCTCTTGGGACGCCCCGGAAAAAGAAGCGGCAGCGAGCAGAGCCTGAACTTCGGTGCCACTGAGCACGACAGGAACTGTTGCCGGGATCATCGCGCCCCGCAGTCCTGAGGTCGCCTGTTGATTGTCGAGCACCTCAATCATGAAGAGGCGAATCGCCGCCAAGACCTGGTTTCTCGTCTGAGGGGCGGCGCCCTTGTCCGTGAGCCGCGCGAGATGCTCCTTGATGTGCTCGCGATTGATTTGATCAGCCGGAGCCTCAACCTCACCGAGGAAACGCTTCGTCACACGCAGGTATGCTGTGATGGAGTTGGGGCGAAAGTTTAGGCGCAGAAGCGCTGGCTCAAATTTTTCGAGATGATGTTGCATCTCGTGAGCGTGGTGTTGTCCGAAGAGGGACGTCAGTTCAAGGGTCGCCTCAGCCGCAGAATGCTACGTCCAGAAGAGGCGAGGACGCTGAGTGCTCGAAGGCGCCAACTAGGCCTGTCGCTGCACTGCCGCGGAGCGGCTTCGTTGAAAATTTAGTATGTGAACTCCCACAGCGAAGGACAGGTGGGTGGATTGCGCTTGGAATTCCTTGGCTCGAAGGCTTTGGTTCTCCGAACGTTCGAGACTCGGCCATCGAGCGACAAACGACTCCTTCCACTGAGTGTCCTTGGCGACCGCCCCAACCGTCACAAACAAGCACACTCTAGAGTCCGACTAGGTGGGCATAATAGAATCACCATACCTTTCTATTTTAGCCACTTTGTAAGCTTCCAGAATCTCACGGATAGGGATTTCAATCGATCGAGGTATCCCCATCGAGAGTCATTCGTCTGGCTTTTCGTGGCGTGCAGGCTGTTGGTACTTTGGTTGAAGGTGCAGACTCCAAGCTGACAAGGCGTCTGAAGCCGTTCGACCGCGTCAGTTCAAATACTAGAATTCATCAGCCGGGGTGACCGGCCGGGGGGCCGCTGGCACCAGCGACCCGAATTGCAGCCTCGATCTCAACCTCAACAAGAGAATATGACGATGTTGTGGCGGAGTCTGACTAGGTGAAGAGGCTTGCGCCCCGCACGATGCAGAAGTGCAAACTACGATCTTGTCGACTCAAAGGTTTTCCTCTCTGACGATCAGGAGAAACAGCGACCTCTGTTGCGCGGCATGGTCGGTGCAAGCGCCCTCTATCACGCGCCCCATTGGCCCCGAACAACGCTCCGTTGGCTGCAGAAGATTGATTTTGCAGCCATCTATCTACTCATCGCTGGGACCTACACGCCCGTGTGTCTGCTCGTCTTAGGTGAGCGGGGAGAGTTCCTTTTGGTGGTAGTGTGGATGGTTGCGAGCCTAGGGGTCCTCCAGGCGTTCTTTTGGCCGCACGCGCCTCGCTGGCTTCGGGCAGGAATTTACGTCGCATTTGGCTGGATGGTGGTTCCTTATGCGGGTGTCCTCTGGGCGACAACAAACATATTCTTCGTCGCCCTGATCGTGAGCGGTGGCCTGCTGTACTCTTTCGGCGCGCATGTCTACGTCAAGCGCTGGGGGAATTTCCATCCCGCTATCTGGGGCTACCACGAGTCGATGCACGCACTGGTGATGGCAGCGGTAGGCTGCCACTTTGCCGCGATGTGGAGCTTGCTCGTCGCTTCATAGGAAAGCCGGGCTGCGGAGCCTATTTGCATCAATTGCGTCAATGCTCCAGTAGCGCGAGGCGCCGTTAGCGATGATCCTTCTTCGCTGCGCGGATCCGGCTTGCGGATGCAATCGCCTTGGCTGCAGTGCGATAAACGTTGGGACCATCGAAGTGTCGTGCCACCCGGACTTCGGGGAACAGTTTTGCACGGTGGGCTAGGAAAACGAGATCCTTCTCGCTGAGCCAGCTCGCGCATTCCTCGTAAATGCCACCCACGCCCTCCTCTTTCGCGTCGTGCGTCGAGAGCAGCGACAGGATTTCATGGTATAGAAGGCCGTCTGGAGTGGGGACAAGGAGAGACGTGAGTGCGGCATGCTCGACGCGTAGCTCGTGCGCTCGGTCAAGTGCGAGTCCCTGACGAGCATTGCAAACGGCAGGAAAAAGAACCTTTTCTTCGATGGCAATATGACGCAGTAGTCCGCAGCGAAATGCAGCGAATGCGCCCCAATCAAGAAGTGGACGCGCCATCGCGCGGTCGAGGAGCGCATGCAGACGCGTGTGATCGGACCCCGCGAAACCACAGATTGAATGTTCCGGTGATGAGGAGCACGAAGAAACAACCCCAGCCTACGCTCCGAAAACGCTCACCGGTCTCACGCAGAAACACTGCGGCATCCGTGCCCCCCCCCTTTCGCAGCCAGGGAACGACGACCAAAACCAGAAACAACATACCCCCCAGCCAGACGGTGGCAGCAAGGATGTGGACCCAGACCGAGAGCAGGTAGAGCGCGTGCATGAATTTCGCGACCGAGCCCTACTTGCTCGTCGGCCACCCAAGAGTGAGCAAGAATGCGCTATCGGTTTCAGCGTACACGTCGTGTGTGAGACCAGCCTCCATCACCAGTATCTGCCCCATCGGCACATCCATGCTGCGCTCCGGCAGCTGAAGGCGGATACAGCCGGAGAGAGTCTGCACCGACGTTGTGACCTTCGCATGATGCTCGGAGATAGTCCGACCACCTTCTAGTGACACAACCACGATGCGAAGATCTGAAGCTCGGATCAGTGTACGTGACGCCTGCCCTTGGCGAACGTACTGCTCCTGTGCGCGGAGTTCACGTACAACAGCTTCAAGGTCGAATCGTTTCCCTTGGTCGGGCGATGTGGGCGGCGATTTCATGGTGTTTCCTTTCGCTTGAAGCGTAAAAGTGTTGCCCAAGCGTTGTGGAGCACTTCCCTACGCGTTCAATGCACGGGGAAAGAGAACGCTGTTTTCTAGATGTATGTGCTTCATCAGCTCGGACTCAAGCTTCTGAAGGCCCGAGAAGAGAGCTCGCCATGTCGCACACGCCTCCGGAGGAGGGCTGAAGTCCATGGTGAGTTCACGCAAACGCAGCAGATTGACTCCATGATCGTCGTGCTCCTGCGTCATCATCCGGATAGGCATGTGAACGCGATCCCCCCTGCCACCGGCCACGATAGCCGGAAATAGCACCTGTTCCTCTTTTTCCATGTGTTGACTCAGCTCGGCCTCCAACTGTTCGAGACACGAAGCCAGCCCGCGCGGACAGCTCGGCTTATTGCCATGCACTCGTTCGACTCGATTCGCTGCCTCAATGAGCACTGGAAGCTCCTGACGGAGGGGCTCGTGGTAGCGTGTGACAATAAACCGGATCACTTCTGACAGGGGTTTCTCATCCCATCTCTCAAGCGGCTGCGTCTCCTGTTCGTCGGCAATTTCTACAGCGATAGCACCGGGATCGAGTCCCTTCTTCTTGCATGCGTCGGCGAGCCTCTGCCCACCGCCACAGCAGAAGTCGAGTCGGTGGCGCAAGAACACATGTGCGGCGCCCGGATGGGCAGTCGCGATCTGGCCGAGGGTTTCACTGGTGTCGATCATCACTTCTCCTTCGGACTGTGCCTCAGCACGATTCATGCCAGGCTCACATGAGAATTTTCTGAGTCCTTCAGCTGGAAGTTATGATAATAATACTACTGACCGTTATCGGAACAGTAACTTAGTTATGAATTCAATAACACCGGGCCGCACTGACGCCCTCCTTTCGATCGCTATCGACCTCACCGCATCGTTGGCGTCGCAGGACCGGCTCACTCGCCTTCTCGCCGCGGTTCGCCAATCCATTCCTTGCGACGCAGCGGCCGTGCTTTCGTTAGTGGGTGATGACCTGATCCCCGTCGCGACGTATGGCCTAGCGCCAGAAGTTCAGGGGCAGCGCTTCTCACGCCGCCACAACCCGCGGCTGGACGTAGTTGTCGCACGAAAGGCGCCTGTCCGGTTTCCAGCGGACACTTCGCTGCCAGACCCCTATGATGGACTACTCCTCGTTAACCCCGACGCCACGCGCCACGTGCATGCGTGCTTGGGTTGTCCCCTAATGGAAGGTGAGAACGTCATCGGCGTACTCACAGCAGATGCACTTGAGCCAGGAGCATTCGACGACCTCGACGACCGCTTTCTGCAAATGCTTGGCGCCCTCGCCGGCGCAGCTCTCCACACGGGGCGCCTGATCGAGGCCATCGAGCAGGCCTCGCGTCATCACCAGCAGGTTGCTCGGGTCCTGCAAGGCGACGCCGTGGCCCGTGACGGCGGTGGCCAAATCATTGGAACGAGCTCAAGCATCCAGAGAGTCCGGGAAGAGATCGAACTCGTCGCGCCCTCCGATTTTTCAGTGCTAATCACTGGCGAAACAGGGGTCGGAAAAGAACTGGTCGCACGCTCGCTCCACCAAAACTCGAATCGCAAAGAGCATCCCCTCATTTACGTCAACTGCGCTGCGATCCCGGAAACAATCGTCGAGAGCGAGCTTTTTGGCCATCTTCGTGGCGCATTCACCGGGGCGACCACTAACCGAGCTGGGAAATTCGAGATCGCAGACAGGGGAACCCTCTTTCTCGACGAGATCGGTGAGCTTCCGCTCTCGGTGCAGCCAAAGCTCCTCAGGGCCCTTCAGGAGGGAGAAATCCAGCGTGTTGGCTCCGACAAAGCGCTCCGCGTGGACGTGCGGATCGTCGCTGCCACGAATCGAGATCTCGCGTTGGAAGTGGAAGCAGGGCGATTCCGCTCTGACCTGTTTCATCGCTTGAACATGTATCCGATTCGGGTGCCTCCGCTTCGCGACCGGCGAAGCGACATTCCGCTCCTGGCTGGTTTTTTTCTGGATCTCTACCGTCGGCGTCTCGGATTGGGGCCCGTCCGAATCAACGAGACCGCGCGCTGCGCACTGGCGGCCGCCGACTTACCAGGCAACGTGAGGGAACTCGATCATCTCGTGGGCAGGGCAGTCCTACGCGCCAGCGCTGGGATGCCACGAGAGGAACCGATCCTGATCCGCACGGAACACTTGCAGCTAGGGACCCCCGAAAACGAAATTCAGGAGAACGACTCGACCAAAGACCATCCATTTTCGCGCGGTAGCACTCTCGTGCTGCCGACCGATGGCATGACCCTCAAGAAAATTGTTGAGGAAACGAAGCGCATCGTGGTCCGTCGCGCCGTCCAGCAAAACGGGGGTAACTGGGCTGAGGCGGCCCGCTCCTTGGGCATGGCACGGAGCAATCTGCATCAAATGGCCATTCGGCTAGGACTCCGCAAGTGACGCATTTCCAGAGAGCCGGACCTCCCGCCCAGGCGGCACGGTTCATGCATCTTCGGATTCCATGTGCACCAAGATCCTAGTTCCACTCCTTGCTGCCGTTTTCGTTGCTTGCAACCCACCAACAACAGAAACAAAAGAAGTTGAGCAGAAGAAACCTCTAACGCAAAAGCCCGCGGCGACCCAACCCGTCATCGATGCAGACACCTACTTTTCCCAGCGGTGTGTTGCTTGTCACGGTGCCGATGGCAAGGGGGACGGGCCAGCGGCAGCAGCCCTGAATCCCAAACCGCGCGCCTACACTGACGCTGCGTGGCAGGCGAGTGTGAGCGATGAAGAGCTGAGAAAAGTAATCTTGGAGGGCGGCGCGGCGACGGGAAAGAGTCCCCTCATGCCCGCAAGTCCCGACCTCCAAGACGAACCGGAACTCGTTGACGGACTCGTAAAAAAGGTGCGCGGATTCGCGAAATCAAATTGAGGTGACGAATAACTGAAGGCAGCAGATAAACACCGACTTGGTGCTCTCGCCCTTCCACAAGTAGCCAATGTCTCGGAGACGCATGTTTCGGGACCAACCCTTGCCCCAACACAATGATCACGAACGTTCATGAATTCCTTGATTCAACCGTCGACCCTTTCTCGAAAACATACCGGACCCGAGCTTGAGGACAGTCACGCCTGGCCCCTGCTGTCGATTGGGTTCAGGCCCTTCTTCCTCGTAGCGACAATCATCGCTGTGGTCTGGATCCCGCTGTGGCTCTTCGCCCTCGCTGGAGGAAACTTGAGTTCGTATTTCCCACCCGTCACTCTGCATGCCCATGAAATGCTGTTCGGCTTCGCGAGCGCCGTCATCGCCGGTTTTCTCCTCACTGCGGGCGCGAACTGGACTCAGCGAAAGACCACTTCAGCCCTAAGTCTCTCGTTGCTCTTGGGGCTTTTTGTTCTGGGACGCGCGCTGCTGCTGATTCCCGGGGCTTCCCCTGTACTGGTCGCGGTGGTGGATCTGGCGTTTTTCCCAGCACTCACGACTGTGATGGCCATTCCCATTTTTCAAGCCGGGAGCCTGCGCAATGTACCGTTTCTCGGCATGCTGGCTGCACTTTTTGTCGCCAACGCGCTGATGCACTTGGACGCCTATTTCCTGCGCCTCTTCGGAGACTCGCCTCTGGCGCCCGGCTTGGGACAGAACGTCGCCTTGTTCGTAATTACATTGATGATGATTGTCATGGGCGGAAGAGTGATCCCGCTCTTCACCCGCAATGCGACGAAGGCAACCGGCATCGCGTCCGTGGAGACGGTGGATCGTTTCGCCCTAGCAGCGTTTGCCATCGCCGCCCTGTTGGAACTCAGCGGGATCGGAATGGCGTCTCCCGGAGCACAGTTCCTTGTCGCCGCCGCATGGCTCATAGCTGGTGCGCTTCATCTTTTTCGAATGAGAACCTGGGGAACCAGGCACGCGAAGGCTCCCCTGCTTTGGATCCTGCATGCAGGCTACGGCGCCATCGCCCTCTCTTTTGTCCTACGGGGACTCGCCCACCTGGGACTGCTTCCGGCTTCATCAGCACTCCATCTGCTGACCGTGGGCGGCATTGGAGGACTTTGTCTAGGGATGATGACACGAGTGTCTCTCGGGCATTCGGGCCGCATGCTTGTTGTTCCAAAAACGATCAGCACAGCTTTCACCCTGCTTGTGCTCGCGGTGCTGATCAGAGTGACCGTCCCCGCGCTCTCCCCCGTCCACGCTACACTTGGCTACCAGATCAGCGGAGGTTGCTGGACTCTGGCCTTCCTCCTGTTCCTGAGCTTCGGGTTCCCCATCTGGTTGGCCCCACGTGCTGATCGAGTCCCAGAAGCAACGTCATGAAGATCGAAGACAAGCCATTCATTATAGGAAGTGCACGCGACTCCCGATGGTCGAAGCTGGGGGTCACTGAGCACATGACTACTCTTTGATGAGCCCTCGCAACACTTGAACCAGAGCCGAAGGAAGCTGAACGGGATGCGGCAAGACAGCGTACTGACCAACTCCGAACATGCGGGGCATATATCTTGGTGCCTGGCGGTCCACCGTGAGGCAAAAGGGATGAATCCCCTGAAGCCGTGCTTCCGCCACGGCTTGTCGCGTATCTTCAACACCATAGCGCCCTTCATAAACATCGACATCATTAGGCTTACCATCCGAAAGCACAAGCAGTAGCCGATGCCTGGCTTGCGCACGAGCATCGCGGTCGTGTGCCTGACTGCCGCTCCGAAGCGCGTGAAGCGATCAGGCTCAAGACCCGCGATCCTGCGGTGGACGACCGGCCCGGCTTGTTCCGCGAAGGACTTGAGGATCGAAATAGAAACGTCATTTCTGCTCTCTCCCGAGAAAGAAAGAATCGTGAACGGATCGCCCAATGCCTCAAGCGCGGTGGAGACGACAAGCAAGGCTTCTTTCTCCACGTCCACGATGCGAAGATTCTCCGTTGCCCAACTGTCAGTGGAGCCGCTTCGATCGACAAGCACAGCGATAGCGACATCGCGACGAGCAGAACGCGAGGCCATGTAAAGTCGATCGTCAGCGGGCAACCCGACTCGGCGATCCGCAAAGGAAGCGACATAGGCGTTGAGATCAAACTCTGGGCCATCGAGTTGACGACCCACTCGGAGACGACGCGCTCGGAGACGCTCGAAGCGGCGGCGCACTTCTTCGAGGAGCAACGCACGGCGAGCAAACACCTGCTTCGCCCATTCAATGTCGCCCAATGGTGCTGGCTGCTCGCGCACGACAGCGCCACACTCTCGATAAGTGCCTGCTCTGTAGTCCCATTCCGGATAGACCAATCCGCCCGGCCGGGTAGTTTCCGCCGCCGCCTCAACGCTTGTGGGCGGAGGATCATTGCTCACAAGAACTTCTTTCGGACGCTCCGGGCTCGCGACCAGGCGTGCTTCAGGCAGTTCCGCCAGCGAGTCAGCCAGGCCTTCAGGATCTGCCTCGGCATCTCGATCTGTCGGCCGCTGAAGGCCCATCGGATCTTCCACGTGCTCCTGCGGGTCATCCAGCTGAATCATCCACAGACCCATGCTCTCGTCATCTTCATCCTCAGGCGCCCGCCTCACTCGAGGTCGGCGACGCATCTTGCTCACCCGAGGTCGTTCCGTTTTACCCGACTCCTCACGATCGGCGCTCACGATTCTCCGCGTCGAGCATGCCAGTGGCTTAACAAGACCCCAAAGCTCGACCGGCGGGAGCCCCCGGTAGATTCCTCCCCTCGTCCGAATGTCCCTCGCCATCACTTCGGCCCAAGAACGTGAGTCCTCAGGGCAGCTGCTCGTGCAGGCACCTCTTTCGAATTCGACACTGAGGATGCTCACCACCAATTCCTCCACTGCTGCCTCCTGGGGAGTCAGCAGTGAAGCGCTCGGACGTCTGAAAAGGGCCGCGTTTCGTGCAGAAGAAATCTCCGACTTCAAACCAGGAAGCTCCAGCGAGAGCGAACAATCTACGATTTCCGCCTCGCGGAGCAGATAGAGGTCGCGTACCAGCGGCTCCGTCGGCAAGCATGCGGGGGTTCCGCGTTGAACTCGCGCAGCCATTTCTGCCGCGCAGAGCCGATAAAACGCCCACCCGCTCCCTGTCTCGCTTTGCGCCACGACCGCCCCGACTAGACGGAGATGATCTCCATCAGTTTCGGCTAGAGGCGTGCTTCCGATCAAGTGGCGAGGGATGCGCTGAGCCCACCTGCGAAGCCACGATGGAACATCTGGCGGATCCACTTCCCCCACTGTCAGAGATATGCCAAACGCAGCTCGGACAAAGATCTCAAGTCGGGCGCGGCAATCTACGAGAAGAAGCACTTCGGGTTCGTCGCGCCGAGCTCGGGGAACGATTCAGCATCCACTTTACCCTCAGGGGTGAGTCCCATGAGGAGTCGAGCTGATCGGAGCCCTCATCACCTGTTGTAAGCTTCCTTGTTTTCGCGCTCCGTCTGAGCTGTTAACAATCGCGAAGTGAAGAAGTAGCGGCTTGCCAGCGACCTCGGCCCGTGGACCAAACGCCGATAAATCTTAGCTCGTTTCCGAGACACGGCGGACAAGATTGTCCTGTCTCGCTTGGACCAAGGTGAGTGCTCGCGGAAACGAGCATTGAACGAAACGCATTTCGGCAGTGTTGTGGAGCTCTTGCAGCGGACTTTGGATCTCGGGAGGCGACTCCGGTCGAGAGTTTCGGCGTAAAGAATTGATTTCTCATGGTCAGGGTGCGCCGGCGTCGACTGCGAAAAGGGAAACAACATCCAACCGAACCTCGGAGCAAGCGCTTGTCGAACTGAAGACAAAGCTGTCGCCTGACATCATGATGAAGATGAGTTTCATGGCGCTTTGAAGTTGCCAGTTGCGAAGCGCTCATGTCGGCGGTGCTCTCGTTCTGGGGAGCGCCAAGCGTTGCATGGTGACTTTCGAGCAAGCCGGGCATGCGCGCAGGTCGACGCCGGTCACTCTCACCAGAAGCTCGCGAAAGTCCTCTTCCGGCGTCTGTCGATCGTGACGAGTGGCAAAGGTAGCAGTCTCGTTAGAGGCCTTTAGGATGCGTTGGTTAGAAATTGCGGTGCGATGGGTATATCGCCCGAGGTAACGAAAGACGTGTTCAGCGCTACCAAAGGGCTTCTTGGCATAAGCGATCCAGCTCTTGCGATAGAGCACGTCGAGAAGTGGTCGCAGCTGCGCTCTATGTCGCGCACGACCTTGCCTTGAGCTGGACAAATTCGCCCAAGAGACGCCCTGTGTTCACGCACAATAGTGGCGAGTTCATGGCGTGGTCGCTCGCGCGCAGAGCCTACGGCTTGCGCTTTCGCCATCGGACTACCCCAACTTGCGTGCGGCTCGAGTGCCGAGCTGATCCATCGGAGAAGGGATCTTCGCCAGCCGCTGTTGGCTCATGTGTAGGTAGCCCACGGTGCTAGTGATTTGCCGATGACCGAGAGCTAACTGGACACTTCGCAGATCGCTGCCCAGCTCCAGCATGTGCATGGCAAAAGAATGCCGCAGACTGTGTGGAGTGATCTTTTTCGAAATCCCTGCGTTGATGCAAGCACGGGTCAGCACGTGGCGAGCGGCTCGTACCAGAAACTGTGTAGTAGCGGGTCAGCACGCGGGAAGTGGTGGAGGCGGAGCTATCAATCCGGGCGTATGGAATGCCTACATTCCAGCCGCTGTCGCGAGTCAACTCGATGCGGAGTACGAGACACCTCGACTGGCCCGATCGCTCCCTGGCGCGATTCCCAGGTGTCTATCGCGCGGAGCAGAGCCTGCCGCCCCCGGTTCGAATCGTACGGAGGAGCTAGGGCTCCGGCAGAAGGCTGCCTCGCCAGTGATGCCTTTTTGACCTGAATTCCGCGTCGGCTGAGAGTTGCGCCATTTGAGGCTAAGGTATTCCTCCCGGCGGGGTGGCGCCGGAGAGGTTTTGCTAGGATGCGACAACCGGGCGAGTGGATACACGGCAAATATCAAGTTGAACGAGTTCTCGGCTCGGGTGGCATGGGAGTCGTGTATGCGACGAAGAGGCGCAACGAGAGCCGAGCGGCGGTGAAGGTGCTTCACCCGCGTTTCGCTCGTGACAAGACGGTGCGGGCGCGGTTCGTCGAAGAGGGGTACTTGGCCAACCGCGTGGGTCATCCGGCTGTGGTCACGATCATTGAGGACGACATCGACGAGAGTGGAAATTTCTATCTCGTGATGGAGCATTTGGATGGGGTCGACCTGGGAAGATTCTTGGGGTCAGAGTCCGCCCCCCTCTCCATCGCCCAGGCGCTCAACATCACCGATCAGCTTCTCGCGGCTCTCGTGCAGGCACATCAAAAAGGCATTGTTCATCGAGATATCAAACCTGCCAATCTGATGATTCTCCGGGACGGTCGCTTGAAATTGCTCGACTTTGGCATCGCACAAGCTTTGGGGGGAGACTTGGGGGTCTGTGTCGACGATGACGATGACGAGGAGGGGGAGATCCTGGGCACTGACCGATACATGGCGCCGGAGCAGGGAAATGGCTTCTTTGACGCCATTGACGCACGCACCGATCTCTGGGCAGTGGGCGCGCTTCTCATGGCGCTCTTGGCTGAAGAAGAGACAGCAGCAGTCCCTCTTTGGGACCAATCCTACGAAGAGCGGGCCTGGTCGTTTTCCTGCTTGGGAGAGAAGGTACCTCCGCACGTCGTGCAGATCATTTCGCTGGCACTGCAGCCACAAAAATCAAGGCGATGGGCTTCGGCCGCTACAATGAAGGGGGCGGTGGAGGCGGCGCACCTTGATCTCTTCGGGCCGATGTCTCGTGATGCGTTGGCGAGTATGGCGCTAGCTAAGCTGGGACCGTCGCCTTTCGGGGCGACGGAGGCAGACGGGCAGGAAGTCGAAGCTCCCGTTCCTCTCGATCCGACTGCAGTCAGTCGCCGTTCTTCAATTCCGTCACGGGCGCGGTCTTCAAGCGTGCCCGAGCTCTCCGATCCACAAAGCGAAGCGGGTGTTCTTCGAACTTCGTCGCCTCCTGGCTCGGCATCTGAGTTCACGACGGGTGAGCCTGCCTCACTCCCGGTTGCGTCGGGGCGGAGCTCTGGGTTTGCTGTTATCGCTTTTTCGGTCGTACTGCTCATTGTGTCTGGGTTGTGGTTCTTGACGTCAGAGCCCAGTTCCGAGGATGTTCCTCCCGCGCTGGGTACGGCGCAGGCGACTCAGGAGTCGGACTTCCCGTCGACGAACATCAATGAGCTGAGAGAAGCGCAGGACAGCGGGCTTCGACAAGCAGATCCGAGCATCGAGGCTACGCAACCGAAGTCAGCTGAAGCCGTCGAGGTTGGTCCAGCCATCAAATCGGATCCGTCTCCGAAGATCGATCGAACGCCCAAATCGAATCAACGGACCGATGCCGCACCTTCGTCCACGCCGCTCCCTTCGTCGAGGCCAGAGTCGCCTCTTCTTTCAAGCAAACAGGAAGCTGGGGTGAAGGATGAGAGCGCAGCGGACAAGCAAGGCGGGGACTCGTCGCCCAAAGAGGCTTCGCCGAAGCGGTCTCCCGGTGGACTGGACGATATCTTCAAGGTACAGAAGAAGCACTAACCCGCTTCGCTCTTGTCTCACCACCGGAGTCCCCGCCCAACTTGATGTCATCCTTGAAACAATTCGGCGCGATCCTTTTCGCGTGTGGGTCGACATCGGTGCTGACCATGGGGATTGGTCGGGCGGAGACATCTCTTCCGCCTGTGCCCGTTCCATCTGCGCCCGAGGCCACCAACGGCGACCGTGTGGGTCAGTCTGTAGTTTCGGAAACCCCAGAGAATCCAGAGGTTCGCGAGACTCCTCCTTCTGCTGCGCTTTCCGCGGATGATGCCGATGGCAGTCCTGGGGCTCGAGCCTTCTTTGAGCGGGGCCTCGCCCTTGCTGACGAAAAGGATTTCAACGGCGCCCGCGCCGAGTTCCAAAAGGCGCTGGACGCAGACCCCCCGCTGGAAGCTTATTTTGGACTTGGGCAGGTCGAGCTTGCTCTGGGCAATCCGTGTTCAGCGGTCAAGGCCTACGCAGACTATCTTCGCGTCGGAGGCGGGCGGATCTCCGCCAGCGTCAGACGTCAGGTGGAGTTTCACATTCTCCAACTCCGACAGGGGAGTGCGGCTGATGCAACTTGCCATCCGGAACATCGACCGGGGACTCTTGTTCTACATTGCGACGCCCCTGGGGCTCGTATGCGATTGAATGGTCGGGACGTGTCTCGCTTCCCGGGTGCGGGCCACCAGGTGGATGCTGGCCGTCATGAAGTTGAGTTCTATGACGGCGTTGGGAGTTGGAGGCCGGTTTCAGTGGAGGTTGAGCCTGGCTCGATCGTTCATGTTCAATGCGCGGCGGGACCTTCTTTGGGTACAGACTCACCAGATGCCGAAGGCGGTTCGCAGTTCACCAGTGGCGAGAAGGTTGCTCTGGCCATCACGGGGACAGGGCTCGGATTTGCGGTGGCGACTCTTTCGCATTTCTTCTGGAACCTTGGTCGGCACGAGGCCTGGGAGTCGGAACACGAGCGTCTGCTTGCGGACGGAGGGGGCAGTCTAGCCGAGCAGGAACGGCACGATGAGTTTGGTGATTCGATCACGAACGCGAGCAAAGTCACGGTAGGTCTTGGCATCGCCAGCGGAGTGCTCACGGCTACAGGGATCACCCTCTACTATTTCGAATCGAAGAAGGGTGAGGGCTCGTCGGCTTTGACGAGCCGAAGTTTTCTTTCGACTCAGCTGGGGCCAGGCTCGGCGTCCCTTTCTTTTCAGGGAGCATTCTGATGTTGGACCATCGTTCTTCTTTTCTTCGTTCCGGGGTCATCCGTCGACACGCGATAGTCGGCCTGCTTCTCGGTGCGGGAGGAACGCTCCTGGTTCCCGGTTGTTACAAGACGGAGGAATTGGTCAAGCCGGGGATTGTCCCGGAGACCAGCTCCCAAGGAAGGATTCAGTCGGACGAGCTTGGAATCGACGGACGCTGGTACGCCTATGGTGACGCCTATGGAGACGAATCTATTGACGGCATGGGCGGTGCGCCCGATCCAGGAGTCAACGTACCGCCTTCTTGTCAGGGAGTGGGGAAGCATCATCCTAGCGAATGTTCGACCATCACCTTTCCCGTAAACAAGGTCCCTCACCTTGGCTTTGAAAACGATGGCGGACGTATGTGCACCCATGGTGAGGTAGCCAAACTCCTTGGATGCTGTGTAGCGAAAGGAGAGCCACTCGACACCTGCGAAGCCGAAAACACGCTCAATTGTGACCCCTTGGCTAAATACGACTATTCGAACATTTGGGGTGCGGGGATCGGCTTCGATTTCGATCTTGATCCAACGGTCAAGGAGCGTGATTTTCAGGTAATCGCCGACCGTGATCCCTGGGATGCGGCCGCCCATGGAGTGATTGGAGTGTCCTTCGAGCTAGAATGGAATGGACCTGAATTGGAGTTGGAGCAGGAACGAAGGATCCCTCTGCGTGTGGAGTTCCCCGTGCAGACTGCGTTCAATGTCGATTTGCCTTCCGACAAAGGGACTCTTGTTTCCGACGGTGAAGGGGGATGGGATGAGATCGAGCGAGGAGCTCCCTTCGTCGCTGATAGTTCTTCCGAATCTCACCCTCGAGGGTCGCCCTTCTGGAGGGCTGCCGGCAACCAGTGGGGACCAAGTCCTGTTAGGCGGGGGACCAACACGATCCATTGGAAGGACGTGAGAGCTCCGCCCCAGGACCCCGAGTACGAGCCTTACTTACCGGAGGGTGATTTCTCCGGAGAAAACCTTCTGGGTATTCAGTTTCACGTAATCCCGGACGATTCAGGGGAGAGCAAGCCGTTCCCCTATTCCTTCTGCATCAGTGACCTCAAGTTCCTCACCGAGTGAGGCCCTTCGCCCGGAGGGCCTTCTCTGGGCAAAGGCGCTAGGGAAGTCGCGCGGTTCGGCTCACGACCTCCACAGGCTGAGGGTGTGACCTTGATCGGAATTCGGTGGTTGGCAGCCATCGCCGCTCGCCCCTGGTGTCCGCACCCACCCGATGGGAGACTCGGAAGATGAGTGACGAGGAACCGCCGAAAGACGTTGCTGAGCCGATGCTGACCGGCCATGCCCCCCGCGTGCCCATGACGATCTCGGGAGGAACGGGATCGGTTTGCGTTTTGAGCGTGGCCGACGAGCTGATGACCTATCGGGACTTGGATGTGGTGCTCCGGCGAGCGGTTGAGCTTGCCCGCGATCGCGTCGGTCTCGAACGGGCGGCCATTTTTCTCTATGACGAAAAGAAGGAACACCTTTGTGGAACTTGGGGCACTGGTTTGGCTGGCGAAACAACCGATGAGCACCAGGTGTTCTTCAAGGAAGGTCCGCGTCACAAAGAGGCCGTAGCTCAGGCGATGGCCGGTGTTTCGCGCTGGATGGTGTTCGCCGAGGCACCTCTGAT
This sequence comes from uncultured delta proteobacterium, assembly GCA_963710555.1. Taxonomy (GTDB): domain Bacteria; phylum Myxococcota_A; class Polyangia; order Polyangiales; family Polyangiaceae; genus NIC37A-2. Next base: position 1,371,677 of record CAVQAT010000008.1, read on the forward strand.
CGTGCGCGTGGATGGCGAGGCTCGCGTCGCTGGCAAGGGCTGGAATGTCCTGACCCCCATTTTGAGGAGGCAAGGAGCGTGTGGCTTTCTGGCCAACGACTCAGCGATGACGGGGGCTCCGATCGATGAGGTAAAGCAGACCCAGGCGGCCATTTTCTGTCGCATTTTGGGGACCATCATCGAGGATGTTCGTCACGGTAGCGAAGCACTTCCGTGGCATTCGCTCTTAGCTCGACTTCCTCGTGTTGGGGATGACGACCGAGACTCCCTCGTCATTTCTGTGGTGCATGCTCTGCACAAGGACCCGTCACTGTCTGGTCGCGAGTTGGCGAAGCGGTTTGCGGTGAGCGCGAGCAAGCTCACGCACCTCTTTAAAGAGGAGATGGGGGTGTCTTTGGTTGACTACAAGAATCGCCTGCGACTAGAGCGCTTCCTCACTTTGGTCGCTCCTGGCGGTGGCAACTTGATGCAAGCGGCGCTGGACGCCGGATTTGGGAGTTACGCTCAGTTTCATCGAGTCTTTCGTGAACTACTCGGTGCGACGCCGCGCGAGTACATCACTGGCAAAGACTAGCGCACTGCCACGTTTGACCAAGAGTCCCGTCAGCCCGCTACTGCTGCCTCAATTACCTTGCCGCCCAAGATGCGTTTTTCTAATCGATCGCGCGCAATGCCCAGTGCCGCCCCCAGGGTCTTGGCAACTGCTTCGAGCGACTCAGTCACGGGAATATCGCCTCCGTCGCCGCCTTTCCCACTCTGGGAATCGATCGCCACGGCGCCGAAGTCCTTGCCACTGGAAGCGACGCCGCCTGCGATGCAGGGCGCCACATTGGCTCCGATGGTGCACATCGTATGGTGATTGAGATTGTGGTTTCGGCCGCCACGACCTTGGAGGCGGAAGGTGCGCCCAAAGGCGTGTAGGTTGGAAATTCTGACGGTATCGCTTAGGCCGGCCGACTCAAGCGCTTGAACGAGGAACGCGAAGCCTGTCGCATGTTCGGCTGTTTCTATGATGAGACCGCCATCGAAGTGGTTGTCACCGCCCAGCATGTGCATGGCAAAAGAATGCCGAGGGCGCTGAGTGCTCGAAGGCGCCAACTAGGCCTGTCGCTGCACTGCCGCGGAGCGGCTTCGTTCAAATCCTAGTATGTGAACTCTCGCAGCGAAGGACAGGTGGGTGGATAGCGCTTGGAATTCCTTGGCTCGAGCGACAAGCGAATCCGAGCAACGCGCGAGGAGCGCGAACTTTCTCAGGGGAGGGCAGGGCGTGGGGCGCTCGAATTCGTTTGCGCGAACAACCACGGCCAGATTTCCGGTTCGAGGTAGGGGCTGCTCCACAAGCCGTCGTCGTGCCCGGTCCCCGTGTAAGTCGTGAGCCAGGCGCATCCGCCTGCTGTGTTAATCGCCGAAATGGCATCGACCGTATCGGTGTACGGATTGGTGAAGTCGTTGTTGCCCCCGAACGCCCAGACGGGCAGCTTGGCTTCAGTGATGGGTGTCAAGAATTGGGGCGCAGGTGTGTGCCCCGAAACGGGCAGGGCCGCTGCAAAGAGCTCGGGTCGACGACTGATGAAGTCCCATGTGCCGCCTCCACCCATCGAGTTGCCGGTAAGGTACACCCGAGTCGGATCGACGTTGTAGGTTGCGATGACGTGCTCGATCAGTTCGATGGCTGTACCACCCGCAACGGAAGGCTCGCTCTTGACCTCGAAGTCGGCGCCGCCTTCCGCTCCCCACTCGTTGGTTCCAAAGCTGCAGCCCTCGGCTTCTCGGCAGTGAGGAAAAACGATGTAGCTCGGGTAAGCGGAACGATTACTTTCAGTGAGTAAACCGTTTTGTGAGCCGAGTAAGTATTGCGCCACGTCGACCATGATGTTGCCGTCGGTCACCTCGCGCCCGTACCCACCGTGCAGAACGACGATGAGCGGAAACAGCGCGGACGCGTCTTGTGCGACCTGCTCGGGCGTATAAAGGTGCCAGGGAAGATCACCTCGTGTTCCTTGAAAGGGAGTCTCCTGGGTGAGTAGCTGGGCGTAGTCGGTCTTTGAAACGGCCAAGCTTCGGTCGGCCGCCGCTGCCTTTTCTGTCGCGGGTGGTGCCGTGGGGCAGGCGGTGCGGGGCGTGGGCACGGTGCCGGGAGCGCTTCCGCCCGATCCATCTGGTCCGCCGCCAGAGCCTGTGCTTCCGCCGGTGTTGCTTCCGCCTACACCATTCGATCCCCCAGTGTCGGTGGCGTCGCCTCCAGTGCCGCCAGTTCCAGGATTTCCTCCGCTAGCGGGAACGCCGTTGGGCGTGCCATCGGAGCTACAACCAAGGGAAGAGCTTGCGGCTAAAATCAGAGCAAGGAGGGACGTCGATTGAAGTGAGAACATAATGCCTCTTATCTACAATCTGGAACGCCTCCCGTCCACTGGCCATGCTCGGGACTTCGTATCACTCGACCAGGAATTGTTTGCTGCCCTTCGCGCGTTCGAGCTGATTCGAGCTAACCCGAACGGATTTGTGAAGGGTTTCGGGAGGGGGGCGCAACTCAGATGACATGCGCTTGTGTCACATTGTCGCTCTTGGTCTTTCCTCGCTTGGTTTTGTTTTCGGCTGTTCTGAAACGGTCGGTCCTGATGATCCTGGGACGGGAGGAGCAACCACCACTGGTACAGGAGCCACTGCGGCCACCGGAGCTTCTGCCGGAGATGGGGATGTGGCGACAGGAGGCGACGACAACATCAGTGGAACCGGGGGAACAGGCGGAATCTCCGTTACTCCCGACGACGTGGGATATTGGGACAACCCCGAGACGGATGTGAGCGGTTCTCCTCCTCTTTTGGTGGATCTCAATGTGTCCGGGCGGACCGAAGCTGAGGTGAACGAAATTGGCTACGCGCCTTGGGTCATCGAGGACAGTGCTTCGAACACCCTCGATGGAGTCACTTTCAAGTTTAGCGGAACGATGGAGTCGACTTACCACAAGGCGAGCGTCCAGGAGCCGAACTACATTCGACTCGCAGGAGATGGGATCCGCGGCGGGACGACGCTGACCCTCGAAGTCACTGGGCTTTCGGCTGGTCAACACTCGCTTCTCACCTATCACAACCACATCGACAACCCTGAAACCAATTCGTTCCAGCCCATCGATGTGAGCGTGAACGGTACCAAGGTCGTGAGCGGTCTTCAGCCCACGGCGCGCGAGACGAATGCTAATGCGGCAACCTCGTACGTGACCTTCGAGGGACCGAGCGTGAAGATCGCGTATTCGTCGTCAGGGTTCGTGTTCGTCAATGGTTTTGCTCTGGACGTCGCAGATGCGACGAAGCGGGCGAAAAATCCGACCCCTGCTCATGCGGACGAGCACGTCGATGCTGATTCTGGCTCGGTGACGCTTTCTTGGGATGCGGCTCCAGGTGCAGTTTCCCACAACGTTTACATCGGGACGAACCCGGACGTCGTGCAGTTTGGTGATGAATCGCACTCGGCCTTCCGGGGCAACCAGTCGGGCGCCACCTTCGAGATGAAGTACCTCTACAGCATGTACACGTACTACTGGCGTGTGGATGAAGTCGATGCGTCAGGGAATGTGACGAGGGGCAACCTTTGGTACTTCAGGCCGCGGCAGCTCGCCTTCCCGGGCGCCGAAGGGTACGGCCGTTTTGCTCGTGGCGGTCGTGGCGGCAAAGTCGTTTACGTGACGAACCTCAACAAGACCGGGGTGGGAAGCCTCCACGAGGCGATCACCAAGGACATCGGTCCGCGCACTGTCTTGTTTGCGGTGTCCGGTCTGATCGAGCTCGACGCGCGCCTCGTATTGAGTAGTCCCTACGTGACCGTGGCAGGGCAAACCTCGCCAGCCAAGGGGATTACCGTGGCTCGCGCCCCCATGGGCTTCACCGGCAACGACTTGGTCGTGCAGAACATGCGTGTGCGACTGGGGTATGGGCCCACCTACGATGGTATGGGCCTTACGGGGAGCAATCATTCAATCATCGACAGAAGCTCGATCAGCTGGACGATCGACGAAGGGTTCAGCTCACGAAACGCCAAGAACATCACGTTTCAGCGCTCGATGATCGCCGAATGCCTCAACGTTGCGGATCATCAAAACTATCCATCGGGCACTGCGCACGGGTACGCGGCGAGCATTGGTGGAGACGTAGGGAGCTTCCACCACAATCTGTTGGCGCACTGCTCGGGGCGCAACTGGAGCTTGGCCGGTGGTCTCGATGGTGACGGCTTCTACAAGGGACGTTTGGATCTCGTGAACAACGTCGTTTACAACTGGGACAGACCGTACGACTGATGGCGGTGCTCACGAGGTCAACTTCATCGGAAACTACTACAAGCCGGGGGCGGCGACGAAAATCTTCACGGCTCTGAATCCGACCTATGATGGATTTCCGGGGACCCAGCAGTACTACATGGTCGGCAACGTGATGCCTGGGCATTTCGATGAGGGCGACCAGATGGAGGGCACCGATCCGGGTGGAGTCAACAACGGTGTGCCACCCTATCCGCTCTTCATCGACGATGCGTTTTTCACCTCGCACATCGACATTCATAGCGCATCGGAGGCATTCAAACGGGTGCTTTCCGAAGTGGGAGCGACTCAGCCCACAGTGGACGATCACGACAAGCGGGTCATCCAAGAGACTCTTGACGGCACCACGAGCTTTAACGGAAGCAAGAGCGGGAAACCAGGCTTACCTGACCGAGAGTCCGATGTCGGCGGATTCGAAAACTATCCAAATGAGACGCGTCCCGCGGACTGGGACACCGATCTCGATGGCCTCCCGGACTTCTGGGAAGAGTGGATTGGAACGTCGCCGACCTCAAGTGCGGGTGACTTCAGCGATACCAATTCCGATCCGGACTTGAACGGGTACACCGCCCTCGATGACTACCTTCAGTGGATGGCTGAACCTCACGTATTTGCTCAGGCGAATGAGGCAGTCGAAGTTTCGCTAGGAGATCTCTTCCTTGGATTCAGCAAGAAGAGCCCGAGCTACGCGGTGACAAGTGGATCGGCGACAGTGTCAGGAGCAAACGCGACGTTCTCTTCAGCCGAGTGCGGCTTGCAGTCATTCACCGTTCGAGTAACGGACTCGGAGGGTACTTCGATGAGCAAGACCATCGGCGTGTTCGTCGACGGCTGTTGACGAATCAAGGCGGAGACAGACGCAGATAATAGGTGTTCCAGTCGCTGCCGCTGCGGGTAGGGCCGATGAAGATGAGATCGCCCGTCTTCGAAGCGACGAAAGCGGACAAGCGGTCGTCGCTTGCGGTTCCGAACTGCCGCAGGTTCTCGAGACTGTCGCCCCGTGCGGAGATTTGGGCATGGAATCCATCTTGGCCTCCGAAGCTTTTTTGTCCGGACCAGGTGCCCGAGGTGAATCCTGCAACGTAGATTTCTTCGGCCGAGCCGCTCTCTAAACCAACGAAACGATCGTCTTCGGGGGTGCCGAATTGGTGGAGACTCAGGGGACTCAGGGTTTGTGAATCGAGGCGCGCCACGAAGATGTCTTCGCCTCCTCGATGGGTTTGGTCGAAAAGGGCGCTCGTCGTCGTTCCACCGATCCAGAGCCGACCATCGGCGTCGAGCAAGGCCTCGCGCACTTCGTCGTCCCCACTGCCGCCGATCACTTCTCGAGCGAAGAGTTCGCCAGAAGATGCCGAGACGCGCAGAATGTAGCCCTCTTCTCCCTGCGCCGGTTCGGCAGTGAACGCGCCCGAGGTTTTCCCGACCAGGTAAACGTCGCCCGCAATTCCGATGAGCAATTCTCGCACTTCGTCTCGACCCGTCGTCCCATAGGTTTGGGTCCACAGGACTTCGCCGCTACGAACATCGACGGCGCGCAAAAAGATATCGGATTCGCCTTGGGATTCGGGGCCTTCCGGAAATCCTGCGGTTTCGCCTGCCACCAGCAAAGTCGTGGCATCGAGCATTCTGGCAGCTTCCCCTCGATCGTGGCTCTTGCCTCCCCACTGGGTCTTCCAGAGAAGTTCGCCGGTATCAGCGTCGAAGCGCACGACGATGGCATCGGCGAGACCACCGGCTTGGTCGGGCACGAACTTCGAATAGGTCGTTCCGACGAGATAGACATTGCCGTCTCCATCGAGGGCACCGTTGCTGGCGGCCGAAGCTTCGGGAATGTAGCTGAGCCAATCGGGTATGGGGCCCGGTCCTCGACTCGCAAAAGCGCTGATCTCGTTGACGCCGTTGCCCATGCCCACCATGGCGAGACGATCGCCGACTTCTTGCACCCAAGAAGGCAGGTGCTGAAGGTAGGCTGTTTCGATGGCGCCTTCGGCGTTCAGCGGAGGAAAGTCTCCTGGCATCGAACCCCCGGTGCCCGTGAAGCCTCCAGTGACCGCGGTGCCGCCGATGCCGGACCCTCCCGCACCTGGTTCTTCTGGTGCGCTCGGTGCACCACCCGTGGATCGCGGACCACGCTGAGATGCGTCGAAGCTCGGATCATCGACGGCAATTCCACCGCACGATGGGAGACCGCACGATGAGAGACCGAGCAACAGGAGTGAACCGATCTTTCGCCTGGGGAACCACATAAGTTTTGCCCCACTGTGGCATGTGGATGTCAGTCCCGACAGAGGCTGGAGGGGGTCAAACCCAGAATGCTTCAGCTGAACTTGCCGCGAGAAAACGTTGGGGTGCCCTAGAAACATAGGCAGATTGCATCAATCTGAATTCGGTTAGAGCATTCCGCCAATACCTGGCGAAAACGGCACACTCTTAGTCAACTCCGGCGTGGCGTCTGCGATGAGGGGGCGCGTAGTCGTCGCTGGCGAATCAGGAATACTTCGAGGGGAAGCGCCTCTTCGGTGCAGTTCGGCAAGAGATCAGTCTTTGTTCTGAGCCGCGCCAACCTTGAGCTCACGCCATCGGCGCGGCTGCCTTGCCGCGCCAAACCCAGAGCGACTGATGAGCGCCCTCACTGAACTTCGCGCGAAGTTTCGAGGCGATCCCGCGCCGAAGGTTTGAACAAAGCGAACCCTGGCGATGATCAAGACCGCCGACGAGATGACCAAAGAGCTGATCAACATCGTTGGTTGAACGACGCTCCGGGAACTACATCCAGCGGCCATCCGGCCCGTCGGGCCACGCGTGTCTAGTATGTAAACTTTTTCAGAGAAGGGCAGCGGAGCGAAAGCGCTTGGATTCCTGGGCTCCGACCGATTTCAGATGAGGCAAAATGCTTGACAAAATGAGGGGGCGCAGGCGCTAGGAAATGAGCGGCAGTACTCCGCCAGGGCGCCCGTAGTGGGGAACGACGTCGTCGCAGGGGCTGGGCATGACGAAGACGGCGGCGCTGGCAGAGTAGTAGAGGCAACCGAGCTCTTCGGGGGGGCGGCTTTGAATGAATGCGGCGGCATGGTCAAGCGCGCTCCGCCACGAGCGTTTGAGCGCGAGAAGGTCGACGGGAACGGCTAGGCGGAGACGCGTGAGATCTTCTGGGCGCAGCTTACCGCGTCGACGGAGGAGATCGAGTAACATCGTTGGGGAGAATCCGGGATCTTTGCCTGCCGCGGCCCAAACGATAGCGCCGAGTGGGAGAACTGTTTCATGAGTGTGGATGGTGTCGAGAAGATCTCTTGGTTCGTCGCGTCCCACAAGAGCGAGGACCTTGTTGATGGCAAGATCAACTGGATGCAGCATCAACCCGGCGACTGGATTTTTTATGAGCGGCATGAAGCGCCACGCAGTGTCGTGCACCCATTCCACCTTGGTGGAGTCTTTGTCCTTTGTGATGATTGCTCGCACGAAACCTGGACGGTCGAGAGCAACATCAATGCTGTAGCCTTCGCGGAGGAGAAGTTCACTGTCCTCATGGAAGGCGCTAGCGACTCGCTGCTCGCTGTCTTGAAAATAATCGAGATCGTTGCTGTAGCGGAGAGAGTTGGGAGCAATATGCATTGCAGCGCCGCCGGCCAGATAGCTTTCATTGTCACGATGGGACGAAAGCAGGCGAGCGACGGCTTCTTGGAAGGGGGTTAGCGGCATTGAGGCATCGTTCTATTGGCGACGGCGTTTTACTCACGACGTAGCGTTCTACTCACGAGACAGCTGAGCGGCCTTTTCCCAACCGGCACGAGCACCGTGTGAGCGGAGATGCTCAACGACCCATGGGATATCGGCAGACGTCACCACATACTCTGGATCAAACGACCAAAAGCAACGGGTGTGAAAGACCCGGTAGGCTCGACGCGCTTCGCGCAAACACACCATCTGCCGTGCAGCCTCCGAACTGAGTTGGCGCCGGCTGATGCGACCTCCGCGACGACCGATGTCCCGGAGGTACTTGGTAACTTTCGGGTCCACTTGAATAATCTAAAGCTGCTTATGATAGAAATCAAGGAAAAATAGCTAAGGAATCCGCCTCGCTACTTGACCTCACCCATCTCTAGGAGCGGGGCGCCGTCAGCTTCTCACCCATGAATCAGTGAGCGTAAGAATTCCATGTCGAGAGGCTTGATGGTTTCGGCGCCGTCGAGAAGCCGTTCGGCGGTTTCACGTTTGGCGCCATGTAGCTCCATGATGCGCTCTTCCACGGTGCCTTTGCTCACTAGCTTGTAGATTGTGACAGGACGAACTTGTCCGATGCGGTGAACGCGGTCGCTTGCTTGATCTTCGACGGCTGGGTTCCACCAAGGATCCATGTGAATCACATAGTCGGCCGCGGTCAGATTCAAGCCCGAACCCCCGGCACGAAGACTGATGAGAAACAGCTCACCCTCTCCTGCTTGAAAGTTCGCAACACGTTTTTGACGCTCTTTGGCTGGTGTCTGTCCGTCGAGGTATTCGTAACGAACGCCACGTTCATCGAGTCCTTTTCGTAGCAGCGACAAGTGTTCCACGAATTGACTGAAAACCAACGCCCGATGTCCGCCTTCGCGCAGTTCGTCGACCAGCTCGTAAAAGGCCTCATGTTTGGCACTGGTACCTGCGTTTTTGATGCCAGCTAGTGCAGGGTGACAAGCTGCCTGACGAAGCCTTGTCAGCGCTGCAAGGACCTGGAAACGTTGTTGCCCCAAAGCCTCTCCCGTATCTTGGGATGAAGTCCGCTTCCCCTTTTTCTCCAGATTCATGGCGGCTTCCGCGCGGATCGTTTCATAAATTGCCCGTTCATTTTTTTCGGGCTGCACTTCAAGCACGATTTCTGTTTTTTCCGGCAGTTCGCTGAGCACCTGACTCTTGGTGCGACGGAGAATGAAAGGCCGCACCATCTCGCGAAGCGTATCCGCTGCGCGTCGGTCGGCGCGTTCAGTGATTGGCCGCGCAAAACTTTCCGAGAAGAACTTCTGTCCCCCCAGCAGTCCGGGATTCGCGAAGTTCATCAGACTCCAAAGTTCGAGCAGACTGTTCTCTATGGGAGTTCCTGTCGAGACGATTCTTTGTTTCGCTTGCAAAGAAAAAGCCGCTTTCGCTCGCTGGGTGGTGGGATTCTTGATGGCTTGGGCTTCGTCGAGCACGACAATTGCAAACTCCGTTTTTGCGAGTAGTTCAGCTTCTCGCTGCAATACCCCGTAGGTGGTCAAAACGATGTCTTGGGGCGCGAGCTGATTTACGAGCACTTCGCGATCCGCTTCGTTGAGATGATGAATCCGAAGCGAAGGGGCAAAGCGCGTGAGTTCATCGTGCCAGTGAGCCGCCAAGGACGTGGGCGCGACGACGAGGGAGGGACCTTCTTTGGCACGAGCCAGGAGGATTGCCAGGAGCTGCATGGTTTTTCCCAAACCCATGTCGTCACAGAGCAGCGCTCCCGCGTTCCAAGCGCCAAGGCGAGAGAGCCAGCGAAACCCATCGCGTTGGTAGTCGCGCAGATCGGCCTGCAAGGTCTGGGGAACTCGCGGGATTTTTCGAGAGGCTTCTTCAATGAGCGAGAGACGTTCAGTGACTAGCTGCTTTCCCTTCTTCAGCTCGGCTCCAGCCATGACGCCATCGAGCGAAGGTAGAGCCAAGGGATGAATTTTGAGGACATTTTTCTTTAACGAACCGAGTCGACTAAGTCGTTCGATGCGTTCGCGAAGTTCGCTTGAGAGAGCGACGACTTGCCCGTCGCCCAAGGTCACGAAGCGTCCCTGACCGTTCATCAGAGCAAGTAGCTCGGCGAGCGCGACGCGTTGATCGGGGGCGACTTCTATTTCGATGCGCGCTTCGAACCACTGTCCGGCTTCGCTTAGGCTCCAACGTAAAGCGGCTATATCCCGCTGAGCTACAATGTTCAGGCGTTCGCCTTCGAGCCAACGTACTTCAACAGGGATAGAAGCCTGGCCCACCTGACAGAGTAGTTCGTAGCACTGCTCGAGCTCGGCCAAACGGCATACTTTTCCGGGGTCCCACCAAGCTTGGAGAAAGGGCGCTTCCTCCAGAATCTGCGCGAGGCATGCGGCTTCGTCAGAGAGCCGACGACGCACTTGAACTCGGCCTTCCTCGGTGTTGCGAAGGAGGACTTCGGCACCTTCTCCCGGAATGAAAACAGGTCCATCTGTGCCAAACGGCTGCACGACCAATTGAAACTGCATGCCGCCGCTCGACTTGCGCCATAGTCGCAACACCAAAGCACTTGCCACCTCAAGCTCTACAACCTCTTCTGATGCAAAGGAGAGCGCGTCGCCCACGACATCAAAAGCCCCAGCCAATGCGGCAAGCAGTTTCTTGCCCCGATCGACCTGACTTTCCGGGATGCTCGCTGCATTTGAGAGTAGGGCACCGAGTCGGGCTTGCTGTTCAGAGATCTCGAAAACGCGCAATTCTCCTTCACTGCGCTCCAGAAAATAGCCTTCCTCAATCGCCTGAGACGGTTCGAATTTGAGAGAAAGGCCCCGTTCGTTCTGCACGACAATCACTCTCGGACGCGTAAGTATTGCATCGAGCTTTTGCCCATTGGAGCTGTAGAGGCTTTTGTGACCAACGAGGGCCCGACATACCTTGGCATCCCATTGGTAGGAGGTTCGAGGATAGCCCCGATGTCTCTCAACGTACTCTCGCAAGTGAGAGGCGACGAGGCGGTCAGCTTCGTTCATGCTCGAATCGTTTGCCAGCTTGAGCAGCGCTGCCGAACCCACCTGGCGGCCCTTGCTCCAGCCTTGGCCTTTTCTTTTCTGGATGACTGCAGCCAGAGAGAACTGACGTCCTTGACTCACGCTGATCTGCCAGATGATTCGTTCGGAAGGCCCGTCATTCGGGTCAGAAGCCGTTTCCAGCGATCCCGCCGCACGTTCTAACTCTGCAAGTAAAAGCTCCCAGGGTTCCGTCTTGCTACGCAGTAGCTCAGCCAAGCGAGACTTGGCTTTACTTTTTGTGAGCTGTCGTAGTTCTTCGCTCAGGACCGGATGGCGATTCTTCGCCATTCGAATCAGAGCGCTACTGATTTCTTCCGGCACGACGGAGCCAAAGATTTCGAGACCCCATTGCTTGGCAAAGAGTGAGAAGATCACGAGCATCAAGCCCTCGAGATCGGGTCCCGGTGAGGTAAAAAACGACTTGCGACCTCCTTCAATGGTGACCAACACCGCCTCCAAAAATTGAAGACAGTCAGCAAGCCCAGACTTTTTTAGTGCAGTCTTGCTGGCAATGAGTTCACGGCCTAGTCGGGCTTGTTCCGGCGAACCGGTTACTAGTAGCAGGGCCACCCAGGCCGCTACAGGACCACGAATGCTCGGGGGCTTCTTGCCAGAAACCCCACGGCTAAAAGTCAGAGCTTGGGTAGCCAGTACTCGCGCTTGCTCCACTTCCCCTTCAAAGAGCAAGAGCGTTGCTTCTGTCGCATGATAGGCGGTGAGAATTTCAAAGGTCTGTACCGAACGGTTGCTGGGTAGTTTCTCGCGAAATCTCTCCAGAAGCGATCTCGCGTGCGACGTATTTCCAGTATGCAGTCTGTGAAGTGCGAGGAGAGTGTCTTCGAAAATGTCGTCCACTCCTATCAGCGCTTCAAAGCATTCAATCTCATGTTCTTGAAATGGATTGAGGGTGAAGAGAGTCGGCCACAATCGATACTCAAAGAGCAGCGCCTTGGCTTGTTTTGGTAGTCTGCACCACAGCTCTTTGCTCATTCCAAGCAGCGCAGCATTCAGCCAGGTATCTACATCTACATCTACATAAAAATGGTTCCCGAGTTCTGCAGCACCCCAGGCTTCCGGGCCTTCGTTCTGAAAGCACATGGCGCGTATAAACGCGGAGCTGCGTCCAAACCGCTTTCCGCGCTCACTCGACTCGAGCACTCGAGCAAGTACGGAGGCATCGGGATGGAGAATACAAGTGTCGACAAGATACGGGCTTGCGATGATGAGCCGATCTCCCTCTGTATTCCAGACAAACTGGGATGCTCGCCAACGGTCCAGTGCTTGCCCCAGAGCCGCGCCCACCCACTGCTTATTGCCCACTGCATTGATGCCAGCGCGCTGAATTTCATCGAGGAGCTGTGAACGACTGCTGACGGCGCCGAGCACGGAAAGAAGGTGAAGAACCTCGCGCTCATGAGGTAAAAACTTGCAAAATTCTTCGTAGCTGGGCGTTTTGGGGGGGAGAACCGGAGACATCTCGAATGGACGTAGAACGGCGGCTCATCGAGAGAAAGTCGACGGAATCTTCCTCAGGCTTCTAGGCACTTGTATGCGGGAGTTGTGGTGGCATTGCACGTCAATATTCGATGACGGGCGAAAATCTCACCGTTTTTGAGACGTCCTATCTCCTCAGTTGGAGAGCAGCTCTTCGATCGACTCGACCGTGAGAATGCGTTCGCTCTGCCAGCGCAATCGGTAGAGTTGCGCCAGCGTGTTCGCGCTGATGTGTGTCCTTCCTAGTGTCTCCTTCACCCGCTGTGCATATTTCAAGTCGGCGTATCCACGGTCGCCCAGAATGACGCGCTTATTCATATCCTCCGGCTCTGGAAGGTACGGTCGCTCCGGCGCTGTGTCCGCGGAAATCGCCAGCCGCGTGACCTGATCGGATAGCAGACTCATCGTAGCGTGTATCTCGGCTCAGAGTCGCGATCCCGGCCAGAACGAGCTCGAAGGGGCGGACTTTACGAAATCGACGGGTGAACCCGGAGCTGACCGCGAGTTCTTCGATGAATTTCTTGTCAAAACAGGCGCGAAATTGCGCCAAGGCCCTGTTAGTCTTCGTGTTACCCACTGAGTCTCCCGGTGTTTGTGGTGTGTTAGCTGCAGAATCGCTAGCACCGGGTTCCTATCGCGTTCCGGCTTAAATCAGATCGGGAAAAAGTGCATGGTGGAAAAGCTCAAGACTGATTTTCCCTCGTTCGCTTGGCGACTTGAGCAAGTCCTCGTCAATCAGTTCCTTGACGACGTTACGCCCCGTCCTCTCGCTCTGCCCGATGACTGCCCACGCTTACGAGCGCTCCATTTCCCCGCGCATCAGGAGGGCGCGCAGAAGAGGGATAGCAAGACACCCTTGTCACCGTCTTCGACGTTGCTCCAGACCACCTCGAGGGCGCTGGTTTGGCTGTCGCCGCCCATCCCAGCGGTGCCCGCGGGCGCCCCCCGGTGCCGGTGCCCGGAGAGTCGTCCGGTGTGGCGCCAGCGCCGCCTTAGGCGGTGTCCGGTACGTCGCCCATATTTTCGCCTCCGCACGCGACCGCGAGGCCGCTGCTGAGAGCAAGACAGGTGATGAGATTGTAGTTGCGGAGTTTCATTAGTTCGAGTCCCTTCGAGTTCAGGTAATGACCTTCGCACTGCAGCGTCCGTGCCAACACCACGTTCAACCCGCCTTTTTTTCAACGGCCCCCCCGGGCGGCGCCCCGCAGAGAGCAGAAGCTCCGGGTGGCGAGTACGCGTTTTGCCGGGGTTTGCTTGGCGCACGCGCCTGCCGAGCGACCCGCTTGGGAGGCCGAAGCGCGCCCACAGCGGCATCAGTTCTGGCCGCATCGTCGAGCCTCGGCATCGCCAGCGTGGGGGGTACGGCCTGGCACCAGCCTGGCACGTGCCAGGCCGCGCGAAGCGGACTGCCCCGCAGATAGGTGTTCACGATAGAGGTGATCAGGCGCAAATCGTCGACCACGTTGAGCGGCATCCGGTGAGACATGCCAGCTGTCTTCGCGAGTAGCTCCGCGGCCATGTCTTGCAGCTCGCTCGATGACCAGCCCAGTTGCTTACGTTCTCGTCCGGGGCGACTCACCTTCAGTGAGATCACAGCGAGGGGCGAGATGGTCGAGTCCTCCAACAACGCGCAGACCGAGTTCGATTAAGCGTGTTTTCATCTGCTGTATGGTGCGCGGATCGGCGATCTCGAACTGCTGTCCCGCGGAGGGCTCGTTCGAAGGCGAGTAGCCACCTGGTCGTGTGCTCGACCCGGCGCTCATCTGCGTCACCAAGAGTGGTGCCAGTTGGTCGCGCAGCGCCACGCTCTCCCGTGTCGACAACACGAAGCCAACCCGAGGGCAAACGAGACGTAGCGCGGACATGAGCTGCAGAAGCTCTTCGTCGCTGACCGGATGGTCAGCTGCTGCTACACCAGGAGCTGGGCGCAAGCGAGGAAAAGACAGAGTGAAAGTGGTCTGCGGGTACGCTGCCGTCAAGGCCTGCGCATGAAGCCCGAGGGCGAGCGCGTCGAAGCGCCAGTCACCGAGGCCGAGCAATACGCCGAGTCCGATTCGACGCATGCCCCCCGCGATGCCGCGCTCAGGCGCTTCGAGTCGAAACAGGATATCGCGCTTTCGGCCGGCTCGATGCACCTGCCGGTAAAGCACAGGATCGTAGGTTTCTTGATAAAGGGTCAAGCCGGTCGCGCCGGCGTCGACGACCCGGCCGTAGTCGTGCTCAGACATTGGAAAGACTTCAATCGATACTGTTTCGAAGTACTCACGTGCAATCGACACGGCATCGGCGACCTGCATGACGTTGAAGATGCGCGGAGCTTCGCCCGTGAGCAGCAACACGTGACGGACACCCTGGTCTGCGAGAGCGGCAGCTTCCCGAGCGATTGCCTCCGGCTGGAGGTTGAGCCGCGCGATCGAGCTTTCGTAGTTAAAGCCGCAATAGCTACAAAGGTTGGTGCATGCATTCGAGACGTAGAGCGGAGCATACAGCTGGATACGTCGCTCGAATTGCCGACACGTGAGTTCGGCGGCTATCCCGACCATCCGTTTGCGGTGGGCGGCTGCGGCGGGTGAGAGCAAGACGAGGAGCACCTCGGATGGGTTTAGCTCGGATAGCCCCTCAGGCTCCTGCGCTCGATCCAGAAGTGCCTCGACCTGCCTTGACTCAACACGCTCGAACTGTCCCGCGAGACGCTTCGGCCCAGCATCCATGACTTTTGCTAGAGGCGAGCTCAGCAGGCTGTTGGGCCAGGGCTCCGAGCCCACGAGCACGCGCGGTATCGAATCCGGACTGAGCCGAAGCACGCGCAGCCGAAGTTCTGTCGCGTCCGAAAATGGGGGAGCCTTTGGAAACAGATGGAACCAATCTCGGGACTCTAGTACCTCACTCCAGGCAACTCCCCAGGGAGAGAGAGCATTGGCCCAGACCGGCCTCGACTCGCGCTTAGCGCCCTGATCCCGTGCGCCATTGGGGACAAGAATTGGCTCTCTGCGATGATTCGCCATCGGCGGTGCCTATACGTCGCGCTGGAGACTGTGTCGAACTCGGCGCGGGCCGAGCGCCCTTAGCGGGTGCATCGAGGTCCGCAGAAGTTCACATCCATCTCACTGATCACGATATCGAGACGCAATTCCGGAAAACGCTGCACGTTTTGCGCGATTTCCGCAAATGGCCTACCCCTTCCCTGGGCCCGGCTTCGTACGCCGAGTCTCAGTAGCTTTCACTGATGAGCGCTCCGGGCGCCACTTTCAGCTTCCCGGCGACAACGTTGTCCTCGATGATGCTCACTTCAATTTCAGAGGCGGTCGGATTAAATGCCGCGACAGTCTTTGCTCCTGATTCAGGGTGAAGGTAGACATTGCTCGTTGCTAGGTTTGTCCAGGCGTTCCAGGCAATGCGACCAAGAGCACGGTTTGAGTGCGTGTAGTAGTAGGACATGCCCCCGGTATCGACATCGCGGACAACTGGGCTTTGAGCGTCCCACATGCGGTCAAACTCAGCTGCTGCTGTGTCGGGGGCAAAGAGTTGTAAGTAGCTGAGCACGACGTTCCCAAGACCACTGTTCCACTCGTCCGGAATTTCTTGCATGCCCATTTTCGCCATCATGTCGGCATATTCGCGGGCGGCGTAGTCGTAGTCTTCCACAAGGTAATAGAACCCAGGTGCAATCGGCAACCAGTTGATGGCATGCATCCACACAGGATCGCCGGAAAAGTAAGTCCAGAATCCTACCGCATTGCTGTGCACGGGAGTGGAGATGACATGTGTCCAATCAGTCGGGAGGTTCTCGCCGTCTCGGTCAAACCAGTACTCGGCGCAGGCCTGCGCTTCAATCGCATAGCCGAAAGCACCGGCGTCACGCAGCATCTTGTTGTTGAGCGCGGTACCCAGTGTGTAGAGCCCAATCCAAGACTGCATTGCTTCAGAAGAGGATTCTTGGTTGTTGCCGCCACCTTCGCCTAAACCACCAGCGTAACTATGACCCATCCAAGGGTCGAAAGTACGGAACATCGGGAAGCGCAAATCCTCACGATTGTAATTGGCGTAGTGTTTCGCAACAAGCGTCGCCATCTCGCCGTACTTCTCAGCGAAGTCTTTGTCGACCATCGCCAACAGTCCTGCCGCATAGGTGAAGTAGCCGTAGTGAAAGTGATTGTCGGTGAAGTCTTCCGACCAATAAGAAGGTGAAAAACCGATGAGAGCTCCCCATTTAGGGTAGAGCGCAAAGAAGTGCGCGGGCTCACCTGGAGTAAAGCTGAACCAGTCTTCCAGGCTGTGGCGAAGAGTTGCTTTGAGCTTTTCGTAGGCGGTCACATTGCCAGTCTCGAGGGCAAAGTTCATGTACTTGGCGAAGGCAAGTACGTCTTTGCCGCCCCAATAGGTATCGTTGCCGTAGCCCGTTCGTTCAGCGTAAGCATCGATTTGCTGCGCCATGATTTCTGGCTTGTAGGGGTTGGCTTTGCCGCCGAGTACTTGGGGGGCGGGGAGCTTTGAGGCGATCCCCTTGAGCGGCCAGGCGAGCTCAAACTCACGACCTGTGGCGCATTTCATTTTTCCGCGCGGTGAAAAGTATTCGATACTGTTCAGTTCAAAATTTCGCTGGGTTTTCTTGTAGTGATGCGGAATGAAGCACTGAATCGTGTCGAGGTTCTCGCTGCCGGCGAGGTTCTCTGTGTTGAGGACCCAGCGAGTGGCGACCCGACCGTCACCTGGTTGGTAGTTCCAATCCACTTGGGTGCTTCTCGGGATCGCATAAGCGTACTTCGCGAAGAATTCGAGATCCGTCCCACTCGGCAGAGTCGCGAGAACGAGGAACTGTTTTTCGCCCGAAAAATGTACTGCCAGTCCCTCATCTTCGTTCGTGAAACTTGTGCCTTCTGGGGCAAAGAGTCCGTAACTGACGCTGCCCACGCGAAGCCCGATGTTGCTTGCGGTGTGTGGTAAGGCGAGATCGCCCGCTGCGTTGAAGGTCGTCTCCACACCTCGGACAACCGGCACCATGCCCTTGGCCTCCACCCACACGAAGGGCAACCCGTGACCCAAGGTCACACTCATCGAGTTCGAAGCGTTCTCTTCCAGCAAGATTTTTAGTCCCCAGTCGCTCCAGTCTTCGGCTTGAGCGTCCCGAGGTACAAAGCCGAGTCCGGTGACTGTGAGCCTGCCTTCGTGAAGCGCGCCTCTCCCATTGGGATCCGTGCTGGGCTCCCAGCCCGTTTGAGTCTCCACCGCGACGCCTGCTTCGCTCGTGCTCACCCACAGGGGAAACGCGGGGAGGTTTCCGCTGAACTTGTCTGTGAGCAGTGTGGTCCACCAATCATTGGTGGGAATGGGGCGGTTCGGATCTACGACGTAGAGGGTTCGGTTTGCCGTCTCCGTCGCTTCTACAGATGAATCGACGCCCGATGGCACTTGACTGGCAAAACTTCCGGAACCGACTGCAACTGGTGTAGCGGCGCCCGCATCGAGCTTCCAACTACCAAGAGGGATATCATTGCCCGTCGGTCCCCCGACTTCGGCGACCGTCTCACTCAAGTCAGTGTCAATCACCGGTGGTTCAACTTCTTCGTCATCTGTGCCTGGGGAGGGTGGACTGGCGCCGGAGCTTGGCTCAGTCGATGGCCCCCCAGGGGTAGGCTCGGGGGAATCCGGGGCATCGCCTGAACAACTCGCCAGGGCAACGAGGCAGGAAGCTCCCGAGAAAAAAAGTAGGAGGAGTGTCGCGACAGATGAACGATAGGCCATGCCTATTCATGTCCGCACAGGAGAAACCTGGTCACCATTCGCTGCGCAAAGTTTGCCACAAATGGGCACCCGTTCCCTCACTGGCGGCGGGGCCTCGTTGAACGAAACCCCTGGTCATTTTTCCTCAAGTCCCCCGCACCCGGAGAGACGCTTTCGGCTTGGGGGATCAACGCGATGGCTTGGGGCGAATCGTCTGCTCTCTTCGGTACACGGCGATCATGCGATCGATGCCCGGCCGCAGCGTTTTTCTCCAAGCAAGCTCAACCCCGTCGGAGAAATGTGGGTCAAAATCCGAAGCGGTGTTCACCAGGGCGTCGAGCCACAGCTCGTAGTGGCTGGGCCGGACGTCCAGTTGTCGCCGTGAGTGGCTGCGCGCGACGGTTTCGAGGTGTTCGAGTCCGTCCTCCATTTGCAGGGATGCCCGGGCCATCAGATACAGGCTCCGCTTGAGCATCAGCTTCTGGCGGTCGAAGTCTGTCCCAGCAAACTTGCGTTGCACGTCATCCGACGAGTCGAGAAACCGCTGGTAGAACGCACCGATGAAGTCGCCATGGCACAGACACCTCGAGAGGCTCTGCTCGAAGGTGTCTGTCAGGTGTTCCTGGGCCCATTGCATGACACGGTTCTGACATTATTCATTTCGATTTGCCAAGCGAGGCACGGACGAATCGAAAAAACGTCGGCGCGCAGAGCGATTCGGGCCAAAAAATTCTCGGCACTTCCTTCTCCGTGCGTTTGCATGTCGGCGAGTCACCGCCGGGTGACGGCGTCCGGCCGGTGCGATTTGATTTGGCTCGATGCCGCGTGCACTCGCGGCTCCTGCCACTCAACGAAATATTGTTGACGACATGGCCACATTGCCACATAGTTGACGCAGCCAAGGAGAATTCTGGTGACCTGCGACAATACTTTTCGACAGCAAGCACGAGTGCTCAAGGCTCTCGCCAACGAGTCACGGTTGAAGATCGTTGATCGTCTGTCGCGTGGTGAATGCTCAGCGGGTGACTTGACCGATCTGATTGGCTCAGATCGTACAACAGTTTCGAAGCACCTCGCCGTGCTGCGGAGTCACGGGATCGTTGAAGACCGTCGCGAGGGAAACGTCGTCTATTACACCTTGCTCACCCCTTGCGTGATGACCTTCTTCTCTTGCGCGACAGATGTGCTGAAGGAGCGGAAATGACGCCGTTTAGCTCCTTTTTTTGGACCTGTAGATTGGTGACTTGGCCACATTGCCACGCACTGGGATCTGTCTCATGAGCGAACGTTCAAAGCTGGCGATGATCTTAGGTATCTTCGCGTCTTTCTGGTTTCTGCCCCTCGATAATGAGCGCTTCACCAGTGCGCTGTTCGGGAGCTTGGCCCTGGCTCATTGGTACGCTCAGGAACATGTACTGCTCTGCCTGATTCCCGCCTTCTTTATCGCGGGGGCAGTATCGGTTTTCGTCAGTCAAGGGGCTGTGATGACCTACCTCGGCCCCAAGGCGAGCAAGCTCGTTGCCTATCCTGTGGCAGCGGTCTCTGGGTCCATCCTGGCGGTCTGCTCGTGCACCGTGCTTCCGCTCTTTGCGAGCATTCATAAAAGGGGGGCTGGCCTCGGCCCGGCCAGTGCGTTTCTCTATTCTGGACCAGCAATCAACGTGTTGGCGGTCATCCTCACTGCCCGGGTGCTTGGACCAGAGCTAGGAATAGCTAGAGCTATTGGAGCGACAGTATTCGCTGTCGTTATCGGCCTGCTCATGCATCTGGTCTACCGACGAGAGGAATCGGAGCGTCATAAAGACGCTCCCGTCATCTTGCCCGAGGACGGAGGCAGGCGAAGCCTTTGGAAAGACGCGATCTACTTTGCCGCTATGCTTGGCATCCTCGTGTTTGCCAACTTGGGTGCCGCTGACGCTGAACCAGGCAGTTGGTGGGCCATCGTACATGGCGCAAAGTGGTACATTACAGGTGCTTTTGGACTCGTTCTTATCGGTGCTCTGTTTTCCTGGTTCCGCAAAGACGAGTTG
The DNA here is from genome assembly GCA_963710555.1 of uncultured delta proteobacterium. Lineage (GTDB taxonomy): Bacteria > Myxococcota_A > Polyangia > Polyangiales > Polyangiaceae > NIC37A-2. The sequence continues at coordinate 1,391,992 of CAVQAT010000008.1, forward strand.
CGTGGGTGGACCGACTCTAGTTGGACATTTGCCAAGCAGATCCTGCCGCTGCTTCTGGCGGGCGTGCTTGTCGCGGGCTTTCTTCTGGGAGGGCCAGGTGGAGAAGGTGTCATGCCTTCCTCTTGGGTCGAAAACGCTGTGGGTGGTAACTCGCTTCGAGCAAACGCTCTCGCGTCTGTCGTCGGAGCCTTTATGTACTTCGCGACGCTCACCGAAGTCCCCATTCTGGAAGGCTTGATCAGCGCGGGTATGGGCAAAGGCCCCGCCCTTGCCCTGCTGCTTTCTGGTCCAGCTCTCTCGTTGCCCAACATGCTGGTCATTCGCAGCGTTCTGGGCACGCAGAAAACACTCGTATTCGTCTCTCTTGTGATCGTTCTCTCGACGGTAGCCGGAATGATTTACGGGGCCGTCTTCTGACTGACAGTGAAAACCACCAAACCACCATTCAATGACCCAGGAGTAGAAAATGAGAGTTCAGGTACTCGGCACAGGATGTGCCAAATGTAAGAAACTATTTGCCGCCGTTGAATCTGCCGCCGCTGATTCACAAATTGAGGTTGTGCTTGAGAAGGTTGAATCCCTTGACGAAATCATGAAGTTCGGGGTGATGATGACGCCTGCTCTCGTCGTGGCAGGAGAAGTGAAGTCCACGGGACGTATCCCAGCCGTACAAGAGATTCGAGCCTGGTTGTCTTCGACAGCAGAAAATAAGGGCTGAGGGCCTCGCGCTCATGGAACAACTCCTCAGTCAGGTAGAGAACTACATCCACACGAGCCCATGGCTCGCCCTGGTTGCGGTTTTCTTTGGAGGTATTGTGACAGCGTCAAATCCCTGCGTGCTCGCAATGATTCCACTGATGATTGGTGTCGTTGCTGGTCGGGATGAGTCGAAGAAGGGGGCCCTGCGATCACTGTCGCTCTCGCTTGTCTTTGTTGTTGGCTTAGCCGTGACCTTTACCGTCCTGGGCATATCCGCAGCGCTCGCAGGGAGCCTGTATGGCGAGGTTTCCAGCGCGTGGAATTGGGTGGTGGCAGGTGTTTGTCTTCTCATGGGAATGCACCTGATGGATCTGGTGACCTTGCCGATCCCCACGCTGGGGACTTCGGTGGCTCAGAAGGCAAGCGGCTTCCTTGGCGCACTGACGCTCGGTCTGCTTTTTGGGTTCGTCTCTGCCCCCTGCGCCGCACCGATACTCGTCGTCCTGCTCGCCTACCTAGCTGGTTCGGGCGGCTCCTTGCTCTGGGGCGGCGCACTGCTTTTTGTCTACGCGCTGGGTCACAGCGTACTCATCGTTCTTGCGGGTAGCTCCATGGGAGCCGCCCGGCATCTGATTGAAAACAAGATGGCAAATCGTTCCCTGTCGTTCATGCGTCGAGGTGCGGGCTTACTGATCATTCTGGTCGGTGTCTTCTTTGCCTACGAAGGTCTATGATGAATATTTACAAACTCCCTCACCATTGCATTCTATCACTGGTCCTATTGGCGGGGTGTAACTCCGTCTCCTCTGCTGACAAAGGTGGCAGTTCTGGAGAAGCACGCGGTGACAGCGTTTCGCTTGCTGCACCTGCTCCCGAGGAACGGACGCCCGCCACGACGGTGGACAAGATCGTGTTCGTGGGAAAAGCGAAGGCCTGCGACTGCACCAAAGAAACGATTGCTACCTCGTGGTCCGCGCTGAAGGAGGCGTTAGCAAAGGGCGAGGACCTACCGATTACGAAGCTCCAGGTAGACAAGGATAGTGAGAAAGTTGCCGTCTACCGCGACCAAGACGCTCTCATGGCTATCCCTGGCATCTATTTGGTTTCAGGAGAATCCAAGGTCTTGGAGTTGTTACAGGGTGAGGTCACCGCCTCACAGATTGGAACTGCGCTTGCTCACCATCGGGCGAATAGCAGCACTGAGGCTGTAGCCCCGTGAGCGAATCAAAGCCAATGCGGCGTTCATCACCTCTGAAGATCAACTTCTGGATTGATGTCACCACGGGTCCTAGGTTTCGCGGACTCTAGTCAGTCAAAGCCCTGCTGCACCGCGGAGCAGTTTGAACTTCAGGGCGCGAACATTCGCGCGGCTTCTTTCTCCACTCGGCCGAAAACAGCCGAACGAACTTTCGTCGTCCTAGCTCCAGAATGTCGTGCAGCGCACCTGGGGCGGCCTGCGCGTCACTCGGTGTAGGGGACGCCGTTTTCGTCGCAGGAATAGAAGGCATTGTATTCAGGATCGGAAACGAGGCCCTTGCCTTCCACCCAATCCTTCGAGGCGCAGGAGGGCCGACAGCAGTCTTCCATGGTGGTCGTTTCGTAGAGTTCGCCGTTGGTGCTCTGCGACCAAAAGCTTGAATCGGCGGCGGCCTGGGCGGCGGTGGTCACATTCGGATCGACTGGGGGCAGCCCCTGAGGAGCCAGCTTGCAGCCTGTCACCCGCGTGAGGTTGGCGGGGCACTCAACCTTCTTGGCGTAGACAGACCAATTGAGGTGATACGGGGTCTCGGGGCTGTTGCTCTCTTTGCAGGAGCGCTGGGCCTGCTCGGTGAGACCGGGGATGGGGGATTCGAGCTTGTTGCACTCTTCTTCGACACGCGCTTGGCAGGCCGCCGAGGAGAGCGAATCTTGCGTGACCCAATTGATGTCCGTCTTGCATTCCTGGAAGTGGGTCACCGCTTTGACCCCTCCATTACTCGGCTGTCCTACATCGGGATAGGAGCTGTAGAGGTACTTCCCCGAACGAGATTCGGGCTGGATGCCCGGGCCGCAAGCGTTGTTTGCCCCGAGCCCTCCGCCCGCCATGTACACGTCGAAGCTATGAGCAGTAGCCGCCGTATTGAAGCTCTGCACAATGAGCGGCTTGGGGAGGGTGACGGCCGAAGCCGGCGGAACTGGGTTGTCTGGATTGAGCTGAACCTGGCCGTCTCGCTGCGGGCTGGGGTAGGCAAAGACGAGTTGGTAGCACTGGCAACAGGAGCTTTCAGCGGTGCCGTCGATGCCGCCCTGATCCACATCGTGTCCCACGATCGCATAGTTGAAGGCCGTGTTGCCGTCGTCGATGGCCGCTTGCTGCATCGGGTCGCTCTTGAGCATGAAACGGGGACAGATGAAGGCGGTATCGGCGTAGGGCTTCGAGGTGGAGTCCTCCAGGCAAGCGTTGATGGTGTTGCATTTGCCACCACAAACACTCGTTGCGTCGCCCTCAATGCACCCCTCTTGGTAGTCGATGTAGTCCTGGTTGTGGCAGGCGCTGGGCGGCGGCAAGGCGTAGTCGCCGGTCGGGGAGGGGCCCGTTCCACCACTTGCTGCTGTGCCTCCTACGCCCGGGGCGGCTCCTGAGCCAGTGTCCGCTCCTGAGCCAGAGTCCGCGCCTCCAACAGGATTGCCCTGGGCATCTGTGGCGCCTCCAGTACCGCCTGTTCCGGGCAGGGTGTCAGGAGAAGATGCGCCGCAGGCGACGGCTAAGAGCAATGAGGGAAGGGCGACAAGAAAGGAGCGGGTCATGATGAAAGCTTTGGTTTGCGACGTGGAGCAGCGAGTGCCCGGTCGAGATGGAAAGAGCGTGTTCCGCATGGAATGAGTGCGTGAAAGCGCTCCCTCTTCCTACCACACGTGGTCTGCCTGTCCTGCGCAAAATGTGCCGACTAACCTGCGCAGCACTAGTAGTGCCAAGAGAAAAGTGAGCAGCGTAGTTGGTGGCATTTGGCGTCCGGGCACGGAACAACCGCACCCGGACGCGGAACCACTACTGTTTGGTGAGGGCTCGCTGAGGCCGTCGCCCGGGAAAGCCGGGGAGCCTCCCACAGCGACTTCCCCGCTTGTCGCGGCCCCTGCGCCCGACTCGGAACCTCCGCCCGCTCCGGTGGTTTGCCCGCCCGTACCTTCTGTGGCTCCCTCGCAATCGGTGGGGATATCCTCTGGATCCGGATTGGGTGTCATCGCCGTACCCTGCTCCCCTTGCAGCACGAAGTAGATCCCATAGCGTTCACCATGGCGCAGGTATTGGGGCGCGAACATCAGATGATCGTCTTCGTCCGTCCCTTGGAGGGAAAAGTCGAGGGTCCCTGGAGTCTGGATAAGGTTCTGCGCGATGTTTGCAAGCCAGTTTTCGATGTTGTCGCTTTGAATCGCAATCGTGTCCTTGATAGCGACACCATCGGGAATCGAGGCCTTCTCGGAGGCCCATTGCGGCTCGGTGACCATTAGCTCCGTGCCGAGCCCCGCGCTGAGAACCACGGGCCCATAGGTAAAGGCTACGGCGTTTTCGTTGTCGGGAAGTCGCGAGACACGCACATCGGCGGGAAGGCTCAACTCGACCACGTCTCCCGCGCTCCAAACACGCGCCACGTCGATGTAGCCAGCTGAAGACTCGAGGCACAGCGGCTGACCGTTGACCATGAGGCGCGGTAGCTCACCCAGGGCCAGCCACCAAGGCTTGCGGAACTTGATTGTGACCTCGTCGGCCGGCGCAGTGTCGATCGCAAAGGTTACCGTTTGCGAAAGGGGAACATCGGCGCTTTGCCGCAGCGTGAGACCCCGCGATGCCCAGTTCAAGGTCGAGCTCACATACATGTTCACGTAGAGTTCATCATCATCGTGAAAATAGATACCGTCGCTCAACTTGGTGTAGTTCTCCATGCCACTGCCATTGCAGCACCAGAACGTTTCTTCTCGACCAAAGGCCTTGAAATAGCCTGTCCCCATGGGCTTGAAGTACGTGGTCATTCCCGTTTCGGGATTGATGGCCGAAAGGATTTCGTTGATGAACGCGCGCTCATAAAAGTCAGCATATTTGACATCGGGCACGACCTTGAAGAGCTCGCGCGTGAGCTTCATCATGTTGTAAGAGTTGCACGTCTCGTTGTTCGTGTTGTCGCGGTGAGCGTCCAGTCGTCCAGGTTCGCGAAAGTGCTCTAGCTGACTGTTACCGCCGGTCACATAGGTATGGTTGTTCACGACCAGATTCCAGAACTCTTCTGCCACGTCGAAGTAGTGCGCTTCAGCCTGGCCAAGCGTGCGAAATCGGTTCAAGGACCCGATCATCTTGGGGATCTGGGTGTTGGCGTGTTTGCCATTGAGCACGTCCGTCCCTTGCGAAATCGGAGTAAAGAGAGTCTCTTCGTCGAAGATGTGGGCGGCTGCAAGATGGTTCTCGTCCGTCGTGTGCTTGTAGAGTTCGTAAAGGCAGTCATTCATGCCACCGTACTCGATGCCGAGCGCGCGGGTGCGCATCGCGCTGTCCCACTTTGACGCGCGGCCATAAGACCAATCACCGAGGGAGCTGGCGACATCCAGCGCGACAGTGTTCCCGGTGAATCTGTAGACGTCGATCATGCCCGCGATGATCTTGTGCATCGTGTACCAAGGCGCCCATTGGGCCCCTTCGACCCGCCCTTCCACGACGTCGAAGTGCGATTCGGGTGAAGCAAAGAGAAAGCCGTTTCCGCTCGCTATTTGATACGCGCGAAGCTGGGCAACAGTGGAATCGATAACAGCTTTGATCTCTTGCGCCCTTTCGGGATCCGACGCGAGGGTTTGCCGGTAGGCGCGTGCTAGTGCCGTGAGGTAGTGCCCCATCGTGTGACCCCGCAGAAGGCTCCAGCCCGCCTCCCAACCGCCATAGAGGCCCTGCGCGCTAGCGGGATTCTGGCCCATCGAAACTGCGCGAAAGCCAGCCATGAGCCGCACAGGATCGAGGCGCATCACATAATCGATGTCGACCTCGAAGAGGTTCTTGTAGTGGGGATCGTCGACGGTTACCTCTTCGATGGCGAAGTCTTCGAGCAACTCAACGGAGCTCTGGCCCCAAGCTGCAGTAGGGATCAGGGTGAGCAGGAAGGCCGAGCAGAGTTGTGGGACCGGGCGCAATAGTCGAATTCGTCGCATATGAGTTCTCACGTTTGGGGGTCTGGAGACACTCCAGCATGGCGCTCTCTCACAAGCAGATGACAGACGTGAAAGCTCACCCCCAGGAGGTGGAATTTGATGCAGGCAGTGGGCGTGCCTGTGGACGCGCGAGACCAGAGGAGTCTGGATTCGCGGCGTTGGCGCTACAGCTATTTCCTGGATGAAGTGTTGGCTGCATCTCTAGCGCGCCTCCGCTTCATCGACGCAGCTTTTTCGCGAACGACATGTCGAGACGGGCAACCTTTCACCAGAGCGCGAGATTGATTCTTGAGTCGGCAAGCGACGTCAAAAGCTCTGAGTGAACGAAGAATTGTTGGTCGTTGATGAGTCTGGATACGCGTCTGATTGCTCCCTCGCATCGGTCGAACAACCAATGCAAGAGCCCCAGGTGCACGTTCGGCGGTGAGGTCGCTCGCGTCCTCTAACGGAGCACCACCGTCACCTCTTCGTCTTCAATCACGAAGCACTCGTTTGGTGGCGCCACCCAACTGATGATGTTGTACCAGAACTGTTTGCTTTGGTAGAGCGACTGAACCGTGAGGAAAAAGCCGTCGGCTTCGGTCTCGTCTGGCTGCCAGCAGACATTGTTTTCGTTCATGTTTGTATCATCAGAGGGGCCTGGGTCTTGCCACTGGTTTTTGAAGATCACCCATTCGTCCCCCCAGGCGAAAACGCGACCTTTCGCGTTCACCTCTTTTGCGACGGCGATGGGCTGAGAAGACATCGGGTCGGTCGCTACGACCGTGGCGTCGTCAGGCGCGTTGATGCCAAATCCAATGAATGCCCCCACGTAGTCCAGATTGGCGGTGAGAGTCTCCATCGTACCCCCGAGAGGCTCAAAGCGGATAGCGGTTGTAATCTGCGCCTCGCGGTTCTGGGGCGAGGTCAAACACTTACTGCGATCCGTCGTCTGGTCGTCGCCATAGTAGACGGGCACCATGTTCTGCCCGCCTTCCGCGGCGATCGCCCCGGTGTAGCTCAGGCCAGAGAACTCGATGAGTTGGCTCGTCGCCGCTGGCTCGGCACTATCGCTCACGAAACCAGTCAGACTAATAATGCCTCCGCCGCTCTCTTGCGACCAGGCTGTCACAGCGGCCTTTTCTTCAGCGCTGAATGCCCACGTGTTCACGTTTGCCACGAGCAGGATGTCGTAGTTCATCAAAAACTCAGCGTTCAAATCTGGTTTCGTGGTGACCATGTCGACCACCGCCGAGCCTCCACTGTTTCCGTTGAGCCATTCGACAAAGGGACCTGAGTCGCTGTTTACGGCGCTGCTATCCAGGGTGCCGAGCAGCGCAAGTCGCAAGCAGGTACAGTTGCCAGCAGCATCACAGACCTCGCTGCGCAAAGGAAGGTCGCGCTCATCGGCCGAGCCACCGCCTACGGGCCCTCCTTCATCAGGAGGAATGACGATGTTATCTTCGGTCGTAGGGAGCTGAGGATTCTCTCCTCCGGCAGCGGAGGGATCTGCTTCTCCCCGAGCGGGCGATGCCGGTGAGCAGGCTGAAAAGCCTGTCAGTGTGGCAACAAGTACGATCGGTGCACTCCCCATGAAGGAGTAAAGCGGAGTAAGGCTCTTCATATTCAGTGTCTCGGAAAAGAATGGGGTGCCCCATGGAGGGACGAAAGCGATGACAAAATCGCGAATGCCAAACAGTGGTACTCTAGCACAAAATGATGAACGTCCGTCGACTCAATGGGGCAGATAAGAGGCAAGGCTGCTGGGCTAGCGCGCCAAGATCGGATTCATTTCTTACAACCGCGCAAGAGTTGCCGGTTTTCCACGAATCGATCACTCGGCCATCAGTCTCAACGCAAAGCTTGCCGACAAGTGACGCAGTCGTTCGATCGCGCGGCGCTTCTTCTCACCGCGACTTTCAGTCCCAAGCACGTGCACCAAATCATGGCGCTTCCTACTTCACTACGAGGATATGGCAGCCGGAACTAGCTCCCCGTTATCTCCCAGCTCGATGTCCCCCTTGCCATTAGCGGGATCAATTGCATTCGCATCACGACCACGTTCCCCCGAGGGAATGCCGCAAGCGACGTAAAGGGGAAAGGCTGCGGCTCACCCGAAGCGATTGCGATTCATCCGAAACGATAGAGAGCCTCTGCCACCGACAGTCCGCGCAGATCGCTCTGGGAAGCATCCGCGTTACCTAACCCTGCTTGGTGAGCCAATAGAATGTGGTTTTCTCCCGAAAATGGGCCCGTGGTACCCAGAGGATCGTAGCCCATCACTCGCGTGGCTGTGGCGTCGGTCACCACTGCGTTCCAGCCCGCGATGAGAAGCCCAGGCGCAACGGCAGTGAGGTTTGTCTGCCAAGGCCCTTCGCCCCCGCTCATTGAGGTAATGCCATCGATGATGGAAAGATCGATGGGTCGCGCCGCGAGCTGGTCGGCAACGATCCGAGAGATCCGGTAGCTCGCTGATTTGGCCTGGTAGCCTTCGATTTCTCCAGGTGCGAGCAGTCCCCCGTCGTGCATACTTGGACCACGAAAGCCCAGAGCGCTTTCACCCAGACCGGTTTCAGATCCGTAGAGTGACAGTGGTGTGATGCCGAAGAGATTCTTCATAGACAAGGTGACCCCTGCCAAAGCGTGATTCTTCATCTTGGCCAAAGACACAAATACATCGATGTCTTCGTAGCCTGAATTCACATCAAAGTAGTTGTAGAGCTGTGCACTTTGTGGAACGTAAAGTCGCGAGTATTGAGCGCCCGAACCCAAGTTGCGCGTATTTTCAAGTCGAACATCCCCAAGAGTCAACAGAGCGGACAGATCCCAGCCGGCGCGTCCGACGACTTCAGCGAACGAATCGGTGGTGGGGATTGACTCCAGAATGACCACGCGGCGCGCACCTGCTTCGAACAGCAAGGAGGTGAGCGAAAGGACAGTCGCATTGTGCGTGATGTACGTTTCGCCGGCGCTGAGACCGAGTACGTCTTGGAAGTCTCCAGTCAGATTGGGCTTGAGCCCAACGGTCTTTCCTTGGACAAGACTGTTGAGGTCACCGATCTGGTCCAGCGCATCCTTGAGCGCTGCGTGGACTGTCGCGTAGTCGTAGTTCTCGCAGCGCACGATGGACACGGCTTGAGGATCGCGAGTCGGCTTACCCGCTGCGCCGCCAGAACCGGGTTGTTCAGCATTTTCGCCGCCAGAACCGAGTGGTTCGGCATTTCCGCCACCGGAACCAAGCGGTCCACTCACTCCCGGATTCGGGGAGTGACTTTCGTCTCCAGCGCTGCAGGCTAGTCCTGCGACCAAGCCGCCGGCTGCACCAGCACCCAAGCTGAGAAGGTGACGCCGAGAAAGTGGAAGTACGGGCTTCGATCTCATGGGTGACTCCGATCAGATAGGTGAAGGTTGTTAGCGCTAACAATCTACTCCTGTTCTTTTGCGAACCGAAGCGAATTCTACTTTGACCACTCTGGCTATATTTTTGCACCTCAACGTGTTCGCGAGGCAAGTTCTCACGGGTCAGTTCTCAATCGACCCGCGAGAAAAGGCGCAAGAATTTCGCGATGACAAAGGTGATTGGCGCAAACAGGAAGCTCGGGAGTCCTCACGGTGTACTGACGATTTCAAGCATCATCACACTGTGCGCGCCGACAACGCTTGCGGTGTACGAGCCGGTGAAGCTACCCAAGTCTTGATGCGCCCACAGATCGCGGACTGTCGCGGCACCAACTGGGATACCGATATCGCTCCAGTTCACCGTCAGGGACGCATTTCCTTGGCCGCGATTGAAGAGCGCAACCGCGCGCCGGTTAGTCCCCTCCAAGTCCTTCGACCACACCTCAAGGTGATCCCCCGGGCTCGCAACAACACGCCCCTGATAGCCGAGTGCATCTTGATTGACAGCAATGACTTCGGCGTTGGTGAGCGTAAGTCGCGTGGTCTCGCTCATCTTCGTGAGATCATTTCCGGTGATCAGCGGCGAGGCCATGATCGCCCACATGCTAAAATGAGCGCGGCTTTCCGTATCGCTCAGACCGGGATTGCCGACTTCAAGCATATCCGGATCATTCCAATGTCCCGGGCCTGCCCCTACGTACAATTCCTTGTTGGCATCAATGCAGCGCAGGACTTCATTCCAGCCGTCCCAAATGTCCATCTCGATTCGCCACATGTTGGCTACCTCAACCACATTGAAATCAAGATTGGCGGGAGCATTCGCGCAGTCGAGAGGCGTACAGAAAGGCCCCTGATTCGCCGGGTTGATGCTGTAGAAAATATCTCGACCTGTGGCTTTGAGAGCATCACGCATGACGAAAAAGCTCTGCATCTGGCCTGCGCACAAATCGTACTTGAGATAGTCGATTCCCCATTCAGCAAAGGTTTGGGCATCGGCTTCCTCGTGCCCGAGCGTCCCAACCATTTGAGGACGACTTCCGTACAGACCCGTACAAGTCAGATTGTTCGGGGTCGTGTAGATTCCGATTTTGAGACCTAAGCTGTGCACATATTCTGCGAGCGCCGGGATACCCGAAGGGAATCGCGTGGCATTCCATTTGAACTTGCCATCGCTGTCGCGCCCATCCATCCAGCAGTCGTCCATGTTGACGTACTCGTACCCCGCGTCCTTCATCCCACTGGAGACAAAAGCTTCCGCTGTGGCTCGGACCACGCCCTCATTCAGACCATCGCAGGCAAAAGTATTCCACGAGTTCCAGCCCATAGGTGGTCGCGCTCCCAAAATTTCGGGAGCTGCTCCACCACTCGCCGCTCCCCCGCCTGTGCCACCGGTCGTTTCTGGCATTCCACCGCTTTTCCCGCCGCTACTGCCGCTTGCGGTCGTCCCGCCGGTTGCGGAGCTTCCTCCACCTGAGCTCGCACCACCGCTGGCTACCGCTGTGGAGCCGCCCGATTCGTTAAAGCCCGGCCCATCTCCGGCGTCCGTACATGCCACTGGAAGGAACAAAACGAACGAAAGGAGGGTCCAGAGATGCTGAGAGGTCATTGGTCTTGTCACGTTAGCTCTTAGTTTGATCGCCACCCCGAGAATCCTCAGCGCTCAAGTGCATCGGTTTTCAAGGTGCTCAAGAAATAGCATGGGACTTCAGCGCGAATAGGTGCACAAAATCTCCCCTGGAAATCCGCGCAACTCCTGCGTCTCATGACTCGATCGAGCGTCTCCCCGTTTATGGTCTTTGTTGGATCTTGCTCACATTTCCAGCGTCGACCTCATGATCCCATCATCACGCAACCTTTTCCGGAAATGCCGTTGATGATCCGGAAGTCGATTGAAAGGTCTCGCACTTGCCGCGTGAGGCTGCTGTTGCCGTCAACGTTTGACCGGTGGCGCTGCGGGAGCAGCTCGTCGCTTCTCCAGCGCCTCGGCCCGTGACCAAACGCTGATAAATTCTAATCTGTAAAATTTCTCACGGAAGGACAGGTAGGCGGATGGCGCTTGGAATTCCTTGGCTCGAGCTTTTGATTGAGCTGATTGTCGTTTGTTGTGACAGTCGATGGACATGATCCACGACTTCATCCTGCGCGCCACCGAGCTGTTTTCCTGCAACGGTCATCCGATTGCTCGACGCGTGGTTCGTTGGAACCTAGTGGTTCTATTCTTTTCGCCAGTCTTCACGCTCGGTTGCGACAGATCGACTGGGCCGACCAAAAACGAGAACGACGCCGAAAAGAAGGGCGACGCCGTCGAGCCGAAGTCTGATTCGAGAAATTTGGTCACGTCCAATGCCTCAACAAAGAAACAGACGGATCAAGAACCGGTCACGGTGCCGAACCAGGGTTCGAAGGGCTTGCGTCCCAGCGCTGCGTCACTCACGGTCAATTTCGATAAGAGAGATCTTCTCAATCGTCTGATTTTTAGACCGGTGTACATGGACTTTGGCGTTCCTACTGATCTCGAAGCGAGTCGAGCAGCGCTGGTTCGGGGGCGCACGTCCGCCAAAGACGGAGATTTTCGAAAAGCTTACTCTGATTTCCAATTGGCGGTGATGCACAACTCTTCGGACGCGATAGCCCGAGGCGAACTGGGGTTCGCCGGCCAGCATCTCTCGATGGACAATGCGGAACTGTTGCGCACCGCAGAAACGCTTGCAGACTCCGACTCAGTTCGGTCAGCTATCGTTCATAATCTGGCCACCGCCTATGAAGAGCAGGGGTTACGAGAGCTTGCGCAGAGAGCGAGAAACCGAGCGCGAGCTCTCAAGGGAGCGCATGACCTAACCGAGCATGACAGCTGTTCAGTCGTGGTGCGCGTGAGCCAAGAACCCGTAATTCAAGTCGAGAGCTGGCTTGATGTGTACGGAGCTGTCGTCCAAGACCAGAATGCCCTGTGGGGAGAGCCGCCTAAGACCGATGAGGGAGCGCGAGAGCTATTATGCGAGAGCGTTGACTCGCGTTCCCCCTCATTTGCACCGGATCCGACACCAAAGCCGTGCGCGAGCAGCCACATTTGGGCTCTCACAACTGGGTACGAATACCCAGGCCTTGCAGTTGCGACCACGCATCATCTGTGGCCGTTGAGAGACGGTCGAGTTGGTCATGTCGCTGTTGCTCGGGCGCAAACCATGGCGAATTCCTGTATGGGTGGGGATGAAGAGGCGCTTCGTTTCGGTAGTTTCGCTATTTATCGGACGGTCCGGGAGGAACTTTTCCAGCCCTGGAATATCGATGAGATACCTCAAGGCTTCGAGACTTGTGGGGCACGCATTGCGATCAGCCATCACATGCACTTGCTCGATCTCACGCTGGGGCGACAGTTCGAGTTCTTGGGTTTGAACTCGGATGTGAGGCTTTTTCTTCATCCCAAGGAGCACGCAGTGAGTGTGAAAGGCCGCTTCTGCGACGTTCGCATTCCACTCGAGGACTGCGAGACCGGAGTGTGCGGTGGCCAGATTCTGCGAAGCGCAGAGGTGCTGGAATAGCGGACGACGGGTAACGCAGCGATACGATTGCGTCGTCTTTTCTCAGGAAATGCTTCTGCTCCGTGAACTTGCCTTGGCTAGTTTTGGGGTGCCTCCAAACTCAGAACTCGCGTACTTGAGCCGAAAGCTTTGGGAGTCTTCGATTTGTTCGCGTTGCCCGGCAGGGCGATACCCACCACGAGACCATTGGCGCAAATCGAAGGGGCGAGTACCCGAATTGTGCGGGAGCACGAAGGGCATTCGCTGGAACGTCCTTCGTCTCTTTCAAGCACGCTCCAGCCGGCTCCATCAGTAGTCGATGGTGTCCACGTGAATCTGGGCACTCTGCCAATCAGGTGAGGCACAACTTGCATCACCCGTCGCGAGCCCCACCCCGAACTCGCGCACATCCGCCGCATCAAACACACCGTCCTCCAAGGCAGGAGCCTCTAAGTCCATGCTGAGGGTTGACCAGCCGTCAGCGCTGGACAGAGGGAGCCACGCGCCCCGGGCGTACACGAATGAGGGGCCACTCTTGGCGAGAATGTAGGCGGCGCCCCGGCAGAGTGGATTGCCGCTCAAGCCAGAATCGAGCTTTACGCGGGCTGTGAGCTGGGTGCCGCCCAGATCGAGTGGTGTCGCGAATTCGCGCGTGAATTCGACACTCTCGTTGGGGCCGGCTGTGCTGAGGTCGAGTTGGACGGAGCCCGTCTCCGGGTCACCTTGAGCAGCGTCCCACGTAGCAGTGCTCGAAGAGCCTCCCGACGTTTGCTCGGACGAAATGAAGAAGCCCTCCAAATCCTCAGCAAAGGCGAACTTTACAGGGTTGACGACCGGCCCGCCCCCGGTGCTGCTGCCGCCCGTGGTCGCCTCAGCCCCCCCTGTGTTCGGCTCAGCTCCGCCGGTCCCGCCTCCGGAAGAGCTTTCTCCGCCGCCGCCGGGTACACCTCCCGAGTTGACGGGAATGCCACCAATGCCTGGGGGCGTCATCGAGGACTCCCCTCCCGAGGAGCCGTCCTCAAGAGAAGATTCTCCCCGCGCGAGCGTGAGCAATTCTGCATCGTAAACGGTGCAGCTCTGGCCAATGAGGACCGCAGCCAGGACCAGCGGAACCCACAGCACTCCCTCACTAAGGCGAGTTGACAAAGACCCCATCGCCGTCTTCCTCAAAACGCGATTGTATCAATGTGCACGATTCCCGTGCCATACGGCTCCGAACCGCACATGCCGCCGGAGGAAACTGCAACGCCAATTTCTCTCACGTCACTGGCGTCAAAGCCCTCGCTGAAACCTGGGGACCCCGCCACCATCGAAATGGTGACCCATCCATCGCTATCCAGGTTGGTCCAGCTACCCCGCGCAAAATCGTATCCATCACCGCTCTTTGCGAAGACGTAGGCACCGCCCGGACAAGATTCATCGTCACTGAGTCCAGAATCGAGTTTGATTCGGGCGGTAATGGTCGCGCCGCTCAGATCAAGTGGCGAACTCGGATAGGCTGAAAAAAACGCCTTTTCGTCCGGTCCGGAAATTTGCACCTCCAGCTTCGCCGAACCAGCGCTGGGGTCTCCCGTGCTTCCGTCATAGGTCGCGGTGCTCGCTCCACCTGTGGTTGCTTCGTAGGAGATAGAGAAGCCATCGAGATCCGACTCGAAGCTCGCCCAGGCGGATGAACCAGTTCCGCTGTCGCCCCCCGTCCCGGTCACGCCTCCAGTCCCGGTCACGCCTCCAGTCCCGGTCACGCCTCCAGTCCCGGTCACGCCTCCAGTCCCGGTCACGCCTCCAGTCCCGGTCACGCCACCGGTCCCGGTCACGCCACCGGTCCCGGTCACGCCTCCCGCACCGGGAACAATCGGGGTCGAGCCGCCCGAGTTCTCCCCTGCGCCACCACCAGAACTAGATCCGCCCGCAGCCGGTGTGCTGGGTTCAGCGGAGCCGCCGCCGGTGGCATCGAACTCCCCGTCTTCCGCAGTAGAGGTGGCAGTACAACCCAGCATCGCCAAGGCGAAAAACACTGAAATGGACAATTGGCGTTCTTGAAACATTCACTAACCTAAAACGTTTTAGTTAATCGATCAAGTAGCTTCTTCTGATGTCAGAATCATTTGTTTCGTCGTCGGGAACATTGTGAAGGAAGCGGAAGCACAGCCGGCTGGCTTCGGTGGTTCGCTCGTCGTGCCTCCCGATCCCGAGGTTTCACCACCAGCTCCTGGAGTCCCACCTCCTGTTCCGAAGGAGTCGCCGCCACTCCCATAGGTTCCACCGCCGGTCCCCATGAATCCACCTCCTGTGCCGAGCGTTCCACCGCCGTCGCCCGTCGGAGGTTTTTTCGGGGCGGCTGGCGCGCCACCAAGAACGTAGGGATCGGTGTCATCGACGGCGATCGTGCAACCGCTGAGCAGGAGCGAGTTGAGTAGTAGGAATAGGCACGTCCAGCGCATTGCGAGGGACCTCACGCGACGTCCTCATGGCACTTTCCATTTTTATTACTTGCTACGAGATCGCGCGCGCGCGCTAAACCAAGCTGCGCTAGGTTTTCCGCAGCCACGGTGGCAACTTTCATTCGACGCAACTCCATGATCAGAGGTTCTGAGATTTCATTGATGAAGAGGACACCCTCGGTGTTGTGTGTCGACGGCAAAGTTTACTTCAACACAGGAGGGGGTGGGATTTTGAAGGTGTCCCACGCTGGTGTGAGGTTAGAGCTGGGCTGCGGGGCTAGCGTGTCTCCAATCACTACGCGATTCTGATTCCACAGATACACACTCGGGTAGTCCGTGACTTCCCCGGTGGTGTCATCTACGACGATAGCGGCCATGTAGAGCTGGGCTGAGCGCTGTGCTGGCGCCTCGGGCGCCCAAGGGTCATCCATGAGAAACTGACCTTCGTGAGTTCGCGTCGAGGAAAAGACGATAAAATAGTAGCTTCTACCTCCCGCTTGAACCACGCGAGGAGACCACTTAGCCCAACTGTTATTGATCCCAGGGCTGCTCTCCCCGCCGCAGCTGGGCGGATCATTTGCTGCCAGCCGGCGAGCTGCGCCTCCCGCTGCCGAAACGAGATAGATCTCGCTACCAGCATTGTAGTAGGGGGAGCCACTTTCAGCTCGATTGAACGCGATCCACTTATCGTCTTGGGAGAAGGACGGGTAATACTCTTTTGCAGTGCTGTCGCTAGCGCCATTCAGGGCGATCACCTGCCCGCCGGCACCATTTTCGTAGTCGACAATATGGATATCCGAAGGCACTGTCGCGACGGATTTGCTGGGGTGTCCATTGTCGGGCTGATTCGTTGCAGTGTAGGCGATTCTGGACCCGTCGTGTGACCAATCGGGCGTCACCGCCGCCTCGTAGGTCTCGCCGGTGAGAGCCAGATAGCCCCACGCCGTCCCCTCAGAGGCAAGTATCGCCGCCTCGCGCATTTGCGCAGCGTTGTACGGATCGGCGCCACGAGTGGGCTCGATGGCGGCGTCGCTTTGGAGATTGATCCAGACCAGGTTTGCGCCGCTCCAGGTCACTCCAGCATCGAAGTAGATGTCTGAGCGCTCAGCGAGAGAGGTGACCATGATCCGATTGCCCTCGCTCCAGTAGGCCGGGCTCATGGTGGGGGTTCCTTGGAAAGGCATACGTAGAAGTGCGGTACCAGCTGGACTCACGTAGCTGGGTGAGGCCCCGACTGCCCCTTCATCAGGATTCACATTGGCCGCCACCTTTCCCCACGGCCAGTCATCCACGAATACAACAGCGTCGCCGTCAGGAGTTGATGTGTGACAGCCGATGCACTGGACCTCTCCTGGCTTGTGACCCGGCTTGTTGGGATTGCTCGTCTCATCTCGGATTGTTCGCCCATCGTAGTTGGTGATGGCGCGTTGATCAGACACTCCGGCGTCCGCGGTTTGTTGAATGACTTGGGTGAGGTCGAGCGCGGGCGCTACTGTCTCGGATCCGATGGGAAACCCCAGCAGGTAACTACCATCTTTGCTCACCTTCTTCGTGTTCGTCGCCCAAAACACCATCGTTCCATCCGCCTCCACCGGGGCAATTTCGAAGGTTCCCTGCATTCCAATCAAACCATTGGAACCGCTGCCTCGAATTGTAACAGTAATCGGCGTGTGCGTATTCGCAGCGACACGTGCCCAGATCTCCTGCGGCATTTTCCAGGACTTGCTCTTGGTGTAAGCGATCAGGTCATGCTTTTGAATTGGGTTACTGAGGCGTATTTCGAACATCGATGCGTCGCCGCTAAAAGAGAATCTCGGGCGGAGCCAGTTGGCAGGAAACATCGCACCGGGAGCGTTTCCGGAACCGAGTTGAGGCTCGTGCACGCAGAGTGATCCGGGAGTAAAATCATCCTTGTTGCTGCCAAATGCAGCAATGTCTGCATCGGTGACCTCCGCGATGCTCTCGGGATCGATGAGGGGTTCTTCAGGAAAATCAAGACAGTCTTGAGTGCAGCCCGGGATAACGCCGCCGCCGCCAAAGTCGCCGTCGCCGATGACCACTCCACCATCACCATCACCATCACCGTCACCGTCGCCAACCATGATGCCATCTCCATCTCCCGACATGACGCCGTCATTCTTCGCTGCTGGAGAGCACGACCACACGCCTCCCATGACTCCAGTCAAAAGCGAAACCGGGAAGAGAAAGCGAAGCGTTCGTCGGGGGGGCGTTTGAGGGCGGCGTACAGTCATGAGAACTCCTGAGGTAAGAACTAAATCGTTTTAGTTGTGCCAGCTTTTGCCGGCTCTCGCAAAGCTAAAGCGCTTAAGTGATAGAAATGTGCATCACTCTCACAGTTCACTCGGAACGATACAGTTCGACTGGAAACCGCTACGGACGTCTAATAGGCAGTGGTGCAGCTATTCGCGTCAGCAAAGGCTTTTACCTTTCGTCTTTCCACGGACGAACTGCCCTTCCAGTCCCAGCCCAGCGCTCCAGTCCAACCATTTTCGAGCAGAAGCTGTAGCGTCTCTCCGTAGGTGTAAATCGCGTCCTTTGAATACCTGCTGATCGCCCGAAACTCCCCGAGTAGGACAGGTTTGTCGCCCAGGCCGAGCTGAGCGGGTGTGCGTTTCTGCTTGAGGGGGCGGGACGGGCAGGTGAGCTGATAGCGCTTGGAATTCCTCACTAGCGAGCCATCATGAAGCCCAGGAGCCCACCATAGAGAATTGAACTCCACGCGTTTGCCGTAATGGGGCATGCACCAGAGCGGCACCCTACGAAGCGATGGTAGAGTCCGCCCAAGATAGCGCCTCCCGTGACCGAAAGTGCCATGGTCAACATCAACGATGCTGCCTGGGGGAGAAGGACCTGCTTTTTTCCAGGGACGCCTCTTCTTTGCAAGTGCAACGCTCACGTGGGGGCACATTGGCCATCACCTGGGCGACATGGGCTCCACAGCCTCCCCATGAGACTTTTCCGCAAGAATTACAGGTTACTTGGTAACACATTGATGTTGCTCCTTTGACCCAAAAAACAGGGCACAAAGGTGAGACCCCCGCGCGAAAAAAAGGATTCGTCGAGTCGCGATTTTTTCTGTTTCCGTCACCTGGAAGAGCCGGCGCCCTCCCTCTCCAGCGCCCTCGGCCCGTGGGACCAACGCAGCAAAGGCGCCCGTCCGGCCCCGACGACCTCGTGCTCACGGTCCATCAGGCCCCGTGCCGCTGGGGGCAATATTTACCGCGTTGCCCCAGAAACCTTCGCATCATAGACAAGTTTGCCGTGCTGGGGGTGGTCGATTGTGATGGAGTAGTTATTGGGCACTCCAATGACTACGGGGGAGCCTTTGGAGGGCACAATGGTGATCGAGTTCTTTGTTTCTTCGCCCCAGGTGAAGTTGAGCTGACGCAGGTGCATGAGGGAGCTGGCTTTCTGGGTGGAGGTGGTCCACACCAACTGGCCCGACTTGCCTTCGTTGAACTCCATGACGTCTTCTTTGATTTTGCTCCGAGCTGACTTCATGCACTCATTGCGCTTGCGCGGGTCGCTGCTGTACTGCCTGTCACAGGTTTCGGATGCTTTGATGCCGATATCGCAGGCGTTGAAGTTCAGGACGAATCGAGTTTCCTCAGCGCTGATCACGCTCTTCGGGGTGAGGCTACCAGTGGGGCCAGCTGGCTCGCCGCTTTCGGGCGCAGGCGCTTCTTCGACCTCCTCAACTTCAGCCGCGGCTTCGGGCTGTTCAGCTACTGGCTCCTTGGGAGTCACGGGCTCCGGAACGGCTTCGCCGCCGCAGGCGGTTGCGAGGAAAAATAAAAGTGAAACAGGAGCGGAGAGGGAGGCTTTCATGATGCTCATTGATACAAGAAAGCCCTCCCGACAGCACTGCCGAACAGCTGGTTTCCACCTAGGCTGCGCCGCGAAATTCTTGCGCGGAGCTGTTTCACGTCCACACGTTTTGTGTCGCGGGTTGGTGAGAGGTCGCCGAGATCTGCCACAGATGCGGCAGATTGCCTCGATGGCTGCGACCGATTTGTCGGTAGCGATTCACGGGCAAAAAACCACGCGATAGTCCTCTGGTCCATCTTTGCAGGCTTTCATGGGGCTTACGTCGTCACCACTCTGGTCATCACCCGACCACGCATAGGAGTCGTCGCATTTCTCAAAATAGCGCGCGACTTCGCTCTCGGGATTGTCTCGGTCCGGGCTGATACACGAGATGAGCACTCCCCCCGCGTTGGTGTACTTTCCAACGTCTGGACAATTCTCAAGGAAGTTCATCGGGCAACTAGGTTGCGGGCAGTCAGGTCCATCGATGGGGAGGAATGCCATGGGTAGGTTCGACGCATCTACATGGCTGATATTGTACCAATCCATGTCGTAGAAGTTCACATCGTTGAAGGTGAATTCGGCGAGCGTGTGACGTTCACCTCCAGGATCACCTGTCTCCGTGACCCACCCCCAAGCACGGCCTCCAAAATTCTCTGTCGCTCCTCCCAGGTCCCAGCACAGCGACTTTCCGACTTCTAAACTTTCAGCCGCAATATCTTCATCTCGGACATGGGCGCGCACTGTTAGATTAGTGGAACAGTGATTTTCAAGGATAAGGGTCGTCGTACCATCAGAGGAGTCAAAACAAGTGGCTGGTTGCGCGGTGGGCGAGTCGCCTGGGGAGCTTGTGGTTCCTCCTGTTCGATTTGAGTCAGAGGCTTCAGTCTCATTGCTGGCGCCGCCTGAGGGGAGAGGCTCGGAACCTGAATCTGAGCCTGCTTCCGAGCATCCCCAATGACCCAGGATGGAGGCGCTGAATAGAAAGAGGGAGGGCGAAACGATGCGCATGGCTGTTGGTGTCGACGGTGTTGCGCTTGGGGTGGAAAAGATTCAGCAGTCTCGGAGATTGATCGTAGTCAGTGGGCTTTGAGCCGCTCCAGGGGTCGAGAAACACCTGATCGAGTAGATCCGTCGACGAAAGAAGCCGTGCCCCAGTATCAGTGTGCAGCTCAATCCGATAGCGCGACACGACTCAGCTGTTTTTCAAACAGCCGATCGCGGGCTTCTGACCAGGGCACGGACTTTACCAAGCCTTGGTCGAGCTCCTCAAAGCGGCGTCCTGCTTCTGCCATCCAAAGAGCAGCCATCTCACGCTCACCAGGGATGAGTTCAAGGATCTGATCAGCCACTTGCTGCCTCTCCTCATCGCGTTAGAGCTTCACTGTTCTCGCCTTGCCGAGTGCCCACAAGAGCCGTTCAACGCCGGGTCCTGGCGTTGACCCCGGCAGCCTCTTGGCTCGAAGCTTGGCATTGCCTCTTCTTGCCCGAGAGAATCAAAGCGAATGGAACCATCGCGGCTATCCACGCGGGCATCAACGGGAACGAGGAATGGTGCGGAGACGACTGCAGCCATGATTGCCAAGACGACGAGTCCGGCAGCGCCACTGCGGGAGTGGACGAGCTTGGGCCACACTGCGCGAACCCATGCCCAGTGGAGTGTGACGTGAATGAGCACGAGAGCGACTGCGGCCAGCGCAATCCAGAAGTGCACGTCGCCCCACTCGTGGCGCCCCAGTCCCAGCCAAGTGACGCCCCCAGCGTAGCCGCGCCCACTGCCGTGAGGCAGTTTCCAGATCAAAAGAGCTCCCGTGGCGGCTAGGGATGACAGGAGAAATGCGCCGACGAGATCGAGAACGATGTTCACCCGAGGTGGCGCGCGGAAGAGAGACTTGCTGCTGAGCTTTTGTCGTTCGGACATGTGAATGTTCCTTTCTGAAGCGACTGATTCAAGCGTAGTCCTCCAGGGCCGCTGCCGCCTGTGGCATGTTGACGCAGGTCTCAGCGTCGTTCTTGCTCCACAACGCGCAAGATTTTTACAAAAGCTCGCTTTGCTTTTGCTGTCGCCGCCATTGGCATTGCTCGGGCTCTTAGGTTGGTTCCGGATGCTGCTGGCTCTGTTGAGCACCGAGCCGCCTCCGCGGTAGCCGTTCAGAATTGTTGGATGGCGTCGAAGGCGGCTTTCGGTCCACTGGCGTTGAAGAGGAGAGGGTAGTTCTTGCGATTTGCGACGGGCTCGCTGTTGAGCCAGGAGTCTTCATCCCGGAATCCCCAGACCGTGACGCTTGTGATGTTGGTCGCGTGGGAGCGGAACATGGTGAAGAGGGCCTGGTACTTCGCCGCGATTTCGGCATCGATCGTTGCGTTGAAGGGAACCTCGGCTGCCGCGACGAAGGAGTAATCTGGGGCGGGATAATCGTTGTAAACGCTGACGTCGAGCTCACTGATCTTCACCTTGAGTCCAGCCGAAATGAATTGCTCGATCGTGGTTTCGACTTCGCTAGCCGAAGGCCAATCGGCACGGACGTGAGCCTGCATGCCGATGCCATCTACGGTCACACCGCCTTCGGGATGATTCTCGATGAAGTCCACCAGCCCCAGGATGCCGGTCGCGTGCTGGTAGCAATTGAAATCGTTGTAGTAGAGCTTGCCTGCCGAGCTGCCCGGCGCCTGAGCTTCGAGGGCGTCGTGGGTGTAGCGGAAGGCCCAGTACACGTAGTCGAAGCTTTGGAAGATGTTGTACCAGCTGTTGTCGGCCGTGCGATAATTCCCGACGTTGTTGCCGGTAACGATCTCGTTGACGACATCCCAGTTGTCGACCACGTCTCCGTAGCGAGCGACCATGTATTCGATGTGTGCTTTCAGGCGCACCTTGAGCGTTTCGACGCTCGTCGCATCACCTGGGGTGAGGTCTGCGAACATCCAAGACGGCTGCTGTCGGTGCCACACGAAGGTGTGGCCTGTCATTTTCCAACCGTGGTCCCGGGCGAAGTCCGCGAGGTAGTCGGCCTCTGCGGTGTTCCACGTGTCCTCGGCTGGGTGAATGGAGCTGCCCTTCATCGCATTACCCGCGGTGAGATGGTTGAAGTTTTCGGCAATGAGAGTCGCGTCGGCGTCCAGCTCGTTTTGTTGCAGGGCCACCCCAATCGGGAAGAAGCTTGAGTAGACGGAGTCTAGGCCGCTGCCATCGTCCACCACGGTTGAGGTGCCACCAGTTGCTGCGCCGCCTGTGCCGACAGGGGTGTCGCCGCCAGTACCGACTGCACCACCGGAGCCGACTTCGCCTCCTGTGCCGCCGCCTGGGCTAGTTGCTCCACCGGAGGCGGTCATCGTGCCGGGGCCTTCGGAGCCCGTCGAGCTACAGGCTCCGAGTGCGAAGAAGGAAAGCCCAAGGAAGAGGCTGCTGAGTCGTAAGAAGGTCATTGAGAGATCACTCCTGGGGAACTGAAGTGTTGCTGAGGAAGGATTGGAATCGTTTTTCTGATGAGATTGGCCGGCAAGAGGGCGGCTAGGATGGGCTCGGGAATTCTGACCCGCCTGGCGCAAATAGGAAGTACTTTCTTCGGGGCAAAATCCCCGAGGACGAAGCGTGCGAAGCGCCTGGAATTCCTTGGCTGGCTCTCCGCGTGGACCGCAGGGCTCATCACCGCGCGCCCTGCGCAGCCCTTACGCTCGCTGAAGATTGAGCGCGTCTGAGGGGCGCTGCTCGGGATCAATGGCTGTCCGCACAGATGCAACAATCGCTCATGGCTTGCTGAGATGGTCGAGACTGTTTGTTGACAGAGGGGACTCTTTGTCGAACTTCGCCGTCAATCTGCGCGTCACCGCAGCCCGCCTCTTCGCTACCATCGGAATGCACACTGGGTAATTTTCTGGGCGCACTAGAAACAGTGAAGCTTGCGCTAGCAAAGCTAAAAATGCCCTTCACAATCTGCAAGGACGGTTATCGATCTGTGACCTAGATGAGTGCTGCGAGCATCGGAGCTTCAGCAGCGAACTCCGCCATCCACCGAAAGAGAACCACTTTGAGACTTCTCCAGAAAGCACTCCTCCTCCTCGTTGCGTTGGTACTTGTTGCCTGCGACACCGGCTTCAGCGATTCTGACGCCAAGCGAGGAATTACCGGCGTCCTAGATGTTCAGGTCGCTGACTTTGACGACCACGCCGAAACGACGGCGGTGCTGGTGACCGACGGCGGCGACAGGATTTTGCTCCTCATCGCGACCGACAAGGGTCTCACCTCGGGCCGACGGGTTGAGGTGCGAGGGACCTGGGCCGAGGTCACCGGAGGGTACGACGGGGCGCTGGATGTGGAAGCGATTACCGCAGCGAGTGACTCAAGCGACGTCCGGCAGGCGACGCAGACTCTCAGGTCAGTCGGGCACCGCAAGGTTGCTGTCTTGATGCTGAAGAACAGCGGCAGCACGCCCGAGAGAACTCGGGAGCTTATTCAGGAGTTGGATCGATTCTTCGCCGAGAACTCGAACGGTCTAGTGACCTTCGAGGGACAGGGCTTTGGGCCGTACGACATCAGTGACGCGGCCTATGCATCGGGAGCAGGGGCTATCGCCGAAGAGGCCACCAGAGTCTGGGAAGCGCAAGGGAACAACCGGAACAACTATCAGCATCTCGCCTTCGTGATGGACCCCACGAAATATCCCGAGCTGCACAGGTGGGGGGGGCTGGCCGATGTGAACGGCAACAAGAGCTATTATCGTGCTTTCGACATACGGATCTTCAGCCACGAGATCGGCCACAATCTGGGAATGCTGCACTCCGGGTCGATCGATTGCGGTGCATCGATTTACAAGGACTTCGGGCAAAGCTGCCACACGGAGGGCTACGGCCACAAGTTCGATCCCATGGGGGGGACGTTCAACGGCCACTTTAGCTCGCCGCAGAAACAGCGCGTGGGTTGGCTTGAGCAATGCCAGGACGTCACCACGACGGGAGGCGGAATCTTCGAACTCGCGCCCCTGGAGGGCGAGTGTGGCGTGAGGAGTTTGAGGATCCCGCTGCCGAAGGAAGAGGGCTCCTTCGATGCCAAACAAGAGTTTTACTACATCGGCTACCGTGAGCACGGCTCAGGCGAATACGCCGGCGTGAGTCGCACAAAGGATGGCGTGGTCGTCTCGGTCTCGGAAGACGCGCTGACAGGCGGCGCGACCCCGGCTCTTCTCGATTTCACACCGGAATCGGCGGACAGCTTCTGGGACGCCTACCTCCCGGTCGGCGAGTGGTACGACTTGCCTCACGGTGTTCGGATCAAAGTGAGGCACCAAAATAGCACTCGCGCGGTCGTCGAGGTGCGCACCGCTGGCACAGGGAGCCCGCGCTGCGTCGACAACACCGTCCCCCCGATCAGGTCGAACGGCAACTACCACGGCAACATCGGGTCTCGTTGCGGCGACGGTTCTGACCTCTGCCCTGACGACCCCAACAAGACCGTTCCGGGCGTCTGCGGGTGCGGAAGCCCCGAGACCGACAGGGACGGAGACGGCACCTTTGATTGCATCGACTCGTGCCCCGACGACCGCAAGAAGTCCGAGGACGGCGTTTGTGGTTGCGGGGTCGAGGACGATGCGAACCGGGACGGCCTCTTCGATTGCGTGACCTATGACACATGCAACTCCGCGGAGAACTCGGACCCCGACGGAGATGGCGTTCTGAACTGCAGTGACTTTATTGACGAGAGTGATTTGTCCCGCCCTCCGGGACAGGAGCTGCACTTCACGCTCGAGGTGCCAGCGGGCAGCAGTCGAGCAGCGATCACCCTGGTGCCCGGCACAGGAGACCCTGATTTGTATGTGCGCCGGGGACAGCGCCCCGATCTCGATCACTACGATTGCCGACCCTGGCAAGTCGGGCCGACTCGTGAGGTTTGTCTGCTCGAGAATCCGGAGCCCGGCACCTACCACATCATGGTCAAGGGGTATCAACAGTACGGATTCGGCAGGACAACCCTGCTGGCCAACTACTCAGGCAATCCTCTCGACGGGTGTCCGACGGACGCAAGTAAGGTGGTGCCTGGCACGTGCGGTTGTGGAATCCCGGAGCAGTCGGGGTGTGGCGGTGGCGGCGCCACCGCCAACGGTCTCGTTGTGCTCGAAGCTGAGGATTTTGACTCGAGACTGAGCAGGGGCGGCAGCTATTGGCAGCCGATCTCTCCCAACAACCTGTCCGGGAAAAAGGGGATGCGCGCCTGGCCGAACAGCGGCACGAGGGTTTCGTCCAACTACAAGACGACGAGTCCGCAGCTGGACTACAGTGTGAATTTCGCTCACGCCGGCCGGTACTACGTTTGGGTGCGGGCTCAGGGAGAGAGCGGAAACGACGACTCGCTTCACGTCGGGCTCGACGGTACCGCTCCGGCTAGTGGTTTCCAGGTCGATGGCTCCATCGGGGCCCTTGGTTGGAAGGGTTCGCTGATGGGCGGCGGGCGCGCTTACGTGGACGTCGGGTCCGCTGGCGCTCACGTGTTCAACGTTTGGATGCGCGAAGACGGGCTGACGCTCGACAAGATCATCCTGACGACGGATCCAAACTTCAACCCGGATCTCGCGAGCGTACGGCTTGAGTGGAAGGAGCTAGATCGATGGGCTCAAGCGCGGGAGGAGAACGACCAGACGCGGACCGATGAAGACAAGGTCTGTGGTGATCCCGGAGCCACAAACGTGCGCGGCGTCCCGACCAGCAACACGGGCGGTTGGACCAGATGGGAATTCGTCGAAGCCGGCGGTCCTTGGTACCACATCCGAAGCAGCGCCTTCGGCAAGTACCTGCAGGCGACGAGCTACAACACAACCATCGACAACGACACCGACGACGTGGTTCGCCTCGTGGACAGCAAGTGCAATGGCGCCTGGACGCAGTGGAAGCTCGTGCCCACCACGACCCCTGGATACTACCGACTTGAGAATCGGGCGCACGGGACGTGGCTACAAGGAAAACCTGACGAGGATCCGGAGTCCGGCGCCGAGAACTACCTAACGGTGACGAAGACATCGAACAACGGGGAGAGCACCCTGTGGAAGCTGGTCGACGCCCCGTGATCGACCGTAGCTCCGCGAACGAGCGAAGCTACGCGTTCGATTGATGCCCACAAGAGTCGGGCGTGACGTCAGTCAGTGTCAGCCCAGGCGCAAACGCGCGGACATCAGCAAGGAACTCATGCCTACTAAACGTGACGCTCGCTCAGCACTCACAGATCGACGCCCGTGCTCAAGCTCGATAAGCCTGACTCAAACGGATAGTTCGCGGTTTCAACAGCGTCTAAGTCGGGCCGAGTTCGATGACTTGCACCGCTGAACCAGGCTCGCTCGGGTAGCTAAACTTCGTGGTCACGCAGTCCTGTTGCTGTTGCCCGTTGTCGTCCAACTCTTTCTGGCACGTCATCGAAGAACCAGTTGTCTCAGTGAGAACTCCGCGCGAAGTGCAGTAGGTCAGCTCGTATTCGCCCGCAGGTAGACAGGCACCGTCTCGGCGCCGGAATAAAGCTGGAGGCCTCCCCGTGAGGGTGAGCAGGCCTGGCTGTCATTAACTAGGCAGACTACAGTGCTGCAAACTTCCTCACCCTGGTTGGTCGAAGACATCATCCAGACTTGTGGCTTGAGCGGCTCGAATAATCCATCGCTCCATCAGCAGTTGTTCCGCGCGTTCTATGCGATCAAGCGTGTTGTCGTCCAGGGTGTTGAACTTGGCTTCGAGTACGCGCATGAGCACTGTGCGGAAGCTATCCAGTGCGTCGTTTCGCGCCTCCTCCAAGCCATGGGCGTAGCCTCGAGTGTACGCGCCATCCGCAAAGGCTCGGCTGGGACGCAGCGCCCCCATGCTGTCACGATTTCGAAAACGCGAAGGAGTGTAAGGAAGGGAAGGTGGGGGCGGTTCGAGCGTTTGCCGCCAATGGTCTTCGTTGTCCTCATCATCGAAAGTGGGCATCGGCATAGTCTAATACCAACAACCAAAAGTCCGTCACGGATCCTTGCTCCTAGGAAAAAAACCAGGGCCATAACTCGGAACTCGTTCGGTCGCGTGCATGAAGCGTGTTGCGCAGACATCCGGAGAGCGAACTTCGCTTTGCAGCAGGAACATGGTTAACTGACGCCATGGTGCTTGAGCGTTTGCCGGTTCGTCCGATGTTAAAGGTGCTGTGTGCGGCCGTTTCACTAGCAGCGCTTGCTTGCGATGAAGACGCCACGAATGAGAAGGGTGGTACTTCCTCAGATAATTCTTCAACGGCGAGCGGGGGTTCGGCTGGCGGAGAAGCGAGCGGGGGCTCGACTGGCGGAGAAGCAGGGGTGCCGTCGGGAGACGCGGATGGCGGCTCGGGTAGCGGAAAGTCAGTCAGTTCCTCGGGAGGGACCAACGGAGTGGCGCCCTCATGGCCCATGGAATGCGAGCAGGCGTTGAGCAATTTGGTGCCCGAGTTCGAGGAGACGGGGCGCCTAGAGATGGTTCAGGAAATCGTGGCAGGAACCGATTTTACGATGACCACGATGGGGCAGGTGCATGCTGCGCTCAGCCCTGATGGGGGGCACCTGTACCTCAGCTCCCACTTTCCAGATGAGTTGCTTGTATTTTCTCGTGATCCGCGAACAGGAGCCCTCAACCATGAGGACACGATGTCAGCTGCGGAGGGAATGGAAGAGGTGCTCACGGCACCCACTCGTGGCGCGTTCCTCAGCGATAGTGCCTTCGTCCTGCCATCGATGACACAGGAAAACCTCGTTCTTTGGGAGCGCGACTCTGCGGACGGGAGTCTCACAGAATCCGACCGAGCGGGATTCGGGACTAACAATTGGCCGATGCATGTCGTCGGGGCGTCGGAAACGAACTACCACTTTGTCACGATCGCTGCCGAGATGAACGGACTCGCGGCCATCGAGCACAACCCGGTCGAGGGCACACTGGGTACCCCCATTGTGTTTGACGCCGCCGTCGAAGCATTGCCGGATTTCGAGCATCCCGAATATTTGGTGGCGACCCGAGATGGCAAAGACATCTACGCCCTGGCATTCAACAGCGACACGATGCACCACTTCCGCTTTGACGAGGGAGCCAGGACAATCACCCACTTGCGGGCCCACAAGGACGGTGAGCAAGGCAATGTGCTCGCGGCGCCGAGCGGCATTGCCCTCAGTCCGGATCAACGCCACGTATACGTGACGGCTTTCAATAGTCATCAGTTCTCGGTCTACGAGCGAGACTGTGACACAGGTGATCTCACCCTCGTGGAAACCTACGGGAACGTTGATGGCGAGTGCTGGTCCAACAGTCGCCCGGTGGTGAGCCCTGACGGGAAGAACGTTTATGTAGACAATGCCGGAGGCATGAGCGAGCAGGGCGTGGCCATCTACTCTCGGGATGCCGCAACCGGTAGGCTTGAACACCTCGATGAAGCGCTATTTTCCTTCGATTACGGAGGCAGCGTTAGCCACGAGGAGCTTCTGGTGAGTGATGACGGAAGATTCGTGTATGCCGTCACCTTCAATCCAACCGCGCTGGTGACGTTCAAACGTCTCACTACGGATTGAGTCGAAGTGCTGGGGTTTCGTTTCTGGGTGTTGGTGCAATATGTTCACCGAGTAACCCCAACGGCATCACTCTGAACCTCAGCGAAACGCAACTGTACATCGGGGGCGCCAATGGGCTCTTCAAGTACGCATTCAATTCTGACGGATGAGTGGTGACCCCCGGCAGAACATCGCCGCTGTAGATCTCCCTGCGAGCGCGGGGATTGACGGACTCGGTCGTGACTGCGCGGGCAACCATCTATGTCATCGTTCATAGCTCCACGATGTGGCTATGATCGAGAATCAGCATTAGCCCCAACAACGAAAACGTGGCAACCACGAGCAAAGGTCTCCCCAAGCGCCTAATTCAACCGTAGCCAGACCCGCGAATTCAGAGTACCTGTGGAAGGAGAACCTTCTTTAGACCCACCACGTCGTTGAGGTTCCATGGAAAGTGCCCCTGGGGATGCATTCGGAGTCTTCGGATTGGTAGGTCACGCGGTCCTCCTGGCAACTTGAGTTCCAGTCTGTACTCAGTTCAAGGGCCACCCTTCGACTTCTTTGGGCAATGCGGTATGGGCGGTTTTGTACACTCATCACGGAGGTGATGCTGGCGCTGTGGTTGGCGCCCCTGTGATCTATCGCGGCGCGGGGGGGCCTCGCGACGGGGTGTTGGGTCAACACGTTTTCCGTATTCAGAATGAGGGGCTCGTCGAAGAGACGGCCGCCAACCACACCTTGCACAAATGGCAGGCGGTTCGACCACCCAAACGCCTGGGACGCTTTCTGTTCATTCTCGTGAAGAACACGGGCGTCCACATCCTCCCACGAGAGCAAATGGGCAGCCATGAAGCAGGGTTTGTGCAGCAATTGAACCTCCACCGAGCGGGCGCGAGGTCCACACACTGACGAACAATTGAGCAACACCATCTGCGTCAATCGGAACATTATTTTCACGCGATTTCAGGTGATCGGGGGCGCACATGTTTCGATCAAACGTTGAACTTGCCTTGCCGTTGCAGGCCAAACAAGAGGTACAGGCGGGGTGCCGATGAGAAATCTTACGTCACCCTCCAGCGACCTCGGCCCGTGGCCGGGCGCCGATAGAATCTAGTCCGTGAACTTTCTCAGAGAAGGGTAGGTGGGTGAATCGCGCTCGGAATGGAAGGGTGATCGGGCTACCGACTAGTTCTCATTCGACTGGCGAGAAATCCACCAAGCCGCGCCCATCGCAGCAAACCACAGGCTGGCAAAGAGGCCTATGCTTACCGCTACCCCTAATCCCGAAGCGAGGGGCGCGGCCAAACCCGTGATCAAGCCTCCTCCGACAAGCGGTTCGTAGGCTGGTTGTTTGTAGCTGAATGAACGTACCCAGCTATTAGGTCCGGTGCGCTTGATCAGGAGCAGACCAATAGCCGTCGTTCCCATCGATTGTCCTAACTCTCCTAAAGCTCTGATTGACCAGTTATTGCCGAATACGAGTCGGCCAATGGTTGCAAACATCGCCAGTGAAGCAGCAACGCCAGTCAGTCCCAGGGTCAACAGGACCTGCCAGTTTTCTCACAAGACCTGCAGGTCTAGACTTCCTAGCGCGGTCACCACTAGCAGTGACAGCGCAATTTCCGACAGCCCTGAGGCCTGGCGTCGATCCACGCAATTCGGATTGCCCCAACGATTGATCAAGACTTGCAGTGTTAAGCCCGCCAGCATCGCAAGCGGGAAGAGCGGCACGAGGGAGGACACCGGTTGATCACCTTCGGCTCCAGCAAGACTGGCAAGACCATCCCCGACAAATAGAAGCAGCCAGCCCAGGGCGATCGCCAGACCGATTAAGGCGGTTGGTATCGTTATCGAGGGGCGAGCCTGTTGCTGTTCAGAACACTCCTCATCAGGATCATTCTGCAAATGGTCGTCGGGCTGTTCCTTCTCGTCGGGTTCTTTGTGGACGTTACTGACAACTGTTCCCCAGACGGCTGCCGTGATGATGCCAATGGTCGCCATGCCGTAACCGAGGTCGACGGCGGCCTCGTCAATTGGCGAGAGAACCTGCTGCAAGCCGGCAACAGTACCGTGCCCACCTTGAAAGCCAATCGGGATGAGTAAGCCC
The DNA here is from genome assembly GCA_963710555.1 of uncultured delta proteobacterium. Lineage (GTDB taxonomy): Bacteria > Myxococcota_A > Polyangia > Polyangiales > Polyangiaceae > NIC37A-2. The sequence goes on from CAVQAT010000008.1 coordinate 1,422,644, forward strand.
GTCATGGCAGGTGGGCGGATGGCGTTTGGAATTCCTTAGCTGCTGAGCCAGAACGTCGGTCGCGTCGACATGATTCGCCCGTCCGCCCCACTTCGCGACACGCCCTCGCCAGCCGCCTGCTGAGATCGTATACGTTCCGCGCGACTTCGCGGGCAGCCCGCGACGCAGGAGGGAATTGAATGGAGGACGCGAGCAAGGCCGCTGATCGAGCGCGAAAACTCTGGGACACGATCATCGCCCAAGACAGCGAAATCGTAAGGAATCCCAGGGCCACGCTCACGGCTCCACCTCCCCCCATGAGTGGGAACAGGACCATTCTGCGGAAGATGGACGTCGAGGGGGCGGAGACGATCTTCTCACTTGACGAGTCGACTCGTTACTCCGGTAAACCTCTGCCTGCTGGCGACGCGAAAGACGGCTCGCACTTCGAGCTGCAAGAGGAGATCGCGCGCGGCGGCATGGGTATCGTCTTTCGTGGTCGTCAGAACAGTCTGGAGCGCCACGTTGCGATCAAACAATCTCTCGCCGTTGCCAGCGACCTGTCCCGCGAGCGCTTTCTGATCGAAGCCCGCGTCACGGCCTATCTTCAGCATCCCAACATCGTTCCTGTTCATGACCTGGGTGAAAACGATCAAGGCAATTGCCTGATGGTGATGAAACTACTCGGGGGTTCCACCTGGGACTTGCTCCTGCACCCAGCCGAGCAAAGTGGCGACAAGCCTCTCGATTGGGATTCGTCGATCGACATTCTCTTGAAGGTGTGTGACGCGATTGCGTACGCGCACAGTCGCGACATCGTTCATTGCGATCTCAAGCCGGAGAATGTGATGATCGGAGAGTTCGGCGAAGTCGTGGTGATGGACTGGGGCATCGCTGTCGACATGCGCGAGGGGGACGTGGACGATGCTCGCGGTCTGAGGCGACAGCACATCAAAAATCCCATGGGTACGCCCACCTACATGGCGCCTGAACTCGCTCTGGGTGACGGGGCTGCCATTGGCAAGCAGACTGACATCTACCTCTTGGGGGCAATTCTCTGCGAAATTCTCACAGGCGAGCCCCCACACAAAGGGGACAACCTGATGGCCATGGTGAGTCACGCCATCAGTGGCGCCGCGCCATCGTTTCCCAGCAACATTCCCAAGGCCTTGCGAAAGATCTGCGAAACTGCGCTCCGCCAAGACCCCGCGCACTCTTACGCCGAAGTCTCCCAATTCGCGGAAGCACTCAGGCGCTACTTGAAAGTGCGGGAGACACGACGTTTCCTGGCAATTTGCCTCGGATTCGTGGGAGTCCTTGCGCTACTCGGACTACTCGGAAGTCTCCTTTTGGCGAACGAAGTCAAGTTGAACGAGGCTCAGGATGTTCGATTCCAGTCCTTTGCGTTAGCCATGGATCTTCAGAAAAGTTCCGATGATCTCACTTCAGCGGCTCGCACCTACGTGATGACTGCGGAGCCTGCATATCGAGATCGCTATTTCGAAATCCTCGCAGTGCGAAACGGAATGGCCCCGCGAGTCGACGGTCGTCAAATTTCCGAGGATGAACTGATGCGAGAACTCAAGTTCAGCGACGAAGAGTTTGACTTACTGCGAGCAGCCGAGGAACAATCCAACGAGCTGGTGAAGACAGAGGAAATTGCCATGAACGCGGTGCGCCGCATTTTTCAGGACCCTCTTGGGCAGTTCACGCGACGCGCAGATCCCAACTTGGCGATGGCTCAGTCACTGATGTTCAGCCAGCAGTATCGCAAAGCCAAAGGTCGCATCATGGCACCCATCGATGGTTTCGTCCTGGTGCTCGACCAGCGAACGGCCCAAACCGTGGAGGCTCTCATGCACAGAAGCAAGCTGCTTTTGGGATCCATCATGGCACTGCTGCTGTTGCTGGCGCTGATCACCGTCTTCATCACGTACCGACTGTATCGAAATGTACAACGACAAGACGGAAACTCAAACGGCAAACGACGTGGGCTCGCTCCGGCAACCCTGAGTTGAAATCCTTGGAATTCCTTGGCTCGACCCAACCCCACTTGGGAACCAAGAGACTCAGGCGTCCGTTCATAGCCAGACTTGGAGCTGCATGATGAATTCGTTCCCGCGCCCTTGGACGGAGGTAGAACTTACGTAGTTGTCTTCGCCGAGCTCCTCGATAAAGACCGGACGATTGCGCCAATTCAAGGTGACACTGCTATGGTGTCCAATCATATAGAGTTTGGCTCCCAACTCACTGATGATCGAGGGATCCTGCTTTTCCTCAAGCATGGAGGCCTGAAGGGTTCCGTAGGCGCTGAGCTTCTTTCCTCCTGAGAACCGGAAGGGGAGTAGATAGGCGAGCTGACCATAGAGGTGGTGACCTGTACCGATGTTGGGGTAAGCGTTTCCAAACTGCGGACCATTTGTCGCCAGGTTGGCCACGCCAAAAGTTCTCTGCATGTCTGGCCCAAAATCCTGAAAATAGTAGGCCAGGTAGGAGGTGATCGCGTGAGCGCCAAAAGGCAGATCAAGGAAAGCATCTGCACCAAAGAGAAAGATGTCCGCTTCGTCCTGCTCCTCTTCCGGACACGTTCCACCCACGGAGGGTGTGTTGCAGTGCACCGTCGCCTTCGGGTGCCAGTCAAATCCGGTGCCGAGATTGAACACCCGTTTTGTGCCTAGGTAAGTCCCTGTGTAGTAGGGCAGTTTGTGACTCTCTTTTTCAAGGAATGCGTAGTCAAAGTATCCTTTGAGAGCGAAGCTGTTGGCATTGGCATTGAAGTTTGAAACCTGCACAGCCTCCTCCGGGGTGACGAAAGCAGGGATATCGCGCACAAACGGTCGAGTGAGTGCCACACGGTAATGCAGCTTGCCGAAATCACCCTTGGCGTACACACCCAGCTGCCGAGCAAACTGATCGGTGCGATCGATTGTTGCCCAGTTGAGAATGGGCGCATCGAGTCCAAGTAGGCTTACGGTGCTGGTATTAGTTAAACGCGAAACACCGTTCCAGTAGTTCAGTCCGGCGCCGATGTAGAGTTGTTTTGGCAAGACCGCGACCTCCCCCACCGCATCATGGATGTAGATCTGAGGTCGGAAAGCGTCAGTGCCGGCACCCCCGCCTCGGAAGGTCTGGCTATTGATTCCGAAGTGGGTGAGCAAGAGTACACGCTCACTCAGTTCAGCCAAAATCAAGACTCGAGCGCGCCGCAGCATGATGTCCGCGGACCAACCGTCGCTGTTGCCAGCCACAACCGTTCCAGGATTGTTCTCGATGCCTCGCATCCAGATCTGGTTCCAGTTCATGACACGAAGCTTCAGCTTTTCCTCCTCACCGAAGTCGAAAGATAAGCCTTTTCCGTAGCTCTCTTCATCAGATTGCGCGGCGGCGGATGTGGTGACGGCTAGTGCGAAGAGACATCCAACCCCTGTTTGCTTCAGGCTTCGCATCGAGATCATTTTTGCTCCAGTCTGCCTCCGCGGCGAACTTTGAACCGTCATTGGCGCGCCAACAGAATACCGACCGGGACCTCAGTATAATTAGAGTGAAATTCGTGCAATCTTCGCGCGGCGCGTCACTTTTTGCACAGAGAGCCGCAGATGCCGCTCTTTGCTGTGGGGCGAATCATTCACCTCTGTCATGTCGCCGAAGCTTCCCAGCTTGACTCGTTGATAGACCCCAGGCTTGGCTCGTGTTCGTCGTCTTCACTCAAGAGCTACCGCGTCGGAGATTGGCTCGATCTGGCCCGAGCCCGCTCTGGTCTGACTACAAATCGGACTGGGGCGGGCTTCCCCGCATCGCACCAGCGGACCCCTTGAAGTCACGACAGACATCCACTACCGAGCTAGCACAATGGCCTTAGTAGAACTTTGGGGGGCGGCACGCGCTCGTGCTCGTACGATCCTGAGTTCTGTCATGCTCATGGCGGCGCTTGTCGTGTTGGGTGCGACGATGAATGAGTTCGTCCCACTGCGTGACTGGTTGCCCTTTCGCTTTGCGAAGTATTGGCTCTTCACTTTCGTTTTCGGGGTAGCATCGCTCGGGGCCGGCTTGTTGCTGCTGCGGGCGCTGGACCATTTTGTGGGACGCGCCTACTTACGCCAGGGCGAACGCCTGGTGCTGGGCTTCGCGCTTGGCGTGTTGATTTTTGCCCAGCTCGTGTTCGTTGTGGGTCTTCTGGGTGGTCTCGGGGGCGTGATGTTCGTCCTGCTTCCTGTTGTGCTTGTCGGTATTTCGTTTCGGGAACTACGTGATGCGCTGCGGCACAGTCGACGCCTGTGGTCCCGCTTCGGTGGACGTCTTCTCATGCCGCGTTCACTCATTGAAACGACGGCAATCGGATTGGGATTTTTGGGTCTCCTTTGCCTCTACGCGCAGGTTTGTACACCAGCTAATCTCGGTGCCGACACACATTGGTATCACCTGCCTATTGCCGAGCACTACGCGGCTTCAGGTGAGATCAGCGCCTTTCGTGAAGGGTGGTACTTGGGCGCCTACACTCACATGGGGAGCATCCTCTACACGTGGGGTTTTTGTCAGCCGTTTGCGGATTTGAGTGATCGCGCCCTGTTGTGCGCTCATCTTGAGTTCTTCCTATTTGTTGTGACGCTGATATCGATTGCACCTTTGGTGCGTCGAGTCAGTGGCTCAGGCCGCTATCCGTGGTCGGGTGCAGCCTTGTTTCTCTTTCCGGGCTTGTTCGTTTACGACTCAGGTCTCATCGCAGGAGCAGACCACATCCTGGCATTCTTCATGCCTGCGTTGGCGCTCAGTGTGTTCCGTCTGGCACGAGTTCCCGATAGCAACGGCGCCATCATGGTCGCGCTCCTTCTGGCGGCGACTGCGCTCACGAAGCCCCAAGGCATTTATGTTGTACCTATCATCGTGCTGGGCTGCACTGTACTGCTGATACGGAAGAGGGCCTTTCCGTCGTTGCTCGTGTTAGGCGGTGTCGCACTGGTCGCGACTTCATCGCACTGGCTCAAGAACTGGCTGTGGTACGGCGATCCAGTCTATCCGATGGGATATCGCTTGTTTCCCAACGTCGCCCTTTATGATGGAGCCCCTGAACTTTTCAAGCATGCGTTTTTCTACGCCGGGTTTCGATACAATGGTCCCCCGTCAGGATTCTGGCCAGAGTTATTGAAAACATCAGCTGACTTTGCGTTCGTTCCGCATAACTGGAACTTTCACGGGGAACGTCCTGTATTCGGTTTCTTGTATTCCGTCTTGCTGCCGGTTCTCTTCTTCCAAAAGCGCCCGGGTCGAGCGCTTTTCGTCGCTCTTGGTGTGCAAGCGGGCGTCATGGTGTGGTTCGCGAGCCTCCAGCTTGATCGTTATCTCCAGGCTCTCATTCCGTGGATGACGACCGTGGTTGTGGTGATCCTAGCGCGTGTCTGGGAACAGGGACGGATAGTGAAAGGACTCACTGTGGCGTTAGTAGGACTTCAGATCCTCTGGAGTGCCGACATCCCCTTCTATCGGGTGCACGCGATGCAAGGAGATTCGCCTCTGAAAGCCTTCATTGATTTTGCGGCACCTCGGGAACCGAAAAGCGAAGTTGATCGTCGTCGTCTCTGGGGCACCTTGCAGGATGTAGGCTCACAACTTCCTCCCGATTCGAAAGTGTTGTTGCACGAGGTGCAGGAGCGGCTGGGGCTTCAAGCTCCTTCCATTTCTGATCGATTGCGCTGGCAGGGGCGGATTCATTATGCGCGCATCAAGACGCCACGTGCCGTCGCCGAGCTGATGCGTGACATGGGGGCCACTCACGCTGTGTGGGAGGAGAATTTGAGGGCGCTGTCTTTCGACGGTGTTGCCAATGAAGTTGCTTTCGCTGACTGGGTCCTTCGCAGCACGAAGAGCGCGTCGAAAGTGGGCGCCTACCAGGTGGCTGAGGTCGACAATCATTCGCCAATGGATGCGCCTGACAAGCCCCTCACTGTGGGAGTCATTTCATGTAGCCCCGCGATTCCCAGCGGACTCACCACCCCAGATGACCTGGCGCGTGAACGCCCACGACAAGCTCCCTTGCCGAAAAAAACTCAAGGTCTCGACGCTTTAGTGATTCAGGCAACGTGCAAGGGAGCTGAGGGGAAGGTGCTCAGTCGCAAAGCGTTTCAGCGCTTCTCCACTGTCGAAGGTTGGGAAGTTTGGATGAGGAAGGCGGCTCGACCCTAACAGCTTATTCGAACGCGATGACGACGAAGTCATTGCCCAATATGTTGATCAAGTGATCGCGGCGCTCCGAAGGAAGATTCCTGACTGGAGTTCTGCGTCGCGCCTTCTCAACTTCTCAGCTGAGCCCACCGATCAAGAGTTTGGGGATGTGATCCGGGAGCCAGCCACCCGCGAGGTCGTTCGCGTGCTGCTCTTACTGATGCCAAGCAATCGTGTCTCACCTGGGTCACTCCACAAATGTGCGCGACTTGGGGTGTGACACCACGGGAAGCGGTTGTCTGAGTTCCAACACGCGATCGTATTGACCCCAGAACTTCGAATTTCCTACCGATGACGATTTTGCGCTGGTCGGCAGTAGGCTGTTTGCTGTAATTTTACTAAAACGTTTTATCTTTTGCTTTTGGCATTGCGAGGCACATTCCAATGAAAAAATTACTCTTCCGTAAGGCGCTGATGAACTTCAACAGTCGTTCCTGGCCAGTTGGAGTAGGGCTCACCGTTGCGACGTTGTTCGCAGGCGCCGTACTCTCCGCGTGTGGTGGTGGATCGAACGCGGGGAAGAACTCAGGCGGAGATGGGACCGGGGCCAGCGGCAACTCGACCGGAAGTGGTGGAGCCGGGACCGACGGAGGCAGCGGAGTAGGCGCAGCTGGCCCGGGTGCTAGCCCCACCGGCATCACGGAATACCATGGTGAGTTCATGATGCCGGTGGAGCGGAACGGGTGTTCCACCTTGCATCGTCCGCAGAGCACACCGATGTGGGGCATCAGCACGACGGGTCGCTACGCTGGCGCCTTCGTTCCCTCGCGAATGAGCGCAGCTGCGTTCGGCAGTACTCTGATTGTGAGTTGGGTAGGATCCGCCGACTACACTGACGCTTTTGTCGAGACCGTCGACAAGAACAAGGCTCGCTACGGGCATCTCTCTACCTTCGACTTCACCGAGGCGGACGGCTTCAGCAAGGTGAGCGATTTCTACTTTGAGGGCTGCACGAAGGACATGGGTTCGGTCGCAGTTTCGCCGGATGGAAAGGTGATCGGTGCGCTTTGTCTTGCAATCGACGATGGCAAAATCGGTGACTATCAAGACAGTGCCCCAGAGCCCAATCCAGACCAGACGGACGCGCACAAGGCTACGCAAGATGAGATGTACTTGCTCGAGTGGACGGGCGGAAAGATCACCCAGACCCCGGACAAGATCGTACGGCTCAGTGAGCTGAACCCCATTCAGTGGACAGGTTGATTATGCTGCTTGGGATTCGAGATTGAAAGCGACTTCAGCTTCGATCGGGCTGACGTAGCCGATTGTTGCGTGCATACGTTTGAGATTGTAGAAGTTTTCGATGTAATCGCGAAGAGCGAAGGTGAGTGCCTCGTGAGACTCAAAGATGGTCCTACGTACGCATTCGAATTCGAGAGTGGAAAAGAAGCTCTCGGCAACCGCGTTATCCCAACAGTCTCCCTTTCTGCTCATCGAGCGAATCATACCGATACGTTCAAGCTCAGCGATGTAGTCGTCTGAACAGTACGGACTTCCTCGGTCAGAATGATGAATGACCCCTGGCAGCGGCCTACGCAGGGCACAGGCTGCTCGCAGAGCGCTGAGGGCCAGTGCTGTGTCGTTGTGGCTGCTCACCGACCAGCCGATCACTCGACGAGCATAGAGGTCGATGATTGCTGCAAGGAAAAGCCAACCATCGAGCGTCCAGTAGGCGGTCACGTCCGTCACCCAGACTTGATTGGGAACGGCTGCGACGAAATTTCTCTCAAGAAGATTTGGTGCGATGCGGATCGAATTGCGACTATCAGTCGTGGCCTTGAATCGTCGTTTTGGTCGAGGAATGAGGCCATCTCGCGCCATAACCTTGGCCACTGTCTTCGGCGACACGACTTGCCCTTTGCGGCGAAGTGCGCGTGTGATCTTGATGCAACCATAGCGTCTCCCTGACTCGGCATAGATGCCGCGAATCTGAGAGGCTAAGACTTCGTGGCGTTGAGTTCTTTCAGACGGAACGCGAGATGACCACGCGTAGAAACCACTTGTCGACACACCGAGAACACGGCACATTGCGGTCACAGAGATTTTCTCATCAATCGCCCTCTCCGATTCGATAAACTCAAAGGCACTCATGAGTTTTCCCGAGCGAAGAAGGCTGTCGCTTTTTTTAAGATGTCGCGCTCCTCGGTGACCCGTTTTAGTTCCCGCTGAAGTCGTCGAATCTCATCTTTGTCGGCAGTTGTCAGGGCTTCGGGCGGTCCTTTTCCTGCATCAATTTCGGCTTGCTTGACCCAAAGTCGAAGTGACTTCTCCATCAGGCCCATTCGTCGACTGACCTCCGCGATGCTCTCCGTGCGGCACATTCGCACTACATCGGCCTTGAATTCACTACTAAATGCTCGCCGTTTTCGGCGCTTCTTTTCTGCTGCCATGTGACACTCCTCGCGCATTGTGGCGCTTTCTTGGGTGTCCACCAAATGGGGTGCAGCTCACAGCCGCGTCTCGGGGGGCTGGAACTACGGGCATTGGGATCTCTCCCTCAGCAACGACCTCTCCCGCTACTTTGTCGAGGAGAAGGGAACTGGCGGCGGGCACGAGACAGAGCTTTATTACACGGTGGACCGCACCAGTTACGAGTTAGCCAATCGAGATGGCAACTGTGGCGGGGGACACACACTGTCAAACCGCATCACTAAGAACACCTACGCAGACAGCTGGTCGACCTTGTGCCAGATCGACACAGACTTGCTGATGCGCTGGCGGCCATTCCCGATCCAGAACTACGTCTCAACGGTCGACAGCGCCGAGCTCGGTATCGCCAAAGAAGACAAGGTCAATACGGTCACCCTCGGCAAGTTCACCCCCCCTGGAAGCATCAGTTCCAATGCCGGCTTCGTTGCAAACATGATCAGCCTTGGAAGCCGAGGCTGGCTGGCCACTGCAGTGGGCCCACTGGATCTCTTTGAGGGAACTACTACGGACGAAGAGAGGAATTTAAGGCGGCCTTATCAGCAGATTGGCTTCCGCCGCATGCCTCTCACCATCGAGAGTTTCGTAAAAAACGTCTCGGATTACTCCTGGCATTGGCTCGACCTGGACCAGGTCTGCGCGCCCACCAAGGGGGGTGACCCACATGTCGGGATGGTTCAACTCCACAACTGGGGGCCCGGCGGTGAAGACAGCGGCCGCATTCTTCTGGGGTATTCACCCGCGACCGTCCACCCTGGCCGCACGAATGAGTACCACGTGGTCCAGGTGGACGAGAACGGGACGTTTCTGCACGACCCAATGGTTCTGGAGCGAGGTGGTTGGGGATGGGACAGCCTCGGCACGACGCTGCCCGAGTCGGGGTGCGTCGTCTTTCCGCACAGCTGGCTAAGCGACGATTCGACGACTGGTCCCAACGACCAGTACCCGAGGGATGACAAGGATGTCACGGAGCGCTCGATGTATCTCAAACTGACAGCTGTCTGCCCCTCCGGCACCTTGCCGCCCACGAGTGGTGGAACTTGCACCACCTACCAGTCCGAGGCCTCGCTCTCGACGACCGAGACGCCCGACTCCGCGGCGACGTGCGCTACGCCGTATTGACCCGCGTGAGGCTACAGCCCTAAGAAACCAAGATGGAACAAGAATGGGGCACCGGGAACCCGGCGCCCCATGGGCCACACGCTCACTTGCTGCTTCAGAGGCTTGGAGGTCTACAGGTCCACTGGCTTTCGACACAAATCCAGTTGTCGATAGCGGTTCCGCAGGGCCTATCGGGCTTTGGCTCCTGACAGATATCGGCAGGGGGATACGGATTGGCTCCGCAGAACGCAATGTAAGCACATTGATAGACCGCAGCGTCCGTGCAGAAGCAGGTGGCGCAGTCAAGATCAATAGAGGGAGCCTCGGTGCAGGGCTGGCCCTCGTAGTCGTCAGGAGTTTTCTCCGGGTCGGGTCCGGGATCGGGCTCGTCGCATCCTGGCACATAGATGCAGTCGAAAGTTGCCGAGTCTCCGCACAAGCACGTCGCGCACTCTTGCTTGACATGCTCGCCGGGGGTGCAAGCCTGACCTTCAAGATCTGGGGTCGGATCGGTCGAACCATCGCTGCCTCCTGGGAAGCCTGATTCCTTCGTGCTTGTCGACTGAGACGGGCAACCCCGTGCAAAGGCCAGATAGCGAGCCCGCTCTTCGCTCCGTCTCGTTCCAGCTGGCGGTGCATCCTGTTGAGTCACTCGGAAGTGGAGGCGCACCGAGCGCCGGCGGCTATCGCCTCACTCGACTGGAACTCGAGCTCAGTGAGGTCGAGGCGATTGATTGTGCGGAGCAAAGCGTGGTGACCGCCTTTCATCAGAAGGATGCCTGGGATTCGGGAAATCCCGAGGAGGCCGAATTGCCTGAAGGCGGTCTTTGTCGTTTGATCGTCCGAGCAATGGCGCTTGAAAAGGGGGGCACACCCGAGGCCACGCCCGGTGCCTACATCTCTGGGGATAGCAGTGAGGGACCTTTCAAACTCCTGGCACCTGCTCCCATTGGTGGTTTCCTTGAGGTCCTCGACCCAGAACTCGATCTGACCACGGTGGCTGATTTGCGCTTGGAAGTGTCCGAGGAGCGATTGCTGGCGGAGATACAACTCCTCCTTGTTAACTCCAGGAGTAGCCTATTGCAGCCGGGGAGTCCGGAAACTCTCCAGCTGAGTCGTGCCCTTGGCTCCTCCCTTGATCTTGTCGCAGGCGTGGGGGCAGCTCGACGTGTCCTTGCTTCTGCCGCGCAGGAGCCGAACGACTCCCTGTGCGCTGATTACTGCGGGAGTTACGAGCGGGCGCTATGCTCTGGAAGCTGTGATCTTGCGGTCTGTGAGGATACGCGTGTCGACGCAGCATGCGGTCCAGCGTTTGAGGCTTGGCTGAGCTGTATCAATCGAACGCCTTCGGATCGTTTGGTCTGCGATAACGAACTGCCGGAGGACATCGATTCAATCTGCGGCGCCAGTAGAGCTGCATTCGAAGCCTGTCAGCAAGGAGGGGCACCATGAACCCATCGGTGATCGATGTCTTTACCTACGACGACTATCGCGAACTGCTCAGTGACTACTACCTGAAGAAGAAGGACCAACAACCGACCTTCAGCTACCGAGCTTTTGCTCGTCGTACTGGGTTCCGTGCGCCCAATCACCTGCAGCGCGTGATCCTTGGCGATCGCAATCTCACACTGGAAGCCGCCGTACGTTATGCCGAGGCCATGGGACTTGATGCGGAAGAGCAGGAGTACTTCTGCGTACTTGTCGAGTGCGCCCATGTCAGTGAGGAAGAGCGCCCCCTGTTGGAGGAACGTCGCCGGGCTCTCATCCGCTATCGCAAAGCGAAGCGACTCGATGCCGCCTATGCCGCGTATCACTCTCATTGGTACATCCCGGTAATCTTTGATCTAGTGTCCTGTGAAGGATTTGTGGACGACCCGGCCTGGATAGCACCTCACATGCGTCCAGAGATTGCGGTGGAGGAAGCGGCGCTCGCCATGCGGGTTCTGCGCGAACTCCACCTGATCAAAGAAGTCGATGGTCGACTTGTTCCTGTGGAACCCGTGCTCACGACCGGGGCTGAGGCCCGGCGAAAGGGGATAGCGGACTATCATCGATCCATGATCGCCCGGGGGAGCGATGCTATTGAAAATATCCCTTCCGACGAACGTGACATCTCAGCACTCACCTTGTGTGTCAGTGAGGAGAGCATGGCGCGGCTCAAGGAACGATTGCGCGAGTTTCGCAAGGAGTTGCTGTCCATCGATCCTGACGAGGGAGGTCCTAAGCAAGTGGTACAGCTCAATCTGCAACTCTTTCCTCTGACCCGAGTCGTGGGGGCAGAGAAGTATCTTTGCCCGGTCCTGGGTCAACGCCGTCCGCCGTCACACGATTAGACGCTTCGAGGATGCCTCACTCGTTCGAAATCTTGACGAAACCGATGCCGCTATTCAGAACGAACATCGCGTCGTTCGAAGCCGCCATGTAGCTATTCATGACCACTTCATCCAATTGAGCAAAGAGCGACGGTCGGCTTTTGCCATCTTGACCCGGTGTCACATCGAGAATCGCATGATGGGTCGAATCTGAAAGCAGGAGTCGTTCCCCCGTCCAGTCGAAAGCAAGCGTACCGCCCTGCCCGATCTTCGGCTCACCCAAGATCAAGTCACCAAAAGGGCACGAGTTGGACGTTCCCAGGTCCGTTCCTGCAGTCACACTTACATTGCTGTCTGCGGTCACTCGAATAATCCGACAACCGTTATTGTCCACGAGATAAGCGTTGTTTTCCTTGTCGATCGCCAAGCTAGTCACGCTGGTCCCGCTTGATTCAAACTGGCCAACCACTGTGAACTCGCCACCTTCAATATCGGTAGCCGCATCAAAGCTGACAACTTGAGTGGCCGTCGGCGCGTCTGGATTCCTTGTCACGGCGGCCCAAATGCGTCTTGGCGTCCCACCATAGGCAACGAGATCGTAGGCAATGTTTCCATTTTCCGGCACCCACTTGATCGGAGGCTTTTCCACGCTCTCGGAAAAAAGATAGAGCGCCTTGTTGCCAGCGATCACTACGTTGTCGTTGTCGTCCACCACAACATGACGGGGCCAATTGAAACCCTCAAAATCAGTTGTATTCGAACCTACCAGCTTGCCCAGCGGATCAACCTCGTGAACACCGAACGTATTGCCTTCGGTCAAGACCACATTTCCCTTAGGCCTCACTGCGATGTAACGGGCAGCAGAGGCAAAAGCCGATTCCACCACAACGACACTCAGCTTCAGCTGGGGCGAGTCTCCGCCAGTGCCTGGTGAATCACCACCTGTAGAGGAGCTGCCTCCCGTGTGACTCGCACCGGCGCCAGTACCGCCAGCATCCGCACCGGCATAAGAACCTGTTCCCCCTGGGTCATCGCCAAGGGGATCGCTCTTGCAAGCATTCATCCAAAACAATAGGGACAGCGGTAACCAATACGCGTGCTTCATGGCTTCATGACTAACGGTCACCGCGGCGCGGGAGTAAGTCGTTTCAGTGATAGTCGTCGACTTCCGTCCCCATCAGAGCGGTCCCGCCGGGAAACCAGAACGTCAAACAACAATCCTCTCCGGCGCAAATCTGCTCAAGCCCCGTAGCAGCGTGATGGTGAACAGGAAATACGCATGATCGCGCGAAGGAACTCGCGTTTTTGGTGCACGTCGACTGCGCGCCCCAAGTCCAACGCAGTGTCAGCAACGCCGGGCCCGCCCCTGCGGACGCCGTGAAGACTTCCAGATACTCCATCTAGCGCGCAGGGTTTGCGGCTTATCTCAGCGAGTGGAAATTTGCACTCGCTGAGGGGACATTTCTCCCCTGCTTCGAGTGGCAGTTCGGGGGGAAGATAGTCCTATGAACTTGCTGCGAACCACGAACGCCTCGGTCTTATTTTTGTCGGTCTTCTGGGGTTGTGGCGGTGGAGGGGAGGACGCGAACTCCAACGCTGGAGTGGGCCCGGACTTGGGGAGTGGGTCTTCGGGTCAGATGTTGGGGACCGGGAGTGAGCCCGGCGCAGGGTCGGGTGGAGAGTCGGGGTTGGGCACTGGCGGGACGCCGGCTGTGGGGGGCGGGATTGCCACCGGTGGAGCCGTGAACACTGGCGGTGCTGCCACGGGAGGATCCACAGTGGTCCTTGATGCCGATCTCACGATTGACACGAACACCAAATACCAAACGATGGATGGCTTTGGTGCGGCACTGCCCATGTGGGGAAGTGCGAGTTCGATGTGGACCACGAATGAGGTGCATTCCCTCGTGGGCCTGGGTCAAGACGAATTGGGGCTTTCGATTGTCCGCACAATCATCGACCCAGACTCAAGCCGATGGTCCTTCGCGGTGGACAATCTCAAGGAAGCAAAGTCCTACGGGGACGCCGTGCAGATTCTTGCGTCACCCTGGTCACCGCCAGCGAGCATGAAGACCAACGGCAGCACCACGAACGGGGGGAAGCTGAAGACTGACTCCTACGGCGCCTATGCCTCACACTTGAATGACTACGTGAAGTACATGGCGGGACAGGGCATCACCATCGATGTCGTCTCGATCCAAAATGAGCCCGACTGGCACCCGGACTACGAATCATGCGACTGGAGCGGCGACGAGTTTAAGAACTTCTTGAAGAACAACGCCTCCGCCATTGTCGGCCCCAAGCTCATGATCGCTGAGTCGCTGCAGTTTACTCGATCCCTGACCGATCCGAGCCTCAATGACAGCACGGCCGTCAACAACTTCGACCTCATCGGTGGACACATCTACGGCGCCGAAGCTGGCGGCAAGCTCTCCGCGTATCCCCTGGCCGAGCAGAAGGGGAAGAATGTGTGGATGACTGAATACAACTTCCACCAGGCTGACGGAGACGGGGCTGCGATCTGGGGAGGGGAAGACCAAAAGGTCTGGGACGAGACCTTGGATGAGGTGCTCGACACGGTCGACAAGTCCATTCGTGCCAATTGGAGCGCCTACATCTGGTGGTGGGGGCGGCGCTTCTACTCGTTCGTGGGCGACGGTGAATCCGCATACGGCACCCAGAAGGGGCAAGTGCTCAAGCGAGGCTATGCGTTTTCGCACTTCGCAAAATTCGTACGCCCCGGCTATGTGCGTGTTGCGGCCAACGAGGAAAGCTCCGTCGAGGGGATCAACACCTCCGCATACATCGGGCCCAAACAAGTCGTGGTGGTTCTGCTCAACATGTCCCAGGACTCGTTTTCCGACATTGTGATTGACGTTCCCATGCCTGTGGTTGGTGCGAGCGCCTATGTCACCTCGCGCACCGAGAACCGCGCCGTGACCGAGGTCGCTCCGGAAAATCATTACGCCACGGTCGGTAGCGTTCCCGCTCGGAGTGTTGTCACGGTCGTCATCGATATCTGAGCGACGCGAACGCTAGTCTGTCGCAGCCAAAGAGCCGCCACCTCCTGCGATTTGTCCTGGACCGAATATCGTAAATTTTGCGCGGCCACTCTGCTTGGAGGGAAGGATCGATCATACCTAAGGTCGCGCGAGCGTCCTCACGCGCAAGGATCGCGCTCACGCGCAAGGATCGCGCTCACGCGCAAGGATAGCGTTCATGTTTTCCTCGGAGAGATAGAACTCATTGAGGTACTCGATGAAGCTCTCAAGCTCTTAAGGACATCGCTTGAGAGTCGTACTGAAAGGTAGTTGGGCCGTACTTTTAGTACGCTTCGGGAAGGGCTCGACGACTACCGAGTGCTCTTTTCTCAAAGTCAGTTTCAGGACTGTGGCAGCCTAGTAAAAGCTCTAGGTCCGCATCCGAACCAGCTTGAGACCCTGGAAGAGCGCTTCTACAAATAAATCGGAACACAAAGCCTCCCAGGAGGCGATAGCAGCAACACCCTAGATTTCTATGACCTCACTATCATTCTCTGACTCACTAGAAGAGACCGCTTTCCACGCCAAAGCGCTAGCAAGGAACACGACGTTAGAGGCGTCTGCGTCGGCACGCTCGCGGCCACGAGCATCAACCAACCGCACAAGGGGCGAGCTGCCCAATGGGCCTCCGCTGGTGCACGAGGGTGAGTTGAGCGAAGAAGAAGTGACCAAGTATTTGTCCGATGTCTCAAGAGGAGGTCAACGGATTACTGTGAAGGTCATGGATTCGGCACGCACACAGATGCGTCCTCTAGACAAGCTGGCGGAGCTTCATCGTCTCGTATTGCTGAAACGAGTTTGGGGAGCTCAAATTCAATACCTACTCAAAGATGCGGAATGGACCGATACGCTCGTCGTGACTCAGGCAGGGACGCGCATTGTGCGTGTGCGCCGCCGGCATGGGTAGAGAGTCTCGAAGACTGACAGTCTGCCGCGCCTGTTCACATACTAAATTTAGTGAGCGTTGGTCCACGGGACGGTAGGCGCTGGTCATCCGATGAAGCAGGGCGCCAGCTGGGGATCTTCCCGCAGCAAACGTAGACACTCCTCGGTGTGATCCCCCTCGCTCAGCACCGTATGAAAGTTCTGCTTGAGCGAAGGGGCCAAACGTAGCGCCGCCTCCCAATCCTCCAAGAGGAACGGATCGCGAACTACTTCATCCCAAAAACCCGTGCTTTGGAAAAGCGCTCCGAGACGCTTCGTTCCCTGCTTCTGCAGGAGGCTCATCAAGTAAGTGGCCACCCCCACCTGCAAGCCATGCAGCCGCGGACGCGCGGAGATAACGTCCAGCGCATGTGAGATCAGGTGCTCACTACCGCTCGCGGGCCGCGACGAACCACAAATCTCCATGGCAACCCCGTTGAGCATGAGAGCTGTGGCGAGCAGGCGCACCCCTTCGAGATCGCGCTCGGGTCGGGCGATAAACTGAAACACCGTCGCGTCCGAAAGAAGCGCTGCGAAGTCATCGACCTGAGTTCCTTCAGCGTGAAATGCCCTCTTCCAGTCGCACACAGCGGTAACCTTCGCCGCCAGATCCCCCACCCCTGAGCACCACAGGGCGACGGGAGCATCCAGGCACACCTGCGTGTCAACGACCACGCCAGCGGGCAACGCCGCATGAATTGATCGTCGCTTTGAGCCAAGAGTCAGACTGCTTTGCGGACTGCAAAAGCCATCATTCGACAGCGAGGTGGGCGCGGCAATGTAGGGCCGGTGGGCCAAAAAGGCGACGTACTTGGCCACATCGAGCGCCTTGCCCCCACCTAATCCAATGATGCCGTCGATTTGGCTCGGCAACTGTGCGAAAATCTCAGTACCGGCTTCGAACGAAGGGTCTCGAACCGTGAGGCGCGAAGCCACCTTAACCCCATGCTCTTGGAGCGAGCGTTCAATCTGCTGAAAGAAACGCTCGGGCAGCCCCTCACTTTGCAGAACCGCGACGCTTCTCAGCTCGACCCGGCGAGCGTATTTACCCATGCGGTCAAGCGCTCCCGGTTTAATGCGAACGAGAGTCGGGATCTGCACTTGAGTCGGATTCACATCTATCGCCTAGCCCAGCCCGTGCGCGGGACGCAACTTCACCCACACGCAGGCGCGGCGACGAGTCGAAGCTGAGTTCGTGCCACCGAAAATTCCGCGTCGCCCGGCTGCTCTCATTGGAATCTTTCAGGTTTAGCCCGGTGTCGTTCGCGTCACCTATGTGTTTTTCGACGCAGATGCGAAGATAGGCGCAATGACTTACGCCCGATCCGCTCGCCCGATTCTCAAACCTCGCTGGCTTCTGGCAAGCTCGCTCTTGACTCTCAGCCTGGCAGCTCTTTGCTTACCCGCCTGCAGCAGCGACGATCCGGCTGCAGTGCCGGGCGCCAGCGGGGGAGCTGGGACCGAGTCTCCCGGTAGTGGAGGCATAGGGGCGGGACTCGGCGGCCATGATGGTTCGGGAGGCACTCCGAGCACCGGCATCGATCCCGACAGTCCTGGTGGCAAGCTCGTGAGTGTCGAGCCCTCCGACACCGCTGGCAAGCCGCAGGACTGTAGTCCAGCCATGGGAGCGGCGAGCAACACTCCTGCAGAGTCAGATGTGAGTGCTCCCTCTCAACCGTTGAGCGAGTTCATTGTAGTCGATCAGTTCGGCTACCCGCCTGAGAGTGAGAAGGTTGCCGTCTTGCGTGATCCCGTCACTGAGCTCGGTCAAGTCCCCAGCACCAAGGATTACACACCCAGTGCGACCTATCGACTGATGGATGCGAGCACGAATAGCTCCGTTTTCGAAGGAGCCGCGACTGCTTGGAATGGTGGTGCCGAACACGAGCAGAGTGGCGACAAGGCCTGGTGGTTCGACTTCTCCTCGGTGACGACTCCAGGAGTCTACTATGTGCTCGATGTTGACAATGACGTTCGCTCCGACGTCTTTCGCATCGCTCCCGACGTCTACCGCGAGATGATGAAACATGCTGTGCGCACCTTCTTTTATCAGCGTGCCGGTTTTGCGAAGACGGCCCCCTTCGCCGAGAACGATTGGATCGATGGCGCAAGTCATATTGGAACCGGCCAGGATAAAGAGGCTCGCCTCTATGGTTCGACGGGTGATGCCTCCACCGCCCGCGACGTTTCAGGTGGATGGTACGACGCGGGCGACTACAACAAGTACACGCCGTGGACCTCCGACTACGTGGTCGAGATGTTGCGTGCCTACAGCGAACGACCAACAGCCTTTGGTGACGATTACAATCTGCCCGACTCGGGCAATTGCGTTGCCGACCTTCTTGATGAGGCGGTTTTTGGACTTGAGCATCTAGTCCGTCTTCAGCTCGACGACGGCTCGGTGATTTCAGTGATCGGTCTGGATGGGGCCAGCCCCCCTTCTGCCGCAACGGGTGATTCGACGTATGGACCACCGACGACCAATGCCTCCCTGCGTGCCGCCATGGCCTATGCCTGGGGTGCGCGCGTCCTCGCCGAGATCCATCCAAACTTTGCCGCAGGCTTAATGCAGAGAGCCATCGATGCGTATGCCTGGGCAGACGCCCATCCCGACGTGAAATTCAACAACTCGGGCAAGGTGGCCGCTGGTGAGCAGCAATCAAGCGACTCAGATATCGCTATCTACAAGCTCGGTGCAGCGCTGGCTCTTTATCGACTGACCGGCGATGCGGTCTATAAGAGCTACTTCGACGTGAACCACTTCGTGCAGGAGTACAACGCCTTCAACTACAGCTGGCTGGGCGCCTACCAGCTTGCTTTCACTGATATCTACCTCGACTACACCACCTTGCCAGATGCTGACGCCACGGTTTCCGAGGCGATTCTTGGCCCCGTACTGGCGGCCCTGGCCGGCGACAATAACCTGGGCAATCTGAGCAGCGAGATGGACCCCTACATGGCACGTCACGATGACATGACCTGGGGCTCTAACTCGATTCGCTGTCGAGCAGGTCTCCAGCAATACACCTACGTGAGCTATGGGCTCGATGCGGCCAAGGAAGCGGATGCCACGCGAGCTGCCTCACGGTATGTTCACTACATACACGGAGTGAATCCTTTGCAGCTGGTTTACCTGAGCCAAATGGAGCGATTCGGCTCTCATAAGTCGGTCACAACGCTGTATCATACCTGGTTCCACGACGGCTCAAGCTTTGATACCAACCCGGCCCCTGGTTTCCTGGTGGGCGGCCCCAACTCTTCCTACGATTGGGATAGTTGTTGCAACGACAATAGCTGTGGAGGCGACGAGAATAACGCCCTTTGTGCCAACCGTCCGGGTGATGGCCCCACTAGTCAGGGAGGCGATATGGGTCAGTGGCCCGCCATGAAGGCATACTGGGAGTTCAATGACAGCTGGCCGGTGAATTCCTGGGCCGTGACCGAGAACTCCGATGGCTATCAACTCGCCTACATTCGCCTGCTCTCCAAGTTTGTGAACTGACGCACTGGGCAGAATCAACGATGATGTTGATGTTTCATCGCAAGGCACAGCGTTTGGGCGCGCGCTGGCTAGAGTCGGTACGAGCAAGCAGGAGAGGAGAGCGACCCTGCGTTGACCAATGTGGCGTACAAATTGACTCCATCTTGCGAGTCGACGGGGAGAGCTATCTGCGCGGTCAGTACTCTACAACGATGTCTTCGTCGCGAGGAATCAGCTGACACGCCAATCGCCATAGGGTGGGCAAATCATCGACAGCCATGTTCTCGACCTCTTCGCTCGTGATCTTGCCCAGTTGCTGAAGGACAGTGACTTCCTTCTGGGTGAGCGGGCCACCCTGAATGTCAGTTCGACGCGGTTTGAGATACGACACTTTTACGAGGCAATTGCCGCACTCGCCGTCTTGGCAATCGAATCGAATCGGGACCTTGTTTGCCTTGGCGATCTTGAGGACCGTTTCGGTGTGACTGCCGGCGACGGCGTAGACTGTTTTGTCTCTGTACTCTGGGCTTGAAAAGGTAATCAGGGCCATGTTTTCTTGTTTTCGTTGAGGGTGGCAGCTTGCCGTGAGCGAGCTAGGAATTGGTGGGGTGGCTATGCGGGGCGAACCTTGATTTCGCCTTCGAGAACCTGGGCCTGGCAGGCCAGTCGCTCGTGACGCCCGGCGGTGTTGTCCTTGAGGATCTTTCTCTCAAGGACTGACGGTTCAGAGAGATTGCGCCAGCCTTCTTCCACCCGAACAATGCAGGTTCCGCAGTCGCCTTCGCGACAGCCATAGGGGACGCCCGAACCTACCCTCTCAGAAATCTCGATGATGCGTGAGCCGGCCGGGACTCTGACGGTGAGGTCTATATCAGAAAAGGTGAGGATTGCTTTTGCCATGTGGTGTCTTCCTGTGCGCGCTCTGAATCGAGGCGCTCGTTTACCCCTCGTTGCAACGCTTGGGCCAACCTCATTGCACCGAGACTCCATCGCTGTGATGAGTCGTAGAGTCATGGGGAAAAGCTCGTAGCCTCGCTAAAACGTCCAATGCTGGTCAGACTTTCGCCAACAGCAGCGAGTGACTCTCACGAGTCGCAATTCTTGCTGTCTGTGGCGGACCCCGGCTTGGTCGGAAATTCGACATTCCTACAATGCAATTGCACGGAACCGGACAACGCCGCACCTGCTTCTGAGCCACTTTCAGACATGGAAAAGAATTGCTCGGCTTGCCCGCGCATGGAAGTGAACGATCAGAGGTTAAACCTCACCAGCGACGTTCAACACTCAGTGGGTCCAGTCTTTGCTTGGGAGATTGGGAATCAATCGCCCGTCGGGCAGGAGAAATCATGAATCAACTAGCTAATGAAACAGCCCTGAGGATTGCGCTGGCTGGCCGAGCGCTTCCAGGAGTGGAAATCCAGTACTTACTCGCAGTCTTGCACGATTGCCTGGGTACCCCCATCACGAAAGAACGTCTGAGCCGCATCACCGTCAGTGATCTGAAGAAGGGGCTCATGGCTGCCTCGGAAAAGGGAGCAAAAGTGAGTTCCGATACTTCTAGTCTGAAGGAGGCCGTTCAAATTTTGTGGGGCAAGGATAGTGCTGAAAAGCTACCTCCGATCGACGAGCCCTTGCCGTCGGATTCGGGCGCGATTCGGGTAGCCTTCGCGTCGAATTCAGGCGACCTCTTCGACGGGCACTTTGGTTCGTGTCTTCGCTTTCTTGTCTACGACGCATCCTCTTCTGACTGCCGTCTTGTTGACATTCGCTCTGCGGCAGCCGCCGATCTGGAAGACGACAGTAGCGAAGCTCGAGTGGGGCTCATCAGGGACTGTCAGGTAGTCTATTTCGTCAGCGTGGGAGGACCTGCAGCAGCGAAAATCAGCCGAGCGGGGATCTATCCTCTTAAGAAGCCTGAGGGTGGTCGGGTCCGCGAAATCCTCGGCGAGCTGCAGAAGGTCATCGGTACGGCTCCGCCACCTTGGCTCGCCAAGCTCCAAGGGATCCAGCCTGAGAAGCGTCTCCAGCGCTATCGAGGGGAGTGAGAGAAATAGAAGGCGCCTGTGGCGCGCGGCGGGCGAGACAAGTGTTTGGCTTGCCCAAAGCGCTCGCTGTCGAAATCGCTTTCACGATCGCGAACACCTCACACCCCACCTCAAGCTGAATGCGAGCGAGGGATGCATGAGTCAGCTCAGCCAAGAGAGTCCCCGCCTGACCGAGATCGAGCTCGGCGGTGAAATGGGTGATATGTTCGTGGAGAGCGACAAGGCGAGTCGGCCACACGTTGAGCGCCGAGATCAGTTCGGGGCAGGTTCGACTCAAGACGACTTCGTCGGCTGAAATGAATGCCGCCGCTTCCGTATGGAGAGGGCCCAGTTCGCCGGCCACGAAGATGTCGATGCCCTGATCCCCGCCCGCGCGGATCGCGCTGTGATCGCGAGACGATTGTGACACGACCCCCTTGAAGATGGAAATCGGTGAGCCCTGATCGCTGTCATCCAAGGCCAGGAGTTCCGCAGGCGGGCCGTGCGCAGTGATGCGACCCTGGCTCAGCACAATCATTTCCCGGCAGAGAAATTTCAAGTCAAGTGGCTCATGAGAGACAACGATCATCGGCAAGTGGAATTCCCTATGAACTCGCTCCAGAAACGGGAGCACCCGAAGTCGAAAGCTTTTCCCCAGAGAAGCAGTTGGTTCGTCAAGGAGAAGGAGTTCGGCCCCCGAACAAATGGCTCGCCCCAAGGCGACTCGCTGCGCTTCCCCACCTGAGAGTGTGGCGGGCATGGCACTGAGGAGTTTGCCCAACTCAAGGACCTCGATGACCTCGCTTTCGGATGAGCGCGAACCGGGACGAAAGAATCGAGGAACCGCGCTTCCGGCGCGTAAGTTTGCGAGCACATTGCGGTCAGGGAACAGAACGCCCCCCTGGGGAACGTAACCGACCCGCCGCTGATGAACGGGGACGAAGATCCCCTTCTTTGTGTCCAGCCAGGTGCGCCCATTGACACTGATTTCGCCGTGCGCCTCACGCCTCAGTCCGCATAAGGTCTCGAGGAAGCTCGTCTTTCCACAGCCAGAGCGACCATAGACGCCCAGTGTTGGTGAGCTCAAATGACACTCCATTTCCAGATCGAAATGGGAAAGCGGCACTTGAATTGCCACGTCAAGATTCATGCTGCACCTCGCGCGACGCTATGTCCCTCAGTGGCGCCAGGTATGCTCCTGCGAGTCTGCCTCTGCGTCACCAATGATTCGGCGGCAAGGCTGGCGATCATTCCCAGCAATACAGAAAGTCCTATCAGAATCCAGGCTTCTTCTCGATCCCCCACCTCCTGTGCACTCCAAATGGCAGAGGCTAAGGTTGACGTCTTTCCCGGAATGTTCCCAGCGACAGTCATGGTCGCACCAAATTCGCCCAGCGCCCTCGTGAATCCGATGATGGCAGCAGCCATTAAGCCTCTGCGGCACAGGGGCAGCGTGAAGTAAAAAAACGCAGCAAAAGGAGAGTGCCCCAAGGTTTGTGCCACGGCGATCAAGCGCGAGTCCACGGCCTCAAAGCTGACACGTGCCGTACGAACCACGAGAGGAAAAGACATCACCGTCGTGGCAATCACGGCTGCCTTGACTGTCATCAGGACGTCGAGATTGAAGCCCAAACGTTCAGAGCCGAGTGGGCCGTCCACAGCAAACAGCCTCAGGAGCATGTAGCCGATGGCTGTCGGAGGAAGGACCAGAGGCAAACCGGTCATTGCAGAAAGAAGTCGCTTGCCGCGGAATTCTCGCTTCGCCATGAGGTACCCGAGCATCGTCGCGGGGACAAGCCCCAGCAGGGTCGAGGCGGTTGCCACCTTTAGGCTGACTGCAATCACGCTCCATATCGTTTCAGTCATGGTGGGGAGAAACCTTCCTCGGACAAGACTGAAAAGGACTTGCCGGACAGGCAGTGACTGATGAATGCTCTGGTCTGGATGCTCGGAGGCACGTTCCCTCGTGTCACGGCACCGATGAGAGCAATGATGGGCCCCGTTTGAGCGAGAGGGATTTCGAATAGGACCTTGATATTCCTTCCCCGGATCACATCACTGCGGTACACCAGCCCAACGACATCTCTTTGAGCTTCAGCGAGGCCGATAACGACCCGAACGTTTGAACCGGGGACGAGACGGTCGACCACTCTTTCCCACGTGCCCGATGATGCTAGGGCACGCTTGGCATAGAGCCCCACCGGAACTCCCCGCGGATCACCGATAGCCACACGCAGCTCCGCATTTTCGGCCAATGCTTCAAGCGAGGAAACCGAAATCCCGGAGTCCTTCCGCGCCACCGCGACCAGGCGGTTCGAAGCGAAGGGGTGGATCGAGTCAGCGTCAATTGCTCCGACCTCCTTGAGGTGCTGCATCCAACCTGTGTTGGCCGAGACGAACACGTCCTGAGTGCGGGCCGCTTCGATCTGCCCCGCAAGCGTGTTAGAGCCTCCGAACTGAAGGTGGACGAGCGTCCCAGTTTCGTTCTCATACTGCGCGGCGAGGCGCGAGAGTGTGGTCTTGAGGCTCATTGCGACGAGCACTGTGAGAGTGGGCCTTTCGCGGCTAGCCCCAACGGAACAGCTTTCGCAGGAGACGCAAAGAAGAGAAAGCACGACCACGAAGGCCGCATAGTTCCTCGGGAGCGTCACGTGGACCCTGGCCTGTCCCTGCGGCTCACTGTCTCAGGATCGCAGGTGATCGAGCGGTAGATCTCCACGCGATCGCCGGGGGAGAGTTGGGTATCAAGATTCTTGATCACGCCGAAGATGCCCACTGCATTACGCTCCGTGTCGATCTCCGGAAAGCGCTCCATCATGCGACTCTGGGCAAGAGCATCTTTTAGAGTAGCGTTCGTCGAGACACGCACCCGCTGGGTAGCGGTCTCGCGTGGGGAACAATAGACGACCTCCACCTCAAAACGTTCAACGAGGGTGGCCGTCTTGGGGGGCGGCGCCTCTGTCGACGAAGGCGTCGAATCCGGATTGGAGCGGCGTTCGTTTTCAGCCATGGCTTGCTCCTGGTGTCATGCTGCTCTGCAGCACGGGGAGTTCCTGGACTTGAGGTCGCGCCCCGCTTTCCTCCAAGTGCTTCTTGAGAGCGAGTACACATCCGACTGCAATGAAGCCCCCAGGAGGGAGAAGTGCAATGAGGAACCCCCCATAGCCAGGAAGAACATTGATTTCGAGTTTCTTCAGCGTCTCGCCTCCAAGAAGAGCCAAGCCGCTCAGGACCGTCCCGGAACCAAAGAACTCGCGCAGAGCGCCAATGAGCATCAAGCTCCAGGTGAACCCGAGCCCCATGAACAATCCATCCAAGGTAGCTGACCAGACTGGGTTCTTAAAGGCGAAAGATTCTGCCCGTCCGAGCACCGCACAGTTGGTCACGATCAGGGGAATGAAGAGTCCGAGCACCTTGTGAAGCTCGTGGAGGTAAGCGTTCATTGACTGGTCGACGATGGTGACCAAGGTGGCGATGATGACGACAAAAACCGGGATCCGGATGTCCACATGAATCTTTTTTCGCAGAAGCGAAACAGTGAAATTCGAGCCGACAAGCACAGCGGTAGTAGCTATCCCCATTCCGAGTCCGTTGACCAAGGTTGTCGTGACCGCCAGAAGCGGACAGAGAGCGAGGAGCTGACTGAGAACGATGTTACGTCGCCACAAACCGTCTTTGACGAGATCTTGGATCATCTTCATTTCTCCAGAGCCTCTGGCTCTTTGGTGGGCAGGCTCGTTTTCGCGACTTGGAATTCGGAAAGTCCCATTTTTACCCCATAAACGACAGCGCGAGGGGTGATCGTTGCACCTGAAATTGCGTCGAAATCACCGCCATCCTTCTTGACGAGCCAACGCTCCGAGTTCGGATTGCTCAGACTCTTTCCGTCGAACTGGCGAACCCAATCCGTCTTTGCCGCCTCGACCTGATCACCGAGACCTGGCGTTTCCGAATGGGCAATGACGCGTACCCCCAAGATGGTCCCCTCAGGGCTCACGCCAACGAGGGACTTGATAGGTCCCGAGTAGCCCATGGATTGGGTTTCGAAGGCGAAAGAGGTAACTTGGCCATTTTTTCGGCCAACGAGGTATTCAATTGTTCGCGAACCAACCTGTAGGCTGACAGGTTCGCGATCGAGAGGGGCATCATAGAGCTCTGCTGGAATAACTTCGCGGAGCAGCTTCCTGCGGTCCTCGACGAAATTTTCGTCGATGCGCGCTTGAGTTTTGTGACTAGACCAGAACAGAAGGACAGCGAAGACTCCCATAAACGTTGCTAGAGAGAGACCACGAGCGAGAGGCGAGGGGAGTTTCATCGAGAGACCTCGCTAACGCTGAGGGGGGCGCCTCTTCTTGTTCTTCCGTAGACGCGAGGTTTCAGCCTGCGATCAAGGATGGGTACGAGTGCGTTCATGGTCAGAACCGCAAACGCCGCCCCTTCGGGCAAAGAACACAGATTGCGAATGATGAAGATGGCCAGTCCGATCCCGAGGCCGAACGCCACCTTGCCTGTGCTGCTTGATGGAGAGGTGGTGGGGTCAGTCGCGATGAAAACTGCTGTGAAAAAGAGTCCGCCGGAGCAAATTTCCGTGAGCGGTCCATGAGAGAGGTCAGGGCTCAATGTCCCCATGGCAAGAGCCGGAATGAAAATTCCTGCAATCACGCTCAGCGGGATGTGCCAACTGATCACGCGTTGCGTGACGAGGAGTAACCCGCCCACGAACACCGCGGCGAGAGAACTCTCGCCCAGGCTGCCCGAGCGTATGCCCCAAAGCAGGGTTGATACGTGCTCGCGCGTGTTGGCTACGACATGATGACCTTCACTGAGCCAAGTTGCCCCGGAGATTCCATCGGGCGCCTGGGAGAGGAAGGTGACCGAGAAACCGAAGGCTGGATCTGCTTGATCGGGCGAGAACGGACTGGGCCAAGTTGTCATCTGAACAGGAAAGGCGAGGAGCAAGACAACCCGGGCCAGCATGGCGGGGTTGAACACATTTTGCCCGACTCCCCCAAAGGCATGTTTGCCCATCAACATAGCAATCAAGGACCCGAGGATACCGATCCAGAACGGAGCATGAGGAGGCAGCGTGAGCGCCAGGAGCCAGCCCGCCACAACCGCAGATCCATCCATCAAACGTATCGACTGAGCTTCGCCACGAAGGAAGAGGGCCAGAGACTCAAAAGCCAACCCTGAAAGCACGGTCACCGCAAGCAGATTGGCGGCAGGCCAACCATAGAGGTAGAGCCCGACAGCCGTGACCGGCAGAAGCGAGACGACCACGGTCAGCATGATGCCTCGCACGCTCGATGAGTCGTGGGCATGGGGCGCTGCCGAGATCACCGAAGCCTTCATGACTCTTTCGCTCCTAGGCTGCTGGCCTTTTGGTTTTTCTTAGCGGCCTGAGCTGCGCGGGCGGCTTTTCGTGCCTGCGCGCGAGCGAGCGCGGCAGCTTTTTTCTCTTCCTTAATGCGTGTTTCCCGTGCCTCTTTTTCGGCACTTCGCGCTTTCAGCATCGTCGCACGCTGCTCATCAGCGGATTGGGCACGAAGCTCCCCTTTGGCATGCACGAAGTAGGACAATAGAGGGATGTGAGAGGGGCAGACGTAAGCGCAAGAGCCACACTCGATACAGTCGGCGAGCCCATACTCGACCGCGACTTGCCATTGTTCCGCCCGCGCGCTGGCCCCCATCTCCATGGGTAGAAGCCCCATGGGGCAGACTTGGACGCAACGAGCGCAGCGGATGCAAGGTTCATCGGTCTTTTGCCCGACTTCTTCGGGCGTGAGGGCGAGAAGCCCCGTCGTGGCCTTAACGACTGGTGCCTTCAAGTCGGCCACTACAATGCCGGTCATGGGTCCCCCCATCACGAACCGAGCTACTGAACCCTTCACTCCGCCACAAAAGCGAATCACCTCGGCCATGGGGGTCCCCAGAGGCACATCGACGTTTTTGGGTTCGGCGATCGCTCCTCCCGCGACGGTAACGACCCGAGAAACCAAAGGCCGACCGCGGCGCACGGCCCGATGGATAGCAAAAGCAGTCGACACATTGTGCATGACAATTCCCACTTCATGACTTCGCGCGTGAGCGGGGACCTCTTGCCCTGTCAGGAGTCGAACCAGCTGTTTACTCGATCCTGTCGGAAATCGGGTCGGTACGACGACAACTTTGATGTCAGGAAAGGCGCGCACGGCATGATGCAGAATCTCAGCAGCTTCAGGCTTATTGTCCTCGATCCCAATCAAGGCGCGCTCAGCGGCCAAAGCACGCAACATGAGGCGAATCCCGTCTACTACACCGAGTGCCCGCTCGCGCATCACCCGGTCGTCACAGGTCAGGTAGGGCTCACATTCCGCGGCGTTGATGATCAGCGTGTGAACCTTGTGTGAGGCCTGACGCAACTTGACCGCTGCGGGAAATGCGGCTCCTCCCAAGCCGACGACGCCTCCATCTTCAACCCGCCGGGCGATCTCTGCTGAGGGTAGAGAAAGAGGATCCAGAGGAGGGTCAGCCGGTATCCACTCATCCTTTCCATCCGATTCAATGATGATCACGGGAGTGGGCAAGCCGCTCGGATGAGGCGCGACGCGCTGACCCACGTCAACGATGATTCCAGAGGTCGAGGCATGCACAGGAGCCGAGACTCTATCGAGTGCCGCCGCGAGCAGCTGCCCCTTCAGGACGCGTTGACCCTCCCGAACCAGCGTTCGACTGGGGCGCCCCGCGTGTTGATGCAGGGGAAGGTAGATGAACCTGGGGGGCGGCATGATTTCGATGGCCGCACTGTCCGTTTGTTTCTGGCCCGGCGGGTGAATGCCTCCCGCAAATCCATGCAGGCGCTCGGTCTTGGGAACCAAGAGCGTCTGACCGCGAAACAATTGCTTGACGAAGCTTGCCATCTTTACACCTGGCCTCAGGCAGCCTTCGGCTTCTGGGAGGGCCGCGTTGTGGGAGAAGGCTTGGGCCAGCGCCAGTTTTGAAGATCGTGGCCCATGTTGTGCAGGTGCAAGGTTTGCGTGGGACATTGATCTACACAGAGCCCGCAGCCGGTGCAGAAGTCGAGGAGCACGGAGTGCATCTGTTTAGGAGCGCCGATGATCGCGTCCGTGGGGCAAACCTGACTGCACTTCGCGCAGCCGATGCAAAGCTCTTCTTCGACGATGGCCACTTGCACTTTGATTCCGTCGACCGCACCCTCATCGAGGACTAGACCTAAGCGTTCAGCAATGCGCCGGGCCAGACCAGCACCACCCGGAGGGCAAATGGTGGGGGAGACTTCGCCTCGAGCGATCGCTTCAGCAGCTTGGGCACAGCCAGTGAGCCCACACTGGGCACACTGACTCCCCGGCATCATAGCTGCAATTTCTGCCACCACGGGATCCTCCCCAGCCGTCAGGCGCTCCGCGAGGGCACCAAGCAGAAGACCGATGGCGAAACCGAGGGAAACAATCGTCAAAACTACAGTGATCATGGTTTTCTACTCGTGTGGATTGGATTCAATCTGGCTCAAGGAGAACGGAGGCCTTCGAAGCCCATAAGAGCGAGGGCGAGAACTCCCGCCGTTAAGAAAGCAACGGGCGTTCCTGCGAAGGCACGCGGAACATCTGCGCGCGAGAGGCGCTCCCGCAACCCGGCAAACACGACGATGACTCCCCAAAAGCCAAGCCCCGAACCGAAGCCGACCGCTACGCTCGAGAGAAAGTCACGATCTTTCTGCGAGTTGAGGAGAGCCGCGCCAAGCACGGCGCAGTTTGTCGTAATCAGGGGCAGGTAAACTCCCAGTTCTCGATGAAGAGCCTGGTTGAAGACCTTCATCGACATCTCGAGAAGCTGCACGACAGCGGCGATCACGACGATGAAGGTCAGGATCCGTAGGAAGGACAAACCAAAGGGCTCGAGTAGGAAGTGGTCGAGAAGCCATCCAAGGACAGTCGCTACGGTCAGAACCAGGGTGGTCGAAGCCCCCATTCCAAAGGCACTCTGACGCTTTTTGGAAACACCAAGAACAGGACACAGTCCAAGAAAATAGACAAGGACTACATTGTGAACGAGCGCTGAGTCGAGAAGTGCGGAAAGAGGAGTCATGACACTGAGACCGATTCTGCAAGCCCTGTACCAGCCCTCGGTCCCCACTTTCTGGGAGGGAACACTCGAACAAACCCTACACTCCGATTCCACCCTGAGGCGCCCACGACAATGGCGTTGCGCTGATTGTCGGATTGTCGACAAGCGAACACCCTAGGCCTGCGCATCCGAGTCAGCGCCTTCGCACCAGTGAGAAGGTCGAGCCCTCACAGCGGTTGTGATTCGTTACGAAGGCAAAACGTAATTGCGCTCGATGCGAAACACGAGGTGGAGCGATACTAGTGAGAGTCGATGACTGGTCGTCTCGTCTGGCCTCCACCGCAGCGACAGAGCTGGGGCAGAGAAGGCACAAAGCGAAAAAGTTGCGCCCACCCGCTGAACTGATCAGCGGGACTGATCAGTTGCATTAAATGGTCAACAAGGAATCAAATGAGTGACAAGAAGACCTCCTCGCGGGCGGCTGACCCAACTGAGATTTCACACGTCGTGGCTCAGGTGCCTGAAGAAACGGGAATCCGTCATCCGGAGGACTTCTCGCTCCCTCTCGACATCTACTTTCGCGCTGTCGAACAATCACCCGTGGCGATCTCCATCACCGACAACCGCGCAAAAATCCTCTACGCGAACGCCGCATTCTCCACCGTTTCTGGCTTCTCCTTTGAGGAAGTGAATGGAAAGAGCCAGTCGATTCTCTCGGATCGGCGCACACCTTCTATCGTCTATGAGTCACTCTGGTCCTCGCTACTGCGGCAACGACCATGGAGTGGCAAGTTGGTGAATCGAAAGCGCTCTGGTCAACGCTACCTGGCCGAACTCCTTGTGGCTCCGGTCACCGACGACGATCAGGCCTCCATCCATTACCTGGGCATGCACCGAGATGTAACGGATCAGCACGTTCTGGAACAAGCGGTGAAGAACCAACGAGCCCTGATCGACGCTTTGCTCGACCATGCGCCAATGTGGTTCGTGGCGATCGACGAACGCGGCGAAGTGGCGGTCAGCAATGTGCCCTTTCGGGACGCTCAAAGCCAGTTTGACGGCAACGACTTGGCCCAAACTCTCGTGCACCAGCTCTGCGGCCCGAGTCCGGAGGCGTTTGCCGAGTTGCGCTCCAAGAAAGCTCCTATCCCCGATCGAGAAGTCGAGGTTCCACTGCGAGGCGAGCCCAAGCCCAGAAAGATTAGCGTCACAGGGCGCTGGCTCGACGAAAACGACGCTAGTGCTGACGCGTTCTTTCGGCGCGGGGGACAGCGCTACTTCCTCATTTTCGGGACCGACGTGACACCACTTCGAGAACAGCAGGAGCGAGTAAGAACGAATGCTCTGCGTGAATTGATCGCCGAGGAAGAGCGAGTGCAAGAGCTTTCAGAAGTTCTCAATGCTGCAGTATTTCGTTTCGAATTGCCTCTCAATCTGCTCAACGCGGCTTTGAGATCAGCCGAGCGACGGAAGAAAGACGTGCTATCATTTGACACATTGCTCCAGGTGGTTCGCCAGGCGGTCACCGAGGGTCACGAATTGCTGGAACGGCTCAGGAAAGCAGTCCCTGAAGCACCAGCGCTTCCCGTGGAAGAGGTGGCCCTAGGCGATCTTCTGCGCGAAGTTCTGGGATTGTCCACCCATCGACTCATGGCACAAGACATCGTTGTGGATCTGAAGGCAGACGCGATCCCCAAGGTACCCGGCAAGCCTGGACAACTGCGGGTGCTTTTCAAAGAGCTCATCGAAAACGCGATTGAGGCCATGGGCGCGAGTCAGGAACGGAGCATCACGGTCGAGGTCAGCATCGCTCCAGGCAAGGTCATCGTGGCAGTTCAGGACACCGGCTCAGGAATTCCTGAAACGCTCCACTTTAGGGTCTTTGAACCATTTTTCTCCCGTTATGCTCACAAAAAAGACGGTGCCGGGATGGGACTTGCTCGGGTGCAAAACATTGTGACCGAGCACGCCGGAACCGCCTACGTTGACCCCAAAGTGAGCCGGGGCTGTCGCATGGTCGTCGAACTTCCTTCGAATGATGAGGCATCGATGACATGACGGTCGATTCACCTGACCTGACTTCGAACGGCGACGCGCTAACGACTCTCTTTCGGGTGAGCAGCCTGCTTTGTCGTTCAACGAATCCTGAACCTACATTGCTTGAGGTTCTCAGTAGCGTTTGTGACTACGCGGATGCGGAGAGAGGTCTTATCGCCTTGTCTCAGGGGCAAGAAGCGGACTCGCCAGAGGTTGTGGCTGATTGGACGCGAAGTGGGAGTTCAGTGCGAAGCTCTGCCATCGGGACCCCTGCCTCGTCCGCGACGCGTTGGATTCTCCAAGAGGACAGAAACCTTTCTATGGCGGGCGGCTGGGGAAGCGACCCGCGCTTCGCGGATCAAGCACAGCAGTATCTTCCTGGGCTGGAATTCTTGGGGCTACCTATTCGTAGCTCGGCAGGACTCCCCGTCGGAAGCCTGGAGATCCAGGGGGACCGGACAGATTTGGAGAAGCTCACTCCCTTGCTCGAAATGGTCTGCCTTCTCATCGGGCAGCACAGCGGTGCTTGTTGGCAATCCCAGCGAAAGGAAGTCAGCGAACCGGCGCCTGATCGAAGGTCCTTTCGTTTCGAGAACCTGGTGGGAAACACCCCGGCCATGCGACGCGTCTTCACACAAATCCGGCAGGTTGCGAAATGGAACACGACTGTGCTCGTGTTGGGCGAGAGCGGCACAGGTAAAGAGCTCATCGCCAACGCGATCCACTTCAATTCACCGCGCTCACGCGGCCCTTTCATCAAGCTGAACTGTGCAGCGCTTCCCGACAACCTTCTCGAATCTGAGCTCTTTGGACACGAAAAGGGTGCATTTACAGGAGCGCTCACAAAGCACACTGGGCGCTTCGAGCAAGCTCATCGAGGGACGCTCTTCTTGGATGAAATTGGGGAAGTTTCCCCCTCGTTTCAGGCTAAGTTGCTGCGCGTTTTGCAAGAAGGCGAATACGAAAGACTCGGGGGAACTCATACGCTCCGCGTCGATGTTCGTGTGATCGCGGCCACAAACAGCGATCTTGAAGACCAAGTAGAGAAGGGCAAGTTCCGCCAGGATCTTTTCTATCGCCTTAACGTGATGCCTATTGAAACGCCCCCACTGCGGAACCGAAAGGAAGACATCGGCGAACTGGCTGATCACCTTCTAGGAAAGATCGCCAAACACCAGGGTCGCGAGCTTTCCTTCACCGACGATGCCCTGGACGTCCTCTGCAGCCATGATTGGCCAGGTAACGTGCGCGAGCTGGAAAACGCCCTGGAGCGAGCCGCTGTCATGACCGACCTGGGCCTCATCGATCGCGAGACCCTTGCTCTTGCCGGCTTGGAAAGTGCTCCTGGTGCTCCGAATCCCGAAGAGGGAGTGCTTTCGGCGATCGATCTGCGTGACGAGACGATCGACGAACGCGAGCGCCTCCTGGCCGCCTTGACACGAGCTGGCTGGGTCCAGGCGAAGGCCGCCAGGCTCCTCGGCATGACGCCGCGCCAGGTCGCCTACCGGGTTCAGATTCTGAAAATTGAGATCCCCCGATTCTAATGTCGAGAGTGCGACAAGCCGCCGCACGAGGTGGGCTTTACGACAGGATCTGAGGCGAAACATAAGCTGTGCCCCGATCCTCGTTTCGCTCAGCCAGCTCAAAACAGCACTGACTGCATTCTGAACAGCGGCGGCGGCGTCCCTCTGTGCTCACGCGCGAACTGGCATGCCCAATGCATCGTCCCTGATCGAATCCCGAAAGATAGGCAGTCGATGATCATACTAACCGAGAGCGCAGCAACAGCCGTCAGCCACTTCATTAGTGGGTCCGCATCGCCCCAAGGGGGCGTGCGTATCGCCGTGGAAAACGGCGGCTGCAGCGGCTTACAGTACAAGATGAGCGTCGTGCCTGAAGCCGCGAGCGAGGACATCGTTGTCACCGCGGGTCAGGTACGTGTCTTTGTGGATAGGGAAAGCGCCCCGATGCTCACGGGCGTTACCGTCGACTTCATCGATGATCTCGATGGGACCGGGTTCAAATTCCAGAACCCCAACGCTTCGGCTGGCTGCAGCTGCGGCAAATCGTTTGCTTGCTGAGGTCTGCAGCCACTTTCAAGAGAATGCCAAGGAGATCGCCATGTGGGACTACACTGAAAAAGTAAAAGATCATTTCTTCAACCCCAGAAACGCCGGAGCGCTAGCGGACGCCAACGGTGTCGGTGAAGTGGGGTCCATCGCCTGCGGTGATGCCCTGAGGCTCACCCTCAAGGTGGATCCTGACTCACACGTGATTCTGGACGCTGGGTTCGAAACCTTCGGCTGTGGTTCAGCGATCGCCTCGTCCTCCGCTCTGACAGAAATCGTCAAAGGAAAAACTTTGGACGACGCCCTCAAGGTGACGAACAACGACATCGCTTCGTATTTGGAGGGATTGCCTCCGGAGAAAATGCACTGTTCGGTCATGGGCCGAGAGGCGCTTCACGCCGCGATCGCGAACTACCGTGGCGAAGTTTGGTCCGATGACCACGATGAGGGGGCCCTGATTTGCAAGTGCTTTGCGATCGATGCCCCGTTGATTGAGCGTGTCGTGCGAGAAAACACACTCACCTCGTTGCAAGAGGTGATCAACTACACCAAAGCGGGAGGAGCCTGTGCTTGCTGTCACGAATCGATCGAAGAAATTCTCGTCGACGTGTTGGCCGACATCGCAGTAGAGACCGCCGCGCCAGAGCCGCGAACCGCGGCTAAGGTGCGTTCAGAGCCCCCTCTCGCTGAAAAAAAAGTTGCGCTGACGGATCTTCAGCGGATTCGTTTGATCGAAAAGGCTATCTCGGATGTACGCCCCACCTTGTTGGCAGATGGGGGTGACATTGAATTGGTGGACATCGACGGTTCTCAGGTGTTCGTAGAACTCAGTGGCGCCTGCTCGGGGTGTTCTCTTGCCTCAGCGACGCTCGGCTTAGTCCAGCAACAACTCATGCAGGCGACCGGGGAGTTCATGCGGATCGTTCCGGTTCAGAGGAAAAAAGAACTCTCAAGGATGGGAGGCTGACCCATGGACGACGTCTACCTCGACAACAAC
Source organism: uncultured delta proteobacterium (assembly GCA_963710555.1). GTDB lineage: Bacteria > Myxococcota_A > Polyangia > Polyangiales > Polyangiaceae > NIC37A-2. The sequence continues at coordinate 1,457,316 of CAVQAT010000008.1, forward strand.
GCCACGACTCAGGTTGCCCCTGAGGTGGTCGACGCGTTGCTGCCCTTCCTCACCGAGCAATTTGGCAATCCTTCGTCGATGCACAGCTTTGGCAATCGGGTCGCAAAAGCCTTGACCGATTCCCGACGCTCTGTCCAGCGACTCCTTGGCAGCGCGCTGGAAACAGAGGTGGTGTTTACCTCCTGCGGCAGTGAAGCCAACTCAACGGCGATCCTATCTGCAGTGAAGGCCTTTCCTGATCGTAAAGAGCTGATCACTACCCGCGTTGAGCATCCGGCCATATTGAATGTCTGTTCCTACCTGGAAAAGAATGAGGGCTACACGGTTCACTGGCTCGATGTGGATAAGAAGGGGCGTCTCGACCTCGAGCAATACAAGGCAGCTCTCTCGGAGAAGGTCGCGATTGCTTCGGCCATGTGGGCGAACAACGAGACGGGCACCCTTTTTCCTGTCGAGGAGATGGCCCGGCTCGCCCATGACCGGGGCGTCCTCTTCCACACTGACGCGGTCCAGGCCGTAGGAAAAATACCGATCGATCTCAAGAGCACCAAGATCGACTTCCTTTCGCTATCCGGCCACAAGCTGCACGCTCCCAAGGGTGTTGGCGTGCTCTATGTGCGCCGCGGTACCCGCTTTCGGCCTCTGCTCCGGGGAGGTCATCAAGAGCGAGGACGACGCGCTGGTACCGAGAACGTGCCAGGTATCGTAGCCCTCGGTAGAGCTGCCGAGCTCGCCATGACTAACCTTGGGGTAGAAAACACGAGGGTCCGGAGACTCCGAGACCGACTGGAGGAAGGCATCCTCGGCGCTGTCCCTCACTGCTTTGTTACCGGTGACGTCGAAAACCGCCTGCCCAATACTGCCAACATCGCCTTCGAATTCATCGAAGGTGAGGCAATCCTGCTCTTGTTGAATCGCGCGAGGATCGCGGCTTCGAGCGGATCGGCTTGCACCTCTGGTTCACTGGAGCCGTCTCACGTCATGAAGGCAATGGGTATCCCGTACACCGCCGCTCATGGGACAGTCCGCTTCTCGCTTTCGCCTTTTACAACCGAGCAAGAAGTTGATCACGTGATCGCCGAGGTTCCGGCCATTATCGCACGTTTGCGCCAGCTCTCTCCCTACTGGGGAGAACTGGGTCCGAAGGAAAACCCCGAAGAAGAATTCGCACCAGTCTACGCCTAGCGCGCCCTCTCAATCTTGGAGTCACCAGCACATGGGCAAGAAAAACCGTTCAGTCGTGATCGACGACACAACCTTGCGCGATGGCGAGCAGACTGCCGGCGTAGCCTTCTCCCTCGACGAAAAGGTGCGAATCGCCCAGCAACTCGCTCAAATGGGAGTGCCCGAACTTGAGGTCGGGATCCCGGTGATGGGGGATTTGGAGCGCGAAGCAATTCGAGCAATTGGAAGTCTCGACCTCGGTGCTCGACTCTTGGTTTGGAGTCGCTGTCGCTCCTCGGATCTTGCGATTCTTCGCGATCTGCCCATCGACATCGTCGACATTTCGATTCCTGTATCAGGGCAACACATTGAAAAGAAGATAGGAAAGTCAACCTCTTGGGTACTTGAGCAACTGGCGCTTCACGTTCGCATGACGCGAGATATGGGTTTTGACGTTTGTGTGGGCGGTGAGGACGCTTCCCGAGCAGATCTGAACTTCGTGCGTCGGGTGCTCGACTGCGCCCAAACAGCTGGTGCACGGCGTTTTCGCTACGCCGATACCTTAGGGATTGCTGAACCATTCCGACTGCGCAGCATCTTCGAGAGACTCCGAGAATCAACGGATCTTGAACTGGAGATTCACGCTCACGATGATCTTGGTTTGGCCACCGCCAATAGCCTCGCAGCGGTACTGGGCGGCGCATCACACGTCAACACGACGGTCAACGGTTTGGGAGAACGGGCTGGAAATGCTCCCCTCGAAGAGATGGTCGTCGCCCTGAGCCAGCTCCACGGAATTGACACCGGGGTCGACGCAAGTCAGTTCTCTTCCGTCTCGCGACTCGTCTCGAAGGCGTCTGGTCGCGAAGTGTCACGACAGAAAAGCATCGTGGGTCGGGGTGTATTCACTCACGAGGCGGGCGTCCACGTCGACGGACTGCTCAAGGACGTGCTTAACTACGAAGGAGTAAGCCCCAACCCCCTCGGACGGAGGCACGAGATCGTGCTGGGGAAGCATTCCGGTGGCGGGGCCGTGCACAAGGTGTTTTCAGACCTGGGAATCGAGCTTTCGCCCTTAGAGGTTGAATGCCTTCTGCTCAAGATCAGAAGTTTCGCGACCGAAAAGAAACGCTCCCCCCGCAGGAAGGAGTTGCTCGCCCTACACGATACCGCAAGGCAGTTTTCGGCGAGCCCTTTCGCCCACACGCCACCTAGCTCCTTGGGGATGACTCATGGACTTTCCTGAACTCCGGCGTCGGGCTGGCGAAGCGAAAGCCCTCTTCGAACTCCAAGGAAGAATTGCAAAAAGAGGAATGATCATGACAGAACTGAACGAAGATACGGACGAACTCGTCTCGGCTGAAGACTTTCTCGAATTTTTCGGCGTGGAGTATGACGTCAGCGTGGTTCAAGTGAACCGTCTTCATATCCTGCAGCGGTATCACGACTACCTGCGACGGGCAGAGACTTCGATGCCCGAAGAAAACGAAGCGCGCAGCGCTCTTCACCAGCAGCTACTCACGCGAGCTTACCAAGACTTCGTCGAGTCAACGCCACTCAAAGAAAAGGTGTTTAAGGTCTTCAAGACGGCCGCAGGTGAAGGATTCGTTTCCCTCACGGATGTTGGAGGAGTCAAATCCTAATGGAGCAGACGGTTGGTGATTCCTCATCTCTCAGCGCCTTGGCGGGTCCTGCGTCGCGAGAACGCCTCACGAGCTGGATCCTTTCGACGAAGGAGGCCGAGCGCGCCCGGCACCTCATCGCGAGCGAAGCTGAAATGGCGGACACATGCCGCGAGAGCCCCGAACTGCTGGAGATGATGCAGAAGAATGGATTGGCCGCCGAGCAAGTCGCGAGGCAGATGTATCGAACGGAGTGGCTCAAGGCAACCCTGAGCGTCGCATCCGAGTCGGTAGCTGAGCCGACGGTGGACGAAGTGCGCAGCTACTACGGCACCCACCCCGAATTGTGGGTCGTGGCAGAAAAGCGAAACCTTAGTCACATCCTAATCACAGTACAAGACGGGTACGAAGAGAACTGCGAGAGCCGAGCGCAGGAAAGGATTCGTGAGCTTTCGACGAGACTCGCTCAAGGCGATTCATTTGCGTCGCTCGCGTTACGGTACTCGGAGTGTCCGACTGCTCTTGAGGGGGGCCAACTCGGCACCCTCCCGGTGGGAAAGCTCCTTCCGGAACTTGAAGCGTGTGCCCAGGTGCTTCAAGCAGAGGAGGTGAGCGCGCCGGTGCGAACTGAGCTCGGTTTTCATCTGCTCAAGTGTCACCAGGTTCACCCTGAACAGCAGCAAAGCTTTGAGCAAGTCTCCGAAAAACTGACGGCTGCGCTTCACAAGAAACGGCAGTTATCCGCACAGCGTAGGTGGGTCAAAGCCCTCACGGAAAGGAAGAATAGTGTCGTCAACTGAGGCGCGGGCGCAGGCCCCGAGCTGTTCGTTTTGTGGAGCGAAGCAGAGTTCATCGACCCCTCTCATCACGGGACAGGATGGCTTTATCTGTGAAGGGTGTGTGCAGTGTGCTTATCGGGTTGTCTCTGCCTGGGGAACTCGCAGGCAAATCAACCACAAAGAGAAAGAGTTGCCCTCGCCACGGACAATCAAGGCGAAGCTGGATGAATACATCGTCGGCCAGGACGAGGCGAAACGCATCCTGGCCGTGGCGGTCTTCAACCATTTTCAACGCCTGGCTGCCCTTGAACAGCAATCGAGCCAATCGATCGAGCCCGTCCAGCTCGAAAAATCGAACGTGCTGCTCTTTGGCCCCACCGGAAGTGGCAAGACACTATTGGCCAAGCGACTCGCACAGCTCGTGGGGGTTCCCTTCGCCGTAGCCGACGCAACCACGCTGACCCAAGCCGGGTATGTTGGCGAAGACGTGGACACGATCATTCACCGCCTCCTCGACGTCGCCGGCGGTGAGGTGAGTCGAGCTGAATGGGGGATCATCTACATTGACGAGATTGATAAGATCGCGAAGCGTTCACAAGGAGCCAGCGGCGTGCGCGACGTGTCCGGAGAAGGGGTCCAACAAGCCCTTCTCAAACTCGTGGAAGGGCACCGTGTGACCTTGCCCCAAAAGAAGGGAAAAGAACACGAGGGCCGGGGCTACCTCGACACATCCAATATCCTGTTTATCGCCGGTGGGGCCTTTGATGGGCTGCTGGACATCGTGAGCCGCAGGATGCAACCCGAAAAACGATTGGGGTTTGGAGGCTCGAACGAACCAACAAGCTCTGCCGCTGAGGTCCTTCCCCAGGTCGCTAATTGCGACTTCAGGGAGTACGGATTTATCCCGGAGTTCCTCGGGCGTTTTCCCATTCTTGCACGGCTGGACGACCTCGATACCGAAGCCCTCGTCCGCATTCTGCGCGAGCCGAAAAACGCTCTCACTCGACAGTATCAGGTGTTGTTTGCGCAATCCGGTGCGACCCTTGAATTTAGCGAGGAGTCGTTGGAGTTCATCGCATCCAGCGCCATCGAAGCCGGGACGGGTGCACGGGGCCTTCGCTCTGTTCTCGAAAGGAGCCTGCATGCCACCATGTTTGAGCTTCCCTTCATCGAGCCCGCTCACTGTGTCGTCGACTGCGTCGACGGGAAGCTCAAGTTGGAACAATCCACCGCAAATGAGCGGCTGGAACAAAAGCAGAAAGCGGCCGCAAGCGGCTGAGGAAAATCATGAGCACTGTCGATCTCAACCAAATTGTCGCGGGGATGAAGGACGGGAGCGTCGTCCCCTACTTGGGCGCCTATGCTCTGAATGCCGTGCGAGACGAAGAGTCAGGGGCTCCCATGCCAGCCGATTCGGAGAGCTTGATCCTCGCCATCAATGGCGGAAAGCCGATGTCTCCCAAACTGATGTACGAGTTTCCCCGCGCTGCGATGAACCTCGAGTTGAAGAAAGGCCGGCGCTTCATCGAGAAGGCGCTTAGCGGGATTTACGCCGGCCGAAAGTGGACAGCTTCTCCTTTGCATGAATGGCTCGCGCGCCTGGATCTACCTTACATTATCGACACAAATCGTGATGACCTGCTTCAACGCGCCTACCTGGGACGCCCGCACTTGCTCGTCGTGGGCATCGCACGCCTGGGTGGCACAGACTACCGATTCAAGCTTTTCCAGTCAGATGGTGAGAGCTATGAGCAGCGCTCCCTTGAGGAAGCCGACTCATCGCTTCCCGTGCTGTTCAAGCCGCTCGGAACGCCCGTTCCCGAGTCGACTTTCATTGCCTCCGACGCTGACTTTGTGGACTACCTCACGGAGTTGATGGGAGGGTTCGCAGTGCCGGCTTTCGTCAAGAAGCACCGCATTGAGAAGCGATACGTGCTCCTGGGGCTTCCCCTCACCCGAGACACAGAACGCATGATTGTCTCGGACTTGATCTACGGAAGTCCAGAACAAGCGGGCTGGGCCTTCCTTCCCGCTCCTACGGAAAAGGAAGAAAGGTTCTGTGAGCGACAGGGATTCACCATTGTACGCGCAAGTCCTGAGGCCCTGATGACTCTGGACGCCCAGGCTGCGGAATGAGGACCTAGCTCAGGGCTCTAAGAATCGCTTGTCACTGAGCGGGGACACCTCGGCACTCGAATCCAACCAACCCGCACGAGATCCCGGATGTGCGTCGAAGCGGGGCACATAGGGTTTGATGTCGAGCAAAGGCGTGCCGTCGACAATGTCGAGACCGTCGCAGCACAAAACGCCACCCGCGCGGTCAACGCTCAAGAGTCGAACGGCAGAGAGTCCGAGCGAAGAAGGGCGCGAGGGTGCCCGTGTGGAAAAGACGCCGTGCGGTTGCTGGTCCAGAAACGGCGTCACACTGAGACGCGCAGGTCCGCTTCGGTGAAAAAGAAAGAGCAGCCACATCCGTTCAAATCCTTCAAGATCTCTCAAGCCAAGACGAAATGCCTCGTCAACGACAACAGTGCCTGGACCAGCTGCTCCGGGCTCGATGGGCATTCCCTGGGGGCTTGAATAAGGCGTGTGGATGGTGCCAATGACTGTCAGTCCCTGTTGTCCACTGAAGGTCTGTGAATCAACTGCCGTCATGGTTTGTGTGCACGCTTTCCGGATTCGTCAAAGTCGAGCTCTTGGGGCCAGCAACCGACAGGCGGCCCCAGACTTCCCGATTCGCTCTCGAAGCGAACCAAGAACAGCTCCTTGTCGGGCTGTTCTTCTGGGTGCCCTATGCGAACGATCACTCCCCGCGTTCCGGCATTCGCCAGCACGTCCGCCTGCGCGAATTCGGGATGACTCCCGTCGTTGAGCACCGCCTGTGCCGCAAACACAAGGTCTCCCACATAGATATCACCACGCATCGACTTTTGAACTTCTTCCATTTTCTTCCTTGTGGAGTTGGCAACAGCCAACCGAGGTTGTTGTTCAGTTCCCAACACGCCGAAGGCGCTGGAATCGAGCTTTTCGCTCATTGATGTCTGCTCTAACGAGTACTGCTGCTGTTTAAGCAATTCCTAGACCGTGAGAGTCAACTCCCTGTAGGAGAGAGACAGCCCTCTCTAGAGCAGCCCGCACTTGAACCATGAGTCGATCTGGGGAAAGCCGGACTTCAACTCGACATCTTTCTTCCTGTTCTGAACTGAAGACCACATTGTGATTGTGGGAAACGCGACGCCGAGTGAAGGCATCACCCCGCCTGAGCTCCGAGACCTCGCCTCGAATTCAACAAAACAAGGGGTGTTCGTGGCAGGCGGTGCAAGAGCATGACCTGGCACGGCGCATGCACTTCTTCTGGCAAACCTCATCCTTTCATCAAAGGAGAAAGAAGGAATCAATGCGACAGTGCGCAATCTACGGAAAAGGCGGGATCGGTAAGTCCACTACCACTCAAAACTTGGTGGCGGCTCTAGCTGAGCTCGGAAAGAAAGTCATGATCGTGGGATGTGATCCCAAGGCGGACTCAACACGTCTTATTCTTCACGCCAAAGCTCAGAACACCATCATGCAGATGGCCGCCGATGCGGGCAGCGTGGAAGACCTCGAACTCGAGGAAGTCTTAAAAGTCGGATACGGCGGCATCAAATGTGTGGAATCTGGAGGTCCGGAGCCTGGAGTGGGTTGTGCTGGTCGCGGTGTGATCACGGCAATCAACTTCCTCGAGGAGGAGGGCGCCTACGAAGAGGACCTCGATTTCGTGTTTTACGACGTTTTGGGCGATGTGGTGTGCGGTGGCTTTGCCATGCCGATTCGTGAGAATAAGGCTCAGGAGATCTACATCGTTTGCTCCGGTGAAATGATGGCAATGTACGCCGCGAACAACATTGGAAAAGGCATCGTTAAGTACGCCAACTCAGGCAGTGTACGTCTCGCCGGACTCATCTGTAACTCCCGTAACACCGACCGCGAGGACGACCTCATCGAGGCTCTTGCCGCCAAAATGGGAACCACGATGATTCACTTTGTGCCCCGCGACAACGTTGTACAGCGTGCCGAGATCCGTCGCATGACGGTCATCGAATATGACCCGAAGGCCAAACAGGCCGGCGAGTACAGGTCGCTGGCCCAGAAAATCATCGACAACAAGAACTTCGTGATTCCCGAGCCGCTCACCATGGACGAACTCGAAGAACTCCTCATGGAATTCGGAATTCTCGAAGAAGAAGACGAAGCCATCGTCGGCAAGACTGCTGTCGAAGAAGCCGTCGCCTGAGCCATCTACGAAAACAAGGACGCGGGCTTCGCGCTCGCCTCTTGGCTCGAACTCACCCCAACCCCCAACTTTTCAGTTCATTTGAAGGAGCAAAATCATGCCCAAAATGACCCGTGAGGAGACCGAGGCTCTCATTTCCGAGGTTCTCGAGATCTACCCAGAAGCAGCAAAGAAGACTCGTCAAAAACACCTGACACCCAACGACCCAGAGCTAGACCGAAGCAAGGGTTGCATCACATCCAACCGGAAATCCCTGCCTGGCACCATGACGATTCGTGGTTGTGCCTACGCGGGAAGCAAGGGCGTGGTGTGGGGCCCAGTCAAGGACATGATCCACATCAGTCACGGGCCAGTGGGCTGTGGCCAATACACTCGTGCGGGACGTCGCAACTACTATGTCGGTGCGACCGGGGTGAACACCTTCGTCACGATGAATTTTACTTCGGATTTCCAGGAAAAGGACATTGTCTTCGGTGGTGACAAGAAGCTCTCGAAAATAGTCGACGAGATTCAGGAACTCTTTCCCTTGAACAAGGGGGTCACGATTCAATCGGAGTGTCCGATCGGGTTGATCGGTGACGACATTGAGGCGGTCTCGAAGATGAAGTCAGCCGAGCACGATACGACCATCGTTCCTGTCCGCTGTGAAGGATTTCGAGGTGTCTCGCAGTCGCTCGGTCATCACATTGCCAATGATGCGATCCGGGATTGGGTCCTTTCTAAAGATGACAAGCACGAGAACTTCGAACAAACCCCCTACGATGTCGCAATCATTGGTGACTACAATATCGGTGGTGATGCGTGGTCATCCCGAACCTTGCTCGAAGAGATGGGCTTGCGTGTTGTCGCGCAATGGTCGGGAGATGGCACCCTGAACGAGATGGAGCTGACTCCCAAAGTTAAACTCAACCTCGTGCACTGCTATCGTTCGATGAACTACATCTCTCGCCACATGGAGGAGAAGTACGGAATTCCTTGGATGGAGTACAACTTCTTTGGACCAACAAAGTGTGACGAGTCGATCCGCAAGATTGCGGCTCACTTTGACGAAACGATCCAAGCCAACGCAGAGAAAGTTATCGAAAAATATCGCGTGCTTTGGGAGCCAGTCGTGGCGAAGTACCGCCCCCGCCTTGAAGGAAAGCGAGTCATGTTGTTCGTAGGTGGCTTACGTCCCCGCCACGTAATTGGAGCCTACGAGGATCTCGGCATGGAGGTTATCGGCACAGGGTATGAGTTCGGTCACAACGACGACTACGATCGCACGCTCAAAGAGATGGGAAGCGCCACTCTCTTGTACGACGATGTGACGGGCTACGAGTTCGAAGAATTCGCAAAGCGAATGAAACCGGATCTGATCGGGTCAGGCGTGAAAGAAAAGTACATCTTCCAGAAGATGGGCATTCCTTTCCGGCAAATGCATTCGTGGGACTACTCGGGTCCCTATCATGGCTACGACGGTTTCGCGATTTTCGCGCGCGACATGGACATGACTCTCAACAACCCGTGCTGGAAGAAGCTGGCCGCTCCATGGAAAGCGGACGCAGTGGGGGCTACGGCCACCCAATCCATTCCGGCCGCCGCTGGCGGCGAGTGAACCCCGACTCACCAATCAACCACAAACTCTGAAAGTCACGAATGAGTGATCACGAGAACTGAAATGCCTCAGACAGTAGACGACATCAAACCAAGCTACCCCCTCTTTCGGGAGGATGAGTACAAGGAATCCTTAGCCCGAAAGGCCCGCGATTTCGAAGCAAAAGTCCCTCAGGAAAAGATCGACGAGACCTTTGAGTGGACCACAACCAAGGAATACCAAGAGATCAACTTCAAGCGAGAAGCGCTCACAATTAACCCGGCCAAGGCTTGTCAGCCCCTGGGCGCCGTCCTGTGCGCGCTCGGATTCGAGAAGACCCTACCCTATGTGCACGGCAGCCAAGGCTGCGTTGCCTTCTTTAGAACTTACTTCAACCGCCACTTCAAAGAGCCCATCGCCTGTGTCAGCGACTCGATGAACGAAGATGCTGCCGTCTTCGGCGGTCAGAAGAACATGTTCGCCGGGCTTGAGAACGCAAAGGCGCTCTACAAACCCGCGATGATGGCAGTGAGCACAACCTGCATGGCGGAGGTCATTGGAGATGATCTCAATGCCTTCATCGGGAACGCCAAAAAGGCTGGTCACATCGAACAGGACTTCCCGACACCCTTCGCACATACCCCAAGCTTCGTGGGGAGCCACGTGACCGGTTGGGACAACATGTTCGAGGGGATCATTCGCTACTTCACCCTCAACAGCATGGAAGACAAGGAGGTCGGCAAGAACGGGAAGATCAACATCGTTCCTGGTTTCGAAACTTACCTAGGCAACTTTCGGGTGATCCATCGCATGCTCAAGGAGATGGATGTCGAATATAGTTTCCTCAGCGATCCCTCTGAAGTGCTCGATACCCCGGCCGATGGGCACTACCGAATGTATGAAGGCGGAACCCCGCTTGAGGAGGTCAAGGACGCGCCCAACGCTTTAGACACCTTCACCCTTCAGCCTTGGCAGTCGGTGAAAACCCAAAAGTATCTCAAAGGCACTTGGAAGCACACTGTACCAGCTCTGAACATCCCCATGGGGCTTGATTGGACAGATGAGTGGCTGATGAAGGTGAGTGAAGTGACGGGAAAGCCGATATCGGATTCCCTCACCAAAGAGCGCGGTCGCCTCGTCGACATGATGACCGACTCCCACACCTGGCTCCACGGAAAGCGCTACGCCCTTTGGGGGGATCCAGACTACGTGCTGGGGATGGCGAAATTCCTGCTCGAGCTAGGTGCTGAGCCAACCCACATCCTGTGCAACAACGCTAACAAGCGTTGGAAAAAGAACATGGAGGCCGTTCTCGCGAGCTCACCGTACGGGGCAAACTGCAACGTGCATGTCGGGAAAGACCTTTGGCATATGCGCTCCTTAGTCTTTACGGACAAGCCGGACTTCATGATCGGCAACTCCTACGGCAAGTTCATCCAACGCGATACGCTTCACAAGGGGAAGGAACACGAGGTCCCTCTGATTCGCATCGGCTTCCCGATCTTCGACCGGCACCATCTGCATCGAAGCACAACACTCGGGTACGAAGGCGCGATGCAAACGCTCACGACGCTCGTCAATGCCGTGCTTGAACGCCTGGATGAAGAGACTCGTGGAATGATGACCACCGACTACAACTACGACCTCGTTCGCTGAGCGAAGCTCATCGCGAAACCACGCTAAAAGGAATCACAAAAGTGGCAAACATCATTCTACGTCACAATAGTGAAGGAAGGCTTGTCTTCTACCTAGCCAAGAAGGATTTGGAAGAAGAGGTGGTCTCCCTTGAGCACGATAGCGACGAACAGTGGGGCGGCGAACTCACTCTGGGCGATGGGGAGAAATACTACATCGAACCCCTTGGCGCCCGACCATCGCTCCCCCAGACGATGCGCGCCAAAAGGCTTCCCAGCGGTTGACCCCCATCCCCAGTGGAGCTTGGGGTTCCTCATCGAGGGCACCCCGAACTCCTCCTCATCAAACAATGAAATATCTGAATTAAGGAGAACTATCATGGCCATGTTTATCGTTGCGATGGAGTGCACCGCTTGCGGAGACTGCGAACCAATTTGCCCCACGCAGTCGATCATTCCCCACAAAGGTGTATTCAAAATTGACGAACGCACCTGCACCGAGTGTGAAGGCGACTTTGACTTACCCAAGTGCGAAGAAGTCTGCACCGTGCCCGGCTGCATCATTCCGGCTCCGGACTGATGCCATTCGACTGACTCGCGGGTGAGGCAAATGAGCATTTCTCGGTACTCACTGCCTCAAGCGCGGGAGGAGGGATCCCCATGATGCATCAATCGCCCTTACCCCGCGAAGTAGCCCTTCGCGTGGCACTCGCTGTACGTGAGGTGCCTGGAGTCGATCTGACCACCTTTGTTCGGGCCTTGATCGAACTGTCTGAAGGTCCTCTGACTCTAGAAAACCTGGGCAATATTGGCCCCAGGCGCCTGCGCGAGCTGCTCCGACAAAACTCACCCATTAGCCATTCGATGGCCCATCGAGCTGTCGAATGCTTGCGCACCACCAAAGCAGCAGGCTCACTTTACCGTCGTATTCCGAGCCCCGATACCAAAAGGCTGACAGAGCCCAGCCTACGCGTCGCCTTCAGTTCAAGTGAGGGACGTCTGCTCGACGCAGGTTACTCCGCTTGTCGACGATTCCTCATCTACGAAGTGGGAAAGACGGACGAAAGCCTGACTGCCATTCGCCCGACCCGTACTAGGAACGCTTCGAAAGATGCGATGGCAGAGCGCGCTGAGCTCGTGAGTGATTGCTCAATTCTCTACACCCTTTCAATCGGCGCAGCTGACGTTGCCCGACTGGTCAAATCACGAGTACACGTCGTGCGCATAAATCGCCTCATTTCGTGTGCCCATATGATTAGGCGGCTCCGCGAAGTCCTACAGGACAGTCCACCGCCCTGGATGTCTAAAGCGCTTGGTGGCCCAGTGCCACCCGTGGCTCTCACGGAGTTATCATGAAAACAAGTGAATACCGCAGCATACTTGGGAAGCTCGAAGCAAAAGGTTTCGATCCGGAAACAGTGTTTGACCTACGCCGTGCCCATCCACACCTCAGATTCACGGTGTGTCAGAGCGACGACATGGAAGATCGCGAGCCTTATGCCCGCAGCAACGCTTTCCAGATCTTCCTACTGGCGAGCGATGGTCATTGCCTGGGTCTCGCCGAGCGCATCGACCACGCGGTAGGACTCATTCTTGCAGAGGACTGAATAGGGCACCACTTGGTGTCGCAAATCTGACAAACGCCCTCAGACTCCAAGACGAGGAGGCCGAAGGCATCGACGGAATTCCCTATGCCTCTCAGAAAAAAATCCGACATGGCCGTGCTTCTGGACGAGCCATCTTGCGAACACAACCAAAAGTCCAAATCTGGCTGTGCAAAACCGAAGCCAGGAGCGGCAGCGGGGGGCTGTGCTTTCGACGGCGCTCAAATTGCATTATTGCCCATCTGTGACGTTGCCCACGTCGTACACGGGCCGATCGCATGCGCCGGGAGCTCCTGGGACAATCGCGGAACGAGGACTTCGGGGCCTGATTTGTTCCGTTTGGGAATGACGACCGACCTCACGGAACAAGACGTGATCATGGGAAATGGTGAGAAGCGCCTTCTCCATGGCATCAAGGAGGTCGTCGAGAAACAACGACCCGCCGCTGTCTTCGTCTACAACACTTGCGTTCCCGCGCTGTCTGGGGATGACATCGACGCTCTGTGCAAGATTGCCCAGGAAGCTTTTGACTTACCTGTAGTTCCCATCGATGCAGCAGGGTTCTACGGAACCAAGAATATGGGGAATCGAATCGCTGGGGAAGCACTGGTGAAACATGTCATTGGGACAGCCGAGCCGATTCCGGCCCCGACCAACCGGGGACATCAAGTCTACGATGTGAACTTGATCGGCGAATACAACATCGCCGGTGAGTTCTGGCGGGTTCTGCCACTCTTCGATGAGCTGGGGCTGCGAATCCTCTGCACACTTTCTGGAGACGCGCGCTTCCACGAAGTGCAGAGCATGCATCGTGCGAAGGTGAATATGATGGTGTGTTCCAAGGCGATGCTCAATGTCGCGCGGGCGCTTGAAGACCAATATGGAACGCCTTGGTTCGAGGGGAGTTTCTACGGTATTGAAGACACGTCGGCCGCTCTCCGCGAGTTTGCCCGGCTCATCGATGACCCGGACCTGACGAAGCGAACCGAGGCGTTGATCGAGCGAGAAGAGCGCGCGATTCGAGCTGCGCTTCTCGAGGAAGCAGCGACCCTGGCCGGAAAACGGGTGCTGCTTTACACAGGCGGGGTCAAGTCCTGGTCAGTGGTGAGCGCGCTTCAAGATTTGGGCATGATCGTGGTGGCCTCCGGAACGAAGAAGTCCACCGAGGAAGATAAGGAACGTATCGCCGAGCTCATGGGGCCAGACGCGAAGATGATTGACGACGGCAACCCTCGAGCCTTGCTTCAAGCTGTCAGCGAACTTCGAGCGGATATCCTCATCGCAGGAGGACGCAACATGTACACGGCTCTGAAAGCCAAGATTCCGTTCCTCGACATCAACCAGGAACGGGACTTTGCCTACGAAGGCTACGAAGGGATGCTCGAATTGGTCCGTCAACTCCGCTTGACCCTTGAGAGCCCAGTATTTGAAGCGGTGCGGGCAGTGCCACCTTGGGAGCAGTCGAGACGAGAAGAGGGCGAAGAACAAGAGGCGGACCGGCGCATCACCATGGGAGGCGGCTGATGGCCGAGTTCATTCCCCGAAACAAGGCACTGTCTATCAGCCCGCTCAAGGTGAGTCAGTCCGTCGGGGCCTCGCTCCTCTTTCTCGGGTTGCGCGGTGCGGTCCCCTTGATGCACGGTTCTCAGGGCTGCACGGCATTCGGGAAAGTCTTCTTCGTTCGACACTTCCGCGAACCGATACCGCTCCAGACGACGGCGATGGACCATATCGCGGCGATCATGGGCGCAGACGACAACATCGTCGAAGCACTTCTGACCCTCTGCGAAAGGTCGGCCCCACGCATCATTGGCCTCGTTTCCACTGGGCTGTCTGAAGCTCAAGGCTGTGATCTACGAGGAAGCATCAGGAAATTTCGCCGCCTCTATTCCCAGTTCTCGGACGTCAAGATCGTTGCCGTGGACACGCCAGATTTCGCCGGGTCTTTTGAGACGGGTTACGCTCATGCGCTACTCGCTCTTCTCGATGAACTCGTGCCGAAACAAACGGCTCCCCAGGAAACCAGTCTGCGTGTGGTGAATGTCTTGGCTTCGTCGCTTCTCACGCCGGGAGATCTAGAGGAAATCGAAGAGCTCTTGGCTGAATTCGGCCTTGAGGGGCGCTTCGTGCCTCATGTCGGCGAATCGCTGGGCGGCGAACTCGCAGACTCAGACTTTTCTCCCGTGACCATCGGTGGAACCGAGGTCGAAGCCGTCGAAAAGATGGGTGACGCGATAGCCAGCCTTGTGATCGGCCCCTCCTTGATTCACTGTGGCGAGCTTCTGGAGCAGAAGACGAAGGTCAGGAGCTATTACTTTGGCCACCTTCACAGTCTTAGAGCGGTCGATGAGTTTGTAAAAACCCTCCTTTGCCTGAGCGGTCGCTCACGCCCCACACAGAAAGTACAGCGCCATCGACGACAGCTCGCTGACGCGATGCTGGATACCCATTTTACTCTAGGGCGACGACGTTTTGCCGTGGCGGGCGAGTGTGACCTTCTCCTCGCCGTCACTGATCTGGTCCAGAGTATGGGAGGTGAAGTTGTGAGCGCGGTGGCTCCTAGTCGCGGCGAAGCTCTGGCTCAAATCCCAATCGAAAATGTTCAATTGGGAGACTTGGAGGATCTTGAGCGGAGCGCGCAAGAGCAAGGGGCACAACTCATTTTTGGTAGTTCTCACGCGATGGAAACGTCCCGCCGCCTGGGGCTGCCCCTGTGCCGTATCGGGTTCCCGCTCTACGACAAGATAGGCGCCTATGCCAAGCGTTGGGTTGGATATCGGGGCGTGCGTGAAGCTCTCTTCGACTTGGCGAATGTCCTTCATCAAGAAGCACTCGACGAAGTCCCAGCGTACCGGGCTGAGCTCTCGCTCAAGCGAGACGAAGCCGAGCTTGGGGAAGCGCGTCAGGTTCCGGTCGGTTAGCATGGCTCTGCTGCGACATCTCACCGTCGCCCACTCCTCGGAGCCGACAAATGGGCGAAGCATTCGCGTCGCCTTTGCGTCGACCGATGGCGAATGCGTCGATCAACATTTGGCCGTCGCGTCACGTTTCGCAGTGTTTTCCGTCGCTAAGTCGACCATTCAACATCTCGGCATTGGAGAGTTTACGACAAGACACGAAGGCGATGACGGGGGCAAACTGGGTGAGAAAGTGGCGTGGTTGAGCGCATGTGACGTCGTTTATGCCGTCGCAGTGGGCTCAACGGCCAGCTTGCAATTGATGGCACGGGGTGTGCTTCCCTTGAGAACACCGAAGGGCACAAACATCAAGTCGGTCCTTTTGGGCCTGCAAGAAGAGCTGGACGACAGGGTTGCCGATTGGCTCGAAGAGATCCTTCGTTTCAAAGAAGACCTTGTCGTGTCTCAGCCCGAGTTCAAGTCAGAAAGATCCCAGGAGAGCTAATCATGCAAACTGCTGTCGAGAGCAACGAAGCCGCCGCGGCAAGCCATCCATTCGTGAAAGAAATGGTGCGGCAACTGAGGGCCATTGATAACTACGGAACCTACGACACGTGGACTGATGAGAAAGTGCTGGCTCCCTTGATTCTCACCAAGTCGCGTAAGGCTGAGATCCCCCTAGTTGGCGATCCCGATGAGGAGACCGTGTCGCGAGTCAAGGCGTTCTACAACGCCGCGGCGGTGAGTATTGAAGCCAAGAGCGCCTTGCTCACAGTGTCCCTTGTTCATCTCAGTCACGAAGGTTTCGGTAGAGTTCTTCTCTCCACGGGACGACTGATCCTCGTCGATCGCTCGTTGCGCGACGTTCATCGCTTCGGTTTCGCAAGCCTCGAAAAACTCGCAGAGCAAGGTGAAAAAGCCATCACAGGCGCCCTCACGATTTTGGAAAAGTTTCCCGAGGCCGCTGAGGCTTAAAGCCGTGGGGAGGACCGTCATGATTCCAGAAGAACTCAAGAGCTTGGAAAAAAAGGTCAAGAAATCGAAGCGCATCGCCTCCGAGTGGGCGGCTCAACTTCACGACTTGGTCGAAGACCGACTTCCAGCGGCTCACGATGAAATTCCAGAGTTGGCTCAATCAACCTTTGACGCGTGTGTGGCCTGGAGGCGCGCAAGCGACGAACTCCGAGCGGCTTTGGTCAAGCAAAACTCTACTCTCAATGAGGCAGAGGTATAAGTCATGTCAGAAAATGTCAAAGGTCTTACTCGGCGTGGTGAGCACTGGATCCCAGAATTTATTGTCGCTCTTGATTCGAGTAAGTGCATCGGCTGCGGCCGTTGTTACAAGGTCTGTCCGCGCGACGTCTTCGAACTGGCAGATCGTGCAGAGGTTCTCGCCCTCGATAGTGACGACGACGATGAGGATGACGACGAGATGATGATGGTCATGACCATGAAGGATGAACTTGACTGTATTGGCTGTCGCGCTTGTTCCAAGGTGTGCCCGCGAAACTGCCACACCCACATCGCTGCTCCTACGGTGGCAGCGTCATGACCAGTCGAGAGCCAGGCCCGGCCGAACGAAAGTTGAGAAGACCATGGAATTGAGAGTACTCGGAGACGATTCGCCCAGCGACGGAGGCTGCAGTTCATCGTCGTGCGGGAGCACAGGCTCTCAGCTGTCTCACATGTCGGAGGAGGTTCGGAAGAAGGTGGAAAATCACCCCTGCTATTCGGAAAAGGCCCATCACTACTTCGCCCGCATGCACGTAGCCGTTGCGCCTGCTTGCAACATTCAATGCAACTACTGCAACAGAAAATATGACTGCTCGAACGAATCGCGCCCGGGAGTGGTCTCAGAGCTTCTCACTCCTGAGCAGGCCATCAAGAAAACGATGGCGGTCGCCGCCACGATTCCGCAGATGACGGTTTTGGGGATCGCCGGCCCGGGAGATCCTCTCGCCAATCCGGAACGCATCTTCGAGACCTTCGATGGGCTGACGAAGAACACCCCAGACATCAAGCTGTGCCTCTCGACCAATGGTTTAAACTTGCCCGAGTACGTGGAACAGATCGCTCAACACAATATCGATCACGTGACGATCACCATCAACTGCGTGGACCCGAAAATTGGCGCACAAATCTATCCCTGGATCTTCTGGAACAACAAGCGCATCCGCGGCGAAAAGGCTGCGAAGATCCTGATTCAGCAACAACAGCTCGGTCTGCAAATGTTGGTCAAGCGGAATATCTTGGTGAAAGTCAATTCCGTGCTGATCCCAGGGGTGAACGACAAGCACCTCGCGGAGGTGAGTCGCATCGTGAAAGAAAAGGGTGCATTTCTCCACAACGTGATGCCTTTGATCGCAGAAGAAGAGCACGGCACCTACTACGGCGTGATGGGGCAGCGCGCCCCGACGCCGGAAGAGTTGCAGACACTTCAAGACGAGTGCTCTGGGGACATGAACATGATGCGGCACTGTCGCCAGTGTCGCGCCGACGCGGTCGGCCTATTGGGCGAAGATCGGGGAGCCGAATTTACCCTTGAGAAGATCGCGGAAATGGACATCGATTACGAGGCTGCAATGGTGAAGCGCGCCAAGCTTCATCAAGCTATCTTCGATGAACTGGAGTCCAAATCGGCCAGCGCCGAGACAGAGCAAAGTGCCGTGACCCAAACGGAGGGAAAGCCCCGACTCATTGCAGTTGCCACCAAAGGAGGTGGAGTGATCAACGAGCACTTTGGTCACGCGCGCGAGTTTACGATTTATGAAGCCTCCCAGGAGGGAGTCCGTTTCATCGGAGCCCGCAAGGTGGACTTGTATTGCAGTGGCGCCGAGGCCTGTGGCGACGGCGAGAGCTCGCTCTCGAAAAACATCAGAGCACTTGAGGGATGTGCTGCCGTCATCTGCTCAAAAATTGGTTTTGGTCCTTGGGAGGCGCTCGAGGAAGCAGGCATCATCCCAGATGGATCCCACGCGATGGACCCCATCGAAGAAGCTGTCGCTGCCGTCTACCGCGAGATTCAACCAAGACTCGACGCCGAAGACGCCGAGTTCAAAGGAGCTGCAGCTGTAGGCTGAAGCAAGGAGGCATCATGGCAGTCACAATCGAGTCCCCCTGTGTCAATTGTTTTGCTTGTATGACAGTCTGTCCCAACGGGGCGATTTCTCAGTCGAAGCCCCATTTTGTAGTCAACCCTCGCAAATGCACAGAATGCGTCGGCGACTTCGAAACGCCCCAGTGTGCGGCGATCTGCCCAGTTGAAGAGGCGATCCTTTCCGCGGACGGAAGCGCCTTGAATCCCCTCGGCACTCTGACGGGGATCCCCGCTGACCGCACCTTGCAGCTACGGAGACGACAGGGGGTTGAATGGGGAGGTTGACCAGCGTGTCCCCCAGCGCGCTCGCAGAATTTGCTCAAGATAGCGGGCCCACCTTGCACCCTCAGCCGGAGCACGGAGAGGAAGAGGTACGCGCATTGTTGCGTTCCCGTACGGGACCCCATCCTCTCGCTCCGGTGTTGGTCGAACTCTTGGCCAGTGCCTTGGTCGGTGGGAGCGTCTTGCCACAGAACCTAGGGCTCAGCCTCGCCCAGGAAAGGCTACTCTTTGAGGCCTCTTTGGGGGAAGAAAGCATACCTGAGAAGGTTTGCTCGACCCTCATTAAACATCTAGGGGATTCCAAGCTGTTCGTTCTTGCTGAGAAGCGGGCAGCCCTGCGAGAAATACTCTTGGACTCCCGACGAGGCGAGGTCGAGGCACTGCAAACACTGTTGGAAGAGTACGCTGACGAGACAACGCCCCTGGCCCTGGTTCTCGCCCGCGTGGTCGCGCTTGGATGCCTTGGGGGGGCGCACTTGTATCGCGATCTCGGCTTGAGGAATCGAGCCGAACTGCGGGAGTTGCTCGCCTACGGTTTTCCTCGTTTGGTGAAAAAGAATACGAGAGACATGCGCTGGAAGAAGTTCTTTTACCGTTCCCTCTGCGAGGCTGGAGGGGACTATCTTTGTCGCTCTCCGACTTGCGAAGACTGTTCGAGCCATTCAGAGTGTTTTCACTCAAGCACCTAGTTCTCTTGTAGACTGGCTCGGCCAGGTCCGAGTGACCACACTATCGTCGGAGTCTCAGCTCGGTTCCCATTCCGCTTTGAGCAGGGCCCGGAGGCGGGCTTCCTTTTCCGATCGGGTAGCGCACGGGCGCTGCTTAGTGCTCGTCCCAGTCAGAGAGTGACCCGCCGCGAGACGCTCGATGATGGCCTGAATGGTCGGGCGCTCAGTGACGACTATCGGAGTTGTCGCTTGCGAAAGAAGCAGCCTGACAGCAGAGGGGCCGATCTGGGCGCAGACGAGGAAGTCAACCTTCGCCTGTCGAAGAAACTCAAGCTTTGCGACAAGCTTGTCTTCGTTTCCATCTCGAGACTCAGTTTGGAACTTCTTATTTTTGACGAGAACAGGGAGATCGCAACCGAGGTCGAAGAGCACAAAGGCACGAGCCGATCCGAAATGCTCGTCCACGGTTTCCCCGTCGCGACTCGCAAAGGCGACTCGCCCCACGAAAGCTTCAGCTTTCTCTTCCCCTGTAGGTTGCAGATCACCGGCCTTCATCACAGGCTCTGCCAAGGAAGAGTGGCACCCTTCGTCTGCCCCTCAGTATCGACACCACGCTCAATGGTGCGAGAGACTCGTTCGTCGAACAGGCTCTCCCCATCGAGGTACATCTCGGGAACGAGAAATGTTCGTCCCGCGATGTACACGTGATACGAAATCTGAGCTGAGCCGTCGTGCATGACTCTTGCGATTTCCCCCTCG
This sequence comes from uncultured delta proteobacterium, assembly GCA_963710555.1. Classification (GTDB taxonomy): domain Bacteria; phylum Myxococcota_A; class Polyangia; order Polyangiales; family Polyangiaceae; genus NIC37A-2. Next base: position 1,477,671 of record CAVQAT010000008.1, read on the forward strand.
TCCCCTGCGCGGGCCACGAGCTCCTTCCCGACTCGGAGAATGCGATTCAATCGAACCCGATCACGAAATTCATACCGATTCTGGACCCAAGGCGCGCTGGCGCAGAGCAGCTCCTGCTCTCGACAACCCACTCGGTATCCGTATTCAATAAAGTCGATTGCGTAGATGATTTCGTCCTGGAGAAACCTACCTATGTCGCGCACATATCCCGTGGCGCCGCGTCGAAGCAGAAGCTCCCCGATGTCACGCCCCGGAAACGTTCCGTCGTTTCTGATGTTCCGCGTCACGCGAACCTCTTGGCCGAATTCGAACTGGGGTTTCATGAGGATCCTCTGGGCCCCGACATCTGCGTGACCTTTGCTAGGACATAGCAAGAGAGGTGCCAGGCCTTGGGATATCTCCACGCCATGAAATCGCGCGCTTTCCCCTCCAGGTTGGACAACGGTTCTGGGATTTCGTCGGAACGACGACAGTAGTTGTCGCAGAAACGACAAGCAACGAGAGAGTCAACCGGGTGCCTCACTCTCGACCCTTGACGTTGATGGACACAGAATCGCTCGAAGCCTCCTCGTTTCGTTTGAACCCGAAGGCACGTCTCAATCAGATACCGTTCGCTTATTGAGTACGAGTTCAGCACTCAACGCGCACGAAACGCATCGCCGGATCAAAATCAACTCAAGAGTGCGCAAACGTTGCATGCAGCGGTGGTGTTCTCGGTCGGCGAGGGGGCCTAAGATTGTCTCGGACATCGCACCCCCAGACCGGGAGCGCCTGGGGCGCCCTGGATGCGAGAGGAGTTGAGAATGAAACGATCCCAGCAAGATATGACAGGAGTTCCCAACCTCACGGAGGCTCGCAGGAGCAACCAGCAGCGGCACGAGCTACCGGTCTATGTCGATCGGCTTCCTCCCTGCAATTCGACCTGCCCCGCAGGCGAAAACATTCAGGCGTGGCTTCAGCTGCTTCGTGACGGGAAGGAAGAGGAGGCTTGGCGAACGATCTTAGAAGACAACCCGATGCCCGCAACCATGGGGCGTGTTTGCTACCACACTTGTGAGGGTGCTTGTAATCGAAGCGCGATGGATAGCGCAGTGGTCATCCATGGCGCCGAGCGATACCTGGGCGATCTCGCAATCGAGCGGGGCTGGAAGTGTCAGGCGGGCGTATCCACTGGCCGCCGAGTGCTCGTGATAGGTGCGGGGCCATCCGGTCTTTCGACGGCCTATCATCTGCGTCGCCAAGGACATGACGTCGTCGTGCGTGACGCCGGGCCCATGGCTGGTGGCATGATGCATTTCGGGATTCCGCGGTATCGCTTGCCCCGAGAAATCCTTGACGCAGAGGTTAAGCGCGTCGTCGACATGGGCGTCGAGCTTCGACTCAACAGCAAGGTCGAAAGTCTCAACGATGCCAGAATAGGTTTTGACGCAGTGTTTCTTGCTGTGGGGGCGCATCTGTCTCGGCGTGTAGAGATCCCCGCGATGGACGCTGGGCGGATGGTGGATGCTATGAGCTATCTGAGAGATGTCGAAGCTGGCAGTGCGCCCCAGCTCGGTCGACGCGTAGCTATTTATGGGGGAGGGAACACAGCAATCGACGCGGCACGCACCGCTCGGCGGATGGGAGCGCAAGACACGATCGTCATCTACCGCCGCACCCGTGAAAAGGCACCGGCTCATGATTGGGAAATTGAGGAAGCAGCGGAGGAGGGCGTCAAGATGCACTGGCTGCGCACGATCAAGAGTCTCGGCGACGGAGTGATCGAAATAGAAAAGATGGTCCTCAACGCCGAGGGCTGGCCAGAACCCACTGGTGAGGTCGAGACCTTGGAAGCTGATTCACTGATCCTCGCCGTGGGGCAAGAGACAGACACAGCGTTTTTGGACGGAACGGACATCGAGCGAAGGCAGGACGGCACCGTTCTGGTCGACGGCTCGATGATGACGACTGAAAAGGGCATTTTTGCTGGAGGTGATATGGTGCCCGACGAGCGCTCAGTTACGGTGGCGATCGGCCACGGCAAGAAGGCCGCTCGTCATATTGATGCCTACCTTTCGGGGACAACTCTTGCGCGAGAACCGAAACACATCCCCATTGCCTTCGAGGATCTGAATCTGTGGTTTTCCACCGATGCCCCTCACGCCGACGAAGAGCGCCGGGCGCAAGAAGAACGGACAGCCGACTTTGACGAAGTGGTGAGTGGTTTCGATCGGAAACGAGCTCAATACGAAGCTGAGCGGTGCTTGTCGTGCGGAAACTGCTTTGAATGCGATGGCTGTTTGGGGGCTTGCAAAGAAGACGCCGTCATCAAGCTGGGTCAAGGCAAGCGATACCGATTCGATTACGACAAGTGCACCGGTTGCCGTAGCTGCTTCGAGCAGTGTCCCTGCGGAGCCATCATTATGGTGCCCGAACAACATTCAGCCAATGTGTCAGAAGAGGCATGATCATGAGCCCCAAGAAAATTCAAGTGGACGGAAACGAAGCTGCGGCTTCAGTGGCGCACCGCGTGAGCGAAGTTTGCATCATTTATCCCATCACACCTTCTAGTGCCATGGGCGAGCTTGCCGACCAGTGGTCGAACGAGGGGAAAAAGAACATCTGGGGGCAAAGCCCTGACGTGGTCCAGATGCAGAGCGAGGCAGGCGCGGCCGGATCAGTGCATGGCTCGCTTCAGGCGGGCTCGCTCACAACGACCTTCACTGCGTCCCAGGGGCTTCTGCTGATGATCCCCAATATGTATAAGATAGCGGGCGAGCTCACAGCCACGGTTTTTCACGTTGCCGCTCGTTCAATTGCCGGGCAGGGGTTGAGCATCTTCGGCGACCACCAGGATGTGATGGCGACTCGGGCGACCGGTTGGGCTCAGCTTTGCTCGGGTTCGGTGCAGGAGGCGCATGACTTGGCTTTGGTCGCGCACGCGGCGACCCTCGAATCGCGCGTTCCGTTCGTGCACTTTTTTGACGGGTTTCGTACGTCTCACGAACTGAACAAGATCGACTACATCGAATCCGACGTGGTTCGCGCAATGATCGACGAGGAGCTGGTCGTCGCTCACCAGAAGCGAGGGCTCAACCCCAATCACCCGGTGCTGCGGGGCACGGCGCAAAACCCGGACACGTATTTTCAATCTCGCGAGGCGGCCAACCCACGCTACCAGGCCACCCCAGACATCGTGGCTCGCGCCATGGATCGGTTCGCCGAACTGACTGGTCGCAGGTACGCGCCGTTTGAGCTCTTCGGCCACGCGGAGCCCGAGCGAGTTGTCGTGCTCATGGGTTCGGGTATCGGCGCCGCGCGCGAAGCCGTGGGCAGGTTGGTCGAACGTGGTGAAAAGGTGGCCGTCTTGCAGGTGCGCCTTTATCGCCCGTTCGATTCGATGCGCCTTTTGGCGAACCTCCCGCAAAGCGCCCGTCACATTGCCGTACTCGACCGCACCAAAGAGCCTGGAGCGCGGGGTGAGCCTCTGTATCTTGATGTTGTTGAGGCATTCGCAACTGCCTACTCGACAGGTGAACGCGCCGAGATGCCGCGCATTATTGGCGGTCGCTACGGGCTCAGTAGCAAGGAGTTCACGCCCCGCATGGTCAAAGCGGTGCTGGACGAACTTACCGAAACCTCACCCAAGCGCGGCTTCACCGTTGGCATTTTCGACGATGTAGGAAAGACGAGCCTCAAGCTCGATCCCAAGTTCCACGTGAACGCGCCGGGTGTCACCCAAGCGGTTTTTTATGGGCTCGGTTCTGACGGCACTGTCGGAGCAAATAAGAACACCATCAAGATCATCGGAGAAGGAACCGATTCCTACACCCAGGGTTACTTTGTCTATGATTCAAAGAAGTCTGGGTCACGTACTGTTTCCCATCTTCGGTTTGGGCCGGCTCCCATACTTTCGACCTACTTGATCGACGAGGCGAGCTTTATTGGCTGCCATCAGGGGCAATTTCTCGATCAGTTTGACGTGTTGGAAACTGCGAAAGAGGGGGCGGTTTTCCTGCTCAACACGCCGCTTGCGCAGGGTGAAATCTGGGATTCTTTCCCCCGCTCTGCCCAAGCGACCATTCTCGAAAAGAACATCAAGGTCTACACGATCGACGCCTACAGGGTTGCCCGTGAGGCCGGCATGCCGAACCGCGTCAATACGGTGATGCAGACATGCTTTTTTGCCATCTCAGGCGTACTTCCGCGGGATGCCGCGATCGCCGCGATCAAGAAATCCATCGAAAAGTCTTACCGGCGAAAGGGCGACGAAGTCGTGCAAATGAACTTCGCTGCCGTCGACCGCACTCTTCAGCATCTCACCCCGCTTGAAATCCCGGGTAAGGTTACGGGACAAAAAGAACTCACTCTCCCGGTGGGGAAGTCTGCGCCGGCGTTCGTTCAAGAGGTGACCGCCCTGATGATGGCGGGCAGGGGGGAACAACTTCCCGTGTCGTCTCTTCCCGAAGACGGTACCTACCCGACTGGGACGGCCCAATACGAAAAGCGGTCGATTTCAATGTTCGTCCCTAAGTGGGTTCCGGATTTGTGCATCCAATGTGGCAATTGCTCGGCCGTGTGTCCTCACGCTTGTATCCGCGTCAAGCAAGCCCCCAGCGACGCACTTGAAGAGGCGCCCGAGGGATTCCCGCAAGCGAAGCTGGAAGGTCGCGGTTTTCCGGGCATGCACTATGCGCTTTCGGTTTACGTGGACGATTGTACCGGATGTGGGCTTTGTGTTGACGTGTGCCCTGCCAAGAGCCTGGAGGACACCTCCAAGCGAGCCATCAACATGAACGAGAAGCTTCCCACTCTCGAACGGGATAGAAGCCACATTGCCTTTTTCGAGGGCTTGGCGGATACACCGCGACAGCGGGTCGATTTTTCGAACGTGCGCGGAGTTCAGTACTTAGAGCCGTTGTTCGAGTTTTCTGGGGCCTGTGCCGGCTGCGGCGAAACCCCGTACCTCAAGATGCTCACCCAGCTCTTCGGGGATCGACTCCTCGTCGCTAACGCCACCGGGTGCTCATCCATCTACGGAGGCAATCTCCCCACCACTCCCTGGAGCAAGAACAAAGAAGGTCGTGGCCCCGCTTGGTCAAACTCGCTTTTCGAAGACAACGCGGAGTTTGGGTTCGGATTTCGAATCGCCACTGACGCTCAACTGCGCCGGGCTTCAGACATTGCTCGTGGCCTTTCGAGTCAGCTTCCAAGCGGCCTAGTTGAGGAGATCCTTGGCGCTCCCCAGCGGACGGAAGGCGAGCTTTTGGCCCAGCGGGCTCGTGTCGAGAAGCTCCAGGCGGCCCTGGATTGCATCGAGGACTTGTCAGCACGAGAACTCTCGAACCTGGCAGACCAGCTGGTTCGACGCAGCATTTGGATCGTGGGCGGTGACGGATGGGCATACGACATCGGATATGGAGGCGTAGACCATGTCCTCGCGAGCGGGCGAGACGTGAACATCCTTGTGATGGACACCGAGGTCTATTCGAACACCGGTGGGCAGGCGTCCAAGTCCACCCCCATCGGTGCGGTGGCAAAGTTCGCCGCAGGCGGCAAGGAGGCCCCCAAGAAGGATCTGGCCATGATGGCCATCAACTATGGCAACGTGTACGTGGCGCGGGTCGCGCTGGGGGCTAACACCCAACAAACGCTTCTCGCGATGCGTGAGGCAGAGGCGTACCCCGGACCTTCCCTCATCCTCGCCTATAGCCATTGCATTGCGCACGGTATCGACATGAGGCAGGGCCTCAACCAACAACATCTAGCCGTGCAGAGCGGCTATTGGCCCCTCCTTCGCTACAATCCCGAACTCAAAGAATCAGGCCAAAATCCTATGGAACTCGATTCTGGTGAGCCGACGGTCAGCCTTTCGGACTACGCCTACAACGAACTCCGCTACCAACTACTGCGCTTTGCCAGGCCTGAGCGCGCCGCGCAGCTTCTCAAGCTGGCGCAGAAAGACTTGCAGAAGCGGCGCGATGTCTACGAGTACTTGGCAGACCGCGAGGCTCCGCCGCTCGATCAATCTTCCCCCCATCTGGAGGGCGAATAAACTCGCCCGTTTTGCGAAAGGACCCAGCTATGGATCTGACTACTCATTACCTTGGACTCCAACTAAGAAATCCTCTCGTTGCGTCATCATCACCGTTGACGGGCAAGCTCGATACCCTCAAGCGCCTCGAAGACGCAGGGATCGGCGCCGTGGTGCTTCCTTCTCTCTTTGAGGAACAGCTTCAACACGATGCTGAGGCCGTCTATTCGTTGATGAACCAGGGGACCCAAAGTGTGGGCGAAGCGAAGGATGGGTTTTTTCCCGATGTGGGTGAAGTCGACACCGGTCTCGATGAGTATTTGCAGCTGATTCAAAGCGCGACCGAATCGCTCGACATTCCCGTGATGGCCAGTCTCAATGGTGTGACGAATTCGGGTTGGACGAGACATGCAAAGGAGCTTCAGGACGCGGGAGCGAAAGCGCTTGAGCTCAACATCTACACGCTACCGACAGACGTGGGGCTCACCGGTCGCGACGTCGAAAAGAACTACCTCGACATCCTACGATCCGTAAAAGAAACCATCACCATCCCCGTGGCGATGAAGCTAAGCCCATATTTTTCGGCGTTTGGATCGTTTGCACTCGAGCTCGTCAGTGGAGGAGCAGACGGGCTGGTGCTGTTTAATCGATTCTACCAACCGGACATCAACGTTCAGGAGCGCGAAGTCAGCGCCACGCTCGAACTGTCGAAACGCCAAGAGATCCGACTCCCTCTTTTGTGGCTAGGGGTGCTTGCGGGAAAGAGCCGGGCGTCTTTGGCCGCGACCACTGGCGTCGAAAAGGGCGATGACCTGGTCAAGTATCTACTCGCTGGAGCCGACGTCGTCATGACTGCCTCGTCTCTTTTGCGGCACGGTCCGGAACACGCAAAGGTGCTTTTGGAGGGACTCAGGGCGTGGCTCGATGCCAACGAATGCTCAGGAGTGCGACAGGTCCGCGGATCGATGCGCCAAGGCTCTGTGACGAATCCGGGAGCCTTCGAGCGCGCCAACTATATGCGGATGTTGCTCAACTATTGAGGCAGCTGGTCGTGCGACGCTCAGCAAGTTTTTCTTGTCACGCCGCGCGACTTCAGTCCTCCGGGGTGAAAGCCTCCGTCGATGAGTACGTGACGGAAGCTGCCCGTGCCGGGAGTTTCACGATGGGGCTGAATCCTTCTGCTTGATTGGACAGGTCGACAACCCCAGCATGGTGTAGATGGGGCAGCTGCCCACGAGTCCGGTGACCAGGGGAACCAATCCCACCAAGCCCCAGGAAGTAGCGCGTGGAATTCCTTGGCTCCGAATTCATCGTACGGATGACCGATGTGGCCCCTGGTGCTTTGGTCTATCCCGCGAACAACGAAGCGGCTGCCCCTTGGGTCATGGCCGGCGTGGCGTACCCGCTCTCCACGGGACTCGCCAGCGTCATCGAGAAGAACATTCCCACACGCCTTCCGGTGCCGGACGGCGGCCCGAAGCGTCAGCTCCCGATTGTTGTATGAGTTATGGAACAAGAATACTCTAGGTCGATCATCGGCGCCCTCCCGTCGATTTTAGCAGGCAATCTCACCAAGCCTTCGAGCCGTGGGGATTGCGAGGCGCGCCTCTCGGCCATCATGAATTGTTGGACTGAGGACGAGATGCGCCACGCGGCAGAGTGCGTGAGTAATGTCGGCGACTTTCCTCAGTTCTACAGGGCGAGCCCGGGATGTCGGCGGCTTGCTCGCGTTTGGTCGTCCTATGTCGTGACGAATGTTTCGACGAAAGGGTTGGAGAACCTGGAGGATGCCTATTCGCGAGGGCCCACCATTCTCGTGACCAATCACGCGAGCTACATTGACTCCCCCCTTCTCGACTATGTGATTTCTCGCCACAACAGTGCTCTTGCCGACAAGTTGGTCCATCTTGCTGGGCTCAAGGTGTTTCAATCATCTTTTCGCAGGATCGCGGCGATCTGCATCAACACCATCCCCGTTGAGCAGAGCGAGAAGGTCAAGCGCAGTCGTGACGGTGCGGAGGGCACCTCGCGACTTGGCTTGCGCGAGGTCGCGCAGTCCATCGGGCGGAGCATTCGCGCCGCTCATGAGGCGACGCAGTTGGGTCATCTTCTGACTTTTTACCCAGAAGGCTCCCGCACTAGAGATGGTCGCCTACAGCCCTTTCTCAAGCCGTCCTACCGCTATTTGAACCTGAGCGGCGCCATGGTTGTGCCAGCTGCGATTGAGGGAACCGGAGCGATGATGGGCATCGAGAGCGACGCTGTCACCCCCGGCCCCTGCCGACTCACCGTGGGGAGCCCTATTTCTGTCGCCGATTGCGGCGGTCCTCGCTTCGCTCTCGCTGAAGCGGAAAAGGCTCTGGCGGCTCTGTTGCCTGAGCACATGAAGCCGCGCCCCGACGCCCAGAGAGTCAAGAGTGCTTAGCCCATCGCCGCTCATCCTCAAGGGATGAGGCGAGCGTTTAGCTTCTTGCGTCATGGCGCCCCCCACTGGCGCCGAGTGAAGCTCGACGGCGATGCAGACTCGCTGGTCGAGGAGGGTGTGGTTCCAAGCGTTCGATTCGTCAAGCCGGTGCGCGGCGGCTGAGCGCTTCGCGCGGCGTTGGACCTTCGTTGCCCACGCTGACTGGTCGAATAGGGGTCGATTCGATGTGTGGTTGTATCACCGGAAGGTGTCGTCCTCGAATGGTCCTTTGCTCGCGACCCGGCACCGGCGCGCCCGCTTGCCGGTCGAGGTTCCTTTGCGCCGCTTCTGGACCGAACCGCAAGTTCTTGGCTATTTTCTTCAGGGTCGTGGTGGGCGACTCCCATAAGGAACCATCGTGGAGGTTGCGGAGCATGTCCTCGTTTTTTGCTTTCATCCGCCGGGTCCAAGCGCGATCGATCTTGACGGACTTGTCGGCCCAGCGGTGGCAGTAACGGCAGGTCTCACAGTCGAGCTTGTCGCAACCAGTTTTCTTGAACCGTTCCATGAAGCCATCCAAGGCGCGGTTGTCCACGTAGACGGGATTGTCCCCTGAGCGCGGATAAAGGAGGGAGAGTTCCTGCCCATAACGGATCACTTCCCAGAAGCGCAGCAGGTTTACCTCGGTTGGCCGAAGGAAGTATTTGGCCATGCGCCGGACTGAAAACAGCTGCTGATCTCGCTGCGTCATCACGCTCTTCGGGTACGCGTAGTTCTGTACGAGATCGAGCAAGTTGCCGTCATAGCGACCCTGGGCATAGGCGCGCACACGCAACTCCAATAGATCTGTGGGCGTGTTTCGCTCCACAATCTTGAAGTTGCTGTAGCCCATGGCCTGATAGAGGTGGAGATCCTCCGGGCGGATCCAGTTGGCCCGCACGTAGTTTACCGGCTCATCCAAACGGAAGGCGTTGCAATAGACAGAGCAATAGTCGAGCGGAAAATGCTGCTTACTGGAGCGCGAGGCATTGGACAGACCCACCGCGTGATTGCTCGCGATGGCGCAGTCCTGGCGGCACCAGTTGTTGACGATCAACGAAAGGTCGACGCTTACCGCGTCTCGAATGGCTTGCAGCCGTTCGAACTCACGGTGCGTGCTCGTCTCCGAGATGACGATGCAGTCCGCTCCGTTTTCTTCCCAGAACCGTGCCTTGCGAGCGTTGTCCGTTTCCCGATGCGCCGAGATCCGGACTTTGAATCGGGGGTAGCGACTCTTGATGACTCGTAGAAAGAACAGGTTCGAAACCGTGATGCTGTCCACGCAGATTTCGCTCAGCCAGTCGAGCAGCTTTGCCAGCTGTTTTTGGCCCTCGGTCGTGAACTCCAGGTTGTTCATTGAAGACGAGTTGAGCAGGTAGTTGAACTCGACGCCGTTCTGATGACAGCGCTTCACCATCCGCTCAACATCGCGAGGCGCAATTTGCGGCAGGTAAAAGGAAGGGCGCCCTCCCCCGAAGTAGTCCGCGGTCAGCTTTCCGTAGACCTCGTAGACGGGTAGGCCCTTGAGTCGATCAATGAGATGTGGGTCGAAGTTGCAGGCAACGGAGAAGCGAGCCCGGGCACGCTCGGCGGTAGAGTGGGACTCTGATGTGATGATTTCGTTCATATTGAATTGGCCGAGAAGTGTCGAACGGATTGGCAGGCCCGGACCCGCGGCGGGGAGACTACTGAGTGCGGTCGGTGCGGCCTCCGTCAAATGCCGGATGTGAAGCAATTTGGAACGGGGGCACCTCAGAAATAGCCAAGGCAAGTTCGGCCGTTGAAACCATTTTTTCCACTCCTTGTTTGCTGGTCCAGCGGGCCGGCGCTGGCCCACAACCCAAGATGTCGGGGAAGACTCCGTTCACTCCGCTTCGATGCGCAGGGCGTCCCACGAAACGGGCACCCCGGAGTCATTGCGGAACAGTTCTTCATAGCGCCGCAAGGATCGTCGGAGGACCGAAACGGGCACAGAGCCCGAGGCGCAAGCGCCTGTGTTGTGGATGGCGCGGAGAGCCAATGCCGCGGAAGGAAAGAAGAGCCGCGTTTCCCATCGACTCGATCGCTTGACCGTTAAACCTGCCTCTTCCGCAGCGGAAAGCCACCACGCTTCAGATTTCCAACTGAGCGCGGGGAAATCGGGGTAGGAGGCAGAAAACTCGCGCAGTGAGCCTTCAACAAAGAGAGAGATCAAAAGGCGACCACCCGGCACAAGCAGCTTCTGCCAGCGCTCCAGGACGCGTACGGGATCAGGCGCCCACTGAAGGAGGCTCGTCGAGTAGATGCGTGAGACCTTTATCGCTTGAGGCTTCCAAGCATTGGCCTGAATCCAGTGCACTGAGGGGATATTCTTTGCGCCTAAGGCGAGCATCGCTGGAGAGAGATCGCTTGCAATTAGGTTCTCGCAGCGCCTCGCGACGATATGGCGCGTGAAGGTCCCCGGGCCCGCACCGAACTCAATCGCTTGCTGGTCCTGGAGATCGGGCTCAAGCCACTCGGAACACCACATGGCGACGCTGCGCTGAATCTCAGCGTGCTCCTCGTATTGGGCCGCCATTTTATCGAAGCGCACATTGCTCCTTGACCAGGCCGGACAGGCAATGACCAGCTTCGCGACTTACCCTCAAGTTTTTGATGGACTCAGAGAGCGCTTGGGAATCGAGCAGAGCATCCTTTTCGCCGACCGAGCACGAGTAGGATCTCCCAGCTTCGATCGAGCGAGATTCCGTCATGAGGAGATTGAGTCCCCAGAGCAGCTCCTCTTGAGGGAGATCCGCGGCTGCTCCGTCTCGCGTCAGCTGCGCTCGGCGCGAGAACCGTTCCAAGGCACGCTTTTTGTCGCGGCACACAAGCTGTTTCATCCCCTCCAATTCCTTGAGTGGCACGCGCCCGCCATGTGCCGACTCAGCTCTGAGGTCGAAGAACGGCGCGAACAGGTGCGTTCTCGGTGCGCGCCTGTGGATGTCCGGCGCGCCTAGGAGAAGAAATGCACCTAGCGAGTAGCCGCACAGCTGATCGCATGCGGGCAGGTGCCTTTCGAGTTCACTCTGCCACCCCTGAAACGGCTGGACTACGAAATGTTCAGCCGGCCACGAGAGGCGAAGAACGCGCGTCGTTTCCGCGACGCTTCGGCCCCACCCATTCAGCCAGAGAACTTTCATGTGCTATCCAGGTACTTGAGCACTCCTGAGCGGGCCTCCGGCATTTGACGGATGCGCGGGGTCTTTGTTGAGCCTCATGCATCGGGCGCTGCGTCCACCCGACGCGCAGCGGCGCATGTTGATGCACATTTAGTCGCTTTCTGTGGAACGAATCTCTTCAAGTCGTTCGACAATTTTTGAACGAACGGCGTTGGCGAGCAATTCCGCATCCCGACGTTTGAGCCCTTGAGTAGAGACGGGAGCCAGCAGTTCAATCTGGATTCCGCGCGCACGACCGAATTGCCAACTGTTTTTGGGGAGGCAGTTGGATGTGCCGTTCACTACGACCGGGAGGATCGGGACTCCTGCCTCGATCGCGAGACGAAACGCACCTTGCAGAAATGGTTGCACCGTGCCGTCAACTGACCTGGAACCTTCAGCGAAAACCATCACCGAGCAATTCATCTTGAGATAGGAGCGCGCCCGGCGGATCGTTTTTATGGCATCCCTGGGATTGCCGCGGTCAACCGGAATATCACCAGCTAGTTTGAGCATTCGTCCCACAACTGGAAGGGAGAAGAGTTCTCGTTTGGCGAGCCACTTCAGATCCCATGGCAAGTGACAGAGAACCGGAATGTCTACGAGAGATTGGTGATTACTCACCACGACGTAGGGGGCTTGTGAATTGACACCGAGGGACCCTTTCATGTTGACGTGCCACAGTGGATTTATCCTCGTGAGCATCACACCCAGCTTCCGGAAGAGTCGTCCTGTTGCACGCCGGACAGGGTCTCGATCGAACAGCCTGCCCACGAGCATGATTGGGTACCAGGCAAGGATCAGCGATACGCTCGCAAACCACAGGTAAACTGAGGTGAGTGTGATCATTTTTCGGTTCTAGGCGCCCCTCGGGCCCGTATAGTGCGGAATCTACTGGCTCTGGAGCTGTTCGCTTCCGTCAATTGACCGAGTAGTAGCGCGCGGGGATCCTCGGACAAAGATCCGGCAATCCCTGCGTCGACGGAGCGTGCTCTTTGCACAATCTGCGTGTTTTCTTTAGGTCAGCCGATGCGCGGAGCGTGGCTGTTAGTGAACGCGCATGACTACAGAATGGTGTAGCGTGTGCATGGGTGAGTTCAACTTATGATTCGAGCACGCGACGAGCAGTTCATTTTGAGGATTGATGCCAACGGACGAGTCGTTGCGATGAGCGTCAGGGCTCGCGCTGTCCTTGGCAAGCATGCGGTGGGGTTACCTTGCGACTTGGCGGTGGGAGCTACTGGCCCGGATGGTCAGACAGTGTGCCGGCACGCGTGCGGCAACGAACTTGCACGTGGCCATAGTCGCAGCCCGCCGGAAAGAGACGTGGTTCTGCGTGGGGAACACTTTCGCTTGCGCTGCTTGCGATTAGATAATGAGGCGGTAGTGATCGCGGACCCCATTGCCGTCACCGACAAAACGGAACAGCTCACGCCTCGCGAACGAGAGGTATTGACCCTTGTTGCTCAAGGTCTCTCGAGTCCGAAAATCGCGGAAAGACTGGGTGTATCGGCCGCTACCGTGCGCACGCATGTGGAGCACGCTCGAGGACGCCTCGGGGCAAGTACCCGCGCGGAAGCAGTCTTGAGGGCTGTCGACACCGGTCAGCTTCGCAGGCCCTTTTCCTAAAACACCGCTTGCTTTCTGGTCAGCTAAAGTTTCGCCTGGCTATTGTCATCGCGTAGGCCGAATTTCTCTCGTTCAGCAAAGAGGCGCATCAGGTTGTCGGAAAACGGCACTCCCTGGTCCACTTGGATCACTTGTCCGTTGACTGCGTCCATCAGGCCGCTGCAAAGTGCCAGGGCTGCATCACCCACTGCTTCGAGATCGACGAAGAAGTCGTCGCCATGCCATTTTCGCATGAACGGTTCGAACTCCGGACCAAAAGTGGCTTCTAAGGAAGCTGTAGCGACGGGGCGGGAACGGAGAATGTTCACGCGACAGCGCTCCTCCTCCCACAGATGCTTCGCCATGTATTTGGCAAAGGTCTCCATAACAGCTTTGCAGGAAGCGACATAGTCGTAACCTGGATAGAAGTTGTCGGCGCCATCGGAGGACGTGCCAAGCGTATAGTTGGGAGCGTGACCGAAGGTTTTCTTGATCCCCTGCACGTAGCCCATCAACGGCCAGGCGGTGTATTCTAGACTCATGAAGAAATGACGCTTCATCATGCCGTCGAGACCGTCTTTGTTTACGCGCGCAAATGCGACGTTGCTCACGAAGACCTCGATTCGGTCAAAATCCTTCTTAATCGTTTCGAGCAGCGCTTGCGTATCCTCTTCGTTCGACGCGTCGGCTTCAAGGATGATGGGCGCGGGCGCCCCTAATTCTTTGAACCGAGCCCGGATTTCGTCTTCGTCCGCCGAACCCCAGCGATTGGTGAGGTACACTTGAGCGCCGCGCAATCCGAAGGCCTTGCCGATGGCCAGCCCAAAACCCTTGGTGCCACCAGTGATGAGAACTGCCTTGCCATTGAAGTCGTTCGGGATCATTCCGCTAACCGCCGCTCGTGTTTTTCGAGTTGCTTCATCATTGTGTCAGCGAAACTCATGCCCTTATCCACCTGGATGACTTGACCTTTCATCGAATCGAGCAGCCCGCTGCAGAGTGCAAGAGCTGTTTTTCCGATTTCATCAGGATAAATGAAGTACTCTTCTCCGGCACGCTCCCGCATGAAGTCCACATAGTGGGGGCCGAAGATTTCTTCCACCGCGTCAGTCATGACGTTTCGAGACTTGAGAATATTGATTCTGATATCTTCGTCCCTTAGCGTATGAGTCAAGTAGCGACACAGCACGTCCATCACCGCCTTGGATGCGGCCACGTACTCGTAGTGCGTGAAATAGTTGTCGGAGCCGTCGCTGGAAATACCCACCACATAGCGAGGAAGTCGTCCGAAACGTTTCTTGATTTGTTGAAGGTAGCTGACCATAGGCCAGGCGCTGTACTCCAGACTCTTCAGAAGGGAGCGTTTGCGGTAGCTCATCACGCCATTGGCGGGTTGAACGACGCAAACATTGCTTATGAAAGCTTCAACTGAATCATGAACACGAGCCACAAGTTCGAGAAGAGCGATTGTCTCCTCATCGACTGAAACGTCGGCTTCAACAATCGTTGGCGTCTTGGCTCCGGCATCGCGGAATCCCGCTAGGATGGCTTCTTCATCGGCCGAACTCCAGCGATGGGTGAGATAAACGTGCGCGCCTTGTTGTGCGAACTGCAAGCCAATCGCGAGACCGATCCCCTTGGTTCCACCGGTGATGATGACGGCCTTGTCGTTCAGATTGTTGATCATGAGATTGCTCGCGTTCCAGGACTTGGACGACCTAAGGAGTCCACTCGATGCCAGCGGAAACCTTGATTTCTTCACCGTTGATGAATCCAGCGCCCTCTGAGGCGAGAAAATTCACCACGGAGGCCAGTTCCCAGAGTTCGCCAATTCGTCCTTTGCGAATGGGCGCATACTGGGTCCAAAAGCCTTTGATTTCTTCGGGCATGCCCTCCTTGGTCATGTCCGTATTGAAGAATCCGGGTTGCACGATGTTGGCGGTAATGCGCCTACGTCCGTACTCCTTTGCGATGGTCTTTGTGAGACCAGTAAGTCCAGCCTTAGAAGCGCAGTAGTTCCCTTGCCCGGTGGCACCCCCTGCAACAATGGAAGAGATATTGATGATGCGTCCGTAGCGATTCGCAATCAGCACGGGCAGGGCTGCTCGGCACACGTAGAACACTCCTGTGAGATTAGTCGCGATAACGTCTGACCATTCTTCGTCCGTCATTTGCATGAGCAGGTTGTCACGGGTGATGCCTGCGTTGTTCACCACCACGTCGAACGTCTCAAAGTCGTCGACTGCTTGCTCGAACGCCAGATCCACTTGGGTGCTATCGCGCACATCCATTCTATAGGAACGCACAATCGCTCCCTCTCTGAGAGCTTGCGCCGCATGCACAATCTCGGCGGCTTTCTCGGCGTTGTTGTGGTAGGTGAAGGCAACATCATGTCCGGCCTTCACGGCTTCTTCGACAAGGCAAGCGCCAATGCCACGCGACCCGCCAGTGATGAAATAGATCATGGTTCTGGACCTGTTTTTAAGGTGGTTCGCATCGCTACTCGTCGAAACGACCAATGAGACTGCAGCAATTGATGCCGCCAAATCCAAATGAGTTCTTCACAAGGAGCTTGATGTCGAGGGGCATCGATTCATTGGCGCAGACATCGAGATCTACCTGCGGGTCAAGCTGCTCGATATTGATCGAGGCATGCACCGCGCCGCGATTCATCTGCATAATCGCCGCGACCGTCTCCACCGTGGGAGCAGACCAGCAAGTGTGTCCCAGCATCGACTTCGGCGCGTTGATCTTCAGCTTTCTGCTCGTAGCGTGCTTGCCAAAGACGTTTCGGATAGCCGCTAACTCGGTCAAGTCGCCCAAAGGAGTCGAGGTAGCGTGAGCTGAAACGAAGTCGATTTCCTCTGGCCTGACTTCTGCATTGACGAGGAGTCGATTCATGGTGCGCATCTGGCCTTCAACAGAAGGGGCGGGCAGGTGACAGCCATCTGAACCAGCAGTAATACCCAGGATTTCCGCATAAATGCGCGCGCCGCGTTGTTGAGCATGAGCCAAGGATTCAATCACCAGCACCCCCGTCCCGTGAGATGGAATGAAGCCTTCGCGTTGAGTGTCGTAGGGGCGAGAGGCTACAGTTGGTCGATCGTTGAAACTTTGAAAGGAGATGGCGCCCATGATGGCCATAGCGTGTAGATCCACCGGCGCATATTCGAGCGCCGCGCCGACAACTGTGGCCACCTCGTAACCATGATACCTGATTTCGTCGACAGCCGAGCGTAGGGCAATGTTGCCGCTCGCACAGGCTCCGCCCATCGTATAGATCGCTCCGTGGACTCCGAGGACCTCTGCCACTGTGCCTGCGTGGTCCGTGTCGAGAGAAAGAAGGGACGCGAGCGAGTCGATGTAATCCGGCTCTTGGTTGAATTGAACCTGATTGAGATGCTGATAGTGCTTGTTCAGATTGTGCCCGCCCACGACAACCACCTGCTCATGGGACTCAACCTTGCCGAAAAGATCAGCATCGGCGTAGGCATCGGCTGCAACCAGAGCGGACAGTCTGGTGGAAAATGGTGCCTTCTTAGTGAGTCGACGCAAGGTGGCGTGTACCTCAGCCGGAATCTTTTCCTTGAGTTCGGCAAGCTTTGACTTCCAGTCGTAATCACTGATGTCACCGCCGATCTTGGAATAGATACCGCTAGTGTCTACGCACTTCCATTTGCAGATGCCCGACTTTCCGGCCATCAAGTTGCGATAGTAGTCGTCCAAATTGTCGCCAATATGGGTGTTGATTCCCATGCCCGTGACGACGACCCGTCTCGAATGATGCTTCACAGCTCACCCTCTACGACGCGAGATAGCGCATCGTCATCGGTCAAATGACGGCTGCGAGGTATGAGCTTGGCATTCTATGAGCGGGCTGGGGCGGGGAGGTAGGCCCTTGGATGCCGATAAGCGTTTCGTGACGCCGCGACAAGAAGAGACCGAAAACATGAGACATCTGTCAGGCCGGCAAAGAGTCGGCATTGAGAAAATTTGGGCGTATCCTTGTTCCTCAGCTGTAGATTTTGCGGACATCGCTCGCGCGCGAGGGGATGCTCCTGAGCATCCGACGGAAGTCCTGATGATGGATAAGCGTGGCGTAAACCCGACATGGGAAGACGCCGTCACAATGGGGGTCAACGCAGCCGAGCCGATGTTGAGCGAGGAAGATCGCCGCAGCGTTGAGATGCTCGTGGTTGGAACGGAATCCTCTGGAGACCAGGGGAAGCCGATCAGCACGTTCATGCACAGGTTCCTACGCCTGACAGAAAATAGTAGAAATTTTGAGACCAAGCACGCGTGCTATGGCGGTACATGTGCTCTCATGACGGCTGCTCATTGGGTCGCAAGTGGCGTTGCGGGAGATGCAAAAGCACTCGTCATCGCGAGCGATCAGAGTCGCGCAAATATCGGGGAAACCTATGAGTACGTGATGGGCGCAGGTGCCGTTGCGATGCTCGTCAGCAATCAACCTGCTGTGCTCGAGTTGGAGTTGGAGTCGAACGGTTACTGGACCAAAGAAGTGGGCGATACGTTTCGTCCAACTTCGACCGCTGAAGCGGGAAATACCGATGAGAGTCTCTATTGCTACCAGGAGGCACTTGACGGCGCCTACGAGCATTTCAAACGGAAGAACAACTTTGAGTATAAGGACTACTTCCAAAAGCATGTCTATCATGTGCCCTTCAGTGCGATGGCCGAGCGCGCTCATCGCGCGATCATGCGCCGCGAATACGGAATGAACCGCAAACAGGCAAAGCTGAGCTTCGACGAAAAGGTTCGCGACAGTCTGAGCTACTCTCGGCAGTTTGGTGGAATCTATACGGCGGCCGTTTATATCTGTGCAATGGGCGCCTTGAACGAGGGAAGAGAACTCATTGCCGGGGACCGGATGAGCATCTTCTCCTACGGCTCGGGTTCGGGTTCTGAGTTCTACAGCACGCGCATTGGCCCAGAATCGCGTGCTCGCGTCAGAAAAGCCGATCTCCAAGGGCTGATTGATTCTCGAAGATTGCTCACTGTCGATGAGTACGAAACGATTGAACGGGAGCGAACCACCCATGTCGACAACGGTACCTATGTGCCGAACTTTGATGCCGGCGGAGACCTTTACGCATCCCATTATGCTGGAAAAAAGAAGCTTATTCTCAAGAATGTGACTGGTCACTTTCGAACCTACGACTGGAGCTGACTAAAATGCTGATCCGCTGTTCAACTCAGGAAGAATCGGTTTGGCGCTTCTCGATGGACCCTTGCGCTCGTGGGGAAGTTGTCGTCACCCGCGAAGGAGTACTTCACCTCTTGGAGCTATTGACCCTCGCCGAGCAGGACTCCCGTTGTCGCGTTGTTGTCATTGAGGGCAGCGGCGACTGTTTCTGCCTGGGTATGGATCTAGCGGGCTTGGTCGCGACTGATTCGACGGTCGAGGCGGAGCAGGGGGTCGCTCTCTTCGCTGAATTGCTCTCAAGAATGCGCCGGTCACCCAAAGTAATCATTTCCATGGTCGATGGTGCCGCGCTGGCCGGTGGTATTGGGCTCGTCGCCGTAAGTGACTTCGCGATTGCCACATCTCGCTCCAAGTTTGCCTTGCCTGAAGCGATGCTTGGGTTGGTACCGGCGATGGTTTTGCCCTTCTTGATGGAGCGCATGCCGCCACAGAAGGCTAGGCGTCTAGCCCTCAACCCTCTCAGCTTCGGGCCCGCGGAGGCGCTCGCCCAAGGGCTAGTGGACGTTGTCGTCCCCGACGCCGAGGCAGCAGAAGCGAAGCTCTACTCTGAGCTGAAGAATCTTCTGCGTCTGTCACCGTCAGCGACGGCGGAGGTGAGGCGTTTTACTCTTGAGATTTCAGAAGGGGGAGCCATTTCTGGTCTCGAAAAAGGACGAGAACTGACAGCATGCTCACTCCAAAATAAGGAAACGACGGACGCTGTCCGAGACTTTCTCTCAGGGCTGCCGCTGCCCTGGTTTGCTCGCCCGAAGGGTCGCAAGTCAAGTTGTGCGCAAGGGGTTAAAGCGATGCCGAGGAAAGTCGGATGAGCGGAAAAGCTATCACTCTTGAAGTTGACGATGCTGGTATCGCACGGATCACTATGGCTTCCGAGGATGGGAAGAACGCCCTGTCGGAGTCGATGGTGGAGGAATTGACTTGCGCGCTGTCGGGGATCAGCGGCGACCTTCGCGTTAAGGTCTGCCTGCTTCAAGGATTGCCGCAAGTCTTCTGCTCCGGCGGCTCCAAGGTGATGTTGCAAGCGCTCGCCCAAGGAGAGGTCGCCTCGACGGATATCATGATTTCTCGGACCGTTCTCGAGGTGCCCATTCCCACAATCGCGGTGATGACAGGGCATGCTATTGGAGGAGGGCTGACTCTAGGCCTGTGTTGCGACATTGTCCTGATGAACAAAGCCAGTCGCTATGGTTGTAGTTTCATGAATATGGGGTTCACCCCAGGCATGGGAACAACACGACTTCTGCAGCTAGCCTTCGGTGAATACTTGGCTGCGGAGATGATGTACGGAGGGCAGTTCTTCCTGGGAAGCCACTTTCAAGAACGTTCAAGCGTCAACCACATTCTCCCTCCTGAAAAGGTGGAGTCGCAGGCTCTGCGCATTGCGGAGCGCATCGCGGAAAAACCTCGCTTACCCCTGGAACTTCTGAAGAGGTCGCTTTCGATCAAAAAACGTCAGCTTTTTGAAGAGGCTCGCAGCGTAGAGACCTACATGCACGAACTCTGTTTTGCGAACAAAGGGACATTGGAGCTCGTCAATGAATTCTACCAAGGGACTGACTGAGTTGTCCGAGTTCGATCCAGTTGCCTTAAGTCAAACTTCCCCATCGTCGTCGACGAGGAACACTTCCATCACGGAGAGTGCGCAAATTTCACAGCCCTTGAGTGCTTGAACAGCGCACACCACGTTGTAACTGTCTTCTTCAATTCGGCGACTGAGTAGCGTGAGCTCATCGCCTGGAAGCACCTCCTTCATGAAAAGCGCGTGGTGGATCTTCAACAATCGAACTGACCTCGGCTTCTCTTCCCTTCCCACCTCCGTCGAATTGCTGGTCAGAAGATGCTGGAGGCATAGACTTGCTTGGCCCATCGCTTCAACAAGCAACGCCCCGGGGTACACAGGCATTCCCGGGAAATGACCACGAAGAACAGGATCATTTTCGTCAATTCGTCGATGAGCACGCATTGATTCTCGCGTGAGATCGACTGCGCTGATTGAATCCACGAGCAACATGGGGGCGCGATGAGGTAGCATTCGTTGAATCTCTGTCTGCCCCAGAGTCACTTGAATGGTTGTCTCGAAATCCGTATGAACCGGGTTTCGTCGTGCCGCTTTGATGACTTTTTCGTAGCTCATCATGAGATCAGCGAACGAAAGATTTGAGTTTCATCAGCACATCCTTCTGGTGGGCGGTGATGTCGTCTCGATGATCCATGGTGAGTCGAGTGATGTTTCTGTGCCATTTGCTGTCGAGTAGATTATGCAGGACGGCCATTGGTCCTACTTCCAAAAATACTGATTCCGGGTGCTCTTTCGCGACCAAGTCGATAGATTTTCGCCACTCGACGGGATGATAAAGATGAGTAGAGAGCAGCTCTGAAAAAAGAGTTGGATCGTGTACGAAACGCGCCAGTCGATTCGGAAGATAAGGAATTTTCGGTTCATTGAACCTGATGGTCTCAAGGTGGTGGCGAAATCTCTTGCCGACGCCTTCGAACAGCGAGCTGTGCATCGGAACGTTGCGCTCGATGATCTCTGCGGAGACGAAGTGTTCATCGTCAAGAATCTTCAGTGCGCGTTCTAGTGCATGGGCTTCTCCACTGAGCACTTGTTGGCGCGGCGAATTGCGGTTCACGACTTCCAGCACATCTCCTTGTGCAGCTCGCTCAGCAATGCTTTGTAGCTCGTCGAGTTCGATAGGGAAGACACTGGCCATCGCTCCGCGTGGCCCTTTGTCATAGATTTTTCCCCGATATTCTACAGCTTTGAGCGCTGTTTCAAAATCAACAGCTCCGATGTGTACGAGGTGATTCCACTCGCCCAAGCTCAGCCCTAAGGACAGATCCGCTTTGATTTCCCGGGCTTCGAGTACTTGCAGGGCCAGATGGTTCGTCATGAACACGCCGATTTGAACGTCTTGATTGGTGGCGTATGCATCACGGTTCTCCTTGCGATAGTGATGCAGAAGATTGCGCCCCAGGACTTCGCTGGCTCGCTCTACAGCTGCATAGCAGCGCTCATGAAGCTGGGAGAACTTGGTGAGCATTCCCGAGTAGCGGGAGCTTTGGCCTGGGAATAGGAAGATCAGTGACAAGAACTGGGCCTTCAGGTGAAGATTTTCTGCGTGAAACCACTCAACTTGGCGCCGACGGTGAGAAGCTCGTCGGTGAGAGCCGTGAGTCCCCCGTTTCTTATTCCGCGGAGTTTGCTTTCAGCGGCCCAAAGAGTTTTTTGCGTCTTCGAAGTTCTGGTCGCGCTCCCCTTCGGGATAAGGCCGAGCTCCTGTCCGATCAGTGCTAGGGCTTCAAGAGCGAAGCCCATATCTGCGCGCGTATGGGCAGCAGTGACGTTACATCGAAGACGCCCTTGGCCAAGCGGAACTCCAGGATAGATGAACGGCATCATGAGTATGTTGGCGCCATGATAGAGATGGGCACCAAAGGTGAGTGTCTTTTCCTCATCTCCCACCATGATTGGCGCGATGTGCGTTGTGCTCTCACCAAGATCAAATCCAAGGTCAAGCAAGCCACGCCGAAAGAACTCTTGATTGCTCTGCAACCGTCGAAAGTAGCTCGTATCAGTTTGAATGATCTTCAAGGCAGCTGCTGCTGCCTCAATTTGTGCAGTCGGAAGCGAGGCGGAGTACATGAAGCTTCGCGCCTTGAGTCTCAGATAGTTGATGATGTTTCGATCAGCGAGCAAGAAGCCGCCCACACTCCCGAAGGACTTCGAGAAACTTCCAAAGAGAATGTCTACCTTGTCAAGGACGCCTTCGACCTCCGCCACCCCGCGTCCTTTAGGCCCGAGAGTTCCGATTCCGTGTGCGTCATCCACCACGATCACTGCATCAAACTCTCGACATACGTCAATCAGCTCACCCAGTGGGGCGAGGTCTCCATCGACACTGTAGAGCCCTTCACAAACCACCATCTTCTTCTTCTTTTCAGATTGAGAAAGGATGCGCCGCAAGGACTTGGCATTGTTGTGCTTGAAGAAACGCAGTTCGAGATCGGGGCTTTGACCCTGGGCTAAGTGAGCCCCGTCTAAAATAGACGCGTGACTCAACTTGTCGCAAATAAGCGTGGTGTCGTCATCCGCGAAAGTCGCAATTGCGCCCATGATTGCCATGAACCCGGTGGAGAATATCGCGCAGGACTCGTAGCCCATCCAGTTTGCGAGTTCTCGTTCGAGCCCTTCGTGCAAGACGCTTGTGGCCTGAGGTCGCGCACTGCCTAGTCCGGTGCCGTACTGCCTAGTCGCAGCAATTGAACGCTCGATCAGTCGAGGATCTTGGGAAAGACCCAGGTAGTCGTTTGACGTGAAATTGATGTAGCTGCCTCGACCAATCTTGACGCGTGTTCCGATATTCTCGAAAGGTCTGAAGAACGGGTTGGCGTTCCTTTGGGTGACTTCCTCTACGGTTTGTAAAAACTCGGCGGTGTCGTCGTGTAGCCAGGACATAGATTCGACTTACAACAAGGCGATCAGCTAGCGACCTTTTCCTTTTCGGCAACGACTTGATGCAACAGGTCGACCAGGCTGTCGATGTTGTTCAGTGTTTTGAGTTCCGAACGGGGTACCTTTACCTTGAGCTCACGCATGGAGCACGAAACGATTTCAACGATATCTAGGCTGTTTACGCCAAGATCTACCATTGATTGAGTAGGATCAATTTCAACATCTTCAAGGCTTTCGACGGTATCGATCATGTTGCTCAACACAACAGCAAGTACTTTCTCACGCGTGACCATTGGATTTTCTCAGTAGTTGAAAATTGTAAGCAAACGAGCGCGTCTCGCCGGAATGGAGAGAACGAAGAACTAGGAATGAACGTGTTTGCTTGACGACGAGCGCATACAAGCAGCTCGTGATTCGACTCGCATCCGTCAATTGCCTGACGCCGATTGATCGATTGCACAGCGTTTTCTCTGAAGCGGGATCGCTTTTGCAACTACTGGAGAACTGCGACGAGCGCGTAGGTCGCTCTGAGTGGGACACACGCTGACCCGTTCACTGCACTGAGACTTCGACTCGAGCCCCCTCTGCATTGACGACGTGGCCTAGCTCCAAAATAACAGCTTGATAGGATCCAACGGTGACTTTGCGACGGCGAACCGTCGTGAGTTCAAGCTGGGTTTCTTCTTCGAACTCATCGAGAAACTCCTGGGGAATGGTCATGAGCCCATCGGACGATGAAGCGGTGCACTGAAAATAGACGTCACTGCCGTCTGCGACGAAGTACGACCTCAACATCATTTCCGTGTCGTCAGCGAGTGCTTCAAACGGAATTTTTGCTTCGCCCTCTCGAAATAGGAGAAGTCGGTTACCTTGAACCCAAGATGTTGCCTGCAGAACGTGCGGTGGTGGGAGCGCGACCTGAACTTCGAAGGGCTCGATGTCTGCGCCACCGCTAGCTTTTAGGCTAAGGGGCTCGCTGGGCGAACCGGGCCCTTCGAACGAGTAGTCGACATAGTCCCGCAGGTACAAGCCGCTCGCGTCGTCGAACTCCCTCGAAAGCTGTCCGGCTGCGCCCGTCAAGGTCAGCGCGCCCGCGTCCAAATGTTGGTTGCCGAAGAACGATACATCACAGCGTTCCACGAAGCACTCGCCATAGGTATTGACACTGCAGCTAGGCAGCTTTTCGGTTCTCAGTCCGTAGAACATGTCCAAACGGTTATGAAACTCAGTCGTGTCAGACCAAACGGAAATGGTTCCTTCGAGTGTGGGAAGCTCGTCTGGCTCATTCTCCTCCTGTTCAACAGGCTGTTTCGGTTCCGTCTCGGTAGCAGTCTGACCTCCTTGGCCGCCCGTGCTCATTGCTCCACCAGGCTCAGTAGGAGCATCTGACTCCTTGGCACCACATCCGGCGAGCGCCAAACACAGGATCCAACTCGATTGCGTGCTGAAGCTGATTTTCGAAAATCGATTCATCATATGTTCCTTAGGCGATAAGGGGTGGGCTAACAATCCAGATGCGGAGTTCGGGCTCCTATCGCTTTCCTGTGGATTTGTTCCACGCGCACAACGAGTGCCTGCGCGAGCCTGCGATCCGGGTCCACGGGCCGAGGGCGCTCGATGCGCTCTCCGCGTGCGGGCGCATCTTCGTGACGAGATTTTTCGCATTCAGCGCCAGCGCGCTCTTCGCGCGGCAGTCCAGGAAGTGCGCGGCGCCGCCATCAGCTTTCCCTGACGCTTTGGGGCAGTCTCAATCTCAACGTTCAGCGAGCATTGAGCGAATGCTCGGCTTGACCCGGGCTGCGACTGCTCGGCGATCGCGTGGCTCAGTCCTCGTCCGTGCGCGGATCGCTCACGTCCACGAAGTAGTCGAACCGCGCCTCCAGCAGGACAGGAACCACGTACAGGCTGTAGGCGCGAATAAAGACGAAGGGCCGGTAGGGCGCCTGAGCCCACGCCAGTTGATAAGCGTAGCGAGCCAGGTGCTGATTGCCGATCGGGAGGTAGATCCAGAGTTTTGCGGTGCTCAGCAGCGCTCCAAGTTCAGCCCAGGACTTGGGCTCATCGGGGATGCTGCCTCGGGCGCCGAGCAACCCGGAGGCGAGAGTGAAGCAGTAGTGGGAGGCTCCGAAATACTCCTCTTCGTTGTCGCTGCACGCCTGAAGCATCGCAAGTGCCCGCTCGTCGTTCTTGCGGCTCGCCGCAAACATGGCCGAAAGGGATAGAAGCGCGGTGTGGGACTGATCCGTCGGCAGCGCCAGGGCATCGAGAGCGACCTGCTCGGCGCGTTTGATCTGAGGCGTGTTCAAGTACGCCAGGGCCAGGTTGCACAGCATCCACGCCTCGACATCGTCTCGCGAGCGGTAGTCCGACAGGGTCGCGATGACGCCATCGAAGTCCATCGAGTTGAACTTCGCGTTGCCTAGGCTTCCCCAGGCCTGCGTGTATTGCATGGCCAGGGGCTCAAGCTCTTTTGCCTGCTTGACCCAATCGGACTCGCCGTCGACCTCTCGACTTGAGTAAAACGCATGTGTCTGGTTTACGCGGCGCTGATCACAATGATCATCAGCAGGCGACTACACCGCGTTCTCCAGACGGCCGCAAAGCTACGTCATCGGAGACTTCCCCATGATCGGTGGTGGCGGATTTTCTCGGCTGTCGCCTGCGAAGTGAAGAGCATCTGCTTGAGCAGGAAAAGACGTCAGGAACGAGTTCGAGAACTGCTCGACTTTCTAGAAACAGAAGTGCCAGACCCCAACCGCAGCCGTATGCTCCTCGCTGAAAGTGCTCAGCTCTTGACCCGCTCGCTATGGCTCCGTTCAATCAGTGAAGACAATCTCGATTCCGTAGATCGCTCCAGAACCTGGGCTGGGAGCGGCGTCTCCTTGCATCTGGTCTTCAGCGACAATTCCGTAGGAGGCGTCCAGATCGACCGTCACTTCGGCCACAAGCTCCTCGCCGGCCACTCGCCCACCAGAGTAGACGCAGCCATCCGCGCTCCCGTCGGAGCAAGTACCGCAATCAGGTGAGAACGAATCCGAGCAGTCCACCTGCGTGCCAGCCTGCGCTCCAAAGGTGAACGTGCCTGGTTGGATGCGCCTGGGCTGGACGCACTCCGTGTCCTCCTCAGGACCATAGCCGTGCGTCACACACTCTGCAGGCAGGACGAGTTGCTCGAGCACGAGCGTGTCCCAGGCTATGAAGTGAGCCCCACCTGGGGCGATCTCGAACACCGACGAGGACAGGCAGATAGTTGGGCAAGCCGTGAATCCCTGATCACGCAAGCCGGCGCAGGTAGAGCTACAACCATCGCGGAACCACGGAACGGGTGTCCCAGCCTGGTCCGCAAGCGAAAACAGGGGACCATCCCCACAGGTGAATTCCCTCGAGCTCAGGAAAATGGGCGTGCTGCGCCGATTCAGGATCAAGACGTCCAGATTGCTGGGGGCGGCATCATCAAACGAGGCGCATACATCTCCACTCCCTCCTCCGGTTCCCTCTTGCCCGCCGGTGCCCTGCTGATCGCCAGAGCCACCCCCGCTGTCGCCTGTCTCCACAGCGGTGCCCCCGCACGCGACGGACAGAATCAAGGAGGCGATCGGAACACCCTGGAAGAAGCGCATGACGAGTGAAGAGCAAGCACTGTGCCAGGTTCGGCTCGCACAGTGTCACAGGCTGACCCGGCGAATTCAAAAGATATGGCGGTACTGTGCCATTGGTGTGCCACGAGTTGGGGCGAAAAAGTCGCAGTTCCCCAGCCCGCTGGCAAGGGGGCACCGTAAAGCTTGCTGCGAAGCCCGCTGCTTGGGGTGAGCTTATGGTGAACCGCAGGCTGCAGATTGTTGTTTCCCCGACAAGAAACCCTTTCTGAACCATGTGTGGCCGTGTGCCGGGGTTCCATGGTTATCCTGGAAGAGATGGCATCGCAGGACACGGGAAAGCTGGAATCAATCGTTGCGGCAGTGAGTCCGGCAAAGACGGAGCTAGAGGAGGGCAAGGAATACTTCTGGTGTGCATGCGGTCGCTCAAAGAACCAACCTTTCTGCGACGGAAGCCACCGCGGAACAGGTTTCACGCCCAGGAAGTTCACCGCGGAAAAGACGGGAGAGGCTTACCTCTGCCGTTGCAAGCAGACCAAGAACCCTCCTTTCTGTGACGGCACACACAGGAACCTCGACGCGGCCCAGATCGGACGACCACTGCCCGTGGTCAAGGGCGACGCCTCTTCCAAGGAGGAAACGGCGCCGGAGGCCACATCCACTCCGGAGGAGCCCCATGTCGCGCGCATCCACCACCTCGCTCAGCACGGTCTGACTCAATGGGGGCATCACGGAGAGATGGTCTCCATGGGCGTCCCGCGACCGGAGCTTCCTTCCTGGGATTCACTTCAGCTGCTCATGGGTCAGTTTGCCCAGAAGCCTCTTCAAGAGGATGCCACCGTCTCGACCCAGCTCACGATTGGACCGCGTGCCAAGAAGCCGCTCGTGCTCGAGATCCCGCTCTTTGTTTCTGACATGAGCTTTGGCGCCCTTTCGCAAGAAGCAAAGACCGCTCTGGCACGAGGGGCAGAGCTCGCGGGCACAGGAATTTGCTCGGGAGAAGGCGGTATGCTGCCAGAGGAACAGGCAGAGAATCATCGCTACCTCTACGAACTGGCAAGCGCTGAGTTCGGCTTTGCTATGGAGCTGATGAAGAAGGTGCAGGCGTTCCATTTCAAGGGTGGCCAAGGTGCCAAGACGGGCACCGGAGGACATCTCCCGGGCATCAAGGTGACGGGAAAGATTGCCGAGGTGCGCGGACTCAAGGAAGGCGAGCCCGCCATTTCCCCACCCACATTCAAGAATCTCACCACCCCCGCTGACTTCCGCAAACTGGCGGATGAGGTGCGCGAGGTGAGCGGCGGGATCCCCATTGGCTTCAAGCTCAGCGCCAATCACATCGAGCGCGACCTGGCCTTCTCGCTGGAGGCCGGAGCTGACTACGTGATTCTTGACGGACGAGGGGGAGGCACGGGCGCCGCTCCTGCCCTGTTCAGGAACAATATCTCCGTGCCCACAATCCCGGCTCTTGCGCGAGCCAGACGCTACATGGACCAGCACTGCGGACGCGACGTCACTCTGATCATCACGGGCGGATTGCGCATGCCGGAAGACTTCGTGAAAGCCCTGGCCCTGGGCGCGGATGGAGTGGCGCTGGCCAATTCGGCGATGCAAGCCATTGGCTGCGTGGGAGCACGCATGTGCAACACCAACCTCTGTCCTTCTGGAGTGGCGACGCAGGATCCCAAACTGCGGGCCCGACTCAAGGTTGACGTAGGGGCAGAGAAGCTGGCCCGTTACCTGCAGTCGAGCGTCGAACTCATGCAGGTGCTGGCCCGCGCGTGCGGGTACAGCAAGCTGGGGGACTTCCGGCATTCAGATCTCACGACCTTTGACTGGCACATGGCGCAACTTTCTGGAGTTGCTTACGGTGGCACGGCAGAACAGATTTGATACGAGTGGAAGTTTGATGGTCCCGCGAATGAGATGCACGTGTGGATTGACGACCTGGAGATGAACGATTCAAACCACGCCGTGTTGTCCGGATTCGGACAAGGGTGCGACGCTTGTGCAAGATGGTATCTTGGTGCTGGCGCTCACCAAGGAAGGAGAAACAGGGTTTACTGGTACTCCTCCCGCAGATAATGACGGCGACCCAGCTGGCACCGGGGGAGTAGGCTCGGAGGGGAGTGGCTCCGGCGGCGAGCTCGGCATAGGCGGCGAGCTCGGTGGTGTTCCCGGAGCCGACGATGGGACGGGGGGATCGCTCGGAGCCTTGCCTGGTTCTGGCGGACTTGGCGGACAAGGCAACGACGATGGCAGCGGAGACTCGTCCGCCGACGCTGGATGCAGCTGCCACACGGCGACAGGTGTCTCACGCGGCGCCACGCCTTGGGGGCTTGGCCTGCTCGGCTTCGGAATGCTTCTATTGCGGATCCGGCGACGAGCCGAGGGCAACCAGTTGGACTCCGGCACGGCGGCTCCATTTGCTTTCGCCCGATCGGATCGAAGGCGCGCAACTCAGGTCGTCGACGCCTAGGTGTCTCACTTCAACTTCATCGGATTCGGGAAGTTGCCAGACAGAAAGAGCATTGTGTAAACACCAATTGACTCTTGATAATAGCGATCGTTGAAGACCGTTGCGGTCACTGCTTCCTCAAGCGCTTCTCGACGGATGGCCGAGGTTGTCTCCCCGCCCGAATCATAGACGGGCACGTAAGCGGAAAGCGCTGTATTCACAAAGTAGCTGTTGTGACCAAGTGCCGGATCGCAGCCTGAGACATTTCCGTCGGGACTCAGCTGTCCACACAGAGTTGAGAAGCGATTCGCACTCTCCTCAGGTGGATTCTTTTCGTGAAAAGCTGAAAAGTAGCGCTGAATTGCCTCGATCTTAGCCTGCATACGAGAAGCCGGAGCAAAGTGGGCGCTACTTCCTGGTTGGGTCTCAGGAAGATCTGTGCGGTTTCCATACCAGGCAGCATCCACCGAAACGCGCCAGAGGGCTCTTGCCCAATTGTAGTTATCATCGTTGGAGCTGCAGGGGGATTCATAGCTACCCCAGTCTGTGACAAGCGCAGGATTGACCGCACTGTTTTCGTAACAACGTTCATACATTTCGTAGACCGTCTCGGCCGTGCGAAACCAGAACGCGCGATGAGAAGCACGTGTTGCGGTATCCCAATAACGTGAATCAAGGTGGCTTTCGAGAAATTCGCCAAAAACTCTGAAGTAGCCCGGTGGATAGTAAGAGAGGTTGACGCGTCCATCGTTGCCAGGAAGGAATTCGCAGGGCTCGTCGGGATAGTTTTCACAGTTCTTGTTCCAGGTGTCTCCTGGCGTCGCGTAGTTCCATTCGCCGTCGTGAACTGTATCGATGGTGCACTGCATCTTCAGTAGCCAATTCACTGCAGCACTCACGTATTCAGGCCACTGACGTGCCGCGTAAACTAAGCCGATGGCAATATCGACGTCGCCGTCAAAGGCACTGTCGTTGCCACCTCCGCAACCTTCTTTGTCGGGATCGCAGGGAATGTCTCGCGGGCGACAATCTTCAGGCCCCTTCCACTGCCACCCCATCAAGCCACCGCAATACTTCTTGCTGCTCTGGCTCAAGTTGTGGCGCACAAAGTTCCAGAGCTTGACGAAGGTTTCCTTGTCACCCATGGCCGCCGCGATCGCGATACCGTAGCCCTGGCCCTCGCTCACTGTCGCGGGAGGCTCGGTGTGAACCCGGGCCGCATCCTCTGCGCAAGCCTCCTCCGCGCCGAAACGCAGGTACTGTTCCTTCCACATTTCATACCGCTCTTGCACAAATGCATCGAGCAGATCTTGAACCGTTTCTGGGTCAGCAAAGGTTTTGGCGAGAGAAGCGCCAAACGGGTAGGCGTAGTCGGTTTCATCATAAGGGAACCAACCTTGGTAGCCGACACTGACGGGCTCCGCGGGAGGTTTCGCTGCACAAGAAGCATCGCCCCAATCTCCTGTGGCTGACCAATCGCCGTGGCTGCCGTCAGGGTAATAGTCGTAGGTTTCGAAGCGAACAGTCTCCGGAATATCCGGTTTGCCATAATTCCAGCGAATCCAATACTCGCCGGGACTCTCCGGAAAGGGCTGTGCCTTCACCGTGTTCCAGTCGATCGCGCGAGTCTTGTCTGCAGCACGCCATTCCGAGCCCGGAAAGAACTCGCTGTTGGGCACCGGGCAATTGAACCAAGGTCGATCTTCTTCGCGGTAGCAAATGATGTCCTTGTCACCCCCGCCCCCATTCACCTCAAGAACAATCCATTCGGGCATGAACTCGGGTTTGGGAAAGTAGGAGAAGGTTTTTTGTCCGGCCCACATATAGCGGAAGTGAATTGTGGAGAAGCCATCAGGTACGGGCGGATTACAGGGATCAAGCTCGACCTCACCGTCCCCTCCGCATCCGGCATAGCCTGGTCCGGGGTTCGCGCTAAAAAAGTGATACACGTTGGCGCGGTACGACCAGTTCATGCACGTCGCCCCGAAACTCTCGTTGTCATCGGGAGCCCCAGAATAAGCTAGCCAGGATTCGTTGGCGCCGTCGTCAAGCACAGGAAGGGGGATGTCTGGCGTAAACAGCTTGGTATTGCTGTCTGGGTAGCGAATCGTGATCTTACCAGTGTATTGACTTTCCGGGATCAGAACGGAGTACCAAGGACAATGGCCGTTCTGGAACTCAAGCATCGCCACGGCGTTGTTGCAGCCTTCGTACTGCACCTTGAGGGTAGTCGGATACGGAGGCACCTGGAAACCGAGGGCTTCATCACCACAGCCGGTTCCCGCGAAACCTGTGAGCGCCGGATCGCCCCACGGATAGCGGACATGAAGCTTCACCATGTTTTCCGGGATCTCGACCTCGGGAGCGCCGGGAGCGCACAGCAAGCTCTCCACCTGAGTCCTATCATCAGTGATCACGAAGCCGGGCCCGGCTTCAGGAAACTGAGTGTAGTCGGTGCTGAGACTTTCCCCCGGGTAGTGAAGCCAAATCTCTTCGGCCTCCGCGAAAGCAGAAAAGTCGATTTTGCCACTTGCCGTACCTGTATCGGAGCAAGCCGAGGCACTCAGCGCATTGATCTGGAAGGTCCCCAGCGAGGTGCGCGGGATACATGCGGTGTACCAGTCGCAACCTGCGCTGACCTGGCGAGCACCTTGCTCATTCCATTTCTCGTCGATCAGAATCACACCAAGCGGCCGTTCTGCCATGCGCCCCAATGTCGGCTCGGCTTGTTCAGACCAAAGGTCACGGATGTTGATGCGAATAGAATCAGCCGGGCACTCAAAAGTTTCTTCTTTGGGTGGTTCCCAGCGCGGCTCCGGAGGCTCCGCGGCCCATGTCAATTCCTGATCACACAAATCTTTTTCGACGTCAGAGTCAACTTCGGGATCTTCGCTCATCAGCGGTTTGGACGGCCCCTCCAACAGAGGCGGTCGAACTGACTTGATGCGGATAAACGCTTCTCCCCCTTCACAAGCCGACGGTACCTCAAGGCATTCGCCATTGAGACAAATCGAACCAGGCTCGAAGCCCGACTCCTCTTGTAGCGACGCGCCAACGGGACCACATGCCGGCAAAACAGCGGCAGCAAGCACGAAAAGCAACCCGGACGAAAGGCGACCAATACTGACCATCACAGCGCTGCCCCTTTCACACACGTTACTCCGCCCTGGGCGTCGCAGTAAGAAGTCCAGGCGTCACCAGGTGGGCAGGGCTGACCCGGACAAGGAGTCAGGCACGCCTGGCCGCTCCTTGTTTCGCGGCATTCGCTGCCGTCAGGGCATCCTTCCGCCGGGCAAGCTTCCTCGTACCCCATGAAGTCGCCCGAATCGGAGCTCTTACTCCCCTCGTCGACGGTCGTGTCTGGCTGGCCAGAACTCGGCCCTTCTGGCTCTTGCTCACTGTCAGGACTCGCCTCTTCCGCCGCGGAAGGCACCGCTTCGCTTGCCGTCTCGTCAGCTTGATTCGAACTGCACGCCACCAAGAGAAGAAGCAAAGCGAGCGAAGAAAATCTCACTCGTCGATCGAGGACACGTCCGAGTGAAGAGTCAATAAAGAGCGAGTCCATACAGATCACTATGATCGAACGGAGTTGGGAGCAGCAAGACGAGAGACCTGCTTTGTTTGCGTCCTCAATTCTTCCGCAATATTGTGGCAACAGCGTGGCTTTTTAAGCACAGCAGATTGTTAGATTGCAGGTCCCAAAAAGTTCGGAAATTTTTGCGACTCCGAGGAAACTTAGGATCTAGCTCGCGTTCGACTTTTCGCTTTATGTGGAGCGACCACCAGATCTCCCGACGCGCAGAGCTTGCGCCGGTGCGTTGGCGCCTTGAGCACGCGACCTGTGAACCTTGACAGCGAACGCCTTCTCAAGTTGGCAATCGCTTCAAGCTCGAAGCGACCGCTGGGCCTAAAAGGAGCAGTGAACGCGTTCCTTGAGGTTCTCGCAATTGATTCGAGCATGGTTTGCAGGGCAGGGCAGGGCAGGACAGGACTCGGTCGAGTGAGCCGTCCGAATCGCATCCTCGCTCACCCACTCGAACACCTCGAACACCGTGCCGTCGCGAGACTTCATCACAATCGGCTCCCGATCTGTGGCTAGACCTTTGGCGCGCAACCCGAAACGTGGGTGGTCATCATTTCATCCAGCTCCCGTACCGCCTTCCGCGTGCAGTGGTCATTCGCTGCCTAGAGAAACCCCTGTTCAGCCAACCAAGTGAGCGCTCTATCCTCTGAAGCCGCGTTGTGAACGGGCCACGGAGCCTGGCCAGTGAGCCACTCAAATGCTGTCAGCAGATTACGGACGACGGGGTGGTCAACGACGCGGACGTCGGCTCGAATTACGCCATCGCTAAGCTGGTAGAGCTGACGTTCGCGCTCGGCAAAGCGTTTGCGCAAGGTGGCCGACAGGCGCAGGGGATTGACCGCCCGCAAGTCTGACCAGTGCACGTGTGGCTTTCCTCTTCGAATGATCGCCTCCAAGCGATCATAGGCAGCGTCTATATCCTCGAGCGTTAGCTGAGGTCGGAGGATCAATTTGACGATCGGAAAGGATGATTCGTCGACATCAATCCCCCGAGCCTGCTCACCTGCTTGAGAAGGTGCCCTTCGGGAGGTGCTCTCTGGTGGTACTGCCATGCTGGTCCAGTCTATCGAACTGAAGACAGCAATCTAGCGGGAGACCGTGGAATCGTCCTAGGTTGTGCGTTAGCGGCTACTGCTGCGAGTTGAGGGCGGGCATCTGAATTCATGACTCTGCTCAAGTGCTGAACCATCCTTAACTAGCGAATGAGGGTGCCGCTGGTCTCGCAACCAAAGACGACATTCACTGCGCCGCCTTCCTCTGCCTTCACGTCTTCACATGTTTCAGCGCAGAGTTCGATGATCGTGGGGTCATCCAGGTCGTCGTAACGCCAACCGGTGTCATCCGTGCAATCTGCGCTGTACACTAGACCGACTGTGTCATCACCCGATGTGAACTCCACGTTCACCTTGGTGATGTCAAGGGTCTTTCCAGCTGGCGGGTCCGGGATGGGAAGATCACACGTCACCTCGGCACCGCGAATCAGCTGTACCTGCGCAAGCAGGTCTTCCCGGGTCTGGGCTGGATTGTCGAGATCGACGAGGAACGCCTCACCCGTTCCGCCTGCCGCGGCGATGTCATTGAGGTTGGAGAGCTCGTCACCCACACCAATCACGTAGGTGGGAATGGCGGAGGCAACGCTCTCGGCCTCAGCGGCGGTGTTACCAATCGTGTTGTCCCCTCCGCATTGGGTCGGCTCACCATCAGTGACCATCACGATGGCCACCTTCTTGCCCTCGTCGTAGAGCGATTGCGCATAGTCGACCGTTCCGGCAAGAGCCGGATAGGTGGGGGTACCGTACTCGTTCGGGGGAGAAACTGCCGCGATTGCCGAAGAGAAGTCAGTGTCGTTGGGCAGTTCAGTGGGAGCCACAACGGGATCGTCGTAGCCGTCGGCGTCGCAAAAAATGTCGAAGTCGCTGTTGGCAATCCCATTCGTCTGATTGGCATCATTCGGAAAGAGCGAGAGAGACGCGTAGAGGCCACGGGATTCCGGGTCTTCAAAAAAGGCGTTCAATGCCTCAGTGACGGGGTCCCATTTCTCTTCTGGCTGTCCGTACGAACCGTCACCCATACTCCCAGACTGATCCAGCAAGAACACAAGATACACCGGCTCCAGATTGGTCTGCGCCTCTCCGTCTGCGCAGCCCTGCCCTGAAAAGCTCCCGATACTGTCGCCGTCGTCGTCGCCGTCGCCGCCGGAGTCCCCGTCTCCGTCACCCCCACTACCGCCACCCAGATTGAAATCATCAACGCCATCGCCATTCCGACTGTCGCCGTCACCATCACCGCCGTCACTATCCTTGACCACTTCTGGATTGCTGCTGCAGGCAAAACCAATGAGGGCGAGAGGTGCAAGGCTTGAAAGAAGAAGGGGCAGTCGACGCATACGGGAACTCCTGAGAGGGGAACGAAGGGATAAGTTAAAGCGAGAACCTAGCAGAGTTAAAGGTGCTGACCGCAAGACTTCCGAAAAATTGCCGCACTAGCTCCCATTCAGCGCCCATTCAGCGCCCATTCAGCTCCCATTCAGCTCCCATTCAGCGCCCATTCAGCGCCCATTCAGCGCACACTAAAGCGCTCACCGAAGACGAGTTCCTGAGCAACTGACTAGGGGGAAGCTGACTACCTTGTAGGGAGGCCTCAGCCGCAAGGGAGCCGCCATAGCCTTGAGCGGGAGCGGCAATGCCGTAAAGCAATAAAGCAAAGCGGGAGTGTTGAATATTCACGTTGGCGAACCTGCCAAAAGTAAAGAACAGCGCGAGCAGTTCATTCGCTTCCGCGCGCGAGCGCCTCTCAGTCTTGAGCGGCTGGAAGCTGCGTCTGATGCGGCGACGGATGAACTTCCGCGTCACGATCCGACGAGGCCAAACCAATGCCAAACCAATGCCAGTTGTTTGTGAGTGACGATACATCTCCTTGTGTGCGCAAGGGCCGCACCTAGGGCAGCCGTGCAGCAGCATCGCATTGGTACCCTGATCACTTCGCAGAATCTCGCTGTGAGCTTGCGGATGACTGGCCTCACAGAATATCAAGAATTCGTGCGTTTGACTCAGATGCGCGAGCCGACCATTGGCTTCGTGGTCAGAGCCAAACACAAGTGCCCAGGTAGGGCGCATTCTGCGAAATCTTTGACCACTTGATCAAGGGCTTCCGCTAACTCGCTTGCAGATCTCGGGCTATCGACAGGCTAGTTCTCTGCCGATAACATACAGATACGCGAACGCTGGCTGGAGGGAAGCGCGCGTCGATTTCCTCGGCTTGATCATTTGGAGCATTTCGATATGTCAGAACAAGTCACGATCCTGGGTTACGGAGCCATCGGGCAGGCGGTGGCCGAGCGGCTGAGTGAGGCCGGACGACCAATGGTGATTTGCCAGCGGTCTTCCGTCAGCCATCTCCCCCCCGGCGCAACCTTCAAGCGCTGTGACGCGACCGATCCGAGGTCGGTCGCGGAGGCGTGCAAGGGTTCCGGAACCGTCATTCTCGCCATTGGCTTGCCTTATGACCGGAAAGTCTGGACCAGCAAGTGGCCGCTCATCATGCGGGGGGTGCTCGACGGAGCGACTCAGAGCGGAGCGCGGCTCGTGTTCGTCGACAATCTTTACATGTACGGACCGCAGACCGAACCTTTGGTCGAGTCGATGCCACTCACGGACTTCGGCCACAAACCGCGGGTACGCAGTGAGATCACGAGGCTCTGGCAAGACGCCCACGCGGCCGGACGC
Organism: uncultured delta proteobacterium; assembly: GCA_963710555.1. Lineage (GTDB taxonomy): Bacteria > Myxococcota_A > Polyangia > Polyangiales > Polyangiaceae > NIC37A-2. The sequence goes on from CAVQAT010000008.1 coordinate 1,513,959, forward strand.
GTACGCGCCACGGCGGTAAGAGGGGCCGACTTCTACGGTCCGGGGGCCCTCGACATTTCACGATTAGGCACGTCGGGGATCGGTCGCGTCGTCGAGGGGAAGCCAGCGCAAACCATCGATCCCCTGGATACGCCCCACGACTTTACCTTCACGGGGGACTTTGCTCGTGCGGTCGAGACGCTGATCGATGCGCCGGATGATGCTTTCGGTGAGGCCTGGCACGTTCCGAACGCCGGCCCTACGCACACGCTTCGAGAACTCCTCGAGCTCGCTGCGAAGCAGGCGGAAAAACCTCTCACGCTTCAACCTCTCCCGCGCTGGCTTCAAGGTGTTGCGTCGTTATTCATGCCGGCGCTCGGCGAAATCAAAGAGATGCGCTTTCAGTGGGACGCTCCCTATCACGTCAACAGCGAGAAGTTCGCATCTCGGTTCTGGTCCGACGCAACCCCCTACGAAAGCGGCATCGAACTCACGGTCGAGGCGTTTCAGAGGCGGCTGAGGAATTCTTGAACAGCAAGCTTGTCGACCTTTCCCTCGAAGCACGGGATTCTTTGGAGCGGTGGACCCGTATCACCTGCATCTGTAAGCCCAGGACGCTCTCCATCGCTATGTCCGCCTGCTGACGAGCCAGGTCCACAAAGTCTGAGTGAATCGCCAGGTTGATGCCGACGCCCGGGTGGAGCATCTGAAACGCCGCAACAACCGGCGCCAGCTCGCTCGTCCACAGATCGTCCACGGTCGTCACGCTGATACTCCCGGACAGACGTTGATCCTGTCCGCCCACCTTGAGGCTCAAGGCCATCACCTGCCGCTCAATCTCCAACGCGTAAGCCAGGAGCGCCTCGCCCCCAGAGGTGAGCGAGTAGCCGCGTTGGCGCCGATCAAAGAGCCGCACGCCCAGCTCGTCCTCAAGCTTTGCGACTCGAAGCCAGCGAAGCCGACTTGCTTCTTAGCGCGTGGAGCCGCTCAGGGAAAATTGTACGCGCGCCGAAACTTCCGGAACGTCGGCACAGTTGAGCTTGTGTGCTGCGTGGCGTAACTGCTTGCGGATTGTCGCGGGGCTTCTCTTCCTGGAGCCGGCAATTTCGGCAATGCCTTGCCCTGCCAGTGCAAGCGATGCCACTTCAGCCTCCGCATCCGACCAAGACGGCGGTGGAAGTAGTGTGACGACGATCTCGTGCCGTGTGGTGACGAAGAAATTGAGGCGCTCAAGCACGCGGGCGCAAAGGGGAACAACCTGTCGTACTAACCCCAGACGGGCGAGTTCTCGACGTGTCCAGCGTGAGACAGAGGCTTCGCTATAGTCGGTCTTGACGGCCATTTGAGTATTGGAATGACCAAGTCTCAGCCCTTCCATTAGCCTGGAGGGGAGTTCGGACATCGCCGTCGCGTTTGTGAAGAGTGGTGCGGTCTGAACAACGAGTTGTCCAGCCTCCGCAGGACGCACACTTACTTCAACTTCCCCATTGAAGGCCTGCGTCCAGAGTGATGTCGTCTCCGGTTGTGGTCGAGGCCGTGGTGTCGTTTCCGGAAGAATGAGGAATTCTGAAGAAGGGATGATGGCCGGCGCGCTAAGTGGCACTCGGCTTGAGCCGGTAATGATGGGGGAGGGGATGTTCTGTATCACTGGCACGTGCCCTGATTCATCGTTTGTTTGGTTGATTGTGCGCAAGAGGCGCTAGACCTTTTCGCTTGGCGACACGAGGAGGCGAGTTCCTCATCGATCCAGTCCACGTAGGCCCCAACTCTGGTGTCGATTCCGGCAGCTTCGCAACCAGAACCGGCTCCGTAGCCACGACTAGTGATACCAAGTAGCCTTACCTCACCCCCGACTTCTAGGAATGTAGGGCCACCCGAGTCACCATAGCATTTGTCGGCGACTCCTTCGGGAATTTTTTCGTTCCCATTCAGGGACCGACCAACGCGAAGTTCATACTCGCCAACAGCGAACAAATAGCTGTTTCCATAGTGCTTTATCCCGAGAGTATCCTCATCATCGTCTAAGTGAGTGTTTCCGTAGCCGGCGATCTGTACTTCGAGCTTCTCTTCAAGAGTGATTTCCCCTGTATGGAGTCGGACAGGAGCGACGTCCGTCGCTGACGATTCCAGAATGAGCAACGCTAAATCATTCATTTGTCCAAGCGCTTCGCGAGGTGCTCGGTTTTCGAGGGAGAATTCTGGGTGCAACCGTATTTCACGAACCCGAATCGCGTCTGTGGGGAGCGCCGCGTCTTCATTTTCGAAGCGGGTGAGGTCGTTGGAAAAACTGAGGTACCATTCGGGTGGTGGCAGGCCCGTCTCCAGTTCTTGCTGGTAGAGGGCCACACAATGCCCAGCCGTGAGACCAACGTCGGGTGCAATGAGTACAGCGCTGCACGCTATCTCGCCGAGCCGTTCGCTTTCGAACTCTGCATGCACGAGAAGTGCCCCCGTGGCGGAGTATTCGTCAGTCGATGCGGCTGTACCGTCAATGATCGACTGCGTTTTGTTCGTGGTGCATTGAGTGGCGGGCGAACAAGCTTGCAGCATCATCGGAAGCAGCGGCAGAATTGGGTGCGCTTTCATGACCATCGAGGACGATGAGGGGAGCGGCCTGACCCGCGATCCCCTCAAATCGGAACTCATTCGTCGAAAGAGATCCAATAATGCTTGGTCTTGCGCGCCCGTACTTTGATTCGCATCTGGTAGGCAGTGCTTCGACTGCGTGTCAGTGTCTCCTTGTGGTTCAGCTTGTCGTTGCTGACCAATGTACCCCAAGAAGAGCTTGCGGACGTCTTGTAGTAGATGGAACCGTAGACTTTGTGCCAGAAACTATCACGCGTGATGCTTGCCGTTCGTTCCGTACCGTTTACCGCTCCGTAGTAGTACCGATCCTGAAACGGAGCTCGGTAGTCGGGCGCGTCCTTTTCTAACAGCTCAAGAGCAGCGACGCCTTCGCCGAGTTCTTCCTCGCTCAAGGCGATGATGGTTGAGTCCGATTCTTCCAGCTCATCGGCAGCATCTGCGGATGCCTCATGCTCAACGTCTGTAGCGCGTTCAGGTTCGTCAGCGCTGAGCTCTTCCGATTCGGATATTGCCACAAGCTCGAAGTCATCAGCATCTAGTTTTAGATCTTCAGCATTGTCTGACGTAATTGTGACGAGAGCGTGGCTCGTGTTACTTGAGTCGCTCACGAGAAAGCTCTTCGATCCCGTCGCTTGGGTGATAGGTGCTGTGGGAAAAATATCGGAATCTGCGGCCGTTTCGCTTGCACAGGCAACTCCGCAAAGAGCGAGACCTAGAAATGAGAGTTTGCACAGCGAGATGAGTGTGTTTTTCATGGTTCTTGCTTGTTTTGGCCGCGAAACAGCGGCTTTGGTGCCCTCGCACCATTGGGGGAAGGAGCGATGAATGTGAGTCCTGTTTAACGAACATTCATCGAGCGACGTGGTGCCGCAGTTTGGCCGACCGTATTCGTGAGCCACTTGGTAGATCAATGCGCAATTCTTTCAGCGCAGCACATGCTTTAGTTTTCGGCGAAGAAATCACGCGGATCGCGTTGTCAGCTTGTGGAGAATAATCTTTGCTTCCCCGAGGATGTCCGCGGACTGGCTGGTCGACCGGGGCCGGCCAGACGGTGCGAAAGAGTCAAGATGCACCGGCGACCCCAGGCCACTCAGCCAACGCCGATAAGGCCATGCCGCAGCAGTCTGGACTGGCTTGCCCGTTTCATCGTGTTCGCGCAGGAGCTGCATCGCCCTCGGTACGCAGCTCTGGAACGGCGCGTACTTCGCGCCATACGGCACAGCGCATCCAGGTGGACCTCCCGCGGATCATTTCCGGAGGATCGATGTGGTGTCCACATGCCACGCAGTGAATGTGGGGTTTCTCACGCCTGGCTGGGTGCCTTCGGCCGTTTCGGAAAAATTTGCGTAAGGAGACTTGCCCATTATGCCTTGCGAATTCGTCCCGTTCTGGGATGCCATGCGGCGCTTTCAACCAGAGCCCGACCGAGGAAGGGAGGCAGCACTCTCCGAATCTGTACCGGGCAGCCTCGCGGACACCCCGCCGGTCAGTAGCGAGCGTCAGCGGCGGCGCAAGGCGTCTCCTTTGGCCGAGGAGGATTCTCTCGGATCTTCTTTTGCTCAGACCACGCTTCGTGAACTCCCGACGGCGCTTTTGGTGGTCGATTCAGACCGACAAATCGTCGGAGCGAACGAGGCGGCAGCGGGGCTCCTGGGCAGTACGGTAGCCGAGCTCGTCGAGTGTGAGTGCGACAGCCTGCTTCAAGCCCCGGAAGGCTCCCTAGTAGAACTCTCGGAGCTCCAGAATCAACAAGCCGTCGCCCGCTGTCGCGACGCTGCGTTAAGATCGGTTGAGTATTCCTGCCGCGCGGTGGAGCATGAGCAGAACGAGCGCTTTTTCGTTGTCACTTTTCAGGATTCCACTCGACTTCGTGCTCTCGAAAAGGAGCGAAATCGTTTGCTGAGAATTGCGACGATTGGAGAAGCCCTGCCTTCTCTTCTCCATGAGTTGAAGAACCCTCTCGCCGCGATTCATGCTGCGACGGAGGTACTGATTGAGGAAACGACTGCGCCCGATGTGCAAGAGCAGCTCCACGCGATTCTCAGTGAAATTCGTCGGATGAAGTTGAGCTTTGACGGCATTGGAGCTCTTGAGCGTCCCTTTCGTACCGGCGTTCCCGATGCGATCGACTTTGCTTGCCGTGAGGCTGGCGCGGTCATGGCTCTGCGTGCGAAGAACGCCGGGATTCACTTGAAGTTGCGCATTTCAGACATGCCACTTCTACCTTTCGACGCCGGGGTGATGCGGGCTCTGGTGCTCAACTTCGTGACTAATGCCATTCAGGCCTCAGAGCAGGATAGCGTGATCACCATGAACGTGTGGTGGTGTCGAGAGACGAATGCGCTTGAGCTTCGCGTGGTTGACACCGGGCGTGGCATGTCGCCGGAAGTACTCAGGCGAACTACCGAACTTTTCTTTTCAACCAAGCCAAGCGGTAGCGGTATTGGGTTGGCTCTTTGTCGTCGCGTCGTGGAGGGCGCAGGAGGCAGGTTGCAGCTCAATTCCGTTCCCGGTTTTGGAACTGCAGTGGAAGTGACGGTGCCCTGTGAACCGGGCGCGGAGACGAGGGGCCGAGGAGGTCCCTCAAAATGAGGATGGGAGAACTCGATGTCGAGAACAGATGACCTAAATAATGTACTGCGTGCACTCCAATCAGGAACCCCTGACATTGAAGCGAGCGCCTTGATTTCTGACGACGGTCTCATGATCGCCAGCGCCTTGCCGCAACATGTCGAAGAAGTGCGCGTCGCCGGAATGAGCTCAACTCTCTTGAGTCTTGGGACCCGCGCCGCCACCGAACTCGGCCGCGGAGAAATGCAGCAAGTACTGATTCGAGGTGAAAACGGCTACGTGGTCATGGTGCGTGCGGTCGAAGGAACGATGCTTCTGTGCCTGACGTCAGCCGAGGCGAAGCTGGGGTTGATTTTCCTCGATGTCTCGCGAGCTGTGAAAGAGATCAAGAAAATTCTCTAAGAAAGGACGTTTGACTATGGCAAGCCTCAATTTATTCGATAACGGAAACCACAAGAACGTTCTGCTGGAAGACTTCAGCGATGGTCTCGCTGTTCAAGCGAATCAGCATCTGATCGTGCATGGCGACGCCGGCATGATTCTCGATCCAGGTGGACACAAGGTCTACAATCGCGTGTTTTCCGAGTGTCAGAGTGCGCTCGGCAAGGCCCAGCTCAAGATGCTCTTCCTGTCCCATCAGGACCCTGACATCGTCGCGGCGGCAAACGGCTGGCTGATGACGACCGACGCGGAAGCCTACAGCTCAGAACTCTGGCTGCGCTTCATTCCCCATTTCGGTCTGGATCGCCTCGTGGAAACGCGACTCCATGGCATTCCGGATGCAGGCATGCGCCTCGACCTAGGGGGATCGGAGCTCTTGATTTTGCCAGCCCATTTTCTGCATTCCTGTGGAAATCATCAGGTCTACGATCCTGTCTCGAAGATCCTCTACTCCGGTGATCTTGGGGCTTCTGTGGGCCTCGACTACCGCGAGGTGACGGACTTCGACGCGCATGTTTCGAAGATGGCCGGTTTTCACCGGCGCTACATGACTTGCAATCAAGCGATGAAGGCATGGGCGAATATGGTTCGCCCTCTTGATATCGACATGATCGCCCCACAGCACGGGGCCTTCTTCAAGGGGGCCGAGATGGTCTCGAAGTTCATCGACTGGTGCGACGGGCTTGAGTGCGGCATCGACGTCATGGGCGACGTGTTCAAAGTACCGGAAGCCTGATGAGCGATGCCTCGCATTCTCGTGATCGATGATGAACCAACCCTGCGCGTTTCTATGGCGCGGGGGCTTTCGCGTTTGGAAGGCAGCGTGGTCCAGGAGGCGGGCAACCTGAAGGAAGCCTTAGCCGTTCTGGACAGCGTGCCGCCTGATGTGATCGTTTCGGATATCGATCTCCCCGACCGTTCAGGGATTGAGATACTGGGCGAGTTAGGGCGACGGGGCTTGAGCGTGCCTGTGATCTTTGTTTCCGCGTATTTGAAGGCCTTTCGTTCACAGATCCCTCGTCACGGAAATTTCGAGGCCCTTGAGAAGCCGGTCACACTGGAACATCTTCGAGAGCGGGTGCGCGCCAAGCTAGGCGTAGGCGAAGAGCAGGCTCCCTTTTCTGTCGCGGATTACCTCCAGTTGGCCTGCCTGGGCCGCCATTCCGTGCGCATCTCCGCGAAGGCGACGGAGGGAGACGTTGGCGAAATCCTTGTGTGTGACGGCGAGGCATGGTTCGCAGGTTTCGGTAGTCTTGTGGCCACGGAGGCGTTCGCGGCCATCGCGTTCAGGCAAGATCTCCAGGTGAGCTGTGGTCGAGTGCACGGCGACCTTCCTGAGCGCAACCTGGAGGGCTCGGTGGACGGGCTTCTCATGGACGCAGCTCGGCTTTTCGACGAGAGAAACCGCGATGCACCGGAAGAAGTCAAGGCGGTGGTTCGTCGTTACAGCGATCCACCGAGTTCCGAGGGGGCGGGATGGGACGAACCCGCACCACGGGAGAAGGAGAAGGTGGAGCTTGAGCCCGCTGCACCTGAGAGTTCGGCGGCTGATCGCATGTTTCAACGACATTGGGAAGTCGGAGTTGACGCGCTCCTGGTGCGGGATTTCGTCTCCGCTCTTGAGGCGTTTCGTACCGCTCACGCGATTGATCCGGAGAATCAGAGCGTCATCGCGAATTTGGAGAGATTGAAAGCTATGGGCATCGAAGAAGGAAAGGCAGAGGAAGAAACATGACTCACATCATTGCGGTCGCGAGCCAGAAGGGAGGTTGCGGCAAGACCACCACGGCTCTCAACCTGGCCCTGGCCCTGGCGGAAGCCGGACACAGAACTCTCTTGTGCGAACTCGATCCGCAGGGCGCGCTGGCGCACTCCCTGCGCCAGGGGGAGCACGAACACGCCGGTCTGGCTGAAGTTCTGACGGGTGCGCTACGGGCGGACGAAGTGATCATTCAGACGAAAAATCACAACTTGGCCTTGCTTGGTCGAGGCCGTTTGGATGCGATTGACGCTGCTGCGTTTGAGGACAGCGTCCAAGGAGGACTTGCGGAAGTCTTGGACAAGGTCAGCTCCGACTTTGAATACGTGCTTCTGGATACACCCTCAGGGTTGGGTCGTGCGACGCGAGCAGCGCTCAATTCTGCGGGCTACGTACTGATTCCTCTTCAGGCCGAACCTCTCGCATTGCGATCGATTGAACAGGTCCTGCGTGTGGTTGCTCACGTCAAAACTGAGGCGAATCCCGAACTGGTTCTTCTTGGCATCTTACCGACAATGGTTTCCCGACGTGACGAGCCTTCGATGAATGCACTCATCGCGGCTTGGAAGAATCTCGGTGGAGTATTTGAGACCACGATCCCCCGGGAAGCCGTGTTTGCGAAAGCAAGCGAAGCCGGTGTGCCGCTTTCGTACTTGGGCGGCACACTGCCACCTGAGGCAAAGCGTTTTGGACTATTGGCCAGTGAAGTCGCGGCGCGGATTGACGAGCTGAAGGGAAATCAAGGAGGCGGTGATGAACGAGCCGAACGACGACTACTATGATCTTCGGGGGGCTCAGAGCCTCAGTGCGCGGCTCAGCTCGATTGAGCACCAGTCATCCCCGCGCGAATCCTTAGGAGATTTACCGGCTCTCGCGCGGTTTGGCAGAAGTGAGCTTCAAGCGACTTCGGTCGGAGCTGACCCGTGGCACGTCGTGGAGAACTGGCAGAGCTTTGCTCAGCAATGCTTAGAACGGATGGGAGCGAGCATCGCTTTTGTCGTCGACTCCCAAGGCTTGGTCATTGCCGCCGAGGGCGAGGCTGCGCAGCAATTTGCAGAGTCCGCCGGAGCTCGCGTGCTTGTGGCGTTAGATCGAGCTGGCGAGATCGACGCGGCAGCGGGACGCCATGTTTGTATGGCTCTTGGTCAGGGATGGCTGACGGGACTCAAGGCCGGGGAGGGGCAGGGCTCTGTGACTCTCGTTCTTCGAACTGCTGAGCCCGTGGCCCCGCGCCTCGTCCAGGCCTGCCGCGTGGCGCTGCTGCGCACCCACAGCCAGCAGAGTTAATCGGCAGAGTTGGCCCGCGCCCTCGGTCCGCTCGCTGAGAGTGTCTCCATGCATTCTAATCTGTAGATTTTTTCAGAGAAGGGCAGGACGGTGCGTGGATAGCGCTTGGAATTCCTTGGCTTCAGCCGGGAGGGGGCTAACCCAAAAAATGCTAATTGATGCGAAACTGTTTCAGGGCCCACTGCGTAAGAGCGAGTGATGGGAAACACGAGGATACGAACGAAAAGCAGGGCATTGCTAAGGAGTTGGACCAGCGTGCAGAAGGGCGCGATTGTGGCGGCAGCTGGTCTGTCGCTTCTCGCTTGCAGCGACGGCGACGGCGAACCATCGGAATCGAGACCGGTGACCTTCGAGCTGACGATTGAAAACGTCTCGGGCGGGGCGGATGTACCGACGCCCATTGCTCCGGGCGTTTGGGTCCTGCACACCGATGGCCATCCGCTGTTCGTCGCGGGGGAAGTCGATGCGGGAAACGGACTGGAAGATTTGGCCGAGGATGGCGACCCTGGCCCCTTGACGGATTCGCTCACCGACGCGGACTACACGATTGGGCCCTTCGATAGCGAGTTCGAGGGCTACGACGTGGGTGCGAAGAGGCCGGGCGATAGTTTTACGTTTTCGGTGACGGCCAGTCCTGGAGATCGACTCAGTTTGGCGACGATGGTGGTGGAGACGAACGACTATTTCGTCGCCTTCGAGGACGAGGGGCTCGCTTTGTTCGACGCGGACGGCGAGCCGATCTCCGGTGAGGTGGCGGCAAAGATTTGGGACGCCGGCACCGAAGTCGATCAACCAATGGGTGAAGGGGCGGATCAGCCGATGCGTCAATCGGCCCACGACATTGGGGAAACCGAGGGCGCGGTGATTGAAGAATCGGAGCTGTCGGCGAGTGACTTCGTGACGATCACTATTGCCATCGTCGATCCCGAATCCGAGTGACGCGCGAGGCCGATGCCCTCCGCCCCTTCGCACTCACTTTCGACAGGGGCAGAAATGCGCGCAGGGTGCTGGATCCAGGCGACTCTAGAAAAGTCTTTCGGGCGAGGGGCCAATTGCGAGATTAAGTTGAACGATGTCGAGGCGGTGCACCGACGCTTCAGAGCGCGCGGCTACCCGTTGGTCGTCGAGATGAACTCTTTACTTGGCGCATTCCAGGCGCAATAGAGCCGGTGGCTCATGGAGAAGTTGAATCAAATATTCGTCGTACCATTCATTGCGACGATGCTTCTTGTTGTCACAACCACGTACGCGGAATCTCCTGAAGCCACTCCGCAGAGTACTGGGGTCGACAAGTCAGTCGCTGTTGGCGCAGCCGTTGAGCAAGACCCCGCGATCAAGCCCGTAGTGACCGCCGGAGATCAGGCTGATGGGTTTGTGCAGCGCATGATTGGCGCACGCGGAGCGATCAGTCATGAGCAGCTCAGTGGAGCCCCGGCGCAACCGCTTCTCGGCGGAGGTATGCTCTATGAGCGCGGCATGGCACTTCTTGCGGGCGAGCTTATTTCAACTCGTTACCTAGATGAACTTTGGATTGGTTATGATGGTGGGGGCGTCACCTATTCGCTTTCCGCTCAACTCGGGATTGGGATGAGATGGGACGTGGCTCCGCAACTCGGACCATTTGTACGATTCGAGATGCGCGGAGAGATGAAGCGCCAAGGTGGCTGGTACTATTCCAGTTTGAGGCTACCGGGTGCTCAGGTGGGTTTTGGTGGAGTCAGGGAGCTGTGGAACTGGGAGTTGCTCGCCCATGGTGGTGCTGCGCTGACTGGACGGCTCAGAGCCCAGGACGTTGGGCGCTCCGTCGCAGGTGGAGTACTTGGGGCTGCTCTCTCAGTGGCCTTCTCTGGTGTGCGCCTTGATGCAGATCTGAGTCACGTGGGGCTGGCTTCTCAACTCGGGGGAATTTGGGATGCACGAATGCACCTCTGTTCCTATTGGGGCGAACGGCCGGCTGAGCATACTTATGAGCCACACGAGCGTGATAAATCGGAATTCCGTGGCGCATACGAAGCGGAGTTTCCACTCGCGATCTGTGCTGATGCGAGTTTCCTAGCGAATCCCGGTGCGGTGTCACAGCAACTTGCCCCCCAGCAGCAGACCGTTTTGGGGCTTACATTTCTTGTGGGGAGAGCTTTACGTCTGGACCCAGCAGGCGGCACATGCGAGGAACCCACACGTCACTGCGGAAACAGTGGCGGAAAATAACCATTGGAGAAGATATGATGTTGAAGAAGATCATCGGCCTTGCCGCACTAGCTGCATTTACCTCTGGCTGTGCAATGTCGAACAGCGCTCCCGTTACGGGATTCGCTTACACCGGTGCGAAGGGCGCAACTGCCGTAACGTCAAACGACGTAGCCACCAAGACGGGACAATCATGTGCAACGTCGTATGTTGGTGTTGTGGGATTGGGCGACGCTTCAATCGCAGCTGCTGCGAAAGCCGGTGGTATCACGAAGATCTCATCTGTTGATAGCGACAACACTGTCATTCTTGGTGTTTACGCCAAGAATTGTACAATCGTGAGCGGCAACTAATTCACTCTTGCGAATTGCCAAAGGCACCCCAGCTTTGCTCGGGTGCTTTTTTTTGCGAGGTAGCGCTTGGAATTCCTTGGCTCGCCTTGAAGCATCACAAGTTCCGGAAAATTTCCCATGTATACCGACACCCCCAGCACCACGTCTCAGGCGACCCAGCGTGGCGTTGCTTGCATCATCGCTGCGAAGAGCACGCTTGAGGGCGTGGTGCTCTCCACCTCGCCCTTCACCGCTGCTGAGTTGTCCGAAATCCGCGGAGGGAGAACGCTACCACCCTTACTTCAACGTCCGGCACTGCCCACAGCTGTCGTCGTCCCAGAAGATCCGAAACTCGTCGCTCAGGGACGAGCAGAGACCGCTCACTGCAGAGACAGCTGCCTCCGAGAGCGGGTTGTCGGTGATCCGCAGCCGCGGGCAGGTTGGGTACCGCAGCCCAACAATCGGGGAGAAGTTCGCGGGGAGGTCCACAATCGCGTTGTCAGAGAGGTCTGCTGCCACCATCACTTTGCCCGCTAACGGCGACACATCGGTGATAGCATTGCCGGACGCAATCAGATGCACCAGCGGATGCCCGGAAAGCGCAGAGATATCCACCACCACATTGTCAGCAATGTTCAGATCCACCAGCGCGCTGCTCGTCGCCAGTTCGGCTAGGCTCGCCACCTGGTTCTGCGCCAGGTTCAGCTGCTCCAGCGCCATTGACTGCAGCCCGTCCAGGCTGATGATCTGGTTTTCGTGCAAGGTCAGACTGGTCAGCGGCAGCCCTGTCAGCGGGGCCAGAGCGCTGATCGAAGTTCTCCACACGTGTAGCGCGCCCAGCGCAGAACACGCCTCCACTCCGGAGAGAGAACTCAGCTCCTGATTGCTCAGCGTGAGAGAGGTTAGCCCACATCCGTCGGCAAGGGGCGTCAGATCCGTCAGCTTGCCCCTTTCATCAGATTCAAACCACCCAGTCAATTGCGCATCCTCAAGCGTCGGGTGCTGTTCCAGTCCCGCTACGCTGGTGAAGCTACCGCCGGTGACGTGTAGAGCCTTCAGGGCAGGGAGCTGGGCCACCGCAGCAAGAGAATTCAACGCAGGAGCAAACACCGTCAGCTCTGTCATACTTTCCTGGCCAGAAAGAGAACTCAGATCCATGAGCGCGTCGCTCTTGATATTCACGCTCTGTAGCGCCGGGAGCTCCTTCAAGGGACTCAAGTCGCGCAGAGGGTCAGAGTTTATGTGCAGAATCTCAAGCTTTTCCGCAGCAGCCAGCGCTCCAATGTCTACCAGTTCGTTGCCAAAGCTGCTCAGGTACGTCAGTGCCTTTTGTTCGCCGAGAAAATCTAGGTCGCTCAAACCCGCCTCGTGCAAAGAAATAGTCCCAAACTGGTGCGCCGCCAGCGCCTCAAGGTTGCTGAACTTCCCCTGCAGGTAGATGAACGCTAGCGCGGGCATTTCTCCCACCACGCTCACGTCCAGGGCCGGCCCGTCGTCGTCCGCGGTCAAAGACAGGCTCGTGATCCCCTCCACGCAGTCTAAACCGTGGAGGTCTTTCACGTCGTAGAGCTCAAGGCTGGCCTTGTCGTACGGGTCATCGCTTTCGTCACGCCAGGCCAGGGCCTTCTTCAACACCGGGTCGCGTACGTCGCACCCCGCTACGTCGGCGCCACCACCCATCGTCTCCCCGCCAGCTCCCCCGTTCGTGGACTGATCACCCGAGGTTCCTCCGGTGGGCACAGCAGGCACCAGCTTGGAGTCCTCGCAGCCGGCAAGCAAAGCGACGAAGGCGGTCAAAAAAGCAAATCGGCCTGTTTTTGAGAGGGACATCAATCTGTTCACGAGCCAGAAGCGTGCCATCTTCTGCGTTTCGGGATCGGGTGGCGGATCTTGGCCAAACTGGCGCGAATGGCCCGGTCAGCGTCGCTGATCGGAATGAGCTCCAGTGCGGCGCCACCGCGTACTCATTCATGATAACGTAATTCATGATCAGCGGCAGACCGTAAATGAAGCCTTCTTCGACGATGGCCTTGAATAGCTCAGTGCTGAGCGCATCGGTAGATTCAACGGCCGGCGCAGAATTCGCGTCTGCTGTCTCAGTGACTGGAGTAAGAAGTCCACTCAAGGGCGGTGTCAGGAGTCTCGTCGAAGGCGACGGTACTTCTACTCACCAAACCGTTACCGCGAGTACTCAGTAGCGGCGAGCAGTAGCGGCGAGCAGTGATGCAAGGGCGTGCGATCTTGTCTCAAAGCTCAACACAACTTACAACCGCGTCGCTGTGGTTCAGATCATGCCATCATTCAAACTTGCTTGTTTCCGTGCGTTGGCCGCTGTGAGTGTCGCCGGGGTGCTGCTCGTCAGCTCGGTCGCCTCTGCGCAAGCGCCGGATGCAAGGAATAAACCCGCTCCTTGGCCCCATGCGTTTCCCATTTGGGGGAACAAGCTATCTGAGCGCGGAATCAAGTTTCCGTTGCCTTTCGGGGTGGGTATTAACTACGCGTACATCAATCAGCCGATCGAAATCACTCGCATTGCGGTGGGCGTGAACGATAGCGAGCTGGTTGATCTGAGTGACCTCATTCAGTTTGGCGACATTAGCTCCACAGTGCACGCATTCAATGCGCGGGTTGACCTTTGGCTTCTGCCCTTCCTCAATGTCTACGGCATGGGCAATTACGTGGTACAGTCGGAAACTGCGGTTTCGGTCGTGGAGCCATTTGCTCTTAACGCCGGAGCGACGCAACCGGGAGGTGGCGGTGGATTCGGCACCACGCTAGCGGGAGGCGCCTGGGGATTTTTCGGCACCCTCGACCTGAACTGGACGTGGAATAAGATGGAGAAGCTCGACGCGCCAGTCGGGACGTTTCTCGTCACTCCGCGAGTCGGAAAGAATTTCGGTAAGGTGTTCGGCATTGAAACCATTCTCTGGGTGGGAGCGATGCATCAGAAAATTCAGGCAAAAACAACTGGCGCGATCAGTCTCGACGAGACCCTATCTGGCGGTGGTAGCGAGTTTGAAGAAAAAATTGCCAACTGGTACCAGGGCCTTCCTCCTCTTCGCCAAGCTGCCGTGCGCGGACTGGTGGGGCGATTGGACCAACCGGATGACGTCGTGATTCGTTACAATCTGGACAAGGCCGTCGCCAAACCTTGGAATATGACTGTCGGTGGAGAGCTCGGCATTACTGAGGCGTGGCGAGTGCGCGCTGAAGTGGGTTTCATTGGTCGAACCCAAGTGATCGTGGGCATCAATTATCGCTTTGGAGACTTCATGGGCACGCCCGAGCCGCCGGCTCCCATTCAGCACAAGCGCAAAGCCGTGGTCGCCATTCCAGCTCAGGTCAACGAGCAGGAAGAGGCAGCCGCTCCTCGAGCGGACACATCCAGCGCTGAATCACAATCCGAACCGCCACCAGGCGCGCCGGAGGTTGTTGTCGAAGATTTGGCCACGGAATCTGCTGTGGAGCCAGCAAGCGACCCTGCGCCTTCGGTCTCTCCAACAGTCCAACCTTCCCCAGAGACGAAAGAGGCAGTCCAGTGATGATGCGGAGTATCTCTCGGAGTCGTTTATCTCTCTCCGCCACCCTACGTCATGCCGGCGTAGCTGTCCTGCTTTTGACAGCGTCCACGGCAGCCACCGGCTGTGATGATTCGAGCACGGACGAAATAGCTCCGGTTGCAGGTGGGGTGCTCTGGGATCATACCTGGAGTTATCAGAGCACTTCGGTTGAGTTGAAAGATGATTCAAGCATTCCGTTTCCTACAGATCGCCAGCTGCTCGAAAAGATCCGCTACGGAGAAGGCGGCGCGCCTCCCGTGGGAGACGTGCTCGAAGGCGCGGAGGTTGTGTTTGAGGTGGACGGCGAGCTTTTGGTAAAGCCGGCTGGCTATGACGAGCCGATGTACTTCGGAACGAACTATCGCGTTCTCGACGAGGTCACCCTTCGAGCCAGCATTCGCAAGTCGATTTGGTTCAAGTACAGCTACAGCTACGACCAGGCGCAAGATACTCTTCTGGTATCCCCCGAGGAGGATTCGGCAGCAGCTCTCATGGGCTTCGTGATGGACGTGATTTCCGCCACGCTCTATTCAGGCGCTCTCGATAGCGCAGCAGCAAGAGTCTCTGCGTTACTTTTTGAAGACGCTCGCGTTGAAGCAGCGATTGACCAGTTTCTCTTCGATTTCATCAATGGAAAGGTCAGCGCGATTCCGATTCAAGCTCCTGAGGACGTCACGGCCTGGCTGATTCAGCTGCTGAAATCGACAGGGATTGTGGACATCGATACACCGGATCGAGCACTCGAGGCGATCATTTCGCCGATCGTCGAGGAGCTGCTCCCACTCGATCGTGAAGCACTCTCCAACACATTGGTTGACTTAATTCTGTCGAGCGAACTCGTCGCGAAAATCACCCCGGATCGGGTGGAAGCAGTTCTGCGCTTCGCGCTCTATCGACACGCGCTCGAAAAAGGCCAATTCCTCAATTCCATTCAAAGGGTGGATATGCTGCTCAAGGCGCAGGACTAGACACTGGTTGGGTGAGGGCCACCCCCGACACAAAGAAGGGAAAAGCGTACCCGAATGCAGGCGCAGCAGTTGGTGGTGGCTCAGAAGTAGGCGAGGCTAATTTCTGCGCGGGGATCTGCCGCCGAGTGGTTCTAGATGTTGCGACGATCGGCGAACTCAAATTCGCTTCTCGTCGCTTTTTCCGGGTAACTAGTGATTTTGCCAGCGGGAGTCTATGACCCAACCGTAGCCCCCGAAGGAGAGCAACAGGAATGCAACGGAATCCAACCAAGAGTAAAATCCTCGCCCTGTCCACCGTCATGGTGGCTGGGCTTTTGAGCGGCTGCGCGACGAGTCCCGCGCCCACCACTCCAGACCCCGCTCCTCCAGAAGCCGCGCCAAGCGCCGCTCCGGTTGAGGCCGCTCCGAGTCCCGCTCCTGCTGCGGACTCCGCTCCGGCTTCGCGAGAGGCGATGAAGACCAAAGCGGCGTCTATCCCGGATGAGGTTGAAACGGTGGCCGGAACGCTGAAGTTTTTCGATGGCGTGCCGGTCGGAGACACCAACGACAAGGTCTATGATTATCTCACCCGAGCGCGTGCGCTCAGCGTCTATCTCGACAACATGGGCGCTGTCTCCATCTATTCGGTGCTCGCTGGCATGGCGGAGCAAGGAGCCGATGCTCCGAACAAGGTAGCTATCTGGGAACAGTTGATGGACTCCCGCACGCCGGTCATCACCTCGAACACCTCGACGATGTATGCCTACGCGCCGACGGACCTGGCGAAGGACGGCCCCACGGTCATCGAGATCCCTCCGGGCATGTTGGGCTTTCTCGATGATGCTTGGCAGCGATTCGTGGGTAATATGGGAGTCACCGGTCCGGACAAGGGCAAAGGCGGGAAGTACCTCGTCATTCCCCCCGGTTACGAGGGAAAGATTCCAGCCGGGTACTTCTTGCTCAAGCCGCCTACGAACAAGAATTTTCTTTTTCTTCGCGCTTCCATTAAGGATGGATTGAAGGCGGCGGTTGATAACTTCAAGTCGGGACTGAAAATTTATCCTCTCAAGGATGCGGCAAAACCTGCGCCGACTGAGCTCATCAACATGTCCGGTCGTTCATTCAGCACGATCTTTCCGAGTACCTTGGAGTACTACGAAATTCTGAACAACGTGGTTCAGGCAGAGCCCATCGACGCAGTGGGGCCAGAGGTGCGCGGATACTTGGCCAGCATCGGTATTGTGAAAGGAAAGCCCTTCAATCCAGATGAGCCGATGAAGAAGCTGCTTGCGGAGGCGGCCTTGCTGGGGAATGCTTCCGGACGTGCCATCACTTACGACCCGCGGATCTCAGGGGTAGAGATTTATCCCGACACGAAGAGCAACTGGTTGATGGCCTACGCCCACAAGAACACCTCGTTCGAAGCCGACGGTACGATGAATCTCGATGCGAGAGTACTGTTCTACTACAACGCTGGAGGCGTGACGCCGGCGATGGCGGTGACTCGTGCAGGGGCAGGCTCGGATTACGCATTGGCCATGCTCGACAGTCAGGATCAGCCCTTCGATGGTTCAAAGAACTACAAGTTGCACTTGCCGCCGAACGTTCCCGTGAAAGATTTCTGGGCTGTGACGCTTTACGACACTCAGACGCGTTGCCAGCTTCAGACCAGCCAACTGTTTCCCACGGTCGGCAGCCAGAGTGAAGGTTTTCAGAAGAACGCGGACGGCTCCTACGACGTCTATTTCGGGCCGAAAGCACCTGAGGGCAAGGAAAGCAACTGGCTAGAGACGAGCCCTGACAAGAGCTGGTTCACGATCTTGCGCTTGTACGGACCACTGGAGCCCTGGATCGACCAGACCTGGCGTCCTGGCGACATTGAATTGGTGAAGTGAATCGCTGGCGGGGGTGAAGGGGCTGATAGAAGCTAAGATCTCTTACAATACCTAGGCCGCGCTGTTTCTCGCGTCGGGGACTTCCTGGCTTCAAGCATCACCGTTCCCTCGTACGATTTCAGTCGTCGGGGCGCTAAGGTGACAGTCCGAGCGTCGGGTTCTTGTTCCGGGCGATATATTGTTATAGCCCAGGGGGATGCTTCTACTTGCTCATTCGAATCGCTGGCTTGCGGTCTGCCTTGGCCTTGCCGCGCTGGGCTGCTCGGGAGAAGAAGAGGAAGCGTCGACTCCGCCTGTCGAGAAGTCACTGGAATGCGAGACTTGCGACGACGGAAATTTTTGCAACGGTGAAGAGAAGTGCGTCGAAGGCGTTTGCCAGCCTGGTGAGCCCGTCGATTGCGATGATGGCATCGAGTGCTCGATCGACTCCTGTGATAAGCGGGCAGACAGTTGCAAGCACGAGGGCCCGGATGTGGACCATGATGATCACGCTGATGCCACCTGTAAAGGAATGGACGGAAAGCCACTGGGTGACGACTGCGATGACAACGACGGAGACAGATTTCCTGGGAATCAGGAAATCTGTCGGCCGGATATGCCTGAGTCGATGTTGCACGATGAAGACTGCGACAGCGCGACCTACGGATTTCTCGATGAAGACGGCGATGGTTCGAGCAGCCTTGAGTGTTGCAACACGGCTGAGAATGGCACTCAGATCTGTGGCGGTGACTGCGACGATAGCGACAACGCAGTGTTCAGTGAGCAGCCTGAGTTTTGCGACAAGAAGGACAACAACTGCAATGGCGAGACCGACGAGATAGAAAACAGCATTCCTTGGTATGTCGACGCCGATGAGGATGGCTTTGGCGCGCCTGGTGAATTCCTTCTCAGCTGTAGCCCTATATCGGGCTACTCTCATCTCGGTACCGATTGCGATGACACTCGTAGCCAGGTGAACCCAGGAAACGTCGAAGTTTGCGACGAAAAAGACAATACCTGCGACGACTACGTCGATGAGTTTCTGCTCTCCTGCAAAACAGGAACGCAGCCTGACGAGAAGCCGGTCAATGAGTGTCATGACGAAGAGGCATGCGGAGAGTTTCAGACCTGTGTGGACAAGCCTCTTGGTTACAACTGCCTTTGCCCTTCCGGATACTTCATGGGCCAAGCGGGCTGTGAGGATGTCGTGGAGTGTGGAATCGAGGGACTGATCACCTGTCCTGAGAAAGCCACCTGCGTGGAGGCTGTGGGGAAAGCGAGTACCTGTGCCTGCGAGAAGTTCTACCAGTTGAATGGCAATGGGACTGTGTGTGTCGACCTCAACGAGTGTGCCGTCGAAAATGGAGGCTGCGGCGACTCGAAGTTCTTCACCTGCCAGGATCTACCAGGAAAGGCGCCGCTCTGTGCCGCGATTGATTTGTGCGCAGGTGCCAATGCCCAGTGTGACCCGTTGGTCACGTGCACGAACCGTTCTGGCGCCTTGCCAAGTTGTGGCAGCTGTCCGGCTGGTTACACAGGTGAAGGCGATGCTTCCTGTACACCTACTCTCACAGGACTCACCGTTTCACAGGGAACGCTCTCGCCAGCTTTCGCTTCGAGCGTCTTGGCGTATTCGATCGAAGTGCCCCTCTCGGTGACTGAGCTGAGCCTCACCCCGGAAATGCCCGCGGGAGTGTCCGCCGAAATCAGTTGGAAGAAGCTTCAACGTGGACCTCTCTCGCGGGGTGAGGTCGCCTCCGACGAAGCGACGGAGATGATCAGTCTTGAGGCGGGCACTCAAAGCATCGTGGTCAAGCTCCTTCAGCAGGGACAGCCCTCACGGAGCTATGAAGTTTCGGTGACGCGAGGAAAGCTGCTTTCCTACATCAAGGCGGGCGTCACCGACAGCAGTGACCATTTTGGTTATAGTGTTGGAATTTCTGGCGGTTGGATGGCGGTCGGAGCACCTGATGAGGCGAGTGGGGATCCTGAAGATCCGAGCGACGATAGTGCGCCCGGTGCAGGTGCCGTCTATATTTTTCAGCGAGTCGGCGGCAGCTGGGTTCAGCAGGCTTATTTGAAGGCTGGTAATCTTGGCGCAGGTGATGAGTTTGGGAGTGCGATAGCGCTGCAGGGCAACACCTTGGTTGTAGGAGCGCCGGGGGAAGATGGGAGCGCCGCGACTATCAACGGAGCCGACGATGATTCGGCCGTTGATGCCGGTGCTGCCTATGTATTTGTGCGCTCGGGGAGCGCATGGACTCAGCAGGCTTACGTGAAGCCGATTGAGAACAAGATTGGCTATGGATTCGGTCGAACTGTCGCCACTACCGGAGGCCGAGCGACGGTGGGGGCGAAAGAAGCGGCATTCGCTTTTGTCCGCAGTAGCGGGGATTGGAGTCAGCAGGCGTACCTGCAGCCTCAGGGGATCGCCAGCGGCTATGGCGCCAGCGTTTCGATGACGGGTACTCGCCTTGTCGTTGGGTCGGGTGGGAATCAAGATGTGGGTGTCGAGGTGTACCTGCGCTCCGGTGAGATATGGTCCTTTGAACAGGCGCTGGTCGCTCCGTCGAGCGCAGGGCAGGATCGCTTTGGAGCTGCTGTTTCGATTTTTGGTCTCACGATCGCCGTCGGAGCTCCCGACGAGGACAGTATCGCGGACGGAATCAACGGCGACACCTCGAACAATGGCGCAACGAATGCTGGTGCCGCCTACGTCTACGTATTTGATGGGGAGAGCTGGCAGTATCAGGCTTACATCAAGGCGCCGAATTCGGGTTACGCCGGAAACTTCGGTTCTTCTCTTCAGTTCAGGGACGAAACCCTACTGGTAGGAGCTATCGGTGAGCGGGCGGGCCTAGCTGGCTTGGGGGGCGATCAACCTGGGACAGCTTTGCTTGGTTCTGGCGGATTCTACACCTATGCGCGCACCGGTGGCTTGACGGGGACCTGGGGCGGGATTTCTTTCGTGAAAGCCGACTTCCCGGGTGCCAATGAGTACTTCGGCGCGAGCGTGGCCATGGACAACGGCACGATCGTCGTGGGAGCCGTGAATGAGTCAAGCAATGCGACGGGCATCAATGGTGACCCGGACAACGACGCTCTCGGTGCCTCTGGCGCCGTATTTGTTTACGAGTAGAGGTTGTGTCTCGGCCTCTTGTTCCTTAGCCCAGACGACGCTCCTCCAGCATGGGCCCCTAGTATTTGCATGGGCCCCTAGTATTTGCATGGGTCCCTAGTATTTGCCGCACACAGTCGCACCCCGTCGACGTTTGTGGGGACCTTGTCAACTCGTTGTGGTCCCCCGTCGTGCATGTCATTCTAACCCATGAGCCTGTCTTCGACTCGATTGGCAGTGGCGGTACTCATTGCTCTTTCGGCAACTCATTGCCGCTTCGGCTATGATCTGCTCAGTCTCGATCAGACTGATCGAGACGATCCTTTCGGCGGGGACGGAGACTCATCCGGGGGCATCGGGGGTGCCACGGCCGCCGGCGGCTCAAGCAGCGAGACGGGCGGTGCCCCTTCCTTGGCCGGAAGCACGGGAATGGGAACGGGGGGCGAAGGCGTTACACTTCCGGCAAATCTCGTGCATCGATATTCTTTTGACGGCTCGGGGACGCTAGTCGTCGATAGCGCGGGAAACGCAGACGGCGAGGTACTCGGCGGAGCCAGTTTGGACGGCGACGGCAAAGTCACCCTCGCTGGCGGAACGAGTGACGAGTACATCCAGCTTCCCGGTGGTCTCATCAGCTCTCTCGAGGCGACCACCCTAGAGGCGTGGGTCCACTGGGACGGTCCCGACGCCGGGCCCTGGCAGAGGGTATTTGATTTTGGAAACAGTAGCGCCGGCGCCGGACTCCAAGCATCCACAGCAACCACCCATTTTTCTTTCGGGCTGGATGAAAACTTCACAAGGTTGCTGTTTGACGCCGATCCCGAAGCCGGATCCGCCAACTGGCGCGAGCATTGGAGTTCCCCCCTAGCTGGCAATACGACCTATCACTTTGCGGCTACTTTCTCGAACGAACCAGGCAATCAGCACATCGTGTGTTACGTCAACGGGGCTCCTCTTGACGCTCCCATGAGCGTCCCCGACGTCGAGAGCCTGAGTGATTTGGACGACGTCAACAACTGGCTGGGACGCGCCCAATGGGAGATGGACGGCGAACTTGGTGGCATCTTCTATGAATTTCGCATCTGGGACATTGCTCTCACTGAGCAGCAGGTGATCGAAAGCGGCGCTGCCGGGCCTGATACAGTTCTCCTCCTTGAGTAGCTTAGGGGGGTGATGGCTGGACAGGTCGCGCCGCAAAAAACTTTGTTCTCAGCGCGTGGCGGCGGGGTCGGGGCCCAGGGCGGCTTGGGTGACGAGCCGCCCCATCAGGTCGTAGGCGGTGTCCAGCGGCCTTGGCCCCAACTGGCTTGGGCAGGAGCTCAGGGGGCGCAAGTGCCGAGGTTGGATTCGAGAGCCGCGCGGTACTCTTGGCCGCCATGGAACTCAGCACTCTTGAGCATCTGTTCGGTCCACCTTGCGATGTCTTCTTCTCGATCGACTGGGTTCTCGATGCCACAGAGGATGTCGAGTCCCCGCTGGCCTATACCTCGACTGTGCTCTGCGGAAATCTGTTCGTCTTCTGACCACTGCAGTTGTTCACCCAATTGTTCGAACTCCTCGGGAGTAAAGATGAGTACCGCAGCCGATCCGTCTGCAAGACAGCACGTTGAAATCGAGGACACTTCTACCTCGCTGGTTTTTGTCATGTCCGTGTTCTCAGACTCGGACACCCCATCGGCATCCAAGTCTGACGATGTCTCATTCGAGTGACGCGAATCGGCGCCACTGCCGTCACCGCATCCCAGAGCGAGAGCAAGAAGCACGCTACCGCTCAGTTTCGAGTTCGAGAACTTCATGACGGGCGTGAAGATAGGATGGTGAGCTTGCGCTGAAAAGGTGTTTCGAGGTCGGCGTCCGTCGATCATGACTTCGTAGAGTCTCCTTCGACATGGTCATCGACGGACCGCAACCGTGCGGCAGTCAACGACAATAGCCAAATGAGCGCACGGTGAAGCGGTTCGAATGTGGGATGGGTGAAATATTCGTGTGGTGGGGGTGCAAAATCGCCGTCTCCCCTCTACCCAGATGAAGTGCCAAAGTCGCTGCTGCTCGCCGGCGTTCGACGAGTCGCTCACGACTTATTTTACTATGAAAACCAATCTCACGTTCTTGTTCATCATTGCGTTCGGTCTTCCACTCGCTTGTAGCGGAACCGGAGGTCCCGGAAACAGCGGCGATGGAGATGGTGGTGATACGGGGTCTGGGGCGAGTTCGGGTACGGGAAGCACGTCCGGTGGGGGCTCTTCTGGCAGCGGTGGCACGCCCCAGGGGACGGGAGGGGGCTCGGCGGGCAGTGGCTCAGCAGAGGGAACGGGTTCCTCCGCGGCAACGGGTGGGATGCCGCCGGTCGAAATCCCGGATGCGGTCGCCTGCGCTGCCATAAACGCACAAAATCCGACCGAGATCGAAGTCAACGGCAACGATGTCGCTTCCGACAACAAGTACGGCTTGACCTTCAAGGGTTTTGGCGTGCTCAGCGCCAATAGCACCAGTGCCTTGCTGCTCGACTACAAGTACAGGCACCCTCAAAAGTACGCTGAGCTGTTGCGCATCTTGTTCGGGGGCGCCCGGCCCATCATGACCCACGTTAAGATGGAGATGGGCAACGACAGCAACAATTCGACCGGGCCCGATCCTGCGACGAAGCGGTCTTCTGGTGAAGCGGCGAATGTACAGCGGGCGCCCGGCTTTCAACTGGCTGCCGATGCGAAGAAGCTGAACCCAGACGTCAAAGTCAGCCTTTTGCGCTGGCATGCCCCTGCATGGGTCGGCTCGAACAAGGACAACCTCTACGCCTGGTTCAAGGAAACCATTCTCGCCGCCTACCGCGAATACGGTTACATGGTCGACTACGTCAACCCCGGAGAAAACGAACGCGGCGCCGATTTGAATTGGACGAAGGACTACGCGAACCGAGTGAAGACCGACACCACTGGGTTCAACGACCAAGCGGAGCGCGCGCTCTACAACCAGATCCAAGTGGCGATCTCCGACGAGGTAGGGACTGGATCGTTCGGCGGTCAAATGATCTCCGATACGGTTCTTCGGAACGCAGTCGATGTAGCCGCGTTTCACTACAACACTGACGATGACGCCGGGGGTAACTTCACGCGGCTCGCTGAAGAGTTCGATGTTCAAATCTGGAACAGTGAGGCGCAGGCGACTTTTAGCAACAGCTCGTTCCGACCGAACGCGACGCCGGATAACGGCATCGGGGGCACGAACGGGCCGCTAGAAATGGGCAACACGATCATCAAGGGATTCGACCGCTCCCGAAGAACCCATTTCGTCTACCAACCTGCCATTGGTTCCTTCTACGAAGGCGGTCAGTACTCTCATAAAGAGCTGGTGAGCGCCCGCGACCCCTGGTCCGGTTGGCTCCACTACGATGTCGGCTTACAGGTGCTGCGCCACTTCTCTTGGTTTGCCACCACAGGTTGGGAGAACGAGGCGAACGACTCTGGCATTTGGCGCGTGATTCCTCAGGCGACCGACACCGGCGCCACCGGAACCAATCCAGTCAATGGACGCAATGGCACGCCGAGCTACTTCACGATGGCCTCTCCGGGCAAGTCCGACTTCTCTGTGGTGATGGTCAACGACAGCGATCAGACCAAGTCCTACCGCATCGCGCCGTCGAACCTCACACTGGATGCTGACCTCGCTCTGGAAGTGTGGGAGACGCGAGCGGCAGGTGACGCGAACCAGTTCAACGGCAATTACATGCGCTACCTGTGTGATCTTGCGGCGGACGGCGGAGCTTACACGCTCGAAGTGAAGCCTTGGTCTGCGGTGACGGTCACCAGCTTGGCCAACCGACTAGTTCAAGACTTCCACCAGCCGCTTCCTGCCCCGGGAGAGCGACCTGTGCTCGATACCGACGCCAGCGGGCACGAAAGCGACACGACGGATGACATCCTCTACGCGGACGACTTCGAGTATGCCGATCTCATGGTCGCTCAAATCGGCGACGGTGGCGTGGTTTCGGGCATGCAAGGCTTTGTCGAGTCGCGAGGCGGATTGACAAGCACGATTCCGCGTTACTCCTGGGATCGAAACGGCGCGTTCGAGGTCATGCGACCAGGTGGATCAGCAAACTCGGTCTTGCGTCAGCAGGGCAACATGGGAACGGCCTGGAACGGGGGCGAGCCGCTCACGGCCATCGGGGACAAGTCGTGGCTCAACTACCGGGCCAGTGTCGATGTTTCGTTCGAAGCCAGCGGTGGTGATCGCAACTACGCGGGCATCGGTGCCAGGCAACAGGGTGGCGGCTCAAGCCACACCTACACGGGCACCCCTTTCACGTTGCGCCTGTGGCAAGACGGCGGCTGGATCTTGAATCACTTTGGTCAGAACGTCCACACCGGCACCGTCGCGAACTTCGACGGTTCGCCTGGGAAGTGGCACAGCTTAGCCTTAGAGGTGAATGGCAGCACCATCACTGCCTACATCGACGACGACGAGATCCACTCCTTCACCGACGACTCACACTTGTCCGGACGCGTGGACCTCCTGAGCGGTCCAGTCAACGTGCAGTTCGACAACTTACTCGTCAAGAGGATCGACGGAAAGCCTGCCTACTACGTGGAGTATCTCGATAGTTTGCAGACGTACGATCTATCACCTGAGAAGAACCCCAAGCTGATCTATGGCGGTGGCTGGTCGCACGCAATGGGCCAGAGCATGTTCGACTATCATCGCACGCTTTCCACGAGTTCTGGCGCGAACGCGATGCTTTCGTACACTTTCACCGGCACGGGCATCGACATCCTCGGGCCGAATGACGGCTCGGCGAACCTGGAGGTCACGGTCGACGGACAGGTGACCCAGGCCTCCGCGAAAACCATGCCCTCAGATCAGCTCTACCAGACATTCAGCCTCCGCGGATTGCCTGCAGGACAACACACCGTGCAGTTCAAGGTCGTATCAGGAAAGCTGGTCGTCGACGCGATTGGTATCGTGGAGTAAGGCTCTTTTGAGAGCTTGAGTCAGAGCGACGAGACCGAGTTCGCGAGTTCTCCTTCGTACTGAGCCTGATACCGTTTTCCTCCTTGAGTAGGGCACCGTCACTGAATTCCTGCCCTTCAGCGGAAAAATCGACGTTGACGCGAAAATCCAGATCGGAGAGGATCACGAATGCTTTCTCGTTCGACAATCCGGGTTAGAGTTGACTGATGAAGAGGCGGCGAGCGCGCCCAGGATGGGAGTTGACCGGGGCGCAGGATGATCGGTGATTTCGTTGAGATTGAGATCCCGCCAGAGGCTTCTGAGATGGACGCAAAGCGCGCTGAGGGAGCCTGTGAGGCTGCTCTAGGCGTGGGACATTGCGAGGTGGGCCTTGGTGAACTCGTTGACTTTGCCCCCCAATGGACAGCCAACGTCATTCGCCAACCAGCGGGCGGACTGCTGATTGAACTGCGCGCGCGAGGAAAAGACGTGCCGACTTTGACTCGCCACTTGAACTTTGCAGTAGAGGACCCTGACGCCTTTCGTTTCCAGTCGGTGGGCGTTGTGGTCGCCGCGATGGTCCTCGCCCAAAGTCCGGTCGAAGATCAGTACGCTAGTCCGGCCAGCGCTGAGACGAGCAACCCGCAACTGACCCCCGCCTCGATTGAGCATGCCGATGTGGCCCTTGCCCCTCCTGAAAGTTCCCTCGGCACGAAAGAGGCGAGTTTTGCAATCGACGGCGCTGCAACCGTGACTCCAGGTTTGGCCGGGAATCGTCCTGGCATGGGGGGAATTGGGGCCGTTGTCTGGAGCCTACCCGTCCCGCTCTTGATTGTGGCCGACTTGGAAGTGACGACGAGCCGCAGAAGTCTCTCGGAAACCCGCTTGGCCAGTACCGCGTTTACCGGATCGGCTGGTCTGGGGGAGCGGTTGAGCTTTTCCGGAGGCGTTTTTGGGGTCGAGGGGCATGCGCGCGCCAATGTCCAGGCGCTGCGACTGAGCGCGGAGGACGATTTAGGAAAGCAGGCAAACGTAACGATGCGCTGGGGGGGGAGTGTCAGCCTTCGAGGCTTCTTTCGCTTCCATTCTCGCTGGGGGGTCGTTCTGGGGGGAAATGTAGGCGCGCTAGCTCCCGCCGTTTCGCTTCAGGTGCAAGGCACAGAGTTGGCGCAATTGAGTTCTCTCTGGTGGGGGGCCTTCGTTGGTTTGAGATGCTGGGTGCTTCCTTGAAAAAAATGCCTGCTGGCAGTCGTCTCGTGCGTTTTCAGCTTGAGAACGTTCGCTTCGGGCTCCCTTGAATATGACAGCAAAGGCATTCATTTGTTTTCAACAGCGAAAATGGCTTCAGCCTCGGTCACGAGGAATACTAGACAGATGGGCGCCTCGTCGGTGGACCGTAATCAACCACAGATGAGTTCCACCTTTGCGAGTCAGAGTCTTTTCAACGATGACGTGCAAATTGTTCAGGGCCTGATTCAGGCGCGACCAGAAGCTGCCCTGGCTCTCTACGACCGCTGTCACCAAGTCGTTGAGCGCAGCGTGCTGCGTGTACTGCGCTCAAAAGACAGCGACTTTGACGATCTGGTCCAACTTGCCTTCGAGCGAGTGTTGCGCAGCATTCATCAGGGGCAGTACAAGGGCACCTTCAGCTTGGCGCGCTGGGCGTCATCGATCGCAACCCACGCCGCGATTGATGTACTTCGCGCTCGGCTGCGCGAACGCAAATGGACGGACAAGGAGATGAACACAGGCAATGTCGTGCCGCTCTTTGCCCTCAACTTGGAGTATCAAATTGAAGCCCGCTCAGAGGTGGCGCGCATCCACCGCGTGCTCGACAAGATGCCAGCAAAGCAAGTAGAGGCCTTCATGCTTCATGATGTGTACGGACACGACTTGGAAGAAGTTGCCGCCGTACTTGGAGTCAGCGTGGCTGCCGCTCAGTCCCGGACTTTGCGAGGACGTCGGGAGTTGTATCGTCGTCTGGGGATCGCATGCGAAGGGGAGGCAAAGTGAACAAGGAAAAGCTCGCGGAGTCGCTCATCTCGATGGGGCAAGAGGTAGAACTCAAGGAATCGGTGGAAGAAGCCGCGCTGCGCCGCGCTCGCATCGCCGGACACTTGCAGGGGATTAGCGCTCAACTCGTCAAGGAGCGCTCGGCTCGCCGAATTCGCCTTGCCGGCTTTGCTTGCGCAGCGGCAATACTCTTGAGTTGGGGGTTTTACTCAGTTCGCGACCAGGCCACTTCTTTGGATCCAGCGGCTGAGGCTGCAATTCAAGCGCGAGACTCCGTAACAAGTCCTCTCCGGGTGCAGGTGGAACGAGGCGAGGTCATGCACCGAGTGGCTGCTCGGGGTGAGACGTTGGCTGTCGGAGTCTCTCAACAACTCGAAAATGATGCCGTGCTCGAAATCCCAGTTGGCGGCAGTGCTCGGGTTCAGGGAGGACGCGGTTTGGATATCCACATCGCGGAATCGAGTCAGGTGTCTTTTACACAGCCGAACTCAAGCCAGGGAGCTCAAGAACTGACTCTCAGGCGCGGGACTGTCAACTGTTCAGTCGAGCCTTCAGGCACCGGCATGAAGCTGGCGGTTGTCACACCCGACGCTCGAGTAGTGGTCAAGGGGACAATCTTTAGCGTGAAAGTTGTGGAGCTTGGAACCCGAACTCGTACCTGTGTTCGGGTCGAGCAGGGGATCGTTGCCGTGACCCGCGAAGGCGAAACCGAAGATGTCGCGCAGGGAGAATCCTCCGGCTGTAGTGAGGTTCCAGCGTCTGCCCCCTTGGTGGGTTCAGATCATCAAGACCCCCCAGTGGCAGAACTCGTAGAAGTCCCTCCCGCAGCTTCTTCTCAGGTCGCAACAAAGCACGTCGTTACTCCCAATTCTTCCAGTCTCGCGCTGCAGAACGGACTCTTTGCTCGCGGTCTGGCGGCCGAGCGAGAGGGGCAACTCCTCCAAGCAGAGCGTGAGCTTTCTCGCCTTCTTCAACAGTATCCTGAGACTCCGCTCCGGACCGATGTGGAACTCGCATTGCGCCGCATCGTCACTCGACGCGCTCTTGAGGAAGGAAAATTGAAGTGATCCCGCCGACGCGACGGATGGATAAGCCCACCGAGAGGTCGAGCATGGCCCTCGCTCTGATCAGTTTTGTTCTCCTAGGATGTGACGCTGAGCGTGTGGTGAATCTTCTCGATCGTCCCGAGGGGCTAGGCGGAGAGGGCAATGCGCAGGCTTCGGGTGGTTCGGAGAGTGGCGGAACCTCAAACGACTTGAGCCATTCAGGAGGGGCAGTGCAAGACGTGACCACTCCCATCACCTTGATCGATGACTTTGCCGATTGCGACTCAGAGATCCTCTCGACGGCGGGTCGTAGTGGGTCTTGGTATCACTTTGCATCGCCTGCGGTGTACCTTGTGAACGTCACCTACACTGTTGGAGTCGCTCCTGATGAGACTTGGGGAACGCAATCGTGTGGCATCTACCTGACAGGTGGTTGTCCCCTTTGCGATGCTGCGGGCGTGGGGTTTCAACTAGCTCCGGACGCATGGGACTTGAGTGCCTATACGGGGCTACGCGTTTCCTTTGAAAGTGAAACGTCGCTTTGGGCAGTGGTTGTGAGCAAAGACGGTGATGCCAGCGGATATACCGAGTACGTCGAACTGACCGCTACCGGCGCAATCAGTGCAGAGCGTGAGTTGATTTTCGCCGAGATGCTGCCCGGCACGGGTTTTCAGGGGTTCGCTCAGGCACGCGAGATCCAATTCACAATTGGGAGTGAGGACCGCGATTCGTTCGGACTTGGCATTCACCGGGTCGAACTCTTTTAAATACTGTTGCCATCCCTTGAGCCTCAAGGAGATGCTCACCTTAGAGCACATCTCAAAACCCGCAGGGTGGAGAGATGTGCTCCACCAAGCAACACCGATCATCGAGCAAATTGGTGGAAAAGGCGCCGCCGATGCTCGCCTCACCCCTGCGGGTGAGCGGCGGCGGAGCCTCACCAGATTCTGAGATGTGCTTAGAGCACATCTCAAAACCCGCAGGGTGGAGAGATGTGCTCCACCAAGCAACACCGATCATCGAGCAAATTGGTGGAAAAGGCGCCGCCGATGCTCGCCTCACCCCTGCGGGTGAGCGGCGGCGGAGCCTCACCAGATTCTGAGATGTGCTTAGAGCACATCTCAAAACCCGCAGGGTGGAGAGATGTGCTCCACCAAGCAACACCGATCATCGAGCAAATTGGTGGAAAAGGCGCCGCCGATGCTCGCCTCACCCCTGCGGGTGAGCGGCGGCGGAGCCTCACCAGATTCTGAGATGTGCTCTAGCGCCAAGGGTTGCTCTCGACGTAGCCGTTGAGGATCTCTTTCAGGTATTCTCCGCCTTCGGAGAGTTCTTCGCTACCTGGATTGAAGATGCTGGAAGATTCCGCCTTGTTCATGACAGACCAATTCGCCCAGCTAATGTTGTTTTGATCCAACCAAGCCAGCCAAGCCTTCGTGCTTTCGTAATCGATGCCTTCGTTGCCGTTCGCTGCCTGTCCACCGTCGGCGTGCGTGGCACCCCACTCGGAAACGAACAGGCACTTGCCCGAATTGAGGGCCGTGTTTCCTTTGCTGCGCAGCCAGTCCTGATGGGAAAGTGCATAAAAGTGAAGCACATAGGCAATGTTGTCCGCCTCGAGTGGGTTCCCTGCCGCAATGTCCACGTCCTGCGACCAATTGGGAGTACCCACTAAGATCAGGTTGTCAGAATGGGCACGAATCACCGGGATCACCTGTTCCGCGTAGCTCTTGACCTCGCTCCAGCTCTGACGGACAGGCTCATTGAAGATCTCAAAAATCACATTGTCGAGGTGGCCGTAGTCCTGAGCCATACGCTCAAAGTAATCTTTCGCTGCTTCGACATTCAGGTTTGCACCGTGCGTGTGCCAATCCACAATCACATAGATCCCTCGCTTGACAGCGTGGTCGATGAGCTTTTTGACGAGT
This sequence comes from uncultured delta proteobacterium, assembly GCA_963710555.1. GTDB lineage: Bacteria > Myxococcota_A > Polyangia > Polyangiales > Polyangiaceae > NIC37A-2. The sequence continues at coordinate 1,544,534 of CAVQAT010000008.1, forward strand.
TGTTCGTTTGCCGGATTGTATGGCGTTCCGAAGTCGTCCACGCCCATGGGGAGACGAATGAGTTCAGACTTCATCTCGTCAACCATGCGGTCGACCATGTCGGTGCGCCAGAGTCCGGTGCTCCAGTTGCTCCAAAAGAAGCTCATTCCTCGCACTTGCGCGATGGACTGAGTCTTCGAACCGTGCAGTTTCGAGCCAGCTCCGCAGTAGAGCTCGCCGTAATACCCCACCACACCATCACCCGAGTTTTCGCCTCCATCTGGTGGGGAGCCGCCCGCGTCATCCTGCAAGCCGTCAAACAAGTCGGTTAAGCAGAAGTCGAAATTCGTTTCCGCGTCGTTCGCTCCAGGCACCAAGACGGCTGCCGAAACCAGAGGCTCTCTTTGATAGCTTTCTCCGCTGTCGTCCCAACACCTTGTATTGAAGCGCTCGTAAGGGATGCTTCCTCCACTGCCGGCTATCGTCGCACACCAACGATCGTCTTCGTCAGTGGCGCCATCTGGACCTTGAATCTGCACTCTGAGTGAGGAACCTCCAGGGTTTTGCACCTTCACAGTGATTCCTTCCGCAGTGGGAATCACTGTGCCGAGCTCAGTGTTCTCTCCTGGCATCTGGTTGAGATTGATCCCCAACATTGCGACGCCGCTCCAGTCCTCAGTCGCGCTCACCGATCCATTCACGCAGAGAGCTGCACCTTCCTCGTTTTCGGCGAAGTCTTCTGGAGAGATGGTTGCCTCGTTCGCACTTGCCCACGCGTACCCAGCCCAACTCGCGCTCTTAAAGTAGCCACCTTCGTCGAGTTGCAGGGTAGGAGCCTTCGGAATGTCCCCGGGATCAAGAGGTGCTGCAGGGTCAGCCGAATCATCATTCGGCTCCGAGGGTTGATCATCTGCGACGACGCTTGGCTCGCCGGGCGACTCTCCACAACCAATGAAGGCTAGGCTGAAAAATTGAAAACATATTGGACCAAGTCTACGAATCTTCATCTGTTGTCTCCTGGGCGAGCAACCGCTCGCACCAAGAAAAACGATGAGCTCCCTCTGAAGCAGGCACATTTTTACTTTGTTTATCGCAAGGCGCGTAGGTGGATCGCCCCGCCTGCCTACGCAGGTGCGTGTCGCCCGCGAGCACGATGAGCCTGGCAAGGCTCTGCGCTCTCATTCCGCCGCCGCGCCATCCGCTGATCCGCTTTCACGGCGTGTTTGTTTGGTCCTGCCAGCAAGTGGCGCGCTGAAGTGGTGCCGCGCTGAAGTGGTGCCGCGCTCGCTCACAGAGTGAAGGTTGGGGGTCCCCATCGCACGAAAATGAGCGGCCCTGGTCGATTTCGATTTGCGGCTCTTCTCAGCAGGGCGGATCACCTGGGTTGTGTGGCTCGAGGAAGCGTTGAGTGATCAGTTTCCACGGAAGCGGGAATATATGGTCTCAATGAAGTCCTCCCCCTCTGTTCCTCCCACCAGCTCGACTTTTCTCTCTCACCTGGCACGGCGTCGCCCGCGCCCAGCCGTAGCGCGCCCCTGGGCCGGTTGGTCCGTCTTGGGTCTGGTCCTCGCTCTCGGTTGCTCGGATGACGGGACCAGCGCTGGGACTCCGTTGGCAACGGGCGGAAGCGGAGGCGGGGGTTTGGAATCATCCGCCGGGAGCGGAGGAGCTGGGGTGACCGGTGGAGCAACCAGCAGCGGAGGCGCGGTCACGGGAACCGGCGGAGTGGCAACCGGTGGCCTTGGCTCGGGCGGGCTGGCAACGGGAGGCAGCGCCACTGGCGGGTCGAGCTCGGGAGGCGCTGGCTCAGGGGGAGAGAGCTTCGTCCTCCAGCGGTGCTCGGGCGCGGCGACGCTGAAAGAGGCGGGCGAATGCAACGACGTGCTCATTGGAGCCGCCATCAGCCAATCGCATCTCGGAGAAGCGGCGTACACTCAAGCGGCCAAGGAACACAACTACGTAACTCCCGAGAACGAGATGAAGTGGGACACGGTGCAAGGCCAGGCCAATCAGTTCAACTTCGGACCAGGCGACGCCATCGTCAACTTTGCTCAGCAAAACGGCATGTTGGTCAAAGGACACACACTCGTGTGGCACAGCCAGCTTCCCGGATGGGTGAACAACCTCAACGGGGAGACGGCCGTTCGCAATGCCATGATCAAGCACATCGAGACCGTGATGACGCACTACAAGGGCAAGGTCTTCGCCTGGGACGTGGTCAACGAGGCGATCGACGTCGACAACAAGAGCACAAGCATGGGTAACGCGCGCTTTCGCGACACGGTTTTTTACAAGAACCTCGGCGAGGGCTACATCGATGAAGCCTTCATCGCTGCGCATGCCATCGACCCTGATGCCAAGCTTTTTTATAACGATTTCGGAACCGATGGCATGAACGACAAGTCGGACAAGGTCTACGAGCTCGTCGTGGGAATGCTCGAACGTGGAGTGCCTATCGATGGAGTCGGCCTGCAGACTCACATCGGTACCCCCAACCCCAGCGCAATGGCGAGTGAAATTGCGACCAACATCGCACGCCTGACAGCCTTAGGTCTCGAGGTGCAGATCAGCGAGCTCGACATCAACGGCTGCGACGGCCACACCGACCAGGTCCAAGCCACCATGTATCACGACATCGTTGCAGCGTGCGTCGCCGACCCCCTGTGCACGGCAGTGACGATGTGGGGCATCACGGACAAATACTCGTGGCTCAACAGTTTCGGAGAAGCCGGCTGCAACGGGCAGTCCGCGCGCGCACTTCTGTGGAACGACAACTACCAGAAGAAGGGTTCCTACGACTCCGTGCTTCAAGCGCTTTTGGGCAACTGACGAGCCTGCTTGGACCGCAGGGCGCTCTCCAAATGCGGACGTCATCGAGTGAACCGTTGAGAGCTTCGTCCCCTGCGAGGCTCGCCCCCAACACCAGGACATCAGGGGCGCGGACAACTCCGCTGTTCGTCATCGGCGATACTGCAGCCCGAGCCAATTGTTGGAAATCACTGAACTGATAGAATGAGAACCATCACGCTAGGTTGTGTGCACCAGGAGGGGTGATGACTCTGGAAGAATTACCTAATCGAGGTTCCCGCTGGCTTCCTGTCGGAATCTCCTCAAGCCGTCGACTGACGGCCGGAGCTGGCCTGCTCGTGCTGATGAGCAGTGGGTGCTTTGGTCAGACAACCGAATCACAGCCCGCTGCCTCAGTTGAGCCAATCGACGTCCCTGAATCTCCTCCGAGTACTCGGTTGACAGAAGAAACTGACGAAGCAGCTGTAAACGGCAGTGAGCAGACCCCTTCCGGCGAGCTGATGTCCGGGGCCGCTGGCAGCGGAAGTGAGCCGAACGTGTCGTCTGATACGCCCATTGGATGCGAGAATCCCGAGACGACTCATGAGCTAGGCGGCAAACCACCCGCTGACTGGTGGAGAGATTTCGCGGAGGAGCAGAAGACAGCAATCGTACCTCCCAGTCCGGGTTCTCGAGCCCCTCGGGTGGCGATGACCGTCTACGGAGTCTCGGATAACGCTGAACCCTACGTGGGGATTCGCTCTCGGCTCGGTCAGTTCCGTCTCTGCTACGAATCGGCACTGGCCCAAGCGCCAGAAGTCTCAGGCGTGTGGGTGGCGACAGTTGAGCAAGGGCGAGAGTGGGGGGTGTGCACCGTTGAGGTCTCGTTCCAGAAAGAACAAGAACCGAGCAATTGTTTTGCTGAGGTTCTGCGAAACTGGTCGCAAGTGCGGACCACGGGTCGGTTCCACATCGCGGTCAGTTACCACCACCGCTGATCGGTCACTGCTCCGGTGCGCTCTCGGGACAAGAAGACACCGGGCACCCAACGAGTTTGGCTGTGACTCGGCGACCTATTATGGGAGAGCATGCCCGCGCTTCAGGAAATGGTCAGCACTCTCATGGGCAAAATCCAAGGCTGGCAACTTCATGTCGGGGATCATCATGGGATACTCGTGCGACAAGGACCTCGTAGAAAAGTGGTCAAGAATTAGGGGCTGAGAAGTGCAGGCGCCGGCTCACCTCGCTGCTCACCTCACCGCCCCGGGCGTAAATCGTCTGCGTGGGAAACGCGAAGGGGATCTTGGCTTCAGCAAATCCACGATAGATCGCCATATTGATGAGATGTTGTTTCTCCATATAGACGTTGTAGTCCCCCGTCAGCACGTAATAGACGACCTCGAAATCGAGCGAATACGCACCGTATCCCTTAAAATGCGCACGATCAAAGCGAACGTCGGATTGAACTTCAACAGCTTCGCGAGCAATCGTGCGAGCACGTTCGACGATCTCGGGCGGCAAGTTGTATTCGATGCCGAATCCAAACACGATGCGACGCTCTTTCATCCAGGCGTAGTTGCGGATGTAACGTCTCGTGAGTTCGCCGTTCGGAAAGATGATCTTCTCGCCCCCAAGCGAATCGATGCGCGTTGTACGTAGCCCAATCTTTCTTACATTCCCGAGAACGTCTCCGGTGATGATGAAGTCACCGATGTCGAAGGGGCGATCAAAGTACATGCTTAGGCCTGCGAATAGATCTCCGAGAATGTTCTGAACCGCCAGTGCCGCCGCAACGCCGCCCACCCCCAGTCCAGCAACCACGGTGGTGATCTCGACGCCAAGATTCGCGAGCACCACTAGGGTGAGAATCGTCCAAGTGAGCAGACGGCCCAGAAACCTCATGGCCGCTGCGGCCGTGCTCGTTCGGGAATTCTCATGACGGCCAGCCCACCCGTCGAGCACCACTTGCAAAATTGCCTGGCACCAGAGTGCGATCTGCACACCCAGCAGAATTGAGAGTGTCCCGGAGATGATGTCGTCGACCTCATCTGTGACGTCAACGAGCTGACGGGCGACCAACAGACCGAGCGCTAGGTAGGCAAAAGCAGCGGTCGAATCCAAGACTTGCACCCAGGCGTCATCCACCTTGGTTGCGGTGTGTTGTGCCACTTTCCGCATGCGACTGGTCACCACCCCTTTCACCAGTCGCGCTACGAGCGCCACTACGAGAAGAACGCCAAACGCGATGGCCCAGCGGAGCACGGAATTCCCCGCCCACTGGGTATCGGTCAAAAATGGGATGGACAGATCGTCGAGGAGCTGTAAAAGGGGATTGCTGACCATTGGCCGGAGACGTCGCAATCATTGTGCCAGAGCGAATGATGAGCTGCGGTTGCGGCGGTAGAAGGCGAAACGCAGCAAGTTGCTCCATCATGACGCACCAGATTCTGCTCATGTGGCGAAACGCGACACCCAGTTTTAGGAGTACAGGCATTTATGCCGCAGGTTAGCTTGCTCACGTGCCCCTCGAAGTACGAACCTGTTACCAGCGCTGAGCCTGCTCGACTGTTTCGAGCACTTTTCCATCGCTGAGGGTGAGCACCTGTGCGTCGATATCATCACGGTAGGTGATGCTCAGAATCTCAACACCATGGTTTTTGAGGAACTTCTCGAAGTCCACCGCGTATGCGGTGTCAATCGGAGTCTCGCCACCTAAGTCCCGGTACTCCGCGATAGCCGCGAGTATCTTGGGGTGAGGTGAGCAGGGGCGTCGATCGATGTTGCGAAACTTCCCACTCTTCACAACGCGGCCGAAAGCTTCTTCACGTGGAATATCCCCGGTGCAGGAAACCCGATACCAATCGCAGCCTCCCGAGCGCGAGGTGAAATACACCTTTCTTACCGTGATGCTTTCGTCGGTCATGTCTCAAGGAACCCATCCCATGCATCTTCTCTTCAAACAATGCCGCGGGATGCGCGACGGCCAGAAGACTCACCACTTGCGAGAAATTCAACCGAGGAAAACATAGGTAGGGGACTTTGGAACGCTAACAACAGGGCGCGCGTTCTAGAGCGGCATCGGGAGCGCAAGCCCGCCAAGCCAGCAGTCAAGTGCATCGGTAGCGAGATGCAAAAGGCAGCCAACGCCAATCGCCCGCGCCCACCATTGGGGAACGGTCAACAACGCCGCATAGCCGATCACGGCCCAATAGCTGTGAAGCGGGTGGAATCCGATGCTGCAACGGTTTGGGTCGAATATCGGATCCGCCAAGAGATGATCAAGATCAATCGCCATCGTCGCCACGATCACCAGGCCGGCATGAAACCAGCGCTCTTTCCAAAACAATCTCGCAATCGCGAAAGGCAAGATAAAGTGGAAGGAATAGTGGATCAGGTGCCGCGACGCGTCGCCAAGAAACTCCATGCGCAATCTCTCCATCTTCGGCGCACGCCAAACCCGGCATCGGAAGAGATCGAAGTCTAGATCGAGGGCCATCGCAGCGCAATCGCCCTTGGCCCGTGGATCAGCGCCGAGCGACGAGCGCACCTGAGCCGTCGGGAAGCAGAGTTCCCCGGCGAAAGGTTCCTCTCTTGAAGTCTTTAGGCAGGTTCATGCAAAAGACGCAGATCTGATTCGTTCCGCCGTGATACGGGGCAAGCCGAAGAAGCAGGAAAGCCAGCTGATTCGCTGCTGCACCTTCTCGACGATGAGACGCTTCCTAAGAGTTGGGACAGATCCATCAAACAGATGCTGACGGCCACCCAGAGAGTCAAGGACAGCTCCGACATTGCAGGGGCGGCAGCCGCAGTGGCTGATCTTGGAGTTTCATGCGGTGGGTGTCATCAAAAGCAGGGCGGTCCTTCACCGGTCACACGGCAAGGAGGTAACCGGGACCGCGCTCGGTAGACATCTCTGCCTTCACTCCATCTTACCAGACGCTCATGAATCGGGCGCAACATGCGCGCGGCCAGGCAGAGGGCCGCCGGGAGCGCGCAACATTGTGAGTCGTTTGTGTGCATGGGTTCACTTTTCTGTTCTGAGCGGCGCGACGTTGCAGAATATTAGCCCACACTTTTACCGGCATTTCCTTTGCTGATTCGATGATTTAAGAGGTGGCATCGGTTTCCCTAGACCACTTGAGCTTACTTGTGTTCGTGTGCGCGTTTCCCAACCCCGGTGTAGCGTGATTCCGCTTCCAAGGAGCAAACCTTGAAGCACCCCGCACCCGTACTGTTGAACGATGAAGACAGTCCTTCCCGGTCGGTCGGGGCCTCATCCTTCACTCATGGAGACAACTACGTATGACGCAAAAAAAAGAGGTGCTGGTCGGAATTTGGGGAGGCCTTCTCGGGACCTTCTCTTTGGGTTGCTCGGTGGATGCTGTGGAGCATTCCGAAAGAGACCAGACAATCGCGCTCGAGGCAGCTGAAGACCTTGTACAGATCGTCTCCCGCCACGGCGGCAAGTGCTTGGATGTGAGTGGGGCCGGTTCGCAAAACGGCACAAACATTCAATTGTGGACTTGCAACGGAACAGCCGCACAACACTTTCAGGTGGAAAAGTTGAGCAGCGGCCGTGTGCGCTTTGTCAACGTCGCAAGCGGCAAATGCGTCGATGTAGCGGGGGCTAGCACCGAAAACGGCGCCAACATTCAACTGTGGGATTGCAACGGCACCAGCGCTCAGTCGTTCTCCGGGAGCGACGCGGGAGGCGGTTACTACAGCTTCACCAACACAAAGAGTGGCAGAGCCATCGACGTAGCGGGGTGGGGGACAAGCAATGGATCCAATATTCAGCAGTGGGACTATTCTTGGGGCGACAACCAGATGTGGCGCCTGGAGGCTGCGCCCAGCGGTCTGCCTCCCACCACCAGTCCAGTGACTCTCCGCGTCATGTCTCTCAATGTCTATGGACACGCGACGATGCCAGGTGCCGCCAGCATTTATGCAAACTTGATCAAGAGCCAAGCTATCGACGTCGTGGGGATCCAGGAGGGCGTCAATGATTGGCAGCTGAATACTGCATTTCCGACTGACTACAGTCGCGCGGAAGCCCTAGGCGCAGCGTTAGGCAGCTGCTACCAACGCCGAAACCAAGTGTTCGTCAACGTCTGTCGAGGCAACTCCATCCTCGGCAACGATCGCTTCGACCTCACTGATGGTCCAAACGTGACGCGCACCGGCGAGGCGGTCACCGTCACGAAGGACGGAAAGTCCTTTGGATTCATTGACGTGCACTGGGATCACCAATCGTCCTCGACAAAAGTGGCCAACGCACAAGAGACCGCGGCCCGGGCACAGGGCTTCTCGAACGTTCCCGTGATCATCGTGGGAGACTTCAACACGTCTTGCTCCGGCAGCACTGCCGGGGTGATGAAAACGGCCGCATCTCTCGACCTGATCTTCAATGGCGGAATTGACTGCATCTTTTCCAAGCGGGCTACGAAGTCGAAAGGCTACACCGTCAACGCATCCCCGTCGGACCATCCCAGCGTCGTAGCAGAGCTCACTCTCTGAGGAACGAATACGCCATCATGACCCTCGCCGCCTCTCTTGAGCGGCGGCGAGGCGCGGGAAGGCTCGTCGAGGGAGACCATGATCTCGATTGCAAAGTGAATGGAGTCGCAACGATGCTGAAGTCTTTGTTTCGTCAAAAAGGCTCAAGCTCAGGCCGACCATTATCCCGGTTTCCAATCTCATCAAACCCACTCAACCATGATTGCGGATGAAGATTGGTAGTGAGGTTGAATCAATGAAAATCGCGTGCAAGCTGAACAGCATTCCTGATTGATTGCTGCACTTGGATGAATCACCCCACCGACACCGTGAACTGGAAGAAGACACTTCTCCTTTGCAGCGTGATCCTCGCGGTGGCGACGCTGTTGGTGTTTGCGATCTTCTCCACCGAGCCAAGCGCCGAAAAAAGCGGCGCGACCAAGCAAACCGCGATGCTGGTCGAAGTCACTGACGTGGCGCGTGGCTCTTATCGTCCCACTTTCATTGTCACCGGGACAGTACGTCCTGAGCGCGACATCACGTTGACTCCCCAAGTCGACGGACGCGTGCTCTCACGCTCGAAAGAATTTACACCTGGAGGATTCGTTGAAGAGGGCGAAGTCCTTCTCAAGGTCGATCCAGCAGACTACAGAACCGTTCTCCGCCAACAGAAGAGTGCTCTCAGCCAGGTAGAGACCCAGCTGCAGCTGGAAATGGGTCAGCAAGAGATTGCCCAAGACGAATACGAACAGCTCGTCGACGGAGAACTGAGGCCGAAAAATAGGGAGCTGATGCTGCGTGAGCCGCAGCTGGTTGCCGCGAAAAGCAAAGTTGAAGCAGCCGAAGCCGCCGTGCGACAAGCTCAGCTCGATCTTTCGCGCACCACCATTCAAGCGCCTTTCATGGCACAGGTCATCAACCGGTCCGTCGATGTGGGGTCGAGGGTATCTCCCACGACCAATCTGGGGCGGCTCGTGGGCATCGAAAAATATTGGGTGGAGGTGAGTGTGCCTCTCTCATTGCTTCACTGGCTGCGTTTTCCGCCCGATGATCAAGAGGACAAAAATGACAAGGGGGAAACAGAACCACCGTGCTCGGAAGCTCGCATTGTCAACCCATCGACCTGGCCTCCGAACGCCTTTCGCCTGGGATGTCTTTTCCGATTGGTCGGCATCCTCGACGAAGACACGCGGATGGCTCGCGTTCTGCTTGAGGTAGACGATCCGCTCGCTCGCTCGGAGAAGACTCCCGAAAGCGCGCCTCCCCTGATGATTGGTGAGTTTGTCGAGGCTCACCTCGAAGCACGTCAACTCTCCGATGTGGTGCGAATTTCGCGGGATTATGTGCGGAAAAACGACACCGCTTGGGTGATGGAGGAAGGGACGCTCAAGATCGTTCCGCTGGAGATTGTCGTTCGCGACTCTCAATATGCCTATGTTTCCTCGGGGCTTTCAGGAACAGAAAAGATTGTCACGACGAACCTCTCCACGGTGACCAAGGGTGCCTCATTGCGGATTGAAGGGGCCGAGAGTGGCCGATAATCCGCCGAGCGCACACGAAGGTCAAAGCGTGCAAGGCGGCGTCATCGCGTGGATGGCGCAAAACTCCATCGCGGCCAACTTGCTCATGCTCTTGCTCCTGGGCGGCGGTATATGGACAGCGTTCTTCGTTCAAAAGGAGGTTTTCCCGGAATTTGAACTCGACATCGTCGAAGTCAGCGTTGCCTATCCCGGCGCGGCGCCCGCCGAGGTGGAAAAGGGGGTCTTACTCCCGATCGAGGAAGCTGTGCGGGGCGTTCAGGGTATCCGCGAGATCACCTCCGAGGCACGGGAGGGCTCCGCCGTGGTCACGATCGAGCTCGTGGGCGGAGCCGAACGGATGCAGGCCTTTCAGGACATTGATCAGGCGATTACGCGCATCGTCACTTTTCCTGAAGATATCGAGGAGCCGGAAGTTCGCTTGCAGGCCCAGCAACGGGAGGTGATGGAGCTGGGGATTTATGGGGACATCGACGTCTTCGAGTTGCGTCAGTTGGCAGAAGAGCTGCGCGATCAACTTCTGAACGACCCGGCCATCACTCAAGTCGAAATGGGGAACGTCCCACCATATGTCACTCATGTGGAGATCCCCCGCAAGGTGTTGCGCAAGTACGATCTCACTCTGGGTCAGGTGGCAGAGATCATTCGAGACTCGAGCCAGGACGTTCCTGCCGGAACGGTCGAAACCCACGGGGGTGAGATCCTCCTAAGAATGAAGGAGCGTAAACAGTGGGCTGAGGAGTATAGCAAAATCACTGTCATCACCTCCGAGTCGGGTTCGACAGTGAGCTTGGGCGACATTGCTCGGATCACTGATGGTTTTGAGGAAGAAGGGTTCCATTCGCGCTTCAACGAGCAGCCATCGATCGAGCTGAACATCTTTCGCCTGGGCCAGCAGTCGCCTCTTGAAATTGCCGCTGCCGTGAACCGTTTCATTGATGAGGTGGAACCCACGTTGCCCGCGGGCGTGAAACTCCGCATTGATGGAAACGCAGCGAAGGACTTTCAAGACCGGCTGATTTTGTTGGCAGAAAATGGCGGACTAGCCATCGTCATTGTGCTGGGAATTCTCGCGCTCTTCTTGGAGCTTCGCCTGGCATTCTGGGTGATGATTGGCATGACCGTCTCGTTCGTGGGCGGTATCTTGTTCATGCCGGTGCTGGGGCTGAGTATCAACATGATCTCGATGTTCGGCTTTCTCGTAGTGCTCGGGATTGTCGTCGACGATGCCATCGTGGTCGGCGAGAATGTGCATCAGCAGCGCGAGGCGGGGAAAGATCCGATGCAGGCGGCTATCTTCGGAACACGCGAAGTCGCTCGGCCTGTGGTGTTTAGCATTCTCACCAACATCATGGCTTTCGTGCCGCTTCTGTTTATCCCCGGAACGACAGGAAAGTACTGGTGGCCGATGCCCGCGGTGGTGATCGTCATTTTGCTGGTCTCGCTTTTTGAAGCACTGTTTATCCTTCCCGCTCACCTAGGTCACAGCGCGAGACGGCAGACTTTGGTGGAGCGGCTTGTTGGTCGCAAGCAGCAGGCTTTTTCTTCGAAGGTCAGCAAATGGATCGACACCTATTACCGGCGAGTTTTGGAAAAGTGTTTGCACTACCGTTATGTCACGCTGTGCACGGCGATTTCGCTTCTCATTGTCGTCGGAGGATTCGGCTACAGCGGACACATGGGAATGATCATGATGCCCGAGGTGGCGGCAGATGAAATCGAAGCCGGAGTGAGGTTACCGGTCGGGACGACGCCTTCTCAGGCGGCCAAGGTCGCCAACCAGATCACTGAATCGACGATTTCGATGTTCGAAAAGCATGACCTTTATCAAGTCGCGGAGGGCGTCAAAACAAATGTCAGGGGCGACAACTTCATTGATGTTGAGATTGTGATGAAGCCGCCCGATCAGCGCGAAATGAATGCGAACGAGGTGATCCGCCTGTGGCGCGATGAAATCGGGGACATCGAGGGGGTGGATCAAATCACCTTTGAGGCGGAGCGGGGGCCAGGCGGCTATCAGCAAGACATCAGTGTCGACCTCAGTCATTCCGATCTTGAGACGTTGGAGAAGGCAAGCAAAGCGTTCCTCGAACGGGTGGACAGCTATGAGTCGACACAGGATGTCAGTGATAACTACAACAAAGGGAAGCAACAGCTCGACTTGGAATTACTCCCCGCTGGTCGCAATCTAGGTTTGACCTCTGCGGATGTAGGCATGCAGGTCAGAGATGCATTTTACGGTGCGCTCGCACTCCGTCAGCTGCGGGGAACCAATGAAATTGAAGTGCGCGTCAAGCTTCCGAAAGAGGAACGCCAGGATTTGCATAGCTTCGAGGATCTTGTCGTGCGCACGCCCACTGGAACGGAGGTTCCGCTACTTGAAGTCGCTCAAGTCACAGAAACGGAGGCATTCACCACTATCACGCGGAGGGACGGGCGGCGAGTTGTGTCTGTCGGGATGGATGTGGAACCCAAGAACGCCACAACTCGGGTCCTCGAAGCGATTCAGACAAAGGAGTTGCCGCAGCTGCGCGCGGATTTCCCAGGCATCACTTGGAGCTTTCAAGGAGCGCAGGCGGAAATGCGCGAGTCGACTCAGGCGTTGTGGGGAGGATTCGCCCTGGCGATGGGAGTGATCTATTCGCTCTTGGCAGTGGCATTTCGCAGCTATGGTCAACCGCTGATTGTGATGGGCGCGATTCCTTTTGGTGTCGTAGGAGCACTGCTGGGGCACCTGATTTTGGGATACGACCTTTCCCTAGTGAGCATGATGGGGCTCATCGCTCTTTCCGGTGTGGTGGTCAATGATTCGCTGGTGATGATTGACTTTGCGAACCGAGAGCGCGCGAACAAGTCTGCCTTGGAGGCGATTCGCGATTCTGGTTTGCGCAGGTGTCGGCCCATTCTCCTGACCACGTTGACCACTTCAGGCGGACTCATGCCGATCATTCTGGAACGTTCGAATCAAGCGAATCATCTGATCCCGATGGCTATCTCCTTGGGGTTCGGCATCATTTTCGCGACGGGTATTATTTTACTCCTCGTTCCAAGCCTCTACATGATCTTCGAAGACGTAACGCAGCTCGGATCAGGCGAAGCGGAACACTAAGGGGGGGAACCCCGGCTAGCTCTGGCATCTGTGCGCTAGCGCACGGTCGGTGTGACAATGGCGCCACGTTGGTGCATGTTGTCGCATATTTTTGCGTCGGAACACCGCGCTGAGCCGGAAGACGATGGCATGAAGGATGCAACAAGATGGTCATGCGAAGCGAGCGGAGAAGCCACTTTGCCCAATCGATAAGGAGGAATAGAAAATGGAAGAAATACGGAATGATCTCGTAGACCTGATCGGTCATCGGTCGCCGAAAAGCGTGTCAATTTACTTGCCATGTACTGATGCAACCAACAATCCGGAAGCGTTCGTCAAGCATTGGAAGAACGCAATGCGCGCAGTGAAAGATCAGTGGGGAGTCCATTCGAACGGCGACGGGCAAGGAGAGCTTCCCGAGCTTTCGCCTGAACTCAATGCACTGGCTCGTCGATGCAAAAGTATGGCGGTCTTTTTTTCGCCGGACAGGGAGCCCTCGTTTTACGCTCTCCCCTTCGAGACCGAGGAACGAGTCACGGTATCTTTCCGTTTTTACCTCAAACCCGTTTTGGCCGCTTTGAGCTGGCCGAAGTCCTGCTTCGTACTCGCGCTGAGTCAACACTCGGTGCGCCTGCTTGCCGTGGACGAGAGTGGGCATCGCGAGCTTTCCCTCGATCCCGAGATGCCGCGCAGTGTGGAGGACGTCAAACAGACCCTCGCCGAGCCCCATCTCGACCTGCACACTGCTCGCCAGGGTCAGGGCGTCTACCATGGTCAGGACCAGGGCGAACGACGACATGACGAAGATCTCGGACGCTTCCTACACGCTGTCGCAGAGGCCGTGGAAGCCGCCATCGAAAAAGAGCCGAGCCTGCGCCCAAGTAAACGGGCAGCGCCGCTCCTGCTGGCGGGGGTGCACGAGATGACCACGGCGTTCCGCAAACATTCACGGCTGTGGATCCTCGACGATGAGCTTCCTGGAAACCCCGAACGCGAGCCGGCGCACAAGCTCGCCGAAGCGGCTTGTCAGCATGCAGTGGCGACGTCCCAGAGGGAGGCTGACAAGACCGTAGGCGGCGTGCGCGATCTCAACCATACGCCCCAGGTGCAGTCGAACATTATGGACATCGTCCGCGCCGCCAGTGATGGCCAGGTCGAGACACTGCTCATCCAAGAGGGGAAAACTCTTTGGGGCGTGTTCGATCCCCAGAGGCGCGAAGCCATGCTGCGGGATGAACCGGACGGCGTTTGCGAAGATCTACTCGATCGCGCGGCCCTAGACACCTTTCGCCAAGGCGGCTCGGTCCTACTCTTGGCCGAAAGCCCCAGCGGCCGCCTGAATAGTCCGGCCCTCGCCTTGTTGCGGTATTGAATATGCAAATTTCTGCCGAAACTCGTTGGTTCTGGGAAGAGCACGAAACAGCGCTTACCGCGACTAGCGAGGACTGGTTTCAAGAGCCGCGCGATGGGGTCAAACCCGGCGGAGGTCGGAGTCGAAAAGATTCCTATCTGGTAATGCCTGAGACGGAGCTGAAAGAACTCGGGATGAAGCGACGGGGGCAACAGCCGGGGTGCGAGGTGAAAGGGCTCGTTTCTCACCTCACCCCAATCTCAACAGGCCCATTCGTCGGCAAGGTGGAGCTGTGGGGAAAGTGGTCGTCTTCCTCGCTTTCGCTCAACGGCGGAGAGCTCGTCGAACTGACCAAGGAGCGATTCTTGCGAAAACTCAACTTGGACTCCGCCGAAATTCGGGAGATTGGCCTCGATGAACATGAGAAGCCTCTCGATTTCTTACAGCCTTTGCCGACCATTGGTGGACACGTCGAAATGACGAGAGTCACGCTCGCGAACTCAAGCGTCTGGTGGTCGCTCGGGTTTGAAGCGTTTGGCCCAGTCAATCAAGTTGAGAGTGCACTCCATCGCCTAGTCTTCGAATTCCAAAAGGGCGCGCCCGATTTGGAAAAGGCGAGCTGCGCGAGTTACCCGGCATGGCTGTCCGCGCGCGCTGCCGAATGAGCTGTTCCCGTCGATCATAGCGTGTGGAATTCCTTGGCTCCAGGGAGAATGACGAACCAAGATGCCGCGTCAGCGACCCAAGTAGTCCATCAACCAAGTCATCGCCGGACGAGGAGTGCCGTTGTCTTGAATCAAGCCACTCCCATTCACCCAGGTCCTGCCGACTACGTAGCCCCACAGAGTGAGACCTTTCACCGAAGGGTGCTCGTAGAAGTACGTGAACTGAGTCTTCATGATCTGCAGCTGCTCTTGATCATTCGTGCGAGCAACGTCGTACTCGGAAATGTAAATCGGCAACCCTAAGGCCAGAACTTTATTGAAGTTCTTTTGCAGGTCAGCAAGAGCCCAGCCTTCAAATCCGTGGGCCTGCAAACCGATGGCGTCAATGACTCCCGCATTGACGGCCGGCGTCGCCATCTGGATGAATTCATCCGTGTTCCAGGTGAGCACGTTGTAGTCGTTGAGAATCAAGATCGCATTGGGACAATGTTGCCTGGCCAGCTGAAAAGTCTTGATGATCCAGTCGTCTCCGAACGCGCTCTTTGCATAGTTCGCCGGAGCATGCCCGGGAGTCGCTTCATTTACGACGTCAATGAGCGCCGTATCGGGGTAGCGGACACAAAAGTCGTGAATCCATTCCTCGATTTCCGCAGCCTGTTCGGCGGGGGCGAGTGAGTCAATCCAAGCGGGGTACTGACTGCCCCATACAAAAGTATGTTGCTTAAAGGGAAAGCCGTGAGACTTCGCGTAATCGTAAGCAGCGTCCACTCCTGCCCAGTTGTACTGGTCGCGAGTTCCCTCCACGGAGCCCCACTTCCCTTCGTTCTCAGGGGTGATTTGATCCCAGTAGTCGGCAAAGTCCGAACGCACTTCGCCGTAAGTCGTGATGTTTCCAACAAACTTGTGACTCGGGTCGAACACGGGCCCTGCATCTTCCACTGGCTCGAGTTTGTCCAAACAGTAATCAAACTGAACAACGCTACTCTCATCACCGGGCGCATAGAGCTGCACCTGGGTGATGCCCTGACTCGGGTCATACGCTACGCCAGCCGTACCCCAGCATTCAGTCCTGAAACTTGTCCAAGAGAGCGTGGCGGTATTGGTCGTGAGTTCCGTACAGTAAGTTGTGCCGTCCGCCGTACCCAGCTCTAGTCGAAGACCAGTCGCCAAGTTCCTTGTGACACTGATGGCTACGCCTTTGTAATCACCAGGAGTCCACTCCCCGAGCGTGTCACTGCCTTCCTGCTGATTGACGGCCATTCCCAGGATCCCTAGTGAACCAAAGTCTTCTGCCAAGGTGCCACTCACGCACGCCGCTTTGGTGCCCGTAGAAAATTCCCCGGTCAGTTCCGAGACAATCCCACCGCCAGCAGGACCGGCATCTGTCCAGCCGTAACCCTTCCACGCACCTGCATTGAAGTAGAACTGCGAGCTTGTGAGAGCGCCGCCAGTTCCAGTTCCAGCTCCACCGGAGGCACTCCCTAGGCCGCCAGTTCCCGCTCCACCCGTACCCGCGCTGGGCTCGCCGCCAGTGCCGACCGTTCCGGGCTGAGCACCCATACTCGTGCTGCCACCCGTTGAGACCAAGTCAGTTGCTCCATCGGTGCTCGAACAGGCAGCTACATTGAGAAGCATCATCACTGATGCGACCTGCGAAAATTCTAGTTGTTTCACTGTCATCTCACTTTCATCTCTGTCTCTCGTATTATTTCCTCTCCCCACTTAAGAACGTGGTCCCGCTCAAGGAACGTTGCCAGAGGCACACAAACGCCTCCCCCATGCAGAAGCTTGGAGTATCAGCACCCGACGTATCGATCGCCGAGGTGCATGAATTGCCGGAAATGCCCGTATGTCGGTACTGACAAAAAGCTCACGAACTGGCTTGTCGTCTTCGGCAGCATTTTTCGCCGCCTTCGGCTGAGTCCCTCTAGGCATGCGTTTCACATTCGCGCTCTCAAACACGCAGACTCTGCGCCAGGATTCCCTGTCTCGGTTTCGACGACCAAGGGCCCGGAATGCGCTTCAGGAGGTGGTGAGTCGCGCCCAGCTGAGTGACACTTAAGAGCACGTGGAGCCGTGACTGGTTGGAGTGCCGAGGATCTATTGAGCCTCTCCTAGGTGGAATTTAGGAGCGTAGAAAAAAGAAGTCTTCGATCTGCTTTGAGAGCGACCATCGAATTGATTGGTTGTCGAATCTGTGGAACGTGTAGCGCCATGAAACCAGCCACTGCTTCTCGTCAGGTCTCCATCGATGTCTCGTCCGTGAGCTGCCATCAAGGCCGAATCCTGCGCCGCGCGCGCAGGTGGCGCTTGAGCGCACTTGGAGGGGCGCTCGCAAGTGTGCTTTTTTTTCCTTCGCTGGTTCACGCTGAAACTGAGCTCACCGTTGATCTGTCGACGACGATTCGTCCCGTCACTCACGTGGCCAGTGGCTCGCTCTATGGTGTTACCGAAAGCCTCCCCGCGGATGTCGACGGCTTGATTGCTCCGCTTCAACCGAAGATGTTCACCAATCCGGCGGAGAATATTCAGCAGCCGCACGGTGATGCCTTCCTGGTTGCCGCCCGGGTTGCGTCCACTGGGGCGCTGGTCACTATTCGCCTCGCGGACTGGCTGCCAGGCTGGCCTTACCAATTCCCGGGAATGTCCCAGTGGCTGACAAAGGTCGGTCAATCGGTAGCGCGCCGAAAGCAAGCGGCGGTCGACAACTTTTACGGCTACGAGATCTGGAACGAACCGGGCGGGACGTGGAAAGACGCCATGCCGTTCACTGATTTTTGGAAGCAGACGTACGACGAACTCAAAAAACTCGATCCCGACACGGCGGTGATCGGACCGTCCTACTCGTTTTATCGGAGCACCGATCTCCGCAACTTCCTGACCTTTGCGCGCGACAACGACTGCCTACCCGACATCGTGGCTTGGCACGAACTATCGGGCGGCGATGTCGCCAGTCATTTCGATCACTACCGGGCGATGGAACAGGAGCTGGGCATCGGGCCGTTGCCAATCAGCATCAACGAGTACAGCGGCTCAGAGCACATCGACGACGAAGGCCAACCTGGCGCGTCCGCGCCGCTGATCGCCAAATTCGAACGCATGGGGATCGACACGGCTTGTTTGACCTTTTGGGATGTCCCTCATCCCGGGCGACTGGGGTCCCTGTTGGCGAATGACACAAGCAAGAACGGCGGTTGGTGGTTCTACAAATGGTATGGCGACATGAGTGGCGATATGGTCGAAGCCAGGGGACCAAAAAACAACGACGTCACCACCCTGGACGGCTTCGCGAACCTGGATAAACAAGACCGAACTGCGAGCATACTCTTTGCTGGCGTCAATGATGGCACGATCCGTGTTGTGGTGGATGGATTCGGCGCCACACAGCTTTTCGGCACTACCGTCCATGCAGTGGTTGAGAAGACACCGTGGGTCAACCGCTCCACAGTCGTAAACGAGACCATGTTACTTGAAGAGTCTGATTACCCAATCACCAATGATGGAGTCGAGTTCGCGATTCCGAACGCGAACAACTTCGATGGCTACCGCATCTTGCTCAGCTCGAACGAGCCCCCCGTGGACAACGGGACTGGCGGCGCCGGCTCCGGTGGCACTGGCGGCTTAGATACAGGCTCGGGGAGCACCGACGGTGTTGGTGGTGCATCAGGAGCTACGACGGGCAGCGGTGGAGCGCTTTCGGGCACCACAGGGGGAACCGGGAGTGGCGGTGAGCCTACAGGTCCCGTGGACGGCGATGATCCGTACGCTGAAGGGTGGTCGTGTCGAGCGTCAGGGAGGGGTCCCTCGAGCCCCTTGACCGCCGTTTTTGGAATTGTAGGGCTCATTCTCGCGGCTGTCCGTCGCAGACGCTTTGCCAGCTTCTTATGCTAGTGCGGACGCTGGCGGTACTGGCACCGGTGGAGATTCGACTCAGTTGAAACTGAGTGTTGAAGCGGTTGAATCGTCTTCGACTTCTGCCGCCAGTGCGGCTGAGATCTCCTAGGGCGTGGGGCCTTCGAGGTCTCCCGGCGTGTCGTTGCCGCATTCTTCCCCCGCTAAGCAGGTGGCAAAGGGGTCGGCGTCTCCGTCTTCGCCATCTTCGAAAGGCGTGTCGTTGCCGCATTCTTCCCCCGCTAGGCAGGTGCCTCCGGCGGCGTCATCTCCCTCAATCGGCGATTCGTTTTCACAATCCTCTCCTGCCAGGCACGTTCCAGCATCCTGGTTAGTGGGGGCCTCGTTTTCAGGAGACATGTCTCCGCTACTTTTTTCATCGCCGGTAGAAGCCGCGCAACCACCCATCGATAGGGCTAGCGCCAAAAACAGTACATCTTTCATATCAGTCGTCTCTTTCTCACACTTTCCGTCGGAAAGTGAATTCAAAGAGGAAGCATCTCGAGCTTCCTGGTCTACCTGCACAGTGGGAGATCTGGGCGCTTTCTTCCAGCCTAATTCAGCGGCGAGAACTCCATATCCCCTCCCGTAACGACACCTCAATGTGCAAGACTGGGATAGTTCACTTTGGGGCAGCGTTGGCGCGCGCAATAGCGGTCAATCCTCGAAGCGAACGAGATGCATGGTCAAGAGTGCGGCCACTTCCTCTGGCTTGGATTCTGCGACGATCGCACGCACTTCGCGGTAGGCCGCTCGCAGGCGCTCTTCGATTCTCACGGAATCTTGTTTTGATACTGCGATGAGATTGTAGGCAAACCAGTCAGAATCTGCTCCTTCCTGCAAACGACGTTGCGCGAGCGCGGCCCAGTGCAATCGCAAGTCGTGCCTCTGCTCCGGAGATCCAGCGGTCGAAACTGTCAGCTCTGAGACGACGGAAAGGCGCCCACCGGCGTTGATCAATACCCCGACCCGCTCGAGTTCTTCTACCCACTCCGTGATTTCGGAGACACTACGGCGAAGAATCTGCGCCGTTCGCTCGAGCGCCACCTGAGCAGTGGTTTCGCGTTCGGTTTCGAGGATCCGAAGCAAGAGCGCTGTATCTGGTTGTTCAAGCGCTAGGCGATGCGCGGCAGCCACTTTCTCAGCGCGCTCGGCCAGCACCGGCACGCTCTGAATTGGCACCAGCGCACTCACCCAGTCTTGAACTCGTCCAGTGAGCGCATCAACGAGCAATAAGAAGTCCGGCAAGCGTTGCTCGGTCTTGCCTGCCAACCATCGGCTGAGGCAGTAGCGGGTTCGACCGGTACGAGCGGTGAGATCACTCATCTTCATCGATCCCCGCAGTTCGCGAAGCCAAGCAGCAATGGTCCCTGCGTTGCCTGCGTCGACATTTCTTGTCTGAGCTCGCGCGGGCAAGAAGTGAGAAAATGCATGACTGTGCTCGATTTGCACTTTGCCGGCCGCTCGCAGTGTCTCTGAAATAGTCGGATAGCGGCGTCCATTTTCCCAATCGGTGATGGGATTGGCCTGGTAACCGAGGCGTCGACTGAATGCCACCTGGGAACGCTTTCCCCGTAGCGCACGGAGCAGCTGACTTGCAGCCAACTGGTATGTTTCAGTTTGGACTTCTTGCACGCCGGGCTCGTTAATCGAGGTCGCCGCAGTCCGCGGGGGCGGCACCGGCTGGAGTTTCGTCCTTGCTACCGGTGGCGGATGTCTGTGCCTCTTCCCAATCGGTAGGACAATTCGGTTCAAGTAGCTGGGCGACTGTCAGGGCTGTGATCGGACCGTTGTTCGTGAACATCACTTTCTCATCTTGCATCCCGGCGACCGCGATCGACGGCGATGTATCGTCTTCATCTTGGTTAAAGACAATGATGAGGACCTCTTGTCCCGGGGAAGGCAGCTCCGTGGTAAAGTAACTGGAGACACAGCCTTCGAGTTGTCCGTTCAGTGAGTCGAGCCTTGCCTCGGCCGCAGGTGTGAGCGCTTCAGTAATCGTCACCGTCGCGACGCCCGTTTCGAGCCGAGTCAACTCTCCCAGGAACGCCATTCGCTCACTCGGTAGACAGGGTGTTGCCAGCTGAGTCCCCTCATCGCCCGACTGCCCCCCCGCATAATCCCCCTCACCAGGTCCCCATCCGGCTAGACCTTCCGCTCTCGGAGAAGAGCACGCACCGAGCAACAGGAGTCCTAGAAGCCATGCTCGATTCGAAAGCTTTAACGCGAGAGTGATCATCTTTTGCGTTGGAAGAGTGCAGCTCCGGGAAAGTCGATTCAAGGTTCATTTTCCCAATTTTGAACACAAAGCTGACCCAGAAGCGCTCCTGTACGTGCAATTCTGGGAAAGTTAAGGGTCTTTGGCGACTCGGAGGTTGGGTAGTAACGATATTCGTGGTTTTTCGACGTGCACTTGATTCTGTCTCTGAAGTTCATGACTCAGGCAACGGAGACGCTCTTTCTCTATGAAAGCGAGGTTCGGCTTCAACTACATGGGGATTGGCAGCGACACACACCACCTTGAACTCGGTGCAGCCGCCACGGTGCTCTACGTATTCAGTTCGGTGGATTCCGCAGCTGCCATGACTTTTTCGCCAATCGTCGGTTATCGACTGCAACCTAAGTCCGGTGGTTTTAACTTGCGCGCCGGTGTCTCCCCGATCATTGGTGCTGTAGGAGAAGGTGTTGTCGACGCAGGCTTTCTTCCTTGGCCATATGTGAGTAATTCCTTGGCTCACCGCCGGGCGGCTCGACCACGAGAATCATTTTTATTGGAAGAATCGAGAGGCTTTCAGCGTACAGTCGCGCAATGACGACTTGGTACCAATGTGTGGGGTTTGGGGTAGGTCTGTTGATGGCGACTCTAACGGGTTGCAGTCCTGGCGATGATGATGCCCCTGATGGCTCAGGCGGCATCACAATGAGTCCTGGCTCCGGCGGTGGCGAGACAACGGGGACAGGCGGCAGCGGTACTGGCGGGGTTGGCACGGGCGGTTCGACCCCGATTGTTCCGGGCGAAGGGATCTGGCCTAGCTACGATGAGGCGCGAGCGTCAGAAAAGAGCACCAAGACGCTCATCGTACTCATCGACTTTGATGACGTGGACATCGACACGATCAACCCCAACGCGGAGGCCGAATGGGCTCGCCTCATGTTCGGGACCGAGCCGGGCGAGGGCAATCACTACTGGTACGAAACCTCCGCCGGTCAATTTCAACTCCTCCAAGCCGACGAAACGAGCGGTACACCTAATGATGGCGTCGTCCGAGTGAAAGTGAGTGGCACCCAGCCCCAGACCGGACCTGTTCAGACAGAAAGCCAGACTTGGATCCCTGAGGCCCTCGATACTCTGGCAGCCAGCGTCGACTTTGCCGCATTTGATTCCAACGCTGACACCATCCTCAGCAATGACGAACTGACCGTGCTCTTCATCTTACCGGTCGCTTCCAATGTCCTGGCAATTGCGGATGCCCAAGCGAACATCGCGCTCGGCTACTCAATCCCCGGCACAGGAGTCAGCTTGGATAAGTTTACCCGAGCGACCACTTACCTCGGAGCGCTGGGTGTGCCCATGCACGAGTTGGGGCATCACATCTTCGGGCTCAAGCATTCTGCGGGTGAGACTCAGCACGATCTCATGGGACAGGGCTCCTACGGGGAAGATCCAGAAGTCGGGACCTTTCACAACATGAGCTACAAGAGTGCCACTCGGCCGACAGGGCTCATGGCTTATATGGCGATTCAGGCCGGTTTCATGGCAGAGACGATGATATCGGGTACGACTCTTGGCGTTGAGCTGCACTCTCCCGAGTTGGGGCAGAAGCGAAACGCTGTGGTGCTTCCAGTCAAAGATGGCTTCCTCTACATCTCCAATCGAACCAGCTGGAGCTACGATAAGTCGATCCCCTTTTGCGAGGGTTCTGCGGGAGGTCTCTTTGTTGTCGAGCTTTCTCAGTACCTCAAGGCGGTGAATCTGCCCGGAGTGGCTCGCGATCTGGCAGCCGTTGAGCATTTCGAAGGCGAGCTCGACTTTTGTGAGTTCTACGCACACGAAGGGCATCACGATAGCGTCGAATACGGCGGCTGGCGTCTGGAGAACATCTCGGCCGCGGGACCAACAATGCGCGTTGACATCGTAAAGACGGAAGAAGACCCGGTTCTCGACCATTACAAGCTGGGCTATTGGGTGACAGACACCACGCGTGAGGGCTATCGTCGTAAAGTATTCAAGCGTATTGACGCGACCAACACGCCTAATATGGATTTCGCGGAGATGGTCATGGGCGATACCACTGCGACCCGATTCCCTGTGTGGCTCGATGCCTACTACACGACGGGCGAGGTGCGCGGGGTCAATACAACCGCATCTTGGAACTCGGACAACCCCTATGTATCTATTGGCATTGATGGCACCCCCTTCACAAACGAGGGCGCCATTCTCGAAACAGCGATAGCAATCATTCGCTACAACACCGCGCAGCCTCACGTGCCCAATGCGACCTTCACAGTCAGCGCGGGTGATCTCACCGGTACGTTCACCATGAGCAACATCCCGGCGCCTTAGATTCGAAGCGCAGCAACTCCTCGCAAGCTGGACGCTGCTTGGCGCGCTTCCGACGCTCAGTCAGCTGAGCTGAGATGCACGACACAGAATTCAAAAGGAGCTGATGCGCTTGCCGATTCGCCTCGTACTACTACGAATATTTGGGCAATTTTGTCATAGGCTGGCTGGTAGACAGGGCCCGGGTCTAGCGACCAGCATTGCTGCCTAAAGTCACTCCAAGAGATACTGCCCATGGATTCATCGATCAGCGCACACCAAGATTCACCTGAGTCTTGAGGTGCCAGCTGGATCATCATGGCCGAGTCGCTCAGGTTCACGACCTCGTAATCTAGACCCGTACCACCGGGGGTAATCTCCCCCAGGTTTCCGCCCTCCAGCGTTTCTGGGTCGACCTCTTGCGCGATGTTCCAGCCAACCACGGCCCAGCTGCCAAAGCCGGGGGCCAGCACTCCTTCTGCGCAAAGCTCGGAGCCGACAAATTCTGAAGGGAGAATCGAGCTTCCCGCTTCGTCGACAGCGGTAAAGGCATATCCTCTCCAGTCTCCTGACTCGCCCAATCCCCCTGCGACGAAGTCCGCGGGTACGCGGCCGATCACGGGTCTCTCGCCACCGGTGCCCCCTGTCGATTCCCCACCAGCACCACCTGTCGACTGCCCACCAGTTCCGCCGCTACCCTCGACGTCGCCGCAATCACATGTTCCCCAAAGAGCGCCATCCCTCGCGCAAACTTGCGCGCCGCTGCATGCCGCGGGGCCGAGACATGCCTGGGTTGCCCCTGGGTAACAGAAAGCCTCAGCCTTGGTTCCACCGGCACTCACGGCCGTTTCTCCGCCGGTGCCAGTTCGCCCTCCCGAGCTCGACTGCGCCGCTTCTCCCCCTATGCTTGCAGTCACTCCTCCACTGCCGTCGCCCTCTTCAGAAGCAGACGGCTCGCTCGTTTCGCCTGAACAAGCCATCACCAGGCCAAGTCCAATGAGCAAATAAGAGGAATTGGGGCGTAACCTAAGAGTCGATGTCAGCGCATCCATGTTCATGTGGCCACTATCCGCTATTGGTCCGATGAAGATCACCCCCCCCCACTTTCTCACCCCCCAGAGTCTCTAAAGGTCCGAGCCTCCGACATTGGAACGATCTTTACCTTGCCCCTCCACTAAAAATAGAAGCAACTCACCTCTGCTGCAACGGGCCACACCGCGGATTCGGCTCCACATTGGGATGAGACGGCGGAAGTGAGCTGCCTCAGCAACTCATAGTCGTCTGCGATATCGGCGTCTTCGTGCTGGTCCTGCCAAAGAGCGTACGATAGATCCATCATCTGCTGCATGCCGACGGCATAGTCACAGGCTCCCTGTTCGAAGTAAGAGAGAGTTCCTCTGAGCGCCAAATACATGTTGAGCATCATGAAAGGCTTGGCGCTGATGGCCGGACTGAAGAAGGGCTCTTCAGGCTCGGGATTGTTGCCTACGCCGAGCGGGCTAGATAGCTGAAAGTTTTGCTCTACCGGTTGATTCGTAAGGGCATCAACGAAAGAAACGTTCACCTCGACCACGGGTGCATCCTCGACCGGAGTAGCCCCCGGCGCACTGATCGCCGCTAGCTCAACAAACCAACCGCCACCACCACCCCGTCGACCCATTTCAGTATCATTGCTTCCCTGGCGCGCACCGATAAACAACGCATTGCTACGGAACGAAGCGACTTGCCCCTCGACTTCCACTTGTGAGGCCCCGTAAATCTTCCCAATTTCATACCCTTCGCTCGCCGAGATCCTGACCTCCAGATCACGCGCGATCTTCATAAATCCAGAGTCCGCTGCCGCCTCAAAGGCATCAAGCAGATCCTCCTCCGAAGCTGAAACAGCATAGTTGCCGCCAGCCGATTGAACAAATACCTGAGCTCGTTCACGCTGGAAGTGTTCACCCACCCCGAAGAGGGAAACGAAGACATCTTCATCTGCGAAGATTCCGCCGAGAGCTTCGAGTTGACTGACCGAAGTCACTCCTCCAGAAGGACGCCCGGAAGTAAATACGAGGGCCTGCTGGTCCATGCCTTCAAAGCGCGGGTCGCGACTAAGGATCAGCGCCTGATCAAGAGCCCAATAGAGATCGAGCTGCTCCGCTTCCGCGAGAGCCACATCCACCGCTTGATCGTACTCCCAGTGCTTTTCGAAGCTCGCTCGCTTGAGTTCCACTTTGCCTAGGCTCGAAATACTGCTCAGAGCCTCCGCATCCAGTGCAAACTCGGAGCCGGACGGCAAGGAGGGGCGCGAGATGGGCTGCGCCGGCTGCACAGGATCTCCTTGGACTCGAATGAGAGAAACTAAGTCACCTGGTTTCATCGCCTCGGCCATGGCTTTCGACAAAGCTTCCGGAATGGGAGTCACCCCACTTTGCTCAACCACCAGTAAGAAGTGCCGCGACCTCGTAGGCAAATCAGCCCCAAATAATTTCGTATTCATTCCAATGAAAGCCATCGTCCAGTTCCCACCATCGAACTTGGGGGCAACCGCCAACATCGGGTGCGCGCAAACCGAATCGCCACATTCAGGTTCCGGAAGATCAATCGCGTGTTCTGCGAAAAAACCGATCGGATCCAGGCTTTCGCTCTCGGGCACCTTTCCGGACGCAAGCTGGCGACGAAACTCACCAATATCTTGCGCTCCCACTTGAGTCACATTGCTCGGCGCGCTTTCCAGTCCCTCAAGTTCTGTTGATGATTGACTGGTGCATGCCCCAAGTGAGAGTCCACAAAAGAACATCCAAGCTCGCTGATTGAATTTCATCATCATTTCACCACCCAGTGGGCAATCGACACCGGCTCTCTCACCTCTCGGGGACAATCGGAGCGTGCGAGAATCGTCGTCCAAGCCGCTTCCAATACACCATCTTCCACGATCTGCGCCGCGGGCGTGCGGACCAATATCGCGCCACATTGCCCGCGAATCTGGGGGCAATCGGTTTCTTCATGAGCCTGCAAGTCCGCGTGAGTGTACAGCAGCCAGCGGTGGTCCCGATCAAAACGCAGCCCCGGCCAATAGCCAGCGTCATGCCCTGCACTCAGATTCACTGAATCGCCCAACCGCAAGTCAAGTTCGACATTCGTGCACACGAGTACACTCGGACCAGGGGATGCCAACCCAGAGAACGCTGAGCCGCCCTCGCCCCCAACGCTCCCTCCGCCTGCGGCGGAAGGATCTCCAGGCCCCCCACCCATGCCAACGGCTTCTTCCTCGGACGCCGTTGCACGGTAGGCCATACAGCGCGGAGGACGCTCTTCAATTTCTGCAATCGTAAACACCTCGGCCGAACCGCTCATGCTCGTCAGCTCTGGGTAGACACAATGGGATGGCACTGGCGCACGTTTTCCGTCCCCCAGCTCGACACGACGAAGACCTTTGCCCAGCTCAATTTTGAGTTCACCCTCCTCCAAGTAAAGCAGCGCCAGACCTTGAGTATCCTCTAAGTCTTCTGGAAGATGAGGCACACGGAGTTCGCGCCGTTCTCGACTGAAGCCAATCACCAGGCTCAGGGCCTCCGCTTCGTCCTGCCCCTCCCTCCATACCGCCACCCGCAAGGGTCGACACTGTGAACTGCTCACATCGAAAGAGCTGCTCGTGTGCTGGTAGGCATCGGAATAAAAGCGTCTCGCACCGTTGGGCTCGATCTTCGAGCTGCCAAGAGGCGTGAAATCTTTCTCAACAAGCAGTCCATCTTCAATCAGCGGCCCAGAACGGCAGTCCATCTCGCCAGCAAGAAACGCGGTGCGGATATTGAGCGACTCAGAAGTGTTGTTGATCACAAAACCATGAGCCGTATCGGTCGGGTCCACTCCACTGCCTAAACAAAGTACCGCACTCACAAGCACGACCACGGCACGAACTCGCCCATCGCGCTCACAAGCTTCGAATTGTGCGTCTCGATTGAGCACGAAGTAGGTCAACGGCAGTATCAACAATGCCACGAGATCGCTGGGGTCTGGCCAAAGTGACCATGACAGGCCGATCAGAGCAAAGAGCCCTACAACAAGATCGGATGCGCCCTTGGAAAGATTGATTGCAGCGAAAGTAAGGCCCACTGCGCCTAAGCAGAAAAGCAACAGCCTTCGACGAAATGCCTGTTGCCGGGTGGGAAATACCCATCGTAGTGCACCATAGAGACACACCGGTGCCACAATAAGTCCCGCCAAATCGCTCAGTTTCCCAGTGATCGCGCTCGGAAGTAGCCCGCTGCCCTTCAAGTAGAAATCATTGAGTCCGAGGCAAACCGCCGCCGTGACCCATATCGCTGGGCCCCAATCGCGCTTCATGAACTGCCATCCCATTACCAGGATCCTAAGCAAGATGGGTACCAGTTGAAAAGCTCGCGCTCCAGCAAGACCCCGCGTGAAGTGAGTCCTATTGTATCCGAGGCGACGCCCCCGTACCTTGCATGACTCATGCGCCGACAGTCGAGATTTCTCACGGTATTCGTTCTTCTCTCTGTCGTCTCCTGCGTTTCAGATCCAGGTCCAGATCCAGGTCCAGATCTCCCGTCGAGTGTCGTTTTCGAGCCAGCGGAGCTCGAAACACCACCCGAGGTCAACGGACCCTCGGACATCGAAGCGTTCGTTGAATGGGTGAGTGGCACGTCGCGAGGTCACCGCGCGGATGTCCTCCGAGAAGTTGCCAAGTTCGCTGACGATCCTGAGATAACGCCGGCATTAGTCGAGTACATTGAGGCCCAACGCTCGACGGATTATACATACGCACTGTTTGCGCTCGACATACTCGTGCTGATGGAGACCGAAGGTGTCGAGGAGGCACTCTATGCGCTTGCGATGGAAGATATATCGGCGCCCGAGGGCTCCAGCGAATGGCTTTACGCTCGCGCAGTGCCGGGGTCAGCCCTCGAAGAACTCTTCGAGAGAAAAACGCTCAGTGCGCTCGCGCTCGTAGAAGACGTGGCTGTTAACCACACGAGCCAGACAGTGCGAGTTAAAGCTTGGGTCGAACTCCTTCTCGATGCGACTCCACAATCCGAACTCGCCAGAAAGTTCGCCGAAGTGCCTGAGCGAGATCGCGAACCAGTGGAGAAGAAACTGCTGGCCAACTGCAAAACCTTCGGGACCGGTTGTTTGTGAAGCGCGCAGTCTTCGAGCCAAGGAATTGCCTCCGATCCGTCAATTGATGGTGACCGAAGCGGTGAAGGACCAGAGCCCCTCCCCGGCAGAATTCACACATCGGGTCTGCACATCGACGGCTCCTGCAGGGACCGAGCCGACGAGAAGTTGAAAAGCCCCCAGAATCGCTAGATCCCGGGGGCCTTCTCTCACTGAGAACGGGCCGCTTGCGACCCTGGACTCACTGACAGTCGACGTAGATCTCCCAATCATTAATCCACCCCGAACCATTCGGAGCGTCGTCGATGATTTCCAAGGTCCACTCGCCATAGGGGTCTTCGCCGCTGAAGTCCGCGAGGTTGCCGACTGTTGGAAAGGCGAGCGGAAAGACGCCGATGTAGTCTTCGGTATCGTCTGCTCCAGCAGCAGTCAGGGTGACCCACGTTCCTTCGGGTGACTGCACGCGCATATCGAGGTCCCCTCGGTAGTCGTGGTCGATGTCAACGCGAATGTACACGCTCGAAATGGTGCAAATACTCCAGAAGTTTTGCGGGTACATCATGGGGATGTCCGCATCAACTATGAAGCCGTCGTCAAAGTACTTGTCGTAGGAGTAAGTGTAGTTCGCACAGATTGATGGCGAACCACCGCACACGAACTTGGGCTCCACGGTACAAGCGTTGCAACCGTCGCCGGCAAAAGCATTTGCGTCGTCACATTTTTCTTCGCCCGAGGTAGTACCGTCACCGCAGCTTCCCGCGATCGTCGAGAGCGACACAACCGGATCGGTGGCAAACGTGCTCCCGTACCCGATAATGCCGATCGTGTACACGCCAGCGGGCAGTTGAATGTAGACCGCTTCGTCGCCAAAACGCGCATAGGTCTTCACTGTTTCGCCGTTGGCGTCGAAGATTGCCACGTCGAGGTCCGCGGCAGGGTCACGCGCAGAGCCCACTAGGGTGACGTCTTCCGTAAAGGTCACCTCCGCGACGAAGTCTCCACCACTGCGCAGCACGTCCAAAGGCCAGTTTGGTAGGGCTACTCCCGCGCCATAGCTTCCACCGTCTGTCGCGACGCAAGCGCTGGGAGCACCCGAGCAGGCATAGCCGGGGTCAACTTGGCACTCTGTGCATCCGTCGCCCGCTGTAGCGTTCATGTCATCGCATGCTTCTGCTGGTTGAGTAACAACACCATCTCCGCAGACGCTTGTGGAAATGGCAACGTCGAACGCTGAGTCCGAGGCGCTCCACTTCTCGACGATAGCGTACACGGTCTCTTTGGCACTTGCCGTATATGACGCTCCGGTCGTTGCTTCGCCCGCATCGTTGCTTTCTAAACACGAACCGCTTCCACAGGTGCCTGTCTGAATCGAAAGGACGACGTCAGCAGAGCTATACTCGTTTACTTTGACGGTTTGTCCGGCTTCGAGGGCTACTTCAAATACCATTTCGGCGGCGCCCGTACGTGTGGTGCAATCAGTGCCCGTCAGTTCGACAAGGTCTCCGTTCGTGGCGACGCTTTCGCCTTGATAGAACCACGAACCAAGTCCACTGATTGCTATCGGTGCCTCACAGGAACTGGCATCGGAGCCACACGCAGCGTCACCCTCGGTTTCGCCGCAATACTCGTTCAGTTCACATGTGTCGACGAGTGCGTCCAAGCAACCGTCAAGATCCGCGTCCTTGCATTCAAAGATTTGACCATCCGCACCGCAAAACTTGCCCGGTCCGTCGCCGCACAGCTTCGCGTCTTGGCAAGTCGCAACACACTCGGCGTCCTCACAGGCGGTCCCGAGTTCGCAGTCCATTGCCGCAGGCACGAGGCATCCGTCCTCATCGCGAGCGCACTTGACGACAGCTGAGTTGTCTTCTGAACAGGCCAAGCCTTCGTCCATACACAGCTCTTTGTCTTCGCAAGGCGATTTTGCCGGGAGAGTGCATGCGGAGATCTTCCCGACAGCAGTACAGGCACCGTCAGGTTGGACGGCGCAATCAGTACGCGTTTCTGTGAGGCAACCGTCGAACAATTCGGCGCAGATGACGAGCTCGTCACCGTCACAAGTGACTCCCGCTTCGCCGCAGCCCTGGAAGTCGGAACAGGTCAGCCCCGAAGCGCCTCCCAGCCCCTCCATGGAGCCTCCGCCTGTTCCTGGGGGATCCTTGACGCCATCGTCGTCATTATCCTCTGTGTTTCCTGTGTCCTCAGGTTCCGGCTCTTCCGAATCGCTGCAGGCCAGTGGGGCGGTGAACGCGAGAGCTGAGAAAAACATCCAGCCCCCCAATTGATAAAAACGCACGACAATCTACTCCTGAATAATCAGGCCCTACCCGACGAACAACTCGCGCTTTCCTCAGGTAGACCTTGGGTTGTTCTCTTCCGGATAGGGAACTCTCTTCCCGATTGCAAGAGGGAGGGCCTGGAGGCGCAGTGTTGGGTTGAATCGGACCCCCAGGCGCTTCAGTCGAATTGCGCCGTCCATACGCGCATAACGGTGCCTTTTTCCCATCCTCCAGCAAGCTCCCATCCTCCAGCAAGCTCCCATCCCAGCAAAAAGGTGGTGCAAAATTCGGAATCGGGCGCCTGAAGGAGCGCGGTTTCCCAGAAGAGTGCAGGTTCGTCGCTACCGACGCGTTGCGTGCCGGTGTCCCCACCAATTTCTTTTGGGAAGGATCGAACTCTCAAGTTCTTAGGGAAAGCACGTGTGCGACGAGGTGAACAAGCTCGTCGGACCCGTAGAGATTAGGGATAGCAGCGACTGGGCGCAGCTTTCCGACGTGAACTACGTCGAGGGAGATGTACACATCTACGACCAACCGCTGTCGTACTCGTTGAGCCAACTGGTTCACGTGAGCGGAGACCTCATGATCGATCGCACCACAAGCACTGACCTGCGCAATCTCAGTCAGCTGGAGCGCGTGGGAGAACTAACCTGGGAGGGCTCGGCGTGGAGACCGTGAGCCAGCTGTCGCTGCTCGCCTACGCGGGCACCAGTTTAGCTGGCATCCCACTACCCACGGACAGTTTACAGATCGCCGACTGCGACACCCTCAGCAACTTAAGAGGTCTCGAGATGCTGGAAGTTCTGGCTGGGAACCTGACCTTGTTCAATAATGATAGACTCGGGTTCCTCACCGGGTTGAGGAACCTGACATCCATCGAGGGCACGCTCCATATGGAGCGCAACCCGAAACTGGACCACCTGATAGCGCTCGACGGTCTCACCACGTTGGGAAGCCTCGTGGTTCGAGAAAACGACTCGCTCTCATCCCTCCTCGGGCTCTACGAGCTAACCAGTATCCCAGAAGGTATCTCTATCACAGGCAACCCCGCTCTGACGCGACTAGTAGGATTAAACAACATCACGAGCACCTCCAGCCTTTATCTGAACGGTAACGAGACGCTCGCGAGTCTGGCGGATTTGCCGCATTTGACCAGCGTGAGTGACCGTCTTTCGGTGCAGAACAACCCGCTTCTCCCCCAGTGCGAGGTGGATGCCTTGGCCGAAACCGCCACCAACGAAGACACCTCCGTCACATCCGGGGGCAATAACGAAGACGCTACGTGTGAGTAACCACCGGCCAAGATTCAGCCGAATGACCCGGTACCCCATCGATACGCCGTCAGTACTGTTGAGACGAAACCGGATCATGTCAGTAGGTCGATCATGTGCCCCAAAACGCCCAAACTATTTCGTCTTTCGCGGCGAATCGAATCATCTGTTGCGGCGGAATTCAACAATCCAGCGCTGACTCAGCGCACGTAGCCAAGAATCGAAATGAAATGACAGAGCGTGCCAACCAGAACGAACACGTGCCAAATCCCGTGAGCGTGGGTAAGGCGCTCCCTTTTTCCCAAAACGTAGAAGAGAACCCCCGTCGAGTAAGCCAGTCCTCCTGCGATGAGCCAGCTTAAACCGGGCGGTGCCAAAGCAACCTTGAGGCTCGAAAAGTCGAGAAAGCAAGCCCACCCCATTCCTAAGTAGGCCACGAGTTGAGCAAATCGAGCCCCCGGACCTCGAGCAAAGACTTCCGCTAAGCTTCCCAGTAGAGCAAGGCTCCAGATTGCCGCGCACAGGAGTACACCGCTCCCTTCTCTCAGAGTCACCAACATGAAGGGAGTGTAGGTTCCCGCGATGAGAAGGTAGATCGCAACATGATCGAAGATCTGAAACAAGCGCTTCAAACTCGCTGGCCTCACACCATGATAAAGGGCCGACATGGTGTAGAGCGTCACGGTCGTCACTCCGAAGACGCTGAAGCTTGAAATCATCCACGGATCGTGAGTGGGGATACTCACCGTCAGAAGCGCTCCAAGCCCAATGAGTGCGAGAGCGTCCCCCACGACATGGCTAATACTGTTGAGCTTTTCGCCTTGGTACATCGGGCCTCCTGCGCCCGATATAGCGACACCCGCGCGCTGACACGAACCATCACGGAAAGATGACTGTTTGATGACGGAAGCACCCATGAAGCCTTTTCGCGACGGAGGCAACACGCAGCTATTTCGCGATCTGCGCGTTCGTCTCGACGCCCTTTTCACGGGAGGGAGCTCAGCGATCCGCTACTTGGACATTCTGGTCTGACTATTGCTTCTTAGCGAGAATGCTGAACCCACAATCGAACTCTTCTGCTCACCAGCCCGCCCAGGGCAGATCGGTGTGCACCCACGCGACTCGACCAAGAAATGTCTATTGGGAGACCACGATCAGCTGCAGTCTGGCATGCCGTCATTGTCGAGCTGAAGCGATTCGTTACCGAGATCCTCAGGAGTTGAACTTTGAAGAAGGCAAGAAGCTGATCGAGGACGTCGCTTCCCTCGGCAGCATGCTCATTTTAACTGGCGGCGACCCAATGGAACGCTCCGACCTTTTCGAGCTGATCGACTATGCGCGCTCACTCCATGTGCCCGTTGGCATTACGCCTAGTACAACACCACGACTCAAGAGAGAGACCGTACAAGCTTTTCATCAGCACGGAGTGAGCGCCATGGGGATCAGCCTCGATGGAGCTGAAGCGAGTACGCATGATGCCTTCCGCGGCTTTTCTGGCACCTTTGATCGAGCTCGAGAGGCCTTGACTTGGGCTGCTGAGGCGAGGATTCCCGTGCAAATCAATACGACTGTGACTCGCCAGAACATTCACGAGTTGCCCGCCCTCTATGAGCTGCTGAAGACGGAGCACGCGCCCCCTGTCAAGCGCTGGAGCCTATTTCTGCTCGTGCCCACTGGGCGTGCTCAAATGACTGACCTGCCCGACGCAGAGGAAATGGAAGAAGTCTACGCATGGCTCTATCGCAAAGGAGGAGAGAGTCCCTTTCATGTGGGAACCGTGGAGGCGCCCATGTACCGCCGTTACCTCATGCAGCAACGGCTCAAGGCAGGTGAGAGTTTCGGTGAGCTGCTCAATGTTGCGGCTCGCTACGGTCTCGGGATCCGCGATGGCAACGGCGTGATCTTCGTGAGCCATCGGGGTCAGATCTTGCCCAGTGGCTTTGTTCCGCACACGCCGCTCGGCAATGTGAAGGAACGCTCGTTGGTTGAGGTTTACCGCGACTCTCCGGAACTGAAGGTCTTGCGAGACATGGATCAGCTCCAGGGCAAGTGTGGTCGCTGCGATTTTCGTTGGGCCTGTGGAGGCTCACGCGCCAGGGCAGCTGCGCTTACGGGGAACATGATGGGTGAGGAGCCTCTTTGTGCCTATCAGCCCGCGTGAGGTTTCCCCACAAAGCCGCAAAGAGTGCGCGGCTCGTTGGAGCCCTGACGGAAGCGAATCATCAGCTGACTGGGGCTGACGTCTCCTTCTGCTGGACTTCGTGAAGAGAGAGTTGGCGTAGCCGCTGAGCGATCTCCTTCGCGAGAACCTTGAGCTTGAGAGAGAACTTCCTCTGTTCGGACTCGGGGAGTTGGGACAAGAGTTCGCCATAGAACCTCATTCCTTCCGCAAGCCCCTCCAAGGTTTTTTTGAGTTGCGGCTTGGTTCTCACCTGGACGGCGGTGTCCACTACCTCAAGGTCCTCATCAAACACCTCAAGATAGAGCTCGACCTCGCGCAAGAAGACGTGCGGTCGCTCGGGGCGCGTGAGAATGTCTTGTTCTCCGTAGATATGACCAACCAACTGTTCGAGTTCGAAGGTTCCCTGAAAGTTGAGGATGTTGGGACCCGGACAGATTGCTGGTGGCGGTGTTGAGTTTTCCTTTGAGCTAGTTTCCATGAATGACCCGGTCAGGTCCACGCAGATACAGGCTGGGGCCTGCAGACGCTCGACCTGCATAGCGAAATCGAGGTCGTCTGGGTTGAGTTCGCTCAATTTGCGCTTTTGATAGGCGCGCGATCCGCGGCAGAGAGGAAGACCTGGGTATTCTGTGCTCAGCGCTACGTGGCGGGCTGTGCAGACGCTTCCCGGGTAGCCGCCAAGAATTCGGTCCTTGCGAGCTTGCTCGCTCGCGCCGGTGGTCAACCACCAGAAACGGATCCCGAGAGGTGAGCTCCAGCTCAGTTTTACGTCTTCTCGCTTCGCCTCGACCAGGAGGTTCCTGGTTTTCGCATCGAGTGTAACGGCTTCTGGCACCATGAGGAAAGGCGAGCCCCAACCCACTGAGTCGAGCGCGAAGTGCTCTTTGAGAAACGAGTGTTCGCTAGCGGTTCCGACCCCACCCTGAGCGGAAATTCTGACTTCGGGCGGCTTTGAGGGGACCTCGCCTCCGCGGCCCTCAAGTGCCTTGAGATAGCCAGGAAAGAGTTCTTCTCGCAGTTCATGGCGTCGTGTCCGGAACGTCTCCAAGATTGGTCCCAGCAGCTGTCCATCTGTCGGGAATGCGTGACCACCGCAATTCAACCCGGATTCGATGCGATATTCGCTCACCCAGATCCCGCGTCGTGCCAACATTCGTCCTTGCACATGTGCCGAGCGAAAGTCGCTGACTTTGAGCACAATTTGTTTTTCCAGCTTGCCATCGGTATTGGGAAAAAAATCAGGAAATTCGGTCAGGTACGCGAAGAGCCCGGGGTTTGCTCCAGCGGAAAGAACGAGAAGCCCCGAGAGTTCGCTCTCTGCGAATCCTCGTAGCGCCGCATGAGCTTCAGAATCATGTCGTGGTAGCTCAAGGCCCTTGGCGCTGACGCTGCCATCGAGCTTGGTCATGATGTTGACCCCGATTCGTCCTGGCTTGATGAGGGCGCGAAGTTGTTCCTGCGCCAGAGCTCGCTCCGCACCTTCAGGAAGGCTCTGCATTTTCCGAAAGCGAACTTTGGCATCTGCATCGTTTGGCATGAGTTCGAAGTATCGGCGAATTCCTCGCGGATCGTCGAAGCTGGATTCGCGTAGCTTTTTCGTATCTTCGTCGACGAGTCGTTTGACCAAGTCGAGGTAGCTTCGAATCCTCCGTGCGCGCCAACCTGGCTCACCTTTGACGATCGGTGCGAAGGCGAGACCGCGGCGTTCGCAGTGATGCTGTCTCGCGGCATCAATTACATCGTCGTTCACCAGAGAGATCGATGACTCGATGCCAAGGGGGGCAAGGCGGATCGGTGTATCAATCGTGAACCCGATCCCCATCACTGGGATATGAAATGTGTGCTCTTTGCAACAAGTTGCTGTCGACATGCCCGCCGTCGGAAGCAACCTTCGGGCCAGCAATAGGTATCACGATACTTGCCGCATGATCTATCGCAGTGCTTCGAACTGGCTTAGCAACAGCCCGTCAATTCAGGAAATCCTTGCCGGCGTATTCGGCGATTCCGCAGAGGATGCGCGACACTGTTCGGATTGCCCAGGCGGGCCTCGATTTGGGGGCACCTCGGAAGTAGCTGGGGCAAGTTCGGGGGGCTGTCCTTGGCCCGCGACATCGACTTCGCAACGAATGGTTTGCTGAATGCGACCAAGACGCCACATGTGGAGGGGGCAAAATGGAAGGTATACCTTCCATGACGTAAGGTTTTCTATACATTAATGCACCAGGTCGGAGGCGGCGACGAGATCAGGAGCTCTGGCCCCTTGTGTCTAAGAGTCGCTCTGAAGTTCACTGCCCTGGTGTTTTTCCTCGGCGTGAACTTGTTCAATGCGGGCGCCAGCGAACATGCGAAAGGTCTGAATGCCACCCGGTAGATTTTTCACGTTGTAGCCTCTTTGTTGGAGGAATCTTGTTGCGTAGTAGGCGCGTTGTCCCGCCGCGCAGTAGAGGTAGATCGGACGCCCCTCCGGGAGTTCGCGGTAGCGTTCGCGCAGGCTCTCGAGCGGAAAGTTCAGCGCATTCTCCACGTGATCCGTGTCAAATTCGATGGCACTGCGCACGTCGACGAGGAGAGCCTCGGGCTCCAAGGAACCCTCAATGAGCTGGCTCCAAGAGCCTGTTGGCATGTCGCCTCGCAGCATGTTGGCGGCGACGAAGCCAGCGAGATTGACAGGGTCCTTCGCGGCGCCGTACTGGGGGGCGTAACAGAGTTCGAGGTCTTCAAGATCGAACACCGTGAGCCCGTGGGCGATAGCGGTCGCAAGTACGTCAATTCGACGCACCGCCCCTTCTTCGGCAACCGCCTGGGCGCCCCAGATGCGACCATCCTTCTTTGAAAATGTGAGCTTGAGGTGAACTTGTTTAGCCCCTGGGTAGTAGCCGACGTGGTGCCCGGGATGAATGTGGACGGAATCAAAGTCCGCGATACCTGCACGCCTGAGAGCCTTCTCGCTGGCACCAGTGCAGGCGGCAGCGAGACCAAAACAACCACAGACGGCGGTGCCTTGAACCCCCTTGAACTTCCGTTGACGGCCGAAAATGACGTCCGCCGCGATCCGACCTTGTCGGTTAGCAGGGCCGGCTAGTGGCATGAGCCCCGGGGCATCGGTCGCCAGGTTGTGAATCTCAACGGCGTCTCCCACTGCCCAAATCCGCGGATCGCTTGATCGCATCCCCTCGTCGACGAGGATCCCTCCAGTTGTGCCCAGAGTTAGGCCAGTCTGCTTTGCGAGAGCCGTTTCCGGTCGTACGCCGACACACAGGATCGCCATGTCGCTCTGGAATTTCTGGCCTGCGTCTGTCTCGACGAGCAAGCCCCCGCCTTCAGAATGAACGAACTGGCTGACGCTTTGTCCGCTCAGGATGCGAATGCCCCGCTCAGTCAGGCGATCATTTAAGAGTTGGGCCATTTCCGGGTCGAGGGGGGGCAGGACTTGGCTGTCGCGTTCCACGAGGGTGACCGACAGACCACGGGCGTGGAGGTTTTCCGCGAGTTCCAAACCCACGAAACCCGCTCCGACAACGACGGCGGTCATCGCGCCGCTCTGCGCGATGAAGTCGCGAATGAGCCGACTATCCGGAATGGTCCTCAGCACAAAGATGTTGTTGCCTTGCGCACCCTTGATGTCAGGGACAATGGGCTGGGCCCCTGGCGAGAGCACTAGGGCGTCATAGCTCTCCGCGTATTCACGGCCCGAGCGCTCTCGCACCCAGACCTTTCGGTCCTCGCGGTCGATTCTCAAGACTTCGGACTCAAGCCGCACTTCAATGCGGAAGCGAGCTTGGAACAGCTCCGGTGAGGCGATGATGAGCTTTTTCTCGTCCGTGATGACGTCTCCCACGTAGTACGGCAGCCCGCAATTCGCGAAGGAGACGAAGGCGCCTCTGTCGAAGATGATGATTTCGCAATCTTCGTTCAAGCGACGAGCGCGTGCTGCCGCCGAGGCACCACCGGCTACGCCGCCGATGACGACTAGTTTTTTGGGATTGGTCACGTGTACTTCCCTCACGAGGTGAGAATTCTTCTGAGCTTTCCCCGTGAGAGCCGCGCCGTGGGAAAAGGGTTCGGCTCTGAGGTCGATTTTCCAAAACGAGCGGACCACACCCAAACCTACGCGCGCTTCGCACTCGAACGAGGATTGTGTCCCGTATGGTGGGACAACGGGCCGAAGGGTTCTGGCGGCTACGGGCTTCTTAATCGAGGCGCGACGCCCGCGCAATTCACCCAGTCAATGCGCTCCCTTGGCGGGGAGGACATGTCGTGCTCGGCTGTGTCCGATCTTTACTTAGGGCCCCACGAGAAGCGTTGGGGTGGGAGACGCATATGAAGCAACTCAAGAACCTGAGCAGCCACTCGCTGCTCACACTAGGCCTGTTATTGACTGCATGCTTGTCACTTTCCGCGTGTGGAGGGGAGAACCCGAGCGAGTCATCTAATGATGGTGGCACCAAGACCAAGGCACCCGGGGAGGGAATTGATTACACTTTTAGCTCGCTTGATGTGAGCGAGTTGGGGAATCAAAGTGCGAACTGGTGCGCGCTGCCAGAATTTAGTCCGGGAGGCTACGCGTCGATCGACAAGGCGGCCTTTGCTGATCTGCTGGCAAGCTATGCGACTGGTTGGATGGAACCGCTTCACTCAAGCATGCTTGGCCTCGATGAAGATGCCTTGTTCAAGGCGATGTTCGAGACCGTCGCCTCGACGGTCTCCCGCGATTGTCGAGACGACGAGCGGCTCGAATTCGCTCCTCCTTCGAATGGCGAACTGCTTGATGCACAGAACCAAGCCGACGTGCGCACTGAAGTGGCGAAGTTCATCAACGAAGCGGTGGAATTGAGTAGCGGCGAGGTGTTGCGCTTGTCGATGCACGACTGTGGATCTTGCGGAGAGCCGATTGGAGATGAGCCATTCTTTTTGAATGTGCGTCTCACAAATGATGGCGTGCTGGTGATTGATGTCGAACTCAAGGAGGGGGAGCAATGGCTGCGCACGCTCTACGTGACCCCCGACGCTGTCGTCGTGCAGGCAGATCTGGCGCCCTTGGCAGATTGGTTCGAAAGCTTCAACGAAGACACCCAGAGTGGCGAAGTGATTGTTCCTGCCGTGACGGGCACAGTGATGGCTGTTGCTCGGAAAGATAATGCGGGTGGTGTTTCCACAACTTGGGGTCTCTCGAACCTCAGCTTTGAGGCCCAACCAGGTCAGACAGATAACGTAAGGCTGAAGAGCAGTGACCC
The DNA here is from genome assembly GCA_963710555.1 of uncultured delta proteobacterium. Taxonomy (GTDB): domain Bacteria; phylum Myxococcota_A; class Polyangia; order Polyangiales; family Polyangiaceae; genus NIC37A-2. The sequence goes on from CAVQAT010000008.1 coordinate 1,583,956, forward strand.
GTGCATTGGGATGCATCTCGGCCTGGCCGCTCCTCAAGAAGCTGCTCAGCTCGCACTGCACGCGGGAACTCTTGAGCTGGTCGTGCCAGGATCGCTCAACTGTGATCATCCTGATTGTGGCGAGAAAGAGCGCAGCGAAGATTGGGTCTATACCCTGGGTGGAGTCTCTGTTGGCGTGGAGCAGCCGGGGCAGGGGAGTCCGGACGAGATGCGCATGAGCGTGAATGCTCAGACTGCTTCCACCGCACGAGTCGGTACTGATGTGTTCGCCGATGGCGGCATCGGACCAGTGGGTAAGGGGGGCGAGATTGGTTTGAGCGTGGATAATCAGGCAGATGGCTTCTTGGTGACCTTCGAGCCTGCTTTGAACTTCGGAGGCGCGATGACTATTTCGAGTTTCTCGGATCAGATGCGAGTGGCGTTACCTGATTGGCTTCAGGACGAAATATTCGACATCACTTTCGGCGGAGAGGCTCAGGCGAGTGTCTTTGTGCCCCTGAGGAGCGCTGAGTGTGAGACGGTCACGATTAGACCCATCATTCCAGGCCAGGAGCCTGAGCCCAGACCACCCTATGAGCCGCCCCATCTTCAAATCCGTTCAGGGACTCTTGAGGCAGTTGTTGGCAGCGGCATTCGCACAACCAGCACCGGGCAGTGTGTTGCCCAGACGATGAAGAGCGAAGCTGAACTCTCTCTGACTTCCGACTGGGTCGATACTGCTTTGACTTGCAAGTAGTGCATCGCCAGGGCGGTTTGCCCCGTTCGTTCCAACCAGTACTCTAGGACCGCTGCAGCCCGAGATCAGGGCTGCGGTCCAACTGATCACCAGAGCGCATGTTCTTGAGTCAAGATTCATGGGCCCGAGTGAGCTGCCACTCGACTCGTGAAGGTTCCGACAGGTTCGTCTCCAAAACAGATGCCGATGTCGCGTGCAGTTTCTACTGTGTCGGAGCGAACATCCACGCCGCGCGTGCCGCCGGTAACGTCTTTGAGAGGGATGAGTTCGAGCTCCCCGGAGATCTGGGCCACGAGGCCGCTCTTGTCCGTTTCGGCCAAGTAGCGCACGGCCGCCGAACCTAAGCGTTGGGCGAGGAGGCGATCAAAGCTCACGGGGGAGCCCCCTCTTTGGAGATGACCCAGCACCACGGAGCGGGCTTCGTGGCCGGTAGCGTCCTCGATTTGCCGCGATAGTCGTTCCGCGATCCCCCCGAGGACGGCATGCTCCTTGAATGCGTCCTTGCCCATCTTGTACGTCTCTTCGGCGCCGAGTTCTTTGGCACCCTCAGAGACGATCACGATGGCGAAATCGCGCCTTCGCGCGTAGCGTTCGCGGATTTTTTCGTAGATGCGGTCGAGTCGATAGGGGATCTCGGGGATCAGGATGACGTCGCCACCGCCCGCAATCCCGGCGTGCAGCGCGATCCAACCGGCGTGGCGTCCCATCACCTCCACCACCATGACGCGCCGGTGCGCCTGAGCCGTAGAATGGAGTTTGTCTAGGGCTTCGGTTGTGGTCTCCACCGCTGTGGCAAAGCCGAAAGTGACGTTCGTGCCCTTCAGATCGTTGTCGATTGTTTTCGGTACTCCAATCACCCGTGGGAGACCACGCTGCATGAGTCGGTGAGCGATGCTCATCGAGCCGTCTCCACCAAGGGTGACGAGCGCGTCGAACCCATGACGCTTGAAGTTTTCTACGAGCGTTTCCGAGACATCCTGTGGCACTTTCTTGCCGTCCACTTTCACTGGGTAGTTGAAGGGATCGCCGCGGTTGGTGGTGCCGAGAATGGTACCACCTAGGTGCCCGATCCCTCTCACGGCGTCGCGATCGAGCGGGATGATCGAGTCCGGTTGTTCCTCGATGATCCCCTCGTAGCCGTGCTTGATGCCGTGGACTTCCCAGCCTCGGTTGAGTGCACTCAGCGCAACGGCTCGGATGACTGCGTTAAGCCCCGGTGCGTCGCCGCCCCCTGTATTGATCGCGATTTTTTTGATCATGTCATTCTCCCGGCCCTTACTTTGAAAGTGATGGGGTTTCCAGACTGTTTCAATGTGCCCGTCATCATCGCGTACGGGCGTGTTGAGGCCCGCTGGCGCTGGCACGATGACGGAACAGAAAGGCGGACGCTAACAGCATCCGCCAACCGAAGGAGGAGCGGGTCGGGATCCGGCGGCGCCCTGTCGTCGCCAGGCGGCGCGGACGTCTTCCTCGTCGGATGAGGGCGCCTGAAGAATGAGCAAGCACGCCAAATCCCACGCGCCAGGTCGCCTCGCATCTCCACGGAATACAGCTAGTCTAATGGGATGATCAAGAAGCTCAGTTTCGTCCAGAGGTTTCAAGCCGCTCTTGCTCTGTTGGTGGTTTTTTTGCTGATATTCGCGACGAATCGCCTGGATGCGAGGCACTTCGAAGCTGTCCAAGAAACCATCAACACCGTCTATGATGACCGTGTTGTTGCCCAAGATTATATCTACCAGTTGAGCAACTTGTATCATCGCAAGGCCCTGCGGATTGCAACAGGGGAGGATGATAGCGTCGCGAACGAAAATGCAGAGATCGCGGAACTACTTGCAAAGTTCGCACAGACCAAGCTGACCCCTCAGGAGCACGAGTACTTTGAGCGACTGAAGCAGGATCATAAGGCCTTGCTCAAGCAGGAAGAGGGGGTTCCGTCACAAGAGCGGGATGCTGCTATCGCAAAGATTCTTATTTCTGTGGAAAAGGGACTGAACGATCTTGCCTCAGTGCAGATCCAAGAGAGTCGTCGCCAAACCGAACTCGCGCAGACATTCTTCAATGCCAGCAACCTTCATTCGAGAATAGAGATTGGATTCCTTGTGGTGATTGGCTTGCTGATGCAAGTCTTGGTATTGGTCAGACCTTGGAAATAACTGGCTGGAGCCGTTGCCCCCTCCGAAACACGCCGCGCAGACACAGTAGATTGCGGACAACAGTCGATGTGTTTCGATGCCGCCTCAATGAAAAGCAAGGTCTCGCGGACGCCCTGGCTAGTTTTTCTCATCAGTTTCAGCTGCCTGTAGCCACCAATTATTGCTAAGTCGCTTCTCCAGCTCGGAACCTTCGAGCGCCATGGCTGAGAAGAATGACAACACCGTCCGACAACAAGCCCTCTGAGGAGAACGGCCCCCCATCGAGGTCGAATATTTCCCTTGAGGAAAAACGAGCCGCCGACCGGGAAGCGCGTCGGCACATCGAGGAAGCGAATCGCGAAGCTCAGGAAAGGCAGGCCGCCTACGAGGCTCGCGTGGCTGAAAGAAACGCAGTCCTGAGAGCAGAGGCCGAAGAGAAGGAAGCCGCGCGGCAGCAAAAGGCTGACGCGAAATCGAAGGCCGCCAAGGAGAAGGCTGAGGCCCGTGAAGAGGCAGCACGTCTCAAGGCACAGTCGAAAGAAGCGGCGGAGAAGGAAAAAGCGGAAGCGAAGGCGAAGAAGGAAGAAGAGGCCGATCGTCGCGCCGAGAAGAAGGCAGAACTGAAAGCGTTCAAGGAACGTCTTCGCGATGAAGCTCGTCGGCAAACGAAGACCTATGGTGCGCCCCTTGCCGAACTCGTTGCTCTTTTTCTTCGGGCCTTCTCCAAGCGCGGCGACATCGCGGTTCTCGCATTCGAGGAGGGCGAGAAGGCGGAACTTGACTTGCTCCTCAAGCACCAAGAGCTACCGGTGGAGACTCTGCTCTGGTACAGCCGGGCGGCTGGGCTCCTGTTTCGTTGGGGCTGGGAAAGTGGGGGCGCTCCGGTCGGTGAGCTACGGGTGTCTTCGCTCCAAGAGCTTGTGTCAGATGATTCGGGCGACGGTGCTCCCGAGTTTGCTCGCATCCAAGAGCACGTGTCCCGCGGCCTGATTCCTGCGGACGCTTCCGAAGCGTTGAAGCAACTCAGGTCGAACTCCGCTCTCCGCTATTCGACCACAGGCTGTCTCCTCGCCGCGCTCTCGGAGAAGGGCTTCGAGCCGAAGGCGGCGGAGACTCTTGTTACCTGGTTGGGCGAGGGGGCTCGGCTGCTCTTTTCTCGAATGGAGACAGAAGAGGGGCGTCGTCGGGAGGAAGTGTTGGCCGCGACGTCTGAAACAGAGACAGACGTCGACCGTTCAAGTGTTGATGTTCTGAACTTGGGGCCGGCTCTCGAGAAGCGAGATCTAAAAAGACTGGTGACGGGGCATGAAGCTTTTCTTGAAAGGGGAACGCCGGAGGGTTCGTTTGAGGTGAAGTCGAAACGAGGCGTGCCGTTCGTCACGTTTCGAAGTGAGCAAGACACGAAGGGACAGGCGATTGTCTGCTGCGAGAACATCACGGGAGGAGATTTCAGGAAGGCGAACCTCAGCTTCTCCGGGCTCGTCGGAGTGCGAGCTGAAAAGGTGAGTTTTGCGTCCGCCGATCTTTCGCACTCTTGCCTTCGACATTCGACGCTCACGGGCGCGAAATTTTCGAATGCGAACCTCGTGAACTGCGACTTTTCCGACTCGAACCTTGATGGGGCGGACTTTCGAGGCGCCGATCTCACGGGAACTAACTTCGAACGCACGAGTCTCATTGGGGCAAGCTTCGCCGGAGCGAAAATCGCTGGCACGAAGTTCGGTTTCGCGAATATGCGTGCGGTGAAGTACTAGGCTCTCGACGGCGGTGGAGTGCAAGACGCCATGGTCTTTCCACAAGCCATCACAGCAACACGAGTTGTCGAGGAGCATCGTCTCCTCGGCTGTGCTCGGGTCCCACTCGAAGAAGCCTCCCCGCAGGTCGTCAGCCATCTTCGTACGTCAACCTTTCCGATCGCGATGCGAGTCTAGCACTGATTATACGAACGGTCTCGCCTCGGTCTGTGAAGCAGACTACAGCCAAACGACCAGTAAAAGTGCGCCCCAGTAAAATCCGTTGAGCTGGGCAAGTTGAGTCATTAAGCTTGGTCGCCGTGCGCCACGGAAGCAGGATGAAAACAGGAACTTGCGTCGGCTGATTCGAACCTGGGGCCAGGCGGCTAGACAAACTGCTACTTCAATCTGTAGGAGCGGCAAGTAGGTAGGGGCGTGCGAAAGTGCCGTTGCAAGCGTATCGACGATCGCTTGAGAACCGCCACCTTAGGTACACCAACCCGTCATCTGAATGGATCGGAGCAGGCGGTACGATTGGAAACGAAGCCTTGAGTGATCGAAGGACTGCTTCGTCGAACTCCGTGGCGCCGCTGGAAGCAACAATTTCGGTCTGCACCAAGTTACCAGTCCTGCCATCGATTACGACTTCAGCTTCGGCTTGGATATCCGGCGAAAGAGCATCGTGCGAGGCTAGATACTTGTCGGAGAAATGGGGGTGGAGAGCTCGATGGACGGAATTGATGTAATGCGCGAAGGGCACACGTGTACGACCAAAGGCTATCGCAGTACGGCCGTCGATCCGAGAGATATACGTGGTTGTGGATGGCGCGTTTACACGGGCTATTGCAGGGGGGCCACAAGCAGTTGCCATCGCGGAAACCAATAGGAGCGTGAAGATTCTCATGAACTGTGTCTAGCTAACGCCCTGCAACTCTGCTGCGGCGCTTTGACCTTCAGAGTACACTGACCGGCCGCCTCGACCAAAGGGAGTGAAGAGTCAGCGCGTTGTTATGCAGGGCGCGGGAATGACTCGCGTCGATCGTAGATGCGACGCACAGGCCAGCTCAGTGCGTCGGACTGGTTCAAGACTGTTGAGTTCGCTTCACGCGGAACTCATGACTCGGAATCGTGTCGATGGAACACCTTACCATCCCCGGAAAACGTGATAGCGGAGACGGTCAGGTTCATTCGGAACATATCTCAAGCGAGGGGTCGAGCTTGCAGGCCTTTGCGAGGCTTGTGTCCATCTTTTCATCGTCTGGCTTAGTTCCCCAGCCGTTCTGGTAGGCCAACCCCAAGTAGCCGCAACCGATCGATGAGTTTTCCGCACAAGCTTCTTCGAGCAGTTTGAAAGCTCGTTTTGGGTCAATTGGATACCACTCGCCAGCGAGATGGTACCCAAGTTTCGCGCAGCTTTCCTGGTGCCCTGCATCGCACGAGCGCTCGAAGAACGGGATTACAAGGCGCCTGTTGTAGTGCCAGTCTTCTTTGGTCATTGGAGCTTCGCGCCATCTTTCTCGGACTGCCCAGTCCCCTGCATTTGAACAACTCTTGACACGCCCTGTGTGGTTACAGTCCTCCGCATAAGGATTTTTCTCTTCGCACGCCAGCAGAGTGAGCGCGAGAAAGCCAATAGGGTAACTAATGCTGAGGGAGGGCATCTCAGGTGTCGACATCTTGCTGACGCCACGTCAGCGGTTGAGCGCAGTCTAGGGCTGGCCTGAGGGCCATGACAAGTTGATCTGGGACCCAAGGCTCATCGCATCTCTCGGCCAGGAAATTTAGAACAGTCGAATTTGTCCGCCCGGTCAGAGCGGGCGACGGGCGTGATGGACTACTTCGCGACGCCGTACCACTCGTGGGAGCGAGGCTCGAACGAGAACTTCAACGGATGATTGCGGCAGTACCTGCCGAAGCGAGCAAGCCAGGCGCACGTGACGCAGGCGACATGTGATGCACTGGTCAGACTACTGAATCGCCGCCCTCGTAAACGACTGGGGTATCGAACCCCTGAGGAGTGTTTTCATGAATGTTAGAAACGGTTGCGCTTCAAACTTGATGCCAAGCTGCTTTTTCGTCGTTTCGCGTCTTGGGTACAGAGATCCGAGAGTCAGTGGATCGGTCTAAAGACACATTGTGCGGCACTTTACGTTTCAGACAGGCGGTCAGTTAGTGTTTCCGCTGGGAAGTACCGTTTCCCACGTCCAACCCGGCGTTCCTGAAAATACCCTCGAGCGACTAGGTCGACAAAGTCATTTCGTGCTGTTTGATAGTGTACGTGATGGGACTCAGCGTGACCTTCTATGGTGTAGCTCTGAAGAGGGTGGCGAATGGCGTGCTGGAGGATAGCCCGCTGTCGGTGATTTAGAGTGTCAAAACCTGCGACTGTTCGCGCGAGTTCTGCCATCCGCTTCGCACGTGCTTGAAGATGCTCGGTGAGCTCCGTTAACGCCTGGCGCATCACCTTTAGTTGGTGGAGGATGAAATAGGTGAGATCCCCGTCGTCGGTCTCCGTGTATGCGAAGGCCGTGTAGTAGGACTTCGGACTCCGATCGATGGGTCCCGAGATTGAGAGGAACTCCGCCATTTCATACCCGTGTCGGAGCATGCACCAGTAATACAAGGCTCGCGCTATGCGACCGTTGCCATCCCGAAACGGATGCTCGTAACCGATCCAGAAGTGCACGATAATTGCGCGGATAACGGGATGAATGAACACGTTCTTCCCGTCGTTTGAACCGCCTTCGGCGAACCGAAGCAGCTTCTTCAGACGTCTGCTGATTCCCTCCGCAGGTGGCGGGGTGTGCCAGATGTTTCCCTCCAGATCTTCCACGACCACCGAGTGCTCCGGCCCCCGAAGTTTGCCTGCGGCGTTGGGTACGTCGAGAGCATCCTCACCTAGAACACGATGCAGCTCGAGGACGTCTTCTATTTCCAAAGGCCGTTGTTCGTCCCTCAACTCAAGGATGCGTTTCATTGCGTACCAATTGTTGAGGATCATTTGTTCATCGCGGTTCGACGGTGGCCGTCTTTCACGCACCAGCTGTCTTGCTTGTTCGCGTGTCGTCGGCCTTGCTCCTTCCAAAACACTTGAGCTGATAGCTTCTTCGATGAGCTGCCTTACGCGGTACTCCGTTAGCGCTTCTTCATTCCCGAGAGCTGCAAGCAGATCTCTCACTACGTTCTTTCGGTCCAGGTCATGCAGATCGGACTGAACTTGGGGGAGTTGAAGGTAGCTAAAGTCGAGTGGATAAAGTGATTTCATCACCTCGATCGAGGTTCGGCTCTGCTGACGTGCGAACTTCTGGCATGCCCACCACTCATCAGAGGAAAGACCCTCCGGCGGTTCGCGATATCGAAGCTCTTCCCAGTGCAGATAGCGACCATCAGGGAGAGTGGGAGACGTTTCAGTAAGCGCATGAATCCGTCCTTCTTTCAGCAGTGCCGACATTGTCGACCAATGGTTCGGAGTTGTTTTTGGCAGCTTCACGCTTTTGTTTTAGTCCAAACGCAGGAGTTATAAAACAGATTTGTTTTACAGTTTCTCAAGTATGCTAAAACAACGACTAATGGCAGTTCGCGTTCAAGCCGAAGGTCGATGTCCTGACGATAGCTCGCCGTGTCCGCACAACGCCTAGCCATTCTACTGCGGCGCAAGATCTCACCAGAATACACCGACCGGCCGCCACGACCAAAGGGAGTGAGCCGAGAGGCGGCCGCACCACGACTTGGCATCGAAGCGACAGCCTTCACGATCGCCGTCATGTAGCATTGGCTTGTTGAACGAAACCGCGCTGCGCACGGTAGCTTGGGTTCGTTGCGCTCCACCAAGGCCATTTCTAGCTGGCTGACCCTCAGCTGAGGGCGCATTGCTCTGCAAACCATCTATGCTCTCGGCTTGCGACTTGGCGAAGCGCTCAGACTCAAATCGCGAGACATTGATAGCGAACGACTGATGGTCTCAATCCGCAACGCGAAGGGGGCGAAGGACCGCATGGTGCCGCTCCCCAGACCCTTGCTCCACAAGCTGAGAACTTACTGGAAGGAAGAGCGCTGTGCCTCTCGGCATTCGCTTCTGTTCACAGGGGAGGCCAAGGGCGACACCGCACACCTAACGACATTGCAGAAGACCTTCAGCGCCGTGCTTGAGCAACAACTTTCACCGAGTGCGGAGTTTCGGTCTTTTGCATCCCCAGCACAGAGAGAAATTGTAGCAGTTTGCAACTGCTGCTGGCTCGCCCTCGTCAGACGCAAGAAGCGGTCGAGGCCTCGCAACCGGAAAACCAAGAGCCTCAGCGCTCTCGCTGTCCAGCATGCGGAAAGCTATCGCTGGTGATCGGTCGCCGCTTAGACGCTGCTGAGTGTGATGCATGGGCCGCAGCAATGATGATTCGCTCAGGCGAGCCCGCGCTCGCCAAGGCGCGAGCGCTACCGGGGACTGAGGCCTTGAACATTGAGAGAGTCGCATGAACCAGCCTGCGGCTAACGGCGCTATTCGAATGCGCGCAACCCGCGCGAGAGCACCCGTGCGCCTCGCGTCGGTCGTGTCGCGAGATTTCAACCGTCGAGCCCCTCTCTCCGGTCAGTTATTGCTCAAGAACAGCTCTGTAGGATCGCAACCTGCGCTTGGGGGCCGCTCGCTAGCGCTCACCAGTGAGTCACAAATGAACGCAAATCACCAAGAGGCTTCTCTACTAACGCGCAGCTGAAGGCGGGTTGTTCAACAGAGGTTTTAGCGCTGGCCGGCGGACGGTCGCGAGCTCCCTTACCCCCGTCACCGCGAAAACCCTATTCCGTTGGGGAGCAGCTGACTGGAATGACGGCTACCTCTTCGAGAAATGCTTGGTGAGCATCCGGTTAGCATTCTCCAAGCCCTTTTCAGTGAAAAGCACCGACTTCGCTTTCCCGCGTGGGTTGGCGATCCAGCCCTTCTGGTAGAGTAGATCCATGACGTCCCAATCGATGGACTTCCAGGCGCGGCATTGATCGTGAATCTTCAGCGCCAACAGAGCCAAAGCTACCTCGGCAAGTTTCTCGGAATCCAATCCCTCGAATGGGTCTGGTGTCGTCATGGTCGCTAATCTCCTGCCGGCTAGGCTGCGTTCTCCGCATTCTCACGAATGATGCGAGGGTGGCGAGCCGCGATTCTCAATAGCGCTAGCGCTGGCCCCTCTGGTCGTCGACGATCTTGTTCCCAGTTGCGCAGAGTGTGGACACTAATTCCGATGGCAACTGCGAACTGAGGCTGGGAAAGACCGACGAAGTTTCGCAACGCAACGATGTCGGATCCGTCTTTCAGTTCACCGTTGATTAGGCGCTTTCGTACTCGCGCGGGAATTGCGCGGGCAAAGTCTGCTTCGGTGAGTTCAGGAATATCAGTCATTGTTGGTCCACGGAATAGTGCTGAAACATCTGCTGTTCGCGTTTCGTTGCGGGTCGAGCGCTGATGATGCGGATAATGTCTTCATTCCGTTCAGTAAAGAACACCATGATAACGCCGCCAGAGATCGGCCCAATCGCGATGAAGCGATCTTCATGGTCGGAGTGGGCTTCGTCAAATATTTCCAGATAGTTGGCGTTAGAGAGAAAGAGTTCTTGCGCTTCTTCGAAGGTGAGGCCGTGTTTTTCCCGATTCGCGAGGTTCTTGTCCTCGTCCCAATCGAAGTGCACTTGGGAAGTATGCGTCAAGCATGTACTAAGTCAATGGCTTACTCGGGAAAGCCTCCGGAGACGCTGAGTTTAGCACTCTCCAGTCAGCCGAGAGAGGAGGGCGTTTCGGCGAAATCGATCCTGGCTTACGAGCCTAAGCCGGCTAGACGCCGTCCGGATGTACCTGGGTCCAGCTCGTCGCGGGGTGCAGTCTGACTGGGACGAGAGGGGTCGCCTGTAGGAAGTGTTTGGCGAGGCGGTGGTACCCATCCACGACGACCCAGCGATCTTGTTTCAAAAACAGATCGAGAGGGAATTCCAGACCGACTCCACAAATTTTTGTCCAATGTTCGGAGTATTTCGAGGGGTCACAGAGAACGGTTCTCGGTGCCAAATCAAAACGCGGCTCGCCCGCGACAGTTGACCAAACCGAAAGGTCAAGCAGCCACGTTAAAGTCGCGAGTGGGAGCGTCGAAGTCGGTGTCTTGAGAGACCACAGCTTGGTCCTGTCCCATAGCGTGTCAAAGAACACATTCTGCAGATGGGATGGGAGTGAAATCTTTGGCACTGCGACTGTCTCCCCAGTCAGAATAACACGACCGGCTCACGCATTCGAAACCGTGGGTTACTCTTGAGCTGTGAGGCAAAATCGCAGAGCCATAACGAAAGGAGAGCCGGTCGATGACGAAGAATATCAAATTTGTGGGGCTAGATGTACACGCCGCGACAGTGGTGATTGCTGTTGCGGAAGAAGGCGGCGAGGTGCGCTCGCTGGGAACTGTGGCGAATGAAATCGGCGCGATTCGGCGCGTTTTGGGCAAGTTGGGGAAGAAGGAGCAGTTGCGACTCTGCTACGAGGCTGGCCCTACGGGGTTTGCGCTGTACTGGGAACTCACTCGCTTGGGTATCGAATGTGTCGTGATCGCTCCATCGCTCATTCCCAAGGTCGCGGGCGACCGGGTCAAGACAGATCGGCGCGACGCGATGAAGCTGGCTCGCTCTCATCGAGCGGGTGATCTCACTGCGGTCTGGGTTCCGGACCAGAAGCATGAAGCTCTCCGAGACTTGGTGCGTCTTCGTGAGGCCGCGCAGGAGGACAACGTTCGAGCAAAGCACCGGCTGGGAAAGTTCTTCCTCCGCTACGGTCTCAAAGATCCAAGCAACAAGAAGAAAGTGAAAACCTTCACGGTCGCCGTCAGGTAGCAATGGCTCGTTCGACGGCAATTGCTTAGCGTTAAGTGATACGTAGCATAGTCAGAATTGAATTCGTCAACTACGACGCGTGCTTTTCAGCAATGCGCTTAGCGTGAAGAGTCACTACTTGACGATTTCCAGTGCTCTGTCGGGCGCGCATGGCTCCGGCGATCCTGTCCATATCGTTTCCGCTGGCGGCGGCAAGTTCCTCACGGATAGCGTGGAGTTCATCGATGATCGGATCTTTGGATTCCATGAGTCAGTCTTTCGGCAGTTCGAATGGCGTGCAGATTGTCGTTGGTTCATAACCTGCGGCCCTGGAGATGGCTTCAATCTTGCCACGTAGAGAGGCGTTTGCAATGTGCTTGCAGTTCCAGGTCAGTAGGTAATCGACGCCGTGCACAGTGGCGATCGAAACGTGAAAGGCATCGAGCATGGCTTTTTCTGGTAGCCCACCATCGCGCACCAGTCTACTGGCAAGGGCCGCCGCCTCGTCGGTCACATCCAGAAGTGGCATGTTGTCCAAGGCTGCAAGTCGTCGGCTCGCGGCACGAACATCACCGGCAGACGCTTCTTCGATCACGACCTGCGAAGCCCGGTACCAGCGCTCGTCCTTGAGAAGGAGGGGGATTAGGCGCCACCGTCCGCGCAACAAGGTGATGCCCAGGAAAAGCTCATCAAAACGCGAGTACTCCGGCAACCATGCCGCAATCCAGTCGGTTAGCGGGACGGGAATTTCTTCAAGTTCCTCGCCATGAGCAATCGCGAGCCAGGCATTCACGGACGGAATCAAAACGTCCTGGCCGTGAAGTGTCCGGTGCAGGATCCGTGGATCGTCAGCTTTCAAGTGGTCTCCTTTGAGCGATCTAATCTGTCCGTCGAACGCCCTGAAATTCTGCTGCAGCGCAGGGCCTCTGCAGAATACGCCAACCGGCCGCCGCGACAACAGGGAGAAGGCCCTGTGGCGGCCGAGCTGCCAAGTTTCAGCGAAGCGACAGCGTTCACGACCGCCGTCAGGTAGCAGCGGCTTGTTAGCTAGCGACCTTTAGAATCCGCTAACAGTTTACGGAGCGCATCGTTGACAGCTTTTTCGTCACTGAAAGCCTTGGCGATGTCTGGATCTAGCACCACGACATTTGAACCCTCCGCATAGCGCTTAGCGTACCCGCCGCGCTGGGCCTTGGAGAAGTCGTAGGAGGGACGCATTTCTTCCGAATCTTTAGCCATCATCGTAGGTTATTCTTTCCGACTGCGACGCAAGTCTAGCACTGATTATGCGAACTGCCTCACCGCGATCCGTGAAACTGACAACGAGGAGGCGGCCTGTAAATGACCGACCTAACAGCAGAAATCGTTCCTCATTCTCAGAATGGTCTGGATCCGGCATGGTGAGCTGCATCGTGTCGCCGAAAGCAGTGGAAGCCTCGGAAAAAGAGACGCGGTGCTTTCGCTTGTTTTGGAAAGCCTTGTTGTCGTCCCACTCGAAATCCACAACGGGAACGTAGCGAAAAACGTTCGCAAAGGAAGCACCCGGAGAGGCAGCGCTGTCGGTCAGGTTCCAGTTTCTGGGGGCGAACTGCCAGAAGCGCGATGCGCAGATGTTCCGGGGACGAGTCCGGTGTGCTCAACACGCGCTCGCCTCAAGTTGGCGATCACTTTGTCGGAGTTTGTCGGCCAAGAAAGGATCCGGAACTTGTCTTCGTCCCGCGCGGCTTCGGCGAAAAGTTCGGCGCCCGCTCTTCGTTTAAAACTGAAGATGATTCGTATGACGAGGGGCGTGACTTTCCACTCGGGACAGCCCTCAGGAAACCCTGGCCGAATTGATCGACCGTACCGGAACGCACGACGGAGTGCGCGAACTGCGCAAATGAAGGCGGGCACGTGAAGAACAAGGACGATGTCTGCATGTGCGCGGAGTGAGGCGGCTACACCCTCGATAACCCAGTGAGGTTTTTGAGCCATAGCAAGAATCGCAGCCTCCCGCTCTTCCTTGGGCGGCTGGCTCCAGCCCGGCTGCCAGATGACAGAGTCAACGGAGTAGACCGGCAAGTTCAAGGCGGCACCGATTTGATGCGCCAGAGTCGTCTTTCCGGCTCCAGCGTTCCCTGTGATGTGAATGCGCACGAGCGTTAATGATGGCTAGGAATGTTTAACGCGTCCTCGCTGGTCAACGTGCGAATGAACTGCAGTGCGCGAGGAACCGGGTCATGAAGAAACTGATCTGGTCGGCGGTGGTTGTGGCTTTCACAGAAGTGGTGACTCGATGGATTGTCTACGCTCAACAGGTTGAACTTCCAGGCGGGATTCGTCTTCTGGTACTCACTCGTGTAGGCATCCAGAAAATCTTTACGCGGGCTGAATCCGCGCCAGTCGAAGATTGTGGTTGAATTGCAGGCAATCACATGGCGTCCGGGCAGTCCGAACCTGGGGAAGATCAGGGCTGCACTGAAACCACATTCAGGAAATTCGCTCAAGAACGCCGCACAGAGGATGTGGCAAGCACCCCAGGAAAAGAATTCCTGATCCGAGCGATTCCACGACAAGTGAAGTTTGTGCTTCTGTTGGACTTGCATTTGGGGATCAACGCGTGAAATGAGACTAGCTAACGCCTGCCGTTCTACTGCGGCGCTGTGCCTTTCAGGATACACCGACCGGCCGCCACGACCAAAGGGAGTGAGCCGAGAGGCGGCCGCACCACGACTTGGCATCGAAGCGACAGCCTTCACGATCGCCGTCATGTAGCATTGGCTTGTTGTGCGGCGTCTTGAGCAATTTCCTGGACAGTTTTCTCAAGATGCGTCTCCTGTAAGTGCTTGAAGACACTGATGATTTTTCTGCAGAAGATTTGTATATACAGAAAAGGTGAAGTGGCCGCACTCTTGATCTAGATTACGTGCATGCTGAAGGAATTAGCAGCCCAACTCGACGATTGGTTTGTTGAGCAAGCGCGTGAGGCGCGCGAAGAAGGTATGGCGTCTCCCCAGGCTTGCACCATCAGCGTCCACGGTCAGATGGCGCTTTTCGAACGCGACCTGAAACTTAATCTGGTAGCCACCCAAGATGTGGACGTCAGAGCAAACTTCAGCCATCTGGCTCGCAGGGAATTCGAACGACTGCTGGGAAACCACAATTTGATTCTCGACCAGGTTGGACACGAAGCGTGGATGCCAAGAGAAACAGAATACGAAGTTTTCTTCTCGGGCACATTCGTAACGCTCAAGATTGCTGATGAAGAATCGGTTCTCTTGTCAAAAGCGACGAAGGCTCCAGAGAAGAACGCGGCTCTGTTGACGGAATATCTGGCGAGCGGTGCGAGTGAACGGTTCTTGGAGCTAGCTGAAAAGTACGGCCTGGATTTGGAGCAATTTCTATGACCCAGCGCGATGTAATTCTTGAAATACAACAAAAAGCTCAGCGTAAACTGAAAAAGATGGCCCGCCTGCGACGTGACCCGCGGTATCGGGCTGCAATCGGGGTGTTTGTGCATGCTAAACTGCTCAGCACGAATGCGAACATCGAGCCAAAGAAGGGGCCTGTCGCCCTAAGCGACTTGCTGTGGGCGGGGAAGATAGAACCTCGGTTGCTTGAGCTCCTGCCCGCAGTGATCCTCAAAAAGCCTTCGTTGATTCACGATGATGACTGCGCGATTCCCCGAGATTTGGACGAGGTAATTGATCACCTCCGACGCAACGAAACGCCCCCGGACTTTCGGGGGATTCCGGGAAAAAAAATGCAGGACTGGGTGCCGCGCGTCGGTCACAAGGGAAAACTTCCTACTCAGCTCAAGGCCTTTCGGTTCCGCAAAGAAGACATTGACCTCTTGGAGGAGCTTGCCGCGGCACGTGAGCTGACCGAAACCGACGTGGTTCGCGCGGGACTGCGGGCTCTTGCAGCGCAGTGAGCCGGTCAGTTCGCGTCGCTGGTCGTCCATCCAAGTGCACCGCACCGGGGGCAGTACACGAAGTTGTCGTCTCCAGCGTTAGCGCCGTTCAAATAAATGCGACCCAGACCGGCGCAGCCGCTGCAGTCCTTAGCGCCGAGTGGGCGGGCGGGTAATAGCTGTGCCAACCAGGGATGACGTTCGCAGCCAGCGACAAGAGCGGTCACGTGGTGTTCTTCTTCGAGGGGTTGGAGAGGCTTTCCAAAGTCATCGTCGACGTCCCAGAAGGTGCCGTCAGGTCGGAGGAGCCATGTGGATCCAATCGTACCCATAAGAGAGATACCTCCGCAGCGAGCGGCCTCCTCGTCTACGTGGAGCCCTTCCTTGGGTGTCTTGAGGACCCACTCACGAATTCGCTCTACGATATCCTCCGGCAGGTTCATGTCTCTCGTCTGCCCAGTCAGAATAACACGACCGGCTCACGCATTCGAAACCGTGGGTTACTCTTGAGCTGTGAGGCAAAATCGCAGAGCCATAACGAAAGGAGAGCCGGTCGATGACGAAGAATATCAAATTTGTGGGGCTAGATGTACACGCAGCGACAGTGGTAATTGCTGTTGCGGAAGAAGGCGGCGAGGTGCGCTCGCTGGGGACTGTGGCGAACGAAATCGGCGCGATCCGACGTGTCTTGGGCAAGTTGGGGAAGAAGGAGCAGTTGCGAGTCTGCTACGAGGCTGGCCCTACGGGGTTCGCGCTGTACTGGGAACTCACTCGCTTGGGTATCGAATGTGTCGTGAACGCTCCATCGCTCATTCCCAAGGTCGCGGGCGACCGGGTCAAGACAGATCGGCGCGACGCGGTGAAGCTGGCTCGCTCTCATCGAGCGGGTGATCTCACTGCGGTCTGGGTTCCGGACCAAAAGCATGAAGCTCTCCGAGACTTGGTGCGTCTTCGTGAGGCCGCGCAGGAGGACAACGTTCGAGCAAAGCATCGTCTCGGAAAGTTCTTCCTCCGCTACGGTCTCAAAGATCCAAGCAACAAGAAGAAGTGGTCCGACACGTGGTGGCAGTGGGCGCGTAAGGTGAAGATGCCGCACGTCGAGCAAGACGTGACACTAGTTGAGCTGATCAGCGAAGTTGACCACCAAAAGCACCGGCTCATCAGACTTGAAGCAGCGATAGATCGAGCGATTGCTGAGGCACCTGAGCGACTCCAGAAAATCGTCGAGGGGTTGCAGGCGCTTCGCGGAGTGGCAAAACTGAGCGCTGTGACTCTTGCCGTAGAGCTTGGTTCCATGACTCGATTCCAGAAAGCGTCGCATGTGATGAGTTACACAGGCATGACCTCGAGCGAGTACTCCTCGGGCTCGAAGAGAAGACAGGGAGCCATCACGAAGGCAGGGAATTCGCATTTGCGGCGAGTTCTGGTCGAGGCGGCGTGGCAATACCGCCATCAGCCGCGACTGATGCAGAGGCAGAAAAAGATGCTGGAAACGTGGCCCGCTCCGGTCACGGATACTGCTTGGCGTGCGCAGCAGCGGCTGCACCGGCGCTACCGGGCTCTTTCTCAAAGAGGAATGCCCGTAGGAAAAATCGTCACTGCGATCGCGCGAGAACTTTCAGGCTTTGTGTGGGCCATCGGCCTCAGTGTGGAGAACGAAATGCAGAACGCCGCGTAAGCAACGGAAAACCAAACAAGCGAGAACTTTGAAGCGAAGGAGTCAGCGACGAAGCCAGCAGCGGAGAGAAACCTGGAAGGGCGTTGTGTGGTTCCGATCCACGTTCCCAGTGACAGGATAGCTCTTGACGAATTCATGACCATGAAGGCGACCTCGGTCGATCCTCGAATATCAGCATGATCAACCGTCGAACAAGCTCACCTTCGCCGCTGATTCGTTCGCTTCAGAGAACAAGGACAGAAAAAAAGATGAATTGATTCTACGAGAACTCACCAATGAATACTTGACAGGGTCGTGTTATATCAACGCCCTGAAATTCTGCTGCAGCGCAGGGCCTCATCAGAATACGCCAACCGGCCGCCACGACAAAAGGGAGTGAGCCGAGAGGCGGCCGCACAATGACTTTGCATTGGAACGAAAACCTTCACGCTCGCCGTCAGGTAGCAATGGCTCGTTGAACCGCTCATACTGACGCTTCAATGATTGTGAATGCCTGCAGAATGTGCAGCGATGAATTCGGCCTGGTCAGTTGATTTTGAAACTTTCTAAAACCATAAGAAGTCTTGGACACGGCGTCTGTGCTGGTCTTCTCGCTGCTATCGTTGGCTTGTCGGTGTATTCGAGTTTCGACTCGTGGGTGTTCGCTGTCGCGTCAGCCTTGGTCGCATGGATGTTTGGTTGGGTAGTCGTCGGTAGTGTGATCTTTGATCGGTTCGCGTGATCTTTCGAACGAGACGAGGGTCGGCCTACTTGGTGGCCGAGGAGGCTTTCCGCACACAGCTTGCCTAGGCAAGGATCTGGCACACACAACGAGCCGAGACTCACCACGATCCGACGAAGAGCAAATGCGCGCGAGGAAGGTGCCCAGCTGGACCTGCAGCGGAGCGCGTGCAACGGCAGAGCAAAGCCGCGCCGGTCTGGAAAACAAGCGCCCGGGACAGTCGGAACGCCGTCCGGGACAGCCGGAACGCCGTCCGGGACAGCCGGAACGCCGTCCGGGACAGCCGGAACGCCGTCCGGGACAGCCGGAACGCCGTCCGGGACAGCCGGAACGCCGTCCGGGACAGTCGGAACGCTGTCCGGGACGGTTCGATCTCACTACATAGGTGGTTCGATCTCACTACATAGGTAACAGTTAGTGGTCAAAACATGGGTAACACTCCAGGCCAGAGGTCACACGAGTCAAAGCATGGGTTTCACGAGTCGAAACATGGGTGCCACAAGTCAAGACATGGGCGCCAATGCTCACAGGCTCGTCGTCATTTTTCACTCGGTGGGTGACGAAGTGCACGAGATGGGTGACCGCTGGCAAGGAAACACTTCGGAGGGACGGCACATGACGTCACGATTTTCGCGTGACGTGGAAAGTGCAAAACCCAGTGAATCAAAGAGAACTATTTGTGATGTCACATCTAGCCGGAGAGGCCTCGATGTCTGAGCTTTGTCGGCACTACGAAGTGTCCCGCAAAACCGGCTATAAGTGGGTGCAGCGATTCTTCGATGGCGGTATGCCGGCCTTAATGGACCGCTCACGTACGCCTGGCGCTCATCCCCGCGCGATTGATGAGAGCACAATCGACGCCATCGTTGCTCTGAAGGAACGCTATCCTAGCTGGGGCGCAAAAAAGCTACGGAGTCGACTTCAAGTCATCGAGCCAAAAGTCGCGTGGCCTTCTGAGTCTACTTTTGCTCGGATTTTGAAGCGCAGAGGGCTCGTCCAGGCGAGGAAAACACGGCGCAGGACGCCACTGGCCGAGCCCTTTCTGGCGGTCGCTCATGAGCCCAACCACATCTGGTGCGTCGACTACAAAGGCAAATTCCGCGTCGGACGAAAGTACTGTCATCCCCTCACAATTTCGGACGCAAAGAGCCGTTTTGTCTTGTGTTGCAGTGACACCGACGGCGAGCGCACGGAGTCGGCACAAGCCGCCTTTGAACACACTTTCCGCGAGTACGGCCTGCCTTTGAGGATCCGCTCTGACAACGGGACACCGTTTGCGTCCAAAGCCGTCGGAGGGTTTTCACGGCTCTCAATCTGGTGGATCAAGCTGGGCATTCTTCCCGAGCGCACGCGTCCAGCCCACCCTCAAGACAACGGAATGCACGAGCGCATGCACCGCACGCTCAAAGCCGAAACGGCCAAGCCAGCGCGAGCGACGATAAGCGAGCAGCAACGAGCCTTTGATGCGTGGCGCCGCGAATTCAACTGCGAGCGTCCTCACGAAGCTCTTGGAATGAAGACGCCAGCAAGCCACTACAATCCGAGTCCGCGAAAGATGCCAGATGAAATTGGCGATCCAGAATATCCCAGCCACTTTGAGGTCCGTCGCGTCCACAAAACGGGGCTTCTCAAATTCAAGAGTGCACACACAACGCTAGGCGCCGTCCTGGGCCATGAAGCAATCGGGCTCGAGCCTGTCGACGATGGTTTCTACCAAGTCTGGTTCGGGCCCATTTATCTGGGCCTGCTCGCCGAAGAAGGAGGCAGCAAATTGAAATTCAACCGCAACATCCCCTATCCCAAATCTCCCTAATCAAGCCGTCCAACCGAAGAAAAGTGTTACCCATGTATTGAACACCTTTTGTTACCCATGATTGGACTTGCACAGACAAGGTTTCGGACGTCCCGGAAAGAGCTCGGTCAGTCCCGGGCGCGGCGCTGGCCCCAGGCACCTCGGAGCGCCGTCCCTGCGGCAGCACACGAGCCGAGGACGGGCCGGAGAAGGGTTGGGTCTTTCCGAAGCCAGCACCTAGCTGTGTGGGCGGGAGTCACTGGACTGAATCCAAGCCACCGCGCGGGAGATGGCATCAGCGCGGCACAGAAGCGGCGACGGGACGAAGTCTACGGATCGTAAGCAATCCTAACATCATCCAACTTCTCGCCGCCGTTGGCTTTGATGAAGAGTTGAAGAGCTGTTTTTAAATTGGCAACACGCTCAGTCGTAGTTGGTGAGAGCCGCATGACACCAATCTCGTGTCGCTCGTGCACGAAGACTTGTTCACCGCGCAATTCAATAAGAACACCGGTGAACTTGTCGTCGGGTCGAAACTGGGGCGGCATGAAATGATGCACTGCGAGCGTCTTCTGTGCGGCTTGAAGCAGCGCGCTGAAGGGCATCTCACCAGCCGGCAGAGAGGCCCGCTCGGCAACATTCAGATGTAGAGTTGTGAGGAGCTTCTCTGCGAGATCGAGCATTTTCATTCTATCTATCGGTCAAGCGTTGCTTAGGCCGTTTCTTCACCCTAGCCGAGCAGGTGAGTCAAGTCGTTAAGCTCAACAGATATTCCTGGCGCGCGACGGACCGAAAGTGCGAAGCCTACTTCAAGCGTCGCTCGCTAGTTTGGTTTCGCTGTGCTCTCTGGACGCGTTGGGCCTTACGTTCGGCTCCGCTCTCGACGTGCTCACGTTTCGAGAGCTCTGCCTTGAGGTCGCGATAAGCCGAGTCGAACAAGTGGCCTCCTTAGGCTGAAACACAACGCCAGGCCCGTCGCAAAGCGTTGCGCATGGGCTTGGGCGAGTACCAATCGACTTCTCAACACTCGCGATGGGCCCTGGCAAAGTGCCAAAGACCTTTGCACTATTCAGGCAGGTGCGTCGTACTCTGATGGGACGGCTCGAAACGTCCAGAACGGAGTTCGGTGCTTTGACGAAGCTTTTCCGACCCGTCAGGAGGGCGTCTTAGTGTGGCGTGTCACTTGCTGAAGCAGTCCTCTTTGAGTCAAGGCTTAGGCTTGCGATTCTTCCAAGGGCGAAGCATTGCGTAACCGGTGACTACCGCGAGCGAGCTGAGGGCCAGAAGACCAACCGGTGATTTGACGAGAGCGAACATCACACCTAGTGCCGTAAGAAAGGCCCACCAAATTGTTTCCATGGCGACGACCTTCAAAGACAGTTTTCTGAAGTCAGTATTGTCGCCCATGTCTTCTAGCTTCTTCTGGATGTGTCCGCCCAACGCCCTGCCGCTCTACTGCGGCGCGAGGCCTTGCAGAATACCCCGAACGGCCGCCGCCACAAAAGGGAGAAAGCCCGGTGGCGGCCGAACTGCCAAGCTTCTACGAAGCGAAATCGTTCACGACCGCCGTCAGGTAGCAGCGGCTCGTTAGACCGCTCAGCAGGCTCAGTCATTGAGCGAAAGTTCGATGCCACTCATTACCGGCGGAAAAGATAACGTGCACAGCCAGGAGCATCACGATGAGCACGCCCGCGGCGAACGCACGCGTACGATGCGGTTGCCGCGCGCTGAGGAGAAAGACGGCATGGGCTACTCGCGATAGCGCATAGGCGGGAAAGTAGATCAAGGCACCGGTAGGCCAAGCGCCCACGAGCAGATACACGAGTCCAAGAACAAGGAAGTACGGTTGCCCCTCAGAATCGTTCCTCAAGAGGCTTTGCGCACGAGTACACCGGTCAGAGTCCGGCGATAGGGTACCGCGCCAGTGTTCAGCATCCTCACGGTACCGAAATCCGGACGCCGCACGCCGTTCACGGCCTTGAAGGGCAATGGCGACCACGAACTTGAGCCAAAGGACGGTGAGCGACCCGCAGTAGACAACCAGTGCGCTTGCATTCATGCTGACGAAGATGGCGGCAAAGCGTTTGGCTGGCTTGAACGATTCGGGCGAAGATGGGCTGTCGCGTATTTTGAGAAGGGAGCCCTGCACCACAGCCGCGGGCAGAGCACTTCACTACATTCCCACTACGCGTGGAAGCTGCACGTTGGACTCGATGCGCCAGTGTGGGTAGAGACGGAGAACGGCTCGATCGGTCTGGAGGCGGGGGCGCGTGTCATTGTGGTTCCGCCGGGAGTTGAGCACCGGACTGGTGCGGTAGGGTGGTCGCTAGCGGTCTTCCTTGCGCCCGGCAGTAGAGGCCTGCCCTGGCGTAATTCGACTGGCACATTTGCGATGACGGGGGCTGCAGCGGCTCGGTTAGTCACGACCTGTCGGGCGTTCGACGTGACAGAACGTGAGGCGACACCTGACTTTGCAGCCCAGGTTGCGGACGCAGTAAGAGGACAAGTCGGTAATGCGGCGGGCGTCGATGGTCGGGTAGAAGCGGCGTTGGACCGTCTGCAGCAGGCACCGGAAATTACACTACCCTCTCTGGCTCGAAGCGTCGGCCTTTCCCTTGACCGCTTGTCCCGACTGATGGGTCAGGAAACGGGACTATGTCTTCGTCGACACGTTCTATGGAACAGGGTTATCGGCTTCCTGTCCTCTAGCGGAGAGTACAATACCTTGTCAGCGGCGGCGGTAAGTGCTGGTTTTTCAGATCACGCGCATATGACACGTAGTTGTCGCCAGTTTCTGGGTAGGGCGCCATCAGAATTCAGGTCGCCTCCGGACGCCATCAACAGGTGGTAAGTCGTTCACGTCGAGTGATGTGCAACTATCATGTCGGTCTAACGCCCTGAAATTCTGCTGCCCAGCAGGGCCTCGACCAGAGTACACCGACCGGCCGCCGCGACAAAAGGGATAAGGCCCGGTGGCGGCCGCACCACAACCCGGCGTCGCAGCGAAAACCTGTCAGTAGTCAGCAGCAATTTCTCGTTGTGGTGGCCGTCGATGCCTGCAGGCAGAAGCGCGCGAGAGAATGACCCACGACGAGTGCAGCAACGAGCAAGAGGCGTGGATTCGGCGCCTTGGCTGTGATGAATTTGTGGTCTTGGAGAAAGTTGTTGAGCATGAAAGACCAGGGGAAGGCGCCGCTCGTCCTTTGCAAGCGCGCTCGCCGGTCGAAGACGTTGAACCAAAACGAGTTCAGCTGTTCAGTAGAGCTTGCCTCAATCAGGGACCGCGCAATGGATTCGGTCATGGCAAAGTTCTCACCTTGCTCAAAGTCCGCTGTCACGAGCGCGCGATCAGTCTCGGAAAGACTTCGGCTGACAAGAGGCTGTTCAGGTTGGAATGAACAGCCCGCGAAAATGCCAAACAAAAAATTACTGATGTCGCAACACGGTCGACACGAGCGGGAGGTTTCATTCTGGAGAACGAACGAATCCAAAAGGATGACAATTCAACAATCCACGTGCTCACTTTCCCGCGATGCTCTCTCCACGAAAAGGTGAATCGCTTGTCAGTTCTTGAGCGCCATCTAGCGCCCGAGTATGCGAGCCAGCGCTTTTGACCCTTCAAGATTTCGAAGATGTGAACGATGAAGACTTTGACGCGTTCGCGCCGGAAACGATAATTTGACGATCGAACGAAGACTTTCGAGGCGGCAAAGAATCATCGTCCCTGCAGCGTTCCAGAATTCGAACCCACGTCGGCAATAAGCAGCAATAAGCCGAGCTAGACAGTTGTCGCAACTTGGTGCAACGACAAGAAGTAGAACCAAAGGTGGCGCGGAAGTCTTGAGAGCCACCCGAAAACAATTCAAATCGTGCTGCGGGCGCGGGCGTCACCCGGAAAGATTTGGAACTTCATCGCCGCGAGCAAAGTCTCCACGAGGGCGCGTCGTCAGCCGGGAAGGTCGAGCTTACATCGACACAATCCAGGCTTTCACGAGGGCGCGAGCACAAACGAGGAGCAACTTAAGCACGCGGGCGAAGCCCTCATGCAGAGCAGGTGAGCTAACTTGAGAAGTTTCTGGTCGGACTCATTGCGCGCGAAATCTCTCTCAAGAAAACGTTGCGAACTCGAACAACCCCGAATGCGCGGGCCGTCCCTTAAACAAATGATCGCGACAAACCCTCACGGAAAACGTCGACGGGCAAGCGGGCCAGCTCAGCACAACGCCCTGAAATTCTGCTGCAGCGCAGGGCCTTCGCAGAATACGCCAACCGGCCGCCACGACAAAAGGGAGAAGGCCCAGTGGCGGCCGCACCACAAACTCAGCATCAAAGCGGAAGCCTTCGCCGTCGCTGCCAGCAGCAATTTCTTGTTAGGCACCCGTCCCAATGTTGCTCAGGCAGTGCGACCACAACATTTCTTGAACTTCTTACCGCTCATGCATGGACATTGGTCGTTTCGACCTACGCGGACCTCCTTGGTTCGACCGTCCTCATGGTGATGTCGCCCGTAGAGCCATTGAAGATTTTGTCTCAATTCCAAGGGCAATGGCTCAAGCGCAGCATGACCTTCGAAGTATGAGAAGTTGTAGATGACTGCTGTCCCGAGAACCGAGTTCACAAGTGCGCCAATGCCAAGGGTCACCGTATCCGCTGGGGCGCCACTACTCAGAGCTTCTTCATGCCGCAGAGAAGTAAGAGCCAGAACTTCTCTAAACCACGTGTCCGCCGTCCAGTCGTGGGAATTCGAGCAGCTGTAAACAATGCGATCTCGGTTGCCGAGACGAAGAACGCCACTTGAACGAGGGGCGCCGTTGGCAATCTCTGCTCGTTTGCGCAAGAACCACCGACCGGCGACAGCTTGGAGCGCTGCAGGTACGGCGTCCAGGAACTCCACGATCCTGCGGTACTCATCTGCTGTGCGCCAAGGTATGCTGCCATCGTCGGGCCACAGTTTGTCGAGGATATCGTGATAGATATCAACGCCTGTATCGTCCAAACCGTCTATCGGCGGAAGAGCAGGGAGCGAAGAGGGGTGACCTGCTGCGCTCATGTCCGCATCGTGCATGGCAGCGTAGCGTTCGACTTCGTGTCCCAGTGGCACATGAACGCCGCCTAGGAGCACGCGCTCGACGTACGTGAGCATTCCAGCAGTGGAGCGAATCCGCTGATGCAGGGACAACCAATCGTCCAAAGTGAGCCAAACGACACCAGGGTCAAAACCGAGATCCTCGTCATCGGCGAGCGGGTGTTCGACAAGCACGATGATGGGCCACGAACGTACATCCAGGTCGACGTGGCGAGCATACTTCTCTTGAGCTTCAGCTGGAAGACGTTGCGCCCGCACAGGAAGGACCTTCAACGGTTTTCCTGATGCAGCTAACCTGCAAAGCTCTCCCCTCGCACCAATGCCCTGACCACGTGCTTTGAGCGCATTCTTTCTTATCCAACTCTTTCCTCGCGTAGGAGAATCATGCGCAGCGACGGCGGGGGAACGCGTCTTTACCTGTAGGATGGCGCCGCGACCGCCAACGATTAGCAGGCCGTCGCCGGATGGCTCACGGTTGCCGTTTCCCTTTGAGACTTGAGGTGCTGAATAGACAAAATCGGCAACGCCGAGTTTCGCTGCAACGTCGCGCACCTGACGCTCGCGTCGTTTTCCGTATTCTTCAGTCACATCGTTTGCCGGGATCACTTTGTACCGGAACGCGAAGTGAACCGGCCAATACTACACGATGAGGGTATCGTAATAGTACGTGTCCGGAAAACGCAGCAGGGAGGAGTCCGGCAGCAGGTTCCTGGTGACTTCCTTTTTATCCAATGTCGAGCCGGGCTGGGTCTGGACGTGGCCGTAGTGATAGAAAGTCAGTGTCATAAGTCCAGCAAGAGCATTGATGGCGTTCTCTAGCGTCGCCTCGGGATAATGAGTGTCGCGCTGATGTTTCACATTGTTATAGCATCGCCACCAAGTGGGGTTCTGGCCGTTGGACCAGCTATTCCACGGCGTAAGGGTGAGGGCATACCTCGGGATTTGGACCTGGGTGGCCGCCAGGTCTGGAATCTGAGAGGCGAGCGCTGTGCGATAATGATCGATGTTTTGTCGCGGTGCGTTGGGAACCAACTGCTTGCACAACAGTTTTGCAACTACGTCCACTTCGGACGCAGCTGCAAAAAGAAGGTGAGCGAACTCGATCGAGTATGTGGCCATGTTCGCTGCGACGAACTCGACGTAGCGAGAGGCTATTTCGAGGTCTCGCTCAAGAGCCAGGAAGTAGTTCCAGTGGATCTTGCTCGTTGAAGAAGTTGAGTTCGTCACTGTGTGCCTAACGCCCTGCGATTGTGCCGCGGCCTAGGGCCTCAACAGAATACGCCAAACGGCGCTCATCCCCAAAGGGGAAGAGCGAGCGCCGCACGAGGCCTTTCGGCGAAGCGGAGGCATAGACGGTGGCCGTCGGTCACCAATTGCTCGTTAGACGGTTCCGGCTTCACGTCGGGATGTCGCAGCATGGAAGAGTTCGAGCCCTACGTGGCAGATGCTCTGAGCGTCTTCAATCTGCTCAAGGAGTTCAGCCGGGATTGCTGAAAGACCCTTGCTAGCGCCCCAGATGGCTCCAGCCATGGCGCCGATGGTATCGACGTCGCCTCCTGTCAGTCGGCAGAACTTGAGCAGTTCGGAATAGGGCTGGTCGAGGTGTCTGGCTCCAATCAAGGCCGCGGTGACGCAGGATTCTGCAGCGTGGAGGCCGTGCCCAATAGTGGCGGAGACGGTCGCTGGTTCTAGCCGGCGTTGGGCGAGCAACCGCTTGGCCATCTCTAATCGGCTTCGAAGTTCCGGCATTGCGCTGTGGCGGTAGGCAATTTCGAGCACCATCGGCGGGGTCTCACCGTGAAGAGCAGCGACGGTTGCAGCAGCGACACAAGCAGCACCGTCCTGGCCAATTGGATGGGCGTGGGTGATCGAGGCCGAACGGCGTCCGAATCCGCAGACCTGCGCAATCGTCTGTTGGTCTGCGACGCCGTAGAACAATGCAATGGGAGCAACACGCATAGCGCCGCCGTTTCCGAACGAGCCCTCGCGGAATCCTTTGCGGTTGGCGACGTTCCAAGGGACGCCTGCGCGAATCTGCTTCAACACCTTGGCGGTTCCCGGACCGTAGCCCCGGCTCCACCGGTAGCTATCAGCGAAGCGTTGTGCCGCGTCGTCACAATCGAGGTGGCCAACAGCAACGAGCGACCGGCAGAGGTCCAGTGTCATCTGGGTGTCGTCCGTCCATCGTTTGAGCCCGCGAGAACGTCCTATGAATCCCCAGACGGAACGCTCCAGCGGCCCGCCTTCGAAGGGGGCGCCAAGCGCGTCGGCGACTGCGAGCGCGGCGATACTACCTTGAAACCGGTCGGTGAGCGGAGCCACCCCAAGCCAACGCAGGAAGTTGGGAAAGAATTCCGCAAGAGATGGGCGAATTTGAAGTTCTAGCGCTTGGAGAGCTCGTCGCGAAGCTCCATTAGCAACCGCCCCAGCATGTTGCGACCGCTCCCATCGCCGCCGTCGCCCCAGTAGCTGTCATTTTCGGTATGCTCAACGAGCTTGGCGTCTCCCGTGGACAGCAAGAGCGCGTGCAGCTCCTGGTGGGTCCTAAACTTGGCTTTCAGGGCCTCGCGCATCAACTGGACTTTAACCGATTCCCAGTCAGGGCGGAGTTTGCGTTTGCGGTCGCGTCCCATCCGGGCGGCGAGCATCGGTGTCTTCGCGCGGCGGATTTCTTCCTGACTAGCAGGGTCCTTGAACTTCTTGGCTTGAAAGTAGTGCTCCGAAGTTGGCCAAGACTTGCCTGCCAATTTGAACGGAAACGCTGCGAAGTTGGAGAACTCTCCGTAGTCATCTCCGACAGAGTAGAAGTTGATGATTTCAGTCATCCGTCTAACGCCTTGCCGCTCTACTGCGGCGCGAGGCCTCGCAGGTTACCCCGAACGGCCGCCGCCACAAAAGGGAGAAGGCCCTGTGGCGGCCGAACTGCCAAGTTTCAGCGAAGCGACAACCTTGACGACCGCCGTCAGGTAGCAGCGGCTCGTTATGTCAGCCCTGGCGGAGTGCTGCGTCGAAGCGCTTGAAGCCAAACCCCTGTGACCGATGGTGTGAGTCCTACGCGAGAAGGAGCGGGTAGCGGTCATGTTGCTCTTGTACGAAGTGCAGAGTCTGCATGCCATAGCTTCTGCAATCTCGATTCAAGGTTTTCTGCGACGGACAATAGTGTCGGGTATTCGACCCAGGGAAGGGAGCCGGCAGCCCGGACATATTCACGGAGATAGTCACAGACGACTCTGCGCATGCTGACACCGGCGACCACCTCTCGATCGTTTTCACGGAGCCCTTTCATGTTCCAGCTCAGTGTCCAAAATAGTCGGTGGGACATGGATAGGTGCATCGCGAGTGCGTACTCATCCTCACTCAACTCAATTCCTGTAGCGTCGAGTCCAGCGTGGTAAGCTCGGTCCATTTCGTCAGTGATGACGTTTGGCATAGGGTAGATGCAATGCCAGAACATCGCGTCGTAGAACGGGCTGCGCACGCCGCAAAATTCGAGGTCGATGAATACCGGGCCCCTCGGACCGAGAAGGATGTTGCTGGGGGCCATGTCGCCCAGGGTCACTGTTAACAGACGACCAGGTCGGTCGATTTGGTCGGCTACGCTCATTAGCTCGGGTGAGGATGGCGTCCGCGGGGAGACCAAGCGGGGGGGCTCCGTCGCAAGCGAAGACGCGTGCAATGAAACTTAGGGTCGCCGGCGCGGAGCTTCTCAGAATCGTTCCGGGAGTTGCCGGCCGCGGGACCAAGGCGGAGAACTCCTGGACCCTGCACTGAGCGTATCCGTGGAGCTCGCCCAGCTGCCGCGCAGTGTCTTTGAGGATTTGGAGGGAAAGCTGGCTGCTTGAGGCGACTAGCTCGGTATAGGATTCCGATTCCGGCACGAACTCCGTGACTAGCGTCCGCGACCCGTCGTCGACGCCGATCAACTTAGGAACGAATCCGTCCAGGCTTGGCGTGGCCGCGAACAGAGACAGCCCACTGCGCGCGCGGAGGTAGTGCTCGTTGTTCGGTGTTTTGAACCGTTTGATAACGACATCGCGGGTAGCATGGCCATCGCGGCAGGTAGCGCGAACGACGGTCGCGCGCCCGTCACGGAGCACTTCAACAGCGGTGAGCCTTAGACCAAACGTCGCCGCTGCATGCCCGGCTATTTCGTCCAGGTTGTTCTCATGAGTCTTGTTGGTCATCAGCTGTTTCGGCGCAAGGGCATTTTCCACCGTGATAGCCGACCGAGCCCAAGGTTCCCAGCGCGTTCCGGCATGCACTGTCATGAATCAGGTCAGCATAACGCCCTGCCGCTCTACTGCGGCGCGAGGCCTTTCAGGTTACCCCGAACGGCCGCCGCCACAAAAGGGAGAGAGCCCGGTGGCGGCCGAACTGCCAAGCTTCAGCAAAGCGAAAGCCTTGACGACCGCCGCCAGGTAGCAGCGGCTAGTTAGACCGACTCCAAAAGTTTTAGGAGGCATCCGCGCGCGAGGAATTGAGACCCCGCCGGGCTTAGCAGGAATCAGACGGCTAGCTGCAGGCGCCGAAACGGCAGTTGGCTGACGACTCGGCACCAACGCATTACCTCGCGAACGCGCCTGAGGCGCAGGTGATCACTTGCCAGCGCGCTGGCCGTTCAAAGACAACGAGCACCACGAGCTCATCAGTTCAGAAGAGCTTGCCCAGAACGAGCTCGCGCAAACGCAGTGGTCTTGCCAGCGTGCCTGTTTCAAAACGAGGACGAGCAAGAGCGCGCTATTAGTCGACGAAACAACGCAGCTGCGCGAGGACTGTCGCACACTGACTTTTCAGCCCGCGAAACGTGCTTCTTGCAGAGCAAAGTGGGCGGAACAAACTTTGAAGAAAGCGGGGCGCTTCGACCCGCGATGACGCTCTCACGGAAAGGTTGAGAGCCTGTTCAAAAAGCACGCCCTAGGTATTGAGCGCCCTTCAGCGCCCGAAGTTCACAAGCCCGCGCTTTTCAGAATCCAGAGCCAGAGGAAATACCAAGCCTCATCAAGCGAGAGAGCCGCAGCTGCAAAGGTTGAGCCGCTGATAAGAAGACTTGGCCAAAAACAAGCCCGCAGGGCTGCAACTATCAGCAGCGGGATGGCCGTTGCTCAACTCACTGTTAGAAAAGCTGTAGAAATCTGAAAGGCGCGGGCGTCTTGAGAACCACACGTAACGCTCGACGAGATTCAAACCTCCACGAGGGCGCGAACGTCACCCGAGAAGCCCTGCGACCAGACGACTGAACCCGAATTACCACGACGGCGCGAACATCAACCGGAGAGAGGCGAGGGGACATCGACTTAATCTGAATTTTCTCGGCGTGCGCGGCCACAAGCGAGGGGCAGTTCAAGAAACGCGGGCGAAGCCCTCACCCAGAGCAAGTGAGTCAAGTTGAACAGCTCATCATTTTCCGCTCTCGCGCGCGAACCAACCACATTCAAAACACTTCGACATCGGCAGTGACCTTGCTGCGCGGGCTTAGCCCAAACAAAGTCATCTAATGAACCGAACACAATCAAAGAGTGAGTGGGCAAGCGGAACAGTGCGGTCTAACGCCTTGCCGCTCTACTGCGGCGCGAGGCCTCGCAAAATACACCGAACGGCCGCCACGACCAAAGGGAGTGAGCCCGGTGGCGGCCGAACTGCCAAGCTCCTGCGAAGCGAAAACCTTCACGACCGCCGTCAGGTAGCAGCGGCCTGTTCGGCAGCGTCAGTGAATCGAGCAGGCTCGGCGCGCGAAGCCAGGTGAGATACGAGCAAGAATTGCTGACTATCGTTGAGACAGGCGCTCGTGGCTCGAGTGCTGCGTCTGTTGGAACGAATGGAGCGACACACGAAAACTCCCGAGCGCCTGCCGTCACTCGCAAGCGCGCTAGCCGGAGCCAGAAACCGAGCACCACAGACCGAGCTGCCCAGATAACAGCTTGCCCGACACGATAAGGGCCCGCGCAGGATACGCCTTGGGTGTCGCAGTCAAAGTGACCGAAACGTTTTCAGGAGGAGCGCGCGCCGAACTCGGCGTCACTCGTAGGCGCCGCACCGGGTGTGAACCATATCAGTTCTAGTTATGTGACGACGCCACTAGTAGCATCGTCGAATCCCAAGCCGTCGGTTGCATTCCCTTCGCGTTCGATTTCTCTGTAGGCCAGCCGAGCACATCGAAACACGGTTTCTCCTTTTCGAGTTCGGATTTCGACGCGTTTCAGCGAGTCAATTCGGCCGCGAAAACCTGAAAGGACGAGAGGCATGTTGGCGCCCAGCCGATCGCACGCAATCAGCGCAAACTCGTACTTCGAAATTGAGTCATCGATCACCAAGTACAAGTTCAAATCGTGGAAACCGGAACGCGAAACGTCGGTGGGAAGACCGTCACGAAGGCAGCTAGTTGCGTGAAATTCGACGACTGAGGAGTCATCCCAGACGATGCGCTCGTCCAGCTGACGAAGTTCAGATTCGGTATTGACGCCTTGCCAATCCATAGCCCCTGCAACATGGCTTAGACCTTCGCCAGCTGGCAAGAGCGAAGGCGCGGTTCTTCAAGGACTCAATCGCGCGCGAACGCTCGACCTCCCAAACATTTCGCCTCAGCGTGCGTCTCCCACGCGGGCCAAGCCAAACCATGATTTAGGTCACGTTCAGCAAGTTGAATCCCTGGGCAAGCGATCCAGGCTGCCGAACGCCCTGCCGCTCTACTGCGGCGCGAGGCCTCGCAGAATACCCCAAGCGGCCGCCGCGACAAAAGGGACGAGGCCCGGTGGCGGCCGAACTGCCAAGTTTCAGCGAAGCGACAGCGTTCACGACCGCCGTCAGGTAGCAGCGGCTAGTTCGGCAGCGTCAGTGAATCGAATAGGCTCAGCACGCGAAGCCAGCTGAGATGGGAGCAAGACGTGCTCTCAATTCTTAAGAGGGGCGCTTGCGGTTGCATACCGCGTGAGTCGGAGCGCCTTTCCAGCTTTTTGAAAGCCCAAGGCGCCGGCCGTTATTCGCCAACGCATAGCCCCACGTGATGGCAAGCCCGACAGACCAGGCCGTCCAAAGCAAGCTTGCCCGCAACGACGAGGGCTCGCGCAGGAGACACGTGTGACGTTGCAGCATACGAGACGAAAAAGGTTATCAGAACGAGCGCTGGAACGATGCGCTGGATTCAAGAAAACGGCATACTCGGCAGCCTGTGAGCTATCAAGGAGGGGCGCCTTCCATCGCGCAAACGGTAGCTGCCGCTCGACCCGTTATGTCATCGCTGTAGTCGATGTCGCCGGGGCCGATCCAATACCTGCGATACTTGAACTTGCAATGACCGCCAGAGTACGAGCCCCCCTGCGGACGCCGGATGTCTAGCGGCAGTCCTGAACGGGTCAGTACTTGATGGGTTTCGGGCGCGTACCATCCCAAGTTGCCGTTCTCGCGCGTCACGAGGATTCCAGATTTCGGAATCTGATAAACAAGGGCCCCGTCGCGTTGGGGCACTGCGTCGCCGTTTGGGATATCATGAACGATGAGTACCCATCCAGTGAAGTCGTCGTGGACAATGTGTCGTTCTGGTACAGACCCATGCGCGAAGTACACGAAAACCGCGGCTACCACAAAGAGTCCATTCACGGCGCTCGCCAGATGAAGAAGCCAACATACCACACGGCTGTGCAGCGCGGAGGGCCAGACTAGTCCCCTGACGCTAAGCACGACTGCGATGAGAATCGTCGGAGCGAGGAGCAGCAGCCACCAAGTGACTACTCCGGCGGCTAGCGACAAGGCAGCGATTAACAACTCGGTGACGATCAGCGTTCTGGTGCGCAAGTCTCCGCTTAACATGGTTCGGACCGCTGCCAAACGCCGAGACTGGGAAGCATGTAGCACAACCGTGATGCGGCTTCTCGCCGACTTGATATCGCGCGAGCACTCGCACTCTCAAACACGGCGACTAGCCAGTGTGTTGACTGCGCGGGCCAAGCCAAACCCAGATTTCGAACACGCTCATCAGTCTTGAATCGCAGGGCAAGCGATCAAGACTGCCGAACGCCTGCCATTCTACTGCGGCGCTGTGATTTTCAGGTTACCCCGAACGGCCGCCGCGACAAAAGGGACAAGGCCCAGTGGCGGCCGAACTGCCACTTTGCAGCGAAGCGACAGCTTTGACGATCGCCGTCAGGTAGCAATGGCTCGTTATGATGGCTTCTCAATTTCTTCAGGCCAGAGCGCGCAAGAGAACCTGCCACGACGAGGGCAGCAACGAGAAGGAGGCGTGGTTTAGGCGCCGTAGCTGTGATGATTGTGTGACTGAGGACAACGTTGTTGCTCGGAAAAGAGCAAGGGAAGGCGCCGAGCGTCTTTTGGAAGCGCGCTCGCCGGTCGAAGACATCGACCCCATACGAGTTCAGCTGTTCAGCAGAGCTTGCCCGAATTCAAGGGGCCGCGCGGAAGGAAATCTGTCTCGGCAAAGCTTCCGTGAGATCAAAGACCACGACGAAGAGCGCGCAATCAGTCTTTGAGGAGTTGTCGACTGACGAGAGGCTATTCAAGTTGGAATCGTCAGCCCGCGAAAGGCCAAACAAAAAGTTGCAGCTGACGCGACGTCGCCGCCACGAGCGGGAGCTTTCACTTCGGAGAACGAACGAATCAAAAGTGGTGATCATTTCACAATCGACGAACTCTCTTCCCGCGATACTCATCTCACGAGAAGGTGAATCGCTCGTCAGTTCTTGAGCGCTATTCAGCGCCCGAGTTCACGAGCCCGCGCTTTGGAATCTCTAGAGTTTATGAATGCCAACGGTGGTTACTTTGAGGCGGTCCGCGCCAGAAGAGCCTAATTCAGCTCGCGGAATGAGGGCGAAGCCCGAAAAGTCTGGAGCGTGTTGCCGGAGTGAAGACATTGCGACCCTGGGAATGCTCGGCGACTCTAAGAAGAAAGGTGACGAAAACGGCAACGGCGAGGTAACGAGTTGGATCAAGGTTCGTGCAATTCGACCTAGTGGATCGAGCACAGCGGGGATGTCTTGATGCCTGCGCGTCAGGTCGCGAAATGGAGCTTGTGAAGCGAGCGCGGACGCCACTCGGAGAGATTCGGGATCTCGTCGCTGCAACCAAAAACTCTATGCGGGCGCGGGCGTCATGCGGAAGGAAGTCGAGATTACATCGAAGAAATCCGGGCTTTCACGAGGGCGCGAGCACAAACGAGGAGCAACTTAGGAACGCGGGCGAGGTCTTCAGAATGATCAGGTGAGCAAAGTCTCAAAGTTCTCAGTCGAACTCGGTGCGCGCGAAATCTCATTCAAGAAAACATTGCGAAGTCGAACAACCTCAGATGCGCGGGTCGTTACCAAAACAAAGCACGCAACTACGATTCGACCGAAAACATTGACGGGCAAGCGGAACAGCTCAGCATAACGCCTTGCCGCTCTACTGCGGCGCGAGGCCTTTCAGGCTACCCCGAACGGCCGCCGCCACAAAAGGGACATGGCCCGGTGGCGGCCGAACTGCCAAGTTCCAGCGAAGCGAAATCGTTCACGACCGCCGTCAGGTAGCAGCGGCCAGTTAGAGGGCCATGGCGTTGACTGCGTCTGACGACTCGCCACTGAAGTGGGTTTCGAATATGGAGTTCTCATCGCGCACCAAACGATGTAGTTTCAAAGCATCCCCGGGCAGCACAAGGGCCATGATGAGCGAGAGTAAGGCATCGCGCGGACGCTTCGAGAAATCTAAGACCAGTGGCTGTCTAGTTGCGTTGTCGCTCTGCGTGATCGGTGTTGTTGGCGCGGTCTGTTGGTTTAACCTAACTTACTATGACGAACTTCACGATATCGAGGAGCTGATATCCCAGACCCCGAACGCGAAGCTGGTACGAAGCTGGGGCAATGAGGACCTCTTTTTGGAGGACATCGGTGCGGAAGTCGCCGTTGGTGACCACGGCTTTCTCGAATTCAGGGGACTTACACGAGGCTCCTTCACTGAACCTGATCAGCTTCTTGTCTCTCGGGTGGGCGACCTAGAGATCACTGTTTCCGGTTGCAAGTACGAGGGGAATGTCAGAATGGATACCGGCGAAACGGTACCAACGTACTACTGGCACAGTGCACGCGATATCTCTCCCCATGGGGACTTCGTAGGGGAAATTGTCGGAGGTGTCGAAAATGTACCTCAGGCGATAGCACGCTACCGCGAACTTGAAGAGTGGGCTCGCTCTAGTCCACGCTGTCCGGATGACCGCCTGATCGAGAACGACGAAGGCTGGTACCGATTCTGTTTTCGCGAGGTGGGAAGCAAGACCTCGGCGGGTGGGCCGAGCTATAGAGACTTCCAGACCGGCGACTACATTGAGAACTGCGCGGATCCGGCGGCGCGTTTCTGGCGATCCGCGCCCAATGTCGATGAAGTTGGCGGCAACGAACCTCCAACCAAATCGGAATAGCGGTTACGGGCGAAGATCTGCAATTATCATCCGCTTCTTCTTCACCTGTCCCTCTAACGCCTTGCCGCTCTACTGCGGCGCGAGGCCTTGCAGAATACACCGAACGGCCGCCGCCACAAAAGGGACATGGCCCGGTGGCGGCCGAACTGCCAAGCTCCTGCGAAGCAAAATCGTACACGACCGCCGTCAGGTAGCAGCGGCTTGTTAGCCTGTTTCTCAATTTATTCAGGCCAGAGCGCGCGAGAGGAAAGCCCATGACGAGTTCAACAACGAGCAGGATGCGTGGTTTCAGGCGCCAAAGTTGTGATGACTTTGCGACCTTGGACAAAGTTGTTGATCAAGAATGCCAGGGGAAGGGCGCCGCTCGTCACTCGCAAGCGCGCAGCCGGTCGAAGACAATGGACGGCCACAAGCCCAGCTGCTCAGCAGAGCTTGCCCAACTCAAGGGGACGCGCAAAGTGCATTAGTCTCAGCAGAGCCTCACACCGGGAGAATTGCGCAGGCAAGAGCGCGTTAGCAGTCTGTGGAATGACCCAGAAACACGAGCGGATGCTCAAGCCTGTGAATTCGAGCCCGCGAGGGAGGCCAAACAAATGAAGTCGACCATGCAACGCCGCTGACAAAAGCGGGGACCATCACCTCGAAACGAGGCGCGCATCAAAAACTGACAAACTTTCGAAAGCCCACGAACCAGCTCCCCCGCGGAGTTCTCGTCACGGACAGCTGACCACGCGTTGGTCATTGCGCTGCCCTCCGCGCCCAAGTCAACGAGCCCGCGCTTTGGCATCTCCAAAAGTTGGAGAATGATGACAACAGTCACGGCCTCAGCTCGGCGCAGAAGCCACAGAATTGACCTGGCAAACGAGGATGCATCTTAAGCCTGTTGCTAAAGTGAAAACCTTTCGCTTCTCGTCGATGCCCAGCGGCAGAAGGTCGACCAAGTCAGCAGCAACAGAGCGAGTTGGACGAAGAAAACAAGTAGAAACACTGGTGGCGGTGACTCAGATGCGGCACGCGCAGGAAGAACCGCGGTGGCTTTCGAGCGGAATAAGCCAGCTTAGACGAACAATACGATGTGGGCGCGAGCGACGGCGGAACACAGGAAAAACAGGCGAAACCAAAAGATCGTTGGACGCGGGCGTCAGCCGGGAATGCCGTTCCTACAACGAGACACGCCATCCTTCCCCAGAGGGCGCGGACTCAAACGAGGTGCGATCCCGAAAGCGGGCGCCTT
The DNA here is from genome assembly GCA_963710555.1 of uncultured delta proteobacterium. GTDB lineage: Bacteria > Myxococcota_A > Polyangia > Polyangiales > Polyangiaceae > NIC37A-2. Next base: position 1,620,187 of record CAVQAT010000008.1, read on the forward strand.
CCAATTCGAGAGCAAGCAAGCCAAACTCGAACAGTTTCTCAGTGAGTTGATCGCGCGCGAAAGTTCCCTCCGAAAACATTGCGAGATCAAACAACCTCAGATGCGCGGACTGCCGCTGAAACAAATAGTCAAATCAAAGCCTGACAGTCAAAAGTCGAGGGGCAAGCGGGCCAGATCAGGCTAACGCCTTGCCGCTCTACTGCGGCGCGAGGCCTTTCAGGTTACCCCGAACGGCCGCCGCCACAAAAGGGACAAGGCCCGGTGGCGGCCGAACTGCCAAGTTTCAGCGAAGCGACAGCGTTCACGACCGCCGTCAGGTAGCAGCGGCTCGTTAGACCGACTCCATCAGTTTCAGGAGGCATGAGCGCGCGAGGAAGTGAGACCACACTGGGCTCAGCAGAAATCAACTGGCTAGATGCAGGCGCCAAAACGGCAGTTGGCCGACGATTCACACTTACGTCGTGACTTCGCGAAAGCGGTTAAGGCGCCGGTGATCATTTGCCAGCGCGCTCGCCGTTCGAAGACAACAAGCACCACGAGTTCAGCCGTTCAGAAGAGCTTGCCCAGAACGAGCCCGCGCAAAGGCAGTGATCTTGCCAGTGCGCCTGGCGGAAAACGAAGACTGAAAAGAGCGCGCATCCAGTCCATGAAACAACGCCGCTTCGCGAGGATTGCCGCACACTGACTTCACCAGTCCGCGAACCGCACTCATGCAGAGCAAAGTTGGCGCAACAGATTCTGACGAAAGCTGGGCGCTCCGCCCGCGATGACGCCTTCACGGAAAGGTCGAGAGCCTGTTCAAAAAGCACGCCCTCTCCATTGAGCGCCCTTCAGCGCCCGAAATTCACGAGCCCGCGCCCGCCCAGAATCCTCGGCTGAAGCTGCCGTCGAGAGAAGCCAAAAACGGCCCGCAGGGCCGCAACTCTCGGCGAGGCGGAAATGGTGCAGCAGTTTGCTGACCGACAAGCTGTAGAATCCCAGATGGCGCGGGCGTCTTGAGAACCACGAGCAACACTCGACGAAATTCAAACCTCAACGAGGGCGCGAACGTCACCCGAGAAGCTCTGAGCCTGGCTGATTGAAGGTGAACCACCACAAAGGCGCGAACATCAGACGGAAAGAGACGAGGTAACATTGACTCAATCCAGGCGTCCCAGCGTGCGATGCCACCAGCGAGGCGCAGTTCAAGAAACGCGGGCGAAGCCCTCACCCAGAGCAGGTGAGCCAAACTGATCAGCTCATCATTTTCGCTCTCGCGCGCGAACGACCCACTTCAAAAACATCTCACCCTCGGCAACGAACTCGCTGCGCGGGCTAAGCCCAAACAAAGTGATCTAATGAACCGACCACAATCAAAGAGTGAGTGGGCAAGCGGGAAAGTGCGGTCTAACGCCCTGAAATTCTGCTGCCCAGCAGGGCCTCGACCAGAGTACACCGACCGGCCGCCGCCACAAAAGGGATAAAGCCCGGTGGCGGCCGCACCACAACCCGGCGTCGCAGCGAAAACCTCTCAGTAGTCAGCAGCAATTTCTCGTTGTGGTGGCCGTCGATGCCTGCAGGCAAAAGCGCGCGAGAAAACGACCCGCGACGAGTGCAGCAACGAGTAGGAGGCGTGGATTCGGCGCCTTGGCTGTGATGACTTTGTGGTCTTGGAGAAAGTTGTTGAGCATGAAAGAGCAGGGGAAGGCGCCAGTCGTCCTTTGCAAGCGCGCTCGCCGGTCGAAGACGTTGAACCACCACGAGTTCAGCTGTTCAGCAGAGCTTGCCCAAATTCAAGGGTCCGCGCAGAAGGGCACTCGTCTTGGCAAAAGCCTCGTCGTGATCAAAAGGAGCGACCTAAGTGCGCGCAATCAGTCCTCGAAGTGGTGTCGACTGACAAGAGGCTGTTCAAGCTGGCAAAAGGCAGCCCGCGAGAGAGGCCAAACAAGAGAAGTCGACCATGCAATGCCTTCGCAATGAGCGGGGAGCTTCCACTTCGGAGAAATCCGTCACTCCGACGGTGACTTTTCTACAGTCCACGAGCTGTCGTCCCGCGATCCTCTCTTCACGAGAAGGTGAATCGCTCGTCAGTTCTTGAGCGCCCCTCAGCGCCCGAGTCCACGAGCCCGCGCCTTCGAACTCCCAAAAGCTCGAGAATGTTAACGGTGTTAACTTCGGAGGTCTGCGACAGATGCGACGATTTGGAGACCAAGAGAAGGATTTCGAGGCGGCAGGAACCGTTGTTTCAGCAGCATTCCAGAACCCGAGTGAACGTTGGCAAAAAAAAGGAGGAACAAGCCGAGCCAAACAGCTGCCTCAGTATGCTTGAACCACAAGAAGTAGAACCAAAGATGGCGCAGTGGTCTTGAAAGTCACATCGACTCAATCCAAACGCGCGATGCGTGCGCGGGCGTCAGTCGGAAAGAGTCGGAACCACATCGCTGCAATCCACATCTCCACGAGGGCGCGGGCGTCAGCCGGAAAGAGTCGAGGTTACATCGACAGAATCCAGGCTTTTACGAGGGAGCGAGCACAAACGAGGAGCAATTTAAGAACGCGGGCGAAGCCCACATCAAGAGCAAGCGAGTCAAATTGAACAGTTTCCAGTTAGAACTTATCGCGCGCGAACGAACTCACTCATGAAAACATGGCGACCTCGAAAGAATCCGAATGCGCGGGCCAGCCTCCTAAACAGAGTCGATCGAGCGAACCGTCCACAGTCAAAGGATGAGTGGGCAAGCGGGACAGCTGCGGTATAACGCCCTGCCGCTCTACTGCGGCGAGAGGCCTTTCAGGTTACCCCGAACGGCCGCCGCGACAAAAGGGACATGGCCCGGTGGCGGCCGAACTGCCAAGCTTCAGCAAAGAGAAAGCCTTGACGACCGCCGCCAGGTAGCAGCGGCTAGTTAGACCGACTCCAAAAGTTTTAGGAGGCATCCGCGCGCGAGGGATTGAGACCACGCCGGGCTTAGCAGGAATCAGACGGCTAGCTGCAGGCGCCGAAACGGCAGTTGGCTGACGACTCGGCACCAACGCATTACCTCGCGAACGCGCCTGAGGCGCAGGTGATCACTTGCCAGCGCGCTGGCCGTTCAAAGACAATGAGCACCACGAGCTCATCAGTTCAGAAGAGCTTGCCCAGAACGAGCCCGCGCAAACGCAGTGGTCTTGTCAACGTGCCTGTTGGAAAACGCAGACGCACAAGCGCGCGCATCCAGTCCATGAAACAACGCCGCTGCGCGAGGACCGACGCACGTTGACTTCACCAGCCCGCGAAACGCGCTTCATGCAGAGCAAAGTTGGCGCAACCAATTCCGAAGAAAGCGGGGCGCCTCGACCCGCGACGACGCAACCACGGAAAGGTCGAAAGTCTGTTCAAAAAGCACGCACTAATCATCAAGCGCCCTTTTGCGCCCGAAATTCAAGAGCCCGCGCCTTTCAGGATCCAGTAGCCAGAGGAAATACCAAGCCTCATCAAGCGAGAGAGCCGCAGCTGCAAAGGTTGAGCCGCTGATAAGAAGACTTGGCCAAAAACAAGCCCGCAGGGCTGCAACTATCAGCAGCGGGATGGCCGTTGCTCAACTCACTGTTAGAAAAGCTGTAGAAATCTGAAAGGCGCGGGCGTCTTGAGAACCACACGTAACGCTCGACGAGATTCAAACCTCCACGAGGGCGCGAACGTCACCCGAGAAGCCCTGCGACCGGACGACTGAACCCGAATTACCACGACGGCGCGAACATCAACCGGAGAGAGGCGAGGGGACATCGACTTAATCTGAATTTTCTCGGCGTGCGCGGCCACAAGCGAGGGGCAGTTCAAGAAACGCGGGCGAAGCCCTCACCCAGAGCAAGTGAGTCAAGTTGAACCGCTCATCATTTTCGCTCTCGCGCGCGAAACAACCACATTCAAAACACTTCGACATCGGCAGTGACCTTGCTGCGCGGGCTTAGCCCAAACAAAGTCATCTAATGAACCGAACACAATCAAAGAGTGAGTGGGCAAGCGGAACAGTGCGGTCTAACGCCTGCCATTCTACTGCGGCGCTGTGCTTCTCAGGATACCCCGAACGGCCGCCGCGACAAAAGGGACAAGGCCCAGTGGCGGCCGAACTGCCACTTTGCAGCGAAGCGACAGCGTTCACGACCGCCGTCAGGTAGCAATGGCTCGTTATGATGGCTTCTCAATTTCTTGAGGCCAGAGCGCGCAAGAGAACACGCCAAGACGCGTGCAGCAACGAACTGGAGGCGTGGAATAGGCGCCAGAGCTGTGATGATTGTGTGACTGAGTACAAAGGTTTCCTCCAGGAAAGGCTAGGGAAGGCGCCGATGATCATTTGCAAGCGCGCTCGCCGGTCGAAGACATCGAACCAATACGAATTCAGCTGTTCAGCAGAGCTTGCCCAAATTCAAGGGACCGCGCAGAAGGGAATCAGTCTCGGCAAAGCCCTGTTGAGAGCAAAAACCACGACCACGAGCGCGCAATCAGTCTTTGAAAGATGTCGACTGACAAGAGGCTGTTTAAGTTGGAATCATCAGCCCGCGAAACGCCAAACAAGAAGACACAGATGACGCGACGCCGTCGCCACGAGCGGGAGATTTCGCATTGGAGAACAAATGAATCCAAAGTGGTGACCATTCTGCCATCCACGAGTTCACTTCCCGCGATGCATTCTCCACGAAAAGGTGAAACGCTCGTCAGTTCTTGAGCGCCATCTAGCGCCCGAGTCCGCGAGCTCGCGCCTTCGAAATCTCATGAGCTGGAGAATGTTAACAGTGTAAACTTTCACACGATCCGCGCCAGAAGAGCCTAATTCAGCTGGCGGAATGAGGGCGAAGCCCGAAAAGTCTGGAGCGTGTTGCCGGAGCGATGCGATTGCAGTCCGGGCAATTCTTCGCGCTCAAGAAAAGGTAGGTGACGAAAACGGCAACAGGCGAGGTGACCACTTGGACCAAAAGTCAGGCAATTCGACCTCGTGGATCGAGCACAGCCGGGATGTCTTGATGCCTACGCGTCAGGTCGCGGAAAAGAGCTTGTGAAGCGGGCGCGGGCGTCAGTCGGAAAGAGTCGGGATCTCATCGCCGCAATCCAAAAGCTCTACGAGGGCGCGGGCGTCAGATTGGAAAAGTCGCGAATACATCGACAGAATCTGGGCTTCCTGGAGGGCGCGTGGATAAACGAGAAGCAATTCAAGAACGCGGGCGAGGTTTTCAGAATGATCAGGTGAGCAACGTTTCAAAGTTTTCAGTCGACTCAGAGCGCGCGAAAGCTCACTCACGAAAGCATTGTGAACTCGAACAGCCTCAGATGCGCGGGCCGTCACCAAAACAAAGGACGCAACTACGATTCGACCGAAAACGTCGACGGGCAAGCGGAACAGCTCAGCATAACGCCCTGCCGCTCTACTGCGGCGCGAGGCCTCTCAGGTTACCCCGAACGGCCGCCGCCACAAAAGGGACATAGCCCGGTGGCGGCCGAACTGCCAATTCTCGACGAAGCGATAGCGTCCACGACCGCCGTCAGGTAGCAGCGGCTCGTTGAACGAAACCGCGCTGCGCACGGTAGCTTTGGGCTCATTGCGTCCGTTTAGTTCATCTTGAGCCTGCCACGAAGCTGCTCATGACTCTGAGGAGTGCCACTGCGCTCAGTGATTCACGCTTTCCATAGGCGGCGGCGCGGTGTCGTCGCTTTTCATGGAGATGATGATGATCACTTTAGCAAACGTTCAAGGCCGACTCAGCGAGGACATGCGGCTGCGAGACTTTCGCCCCAAGACGCAGGACTCCTACAGGCGGGTAGTTCGTCAATTTTTGGAACACGTGAAGAAAGAGCCCTACCTTCTGACAGAGGACGATGTTCGCGCATACCTCATCTATTTGCGCGATGAGCGAATGCTTGCTTCTTCGACGCGCAACGTCGCGGTCCACGGGCTGCGTTTCTTCTTCACCTACACGTGCCCTCAAGAGTGGTCAGTTCTGGATTTTGTGCGCGTGAAGATCGCCCAGAAGCTACCCGTGGTCTTGAGCGTGGAAGAGACCCATCGCGTGCTTGGTGCAGTCCGCGAGCCTACGCGTCGGATGGCGCTTCAGACAATCTACGCGCTTGGTTTGCGCCTTGGCGAAGGCCTCAGGCTCGAATCGCGAGACATAGACAGCGACCGTCTGATTGTGTTGGTGCGCGATGCGAAGGGAGCAAAAGATCGAATGGTGCCTCTCCCGCGACCGCTACTTCACAAGCTGCGGCGCTTCTGGAAGCAGGACCGTCAAGCATCGAAGGGTCCTCTGCTCTTCGTCGGCGGGGCAAAGGGTGGCAGCGTAGATCGAACCTCACTACAGAAAACATTTAGCGCCGTGCTGGAGGAACAACACGTAGAGAAGCGCGCTTCAATTCATACCTTGCGGCATAGCTATGCGACTCATCTGCTTGAAGCCGGGATCACGCTGAAGACAATTCAGCGAGTGCTTGGGCATCGCAGCTTGAAGACCACAAGCGTGTACTTGCATGTGACGCACGAAAACGATGAGAGGCTCCTGGCGACCCTCGATCGGCTGATGGCCAAGCTCTAGCGGCCGCGCCATGAGTCTCCTCGCCGAAGTGGTGAGGCAGCATGGTCCAGCCTATCTGGAGCGTTACGGTGACGCCGTGCTGCCAAGTCATGTGCGAGCAATCGGAAAAATCAGCGTTTGTCGCACTTCAGCGCTAGGTGGACACCTCGCGCATTGTGAGAGCTGTGACTCGCAGCACTTGCTCTACCATTCGTGCCGCCATCGGGCTTGCCCTCAGTGCGGCACTTTGCGAACGACTCAATGGATTGAGCGTCAGCGCGAGCTATTGCTTCCCGTGCCGTACTTTCACGTCGTCTTCACGCTGCCAAGCGAGCTGCGCGACGTGGTGCGCTCCAAGCAGACGGTGCTGCTGCCAGTCTTGTTTCGAGCCGCCTATGAGTCGCTGGCCGAGCTTTGCCAAGACCCACACTTCTTGGGCGCTCAGCTCATCGGCGCCCTCGCAGTGCTGCACACGTGGACGCGCACTCTGGAGTGGCACCCGCACGTACACATGCTCGTGCCCGGAGGAGGCGTCGCCGCGGATGGAGAGACGTGGCTCACAGCACCTCGCCGAAAGAAACGCTACTTGGTCCCCGTTCCTGCGCTGTCCAAGAAGTTTCGTGGGCGCTTCATGGCGCTCGCGCGCAAGGCCTTGCCCAAAGGAGAAATGCCGTCGGTGCCAGCAAATAAGCCTTGGATCACTTTTGCCAAGCCCGTCGTGCAGGGAGCCGAGAAGGTGATCGAATATCTAGGTCGCTACGTGCACAAGACGGCCATTGGCAATCACGCGGTGTTAGCTTCAGATGAGCACAGGGTCACCTTCCGCTACACGGACAGTCGTACTCACGAGCGCAAGCAGATGACTCTGCCGGTAAATGAATTCTTGAGACGTTTTCTTCAGCACGTGCCGCCCAAGGGCTTTCACCGGGTGCGGAGCTTCGGGCTTTTGCATCCCCAGCACAGAAGTAAACTGCAGCGTTTGCAACTGCTGCTGAGCCGCTCACGCCAGACGCAAGAAGCCGTGAAGGACTCGCGGCCGGAAAACCAAACTCCTCAACTAGCTCGCTGCCCAGCATGCGGAATGTTATCTCTGGCGATCGGTCGCCGCTTAGACGCTGCTGAATGTGGTGCATGGGCCGAAGCCATGACGAACCGCGCGGGCGAGCCCGGACTTGCGAAAGCGCGAGGGCCACCACGGACGGAGACCTTGACCATTGGGAGAGTCGCATGAACAAGCCTGCGGGGAGCGACTCCATTCGGACGCGCGTAACGTGCGTGAATGCACCCGTGCGCGTCGCGTCGGTCGTGTCGCGAGATTTCAACCGTCGAGCCCCTCTCACCGGTCAGTTATTGCTCAAGAACAGCTCCGTAGGATCGCAACCTGCGCTTGGGGGCCGCTCGCTAGCGCTCACCAGTGAGTCACAAATGAAAGCAAATCACCAAGTGGCTTCTCTACTCACGCGTAGCTGAAGGCGGGTTGTTCAACAGAGGTTTTAGCGCTGGCCGGCGGACGGTCGCGAGCTCCCTTACCCCCGTCACCGCGAAAACCCTATTCCGTTAGACCGACTCCATCAGTTTCAGGAGGCATGAGCGCGCGAGGAAGTGAGACCACGGCGGGCTCAGCAGAAATCCGCTGGCTAGATGTAGGCGCCAGAACGGCAGTTTGCCGACGACTAAGACCTCCGTCGTGACTTCGCGACAGCGCTTGAGGCGCTGGTGATCATTTGCCAGCGCGCTGGCCGTTCGAAGACAACGAGCGACACGAGTTCATCAGTTCAGAAGAGCTTGCCCAGAACGAGCCCGCGCAAACGGCAGTGGCCTTGCCAATGCAGCTAGCGGAAAACGAAGACTGACAAGAGCGCGCATCCAGTCGATGAAACAACGCCGCTTCGCGAGGACCGTCGCACGTTGACTTTATCAGCCCGCGAAACGTACTTCATGCAGAGCAACGTTGGCGCAACAAAATCTGAAGAAAGCGGGGCGACTCGACCCGCGACGACGCAGTCACGGGAAGGTCGAGAGCCTGTTCAAAAAGCACGCCCTCTCCATCGAGCGCCCTTCAGCGCCCGAAATTGACAAGCCCGCGCCCGCCGGAATCCTCGGCTGAGCTGCCTTCGAGAGCACCAAAACGGCCCGCAGGGCCGCAATTCTCGGCGAGGCGAAGGTGGCGCAGCAGTTTGTTGACCGACAAGCTGTAGAAACCCAGATGGCGCGGGCGTCTTGAGAACCCCACGCAACGCTCGACGCAATTCAAACCACGACGAGGGCGCGAACGTCACCCGAGAAGCTCTGAGTCTCGCCGCTTGAAGGCGAACCGCCACGGCGGCGCGAACATCACACGGAAAGAGACGGGGCAACATCGACTCAATCCGGGCGTCCCAGCGTGCGATGTCACCAGCGAGGAGCAGTTCAAGAAACGCGGGCGAAGCCCACACCCAGAGCAGGTGAGCTAAACTGATCAGCTCATCACTCTCGCTCTCGCGCGCGAACAACCCAGTCCAAAAACGTTTCGCTCTCGGCACTGACCTAGCTGCGCGGGCTAAGCCCAAACAAATGGTCCGAAGAACCGGCCACAATCAAAAGTTGAGTGGGCAAGCGGAAAAGTGCGGTCTAACGCCTTGCCGCTCTACTGCGGCGCGAGGTCTTGCAGGTTACACCGAACGGCCGCCGCCACAAAAGGGAGAAAGCCCGGTGGCGGCCGAACTGCCAACTCTCAGCGAAGCGAAAGCGTTTGCGGCCGCCGCCAGGTAGCAGCGGCTAGTTAGACCGACTCCAAAAGTTTTAGGAGGCCTCAGCGCGCGAGGACGTGAGACCACATCGGGCTCAGCAGGAATTAAAGGGCTTTCTGCAGGCGCCAAAGCGGCAGTTGGCCGACGACTCAGCACAAATCTACTCCTTCGCGAAAGCGTCTGAGGCGCCGGTGATCATTTGCCAGCGCGCTGGCCGTTCGAAGACAACTAGCACCACAGATTCAGCAGTTCAGAAGAGCTTGCCCAGAACGAGCCCGCGCAAAGGCAGTGATCTTGCCAGCGAAACTGGCGGAAAACGAAGACTGAAAAGAGCGCGCATCCAGTCGATGAAACAACGCCGCTTCGCGAGGACCGTCGCACGTTGACTTCACCAGCCCGCGAACCGCGCTTCATGCAGAGCAATGTTGGCGCAACAGATTCTGCTGAAAGCTGGGCGTTCCGCCCGCGATGACGCACTCACGGAAAGGTCGAAAGACTGTTTAAAAAGTACGCCCTCTCCATTGAGCGCCCTTCAGCGCCCGAAATTCACGAGCCCGCGCTCTTCAGAATCCTCGGAGAGGCTACCTTGGAGAGCACCGAAACGGCCCGAAGGGCCGCAACTCCCGGCGAGGCGAAAGTGGCGCAGCAGTTTGTTGACCGACAAGCTGTAGAAACCCATATGGCGCAGGCGTCTTGAAAACCACACGCAACGCTCGACGAAATTTGAACCTTCACGAGGGCGCGAACGTCACCCGAGAAGCCCTGCGACCGGACGACTGAAGCGGAAGTACCACGACGGCGCGAACATCAACCGAAAAAAGGCGAGGGGACTTCGACTCAATCCATGCGTCCCTGCGTGCGATGGCATCATCGAGGAGCAGTTTAAGAAACGCGGGCGAAGCCCTCACCCAGAGCAAGTGAGTCAAGTTGAACAGCTCATCATTTTCACTCTCGCGCGCGAAACAACCACATTCAAAACAGTTTAACATCGGCAGTGACCTTGCTGCGCGGGCTTAGCCCAAACAAAGTCATCTAATGAACCGACCACAATCAAAGAGTAAGTGGGCAAGCGGGACAGTGCGGTCTAACGCCTTGAAATTCTGCTGCCCAGCAGGGCCTCTACCAGTTTACACCGACCGGCCGCCGCCACAAAAGGGATAGAGCCCGGTGGCGGCCGCACCACAAAGCCGCGTCGCAGCGAAAACGTTTCAGTAGTCAGCAGCAATTTCTCGTTGTGGTGGCCGTCGATGCCTGCAGGCAAAAGCGCGCGAGAAAACGACCCACGACGAGTGCAGCAACGAGCATGAGGCGTGGATTCGGCGCCTTGGCTGTGATGACTTTGTGGTCTTGGAGAAAGTTGTTGAGCATGAAGGAGCAGGGGAAGGCGCCAGTCGTCCTTTGCAAGCGCGCTGGCCGGTCGAAGACGTTGAACCACCGCGCGCTCAGCTGTTCAGCAGAGCTTGCCCAAATTCAAGGGTCCGCGCAGAAGGGAACTCGTCTTGGCAAAAGCCTCGTCGTGATCAAAAGGAGCGACCTAAGAGCGCGCAATCAGTCCTCGAAGTGGTGTCGACTGACAAGAGGCTGTTCAAGCTGGCAAAAGGCAGCCCGCGAGAGAGGCCAAACAAGAGAAGTCGACCATGCAATGCCTTCGCAATGAGCGGGGAGCTTCCATTTCGGAGAAATCCGTCACTCCGACGGTGACTTTTCTACAGTCCACGAGCTGTCGTCCCGCGATCCTCTCTTCACGAGAAGGTGAATCGCTCGTCAGTTCTTGAGCGCCCCTCAGCGCCCGAGTCCACGAGCCCGCGCCTTCGAACTCCCAAAAGCTCGAGAATGTTAACGGTGTTAACTTCGGAGGTCTGCGACAGATGCGACGATTTGGAGACCAAGAGAAGGATTTCGAGGCGGCAGGAACCGTTGTTTCAGCAGCATTCCAGAACCCGAGTGAACGTTGGCAAAAAAAAGGAGGAACAAGCCGAGCCAAACAGCTGCCTCAGTATGCTTGAACCACAAGAAGTAGAACCAAAGATGGCGCAGTGGTCTTGAAAGTCACATCGACTCAATCCAAACGCGCGATGCGTGCGCGGGCGTCAGTCGGAAAGAGTCGGAACCAAATCGCTGCAATCCACATCTCCACGAGGGCGCGGGCGTCAGCCGGAAAGAGTCGAGGTTACATCGACAGAATCCAGGCTTTCACGAGGGCGCGAGCACAAACGAGGAGCAATTTAAGAACGCGGGCGAAGCCCACATCAAGAGCAAGCGAGTCAAATTGAACAGTTTCCAGTAGAACTTATCGCGCGCGAAAACTCACTCATGAAAACATGGCGACCTCGAAAGAATCCGAATGCGCGGGCCGCCTCCTAAATAGAGCGTTCGAGCGAACCTTCACAGTCAAAGGATGAGGGGCAAGCGGGCCAGCTCAGCACAACTACCAATTGTCCCGCGAGGAGCTTTCAGAGTCGATTCCGGGAATGAGACTGTAGCTGCTGTGATGTACTCGCTTCAAGTTTGAAGGTGCAGCCCTGGGTGCCTGTTCTTATGCGGCGAGGCGTGTCGCATAAGTGCGCTGGAGCAGTTGTTATCTTGCGGGGGAGGCTTGTGGGGTAGGGAGGGAAATTGCTGCAGGGGCGTTGGGGCCGTCTTGCTGTAGTTTCTGAGTAGATTACGCAGAAGTGAGCACAAATCTGGTGGGTCTGCGCGGAATCCTTGCAGAGGGAGTTTGCTGCCTAGTTAGAGCGTGAAAGGTGGCGAAAATGCGAGAGTCGAATTCGATGCTGCGGCCGGACGCCTCCGACCCGGCCGGTGACGAGACAAATTTGGATTCTTCACTCTCACGAAATAGTCCGTTGCGGCAGGCTCGATTGACGCAGGTTCTGTCCGTCCTTACCTGAATCAGATGGAACAACGCGCGGTCAAACAAGTGGTCACGGCTCACCGGCAGGAAGAAGGAGGGGGCTTCATTGTGCGGCGCCCCCTCCCCACCATGTCGCTCGAACTCCTCGATCCGTTCCTTCTGATCGACGAAATGGGTCCTGTGGACTACGCGCCCGGTGCAGCGCTCGGTGCCCCCGACCATCCCCACCGCGGATTCGAAACCGTCACCTACGTGCTGGAAGGTGAAGGCCAACACGAAGACTCTGCTGGGCACCGGGGGGTCATCGGTGCTGGCGACGTGCAATGGATGACAGCTGGCAGCGGCGTCGTCCACGCGGAGATGCCGTCAGTCAACCTGCGGCGCGACGGCGGGCGCATGCACGGGTTTCAGATTTGGGTCAACTTGCCGGCGCATCTCAAGATGACCCCACCACGCTACCAAGAACTGAAGAAGGCGGATATTCCGCGCGCTAGTACCGAAGACGGCCTGGCCGAAGTCACGGTGATCGCTGGATCCGCATTGGGGGTGACGGCTGCAATCGACACCCACACGCCGATCACCTACTTGGACATCACCGTCGCAATCGGGGGAGCCGTGGAATTGCCCCTGCCTGCAGTTCAAAACGGAGCCCTTTACGTGTTCTCCGGCGAGCTTCTCGTCGGAAAAGACGAGCACATCATCAAAGAAGGTCAGCTCGCCGTCCTCGGCCCGGGTGATCGTGTCGCTGTGCGCAATTCGAACTCCCATTCCCAGGGAGCGCGCGCGCTACTGCTCGGCGGCAAACCCCTCAACGAACCGGTTGCCCGCTACGGCCCCTTCGTCATGAACACTCCCGCCGAGCTGCGCCAAGCCTTCGACGACTACCAAGCCGGCAAGATGGGAAAGATCAGGCGTGCCTAAGGCAGAGCCTGCGGGGGCGATTTTTGATCTCAAACAACCTGAAGATTAGGCTACCATGGTGACCATGGTCCGAAAATTTCTGTATTGCGGAGCAACTCTGCTCGGGGCGCTCGTTTGCTTGAACGTTGGTTCCTGCAGCAATTCTGACAGCGAAAGCCGCTGCGAGAGCGATTGCGGTGGCGCGGCGGAGTCTCCCGAGGGGGCTGCTGGGAGTTCGTCACAAGAAGGCTTCTCCTGCGACCAATGCGACTCGTCGTATGAAAGCTGCAACGAAGCGGGAGATCAGTGCGATGTGATCGCTGGCAAATGTGGCAGCCACCTCGACTGCACAGAGGGGGATCGGCTCCGCTGTGGAGACGAACATGATTGCCAAGAAGCCACGAACGTCGGTGCGGGCTGCGATTGCGGGGACCAGTACGACTATTGCTTGGGCAACTCGATTGATGTGGAAATTAGTCGCTCCTATGACAACGGATACCATCTCAAGTTTGAGGGAGACGGTGGGGAAGCCGTCGCGTGTGGTCGATTTGTCAACGGCGACTATTGGGTAGCGCCTCAACCCTCCCAGACTGAGGTCGTCGTCACTCAAATCTCCACCACAGGCGGTATTGCTGGAGCGGACCTGAACCCTACCGTGGAGTCTCAAGGGGTTCTGAACAGCCCGTACGGGAATTACGACGCTTCAGAGAACATTGTCGGTAGTCTCCCGTCGAGCGTGAGCGGTCCCGCATCCCTTGTCATGGGCGTGCAAAAAGACGAAGCCGAAAATGGCGGTTGTGAAACCAGTGCCATCTTGGGGGCTTGTATCGATACCTACCAGGTGGTGACTGCTCTTGCGCACCCACTGGTGGACAGCGAGGAGTTTCTCCGTCCCCCCGTGTACGGAAAGGGACAGCCAGTGACCCCTTTGGCTAAGCTTGATCTTGAAAGGTTTCCGCATTCAGGGCTGCTTGAGGGAACAGACAGCGCCGGACTCGAGACGATTCGCGAGAGTTGGAGTCATCACCTTGAAGTCTTCTCGATCGGCGCTCTCGACGGCACCACCTATTCCGAGGGGGGACGGGCGTTTCGTGCGGATCTGGTGACCGAAGAGTATGCCGGCAACATGTCACAGGCATTCCACCGGGACCTACTGACTCTCTTCTCCGCCGACAACGCCCTTGACGAAAAAGTCCCGGCGATCTCGGCAATGTTCACCATGGGTCAGGACTTGTTTCACGCCCTCTATGATTGTTCAAACTGCGGCTGCGAGCTCGTGCGCGGATGCAACTCGGGCGCTGGCCAACATATGGGAAAGCTGCCGGCGATGGCTCTCTTTGCAGCGCTGCACACCGACCCCCTCTACTCTGATACCTTGGGTCAGATGCGAGCTGATCACGAAGGTGGCCGCGCATGTCAGGAGATTGAACAGCTCAATGTGGGAGTTCACGGTCAGGGCATTTGGGGAGATGGTCCTGACGATGTGGGGGCCAACTTGCAAGGGTCGCTCTATCGCTACTGGGGTGATATCCTCGGCGGACGGTGCTTTGCCGGAGCGGAAGGCTTCGACTGTACTCCGAGTCAGGGACAGAAGACCTCGCGCGACTACTACGGGTACATCGATGGTCCAGGCATCTTTCCCGGCTCGGCGTACTTCAGTGTGACCTCGGGCCCGATCCGTGGTCTCGCGGTGGAGATGATGCTCTTCCCTGCAATGCGTCAGGCAATCAGCGATGACGTGATCATCAATTACGCCGCGCGGCTCAAGTCAGACTCGGAAGGTGTGGGCGTATTGAGCTCTCCCGACGAATGTGCGCCCCCCGATCCCCGCGACTTCTGCGAAAGTAATGATATCACCGACCCCAACAAGCCAGGCTGCTACGGACTCACGTTGGACGAGCTGCATCCAGACTGCAATGCCTGGAACGGCCGCGAGAACTGCGGATATTTTGGCGATGGCCCCAACACGGATCCAGGAGTGACGACGGTGACCTGGGGAACGGAGCCGGATGTGACCGATCTCCGTGATGTCTCCGGTCAGTGCGTTAAGAAGGGCACCACCTGGACCAAGAGCGGTGAAACTTGGACGAGCGCACCTGCTCAACCTGGCGCGCCGAACCACGGCCAGCCGGGGCGCTTTGTATTGGAGGCGAATTCCGAATTCGATGTAGGTAACCCAGTTTGGGTGGCAGAAGCGATCTTTGACGAGGCCCTCGAAGCTTATCGAGCGGACTAGGGGTGAGTGGTCTAAACCGGACGCCCTAGTAGAAATCTTTCTTCGCGACGTGGCGTCCGTCGCAGAAGGGTTTGTTGTTGGAAAGTCCGCATCGACACAAAGTCGCTCGATCATTCGGCTGCGACTCGTTCAGATCTTCGCTCAGCTCAAACTCGCATTGCACCCGGATCTCGCCGCCCTCTTGGATGTCGAGGTCAGGGACGCCTTCACCAACTGAAGGCGCCACAGCCGAGGACTTAAATTCGTAGGTGAGAGCTCCAGACGGACAGCTCAACACCGTGCGAGCGATTTCTTCTGCCGCGGCCTCATCACCTTCTTCTTCACGCTTTCGGAGTTCTCCCAGAGGCTTGCAGTAGAACACGTGCATGCAGGTGTTCGGGTTGAACACCGTTCGGATCTTTCGGCCCTCCCACACCTTGAGTGGCTTCTTGGCAGAGGTCTTCTTGTTGCCGTCAAATCCGTTTTTGGTGTGCGCGCCGTCACAAAACGGAGGATTATTCGTGCCACCGCAGCGGCAGAGGTACGCGTCGCCGTCCACGCTCACGGGCGCGCCACGGTAGTGGATCGTTTCCGCGCCGCTGACCTTGAGGGGGCCGGGGGTGACAGTGATGGTAAGCTTTTCTGCCATGAGATGGTCGTACCACGAGCAAGACCAAGCCGCAGCGCAGCGCAGTGAAAACCCGTCCCGCAAGGCGTTTGAAACTCTTGCCGACGCGCGCACGAGCCGCAGTTTAGGATCCAAGCCACGTCACGGCTGCGGCGATGAGCATCATGAGAACGCTGGCTCCGACAACAGTCCAAATCGCGACGCGTCTGGCCTTTCCCGAAGAATAGTAATCATCCAGAACTTTCTTCGAGGCCAATTCTTGTTCTCGCCAACGCGTCTCCCGTTTCGTGACCACTTCCTGCGCAGCGCGCGCCGAAGCGAGGTCCAGTCGGTGCGAAAGAAGGGCAGCTGAAAGACCTGCCTTGTACTTCGAGGCGCGCTCCTTCGATCTCGAGTCCGCGATATCTAGCTCAACACCGTCAGCAATGGCATAGATCGTATAGGTCGGTCCTCCGCGCGAGGAGTAGTGGGCGCGAACTCCCAGCGCAATTGGCCGAAGGGGCAGGCGCTTGGCACCGTAGACATTTCGTGAAAGCAGCGAATCTTGTGACGCCACTACGATGCGGGTCGATGAAAGTGCGAGTGCGAAAATGAGGCCACCGAATAGAAGCGAAAACCCGGCCCCCCAAAACGAACCGCTCTGACCTTCGCTGAACTGAGTCACGGCGAAGACGCCTCCAACGAGAGAAAGTACGCCTATCGTCAGTAAGAGAACCGGAACGTGAATCGCCCTGCGATGGTTCGTGGATACAAACAACATGATTCAATGCGTCAAGATACTACAAAAATGCGTCGCGTTCGCTCAATTTGATCGCCTTGCTCCCTGAGTCCCAGTTCGATTCTGGATGAAGTGTTCTCTGGTTTGCGGACAACCGGCATCTTCAGCGAACTTTTGCGAACCAAATGCCAGCGTCATCACCGCTGGTCACTGTGTAGAGTAGTCCCGGCGTGGGCCAGTCGACTATGTCGTATTCGCTCACGTTGTCGTGCACGTGAAAGTCGAGATCAGAATCGGTGAGAATAGCCCGCAGTTCGTTCTTTGAGCCTGCTTTGAGATAAGCGAAGCCGCGAATTCCGGGCAGGGGGAAAGCACTGGTGGGAATGACCTCACTGGCGAGGACGCGCTCTCCGATTTTTAATTCGGGGAGTACTTCTAGCTCACGAAGATCGCCGCCGTCGGTCACGATTCCCGTGTACAGCTGACCATCGAGTTCCCGGCTATTCATCAGCAAGAGGATGTTGAGTTTCATGCGAAGTTGGGGCTGGAGCGGGAGCTGCAACCCTTCGACCACGCTGAGCGGGTCTCCACCGTCTTTCGGGAGACACGTCAGGGTTGAGCTTTCAGAGGGCCCACTTAGAACCAGGAGCCCCGGACAAAATGACTTCGATGTATCGACGGCCAAGACGTCGCTCAGAAGGGGAGAAGGTAACGGCTTGCTCGACTCTGAGCGCCCGTAGAAGCTTTCAAGCGAGAACACCCTCCCACCCGATTCAGGTGAGGTGAGGCAGACGCTTCCCGAGCACACGACTTCTTCGAGCAATTGCTGACTTGCGATGGGTGATTCGGCCGCTTCGGGGAGGGGTTCTGCTGTCGTTTCGTCCAGCGGGTAGTGCGCGAGATGAAGACTGCTCCAGTCCGGCGAGTTTTCGTTGGGCTTGAGCAAGGCAATCTCTGCTCGGGAATCCCTAGTGAGACTGCCGATTGCGCTGCTTCGACCGAGGTGCTCCGGCAGACGAACCTGCTGCCAATTTTCCTCCGGTGAGAACGCGGTTAGGCGCCAGCGCTGATCAGAGCCACAAGGATACTCGACAGAAAAGCTCGAGAAATTGGCAGAAAGGGGCAACGGCGCGCAGGCTTCAGCGAAAACTTTGTCTTTGATGAAATCAAAGGAAGAGACAGCACTTTCGTCTTCAACGATAAGCCGAGTATCCGAATAGTGGAATGTCTTCACCTCGGTTGCGAAAGGCGTGGAATTGTCCGCGTCGGAGTCGCGGCGCCAGAGCTCACCTTGTTCGCTCAGAGCCCAAAGGGAAGAGCCATATTCGACCGCGAACTGTGTCACTTGTTCGGCGAGGGTGACCACTTTACCTTCACCGGACAGCAGCAAGAGTTGGCCATCGCTGTCGAGAAAGACAAGGCCGGAGTTCCAAACAACGGGAACGGGGGCGACTCCGCGTAGGGGATCGAGCACTTCCGTACAATTCTCGTCGTGGAAAAAGTAATCACGTACGTCCCCCTGCGGGCTCACAAGGTAGCTGATGAGAAGTCTTCCGAACTTGTGCGTTCTGATTGTCACGAACAAGCCATCTGCTCGCCCCGCGTCGCACTGCGCGGTGTTTGAAGCCGTGAGTAAAATCAGGTGCGGCTCATCCTCAAGGGTGAGCGCATGAAGCAAGCCGGCATCGTCGATAGCGGGATCCCATCGAGCCTGCTGGTACTTTCCCTTGAGCAACTGCCTACCAGGAACATCGAGCTGAGTATTCTCGGGGTCGAGAAGAGACGAACCCAAGTTCCTGAGCCCATCGTTCAGATTGCAAGAAACCAGGCTGCAGGCTGCAGCTAGGCCCAGACAAGTCAGGCGGGGCAGTGAGGGCGAGAGCAGGGCGGGCATGAATGATTGCATGAACCCTATGCCGCCCGAGCTGGGAAGAAAAGTGATCGAGGGGCGCGTTAGCGCCTAGCTTCGTTAGTCGGGACACAGTACCCAACCCGTCATTCTTTGGGTAGACACGTCACCAACGACGGCTAGAGCGCGGAGCCAGGTGTCCATCCAGTACGTCGAGCCAGGTCCGAGACCATGGAATTGCTACGCTCAATGTGGTAGCCAATTCCGTGCACCGTTGTCGTCGTCAGCTCTGTGGCGCAGTCGGGACTACCTGGTTCTGCGTTGCCGGCTCCACGATGGGGTTAAGATACAACCCCAGAACTGTAGCAGGTAGGACCTTGAGCGAAGATGACGTTGCTGGCATTTGTGCAGTTTATCCCGCAGATCGAGAAATCCGTGAAAGCGACCGAACGTGCGAGCCACGCGGCAAGTACTCGACCAAGTGCGAAGACGCGGGGTGTGACTGTGGTCTCGCACGCTCCACTCAATCGGTGACCCCTTCGCACGCGCCTTGGCTAACGACCATGCTTCTTTCCTGGCTGTGGTTGCGTAGACGCTCGCGGACAACCGTCGTGACGAGCCAGGCCGCTGGGACGAGAGGACAAGTTCGCCGGGCCACGGCGGGGCGCGGTTTCTGGCTCTTGGCGCTACTGTTCCTCTTCGCTGTCGGTTGTCGCCGAAAATCTGAGCTCCACGCCAAACCCCATCGAGTGGATCCGAAGCCAGAGCAGGCAGAGTCTCCACCACTAACTCCAGATGACACTCCCCCATTTTCCGCCAAGACTGAGCCTCCTCCTGTCATGCCTGCACAAGCCTTTGTCGACTCACCCTTTGCTGGTCTCAAGGTTCATGAGCGCGGCACTCCGCTTTCGCAAGCGAAGCGCGTGGTTGTTCTGTTCCACGGATATGGAGCGCCAGGCGATGACCTGGTCAGTCTTGCCGAGCCGCTCTTCAGTGAGGGTACGGCATTTGTGTTTCCTGAGGCGCCCATCGAGCTGACGACCGGCGGACGCGCTTGGTTTACCCGCGACCGTTCCGACTTTGAACAGGGTTATCAGCGGGCTCTAGCTCTTGTTCAGGTACTCACCCGCGATTATCCTCAGCTTGAGCTCGTGATTGGTGGCTTTTCCCAGGGCGCGATGCTGACCAGCAATTTGGTGGCGGATGCCCCAGCCCAACTCGTGGCTGCACTGGTTTTTTCACCTGCCAATTTGCTCACCCATGTGCCTAAGCCCTCCACCGGGCGAGTGGTGTTGCTTGTCTCTCACGGTAGTCTCGATCAAGTGCTCCCGTTTTCCGAGGGTGAGGCTTTACGCGACCGATTTCTGGCACTCGGTTATCCTGTTACTTGGGCGCCGTTCGTTGGACCCCACACTATATCGCGTGATGTTCTCGCGAAGACTCGCAAGTTGTTGGCGTCGCTGGGACAGCCATAGCACAGTCGCGTGCGCCCAGCGGAGCGCTTAACTTTTCTTGCCAAGTTGGGGCTCACACACGGGAGAATACCTCCTGTGGCCTGGATAATTGCGAGAAGAGGGGAACGGCCTGAGCTCCACCCGGGCCCGGCTTCTCTAAAATGCGTCTGGGTGCTTCAGGAGATCAACGAGTTGACCAACGGAATCAAGGATGTGGGCGGCGCCTGGCGCCGGAAATCCATGCTGCGATTCGGGACCCGACCGCACAGCCACAAATGGAATGCCTGCCCGCTCAGCGACGAGCTGATCTTCATGGCGGTCACCGATGTAGATTGCCCTGGCGGGCTCCCCCGGAGCTGCGCGCTCGGGATGCCAAGCGATGCTTTGCCACACTGGCTCAAAACAGCGTGGATCTGGCTTCGCTGCTGGACCGTGATCAGATGGATAGATGCCATCAAACCATTCTGTCTGGATTCCTGCTACTTTCAAGCGGTGAGCAAGGCGACGTGAGCTTCTCTTGGTGACGATGAATTGGCGATGCCCCAATTCGCGGAGCCGTTGAAGTGTCGCCACTGCTCCCTCAATCGGTGGATAAACCACGCTCTCCAGGATCTGATCGAATCGTGCGTAAAACGGAGCCAAGTCTGTTTTCGGCCACATGCGCGCGACTGTGGCTTCCCAAGTAGGTCCATAGTGCACGAGCTCGTCCTCGGGTGGAACGCGCCAGCCAAGATCCGTTGCGACTTGTTGGTGAAGTTTTACGTAGCCAGGGAAGCTAGCGATCAATGTGTCATCGAGATCGAAGATCAGGGTAAGCGGGGTCATCCGCTGAGAGTCTAGTTCATGTTGACCAGGGCGCCGACGGCAATTCCGTTGGGAAATGATGTTTCCACTTCACGGTCTGCAAGGACCAACATTCAAGTAAGAACTACTCCACTGGAGTATGGAACGTACTGCCTTTCTCAGCCGTAGCGGTTTGGCAATCCTGTTATTCAACCTAACAATCACCGTTGGTGGGTGTTCGGAGGCCGAACTCAGTGGGCCTGGAGGTGTAGCTGGGCCTGGCGATGGCGAGGGTGGAAATACCCCAGCTGGCGGGGGCACTAGCGTCGACGACACGGGTGAAGTGTGTGCGCCTCAGGCCGGTCCGGGTGTCCTGCGCCGCTTGACGCCCACGCAACACCGAGCCGCGCTGGAGGTCCTCTTTGGCTCTCCCGAGGTGCCGGGAGAATCTCCCCTGCCAGGAAATCTTGAAGCCGACGCGTACTCGACGCGCGCTTCTGGCCTGTTGGTGGTGGATCTCACAGCACAAGCGCTCGCGAATCAAGCAGACAAGATCGCAGCTTGGGTGACCGAAGGGCATCAGGACGTCGTCACCTCGTGCCGGTAACATGAGACCACTTGCTGGGACGCGACGGTCCGCGGGTTCGGGCGACGTACTTTCCGTGAGCCGCTCTCTGAGGCGATGGTGACTCGCTATGTGGGGCTTTTTTCGCAAGGGGACGCTTTCGCTGATGGTTTAGAGCGCGTTGTCTCCGCCATGATCCAATCCCCGTACTTTCTGTATCGAAGAGAGCTCGGGACCGGGGCAATACCAGGGGAGCTCAGCTCACACGAGCTCGCATCAGCGCTAGCGTTTTCACTCACGGGTCTCCCCCCCGATGAGGAACTCAACCAACTCGCCGACAGCGGAGCCTTGATGGAAGACGACCAGTGGAAAGCTACGGTGAGTCGGCTTCTGAGTAGCACCCAGGGCGAAGCCGAAGTAACACGCTTCGTCACAGAATGGTTAGGTCTCGATCGGGTGCTGACGCACACGAAGACCGAGGGCGACTTTGATGTAGAGGATTCCCTCCGAACCGCCATGCTCGCTGAAGCGACGCAGTTCACGAAAAAAGTGTTTCGCGGCGAGGGCGACGTAGCGGAGCTGCTCTATTCTAATTCGACATTTCTCAACGCGGAACTGGCCTCGTTCTACGGTATTTCGTCGGGAGAGAACGAAGATTGGGCCGAGGTCTCGCTGGTCGGGAGCAATCGCGTTGGTGGATTGCTGGGACAAGGCGCCTTTCTACTTGGGCATTCCACCCCTGACTCATCGTCGCCGACTCTGCGTGGTAAGGTGATACGCGAACGGCTCCTTTGCCAAGTGGTTCCGCCACCCCCGCCAACAGTCAACGTTGACCTTCCGGTCTCAGAGTCCCTCACCACCCGCGACCGATTGCAGGCGCATGTAGCCGATCCGGTCTGCGCTGGCTGTCACCAAGCTCTTGACCCACTGGGCTTTGGTTTTGAACACTACGATGGCTTGGGTCGCTACCGCGACCTTGAGAACGGCGTAGCTGTCGACGCTACTGGAGAAATTGTCCAGTCTGGTGCTGATTCCGTGCCTTTCAACGGGCTTGCCGAACTCCTGTCGCTGCTTGCCGAGGACGAGGAGGTTCGAGGTTGTTTCGCCGAACAGTATGTCGAATACACCTTAGGACAGAAGAATTGGGATGGGCTCTGCTCCGTGAACCGCATCGAAAACGTGGCGACTATGAAGGGCGGATCGATCAAAGATTACTTACGTTCTGTTCTCGAAATTCCGCACTTTCGAATGCGCGTTCCCCAGGGGGAGCAGCAATGAAATCGACCAGGAAAATGACGACGTTGAAGTTCGCAAAATCAGTGGCCCAGCGCATGGATCGCAGAAAATTCACCCTGGCGCTGGGAGCTGGACTGATCGCAGCACCCTTTGTCCAGCTGCTTCGTGAAGAACGAGCGATAGCTGCCCCCGGAAGCGCAAAACGTCTCATCGTCGTCGTCACTCATGGGACGAACGTCCCGAAGTGGCGCTTGAAAGGCTCAAGCCCAACCAACCTTGTTTTCAATTCCTGGAACTCAGGACTCGAAAGCGTCAAAGACAAGATCGTCGTTGTGGAGGGGTTGAGCGGCGGTGGTGCCCACGCATCCCGCCATTGTCTCACAGGGGAGGAAAAGTATACCAAGCGGCCCTCACTCGACCAACGTTTAGCCGATTTTCTTCAAGCAAACGGCTCAGGAAATGCCCTTGAATCTCTCCTGCTTGGCGCAGAAGTTCCGGACGGTCTCGCTCACTTTACGCGCGGAGGACCGCTGCCAATCATCAACGACCCAAACACCGCCCAAGAACTCACGTTCGGCAATGTAAACCCGGGAAGCGGAGTGGACCTCGCGGCCTTGCGCGCACGTCAAGCGAGCATGCTGGATGTCGTCAAGGAAGACCTGAACGAGCTCAACGGAATGCTCGGAGTCGAGGAACGCCCTAAACTTGAGGCGCACCTAGAATCTATTCGAAAATTCGAACAGCGACTGGGGGGGGATTCGCCGAGCGGGATGGGTTGCGCCATGCCTGGGACAGTCGCAGCGCAAGACAGCATCAGCATTGCGAAAGCGCATATGGAGACTGCGCGTTTGGCTGTGGCCTGCGATGTGACTCGCGTCGTGGGGGTGCAGTGGGGCGACCACAATGGCTTCAACGTCAATGTACCCGAGATCGGCTTCGTCGGGGAGCTGCACAGCATCGAGCATCGCAACAACCAGCAGCATATCTTAGAGAGCTATGAAAATTGGTTCACCAAACAGTTTGCTGCCTTCGTGCAGAGCGTCGCGGACACTGCCGATCCCACGACCAGCGGCTCACTCCTCGACTCCACCCTGATTGCTTGGGTCAGGGGCATGGGTGATGCGACCGCACACAACAGCGACGATCAGCGCATTGTCCTTGCCGGTGGGCCTGGCATACTCGCCACCACGCCGACCGGTAGGTACGTAGACGTGCCAGGGGTTGCTTACACCCGCGGCCTCTTGACCATCATGGCCGCTTTCGGAGTGACCGGCTTGAGCGACTTCGGCGATCAGAGCGCGAGCAGAGAACCGCTCAACAACGTTCTTGCGTGAGCAAGCAAGCGATTACAGCTATTGGCAGGCGAGAACTCTGGTGACACTGAGGTTGTCTCCTCCTTCGCTGCAGGCCCAAGCGACGTCGCCATTGGATAATGGGTTAAGTCGATGAAATTGTCGATGGGCGCCTCGGTGGAAAAAGGTCCGTCGATGACCGTCTGATCGCTTTCATTCACTCAATCGCTTGAGTTAGCTGTTCCAATTCGTTGCGCGCGTTACTAAATCGTTTTAGTCTCTGGGAGAATGTCGCACCTGTTCTTCCTCGCCGGCTTGATCATCTCGCTCGCCCTCTTCGGATGTTCCAGCGCCGAAGCTCCGCTTGAGGTGCCGTCACTGGGGACGGACCCCTTCTCGTGCAATGCTGCCGACGAGCTAAACCTAGATTCAGTGACCGACTTTGAATCCGGGACAGCTCTAGGCTTTTATACCAACGATGATGGCACAGTCGGAGCGACCGTGGAGCCTCCAGCCGGTGCCAGCTCGCCCCCGAGTGAACGAATGTCGTCTGGTCGCTGTGGGATCAGTGAATATGCCTTTCACATGACTTCAGAAGGGTTGACCGGCTGGGGACTTGTTTTCGGAAAGAATTTTGACGGCGCCCCCGTCGATTTTTCGAATTTCGATGGTGTGAGCTTTTGGGCGCGACGCGGTGAAGACAGTGGAGAGACGCTCTTTTTCTCAGTCACCGACACCAACACGGATCCTGTCGGCGGTCGCTGCGTGGGCGAGTCGGACGAACTCAGTCGAAAGTGTGATGCCTACGGCCTAGGGATCGGTCTAGCGACTGCTTGGCGATTTTACCAAGTACCTTTTGATTCCTTGCAGCAACGAGGTTTTGGGGTCGTCACGAAGGACTTTGATGCAGAAAGCATCGTTGGATTAAGTTGGGCGGCGGGCCCTGGAGACTGGGACATCTGGGTTGATGACGTCTCGTTCTACCGCGCAGATGACCCGGCGGGCGCAGCTGGCTCCTCAGGTATTGGCGGCGACTTGGGTGCGGCTGGAGCAGGCGGGAACGAATAGTCTCGCTTAGCAATGAGAGTCGACAGGCGTCCCTGATGAACCACGCTGCACGAGGTTTACATCGAGCACCTGGGTGGAGGGCTCGTCACTCTTCTTTTCGATGATCTGAATCAGGCGAGCCATCGCCCGGCGTCCCATTTCTTCCTTGTCGCAAGAAATCGTGGTGAGGGGGGGATCGACGTAGTGACACATGATGATGTCATCGAAGCCGATGACCGCGAGCTCTTCGGGGATCTTCCTCCCCAGTTCGTGGGCGGCTCGAAGCACCCCGGCCGCCATTTCATCGTTCGCGGCAAAAATCCCAGTCAGCGTCGAGCGCTTGCTCAAGAAACTCAAAGCCGACTGGTAGCCAGCCTGAAAACTCAACTCGTCTGAGTAAATGAGATTCTTGCGCTGAGTCGCTTTGATCCCGCGGGTCTTGAGCGCCTTGAGGAAGCCATCTCGACGCTCCACCAGGCTGGGCGTGTCGAACTTGCTGGTGAGCATGGCCACTTCAGTGTGTCCACAGTCGAGAAGATGCGCCGCAGCCAACTCAGCGCCGTGTGCGTTGTTCACATAGACTGTATCGAGTCCATCAATGAAAGGATGGCTGTCGACCGCCACTGTCGCAACATTCATCTTTCTCAGCTCTTTGATCAAGGGCTCAGAGACTTCGTGAATGAAGAGCACGCCTTCGGCGTTACGTTCGCGGATCACCTTCGGCAAATCAGCGTGGTCACAGTACTCATCGTCGATGAAGGAGAACATGATGTTGTACTCCTGGGCGGCCGCCTCCTTGATCGCTCCCTGAACCACAAATGAATAGAACTGGTTCGTGATCAAATGATCGTTGCGATAAAAGGCAATCGACACATTCTTCGTTTGTTTGCGCGCTAAGGTCGCAGCCGCTGCACTTGGCGAGTACTTCAGCTTTTGGGCTGCCTTGAGCACCTTCTTTTTGACGGGCCCGGAGATGACCTGTCCGGGGCGATTGTTGAGCACGAAGCTCACGGTAGCAATGCTCACGCCTGCAGCTTTGGCCACGTCTTTGATCGTGATGCGCCCAGAGCCAGATCGCTTGGCCACCTTGTTCTTACCCTTTATCGCCGAAACTTTGCTCTGAGCTTTGGACGTGCTTTTGGTCTCTGGTGCGTTGCGGGCTGGCATCTCTGATGGTTGCCTAGCCAATGTCGGAGAAAAGGTCGACGAATAACTTCATCCTGCAGATCAGAGAGAAACTCCTAGTAGGCGGTTTCACAGCTGTGCCCATCAGCAAAATCCTTCACAGCTGCTTTTTCGGAAGCGGATGATCCGCTCCAGTCCCAACCGAGCGCTCCTGCCCAGCCGTTCTTGAGCAGGACATTCATCAACTCCGGATAGCTGTAGAGCGAGCCTCCGGAATGTCTGGCAATGGCTGGAAACTCACCCAGGACGACAGGCTTGTCGTCCAAGCCAAGTTCAGCCGGGGTGCGATCCACCGGAAAGAGCGGCTCCATCCATGGGTAGTAATGCATCTGGTGAAAATCCGTATCGAGTCCGCTCCAGGCCTTCGGCCACTTGAGTGAACTTCCCACACTGATGAGCGCACGACTTTCCTGACGAAGCACTACGTTTATCTCCGCGAGAAACTGCTCCATCTCGCCGTGCGTGACGGGATCGGTGCCTCCACTGGCCGAATAGGGGCTGCGGTCGTAGAGGCTTGGTCCCTGCATCGCCCACTCGGGTTCATTGATCAAATCCCAAGAATGGAGCCGCTGATAATGCTCATGAGCATCTACCTCCTTCGCAATCGGACGCACTACATTTTCGATGAGCGCGCTGCGAAGGGCGTCATCCAAGACTAGGGGCGTCATGTAGGTGGGTTCGTTGAGATCAGTTCCATCCACTGGCTTGAAACCATCGAAAGAAAAGAGGGTGAGCATGAGGTACAGGTCGTGGGCCTGTGCCAACTCAAGCGCGGTGCTTAAGTCTTCGAGGACCGTTGAGTTTACCCCGATCGGCTTGTTGAACTCGTCGAAGAGGACACCGTCGCCTCGAAAATCGGGGAACATCCACCAGCGCACCAGGTTGACACCATGACTCTTCATCTCGGCGAACAACTTCGAAAAGTGGACCGGATCCTGGGAAACGCTCTTGATCTCCCAGCGCTCGATGCCGCCAAAGTCGCCGCTAAAAGCGCTCCAAGCTAGATTGTTGCCATAGGCAAAACGCGAACGACAGCGCCAAGTCAGCCCGCCCGGCTGAGGGCAACTATCTTCTGCGCATTCACTGAGAACTTCACCGGGTTCCGGAATCACATGTGCTTCTCCTTCGAGAGGGGCGCCCGAGCCGCTGTGACCATTAGCACCACCGAGCTCGCCCAGGTCACGCAAGAGTTCGTCGGGATCTCCGTATTGAACCGAACCTTCACCCGAGGAACACGCGAGGGCGAAAGCCGGCAGCAGCAGTCCGAGTACAGGAGACCGCGGGCTCCTCACGGTACTCCTTGATCAAGAAACGCGAGCTTCGCAGCGGAGCCAGATCCAGGAGCCGGGCGTACTCCGACAAAGGGAGAAGCTGGCCCATGGTCGAGTCCTTCGGCTTGCACGCAGGCTTGAGCGTCAGTCTTGAATTTTAGAGCCTCTTTCTTGAGCAACTCATAGCTTTCATCGCCGCGGTACACTGTAAAGTGGTCGTAGTCTGGATAGAGCTTTTCGCCTTTCTCAATGCCCGAGAGGATCCAGAAAAGAGCGCCGCCGCCCCCTAAGTTCCTCACCGCTCGGTTGTAATTGAGGTAAGCGACTTCTCGGCGTTCAAAGCCTTGAGTAATCGGGCCATCGATTTCATGTTCGCGCCGCACATGGATACCATACTCTTCAAGAATGGTGGGTTTGCCGAGTCGCCTCGCCATTTGGATGTGAGAGTCGATCCAATCGATGCCCCACTTGTGGCCCGTGCCCCAGTGATCAGGATAGAGATGGTAGGTGCCGAAGTCGATCTCGGGAATCGCTGTCAGCGCCTCGTGGTCGACTCCACCTTCCGCTTGATAGCTCCAATGATTGCCGCCACCATTGAAAAATCCTTCATCACCCACCGCCAGCAGATGGTTGGAGTCGATCGACTTCACATGGGCCGCCATTTCTTTCGCCCAAGTGACAATGGTCGTCGTGTCCCAACCTGTCGAGCTGTCGAAGTCTTCGTTGATCAGCGTGCGTGGCTCGTTCGCTAGTTCCCAGGCGAAAATGGCAGGATCGTTTTTGTAAGCGATACCGTCAATCGAATTCACGTGGTTGAGCAGGTGGCTCACCCAATCCTTGTAGGCCTGGCGAACACGCGAATCAGTATAAAACTCATGATGTTTGTCGAGACCATACCAAGCCAAGTACTGGTCCATGCCACCAAAGTCGCGCCAGCTGTTGGTGATCGCAATGAGTACTTTGATGTTGAGTCGGCGAGCATGGTGTAAGACGAAGTCGAGCTTGGCGAGGCCGTCGGGGCCGTCGTTGTAAGCCGGGCGATTCGCCTTCGTGTCCCAATACTGGAAGTAGATCCCGTCTTTATGCCCAGGTTCACGAATGTTGCGTACGCTGCCGTCGAGGGAGCCCCGATCCAGAAAGCCCCAGGTCCGTATGACTGCAAGCTTCATTTCTACCGCAGCCTCGAGCACGTCGACCACTGCTTCCTCAGACTTGTAGCTGAGGTAGTAGTTGTTCGTGCCGGCGAAGCAGAAGGGCTTTCCGTCGAGCACGAAGTAAGGGGATGCTTCTGTTGTTTTTGGGATCTCCGCCGGCGTAAAATCGTCTTCTTGAGTCATGTATTTGGCATTTTCCGCTCCAGCCGCGTGGGGCTGCTTGAGTGCGCAAGCGGAAAGAGCCCCAGAGAGCGCACAGAGGCCGGCTAGGGTGCCGGATAGGCTAGTGCGAGGTCGCATTGGAGCTCGCTTTTTCCATTCGATGCGGGTGTTCAAGAGCTTGATTCACTAAAGCGTTTTATCACTTTCTTATTCCTGCTACAAGCTTGAGTTTACACTCTCGCCACGGGAGCGAAACAATTCTTGACCCTCTTGGAACAAGGAGCTAAAACGTTTCAGTGCTTCGAATTCAAAGACGTCGCCAACGACGGGGCCTTCTGCCCGAGGTAGCACTCGCGTGGGGGGCTGCCTTGGCCTTTGTTGGCTGTATTTCGAGTCACCCGGCAGAGCATGGCGAGACGCCGGAGCTGAAGAAGGTCCGTCTTTCTGCTTGCGAAGGCGGGCTGCTTGATGATCTCGAGGACCAAGACTCGCAGATCATCAAGGTCTCTGGGCGTGACGGCTACTGGTTCACCTTCGCGGACAATGTCGGCACAGAAGTGAGTCCGAGTGGCCAGTTTGTGACCACTCCTGGAGGTCGCCCTGGTGAGCCTGCGAGCACTCAGATGGCTCATGTTGAAGGCACTCTCGCTGACTCCGGTGACAGCATCTACGCTGGGATGGGCTTCGCGTTCACGAACCCGAAAATGGCCTACGATGTCTCTCAGGCAGCCGCCGTTCAGTTTTGGGCAAAGGGACCAGGCTTGGTGCGTTTCAAGACGCCCGACGTGAACACGGACCCATCGGGCGATCGCTGCACCGATTGCTACAATGACTTTGGCGTCGACATTTACTTGAGCGAGAGGTGGGAGCGCTACACGGTGCCTTTCGAGAAGCTGAAGCAACTTCCCGGCTGGGGAGATCGAGCGCCGCACGTCGCGAGTGGGGCGCTTTTTGCCGTGCAGTGGCAGGTGTCTGACGCCGGAAGAGCCTTCAATGTGTCAGTCGATGATATTCGACTGGTTGGCTGCGAGAGCCATGAAAAATAGTCGGCGTCCGCGCAGGCTACAGGCTGTATTTTTCGTCACCACTCTGGCCGGAGTTTGTAGCGCACCTCTTTCTTGTGTGGATAGCGCAAAGAACGAAGGCGTTTCTGGCACAGCAGGGGCGGGCTCCCAAGACACGGGGCCGCGCTATCCGGCTGATTGTTCTTTGGACGATGCTTACGAGCTGCTCATGATCGACGACTTCGAATTTGGAGCAGCGGCGGTCGCCTTCACCAACAATGAAGTCTGTTACCGCTGCAGTCTCCAGTCGAGTGGTGGCGCGGGTGCTGAGCGTTCAGGAGCAAGTTCTTGCGAGGAAGACTGTCGAGCGAGTCAGACGCCGCGTGGATCTGAGAAGCCGCTCGCCGCTGAGCTTCTCCCTGAGCCGCGCTGTGAGAGTCGCTATGCGCTACATCTTCAGGCCGGTCCTTTTACCGAGTGGGGCGGCCTCGTGGGATTTCCTTTCGCTCCGGGACTCGACGTAAGTAATTATGAAGGTGTGAGCTTCTGGGGACGGGTGAAATGGGAAACGAGAAGCACGGTTCGCCTCTCCGTTCTCGACCCGGGAACAGATTCAGCTTTCGTCGATGACGCCGGCGAGAGCCTCTGCGATGCGGAAAGTAGCCTCGATGATTTCGAGCAAGCCTGCGACCCTTACGGGCGCTACGCGGTCATGACCGGCGATTGGAAGTTTTTTCGTATCCCTTTTCATGAGATGAGGCAAAAGGGCTTTGGCGCAAAAACTCCTTATCTTGATCTCGGGGTGATTCGCCAAGTCACGGTGGATTACGGCCAAGGTGAATGGGACTTTTGGATCGATGACCTCGCCTTCTACCGTAAGACGGAAAATCCATGAGGCGCCTTCAGTCCGGTCTCATGGCTTTGGGTGTGTTTTCGCTGGCACCGGTGCTGCACGCCGAAGAGAAGCAGGGAAGCGAGTTCGTGGATAACCCCGAATGGCTGTCTCTTGAGTTAGAAGAGGAGCGCCGCGAAAAGGCTGAGGCCGAGGAGCGACTCCGAGTGTCCAGGAGCGAGGACATCTCCGTCGTAGAAGAGCCCGTCGAAGTGGGTTACGTGCCCGGTTACCGCACCCAGCTCGGAGTGGGCCTCTCCCCGTTGGCCCCGCAATTGGCCCCCGTGAATCCCGCTAGCGTGACTCCTTCAATGGGTAGCGAGGCTCTGCCCGAGAAATTTAGTTTTGAGTTTCACGGCTACATTCAAGGGGGCGTCCGTGTTGGCATCGGACAACGCGAGGACA
The DNA here is from genome assembly GCA_963710555.1 of uncultured delta proteobacterium. GTDB lineage: Bacteria > Myxococcota_A > Polyangia > Polyangiales > Polyangiaceae > NIC37A-2. The sequence continues at coordinate 1,651,052 of CAVQAT010000008.1, forward strand.
GCCTCGAGGGTCAGAAAAACACAACTCTGCACGGGGATCCGCTCGTGCCTGGCGCTGCTTATGGCTGGTTCGATCACACGAATACCGTTCCTTATCCTTGGGCTCAGCTGAACTTTCAATTTGGTAACGATGTTGTGCGTGCCACAGCGATTCTAGGCGCTTGGAGCTTTTCTCAGGTCGATGAAGCAGCGGGTTACTTTCAGGTGCCCGCCCAACTCGGCTTCAACGACGCCTACCTCACTTTTACCCCCCGCATGGGGGCGGCCAAATTGGAAATCGATGTGGGTGCTTTCCAGGAGCGTTATGGCGCGATGGGCGACAACAACGCGGGCTATTATGGCGTTCCCCTGATTGCCAGCATCTACGGCATGGGCACCACGGCGAGCTTGCTTCTTCCCTTTGACAACGACGTGACTATCAGCCTGGAGGCCGGGTTCAAGGGAGACTTCAACAGCGCTCCTGTCTACATGGTTTCGGATCAGAGCAACGAGTTTGCGCGCGCCATTGAAGGTTCCACTTATGCAGCCCACGGACACCTGTCTTTCGACTTCAATCACGATGTCGCTGTGACGGGTCATGGAGTCTACGCCTTCAGCCAAGATGACCGAGGCGATGAGCTTGAGGGGCGCGACGTCTACCTGGGAGACTTGCCGCGTAGAGATGGCACGCTTTCGATTCTTGGGGCAGATGCTCGGTTCCGCATGAAACGCTTCGGCCATCTTTACCTGGGTGGTTCCTGGGTGCATGCCGAGGATGCCATCACGGTTTCGAACATCGTCCAGGTGCTCAATAACGGTCCTGGTCGCGACATGAGCGAGCGTTACTGGTCGTTTTCTGGGGGTGGAAATGGTGATCTCTTCCTAGCGGGCGCGCAGTATTCGTTCAGCGTGGGCGAGAACCTTCGTTACCCGGTGCCCCACTCTGAACGAGCTCCCGATTTGCGTTTGGCTGCCTTTGGCATCGTCGCTCATCAAACAGCTCCCGTTGAAGATTACGACAATTGGACGCGACTTAAGTTTGGTTTTAACGCGGATTACAAAGCACTGTCTTGGCTGTCTTTGGCTGGACGCGCCGATTTTGTCATGCCGCGCGTAGGCGAGGCGACGCAGAGCTACGCTGCCTTCTCTCCTCAAATCATCATCAGCAACGATTGGGATAGGCGAGGCACTCTGACCTTCCAGTACTCGGGCTATGTGGTCGGAGACGACACTCGAGTGAACGGCGACAATCGCGTGCTGAATCATCCTTCCGGCGAACCGGATACTCATCTCTTTGCTCTGTTTGGAACTCTCTGGTGGTAAGCTCTATGAACCGCAACATTCTCATCCCTGCACTCTTGCCTTTGGCTTTTGCTGCCAGCGCAAAGGCCCAGGAGCCTGGAGATTCCGAGCTTTCCTCTGCGCAATCTCAGTCGGCTGCGGCGCCGGATCCGAGCGCGGAGGAGCCCGCGCCTAGTGCTGTCGCGGAGCCGAACACGACCCAGTCGGTTGAACGGACTGAGCCTTCTCTGGGAGGCCAAGCTGTTGGTCGGCGTGGCAGCTCTCAAGCTCGAGAGGGATCAATTCCAGAGCTTCGCGGCTCCAGTCGGCCGAGCCAACGACAAGGTCTCGGGCTCGATCCTGGAGCGCCTCAGGCTGTCGGTATGATTGGCGGTGTGTCACCCTCTTTCGGTGAAGCTCCGGCCCATGAAGGTGACTGGCTCTTTGACATTCATGGCTACTTGCAGCTGCCGCTGCGCATCGGCATCAACGAGAGAAGTGACCCCGGCGCGGGACAAAAGAAGACGGTGCTACACACTCCCCCAGTTATCCCCGGCAGCTATGGCGATTTCGACTACACGGGCGTCACGCCCAATCCTTGGGCTCAGCTCAATTTCAGCTACGGCTCGAGCAATATCACGGGAACCGTGATCATCGCGGCCCGTACCGTCTCCAATGCCAACGGCTACTTTCATCCGCCCGATCAGCTTGGCATCAACGACGCCTATGTGAGCTATCATCCGGGCGATGGAGACGACCAGGTGCAATTCGTCGCTAATGTGGGGGCTTTTGCCAACCGTTATGGCATCATGGGTCAATTCGATCTCGGTCCTTATGGGACGCCCTTGATTGCACGAGTGGCTGGAATGGGAGCGACCGGTACGCTCAAGATGGACCTGGGCGGTGTCGAGACTTTCTTCGAAGGCGGCTTCACCGGGCAGCTCAACAAGGCTCCACTTGCGGTCGAGCCTGCTGGCTGGAACGGGTATTCCGATCCGAACGCAGGCACTTCGTATGTGGCTCATGGTCACGCTGCTGCGAAGCTCGGCGGCAGTGTGCACTTGGGCGTTCATGCCATTTACGCTTTTGCCCAAGACGACAGAGCGACCACGACCACTCAGAAAGATGGTAACATCGGTGTATATGGGGCGGACGCTCGCTTCACCCTGAAGAAGTGGGGCCACCTCTATCTCGGCTACGGTCATACTCGTGCGAAGACGTCACGCAGCGTGTCGAGTGTGCTTCGCGTCCTGGGATCAGGCGGCGGCAAGGGCCTGATGGAGCAGTACTTTGGCCTCAATAGCGAGGGTACCGGTAATCTGAATACCTTTGGCTTCCAGTACGACTTCTCCCTCGGCAACTTTTTTCACGCCCCCAAGCCCTTTTCTGGCAGAGGTCCGGATGTCGTCCTTGGAGCTTTCGGAGTGGGGACCTACGTGAGCAGCCCGGTACCGGAATTCGATCAGGTGTTCAAGTTCAAGTACGGCCTCGGCGGTACCTACACCTTCCTGCCTTTCATGGGAGTCGGGGCCAGGTATGACTCCGTCATGCCGGACTCTTCAAATAGCGAATTGTCTCACTCGATCATTTCGCCTCAGCTCATTTTCAAGAGTGACTGGGCGTCTCAGGACCAGGTCACCTTGCAGTACAGTCGCTATATCTACGGTGATGATGTTGTGCCAGCTCGAGATCCGGCAGCTCCTCCTAGCATCGATGGCAGCGAGGAAGTTCTCTCCCCAGATCAGAACGTCGTGATGCTGATGGCCACAATGTGGTGGTGACGTTGCGCTCCGTTCTCGCAAATTCTTCTCTTTTCTCTGGTAGCTAAAGCGCTTAAGTTGTGGGAGGATCAGCCATGTCTGCCCCAACGAGTGGCTCAGCCGCTGCCTCCCAAGACGAGCTTTCTGTTCAGCAGGACTCCACGGTAAGTGGCAGTCAACCGACTTCGGAAAAGCCTGCGTCATCGCCTGTGCCCCTCAAGGAAAAACTGGCCTGGGGCACAGGCGGACTCGCTGAGAACCTGGCCAACAACGCTCTCGGTCATTTTCAATCGAGTGTGCTTCAAATTGGGCTGGGCTATCATCCCGCGCTACTCGCCTTGATTCAGTTGGTCTCTCGCGCGCTTGATGCGTTGACGGATCCAGTGATGGGAACCATCACGGACAACACACGAAGCCGCTTTGGTCGCCGTCGCCCCTGGGTAGTGCTTGGCGCGGTCGTGATGGCGCTCTCGTTTGCCTGCGTTTGGCTCGTTCCAGCCGCTCCTGCTCTTGATTTGCCTGAGGTCACGGGGGGCGGAAGTTTTGCATGGATGGATCAGGTCAGCGTCGCGCTCGGGGTTCAAGGGGGGCCCTTCTCGTTCCTGATGGCTGCCATCGTCATCTACTACATTGGCTTCACCATCTGGGTGATTCCCTATTCGGGGTTGGGCGCCGAGATGGCCGTCGATTATGCGGACCGCACTCGCCTGCAAATCTTCCGTCTTGTGCCTGCCTTCATTGGCGGACTACTCCCTACCGGGATCTACTGGCTCGCTACACAGCCCTCTTTCGATGGTGATGTTGTGGAAGGTATGCGCGTGCTGGGCCCAATTCTGGCTGTGGTGATTCTCGTGGCAGGAGTCACACCGGCTCTGGCAAAAGAGCGCTTTCCGGGCGGAACTGGGGACAAGCTCCGCCTCTGGCCCGCGATCCGTCAGACGCTATCCAACCGAAGCTTTCTACGTCTCGTTACCTCATTCTTCGGGGTGTTCGTCGGGATCTTCTTCTCTTTCCCCCTCGTTTATTACATTGGCCAGTTTTACATCTTCGGAACTCATACCGAAGACTTCGCGCGGGTGAACTTCATCGCCAGCTTTGCGACGGCTGGGGTATCACTGCTCATGATGCCTATTGTCGGCAGCCTCGCTAAGAGCGTCGAAAAGAAGACGATGCTGCTGACCGGCCTGTCAGTGGCTACCCTGGGCTATCTTTCCAGCTGGTACCTTTTCTCGCCAGATATGCCGTGGCTCATGATTGTGCCGCCCGCAATTCAGAACGCGGGGCTCGCGGTGTGCTGGGTCGTGAACGGGTCCTTCATGGCAGATATTTGCGATGAAGATGAACTCGTCACCGGAGCTAGGCGCGAAGGTATGTACAGTGCTGTCTTCTCGGTTTTCTACAAGATGGCTATCTCAGTGGTTGGCATCTTTAGCGCCGGACTCTTGATGAATGCAGGAGTCACGGGAAAAGTTGAAAGTCTGAGCGCAGAGAGTCTCACGTCGATTCGCGCTGGCTACGCGATCTTCCCTTCGTTTTGCTTAGTGGTCGCGATTGTCGCTATGGCTCACTATCCTCTCAGCCGTAGGCGGGTGGAGGAAATTCAGGAAGAGCTGCGAGCCCGTCGCGATGGTGCGGAATGAGCGAGACTGCCCCCCTCAAATGCCAGGTGTCTCAGAGTCGTGAGCGCCGCCTGAAAAGGAGGGTTCCGGAAATCAACGCGCACAGGGCCAACGTGCGGGCTGGTAGCGGGGTTGCTGGGCTACTCAATTGGCAGCTTGCCGAGGTGTCGTAGGGCGAGCTGCCGTCATGCCAAGGCGGAGCTGCCTGGCGGTCGGTGCACGCGCCCTCTGTGCAAACTTGGCCCGCGGCGCAGGAGTTCCCGCAGGAACCGCAGTGATCTGGATGCGAGTCGAGCAAGACGCACATCTCGCCGCACACAGTTCTCGGGCTAAAACACGAAGAGAGAAACGGAGGGTCAGGATTTTCGACCTGGGAAACCATCGCCTCGGTATATTTTTCGATGAGCGCGCAAGTCGAGACGTCTTCGGGGCAGTAGATGTCGAAACGAAACTCCTGATCGTGAGGCACCACCGTGTCAGTATAAATAGCAGAATCGAGGGTGCTGCGTTCGATCTCACCGGTGTAGCGTGCTTCTTCAGGGTTGTGACTCTCAGTGATGTGCCAATAGGCTACGCCTGCGAGATCGTTGTCGAGCACAGCCTGGTAGGCAGGTTCTATGAGGGCATCGCGTTCTTCTAGATCTGAACCCTCGCGCCGCAAGATCTGCCAACCGAACTCACCCAGATAGAGAGGTTTGCCTATCTCCCTGGCGATGCGCGCGTGCTCCTCGATCCATTCGGGCATGAACTCGTTGATGTTGTCCTGATAGAACTCGCTCGCCATCGCCCAGTTGAAGGGCCAACCATGAAAGGTGAGTACATCAATTTCTTCAATTTCTGAGTTGAGGCGGAAGGAAGACCCCTCGCCAGCTGCAGCCGACCATGCGTAACCCTGCAGCCCGCTGCCCTCAGTGTCCTCTGGAGAAAGGAAACCTTCCTCGCCGGTTCCCACGAGATGCTTGGAATCGATCGACTTGATGAACTTGGCGCTTTTCTCAAGGAAACCAGCAACTTTTTCTCCGCTTGGGTCAGCTTCCCAGGGGCCAAAGCGGGGCTCATTCATGACCTCCCAGATCATGATGGCTGGGTCGTCCTTGTACTTTACCCCGGTGATCGTGTTGGTGCGATTCAGCACCTGGCTCACGTAATCAAAGTAGATATCTTGGGCGACTTGAGATTCGAAGAACTGATAGCGTTCGGCCTTGATGTTATTTTCGTTGGCGTAGAAGCCCTCGACGTCTTCAGGAACATAGAGATCAGCCCATTTCAGGTACTGCTTCAACCCGCCAAACTCATCCCATTCGTTGAGCAGGGGAATGATCAGCTTCATGCCGTAAACATGCGCCAGGTAGATGGCGCGATCGAACTTGCGAAAACCGAGTTCGCTGTATTCGCGGGGCCTCGATTGCAAAACGGCGCGCCCCCATCGGTCGGTGCCTGAAGGAGCATCGGGGATCACCTCGCCATTTTCGTCCACCGTGGGTTCTTCACCATCCCAGAACCCCCACATGCGAATGGCGTTGATGCCCATGCTCCTGGCAATACGCATCTGCTCTTCCGCCTGTTCGGGGGAGTAGAGCATGGCGTAGGAGTTTGCTCCGCTGAAGTAGAAGTCACCTCCGTTAAGAGTCAGCTTTTGGCCGTCGACTCCCACGAAGCCTCCAAAGTCATCAGGGAGCTCGCTCATCGTTTCGTCCCTTTGAGCGAGCGCGTTCGGGGCGAGGAGCCCTGAACTCAGTCCGGTCAGAAGGGCGATCCGAGCGCCTCGAGTGATTGCCCAGAGAACTTTCAAAGGTGCCTCTGGTTCTTCTCGATCAGCTGTCGCCGCTGAAGCACAGCCTCTCGGCTGGTGAGCGCCTCGCTCGGTGTGTTCTTTACGTAGTCGAGTAGCTGCTCTGTGGTCGTTTCCGCGACGTGTAGGCGGGTATCACTTGAGGCGTAATAGATGAGAGTTCTTCCGTCCGCCTGCTGAATGACGCCATTGGAGAATACGACATTCGAGACGTCCCCGACTCTCTCCTCACCTTCCGGGGCAATCAGGTAGCCGCCCGGAGCATGCGTGATGCGATGAGGCTTGTCTTTGTCGCAGAGGAAAGCGTAGAGCACGTAGCGTAATCCGGCTGCCGTGTTGCGTACTCCGTGGGCGATGTGAAGCCAGCCTTCTTCGGTATCGAGGGGGGGTGCTCCTGCGCCGTTCTTTACTTCTTTAATGGTGTGATACAAGCGCGCGTCGAGGAGTTCTTCCTTCTCCAAGCGGGCTCTCGTCATCGAGTCGCTGAGTCCCCAGGCAATGCCTCCGCCTGAGCCAGTGTCGATGAATCCGTCTTGGGGACGGGTGTAGAGCATGTACTTTCCCTGCACGTAACGGGGGTGCAGCACCACGTTGCGCTGCTGAGAAGAAGGTGTGATGAGATCGGGGAGTCGCTCCCAGTCGTCGAAATCCTTGGTACGCATGATGCCTGCGCTCGCCAGTGCAGAGCTAGTGTCGTGAGGCGCTGCCTGGGGATCCTTGCGTTCCGCGCAGAAAATTGCGTAGATGAAGCCGTCTTCGTGGGCTGTAAGTCGTGCATCATACACATTGGTGGCTGCTTCTATGGCTTCATCGAAGAGCAACGGGTTGGGGCGGAATCGGAATCCGTCGATCCCGTTTTCCGACTCGGCGACAGCAAAGAAGCTCTTTCGATCCCAGCCTTCCACGCGTGCGAGAACCAAGTACTTGCCCTTGTGCAGAATAGCACCGGCATTGAACACTGCGTTGATGCCCAGGCGTTCCATGAAAAATGGATTGCGCTCGGGGCTAAAGTCATAGCGCCATTCGAGGGGAGTGTGTTCGGCAGTGAGCACTGGGTGTTTGTAGCGCGTGAAGATGCCGTTGCCCGGGAGAAGTGGAGTGTTCTTCTTTTCGAGGACAGCGAGATGAGCTGATTCGACGGCGGATTTGCGGAGGAAGAAGGGCGCAGACATGGGTGCTCTTTGAATGAAAAAGGCCGCTCGCCACAGGGGCGAGCGGCGCGATTGAGGAGAAAAAAGGAAGAGGCGGGCTTACTTGATGGTGATCGAGTCGATGAGCACGACGGTGTCGCCGGTGACGCAGTCAGTACTGGGGTTGGGGGTGATTTCTACACCCACCAAACGTACATCTGTTTCGTCAAAATCCACCATGTCGCCACCAGGCGTGAAGCTCACCTCCACCCAGGTGTCGAGGGCGAGAAGACTGGGATCGTTGTCAGCCCAAACGTAGAGGTCACCCGATTTGGCGAAAGGCTTGGCCAGCATGGGGCATTCCGTGGGGTCAGCGCTTCCGTCAGTCGTGAGCTTCACCACTGCCGTCATCGTTTTACCGCTCATGTCGACGGGCTCCTCGAACGACTGCGCTACGTGGACCTTTTGGAGCATGTCGTAGAGGCCGTTTCCTGTGTAGTCGAAAGGCGTACTCAACTGAGCCGAACCCGCCGAAGGATCGCCGTCTGCAGCATCAAACACGAGGGTACTGATGAAGCTGTCATCGCCCGTGCCCATCGGAAGGTTCTCTTCGTAGTCGATTTTGAACCCCCCCAGAGCGGCGTCGAAATTAAAGCTGAGGCCGTCGCCGGGATCCGCGCCTCCGCCGCCGCCTGTACCAGGCTAGTCCCCACCTGTACCAGGCTCGTCCCCACCTGTACCAGGCTCGTCCCCGCCAGTGCCCGCATCGCTGCCACCAGTGCCCGCGTCGCTGCCGCCAGTCGCGGAGTCGTCATCCTCGCCATCGCTGCCTTCGGAACAGGCGACTGCTCCCAAAAGAGCAAAGCAGGAAAGGCCAAAAATGAGGGGACTGTTTTTTGCGATCTTCATTGTTATCTCCAAGAATTCAACGTGAGGGCTGAGTTGCGAAATGGGTGGAGGTGCCGGAGTCAGAGGCTCTTGCACGCGAAAAGGAGTTCATCGAGGGTGGAGGTGGCAAGGCACTGCACGGTATCGGCGCCCCCGTAGTAGATTTTCACTTCTCCATCGTCTTCGAGCACCGCTCCTGCGCTAAAGACAACACTTGGGGTTTGACCAACGAGTTCGTATCCCGCTTCGGGCTCGAGAATTGCTTCCTGGCTGCGAGCGATTATCTTTGCTGGGTTTTCCAGGTCGTGGAGGGCGACGCCGAGGGAATAGACGTAGTGCTGGGCGCACTGGGTGCGTACTCCGTGGAAGATGTTGAGCCAACCTTCTGGGGTCTTGATCGGGGTGGCTCCAGGGCCAATTTTCGACCAAGCCCACCTGACGTCTGCATTGCGCAGGACGCATTCGCTCTTGCCCCAGAAGACGAGGTCGGGCGAGTAGGAGATCCAAATGTCGCCGAAGTTGCCTCCAGTATTGGGGCGGTCGAGACGCGCGTAGAGGCCGCCGATCTTTTCTGGGAAAAGCACGCCGTTTCGATTGTCGGTCTCGGAGATGAACCCCATCCACTCGAAGTCGTTGAAGTCCGTCGTCTTGACGAGACTCAGACGACAGCCGTGGCTCGAATGAGCGGCGTGGAGCAGGTAGAAGGTGTCGTCGATCTTTGTGATACGCGGATCGTAGTACATGCCAGTGGTGTACTCGGCGAACTCTGCGTTCTCGTGAGGCATCGCCACGGGCTGAGCTCGGGGAACGAACTTGATTCCGTCGTCACTTTCCGCAATCCAAATGCGGTTTCGCAGAGCCCGGTCTTCCACGCGGCAAGCCATGATGTACTTGCCCTTTTCCTTGATGACGCCCGAGTTGAAGACGCGCTGGATTCTCGCTTGGAGCGGAAAATCGGCACCGGTGAGAATAGGCCCGCCCGGGTGACGCCGCAGGAGCGCGGTGGTCGGCGTTGTTTCCGGTTGAGTCGTGATTCGAGTCGTCATCGCTGGCCAAGGATAAAACGTTTTAGTGGAGCGGGCAAGAAGATTTTGCCGGTTGGCTCATGCAGAATCTAGCCTGTTGTAAAACTTAAGCGCTTTAGTTACGTTGCGACTGTGAGCTTAGATCAGTCTTCTCTTCGTCATGAAAGTCTTCAAACAGGGGCATCGTCTCGTCGTCCCACGGGTTTAACCATGTTTGAAAAGCCGAGGGCTGAGAATTCAGCCCTGATCGATGCTGGCGTGCTGCTTCGTTTGAAACAATTGGCGCATTCAATGAATGAGGCGGCGGAAGAGAGTCTTGAACGCTGGGAGGCGAGCAGTCTTGATCCAGCTGGGGGAGTGTACGGATATCTCCACGAAGACTTCTCTCCAGAACTGGCCCGCGAAGAAGCCGCGTTGGGTCCTAGCCTCGAAACACGCGGAGACAAGAGCTTGATTCAGCAAGCGCGGCATCTTTATACTTATTCTTTTGTTACCACACGGCGTGGTGCGGAACCCAGGCGTACCGCTCTTTGTGAGTCGATTTTGGACCATCTGCTTGCAGTGTTCTCCAAGCCAAACTCGAAGCTCTTGCTGAATTTGGTTTCGTCCCATGGTCGCGCAAAAGATGAGCGTGTGCAGCTCTATGCTCAATCCTTCGCGATCTACGGTTTGAGTACTTACGCGCTCGCATTTGCGCAACTTGATCCACTGCGCTCGCGAGTTGCGGGGGAGCGGGCTCTTGAAATTTTTCTTGAGATCGATGCTTTGCGGCACGACCCGGATTTCGGCGGCTACCTTCAAGGGGAAGATGGCGGTTGGCTCGAATTGGTCGAGGCCCCAGCTGGCACAGAAAAATGTACAAATACGCATATTCATGTGCTTGAAGCGCTCACGCCACTGCGTGAGTTGTTTCCCGAAAATCAGATTCTGCGCGAGCGGCTGGCGGAGCTAGTCGGCGTGATTTGCGGGCCAATGCTTCAGCCCGGGGGCTACGTGCACAAGCACTTTGCGGCCGACTTCTCTCCCATCGGCGCGCCCGAGGTGAGCTACGGACACGATCTTGAGACTTCATGGCTCATCCGCATGGCGGCGGCTCAGCTCGGTCCAGCGGAACAAGCATTAGCAGCGGCAGCCGGGCAACGTATGGCGGAGCATGCTCTACGCTGCGGTGTTGACGAAGCTGGCGGCATTCTTGATTTTGGCGTCCCTGAGGGGGCTAGCAGAGCACCGGAAGTGCGGGGACGGGAACTGATTTGGTGGGTGCAAGCGGAAGCTCTTGTTGGCATGTGCTGTCTCTTTCACCAGACAGCTGACGCTCAGATTGTAGAAGGCATGGAGCGAGTCTTCGACTGCCTCATGGGAAAGTGCCACGACTCGAAGCACGGAGACTTCTATTGGAGTGTTTTTTCGGACGGCACAATGGGTCCGCGCGGCAATCACAAAGGAGAGATCTGGAAGACTCCTTATCACGCGACTCGGGGCTTGATCTTGGCTTCAGATATTCTCATCGAGTTGCTTGAAGACCAGACATAGTTCGCCGGGAGCGGAGTCGCCTGCGTCAAGCGTAGGTGTTCCGCAATGAGCATCTTTTAAGGCTTTTGAGGGCTGACTTTCGGCTGCGCGCGGATTCTTCTTGGGCGGTCAGAGCGCTTGTGGTGAAAGCGGTATCTCGGCGTGTGTATCGGTTGATTTGGAATTGCTCGGACGGGTATCCGGGATGAGGACCAGCCAGTCGAAGCCAAGGGGGCTTTGTTCTGCTCTGGAATTATACAATGAGAATATCATTAGCTCTGGCGCCGCTTCTTACATCACTGCTCGCCTTCGGATGCGCAACTGATGCGTCCTCTGATCTCGGGACGGCTACTCAGGCGTTGTCGAGTGGTGTGCTCGATGTCACCATCGACCTGCAAAATGATTGGGGAGCCGGCTATTGCACAGACGTAGTGCTCTCCAATCGCGGAAGCGAAGCTGTAAGTGCTTGGCAGGTGACTCTCGACTTCGGCGGCTCTTCGGTCGGGAATCTCTGGAACGGTCAACAGAGTGGAAACGTTGTCTCTCCGGTTGCTCACAACGGCACGATTGCCCCCGGGGGGACCCAGAACTTTGGATTCTGCGCCAACGGCACCGGAAGACCGACCGTATTGGCTGTGACGTTTGACGGGGGCGGCGGCGGAGTCGAACCGAGCTGTGACGATGGGTTGAAGAATCAGGGGGAAAGTGGCGTCGATTGCGGCGGTCCGTGTTCCGAGTGCGTGCCCGATCCGAGCTGCCAGGACGGCGTGCAGAACCAAGGCGAGACTGCGGTGGATTGTGGCGGTCCCTGTGATGCCTGCGCTATGGAGCCTAGCTGCAACGACGGAGTTCAGAATCAGGGCGAGAGCGGCGTCGACTGCGGCGGACCTTGCTCAGCCTGCCAAACATCCGGAACCAGCATCCCTGCGCAAATCGAAGCGGAAGACTTCGATCGCTACGAGGACAGCACCCTCGGGCATTCCGGAAACTGCGGGACCGGGCCCGTCGACCAGGAGACCACCACCGACGCTGGTGGCGGCTGTAACGTGGGATGGACGGTCGCCGGAGAGTGGCTCGAGTACGACATCGAGGTCTCTCAATCAGGCAATTTCGACATCGCGCTACGCCTCGCGGCGAGTACCAGTGGCAAGCGAGTGCAGGTCAGCGTGGATGGCTCAAACGTGGGAACCGTCACCTCACCCGGCAATGGCTGGCAGGCTTGGGCCACGCGGAGCATCTCTGGTGTTTCACTTTCTCAAGGCGGCCATACCGTACGTGCGACCTTCTTGGATGGTGATGCTAACTTGAACTGGCTCTCCTTTGGTCAAGCAGGCTCAAGCGCCTCCTGCAACGATGGAGTTCAGAATCAGGGTGAAACAGGCATCGATTGCGGCGGACCTTGCTCAGCCTGCCAGTCTTCAGCGACTTGTAACGACGGTGTACAGAACCAGGGCGAAACTGGCGTAGATTGCGGCGGACCTTGCGCATCTTGCAATGCGCCCACCTGCAATGGCTACGCCACGCGTTATTGGGATTGTTGCAAAGCGCATTGTTCTTGGGAGGGGAATGTGCCCATGAGCGTGGAGCCGGCTACCGTGTGTGGCGCAGATGATTCACCGGTTTCTTCGGGAACGGGGAGCTCCTGCAACGGGGGAGGCGGCTTTCAGTGTCAAAGCTATGCGCCTTATGCTGTCTCTTCGAACCTTTCCTACGGCTACGCAGCCACCTCAAGCGGCGACGTTTGCGGACGCTGCTACGAAATTGAGTTTACGGGCCAAGGGCACTACGGAAACGACGCCGGCTCTGCCGCTCTAGCGAACAAGAAGATGGTCGTTCAGGCCCTCAACATTGGGTACGACGTCTCGGGCGGTCAGTTTGATATCCTCATTCCTGGCGGCGGCGTAGGCCTGTTCAACGCATGCTCCAACCAATGGGGCGTCTCGAACAATGAGTTGGGCGCGCAATACGGCGGCTTCCTGACCCAGTGCCAGAGTCAGGGCGGTTCTCACAGTCAAATCAAGTCCTGCGTCCGCAACAAGTGCAGCTCGGTATTCGGCTCACGCGGACTCACCGAATTGCAGGATGGTTGCGAGTGGTTCGTCGACTGGTACCAAGCTGCCGACAACCCCAACATCCGTTACCGCGAGGTCTCTTGCCCTGCGGAGCTGACGGGGACAAGTGGCATGGATCGCGGGTCGCTCGGGGATATTCAGACTTCGTGTAACTGACGATCGAGTGGAGTCATTTTCGTATTCAGGAACCCACCGCGAGGTGGGTTCCTTCGTTTTGTTGTGGGTATTCTTGAGGCTTGCCGCCGGACCAAGCTTGCTGTTCCAATTGTAGCATGACGAACGCCTGCTTCTTCCGATCGCGGTTCCTCGCTCTCGTCTCGCTGGGGCTGCTGGCAACGAGCTCGTGCGGGGGAGACGGCGAAAAAGCTGATGCGAATGTGGGCGGTGACAGTGCGTCTGGTGGAGCCTCTTCGGGGGGAGAGTCCTCTGGGGCGGGAGGCGGCGCGAGGGGTGGAAGTTCAAACGGAGGTACTGGGGGTGGCGAGATGCTGCCCGAACCCACCTCGCGTTGCGCACAGCGCATGTTGCCGGCCCGCGATGGCCGAGTGATCAACGTGAGCCCAGCAGGGGCGGGGAAAGTCATTCAAGGTGACCAAGAGACGACTTTGCGCGCCGTGGTCGCTGATGCCGAAGAGGGCGATACGATTGTGCTGGGCCGTGGGACGTACACATTTGATGAAGCAGGGGAGGGTTCATATACCGGGCTGTACGTCACGACGCCGAACATTTCGATTGTGGGTGAAGACTCCGACGCGGGTGCGGTGATTCTCGATTCCAACTACACCGACCACGGTATGCAGACGGCTGTCATCTCTGTGGACGCGCCTGGAGTGGTGCTTGCTGACTTCACCGTGCAAGAATCGATTTTCCATCTCATCCATCTCTGGGAAGAGGCCGACGAGAGCATCATTCACAACGTGACGCTCCAAGATGGCGGTCAGCAGTTCCTCAAGGCGAGTCCGGGCAGCGGAACGGTGAATGGGACTGAGGTGTCGTGCAGTCGCTTCGTCATGACCGAACAAGGGCGTGACAACGTTTGGGGCTATGGTGACTCAGAAGGCAATACCACCTGCTACACGGGCGGCATCGATACTCACAACGGTACGAACTGGCATGTGCACAGTAGCTACTTCGAGGGGATCTATTGCGACACGGAGCCAGGTCGCCCAGCGCACGGCAAGAAGGCCGCTGACCGCGGTGATCAAAGCTACGCAGGCGGCCTTTCTGAGCACGCGATTCATATGTGGGACTCGCCTGATGGCACGGCGCACCTGATCGAGGGTAACCGGATCGTGAATTGCGCTCGCGGTGTTGGCATTGGCCTTCGCGATCCTGTGTATGGTTCTCATCGTACGCAATAATGTGATCTCCAGCACCTTTGCGGGGAGCCGTGAGCACGATGTGCCCGTGAGCATTGAGCGTGGAGTGAACACGCTGGTGGCCCACAACACTATCTTCAATGAGACAGAAGCGGCCTACGCGAATTCGATTGAAATCCGCTGGAGCGTCACCAGCGATGTCACCGTGCACGGCAACCTCAGCAGCGGCGCCATCAGCTTGCGTGACGATGCAGTCGCGACGCTCACAGACAACGTCACAGACGCCCAGCGCTCGAACTTCAAGCTGGCGAGTGAAGGCGATTTTCAGCTAGCGAGCTGCGACGAGGTCTCGGTCGCCGCGGTGCATGCGCAGGTGAGCGATGACTTCACCGGCTCTGAGCGTGGTGATGAGCCGCACGCGGGGGCTTATCAGTGCAAGTAACCGGCGTTCGAACTCATGGCGTGGGTGAGCCGATCCAGACCAGCTCGGCGCCACACCGCGTCCCCGTATCTCGACGCGGCGGGGCATGCCCTAGCCGATGTAGAGATCGACGCGTGGGGGGGCCAAAATGCCCAGTCGCGCTTTGACCCGGCGCCGGGCCGAGGCAAACGCGGTCGGGGTCAAGGTGTCTGTCATAGAGGGCCTTTTGGAAGTCGAAAGGAAGAGGCAAAACCCGTGCCCCATTTCTTACACGTTAAAGTGCGAGGCGAGTGCGTGAAGAGCGCTGCGGGACGGCAAAAGTTGACCCAGCGAGCCAATGCGGTTCCTGAGGTCCTGGACAAGCCCTCGATACTGGAGGATGAGGGAAGGGCAACCCTGGGAGGCGAGAAGGCGCATGGCATGTAGCTGGTGCTCCTGCTCTTCGCCGAGGAACACAATCTTGAAATTTTAGGGAGAACTGAACATGAGAACGATGATGACAACGGCCGCGATCCTTGCTGTTTCTTTTGTTGTCACAGCCTGCGGAGGTGGTGACGAGGACGAGCTTGGTGATGATGGGACCGACGGCACTGGTGGTGTAGCTGAAGGAACCGGAGGCGCGACCGACGGCACTGGTGGTGTCGTTGAAGGAACCGGCGGGACGGTAGACGGCACTGGTGGTGAGGCCGTTGGCACTGGTGGCGTAGCTGAAGGAACTGGCGGAGCCGATGACGGCACGGGCGGAATGGACGGTGGCGACGAGTGGGTCCCCGGTGAGCTGCTCACTGGTACCAGCGCGCAAATCTGTGAGATTCAAATTGCATGTGGATATCAGATTATCGGCCAGACAGACTGTGTGACCTTGTTTGATGTTCTCTTTCAACAAGCGAATATCGACGAGTGCTACACTTGCCTCGTGGAGAATCCCGACTGCGATACGCAGGCCGAGATTTGCTTAGATGCGTGCAGCCTCTGAGCGAGCCGACGGCGGGCGCCATGCTGACGGGGGGCGCCATGCTGACTGAGGGCGTGAGGGAGGCGAACGCATGGCGACATCCATCTTGCGATGCCGAAATCCTCAGCCTCCTGGTTCTGACTTGACGGCGCGAACTTTGGAGGCCAAGGCTGGAAGATATGCGCTTACAAGGCTTGGTTTTAGTTGGCTTAGTGGTTTCGTTGATGGGGGCTTGCGGTCAATCGACTGATTCGGTTCCGGAGGGCTCTGGAGGCAGCACTGGCAACGGGGTTGCGCGGGACTATTCCTCCGCGGAACCGGTGGAGCTGAAGGACCTCTGTCCGTTATTCACGAGCGATTTGTGTCTCTACTTGATGCAGTGCGGAGAACTGGATTATCGGGACGCGGCACACTGCGAGGCAGAAATGCAGTGTTACGGACTGGAACAGTTGGAGCAGTCGGCAGCAGCTGGCCACGTTGATTATCGGCCTGACAAAGTAGGAGCCTGTCACGCCCGCTTCGTCGACGACCCGTGCAACTTCGCGTTCTTCTTGTTCACGCCGGACATCTTCGAAGTACTGGGTCATTGTGACGGTACCCTGGAGCCTCGTCAGGCTGACGGTGAAGCATGCGTTTCTCACGGCGAGTGCATGACCGGTTATTGTTCAAAGGAAGGCCGCACCTGTCCCGGCGAATGTGGAACTGCCGGGCTGGCACAACTGGGTGAAAGCTGCGCAGAGACCGATTGCGCTCCTGACTTGGATTGCGACTCGGAGTCCATTTGCCGAGCGCCGATCGCAGCAGGGGAGCCCTGTGGGGCAAACTTCGACTGCTTCGACGGCAGCAGCTCGGTGCGAAACGGAGAGCTGGTCGACGGCAGCCTGTACTGTGATCGTCGGACAAATACCTGCATGAACTCGCCGGTGGTTGGCGAAGCGTGCGGCAGAATTGGCGAAGACCCCGCCACTGCATTCTTTTCCCGCTGTGACTTGGGCTGGTGTGACGACGACTCTCCCGAGCGTCCACAGGGAGTGTGTCGTGCTGACGGTGAGCTCGGTGAACCCTGCGGTGACTGCGTCCAAGGATTGCGCTGTATCGGGGAGGAAACCGCAGGAACGGGTCGCTGCGAAGCTTACGGCGGGGTCGGTTCAAGCTGCACGAGCCAATTCCGAGACTGTGAGGAGGACCTCTTTTGTACGCCCGAAGGTACCTGTTCGGAAAAGTTAGGAGTGGGCGCCAGTTGCACGGTGGATCACGGCTGTCAGAGCGATATCTGCGGTGAAGCTGGAACTTGCCTTGGGGCGGCTTATCCAGGCGATGATTGTTCCTCGCCGGCGACAGAATGTGTCTTTGGTCTCTGTCAGGATGGAACCTGTGTGCGACGCATGAAAGTGGGCGAGCCATGTGCTGAAAACGCAGAATGCGCGACAGGCGATTGTGCGGGTGGAGTTTGTGTCGACGACTCTGTCTGCGCCTCTGAATAGGCTCAGCGTGAAAAGACGGGAAAAAATGTAAGGTATGCCGGACGCGATGCAATGAAGCCCTCCATCGAGCGAGTGGTGTTGTTTGACTCCATCGCCGCCCGGCCCGTGGCGGAAAACCCGAGGAGTCTGCATGGACTTCTGTGACTCATCCGATAGATTCAAGAAATGACAAACTGGAAATCTATCAGCATGATTCTGAGTGGCATTCTTCTGGGGTGTGCAGGCAACGCTGCACACACGGCGTACGCTGCTCCTGGCTCCGGCAGCACTTCTGCCAAATGCCTGGGGCCAAGCGGAAGTGCAGGCGGAGTAGAAGAAGACCTGAACGCACTCATCTCCCAGGGATATGAGCCCATTCTGGCCACAGAAGCTATCGTCTGCGGCAAGCGCTGATGCCGGGAGCCTTGAGTGGCCTCGCGATCGTGGGCAGCGTGGATAGAGGAAAGAACATCGCGCTTGGAGCCACAAAACTTTGTGTCAGCAGTGAGCGCATTCACAAGTCGCCAGAGTTGAGCGCTTGCTGAGTCGGTTGTTCGCGATCGACATCCGCATCCTCAACTTGGGGCTCAATGTAGATGCGGGTGAAGTGAGGAAAACGTTCGCGTATCTTTGCTTCCAGGGTATCGACGACTTCCGCCACTTCCGAGGCAATCAGCTGGGAGCGGAAGCGTATGTCGATCGCCACCATTGTCTGCTCGGGACCAAGCTGCATCGTCAGTGGGGGGCCCACGTAGCCCACGGCAGTTTCTTGCTCGATGAGTTCTTTCACTTCAGTCACGACTTCTGGCGAGGCGGCGCGTCCGACAACTAGCTCTTTCGTTTTTGAGATCAGGGCAGCTGCGGTGAGACACAAGATCAGGCCGATCAAGATTGACGCGATGGCGTCGGGGATCGGTGTGTGTAAGAGCTGCGCGAGACCGATCCCGCTCGCCGCGATGACGAGCCCGATGAGGGCGGCTGAGTCTTCTCCGACGATGACAAAACGAGAGGGGTCACTGTCTTCCTGGAGACTTTGCAGGAGTCCGACTTTTCCCTTGTCGCGAATGATTGCCCGCACCGCAAACACCCAAGACGCGCCTTCGGCCACAGCGGCTACGGCCAACACTACGTAGCTTGAGATGAAGCTTTCGATTGGTTCAGGCTCCAACAGACCATTGATTCCATTGAAAATAGTGACCCCTCCGCCAATTCCTAACATCAACACGGAGTAGATGACGGTCCAGAAGTACACTTCTTTTCCGTATCCTAGCGGGTGAACATCATCTGGTACGCGATGACTTCGCTTCACTCCGATCAGCAGAAGGATTTGATTCAGCGTATCGACGACCGAGTGTACACCTTCAGCGAACATCGCGGCGCTTCCGGTGATCGCAGCGACGATGAACTTGGCCACCGCGATAGTCAAGTTGGCCGTCATCGCGACGAGCACTGTCCAGGGACTTTCTTGATTGTCTTCAGACATCGCTTCCTCAGTCGGACAGGCTAGAATAGTAGGCCGCTACTGCTTTTATTTCAGACTCTTTGAGGGCATGCGCGTTTACTTGGTCCATCAACCGGGCAAAAGCAGTTCCCCCTCTTGTCCCGGCAGCAAACAACGTGAGTTGTCTCTGCAAGAAGCTCGAAGGTTGGCCGGATAGCGCCGGGTAGGACACGTTGGGGTTTCCGCTTGGTCCGTGACAATCCTGGCATGAAGGAATGTCACGCTCAGCAACGCCATGCTGAGCGATGCGTTTTCCCTCAACGAAGAGTGGGTCACTGGGGTTAGTGTTGCCGCGCGGCGTCGGTAGCGGTTGGGAGGAAAACCAGTCTGCTAATTCCTTTCGATCGCGTTCACTCAACACGGCGACCTGCTGCATAATGCCGCTCGCGCGCTCGCCCTTTGCGTAGGCGACGAGCGAGTCTTCGATGTACTTCGAACTTTGGGCTGCCAAGTGAGGGAACGCCTGACCGCGCCCTTGACCGCGTGTTCCGTGACAGCGGGAACATTTTTCGAGGCCACGAGGTGCTTCCTCTGGTTGCAGTCCGCGCGTTGAGCCATACACCAGCTTTTCGTAGTCGCGTTCATTCATGGTGTTGAAGGTTCGTAGGAATGCAACGACGGCCCAAACTTCATCCTCGCGCGCGTCACTGGGCCACGCAGGCATTCCCGTGAACTTGACACCGTGTCGCACAATGTAGAAAAGCTCAGCGGCATCGTATTGCTCGGCCGCTCCCGTCAACGCTGGCGCGCGCGGCGCAGACGCCGAGGCCACTGCAGGAGGCGCCTGGCCGGGAATGCCGTGACAAAAGCGACATCCGCTTTCGTAGTGTCCCGCGCCGAGAAGAACTAGACGCGGATCGTCAAGTGGAGGCACCTCGATGCCGATCGAGTGAGTCGCTACCGAGCGCTGCATCGCAAACTTGAGGACACTCTTGGTAACTTCGAAATGACCGCTGCTTGCCCTGATAGGGACCAGTCCTCCGACAAGCACGATCAGCCCTAAGCCGCCCGTCAAGGCCAGCAATAGACCTGTTTTTGTCCAGGGGTTTGAGGGCAACTTCATGGGGTGTCTCCTGTTGGTTCAGGTTGCTCAAGCATTTTTCTTGCCAAGAATAGCCCGCCCGTCAGATAAGTTGCAGCACCGAGGAACACCATGATGGCGCCCCCCACCTGCTGATCAAGCAGTGTTGACCAGCCCCAGTTCGCTGCGTGCTCGCCATGGTGTGCGCCATAAAGGGGGCGCTTCGCTAGCGCGAGTAGTGCGCCGAGCAGGATCATGTGCATCGAGGTGAGAAGCAGCCCAATGACACCACCGAAAACAGCTGTACGGCGTCGCTCGGAGTTTCCACCCAACGCGGAGAGCCAGAGGAAAACGCCACACGAGAGAAACGTCGCTTGCTCGGCGATCAGGTAGCCGGTTTGTGTCCGGGCGAGATGGTGCAAGCGCGGTGCATGCCAACTCCAGACAGCGACGAACTCAAGCATTGAGGCCAAAATAGCGCTCGGTTGGTGCCGAAAGAGCACATAGGGATCGAGCCGGGAACCGACAACACTGAACGCCAAAAGTGGGGCAGCAACAGCGACGACGACCATGTGCATGAGCATGTGGGATGAAAAGCCGGGTAGCGAAAGACCGGGCAACGGCCATACCCAGACCAGCGTCAACGCCAGGGTTCCCGCTAGGAATGAGCGTGGATGGGTCAGCGGCATGTGGCAAAGAATCCAAGAGGGAGAGCCACGTAGATCACGGCAAAAAAGCTCAGCGCGGAAAGCAAGAGCTGCGCAAATCCGAGGAAGCGGTAACGATGTTGAGTTGTATCGAATGCATGAGGATGGGGCGTATGTAAAAACCTGTGCCTGCGGTAGCCCCGAATGGCCAAGGTCGCGGTGCCGATCAAAGCGACCACGGTGTAAGCGAGGCAAAGCACTCGCGCGGTTGTGATCGAGCCGCCCGGGTCGACAAACTTTTCGCAATAGAGGGCAACGGTGAGATATGAGGCGAAAAAGTGACCCAGCCAAAGCGCAGGACCCCAAGCCAGAGACATGAGGCTTTCTTCAGCTTCGGAACGTTCTGCTTTGATTGGGTTTTCCATTTCTCCTCCTGAATCTTATCGGTGTCGATCAAGCTGAATCACCACTGACACGCGCCACTTGGCTCTGCGCCCGAATTCCAATCAAGTCAGTCGTGGAAATCCCACGGTGACCCCCCAGGTGACCAGTGCCGTCACTCCGGCAAAGTGCCAGTACAAAGTCACGTTCTGAATATCCGCGTCGAAATCGGCTGTCATTCTTCCGAATACCCGTCTGGCCCAACAGTAGAGCTGCATGATCGCGCCGAGTCCCAGGTGCAACACCGTCCAACCCACGAGCGTGAAGATCATTGCGGGATAGACGTGTGAGGTGGGATCAAGCGGCGAGCTTTTAAGCGCAAGCACGAAAACGAAAGCGGCGGCGGCGCTCAGGACGACTGAGGCGGCCATGGCAACGTGAAATCCTGTCAGCTGATCTCGGCGATTCGCTCGACGACCCAGCACAGTCGCGACCCAGCTGCCCAGGGCTAACACCAGCGCCACCGCGGGAAGAATTAGCTCCAAATCGGGCTGCTCCGCGGGAGGAAACTCTTCGTGGACGGTCCAATAAAAGAAGAAGCCAAAAACAAGAGAAACGAACGCCACCATGTCGCCCAGCATGGTGATCAGCATGCCCCACCAACCTACCGCCCCCGGACCAGAAACGTAGAGCGGTACGGTGACACCGAGCCCCACGGACTTTTCTTTTTTTTCCGGGATGTGTGCCGTCCCAGTCCATAACCACGCTAAAATGACACCGAGGGCCAGCACCGCGCAAACGAGCGCTGAGATCCACATGTGGAAGGTCGAAAAAATGAACAGACCCCCGACAAAAATCGCCGCATACAAACTGAGAAAAGTAGGCCCGGGTACACGCAGACAGTGCTCGATGCGTGCATCGATGGGGCTGGTGACCAACGTTTCGCGCTGTTGCTCCTCCGCATCCGGAAGAAAAAAGCGTCCTTCGTCCACATCGCGGACGAAGTTTTTTTGCTGCCAAAGTGGATACCGGCCGTCGATTTCGGGGATGCTGCGCACGCCCCAGGGTTTGTCCGGCATCTCCGCTAGCCATTCAAGAGTACCCGCGTTCCACGGATTGCGCTCGGCGTAAGGTTGTTTGCCTTTAGGTCGCAGCACATCATAGACGAACACCAAAATGCCTACAGCAAGAACGAAGGCTCCGATCGTGCTCACAAGATTCAGTGTGTCGAAACCGGCTCCCGCGGGGTAGGTGTACACTCGACGCGGCATGCCCAAGAGGCCCGTGATGTGCATGGGCACGAAAGTCACGTTGAAGCCGACGAACATGAGCCAGAAGGCGAGGCGTCCCAGTTTTTCCGAAAGTGCTTTGCCCGCCACCAAGGGAAAGAAATAGTAAAAGGCGCCAGCAATAGGGAAGAGTGTGCCTCCAATCAACACCGAGTGAAGATGTCCGACAATGAAGTAGGAGTCGTGTGCTTGGAGATCGAAGGGCAAGAGCGCCACCATGACACCGGACAGACCACCGATGATGAAGGTGGAAAAACCGCCCAGAATGAAGAGCATGGGTACTTTGACGACAACGCGACCGGCGAACATCGTGGCGATGAAGCAGAAAATCTGAATTCCTGTGGGAACAGCGATGGCCTCAGACGAGGCACTGAAAAGCGCCAACGAAATCCCGGGCAGGCCCGTGGTGAACATGTGGTGCACCCAAAGCCCAAAGCTGAGAAAGCCTGTGCCCACTGCGGCGAGCACCACCCAACCGTACCCGACGACGGGGCGTTTGGAGAACGTGGGAACCATCATCGCGATCAAGGCGACTGATGGCAAAAAAACAATGTAGACCTCGGGATGCCCAAAGATCCAAAACAGATGCTGCCAAAGCAGCGGATCGCCTCCACGTTTGGCATCGAAGAATGGAAAGTCGAGCATGCGCTCGAGTTCAAGTAGGATGTCTCCGGCTATCAATGGCGGGAAGGCGAAGATGATCATCACGCCGACCACCAGAATGTACCAAGCATAGAGCGGAATGAGATTGATGCGCATTCCCGGAGCACGACACTTGAGCACACCAACGATCAGCTCTACTGCGGCGGCAATCGAGGCAACTTCAATGAAGGACAGACCTAGAAGCCACACGTCTGCGCCCGGGCCGGATTTGTAGTCGGTCGTGAGCGGCGGGTACATGAACCAGCCACCCTCTGGGGCGATCCCAAAAAAAATTGAAGCGCAGAAGAATGTGCCTCCTATGGCAAAACTCCAGAATCCAAACGCCGACAGCCGAGGAAAAGGCAGGTCGCGTGCCGCGAGCATTTCGGGCAGGATCAAAATGGAGAACGCTTCAAAGATGGGGACGGCGAACAAGAACATCATGATCGAGCCGTGCATGGTGAACAGCTGATCGTAGGTTTGCGCGTCGAGGAATTGATTGTCCGGGAAGGCGAGCTGTATCCGCATCAACAGCGCGAGAACGCCACCAAATAGAAAATAGGCGAAGGACAGTCCCGTATACCACTTGCCCACTTCGCTGTTGTTCACCGCGGACCAGTAACGAAATCCCTTGGGTGCTTTCCAGGCAGTGAGTAGACGCTCTTCTTGAGCGTGACGGAGTGCTGGATCGGGCGTGTTTCGCAGAGGCTCGATATCCTCTGGGGAGCGAGGGAGGTCGGACGAGTTCACTTTCTTTCCTTCAGATATGCGGCCAGGGCGTTGATGTGGTCCGGCGCCAGAACATCAAAAGACGGCATCTTCGATCCTGGTTTCAAGCTGGAGACATGGCTGACGAACTCACGGTATGATGCCTCATTGTTAGCCATGATGCCTGCTCCCAGGGTTGAGCGAGAACCCACGTGAGTGAGATCAGGACCGATCGTGCCATCAGCCTGAGTGCCGCGAATCGTGTGGCAAGCTCCGCAGCCGGAGGCTTCGAAAATTTGTTCACCTGACGCCGCTAGAGTCGGAGCCATTTGTCGGTCGACCCAGTCGTCAAACTCCTGTGATGTGACGACTTGTACCCAAAGTCGCATCTGCGCATGGGACAATCCGCAGTACTCGGCGCACCATCCACCGAACTTGCCAGTACGAGTTGGCTCAAGAGCCATCGAGTTCGTGCGTCCAGGAATCATGTCGACTTTGCCGCTCAATGCAGGGATCCAGAAAGAATGAATGACGTCAGCGCTTTCGACCTCGATGGTGACTCGCTTCCCGACAGGAAGTTGCAGCTCGTTCGCCGTTTGAAACGTGCGTCCGTCGGGCATTTGCACTTCGATTCGCCACCACCATTGTTCTCCCGTTACACGAATTTTGGGGGCCTCGGGAGAGCCGAGTTCAAGGAGTCCGGGCATTTTTGCCAGCCCAAAGATCAAGAGCGCGGTCAACACCACGAAGGGAAGCACAGTACCCCCTCCAATGATGAGGAGCTTTGTTTTCTCTGGCGCATGTTCTCCTGTTCGAATCGCCCACAAGGCTAGGCTCATCACCAAGAGCCAAATGAGGAGTCCGCCCCCAGCCATCCACCAAAAGAGATCGGCAATTTCTTCAGCATGGGTGCCCGCTGGATCGAGAGCTGAAAAGGGGCCCTCACAAGCAACGGTCAAACAAAAGCACGCCACTATCGCGCTGCTTCGAATCAGTTTCGAGAAGCAGCTCGAAGTTCGTAGGAACTTGGGAAGGAACCAGAGTGCAATCGACATCGAACTTTCCGGTTTATACATAAACCCTTCGAGCGTCCCAATGAGGCAGAATGACACAAATCGCCCACTTGCCCCGACTACCCAGAGGAAGTCTGTGTTGATGGAATTGGTGTCAATATATCGAGAGCGGCAACTTCATCAGCTACCCCATTGTAGCCCGATGGTCACTCTGTATTGGGGATAAACGAAGGGTGCGACCCGTAGGTGGGGAGCTGTGATGGCAATGTTAGCTGGGTCGAAGACGATGTAGAGTTGTTTTGCCACTTCGTAGTCCAGACCCAAGATATTGATGCCGGCGAAGATGCCCGTGCTGCCACTGTTGGCGCCATAAACATCGAATAGCAGAGTGGATGTGCCCAGATGTAGACTGGTACGCAGTGCCAAATGCTTGTTTCCGGTGGGCATACGGAAGATGAAAGAGGCAAACGCATTGGCCATGCCCAGGCGTGCTTCGCCCGAGTTCGTCGAGAAGATAGGATTAAATTCCCCATTGAGGCCCAAGAGAAAGTTCTCTCCGATGCGGTATCGAGCTCCCAATGTGGCGGCGACGGCCGGGTTCTGCAAAGCACCTGATGCAGCGATGTACACACCCCAAGGATTTTTTTCGGTCTGGATCGCTTCGTCAGACCACGCTTGGGCTTCGGCGGCGTTGGTCGCTGGCTCGGATTGTGCGTTAGCCAAACCGGGTCGCAGGACTGAAAGCGCTAATAGCATTGCCGAGAAATTTCGGAGGCGAGCTCGACCTGGATGGGGCGAGCGCTGGACGCGGCTAAAACGCACTGCTGAATGTTTGCCTCCCACGTGACGTCGAAAAAAGAACAGCGCTACCGCCGCAGACATCGCGGTAAACAGCGGAGGAAAAAGAATACCGCTCGCGCGTGTGGCAGCCACCGTACAGCCTGCCGCCGGCTCGGGAGGATATTGGGCATCCTCCGCGTCGCACCATCGGTTATCCAACGTGCAACCCTCCTTCATCGTGAGATAGTCATCCAACACGGCGGAGGCAGCTTGACGCCTGTCGTCGGCGTTACCGTCCGTGGCAAGAACTGCGGTCAGCAGCTCATAGCTCGCGGTAGTGGCTGTTGCTAGTCGCGCACGGCGTAGGTCGTCAAGGCCCTTACACTTGTCCATCTCGGGCGAGTGAGGTGGGCCATCCTCAGCCTCGTTGAGGGACCCTTCTGCATATTCTGCATAATTGAGCACCGTGTGAACCTCACTGTGACTGTCACCTCTCAGCTGGTGAGTGAAGCTGTCTTGCAACGTATGAAGCGCTTTACCCATCTCAACGTGAAATGAGGGAAGTTCGACTTCGAGCGAACTCTGAAATTCAATGAACGCGTCGAGCTCCGTTCTGTCGCTAGGATCGATTGAGCCATTCGTGTCGAGTGTTGCAATCGCCGCGTTTACTCCAGCCATGATCGTGGATCGGCATGCATCCAACGCCTGCGCTGCGCCGCTTTCGCCAACGTCTCGCGGGCGTCTTAAGCAGTGTTCTGGTTGATTTTCTGGATTGCCGTGGATCTTCGTGATTTTATCGAGATCATCCGGCTCATTGCCCTTGAGGTCGACAGAGCGGTTGGCAAGAGCGAGTGTGAAAGCGCCCAAGTCGTCCAGATCACTGGGAACTGTAAAAGGAGAGTCGCGGATGAGCGTCTTTTCGCCCCGAGACATGAAGAACTTGGCCTCCAAGCCGTTTTCGTCTCGAAATCGTCGCAATACGTCGAACGTAATCGACTCATGACAGCCGTCTGATATTGCGGTGTGAATCTCGTAGGCGTGAGCTACGCGCGTCGATGACAGGAAGGCGCTGCACAGTGCAGATGCCAGCAATAGGTAATTGGCCAACCTGAGTCCTTTGTTCGTCTGACGCGCTCGCCCGCCAATGCCCCACGCGGCCACTCCGGAACCATCGCTTCCACTCGTCATCCGTCTATCTCCTTTTCGTGAACCCTGATCAAAACGCTCGGCACCTGATTACTTACGCGGACTCGATAGCGTCTGGCTGTACTCCATCAGAAAAGCGAAGAGCGATTCGCAGATGCTCGGGGCGTCGGCAAGTTGGGCCGCAACGCTGCCGGATCCAGAGCACGATATGTACCAAGTAAACTGCGCCAAATTTCGCTCGTTCCTCACTACTCAGTGTGACAAAACGCAACGAAATTTCTCTTCCGTAGCGAACTGTCACGGTGGCGCCGCCTGAACTACCGCAAACTGGCGCGGACCACTCGATGCCAGGGCTGAGTTGCTTGGGCGGTAGGCGTGAATTAAGCGGAAGTGATGCGCGTCGTAGTTCTCGTTCTCCTGCAGCTCTTCCTTTCGGGATGTTCCCGTGCGCCACATCCTTCACCACCCCCAGATCTGGACTCAAGTCCTCGACTGTGCGTGCACAGCCGGGAGCAACGATGCAAGGCGAGTCAACAGATTGCTGAGCTGGTGCGTGATCCGGAGATCAAGATCACTGCCGCGGGAATCACTCCGGGCGGTCAGCAAGGCGCTTTCCTTCTTAACCTACGTCATCCATCCGGCTCCGTTTTCAGCGCGAAATGGCGCACCATGGATGCGCAAACTTTGATAGCCATTTTTAGCCGTCCTCGTCGTGAAGTGGTGGCCTACCACCTCCAGCAAATCTTCCTGGAGTCATCGGATTACGTGATTCCGCCGACGGTTCCGCATTGCTTTCCGCTCGACCACTACAGAAAGTATGTCGAGAAATCGGCGGAGCCCACCTGGAAGGAAATTCCCTGTGTGTTTGGATACCTTTCTTTTTGGATCCCAGACGTGGAGACGGTCGCCCAGGAGGATGAGTCGGTCTTCATGCAGCCGCATTTGTTTAGTCAGGAGCGATTTGAAAACGACGTCATCTACGCGCGTGCGGTCTCTGCACTGAATATCATCACCTTTGCGTCGGAACACGGGGACTCTCACGCACAACAGTTCGTAGTGATGCGTGAAGAAGGGAACCGGCTCCTGCCAGCAACTGCGTCACCCGCACCGCTCAAGGACATCGCATTGGTCTATAAAGACCACAAGGTGTACGTGGGAGCGACGATGGCAGAGCGCGACCTCATCTGGGGCAAGGTCCAAAGTCTCCAGGACAGCCTCTCCTCCGGTGAGCTGACTATTATGCTTTGAGTGGTCTATGCGTTGAGTGGTCGTTTGGGGCGGCACGAATGCAAAAAAAGCGCGGCCGAGAGGCGCGGCTAATTACCGGTGCCGGGCTCGAAACTACAAGGCTCGAGGGTGCTCTGCTGGTCAGGGCCCGGCAGCTGAGTCAGGACGGAAAACTCTCCCGCCGTTTCTAACACCACTGCCTGGGCTTCGCTGACTGAGGCCAGACCCTCCGCGCGACAAGCGGCGAGAACCTCCGCCTTGGTGACGCGCTCCTTTTTCATCACGTGCTCAAGGAGCGTCCCCTTCCAAACCAAAATTGTGGGGACGCTCTTCACGAGAGATTCAACGCGCTTGCTATGCGCTGAGGCTAAGGCAACGCCGTATTGCATGAGGACCAGCATGAGAAACGCTGTCACTCCTTCCGCTAGGGTGACGCTTTTGTTCAGTAGAACAGCGGCGAAGGTCGAACCGCTCGCCACTGTGATGATGAAATCAAACGCGTTCATCTTGCTCAACGTACGTTTGCCGGTGGATCTCAGCACCACGATGAGGGTGAGGTAGGCGAGTACGCCAAAAACAGCGACACGGAGTGGCCCCGCCCATCCGTCGAAGAAAACTTTCGAGTCCATGGGTCATAGTTTCGCACGATAAGTCCAAGGTTTGACCCCATACGAGGAACAATTTGAAAGTCGTCAGCTAAGACTAGCCGACGCCACAAGACCGCCCGCGAGTTTGATCGGGAAGCGAAGTGGATCCTCACAATTGAGTGCGATGAGGTCTTCGCTAGAGGAGCCATCGTTGCCCTTTCGTCACATCGAGACAATTTGCCGCACCTCGCAGTTGAACGGTTTGCGAGAGATCTGAGCATCTACTGAGGTTTTTGTGTGACGGGGCCCGGACAAGCACTTGGCACGATTTCGGCTTGCTGTTCCAACGATGAGCCCCTTACTTCACTTCCGGGACGGATGTTCAAAGCGGTCCTTTTCCGTACTTGCGCCGTTGGTGTTGTGGGGCTGTGGAGGCAGCGCAGAGACCGTCGATAGTGGGACTGGAGGTGCCGGTGGCGAAGACACTGGTACTGTGCCTACTGAGATGATTTGCACTGAGGGCGAAATCGGCGAGGTATGCGTCGGTCCCGAACGAGAGTCTGACGAAGAGGATCCCTCAGCTCAACCGATGGGCGGAGGAGGACCAATTGGTGGTGGAGGGGCGGCTAGCCATCAGGGATGTTCCATCTCCGGGAAGGTGCGGGACTTTAGGCGGGGCGACAAAGGAGGTCACCCGGATTTCGAGATGTATTGGGGGAGCGGTATACCAGGATTGGTTGAAATGACGTTGAGTCCCTCAGGGTTACCCATCCTCAGCGACGAACATCCCACCATCGGCTCGCCTGCCACATTCGCGCAGTGGTACACGGACACAGATGAAAGCATCACACTTTCGCTCTCGATCAAACTTGTCGAATCAAACGGGTTGACCGAATTTGGAAGCGAGTCTTACTTTCCGATTGATGGTCTCGGTTTCGGAAACGAAGACTTCGAGCATAACTACCACTTCACAACAGAACTCCATGCGAGATTCTTGTACAATGCTGGCAGTGAAGCCATGTTCGCCTTCAGAGGAGATGACGATCTCTGGGTGTTCATCAACGGGAAGTTGGCGATAGATCTTGGGAGCGTTCATGGCCCCGCCTCACGAACCGTTAAGCTTGACGATGTCGCCTCCGAACTCAAGATTGAGAATGGTCAAGAATATACGCTTGATCTATTTCACGCGGAACGAAGAACGGCAGGATCGACCTTCTACGTTCAGACGAATCTGGCTTTTCGCCACTGCCAGTAAACCCCCTTGGAATTCGCTGGCTCGCGTGTCGCCACGAAACGACAACGGGGCTGCATCTCACTCTGCTCAGTCGTCGGTGTCACCGTCTCGCTCACTCTCCTGAATCGTCTCGACGGCGTCCTCAATGTCTTCGCGATCAGCTGAAGGAGGGGAATCGTTTTGCTCTGCCTTCGATTCACCGAGGGAGAGTTCGATGAACACAGGAAAGTGATCGGAGCCAAATTTCTGCAGTCGAGCCATCGACACCAAAACGAACTCTTTCGAGGCAAAGACATGATCGAGGGGCCAACGCATGACGATATTGTTTGCGGAGAAGGTAGAAAAGAGGCCGCGGCCGATGCGAGGATCGAGCAAGCTGCTGACCGCTTGGAATTCTCGTGTAGTCGGGGACCAAGCTACGTCGTTCAGATCGCCAGCCACAATCACCGGCGAAGTTTCCTTTTTTGCCAGAAAACCGGTTATCAGGAGTTCGGCGTCCCGTTCGGTGGAACGTTCATGCTCCGTGGGGGATGGTGGCCGAGGATGCAATCCAAAGAAGCGGATGAGCGTTCCATCTCTCAGCTCGATAAGCGTGTGAATCGAGGGAACATCGTCCTGCACTTGGTACTTCACATTCCGCTCGATGAGACGGAAGCGCGAATACATGGCGATTCCATACGTGTTGTCGAGTGGAACCAGCACCGTATGTGGGTAGGCACTTTTCAGCTGACTCAACTCGTTGAGCCAGCGCTGATCGGTCTCGAGCGCTAGGAAGACGTCGGGAGACGCATCCTCGATGATGTGGAGCAAAGACGCTGACGAGCGGTTGTCCTGGAGCACATTTGCGACCAACAACTTAATCGATCGGCGGTGGATCGGCTCCGCTTCCTTGAGCTGCGTGGTCGCAAGCGGAGTGTAGGGAAAGATGAACCAGCTTTGAATCAGCAACGCTCCAAGGAGTAGTGCTAGGAAGGTCCAGTCAAAGAGGGTCTTCTTGCGGATGAGCAGAGCAAATAGGCCGACCGTGAAAAGGAGTGCCAGACCGAACTGGGTGCGGGGAAAATCGAAGCCACGTACCCACCAGGCGTCGAGCCGCACGAATGGGATCAACGTGCCGGCGACGAGAAAACCGCCCGCCAGGATGAAGCCCCATCGTAGTGCGCCCCGGAGCCGAGCCTTCCGCAGAGTGAGTTTTTGGCGCAAGGTGGTCATGAGGTCTGAACGGCAGTTGCCGTATTGGCCAATCTCTTAGCCGTTGCTCTTACCGTTTGCGCCCGACTTAGTCTCGATTTTTCTTCACGAGTTCAAATGCGGCCTCCAATTCTTCGTAAGCGCTCACCACTCCACTCTTGAGCGTTTGCCATCGTTCGCTCCCCGAATTTCTCGTTTCATGTAACTTGGTGGCAAGTTCGTCACGTTTCGCGCGGAGCTCAGCGACGAGTTGGCGCTCCTTTTCAACGGCGTCCTCCCCCCCCTTCGCTACCCTGGCGGCCAGCTCGTCGAGCCGGCTCCCCCATAGCGCGAGCTGCTTCTCCATCTTTCCCACCTGAGATTCCATGTTGGTCATGACACATTAGGCTGCAGGAATCGGACCAAATATTTCCGCCGAACTGGGCGGTAAATTGTAGCAAAAGTGCGACACACCTAGAATGAAAGCAGCATTTTGTCACAGTGGAACACAGGGAATCATCCGCCTTGATAATTGAGTTCAGGCAGTGAGAGCGCGCGTCTGCACTGGAGAAACCACTTCTACCTACGTAGCAGGCTCGATGATTCGAGGTCAGACTGAAGCAGAGTTTGCATGAAGGAGTTCGTTCGTCGCTGCTATTTCTTGACCGTGTTCGCAACGGGATGTGGGTACGTGGGACTCGATGCTGACGAGAGAATCGGCGAGTCCGGGCCCGTCAGTGGTGTGGGGAACATGGGCGGACAGGGAGACGACGGCGGGAAGCCGGCTTCCGGGGGAAAACAGTCGAAAGCAGGCGGGACCTCTTCGGGCGGCGGAACTGGAGGGCTCGATGCGAGTGGTGGTGGCGCCGCAACGGGTGGAGAACACACTGGAGGCGCAGCAGCGACTGGCGGTGAAGCAGCGACTGGTGGCGCGGAGGCGACTGGCGGTGAAGCAGCATCTGGAGGCGCAGCAGCAACCGGCGGGGACACGGCGACTGGTGGCGGGAACGCCTGCACGGAGCGCTGCGACCGGATCAAGACCGGCTTGGTAGCGTTCTACGATTTCAATGAAGGCGCTGGTCAGGTCGCCTACGATACGTCCGGAGTGGCACCGGCGCTGAACCTTTCGCTCCCGTCAAACCCGGCGTCGACGGACTGGACCCAAACTGGCCTCACACTGAAGAATCCGACGCTCCTGAGCTCGAACGTTTCTGCCACAAAGGTCAAAAACGCAGTTGAAGAGAGCCAGGAATTGAGCGTCGAGGCCTGGCTGCAGCCGAGCGACCCAGATCTCGACGGTCCGGCGCGCGTGGTCACCATGGGATCAGGTGAAAAGTCTGCAAACTTCCTGCTCGGCCAGCACAGTGAGAAATACGTCGCTCGTCTCCGAACTTCGAGCACCGATGAGGATGGAAAGCCGGACATAGAATCGGATAAGTTTGTCGTGGAGAAACTTACCCATGTTGTTTTTACCCACGACGAGCTCGGCGTGGAACACATCTACATTAACGGTGTGAATGTCGTGACGGAAGTCCGAGAGGGGACGATCAATAATTGGAGCGACTCCTATAAGCTAGGAATTGGAGCCGAATTCAACGATGACCCGGACAAGCGCTACTGGCTGGGGACCGTGCACCTGATCGCCATCTATAGCCGAGCGCTGCTTCCTTCCGAAGTCAGGACGAACTTCGACGACGGACCTTGAAGGGCGCTCGCCAACTTGTCCCGGGTTATCCGTCTATTGGCAGATGTCGACCGAGCCGCCTGTGACATTGATCGCCTGATTATTGCGACCGCAGGTCGAACCACTGGAGGTAACATTGGCCCCGCCGCTGAGCGTGATGTTTCGCAGCGTCACATCGCGACACGCATCCCCGTTCCCGGAGTTGTGTCCAAGATAGGCATTCCCGCCGGCCAGAGTTCCAGATCCGGAGGACGACGCCATTGTCACGTTGTAGCAATTTTCGATGAATATGGCGGGGCTTCCGCTCACATTATCGATGGTGAAGTTTGCGATCTCGACTCCGCCGCTGCCCGACACACAGAAGAAGCCGCGCCCCGAGTTGCCCCCGTTGGATTGCGAAGCGCGTAACTCGCCGACGAAGATATTCGTATCGTAGCTCCCATTGGGCAGCTGACCATTATTGTTAGCCGTGCGGAAGGCAGCGTAACCGGTCCCGATTGATGCTGCGTCTACAGCATCAATCAGACCGATGTTGGCGTTAGTCGAGAAATTGAGGAGCAACCCCGCGTTGCCGGTGTTGCGGGCGTAGACGGTACCGATCTCGATATTATTGACGCCGTATAACTCCACCCCGTGGCCACCCGTGTTCTCCACATGCACGTAGTCGATGGTCACATTCTGGGAGTTGTTCTTGTTGAAGGAGCCGTTGCTCTGACGGCTGTCAATACGAATTCCAAGACCGCTCGTCCCGTTGATGTGAATATCCCCGAGATGCAGATTGCTCACTTCGCGGAAGAACATCCCGTACTGGGCGGAGCCCGTGAGGTTGAAGTGCGGGATATCAATGTTGGTCGCGCCGCGCGCAAAGGCGGGCGAACGGTCCGACCCACTGACGTCGTTGGTCACGTTGATCGTGCCGCACACGTTGAGCACCGTGTTGTCCCGGATTTGCAGCTGCGCCGCGCCGCTCACGTTGCCGCTCGACAGAACCATGACGGAGCGATTACCGCTGCCCAGGGCATTCCCGAGAGCGTCCTGAAAAGAATAGTTCCCGGCTCCGTTGACCGTGTGGCTGTTGCCGGAACCATCCACAACGTAGTCGTAGACATTGGTCGGTCCGTCACACGGCCACTCATCCGCAAGATCGCTCCCTCCTGGCGACCCACCAGTGCTCGTAACGCCGCCTGTACTTGCGGCTCCCCCGTTCCCGGTGCTCCACCACTTCCGGCATTGCCGCCAGTCCCAGCATTGCCGCCACAGTCAAACGCGCTGATCGCCGCTCCAGTGATCGTCAGGCTGTCGATATTCGCAAGACCGTCATCGCTTGTCGCCTCAAGCGAGATGCGATTCTCGCCAGCAGCCAGGCTGACGTCTAATGTCACGGTCGACCAGGTTGACCATTCCGTCGTCGAGGGGAAGGACACAGCGGCCGACGCGACAGAGTCACCCACCACTACGTCTCCCGGGCGATCGGTGGCTCCGTTGGCGTAGACGAATTTGAGTGAGTAGGTCCCGGCCTCAGTAACACTTACGGCCCATTCGATGCCGGCGCCCAAAGCGTTGTTCGCGTTGAGGTAGCCGCTGCCCGAATACCCAGCGTTCGACGATTCGACGATGCCGTCCACACTGCATTGACCAACCCCACCTTCTTCGATCACAACTTCGGTCGAAGCGGGGAGTCCACTCCCTCCGGTCCCGGAAGTACCACCCGTGCTCGTCCCACCGCCAGTGCCGGTTGGCGTTCCGACGCAAGCCCCGACAGAGCAAGTTTGGCCCTCGGCGCAGACACTCCCACAGGCGCCGCAGTGGAAAGTACTGGCACTTGTATCCACGCAAGCCCCCTCACATGCCGCAAATCCGACGCCGCATCCCTGTGAAGCGGGGACACACGCGCCTGCGGAACAAAGCTCTTGCACGCCGCAGGTGACGCCACAGGCCCCACAATTCACCGCGTCGGCGAGCACATCAGTGCATCCCGAAGCGCACTCTTGCCCGTTCGCGCAACCGGCGAGTCCTGGGTCATTGTTCTTGTTCGATTCGGATCCGGTGTCTCCACATCCAACTGCAATGAATAGGGCCACTGAGAGTAGAACGGAGGGCTTTGCCAGCAACATACCGGTCCATGCACGGATCAGGAGCATCGATCACAACAATCAGAAAAAGGACTCCCTCATCTCCGTCCATTGCTCCCTCCGGTCACCGCTCGGGGGCGGCGCCCGCTCGTGGCCAAAGCTCTCGCCAAGTGGCTCATAAAATTTCACGCAAACGTGAAGATGGTTTTCTGGGCAATTCTTGTGATCTAAGGGACACGGCTCTGCATTTACCTACAGCAAACGACAATGGCATCCGGCGCCGTCCCACGGTCCTAAGCCAAACAACGAGGAGGCAGAGAATGAGTAGTGAGCAAGATATGACAGTGCGCGGGAATGAGCTTCGCTGGGGGCTCTTCGGGGCATTGATGGCGGGCATGACGACTCTCGCCACAGGCTGCGTTGCACCGGTGGATGACGTGGCGACGATTCGAGCGGAGTTGCAGCTTGGGGCGGTTTATACGCTCGAGAACGTGCACAGCGGTCGGTGTTTAGATGTCGAAGGCTTCAGTACGGAGAACGGCGGGAACGTTTTTCTGTGGGAGTGTTTGGGAGGGGCTAATCAGCAGTTCACGTTTGAGCCGGCGGCCGGCGACTATGTGCTGATCAAGAGCGTGCACAGCGGAAAGTGCCTCGACATTTGGGGTTGGTCCTCCGAGCCGGGGGCGAACATCGCCCAGTACGATTGCCATGGCGGCGAAAACCAACAGTTCCGGGTGGACGACGTTGCCGGTGGCGGTGTCGTGCGGATCGTGTCGCGACTGAGCGGACAGTCCCTGGACGCGTGGGGTTGGGGAACCGGAAACGGCACGAACATCGCTCAGTGGCCTGTGACTGGGGGGGACAATCAGAAGTTCGTCGCGCGCGTGCAAGGGGGATCCGGTGGCGGGAACACTGGCGGTGGCAATAGCAGCGGAGGAACGAACGGCTGCTCGAACGTGTCCAACTTCGGTCAGGTGAATGCGACTATCGTCATCGGACCTGGCCAGGTGTTTGACGGAAATTGTCGGCGCTACTGGGCAGGCCCCAATGTTGGCGACGGAAGTCAGTCCGAAAGCCAGAAACCAGTGTTTCGCGTGGAGAACGGCGCCACGATTCGTAACGTAGTGCTCGGAGCACCGGCAGCGGACGGGATCCATACCTACGGAAACGTGACCTTGGAGAACATCACCTGGGAAGACATTGGTGAAGACGCCCTGACGATCAAGGATTCTGGCACGGTGATCCTCAACGGCGGATCGGCGACCAATGGGGACGACAAAGTTTTTCAAGTGAACGCGCCAAGTACCTTCCGCATCAGCAACTTCACGGCCTCCAATGCTGGTAAATTCATTCGACAGAACGGCGGGACGACGTATCGCGTCGACGTCTTCATCGATCGCAGCGACATCTCGAACATGGATGAGGCGATCTTCCGCACGGACAGTAGCTCCAGCCGCGTGACGATGACGAACACTCGCTACAGCGATATTGGCAACACGCTGTTCATGGGAGTGAGTTCGGGGAACATCACCGTCTCCGGAAACACGCAGTACTGACGGTGCCGGGAGTCGGGGGTGAGCGCTACCACTGCCTCACCCCCCCCGGTCGTCACCGAGGGTTCGCACCGTCGCAAGTAGTTCCGTGGTGCCCCGAAAACATGGACGCGGCCGAGGGGGACTTTGTGAGATCGACGTCTGAGTCGCTGGTCACTCTCTTGGCTTGGTCACTGTTTTGGCGGAGTGGGTAGGATCACCAGCTCGTGCACGTCCACGGTGTCCGGTTGGCCAAGCACATAGGCGACGCTGCCCGCTACGTCTTCAGGTCGTAGGGCGTTCGGCATCGGGTCGTCGAAGAACGGTGTGTCGACCATTCCGGGCTCGATCACGCATACGCGCACGCCGCTGCCCTTGAGTTCACCGCGCAGGTTGTAGCCGATTGCGTTGGCTGCATGCTTAGATGCTGAATACATCGAGCCATCCAGCGAACGGCGACCCGCGATCGA
This sequence comes from uncultured delta proteobacterium, assembly GCA_963710555.1. Lineage (GTDB taxonomy): Bacteria > Myxococcota_A > Polyangia > Polyangiales > Polyangiaceae > NIC37A-2. The sequence goes on from CAVQAT010000008.1 coordinate 1,687,371, forward strand.
TCCTGTGATGATGATGTGGCCGCGTGCCTTCTTGACCGCGCCGAGGCCGGCCTGCAGCGTATGGGCCAAGCCCAGAATGTTGACCTCGACGATGGTCCGCCAACTCTCCACCGGCGCTGCACTGAATCCGCCGGGCTTGCCGCCCGTTCCCGCGTTGGCAAAGACCGCGTCCAGCCGCCCCCAGCGCTCTTCGATCGCGCTCACGGCCTTCTGGCAGCTCTTGAAATTCGTGACGTCACTAGGCACCGCCAGCGCGTAGTCCTCACCCAGCTCGGTCACCAAGGCATCGAGCTTGTCCTTCGAGCGAGCCGAAAGCGCGACCCGGTAGCCCATCTCGCGTACCTTCTTCGCCGTCGCTGCGCCAATTCCTGTCGAAGCACCCGTGATCCAAATGACTTTTTCATTCATTCATCGGGGCTAGCACGCGTGCCGCTTCCTGGCATGTGGCGATTCGCCACGATGCCGGGTGGCAGCACTGGCAGAAACCTACGTGCCCGGAACGCAAACTTATGGGAGCTTGAGCGTCACGCTTGCGCCGTTCGCCGTGAGAAGCACGTCGCGCTCCACCTTCTTTCCTTCGACTTCTACGCTCAAGTGGTAGCGACCCTTGAATGCTGGGAGCGTGTTTTTTCCCACATCGTCCACTTTGAGCACGCCGTTGGTGCGCCACGCATTCTGGGTGAGGTCAATGTAGGACTGACCAGATGGTTTCAGTTGCCACGTCTGATCAAATAGAGGCGCGCTGTTCTTCCAGTGTTTCCCATCCCAGAATCCCCACATCATGATGCCTTGAACCGCAGGATGACTGTAGAGAGTCGTGTAGAGATCGCGCGTGTAGTCGCCGGCGAGCTTCGGATCGTCGACGACGATGTCGTACTCGGTGATGAGGATGGGTAACTTGAACTCAGCGTAGCGATCGAGAATCTTCAGCAGGTCTTCCGGTCCCGTCAAACCTGAGCCGAAATGGCCCTGCATTCCGATGCCGTCAATGGGCGCGCCTTTCTCAATGAGAAAGCGGATTGTTTCCTCAAAGTGGGCCCGATGTCCGTTGTCACCTGGTCCGCCTGAGAGAATTGAGTAGTCGTTGAGGTAGAGTTTGGCACCAGGATCGGCTTCTCGAGCGATCTTGAACCACTCGACCATTTCTTCTGGTCCGAGGATGTCCATCAAATCATGATTGTCGTAGGGCTCATTGATCACATCCCAGTGATCGAGACGTCCCTTCATTTTCGTCGCCAGGTCACGCACGTGCGCGCGTACTTCTGCGCGCAGCTTCTCCTTATCGTTTTCGAGCGCTTTGAGACGGGTCGGGAGATGCTTAAAGCTTGGCCAGACCAAAACGTGACCTCGCGTTCGCAGACCGGCTTTGCGCGCCCAATCGATAGCACGGCTCGCGTCCTCGAAAGTCCAGGCACTTCCCCAATCACCGGCGAGCGGTTTCCACTTGAGATTGTTCTCAAGGACAATCGTATTGAAGTACTGTGGAATCGCCGCCACATACTTGGATTCGGAATCTGTTGCACTCGAGCCTGATTGTGTTCGATTGAACGGTGGCGCATTCGCCAACGTCTTGGCGTTGACTGCCGTGCCCAAGATGAATTCTTGCGCGGTCATTTGGATCGTGACCTCTGCACCTGGTACCGGCTTTCCTGCAGCGTCGTGGACGAGCACCGAAAGAGGTGCCTTCCGATACTTGGCGATGCGTTCTTGCGCTGCAGTTCGCCACGCCGCATCTGCTTCGCGACCTGGGTAGCTCAGCTCTGTTTTCGGCAACGACGTGACGTCGACATCTCGTCCAAAGTTGAGAACTCGTACGTCCGCGATTTCGATTGTTTGAGGCTGATAACCGAGACGAAAGATGACTTGCGCGCCCCCCGGCTCGTAGTTCGACGCGGCCGGAAAGGGTATGTGGATCTCGCGCCAGACGCCGCCCGCGGTCACGGGATAGCTGACGGATTTGGCCCATGGTTCCTGAGCTAGCTCAAATACGAACTCGGTTTGACCCTCGCCGCTTTCCTGACGTGAGCGCTCACAACGAACAAAGAAGCTAGCAAGAAGGATGTCCCCGGCCTGAACCTCACGCACCGTTGGAGTTTGGATCTGCATGCTCCAGGTGTCTTTGCCAGCTTCGAGAACTTCCAAACGCGTGGCTTCGCTAAAGCTCTGTCCTTCCACCTGAACTCGAGAGGCCTTCACCTTCGCTGTTTCTCCCGAGACCACGAACGCTTCCAATCCAGAAGGAGGAAGCACCGACACTCCGTCTTCGAGATTGACTTTCTTCCCCACGCCCGGGGTTCCAGCCGGGATCCCCGTGGTGGTGGTGAGAGGCTTCAGCTGGGGGCCACAGCTGGTAGTGAAGATCGCAGCGGTCGAAACAGCGAGCACAAGTCGAGAGAATCGCATGAAAAAATGTACTCGTGTTCTTTGCCGAAACTCAATCTCATATCGTGGGGAGATGTCTCAGAACACTTTGCAAAAGTCGAATCGAGGGGGGCTCGGGACTCGTCAGGTCTGGATGTGAAACCGAGTTGAGCCGGTCGAGCGTTCGTGCTGCCTGGCAGTGAGTCAATTGCAGGTGAACAGGGCTGATTCGCCCTCCACCGCAACGCCCACCTCGGTGACCTCTTCGTCGCGGAACGCGCGATACAACGGCAGCTCGTCTGCACAATCATCCAGGGCACCAGCGGAAAACTTGAAGGTCTCCGTCGCTTCGCGAGAGCCACATTCAAGACTCACGCTGCCGTCGTCGTAGACGCGCAGCTTGACTTGGGGTGCGTCCGGTCTCTTCACGGTAACGCTTTCGAACGAGCGCGTCTCTCTACCGGAGGTCGATTTCCCTTCACTAGTGCTCAGCTCGGCACATTGCGTTCCGCCCTGGGAGAAGGTGATGGTTGAGGGCAAAGGCGTCGTTCCGTTGGGGCGAGACGAGAAGGCCGAGAACGCGATGGTCGTCTCGCCAGCGGTGCACTCCAGTCCGGAGATCACCCCGGAACTCTCGCTCACAGAACCCAGGGTTCCTGAGCTGGAGTCGACGCAGGCCATCAGCTCGTCGAAGCCGTCTGTGAAGCATGTTGGGAGGGAATCGCAGGAGACGATTTCTCCGCCGGCGCCGCCACCCTCCGCTTCTCCACATCCGCTAAGGACAGAGAGAACCAAGAGAGGGGAGCTGATCTTCTGGATGAACATTGATTCATCATAGCCCGCTTGCGGCCGCACGCGGACCGACAGATTTTGAAGCGCACCCGACCGAAGGCGAGAGCTTCACCCAATGTGTCACTCACTCTAGCCATACAATTGCGTATGTCTCACGTGAAGAAAGCCTCGCATCTATACGTGCATGCATGGCTGCTAGGAGTTTTTGGGGATGGAAGACAAGTCGCGCGCCCGGGTTGACCGTGAGCTTGAGATGGCGCTTGCGCTATCTGTGGCTCGCCATCCACTGTTCGAGTTCAGGCGGGTAGGGGTAGGCTGGAACGGGCACGCTGGTGGCCCTGAATCCGAACTCAAGGGCGAAGCTCACGTTCTGAAAGAACTCTTGCGCCGTCATGGACTCTCCGTTCACAAGAATCCCTTTTCTCACGACGCGGATGTTGTGCGAATAGTCGAAGAAGATCTGGTGGTGAAAACCTCCGCTCAAACCTTGAATACGGTCACCGGCATCCGTGTAGCCTCCAATCATCTCCAACCCGTCCTTTTTCGTGATGCCATCAATGGGGGGGACCACGGATTTAAAGTATCCGCTCACTAACGCGTCAGCTTCGACCCCATGCGCTGTCAGCCAGCTTTTGAGCAGCGCGCTGCGCTGCCTGAAGAACGCCGCGTCCTGCATCTTCCGACCATCGGGAGCGTTGGGTTTCCAGTCGTCGTACCCCAGCGAGTGGGCGAGTTCGGTGGCGGCAAAGAAGTGGATAGCTTCGTGGTTTCCCGGCTGGAGGTGTATCTGTTCAACCATCCATGCGGTCGCCAGCTGGCAATCTAGGATCTCGGCGGCTGCAGCAAAATGTGGCCCGTCCAGCGGAACCTCGACCCAGTCCTCTTTCGTGCCGATGCGTAGGCCGTGAGGGCTCACCTCGAACTGCACCTCCGTGCCTTTCCTGCCCGTAACTCTGACGAGCACCCAGTCATCCCACGTTTCGGGCAAATTGCCCTCTGCGATCTGCTCAAGCACCATGCGGTGTCGCGCGGGCGCGTTCTCGGCATCCAGCTTGGCGTACTGATCCAACCACTTCGACCCGGCAATACGGGCTGGGGCCGCCGGCTGATTCGGTCGCGCCGGTTCTGGCGGCTTGGGAGTGGCTGGCATCAAGAACATCCACACCGCCACCCCGGCGCCAGCCAAGGCAGTCAGTGCGAGACACAGGCGCGTCCAACTGCGCCCCGCGGAGCGGATCTTTGGCGGCCGATTCGGTTCCGGCGGGGATTGACCAGCGTGAGGTGACGCTGTGTCGTTCGGCTTCTCGTCTTGACCCATTCCATCGTGTTGCACGGGTGGGCAGGGCGAGGAATAGGAAAAACGCCTCCTGCCGTAGGCGCGAATCGATGCTGCGAAGCTAGGTGTTTCCGTGCGCTTAGAGCTTTCCCTGCTCAGGCACTCGCTGACATCTTGCTTTCGTCCCAGTAGGTTGCCTCGATCTTGTTGCCGTCCAGGTCGCGGACGAAACACCCGTAGTAGGCGTCAGAGTACTCTGGGCGTGGTCCCGGATCGCCGTCAGGAGCCGCCCCCGCTTCGACGGCCGCCTGGAAAAACTCGTGCACCTCGCGCTCGTTGCGCGCCACGAAACCAACGTGCGATCCATTGCCTACGCTGGCTACCTTGCCGTCAATCGGGGTCTGTACCCAGAATTCTGGAAAGAGCTTTCCATAGGCGACTGCGCCCGGGTGGTTCATCACGCGGCGGCAGCCCAGAGTTGCCAGGACCGTGTCGTAGAATTTTATGGCTCGGTCGAAGTCGTTCGTGCCAACGGAAAGATGGGAAACGATGCTGGGGTTATCGATGCTGGTATTTTCAGTCATGGTTCTTCCTTGATGGGGGTCACGTTTCGATGCGCACGCAGATTTCCGTGCGCAGCTCATCGGGGGGAACTTCAAAGGGAGAGGTCAGGTAGATCTCAACTACCGGCTCGTTCGCCAGCTCTTGTTCGCGCTGCGGAAGCCACCGCCCCAACAAGGCGACGTAGGTGTCGAAGATTGTTTCGTAACTACCGACATGCAGAGCCACGCCGTAACAGCCGCCCGGAACTTTCAACACCCTCAGGTCCCCAGGCAAGGAGTACTGAGCGAGTAGCTGCTCGGGAAAAGCAAGGCAGGCGTCGTAGCGAAGCTTGGCCGCTTCAGTGACGTCAGGATCTTCGTAGCAAAGCCCAAGAGATTCGAGACTCTTGTCCAAGAGGCCCACCTCCGACGTCCAGGATTGCAAACGATCCCAGGCGGCCATGCATCCTTCGTAGGGACCGACGTGACGAAGCGCGAGCACCGTCCGTTCAGGGCGCTCTTGCATGAAGCATTCTGTCGTCGGCGATACACTAGCGGAAGCCTCGCTTCGAAATTCGGTCGGACTTTGACCAAACTGATTGCGGAATGCTCGCGTAAAGGCTTCATGGCTTTGGTATCCCGAAAGCGCAGCAACCTGGGTGACCGGTAGTTTCGAATACTTCAGGCGCAGAGCGGCCCGCTCCAACCGCGATCGACGCACAAAAGCCATCACGGACTCATCCATCATGCCACGAAAAACTCTGTGGAAGTGATGCAGAGACAGATCAGCTACTTGAGCCAGCTCCGCTGGCTCGATCTGCTGATCCAAACGGGCATGAATGTGGTCCGCGACGCGAAGCATGCGCTCCACCCAGGGCTCGAAGGTCGACATGGCGTGGACGCTAGCGGGTTGTTGTGACGAGCGCTTGACCGACAGTGCTCTGCGAGCGCTTGGACCTCTTTTGTTGGCTCAACGACCTGCGTCTGCTTGCCCAAGTGAACTGCCGGAGCCGATCAGCGACCTAGAACGCCTGGCCGCCATTGAAGATGGCGGCAAACGTTTCGTCATTCGCCCCGAGATCGAAGCGCACGTAGGTGTGCTCGCCAAAGCGAAAACGTAGGCCGGCACCTGCAGTCCAACGCAGCGCCTCGAAGGCGAATGGTGAGCCGTCCCCGTAGACTTCTCCGACATCGGCGAAACCGACTCCGCTGAGTCGCTTGTAGATGGGGAAGCGGTACTCAGCTTGAAGCACAACTAGATTGTTCGCCCGGTAGCGCCCTTTGTAGTAACCACGCATCAAATAGGTGCCGCCGATCTCGGCCATGAGCGGGAATCCCATGGTGCCATTTCGCACTTCGCTTAAAAACTGGAGAGCCAGTACTTGGTTCTTGAAGGTGGGGACGTATTGGCGCGCGTCGACGGTCCACAGCAGGTAATCGTAGTCACCGCCCAAAGCCTTCGAGAAAACCGCAAGAGAAGTGCGGTGGTAGCCGCCTCGCAAGGGATATTGGTAGTTGTCTCGCGTGTCGTACGCAGCCTGGATCCCGAATCCTTGATTGAGATAGCGGTCGTACTGCACGTCGGTGACATCCTCGGGGACTTCGGTGAGTTCCTCGCCATCTTTGTCGTAGTAAAGACCGCCTTTCATCTCGAAGGCAGTTCGAAGATTCCAGAGCAGGCCAGCGTAGAATGGTCCCCACACTCGGCGTCTCAGTTCGTAATCGAAGCTGAGAACGCTCTCGCTGTAGCGTTGGTAGTTCCAATCAGTTTCGTTGCCCGTGCCGTAGTAGCGATTCGGGAAGATGCGAAAATCTGCGTTACCGCCGAGCACCCAGTCGTTGTTGTCGAAATTGAGGAAGGTAGGAATGCGGGCGATGAACTGGCTTTCGCTCGTGACCGTGAGCGCCAGTCCTGCGCGAGAGGCCTGAGTGTCAGGCTTGTCGTCGGTGAAAAAGCTAAACTCATTGTAAACAACGGCACCGAAGCCCGTTTCCTTTTGTGCGAAAACAGCGGGGAGAAAGGCGTACTCGAGCGTGCGTGCCTTCTTACATTCAGGGGGGAGAGTGCGCAGGCCAAGGAAGCCTTTGTGGCAATCAGGTTCTTTGGCGGCGGCCTCGTGGTCGGCAGGTTTGTCGTCGGCAGGTTTATCGTCGACAGGTTTATCGTCGACAGGTGTATCGTCGGCAGGTCTGTCGGTCGCAGTCTGCTGCGCGTGCACGCTGCCGCTCCAAAGCAGGCAGCAAAAGGCTCCGCAGTAAACTCTTTGAGTGAATGTCTTGATGGACTTCGCCCCCAGCGACCTCCGGTACTTAGCTCGCCAGCATAATAGTGGGGGATTGGTTTGCCGGCGAAGGTTCATGGGTTCAGGTGTATCGTGATCGGTCGCTTCCGGGTAGAGCTTGCTCCTGGACATGCGCCGAAGACAACTGCCGGACGCGCAGCGCCAGGAACAGCTCAGGTAGCCAGAGGCGCACATGCCAAGATTCCTGCTTTCTTGGCCCGCGCGGCGCAGTCATCGAGAGAGGGACAGCTGCACGTCGTTGCTTGGAGGAGTAAGTCGCGCATTAGCCGAGCCCGGGTGATGGCTTCTTCGACTTGAGGAAGCTTCTGTATCGCTAGCTGTTTGAATCGCTTCGTTGAACGGTCACCTTTGGTCAGCCCATCAAGCAGTGTTTTGACTTCAGTGAGTTCGAAACCGAGCCGCTTGCAGAGCTGAATCAATGCCAGCCGCGAGAGGACATCTCGCTCATAGCGTCGTTGTCCACTCTTGCGCCTGGGCTTCGGAATGAGGCCCTCTTTTTCGTAGTAACGAATCGCGGAAGCTGCGATTCCGGCCGCCTCTGCCACCTGCCCGATGCTGTATTCCGACATAGTGTCCTCAGACTCGCTTGACTTAAAGCCGACTTCAAGTCGTATGAATAGTTTTGCCATTCAAGGAGACACTATTATGAAGCAAACACAATCGAGCCCTCCCGTCTGCAGAGTTCCCGAGCCGTTGTTTTCAGCGGGCGACAAGGCCCCGAACCCTCAGCGATCCACTTGGGCGATGCTCGGGCCTTTTGGGGTGGGCCTGGCGTGCGCCGTGTGCTGCGCCGCGCCTGCAATTGGCCTTGCCATGCTCACCGGTGTTGGCGCGTGGTTTTCCCAATCACTCCCTGCACTCGCATTGATCTTGGGCGCGGCATTCGTTGCCTTGCTCTATTCTCGTCGTCGCAAGGCGAAGAAACCGAGATGCGGGTGCTAGTTCGTCAAGTCCCTACTTCGCCTTCCGTAATGCGATCCAAAAGGAATCCCCCTCCTCCATTTCGGCGTAGCTATTGGTATCTTCAACGCTGAGCTCCGCGGGAAGCTGTGCAGCGAGGCTCTGGGCCGTATGCAGCTGAACACGCATCTCTCCGTATTGCTCGCTGCCTTCGCCGGCCCAAAAGGAGTGAAACGATAGACCCCCTGGCTCCAGGACCTCGACCTGCCGCCGCAAGGAGGCTGTACACTCTTTTTCCGTGAGCAGATGCAGCACCTTGTTCGAGTAGATGGCCCCAAACCGCTGGTCCGTCTCCAGAGTGACGGCGTCGAGCAATAGGCAAGAGTCTGGGCCGTGCCTCTTGCGGTATTTTTCCACAAATACAGAAGAAGCGTCCGAGCCCGTTGCTCTGAATCCCGCTTGCTCAAGAAGAGCCAGATCTTTGCCTGCTCCCATGCCCAATTCGAGCACTGTAGAGCCTGCGGAAAGAAGAGCCTTGAGCCTTTCGATCAGCAAAGCGCCGTCGTGCCCCTCAGCGGCCTTCAGGTAGCTCTCTACGTTTTGCGCGTCGTCGAAGTAGCCCATGGGGGACAGCCTATCATGGGGCCGCAGCGAGTGGTTCTTGCTTGGAAACTTTTAGCCTCTCGGGATTACTGTGCGGAAAATCGCTCCCACGTTGCAAATGCGAATCACTTGTGAGCGGTTCGATCCAGTCGGCTGACCCGAGAGGGGCCAGGATGTGTCCATGAGCTTCTCCCGATTTATCAAGCCAATCGACCGATCCTCCAAACCTCACTTCGTCTGGGGAATACTATTCGCTGCGACGAGCCTGAGTGCTTGCAGCGGTGAGAGTAGTGAGACTCAGCTCGACGGTGGGGGGCTCGATGGCTCGGGCGGAGGCTCACTGGCTTCGGACGGAAGCGGCGGGGCAGTGGGAACGGCCAGCGGTGGCGGGGGAAACACCCCGGAAAGTGGTGGGGCCTCGGCGACAGGAGGAACAACTGCCTCAGGAGGAGCCGACGTGGGAAGTGGCGGCACCGCGGAAGAGGCTTGTGGCGGTGTACGGGATATCCTCAGCGAACCCGAATTCAACTCATTGTTTCCGAAGCGCAATGAGACCTACAGCTACCAAGGGATGGTCGACGCGATTGAAGGAAACGGTGACCTGATCGGATTTCCTGCCTTTGCGACGAGTGGAGATTGCGTCACCCGGAAGCGGGAGTTGGCCGCGTTTTTGGCCAACGTTGCTCGCGAAACAGGACAACTCGTTTACATTGAGCAAATCGATAAGAGTTTCGTCTACTGCGATCAGAGCAAGAACTACGGCTGCCCAGCGGGGTCGAACGCTTATTTCGGGCGAGGTCCTATCCAGCTCTCGTGGAACTACAACTATCGCGCCGCCAGCCTAGCTCTATTTGGTGACGACCGACTGCTCCAAACTCCTGAGATGGTCGCGAATGATCCAGCGATTGCGTGGGCCACCGGTTTTTGGTTCTGGATGGTTGGTGGAGCAGGTGGGGACGGTAGCAATTCACCCCATAGCGCGATGCAAAACGGCGAAGGTTTTGGCGCCACGATCAACATCATTAACGGTTACGAGGAATGCAATGGTGGGGTGCAGTCTTATGCTCAGGAGGCCGTCAGTCAGCGAGTCTGCTACTACGAAAAATATACAGAAGCCTTTGGGGTCAGCGTGGGTCCCGGTGACCTCAATTGTGGGACAACGACAAGCAACAGCTACTGCCAGGGGATTTGATGATTCGGGGAGCCTAGCCGGTGCGGGCCTGAATCTTCCGATGGCCGGAAGCAGGGCTACTCCTTCACGGCATCCGGATACACGGTGATTTCGAAACGTGCAGGCGACTTCTTTGCGAGACTGGCGTTGCCCTCGTGATGAGCGGCTCCCACCGATCTCAGCTCGGTACCTGCTAGGCCGCACTTTTGGAGTTTTTCGGCCACATCGGAGGCCAGAACTCCACTCAGCTGCCAGCTGGTGGGAAACTGTTTTTCGAGGGGTCTGCTCGCGGGTTTGCTGCCGTTGGCGTGCGCGACCACCTCGGTCGGACGCTCGGGGTTCTCGCCAATGACTTTCGCGACTTTGCACAAGAGGCGTTCGCCGCGCGCATGCACGAAGATCTGATGGGGATAGATTAAGAACATACCCTCCACGCTAATCTTGACGGACGCAGGTCCCTCTTTCACGGAAACTATTTTGGCTTTGATTTCGGCGTTGAGAGCCGTGGTGACCTTCTTGTACAGATTTGTGAGTGTACCTTGAGACGAAGCCTTGGCACTCGCGATCTCGTCGAGTTCGAGTTTCTGCTCTTGGCTCAGCGCCTTAGCTTGGGCCAGCTCTTTTGTCAGAGCGCGATGGATCTGAACGGCACGCGCATACTCATCTGCTAATTTCGTAAACTGTTGGGTGTGCTTCTCGTCGGCTTGGATGGCCGGAACATAGAACGCGAACACAAAGGTTAAGGCTGATGCGAGTAGCAGGCCGTTGAGCCACGCAGGGGTGCAGATCCGGCGCGCTTGAGAAACTGATGTGTTGGTATTAGAATTTTCCACGTCGTATTCTTTGGTGGGGGTTCAACCGTACCGGGCGTGCCAGACAAACGAAACACGAGAGATACCCCGGGCTATCCTGGTTCGAGTGCGGAGCCTGGCCTACAAAGAAGCTGAAGAGTTCGAATGATGCAGCCGCCAAAGCCACCCAAACAACTCAAACGAGCCTCTCCGCCCCGCGCGCAGCTTCCGCAGTCTCTGCCCCCGCCGAAGCCCTTTGTTGTCGCGCACACTCCACCTACTCGCTTACCGAGCGTGCCCCCGCCCAGCATGCCCCCGCCCAGCGCGCTTCCACTGAGTGCGCCTCCTCAAGCCGTGGCACCAAAGCCCGCTTATCCTGTCGCCGCGCCTGTTTCCAAGGTCGCGAAAGAGGAGCCTGCTGAGTTCTACGTCAGTGTCGACGAGGAAATCCTTACTCTTGACCGGACCAAGATCCAGCAGCAGTTGGACGATGGCAAATTGACTGGTGACACCTTGGTTTGTGAAGTTGGCGCTTCACAGTGGGTGGCGATTTCGGCGGCTCCGGAACTCAAGCTTCGTTTACCTGAACCCTCATCGTCGGCGCACGTTCTCGAAACTGAGTTGCTTGAGGAGCACGAAGCGGCAGCCGATCAATTCAGCGTGAGAGAAGAGCCTGTCGCCCAGGCGGAGCCAGTGATCATGGCTGACTCGTTGAGGTCCCCAGCTACGAAGCCAAGCAAGAATCCACTTCCTTTCAGAACGAAGGCGACACGGGTAGCCTGGGTGCTTCTGGGCGTCGCGTGTCTGCTGATTGTGGCGCAGCGCAATGGTGGGCTTTATGTTGCAGCAAGTTCAATGGGGCAGGCTCAGAGCTACGAGGCGTTCGAAAAGGAACTTTCTGGGGGCCCGGGATCGGCTACTGTGAGAGGCGCGGAATTGCTTTGGAGAAGCAAAGTAGCGGAGGGAACACTTCCCTTTAGCGCCGTCGGCACAACGAAGCCTGCACCAGGGGCGATGGAAGCCGACTGAGTAGCCCTGGATTCTATTGCCAGCCGACTTCTAGCGCAGTGGCTCCAGGTACATTGTCGGTGGGCGCACCTTCCGCAATCGTGAACATACCCACTGAATGGGCTCCCGTATCGACATTGAACCCCTCGTTGGCGAGTTGAATGCTGTAACGAGCATCGTTTCGCAGGGCGGCCGAATCGTCAGGCAGCCACAGGCTCAGCGAAGCTGTGCCATCCGAAAAGCTTTCGGGGATCAACCCGCGAAGAGTGATGACGCTGGTTTCGCTAGGCATGAGCGTACGGATTTCGAAGTCGTCGAGAGCTAGGCGGTAAACCTCGTTCCCTTGTTCCAAAACCACAAACGCAGGCCGGGGGTTCATGGGAGCGGCCCAACCTTCATTCGTCAGCGTCAGGTAGCCCACAAAAGGGTCCCCAGGCGCGACCGACTCAGGCAAGTCGACTTCCGTCGCGACGAGCCGATAACCGAGCCGGCGCTCCATCTCAGGGCGACAACCGCCTGATGTCCAACTGTCCACCACGTCGGGTTCATAATTGGCGTTGATGAATGAAAACCGCAGCAGCTCCATTTCAGCGAGCGCTACTGCGCACTCACTTCTCGGAGCGCTCACCGCGCAGGTCTCGCCGCCCATCGGGACATAGAGATTATTTGCCGAAAGAAACGTCTTGTAAACTTCGGGATCTGTTGGCCCAGGGTAAGTTCCGGTGTCACGTTCGCCTGCCAAGAAGCAATCGTTGTGGTGCCCGGTGCGGCTCTGCACGCTGCCGGACCACGCTTCGTTCGGCGAAAGTGGGGTGTCATTGAACATCGCCATGATGTCGGGTGGGTAGCGCACCTGCACTGTTCGTGACAGCGGGAGTTCTTTGAGCAGGGATTCGAGTACGGTCGTTTTGTCGGCGACGTTGGCCAAGCCATTTGTCGAGGTGTGCCATTCACCCCAGGCCCCAATGAACCCGGCTTGAAGGGTCGCGAGGACATCTGCGTTGTCGCGCAGCACGGGCCCAAGCTGATCGATGTGAGAGAGGATCTGCGTGAGAGACGCGTCGGGTTCTGAGTTTGGGTAGGGGCCGAAGTTGTAAGAAAAACGGAGCACGAGCTTCGCTCCCTCGGCCCGCACCTTGGCCATCCCTTGGTTGATCGACGTGAGAAACTCCTGCGGAAGATCCGAATCGCGGTAGTCGTCGAGGCGCACGTAGCTGAAGTACAGCGAGTACTCATCATCGATCCACGAAAGTGTGTCTTCTGCGAGAATGTCCGTGGCGCGGTAGAATCCGCGTTCGGGGTTTCGAAGGATCGCGTCGGATGCTGCCGGGGTGCTCGTCTTCCGCGGTACCTGAGACGCCATCATCCCTCCAACGCCGGTCATTGCGCCAGTACCTTTGCTGCCCCCCGACGAGACACCTCCGCTCGCTGGGCTGCTTAAGCCACCCGAGCCACCAGCCCCCGCACCGGGGGATTCGTCATCCTCGTTCGATTGAGCTGAACCGCATGCGGTGTTCAATGCGCCAGCTAGTGCCATTGAAGCGAGCACGCAAGAAAGCAAACGTAGCCTATTTTCCTTTTTCCCCACGGCCAAAAGCTACCACGAACGAACGCCGCGTTGTCCAGCGATCAATTTCGACTGCCGCCCTCGTGCCCCCCGCACGATTCACATCTTCGGGCACGCTGTCGCCAAGCAACGAGCACGGAACCAAAAGGTCCTCCGATTGGACTCCTTTACGCGCGCAGCCTGAGGCGGCTCGCCCACGGGGGTCCTGGCTGAAGTGGTTGTCGGACCGCACTCTGTGGACCGACATCGTTGGTGCGTGGACCGCGACTGGACAATTTTGCTGTAATCGAGCGCTCGCTTCTCGCCGCCAGTTGTACTCATGCTCCGGCTGGCCATGGCGGACCCTGGGATGACGAGTGCGATACCCAAAATTGCTGTCAAAGTGAGTTTTCTGTTCATGACTTCTGCTCCTTCTCTTGTGTGGGAAGACTCGTAAGAGCCTGGACCAAGCTTGAGGCAGCAACCCCAAGCCTCACCTGAAGGGTAGCGCTCCGCAGTGCTCCTGAATAATAGATAGATCAGAATGCATTGTTCTTTATTTGAGATAAATCGAGTGAGGGACTGAAATCGCCTATTCCGAGTAAGAGAGCTTTTTCGCAAGTTTCACCAACAAATCCTCCACCTCCGGATACTCAGGTTGAAGCTCCAGTGCGCGCTCCAATTCTCTTCTCACGCAGGTCGGATCTGCATCTGTTTCATAGAAGGTTTGCCCCCTGAGGAAGTGCACCTCCGGCTGTTCACTCCGGATTTCTAGACTTGCCTCGAAATCAAGAAGCGCTTGCTCGATGATGCCCAGGTGACGCCAAGCGAGCGCTCGATTGTTCAATGCGGAGTAATTGTTGGGGTTAGCGTCAAACGCATTTCCAAAGTCTTCAATCGCATCCTGCACCTGACTCAGCATAAAACGAGCCATTCCACGGTGATTGTGGATGCTCGATCTGACACGCGGTGAAGGGTCACTCTCAAGAGCGTGACAGTAGCGCTCGACCGCCAGCTCGTATTCCCTCCGGTTGTGAGCATCAATCCCCTCAGCCAAGCTTCGCTCAGCGGCAGAAACTCCGGCCCTGGGGGCGCTACTCTTCGTCGATGGCGTCGAATCAGGAGTCTCCCAGTTGCCGAACTGAACTGAATCCATTCGCTCGGCTTTCTTTCTCAACTCATGAAAGCGTTGACGACCCCAGGTGGCCTGTTGTCTTTGGTGGTCCTTCAGTTCTTGGAAAATTGTATCGCTGAGTAACAGGCTCGCGTTCAACGCGGCGAGCTTCTTTTGTGTCGATGCGTCGGGCAATACGCCGAAGCTCTTGTAAATGAGTTCGTGTTCGACTTCGGCCCAGGCTTCCTGCAGATAAGTTCTCACCTGAACTTCACACACCGGCGGGACACCTGGCGGTAGACGCCAGTGCTTGATTCTCTCGCTGAGGTCGAGAATCACGTGGGTCGCATCATACGCGAATTCTCGAAAGGAGAGAGTGTCGCTCTTCCTTTCAATCTCGACAACATTGAAGGCTAGCTGGAGAAATCCCACGACCGACTCAACGTCTTCCAGAAAGGGCACGACAATGCGTAGGCCAAAGAGATCCTTGATCGGTTCTGAGCCGAGTGCTGGTCGGTACTTTGCCCGAGACAGTTTGTGACTCAAGCTTTCGCGTTTCTTGATGCGACGCTTGACTGTTCCCCGAATCCCAGCCGCGACAACCTGTCGCTCAATTTCTTCGGAAAGCTCAGCAAGCAATCCGTTCCAGTTGTTGCATTCACTCTCATAGAGCGAACTGAGTTCTTGACCGAGGTTGGGCATAAATTGAGCGGGCGAGTCAGGTGGTTCAGCTAGTTTGAGCGTACTTTAGCACGAGCATAATAGATAAGAGCGGAAGAAGTTTTCGCTTTTCTAGATATATTGAGCACTCCACTCCAGCGGGTAGCAGCCTTCATGACTCCTGAATTGTTGCCCGCACTCCTGAATACATCCGAGCACAACCGAACGAGCTTCAGAAAGCGAACCCGCCTTGGCCTTCGGTGCTCAATGGTGGAGAATTCCCTGATGACCCTCCGCGCGATTCATTTTCCTAGTCTTGTTTGTTTGATGGTTACGTTCGGTGGCTGCGGCTCGGATGCTGAAGGCGACGGAGACACAGCGGCCACGGGAGATGGGGGCGGAGCGACCGCGGGCGATGGAGACATGGGCCAGTTTGGCGCTGCTGGACCCGGGTCCCAGGAAACCTTTGTCGAGGTGGATGGTCTCGTCGCGGTGGAAGCAGAACACTTTGCCTTCTATGACAGCAAGGAGGCTCCCCGGGACTACTACTACACCTCGATTGAGAGCGCCCCGGGCATTACTCCTGATCCTGATGAGAACCATGCCGCTGATGCTAGCGGTGGCGTGTACTTGGAGACTCTGCCTGACACGCGCGTCACACATGACGACCCGATCAAGGAAGGCGAGAGCATCTTCAACAAAGCCGGTACGGGACCGACGCTTACTTACAAAGTGAACTTTGAAACCGCCGGCACCTACTACGTTTGGGTACGGGCTTACTCCACTGGTGGTGAGGACAACGGCATCCACGTGGGTATCAATGGTGACTTCCCGGAAAGCGGACAGAAGCTCCAGTTCTGTAACGGCAAGAATCAATGGACTTGGTCGAGTGCAAAGCGAGATTCAGGCGGATCAGCCTGTGGGGTCCCTCACACCGTCATCATCGACGTGCCATCTGCCGGCATGCACGAGATCCAGTTCTCCATGCGTGAAGACGGCTTCGAATTCGACAAGTGGGTCATGACGACTGACGACGCTTATGTTCCTGATGGCGAAGGGCCCGACGAGCAAACCCTTTAGCCACCTAGGCTATTTTCCAAAGGAGTAGCCCGAAGAAAAGACTCAAGCCACTTCCGGTCGGAGAGCCATTGCCCCGTCCACAGCATGGCGAGCAGTACCAGGGGAAACGCCCGATAGCCGAAAGAGTGATCAGCGATGACTTGTGCGGACGTCGCCCCGCTGAGGAAGGCTGTCAGCAGCAGCACGCCCAGACGACGAAACCTGGGAACTGCCGCGGTCACCACGAGCATTGCCTCGAAGGCAGCGAGTTCAAGAACACCCTTTTCGGAAAAGCCGAGTGATCTCGTTGCGGCGTAGATCGGCTCCATCTCGCCGAGTTTAGCGACGACATCGTAACCCAGGAAAACGAGAACCAAAGTCGTCAATAGTCTTCCACACACGCGTCGCCCCATGCGGGCGAGCATAACATGGTGTCATGGTGGGCTCAGATCTTGCTCGACTCTTTCGAGGATCTCGACGAATTGACTCCAGGGACTTCCTAGTACGCAAGCGAAGTCGCAGTCCTAGCGACGCTCCAAGTAGGAACGTCAAGAATGGGGCGCTGAGATCCCCGCGCGAGTGACCGGTAGTGCTGCATGCGCACGAGCCCAATCGAGAAACGGCTTGCGGCTGAACGGTCGGAGGGTCGAGCGCGACGAAAGTCAACTTCTCGGCGTCCGTGGTAGCCGAGAGATCAAAGGCGTCCCGCCTTTCGCGGCTCATGTGTCGGGCTGCAAAAACTTCGGGACTTCCTGGCTCGGCGATGGGGGCGGCGCCCCATCGAGAAGTGGACGGATTGCAGCTTACCTCCCTTCGGAGCTGATGCGCGTGCACGTATCTCGTGACGAATGCATTTTCGTCGCCGTGCCGCACCGTGCTGTCCGTGCGTCCGTCGCTCCCCTTCGGGGGGGCAACCCCACCAACCACAGGACGCGCCCTCGCGAGAACGGGGTCGAGCGGCAGATCTTTGCCTTCATAGCGGTAGTGTAGGCGCGACAGAACGTAGTCGTGACCATCCAGCGAAGTAACCCCTGCCAACTCGTTCAAGGCGGACTGATTCAGCGGACTGCTGGGACAGGGAGCTGCGCACTCTAGAGCCGGCCACGCATATTCTTGTAGGAAGGTGGAGGGATGCCGGTGCTGAAATTCGTCAAGCACGCTATTGACGAACTTGCCCATATGAGTCCTGACCAAGCGATTCACCGCAAAGTTCGTTGCATTGACTCGAGTCGGGTAGTTGCTCGTAGCTCGACGCTCTACATCGATTGTGTAGATGTACAGGTCATGTGCGTCAGCTAAGCTGGCAAGGCCGAAGCGAGCTGGGATGCGAGAAAACTCTCCACTCACCTTGAACGAAATGGGAGTCAACATCGCGCTCACGTCGTCGAAAAAGGTGACTTGATTCATGTCGATTGAAAGAGCCAGGAACAGGTAGCCGTCCTCCTCGTACTCGCGCGAGATACGCTCGACATCTCGCGACGCGTGTAGCCCTTGGCGCTGGAGCCAATCGAAAAGTTCGCGACGTGTTCCGATCATCACGTGGCCATATTCGACTTCTCCGAGAGCACGAGTGTGCTGCTGGGGAGCAGCATGAACGTCGAGCTGCTCTGCTTTGGTTTCTTGAGAAGGAACTGCCTTTCGGTTTGGGACGGCGACGGCTTCAGTGTCGCGCTCGTCCGTGTTTTTGTCACACAGCTTCTGCTCCCAGAATTCAGCGAAGCGCGGTGCGCTGACTGATATGAGCTGGTCCATCACTTCGGGGGCGAACGCGACGACGCTATTGCGTAAAGTTCCAGAGGGCACCGCCATGAGCAGTGCTGCCTTCTTCTTTGGCCCCATGTAGTCGGACTGGACTATCACCCTAGCTGCGCCCTCGGTGTGGACGACGGCAACATGTGTGATGTGCAACTGAGCAGCTCCCTCTTCGTCGACAATGAGCACAGGAGAGGCCAGGAGATCAGCTGACCATAGCGTGATGAGGCCTACCAGCTGAAGAATTAGGCCGACGTGAGCCAATATGGGTGTTCGTGTCATCGGCGCGCGCCGCCTGTCTTGTTCAAGAACTGCAATTCTCCCATCGCGTGCAGCGCCCTGAGATACCAAATCTGCTTCTTGATGAGGTCCAATTCGTAGTTCGCGATCCCTATCAACAACTCGTCGTTGTCCTCGTTGGGATCTCCGCTTTCAACCCAGCGGACTGCTCGGCCACGATCACCTTGCTCAGGTTCGTGATGACCCTCGTATGACACCAAAACATGACCTTTCTTGATGAGGCGTTCTAAAGTGAACAGACTCTCGATCTCGTCGTCTTTCAGCTGGAGAATTCGTTCGACGCTCAGTTGGCTCAGGGCCGGGACCCGCAATGTCGAAAAGTCTTCTTCGGGACTGATAGAAGAGTTTCCCATTCGGGTCAGGGATATCGATGAGTCGATCAAGTACATGCGTACTCCAGCTTTCGTCGGGAGCTTGATCCAATTTCCCGAGTGCGTGTCACCGTTGCTGATGAGATAAGCAAGTAAGTTCGCGTCGGCGAATGAGCGCCTGTAGACTGCATCGGCTTTCCACTTGGCGAGAGTGAAAACCTTTTCTTCCTCCCAAAATCGTCTTGGTGCCCCTCGGCGCCTTCCAACCAAAACGAGACCACCCCAAAGACGCACCGACTGTGCTCCGGAAAAGAAGGCTGAGCATTTGCGTCTACGGTTTGATGATAGTGTTCTAATTCGAAACAGCGGCTTCGACTCGGCGGGGCTACGTAGTCGACCGGTTCGAGAAAGAGTTTTTGTACGAAGTGAGCGACCACCTCTTTGCGAGGTGAATTAATCGCGCTCGCCGTCGAATGCGCCCGCCACTTGACTCGAATCTGCCTATCCTGCTCGCCATCTGGAACTGAAAGAACCATCACTTGAGCGTCAGCTCCGCCACCTTGAGTGCGCTCTGAGTGCATGATGCGGGCACGGGGATCGATGAGCATCTGTTCGATCCGTTCGGGAGGGAGGCAATCATTTTGCAACTGTGCGGAACACATTTGCGCATATTTGGGCTCCGATTTGCCGCAACTCGCAACAAAGAATGCACCGACTCCGAGCAATAGTATTCTGAGCTTTCTTTCAATTTCACGCATGAAACACGACTTGTCGCCCTAGCTCTTTTTCGAGAGCTAACTTGCGTTCGCGGCAGCCCCAAATTTCTAAATCGCAATCCCCGGATGTCGTCAACATCATCATCAGCCGTCCGTCTCGGTCTTCACAAATGACGTCTTTGACCGCCTGCACCTTTCCTCGATCCAGTCCGATTGCCAGGCGAAGTATGGCAGCTAGCACCCGCACTTCGGCCCGAACCGTTTTCGCCAAAGCGGCGTAGTGCTTGTGCTTCTTCTTCGGCAAACTGCGACGGTGATAGCGAGCGACGTTGGCGATGATCGTGACCTCTTCTTCGCTGAAGCCCCGGAGCTTAGTGTGCTCAATCAAGTAATAGGTGTGTTTGTGTCGCTTTCGAAAGGCGACGAACTTGCCGATGCCATGAATGAGACCTGCATATTCGAGTAGCTCGCGGCTGGATGAGTCGAGATGGTGAAGTGCTGCGGTTTGGTCGAATATTTTCACAGCCAGCTCGGTGACATGCCGGTCGTAGGGGTCATCACGCTCGTAACGTCTGGCGAGGCCGAGAATGCTGCGCCGCTTGATACCGATGTTGCCCGGCAGAGCGTGATGCCTGCCCTTTCTGTCGAGATAGTCGTAGACGACACCCTCGCGCAAAGACGCGTCGCACAACGTGATCTCGTCGAGCTCAAGCATTTTGAGACATTCGACGACGACAACGCTTCCCAAGTGGAGGTTCTCGGCGCGAAAACCACTGATGCCCGCCAGTTTCAGGCGCTCCTCGACCGTCGATTCCACCAACTTCTTCGAGAACTTGCCCAGGTCCTTCAATGAGACCGTCTGTGAGTTCAGTTGGTGCCAGGGCTTCTTTCCAACAAATAGATGAGCCGCCTCCCCCAGCGTCTCGATAGTGCCGGACGTCCCTATCACCCGAGTGACGCCCATCTGCTTAGCCTGCGAGAGTGTTTCTACTGCGGCCTCACGGATGTCCTGGCGCAGTTGCTTGAGCTCCTTCTTAGAAAGCGGTCCGGGATGCCCTAGTCGTTCGAGCAAGCGTTGGACGCCCAGACGTAGGCTTTGGGTAACGCGAACAGTCGAGCCATTGCCTACCGCTATTTCGGCGCTCCCTCCGCCGATGTCTAGGACGAGCACAGTCTCTTTGCCAATGGGTAGCGCGCCGCGTACGGCTCGGAAAATGAGTCGAGCTTCTTCGGTACCCGAGATCACTCGCGGCTGCACCCCGCATTGGGCTTCAACCTCCCTCAGGAACTCGTTACCGTTCGTCGCATCTCGTGTCGCGCTCGTAGCCACCGCCAGGATCTCGTCTACTTCAGCTTTTTCTGCGATTTTTATGTAGCGGGCAATGGTTTCAATTCCCTCCTTGAAAGCGCGGTCGGTCAGTCTGCCGGATGAGAATAAGCCAAGCCCCAGGCGGACGGCGCTCTTTTCCCGGTCAACGATCTTAACTGTTTCATCATCGTGCACTTCCATGTGCACGGTGTGGATGGAGTTGGTGCCAATATCGAGAGCGGCTATTTTCATGGATTGACCCAATGAGGCTCGCTCGTGGCCAGGTGTTCAGGGTAAGTGAAGTTGTCTTGCCGCTTGATGAAGAGCTTGAGCGCGAGATCGCCTTTCAAGACGTCGACTTCACAGTGAGTTGGGTGATTGAAAAACACAGTTGCACTGGAAGCACGATACGTACCAATCGAATCACGCTAGAATTGATCAGTTGGCATCGCGCCTGGTGTGGCAAAATGCAACGGAGCGCAGGTGGGGCTCTTTAGCTGTGACATACGTGCTGTTCCGTGGCGAGAAAGTGCTGAGCATCGCCGCCACGCGGCTAAAATGGGAGCAGTTCGTGACGGCACGGGGCTTGCTTAGCTCCTTTCATCCACGATGCGAGTGACGCGTCGAACGAAAGGTTCAAGTATGAGCAATGCAAGCAAGCGCGGTGAAGGTGCTGCTGAAAAATTGGGCGGTAAAGTAAAGAGCACTGTAGGAAAGGCAATCGGCAACGAGCAGATGGAGGCCGAGGGCAAGGCCAAAGAGCTTAAAGGCGATGCCAAGCAGAGAGCCGCCAAAGCAGGCGAACGCACCAAAGGCAAGAAGGAGGAAATCCTCGGCGCGGTGAAAAATCGTGTTGGTGCAGCTGTTGGCAACGAGCAAATGCAAGCTGAGGGCAAAGGCAAAGAGCTCAAGGGAGAAGCTCGTCAAAAAGCTAATCGCTGACTGATGAGCGACGTCGCTGAGAAGCCAACGGGCGGGACCATTTGTTCCGCTTAGGCTCACGCCAGCGCTGGTTTGTGGCGGAGTTCGTCGATCAATATGCGCTGATTGTCTGTGTAATCAACGGGAGTATCGATCACGTGCACTCCTCCTTCCTGTCGCGCCTTTCTGAGGGCAGCCTCTAGCCCTCCCGCTGCCGTCACTCGGTGCCCTTTGGCACCGTAGCTCTCCGCGTACTGCACGAAATCAGGGTTCTTGAAGGTGAGCCCGTAATCATCCAAACCTTCGCTTTCTTGTTTCCACCGAATCATGCCGTAGGCGTCGTCTCGAACGATGACGACGGCCAGGTTCATCGACAAGCGAACAGCTGTTTCGAGTTCCTGGGAGTTCATCATGAAGCCGCCATCGCCACACACGGCAACGACCTGACAGTCTGGGTAGACGAGCTTCGCCCCGATAGCAGCAGGCAAACCGGCGCCCATTGATGCGAGGGCATTGTCTAAAAGCAGGGTGTTGGGCGCGTGAGCGGGGTAGTGACGGGCAAACCAAATTTTGTACATGCCGTTGTCCAGACTCACAATGCCGTTGCTTGGTAGAGCTGCACGGACTTCGCGGACGACCTGGAGCGGGGCGAGGGGAAATCCTTCTTCGATTTCATCCTCAAGAACGTTCTTCAGCCAGGAATCGCGGACCCGGGCAAACGTTTTGCTGTCCCAATTGTCCGAAGGAGTAATCAACTTCCCCAGCGCACGCGTGTTGGTCGCGGTGCAACCGAGAACTTCCAGCTGAGGGAAGTAGACGTCGTCCATGCCCGCCTGATCTTCGTTGACGTGGATGACCTTTCTGCCTCCAGGCTGCATGAAGAAAGGTGGCTTTTCGCTCAGGTCGTGCCCGATCATGAGGACGACGTCTGCAGCATCGAGGGCATCGTGGGTGTAGTCTCCGGATGAGAGGGCTGTGGTTCCAAGAAACCGAGGATGACGCTCGTCCACAGCTCCCTTGCCCATTTGCGTAGTCACGAAATAGAGGCCGGTCTGATCGATGAAATCCTTCAGCACCCCCAAGGTCTTGTCTCTGTTCGCACCGGACGCGATGCAGACGAGAGGTCTTTCGGCCGCCATGATCCACTTCGCTGCCTCGTTGAGGGAACGCTCGCTGGCGGCGGGCGGATCTGGATGTGTCACGGGGAAGGGAACACGGTCCACGTTTTCCTTCGCGACGTCCTCTGGAAGCTCCAAATGAACCGGCCCGGGCTTCTCTTCTTGCGCAACACGAAACGCCTCGCGCATGAGATGCGCGATGTTGTTCCCGTCGACAATTTGCCTCGAGAGCTTCGTGATAGGTTCCATCATCCGGACGACGTCGAGAATCTGAAAGCGCCCTTGTTTGCTCTTTTTGATGGGTTTCTGACCAGTAATGACAATCATCGGCATCCCGCCGAGAAATGCGTAAGCCGTTGGCGTTGTGAGGTTGGTCGCACCAGGACCCAGAGTCGAAAGGCAGACCCCTGGTGTGCCCGTGAGGCGTCCCCAGGTCGCAGCCATGAATCCAGCCCCTTGTTCATGTCTGGTGACGATGAGCTTGATACTCGAGGTGCGGAGGCTCTCCAGAAAGTCGATGTTTTCCTCACCGGGCACCCCGAATATGTAGCGGACGCCTTCGGCCTCCAAGGCCCGCACCATTAAATCACTTGCCTTCATGACGAGAACTTAGCGCTCCTTTTCGCCACACGCCATGAAGCTTCAGGATACGCGTTTGGGTGAAATTCTTCGAATGTTGTGAGCTGAATTTCGTGTTCATCGCATTGTGTATTCGTCGCGCGGGCAACTCCTTGTTCCCGCCCTCGTACACATCTTCAACTTGACGTGTTCGGCGACAGAAACTTCGCACAAGCAGCCCCGAAGGAGCACGCATGAAGCACATACTTCGAATTTCTATTGGCATGGTCGCAACCTCTCTTGGTCTTCTTTCCAGCGGATGCATCATGGAACCCCTTTCTGACACCGACGAAGGTGCGGTGCCTGCGAACGTGAAGGAGCAGGGCGTCATCATTGGAGCCAACGATCTCATTTCTGTTTCCGCGAATGGCGGCAACATTCCATCGAAGTATCGGGGAATCATGAATGGCGTCGGACGGAGCGTTTATAACGGCGCGCTGTGCACGGCGACCCATGTCGGGAATGGTATCGTCGTGAGCGCCGGGCACTGTTTTGGTGCAACTGCGTCTCGCCAGAACAACGTTTCGTGTGGGGGAGGTTTCGTCGACTTCGGCTATCGTGACGGGAACACTAGCTTCCGCTCCCAATGCCAAACCATTCTCGCTCAGCAGGACGGACAAGGCGTTGATTACGCCATTTACCGCGTATCTCCCGTTCCGCCCGTCGCGGTGAAGGTCAACCCCAACGGGAATCCACCTGTGGGTGCACCCCTGACCATCTTGAGTCATCCCGGCGGACGTTCGCTTGAATGGTCGCAGACTTGTTCCGTCTCACAGACTCTCACGCGTGAGTTTCGCTATCAGTGCGATACCCAGGGAGGCTCAAGTGGAGCAGCCGTGATCCGCGATGACACGCTTGAAGTTGTCGGTCTCCACTGGGGTGGTGGCGGTAGCTACAATATCGCGACCCAAATGGGCGAGACGCCTCTTCGTGACTTCATGGGAACCAATCCCAATCCCGATTCTCCCACGGGCGGTGGCTCCACCGTGCGCCTGGTAGTGCAACATTCGAACAAGTGCATTGATATCAGTGCGGGCGGAACGGCCAACGGCACGAACATCCAGCAGTGGACCTGCAACGGTTCGGCCGCTCAGGATTTCCGTATGGAGGAAACTGGCGGCGGTGCGTTCCGCTTCGTGAATCCGCAGAGCGGCAAATGCCTCGACGTGAGTGGTTCAAGCGCCGCCAACGGGGCCAATGTTCAGCTCTGGACGTGCAATGGGACGAGCGCCCAGTCGTTCTACTTCGACGACGTGGGTGGAGGTTACTTCGGACTGATCAATGCCAACAGCAACAAGGGCCTCGATATTGGCGGCTGGGGCACGGCTGACGGCACCAACATTGGGCAGTGGGAGTACTTTGCCGGAGGCAATCAAGTCTTCCGTGTAGAAAATACGGGTTGTCTCGGAGTGACCTTTTATCAAAACACCAACTACGGCGGGTACGCCGTCACTCTGCCTCCTGGTAGCTATGATTACTTCGCTATCCTCGCCGCCGGCATCGCCAACGATGATGTCTCTTCGCTTCGTGTTCCTGCAGGATGTTCGACGACCATGTTCTGGAACTCGGGCTTTAGCGGAGCCCAGTTGAGAAAAACGGGGGACGATGCCAATCTCGTCGACGACGGCTGGAACGACCAACTGTCTTCGGTGATCGTGCAGTAGGGGACGCCCTTTCGCGCTCATGAGGATGTGATTACGGCGCTGAGGCAGCAGTGACTCAGCGCCGTGAACTAGAGGGCATCTCAGGGATTGACCCAAGCGCAGGTGCCTTGGTCGCCCCCATCCTCAGAAGAGCATTCCCCGCTGCCGCTAGCACTGACGCAGTCCAACAGTGCGCACTTGTCCGGTGGTTCGCATTTCGCGTTCCATGCGTCGTAAGCAGCCTGAGCTGCCGCGACCTTTTGCGGTTGATTGTCGTTGATGACTACCTCGCAGCCGCATTCGTTCAACACTGACTCGCCAGCCGTACATTCGGCGACGATTCCAGTCGTGAGGCATTCTCGTGCGATCTTGAGGGCAGCTTCTCGTTGCGTATCGAGCGCTTCGCAGTCGTTGCCTGAGGGCGCGCCACCGGTGCCCTTCGGTTTCTCACAATTTGCACCATCCTGCTGAATGACGAGCTGACAACTCCCAGTGTCACAATAGGGGAGAACGCACGTTGGCGGCAGGGCGCAGGCGGCAGGGCAGGGACTGCTGCTGGTCGAAGGCGTGCATGCGTCAGTTCTTGCGGGGGGCTCCGTACCTGACCAGGCCACAAGGCATTCATCAGCTTCAATCTGCGCTAGCGAGGCCGCAAGCGGCAGCTCACATCCGGGAGCAAAACACGCCGAGTCCGTGTGTGAGGCCGCGACGCAATCACTATCTACGTTGCAAGAGGTGGAGCCACCGTCCCCGTCCCCGTCTCCCGAACCTCCACCGGAAGCCGCAGAGTTCCCCCCAGTGGAGCCGCTGTCGTCGTCTTCCGCTGTGCCGCCGCAAGCGGTCAAGATCAAGATTGAGAGAACAGCGCTTCGCGAGAACCAGAGCATGACCCTAGAGTAGCGCATTGAAGCGGTGTTCCCAGTGGCTCCGGCTACTCAAGAGAAAGCATCCAGATATCGTGATCGACTTGGCTCCGGATGAACGACAAATCAATTGCTACTGCGCGAAGCTGAGACTGCCAGGCGGCTTTCGCGACCACGACAGCCCGGCGCATAGCGCTCTGCGGGGCTCGCATTCGTAAGGTTTGCGTGCTTTTTGGTCACGCTTTCCTCCTTGTTGCTTCCCTAACCGCAATCTCAGATGCTCCGGACTATGGTGAACCTCGGCCTGAAAAGCCATGGAGGGCAGCTACGTTCTCCGTGGCTCAGAATTTTCCTCACGTTTCTGTTCCTCACAGGGAACACTTGGGCGGAGCCGCCCGTGAAACGAGTGGGAGTCGTGGTGGATGGACGTGCTCCTTTCTATGAAAGTCTAGGCGCGGAGTTCAAAGCCGAAGCGCAAAGACTCTTGCAAGGGGAGTTTACACTGGAACTCGCCGGGGGGTCGCCCGTCTACTGTGATTTCACAAGAAAGTGCGTGGAGGAGAAGATGAAAGAACTCCTTGAGAACAACGAGGTCGATCTCGTCTTGGGGCAAGGCTTTCTGGCTTCTGCCGCCCTCTTGAAAGAGAAGACCTTTCCCAAGCCGGCCCTCGCTCCGTTCGTCCTCGATCCGCAAGCTCAGGGCCTCAATCCGGAGAAAGTGCCGAGGAATCTCGCGTACCTGCTCTGGACCTCTCACTTCGAGTCCGAGCTGCGAGCGCTGGATGAACTTGCCCCATTCAAGAATCTTGTCGTCCTAGTTGGCGACCGTGGGTTTGGAGAACTCTCGGAGAATGTGCGCAAGTCGCTCCTGACTACCGTCGAAGCGCAGAGCAAGAACGTCACGCTCATCCTGGCGGAAAATGCTGAGCAGGTCGTCGCGGCGCTCCCCGCAGGAACGGAAGCCGCTTACGTGGGCCCGCTCCTCGAGATGCCGGCTGCCGAGCAACAGAAGCTGGCGCAGAAACTGACCGCAGCCCGGGTGGCCACCTTTTCCTGGCTTGGAGAGGAGGGAGTACGGAATGGCTTTCTCCTGGGAACCCAGTCTCAGTCCGCCGTCACGCGCCTCGCGCGACGAGTAGCCCTGAGCGTGCAGTCGTTATTGCTGGGAGAATCACCTGAGCCCGTTTCGGCACGACCTGAGGGCCAGCGAAAGATTATCAACGCAGCGACCGCAGCGTCCCTGGGTCTCTCTCCCAACGTTTCGGAGCTGATCGAGGCCAAGCTGATTGGCGAATCAAATCCTGCCAGCGCTCGCTCCTCAGGCGAGAAGGCGATGTCGCTCAAGCAAGCGGTCGAGCTGGCGCTCCAGAACAACGTTCAGCTTAAAGCTGCGAAGTACGGGGTGGATGTCGTGGCGGCCGACAGCAAGCAGGCTCGTTCCCCGCTCCTTCCCCAGCTCGGTTTGAGCATCGGCGCTCGCATCATCGATGCAGATCGTGCCCTACCGACCAATCGTCAGCGGCAGGCCAGCTGGGGCGCGACGGCTCGTCAGGCTCTTTACGACGGCCGCAGCTGGGGAAGCCTTTCCTCCGCCAACGACAACACGAAGGCTCAGGAAGAAAGTCGTCATCGCACGGAGCTGGACACCATTTATCAGGTTGCCTCCGCCTACATCGAGCTCCTGAGCGCCAAGACAACCGCCACGATTCAGAAAAAGGACCTCAAGTTGTCCCAGGAGAACCTGGATATGGCGCGCGTGCGTAAGCGCGTGGGTCAGGCCGGAATGGAGGAGGTGTATCGCTGGGAGTCTCGCATCGCGCAGAGTCGGCGCAAGGTGCTCGCTGCCGAGGCCCGGATGGCCTCCTCTCGTGTCGCCATCAACACGCTCCTCAACCGTCCTGCAAACACTTCTATCGAGCCTGAAGATCTGCAGGTGGACACGGAGGGGCTGCTGAGTGCCAATAATGTTTTCGTCACGCACCTGCAGAGCCCCCAGCGACTGGAAACTCTCCAGCAGTTTCTGGTGAATGAGGGCCTCCAGAGAGCGCCTGAGCTTCGGGAAATCGACTTCCGGGTGAAGGGCATCAAGCGTCAGGTCAGCGCAGAAAAACAGAGCTATTTTATCCCGACCATCTCCGTGGAGGGAGCCGTCAATCATCGCTTCGCACAGGGGGGAAGTGGCGAGCTGCCTCCATCATTTTCTGTGACCGGTCTGAACGCCGATAACTTGGATTGGCAAGTGGGGGTTGTCGCTGAGCTGCCGTTCTTCGAGGGCGCCCTCAAGAGTGCTCGCGTGGGCAAAGGGAACGCGCAGGTAGGTCAGCTCTCCTACGAGAAGAAGAACGTTGCACTGCAAGTGGAGCAGAGCGTTCGTCAGTCTCTTTACTTGGCAGCCGCCTCTTACGCAGCCATCCAGATCACGGAAGACGCTCTGAGCGCGGCTGAAGGAAACCTGCGCATTGTCAGAGAAAAATACCAGCGCGGGCGCGCCTCCATCATCGAGCTTCTCGATGCGCAAAATCAGACGACTGTCGCGAAGAATGACGCAGCCGACGCGGTTTATTCCTTTTTGGCGGATTTGATGGAGGTCGAGCGCGCCACGGGACGCTTCGATTTCCAGATGAGCAGCAACGAACAGCAAGCACTGTTGCTGCGACTGACAAACTATACGCCCACGAGCGAAGGCTCCCAGGCCGGAAATCGAGCGCAGCCCTGACCTCACGAACCCCAATCACACCAACCATGACCTTACAAGCAGCTATCACCATGAAAAAGCTAGCAGTTCGCACTTCCCTCCTCGCTGTCGTCGCGCTCCTCGCATTGGGGTGCAAGGAGGAAACCGCTCCGCAGAAGACCGTTGTTCGACCTATTAAGATGCTCACGGTCGGCTCCGAATCGGCGGCTGGAAAGCTGGAGTTCCCTGGACGTATTCGCGCCGCTGACGAAGCCAGGCTCTCCTTTGAAGTGGACGGGAAAGTCGAGAAGATCCACGTGTCCGAGGGCGAACGCGTCAAGAAGGGCGCGGCGCTCGCCGAGATCGACAACCGGGATTACGCTGCCCGTTTTGACGAGGTCTCGGCGGAGAAAAAGGAGGCCCAGGCTCGCTATGATCGAGCCAAGGAACTCTTCGCCAACGATAGTATTTCTCAACAGGACCTCGATGTGGATCGCCGTAGCTACGAAGTCGCTGTCGCACGCCTCAAGACTGCTCAGAAGGCGGTGGAGGACACCATCTTGCGGGCACCCTTCGATGGCATTGTCGCGAAGCGATACGTAGACAACTTCGAACAGGTCCGTGCGAAGCAGGATGTCATCTTTTTCCACGCGGAAACTGGCTTGGAGGTACAGATCGACGTTCCAGAGCGCCTGGTTCGCGCCTATGGCAGCGGTCCGGCAGCGAAACCAGATGATGCAGAAGAGCATGCGACCTCCCGCTTTTCTCCTCTGGTGGAGGTCGAGGGACTGAAGGAGCCGTTGAAGGCAGAATTTAGTGAAATCGCCACAGCCGCGGACCCGGTGACGCGAACCTTCGAGATCAAGCTGGGATTCGCGGCGCCAGAGGGTGCCACGATTCTGCCAGGAATGACGGCCAAGGTTGTTTTGGATGTCGGCTCCGCGACCAAGGACATTCCCTTGCGCGTTCCTGCCCTGGCGGTTGTGGCTCAGCCGGACAAGTCAGCCGCTGTCTTCTTGGTCGATAAGAAGACCATGACCGTCAAGCGACACACCGTGAAGGTTGGCAAGATGGCCGAGAACGAGATCAACGTTCTGGAAGGTCTCAAGCCCGGTGACACTATAGCCCTTTCCGGCCTGGAGTCCCTGCAGGACGGCATGGAGGTCACCAAGTATGACCGCATGGCAAAAAAGTAGGGCACGAGGGAACAACAGATGAATCTCGCAGCCTGGGCCCTGAAATATCGGGTCATCACCATCGTCTTGACTCTCGTCGCATTTGGCGGGGGACTTGTGGCTTACCAGAATTTGAGTCGCCTCGAAGATCCTGAATTCACCATCAAAGAGGCGGTGGTGATGACTCGCTACCCCGGGGCAAGCCCCGCAGAGGTGGAAGAAGAAGTCACGGATCGTCTTGAGACTTCGATTCAGCAGCTGGGACAGCTCAAACGCATCAAGCAATCATTGTCCGAGCGTGGGCTCTCCACGATCAAGGTGGAGATCAAGGACAAGTACAGCAAGGAGACGTTGCCCCAGGTTTGGGACGAGCTGCGGCGCAAGGTGAATGACGCTCAACCTCATCTGCCTCCGGGTGCCGGTCCCTCCCTAGTCATCGACGACTTTGGCGACGTCTATGGCGTTTTCATGGCCCTCAACGGCGACGAGTACACCTACGCCGAGCTCTACGACTACGCCAAATTTCTCCGCCGGGAGCTGCTTCTGGTCGAGGATGTCGCCAAGGTGGAACTCTTTGGTGTGCGCAATGAAGTCATTTACGTCGAGCCTAATCGCGAGAGAATGGCTGCTCTGGGCATTCCAGGGGATGCCATCGGCAGAGAGCTGCAACGTCGCGCCATCACTGCCAACGCGGGCCGTGTTCAGGTTGGTCCCAAATACATCGCCATTGATCCCACCGGCAACTCGGACACGGTGGAAGAGATCGCCGGAACCTTCTTGAGCGGGGTCGGCTCAGACAGCCAGATCTACCTGCGCGACGTGGCTGACGTGAAGCGCGGCTTCCAGGAACCACAAACGACTATTCTGCGTTACGACGGTGCCCACGCGATCGGCATCGGTATCTCCACCGTCAGTGGCGGCAACGTGGTCAACATGGGCCGTGCTCTTGAAGAGAAGTTGGAGTTTCTTCGCAGCACGCGTCCCTTGGGCATGGAGCTCGGGATCATCAGTTATCAGGCTGAATCTGTCACGGCATCCATCGACGGCTTCGTGATCAACTTGCTTGAGGCCGTCGCGATTGTGATCCTCGTGCTCCTGCTCTTCATGGGGTTGCGCAGCGCCCTCATCATTGGCGCGATTCTGGGCATTACCATCGTGGCCAGCTTTATTCTCATGCAGGCCCAGGATGTGGCTTTGCAGCGCATCTCCCTGGGCGCGTTGATCATCGCCCTGGGCATGCTGGTCGACAACGCCATCGTGGTGATCGATGGCATGCAGTCCAAGATGAAGGAGGGGAAAACCGCTGAAACGAGCGCCATTGAGGTGGTTCAGCAGCAGACATTGCCGCTCCTGGGGGCGACGGCTGTCGCCATTCTGGCATTCGCCGCCATCGGGACTTCTCAAGACAGTACGGGAGAATTTTGCCGCTCACTCTTTCAGGTGGTGCTCTTCTCCCTCGGGCTGAGCTGGGTTACCGGCGTCACGGTGACACCGCTACTTGGAGTGATGTTTCTTAAGGTTCCAGCGAAGAGCGAAGAAGCCAAGGAGCCCTACTCGCACCCCATTTACAAAGCCTACCGAAGGCTTCTGGAAGGTGCATTACAACGCCGTGTTCTGACCCTCGGTCTCGTGATCCTGGCATTCCTTGCCGCGCTGCAGGGGTTTGGCAGCATCTCCAAGGAGTTCTTCCCTGACTCCACTCGGGCGCAGTTCATGCTTCATCTTTGGCTCCCCCGCGGCGCTCACATC
This sequence comes from uncultured delta proteobacterium, assembly GCA_963710555.1. GTDB lineage: Bacteria > Myxococcota_A > Polyangia > Polyangiales > Polyangiaceae > NIC37A-2. Next base: position 1,718,646 of record CAVQAT010000008.1, read on the forward strand.
GAGACCACCGAGGAGTTCGCTCGGCAGATCGAACAGGACCTCTTGGCCCATGAGGCCATTCCGCATGTCACCACCACGGTGGGTCAGGGCACTATGCGCTTCATGCTCACTTACACGCCTGAAGAAGCAGATTCTGGGTATGCCCTGTTTATGGTGGACGTGGATGACGCCTCCAAGATACCCGAACTGGCCGCGTGGGCGGTGAAAGGCATCGAGCAGAAGCACCCCCAGGCTCGCGTGTACGACGAACTCTTCCGCCTCGGACCAGGCGGTGGACCCCGAGTCGAGGCCCGCTTCTACGGCCCGGACGAGAACGAACTGCGGCGCTTGTCCGAAGAAGCTCGATCCATCATCGCCGCAAACCCTCGATCCAAGGCCATTCGCATCAACTGGCGCGAGCGCGTGAAGGTCGTCGAACCAGAAATCGCGGAGCAACAGGCGAATCTCAATGGTATTGGACGTCCCGACGTTGCCAGCGCAATCCTGCAGAGCTTCGAGGGAGAAACCGTGAGCCTGTTCCGCGAGCGGGATGAACTGATCCCCGTTGTCGTTCGGGAAGCGGAGCCCATGCGGTCAAACGTGGGGACGCTGGAAGACAGCTCGATCTGGAGCCCGGCAGCTCAGCGTCGAATTCCCTTGGCTCAGGTCGTAGGAGATGTGGCGACTCGCTTCGAAGACGACCGCATCGTGAGAAGAAACAGAAAAAGGATGATCTACGTGGGCGCCAACCACGCTTACGGTACGGCCAATGATCTGTTTGGCGAAGTCCGCCCCAAGATCGAAGCCATGAAGCTTCCTCCGGGCTACGAGCTTGAATGGGGCGGTGAGTACGAGAGCTCGCAGAAGGCTCAGGAGGGCTTGTCAAAGACGCTTCCGGTGTTCCTGCTGATCATGGTGCTCATTGTGGTTGCGCTCTTCAATTCGATCAAACAGCCCCTCGTGATCTGGCTCTGCGTTCCCCTGGCGCTCATCGGTGTGAGTGCCGGTTTGCTGCTCATGGACAAGCCGTTTGGTTTCATGTCCATCCTTGGGTTTTTGAGTCTTGTCGGGATGCTGATCAAGAACGCCATTGTGCTCATCGATCAGATGGATCTTGAGATCCGCGAAGGCAAAGAACCGTACGAGGCCGTGGTCAGTTCGGGGCTCAGTCGCCTGAACCCGGTGGCCATGGCGGCGCTCACCACCGCCCTGGGCATGTTACCGCTCTTCCTGGACATGTTCTTCGTCTCCATGGCTGTCACCATCGTCTTTGGTCTGATGGTCGCCACTGTGCTGACGATGGTGGTGGTTCCGGTTCTCTACGCCGTAGTCTTTGGAATCAAGAGCCCGGCGCGCTAGTCGAAAGAGTCAGATCTTGATCTCCGTGTCAGTGGGTCGGCGCCGGCACCCCTATGAGCCATTCTCGATGCGTGAACGTGACTCAAAGAGCAGGTGTGCAGCGGTCCTGTCTTGGGCCCAAAACCTCAACAACTTGTCGCTAATCTCGCAGCAGCAGAATTTTCGCTGGGCCGAATACCGGTGCGGGGTGGGTCATCGGGAGCGGGTACGCGGAGAATCTGTATACTGTGGGTCGTCATTTGTCCGCAAATAACAGCAAAAACAGTGCTCATTCGGGAGCTTGCTGTATTCTGCCTGTATTCATTTTGTGTTTGGGCGCTCTAGGCGCGCGACTTTTTCGGAGGTACCTCTTTCTTCGTGAGTCGCGCAGCCACCATCGATGTCTTCCAATATCTGGATTACCGGGCCTTCCTGCGCGACTGGTATCGCGCCAACAATCAGGATGGGCGAACGTTGTCGTATCGCGCCTTCGCTCGACGCGCGGGACTGCGTTCCCCGAATTACCTCAAGCTGGTGATGGACGGTGATCGCAATCTGTCGCCGAGCATGGGTGAGCAGTTTGCGAAGGCGATTGGTCTTGAGGGCGACAGCGCCTCGTACTTCGTCGACTTGGTGCTGTTCAATCAAGCGGCGACCCAGCGCGAGCGAAACAAGCAGTACACGCGCTTGACTGGATTTCGTAGTTACCGCAAGGCTCACAAGCTTGATCTCGCGCACTCCGCCTATCACAGCGCGTGGTACATGCCGGCCATCCGCGAGATGGCGGCGAGTGCTCACTTCCGTGAAGACCCGGATTGGATAGCTGAACAACTCACCCCGGCGATCTCACGTACGGAGGCGCGGAGAGCTCTGGAGACATTGCTCGAACTTGGTCTTCTGGTGCGAGATGAGGAGGGACGTCTGCGACAAAGCGAGCCTACCCTTTCGACGGGTCCTGAAGTGCGCGGCCTCTACGTGGCAAATTTTCACCGCGCTATGATGGATCGAGCCACCGCCTCCATCGATCTGGTGCCAGCTGAGGAACGGGACATTTCTTCTTTGACTTTGTGCGTGGGGGAAGACGGCGTGCGGCGTTTGAAGAGCCGTTTACAGCGGTTTCGACGCGAGCTTTTGGAACAGTCGGAACTCGAGGATGATCCCACGCGCGTCGTCCAAATCAACTTCCAGCTATTTCCACTTTCCACCGAACTCTCGCCCCGCGACGAGGAGGAAAAATGAAACTGCGTTTTGCCTTAGCTTCACTCGTTCTCATTCCCTGGTTCCCCGGATGCGTGGGTACCGAAACCGGTAACCCCACGGTCACGGCTGAATTTGCTCTGAACACTCATTCGGGTGCTCCCGAACTTGTTTCGCTGAGAGACGGGGATGCGCCTCTAGTCGTGGGTGAAGTGTGGTTGTCTCTCGGCGCGATTGACCTGCGTGAGGGTGAGAGTTGCGCGGATCCGATCGAGCAATTTTCCTCGGATTCGCTTGGTGCCGCCGATCATGCGCATCCTGAGGCAGCGTTTACTGCTTTCGAACTCCCGGCGGGAAACTACGAATGCATGAGCGCCGCGATTCTTCCCGTTCAAGGAAGTTTGCCCGATGACGCTCCAACTGAATTCGAAGGGCAGTCCATTTTGATTCGCGCTCTTCTTGAGAACACCACGCCAGTCACTGTCCTTACCGATGTGGCGTTCGATGTTCCAATTCTTGCCTTAGCTGGATCTTACTCACTTGAAGATGATCAAGCAGCGTTCTTCTTGGGCTTTGATGTGGCCACCTGGTTGGCCAACCTAGATTTCGCGAATGCGGAGCGAGAATCTGACGGATCAGTGCGGGTCAGCCTGACGGAAAATCAAGACCTTTACGAGACATTCTTGAGCAATGTGCCCCTAGGGCTCGAACTGTATCGGGATGCCGATAGCGACGGTGTTCTCGATGAAAATGCTGAGTTGCTGGGAACTGGAGAAGGACGATGACGTGGAGAGGGTGACCTAGCTCGGCCGTAGATGGCCGCTTGAAACTCGCGAACTGAAGGCGCTGTCTTCGATAGTTAGTGAGCTGTTTATGATAAACGGCACCGCTTGCTGCGGTGCTTGAATGGATTCGTTTGGCTTTCGGCCGATGCGGACTCATGCGCGCTTGCGCGCTCAATCAACGAAAAGGGAAGTAACATGATCAGGAAAAACACCATTTGGATGACCTTGTTTGCAGCTTCAACGGCCATGTTTGGCGCCGTTGCCTGTAGCGATGACGACGACACCACCCCCGAGGGCATGGGAGCAGACACGAGCACCGGCGGTGCCGCCACCGGCGGAACTGACGGCGGTGATACTGGTGGCGCTGTCGCAACTGGCGGCGCTGACGGCGGTACGGGCGGCGGGACTGCCGATTGCAGTACTCTCGGCATTGCGGAATCTGCGGGACTCACCTCACTCGTCGCAGCAGTAGAAGCCGCTGGCCTCGCAACAACCATCGAAGAAGGGGAAAACCTGACCATCTTCGCTCCGACCAACGACGCATTTGCCGCCTTGCTTGGAGCACTGGGTGCCGAGTTAGGTGATCTCACCGCTGAACAGCTGGTGCCGATCTTGACCTATCACGTGGCTGGTAGCGTTATCGCGTCAGGTGACGCGGTAGCTGTCGCAGGTGGCGCTGGTGAGTTCGCTACTCTAGGTGGCACCGTGAAAATCTCGGGAGATACGACAGACGGACTCTTCCTGGATGCTGACGAGGCCAATGCACAAATTGACTTGACCGCTGTGGATGTCGAAGCTTGCAACGGAACGATTGTGCATGTGATTGATGCAGTGATCCTTCCTTCGATTGCCGACATCGTCACAACGCAGGAGAGCTTCAGTGGTCTTCTGGGTCTCGTCGCTGCAGCGGATGCCGGCACTGGAACCCCGAAGGTGGGCGCGGCACTTGACGGCTCGGCAGATGCCGATGATGGCGATCCCGTGGAAGCATTCACCCTGTTCGCACCGAACAACGCAGCTGTTGAAGCGGCTGTCGCGGCTCTGGGCGACGGAGTTCCTGAGAATCAGGCGCTGACTGACGTGCTCCTTTACCACGTGTACGCAGGAGGCCCGGCCGTTGATGCGGCAACCGCAATCGCTGGTGGCGCCGATCAGTCGCTTCCCACTCTTCAAGGTGGCAACATCACCGTCAATGGAGACGCAGGCCCCCCTGCCTCCGTATCGATCGAAGAAGGTGCCGCCGGTGAAGCCACCGTGGTCGTCGCGAACATCTACGCGGCGAACGGCATCATCCACGTCATCGACGACGTATTGCTCCCTTGATGTGAAGGCGCCTCTGCACTTAGAGGCGCACCTCCACTCAGCTTAGTCACTCGTCAGCTGAGTTAAAGCTGTTGAGTGGCTTGTTCGAACTCGTCCTGTTCTCCGAGGGGCGGGTTCGACATCTTTTGTGGACCTTGAGCTGGAGATGACGAACGCGTCCTAAAGACGCCCCCGGTCGTCGACGTAATTCTTGCGGATCACCTCCCCAGTGAGCGCTTCACTGTAGATCGCAACGAGATGGTAGGTGCCAAGAAAGTCGCGAGAAAGCAGTTCAGTATTCACCTGGGCACCGAGACTCAAGAAGTAGGTTGGATCCCAAGCGTCGATTTCGCCACCAACGAGATCTTCATAGATCAAGTCGGAGTTGTGATAGAGCTTCTCTCGCCCGAACGCGTCCCGGGTGTAGACTAAGTGTTGACGGTCTTCAGTCAGCTTCTCGGGACCGACGATTTCGGGCAATGCGCTGACTCCGTTGTCATCTGTCCGAACACGGCCTCGCAGGGAGCGACCTTCTTGACCCAACATGAGATTAGTGCGGTGCTCGTCCTCTGCCACGGAGAGTAATCGCGCAGGGCCATCTTGCTCGATATTCGAAGGCGTGACCCACAGCTCCACGGACATCTCCTGGCTGAGCAAAATGGGTGCGTTGAGTTTCTTTGCCGGCTCCGTGCTCTGAATCAGCACCGCCTCATTGAGGCGCAGTCCATCAGCCAGCCAGGTTACGTCGGCTCCTTCGGGGAAGATCAAGTCAAGAGAAGGCTCTCGTCCCGAGCGATCGAAGATGCGCTGCCCCGCCCCTTCTTGAAACGAGTAGAAAACGAGGAGCGAATCGGCGGATCGCGTGCAACCACCGTCGCAGGCGCCGCCGGTGTTTTCCAGGGGAGCGCCCGCACTCCCCAACGTTTGACCACCGGTTGCCGAATCAACGCCACCGCTCGACAAGACAGGCCCAAGCCCGGGGGCTCCACCTTGGTTGGCGCCCCCTCCCACTTCGAACTTCGGAACATCCTCGTCCACAGACGATAAACCAACATAGCCACAGCCGACCAAGGAAGTGCACCCCAAGAGCAGTGCCAGCAACGCTTGTCGAGTTCTCAGCATCAAGGTCCGAGATTAGCTCGCCCTCATCCAAGAGCAAAGGCAGCCGAAGGCATAAGTGAGGGCGCTCGTCCCGGTAGTCTAGCTAGTTGGTTGTGCGCACGTCGTAGTTGGTTGTGCGCACGTCGTAGTTGGTTGTGCGCACGTCGTAGTTGGTTGTGCGCACGTCGTAGTTGGCGGTGTGCAGTGAGGAAATTCCCGAGCCCCTCGACACCCCGGATGCTTGCCCATCGCTCGCGTGAACTCACAGCGAAGTTTTTGCGCGGATCCAATGAGCAGGCTGAGGCCCGCATTCAGAGCAGCCTGGTGGTGATGTAGTCGATCATACTCACCGAGTTAGGTGGGAGCGATAATCAGAAACGCTGCTGAAATATGCACGGCAAGCTTGGAGCAGCTGAGTCAATAGCCAAACCGATCGTTGCTGACCGCTCAGCCGGTCGGACAAGTTGACTAGAGCCATATTCCTACTTGTGACCACATCGAAAGCCCGTTATCGCGCCCAAATATGAGCAAGTTTGTTTCAAAAACAGATCAGGTGGCGATAGTTGGTATTGGATGCAGATATCCTGGCGGAGTACGCGGCCCAGACGGCTTCTTCCGTTTTCTAGAGGCCAACGGGGATGGCATCACGGCTGTACCGGCCGACCGATGGAACGTGGGGCGCTTTTCTAACTCTGAAAAGAATACGCCGGGACGGGGCTACGTGACCGCTGCAGGCTTTCTCCAGGAGGACGTCTTTACCTTCGACCCCACGCCATTTGGGATCTCTCCGCGTGAGGCAGAGTATCTCGATCCGCAGCAACGTCTTCTGCTCGAAGCGACTATTGATGCGCTGGACGACGCTCATTTGCAGGTCCCACATCTGCGTGGATCAAACACGGGCGTGTACATAGGAGCGTTCAACGTTGATATCCGAGATATTGTGTCGCTGCCCGACAACGCACGCTCAATGAGCTCGCACACCGCCACTGGTGCCTCTCATACAATCCTATCTAATCGACTGTCATACACCTTCGATTGGCACGGACCTAGTTTCACCGTCGACACGGCATGTTCTTCGTCACTCGTGACAACTCACTATGCGTGTCGTGATCTACTCGACGGCAAGGTCAACCTTGCGATTGCGGGGGGAGTGAACGTCATGCTCTCACCCGTGAGCACGAACATCATGTGCAAGGGACAGTTTCTTGCTAGCGATGGTCGCTCCAAAGCCTTTGATGCAAAAGCTGACGGCTACGGCCGAGGCGAGGGGGTAGGTCTAGTCGTTCTGAAGCGACTGAGTGACGCCCTTCGCGATGGTGATCGGGTCTACGCAGTCATCCGCGCTAGCGGCGTCAACCAAGATGGCAAGACCGATGGTTTACCGATGCCAAATGGCGAGGCGCAAGCCGACCTTTGTCGAGAAGTTGTCCGAGAAGCTGGGATTCTCGCTGAGAAGATTGGCTATGTAGAAGCGCACGGAACAGGGACCCGCGCTGGTGATCCGATCGAGACCCGTGCGCTGTCTGACGTCTATTGCTCTTCGACCCGTGGCGTCGCTCTACCGATTGGCTCGGTCAAGACGAATATCGGTCATCTTGAGGCCGCCGCTGGGGTAACGGGGCTCATCAAAGCCGCTCTTTCCGTCTACCACGGGCGAATTCTCCCGCTGCGAGCATTGGGAGAGGTCAATCCCTCCATCGCTCTAGAGGAGTGGAAACTTCGCGTGCCCGTCGTTGCCGAATCATGGCCTCAAGATCTGGAGCGGACCGCCGCGGTCAACTCATTTGGTTACGGGGGAACCAATGCGCACGCGATCGTGAGCGCGCTCAGTGAGGTCATCGATCAAGAGCCTCCTGTGGCGACGAAGGATTGGAAAAACAGCACACCAGTCTCGGCCGCGCTGCTCTCTGCGTATGACGGCGCAGCTCTGCAGCAGACGGCACGCGACGTGCTTGATCACGAAAACCCGTCGGCGCTACTCCGGAGCCTGGTGCGGAATCGCTCGTCTTTACCGTCGCGCGCGTTCGCGTACGACATGAGCGGCTCGCTGCCTGAAGCTATCGCCGCTCTTGCTGCCGGAAAGCCACACGAAACGTTAGTTACGGGAAATGCAGTAAAGGAAAACCCTCGCGTGCTTTGGGTATTCACAGGCATGGGCCCCCAGTGGTGGGCGATGGGGCGTGAACTTTTGGAGACGTCATCTGTATTTCGCCAGACCGCAAAAAATGTAGACGACATCTTCGTCAAGCACGCGGGATGGTCGATCCTTGAGCACATGCTCTCTTCTGAGGCGGACAGCCTCATGGCGAGCAACCGTATTGCTCAGCCGGCAAACTTCGTTTTGCAGGTAGCTTTGGTTGAGCTCCTTCGGTCCTACGGTTGTCGAGCTGATGGCTACCTAGGACACAGCGTGGGTGAACTTGCCGCAGCTTGGGCTAGTGGAGCGCTTGACCTTGAGACCGCAACAGCTTTGTCCTTTATCCGTAGCGACATTCAGCAGATGGCAGCTGGGCAGGGAACCATGGCGGCCGTCGAAATTTCAAGACAAGAGGCCGAGACGTATTGCTCGCAATTTGGCAATCTGTCGATCGCAGCTGTCAATGGTCGCGAATCGGTTGCGCTGGCCGGTGGAGCCGATGAGCTTGAACAGGTAGTTGCCGCGGTCGCCCAACAAGGCAAGTTCGCAAAAATGATGCGAGTCGAGGTGGCTTACCATAGCCACCATATGGATCCTCTACGGGAGCAGTTCTTCTCGCGGCTCAAAGATCTCAAAGGCCGAAAGCCTCTCGCCCCATTGTATTCCAGCGCAAGGGCGGAGTTGATCACCGAGGCTGCTCATGATTCGCAGTATTGGTGGGAGAATGCCCGCAACCCCGTGCTTCTGCAGGCAACCCTCCAGCTAGCGATGCGCGATGAATACGACCTCATCCTTGAGGTCGGACCCCACCCCGTATTGGGCCAATCTATCTTGGCGGTCGCGGCGGAACAGAACCTCGCCGTACATCTGACGCACACTCAGCGTCGTGGCCGTCGAGCTGACTCCGCGTTTCTGCAGTGTCTAGGAACCCTAGCTTGCCAGGGCGTCAGCCTCGAACTCGAAGGCTTGCTTGGCACTGGAGACGAAGCTCCTCTTCCCCTCTATCCCTTTCAGAGGCAGCGCTTCTGGTTTGAGTCCGCAGAGCAAGCGGAGCATCGACTCGGTCGAACCGGCGCCCATCCGCTTCTTGATCAGAAACAAAAAGGGTCCACGCCTCGATTCCTTACGGAACTGGCTGGCGCCCAGTTGGCATGGACTGCCGATCACCAGGTTCAGGGCACGATCGTTTTTCCCGGCGCTGCCTATATCGAAACAGCACTTGCCTTGAGTCGTGAACTCTTCGGTGACAGCGCGACGCACGTTGTAGAGAATCTGAGCTTCGAAAACCCTCTTGTCATTCAACACGATGACCCGCCGGTTCTTGGTGTGGAATTCAACAACCGAAATCTTGAAATCTACTCTTTGGCGGGCGTGAGCAAAACCACACATGCTCGCGGGCGTGTTTCGGGTCGTTCGGTTTACAAGGCTCAAGACCCATGGATGCCTCCAAGCGGAGACTGGGAGCGCGTCGATGTAGGAAAAATGTATGAGCAGTTCACCGCTCGTGGACTCAGTTACGGACCACACTTTGCACTCATCGAGGAGCTACATCGTCGGGGAAACCAGATTGAAGGCTCCATTAGGGTGCCCGAAATTAGCTCAGACTATCTGGTTTTCCCAGGTATTCTCGATGCTGCATTTCAAGCTTTGCTGACTCTCTTGCCCGCGAATATCGAAGGGGCAGTAGTCCCCGTGAGCGTGCGCTCAGTGAGAGCGACAGGACGCGTGGGGGGAACGGTGCGCGTGGTTGGCGAGGCGCGCATGGAAGATGAGGAGCTTGTCGCAGACCTCACGCTTTTTGACGAAGAAGGCGAAGCAATTATTACGGTTGAAAAGCTGATTTGTCGCCAAGTCGAGCGCAAAGGCCAACCCGTGGCCGCGGACGACTGGTTTCACGAAAAACGATGGGTCGAAGTGCCTGAGAGTGAACCACTCACGCAGGATCGCTCAGTCGTCGTGGTGAACGCGGAGAAAAACAGCGCCCTTGTCGAATCCTTGGAGACCATGGGCCGAACTGTCGCAGGGGCGCTACAGGACTTGGGAGACTTGCCCGTCCAGGTGATCCTTCCCATTGATGACTCATGCTCGACCTCGGGAGCGGATGAGCTTCTCGCGCTGCACCTGCTCGGCATGGAACTGGCCGAGCGTCCCGATTCTCAGCTCATTCTTGTGTGTCAGAACGCATACCCGGTACAACCGGGTGATCTCGTTCTGCCCGCGCAGAGTGCTCTCGTCGGTCTGGCTCGTGTGATGATGACCGAGTACCCGGGGCTCAATGTGCGCGTCCTCGATGCGTGTCCACAACGACAAGCATCCGCGATTGCACAGTACGTCTCCAGCGCCATGCTCAATGAAGAAGCTGCGCTTCGGAACGAGCGGATTCTGGCGTTGCGAATTGTGCGGAGCAGAACAGCGCGGGACCAACTCAGGGCAAGCCAGCGTCCCCCGCTTCCGGACGAGGCCTATGAGCTATTTTCTGAGAAACCAGGAAAGTTAGATAGCTTGTGCTTTCGCCCCAGGCACTGGTCAACTTCGCTCGGGGACAATGAAGTTGAACTCGACATTCAAGCTGCCAGCCTAAACTTCAAGGATGTCATGAAGGCGTTGGGGATGCTCGACTCCATCGCGCTAGAGCGCACGTATCTTGGTAACGGCCTTGGGCTCGACGCAGCAGGTATCGTGCGCCAAAAGGGCAGTAATGTAGCGGATGTCAACGTAGGGGATTTGGTCTTCGCATTCACGCCGGGTGCTCTCGCCAATCGCGTCCGTGTCGATCAACGCTACATCGTTCGCGTCGCCCAGGGACACACGGCAACCGATGCCTGCACCTACGCTGTCTATCAGACAGTGTGGCTCGGTCTGATGCAGAGGGCCCAGCTCCGCAAAGGTGAGAGGATTTTGATTCACTCGGCAGCTGGCGCTATCGGTCTTTCGGCCATTCAGCTTGCGAAACATTGCGGAGCGGAGATTTTTGCAACGGCAGGTACCGAGGAAAAGCGCAGATATCTTCGCGAGGAGCTCGGGATTCAACACGTTTATGATTCCCGTACCCTCGACTTTTCAGGTGAGGTCCTCCGGGATACTGATGGACGCGGCGTGGACGTGCTCCTCAACTCGCTCGCAGGTGAAGCGTTCCTGCACAATCTTGAAATTCTGGCGCCAGGCGGACGACTAGTCGAGCTGGGAAAGCTTGACTTTGCGCAGAACCAAAACCTCCCCCTTCTGGCCTTTAACCGCGCGATTAGCCTCATCGCTGTGGACATGGACCGGATGGCAACGGAGTCGCCCAGTTACTACAAGCCGGTTGCACAGGCGGTGGTAGACGCCTTTGAGTCGGGGATTTTCCATCCACTTCCTCGGGATGTCTACCCAGCAACGAACGCGGTTGATGCGTTTCGTCAGTTGGGGACAGGTGCTCACATCGGCAAGGTCGTCCTCGATTTTAGTGAGCCTGTCGAGCTGGTGAGACCTGGTCTTGCCTCGCCCCCCCTCTTCTCTCGGGCGGGTAGCTATCTCGTCACCGGTGGGCTCGGCGGTTTTGGGCTGCGAACAGCGCACTATCTGCTTGAGCACGGGGCAGGTCGGGTGGTTCTAGCAAGTCGCCGCGGAGAGGCGACTGAGGCGGATCGGAGCGCACTGGAGAGTTTTGCTGCGCAATGTGGCGGTGAAGTCAGCTACGCCAAGTTGGACGTGAGCGAACCTTTGCAAGTTGAGAGCTTGGTGCAGGAACTCTGTTCTGACGCTTTGCCACTTCGGGGTATCATTCACTCGGCAATGGTTCTCGATGATGCGTCGCTGTCCGAGATGACATTCGATAGTTTGGCGAGGGTCATGAACGCCAAGGCGTCCGGCGCGTGGAACCTTCACGAAGCAACGCGTTTCTCTTCACTCGATTACTTCGTGATGTACTCCTCGGTGAGTGCGATTGTCGGCAACCCGGGTCAGGCCGCCTACGCGGCAGCTAACTCGTTTTTGGATGGACTAGCTCATCATCGGAGAGTGCTTGGCTTACCCGCCACGGTCATTCAGTGGGGCGCAATAGCCGACGTAGGAGTCGTCGCTCGCGATGCCCAGGTAGAAACCCATCTTCGATCCATTGGGCTCACTCCGCTCGATCCGGAACGTGCTCTTGCTGGATTGGGGGATGCGCTCCGCGAAGGGGCAACGGAACGCGGAATCATAGACATTGATTGGGACCGTTGGATGCGAACAACACCAGAAACTAGTTGGAATCGTCTCCTGGAAGTCCAGGGTGAAGGCGCTAGTGAGGGGGGAGCCGTAGGGCGACTCATCGCAGAATTGGGTGAGGTCGAAGACCCTGAACTCCACGTCCTCACGGTGCTTCAGGAAGCCATCGCACCAGTATTCAAACTGGAGCCGCCGAATCTGGACTCAGAGCGTCCGCTGAAGGACTTTGGTCTCGACTCGCTCATGGCACTAGAAGTTCAAGTTGCCATCGAAGAAAAAACGGGCGTTGAAATTTCGACGATGGAACTTCTGGCAGGACGTTCGGTCCGAGCACTCGTAAGTGTTGTTCTCAGTCGATTGCCATTGAGAGAGAAGTCCTCGCCCTCACTCACAGTGAACGCCAAACCAGAGGCAACGGGTCGAGCCGTGTCGATCCCCGACCAGGGCCGCACGGACCTACGAAAGTACTTTCTGGAGCGAATTTGCGTCCAGGAGCCGTACTTCGCTCTCACATCCTTTGCTCTCAGCGAAGCCCGCGAGGACAAGATGACGCTTCAAGCCGAAGCGGCGCCAGTCCTTCCGCTGGCATTTGAGGGCTCGGCACTTTCGCTAGCAGAAGCAGCCCGACACGCGACCATCTTGGCGTCTTGCGCTGCTCGAGAAGAGATCGCCGAACCGGGTCGGGTCTACTTTCCTGTTCACGAGGCTAAACTGCTGCGAGCAAGCCTTTCGCAGTCAGCTCCCGCAGAAAAATAGTCCTGCGCGCTCGTTGCCTGTCGATGGATCGCCGCGCTTCCACCGCACTCTGCCTCGCGTCAGCGGAAACCGTGGATGGGTTGGAACTGTGCGCCTTCGAAGTGCGTCTGCATGTGATCGGAGAAACCGACTTTCGGACGATGTTCGCCGCGCGGCTGTTACCAACGTCCGAGGGCTCATCACCAGATCCGTACATCAATTGGCGAACACTTCCTGAGGTCCACACCCAGACGGCTTCCTCGAAACGAGATTCAGGAGAGACTCAGAACGATGTCTTTAGTGTGAATCTCGGACCCGTGCGGCCAGAGCATTGCCTGGGTCATTTCGTTGACTATCCTGCTTATCCCGTGTCAGTCATGGCTCGCGACGCGGTCTCATTGGTTGCGAAAGCTCTTCGTCTGAGTGGCGTGGTTGATCCACAAATCAGTGTTGTCGGTGGATCCTGTACGACGACTCGCTTTGCCTTTGCTGGACAACAACTGACACTGAGGGCGCAGCAAATCGCTGAAGAGGGCGAACACGAACGCTGGCTGGTGACGCTTCTGGCTGATGAAAGCGAGTGCGCCACGTTCGCTATGGCGGTGAGCGTTGCCGCACCGGCACACAAACACAGCCTTATCGTCGGGCCGAGCGATGACATCGACATGCTAGGCTGAGCGCACCGCTGACCGCTTTACCCGCGCACTTGGGGCGGAATTAGTCCCCCCAGGTGCGAAGCTGGAGCCGACGAAGTGAGGAATACCTCGCGTCGGCCCCTGCTTCGGCTGGATCGAAAGTAAGCCAAAGAAGCTGGAAGGTGAGCGTTCGAGGCTCGACTGCCCACCCGTTGGCGGCCGCTCACTTCTCTCTCGTGCTTACCGTCTCATGCTGCGGACTTGAGACCGCGCCTGAGCGGCGGCTGCTAGAGGCCACCACCTCGGTCGAGGGAATTTCCAAAAAGATCGGATTTTGATCACCGATTGCAGGCCGATGGAGCACTCACCGCTGGAGAAAAGAAGATGAATCGACTCGCCAGCACTATCGCCCTCAGTTTCACCATCGCTTCCTGCTCCGGAGCGACGAATGATGACCCATCGAGCGTGGGAGTCGAAGCGTCCAACGAAATGGGCGACGGGGACGACGCGCAGTCGGAGATGCCTGGTGGCAATCCTAGCGGAACGGGTGGAGCCGAGTTCGGAGTGGCCAGCGGCGGAACCGGCGCTGGCGCTGCCACGGGCGGGAGCGCTGCTTCAGGTACTGGTGGTGACGTCGCTTCGGGGGGGAGCGAATTGGGTTCGGATCCTACGTGTGAACGCGGCATCACCAATAACGCCATGACTGTTTGCTGCCCCGCCTCGTGTGGCTTTTGTGGTGGAACCGGTTGCGAAGACAATCCCGGCGGGGAAACCACCTGTTGCGCAGGCGAGATTGCCAGTAGCGGGGTCTTGTGCACTGAGGCAGAGGCTCCCTGTGTCTTTGCGGGAGATGAAGCGAGTGGTGGCGCAGCTGGGACCGGTGGGGCCGAGGGCACGGGCGGGGCTGTCGGCACAGGAGGAGCCGTCGCCACGGGCGGCGCCGATCCAGGCGTCTGTACCTTGGATACGCCGGTCGCCGGTTTGCCGGACTACAGTTTCACAATGCACAACGTGCTCACCAAACGCATGGAACGCAAGGATTTCTGCGATGCCGACAAGTGGTATAGCGAGTGGTTGGGGGAAGATGGCAAGCCCGTTCAAGAATTTAGTCTGCAGCAAGGCGACGACATGGCCGATTATGTAGCCGGAGGGCGAAGCCATCAGCGCTGCGAATTCGAGGAGGGCGTGTGGGCCACCAAGGGGAACGACGATTGGATTGAGTGGGAAGGACGTATGCTCATCAACAAGCATCCCGAGAACACGATCACCCTCGGGCAAATGTTTGGTCCCAATGGTCCCGACGCGCGCGTGGAAATTCGCGCGAACGGCTCTGTCGGGGTGGGCTCGTTGAACGGCAGCGGCGGCGGTAACGTCACCCTGAGCGGAGCCGATATGGTGGGCAAGAGCTTCAAGATCAAGATGCGCACGAACGGCGATCGCGTTGAGGTTTACTTCAACGGTTCCAAAGCAGTCGATCGCCCCACCGACGGAAACAACGGACAGAAGTGGCACTTCCGCTGGGGCGTCTACTCCAATGACATCCCTCAGGAGGTCAGCCCGCTCACGAACACGGTGACCGAATTGCGTGTCTCCGGCTGAAGTGACTCATCCGAGCGCGAGCGCAACTTCCGTTTCTAGGGGAACTTTCTTAGGAGCGCGGTCGAATTGGAGCCACTGCTGCGACACCAACCCACGAAAATTGCACTTAAGCGGGATTGTTGTTGGACGCCCCCTGAGTGCCATGCGCAGATGAAGAGATGGCTAGCTTAAATCAGGGGATGACGCGCGTGGGTGCGCTGGGGTGGAGACAATGGACGGGCTGCGGCGTCCTGACAGTCGCGGCGCTCGTTCTGGGGGCCTGCAACTCCCCAGTGGAAAGTGGTCCGGATGGCCAGAGTGGCGGAGGCTCGTCGGTTCCCGGCGACGGCAGCGGTGGGTTGGGGAATGGTGGAGACGACATCGATGTCCCGATGCCGGTGCTCTCGACCTGCGGGAACGGACAGCTCGATGACACAGAGACCTGCGATGACGGCAATCAAGCGCCCCGAGATGGTTGCAGTGTTGCTTGTCAGATTGAGGCGGGCTGGGAATGTCCGAACCTCGGTGAAGCATGTTCTTTGGTGTCGGTCTGCGGAGATGGTTTGCTTGGCCCGATCGAGGCGTGTGATGACGGCAATACCGCAGCTGATGATGGTTGCTCCGCAGATTGTGCGGAGGTGGATGCGGGCTGGCAGTGCCGACAGGCGGGCAAGCTGTGCGTCGCGTTGTGCGGCGATCAAGTGATCACGGGCACAGAAAACTGTGATGATGGTAATTCTGAGTCGGGCGATGGCTGCGGTGCCACCTGCCTCGTTGAGCCTGGCTACAGCTGTGAGGGGGCCAGTTGTGTGCGCTCTGTGTGTGGGAACGCAAAAGTAGAGGCTGGTGAGTCCTGTGACGCAGGAGCTGACAACGGACTCTTCCTCGGTGATGGCAAAGGTTGTTCAAAGACCTGCACTGTTGAGCCCAGTTGCCGCGATGAGTCGGGCGCGACGACTGCCTGCGCGACGGCCTGCGGAGATGGTAACGTCGACGTGGGCGAGTCCTGTGACGATGGCAATCAATTCGATGGCGACGGGTGTAGCGCCACCTGCAAGGACGAGCCCGGTTTTGAGTGCACGGGTCAGGTGAACGCCGACGTCGGGACCTGTGAATCAGGTACGGGAAAGTGCCTGACGTTGCCGGTCGTTTTTCGAGACTTTAAGCCTCAAGGGACCACCGGGGGGCACCCGGACTTTTTCTTCATGGGCGCGACCGGGGACACCACCGACGGAGCGAAGACGACCTGCGTCACAAATGCGAGCGGCAACCCGGACGGCGCTGCCTACAATTCAGGAACCTGCTGGGACACGGACTCCGTCCCGCTTTGCCAGGGCTTGCTCGAAGGGCAGCTTGGAGCGGACGGAAAGCCGGACACCAAGGCCGGATCCAATCTCTCTTGTCTTTGTCGCTTTACCGATTGGGACAGCACGAACATCGTCAACGCCGGCAACGGTCAGCAGTGCTGGGAAGGCGGAGCGTCCCCCTATCGCATCGAAAAGCAGATGCGCACGATCAAAAATGCCACGAGCTTTTCCCAGTGGTTTTCGGACTCGTCGTACTCGACTCGTCACGTGATGAACCTGGAGCTGTCTCAGCTCGGGTCGAGCTCCCAGTACCAGTTCGTCGCCAATGGAGGGACGACCATTTACGACGATCTGAACAGCGGAGCCAAGCCGACACTTTCCAGCGGATTCTTCCCTCTTGAGCCCCTCGCCGTTCCTAAGCTCTGTAATCTGTGGCCCTACTGGAAGAGTTTCCCTGGGTGTATCGGACAGCAGTGGGACCCCCTCGCCAACAATGGCAACGGCAACTTTGTGCAGGACGCGCAGGGAGTCGAGCGAAACTTCTACTTCACTTCGGAGGCTCGCTACCTCTTCCGCTTTCAGGGCGGCGAGTTTCTTGAGTTCGACGGCGACGACGATTACTGGGTGTTCGTCAACGGGCGGCTCGTGCTCGACTTCGGCTCGCCTCACGAGCGTCTCGTCGCAGGGATGACGCTCTCCACAGCCAACGCCGGGACTGCGACTTGGAACGCGTCGGCACGAAACGTTGTGACCGGAGCTGCGATTCCAGTGGGAAGCGGTTCGGTGATGAACCTCGGATTGACTCCGGGCAATATCTACGAGATTGCCTTCTTTCATGCGGACCGACACCCCCGTGAGTCGAACTACAAGCTCACTTTATCGTCCTTCGAAACCACCAAGTCCGTCTGCCAACCGAACTGTGGAGACGGAGTGCGGGCGGCGGGCGAGGAATGCGACGAAGGTCTCGACAACGACGACACGGCCTATGGCGGCTGCACCACCGAGTGCCGCTTCGGGCCCTTCTGTGGGGACGGGGTCGTGGAGGGCGATGAGGAATGCGACGACGGTCGCGACAACACCGCGTCCTACGGCGGCTCGGGCTGTGCACCGGGCTGTCGCCTCGCACCCTTCTGCGGCGATGGTATCGTGAATGCGTCCCACGGCGAGTCCTGCGACGGTGGCAGCGGCTGCGGCGGCGACTGCCAGATCGGGGTTCGCTAAGCCAACCCCGCGAGGTCTACAGTCGTCTGGCAGACAAGTACCCAGAGATCCTGGTGACTGCGAATTTCATGGTCGGGTTTCCGGAGGCGTCGATCGCCGAACTCAGGGAGCAGTTGCACCGATTCACTTTTTTGGTGAGCGGTAGGTTCTGCGTGATCAACCACGAGAGTTGTATCCCAGCATCTTGCTCCAAAGCACCAATCTCTTTATCAGCCCCAAATCGAAGAGCGTGAAGTCAGCTTCGAGATGGACATCGACTTCGGTACCTGCGCGAGTGACCTGCATTTCAGCCAGGGCCGAGCCCAAGCTCCCCACGATATCTCGTCGAGAAAATTCTGATACCGAAATGTCCATGGCTTCTGCTAGCTTTTGGCGATCTTCTTCCGTCAATTGATCGAGGAGTTCGAGAAATTGGGCGCCTCTTCTTTTGAATCCTGCCTCAGTTTTTTTCGCCTCCTCTTCGTTCAGGTCAGTGTATTTGAGATGGAGACTCGCTTGATTCTCGAGTTCTTCGAGCATGAAAACGAACTCAACTTGATCTTTGTGTTTGAGCCGGACCAACGCGCGACTCCGTGAGCTGATGCTGGGCGGGGAAAACTTTAATTTGCGAGTAAGGGCATCTTCAATCTGAGCCGCTGGGCCGACGAGGAGAAAAGTGTCGTCGCGCACAGCCCAGGCCCCGCTTTCAGTCTTGGGAGGGACAGCGGGACGCCCAGCGAAGCGCCTTGGGCTCACCTCGAATGACGAACTGTCAGCGTGGTGTGAGGCGCACTCGGCAAGCTCGCGCTGCGCGACTGGCAAACGAAGAATGAAGACTTCGCTTTCGTACAGGAAGAGCGCCTCCTTCGCTTGAGTCATGTAGTCGAGTAGACAGTCGTCCTTCTTGTTTCCCATACTTTGGGCAAACTCTTGGGCGAGTGAACTCTGCAAATGGCGCAGTTTCCCGGTCTTCATGCCGCCGACATCGAGCCAGATCCACCCGAGATCAGCCCAAGCGTAGGACCAGATTTCGGCTTTGGTTGGAGATGGCTCGGCCGCTATTTCCAGTCGGCCATCCGGCGAGCTGACTCTTGGGGCGGGATTTTGCCGAGTCGCTGGACTGCAGGCGCTCAGAATCAAGCCGAAGCACCAGGAAAAATGAAGCACACGACTCATTTGACAGCGGTAGATCGGATTGGGTGAGAAGGAAATCCCCTGCCTCGTTGAGCGGGCGCTAGTCTCTTGTCCTGAGTGTCGAACTCCGCCGGTTTTGCTCTCAGTCGGGAGGTCACGAGCGTCAGAGTTTGATCAGGCAACGCTGGTGAGCCGCGCCTTGACGCTTGGGCGTCCGTTGTCTGGGGTGAGGGGCACTTCTTCCACTGACTCAAGGCGGCGCACCAGCCTACGGACAGTTGAACCGCTGTGTATCTGAGCACGGGCGTAGAAAATCTTTTCTAGGGTTGTCACGGCGAGGTAAGCTCCAAACGTCCACGCGATGGCGCCTGCTGTGGCTTCGATCTGAAGCAGAACGGCAAGCACGCCCAGCACAAGAAACGCTCCAAGCATCGCGTTGCGAACCCGCCGGTAGGGACCGTCCGAGTCGAAGCTTTCGTCGAGGGCCTGTAGTTCTTCGGGTTCCCAGTTTTCAATATCTTGATTGGTCATGGTCGCAGCTCCTCTTGAGTTGTTGGTTTTTTCTCCAGCTGTGAACAGATATTGCACAGATTATACATTGTGCAAACCCTGTGCAGTTGGCTTTTCAGGGCGACTTATTTGTGCAATACTTATGCATCATGAGTGCAACAGTCAGCGCCGAAGACGCCATTTACCCGATTGGCGCAGTATCGACCCTCACAGGTCTCCCCCCCAGCACCATTCGATCCTGGGAACGACGCTATGGGCTTGCGGCCTCGGCCCGCTCTCCCGGGGGAGGACGGCGCTACACGGAGGCGGATGTTGCGCATCTGGTCCTGCTTCGCAGGGCTACCCAGACTGGACTGGCTATCGGTGACGCAGCCCGTCTCGAAGTGGGTGAGTTGCGTCAGGCCCTTCGGGTGCGGAGCGATGAGCTGGGCAAGCTCCCCGCGCCGGTGCGCGTGACGGTGCTGTGTCAGAACCTTGAGGCGCGATTGAAACGCGCCCACGTCGACTGGGTGATTGAGTTGCTCGTTCCGCCGTTCGACGGCTCCGGCGCCCCACAGAGCGATGTGGTGATTGCTTCGCTCGAGGAGCTCGGCGAAGAGCCGGCGTCGCGTCTCGAGGCGGTGATGGACGCGTGCAGTGCGACTCACGCGGTCGTGCTCTATCACTTTGCCCGCCGCGACCTCATCGAGGCTCTCGCGGGATCGGCGGTGCGCGTGATCCAGGAACCCGTTTCTACATCCGAGCTGCAGGATATTGTGGAGGACCTGATCGGCGAGGCCCCGGAAGCAGAAGAGGTTTCACGCGTGCAAAACCAGCGCCCCCTGTTTTCACCCAGTCAGCTGTCTCGGCTGCGGGATGCACGATCTGGCATCTTCTGTGAGTGCCCCAATCATCTCGCTAACCTGGTGAGCAGCCTGGTTCATTTCGAAGAATACAGCCGGCGCTGTGCCAGTCGCGACGAAAAGGACGCGGCCCTGCATCGTAGCCTGTATGAGGGAACCGGAGCAGCCCGACGCATCGTTGAGACTCTACTCGTGGACGTCGTGCGTCATGAGGGGCTCGAGGACGACTCCGTCGGCTGACTGGCTGTGGCGTCACTTGCCTTCCGGTTGGCCGAACTGCTCTTGGCATTCACTTTGCTTATGAAGTTGGTGCACATATGAGCGAGCCGGTCATCATGTTTTCATGACCGAGAAGCGTTTGAATTCAGCCGTGCTGACTTGTTTTTTCGCGGTGAAATTTGCCGAGCGGCTCGACTACTGACGGCGTTCGGGGGCGCCTGCGAGCCGAGACGGCACCCTGATTTCGTCGCCGGGAAAAGGGATCATGTAGTCGGAGGCATCAATGTGATGTCGAGCGATGGCTTCTTCCAGCTCCGAAGTGCGCTCTGCTCTTTGCGCGTACGCGGCGCCGAGGGTGCCGAAATGAATGGCCATGCTTTTGGTCGCGCCGAGCGCGAGATGGGCCAGCACGGCCTGCTCAGCGTAGATATGGGGAGGGTGATGATCCGAGGCTCCTTTTTTGCGGCGCAGCGGCAGTAGCGCGAGATCCGGAGCGCCATAGTGGAAACGAATGTTGTCGAAGTGATCGCCCCATCCCGTATCGCCGGCGAAATAGACTGAGTGTTTCTCCGCCTTCAGGAAAAAGGAACCCCATAAAGTATTGTAACCGTCCGCAAGGCTCCGGCGTGAGCCATGTTCCGCGGGCAGAAACACGATACGGAGACCCATCAATTGGATCGCTTCGAACCACGCCAAGTCGATGGCGTTGCTGACCCCATACTCGGACAGCAGGGCGGCCGTGCCTAGGCCGGCGATGATCGTGGGGTGATCGCGTTCTTCGAGGCGGCGGAGGGTGGGGATATCGAGGTGATCGAAATGATCGTGGCTGAGAATGATGAGATCAACGGGGGGGAGATCGTCAAATGCGATGCCAGGGGGATGTCGTCGTTTTGGGCTTCCGAGACGCCAAGGCCCTGCGTAGTCGCTGTAGAGTGGATCGGTGAGGACCGTATACCCCCCGATTTGGACAAGTACTGTCGCGTGATTGATAAAAACGGCTCGTGCACGGCCAACGTCCTGTGAGCGAGGAAGGAGCGGCAGTCGTACAAGACTTTTCTCCGTTGTTTTGCGCGCGCTCCGCCAGATTTCTAGAGAGTCCTCCCGACGGGGAAATGCGCTGCTGAGGTTGGAGAAGCGTTCACCATTGAAGTTGAAGGGCGCGCCCGCCTCGCCACGGTATCCGGGCGCACCGGTGCAGCCGAACGAAAGAAAGAAGACGGCCATCACGAAAGCGGCACGACTCGCGAGATGACTGGTCTTTTCCCAGCCATCCTGGCTGCGTTCGGCTTCGCTCTTGAAATGCTTGGCGTCGCGGGTCAAGGCGCAGGTCTAGCAGCATTTTCGTGGGCGGCAGTTTCGGATATTGAGTCGAGGATGTATTGAGCTCGCTCTCTTCAGGTGGGGACTCCAAGCGTCGCGGGAAGCTGAGTGTTTTTTTTTTGAGCAGATCTGCGGTTGTTCAGGCTTTGGAGCCAGGTTTGGCCGTCTGGGCGGTCAAGTTGTGGCGAAACGTGTCGTCTAAGTAGGGAATGCGCACTAAGTCAGCTGGTCCGTCGGCAACTTCCGACGCTGGGCGAAAGCGCAAGAAGCGCGAGCTCGTCTCGACTGCGGCTGTTCAGATCGTTCAGGCAGCCGTTCGAGAAGACGTTTCGGTAGCGGAGCTCTCCGCGTTAGCCAATGGGGACCCGGCATTTGCCATGCGCGTTCTCAGCCTTGTCAATTCTGCTGCCTACGCGAGGAACAATCCTATCTCGGATTTGAACCAAGCGATCGCGCTTCTCGGCATTCGCGGATTACGCAATGTCGCCTTGAGTCTTGTGGTGACCGATCTCGTTCCTCTCGGGCAGGAAGGGGCTGTACTCCTCTCACAATCCCTGAGGCGCGCCTTGTGCTGTCGTCTCCTCGCCCCTCTCTTGGGGGAACGGGATGTGGATGCCTGCTTCACAACCGGCTTGTTGCTCGAATCTGGCCTGCTCGCTCGAGCTCGCGACGAACTCAGTGTCGTCGCAGAACTGGTCGCCTTGCCTTCTGACTACCGCATCGTCGTTGAATCAGCGTCTGGTCAACTCCCGCATCCGAGTTCCGGCGCCGAGCTAGCTCAGCAATATGGCATGCCCGAGCAGACCATCGAGGCAATTCTTCACCATCACGATGCGGAGCCCCCAACAGACATTGTGGCGCGAATTTGTTGGCTGGCGGAACGAGTAGCCGCGGTTTTTGAAAGCGGCATGGTTGCTGTCGAGCGCGCACGAGCTGTCGCGGCTGCTCAACTCGTCGGGATTGGCGAGCAAGATCTCGCCGAGATTCTTCAGCAGCTTCCGGAACTGGTGTCGGGCGCAGCAGCAGGATTCAATCGAGAGGTTGGCCCCCAGCTCGACTTGCAACAGCTGCGAGATGACGCGAACGCTCGCCTTGTGCAGATGAATGGCCAGCTTGAAGACACCATACGCACTCTCAAGCAGTTGATTGATGATAAAGAGGATTTGACCCGACAACTCCAAGCCGCCAACCAGGAACTCAGTCAACTCGCTGCGACAGATGCACTCACAGCGTTGCCAAATCGTCGAGCACTGGAAGAGGCGCTGTCGCGTGATATCGCTCGTTCAACAAGAGCCGGCGTTGCGATGAGCGTTGTCATGATCGATGTCGATCACTTCAAAAAGTTTAACGACGTCTACGGTCACGCTTTGGGCGATGAAGTGTTGCGCATGGTGGGAGCGACCTTGAAGTCGACCGCACGAGAGGGCGACGTTCCGGCGCGCTACGGGGGCGAGGAATTTTGCGTTGTTTTCCCGGGCACACCGGAAGAAGGAGCCATGCTAGCGGCGGAACGCATTCGCGCAGCCATTGAGGGCGCAACCGTCCCTTCCGAAAAGGGAGACCTTAAGGTGACCGCAAGTCTCGGTGTCGCAACCCGTCCGCCCGGCGGCCGCGAAACGAAGGAAGATCTGCTGCGGCGGGCGGACCAGGCCCTCTATGTGGCCAAAGAGGCTGGTCGCAATCAAGTCTCCCTGGGCCGTGATCCGTCACCCGCTACCGGGTCGGCCCCCAGAGTCGCCGGCGCTACGCTGCAGGCAGCGGGACGCGCCGGATAGGAGGCCTTCTGATAGGAGGCCTTCTGGTCAGTCCTGGCTAGCTCTCGGACCGAGCTAGAAGTATCCTTCGCGTTTACGCTCCTCCATTGCCGCTCCCGAAGCGCGGTCGTCCGCGCGAGTGGCACCTCGCTCTGTAATCCGAGAGGTCAGCACTTCGATGAGTACGTCATGGATGGTAGCCGCGTGTGAGCGAACTGCGCCCGTACACGTCGTGTCACCGATGGTTCGAAAACGCACCGTCTCGACAAAAGGTTCCTCCTCAGGCCTGACGCCGACTTCTGGGAGCGCCGCGTACAGCATGTCGTCTCGCCGAATCACTCGTCTTTCATGAGCAAAGTAAATCGAGGGGATGCGGATTTGCTCGCGAGCGATGTAAAGCCATACATCTAGTTCTGTCCAATTTGAGAGAGGAAACACTCGAAAGTGCTCGCCCGCCGCTGAGCGTACATTATAGAGATTCCACAATTCGGGCCGTTGGTTCTTCGGCTCCCAGCTCCCGCGGGTGCTGCGATGACTAAATACCCGTTCC
Source organism: uncultured delta proteobacterium (assembly GCA_963710555.1). Taxonomy (GTDB): domain Bacteria; phylum Myxococcota_A; class Polyangia; order Polyangiales; family Polyangiaceae; genus NIC37A-2. The sequence goes on from CAVQAT010000008.1 coordinate 1,742,457, forward strand.
TTCGCTCGCGCTCGCTCTTCATCGCGCCGGGCGCCACCGAATGCTACGTCGACTCGATGCTGGTTCAGCGCTCGAAGTAGAACCGGGATTTGCAGCTGATTTCGACTAGCACCGGCTTCAGCCACGTCCCGCAAGCGCCCAGCTGCGATCTCATCTTCGATCTTGGCAACCACCAGCTCCACCCCGTGCTCCTCAACGAGCGCATCGCGGTGTTCAAGGGTCTCTTTGAAGTTGTGCCCGGTGTCCACATGCAAGAGGCGCACTGGTGGCTTTGCAGGATAGAACGCCTTACGGAGAAGGTGAAACAGCACAATCGAGTCCTTGCCGCCACTGAACAGGAGGAAGGGGCGCTCCGAGGCGGCGACCGCTTCTCGGATGATGTGAAGGGCCTCCATCTCAAGGGCGGTCAAGGTGTCCAAGCGCGCTGTCGTTTTCACCGCCTCTTCGTGATGAAATGCGGCCACATCAAGCACTCAGTTGAGTCACTGCACGACTGGCAGCGCTGAGCTTCTCGGCGAAGCGATGTACTGAGGTCAGCTGGACGTCCACGTGCGAAACCGTCGCCTCGGGACTCAAGTAGACGCAATACTTTACCCCGCTCTCTTCATCGTGCAGCTCGAGGCAAAACGGCGAACGCTCGCGAAGCGAAGCCAGCATGGGGGAGTTCAAGCACAGAGACGATGGATAGGACGCCGTTTCGAAAAGCCGGTCATGCTTTCGCGAAGAGTAGTAAAAGGAGATGCGCTCCCTGTTTTGGAGTCGAAAAGTGTACATCGGTCCCCAGTCCCCCCAGCAGGACGAGGCTGCTGAGCGCAGATCAGGGGACGAGATCTTCACGCGATACTCCTGTCCTTGATGGGTGAATTGCGCTGAAATCTGCTGTGCTGTCTTGAATGAGTCGATGTTCTTCATGGTTGAAGTCCTTTCAAGGAGCATCTTGTCGGTTTTTTTTATCTTCAGGAAACAGATAAAACAGCTCGAAGAATTCTACTTTTCAGATAAATTACAGCGATGGAATGGATCAACTTCAGGCACCTGTATGCCTTTTGGTGCGTCAGTCGATATGGCGGCTTTCAGAAAGCGGCCACGAGAATCGCGGTGTCCCAGTCCGCGATTAGCGAACAAGTTTCTCAACTCGAAGAGTACCTCGGCGAGAAGCTACTGGAGAGAACCACTCGCTCCGTGGTCGCTACGGAGAGAGGCGCAGCTCTCCTCACTTACGCTGATGAAATCTTCGCGAAAAGCCATGAGATCAACCACATCTTTCGTGACAAGAACGAAAGCTTCTTGCCGACTCAGGTGCGCGTGGGCATGGTGGGTGGTATTTCCCGAAACTTCGTGTTCAGCCTGATCAACCAAGGACTCGCCAGCGGAGGCATGACCCAGCTGAACATCATCGACGGCTCCCTCGAAGAACTCAACTCGCTGCTAAAAAGCTACGAACTCGACCTTGTATTTAGTCTAGAAATACCAAGGAAAAAGGACTTAAACGGCCTCAGCTATCAGAGCATTGAATCGAGCCCGCTGTGCATCGCTGGCAAGCCAGAATCGATCCGTAGGATACGCCGTCCTCGAGCGCAGGCCTTCGAAACTGAACTCTTCATGTTCAACCATCAATTCGAAGGAAACGTACTTGAAGACTTCATTCGTCCACGCTTCAACCTGTCAGGCACCGTACCTGTGACGACTGATGACATTTCGCTTCTGCGGTTCCTTGCAAACTCGGGTCGAGGTCTAGCGGTGTTACCTGAGATTGGCATTCAAGAGGACCTGAGCGAAGGACGGATCTCGCGCGTTCGAATTCCGGAAGTACCCCCGGTGGTGTTCTATGCCGTATTTCTCAAGAACGGGTTTCATCGGGAACTCATCGAGGACTTCCTCAGCTAATCTGGAAACGTCTGGGACACTTTCATTGTTCTGTTTTCCAGATATTAACTAGAAATATAATCTACTTCTCCGACTTATCCGAGGGCTCTATTCTGGGCCCCGATGACCCACTCAGAACTCACATTCAGTCTCCAGGGGGCTAGCCAATCCCACCTGAATCTGCTGGCGGCTGCAATCCTGGCCACATTGCTGGTCCAAGTGACCGGGGCCGTTTTCTCCTCACGATCCCTTTCCGCAGTGCGCCTCAGCGCATGGGCCATGGGCCTGGGTAGTGGAGTCGCACTTCTCGCCACCTTCCTCTGGGGAGCACAGGCTCAAGTGGGTGGTCAACTCAGTCTGGGGCAGCCCGTGACGCCACATGCTCTCAGCTTGGGCCTCGGCGTCGACCGCCTTGGAAGTGCTATGGTCGCATTGGTCGGCTTCCTGGGATGCATCATTCTGCGCTTCTCTGCCACCTACCTGCGTTCAGAAGCAGGGCGACTCAAGTTTCTGTCACGGCTGACCTGGACGGTCACGTTCGTGCAGCTCTTTGCCCTGTCGACAAATCTGATTGGACACGGGCTCTTGTGGTTTCTGATCAGCGTGAGTGTTCATCAACTACTTCGCCACTATGAGGAACGACCGCGCGCCGTTCTCGCGGCAAAGAAGAAGTTCCTGGTGAGCCGTCTCGCCGACTTGGCTTTCTGGTCGAGTCTGTTGGTCCTCTGGAATCAGTATGGAACTCTTGATCTCCAGGCACTCAACCTTGCTGCGAAAAGCAGTACAGCGAACACCTGGGCGCTCTGCGGAATTAGCCTAGCGGTACTCATGAAGTCCGCCCAATTCCCCTTCCACAGCTGGCTCCCTGAGACAATGGATGCGCCCACCCCTGTTTCTGCAGTGATGCATGCCGGAGTGGTCAATGCTGGGGCGTTCCTTCTGCTGCGTCTCGCGCCCCTGCTCGAGCACAGCACCGTTTCATTGTTGCTTCTGGCAACGGCAGGCGCGGTCACAGCGGCCTTTGGTATCTTCGTGGGGAGTGTACAGCCCAGCCTCAAGCTGCGACTCGGTTATTCCACAATCGCACAAATGGGTTTCCTCTTTTTCGAGCTAGGTCTCGGCTTGACAGGGGCCGCAGCTCTGCATCTCGCTGCCCATGCTCTCTACAAGGCTCACGCCTTCTTGCGCAGCGGTACTCCTCAGCTGCGTCCCGAAGCGACGACCTACAGCCTGCCTCAAGTCTTTGGGGTCATCCTGCTCTCTCTTGGTGTCTTCGCTCTGCCGCTTCTTGCCGCCAGTGCCTGGCTCAGTTCGCGAATCCTCGACTATCTGCCCCTCACCATCGTTTGGGCACTTGGCTCCTCCCAGTACTTGCTCGCACCAACTCCGGAGCGCTTCCTCGTCAAAGCGAAGGCGTACTTGGGAGCTGGCTTAGGTATCTGGGCAATCGCCTTCTTGGCCGAAACTTCATTGGCGCCTTGGTTCACGACATTGCCATCTCCGCTCACGCTCGGGTTCTTTGGCCCCCTCGTTATCCTCCTCACCTTACTTCTTCTCGGCACAAGTATGGTGCTCTCAACTCGCGCTTCATTCACTAGTCCGCGACTAAAACGTCTCTATGTGCATGCGCTCGCTGGTTTCTACGTGAGCGAACTCACCGACCGCCTTACCGCCACGCTTTGGCCAGCACCTTCTGACCCCCTCCTCTCCACCACTCAAATCGAGGCCGTTTCATGAATCACGAAATTTCAGCATCTAGCGCAGCTCTCTCCTCCTCGACGATCAACGAAGCCTATCTCACCGCCTGTCGCTTCATCGCTCCTCTGTTCGACCTGCGAGACATGGTCGCAGTCAACCCATTTATGGGATTTTTGGACCAACCGTTCTCGAAAGCTACGCTCACGATTGAAAGTCTCTTTCACGAATCGCTTGTCCCTCAGGCGACATCGCATGGTGCTGTTGGGGGCCCTCGGGTGTTGTGCGTCGCCGACCAGCTTCAGGCCTCGGCCCCTGAACTCGCCGAAGCTCCCTTTAAAGCGATCACTCGGTTTCTCGCAGCCCGCTATGACTCATCTGGTTCGTCCCCATTCTGCGGTTCGAGTCTTTACAGCGCCTATCACGAGTTTGCCTCGACTGACCGCTCTGTCGACGCAAACGGATTGGCCGGCTACCGGACATTCTTTGCCAAGCTTCCCACTGAGGAGTGCGCCGCTCGCGAACACCTCGTTTCGAAGTTAAACTGTGACGCTGAGACCCTGGCACTCTATTTCGGACGGCTTCTGGCACGTCTAAAAGGCTTTGGGGGTTATCTGCGCGCCCTATCCTACGAAGGTGGTGCCGACACGCTCGGTGAGCTACCCGAACTCCTGACAATTCTCTTGGCCCAGGAGTTCGCACTAGCGCAGCTTTGCGAGCATGATTTCGGGCCTGTGAAAACCAGCGCGACCGCAGAATACAGCCTCGCCTTTCAGAAGAGTCTTGAGCTTCTCAAGAGCGAAGAGGCTTCGGTGGCAACAAAGCTTGAGAAAAAGTTTAAGACCCCCAAACCGAAACACGAACGTGCATTAGCTCAGGCGGTCTTCTGCATTGACGTTCGCTCGGAACGATACCGACGTCTGCTGGAGCAACAGGGAAACATCGAAACCTACGGCTTCGCAGGCTTCTTCGGCATCGCGATGGAGGTTGCGGGAACGAATGGGCATCGCCCCCACTGTCCACCTCTGCTCAAGCCCGCCTTGTCCATCGCCGAGGAAGTTCAAGGGTCGATTCCAGGCACTGGGCTTAAGGCTGGTTTCCAACGCAGCCTAGCGGCGCCGGTCTCTTCCTTGGGGCATGTCGAGGCCTGGGGCATGACTTACGCATGGAAGCTATTGAAGGAAACCTTCCCGCAGACAGCGAAGCTCGCTCCCCCCAAAAGGGTCAATGCGGATCTTGAGCATCTTGCTCTCAAAGATCGAGTCGGTATGGCACAGGGAGTGCTCAAGAATATAGGACTCAAGCGCCCCCTCGCGCCCTTAGTGGTCCTGGTGGGGCATGACAGCAAGGTCACGAACAACTTGCAGGAGGCCAGTCTTGCCTGCGGTGCATGCGCCGGACACAGCGGTGGACCCAATGCTCAGGTCGCTTCCGCGCTGCTCAATGACCCGTTGGTGCGAAAGCAGCTTGAGGGTACCCAGCACGAAGTGCCCGCCGACGTACTCTTTCTCGCCGCCGTGCATGAGACTGTGAGCGACACCGTGCAGTTCATCGAACCGACTCACCTCTCAGCAACCCAGCGCGACTCAATCCAGCTCCTCAAGCAGAGCTTCTTAGCGGCTTCTGACGCTTCTCGACAGGAACGAGTAGCTGTTCTGGACGGAGGAGAAAGTACGACGGCAGAGCGGGGTTTCATTGGGCGAGCCCACGACTACGCAGAAACCCAAGCCGAGTGGGGACTTGCCGGTAATGCAGCTTTCATCGTAGGCCAGCGCGAGCTGAGTGAAAAACTCGACCTTCAGGGAAGAGCTTTTCTTCACTCCTACGATGAGTCTCAAGACGAAGACTCTTCAATCCTGGAAATGATCCTGACCGCGCCGGCGGTCGTCGGCAGCTGGATCAACCTTCAGTACTACGCATCAACAGTCGCGCCGCAAACCTTCGGATGCGGCCGAAAAACGCTCCATAACCTGTGTGGTGTTTCCGGGGTGCTTGAGGGCGGCCGAGGCGATCTCGCGGTGGGACTATCTCGAGAGTCATTAACTCTGGGCACACAGGATGGCTCGGCCCATGCTCCGCTACGCCTGCATCTCATGATTCAGACAACGGCCGAGCGGGTTTGCGAAATCGTCTCGCGCCATCCCACTCTAAGAAACCTGGTGGTGGGTGAGTGGGTTCGAATGAGCACACTCTCCGTGGAAAAGGGTGGTGTTAAGCTCCATGCCCTGACCCCCCAGATGGTGCTGGAGTTCGCTAGAAGAGCCGTTGCCGCAGAATGATTCGGACTTGCAAGTACCTCTGCTCCTGAAGTGCCGGACTCTTGCAGTTCTCAGCCAAGGCTTTTTCGTCACGGTGAGCCGGCACGTGAGGCAGTGCGCCACGCCACACGACTAAGTTGCTCGAACGTCTATCCATCTCAAAATCTCATCTGAGCTGCTCAAGTAGGTAGATACTCACTCGCAAGTCTCAACGGCACGCTCTTTGCTCAGTCACGAGGCAGACCTCCCTTTTTGGGGAGAACAACAACGCCCACATTGTCTTGTATCCACGACAATGCTTGTCGAGTCCATGACAATGCTTGTCGAGGGTAGGAGAGTTTGTGGGGCATCGTACAGAGGAGAGACCGATATGTTAAAGTGGGCACTAATTTTTCTAGTAGTAGCAGTCATTGCAGCGGCTTTGGGGTTTGGCGGTATCGCTGGCGCCGCCGCAGGAATCGCTAAGTTCCTCTTCGTTGCTTTCTTGATCATCGCCGCGGTCATGCTGGTCATGGGACTCGTAGCTGGGAAGAAACTGCTTTAGCCTTTTGGGGAGCCTGGGAAGCAACTTACACGGCGTCCCCACGCTGTAGACTTCTAGGATGATCGAGATGACTCGTTTCGACGGGCCGACGGGATTGGCTTGCCGGCACGTCGTCGCGGCGTCATCGTCAACATGATGGCAAGCATCGCTTACGAGATTACCGGAGATGGCATCTATGTGCAGACGCACTTCTCCAAGCCAGACGACCAAGACTGGTCGGAGATGCTCAGTTTTGTCCGCATGAGGGGTGCTGATATTCGAGCCGTCATTGTCGCAGGACGCGACGGTGCGACGCCTTCATTGACACAGCGACAGCTTCTTGCTCTTGAAATCGGGAAGCTCTCGGCTGATGCGAGGTTTGCTCTGCTCATTGATTCACGGTTCTCTCGTGGAGCGCTGATGGCATTGAGCTGGGTCACTGGTCGGACCGAAACGATGCGCCCCTTCCCCCATTCCGAGCTCGAAAATGCGCTCGAGTTTTTGGAACTTTCAGAATCAGCCAAGGAAGCAGTTCGAGGCGCTCTCGCACATCAGAGCGGAGGCGTAGCTTCTCAAGTTGGGTGATGCCAAAGCCAGCGCGAGGACCGGAGCCTTCAGGTCCCCCTATTCGCTGTGGGCCAGGCGCTGTTCGGCCTCGGCTTCGTCCGGCTTTGGTTCAGGCGAAGCCATCGCGCCCGACACCAAGGGAAGACCGAGCGCCAAAATGACGCTCACTGCGAGGCCCACTCCTGCTTTCCCGAGATCCGACCCAATTAAACGCCCGGTGGCGCCCATCGCACGGATCTTGAGACTACTCGCCAGCTCAACCTCGCGTCCGGCGAGAACCCCGAGGAACACCCAAGTCGTACTCATCGGGACGTTGCTCATTTCCTTAAAGAGCAAGAGAACGATCGCAAATTGCAGATCAATGAGCGAGGCAGAACGAATGTCTCGAGTATTGATCTTTGAGCTGACGATTTTCTGCATTTCGCCGCCGTAAACGCAAAACGTATACGCGTGGAGAACGAGGAGGCCCGCGATCGACACAATCAGAGTGGTTAAAGAAATTTTTGCCCCCAGATAAACGTAGATGTTCGCCAGATCTTGGATCAACCACTGGCTCCACAAGAAGCCGGTGGTCAGCCATTGCACGAAAATCCAGTTGCGATTGGGCGGCTTGTCACTGTCGCTGAAGAACTTTGCCTCAAGCTTTTTGGCCAAATAGCGATACGCCACGTACGACGAAACGAACGCCACGATGTAACCGAGCACAGACTTGATCAGCATCGAATCGAGGCGACTCGGCGCGAAAAAGGTAAGAATCAAGAAGGTCGTGCTCACAGGAAACCCGAAGCGAGTGAGCAGCAAAAGGGCTAGAGGCGGCACACAATGAATCCACGTCACCTGTCCAGCTGTCGCGATGCCTTCCAACCGACCAAAGGACACGTCGCCGTCGCTGGTGAAGAAACCGAACACGAGAACAGCGATGAGGATGCTTACGGCAAAGAGCCAGAGCGTCCACCAAGGGCGCTTCGCGTTCGACGAAAGAAAGGTGCCGAGCGTTTGGATCGCGTCGTTGGCGACGATTGAATATCCCGCCAAACAAAATCCTAAGATAGCCCAGGGACTATATGGTTCCATGGCGCGAAGCTATCACTCGCTGCGCTGAAGCCACGCTCTATCTGTGGAACGGTCGTGACGTTTCGTCGATGGGACTGTAACGGTCATGAGGTCTGCACTTGAGCCGATGACTTTCGTCGATTCGTTGGGTTGCGCAACGGAACGAAGATTCGTGTGAAGTTTTGGCGGCGCATCGATGTGCTGCGCGCAAACACTGACCAGTAAGCCGGATTGATCGTTGGAATGAAACGAAGGCGTGAGTATTGGCTGACCATGTTCAACGCACGCTTGGCATCATCGCTTAGTCCATTTTTTCTCGGGACCTTACTTGTTGCTTGTTCTGGAGAGGATGGGACGAACATCGACGACGACCGGGGCTTAGGCGGAGACGCGTCCACCGGAGGGCAGTCCGACGACGATGACGACTCCAGTTCGGGGGGGAAGTTCTCGGGCACCGGCGGTTCGTCATCCAATACTGGAGGCAATGCGAGCGGCGGCGAGGGCACCGGCGGCGATGGTACGGGTGGCGATGGTACGGGTGGCAAAGGCACCGGCGGTGACGGTACCGGTGGCGGTACTGGCGGTTCTGACCCCGTATGCGTGACGATTGACACCATTGTCGCGATCTCTCCGGCGCTGGAGCTCGGAGCGACCACCAGCCTGTCCGCGACCCTCAATGACAGTGATGAAACAAGCACTATTTACCTTTGGTCGGTCAGCCAAGGCGAACTCGACAACGACTCGAACGAGGCGCCGAGTTTCGCCTGCGACGCGGAGGGAGCTGCCACAGTCACCCTCCAAATCGAAGAAGGCGACTGCGAAGACGAAGCGACCGTTGCGATCGAATGCACGGGGCCCGCGGGGGTCATCGTCAGTGAAGTGGAGTCGAGTGGCGGAGAGCCGGGCGACTGGGTCGAATTTTCTAATCCGACTGCGTCCGCTGTCGACTTGAGCGGTTGGCTGTTTCAAGATAACGATGATTCTCATTCCTACATCCTTCCGAGCGGCACCGTGATCGAGGCCGGTGCCTACCTCGTTCTCGACGCTGACATTTTCGGATTTGGACTCGGCGGAGCAGACAGTGTTCGACTTTTCTCGAGCTATGGAATCCTTGTCGATTCATACTCTTGGACGGAGCACGCGAAGACCACCTACGGCCTTTGCCCGAACGAAGATGGCTTCCACACGACGACGGTCCCCACCAAGGGCACTGCCAACGATTGCAGCAAACTCATCGTCGTCAATGAAATCGAATCTAGCGGTGGCGATCCGGGCGACTGGACCGAACTTTACAACGCTGGTCCGGAAGCTGTGGACATCTCTGGATGGACTTTCAAAGACAATGACGATTCCCACGTCTATGTGATTCCAGAAGGAGCGACGATCGAGTCCGGTGGCTACTACTTAATCGAAGAGGCCGCTCAGGGCTTCGGTCTTGGATCAGGTGATTCTGCCCGACTCTATTCAGCCGACATGACACTTGTGGATAGTCACACTTGGAGCGGCCACGCGGCCACCAGCTACGGACGTTGCCCCGATGGGACTGGTGAGTTCGTCACCCCGTTCAGCGTGACCAAGGGCGGGCCCAACGATTGTTCCACGATCAAGATTAACGAGGCCGAATCCAGTGGCGGTAGCCCCGGCGATTGGGTCGAACTCTACAACACGAGCACCATGGCCGTGGATGTTTCCGGCTGGATTTTTAAGGACAACGACGATTCTCACGTCTACGTAGTTCCCACTACGACCATCATCGAGCCTGGGGGCTATCTGGTGCTGGATGAAGCCGACTTTGGATTTGGTCTCGGGGGCAACGAGAGCGCACGTCTTTATGACGCGTCAGAAGTCCTTGTGGACCAAACCAGTTGGTTAGCCCACGCTTCGACCACCTACGCCCGCTGTCCAAACGGCACGGGGGCCTTTGCCGAAAGCGCCGTTTCTACCAAAGGCAGTGAGAACATCTGTGAAGGCGAAAGCGAGCTTGCGGTATGGCCAGGGCAAAATTCCGCGACAACCGTTGACGGTGAGAATGTTTTTGGTGGAAACCTCAGCGCGCTCGCCTACCAGCCCGAACAAGGGGAAAATCCCGCTTGGCTCTGGGGAGCACGCAACGGGCCGTCGTCGCTCTATCGCTTGGAGAACAATGGGGGTGTCTGGTCTTCGTCAACCACCGATAACTGGGATGCCGGAAAGACCCTGCTCTACACGAATGGATCAGGTGAACCAGATGCCGAAGGGGTCACTCTGGCTGAGTATTCTTCGCCCTTGGTTTACGTTTCCACGGAGCGGAACAACGCTGCGAGCGGAACGAGTCGCTTGAGTATTCTCGCTTTCGACACGTCAGAATCCGGAACTTCATTGACGGCTGTTCGCGATTGGAACCTCACCGCCGAACTCCCTTCAACTGGTGCCAACGCTGGACTTGAAGGCATTACTTGGATCCCCGACTCGTTTCTTACGAGTCTGGGGTTTTATGATTGGGGCCTGGGCAAAGCGTACGATCCGGTCGACTACCCTGACCACGGAACCGGCTTGTTCTTCGTGGGCGTAGAAGGGAGTGGCTTGATCTACGCCTTCGCGCTGGACCAGTCCGCTGACACGTTTTCGCACATTGCCACCTTTGAAAGTGGCTTTGCTGGGATCATGGATGTCACCTTTGATCGAGAGACCGGTTACCTCTGGGCAGTGTGCGACGACAGCTGCGACGGGCAGATGAACGTTCTTGTGATTGACTCCGACGCAGCTTCAGCGAGCTACGGCGAGTTCGTACTCAGTTCAAGATTCGCACGTCCGACCAGCATGCCGAACCTGAATAACGAAGGATTCGCGATTGCGCCTGAAAGTGAATGCTCGGCCGGGTTCAAGAGCGTTTTCTGGTCCGATGATGGCGAAACAGGAGGTCACTCGATTCGCAGAGATTCAATCCCCTGCGGATCCTTCTTCTAATCCAGTGGCCATGAGCTCGTACCGTCGATGGCGAGCTTCTGGAAGGTAGCGTCGAGAAGCGTTGCCCGCCAAAATGAGCTGCTCCGTGTCGGTTCCTGGCGCGACCTCAATCCTGCGGGTTACCGTTTTTCTGTGCAGATGATCAACTTTGCGGCTTTGACGATGGGGACGTTCTTTCTCGTCGCGTGTTCTCACAGAGCCGCGTGTCCGAGCTGTCCAAAACAGTTGCCGAACCCTGTCGAGTCCCAAGACTGCTTCGGTGAGCGAACAGCTGAGCAGGCCGTCAAGGTTGAGCAGAAATCGCCTGCATCAGATTCAGCATTTCCTGCCGATGAAAAACTGGCGCGACTGGTTTCCTTCGACTGCACGTCTTCGTTCGAGCACAAGCAGGGGGAAGGTCTTCGCACGTGGAATAATGGGGGACCGGCGGGCGCGGCCTGGAACTGGTACGGAAGTGACCTGATTTGTACAGTTTCCCTACTGGCCGTTCGTGAAGCTCGTATCATTCCTCGCTTGAGGGTGGGGCAGAGTTACCGCTCGGAGCAGGTCGTGCTGTTGCAGCCGCACAAGATCCAGGAAGTGTCTTTCACCGTGACGAGCAAGAACTGGGAGCAAGCCCTAGGTAAACATGAAGAGGAGCCTTTCAAGACCTGTCTTTTTATCATTGAGGTCCAGGTCGAGCGCGCCCCTGATTATCCATTTTTTCTCAGCGATAGCTTCGTTGCCGGATTTTCCGGCGGCGAATGATCCATCGCCCCGATGTGAACTCGGAATTCTCCGCCTGTGACCGTGGGCGTGCCTGGGCAAGGTCTTCGACTAGACTCATGACCCATGACAGCCGAAGTGAGTCGGGACCAAATTGACGAAATGACCGGACCTCTGGTGTTAGAGTTCGGTGCGAGCTGGTGCGGAATCTGCAAAGCGGCAGAGCCCATCATTGCTCAGACACGAATTCGCTACCCCGATGTGAAGTTCCTGTGGGTGGAAGACGGCCCCGGGAGATCACTCGGTCGCAGCTTTCGCGTGAAGCTTTGGCCGACTCTTGTGTTCATGCAAGAAGGCAAGGAAGTCTCTCGCCTCGTACGTCCTCAAGATCCCAGCGAGCTCGACCTCGCCTGGAACCGAATCTCCACCTGAATGCATTTTGGGACATTCAGAACACGACGCCCTCGACCGGTCGGGGCTTCTGCTCCATCGCTCTCACGGGCATCGTCTCCCGCGCCATTTCCCGGAGGTTATCTTCAATTGTGAGAGAGATTGCTGTGAGCGGTACGTCCGTAGTCCGGTTCTCGAAGGGGTCTTCGATGAACTGACCCACCAAATCGAGGGACAGGAAAACGAAATTGATCGTGATCGAGAGTGGGATGTTGAGCCAGGTCAACTCTTCTATGAACGCAAAGGGGACCAACGTGCCGTGAAGGTAGACAAACACCCGTGAGTAGAAGCTGAAGGGACGCGGCAGCGGCGTATTCTTGATGCGCTCAGCTTTTCCTTGATGATTGTTGAACTCGGTGAGTGTCGTGCTCATTTGGACAAAGCGATAGTCACTCAACCAACCCCGTCGCTTCGCGAGATGCAGATCCTCGCCCTGATGCAGTAGCAGTTGATTGGGCAGGTTCTTGAGTTCAATGACTTGTTCAAACTCATTCTCGGACAAAAAATCGCGCAGATCGGTGTAAGTGTTCTCTGGCTGGAGCAGGTATTCGCCTCGTTGCACGTAACCGTTCGGTGTACGGAGAAACACCCGCAGCCCGTGCACGAAGGCTACATGTCGTCGCAAGAGTCGGCGTTGCCAAGCTTTGATTTCTGCATCATCTGCTTGCTCAGATTCAGGGAAAGTGAGGATTTCTCGCGCGAAACCGCGACTGTAGTTGACGAGTAACCCCCAAATTTTTCTTCCCTCCCACCATCGATCATAAGACTGATTTGCTTTGAAACCGAGGTAGATGGCCAGCGCTGCGCTTAAGGTCGCCACTCCGTTGAAAGGAAGCGCAATGCCGACGTCCAGTTGATGGTGAAGCAGGTAGACGCTGATCGAAAGGAGCGTGAAGTAGAGCAGGCTGGGCCAGCTGATGTGGAAAATATGTCGAACGCGTAGATTCTGAGAGACGATCACGTACCGCAGATAGCTCGAACAAGGATCACTGTCTCGTTGCCTCAAGAAGCGGCCATTTGCTCGGCCATTCTTTAAGAGTTCGTCGGACCGTTGAAAGCCGTTCCGGGGCTGCCGGTAATGCCTAGGCTCCGAGCACCGTGCGACCTAGTTGGCGCGTGTCCAACGGTGTGCACCTTTGAGCTGAGGGGCTTCCACACTCAAAATGTAGTCGACCCGACGATTTCTCGGTTCGTCGACTTCGTCATTGGTTTTTACCTTGGGGGTAGCCTCACCAAAGCCTTCGAAAGAGACGCGAACCGGTAGTTGTTTGGTAACAAACCAAGCAGCGATGGCCTGGGCGCGCTTGCGAGACAAATTCTGATTGAAAGCTGCTCCGCCGACCGTATCCGTATGACCTGCAATGAAAAGCTGCACCCCCTTAATCTGTGAAAAGCGTTCAATAGCGCTCGTGATCTCTTCTAAACTCGCCTCCAACTTGGGAAATTCAGAGTCAGAGATATCGGAGGATCCACTCGCAAAAAGCACCTCTTCGTGAGGGATTTCCACAGACCAAGGAGTCAGGGCCACTGCATTGAAGAAGCCATCGTCATCCTCAACACGAAGCTCCAGGCGAAGTAACCTCGAAGTATCGATGGGGGGCCAGGAAACGACAATCGGACCGTCTCTGCGCCAATCCTTGATCAGTATCTCTTCGCTCGCGAGCACTGACTCATCCACCGCGATGACCTTCAGGCTCAGAGCACGCACCGCACGAGAGGTGGTTAAGCTCAAGCGTCGTTGCTCAAGATCCAACTGTTTGCGATCAATCTTGATCATAAGGGGCGGAGCGACCACGGTCGCAAAGTGAACTGGCGACTCAACGGGCTCACCTTCCACGAGGGCCTTCAAGCTCCCTTTGTATTCGTGCTTACCTGCCCGACCATCCAGCATGACTTCCTTGACCTGCCCGGCTGTGACATTGCCCCAGGTATAAGAATATTCGCGTCCATCTTCGCGCTTCAGAGTGAACGTGGCACTTTGAGCGGACTCAGTGACCGTCACCACGATCTTCGGCTGCTCTCCTAGCGGAACTTTGCCGAACACTTCTACGTTGGCCGGAAACGCAAAGCTGACAGCTGTCCAAAATGAACAAATCAGGAAACACGCCATTGCGCAAACTCCTGGAACTCTTGCTTTCCCCATAGACCCTCCTTCGATTCACACGGATTCTCTCGAGATTTAGCAGAATTCGGCGGCCACGCAGAAAGCGCGACATTGCCAAACTCCCATGAACATCGGTGCTCAGGAAGCAGAGTCTCACTTTCCAAGTGATATTGAGGAATTTTGACTCGGTCTCCCTCGCTGGTGTGGCAGAACACGCCAAGTGAAATGTCCACGTTCCTTGAGAACTCTCCAATGAACGGATATTTGACCGCGCTGGGAGCACTGGGGTCGTAAAAGTTACGGGGCTTCGTGGTTTCTTGAGCTTTCTGGCGCAACGATTGCATTACCTGGGGCGATGGAGGAGGCCTTTCAGGAGTCGTGGACTTCGGGCACGAAGCATGCGCGCAAACTTCCGAAAGGCCGCATGAATTCGCTGGCGCACAGCCCTCGGCGCACCAGCGAACAGCAGCGGTGCGTATGTCGGGACTGTGGACAGTTGCACCGAGTGAAAGAGCTTCGTGGTGGACATTCGATGTACTGTACCCGATGCGATGCGCTACTCCGAAAGGCGCACCAAAGGGGAGTCGGATTAGCGCAGGCGAGCGCGGCTCTCGGGGTACTCCTCTTGATCTTAGCGATGCTGCTTCCGGGACCTTCGGTGGCCATGCCCACTGGCATTTCATCAATGAGCGATCTGTTCAGCGGCGTAGCTTCGCTTTTTGGTCATGGTAGGCCACTTTTGGGGCTGTCGGTCGCTGTGACCTTGGTCCTATTGCCGCTGTTGCGTCTGAGCGCTGTGGCGTTGATGCCCTGGTGTCGGCGTCTGCCCGGGTGTCCCTTCTGGCTCAAGACGATTCTCGCCAAGCTGTCTGGCCTTGGAGTTTGGACGATGGTCGACGTGTTTCTGCTCGGCGCGATGATTTCTCTTTTTCGGCTTCGCGGATGGATGCATGTGTCACTGGGGCCTGCGTTGTTCGCGCTCATGGGTGTTGCGGTGTGCTCGTTCATCGTCGACCTTTCGTTCGATGCGCGGGAGTTCTGGCAAACGATTCCACGTCGTCGTTCGCTTCGCTCTTCCTCAAACGCAAATTTCAGTAGTTCGCAACACCATGGCGCGTCCAAGCAGAGCGTCATTGCCTGCTCAACGTGCGAGACCGTCCAGCTCGCGTCTACTGGCGATAGGTGCGAGCGGTGCGAGCAGCCGCTGGAGTCGCGAAAATCGCAGAGCCTTGAGCAGACCTTGGCTTTGTCTTTGGCAGCCCTTTTGCTTCTGATTCCGGCCAACGTGTGGCCGGTCATGGAGATCACACGGTTCGGGCGTGGCGGTCTCAGTACGATTTGGAGTGGAACTGTCGAGTTGACCGAGCATGGCCTGTGGAGTTTGGCGCTGATTGTGTTTGTCGCGAGTATCTTGGTTCCAGCGATCAAATTGATCGTGCTTGGAGTCTTGTTGCTGATGACCAAGCAAGGTTCTTCCGCGCTCTTGAAGCAAAGGACCAAGGCCTTTCGCTTACTCGCCTTGATTGGTCGATGGTCCATGGTGGACATCTTTGCGACTATGATGTTGGTGACCTTGGCACGTTTTGGTTGGTTGGGGAGCGTGTACCCGGGAGTGGGTGCGAGCGCATTCTGTCTGGTGGTGGTTTTCACCATGTGGGCTGTTGAAACATTTGATCCCCGACTGATGTGGGATGCCGCTGGAAAAAATACAGAGCTCCTCCATCGGCCACTTGAGGAGCATGATCCGCAATGAATCAAGCTTCAGAAGATGAAAATGCTCTCCCGGCGGGAAGGGTCCGGGAGCATCGGCGTGTTTCGTGGCTGTGGTTGATGCCGCTGTTGGCGCTCTTGTTGGTGGGATACTTGATCTACCAGTTTGTGTCAGAGCGCGGTCCGCTCATCAGTATTACCTTCGAAACGGCGGACGGTCTTTCGGAACGCCAGACGGAAGTAAAGTATCGTGCTGTTTCTCTGGGAATCGTGGAACAGATCCAGTTGAGCGAGGATCGGAAGCATGTCGTGGTGGAAGTCAGGATGAATGAAAGCGCGAAACCCTTGCTGAACGAGCACACGAGATTTTGGGTTGTTCGTCCTCGGCTCGACGGTGGATTGAACGCCCTGTCGGCAGGCCTACAGACACTCGTTTCCGGCGCCTACATCGCCGTGGACCCTGGAGTAGGCGGAGGGAAGGACAAGAGTGAGTTTGAGGGACTGCAAACGCCACCGAGTGTGCGGTCGGGCGACCCCGGGACGGTCTATTTTTTGAGGGCGAAGCAGCTTGGTGGACTGAGTCGGGGAGCGCCGATCTATTACCGCGACGTCGAAGTTGGGGAAATGTTGAGCTATGAGCTGAAGGACGAAGCGGTTCGTCTTCGGGTGTTCATCAAAGCGCCGTACGATCAAAATGTCGTCCGTGGCACGCGCTTTTGGAATTCTTCAGGGCTTACCATCGCTGCGGGGGCCGACGGCCTCAATGTCCGGTTGCAGTCCGCAAAGACTCTGCTGTCCGGAGGTATCGCTTTTCGTTCACCTGCTCGTAGCGGGGAAGGAGCCGTCGATAAGAAAAGTCCAGCGGAGTCGACGTTTGAGCTGCTCAGCAGCGAGGCGGTCGCCGAAATGGGCTTCTACGAACAGGGTCACATGTACGTGAGTTATTTTAACGGATCAGTGGACGGTCTTGTGGAAGGAGCGCCCGTGCTCATGTTGGGGAGGAAAATTGGCGCCGTCACCCACACCAGTCTTCGTCGCGACCCACGGCCCCAAGAACAGCAGCAATTTGCGGCCCGGGTGGAGTTTGTTTTGCAACCAAAGCGCGCGCTTACCGACGCGGAGAGTTCTGCCCTTGCGCACGATCATGTCGTCGAAGCGGTAGCCGCTGGATTGAGGGTGGTCTTGAAAACCAACAGTTTTTTGACCGGACAAAAGGTGCTTTCGCTGGAATACTTTCCCACCAAGGAGGAGGCTGGAGTCACGCGCGAGGGGGAGGCAATGGTCTTGCCCGGTCGGAGTCAGGACATTCAAGATGTCGCTCAGTCTGCAGCTTCGGTCGTGGAACAAATCGAACAGATCCCATTTGCCGAAATCGGAGAAAATTTGAATCGCAGCTTAGCTGCAGTGGAAAGCACTGTGGCTGGACCTCAACTCAAGCGGGCGATTGCGGAGCTTCAGTCGACACTTGAACAAGCACATGAGCTCATGAGGGAAGCGCGTGCCGGTTTGCGGCCGGCATTCGAACGCATTCCGAAAATCGCTGAAAAATTGGAAGGCGCCGCCAGTCAAGCGGAGGTTGCCATGGGACAGAGCGGGTATGGCGCGAATTCGACTGTCCACCGCAACCTGGAGCGGTTGACGGATCAGGTCGCTGAGGCGGCACGAAGCATTCGCTTGCTCGCGGATCAACTGAATCGACATCCGGAGGCATTGATTCGCGGCCGAACTGAGGAGACTCCATGATCACCCGAATCACGCAGGCTCTCCTGCTCACTGGCATCATTTTTTCGCTGAGCGCGTGTGGAACGTCGCCTTCAACGACACTTTATGCTCTTCATCCTGAACCAAGCCCTAAGACTCATCACCCAGCCGTGAAGTGGCAAATCGAGGTGCGGCGGCCGGGACTACCTGGCTATTTGGATCGCTCGCAACTGGTTCGACGTTCGAGTTCAGGACGTGTTGAATTCATCGACCATGATCGCTGGGCATCGCCCCTGGGGGAAATGATCGGCAGTACAGTGGCCAGAAACCTTGCTGGGCGATTTCCCCAGAGCGCAGTTTACACAGAAAATGGCGCAATCTCTGCAATCCCGGATGTGGTTGTTGAGCTGGACGTTGAAAAATTCGAACGCACTTCGGCAGGGACGGCAGAACTCCAAGCCCTTGTGGCGCTTCACGTAGCAGGATCTACGGAGGCGGCTTTCATGAAGCATTTTGAACTGACTCGGTCGGTCAGCGGCGGTACCGATGAGCTCGTAGAAGATCTGAGCGCGCTGATCGCCGAATTGGCGGACGCCATCGCATTGGCTATTGTCGAGCTCCGCGCCAGGAGCACTTTAGAAGTGGAATCCTCAACTCCGCAGGACCCGCTCGCCGCTTGGGCGTGCGTTCATAGTGACAAGTTCAAACTGCAGAAACGCTCTCAATGTAATCACAATAGCGGGTTGCACCTTCGCTCGGGAGTGACATCCTTCATTGATGAACAAGCAAGGAGTAGCAGCAGTTCTTTCTCTCGTGGTGCCTGGAGTTGGCCAGATTTATAACGGCGATTTCATTCGCGGTATCTTCTGGCTGATTGTCACGCCCGGCTTTTGGATCGGTTCGGGGGGATTATTAGGATGGCTTTGCCACCTGATTTCCGCTTACACCGCTCACAGTCGTGCCGAGAAAAAGGAACTCGGCCTGGCATGAGAGTCAGCTTTTTCGACAGAAGTGGCCCCACCCGAGCCCGTTGCAGTAATTACAGAACCACCTGAAGCGCTTGCACCGAACGCTGCACCGCCAGTGGTCATTCCGCCACCGGTGAGGGCGACTGCACTCGCCACGACAATCAATGATCTCATACTCATCATTCCTTGAGTGGTTGTGTGGCCACGATTGGCTCGACTCCCAACTGCAGGCAACGTGCCAACAAGCGGCACTCAGACGCAGTCCAGGCCGATTGAAATCGACTCGTCAGCCGGACTGACTAGGCATGGCGGGAAAGAGGATGCGCGCTTTGTTTGCGCAGCAAAGTCGGTCCGGATATGTTAGGCAGTCTGCGGACGGGGTCGTTCAAAAAAGTGATGATGGTGGGGGCACAAACAAAGGCGCAAAAGAGGCGACGACTATTCGATCTTGCCCCTCTGGGCATCGCGGTGGCGTTGGGAGTTTTGGCAGGGCTCGGCGCCTATACCTTCAGTTATGCAGAGGGATTCTCGTATTTTTCGACCGACCCACAGGCCTGCGTCAACTGCCACATCATGCAAAGCCAGTACGATAGCTGGCAGAAAGCGAGCCATCATACATCGGCTGTTTGCGTGGATTGTCACCTCCCCACCTCCTTTTTCTCGAAGTACTTGGTGAAGGCGGAAAACGGTTGGCGCCACGGTAAGCTGTTTACCACCGGTGGATTTGAGGAACCGATCGTCGTGCAGGCAGCAGGCAAAAAGATCCTTCAAGAAAACTGCGTTCGCTGTCATGAGGCCATGACGAGCGACATGATGAACCACGGCGTGGGAGTCAGCGACGACACCACGCTTCCGCCGGAAACTTGCACTCACTGCCATTCTACCGTGGGCCACGGTGTACGCGCCGGCCTAGGAGGACCATTCAACGCAGATGAGTTGGATGAACTCAAGAAGCTCGAAGCAGCGCCGTCAACTCCCGGAAAACCATTCGCTCACTAATTGCTGTGACCCCATTCGCTAGGCAACAGACTTGATCATGAACAACGACTCCAGCACTCCTTGGTATCAAACTCGCGCAGCCTACGGCGTGGCAACTGCAGTGATCGCTGCTGCTGCAGCCGGTGTTACCGCATTACTCATGAACATCTCCGACCGTAAAGCGGAACAGAGGGTTCCCTACGTACGGCTGGTGGAGGTCACGGAAAACGACACCGATCCTGCGAAATGGGGGCGCAATTGGCCCGCGCAGTATGATGGTTATCTAAAAACCGCGCTCAAGACATCGACCAAGTTCGGAGGACATGCTGGCAGTGAGGCGCTCCCGGAAGAGAAGATTGAGCGCGATCCGTGGCTGAAGCGAATGTTCCTCGGTTACGCGTTTTCAATCGACTACCGCGATCGCCGCGGTCATGCCTACATGCTGACCGATCAGGAAGCGACGAAGCGCCTTTCGAAACCTCAGTCGGGGTCGTGTTTGCATTGTCACGCGTCGATCATGCCCGTCTATCGCGAACTTGGCGGGGGAGACGCGATGGCCGGGTTCAAAGAAACCTTCAAGATGTCGTACCAGGAGCTAGACAAGAAACTGCATGAGTCTGGCCATGCTCATCCAGTGAGCTGCGTGGACTGCCACGATCCAGACACGATGAATATTCGCGTCACCCGTCCCGGTTTCATCAACGGAATTCGTGCGCTTGCCGAGTCCGACGCTGAGGTTCCCGCTTTGCCTTCTATTGAAACATGGCGCGAGACCAATCGATCCGTTCCCTACGATCCCAACCGTGATGCCAGTCGCAACGAAATGCGTTCGTTCGTGTGCGGCCAGTGCCATGTCGAATACTACTGTGGCTCGAAAATGCCTCTCACCTTCCCCTGGGGAAAAGGACTTGGCGCGGATCAAGCCGAAGAATTTTGGAACGAAACGAAGTTCGACGATGGCTCACAGTTCTTCGACTACCTGCACAAAGAAACGGGCGCTCCGGTGCTCAAGGCCCAGCACCCCGAGTTTGAGCTTTGGAGTCAGGGCATTCATGCCAGAAGCGGAGTCTCGTGCGCCGACTGCCACATGCCGTACATGCGCGAAGGCGCCTCCAAGGTCAGCGATCACTGGGTGCGCAGTCCGCTGCTCAACGTGAATCGCGCTTGCCAAACTTGTCATCGCGCTGATGAGTCCGAGTTGAAAGATCGCGTCGAGTCAATTCAATCCCGCAACTACGAGCTTCTCCAACGCGGCGGAGCAGCCATTGTCGATTTGATCGATGCCATCGTTCTGGCCAAGCTCAACGGGGCGACAGCAGAAGAATTGGCTCCAGCCCTCGATTTCCAGCGGCAAGCTCAGTGGAGACTCGACTACATCGCCGCCGAAAACAGCATGGGGTTTCATGCACCTCAGGAAGCCGCGCGCGTCTTAGGAATGGCCGCGGATTTCGCCCGACAGGGTCAGGTCGCAGTGCTCAAACTTGGCAAAAACGGCGACGCGCCGCCTGCCGTCGAAGAAGACAAAGCTGCTGTCGAAAAGGACAAGACTGCTATCGAAAAGGACAAGGCTGTCGAACCCGGGCAGCCCGCCTCTCAGCCGAGTTCCACTCAGTAACTCGGGCTCAAGCTTTGTCAATATCTGAAGAGGGGTTGAACTTCGCGACGGCTGTGGTGGCTACCTTTCTGCTTAGTTGCCAACCGACTGCCCCTCCTTCTGCAGCTCCGGCAGAAGTCGTTGCTCACTCACCGGTGGCGAAGTGCCCTTTTCCTCGCACAAAGTCTGCAGAGGGGGTGGTGAAGCTACGTGTGCTAGTTCGTCCTGACGGAGTCGCTCAAAATGTTTTGCTCATCTCGGAAACCCCGCCATCCGAAGGATTCGCAGACGCGGCGGTGCGGTGCGCAATGAGCTTCCGGTACGTCCCGGGGACGAACAAACACGGTGAACCCGTTTCGAGTTTGACTCCCCCATTTCGCATTCGCTTTGTTCGAGGCAGGCCTCCTTAGCTGGCTCTGTTGGCGAATTCTTGGTGCCGGGCGGTGCACTTTTACTTCATACCGAGCCATCATTCCGGGCTGGGTAAACATCTGTTCGAGGGCTTCTTCACCTTTTGGAGGCACCCCGCCGCGCCCAACGTTTGGCCACCAAAGGCGAGGCAAGTTTGGGGTTTCTTACCACGTAGCCCCTACGCCTGAATCAGGCGGGACATGGCAATATCCGCCCTGCGCACCGAAGCCGAACTTCTTGAGAAAGACCTCGGTGTTGTCGGCTTCGAGGAACCCGTGCCGCCCGTATTTTTCTGCTCCTTGAATCACTTCTCATCGTATTGAGGCGCAGCGGTGATGTTCCAGACTTGGACCGCCGACTCTTAACGGCGATCTCTACCGAGACAACAGAATCTGGAATCTGCCATCAAATCATGAAGAGGTAGACCAGTGCCATCTGAAAAAGAGCGGCCGGCGGGAGTATCCATGGTGCACTCCGGAGCCAAGGGGTGGCTATGCCTTGCGAGGACACTCGCTCCGAGTTGTTTGATCGGATGAACGAATAAATCCGCAACGGCGACATGACGATTCACGAAAGCGCGGGCTGAGTGAGCATTATGCCGAAGGAGGACACCGCCTTTAAGAAAGTCTATCCTCGAAACGTGGGATCTCATCTCTCAGCGATTCTTGCCGTGGCCGTGGCCGTGAGCCTGAGTGCTTGCCAAGAAGCCGAAGGAGCCCGTCGGGAGCAAGTGCCTTCAATCGTCTCGCCGCAGCCGGGCCCCCAAAATTCGCTCCCCGAAGCGTCGCCGTCAGGTCACAATGCAATCGACATTCCTGAGGACTTCGGCCCCCCGAGAGCGGAGGATGAACTCGAGCCTGGGAAAGTTGGTACCTACAGGACCAAAGAGGGAATCCATCTCACTGTCCCTGAGGCCCTCCGCATCGACGAAGAAGATGATGCGAAACCCAAGTACAGATTGCTCTGGAATTTCGATCGGGGAGAACACATCTACCGACTGAGGAAAGGCATCGTGGACGCTGTTACCGGTGAGGTGGTCTACATCAAACCCATGCGCATTCACTGAGCGAGGCGGCAGTTTCGCAGCTACCGCTAGGGACGATCACTCAAGACTTAGATGCTCGGCTTCCTCAGCGAAACATGAGCAGCGACACCCGACTCGTCCGCACCATGGCTGTGGTCGTGCTGCCCAGAATCAGATGGCGGATCGGCGAATGACCGTAGGCTCCCATGACGAGCAAATCCACATTCTCGCGAGCAATGACCTCTCCGATGACGGTTTCCGGAGCCCCCGGTATTGCGTGGCTGGCCACCGAGAAACCCGCGGTGCGCAACTTCTCCGCAGCCTCCTGGAGGTACCATTTGGCGTTGTCGTCGATGTGTCCCGCTCGAACGATGTGGCAGTCGGCGCCCTGGAGGAGGGGACTCGTGATCACAAAATCAATCGCTTTGGCGATGCTCGGACCGCCATCGTAGGCAATCAAGAAGCTCCTGATGGGTCGGAACAGACGTTCGGTGATGAGTAAGGGACGAACGGCAGTGCGGATCACTCGCTCCAGATTGCTGCCCAAATGGGCCTTCGCAACATCCGCCCGCTCACCTCGTTCCCCGACGACAACAATTTCATAACGCGGCTCGATCTCCTCCAACGTCTCCACCAAGGTGCCGTTTCTCTGCAGCGCGGTCACTTCAGCGACACCCGCCTCTTCGAGCTGATGACGCGCCACGTCAAGAATTGTCTTGCCCTTGAGGCGAGCGACGCGTCCTTCTGCCTCCTCCAGCTTGGTCAGCTCTTCAGTGAGCTGGCTGAAGGCGTCCATGCCGATGCTGCCGCTCAGATCCAAGCGAGCAGCACGTTCGCGATGATGATCGAGAACGTGGAGCACCTCGACACTGCCACCGAGCCGCTTGGCGACCCAGGCGGCATGTTGATAGACGCTAGAAGCAAAGACTGAACCGTCAGTGCAGGCGAGAATTTTCGGTGTGGTCATGTTTTTAGTGCTCCAGCATGCGCTCAAGGGCGTTCGCTTTGTCGTGAATGGCCAGGCGATCAACAATCGTCGCACTCGCTTCGTTGAGTCCAATGATTTCTACTTCCGTCCCCTCGCGACGAAACTTGAGAACTACCTTGTCCAGCGCGGACACTGAGCTCAAATCCCAGAAGTGGGCGTGGCTCACGTCAATGCGCACCTTGGCTGCAGCTTCTTTGAAATCAAACGCACCCTCAAACTCCGGGGCAGAAACAAAGAACACCTGACCTTGAACCAGATAAGTCCGTGTCTCCGACTCAGGCTCATAGCTACTGGTCACACGAATGATTTGCGCCACTTTTCGGGCAAACGAGAGAGCGCTCAACAGGACGCCTACTCCCACTCCGAGGGCGAGATTGTGGGTCCACACCACGACAACGACTGTCGCGAGCATGACAAGACTTGTGCTCCGTGGATGCAGGCGGAGATTCTTGAATGAACTCCAAGAAAAGGTGCCGATCGAAACCATGATCATCACGGCGACGAGCGCAGGCATCGGGATCTGTTGAACCCAGGGACCACCGACCACCACCAAGACGAGCAAGAAGACACCGGCCGCAAGGCTCGACAAACGACCTCGACCTCCGGACTTAACGTTGATCACGGATTGGCCAATCATCGCGCAACCCGCCATGCCACCAAAGAAACCCGAGACAAAGTTGGCAATGCCCTGCCCGACAGACTCGCGGTTTTTGTCGCTCGGTGTGTCGGTCAGCTCATCGACGATTTGTGCTGTCATCAGCGATTCCAGCAGGCCCACCGTCGCGATGCCCACCGAATAGGGCAGGATGATTTGCAAGGTACCAATGTTCAGAGGAACGTCAGGAAAAAAGAAGAAAGGTAGCGTCGAGGGCAACTCACCGAGATCGCCCACTGTGCGCACATCAAGTTTCCAGATCATCGAAACTGCCGTCAGCACGCCAATTGCTACTAGCGGCGACGGAATCGCCTTTGTGACACGAGGGAGCAGGTAGATGATCCCAAGTCCGGCGGCGACCATCGCATACACGACCAGGCCTGCACCTCGGAATTCTCCCAGCTGGGCCATGAAGATCAGAATGGCCAAGGCGTTGACGAATCCTGTCATCACGGAGCGCGACACAAAGCGTAAGACATTGCCGACCTTCAACAAGCCCGCGACCACCTGGAGCACCCCGGCCAAGATACCCGCCGCGAGCAGGTACTGAAGACCGTGATCTCTCACCAGAGTGACCATGAGCAGAGCAGTGGCGGCAGTGGCCGCTGAAATCATGCCCGGGCGGCCACCAAAAATTGCGGTGAGAACGGCGATACAAAACGAGGCATAAAGGCCCACTTTCGGGTCCACCCCCGCAATGATGGAAAATGCAATTGCTTCAGGAATGAGCGCCAAGGCTACGACAACCCCCGCGAGCAAATCGCCTCGAATATTTGAGAACCACTCCTTTTTCATGCGCGCGAAATCGAGCGAAAACGGCGAACGAGAAGGTCTGGTTGATGATGAGGATGAATGAGTGGTCAAAAAAACTGAGCTCCCCAGCCAGCAGCCGGTTGCGGCGCGAGTTCGTTCGTCGCGCGTGGAGGTGGAAGGAAATGCGTGAAGCGCACAAGCAACAAGCTTGCACCTGGACGGCGCAGTGCGCCGTCACCAGGACTCATCGACTCTCAAAGAAAAGAGTTCGTGGTCAATCAACGCGCGGCTCGTCAGTCACGGCAGGAACGCCGCTAGAGAGTAGGCCGTAGAAATCTCGCCGAGGGACCAGGAATCAAGTCACGGGGGCGGAAACGCGGAGAAGCAACGGCTCATCGTGGCGAGCTTGTACACGAACGCTCCCCAGCTGACAAGTTGCCCCCAATGCCGATCTACTTAGACCAGCAGGGACTTGTCCCATGGTTTGGCCTGCCACGACTGCACCCTTGAAAGTACCTTACTGCTCCTTGCGAGCACGCACCCCAAGATTCCCTTTCTCAAGAGCAAGATCCTGACCATTAAAGGAGTACGTCACCTCCCCGGTGGTGAAGATGGCCTGCATGTGCGACTCGATATCGGCCGAGCTATCGTCGGGACAACCCCTCTCGGTGTAGCCGATCCCACCGTCGAAATTGATCGTGCCATCGACTACCTCGTACGTTCCTTCCCCATTGTTACAGCCCGAGAACACTTGAACCGTTCCGTCCTGGTCGAAGGTGACCGTGGGCACCGCATCGAAGCCACCAGTGGCAATGCCGCTGTCGGTCAGGGCCCAAATCTCCCAAACAGTTCCGACTAAAGGCGGTGCCGGATTGGCCACTTCATCATCGATGAAAACGAGAGTCGCCTCATCCGTTGTGAAAGTGACGCGATCGCCGTCGAGCGTGAGTGCGGGACGATCCGAAAAGAACGTCGCAAACCACATGTCTTGCTCATGAAGCGCTTCTTCGCAGCCAATCGCCGTCGAACCGAAACCCATTGTCACCAGCGCGCCGTCCTCAAAACTGATCTCCGAAAAGTGTCCGTTGCATCCAGCGCTGAAACCCATTTCTCCTGATCGAAAGGACACACCGGCCGTGGTGTCAGAAACGAGGGTATAGCCTTCGGCAGATTCGAGAATGAAGGATCGCCCCTCAAGAGACTCCTCGAGAGTCGGCATATGCGTCACCACCATCGCCGTCGCCCACGTCATCACCATCGCCGTCTCCCACATCATCGCCGTCACCAAGCGGAGGGCCTTCCACACTGCCACTGCAAGCAACAACAAAGACCAAAGGAAGAACGAGCAAACGAGCGCGACCAAGAATCATCACAAAGGTATGCCCCAGCGAGCACTGCGTCGCAAACGGAGGGGAGCTGACACCGGTGACGAGTTGCTCGAGACGCCGGTTGGCACTTTGGATTTACCAAGTTGGATTTACCAAGCGAGGGGTCCGCACTAAAAGGCAGCATGAAACGCGTTGTGTTCGACTTCGACGGAACTGTCGTCCGCGGGGATACCTTCGGGATATTCGTTTCAACGCAAATCAGAAGCAGTCTGGGGCGCTTGGCGGTGGCGTTTTTGCTTCTTCCTCTGGGACTGCCTCTTGTGTTTCTCCAGCCTACCTGGGGGGGATCGTTCTTCTTGTGGCTGGCGACGGTGGGGAAGCGTCCCGAACAGTTTGAGCAAAGTCTGCGGGCTTTCGCGGACCAACACTTCGTTCAGGGGGCCTGTGTTTACATGGAAGCTTTGACCGCGATTCATAGTCATCTGGCCGCCGGCGATGCCGTGTATGTGGCGAGCGGATGCGAGGTTCGCCTCTTGAGGTTGGCGTGCCGGGGACTCGGGCTTGATGAAAGCCGAGTGGTCGGTTCAACGGTCCAGCGGCGAATGGGAGGACTGGTCTTTGATCGCCACAGCATCCATGAAACCAAACTGATCACACTCATGGAGCATTGTGGAATCGATGATTACGATCACGTGTACACCGATAGCCCGAGAGACCTACCGCTCGCCCGGCGCGCCAAACGAGTGACGTTGGTGAACGCGAAACCAGGTGTTGTGGTCCGATTCAAAAAAGAGACGTCGGCTCAAGTCGAGTCTGTGAGCTGGCTTCGTCGTCAATCGATCGAGATTGAATGAGCAGGGCGGCTCAGGTTTACAGCTAGCGACGCTTCTTTGCCTGAATAAACGGGGTGATCATCTCCACCCATTTGAGTTCGGATTGGTCCTCCGTGGCCGACAGCGCGATGGTTGCGCGTTCGGCGGCCTCGCGAATGGTCGCCTCGTCGCCGCGTCCGTCGCTCACGAGCAGTTGGATGGCTCGTTCTCGATTACTGGGACGATAGCCCACGGCACCCGCTTCCAGCCCGAGTATATCTGCGAGTTTGTTGGGGTACTTGGAGGCGATCGCTTCGAAGAGCTTGGCGCCACCACCGCGGCCCCCACTGATGAATTCTGAAAGGTAGCCCTGTGAGACCCCGAGACGGCTCGCCGACTGCTTTTGGCCTCCCAGTTCTTCGACCATGCTCCGTACCACTTCGCGCAAGCGGTCTTGGACGTTGAGGTCGGACTTCTTTTTTGGCACCGGGGAACGATATTCTTTCGGCGAATCGCTATGGCGAACTTCTGGGGGGCACTTGTGGCCGAGGTAGGCCGGCCGGGGGGACGGCTGCATATCAGAGTTCTTTCCTAATTTTCCCTAAAACTCCCAAAACTGGGGCCGCAATAGCGAGAAAGAGGCGCCGCAGGTCGGGTGGCAGCCTCCACTTGTCTGAGAGGTTGATATTGCTATAGCGATATTCCGAAGCTGACTCCTTTGTTCCTCCGAATGAGCATCTGATGGAGATGTGACCCCCTCACAAACCCCCTCTCTTCTCAGGTGCTCATTCGGGTGAGCGAGTTTGTTTCGATCGACTGCCTCACCCGCCGTCGGCAAAACTCGGATACAGCTGCATCCCGCCGTCCACCACAAGCGTGGTGCCCACAACGTAGTCGGATTGGTCGGAAGCGAGCCAAACAGCGGCGCGTCCAATATCTTCGGGTTCTCCAATGCGGTTGTACGGCACCAGCTCCATCAGCTCGTCGTAAGCAGCCTTGGTCTCCCAGGCCTCTTGGTTAATTGGGGTGCGGATAGCACCTGGCGCGATGCTGTTGACGCGAATGCGGTCGGGAGCCACCTCTTGCGCGAGGCTCTTCATCATCAGCGAGACTCCCCCCTTGGAGGCGGCGTAGTTGATGTGACCCGCCCAAGGAATCACGTCGTGCACGGAGCTGATGCAGATGATTTTTCCTGCAGCAACCGAGACGGAAGGCACGACCCCGCGTCGCTTGAACTCACGAACTGCCTCCCTGGCGCAGAGAAATTGACCCGTAAGATTCACGTCGATGACTTCCTGCCATTGCTCAAGGGTCATGTCGCAAATGACCGCGTCGCGTTGCAGTCCAGAGTTGTTGACCAAGATATCAATGGTCCCCATGCGCTCCTTCATGGTCGAAAACATCTCGATCACTTCGCTCTCTTTCGAGACGTTCGCCTGGTGCTCAAAGGCGTGCACGCCAAACTGCTTGAGGTCGCGCACCACTTCAGCGGCCGCGTCTTGAGAACTATTGTAGTTGACGACCACGTCGGCTCCGGCCTCCGCCAGCGCGTAGGCGATAGCTCTGCCGATGCCAGAGCTTCCCCCGGTGACCAAAGCCTTCTGTCCCGCTAGATCGCGGTGTGGCAGGCACTGAGGAACGTGCGCTTGCGGCGCGGTAGGGCGTTTCTTGGGTCGGACCATCATGCTCAGCGTGAGTTCAAGAATCAGGCCATCAAACCCCCACCAATCATTCGGCGCTGCTGAATGGACAAAAAGACCCTCCTGCTCATGACTCACCCGTCGCTTGGCCCCTAGTGACTGTAGCAAATTGCTACACGTGCCCGAGCTCGATCTGTGGGCGTATCGACCACAGTTATGGTTAGCTCGTTGTCATCATGAGTAAACGAAACGCGATTGTCCTAGGAGGCTCAGGATCAGTGGGAGGGGCCCTTCTTCGCGAGTTATTTCACGACGAGAGCTTCGACGCTGTCATCACACTCTCTCGCCGCACCCAGCCTGATGTTGTCGCGATGGCTGGTCGTACAGGTCGACGGCTGGTGGAAAAGATCGTTCCAGACATGGAGCCAGCACTTCTCGCTACGGCGACGCTGGATGCCGCGAGAGAACTTGACGCCGAGTTGGAAGGATTCAGCGTGCTCGGTGTAGGGGCAGGGACTGCCAAACTGAGCCTCGCCGAACATCGCGCGGTGGACGTTGAGCTCAACGAAGCATTTGCCCGGGCGCTGCGCGATTCGGGCAAGGTGCGACACTTAGCATTCATGTCGGCGGCAGGGGCGAACGCGACAGCAAAGACTGGCGGCAGCGGAGCTGCTGGCATGCCTCGCTACAATCGCGTCAAGGGTGAGGCCGAACAGGCCGTGCGAGGGGCGGGACCGCAAATTGTGAGCGTCTTTCGTCCTGCGATGATCATCGGCTCTCGGCACACGCCGTGGCTACTGGAAAAAGTGCTCCCGCTCGTCTCTTTCGTGACGCCCGCGAAGTACAAATCGATCACTGTGGAACAGATCGCGAAAGCAATGGTGGCGACGGCCAAGCAGCACCCGGCGTCTAGCGAGATCTATCACTATCCGGAAATGATCAGCCTGGGGAATGCCTGAGGGAACTAGCGCGAGCGCGTCGACGGCGCCACCAGCGTGTCGAACCAAGCCGCCGGGGCGCATCGACTAGCAGGCCTCACTGATCGGCTCTGAGCTCTTGATCAAGCTGCTCGCAGACCCTCTTGTACTGGGTGCGATGAGGAAAGCTCCCAGCCTCAGATAAATGAAAGGACTGACGGTGGTGAACTTCTTCAAGAGCCTTCGGGTACGGCAAGGGGAACCAACCACTTAAATTGTCCATTGCTGTAAAGAACCGCGCGTCGAGTACTTGTCGACTTGTGATGTCTTCGTACTTGCGCCTCAAGCTATTTAATTCAAACAGCGAATCGCCCAGATCGAGTTCGACAATGAGCTGCGCCACCAAGAGCTCTACGAAAGTCGCGCTGCCATCCCAATAGCTGTTGAAATACTCGGAGGCACCGTTGTCTAGGTTGTAGTCATGCGCGGCGTACTCCAGCGTACCAAGAGCCATGATATTTCTCGCTGCAGGCATGCCTTCGGCAGCCCTTTTCGTATCGAAGGCATCGAATTCGGGGTTTGTGTAAGTGAACCGAATGTCGACGTCGCGAACTTGGAGTTCGAAAAGAGCGAGCAGCATGGGCAGCGAAAGACGCGAATCAACCGAGGGGAGTACCGGTAGGCCGAGCGTCGCAAACTGCGGCTGAGCTTCTTGCAGCAGGCCCTGAAGGCGCAGTTGCATGGCGCGTTTGTCTGTTGTGGTGCAATCGAGCAGCTGGAAAATGATGAGTTCTCGGTGGGAGCGATAGATGAGCGATTTTTTGATGCGCGCTGAGATGTGCAGAGCAAGCAGCCGGTTGTAGAGCAAGCCGATGCGCAGATTGGGACGGTGGAAGAAAGCTCGACTGGCCTCCGTGAGGCGCAGCTGCTCGTTGGGGCGGAAGGGATACTTGGGATGTAGCTCCAAGCCGAGCCAAGGTTGCAGAGCAGAGTCGCTGCCTTGGGAAACGACTTTTGCGGCGGCGCTCAGTCGAAGGCGCTCGGGTCGGTAGCGGTCGCCGCTATCGCGCTGCTTCAGGTAGTGGCGAACAGATTCGGTGTCCGTACTGGCGAAGAAGAGATCCAGGTAGGTAGCTTGCTGAGTCGAAAATAGTGTTGAATAGCGGCGACGGGGGTCGGACTTTTCTGGGTCATTTTGGAGCTGAAGCCGGAGCTTTGCGAGCTCCTGTCGTTCGCGTTTTTGTGCTGGCGTACCGTCACCAAGTTCATCGTTGTCGGATCCGAAAAAGCCGGGCCAGTCCGGATACATCGGCCAGATGGGTCGACGATGAGGACCATGACACGTGGTGCAGTTGTCGTCTTTCTCGTCGGGGATGGTGGGAAGAATCTGCCAGGCGTTCGTTGAGTGCGCGAGGGAGCGTTTGATCGGCAAGTCCAGCGCCCACATGCCGAAGGTCGCCGTTTCCGTATCGAATGTGTGAATATCTAGCCTGTCACCTCCTGTGACCTCGGTGCCGTCTGCGGAACTGACACCGCCGTTGAACGCGATTGAAAGGCCGGTGAGGTCATCCCAAAGGATGGTGCGAGGGAATTCAGGGGTGGAACTTTGGCTTTGGGCGGCGAGCTCTTTCGAGACAAGATCTTCCATGCGCTCGAACTCGTGACCACGAGCGCCTTGTTCCTCGTGACCGTGCTTGAGCACAAAGTTGCGTGTGAAAGTGCTTGGAAGCGAGGCAAGAATATCGGCTACCCGTAGAAGTCCGTCGGGGGTATTTGCAATGGTCGCGGCGGTACAGAGCAGGTGCTCGGCATCGATGCCGTCCGCTGGTAAGGTGCGCTTGCACCATCGCTGTGATTCACAAGGAAATGCTCGGAGGTCTTGTCCGCATTGAATCGCCGCATTGTTCATTTTCGTCGCGGGTTCTTGACTGGGCTCGGCTGAGCTCAGCTTGATGTGCTTCGGTTGAGTCTCGTTTGCTAGCGATTCCCGCAGCGACGATTGCCTGAGCGATCCCGAACAGGCGGGGAGAATCAGCGCCGTCGAACACACTGTCAGGATCAGAGCGCTGGCAAGCTGGAATCGTGCGGTCGGACCTGAAGAGGTGATCAGCATTATCGTCGATTATTTTTTTTGGTCGGCTCCGATTTCGATTCGTCGCGACCCAGTGGCTATCAGAACCATTGGCCTCTACGCAAACAACTCGCGTGTCCACGTCTGGTGAGACCGCCTCGCATCAGTGTGGCGTCTGCTGGATGGAGAATTATCGATTCTTAATCGATTTCTTGCTGTGGCTTTCGTGAACAAACCCTCAAAAGCAGGCGCACCGGTGAGCGATTATGTACCCGTGAGGCGTTTTGTCTCAGCCAAAATTACCCGCCTGCACGGCAATTAGCTCTAACCCCAGGCGATTGGCGCCTCACTGCAGACCGAGCACTGATCGGCCCGAGACGCTACAATAGTGGCGCGATGAAGATGAAACAGTTCGAACTTGATCCGACAAAGTCGCTGAAAAAGAGTGTGCGCAAGGTCTTCAACACGGAGCTTCGTGCCGCCATCGATGCACTTAACGAGCAGCCTCACGGTCCTGAAGCGGCAGTTCATGATTTTCGCAAGGGCATGAAAAGAACTCGTGCCTTGCTTCGACTGGTGCGTAGCGAACTGGGCTCTGACTATTCTGAATGCAATCGGGCTTTGCGCGACGCAGCCCGCCTATTTTCCTCCGTACGTGACCAGGACGCTCTTCTGGAATCCCTTTCCAGACTGGAAGAGCATGCTGAGCCCAATGAAACAGAGAGCATTTTCCGATTGAAGGACTTGCTCGGGGGAAAACAGCAGAGCCTATCCAGCGAAACCGCGTTTAAGGATGCCGTGAGCGAGGCCCAACAGCAGGTCAATACTGCGCAGCAGACTTTCGATAGCACTCGCGTGAAATCGACCATCACGTTGCGGCGTGGCCTCAAGAAAACACTCCGTCGCGCAAAGCGGCTCTCCCGAAAGGCGCAGCGCCGCGACGATGAAACTCTTCATCAGTTGAGAAAGCGCGTGAAGTATCATCGCTATCACTTGAGGCTATTGCGCCCTGGCTTTCGTCCGGTGCTCAAGGCCGAACGCAAAGTTGCCAAACGCGTGTCCGACATGTTGGGAGATGATCATGATCTCGCCGTGTTGACCCAAGTGTTGCGCGAAGACAAAGTTCTTGAGGAGTCGTTGACAAAGCTTGCTCCGTTGATCCGTCGGCGCCGTGAGGAACTGCAAAGCGAAGCTCTTTGCCTTTGTGCTCTCCTATTTTCCGAAAAGCCGAAGCACAGAAGTAAACGCCTGGTCGACTACTTTACAGCTCATTGAGCCGACCTAAAGTCACGACGACCTCGTGAACTCCGTTGTTTCGAGGAAATGAGATGCGCTTTCCTCGAACCACGACGTTGTCGAGCATCAATTGGATCACGCCCTGACACACGGCTTCCGGGTTATTGACAACAATATGTAAGGTGCCGCCGCCTGGGGTTCGGTAATCGACTTCAAAGTGGTCCCAAACCAGCTGGTCGGTTGCTCGGACGGCCTTGAAGTCATGCAGCGCGAATCGCCCGCACGAGCTCTGCTTTTGTCATTCGACTCCGTCCTCGAATCTGCAGTTGCGCGGCGCGATTCGCCAGCTCTTTCTTGCTGCGATCTTCCAAGGAATGATTGGGATTGCCGGTCCCCTGCGTTTCACGATTGGGCGTGCGCCCCTCGTGTCTACGCTGTTTGTTCACGGTGCGAGCAGCGATTTCCTTCGCGCTTTTCAGAGAACGCCCCCGCTTTTTCTCGCTGTCCTTCACATATTCGTACTGGCGGTCGTCTTTCTCGGTCCATGCTTCAGGCATTTTTACTTCTCCTTTTCAAATGATCTGACTGCTCATTCATGCGGCCGGAAACGACAAGCAAACTTTCGACTTACCGCATCATGCGTTGCAAACTTGACGATGATTGAGCCACAAAATCGTATGAGCAGATCTTGTGCCAACGCTCGTCCCGCGAGGTCGGTCGAATGACCGCGTCTTTTTCTTCGAAAATGCCGAACAGGTTCGGCGGAAAGTATCATCACCTCACTTTTGTTGATCTCGGCTGAGACGTATTTCACCAGTGTGGCGTCTCTGCGCCACTCCGCGCTTTTCGGCCGACCCGCAGAACGACCGATTCTTGCGAAAGATCGACGAGTCCATTGATGTAAAGAGTTCTTCTCCATTGGATCGCGCCTTGCACCTTCCGGGATCTTGTAAGACCCCACCAATGAACACCACTCGTGCAAACTCGAGATGAGTCATTCCGCAGCAGGCAGAAAGTGAGCAAGTCGATGTCCGAAAAACCAACACAGGCGTGCCGCCCCGCAAAACAGGTCGATCGTCGTCTATTTCTATTGGGGGTGAGCAGTGTTGGGTGCGCGGCGACTGAACCCCCAGCCACCGCGCCTCGTTCAGGGAGCCCGAGTGTTTCTGAGGCAAACCAGGCACAGACGAACGAGCAAGCCCCGTCAGCTCAATCCACCGACTTCTCCGGCGAAGTCCCTCGACGTCGACTCGGGGGTACAGGAGTTCAGGTGTCAGCTTTGGGGCTAGGTGGGTTTCACCTAGGCGTCCCGAGCGAGAAGGAAGCAATCGCGATCATGCACAAGGCAATCGACCATGGGATGAACTTCTTCGACAATTGCTGGGATTATCACGATGGTGACAGCGAACGACGCATGGGAAAGGCGCTTCAAGGCGGCAGGCGCGACAAGGTCTTTCTCATGACCAAAATCGATGGACGTACGAAAGAGGCGGCTGCCCTACAGATCGATCAAAGTCTGTCACGCCTCAACACCGATCACGTCGACCTCATGCAGGTGCACGAGGTGATTCGGGACAAAGACCCTAAGTGGGTCTTCGGCGAAGACGGCGCCATTGCCGCTCTGCGTGAGGCTCAGAAAGCCGGGAAAATCAGATACATCGGATTCACTGGCCATAAGTCACCTTCGATTCACCTGGCGATGTTAGAAACGGCAGAAGAGCACGACTTCCGATTCGACACCGTACAGATGCCCCTCAACGTACTGGACCCGCACTACGATAGTTTCCAAAAGCACGTGCTCCCCGTACTTGAGCAGAAGGACATCGGCGTACTGGGCATGAAGTCACTCGCTTCCGGAGCTGCGCTCAAGGCGGGAGTCAGCGCAGAAGAGTGTCTGAGATACTCCTTGAGCTTGCCGACGTCCGTCGTCATCACGGGCTGCGACGAGATGAAAATTCTTGACCAAGCTCTGCGCGTGGGAAAAGGTTTTGTTCCCTTAGGCGAAGAAGAACGGCGCCAGCTTGAAGCAAGAACAAGGCCTCACGGCGTGGACGGCGAGCTGGAGGGATTCAAAACTGGCGACAGCTTCGATGCGACGGAACGCAATCGCAAATGGCTGATCAGCGCCGAGATTTAGCGTCACCACTGATCAAGGGGCGCGACACCCATGAGGAGCTGGCATCGCAATATCTCCATGGCTTTTTGACCCAGATGCCGGAGGTGCCAATGCCGACACGAGGCCCGCGTTTGAGCTGCGGGAGGCGAACTGTTCCGGGGCTTGGACGTTCAATTGAGATTTGCGGGCCTCGTAAGTCGACGCCGTTGAGACTCTTGTCGATCGCCAAAGCGCGACACAGTAGCGCCGGACCCTGAGTGCGCTCGGAGATGTTGTTGATTGGTTCAAGGGCGCGAATCAGTACCGCGTGGGGTTCGCCGGCTGGAGCCGTGACCACATTGAAGCAAAAGTGCATGCCGTACACAAAGTACACGTAAGCGTGGCCGGGTTCGCCAAACATCACTTCGGTCCGGGCTGTTCGTCGTCCGAGAGCCGAATGAGCCGCTAAATCATGGGGCCCTTCGTACGCCTCGGTCTCGACGATGCGCGCCACCATGCGTGTGCCATCGTCGAGCCGACGTACAAGATGCATTCCCAGAAGTTCTGGGGCCACGACCGTCGCGGGCCGCGCATAAAAACGCTTGGCTATTTTTCGACCCATCGGTGCTGAACGTGCCTGGCGGCAGCATCATTCTAGTTTGAAGAACATTTGGCGGAAGTCATGTTGGGGCGCCGTGGCGAATCACTTGGCGCGGTTCTTGCTGCACCGCGAAGCATGTCGTCCGTTACAATTTTTGAGCTAAGTTTCCGTAAGTCCGCCCTGATTGCAGGCGCCCTACTCACACTGGGGGTGGCCGCGGGAGGCTGCAGTTCCGACAATGGGGAAGAATCTTCTGAAGTCACTCGCTACGACTTTTGCGAAAGATGGGCTGAGGCGGCTTGTTCTTCGGAAGTCGTTTCCGTCTGCCAAGCGTCAGACGTTGATGATTGCAAAGCAGCGCAGAGCAGCGAATGTCTAGACAAGCTGCCCGATGAATTTTTCGATCGCGGCGTTGATGATTGCATTGGGGCCGTCGAAGCCGCCTACGAGGATGCCGACTTGAGCGCGAGTGAGCTGAGCTTGGTTCTGCGTTATGGTGGCGCCTGTAGCGATGTCGTCCTTGGGAAAGAAGTCGGGGGAAAGTGCGCGCTTGATGCCGATTGCGAACCTGCTTTGAGTTGCGTTCTCAAGGATGATGAAGAAGGAACGTGTCAAGAGGCTTCGACGATTGAGCCCGGTTTTTCATGCTCCGAGCCAGAAGAAATGTGTGAAGATGGTTTTTTCTGCGACGGGAGCAATTGCGTGGCAGGTTTGCCGGAGGGGGAGGACTGTCAGAACGACTCACAGTGCGAAGCTGGTCTGTATTGTGATGAAACGTGCAGCGACATGGTAGAGGTTGGTGAGAGCTGTGATTCCGACGCTGAGTGTCTCTCGGGGATCTGCTATCCAGACAGCGGGGACCAGACTTGTCTTGATCGGATGCGTCTCTCGCCGGCTGAACCCTTGTGCGATTCGTTGAAATAATTAGCTCAGAGGTAAGTGCTAGGGTCCACCTCGCCGTTGCCTTTTGCCACAAGCCGCGCAGAAGTGGGGCACATCGCAACGGTCTCCGGTGTTCCTCGGATCTCTCGTGCTGATTCAGTTGCGTCCCGGATCGAAAGTTGGTCACTCCCTTCGCTTTGTGAGCACCAGTCCGCCTTGGTAGAAAATTTCCACCGTCGTGAGGCGTGAGGCTTTGGAAAAGCGGAGGGTCGAGACGAATTGTGGCCCGTCGCTGAAACGCCTTGTGTCTTGCTCACGTGTCGCACCGATTACTGAATTTCCGTCGCTATCTTCTTAAGCTAGCCATCCTCAGCTTTTTCGCCGTCTCCTGCTCTGGATCGCCTGACTCCGAGTTCAACGGAGAAGGTGGAGCTCAAGACATGATGCCCGCCACAGGAGGTGGAGGAGTCGCGACATCCTCTGGCGGGAACGGCTCTGGCGGCAGCGACACGACATCCTCTGGCGCGAGCGACTCTGGCGGAAGTGTCGCGACATCCTCTGGCGGGAGCGGCTCTGGTGGGCTTCCTCCAGATGAAATGGGCACGGGTGGTCAGGCAACAGGCGGGACTGGTCCGGACGGAAGCGAAGGGGACTACTATGTTGCTGTCGACGGCAGCAACAGCAACCCCGGCACGATCGACGAGCCATTTGCTACGCTGCAGCATGCCATCGACGTTGCAGAGCCGGGAGAACTCGTTTTCGTTCGTGGCGGCATTTACAACATTGTGCAGGGCGTGGCGCCCTGGACGGGGATTCACTTTCACAAGAGCGGTAGCTCGGATGAAGAGCGCATTCGCTACTTTGCGTATCCGGGAGAGCTCCCTGTCTTCGAGTTCAAGGAGCTGAAGATCCAAGCGGACCCTGGCTACACGTCCGGAGTGTTTGTCGGCGGGGCCTGGCTACACCTGAAGGGCTTTGAAATCCGGAACGTGCCTATGAACACCCGCTCCAACACTGGGGTGAGCATCGGCGGCGATGCTCACCATGATATCTTCGAACAGCTCGACATCCACCACATCTTCGGATCCGGGATGTTCATCCACACGACCACGGGTGGGCACCAGATCATCAACTGCGATTCTCACGACAACTACGATCCGTATTCCCATCAGGGGAACGGCGAGAATGCCGATGGGTTTGGAGTTCATTATCAGAAGCAGGGCGATGTCACGGTTTTCCGGGGCTGCCGAGCCTGGTGGAACTCGGACGATGGCTGGGACTTTATCTCTCAAGAAGTGCCCGTCATCGTTGAAAATAGCTGGGCGATGGGGCACGGCTACATCAACTCAGGAACCGGAAAAGCAGGCAACGGCAACGGTTTCAAGATCGGTAGCAGCAAGACGG
Organism: uncultured delta proteobacterium; assembly: GCA_963710555.1. GTDB lineage: Bacteria > Myxococcota_A > Polyangia > Polyangiales > Polyangiaceae > NIC37A-2. Next base: position 1,780,392 of record CAVQAT010000008.1, read on the forward strand.
GGATCCGCCACATCGTGCGCAACAATGTCGCCTGGGGAAACCGTGCTTCGGGTTTTTACGCCAACCATTCCTCGGGCGGAAACGACTGGTTCAACAATACTTCTTACAACAATGGTACCCAGTACAACATGTGGGCCAGTACCTGGGATTCGGGCGGGAACCGAACCGATGGCGTGAGTCTCACGGGCGACAAGGCTCACGTCATGAGGAACAACATTGGGTTCCCTCACGATAATAGGTACATCGAAGGGTACGGCGTGGATTCCCAATACAACACCTGGGATCTCGGCATCACGCCCGCCGCTGGCCACTTCCTGAGCGTCTCCGCTGAGGACTTCATGGGCCCGCGCAACCCTGATGGCAGCTTGCCTGTGCTCGATTTCATGAAGCTGAGTCCAAACAGCCCGATGATCGATAAAGGCATAGACGTGGGCCTCCCGTTCAGCGGCAGCGCCCCAGATTTAGGAGCCTACGAACGATGATCTTTCCTGACGGCTATCACCCCACAAACGCGGCTATTTCCCGGAGATCTTTTAAGATGAAGTTCCTTCAGCATCGCCTTTCATTCTACGGGTTGAGCTTTTCCCTCCTCGCGGCTTGTAGCGATGGAGCGGCACCGTTCGATCAGGGTACTGGCACGGGAGGGACGACGTCCTCTGTCGCTTGTCCATCGGGAGAAGTTCAGTGCGGAAGCGTTTGTGTCTCCTCTTGTGAAGAGGTTCCAGGGAGCGGAGGGGAGGGTCCTGTTCTTGGCGAGAGCAGCGGTGGAACTGGGGGCAGTTCTACAGGAGGTAGTCCTCCTCTGCTTTCTACCTCGGTCATCCTTGAGGAGGGCGAACTCGGCCAGTGTGAATCTGACGCTGTGGTGGAATCTGACCACACCGGTTTTTCTGGAACGGGCTATTTGAACGGGGACAACTACGTGGGCGCGGGAATGGAATGGTCCATCAACGTGGGCGAAGCGGGCACATATATTTTGGCCATGGCCTATGCCAGTGAGCCCGCTGAGGATCGAGCCGGCGAACTCCTCGTCAATGGCGCGGCTGCTGGAGCCGCGATTTCTTTTCCCTCGACCTCAGCTTGGACAAGCTACGCGACGGTTTCAGTCGAGGTGGCCCTTGAGGCCGGCGAGAATCGAGTGGAACTCAAGGCGGCCACCGCTTCTGGGCTCGGGAATATCGACAGTCTGACCGTGACAGGTGCCGCTGTAGCTGCCCACAAGTGTGAACGTGACGTCGTTGTCGAGCCTGTCCCGGATGGCGACTTCGAGACCATCTACAACAGCACATGGTGGAAAGATACTTCCGGTACCCCCATCTATTCTCAAGGTGGCGGCATGCTCAAGGTGGGCGATACGTACTATTGGTACGGAGTGCACTACGCAGGTGCGCAGCCGTACATCGACAACCCGCAGGGAGGCAAGAACGGCAACATTGGTTTCGTTGGCGTCACCACCTACTCGTCGAAGGATCTCGTGAACTGGGAGCACGAGGCGACAGACGCACTTGCCAACGCTGGGGGCTGGTTCGGGAGGCTCGGAGTCGCGTACAACAAGAACACGGAAAAGTACGTCCTCATTTCCCAGACCTGGAACGCTACTGACGGCAATGCCGTCTACTTCGCGACCAGCGATTCTCCTGCAGGAGGCTTTGTCTACGATAACATCCAAGCTTCTCCCCCTGGCATTGCCAACGGTGGTACGGGCGATCAGACGATTTTCATCGACGATGACGGCACGGCTTATCTCGTCAGTTCAAGCCAAAATGGCCGCGCAAACCGTTACATTTCACCGCTGCGGGCATCAGACTACTTGCGGGCGGAGCAGGCCATCCTGGTTTATCGCGGCAACGGTCGCGAGGGCAATTGCATGTTCAAGCATGAAGGGACGTACTACTACTGCTCTTCCGATTTGCATGGTTGGAACACATCACAGACATACTGTGTGACCTCGGAGAACATCCGCGGACCGTGGAGCAGCGAGTTCGTGATGAAAGGCTCGGAGAAGGACTACAGCCATGTCACCCAGGCGGGGTTCTTCATTCAAGTGAACGGTACGGAGCAGACCACGATCATCTACGCTGGAGATCGCTGGGCGGACTTTGCTGGCAACGGGATTGGCTACAATCAGTGGGTCCCCATCAGTTTTGACGGCAAGGAACCCCACTTCAATTCGCTCAGTGCCTGGAGCTTGAACGCTGCGACAGGCGAGTGGGTTGTGGCCCCGGAGAACAACTGGGTACTCAATCCCACCTTCGAGGCGGACCGCATCTCGGTCACGAGACCTGTGGGCTGGTCAGCGACCAACAGTTCGAATTCTCAGGATGGACGGACGGGGAGGTGGTCCTGGTGGCTCGGTGGAACTGCTAGCCTGAGTCACACGATCGAAGATTTGCCTGACGGCACATACGACCTTGCGGTCTGGGCGAAGAGCGGCTCAGCGGGAGCCGAGCTGTACATTCAGGACCACGGCGCTAACCGCAGAGCAGCCACCATTCCAGCCGCAGGGAACTGGACGCAGGTCAGCATCGACGGCATCGAGGTGACAGCCGGACGGGCCGTGGTCGGCGTGGAGACTAGTGGGCAGGGAGTGAACGTCGACGACTTCAGCCTGATCCTCAGCGACCAATGATGAGTGGAGTTCAAAATGCTCACCGGCCCAATCGGAGCCCCAATCCAAGTCCCCCCTCGAGCAACGCGATTCCAAGTTCGGGAGTCACGTCGTCCGAGAGCTGGTAATTGAGTCGCGGCAGAAGCGTCGAGACTCCTAAGGAACCGCTGAGAAACAGCCGCCCCTCCGCCGGCCACTGGGCGTAGCCACTCACGGCGAGAATACCCCCAAAAGTGCCGTCGCTCCCTCCGAGGCGTGGCGCGACGGCATCAGCAGTCGCTCGATTTGCGTAGAAACCTCCCGAGACATTCCAGCCCAACAGGACCGGGCCGAAGGAATCGGCCATCATCACTCCGAAGCGCGCCCAGATCAGGTGACTCTTCAGATCGATGGTGTCGTCCGAGTATTCAATCGGGCGAAGTCCGATAAACATTTCCGCTCCGAATCGGAAGCTTCCGCTCAGCGGGATTTCGACCATGGGAACGACGCCCATCCAGAAGTCGCCCGTGGGCGCGTCGAGGGCCAGACGGGACTGAACGGCCAGGGATGCTCGTCCAGGCATTGATTCTTCTGGTTCATTTGTCTGTGCCTTTTCCTCAGGTGGCGCTTTGACGGCTGTTTTCTCGGCGGCTGCTGTGCGCGGCTCCACCAGCATTCCATGGAGTGCCTCGGTGACGACGATGGCGAAGTCTTCTTCTTCATCGAGCTGTCCGCGAGCCGTGACTACTGTGACCTGATTCGGTCGCGGATTGGTGCAGATCTCTGCGCCGACGATGCCGGCTCCTTCGATCCTGAGCACGACCCCGATCTGACCGGTGACGCCATCAAGCGCTGGGCGCGAAGAGCAGCTTCCGAGAGGAGTTCGCTGCTCGACAATCACCTCTTTGCGCCCGGCACTGTGCAGCTCGGCTCGGATTCGCTTCGCGACGGAAGCCAGGTTGGGCTCCGAGTAGGCAATCACGACTGTGGAGGGTGCAGCGGCCGACGCCTGTCCTCCCATCATAAGAAGAAGTGAGCTGACAATGAGCGGGCGAATCACGAACGGCAGGAGCTAAAGGTGCGCTAAGGAACGTTGGAGACACTCTCAGCGAGCCGTCGGTAGGGCCCCTGAGGAGAGAGCTTGAGGTACCTCTCAGAGTATGCTCGCGCCTTTTGTCGGTTTCCAGCAGCTTCGTGCAGTTCGATGAGTCTTCCCAGGGACTCCGCGGCAAAGCGGCCGCCACCTGCCCCTGACAGATACTGCTCCAGTTCCGTGATCGCTGCGGCCGACTGCCCGCTTGTGGCGTGAATGCGGCCCATCAGAAAGAGGGCTTCGTGGGCCTGGGCGGAACCCGCATGACGCTGCCTCACAGAAGCGAGAATGCCTAGAGCGCCACTCGTGTCGCCACAGAGACGCAGAGTGTTGGCCAGATCGATCATGGCGGGAGCCGCCAGGGTTCCGTTGAGCTTCGCAAGGGAATCGGAACGCGCGCTTTCGCAGGCCTCCCTGTATTGTCCGTCGCGATAGAGTTCTTGCCAGGACGCTGCAGCGGAGCCAGTGCCCTTCGCCTGCTTCGCTCCAGTCCCCAGATCAGGAGAAGCCGCAGCATCAGGAGAAGCGAGGTTTTCGCCCTCTTTGCGCAGGGAGAACTCCTGCCCCTCGATCTCCAATACTTCGCCGGCATCCACATTGATGGGCGCCGAGCGGTGCGGCATGAAGATCTGGACGGCTCCTTCCTGCACGCTGACATTCAGCTCACGGGGCGGAACGTACGCGGTGACGAAGCGGGTGCCCACGACCATCACGCGATACTCCCCCGCCACCACGGAAAACTCCTTGCCCTCCTGCTTGTGGACGTCGAACGTCGCCACACCTTGGTGGAGATCGAAGCGCGTGCTGTGGTCGCTTCTCTGGTCGAGTCGGCCGCGCCCCCCGGCAGCGAGGGTCATCTGTCCGCCGTTCTGCAAGGGACGAGTTGTCGCCTCGGTGTTCGCTTCGACCCACAAGGCTTCGCCTGGAGCCTGTTCAAGCGGCTGCGCTTCTACCGGGCTCGCGTCGTCCGGTTGATCAGTAACGCTTGCTGTGGACGCTTGTTGAGTAGAAGGCCAGTAGTAGAAACCGCCCACGAGTAGCGCCACGGCTGCAACCGCCGCGGCTAGGAAGAAGGGCCGTCTGTCGGGCGCTGGTGCAAGGTCCACAGCGCGCAGACGCTTTCGCTGCTGCTCGGTCCAGCCTGCCGGGGGCTCGCCGAGTTCGCCGCGCAGTTCCTCGCCCAATCGCTCGAAGTTCGTCATGTTCTTTCTCCAGATGCGCTTTCCGAGAGGCGCGACCGAAGCAGGGGGTCGTTTTCCGCGAGACGGGCAAACCGTTCCCGAGCCGACTTAAGGCGACGCTTGATGGTGCGCTCGGACGTGTCGCAAAGCTGAGCGATCTCTTCCACAGGGCGGTTTTCCAGCAGTTGGAGAGTGAAGGGCATGCGTTCGTTCACGGGCATCGAGTCGAGCAAACGTGTCGTGCGCTTGAGCAGTTCGCGCCCCTCGAAATCCGGGTGCACACTGCTGGACAAGTCCTCCGGGACAGCTTCGAGAGAGAAGGTGCGTCGCAGTTTTCGACGACGAAACTCGTTCTTGATGGCGTTGACCGTGACGCGGGCCGCCCAGCCTTCCAACAGGGCGGGGTCCCGAACGGTGTGGGCCGAGCGCAGGATCTTGATGAAGATGTCGTGAACCAGGTCGTTGCGATCTGGATTCCGCACCCAGAAACGACCAAACCAGGCGATTGACGACCGGGGCGAGCCGCGCGTGGAGTACTTCAGCCCGCGTACGCTCGTCTTTCACGAGGGAGAGAACACGCCGAGAGTCCGCCGCGGGGGGCGCCTCGTTTTCAAGCGGTTCGTCTCGATGGATCATTTGTAGCTTGTGTTTCACGGTACACCCTCGCTGCGCGAGTTGTCGAACTGGGAACGGCTCGAGAGCGACCCTATAAGGCTAGACACGGTCGATCGGTGCTAGAGGCCACCAATCGACATTCGGCGGAAATTTCAGTCATGTATGCACGAACATTGTGTCCTCCGACATGGCGGGAGGAAACCTCACAGACGCCTACCTGACCACCTCCACCTATCGAGCAACGCCGTTACTTTGAACTCTCACGTGCATGTGCCACGTTTCGCCCATGCGGGCGAGGTGGCCAGGGTGGTTGTCGAGGAGCAGGTGGCTGGCAATGGGTGGTCTCTGCTTGAGCGGTTGCACGACAACTCTGGATCCAACGACACTTGAGATGTCGGATTCTGTCGTTGAGCCTGAGGAACCCGAGCCCGAACCCGAGGAACCTGAGCCGGAACCTGAGCCGGAACCTGAGCCGGAACCTAAGCCCGGTTGTTACCAGTCACAGGGGATGGGTGGCGCCACTTTTACCAGTTGCGCAGATCTACCTCCTTGCGAGTTGCTGGGGGACGAGCGCGCTCACCTCATCTGTGAGCATCGACTGTCCTACGACGCGGCTTCTCATGAATGCCGCCTTCGAGGCGGTTACCTCGTTGAGATCGATTCGGCGGAGGAGAACCAAATGGTTGCTGAAACCGTGGGAGCGACCGTCGCCACTAATGTCTGGCTTGGCGGGAGACGGAGCGAGGCATTTGTCTGGGCCTGGGAGCGCTCGCAGCTTGTGTTTTGGCGAGGTGACAGGTTCGGCGTGCCTGAAGATGGTGTATTCGTGACCTGGCAACCAGGCGAGCCCAACAACAGCAGCACAGTTTCTGACGAACCGGAAAAGTGTCTAGCGTTCACTCTGGAAGATCTTGATTGGAACGATCGCACCTGTTCACTTGAGTTGCCTTTCGTCTGCGAGCTCAATTGAAACGGGGCATGTCGATTTCTGGCCCCTGGCCCAGACCAGGCGTGTCTAGCGTAGGGAATCATGAACACCCTTCGTTTTACAGGCTGTTGCCTGACCGCCTGCTTCCTCGTTGCCGCATGCAGTGGTAGCGAATCCAGCCCCAATCCTTCTCTAGGCGATGGCGATGGCGATGGTCCGCTCGCAAGCGGCACTGGCGCCTCATCTGCGTCTGGAGCATCGAGCGGAATGTCGACTGGCGGGACTTCCACAGGTGGCTCTTCTACGGGCGGAGCTACAGGAGGCGACGGCTCAGGCGGAGGGGTCGAGACAGGACTGTGTTCAGGGGGGATGGCGGATGGTCGCGTGATGGAGTGCCTGGATCGGGGCGTTGTTGCCGTCTCGGGCGGAGACGGTGCGTTCATCAGCTGGCGTTTTCTGGGGACCGATCCTGCAGAGATCGCGTTTAACCTGTATCGAGGGACGCCGGGCGGAGAGGAGGAAATTGTCTGCAGTCGCGGTGCGAGCGAGGGAACCTGGTGTAGCGATCCGTCTGCCGCATCTGGGGACTCGTACTTTGTTCGACCGGTGGTGGGGGGGAGCGAGGGGGACGCGAGCGGGCTCGGGACCTACAACGCTAGGCCCTACCTTGTCATTCCCCTTGAGCCAGCAAGTGCCGGAGCCTTCGTTCATCTGGGGTGGGTGGGAGATCTCGATGGCAACGGCGAGTACGACGTCGTGGTCGACCGCATCAGTGGAAATGCGCCGCTGGTCGACGCGTATTCTCTTGAGGGCGAATTCCTGTGGAGGCTGGACACGGGGCCCAATGGAGCCAACCAGAACAACATTGAGGGTGGCGCGTCCACCATGAGCAATGGCCACAACGACGGTCTCACGGTGTTCGATTTTGACAGTGATGGCCAAGCGGAAGTCGCAGTGAAGACGGCAAACGGTTTCGTATTCGGGGACGGCTCAGTGCTGGAACATTCCAACGACCAAGACCAGTTCGTTTCCATCGTTGATGGGAAAACGGGCGCTGAACTTGCCCGAACGCAGATGCCCGCCGAATTCATCGGCGACGGTCCGCTGCAGTGTCAGTTCGGCGCTGGCTACTTCGACGGCGTCCACCCCAGTGTGGTGGTCAAGTGCAAGAATCGCGTCGGCAGTGGTGGCTTTAATTTGGTGGCAGCGGCCTATGACTTTGACGGCACTACAGTGACTGAGCGGTGGAAGTACATCCCCAATGTCGCCACTCCGGATTTTCATCAGATCCGAGTGCTCGACGTTGACGGAGACGGCAAAGATGAGCTGTGCAGTGGTGGGTTCGTCGTGAATGACGACGGAATCTTGCTGTACTCGCTCGCACCTTCCGGCGTCGTTCACGGGGACCGCTTTCACATCACGGACATGGATCCGAACAGGCCAGGCCTGGAGGGGTGGGGGATCCAGCAGGACAACGGCAATGGACTGGAAACTTACTACTACGATGCCGCTACGGGAGAAGTCCTGCGCAAATACTCGAACCCGAATGGGCCGGGAGCAGACATGGGACGCGGCACTGTGGCCGACCTCTTCCCGGACAAGCCGGGGTTTGAATACTTCAGTTTCAACGGCATGTTCAATGCCCAGACCGGTGAGACGGTTGTGGCAGAAGTGGACAGAAATGTTCCCTGGCCCAACTTTGCCATTCAGTGGGACGGTGACACGGGCACTGAGTTGATGGATCAAAACTGGGCAGGGGAGTGGAACCTGGTAGCCCAGTCGCGCAACACCTACTCCTGGAAGTCGAACTTCGACGGTCTCGTTCAGGCACGCGGCGCCATGCCGTTCTACGGCGATATCCTCGGGGACTGGCGTGAGGAGGTCTTGGTTGAAGCCGGCGACCACAGTGAACTGCGCATCTACAGCACGTCGTACGAGACCGCGGTGCGCCTCTACACGCTGGTGCACAATCCTCAGTACCGCAACGAGCTCACCGTCCACGGCTACAAGCAGTCACATCACGTGGACTACTTTCTCGGCTTTGACATGGAGACGCCCCCTCAGCCGAAAGTCCGCCTGGCACCCCGGCGCTGATGCGTTCTCCCCTCGCTGTCCTCTTCTTCGTTCTCGGGTCGCTCGTCTCTCGACCGGCGGCAGCCCACGATCCCTACGAGACCACGACCAAGATCTTCGTCGGCCCAGAAAAGGTGGAGGTCGAGATGATTATGGCTCGCGCTACAGCGGAGGCCTTTTTTGGCGAGGCTCAGGTGGCGCAGCCAGGTCAGACATGGAAGCCCTGGGTCACCTTCGACGATCTCTACGCTTTCTCCGATGGCAGGCGCTCTTTGAAACTCCTTGCGCGGCGCGCTGCAGAAGGTGTGAAGGGCGAGGCTAAGGACGATCTCGTCTTTCACTTCGAGTACGCAATATCCAGCGCCAAGCGCGTCCAGGTGAGGGCCCACTACATGGAAAAGCTGGAGCAAGGCTATACCGGCGTGGTCCAGGTGGTGGACGCCCAGTCCTCTGATCTCATCGACATCAAGGTGCTCCATTCCTCCGATCCCGTCATGGCGTTTTCTGTCCCTGTACACCTCGTCGCCAGAGATTCAGGGACTCTTCCTGACGAAGCCCCACCTCAAGCGGCAGCTTCTCAAGTGCCGCAGCCTTTTTGGCTTTTTCTGTGGATCGGGGTCGAACATGTTCTCTACGGCTACGACCACCTGCTGTTTCTGCTGGGCGTCCTTCTGGCTTGCTTTGGTTGGCGCCAGGCGCTCGGCTTACTCACGACCTTCACTCTCGCGCACTCGGTGACTCTTGGGCTCGCGGCATTCCACTTGGTGCCACTCGTGAACGGCATCGTGGAGCCCCTCATTGCCCTGAGCATTGCTGTCGCGGCTTTTTGGGGCCGCCCACTCGAAGCTCGGGGGCAGCTTCTTCCCATGACCTTCGCCTTTGGATTAATCCACGGCCTCGGTTTTGCGGCCGGCCTGCAGGACTTGGTCGACACGGGAAACGTCCGAGTTCTCGGTCTGGTTGGATTCAATTTGGGAGTTGAACTGGGGCAGATCGGTGCCGCGCTCGTCTTACTCCCTGCAGTCGAGTGGTGCCGTCGTTCGCTCACGGGCAAGACGGCACTCGATTGGACAGCCCGGGCGATTGGCGTCGTCGGGGCCAGTGTGTTTGTTTGGCGCGTCAGTGGACTTTGATATCGATAAGCGACCAAAAGGTGAGCCTCAGTACCCGACACTCTCAGCGTAGGCGATGATCCGATCTCCCCAATTGCCAGCCCAGCGGTAGCCGCAGCGGCGTTCCTGAGAAATTTCCATGAGATCGAAATAGGTGCCACCGTCGCGATCGCTGAAGAAGCCAGCGTTCGTGTCTAACTTGTAGAACCGGTACCAGATCCTGCTTCCTGTCTGCGCGGCGATCGGATTCCCGTCTGGACATTGACCCGTGTCGTAGCCGTAACCGTCAAGAACGGTATCGTCGCTTCGGTACCAGGAGAGCGCCGCCTTGACCGCCGTTTCGATCTCGGGAGCTTGTGGTTGCGTCATCAAGAAAGCGATGACTCCCACTGATTCGGACCCGCTGAGCGATTCGAGTTCGTAGGCACGCGCCGCTTTCGGTTGATAGTCAGTCGCCCCGTGCTGCGCGCACCACACCGTAAGGGTATCCCCTTGCATCCACTGGGCCTTGAGGATGTAGTCGACACCGCCCGCGATCGCTGCTCGGAACTCGTCACGATCTCCGTCCGAAAAAAGATCGGTATCGAACGGAGGCACACTCTCGGCTGCTTGATGCAGCACCGTCAGAACGTGCACCATGGCGTCGTCGTTGAAGGTGACGTGATCTGAGTAGCCGCCGCGGAGCGGATAGAATTGGGGCCATCCGCCGCTGGGATATTGCGCCGCCAGGATGAAATCAAACGCCTTGCGGATTGAATCACGGTACTTTGTGTCCTTCGTGCCGCGATAGAGTTCAGCCAAATACACGACCTCCGTGACAGTAGCCCCATTGTCGAAGGTACCCAGATCCTCCCCGCCGGTTCCCGTACCTGCCGTCGTGTAGTCGACGTTCTTCGGCCAGCCGCCATGAGACTGCTGATAGGAGAGGATGAGGTCCGCGAGAGCGCCCGACCACCTCGTGCGCGCACCGTCGAACCATTGGATGGCGGGGTTCCCCTCCAGAGAAAGCACTGGGAGCTCGCCGACAGAGCCACCAGTACCGGCATCCCCACCGGTCCCTACTGCGGAGCCACCAGTACCAGCATCCCCACCGGTCCCTACTGCGGAGCCACCTGTTCCCGTGACCGCGCCGCCAGCATCCCCACCGGTCCCTCCTGCTGGGGAGCCACCTGTTCCCCAAGGAGGGGCCCCTCCGGTTTCAGACGGTCCCGGTTCTCCCTGCTGATTTGATGACTGAGGATCAGATCCCCCGCACCCCTGAAGGAGAGCTGCGAAGGTGAGGAGTGACAAGAATCTCAACATGAACCATGGTTGCGCGAGAGCCCCTGCGCCTTTCACAAAAATGGTACGGCGGAGTTCACCGAAGCTCCTGTGTAAGCATTGCCGCCATCAATGGCGATTCCTGCCGTACCGTTCCCGTCCGTCTGAAGCCAATGCGGCCTCGACGAGTTCTCGAAGTAATTACTCTCGACGCGAGCTTCTCCATCCTGCTGCGCGGTGATGCAAAAGTAACTAATGCCGAGCCAGTAGTTGTTGAAGAGGTGCACGTTCGAATTCGGACCGCCGACCTTGGGGTTCCGCCCGCTGCCGTTGTCGAAGAAATTGTGGTGATACGTCGCGTGTCCGTTGTCGACGAAGTTCACGAAGTTGTGTTTTCCTCCGCAGAGGTATTGGGTGTGCATGGCGAGGCCGGCACCGAGTGGTCACAGACTCCGATGTTCACTGGCAGGTGCTGCTGTCGATCCTTCACCGCGGGATTGGTGAACATCTTGGGCTTCAGCGGCGCGAGGAAACGATCGAGATCAGCTGGTTGGGTCTTCGGAAGGGGCGCGTATTTTCTGAGGGCGTCATCCGCGCAGATGGCGACATGCCGATCGTCATCTACGTCAATCCCGATGGCGGGTACGTCGCGACTTACGAAATGCAGTGATGGCCGACCTCACCCGCGCTTTGTTGGCAGCGTTGCATTTCAACGGTACTAAATTCGCTGGACGCCTCACTCCCCCGAAGGCGCGGGAATATCAGTGCTCAGTGCCAGGGGCTGTCCAAAATCAGGGAGCCCGTTCGCTTGCCAGCCAAAAGGCTGAATGCGCGTCGTGCGATCGATCCAGCAACTGCCGTTCGGATTCGAAACGCCGTGGTACACAATCCAGTTCTCCGTGCCGTCAGGGGATGTGAAGAAACCATTGTGGCCGGTGCCATAGTTTCCGTTGGCAGCCTGAAACACAGGAGTCGGACTCTTCCACCAATGGGCAGCATTCATCGGATCGTTGCCGGTGAGCTCCAGCAAGCCCAACCTGTAGCCGGGGGAGGCGCACTGGCTGCCTGAGTAGGTCACGAAGGTGCGTCCATCATGATACAGGGGCTCTGCGCCCTCATTGACCTGACCATCGCCTTCCTTTTCCCAATCGTAATTGGGCATCGTCAGCATTGTTCGATTGCCCGTCACCGTCCAGGGATTGGTCATTCTCTTGATGTAGATGTTCTGCGTCGGACCACTCCACTGCGAGTACATGAAGTACAGATTTCCGTTGTGCTGCAGGATGCTGCCGTCGATGGCCCACCCCGGCTCAATATTGCTCTTGTACGTGTACGGACCCATCGGATCCGTCCCAGCGCTCTCCAGGACGTGGCTCGTCTGCGAAGTGAAGTTGGCGGCCCCATTCCCAGCGGTGAAGTAGAAGTACCAACGCTTCTGGCCGCTTCCGTTGTCGAGCAGGAAGAACTCGGGCGCCCACATCGCCTTTGATGCGCCGCTGGGACCCGGAGTCCAGATCACCTGGGGACTGGCGTCCTTGAGTTCTTGGATCGTGCGCCCCCGCTTCATCGAAAGGTGATTCTTGTCCCAGGTAGTCGCGGAGAGGTAGTAGTAGCCCTCGTAGTAGGTCATCCACGGATCGGGACCAAAGTCCTGGTTGAGCGGGTTGCGGAAGGTGGTCCGAGGTTGATTACCGCCGGTGCCATCGCCGCCAGTTCCGTCGCCGCCCGTGCCGGCTCCGCCAGTTCCGTCGCCGCCGGTGCCCGCGCCGCCGGTGCCTGGAGCGCCGCAGTCGACTGCGCCCACCGAGGCGCCCGTCACAGTCAAGCTATCGATATTCGCGAGTCCTGTTTCTTGGGTTGCTTGGAGAACAATACGATTGTCTCCTGCGACAAGCTCGACATCCACCGTGCTCTTTAACCAAGTCGTCCAGCTGGAAGTAGTCGGAAAGGGGACACCCGCCGCCACCACCGCATCGCCGACGAGTACATCGCCAGGACGATCCATCGCGGGTTCGTTGGCGTAGGTGAATTCGATCGCGTAGGTCCCCGCCTCACCGACGTTGACAGCCCACTCGATCCCCGCGCCCACGGCGTTGTCGGCATTGATGTAGCCCATGCCAACGAATCCGGCGTGAGTCGACTCGATGAGGCCGTCTATGTCACACTGGCCAAGTCCGCCTTCTTCAATTGTCACCGATGTAGAAAGAACCGGGGGAGCTCCCCCGGTAAATGAGCCGCCTTCCGGCGAACCTCCTCCAGTTGCCGGGACCACTGGGGCTCCTCCGCTAGCCGCCGCTGCACCTGTGCCGGAGGTCGCTCCACCGGACATTGTCGTGAAGCCCCCAGTACCCGACGGGTTGACCGTCGGATCGGAAGTGCCACTACAGGCCCCTAACAGCATAGGAGAAAGAAGCGCAGCGCACGCCCCCAGTCGAACCTTTGAGATCTGATAACTTTGCTTCATTTGATTTTTTTCATCACGTCGCAAGAAGGCTTCATGGAGTGGCGGCCGGAACGGGCCAACCTTGTTCATCGAAGGGCATCTCGGCGATGCGTAGCTCGGCAGCACCGTTGGACTGTCGATAGCCGTGGTAGAGATGGTAGATTTTGTCGTCGTCGAAAAGCACGTCGCTGTGCCCAGCGGCAGCCCAGTTCACTTTGTCACCTTGAACGATGAGTGTTCCGCCGCCATCGGTGAGAGCTTTTCCGCTCTTGTCGACAAACGGTCCGGTAATGCTCGTTGAACGACCAACCGCCACTCGGTAGGTGAGGTCGTTGACCGAGCGACCTTCGCCGGGGCAACAGATCCCCCAAGTCACGAGGAGGTAATAATAGCCGCAACGATAGAAGAGTACGGGGGCCTCGATTTGTGACGCCCGAGCGAGGTGCGTGATGTTGTTATCCTTGCGGCTGCCATCCTGGTTCAGCTCGAAGGAATAAATCCCGCCCCAAAAGCTCCCGAAGGAGAACCACGGCGTTCCGTCCGGCGTCACCCCTACGTCTGCATCGATAGCGTTGTAGTTTTGGCTCCCGTCGGTGCAGATGATCGCGCCATGATCTGTCCAGTTGTTCGACGCGATGTCGCTCGTCGAGAAGTGACCGATGCAGCTGATGTTCTGGCCGAACCTCGCAGAAAATGAACTGTAGATGTGATACCTGCCCCCGAAGTAGGAAACGTCGGGCGCCCAGGGGAAGTTGTATGTCGAACCAGAAATACCATTGAGCCAAGTATTGACCCACGACGGAGTCCCATTGATGACGGAAGGCGCATTTGACCAGTTGGTGAGATTGGTCGACCTCGATTGGGGAACGTTGCCGCCAGTCCAAAAGCGATAGTAGGTTCCGTTGGCTTTGATCATCGTTGGATCGTGAGCGAACGTGTTCCCGCTCAGGTTGAGGACCTGAGGTGTGTTGCCATCCCATACGCCCGCGTCGCACGTCGGGTCGCCGCTCTGACCGCCAGTGCCTGCGCCACCCGTGCCTGCGCCACCCGTGCCTGCGCCACCCGTGCCTGCGCCACCCGTACCCACAGCACCAGTGCAGTCAAAGGCGCCGACCGCCGCTCCTGTCACTTTCAGACTGTCGATGTTTCCGAGTCCGGTGGCTCCCGTCGCAGAAAGAATGATGCGATTTTCACCGGCGGTCAGCGTTACCTCGACCGATGAGGTCGAGTAGGTCGTCCAAGCCGCTGTAGACGGAAAAGAGAGCGCTGGTGCAACGACAACGCCACTCACGAGAACGTCACCGGGGCGATCTCCTGCCGGTTCACTAGCGTAGCTAAATTCCAACGTGTAGGCGCCCGCCTCCCCGACGTCGACGGCCCATTCGATGCTGGCTCCGGGGGCATTGTCTGAGTTCAAGTATCCAGTTCCAGTAAAACCAACATGATCTGACTCGACGGCACCATCGGCTTCGCATTGCCCGGCCTCGCCCTCTTCGATCGTCACCTCGGTCGCGAAGATCCCCCCCTCCACTGCTCCGCCTGTGCCCGGCGTCCCGCCTGTCGTTATCGAACCGGTCGCTCCGGTGCCTGCGCCCCCCGAGCCATCCACCGTAGCCCCCCCGCTGGCTGTGCTCGAACCGCTGCCCACCTGAGCGCCCGCCCCTGCGCCGCAGCCACTGCCCTGGCAAGCGTTTGGATCTGGTTCCGACGAGCTCCCGCACGCTGAAACCATGAGGATTGCGGAGCTGAATAGAAGCTTATTGGCTCGGACTCCCGGTCCTGAAGCTAAAATGCGGAAATAGGACAAGCTGGACAGTGGCATATCCCTGAAGTGGAGCCCTGGAAGAAAGTCGGGCGGAGATTTCTTCGAGAGCCACGATTTTCGGATCCTGGCGACGCCCTTGCCAGCGACCGTTCTAAAGTACGCTCGGCCCCGCAAGAGTCCTCCCCGCTGGGGTGACCACTTTTCCTGCCTTCATCGTCTGTCAGTGGAGTCTCAGCGGCAGGTAGGGCGGAACTATTTTTTCAATAAACGGACAACTAAATTTCTCCGCCCACTCCTCTGCATCGTTCCCACTGACAGACAATGCATAGTCATACATCGACTCGGTTGAGCCTCGTCGCTCTCAGTTCTCTCATGCTCGCCTGCTCAGGATCTGATCCGGGCCCGGATACTCCTGACATCATGGCAACAGGCGGCGCCGATCCGGCAGGAACCGGTGGAGCTTTAGCCGCCAGCGGTGGTGATTCGGCCTCGCCCGGCAGCGGCGGTGGCGATCCGACGGGGAGCGGCGGTGGCGATCCGACGAGCACTGGCGGTGAGAGTTCGACCGGAGGTGCTGGCACAAGCACGGGCGGAAGTGGCGAACCTGCAACTGGTGGCTCAGATGGTGGCGGCTTGAAGAATCCCCCAATCAAGAGTGCCGGTTGCGGTCAGCCTGCCATGATGACGACAGGCAAGAAGACCATCATGAGCGGTGGTACGCAGCGCGAATACATCATCGACGTTCCCGCAGGCTACGACCCCGAAAAGCCCTACCGCCTGTTTTACGCTTCTCACGGCCTGGGCGGGGCCGCCGAGCATGTCGCCGATTGGTGGAACTATTTTGGACTAAAAACTCAGGCCGAACGGGCCAACGAACCGGCGATTTTCATTGCCCCCCAGGCGATTGGCTCGTGGAATGAAAGCGACCACGCTTTGTTCGATGACATCACCGATCTCGCCAAAGAGAATCTCTGTGTCGATACGACCCGCGTCTTCGTCACCGGCATGAGCTTCGGTGGCATGATCACCTATTCACTCTCCACGAATCACCAAGATAGTTTTCGGGCGGGTGTGGCACTGGCTCCTGCCAACTTCAACATTTGGCTCCCGAACCCCAAGCTCACCGATCCTATCCCTTGGATGCAGACGACCGGCATGGGCGATACGACCACCCCCTGGGACCAAGGAAACAATCGAGGCTCGAAATACATCGCTTTAGAGAAAGCCAGAGATAACGGTTGCACGGTTCCTGACGACATCGATACCTGGCAGCCGGGAGACCCCACGCGGCATCAGTGCGTTGACATGGAAGGCTGCGACGAAGGTTATCCCGTCAGGGTTTGTACCTTCGACGGGGGACACTGGCAGTTCCCCTATGACGAAGGTAACGGCGAGGACCTCCAGAAATCCTGGGTCCCCGAAGAATCGTGGAAGTTCTTCACTCAATTCTAGGTCGAGCACAGCAAAAAAACGGGACAATCGCTTTTGATTGTCCCGTTTTTTTGTCACCGTATTGAGCACACGCTTTAAGGCGCGTGGGGCATCGGCCAGCCCTCTGCATCGAAGAACAATTCGGCGATGCGCAGCACAGAGGCACCGTTTCCTGCTCGATAGCCGTGATAGAGGTGATAGGCCTTATCGCCATCGAAAATGACGTCGCTGTGACCTGCGGCCGCAAAGTTCGCTCCGTCACCCTCAACGATCAGCGTTCCACCACCCTCGATCATCGGCTTTCCTGCCTTGTCGACGTAGGGTCCTAGAATATTTTCTGAACGCCCCACCGCTACACGATAGGTCAACTGATCGACGCTACGACCTTCCCCGGGGCAACAGAGTCCGTAGGTCACGAAGAGGTAGTGGTACCCGCAGCGCTGTACCATGACAGGCGCCTCAATTTGATTGGCCCAGGCCAGACGAACTACGGGGGAACCCTCTTTGCGACTGCCGTCAGCGTTGAGCTCGAAGGCATGAATCCCATCCCAAAAACTTCCGAATGAGAAGTAGGGCGTCCCGTCGTAGTCGAAGCCGATGTCGGCATCGATCGCGTTGTATTTTTCGCTGCCATTCGTGCAGATCACGGGGCCATGATCGGTCCAATCACCGGTGGCAATGTTGTTCGCCGTGAGGTGTGTAATGCACGAGATATTCTGTCCGAACTTAGCTGAGAACGACGAATAGAGATGCACCTTTCCATTGAATTCAGCCACGTCGGGCGCCCACGGAAAGTTGAAGGTTTGGCCTGAAATACCACCAAGCCAGTCGTTGGCCCACGCGGGTCTGCCATCGTAGACACTCGGCGCGCCTTCCCAGTTGATGAGGTCCGTCGACTTCGCCGAAGGAATGTTGGGACCCGTCTGGAATCGATAGTAAGCACCGTCGACCTTGATCATGGTCGGATCATGAGTTCCCAGGTTGCCGCTCAGCTGGAGAGGCTCAGGCGTTCCGTCAGCGACGCCCACCTGGCAAGTGGGGTCTCCGCCACCGGTTCCAGGTGCTCCGCCCGTCCCAGCATCGGTTCCTCCGCTGCTGACATCACCCCCGCCTGTTCCCAAGCTGTCCCCGCCTCCTGAGCCGAGACCACCGGTTCCCAAGTCGCCGCCGGTATTCCCTGACGCATCGCCTCCCGTGGCGGGGTTACCTCCCGTAGATGCCCCGCCGGTACCGTCTCCAGGTTGATAAGGCTCGTCATCCCCGCTGCAGCCCAGCGCTAAGAGCAATGACGGCAAACAGATCGTGGCGAGCGCGCTTGCACGGCGAGAGTGAGGTAAGGAGGAGAGTAAGAGCATGCGGCGGTCCTGGTTTCTTGCAGTCGTGACGGGTTTCAGAGGTATCAATCGTCATTTAGACCGACTGATGTGTGGTGGTAGTGGCAGCAAGCGATAGATGCGGGCGGAAGTATTTCGCTCGTTCTGCGGATTGATAAGAAGCTGTGGTACCGTCATGCCGTGAGTGGCTGCTCGGTTGATTGTCGTGCTTTGGCTCGTAGGTCGCCGGCCAGAAGTAGGACCGTGTCGATGATCGCCCTTTCGCTGCTGATTTCGCAGGTAGGTTTCGAAGAGCGGGCGAACGCCGAATTGCATCAAGCTGAATTAGAGGGCGACCGGCCTACCACGGTCAGTCTATTTGTTCAGACCAGAAACGAGTCCCTCCCGACCGATCGCCTCATCGCCGCCCTCGCAGCCCACCTGGGAGAGATCGGGGTACATCTTGAGGTCGCAAAAACGAACTCGCCCCAGGACAGCGACACTCCACCCATCGCGCCCGCAGCTCCCACGACCCCGGCCGCCGAAGGAACGACAAGCCCCCTGGAGCCTATTGCGTTGATTTGGATTCGGGAGGAAGCGGGACAGCTGAGGCTTCAATTTTATGAGCTAAGTGGAGGGAGACTTCGGGCCCGCAACATCCCCCTCGCTAGCACCGACGCTGCGAGCATCGAGGAGGTCAGCCTTGTCGTGAGAAGTTACGTCGATGCTCTGCTCGATGGCCCAGAAGCCCAGCCCGTTCCCCAGCCGAAAGATCCGAACCCGGCGCCGCAGGTGGAACCACCCAAGGAGACGCCGTCCTCAACTGAAAACCAAGAACAACAGGAAGGTTCGCCGTCCTTTCGCCTCGAACTTGGCTACGCGCCAAGTGGAATTGATCTCAGTGAAACCTGGCAGCAGGGAGCCGCTGTCAGCTTTGTCGTGCGTCATTGGGCCCCCATGAGCCTCGGCGTTTCGTATACCTTTTTAACCCATCTTGTTCAGGACGACGACGATGTCAGTTTGACGCTCAAGCGACATCCGATTTCGCTTTTCGCGGGAATACCCATCGCCTTGACGAATCGCTCCACCTTAGAACCTCGCCTAGCGCTCGAAGCAGACATCACCTCGCGTAGCTCGACGTCGACCGACCAGGTCTCAGCTTCAGAGAGCGAATCGCGCGTCATTTGGAGCACCTCCGCTCAATTGCAGGCGGGCTTTTCGTTTTCGGAGCACATTGGCGCTTTTGGGACTGGAGGCGTATCGATGGTGATCAACCGATTCGATTACGTCCTAGATACAAATTCAGAACAGCAAGTGCTTCTTTCGCCGGATCGCGTTCGCCCAGTCATGATGCTCGGATTGTGGGGACAATGGCCCTAGTCGCACCCACTTGAGCTCCAGGCACCCACAATATTTGACCTTCCGGTAGATTTTTCCGCCCCAAGGACACACCCTTTTCCACTGATCTTCACGTGAACTCGCAACGAATCACCCCGAGCGGGAAAGCACTGTGGCAGACTCAGTGAAAACACCCGAGAATTTCCGGGACCAAGGCCAACAGGGCAAGGTCATGGGCCGCTTCGAGTTCATGCAGCGGGTTGCTGCTGGGAATGCGAGTGCCCAGGGGGAGTTCATTCAGCTGATCGAGAGAAGGGTGCGCACGGTCGCGATGGCCGTTTTGGGGCACACGGCCGACGCAGAGGACGCCACTCAAAATATTCTTCTCGAGTTGCTCCGTTCTGCCAAGACCTACCGTGGCGATGGTCTACTTTCTTGGACCGACAGAATCGCCGTGCGCACCGCAGCTCGCCACGCCCGAAAGCGACGCGTACGCGCTGCCGCAACCGACTTCAAAATAGAACCCGACGAGGTAGCTTGTCATTCCGATCTGCATGCAGAGCACGACATTCCTCGCCCTCTGCTTGAGTATCTCGCGGAACTCCCCGAGGCGCGACGCACCGCCTTGGTGATGCGCCATCTGCTTGAGTACTCCGTGCAAGAAATTGCTGAACTCACAGACACTTCGCCTAACACCGTCAAAGACCGCTTGCTCCAAGCACGCGCCCAGCTGAGACGCTCCGTTCGTCGAGAGACGAGTATCGGGCGACCGGTCTCGGGGGGATCCTGATGTCCACCACCACGCAATCATTTCGGCTCCGCACTTTTGGAGAATTCCAATGAACAATTGTTCGACCTGGGCAGATATCGCCGACCGTATTGCTCTGGGTGATGCGGTATCCAAAAGTGAGAGGGCTTTCGTTTCGAGTCACATCGAGGAATGCGATCTCTGCCGTCGTGAAGCAGAATTCTACCTTGGTTTGTCAGGCTTGCTGAGCCAAGGCAGCGAGGCTCAGCCCCTCCCTGCCTCCAGTCGTGAGAGCGCGAAGAACAAGCGACGCTGGGTTCGATTCTCTCAAGTCGCTGCCATCGTCGCTGCTGCAGGGGTCGCCTTGACCTTCACGTTTCTTGGGAGAGATGATCTTGCGCAGTCTCCTCAAGCCCCGGCACAAGTGAGTGCCACCTCAACCAAGTTCGTGCTCATCTCGGGGGATGTCAGCTTGGAGGGCGCGCAGCCACTCGCTGGCGCAGATCTCGATCCGCTCGATGAAGTAGTGGTGGGTTCAGGCCAAGCCTGCTTGGGTCACGAAAATAAGACGACCACCTGCATCGATTCACAGAGCCGCGTTGAGCTCGTTTCGAGCACAGCCGCGGAACGAAGACTGTTCCTGCGGGAAGGACGGGTGGTGTGTCAAATCGACGAACATCACGAGGGTCGCTTCTTTCGAATTGAGACAGTAGCCGGAACGATCACAGCCACCGGCACTGTCTTTGCTGTTGAGATGCGCGATCAGGAGGTCTTGGTTCGTCTGCACCGAGGGAGTGTGGAGGTTCGCAGCGCAGATGGTCGTGTGCGAAAGCTCAGGGCGCCAGCGGCTGTCTCGCTCAATCGTGAAATTGGCGATATCAAGTGGGACCAAGATGTCGCGGAGGCTGATCTCGACTTGGTTGCCCCGGCAACGCTGTGGGATGACTCAAGTTTGACTCGGGTCGATATTTCGGGCGCTCCCGATGGCTCCCAGGTGCAACTCGATCGAGTCACTGTCGGCCGAACTCCACTTTCACTGCTCGTTCCCCCAGGCACCCACCAGTTGGCCTTTGAAAAAGAGGGACACCAGGTGAAGCGACTGACTGTCGGCGTGCAAGGTTCAACCATGCAAGTTGATGGCGCCCTGGAGCCGACTGAGGTGGAAGCAACCCCAGCCGCCCAAGCTCGTACCGGCCAGACGATGAGCTCGGCGCAGATGCTCTCTGCGGCACAGGACCTGCGAGCATCGGGCCAGCTCGCTCAGGCTGTGACCTTGTACCGTCGTTTGGTGGCGAGCTATCCTGGTAAGCCTGAGGCGCGTGCTGCCCTCTTGTCTCTGGGTGCACTGGAACTCGGCTCTCTTTCGAACCCGGCAGCAGCTCTCGGCCATTACCAGCGCTATCTCAACCTGGGTGGTCCACTCGCTCAAGAAGCCAGCTTCGGAAAGATTCGCGCTCTTCAACGTTTGGGGCGTGCAAGGGAAGCGCAGCAGGCCATCGAAGAATTTACGAATCGCTACCCAAACAGCGCTCAGGCGGCCACTCTTCGTGACCAGATGCGAAGTCCTGCTAACGTACCCAGTCATGAGTCTGGAGCCGGTCGGCACTAACGGCGTAATGTGGGTGCCAGGGCGAGGAACACGCTTCAGTACCCCGGGTTGGCTGGGGGGAGTGTGCGCCTTGGTGATGCTTTCTCAAAATGCCTGTGAAGCAGATCCCGACGTGGTCGGCCGCAGCGTGGCCCTCGGCTCAGGGGGCGATACTGGAGGCTCCGTCGATCAGGGGGGCGCACCCTCAAGCGGTGGGACCCCGAATTCTGGAGGAGGCCCGGGCGGTACTGGGGGAGAAGCTTCTCAGCTGCCAGGAGGGCTGCTTTCACTGACCGGTGATCTCGTCGTTCACGATCCCTCGCTCATCGAAGAAGACGGCATCTTCTATGCGTTTCATACGGGGCCGGGTGTTGCCTACAAGACCTCAACAGATCTCCTGAACTGGCAGGACATCGGGAGCGTGTTTTCCTCCTTGCCGGATCCGGTCGTCGATGTTCTCCCCGATGTTCAGGATTTGTGGGCGCCCGATATCTCTTACCGCGATGGCCTCTACCATCTGTATTACGCCGCTTCGACTTTTGGCTCCGGTCGCTCTTGCGTCGGACATGCGACCAAGAGTCAACTGGGTTCGGACGAAGCGTGGACCGTCCGCGACAATGTGATTTGCTCAAACATTGACAGCGACGTCGAGTACGATGCCATCGATCCAAGTGCTTTCGTCGACAATGAAGGCCGACCGTGGCTGGTATTTGGTAGCTACGGATCTGGGATTAAGTTGATTGGGCTGACCGAGTCGGGGGATTGGGACCAGGAACCCTTATCGAGTCTTGCCTCTCGTCCGGTGGAGGTTGCGATCCAAGCGGCGCATCTGCACTACCATAACTCATACTACTACCTACTCACCACTTTTGATGCCTGCTGTCGGGGAGTGAGTAGCACGAGCTACGTGACCGTGGGACGGGCGGAGACTGTCGAAGGGCCCTACTTTGATCGCGAGGGGATTGCTCTCCTCGAAGGAGGGGGCACCACGTTGGTCGAGGGAAACGATCGGTTCCGGGCGGTCGGCGCCAGTACAATCCTCACGACCGATCAGCGCGCCTATCTTTGCTATCACGCCTACGACGCCAATTCAGCGGGCACCCCGACGCTGCGCATCAGCGAACTTAGTTTTGATGACGAAGGCTGGCCTATCGTCGAAGGCCCTTAGGCGAGGCTGCGAAAAAGCGCAGCTGGTTATTGCCCAGACGGTGCGAGAATGTCGGTACTCAAGGCGAGCGGCTGCCCGAAATCGGGGAGCCCGTTTGCATGCCACGTGAAGGGTTGAATGCGCGTGGTGCGGTCAATCCAACAACTGGCAACGAGCTTGGCACGAGTTCTCAGCTTGAGGAGAAGTTCGTCGTTGTATCGGATCCCCACGGCGGTTAGCCTCACCTATGCTCGCTCGTTTTGGTCTAGTCTTTTCGAAATTTGCGATGGTCCTCACAATCACAGTGGCCTCTGGATGTGGCAGTGGTGACAGTTCTGATGATAGCGAAACCTCAAAAGCGGGGCCGTATTGCGGCAATAGTATCCGTGAAGCGGGCGAGGCGTGCGACGGTGAACCCTATTGTGCCGAGTGTCTTGGCATCGAGGGAGAATGCGGCGATGGAATTGTCCAAGACAGCGATGAGGAATGTGATAGCGGTAGCACCGGTGGCGAGGGTTGCGTTCAATGCGAGCAGGTTTTTTCCTGGCTCTGCGCAGGGGAGCCCAGCGCATGTGAGCGTACGGGGCTTCCGCAGAATCTGACGATTGCTACCTCGGACGAGGACTCGCTTTTCAAGTATTGCGAATGGTTTGGTGATGTACTCTTTGGCGAGCAAGACAGCATTAAGTGTTCGCAGTACGTCATTCGCCGTCTCGCTATCGAAGACTGTGTGGGGAACATGCCGGAACTGCTGGGCTCGTGCACGATTGCTGACATGGAGGAATGGGTGGGAGCATCGTCCAGCTCTTGTTCCCTCATTTTCTCTGACGATCATCCTTGTGTCGATGCCCCCATCTTTGGTGACATGACAGAAGAAGACCCTGTTGAGTCGTTACCCGATTACGATGAGATGACGGCAGCCGAATGCTATTGGTGGGACGAAGAGACGACCTCAAGCTGTGACCTCTGTATAGCAACTCACGCGTGCGACTCTCTCGGTTCGTGTTATTTCCAACTCAACGAAGATGAGATGTGCGGCGAATGCTGGTCTTCAGGAGATCCCACCGCCTGTCGCGACGAGAACGCGTATCTGTCTCTGCGTCGCTCTGGACTCGCTTACTGCTTCGACGAGTGCGCCGTCGAACGGGACCTCTGCAATGTGGAGGACAACGAAGATAGCTGCACTACCTGTCTGGAAGAGTCATGCTGCGAGGAGTTTGCCGAATGCGCCAATCATTTTTCTTGCTCCGAGTGTTGGCAGACAGGTGATTGCCTATCTGTCTTGGCAAGCGAATATGACGCGCTCAAGAGTTGTTCCGACGAGAAATGTGGTGGATGCCTCTAGGCGTCCGGGTCTACGCTGATGCTGGCTCGCCTGCAGTAGTTGCTTCGGTCGAGTTGGACTTTAATTTGAAGTGAAGATTGGCCATATTCCGATCCGTGAATCGTCGCATGTTGACCAACTCAAGATGGTCTCGAAAATGGCCGGAGGGCAAATGCCACCGAAAGGTGATAGGGCCCGGAGTCTGCCTCTCGCTCTAACCGCTACGACTGAGGCGTTGCCTGCTGAACTCGTGCGCGCTCTCTTGGAGGTGCAGCTCCCGTTTGGGGGCGGAAGACCGTTCCAGGCTTTGCGGGATCCGCATTGAGGTGCCACGGGATTCTGGGCAGCTAGCTGCGCCTGACTCAGCTCCAGGGTCTCAAAAGCCGCTAAGTCTTGAGCAATTGGATGAAACGATTAGAGATAGAGGACTGACATGATGAACGTGGCACGACCTCTGCAGTGTATCTGGGCATCATGTCTTAGCCGTCAGCACCTTAGACTCCAGCTTTCGGAGTCCTCACGCTTCCCGAGGGCGCGCTGATGGTGTCGACGAACTTTGAGTTTCTGCGCAAGTTCTCCTCTCCGCTGGTCGACTTTGCCGCTTACTCTGAGAAGCACTGGAGCACGCATCCTGAGGGGGCCGCCGTTCAGTTGCGGGCGTTCATCAAGCTGGTTGTCGACAGCATCTACAGCATTAAGCGGCTGCCACACCCTGAGCGAGCCAACATCAACGATCTGCTGCAGGAGCACGTGTTTCGGCAAGCGACACCTCGCGTGGTGCTCGACCGCCTGCACCTGGTGCGCAAACTCGGCAATCGAGGGGCGCATCCAGAGGACTACCCGAATCGCCCGGTTCGCCCGGAAGAAGTTCTGACAGGGCTGCGCGATGCCTTTAGTATCGCTCAATGGGCGTTCCTGATGCATTTTGGTGGGACCCAGGCCACTTGTCCCCAAGTCTTCCAGGAGCCTCCACCGGAAAGCACGAAAGGTCAGCTCAGACGCGATAAGAAGGAACTACTTGAGGCACAGCGCCTCCTGGAGGCTCAGCTCAAGCAAGCACTCGATGCGGCCGAGTCGGAGCGAAAGCGTGCTGCCGAGGCGGAAGCCGCTCTCGGTGCCGAACAGCGCGCTCCTGTCCCCACCGAGCAAGAGCGTGCGGAGATCCAGGCCGAGGGGCAGTCGATCGCGACGGATGTTCTCGGCTGGAACGAAGCAGAAACCCGGGCTCGGCTCATCGACGAAGACTTGGTGGCCGCTGGTTGGGACATCACGGACAATGATCAGGTCGGGCAAGAAGTCCCTGTTTCTGGACTCCCGCAGGGATCAGGAACGGGGGGTAAGAGCGGCAACGGCAAAGTTGACTATGTCTTGTGGGGAGATGACGGGAAGCCGCTAGCAGTCGTAGAAGCCAAGCGTACCTCCAAGGACGCGGAGGAAGGTCGCACCCAGGCACGGCTCTACGCAGATGTTCTTGAGAAGAAGCACGGTCAGCGCCCCGTCATCTTCTACACGAACGGCCCAGAAATTTTCATTTGGGACGACACGGCTCACGGCGACGCTCGCCCGGGTTATCCGCCCCGGAAGGTGTACGGCTATTATTCAAAGGAGAGCTTGCAGACGCTCATCTTCCGTCGCACCGAAAAGGACGACCTGGCGACCGCCGTCTACAACTCGAAGATCATTGATCGGCTCTATCAGGTCGAGGCGGTCAAGCGGGTGACCGAGCGCTTCACAGACAATCACCGGCGGGTCTTGGTGGTTCAGGCCACCGGCACAGGCAAGACGCGCGTCGCCGTGGCGCTCTGCGACATGCTTTCCAGAGCCAAGTGGGCCAAGCGCGTGTTGTTTCTTTGCGATAGGCGCGAATTGCGCAAGCAGGCTCTCAAGGCGTTCAAGGAGCACTTGCCGACAGAGCCGAGGACGGCCGTCAGCAAAGAATCGAAGACGGACAAGAAGTCCCGCATTTTCGTCGGGACCTACCCGGGCATGGATGGCATCTACGAGAGCTTTGATGTGGGGTTCTTTGATCTGATCATCGCCGACGAAAGTCATCGCAGCATCTACAATAAATATCGCGATATTTTCGACTACTTTGACTGTCTCCAAGTGGGCCTCACCGCGACCCCGGTCAAGTTTGTCGAGCGCAACACCTACAAACTCTTTAAGTGTGAGGATAAGGACCCCACCTTCAACTACGAGTACGAAGACGCAGTCAAAGATCGCTACTTGGCCCCCTTCGAGGTGATGCGCGTCACGACGAAGTTTCTTCGCGAGGGCATCAAGTATGAGCGCCTTTCTGACGAGGAAAAGCGCGACTTAGAAGAACAACTGGCCAAAGCTGAGGACGTGGATTTTGAGCCCTCTCAAATCGACAAACAGGTCTTCAACAAGGACACCACGCGTCACATTCTCAACAACCTGATGGAGAGTGGACTACGAGACGCGACTGGCAGCCTGCCGGGCAAAACGATCGTTTTTGCCCGTAGTCACGATCACGGGAAACACCTTGCAGAAGTGTTCACGGAGATGTTCCCCCAGCTGGGCGGCGGTTTCGCCCGACTCATCGATAGCAAGGAGCAGAATGCGGAAACCCTGATCGACGAGTTCAAGGATCCCAAGGATATTCTGACAGTTGCCATCTCGGTCGACATGCTCGACACGGGGATCGACGTACCAGAAGTCGTCAACCTCGTTTTCGCCAAGCCAGTGAAGAGCTACGTGAAGTTTTGGCAGATGATCGGTCGTGGAACGCGACTCTGTGAAGACATTTACGGGCCCGGACGACACAAAGAAAGCTTCCGCATCTTCGACCACTGGGAAAACTTCAAGTACTTCGATGAGGAGTACCAAGAGAAAGAACCACCTGCGGCTCAATCTCTCCAGCAACGCCTACTCAGCGCCAGGGTCGAGCTGCTCGAAGCGGCGATCCAGGCGATGGACGGAGATCTGAAGAACAGCACGGCAAGCCTCCTCCTCGGGCAACTCAATGCTCTCCGCGAAACGGGGGCCATCACTGTGCGGGAGCATTGGAAGGAACTCGAGCTTCTCGCTTCGCTTGACACTCTCAAGGTGCTGAACGCAGTGACGCGCAGCAACCTGCTGACTGTCGCCGGACCGCTGATGCGCCTCGTCACGATTCGGGGTGAAGAGGCGGCCTACAACTTCGATCTTCTCACCACGCGTCTCCAGACTGCCCAGCTCCTCAAAACGCCTGCATTTGCTGACCTCAAGGCGGAGGTCGAAGAGCATGTGGAAGCTCTCCCCAAAAACCTGAACCAGGTAGTCGCCAAGCGGGGATCGATCGCGCGGGTCCGCTCGCCGGAGTTTTGGAAGGACTTGGAACCTTCTCACATCGAAGAACTCCGTCAGGACTTGCGCGGAATCATGAAACACCGCGACCGTTCCGAAGTGTCGCTCGCCGGGAAACCGAAGATCTTCGACTTTCGCGATGGGGCGCGCCTCAGCGAAGCCTACGAGACGAAGCTCAAAGGCCTGAATCTCGTGCAATACCGCAACCGGGTGAAGAAAACCTTGGAGGAGCACTTCCAAGAGCATCTCGTTTATCGAAAGATCCGCTCCAATATTCGAGTGAGCGACGTCGACTTGGAGAAGCTGGCGCAGCTTGTGCTGGATGTTGATTCAGGCGCCGATTTGCATCGCCTGGTCGCGGCCGAAGAAGAACGATTTCGCGGACAGCTCTACTTCGCCCTGAAGAGCGTAGTGGGCCTCGACCGCAAGGCAGTGGACGACACCTTCAAACAATTTCTCACCGAGTTCCCGAACCTGACGGCGCGACAAATCACCTTCCTCTCTCTGATCAAGGGACACATCTGTGAGCACGGTCTCATTTCGCTCAGCGATCTGGACGAGGGGCAGTTCCTTCAGTTCGAGTCGAGCGGTCTTGAGGGCGTTTTCCCGGATGAAGTGATGGTCACTCGCCTCTTGGGCATCATTTCCACTTTTGACCCCGAAAACGTACAGTCGGAACGCGCGGTCTAAAGTCAGACGCGCTGGGGGTAGTCGTGGAGTCTCAAACGATCGGTGGAAAGAATGCTAGCGCGATGAGTACGGGAACCTCAGGGCTCTCGCGGGAGAAGGCGAGCTAGGCATGCCGAACACACCATCCCCGAAAAGCCCAACTCCCGCCCGCAAAAATACCGCCTGACAGACCTAGGCCGCGTCCGCCTCAAAGCGCTCAAGCGCTGAAAACGATCCCCGAAAAACCCTGTCCTAAAAAGCACCATGATTACCGGTAAATTACGCAGCGACATCGACAAGCTCTGGGAAGAGTTCTGGACGGGCGGCATCACTAACCCGCTCACTGTCATCGAGCAGATCTCCTTTTTGATGTTTGCGCGCCTGCTCGACATTCAAGAGTCCGCGCTCGAAAAACGTGCTCAACGCAGCAAGAAGCCCCTGAAAGAGGCACTGACTTTCGACTCTGAGCAGCAAGACTTGCGCTGGAAGAACCTCAAGGAGCTCAAGGGTGACGCCATGCTCGTGCGGATGCGCGACGAGGTCTTTCCTTTCTTCCGCGAGCAGAGCAAAGGCACCACCTTCGGCGACTACATGAAGGACGCCCAGCTGATGATTCAGAAGCCGAGCCTACTCGTCTCGGCCGTGAACATGGTGGACGCTCTGCCGCTCACTCAGGGCGATGTGAAGGGCGATCTCTACGAGTACCTGCTGAGCAAGCTGACCACCGCGGGCATCAACGGCCAGTTTCGTACGCCGCGCCACATCATTGATTTGATGGTCGCCGTGATGGACCCGAAGCCCACCGAGCGAGTTGCCGACCCGGCTTGCGGCACGGCGGGCTTTCTCAGCCGAGTGAACGCCTACGTCTACAAGCAGGCTACGAGCAAAGCAGGCATCTACAAGGACGAAGAGGGCAACCCCCACTACCCGGGCGACAAGCTCAGCGCCGAGGAGCGTCAGCACCTGCAGAACGACATGCTGCATGGTTTCGACTTTGACAGCACCATGCTGCGCATCGCCGCCATGAACCTGATGCTGCACGGCGTCGATAACCCCGACATCCACTACCAAGACACCCTGAGCAGCAACTTCCCCGAAAAGTTCCCCAAGTCGGCCGAAAACGGCTTCGACGTCGTGCTCGCCAATCCCCCCTTCAAGGGCAGCCTGGACGAAGGCGACGTGCATCCGTCCCTCACCCGAGCGGTGAAGACGAAGAAGACGGAGTTGCTCTTCGTCGCGCTCATACTGCGCATGATGAAGTCCGGCGGCAGGAGCGCAACGGTCGTCCCGGACGGCGTGCTCTTTGGAACCAGCACCGCGCATCAGGCCTTGCGCAAGTTGCTCATTGAAGAAAACCAGCTCGACGGCGTTATCAAATTGCCGAGCGGAGTGTTCAAGCCCTACGCCGGAGTTTCAACCGCTATCCTCCTTTTCACCAAGGAGGGTAAAACCGACAACGTCTGGTTCTACAACGTCGAGGCTGACGGCTACTCGCTCGACGACAAGCGCGATCCCATCAAAGCAAACGATCTACCCGACGCCCTAGAACGCTGGAAGAAGCGCAACCCCAAGAAAGACAAGGACCGCACCAGCAAGTGCTTCTTCGTCCCCGCCAAGGAAATCATCGCGCAAAAATACGACCTCAGCTTCAACCGCTACAAGGAAGTCGTCTACGAAGAGGTCGAGTACGAGAAGCCCAAGGACATCATCAAGAAGCTTCGCAAGTTGGAAAAGGAAATTTCGAAGGATTTGGATGAGCTTGAGGGGATGTTGTGAGCAAGAAGAAAGACACAACACCCCCCTCGCTCGCTAAGCAGCCCGAAGGTTATGCGGAGTGGATTACTGATCTCAAACAGCGTCTTCATGCCGCTCAGCAGCGGGCCGCGTTGGCGGTCAATCGCGAGTTAGTTTTGCTCTATTGGCAGATTGGCCACTCCATTTTGGAGCAACAGTCGCAGCGGGGCTGGGGGGCCAAGGTGGTGGAGCAAATCTCTGCGGATTTGAAGGCCTCATTTCCGGAGATGAAGGGCTTTTCGCCGCGAAATCTCAAATACATGCGGGCATTTGCTGCTGCGTGGCCTGATCAGGATTTTGTGCAAGGGGTGCTTGCACGATTGCCTTGGTACCACCAAATAGCGCTTCTCGATAAACTCGACACGGAGGAAGAACGCAAGTGGTACGTCGCGAAGGCCATCGAGCACAACTGGTCCCGCAATATCCTGGTCATGCAGATCGAGACCCGCGCCCAAGAGCGAAGTGGCGCTGCACTGACAAACTTTGACGCGCTTTTGCCGGCGCCGCTTTCTGACTTGGCACGTGAAAGTCTCAAGGACCCCTATCGCTTGGACTTCCTGGGTTTGACAGATGAAGCCCAAGAACGAGTCATTGAAACTGCCCTCGTCAAACACATCACGCAGTTTCTTTTAGAGTTGGGTGCCGGCTTTGCCTACGTCGGCAGGCAGGTGCTGCTCAATGTGGGCGGTGATGAGTTCTTCATCGATCTACTCTTTTATCATCTCAAGCTCCGTTGCTACGTCGTGATTGAGCTCAAGGCCGGAAAATTCAAGCCAGAGCACGCGGGACAG
The DNA here is from genome assembly GCA_963710555.1 of uncultured delta proteobacterium. Taxonomy (GTDB): domain Bacteria; phylum Myxococcota_A; class Polyangia; order Polyangiales; family Polyangiaceae; genus NIC37A-2. The sequence goes on from CAVQAT010000008.1 coordinate 1,810,901, forward strand.
CTCGGTTTCTATCTCACGGCAGTCGACCAGCAGCTCAAAGCTCCAGAAGACGGCCCCACCATTGGTCTGCTCCTCTGCAAGAGCAAAAACAAAGTCGTGGCCGAGTACTCGCTGCGCGACTCCAACAAACCCATGGGCGTTTCTGAATATCAACTCGTCGAATCACTTCCCAAGGAGCTGGAAACCAGTCTGCCAAGTATCGAGCAGATCGAGCGCGAGCTTGAGGGGGTGTTGGGATGACGTTCGTGGCGATTCAAGACTTCTGCCAGACCGGCAGCGGAGGAACGCCTTCACGCGCGAAGGCCGAACGTTACTACGGTGGGACGATACCTTGGGTGAGGTCTGGGGAACTACGAGAAGGGATAATCACCGAGACAAGCGAGACGATTACTCAGGAGGCTCTTGACGAATCGAGCGCCAAGTTGGTGCCGTCTGGCGCATTGCTTGTAGCCATGTATGGGGCGACCATTGGCCGAGTTGCCGAGTTGGGAGTCGACGCTGCAACGAACCAGGCGGTCTGCCACATACTGCCTCAGAAACGCGCTGCAGATCGCCGATACATGTTCCACGCTCTGTGTTCGAAGGCAGATGAGTGGATAGGCAAGGGAGCCGGGGGGGCTCAACCGAATATCTCCCAAGGGATCATTAAAGAGACGAAGATATTCCTTCCCCCCCTCCCCGAGCAGAAGCGCATCGCGGCCATTCTGGACAAGGCCGATGAGATCCGCCGCAAGCGCGCTGAGGCCATCAAGCTCACGGAAGAACTCCTGAGGTCGGCGTTCTTGGAAATGTTCGGGGACCCGGTGACCAATCCGAAGGGGTGGGAGGTGAAGAAGTTGGGGGAGGTGTGCGACGTGCGGGATGGTACCCACGATTCTCCCAGCTACGTTGATGCGGGGTATCCGCTCGTTACGTCTAAGAATCTGCGCGACGGAAGAATCGACCTATCAGACGCCAACCTTATCTCCCAGGAGGACTACGAGAGCATCAATAAGAGGTCCGGGGTGGATCGAGGCGACATTCTTATGCCAATGATCGGAACGGTGGGGAATCCGGTCCTGGTTGAAGAAGAGCCAACCTTCGCAATCAAGAACGTTGCCTTGATCAAGGGTAAAGGCACAGACGTTTCTCAGCGCTACGTGAATTCACTGTTGAGTTCCCACTACTTTGAACACTCGCTGAGAGGCAACAAGAGGGGAGGAACGCAAAAGTTCGTGTCGCTAGGTGATCTTCGAAGGCTCAACGTGCCTCTGCCGCCATTCGGCGTCCAGTTCGAATTTGAGCGACTATTCTCTTGCGTGTCCTCCGCAGTCGCAGGGCTTGAGCGATTGCTGAACAGTTCAGATTCGCTTGCCGCATCCCTCACCCAACGCGCCTTCCGAGGAGAACTCTAAGATGCGATGCTCACGCTAGAGAATACAAATCCCACGCCTCTCGATCGGGATCTCGTCGAGCACAAGCCGGGAGAGCCTGACCGCTCTGCGGTGCAACCCTGGTTGCACATGCTCTTCCCGGAGACACGCGTCACTTGGTCCCAAGTTCTCGAACCAGCTGACGGCGCCACTTGGACCCAACCTGTCTTGTTTACAGCGGCCTCCGGCAGTGGGAAGAGCACGGAACTTCACTTTCTGGCTCAACAGCTCAGGGAGGAGCAAAAGCCTGTGTTGGCTGTCGAAGCAAGGAGGCTAGCCACCGGCGATCTGGAAGGCGCCCTGGATGGTGATGAGCTTGCCAGTTGGCAAGAGTGGAAGTCTCATCCTAGCGCTGAACGACCGCCTCTGTATTTGCTGATCGACGCGGTGGACGAACTTTACCTTGGACGGCGCAATCTTCGAGATCTCTCTTCTGCAATGAGAGCGAATGAATTGCTCCAACCAAACGTTAGACTCGTCGTTGCGTCCCGCGACGACACATGTGGCCCCCCGGAAAAGCAGTGGCTGCGTGGGTTAGTTCGTCATCTCCAAATGCCGCGCGTACCCTCACAGGCACCGTCAGAAGAGGAGGGCGCTGCAGCACGTTTTGAAGAGGGGCCGGATAACGGAATCGCCAGTCGCACCTTGCAGAATTTTGGCGAAAAAGGCGCTTCCGACGAGCCTGGAGATTTCCGCGACATCAAGTTGGCGTTCTTGAGTTCAGAGCAAGTGGTGCAGCTCTCAACTCGGTTTGGGCTTGCTGAGGCAGACAGAACCAGTTTCCTCGAAGAGCTGATTGCCGCGGAAGTTCAAAACCTTTTCCCACTTCGCCCGAGAGATGTCGGGACCTTGGTTGGGTACTGGCAAGCTCATGGGGATCTGAACAGCTGGACCGACATACTCGAATGGCAGGTGCGTAATGCCTTCCAGGAGCTTAATCCCGATAGAGGACGTCATCGTGAACTGTCACTTGAGCGCTACACTATGGGCATTCGCCGCATCGCAGCGGTAACGACTTTCTCCGAGCTTCGGCATGTCCTCCGACCGGACTCGGCAACGGTGAACGGAGCGCCCCACGCCGAGGATCTGTTTCCGGAGTGGAAGCCGGAAGAAATCAAGGAGCTTTTCGCTTCACCTCTTCTCGTCAGGAAAGGTCCGGCGAGTGACGATTCTGGGGTGGCAGTTCAGATTGTGCAGGGGGAGCTGTCGAACTTTCTCGCGGCGCATTGGGCGAGGTCAGTCTACCTCGGAGGAGCTGAAGATGCCGTCCTGAAGTCACTCTTTGTTGTCCCTCCTGAACACGATATTGAGAGTATTCCTGAGGACCGGCGTAACGTTGCGGGGTGGTTGGCGGGAATACTGCCGGCGGTACGCAAGAAGCTCGTTGCGGTCGCCCCGGAAGTGATGCTTTATCGTGGGGACCCGGCGTGTCTTTCGGGCGAAGAAGTGAGTGAAACGGTGCAAGCTATGCTCCAGCGCGCACCTGTCGCACACCATGAGTACGGCAGCAATGCTCGGATCCGCCGAATTACTCGCCCTGAACTGTCCAGTGTCGTCGTGGGGGCGCTTTGCGATGCGCAACTGTCTGATCATCTTGCCTATGAGTTGATCGAGATTTCGCGCCGAGGTGCTTTTCCAAAAAGCGTTGGGCCCGCACTCGAATGGGCTAAGAACGAAGGCGCAGAGGAGTACACCCGAAAGAGGGCTGTTGAACTCGTCGCTGAATTGGGCGGCGAGAAAGAAAAGAAGGCCCTTCTTCTGCTACTTGGCACTGACGCCCCGCCGGTCCGGATAGCGCTCTTTCGCGCGTTGGTGCCCCAACACCTCTTCGGAGACAGGCTGGTGGACTTCCTCGCCCGGGAGAACAAGGGCGATATGAGCTATGAAATTCAGAAGCGAGGACTGCCTCTCTCTCCTTCGGAACTTGTGCGCCTTGCGAGTTGTCTCACGGCCCGACTTCTCAAGTCGAGCCAGAAGAAGGCGAGTGATACAGTCTATGATGCCGCTGAGGATGGCACTGCACAGCTTGCTGTAGAGGTCCTCAGACATCGCTCGTCCGATCATCGCCCGCTAGAGGGTGAGTTTTTTGAGCTGCTGATGTGCCTTGAATGTCACGAGCTGCACATCTACGTCGACGACAAACAAGGGCGCGCAGTTCGAAGAGCGCTCAATGAGCATCATTGGGAGTCCGTTTGGGAAGCAAGACTTCGACATGAGCCGATCTGGGATCAGCAGCTGTTCCTCTGCCCGATGGCTCCTCCGCGATTCGATTGGGTAACGGAGAAGCTGACGTTTCTGCAGAAGGGTACCCCCTACGACCACTTGCACCTGTGGACTAACAAGTTCTTGGAGACGCTATCCGACACGGAGATCGAACTGCTGAAGACCGAGGTAAGCGTCGCCTCTTTGGCGACCGTCGAGGACTGGCAGGCGAACAGAGTCCGCCAGCGGGAAGCGATTCAACAGCACGAAGATGAGAGAGAGCGTGAAAAGGCAAGTCTGCGCGTAAAAAACGATATCGCTCTCCGTCCCCATCTGGAGAAGATTCGTCGTGGAGAGCACCAAGGCGCACTCAATTGGGCTTATCCACACTTTCCGGATTCTTCGTTCTCTCGACCTACCGATCTTCTTGAAGTCGCGAGCCCCGACGTCGCCGAAGCTTTGACAGTTGGGTTTCGAAATTGGTGGCGTAAGTGCTCCCCGACAGTGAACTCGACTAAGAGCACCTATGGCGAGTCCTGGGGCTTGTTGGGTATATCGCTTGAGGTGTCCGCAGAAGGCCTTAGTGCGATTCAGTCCGAGGACGAAGTTCGAATTGCGACTCTTCTTGCCATTCGGCAGCTCAATTCTCTGCCTGACTGGCTAAAGACTCTGCACGCTGCACAGTCCGAGCTTGTCGAAAACACTCTGCGAGATGCACTTGTGGAGGCCTGGGGCAGCAAGACTGGGCGAGCGTCCTTCATCTCGCATCTGTATCGTCTAGACGCTCCCGACCTCATCAACGCCGTTGCGCGCATAGTTTTCGCCCTGCTGGGCAAAGTGGTGCCTGAATCAGTAGGGACGCTCGATGATGCCATCGACCTGGCCTTGCGGGCTTCTGCCCCCCCAGATTGGCTATCAAAGGTCGCCGCCTATTGGACGAAAAAATCAACTGATGCTGATCATCGCAACCAGTGGCTCCGGCTTTGGTGCCACTCGGAGGGTGGAAAGGCTGCAGACTGGCTAGTTGAGGAGCGCAAGAGCGATCCCTCATGGGACCAAGTGATTCAGGAGGTCTGTCAGAAGGTCGAGTGGGACCTCGACCGTGGCAATCCGGCGAAATGGTCTCTCTTCTTCTCCACACCGAGTCTCCAGAGCTGGTTGCCCCTTCTTTTTGAACTCGCCCCACGAGAGGAAAAATTTAGGCGTTCTGGGCGAGGAGCAATCTCCCAAGCATGGACTGAGGTGGATTACACGCGTGAGGTGCTTGATGCTGGCAAGACGCAACTTGTTGCTGATGGCTCAACGCAGGGGACAAGAGCGCTGAGAGAATTAAGCGCCGACCCAGACGAGCGCGTAAGTACTTGGGCACGAAGGATGATTCCGTTTCAGAGGGCCAATGCTGTTAAGTTGGCGCAGGAAGTCTGGGATGTTGAGAAGGTTCTCGAAGCGGAGCGTTTCGCCCGTCGAATACCTTTAACAACAGCAGAGCTTTGCGATGTCGTTCTTGGCGAGATTTGTCGAATCGACGCTCGCATGCGCGAAGGGGATTTCTCCTATCCTGAATTCTTTACCCCTCAACTGAGCGAAAACGAGATCCAGCGTTGGGTTGCCGCACAACTGGAGCTAGTCGGAAAACGTACGTTCTACATCGCTCGCGAACCCGAGGTGAAGGATGGGAATAAGATGGACATTGTTGCGCTTCGTCCCTCACTTGGACGAGTCCCCATCGAGATAAAACCCATCTTCGAAAGAACGAACTACTCGCTTCGCGATCTTGAGCAAACTATCGACGACCAGCTCATCGGAAAGTACATGCGACCAGGCGAGGTAACTCATGGGGTTCTCCTGTTAGTGCGACTGATGCAAAAGAATTGGGAGCTAAATGGTCAACACGTAGAGTTTGCGGTCGGCGTTGATCACCTCAGGGCCTACGCCCGACAACACGGCGAAGGCGGAAACACGGTGGCCGTTGCTGTAATTGACATCGAGGCGGCTCGCCCTTCAAAGAAGATCCCATCCCGGAGAAACTCAGGCAAGGCCAAGCGGTGAGGGCTGCAAAGCAGCGAAGCGAGAATCCTCCTAGGAGCTGTTTTCGACTATTTCGCCAGTCGCGGGCTGACGCTTCAAACTATCGAAGAAGGAGTCCGAGAGGCCTCGGCCTCCACGAAAGACGCCATCATGACACTTGCTGAACAATTGGAACAACGCGGTCGAGCCGAAGGTGAACTTCGCGGTCGAGCCCAAGGCGAAGCTCAAGGCAGACGTGCCGTCTTGGAACGTCAACTGACCCTCAAGTATGGAACTATTTCCCCTGTGGTGAGCGCAAAGCTCGCCGCCGCCGAGTCACCCCAACTCGACGAGTGGAACGAACGCATCCCCTCACAACCCATCCCAAACCTCCACTAACCCCAGCACCACCTCAAACTCCACCCCCAACACTCGCGCTAAGTTCCTCCCGCCCGCACCTCGGTCCGCGCTCTCCCAACCTCGCCCAAACACTCGCTTCACCCGCGCCCGCAATCGCGCCGACAGCTCGACGTCCCGATCAAGCAGCACGAGCAGTAGCGCTCGCTCCAAGGTACGTGCCTTTCGCCTCGGCATCTCTGGGGGCACAAGCAAGATCTCTGATACGGCGAAGGCTTGCGCCTGAGCGCCCAAACGTTCGTGGGTTTCTTCGGGCAGCCGCCTCTTGGCGCGGAGCCCTGAATCGGGTGGGGGAGGCGCACTGGGGCGCAGGTGAGGCGTGTCCACTGTGGCGTGGGGGTCGAGAGGGGCGCTGGCGCGTGCGAGGAGGTTGCGCAGCTCTCGGGCATTGCCGGGGAAGGTGAGCTGTTTGAGGTAGGTGCGGGCCGCCAGTGAGAGCCGACCCTGATGACCGAGGCTCTTGAGCAGCTCTTGGGCGAGTTCAGGGAGATCGGCTTTGCGCTCATCGAGGCTGGGCAGGTGGAGTTCGTGACCTGCGAGCCGGTAGTAGAGATCGGGGCGGAAGCTGCCGTCTGTCATCATGTTGAACAGGCCGCGACTGGTGGCGGCCACGATGCGTAGATCCACCGGACGCTCTCGTTCGCTGCCAATCGCCTTCACTGCTTGGCTTTCCAATGCTCGCAACAGCGAAGCTTGCACTTGCAGGGGCGCGTCTCCGATCTCATCGAGAAACAGCGTGCCGCCATCCGACGCGCAGAGTGCACCCCGGCGCTCACTGTGTGCTCCGGAGAAGGCTCCCTTGGTGTGCCCGAAGAGCTCGCTTTCAATCAGTGTGTCCGGAAGGCTGGCGCAATTGATCGCCACGAAGGGTCCTCGCCGCCCAGATGCAGCATGGATCGCGCGCGCCAGAAGCTCCTTGCCTGTGCCGCTTGCTCCCGTGAGCAGCACGCTCAGCTCTGACGGCGCCAGGCCTGCGAGTCGACGCAGCTCCGCGCCATATCTCGGACAATGAGTTCCCACCTCACCTAGTCGTGTCGTCCACATGAAGGCTGATTCGGACGACGTTTCGTGTCGTTGCGGAAAATAGTGGTCCGAACCACATTTCTTTTGGTCGGAGCCTCCGGGCGAGTGGTCCGAACCACACTGAATCGCATGCGCAATGGTGGATCTCGGGGGGGAGCCGTGATCGATTTCAGAGCAGCGGGGCTGCTTGGTCCGTTGGCTGAACGGTATTTTGAAGCCGCTGGCACGTGTTGTGCTGAAGGCCGTGCATGAACCTCAGCATTCATTGGCTGATTTGCACGCGTCAGCGGTCGAGGTGCACAGCGATGTCCGAGACTGCGCTGTCCCAGAAGGGCAGTGCGTTGTCCCAGACGCTCGGTGTGACGTCCCAGACGATTAGTGCGGCGTCCCAATTTGGCGGCGTGCGAGCCCAGAGGCGCAGGTCGCGCTGCAAGTGAGAGAGTGATGCTGAACAACCCCAAGGAAAACGGAAAAATGACGCAATCAAGGCTCAATCAGGAACTCATTGACGGACTCGTCGTCCGCTGGACCGACCGCACGCGCGAGCAGGAGGAGTCCACCGTGACTGTCCCTGTGAAGGTGCTCCAAGGCGAAGCAACAGAATCTAGCGCAGCTGCTCGACAAGCACTTCGCACCGGTCCAAGGCAAAAGCGGACTCCTGCCCAGCCTGCAATCGGTGATGCGCACGGGGCTGATGTCTCAGTCGCTCGCTTCGGAAATTCGCGAGCTGCAGCTCGCAGTGGGCTCGGTGCAGAACGACTACGAAGTGCTGCTCGAAAAAGTGAACGATCAACCGATTGTTCGGGTCGAAGAACTGCTGCGCGAGTTTAAGGCTGCTCTCTCCTTCATTTTGGAAGATGGAGAGCACGAGGAGGGAGAGCTTCAGCTGGAGAAGTTGCGGGAACTCTATTCCGACGAACGCACTCACGATGGCATGGCACGAGCCGTGGAATCCTACGCCAATCTGGCCCGCGACTACTCCGCGGAAGTCTCGAAGATTGATGGTTTTGGTCCTGAGCTGTTTGATGAAGCGCTACAGGTCGCCAATGCTCTGCGTCAACGTTCAGCCGATCGCCTCGCCGGTAACCTGGTGAGCGAGCAACGTGAAGTGCTTGGTTTGCGCAATCGCTTGCTCGGGGCGCTCAACGATCGGATGCGTCAAGGACGGCGTGCCTTCCGCTTCGTCTTTCGTGACTACCCCGAGATCGCCGCCAAAGCCGGCAGTGATTACGAGCGCGAGCGCCGTCGAGCACGTCGCCAAAAAGTACAATCGGAAGTCCCCAGCTCGGGAGTGACGAGCAGTGCTGAACCGACCCTTGAAGTGAACGCCGCGCCCCCGGCTCAGGAGAACCGAGGCTAGGAGCAAAGAGTGTTCGCAGGGCACCGCGCTGGGAAATTTCTCAGCGCGGTGCCTCTCTCCGACGATGAGCCGTGGATCCTATGACAGACGACTCGCCTCAAAGGCACGACCATCTCTTTAAGCTGACTTTCACAAGAAAGGACGCAGCAGTTGTTGAACTGCGCACGCTTTTGCCTGTTGCACTTGTGGAGCAGCTCGATTGGGAAACGCTCACGGTCGAAGCCACTGAGCTCTACATCGACGACGAAAAGGAAGTCCGCTGCGATATCCTGTATGGGGTCTCGACGAGAAGCGGGAAGACCCTTCAGCTTTACCTGCTCCTCGAACACCAAAGCCGCACCGACGCCACGATGCCCCAGCGCCTCCTCGGCTACATGGCCGCGAAGTACGCCGAACTCATCAAAAACAAAGTTGCCCTGCCGTGGCCTGTGATCTTACCGATGGTGGTGCACCACAGCCGTTCTGGTTGGGCTGCGTCTACCAGTTATCAAGATCTCTTTGACAAAGAGGTCCTCAACATCCCTGGCGTTCGAGAAGCCGTCCCGGATTTTCGATTCTTTCTCGACGACATCAGTCAGGCGACCGATGAAGAACTTCTCCTGCGGGCCCAAACGGCAGCTGAACAGATCGTACCTCTGACGCTTTGGGCTCTGCGCGACGGACGTAGTGAAGAAAACTTGCGTGAAAGTTTCGCCCGCTGGGCTCCGCAGTTTGCTGAGCTGTGGCGGACCAGTGAAGCAAGAACGCTTCTAAGCGCTGTTTTTGGCTACCTTGCCAGCCGCGGTTTGACGCTTCAAACTATCGAAGAAGGAGTCCGAGAGGCCTCCGCCTCCACGAAAGACGCCATCATGACACTTGCTGAACAATTGGAACAACGGGGAGAGCTGCGTGGTCGAGCCGAAGGTAGACGTGCCGTCTTGGAACGTCTGCTCACCCTCAAGTACGGCAGTGTCTCCGCGGCCGTTCAGGCAAAGCTCGCCGCCGCTGACTTAGCTCAACTAGACGAATTGAGTGAACGCATCCTCACAGCTGATTCAATCGAAGACTTGTTTGCCTAGTTGAGTGTTCATGACAAGTGTTTGTTCAGAGACGAGGCACTTTCCGGGGCAGTCAGGTCCGTTGGGGTACGTGGTTTTGTAGGTTGGGGTGAAGGTTTTGGTTTCGATGATGGCGTCGTTGTGCGTGACGGAGACCTCAATCCGACGGGGGAACTCGTTGACTAAGATGGACGAGGGAAGGAGAGATTCGACCTCAAGCGAGCCTTCGCACTGACTGCGCGATGCTTTGCCGGTTGGGTCCACAGTGAGCGAACACGTGGTGGCGGCGCGCTCCGTTTTGAGCGAGATCTTGTAGCTTCCGGAAATCCACTCCCTGTTGCGGAAGTCGATGCTCGCGCCATCGATGCATCCGAGCAGGGTACAGAATCGTTCGAGTCTGACGGTGTCCGCGGTCGGAACTGTCGACGCTTGTTGATAGGAGGGGGCGACTTTCAGATCGGGCTCCTCCAGCGGAGGAGATTCGCACGCTAGAGGCGAGAGAAGCGCGATGAGGGCCAACTTTGCGTGTCTAGTGAACATCGTTCGTACAGCTCAGGGCTCGAATCGTCAGCTTTCGACTCTGATCACCCCGAACCCCGGGGAGTCGCTCTTTCCAGATTTGCTCAACAACGCATGTGCCAAAGACATCCAGTGCTTTGTCAGAACGAACATCCGCGATCTCGTCATCGTTCGTATCCACGATGAGCTCAAGGGCGTCGTCCTTCGTGTGATGCACCTGACACGCCGCGGTTGCCCTGCGCTCGATTGCGCTCCAATCGATGGTTGGAATGCTAGGAGACCCGCAAGAGATCCCACCACTCACACCAAAAGCAGAGCCGCTACCGAATGCGCTCGCGCTCTCCTCCAGACCGATCGTGGAAGGACGCACCCCCGGTTCGATGGCAAGATAGGAAGTGACGGGAGAAACGGCCCCAGCGTAAGTAGCTAGGACATACTGCTCAAGCTCTGAGAGCTGCTCATAATGATCCAATGAAAAGACGAACCCGGCCGTCGCACGATGGAAATCCTCTGTGGTCTGCTCTTTCACGACGAGTGGCTTCGACCACAGCTGCCCTCTGATCTCGATGCTTGCGGGCAGTTCTGCAACGGATCCCATCCAACGGATCCCCTCGCCTTCGGAAAGCGATGGCGCTTCGAACCCGACCTGCTCACCCAAGGCCGAAAAGCTCACGTGGTCGAGACGATTCGGTCTCACGAGATAGAGCACGTCTTCCGTGAGACGAGACCACTTTGCGGAGACTGCCCCCTCACTCTGCACAGCAATTCCGCCGCGTGCCTGTGCCAAGGGGAAAAGTCGATGGTCATCGTCTCGGCTGAGTGCTTCATCGCCATAGGGAGAAACATCCACCACATGCACGACGACATCCTCGGGAAGCTGACCAACTTGTGAAAGCGCCAGCTCGTTGTTCCACAGCGGGCGCAGACGGTCATCCGTGAAGACGACAATCGCATCGGTCCCGCTGGTCGCCTTGCGGGGAGCATTCGCTTGAAGCTCCAAGGCCGCGGCTACGCCCCGATCGAGAAAGCTGCCGTTTTGAGGTGACAGTTTGCCCTCTTTCTCCAGCCGATTGGCAACGGCCTCGAAGCTGCTCGCGCTTTCAAACTGCGTCAGTGCAGACGCCTTTCTTGCCGTACCAACCAAGGCGAAGTGAGCCCCCGGGACATGTGCCACATACGCACGGGCGAGCCGCACTTGCGCCTCAATACCGTCGCTCCCCATCGTATGAGAGAGGTCCAGAACGAAAGTCACCCGGTGGTTCTTCGGCAATTGAGAGAGCCGCTCGGCGAGATCCACTTCAACCCGCGCAAAGGACGTCACCTCAGGAAAAGACACTTGCCCCAAACGCACCGCAGTTTTGTCGGCACTGCGCGTGGAGATGGCGACGGTCGCCACATCTCCTTGAGAAGGGCTCGGCTGGGGAATGGCCGCAGCCTTGCGGTCCGTTTCGACATCTCCTGCCCAAGTGTGTTCGATGTTCACGTCAACGGCGACTGCATCGGAGGGAGGTGAATCGAAAAGACTCAGCGTTCTCACGAGGGTTCGATCACCACTCCGCCCCAGCTGCTCGATCATGGGATGAGCAGAAATCGGATCGAGACGCACGATGCTCCTTGCGTGCGCCTGACCGTCCACAGAGGAGACTTTGCCCGATTCGATGTTGAGGACCGGAGTCGCGAGTGGTGACTCTGGGTGCTTTCGGGGGTAACTGACGAAGTATTCCCCGCCCTCGTAATGGGTCGGTACGGTCAGCGTGTACTCCACCAGACTCTGAGTCTTCGGAAAGATGGGAAACACGCGAAGACCGAGTTCACTCGTCCACGTCCAATAAAGGAGAGCCGGATCCTTGGGGCGCGAAGGTCCGAGGCCCGTCAGCTCCTGATAAAGCTGCTCGGCCTTATCCCGATGCATCAAGTCGCCCTCCTGCCACTTTCCTGCAGCAAAAATACGAAGCCCGGTCGCGACTGCGCCATGAGGCAAGTCGATCCTCAAGCGAGCTTCTTCTGCCAAGGTGCCCTGATTGTAGAAGGTTCTCCTGACGCGGTACTTGGCAACGCCATCCTGCAAGCTCACGAGGACGTGGTGAGACGTTTCGACGAGTTTTTGCCCTCGCGCCGTCGACAGCTCATCAGCAAACGCGGATGGACTGACCAGAAGTAGGAGAAGGGAAGTCCAAACCGCGCGCAGTCGTGCCATACGCAGGTTCGACACTGCACTGAAACGAAGGTTCCGGAGAAATTATCGTGGTCCGCTCAGTCGTCCGGCACTTCGCAGTAGCCGCTGACGCACAGCTCGCCCTGTTCGTGGCCACAATCGCAGTTGTCGGTGCAGCTTTGTCGCGGAGCTTCACGCGGAATGCATCGACCTTCCGAGCATTCACTCTCGAGATCACATTCACAGCTGCGCGTGCATGTAGTTTCTTGGTCAATCCCCGAGGCTCCACCCATCTGTTCGCTTTCGGGCGCCGGATGGCAGTAGCCGGCTTCACAGGCCTCATCACTCGCGCAATCGTGTCCTGTCATACACGTCTGAGGCTCGCATCCACAAGGCGACACGCGCAGCCAGTGGAGGACACCTTGGCGAATCCCATTGTCGTCCCACCACGTAAACTCGCCGCTGATCTCGCTCCCGGAGATTAACTCGGCGCTGAAGGTGGCATCAAAGTCGCGCTGTCCCGCTTGGGGCACAATCTGGCCGACGAGTTCGTTTCCGTCTCGTCCTCCTGTGAAGATCACGTTTTGACTAACGAGCGAACCTCGTGCTGTCAGCCGACCTTCGCCGTAGAGGTGCGTCCTCATCAGTTCCCGGAAACCTGAGGAGCGTTCACTCGAAGGATGTCTTTTGCCAGACTAGAGCTCTGCGTCCGGAGCATGGGGGCAACGACTTTACCGATCCTTCGATGAGCCGTTGCTGCAACCTGGCGAAGGCGCCCTCTCAATCAGAGCGTGCCGTTCATTGGATCGTATTGATTCTTGCCTGTATTGGCTGCCGACGGGGCCTGCTTTGCCTTCGACTTTTGCGACTTACTCTTAGCAGGGGCCGATGCGGGCTTGTTGGAGCTCGACTCGCCCGCCAGACTCGCACCGAAGGCGTTAGCAGTCGGACTATTTGCTGCTTCCTTGGCGGCGGCTTCGTCCTTCTTGCGTGCCTGGTCGAGAAGTGCCTGCTCCTTCTCCCACGCGCTCGGTTCTGCTTCCACTTCAGCAGCGGGGATCGCGGACTCGCTCTCGGTCGATGCCGCATCGGGCTGAGCTGCCACCTCGACCTCCGAATTACTCGTTGCCTGGTAGACGGCAAAGACTGCGACCAACGCGCCGACTCCAATCAGAGAGCGCTTCACCCAGGCGGATTTCGACTTTTGAAGTTCAGGAAAATCCAAGTCGTCCAGTACTGGAGCTGGGTTCGAGCTCGGCCTGAACTCCTGGTACATGGAGTCCACGTTGCTGGCCGTAGGGGCGAACGTGTTGGGTGGTGCAGGGTTCGCCATGGGAGCCGATGCAGGAGGGGCAACAGGGCTTGCCGTCGGTTGCGGCTGATACGCACTCTGCTGATGTGCCGCGGGCTGGCTCGGAGCCTGCTGAATCGGAGCCTGCTGCGTGGGTACCCGCTGCGTCGGAGCTTGGCTTGGAGGAACGCTCGCTCGTGCTTGCATCGCAAATTCGGCAATGATTACAGCCAGAGGTACCCACTCGGTGCCGCCAGGCTGCAGAACGAGCGTCTCGTCGTCCACGACCCCAAGACGATGCGCATCGACGAGAGTGTCCAAAGTCATGCTCTTGATCTCTTCGGGGGCGACCAAGACTTGATACTTATTCGGATCGGCCACAGAAACTGGAGCGCGGAGGGCCGGCTCCTCTTGTTCTTGCTCGGCCAGCGCTGCAAGAAGCTCATCCAGGCGCATCCAACCTTCGAGACCATCCTGCCAAATCAGGGTTTCATCGCTGATTGCGTCAGCCTGATAGGCCTCCGCTAAGTCATCGAGCGAGAGCGCCCTCGCGACGCCGTCGATGGCTACGTGAAAATCCTGTTCGGGGTCGACATCAATTTGCATGTCCGAGAGATACCTCTCTTTACCTACACTGCAATGCAAAGACCGCCGAAACGGAGCGGGGGAGAGCAAGAACAGCACTCACAGTTTGAAGCTGACGAAATTTTCCACCAGCTTCAGAAATGCTTGTGAGCAAGTGTGCATCGGATTCATTTACGCCTGTTCGACCCACACCTTCATTTCCTCGATCGAGAGCTCTCCCAGTTCGGTGATGAGAGCAATGTCGGCGGCATCGCGACCATAGGCGACCGTGACGCGGCCGCCCTTGGGTTCACTTTGAGTCGCGTCGAACGTGTACCAACGACCGCCCACATAGGCTTCGAACCAGGCGTGCATGTCCATCGGATCCAAACCGTAGAGATAACCGGCGACTGCCCGCGCCGGGATCTGCAGCGCGCGGCAGAACGAAATACCGATGTGGGCGAAGTCGCGGCATACCCCGGCTTTGTCCTCCAGCGTCCCCAATGCAGAAGTGGAGCCATCACTCACACCGTACTTGTATTCGATGTTCTCCCGAATCCAATTCACGAAGGCTTCGACCTGCCTGTATCCCCTTGGCTCTGTGCCAGCAATTTTCTCTGCCTGATCAATCATCTGATCGCTCGGACAATAGCGACTCGGCAAGATGTATTGCAGCGCCTGGTGGGGGAGATCAGAGGGCATGGTCCAGGGTGCATCTCGGTCCACTCGAAGCTCGGCATCCACCTCGATCTCAGTGTCTGTCCGCAGCGTGAAGCGCTCGGCCGGAGCTTCGAGGCGCTGGCAAAGATTGCCGAAAGCATCGACAAACTCGATGCCGCGCGCGAATGGCTCAGTTTCAAAACTTTGGCGAACGACCCACTGCGCGTCACCACTTCTTGGACGCAATATGGCTACGAAGGGCGTACCATTGGCGGCTTTCACGATTATTTCACTACCAGCTCTTAAACGCATGATTTGTTCCTTGGCCCCGCCACTAGCAAGAGCCATGCTCGGCACACTCGCTCATTTTCCAACGAAAGGCGATTGCGCTCGATGAGGGGCCGCTGCAATCTGCCACAAACGCGGCAGATTGCCTCGGTCGCTGGAGCTTCGAGCGCAGCCCGCAGAAGTTGTGCCCCCCGCGGCCGCTCGCTCGACGAAGTCGATGACCTGTGGTCAGCAGAAGCATGCTGCACGTCTTCTACATGATCGCTATTTTTGCCGAGGCCATGACTGCTGCCTTGGTGGCTGGGCGCCGGCAGATGGATTGGCTGGGTGTTTGCGTGCTCGCCTGCGTGACCGCACTCGGTGGAGGTAGCTTGCGCGATGTGCTTCTGGGCCATTATCCGCTGAGCTGGGTTGCGCATCCGGAGAATCTCTTGGTTGTGATTGGAGGCGCGCTCTTCGCGGGGCTCACGGCTCGCTACATGCGTCGCCTACGGACGGTCTTCTTGGTTCTTGATGCACTCGGGTTAGTGGTTTTCACCATCATCGGTTGCGACGTGGCCCTGCAGCTCGGTGTGCATTGGGGAATTGTCTTACTCAGCGGCATGATCACCGGGACGTTCGGGGGCGTGTTGCGCGACATGCTGTGCGCCCAGGTTCCGCTTCTCTTCCGCCAGGAGCTGTACGCGAGCGTCGGTCTGCTGACGGCCGGAATCTACCTTGCGGCGCCGCATGTGGGCTTGTCGATGGAACACGGAATGTTTCTGGCGTTGGGCATCGGCTTTACTCTTCGTCTGTTCGCCATCTTCTTCGAATGGGAGATGCCAAAGTTCGTCTATTCGGACGACTGGGAATAACGCCCTTCGCTCACCAGAGGCCTCAGTCGCATCACTCTCCCGACAAAATCGGAGTCATCCAGGGTACATCCTGGGGACTGCTGTATACTTGTTCTTTCCACTGCTCGTCGGTGAGTCGAGTGAAGCCTTCCTCCAGTGACTATCCACCACAAGGCGCATTGAAGCGAGTGCGCCTGGTAGTCCTGATTCAGTGTCGAGTTCGTCTCCCAAGAGAGACAGCGCCTGGTTATTGCCCAGCGCGGCAAAGCCAACATCTAAAGGATTCGGAAGTACGCGGGTGGGAAGCCGGTCGTAGACGACTTTGGAAAACACGTGACTGTCAAAGGAGTCGACCTCCTGCAGTCGCATGTAATCGTGTTCCCCCACAAACGCTGTGATGGCGTCATCGAAGGAGAGATATTTTTGATAGAGTTTCTCATCAAACAGTGACCGCAAGGCCACCATGGCTTCGACCTGATTGCGTCTCAGCATCTGCTTGCCATTCGAGGTCGTTTCGATGAGGCGGAAGTCGATACGACCAAGCCAAATCATGGCTCGAAAGTAGGACTCAAGTTGAGCATCGCCTGCGTACTAGAACTAAGCCGAAGGCCCCCAGCCCTAACCACCAGAGACTGCCTGACGGCTGCTGAGGCCCGGTGTGGCAGCCGCAACCGGCGTCGCTTCTGCTGTCTTCTTCATCTTTTGTAGAGCTGGAGGCTCCGCCATCAGAGGAGGACGAAGTGTCGTCACCGCTCGAATCGCTGCCGTCGTCTTCGGAAGAGGTTGTGGTGGTTGAATCCGGATCTTCCGAAGAGGCGCCGCCCATGGAGGTGTTGGGGTCTTCTTTGTCTTCGGGAGCGGGACTACAAAAGTAAGCCGAAGCATTCGAAAGGGGAGCTACCTGACCGGGCGCCGCTCGCAGTTCGATATAGACACATTGCTGAAGCTCATCGTTGAGCGAGACCCCACAGACTTGACCGTCTTCATTTGGGGGACAGGTAAAGCGGAATTCGTCGACATCAACTGCGTTGAGAGTGCCGTTTTCCAACGGTGAGCCGTTGGGAATTGGTGTCCAAACGACATCTGAAGAGGGCGGCGTTGCCACGCTTGCAATGTAGAAGCGCGCTTGAAGCATTCCCTCATGCGGGGCCAGGGCATCGTCGTAGCTAGGTCGGGCGTAAAAGGTGTTGGTCGCTCCCGGTGTTGTATTGATCAAGTGTGGGGCTGGCTTGCCGTCTTCGTCGACGTTGGTTGTCCCGAGTTGAGTGCCGGAGATGGTAATGCCGCCGGGGCAACCTGCTTTGAACGCGGAAAAGGTCGCCCAATTGGCCGAATTGTCAATCAGCAGGGTGTCTTCATGGAGGTCATATGGACATCCGACTCCAACACAATCCCGGTTCGGCGTAGAAGGATTGAGACTAGCCGCTGGGTCGGACTCGTCTCGGATATGCATCGCCAGCATGAGCTTGATGTCACTTGTCAGGTCAATCCCCGCTAGAGCCGGGTCCGTTAGATCAACCTTGAAATTGATACCCCATGCAGCGGTGGGGTCGCCTATCCATCCGGCTGGAGCTTTGAGCCAAGTCGGCTGAGCGTTAATTGCCTCGGTGGTCCAACTGCCATTGTATTTGTAGCCCCTCATTTCCGTGATCGGAACCGGGTCGGATCCAGAAGCGGGCAGGTGGAGTCTAACAGCAGCTGCGATTGTGCCCGACGTTCCGTCGCGGGTAAGACCAAAATAGACCTCATCGGCGGCGGTGGGGCTCCCGGGGTCAACAGGCGCCTGAAAAGACACACTTAGTTCGGTATGATCACTGTTCACTAGGATGCGGTAAAAGCCCTCCGTATCTGTGTCGTCACTGTCAAATCCCGTTTGGGGCGCGGCCGCCCATCGAGGTTCGTTCAATTCCGTTCGACGGGTGCCTGTTTCGCTCCAGTTGGGAGGGCCACTCAGTCCAGGGAGGGGAGAGGGTGTCCTGAAACAGTTTTGAGCCCACGCATGGTCCGGAGCGCAAAGAATGGTTGCTGCCAAGACCCACATCGAGGGAAGAAGCCATCTTTTTCTTTTACGCCAATCGGCAACGAAGGACGCCCGCCACGATAGAGGCTCAAGCGGATACGCACGAGTCCCGACGGCCATTCCTCCCCAGTCAACGTCCAGACCCGCGGTCGGAACCGCTCCGTCACTTGGCACCATAAGTTACCGTAGACCATCGTTCTGCACGGCAATCAACGCCCTCGTGCGAGGTTCCGGGTCCCCGACTTTCAATGGGCCTCGATCTACGTCCAACCGAATTTGAATACGGGGCGGCTTGGTCGGCTTGGGCTTGAGCGGTGACGTTGTCTGGGCCTCGGCGCGAATCATATTGGTTCGCCCAGACGATTTAGCCAAAGAAGAAGGGCGCCTATTACCACTGGGGTAACAGGCGCCCTGTTGTTGGGGTGAGCTTGGTTCTACCGAGCTCGGTCCGTGCTCGACTCAGCTTGACCGTCGACGGCGGACCTGCGCCATGGCAACGAACGCCCCAGCGGCGAGCAAGAGGAGCCAACCACTACCGCTGTGCGTCGTACCAGGAGCGCTGCAGTAGCAGGTGGTCTTCGGAAGGTCGGCCTTTCCGTGAGTATGCTCATGACCATGCCCGGGTTCTGCGCAGTTCTTGCATTTGCAGGAGCAGGCAGGAGCAGGTTTTTCCTCGGCTCGAATCGTCGTCACCAGCTTTACAGAACCCTCATGCGCGACCTTTGTCCTGTACCAGTTGGGACCAATTTCCTCGAGGTCGAACCCCAATCCAGTGAGTTCGTGCGTAAAGCCGTAGAATTCCCCCTCGTGGTTAAGGTAGAAACCGAAGGGCGTCATGGGCGCAAGAGTCTTGTGTTGCTCTCCCCCTGAATCCGTCACCTTGCCGGTATCATAGTAGACTCGAACTATATAGGTTGGCCAAGCAAGCCCCATCGCCTGATCTTCTGAAAGAGTCGGATAGGACAGTGGGTTGTGGCGGGCTGGGACCTTCCCGGAGACCACGCTGGCATCGGCCATTCTCACAATACTGATGGATTCTGCTTTTTTGTCCGACTGGTTGGCTGGGTTCTGTACGCCCTTGGGATCTTGGTATCTGGGACGGGCTGGGATGTTCTCGGCATACTTTCGAACTAGCCCCATCGCTCGCTGGGGCAGTACCATCTTTTCCACAGAGTGAGTCGGCATGTTTTTGGTTTGAACGTAGAAATATAGATCGCGTTCGCCACTCAAACCTGCCGACTTCTTGAGTCCCTTAGTACTTACGGTTGCCTGTTTCTGAATCTCCGAGAGGTTTGCGAACCAAAGATTTCGATATACTGCCTTGGATTCGAACTTGAGGTTGGTGCCTGGCGGAGGACCAAGTTCTACCAGTAAACACTGATCCGGTTGTCCCGGGGCGTTACTTAAGGTCGGACATGAGAGATCTCCACCCTGGATGTTGCAGACGTGGTCGATTGTAGAACTACCTGACGCACCTGGTGAAAAGGACCAACCGGTTGCCGCCGAAATATCAACAAGCGGATTTCCCGCTCCTGGAATCTCATCCCAGTCTGCATTTTCCCAATCCAAAATGGTCGAGCCAAAATTGGCCAAACGCATGCGGGCTCGTACTACGGTCCCGTCGGGCACCTGCTGCGGGAGGGCCCTGAATGTGTGTGTGAGACCACCGGGGCAATCGGCTGGGTCGGTACAGACTTTGACAGAGCTGCTGAGATCTCCGGATGAGTTGACCACGCCAATATTCATGTACGAAAGACGTATCCCTCCTGCGCAACCCGATGCTGGAGCAGAGAAAAGTGTCCAAGTCGCCTTGTCTCCGGGAACGATCGACTCGTCCCCGCCTACCGTGTCCGAGGTAGTCGGCAGCACGACGGTTTCTGCTGAGGTGTTGTATCGAGAACCAAAGAATAAGGGAATATTACTCGAGATTGGGTCCGTATATCCGAACTGGGAGAGGTCGATGCGCATGGTAACGCCCCAGGCGACGCCTGGCGACCCCGTCCACGACGCAACATCTTTCAGCCAGCTCTCGGTCGCCGGTAAAACAGCAGGAGGGAATCCAGTCGACAGAGTCGCCCAGGACGAGCCATTACTTGCGTTGCTCGCTTGGCTGTACTGAATGCTGAATGCGGAGTTTTCTTTAGGTGGAGTAGTATCAGCAACACTGGGCGCGGGGGAAATGGGCAACCCTGAGTAGTGAAGTAGTACCTTGACCATCTTGGCGCCTGCCGTCGGGTCTCCTATCCCGAGAAATACGAAGTCATCTCCCCCCTCCACTGTGTCATCGGACAAGTTCTGAAAAGCGACGTACAAGTCCGTGCCATTGAGGAGCGCTCGCACTTGAACATCCGGATTTCCGATCGGACAAGTTGAGAGATCCGGATTGTTACATAGGTTGAGGAGGGGAGCGCCGGCCCATCGTGGATCGCTGAGCTCAGCCCTCCAAGTTGCAGTGGATGGTGCGGGATCCAGCCAAACTGGTGGTCCAGCGAGCTGCGGCAGAGCCACCGGCGCCGTGAGGCACTGATCCTGCGCCACAGCGTCAAACGGAGAAACCGAGCTCAATATGATCGAGGCAAGCACTATGGCCCAACGAACGCGAAAACCTGAAAGTTCCATTATTTATCCCTATCAATCCCTATGCACTTCTCCGCTATTCGACATCCTCGATGCGCGCGAAGAGATTAAAATCGAAACCATTGTAAGAATTCCCCGACTGACCATTGCCAAAGGGATAGTCAAAGGACTGGCCGAAGACGCGGCACTTTGCACCCGCCGAGGTGGTCCCTCGAAGCAGAGTATCGGCACTTGGCGCCGAATTATCTCGGGTTGCGATGCCAATCCAGTATGTCTTATCTGCGTCGAGGATGACGTTCGCCGAGCTTGGTACGACTTCCACGAGGGTTCCGCCTTGTAGAGGAAAGTTCTGCCCTCCACTTTGAGCTATTGGGGCCCCCAAGGGCTGAGTATTGTTGCCCTCGTACAGCACCATCCGCGCGCTCACTCCGCTCTTATTTCCGGCTGCTCCGAAACTGAGGAGCGTCGCATCGTAGAGCAAGTCGGGGAGCAAGCACGCAACGAGTGCTCCGCTGAAGGATGCTTTTGTCTCTGTTCCAAGGGTTGAATTGCCAAACAGATGCTCTGCCACCTCACAACTGTTCGAGTGACAAACCTCACCGCTCGAGCACTGCACTTGACCTACTCCGCTGCACTCCACGCACAGCCCACTCCCATCACAAACAGTCCCGCCATTTTCATTGCAGGTGCCGGAGCTTTTAGGGGACTGCCCGCATACGTTTCCGCTGCAGGTCTTGTTGTAACAATCGCCGACGTCGGGGCAGAAGTTGAGATTGGAGGAGAGGCACTCGACGCAACTTCCGCTTCCATTGCAAAGGAAACCGCCATTTTCATCGCACGCTCCCGAGCTCTTTGCCTTCTGGCCGCATACGTTGCCAGTACAGGTCTTGTCGTAGCAATCGCCGACGTCCGGGCACTGGCTCAGAGACAGGCACTGTCTACAACTGCCTGAACCATCACAGTAGCCAGCTGCACAGGTGTTGTTCGCAGGGATGGGGTTGAGCCCACACGAGTTTGCATTGCACACCGGATCGGAGCACTCGCCGCTACTTGGGCACTGGTTCTTACCCGTGCACTGCACGCAGCTTCCCGCTGAACAGATGGGTCGATCAACGGGACAATCGTCCCGGGTCTCAGTGGATCCATCGGCGGAGCAGAGCACCTGCTTGCCCTGGGTATCACAACTCTTGGCGTTGGCGACGCACGTGTCGCATACTAAATCTTTTGAATTACAAAGGCCCGCCCCACACTGCTCGTCCTCGACGAATGCGCTGCGCTCGTCATTGCACACCTCGAGCACGTCGCCCTCTCGGCAGCGCTTCTGTCCAGGGTTGCATGCGTATTGGGTACAAGCGCCGGCCGTGTCACTGCACGGCTTGCCTTCGTCCGCGCAATCGGCCTTCTCGACGAATTCGCTGAGATCGGCTGCGCACTCCATCAGGATGGTATCCTCACAGTCAAAGGTGTTGGGCAGACACGCCGCACACTTTGGTCCGGTCGCTAAACTACAGTGCTGGATGCTGGGACAATCCTCGGAATCGACCGTGAGCAGAGTCCGACCACAGGTCTTGCGGATGCGACCATCGCAGAAACTTTCGTTGGCTTTTCGCCCCTCGCAATCAGCGGGAATCTCATCGCAGCTGCCGGGAGTCTTCGCATCGGGATCGCAAAGCTCGCCGTCACCGCAGGAATCATAGGACTGCCAGACGCCTTCCTTACATTCGACGCGCAGGACGCTACCCGTCTCCACACAGCGCAGAGCTCCCTCGTCGTCACACTTATCTCCCGCACCAGTCTCAATTGGGTCGTGCTCTGGATCGCTGCCTTTGCACACACCGCTTGAGGTGCAGCTTTGGTCGTCCTGGCAAGCCTCATTGTCGTTCGAACAGTCGATGCGACATTTTTGGTCGAAACACACGCTACCTCTGGGACACTCGGCGGTCTCCTGGCATTCAGCTTGTTCCGCGCTGACACAAGCTGCACCGTCTTCCGCAAGCAGGCAGCGAGAGCCGTCTTCGCAGTCGCGATCGCCCTTGCAGGCTGTGCTGCATTCGCTGAAAATGCAGACGAAGTTCTCGTCTACTTGATCACAGTCTGTGTTAAGGACGCACTCCTCGGTAAGCATGTCGCCATCACCATCACCATCACCATCACCGTTGCCCGAAGCTCCCCCGACTTCTTCGTCGACGATGACCGTCGTGCCATCGAGACCGAGCACGACATTGCAGCCGGCAAAGAAAATCGCGCCGAGAGTTAGTAGGGCGCCCCATTTTGTGGACGGCTTGGGTCGCAGTCGCTTGAGCTTCACCATGCTGCCTCGAATCGCAAATCTGCCCCGCCAGCGAGAGGTGCGACTCCTGCGCGCCAAGCGACTTCGGGCTGGGCGTCTACGGTTCGCTTGGGTGCGATGAAGTAAAGCACGACTCCGGTTGCGGCGAAGGCGCCGCCCACGGCAAACGCGATTGTAGAAATGAGGCCGGAGGTCCGCGCCTGATCGCGGGTGTCACCAGCAGGCTGGGGGCACATCGCGTCAACACAACCACCTTCCTCGGCCTTCTTCTTCTTCGACATGGCGTCCAAACCGAAGGCCGCGCCGAGCCCGATCCCAACAAGGCCCACGCCACCGAGACTCAGCCCCACGATGCGCTGGGTGCGCCCTCGATCCTCGCTGAGCGATTCGCTCGGCTGCGCGCCCTCGTCCTTCGTCGGCTCGGGAGGCAGGTCCTCAAGCGCGGGGACTGTCACGCTCATTTGTTGAGCTTCTCCTGTGACCGCCACGCGTGTAGACCATTCCGTCTTTCCTGGGGCCGCAGCTGTCACTTCGTGCTCCCCAGGATCCACCGGGAGCGCCACGCCCCAAGCCGCTGGACGAACCTCGGTTCCATCGAACTTCAGCGTGAAGCCTTCGGTCCGCACTTCCTCGGGAACGTCGATCGTCAAATGCGACAGTAGGGGCTCTACCTCAGCTAAACGCGCTTGAGCGTAGGTCTCGCGATCCTGTCGCTGGTCCTTCCTCGCCCATGCGATCACATGATTGTACTCATTCCAGGCGGAGGCAAGCATGCCCATCTTCTGATGACACACGGCCAAGTTGAGGAGCGTGCCTGTGCTCGGATCGAGGCGCTGACTCTCCGCCAGTTTGGGACAAGCCTTGGCGAAGTTCTCTTCGTTCATGAGCGCCTGACCTTCACGAAAGAGTTGCTCAGCGAGCGCCCCTTCGTCTGCTCGAACGGCCGGACAACAAAACGTTAACGTGAGGGCGAGCAGCAAGCCGAGCTTGTGTCGAAACTCAGCACCCCAACAAAAGCAACAATGCCCTCTCGATCTCTCGACACGCCAACCCACTCCAATGCTCCTCCTGCCTGTCCACCCCAGAACCGACAGGCGCAGCATCCAGAACTGTCGCACGCGAGTCAAGAAGAGCTTGGTCGTTACTCACTCGGGTCTCTCAAACCGATCTCATCGGCGTCCCACCGCGAATGGGTCGAGAATGTTTCCTTGACGGCGACGAACACCTCTACTCATTCGCCAACATATGGAAGATCGCTCGTTCAGTAACGCAAGGTTCGCCGGAAAGAGATGACGCGGGAGTTGTTGGGCCGAACGGCCGAGCGAAAACTCTTCAGTGACGACCGAGTAGCGGATCCCCGACGCTTGAACTCGGTGGCGACGAGGGCGCTGGAGGGGCTTTCGGCCGTGGAGCCGGCGCGGGAGTAGCTACCGGTGCTGGTGCTGCGGCAGTCGGACGGGGCGTCGGAGCCGGAGCGCGCACCACTGGGGCGGGAGCCGGTCTGATGGCAGGCGCGGGTTGCTCTGCCGCAGCGGGACTCGTCGCAGGCGGGGCTGCCTGCATCGGATCTGGTCGCTCAATTTGAGGTTCGGGCTTTGCAGCCTTGGGGCTCTCCACCCCTGTGGTCGACGCTTCGAGGGCAGGTGCATCTTCGCTGATCTCGATTGCTGAACTGGCTTCCGGTAGTTCGTCTCCAGATTTGAAGATGAAAGCGCTCCCCAGAATCAGCAGAGCTACTGCCGCCGAGGCAGCGAGCACGAGCACGAGTGGCGAGCGCGACTTCGGAACCACTACGGTGCCATCGTTGGCCCAGGCTCGCTCAGTCATCACGCCTGTTCCAGACGGAGTGGTACTTGTTCCAGCCGCCACCTGCGTGCGATCCATCGCGTTTGACGGTGTGCCGGTGGAGTTCGTGTTTTTCACTGTCGGATCCCATGGGATCCCCAACGTGGCGTGAATTCGTCCGATGGATCGAGTCGACGTTGCCGGCGCAATCACCGCAAGCAGCCGAGCCAGCTCAGCGACATCTTGCACGCGTCGGTCGCGATTTTTCTCAAGGCAGCGGTCAACGATGCTCAAAATCGATTCGGGAAGGTCAGGACGCACCGAGGCCAGGGGCGGCGGTGGATCCGCGACGATTTGCGCAAGAAGACCAGACAAAGTGTCTCCCCCGAACGGAACCTCGCCGGAGAGACATTCGTAGAGAATCACTCCGAGAGACCAGATGTCCGCACGCACATCGACGCTCTTGGCATCGCGGATCTGCTCGGGAGCCATATAGAGCGGAGAGCCCATGAGTGCCGACGTGGCGGTCAGGCTGGCGTCGCCGGTCGACAAGGCCTTGGAGATCCCAAAGTCGAGCACCTTGACGAGACGTGAACCATCCCTGCGCTGTGCCAGGAAGATGTTGGCCGGTTTCAGGTCGCGATGGATGATGTTGGCGGCGTGAGCTTCGGCCAAGGCTTCGAGAGCCTGGAGCATGTAATCCGCTGCCTCTTCGGGGGGGAGCGCACCTCGGCTCTCAAGCTCGGCGGCCAGGTCGTGTCCCTCGAGGTACTCCATGACCATGTAGGGCGCGCCAGTCTCAAGCAGTCCTACGTCAGTGACGCGAGCCACATGCTCGGACTGGATTTGAGCCGCGGCGCGCGCCTCGCGCACGAAGCGTTCGATGGCATTCTTGTCCCCCAGTGCGCTCGGAAGAAGAAACTTGATCGCGACTTTTTGATTCAAAGTTTCGTGGTGCGCGGCCACGACGACGCCCATGCCGCCTTCACCCAGCACACGCTCAACCAAGTACTTGCCAATGACCCGGTCGCCCGGCCGAACGCTTGTTTCGCCTTCTTCCACCGTCGCGCACAGTACGCCTGACCGAAAAGAGCAGCAAGGGACGTAGTCCGGGGTGCCTTTGGAGTCGCGCTCATCTCCAATGAGGTGCGGTTTGGTTTTTTGCGGCCAAGAGCGCTCGATCAAGAAGATCGTCCTCACGAATACAGCTGAAGCAGTCTTCGCGACCATCGGCCCCGCAGCCCTTGCGCTCAGTGAATCGAGCTAAGTGTCGAACAGCTCGACGATCGCCATAGGTCAGAGTTCTCTCCAGAAGCTCACGCACGTCCTTGCATTCTTCGACGAAGATCGCATCAATGACCACGCTCAATTCGGGGCTTGCTTGCGCGATCACAGCTCGGGTCCCCAAGAGATCTTCCGCCATCTCGACGACTTCAGGACGGTGACTGTATTTCTGCGAAGCTTGATAGATCAAATCGGCGCCGATTGGGTTTTTGATTCGAGCCAAGGAAAGCAATCCTTCCCGAAACGTCTGCGGATCACCGACTACAGCAAGAATCATTTGTATCTGCTCCGTGTGTTCCCGTTCGAAATTTTGGCTGGCAAATAGAATCGAGGCGGCCCAGGCAAGATCACGGTGCCGCTGAATTCGTCCCTCGGAGAGCGCTACGATTTCGTCAAGAGTCCGTTGATCCGCTGGCTTTTCTTCCAACATCTCAAGAGCCTCGGCGTCCCCCTGACGTGCGCGCTCCAGGGTCGACTCGGTGTGTCGTGGTGTGGAAGATTCGTCAGAACCGGCTTCCGACTGACTCGCGTACACGTCGGGCGATTCGACTTGCACTGGAAGAAAGGTATCGGCATCGAGGACGATGGGGACGTCGCGGCTTTCAGGAGCGCTCTCAGACCAATCTCTGGCTCCGACCCAAAGGCCGAGGCCAAGCACACCCAATACCCCGAGATGCAATCGCCAATCACTCCAACTGATACCGGAGTCGGTCCGAACCTCCTCGGATCTGAAGCCGGCGGGTGGGATGCTTGATATACGGTCAGGGCGCGGCATGAACCGCTGGGTTTCAAGATTCGAGCTGTCTTCGGCCCAATCATCTGCAAGCGACGGTTCGTGATTCGTCGTCTCCATGTAGAGAAGTGTCGGAGGGGCGCTCGATGGTTCAACTATTCGAGTCTACGAAGACGATTTTTTTCAGCCGATGACGAAGATCTCGTCTCAGCGGATTGAGTAAGAACATTGTGAGTGCCGAGAGGTCAATCGAGACACCAGTTCTCGCCCGCTTCCCCTGAGCTGAGCGGGCGAACAAAGAGGTCAGTTTTGTGTTCGAACGGTCGCCCCCTCTGCAGCAACGAAGCGTCGACCTTGATAAGGTTGAAGATCAAACTCGCAGTCTTCGGCGAAGAGTCCGCAGAAGACATCCTTGGCTACATCGAGTCGAAGATGATTCTCGTCAGTCCAGTTTTCTGGGGTTGCGCTGAGATCACTACGCACCATCAAATTGTAGGCGTTGGGAAACTTGGCGAGTACGAGATCGACGAACTTGGCAATCTTCTCCTCTAAATTGTGCTCGATGGCAAAATCCAACAGAATTCCAGAGACGGGGGTGATGACGACCGTGAATTCCGTCGAGCTAAATCGCGTCGTGAGATCCTGGAGCCGTTCGGCGTAGTTTGGGTCAAGCTCATAGCGACCATAAACTTCCGCGTAGTAGGCCTCGTGCACGAAATTCCAATCTTTATGGATCTCATTTTGATGCAGTTCTGGCTGAGGCCGCTCTTCTAGTACCTTCGTCAGAGATGTGATTGACGTGTACATCTTGAGTGGGTTTCTGGCATCGCTCACCTGAGATTCGAAATCAGGCAGGACAACTTCGGAATAGCGATGTCGACTTGAGGAGAAGAAGTCCAAACTCAAAACCACACTCTTGGGTGGACGGGAGCATTCTTCTTCATACAGCTTCAGGAGCGGCTCGTACTCCACCGGATAGGCATCATCGAAGCCGAAGTTGAAGTAGCCGTTTTCTTCGAACTCCTTCCCCAGGGTCTTGATTCTACTGCTACCGAGGATCAAGCCATCGTATTGGCACGGCGCGTGAGCCGAAACGAGCGAGTTGATGAGCTGCAGACGTGCATCCCACATCGGAAACTCTGTGCCGCGAATCCACATCGGATCGACCAAGAAGCAGGTCGCCGCGCTCCCGCCCAGCACAGCAGTCAGGGCGACGAGGAGCGCGATCCAGAACTGAGAGATTGAATCTTGGCGAGTTGTTTTCTTTTTCAATTTGAATTACTTCGCGTAGAGATCGAGGTCTTGGCCATAATCCAGAGCGTGTGTTGGATATGTTTCTAGGACATTGTGCAAGTCGCCCTTCAGCCAGTGCCTAGTTTATGTTGTTCAATTCCTACGAATTCATCCTCTGTTTTCTCCCGCTGGTGTTGGCGCTCTTCTTTCTGACCGCCAGGTGGGTGGGAAACGATGCCGCGATCGCTGTTCTCGTTGGGTCATCTTTGTTCTTCTATGCATGGTGGAATGTATCCTTTCTACCAATCATCCTCGGTTCGATCGTGACCAACTATGTCTTAGGAAAAAGCATCGCTCGCTGGCATGGCGAGTCGAGGCGAACTGCGTTTCTGCTCGCCGTCGGGGTGCTGGGCAACCTCTTGCTGTTGGGATACTTCAAGTACGTCAATTTTTTTATCGACACCGTCAACTGGTCCCTGGGTTTGAACATTGAATTGACGAGCATTGTCCTTCCTCTGGCACTCTCGTTTTTTACGTTTCAGCAGATTGGATATCTCGCAGACGCACGATTCGGCTCTCTCCCGCCTGGCGGCTTCTTGAGATACAGCTTATTCGTGACCTATTTTCCCCAGCTGATCGCAGGGCCGATAGTTCACCATTCTGAGATGTTACCCCAGTTCGATCAGAAGAAAGCTTTCAAGCCGTCTGGAAGATTGATGGCAACAGGCCTTTCCATTTTCGTGCTCGGCTTAGCTAAAAAAGTGGTCGTGGCGGATTCGTTGGCGCTAGGCGCAAACGCAGTATTTGATGCCGCGGCAAGAGGTGAGGCGACAACATTCATTGAAAGCTGGGCTGGAGTTCTCTCCTACACCTTGCAGTTGTATTTCGACTTTAGCGGCTACTGCGACATGGCTACAGGGGCCTCTCTCATGTTTGGGATTCGTTTGCCTCTTAATTTTCTCTCGCCGTACAAGGCTTTGAATATTGCCGAGTTTTGGAGGAGATGGCACATCACCCTAGGCCGTTTCTTGCGAGACTATTTGTTCATCCCGTTGGGAGGTAGTCGCGGGGGGTCTCTCCTCACGCTGCGCAATCTCTTCATTACAATGCTCCTGGGTGGACTCTGGCACGGTGCTCATTGGAATTTCGTGATTTGGGGGGGCCTTCACGGTGTCTTTCTTTGTATTCATCAGATTTGGCGCCGCGTGATGGTTCCGCTCAAGAGCAAGTATTGGGATCTGTTGAGCTGGGGCGTGACGATGCTGGCCGTAGTTCTCAGCTGGGTATTTTTCCGCGCTGAAAGCTTCGAAAGCGCTGTTGAACTGATCAAGTCAATGAGTGGCGCACAGGGAGTAGATCTTCCCCAGCGGGTTGCAGCCCTGGTCCCCTCCTGGTTACCGCTCGACCTTGAGGGAGAACGCGATCTTGTTGAGGCGTCGACTTATGCGTGGGTGGCGCTCGGGGCCTTCGTTGCGGTATTTCTTCCGAGTACTCTTGAGCTGGTTGCGGATGAGAAGCCCTGTACCTCCTCAATCGAACCCTCTTCGATCGTCTGGAGGCCGAATTTTCGTTGGGGCCTCTTGATTGGAGGGGCCGCAGCCGTTGCGGCGCTCCACTTGTCGCGCGTCAGCGAATTTCTGTACTTTCAATTTTAGCGGAGGACGGCGGTGAGCGAGACCTCGAGACGATCTCCCCACAGCCCCGTCGTCTATTTGTGCGCGATTCTCCTACCGGGCTGGGCAATCATAGCCTTGGTGTGGTAGCTGTGATGCGACGTGAGCTTGAAGGTCAGCTCCCAGGACGAGTCGCCACTACGGACTTGAGAAAGCGCGAAGCACTTGAGAAAGCGCGAAGTTACCTCGCCGTTACTCCCAATGAGACCGACGAGCGAGCGGCTCAACGAGGTCGGCGCACCGACCGCGGCGACCGATTGGAGCGAGGTGTTTCAGGCCATGCCGCTCTGGCTCAAGCTCGTCTACGCGGGCGTCGGCATCTTTCCTTTAGCGCTGGCGTGGCTTCCGCTCGACTGGATCATCCACCGCT
Source organism: uncultured delta proteobacterium (assembly GCA_963710555.1). Lineage (GTDB taxonomy): Bacteria > Myxococcota_A > Polyangia > Polyangiales > Polyangiaceae > NIC37A-2. The sequence goes on from CAVQAT010000008.1 coordinate 1,840,634, forward strand.
TCCTGTACGAGGATATGTTTTACTACCTCGGAGTAGCACGCCACATTCTCGCGGGCGCTGGGGCGACGGCCGATGGGACTGCCCCCACCAACGGTTTTCATCCGCTCTGGATGCTGATCTGTGTGGCTGCTCAATTTGTGGCTGGATCGAACTGGTCAATCCACGTTGTCTTGACCGTGGCGGCACTGATGCACCTGATTCAGGGGGTGTTGATTTTTAGGATCGTCTCGACCGTTTCTAGTGTGCGCGCCGGGCACATGGCCGCACTGTTCTGGTTAGCAAACTACCGGGTGATCGCCTGCAATCTGTGCGGTTTGGAAACGCCATTTGGCGTTTTGATGGTTCTCGCTGTGGCTCTGTTTCTCGTCTTGAGCCCCGCAAAACCTGGACTGGTATGGGCAGTCCGTCTTGGAACGCTCCTGGGGTTGGCGATCCTGGCGCGATTCGATCTCGCACTGTTGGCGGTCGTCGTCGTCCTGGCTCTTGTACTGTTTCTTCACCCCAATACTTCGCTCTCGCAGCGTGTAAAGCTCAGCTTTGTAGCCTCATCCGTGACTGGGATCGTACTCATCCCTTGGTTTGTGTGGAGTCTTGGACATTCCAAAGCGTTGTTGCCTAACAGCGGCGCAGCCCTGAGCGTCTGGGGTTTCCAACATATTGAGTTCAACGGTGACTTCGCCGGTAATTTGGCGATCCTGCGAATGCAGCTGTTCGGTGGCTCCTGGCTTCTGTCCGATGCCGCGAATCTATTTGGGCTGTGGCCTGTTGCTCTCCCCTCCCAGGCGAAGCTCGGACTTCTTGTGATTTTGGTGCTGCTGATTGCCACGGCTGCCACGCTTCGCGCCACACGACAGGATGGTTATCAGCGATGGCGTTTGCTCTTTTTTGGCTACGCCTGGGTTCACCTCAGTTACTACTGGCTCTTTGCGGTTGTCGCGATTCGCTACCTGATGCCTTTCTGCGCCCTCATGATCGTGCTGGTCGCCTCCGCCCTTGAGCCCTGGTTGGCAACGGTAAAAGCGAGAACAAGAACATTTTCAATCTATGGAGGTCTGTGCATCATCGCGACGCTGGCCGGTGTATCCGCTTGGCAGCAGCACCAGGGCGCTGGAAGAACACACAGTGGCCACATGAGCTTGTTGCGCATGGCTCAGTGGATTCCCGCTCACCTCGCTCAGGGAGCGATTCTTGGCGGTTGGAATAGCGGAATCACTAGTTACTTTTCGGAGCGAACCGTGGTGAATCTTGATGGAGTCATCAACGACGAGGCCATCGCGGCGCTTCGGGAGCGAACAATCGACTCCTACATTGCGCAGCGGGACATCCAGTACTTGGTCGATGTTGAAGGGCAGATAAGCAAGTTCATGGACAACTACGGTAGCGACCCTGAATGGAGAGGCCGATATCAACTCGTCCATGAGATCGGTTCGGTCCAGTTACTCCGTCGAATCCCAGAGAGTTAGATCTTCCTTTGGCGTTCAGTCATGCCGGGGAAGCTGAACATGGAACGCTGCGAGGACCGGGCCGCTTGAAATCAGACGCTCAGCGGGCTCCAGGTCTGCGGTGACTGCCTCGATGAAAGGTTTAACCGTGATGGGGGGCTGCCGGCTATCGCCGCGCGATCATGATCTTTGAGGTGACTTGGGGGGAAAATGTGTAGCGCGAAAAATACAGGGAGCGGCAGTCGCCAGTGAGCGCCGGACTCACGTCGGACGAATTCTCTGGCGGAGGCAAGGCGATTTCTCGAGGCGCCTCGTACTCCCGCAATTGTGCGTTCCAGTTAGAAATCGCGACACGCTTCGTCGTCGTTCCTTTGACCTGGACGACCCCCCACAATTCTTGCCCATCAGGCGATGGCTCGGGGTTGAACATGGACACAGCGCCAGCGGCGATCCGAGCGGGACCAAAGGAGTCCTCGATGGAATCTCTTTTGTACCAGAGAACTTGATCGATCGTTGGATCGAGCGTCGTACCGTATGCCGTGAGTTCGTCACGGGTGAGGCCGAGAGAAATTCCTACTTCGCCGATGACCCGCGGGGGAAGTTCAAAAGTGGAGCTGAGGTTCGAGCGTTCAACGACTACGAGCGGCCCTGTCGCGCCAACCGCATGCTCGAACGTGCTGCAACCAATATAGAGCCTCAAACCATCGTGGCTCAGGTCGAGAGCCGCCAACTCGGTCCCCGGGCGAACCGATGAGCATGCGGTCGAAAGCTCCCAGAGAATTACGGGCTCCCCGAAGTCAGAATCGACCGTTGTACGGGTTCGCAAGGTGGGCAAGCGGGTACCTGAGTCGTCGAGAGTGGGGTCCATCGCCAATCTCGCGTAGAAAAACTCAAGACCATTCGCGGAAGGTGCGATCGCTTGAGAAATCCAGCCGGGATCTTCGAACATGACCTGTGCTTCGGCGAAGGTTCCCGAGCAATTGGGAGGGGGCTCCAGATCCTCCGTCCCGCTATCGTTATCTATATTGCTGTCGCCGTCCTCGCTCGCTGGCTCGTCCCTTACATTGTTCTCTGAATATTCCACAATTCCACCGCACGAAAGCAGGCAACAAGTGCAGGCGAGAGTAAGAGAACGATACATCACCGCAGAGCTTACCCCGCTCAGGCCGGCTGCCAAGCTGATGCGCGATCCCGGAGGCAAACTCGCAGGATGAGATTCCTCACGATCAGCCCGCCGGCTTTTTGCAGAAAGAACTTCATGAGCCCCGGCCATTTTGACTTTTGTCGCTTTGCTACGGCCGCACGGTGGACAAGTCGCCGGTTCGGTCAACTTGGGCCATACTGAACGACATTGACAGACCTGGATACCACACGCTGGGTCCCTCCCCACGGGCCCGATTGGGAGACTCAGCTCACTGAGGTTGTGCAGGCGTTGCGGGGGCTGAGAGTCGCGGTGCTGACGGGTGCAGGCTGCTCGACCGAGTCAGGTATACCCGACTATCGGGGTGAAGGGACAGCGCAGAGAGCACGCAACCCTATCCAGTTTCGCGCTTTTCTGCAGAGTGAGGTAGGCAGAAAGCGTTATTGGGCTCGCTCAATGGTTGGTTGGCCGAGGTTTCGCACCGCACAACCCAACCGAGCTCACTTGGCGTGCGCAGCTCTTGAAGCGGCCCGGTTGACTACAGGAATCATCACCCAGAACGTTGATGGGCTGCACCAGCTTGCAGGCGCCAAGAACGTAGTCGAACTTCACGGTGCCCTGCGTGAAGTGGTGTGTTTGAGTTGCCGCAACACTGAGCCAAGGGATGAACTGCAAGCTCGCCTGGAGCAGGCCAATCCGGGTTTCCTGAAGTTGGCGCATGAAATGGCTCCTGATGGTGATGCGGACATTGGGGAATGGCTCGTCGATCGAGTGAAGGTGGCCGAGTGCACGAAATGTGGCGGCATCATGAAGCCGAATGTGGTGTTTTTTGGGGAGGGTGTGCCGGGGCCTCTGGTCGAACGTGCCTGGGAAGTCTTTCGTGCTTCGGATGCGCTCATCGTGGCGGGATCGTCTCTTACAGTCTTTTCGGGCTATCGCTTTGCGCGACAGGCGGCGCGAGAAAATAAGCCGCTCTTCATCATCAACATTGGTCCCACCCGTGCGGACGGCGAGGCTGCGGCGCTGGTGCGAGGGCAAGCCGGCCCTGCTCTTGAGGCGCTCGCCCAAGCGCTTGTACCCTTGCCCTGAAAGCTGATGGGGGAGTTGGTGAGGCTCAGCGCTCTGTGGGTCGCTTCATTCCAGCATCGCGCCAAGGCTGACCGATGACCCCTTTGCCAGAGCGGCGCGAGGAGGTAGCGGGCAGGGTTCATCTGGGGATGAGTAGCTGCATCTCAATCTCAAGTCGACGGCTCAGCGTTCCAATGCGAGGAGTTCTTCTATCGTTTGACGCCGACGGATTTGGCGCACTTCTTGACCATCAATCAGTACTTCCGGAATCAAGGGACGAGAATTGTAATTGCTCGACATACTGGCGCCGTAAGCGCCCGCGTCGTGGAAAACCAATAGATCCCCAACTTCCGCCTGCGGAAGCAATCTCGGCGCCACGTCTCCTCCCGCATGTTGGGTGAAAACATCGCCCGATTCGCAAAGTGGTCCAGCCACAAGTGTCTGCCTGGACTCTCGTCCCGCGCTCACCGCAAGTAGCTCGATCTCATGAAAAGAGCCGTACATGGCAGGGCGCATCAAGTCGTTGAAGCCAGCATCGACCAGTGTGAAATGGTTCCCCCCCATGCTCTTGGCGCCTCGCACCTCCGCGAGAAGAACCCCTGCTTCAGCTGCTAAATAGCGGCCGGGTTCAATTTCAAGATGCACTGGATGACCCAGATGCTCCTCGATCTCCCGCCGAGCACTATCCCAACACTCGAAATAGCCGCCAACATCGATCGCGCTTTGTTCCTGCTGGTAGGGAATCGAAAGCCCCCCGCCACCAGAAATTGCGCGAATGTCCCGTCCCAAAACTATTACCTGAGTCACCATCGCATCGCAGACTTTTTTCAAGTGAGCGAGATCTGCGCCGGAGCCGATATGCATGTGTAGACCCACAAGGTCGAGATCGTACTTGTCGACCAACGCTAACGCAGTGGGGAGGTTCTCATGCCAAATTCCGTGTTTGCTCGACTCACCGCCTGTGTTGACCTTTTTGCTGTGACCGGAGCCGAAGCCAGGGTTCAATCTCAACCACACCGAGTGACCGCGATGCCGCTTTCCCACCTGCTCAAGCATGTCTTCGCTGCCAGCGTTCACGGGAATGTTCAGCTCAACAACACGCTCCAGAGCATCGAGGGTGATCAGATCCGCCGTGTAGACTATCTGCGAGTCTTTCCCACCCGGCACAAATCCGGCAGCCAACGCACGCTCCAGCTCGCCTAGTGAGACACAATCAACAAGTGCTCCAGCCTCACGCAACAGAGACTGCACGTGGATGTTCGGACAAGCCTTTTGCGCGAAACGCACAGCGTCAAACGCCGCAAGGCTTGAAAGCTGAGATCGCAGCTTTTCAGCGTCATAGACGTAGACCGGGGTACCGTATTTTTGCGCGATTTTTTTCAGTTGTTCGCGACGTTCGGGCGCAAGCTCCAACATACGTCCCGCCAGATAGCAGTCTTTGGCGACAAAGCGATTCGAGCCCAAAAACTCGTGGAGTTTCAGTAGAATTCACTCTCGTGGCCGAGCTCATTCTCAGGGGCTACCCGAGGCGAGCTCATAGAACTTCAAGTCCCCTCGAGTCCCCTCAAATCGTTCGAAAGGTCGATTCCCCAGGTAGAGGGGTAGGGTTGTCAAGGGCGGGAACGCCTCCAGGGGAACTGTTCTTTGGAGGCTAATCGCACTGCCGGAGTAAGTTGGCTCGTCTGGAGAAAGGATCGGGTAGGTATGATGGACAAGCAGTGTCCCGGCCGGCAGCGAAGTGCCCCGAAACAGCGGATGAAGACCGTATAAAGTTGCGTAATACTCGTAACCGAACGATCCCGTGAAATAGACAACCTGAGAGGTCTGTACCTCTACGTCTTTCGCGATTTGGGCTGCAAGCTGTGCGGTTCTGGCCTCAAGGATATCCAACCAGGAGATCAACAGAGTCATTCCTAGCGAGACCCCCGCGACTAGGGTCATGAGCGCTTTGGAGGGCCTTGAGCGTAAGGGATGCTGAGAGATTCGACTGACGAACAAGCCGAGTACGAAGGCCAGTCCTATCAAACGCCTTGAAGCAGGGAATGGGGACATCACAAAATATCCTACCAGTTCGAACCCCAACCAAGCGGCGAGGAAGATTACTTTTTTGTCTGCTGCAAGGACTCGCCTCCAGTGCCTTGTTGTGGCGTAGAACACCGAGGCCCACAGCAACATTCCGAGGAGACCGAAAACTACAGAATCCAGTCGTGGTCCCCCGAAAGAAGCAACAGGGATGAAGGCAACGACAACGGTTCCTAGTGTATACGCGGCGGCAGTAGCGCCGACACCAACGGTGGCACGTCGATGCTGTATCCACACAAGAAAAGGTATCGATGGAGCAAGCCCTCCGAGTAGCGTGATAAGTGGAACAACCAGACTAGTCCTGTTACCGGCATTTCCCCCGTTTCCTGCTCGCAAGTTGTGTAGAAAACTTGATTCTCCCGCCGACCAATAGGTGAGCAGCTCCCATCCGCCAAAGAGAATCGCGGGAATGAGAAGAGAGAACACCACGCGGAACTTGCGTGGCCCAAATAGTAACAGGGCCAGGTAGAACGTCGGCACGTTCGCTAGAGCGGTCCATTTGGTGAGCAAGGACATTCCAAACAAAGTCGCGGCAACGGGCGCAACCCAAGGCGAAGGGTTGGCTTCAAAGCGAACAAGGACCGCGATCGCCGTCAGCGTGAAGGTGAAGCACGCAACGTCCATCATCAAGTTTTGCGCCGGAACTATCGTTGGCGAAAATAGGAGGATCCAAAAAGCGAGGTTCTTGAGTTCTCCGGCATATTTTTCCGTTAGTACTCGGACGCTCCAGGCGAGCAGCAAGCTAAAGGGAAAGAGTGAAAGCTTCAGAGCAAGGGTCGAGGTTCCAAAGAGCTTGCCCACGAACGCCCAGTAGTAGGGCAAGACAGGAGGGCAAGTGACATCGATTGCCGCAGCCCGTTTCTGGTGCCAAGGAATCTCAAATCCAAAAGGGCGAAACGGATCAGTCCCAATTTGTTGCACAAAGTAGGACCAAATGACGTCATCTACGTGTGCGGGCTTAATCGCGTTTGCGAGAGTTAACACGCATGCTGCTAGAAGTATCTGGTTGCCACCAGCCTCGCGCATCTTGCGGAGCATCGTTGCAGGCGTGCCACGGTTCACGAGAAGATAGGAGCAGTTCCCTGACGGGAACGCTAGGACATTTAGAAAGATCAGAGGTCTCGGACTCGCCCGTTCACATACGCGAAACACTCGAACCTGTTCGCCTTGAGCGATGCTTGCTGCAATCGAGACCAAGAGCGACGACGCTGTGGGCTCCTGATGAGAATCTCGTGCCTGTGGTGCGGCAGCTTTTGCCATCCCTCAAGATCGCGGGTCTTCCCGCGAAGCGCTCGTCAACACTCTGGAGGGTTAGGGGCGTATGAGTTGCAGTCTTCGTATGGCATCTTGCCCAAGAAACTGTGGGGGATCACATTCACGGTCGACCGCTTGACTACATCGCCTCAGTTGGCTCAACTGATTTGACGCGGTCGTTGGTGAGGTCATTCGCCGAGTTCCTGCAGAAAACTTAGGTATGTCTAGTAGAATTCCATGTCGAGTCGGCGTCGATGCCTCAAACCTTGGACAGGTTCGCACTGGAGTTGGAAACTACATCTTTCCTGTTCTGCTTCGCTTGTGTGAACAGAACCCAGCGGTCGAATTTTTCCTGTACAGCAACGATTCTGTTTCGTTTCCCGCGCTATCTAATGTGAGGATTCGCCAAGCGTTGCCGAAGGCGCGAGGACCTATTTGGCAAAACATTCAGTTGCCGACAGCGATTCGCAAGGACAAGCTGGATGTTTTCTGGGGCGCGAATGGCTTCGTTCCTTCGTGGCTGACGGGGTCTGTTCGCTTTGTGCTGACAGTGCACGATTTGGCTCATCGGTTCGCTCCGGAAAGTCAGGATGCTCTTGTGAGGTGGAATCGGCGAGTTTTCCAGCGCCTCAGTGCAAAGAATGCCCATCGGATTCTTGCGGTATCGGAAGCTACTGCCCGCGACGTAGAGACCTACTATGGCTGTAAGGTCGATGGCGTGATCCATCCCACGACCCACGAGCGGTATCGCCAAGTCGGCGGCGAAGAAGCTGCCGAGGTGATGAGAAAACATGATCTCGCTCCCGGCTACCTGCTTTCTGTGTGCACGCTGGAACCGAGGAAGAACCTGGCGAATCTCATTCTGGCTTTCCAGGATGTTCGGGCCGAATCAGTAGAACTACCCCCTCTCGTGCTCGTGGGTGGACGCGGTTGGCGAGACGGAGAGCTTTCAAGGGTGCTCAGTAAAGGGATTGATGACGGTGTGATCCGTCATCTTGGATTTGTGCAGAACGAAGACCTTCCAGCACTTTATTCCAAATGCTCCGCATTCATTTTTCCCAGCATCTACGAAGGCTTTGGAATGCCGGTCGCCGAGGCGCAGCAGTGCGGAGCACCCGTGATTTTTGGAGATCATTCGTCCATGCGAGAGGCTGCTGGGGGAATTGGCGTCGCCGCAGGGCGCACTCGCGCGGAGCTGAAACAACTACTCCTGGCATTGGCCCATCGCGAGTGTCCTTTGGTATGTCGCCCACCGTTTGACAGCGCAGCTCAGCTAAATTCAGCGGCGAGTTCGATTTGGGCGCACCTCGTCGGCGCGACTCAGGGGATGAGTTGAGTTTACCTGAGAGATGATGTTCCGACTTCGCCAGCGATTCATTCTGTTCAGTGAACTAGGTCATTCCTGCAAGTACTGGCGGAGCACTTGAGCTCGGTTGACGTGCATCGCTGCATGAGTCATTCGCTGCGCAACTCCCAATGCCGACCGTCCTAAATCCGCCATCATCGCTCGGTCCTCGGAGCACTGGAGGAGAGCAGCTTTCAGTTTCTCGGCGTCGCCCTTAGCGAAAAGTACTCCGGTTGTTCCGTCCTGTACCACCTCGCGAATACCAACTGTATCCGCGCCGATTACTGGAATGCCCTGGCTGTACGAATCGAAGACAATGCGAGGTTGCTCTGCGCTGAGACTGGGGACCAACAGTCCGTCGTAATCCTTGATGGTGGAGAAAAACTCGCTGCCATATGGTACTTGCTCGATGAATCTTAGTGATACAGAGCCGCGTGTTTCAGAAACGAATCTACGACATTCTTGTTCCAGACGACCTGTGCCCATGAAGTCAATCTGTAACTCGGCGCCTTCACGATTGAGCCGCTCGATTGCTTGAAAGAGCACGAAGACTCCTTTCTCTGCCTCCAATCGAGCTGGGAAGATAAAGCGACTCGGTCGTTTATCCATCAACTTCGCTTTCCATGCTCCTTCGACTTCGGAATCGCTTTGAACAATGGCGGAATCAATCCACGTAGCGGGGACAACGAATCCCTGACGCTCGGAAGGCAGAAGCAGATCCCGATAACCTTGACTTGTGAAGAATGGGAGGTCGGATTCAAGCAAGCATTTCCGAACGAGCTTTAAGTGAGCTGCACTTGCGAAGCGTCGAAGGAAACCGGCTTTCTCGTTCTCGTGAACGAGCCAGAACGTGGATTCGACGTTCATCAGCCAAGTGGGTCGCTTCGCGCGCATCAACAGCAGATAGTACGACGCCGGAAATGGCCAACCGGCGGCGCCCGAATGGACGATCTCCGCATGCGCCACCTCCTTGCGAATCGTCGACATATTGGGGAGAAAATGCCGGACTACCTGCCCCCAACCTACGTCGGGCAGTAGCGCAGTCACCCGTATCTTCGCCAGCTCGGGGAATTCAGAACTCGAAACATAGTCTGTCGGCGGAGTCGAATCGCTTACTGGACAGCACAGCGAAAGATTCTTCAGGTAGGCGGTATGTAGAATCAGATCTTTGGCCCAGAGCGGGGGATAGTGGATTTCCCCATTAGCGGCTCGGTGAAGCACTATCCGATTCACCAGCAGATACGGGCAATCAATCGCAAGCTTCTGCAGTTCCTCGAGTTTCGGATCGCTTGAGTTCACGGCAAAACACTACCTAGTCTGAAAAAATTGTCACACGAGTATCTGTGGGTTTACGACGGCAAAATCATTTCATGGGAAGGGATTCGGCAGCGCGTCCGGGGCGAGGCATGAGTGACCGTGGGGTCGTTGTCGGGTGTCCCTTTACTTAATCACTCACTCGCAACTGGAAACTTTCTCGTCGCGAAATCCTCTGGACTGGCGTCTGCTGCTCCAGAGGTCGCTGTCCGGGCTGTCGCAACTCGCTTCTTACCGACAACATCTCCCCTTGGACCGCGCACCAAGGATTCGGCCGGGACGTCATGCGAAACGACAGCATTCGCTCCGATCGTACTGTGATGGCCGATGCGCGTGTGACCGACGATGCATGCGCCGGCGCCAATTTCTACCCCATCTTCGATGATGGGCTTCGCATCAGGATGCGCCCGGTTCTTCACGCCGAGGGTTGTATTCTGACGAATATGCACGTCATTGCCAATTTCACGGGCACCCAGAATGATTCCTCCATGATGCCAAATGCGTACGCGTCTCCCCACCTTCACGTTGTAATCGAGCTTGATCCCGAATCCGTTGCGAATCCCCATCGCTCCGCATTTGTACGCAACTGACAGAGGTCCGCGCAGAAGCTTGGATTTCACGTCCATACGCGCATTGCCCAGACGATGAACGACGAGAGCCAAGAACCCCGGTTCCAGTACTCTCCGTTCATGCGTACAGAGATCTTCCCAAAGCAATTCGATGAGATGAAGCTCGGGCGGATTCGCATTCTGAGTTCCATTCGGTAAGGGTGGAGCATTCTTTGGTCCACCTCTTCCGCTTTTTTCCCTTCCGAGCGCCGTATCGGAAAGCTCAGGTTGTTGATTCAAGCTTTGCAGAGGACGAAAAGCATGGGCTGCGAAGTCACGCACAATGTGCGGTTCTCCTTTTCCTTTTTTGCTGAGCGCGCAGCGCGCGGCCCACACGCCTTGACCCAGGAGCCATGCCAGGTCGGAGGCTCGCGCGTAAACTTCGCCATGATTTTTCGTGAAGTATCGTCGCCGCGACTCAAACATGTAGCCTGGGAGACGACGTTCTTGCGCACCTTCTCCGGTTACCTGAGTGCATTTGCCGACAAAGTGGGTGATCTTACTGTCCGGATTGAACCAAGTTGGCCAGCCTGCCCGCAAGGCCCGCAGGCACCAATCCGTTTCTTCGTAGTAGAGGAAGAATCCTTCATCCATCAGCCCAGCGTCTTCGATCACTTCGCGGCGCACCATCATTCCTGCGCCTGATACCCAGTCAACCGGTCCCGCGTGTTCGAGCGAGGGAAGACTCATGGTCGCTTTGCTCAGTAGGCGACTGATAGGTCCCGTACGCGCCGTGCGCTCAAGTTCGCCCAGCATCGAATGAAAACGCCACGCGGAGGGCCGTTGGGTGCCGTCTTCATTGAGAACGCAACTTCCGGCAATTCCAATTCGCGGGTTTTCGTCCATAAAGAAGAGCATGTTAGCGATCGCTCCCGGGCAGATCTCCGTGTCGGGATTGAGCAAATAGAGGTAATCCGGGACAAAGCCGTCTTCTACGCTACTGAGCAGGGCAAGATTATTGCCGTAGGAAAAACCGCCGTTCTTCGGCGCAGCGATCACGCGAACCGTCTCCGTCCAGCCCCTCTCGCTCACGTAGTCGCGCAAGATCTCGAAGCTGCCGTCTTGGGAATCGTTGTCGATGACGCAAACTTTGAAAAAACCGGCATCCTCAACAGACTCCAGAAGAGAGCGAATCGCCCCCTTTGTGTACTCGCTCACTTTGTAGTTCACGATAGAAACAAGTACTCGAGGTGATTCACCTTGGGCGAGGGGAGCCCTTGATGACTCTTGTTCCGACGTCGAACTTGTTTCCATGGCGGGAGGCTACTACTCCAGGCCCTATGCCACCACTGTCGACATGAATTCGAGAATCATTTCAGAGATGTAGTCGGCTTTGGGGCCTCTGAATTCCAATACACCTAGAGCGCGCGAAGCACTGGGAGATGAAGCGGCTTCCTCCCCACGAGAGGCAGTAATAACGACAGTGCAACTCGGATCCGAAACGCTGATGGATTCAGAGAGTCGCCGTTAGAAGCCAGCGGCATCCTCATCGAGGCAAACAACAAAGGCAGAGCCTCCCTTGGCGGGTGTGTTTTTGCCGGAGAAGCGCAGCATTCGTCGACGGTCATTTCGGCAGTGATTGACCACCGGTTCGATGTCCCGGCTGTTGGGCTTGTCCTCGTCGATGTAGCAGTAGCCCTCCTTCTCGAACTCGAAAGCGTCGCCAGGATCTGTTTGGCATACGGCTTCAGCGTCTCCCGTCAACTCTTGGAGCGCGCAGATCTCGTAGGATTCACAGCTTACGTGATTCTTGCCGCAGATCCCGAGGCGTTTGAGGCTCGCACGAAGTTGCGTCGCAATTTCTTCGTTCGCGACGGTTCGCCCTTCGGCGGCACAGTCCAGCGCCTCGCCGTATTCTATAGCTCGCGCTTCCACCACACTGCAGCGCATTCGGTCAGCGTCGTCGAGTGGCAGCTTCGGTTCAAAGCATGCGCCGCGATAAGAGTTCTGTACCGGATCGACCAGCGCCTTGAGCGCTGGGTTGAATCCGAAGTCACGGTCCTTACTCTCACCGGTTGGATTTTTGGGACAAATAGAAGCAAGAATCGCTTTGTCTCCAATCTCGCGGAGTACCTCTAAGATTCGTGAAGGGGGAAACGCATGACCAAAATATTGAGTCGTCGATGCCTCCCCTACTTGTCCAGGTGCTTGGCAGATGGGCAAATTCTTCAAGGGTTCGGAGTAACAATTACAGCTGTAGTCGTCGCCTTCGCAGTCTTTCGGTTCGTTGAGAGAGAAGATGCAAGAATACTGGAGGTCGTCGTTCGCGGGGGCGCCATCATAATTCGGAAGGGGAGTACTATTTTCGATCTCGTGTCCGTTGATGCTGTTCATCAGTTGGAGACTATCGGGCGCCCCAATTTTCTCTTCAGGGACAATCGGATTCGACGCCCCTGTCGAACGAGGTGATATTGACTCAATCATGAAGGGATCAAGGGGTGGCTTTCCCTCGTCTGCGTTTCCTAGGATCACTTCCCAGCGATCCACGAGTCGACCGTCTACTTCGACGTTTTCTTCGCTGAGTTCTGCCGCTGAGAGGTAGGCCAGGGTCGGGGTGCCCTTTTCTAGACTCTCCGGAGTCGCGATATCCTGCCAGGGTACACCGACGATTGCCGCCATGAACACCAAGTTCGGGTCACGCACCGTCCCGAACTGACTCGGCCGCGTGCTACTCAGCAAAGGATTATTGTAAGGTTTCCCGTTTCGAGCATTCACCAGACGATGCTCGGACAAGGCCTCCACGTAACGAGCCGTTGGATACAGCAGGTCGATTCCGAAACGACGCTGATTGTCAAAGCAACGCACATTGATACGGTCGTTTTCCGCTTGCAGTCTCGGGCGGTTGACACATTCATCCGTGTTGCATTCATCGGGAGCATTCGAGGAACTCATGCACGAGAAACAGCACTTGTGGTTCGGCTCTGTCGCACAGATCGAGGTGGCAATCGGCATGTTTCGAGTCGTATCGATCAACAGATGTCCGAATTCTGCATAGGGATAAACACTGCCGCCATCCATCACGGAGCAGTCGTTTTCGTCCGTTAAAATCACAATCGCGACCACGCTCTGAGGTCGCAGAAAAGCGGCACGCTGCTCTAGCACTAGCTGGTCGACACCATCGCTTTTCGAACGCCCGTCGAGTCCGATGACGATCTGACGAGGTGGCTCCGGATCGACCAAGAATCGATGCCAAGCTTCAAGAGGGGCTTCAAAACCGCAACCGCTTTCCCCGACCGCTGTCACTTGTTCACTCAGTCCATCCACGAGGGTTTCGACTAATGCGTTTGGAGGTGGTTCGCCCTTGGGTTGACCGCTGCTCCACTTGAGAAACCCGAGATTGTCAGGATTCGCGAGCCCCTCGCGCACCGTAGGGATTAGCCGAGCGTGATCGTTTTGTGGATACTCTTTCAGATCGCATGCTTCCTGCCCATGCCCACCAAGTGAGGTCGTGACGATTCCAATGTGAATGTCCGTCAAAGGAGCGAATTCTGGTGCCGTCCCGGTGGGACAACCATCTTGGTTGGGAGTCCGTTCGCCTGTGTCGGGGTGGAGACATATAGGGTTGACCAACTGTTCGATCATTCCAGGAACGGCTTTGCGCAGTAACTCCTGTTTGTTTGCCATCGAAAGTGAGTTGTCGATCACGAAGAGAACGTCGAGCTGACCTCGTTCGGGAAACGGGATCTGCTTCACATAGTAGTCTCTTAATGGTTCCCATTCCGCCTTGCCCCAACATCCTACAAGTAAGATCGCAGGAAACAGGAAAGCCGGAGGACGACGTAGCCAAGCGCCAGCATCTGCGGCTTTCCGTAAGCAAGACATAAGAGGCTCAGCTTACCCGAAGTCTCGCAGCGGATCGATTGGCGGGCGCAGCTCTGACGGGCCAAGCTTAGAAAGCCTTTTGGGGGAGCTTGTCGTTGGAGTTCGCTACAACTTTCGCTAGAACTCTGAAATGCGTCGAAGTCGGGGTGCCGCTTTATTGGCATTGCTTCTTGCCTTCGGCTGGGCCGCGACTTGTGGAGCCCACGAAGAAACGTCTGAGACTGGCGGTTCTGGCAAATCCGACCTGCTCGTCGGATTCAAGTTGGGGCTGTCGTTGCCCATTGGTCCCGCCACCGCTCAGCATCTCGGGCCGGGATTGCTGGCTCGTCCAGAATTCGGAATTCGGTTCGCGCGCTATTTTGGGTTGAGAGTATCTTGGGCAATGGCCGCACTTTCGACTGGCGATGCACTCAGCAGTTTCGAGAATACTTCGAATATTCCGATCACCATCTCAAGCAAAGGGGGGCTTCAAGAACTGGGGATCTCGCTCTTCGCGATGAGTGCCGTCGATTATTGGGGACTCTATGGCGAAGTCGGCCTCTTGCCGTATCAGCGCTTCAGTTGGAGCCAGAAGCTCAGCTCTCCGCAGCAAGAGGAGTGCGTGAAAAAGGGCAGCCTCTCAGGCTTGGCTGGAAAGGTCTCAGCGGGCGCTCGCATACCCGTAGGCAACTTTGCCCTGACTCCTCTGATCGAGGCGAGCGTTGGCACGACCTATTCGGTACGGTTCAGCTCGGACTGCCTGGAAACGTTCACGATTCCGCTCGAGCCATTAAGCGATCCCGAACACCCGCTCACTTTCAGTCTCTTCTTAGGGATAGGTGGAGATTTCCACTTTGGACGCGACTGGTTTCGTCCTCGCGCGATGAGCCCCCGGCCCTAGTTGGGTCGTCCTTTCCGAGCCTGTTCACCGGTTGTCTTTTTGAAATGGCCCTGGGCTGTACGGACTTCGATGATTGGATTGTGTTGCCTTGAGGTTTCCATGATTCGACTTGAGGAGGTCGGAGGTCGACGATGGTAGATTTGCCGGAGAGTCAGCGGGTTGACGATATGCCAGATTTTGGTTAGCCCCTGCCATCCCATAAGATGCGTTGTGTCAAACGCGTCGCGCTTGGAGGAAGAACCAGCCGATGATGTTCGACGATTCACGTGCCCCACTCAGAGTCATCCATCAGGTAGCGATCTCGGCTGTCACCGCGATTTTGGTCAGCGCGTCTCCGGTTTTCGTTTACCTGCGCAATGGAGCTCAAGGACTTTTCAGCTACGTTCAAGGAGATGCGCTGCTCTACATCGCGATAGCACGTCACTCCGCAAAAGCGCCTCACTACACGTTTGATGGAGAAACAGTCACGAACGGGTTTCACCCGCTGTGGCAGTATTTTCTCACCTACGTTTTCAAGATAGTGGGACCAGAAACCCTTGAGGCCGAGCATCTGCTGTCGCTCTTTCTGTCAACGGCGTCGATGTCGCTTGGCCTTATCCTCACCAATTTGGCGATCTACCGCTACACCCGGTCCATCTTCCTCAGTTTGCTCACGATTCCTGGGATCTACTACATGATTACGGGAGTAATATTTCGCAACCAGCCAGTGTGGGAACGCATTGACGGGATGGAGAGCTCATTCTCCGTCCTATTCGGCGGCGCTCTGCTTTTTCTCTTCGCGTATCGACTAGCCGGAGACAAGGCCGTACCGCTGGAAGACTTGGCTAAACCCAAGTGGAGCAATGTCCTCGTCCAAGGAGGCTTGATTCTGCCGTTCATCATTCTTTCCCGTCTCGATGACGTTTTCATCTTACCGGCTTTCGCGCTACTGATGTTGTTGCTCCCCGGGAGTTGGCCCGACAGAATAAAAACAACCGTTCTCATTGGCTTGCCCAGTGTTCTCGCTGTGCTGGGCTATATGGCTTACAACAAGCTTACCGTAGGTGTTCCGATGCCCCTGAGCGGCATGACGAAGTCCGGCGTGTCGCTGTTGTCCGCGTTGTACGTCTATTTGGCAGCAGTGTTTCCTCCGTTGATTGAGCTGAAAGAGGCAATCACAGGTGACTCACCATCGGGGCCGATGCTGATGACGCAAGTGTTTCGGGCGGTCCAGGTAGTTGTCCCAGCATTCATTGGGCTGGCCTATGCTGTGCTCGTCAAAAAGTACTTCAAGAATAACGCCAGATTTGTGGTGCCCGTCGGTTTCTCTTTTTACGTAGTCATCAAGGCTTCTTACAATTTCATCATGGTCAACTTGTGGCACCAGGGGCCCTGGTACTACGCGTTATTCATGCTGATGAGTTCATTCTGGTTCGCGATTCTTGTAGGCGACGCTTACAGTCGACTCGTCAAAGACCAGGTTTTCGTCGCTCGCTTGTTGCAGGCCGCGTGGCTGAACTTCATGCTCTTTTCGCTAGGCAGTCACATGATGTATTACGCCTATGGCGATCGCGCTTCGCGCCAGTCTGCTCTGTGCAACAATCGCGAGCAGATTTCGCAGTCTCTTGCCGAAAAGGCGCCCGGTTCTAATCTGATTGAATTCGACGATGGCGTCCTGAACTTTTGCCTCGACCAGTTGGCTATTCATGGCTTTGCCTTTGCTACGGACAAAGCATCTTTTGAGGCATTTAAGAATAGCCAGCTCCTGCATCATGCCCATCGCCGCGGGTATGACATTCTTGCTGCGGCTGCCTATATTCAGACTCCCGAGTGGCTGGATAGCTCCGACCAAATCAGAGATTCATTATCCGCCTCCTTTTTAGATGCTAACGTCAAGAACGAACTGAACAGTGTAGATTTCAAAATGCTGTATCTCGACAAGGACAGTCAGACGGGGTTCTTTCAGTTTTGGCCGAAGGGAAGCTCCCCCCCGGCGGAAGTCTCAGAATAACTTAGCGCGTTACTCAAGAAAGGCAGCACCGTGTACGGAAAGTTTCTCATCTTTAGTGGTCAAAGTCACCGCGGACTCGCGCAGCGGATTTGTGAACAGCTCGGCTTGAGGCTTGGGGAGAGCACGACAACTCAGTTCTCGAACGAAAACTTGATGGTGCAAATTGAGGAGAACGTTCGCGAAGCGGACGTATTCGTGGTGCAAACAGCCGCGCCGCCTCTGCACCAGCACATCTTCGAACTCTTGATCATGATTGACGCTCTGAAGAGTGCATCGGCAGCTCGAGTGACGGCCGTCATTCCCTACTTTCCTTACGTTCGCAGCGATAAAAAAGACAGACCTCGCATTTCCATCACAGCGAAGCTGATGGCCGATCTAGTGACCGCGGCGGGGGCAGACCGAGTCCTGACGATGGATTTGCACGCCGCTCAGATTCAAGGGTTCTTTCGTTGTCCGACGGATCAACTGCAGGCGATCAATTTGATGACGAACTACCTGCGGGGAACTGATCTTTCAAATGCTGTTCTTGTCGCTTCCGATGCAGGCGAAGCCAAGGACGTTGCGCGCTACACCAGCCGCCTCGATCTGCCTATGGCTATCATCGACAAGCGACGCGACGCCGACGACGAGAACCCACGAGCGGCCAACATCATTGGTGACATTCAGGGAAAACGCTGCATCCTGGTGGACGACGAGATCGCTAGCGCGGGCACTTTCCTCAAAGCGACCGAGCTGCTTCTCGACCGAGGAGCGCTTGATGTGAGGGGGATTGCGACCCACGCAGTTCTCAGTGGACGTGCGGTTGAGCGCATCGCGGCGAGCCCGATTAAAGAAGTTATCGTCACCGACACCATCCCTATCCCCGATCACGCTCGCATCGACAAAATCAAAGTTCTTGGCGTGGACAAGATCCTTGCCGACGCGATTCGTAGCATTCACGACGGAACATCTGTATCGGCGCTTTTTCGCTAGCTCCGCTGAGTGTCCTCGGGGGAGGTGAAAATTAGCCTCCCCGAGGTAGAGAAATTTGGTGACGCCGCTGCGGCTGACGCAGCGGGAATTTTTCGGGCGTTCATACTACGTCTCTGTCGACTTTGTGAGCTGTAACATAGGGCAGGGAACACTACGGATCGGTAGCGTTTTCGTCTTCTTGTTGAAGAAAGGCGGATTCTTATCCGAGTCGAAAATTCGACGATTGGGCTCGCATGCGACCCCAACTCCAACCCTCCTATTTCCGGAAAAAGTAGAATCATGTTGTATCGTGTTTGTTCCTCCGCTTGTGTTGTTGCCTCGCTTTTCGTGGTGGCTTGTTCATCTGGCAACGACGAGGAGGGTGTGCTGGGGAGCGGCGGCGCCGTGGCAACTGGTGGTGCCGGAACAGGCGGCGCTGTGGCAACTGGTGGTGCCGGAACAGGCGGCGCTGTGGCAACTGGTGGTGCCGGAACAGGCGGTGCTGGAACAGGCGGCGCGACAGGAGGCGCCGGAACGGGCGGGCTCGAAGGTACGGGGGGAGACGCGGGCACTGGTGGCGCGCCGTCAACTGAGAGTGCCGGCTGCGGCATGCAGGAGAACGAATCCAAAGGCAGTTGGGTTGGAACAAGCGTCAACGTTGGCGGCGGGAGTCGAGACTACGACGTCCGCCTTCCCACTGGTTATGACGCCTCCAAAGCGTATCCCGTCATCATGCTTCTGCATGGTTGCGGCAGCTACACGAACAACGTTCCTATGGAGGGCGTTGCGGGTAACGATGCGATCCTGCTTCGTGGTGAGGGATCTCGAGGCGATGGTTGCTGGATGGATGGCGGCGACACAGCAGACATGAACTACATCGATGCTATGCTCGAAGACATCAATACGCGATTTTGTGCCGACACAAGCAAGGTGTTTGCGGTTGGATACAGCAGCGGTTCGTGGGTTGTTAATCAACTTTCGTGCGTGCGTGCTGATGTGTTCCGAGGCTTGGCTAGCGTGACTGGCGGCGAGCCTCCGCTCGGTCAGTGCTCCGGCGATCCGACTGCTCGCATCTTCATCCACGACGTCAACGACCCCTCGAACCTCATCGACTGGAGTCGCGACGCACGGGATCGCATGCTGGGAGCCAATGATTGTGACTCACCGCCGATGTCGACTGCGTACGAGCCGAGCCCTTGTGTTGCCTACGACGGTTGCGATGAGGATAATCCTCTTGTTTGGTGTCAAACGTCTGGTCAGAATCACGGTCGCCAGGATGGCTTTGCTCCGGGTGTTTTCTGGGACTTCTTCCAGAGTCTTGATTAATCGAGACTTTGCATTTGGTCTCCACCTACCTCGGCGACTTGATGGCCACCATTCGACTCAACTAGCCTGAAGCAAGGGGAGCGAGCCGTGTGTCGATGAATGTGTCGGATCTAGAGTTGGACGGCTGTCTCCTGTGGGTCGTGGCCTACGCACTCATCATTCGCAACGCTTTCAAGCTGAGGTTTGTCGACATTGCGGCGATTGCGGCATTCTCTAACTTTGCTTGGGAGTTTCTGTGGTCGTTTCCCTTCAAGACCGACATGGGATGGTTCCTCGTCTACACGTATCGTGCCTGGTGGTTTCTCGATATTCTGATCATCTACAAGACGATTCAGTTCGGCGCTGACCTGTATCGAGATGGCTTGATTAAGCGTCACTTCAAGATCTTCGCCGCCGGCTGCATCGGCACATTCGGAATTCTTTATTATTTCTTCGTCCTGCAAGGCTTGGACGAACCTATCGGGGCAACATCGGCATATCTTTGCCAACTTCTTATCTCGTGGCTCTGCTTGTGGACACTGATGGCCAACCCTGAGGAGCGCCGCTTTTCGATGGCTATCGGCTGGCTACGAACTTACGGCACTGCCATGAACACGTTGATCATGTTTCTCCACTACCCGGGAAACCATCTCATCCATGCGCTCGCAACAATCTCGTTCATACTCGACCACGTCTATTTGTGGGTGCTCTGGCAACGATTGCGCGCAGCTGGCGCAGTGCAGATATCTGCATTGGCTTAGATTGATCTAATTTTTCGCGCGAACTTCTTTCCCTGCGGCGCGTAGAGCTTCGGCCTGGGGCGTTTTCTCAAGATAGTCACCCCATGTAGCTGGATTGTGGTGGCTGTAATTGAGGAGAAAGTTGTAGAGAGTGTCGGCCTCCTTCAAGACCTCCACTGCGTCCGAGTGATCAGGATTTGCGGCCAGCCACTTCGCATAAGGTGAAATCGCGTGAAACCCGGTCATGCAACCGGCGAGATGTTGGTTGGTAAAAGAAGGCGATGCGATCCTCTCTGTGGCATACGCGGGCGAAAGGGAGCGAAACCAAAAGCGGTCGGGAGTGAGAATGTCCGCGCGATGTTCGTTCATGTAGCGGGCGAATGCGAGCAGTCCGTCCGCGCTTCTATCGTCGGCGAGGTGAGCGGCCTGAAGGAGCACTTTTCGCTCTTCCCCGTGAGTGGTTGGCATCAAGTGGGCGGCTTCGAGTAGGCGATTTTGACTCATTCTTCTTGCGGCGAGGGCCAGGCGTGCCGCATTCCTGAGCGACTCTCGCGGATGCAGGACGAGGACCTCCAACTGTGACTCTGACATCATCGTTTCAAGCAAATACCGTTGAGTAACGGCATCCAATTGGAGTGCCCTCACCGCTTGCTCCGGCTGTCCGTAGTGCAGATGATAGCGCACGACGAGGCCAGCTTGTGATTCACTGGGGGCAAGACGAAACAGTTGGTAGCCAGCCTCCTTCCACCTGTTTTCGTTCATGAGATTGATCGCTCGAGCATTTCCCCACAGAGTCGAATGAGCTTTTGCTTGTGCGGGAAACCGCTGGGGTAGCGGAACTCCTTCTGGTCGACTCAACGTGAGAAAGAGAAGGCGCTCCTGTAGATTCACCGCCAGGGGCTGGGGGAGAGATTCCTCACTCAACTCCCAAAGGCGATTCCAGCGCGGTTCAGACCACTTGAGTTCTCTGATCAGAAGGGAAAGAAGCTCAAGGCGACCTTCGTTGTTCAGCTGGACTTCTGTGGGAAGCATGTCCTGAACGAGGAGAAAGTGCATTTCGGCGGCAACGCGAATGGGTCGACGCTCATAGACGTCAAAGAGCACCTGCCAGGCGCCGCTTGAGTCCCCGGCCAAGTAGTAAAGATGCACCTTCCAAAGCTGCGCAAAGTCCTTGAGAACATGGGCGGGGTACTTGGCGAGCCAGGCGTTTACGCCCGCGTGAAGGGCAGCCCATGTTGCGGGCGCAACGGTTTTTTGGATGGCATCTCGGTAGCCGTTGGGAATTTTTGTTTTCGCGTCAGAAAGGAGCTGCCCCAGTTCGATCACTCCGATGGATTGAATCGACGCGGCCCCGGCTGCTTCAAATAAAAGCCGTCGCTTGTAGACAGCCCGCGCGGCCGGAAGGTCAAGCAATTCGTTCACGACCTTTCGTGCGGCCGCTTGGCGAGCAGATGTGTTGGTCGCTCCCCGGAAAGTCGACTCGCTGGCGATTGTCGGAGGAGTTTCCGATGTGAGTTCCTGAAGCACTTGGGCGTGGACGCCGTGTTTGAGAGCAAAGGGATAGGCCCACGAAAGCTCCTCATCCACCCCAAACTGACCGTACTCGTCCTCGTATTCCCAGTTCGAGCTGAACCACTGAAGCGGCATCAGATGAATGATGGGATCGCTCGTTGGACCTCCACAGGCTTGGGCGATTGGCTCGGGACTTGCGTCCCGAAGACTGAGTCCCACGGCAACGGCTGCACAGATGAAAGCTAATCGTACCGGGATTATCCTCAGGAGCGCTGTCACGGTTCAAACCTTTGAGACGCGGTGGGTGCTGGCTCAAAGTGACGGATGAGCCCTTGGTACGAATGCCCCGCCGGAAACACCCAGACCCCGCGGTAACCGGGCAATTGTGCGAAAGTCGTAGATATTCGGGCCCAGCAATCGTGAAACGTTTCAGGACGGGTCTCGCCCCTCTCGAACGCACCTAGGCCAACGCGAAAGGGGACGTTGGATCTGATGAGAGACAACTTCAGCTCATCGGCCTTTGAACGATTGCAAGCAAGTCCGGTATCAAAGAGTTGTAGAATGTGCCCCTCGATGCTGGGGCGCACTTGCTCCCAGTACTGTTGATTCTGCAGGTGCACCGGGATAGAGGTAAGCCAGATGGGTAGTTTCCGAAACTCTTCCTTTTTCAGTCGAACGACGACAGTCGCCCATTGTTGAAGTCGTCTTGATGGACAGTCATAGTCGAGTTGAATTTCCCTTACGAGAGTTCCCGTCGCCGCTGTCTCCTTCAATAGATTCCGGAGCATGGGGCCGACCTGGTCAAATACATCAGCCGTTGATGTGCTCTGCCAAACCTTGTGAAAGGCGTCGTCAAATCGCACAACGAGTGAGATAGGGATGCCCTGCTCTAGAATTCCTGGCGAATTCGCTCTTCTGGCAATCGGGTGACCCGCGTCATCGAGCACTACAGTGGCAACCCAGATCCCCGCTTGGAGGCTGTCGAAACGCGGTTCCATGATCGTCGCACGTTCGTTTTGCACATCGCGGAAGATGGCTGCGTCTTTTCGAGTCCAGATCCACTGCCCCAGTTCGGGATTCACTGGTTTCGGTGGAGTTATGGAAACTTGAGGGGGCCCTGCATTGATGCTTCTTGCTTCGTGAATGTCTCCCCGTGTCTCCGCGTCAAAGGGCCACGGCGCAAAGGCGCAGGCAAGGACGATACAAGAAAGCAGTCCCGCCCCGAGTCGGTGCTTTCTCGGCGCGAGCCATTCTTTGCGAGTCTTACCCATCGAGAATCAGTCGGAATGCGGGCGCATGCCCCAGCATTTGGCAAGTATACGCACGGCGAAGCGAATCTACTCCCATTCCCCGTGCGGTGTCCGAGTCGAGCACTGATCTGGACTTCAGCATACCCACTTGGCGCAAATCCAATCTCGCGAAAACTTGCGATACGGGCGAGGTCGATTTCATCCTCTCGCAATGGCACCGGCATTTCGTAGCCTAAGGGACCTTCAGCTTCCCCAAGAGAACATGCGAAAATTCATACCTTTCTTTCCCACTTCTTCCACTGCGTTTGCGGCCAGCGCACTCATGCTGGTTGCCTGCAGCGACGGTGGTGAAACCTCAACCTCGACTGGAGGAGGACCTGCGATCGGGACGAACACCGGCGGCTCGTTTGAAACCGGCAGTGGAGGGGCTGCTGCCACGGGCGGGGAGACTGCCAGCGGGGGAGATATGGCGGGCACAGGGGGCGAAGCAGCCGGAACTGGTGGCGATGCTCAGGCGACAGGGGGAATGCCCGCGACCGATCCGTTAACTCTTGCATCCGGACTCAATGAACTGCTCCTTGATCGTCCCTGCGAAAGCAGCACCAGTCTCCCTCTTGGAAATGGCGCAACGTGTCTTCTCGATGGCGACTTACATGTCGAGACCGATCTCACTTTTGGGGGTGAAGCCGGAACGAACTATCTGGTGACTCTGCGCGTTCGCGGAATATGGGAGCCCACAAAGATCGTGGGTGGGACTACGCCAACTCCGAACGTTCCACTCATGGTCGGTGGAGATGTTGAGCCAGGTGCCAGTGACAGCTCCGCCATCAACTACCAGCAGTTCTCTATCGAAGTCGCGAGCCCGGTAGAAAAGTACTGGCTCAATAATCATGGATATGTGGCCCATGACATTCATAAAGAAGACTATGAGATGACGATGACCGTTGAGGGCGGAACTTCAGTGAAGGTGATTGCCAATGATGGCAACGACCGTCAAATCGCGAACTTTCCTCAAGAGTCGTTCTCCGACTTACCCCCGTATGATCAGACACCGACCCTCGGGCAGTTCCTGAGGCTGGATGTAGTGAAGGTTGAGTTGGCGGAATAGCCCGCGCTAATAAGCCGAGCACCGTTGCTCGTCAGTCAGTGAAATCTGTCCCGAGAAGTGACGAATTCGGTGTCGCTCGACGGGATCCATATCAACCATTATGCTGCTTCAATGGCCAAGAGCAGCGACCCGGTTGCACAGGAGCGCTATGACCGAATGATCCTGCTCGGAGCGAGGACGGTTTTCTGGACCATCCCGCTCTACTTCATCGTCAGTTTGCTGTTTCTCCACCAGCCCGACTACGCGTATTGGTCACTCGGGGTCGGCTGGGGGTTCGCCAGCCTCGGCGTCATCATGATGAGGCGGGGTTACAAGCACCTAGCCCGAGCGCTGGTCCTTGCGGCATTGATCGAGGCCGTGAGCGTCTTAGTATTGGGTGGCGGTCCGACCTCAAGTCATGTGGGTGCTATTTTTCCAGCGATAGCCGGGTCCGCTATCCTGCTCAATATTCGCGCGACGATCGCGACCGCCGTCTGGTTTTGCATCGTGTTTGCCGTGAGTCTCGTTCTTCACCACAACGGGTTCTACTCGGTGGAGCCAGAGTTCGACGCGGTGAGCGTGTTCGCGCAAATTTTTGCTGTCTGTGCCTTCGTGGCTTCGGTTCTTTACACCTATCAGCGGGCCGTCGAGAAGCTGACACAGCAGCAACAAGAATTGGCTCGTCGTGAGGCAGAGGCGAGAATTCAGCACGAGCAGCGACTTCAACTGGAGCGACGACTGCGACAAAGTGAAAAGATGGAGGCGTTCGGAAACTTCGCTGGAGGTGTCGCGCATGACTTCAACAATCTTCTCACCGGGGTCATGGGCCATGCGGAGATTGTTCAATGGACTCTGCAAACGGATCCCGGAAATCTGCAGGATATGGTGAGCAGCATTGACCATCTGATGGAGACGGCTCAACGAGGCGCAGACATCACCCGTCAACTGTTGAGCTTCAGCCGAACGGACGGAGGTAAACTCGGGGACGTGGATGTCACCCAGACCGTCATCGAATTTGAGCCCACCTTGCGACGTCTCTTGCCGGAGGACATCGCACTTCAGTCCACGTTGGACGCAACAGAGATCTACGCAAGACTTCCGTTGCGGGCGGTTGAGCAGATCGTGATGAATCTTGTGACGAACGCGCGGGACTCCATGACCGAAGGCGGAAAGCTCCGGATTGAGTGTGACGTCGCTAGTCTCCCCGGAGGGCTCGAAACAGAGACGGGCCCCCTCAAGAGGGGCGAATACGTACAACTTTCGGTTTCCGACACGGGGGCGGGCATGTCCGAGGACGTTCTGACGCGCGCGTTCGAACCCTTCTTTTCAACCAGACGATCAGGTGTTGGCACTGGGCTCGGGTTATCAACCGTGCACGGGATCGTGACGCGAGCAGGTGGAGGTATCGCAGTGAAGAGCGCCGTCGGAGTTGGAACAACAGTCACCGTGTATCTTCCCCGCATTGACGACCCTGAACTGACGAAGCCGAGTGTGAAAAGAAGCTTCGCCCCAGCAACCGGGACTGAGCGCATTCTGGTGTGTGAGGACGAGGGGAGTATCCTATCGGTGGTGCGTCGCACGCTTGAGCAACACGGCTACGTTGTGTTTGTTTTCAACAATCCACTCGCTGCCATTGCAGCGGTTGAGGACGGAACGGTGAGCCCCCAGTTGCTACTGACTGATGTCGTGATGCCGGGAATGAACGGCCGCATCCTGAGTGAGCAACTCGCCGCTCGCATCGATGGGTTGCGAGTCCTTTACATGTCCGGACACACCGATGGTATTTTGGAGTCCCGTGGAGTGAGCCGGGAGGAGTTTATGCTTCTTCCAAAGCCCTTTACTTCCACCCAGTTGCTCGCCGCGGTTCGCCAGTGCATTGAGTTCACGCACATTGAGGTCGAGAGAGTGTCAGAGCGCCCAGGCCTTTGAGCACCCACGGAGCGACTGCCTGAGCCGCAACTCAAAGTTTATACCCAGAGTCAATGCAAGCCACCCACGTGCGTGCTGGTGAATCACGGTTCTCGCGGTACACTCATGGTGATGGCCCAGCTCCCAGCGGTACCGGTCTTCTATTCGCCCGAGATGACCGCGACGACGGATAGTGTATCCCCCAGCGCGCATAAGCCGCAGGCAGTGGTTGAGTCTTGGAAAGCGTGCAACGTACCACTGGAGATACTGAGGCCCGTGCCGGTCAGCCTTGAGCAGATCCAGCTGGCTCATGACCCGCGCTACGTTCGTGGCGTTCTCGATCTAAAAATTAGAAATGGCTTTGGAAATTACGACAAAGTCGTCGCTGAGAGCCTTTGCTGGACGAATGGCGCCATGCTGTCGGCTGCCCGGCATGCTCTGGCCAACGGAGTGGGCGCGGTCGCGCCATGCTCCGGCTTTCATCATGCCGGCTACACCAGGGGCGGTGGCTATTGCACGTTTAATGGTCTGGTCATTGCGGGTGCGGTGTTACGCGAAGAGGGTGCCATCGAGCGTTTTGGGGTTCTTGATTTTGACATGCACCTTGGCGACGGTACGAGTGACATTTTACGCTTGAAACGTTGGCACGAGCACGTGGTGCATTACAGTCCTGTCCATGACTACAGCCGGGTTGAATTGGCCGAGGAATTCCTGACCGTCATCCCAGCAATCCTCGAAACGTTCGTGGGCTGCCAGGTTGTCCTTTACCAGGCTGGCGTGGACCCTCACATCGATGACCCCTTGGGCGGGTGGCTATCGACCGAACAGCTACTTGCTCGCGACCGTCTGGTGTTCGCAGGGCTCCATCGACTGGGGATCCCCGTGGCATGGAATCTTGCGGGCGGCTATCAAACCGACGCAAATGGAGGAATCGATGTTGTGTTGCGACTGCACGACAATTCGCTGCGGGCCTGCGCCAACGTTTGGCTGGACGAGGAAGAAAGCCCCGACCCACCGCAACCCTTGCTATCCCGCAAGCGGCCCTTTTAGACTTCATAGATGAGTCTTGCGGGGGCCATTGAAGATGGGGGGAAGAGTATGAACCAACTGGCCGCTGCATTCGAGAGCGCTGGTCTTGCCTTTGGCAGCACTCTGGTGGAAATGCTCAGCGAGCACTTTTCGCATCGTACGGAGCGACGCGGTTCAGGCTACACGCAAGCCAGCCGGTATCTCGCCTCCCTGGTCAACATGCCTCAAGCCAAGCAAAAAGAGCGCATCGATCAGCTCTTTCCCGGGCTGCGCAAGAAATTTTTTCTGAGCAGTCTCGTGCCTCATGAGCGAGTGGGTGAGATCCCTGAGGACTCTCCATTGCGACCTCTTCTCGCGCTTCGGGATTCCCTGGACTACGAGGAACACAAGATTCTGGCTGCGATCATTGCGGATCTAGTGTTCCCGGTGCTCGATGCTTCCAGTCTTGAGAACCTCTCCTTTTGGCCTGAAAAACTAGAGATAGGCAGCTGTCCCCTCGCTGAAAAGTACTTCTTTGAGGTCAATCGTCGCCGAGTGAGACGCGGGGGACGAGTAAACGTTCTGGTGTCGGACCAGGGTGAACCTCTGTTGGTGGAAAAGCTCGGTCTGGGGGACGGACATTCCTGTATCAATATTTGCGAAGTGCTCCTCAATGGAGTGCGATTGCCGCCGGGGTGCCTCTTTGGGGTGAACTATGAAGAAGGCATCGAGCTGCGCGACAATGCGGAGCTTCCCGGCGCTATTGTGCCCATCAGCAAGTGCCAGGGGTTTCGCTTTCTCCGACTCACAATACTCGCGGTTTCCCCAGAGAATCGGGCTCGCGCTTTTACTTCGCACCTCGACGCGCATGTCAATGCGGGGCTATTCAACCCCACCGGAGCTCGTATCGAATCGCTGAGGGCCGTTGCTCGAGAACAGCTGTAGGACCTTCAAGCGATGCGCTCACGGCGCCTACTTCGATTCAACGCCGTCGCGGGCGATTGCCTTTCGGGGCGCCAGCCAGGCTCAATTGGCGAGCAGCCTCTTGGGCCTCTTTTTCGTTGCAGCGCAAGGTGTGCATCAAAGTTGGCAGATAAACGGGCTGCTTCTGGACAAAGCGGGGATCGACAATGCGCTCAACAACATCAATTCTGACTGCGCGGCCCTGCAAACGTTCATAGCCCATTCGTTCCAGGTCAGTTCCTGAAAGGTGCGCTACGCCGCCAGACTTGTCGAGCAGATGAACTGGCGACGGCTTCCAAGATAGGGGCGCGTCCCCTCCTTTGAAGGCAGTGACTAAGGCGTAACGAGTGATGACGGCTGCGTCAGAGATCGCCTGAGGCGCGTAGATGTGTCGTCGCCCCACGACGATACCACTCTCGCTGAGTGCAGCTCTCCCGCTCTTCTGCAGAGCTCGAATTAGGCCTTGAACTTGTCGCACTCGCAGAGAACCCAGGCCATCTCTCATCTGTTCAGAGATACTCCGCAGAAGAGCATTGTCGCTCTCCGCGAGGGAATCACGCTCGAGGTGTAGTGGTCTCCAGAGTTCGTTCAGCCTCGCACTCAAGACCCGTCGCAATGGAGATTCAGCTGAGCCCCGTTGCTCTTCTTTCAACAAGACTTGCAATTGTGGTTCGACGAGCGACTTTCCTCGGGTCAATCGGGCTACGTTGACCTCTTTGAAGCGAAAAAAACCTCCAACTGAGAGACGGATCTCGTCGGGCTTGGCATCAAGAAGCGAATCAAGGAAGAGAGTTTCACTCTGAGCAGCGGCGCTCGCGAGTTCTGTCGAGTCGTTTTGCAAGCTCGAAGTCTACCTCGCATTGCGCCAGAGTCGATGGATCCGGAAAAAACCAATCGGTGGCCTTCACGCTTGGCAGATTGCGGCGAATCTCCCCTGCTTCAGCCGTCACCTACGCGACCGACTCGTTTCGTTCCGTGGATTCCCTCAGTCCCGCAAAACGAAGTCGCTCCAGCATCGAATCACAGACCTCTACATAGCGATGCACTTCAAATTCACCCAAGTTGTGTTTGAGGAAGGCAAGTGACGCGATCAAGTGCATTGGGGATTGCTCGATTGGGACACCCAGTGCCTGACAGTGGAGAGCAATCTGATCTCGGAGCAGCGGCGCTCCGAGCGCGAGATCATCACTCAAACGAAGGAGATCGAAGAGAGGATGCCCCAAGTGACGACAGCCTCCCCAGTCGATCACAACTGCGGAGATGGGTAGTCGATAAACCCTAGAAAATAGGATGTTGTCGATCCAAAGATCGCCATGCGAGAGAACGTTGCGCGGGCTAAAACGACCTTGCTCCAAGGCCAGCAGTGTCGTTTCCGCTTCGCGTCTCAGACGGGCTGGGAGCACCGTCGAGCAGGCCATCGAGTTCAAAGGCTTCCTAAATAACTCCTCGATCTCTTCTTGGTCGGGAATGTGACACGTGACCCTGGTCACCTCCGCGAGCCAAGGCAGAAGTTGCTTCCGTAGGAAAGAGCGTTTAGCCAACCCAAGAGCGATTCGACCCAGCGATTCTCGCCACGGATAGATAGCGTAGGAACGTCCTAAACACATGCCCGTTTCGTCGGGAGAAAGTACTCTCTGAGCTAACTCCGGTCCGATTCGCTCAGCGGCGGAGAGAGCTGCTTGCGCCGCGGTGTCTACTGCGAAAGGAAACTGCTCGTTCGACCAGGCAATGTAGGCGACTTGGTCGCTCCCCGAATCGAGCAGCGAAAAACGATAAGGCGAGTCCGCACACCCCAACTTGAGGACTGGTTCCGTCTCCCCAAGCTGCAGTTGCCGCGCCTTGAAGTACTTCTCAGCGATCTCGCGCAACTCGCGAGGAAAGGCCTCTGGCTCGGACGCAGACATAGGGCAGTTTGCCGCTCGTTACGAGGTTGTCAACGAACAATCACAAAGCTCTGTCGGAAGGCCCTGCTACCGTGGGAAGGCCCTGGTACTCCGACGTTCAGTAGATCGAGTTGCTAGTGGCCGGGCTTTGCATTGGCACCAGGAACTCGCCGAGCTGGGTTGCCAAACACGGAAGTGTTGGCCTCGACATCGCTCATGACCACCGAATTAGGGCCAATGACGCAGTTGTCGCCGATCTTAATGTCTCCAGCGATACACGCCCCGGCGTAGATATCAACGTTGGCTCCGATTCGTGGTGGTGGTGAAGGGTCTTGGCGAGAATTGATACCGATGGATACGTTGTGCCGCATATGGACATCGTCGCCAATGCATTGCGCGTTGACGAATATCCCGCCGTGGTGCCAGATTCGAACTCGTCGACCCAATTTGACCGAATAGTCTAAGTGAATTCCAGCACCCAGGATGAGCGCGTGATTCAGCGCTCGGTAGGCGATGGTGAGTGGAGCTCGAATTGCCTTCGAGCGAACTCCCATCCGACGATTACCGAATCGGTGAACAGCGATAGCCCAAAACCCAGGCTCAAGGAGGCTCTTGTCATGGGTCTTGAAGTCTTCCCAGAGAAGCTGCGGTAGACTGATGTCCTTGGGATTGTTGTCTATCGACCCCCGCGGAGGTCCGCTGGGTGCATCGGAAGATTCAACATCGTCACTAGTCATTTTACGTCCATAGTACAGGTGCGTCGCGCGAGAAAGGTGGAGAATCGAGCGCTGCGCCGAGCGCCGCCCTTCGAATTCCAGCCCGCCCTTCGCCTCCGCGCCGAGGGGCGATGCATGAGCGATACTACTCACTCCGGCGATTGTGGAATCGCCGCAAATACCCTAACCTCGTCGCCTTTGGCGCATTCGGTCGGAAGCTTCGTTCTGCCGCCGGTAGTCTTCAATGAGAACACTCTACCCTCTAGCAGGTGATTCCCATGAGGAGCGTTGTTCATGTAGGGGACCGAACAAGAGAGAATACGTGAAGCTTGCTTTTACTCTAGACGATGCTCCGACGATCGTGGAGCCGGGTATCCCAGGCCTCCCTGGCATCATGGATACAGTCCGAGAGCGATTGCAAAGTGCGCATGTAGCTCACTGTGTTGCATTTGTTGTGGGTGAACGTGCTGTAGCCCACGAGGACTCCCTGCGACGTTGGCTAGACGCCGGATACCAACTGGGAAATCACACCCATTTTCATCGCCCAGCTCACCAGGTCGGGCTGGCAGAGACGATCGAATCAATCGAGCTCTGTGATCACTTGCTTGAGAGAATTGGGGCGTTTGATCGCGGTCCGAAGTGGTTTCGATTTCCGCACTTGAATCGGGGAAAGGACGTGGAGGCTCGGAGCGCGATTAAAAACGCTTACACGAAATTGGGCTATCAATTGGCGTCTGCGAGTGTGAACTTCGATGACGACCGATTTGAGCGCGCATGGTTAGCAGCGCAAGATGACGAGCTGAGACAGCAGATACAGGATCGCTACGTGGGTTCTGTCTTGCAAGCAGTCCGACACGCCGATCGGACATGCCGAAATCCGAGCTCGCTATTACCTCAAGGTCAAATCGGGTACGCTCACTTCTCGAGTATTTCTTGTGCCACCCTGCCGAGATTGATCGAGCGCTTGCGTGCTTCGGGATGCTGTCTGGTCGCCCTTGAGGAGATAGCGATGGAGGAGCCGTTCAAATCTTACAACTCTGACCTGTCTTTCAATGGCTTAGTCAGCGATGCGTTCGGTAGAAGGACCATCCTAGAAAGAGTGCTCAGGCGCGTGGTTCCACTGAGCCAACGCCTTGACCTCTTTGAACAAAACAAGAAAGGGCCTCTGTGGCCCTATCTGAATTGATGACCCGCAAACCATGAAACCTAGCGCCGTGAGTCCCATCGCTACAGTTGTGATTGTCACTTATCGTTCACTCAAGACAGTGGGCGCGACGCTTTCGCCCTTAGCGGAGCATGTTGAGTCAGGAGAGATTGAATGTGTTGTGGTCGACAATGCGAGCGGGGACGGCGCTAGCCAATGGATCGAAGAGAACTTTCCTCAAGTTACTGTGATCCAGAGTGAGAAAAACATTGGATTCGGTCGAGCATGCAACCTCGGCGCGGAACATGCGTCGAGTCCGTATATTGTCTTCATCAACCCGGACGCAGTGTTTCAGCCGTCAGAGCTTCGTAAGCTGGTGGGGTTTATGGATGAGCACCCGAGAGCCGCTATCGGCGCTCCGTCGATCCTCCATCATCGGGCCGGCGGATTGCCCGACCCGCGGGCGATGGTGCTGTCCACGCTGCGACTCGCACAGATCCCCGAAAAACGCCCTCTGGTCTACGGGGAAGAGCCGTTTTTGACCGATTGGCTGTGCGGGGCGGTTTTCTTGATTCGGACGAGTGTTTTCCGCGACTTGTCCGGATTCGATCCCCGTTTCTTCATGTATTTTGAGGAAACGGATCTCTGCATGAGAACCCTTCGTGCCGGTTTTGAAATCTGGGCAGTCACGACCACTCAGGCCGAGCATTCTGGCGGGGTGAGCGCCAAGAACAGTGGTTTGTCCACTCAGGGGGGGAACGTAAGTAAATACTACTTCTCAAGCCGTTACTATTATCTCAAGAAGTATCACGGATTGTTCGGGGCCTCTTGTGCGGAGATCGCGGATATTCTTCCCGTCGCATTTCGCGAACTTGCAGTGAGAACCAGATTGCGGGATGGAGATAAGGGCGGTCTTGCGTATCGACTGAAAAATGGCTTCTTGCGTTTGCCCAGCAAGGTGTAGCTTAAGTTGCGTTCAGTTGGAGTGGGGGGCCGGAGGGGATGATGGCACGTAATGTTGGGGTAGTCGTAATAGGAAAGAATGAGGGCGTGAGGCTTCAGCGTTCTCTTTCGGCTATTCACCAGCAGAACCTTCCCACGGTATATGTTGACTCGGGCTCGTCCGATGGGAGCGTTACTCTCGCGAAACAGCTTGGCTGTGAGGTCGTTGAGCTGAACATGGAGCGACCATTTACCGCGGCGCGTGCCAGAAATACTGGAGCGCGTAGGCTCTTGGCTGCCAATTCTCAGCTTGAATACGTACAGTTCGTCGATGGTGACTGTGAAATGGATTCGGACTGGATCAATGCCGCTGTAGAGCAAATGGAGAAAGTGCCCGGCGCGGCTGCGGTTGGAGGTCGCTGCCGAGAGAAGTTTCCTGAAGCGACCATCTTTAATCGGATGATTGATGCCGAATGGGATACAGAAGTTGGGCAGGCAAAGGCTTGTGGAGGGAATGTCCTTCTGCGCGTCGAGGCTTTCTTAGACGTCGGTGGCTTTGACGAGGCGTTTGCGGCAGGCGAAGAACCAGAAATGTGCCTGCGACTCCGCGAGCGGGGATGGACCATCTGGCGGATTGACGCCGAAATGGTCCTGCATGATGCTGATATTACTGCGTGGAAGCAGTGGTGGATGCGCAGCAAGCGCAGTGGCGTTGCGTTCGCTCAAGGCGCTTGGACTCACGGTGGCAACGCGGAGCGCTACAATGTTAGAGATTGTGCTCGGATTTGGTTCTGGGCGGGTGCTCTCCCTGTCGGTGCGGTGGTGTTGAATCCGGTCACTGCCGGAGCGAGCTGTCTAGGTGCAGTGGGAGGGTACGGAATTCTTCTGACCAAACTGATCCGAGAACGCCTCAGCAAGGGCGATTCTCTCAGAATTGCGACGGCCCACGCGCTGTTCAATCTTGGTGCGAAGTTTCCCCAACTGCAGGGACAGATTGAGTTTCTTCGCCATCGAAAAAGCTCGGTGATTGATCACCGAAACGCAGCCAAGCTTTGGGAATAGAGTCGCAGCTGAGTGGCTCCGTGACAGTCTTTGGTCGGCCAAGCGGAAACATCGGGGCAACAAGCAGACATTTCTCCATTGGGTATTGCCCGATGTTCGAACCGTGCATCTTTGGAAGCGAGCCTTATTGACAGCCTCTTGGTCTACCATGAGTATTCCAGGAGCTGAGTGCCTTCTCATCTTGAGCGGGCTGAGAGACGGATAGATGAAACAAGACTTTGAGATTGATCCCAAGAAACTGACCGAGTTCTCAGAAAAGTATCAGAGCTCTTACCGAGAAGCTGGGCCGTTTCCGCACGTGGTCATCGATAATTTCGCGGAACCATGGGCACTCAACGAAGTACTGGCCGAATTTCCAGACGAACACTCGGAAAGCTGGGGCCACATGTTTGACAAGGACCAAAACAAGTTCGCCTCGAACGATACGAGCCGCTTGGGGGTGACAACTCGGCATCTGATTCAGACACTCAACGGCAAGGAAATGACGAACTTCCTCACTGAATTGACGGGAATCGAAGGCCTAATTCCCGACCCACATCTTGCTGGAGGTGGTCTCCACGAAATTCGTCGAGGCGGAATGCTCCGGGTTCATGCGGACTTCAACTACCATCAGTCATTGCGCCTCGATCGGCGCATCAACCTACTGCTCTATTTGAACCAAGATTGGGAAGAAGAGTACGGGGGGCACCTCGAACTCTGGGATCAAGATCGAACTGGCCCCCAGAAGAAAATTGCACCAATCTTCAATCGCTGCGTGATCTTCAACACGACCGACTTCAGCTACCACGGTCACCCTGAGCCGCTCACCTGTCCTGAAGATCGACGCCGTCGCTCGATTGCCATGTACTACTACACCAACGGGCGACCCGAGGGAGAGGTGAGTGCTTCTCATGGCACTCTCTTTCATCGCCGAGAGAATGAAGGTACTGCGGCGGAGAAACGTAAGGAGCTGTTGCGCGACCTCACCCCCCCCATGGTCTGGGAGTACATGCAGAAGGTTCGCCGCGCACGTTAAGTAACTGTGGGCGACTTCACTCTGCTGGGATGGACAACGACGCTATTGTACGGGGTGGCTGGTTATCTGAGCTACCGAGCATTCGAAGCTTACCGTCGCCGAGCGGGCAGCTTGGAGATGGACGTGATTCAGCGAAGGGGTTGGGGGCTGATACTTCTTTGCATGCTCGTTCTGGGAACCAACAAGCAGCTTGATCTGCAGTCTCTGCTCACAGAAGGGGGAAAACACGTGGTCATCGCGCTGAGACTTTTCCAATTCCATCGAACGGTGCAGGTCGCCATTTTTGCGATCGCTGGGATCGTGGCGTTTTCTTGCGCATTCGTGGCTATCCCTGCGTTTATTAGCGGGTCCCGCTACCTCCGAATCAGCTTTGTGGGAGTCGGTGCCATTGCTGCCTATGTGCTGTTCAGGGCCGCGCAGATCCAGAAAATCTCAAGCAAAGTCGACTTGCCTTTTGTTGCCTACCTTGAGCTGGCAGGGATCCTTGTCACGATTTTAGGTACGTTTGGACAATTGAATAGTTTGAAGAACAGTATCAGATGAAGGTGTCGACCCCTGAGGCTTCGGGACGATTGTTGCGTCCGATGAGCGACGTGTGAGTACCTAATTTGGGTGAAGAAATCTTCCGCGTTTAACGTATCGCGCGGGAGAAAAGACAGCGGTTTGTCGTTGTTCGCGAGAACTAGAAGAAGGCGGGCACTAGAGTAGTTGACGAATTCTTCTTCCGATCGCTCCCTTGCCGCGTTGTAGGAATCGAACGCCTTTCCCAGCAAGGCTGACACCCGGGTTTTCGCTAAAGCCGCAGCGAGCAATCGCCTGAGCGAGTCGGTCAAGGTCTGCTTTGGGGACTTTTGCGGTCAATGTCCCCGCCGCGTCCAGTATCTGCTCCTTTTTCCGACCTCCGGCAATCACCGCGTTCGCCCCTTGTGCATCGAGTACCCACAGTAGCGCGAGCTGGGCCAGGCTGACGCCGTGTTCTCTGGCCATCGGCATTGCGACTTGATTGAGAACCGCATTGATTCGCTCAACGTTCTTTGGATGGCGGTAGGGGCCTGATGCTCTCCAGTCCGCGACGGGCTTCTCGTTCAGTAGCCGCCCTCCCAAGACACCTTGAGCCAATGGCGAGTATGCGAGAAATCGCACACCCTTCTCCTTGCAGAAGTCGAGTGTCGGATGTTCTTTTTTTTGCTGTAAAAGACTCAACTGATTCTGCGTACTGAAGAGCTCTCCCGAAAGGGAATTGAAGGCCGAGTGGAGCTTCTCTAGTGGATAGTTTGATACGCCTATCTCGCGAATTTTCCCCTGATCGCGCGCCTGAAGAAGCGCCTCCATCGTCTCGTCGACAGGCGTGTCAGGGTCCAGGTGATGTATTTGCATCAAATCGATGTAATCTGTCTGAAGGCGCTCTAGACAGCGCTCGATTTCAATCATGATCGATGACGGTCGACTGTTCTTGCGTGGAGTCCAAGGTTGCCCGTTGATTTCGACAGTAAATAGCGGCTGACCATGCTCGTCGTCCCAGCGCAGTCCGCACTTCGTGAGTAGTTGAACATTTGCCCTGCGATCCGCGACCGCCCTACCGACGATGCGTTCACTTTCTCCTGCGCCGTAGAGCGGGGCAGTGTCAATTGAAGTGACACCCCGCTCAATGGCCGCGTGGATTGTAGAAATGTCGGCGGCGTGCGCGGGCTCGGAGAATCCCATGGACCCGAGGATGACTTTGGAAAGATGAAGTTCGTTTTTGTTGACCATTTGATGAGAAATCTGCGAGGGCTCGCGCGAAGCGCGGCGGCGAGGATTGTTGGACAAAACACGGGCGGGGGAAACCCGTGAGCGTTGCTGGCGGCGGGGAAAGGCGAGAGGAACGCAGCAGGCTGAGGTGAGACTATTCGGGTGGGTTGTCCTCGCGCCTCGGGTGACATGCACCTCAATTTGGAGCACGATGGCCCAGTTGGTGGTCATCGTGCCAGCTCAGCAGGAGAAGACAGTTTTGGAAACGTGGTCGTGCGTGTTGGTTGGTGAAGGTCCCCTCTTGGTCGCTGTTTGCGACCAAGTTCTCGAGCTTGGGGGAACCATCGAAGGGGTCGTCTCTCGTTGCGAGCGGGTTGAGGCTTGGTGCCGAGGAAAAGCCGTTTTGCGGGTTGAACCACAGGATGGTTGGTATACGCGATTCTCTGAAGCGAGACCTGATTATCTATTCAGCGTAGTGAACCACCAGATTCTTGCTCCTGAGGTTGTTCAGCTCCCCACTCAAGCAGCGATCAACTACCACGATTCACTACTGCCCGAATATGCAGGCTTCAATGCGACGTCGTGGGCAATCATCGATGGCAAGAACGAACATGGAATCACCTGGCATCTGATGTCCAATCAGGTCGATGGCGGCCAGATCCTTCACCAGGAGAAGTTCGAGATTCTGCCCGACGACACTGCGTTTACCCTGACCACGAAGTGTGGGCGTGCGGCAGTTCAGAGCTTTCCCTCTTTGATGCGTGGTTTGCGACGCGGCACGATAGCCGGTGCTCCAGCTGTCCAACCCTCATCGTTTCACTTGCGCTCGGAGCGTCTGGGCCTTGGTCTCTTAGACTTTGAGCAGTCAGGTGAGGTGATTAGTCGTTTGGTCCGCGGACTCGATTTTGGTCCCGAAGCGAACTGGATGTGCACCCCCAAAGTATGCACAGCGTCGGGAGCGGTTTTTAGGGTCGAGCGAGCGACGTTTGTTCCCGGTCCTCAGACCATTCGAGTCGGCGAGGTCGTCCAGTGGGTGGGCGCTTCTGTTCAGATTGCCGTACCTGATGGGGTCGTGCAGCTCGAAGAGTTTTCTGACTTCGCAGGCAAAAAGCCTGATGTGGATGAGCTGATCCAGTCAGGCCTCCGCCCTGGGGGGCAACTCGTTTTCGGAAACGGAGCGTATCCTGCCCTTGCTGACTACGACAAGCGGGCGACCCGCAGTGAGCGGTACTGGCAACGAAGACTCGCCGAATTCGAGTCGGTTCAACTCAGTGAGCTCAATCGGGCAAGTTCAGAGATGCCGGCTCAAGTGACTCGCACTAGCGTTGCCGCGTCCTTCGAGGAAATGCCGGTTGCGATGCGGCGTGCCCATTTGCTGGCGAGCTTGATCGTCTATCTCAAGCGAGCGGTGAGCAGCAAAGGTCTGGTTCAACTCGGCTTGCTCGTGCCGTCAATGCCAGACGAAGCCGAGAAGTTCTATTCTCAGGTCGTGCCTCTCGTCATTCCCGTTAGCGACGAGGAGCTCTATCGGACCCTTGTCCAGCGTACAGGCGACGAGTTGACGCAGACCGAGACTCGATTGACTTTTGCTCGAGATATCTTCCTGCGCTATCAGGACCTGCGAGGAAAGCCACAGTTCGACGGAGAACTACCCGTGCTTGTTAGCCTTGGCGCGGTGCCGACTGCGCTCCAGGGTATCTGTCTCAATCTCGACGCGGCCGGCATTGAGCTCCACTATCATCCAGAAGCTCTGAGGTCTGATCAGGCTCAGCTGTTGACCGAGCGCCTAGCGCTGATTCTCACCGAAGGCTTAGACCGGGCAGACACGGTTTGGACGACATTGTCGATCATCCCTGACGCGGAAAGAAATCTGCTCGTAGATCAGTGGCAGCATACAAAGGTCGAGTATCCATTCGAAAAATGCGTCCATCAATACTTTGAGGACCAGGTACGAAGAAGCCCTCAGGCCACGGCGTTGGTGTCTCAGGGGCAAAGTGTCAGCTACCTAGAACTTGATCAGCGTGCGCATGCCGTGGCTGTTGAACTGGTGCGATTAGGTTTGAGGCCAGACGACCTGGTCGGAGTCTGTGTTCAACGCTCGATTGAAATTGTGGTTGCTCTGCTTGGCGTTCTCAAGGCAGGAGCCGCCTATGTGCCAATTGATCCTGCCTATCCGGCTGAGCGCTTGGAGTGCATGATTGAGGATTCCAAGGCCAAGGTCGTGTTGACGCAGGCCGGCTTGGCGAGTCGCCTTCCGAAGGGACAGAAGATTCTCTTGATCGAATCCTGCCCACGCGCGAGCGACGAGTCGTTGAACGTCGAGGTGCACTCCTCGCATCTTGCCTACGTGATCTTCACGTCCGGTTCCACGGGTCGCCCCAAGGGGGTGATGGTGGAACACAGGAACGTCGGCAACTTCTTCGCCGGAATGGATGATGTGCTCGGGACCGAGCCAGGGGTCTGGCTGGCTCTTACGAGCATTTCGTTTGACATCTCCGTGCTTGAAATCTTCTGGACCCTCGGGCGAGGCTACAAAGTCGTTCTGCAAGACGAGGGAGATAGGGCTTCTCTTCTGGCCGAGGAAAAAGGTGATGCTGGGCCGGGTGAAATGGGGTTTGGCCTCTTCTACTTTGCGGCCGATAGTACAGACGCATCTTCTCGGGACGCTTACCGCTTGCTCAAAGAAGGTGCACGGTTTGCTGATACCCATGGATTTACTGCCGTCTGGACTCCAGAGCGGCACTTTCATGCCTTCGGAGGATTGTATCCGAATGCGGCTGTGACCTCTGCTTCGATTGCCGTCTTGACCGAGAATATCGAGATCAGGGCTGGGAGCGTAGTCCTCCCTTTGCATGATCCCATTCGCGTAGCTGAGGACTGGGCGGTCGTTGATAACCTCTCGGGAGGCAGAGTAGGACTCTCGTTTGCCTCTGGCTGGCACGCGAACGATTTTGCCCTGATGCCCAATAATTATGAGCGCAGGCGAGAGATCATGCACGAGTCGATTGCCACTGTGCTTCGCCTTTGGAGCGGCGAAAAGATTACAGCCAAGAATGGTGAGGGAAAGGAAGTTGAGCTGAGCATTCTCCCTAAGCCGGTCCGCGCTCGTCCGCCCATGTGGATTGCCTCGGCTGGAAGTGTAGAGACTTTCGAAATAGCCGGTCGCAATGGACACAATGTCCTCACAAATATGCTCGGTCAGGACCTTGCGGGACTCAAGCTCAAATTTGAGGCCTATCGAAAAGCTCGAAAGGATGCCGGGTTTGAAGGGCCAGGTATCGTTTCTGTCATGCTTCATACGTTCGTGTGTGGTGATGACGAAGAAGCGCGAAATATCGCGAGGGCTCCGTTCTGTGCATACATGGAGAGTTCTTACGACCTCGTGAAGGTGGCTCCTTGGATGTTTCCAGCTTTCAAACAACCCTCACAGGGAGGCGGCCAGGGCGCGTTTGATCCGACAACCTTCGACGACGAAGACATGAGAGCGCTGCTGGAGCACGCTTTTGATCGCTACTTCGAAACTGCGGGTCTGTTTGGGACACCGGAGCGAGCCCTGAAGATGGTCAGCGCGCTGAAGCGGATCGGGGCGAATGAGGTGGCGTGTCTCGTGGACTTTGGCATCGACCCCGAAGTGGTTCTTGCCAATCTTCCCCATCTGAATCGGTTACGAGAGCTTGCCAACGTAGCATCGACTGAGACTCGTCCTTCGGCTTCGATAGCAGAGCAAATTCAGGAGCACGCGGTGACGCACATTCAGTGTACGCCGAGTCATGCTCGAATGATGCTTTCCGATGGCAGCGCTGAAGCCATGCGCTCTCTCAAAATTCTGCTACTGGGAGGGGAGGCTCTCTCTTCTGATCTTGCGCGCAAGCTGCGCCCACACCTCTCTGGTCGCATCATCAACATGTATGGCCCGACCGAAACTACCGTGTGGTCGACCACCAGCGAAGTAAAGGTCGACGAGGGCATTACAATTGGGCGTCCTATTGCGAATACCGTGATCCGTATTCTCGATGAACAGCGCAGGCTTTGCCCAGTCGGTACGGCAGGGGAGTTGTATATTGGAGGCGACGGGGTGACTCGCGGTTATCTTGGGCGAGACGATTTGACGAGCGAGCGGTTCGTCCAGGATCAATATGGATCCGGCGACCGCCTGTATCGAACTGGTGATCTCGCCCGGTTTCTAGTTGATGGCCAACTTGAGTACCTGGGGAGGATCGATCAGCAGATTAAGCTGAATGGCTACAGGATCGAGCTGGGCGAGATCGAGACCGTACTCAGTCGACATCCGGCTGTGCGCGAATCTGTAGTGGCTGTGAAAAAGCAGGGCGAGCACCTCATCATGGTTGGATACATCGTTCCCCAGGGAGCAAAAGAGAGTGGCGATTCTTTGGAACTGGAGGGCTGGGGAAAACGCTGGAACGAGGCCTATTCCCGCCGAGTAGGCATTGAGGAAGTTCAGCCTCGTTTCGATACATCGGGTTGGTTAAGCAGTTTCACGGGAACTCCACTGTCTCAATCCGAGATGAAGGAATGGCTGCACCAAACGGCTGAGCGGGTATTGGCTAGCGCACCCACAAGCGTTCTTGAGCTTGGATGTGGCACAGGAATGGTCCTGTTTTCGTGCCTTCCGCACGTCAATCGATACGTCGGATTGGATCTTTCCGAGCACGCAATTTCGACGATTTACCATGAACTCACCGCCAGTGAACGAGCCAAGGTTGCTCTCCATCGAAGCGCGGCTCATCAATTGGACGTCCTGGGCGAGGAACACTTCGATCTTGTGGTGATCAATTCGGTCGCTCAGTATTTTCCAGACA
The DNA here is from genome assembly GCA_963710555.1 of uncultured delta proteobacterium. Lineage (GTDB taxonomy): Bacteria > Myxococcota_A > Polyangia > Polyangiales > Polyangiaceae > NIC37A-2. Next base: position 1,881,617 of record CAVQAT010000008.1, read on the forward strand.
CGAACTATCTGCGTACCGTGCTGAATGAGGCGAAGAAGCGCCTCAGCCCCGGTGGAAGAATATTTCTCGGTGACATCCGGGGCTTTGATCAACTGAGGCTATTTCACACTCTTGTCGAGGTCGAGCAAGCCTCAGGTCAATCCAGCTTTGCTGTTCTCAATCGTAGAATTGACGAGCGAAGTGAGAGTGAGCCCGAACTCCTGGTTGCGCCAGGTTTGTTCTCAGATGGTGCGAACTGGCTCGATGGACTTTTCTTGGACAGCCTGACTCTCAAGACGACTCCTTCTGACAACGAAATGTCGCTTTTTAGGTACGATGTCGTCCTCGCGTCGGTTCGCCCTGAAGAGCTCGACTTCAATGCAGTCCCGCAGCTTTCGAATCCAAGCGCTCTCGAAATCAGTCAGGCACTCGATGCGAATCCGGAATATCTTTTCGTGAACAACGTGAGCAACTTGCGACTGGCGCCTGTCTTGGAAATGACCCAGCGCCTGATGAGCGGTGAAGCAGGCGACGCGAACGAACTCCGCGCCGTCTTGGAGCGGCACGCGGCTTCCCAGTCGACCAGTGCGGGTCTTCGCCCTGAGCAGCTGGTGTCACTGAATTCGGACTATCAGGTTGAAGTGCGATGGCGCGACGGGGGCGCTGAGTTGGAGGTCTTGTTCCGATCCAAGAGTGCACAAGCGAGTGCGACTTGGCCCCTCACTGAGACAAGTGAAAGGCCACTTTCCAATGTGCCGGCAAAACGGGGGAAGAACGAGAACTGGAACGTAGAACTCAGAAAGCATCTGACTGAGTTTCTGCCCCTCTACATGATTCCCTCGACGTTCCTGGAACTTGAGGCATTTCCGCTCACCCCTAATGGCAAGATCGATCGCAATGCCTTGCCTGAGCCTGGGGTCGAGTCCAAGCCCCCGACCGTCGCTGAGTTTGTCCTCGCCAGCAACGATTTGGAGTCCAAGATTGCCTCGATCTGGCAGACGCTGCTGGGCGTGCAGCGGGTTGGAATGAAGGACAATATCTTTGACCTGGGTGCAAGCTCACTCATGACTGTAGAAGCGAACAACCTTCTCCAGTCTGCGTTGGGGCGAAAGATTCCGCTCGTCAATATGTTCCGCTACCCCACAATCGAGAAGCTTGCCGCGCACTTGGGTGTATCCAGCGCACCGGCGGCTGTCTCGACTGAGATTGAAGGGACAGGCAAGAGTAAAGAAGATAGAATCAAGGCCGCTGCGGAGCGACGGCGCGCGGCTCGTGCCCGAACTGAGACCTGACCTTCCGCAGCCTCTGACGGCTGATTCAGGTTTCGTTCGGCCCAGCGACACTCTGAAGAATCTTCTCCTAGAATCTTAAAGGGACGATGAGGCATATTACCTTAACTCATCAGGGGAAGGCTGCGCCGCCTCTGGCCTGTGAGGCGATAGAGAGAGTTGCAGATTGCGGGGGCGACGACGGGGACGGCTAGTTCACCGACACCACTCGGAGGGGCTGCGCTTGGAATCAATTCTATGCGGATCTCAGGACAGTCGGACTGGCGGGCGACTCGGTAGTCATAGAAGTTGCTCTCGACGACCGAGCCTTGGTCGAGGGTAATTCTTCCGTAGAGAGTTGCTGACAATCCAAAGACGATCCCACCTTCAATTTGGGCCTTAATGTTGTCGGGATGGATCTGAATGCCGCAGTCGGCTGCAGCCCAGACTTGGAGGACTTGAGGCACTTGCCCGCTCATCGACAGAAGTCTCGACGATGAGCGCTATATGGCTGCCAAAACAGGAGCAGACCGCGACGCCCAGTGGGCGAGCGCCGCTATTGGTCCAATCAGAGAGCTTGGCCACTTTTTCGAGGCATGCGCGAAGTCGCGAGTCTTCTGGCAGGAGTTTCAGTCGAAGTTCCAACGGATCGAGTTTGTTCTTGTGAGCGATCTCGTCGACGAACGATTCGAGAGCGAAAGTGTTGTGCGAATAACCGACAGACCGCAGGATCCCCACTCGTACTGGACTTGTCACGCCTGACCATTCGACTCGAGAACTCTCCAAGTTGTAAGGCACATCGGTTGAGCCCATGATGGCGATGTTGTCAGGCGTGGTAGATTTCGATGCGTTTTCTTGGGGCGACGCAGAAGCTATTCTGTGAAATAACTTTAGTCTCAGGCCGTCTTGCGAAAGGGCTCCCCTGAAACGGTGTGCGGCAGCTTCCCGATAGAAGTCATGCTTGATGTCGTCTTCGCGGGTCCAAACTAAGCGTACCGGCCGTTTCAGAGCTCTGGCGATCAAGACTGCCTCTTCCGTTTCGTCGGTGTTGGTCCGCCTTCCGAAGCCGCCGCCCACCAACGTTCGGTGAACAACGACGCTCTCCAGAGGAATGCCTAATGTATTGGCTGCGACGGCTCTCACCCCGTCAGGGTTCTGGGTGGGGACCCAGATTTGGCACCCACTTTCGGTGATCTCTACCGCACTATTGAGCGGCTCCATCGGGGCGTGAGCCAGAAACGGCACATCGTATGTTGCTTGCAATGAATCTGGCTCTATTTTTGCGTCTCCCGATTCGTGGACGAGGACTCCGGGACTGTCCAAAGCAGCGCTCAGCTTTTTTACGATATCCACGCTGCTGGGACGATATTCCGGCAGGATCCACGTCGCTTTGAGCTGTTCGATGCCCTGGAATGCAGCCCAGGTCGAGTCGGCAACCACTGCGACGAAGCTCTTCAGGAGGAGCACCTTGCTGACCCCTGGCATTTTCTCCGCCGCCTGCACGTCTGCCGACTTCAGCTTTCCGCCGTAAACGGGTGCCCGAAGCACAGCGGCCACCAGGGCGTCTTGAGGTCGCGCATCAATGCCAAATACCGCCTCGCCCCGAACTTTGGATGGAATTTCAACGCGGGGCGGAGATTGACCAATGATTCGAAATGAGGAGGGGTCCTTGAGAGTCGGTCGAAGCGGAGGAGCGAGGCGAGCCGCGTCTTCCACAATTTCACCATAACTAACTGAGCGATTCGAGACACCGTGAATGACTTGCCCTTCCCGTGTTGTGCATTCTGACTCGCTGACCCCTAGGTGCGAGGCACCGGCTTCGAGGAGCATTTCCCGCGCCGCGGCGCCAGCTTGCCGCAGCTCAGTCCAAAGCCCGCTGACACTCCCGCTGGCCGCCGTAAACATGCTTCCGTAATCGTACTCAGCGTCAAGCTGGGCCAATCTGACCTCGACGCGATTCCAGTCTGCGTCCAGCTCTTCGGCAAGGAGCATAGGCAGAGCTGTCATCACTCCCTGACCCATCTCCGTCTTCGTGAGCCAGATGATCACCGCGCCGTCGGCTTCGATGGCAAGGTATACGTTCGGGGTAAATGGTTCGTCCCGTTCGACTGCTTTTGCCCAGCGTTTTTCACGCTGACGATGCACCACAAAATAGAGCCCTGCGCCTCCCGCGCTGAGTCCCACCGCTCCGAGTGCCAGAAGAAGCTTTCGTCGACTGACCTTAGAAAATCCCATAGGCTTGACCGATCGGACAGATTCGAGCCATCAATCAGCTGCCACCTTCATGATTGCCCGGCGAATCCGTAAGTACGTGCCACAGCGACAGATATTTCCGTCCATCGCCTCAATGACCTGTTTTTCACTTGGCTTGGGGGTACGTCTCAGGAGCGCAGCGGCACTCATGATTTGCCCAGACTGACAGTAGCCGCACTGCGGTACTTGCTGTTCGATCCATGAGAGTTGAAGGGGGTGCTGGCCGTTTCTTGAGAGTCCTTCGATGGTCGTGACTTTTTTTCCATCAAGACCGCCCACGGGAAAGAGGCAGGATCGAGTCGCTTCTCCGTCCACGTGAACCGTACAAGCTCCACAGAGTCCCTTGCCACATCCAAATTTAGTACCGGTCAATCCCAAATGATCGCGCAGGACCCAGAGAAGAGGAGTATTCGCAGGTACTTCGAGTCTGACCAACTTCCCGTTTATCTCCAGTCCGACCATCAGGCGCAGGTTACCAATCGTTCTTGCTGGTCACAACTCCTTCAGCTTTGCCCGAGGTCCTCTCTTGAGGCGAATTTAAAGCTGAATTCCTAGCTGGTAGCTTTACTGTCTGACCTTGGTGGTGTTGGATGGCTTGTCCGTTTTGTTGTTGTCGTCAATCTGCAGGCTGTTAGGACCTTTCTCTAGCGGAGGTCTTCCCAAGCTAGAGATCCTATGAGTGCCAAAGATATTGCGATTGTTGGAATGGCAGTTCGCCTTCCCGGTGCACCCAACTTGGAGCGTTTTTGGGAGAACCTCATCGGGGGAGTGGAGTCCATCCGTGAGCTATCTGAGGAAGAGCTGCTCGCAGCGGGTGTAAGTCGTCGAGACATCTCTGATCCCGAGTACGTGCGCGTCTGTCCAGTCTTGGAAGATTTCGAAAAGTTCGATGCGGCATTTTTCGGAATGAGCCCTCGAGAGGCGTCGCTGATGGATCCTATGCACCGCTTCTTTCTGGAAGTCGTCTGGGAAGCTCTGGAGCATTCGGGAAACACCGGCCTGCCGGACGAGGGCACCGTAGGCGTATTTGCCGGTTCTGGGGCGCCGTATTACCTCATGGACAACGTCAGAACGAATGAAGGACTGATGAACGATGTGGGGGAATTCCTTGCTCGCCATACGGGCAACGACATGAATTTCCTCGCCACACGAGCGTCTTATGAGCTCGACCTGCGCGGCCCGAGCCTCAACATTCAAACGGCCTGTTCATCGGCGCTCGCCGCCGTTCATCAAGCTCGTATCTCACTGTTGGGTAACGAGTGCGACATAGCTCTCGCCGGAGCATCGACGATTATCCAGCCGATGGGTCACGGCTACAAATACAAGGAAGGAGAGATCCTCTCTCCTGATGGACACTGTCGACCATTCGATCATCGTAGTGCAGGTACGGTGTTCGGCAGTGGAACCGGTTGCTTCGTCATGAAGCGCTATCAAGACGCTATCGATGCGGGCGACACCATCTACGCCGTCGTTAAGGGATCAGCTGTTAACAATGATGGCGCCCTCAAAGTAGGATATCTGGCCCCTGGGGTCGATATGCAGGTCGAGGTTGTCAAGGCTGCGCTCAAGAACGCCAATGTCAGTGCTGAATCGATCTCCTACGTGGAGACACACGGAACCGGTACGAGCGTTGGTGATCCGATTGAACTGACCGCCCTTGCCGAAGCACTTTCGAGTGGCAGCGGTCGGAAGCAGTTTTGCGGAGTAGGTTCGGTCAAGTCGAACATCGGTCATCTTGGTGAAGCCGCGGCATGTGCGTCTCTGGCTAAGACTATTCTCAGTTTTCGGCACCAGAAGATCCCAGCAACCTTGGGCTTCGAACGTCCCAACCCGCAGCTCAACCTGGAGGATGGCCCGCTCTATGTGGTCGGAGAGGCTCAAGAGTGGGTCTCCGAAGGCCCGCGACGATGTGGAATCACGGCGCTTGGTGCCGGCGGCACGAACGTTCACGTGATCCTGGAAGAGCCGCCTCCTCCGATTTCAGGCGAGGGAGGCAGAGATGTCCAACTCTTTTGTCTGTCTGCCCGGAGTCGCAGTGCACTTGACCGTCAGTCCGAGCTGTTGGCTTCAGCATTTGAGTCAAACCCCAACTTAGATCTGCCTGACGCCGCATACACATTGGCGGTTGGGCGTCGTGCATTGGAATACCGACGTGTGTTTTCCGCCAGTAATGCGGCTCAGGCGATCGAGCGCCTGCGTTCGACCGACACAAAGATGCTCTACACGTCGGTGGCAAATCTTTCGTCACCCGGACTCGTCTTTACGTTCCCAGGAGGGGGGGCCCAGTACGCGGGGATGGGCAAGGGGCTCTACGAAAGTGAGCCAGCGTATCGGGAGGCGATGGATGAGTGTCTCGCCACCATTGACGGGTTGCTCGATGTGGATCTGCGAGACCTGCTTTTTGCACTGCCAGCTCAGCAAGCACAAGCAACCAAACAACTCGAACGACCGTCGCTGTCGTTGCCGGCTTTGTTCGCGACCGAATACGCTTTGGCGCGGATGTTCGAAGCCTGGGGCCTCGAACCGGTAGCGATGGTTGGGCACAGCATGGGAGAATATGTTGCCGCCTGTCTAGCCGGAGTCTTCAGCGTGCAGGATGGTGTTCGTCTTGTAGCTACGCGGGGGCAGTTGTTTGAAACGACTGCCTCCGGGAGCATGGTGGCTGTGTCGCTGTCCGAGGGCGACGCGAGGGCGATGATGCCTCACGGACTTTCTATTGCGGCTGTGAACGCCCCAGAACTTTGCGTAGCCTCGGGTCCAACCGAACTGATCGAACAGTTCAAGCAGCAGCTAGGACAAGCTGATGTTGATTACACCGCGATTCATATCGACGTGGCGGCTCATTCTTCGATGCTTGAGTCGATTCTGGCTTCGTTTCGAGCATTTTGCCAAACCATCCAGTTTCGTCCGCCAATGCGTCCGATTGCGTCAAATCTCACGGGCGCTTGGCTCACCGGCGAGCAGGCCGTCGATCCGGAGTATTGGGTCCAGCACTTGAGAAATACTGTTCGCTTTTCCGATTGCATGGAAACAGTCTTGGCGAGGGGACCGCATGTTTTCCTTGAAATCGGACCAGGGCGAACGCTGACAACTCTGGCCAATTCGCAAAAATCCAAGGTGAGTCATTGTATCAGCTCGATTCGGCATCCCAAGGAGGATGCTAATGATCTTGAGTTCGCTCTCGCTACCTTCGGCAAAGTTTGGGGTTCAGGAGCAGAAGTAGATTGGACTGCTTTCTACGAGGACCAGCTTCGCAATCGAATTTCTGTGCCTACCTATCCATTTGAGAAGACTCCTTTTTTGATTCAGCCAGGAGAGCAGCATCGAAGGGCAGAAGGGGAGCTTCGCAAGCGAGATAATATTGACGAGTGGTTCTACTCGACTTCTTGGGCGCGATCCGTCGCGGTCAGTCAGGGAACGCCCGCTGTCCACTGGCTCATCGTGGGAGACGATGAGGGCTTTAGTTCAGCCTTAGCCGATGCTTTGAGGAGTGATGGAGCAACGCTCGTCAGTGTTGTCGCGAAAGGAAAATCTCTCAGACGAGTGGCCAGAAACGCGTGGCGCTACGATCCGCAAAGCGTGAGCCATTTCAGAGAGATACTAGAGATTCTTGACTCGGAAGGGGCGTTGCCCCAGCACACTGTTTTCTGTTCGGGGCTAACTGCGCAGTCTCCGCAGCGGTTGAGGGACTGGATCAAGTCAACGACTCGCTACATTCAAAGAGAGCATAGCGACGCGGAGGTTGCGCCAGATCGAATGCTTGAGGACTATCGGGCCTTCATTAATCTGGCGAAAGCTTTAGCCGCCGTGTGCGATCATGGTCAGCTTTCGGTGGCCACGGTTGGGGCGTTTTCCCTCGGGAATGAAGACATCGATCCTAAACGCCGTCTCCTGGTGGGGCCTTCCCAGGTGATTTCCCGGGAGATCCCAGAATTTTCAGGTCGATTCATCGACTTACGAGCAGACAGCGCCGAGCAGCTTGTGGCGTCCCTCGTTCAAGAATTGAAGTCGCAATCTGATGACGAAGTCGTGCTGCTCCGGGGAGCGAAGCGCTGGGTACAGCAGATTGTACCCGTGCCATTGCCGTCAACCGTTGGCTTGGATGTGGAAGGGAACAACGAAGGTCAAGACTCAGCGATTCCGGGCAACTCAATTGTCGTGATCACCGGAGGCCTGGGGGGGATCGGTCTGGTCGTCGCGAAGCATTTGGCCACGAAACCCGGAATGAGTCTGGCTTTGCTTGCGCGCACGCGTATGCCGCATCGTTCGGAGTGGCCCTCGATTGTTGCGGATCCCACCAGCTCCCCTGGCCTCCGAGCGAGGATTGATTCGGTGCGTGAAGTGGAGGCCACAGGCGCTCGAGTGATGTGTCTCCAGGCTGATGTGACCAATCTTGAAAGCGTGCAGAGAGCAGCTAGGGAAATTTTCCAGACCTGGGGCAGCCCCCAAGTGTTGATACATGCAGCCGGCGTCATCGAGGATGCCCCCTTCCAAACCAAATCAGAGGAGAGCATTCTTCGGGTGCTTCGCCCGAAGGTGCAGGGTACCGAAAACCTTGAAAAGACGTTCGGACCACAGCTGCAGTTGATGGTGCTCTTCTCCTCAGTTGCCTCATTTCTAGGGCTTCCCGGTCAGATAGATTATGCAGCGGCGAACGCATTTCTCGATGCCTTGGCTGAAAAACGGTCTCAAGTCTCCAGCTCCTGTCGGACCGTCGTTATCAATTGGAACGCTTGGAGGGACGTGGGAATGGTTGTCGAGGGTGCTCGCGCAATCGAGCTTTCTCCGCTTCGCACGTCTGACACTGGCCACCCGTGGCTCCAGGCAGTGCTTCGCGCAGGGAATGAAGTCTCGTACTTGCTCGATCTCTCTCCTCAGCGCGATTGGATTCTATCAGAGCATAGAATTGAGGGTGGCCTATCTTTGATTCCGGGCACTGGTTTTGTCGAATTGATGCGAGCCGCTTTTGTCGAGTCAAACGGTTCTTCCTCTGTTGAGTTGACTGAGGTGCGATTCACGACTCCCTTTCAGGTTGCACCCGACCAAAGCCGTCGACTTCAGATTCAGCTTTCGGGACCTCCGGACGATTGCTCTGTCTCGATTCTATCTCTCCCCGAGCGGGCAGAACATGCCACGGCACAAATCAGGCGTATCCCAGTAGAACCGTCCAAGGCGATCGACCTCTCCTCGATCTTCGAACGCTGCCAGGTGCAGATGCAGGTCCGGGAGGGGGGCTTCTTGGATCAGGACTTCGTCGCTTTTGGTCCTCGCTGGGGGAATCTGCGCAGCATCCGCCTCGGGAAGGCGGAAGCGCTCATTGAGCTCGAACTTGCTGAAGAATTCAAATCCGAACTCTCGAAGCTCGCTTACCATCCCGCGATTTTGGACATGGCCACGGGCGGAGCGCAGCAGCTTATTCCAGGCTTCGATCAAGGACAGGACTTTTACGTTCCCTTTGCCTACGAACGCGTAAGGATTTTTGGAGGAGCGACCCGTAGGTGCTTCAGTCATGTGCGTCTGGATCCGTCTTCAAGCGGAGAACTTGCCATCTTTGATGTCTCACTGGTTGGCTCTGAGGGGCAACTCCTGGTTGAGATTCAAGGGTTTACGATGAAGCGCGCGCGGCGAGACGCTGCTATCGTGAGAAGTGAAGTCGCTCCCGTGGAGGCTCCCGGGGGACGCGTCCTCGAAGCCCTTCTTCGAGAGGCGATCTTACCAGCCGAAGGCCTGGTGGCGTTCGACCGTGTTCTCAAGCAGCCTCAGCTGTCTCAGGTGATTGTTTCCTCCGTCGACGTGAATCTATGGCGCAAGCAACTTGGGAGAAAGCATCCGGACGAGAGTCAGAGCGATGACGGGTCGGATGCTGCGTTTGACAGGCCGGACTTAGGGACCGAGTACGTTGCTCCCGAAAACTCCGTTGAGGAGTGTCTGGCGGGAATCTGGTCCAAGCTGCTTGGCATAGGCGATCCGGGAGCATTGGATGACTTTTTTGAACTAGGCGGCGATTCGCTGATCGCAGTGAGGTTCTTCGCTCGGGTCAAGAAGCAGCTTGGCGTCTCCCTTCCCATCTCCACCTTGTTTCAAGCACCAACGATTCGAAAACTCGCCAAATTGTTAATTGATGGTGGGGTCGAAGTTGACGGCGGCAAACGCCTCGAAGATCCAGCCAAGAAGAAGTTCGTTCCATTCTCGACACTTGAAGCGGGAAGAAAGATTCGATCAATCGACGTTGCGCCGGGGCTGTACCGCCCGATATTTCAGAAGACGGATTCTCTGCCACGACTTCCGAATCTCGAGGGAGGTCGCTGCTGGTTGATCTTTCTCGACGACATTGGCCTTGGGCGTCAAATCAAGCAGGAGCTGCTGTCGTTAAACGATTCCGTCGTTCTCGTGCGTTCGGGAGATGGTACGGCTCGAAATAGTTCGACCGACTATACGTTGGCACCCGAGAAAGGAAGAGAGACGTATGAGTTTTTGCTGAGAGAACTCGCAAAAGACGGAAAGCTACCGACTGACATCCTCCATATGTGGTTGGTGACAAACGATGAGAGCTTTAGGGTTGGGAGCAGTTTCTTTCATCGGACTCAGGAAGAGGGCTACCTTAGCCTCTTGGCGCTTGCCCAGGCTATTGCTCAAGCTGAGCTTGACGTTCCCCTCAACCTCTATTGTGTAACCAATGGGTTGGGTGGGTCAGCTACGAGAGGGCGGTCAGTTCGAATCCAGGATAGTAAGACCACAGTGTGTGGGATCCTCGATTGTGTACCGTTGGAGTTGCCGAAAGTGTCGACGCGACACATCGATCTGGATCTCCAAACGGCGGAGGGGGGAAGAGATCTCGGTAAACAAATTAGCGATACGTTTAAGAGAGCCACCAACGAAGAAGTGGCCATCAAACAGATGTCAGGCGCTCTGATCAATGAACTGTTTCGGAAGAACACCGACCAACTCGTTCGCCTCTCTCCTACGGAAAGGTCTATTCAAGAATGGGTTCCAGCTTTCACTCACAAACCACCATCCCGCCCTCTTATCCCGGCGAACAGTGTTTATTGTCTCCTGGGTAACCCTACGCCGCTAGTTCTCGAAGTCATGGAACAGATTGTCGGAAACGATCTGGGCACCAGATGTGTATGGCTACGGGACCAACTTTCGGTCAAGACTGACTTCAAGGTCGACGAAGACAGGCTTCGAAAGAGCGGACTGGAACTGTACGTAGAAGATTGCGACCTGACCAATCTCGAGAGCGTGGTTGCCTCGATTAAAAAGCACACGAATGCAGAGCAGAGCCTTTCCGGTGCGATTCTTTGCGGACGGCGGTCGCCACGGGAGTTGATGCAGTTGTTCGAGCCTGGAGAGGCGGAGGAAGAACTGTCCGAGAGAGTTCAATCGGCTCATATACTGACTTCGTCCATGCGAAAGTTGGCACCGCGCGCTTTTGTGTTGCTTTTGGGCCATGAGCAAAACCCGACTGCAATGGAGGGCGAGGCAGTGGGCCGTTCCGGGAATTCGTTTCTCGCCGCTCATGCTGAGAAATGCCGACGAGAAGGGCAACGGGTCGCATGCCTTCTAGAAAGTGGAGTGGTGACAGAGGGCGGGAGTTGGCCCAGGGAACTTGTAGCCAGCGTCGTAGAGCACCTTCTCGAACCCAATGGGAGTGGAGAGACGCTCTGGGCGGTCAGCGAAAATGCATCAGCTTCTCCATCGCTGATGATGCGAGATGATATTCCTCCGCCGTCGGTTGTCGCGTCACAACGTGGGTCGGAAATGGAGGCGGCACTCGTGCCACTTTTTCAGGCCGCCGTTGGAGATACGTCGCTTCATGCGCATAGTATCCTCTCTGACTTTGACGCCACTCGGTTGACAGCCGCCCGTCTAGCGACTCACCTCAAGAACCACTACGTGCTTAAGCAAACGGTCTCGAACCTCTTGCGTTATCAGTCTCCAGCTCAGTTTGCCGCCTTGCTGGAGAATCGTATCGAGGAAGAGTCATCGAAACCAAATTACAGACATTTGGTCCCGATGCACTCCAGTCAATCGGGAACTCGCTCTCCGTTTTTCTTGGTGGCGGGAATGTTCGGCAACATCTTGAACCTCAGGCATCTCGGTCGCCTATTAGGGGCCGACAGGGAAGTCTACGGAGTGCAGGCGCGGGGCCTCTATGGTGACGAGAAGCCTCATCGGACCATTGAGGAAATGGCTGAAGCCTACTTGGCGGAAATTCGACAAGTTGTTCCAGATGGCCCGTACTTTCTGGGGGGGTACTCGGGCGGAGGACTGGTCGCGTTTGAGATGGCGAAGAGGCTGAGAGCCGAGGGGAAAGAGGTCCCCGTACTCGTCTTGCTCGATACACCGCTTCCGCAGCGTCCTGAGATTACTTATCGAGATCGCCTAGTGATGCAACGACTCAAGCTGCAGCGTGGGGGGGCGAGGTACTTGGGCAAGTGGGCGAGGGATCGCGTTTCCTGGGAGCTTGATCTGATTCGTAGGAGGTTCCACGAAATTGATGAAACCTACAGTCCTGGAAGCTTTAAGTACGACGCGATACAGGAAGCGTTCCTGGCGGCGGCTGCTGCCTACAAGGTTGGTTCCTATGCGGGGAGAGTCATATTCTACCGTCCGGCGCTGGATAAGGCTTATGAGGTCGCTCCTGGCCGCTTCATCACTTCGAGCCGGGAACTTGTGCTTGACGATCAGGGATGGTCGAGCCACGTCGACGCGATCGAAATACATGAGGTGCCAGGAGACCACGACCATATGGTGCTTGAACCCGAGGTCAGGGTGCTTGCTAGTTTGATGAGGAGGCGTCTCGCCGAGAACGATGTGCCAGTCTTGGAGCGTATTAACCATCTAGCGCTGGATGCGGATTTCACCCCATCGTGATCACCCATTTCACCCCATGGTGAACAGGTGTTTCACCATCGTGATCACTCATTTCACGCATCATGATCAGCTGTTTCACCATGGTGATCAGCTGTTTCACGCATCGTGAACGGTCCAGCGGTCGGGCTTGTTACGCCCGGGACTTCAAAAGGAGTCCCCATGGCAACGGTACGGCTGGACATGCAAAGAACGAGAGAAATTCTGAGGCTCAAGTGGGAACGAGGGCTAACTCATCGGCAGATCGCCCGCTCACTCGGCGTGAGCGCTGGCGTGGTCGGCTCGACAATGTCGCGGGCGAAGCACGCGGGGCTGACGCCGATCACGCTTGGTGAAGTGGACGACGAGCAGCTCGAGCGACGACTGTACGGAGTGAAGGCATCGAAGACGAATACCTCGCCACCACCAGTGCCGACTCACATCCACAACGAGCTCAAGCGGCCCGGGGTGACGCTGGAGCTTTTGCACATTGAGTATCTGTCTGAAAACCCCAACGGGCTTCGCTACACGGCATTCTGTAATCGCTATCGCAAGTGGCGAGAGCGGCAGGACCCACGCATGCGTCAAGTACATCGAGCTGGCGAAAAGCTTTTCGTTGACTACGCGGGGAAGAAACCAAGGGTCGTCGACCGCACGACTGGCGAAGTGACGGAGGTCGAACTTTTCGTGTCAGCCTTGGGCGCGTCAAACAAGATCTACGCGGAGGCGACGGCGACGCAGCAGCTAGAAGATTGGATTGGATCGCATGTCCGCGCTTTCGAATTCTACGGCGGTGTCCCCGAAGCTTTGGTGCCCGATCAACTCAAGAGCGCGGTGACGAAATCAGACGCGTACGAGCCTCTCGCGAATCGGACTTATGCGGACTTAGGTAGGCACTACGACTGTGTGATTCTGCCCGCACGCCCGGCGAAGCCACGAGACAAGGCGAAGGTCGAAGTCGCAGTGCAAATCGCGGAGCGATGGATTTTGGCGCGTCTGCGCAATGAGACCTTTTACGGCATTAGTGAACTTAATCAGCGCATCAGCGAGCTACTGAAAGATCTCAACGACCGGCCGATGAAGAAGCTGGGCGGCGTGAGTCGTAATGAGCTTTTTGAGAACATCGAACGAGCCGAGCTGAAGCCATTGCCGAGCAAAAAATACGAGCTTGCCCACTGGAAGAAGGTCCGCGTCAACATCGACTACCACATCGAGTACGACAAGCATTACTACTCGGTCCCGCATCGTCTTTTGAAAGAAGAGATGGAAGTGCGCGCGACGAAGAACTTGGTGGAGGTCTTTCATCGAGGCAAGCGCGTGGCGTCGCATCGGCGTGGTCGTCCTCTCGCTGGTCACTCTACGAATCCTGAGCACATGCCTGCCTCGCATCGCGCTCACGCAGAATGGTCCCCGTCTCGTCTGATCTCTTGGGGCGGAAAGATGGGGCCGCACACACAGCTCATGGTCGAGAGCATCCTGCGGGAACGCCCTCATCCGGAAATGGGCTACCGGTCGTGTCTTGGGATCTTGCGGCTCGAAAAGACGTATGGCGCCGAGCGACTGGAGGCTGCCTGTGAACGAGCACTGCTCGTGAATGCCCGCTCGTATCAGCCCGTGAAGGCGATCCTGAAAGAACGGCATGGATCGTCAAGAACAGGACAAAGAGAGTGCTGCGACAGATATCCCGAGTCACGAAAACGTGCGTGGCTCGGACTATTTCCACTAACCAAAGGAACGAAATGCTGAACACCCCCACGGAGCAAAAGCTCCACACTATGCGCCTCGGCGTGATGGCCGAGACGTGGCAAACACAGGCGCGCGATAGCGCCAGTCGAGCGCTCGATTTCGATGAGCGCTTTGGAATGATCGTCGACGCAGAGCATCTGTATCGCGAAAACCGAAAGCTGGAGCGACTTCTCAAGGACGCACGCCTGCGGATCCAAGGCGCCAGCCTCGAAGACATTCGCGCCTCAACAGCCAGCGGTCTGTCTAAAGAAAACCTCGCCGCATTTCGAAGCGAGAGATGGATCAGCGAACACCTCAACGTGCTTCTCTGCGGCGCCACCGGCGTCGGCAAGACCCATTTGGCGTGCGCCCTGGGACAATTTGCGTGCCGACGAGGTCACAGGACGACCTACAAGCGATTGCCGCGACTGCTGGAGGAGCTGACTGTGTCGCGAGCCGACGGCAGCTATGCGCGACTCCTGTCGAAGCTTGAAAAGTCCGCAGTGCTGATCATCGACGACTGGGGTCTGACGCCACTGAAGGACAGCCACCGTCGCGACATCCTCGAAATTCTTGAGGACCGTCACGGCAAAGCATCGACAGTGATCACAAGCCAATTGCCGCTCTCAAAGTGGCACGGCTACATCGGCGAGCCGACAATCGCTGACGCTATTTTGGATCGATTGGTCCACTCGGCGTACAAATGTGAACTCAAAGGCGATTCCCGAAGGAAGACCAAAACCCAAGACTGAAAACTCAACCCCATCCCGTCGCTGCGCTCCGATCATGATGAGTGAAACAAGCGATCACGATGGGTGAAATGCGCACTGGATGCGTAACACCCAGCCGGAGAGCGTCTTCCGGGGTATTCAGGTCGTCCGTGATGAACTCGTCATCCACGCCAACTTCAGTTCGAATGCGTTCTGTGTTCAAGAAGTCGCGGAGCGTGCCTTGAGCTTTGGCGGCTGACTCGTTTAGTTTTATGTCGAGAACGATAGGATGCCCGTGCCTACCAGAGTAGGTCGGGACGAGATAACATTTCGCGAGGCTCGACGATTGGTCGAGAAGCAAGCGAATTGTGCTCGACTTGATCCTTGGTTGATCCAGCGTGGCGAGCACCAACTTTGTAGCGGCTCGTGTTCGTACGGCACGAAGGCCGCAGAGAAACGAGCCCAGCATTCCTGAGCTCGGCTCTGGATTGCTGACGTACCAAAACTCGGGATGAGCCTTTCTGATCTTAGCTTCGTGCGGCTCTGCAACAACGACGCAGACCTCTTCGCAGCCGCCGACTAACAGGTTTTCGTGGATTTGCTCAAGGACGGACGTCCCCATCACTTTTCCAAGCGCTTTGGGAAAACCCAGGCGATTGGCTGCCCCGGCCGCGAGTATGATGCCGAGGGGGCGAGCTGCTTCAGAGCGTGAAGACAGCTTCTGGCCTGCTCTGCGAACGCTGATGAGTTCCGCGACAACAGATACCGCAATTTCTTCAGGGCTGGTCGCGTTGATGTCTAAGCCAACAGGAGAACGGATCCTTTCCAAGTTTGCGTTCGGATTCTTTGCGAGCACTCTCTTCTTGATCAATTCTGCTTTGCGACGAGAACCAATCATGCCCAAGAATTTGGGGCTCTGTTTTGCACACTGGCTCAGTAATTCTTCGTCGAGGCGGTGTGAGTGAGTGCAAATGAGAACGTAGTCGTGAGCGTTGAGCTTCAGGTTGCCAACTCTCAAGAGGTCGACACCGTCGTCGAGGATGCTCTTACAATTCTCAAAGCGATTGAGATTGTTCCACTCCTCGCGTTCGTCAATCACCAAGACTTCGAACCCAGCGCCGAGGGCGACTTTCGCTGTCGGCTCCGCAACGTGCCCAGCACCGAACAAGACCAGCCTTGGCGCTGGATTCACTGGTTCAACAAAAAAACTCATAGCTCCGCCACAGCACATTCCCAGTTCGTGAGTGAGATGTCGTTCGTAGCAGAAAGGGGTGACTTCATGTGAGGACGACTTGAGAAGCGAAAGGATTTGGCGCTCGATCGCTCCACCACCAATTGTGCCTAGGATCGTACCGTCATCGAAGAGCGCAATGCGCGCGCCCGGAGTTTGAGGCGCACTCCCTGACTTGGAGATCACCGTCGCGATCATGGCCGAGCAGCGTCGCTGCTGCACTCGTTCTACGACTGCTGAAATGAGCGCGAAGGGGTCCATGGGTGGTTCAGCTTACCCAAGAGCAACGCGGACGCCACGTTGGGGGCGTTTCCAGGGCTGGTCTTTCAGCCCCCGGGCGTGGCGATCACACGAGCTGATTTCGTATCCAGCGGATCACCATATTTGGTTGTTCCATCGGTACCAAATGCCCGACATGTTCGCAGCTTGCCCTGCTCCCTGCCTGGAGTAGCGGGGTGTATCCAACCAAGAAGCGACTGCTATCAGAAAACAGCACAGATGCTCGACTTGGGAGATCGTTCGACCAAGCTGGGGTGGAGCCGAGTTCATAGATCTTTGCTTCAAGTTCAGGGGAGCAGGAAAGTCTTGCGCTCCCATCCGTGTCGACATAAAGCGCAGATTCGACAAACGCCGATAGCGTTGCGTGGTCCCAGTTTCTATAGCTTGGATCTTCGCTCAAGATACGGCGAGCCTCTGAAAGGGAAGGAAAGACAGTGCGCCGCATTCGCGTTCGCATTGAAAAACGAGACCTACCGCCCTGTTCTCCCGCCGGCAGAACTACCGGTTCGATGACCGCGATCCGCGGAAAGAGCGACGGAGCCTCGTTCGCGGAGATCATCATCGATGTTCCCCCTAAGGAATGGCCAATACCCAGTTTGAAATTCTTGAATCCTTCGAACTGGGCCAATTGCTGCGCAAGCCACGTGAGGTCAGATCCGTAAAGGTTCCAGCTCGGAGCTTGGGTGGGTAAGGTTGTCGTGCCGTGACCTCTTGCGTCGAAAGCGTACACCCGATGATCCCTTGATAGCTCCTGCGCGATTACCTCCCAGGTGCGGGCGCTAAAGCCAGTCGCATGATGGAGCAAGAGGGGAGGTGCCTCTTCGTTTGTCCCCCAACGGAAGACTGTGAATTGGCCTCCCTCCGGGTGGGCCAGTGAAAAACGCTTCAGCTCGCACATATCCATGACGGCAGGAAGATTCGCATTACGGCTCCAGAGCAACGCGAGCTGCCTTCGAGCAATTTGCTGCTTTGACGAATCCACTGAATCGCTGAACACCGGTGACGGGTGTCATTTTAACGGATCGCCGGCTCTTTGGGGCGAGATGGAAATAGTTGTCGGACGCTTGGTATCCGGGGACTGAGATACAAAGCGCATGGGCAAATTGCTGAGTTTCTAAGACCAAATCGTAGCAGTCGTCTTTGCTCTTTCGAGCCATCGCGGTCAGCCCCAGGTCGTTCGTCTTGAGTACCGCGAGTCCAACGGGAAAATGTGAACAGTAGAGGGCAGGAGCTTCGGTCTCGTCAGGTCGAAACTCGAGGTAGACCGCTGCGACCTGGGGTTGCCCAAACTGGTAAGCGAAGGTTGGATCGCAGAAGCGCCCGAATGCCTTTTCAATGTTCTGTGACCACTGACTACCTCCGTTGACGCTGACAGGCAGTTCAACGGATGAGACCACGGTAGCAGGGTCCCGAAAGGAGCGGATGACTAGGGTTCCACTCATGCGGGTTTCAGAATCGTTGATCACGAAAGCTTCAATGCCGTTGAGTCCGCGCTCAACGAGATGAATCGACTGCGCTTGAAGGGCACGTTTGACATAATAATAGACAGGCTTTGGAGTGAGATGGCAATCGAGCACACCCCAGCCTGCCCCCGGCAACAAGTCTTTCAGAAACCAAATGAGCGCACCACTGCAAGAGGAGCCTTCTGTTCTTAGATACCCCAGGGTGGGCTCCATGACCTCACCGGGAGCGATGCGCGCCAGTTCGAGATACCGGAGCGGATCGCGATAGCGTAACTCACTGGCCTTCACGGAAAACAAGTCTTCGAGATAGTGATCAGTGACATCCGCAAAATCCCAGCCGACGCCGCTGTCGCGCGCGACCCCCGCCTTATACTCGGGGTGATGTGGCATGATCTCGTTCGCGGCAAACGTCCGAAATAGGCTTTCTTCCGTGGGTACGTTTGAGAAGGCAAGGCATTCTGAGGCGAACTTGGGTTGAGAAATTTGTACGTCCGAAAGTGAGCGAAGGTAGGCGCCAACTCCGTAGTAATGAGAGACGCCTTCATCGGTATGGAAAGGCAGCGCTCCGCCCAAGGGTGTATTGGCGACATACGGTATATCCGGCCGGTGGCGTGCACAGACTTGGGCGAGCTCTTCAGAAAACAGCCCACTCAACCATTCTCGTTCGGCGAGGCCCATCATTGCTGCCTGTTGAGCCACTTCACTCCCCCCGCACAGGACGCTCAGACAAGTTGCTCCACCGACTGTGTTGAAGAAGTTCTCTGCCTCTGCTCGGACTTCGCTCATGAATGCATCATCCTGATGAGGGTAGTCCATGTTCGCAAACATGAAGTCTTGCCACACCATGATGCCAAGCTCGTCGCAGATTCTGTAAAAGCATGGGTCCTCGTAGATCGTTGTGCCCGAAAGCCTAAGCATGTTCATGCCTGCGTCGCGAACAAGTGTCAGCGCGGTGAGGTACTCGGCTTCGGTGCCCGATAGTGAGTCGAGGTCGAGCGGAGTCCATGTCGCGCCGCGACAAAAGACATTTCTGCCATTGACTCGAAACTGACTGGCAGTTTCCCATTCGAACGAAACGTTCTTGAAGCCCACTCGGCCCTCGTTGACGATTTCTTCTGTGTCGTTCTTGAGGATGAGTCGGTAAGTATACAGACGGGGACGTCCGTGTGTATGCGGCCACCAGGGACTGACTTTCTCTAATGCCAGAGTGTGTGAGACCTGAAGAGTTTCCGAATCTTCCCTGTGGATCGGGACGGCGAAAACGTTTGTGGAGCCATCAGGTTCGGACAATTCCAATTCTACCGTGAGCGCTTGAGTACTAGCGATAGTGGCTTGAATGATTAGTTTTCCAGTACATCCGTCAAAGATCCCTGTGATCAGATGACTCTTCAGCAGGAGTTCTCCGCCGGGCTCCAAACGAACATTTCGAAATGGGCCGATGACACCGCCCCCAGGTGCCCAGCCAGGCATTCGGCCAAGAAGAGTGGTTCGTGTCCACCTCAAGTTTTGCTTGTCGATCAGACGAGTCTTCCAGCGCGGGCGAGGGCGCTTCAGCCGCAGGTGGTTGTCGAGAGGGAGAAAATCGAGCACCACTTCGCGGCGCTCGCCGGGGTGCCCGCTCAACGCGAGCGAGTATTCGCGAAACATGTTCTCCGTCCTGAGCAGGACTTGCCCGTCAACCGAGATCTCGCACAGCGTGGCTAAGCCTTCGAAGACCAACGAATAGGCGGTCGAGCTTTGGGGCGCGGTGAATTGGCAGCGAAAAATGAAGCGCTCGCCGTCACCATCACGGCGGCCTCGCTGCTGAGCGATGGTTGTCGGAACAGGAACCTCACGCCAGTGAGCGACTTGCTGAAGCTGGCTTAGTGGTAAATCGAGGGGGACTTCCGCGAATTCCCAGCGGTCAAGCAACTGGCCCGTATTCGATGACACGGAATTCCCCGACGTCGTCATGTCAGGCTCCAAGTCGGGAGGTGAGGATGCCCATGGCACGCTCCCAGGATTGCGACATTTCTTGGAATGACGTGGAAAGATCGCTCGGCTTCTTTGAGCGAACCATACGCGCGAGTTTCAAGATCAACATCTTCGCGGTTTGACTGATCGAGCGAAATTCCTTGGCCGCGTCCAACAGATCAGAACGTCCACGGCTTGCGAGCCATTCAACGTAGAAAGCGGCGAACTCGAAATTGGCGCCGCATTGACGCAGGTTCACGAAAACGTAAGCATGGTAAGTGTCGAGGGAGCCCTGAAGCAGCCAAGCCTGATCTTTAGCGAATCGCTGGGCGTAGGTGTGAAAGGGATTGACCTTCGGAGCAGAGCCCAGGTGCTTCTGCGCTTGGAAAATGGACCTTTCCAACAACAGTTCATCAGGCAACTGACTGAGGTTTGCCAGCTTCAGGAGTTCGCAATAGGGCGGCAAGTATTCCGCCGGGCGTGTTTGGTTGATGGAAAAAACACCATCAAAGTCGTCGCCGCTGAGCTGGTAGTAGCCTGCGTTGTGAAAGTAGCGAAGAACCTTGCTTTCGATATCGATGTGGTTGACTGCGATCGTTGTCTTCACATGCGCGCGCTTGTAGTCGGTGGCTACCGTATCGGGGAGGTAGAATGCGTCTACTTCAGGGGCGACTAAGCAGCCACGCTTGACCTGTTCCGCGATTTGCTCTTCCAGACTTCTCCAAATCGTGAGTTCTTGCACGTCGAGGCCGTAAAGATCCTTCATTTCGACGAGCGGCGGTTTGAAAAAGGTCCACTGATCGCCCTCAAAATCAGAAGATAGCGTAAAGGCGAGACAGGCTTCGACCGTGAGGCCTAGCGCGTGCAGAACCTCCACGTAGAGATCAGAATAGCAGTTGCTTTCGATCCAGTCGCGCGCGCCCGTGTGAAGCGCATGAGGAACATAGCCTTCAACCTCGAGGTTGAAAATTGGAGGTGGGGTCAATCCTGCCATAGCTGATTGCGAATGTGAGACGGCCATTCACGTGGGTCGATTCCGTGGGTCTTGAGTAAGGCGAGCGCTACGCGCTCGGCGCCGAAGCCCAAGCAGGCACTATGTGCCGGTGAACCGTCGATCAGACTAATGTTGAAAGCTTCGCCAAAGTGCGAGCGGTGATAGTTGAACGAAGTGACTGCTGTGGGTTCCTCTTCGGAGCAGATAGCGACTTTGAGCTCGAACTTAAGCTTTTGTTCGAGCTGATTGGTTGCGCGCATTTTTCCGCCACGCCCAAAGAAGGGGTCATGAGCTTCTTCTGAAGCAACAGACAGTCCTAGGGTCTTTAGTATTTCGAGTCCGCGTTCGAGCCAAGTGTCACGCCAAGGAGCCACAAGCTCGGGTTCTCCTACACGGACAAGCTCTCGCATTCGAAACGCTTGCAGTCGAGCTGGATCGTCCGAAGGCTCGCGGCGAAATACATAGGCGTTGCTGAGATCAATCAGTATTCCGCCCTTGGGCATCACGCCTGAAAGCGTCGGATAGAGCGCGTAACAGGCCGCTGGGGCCAGGGCGAGATCCGTCCCTTTCAGCATCTCTGTCCAACTTTGCCCATCGAGCACGGAACGCACTAACGCCCGGTGCTCAAGTTCGTTGCCAACAAAGCTGTGCACGCAGCCGCAGAGCTGAGGCATGCTCTCCAAGTAGCCAGCTTTTTCCAAAGTCGAGCGCGGAATCACAGGAGGGAAGTAGCGCTTTTCGGCGTTGTCCGGTGCGGCTGCCCTGTCCACCAGGTTCTCGAACTTTTGCACAAGATCTTCAAACACCGCCCCTCGCCCATACAAGCCCGCGACCGAAGTCGGGATGTAATGTTTGTGCTCAACGAGTTGAGAGAGAAATTGCTTGCGCGCTTCGGTCTCTTTTGCCGAAACCTGTGTTGACTCTGCCATAGTGTCTCCTCACTGTCCCTTGTATACGAGAAGCGTTGATGCGTTGGTCGCTGTGATACGTTGGTTATTCACCATCAGCGCACATGAATAGGAATCCCGTAGTTGGCGACCCAAGCTGAACTCGGTGTCGTTCTTGTACGCCATGATGCCAGCGATTCGAAGTGCATAGCCGACGATGCCAGGGAGATCCTCTGAAACACTCACCTTCAGGTTATTGCTCTTCAGCCCAAAGCCGAGCTCAGCGAGCGCGGAGCGATTAGTGGCCCACAGCTCATCGTATTCTTTCGCAAGTGAAAAGACGGAAGCTTCCATTTGTTGCACTTGGATTGACAACTTAGCCAAATCGTAGGCCTCAGGTGGTACTTTGCCTGGATTCTTGCGTGCTTTCGCGCGGATGATGGTTCTTGCCACGGCTTCCGCGCTTTTGGCAATTCCGAGCCACAGACCGCCCCACAAGATATGAGAAGTGGGTGACATAGTTAGGCTCGCGACTTCTCCAAACTGGAGTTCGATCCGCTGCCAAGGCTCTCCATCAATTCTTAACAGCCCGCCGGGGCTACATGTTCCTCGCATTCCCAGTGTGTCCCAGCTTCCGATCTCCGAAATTTCGTAGGAACCAGCTACGCCCAGAACCAGGAGCTGGTCAGAGGGTGCTGAACTCGACGAACGTCGCGCCTGGATCAAGATATCGTCAGCGTGTTGCACGTAAGAGATGGTCGTGCATCGTTTTTCAACTTTCGTTCGTTCATTAACGATTTCCGCGAAGCATACGCTTTGGCGCATATCACCGCTCGGCCCTACTTCTGAGGTTCCGGACGCGATCAAGCGCTGTTCTTTGCCGACGCGCAAAAGATAGTCGCGAATACCGGGCAGTTCGAGCGCGTGTTGAACGAGGCTACGTACTTGAATGTGATGCATCGCGAAGATCATCGCGGTCGCACTGCAGTGCTTGCCGAGGTCCATGCACATTTCGCTGAGCTCGGTCAGGGACGAACCCCAGCCGCCGAGGTCCCGCGGAAGGGAGGCTCCGAGCGCACCGATGTCTTTTAGTGCGGAAATCGCTTCGGTCGGAAAACGCGAATTCCGGTCGACGTCATTTGCGTGCACGCGAGCAATTTGCTCTCCAATTTCTTGGACTTTTTTTCTCATTGCTGAATCACTCACGGGGTTGTTCCTTCCTCTATCAAAATACTCATCGAGTGAATCGAAGCGTCTGCCTGCCAATTAGGCTTGCAGCTGCTCAATTGCATCAGCGATCGCTCCCACCGTTTGGAATACTTCACGCCTCAACATGGCGTCGGGAAATTCAATGTCGAACTCGGCCTCTAATGACAGCATCACTTCGACGCTGGCATGCGAACTCATTCCGGAATCGTACAGGTCGTCACCTTCACTCAACTGGAGGGCGTCTGCGCCCAAACGGGCGTGCTCTTTGAGCACACCTTTGACTTTTGCAACTACGTCTTCTCGTGCCATATCGGAATTTGTTTCAGGTTACTCTGCCACTAGATGTTAGTGAGGCGCGCTCTGCCGTGGTGCGCGCCCTGGTCGGGGCGGACCTCTCACCGGAAGAGGTCCGTCCTTCGCTACGTTCACTTTTCTTGCTGATTTCGAGGTCAACAGGTCGGCGACATTTAACACAGGCGATGTTTGCTGGAAACGACTGAATGAGCCAACTGTCTCAGCTCGGAGCGGGCTCATGCTTTTTGGAGCGGGGAGCTTTGAAAAGCATGACGCTCTCCGCAGGAAGTTTCCATCGTTTTCCAGTCACAGGGCAGATTGGTGGATTGTTTTCTGGGTCGCTTCGCCAGGCGGTTGAGATATGCTCCCAGGTTGTGACCGAAATTAGAGAGCTGACGACCAACGAGCAGCTGGGAGCGGCTTATGAAGTCATGAGCCAGCTGCGTCCCCATCTTTCCCTGAAGAAATTCCTGGCTCAGGTGCATTATCAGCGGGAGAATGAAAACTACCATCTGGTGGGCTTGTTTCAGGATGCTGCTCTTATGTGCCTGGGGGGATTTCGCACAATGACGAACTTGGCATGTGGCAAGTTCGTCTACGTTGACGATTTGGTTTCCGATCATTCCTCTCGAAGCTCAGGTCACGGTGCAAAGCTTTTGGATTGGATCGCCAATTACGGACGGCTCAATGGTTGCGTGCAATTGCATCTCGACTCTGGAGTTCAACGGCACGGCGCTCATCGATTCTATCTCAGGGAACGCATGGACATCGTCTACTACCACTTCAAGAGGGACTTGGAGTAGGGCTCGAGGAAGGCAAGTCCCTGAGTAGTCTCGCGACAGCGCTCTCTCATTGAGCGCCTTTTTTATCGCGATTTTTCTTCGATAAACGAAAGCAGGCGCGCGATACTCGCCTCGTCGCGGGGCACATCGTGCCCAGTAGGAGCAAGGAAGAACTCTTCGGTTCCACCGGAGAAGCTCGCTGCCCACTTGCGAAGATGATCCATACCGCCCTTGAATACAGGATCGCGCTCACCCAGGACGAAGAGGCGGGCGAACGGGGCATCGAAGGGGAACTCGATGTCGACTGGCTCCGCGACCCGGGGAGGAAAGCCGCCCATGTAGATCCCCCACTTTGGCTGCGGAAAGCGCTTGTCGCCACGAGCCCCGAGAGCGGCGAGGAGCGTTGCTAGCACTGCCCCTTGAGAAAACCCGATCACGCCGTCGATAGTTTTCTGGCCAATCGCTTTCTCGAGCACAAGCAAGCTCTTTTCGAGGCCATGATAGTTCTTTTTCTTGCTGTCGGCGATGGGTCCGGACTGTAGCCAGTCGAAGTGTTGGTGACGTTTCCAGGAGGCCCCTTGCCGAAACTGGTCACGGATGACGCGCCCGCTACGGGGGTAGACCGGACTGGCCCACGCCAAAAACGCCTCAAGATCTTGCTCCGACATTTCGTGCCCTCCGTCCGGGGCGATGATTTCGTAGCCTTTGTCTTTCAGTGCGGGGACAAGACTCCCCAGACTGCGGAGCATCGAGGCACCAGACATCGTCATTCCGTGAAGCGCGAGGATCGTGGTCACACGGGAGGTTACCATAAGAATTTCGCCGAGCGCCGAGCGTGGCCGGGTTTCTCGGCCTTGCCCCGTCGTTGCCCCCTAGCGAAATCCCTTTGCCGGCTTCGCGCCCTCCAGGCGCTTTTGAAGAAGCGCTGCAGCGTCATCGCAACACCGACATTTCTGGCTTGTTGAGGCTCAGCGAGAACTTCGACTCGATCACGCCGCCGACTCGTTTTCCTTGAGCTGACGCGTCGGCCCGGGATCCGAGAACCTTTCCGCGCAATCCGAGCGGACTGACAGCGACCTCTAGTTGCGGGGCTGAAACGGGTGTATTTGAATGGCGTCGTCATTTGCGGCGCAAATCAAGGGAGAACAAATGGCCAAGGGACAATTGAAGCAGGGGAATTCGAACAAACCCAAGCTCACCACCAAGGAAAAGAAGGAAAAGAAGAAGGGAAAAGCTGAAGTAAAGAGCAGCTTTAAGCCTGGGGCTTGAGTCCTTTTTTTCGACCGCAATCTTGGTCGCCACTGCGGTTGCAGTGGCGGTCAACCATCTTCCGACAAAGTATCGTGGCGTGCCTCAACCCTAGCCTATGAGTCATCATGGTTTCAGCCTCTCAGGCTGGGATTCTCTGGTATCTCTTTCACTAGTCACATGTTAATTGGTGTCGCATGTGGTTCTTTTCCGGAGATTGGCGCTTGTTCGTCACTACTTTGGGGAAAATCCTAGGCTACGGTCTTGTTCTTCTGATGGCCATTCCGGGCTGTAACACCGAACAGGCCCGAACGTCGCCGGCTTCATTGCGCGAGTTGCGGCTGACGGATCAGCACGGTGAAGCCGTCAACACTTCGGAGTTCGGTGGCCATGTGCTGCTGCTCAATTTCATGTTCACCCGCTGTCCCGGTCCTTGTCCTCGACTGACTCAGCTTCTTGCCAAGACTCGCAGCCAACTTCCGAGCAAGGTTCGCGAGCGAGTGCGTCTGCTTTCGATCTCTGTCGATCCCGAACACGACACGCCCGACGTTCTTGATGCATTTGCGAAGAGCCAATCCGTCGACGTCCCTGAGTGGCGCTTCGCTCGAATCAGTGCGGAGCAGCTCAATCTGCTGTCCCAGCGATTGATGGTCTTCGATCCCGGTAGTGCGCCTGAGCCGTCCGCGCACAGTATGCGAATCTACCTCTTTGACGGGGATGGTCGCCCTTTACAGCACTACGACGGCAACGTGATCGAGTCAGGGCGGCTGGCTCGCGAGGTCGTCTCAGCCGATGCCATCAGTCGCGCGCCTGATTGACTCGTCTATTTCTCGCGGTCTCCCCACACCGTGGAGATCGCCAATCGAGAAGACGGTGTGCTTCTCGATCGGCTCTTCATCAGCTCGGAGGGCGGTTCCCCTTGAGGAAGCTCCGATTCACTTCTCCGGCGCGCGACTGCTTGTCTCCGGCGCGCGACTGCTTGTTTTCTTCGCAGACGTGACGCCGGGAGACTCGCTCAGGATCAGCCTCATTGTCGGCTTGCCTTGAAATTGTGCGAGGGTGAGCTGCAGGCTTCGACCCTTCCAAGTCCAGCGATACATCAAAGAAGCTTTGCCCTTCTCCAGACAGGCCAGGAGGTTCGAGCGGCATTCGGCTGGTACCTGGACCTTCTGCGTTGCGTGCTTTCCGTAACGTGCACTCATCGACCGGTAGGTGGCCTTGAAGTGATTGACCCAGAGGCTCGAGAGAGCACGAGACGGTCGATCCAATACATCGACGCGACACAGCGTTCCTTCACAAAACGTCAAGTCGACGGGGCCCTCCATGGCTCCGCTTGTTGGGGGTTCATCGCAGCGATAGCCAGTTCTCGTCTTTTCGAAGCTGAGATCCTCAATCGTGCAAGCATCTTGCGCTTCCTCCAAGCTCCAGCCGAGTCGGAAGCCAGCAATGGTCCGGGGCGCAGAACGACGGGCGACTTCCTGACCATCTTTCTTCTTTGCGTTGCGTCCCAAAGCTGAATAGAGAAATGGCGAGCGGTCAACGATTCTCGCATCAAGCTGGACGGCTTTCCGGGCGAGCCTGCCTGCCTTGTCGAGAGGCGCCTTCCAGCCCCGGCCCCCTAGACTGAATCGAATCACAGATTCGTTCCAGTAATGCGCGGCCAGCAGAGCCAAGAAATCGGCAGAACCTCGGTGGCTCCTTTCCGCCAGTACCAGTGCCTTTTTCAGCACATCAGTCGATTCCTCAATGTGATCGATCGCTGTCCCGATCGATGAAATAGACGCAATTTGAGAGACGACTTCGGCCGCTGCCGCCGAATTCTTGAGTTGCTGCTCGCCAACGCGTGCCCGCTCCAGGTTGCGAGACCCGAGCACTCGTCGCTCGTAGAACTTCTTGACCTCTTTTATGGGTACTGCCACCGCGATCCCTTGCCACCCCTTTCGTACGTCTGCTGTGCGCACCACGAGGCCAAGCAGCGTGCCTTTATCGTCGAGCAGCGGGCCTCCGGAGTTGCCAGGGTTGACGCTGAGTCCGAGTTGAAGCTCCCCGCCGGGAAATTCTCCTGCAACGACGCCAGCGCTCGATTGGGGATTCTTCCGCGTGCCATCAATGGGGTAGCCGAGAGCGTAAACTTGGCTTCTGACTTGGAGTTCCGGTAATTCCTCGGGAACGGGGATTGTCGCCGCGAAGTGGCCAGCCACCTTGAGAAAGGCGACGTCGTGCTTTTTGTTTTCGTAAAGCACAAACGCCATCAGCGCTTCATCGTAGCCTGGGACCTTCACCGCCACGAATTCTGCATCGTTGATGACGTGCTGTGCCGTGGCGATGATGCCGTCATGGGTGACCATGACTCCTGTGCCGTGCCCGGCCTCCGCGACACCGATGATGATCGGTTTGGACTTCGACCCGTTCGTGGGCGGTCGAACTTTCTCGGACGCCACCCCCTGCACTGCCATCACCCGCACGGTGGCGCGATCCTCGTTGCTGAAGCTCACTTGCGCGAAGACTGGAGATGCCCAGAGGCACAAGAAGAGAGTCGCGCTCACGAGTAGGAAACGGGCCTTCGAAACCGACGCAGAAGTATCGAGCATGAGTGCGCATCATCACTTTTGTACCTTGCCCTTTCAAGCGGGCTTCGCGGTACCGTCAAAGCGGACGACATGCCTCAGAAGCAATGGCTCTTCACAGTCCTGAAACACGAGCGGGGAATCGCATATTCTCTGCGTAAATGGCGCCTGGCTTTAGTTTTCTAGCAGTCAAAGGCACCTTACCGCACTATGCGAGTGTTCCAGTTTGTCAGAGTGGTGGTGTTGTGTGCGAGTGGGCTGTTGGGCGCAGCGGCCGGGTGTGGCGGCGGAGATGATGCACCAGGCGACGGTGATGGCGATGGCGATGGCGGTTCGCCGGGACCCGGCGGTTCTTCAGGAAGTGGGGGCAAGAGGCAGACCGGCGGCTCGTTGGGGGACGGCGGCGAAGATGCATTAGGGGGTCAGTCAGCAGCGGGGGGGACTTCTGAGCTGATTGAGCTCGAGATTGGATCAGTGAAGCCGGTCTACGCCGGAACAAAGAAGTGGAACGCTCGCGTGAGCTCGACGGGGCCCCTTGCTCTTCAAGGCACGGATACGGCCTGTCCGGAGTTCATCGATGTGACGACACTCGACCCCTCATACGCTAACTGCATTCATGGCGGGATCGTCCGCGGCGCGGTGGTTAATCGCGATGACTGCGAGGGTCTGAGCGCGGAAGATGCTCTGGGGGCCTTCACCTGGACCTGTGACGAAACGGATGGCGTTCGCTTCGTGGCGACAGGGTTTGCTCCTGAGAAGTCACTCCGCGATCTGATTGACTTCAAGAACGCAGCTTTCCTTGAAAATGCTGTCACTGTCACGGACGCTGGCGCAAACGAAAGCGCCGCGACGGAAAGCGAGGTTTGGTGGGACAATGTGGTGATTGCTGCCGATGCGACAACGACCCTCGACACTGAGTGGGGAGTGTACGTTTACGCAGACGATCCGGAGGGTGCAGTTGCTGTGGGTTCAAAAGGCGTCACTGTTGTGACCGCGCCGGGCGTCGCCATCACAACAGATGGCCCCAACAACAGCGTGACGTTGGGGCTCTTCAGCTACTTCTCAGGTGACGTGGTGTCGAGCAATTCTCAGTCCGGGGTTTTCTCCGGCACGGCGCGACCAATGATTCACGATACGAAGGTCACCTTCGTCGCTGGGGGAGGTCCGGACAACGGGATCCTGCTTGCAACCGGTGCGCGCGGCGCGATCGTCGAGAAGCTGGATGTCGAGATGCTGGATGCAGTGGATGGTGAGGTCGTCACGCTGGGCAACGCACTCGTGGATAACGGCGGCGGCTCACTTTTGCGTGATGTTCGTCTGCGAGGAGGGCAAAGAGGATTGGACGCCGGTAATTCCGGGGGCGGGCACATCATTCGACTCAAGGTCGTCGACGCGAGATACGGCTATGTTTCTGGGACACGGCAGGTCATCGAACAGGCAGTCATTCTGGGAGGCGAGCGCCCAGTAGCGGATGGCGGAAGTGATCAGGTTTGGCTGCAAACACTGGTCGGACTAGGGGACATTAATTTCGTCTCAGGTGAGGGCTGGGTCACGCTGGGGCTGACGAGCGCATTCAGTGAGCGAGCCTTCCAGTGCCAAGGCTGCGAAGCAGGTGGCACAGCGGGGCAGCACCTCTGGTTCAACAACGGATGGTCGACCCTGAACAACGGCACGAACAACTTCTGGTTCCAGGATCTCGTCATGATCGGCTCGTCGCTCAACTCCGCGGGAGCAGGGCACCATTTCACGGGCGAACTAGTGGTCGATGTCACGAGCAGCTGCAACGACAATGGTGGTTGGGTCGCGGGAACATGTACGGCCAGCGGCGACTACGGATCGAGTGATTATGGCGTGACCAACACCTCCGATGCGGTCCTTTCGAAGGGCGCCGATGGGTCTGGTACCTTCGTTGGGCTCGTCACGAGCGACGCAACCAACCCTGATCACGAAGACGGCTTGGCGCTGGCCTCGAGCATCAGCGACTGGCTGAACTTTGACAACCGTCTGCGTGCTTGGGTCACTGATCCAGATGGTGCCGCTCTGACGGACGCGGCGCTCCGAGACAGTTGCGATGGCGACTGCGCTCTCTTCGACTTTTCGCTCAGCAGCTCTGATTTGGGGAATCCTGGTCCGAGTGGAGACGATGAAGACAATCGTCCCGTTGCCCTTGGTCTCAATACGGCCCCGACAGGCGGGGACACGCGCATTCACCGCTGGATGGCTGACGAATCCAACTGCGCACGTATTTCTGGCGCCATCTGGGATGCCGACGCGGGTGAATGTAGCTCGACTTTCCTTTTTCGCGCTCAAGAATTGATGATTGACGGCGTAGGCAACGACAATGGCTTGTGCGAAAGCGGCGAGAATTGCCTTTGGCTTCAAAACGCTGGCGCCTACCAAGGTCACGGCGCGCTCGAGCCGGTCAGTTTCACGGCTGGCACCGTGAGCGGCGTGAAGCTCTTTACCTACGCGCAGCAGGGGAGGTAGGGGCACCCCAAAAGTAGCCGAGGCAAGTTCTCTTTGAGATCTTCGCTTTCTCCCCCGGACTCATGCGGCCAGGGACGCTGCAGTGTTCTCTTCAAGC
This sequence comes from uncultured delta proteobacterium, assembly GCA_963710555.1. Lineage (GTDB taxonomy): Bacteria > Myxococcota_A > Polyangia > Polyangiales > Polyangiaceae > NIC37A-2. Next base: position 1,911,896 of record CAVQAT010000008.1, read on the forward strand.
ATTGCAGATTCTCACGCCACGCAGGGAACTCAATACGATCACCACTCAGCCTCCCATCAATCGCAGCATCATGTTGGGCAGGCTGTTGGCCTGCATGAGAACTGACAGTCCTATCTGTGTCAGAATCTGGTGGCGCATCATCTGGGTGGCTTCGGCTGCCACGTCGACGTCGCGCATCCGGGATTCGGCGGAGGCGAGATTGATTCGCTGAGTGCCGATGCTGCTGCTTGCCAAATCCAGGCGATTCATCGAAGCGCCGAAACTGGCGCGCCGCGAAGAAACTGTGCTTATCGCTGAGTCAATCCGTGCCAGTGAGGCGAGCGCGCTCGATTGGCTGAGCACCCCAGTACTTGTGCCAAGGACCGTCGTCAGTCCGACACCACCCAGCTGGACTCGAATTTGACTAGCGGCGCTGGAATCGAGCCCCACCTGAATCCCGACGAATGTCGTGCTGGATCCGATCACGCTCACGCCATTGAACTTCGTCGAGCTTTGCAGTCGACCAATTTCCGACTGGAGGGAGGTGAACTCCAAACCAATGGCGTTTCGATCCGAACTCGAAAGGGTGCCATTGGAGGATTGCATGGCTAGTTCTCTCATGCGCCCCAGAATCGAATGAGTTTCCCCCAGCGCGCCCTCTGCCGTTTGCGCCATGGAAATTCCGTCCCCCGCGTTCCGTTCTGCTACCGTGTAGGACCGAATTTGAGAGCGCATGCTTTCGCTAATAGCTAGCCCGGCTGCGTCATCCGCGGCACTTCCAATTCGTAGCCCACTAGAAAGCCGTTCAAAGCTTTTCTGATAGCTCGCGAAGCTCCGGCGCAAATTGCGCTGAGCCATCAATGACGCGAGATTGGTGTTGAGGTACATGTGAGCCACCCGAGCTGAGCCTGCGGCTTTCCGGATGACTCGTCTCGATGAATGCCATGAACGGGCAGCGAACGAAAAACTGGAGTCGAAGCACTTTTGAACCCACTTCTGCAAAGCGCACACTTGAGAAAGGCTGACAAATGGGAATAGAGCCTCTGTGGCTGGTCATCATCAGCACCTTGTTTGCCGGCGCAGCCATGCCGATCGGCGCGGTTCTTGCGAGATGGGAGAACATTCGTCCCTACTGGCTGCAAAACGATCTGCGCCATAGCGTGGTCGCGTTTGGCGGAGGGGCGCTGCTTTCGGCCGTGGCACTAGTGCTTGTGCCGGAGGCAATTGGCGACCTGCCAGTCTGGGCTTCGTTGTTGAGCTTTTGTGCCGGTGGCGTGGCCTTTTTGGGGCTGGACCTTTTTCTTGCTCGAAACCAATCGCCAGCGGGACAGCTGGCCGCGATGCTCAGTGACTTCGTCCCCGAGTCTCTTGCTCTCGGCTCCGCGTTTGCGATGGGCGGAGACGGCGGGCTCTTGCTCGCCGGTCTGATGGCCCTTCAAAACTTGCCCGAAGGCTTTAACGCGTATCGGGAACTGATGAGCTCTGGGGACCATTCGTCTAAAAAAGTATTGATGGGCTTTTCTTGGATGGCGCTCTTGGGACCGCTGATGGGGTTCATTGGTTACCAGTGGCTATCGCATTCACCTCCGACGGTTGCTGGAATCATGCTCTTCGCCTCTGGAGGAATCCTTTATTCCGTATTTCAAGATATCGCTCCTCAGGTTCCCCTTAAGCGTCATTGGGGCCCAGCGCTCGGCGCAGTGGTAGGCTTTGCCCTTGGTCTTTTTGGACATCTACTCACGAAGTAAGGAAGGAGCGAGCAAAACCAGCTCGTCAAGGTCGGTCGTACTTGAACCACCAAACTTTGAAATCGTTGAAGTCAACTCGACCGGTACCCTGGGCGTTGAGGGAAAGAAAAGCCTTCGAAGCTTTGGTGTCGGTCAACTTGAGACCCAGCTTCCTCACCAAGTTCTTGAACTGAGTCTCGGCAAGGGTGCCATTGCTGTCTGGATCAAACGCTTCGAACATTGCGCGCAATGCGGCTTCATCTCTCATGGCGCGCAGTATGCTGAGATGTCAAATTGGCTGCAAGCCCAGGGGGCGGGGGTGCACTTGCGCACGGTAGCGAATATCTCGGGTTGACAGAGCAGCCTCGCGAACTCACTTTGACGGAGAGACCGACTGCCATGACCCGTACATGCTCACACTGCGGAAAAAGTAATCGCATCCCGCTCAAGCACCTATCCCATTCTGGAAAATGCGGTGAGTGTGGCACACAGCTCCCGCCCCAAAGTACCCCCCTCGACGTGACGTCCTCAGAATTTCAAGGGATCATCGATTCTGTGGAGGTGCCGATCCTTGTTGATTTTTGGGCTTCTTGGTGTGCGCCTTGCCGCATGGCGGCGCCGCATGTGGAGACGGTCGCCAAGGAAATGGCGGGGAAGGCAATCGTTCTCAAGGTGAATACGGAGCGTGTACCCGAGTTGGCACAGCGTTATCGAGTGAGCGGGATCCCGAATTTTCTGGTGATGAAGGCAGGGAAAGTCGCTAAGCAGCAGGCGGGACTTGTTGACGCGCGGCAGATGCGTCGTTGGCTCGAAGAGCTAGGCTAGCGGTCAAACTTGAGCAGCGCCGCGTACTAGCTGTCTGAGCTGTACTTCGTTTTCAGGTAGCGTTCCTTGGTAGCCAGAGAATAAAGGTCATCTCGCGCCATTTCTTCGTGGATGTGGTCGATTTGTTGGCGAATTGTGCCCAAACCTGAGGCGAGGTTGTCTTCAGGAGTGGGGCCGCCGTGAAGCTTCTTGCCGCGGAGTCGAACAGGCAGACGCTGATAGTGGTCGATGAGTCCGGTGAGGTCGTCCGAAAGAAGTCGTCGCAGCTGGGCATGTGGTGCGGCTTCTTGTTTCGTTGCGATGAGCGCAGGTTCGAGCTCTTCGAGGTGGTTGAGAATGCCGTCGAGTTCCTTCCTGGCGGAGCTCGGCAGCTGGCGTCGACTTTGTTCGATGTATTGCGCCGTCTTTTCCGGAAGCTCTGAGATAGACGAACGCGCTATTTTTCCGGGCGTCACCCGGCGTCGCAAGCCGATGAAGAGAATGAGCGCCCAGCTCAAGAGTACCGCGACTGGGGCAGCTACCAGGCCTTCGTAGCCATGTGGTCCAAGCAGCAGGCCCAGGGAAATCATGGTGACAGGAATGACAATGGCTGAAACAAGCATCCAGAAGCCGATTTTGACTCCGCGCCAAAGGCGCTTTCCCCAGAAGACACCTTCACGCTTGCTGACCCCGAGGGAGTCTTCGATCAGGTCGAGAGCGAAAGCGCCCACCTTAGACTCACTCCTTTTGTCTTCCTGCGACTTCATTTTCAGTCTGATCAGTCTTCAAGGCGAAAAGGATCCGGACCGTCGTCGCTTGTCGCGGCGCCCTCTGCTCGCGCGATATACCCGCGAGACTTTTCCACCTCTTCACCCAGAGTATCGACAGTCACCTTCATGCTTGAGAGCGCTGACACTTTGAATTCGTCGATCGCATCCATGGTTTGGTAGATGTTTTCGAACGCGCGCTGCAGCGTCTCGATGGGGATGGTCGCGCTGGCGGCCTGCTCGTGAATTTGCGCAGTTTGAGATTTCAACATTTCTGATGTTGAGTCGATGATCTTCGCTGTCGTCGTGTTGAGCGCAGTGATTTGCGACAGGACGAGCTTCTGATTCGTCATTGCTTGGGCCACGGTGACGGCAGTTCGCAGAGCGGAAACTGTGGTCGTTGAGGCTCGGTCGACACCTTTCATCAATTCAAGGTTGTTCTTCTTGACCAGGTCGAGCGCCAGGTAGCCCTGCACCGAGACGGCCATTTGAGTCAACAGGTCGGTGACGCGCTGCCTCATCGAAAATAGTGGTCCTTCCCGCAAAGAACGGGCTTTTTCCGGTTGAGTCGTGTCGAGAGTGAGCGCCTTGTCTTCGAGCTTGCGATCGAGGGCCCGACCGATGTGGATCATTTCCTCAAGCTTGCCCATGGAATCCCAAAGAGCGCGTCGTTCAATGTCGATGCCGGCGTTGTCTTTGAGCAGTTCGTCTTTGCCGTTTTCGAGACGCTCCAAAATAGTCGAGATGTGCGATTGTGCGGACTTGTACTCGTCGAAGTAGGCACGTAACTTATTGCCGAAGGGGATCACTCCGAAGATCTTCTTCGGTTCAAGCAGATTGCCACGACTCTTTGGATCAAGATCTTCGACAGTGCGTCGCAGAGCCAGAATGTCGGCACCGACCGAAGAGTCGTCGTCCATTGCTTTCATCGGGCGCGACAAGAATCTCTTCGAGTGATCGGCCGCGTCGCCGATCTCCTTGCGACCCATGCGGCCTAGCTGCTCCGTCTTCTTGCCGAAGTCGGGACTGTTTTCGTCCAGGGCCAGGAGTTCTTCTATGAAGGCGTCGGCGCGAGCATCCAGAGCTGCTTGTTGTTCCTTGCTGAGAGGGACAAGCCCAGCCGCTTTTTCCTTTTCGACTACAGCAACGGGCTCCGGGGGGGTGAGCACCAACTCTTGAGAATCTGTCATGACGCGCCTAGTCGAGCATTCTTCGGCGCGGGCGCAAGTGGCGGCGTTTCTCTGCAGTGGTTGACTGAAATCGCTCAAGTCACTACTAGCCGTGGCGCGCAAAAAATGCACGGGCTATCGTTGGAAACCTTTTTGGCGTAGTCCGGACTAGTGGGAAGGCTTGCGAGATGCGTGCGTATCGTCGTCGTCGCCGCTGTGTGGACAGTCGGTGTTCAGACAGCGCATGCCCAAGAGCCAATTGATAACGCCGACGACTCTGTAGTCTTTTCAAGTCGCACCTACGCGCGACTATTCCGCCGTGCGACGGCATCGGGTCCAGGTGGCGCAGACATGAATACGGCCACGCACCTTCCCATCGTCCAATACCTGAGTCTTTGGGGAGGCGGTATCGACTCACCGATTGGTAGCGATACGGTGTCACTTGAAGTGACCGCTTGGTCAGCTGCACAGCTGGCTGATTCCCCAGCCGAGGGCCCTCGCCAGGCCGACCTCCAGACTGCTTTCGTCACGTTTCACAGCCCGCAGGGTTGGCCCCAAACGAGTTTGCGTCTGGGGCGTCAGACGGTCGCGGGAGGAGCGGCGCGATTCTCTCGCTTCGATGGCGTGACCGCCGAAGTACGCCCTCTCCCCCAGCTTTTCGTTGCAGCCTACGGTGGCTGGACCGCGCTTCCCCGCTGGGATGAACAGCCGGGCTATTATCGACTCGGAGCTGAAGGAGGCGTGTTCGATGATGACGCCGAGGTCATCCGCGAGCTCGATCGGAAGCAGTATTCGCTGGGCGGCGGTCGAATTGGCTTTGTTCACCCGCGTGCTCAAGCGACCTTATCCTTTCACGAACAGCGGGAAGCTGGAGAGCTTGGACGACGAACACTGGGGTTTGATGGTCACGCTGCTCCCTTTGAACGCGTGGATCTCGGAGCTGGGCTTGTGATGGATGTCGATTCGATGCGATTGGCTAGTGCTCGAATCTACAGTGACTTCCAGGTTGCTGAGCCAGTCGATATCACGCTCCAGTACCTGAAGAGCGAACCGGCGCTCTTGCTTTCAAGGCAATCGGTTCTTTCGGTGTTCAGCACAGACGGCTACCACGAACTCGGTGCATCCGGGCGCTACCGTCTGAGCGAGGCCTGGAGCTTCGAAGGGAGTGGTTGGAGCCTCTTCTATGACGACTCTGAACCTGGGTATCGAGCGAGCGGGGGTGTTCGTTTTGCCCACACCAAGTTTTCGCAGAGGACCGTCGCAACCGCCAACTACGGTCGAGTCTATTCCCTCAAGAATGGCTATCACTTTGTGCGGGCAGCCCTGAGTCAGGGCATCGCGGCCAATCTCACATGCACTCTGCAGGGCTTTCTCTATTTGTACGACGAGGCCACTTCCGAATTCGCGAGCTCCCTCGTACATGCTGCGACTCTTGAGTATGGTTTCGCGGAGAGATGGGCACTCCTTTGGGGTGGCACTGTGGCAAGCACACCTTACGCGAGCATCGACGCCTCGACACAGTTACGACTCAGCTATGAGCTCCGCACTTCCGATAGGGGTTCGTCATGGTAGAACGCTCAGCGTTTCTTAAGCTTTCCCTAGTGCTCGCTCTAGCTCTCTCGATCGCGGCCACCCTCGCCGCCTGCGAGCGAAACTCGCCCTTGCGGTTTCCGCACGAAGCACACCTGGCAGGGCCTGATTGTGGTCGAGAGGGAAAGCCGCCGTGCCTCAGCTGCGTTTCGTGTCACTCGCCGGGGGCTCAGGGCAGAGCAGAACGTTTGCCAGAACGAGCAGTTTGCACTCAATGCCACCAGGACCAAGCTCAAAAGACAGATCGCGTTCTCCGGTTTGAGCCCGTTCGCCCCTACGGTCAGATCTTGTTCGACCATGATCGGCACCTCGACATGAAGGAAATCGAAGGGCAGTGCGTACCTTGTCACGGAGGTGTCGTTGAAGAAGGGCGTCCTCCCTTTCCCCCGATGGCGAGCTGCCTCTCGTGTCATGAACACCAGCAGCAGTGGGAACAGGCTGAGTGCACGCCTTGTCATCTACAAAAAGACTTGGAAAACACGTTTCCGCAGACATTTTTGGCCCACAATCAGATGTTTCTCCGCAGTCACGCCACTCAGGCGGTTACCCAAGAGAGTCTCTGCAACTCCTGTCACACTCAATCTGATTGCCAGTCATGCCATGATCTGAGTGCCGTTGTGACGATGGAACAGCAGCGACCGGACGCCATCGAAAGCAACATGGTGCATCGCGCAGACTTTCTGTCTCGGCACGCCATCGAGGCCCGGTCTCAGCCGGGCCGCTGCCTGAGCTGCCACGAAGCTCCTGATTGCGATTCGTGTCACATCGAGAACGGCGTGAGCGGCAACTTGTCCGCCGGACGCAATCCGCATCCGCCCGGTTGGGTAGGGGGCAATCCGGATTCGTCAAATTCTCATGGGCAACAAGCGCGACGAGATCTGCTTTCGTGCGCGGGCTGTCATGAGGCTGGTCCGGCTACCAACTGTATTCGCTGCCATGCCGTCGGTGGCGTAGGAGGAAACCCACATCCATCCGGCTGGAAGAGCGCACGCGAACCTTCGTCCTCGATGTGTCGCTATTGTCACGAGGGCCTTTGAAGTGACAGCGCTTGGCCTCGATTGCGTTCTTGTCGGTCGATTCATCCCGCGAGCGTGCACCTTGATGTTGAGGGTTGCTGCGGTCTTGACGGCTGCGGTGCTGTCGACTGGATGCCTCGAATTGCGCGAGAAAGAACTCTCGGGTGATCTCGAGTGCGCTCGCTGTCATGGAAATCCTGATCGAGAGGGAGACCGACTCCTCAAGTCGGCTCCTCCCGCGAGTCTGAAGTTAGCGACAGACGCGTCCTATCCGGGTGTTGGCGCTCACTTGATTCATCTTAGTCCGAGCGAAACATTTCGACCGCTTGAGTGCAGTGAATGCCATGTGGTTCCGAGCGTCACCAGCGAGGAGGGCCACGCAGACGATGAACTTCCTGCCGAAGTAGCGCTCTCAGGCGTGGCCGAATCTGGCAATCGCACGCCGAGCTATGATTTCGCAGCGCGCAGTTGTTCGGATACTTGGTGTCATCAAGGTGCCCAGATTGTCTGGACGCGTCCCCGCAGCTCTGAGGAGGCCTGTGGAACTTGCCATGGAGTGCCTCCGGCGTTGCCGCATCCCCAGGGAGACGATTGTTCGGTCTGTCACGGAGAGGTCATCGATGAGGCGGGCACTTTCCTTCGCCCGGAACTCCACGTGGACGGAATCGTTCAATTCGAAGACCCCGGTTGCTCTGCTTGTCACGGTAGCGCCGAGAGCGCCGCTCCACCGATGGACACCCGGGGCAATAGCATGATCAGTGAGCTTGGCGTGGGGGCCCACCAGGTTCACTTGGAGGGAGGTTTCGCTGGTCGTCCTGTCGAATGCAGCGAATGCCATGAAGTGCCAGCGGGCTATGAACCATTTGCGCACGTTGATGCTTTACCCGCCGAAATGGAGTGGGGCGATCTGGCGAAGGCCCATGGTCGAAGCCCTGTCTGGGACAGGGACACCGCTTCCTGCAGCGATTCTTGGTGCCATTCACCGAGCTCCGGCATGGTAACGGAGTCGCCGGAGTGGACTTCTAGCGAAAGCCTTTCGTGTACTAGCTGCCACGGGGCCCCTCCGAATCCTCCGCACCCCCAGATGATCGAGTGCAAGGTGTGTCACGGCGACGTGATCGACGAGGCGGGTGATATCATCGATCGACAGCGACATGTCGATGGCCGGGTCGATGTGCAGGTTCCCACGAGTTGCCAAGCTTGCCACACTCTCGAGAACGCCTCGGGTGCCCACCAAACTCATGTGCTGGGAACGAGCACTTCACGAGCTGTGCCGTGCCGTGAGTGTCACGAAGTACCCAGTCAGGTGCTGGATGCGGGTCATATTGACAGCTTTCCTCCCGCTGAGCTTTCGTTCTCCGGTGTGGCAACGGCCTACGGAATCACTCCCGTTTATTCCGGGAGTAGTTGTCAGCAGAGCACTTGCCACGGAAGCGTGATGCAAAAAGGTCGCGAGTCCGGCGGTACGCTTACGGTACCCACTTGGAGTATTGTGGATGGTTCTCAGACTGCCTGTGGTACGTGCCACGGACTGCCTCCCCCAATCGGGCATCCGCAGGTCGACGATTGTTCAAGCTGTCACGCTAACGTGCGTCCCGATAATGTGAGCTTCTTCAATCCCGATCTCCATGTGAACGGAATCAGCGAAACTTATCTTGAGTAGGCTCGTTGCGCTCTACTTGGCTCGAACGAACAGATGACAGCTCGAGCAGGATGCGCCTGCCGGGAAGTGTTCCTGACGATCTTGGTGGCAAGAAATGCAAGCAGCCCGCTGGGGCATGTTGAGTTCACCGTGAGGCGAATGGCAATCGGTGCACTGCCGGTGCTTTGGCTCAGCGTGAAGGCCCATGAGTTCCGAACTCTGATGGCATGATGAGCAGGAGGGAGGCGACTTGGTTCCGTCAGGGCCGTGAGGCCGATGACAGTCGTTGCAGTTGGCTGCGATGCGTCCGTGTGGGGTGTTCGCTTCTTCCTTGTGGCAGCTGCTGCAGGTGTGTTTGTCCGTTGTACCAGTGTGAGGTTGGTGACAATTGACGCACTCCTGATGGGCCAGCGGCGCCGAATGTTGCTCTTCTTTGTGGCAGTCAGCGCAGTCGCGTGCCAGCTCGTTTCCATGTGCGTCGTGGCAACCTAGGCAATTCTTGTGACCTGCCGTGGCCTCAGTGTGATCGCTTTCGTGGCACGAACGGCAGTCTTTCAGCAGCTTGTCGGGGCGATGGGGAAGGCCGCCATGGCAGCTTTTACACTCAGCATGGTCGGGCTGGGTGCCTATTTGAGCGACGTTTTCCGAGTGGCAGTTGGAGCACAACGACACACCCTTTGCTGCTAGCAAGAAATCGTGAGGGGAGTGGCAATCACGACACGCGGTTGCGCCATGGAAGGCGCGTTCGGACTGAGCGGTCGTGTGGCAAGTTGAACAATCGCGGACTTTGTTCATCGCTAGGTTTGCCCCTGGGTGCGGGTCGTGACACCCGGTACAGGTGCCAGCTTTCCCATGCTTGGGGTGGTTTGGCTTTACTGAGGTGTGGCACCCGGAGCAGCCCGTGGCGGAAGCAGCCTTGACGTCGTGGGGGCTATGGCACCCCGTGCAATCATGGTGCCCCTTGGTGAACGCGGCGGCCAGCACTGAGACTCCTTCGTGGCACGAGCGACAGTCCGCAAGGGAGGCGCCGTCGGCTTCGTGAGGACGATGGCAGCCAATGCACTGCCGATGACCTGCATCGAACAGAGCTGTCGGCTGGATGATTGGAGGTACTTCTGCGTGGCAAGTCACGCACGATTCAATGGCATCGGAAGCGGGTGCGTGCTGCTTGTCGTGACAGGTTGTGCAGCGCTTGACCAAATCATCTGCAGCTGCGGGATGAAAAGTGGTGGCGTCCTTGTGGCACTGATCGCAGCTTGCGGGTTCAGGCGTGGCCTGTTCGTGGGGCGCGTGACAGGCGAGGCAGTTGTCCGGCTTGTGGATGGTCACTGGAGCGACATCACCTTGCTGTTGGCTGTGGCAACGCAGGCAATCACTGGCGGAGAAGGCTTCGAGGACCTCCGTGTGCGGGCCTTCGCCGCGGGGTAAGGTGAAGATGTGGCAATCCAGACAGTTGGCGGTGACGCCGGCTCCATATTCGCTCGTTGCCTGCTCGGAAGCGTGCGCAATCTTCGATTCTTTTTCGTGACATTCGCCGCATTTTTGCGGAATGACCGGCCCAATTTCAGTTTCCGTCAGGTCATGGCACTGGGTGCATGCCACCTTTTCTTGGAGCACGTGCACCTGGTGACCTTCCACTTCACGGGTGGTTTGCCAGGCAACAGGAATGTAGATGCCCTGTCCCCAGGCACCAGGCGCAGGGTTTTCCGACGAGCAGCCCAGAGAGAGAGCAGCCGTTGTAAGAATCACGAGGAGCGAGACCAGTGTTCGGGTCATGCCGGGACGAGGATAGTCATGAATATGCAGATGACGGTACCTGAAAGAACAGCTCTTGCTTGCGGGGACCACAAAGTCTCATGATGCAATCTCGTCATGGCCACTCATTTTAATTTGATCTCGATCCTCGCGCTTGCTTCGATTGCGGTAGCGGTGGCCATTCTCGTGGTCTTTCTGATCAAGAATCCCCCACTTGATCTGCGTGTGAAACTCTGGCTTCTTCTCGGGCTTTTTGTGTTTCCCTTCTTGGGAGCCACCTCGTCGACTGTCGCTGGGCTCGAAGCGACCACCAAACGTCCGTTCTGTGGGTCATGCCATGTGATGACGGAGCACTACGAAGACAGCACGGACCCCAATTCGCAGTCGCTCGCAGCTCGACACTCCCGCAACCCGATGTTTGGGGACCATTCCTGTTATGTGTGTCACGCCGATTATGGAATGTACGGTTACGCAATGACGAAGGCGGGGGGGATGCGCCACGTGTATGAGTACTACCTGGGCGGATACCGGCAAATGTCCATGGAAAATGCCAAGAAAGAGATCCATCTCCTCAAGCCCTACGACAACAACAATTGCCGCCAATGCCACACCACCACCCTGCAAGATTGGAAGCAGGTTCCCGAACACGAGTCACTGAAGGCTCAGCTCATGACCAATCAGGTGAGTTGCGCTAGTGCAGGATGCCATGGCTTTGCGCACCCCTTCTTCAAATCCCCCGAAGACTTGAAGGGCCGAAACCCATGAGCAAGAAGTTCGTTCTCCCTAAGCTCTTCAGGAAGTCAGTGCAGCGTATCGTGCAGATCGCCACTGTATTTGCGCTCTCAGGGATGGTTTTTTTCGCGGCGGGTATCCTGTATCCGAGGCCGTTGACGGTCGTTCTTTCGATGAGCGTCGGACACGCGCTCGGTGCTGTTGCGGCGGTGCTTTACTTGCTGGCAGTCATCATTGACAGTCTCAACGGATCTCCTGCTCCTTCGCAGGCCACACTGTCCGAAGGGCCGGACAATGATGAGTCATCGTTGTGAAGAAATAGTTGATTCATGATTCGCTTGCTGAGGAAACGAATCATTTGCGTTCTATCAATCCCCTGTGAATTTGCCGAACGTGCATCGTAAGCGGACTCGCTGATTTCGAGCATCTTAACAGCTCAACGCGGGTGCTGTGCAACTCTTGCGCGGGCGCGACGCAATATTTTCGTCGCTGCTGAGTCATCGGAAAAGACGACGACGCCACTAGGACGATGACTCTATCAGCCCGTGTTGGAAGTTTCTCTTGTAACGACATGCGACAACTGGCACACCGTTTGTGGTCACTTTTTGATCCCATCCCGAAGCACGTAATCATGACTGCGCTCAAGAATAAGATTTCCACCTTCTCCACAACGATCGCTATCGCGGTCACTTCCCTCACTCTCTCGGCATGCGGCGGTGACGACGGCGTCGACGGCGAACAAGGCCCGGTGGGCGAGCAAGGTCCCGTCGGTGGCGAGGGTCCTGAAGGCCCAGCGGGGGAAATGGGCGCTCAGGGTGAGATGGGGGCGCAGGGCGGCGCGGGTCCGCAAGGGCCAGCTGGCATGGACGCAAGCTTGGCGGATGGCGTCATCAAGGCGAGCTGCATGAGCCCTTGTCACGGCTTCAACGGAGTGGTCGAGCAGTGGAAAACAAGCACCCACTATGCGACGTTTATCGCCAACCTCGGTGGTGACGAGGTCGAAACCTGGACCGGAGCTCGAAGCTGCGGACTGTGTCACGCCATCGACGGGATTGAGTATCGACTTGCCAGCAATGTTCTTTTTAGCGGCAGCAACGGCCCGGCTCACGTCACCGAGGGGCAGATCAATTACCTCAATTCTACGAACGCGCGCATCTCGGAGGCCTCCTACGCGGGTAACGCTTCCGTCGCGGCGGTCGCGTGCAGCACCTGTCACGACACCTCGGCCGAGAACGATCCGCATCTGACGGGCGAAGACTTTACTCCTGGGAGCTTTCCTTTGCGGGTGCCCACCGGCGCGGGTGACGTAGCGTACCTCGAGAAGAGTTCGGCAGTCGGCGTGTCCGACGGAACAGCTACTGGCGAGTACGGCGCCGGCAATGCCTGCATGTGGTGTCATAAGTCACGCAAGGACGTGACGAACTACGCTCTCGACGACACGAGGATCACCAGTATCCACTGGGGCCCCCATGGCGGACCGCACGCTGACGTCTTCACTGGCAAGGGTGGCTATCACTTCACCGGTCGGGTCTACGGAAATTCGACGCACCAACTTGCTGACAAGTTATCGAACGGCTGCGCTAGCTGCCATATGCCGGGCATTGATGAGAACGCTCAGGTGGCGAACCACAACTTCCAGCCTCAGCTCAGCGTGTGCGTGAGCTGCCACAGTGGTGCGGTCGACTTCGACGTAGCTGGAGGCCAGACTGCCGTGAAGGCAATCATTCGTGATCTGCGCACCGCCCTCAACGATGCGGGAATGCTGACTCGCTCGCATTCAGCCCCTTACGTTGCTCTCACCAGCGGCGAACTCGCCGACAATGACTTTGAGCATGATGAGCCACGTCCCGATGCAACCCTGTACACGGCCGATCAGGCGGGCGCGCTTTACAACTACCTCATTATTGCTCGCGGTTCGGCCTATGGCGTCCACAACCCGGTGTACAGCAAGCAGCTCCTGTTCGATTCATACTTTGCTCTCACAGCTTCTGCGCCACCCTCACTTGCTGTTCGTCCCTCAGGCACATAAGGATCAAGGCCATGGGCGACTCGAAAAACCTGGCAGTGGGGCTACTCGTTGGCTGCATCGGCGTCGCCGCCTTTGCTGCTTGGAACTTCAGCGGAACGGCGGCTGCGACGCCCGCCGCTCCTGAAGCGGGAGCTCTCTCTTTTGAATCGTCGGATTCAGCGGAAGGTGCATCGTCTGCCGCGGCGCCTTCCGCAGCCTCCGCTGCTGCGCCTTCGGGAATAGTGCAGGAAGTCATCCAGGTGACCGCGTACACCTACCTCCGCCTCAAGTCTGCAAATGGTGAGGAGTTCTGGGCGGCGATTCCGAAATCCGACATCTCCCAGGGTGTGGACGTTCAGCTCGCGAGTGCCGAGCTGATGACGGGCTTCCACAGCAAGCAGCTCGATCGTACTTTTGACGCCATCTACTTTGGGAGTCTCGATGACGGGGCTGTGACCCCAAGTGGCGTTCACGGAGCGCTTCCGGTGGCGGAGCACGGCGAGCTGAGTGGCTCACCAGGATCTCGAGGCGGCCGCGCTCAGGCAGCTGACATGGTGGAGATCCACAAGTCTGCTCAAGCACCCGGTCCGGGCGGAAAACGCGTGGCTGAAGTTTTTGAAAACAAGCAGTCTCTTTCAGGCACGAAGGTTCAGGTGCGTGGTACCATCGTCTCGGTCACGGCCAACGTGATGGGAACCAACTTCGTCCACGTGCGTGATGGTTCAGGGGACGCTGCTAGCGCCACCCATGATTTGACTCTCAAGGTGGCTGAGGATCCTCCTCCGGTCGGAGAAGAAGCTCTCTTTGAGGGAACTGTGACAACAGACGTGGATCTGGGCGCAGGCTACAACTATTCGGTTCTCATCGAAGCTGGACGTATCGTTCGCTAGTACAAGGTGGCGCGTTGTTCGCATTGCTCCTAGAAGAGGCCCTTGCCGCTTCCCTGGAACCCGAAAAAGAAACCCCTGATGTTGGCGCCGATGCAGGGGCTGACGAATCGAGGTTTGCGCGCTGTGTTCGCCAGGCAAGCGCGTCCGGACGTTCTCTTTACAGAGTTCGTGAGGGTTTCGGCTCGCGGTCAGGCACTCATCAGTAAGAGTGATTTAACTGAGGCAACGACGGCGGCCCCAGGTATTCCACTTGTTGTGCAGGTGATTGGTTGTCTCGACGAAGGAGTGATTGAGGCCACGCAAGAACTGGTCGAGCGGGGTGTTGAGCATATCAACGTCAACATGGGTTGTCCTTTTGGCCGCATGAATTCCGTTCTTGCTGGGGGCGGGATGTTTAGCAGCCCCGAGAGCATCGAACCCATGTTGTCTCAGATGCGCAAATTAGTTCCTGGATCTCTTTCCGTGAAAACGCGCACAGGCCTTGAGAATGAGCGAGAGTTACTTTCCTTGCTGCCAGCATTCGAGAACTCCGGCATTGATTTTCTTGTCGTTCACAGCCGCACGGTGAAGCAGAAATACCAAGGGAGGGCGAATCACGAATTGACCAAGGAAATCGTTGCGAGCACCAGCTTGCCCGTGATTGCGAACGGCGACATCTGTGATGAAGCTCGAGCGGCCTACGTCCTCCGCGAAACTCAAGCAGCCGGGCTCATGCTGGGACGCGGAGCGATTGCAGATCCATTGCTTTTCGAGCGAATCCGGGGTGCTCGACCTCCCCGACCCGAAGGCCCGGAACATCAAAAACAGCTCGCGAATCATGTGCGTGCGCTGCTTGTGGAATATGACGCGATTTTCTGTGGGGACGCTCAAGTTCTATCAAAAATTCGAGAAACTCTGGTGCACATGAAACAACCGGACGTCGCGCGCTTCGCGAAGAAACTCCTCAAGCAACGTACGCTGAATGATTTTCGATCGATGCTAGCGAATCACTGAGCGATCGAGCTGGTGAAGCTCGGCGGCAAAGGAGGAGATTCAGGGAGATTCCGCGCTGACGACCAGCTCATGGGTGCTTGATTCGACGCCGTAGTTGAAGACTCGAATGAAGTATTCGTCAGCAGGGAGCACGCTTGGACCGAAGGTCTCCGCCGTTCCACCAAGCTCCCTCAAAATGATGCGCGTGCCATTGGAGTCGTATCCCCAAAGATCCGGATCACCTACATCTACGGTTGCATCAAGCGTCACGTTCGCCAGCGCTGTGGTCGTGAAGCGACAATAGAGAGCCCCCTTGGAAGGGAGGACTCCACCCGTGAAAGTATTCGAGTCACCAATGCCCAGCGCTCCCAGCTCCACCGGCGTGGGGGTGCTGAGGCCCAAGGTGATTCCCTCGCTCAGATGCTCGCCAGCGGAACGGAGAATCAACTCTACTTGTCCGGGCTCAAGGAAGACACCTTGAAACACACCTAATTCATCTGAGTTAGCGCGAGCCAGGTCATCTCGGTTCCGCACTTCGATGGAAGGAGAGCCGCCGCCCGGTGCTGAGACGAGACCAGACAGCCAGACAGGATCAGTGAACGTGATCAAGTAGGAGCGCGCGCTGCCGTTTCTCAGAGGCAAATCATCGACCAGGGTTGGAATTGCGTCGCCCAGCCCAAAAGTGCCCAAGTCGACGGGGTCGCGCACACAAGCTGAGCAGCCGTCGCCGTCTATCTGATTCTCGTCGTCGCAGTCCTCAAGACCGCTGACTTCACCATCGCCGCATTCGCCGATGAAAAAGGAGATGTGGTAATCCTTATTGCTGCTTGAAGCGCGATAGCTGGTAACCCAAGGATAGACCCGTTCGTCAGCCAGTGCCGTATAGGGAAAACCGACGTGTTCGTAGCTATCCCAAGAGTCCAAGCATGCACTGCCGCCGGCACATTCTTGTTGAATTCCAACGATCGCATCGATGCTGGCAGATTCTCGAATTGTGAGGGTTTGTCCTGCCTTGAGATCGACTGCGAAGAGAGCCTCGGGGGAAGGATCGTTGGAGTAGGGAGTCTTGCAGCCACTTCCAGTCAGATCCTGCGTGTTGCTGAAGTCTTCGTAGAAGTTTTCGCCAGAGAACACGTCACCGTCGTGCACCAACATGGGGTCCTCACAGGTATCCCCCGTGGCGCAGGTTCCCGTGGCCGGGCTACAGGAGGTAGAGCAAGCGCCCTCGGGAAAGTATTCAAGACAGCCATCGGAATCGGTGTCTTCGCAGGCTCCCGGCACGTCGCCGATGCAAAAATCTGCACTCTCAGTTTGACTCGCACACTCGCTCGCGTCGATGCATTGAGGAGCGCCGCCGGTTCCTGTGTCGCCGCCGGTTCCTGTGTCGCCGCCGGTTCCTGTGTCGCCGCCGGTTCCTGTGTCGCCGCCCATGGGCATGCCGCCCATGCCACCAAAGTTACCTCCCGTGTTCGCTTGGCCACCGCTGCTGTTCGCTTGGCCACCGCTAGCGCTTGAAGAGCCGCTCCCTGAGATCCCTCCACTGCCATCATCATTGTTCCCTCCGCTACTCCCCGACGTGGAATCGTCAGGTGGGACGCTTGAGTCCAAGTCCGCGGTACAGGCAACGAAGGCTCCAACAGGAGCCAGAAGAAGGATGGCGAGAAGTCGACGGTCTGGAAAAAGTGACATGGTGCAACTTGGGTCATTCGTCGCAGGAGGACGTCAGGTCAATCGGGTACGAATGAGACTTTTTTTCCGCGGGTTTGAGAAGCGGATGCTGGCGTGAGGAGTCAGCAGAGGCGAAGGCAGAATCCTCAATTCTAATAGGACTGGATGCGCTGAGCCCTTTCGACGTGCTCTCTTTCTTCCTTTGTCCTTCGTCGATCTTGTGTTGAGGCTAGGGGATGAAATACGAGGAAGTCGGGGCCGAGTACTTCGAGCAGCGGGGGCTCAAGCGCTATGCCGGGGCGTGGTCACTTTGGGCTCTTGGGGTGGGGGCCGTGATTTCCGGTGACTTTTTCGGATGGAATTTTGGCCTCGCGTCAGGCGGCTTTGGCGGCTTGCTCATCGCCACCTTGATCATGACCTGCATGTACGCGGGCTTGTGTTTCAGCATCGCAGAGATGTCTCCAGCATTGCCCCATACCGGCGGCGCCTACTCTTTTGCGCGCAGCAGTATGGGGAACTTTTGGGGCTATGTGACTGGTCTGGCGGAGAACATGGAGTACGTGCTCACCCCAGCGGTCATTGTGGTGGGCATCGGCGGCTACCTGGGAGCGATCTTTGAGACTTCCGAATCATGGGCTCCACTATGGTGGTTGATCACCTATAGCGTGTTTTTGGGCCTCAATATTTGGGGTGTCGAGCTGTCCTTTCGCTTCACAGTTTTCATCACCTTTCTCGCTTTAGGAATTCTGGGAGTCTTCTATGTCGGCGCCATAAGTCACTTTGACTTGAACCAGTTCGCCTTCGACATTCCGCCAAGTGAAGGCGGAACCAGGTTCTTGCCTGGGGGCGTCAAGGGGATTTTTGCGGCTCTCCCTTTTGCTATGTGGTTTTACCTGGCGATTGAAGAGCTTCCTCTCGCAGCCGAAGAATCGAAAGATCCGGTTCGCGACATGCCAAAAGGGATCTTGTGGGGACTTCTGACGCTCGTCATCTGTGCCTTGCTCACACTTGTCTTCAGTGTGGGAATTGCGCCAGGTGCGTTGGCCCTGAGTACGAGCGACGAGCCGCTTTTTGCGGGGTTGAAGACGATTTTTGGTGAAGGTCTTGGTGCGAAGTTCTTGGCGCTGATTGCCGTCAGCGGACTCGTTGCGAGTTTTCACAGCATTGTCTTCGCCTATGGTCGGCAGATTTTCTCGCTCTCGCGTGCCGGCTATTTTCCGAGATTCCTGTCACTGACCCATCCCACCAAAAAGACGCCACACGTAGCTCTCATCGTAGGTGCGATCATCGGCTACGCCGTCGCTCTTGTGATTCATCTGCTCGGCAGTAACCATCCAGTGGGAGCCGTTCTTCTCAACATGGCGGTATTCGGAGCCGTGATCAGCTACATCTTGCAGATGGCAAGCTTTCTTCTGCTCCGCAAGAAGGCTCCGCATTTGCCTCGTCCCTATCGTAGTCCCCTGGGAGTGTTCGGCGCGTACATGGCGCTCGCAATAGCCGCACTCACACTTGTGGCATTGTTTGTGGTCGACCCGATCTACCAGAAGGTCGTGATCGCTTCCGCGCTTTGGTTCGCCGCGGGCATCCTTTACTTTCAGTTCCGAGGTCGTCACCAACTCGTCTACGCGCCCGAAGAGGAGTTTGCTGAGTCCCTGCTCAAGAACAAGTGAGCCCGTCAAGGAATGTTCCGGTCTCAGTAGAGTCCTCCTGATGTCAGTTGGTTCCGCCGAATTTCAGGCGATGATCTAAAGTTTTTGAGAAATGCAGATCGAAGTCTCTGCGATCTGCATTTAGCAGCATGCATCTTCGATCGTTCGCGTGTGTTCCGTCTCTTATTGCGTCAACTCTTTTTCTCGTTGCTTGCGGCGATGGTACCGGGGAGCTTGGTGAACAGAATTGGGGCTCTGGTGGAGCATTCGGTACGGGAGGGACTGGCGATCCCGGAACGAGCGGCGGTTTCGCCACAGGCGGCGCGCTCGGAAGCGGTGGAGTCACTGGAACTGGCGGAGAGGGTGGCGCTTCTAGTACAGGCGGTGCTGTGGGGACTGGAGGCGTGGCGACCACAGGGGGAGCTCCTGGCACTGGCGGCATGGATAACACAGGTGGCATGCCGAATACTGGCGGTGGAGGAAACTGTGATACCAGCATTCGGCCCGCCTCTCCTCAAGGAGGCTATGCTCATACCGTGACAGGTGGGCAAGGCGGCAGCGTAGTCACTGCTTCAACCGGGACTCAGATCCACGCCGCGATTTGTGCGCGTGCCGACGACGATACACCGCTTGTCATCATGGTGGACGGAACGATTACTCCTGGAAATACTTCGAAACAGAGCGGTAGCTGCAACACGGCGGACGGCGTCATTGAGCTCAAGGAGATCAGCAATATTTCTTTGATTGGCGTGGGAACAAACGGTGTGCTCGACCAAATTGGTGTGCACATTCGCGGTTCCTCAAACATCATTGTTCAGAATCTCACGATCAAAAACGTGAGAAAGTCGAACACGGACACTCCTTCGAACGGAGGCGATGCAATCGGCATGGAGTCAGACGTTGATCGCATTTGGATCGACCACAACCTGATCTTTGGCTCGACAACTGACGGTGAAGAGCACGACGGTTTAATCGACTTCAAGGCCGAAACTACGAACGTTACCGTTTCTTACAATCACCTGCATACGGGGGGACGAGGTGGTCTCGTCGGCTCTAGTGACAGTGGCAACGATGGTTCGACCAACATTACTTTTCACCACAATTGGTATCGCAACCTGAATTCCCGCACGCATTTGATCCGTGAGGCGGACGCTCACATCTACAACAACTACTATCTCGACATTCTCTCGACGGGGATCAACGCTCGCAATGGCGCGCACCTCTTGATCGAGAGTAACTACTTCGAGAAAGCGAAGAATCCGCTCGGTACTTATTACTACCTGACCAATCCGGGGGTGTGGGAGGTGGATGACAACTACTTTGACGCGAGCGTTGTCTGGGAGGAGTCGGACGACGAGAAGCCAGCCGGCCCCAACGTTCAATCGACCGGGTCAGTTTCGGTTCCCTACAGCTATTCTGCGGACCCGGGAGAGTGCGTCCCGGCTATCGTTCAGGCGAATGCGGGGGTCGGTAAGATCTAAGAAGACGAGGCTGGAGAAAGTTTTCTGTTCTAATAGGAATTTTTATGCAGCTATATTGAAATCTATCCTGATAGGTGGAAAATCGGACCTGTTCATGTGCATTTAGCTAGTGGCTGAATTGGGGCTTCTGTAAGAGTGTTAACTACATTCTGAACTCTGCAGGTTCGCCGCAGTCAGCAGGAGCCCTTACCGTGAATCCGACCTCACAGATCCCCACTCTGAATGAATCCTCCCCTTCACTTGTCGGTGAGGTGGTTGGAGGAAAGTGGAAGATAGAGCGAGTGCTGGGAGTGGGCGGTATGGCGACGGTCTACTACGCAGTGCATCAGGCAACGCGACGCCCTGCTGCCATCAAGGTCATGCACCAAGAGTTTGTCCGTGTGGAAGATGCGCGACAGCGCTTTTCCTTAGAAGCTCGTGTTGCGAATCGGGTGAACCATCGCGGGGCCGTTCCGGTTCTCGACGACGGTGTCTTGCCTGAAGGTGCACCTTACTTGGTGATGGAGTTTATCAACGGTCAGTCTCTTCAGGAGCGAGTTGAAGATGCGCAGCGGAGACTCTCGGTTGGGGAGATTTTTTCAATTGCTGAGCAACTTCTTGGGATTTTGGAGGCAGCGCATCAGGCCGGGGTACTCCATCGCGACGTCAAGCCTGACAATGTCTATTTGACTAGTGACGGCGAAGTGAAGCTACTCGACTTTGGCATTTCGAAAATGTCTGAAGAGTCTCCGCAGAACCTCAAGACACAGGTCGGTTCGACAATGGGAACCCCAGCATTCATGTCGCCCGAGCAGGCAAGAGGGCGCTGGGATGAGCTGGATCCGCGGGCCGATATCTTTGCGGTTGGCGCCACGATGTACTCGGTCTTGAGCGGTAGCATGATCCATGAGGCTGAGACGAGCAATGAGCTCTTACTCAAGGTGATGACCCGGCCCGTTGCTGAGCTTCGCAAGGTCGCGCCTCATGTTCCTGGGTTCGCCGCAAGGGTGGTGGACCGTGCTGTGGCTTTCGAGAAGAAGGATCGCTTTGCCAGCGCCGGGGAAATGCAAGAAGCAGTTCGCCTCGCTGGCGCGCGCATGGCGCGAGGTTCATTCGGTTCGCTCTCAGGCGAAGAACAAGTATTGGGTGGGGGGAGTTACCTACGAGGAGATTCGGATCATTCGACGAATCGCCCCGTCATGTTCTCGCAGCTCACCCTCCTGACGATCCGGGAAGGCGTGCGTTATGCCCGCAAGAAGTGGGCAATGGGCGCGGTGGCCCTGCTGATGCTGTTGACGGCAGTGATTTCTTATTCGCTTGTCTCAAGCCAGCCCGATGACGAAGACATTTCTCCTGTGGCTGCTCATCAAGCTCCTGCTGTTGAAGGTCCAGTCAGCAAGGCAGGGGCCGCAATTCGGGAGGAGTCGCCAAAATCTAGCGAAGGGATCACACTTTCGGAATTGGATGAGGAGAAGCCGCAGGCGAATCGAGACAGCGTCGACAAGTCTTCCGCTACAACAGGGGACGGGAACGATCCTATACGTCTCAAGCCAAGTCCAGCCTGGCCTGCGCCTGTCGATACTGAGCCGACTGTTCCTGAAGTCCCTGAGCAGAAGTTCGAGCCGATTGAAGAGATGGATCCCTTGGCGAGAAGAAAATGATGCGCATGGTTCTCTCTCTCGCCTTAGCGCTGACGATTCTGGCGGGCGTGTTTGCTCCCGCGGTGGCGCGAGCACAAGAGCGTGACCCCGCAGCCGCCGAAGCTCTCTTCCAGGAGGGGCGTTCGGCATTTGCGGACGAGGATTACGACCTTGCTTGCCGGATGTTCGAAGAGAGTTTTGCTCTTGAACCTGCCGTCGGCACCGTGATGAACCTTGCGGCCTGCGAGGAGAAACGAGGACGATTGTCCCAATCGTGGGAGCGTTGGCACCAGGCCATCGATCTTCTTGATCAGGGGGACGATCGAGTTGGCTATGCGGTGTTGCAGGTTGAGTCGATTGAGAGTCGCCTTGCGCACCTGACGATCGTCCTCGAGAAGGACGCTCCTTCCGGTCTAGAGGTTTATCGCGACGAAGTGGCGCTAGGTGCGGCGAGTCTTGGTCTGGAGCTTCCTGCAGATCCGGGTGAGCACGAGGTGGTGGTGAAGAGTCCTGGATTCGAGACCAGGCGCTACACCGTTTCGCTCGAGTCAGGAGAACATCGAGAACTCGTTGTCGGACCGGGAGCAGCAAAGTCCGAAGACGGGATTTTTAGCCGAAAGGTGCGTCAACGCGCAGGGATCGTGGCTCTCGGTGTTGGCGCTGTAGGACTTGGTGTCGCGATCACCACATCCGCGATGCTTCCCGCTCAGGACGCAAAAGTGCAGGCTAATTGCCCTGGCAAGGTCTGCAACGAAGAGGGCGCTCAGGCCATCTCGGGGGCTCAGACGCTACTTGCCTTGAACACGATTGGCTGGATTGCGACAGGAGTCGGTGCGGCCTCCGGGCTCACACTCCTTCTGACGCTTCCCGAGAATCCGGATGCTTCCGCCGACACAGCTGCATCTCGCGCGACCGTTCCGACGCTGGGAGTTTCGATTCTTGGAACTGGCGTTCAGGTCTTTGGTTCTTTCTAGCAACCAACGAGGCACCTTCAATGACTTCTTGCGACCGCACTTCAAAGCTAGCCCCCAAACACTTTATTCTCGTCCTCGCTCTCATCGTCTGCGGCTGCGCCTTGAGTTCCAAGTACGACTATGATGACTATGCTGAGCCGGGCGACTTCGATCTCAGTTCAAGCGGGGGGAGTAGTCTCGTTGATGGAGCAACTGGAGGCTCGGGCGCAACCGGAGGCACCGCGGGGACCGGTGGAACGGGAAGCTGCGTCCCCTTCACCTGCGAAGAGCTCTCTGCGAACTGTGGAACTGCGGCGGATGGATGTGGCGGCCTGCTTGAATGCGGAGCTTGTGTCAGTCCTCAGTTCTGCGGTGGAGGCGGAACGAATCGTTGTGGCGATGTTCCCTGCAATCCGCTTACCTGTGAGGTGCTTGGCGCTGGGTGCGGCGAATTGTCTGATGGCTGTGGTGCCGTGATCAATTGTGGCGAATGCGCCGGCCCAGAAACATGCGGCGGACTTGGGGCTCCCAATGTTTGTGGTTGTTCGGCGCTCAGTTGCTCTGAGCTTGAGGTTGGTTGTGGGGTGGTTGAAGATGGCTGCGGCGCTAGCCTGGACTGCGGCAAGTGTCCGGCAAATCATTCCTGCGTTGAGGGGGCTTGCGAGTGCAATCCGACAACGTGTCAGGCCGCGGGGGCCAGTTGCGGATCGGTACCAGATGGGTGTGGAGGTACTCTCTCCTGCGGAACCTGCGGTGTTGGGAAGTATTGTGGTGGAGGTGGACCTGGGGTCTGTGGAGATGAACCGTGCAGCCCCAAGAGTTGCTCTCAATTGGGTGCGAAATGCGGGATTACGGGTGATGGGTGCGGGATGGTCCTCGACTGCGGAACCTGCGGGTTGCCGACTGTCTGCGGCGGGACTGGGACGGCCAATCAGTGTGGCTGTCGCCCGGCGACCTGTGCCCAACTTGGCAAGAATTGCGGAGAGCTTCGTGAACCCTGTGGCACGCTCTTGGATTGCGGTGATTGCTCAGCTCCTGCGACCTGCGGTGGCGGCGGACAAACGAATGTGTGCGGTTGCACTCCGAAGACCTGCAATCAACTGGGGATAGAATGCGGAGTTGTGTCCAACGGTTGCGGTGGGACCGTCAACTGCGGCGGCTGTATTTCCCCTGAAGTGTGCGGCGGGAGCGGCGTTGCTCACGAGTGCGGCTGCACTCCTCAGACCTGCGACCAACTGGGGGCAGAGTGTGGGACCGTCTCCAATGGTTGCGGCGGGACGGTCAACTGCGGCGGCTGCACTTCCCCTGAAGTGTGCGAAGCTTCCAACAAATGCGCATGCACTCCTCAGACCTGCAATTCGCTCGGGGCGGAATGCGGCAGTGTCCCTGACCGGTGCGGCGGGATGCTGAGTTGTGGAGCTTGTACTGCACCAGAGTCGTGTGGCGCGAGTGGCACTCCCAATGTCTGTTCCTGTGTTGCGGAGACCTGCGAGTCGTTGGGTGCTGAATGTGGTGTCGCGGACGATGGGTGCGGCGAAGAGCTCGACTGCGGAGCATGCATGATTCCAGCTGTCTGCGGAGCGGTGACCGAGAACGTCTGTGGCGAAGTCGCTGAGCCTTGAGGGCGGTTGAAGTTTTCGCTGTGCCCTCGGGAGCTCCCAATCACCGTCTCGACTCGACAACCTTTGCCAGCCCTATCGAAGGCATCTTCTGGTGGAGATTGAGGGGAGTCGCGGCACAGCGGCAGCTCACGAGTCGGATCAGAACCCTGAGGGCTTTTCCCATCGAATAGCCTGATTTTTGTGTCGTGCGGCTTACCCATCCCCGGACAACACCTCGAATGACTTCAGCGTCATCTTCCAATGCGCGTATCTGAAAGCACGGGAGAGAACTTTGCACTGATCCGGAGGGAGAGCAGGGGACATAGTCACGACAGATGAAGCATTTACTCTTAGGGGGGATCGGCCTTGTGAGTCTCAGCATCCTTTCTGTCAGCTGTGGCAAGGCTCCAGCGGGAGAATCGATGGATAAGTCCAGCGGAGGAACCGTCGCTGCGGCAGGGTCGGGGGGAACAGGCAGCATGGACGAAAGTGGCGGTACTGCTGGGATCGAGGGTGACGGGCCAATCGTGACTGTTCCGAATCTCGGACCGCGCACGATCATCATCGACCCGACCATGGACGCACCGACGGTCCAGGCGCAATTGGACTTGATCGCTGAGGCTCAGGAATCCAAAGAGGGAGAATTCGGGCCCGAAAGATATGCCATCTTATTGCACCCGGGGACCTATGCCCTTGACGTCAGAGTTGGCTACTACATTCAAGTCGCGGGACTAGGCCTACTGCCCTCAGAGGTGGTCGTGAGCGGTGGCGTAGAGTCGAGGCAGGTGAGGGAATCTGCGCTTTCCAGTTTCTGGCGAGGAGTGGAGAACCTAACGATCGTCCCGGGGGACGGCACGAATACTTGGGCAGCCTCCCAAGCCGCGCCTCTGCGCCGCATTCACGTCCAGGGAGATCTCGCGCTCTCTGAAGGTGGTTACACCAGCGGTGGGTTTCTCGCCAACTCGCGCGTTGACGGCACGGTGAGTTCCGGGACGCAACAACAGTACTTCTCGCGCAACGATAATTGGAGCGCTTGGAGCGGAGGTGTGTGGAACATGGTCTTTTTGGGCGTGACTCGTCCCCCCAGCGGTCAGTGGCCGGCTTCCCCCTATACCGTCGTTGCGCAGACACCCCAGATCCGTGAAAAGCCGTTCCTCTTCGTTCGGCAGGATGGTAGCTATCACGTGTTCGTGCCCTCTCTGAGTGTAGGCAGGGTGGGCACCAGCTGGGAAAATGGGCCAGCGCCGGGTAGCTCGATTCCGATCAACGACTTTTACGTCGCTCATGAGTCAACCGATACGGCGAGCAGCATCAATGCGGCGCTAGCTGGCGGTAAGAACCTGCTCGTGACGCCCGGAAAGTATTACCTTGATGAGCCGATCGTCGTCGAACGGCCTGGTACCGTTATCTTAGGACTTGGGTTTCCTTCGTTCATCCCCACCAATGGGAGCTCGGCTATGGAGATCGCGGATGTCGATGAGGTCACTCTTGCAGGCGTGACCTTTGATGCTGGCCCAGCTAATTCGCCCACCTTGCTGCGGGTGGGGAGCGAGGGTGCCTCGCTAGACCATTCGGGTGCGCCCACTTTGCTCGCAGATGTCTTTTGCCGGGTGGGAACTACTGAGAATGGCGCAGCCTCAAGCTGTGTGACGATCAACAGTAACGACGTCATCGCGGACCATTTCTGGTTGTGGCGAGCGGATCATGGTCCGAGCGCGACAGCTGGACGTCCGGGTTGGACCAAGAACGTCAGTTCCAACGGACTGATTGTGAGTGGGGACGATGTCACCATTTACGGACTCTTCAATGAGCATTTTCAGGGCTATCAGACGCTGTGGAACGGAGATGGAGGTCGGGTTTACTTTTACCAGTGCGAGATGCCTTACGATCCGCCTGACCAAGCTTCGTGGAGTCATGACGGTGTAGATGGCTACGCCGCCTACAAAGTTGCGGACGGAGTCACAAGCCACGAAGCCTGGGGGCTCGGCGTCTATTGTACTTTCCAGGCGGCACCGGTCTTCGCCGAAAATGCCATCGAGGTTCCCGATGCCGCGGACGTGAAGATGCACCACATGACCACCTTCTTGTTGAGCGCCGAGGGAGGCATTCGCAACGTCATTAACGGAGAAGGCGACGATGCTGTCGTCGGCAATCAGCGAGGCATTGTCGACGAGTACAACATGGGGGCGTTTTGAAACGACCGCCCGAAGCCTAGACTCTGTCTTTCATTGGAACAAAGTCCCTAGTTGTCGCGCCGGTGTAGATTTGGCGTGGTCTTGCGATGCGTTGATTCTGCTCATGCATTTCGCGCCATTGAGCGAGCCAACCAGGGAGGCGACCGAGCGCGAAAATGGCCGTGAAGAGATTGGTGGGAATGCCGAGGGCGTTGTAAACAACACCGGAATAGAAATCGACGTTGGGGAAGAGTTTGCGTTCAGCAAAGTAGTCGTCAGAAAGTGCGATCTCTTCCAGTTCGACGGCGATGTCGAGCAATTGGCTACCTGCGCCTTTTCGCTTGAGTACCCCGCGAGCATGTTCACGAATGATTGTGGCCCGAGGGTCCCGATTCTTGTAGACGCGGTGTCCAAAGCCCATGAGACGATCGGAGTTATTCTTGTCTTTGGCTCGCTGGACGAACTCTTTTGCGGAAATGCCCTCGTCGCGAATACTCACAAGCATTTCGATCACTTTTTGATTGGCGCCACCATGTCGAGGGCCCCAGAGCGCGCTGATGGCAGCGGAAACGGAGGCAAAGAGGTTCGTGTTGGCCGAGCCAACAACTCGCATGGTGCTTGTGGAACAATTCTGCTCGTGGTCGGCGTGCACGATCAGCAGCATTTCGAGAGCATCACGCACTACGGGGTCGACTTCGTAATCTTCTGTCGGCGTCGCGAACATGAGTCGCAAGAAGTTGCCCACATAGTCGAGATCATTGCGCGGGTACATGAAGGGCTGACCAATTCGCTGCTTGTACGCATAGGCGATGACGGCCGGAAACTTCGCGATCAGGCGATGGATCGAGATCTCCACTTGTCGGGGATCTTCTGGATCCAGCGAATCAGAATAGAAGGACGACAGAGCTGCGACCGCGGCTGCGCAGACCGCCATGGGGTGGGCCGTTGCGGGGAATGTGCCGTAGAAGCGGCGCATGCTCTCATGCACCATTGTGTGGTTGATGATCGAGTGCTCGAACTCGTTCAGCTTTTCCTCGGTGGGTAGTTCGCCGTAGATGAGCAGATTAGCGACCTCCAAAAAGCTGGTCTTGCCCGCCAGTTCTTCAATGGGATACCCGCGGTACTCAAGGATGCCCTTCTCACCGTCGATAAATGCGATAGCACTCTCACACGAACCTGTGTTGACGTACCCAGGATCGAGAGTGATGACTTTTCCGTCAGCGCGCAGACGACTGATATCGACCGCTCTCTCTCCCTTGCTTCCAACAATGATGGGAAGCTCGATCTTTTGATCGCCGATGATGAGTTGAGCTGTTTCTGACATTCTGAGAATCCTTGTGTTGTCGAAGCGAGGCTTGTGTTGTCGAAGAGAAGCCAGCCTCGTCTGGAAAAATGAACTTTAGGCGACGTGGCCTTTTTTTGTAGTCTCCAGCAATCCCGAGTTCTCGGTGATCTCCCCTGGAGCTTTTTGGTTTTGGACGTCTCGTCCCATCCGTCGAGGCTGCTCCGGCCATTGGAAGGTTCCCTCCGCTCCGCCTGTGATCAAATGGGCGCCCCCACGGTTGGTGAAATAGTGCCACATCCACTGCACGAGCACGATGTATCGGTTGCGAAATCCGACCAGAAAACAGATATGAACGCCGAGCCACAAAAGCCAAGCGGGCATCCCCGAAAGACGAGCGCGAGAAAACTCGGCCACTGCGGCCTTTTGCCCGATAGTCGCGAGATTCCCCTTGTCGACGTAGCAAAAGGCTTCGGAAGGTTTTCCTCGCAGCCGGCGTTCGATTTGGCGAGCTGCGAACTTTCCCTGCTGCATTGCGGCTGGCGCCACGCCTGGTACGGCTACGCCATTGACGTCGGTACAGTTGGCCATGTCGCCGATACAGAAGACCTCTTCATACCCAGGGATATTGAGGGAGGTGTCGACAGTGACCCGTCCGCCCCTATCGACTTCAACCCCCATCGCCTCTCCCAAAGGTGAGGCGCGTACACCTGCCGCCCAGAGAATTGTCGCGACCGGGATCTCTTGTGACTTGCCATCCTGGCCAATGATGGTCAGCGTGTGTTCATCCAGTCCGACCACACGTGAACCCGTACGTAGGGTGACTCCAATTTTCTCAAGCTGACGACGCGCGCTGACCTGCAGCTTGGGGGAAAATGTTTTCAGGACCGCGTCACCTCCTTCGATCAATTCAACACTGATCTCGCTCGGGACGATGTGCCGGAAATCTCGATGCACAAGCTGTCGAGATAGCTCGCTGAGGGCACCCGCCAGTTCCACGCCGGTGGGGCCACCACCGATGACACAAAAGGTGAGTAGCTTTCTTCGCCGCGCCGCATCTGTTTCTTGTTCGGCGATTTCTAAGGCCAGCAGCACCTTGCGTCGAATGTGAAGCGCTTCTTCCAGAGTCTTGAGGCCTGTCGCGTGCTGCGCCCAGGCATCATTCCCAAAATAGAAATTGCGTGCTCCCGCAGCGATTACCAGGAAGTGATAGTCGATCGGTCCCGACTTGGTTTCGAGACAGCGGCTCCTCAAGTTGACGCCGGTCACCTCGGTGAAGATCACTTCCGCGTTCTTTTGTTTCGCGAAGATGTGCCGAATCGGCACCGCGATTTCCCCCGGAGAGAGTGCGCAGGCGGCTACTTGGTAAAGCAGAGGCTGGAAAAGATGATGGTTGGTCCTGTCCACCAGGACTACGTCCACAGGCTCCTTTCGTAGAGCTCGCGCCGCCGCGATACCCGCAAATCCGCTTCCAACGATGACTACACGTTGTCGCCAGCCCATAAAAACCGAGTGCCGTCCTTTCGAATCCGAGGCTAGGAGCCCGACGTTTCGAGCGGATATCGAACGCAACTCAGCGTAGTCTCAGTCGGAATTTAGTTTTTCGCCCACTTGAGCAAGAAAAACCGGAGGTTGCCCCGGCCCTCAGGCAGCCTACTGCCTAGCCTCTACTGAACACGTGATCTCCGTCACAACATTTTCCGGATGCGGTGAAGTCGAGACTCTCTAGGCAGCAAAAATGAAGCGAACATAGGCGCGATAATGAGCAAGCTGGTTGGCAAAAGTGTTCTGCCCGGGGAAGACCCTCGCGACGACGAAGGCCCCTTCGAAGACCACGCTAATCATGTCCGCCAAACTCTTCAGATCCACCTCCACTTGAGGAGGGTGCTTCTGCGCGGCTTGCTCGAACTTGATCAGAAGAGCCTTCGTCCAACCGCCCAAAGAATCTGCGATCACTCGGTTGGTCGCCTGTTCGAAGAGCCCGGCTTCAAAGCAGTAGGTGGCAAAGAGACAGCCTGGATTGGGATCTTTGTCGAGTTCTTCTGCCACTTCCATGACGAGTCCGATGAAGAGCAGCACTTGCTGGAGAGGGTCATCGCTCAGCTTCTCTGCACGTGACAGTCGTGAGTGCAACACCTCTTGGTCTTGCGCCGCAAAGCGGTCGATGAGCGCTTGAGCCAGATCTTGCTTGCTCTTGAAGTGGTAGAAAAACGAGCCCTTCGTGACTCCCACGGATTCAATGATCTTGTCGACTGACGTCGCGGCGAACCCCTGCTGATTGATCATGGCTTGGGCCGTGTCGAGCAGGCGCTCCCGGGTGTCGCTCTTGCGGCGGGTTGCCATGGGGTAGCCTAGCAGTTTTCGAAAAACTGACCATTCGGTCTGTTCTGTAGCTACTCAAAATAGCCAATATTGCAAAGAGAATTTTTCTGCTTGACCAATTGTCACCATGGAGCGATTAAACATACCAACTGGTTGGTATGTTTAACAGGAGATGGAAAATGGTTGATGGGAAATGGGGCCGGGGAGCAATGAGCACAGCTGGGCCCGCAATGTTGGTGACTTTGCTGGCGAGTCTCGTCGGGGGGCACGCATTGTTTGCGATAGCGCGTTCTGCCTTGGGGATTTCTTTTGAGACAGTCGCTCCGACGGCATGGGTTGTCACCTGTGCCAGTCTCTTGGTGGGGTTCGCAGTTTCCTGGCGGATTGCCTCGCTGTTCGAGACGATCGTGCGTGGGACGGCAGTCGCGCTACCCGCGGCAGCCCTGGCCGGCTGGTGGGTACCAGAAGCGCAATGGCCGTTTTTCAGTCTTGTTCCCCTAGCGGTCCTCGCTGCTTGCTTGTCTAGAGCTCTAGCAGGGCGCGTGTCTCACGAGCTTCTTTCTGGACTACGCAAGCCGTGGCGCATGCTGTGGTGGCTCGCTGCATTGCTGGCCGTGGTGCAGATGGCGCGCCTTTCGACCTATGTCTCGAATCCAGAGAGCGATTGGTTCCTGACGACGCAGGATGCGCTCTTCGCCAAACATGAGTGTGCGAATGCTTATGTCTACGCAGCCGAGTTGCATGATCGTGGTGAACCCAACATCTACGATCCTGCGCACTATCCTGGACTCAACCGAGATGCGGAGCCCCATTCGGAAATGCACGGGATGGCTGTGGAGGATCCTTTTCAGTATCCGCCACCCTTCTTGCTTCTACCTCTCGCAGCCAGGGCGCTCACCCTCGATTATGCAGCGATCCGCAGTGTTTGGTTTGCAATCAATGTGATATTTTGCCTGGGGTCCGTTTTCGTTCTTTCTCTGTGGTTGGGTCGGCGCTTCGGGTGGGGTGCTCTCCTGCTCAGTCCATTGATGGCCATCGCAGTACCCGTGCTGCATAACTTTCAGTACGGTCAGTTCCATTTTGCGACTGTCGCGCTGGCTGCCATGGGATTGCTCGCGCTCGAACAAGGTCGGCGTTTCTGGGGAGCTGGACTTCTGGCCACCGCGGTCGTTGCCAAACTTTTCCCTGTCTACCTGCTTGTGTTGCTCTGGGGGCAGAAACGCTATCGAGACCTGAGCAGTGTTCTGGTCGGGATCTTCGCGCTGGGAGCGGTCTCCTGGTTCGTTCTAGGCAGTGAGCCCTATGTCGCGTTCTTTGGAGCGCATCTCGAGCGCTTATCCAGCGGAGCGGCATTTGCTTTTGGCGAAACATGGCCTGAGATTGCGGACTTGTTGATTGCAGGCAACCAAGGCGTTTACGGGATGGTGAATAAACTCGGCGCAGCGGGCATCGGCTTTTTTGACAACGGCGTCGCGAGTAGCCTCAGTCGAGCTTATTCTTTGTTTCTCTTGCCAGCGACTTGGTACGCCGGACGTCTCCTTTCGGAGAAACCAGCAGAAGTGAAAGCAAGCGCGTGGCTGAGCGTGTTGGGGCTCGCGTCTCTCGCCAGCACGGGAGCTTGGGCGGACTACGTCCCTTTGACCGCAGTATGGTCACTTGTGGTTCTCCTGCCGGTTTTTAAGTTGCAGAGCGGATGGCGCAATGCCCTTCTCGCCGCGGGATTCTTTCAGGTGACATTGTTCGGGGCAGTCCCCTATGGCTCGTTCATCGATCCCTCATGGATGCTCCCGCTTTCGTTTCTCGGAGGACTCGGCTTGTTTTTCATTTTTCTTTTCGGGACTTCGTTGGCTTGGGGGTTGTTTCCACAGAGGCGTCTAGCTCGGAGTCGGCCTGGACTGATCGAGTACTTGGGAAGTTAGCTTTTGACGAGGCGACCCCGATGCCAGAGGTAGGTCGCGATCGCCAGAGCCGAGGATGAGAAGAGCACGCACATGACCATGATTTGGTAGCGCGAGGCGAGAAGCGGCGAGACCCCAGCCAGAATTTGTCCGGTCATCATTCCGGGAAGGGAGACCAGGCCGACGGCCAAGAATGAGTTCGTGACGCTGATCATTCCTGCCCGCATCGACTCGCGCGAAGCCAACTCTACGAGGGCACCGTTTTCG
Organism: uncultured delta proteobacterium; assembly: GCA_963710555.1. Classification (GTDB taxonomy): domain Bacteria; phylum Myxococcota_A; class Polyangia; order Polyangiales; family Polyangiaceae; genus NIC37A-2. Next base: position 1,943,861 of record CAVQAT010000008.1, read on the forward strand.
ACTTCGCGTTGATACCTCTCTGCGGCGACGCTCAGACTGTTCATGCTGTTCGCCAGGATCATTCCACCGAGCGGGATGACGAAACGAGGATCAAACCAGGACTTCATGGTGAGGACGGCTTGGGTGACGAATAAGAGCATCACTCCAGGCCCTGCGAGCAGTGCGAGGAGAGCGCTGCGCAAATGACGCTTCCGTTCCTTCCCCAAGGGCCGCATGCTGATCCAACCGGCTACCGCCACCATGAAGATGAGCATTCCCAAGATGGGGATGGCACTTTCTACAGTGAAGATGGCTATCAGAGCGTATCCCACGAGTGACAGCTGGAGCAGCATGCGCGCGGTGGCGACCAAGGCATCTTTTCCTGTCCCCGCGATACGCTGAAGGAAGTAACAAGAGAGGAGCACCGGAAGGATGCAGAGCGCGAGCGCCGAGAGGGGAAGTTCCGGGGTGGTCGAGTTCATCCCGGCGAGACTAGCTCAAGTTCGACGGGGGTGTCCGTCTGTCGTTTCAAAACACCTGGTAGTTTTGGAGCGTCACCTTTGCGACCGCCTGCTTGGTGGCGCCAATGTCTGCGACGTCAAATTCCTGGGTCAGCGACCACTTCAGTCCACCGCCCTTGCTGCCACTTGGAAGAACGAAAGAAAAGTCGACGGCGTAGCTGACTTGTGCACCCTTGGTGCCGGATGGAAGCTCCGTCGGATTCTTGTTGAGAGTGGCTTTCACCAAGCTGGAGACACGCGCCCAATCTGCGGCGATGCCACTCAGCGCGTTATGCGTGGCGCTGGTGAGCTTTCCACCTTCGCCAAAGGTGAAAACGAAGAGAGCTCTGCCTTGCTCGCTCATCTTTGCTGACTGAGTGGCGCGCAGCAGCGCTCCTTTGACTTCGCCTGTCATGCCCAACCCGAGTTTCTGAGATTCCTTGGCTGCGCTCTGGACAAACGACTGCTGCAGGCGCTCTTGGGCAGTCGGCTGTGGCGCCCGCGGTCGCGGCGCAGACTTTGGCGCCGGCGTCAGTTCAAAGCGTGGCCCGACTCCAATGCCCAATTGAGCGAGGCTCAAACGTTTGGGCGGAGCTTGTCCGACTTCGGGAGTCGTCTGCTCCGTCTCGCCGTTTAGCGCGAAGTCGGCGTCAGTATCAGCGGCCTGCTCGGCAACCAGGGCCACGACCTCGCCGGCTTCACCCCCGGTCGGAATCGCTGCTGAGGGGTCGGACTCAGCTTCTTTTGAGTCGACGGCATCGGGGAGAGGTGGGGGTTCGAGAGCGACATCCGACTCCGCTTCGGTCTCAATGAAGTCGAGGGCGGGGGCGTCCAGGAATGTCTCGATGGCTCCACGGGATTCTGGAGCTCGCTCTTTCAGGCCGAGCGTTCCCAAAACGAAGCCGTGTAGGCCGAGCGCAAGAGCGCACCATCCGAGGAATCGGAAGTCGCGTCGCGCTCGACGGCTGGCTACTAGAGATTCGAACACGCTTTCTCGACTTCGCTTGAGGGCCGCTTGTCCTAGCACGGTCAGTCTAAGGCAGCAGTTGGCTGGTTGGTTTGATGATAACTGCCCACTATTAGGCTCTTAGACTTCGAAGTGCGGATCGAAAGTCTCGGCTTAAGCGGAAAAATCTACGGGGGGGTGGAAGCAATGAGCCTCTGGGGAGACACGGCTGAATCGGCCATCGTTGACGAACTCTCGCTCGTCGATTGGTCCTCTCCATGAAGAAAATACTCCGTCTCAAGTCGTTTCACTTTGTTCTTTCTTGCGTCACAGGCGTTGTTGTAATCGCCTGTGGCTCGGACTCAGGGGATCCTCTCGGGATGGACCTCGGCAATAGCGCGACCGGGGGCTCCTTCGGAACGGGGGGAGACGCGAACAGCACGGGCGGTGTGGCAAGTGGAACTGGTGGAGTGGTGGATGCGACCGGTGGGGAAGCGAGTGGAACTGGCGGTGCACTGGGTGGTGGCGGAATGCCTTCAACCGGTGGTGGTGATGCAGGAACTGGTGGGGCGGGAACCGGCGGCGCAGCGGCGACGACAGGTACAGCTGGATGCGGCAAGGCTGCGAATCGGCCGGATCCCCAAGTGCAGCAAACGATTCAGGTCGGCGGCTTGACTCGCTACTACTTGCTTTACGTCCCCGACAATTACGACCCGAACAAGCCCCTTTCGCTTGTCTACGGAATTCACGGGCTCAATATGAACAACGTTTGGGCGGCGCACGATGGCAGTGGATTCAAATTGATTGATGCCACGGCCAACCAGGCGATCCTCGTCTACCCTCAGGGGATTCAAGCCAACGGCCAATCCGTTCCCCCGAGCAGTGAATCTCAATGGGGGAACGCGGATTCGAATTGGGGTGGTCCTCCTCCCAACGCGAATGCCACTCGCCTCGCCGCCGATCTCGAGTACTTCGACGCCATGACAGAGTTTGTCAGTGACAACTACTGCATCGATACAGAAAAAGTCTACGCGGTGGGCTTCAGCCAGGGCGGTTTCATGACGAATGCACTCGGTTGCGAACGTGCCTCGGTGTTCAAAGGCTTGGCACCGGTCGCAGGCTGGGGACCACTCGGAAGTCAGCCTTCTTGCGGAGATGCGAATGCCGCGCACCCGATCATTCAAACTCAAGGAGACTCTGACACCACGGTCACTCCCGCGCTTGGACAAGCGACACGCAACTTCTGGCTGGACAGAGCCGGTTGCCAAATGACGACGACGCCCTCTGCATTCGGGCAGGGGTGTCTTGAATACCAAGGCTGCGACGAAGACAAGCTTGTCGTCTATTGCACGCACTCCGGTGGTCACTCCGTCCCAGGGGAGGCAGGACCTCGCGCCTGGGACTTCTTTCAGTCGCTCACAGCTCAGAGCCCGTAACCGAACCTCACGCAGTTCCACCGCGTGGTCGGCCGGCTCCACGATTTCGGGATCGTCAATCGCTTCTCACGCAGCAGCAGCCGGACTTGCCGATGCGAGTGCGGGTCAGCGAGCGCTGCCTCGACTCCAACGAGGAAGCTCCCTATTCTTGGCGACTGTACCGGGGCAAGAAAAGCATCGCCACGACCTGCCCGAGTTGAGCCTCACCTTGCTCTATGGCACCCGGCTCCTGCCTTCGTCCGTCCGTGCGTGCCGCTGTCGACCACATGCGGACCAGCTTTCCTGAGCGGTCGGTAGCTAGTTTACCTGGGTGGAGCCTCTGGTTAGAGTCTTCAGATGCGTTACATCTCACAATACATTGCTGCAGGTCTGTTGGTCGTTTCCTCCGCGGGCTGCGACAAGAAGGAATCCCCCACCGAATCGAGCGCGGACTCTTCACCCGTGGGCGCTCAAGTTGAGAAGGCGCTCGACGAAGCGGCAGCCGAAGCGGGGGCCGAAGGTCTATTCGACAAGGAACTTCGCAAGAGAGCCTGTGAGATCTTGAGTCCTCAGTTGGTGGCCTCGACTTTTGACGTTCCCGAGGCGGAACTCAAACAACACAAGATCGCTGGTTGCATCTATTCGTGGAGTGGTGGAGATCAGATCGTGGAGGCTCGTTTCACTACAATTATCGTGCACAAAACGACCGAGCACGCGAAAACCTGGTTCCAGAACGCCACGAAGGGCATGAGCACTCAGGAGGCGCAGGCTCAGATAGACCAGATCAGCAAGCAGGTGACCACGAAGATGGAGGAAAAGAATCAGATTGATCCGAAGACGACGAAGCAGGTGACCGACCTCACCGGAGGAATGCTCGCGGGCATGGGAGGCGAAGAAGGCTTCCAGTTTGAGGACATTGCCGGAGTGGGAGATGAAGCACGCTTCAGTCTGTCTGACGGTGTGATCTACGTGCGCAAGGGTAACGCTGGATTCGTTGTGGGCGCTTACAAAGGGGCACAAAAACCGCCTTTGGACATGAAGGGCGTTTCCATCAAAGAGATGCCGAAGAAGGCCATGGCCGAAGAAAAAGCCTGGGTCAAAAAGACTTTGGACGCTCGCAAGCGCGACGCAAAGAAGCTGGCGCTCGGCGTCGTGGCTGCGCTTCGCTGAAGAGCTCGCTGGGGCTTGAGGGGAGGGTCAAGCTATCGAGCGGACGCCAGCGTGTTGTCATCGTTAGCTGCGTCGGGTGGCGCGGAGTCCGCTCTTTCAGTGTCGTCCCCGAAACGCCGAAGTTCTCGGTCGAGGCGTTCGGCCAATCCCTCACGGCGAACGTTGCGAGCGCTCTGGGGGGCGCTTGAGGGGGTGGTTTCCTGAGCCGCAGCTGAGTGGGGGAGATCCTCGAAAGGGGAGTCCATGAGCCAAAAGCTCCTGATTTCCTTTGCCATGCCAGTTAGTAAAGTCGCCTTATGAACCGGGACGGTTTCCTCAACTTTGCGGTAGGGAAACAAGCGATCCGGGAGTGAAAATGGCGTTCGATATCCCTTTTCTGACAGCGCGACCCCGAATGGTGTCACGAGTGGCGGGGCTCGATTCGGCCCCGGAGTTCGACTGTCAGCTAATTAGCGAGGGCAGCTCGCAGGACCCCCGCGAGAGCAAACACGATCACGCCGGTGAGAATCGTGACGCCGAGCATCAGGGCCGCTTTGGTGCCGTTAGTCGACTCGGATTGGAGGATTTTGCGATTGATGATCATGCCGAGTGCTCCCAACAGTCCGCCGATCGCTCCACCCACCGCCACCATTCCGATCGGGAGATAGATGAGAATGCCCAGGTATCCTGGATGACGTGGGCCAGCTGGGTACTTGATTTTCCCGACCTTGACTTCAAGGCCCGTCATCGACTCGACAAGCTGCGCCTCAATCTTTCCGCCGTCGGCCGTGGGGAGTTGGCGCTTGAACCAGCCCTTCTTCTCCGCGGGCTGTCCGTCGACCAAGAGTTCGCGCTTTCCAGCGGCGCCGTGGACCGCGACGCTGATCCGCGCGGCGACGCCAGGGATCGAAACTTCATACTCGTCCTGAGGACGGGCTGGATTGGCGGTGGGGGGAGAGTAAAGATCGGCCATTCGATTGAGTTTCTTGCTTCGGGCTTCATTGATCAAGAGCCCCCTAGGTGACAGCTCCTGGTTCGCTACTTTTCTTCGTGCCTGGCTGAATCAGGGGCGGTCCGCAGCCCGATTGTCCGCGAGACTTCTGGATCCACGCTGCGCAGATGCAAGTCCCGTTGAGGGAACGGGATCTCGATCCCCGCGGCCTGAAGCTCGCGATTCACTGCAACATTCAGGTTGCTGCGGATGACGACCCAGTTGCTGCCGGTGTCCGTGTGCCCGCGGAGTCGGAAGTTGAGCGAGTTGTCGCCGAACTCATCAAACAGGGCTTCCGGTGCAGGTAGATCAAGAATATCGGGATTCTCCTGGGCCACTTTGAGCAGGAGCGCTTGAACCACTTCTGGATCGGTTCCGTATTTGACTCCCACGGGTACTTCGACACGGCGACGATCATCCGACAGCGACCAGTTGATCACGCGGTCCGCGACCAATTCTGAGTTGGGCACAATCACTTCCGCTCCGTCGAAAGTTCGTACGCGACTGGCGCGGAAACCGATCTTCTCGACGACGCCAAACATCTCCTCGAGCTGAATTTTGTCGCCCACACTCACGGGGCGTTCGAACATGAGAATCACGCCGGAGATGAAATTCGAAACGATGTTTTGAAGACCAAAACCGATGCCCACGCCCAAGGCACTCACGAGGATAGCGATTCTGTCGAGTTGAATTCCCGCCGCTGCCAGTGCCGCGAAGAGGCCGCTCCCCAGGGCGAGATAGTAAATGCTTGACGCGATCGCCGCTTGGCTCCCGAGGCGCAGTCCCGTGCGCGGCATCACTTCCTCGGTCAGCAGGAAGCGAGTGATCTTCGCTGAGTAAATGGCCAAAAGCAGGCCGATCACCACGACGAAAGCACTCTGTACTGAGAAATCGAGGGCCCCGACGTGAATCGTGTAATCGAGGACGGCTTCGAGATTCTCTTTCCACACGCCGTAGAGCGTGTAGGTCCTCAGAGCGCCTCGCGCCCAGAGCAGCACGATGGCCCAACGCAAGAGCAGCTGAAGACGTTGGACTACGACGAGTCGATGGCTCTTAAAGACATTGAGGTTTTCGGCCCAAGGACTTGTGCTTCCCAGGTCGATGAGTCCGGCGAACACGTCGTAAAAAATGCGGTAGGCGATAGAGAGCAGTAGTAACCGTGCGGACCCGTCGATGAGAATCGAGGCGCTGCGGAGATAGCCGAGCATCCAGGCGAGGACGCCTAGCAGTGCACAGCCGATCCAGAACTGGGCGAGAAGGCGAGCCGCCTGGGACCACCTTGGAGACAAGCCCACGGGCGGGCTCTTGATTTGCGCCAAGCACATCAAGATCACCGCAATGGCCTCCCCGAGCAGGGCGGCCCGCTCCAAGCGCGGTAGTTCGGAGAAAAGAAGGTGCAGGGTCAAGAAGGACATGACGACGACAGTCCCCACGACTGTGCGAAATCCGTGCTTCGTTGGTTCATCCAACAAGAGGAAGAATGTGTTCACTGCCGCGAAGGAAAAAAGGATGAGTCCAACGGCTGCGGGGAGGCTGGGATACAGCGGAATGCTGATAAAAGAGGCCAGGATCCCAGCGGAGGCGTAGGGGTGGCGCAGGACTAAGGAGCTTTCGTGACTCGCGCCGTTGGGGTGGTCCCGGTAGAAACTGCGAGCGCGTCGCATCCCCCAAATGAGTGCGAACAGGAGCAAGAGATGGACCGCAATTCGCAAGCGGTAGGATCGAATGAAGTATTGGATCCACTCAAGATTCTGAGACGTCGTGCGCGAGATCCTTTCTTTGGTTTCGCTCCAGCTCTCAGCTGGTGGAGGTTCCTGGTCTGGTCGAAAGTCAAAGTGGGTGATGAGTGTCGGTGCGCCTTCGCGAGTCAGCTGAATCAAGTCAGTGATTGAGCTCTCCATTCGCTCAAATAGACCGCCCACGCGAGCCATGGTTGCTTCAGCTCGACTTGCTTTTAAGCGCGTGACCCTGATCGACCGCAGCAAGTCCTTCACGCGCTCTCGGGTGCTTTTCGGTGCGCCGACTTCTGCGAGGCTGCGCACCACGTGATTCCATTCATCTTCGAGCTGTTCTAGCTGATGAGGTAGTCCTTTCGTTCGCGCAACAAACCGATCGAAGGGCTCCTTTTCCTTCCGTAACTTTTGCAGTCGGTCCAGATAAACGAAGCGAAGATCGCTGACGACGAACCAGCGCGAGGCCCGCCTGACCTGGTCGCGCGCATCTTCTAGGCCACGGGAAAGAGTTCTTTCCTCGCTCTCCAGCTTGGATTGCAAGCGTTCGACACTCTGAGGAATCTCAAGATCTTTGCGGTAGCCAGCGAGTTGACGTTCGACTTCCTCGGCTCGACGGAGCAGCTCGACTTGGCCTAGTCCGGTAAGTTCGCTTGCTGCGTTTGAATCATCTTCGCCCTCGGGAGGAGCATTCGACGAGGGCGCCGAATTGGGCTCTGGAGCCGCCGCCGAGGGGAACAAGCCTGCTGGCAAGACTGAGTCACTGGCGGAAGAGCCGTCAGTCGCAGGCGTGCTGTCGCTTGGGGGGGAGGCCTCAGGCGCATCCGCTACTTGGACGTCGGCCTTTGGGGGAGTCTCCGGCTGTGCCGCGGCGAAATTTGGCGCGACGCAGAGAACCGCACACAGAATAGTTCGAAGAATGCGCCCCTGCCGAGACGAGAGTCTCATTGTTTTCACGCGGCGAGTATCGAGGTTCGCTTGAAAACAGCAACCTGAGGTACCTGGAATCGATTCTGGGCGCCTTCTAGGGCGTCGCGCCAGTGATCTCGACGCTGTAGTTCAGCCCAGTGTTGGCCGGATCAGACGTTTCAGCGGCGCCGAAGTCCGAGGGATTATACATGTAAAGGGACTCGGGAGTGTTGGCGACAACGAGACTGACTTCCTCATTGCCTGCAACCGTCGCCTGTCCCACTCCTCCGGGGAGATCGACGTAGCGGACGGCTCCAGCGCTCGTGAGGATCGAGAGCGTTGCTGTGAAGCCGCTATCGTCGAGCCCGTTGCCGAGGTGATTCACTTGGACGCTGACGGTACCATCACCATCTACCTCAAGCGGGATAATGTTTGCGCCGGCGTAGCGTGGTCTTCGGTTCGCCTTCACCTGGTAGCTGTTGCCGCCCATTGAATCCAGAATGTCGAAGTTCAGTGAATGTCGAGCGTCGAAGAAAATTTCCTGCGCTTCAGGAGAGCCGATATCGACGTAAGCCATCCTTGCCCAATAGCGCCCCAAAATAGCCTGAACGCTGATGGGAGAAGCGAGTCGTTCGAGTACGTGGAGCGGCGTTTCGTTGTTGCCCAAATGATTGCGAAACAGTTCCGGGACAATCATCTTGCCGAGTCCTGCGTAGGCGTCCGGGTTGTTCGTCAGGTAGGTAAAGAAGGGCCAGGCTTCGTATTGGTTGGAGTTGTTGCACATTGTGAGGTGAGATCTTTCAATCACCGCATCTAGGTTGATCACGGAGCGACCCTTGGCGATTCCGTGGGCGCTTCGTGCGCCTTCGCAATGCGCCGAATTGGCGAAACTTTCTGCGACGAAGTTGGCGATAGATTCCCACCAAAGCCCGGTGTTCGCCTGATTGACCCACCCGTATTCGGTGAGCGTGAGAGCGTGACCAAACTCGTGCACGACTACGTGCTGGGAGCCGATCGAGTTGGGATTCACCTCAAGATAAGCAAGCCCTGCTGGATCATCGTATTGCATGACTCCCCCCGCATTGATCACCTTGACGAGGATGTTCATTTTGGAACGCTGTCCGTCATCGAGTCGGTGGGACAGGCCGGGTGTCCGCCAACACCAGTCCTGCACGAAACACTGGTGCGCCGCTTCCATAAAGTTCAGCGTTTCATCTACGTTGTTCGCGCCAAAGATTGCAAAATGTGCCGATGTGATGGGTGTCGAATTACCACCACCGATTGCCGCATTGAGTGCATACTCAGCCGGATCGTTTGCGTCACAAGTGGGATCGGGGGGCGCTGCTCCGCCCGTACCTACTGAGCCAGGTGCGCCTCCAGTGGCAATCGCGCCTCCAGAGCCATCTGTGCCTCCAGAGGCAGCTGTGCCGCCGCTTGAACCGGTCAGTGCGCCCGTCCCCGTGAGTCCGTCGCTACCGCCCGTCCCTCCACTGCCCGCCGCGCTTCCCCCGCTGGAGGAGCTCATTGGATCGACGTTGCCGGGACCGCCGCCCTCGCCTCCTCCGCAACCCCAAACCACGAGTCCGCTCGCTGCCGCTACCACCCAATTGATACCACGATCCGACATATTTCTCCTTTTGGACCCTCTTGCAGCCGACGCCAACAAAAATTGCGCGTGAGCGGACCTCTTCAGGGTTCGTCGTCGCGAGGCGAGAGATTCATGCATTTCATTTTCGGAAGCGGGCGAACATCAGCCCGGAGCGCTGAAATAGCTCTCTAGCGTGCTGCGCCTAGCGTTCGCTGCGGGGACCATCGAAAGGCCATTTTTCGCAGCCCTTGTCGGTGGTCGACGTGCTGATGTCGCCAGGCGAGGGCAGTGGCTTTCTGGTGACTTTTCCTTCTTTGCTGAAGGCATCGCTAAACCTCAGTTGATCGACCCGACAACTGACGCGTGAAATCGGTTTGCTGCCGTCTCGATGGGTGGGGACATGCAGGACATCCTCTTGTCCCTCGTGGATCGTCGAAATCAGGCTATCTTTCGTCAGTTCAGCTTCGTGCGAGTCGGCTTTGCGGATAAACTCGAGCCCGTTGGCGTCGCTGCCGCCTTGTCCGGCAGATGCCGAGTGTGAGTTGATGATAAACTCCTTCCAGCCGCCTCGATCATCAAAGCTCCAGAGTACGCCTCGCTTTCGGGGCATGTCGTAGAGAGAAAAGACGACAGCTCCTGAGCCCAGCGTGAAGCGCTCCCCGATCAGGTAGCTGCTGGAATTTTCACCTGTCAGGGGATCGAAGGCACGAGGGAGTCGATCTCCGAATGAGGCCTTGTGGTCATGATGAAACGAGGTGGGCAGCTTTCCTTCGGGGAAGAGCTTCACAAACGCCTCGAAGCGCCCTCGGGACATGGCGGCCTGAGCTTCTTTCTCTTTCTGGCTCTGTTCCTGAGCGGCTTTGGTTGCTGCATACTGGGCTTGATTCGCATTGGCTTGCGCTTCGTTTTCGGCGCGGCGTACAGCCGTTTCATCGCGCGGAACCTCGAGCTCCTTCCCAGCAGCGTCAACGCAGCTGAGTTCGCCGTTGTTCAAGCTGGCGCACACAGAGGTCGCACCGACCGCAAAGCGAGTGACTGAGTCTTTCCAAGCATGCGTGACAGCTCCCGCACACTTGCCGCTTCCGTCTTTAAAGACGCCACAGAGCGTCTTGTAACCAGCTCCAATCCCTTGAAGTTCTCCAGAAATCCCGGCCGGAGCATCACCAAAGCACTTGAGCTGGGAAGAACTATCCACAGCGCAAACGAAGCCGTCTCCCACGGCAAGATCCTTGATCTCAAGTGGGGTCTCGGGAAGCTTCAGGTTCTCCACTTTCCCGAAGCAGGTGAGCTGTCTTTTTGAATTCGCCGCGCAGACAAAATTCTGATTTACGCCGATGTAGAGCGCTTCAAAATCTGCAGGCACGGCGTCGGCAATCAGCTCGCCTGAAGTTGCGGAGAAACAGGTGACCGCGCTGGACTTCGACGCTGCGCTGGATTTTGACACTGCGCTCGATGTTGAAAGAGTGCAGTAGCGCCCACCGCCCGCAGCAATGCGTTTGATGTCTTTCAGAGTGGCGGTGCTTGGGAGCGAAGGGAGGCACTTCACGCTGCCACTCACAGTCACGCCGCAGGCACTTTCTCCGGTAGTCGCGGCGTCGATGTAGGCGCCGATGTCGCGTTTTTCGTCGGAGCCCCAGCACTTGAGCGGGCCGGACTTCATCGCACCGCAGAATCCAGAGTCTCCGCCAGCCACGCGCGCGAATTCAAGCTGCGGCGTGGGGATGTCTTCAATGTTGGTGGGCTGGGCTTGGATTTCTTCCGCGGGCTCCTTCTGAGGGGGCGCGGCTGGCGCTGCGTTGCGCAGCTCATCGATCCTTTTGAAGAGAGTTTCGCCCCACGCGTTCACGTCACTCACCGAAGCCAGTCCCATCTCGAGCTTTTCCGACTTGAGCTCGGACCAGGAAAGAGACTGATGCGGGCGGAGAACCACCTTCTTGGCAGTCGGCTCCGCTGCAGAATCGGCCACCGCAGAAGAATCTGACTCACTCTTGGCGTCGGACTTGTCTTTTCCGTTTGCCTCGGCGGATTCTGACTTAGAACAGCCAGAACTCAAAAGGAGAGCGAGTAGTGAGACTCCCAGGGACAGTCGAGAGGAGAGTGGCGAGTTCACAAGAGATGGGCGCAATGTCGTCATGTCGGCTTCCGTGGTGGGCGAAGGTCAGGGAGCCTACAAGGAGGCGCGCTTTGGAGCCAGCCGTGATGTTAAAGCGTTAGCTCGGAGAGACGATAGGCTTCAGCTGCCTCCGCGAAGTGTTTGCGCCAGACAGCGAGCGGGAGCCTGTAGTCGCGATAAATCTTCTTTTCACCCTCGACTAACTCTTCACGTGAAGCATGAAGGATGAACTGGAACTGCTCCGCTCGTCGAATCGCGATGGCATTGTCCGCATAGATGCGCAATGAGATTTGCGAGGCGGCGCAGGCCGCAAAAGCGAACCAGGAGAGCAGGAGCGCCGCTTGTACGCCGAAGCGCGACCCTTGGTCTTCCGCGTCACCGACTACGATGGTCGGGATGAAGAGGGATTCGTCACCTTCTTGAGCGAGTTGAGCCTTAGCGAACCCTACAGATCGATTGGTCTTTGAACAGGAGAGAAGGAAAGCGAAAAGTTTTTGTTGGTCGCACGCTCCGATCAAGCCAGTCAAGTAGTCGGTGGTTGTCATCTTGGGCGACCAGACTTTGGCCCGACGCTCGCTGTCTCCGTACCAAGGGGGTTCGTTACCATCTTGAGCAATGACGTCACTCATCAAGAGCGAACGGACCTGAAACGTCTCGGACTGAACGTCTATCAGGCGGCCTGGTTTCCACTGAGGCATAGTTGATTTTATTCTGAATGCGTTGGAAGAAACAAGAAGGCCCATCCCCTTCAATCCAGGAGATGGGCCCTTCTCGGTGAGTTCAATTCTCAGTTATTGGAGCTGCTCGACAATCGGTTCAATGCTCTCGCCGTCGCACAAAGCCGCACGTCCAGGAGCGGTGCCACTGTCTGTACAGACGCCCGAAGTGCTTTCCGACGGGCACGAATCGTATGAATCGAATTCTGAGTCTCTCGGATAATCTTCATCGAAGTCGCAAACCGAGAAGTCGGCTTCGTTGTCGCAGATCGATTCCTCAGGCAGACACTCCACGGGGACACAGCCGGACTCGGGCGAGTCCAACCCACAAGCGGTCAGGCCAGAGCACTCGTAGTTTCGCGCGACCCGAGGCGCGTAGGGCAGCATGCCCTCACATTGAGTGAACGAGGTCCAGCGGTCGTCCTGCTCTTCCTCACTCCACTCACCACACTCACGGCTTTGGCTAGGTGACTCGAAAAACTGACTGATGAGCCCCTCACCCTCGAAACCACAGTATTCATCCACCGGAGCACACACCGCCTTTGCACTCGGTGGGATAGAAGGAGTGACCGGAGTTGTCTTGAGGTTGCTCAGTGCATCCGCTTGCCCTTCTGATGTGTTCGCCGCGATATAGAACTCCATCATCCAACTGCGCACTTCGCCCTGGTAGCGCGCAACTTCAGCCGCGTTCAGACCTTCATAGGTGCATGCGGTTTGAGCATCATCTTCTGATGGGCAAGGTTCGGCAACCCAGCGCTCGCCATCCACGCAGCGGTAGATGGTATCGAACGCAGGTTCGCCGCCGCCCGATTCAAAGAGGTACTGGTCCCTAAACAGAGCAGGAAAGTCGTGAGTCGACGATTCGCACCGAGTCGCCCCGACAGTACAGACTGTTCCCTCGCACATTCCGTCGTTGCAGGTTGTGTCTCCGGGACAGTCTTCCTCATCCCAGCCGCTGCCATCTTCTTTGCAAGTTCGGGCGCTTCCCCCTGGTCCACAGTCCTGGGCGCCGGGGACACACACGCGCTTGTCTTCGCTGCCACACATCCCGTCTTCGCAGATTTCGCCGGCTTGGCAGGCCACATTTACCCAGCTTTTGCCATCCGCGGTACAAATTCGCGAAGCGCTATTGCCGACGCACTCGGTTGCCCCTGCTTCGCATTGCCCGACGCATGCGCCGTCTGCACAGATATCGCCTTGCGCGCAGGTGAACTCGACTGCATTCGTGCTGCCGTCAGGACACGCAATGCCGGACGCCGTTCCGGTGCACGACGCGCCGCCAGGTTTTGCGCATTGTGGACCTTGATAGAGATCGCTGGGATTGAGTCCACTAGTCCCTCCAGGGCCAGTATCGCCATCGCCATCGCCGGGATTCGAATCCCCATCCCCGTCTCCGATGGGCTGTTCATCGTCACTGCCACATGCGGCCGTCGCACCTAACAGTGCTGCACTGCAGGTAAAAAGTAGGGTTATGTTCTTTGATAGCTTCATCATATTCTCCCACGCGTCACTCAGGGTGCGCTGCTGTCCATCAATTGAAGACGTTGAGTATCGGGGAAGCGGCCAGTAACGAGAAGAGCTTGATGGTCATTTTTAAAAGAACTGTCTGGTTTGAGGGAAAGCGCCTTCGAATCCATAATCTCCCGAGAACATATAATGTTGCAGGGGTTTAGGTGAGTAGTGTGTCGCCCACGGTAGCATCTCTAACTACATTATTATTGACTAAAGACTCGTCGGTGGTGGCTGAGATCCTGCGCGTCCTGGATCGCTTGGCGGAACTCCCGAAGGAGGAGCTGCGAACCCAGCAGCTCGCGCAATTGGGCGGGGTATTCGGCCTGGCGAAGTCGACGCCGTGGGGCAAAGAAAAATACCGAAGGCATGCTGCCGTGAACTCATGGGGTGCATGGGCTGAACTACCTCTCATGACCCGATATGAACTACAGAGTGCCAGGGGCTCTGCGGAGCTGAGTCAGGTGCCAGCAGCATTTCGGAAGACCGGGACGTCTTCAACGTCTGGTTCAACGGGACAGCCGCTTTCGTCGCCCAACTCCTGGGCTTGCGGTGCGATGGCGAAGAGCGTGCAACTTCAGTTTCAGCGCTGGCACCAGTTCGATTTCTCAGCTCGTACCGCGTACCTAACGACGCCGGGAGACGAGGAGTGCGTGGCCGTGCCGGGACGAAGTTGGAGCGCACCGATCGGACAGGGGATTGGGATTCATGGAAGCTTGTCTGCGTCGTCGAGTAAGCAACTCGCTTTTCTTGCTGAAGTAGCTCCTCGCTACCTGGCTACCTATCCTTCGAATCTCCATGCGCTATTGAAGGAAAGCAATGGTCGCTGTCCGTCACTCGGGCTTGAGTATGTGGTCCTGTCGTCGGAGCCGATTAGCGAGGATCTCATCGAATACTGCGCGGAGGCTTGGGGCGCGAAGGTTCTCAAGACCTACAGTTCAAATGAGCTTGGTCCCATCGCTCTTCAAGCTCCTGACGGCGAGTACGCAGTGATCTCCCCGGCGGTCTACCTGGAGATCCTCGATGATGGCAATCGCCCCTGCCCAGCAGGTGTGACCGGGAAAGTTGTGGTGTCGACCCTTCAAGACTTACTCCGACCCCTCATTCGTTATGAAACTGGTGATTACGCGGAATGGTCGCCTGCTTCGACCCTGGTGGGCCCACAGTTTCCTCGTATTCGTCGCATTGCGGGTCGTCAAAGGGCGATGGTGACACTGGGCGATGGACGCCAAGTTTGGCCCTACTTTGAGCTCGCTCCGCTGCTCGGATTCGCTGAGTTGCGCTGCTGGCAACTCGTCCAGAAGCGCGACTCCGAGCTAGAGATTCGCGTGGTGACCGAAAACGCCGTTCAAATTTCTGAATCGCTTCATCAGGCCATCACCCAGACAGTTCGTACCGCACTTCCTGGTCTGAACATTTCGATCCGCCGAGTCGACGATATTCCTCGTGCGCCCAGCGGGAAGTACATTGAATTCCTCAGCGAACTCGATGGCTAGACTGTAGCCGAGGTCACTGGGCTGGTTTCGAATCAACAAATGTAGGCAAGCGTGCGCGGGCGAGGCACCCGGTGCGAGGATGTAAGCGCCAATCGGTTATCGGCTATTCATCTTTTGGAAATACAATCACCCCCCGCGCGTCAGCTGAACACGAACCCTGATGACAGCCGCCCCTTCCTGAGTCGTCGGCTGAAAGGAGTTTTGAGTTGAATACCCAGTGGAAAGTTTCAGTGATGACGTGCGCCGTTCTCGCCGCCTCAGGGGCAGTTGCCTGTACAGGACAACTTGGGGGCGTGGAGGGTGATGGACCGGATGCGGGCAGCGGCACCGACAACGGTTCCGGAAACGGGAGCGGTTCGAAGGGGGTCATGGGTGATGCCAATGATCCAGGCTTCAAGGGAATTCACCGACTCAACACTCGTGAATACAACAATACGATTCGCGATTTGCTCGGCGCTTCTTACGCAGGTTCGGCAGACTTCCTCAACGAGTCAGGACATAGCTTCGACAACGATGCCGCCAGTCTCAGCATGACGACATCACAGTATCGCAAGTACTTTGATGCGGCGACGACGGTTGCAGCCGATGTGTTCGCTGACCCGACCATGCGCGCGCAAATGATGACTTGCGATACGGGTGCTCCGGACGAGATCTGCGCCCAGGAAATCATTCACAGTTTCGGCCATCGGGCTTTGCGGCGTCCACTGCTCGCAGAGGAGGTGGCGACATTTTTGGGCGTTTACCAGCGGGCTGTCGCGCTTCAGTTGGATCATCCGGAGGCGACCGAGCAAGTTCTGAGAACATTCCTGTCGTCGGCAGAGTTCCTCTACCGCATGGAGTTTGACGAGGACCCGAGTTCGGCAACTCCTCACCCTGTTTCGCAGTACGAGTTGGCTTCGCGTCTCTCCTATTACTTGTGGAGCACCACGCCTGACGAGAACCTCATGAGTCTCGCGGCACAAGGAACCCTTGAAGGAGAGGTTTTGAGTTCCACGGTCGATGTGATGATGGCCGATCCTCGTTCAGATTCTCTGGTCGACTCCTTTGCCTGGCAGTGGCTCGGGTTCAAGCGACTCGAAAGTCACAAGACACTGACCGACGTGCTTCCCGAGTGGGACGATGCGCTCAAAGCCCAGATGCTCACTGAAGCTCGTAATTACCTGATGGGATTTGTGCGTCACGATCGCAGCTGGAACGAGTTCCTCACTTCAGATTCGACTTTCGCGGACGCCGGGCTCGCCGACTACTACGGAGGAGACCCCTCCCAACGTTTCGGTTTCTTGGGTCTCGGTGGTTTTTTGACCACGAGTTCCTTTGCCCATCGCACCGCGCCAACACTCCGGGCCAAATGGATTTTGGAGGAGCTGCTGTGCGATCCACCACCGCCCCCTCCCGTGGGTGTGAACATTCCCGATCTTGATGCTGAAGTTGACGGGGATGAGCTGGCGAATCAGGCCGCGGCTCTCGACAACGTGCGCGAGCGGCTGGAACTACACCGTTCGGATCCAGGGTGCGCGAACTGTCACGCCAACATGGATCCACTCGGGATGGCGCTCGAGAATTTTGACGCAATTGGCCGTTATCGCGATCAGTATGTGAACGGAGATACGGTTGACCCCACAGGCGCGATGCCCGATGGCACTCCCTTTGACGGATTGCCATCCTTGGCAATCGCCCTTCAAGGGGATGACCGTTTCCTTGAGTGCGCGACTGAGAAGACTCTTACCTATGCGATTGGTCGTTCGCTTGGCAAGGACGATGAGGTGCACGTGGCTGCGCTCAACGAGACTTGGCAGGACGGCGGCGCAAACTTCAATGAACTTGTGAAACTAGCGATCAATAGCGTGCCATTTCAGATGCGCCGCGGAGGAAGTGAGTGATGAAACGATTCGGTTCAACCCTAAACTTTGGTGGTTCCGGTTCGCGGAGGAACTTTCTGCGTGGAGCAGGCGTGTGCTTGTCGCTTCCCTGGCTTGAAGCGCTTGTTCCGACTCAAGCGCGAGGTCAATCGGTTGGTGAGTCTCCTTTGCGGTTCATTCCGGTCTACTTTCCTAATGGTGCTGCCGCAGAATTTTGGGGTTGCAGCGGTCAGGGGGCTGGCGATGCGTGGAGCCTTTCTCCGATTCTTGATCCATTCGCGAGTTTGAAGAGCAAGATGATCGCCTTCACCAATCTCGAAAACTACACCTGCATGCAGGCGGATCAGTTCGTTGAGCCGAGTCACGCGCGTTGTACTTCGGCATACCTCACCTGCGAGGACTCTGACTCGATTCGTCAGGGACTCGGCGCTGAGACGGCTAATGGTATCTCGCTTGATCAGAAGCTAGCCGAGCTTCTTCAGCCTTCCACCGCGTTTGCCTCGATGCAGCTCGGACTTTCGACTCTAGAGTCATTCACGGATGGTCGTCACGGTTCCTATTCGCGCAGTATTTCTTGGAAGGCGGAGACGGAGCCACTCTATAAAGAGGTCAATCCTCAGACCGTGTTTGACATGTTGGTCGGCGGCCTTGCAGGAGGCAATTCGGACCCTGCGGCGGCCGCCGCCGGTGAGCTTCGCCGCGCGCTCGACAAGAGCGTATTGGATGCAGTCCTAGAAAACGCCACTCGCACTCGTGCGCGCCTGGGGGTCGAAGATCAACGACGTCTTGACAAGTTTCTCAATTCGGTGCGCGAGACGGAGAAGCAGGTACTCACGGTGGGAACGGCAATGGCTCAGAACTGCACCGAAACCGCTCGTCCGGGTTCGCCCGCCCAGTACGGTGTCGCCAACGGGCAGGATGGCTACGACCGCAAAGCACATTGCGATGCGATGAACTCGCTGATTGTGATGGCGCTCAGCTGCGATGCCACGCGCATTGTTTCCTACATGCTCGACGACGCTCGCTCGGACTTCGTCTACGATCATCTCACGAACCGAAGGTTCGAGGCGGCTGGGTCCACGGCCGGCGACGGGCAAGTTGGCCAGTTTCATGGTCTCCAGCATGCTGGCGATAGCAATGACGGTTATGCCACCATCAACTGGTGGTTCTCCGACCGAGTAGCTGCGCTCTGTACGGCGTTGGACCAGGTCCAGGAGGGGGACAAAACGCTACTCGACAACTGTGTTGTGCTTTATGGCAGCGGCATGCACGGCTCCAATCATGACGCCAACGAACTCCCGATTACGTTGATCGGTGGGGGAGGTGGGCGCCTGAAGACTGACCAGCATCTCGTGTTTTCACCGACGCCGAATGATCGGCCACTTCGAGATCTTTACTACACGCTGATGCGTGAAGTGTATCAGGTGGAGGTCGGTAGTTTCGGAAGCAGTCTCAGTGGTCAGGCGAACAGCACGATGGACGAAATCCTCGTCTGAGGGGACGGAAGGCGCAAGAATTCTGCGGTTTTCCGCCGCTTCAGGAAGAACTCCCTTTACGTTCGCCTATCGCAGCTCCAGGATTGCGAGCGTATACTCGCGAACTGGAGCTATTGACTATGGAAGAGTGGGAGCGGAAACGTCTTGAGGCGACGGTCCAAACTGCCGCGCTTTGCGCCTATGTTGACGGACATTTGGCAGCGACAGAACGTGAGAAAATGAGCGAGTGCATCGCGATTCACGCCGCGAACGAAGAAGAAGCCCGCCATCTTCTTGCTCTGGTCGCCGAGCTCCCCGAGTGGACCCGAACTCCGCAGTCGGGATACCGAGACTCGCAGTTTCGTGAGATCAAGGCGTCGCTTCATCCTGGGCCCGAGCGCGACCACGCGTTCTACCTGGCGGTGCAGGTGGCCAATGTTCATCGTGGGATTGGTGTCGGTGAAACGAGCTTTCTTCTCAATCTCATGCAAGAACTCGATATCGAGGCTGACTTTGCCAAAAAAGTACTTGAGGAAGCTAGGCTTGAGCGGCGCGCGTCTGAACGACCGGCTAACCAGGGTTGAGCTCAAGATGCTCGCCTCACCCCTGCGAGTGAGCAGCGGCGGAGACTCACCAAGTTCTGAGATGTGCTCTAGTAGAGCACACTGAGCCGACGCGAGAGCTCTTCCTGATCGAGGGAGCTTGAATCATTGAGGACTCCGTGTTGCTGGAGGATCTGAATGAGCTTGTGAGGAGGGAGCCCTTGTTCTCCGACGATTTCTGTATGGCCAGCTCGGACCCTGTGGTTCGTCGTGCGGGAGTCCATGACTTGAGCAGCTTCCTGCTCTTCTAAACTGAACACAAAATCCGTTTCGGCACATTTCCCGCGTTCCATACGGAGACAAGCTCCCTGCTCGTCGGTGACCACCATCAGGTGGGAGTTCACGGCGTTGCCCAGCGGCCCAGGCTCGTCAATAAAAGGGGAACCAGGGTAGATTTCGGTCCACTTTCTTCCTGCGATCGCTTGGCAAACTCCCACCGTGATCCCCAAGCTGAGGACATGAAGCGCCATGAGGCCACAGTGCGAGGATGATTCGATTCCGGCAAATGGGGTAGAGACCGTGACGAGGCTCGAAACGCGACTTCCGCTTCTGGAAGAATCGTCCTGCCGAAGCGCCGCCCGCGCGACGAGTCCACCCTGGCTGTGTGCGATGACCGTCACGTCGCTGGGACGAAACTGAGACTCCAGAGCGAGCAGGCTACGTTCTAGCTCCAGCGCGGAGGATTCCATCGAGTCCCTGTAGTCGTAGGAAAAACAGATTGCCTTCTGCCCATACAACGCGAAAACATCGGCCAGGGTGCCAAACTTCGCGGCCGACGAGTTGCAGCCGTGAACGAGAACGGTCACGGGTTGGCCCATCTCTAAACTGAGTGACTGATTGCCATCGACTCCGCACTCCGAAAGCCCGCGGAGTTCACGAGAGGGGCGTTCTTCGTCGGGAATTTGTACGCCATGTGGATTACAGGCGACGCCTATCCCCGTCAGCAACAGGCTGGCAAGGCCCCCTGCGCGCTTCAGTGCCCAACGGCCAATCTCGCTTTCCACCACTCCCTCAGTCTAGCTACGAAAGATTTCGTTTGGGTACCTTCTTTCTAGCGCCTTTCTACCGTGCCCAGTCCATAGTGAACTTTTTCGAAAAAAGTGTTCAAGGGTTCGGAGACCCTCCCGTTCATCAAGGGCAGGTAACGAAGCTCAAGTGTTGAAAACAGCCTGAACATTGCCACAGACTTTCGCGCTATCGCCCCTTTGGACGGGGGCAATATTGCGAACCACTCAGAGCCGGACCCAAAAGAAGCCGTCGGAAACCACCGACGGCTTTTTGGTTTTGTGGGAAAGCGGCGCCCCATGGTCTACTCCGGCTGATGCAATCCCCCCGATGCCAAGCATTCGCCGCGAGGACGTTCCGGCGGACCAGAGCGACTGTCTTCTTACTTAGCCTCACTTTTGCTTTGCCCACCTTCGCAGGGGAGGACGAACTCCCCAGTTCCTCGGGCGAGCGCCCCCGTGAAGCCACACTGGAGGCACCTCGCAAAGTCATGCCTCAAGTTGCCGACTCACCCCAGGCAATTCCAGGAACGCGGGAAGGCAATCATCCTCCGCGTTTCATTCGTGCTCATCCCTACATGGATCCGTCTGAGGCGATACGAATTCGTCCAGGCCAGCGGATTCGAATTCCCGTTCTTGCGGTTGATGCTGACGGTGATGCCATCACTTATGGGACGAAGACACTACCCAGAGCGGCAGAATTTGACGCGGAGAATCAGAGCTTCAGTTGGACGCCTGTGGAGGCCGACGCAGGGCTTCACTCCGTGATTTTTACCGCGACTGACGGTCTGCGTGGTGATTCTCTTCTTGTGCAGTTTGTTGTGGTTACCAAGCCCCCTGCGCCAGGCGAATCGCAGGTGCCAATTGAGGAAATCCATCGAACGTCGAGTCGTTCCTCCAACCGGGAGTGGGCTACGGCATTTACGTCCCTGGAGACCAGGACTCGCTGGGCGTTTTTCACGGCGTCGATCTTGAACTGAACATCATCAGTTGGATTCACAAGAACGACGACCGGGGACCGAGCCATGGTCGCTTTTACTTGAAGGCTGAAATCATGCCCTCAGCGAAAGCGGGCGTTTCTCAGCTGTTTATCTATTCCCTGGGCACGACCCTGACCTTTGAACGCAATCCGAAGCGCAGCTGGCTCTTGCCGCACTACGGAGTTGAGTTTGGCGGACTGAATCAGGAAGACATTGGCGGCGCTTTTCAGTCGACGTTCTTTGCCGGAATGCATCTCTGGGCGAGCGCTAACCTATTCGTCAATCTTTCGGCGGGGTACATGCTCGTCCCCCAGCAGATGAAAGAACTCGGTGGCTTTCATGGCGGAGCGACCGTTGACTTTTCGCTGTGGTGATTCGGCAGGCGAGGCGTGGGGTTGTCTGGCCCCCGTTGATTCCGACAATTTTCCCAAAAAAAAGATCTGATCCTCATCCGGTCGGTGCTCGTACGTGATTGAGAGGGTGGGAATCAACTCAACATCTGCCCCAATTTTACCGGAAGGAATATGATGAAAGTTCGACTATTCGCAGCAGCTGCAGTGGCCTGTTTTGCAATGGGCTGTAGCGATGATGACAGCGAAATGATGGAGTCAACCGGAGACGGCGATGGCGATGATGGCTCTTTGTGCGCGAAATACGGCGGAGCGGAAAGCGTTGCCAGCGTTGTGCAGACAAACGTCATCGGAGAGATCGCCGCAGACTGCCGAATCAATACGTTCTTCACATCACTCAGCGAAAAGGAATTCACACGCGTTCATGACTGTCTGACGATCCAAGTCCAAGAGCTGTTCGGCTGCGAGGGCATTGTCTATGAGGGCTCGAAAGACTCGAATGGCAAAGTATGTCGCAACATGGTCGATGCGCACCAAGGACTGCAAATCAGCGACGGCGACTTTATGGCGCTGATTGAGGACGTCGTGGCTGGCCTTCAGGACGCAGGCGTCGCGCAGGCGGATATTGACGCGGCCGCACCAGCTCTGTTGGGGATGCAGGAGGACATTGTCGAGAAAGATGGTGTTGAGGATCCCACGAAGTTGATGTGTGCGGCCGGCGGATCGGGAGGCATGTAATGAATCGCACAGCGCGGATCGCAGCTTGGATCAGCGGAGCCTTAGCGGGCGGGACGTTGTTGATTGGACTGGCCCACATGCCGGTTGCTCGCTCGCTCCTGGCGTACCTTCCAGGCGCGCTTGGCTGTCCGGTGTCCCTCGAAGGGGCGGATCCCGTCGCCACGGAGGCATTTCGCCGCGACGCAGTGTCTAAAAAGACGGGGCAGGCCAGCCCGGGGAGTCTTTCGGCTTCTTTGTTCACTCTCTCGCAGAGTCGGGAGGATGTGCAGGAGCTCTTGGCGAGTCGTCACTCGTCGTGTGAAGATGCCCGGCAGGGGAGTGTCATTCGCTGCGCCGAGGTGAGTCTGAGTGATACGGACGTGGCCAAGGAGGTGCATCTCCAGTTTGACGCCCAGGACAGACTGGTCGCTGTGGACTTCTACCGTCCCGCGGGATGTGCCGAGGAAGTCATGGGGAGCTTAGAAGCTGCCACCCAAGAGCTGGAGCAAAGTGTTGGTCCGCGAACCGTCACCCAGGGAGTGGTGAGCGCAGAATTCTTAGTGGGGAAGCCCTACCGCCGGGTAGCACACGAGTTCCGCTATGCGGGTTACGTTGCCAAGATCGTTGCGCTCCGAGCAGGTGACGGACTTCGAGTGCGGCAGAGCTACCAGTGGGTTCCACAAGCCTAACGCGGAAGGTGTGCGCTCGCTGGCCATTGCAGTGACCAGTCAGTGATCACAACTCGACCCATTCAGCGCGCTTGAATTCAGTGCCATTCTCTCGGGATGGCACACTTCGAGGAATCGTTTGATGGGCAGGCTTTGTAAACTGTTTCGCGAGATAGCCAGCACAGGAATGACGGACTTGCGAATCTTAGAGGCAGCATGAACGAAGTGAGGCACCCGTTCTTTCTCGCTATGGTGGTGATGAGCGGACTATTAGTGGGTTGCGGCGGAGCCGCGACGCAAGATGATGGGCTTGGAAGCGGAGCAATTGGGGCCGAGGACACTGACGGCTCTGGCGGCGTCAGTGGCAGTACTGGCGGTACGAGTTCCGCAGCTGGAGGTACTGCGAGCGGCGGTTCTGCTGCGACTGGTGGCGTCGACCAGGGATCCGGCGGCAGCAATTTTGGCGCGGGTGGTGTCGGATATCCCGATCTCAGTTGTCCACCAGCTCAGTGGACTTGCGAAGAAGGTTCGGCTCAGTTTCAAGGCGCGGAAGTTGGCGCTGATGCGCCTACCGGTTATCTGGTGCCGGAAGGATGTGAATGCGACGAATTGCGTCCGGTTTCGCCAGATGACTGCCAACAGGGAGAGCGATTTACCTGCTGGGGCATGGCGTATCTCGATGAACAGACCGCCTTCGACCAAGTTCAAGCTCTCGGTTGCGAGTGCTTGAAAGAGCCGGAGGATTGCGCTTTCCGCTGCAGGGACCTGCAGCCCCGACTCAGCGGCTTCGCGGACGAGTACGAATGCGAAACAAGCGCCGAGTCGGTCACCTTGTGTGGAGCGGCCTTCGTTTATCTCAGGTAGGACGAGACGAAATCTTGAAACTTGCCGGGACCGCAGCTGGCGGAAATAGTGGGTTCCGCCGGGGTGCCCCCATCACTCTTCGATGACGCAGCTAAATCCGGTGCAGGTGTTGTAGCCACGGCAGGTGTGTTCAGTGAATGCGTCCGTGTCAGAATCGTAGGAAAAGCCGGGACCGGTAACGACGCCGCCGCAGACGGCGTGGGTTTCAACGACACCGCCAGCGTCGCCACACATTTCTGTGAAAGCAGCCAAGCTGAGGTCGGCAATGATTTTGGTCGACAGCACGCCAACTGCATCGCTGCCGCCAATGCCCCCTTCGCCAGCGGAGCCGCCGCTTTCATTCGTGCTGCCACCTGGTGCAGTCGTGCCACCGGTTGAGGCGCCACCGCTGGCATCGCCAACCGTTCCCCCAGTGCCGATTGTTTCGTCACCGCCGGCTCCGCCTGTTTCGTCCATGTTCTGGTCTGTGGTGTCGCTGCAGGCTGACTGGGTGACGGCGAGTAGTCCGAGCATGGCGGCGCGGGCGAAGGATTCGAAGCGATGAGTGGACACGGCAGGGCCGTACCACGAATTTGCTGAAGTAGCCCGATTTGCCTGGACCAGGCCGCCGAGACTCGACTCGCCAGCCTGCACTTTCCCGTTGATCGCGATTACTGTATACAGCGTATACTTTCTGTGTGTACACTGTATACGTGAGCACCAGAGAAGACATTCTTGAGGCTGCCAATGTGGCCTACGCGGAACTTGGTTATGACCGACTCTCCCTGCGCGCCGTGGCCAAGATGGTGGGGGTCACTCCTATGGCCATCTATCGGCATTTTAAGGACAAGGACGATCTCATGCATCACGTGGTGTTGTCTGGACTCTCCCTTTGGCGAGAGACGCTGAAAAGTCTGCAAGGAGTGGTGGAACCCTGGGAGAGGATACGCCAGGTGGGGCGAGCCTACGTGCGTTTTTCTGAAGAACACCGCGCTCACTTCGAGGTGGTGTTTCTTTCCACGGACCGCGTTGGGCACCTGAAACATCTCACGAAAGAAGGGACCGAGCTCTTTGAGAGCGCCTTTCTTCTCTATGTCTCGTGGGTTGCGGATTGTTTAGGGAAGGCGACCGTCGATCAGCATGCGCGTGACCTCGCGATAGATATTTGGGCCTACTCGCATGGGCTCTTGGCGCTCCAGTTGGCGGGACGTCTAGCGTTTCTCAATATCGAATTTTCAGAGTTTCACGCGACGAAGCTCAATCAGTTCCTCGACCAAAAGAAGAAAGAGTTGCAATGATGAAAAGTTTCGAAGGCGGTCAAGACAATATCGAGATACGGATCGAGCGCGCTCTCGGGTTTCATGAGAAGAAGGCAATTCTCCATGCGGCGCGCTCCGGTAGCCCCGGTTGCGCACAGAGGGTGAAGTGCCTCTTGCGGCAGCCGGGTGCCATTCTCGTCGCCTACGATGGAAAAACGCCCGTGGCAGTGCAGGCGGTGTCGAGCGAATTGCCTGAAGAAGCGTGCGAATCGAAGACGATGATTCTTTTTGCTAGTCCGTGTCGACGTCGTTCTCTGAGGGCTCAGCTGTGCGTGGCTCTCTCTTTACTCTCGATCTCTATTTCAGATTTAGCGACGGCGACGCCACCGCTGGCGGTGCCGCTAGCCTCAGGGGTAGACGACACCAGCGAGAAAGACGCGGAGCAAGTGCCCCCATGCGAAGATGCGTCTGCCGCGTGCGAGCTCCGTCAGGTTGACCGTCTGTTCCCCGGTGCCGGCCACGTTGGGGTGACGGTGAGCTCGGGCGTGCCCCATGCCGCTCTGGGTGAGGTCAATGTGGGGGTGATCCCTGGTTTTCTGTTGCCGCGGGAGTGACTGTCTCGGACAAGTTCAATGAAACGTCAGTGTTCTTGAGACCTCGTGTTGCGATCGTACAGGGCTCTTGGTTCGACATCGCGGGACATCTACCTCTCGTTTATTACCCTGCGGCGGAGGTGCGTCACGACTACGATTGGGTTCTCACCAATCCAGCAATGTTCTTTCGAGCTCACGCTGGGAAGCGCACTAGCCTATATTTGGGCGCCGGAATGGTCTTCGCGTCGACTACCGAATCAATGGCGGCGGCCTTTCGTGATCCAGAACGAGCAGAACCCCCAGAGGACTGGGATTTTTCGAATGTGGGCGAGGCGTCGCTGGACACGACAGTGAACGGGATCTGGAACACCGTCCACGCGGGCATTGATGTGAAACTTGGCGGAGGTTGGATCACCCAACTCGATCTCATCCTGCTCTTGGAGGGTGTGCAGGTGTCGAAGAGCTATGCGGACAAGGTCGGTCCCCCGGTCTTTGCCCAGGCGGGCGCCACCTACGTTTTTTAGGCGGGCCGTGATCCCTTTGGCCATCACCTCCTCAGGTAGCGCTACGCTTATCGAGTAGCGCGCCTCATCGGGTAGCGCCGCGCGTTGAGCGATCGCCGAGTCCCGGCCAGTTGCCACCCACTGGAGGAGTGGGCACGGCGCTCTGGGATGGTGCGCTGCGATGGGCTGGTGCGTTGCCACGGCCTGAGCCTTCACCGTCGGAATTCTCCGCCTCCGTATGATGCGGATGCGGTTCGTGGTGATCTCGTCGTGATTGGTGATGATTTCGTGGCTGGTGATGCGTCGAGCTTGACCAAGCCCTACGCGGGCCGAATCTGTGTATCGGTAACCGAGATGACGGAATGTAGGTGGTCTGGGTGACGTTGTTATTGATGACAACCACAGTGGGCGTAGGCTCGCTTTGCGTTGAGGCGTAGAGCGGCGCCTCTGAGTCCAAGAAATCGACGTCTCCCAGTGATATCACGCGACTGAGCCGGGGGCGCACTGCGCCGTACTTGCCTGGTAGGTCGCTTTGTCCGGGCGCGAGAGCAGTGCTCGTCGTCTGGGTGGGCGGAGCAACAAAGCGTCCGTCAGCAACAGGGCGCTCGCCTGACGCAGCGCATCCCCAGCAAGAACTCAGTACCCCCAGTACGACCGCGGAATGTCGAAAACCCATCATGACCTAAGCCTATCACGATTTCGAGCGCGAGGCGGAGGGCTTCCCGTAAGTGTCCTAAAGTGTTGCGATTGGAGCGCTTCGCGTAGGAGGTGAAGAACACTATTGCGTGTAGGCAGCCGAAGTTCCGGAGAGCGTAGCCGTACCGAGCGCCGCGCCTTCGAGCGTCGTGATCATGGTGGCGTCAATCATGCCGCTCACTCCAGCTTGCGCCGTGGGCAGAGCGTAAATGGTGAACTCGTAGGTGTGGGTTTCTGCCGCTGTTCCTGTTCCGTAGTTTGGACACGGCCCGAGATAGCTGGCTCGTGATTGAGTCGCACTCACGGGGGAGCTGAGGCTCATTCCCGCTGGGAGATTCGCAGGCAGTGCCATCACAGCGGCGTCCAGGTCCCAGATCGCCCAGTGGTAGCCGAGGGTATTCCCATCATCGACCAAAGTGCGATCGATGAAGGTGACCGCGAAACTCATCGTGCCTTCAGGGGCTCCACTCCAAGCCAGAGGTGGCGACTCATCGTTGTCGAAACCAGCCTGCTGACAGGTGTGCTTGTCCATGAACATGCCACCTTCGCTCAGCTCGGTGCTGGAGAGCGCAAAGCCATCCGGAGTGCTTCCTCCGGTCGCCGATTCACCACCAGTTGCTACTTGTCCGCCTGTTGAAGCTCCGCCACTGCTAGCTCCACCACTGCTAGCTCCGCCGGTGGCTGCTGCTCCACCGGTTGAAGCACCGCCGCCAGTCGCGCCTCCACCAGTGCCGGTGCCCGCACCACCAGTGCCGGTGACTTGATCCAAGGGAATTCCGTCAGCGTCGCTGGCGCAGCCCGAGGAGCCAAAGCAAAGCAGCAATGGCAACAGCATGATTTGAGCTTGCTTCATCGGATCAGGTATTGGCGCGGAGTGCGGAAAACTCGCCCGGGTCTTTGATGATCTGGGCATCGTTCGTCGAAAAGAGCTTGGTGTCGTCGTACTTGCCAAAGTGCGTGACTTCTCCCGTTCCCCCGACTGCTGGGAAGCCATCTGCGCCGCCTTTGACGCCGATCGCGTTCATCAAGTTGCAGAAGTACTTGTTGATGGGTGCGTTGGCGATGGTTGAAGCCGTTCCTGTCGAGTCCACTTGAGTGAAGTCGAAGCTCGTCCCGTTTTCCTGGCAAAGGCCCTCACTGTTGCCAACAGTCAGTGTTGGACTGCCGTCATCGACGTTTACGGCCTGACCAGTCTTGAAGTAGCCGCCACAGCCACCGGCCTGCAGGATCGGCATATTGTTCAAGTTGTGCGAGTTGCCGTCGGAGTCTTCTTGGAACCAGACGGTGGCAGTGTTGTCGAGCATTGTGCCGTCGCCTTCACCCAGGCCGTCGAGTTGACCGACAAGGTGAGCGAACTTCTGGGCGTACCAGTCGTCTACTTTATGGAGCATCTCAAGCACTCCGTTGAGGCAGGCTCCTTGCATGCATGCGTCACCTGTACGGTGGGAGAGTCCGTGGCTTTCAATGGTGAGGCCCAGGTGTTCGTAAACGGTGGAGCCGGGCAGCTTCATGAAGATGACGCGGTTCTGATCGCAGGTCGCTGTGAGTACCGCCAAGTTCATCATCAAGTCGGTGGCCTCGGGGAGACTGATGAATTGACCTTGGGTGCTCTGCTTGGTCAGACCGAGCGTTGAGGCCGTCATTTCTGTGCACTGGGCTGATACTTCGCCTGAAGTCTGGTGCAGTAGATCCATCCAATCAGACAGTTTGCGCTGATCGGTCTGACTCATGTCCATGCGTTTCAGGGAATTGAGGTCTTCTCGGACGATGTCGATCACACTCTTTCCTCGGGCGACCCTGTAGGTATCTTGCGTCATCTCCCCGTCGCCAAACAGATTCGTCAGGTTGTTGAAGATGGCGGTCGGGTTACCGATACCCGGGAACACTTCGCCCGGCGCCGAATAGGAGAAGTTCGACAATTGGTCGTTTCGTACGCCACCGATTTGCATCATGAGTGGTGCCGCTCCGTTCGGATTGACCTGCTCCGCGCAGTAGTGATCGAGAGACTTGCCCGTCGCCTTGGCGCCAAACTTGTCGTCCTCAGGTGTGACCGGATAACAAGTAAAATACGAGCCCATCACTTGGGTGTGGGGATCGTTGTTCTGCCCATGGGTGCGCCCAAAGCTCCACTCGTTCATGGCGCGGATCCCGCGAGGCATGAGCAATTTGGGCGCGAAGGGTGCCAGGTGCTTCAGCGTGGTCGACTCGTAGTCGGCTGCGGTCAAGGCTCCGTGGGCCTTGGTCGGGAACCAACGATTCGTCAAACAGCCGTAGTGCGTGAAGAGCACAATGAGTCGCTTGGGCGGGCCGCCAACAGGGACGTCTTGCGCCTTCGCCGCTCGCTCTGAAACAGAGCTGAGGAATGGCGCCGCAACAGCCGCTCCACCTAGACCTTGGAGTAGGATTCTACGGTTTAACTTGTGAGTCATGTTCAGAGTTTCCTATTAGTTTTCCACGGTACGCAGGGTGAAGGCATCCGCCTGGGTCAGCTCGGTGAGTAGATTAAGAATCGAGTAGCCCTCTGTGGAGAGCGCCAGACTCAGCCCATCGACGATGCACGCGTCGTTGGAATTGGGGTCACGTTTGGTGGCATACGCGACCCAGGCTTCGGCGTAGCGTCGTCGCGTCGCCGCGGTGTTCGCGATTCCGGTCATGAGATCGAGAGGCGTTGACACCGGGGTGGGGCCCTCCTCGGTGAAGTAGACGTTAGCGCTGGTGTCGATTGGTCCACCGAGATTGTCGATAGTCTGCAGGCGACCAAACGCATTGTATTGTTCCAGGGCAAACCCTGGCGGATTGATGTAGGGGTTGTGGCAACTCCCGCAGGGCAAGGGAGTTGTGAGGGCTTCAATGACCTCACGATTCGTCTTGTAATCGCCCTCAGGCACAGGAGTATCCGTCGCCCCGGGAGGAGGTGAGGGGATTTCGATCCCAAGAATGCGTTCGCTGATGTAAGCGCCGCGCAAGATGGGGCTCGTTGCGGTGAACCCCGAGTAGGCACTCAAGAACGCACCTCGAGTGAGGAAACCTGGCCGCTGTCCTGCGGGAAAATCGACCTCAACGAGGTCAGGACCATAGGCAGCAGGGTCGAGTCCGTAGACGACGGCGGTGTCTTGATTGACGAAGCCTTTATCGCTGGTGAAGAGATCTTGGAAAGTACCGCCCTCGAAGGCAACTGCTTCAAAGAAGGCTTCCGTCTCCTTGATCAGGGGCTCCTCCATGGCCCGCGAGTACTCAGGGTAGGTGGCCGTGTCATGGTCCTTTGTCCCCCAACGCGAGCCTTCCTCCATTTGGGCGTAGCTGCGGTGGAAGCCCACGACCATCGGCGAAGTCTTTGCGCGGTCCTCAACCATGCGCTGCGCCTGGGCAAGAATCTGTTCCTTGGTCGCCAGCTCCCCAGCGTCGGCGGCAGCGCTCAAGATGGGATCAGGCGTCGAACCCCAGAGAAGAAACGAAAGTCGGGCAGCGACTTCGTACTGGGTGAGCTTGAACGCGTCGCCTTCAAGTTCAGACGAAAGTTCAGGGATCAGCAGAAAGGAGGGCGATGCCAGAAATGCGAAGAGCACTGCTTCGGCGACTTCGTCAGGCGTGCCGGGAACCTCAAGGTTGCTCAACTGTTCAAAACGCGCCACCTCGGCATCCGTCAGCGGGCGTCTGAATGCTTTGCGACCGAAGGCGCGAATCGTGTCGGTCAAACAACCCTCAGCCGCGGGATCGCAGGATATGAACTCTGAGCGATTGGGGCCCGCCATCACCTGTGCGGCAATCTCGCTGGCCGATAAAAGGTAGGAGTTCCACGCAATGTCCGTCATGCTTCCGTCGTAGTCGGGGACAAGCAATGAGGAGGGCGGCGCTCCGGAAGCCAAGGTCTCCACCTTGAGCAAATCAACGACGACGGCGTCGTATTCGCGGTTGAGCAAGCGAGGGATCTGAGAAGTTCCCGGAACTCCGGTCACGCAAACCTCGGGGTTATCAAGTCCAGTCGACCCACCGGTCGAACCTCCGCCGTCGCCGTCACCATCCCCTGAACCGGGACCATTGGGGTCGTCGATTGAGCCTTGGCACGCAGCCAGGCAGAGCGCTGCGACGAATGAGGTCGTCGTTGTCAGTGTTGAAAAGTAGCGAGGCATTCGCATGATTCGGCTCAACTTCCACGAGAAATGAGAGAAGGGCGCCACGGACCAATCGGCTGCGTGACTTGGAGAATTCCTGGGGGAAATCTCGTTGGATCGCCTCCCACCAAACATTCCCGAAACATGAAACTTTGATCACTAGGGGGGAACAAATTGTCCCCCCCCAATCGATTTTCTTGAGGTGCCAGAACCAAAAAAGGGGCCCCAGCCGATCAGCTAGCGCCCCTCGACCGAATTGAGTGTGATGACTTAGGGAGCGATGGTCCCGGGTGTCCAGCTGCTCGTCCAACCGTCAATGTTCACATTGCCGTGGTTCGAGTGCGTATCCAGACCGCCAGTAGTGGCACTGTCGTCGCCCTTGAGGAACTTCTTGATCATCGCTCTCAAGGGCGGGCCGTACTCTGCGCGGACATCGCAATGGGTCCCGTTGCCACTGTCGCCCAAGTACCAGGCCGCATCTTCGGCGCCCATGCCCTCAAAGACTTTGCGCGCTGCGGCAACGCCCAAGTAGTTCGCCTTGTAGGAAAGATGATCGATGTGCGGGTTGTCCATCATCAATAGTCCACGGGGAGCATACATGGCTGCCACGTCGCTCATGTCTACCGCCATGCTTGATGAGTAGCTTCCTGACATCGGTCCAAACCAGCTGGCCTCGCCATTAGCACCCGACAGACTCTGCCCACCGAGACTCGGTAGAGCCCGCAGCGGGGCTGGCCCCCCTGTGCCGGGTTCGAGAGGCAGACCAAGCGCGATGCGTTGGTCGAAGGCGCCAGTCACAAACGCTGCCTTGCCAAGACGCGAACAGCCATGGACCGCAATTTTCGTCGGATCAATCACACCCGGGTTTGCTTCAAGCATATCGAGAATGCGGCTGACCCCCCACGCCCAGGCCACCAGCGCGCTGGTGGCTCCCTTAAAGTCAGGGTTGGCGTCGTAGTACTTGCCTGTCGTGAAGTTGCCTGCCGCTTCGGAAGCGATCGCGTTGTTGTCGTAGCTGATCACAGCCACGCCCTCGCTGCTCAGCACGTCAGAGTTCAGGCTGTTGAAGCCGCCGATGACAACCACTGCCGGATAAGGCGCGGTCGCTCCAGCGGGGACGCTCACTGTCCCCGAGAAGGATGTACTTCCACCCGGGTTCGTGACTTCAACCGTGTATCCCGTAGTGGAGACCATGCCGCCCACGGTGCCGCCAATCGTGCTGGGTGGCGGCGCCTTGGCTCCGAGAATCTTTTTCTCGACTTCGACCACGAGCTCGCGACGACGGCAGCGCCAGTCCGCCATGTTGGCCACCTGAGTGCCGTCCCACGTGGTGAAGGGATCTGGCAAAGTCGTGTTGTCGCCTCCGTTGGAGCCACTTGGAGAGCTCACGGGACAATTTAATCCAGTGTCTTCGGTCGAAGCCGTGGTTGTTCCGCCACCGTCTCCGCCTGTGCCGGCGCCCCCGCCGGTAGCCGTTCCTCCAGCACCACTTTGGGACACTCCGCCCGTCCCAGCTCCACCTGTGGAGAAGCCGCCCCCGGCGTTGAAACCACCGCCGGAACCAGGGTTCCCAAGCGTTCCGCCTGTGCCCGTTATGCTCCCCGTACCGGTGGCAGGAGCCCCACCACTAGAGTCGTATTCCACGTCGTCGAGCGTGGACGAGCAGGCCGCCATTTGAAGACAAAGTGCGGGGAATAGGAGAGAGAGGGAGCTTTGAAGTATTTTCATTTGATGGATGTTCTTGACGACACACATGCGTCGAGCTGCTGCGCAAAGGAGTTCCAGGCAGTCTCGCGTGGGTTGGCGCCGCATGATCTCTGGAAATTCCAGACGGAGTCGTTCGCAACTCGGATCCTCCAAACATTCCCGGCTGGTGAAAATTTGATCACAGGGGAGGACAAAATTGTCCCCCTTATCGCTTATTCTACAATTAGCGAAATTTGGGCGGCAGCGTGGTGCGAATGTACATCGTATGTGGGCAAGAGCGCCGCACATGAGTTGTGACGCTGAGGCGTTGTGCATCAACCATTTGCGTCGTCGTCGCCTCGTCACCTCGTCGGCCCAGGCGCTGGTTCGAGTTCCGTCGCTCGTTCGGGGCTATTTCCACGTTTGCTGAGATCTCGGCGGCGAGGGGAATGACCTGCGTCGACTGGTATGCCCATTGCACTTGTCGGTTTCACCAACTTGCACCGAAAGGTCTTCTTTATGAAATCAACATTGAATCGAACATCCTCCGCAGCGCGTCGTCGCGTTCACCTTCCTCTCACATTGTTTTCTACTGCGCTGATGGGAGCGCTCGCGCTATCTGCGTGCGGAGATAGCGATGGCGATGTCGACGATTCTGACGATGGCTCAGGCGGCTCTACAGGCGGCAGCGGCGCCGGAAACGGTAGCGGCGGGAATAATGGCACCGGCGCCACCAACGGAACCGGGGCCTCCAATATGGGTGGCATGGGAGGCATGGATTCCATGGGCGGGCAGGGAGGCCAAGCAGTGATGCCTTTAGATACTTGCGACCCTGATGACGGGGGAATTGAACTCCCCGTTGGCTTTTGTGCCGTACTTGCTGCTGAAGACTTGGGCCGAGCGCGTCACGTCGCGGTGACGCCCTCGGGTGACGTTTTTGTCGCCGTGAATCCCTCGCGCGACGGCAGTACGCCGGGGCAGATTATCGCTCTCCGCGACACCGACGACGATGGTAAATTCGATGAGCGAGAAACTTTCAATACGACGGGCGGCAACAGCCTCGTGTGGCGCAAGGGAGAGTTGTTCTTCGCCGAGAACGACCGCATCATCAAGTATTCTTTGCCGGACGGAGAGCTGAAGCCCAGCGCTGAGCCCGAAGTGATTGTGTCAGGCCTTCCCGATGATGGGGACCACGTGAGCAAGACGATCGCTTTTGGTGATGATGAGTTGATGTACGTGAACATTGGCTCTGCCACGAACTCTTGTCAGGTGAACAATCGGGAGTTGAACTCACCCGGAGTCGATCCCTGCCTTGAGCTTGACGAAAGAGCCGGCATTTGGACATTCGATCCCACTGTGCTCAACCAAGTTGCTGCAGATGGGACGCTCTATGCGAAGGGAACTCGCAACATGAATGCACTGGCCATGCAACCTGGCACCGGTGACTTGTGGGGCGTGCAGAATGGCCGTGATCAACTCGCGGAAAATTGGCCTGCGTTCTTCGACACTGATGAGGACAAGGAGCTTCCTTCCGAGGAGCTGATCAAATTTACCGAGGGCGAAACCTATGGCTGGCCGTATTGCTATCATGATCCAGCGGTGGGCATGGTTCTCGCGCCTGAATACGGAGGGGACGGCTTAACGGTAGGACCGTGCAGCGAGTACCCCGAGCCCGCGTTTGCTTTCCCTGCTCACTGGGCACCGCTGGGTGCCGCCTTCTACGATGGTACCCAGTTCCCCGAGTCGTATCGTGGTGGATTGTTTGTGGCGTTTCATGGCTCGCGATTCGAACCGAACGCGACCGGGAATCTCCCCGGCTATCAGGTGGGCTTCTTGCCCTTCGATGATGACGGCGCTCCTGTCGACGATTTCGTCACCTTCGCCAGGGGCTTCGCAGGCTCGGAACGTCCCCTCCCTGATGAGGCGGAATCTCGGCCCGTGGGTGTGACGCTTGCCAATGATGGCTCGCTCTACATCTCCGACGACTATGGCGGCAAGTTGTGGCGTGTTTTCTACTACGATGAATAAGCGAGCGAAGGCTCGACCCCCCGTCCGTCGACTGAATGGGCGGGGGGATGGCGGGCTCAGATGAATCCCAGCGTTCAGCAACACAGTCGAACAGTCACCGCCGCGCTCGGCATGATCTTCGTTCTGAGTCTTCAGGCCTGTTCCGTCTGGGATCAGTTCGGCGAGGCCGACCTGGACACTCCGAAAGCGCAAGAGCCGCGGCTCACAGTCCAAGACAGTTCCGATGACCGCGCCGAGAAGAGTCAGCGCTCCGACCAGCCTGAGATTGACACGAGCGGCTGGTCACGTGAAAGGCTATTTGCCTACTTCAATCGCTTGCGCGGAGACGCCTACCCACTCGATGCGTTGCCTCGCCATCTTGAAAACGCCGACAGTAAGGTGCCTTGCCTGGCAGATGACCAAGAACTCTACCGAGGCACCCAGCTCAAGTTTATTCCTCTGACGGTACACCCAGCGTTTGTCGAGCGGCTGCAAAAAATCGAATCCATTGTCGCGCAGGAGGCGGACGCGTTTTACGGCCGCATTCCTAGCAAGGTGGTTCACCAAGGCGGATATGCCTGTAGAGCATCGCGCTTTCAATCCACGCGCATCAGCGAACATGCCTTTGGGAACGCGATTGATATTTCCGGGTTCAACTTCGCGGCGCTACCCAAAGAAAAATTCGAGGCTGTGGCGTCCCAGGTTCCGCGGGGACCTTTCCAGCTCCGCATCTCGACTCACTGGACTTCGAAAGGTGGCGCGGCGGCAGACTTACACCAGGAATTTCTTCGGAAAGTGGCCAATCGTATCGTCTCCGAACATGTGATTCGAGTAGCCCTTGGTCCAAGTCACCGCGGGCATCAAAGCCATCTACATTTCGACATGTCCCCGTGGCGCTACGCTGATCTTTAGAGTTTTCCCTGAGCCGGGCCACCCAAAGACGACTGAGCGGACTCGCGACTTGTCCGGCCGACGGGCCGAATCTAGCCTCAGGGTGATGTTGCGTTGAGACTATGCTTGGGATCCTTTTTCTGTCTCTTGTGTCACGCTGTGGCTTGGTTCTAGCTGGTTTCAAAGGGTAAAGCGCTGCCATGTACCTGCGTTCAGCTCACCTCATCGTCATCGCTTCTACTCTCGGCTTTGCGTTTGGTTGCTCGGACGACAGCGGGGAGCAGCAACCTCTAGGTCAAGGGAACTCGACGGGCAGTGGGGGAACCGATCCGAATGCCCTGGCAACTGGCGGCGGAGTCGCCGTGTCGACAGGGGGAAGTTCCAGCGGCGGGGCCTCGCCGACGGGCGGCAGCTCGACAGGCGGCAGCTCTACGGGCGGCGCTGTGGGTACTCCGGCTAGGAGCTATGAGTTCGGTTTTAGCCCGACAACGATCAGTCAGGAGGATGCTCGGGCGGCTTACGATGCTTGGAAAGACTTCCACTTGGAAGACTGTGGGAGCGGTCGCTACCGGGTGCGTTGGGAGAATGCGAAGCTCGATGCGACAGTCTCCGAAGGCATTGGCTACGGGATGCTGCTCGCCGTGTCCTGGGGAGAGCAAGAGATCTTCGATGGCCTTTACGACTACTACAAGGCGTCGCTCAACCAGGACACAGGCTTGATGCACTGGCTTCGCTACGGCTGTGACGCCGGTTATGACACCAAGTACAGCCAATATCCCGATGGTGCCGCCGCGGATGCGGATGTCGATGTAGCGATGTCGCTGATCATGGCTGACTGCAAATGGGGAGGGGGAGACTACGCGTCTGAGGCGAGCAAAGTGATAGGCAATATTCGCCAGCACATGTTCATGGAGTACGAGGGCAAGCAAGTCTTGCAGCCGGGTGATTCCAATTGGTTTAACGACCTCGGCAATGGTTGTGTGAACTATTCCTATTTTGCTCCCGCCTACTATCGGGAGTTCGTGCGCTATGACGAGTCGAACGCCGATTTTTGGAATGGCGCGGCTGCCGATTCGTATCCGCTTCTTGCCGCTGCCTCAGACAGCAGCACAGGTCTGGTGAGGAACTGGGGGTCTTCTGACGGGGGTCAAGCGACCCCCGAGTGCCATGATTCCTACAACCGTGCTGGCTCCTATGGTGATGATGCAGCTCGCACGCCTTGGCGAATTGTGACTGACTACCTCTGGCACGGGACAGCGGAAGCAAAGACTTGGAACGACAAGGTCACCGCTTGGGTGAACACCGTCGGCATCGACAAGACCGTTCAGTGGTACCAGCTGGGTGGCTCGCCGGACATGGAGGCCTCCACCTGGAGTAATCACACGGTGATCAATGTGGGACCGTGGGCGGCAGGCGCGATGAGTTATGATCAGGCGACGGTGGACGCATTCGCGGCTGAGGTGGTGGCGATCCCGACGGGGCCAGGGGACTACGACAGCGAGTACTTCAATCGCATGCTCAAGGCGCTCTCCCTGCTCACCCTAGCCGGTGGGTTCACTACCTGTGGTGGTCAGTAGATTCCGAAAAGCTCTGGCGCGAATCTACAAGACTTGAGCCGTCGTCCGCGACAAGCTCAGGCCCGGAGAATCCCCATGACTATGAAATTTCGTTACACGATCCTCTACGTCGAAGACGTACGGGCCAGCCTAGAATTCTATGAGCGCGCCTTTGGAGTGCAGACTCAGATGCTTCACGAAGGTGGCGACTACGGCGAACTTTCCACGGGGGGAACGACCTTGTCGTTTTCTTCTCGCGAGCTTTTGAAGCAGCTAGGGAAGTCTCCCGCCGCCCCAGTTCCCGAAAATCCCAGCTTTGAAATTGCCTTCGAGACCAGCGAAGTCGAAAAGCAGTTTCGCGCGGCCTGCGACGCGGGCGCGAAGGCAGTTCAACAGCCCCGGCAAGAATCTTGGGGCCAAACGACGGCCTACGTCACCGACCTCAACGGCTTCTTGGTCGAGATTTGCTCGCCTGTGGTATCTACTGCGGGGAAGTAGCGAATCCGCTGGAGTCGAGTCCCGAGGTGATGGGATCTCGGCGCGCCACTTGCCCGGGCGTCACGCCCAACCAGTGGCGGAACTCGCGGCTCATGTGAGGTTGGTCCGTGAAGCCCAGCGCGGTCGCAGCCTCAATAGCGGTGGCACCAGCCTGCACAGCGATTGCGGCTCGCCGAACCCGGGCGAGCCGGATCCAGAAGAGTGGAGCCCGACCGGTGAGCGCGACCGTCGTTCGCTGAAGAGTTCGCAGTGAGGTGCCCGCGAGCGCGGCCGCCGACTTTGCGTCACTCCCTTGAGCCAGCACGGAGAGCAGCTCCTCAGTCCTCAGATCTGTCGTACAGCATTCTGCGATGCGGCTAGCAGATACGTTCTCTGCAGAGATGCCCTGAAGGGCTCTACTCAGGGCGTCGAGGTCGACGCCGACACCCGGTTGCAAGCGTCGCCCGATGTATTCCGAACCGGCGCTCACAGTCACCGAGCGAGCGCTGTCATCAAGCTCAGACAAGAGCCACTCCCAACGCTCGCCAGGCTGCCTCCTCAGAATGACATCCCGACAGCCATCAGGGAAGATCAGCGTCTCGCTTGAGCCTGTCGGACAGGAAGTCCAGTGGTCGAGGATGGGGTTGGTCACGGCCTGGCTACTTAGCATTTTCCACGAACCGTGGTTCACGGACTGGGATTGCTCGAGAGGGCTGAATACTCGTGCGTCTACGACGTCCCTCTGCCTAAGGCAGGAGCCTGCGCGTATGAAGGCTTGGAATGCGCGAAGTGCAGTGGAAGTATCTGCATTGCGGGTTTTTGATCCTTTGCTCCCAGCCAGTGCAGTCTGACCGGGGCACGAGCACCAGGCAGTGACACGCTTTGGCACAATGCGACTCATGTTTTGAGCCGACGATTTGTTTGAATTCTAGACAACGTCATGTTTCTACGGGCAAAACGCGAGAGCCCGCGGTGGCATGGTGCTTGCGTAGTGGCGGGCATGCTTCTCTCGCGTCGTCTCCTCGTTTCCTCCGCCCTTCTTTCTGTCGTTGTTGTGCCGGTCGCCTGTGGCTCCGATCAGAACCCGCGCGATCCGGGGGGAGGCTCGAACTACGGCGAGAGCTTCATCGGCTACAAGAACTCGAGTGCAGCTCGCGACGCTGAATTGAATAGCGGGAGCCCAGGCGCGAACGTCAATGGTCAGCCGTACGACGGCGATGCGGCCTATGGAGCTGGTGGGACGAGTGCGCAGGGCGGCAGCTATGGCACCGGTGGTCTTGCGGGCACCGCTGGCGGAGCGACAGGCGGAAGCCTTGCTCTTGGCGGCTTCGGCGGCACAGGGCTCGATTTTAAACCGCTTGGCATGCGTCCAGCGCCGAGTCTAGTGAAGGAGAATCCCTTCGTGGTGGCGACCGAGGAGAGTACTTCGACGTTTTCAATTGATGTCGATACCGGTTCCTACACTTTGGCACGCGCCTCGATTCGCGATGGGGTGCGCCCCCAACCAGAGAACATTCGCATTGAAGAATTTCTCAACTACTTTCACTTTCATTACGAACAGCCGAAGGGCGACACGCCTCTTTCGCTTTACACGGAGTGGGGCGATTGCCCGTGGGATCCAGCTCGCAAGCTGTTGATGCTCGGGGTGCAGGGTCAGGAAGTAGCGCTCGAAGATCAGCCGCCACTCAATCTCGTCTACTTGCTCGACGTGAGCGGTTCGATGAATGCTCCGCTGAAGCTTCCTTTGCTCAAGCGAGGCTTTCGCATGTTGACACGACTGCTCCGCGAAGAAGATCGCGTTTCGATTGTCACCTATGCAGGCGCTGACCGAGTGGTGCTCGAAGCCGCCGGGGGCAAGCAGCAAGACAAGATCCTCGGGGCGCTCGATTCGCTCCAGTCTGGAGGCTCGACGAATGGCGCGGGTGGTATCCAAAAAGCTTATGAGATCGCTCAAAAGCACTTCATCAAGGGCGGCTCCAACCGTGTGCTCCTGGCCACTGATGGCGACTTCAATGTGGGGTTGAGCGAAACTTCTGCATTGGTGGACTTCATCGCCACGAAGCGAGACTCTGGCGTCTATTTGAGTGTCTATGGTTATGGTTCGGGGCCCTACCGGGACGATGTCGGCGAGCAGCTCGCCGACAATGGCAATGGGATTTACTTCTACATTGATGGCGAGGAAGAAACTCGCCGCGCATTTAGCTACGCGATGTCCGGTTCGCTGATGACGGTCGCCAAGGACGTGAAGCTGCAAGTGGAGTTCAATCCGACCCACGTGAAGGGCTATCGATTGATCGGCTATGAGAATCGCGTGCTCTCGAATGCTGCATTCAGCGACGACACTGTCGATGCCGGCGAACTCGGAGCGGGGCTGAGCGTGACGGCGCTCTACGAAATTGTTCCCGCGGATTCGTCGGAGGCCGTTCCTGCGGCGCTGCCTGGAACGATCAATGAGGTACCCAGCACGAGCGGGACGGGCGCCGAAAATGAGTTCGGAGCTCCTCTGCCGGCCGACTTTGCTCAGGTTCGCCTTCGCTTCAAGCGTAGCGATGCCAATGAAAGCGAAGCAATGCGTACGTCTGTCAACCAAAGTGCTGTACTGCCGCAGCCCTCCTTTAAGTTCCTGTTCGCCGCCGGAGTGGCCGAGTTTGCAGGGCAGTTGCGCGGTTCGCAGTACCTTACGGATTGGCGAGAAGAAGAGCTCGTGGAGCAGATTGAACTCGCGTTTGCTCTGGATCGTGAAGGTGCAGTGAAAGAGGTGCGCAACTTGCTGAACAGCGCTTCGGCCCTATGATCAGCTGAGTTGTGAGCTGCTGAGGAGTTCGGCTCGGAGTCGCCATGGTTCAACTCTTCAGTCGAGCGGCACTAGAATTTGAGATACTGGGCTTTCGGGATGTCTTTGTGTTGCGGGCAACCTCATTCGTCAGGAAGCTCGCTGCGTCTATTTCGAACGACTTGGCTCAATGAATACAAAGCGAATACTTATGGTTGCGGCTCCGTTGGCGGCGACACTGTTGGCGGCAGGCTGCGGTGGGAAGGCAGTAGATTTCGTCAGCCGGGATGGGGACGGGGAGCCAACTGGCAGCGGAGGAAGTTTGGCCGCGACAGGTGGTTCGTCGTCTGGCACGGGTGGGGTTCCGGCGATCGGGGGGATGCCAGCGAATGGTGGTTCTCCTACCATGGGACCTTGCGCGGGCATTGAGCGTCAGTGCACCGAGCCAGGAGCTGTCCAATGCGATGGTGGTTATCGCTCCATTTGCGAGGAGTGCGGAGTGCTGCGCGAGACAGGTGAGAAATGCACTCGCCTGCTCACGGCCGACCGTGAAGGAAGTCTTGTTTGCGCAATCGTCGGAGAAAACGAGCTTCACTGCGTCGGCGGTTTCGTCCAGTGGTGGGATGGTGCGGTGTTCCCGGTGCAGCTCCCGGAGAAGCCCGTCGTGTTTTCTCTCGATGACGACTCTACTTCCTACCGCAATCCAAGCGAGTGGAGTGGTGTGCCGTTTTGCATGCTGAACGAAGCTGGTGTTCCTTTCTGTTCAGAAGGAACCTTTGGCTTAGAAGGTCAAAAATGCGAGGACATCGCGATTTCGATTCCTGAGCTGTGCTCTGTATGTGACGGAACGCTCAGCTGCCCGAGCATGATGCTCATTGAGGAGGAGGTCGAACAGGTCGAGATTTCTGACAGCACGGCTTACTGGTTGACAACAGACGGAGTCGCCAACTCAGGCTTCGAGCGTCCGCTTTTTGACGGTGAGTTCGTGGACCTGTTTGTCGATTCTTTCCAGTATCCTTGTGCCATTCGCAAGGACGGGGACCTCGTATGCAAGCTTCCCGGAGAGCCTGAGCCTCAAGTGATTTCGGGCAACTTCGTCAAAGGCGCGGCGGGTATCGAGCAACGCTGCGCCATCACGGAGTCGTCGGAAATCGTCTGCTTCGAGTGGGCGGATGACAAGCTCGTGGAGTCATTTGCTCCGTCAGGAGATGACTTTGTTGAGGTTGTCGGCACGACCGACAAGATGTGTGGGCTCCGCCAGGGCGGCGAGATTCAATGCTGGAATACTGAGGGATTAGTCACGTTTTCAAGCGGACCTTTCCTCTGATGGGGGGGCCGTCCACTACACCGATTACATCGTTGGCGCGCTCTCCTTCCACGCCGGGATCTCATTCAAACGCGCCTCCCAGGCGCTGATGTTCGTGAATTCGTCGAGGGGTAGCTTGGCGGGGATGCGGTAGGTGAGGTGCGCTGCGACCGCGAAGTCAGCGATGGTCGGCTCGCTGCCGACTAAGAATTTGTTGTCGACGAGATGGTCATCGAGTACTTTCCCAAACTTGGCGATGAAGGTGGCGGCTTCGGCCATCACTTTCTGGTCAGGTTCG
Organism: uncultured delta proteobacterium; assembly: GCA_963710555.1. GTDB lineage: Bacteria > Myxococcota_A > Polyangia > Polyangiales > Polyangiaceae > NIC37A-2. The sequence continues at coordinate 1,985,557 of CAVQAT010000008.1, forward strand.
CCGGCTCCAAAGAGTCCGCGGAGGAATGTTTCAAAGCCGTAGGTACTGATCCAACGTCCAAAGTGAGCGAGCTCCCAATTCATCCATTTCATCACCGCGTAGCGGTCGTTGTTTGAAGGCCACAATGGCGTTTCCTGCTTGCTGCAGAGGTAGGCCATGATCGCGTTGGACTCCCACAAGGCGAAATCGCCATCCACCATCGCCGGCACCTTGGCGTTGGGGTTGATGGCGAGAAACTCGGTGGTGCGGTTTTCGCCTTTTCCGAGGTCGACGACATTCGTCTCGCAGTCGAGATTGAGGTACCTGGCCACGGCCGTGACTTTGCGGGAGTTGGGAGAAATCGGATTGACGTAGAGCTTCATCGAAGGGTTCCTATTCACTTGAATCAAACTTGGGCAAGTAGCCTACGTGATTCTGTCAACGGGAATACTCGGCGCCAAGACGCGTTGAAACTCTGCGGAAAAAGCGACCTCGAAACGAGTGGCCAGTCCACGCTCAGGCGTAAACGGTAGCTCAAGTAAGTCGGGGTTCGCTTCACGTTTGCGGGATGATTGCCAGCTGAAGCTGTCGCGTCTGATGGGTGTGGGTTTCTTGCTTATTGACTATCGACCGGGAGGTCGATAACAGGAGAAGCGATGCGGAAACAGACGTGGGGCGACGCTCTCTGGAGTTCACTCGGGAGGCGCGTCCGCCGCAACTTCTGGGCTGGGATCTGGTGCGCTTGTGCCCTGTCCTTGGCGGTTGTGGCTCTTGCACTCACCTTGCCTCGCCTCGTCGACCACCGGGGAGAGACGGTGTCGGTTGTTGCCAATTTTGACTTCGTAGAGATCCGGGGCCTAGCGGTGGTTGACGTGCGGTCGTCAGAAAAGCCAGTGAGATGGCGCATCGCCCTAGACGACTTGGCGCGTCTTGAAGAGCCCGATGTGCTCGATGAGTGGATCGCGTACCGCAACTTTGTCCAGCTGAACAATGACCTGGAAGCTCGAGTCTCCCGGAGTTCTCAGCTTGAACTGCGGAGGACTGACGGCAGCTCGGTTTCAGTTCGCGTTGAGAGGGGAGCTCTGAGCCTACTTGGCTGGGCATTTTGGCTGCAAATTGCGACTGCCCTTTTCTGCGCGGTAACTGGTGAACTGACGTGGCGACTGGCGCGACCAAGCGCTGGGCTCTTGGGCTATCGTCTCGCCGGTTGGGGGGTTGCCTTTGCCGCTTGGGCGTCATCGCTCTATGCGACGCGGTCGATCGGGATTTCTGCAGAGCTTTTTGAGTCTGCACACGCCGTGAATACGATTTTTGGTGGGCCTCTCTTTGGTGCAGGGCTCTGCATGCTACTTGCCAGTGAACCGCGACCTTTGATGAAGCGTCCCACTCTTTGGTTGCTGGGCCTCCCGTTTACCGCCCTGGCCTGGGGCCTACGGCTTCCTGGTTTGGGTCCGTCACTCTCCGGGTATTCGTCGATTCTTGTCTACACGGTTGCGATTGTGGCGCTCTTAAGTGTCCAACGTTATTCCCTGCGTTCGGCGGTTGAACAGGCGATTTGGCGCTGGCTCACTTTGGGTGTGGTTTGCGGCATTGCTTTTTTCGTAGTCGCTCAAGCCTTGCCCGTGGCATTGGGGATTCCCCCGCTGGCGAGCCAGACGATGACCTTGCTGGGTTTCGCCTGGCTCTTCGGACTGCTCTCTTTGGGTGCCTCGCGGTTCCGCTTGTTTGCAGTCGCTCGCTACTGGGGGCGCACTTGGAAGTGGCTTGCGATCACCGCCGGGCTGATTGGGCTCGATCTAGCGATGGTTGCTCTCTTGCCAAGAGAACTAGGGACTCACAGTTGGATAGTCATTCTTGCAGGGTTTTGGGTCTATTTCCCTTTCCGTCAGTTGCTCGCTGAGCGACTCAATGGGCGCAGGCGTGGGGCGCTGATTCAGGGCGCTCGTCAACTCTCTCGTGCGACCACTGAGGTGGATCTCCTTCGTCGTTTCGAAGATGCTTTAGGCCGTCATTTTGAGACCGTGGATATTGACGTCACGGGCGCTGTCTCCGAAGTGTGTTTGGCCCGCGACGGGCAAGATTTGATGGTCCCGTGGCCCCGAGGAGATGCTGCATTTGTGTTTCGACACAAGCGTGGTGCACGCTCGCTGTTTGATCAGTTTGATGTCGAAGAGGCTCAAGCTCATTTGGAATTTGCGCGTCATCTTTTGGAAGCGCGCGATGCGTATTCTCGAGGCGAAGCCGATGAGCGCCAACGAGTCAGGCGGGACTTGCACGATCATTTGGGGGCGAGTCTCAGTCGCCTTGCTGTCGTCAGTAAAGACGAAAAGGTGGCACGTGAAATTGTGAGTCTGACTCGTGAACTGCGTCAGTTGACGGCGGCACTGACAGGAGATCCAATCTCGCTTGAGGGCATGCTCATGGAGCTTGAGTCGGAGGCCCGGTCCGTGGCGCGCGCGCATGAGTACCCTCTGAAAGTCTCTCTAGACCCCGCTCTGCAAGCAGTCGAGAGCAATATCCTGGCGCGGCAACGCTCGGATTGGCTCGCTTTCGTCCGAGAGTCTCTCGAAAATGCAGGGCGACACGCGGCGCCTGGCGCCGAGGTGCATCTTGAGATCAAGCGACACGTTCAGGGGCTGTTTTTTCGAGTGACCAGCCAACGTGATTCGGACACTGCAATGCAGAGTGATTGCCGTGAACCTCGTAGCGGGGGGTTGGGTCTGGGTACGGGACTGATCAATCTTCGGCGCCGCGCTCAGCTGGGTAGAGGTGCTTTTTCTGCAGAGATCCTCGGGGAAGACTTTGTGACGACACTGATGTACCCGCTAGCAACGTCTGACACCGCCGCGCCCTCCGCTTCATCGATTCGCCGAATTGCTGTGGGTGCGAACGCTGAGTCTTCGGAGTGGCGGGTGGCGCGATGAATGTACCTCGGGTTTTGGTGATTGAAGATGACGCAAGTGCCCTCAAAGTGACATGCAAAGCGCTTGATGTTTATCGTCGGGAGCACAGGATCGCCGACGGAGAAGTATATTTTGCGGAAAGCCTGTTTGCCGCGCGCCAGGTGTTGGTCCGCGGCTCCGCTCTGGAGCTTGTCTTGCTTGACTTGGGGTTGCCGGACGGATGGGGACACGATTTGATTCGTGAGATCCTGGTCACTGCGCCGCATGCCCAGGTCGTTGTCACTACCGTATTTGACGATGACCGCAATTTGCTCCGAGCGCTCCAGCTTGGGGCGACGGGGTATCTTCTTAAGGGTGAAACGCCCGACGAAATGGCCACCGCGCTGCTTTCGATGGAGCGGGGAACGCCGCCTCTTTCCGCTTCAGTCGCACGGCGCGTGCTTGCTCATTTCGCCCAGAACAGCCCGGTGGAGGAGTCCCCTTTGACTCCTAGGGAGCTAGAAGTTGTGCGACTTCTAGCTCGCGGTTTGACGAACGCGGAGGCGGCGAACTGCCTAGGGATTTCATCCCATACAGTCTCCACTCATGTGAAGAGCGTCTATCGAAAGCTTCAGGTGTCTTCCCGGGCCGAGTTGGCCAGTGTGCTTGAGCGCGGTGGCTGGGTGGGAAGTCGAATCTCCTGAGCCTGTGCAAAGCGAGTCCCCTGAGTGCACTCCCCTGAACGGGGGATACTGCCGACCAGGTGAAATGGGCATAGTCATTTCGCCGCGATTGTCAGAGCGGACACCAGGAGAACCAATGAGGAAACGAATCCAAGCAAGCGCGATCTTGCTCTCGATGTTTGCCTTTGGCTGCGTGGGACCGCGTTATATCGCGGCGTCCACTGCATCCAAGGGACAAGTAAAATTCTTGCACATTGACGGTGCAGGGAATCAGGGCGTCGTCAAATGCCAAATGAGCGAAGACGGCGACCTTTCCAACTGTCGCGACGTTCAGATCACTCTCACGGAGGACGAATGAAAAACCTGAATCAAGCGCTTGTCGCTATGCTCATGCTCGGAGCTTTGTTGCTCGGGGGCTGCACAACGCGCTCCGTGGTGCGCTTCGAAGACCATCCTCAACAAGACAAGACCTACGTCGAAACTTTGCGCCACGATAACTACTACGTGACGTCCTCGACGACCCACGAATTTTGGTTGTGTGACGATCAGCAGAGTGAACTTGTGTGTCGGCAAACCTGTGACGGCAAGACTGACCTGGCCTGCCCGTCCGAAGAGACCAGCATCAATATTACCGGCTCCAACGTGCGCTAGAAGGAGAAGAGAGAATGGATACGAAGAAAAATCTCGCTCTTGCTGCGCTCTTGCTGAGCTCGGCAGTGGGCTGTGTGAGTCAGAACAAGGTCCTGGTGGGGCAGCAATTCATCGGCGAAGATCGTACTGTCAAGGTGCTCATGACCGTCCCTGAGGGCGATGGTGACAACCGCGTCGTCGACCAGTTGATGCGCATCTGCACACTTAAGGCAGGCAAGGAAGTTGACTGCAAGGACACTCTGGTACTCGAAAACGTCAATCCAGGGTCGCTCTACTGAGCCATGAGGAACAAGATGAAGACGCTAAGACTAATTGGCCTTGTTGCTTTAGCATTCACGAGCATCGGCTGCTCGACAACCTATCGCTCGGTGACGCACGTGCGTATCGAAAACGACAAAGCGTATTTGGCTTACGCCGAATGGGAAGGAGGGCCCCTCACCGCTTTTACGGGAACTAAAGATCGCTCGCGCGTGAAGCGTTGTTTGATCAATCCCGACAATTCCATGAAGTGTGAAGAGGACGCAGACATCAATCACGTGCTCAATCCTCAAGAGACACCGGCCCCACCCGCGAAAAAGGCGGAACCAGCACCGGAGGCGGTACCTGAGGAGACTCCGGTTGAAGAAGTAGAAGACGCGGGAGGCGAAGATGATGCGGCCTCCGAGGGTGAAGTGCCTGAGGAAGCTGCGGCGGAGTGAACCAGAGACGGCGCTCACATGCTGATGTGAGTGGCCGTCCTCAACACACGTCATTCAGTGGGAAACAAGCCCCTCAGCGTGTACAGACTCGACTGAGCGCCATCGACCACGAGAAGCTCACCATAGGGAGTGTTTTGCAGCCCGGTGATCTCAGTGATGCCGTGAGGCGTGAGGTCGATAGCGCTTTCCATCAAGCCGAGCGCGCGATCGTAGATCCTCAGCCATGAACCAGAGGCCACCGCGATCTTTCCGCCGTAGACAGCCATCCCGCCGGCAAGAAAGTCAGGCTCTGACAGCAAGTACCATTCTTGTGGATCGCCGGTCAGGGAATCGAAGTTGGCAATCTCAGCGCCGAGGACCTGATCGTTTTCCTTGTTGAGTGTCCGGGGTTGCGCCCAGATGCGTCCCGCTTCTGGTTCGTAGGCGAGGGCGTTTGTCATCTGCCAAACGTCGAAGCCTTGTTGTTCGTAGGAGACAGAAACGCTGGTCGAACTCAGGGGTAAGTCGCTCTCAATCTCAAACGGCGGGAAGTAACAGAAGTGGGGCCACATCGCGCCCGTTTCTAAGTTCAAGAGGTACCCTTCGTCGGGCACCGTGAGCGCGAAGACTTCGTCACCCAGTGCTACAATGTCGGAGAACTCTCCTTCGGGCGGGCCTGCTTCCGGGACGACGTCGCCAACTCTGAAGATGAGTTCAGTCTTCGTATCACTAAGTTGGCTTGGCTTTGCAGCTGCGCTTTGGTTGGAGCATTTCGAGCCAACATCCGATAACAATCGTGAGAGAATCTTGCCCTGGGACGAGAACAACCCGGGAGGAGGCAAGAACACCACTTTTCGTCGAATCTATTGTGGGTTTGAGTGTGCTACACTGCGGTGCATTTTTCACAGACAGGAGCGCATCAGATGGGACGAATTATTCGCAATCATTGGCGTGAAGAGAACGGCGGCGCGCTCCTGGTTGCCCCTGTGCTCGAGGCGGAAACCAGTCCAGAGGGGATCCAGCTGTTGCGTGTGCGCGCTCGCAAGCGCGGCCAATTCGCGCTGGACCCTCAGCTCCCTCACCTCGTGAGCGCCGTGCGTGGGCGGGCTGCTCTGAAGGTGGCGGGAGCGGAGCTGATTCTCCAAGAACATACGCATGCGTATCTCCCAGGCGGCAGTGCCCTTGAGCTGTCGGACGACGCCGAGCTTGTGGTGGTCGCCGGGGCAAGTGAGAGGCAGGCGGCCGGCGTGACGCCCATCGTCAGAAGCGAACGTTTCTTGCGTGGCTGTGCTCGCAGGAAGTCTCTTCGCCAGGTACTCACACCTCAGTATCTGAGTCGCCGCATCTTTCTTCATCATGATCCGGTCATGCTCTCAAGGTCAGGCGACCCGCTCTCGTGGTTTCGCACCACCATGTTTGGCGTACAGGGGCTACCGACGAACGAGGAGGGTCTGCCGGTATTCAAGATGTCTTACAATTACCGAACAGAGCCGAACCTTTGTTACGACGTCGAAGGAGCCGCCCGGGTGCGCCTCGCTAAACATCCCTATCTGCCTCAAGGACAGGCCTGGGAACCGTGGCACGAGCTCGATAACGAGACGACCTATCACCTCGATGAGTCTCCTCAGCAGGTAGAATGGGTGGGATCGGGGAATGCAAGAAAACCGCTTCGCAATAAACACGAGGTACACATCGAGGGCTCAGTGACTCTGTTCTGCGCTTTTGATCCCGCGCCGACTGGTGGCGAAAGGCATCGCCCAGGCGACTACACTGATTACGGACCTGTTGAAGAAGTGCTTGGGACTCCGGAGGCGGAGCAACGTTTGGCACTGCACCGTGAGCTCGATCCCGTGATTGACGCGCTGTCCTGGTCGGAAGCGTGCGGCGAGCGACCGCAACTGGAGCATCCTAAGTACTTCGCTACCTTTCAAGAAGGCCTCGACGAGCAACGCAGGCTAGAGGCTGCGCTATTCGAAAAGTTGTGCGAAGAGAAAAGTCCTCGCGCGGAAGTGATGCGCAGGTGGATGGTCCCCGCATAGTCCCAGGGCGCCTGGGGCTCGCAGCGGATTCAGGCGGAGGTGAGCTGGTACGCCATTAAGCTGTAGCGCCGAGCACGAAGAGCAGGCCCGTAGAGCCGATTCCGACTGCCCAGACTACGCTTCGCAGCCGCGCGCGATCCACGATGTAGAATGCACTGTAGGCCAATCGAGAAATGACAAACGTCAGTGCAAGCGTATCGATAGTGCTTTGTTCGACTCCAGCCAGCGTCGCCATGATCACTGCTGCGGCGAACGGGGGAAAGGCTTCGAAACCGTTCTGGTGTGCCCAGTAGGCTCGCTTGCGTGACCCGCTGAGCCCTTCGGCGTAGCTCCGTGGCGCCCGGTTCCCCTCCTTCACATAGTGGCTCGTTGACTTGGCGTATCCGACGCAGAAATACGGGATGACGGCAGCAGCAAGCACACAGAGATAAGCGAGATTCATGAGCTGAGTCTTGGCATATCTCGGGAATTCCCCAAAGCGGGAACCCCGCGTGAGCAGGAACATCGGCGGTCGAGTTCCAAAGCGGGCCAGCATCGGCTATCCGCTCCCCTTGAATGGATGCTCGTGGGTTCGGACAGTGGTTTTGGCAGGGTAGCCGTCTAAGGCAGCTGAAGGACCGGCTGCGCGCGACTGCCCCCGAAGTCTTTGAACTGCGGAACCGAGCCCGCAACGCCTATCACGCAGCCACTTCCATTCTCGTAGATCCTCAATTCGCTTCGAGCGAATCCAATCAGGAGCCAGCTGTCTTGCTCTTGAGAGACTCAATCATGTGGTCGCTCCGCGCACGTATCGCAGACGCTGGCGGATTTGGGGGCGATAACTTGAGCGCCGAGTCGTTAGGATCAGAGCCGCTCCTTCGCGAGATGGTTCCCCAAGACGAGGAGAGAACGTGGGTGGTTGAACTCATCGCTGACGCGTCGGCTGAGGCGAAAGAGCAAGCTGTGGCTCCTGCGCCCGGGCAGGTGATTCGACTCAAAGAGCTAGCGGAAGCACTAGTCGAACGCGGTGATGCTGCGGCACGCGGAGTGGAAGCGGTTTGGTCTGAACGCCTACTGCGCATCGTGGTGCCCACTTTTGTGTGTCTCATTGCGCTTGGGGTCACGTCGGCTTTGCTTGAGCAGGCCCGGTTGAATCGCGAAACGATGATTCCTTGGCGGGCAAGTTCACTTGTTGCAAGATACTCCTGTGAATCTCCTCGTCAGGGCTGTTTTCATGATCACTTCTTTTTTCATACGAGGGAGCAACGCAAGCCCTGGGTTGAATTTGATCTTGAGAATGTGCCTAGTGTGTCGCGGCTCGTGATCAAAAATCGCACCGACTGCGAAGGCTGTTCGGCCCGAGCCGTTCCTTTGGTGATCGAAGTGAGTGACGACCGAAAGAACTGGAAGAAGGTCGCGCGCCAGGACGCGGATTTCCAGGTCTGGACGGCGAAGTTTCCGACAATTCATCCGCGTTGGTTAAGACTGCGCGGCTCCGGTAAAACCACTCTTCATCTTAAACAGGTCCGCATTCAGCCCTAGTGGCACAGCGCTTGGTACATGGCTCATTCTACGTCCTCACCTTCTCGCCCTCGCGTGCGAGGCATCAAATTCCTCGCGCTGCTTCTACTCGGCTCGATCATCGGTGCGCTGAGCACCGGCTTTTGGGTTGCTGCGGTCCAGTTTCCACACTTCCAAGAGCAGATCATCTCGGTGCCTGCAGTCTTCGGCGGACTCCTCTGTGTGGTCCTGACCACGGTCAACCTCTTGTTGCGCTGGTTTCGATGGCACTTTCTAATTCGCCGGTTCACGCCTCAGCTGGTGACCCGGGATAGCCTTGCTGTCTACTTCGCGACATTACCCGCAATCATCAGTCCGTTCTTCCTGGCCGAACTCGGGCGCGTTTTTTTGATCAGGCGTCGCTTTAGGACTCCCGCGTCCTATCTTGTTCGCGTTTGGTTCGCGGAACGTTTGCTCGACTTTTGTGTGGTGTTCACGGCCTTGCTCATGACTTGGCACCTCAGCTTCGGGTTCATTGGAGCTTTGGGGTTCTTGCTGCTCAGTACCGCGCTCTTCGCTCTCGTGCTGCGACCCACGGGGACGCGCGCCATCGTTCCGATCGCTTGCTCCTCCCTAGCAATCACTGTGGCAGCATGGGCGCTTCCCGTCGTTGCCCTTTGGGGTCTGTTGTCCTTGCTCGGGTCTCCTGTCTCCCTCGGAGGGGCCGTGGATACCTTTGCGGAAGGGACGCTTTTTGGCGGACTCAGCGGCCTGCCACTCGGGGTCTTCGTCGTAGGCTCTACGATGATCGAGAAGCTGGTGGAGAGCGGTGTTTCAACGACCACAGGGGTCATTGCGATCCTCGTGTACCGTAGCGGCACTGCTTGGTTTGCGGTTCTGTTGGGAATGTTTTGCCTCGTTCTCTTTCGTAAGCGCTTGTTGCGTCTCATTCGTGGCGAGGCCGAAGCCCACTTTGACGAAATTGCTGACGAGTACGAGTCGGAAATCCCAGACCACGTCCGTGAGCGACTGCTGCTGAAGAAGATCCGCTTGATGCAGAGAACATTGTCTCAGCATGGCTTGGGAACTGAAGCAGTGGGCCTTGATCTCGGTTGTGGTCAGGGCTGGTATCTTGCCGAGATGCGCAAGCTCGGTTACTCGGTTGACGGGACCGACTATTCTCAGGGGCAGCTCGACAAAGCTTTCGTGAACTTGGAGCAGCAGGGCGCTGCAGAAGGGCGACTAGTTCAAGCAGATGCCCAGGCTCTGCCGTTTGAGTCCAACAGCTTCGACTTCGTCTACAGCATCAATGCGATTCACCACCTTCTTGAGGCCGGTGCCCAGGACCGCGCACTCGCTGAGATTGTTCGGGTTCTCAAGCCGGGGGGGATCTTCATGCTCCACGAAATCAACACCGAGAACCCAGTGTTCCGTTGGTACATGGGATACCTCTTTCCTCTGATCAAGAAGATTGACGAAGGCAATGAGGAGTGGGTTCTTCCTACGGCACTCCCAAAGACTGCGGGCGCTAGCTGGGCGGAAGGCTCGATCGAGTACTTCACATTCCTCCCCGATTTCATCCCACGGGCGATTCTCTCGGCTCTTTCCGGGCTCGAAAAGGCCCTCGAAGAATCAAACTTCAGGCGTATGAGTGCCCACTACCAAGCCTGCCTGATCAAGGACGGAGCAAAGCGCTAGTATGTCGCCTGAGGCTTCGCCTTCCCGAGAGCAGCAGGCCACGCCCTCGCGGGCTAGCTGGCACTCCGCTTACGCCTGGGTTGCCGGAGCGGTTTTTGTGCTCACATGGCTCAAAGGCTTTCGTCTGCCGAATCTCTGGAGCGCGAACCTGTTTGCCTTCAACTACAGCCAAGGATTCGTACGTCGAGGACTGATCGGCGAAATGGCCCGCCGACTTGGGGGCGAAGAGGTCTTCCGTTACGAGCTCTTCGTCTATTTTGCATTCGCTCTATTCTTTGTGACAGCGCTGAGTCTAGGGCTGTTGATTCGAAAGGCATTGCAAAGCGACAGACAGGATATCGGATTCAAGGTCGCCATCCTTGTTTTTGCAGCGTCACCAGCTTTGGTCTTCTTCGTTCACGTCATCGGATACACCGATTATGTGGGCGTTCTTTTCGTTCTCTGGCTCGTGCTCTGGGGACATCGGTCCAAGCACCCCTACGCAATATTCTACGGGATTGTCGGGGCCAGTATCGTGTTTTCTCTGGTTCACGAAGGGCTCTCACTTCTGCTGGGGCCCGCCCTGGTTTTCTTGATGGTCTGCCACGTTCTTCGTTTGGCGGGGGCGAGTCTGTTGTCTCGTGGACAGTGGTTGTTGCTGCTCGCTCACGGACTCGTTGCGACCTTGATGATTCTTTCGATGTCGAGTGCTGTCAGCTTGATCGGGGTCGAAGAACTGGAGCGTGTTCAGGCGCTGCGACATTACATTGAGACTCACGCCGATTTTCCGGTGCGCGTCGACGCGTTCGACGCACTGCAACGTTCGTCGAAGGAAAACTTGACGCGACTCATGCCCTGGTATTGGACCCTCGATCGACATCTAGTCCTTGCGCAACGGTCTTGGGCGGCGTTCGCTCCGGGAGCACTCTGGCTCTTCGCCTACGGACTGTTCGCCATCTATCGTGCCCCGCTGTTGCGTCCGGCAAAGTGGCTTGTGGCCTCAGCATCTTCCTGCTTGCTTCGCTCGCCCCGCACCTCTTCAATCTTGTTGGCTGGGACTGGGGTCGCTGGAACGCTTTCGCGCTCCTGTCGGGCTTCATTTGTCTGCTGACGCTGAAGGTCTACTTTCCCACTCCTGCGGCCGACGACTCAAGACCTTGGCTCTTGGCCACTGGCGTGATTGTCACAGCCGTCGGCTTGACGGCCACGACCCCACTCTTCGACGGCGTCCAGGTACAGTTCTACCCCTTCGACGCCCATCAAACCTTCCTGAAACAGTGGCTTGAGCAGGGATTCGTGTTTCGGCCGGGTTGAGTCGAGCGGTTCAGGAATTGGCACCGCCGCTTCAGAACAGGATGCCTTTTCAGTTCGTCCCAGTCTTTTCGATCAAGCTGACTAAGTCGTCTGCGTGCTCTTCTTCTACGGCGAGAATTTCCTCGAGCATGCGTCTCGTGGTCGGGTCGTCGTTTCCGAGCCAGGCGATAATCTCGCGATAGCTGTCGATCGCGATTCGTTCCGCGACGAGGTCTTCGCGAATCATTTCGCCGAGGGTTTCTCCTTCAACGTACTCGGCGTGACTCCTCGACAGCAGGCCTTCGGGTGAAAAATTGGGCGCTCCACCCAGCTGCGTGATTCTGCGTGGCAATTTGGTCCGTGTGTTGTTGTTCCTGAGTCGCGTGCTCCAGAAATTCAGTCGGCAGCGTTTTCGGAATTGAGACCACTGGCCATGAAGTAGTGGCGCTTGTAGCGAAGCGTGCAGACGATCTCAGTCGCAAGTGCTTCGTTGAGCACGCGCAGCACGGTTTCGCGATCGGCGTTGTAGCCGGAGGTTACTGCGCCATTCTCAATATGTTGGCGCGCGCGTTCGCGGATCTTCTTGATGTCGGTGAGAAATGGTTTTCCATTCATGGGACTTGCTTTCGGGAGTTTGAGAGAAAGGTAGTCTGTCGCGATTCGCCACAGTTGTGTCCGTAGGGCTCAGTTCGCGAGGTTGTAGCGCCGCTGCCAGAGATGCTTTGAAAAGGCTGGTTTCGGCTTCGGTCCCGGCTCTTCGACAGGCGCCGCTGGATTAGGGAATCACGCCGGGCGGAGCCGGGCGATCAGGTTCGGGGCCGGGCACTTGCGGCGGTACTTTCATGGGAGATTTTGCAGGTGGCTTCGGCTCTTTCGGTGGCGGAACGTCTTCGATCATATCGAGGATGAAGCAAGCATAGTGCCAGCTGAGCTAGCGTTCGCTGGCACGACTCGTGCAAACCCAGGCGGTTGATGACTTTTGTGAACATGTTGAACCAGGGTGCGTACAGTGATTCGATCAGTACAACCCGACTACCGGAAAACGGCTTGCGAGCTACGAATCGCTTTCAGAATCGGAAGCACGCGATCGTATCGAGAGGAGCCATGCTGCCTTCTTGAGTTATTGCTCACAGTAGCTTTTCTGAGCGAGCACAGTCGTTGCGCCGCGCTGCTCGAAAAGTTGCGTGAGCGTTCTGGTGAATTGGCCGAGCTCATGGCTCGAGAGATGGGGAAGCCGATCAATCAGGGGAACTGCGGAGGCAGAGAAGTGCGCAAGCGTTTGCGAATACTATGCGGAGCACGGAGAGTCATTTCTCGCCCAGGAAGCGATCGCCACCGAGCACGAGCAGAGCTTTCATCTGTTACCGCCCCCTGGGTGTTCTTCTGGCGGTAATGCCCTGGAACTTCCCGCTGTGGCAGGTGTTCCGTGCGGCCGCACCCGCGCTCATGGCCGGCAATACTGTCGCTCTGAAGCATGCTTCAAACGTTCCCGGATGCGCACTCGCCATCGAGAGCATATTGAGGGACGCTTCATTTCCAGACGATGCTTTCCAAACGCTTCTGATTTCTTCCAAGATGGTCAACTCGTTGATCGAGCATGCCCACGTCTCTGCCGTGACCTTGACAGGAAGCACGGCAGCGGGCCGCAAAGTCGCCGCGTGCGCGGGCCAAGCATTGAAGCCCGTGGTTCTAGAGCTAGGCGGTAGCGACCCTTACCTGATTCTGGAGGACGCGGATCTGGAACTCGCGGCGAAGCTTTGCGCGGAGAGTCGACTGATTAACTCAGGTCAGAGCTGTATTGCGGCCAAACGATTCATCGTGGTTCCCAGCGTGACGGAAACGCTTTGAAGATCTTCTCCTTGAACGACTCAGCGAGTCGCGAGTGGGCGATCCTCTTTCCGAGGAGACGGATGTGGGACCAATGGCTCGCCACGAATCTGCGAGACGCCCTTCACGAACAGGTGATGAAGAGTCGGAAGGCCGGTGCGCGCTGCCTGCTCGGTGGTGATATTCCTCGGGAGGACGGCGCCTTTCTACCCTCCGACCCTCCTCACCCAGGTCGCGCCAGCAATGCCAGCGTATGACGAAGAGTTATTTGGACCTGTCGCAGCGGTGATCCCAGCCGAGAGCGAGGAGCACGCGATCGAGGTGGCAAACGATACGGCATTCGGGCTCGGTGCTGGAGTGTTTACCCAGGATGTCGAGCGTGGACTCTCGATTGCTCGTGATCGACTCCGGGCCGGCTGTTGTGTGGTGAACGATTATGTCCGTTCAGATCCGCGGCTCCCTTTCGGCGGCATTCGCGACAGTGGGATGGGCAGAGAGCTGTCGCATCTCGGGATTCGAGAATTCGTCAATACGAAGACCGTGGTGGTGAGCTGACGAGCGATGCTGGATATCCCTGGATACGTACCGCTGATCAGCATCAGTCTACTTGATGCGATGTTGTCGCCTGCTTGTCGCCTTCGTTTTGGGGGGCGCAGTGGGGTGGAATCGTGAGCGACTAGGAAAACCTGCAGGTCTTCGCACGCACATGATGGTCACGCTAGGCGCTTGTGCGTTTCTCATCATGGGAGTCGAGATCCTAGCTAGTTACTCGCGCGACTACCAAACGCAGTTGGATCCGACGCGTGTTCTGCAAGGTGTAGTGGGCGGGATCGGCTTTTTAGGCGCGGGCAGCATTATCCAGAGCAGAGGGAACGTCGAAGGGATTACCACGGCCGCAACTGTTTGGGTCGCGGGAGCCATCGGCGCGGGGTGTGGGTTGGGGCACTTCGTCTTGGTCGGAATCCTCGTGACATTCGCCCTGGTGACCTTGTGGGGACTTGGCAAGATGGCTGTTCGTCTCCTCGACCGCTCGACAACCCGGATACTTAGTCCGACTGGTTGGGGCAAGTCATCTTGGCAGGTTGAACCCAAGCATCGAAAGTCCTCGGCGCTCACGATACCGAGTTCGCCTGCTGCTTCTTTCAGGCTGATTCCATCCTGATGCGCCTTCTTGGCGACTTTCGCTGCTTGGTCGTAGCCAATGTGCGGGGCCAGGGCAGTGACCAGCATCAGCGAACGTTCCAGATGCTGTTCGATTCGCGGGAGGTTTGGTTCGAGCCCTTCTGCGCAGAAGCGTCTGAAGCTGCTCATCGAATCACTGAGGAGTCGTACGGAACGCAGAACATTGTGGACGATCAGCGGCTTGAAAACGTTCAGCTGAAAGTTTCCGCTGGCCCCACCTATCCCCACGGCAACATCATTTCCCATGACCTCGGCGCAGACCATCGTCAGTGCCTCGCACTGGGTGGGGTTGACCTTGCCCGGCATGATTGAGCTGCCTGGCTCGTTTTCCGGAAGATTCAATTCACCAATTCCGCAACGTGGACCCGAAGCGAGCCAGCGCACATCATTGGCTATCTTGTTGAGCGCTACTGCGAGCCCGCGCAGTTGGCTGTGCAGGACGACCAGGGCATCGTGAGCCGACAGAGCCTCGAATTTGTTGGGCGCGCTGACAAATGGCAACTGGGTGAGATTGGCAATCTGTGCGGAGACAAGTTCGGCATAGCGAGGGTGCGTGTTGAGCCCGGTGCCGACAGCCGTCCCGCCGATAGCGAGTTGATAGACGTCTTCTAAGCTTGTTTCGATACGCTTGTGAGCCTGTTGGAGCTGAGTCACCCAGGCGCTGATTTCTTGGCCGAGAGTGAGAGGGGTCGCGTCCTGGAGGTGCGTGCGGCCGACCTTCACGATGTCGGCGAAAGCGCTCTGTTTCTTGGCGAATGTTTTGCTGAGGTGGCTCAATTCGGGGAGCAACCGTTCGGTGACGTCCTTGGCGACGGCGATGTGCATTGCCGTGGGAAATGTATCGTTGGAAGACTGACCATGGTTGACATGGTCGTTGGGGTGGATGGGGCTCTTGCTGCCCATCGTGCCACCGGCCATTTCGATAGCTCGATTCGAAATCACCTCGTTGGCATTCATGTTCGTTTGAGTGCCGCTACCGGTTTGCCAAACGTAGAGCGGAAAGTGTTCGTCGAGTTTGCCGGCGATGACTTCGTCGGCCGCTCGAACGATGAGATTCGGCTTTTTCTGCGCTCAGTTCGCCGAGTTCCTGATTGGCGAGAGCTGCCGCTTTTTTCAGAGGTGCCGAATGCGCGAATCAATGTCTTCTGGAAAGTGATCCGTGCCAATCTTGAAGTGATGCAGGGAGCGTTGCGTTTGCGCTCCCCAGTAGCGCTCTGCATCGACTTCCACTTCTCCCATGCTGTCGGTCTCTTTACGTGTCGTCATTACCTGAATCTTTCGACTGAATCTGAACTCATCTTAGCGGCGAGTGTACACATCGACGCCTGCATCAGCAGAAAAAACAAGGCGCGACGAAATGTCACACTGTAGACAATTGCCACAATTCAAAGTGCCCGAGTACTCGGCGATGCAGGGAGATTGAGCGAAAACATCCCTCACGTAGACAGTGGCATGCGCCATGCACACTTTTCGATATGAATAGCGATGTCAACCCCTCGCAGGACTCCACTCCTCCTCCCGAATCAAGTCCTCCCGAATCAAGCACTCAGGCTTCCTCGGGCACTGCTTCTACGGAAGCGCAGCGCATGTCTGAAGAAGCGCAGCGAGTGCAGGATATGTTGTCTGAAGGCGGCGGCGTCGTGCAGCCCAATGTTCCCGTGTCAGAGGAGGAAAGTCCTCGGCCCGAGAGCGACGTGGCCCGCCCGCAGCGCAAGTTTCTCGGGTGGCTTGAGGACTTCTCCCACAAATGGGGTGCCGCGCGACTCAAAACCTTGGTCGAGAAAAAAGGCCGAGTTTCGGAAAGCATGGGTTCGGTTCCCCAGAACATGCATCGCGTCGCTAGTCAGACACGACTTGTTCTTGAGCTGATCGATGACTTTCGCGATGGCACCTATCGGGAAGTCTCCTGGCGCAGCATTGCCCTGTTGGTGGCGGGTTTACTCTACGCGGTGAGTCCCGGCTGACGTCATTCCTGATGCGATTCCGATCCTTGGGCAGTTGGACGATTTAGCGTTTCTCGCCGTCGTGACACGACTCGTCAACGGAGATCTTCGCAAGTACTGCAAGTTCAAAGGTTACGAAGAAAGCGAATATTTCCGAACGCCCGACAAGGCGGTCTGACGTCTCCGGACGCGCGCAACATGAAAAGCCAACTGCTCAAGTTCTGTCAATGGACTGAGAACCAGTCTATGGTTCATCCCTTCACTGATGGCGATGAGCGCCTTAGCGCTTTCTCTTCTCACTCAGTACTTCGACGAACGCTTGTCTGACACTCGACGAGGCCCCGGGCTGGCTGACGCCTGATGTATGCCGGGAGAAGCGGCTGGCGCGCGTACGGTACTTGGTGCCATCGCGGGCAGCATGATCACTGTGGCGGGAACGGTGTTCTCGATCACGATTGTCGCTTTGTCGCTCGCGAGTAGTCAGTTTGGGCCACGCCTGTTGAGGAATTTCCTCAGCGACCGAGGTAACCAGGCGGTACTCGGAACCTTTCGTCGCTACGTTTCTCTATCTGCATTTTGGTGATGCGACGAGTGTACGAAGAAGCGATCGACACAGTTCCGGAAGTGCCTGCCGTCTCGGTTTCTGTGGCCATCACTCTGGGCGTGGTGAGTATTGGAGTACTCATCTACTTCATTCACCACATTGCTCAAAGCATGCAGGCGGGACACATCGTGAGCACGGTGTATCGGGAGCTTGAGACTCAGGTTGTTGAGCTATTTCCCGAGCGTGTAGGAACACCCGTCGATCCTCGGCTCGCCAAAGAAGAGATCGAGCGTGTTGAGGAACTCATCGATCAGGAGGGTCACGCGGTTGTGTCCGAATTGTTCAGGCTACATTCAGGGTATTGATGCGTCGGCATTGTTGAACATGGCGGAGGAGGACGGCGTTGTCATGCGGCTGGCACTTCGTCCCGGGCGACTTCGTCATGCCGGGCGCCCCCCTTGTTTTCTTTGTACCTCGGCTGAGCGACGAGCGGAGCCACGATCTTGAGCGCAAGGTGCGCGAATGCTTCGCCTTAGATGTCTATCGTACTCCTCACCAGAACGTAGAGTTTGGCATTGACCAGATCGTCGAGGTCGCCGTCCGCGCCCTGAGTCCGGGTATCAATGACCCATTTACGGCCATCGCTTGCATCGATCGATTGGGGGCCACGCTTTCGCTTTTTCACCACAGGGAGTTTCCGTCACCGTATCGGACGTGTAGTTCAGGCAAGCTTCGCTTAGTCGTTCCACCGGTTTCCTACCGAGGGCTTGTGGAACGCGCCTTCAATCAAATTCGCCAAAATGCGCGAAACGTTCCCGCTGTCGACAATGCATCTAGCAGAAACGATTGCAAGAATTGGCGAGCCCGAATCGGTTCCGCGTCGTCGAATTCTCATGCGTCAACTGACGGCGCTATCCCAACAACTGGATGCACTCGACGCGCAGCTCGATCGAGAAGAACTCAAGAGTCGCATCGAAAGAGCGTTTCAGCTCCTGGAAGCGCTCCCCGTCCGAAAAGGGTGATCAGCGGCCCTTTCGCGAGGCAGCGAGTCGACACCACCGACGGCTGGTTGAGTTGCGGGAGGAAGAGGCCAACCAAGATCAGTCTTCCTGAGTCAATTCGACAAGGTGCCGCGGGAGGAAAATTGTGGCGTTGACGAAAGAGTGAGACTCTGACGATTGTTACTATAAATCTACCTCGGGCCGGGCACTAATAGACACATCATGCCCTTGGCGCGCCCCCCCTTTCTTTGCAGTCCATCGTCTCCTCGTTCTTCCCCATCTCGCTTACTCGTGGCTATTCGCCGCGTGTGGTTTGTGGACGTTTCCGGCAGCGGCCCAAGAGCCGGCTGAGGCCGCGGACTCGAGATTGAGTGAAGCGACGCCAGCCGCTACCAGGGGAGGCGAAGCTTCGTCGGACGACTGGACCTTCAAGACCAGCGGCTACTTTCGGGCGCCATTGCGCATGGGTATTGGACGTTCTGGTGGCCCCGCACAGCGAGAAGAAGCGATTCGACGCACTGGGTCGGATGTGAACCCCGAGGGTGAGGTGATGGTTCACGACGTCGACGGCAACTGGACCGGCGAGACTCTCCCGAGCAAGGTTGCCATTCACAATCCGGTACTCCTCGACGACCGCTACTCCAACTGGGCCTTCAGCACCCTCAATCGTAGTGACTGGGCTGAAATGTTCTTTTCAGTGGGTAACGGTACGGTGGGGGGCACAGTGGCACTCCAGGGCTACCAATTTACCGATGCCGCGTGGAAGGATGGGAACGCCCAGTTTGGCATCGGTCAGGGCTGGGTCGAAATCAATCACGACTTGGGATTCGAGAACGTCGCCTTCAATCTAAAAGTGGGGGCCTTCCGTTCCCAATACGGGGCTGCAGGCCGCTACGACTCGGGCGCCTACGACACTTATCTCATTGGTCGCACGCACATCATGGGCGGCACTGGTCGCATCGATATCGCACTACAAGATGTATCCCTCAGTTTTGAGGGCGGGTTTGGGGCGAATCAGCCTGATCCCTACATGCTTAACCGCGCACGTTTTACGACGTTGGCCCACGCGCACGCATTCCTTGATCTAGGGCCGGTTGAGCTGGGTCTCCACAGCTTGCATGCTTGGTCAGCTCAGGAGGTTGTGCCTACCTACCCTCAGCTACTTCCCGGAAGCGGCGGCTGCTCAAAGACTTCGCCTGGGGCTCAGTGCACGCTGGCGGATGGAGTACCTTCGGATGATCCAAATAATCAAGTTGCCCCAGGTGTTCGGAGAATCGACGGTTCTGAACTCGCTGGCGGGAAGAATGGCATCGAGGGGAATCGTTCAGTTTGGGGTCCCGAATACCCTCATGGTCGTCAAACGGTGGTCGGAGCCGATATTCGGGTGCAGGCGCCTCGTTTCGGTTATCTTTACCTCGGCTACTCCTATCAGTTTCTCAAAAACTCTTTGGTCGTTGGTGACGCGATTGAGTCGATCCATTCATTGGGCGCGGGTGAGTTCAATCACGGCGTTGTCAACAATTACTTGGAGTCACCCTTCTGCGATGCAGTGGTGAATCTCCCGACAGACGTCCCGGTGAGCGTGGATTCTTTTGTTGCCCCCAATAGCTCGTGTTCCAACGGCGATGGCGGCATTGGTTCTTTACTTGTGCAGTATGAGACCAGTGCGAGCGAGTTCGTGACAATGCCCGAGAGCATGGACGTGCGGGCCAGGGTCTACGGAATGCTCAACCACATCCAGGTGGCTGACATCGAGCTGGAGCGCTTGCGAGCCATCTATCAGCCGCGCGGCGTCAACGAGCAAACGATTGAGTTGATGCGACAGGATGGCGTTGTGAAGTGGAAGCTTGGTGCGGAGGTGGAGTTCCTTCCTCTGGAGGTGCTGGGGATCGGACTCCGCTTTGATCGTTTGAATCCGACCAACAATCGGCTGCTTGAACAGCAGGGCTTCTCGATTCTGTCCCCTCGAATCACCCGACGCACGAAGATGGTCACTCAGGAGGAAATATCACTTCAGTATTCTCGCTACTTTTATGATCAGCGGGAGTGCGTCGACGAATTGCCAGATGGA
This sequence comes from uncultured delta proteobacterium, assembly GCA_963710555.1. Taxonomy (GTDB): domain Bacteria; phylum Myxococcota_A; class Polyangia; order Polyangiales; family Polyangiaceae; genus NIC37A-2. The sequence continues at coordinate 2,005,485 of CAVQAT010000008.1, forward strand.
TCAGCACGAACCGTCTCGAGTCCTGCTGATGATCCGTATCGCGGAGGGGGTGGAACGGAACCAGGGGGAAGCATCTTTGGCGGAACTAAGAGTTCCACGGGATTACCGCTCAATCTCTATTGTGCTCCTTTGAAGCCATCAAACCCCACTGAGTTTGGTCAGGACACTTCTCGATTGAATCCAGGGCTTCGAGGCGGGGCTAGCCTGCTCCCGGATGAAAACGTAATGAAGCTTGAAGCATCGATGTGGTGGTGATTCATGCCGCATGGGTATCTGCTGCTGAGTAGCGCTGGGCGATGCGACTGGGTTCAGCATTGTCGGGCGTTGCCGGCAGGCCTTCAAGTTGTTCGATGCGATGCACGAGTTTGCGAATCGCGGTTCGTGAGTTGAGCTGCGTACGAAGTGCGGTAGTTTTCTCAAAAAATACGACTGCGACGAAGAACACGAACGTCGAGGTAATCGACAAGCGCGATGCGCCGAACGTATGCAAGCCGACACCAAGGGCTGCCATCGCAATCGCCCCCAGCATGATGTTGCGGAATCGATTGGGGATACTGTTGCTGTCGAAGCTGTTGTCGACGATCTTCGTCTCGTCTTCAGTAAGTTGGTCAAAGTCGTGTTGTTTCATAGTGGGCTCCTTTTTAGATCGATGCTGCAACCCACATGCCAGCGACAGGTGTGCGATTCTTGCGACAAATTCGCCCGCTAATTGGGGCGGTCTGCCACAGAAATGAGGCATAAATTCACAGTCTCTGGGCCCGAGCGAGGCACGCGGGACTCTTGATGACGAGCTTCCGGCACAGCTGTTCAGTTCTGTCCAGAATGCAAGGAACTGCACAAAGAAGGCACTCAGTCGATAAAACCTGGCCCAAAAATGGGCATTCGGGAGACTTTACAGGGAGGGAGCAACTCCTCTCGAACTTCAATTTTAGGACCCCACGATGAAGACACAGATCAACCGTAAAGCTTTCCTTCAGGCTTCCCTGGCCACCACTTTGACCGGTCTTGTCGGCTGCTCCGGCGACGACACCATGATGAACGGCGATGGTGACATGATGGGCACCGGAGGCGGCTTCGGTACCGGCGGTGGTACTGGCACAGGCGGCGCTGGAACTGGTGGAGGCACTGGTACTGGCGGAGCGGGTACCGGGCGGCGATTCAGCGACCGGCGGAGCGGGTACCGGTGGAGATTCCGCGACTGGTGGAGCAGGTACGGGCGGCGATGCCGCGACGGGCGGAGCTGGCACAGGCGGAGACGGTGGGGGGCTGATGTGCACCGAGGACATCACCATCACGAGTTCGGGGAACGGTCACACTCACACCCTCACCGTCACAGCTGCGATGTTGAACGCTGGCGTCGCGGTCATGGGGCTCGAAACAGGTGCTGCTGCAAACGCCGGAAACCATACTCACAATGTTGACTTGTCAGCCGATGACATTGCGACCATCAAGGCCGGCGGAGTCGTCACGAAATTTACCTGTCACGGGGGGGATCATGAGTATGTCATCAGCTGCGACCCTGAGGCGCCTGCACCCACAGAACCGAACGGTAGCGGGCTTCTTGAAGGCTTCTGCCAGCCTGACTGACGCAGCATGATGTTGACCGCTGCAGTCAGCGCAAGAGCGAGGTTGGTCAAGGCCTCGGCCAGACCAACCTTGGTTTCGTTGTGCGCTGTGTTTTCGTGGGCATTGCCCGGAGCGCTATTGTCTGGTTGCAGTTCGTCCGATCACGGCACTACCCAGATGTTCCAGGAACGCGTCCAGCCCTTCTTCGAAGAAAAGTGCGGTCCTGGTTGTCATGAACCCGATGCCTACGGCCCCATGGAGGGCGTCAGCTTCTTCGTCGGCTCGAACTTTGGGCCCGAAACAGTCGTTGGAGTGCAGCGCTGACCAGGTTCCGATGAATCTCATCGAACCGGGCGACCCTTCAAGGAGCTACCTCTGGCACAAGCTCAACAACACGCACAAGGAGGCCGGGGGAGAGGGCGATCCAATGCCCTACGCCGCGTGGCCTGCACCCGACGCCGATCTTGCCATGATCGAAGAATACATTCTCCTCCTCGGAGAATGACTTCTGGACGACCAAGAAGCGGTCATGGGGCACTTCTTGGTCATCTTTCTCTGAACCGCTAAATGGTGCTGCGTGAGCAACGCCATGCGGATCTACGACGTCGCGATAGTGGGAGCCGGGATTGTTGGTTTGGCAACAGCTCGCGCATTGCTCTGCGAGTTTCCGGGGCTTCGCCTGGTCATCGTGGAGAAAGAGAGTGACGTTGCCCAGCATCAGACGGGGCATAACTCCGGGGTTCTGCATACGGGGATCTATTATTCACCTGGGTCGCAAAAGGCTCTCAATTGCACGCGCGGGCGAGCGGCGATGGTGAAGTTCTGCGAAGAAGAGAACATCACTCACGAGGTGTGCGGCAAGGTGATTGTCGCCACGCAGGTGAGTGAGCTGGAACCTCTCTTCGAATTGAAGCGTCGATCAGAGGCCAATAGTGTCCGGGCCGAGTTGATTGATGTGCCGCAGCTCAAACAGCTCGAACCGGCGGTCGAGGGCATTGCGGCATTGCACGTTCCTGACGCAGGCATTGTCGATTATGTCGAAGTCGCTCAGCGCCTTCGAACGTGGATCCTTAGGCGAGGGGCAACACTGATCGCTCGATACGAAGGTGGTTAGCTTCACCTTGTCCGGACAAGATGTGGTCATCGAAACCTCCGGGGAGCGCATCGTGACGCGCTATGTGATCAATTGTGGCGGTCTTCAGTCGGATCGATTGGCAGCACTTGGGGGTGCTGTGCCCGGGGTGCAGATCGTTCCATTTCGCGGCGAGTACTATGAACTGACGCCAGAGGCACGCGGCCTGGTGCGAAACTTGATCTACCCAGTACCTCGCTCCGAGTTTCCGTTCTTGGGAGTGCACTTCACGCGCGGGGTGCATGGTCACGTCGAATGCGGGCCCAATGCCGTCTTGAATGGCGGTCGCGAAGAGTACGCGAAATTTTCTATCGAGCCGACTGATTTGGCCGAAACCCTCACATATCCCGGGTTTCTCAAACTCGCCTCAAAGTACTACCGTGCTGGCTTCGGAGAGTTGGTTCGTTCGATGTCGAAAAAAGCATTTCTCACTGCCGCACAGAGACTCATCCCGCAGCTGCAAGCGGGACACTTGTTGGCCGCTCCCGCAGGCATTCGAGCCCAAGCGGTTTCCCGTGACGGTCGCTTGCTGGACGACTTCGCGATTGTGGAAAGCGAATTCGTCTTGAGCGTGATCAACGCACCCTCGCCAGCCGCGACAGCTTCCTTGATGATTGGTGCCCAAATTGCCGAGCGCTATGCGCGACGTTTTTCGGGGACCGCATGACTCGTCGCACGGCTCCTTGGAAGGTGCTTTCCAGTCAAACTCTGCTGGATGTGCGCTATATGAACGTGGAGCGGCAGCGGGTCGAGTTGGGGAGCGGTACGGTCATCGACGATTTTCATCTGGTGGGGTCGCCAGATTGGGCAGGCGTGATTTGCGTGACCGACAAGCAAGAGCTCGTCTTGGTGGAGCAATACCGGCACGGTCATGGTGGGGTCTCGTTAGAACTCCCTGCTGGAGTGATTGAGCCGGGCGAGGACCCCATGGTGGCAGCGGCTCGCGAAATGGAAGAGGAGACGGGCTATACGGCGGACGAGGTGGTTTCTCTTTGGAAGACCCGACCTGATCCGGCGCGACATACTCACTGGGCTCACTTTGGCTTCGCGAAAAACGCGCACGTTTCTCGGGAACAGCGACTTGATGACACCGAAGACATCAATGTCGTTCTTTGCCCAACGAGGGATTTGGACGCAATTGTTCAAACCATGGTGCACGCGACTCATGTTGCGGCGCTACTTTTTGCGGCCAAGAAGGGTCTCGTTTAACTTCTCTCGAATTGCCGGCCACACTGGGCGCAGGGGAACACCGCGCTTGATGGATCAAAGCGGTGAGCTGAGATGAAATTGAACACGGCTTGGAGATTTGTGACGAAGACTCATCCGATCATTTCGGCGATCGTCTTTGCCGTGTTGGTGGCGGCTCTTGATGTCGTTACTGGCACTAAGCTTCGCGTTTTTCCTCTCTATTATATCCCGGTTGCCTTGGTGGCTGCGTCCTACTCTCGCGCCACCGGTGTAGTGGCCGCGTTCATCGGTTCTGCGATATGGGCAGTTTTCCGAATTTCGATTTTGCTTACCCAGTGATTTCGATGCTGAACATATTGAGTCAGTTTGCGGCTTTTGGTCTGGTGGCGATTCTTGTCAATCTCCAGAAGACTCGTGCCGATCTCCACGAGGAATTGGCCTCGGTCGACCAACTCACGGGTCTGATGAATTCGCGCGCCTTCTACCAAAGTGCGGTAAGCGAACTGTCTCGACAGAGACGAAAGAGTCACGCGCTGACCATGGCCTACCTGGATATCGACGACTTCAAGCAGGTGAACACAGCCTTGGGCCATGTGGGTGCGGACCACCTCCTGCGCGACGTGGCCCAGTCGATGAAGCAGGCACTGCGTGTTTCAGACTACGTTGGACGACTGGGAGGGGACGAGTTTGCGATTCTTCTCCCCGAAACATCCGAAACCCAAGCAATCGAAGTGCTGAACCGAGTGAGGAGCCGGGTTCTTGGCGTCCACGTCGAACCAAGTCGAAGGCAGTGACGTTCAGCATTGGTGCAGTGACTTTTTCCGACGCAGCGGAATCGGTCGAGAAGATGATGCAAATGGCGGACGCCCAAATGTACGAGGTGAAAGGGCGTCACAAGGACGACTTGCAAGTGCGTCGTGCGGAAGAGCTGGCACTGGCTTAGTTGCTCAACTACAGCGCATCTCCGCCGACGCTCGCCTCACCCCTTGCGGGTGGGTGCCGGCGGGGCTCAGTAGGTGGTGAGATGTATTCTAGTCAGCCTTCGCAGAAACGATGTAGGTCCAGCCCAAAGAGGGCAACGCCGAGTAGATATAGCGGGTCTTCTTGACGAGAACTTGTCCTGAAGCCCCCTGGCTCTTGATGGATGCACGAACCTCTTCGACAGGAAACGGCTTGAGCCGCAGCTCATCGAAGTCTTCGCGGTGGTTGGACTTGCCCGTTTCTTCCTCAGCGGTTTGGCCAACGATTTCGCCACGCTCGTTCGTCAACCAGGCTTGCTCGTAGCCGCGCACTTCGGGTAAGGGCATCACGTCCTCGATATCGGACAGCCGAAAGTCGATGCCGAGCACTCCTAGTAGGCTGCCGTCGGCGTCGTAGAGCGCGCGATTACAGGGAAGTAGGGTCCCGGAGCCCGTCGCATCGCCGTAGACACGTCCCCATACAGGGCCACGCGGATCTTTTGTCTGATACCAAGGACGCGTGCGCGCATCGTAGTCGTCCCGGAAGCCATCGCTTCCGGGGTAGTTCAAGATGACGCCGCTCGGAGTGGCCACGTAAATCCACTGGAGCTCAGCTGCCGTTGGTGCTCCTTCGATCCCCTTGACCAGGCCTTTCGATTGGAAGGCTCGCTTAATGTCGGGCTCAAGTGTTGCGAGTCGCCGTTCGTCGGCCTCGGCGTCGGCTCCGGGATTGGGCGCAGTCACGATGACGCCGTGCTCGAACGTGACTTTCTGGCCATAGCGCTCCGATTTCTTGACGTCCTGGGGAGCTCGAGGACCGCTGAGGTCGGCGGGGCGGATGTAGTCGATCTGTTCCGGCGCGGGTTGGATAAGTACGTGTCGAGCCGCTCCCCCGAGTCGCGCGAGTTCAATCTCGACGCCACGGGCCCGGGAGTCGATTTGGCTGGCGCGAGAACTGACAAGGCTCACATGCTCAGCGATGAACTGAGCATGACGCGCTGCCGCTTCTCGCCTGTCAGCTTGGCTGACTACGTGAAAGATCATCAGGGTGGCAACCAACAGGACGAGAGCAAGCAGGCCCGAGAGCGCCATGCTCTGGTGCGCGCTGAGGAACCGCCACAGCTTTTTGGGGAGGGAATCCGGCAAGACTTCCAGCTCTTCGCCGCGAAGAAATCGACGCACGTCGGCTGCCATCGCCTTGACGTCCACGTAGCGCTCGGCAATTTCCGGCGCCGTTGCCCTTTGGATGATTGCCGCCAAACCTTCAGGGACCCACGCAGGGAGAGCTTCTCTTTCACCCATCACCGCTTTCGTGAGTGCCGCGGTCAGATTAGGTCCTGAGCGCGCAGGGGTCAGTGTCACGAGCTCCTGAAGCGTCATCCCCAGGGCAAACTGATCAGCGGCAGGTCCGACGAGAGCATGATCACCCATCGCCTGCTCAGGGGCCATGTAGGCGACAGTTCCCATCAGTTCACCAAACCGAGTTGCCTTGGGGTCGTTGTCCACTTGCACCAGGGAGTCTGGGCTCTTCGAAGTGGCTTCCTCGTCTTCCTCGTTGACAGGCGCGCCGTGAAGTGTGGCCAAGCCCCAGTCCATGACGTAGGCGTCTCGGTGCGGACCGACCATGATGTTCTCTGGCTTGATGTCGCGGTGGACCACGCCCTTCTGGTGGGCAAAGTGAACCGCATCGGCGGCGCGAACGAAGAGTTCCAAGCGATCCAGTAAACGGTCCAACGCTGCGAGGCCGGTGCCGTATTTCTTCGCAGATGCTTCGATCGTTTTCTCGAGATCGCGACCTCGAATCAGACGCATCGCGAGCCGAGGTTGTCCAGATTCGCTTGAATCAATCGTATAGGTAGGAACGATACCTGGGTGTTCCAGCTGTGCAGAGATCTGCGCCTCTTTGAAGAACCGGCGGACCAGCGTCGGATTTGAGGCAACATGACCGTGCATCACTTTGACCGCGATCGCACGATGTAAGGGACCGTCATGCGCGAGGTAAACGGCGCCCATCCCTCCTGAACCAAGTTGATCTACAAGCTGATAGCGCTTGGTCAGCGGATCGCTCAGCTGGCTAGGTGCGAGCGAACGCGTCTGAACTTGGCTGGTTTCGGCGCCACCGGAAAGAGAAAATTCCGAGCCTGGAAGCACCGTGGGAGCTCGCGCCACACCATCGTCGTCCTCGGCTGTATCGCTTCCAGTTCGTCGCATCGTTTCGCCTGGGATAATGGTCAGCGACTCGAATTGATGTCAATCGGGCAATTGGGGACGTATGGTTCTTGTCAAGAATGAACTCACTCTGGATCTTCGCCTACGGCTCTCTCATATTTCGACCCAATTTTAACTTTTCTGCCCAAGTAGTCGGACGAGTGTCAGGGTATTCACGGCGCTTCTGGCAGCGCTCAACTGATCATCGCGGAACTCCGGAATCTCCGGGCAGAGTTGTCACCCTCGTCGAGGCTCCAGGCGAGGAATGCTGGGGAGTCGCTTATCAAGTGGCGGCTGAGCATCGCGATGAAGTGGTGGCTCACCTCGACCATCGTGAAAAGGGCGGCTATCGCATGATTCAACTCCCCTTCCATGCGTCTCAGAAATCTTCTGCACCAAAGGAAGTGAGCGCCTATGTGGCACTTGCTGACAATCCTGAATTTTGTGGTCCCGAGGATGACGAGGCGACGGCCGAGGTGATTCTTGGTGCGAGCGGACCAAGTGGACACAACGTCGAATACGCGATCCGCCTCGCTGAAGCTTTAGATAGTCTCGGAATCTTCGACCCCCATGTGCTTCGCATTGCGAACCTGGTGAGTGACCCGAATCAGGTTCTTGAAGAGGAAGGCTAGGCGGTCATTTCGATCAGTCGTCCGAGCAACCTTGCGCAGACCAGCGAAAGAAACGCTCATGGAGCACCGAGTACAGCCAGTTGCCCAACACAATCCCGCTGAGTGTCAACAGCGCGGCCAATTGTCCTTCTCCCAGTTGAACCAGGGCGATGCTGGGACAGGCACCCGCGACAGCCCAGCCAACTCCAAACACAACCCCCCCGAGAATTGTGCCCGGATGAACTCTCCTCGGCTTCCAGCGAGCGCCAGTGGTCTTCGTGATCAACCTCCAGGCAATCATCAGGATGGCTGCAGCCAGAATGAAGGCGCTAAGCAGCCGGAAGTCTGCGAAGACAAACATGCCGTGGACTTGATCCCAGGAAGAAAACCCAATCTTGCTGAGGCAAAAACCGAGCAGTGCACCAGTCAGCGCAGTGAAGACCAAGGTTCTCATAGCAGTGTTCCGAGCGCGAACGACGTGACGATTCCTGCGCCAAAAAAAGAAACCGTAGCAAGCAGACTGCCTGACTGGAGACGACTCGTGCCGCACAGGCCGTGACCAGATGTGCAACCACCGGCCATACGGGTTCCAAATCCGACGCAGATCCCTCCCAGCAGAAGCAGTCCGCTGGAGAACACTCCACTTTCACCCGTGAGCTGTGCAAATTTCGCGCTGCGCAGGGCGAAGTCTCCGTGCCAACCGCTGAAGCCCACGGCCATGGCACCACCGAGAATGAGCCCGGAGAGAAAGAGGAGATGCTCTGAGGTCGTTCTTGCTTGAGTCAGTAGCGGCGTCGGCTGGTCGCCCAGATGCGGTGGCGTGCTTTCCTTTTCGGGCAGAGCCGTTTCAAGTAGATGAGCATGCTCCTCGTCCGAATCGCTGAACTCGGCGGCCGTCGCTTCTTGGATGGCAGCGAGCAACTGCGCTTCGGTGAGCTCAGGAACGGGCTCCGCCTTGCCGTGGCGGAGGCGATCGATCAGCGCGGAGAAGCGCCCTGACACCGCCATCATTCTATGTAGGGAGAACCAGTGAATGAGCATCACAGCGCTCAGTGCGATCCCCGAGCTCCACCATGGCCAGTAGTTCACGCGCCGTTCTTCTTTCGGTCGCCAAGCCGTACCCCATTGGGCATCATGTCAGGCGCCACCGGTTGGCCGCGCTCGGTGCGCTTGTATCTTTCGCACTGACTGTAGTCGTTGCTGCAGTAGCGAATCTTCCAAGTCTTCAAGGTGCCTGAAAGATTCAGCAAAGGGAACATCGCGCATCCCTCCATGTTCGGGCAGTCCTGCGGCAGCGCGCTTGGGATTGTTTTGAGTCGCGTCGTGGACAGCGGTTCTCGGGAGGACGGTACCTGCGAACTGGGCACCTGCGCCTGAGGCGGATCGGGGGGACGACGGAAAAGGTACTTCACACAGGCACTACGTGCTGCGCGCCTCTTGAGATAAGGCATTCTTCGCGTCCCGTGATGAGATTCTCAACACGGGGCATTCCTTGCATTCAATAGCGTTAGGCGATCCCTGTCGCGTATGGACTAGCTGAACTGAGCTGAGCCGTTACCTAGCCGGGGAAGTCGAACAGCTTCTTGTCGATGATCTCTTGAGCAACTCCATCGGGAACACATTGTTCCCAATCGCCACGCCCCGCTCGAATCCGTTCAGCGATCGTACGCGGTGAAATATGAAGGTTGTCCGCATTGTAGTCTTCGATAGCGATCATCGCCTGATTCTGGATGAGGTGGCGCAGTAGATGACGCACATTTTCGGGCACGTCGGCGTTTTCGAGCGTGACGAGTTTGCCGTCGATCTCCGCAGGGTAAACGAACACCTTTGTGTCGTCCGAAAACAGCTTGCCGAGAGCGACAAGAATGCCGCCTTCTAGACCTTCGTAGTAACTGTCGTCGAAGATCTTATCGAGGTCATGCACGCTCAGGGTGATCGCGATACGGTTCTTGGTAAAGTTGCGAATCCACGAGCGCAAGCGAAAGAATCGCAGGTAGTCGGAGATCAGCACGTTGTATCCGAGGCGCGAAAGCAGATCAACTCGGGCGAGGAAGCTGGCGTCGTCCACCTTTCCGTCGGCACCAAGCTCAGACATGGTGATTTCGGCTACGTTGAGAATACCACTGCTCGAAAGAGCATCCATCTTGCTGATCTGCGCTGCCGCAGCCCCACTCATGTCCAGGTGCAATTTCGTGGGCGGCTTGAAGGAGCCGCGCATGACCATGACGCCTTTTTTTCGCATCGCGCTGGAGGGAGCCACTGATTCGCCCGTTGTATCGAACATTACAGCTCGACAGCACCAACTGCGAACGAGGTGAAGGTTCATCAAGCGGTTGTCGGTCTCTTGGAAGTAGGGCCCCGACATGTGAATCAAATCGATCTCAACGCGATCGCTGTTCAGATTGTCGAGCAGACTTTCGATGATCTGCTTTGGCTTGTTCTTGTAATAGTTTGCGCCATAGATCAGGTTGACGCCGAGAATGCCCAGGGCCTCGGACTGGCTTGAGTTATCGTCGTCCAGCATCCGCACATGAAGGATGATCTCGCTCGGGGGAGCGGCCGGGTAAAGCTGCAAGCGTACCCCCAGCCAGCCGTGACACTCGTTCTTTTGCTTGAAGCTTCTTGCTGTCACCGTTGCCGCGTACGCGAAATACTCAGTGGTCGTTGAGCGACTCGCCGAGAGGCGTTCAATCAGGAGATCGAATTCACGTGAGAGCATTTGCTCGACGCGTTCTCTGCTGACATAGGCAGAGGCTTTACCGTAGATCTCGTCACTGACCGTCATGTCGTAAGCCGACATCGTTTTCGCGACGGTGCCTGCGGCGGCTCCTGCGGAGAAGAACTGCCTCGCCACTTCCTGCCCGGCGCCAATTTCCACGAATGCTCCGTACTTGGATTCGTCGAGATTGATTTCAAGGGCCTTCTGTTGGGTTGTGATGTTCGCTTTGCGTTCCGTCATTTCTTCCCCCTGAAGGTACCACACGTAAGTTTCGCCCCGGAGTCGCGGCGCTTCCCCCACAAAGGACGCCGATCCCTCAAAAACTATGCCTGGGGCCCTCGGTCTGAGATTGAATTGACTTTCTCCGCGTCGCCCGTGACCGTCCAACTGATGACGCGCCTGTTCGGGTTTCTCTTGGTAGCACTGGTGAGTGGCTGTAACCCCACCACACGTTCCGTGACCGTCAGTCAAACGCCCTCGGCGGTTGACGAAACTGCGTCCACGGCTGGGCAGCGTGTAGCCGGAGTCACTCGTCTGCAGCTCAAAGATGAATCAAGAGACCGACCGGTCTGGATCGACCTCTGGTATCCCGCAGCTTCTGGAGCTCGGCCTCAGCAAGTGAACTACGGACTGGGTGTCGGACTCGCCGCTCGCAATGCCCCGGCCGCTTCAGGCAAGCATCCGCTGTTCATGCTTTCTCATGGCACAGGCTCAGCGGCCACGAATTATGCTTGGCTGGCTGAAGAGCTTGCTCGGGCTGGCTACATCGTCGCCGGAGTGAATCACTATCGAGATTCTCGGGTCTATGGTGAGGGGAGTCTTGACCCCCTCGCAGCCCTCCAGCCGTGGCCGCGAACTGCTGATCTTGTTTTCGCACATCGTGAAATTCTCAAACATCCGATTTGGGGTGCTTTGACCGATACGAATGCCCTCTATTTGGGCGGCCATTCGGCGGGCGGACACACGGCACTCGCCGTCGCAGGAGTGAGCTATGATCTGAGTCAAATGGGCGCTTATTGCGCGAGCGATGCTTCAGCCAACGACCATGGCTGCCTCTATGTGCATGATCTGTCCGACGAGCAACGTGCCCACATCCCTTCACGGCCAGTCGAGAGCCAAGAGGATCACATTGATGGAGTCCGGGGCGTACTTCTGCTCGATCCTGGGATGGTACCAAGCTTCGAGGAAGCGAGCCTTGCGCAGTTCAGCGTGCCCACTTTGGTCGCAGCGGCCGTTCCTGGCGACTTCTTGCCGTTCGAGGCCTACGGTGGACGCTTACTTCGAGTGCTCCCTCATGCGCTTCCTTTGGAGTTGCCAGGCGCAGGGCACTTCAGCTTCCTTCCCGAATGTAACATCGCTGTGCAGGTGAAGGGGGTCTCGCTTTGTGAAGATCGTCCTGAAGCGCCCCGAGCTCAGGTTCATCGACAGGTCGTCGAGACTACATTGCGCTACTTTCACACCACGCCGTAAGTGTGAACGTGGCTCTCCCCGGTTCGTTGAGATGCCAAGCCAGCCCACTAAACGTCTCGCAGTAGCGTCGTGATTCTGACAAGATACATGAATGAACTGGGGGCGCTTCGGATTCCTGACGGTGGGAGTGATGCTCATCGCCTGTGCGCACGGAACTCCCTCGCAGAATGGCGCTCAAGCACAGCAGTCTGTCAGTTCAGAGCACGGCTTTGACGATCACACGATTCCAAGCCTGAAGTCGGAGGCACAGCTCAATGCGTATTCCTTTACTCGCGTGGGACAGCGGGAGCTGAAGTTCATCATCACGGACTTCTCCAATCCTCAAAAGCGGGCCCTGCGTTTCATCGACGCTCGCTTTTATCAGTATCACGACGAATGGTACTGGTTCCGTCTGCTCAACGGACAGCCTGTTCCTGGCGACGATCAGGCACCATTCTTTGGTAGAAAGTTCAGTTCACCTGGCGAGGCCACGGCCTGGGGGCGGGAGCAGTCGGGCCTCCCCTCGCGGCTCTCAATCGTGGAAGATGGAAGACTATACGCTCCTCGATTTTACAAGTTGGCTCTTGAAACCCTCGCGCCCGCCTATGGCTTGGGCAGCGTCTTCCAGCTTCCCGCAGTGGCCTCGGCAGGGGAAAGAGCTTGGGCCTTCGAGCTAGAGTATGCTGATAAAATAGATAGAAAGAGCGTTTCTGCCTATTTTTCTCTCCTTAAGGAGGCGATTCTGCCACAAATGTCGGAGAATTTAGTGTTTGTCGCTCGCTCGCCACAGCAGTACCAATTCGTCGAGTTGCTCAGGGCTCAACGGCATCCGCTTGCAGCTTCGCTCCGATTGTCGCGCGAGCTTGCTGAGCCGGGAGCTGTACAAGTCTATCAGCCGGGTTTGACCGCAGGGGTGCTCCGGATTGTTGAGTCGTCAGAACTCGAATCGTTTGAAAGTCAGAACAGCGAGATCCTGCTCTTGCCGCTGGTGCCTGACTATCTTCCCGCTGCCGCGGGAATTGTGAGTGCGGTACCGCAGACGCCCCTTTCTCACGTGAACCTCCTCGCCCGCAATCGAGGTATCCCCAATGTCTATTTAGGTAGGGCTGCAGAAAATAGGCACTTCAATCAGTTGGCACGAGCTGAAATGCCTGTGGTGATGTTGGCGGAGGGACAGCGCTTGGTCATCGAGGCTCTCGATGCTCGAGTGTATGAACTTTGGAAACGACTGACTCTTCCGCCGTGGAGGCAAGCGCCTGCAGTCGATGTGGCGCGTCTCCCTTATACCCGGCGATTGCATGCTTCGGATTTCGCGCATGTCGATGCCTTGCGCCCGGCGATCGGTGGAAAAGCCGCGGGGGCGCTGGCGCTGCTCGCAGGCGGTGTCACCGCTCCACCCTCTCCGATTGCGCTCACCGTGAGGTCCTATTTCGAACATGTGGCACCCGTGATGCCGCTTGTCGAAGCCGCGTTGGTCGATCCCGAATTTCTTAAGTCTCCGCGGGTGAGGTTCCTCGCGCTTGAAGGACGTGCTCGCTACGACAAGCACTATTTCGGATCGAGGGACGCGAAATTTGCGGACGAGTTCTTGAAGTCGAGATCAAAGGACGGAGGCCCGGTCGTCGAATTGATTCGTCAAGGAGGGCTTACGGGCTGGGTACGGGCTCGTCGTATCCGGCCAGCGACACTAGAGGAGGTGCTGAAGCAGTTGCAGGAGAATTTCACTCCGCAGCAGGCGCGTGAGGGACTGCGCTTTCGTTCATCGAGCACGATTGAGGATATCGAAGGTTTCAATGGGGCGGGACTCTACGATTCGAACACTGGGTTCTTTGATGCTGCGAGTCGAACGTCGAAGAAGGAGCGCAAGAAAACGATCGAGGATGCCATCTTGCGTACGTGGGCCTCCTATTGGGGTTGGGAAGCATTTGAGGAACGAGAGCGAGCTCGAGTGGACCATCTCAGTGGTGGTATGGGCGTTCTGATTCATCCTCGATTTGAAGACGAGAAGGAGTTAGCGAACGGAGTATTTTCGTTCACCGTGGACAGGCGCTCATCCGAGGCGCACTTCGTCTACCAGATGGACCTGAACGTCCAGCGCGGAGCCGAAAGTGTGACGAATCCAGACTCCGGGGTGACTCCCGAAATTGTGCGGATGCAGGGAGACCACCAGGGAAAGGTCACGCACCAGGTTCTGGCCCGAGCCACGGGCAACGATGATGAGTCGACTGTGTTGTCCGTATCTGAGATGCAGCAGTTATTTCGCGAAGCGGTTTCCGTCGCAGAGGCATGGCTGAGTCAGGAAAATGACGATTTATCTCCTGGACAGCAACGGAGTTCACTGACTCTCGATTTTGAGTTCCGCTTGATGGATCCAAGATGGGCGCGTTCAGGAATGGTCCCGACTGGAGCTTCTCCCCAATTGATTCTGAAACAAGTTCGCAGCCTCGAGCCGGCGTTAGTGACGGTAAGTCCCGAACTAGAGAAAGCCCCGATCCCGCGGGAGTTGCTCGGTCGCGCTGTGCGCGTCGAGCAAATGATTTGCGTCGGCCAGGAGTTCAAGCTGACGGCGCTCAAGCTGTGGACGGATCCGCTGGCGTCGCCTGATTTCGGTTTCGGTCGGAGGCCGTTCGTTGCTTCTGTGGATCTTCGACTCAAGCGAGACGAGAACGTCCCCGTGGCAGGGTGGTTTGGCGGTCGACAGGGGAGCTTGGCGCATGACCGTTTCGTCGATGAGACATCGCCGACTAGCCGGAGCGACGCTCAGACGCTGATGCTGCGCTTGAAGAACTCAAGCGGTGCGATGTCAGCATGCTTGTCGCTGCGTAAAGGAGAAATGGTTTTCGAGGCCTTGGGCCAACCTAGGTTAAGCGAGGCGATGGGTTGTAGCGGTCGAGTCCTACTTGATGACCCCGATAGGTTGTTGCGAGAAGAGCTCGACAAGATCACGGCTCGGTGAATGGCGCTCACATCAACGGGCTTTGAATCAACGGGGATCGCGCTCAGCGAAGAGTGCGGCCTTACCCTGGAGAAGCCTTGATCTTTCCCGCAGCCAATCCCAGGGACTCAGCAACATCTCATAGGCAGAAGGGATGGGGCGAGGATCGAACTTCGAGTCACTGAATTTTCTCCTGAATTCAACTCGAGCCAGGCGCAGGAGTCCGCTCCTGTTTGACCAGGGCAATTGCGTCACTTGGCGAGTGAACAGATCCCAGGGGATAGGGGGCGCTTTTGCAAGCTCGGTCGCCAGTTCGTCTGGAGGTTGGCTCCAGCCTAGCTCCCCGAAACTGGCGATGAATCTCAAGAGCACTTCCCAAGAGCCATTGTCTGGAAGGAGACGTTTGACGAGTTCCCAATTCAGGTCGGGATGGCGCCTCAGCACGAGCAGAACGTCTAGGACCCAAGTGAGAAGTATACCCGTTTCGTAACCATGCCCCAACATGTGAACGACTAGATGCGCTAGAAGAGGCTCGGGATGAAAGAGGCGATAGTTTGCTCCTTGTTTAGCCGCGGATAGCTCTTCCAGGCTGAAACCTCGAGACTGGAACACTGTCATGACAGTGTGAACATCGAGCAAGACGCCCCACTGGTTTTCGAGATTTCGTGCGCCTGCGCCGCATTTCTCGGGTACTTCGTGAAAACCCAACTTGTTCAGGACTGTGACATGTTGCTCTGGTTCATCGCCGATGATCCAGAAATCAATGTCTTGCATGCTACGAAGCCCTCGACGGGGATAGTAGTTTGCGCTGAGCACAATGCCTTTGCACAGGATGGCTTCGATGCCTGCTTTGGTTAAGGCTTCGGTCGCCTGAAGCATGGCGAGCTGAAGCAAGGTGTCACGTGCTTTGGCCTGATTCGCAGTCAGGATGACGTCGGCCTTCAGCTGTTCTGGAATGAGTTCCGCCGTCTTGTCTTGAGCGACCGCGGACCACACCATCAGATGCAAACGATGGTAGCCGGCGGTTCGAAAAAGCCGTTCCCAGCCTCGGGCGGACAGGGCGCCGAGTTGTTCTGCACAAGATGCCGGAAGGGGCTCGCCAGGATGTAGGACGGCCCAGGCGCTTAGCTCAAGAACGAGAGGCAGCTGCGGTTGTGGCATAGGTCTTGTAGGCCATTGGAAAACGATCCGGCTGAAAAAACCAACCGGGACGTCGCTAGTACTGAAGCAACGTACCGTCCTGTTTTGCTTTAAAAATAGCTTTCTGAAAAACAAAGACACCTAGTGGCAAAGTCGTGACCGCGAAAGCCAGAAGGATGAGTACATCCGAGCTGTTTTCGAACAGAGATTGGCCCTGAAGCACAACTGCACGCAGTGCGCGGGCCCCGTGCGTAATGGGGAGCAGTTCTCCAAGAACCTGGAGCCAGGAAGGCAGTACGTCTGTGGGGTACATGACCCCACCCAATAAGAACGAAGCTCCCGCGATAAGGATACGGAAGGGATCTCCTCGTTTGAACACGAGAGTAAATGCAGCTGAGTAAAGTCCGACAGCCATGAACGTGATGTTCGTGAGGATGATGACAGTCAGCGCCCCGAAGACTGACCCCGTCAACTTAAGATCAAAGAACAGCACGGCGGCTAGCAGCATCAAACCTGCGTCGAGAATCGCCTGAGTCATCGTCCAAGAGCAGCTCCCCAAGATCAGCGCGGGAAGGCTCGCAGGAGTCATCATGACGGATTCCAAGGTGCCCATACCCTGCTCGGCTCGCACAGATGAGGCGAAGCCTCCGTAGCTCGCCATGAAGAAACCCATCATCGAGCTACCCACTACGGCGTAGGGAATGAATCCGCCATGGTTGTCAAAAAGGGTTGTTCCAGAGACAAGCTGAGCCGGGAGCCAAAGGATCACGGTGCGGCTGATTGTGCCTCCCAATCCCATCAAGAAAGCAATGGGGTAGCTCACTGCAAGCTGAGCATCACGGCAGAAGAACGCCCAGGCGCAACGGAGAAACGCGTTCATTGTACGTCCTTGTCCACGTGGTCGATGATATCCTGAAGCGTCAGCTCCGTTCTTTCGACACTGACTATCGAGGCTTTTTGTTCGACCAACTGTCGCATCGTCGCGTCGACGGATTCGTCACCGATATTGCGGGTGAATCGCAACCAGGCCTGACCAGAAATACTGGTATCAAAAGAGCAATCGGTGAGCCGTTCCTCAAGTTGCTTCATGTTGGAGGGCACAGCCTTGAGCTGAATGCCAATTCGCTCGCTGGCTCCCAACTGAGTTCTCAGTTCGTTCACGGGGCCGCAAGCACGGAGTTGACCTCGACTCATGATTCCCACCCGGTCGCTCAGTTCTTCGATTTCATCCAGATTATGACTCGTGATGACGATCGTGCGTTCTGGACTTCCTTGAATCCAAGTTTCTAAGGTTGTGCGAAGTGCAGTCGCTGCGAAGGGGTCGAGGCTGCGAGTCGGCTCATCCAAGAGCAACAGACTAGGCTCGTGGAGCAGCCCGCGCATGAGCGCCAACCTTTGGCGATTACCGGTCGAATACTCGTGGAATCTCCGGTCGAGCAGGTCAGTGACACCGAGTTCCTCAGCATAGCGATCGATCATCTGCTCGGTTCGAGCGCGTGAGAGGCCTTGAAGCCTTGCGAAGAACAGCAGGTTCTGTCTGCCCGTCAGGCGAAAGTAGAAACTTCTTTCTTCTGTGCCCACCCAGCCGATGCGTTTCCGAACCTCAAGCCCCGCTTCAACCGTGTCGTGTCCGAAAACGACAACGTTTCCTGCTGAAGGAACGAGCAGCGACGCGATGCATTTGGTCAGCGTAGTTTTTCCGTAGCCGTTTCGTCCGACGAGTCCAAAGATCTCGCCGGCATTCACCTGAAGTTCGACGTCGACGAGCGCCGTATGACGAGCAGCACGCCGCTTCCAGAAGTTGACGCCAACTGGGTAACTCTTGCTCAGGTTGTGAACTTCGATGGCAGTGCTCATGTCAGACTTGGGACGCTATCACGATCTCTTCACTGCTCTAGCGAGGGAGCTTTGGATTCGACCTGGGCCGCATGGGCAATGACGGCAGCCGCAAGCTGGTCCAGTTCGGACAGATCTTTTCGTCGATGAAGCAGAAACACAGGAACTGCGCTCGATAGCTCCGCACAACGCTGAAGAAGCGCCTGTGGTCCCAGGACTTTGGTCTGCACATCGACCATGAACACATCCATCAATAGGCCAAAGGCGGCCTTCATCGAATGAAGGCGCTCGAAGTGGGGAGCGTCTTGAGTCTCGGCGAGGCGATAGATGGCACGCAAGGGCGGAGCATGTTCTCTGAGAGACATACCCAGCTGGGGGATCTCCTGAATCAGGGCTCGTTTTGGATTGCCGGCAAAGACGAAGCTCAGTTCGTCTTCTCGATGCCGCAGGGCAAGCAAAGAATCAGGGTTGAGTTTTGTCCGCGCCGTTCCGTAAGGTGTTCGCCCGGTTTGAGGGCAAACATTGAGAAGGTCGTCGCCATGTGCGGTGCCCCTTTGGCGAACGAGAGCTGCGGCGAGCGTGGATTTACCTGCTCCTGAAGGTCCGACGACTCCAATCAAGCCGGCATCCGTATTGACGGCGCTGGCGTGGAGGGGCAGTCGCCCCTGCCTGACAAACCAATCGGCGAGAATTGGCCCGAGCAAAACGTGCTCGACGAGACCACTGGGGACTGTGGCCTTGGCGTCGACGACGACTGTTCCGTCGTGACTGACGGAGATACGCCCAATCTCTGGCCAATGGTAAGCATGTTCCCGTTCATTTTGACGGAAAAGGCCCTGGGAGAAGTCGGCGTTCGGATCCCAGTCGACCTTGCCGCTCGTGATCCTCAAATCAAAAGGCCCAACCTCCTGAGCGCTCTCGACGCCAGGGGGAAGGACCCGATCAGATTGGATCTTCAATCCGTGAGCGAGGTAAGCATTCAAATGAGAAGCTCTCACTCCTTCGAACAAGCCAAATTCAGCGCGATGATGTTCAGGTTCGACGCGATCAAAACCATCGCTCGATGAAAAGCAACCTGGTCGCGCAATCAGCTTGGTCGCGCAATCAGCTTGGTCGCACAATCAGCTTGGTCGCACAATCAGCTTGGTCGCACAATCAGCTGTAGTGTGACTTGTGGAAGTTGAAGATGCTTCCGCCGTTATTGGCGACCGCACCGTTGGTCACGATGGAGGCGAGCCACTCTGAAAATCCGAGACCATACTGCTGGGTGAGTTCAGTGACTGAGCCAAGTTCGCGGAGCTGCGGTGCCTGGTATGTTTTTCGCTGAGATTTCATGAATAGCCTCGTGGCGGAAGAGTTTGAAGATGAGCGATTCTTAGAATGACTAGACGTTGCTGTCAACAGTCAACCTTTAAGTAGGATAAAGCCACACACCAATCGTGTAAGCAAGCCAGAACTGCATCAATTGATCTGTTTTTGGCAGCTGGCCACCTGAACTATTGACTAGTCCATGTAGTTCAACTGCATTCACGAATCTTAGCTGATCGAGGTGGAAGAATCGCTGAGGATTCCTCAGCATTTCTTGATCGTCCTTGGCAAATCGCTCTCGAGTATTCTGTTCCCAGACGCTCTTACTGATGCGCTCTCGAATCGCATCCGGCACGAGGCCGCCCACCGCGCGCCGCTGGATGAGACGATCCATTCCCCGGTCCAGACGCTGTTCCGGAGGTAGGGCCAAACAGAATTCGACCAATCGCACGTCAAAGTAGGGGTGCCGTCGAATGATTCCACGGGCGTGAGCCTGCTCTTGGGCGAGCTCAAACGAACGTCCGATCAGGCCGCTTGTGAGATTTGCGAGATGTTGCTCTCGAAACGGCGCGAGCATCCCCCGAAACAGCCGGTCGTTTTTGTCTCGGAATAACTCCTTCAGATGAATTTCTTTGGCGAAGGTTGGATCGATGAAGCGGGGAACCTTCATGAGTCGATTCCCCCAGAGGAGCGCGCGCGCTGCCATCAATGTTGGTTGAACCGCGTACGTCCAGATGAACCAGGCTGTGGATCGATTCGTCGTGTTGCCGAGGGCGCGAGCCGATCGAATGAGTCGACGGGGTTTCTTGTCGCGAAAAAGCTGACCGAGGAACTCCCAACCGTGACCTACGGTGGTGTCGCCATCGAGGCCGTCCAGCAGCAAGCGCTGTCCATCACTTCGTGCCCGGTCGAGCATCGCCCTGTCGACATAGTTGTTCGGCGCAAAGTAGGGCTGACCCTGAATGACGACATCCTTCGCTACTGTGGCCAAAGGACTTTCTCGATCCATCCGGTGAAAATGAGACGTGTATTTTCCCTCGGCGAGGATCTTATCGATCCATTCCCGTTCATCGATGTGGGGGTAGTCAGGGAATAGGCCCGAATAGGTTGTGATGTGGGGGGTGTCGGAGTCGCGGGCGATACCGACCAGGGCAGATGAGTCGAGTCCTCCGCTGAGAAGGAAGCTTGGCGAGTGCGGGCTCCTCAGACGAGCTTCTGTCGCTTGGACGAGAAGCTCTCGAAAGCGGTCAGCAAAGTCGGCCGCTCCCATGCGCAGAGGTTCTGTGAGCTGTAACTCAAAATAGCGCTGAACCTCGACCTGTCCTCGCTTGGCGCGTAAGAAATGGCCAGGCTGGACGCGTTTGATGTCGCGGTAGAAAGTATTGCTGGACGTATCAAGTTCAACGATCAGGAACTTGCCGATTTGTTCTGCGTCGACTGCCTGAGGCGCCAAAGAATGCTTGCGTAACGCTGCCATCCCGCTGGCAAAATGGAGCTGACCTTCACATTGAAACCAGTAGAGCGGAGCGACACCCATCTGGTCACGAACCAGGTAGAGTGTCTCCTGCTTCGAATCCCAGATCGCTAGAGCAAAGTCGCCTACCAGGCGAGCGAAGGAGTCTTCTCCCCAGCGTTGAAACGCTCGAAGGACAAATAGTTCATCCGGCCACTTCACTGACTCTTCAGGGAGGCCGAGGGCCTCCTGAAGTTCGTTACGATTGTCGAGCCGTAATCGAGCCGCGATTGTCAGACCTGACTCGGGGAGCGCCATGCACGTGCGCAGGCCCTCGGCCTCGGGAACTTGCGCAAACAGTAGCTGGCTGAGTTGGACGTTCGCAGATTCTGCGGACGTCTGAGCTGAGTCAAAGTGAGCCCACGGTGCGTCGAACGGACGACCTAGGTGCGCTTCACAGGGTTCGCAGATCCGCGGCGGAAGAGGCGGGCTGTGATGCGACCGGTAGGCTCCGCATATTTCACTCATGGTTCAAGACCCCTTCGGCCACTCAGGAAAGGGGTGGTAGCTCTCAAGATCGGGAAGCCAGCCGATCAAGACTTCGCCGTTGAGGACCAACCAAGCATGAGCTTTGAGTCCTCCAGGTGATAGCTGAACACCGAAACGAATCACGCCTTGCGCGCGTCGTCGCTTCAGCATCTTTTGAACAGCGAGGGCTCGAGGCATACAGTTGAGACTTCTTGGTGCGAGTCGACTGATTCTATCGACGCTCCAGACAAGTCCGGCAAGGCGGTCGCGATTGAGGCTGCCATCTGATTGGGTCGCCTCGGTGCCGAATAGTGAACGATAGCTTTGAAATGAGCGGAGCCGAAGCAACAATTTGACCTGGATGAGAGTCAGCAAGGCTTCGAAGGCGATCCACCACCGACGGAACGGGTGATGGCTCAAATGCCAGATCGAGCTGAGAACTCGGGGCCGAGGCGCGGTCACCCCTGTGGTTCGATGGCAGGGGACGTCGCGATGGAAACGAGATCGGCCGCGCGGAGTTCGTTCAATAAGGCCAAGACGTCGAGTTGACACTGCTCGACGTCCACTTCGTATTCCTGAACCAACTCCTGGCAAATTGAGTCCACTTTGCGCGGCTCTTCCAACAGACTCCAGACGAAATTACCCACTGGATTGAGTGAAAAGTACTTTCCGCTTGAAAATTGGAGCAAGACGGTCTCGCCATCGATTTCCGTGGAAACCTGGTGCTCAGTGCGCTGAACGACGCTTGCAGAAGTGATGGCCGACATGGGAGCGGAGCGTGTCGTAGATTCCTGGTGTCAGTCAATACCGGCGCTGCATTCAATCAAATAGCGCGACAGTTTCGCCAATCAATGCTGAGTAGAATAGCACGAGAGATCCGGGCCTTGCTGGACTGAGGGCCGGAGTCCTGTGTTGCGCGTTTGCACCAGAAAATTGAGCCGTTCTTGTGAGTTTTGGGCACTTTGTTGGGTCATTTTTTTCCGTCGAACGGATGTTCGCACAGGAGGGACAGAGAAATGATGAGAACAGTCAAATTCTACACACCTTGTGGTAAGAATCGCACCCATGAAAAGTCTCCGTTTCAGACCAAAGTTTATTTCTCATCTCCTGCTCACAACTTTGGCTTTCTCAGCCGTCGCTTGCGGGTACAGCGAGGACGAGTGGCAAGCTCAACTCGCCAAGTATGAGAAGCTCGCTGATCAAAAGAAGAACACCGAAGCAGAGCTCGAAGCTGCACGCGCACGGGCGGAAAAGCTCGCACAGGAACTCGACGCGATGGGCTTTAAGCTCAGCGAAGAAGGCGCCGAGAAAGATAAGCTGATGGACGCGCTTCAGGAGTACAAGCAGCGTGCTGCAGCTCTGGAGCGAATTAAGGCGCGATTTGAGAGTCTTCGGAAGAAGCTGGAAGAACTCACCAAGCTGGGATTGAAGATCGAGATCCGCAAAAACCGCATGGTGATCTCGCTGCCCGGCGATGTGCTCTTTGCGAGCGGCAAGGACAGCTTAGAAGACGAAGGTCTCGACATTCTTGGTAAGGTGGCCACGGTCATTCGCGAAGATAAGGACTTGTCCAAACGCACCTACCAGGTTGCAGGTCACACGGATGACCAGCCTATCAGCGCGGTTGCGACCAAACGACAGTTTAAGGACAACTGGGGTCTCTCTTTGATGCGCGCACGTGAGGTGCTGTTGTTCCTGGTTTCTCCGCTTGACGATCCCAAGAACCCGGGTGGCGGCCTCGACAGCTCTCTCTGGAGTGCGTCTGGTTACGGCGATACCGATCCGATTGTACCGAACGATAGTCCGGAGAATCGACAGAAGAATCGTCGTGTGGAGTTGATCATGATGCCGAACGTCGAAGAAATGCTCGACTTGAAGTCACTCATGAACGAGCCTGCTGTTGAGGTGCCGAAAGCGCCGGCGGTTCCATCTACCGAAGCGCCTGCTCCCACCGATACGCCTGCACCACCCGCCGCTTCGGCCAAGAAAAGCTAACGAGAACTGAGTTCATCAATCTAGTTTCTTCAGCCTAGGGAACGCATGATTTCGAAAGAGGTCATGCGTTCTTCTTGGTGACGGAGCCGAGGCGCGAAACGGAGCTATCCGTCAGCCGAATCTCTGACGGTACATCTCAGCCACCACCTGGGCGCAGGCCTCAAGCGAGAGTGAACCTGTATTGATCACGAGATCGTAGGCTTCGGGATCGCTGGTATCGGTGCTGAAGTGACGTTGGAAGAATTCCTTGCGCTCGCTGTCCACGCGGGTCACTTTGGCGCGAGCTTCGATGGTCGACATGCCTTCGCGTTCGGCTACGTACTTGACTCGCTTTTCGAACGGACAAATTGCGCGTACGCGTAAAGTCCGCTCCGGGTCGAGAATCAAGTGTCCACCGCGGCCGACAATGACTCCGCGATTGTGGCGTCCGATAGCGAGAATCGTTTTGGACAGTGACTGCAGGTAGTCGCTCGTCTCAAAGCGGCGAAGTGAGATGAGCTCATCCACCCATACCTGAAGACTGCTTTGCGTCCGCTCGTCGAGGGCCTCGACTACCTGTTTGCGTACGTCCGCGTGGGCAGCAATTTGGTGAACGAGTTCCTGTGCGTGAAAATCGATTCCTAGAATTCTTGAAACGATGCGGCCGACCTCGCCGCCGTAGGCACCATACTGGCGAGACATCGTGATGATGGGCTTTTGAGCATTGCGTACTCGCGATGTTGCAGCGGAACCTCCCGTGGAGCTGAGCTCCTGCGCGAGTCGGCGTTCCTGAAGCCAGCGGAGGACTTGTTGATTCGCGAGCTGTTCAATACTTCTTCCCATACAATTTCTCCTGCACCTTTCGTCGTGACGTTACGGCGACGCTGTCGTCGCGCACTGTGGGGGGACAAATAGGATGACGGAAAATCGCGAAAGTGGGGAAAGCTTAGATCACACTGAAAACCTACACTCCGGCTAAAAGTGACCTTCGAAAATTCACCGCTTCCAGGGCCAGGTTCGACCTTTAATTCCCGCGAGAACCTATCTTCGCTAGCCTCAGGCCTCATGTCAGCGACCGCAATTCACACGTCTCCTGGGGGGACTGCGCCGTCGCGCGCAGAGGCTCCGGCTCGCGGGGAGGCTGGATTCTATTGGTCAAGCTCTCGTGAACCGCATGCTGAGCGTCGTCGGCAAATGCTTTCGCGCTATCCAGAAATCAAGACGCTCTACGGGCCGTGTCCAAGAACCAAGTACTGGTGCACGGGGATGGTGCTCGCCCAACTAGCAATCGCCTATAGCCTGCGCGACGCGCCCTGGTGGTTGATTCTTGTGGTGGCTTACTTGATTGGGGGCGTCATCACGCAATCTCTGCTCCTGGCGATCCACGAGCTGAGTCACAATCTCGCGTTTCAAAAGCCGCTTCACAATCGCTTGTTCGGCTTGTTCATCAATCTGCCTGTGGGGGTTCCTGTCACGGCTGCTTTTCGTGAGTACCACCTCATGCACCACACTCATCAAGGAGTGGATGGTATCGACACCGACGTCCCGACTCGCGCGGAAGCTCGCTTTCTACGAGGACGAATTGTGAAGGTGGTGTGGTTGGTTTTCCAAGGGTTCGCCTACGCGCTGCGGCCGTTGTTCATGATTCCGCTCAAGCCAAATCGCTGGATGGTGGTGAACTTCATGCTGCAGGCAGCCTTCGACGTGGCCATCTACTATTTTTGGGGAGCGAAGGCTCTTGCTTACCTGCCCATCAGTGCATTGATTGTGATGGGCCTGCATCCAATTGCTGGGCACTATATTTCTGAACATTATGTGTTTCGCCCAGGTCAGGAGACGTACTCCTACTATGGACCACTGAATAAGTTGGCTTGGAATGTGGGCTATCACAACGAGCACCACGATTTCCCTTACATCGCCGGTTCCCGTTTGCCCGAACTTCGCCGAATGGCTCCGGAATTCTACAATGACCTCCATGTCCACACTTCTTGGACCCGGACCTTGTGGGATTTCGTCATGCGGTCCGACATTGATGGAACGAGTCGAGTGAAGCGCATCCGTGAGACAAACGTGTGAGCCGGCTCGACGAGCGAATATGAATTCCCTATGGGGGGAGCCATGAACGATGGCCCGTTGAAAAAGCCAAGCCGTTTCTCGCTTCCCCCGCGATTCCACAATGCTTTGAGTTATTCGGGAGCGCTCTTGGTACTCGCGATTCGAGTCGATTGGTCACATCCAGGGGTGGCGATCCCGGCTGCACTCTGGTGCTTTCACTTTGCTCGGCGAACCGCGGAGTCTTTGTGGGTTCATCGCTACAGCGGGCGTCCAGTGCCGATGACGGATTACCTGGTGGAGTATAGCTACTATTGGGGGTTCGCGGCTTGGATCGCCTGGGGAGTGTCTTCCCCTGAATGGAGCTCGCCTGCGGTCGGCGCTGTCGCGGTCGGCTCTGCGATCTTCTCTGCTGGCGAAATCGGCAACGCTTGGGCGCACCTCTACTTACGGTCTCTGCGCGTCGAGAGCGGGAGCGACAAGAAGCGCCTGCCCAGTCGGGGCGCATTTTCTCTCGTCTCGTGCCCTCACTACTTGTTTGAAATCACCACCTGGGTCGGATTTGCGATCGTCACGCAAGTGTGGGGGAGCCTGGCGTTCTTGGTACTCGGTGCGGGAATTTTGGGCTCGTACGCCTACGCCCGCCACCAGGCCTATCGAAAGGAATTTGACGGACTTGAAGGGCGAGAGCTTTATCCGGCGGAGCGACGGGCCTTGGTCCCGTTTGTTTTTTGAAGTGACAGTCGGAGCTCTGGGTTCTAGCGCGTTCCGAAAGTCAAAGTTTGGGCTCCAAGCGGGCAAAAACTGAGAGCAGGCTCAAGGGGGCGAAACCATGAGAAAGCCCGCGGAAAGAAGACAATGTATTGCTGTCGAACTGTTTGAAAACCGGCTTCCGCAAGTCTGTTCCTGACTTCAGAGGCTGGTAGCAATATGGCGTCATCGTCGAACGGGCACGTATCCACCGCGCGGCGAGTGAGCGGGTTGAGAGGGTTGTGCTCGAAGATCACTACGCGTCCACCTGGGCGCAACTTTTGTCGTACAATCCGCAGCGTCCGGACGCGATCCGCCACGGGAATATGGTGCAAGACGCCAGAAAGAACAGCGAGATCGAAGGAGTCGTCCGCGATTGCCTCGACGCTCGTGTCGTAGAGTGCCTCGCCCCCTTTTTGCCGTGCGAGCTCGATGCTCGCAGTCGACGGGTCGAAACCGCAAACATGGTTGTAATTTTCAGCGAGTAGGCGCGTGAGGTTGCCGATCCCGCAACCGTAGTCGAGCACTTTATGCTCGCGAGAAAATCCGAGTCGTCTGAGTCGTTCAATCTTGTAGTGGGCAAAGTACTCAACGCCCTCGCCACTCGCGGCGACGTTCGCAGCGTGAAGTTGGGAATAGTCCGTTGCGACTTGGTCGAATTTTTGGACCTCTCGCTCTGATTCAAGCCCCGAGCTGCTCATGGTGCCTCCGCGAACTTAGGCAAGCTCATTGTCATGATCCAATAGATGGAGGGAACCCAGAATTTCTGAGACAGCTGGCCGTCCACCTCGTGAAAATGAGCTTGAGCTAGCCCCAAAAACCCCTCTGGTTTTCGCACGTACTCGCCCCGATCGCCCTCGGCCAGCCTGCGTTCCACCGGATTCTGTTTGTCATGAACGACGGTATCCAGCGCCACGAGCATGCCTCCAGGCGCAAGAGTTTCCGCCAGGAGCGAGAGGAGCTCGCTCGATTGGTCATCGTCCAAGTGGTGCAAGAGACCCATCAACATGATGCGATCGAATTTACCGAGCTCGGCTGCGACCTTTGAGTCAAACATGGAGCAGCGGAAGTTGCCTCGAGAGCCGAATTTCTTCTTCGCATGCTCTATGTATCGCTCGTCCGTATCAAAGCCGAAGTATTCCACCTCAGGCATCTGCGCGAGGTAGTAGGCGGGACCACAGCCGACGTCGAGCACTCGTTGCCCGGCCTGCGGGGCGAGGATCCTGAGACATTCGTCCCTCATGTGGATGCCACCAACGAGCCGTTGATAGGTTTCGTAGACGATTGGCGACTTGAGAATTGAACGTACTCCCATCACTACGCTTCCTCGACCGGTGCTGGAGTCAGCGAAACTTGCTGAGCTGGACGGGCGTCCATATTCAATTCTTCGCGAACGGTATACAAGGGACGCTTTTTTACCTCTTCGTAGATGCGCCCCACATATTCCCCCAGTACCCCCATCATCAAGAGTTGGGCGGACGAGCAAGCGGCAACCAGCATCATGATTGTTGTCCAACCGAGCACAACGTGGCCTCCCGTGAGCTTCTGGTAGAGGGCCCAGACAGCGATGCCGACGGCACCCATGCCGCATAGCACTCCCAGCCACGTAGCCATCTTTACCGGAACGATGGAAAACGATGTGATTCCATCAATCGCGAAGCGAATCATCTTTCCCAAGGGGTACTTCGTCTCCCCGGCAAAGCGGCCTTGGCGTTCGTAGAATACCTTGGTTTGACGAAAGCCCACCCAGGCGACCATCCCACGAACGAAACGGTGCCGTTCACGCAGGCTGCGTAGCGTGACCACCACCCGCCGCGACATCAGTCGGAAATCCCCAGTATCTACCGGGATATCGAAACCGAGCATCACTCGTAGTAGGCGATAGAACATCATCGCGGTGAACTTCTTGAAAAAGGTTTCACCCATGCGTTTAGTGCGCACACCATAAACAACGTCGTAGCCCTCCCGCCACTTGGCGATCATGTCGGCGACTACTTCCGGTGGGTCCTGGAGATCGGCGTCCATCACCACAACTGCCTCGCCTTCGGCGTAGTCGACACCGGCAGTGATGGCGATTTGATGACCAAAATTTCGACCGAAGCTTACGACCCGATAGCGCTGTTCGACGCTTGCCATCTCTCGCAGCATTTCCGGCGAGCGATCCACTGACCCATCATCGACAAAGATCACCTCCCAGCTCTCTTGGAGCGATACGAAGAACGCCTGAAGCCGCTGGTGCAGTTCAGGAAGCGTTTCTTCCTCATTAAAAATGGGAATCACTAGGGAAAGTGTGTGGCGAGAGGCCATGGGAGGACTTATCCCAGCCAGGTACTGCGCTCAAGTAGCCCCCGGCGGGGTATGTTGTTTTCCCCGAATTCGGATAGGGTCGCCAGCCTATGTATCAGGGCGAAAACGCTCCGAATCTGTCCCCGCGTCTAACACGCTGGGCTCGATGTCTCGCGTTGCTATTCTTTGTGGGAACGTCAATCGCGCTCGCCACTTGGGCTTGTACGCATCCGGAGGAACTAGGCCCTTACCTGCTCCGGAACCAAATCCTACCAGAGGCGCGTCGGGGCCTCTTAATGCTGATGATTCTGGCGGGAGTCGGATTCGTCGTTGCTGGAGTTGGTCTTGCCGTCTGGGACAAGCTAGAGGCCTGTGAACGCGCCGCCAAGAGAATGGCTCCGCTCCTGGTGAGCGGACCTCTTCCCTTTCTGCTCAACTACCAACACTGGCAAGGTCGCGACATTACGTTTCTCTGCCTCACATTGGCCTGCGCCGTTGGGGCGGGCGTATTGATACGTCCTGCGCTGGAAGAAGGACTCTACAAGCCGTTCTCGGTTCCTTTCCAACGACTCCGGTCGCGGCCGTCACTGCCGCTCATTGCGGTGGTGCTCGTTGCGATAAGCTACGCGCTCTACTTCTCGATCTCGACGATCAACAACCACAACAATTTCGGAACATCTGCTTTTGATCTTGGGATCGAAACGAACCTCGTCTGGAATACCGCTCACTTCGGGCCTCTTTTTCGCAGTGCTCCACTAGGTGGGAACATGCTTCATGGGGGATTTCATCAGACCTACTTTGCCTTCTTGATCGCGCCGTTCTTTGCGATCTTCCCTCGGGCCGAAACACTGCTGATCATCCAATCTTGCTTTCTCGGCGCTGCCGCGATTCCGCTGTACCTCCTCGCACGGGAGAAAATTGGAGCGACAAAGTCCGCCATTCTCTGCTGCTTCTTTGCGCTTTACGCCCCCATGCATGGAGCTAACCTCTACGATTTTCACTACCAGCCTTTCGGTGTGTTCTTCGTGCTTCTGGTCGCGTACTTGTTTGAAAGCGGCAGAAGTTGGAAGGTGCTCTTGCCCCTCGTTCTCGTGACCCTTTCCATTCGAGAGGATATGGGGGCGATGTTGGGGGCGTTGGGTGGTTTTATGCTTCTGTCCGGCAAAAGACCGCGCGACGCCCTCATTCTCGCGGCACTCGGATCCATCTATTTCGTCGCGATGAAGCTGTACGTGATGCCCGAGCTCTTCATGAACGGTCGAAGCTCGTTTGCGTTCATGTACAAGCTCCTGCTTCCCGAAGGAGATGAGGGCTTCGGTGGCGTACTGAAGACAGCAGTAGGGAACCCCGTGTACACGTTTGACACGATGCTCGTGAAGGAGAAGCTCATCTATGTCCTTCAAATCTTCGTACCGCTTGCGCTTCTTCCTCTTCGGCGCTCGGTGAGTCTCGTGCTCTTCCTTCCTGGTCTGGTGTTTACGCTTCTTTCGACTGAGTACCCGGCATTGGTGATGACGAGTTTTCAATACACTTCGTATTGGACTCCGATGGTTTTCCTGTCCGCGGTCTATGCCCTTCAGGCGACCGGTCCAGGTGCTGGGATGAGGCGCGGACTTCAGACGGCCAGCCTGGTTTCGATTTGTCTCGCGTTGCTCGTGACCTCGACAAAGTACGGTTCCATCTTTCAGGTGGAGAACTCGCGAGGTGCCTACGATCCTGTGCATCTGAGGACCACGCCCGAAGGCAAGAAGAATCTCGCCGACTTCAATGCTCTGGCAGCAAAAGTGCCAGCCACGGCGAAAGTTGCAGCCTCAGAGTGGCTCATCTCTCACGTCGCCGCGCGTCGCGATGCTTACTCCCTGCGCAACGGAGTGCTCGATGCCGAGTACATTCTATTTTGGCTGCATCCGACGAAGTTTCGTCATGATGAACGACCTGTTTTGATGGACGCCCTGTACAAGAACCGTCGCTACGGCGTCGTCGAACGCAGGGGCATGTTCGTCTTGGCCAAGCTAGGATACGAACTCGATCGGGAATTACCGAGAACCCTGCGTCATGAAATATCGACTGCAGGAACGTCGCGTGCCGGCCAGCCGATGCCCAAGCCATCCCGCAAATCGACTCGGGGGCGCTCAAAAGGGAAACGATCCACCAAGTAGCTGCGTCTCTGACCGCCTAGCGTAGCCCAAGTCCACACTGCTCGAAAATTGCTCGATTTAGGGTCGATTAGGAGCAGACCAAGAGAGCAACTAAGACGAATCAAACCATGCTTGTTGCTTCGAAAAAAGGAGTGTCGTCGTCCCCGAAAGGTCAGTGGGACCGTCTAATGAGAGCGGCATACCTTTTGGCGCCTGTGCTCTTTTGGTTCTTGGTTCTGCGTTGGGCTTGGGTGTCGGACGATGGATTCATTGCCGTGCGCAGTTGGGACAACTTGGTTCATGGCCATGGCCTTGTTCTCAATTGGGGCCAGCGCGTCCAGGGATTCACGAGTGCGCTCCATACTGTGGTCGGAGTGCCCGTCTTTTTCGTGACTCGGCAGCCGTTCGCTGCCTTGATTGTGACGAGTTTGGTTGGGATTGTTGGACTAACCTGGGTAGTGTTGCGACGATTCAGGGCCGAGCCACAGAAGTTGGGGTTGTTCTTTATCACTCTCGCTTTGTCGTCTTCCGTGCTGACTTACGCAACAGCCGGCCTTGAGAATGCTCTTGGGTACTTGGTGGTGACCGGATTCGTCTTTTCCCGGGTTCAGAAGAGGCCAAACCTTCTTGCTTCGTATTTATGGGGAGGGGCTGTTGTCCTTTGCCGACATGATCTTGCACTCGTGCTGCTTCCCACCTTGGCCTTCGATTCTTTTCGGAGACCTAGGGAAGCGTTCAAGGCGGGACTTGTTGGTTTTGCTCCCCCGGCGCTTTGGACCCTGTTTTCGCTGTTCTACTTCGGGTTTCCCTTCCCCAACACCGCCTACGCGAAACTCAATATCGAAGTCCCTCGCTTGAAGATCTTGAATCAGGGACTCGCCTATGTCGTGGACCTCCTGCATCGAGATCTACCGCTAGCGCTTCTGTTGCTCGTTGGGGTGGTGGCTACTTTCAGAAAGGAACTCGATCGCGACGCGCGTTTACTCCTCGGCGGCGCTACGCTTTATCTCGCCTACGTATTTTGGATCGGCGGGGACTTCATGGGGGGACGCTTTTTTACGGTACCAGGTGTCATGGTGTGCGCGGTTCTGGTGGCAAGCGTCCGCCTGGAACGCATGATGTCACGCGTTTTGTTCGCCGTTTTTGGAGTGTCTCTTCTCCCGTCACTCGGACCGTTCCAACCGTACGAACCAGGCGTTTGGTGCGGGTTCGCGTCGAACGGAATCACCGACGAACGAGCCTGTTACGCCGAGTCCAATGCGCTATCCGAGAACATCATTGCCCAAAAATGGAAGACTCATGGTTATGTTCGTGACTTCAAAAAAGTAGCCCGCCGAGAGAAGTCTAATGTAGTGCCCTACCATCTGGTTGGCATGGCACCCTACGGGGATGTACCCAGTAAACATGTCTTGGAAACTTGGGCGCTGACGGAGCCTCTTCTAGCCCGTCTTACCTTTGTTGGCTCTGAGTTCAGGCCTGGACATTTTCCTCGTCCCATACCTAGCGGCTATGCAGCGTCGTTGCGCAGTGGAAAGAACAAGATCAAGGACCCGTGTATTCATCGACTATACGATCGCCTGCTATTGGCTACCCAGGCTCCGCTGTTTGAGAAGGGTCGCTTCAAGGCGATATTCGAACTGAACTTTGTCGAAGGCACGTGCCCGGTCGAGACACATCAATAGGCTAGGGCTCCGCAGCGTGCGGTTCGCTCTTCCGCTCGCTGAATTCTACTCGCAAAATTTCTAAAGAGCCTCTCATAGTCAAATCGCCCTTGTGGAGCCGTGGGATATTGCGGAAGGATAGGGCAATGACTGACTCGCTCGACGCCCTTAGTAAGTTGCCGCTGTTTTCCGGATTCTCTGATGCAGAGATCCAAACGTTCGTGGAGATGTCTGAGCGACGGAAGGTGCCCCAGGGGGAGGTTCTCTTTGAAGCCGGAAGCCAACCTCAGGCCGTCTATTTGCTCGTCAAAGGCAGCGTCACGGTGACGAACGCTGAAGAAGAGGTGCTGCTCGCTACTTCGCCATCGTTTATTGGTGAGCTCAGCGCGATGACAGGAGAGGACCGCAATCTTTCGGCGGCTGCAGCAGAGGACTCCGAGGTGCTGGCCGCTTCGATTGACACTCTGTGGACGTTCTTGGGGAAGAACCCAAGTTTCGCGATTCGCTTTCAGCGCAATCTACTGGAGCTCTCCGCGCGAAAGATTGGTCGAGATAGAGCCCGCCTCAAGCAGATGAAGGAGAACATCGTCAATACACAACACGCCATGAAAGTCATGCGTGATGCTCTGCTCGAAGGTGAAGACAATCCGCTTCATGCACTGCTCTTCGAGCAACTGGACGCTTTGATTGAGCACAACCGTCGGATTCATTATCTTGTGCAGCCCTCTCGATTGGTTAGCACCGAAATTCGGCTCGACGATGGAAGTGTCCATCGGGTGATGGCGCTTTCGAACGAGTGGGTCTTTTTTGAAGAACCGCCAGAAGGCCTTGAGCTGAACGCCGAGTTCAGCGCTGTTCTACTGCTTGAAGGGAAGGAACTCCTGATCAGCGGCACTGTCGATCGCGTCGATGAGAATGAAGCGGGGATCTTCCTCGATGAGCTAGTCAGTGAGTACGAAGAGCTGTTCAACCGTCACCTGACAAAGGCGCAGCTGCTCGACGTAGTGCTCTGACGGGATCTAGCCAGGCTCCCCACTTTCTCGCATGAAGAACACTCGCCTTCGTTGTTGAAGGCGAGTGTTCTTGCTCAAAAACGCTGAATACAAGCTGAGATTTACTGGGTTTTCGCCAGTGGTAGCGTTTCGCTATGCATGGTTCAAAAGCACTCATCACTAGCCTTGTACTTTCAACATATCTTGTGGCGTGCGGCGGCACAGGCACAGAGCCGGAGGCCCCGCTGCCCGCAGGTGACGAGGCAGCGGCGCCTGCAGCGGATCCGAGCAAGCCGGTGCCACCTGCTGCTACGAATGCAGGCAAGCCCATCGGCAATGCTTTGATTGACGACATGGAGGATGGGAACCACCAGGGGGTCGAGGCGGATCAGCGCGGTGGTTATTGGTATACCTACAAGGACGCGTCCTCACAGATTGCGCCGGAAGGTGAGTTCAAGATGACCGAAGGTGGCGCTTCCGGTTCACAATTTTCTGCGAAGTTCAGCGGCCAGCTCGGAAGCGAGCAATACCCCTATGGCGGTATTGGTCTTTCGTTCACCGATCCAAAGCTGCCCTACGATGTTTCGAGCTGCGAAGGTGTGGCTTTCACCGCCAAAGCTGGCGGCGATGGAACCACCAAAGTGCGACTCAAGATTGGCGATTGGCAAACGGCGCCTGAAGGCGGCCTATGTCAGCAGTGCTACAACGATTTTGGCGGTGACTTTCTGCTGACTCCAAATTATCAGGACTACACGCTCAAGTTCGCGGACACGAAGCAAGAGCCTTACTGGGGTGAACCGAAAGCGGGAATTGAAACCAAAGCGGTCTACCAACTTCAGTGGCAGGTGACTCAGGCTGGCGCGCCGTTCGAAGTTTGGATCGACAACGTGCGCTTCATCGGTTGTCAGGGGGCGGCAGAAATCCAGATTGCTCCCGAGCCAGCGCCTAGCGAAGCACCTGAAGCACCTTCTACCCAGCCGTAAAGAACCTGCGGCCCACGCGATTCAGTGGTGACTTTGTGGAGGGCGAAGCGCTTGGCCGATTTTCATCAAGCGCTCGCCTTCGTCTGCCAAGATGCGTCCCTCCAGAGAGAGTTCGAGAAACTTGATGTAGTCGGCCGGGTCTTGGATTGCGTTGCGCGCTGCCGAAATGACCGTGAGCGCCGAGCTGGTGGAGAGATTGTACCGGCGAATCAAGAGGGTCATCTCTTCGGAGACGGCGTCGAGCCGCCGTCGAACATCTTCTAAGGTCATCGGCGGATTCTACTCGAATTTCATGAGTTTCGCCTGGGAATCCCGCTCTTCTTCGCTTGGTTGTGGTGCCCGCTAATTCTGGCCAAGCTGAGACATCGTGAGGGAAGCTCTTTGAGAGTAGGCGTGATCGGGGCGGGAACTGCTGGGCCGGCCTGTGCTCTGTTTCTCAATCGACAAGGGCACGACGTGGTTCTCTTTGAAAGAGCGGCAGCGCCGTCTCCGGTGGGGGCGGGGATTACCTTGCAACCTACAGGTCTCTCAATCCTGCGGCAGCTCGGTCTGGAGGAGCCGATTGTCCGCGCCGGGTCTCAAATCGACCGCCTGTATGGTCGTACGCGTGGGGGGAGGACCGTCCTTGATCTTGAATACTCAACCCTCGCGCCTGGACTATTCGGATTGGGTATCCATCGAGGTGCACTCTTCTCCGCCTTGATGGATCTCGTCAAGGAGAGCTCGATTCGCGTTCGTACAGGGAGCGAAGTGTTGGAACTGTTCGACGGCTTCGAAAAGGCGAGCATTTCGACGAGAGCCGATGGTGTTGAAGAATTTGATCTCGTCGTGGTGGCGGACGGTGCGCGGAGTCAGCTGAGACGGCATGCGACTGATGTCATTCGTGAGAACCTCTATGACTGGGGAGCATTGTGGACGGTGGTCGAATGCGACGAGCCTATTTTTCACGGCAAGAGTTTTGCTCACAGTGTTTTGGAATCGACCTTGACCCAAGTTTTTGATGGGACCCGACGCTTTGTCGGCTTCTTGCCCAGCGGGCGTCATGCGGTGAGTGGCCGCGCCTTGACGAGTATTTTTTGGAGCATTCCATGCCGCGAAATGGATGCATTTCGTCTTCGAGGTATTGAACACTTCAAGAACCAGGTGCGTGAGCTGACGACTGAAGTCGAACCACTACTCGCAAAACTCGATGACGAGGGCCAGCTTCTGTCAGCTCAGTACTACGATGTCGTGACCCGCTCTGTGCCTTCCCGGCGCATTGTCGTGATCGGTGATGCGGCCCATGCGATGTCGCCGCAACTGGGCCAGGGCGCAAACCTAGCGCTTTATGATGCGTGGGTGCTGTCGCTTCTGTTGGAACAACATGCCGTGCCAGATGCGCTGATTCACTATGTACGTGAACGTGAGCGACATATTAGCTTCTATCAGTGGGCGACGAGAATGCTGACCCCGTTTTTTCAGTCGGAATGGGACATTCTGGGGACGCTTCGAGACGCGACGATGGGCAGTCTGTGTCGATTGCCGTTCTTCGGACGCCAAGGGCTCGCCTCGATGGCGGGTTATAAGAGTGGAATTTTCTCTGAGGTTGCCGTCAGTCGTCGCTTGAGGGATGTGTCGCGCTAGAGCCCGTTTTCTCTGCGACGGAATATTCCTGGTTCGATTACTCATTTTTGCAGGAAGACTTCTCGAAAAGGATCTGAGCTCACCTCGCGCCTTCACTGAGTGTCTCTCCGCACTAGAGTTTGGCATGAGCTTTCGTTGCGGTGCGCGAACCGTTGTTTCCTTGGGAACGCTTTCACTAGGTTTTTTGACTTTCACAGCTTGTCAGAGTGATTCTGGCCCTGGACCGGGTGGTACCGTTCCGACAGGAGGATCATCCCAAGGATGTGTCGGGACTCAGTGCGCTGGTTCTGGTGGCGGCGTGATGACCGGCTCGGGCGGCGGCGATGCGCAGGGAACGGGTGGCGGGCTCCCTACTTTCGAGTGTCCGCAGCCGTCAGCCGGCATGGGTCTTGAGGTTGGTCTTGCGCCAGCGGAAGCCGGAGGTGCTGCGGTCAAGATGCATCTGAATCATGTTGGCTACGAACTGTTGGGCTCCAAACAGGCGGTGATCGAAGCATCAGCAAACCTTACGAGCTTTCAGGTGGTACGCGAGTCAGACGATCGAGTCTTCTTCGAAGGCTCGCTGACGGCTATCCCCAACTTCGTTGAGTTTGACAGCAATGAGCAGCACTACGTTGCCGACTTTTCCGATCTCCACGACGCGGGGACCTATGTGCTGCGTGTGAATGGAGAATCGTCTCCGGCATTTTTGGTCGGCGCGGGTCAGTTGTTCAAGAGTACGATGACCGACGTGCTGGGGTTCTTTCGACAATCGAGAGCAGACGAAGCGGATTCAGGTATTTGGAATGCTGATCAGTCGGTGCCGCTTCGTGGCGGCGGCGGAGAAGATGATGTTCGCGGCGGGTGGTACGATGCTTCAGGCGATCTTTCGAAGTACCTCTCCCACTTGAGTTACGCGAACTTCATGAATCCTCAGCAGATCCCGCTGACGGCCTGGGCACTTGCCTGGGCCTCGACTGAAGCGGCAGGCCCGTTCAGTGCTCAGGGCCTAGCGGACGATCTTCGCCAGGAAG
Source organism: uncultured delta proteobacterium (assembly GCA_963710555.1). Taxonomy (GTDB): domain Bacteria; phylum Myxococcota_A; class Polyangia; order Polyangiales; family Polyangiaceae; genus NIC37A-2. Next base: position 2,041,989 of record CAVQAT010000008.1, read on the forward strand.
CGCTTTGGGGTGCTGACTATCTCGTGCGAGCCCAAAACGACGCGGGTTTCTTCTACATCACCGTGTTTGACGGTTGGTCGGGCGAAACGGAAGACCGCGAAATTTGCGCGTTCACCGGCTCCGACGGCATGAAGACGCCGGACTATCAGGCGGCCTTCCGCGAAGGTGGCGGGATGAGCATCGCGGCCCTAGCTCGTGCATCTCAGCTCGGTGCAAATGGAACATTTACATCAGCCGACTATCTCAAGGCTGCCGAAGATGGTTTTGCGCACCTGCAGTCGATGAACTTGAGTTATGTGGATGACGGGAAAGAGAACATCATCGACGACTACACGGCTTTGATGGCAGCCACGGAGCTCCATGGCGCGACATCGAAACCTGAGTACCTCACCGCCGCTCGCTCTCGCGCTCAGAAGCTCATCGCTCGACTGCACGCCCAAGGATACTTTATTGCGGATGACGGCGATCGGCCTTTCTTTCATGCCGCCGACGCCGGCCTGCCAGTCATTGCTCTGACCCGCTATGCCGAAATGGAAGCCGAGGGGCCCGAGAAGTCGGCTGCGCTCCAGGCTGTGCAGACTCACCTGACGTATCTGACCAGCGTGACGAATCAGACGGCGAATCCTTTTGGCTACGCACGCCAGCACTTCAAGACGGGTGGGGCAGTCAAGAGCGGGTTCTTCATTCCTCACGACAACGAGACTGGTTATTGGTGGCAGGGTGAAAGCGCCCGCCTTGGTTCGCTGGCGGCAGCTGCAATCTTGGGCGGACGGGCTCTTTCGAATCAGGACTGCGGGCAAGGGGTAGGCCCCGAACTAGCTTCTTTCGCTGCGAATCAAGTGGATTGGATCCTCGGAAAGAATCCCTATGACGTGTCCATGATGGCGGGCCACGGTCGCAATAATCCACCGACCTATTGTTCTGTGAAAGGGGATTATCATGGACATCACAATGGGGGGATTTCCAACGGCATCACTGGTTCGAACACGGACGGTAGCGGTATCCAATGGCGTTCTCCCAACGCAACGGGAGAAGACTGCTGGGAAGATTGGCGCTGGGTTGAACAATGGCTGCCCCATGCGACTTGGTACTTGGTCGCCGTGACAGCGCTGGCGCAAGGTCAATGAAACTGAGCGTCCGGTGAGCTCTAGAGGCGAACGATGTGTCTGACCGTGAGGCTGGGAGCCTCTGGTTTTGCGAACTTCATCTTGAGAAAGGCTTCACGAATGCAGTTCTGGACGATCGCGTCTTGAATCGTCGATTCCTCGGAGATGACTTCAGCGTCGAACACGAGTCCGAGCCCAGTGACGGTGAATTCGATCGTGATCGTGCCGCCTGCTGCGGTATTCTCGAAGGACTTTCCCCGACACACGCGGAATTCTTCGTTTGACGCCGCGATGGTTTCCCGAATCATCGCTCGGGTGAGCCGCGCATCGTTTCGCGGAGCCCGCTTCAGATCGGTCGGGGCGTCACCGTTGATGACTAGCCGAAGGCTCCCGGCACCTTCACGAAATTCTGTGAGGACAATCATCAAATCGCTCATTTCCTTGAATGAGACGGCCGAGCCGATGGAAAGTACTGCGTGAGTGCACGGTGCCTCTCGACCGCAGTTGCTCTTCACGAGGCGCTCGATTTCGCTTCGTTGATTCTCGAGGGGCGTCTGCCTCGGGGAGGGATTGCCGAGAGCTGCGAGATCTCGAGACGCAGTGATTGTTCCCGAGCCGAGCGAGAAGTAGATGTCAGCGACACTCATCGGAGGGATCGTCGAGGAATCAGGGAGCGCGAGTTCAAGCCACTGGTTCGAGACGGAGAGGTAGGCCTCGTCGAGTTGCGCTTCTTGAGCGCTCAAGAGTACACGGAGAAGGGTATTGGCTGTCGTCTCCGGGGCGGCCGCAATCAGGAGCGGTTTGCCACTCGACTGAGTCGCCAGGGAGGAGACAAGGGGTCCAACCGACGTGAGCGCCTGGTCTTCAGGAATGTCGAGCCGCGAGCTGGCGAAGGCAATTGTCCTATTGTTCAGATCGCAGCGGAGCCCTTGCTGGGCGTTGGATGCAAGTGAACTCGTTTGAGTGTGACAGCCCGCGAACATGCAGGTGAACAAGAGTAAGGCACCAGCAATGCTCAGTTGAAAGGACGGCACAGCGCACGCCTAACATGGTTGGCAAGGATCGACGAGAGTGGCGCCGGTCGTTTGATCTCACCCGATTAGGGATTCTTCGTCAGGTAGAAGAAATCGCGGCTTTCTGCGCGGAGGTATTGGTTTTCATGAACCACGAATCCCTCGACGAGAGAGCGGGGAGTAGGTTCAGCGGTCTTGTTGTCGAAGAGGACGAACTTGGGATAGGAGTAATTGACGTCGAGCTGAGCCACGGTATGGGCACCCGCGCTTTGCATTCCTAGAGCCAGCGCACGAGCCGTCGTATCGTTGGAAATGCCAACAAATAGCGTCTGACCGTCAGCGCTGAGCCCAATGGCGGAGCGGCGAATCACGGTGCCGCCCTCGAGGGTTGCGCCCCAGTTTTTCGTATCGTCTCGCGCAAGCCCCGGATGGATCGAGCCATTTTCAATCATGCAGCCCGGTGTCTGGCGAAGCCAACGGAACTCTTGGTCAGGATCCAGATTCTTGTACGTGCCGAGCTCAAGGTCGCCCTCCAGAGTTTGAGCGAGAGTGCAGGAATGGTCGCGCGGGGCAACGAGTGTGGTGCCGTTGATCTCTGCACCAAACTTTCCATGCTGCGTTTTGAAGCCACCGTTGAAGGCTGCGACGAGGGCAGATTCAGCATCACTCGGGATTCGTCCGGTGCGTCGAAATTCCTCCGAATCGGCTGCCGCGTTTTCCGGTTCGTGAAGTCCGGGGACCCATTCGAGCTGCACCTGGGTCAGATCGACAGCAACCACGAAAAGTTCTGCCCAAGTTCGCTGAGGATCAGGATGAATCAGCGTCTTCTTGAGGCTGGGCTGTTTTTTGCTGACCTCGATCCAGACGCCGTCGCCTGCCGCGCTCACTTCGGGAAAGGGAACGCGAACCGGCGTCGGCGCGAAGGCGGGGGGGAGTGGATCGGCCGCCAGCGCGGCAGGGAGGTAGGGTTCGAGCTCCTGAACGTCGTCGTCCGCCGGAACATCCCAGTAGGCCTGGGGACGTTCGCCGGCGCGAGTGACCTGGTTGACGGAGTCGCGAACTGAATAGACCGTGTCCTCCAGCTGAGCCACACGTTCTGTACCGACGACCGCTCGGAGCGAATCCGCCGCCCAGGGGCCGAATCCGGGGAATGCATGAATGGCACCGAAGATGGCGATGGGCGTCGCAGTGACTGCCAGCAGCAACCAGGCGAGTCTGCGGGAGTACCAGGGGGAACCCGGTGTCGAGAGGGTGTCGCAGGGAAGTGATTGTGCGAAGTTCGTGCTGCTCATGCCATTTTCACTGCACGCTTCGGGCCATCGCTGATTCCGTGAGCTTTATTGCCAAAAACGCTCATTCTTGGACCGGCTAGCCCACGGTTCGCCGGTCCAAGTGAGTTTGAGTGACCACGCCTGTGTGGGTGCGGACACGCCCGCGACGAAGTGGTATTTACTGCGGAGAAAGCTCAGCAGAGGTAAAAAACAGTGAGTGTTGTCAGCAAAGAATTAGAACAAGAGTGCTCTTCCCGCCCTGGGTGCGGTGCTCTCGAACTGCTCGTCGTCGCGCCGAGTAAGGGCTTAGGCAAACTTTTCGTTCGTCGTTCGTTGCCGACGCGAGCAAGGCGCCGAGTGGGACCTTGGATCTTCTTCGATCACATGGGGCCAGCGGCGTTTCCTCCTGGGCCAGGCATTGACGTCCGCCCGCATCCTCATATCAACATCGCGACCGTGACTTATCTCTTTGAAGGAGAAATCTTTCATCGAGATTCGCTGGGAAGTCAGCAGGCGATTCGGCCGGGCGACATTAACCTCATGGTCGCGGGTCGTGGAATTGTGCACTCAGAACGTGAGCGGCCCGAGGTCGTAGCATGTGAACGTCGACTGCACGGACTTCAGCTCTGGTTGGCTCTTCCTGAGGAATTTGAGGAAGTTGAACCTGCTTTCTACCACTATCCATCGGCTCAGATCCCCCGTCTCCAGGTGAATGGAGTTGCTCTTCGAGTATTAATGGGAGCAGCCTACGGTGTTGTCTCTCCAGTCAAAACCTATTCAGAGACGCTCTATGTTGAGGTTGATATGAAGCCGGGGGACGAACTGGAACTCCCCGAGGCGGAGGAACGCGCGATCTACATCGCGAGTGGCGAACTTCGAGCTGGGGAAGACCTAATTCCCGAGCACAACCTGGCAGTATTCGGTTCAGCTCCAGGTGTAAAAGTGACCGCTAGTGTGGAGTCGCGCATTGCGATCATTGGCGGAGCTAAGATGAGCGAGCGGTTCATGGAGTGGAACTTCGCTTCCAGTCGCCGCGAGCGTGTTGCTGAGGCTAAGAAAGCTTGGCAAGAGCGGCGCTTTCCGTTGGTTCCTGGGGACGAAGAAGAGTTCATTCCCTTTCCAGGCCAAAGTTAGAGTTCGAAGTTGAGCCCGGCCTTGATCAGGCGCTTGTACTTTTTCTCGTCGAAGCGATAGAGCCGCGCAGCCCGATGGGCCACATCCTGTTCCACTTCGTCAGTCTCGATCAGCAAATCCATACTGAGGACCTTCTTGCGAAAGTTTCGCTTGTCGAGTTCGCGCTCAAGGACGACCTCGTAGAGATGCTGGAGTTGCGAGAGCGTGAACTTCCTTGGCAAAAGTTCGAACCCGACTGGCTGGTAGCGCACTTTTCCACGAAGCCTCTCAACTGCCGTTTGGAGGATCTCAGCGTGGTCGAATGCCAGACTCGGCATGTCGTGGACCGGGAACCAGGCAGCGTCACGCGCATCGGTCGCCGCGTGTACCCGGTGATCACTCAGCTTCACGAGCGCGTAGTAGGCGACTGAGACGATTCGTTCCCGCGGGTCACGGCTGACCTCCCCGAAAGTGTAGAGCTGTTCGAGGAAGACGTTCTGTAGTCCCGTTTCTTCCTGAAGCTCGCGGCGCGCGGCCTCTTCCAGGCTTTCATCCACGTGGACGAATCCCCCAGGTAGTGCCCATTTGCCCTCAAAGGGGGGGAGCCCTCGCTGAATGAGCATGACTTTGAGTTCGTCGTCGTCGACGCCGAAGACGACGCAATCGACGGTGAGAGCACCGCGGGGATATTCGTAAGTGTAGGACATGGGAAGGAATTAAATGGTTTGAGGGATCCCTGTGCTTAGTGTACACTAAACACGAACAAGGCGATGCTCCGAATTTGATTCAACGTGCCACGCGTCAAATAGCTCGAGCAAGCGCGGTTTCCGTCAATTCTCTTCGAATCTTCATTTTCCTCAGAGGAACATTTCATGAAAGCCGCAGTTCGGTACATCTATGGGCCACCCAGCTCGATCACACTTGAGGAAATCGAAAAGCCAGTGCCGGGGCCCGATGAAGTTCTCGTGCGCGTCCAAGCGAGTTCCTTCAACGGTTCGGACTGGGAATTCCTGGTGGGGACGCCGCTCTATTCGAGAGTGATGGGAGTATTTGCACCTCGTTTCAAGATTCTCGGGTCAGATATTGCTGGGCGTGTGGAAGCTGTGGGCGCTCGTGTGAGCGAGTTCAAGCCGGGTGATGAAGTATTTGGTGATATCATGGGACATTTCGGGGGCTTCGCCGAGTATGTCTGTGCACCTGCAAAAAAGCTGAGACACAAGCCGGCGAAGATGTCGTTTGAGGAAGTCGCCACGATTCCCCAGGCAGCTGTGATTGCACTTCAGGGACTGCGCTATGGGCGTCCGACGAAGCGCGGCGATCACGTGTTGATCAATGGTGCAGGAGGGGGCTCCGGTTCTTTCGCCATTCAGATGGCTAAGTCTGTTGGGGCAACTGTGACTGCCGTTGACCATGGTGGAAAGCTCGAGTTCATGCGCTCTCTCGGAGCCGACCACGTACTTGATTGCGCGCGTGATGACTTCACCCAAGGCGATGTGAAGTACGATTTGATCCTGGATTTAGTAGCGCAAAAATCCATCCATCATGTGAGACGCGTCCTCGCTCCCCAGGGCCGCTACGCGGTCGTCGGTGGCGCGATGACTCAAATTTTCCAGTCGCTCCTTCTTGGGCCGCTCCTTTCGCTTTGGGGCGGGCAGAAACTTGGACTGTTGGCAGTAGAAGCGAGCAGGGGAGATTTTGAGCAGCTCGAAGCGATGTTCGAAGCACGTCAAATTCGCACCACAATTGACCGCGTGTTCTCGCTAGATGAAACGATTGAAGCTTTTCGCTATTTCGGCGACGGTAAGGTTCTGGGAAAGATCGTGCTGACGATGTGATCGTCGCTCTTAGACTTCATGTAGTCCGCGATGATTCCAGCCGACAATGACGCGGTTCATCGGGGTGATAGCTTCCGGGATCTCGGTCCAGTCCACTTGGTACCCGCTGTCGGCGAGCCGGAAAGAACGCGAGATGTCGATACTCGCTGCGCGACCAAAGGGTTTGTTGAGTCCTGGCACCTTTGGCTCGTAGGCTTTTCCGTAGCAACACGGCATAGCCGCCACGGGGGCCCTGGCCTTGGCCGCGAGCGCGAGTCCTTCATCTGTGAGAGGACCGCAAGCGTGGACCAGCAAGAGCGAGGCGCCGTCGGGCAGGTTGTCCACTTTGTCTAAAGGCTGCTCAAGGTAGGTGACTTTCTCGGCGACCCACGGGGCGATTTCGGTGAAAGCAGTCCAGATCCTTTCGAAGCTCGAAGGTTTCCGTTCGTCAATCACCTCGACGCGCAGCACCTTTGGCTCACAGAGGGCGAAAATCATTCCGGCAAGCCCGTGGCCTGCACACAGATCAACCATGTGCGGGCGCCTGATGCGCTTTCGAACCCGCATGAAGAACTCGAAACCCTCGATGAGTTCTTTGACGTGAATCGCGCGGTGTGCGCTGAGGGAACGAGCTAGCCGATCGGGAAGGCTCTCGCTGGGAAAGAGATCTTCGGGAAGAGAGTGAATCCTGTGCTTCATCCCCGCGAAATGGCGCAGCGCGGGGTCGTTGAACTGAGGATAAGCAAGAAACTTCAGCGCCATCCCCCCATCAAGCACGCTCTCGTGGAGATGCCAAGCGACCCGGAAGAGACCGCACCTGGCTCTAAAGACCAGTCATACCGCCATCGACGGCAATGCGAAGCCGCTGACAGCTGCCTTCGAGGCACCGTAGAGATTGCAGAGTGGCGCACCAATTTCCGCGGCCACACTGCTGTTGAAAACAACACTGGCCCCCGCTCGCAACAGCGGTGCTGCGAACTTGGTCGTGAAGAAAGCTCATTTCTCGCTCGACATCCGGGGCTCCAGGCTGAACTCACCATGAGTGACTCCATGATGAGCGTGGAGAAGCATGAAGTGGACGTGGCGATTCGCGTCCCGGATTCACTTCCGGAAAATTTGGTGGGCAGGAGGGTGGGGCGAAGTGCTGTCGGACTCCTTCTCACTCACCGCGACATTCGCGAGACAGCTCGGGTGCGAGCTGCGCTTGACTTCTTTAGGCAGGCATTTGTGCGGCATGCGAGCGGGCTGGGATGATCTGAGTTTCTCAACCAAGCACATGGTGGACATTGCGCTGTTATCTGAGAAAGATAGCTCTCTGAGGGGATCCCTCGACTTGAGGGAATCGTGAGAGGGCGACGCAACCTCGCGCCGGACGTGTGCATTCATGAAAGACAGCCAATCAATTGAGAACCACCAGGTGTCGACAGTCTTTGTCGTTTTGATCGCGGCTGTCGCGGCGCTCGGGGGGTTCCTCTTCGGATTCGATAGCGGTGTGATCAACGGCACGGTAACGGCACTGTCTGAGACTTTTGCTTCAGATGCCGCCGGAACGGGATTTTCTGTAGCATCGATGTTGCTCGGCTGTGCGGTGGGCGCCTTTGTTGTGGGGCCAGTGGCGGATCGTACTGGACGTAAAGCGATGATGATCGTCACTGCGCTTCTCTTCGGATTGAGCGCCTGGGGGTCGGGCATAGCTGGCAGCACCGGCGAGTTCATTGTCTACCGCTTGCTCGGTGGACTCGGCGTGGGCGCTGCGAGTGTGCTCTCGCCAGCTTACATTTCCGAGGTCGCTCCCGCGCACCTTCGTGGTCGTCTTGCGTCGCTCCAGCAACTCGGAATTGTTGTGGGGATATTTGCTGCGTTTGTCAGTAATTATTTTATCTCAAAAGTGGCCGGGGGCGCCTCGGCCGTTTTTTGGGGAGGCTTTCAGGCGTTTCGCTGGATGTTCTGGACTGAAATGGTTCCCGCCGCCTTGCTGCTCTTTGGTGCGCTCTGGATTCCCGAATCGCCTAGGTTTCTTGTGGCAGCCAAACGGGAAGCTGAAGCCGAGAAGGTTTTTGCCAAGGTTCACGGCGGATCTCCCACGGCCAAGGTGGCTGAAGTGCGGGCGTCGCTTGCCGCCGATCATCGCCCGCAGGTGCGCGACCTGCTTGAGAACGGCAGGGTGCGCCCCATTGTGTGGGTGGGCATCATGCTCAGCGTATTTCAGCAGTTTGTTGGAATCAATGTCGTCTTCTACTACGGCGAGGTTCTGTGGCGCTCAGTCGGTTTTTCCGAGTCTGAAGCTTTGCTCGTGAACTTGCTCAGCGGAGGCGTGAACATTGCGTCGACCTTTGTTGCTATGTCCCTCATTGATCGCGTAGGCCGAAAGCCGCTGTTGCTAGTTGGTTCAGCTGGCATGGCTGTTTCTTTGGCGGTTGTTGCCGGGGCACTCTCTACAGCTGGCATCGACGCGGATGGCGCGATCGTGCTCGGAAGTGCCGCTGGTGTTGTCGCTCTCGTCTCAGCGAACGTCTACGTGTTTTGCTTCGGCGCCTCGTGGGGGCCATGCGTCTGGGTGTTGCTGGGCGAAATGTTCAACAACCGAATTCGTGGTGCAGCATTGAGCGCAGGAGCGGGTGCGCAGTGGATCGCGAATTTTGCCATCACAGTGTCGTTCCCAATCATGCTGCATTCGTTGGGGATCAGTTTCGCATATGGTGTTTACGCGGCGTTCGCGTTGCTTTCGTTCTTCTTCGTGAGGCAATTTGTCACAGAGACAAGCGGGCGCTCACTCGAAGAAATGTGAGCGGTTTTTGCGACAAGTTTGCCTGCATGAGATGTGATTGAAGACGACTCGAAACCTCGGGTCGATAGTATTGAAGTCGATGAAGTTCGACGCTCTCTTCACCAATTCCGCTCTGCCTGTTCATTGGGCGATGCTTCAAGTTGCCGGTATTACTGCCTTGGTGGTGGCAATTTGCCTGGGCGCGATAGTGCTGGTGCGCCGTGTCTTTATCGCTGGGCGTCGAGAAAATTCGGACCCTGAAGATCCGGTGAATACGGGCGCACCCGGGCATTTCAGTCGTCAGACGCGAACGAGCCTGGTGATCTTTGCGGTCATCTGCACGAACCGTTTTTTGATCCCTGAAGTGGCGGCCTTTCGTCCGGTTTCTGAAAATACGGTCACAGCGCTTCAGGTCTGCACGATCCTTTCATTTTCCTGGATGTTGATGCGTCTCGCACGCGGAGCGCGCATGTGGCTCGACGAGCGCTTTGATGTCTCGATGCCTGACAACCTCCGTTCGCGTCGTGTGCGTACCCAAACCTCATTCATCGAAAAGATATTCGATATGGCGGTGGTCGTGATCACGACCGCAGTAGTCTTGGCGCAGTTTGAAAGTGGCCGCAAACTGAGCACCGGACTCTTGGCTTCGGCTGGAGTCGCGAGCCTGGTCATCGGATTCGCGGCCCAGCGCACTTTGGCAAACTTGCTCGCAGGGTTTCAGATCGCGTTTACGTCGCCGATACGTATTGATGACGCCGTTGTTGTGGAAGATGAGTGGGGGTGGATTGAAGAGATCTCTCTGACCTATGTCGTGGTGCGAGTTTGGGATCGCCGCCGCCTCATTCTTCCGATCACCTACTTTGTTGAAAAGCCTTTTCAGAATTGGACACGAAAATCTGGTCAGATTCTTGGAAGTGTCTTTCTCGAGGTAGCGGCGCAAACCCCATTCGAGCCGCTCAATCAGGAGCTGAATCGTCTGCTCGATGAGAATAAGCTGTGGGACGGCGACGCTCGGGTGTTGCAAGTGGTCGAAATGAAGGAACGTTGCGTGCAGCTTCGGGCGCTGATGACCGCGCGCAGTTCACCGGAATGTTGGGATCTCAGGTGCGCAGTGCGGCGCGGACTGATTGAATTCCTCGTCAGAGAATATCCCGACTGTCTCCCGACGACTCGAGTGTCGATGACGGGTGCGGCTAACCAGAGCTTGCGCGGTGATCGTCAGCTGGAGGACGATCATTCACAGAATGAACCGAGGCCTCCCATGGATAGCTGGATTGCGCCCTCTCAGACTGGTTCAGAAAAGGTGACCTGAGCTTCAGCCCTGCTCATCGGCGATGATTTAATCGTACTCACAGACACCGTCGTGCTTGCAGCTTTGCCCGACGAGGCAGTCAAAATCCTCAAGGCATCTGACAAAACAGCGCTTGTGTTCACAGGCCGTTCCGCTGGGGCAGTCGCGGTCGTTGTCGCATTTGTAAGTGCACATGCCGCCGCCGCATTCCTTCTTGTCGCAACACTCGTTGCCAGGGCAGTCGTCGTTGCTTCGACAAGCGCCTCCTACGGACCCATCAGAGCACCCAAGAAGCGAAGAGCCGGCGAGAGCGAGAGTGAGCAAAATAGCAGGGAGCGAAGTAAGTCGAACCGTCATGAGGAGATTCTCTCATGCGCTCCCTTGTCACTCCATCGTCATTTGGAAATGAAGGGACTCCTCCCACACTGACTTAGTGGCTCTTCACTCTTCCCACTCCAGGCGTGTTCTGTGGCTCAGCAAGTTCGAATTAATTGGCTTTACTTTCTCGCGAGACGATTCGATTGAATCTGCTGATCTGCCCGTCGGTGGTCGCTTCCTGATAAACCAGAGCCAGGGACTTCTCTTCAAACTTCTCGAAGAATTCTTCCCAGCCGATCGCCTCCAGCGCGTCATCGTCTGAGCCTTCAGGGAAGTGGATGCGAAGAAGCCCTGCGCTGTGGCGCTCAGTCCCCTTCACGCGAGCGGCTTCACCGCCGCGCGCTTCTGCCCAGCGCTGAATGTGGTCGTGGTTGGTGGTGGTGCGCGAGATGCCTGACATGGCAGCCTTTCTGTTGGAAGTGGTGATGAAATTCACAAATGCACCTGCAAGGGCTGCGCCAGACTCAAAGATCGCGTTGATTCTTTGAGAAGCGCGGCAAATTGCTACATGTTTGTGGCAATTTGCCTCACATCACGTGCCTGGCCCCGGGTTTTTCGCGGGAAGAGTTCATGAGTTTACCGAATTTCGGTTTTGCAGCAGACTCGGTCCGATGATACCGATGCGCGCTCTTTTCTTGAGTGGACTGGCTCTCACATTTTCGGGTTGCTGTGGTGAGCTTGATGCTCGTCGCTACAACGAAGAGCTCGATTGTCTGGAAGAAGTTGAGCAAGTGGGATGCCCTGCTGATGCCGATTGCGGGCCAGAATCTACGGTCGCCGAGAGTGAGTATGGTTCTCTTTGGGTATTCCCCGACGCGTGTATTCCAGAAGATTACGCGGTCATTGAAGGTCCATTCGCTGAAGAGATCGTCGACGCACCGCTTTGTTCTTCGCTCTAACACTTCACGGTCCGGAGCGACGCTTTGGCGAATCCTGCGTTTGATAAGAAGTTTGGACCGGCATTCGTGTCCAGCTTGCCTACCAATCCGGGGGTCTACCTTTTTCATGATGATCAAGGCGTGGTGATCTATGTCGGGAAGGCGAAGAGTTTGCGGCGACGTCTTCAGGGGTACCGCAATGCTTCGAGACGCCGCGTACATCGTAAGATGCGCTTGCTGGTGCGCGAGGCACATGGAATTCGCTACGAGGTTCAGCCATCGGAGGAGGCGGCGCTGCTTCGTGAAAACGAGCTAATTCGAGAGCTTGCGCCTCTCTACAATGTCGATGGCGCGTACGCGTTTCTCTATCCCGCACTCGGCGTCGGCCGAGCAGACAAAACGACGCTTCTGTGTTTCTCGACGAGCCCAAGCAGTTACTCAAGCCATCAGCTGCAGTGGTTTGGCACCTTTCGTTCGCGCCCCCGAGTCAAAGCAGCATTTGATGCGCTGGTTGAATTGCTTTCCTTGATCGGGCATCGGGAAAAAACCAATCGTCTTCCTGCACAATCCCATGTACGCGGCTCGCGATTCGTCGGCTTTCGGCAAATTCCCGATGAAATAGCGGAGGCCTTACCCTGGTTCTTTGCCGGCGAGGATTCTGGGCTGCTGCAAGTGATTGCTCACAGCCTTCTCCTCAAGCCTCGGGCCATTCGCGAAGCCGGTCTTGTTCAGGAGCGATTGACTGCTTTGAGGAACTTCTATCTCCAGGATGCCGAACGACTTCGCTTGGCTCTTCGAGCGCTAGGAAAACCCGGTTCATTCGTCACTCAAGAGGAACGAGACGCGCTTTTCATTCGCGCGGCATTCGAATGAACGGGGCTGCATGGGGCAGCGTCCGAGCCGCTGACCACATCAAGCTGCCGAGCGGCGACTGGAGACGGAGGCACAACGCTGGTACTCGCTTCGCCATTTGCCTGGCCGTACCGCGAAATGACGGAAGAAGGCTCGGCTCAGAGCAAACTCGGAGTCGTATCCAACGGAATCAGCAATTGCTGCCAACCCTTGTTCAGACGTCGTGAGTAAGAACGCGGCGTGCCGCATTCGTATTTCTCGCAAAGCTCGAAGCGGGGGTTGCTTGAGTGCCTCATTGAAGCGCCTGTTGAGCACAGGGCGAGATGTTCCGAGGACTTTAGCGACTTGCCGAACCGTCCAACGCGTTTTCGGTTGGTTCTCAAATAGTTCGAGGGCGGATCGCACGAGCGGATCAGTGACGCCGCTTGAGCCGGACCCGATGGAGGGTGAGTCGGTGTGCGCAAAACTTACCTTCGCCGCCATGATGTCTTTCATCATGACCAAGAATGACCTTAGGGTGAGGCAAGGTAAAGAGTTTGAGCGTTTCGGTTATGCGGCAACTCTCGAAACCAGACTTTGATGCTGAGATTTCGATGAACGGGGCCGAGGCTCGGGGGCCCGTGGGGAAGAGGCCAGGGGGGTTAGCGTTCCACTCGGGTACCGGGGACGTCCGCGTCTGATGGCAATCGGCTTTCCGTAGAGCGCAGCGTGACCTGCTCGAGTCGCCGCGCGAAGATGTTTTTTTCTGCGCTGGTGGGTGCGGCTTCGAGGGCGCGGGTGAGGTGAACGCGAGCGCGATCAAAGTCTCCGCAGCGACGCAGCATCTCACCGATGGTCGCATCCCAGAGATAATAACCGCTCAGCCAAGAGGGGGGCGCGGAGTTTGTGAGTATCTCCAGCGCGAGTTCTGGTCCTTTCCACTCGGAGAGCGCGATCGCACGATTGAGTGTATAGAGTGGAGACGGCTTGAGCCTTTCTAAGAGTTCGTAGAGTTCGACGATCTCATTCCATCTTGTTTGCTCGTAGGTAGGGGCAAGACAGTGTTCGGCCTGGATTGCTGCTTCGCCATGAAAGCAAGAATAGTCATTGTCCTGGCCGGAGCGCGTGAGGCAGTGCATTCCCGCGTAGATGTGCTTTTTATCCCAGGCCGAGCGGTTCTGCGCTTCAAGCAAGAGCAGTTGCCCCAGGCCGTCGATTCGAGTGCTCAGGCGCGCAGCGTGGAAATGCATTAGGGCCAACAGAGCCCATGACGAACCCGTGTCGCCCACAGCCTGAGAAACTAAGAGGTCTCCCAAGCGAAGCGCTTCGAAGCAGAGTTCGGGACGGAGCGGTTCGCCCTCGCGTAGTGAACTGTATCCTTCGTTAAACTGGAGATAGATGACGCGCTGCACGGAGGCCAGGCGCTCCGAGAGTTGGTCTTGTCCTGGCTCCGCCCATGGGCGATGCGATTGCTGCTCTTGTTCAGCCCATTGTTCTCGTAGCCTGGCCCTTCCCCGTTCCAGCATTTTCTGAACGTTTGCTTCGCTCTGGAAGAGTCGGGTCGCGATTTCGATGGTACTGAAGCCGCACAGCAGTTTCAGGCACAGGACTAGGCGAGTTCGCTCGCTCAGCGCGCTGTCCGCACAAACAAACAACATGCGCAGTTCGTCGTCCTCGATTTCATCGACGAACGTCGCTGGACTAGGGGATGCAAATTCGAGGTCTTCCGCGAAGGGTAGATTCTCGATTCCGATGAGACGTTTCTCTCGTCGAAGTTGATCAATGATGCGGTGCTGGGCGGCCTGGCTTAACCAGGCTTCTGGATTCGCCGGGATCCCGCGACGACTCCAAGAGCCGAGAGCCTGTTCAAGAGCAGCCTGAACGCCGTCTTCAATGAGCTCTAAATTGCTGGCCCCGAATCGCCGGACCGAGGCCGCAATGAGGCGCCCATACTGATGCCGAAAGAAATGATCGACGAGTCCCTGCGTCTGCTCCTCAGCGCATGATTCGTTCGGAGATACAGGGACCGTCATGGATCGTTCGTTCAATATCCTTGGCTCAAAAGCCCATCATCTCGCGAATTTCGATTGTCGCGCCAGGCATAAAAACGATGGGGCATTCGCGGGCTACTTGCACGGCTTGCTCGTAGGACTCGGCCTCGACGATTGAGAAGCCGCCAACAATTTCCTTCGCTTCCGCAAATGGACCATCTGTGACTTCGCCGCCAGAAAGGACCTTGCCACCTGGCTTGAGACCATCGCCCATGTCGACAACATGCTTCTTGAATTTTTCCTTCCAAGATGCCCATTGCGCGAGCATCTGCTGCATTTGCTCCGGAGAAGGAGGTGGTGCGTCGGCCGAAGGGGGATTGTGGTATAAAAACAGGTACTTAGTCATTAGATTCTCCTCGTTTTGATGTCCCGCTCTGAGTTTGAGGCGGGAGATTCTACATGCACAACGTTCGAAGATCGTCGATTCGGACAACTCGAGAACAAAAACTTCAGCAAAGTGCGGTTCCTTAAGCATGAGTGCTTTTGCTTAATTCTCGGGGTTCTGGTGCTAGTTGTTCACCATGAGCAAATGGACTCCGGAGAGCCGACTTGCAGGAATATTGCTGGCCTGGGCAGTGAGCGGCTGCGGTATGGATCAGCGAATCGCGCCGGTGGACTCGAAATCCGTCGTCCCAGCACCCGAGGACATGGCCGGAGCGAGTGGTCCCGGCGGCACCGAGGGTGATTCTCCACGGACTGCCCTCCCGTTGGATGAGTTGGCCGAGCGGACGTCATTCGTGCTTGCTCATGTACGGCTGAGCTCCGGAGAACGAGTCCATCTTGTCGTCAAGGAGGGGCGAGTCGTTCGTTTTGAGCCGGATGGTCAGCTGCCTGACGCGGACTATTTCGACGCTGGTGAGTTTTTTGCGGTCCCTGCCTTTGTCGATAGCCACGTTCATCTCTCGTATTTTCCTGTAGCCGAGGCGCTTGCGCAGGCCGGGGTACTTGCTGCGGTAGACTTGGCGGCTCCGCTAGATTCTCTTGATGTGCCGGTCACCTTTTTGGAGATCTTGAGCGCAGGTCCGATGATCACCTCACTGAAAGGCTACCCGACTCAGAGTTGGGGGCGAGACGGTTACGGGCTTGAGGTGGAAGACCCACCCGCAGCCCGTCAGGCGGTAGATCGTTTGCTAAGGAGGGGGGCAAGAGTGATCAAGGTGCCTCTTGATGGCGAGAACTCACTTCGGGATGATGAGGTGGCGGCGGTTGTGACTGCCGCTCATGAGGCCGGCGTGAAAGTCGCAGTGCATGCTCTCTCGGATCAAGCTGCAGCGCGCGCAGGAACTCTCGGCTGCGATATTCTTGCTCACACACCCACGGAGGAGCTGAGCGACGAAACGATCGCTGCGTGGAGCGGGAGGGCCGTTGTGTCGACGTTGGGAGCCTTTGGTCGAGGCGAGATGGCCATCTCCAACTTGAGGCGACTGCATGGAGCGGGAGCGAGGGTGCTTTACGGAACCGATCTGGGAAATTCAAGAAGAGTCGGGATCGATGTGGCAGAACTTCTCCTGCTTGAGCAAGCCGGGCTGACCCGAAGCGAAGTGCTGGAATCCGGGACCTCTGGGCCTGCGAATTACTGGAAACTACAAAAGGGTCAGTTGAAAGTCGGAGGAGAGGCGAGCTTTCTGCTGGTCAATGCCAATCCAAACCTCGATCTCGAGGCGCTTCGCGAACCGGCGCACGTATTCCTTGCGGGCCGACTGCTTGCGAAGTAGCAGGAAAAACCTTTTAATTCGAAGAGCTGTCGAACGTTCTGGGAAGGCTTTCTCCGGTCGATTCGTACTGTTTAGGCTTATATGCGGTTTGTTCCTTGGTTCTTCTTTCTTAGTTTCGGGTTGATCTCGTCTCCCGCAGTAGCGCAATCGCATTCAGTGCCGCTGCCACGGGAAGGTTCATCGGGCGGAGACTCGTCCGGCGGTGGTTCATCGAGTGGGGGCTCTAGTGGCTCCACCGGCTCAGGTTCTACCGAAAACAACTCCACTTCGAAAAAGAAGGACCCTCGATCAGGAAAGAAAAAGCTCGATCCGAACAAGAAGCGTCGAAGTAACTCGGGTGACAGCAAGTCCGGTTCGAACGACTCGGGTGACTATGATTCGGGGGACTCGGATTCAGAGGATTACAGCGATGACTCTGGCGAAGATGGGAGCTACCGGGCCGCAGAATCCACCTTTGATGCCCGCATGTACTTTAGCATTGGCGGACACCTGACTCTGGCGGGTACAGAGCTTCAGAAAACAAGCAATCAGTGGGGCGGCGGACCAGACCTGCTCATCGCCATTGGTCCCAAGAATTTTCCGCTTCTGTTCGGAGCGCAGCTCGGCTTCGATTGGTTTGGCAGTCGTACCGAGAGGTTCACGTTTGATGGTGAACTCAACGATTGGGATATCGACAGGAGAGCTATCTGGACCCATGCGCTAGTTCGTTGGATGCCCCTTTCAGGGATGATTCGTCCTCACGTCGATTTGCTGGGGGGCGTGTGGTTTCACGATGTCACGATCGACGAAGATCTGGCGGTGGACGACGAAGATGAAGTCCATACTGTCGGCTCGTCGGCGACCGGCTCTTACGGCTTTGGTCTCGGGGTAGATTTTGCGACTGAATCGGGCTTTCTTTTTGGACTTTCCGCAGTTCACCTGCGCGGTGGTTCGATCAAGGTGCCTGACGTCAAGAGCGTCGCGATCGTTGACGAAGTTCTGTACTACGACGACGTGACCGCGCGTGGGATCCATCAGTGGATGTTTCTCTTCAACATAGGTGGGGTCAGCCGCTAGAAGTCGGCTCCGACACAGAGTCTGGCTCTAGCAGAGTTGAGATCTCTTCGACACGTTGAGGTCTGAGCGCGCGGCCGACTTTGTCTGCGATGCTCGCTTCGTCGGAGGTGGTCGGTTGCGGCTCAAGCATTGCGGCGGGCACGTCGGGTGGGTCGCATGAGGCACACCAGTGATTCTCTTCCAGTCGTTGAACATCAGTCGGCAGGGCTAATTCATTGTTCTTGAAGAAGTCTTTGAGATGCTGCTCGAAGTGCCGGGCGGTTTTCTCGGCGCCCGGACCATAGAAGTCCCACAGAAATCGAATTTTCATGCTCGTGCTCTAGCCGCTCTTGAGGCGGGATAAAACGTGAGAGCACTCACTACAGCACGATTTCGTCTCGCGTCTGACACCTTATCGTTACTTTCCGTGATCGCCACAGTGCTGTTTGCCGTCGCTCAGATGATGGTAAAAGTGATCCCCTGATGTCCTCCCCGCAGTACTCGACCGACTACTTTCTTGATTTCTGCCAAAAACATCAGATCTCATGCGATCGGGGAACGTTGGAGACTCTTCAAGAAGACCTGAACGAGATTGTTCAAGGGGAATTTGAAGACGAGTGGGAGGACTTGGCCCGCGTCTTGGTGAAGAGTGAACTCTCACCCAAGCAGCTACTTTTGGAATTGCGCGAGGAACGGCGCTTTTACGTGAAGGAGCTGAGAACGCTGCAAGCAGAGTTAATCAAGTTGCAGGACTGGGTGGTGGAGACGGGACAGCGAGTCGTCGTATTGTTTGAAGGGCGTGACGCGGCCGGAAAGGGGGGAGTGATCAAAGCGATGACTCGCCGCTTGAATCCACGCGTCGTGAGCGTGGTTGCCCTGACCAAGCCAACAGAAGAGGAACGTACTCAATGGTACTTCCAACGCTACGTGAAGCACCTCCCGTCTGCTGGCAACATCGTTCTGTTTGACCGCAGTTGGTACAACCGAGCCGGAGTGGAGCGTGTGATGGGATTCGCGAGCCCCAAAGAAGTCGAACTTTTCTTCCATTCGGTGCCGCTGTTCGAAGACATGCTCGTCGCTGCGGGGATGCACGTGGTGAAGTATTGGTTCTCGGTATCCGATCAGGAACAGGAGGCTCGTTTTCTTTCCCGGATTCATGACCCGCTCAAGCAATGGAAGCTCAGCCCGATGGATCTGCAGTCCCGGATTCGTTGGGAGGCCTACACGAAAGCGAAGGAGGAAATGCTGATGCGTACGAGTACCCCTGCGGCACCTTGGCACGTAGTGCCTGCTGACAATAAGCGACGAAGTCGCATGAATTGCATCAGTCATTTGCTCAGCTTGTTCCCTTACATTGAGATCGAAAAGGATGAAGTGACGCTCCCGGAACGGGCGCATGACGAGGACTACCGTCGAAATCCGGTCCCCCGCTCGATGTTGGTGCCTGAAAAGTACTAACGCAGGCATCCAAGCGCCGAAAACGTCATCAGTCGGGTAGGAACTGAACAGCCTGATCGCGGGAAGAGCATCATTCTGAGAGAATGATGCGTTCGCAGAGTGTCGGTGTTGGCTTATTCATTCTTTGTTCCTCGTCCCTGCTCGCGGGATGCGCCGGTTCATCCACGGAATCGGGGGACGTACAGTCAGGAACGGGAGGACGCGAAGCCGTTGCTCCTCCGCGACGCGTGGTGGGCTACATTCCGACCTATCGCAGTCTCTCTCCCGATGGCTTCGACTTTTCCGTGTTGACGCATCTCTGTATTGCGTTTGCGAATCCCACTGGCAACGGTAGCGAGAGCGATTTTGATGAGGCAGCCCGCGAGAAGATCGAACCGCTCGTGTCTGCCGCGCACGAAAGAGGCGTGAAGGTACTGGCCTCGATTGCAGGAGGTACCAAGGCGTCAGGCGAAATTGTCGGTGCCCAGATTGTTCCAGAAAATGTGGACGCCTACATTGCGGGACTGCTCGAGCTTTTGATTCGCTATGATCTGGATGGAATTGACGTGGACATCGAAGGCGGGGCTATCACCGAGACCTACGAGCCATTTGTCAAGAAGCTGAACGCAGCGTTGCCGCCCGGGAAGTTGCTCAGCGCGGCTGTGGCGACGAAGAACGGCGATCCCGTTTCACGGGATGCTCTCGACGAGTACGACTTCATCAACGTCATGGCCTACGACCACTGCAGCTGGTCGGACACTCCGTGTGATCAGGCCTCGCTCGAGGGAACGATGGCGGACCTGAAGTATTGGACCGAAACGCGCGGCTATCCCTTGGACAAGACGGTGCTTGGAGTCCCGTTCTATGGGTGGTGTTGGGGGTGCACTGAGAAGCAATCAGCGATGACCTACGCCCAGATTGTGCAGCAGTATCCTCAGGCCAAGGAAGAGAACTGGATACGTGAAGGTGAGGTAGAGATCTCTTTGAATAGCGCTTCCACCATTGCCACGAAGACGAAACTGGCGATGCAATACGGTGGTATTATGGTGTGGGAACTGGGCCAAGATGCTCGGGGTGAGGATTCACTCTTCGGAGTCATCGCGGGTGAGCTAGCAGAGCCGACACCCTGAACGCGAAGCGCTCAGTTAGAGCGTTCCGCTCAACATGAGTGCGGCGCCCCCGGGAACAGGGAGGACAATCGCGGTAACAGGATCTTGCTCAACTTTGCGGAAGGCGTTGCCGGAGGCGGAGCCGAGAGCCTCCCCGAGCATAGCTCCCGTCAAGATGTCGGAGGCCCAATGATGATCACCGAGCCACATTCCCAGGCCTACACCGATGGCAAACGGGTAGCCTGCAAATCGGAGCCATCCCGCTTGCGGAGTCGACGCACGAAACGCAGCAGCTGCGGCGAACATCAAGGCCGTGTGTCCGCTAGGGAAGGCAGCATTGAGTCCGCGCTGAAAGGGCTGAAAGTCTTGGGCATCCTCTGGATGATCCAGCCGGTCTGTGCCGTACGGATCGCGCCCGCCGTTGGGCCATTGCCGTCCCGTGATCCACTTCGCGAACCCGACTGTCAGGGCGGTCGTGAACATGCTTTGTATCATCGCGGAGGTTGTGCGTTGGATTTCACAGTGCTCTGCGATCAACGAACCAACGTAAATCGCTGCGGTCGCCCCAGCGACCACGTACGGTGTGTAGACGGAGATCGGTTCCGGATTATAGCTTCCACCAAGATCATCTTGAGCAACGCGTCTCAGCGCGTAATCACCACCCGTCGGCGCCAAGATCACGGGGGGCAATGCCGAGGCCCCGACGAGGATCAAGTTTCGAGGCTGAATCAGTTCCCTGCCGGTACGAGGGAATTCCTGCCAGGGCCCATGACAAAGAGCTGAAGCCGGCCGCGTCCAAGCTGCTCCGACGAGAAGTCCGAGCACGAGCAGCCAAGTTCTAAGCATTACGAGACCTTGGCGTGTTCGCTCACGGGCGTCAAAGCAGAAGCTTGGTGCGGCATTCGCTAGCAATCAGTGCGGCATTCGCCAGCAGCTAGTTCATGACCACGAAGCCCGGGAGACTTCCCATCTCCTTGTATCCACGGTGACAGTCGTTGCAGAACTTGACGCTGCTATCGCCGGAAGCTTGAACGTCTCCGTTCTTGTCGCGGACTTCGTAAAGCCAATCGTCGCTCTCAGGAAGTGAGCCGGCTTCCTGTTTGATCATCACAAGGATTTCACCGTAGTCGCCGGCTGAATCATACTTTTGGGTCTTGATGGCCACGGTTCCCGGCGGAACGATGAAGGTGTCCTCTCCAATGGCCGGTTCCATGTTGTTGCTGTAGTAAATCTGGACAACGCCATGAGGACTTGCGGCGAGGCCTCTTGCGGGCTCCGACATCTGGGTAAAGAATTCATCTGAGTCGGCGAAGTCGGTCGTGAACTCGCCTGGTCCGTCGTTCAAAGTCGACATGGGTAGCTCGTCGGAATCGCCGCTATCCGAGCACGCTGCCTGAAATGCGAGTAAGGTGAAGCCGCCGAGCGCTTTGATGGTTGTTCTCATGTCCGCACTTACGTCTCGCTATCGATTTTGGTTTCTGTTCGCTTTGATGCTTGTGGGACTTTTCGCAGTTTGGTGGCGTCGTTCCCCAGAGGCGAAACGAGGCGAGCTTGAGATCGATCATCCCCAGACCTACTTTCGTCGCAGTGGTTTTGTGTTGATGACTCCGCCGATTGCGCTGCCTGGCCGGAAGAGTGGACGAAGTAAGACTGAAATTTGGTTGAAGCTCCCCCAGGCCCCGGCACTCGACGTGAAATTTGCGGAGAATGGCCAGTTTCTCCTGAAATTCCCTCAAGGAACCCATCTCGCGCGCGTAGAGAGCGAGCGTCGAAAAGCGGGAAAGTGGTGGGTCGCGGATGTTCGGGCGACGCGACTTGATGAAGCTGGTGAGTGGTTCCAAGTCTATCGGCCTTCGTCACTTGACGTTGATGCTCCTCTATGGGGAACCGAGTGGTTACGAGGAGACGTGAAAGCTCAGGAGGCGGCGGACAACTGGGTGGCCGAGTTGGCCGGTAGTCTTCAATCGACCGAACCGCGTCGAACAAGTGCGTCCCAAAAGGCGCGCGCGAACAACAATTGTGGAGGCTGCCATCAATACAATCGTCCCGATGCAGATCGTGTTCACCAGTTCGGGCCGGTGCATCGCGGAACTGATGTCAGCGGTTTCTTTGTGCCGAGTACTGTGCTCAGGGACTCCGCGCCACTTGAGGATTACGCACCACGTGAATTGAATTTAGACCGTCCATTTGTTTCAGTATCGTGTCCTGAAGGGGAGCTGACGGTCCATGGAGAGGAACCAACTCGACAAGCGAAGTGCTCGGGTGGTGCTCCACCACGCGCGATTTTCGATCTTTCTTCTGCTTTGAGGGCGAGTGATCCCACTGCACGAGCCGTCTGTGAATCGCGTCGCTACTTGCTTGAGCACATGGATTTGGAGGTTCGCTCTCGATTCCAGGCTCAATGGGAGTCGTGTCGCGAAATTCTTAAGACCCATGAAACCGTTTCTGGATCCGCTCCGTAGCTCCGAGCACTAGAATGTCGCAAGCTGTTTGCGGCTGAGATCTTGGAGAGAGAAGAATGAGAAAAGGACTTGAGGCTGCTTTAGAAGTGGCCATGTTGAGCATTGGGCTGGGCTGTGCCGCGGTGGCTTGTTCCTCGGATGACGAGGACAACGACAACGGTTCAGAAGCAGGTTGTCCGGGAGCGGGTGGTGAAGCCGGCTGTCCGGGAGCGGGTGGCGAAGCCGGCTGCCCGGGTGCTGGTGGCGAAGCCGGTTGCCCGGGTGCAGGTGGTGAAGCCGGCTGTCCAGGAGCGGAAGCTGGCTGTCCAGGATCGGAGAAATAGGACCATCGATTCAAGGTGAGTGGCCCCACTGGCATAGGTATTGGACTCCGACGAGCTCACTACGATTCTCTCTTGGAGACGACTCGTGAGCTTGATTGGCTGGAGTTTGTCCCGGAAAACTTTGTTTTTCAGTCGGGCTTTCGTCAGCGTGCCTTTGATGCTTGTGCGGGCCGCTTTCCGATGGTTCCTCACGGTGTCTCGCTGTCTGTGGGAGGCCCCGACCCGTTGAATCGCGAGTTTCTTCTCGGACTCAAAACGCTCCTTCGGAAGACAGGGGCCGGGTACTTCAGTGATCATCTGTGTTTCTCCTCGGCTCATGGTCACGCGTTTCATGACCTTCTTCCGCTGCCCTTCTCTGAGGAGGCGGTGCGCTATGTCGCGAATCGAGCGCGACAAGCTGCGGAGATTGTCGAGCTTCCCATCGTGCTTGAGAACATCACCTACTACGCGGAAATGCCGGGTGCGGAGATGACGGAGGGCGAGTTTATTCAAGCGGTTTTGGAAGAAAGTGACGCTGGTCTCTTGCTCGACATCAACAATGCCTACTTGAATGCGATGAATCACGGTCGAGAGCCCGACGAGGTTCTCAGTGAACTTCCTCTCAATCGCGTGCGACAAATTCATCTGGCAGGGCACGTCCGCGATGGCGACGTCTTGCTCGATAATCACGGCACTCCAGTTTGCGACGAGGTGTGGTCGCTCTACCGAACGATCATTGAGCAGCTGGGGCCGATTCCGACTTTGATCGAGTGGGATACTCACATTCCTCCTCTCGACCGCGTACTTGATGAAGCTGATCGGGCTCGCAAAATCTACCAAGAAGCCCTCCTGGCGCGAAAACAGCTGGGGTCGAGCGCCTCTGGCTCCACGAATTCGCTTGCGTTGGTGGGACCCAGATGAACGAGTTTCCAGAGCGCTTCTTTTCCGCGGTCGTCCCGTTCTTGCGCGGAGAGCAGTCCGTCGAAGAATTGTGTTGCGAGCTGGGGGCGAGCCAATCGGGACCAGCGCGCCTGCAATATTATCGGACGTTGATGACGCGCAACGTCAGTCTCATCCTCACTTCGCTCTACCCGACCATCAGGCGACTTTGCGAACTCAAGAACAAGGCGCTCTTCTTTGAACTCGCAGCCGAGTACGATCGGGTTCACCCAGCCGCGCACTTCGAGCCCAACCAATTCGGACGACATTTCTCAGAGTTTCTTCAGAGTCGACGTGAAGAATTCGGTTTGCCGCTCTTCTGCGAGGATATCGCCGATTACGAGTGGTGCCTTTACGCTGTAGGAATTACGAAAACATTTGTCGAGCCGCTCGGGTACCAAGAACTCCAAGTGGCACAAGCTTCTGTCGATGCGCCAGTCCACGAGAACCCTTTTGTGGTGCGACAGTATGAGTGTGATGTCATCGACGTGGTTAAGCGATGCCACGCCGGAGAAGCCGACCTCAAGCTAGGAGAGACACCTTGCTCTGTCGTGCTTTATCGGGACGCAAGTCGAGGAACTGGGAGGGCGTTTAAAGCAACGACAGTGGATCTGATTGCACTCGCACGTCGAACAAATCCCGAGTTCCTGACCCCCTTGGCTCTACGCGAATCGGATCTGCTTAAAGAAGCAGAAGAGCGCCTCGAACAACGTGGTCTTTTCGTCGCGCCTGCTTCTATTGCTCCGTCTTAGCTACTCGAGCGACCCGCTTTCTGGAAGGCTCGCCCCCAGTGTACAGTGCTGCGCAATGGAGACGGCACCGGCAGCAGAACAATCAGGGCTTTCGCATCACGCCGATGAAGAGCAGGTTCTTTTCGAAGGGCGCCCAGCACTTGTGCCGAGCGTAACCGATTTGGTCCTCGCGATTCTCACCGTGGGGCTCTACCTGCTTTATCGTTACAGTCAGGTGCTGGGGACAAACTACCGCATCACCTCGCGGCGACTGGTCGTCGAGACGGGGGTGCTTTCGAAGAAGCTGGAGCAAGTCGACCTCTACCGCGTCACCGATTACTCAGTGGAGCGTCCATTTCTCAGCGTTTGCTTGGCACGGGGAACCTGATTCTGGAGACAGTCGACCGCACCACCTCGCAGGTTCAGGTGCGCGATATCAAGACTGACGTCGTGTCGCTCTACGAAAAAGTGCGGGCTGCCACCGAGGTTGATCGCACTCGTCGCGGCGTGAAGATGGTCGACTACGAATAGGCATGTTGTCCCCAGTTAGTCTTTCAGCAAGCTGACCGTGCCCAGAAGCTCTTAGGGCAGGGGACACTGCTCGCTCGGTTTCACGTATCCGAAAGCAAGGTTCCGTATCGGATGACCTCCTGTGAACGTCCCCGGAGCCAGCGTCTCCCAATTGATGCCATCTTCGCTGCGGTAGAAGTTCTGCTCATCGTACCAATTGGCTGCGCCCCATCCGCCGTCAATGCCGACGAAGGTCCCCTGCGCGCTCACACTGATTGCACCAATGGGCACAGCAGGTGACATCGGCGTGGACGTCCAGGTGATTCCATCCGGGCTTCGATAGGCCGTGCCACTGTTGTAGCTGACAAAGTCCTGACCCGACCAAACGAGCTGGGAGCTGCCACTGGTCCCTAGGTCGGAAGATTGGAAGTTCAACCCCCCGTCGGTAGATGAGCAGGCGATTCCATTTCCACCAAGTATGAGCAAAGTTCCGTCACCAAAAGCAATTCCTCCGCTCGTTTGAATACCGCCCCCACACTTCTCCTCGACAAAGGTAGGTGCATACCAACTTGCGCCAGAATCGTCGCTCAACACGATGTCCCCCGCGTCTCCAACCATCACAAAGTAGGAGCCCGCAGAAGCGGCGCGTCGCACGTTGAAGCCCATGAGATTGGTGGGCACCGGCGCGCCCCAAGTTTGCCCCTTATCGGGAGAGAGACGCGCATTCCTAGCTGCCGCGAGGACAACATCACCTTGGACAGCAATGCCCCCGAAGCGCGCGTCGTCCTCGCCGCTGAGGACGGTTTCCCAGTCGATCCCATTTTCGGAACGCTTGATTGTGCTCGGCGTTCCCCAGCCGAACGTGGCAAAGAAGTAGCCCGAGCCGTAAGCGATTCCCCGCCCGGCGCCAACATCGTGATCGCATTCGATCTCGTTCGCGTCGTCGCTCCAACAGGTCCCTTCGCCGACATCATTGGCTTGATCGGCGATCCAGGTCTTTCCTTCGTCGCAGGAGGTCACGAGCCGGCCTAAATGCCCTTGTGCAACGAATGCGGGCACAAGTTGAGGGCCAGGGTCGTTTCCCCCTGTGCCACTGTTTGGCGACCCACCGCCTGTGGCAGCTCCGCTCTCTCCCCCGCTCCGCCCATCTCGTTGGGTTCGTCTGGCCTCGCGCCCCCGCTTCCGGGATTGCCAGCTCGGTCGCCGCTCTGGCCTCCCGTTGATTGGAGCATCTCGTCAGCCGGGTCGTTTGAGGTGCAAGCGAAATTTGCGAGGGTGAATAGACCAAGAACCGAAAGTCGAAGGACTTGCTTCATGAGACTCCAAGAAAGGGAAGGGGTGAGCTTGCTGCCTCAACCATGCCGTCTGAATGGGTGACTTCGTATTCAGCAGAAACGAATCCGAGACCATAGCCGGCGGGCGCGTTGTGCTCGATGGTTTGAAATTCGGAGGGGGGAATATCGAGGCCTTGAAGTACCTGCGCAAGCCATTGAGAATAGAGCAGACCAGAGTAACCCGCTTCGTTTCCGTAGGAGATACGCATGCCTTCGGGGCTTCTTCGCGTGTAGTCGCAGTAGTTACCCACTTTGAGTGCGCCGTTTGCTCCCCCAAAGGTGACGAGCGGAATGCTGCGCGCGTCGTGAGTCATGTTTCCTGATTCTTGAGTCCATTGAATCAGCGCGCTGTCCAGCACATTGCTGCCGGGTGCTTCCTCGACATTGAGCTTGTCGGCGAGATCGAGGATGGCGTGCTCGAAGGCCTGTTGGTTCACTTCCCGAAGCCTCGCCTGGGGCTCGGGCGACGTATGTTGGTGAGCGATCTCTTGATGCCAGTCACCCGGGTAGTCCGTGAAGGTGCTTTCACGGACTTTGACGATTGCGATGCGTGATGTGCCACAAAGGAACGCCGTGGTGATCACGTCGTTGACCATCTTGTAGTATTCTCTGGGGTTTTTTACATCGCCCATCGGCTCCGGAGAGTCACCACAGGACGCGCGCCTCACGCCGTCGACATTGAGGCGTCTCTGCAGTTCGGAGAGTCGATCCATGTGATCATCCAGGCGCTGCTTGTCCTCGCTGCTCAGTCGTCGGTCGGACTGCCTCAGGCTCTGGTAACTGGAGAAGACGCGGTCGACGATTGGTGGGCGGGGCTCGGGTTCGTCGGTGGGCTCTTCCGGAATGAAAACCCTATTGAACATCGCCAAGGGATCGCTGGGTCCGGTGACTTCTTGGATTTCGCCACTGCGACCCGAGGGGTTTGACCAACCGTAACTCAAGCGATTGCCGCCAAAGAGAAGGGCGCGCTCGGTGATGCCCGTCATTTCGCGATAGAACGAAGGCGACCACGCCATGAGTTGATCGATCGTCGGCATCTGATTCGCCTGGACGTCTTTCCCGTCCGTCCCATTGCCGTCGTTCCTTGCGAAATTGCCCAGATGTCCCCCGGTGTGGTGAGCAATGTACCAAGGAATATCCAGTCCACGCACGACGTTCATTCTGGCGACAAGATCGGGAGTGAACTTTGCCGCGGGGCCGCGAAGGATTTCGGAAATTCGTGTTTCCGCGTCATCTTGCTCGGCGACGAGACTGCCGGCGCGGACGTCGTGCCCAGCGTAGAGATTCTGGGTCTTGGTGAGCATCGATTCAGCCGGGAACATGGCCGATTCATCAATGCCACCGTGATCAGTTGCGAAAGCCACGAAGCGCTTTTCCGTTCCCACAGGTGCGGCTCCAGCTTGCTTGGGCCACAGTGAGCGCATGAGCGGAATGGACAGTCCGAATCCGCCGGCACCGACGAGAATCTGACGACGGGATAGGGTGCGAATGGGCATCAGTTTTCTCCGCCTGATTGAATGGTGAGTTCGAATTTTCGTTTGCGAAAGGCTTCCGTGAGCGCCACGGCTTTCAACATGCCCGCCAGGCTTCCGGTTTCTTCCAGTGCCGTTTGCATTGCTTCAAGGGCGCATCCATCCGAGCTCACCCCCTCCCAGCGTCCGAATGAGAATCGGAAATAGTGACGAACGGCGCACGCGGTTGGCTTTCCGCTGTCGACCAGCAAGGTCATGAGATCTTGAGCGCCCTCGGAAGGAGTCATGTCACCGCGCAAGACCTGGGGGGTTGAAGTCGTGTCAATTTCAACCGTCCCGAGACTGTTTCCTTCTTCGTCGAACAGCTTTTGAGACTTGCGGAGACGCCCGAGGCTATCGAAATTCTCTGTGGCGAAGCCGAGAGGATTCATGAGCGTGGTATGGCAGCCCGCACAGCCGGTTCCTTCGACTTCGGTGAGGGCTTCGACGACCTGTCTTGTGGAAAGCTCAGGATCAAGATCGGGAGCGATCACCATCGCGTTGTCCGGCGGCGGTGCGATTTGGTCGCAGAGAACGTTCTTGCGGATGAACAGCCCCTTCATGATCGGTCGTGTGTTGGCGGTCCCGGTCGCTAGAAATGCTGCACGGGTGAGCAAGCCTGCGCGAGACTTCGGAAGCTGTGGTGGCTCACTCTCCCCATCCCAGGGCTCGACCCCGGTAAATTTTCGCTAGCTCGTCACTTTTTGCGAAGGAGTAACGCGATGTGAACATCTGCTCGATGCCGCCAGGCTGCTCCCAGGTGAAGTAGTCGAGGAAATCCACCACTTCTTGTTGCATCTGCGAACGGAGCTCAGCGCTCGGTAGATCATCGCCTGCGAAGTTTTGGTAGAGCGGCGAAGCGTTGTTGGCGTCAAGTTCGGGCAGGTCTTCGACCTTCATCCATTCGAGGAAGAACTCGTGCAAGGTGCGTCTCGTGCGGGCGTCACTCCAAAGCCGCTCCACTTCGGCCTCATAGGTCGAAGATTCGAGTAGCTGGCCTGATTCTGCGACTTCAAACAGGCGCTCATCAGGCATGGTATCCCAAAAATGATACGAGAGTCGTGAAGCCAACTCGTAAGCCGCCAACTTGAAGGCTCCCGGTTCTTCGAGTGCTTCATCTCCGTGCTCGATGATGTAGAGAAACTGCGGCGCATTGAGAATGCCACCAATGACGTCGGCGAAGCCAAGGGGGTCAATGCCGGTGCTTGGTTCATAGAAAGACGAGTAGTGGGAGACTTCGTTTGTGCTGAGCGGGCGTCTCAGCGCCAAGGCTCCAAACTCCTTCACGAAATCGGTCAAACAAGCTTCGTCGTTCGCAGAATCGTCGTCCGCCGCGCATGGCCCGACGACCTGAGAAAGGTTCTCCTCGCGGCTAAGAATTTCTCCTGCAAGAATCCCCACTTCGTACCAATAATCGACGTGAGACTGTTGAACAGATTGATCGAGGCGGCGAAACGTACCGTGCAAGTCTTGGGGTAGAATCGCTCGCGCGTCCTGCGGAAGCTGTTCGATGGTCGGTTCAAGCTCCTGGAGAACTTCGTCCGCTAACTTGCTGTCGTCTAGTTTGGCGGTGAGTAAGTCGAGAAGAGTGTTCTCGTACTGACGTCGTGTGAGGCGCCGCATTCCGGGGCTCGATTTCTCGGAGCCTTCCTCGCATGTGAACGATACAGGTGCTTCCGAGGGATTCTGGTTGCCGTCTGGCGCTTGATTTGCTTTTCCGTCGCCCGACTGACTCGAACCACTGACCAATATTCCCTCGCACCCTATCGCACCAAGTAGGCAGGTGGCGGCGCAAATTGAGACAAAACGTGGCGGCATCATGGAGTCTGAACCTTGGACTCCCAGGATCGGTTCAGATTTGTTTCCGCTCGTCGGTTTCGCAGCGTTCCTATCGCGAGAGACGCTGCGAACTGTAAAATTATTGCTCGACTGCGTTAGAAGTTCTTGATCGCTCGACTGCGTTAGAAGTTCTTGATCGCCTCGACGGCCAACTTAGGCATGTGGGCGTCGTTGTAGAGCAATGGGTAATCGTTCCGATTCGGGGTCGGCTCACTGTCGAGCCAGGTTGAATCGTCGGAAACACCCCACAAGGTCACGCTGGTGATGTCGTCCTTGTGCGCGCGGAACAGCGCGAAGAGTGCGCCATAGCGATCGGCCTGAAGTTGTTCCACTTCGGGCGTGAATTCGATTTCCGGCGCTGCCACGTACGTTCCAGACGGATAGTCATTGTAGAGCGTAACATCGAGTTCGCTGATCTTCACTTTGTAACCTGCCGCAACAATCGTTGCGATCGTTGCTTCAATTTCCGTCGTGCTCGGCCAATCAACGCGGTAATGCGCCTGGAGCCCAATGCCGTCGATTTGGCCGCCTTTTTCGCGGACCCCGTCGCACAGAGCAATGATGCCGTCGATCTTGAGGTTCACGTTGTAGTCGTTGTAGTAGAGCTTACCCGCAGAGCTGCCTGGTTCTTTCGCTTCAAGCGCATCCTTCGCGTACTTGAAAGCCCAATAGACGTAGTCTTCGCTTCCGAAGGTCGCGTACCAGTTCGAACCCTCGCTGCCGTCTCGGTAGGGGGGATCTTTCGAGGTATTGTCGCTGATCGCTTCGTTGACGACGTCCCAATTGTCGACCACGTCGGCGTAGCGATCGACGACCGTTTCAATATGAGTCTTCAGGCGCTCCTTGAGGATCTCGATGTCATCGGCGTCACCTGGTGTGAGTCCTGCGAAAAACCAGGCGGGCGCTTGGCGGTGCCAAAGTAGAGTGTGACCAGTCATTTTCATCCCCTCCGCACGCGCAAAGTCAGCCAAGAGATCAGCTTCCGTGAAGTTGAAGTTTCCTTCTGTCGGCTGAAGTGACTGTGCCTTCATCGCGTTCTCGGCGGTGATGTGATTGAACTCAGTTTGGATAATTTCCTTGACGGTGTTGAGATGACTTTGCGCAATTGCGACACCGACAGGAAAGTAGTCAGCGTACTTCGTGGCCAAGGACTCGGTCGATTGGGTTGCTCCGCCAGTAGCTGTGTCGCCACCGGTAGCCGTGCCACCGCCGGTGGCCCCTCCGCTGCCGAGGGCGGGGTCTCCGCCAGTGTTTCCCGGTGCACCCGGTTCGGTGGTGGACGAACCACAAGCGCTGAGAGCGAGGGCGCAGAGTAGGGCGCAGCTTGCGCGGTTGATGTCGAGTCGTGTCATTTCTATTTCTAGCTTTTCGGGGATGGTTGCAGGTGTGGGCGAGTGTCAGAGACAGCTACGCGGAGCTCCGGTGCTTTCACGGATCACTAAACTGAGTTGGTAAGCACGAGTCATTCTCTTCTCGAGTTCGACGTCGGCGTTGTCGGACATCAGCGTCTCGGCGAGCTCTGCGCCCATCAAGGAAACTGGTTGCGCAATCGTGGTGAGGCCGGGCCAGACGAGTGCACCAGCCGCGACGCCGTCGAATCCGAGTACGGAGAGGTCTTGCGGGATGCGCAAGCCGGCGGCTTGCACCGTGCGCATGAAGCCGAGTGCAAGACTGTCATTGCCGAGGACCACACCCGTGGTGCGCCTGAGTTTCGGACAATTCAGCCAAATCTCTGCTAGCTCGATGCCTGATTCGATCTCGTAACTTTTTCCGTAGCGCACCAGTTCTTCGGGAACCGGGCAGTTGAGGTGTTCGTTCAGACCCTGGAGACGGTCTCTCGTGTCGATACTGTCCGCTGGGCCACCGAGGAAGCAGATTGCCTCGTGACCCAGACCCCGGAGATGTTCTGCTGCAAGCCGACCGCCACGCAGATTGTTTGCCGTAATGGAAAGTCCTCGTTTGACCAGCACGTCTGGCACCAGGGAGATCACTTTGATGCCTGCGTCCCACGCTCGCTCGCAGAGGGAAGCTTCGCGCTTGCCAGGTCGGACCAGAATCAGGTAGTCGACGCTGCGGTTTTCAATCCACGCGATGACCGGGCCGGCGTCATACGTTCCCTCGCGTTCGAGCGCGCAGATCGCCACACTTGCCGCGCGTCGAGAAAGTTCTTTCTCCATGCCATCGAGGAGCTCGGTAAACCAAGCTGCTTTGGCGGACGCACCGGCGATGCCCACGATTCCTGTTTTCCCAGTCTTGAGATTGCGTGCGGCGGCTGAGGGTGAAAACCCCAGGGCCGCGACAGCGGCCGCGACCCGCGCCTGAGACTTGGCTGAGGCGGAACCACCATTGAGCACGCGGGAAACGGTGCTGATCGCAACTCCCGCGCTTTCGGCAACTTCGACGATTGTGGGCTGATCTCGATTCACACCCCTATTTTGGAAACGTTTCCAAATTCTTCAAGGGATAAATCACCTGCACTGAAAAATGGCAAGTCTTCGCGCAATTTGCGAAGTGGAGGTGGCTCCGCCGCTCAGACGCGCTGGGAGCTGGGGAGAGTGCCGCCCCCGAAGGCTAATTTGCCGGCGTGGACGCCAATCGTTAGTGCCAGACGGCCGCCACCTGGACGGGTTTGCCAGTCTGGTCATGGTCTCGAAGGCGCTGCATCGCTTGCGGAACGCAGCGGCTACAAGCAGCGTACTTCGTTCCGTGGGCGCAGCGTACCCAGTTTGCAGCGCCTTGGGCGAATTCGGGTGCGTTGATGTGTCGCCCACATGCCACACAGTGAATGTGCTGCGTTTGCGCTGGCGCACTCACTCCTGATTGAGCTTTTCGTTCCTTCTTGGTGAGCTTCTTTTCGCGTTTCATTGAGCTCATGACTTATCACGAGCGTTTCAATTTGTTCAGCAGCAGATTCTTGGTGCGTGATTTTGAGTCTGGCGATGACTGCGCTCACGCGCGGAAGGGTGCTTACGGCTGCATCATCTTGGCGCGTGGGCTAGCGGTGACCGTCTGTTCGAGGGGGGTGCTTTCGGAACGAGGCCGACCCTGACTCATTTGCATCAGTGCTTCTCGCGCATTCATCACCACACCGTCAAAGAGCACGGGAGCGTCGCCGCGGATCTGTCCGCGCAACAGAGAAATAGCAAAGTCCGCCTCAGGAAGCGGAGCTGAGAGAGTGCCTGAGGGCGTAGCAATGAGACGAATTCGAGACATATCAAGGGGTGTACGCAGCCGCTCACACTTTGGATTTGGGTCTTCCGTGATTTTCCTCATTGAGCGAAGATGAACATGAGTTTCCCGTCATCGAACAATGCATCGCAAGTCGGCGTATCGCTTGGGGCAGTGCCATCAAAGGGTTCGCAGCTCCCCGCGTACGCTTCGTCGCTACAGGCAAGAAGTGCTTCAATGTCGGCTTCTGTCGTACCTGGACAGCTCGCATCCTCAAGGTACGCACCT
This sequence comes from uncultured delta proteobacterium, assembly GCA_963710555.1. GTDB lineage: Bacteria > Myxococcota_A > Polyangia > Polyangiales > Polyangiaceae > NIC37A-2. The sequence goes on from CAVQAT010000008.1 coordinate 2,074,882, forward strand.
AGACAGTCGAGGAAAAGCACAGCCGAGCCGGTAATTGCTTCTGAGCAGGCGTCCTCAAGCTCGTCAGTCACATCGCCGTCGCCGGTCGGGTCGCCATCGCCGGTCGAATCGCCGTCACCGGTCGAATCGCCGTCGCCGGGATCGACGCCTGGGCGAACGCGCACGTCGCGGTCGTCGAAAGAGCAAGAAAGCGCAGCGAGGAAACATAGCGCAATGAGGAAACACTGTCCGATGAGAAAACACCGTGCACTCGGGACAGTGAACCTCCCTACGCGCATCCTCTTCAGTCGTGTCGACATTAGAAGGTACCCTTTGCTGAAACTCCCCAGAGATTGTGAGTCACAATCGGGGCCATCTTCATATTGGTTGCGCTCGTTTCTGGCTGAGCCGGCTCAAGCATCCACCAAACCACAGCTCCTACTACTGCGGCCCCTCCTAGTCCCCAGCTTAAATAGGCGAGGCTCGCGTTGTCCTCCGCGTCTGAGAGTTCGTTCTCCCATTCTTCGACATCGCTGGCAGTGCAGGCCACTTGGGGGTCGGTGCAAATCTCGCGAGCATTGTTGTCGTGGCTCTTGGCGATAAACGCGAAAGCTGTTCCGAGACCGATGCTCGCGATACCGGAGGCTCCTAGAATGATGGGACCCAGGTGCTTCGGGCCGTTTGAGTCGTCGGCTCCGGCCGGGTCATCGTCATACTGGCCGCGTTCGTCTCCTTTTTCGGAAAGTGGGACCGATTCGCTGTGTTCACCGGGCCCACTGCTCTCCAGCTGATCGATGTTCAGCGAGTAAGTCAGCCCCTCCTTTTCTGCCTGGACGGTGAAGGTTCCCGCTTTTCCCTGCGAGCTGACCTCCACGGTCTGCAGTCCAGGATTCACCGGTAGAGGTTCACCCAGGAGTGAAAGAGAAACATCTTGCCCGTTTTGTTTGATGACCAGTTCGGGGAGCTCTTTGATCTCCTCGCTGACAATCAACCGCACGCGGACGAGTCGAAGCTCCAGAGCCGAAGCCTCGTCACGAGCGAGCTTCTCCCGGTCGCTTTGACCTTCGGTCCGTGCCATCGATGCGGCCTCTCGGTAGCTCGTCCAGGCAGAGGCTGTCTGCCCGCTCTCGTTGTAGCAACGACCCAAGTTCAGAAGCGTCCCCACGGCGGGATCGAGAGTGTGACTCTTCTGGAGTTTTTCGCAGGCGCCAGCGTAGTTCCCATCCTTCATCATTTTCAGCGCGGAGTCGAAGAGAGCGTCCGCCGCGGCCTTGTCTTCAACCGATGGGGCAGGGCGGCTGGAAGGAGCGTCCGATGGTGATGAGGGGACGGATTGGGCGATCGCTTGCTGGGTCAGGAGCGTCAAGACGAACCCGCCACACCAGGCTAGTCGCCGAGAGCTGACCAGCTCTGCCCCTACCCAGGGTCCTTGATTGCGCATCATGGGTGTAAGATACACCTCAAGGCACGCGGACTTCCACGCCCAATCGTATGTTTCCGAACACCCTTCCGTTCAGCTGCAAGGGATCCGCTGCATCCACATCTACATCGACCTCACTCGGCCTGATTCCGGCCTCAAGCCTCGTGATTGCATAGAAGTCCTTCTTGATGCGCACCCCAAGAGTGAACGCGCCACTGGCGAGGAATCGCGTACCGTTGGTGTAGCGAATCACATCATCTCGGTCGGGGAAGCGTTTGGCCGGCCCCGGCTCACTGACAGTGACTCGGCCCAAGGCAACCCCGCCATTCAGGGCGAGGGTACCGGTCAGCAAGTCGTCGGCTGCTCCCCAGCGAAAACGCGGTCCGCTCAGCAAGTAGAAGGGGTCATACTTGACGTTCGCGGTTGGGGTCTGATGGATCGGTGCGAATACAGTGACACGCGCATCGAGCCCTAATCCCCAGCGACCGAAATACATGTCCATGAAGAACGGAGTGACCAGTGAGTAGTGCTGCGCCCCTGGGTCGAGATTGATGGAGAGTCCGCTGCCCAGGTGAAATGGAGGAGTCTTTCGCGAGGCCTCCATGACTGATAGTCGATCAGATGCGTCGGGTTTGCTGACTTCGGGGTCGACCTCGGGCGTCCGGGCTAACATGTGAATTGCGCTCGCGACCAATTCGGCAACCGTCTCTTCCAGTTGATTTTCCTCCGTTGGCCACGGCGTCAACGTGAGTGGAGCGTCTTCGGTGGGGACGTCGAAACGAAGTCCTTGACCGGCTGTTGCTTGAATCACGACGGAGGTGTCGCCCTGGGAGAAGCGAAATCGAAACAGAGTGGGTGCGATCAGCGATACGCGGACTTCAAGCCGACTCTTGCTTGCTTCTTGGATGATGGCGCCCAGCAGGACTTCGCCACGCCTCCGCTTTTCGAGATTACCCAACGCGATCCTGGGCTGGGCGGTCTTTTCCCCAGGACTGTCAGAATCGGTGAAGACGGGACCAGCGAACTCCTTCGCCCACTCGGTGAACTGGCCAATCGCGGCGCTGTCGTACACGATGCCGACATGCGTGTCGGGGAACTCCCTGACAGTACTCGCCTGCTTGACCGCAGGCGGAGCTTTTTGGCTCTCTAGTGGAATCGTCCCATCGCCGTTGCCGAACTTATTGGCCGCGCACAATTTGAATGTGGTTTCTGAAGGGAGCGGAGGGAAGAGGTCCCGGATGTAGTCGCTCTTGGAAGCGACATCGATCCAGCTAGGGACGATTGCCGGACTGGAGGTGGTGGCGAAGTTGGCGGCGACTACGCCTCCGTAGGGCGTGGCGAACGATGCGTAGAGTTCGACCTTGCTTTCCCCCACGCTGCCTTTCACTTCGTTGAGGCTACCCCGAGTGACGAGCCCGCCCATGCTGTGCGCCACTAAAACGAGGCGTGGATTTGTGGGAAGTACCTTCCCTGAGAGGAAGAGATAGTGGAGCAGCTGAGCTGCATAGGGAAGCCGCGCTCCAGTGGGATAGTAGTAGTAGAAAGACTGAAATTCGCTCCGCGGCACTTCGCTCTCTAAACGCTCAAATATCCGTGGCGAGTCGCTAATTCCGTGCACGAACACAATCGGAGTTCGTTCGTCCGTGATGTCGATCTCGTCAAGGTACTGCAGCGGAGCGACGTGGTTGAAGAACGCGGTAGTCGATTCGTCGGAGCCGAGACGGATATTGTCATCACCGAAACGTTCAGCGATAAGTTCTTCGGCGGGCTCGATTGATGGGATCCCTTCGTCGAGAGAAATGTTTTCCTCGATGACGTCAACGTATTTGCGCGCAGTGTTGTTCGGGAAGTCGAACCTGATGTCGACGCCGAGGTGTGCACGCTTTGCGGAGCTGACGATGGACACGGGGCGCACTATCTGACCGGCAATCTCCACTGGCTCGATGATGAGGTCATCGTTTCGATCGACATAGGCGGAGAGCAGGAACTCTCCCTGAGGGAGGAAGAGGGTGTAAAGTCCCGACTTGCCGACCGAGACAGTGGCGGCCAATTCTCCCTGCGTGCTGACAGCGACAACAAGAACGTTGTGTTCGAGATCGCTTGGTGTCCTTTCTAGAAATCCGTGGACCATCACGCTCTTGTGTGGCGCCGCACGGTTTTCGAGCGCCAGGGATTGGGACACCTTTGAGCCGACCGAGTTAGCGGTGATTGAGACAACGCTGCATCCCGAGGAGAGAAGTGAAGTGAAGACCAGTAAGACGAAAGGGCGAGACACGTTCGGTTTCCGAAATGGTGGTGAGTATTCCTTGAAGTTTTTCTTCGGAGGCAACCGTATCAGGAGACTCTAATCTTTGGGGAAATGGTCAGGGCGCAGGGTCCGATCCTCCGAAACCGCCGGCTCCGAGTTCGCGACGTGGGCTCGTTGTCGCGGTGGGATCCCAATCCGGCGGACTGTTGATCGTGACGTCGAGATATGCTTTTCGCGCCGTGTACCAGCGTTTATCGCTCACGCGAAAGCGGAGTTCCGCCTGCCCAGGCTGGATGCCGGTGATCACAAAGTGATTGCGTTCCTCGGTGGCGTAAACAGTAGCGTAGCTGGGGTCGAGGGATTCTCCGGTCACTTTCCAATCCTTGGGTTTGTCGTTTTTGCTGACGACAAACTCCAGGGACATCGCTTGCCCTTGTTGGAGAACAACTTCGTTGCCCGAGAATGACTGGCCATCCAGAAGGGGAGCGAGGAGGAAGGCTTCCTCGCTGACTGTGCCAAAGTAGTAGCAGCCGCTCAAAAGTAGACTTGAAAGAACGATGATCGGCAGCCTAGCTCTAGTGAGAGAGCGATTGCTTGATCGTGAGCGACTCGCATGTTGCGTCATTGGACTTGGATTTCGATCTGGGCCGCGAGGACACCGGTAGACGCCGTGAGGAGTTCTCGGCCGGGTTTCAACGCAGTTAAACGCACATCGTTTCCGTCTGTAAAGTTAGTGACTGAAATTGCGTGTTCACGTTCAAGCGACACAACTTCGGAATTGTTCGAGGACCAGAAGTAAGGCAGCGATCCTCCGAGTGATTCTCCTTTTCGATTGAGCGGAATGGCAGAAACGGTCACAGTTTCTCCCACCGAGAGAGCGAAAACGTCTAATGGCTCATTTTCGAATTCGATTCTGAGATCCACCGCTTCCTGTGCTTTGACGATCACGTAGTCGACGACTTCATCCGAACTCTTGATGGCTAAGAACGCCGCTTGTCGTGGTTGATCGATCGTGAACTTTTCAGCAACAGGTTGGTCTCCCTGGCTAGCTGCTTGCATTTCAACGTTGGGTCCGTCGCCGCTCTTGTTGACCTCGCCAACGAACGAGAGGAAGAATTTGCTCCCCACTGCGACCGCTTTCGGCAGGTTTCTCACGGCGGGGACAAAATCCTCATCACCAAAGGTGTCGGAGCACATGCTGTCTCCTGCTTCCACGCAGAGATACGAGAACTTTCCGAGGCCCAATTCTCCTGTGGTGCCTTCTGGCGGGGGGCCAGATTCACAGCTGAGGCAGACAAGTGCCGTTGCTGCGAGCAATAGTCCCTGAGGAGATAAACTCATTCGGCAGAAGGCTAGCCCATGAGAGCGCAATTGAGTAGTCGCCGGGGCCACCGCAAAACGCGCATTCATCGGCGACGCTGTCCACGGTGGTGCGGCCAAAGCGGTACGCACCAGTAGCCTTCAGTCAATTCGATCTTGTTTCTGAGCACAGCACCGCGGCGTAATCCGGGAAGCGGAGAGTATTGCACTTATGTCGCTGGCTGACTTTCCTGAGCGCTAGCCTACTTTTTGACCAAGCGTCGCCTGAACTACGTTGAATGCATGGTCGCCCATTTTCTCGAAGCTCGACAGAAGGTCAGTGAAGATGAGTCCGGCCAGCGGATCGCAAGCTCGCTCTTGCACGCGCTGGAGGTGTTGGTTGCGGAATTCATCGCGAAATGTGTCGAGAGCTTGTTCGCGCTCCAGGGCAGGCTCAAGCGCCTTGGCGTCTCGCTTAAGAATCAGTTTACGCATCTCCGCGAGCACCAGCTCAGTATGTTCGCACATACGGAGAATGTCGTCGTAGGCGGCGTCGGTGAAGTCAGTGTTGCCGTCTGCGAGTCGCTTGAGTAGGACCGCGATTTTTTCGCCGTGATCACCAATGCGTTCAAGATCATTGATCATGCTCAAGAGGGAGAGAGCTTCGTGGCTTGAGGCGGTAGAAAGGTGACCATGGACCAATGCTGCCAGATACTCCGTGATCTTGTGCTCAAGTACGTCCGTCAGGTCTTCTGCTTTGAGTACCTTCGTCACGGCCTCGGGCTCAATTGGCTTCTTTGACGCCAAGACTCCGCGAATGTCCTCAAGCATAGTGACAGTGATGCCCGCCATCCTGTCGGTTTCGCGGGCCGCGGCCTCGATAGCAATTTCCGGGGTCGAGCCGAATGGCGATTCCAAATACACCAAGCTATGTACGTCATCATTGTTGCCTTTGTCGGGCAAGAGCTTGGTGATCAGTCGCTCAAATGGGGTCAGTGCGGCAAGAAAGATACCCGTGTTGACCACGTTGAAAGCAGTGTGAAATGCGGCAATGTGTGTCGGAATGTAGACTTGAAAGGCCTTCTCCGACGAGCTGAACGGATCACCGGGCACGACTGCGTCGATGATGCCGATGAAAGGGCCCAGCAAAAGAATCGGCCAGATGGCACCGAGTAGATTGAAGAGAACATGCGCTAGTGCTGCACGCCTTGCTACCAAAGGCGCTCCAATCGTCGCTAACGCAGCCGTGATCGTTGTGCCGATGTTCTGGCCGAGCGCAATCGCACAGGCGGTGGGGAAGTCGATGTAGCCTTTCGCCGCAGCCGTCAGCGTGATGGCCATTGAAGCGCTGGAGGACTGAACGATGGCAGTCAGGACTGCGCCGAACGTGACGGCCAAGAACAATCCCGACGCCGTGCCCGGCTCAAGGCTGCTGAGCATCTCTACGATGTTCTCGTTATCCTTCACGTCAGGCAGGGCATCTTTGAGCAGACCGAGTCCTAGAAAGAGCAGCCCGAAGCCTACTAACGCCTGACCGAGCTTGTGAGGAAGACTCCAACGACGGATGAACTGGGAGAAGAATCCCACGCCGATGAGCGGAACCGCAAAGGCTGAGATCTTGATCTTGAAGCCGAGAAGGCTCACAAGCCATGCGGTGGTCGTGGTCCCGATGTTCGCTCCGAAGATCACGCCCAGACTCTGGGTGAGGGTGAGGAGTCCTGCGCTACAGAAGGCCACAATCATCACTGTGGTCGCACTTGAGGACTGCACCGCGCAGGTCACTACAAATCCGCTTGCGGTTCCCGCGAATCGGTTTTGGGTCGCACCCGAGAGTACCGAGCGGAGGCGGGTGCCAGCTGCCTTCTGCAGCCCCTCGCTCATCACCTGCAAACCGTAAAGGAAGACACCGAGTGCCCCAACAATTTGTAAAATAATCGTAAACATTGTGTGACATTCTCGGCCAGACGGATCCACCTGCCGCCCAGTGAGGTGGGGGGGTATAGCGGAAAATTTCTCGTTTGCGGGCGTGGAATCAGCCCTTTTTTCTCGAGGGCGAGCGATTCGCGATCAATGCGTAAGATATTGATAATGTTTACAAAATTGAGAAAGCGGTGAACGCTCCTTCAACCGGGGCTCACCGCTTTCATGCCTGCTGGAATCGTCCAACAGGCGGCGAAGGCGTTCGCAGTTCTGTGACGTTTAAGCGACGAACTGATAAAAACTAAGCAGTTACTTCGAGCTCGGCCCGACACTTCCAGCAAAGTTCGAAGTTACCTGGGTTGAGCTCGCCACAAGCGGGGCACGACTTCTCTGCCTGATCGGGGGCAACGCGGGCTGCCTCCATGAGACGAACAATCTCGCGGGCAGCATCGAAGTCACTTGTTTGGAGGACACAGACTTCGGGCAGCAGATTTGCTGGCAGTTCCCCAATTGCGCCCTGTAAATGAACGTTCCTGATCGTTGCTTCGATCCCGTCTTCGGCGAGTCGCTGTCGACACATTTCTGCTTCGGGAAGGGTGAGTGCCTGAAAGACGGGAATCATCTGAAAAGGGTAGCACGAGTGCGGCTAGTTGACCGTGAATCGCACAGCGGCGCTTTCGCCGTCGGGGGCGCGAGCCGTGAGTTCGAATTTTCCTTGCTCGACTGGCCATTCCGCGCGGTTGTTGTCGGTCACAAGGGCACGACCGTTGATGAAGAGGGTCAGGTCCTGGCGAGCAGCGCCGCGTGCTTTGAGCATGAGCGTCTGCCGGTGTCGTGGAACTGCCGGATCAAAGTTGAAGCTCATTCCGTCTTTGGGGTAGTCGATGCTGAGCTGATCGCGCTTCGCGAACTGTTGAAAACCTGAATCCAAGGTGCCTTCACCGTTTGAAACAAACCACTCATCGATAGGGTGGTCGCATCCTTTTTCGAACTCTCCGGATTCAGCGCAGATAGTTTTCTTGGTTAGAGGGATGTCGTGCAGCGGGCGAGCTGCTCCTGGCGCGATCACTTTGTCGCCCAAGTGGAGTAGTGCCGCTTCCATCACGGCATGAAATAGCGGTCCGGCCGAGGTCGCTCCAGTCAGACGACGAGTTGGGCTTCCGTCAAAATTGCCTACCCACACACCGACGGTGATGGCTTTGGTATAACCTACTGTCCAGTTGTCTCGATAGCCTTTGCTTGTTCCTGTCTTCACGGCGACCGGGAAGGGGAGGTCGAGGGCGTTTTTTGCTCCAAATGCTTCGCGTCGTGCCGCATCGTCTGAAAGAACTTCGCTGACGATGGCAGCGGCAGCCGGAGAAAATACGTGATCCGACTGGGGTCCGGCTGCTTCGTCTTTCGTGAATTTGAGTCGAAGTGAACGACCACCGCGGGCTAGTGCAGCGTAGGCAGCGGTGAGCTCTTCGAGACTCACTTCGCCGTCGCCCAAAGCGAGAGCCGGGCCATAGAAGTCGGCGGATTTGTCGAGAGATGAAAGGCCAAGGTCGCGAAGGTGATCGAGCACGCGCTCTCCACCGAGTTTATCCACGAGGAATACCGCAGGGACATTGAGTGAGTTCGACAGTGCGCGCCGGAGAAGTACGTTTCCCCTGAACTTTCAATCGAAATTGCGGGGGGAGTAAAAGGAGTCCTTGGTGCGAAAGTGTTTGGGTTCGTCGGGGAGCAGAGTGGCCGCGTGGAGCCCCATTTCGTCGATAGCTTGCGCGTAGATGAAGGGTTTCAGTGCGGAGCCCGGTTGACGAAGAGCTCTCACTCCATCGTTCTGCCCCGCAGCCGCGTGATTCTTGAAATCCGGCGACCCCACATAGGCGAGCACCTCGCCGTTTTCATTGTCGATGACGATGATTGCTGCCGCGGCGGCTGACATCGAGCTGAGATCTCTCTGTCTTTGGGCGGCGAGGGCTTCGACGTCCCGCTGCAGATGACCATGCAGAGTGCTGTGAATGACTCTTTCCTCGCTCCTCTGGGCAAGGAGGCGCACCCAATGATGAGCGCCTGGAAGCGGTGCACGCGCGTGAACCTGTACTGGGGTCGCGACTGCACGGGCTACCGCCGGGGCGTTGGCCGCGTGAGTGGCCAGCATTCGAGCGAGCACGCGGTTTCTCTCGTGTTCGGCAAGGAGAGGTCGGATTCTTGGATCATAGAGACTGGGGCCGCGCACTAGGCCGGCGAGAGTTGCGGCTTCAGCGAGGTCGAGTGCGGGGAGTGGCTTTCCAAAGTAATGGTCGGCCGCCGCGCGTGCTCCGATCAAGTTGGGTCCGAAATGTACGCGGTTCAAGTAGAGTTCAAGGATTTCGTCCTTGCTGAGCTCGCGTTCGAGGCGCAAGGCGAGCGCCATTTCGTGCCACTTGCCGGCAAATGTTCTTTCTCGTTCGAAACACGTGCGAGACAGCTGTTGGGTGATGGTACTCGCGCCTGAGACGATTCTTTGGTTCCAGACAATTTGAGCAGCTGCGCGCGCCACTGCGACGAAGTCGACGCCGACGTGCGAAGCAAAGCGTTTGTCTTCGGCGGCAATCAGCGCGCGAGTCAGATACTGGCCGGTCTCGCCGAGGCGCAGGGGAACACTGAATTCTCCCGACTGATTGCTGGTTCGGGCCAGCAACATGCCATCTCGATCTTCGATTCTGCGCGTGGAAGGAAGATCATTGCGAAGTTGCTCCGGAAACTCGACGAGCGTGGACGAAGTGAACAACCCCAAGATGGTCACTGCGCCAAGGACCCCCACGGCAAGCAAAAGGCGAAGCGCGATCTTCATCGAATTTCTATGCTCCTCGCTCCGGTGCGGCCGTACACTTCCTCTTGATACATTTCCTTTGCGACGGTTGGCGGCGTGATGAACACGCCCCTTGTTGTCGCTCGGGCAAGGTAAGCGTAGTGGTAGATCCCCGGCGGCATATCGTCGATAAAGTAGAGCGTTCGGTCGTCTCTCAGCTCAGAGCGTGACCAAGCGTATCCGTAGCCGTTCCGAGAAACGGCTTGGCTCTGGGCGAGCGTATTCTGTGAGTTGGCAAGACTGAGATCGATTGCTTCGAGTCCCGCGGGGAGCGGATCGTCAAGCACGACGAATCGCCGTCGAGTTGGGCTGAGCACTTTGAGATCGACCCGAACGAGGGCGCCATGAGCGATTTCTTGGCCGGGCTCAAGAGGGCCCGCTTCCGGCGTGCCAAGGGCAGTGATGGTCTTTTGGACGAGGAATCCGCTCTCGAGTGGGGTTTGAGGCAGAGCTTTCCGTGCGTACTTGAGACGCGCTTCGAAGAACAACGTGCCGCTCCCCTTTTGCTGGAAAACAAGGTCACCACCCTGGACTAACTTGGCCATCTCGACTGAAAAGTCCTGAGCCTGAGTGCTCCGCCCGACGAATCGTTTCTGGCCTAAGAGTTTATCCTTCAAGAAGACGAGAGCATCAAAGTGCGGCTCCTCTTTTTCTTGGGCGCGTCGATACGCGTCAAGCGCGACGAGTGAGAATGCCGCCTCTTGAGTACTTCCCCATCCGTTGCCAGTGCGCGCTTCAAGCAGGCTGCGGACAAGCGGCGCGGCTAGCACATGTTCAGGCTTTGCCGCGACCAGTGCATTGACAGCGATCGCATGCAGGCGCGTCGTTGAGCCCATGGTTGCGGCCCAGCTATCACCGTGCGGCGCTGTGATTTCTGCTCGATTTCCACGAAGGGTGATGGCTGACTCAACCCGGGGGAGGAGTTCTTTCACCACGTGTGGAGCGTCGCTGGCTGCGGCTGCCCAAAGCAACATGGTTTGGCTCTCGACGGGCATCTGTTCAAGAACGTCCATCAGCGAGTTGATGGTGTTTCTATCGCCCTTGCCGATTTTGCTCAGAGCGAATGCGGCAAAAGCGGCAGTGGAAAGCTGCTGCTCTTCGCGCTTTTTGGTCAGGTCCTGCAGGTAGCGAGCTCCGCGCTCAAATACAGTTTGGCTGACCACGGAGCCCCGCGCTTTGGCCTCAGCGAGAACCCAGAGCGCATAGGCGGATACCCAAGCCGAGCTTTCAATAGATTCAGGCCACATGCCGAATCCGCCGTCTCCCCGTTGTCGCTTCACGAGGTCGGCCACCGCGCGTTCGATTCGAATCGGTGAGTCGTTCGGAAGGTCCACACCATAAAGTTCCCCAAGCTCGCGCAGCATGACGAGCGGAAGGATGCGACTCGAAAGTTGTTCGCTGCACAAATAGGGGTAATCCCAGAGCTGTTCGAACCCACCTTTGAGTCCAACGAGTGCACTCGACGAGAGCGTCACATCCAACTGGCCCATGTCTTTGCGAGCGTCGTTGAGCGCGCCAATTCGATGGGCCTCGGCGGTCTTCGTCTTACCGTACAAGGCCACCGCTTCTAGCTGAGCGGGGGAATGGACTTGTCGACTGAGGGCGACTGCATCTGATGCACCGCTTCCCTTAGCCGAAAAATGGATCCGAGCCGAGCCGACTTGAGAGGCTCGCGCCTTGAACCCCACGAGCATGGAAGCCCCCTTCTTGAGTTGAAATTTCTTCGACTTTTCACCCAACAGCTCTAGTCCCTCCGCCTGAGCGCTGAGAGTGATCTCTCCACCGGGGAAGTCCAATCCGCTGATCACCGCACTCATTTCGAACTCATCGCCGGCCCTGAGGAAACGCGGTAGCGCGGGCCGAATCATGAGCGGTTTATTGACGTTGAAGCTGCTTTCGCCTTTGCCATAGCGATCGTCCTCCGTCACCGCTAAGGCCATGATCCGGAATCTTCCTAGGTTGTCCGGTAGCTTGAATGTGGTGGAGGCGCGCCCCTGGGCATCGGTGACGATTGACGGATTGAAGTACGCCGTCGTGACGATGTCGGAACGTTCTTCTCCGCCGCCGCCACCTGGGTCGCCTTTCTGTTCATCGAGCCCAGGTTCGAGTCCAAAAAGAATTGCGATACTTTCGCGACCTTCGATGGTCTCAACGCGAAGGGGGCGAGACTTGGTGAAGGCAAGTAGTGGATCAGGTAATTGGTAACCGCTGAGACTGAGCACACCTTCGTCGACCACGAAGACGGTCACCTCCGAACTGCGCCCTTTTCCGCTCTTGTCTTTTACAGCGAAATCAAGTTTTACGTCCTCGCCTGGTCTGTACTGTTTCTGATGGCTTTTGACATCAACCGAGAGACGTTGACGTTCAGGGTTGATGCGTAGGTCGGCGTAACCAAAGCGATAGCTCTCGCTAATTGTGTGAGCTCTTGACCCAAGTGCTTTTCGATCTTCGAGCAGGTGAACGCTCACGTAGGCATTGGGACGCATCGCTTCAGTGATCGGAATCGTCACGGTCGGGCTCGGTCCACTGAGGTTGATGACCTTTTGGGAGAGAACTCCGTCGCGCTCGATGGTGAGCCATGCGCGGGCCTTCTCGAAGGGGGATTTGATGAGAATTCGGGCGCTTTGTCCCGGCTCATACATCTCCCGGTCGGCCTTGAGGTCGAGACTGCTTCGCTCGTCGTCATCTTGCCATGCAGAAACCCCCTCCCCACCGACCGCGTAGAAGTCGACGGTAGAGGCGACCTTTCGCCCCTGGCTATCGGTCGTCGTTGCACGGACGAGGTACTGCCCGGAGTGTTGAAAAGAAAGCTCGCAACTCTCGTCTTTCGACGATGATTTGACTGTGCACTGTGTCACCAAGTCGCGTAGGAGTTCGCTGACCGTTTCATCTGAGTCGTCTCCACCCTGGCGTTTGGCGTGCGTCCAGCGCAATCGGTAAAGCGAGAGCTGTACGCTGCGCCCCGAGACATTCTTGCCCTCGGGCGTGACGGTGCGCACTTGAGGCGAGATGCTTCCTGGTGCATCGACCAAATAGCTCTCGGGCCGCCTGATGGCGACGTAGTTGTCAGCGGGATGCACCAGCAGAGTCTTTCGAGCGCTACTTGTCTGTCCGGAGACGTCCTGAACTGTTCCTTCGAACTCAAGGTATTCTGGACCAATCTGCTGCTCCAGCTTGGTTGTGGAAGCAACCTTGAAGTTTCCCAGTTCATCAAGTTTGCCTTCCTTGGCCGCAAGCTGGCGAGAATATGCCCGGTAGGGCTCGTGATATTGCCAAGTACTGTCAGACGCTACGTAATCCGAGAGCCCTTCGGGGACGAAGTAGGCTGGATTGCGGTAGATCGTGTAGGAAAACGCAGCATCTGCCATCATTCCGCCGTAGAAGTAGTTCGCGCTGACGTTGAATCTTGCTCCTTGTCCCGCAATTACGCTGGGAACGTCGGTTTCGACGTGAACCTCAAATTCGGAGCGGCGGTATTCGGCAACCTGGAGAGCGCTGCTTGCGAGCACTTCGTCTCCTCTCTTGAGCTGAGCTGTCCAGTAGCCAAGCGCGCCGGACTGAGGAACCTTGAGCTGAGCTGCAACAGCTCCGAAGCGATTTGAGGAGACGTTCTTGTGGGTGACTGTTTCGCCATCAGGAGACACGAGTGCAATTGAAAGCGCAGTGTTGGCCATCATTGCGTTACCTGTAACCATGGGACGACGAATGTAGGCCTTGAGCCACGCGGTTTCCCCTGGACGGAAGAGGTCTCGCTCCGGAAAGAGGAAAGCGAGATCCTGCTGCTCGCCGTAGAAGTCCGTGGGAACATTCAGGCGCCAACTGTCGATTGCTCTTTCGTTTGAGCGGTAATTGCGTTCCGTGCCCGCGGCGACTTCAAGCCATTCTGGCTCTGCAGAATAGTCCATGCGGGACAAGAAACTTCCAGGGGGAAGTTTAACCAGACCTTGTGCGTCGGTCGTGACAAGCTGGGAGCTCCCGTCAACGCGTATCGTGGCGCCTTCGACCGGCGCTCCAGTGGGAAGGCGGGTGATCCAAGCATGTGCTTGATCGCGGCCCTGTTTCACCGTGACACCTAGGTCTGTGCGCTGGCCCCAACGGACATCTTCATACGTGTTGCCTTCACTTTGGTAGCGGATACTCAGACCAAAGGGGCCGTTCTTGATAATGCCGTCGAGGGCGATCAGGTGCTGCTTCGTCTGGTTGAGGGAGCCAACGGAGACTTGCTGGACTTTCGCGCCTGGCAACCCTCGCAGTGCGGTCATGCGCTCATCGCGCCCCTTTCCTGAGAGGTCGCGAAGCTGCTCGGCACTCAGCGGTGCCGTAACCAGCTCGTAGGAAGCATTGATGCTTTGAATCGCGAGGTGCTTTTCCGAGAGCGGGATTGAGTCTCCAGAGAATCCGATGCGCACGACAGGTCGACGGTCGGCGACGCGAACCTGACGGTTTTTTACCCATTTGAGCGGTTGCCCATAGATATCGACAATAGGATCAACGACAACTGTGAACTCTTGTCTTGGCTTGAGCTGCGCTCCTAGCGAAATGTAGCGGGTGGTGGACTCTGGGCCCCAGTCTTGGTCCACATTCAGCTTGACGCCAGCAGCGCGAATGCCGCGTGCAAGCTTCAGTGCGGGCACCGGGTTGGACAGCTCAAGTCGCAAATCGCTTTCTGGACGACAACTGCCGTCATCTTTCCGAGAGCATTCGACCTTGGCGGTGAGTGGCCCGTAGATTTGAAACCGTGCCTCGTGTTTCTTTTGGGCAGGTTCTGGCCCTTCACTGCTCTGGTATCCGGGAAGCACTTGGTAGCGAATTTCGCTGTCGAGGGGCCAGCCGTTTGAGCTCGTGACAACGAGGCTGCTCGACTGCTTTCCTTGGCTGAGAGTGATCTCCTGCTTCTCGTTACCCGCGAATACTTCAACGAATTTTCGTAGTTCTTGCGGAGTTACCGGCTGACTGAAGTTGAGATGTATCTTGTCGCTGGGCCGTCCCGTGTACCAACTTCCACTTGGAGTGCCGTTCGTCACCATGGGGACCGGTGTCACGAAGTGGAGCTCTTTGCTTTCACTCAGAGGTTGTCCATCGAGGGACTTCAGAGACTTGGGTACCCTGACGGTATAGGCCGTGGCCCGCTTGAGGCGCCCGGCGTCGGGAACATAGGTGAGCCCGTGAACGCCCACCCATTCCCAGTGCCCAGGAGTTGCGGGGGAGACTTCGAGTCCGTCAGGTACAGGAGTATCAATGCCGAGTTCCTTGAGCGGCTTTGAAAAGACGATCTGAATCGAGGGGTCGCCTGTCGTCGTTCCGGATGGTCCAGCATGGACCACCGTGAACGGGATAGGTTTGCCGCTGGCTTCTTGATCAAGACCGAGAGTCGAACTCACGGCTACTTCGGGCGCGGTGACCTGGCTCTGCGGAAGGCAGGAGAAGGCGAGAGCGCCGAAGGCGGCGAGCCACCACTTGCGCTGGGGAAGTGTGGTGGGCAGACAAGAACTTCGCATAGCTCCTGAATAGCAATTAGTGTGCCCGAATAAATCTACCTTCGCATCACGCCTCCACCAGCCAGTTTGCGTGAAGGGTGGGTGGGTACACACACGCTCCGTGGTCGAATAGACACGAGGCGCCGCGCTGTCAGGTTTGAAAGAGTTGGACCACCAGGGCGATGACCATGGCGAACACGACAAGCGGCAACAACAGCGCCACCACGAATAGCAACGCAGCGCCGAGCACCACTGCCCAGTCCCCGGTTGTGGGTTCGCGATGGGGGCCACGCGTTTTGATCAGATCGAGATTGCGGACATGCGCGCGGTAGAAAACGTCGAAAATCGCTCCCAAGAACGGCACGCCACCCACGATTGCGTCGATTGACAGGTTCACCAGCATTCGCGCCACCACGACAGGGTGCACCCCAATCTTGAGCGCCACGAATACCCCGTAGAGTCCGAGCAAGGAGCTCAAGGTGTCTCCGGCGCCCGGAACAAAAAAGCCGAGGATTGGGTCGAGAAAGCGTCGGTCGAGCCAAGTAGCTAGAAATTCAAGTCTTTCTAGGTCACGAGCCACTTCCGGCGTCTCGAGATTGTGCTCGTCGAGAAGACTTCGCTGCTCAAGAACGGTCCGGGAATTACTTGGGGGACTTGGTGAGGTACCCATTCACCTCACTCTAGCAGCGTGATACTTGGAAGCGATGGCAATTGTAGCTCCGGCGGGTTTCAAAGATTCGGGCAACAGTGAATTGTTGGCGATGATCGAGCTGATGTATCTCGTCGCGCAGGCTGACGGCGTCTTCTCGCCAGAGGAGCGACGTGAGTTCCTGGGACACGTCGAGTCATTGTCGGAAGGGCGTGTCGGCAGTCGCGAGCTGGCTCTGTTAGTCGAGCACTGGAGTGCCGAATCTGCGCCACCGATCGGGGAGAGACTTGCTCACTTAGCGGAACAGCTTCCTGACGAGACCTCGCGGCGTATTGCCTACGGGCTTGCTTTGGAGGTGGCAGACGCCGATGGTGAATTTGTTGCGAGCGAGGGCGCTCTACTCAAGCAAATTGCCGTTGCGCTGGGGCTGGAGGCTTCCGAGTCGGAAGACATTTCCCGTGCAGTTCGCATGAGCAGCAGGCCGCCTAAGCCGTAAGGGGCGGCTTGGGCGTAAATGGGGAGAAACGTCCCTGCGACATTTTTGCAGTTGGTGAACAGTTCGGGGTGCGGTGCCGCCTGTGACATGTAGGATGCGACCGTTGTCTACGTCAGCAAAAGCTTTAGGCCCTCTCTATCGCGGTACGTTTCTTTTCGGAATTGCGTGCGGAATTTCGATCGCGCTCACTCCTCTTTATCTTGATGCTCAAGGCTTCGAGAAAGAACAGATCGGTACTCTCGCGTTGCTTTTCGCCGCTGGCCTTGTGGCCTTCGCTTTGCCCGTTGGCGGTATCATTCGCCGTTTCGGTGGCAAGCGAACCCTTGTCGGTACGCTGATCGGCTACGGACTTTGCGTGGGTGGTTTTCCCTTCATGCCGAGCTTTGCTTCCATCGCCGGTATCCGATTTCTCGATGGCCTCTTTTCGATTGGCGTTTGGGTGAGTTCAGAAACGCTGGTTCTGTCACGGGCCGACAAGAAACATAAAGGCCATCTTACTTCGCTCTATGCGATATGGTTGGCCAGCGGCTACGTCGTCGGACCGCTCCTCGCAACGGGACTGACGCGATTCTTGTCTCACCGGGATATGTTTCTCCTCGCTGGGGCTATCGCGATTCTTTCGGCAGCCTATCTCGGGAAGGTGCTGGTGGAATTGAATTCTCTTTCGCCTGTGGAGGATGTTGAGGCTGAGGCTGTCGAACCTTCCACCGCTCCACCGTCATCACTTGGCGACGAGCTAGGCATTGGCGCCATCCTCGGGCGCATCAAGACGTCGTGTTTTGCAGCATTCAGCTACGGGTATTTTCAAGCATCGGTCGTCTTGTTCCTGCCGCTTTACCTCATCGAATCGAAGGACATTCCGCGCAATGACACGATTATTCTGCCGGGTCTTTTCTGTTTCGGCATGCTCTTGTGCTCAAATGCAGCGGGGCGTCTCGGCGATCGCTACGGGCACTTGAGACTCGTCACTTCCCTTTCGATCTTGGGCATGCTGTGCGTGCTAGGCTTCGTATTTGTCGACAGTTACTGGGTGATGTGCGCGCTGGTGTTTGGCGCGGGAGCGACCTTTGCATCGATGTCGCCGGTCGCCTTGGCTCTCACTGGGGTGGTTATTCCACCTGCTCAGCTCAGTCGGGCAAATTCCTTCTACAACACGTTCTATGCCAGTGGGATGCTTGTTGGGCCACCGATCACGAGTGTGATCTTCGCGCGGCATGGCGGACCAGCGATGCTCTATCATTTAGCGGCGCTGTGGGCGGTATTCATCGTGTTCACGATGATCTACGCCTCCGATGATCCCGCGAGCAACTCAGCTCGTCTCCGAGCCAGCTCAGCGACCTAGGTAAACCACACACCTTTCCTTACTCAAACGAGTCGCAAACGAGAAAGGCTGCTTACTTTATATGGCGCCTTGAGTTGGCGAGCCGCGCTAGGTGAACAAAATGACATCCTCACTCGGGTTCCAGTTTGGGCTAGAGTTGGAAGCATGTTCACCAAGCAGCATCTCGCAACAAGTTTGAGTTTGGGGTTGGCGATTCTGAGCGTGGCTTGCAGCGACTCAAGTGATGAAGATCAAAGCGGCGCGACCGGCGGAGCAGCAGGCACTGTAACCGGCGGAGCAGCAGGCACTGTAACCGGCGGAGCAGCAGGCACTGGGACCGGCGGCTCGGTAGACGCGGCCACAGGTGGCGCGTCGGACGATACGGGGGGGACATCAAGCACCACCGGTGGCGCGTCTACGGGCGAAGCTGATCCCTACGAGCAAGCTCGCATCGATTGTGTTGATCGTATCAACGCTTTTCGCGCAACAGAAGGCAAGCCAGCGCTCGCGCGCTGGGTCGAGCAGGAATCCTGTACCGACTCCCAATCAGCGGCCGACTCAACCTCAGGGGCACACGCCAACTTCGGCGATTGCAGCGAAAATGCTCAGAACACTTGCCCGGGGTGGGGGAGCGTCGACCAGGTGATCGAAGGTTGCCTACAGATGATGTGGGATGAAGGGCCAGGCGAACCATTCAGTGAACACGGTCACTATCTGAACATGTCGAGCACCAAGTACAGCAAAGTCGCGTGTGGTTTCTTCGAAATGCCAAACGGTAAGCTCTGGCACAATCACAACTTCAAGTGAGCGACCTCGCAGCTGAATTCGATGCGCCAAAAGACTCCTTGGCGGTAACTCACTTCACTGGGCCCGGTCTTCGAACTTAATTGACAGTTCTTTTTCGAGTCGAGTCAGCACTTGCCGTTCCTTGTCCTCGAAAAATACAGCGGAAGCGCCTTCCTCGCCCGCTCGCCCAGTTCGCCCCGCACGATGCACAAAGGCTTGGGTAGAACGTGGTAATTCGTAATGGAGTACCCAGGGCACAGCTTCGATATCCAAACCTGTCGCCGCTCGATCTGTTGTCACGAGCACCTGAACGTCGCCGTCCGAAAATTGTCGCAGCGCCTTTTCACATTGCTGCTTGGTCCTGTCTTGACTGAGGCTTGCCACCCAAATCCCTTGTTCGGAAAGCGCACGATAGATGTGACTGATCAGATGGGCTTGATTCACATAGACAATGATCTGCTGGTTTTTTTGACTCTGAATGAAGCGTTGTAATTGAAAGTCACGGTCCCGGGCATCGCGAATTCGCTGGCGAATGTGCCGGATGCGGGTTTGAAGCGGGTTATCGGTCGAGCGCGCCTGGACCGTTGATTCTCCCATGAATTCTCGAATCAGTCTTTCCGAATTGGCACCGAATGTCGCTCCAGCAAGAATCACTTGGGGCCTTGGGGGACGAGAAAGTACTTCGACGAGAAAGGAACCATCCTTCGAGACAAGCAACGGCTCAGGCTCATCGAGTACGAAAGTTGTCACTCCCTTGAGTTTCTTTTGAACGACCATTTCAAGCACGCGGCCGGGGGTCCCCATGATCAGACGTGTGCTTTTTTGAACTTGGTCCTTCTGCTTTTTCTGGTTTCCGCCTCCAACCAAAGCCCCTGTTTTTAGTTCTTCCCACTTGTAGCGATTGGCGACGCGCAAGGTCTGGATGGCGAGTTCAGCTGCTGGCGACAAACACACAACCCTTCCAGTATCACTTGCATGGAGACGCTGGAGTAGCGGCAAGAGGTACGCCAATGTCTTTCCGGTGCCGGTAGCAGAATTGATGACCACATTCTTCCCCGTCAAGATTGGTTGGAATGCCAGACGTTGTGCCTCAGTCGGGGTAGTGATTCGATCGTGCTCGAAGGCGACTGAGAGCTCCTCGCGTGGAAGAAAACCCGGGAGAGTCTCGAAGTCATTCATGACGAGTTCTTTAGCACGTTAGGGCGATGGACTAAGCGTCAGCCCCGCGCACCGAATTTTGTGGAGGAACGTAAGGAGGGGACAGCCGGCCTCGGCGCGGTTACACTTGAACACAAATGAATCACCACATTCACCCCCAGCATTCTCATCGTATCAGCGCGCCTGAGTGCACTTCAAAATGAAACGAGCGAGTCGGGGATTGTTCGCCGCGCTAGCAGCTGGCTTTCTGAGCTGTGGACCGCCGCGACCGAGTTCACTTGCGCATTTGCCTGGGGAGGTGGATGTCGTGTTCGTTCCGGTTCAGCTGCACGAGTTGCAGGCGCTCGGATTCCTTCAGTCAGCGGCTCCAGAGCCGCGAGAATTTCCATTCAAGGCCCCCAAGAATCCGAGGGTTGATGCTCAGGCACTCGAGGAGGTGAGCTGTACCCCCAAGGTCTTCGGTTCAGTGATGTGTCCAAGCGTCGAATTGAAGTGCAACGCCCCCGACGGTGAGCTTCGTGTTGAGCTAGAACTGCGTCGCGACGGTTGGATTTCGGCCCGCTTAGGTCCCCCGTGGGAGACCACTCCCGAGGACCTGGTGGAGACGCGGCTTCTTGTGAAGGCAGATCCGGCGCCGTCTAGTTCGCGAGCGACCTTGTCCGCTCAGCTGGTGGAAGGCATCGTCGACTCATCCTCTTTGCAACTCCGTGGTCAGTTTCGAAAAGCAGACTCGCCATGGTTCAACCAAGTGAGCAGCGAAGGTGACGAGATATTCGTCGCCATTCATGAGGCGCATCCCCACTATGAGCAGGTAATTTTGAGTCTTTCGCTCATCGGTAAGCTCTGGGCCGCGAATTCAAGAAGCTTTGTGGACTGCGGTTTCTCTCGTTGATGAGCGAGAACCCCTTTAACAAAATGACAACATCCGCCACCACTGAGTGGCGACGGACGTTTGCCCTGGTGCTGAGCACCGTGAAGTCGACTGGATCAGTCAGCCATGTCGTCCGTACCGTCTTCGATCTCGTCTCCGGCTTCTTCGAAAGCGTCACCGGTCTCGTCGACGGCTTCCTCGGTAGCGTCTGCCGTGTCCTCGGCTGCTTCGTCGACTTCCTCGCCTGCTTCCTCCATCGGACCATCCGCCTCTTTCTGATTTCCACCGCAGGCAGAAAGAGACGTGGCGGCGAGGAGGAGTGAAAGTGCGCTGATCGTGTGAAGTTTCATCATTGATTTTCCTAACTGGGGTCTTACCCGGACTGGCGCTAACGCGCAGGTGAAGAGTGGCGATTTGCCAAGCGCTGTGTTGCACTGTGTGTGCCAAGCGCTGGAACGAGTGTTTTTCCTCATTATCTGCCGAAGCCTCCCTAAGATTGATGTGCGAAGCGTGGCAAAATGTCACAGAACCATCGTTAAATCGTGTCGAGCTGCCTCACATTTGGCTCATCGCAGCGGGAGGGCTTGCGGGAGCGCGTTTGTCTGAGTTCGTCGAACGACTTTGCACCCGTTTATCTTACATTTACTCATAAGATTTATCTGTGGGATGACGTTCAGCTGGGAACATGGTTCGCAAAGCTGCATGATGAGCTTCTGCGCCAGGGATCCCCAAGTATGCAAATTTCACTCAGTTCTCGTTTTCAATCGCTCCTGACCGGAGCAACGCCTGCCGTCATGGCTTTCTCACTATTGGTGTCGGCCTGTGAGTCGAATCCTATAGTAAATAATTCAGGGTCATCGGAGAGCGGGAATGGGACTGGTGGAAAAGGGGGAGATGGTGATGGCGAGAATACCATCAACCTGGGAGGCCAGGCGCCCGGCGACGGCGACGGCGACGGAGACGTCACGCAACCGGCTTCAGTGTGCGGCAACAGTGAGCTTGAGATTGGCGAGCTTTGTGATGATGGCAACACGAAGAACGGCGACGGCTGCAGCAAAGACTGCTTAGAGCAGGACCCCGATTATGACTGCTCAGTTCCGGGCGAGAAGTGCAAGAATACTGTCATCTGTGGCAATGGAGTTCTTGAAGGCGATGAAGCCTGCGATGACGGCAATGAAGCGAGTGGCGACGGCTGCAGCAAGAATTGCTCCACGGTAGAAGAGGGTTACGGCTGCGCTCGACCGGGTCGAGAATGTCTGAAGTTGCCGGTGTGTGGCAACGGCGTTCGCGAACGCGGCGAGCAGTGCGATGATGGCGAAGCGACGCCTGATGGTGGTGATGGTTGCGATGCTGACTGCCAGCAAGAGACGGGGTTCTTCTGCGCGACTCCGGGTCAGCCGTGCATCCCGCTGGTTTGCGGCGATGGCGTTCGTACTCCCGATGAGCAATGCGACGATGGCCAAGACCCGCCTGCCGCGGGTGATGGTTGTTCGACGACGTGCACGGTGGAAGACGGCTATCGCTGTAACTCCTCCGGCTGCACCGCCGTCTGCGGCGATGGCAAAGTGACCGGCAGTGAAACTTGCGATCAAGGTGAGAGCGTGGCGGACCCGCCTCAGTCGCGCGTCAGCGGCGACGGCTGTTCTGCAGCCTGCCAAGTGGAACCTTTCTACGCGTGCACTGGCGCTCCTAGTAATTGCACGAGCACAATCGGCTGCAACAACGGTACCCTGGACCCCGGAGAAATTTGTGACGTTCCTGGCGTGAATGGTTGCAACATGGACTGTACGGGGTTCTCGCCGGATCCCACCGCGTCGTCGGTGTGCGGGAATGGGGTGATCGAAGCGGGGGAAACTTGCGATGCCCCGAATGTTGGCAACGGCTGCTCGGTCACTTGTCAGGTGGAGTCGAGCTTTACTTGTCCGAGGCCGAATACTTGTTTCGCGGATCCGACCTGCGGTGACGGTATCTTGCACTCACCTCTGGGAGAGTTCTGTGATGACGGCAACAACAATCCCAGCGACGGCTGTAACGCCTGCGACGTGACTCCCGGGTACAACTGCTTCGGACTTGCGCCGTCAGTTTGTGTCCAAGAAGTTTGTGGAGACGGAACTCGTACCCCCGGCGAGGATTGCGATGATGGAAACCCCAGCAACGGCGATGGCTGCACGAGTTGTACTGTTGATACCGGCTATGTCTGCCCCAACGAAGGGGAGCTCTGTGTTGAAAAATGTGGAGACGCCCAGCGTGTCGGTAACGAGGAATGTGACGATGGAAATCGTTTGAACGACGATGGTTGCAACTCGGGCTGTCGTCTTGAGCCTGGTTACACCTGCAACGACACCACCGGTGTCTGCTCGACAGACGTCTGTGGCGATTCCGTCAAGGATCCCTCCGAGGGCTGTGATGACGGCAATGACGTGGCTGGTGACGGCTGCAGCGCCACCTGTCAGACAGAGCCAACGATTACTGTCGGACCGGCACCCACAGTCGTTGGGAGTTGCGGGGATGGTCTTTTGACAGGCACAGAAGTCTGCGATGACGGCAACACCAACGATGGCGATGGTTGTAAGGCCGACTGCAGTGGTACCGAGGAGGACTACACGTGCACTGAGTACGTGAACTTACCGGACCACGTGAATATCGCTGTGACCTACCGTGACTTCAAAGCGGACCATCAGACCAACGGTCACCCCGACTTTGAGTGGGAGCCGAATCCCAGCCGTCGCGATATGCCCGGGCCCGTTTGCACGACAAGCAATACGACGGCCTGTGCTGCTGCCGCTGGCGCGGTTTGTCCGGCCAATACCTGCGCTCGCTTGGACGCACAGGGCAAGCCGGTGCATCACCTGACTGGAAACGACAGCGAGCGCGGTCGAGTGACGAGTGCCGCCACCTTCGGACTTTGGTATCGCGACACAAACGCTGCGAATACCGCAGGCGCCAACGGCGTGATCTCCATGCAGAACCTGAAGAGCTCGCTCAGACTCAACCAGGTCGCGGTGGGGTCAGACGCTTACGAGTTCGACAGTTCCAGTCACTTTCCGCTCGATGGACTGCTGTTTGGTAACTACGCGAGCACCGGCCACAATTACCACTTTACCTCCGAGATTCGCTACTTTTTCCAATACAAAGGCGGCGAGACTCTCACCTTCCGCGGCGACGATGACGTGTGGGTGTTCGTGAATGGCCGACTAGCCGTCGATATCGGCGGCGTTCACGGCGCTCAAGGGGGGCGTGTCATCTTGGGAGACGACGGTGATGGTGGTTCGACTGATAGCAACTGCTCGAATCACGGAACAACCCCGGCCGCTTGTGCTTTGCAGGCCGGTGAGATCACTGGAATTGCTGACGATAAGCGATTCGGCCTCGTCCAGGGCCAGCTCTACGAGATCGTATTGTTCCATGCCGAGCGCCATACAAGTGGGTCCAACTTCAAGCTGACCCTTGAGGGCTTCCTGGCACCTCGGTCCTTCTGTCAGCCGACCTGTGGTGACGGCAAGTTGCTGCCCGGCGAGGTCTGCGACGACGGAACAGCGAGCAATACTAACACGGACAACGACGACCCGAGCGACGACGTCACGGGTGTTTGCAATGATACCTGTACTGGTCGCGCCTACTGCGGTGATGGCGAACTCAACATCAGCGAAGTTTGCGACAACGGTGAAAATCTCGACGTCTATCTGGTGAGCAGTGATCCGAATGCCTGCGCCCCTGGTTGTACCTCACCGCCAAGCTGCGGCGATGGCGTCGTTCAAGCGGCTTTCGAAAGTTGCGACCGTGGAGCCGCGAACGACGACAACTCTTACGGGCCTTTGAGCTGCACCACGGCGTGCGGATTCGGCGGCTACTGTGGAGACGGAATGAAGCAGTCGTCTGAGGCGTGCGACTTGGGCGCGAACAACGGTGGCTATGGTCCCGGATCCTGCGGCTATGATTGTACGCCGGGCCCGTACTGTGGCGATGGGGTTCGCAACGGGTCGGAACAGTGCGACGGCACCCAAGGCTGTACGGCGCAATGTACTCAGGGCCCGTACTGTGGAGACGGCGTCGCGAACAACGGTGAAGTCTGCGACTGGGGTCAGTTTGCGTCTTCGGCCTATGGGGGTTGCAACGGTATGTGCCAGTCTGGACCCCGCTGCGGAGATGGTGCACTCGATACTCCTTACGAAGAGTGTGACGACGGCGGAAGCAATGCGAACGGAGTGTACGACGGTTGCTCAAGCACCTGTTCAGCAGGGCCTCGCTGCGGTGACGGGGAAGTCCAGACCGACGAGGGCGAAGTTTGCGACAACGGTTTCAACGACGATACCTATCTCTTCGATGAGGGGTCGTGCGCAATCGGCTGCAAGCTCCCGCCCGAATGCGGCGACGGAAAGGTTCAGCCTGCTGATGAGTCTTGCGATAATGGGGAGGAGAACTCTGACTCCGCCTACGATGGCTGCAATACGAGTTGCGAGTGGGGGCCCTATTGTGGCGACGGCGAGACGAACGGACCTGAGACTTGTGACAACGGTACGAACAACATTGCCTATTCGGCGAGTGGAGAAGCCTGTGGTTACGACTGCCAACCAGCACCCTTCTGCGGCGATGGCGTGCGAAACGGTCCGGAACAGTGCGACGAAGGGAAAGACAAGAACGTCGGCGGCTACGGAAAGTGCACCTCGAAGTGCAAGCGGGGACCCTATTGTGGCGACGGAATTGTTCAACGCGATCAGGGAGAGGATTGTGATGGCGGCGCCACGGGAAGCCTGGATTGTTCGGTACTTTGCAGGAAGCGTGACGTTGTGAAGTAACGGCAAGGACGAGAGTCGGCCGATCGCAAGATCGGCGATGGAAACAAGAACGCCAGGCTGTCAGCCTGGCGTTCTTGTTTGGAGGCTGGCTGCCCCCGGGGTGAGAGCTATTCGGTGCTTCACAGCATTGACCGAGCCGATCTATGCTGAAGCATTATGTGGGATGCACTTTTGGTTTACGTTTCCCGAGTTCTCAGGAGCTCTCGAATCGCGCGGCAGGCACTTGTATTGGCTCTCTTGGGAAGCCTAACTTTGGGTTGCCGAGCAAATTGGATTGTGGTTCGGCAGGCCGAACCGAATCCTTTAAAGGGGCGGTCTTCCTTCGTCGTGGCGCCAGTAGTCTTTCAGGACCTGGGCGTCGATCCTTCCCATCAGGAAGTGATCCGAAATGCCTACAACTATGAGCTTCGCCGGGAGGGACAAGACCGTTATCGCTTCGTTTTGCCCGAAGATGCTGGACCCGAGGACGTGACAATCGAAACGACGTTCTATCGGGTTGATGTCTCAAGTTCCGAAGTGAGAATCAGAGTTCGATTGCTCCAGAAGGCCGAGGTTATCGACGAATTTAGACTTCACTCGGATTTCAGTTACAGCATTTTTCATGGGAATGGGAGTCGAGCGAGTCTCGGCTACACAAGTGAGAGCCAACGTCTCGACGAGTGCGGCGAGGAACTCGGAGAGAACGTCGCTCAGTACATCAAGACACGCACCTGATTTTCGGTCCGCGGGCCAGTGCTTAAGGTCTTTCCCATGGCGTCAATATCAGACATATTCCGCCACCATGTTGTATTTGACCCAAAAGCTCTCGCAGCTGAAGCTAGTTCTGCCCCTTGTCGCCTTTGCTTTTTTCGCCAGCGCATGTGGACCGAGCTGGGTTGTGATTAAGCAAGCAGATCCTAATCCTCTCCAGGGCAAGAGTTCCTTTGTTGTAGAACCCTTTGACTTCGGCGACATCAAACCCGAAAAGGACCATGAAGTTGCGATTCAAGAAGCTTACCTTGAGGAGCTGAAAGACGAAGGAGAGCCGCTGAAATTCAAGAAGACGGCTGCAGCCGGTGATATCTTGATTCGTACTAAGGTGACCATGCTGGAAGGGGGAATCAGTGCTGGACTAATGTCGTCGACTTCTGAGCTCCATGTCACGGTTCAGCTGCTGGAGGGAGAGACCTTGTTGGACGAGGTCCAGTTCCGAGCGGAGGCAGATCAGAGCGACGCACCTTCGATCAACGGAATTCCTCTTGGCGGCTATTCGCAGGAGCAACGCCTCGAAACTTGTGCAGAAAAGATTGGCGATAACTTGGCGGAGTACCTTGAGAAGCGGACGCGCGGTTAGTCGACGTTAAGCGGGAACGGCGTCGAACAGTGAACTTGACTGCAGGTGCTTTCACGGTCACTCGGCCGAAGTTTGGAGCCATTCCCCGGCGAGCGCGCGGCTCGCAAAAATTTTCACAGGGATGATGGGTTTTGCGAACCAGAAAATCGCGGTCATCACTCCGCGCCAAAGCGCACCATCGGCGATGTATGCGGCGCGCGAACAATTGCGCTCGATCATGCTCATGTTGGTCTTGCGCCATTCGCCGTAGATGACTCGCAAAGAAGCGTCGAACCTGGTGAGTCCACTGGGGTCTACAATCAACAGCGCTTTTTGTCGGCGACGTTCGAAGCCGCTCAGCCAGCTACCAGTTTGGTCAAGAAACGCTGCGAACTCTGTTTCGGTGGGGCCCCCTTCGAGAGTCACCAAATGAATGCCCGGAGCGTAGTCGCTCACTGCACCACGAAAGTCTGTTTGCTTCTCCACGCTTCCTGCCTAGCTTTTATCGAAGAAGTCAGGTGGTGGATACTTAGTTTTCGAAACTTGCTGAAGACGGTGAATGACCCGGAAGGACCATGGTCGGCCCTTCTAAGTCATTGAAGCCCTGCCGAGTTTTCGTCAATTTACCTGGAAACAGCGAGTCGGCCCGGTGGGACCGGCTTGGTTGTTGGCTTCGTTGCACTCAGCGATTTCGTCATCAGGGTCGACAACACCGAAGAGTCGAATCGGCGCACGGACTGGGAAATTGGCAAGCTTTTCGTTGAAGTTCACCTGCTTGCCCGCCCCGACACTCCCGACAACAATGTCTCCAATCGCCGGCGCACCGGTTGCGGGATCTCCGGCGTAGATTCGGACTACCACATCGGGTGCCGAGACGGCGGCATCGTTGATGACAGTACCTTTGACGATTCTGTCGCAGGTGTCACCAGGTTCGTCGAGCAGCATTCGTAGATCTGGCAAAGGAGGAGAGGCTGTGACGTTTGCCGACTTTTGGTTGTTGTCTTCGCGACACTCTCGAGCAATTCCGTCACCACTAGTTGCCGGATCTGCCGTAACATTGACGCTATCGGGAAATGTGCCCTGGGAGTTGTTCGCAGCGTCATAGGTCAGTTGGAAAACCACCGACGCACCAGGTTCCAGACTTTGGGTGATCAAGTGCACCAAGGCGTTTCCGTCTTGATCAAGGAGCGGCTCTGTGACCTTCGGAGACTCCCACGAGCCAACCAGGGCAACTGGGACACCGGAGACGCGAAGATCTCCTTGATTGGTGACCTTCACTCCAATCACCAGATCGCTTGACGTTCCGCAGGAGCCAGGCTCAATGACCTGAAGTTCGCTCACCACGAGGTCAGGCGCTGAGCCAAATGAACGAGGTTGTGAACGGTACGTGTTGTAAAGACGAGCTCCCAGGGGCGCCCAGCTGTCGGGTTCGGATCGCGGAATGCCGCCGGACTCGTTCACGTTGGTCACGTGATAACTGTACTCATTCCAAACGCGTCGCGCAGAAACCCATCGATCCGACAGGTCTCCCCAGACTTCAATTCCGGCGTTGAAAACGCCGGGATCAACCACCTGACATTCGCCGCTGATGCACTTCTGACCTTTCGCTAGTGTTCCTGACGGACAATCAGCATCAACCGAACAGTCCTGGCTATAGGAGGCCCGATTGCAGAATGCAGATTCGGTCGTGGTGGCAAAAACGATCTCTGCATTCCCATCATTGTCGACGTCCGCGACGATGGGGTACTCAATGCGCGTTCGACTTTCGCTTTCCTCGATGAATACCTCGGTACCATCCAGGCCAGAATACATGCGAAAGTGGCACTCGTCGTTGTAGATCACCTCGGCTGCGCCATCGCCGTTGAAGTCGAAAACGCTGGAGCCAGTCACCTTACTTGAACCATCTTGGGTGAGGCGCCGCCAACTATTGTGAAGGCAGACGCAGGCGCCTTGTCCAACGTTCGCATTCTTGTTGCACGCGAATGTCCATGTGCTCGGATCAGCGTCGGGGTTGCACTCCTCGCTGGTCTGACAATCTCCGGTGGGAGGAGTTCGGGTACTCGATACCGTGGGATCTCCAAAGCTGTTCCAGTCCTGGCAGCTTCCTGAGGAGCCTGTCGATGCTTGTAAGTCGAACACGACGTAGCCCGCCGAGCCAGCTGTTCCTACTTCCGGGAAGCCATCGCCGTCGAAGTCATCGATGTTGGGTGCACCGCCACCGCCACCTCCCGGTAGGCTCTGAACGCCACCGTTGCCAGCAGTGAGCTCCGTTAACGTGACGAACCATTCTTCACCAGAATTCGCAGGTGGAGTAGCACTGACAGAATAAATGTAGAGATTTCCGCCCTGGATCAGAATCACTTCAGGAGTTTGGTCCAGCGGATTGGCCGGTCCCGGACGCTGTGCAGCGTCGGCACCCCAAACGTCTGCTACTGCGCAGAAGCCTTGGCGGCCAGAATCGCTTGCTAGAGTCACCAAGGTTTGCGAACTCGTATCGAGCTCGCCGTCAAGCAGCGGGACGCCGTAGACGGCGGAGCCCGCGACAATTTCCATCCCAGGACGCCCTGGGAGGATATCAGCTACACAAGAAATCGGTCCCTGGTCGTTGATGCCACTAGCACTGCCACCCTGGAAGCGATTTTGGAGACTCCAGCTTCCTGCATCGATCGCGAGGGTGAAGACGTCGCGTCCGATGATGATTTCGGCGATCTCATCTTTCGGATCAGAAGCTGTGACAGCATTGGCCAAGCTGATGCCAGGGTTCTCTGCGGAGTCCGAACCTGCAAAGGTGATCAAGTCGCTGCGAAACAACTGTCGCCCTGTATTGTCGAGAATCGTGAAGCGACCTTTGCTGTTGCTGAAGCCATCAGAATTTTCTGTTTCTTCGCCAAAGACAACAATTTCCGGAACGCCGTCGTAGTTGAGGTCTCCCACAGCAAGGGTGGCTCCGGGGTCAAACTCGGCTTCTACGCTTCCGCAACTTGGTTCTGACCCAAGAACGCTGTCGCCTGCGTCGTAGAAGACTCCCTCGTGGTAGCGGTTGCTTCCGCATACGCTGACGAAGTCGCGCCCCTTGAGTGATTCGCCGCTCGCAGCCGTGCCTCCTCCGTGGAGAACCCGGAGAACGCCGTTGTTGTTTTCTTTTCCGTTCTTGAAGGCAATGAAGAGGATCTCCGCAACGTCACGCTCATCGATTTGGCCGTCGCCATTGTCGTCGTCGAGGTTCGCTACGATGGGCACTTGGGTCGCTTGGGTGTAGCTACTCCACGGACTCAAGTTGGCGGGCAGCGGCTCGCCGTTGCCGCCCGTTTCGTCGCCAAGGAGTGGTACGTTTTTACCGTCCAGGACGCGCAAGCGCCCATCAACCGAGCCAGCTGGTGCGGTGCCCCACACGATTTCCTGCGACGGAAGAACATCCGCGATGTCAGCCGGATCCAGGCGACAGGTAGGCGCAACGAGCGACCCCTGACAAACGCCTGCTTCACAGTCTTGATAGCCGGGGCAATCCCAATCGTCTTCGCAGCTACACCCGGCGCTGCCCACGCCAGGCTCTGTGCAGCTTGAGACAAATGAACTCGCTGAGTTGCAATCAGTTTCTTTGATGAAACCACTCCCACTCGAGCTACAGCGATAAACGCTCGTCCCTCCTTCGCCAGGAGTACCATCCTCGGAGCAACTTCGTGCGCCAGGCGTGCACTCATCATCTACACAGATGTTCTTGTCGCTATCGCAGTAACGCGTTGCGCTACAATCGATGTCGGCCTCGCAGCGGATGTCCTCGCAGTACGCGCCGAGTGAGTTTTCAAGGCACTCTTCAGAGGATGAACAGTCGAGTTCGTCACAAGTGTTCGGCACGCAACTCGCTTCCCCTTTCCTCTCAACGCAACGTTCTTCTTGCCGGCAATAGAGATCCCCGCAGGGAGAAACAGGAATGCCTCCTCCCGAGCTCGAGGCTCCCTGTCCTGTTGCGCCCACGGAGATGTCATCCTTAGCGCCACCCATACCACCTTCCCCGGTGCCGGCCGCAGTGCCGTCGCCATCCCCATCCCCTTGTCCAAATTCGGGGGTGGAGTCGCATCCGCTGACCAAAGAGAAACAACAGAACCCAACCACGAGAGTGCCGAAAACAAGATGTTGGCGCATTGAAACAAGTTTACGGGTGTGTCCACACTTTTCGAAGAGCTAATGCCACGAATGCCGCATTCTTGTAGTTTGATGTGGTCGTTTGCTGCAGTGTGAGTGTTTACTGAGTGATCAGAGTGTTTGCCGAGTGGGGTTTTACGCCCACGGGGTAGACTCACTACCTACAATTGCCTCCATGACATTCAGAATCCAAGCACCCAAGAGATGCCCCCAGCAAGGTGGGTCAAAAAAGCAGTATCGGAATAGCTTTCCTTGGTGTGGCCAAGGCCCGTGTAAAACAGTCGACTCCCGTTGATTTCGCGAGTCCAAGCGATGGGATGATCACCCATCACCCCGCCCGAATAAGAAGCTTCATCAAGACTCAAGAGCACATTGACCTGATCGCGCGGGTTGACGTCGTAGTTGTACCACTCGTCGCGTCGCAACCAGGGAGATGTCAAGTTGGTCGTTGCTAGATGGTCGAGGTCCTCAACCTGGATCGAGGCCTCTTGAATTTGGGGATGGCTCTGAAAATGCGCGCCGAGTCGTTGACGATACCAGGGCCAGTCGGGCTCAGTATCCGCTGCGGCGTGCACACCAATGAATCCACCACCTGACTCAAGAAAGTTCTGCAGGGCAATCTGCTCATCTTCGTTGAGGATGTCACCCGTCGTGCTGAGGAACATCACAGCATCAACGTTGGCGAGTACGTCTGGCCTCATCAGGCTGGAGTCCTCGCTTGCAGTCAGCTCCCATTCTTTTTGATCGATGATGCCTCTTACGGCAGAAATCCCGTCGGGAATCGAGTTATGGCGAAATCCTGCAGTCTTAGTGAAGAGCAGAATGTGGGGAGGACGCGCTGGGAGGGGCGACGTTTCGCCGTCGTCAGTGGCTGCGGCCCCGCCGCTCGAAGAAGTAGCATCATTGCTGGTAGCGCTTCCTCCGCTGGACATTGGCTGTATCGATGTCGGTGCGCTGCAGCCTGAACTTGTCACCACTGCCACCATCAAAATTGCAGACCATGAAGAGCTAACCATCGTCACCAACGATGCGTGATTGATCGTACTTGTGCAAGTTCGGCATACCCCTGTTTTACCCGTCGGGTCCCCCTCGAACGGGTCATGTCAGTCGATCGTCAGACTACATTGTTGCCTGCCAAAAGAGCGACGGTCAGCGTGAGCGGCAGGCTTCATCACTCCTCAAAAATAGCCAATTTCTTGCAGCCATGTAACTCGCGAGTGATTGGCATTGTTTCTGCATTACTCGGCTCAGACAACTTCAAGGAATCAAAATGCTCCCATCAACCTCGCTCCTCCCTTCAGTCTTTCTCGCCGCAACTGGTCTCACTGGCTGTCTTGATTGGAATGGAGAGCGAAGCGCGGATGATGGGATGAACGCAATTGCCGAGGGCATTGCCGCTCATGCGACGACTCTCATTCGGCTCGTCGCCAACCTCGATGCGACGGAGTCCACGCCGATGCGCACGTTTGATGTCCAAGACTCTGCGGCCACTTCGAACTTTTCGACGACCATCACTTGCTATGACGCCTTGGGCGCGGCCCATCCGATTGATATCTACTTCCGGCGCCTTTCCGCGGGGAAATTCGAGTATCACGTGCTGGCCAACGGCGATGAACTGGACCCACCAAGTGCTGGAATCTCTGTTGAACTGGGGCACGGAACGCTGTGCTTTGATACCGACGGTGCGCTCCTGGTGGTCGAGGTCGAACAAGAGGTGACTGCCACGTTCGCAGGTACAGAGGACCTGCAGACCATTCAGCTTGACTGGGGTACTCCGAAGAGCAGTGGCGGATTGGGTACTGATGGCGTGACGATGTACGCTCGTCCCAGCAATATGTCCTTTCAAAGTCAGAACGGGTACGCTGGCGGACGTTTTGCGGGAATCGATGTGAGATCATTGACTGAAGTTTATGCGCTCTACACGAACGGGAGCCTGGTCAGACTCGAGGGACTGAACGCAGCCTAATTGGTCATGGCTTCCAGGTGATATGCGGCAATCGAGGCCTTCAGCGACGCGAATGCTGCCAATTGTTTGGCGAAGGCCAGGTCGTTGACGCGCTTCAACCTCTCGATTCACGGTTTCTTCTCTGAACACAGGGCCTTACGAAGTTGGCGCGCAACTTGCGTAGTTGTTCGCGAGGGGGTGCGTCGCAAGAAGCCTGCCTCTGAGGAAGACTTTCGATGCTGAAGATCAACACACAAGGGCTGGCGAACTACATATCCCCTCAGGCCAAGGCGGAGTCGATAGCCATTGCCCCGAGGCCGCGCTCGGCAGGGCTCCCTGAATCGGTTCATCCTTGGGAAATAGTCGCCCTTGCAGACCAATTCGACGGTGCGATCACGACTTTGTCCCTGGACTGTTTTGATACCCTTCTGTGGCGACAAACCCGCACTCCGATTGACGTGTTCTTTGCACTCGCTCACAGCAAACCCTTCCGGCGCCGGAAGTTTTCTGCGAAGCAGCGTGCGGTAGCTGAAAGCATTGCGCGGAGCTTGAAGCTGGTCCGCAAGAACCGGCATGAGGTGAACTTAGAGGAAATTTACTGCGCGGCTTTTCCAGACCTTGAGCCTGGGGAAATCGAAGAGCTGAGTCGCGCTGAACTCGACGCGGAAATCGCCACTTGTTTTGCCTTCCCCCAGACTGTCGATCTGCTCATGGAAGCCAAGAGGCGTGGGCTGCGTGTCGTGATCACGAGTGATACTTACTTCAGTAGTGCGCAGCTGCGCGAGCTGTTGCAGGCGCGGCTGCCCAGCGACGCGTATGCTGCAATCGACTCAGTTTTTTGCTCCTCAGAGTATGGGCAGTCCAAGTCGTCGGGACTCTTCACTCACGTTCTTGAAGCACTTCGCTTGAAGCCTGAGAAGCTCCTTCACCTCGGGGACAATTGGGCCGCGGATGTACTTGCTGCAAGACTCAAGGGAGTTTCTGGCGTGCATCTTCTGCAGCATCAAGATTATGCTGAGGAAGTGATGCGCCTGAGCGCGAGTGCCGGAGCATTGCTTGCTCCTGAGCAGCGTCGAGAGCATCCGCTTCCTGAACTCTATCACGGTCTGTGGGCAGAAAAGCCGCTCCAATCAGACGGTGATTTTGCTTTGGGGTATCTTGGACTTGGGCCCATTGTCTACGCATTCGCTCGGTTCATCGTGCGAGAAGTTGACGCTCTGAGAGCTCTGGGCAAGACAGTGAAGCCAGTTTTTCTGATGCGCGATGCCTACTTGCCAATGCGAGTGGTCGAGGCGTTGAGCCCTGACCACACTGGCCCAGCGCTCGCAATCAGCCGATTCTCAGCGCTGGCTGCAAGTTTCGTTGATCAGGAAAGCATTCGGCTTTATCTGGCACGTTCCGCGGGGTCGGGGCGCTATGAGGCGATGCTCAAGCAATTGTTGGTGCCTGAAAAAATTCGACGAACCATTCTTCAGCGGACGCGCAAGGCCACTGATCCGCTGACCGAATTTGTGAAACAAGTGTGCAAGCCGCAGGCGATGGAGGCAATTGTGACGGCTTCTCAGGCTTACCGCTCGCGATTCTACGCCTACCTGGAAAAGAATTTTGACTTGAGCGAAGGGGACACTCTTCTGTTTGTCGACCTCGGTTACGAAGGCACCGCTCAAAGATGCTTGGCTCCG
This sequence comes from uncultured delta proteobacterium, assembly GCA_963710555.1. Classification (GTDB taxonomy): domain Bacteria; phylum Myxococcota_A; class Polyangia; order Polyangiales; family Polyangiaceae; genus NIC37A-2. Next base: position 2,109,220 of record CAVQAT010000008.1, read on the forward strand.
GTGCTTGCGAAGGAGCGCGGACTCGAAGTGCGCGGTTGTTATCTCTTGGCATCTAGTGTGCCTGGTTGGGAGCGGGATCGTAGCGGACTACTTGATCCCGGAAACTCAGACGATCGGGTGCTAGGTGCGCTGATCCCTTATGTCGCTGTACTGGAGGATCTCTGCACGGCCCATCTCGGCAGTGTCGTTGACTACCGCGATGACGGAACGGTGGTGACAGCGGAGTGTGTGATAGCCGACGCTCAGTTCAAAGAAGTCTCAAAGGTTCAGGATTGGGCGATTCAATTCTCAAAGGATGCTGACTCATTCTGCGCGCGTAGCGGAGTCGATCCCAGCCCGGACGCTCTTCGCTTCTCCGCAATGGCGAGCATCGCTCGACTACTGTTCCTTCCGAGTCAGGCGGAGTTGGAGTACTTGGATGGCTTTCGGCTCGACTTGGGGATGGGCACAGAAGACTCCTTTGCTCTCTTTGATCGGGAGGCAGGGCTCGATGGTCTGCGCAAACGCGGACTGCTTCTGAGGAATCACATTCAGGGCGACATGCGCATGAACTTCCCGTTTGAATTGCGGAATGCTGGAATTGAATTGTCCATGACATTGCTCGCGCATCAGCGATACGGGTTTGAATTCGCGCAAGTCGACTTGAATCAAAGACGGATGTCTATTTCGGCGCTAGCTCTGGGGGAGGGATCGAGTTCTGAGTTTCAAGTGGAAGCTTTGGCCACTCACGATGGCTATTTCTCTCTGACAGTTCCTGTCGGAATGTGTGAGTATGAGATCGGGCTCCTGTTTGGAAAAACGATGAGTTGGATGCAGCTCCTCTCGATGGAGCTCATACGTACCGACATGCTTGGGGGGAAACAGGAGTTGCCCTTCACGACAGACGTGCGAGCGCATTCCACCTGGGAGCAGACTGAGGTTCATGATGCAGGAATTGTCGCGCTCAAGGGGCGCGAGAGCTTTGTGTTTATTTCGACCCGCGCCCAGCGAGATGGTGAGAATCGATTCGCTTTGCGCATCATCTTCCGCCCGCTGATGCTTCGCCCGACCCCGGCGAACGATGTGAGTGGAACTGCCTAGCTGGCAGCCGAACCGATAATTCGCAGAAGATAACAGGCTGTTTTCAGCAGAGGCTTCGGGTGCTAGGCGATGAGATGCGCGTCAATCGCTCCTTCACCCTGATACTCTTCTTGCTTTTCGCCGTTGCGACGGGCTGTGCGTCTTCACAACGAAAGAGTGAGCTCAAGGCCAAGTATGGGGAGGAGCATGTTCGCGACCGAGTGGTCGCCCATGAGAAGGTGGGCGAAGTCGACTATTGGACGGAGGTGCTTCCCATTTTGGAGAGTCGCTGTGTCGTTTGCCACGGCTGTTACGACGCGCCCTGTCAGCTGAAGCTTGGATCACCAGAGGGCCTGGACCGTGGTGGCAACAAAGAGAAGGTGTACGTGGCGAGCCGGCTCCTCGCTGCGAACTTGACTCGACTCTTCGAAGACGCGTCAAGTACGGAAGAGTGGCGAGAGAAGGGGTTTCACGCTGTGCTCAATGAGCGTGAGAATTCCCCAGAAGCGAATCGCGAAAGCAGCGTTTTTTATCAAATGTTGCGCTTGAAGAACGAGCAGCCATTGCCCGACCAGAAGATCCTTGAGGGTTTTGATTTCTCGCTCGACCGGGAGCAGACCTGCCCGACGATTGAAGAGTTTCCTGAGTTTGAGAAGAAGACGCCGACTTGGGGAATGCCCTATGGTTTGCCAGGGCTTGCCGACAAAGAGTTTCAGACGATTCAGCGCTGGGTCGAGCAGGGATCATCTTTCCCAGAACGTCCTCCCGTCGGGTCTACTCAACAGCAGCAGATTCAAGCCTGGGAGAAGTTCCTCAATCGTAAAGACAAGAAGTCTCAGTTGATGAGTAGGTATCTCTTTGAGCACTTGTTTTTGGGGCACCTTTACTTTTCAGACCTCACAGAAGAAGGCGATCGTCCTCCCTACTACAATCTGGTCCGTTCAAGGACTCCCCCGGGAAAGCCGATCGACGACATTGCCACGAGGCGTCCGTTTGACGACCCTGGAAAAGAGCGGTTTTACTATCGGCTTCAGCCGGTGCGGACGACGATTCTCGACAAGAGTCACTTACCGTACTCCTTGAGTGAAAAGCGCATGAAGCGCTACGCAGAGCTTTTTCTCGACAGCCCGTTTGAAGTCAAAAGCCTCCCTGGATACGACCCCCGAGCGGCGGCGAATCCCTTCGCTTCGTTTCTCCAAATTCCCGTAAATTCGCGCTACCGATTTCTGTTGGACGATGCGCACTTTTTTATCGGAGGATTCATCAAAGGGCCAGTTTGCCATGGGCAAGCGGCGCTCAACGTGATCAATGACCGCTTCTGGATCATGTTCATGAACCCGGACTACGCAGGCGGACCGGCCGAGGCGCAGCTTTATGCCCAGGAACTCCCCGTTCTCGATTTGCCCGCAGGAGACCAAAGCAACTCGGATATCCTCATGAACTGGGTGAAATACTCGAACAAGGAAAAGGAGTTCCTTAAAAAGAAGACAGCTCTTTTGAATCAAGTGCTTGGGAAGAAGCACAAGATCAATCTCGACTTGCTCTGGGACGGTGCGGGTGAAAACCAGGACGCCGCACTCACAGTCATGCGTCACGAAGACAGCGCCACTGTGGTTCCGGGGTTTGTCGGGTCACCGCCCAAAACGTCTTGGCTGGTCGGCTTCGGACTGCTTGAGAGGATCCACTATCTGCTCGTCGCCGGATTTGACGTCTACGGGAATGTCGGTCACCAGTTGGTGACTCGTCACTACATGGACTTCCTGCGCATGGAGGGTGAGACGAATTTTCTCGCTCTGTTTCCGCGCCGGGTTCGAACGATTCTTCGAGACAAGTGGTACCAAGGCGCAGAAGACGAGGCCCGGGAGTACATCAATAGTCCCGAGGGTACGCTCAAGGCGGAGACGAGTATCAAGTTTACGTCAATGAATCCGGAACTCGAACTCTATGAGAAACTGGGCGGCTATTTTAAGCCCATTCTGAATCGAGAGTTCGACTATGAGCAGTCTACTCCCGAAGTCGTCGGCGTTCTCAATCAGCTGCGCTCGGTCGTGGGGGGCCCCGTGCGCGAATTCCCTCCGCTGCTCTTTCTGGAACTCGAGCGGGAAGGTGCGGAGAGTTCCTACTTCACGATCATTCGTGATGATGCGCACTCGAATATTACGAGTCTATTTCAAGAGCAGAGTAATCGTTTGCCCGATCAAGACATGCTGACCATCACCTATGGTTTGGTGGGAGCGTATCCGAATGCGTTCCTCCGTGTGGAGGAGTCTGAATTTCAAGCCTTTGGAGCCCAGGTATTGGCAATCTCGGGCCCTGAGAAGTACGCGGCGTTGCTTGATCGTTTTGGCGTACGTCGTAGCTCCAAGGATTTCTGGAAGTTCGCGGACGCGCTGCACGCTCATCAACGAAAGGCTGCCCCCTTGCGTTCAGGACTGTTTGATTTCAATCGCCTGCAGAATCGTTGAGCAGATCTAGGGCGGCGCTTCATCAAGCCGCCCTGGACTTTTCACCGCCCTCATTCTCGGACAGGGCGAGGCGAGAATCGGATCCCCTGCGCGACGCCGACTCCAAGAAGCGTCCCTGCCGTGCCCATCAGTTGTGTTGGAGAAAGTGACTCGCCGAGCAGCAGCCAGCCAGAGACGACGGTGAGCACCGGGCCGGTCATCGCCAAGAGACTTGCGTCTTCTGAGCCCAACCGTCGGATCCCCTCCATCATCAAGAAGTAAGGAACCACGGTGGAGATCAAGACCATCATGGCTACCCAGCCTAGACCGGCTGGGGGCGCGCTTGGTGCATTGCCCCCCTGTGCGACGAATATCACGAACACCACGACTGCCGCCGTGGTCAAGTTGGAGACACTGGTGAGGCGTACAGACCCCAACTTGCGGCTGATGTCACCGGACAACCAAACATAGAGAGCGTAGAGCGTCATCGAGGCGAGCCCCCAAGCGAGTGGACTCATGCCATCGCTGCCAAACTGGGTTGGACCGGAATCTTGGGTCTGCGCCACGGCGAACAGACCACACCAAGCGATCACGAAGCCGAGCAATTTGCGCCGGCTGGGCAATTGTCGACGCTTGATCGCTTCGAGCAGCATGACCACCAGGGGGAACCCAAACAAGACCACCCGGGAGACACTGGCGCCCAGCCCCGCGATTGCTTCAAAGTCGCACATCATTCCGACTGAGAACATGGCGCCCAAGAGTGCGCCCGGCACGTAGTCTCGCAGGCTAAGACTTGAGGCGTTTTCGTTCCTGCCTCGGCGCAAGAGCCACCATGTGCTCAGCACGACTAACGGAGCCGACAGGGCAGAGCGATAGAAAAGCACTGCACTGACGTCCATTCCCTCGCCATAGGCCAAACGCGCCCAGATCCCTTTCAAAGCCAGTCCGAAGGTCGCCATGAGCACCAGCAGTGCTCCTCCCGCTTTACTCGGGACCATGCTCAGGGCTGCCGAGGAAGCCTTGAGCGACATCGGAATCGTCGGACCGCTCATCACTGCCGTCATCGGTTTCATGAGCATGGGTTTGGCCCTGATTGAGACATGAGTCCAATTGAATGAAAGTAAACAAGCTATGTCATAGGCGCATATCAGAACCGGGAGCTGTTTCGAGCCAAGGCGTTTTCGACAGCCTGAAGTGACGCCTCGATGATGTCGCGACTTCTTGCCACGCCACAGCTTCGAACACCTTCACAATTGACCTGCACGTACGCGATAGCTTCGGCCCCTTGGTCCTCTCCGAGCGTATGCTCCTCGTAATTGACGAGCACAGTCTTCCTGCCACTGGCCTGAACCTGCGCATCGATGAACGCCTCAAGAACACCCTGACCTTCGCCACTCACTTCAAGAGATTCTTCACGTGCTTGCTTGTGGCCTCGCTGCGTCGACATGCGCACGCTCAAATACTCTCTTCCATCGCGGCGAGTCAGATCATATTTCTCGATCCGGGCGGCCTCGGCGACAGCTGCGTAGGTAGAAAAGAAGACTTCCCTCATGGCTGATCCCGGTACTTCGCCGGAGGTTTTCTCTGCGACTCTCTGTACATGGGGACTGAAGTCCACTTGCAGCCATTTGGGCAAGCGCAGCTGGTATTCCTGCTCAAGCACGAAAGCCATGCCGCCTTTGCCTGATTGACTATTTACGCGCACGACCTCTTGGTAGCTTCTTCCCAGATCTCTGGGATCGATGGGCAGGTACGCGACGCGCCAGGCACATTCGGGATTGTCTTTTCGACGCTCGGCGTCTTTCTTGAGACACTTGTTGATCGCGTCCTGGTGGCTGCCCGAAAAGGCGGCATAGACCAGGTCCCCGGCGTACGGGTGACGTGGATGAACTGGCAGCTGAGTGCAACGCTCGACGGTCGAACGAATGCGATCCATGTCCGCCAATTGCAGCCGTGGATCGATTCCTTGACTGTAGAGGTTCATGGCCATGGTGACGATGCACATATTGCCGGTGCGCTCGCCATTGCCGAGCAGAGTTCCTTCCACGCGATCCGCCCCTGCCAAAACGCCGAGCTCTGCCGCCGCTACCCCGCAGCCACGGTCGTTGTGGGTGTGAAGCGACAATCGAACAGCTTGACGCCGATGCAGATTCTCGCTCATCCATTCGATTTGGTCCGCGTAAACATGCGGGGTGCTCACCTCAACGGTTGCGGGTAGATTGATGACCATGGGATGGGCCTCACTCGGCTCGAAGGTATCAATCACTGCGTTGCACACCGAAAGCGCGTATTCCATTTCCGTGGAAGTGAAGCTCTCCGGCGAGTACTGAAACTGCCAGCTGGTCTCTGGCTGTTTGCGAGCTTCGCTGATGATTTTTTCTGCGCCGCGTACCGCCAGGTCTCGTACTTCGGTTTGGCTCAACGCAAAGACTTCTTCGCGCTGGACGGTGGAGGTAGAGTTGTACAGGTGAACGATAGCTTGCTTCGCACCGCGCAGGGCCTCGAAGCTTCTCTCGATCAAGGGGTCGCGTGCCGGCGTCAGGATTTGAATCGTGACGTCGTCAGGGATGTGCTTCCCTTCAATCAACTGCCGAACGAATTCGAAGTCTGGTCCTGAGGCCGCCGGAAAGCCGACTTCAATTTCTTTGAAGCCGACGCTCACCAGCAGTTCGAACATCTCCATCTTCTGCGCGGGGGTCATCGGCTCAATGAGCGCCTGATTGCCGTCGCGCAGGTCAACACTGCACCAATCCGGTGTGATGGTCAGGCACTTGTCGGGCCACCTGCGGTCGGGTTTCGCAAAAGGACGATGGGGACGATATTTTCGGTGATTGAACGAGCGATTTGGTTCCATGACTTCTGCTGAGAACCCTAGCTCGCTGGCAGGAGTGGATCCTGGCGAACTTGGTCGGAAAATGGAGAATTTATAGTGGATGGCACTAATATTTTGACAATTATTGGTGACTTTCACCCAGGTGAAGCGAATAATGAGTGTGATGACTGAGCCTCTCGATTCAATCGATCAGCGCATTCTTCGGGCGATGCAGCGCGATGGGCGCATCAGCAATGTTGATCTTGCCGAAGAAGTGGGGCTTTCAGCCACGCCTTGTGCGCGTCGTGTGAAACGTCTTGAGCAAGAGGGGTTCATCCGGCGGCATGTGACGCTTCTTGAACCCGAGGCATTGGGACTCAAGCTGATGGCGATGGTGAGTATTTCGATGGATCGCCATACACCTGACCGCTTCGAAGCCTTTGAAAAGTCGATTGCGCAAATGCCGGAGGTCCTTGAATGCTCGCTCGTGACAGGGCAGAGCGCGGATTTCTTGCTCAAGGTCATCGTCGCGGACATGAATCACTACGAGCGTTTTCTGCTCGGGCGTTTGACCAAGCTGAAGGGGGTGAGCGGTGTCCACTCAAGCTTCGTTCTCCGTCAGATTGTGAGCACAACAGAGCTTCCGATCCCGTGTGACTAAGTGTTTTCCGCTGGACTGCAGCCTTTGGAGGGGGCGGCGAGCGAATGTGCTAGGTGGCAGCGTGTGGACCCCACAGTAGAAGACTGGGCGCGACGATTCGTCGAAACGACTTCCCTGGATGGGAAGCGACAGCCTGGAGTTGCGCCGCGTGATTGGGCACCCTCGGCTGCCTCGCTCGACTTGAAACCTGGTCGTCCGCCGGAACTAAAAGTAACGTGGGAACTGCCTCAGAGCGCCAAGTTGAGTACCTTGCGTGCAGCTGAAGCACGAGCGCGCTTGATGCATCAATTTTGGCACCACGAGCTGCAGGCAGCTGAACTCATGGCATGGGCACTTCTCCGATTTCCGGATACGCCGCTCGAATTTCGAACGGGCTTGGTACGCATCTTGGGGGACGAAGTGCGTCATATGGGGCTCTATGAGCACTATCTGAACAAATTAGGTGTCCGGCTAGGCGCGTTTCCAATCCGGGATTGGATTTGGGGTCGGGTGCAGGAGTGCGCGTCGCCCCTCGAATTTGTTGCGCTGCTCGGGATCGGCTTTGAGGGCGCGAATTTGGACGACGCGGTGCGCTGTGCGGACCGCTTCCGAGCCGTGGGCGATGAGCTTGGCGCGCAGATTCAGGACCAAGTCGGACTTGAAGAGGTCGCGCACGTGAAATTTGCGATTCGCTGGTTTCGTGAATGGACTGGGGGGGTTGAATTCGCTCGTTGGCAGGCAGAGTTGCCCGAGGGGCTTCGTCCCCTTCAAGTGCGAGGAAAACAGCTTTCTCTGGGTCGACGCAGTGCAGCGGACATGCCTGAGGAGTTTCTCTCGCAGCTCGCGAACTGGGTAGCTCCATGAAGTTTGTGTGGGTGCTCAACCCGGACGCTGAACGGGAGCTCGGAGCCGTGGCTTCTTATGCAGTGAAGAATGCATTCAAGGAGCGCATTTCGGAGCGACGCCATCTGTTCGAGAAGTTATGCCAGAAGGAGCCGTTTTTCTTCGCCCATGACCTTGACCAAGCGCACCAGGGTGAGCGGGCACTGCTTTGGTGCCCCACGAACTACGGAAAGAGCTGTGCTCGCGACGCGGGGCTCACCGTGTCAGCGAGCCCGACGATGCACGTGTTACGTCGCGTCCACGACAAGAGATTTCTTTCGCAATCTCTCGAACAGCTCGCTCTTCCCGGTCGCACTGTCATCGAAAGTGAAGATGCTTGGCGCGATTATCTTTCTCGCGCGACAGAGGAGACCCGGGTGAAGCGATTCTTCGGCTACGCGGGGAAGGGGCAGCGCGTTTGGAAGAAGGAAGGTGGTCGAGATGACGAGCGTTGGTTGGTCGATAGTCTCCGTCAGGGAGGCTTTATCGCAGAGCCGGATTGGAGTGGAGCCGAACAATATTCCATGCATGGATTCGTGGACGGGCGGGGCATACTCCTTGGAGAGCCGTGTCGTCTGCTGACGGATCGCTGCGGAGCACCCATTGAAGTGAGGCAGCTGGGAACGTATGAGAAACAACACGCTCCCGACAGCCTCCGTGAGATCGCCAGCTTGACGGCTGAGAAGCTGCTCGAGGCGGGGTACTTTGGTCCCTTTGGTTTGGACATTCTGTGCGGTCCGGCGGGGCCGAGTCTGATTGATTTGAACCCACGTTTTACCCTTGGATGGAGTCAGGGTTTCGGACCAAGGCGCAGCGAGGCGCTCGAGCGTGCTCTGACTCCTGTGCCTTCTGGCCCAGACTGGTGCTAGGGTCCGCGGCCCAGTTTTGGGACCATTACAGTAATACGATTCGCGAAAGACCATGGCTGAATTCTTTTTGAACTGGGGGCTGTTTGCCGCCAAGACGCTCACCATTCTGCTCACTGTTGGTGTGCTCATCGGCATTTTGGTGGCAGTTTTCTCCCGCAACCACGACGCGTCGAGCGACCGACTCGTGGTGACGCAGATCAATCGTCGCATTGAGCACGAGAAGGAAGTTCTCTCGCACGCTCTTTTGGATCCGGTGACTTTCGATGCAGTGGAAAAAAAGAAGCGCAGTACGGAGAAGACGGAGCGGAAGCAGCGCAAGAAGTCACTCAAGGCCGAGATCAAGTCCGCCTCACTTGAGAAAATTTCTGAACCACAAAAGCGACGTGTTTACGTTCTGGACTTTGAGGGCGATCTTCAGGCGAGCGCGGTGTCGAAGCTTCGTCGCGAGCTGACTTCTGTGCTGGCCGCAGCTTCGACACAGGATGAGATTGTGGTGCGTCTCGAAAGCGGTGGAGGTGTGGTTCATGGCTATGGGCTTGCGGCCTCTCAACTTGCGCGGGTGAAGGCAAAATCGGTCAAGCTAACAGTGTGTGTCGATAAGGTGGCCGCCAGCGGGGGTTACATGATGGCGTGCGTGGCCGATCACATTGTTGCCGCGCCCTTTGCTGTTCTGGGTTCGATTGGAGTTGTCGCTCAGCTGCCGAACTTTCATCGCTTGCTGAAGAAGCATGATGTTGATTTTGAGATGATCACGGCCGGCGCGTACAAGCGCACGCTGACGGTGTTCGGAGAAAATACGGACAGCGGTCGGGAGAAGTTTCGAGAAGACATTGAAGACACGCACGCTCAGTTTAAGGAGTTTGTGTCCGAGCAACGACCAGGCCTCGATATTGAGAAGGTGGCTACCGGCGAGATTTGGTTGGGACGGCGCGCACTGGCTGTCCACTTGGTCGATGAGCTCAAGACCAGCGATGAGTACATCGTCGAGGCCTGCGAAAATGCTGACGTCTACGAGGTGCGGTTCGAGGAGAAGAAGAAGTTTCAGGACAGGCTGATGGCTTCATTTGAAACCTCGCTTGAACGCGTGGTCAGTCGACTTTGGCAACGTTCCACGTCGGACCATTTGTCCTAAGGACTTTCGTGTCGACCTCCGGTAAAATGGAGCCATGTCACGATCCGTCCAAGTTACACCTCGTCATCGCATAGCGCTCGGCGAAGATTACGAGAGGATGCTCGATAAACCACCGCGGGAGGACTTCGTGGTGCGGACTTTGGCACGGCGCAAAGCTGGCGAGATGACGTTGATGATGGGGGAACTCGTGATCGCAGGCGAGGGGACCCGTAACTTGTTTGAACGGGCGGCGAAGTATCCTGTTCATTTCCGCAAGACCTATTACCCGGGGAAGCTTCACGGCGATCCTCGAATCGAGTTCGAGCGGCACGAACTCGCGAGTACCTTGATTCCCGTACCTGCCCCCATTGGGAGCACGCCGAATACATTTCGCAGCTGCTTCTTGCCGGGAACACCGCTGGACAGGCTTTCGGGACTCGGAACCGAGCCCGACGAGAGCAACATTCGCACTGCTCAGGAGCTTTCGTTGGCGGCTGCAGCGGGTCTGTGGACGCTGACGGAAACGGCCCTCGCGCACCTCACTACTTTGCAAGCGGCGGGACTCACGCATGGAGACACTCACCTTCACAACTGGGTGGTCTGTCCGTCGCCTTTGGAGCTCCTGCCGATCGACTTCGAGGTCGCCTCGCTGAAGGAGCAATTGCCGACCGAAGAATGGGAGCGACGCTGTAAGGCGGATCGATCTCACCTCTTGAAGCTCGCGATTTACCTGATGTGCGGCTTGGGGCGTCAGCGAGGCCCTTTGGCTGATGCATCAATGTCCGCCATCGATCGGCTGGCCAGCCCAGTGGAGGCGTTTCAGCGTGCGATCGATGAGCGGACATTCGATACGATGAGTTGACCAGCGCCGGGCTGGTCAGGCTCATTACTTGATGACTCCTTACTTGATGAACAACATTTCCTGGTAAGTGGGGAGGGGCCAGTACTTGTCGCCCAGCTCTGCTTCGAGTGCGTCAGCGTAGCTACGGATCTCGTCCATCAACGGTCGAACCGTGTGAGCACAATGGTTCAAATGTGCCTCGGTGGTATCGAAATGTCCGTGCTCGTTCTCTGTGCTGAGTTTCTCTACGGTGCTGAGCATCTTGTTGGTAAGATCATTCACTTTATTCAGAGTAGAAGTGCTTGCGTTGAGACCAGCTGACTTCAAGCTACTGATCGAGGCACTGAGGACAGAGGCGTACTCCATCGCGGCGGGGTAGATCATGGTTTTGGCCATGTCGACCACTAGGCGAGCTTCGACGCCAATCGAGAGGATGTACTGCTCGGAGTAAACCTCGAAACGGCTCGCTAGCTCCACCGGAGTAAGCACGCCGGTCGAACTGAAGAGCTCCTGAACGGCCTTGTCCTTGAGCATCGGAAGCGCTTCAGCGGAGGTCTTGAGGTTTGCGAGACCGCGAGACTCAGCTTCTTTGTGCCACTCCTCGGAATAGCCGTCGCCACCGAAGACTACGGCGCCGTGGTCCTCCATGACTGTTTTGAGCGTGCCTGCGATGGCGCTATTGAGATCGACGCCAGATGACGCGGCTCCCTCCAGCTTGTCGGCCATCCAGTTGAGCGAATCGGCCAACATGGTGTTCATGGCTACGAGAGGACCCGCGACGGAAGCTCCGGAGCCCACAGCACGGAACTCGAAGCGGTTGCCTGTGAAAGCGAACGGCGACGTGCGGTTGCGGTCGCCAGCGTCCTTGGCAAACACCGGCAGTGAGTCCACACCAAGGTTCATCAGGCTGCGCGCTTTCGAATCGGTGGGTGCACCCATCTTGAGCTGATTGAAGACACCCTCAAGCTGCTCGCCCAAGTAAACGGACATGATCGCCGGAGGTGCTTCGTTGGCGCCCAAGCGATGATCATTGCTCGCGCTTGCGATGACCGCGCGAAGCAGAGGACCAAACTTGTGCACACCACGAATGACGGCACCGCAGAAAACCAGGAATTGTGCATTGTCGTGAGGGGTATCACCCGGATCGAGCAGATTGCCCTGGGTGGCGTTGCCGACCGACCAGTTGACGTGCTTTCCGGAACCGTTCACTCCTGCGAATGGCTTCTCGTGGAAGAGACAGACGAAGCCGTGCTTCTTGGCCATGTTGCGGAAGGTGGTCATCAGAAGATGCTGATGATCCGTCGCAACGTTGGCGGCTTCAAAGAAGGGGGCGATTTCGAACTGTCCGGGAGCTACCTCGTTGTGACGAGTCTTGGCGGGGATCCCGAGCTTGTAGAGTGCATATTCGACATCTTGCATGAAGATCTGCACGCGTTCTGGGATGGCGCCGAAGTAGTGGTCGTCGAATTGTTGGCCTTTTGCGGGAGTCTTGCCAAACAAGGTGCGTCCGCACAGGAGAAGATCAGGGCGTTGGTTGGCCAGCGCGGCGTCCACAAGGAAGTACTCCTGCTCGGCACCGCAGCTTGAGTTCACCTGGGCAATTTTCTCATGTCCGAGTGCCTTGAGCACGCGTTGAGCAGCCTTGTTCATCGCTGCATTTGAGCGCAGTAGCGGTGACTTCTTGTCGAGTGATTCACCGGTCCATGAAACGAATACAGTGGGGATACACAGCGTGGCGCCATTGGCGGTGTGCATCACATACGCGGGACTTGTGACGTCCCAGGCGGTGTAACCGCGGGCCGCGTTCGTGGTACGAATGCCACCGCTGGGGAACGAAGAACCATCGGGCTCGCCCTGAACCAGTAGCTTCCCAGGGAACTCTGTGATCGCGGTACCGTCGCTTGAGGGGATGATGAAGCCGTCATGCTTCTCAGCGGTCCCGTTGGTCATGGGATAGAACACATGCGCGTAGTAGAGTGCGCCTTTGCTCATTGCCCACTGCTTCATCACCGTCGCAACAACGTCGGCTACTCCAATGTCGAGCTTTCCACCGTCTTCAATCGTGGTCTTCAGCGATTTGTAGACTGCTTTGGGCAGCATCGCTTTCATCTTGCTGAGGGTGAATACGTCTTCGGCCCAGATGTCGTCGAGCGAAGGAGGGGCTACCGCCGGCGGGAGCTTTCGCGATGTAATCTGCTGGATAGCTTGCTTGCGGCTTTGATTGTTGGGCATTGGTGATTCTCGCTTGGTGAGCTGTTAAGGGGGCGTTGAGAGACTCTTCCGGTCCTGTTGTCGCCCGGGCGGGTTTGGGGAGGGTTGCGTCCCCGCAGTGTTCATCGCAAGCCCATGTTTCCGGGGGAAGTCTATTGTGTGAGGGATATGCAGACAGCAGTTCTTCGAACTTTTTTGTTTAAATAAGTCACGCGATTACAGCCTGTTAGCCAACCGCAAAATGAGCATCTTCGTGGCTGAAGGTGCCAAAATTTGAAGCGCAAATAAGAGACCCCCTCACGAGTGCTCGCGAGAGGGTCTTCATGACCTCTGAGGTCCGGGCTACTTATCCATGCAATTGGCATAGTAGGTGGTCGTCGCCGGCCAGTCGGAGAAGATGCCGATGATACCGACGTCCTTGGCAAGCACATCGAGCAGCTTGAAGTAGTCGCCATCAACAGTGGTTTCGGAAGCGATGCTTTGGAAGTACCAACCTCCGCCGCTTGCGAGAGGGCCAGAACGCTCAAGGCTCCAGGTGATGATGTCGAGCTTTTCAGCCTTGGCCGCTTTTGCGTAATCAGAGGGGACCACTTTGCCGTCCTTGACTGTCACTAGTGCCCAAAGCGGCGGAGCGACAATCTTGACGCCTTTACCCTTCATCGTGGTGAGGTCCGCGATAGCTGCCGCGATGTCAGCATCGCTGTTTACGTCATCAAGAAAAACCGCCTGCTTGCCGAAGTCTGCTTCGTTCTCAAGCCAGTAGTAGACGTCGTCTACATTGAACGACTGAGCCCACACGTCGGAAGCCGGAATGCCAGCGTCCTTGTACTCGTCGATCATTTTCTGGGCGTAGTCTTCTTGACTTAAGCCGTCGAAGGGCATGGTGACGCTGGGTGATTTGAGTTCGGGGGTGAACTTGGAACCGAGGTCCTCGATCAGCTCAATGCTTTCGGCGTGAGTGAGCAAGGTGCCGCAAGTGGAGTAGAGATCAGTTCTGAAGTCCGCCGTGCCTTTGACGTAATCTTCTGCCGTTGTGGCTTTTGAATTGGCGCCGTCCATCTTACCGCACAGAGTTTGATACTCGGCGAGTGTGATGTCGCTGGTGCAGCACTGAGCCGAAGCTGGCGTGTCGCCGTCAGCGGGACTGAAGGGAACGCTGCATTTTGCGGCCAATGCGGGGTGAAGCAGAATGTCCGTCGTGGTGTGCAGATCGCACTGGGAATGCCTGCAGACGAGCTCTTTGTCTTTGGTGAATGTGACGTCGCACTCGATGATGCCGGCGCCCATGCGGCTGGCGGCCTCGTAGGATTCTTTCGTGTGCTCAGGGAACTGCAGGGCGGCTCCGCGATGACCGATAGAAAAGTCCGACTTCTCTTGGGGAGCGTCGATGCATTCAAGAAGCTCGTCCTTCAGGGCACCTGACTCCATCTTGTCGACGAGGAAAGCGGGGCGTGGTCCTAGCTGGATGGGCTGGGGCGTGGCGAGCTTTCCCTCGACTCCGAGACCCATGCAGTTGGCGTAGTAGGTCGAAGTTCCGGGCCAGTCGGAGAAGATGCCGATGATACCGACGTCCTTGGCAAGCACATCGAGCAGCTTGAAGTAGTCGCCATCAACAGTGGTTTCGGAAGCGATGCTTTGGAAGTACCAACCTCCGCCGCTTGCGAGAGGGCCAGAACGCTCAAGGCTCCAGGTGATGATGTCGAGCTTTTCAGCCTTGGCCGCTTTTGCGTAATCAGAGGGGACCACTTTGCCGTCCTTGACTGTCACTAGTGCCCAAAGCGGCGGAGCGACAATCTTGACGCCTTTACCCTTCATCGTGGTGAGGTCCGCGATAGCTGCCGCGATGTCAGCATCGCCGTTTACGTCATCAAGAAAAACCGCCTGCTTGCCGAAGTCTGCTTCGTTCTCAAGCCAGTAGTAGACGTCGTCTACATTGAACGACTGAGCCCACACGTCGGAAGCCGGAATACCAGCGTCCTTGTACTCGTCGATCATTTTCTGGGCGTAGTCTTCTTGACTGAAGCCGTCGAAGGGCATGGTGACGCTGGGTGATTTGAGCTCGGGGGTGAACTTGGAACCGAGGTCCTCGATCAGCTCAATGCTTTCGGCGTGAGTGAGCAAGGTGCCGCAAGTGGAGTAGAGATCAGTTCTGAAGTCCGCCGTGCCTTTGACGTAATCTTCTGCCGTTGTGGCTTTTGAATTGGCGCCGTCCATCTTACCGCACAGAGTTTGATACTCGGTGAGTGTGATGTCGCTGGTGCAGCACTGAGCCGAAGCTGGCGTGTCGCCGTCAGCGGGACTGAAGGGAACGCTGCATTTTGCGGCCAATGCGGGGTGAAGCAGAATGTCCGTCGTGGTGTGCAGATCGCACTGGGAATGCCTGCAGACGAGCTCTTTGTCTTTGGTGAATGTGACGTCGCACTCGATGATGCCGGCGCCCATGCGGCTGGCGGCCTCGTAGGATTCTTTCGTGTGCTCAGGGAACTGCAGGGCGGCTCCGCGATGACCGATAGAAAAGGTGCTCTTCTCGAAGGGACCTTCTGCGCAAGTGAGGAGCTCGTCTTTAAGTGTACCTGATTCTAGGCTGTCGAGGAGAAAGTAGGGGCGCGGTCCAACCGTCACAGGCTGGAGTTCGTCGACCGGAGTGGTGCCACCCGTGCCGTTGTCCGCTCCACCCGTTGTGCCCTGGTCTTTTCCGCCAGTTGAGTTTGACTTACCGCCAGTCGCCTCAGTTCCGCCCGTTCCGTCCTTTCCGCCGGTCGCATCGGTTCCTCCCATCCCGCCGGATTGTTTCGGGTCATCGCCGCCGTTGTTATCGCTACAACCAGCGATGGTTGACGCTGCGATTACGGTAATCGCCCCAAGTTCAACAAATTTTTTCCAATGAACACGCATAGTAAGTCCTCAGCTGTGGATTGCTGATGGACCTCTACAAATGTGGGATGCGTTTGCTGAACTAGTTGTGAGAAGTTCTTGAGCTTTGTCGGTGAACGGCCTCGTGTTCAGACAGCCTCGTGCTCATTGTGACGTGACGGTGGCGAGGTCGCGGCGAAGGGCATCAAAGCATCAAGGCTAGAACTCAGCCAATACGAGGTTGACGCCCGGCCGAAATGTATCGAGGGGATCGGGGGCTGGCCCAGCCGCCACCTTGTAGGGTTGTGGGACGCTGTTCCAATCATCATAGGCTTCGCCTCCGACGATGAACCGCGGAGCGCCCTGGTGCTGGGTCCCTGCAACCTTGTAGCTTGACGAAGGAGGGGCGCTGCCTGTTTGCGTGCCCCGAATGACATATTCAGGTCTCCCGTCTTGATCGATGTCCGCTACGAGCCACTCGACTTTGAGGATGTCATTGTAAGTCCCGTCACGCACCATGGGGTTAATTTGGTCGTTGAAGTCATCGATGATCTTTTCGGCACCTGGGAAGTCCTTGCGGATAGCCAGGTGAAGACCTCTGGTTGCGAAGGCCATGTCGCTAGCGGCAAGCAATCGATTTGCGCGTTCAGGTTCATAGCGAAACATGTAGTAGGCGAGAAGCTCGTCAACGATGATGTAATCGAGATCTCCCTTGAGTAGCGCTCGTAGACTCTCCGAGTCCGAGCCATGTTCGATGTACTCGGGGCCGAATGCCTCCAGAACCTCAGGTCCGTACGCGTAGTTCTTGACTAGGCCGATCTTCTTCTTCTTGAGATCTTCAAGTTTATCGACGTTCACCTCGGTCCCAGCTCGAGCAAGCAGAATCAATCGATTCTCCAAGTAGGGACGGGAGTAGAACATGTACTCAAGGCGCTCTTCGGTGATCCAAAGCGCTTCGGAGCCGTCAAACGTTCCTTTTTCTAGTGCCGCCATCAGTTCCTGCGGGTGGACGATGGTTCCCTCCGCCTGATGCCCAGCGCGTTTTAGCGCTTCTTGCACGATATCGATGGCAAGGTGAGGATTCTCGGGTTTGTCCGTAAACGGCGACCACGTGCCGGACGCCAGGCGCAGAGGGCCTTGTGGCTTGGAATCAGGAACGGGCTGTACTGTCGAAGCTTCGGGTTTCGGTGCATCTGCTGGCGGTGCTTGGCCACCACAACTGATTGCCCCGAGTCCAAGAAGTAGCGCGCGACGTTGCATCAGGTCGGTTAACACGGTGCAGCCCTGGGGGCTAAGGCAGCGCGCTGCTGTGTTGTTTTTGCGGGGTCTTCGCGTCGCCTCATTTGAGAGTGATTCCGTTTACCTTCCAACTGTGACGGGGTCCCTCGGCATCTGACATGGTCATGCCGACAAATAGCGCGAGCCGTTTCTTGTCGGGTGACACGAAAGCCATCGAGGTCTCCAAGTCGTAGTTCATCACATACGGACGGCGTTTGGTTCCGGCTTCGATAACTTGTTTTTTTCGTTCGCCTGGAACCAAAGCGAGGAAATATGCGGCGCCCTCTGGGTCATAGTTTTCGGACTTGTGTTTAACGAAGAACTCGACTTTTTGAGGAATGCTTCCGCTGGCGAATGCATAAAGCTGATGCTCGGAAACGAGGCGATCAGGAGTGCCTGCTGTTTGAGACTCGATCCCGTACTTGTTGAGTGCAGCGGGAGCGACTCCTCTGAGGCGCTGAGCAGGTGGGGTGCCACACTCGCTTGCCTCGGGGTCAGAATATTTGAAAGAGATGTGCCCCCCAGGAGCGACGGTGTCAGTGGTGGCGTCGACAATAGTGAGGGCGGCCTCACCCTCGCAGTTAGCCATTTGCGGTCCATGGTAGTGCGTCTCAAAGGCGAAGAAGTGACCATCACTCGACCAACCAAGGAAGCTAAAGTCGTCGATGTTCCTCGCCTTGTCGCCTGTTCGCTTGTAAGCCGAACTGGACTTCTCAGCTGTGGCCTCTGCTTTCGGCGCATCGGTGGTCGGAGCTGGCAGTGGCGAACTCGGTAGCAATACTTCGGTCTGAGACTGGCTAGCCGCAGGCCGCGCGTTGTGATTGTCCTGATCCTTGTTGCAAGATGTAGTCACAAGGAGGCTGAGCAGAACGGGACTGGTAGCCAGAATATGAAGGATGATGGTTCGATTGTGGCTCATGCCGTGAGCGTCGCTTCAACTCGCGCTCGTCTCAAGGCGTTGGCTTCTGAACGACCAATTGGGCGACTCGAGTGGATTTCGTGAGTTTTCGGGACGCTCTTGTGGTGAAGCGCTTTCATTTTCGCTGTTCATTACCTCATGGCGAAGAGGGGAGGCACTTCTCGGCTCGTGCGTTTTTGCCCGTCGTCACTTCGGGCCTATATTCTAGGCATGATGGGGAGACGAATCATTGGGGGAATGATTGTTGGAGCAATGCTCGTGGGGTGTGGCGGCTCGGGCACTCAGGAGTTGGCTGAGGCAACTTGTGAGCGCCAACAGAGCTGTAATGCGATGGCGTTCAACAGGCTCTACGAATCGCTGGACGATTGCATCGATAAAGAGTCAGCATTTCAAGCTGAACTTTACGAGAGCGAGGAGGGCAACCGCGGCAAAGACTGCGCTGACGCCCGCGTGAGATATGACACGTGCGTGGCTCTCAATGCCGATTGTCAGGAGCAAACAACTGCCTGTACAGGCGAGCAAGAAGAATGGGAAACGGTTTGTGATTAGTTCGCTGAGGGCGTGATTGATGGTCCCGCAGGCGAATGATTAATGAGTTCCCGTCTTAATTGGTGGAATCACGACACCCGCGTTTTCCGCCTGATCAGTGGCAGTTTTTTCATTCTTATCCGCTGAGTTTTTTGGGGATACGGATTGATCGCCTCGCGCGGCGTTCACATTCACATCGGCAGGATCGTCGGATTTGGAAGCGTCGGAGTTGGAAGCGTCGGAGTTGGAAGCAGAGTCCTCGAAGAGATTTCGAATCGCATCCGGGAAGAAGAGCAGAGTGATGAGGAAAGCGACGATGAACGCGGCAAGGCTGGCTTTCTTCACCTTGTCGAGCGTCGTCCCCTGGGAAACGCCGGGGGGCGATTCGCCAGGAATTTCCACGCTTTTCAGACCAGTTTCCGGAAGCAATCCTTCGGGAAGGGAGAGCGCCTCGGTTCTCTCTTGAGAGTCGCGACTGTCGGGGGGGCCCGAGAGGTCGTTCGGCATCGGAGCGAACATCGCTTCGGGGGGCGGTGGGGCTTCGGAAACGCCGTCTCCGGGGGTATTTCGTCGAGCTGAGCGACGTGTTGCCTCGATTTGTGGTCCGAGTGCTTCCTCAACCCAGGCGGCGACTTCGCTCGGGGTGGCAAGCAGTTCTTCTCTCGCGGCGAGCTTTCTCAGCCGTATGATCATGTCTTCCGCAGTTTGGAAACGAACCTCGGGGTCGCGGGCAAGAGCCTTCATGCAGATCCAGTCGAGACAGGGTGGTGGGCACAGTCCGACTTGACTCGGTGGCACAACCTCTCGCTCTAGCGTCGCCCGCAAGGATGCTTCTGCGTTTTCGGCAGCAAAGGGCTCGACCCCCGTGAGCGCCGTGTAGAGTACCACACCGAGTGAAAACAGGTCCGCCCTCTGATCGCTGACCTGACGCAGCAACCTCTCGGGTGCGACGTAGCCCGGCTTTCCGAGAAGAATCGCCCCATCCTTCGCACCGTGGGTATGCGCGATTCCGAAGTCCGCAACTCGGCAGGCCCCATCGAGACCGACCAATAAATTGTGCGGTGTGATGTCGCAATGAACGACCTGCAAAGGTCGCCCTTCTTCGTCGACCGCCTTGTGCGCGGCAGCGATACCAGCAAGTGCGTCCAGCAAAATACTCACGACCTTCCCTGGGTCGCGCTTCTGCGGAGATGCCTGACAAAGTTCGTGCAGACTGCCACCTTCAACGTAGTCGAGGACTAAGTAGGGCTCGGTGGGCGTACCCACGTCGACGATTCCCACAATGTTCGGGTGATGCATTTGAGCGAGCACCCGAGCTTCTCGGAACAGCTCATCGAGTGACTCGGTGCGTTGTTCATGCTCGATGTTGAGCACCTTCATTGCAAAGAGTCGCCGAAATCCCGCACTCCCTGAGGAACGGCACAGGTAGACGCTGCCCATTCCCCCTTTTTTGAGTCGAGCAAGAATTTCGTATCGTCCTACCTTCGGCAGACCTGCGGTGTTCTGCTTGGGTGTGCTCTTGAGCGTTTGAGAAGGAATGCCTTCTGGTGCAAGAGGGAGATCGTTGTGAGGACTGCTTGAGCGGATGGCGCTGTTGAGTTCGTCGAGTTCGTCCAGTGTGTTTTGTGCAAAACGTGAACTAGGAACGGGCAGCTCCTCCTGCATTGCCGGCGCGGCCGAGGGCGCGAGTGCGACTTTGGAAGATGTACCGGAAAAGTGTGTGGTGTTGAACTGCAGGCGAAGGGATTGCGTCTGGCTCGCGGGGGATGATGCTGGCCTACGCGGCTGACCGTGCTCATCGGCCGAACGAACGGTTCGTGCGAACGGAGGCTCTTGCGTCGCTTGAGCCCCTTGCGCTCCCTGACGTTCGTGCGATCGAGCTTGCGTGAGGCTGGTGTCCTTTTCACCGAGCGTTCTCGATGCGGCAAGGAGGGGTCGTACGGGTTCCTGGTGCTTTGAGGTTGGTTTCGCAGCGGGGGGAGAACTTGACTCGCGAGTTATCGTCGCGGCCATCGGCGGTGGATTTTCCGACAGCACCTTTCGCTGACCAACAAGGAGAGAAGGTGCGGACTTCCGTTCCTGCGACTGCGAGCGTTTTCGAGCCAGGAGGATCTCCTGCAGCGGGTCCGGTTCGCTCTTGGAATCACCAGGCGTGCCCTGGAAGCCTCCAGGCTGGTAAAGCGTGCTCTTGAAATTTGCGTGATTCGGTGCCTGTGGTGGCGGCGTGACCATCATGTGGAGCTGGTAGACGCCCTCGCGGATGTCCAGGACTCGTCGAAGTGCTTCTCCACCCTTATATTCTCCGAAAATCGCGCCTCTGAGTTTGCCTTCGGCTATGGAAAGTGCGGCGTGACCCTGCGACGTCTCGACTTTGACGACGGCGGTGCCGCGTTGTTCGACGAGCGAGCTCAGCACTTTTTCCAACGGTTCGTTGGCAAGTTGGTGATACTCAGCGCTAGACATTGGGTATTCGGGGGGAATTCAGGATCGCCGTGTCAGGATAGCACTCATTGCCCTACATGGGGGGTGAAATAGCGACCTGCGGCCACCCATGCCTAAGTGGTTAGAAATAATAGTTATTTCGATTTTTTGAGAACCAGAAGAAATTTATGACTTCTGTTCTGCTCGCGGACCGCTGTTGCGATTGCGTCGTCGTCGGCGTGGCGCATCACTCGTTTCCACCTGGGTTGGTGAGTCTGCAGTGCCAGCGGGGCGCTGGGTTCGCGGTCGTTCGGAGGGGGTGCCACCCGAGGTTCGAGTGGGACCGCCATTTGCGCCGCGATCCACATCAGCCCCGTTTCGGCTCCTCATTGACTCCCCTCCGCCTCCGTTTCCTTGGGCGGGCGACCCCTGGCGGCCGCGTGGCGCACTGTGTTCGCGTGGCGCTCGATCGCCGTCACGTGATGAGTTGCGATCGCCGGCGTGCGCATTGCGATTGCCGTCACGGGGTGAGTTGCGATCGCCGTCGCGAGGCGCGCTGCGATCACGCGGGGCGCTTCGATTGCCGTCACGAGGTGCGTTGCGATCGCCGGCGTGCGCATTGCGATTGCCGTCACGAGGTGCGTTGCGATCGCGCGAAGCGTTTCGGTCGCGAACAGGTCCGTTGGTGCGCTGATTGTTGGTGCCAGACCGTTGGGCTTCCCCTTGCGAAGAGCTGCCATCACGAGGAGTGAGAGCGAGAGCTTTGGGATGCAACTTGCGTGCTTCAGGGCTGACGTAAGTTGAGTTCTGGACGACGTCGCCACGCTTGGGACCGGTCTTTTTGCGATTCTCTGGGCGAGTGAAGGCAGCGGCGCCTTGGCGTCCCTGAGCACTCCGTTGGTCTCCGCGTGGGTTGGCGCCGCGCTGGCCAGCATCGCTTCGGGTGTTGGTTCCCCTTTGACTTGCATCACTGCGTGCGCCGCTGGGGCGCTGGGGGGAGCCGCCTGTGGGGGAGCGTCCGGGGCGTGGTGCGGGACGTTCGACGATGATTTCCCGACGCCTGAACTTGATCGGTTCGGCCGGTGCATCGCCCACGGGCTTTTCACCAGTGTTCAGTCTGCGACGATTTTCATCACGGTCGGCATCGCCGATGAGAGCGAGTACTTCGCTCGTGTCCACGGGACCGCGAGATTGTTGAAAGCGACCAGTGAGCCGCGTCTCAGGAGTCAGGCGATTTTCCTCATAGAGAGCCCACATCTCTTCGGCGTAGGGTCGACGTCGGGCACCAGGCACCCAGCGTGCCAGGAAGCGATGGAGATTGTCGACGTCTCGGATCAGTAGCTTCCGTGCACTGAGATTACCCGCCGCATTGATCGACTGGGGAAAATCGATCACGACTGGGCCGTCTTCACCGTAAAGGACGTTGAACTCTGAGAAGTCACCGTGAACCACCCCGATGCACAGCATGCGGACCACTTCAGCAAGTAACAAATCGAAGACTTCAGTTGCCTCCTGGGGGGTGAACTCAAGATCCCCTAATCTGGGTGCTGGATGCCCGTTTGCGTCAACGACGAGCTCCATGAGCAGGACACCATCGATGTAAACGTAGGGCGTCGGTACGCGGACTCCGCCTTCGCGAAGTCGATAGATCATGTCGACTTCCGTAGACTTCCACGCTTCTTCGTCTTTGCCTTTTCCGTATTTCGAGCGTTTCGCAATGGCTCGTTGGTCGCGACTGTTCCGTACTTTTCGACCTTCAGTGTAGTCGGCTCGATTCTTGAAGGAGCGGTGCTCAGCGTCCTTGTAGATCTTCGCAGCGCACAGGCCTTCTTCGGAAGCGACCAGATAAACCTGCGCCTCTTTGCCACTCATGAGGGGGCGAATGACCTCTTCGATGATGCCGTGCTCGACGAGCGTCTCCAGGCTTTTCGGATGTCGCATGACGGGCGCCGCTTAGCACAGGTCAGTCGAACTCTCCCATAGGAGCCACTCTCTGTCCCTTTCCCCTCGGGGAGAGGTTTCGAATTTTAACAGCGTTGGAATTGTGTAGCCCCGCCCCACTCCGTTCTCCCCAGGGCACGGTGGGCGGAGCACAAGTCGTGCTCTACTTCGCGTCGACTTTGCAGGCGCCGGGGCGATGACCCATGACCTTTTTATCGGCGCAGGCAGTGCAGGCGTTCGAGTAGGTCTTCTTTTCGGTGGAGGGGCAAGGGGCTTTGATGCAACGAATTCCCGTATCGACATCGGCGCAAACAGGTCGATATTCGCGGGTGCACATCTCACGTCGGGGATCGGTGCACGTGGTCGGCTCTTCGGTCGACTGTGGTTCTTCTGTCGAGGCAGGCGCATCCAATGGTTTCACGAATTTCAGCACGAAGCGATCGCTTGTTCCTCGCTTTTCGCCTGCTGTGCTTGGCGAAGCACTCCAATCCCGAGTGTCGTCGGGATTGCGTAGAAAGTCTCCAGAAGCGGCCAGCTTAAAACCAGCGGCCTCTACTTCTTCTCGTACCGCCTTTTCTTCGATGCGGTGCAGAGACTTTGTTTGTGTCGTGCCGTCCCCCTCTCGAGCATTGTGGTCAACAATTCCGTACACACCCCCAGGTCGCAGCGCGTCGAAGACAGCACGATTCATCGCGGCGCGGTCGGTCTCGAACCACACCGTGTCGTGGTAGAAGAGAACGATCAGAACTGCGTCCAGATCCTTGATCTCCGGAGGAAGCGGAGCGTCAAATTCCGAGTCGATGCGCACTACGTTCGACATTGATTCTTTGGCGAGACGCTCGGACCAAGGTTTCTCCGCGAAGCGTTCAAGAATGAAGGGGCTATTCTGGCCGTAAACCGTTCCCTCTTTTCCAACGACTCGGGCAAGCAGCTCCGCTGTATAGCCACCACCAGCCGCAAGTTCTGCTACGCGTTGTCCGGGAGCGATTCCGAAGAATCGAAGAGTCTTTTCCGGCTCCCTTTGGGAGTCGAGTACGCGATCGGCCTCGCTGCGGCCGGGGGCGGCAACGGCCAGATCGATGGCGTCAGGTTGGGACACCACCTTTTCTTGGGGCTCTGGCGACGGCAACGCTGCTGCGGGCGGCGCGGGCTCCGGCATCGGCTTCTCGGCGGGGCGTGGAGAAGGCGTGCAGCTTGTCAGTGCGATGCTGGGAAGAATCAGCGCGATGCTGGGAAGAGCCGAAGCGGCGAGTCTCAATCGTTTCCACATAGCCCGTGTGTAGCCTCGGAGCAGTGGGGTGGCTAGCTGTAGCATTGCGTGTCATAGGCGACCCTCTCATGGCGAGCCTCCTTCAGTCCGCGCGCACCATCTTTCGTCAGAAGGATTTCGTGGTTCTGCTCTGGTGTAGTCTGCTGCTCGGGCTGGGGTATTCATTTGTCATTCCTTTCATGTCGATTTTTGGCACGAAAGAAGTCGGAATGAGCTCACTCAGCTTCGGTTTCTTTATGACGATGACTAGCCTCGCGGCGATCGTCGCGAGTACTTTTCTCTCCCGTTACAGCGATACCGTGCTGTCTCGCAAGGTTGTGCTTTTGTGGGGGGGAACCGCGGGAGCCCTTGGATATCTGGGCTATGCCTTGGTCCGCGATTATTGGGGCCTGTTGGCTTTGGGCACGATCCTTCTTGCCATCGCGTCGATCTGTTTTGGGCAAATCTTCGCTTACGCCAGAGATCTACTCGACCGCAGCGAGGTTCCTCACAATGAGATCCCGCTCTACATGAACGTTTTTCGTCTGTTCTTTGCACTCGCTTGGACTGTCGGGCCCGCAAGCGCTGCATGGATCATGACGAGCTATTCATTTCGGGGAACCTTCCTTGCGGCAGCTCTGTTGTTTGCGTGTTTCACTCTGACCGTTTTGGTGGCAGTTCCAGACATTCCGCCGAGCCAGGAGGCCCGAGAGGCAGCTCAAAGTTTGCCACTCTCCCAGATCCTGAGGGTGCCGGGGCTTGCTTTTCATCTCTTGGGTTTTTCTCTCTACTTCGCGTGCTCGACGATGGGGATGATGAACTTGCCGCTATTGATCATGAACTCGCTCGGAGGAACCAGCGTTGAAGTAGGGTGGGCCTATAGCGTGGCACCAGTGTTTGAGCTTCCTCTCATGTTTGCCATGGGCGTCATAGCTACCAAGCATGATCACAGTTGGTTGATCC
Organism: uncultured delta proteobacterium; assembly: GCA_963710555.1. Lineage (GTDB taxonomy): Bacteria > Myxococcota_A > Polyangia > Polyangiales > Polyangiaceae > NIC37A-2. The sequence continues at coordinate 2,134,241 of CAVQAT010000008.1, forward strand.
GGCTGGCGCTACTTGTCGCGGCTGCTTACTACGCTGGACTAGCCCTCGTGGGCAGCCCTCTTCAGGTGTATCCCCTTCAGATTCTGAGCGCCTTTGTGGTTGCCGTGATGAGCGGTGTGGCCATCACATTCTTCCAAAATTTTCTGCCTCATCAGTCGGGTAGTTCCACGAATCTGTATTCGACGGCGTCTCGGGTGGGCGGCACAATCGGCTACCTGTCTTTCGGATTTGCGACGTCTGGACTCGGACATCGCGCTGTCTTCTTGATTTGTTCGGGCGCGACTCTTTTGAGCTTTGTGATTCTTTATGTGGCGCGCCCCCGTGCTCTTCCGGTTCCCGCGCGCGCCACCGGCTGAGGCACTTGTTTCGTCTGTGTCACGAGCTGTGCGACTAGGGGGTTTCGGGAATTCGGTCGATTAGCCGGACGCGAAGTGCTCGGTTCCGCTTCCACAGTCCCCCCGTTTTTTCCTGAAGTATGCGGCTTGGAAACGTTCTGGACATATCTCGAGGGCAAGTTGGTTAAGAGAGATGACCAACCTAGTATCGCTATTCCAGCTAGTCCTTTGCGCATCATTTCGAATGCGCGGTGTGGGGTCCGCACGGCTCGCTTTCACCTACCGGGGTGCCGTTTTTTTTGTGGTTCTGGGTGTGGTGGCTTGTGGTGAGAAGGAACGCCCGCCTCTGAATCTTGCGGGACTTGGTTCGCAGGCTCTTGGAGTTGAAGAAGGACCCTGTGATTCGAGCGAGCCGCGTCAATGTTCCACCAAGCACGAGCAGGCCAACGGCGTCGTGTCTTGTTTCACGGGTTTGCAGCATTGCGAAGACGGACGATGGGGAGTCTGCAGTCCCCCGCCGCGCGAAGATCGCGAAGCAATGACTTTCAAACTGCCTGGTAGGGTAACGACGGGGGTTGCCGCGAGTGCTTGTTCGTTCAACGCCTGCGACCCTGGTTGTATGGTGTTCGATGATCCGAGTACCGAGCTAGTTCCCGCCGTGGTTGGAGGAAGTACCGAACTCGATTTTCCTAGTTTTCCCCCGTGGAAAAATGAACCGTGCCAAACAGGTTTGGACTGTCAGATCAATCGTCGTTGTGAAGATGTCTCGACCGCCGATCTGTGCACCCATTCCAAATGCGTCGCGGGGACTGCGCTTTCAGACTCCTGTGATCCCTGTGTTGAGCGCGTCTGTGATGCGATGCCGAGCTGTTGTTCTGACGATGGTTCGCCATCCACTCAAGAGTGGAACGCTGACTGTGTGAACTTAGTGGCTGCTGAGTGCGACGCCAGTTGTGGCGTCTCGGGAGTACCAGCTTGCGATCATCAAGTTTGTGACGAGGGGGCCGCTCTGGCTGATAGCTGTGATCCTTGTGTCGCCAAAATTTGTGGGGAGCCAGGGTTTGAATATTGCTGTGACGCAGGGGGGAGCTGGGATTCTAGTTGTGTCCAGGCCGTTCAGCGCTCGTGCAACCCCTCAAAGCCGACCGCCGTCGGAGATGGGAACCACCGTTGCGATTACGCGCTGATGGGTTCTGGGGCTCTCGCAATTTATGGTGCGGCCCTGAAAGGCGGCGACGTTGGTGGTGGAACCGGAGCGAATGCACTCGTGGAGATTTACGGCATTCGTCCCCAGCTTACGCACAGTATGTATAGTCAGGGTTCGTTGGATCTGTACCACGCTGACGTCGCAGGAGACGTGAAGGCCGGCGGGGCGCTGGATCCGAATAGATGCCTGGATCTCGTTTCAGGAGTTTGCCAAGCCCCAGTTGCTGTGCCGTCTCCCAGTGTGCCTTCTCGTCCGTTGAGTTGCTCCTCGGGTACGACACACTTTGCCGTTTCCGGCACTCTGGTTCCTGGCTCACATGGCCAAGTCAGTGTGGCCAGCGGCATGACGCTGACCCTGCAAGCTGGAGCTTATCGGATGGCCTCGCTCAGTTTGGCGGATGGCGCTCGACTGGAGTTACCTGCGGTAGGAAGCGTCTACTTGGATGTGTGCGGTGACGTCTACTTTGGAGCTAACGTTGAAGTCATCGGAGTGACGGCAGCGAGCGACGCTCTCAGGTTCGTTGTCTACACGAACGCCAGCGTGACAATCGGAGCGAGCAGTTTGATTTACGGTATGTTTTCGGCGCCCCAGGGGAGCGGTTATCTTGGTCAAGGATCTATCGGAAACAAGACGATCCTAATTGGACTTCTCCACGCGTTGACGGCGACGTTGATGCCGCGTTCGGAAATTAACGCTACTGGAGTCGCTGGCGCGGCGTGCGCGGAAATCCTGGTGGATCCGCCAGCTCTTTGTCCAGTAATGATTGGCGCTACGGCGCCTCCGCCTGGTGTGGGTAGTTGCATTCCGAACGAATCAGGCGACACCGATTCGAGTTGCGCTAGCAATGACCTCGCTCTCGGCGAAGTTTGTAACGATGTGTTCCAAGTATGCAATCATGGTCAGGCAGATGCGGTAGCCGGCGCTGAACTCAGCTTTTACTCCTTGGCTGGTCTGCAGTTCGCAACCACTGAGCCAGACGACTCGACTCTCTTGGGGACCTGCACCGTGAGCGCTCCGATTCCTTCCGGGGACTGCGTTACCCACGCTTGCGATCCTGCGTTGCTCACCGCCGATGCCCTGGTGATGGTGAACCGAGGTGACGCTGCCGTGCTGAACGAGTGCAGTCGTCTGGACAATTGGACTCTGTTTGAAGCAGTACGTACCTGCGGCGGCATTCCGAGTTCGATGACCGAAACGCGTCTCTACGAAGCCACATGTCCTGATGAGCGTGTAGCGCTTTGGGGTCTGCTCACGTGGGACACTGAAACCCCGGGGGCGAGTGAGGTCGTTTGGCGAGCGAGAAGCAGTGACTCAGAAGCCGAGCTATCAAGCGTCCCCTGGACGGAATTGGGCGTTGCCGCGCAGTCTGGCTCTGATACTCAAGTTTGCACGGCGCTCAGCGGTCAAGCGGTATGCCCCATTGATCTTACTGCAGAGCTCGCGCTTCAAGACGCTTCGCCTGCGCTGCTGGAGCTTGAGATCCAGCTGAACCCTGACGGAATGAACGTGCCGCGCGTCAGCGATTTTCGCGTGACCTATTCCTGTGTGGATGACCAATGAAGAGTAGCCTCTGCGCCTTGCTCTTCAGCTTCGCGCTCGCTTGCGGAAGCTCAAGCGAGCCCTACGAATTTGAACTTGGATCCCGGGCGCCGTCTGATGGTGCTCAAGACCCGGACTCGTCGGCGGGCGGAGTGGGGGGAGCCGAGTCGTCGGGCGAAGCCGATGGGACGGGGGGCGGAGAAGGCGCCGCGACCGGCAAAGAAGATGATGCGCAAGACGGGTGCCCCGAGTCGCGGTGCGAGTGTAGGCCAGGGTTTCGTGCCGAGGAGGGTAATTGTCTCGACTTGGACGAGTGTCTCTTGGGTATTGCGGCCTGTGACGAGAATGCCTCCTGTGAAAACGCGGAGGGCAGTTATTCGTGTGATTGCCCAGACAACCAGGTCGGGGACGGGCGCTTCTGCTTGATGTTCGACCCCTGCGAGGAGACTGAGTGTGGTGATGGTCGCTGTGAGGTAATCCCTAACGGCGCTATCTGCGACTGCCCACTTGGCACGACGGGAACTGCCTGTGAGCAGAGTTGCCAGGACAGGGCGCTGAGCGATCCCGTATTGAGTTCTTGGATCGAATCCGTTTTGGGGGACTTCGCTGGGGATTGGGAAGCGGCTCATGTCGGCGTCAGCACCTTCTCGGCAAGACAATTTGCGGGAGCGGGGCAAGACGTGGGGACCGTGTCTCAGTTGGAGGGGCTCGAATGCTGGACTTCGCTGGAGCGGCTTGAGCTGTCGGCCCAGGAAATCTCCGATTTCTTTCCCTTGTCGGGTTTTTCTCGGCTCCGCTCCCTCGACCTCAGCTGTAACCCGGGTCAGGACCTGTCGCCCCTCTCAAATCTTTACCAACTTCGCGAGCTCTACTTAGATGACTCCGAGTGCCCGGAATCCGCCAAGAAGCAGATCGATCTTGCTCCTCTCACTAAGCTTCTGAACTTGGTGGAGCTCGTGTTAGGCGGTCAGACGATTGTTGATTGGCGCGAGCTTTCGAAGATGAAAGGCCTCACGCGAGTCCACGCCGCATCCGTGAATGGACAGGAACTTGTGGGGTCAGATCTGCCGGTATCAGTGACATCGTTGAGTCTGCCTCAAAGTGGGTTGGGGAAGCTTCCCGACCTGTCGCATTTGAGAGGGCTTGTTCAACTCAACCTGGTGGGCAATTCAATCAAAGACGCAAAGGCTTTGCTCACATTCGACTACGCTGTCGGCGCAGAAGTCCGATTGAAAAACAACCCGGTATCTTGCAAGGAGCTGATCTCTGTCGAGCAAGAGTTGGCCGTGCGGCACGTCAAAATTTATTCTGACTGCCTACCGAACTAGCGCGGATCCGCTACATTCAATTCTTGATGGCTGGGGGGGCCGAACTACCAGCTCAAATGTCAGACTTAGAACCTCTCGTAGAACAGGAAATTTCAGAAGCGTCTTCGCTTGAGGCTGCGGCAGCGAGCATCGACGAGTCACCGCGGATGGATACGATCCCCGCGGTTTCGTCAGTTCAAATGATCAACTCGAATCCTGAGTTTCTGAAGGCGGTGAAGTTGCGCTCAGCATTTCAGCCGATCTTCAGTTTGGCCCACGCCAGTCCGGTAGGCCAAGAGGCGCTCTTGCGCGGCATCGGTCCGCATGGGGCCTTGTCGGCGAGCGAGACGTTACAGATGCTGGCAGACCAGTTGTCGATCTCTGAGATCGAGGAACGCTGTGCTCGGCTTCATTTGAACAATTTCGCAGTCCAGGAAAGGGTAGGTTGGTTGTTTCTCAATCTGAGTCCAGAGGTCTTGCCGGATCGTGCGTCTGTCTTGAATCGATTCGGTGGATGGCTTGAGGAAGCCGGCGTTGAGGGGCATCAAGTTGTTATCGAGATCGTCGAGAAACGAGCCAGGAGCGAAGCCTCGCTCGCCGGCGCGATTGAGGGCTTTCGCGACCTAGGATGTTTGGTGGCGATTGATGACTTCGGCGCAGGAGAGTCAAACTTTGAGCGCATCTGGAGAATTGGCCCCGATATCGTGAAATTGGATCGTGCCATGCTGACGGAGGCGTGTGAGAATCCCCGCGTTCGCCAGCTGCTCCCCGGAATCGTCTCGCTCCTTCACGAAGCGGGCTGCCTGGTGGTTTTCGAGGGGATTGAAACCCCGGAGCAGGCATTGATCGCCCTGGAGAGCGATATCGATTTCGTTCAGGGTTACCTTTTCTCACGTCCCAGTGAGGAAAAGCACGAAGCGCATGAGGTAGCGGAGATCTTCGCCGATCTCGGCAGCCGTTTTCGAGTGGACGTTGCCAAACGGGCAAAGAAGGATGACAGCTTCTTCCAGTTCTACCGAGGCACCTTTCAGCAATGCGCCCGTTCTCTCGAGAGTCATGCCGAGCTTCACCTGGCGGCGGATGGATTCATGAGTATGCCGGGCGTTCAGCGCGTCTACCTGCTCGATTCTGACGGGCGCCAGGTGGGGGAAAACTTAGAGCGTAGCTCGCAGGGCGAGCGAGGCCTGAACCGTTTCGATCCGTTTATTCGTTGCCAGGGTGCTGATTGGTTCCGTCGCCCGTATTTTCAACGCGCAATTGCTCGACCATCAGTGCTTCAAATTTCTCGCCCGTATCTGTCGGTACGCGATGCGACTCGTTGCGTGACCCTGAGTATTGGCTTCAAGATGCGCGGTAGACTACACGTGCTTTGCGCCGATCTGGATTACGAAAACCCCAGCGGGAATCCCGGGCGACGTCGCCGAATTGCTCGCTAGCTCTACTCGCAAGCGCCGGCTTCTGCCCATGCTGTGCTCCCCCACGTTGGATCAGTGGGTTCTATGGTGCTGCAGTAGACCCCGGAAGTACCACAACCGATGGTCTCACCGTTCACCCCACTGGCTTGTGACGTACAAATGTAGTCGACCCCGTTGAACAGGATCACATCACCGCACTTTGCCTTGGACCTCTCGACAGTGCCATCGCAGGAGCCGGAGCTTCCTCCACTTGAGGTTGTCCCCCCTGTAGAGGAGCTTCCCCCACTTGAGGTTGTCCCCCCTGTAGAATCGGAACCTCCTGTCGACGAGTTCCCGCCACTACTCATCATACCGCCGCCGGTTGAGGAGCCACCACCGCTCGACGTTGCGCCGCCCGTAGATGGCTCACCTCCCGTAGAAGGAGCGCCACCTGTTGCCGCTCCTCCACCTGTCGTCGGCGGGGTACTCGTTGAGCCACCCGCTGAACCGCCCAAATCCGTTACAGGGTCGCTGGGGGAGTCATCTGATCCGAGAGGCGAGCCTGTGCTGAGATCCTCATCTTCGAAACCGGCAGCGCCGCCGAGTCCGGTGGGATCATGGGAAACCACGACGCAGCCAGAGATTGAAGTCGAGAAAATGGTGAAGAGTGCAAGACCAGGAAGTCGTCGATTCATTCGGTTAGTAAACAGGGTTTACGAATCGGGATGGTTTCGCAAGAATGAACTGCACGCATATTCTCAATCGCGTCCTGCCTGTCGAATTTCGGCCGTTTTGTAAGCGATTTCCTCACAACCCTGCTGAACTCAGTTCTTTCCTATTGGCTCAAATCCGCTGGAATATTCCGCTACCACGCTCAGAAGCTGAGCTGCCAGGGCCCAGCGACTCAGGGTCAATGTGTCCACAACGATTCCAGCTCGCAGGCAGGTGGTTTCTCATGAGGGCTGGGTGGTCCCCCCTCGTGGTGGAAAAGTCGTTCGAAATGAGCGAGGGGCTCACGCAAGCGGAAGTCGCGGAAGGAAAGGCACGCGGGGGTCGTGCGAGAGAGTTGGTTGGTCGGTCGTTCGAGCTTCGGCGCACGGAGCAGTCGACGGAGGCGACTCCACACGCGCGTTCTTCGCTTTCGTGGCTTACTGGGACTTGCGATAGCATGTCCCAGCCAAAGGTAAGAAACGACAAACGCTAAACATGTCAAGCAGAGGCTTTTTCTAGGTCGAGCCCTCGCCCCGATCGGGGCGAGACCTAGAAAAGCCGTTCCATGTCACTGCAAGCGGCTGTAGGGCGCGTATCCCAGATGCTCAGTTGCTCGGCGAAGGACGGGACCTATGCTGAACACTGGATGGGTCGGTTTTCAAGAATACTGACACGGGGGTGGGGTCGATGACGATTGCGACTCGCCTGCGTGTGCTCGTGGTCGTCATTGTCTCGATTACGGCGCTACTGATTGGAGGGATCGTTTACTTTGGTTACTCCTCATTCAATGCACAGCAGCGCCGTGAAGCTTTGAGCCTACGCTCAGTGGCTGAGGCGCAGCGGCTTGAGGAGGCTCTCTCCGTCATCCGTCGGGACACGGACCTACTTGTTGGCTTGCCACTGCTTGATCAGCTTATTTCCTCCTCTCCAAAAGAAGCGGCAATAGCCCAAGCTCGCGTTGAGGAAATTTTCGCGGGTCTATTGAGAACGCGCAAGTACTACAGCCAGGTTCGCTACATTGCGGCGGGCGAGCAAGGTCGGGAGGTCGTCCGAGTCGATCGCAAGGGGGAGGGATTTGTTGTCGTTCCTCTGCATTTGTTGCAGCAAAAAGCTCAACGACCCTACTATCAGCTCGCCGTCGCGATGGAAGCTGGGCAGGTATTTGTTCACTCCCCAACTCTCAACCGCGAAAATGGAGTCATCGAGGTTCCCCACCGACCGATGCTGCGAGCTACAGGTACCCATGGTGCCCAGGGCGGCGAGATTCGCGGGATCATTGTGATCAACATGGAGTTGCAGGCCCTGTTCGATGATCTTTATGGCAAAGCGGATCAGAGCGGCGATTTCTATGTGGCAAATCAGAGCGGCGATTACCTCTTTCATCCGGAGGTGGAGAAGCGCTTTGGCTTTGATCTCGGTAAGCGCTACCTGATTGGCGATGACTTCCCCCTGGCGCCAAGTTGGCTTAGTTCCCTGCAAAATAAGGAGAGCATTGTCGAGCACCCTCGCGGGGATGTTGTCGATTTTCAGAAAGTCTTTCTCGACCCCGACCAACGGCGGTTTTTGATCTTTGGGGTGGGCTTGACCTCGGAGGATACGAAAACTCAGACTCTCCGAATCGGAGCTCAAGCAATCGCCCTCACAGCGAGCCTGGCGATCATCGCTCTCCTTCTCGCCTACTTGGTCGCAGCAAGAACTGTGAGGCCCGTCGAGAAGATCACGAGAATCGCTGAGCAGATTGCGAATGGAGGCCAACCAGATTCGTTGCCGGTCGAGAGGGATGACGAAGTGGGGACTTTGGCTCGTACATTTTCGCAAATGCTGCAGCGACTCAAGGAGGAGAAGGACAATGTGTTGGCTGTCAATCAGCAGTTGTCTCAGGCCAACGAAGACCTGGAGCACTTTGCTCAGATTGCGTCACATGACTTGCGTGAACCGGCACGTCGAGTGGCCACGATGGCTGATTTCTTAGTGACTGATGAGCGGGGGAATTTGTCGGAGGAAGGGAAAGAAACCCTCGAGCGCTTGGTTGCTGCAGCAACGAGACTCCTTGATCAAATTACGGACATTCGGTCGCTGACCCAGGTCGGTCAAGGACGCCTACTGCGGGAAAGAGTTGAGCTGACCCAAGAGGTCTGTGGAGTTCTTCTCGGCTACGAGTCGGCGCTGGTGGAGTGTCACGCAAGTTCGCAGGTAGGCGAACTGCCCCAGGTGAATGTCTACGCCAGCTTAGTTCGAGTTCTCTATGCCAAACTGATCGAGAATGCGCTGAACCACTCAAAAATGCAGGGCATGCGGCTTGAGTTCACAGCAGAGTTGCTTGACGATAGGTGGACGTTTGGGGTGCGCAACACGGGTAGCTCGATAGCAGAAGAACAACAACGCCGTGTGTTCTTGCCCTTCGCGAGTGTGGAAGGTCGTTTGGCGCGTGCCGGGATGGGGCTTTCCATTTGCAAGCGAATCGTCGAACGGCATTCCGGAACGATTTGGATCGAATCGGGCGCAGACCACGTACACGTGAAATTTACTCTAGGAAACACGCATGTTTGATACTGCCATTCGCCTGAACGATTCAGATGGACCCATTGTGATGGTCGACGACAACGCTGACGACACGAGGACGGCAACACGCTGTCACCAACGTTCGAAGGTCGAAAACTCATTGATCTGCTTTGACAGTGGAGAGGCGTTTCTTGCTCACCTCGAGGAGGTGGCCGCCGGAGCCGAGCCGATGCCTGCTCTTGTTCTTCTCGACATTCGCATGCCCCGAATGGATGGATTTGAGGTGCTTTCGACGATTCGGTCGCAGGACCCGTTTCGAGCTGTTCCTGTCGTCATGATGTTGACAAATTCGGACTACCAGCGGGATGTTGAGCGCGCCCAAAAACTTGGCGCGAACGGGTACCGTGAAAAGCCCTCTCGAATAGCGGAGTACGTTGAGTTTTTTGACTCACTGGTAGCCTGAGTAGGGGGAGTCTTGAGTCTATCGACTGAACCCTAGTTGTCCGACTTGCGCAGTGCGCCAAGCACCAGCAGGTCTTCGGCTGCCTCCTGATCGATGCGGCAACCAGCGATAAAGAGTGTGTCACCGACCGAAAGACTTTCGGTTCCGCTGGGTAGATAGACTGAATCACGCCCTCCTCGAAGCGCAACGACGCTAGCTCCAGTCAGTGAGCGAAGACGCAAATCTGCGAGATTTTGTCCCACGGCAAAGTCGCCTTCCTGGAGGACTACTTCATGTAGATTCGTCAGACCGCCGGGCAATGGTGGGTGAGTCTCCCGATCGGCTTCTGGATGACCCTGTTCGGCGATTGCCTTCAACATGATGACACTCCCTGATTGAATGTCGGTATCGACTGCCGAGGCACGACGCCAAGCTATCCAGCCTGATGTCGCGAGGGCAAGGACGAGGGCTGGCCACACGTAGCCGACTCCCGCGACGTGTCCGATGAGCAGGGTCCCTGGTACCCCGATGGTCGCCACAATGAGAAGACTGATGGTTGCGCGCAGAAGGGCGCGGGCATTCGATGGTTCCTCGCCGAAAACTCGTTCTGACAGTTCACTTGATAGGCGGCGAGCGCTGAGCACGAGTGGAACAAGTGGAGGAAAAAGCGCGAACGCGAGAGCTGCTGTTGCCGCCTGGGCGCGTGCTGCTTTGTCGACAGTGAACCTTCTCACCAAGAATTCGCCGATCTCTTCCTGCCAGGCGCGCCAACAAAAGAGGATCGCCGTCATCAGCGCTAGGTCGAGTACGATTCCGAAAATGATACGGCGAAGCTCGTGTCCTGGGGCAGCGGGACGGCTTCGCATTTCCTCAAACCAGGCTTCGTAGAGAGTGAGGGTTCGCCTCATCTTTGCCGGCATCGCGCGGTCCACCCGGTGGGTGATCTGGTCACGAAAGCGAAGAGCCATTGCGGTCGTGAAGGTCGAGAGAACCGCGACCGTCACGAGAATGGACTGCAACTCCGGGCCGACGACGCGTGCCGCTACCCCGATCCCGCTAATGATGAACGCGAATTCTCCGATTTGTCCGAGGGCGAGGCCTGCGGTGACTGAGCGTCGCACCCCGCTCCCGGAAAGGATTCCACCCACCGTGACGCTGATGAATTGGGCGAAGATCACGACGCAAAGGACGATGAGGGCTGTGGGCAACGTGGTCAGCGCGACGCGAGGATCAACGGACATGCCTATGGAGACGAAGAAAATAGCAGCGAACATATCCCGTACGGCGCCAGTCGCGTGCTCAACTTTGTGTCCTAGCCCCGATTCTGCCACGAGAATGCCGGCGATGAACGCACCCAGCGCCGCAGAATAACCGAATTTCTCAGCAAGGAGTGCAAAGGCAAAGCAAAGCCCAATTGCTCCGACCACCAAGGTCTCGTTGCTACGAGTGCGCGCTAGGGCACGGACCATTCTCGGTACGAAGAACATGCCCACCGCCACCATCGCGAAGAGGACGGCGAGGAGCTTGCCCAAAATTGCGAAAACATCACCGATCGACGCATTGGAACCTCGGGCGAGTGCTGTCATGACGGCGATCAGCGCAATGGCCGCGACATCTTGTAGAACCAGCACGCCGTAGACGAAGCGACGCGAATCATCAGCGATAGGCTGTTGTTCGAGAATCTTGCTGACCGCCATGGTCGAGGAAATGCAAATGCAGGCGCCCAAGAAAAGCGACGGCGTTTCTGACCAGCCTAGCCAGCGACCTACAAAGAAACCGGCAGCGGCTAAGGCGCTCATCTCCACCAGCCCGGTCACCCCCGAAATCGGTAGCACCTTGAGGAATTTTTCGATGCGAAATTCGAGTCCCACACCGAACATCACGAGAACTACCCCGAACTCGGAGAGTGCATGGACCCGCTCCGGATCGGCGAAGAGTGGTATCGGGAGATAGGGGCCCACAATGAGGCCTGCGAATAGGTACCCTAAGATACTCGGTTGGCGTAGGCGTCTAAAGATGAAGCCAGTGACGGCAGCGACGCCGAGAACGAGAGCGAGATCTTGGACAAAACCGGGGCCATGCACGTCTCATTGCTAGCCGAACGAGCGCGGAACGCCAGTGTATCCTGTCGTCCCCTGTATGAACTACGGCCTGGGATCTCAGCGCCTGTGGGCGACGTGCTGAAAGACATACAGCATTTCTGCCGCGATCTGCCTGCAGCGTTCGTCATAGCGGGCTGATTCTTCTGAAGTGTCGTCAGCCTCCTTGGGATCCCGGTAGGGCAGGGAGAGTCGAGCACTCCCGAGGACTGCCGGGCATGCCTGATCTGCGCTGGTGCAGGTCATGATCGCCGCGAAGTCCTTCTGCGGATTTGAATTGTCATCATAGAGCTTAGAGAAGCATTCTAGCGCCGGGGCGACCTCGCTGAATTTCACCAAATAGTGTGGGTTTTCGCCACCTGGCTTTGTGACATCGAAGCCGGCTCGCTCGATTGCTGCGACAGCCCGGGGGTTGAAGGCCGTAGCCTCGGTTCCGCCTGAATAGGTCGTGACATTCCCGATATTATGAACGGCGGCTGCAACCGCACCCCAGATCTGGCCGAGATGGCTGCGTCGCGAGTTGTGGGTACAGATGTAGTTGAGGCGGATCGGGACTGATCTCTTTTGGCACTTGTCGATGTAGTCAATCAGTGCAGCGAGAGAATGGCGACGTTCATCCGTGATGGAGTTGAGGTCGCTTCCGAGATGATCGATGTATGAGGCGAGGGCTGGAAGAAGTTTCATGATGACGGAAAGGCGTGTTGGGTGCGGTTGGAGAAAGCTACGAGGCTAAGCATGACTGGGACTTCGACGAGAACACCCACAACTGTGGCCAAAGCAGCACCAGAGTCGATTCCGTAGAGGCTGATTGCCACAGCTACTGCGAGTTCGAAGAAGTTGGAGGTTCCGATCAGCGCTGCCGGAGCGGCTACTTGATGAGGGAGTCGCCACAAATAGCCCCAGCCATAAGCGACTGCGAAGATCCCGTAACTTTGAATCAGTAGAGGGAGAGCAATCAGCACGATCGCCAGTGGTTTCTCAAGAATCGTTTGAGCTTGGAGCGCGAAGAGAATGATGAGAGTCAAGAGCAGACCCATCATCGAGAGCGGCTTGGTCGCTCTGTCGAAATTCTCTAGAGCAGTACCTTTGCGATCAGGAGCGCTCTTCTTGCTGAGGATGGTCCGAGTCACCACGCCAGCTGCCAGGGGAACGACCACATAGAGCACAACCGAGACCAGCAGAGTGGTCCAGGGAACAGTGATGTCTGTGACCCCGAGGAGGAACCCTGCAAGCGGAGCGAAGAGCACAATCATGATCAGGTCGTTTACCGAGACCTGCACCAAGGTGTAGTTGGCATCGCCGCGAACAAGTTGACTCCACACGAAAACCATCGCGGTGCAGGGAGCCACGCCGAGCAGAATCATTCCAGCGATGTACTGTTTCGCGTCCTCTGGCTCGACGATGCCGGCGAATAGGTGTTCAAAAAATAGCCAGCCCAAGGCCGCCATGCTGAACGGTTTGACGAGCCAATTGATGGCCAGCGTCATCAGGATCCCCCGTGGTTTTCTCCCAACATCGCGAATTGATGAGAAGTCGACCTGCACCATCATCGGGTAGATCATCAGCCAAATGAGCACGGCCACAGTCAGGTTGACTTGGGCGACCTCAAAATTGCCAATGGCCTGGAAGAATTCAGGCGCAAGCTTCCCGAGTCCGATTCCAAAAACGATACACAGAGCTACCCAAAGGCTGAGGTAGCGACCAAAGAAGCCAAGCGGTGATGAAAGATTTTGGTTCATGAGTGGGGACGGTTTCTTACGGACATTGGCCGGGGCCGCGAGTTCGAAGCAGTCGAACGACGTCGTCTTTGATGGTCTGATTGGCTCCAAACTCGGCCTTCAGCAGCTGGACCTGAGCGCGAAGAAGTTCAAGTTTTGGCTCAGCGAGGGAGTAGTGCATCCACGTCCCTTCGCGCCGTGTAGTGACGATGCCGGCACGGCGGAGTACTGTGAGCTGCCTCGAAACAGTTGATTGCGGCAGATCGAGAGCGCTGACCAGGTGGCACACGCAGAGTTCACCGTGAGAGAGCAGCGCGACCAGGCGAACTCTCGTTTCGTCTCCCAGTGCCTTGAAGAATTCCGCTGCGGCTAGGGTCACAGCTTCGAGAGCGAGCATGCGCTTGCTATATTCGTTTATCCGGATATACGCAAGTCAGCTGATCGTTGAGGGTTCAACGGGGCGCGTTGTTCTTTGTGCGGTTCATTTCGCCTGGGGGAAGAGAACTAGGTAGCTTTGCACGCCCATCGGTTTCGGCGTTGCGCGTATGCAGCCAACTGACTCCGTCTGAGAGCGTCGCGAAAAGCTTTGTGGGGTTCGCGGGGCGCGAAACCGTGAGGTAGAGATTCCCTAAAGTGCGCTGCAACGTGGACCTGACGACGATCGCGGTGCCAGTCAGAGTGTGGGGACTTTGACGACCGAACCGTTGACGGGCCTCAGTGCTCATGAACATGAGTCGAGTCGCATCGACTAGATTCCCGTGACGCTTACCTCCTGCCACTTCGAGTACAGCCTGAATGATCTCTTCGGCATGATTCAATTCGATGCCAACTTGTGGGCGGAATCGAATCTGCACAATTCCTTCCGAATGGCGAAAGATCTCTGCTCCTTCTACGAGTATCATCTGTTAGTCCGAAGTTACCAGCAGTCGGTTCTAGTTGGTTTGCCGACCGAATGCACGTTCCCGTCTTCAGAGGACCAGGGTCACGGAAACAGTCTGCTCAGCAATGAGACCGTCGGCGCCTTCGAGCTCCACGTGAAGCTCGGCGCTCTTTCCATCCACTTGGGCGACGCTACTCACGGTGGGGTGGTCGCCGACTTCGATCGGGATCGAGGTGTGAAGCGTGAGCAGTCCCGAATCCTCATCGCAGCTCAGGCGTCCACCATTTGTCGTCGTCTCGCCCAGCGGGGCGCCGTCAAAGATGATTTGGCAAGTAATACGCTGGATCTCCGTTTGTTTTACGCCTGAGCTGCGCAGACTCAGCGAGCCTTCCATCCCCGATTGCGAAGCAAATTCGAGCTCAAGTTCATCACCCTTCTGAAACTCCACAAATTCAGAGTTGTGCTCATTTCCTAGTTGCAAAAAGAAGGACGAACTTTCATCGCAGACACTGGACGGGAAAGGTTCGGGTGGCTCAGGATCCTCGTCCTCACCCGGATCGCTACATCCAAACGTCGAGAGCGCGAGAAACACCAAAGTCGCAGTGCGCATCACTTTCGAGGAGCGAGGGCGAAGAAACGGGGTGACTGGTTTGTAGTGATGGTAGGACATGGGAGCCGGAGAGTTTGGTGAGTCTTATCGAACTGAACAGTCGGGCCTGTTGGCTGAAAGGGAGAACGACGTGAGAGCGAGCGGTCGACGTTGAGAGTGGGCAAAGTACTACGCACATCAAGCGGCTGCTACTCGCCTGCAGATTGAGAACAGCAGCAACCGTGCCAACTCCGGGCTATCTGATTTCCGCAAGAAAACTCGCCATGGGTCTGCGGACGACAAGAGAGAGTGTGCCACAAACACGACAATCGAGTCCGAGTGCCTGGATTATTGATGGAGTGCCACCAAAAATGCACATCATGGAGGTTTGGAGGAGAAATGAAGCGTATTTTCTAGGTCGCTAATGAACCCTCAGACATGGTGTCACGGGCATCCATCCGCTAATTGGGAGCCGTGAATTCTGCAATACTCGGGACTGGTTCGTACCTTCCGGACAAGGCTGTCTCGAATCAAGAGCTGGTCGACTCTGGTTTGGACACCAGCAACGATTGGATCGTCTCGCGGACGGGGATCCAGAGTCGTCGAATTGCCGCTCCGGAACAGGCGACATCAGATCTTGCGATCGAAGCCAGTCGACGTGCGCTCTCGAAGGCTGGAGTTGAGCCAAACGAGCTCGGGTTTCTTGTCTGCGCGACTTCGACCCCCGACCACCAACTTCCGGCCACAGCTAACCTGATTCAGCACGCCCTCGGCGCGAGCTGTGGTTCTATTGATTTGAATGCAGGATGTAGCGGGTTCGTTCAGGCCCTGATCGTCGCGCACGGAATGTTTCTTCAATCAGGGCGTCCGGTTCTGGTCGTAGGTGCGGACACCTATTCGCGCATCATGAACTGGTCGGATCGGAAAACCGCAGTATTTTTCGGCGACGGCGCGGGGGCGCTTGTGATTGGTGCCGGGGACCAGTCTCCCTGCCTGCTCAGCTGGAAGAGCGGTTCTGACGGTTCGGGAGGAAGCTGCATCACCACGGTGGCGGGTGGGTCTCGTCGACCGATCACAGCCGAAGATTTGGAAACCGGTGCCGGTCGCTTGTCGATGGACGGACGAGCTGTCTGGGAGTTTGCTGTCGGTCGAGTTCCCGGACTCGTTCGAGACGTCGTTGAGCAGGCCGGGTTATCCCTGGAGGAGATTGACCTGATTGTCCCTCATCAAGCCAATCAAAAGATGTTGAAGGTCATTGCCGACGAACTTGGAGTCTCTGAGGAAGTATTTTTCAGCAACGTGGCAGCTCATGCCAACACTGCCGCTGCCTCCGTCGGAATCGCCCTGGACCAGGCGGTCCAAGGAGGGCGCCTCAAACGTGGGCAAGTCGTCGTCATCGTGGGCTTTGGCGCGGGGCTCGCCTGGTCAGCCGCTTGCTTGAGATTCTGAGAAGCGCCAGGCTTTTAGCCGAATTGACTTAGTTCTGCTTTTTTTCGCCCCGAGCTTGTCACGGATCTCCGTAAGCCGGGCATGTTACCGTTTCTCGTTCGTTTTTTCGCTGTTGGTATTCTGTTGGCTAGCTCCACCATGGCATTCGTCTCGCCGGCGGAAGCCACGATGGGGAGCCTTTCCGGAACCGCTCCGATGGTCAGCGAGACGTTGTTAGCTCGTACAGGGATTTCATTGGCGCTGGCACCGCATTTGACCGAGGTGGAAGGCGAACCGCAGGCCGAACCTGATCAGAAACGGCACCTACGACGCCTGCTTAAGAAAGAAATCACTCGATCAATCGCGCTTGAGTCGAGAAGAATTATTGGGGAATACCATCAGGAGGAGTTCGGTACCGAGATTGAATTCTTCTCTGCTGGACAGCCTTATGTGGCTCGGATTGAGCAGCACTATCATCCACCGGGTGGTGAAGCTCGCCCATGGGGGTACCATGCTGGCGTATCCGTACTCGTGACCCAAACCAATCCATGAACTGCACATCTTTCATACTGGGCTTTGGTCTACGAGCGGGTCTATTGTCGCGCGAGTTGATTTTCACACAGGTAAGCGGCTGATGCAGACTTTTAAGGAGGCAAGCGACTGCACCGCGTTTCAAAGTCTGAGCGACGACAACATCAGTGTGGAGTTTTCGCGCGGGGCGCAGCAGATGCTCTATCAGAGACACGCCCCCTATTTGCTCGGGGTGTTTCGAGGCAGGGCAGCCCGGCTCCTAAGCATGACAACGATGACGGCTGAAGATTTGCTCCATGAAACGTTCTTTCGTGCGTTTTCGCGGAGTCGAGCTTACAAATGTGGAGACGACGGTCCCAGTCGTGAGGAGAGTCGCCGAACGCGAGCTTGGCTGGGGAAGATCGCGGAGCGACTCTTGTTTGATGCTTTGCGCGCGAACCGCGAGGTTCCAGCCTCGATCGAAATGGACGAGATGGTTGATGCTGGCCCTCCTTCGAGTGGCACGAGTCAGGCGCGCTTAGTTCGTGAGGCGGTTTCTGCATTGAGTGAGCGTGAGCAAGATGTGCTTCGTGTGACGGCTCTTTACTATCGTGTCGGTGAAAGTCATCAGCGCCTTCCCAATGACGTGGCTGCCCAACTGAGTGAGAACTGGGCGACGACTCCGGAAAATATTCGTGCGATTCGTAAACGAGCTCTGGCGAAAGTGAAAAAGCACGTCGAAAGCCTGTTGACTGAGCAGGCGTCTCGGAGGGTGGGCAAATGAGTGACAACGACAATCGCGAGGAATTGACGGAGGCGCAGCTTGAGAAGCTGATTAGTCAAGCGTTCGCTGAGGAGATGATTCCCACGAGTCCCGAGGAAGTGCGGCGCGCCGAAGAACATGCGTCTGAAATTTCGGCAGAGGAGCTACCTCAGCTACCGGAACAACCGATGTCGACGCGACGTTCCCGGGCGTCGGGTGCGAGAGCTGTACCTTCTCTCGACGAAGCTCGCGCGCGTAGTCGAGCCAGTCGGAGGGGGAGTTCCGCGAAACAGTGGATGCATTGGGGCGTAGCCGCGATGGTCGGGGCTGCTGCCGCAACAGCCGTCCTTTTTTTCGCCCGACCCATTCAGCCTCCTTCCGATATCCAGGGCGCAGGCGATGATGGAACGATTGTGTCGACTCCACCTAGCCAGGAGGCGAAACCACTTGTGATTGATGCTCCTTGCGACGCGTGCTGTGGCGGGAGCGCATGCGAAGCCCAATCAACCGAATGCGCCTCGGGCCGAACCTGCGTCGGTTGTCAGCCTGGACCTCAGGACCGTTTTCGGATCCGCTTGGGCGATTTGTCGTGGGTCGAAGATTTTCAGGGCGCAGGCGAGGCCCAGCCGGTGATTTGTATTCAAGCGGGCCAGACCGAAGAGGAGTGTTTGGGGGACACTGTCGAGGCAGCAGTGACTCGAACTTGGGCGCAAACGAAGACGACCTATTCCCCGACTCAGTTACTTGATGGTTTGCGGATCCAGTTGCGTCGTCAGAAAGATCGTGCGCTCGTAGCTGAGTGGAGGCGCAAAGTTTCATTGACTCCTGACACGTTGTGTAAGGGGCTCGCGGTGCAGTTCATTGACGGAAAAGGCGCGCCGGTCGCCCGAATTTCTGCCTTTGTCGATGACGCGCAGTTCATCGAGCTGGCACGTGCCGCGACTCCTCGGCCTTTGCTTGATTTGCAGGAACGGCTGAAGGATTTGTCACGTCTCAGTCGCATTCATGAAACGAGAGACGAAGGGGAACGGCATTTCGTGTTGAGCCTGGGACCCCTCGGGGGAAAACAGCTCGAAAAGGTGCGGTGGCAATTGCTCGATCAAGGGCAGAAAGTCGAGATCACCACTGGCGGTGATTACGTTGGCGAACCGCGCCAGTAGCTCTCATCCAACGGAAACGAAATGAGCGCTCAACCTCCGCTTGTCAGGTGAGCGCCCACGTTGCTGGCAGTCTATGAAAGCCATGTTAGCTTGGTCGTAGGAAGCACGACTCTTATCGGCTTCCGCGAATCTTCTTGTAGCGAACCTTACCGCCGTTCGTCATCCATTCTCGACGTTTCTGCGCCGCGCGATCCTCTTGGCACTCGTTGAGGGTGGTCGGAATCGAACAAAAGTTTTTGTCTTGCTGCTCGTAGTCCATGACATTAATCTTGCCATTTTTGAGAGTATCGCCCTGGTGACTCTCGCCTTTGGCAAAGTCCTTGTTGCAGCGGCCTCCGGTCACGTAGGACTCCCACGGGTGAAGCAAACCGAAGATGTGGCCCATCTCATGAGCCAAGAGCGCATCGTGCTTTCCTCTGCACTTTGATCCTGTGTCAATGGGGAGTTTGCCCGGGATTTTCATCGCCAACCCGTGCTTGCGCCCGAGGGGAAGAGTCGTATGTGGGAAGTGGGCCTTTCCACCCAAGGGTTTGCCGTCGACTTCAAGCTTGTCAACAACGAGAACCTGCAGGTATCCCGTCGTTTCGCTCATCGCGACGGTGTCGAAGTGATCGTCCATATACTTGTGGAAGTCTTTGCCTGATCCAAACTTCATGCTGCTGAGCTTTCTGCCTCCGCGCTCCGTCTCATACGTGAAGTGTGGATTGATTTTCAGTGCGGGATCTGTGTCGTACATCGCCTGGGCAACGGCGATCTCTTCCCGCAGCCAACTCTCCACATCGGGTCGGCTCTTGCTGCCCGAGATCACAAAGTGGACATCCACCGCCCAGGTCGTTTGGGCGCAGGCAAGGTAGTCTTTCCCTTCTCCGCCGAACTTACCGGCCTTCGACCAACTCTTGCCGCCGCAGCCGAGAACATTGGCTCGAATCACTTTGCAGTTTTTGCCCTCCTTTCGTTGGGCGACACACATGGCTTCCGCCTGTGCCTTGTTCTTCTCGGTCTCCAGGTAGGAGGTACTGCGTTCGCAAGTGATGTAGTCCTTCCCCTTTCCGCCGAACTTAGCGCTCTTAGTCCAGTCTTTTCCACAGCCGGAGATATTGGAGCGCATTACCTTGCACTCCTTTCCCGCCTTCTTCTGCGCGTCACAGTGCGCGTTGGCACCGGCTCGGTTCTTGGCCGTTTCGCAGTCTCGGTCGCACTTCTTTGCTTCGGCCAGGGGGACGTCAGTTGAGGAAATCAGGCTAAAGGCACCGAGTGCAGCGACCGCGATCGCTGCCGCGAATTTGCTGATTGATAACATCTGTTGGTCTTTCTCAGTGCCTACCCGGAGTATCTACCCCCGGGTTAGAGTTGAGAGTGGCACTGTAACCCGCCCATGTAGGTCAGCTTGGTCTTCAAGGAAAGGGGGAGCGCTCCTTTTCAAGATGACTTCTCTCAAGTCTCAGGGCTCTCAAGTCTCAGGGCTCTCAAGTCTCAGGGCTCTCAAGGCTCAGGGCTCTCAAGGCTTTCAAGTCTCAGGGCGACTTTTGTTTCCCCGGTTTCGCGGGCGGCGGCAGATGAGGGCCCTGGAAGCGCCTTTTGCTAGTTGGGAAGCAATTAGCGCCCAAATCGGAGGTCGCTTATCGAGTCAATCCCTGCCGGGAAAGCGCTGCCCGTGCTATAGGGGGCGCGCCCCGAGTGGCTTCCGATGGCGGCCCGGCTTCCACTGGGCGGCCCCGTTCCCCATCAGCTGCTTCGAGCAATCACGTCTTCAACGCTTTTATTCCGTGCAAGGCGGTGGAATAAACCGCCTCTCGGAACAGCCCCCAAGATTTCTGGAAACTGACTAGAATGCGAAAAACAAAAATCGTCTGCACCATTGGCCCCTCCTCAGAGAGCAAGGAAAATCTGGCCAAGCTCGTTAACGCGGGGATGAACGTGATGAGATTGAATTTCTCCCACGGCGACTTCAACGAGCACGGCGGTCGTATCCGTACTCTACGCGAGATCATCGCGGAGACGGGAAAGAACGTTGCGATTCTTCTGGATACGAAAGGTCCGGAGATCCGCACGATGCAGCTCGAAGGGGGAAGCGCGATTCTCGAGGCCGGCCAAACTTTCACGCTCACGACCGACCAGTCGGTCATGGGCGATACCACGCGCGTTGCGGTGACCTACGAGAAGTTCACGGACGACGTGAAGGCGGGTGACACCGTTCTCTTGGACGACGGCCTGTTAGAGCTGAAGGTGATCGAGATTAAGGGTGGCGACGCCGTCTGTAAGGTCATGAATACGGGCGAGCTCGGCAACAAGAAGGGGGTGAATCTCCCCGGTGCCAAGGTTGCTCTTCCCGCAATCTCAGAGAAGGACAAAGGCGATTTGCTTTTTGGTTGCGAGCAGAAGGTCGACTTCGTTGCCGCTTCCTTTATTCGCAAGGCTTCGGATGTTGAAGAAATTCGAGAGCTTCTCAAGGCAAACGGCGGAGCTGACATCCAGATCATCTCGAAGATCGAGAATCAGGAAGGTGTCGATAACTTCGATGAAATTCTCGCTGTGTCTGACGGCATCATGGTGGCTCGCGGTGACCTCGGGGTCGAAATCCCTGTGGAAGAGGTGATCTTCGCGCAGAAGATGATGATTCAGAAGTGCAATGAGGCCCGGAAGCCGGTGATTACCGCAACCCAGATGCTTGAGTCGATGATCAAGAATCCTCGCCCGACGCGCGCAGAAGCCGGCGATGTGACTAACGCGATCCTTGATGGCACCGACGCCGTGATGCTTTCCGGCGAGTCGGCCAAAGGAAAGTATCCTTCAGAAACGGTACGAATCATGGCGCAGATTTGCGAGCGTACCGATAACGCGATGAAGCAACGCAACCCCACTCATGTGGAGGAATTCCACGGCAACATCGCGATCACGGAATCGATCTGCAAGTCCGCTGTACGCACGTCTACAGACCTCCTCATCGACGTGATTGTCGTTTCCACTCTTTGGGGGAAATCGGTGAAGTCCGTTCGCAAGTACTTCCCGCGTGCTCAGATTGTTGCGCTGACAACAATCGAGAAAACGTTCAAGCAGCTTTCACTGATCAAGGGTGTTAATCCTAAGTTGGTGGAGGCGGCTTCGGATGTTGACACCTGTCACACGATTGCCAAGGAGGCAGCCTTGACCTCCGGCTTTGTCTCGAAGGGCGACAAGGTAGTGATTGTGTCGGGAGCTCTTTTGCCCGGCGGTTCGACGAACGCTGTGTCTGTCTACCGACTTTGAGCGCGATCCGCTTTCGACGAGAGCCCCATGACTTCGGTCTTGGGGCTTTTCTCTTTTGTTGCTGACGGGGCAAAACGCGCTTGTGAGAGCTTAGCTGCCGGAGTGAGAAGTAGTTCGGCGTGATGTGCACTTTGCAGCATCGGAGTGAGAACCAATCATTCTCAATGAGAGGATGTTCATCCCAGACCAGTTAAATTCTCTCAATGGCGGCCAGTTCAATCCGAAGTGAGGAAGAGGAAGCTCTCGTCAAGCCAAGTGAGGGAACAATGAAAATCCCGACCGCACCTTCTCGCGCTGCAGCCTTCCGACGTGTGGACTGGCCGATTGTCGCGAGGTCTCAGGTTCAGAACGGAACGCCGGGTCCAGCTTCATGGGTTTCCGGGGTTGTCGATTTGTTGTCTGCCATTGATGAACTGTCTTGCTACGAGAGCCAGGATGCAGTGCTCAAGCGAGCCGTTGAACTCCTGCGCGAGAGAGTTTCGCTGGAGCGCTGCGCGATATTCTTGTTCCAGGAACAGGACAGTCTCCTGCATGGCTATTGGGGCACTGATCATCTTGGCCGCACAACGGATGAGCATCGGATTGCGTTTCAGTGCGGCCCCAATCACAAGGAGGCATTTCGTCGGGCCCGCGCTGGTGCCGATCGTTGGCTTCTGCTCGAAGACGCGCCACGAACTGTTCAGATAGATGGAGAAACGCAAATTCTTGAAAATGGATGGATCGTTCTCACTCCAATCGTCTCCGCGCGAAGGCCACTTGGCTTGCTCGCGAACGATGGGGCTCTCAGCGGAGCCACACTGGACGTGCCCCAGCAGAATAGGGTTGCTATCTTTTGTGCCTTGCTCGCGAATCTCATGGAGTTGCGAGATGACGGTCACACCTTCTACTCTCCCTTCCGGGGAAAGCAGCCGGCCACCATGGCGTGTACCGAAGTCGTATCTCGGGCAATTGAGCTGCTTCTTCGGGACCCGAGTGTTGGTCGTGAAGTTCTTGCTTCCAAGCTAGGAACATCGTCAAGTCGCTTAGGCAGACTCTTCAAGACGGAGATGGGAATTTCAATCACCGAGTTTCGCAACCGATTGCGCCTGGAGGAGTTCTTGCTGTTGGTTCATCAAAGCGGAGGCAATCTTCTCGAGGCCGCGCTTGACGCGGGGTTCGGAAGCTATGCCCAGTTTCATCGAGTCTTTCGTCATTTACTGGGGACAACTCCTCGCGAATACCTGAGTCTGACGGAATCGGACCGAACCGTGCCGCCTTTGAGTGGTGTCGTACGCTCCTGAATCGGTCGCGCACGACACCAGGCCCGTGCTACTTGCTCGCGTATTCTAACGCTTGCTCAAGCCAGAAGGCGCCCGCCTGTGGGCCACCTCTGCATTGTCCGTCCGATTCTCCCGGTCGTTTTAGCCAAAGAAATCCGTCGCAGAGTGGCTCGGCCGTGTCGGTGGTTGGCGGCTTACCTAGCTTCCTGCCTGGTGGGTTGCACCAAGTTTCTTCTTCGGTCTTTGCCTCTTCGTAGGGGCCGGCGCCGTTCCGACTCGTATCGATAACAAAGTGCTTGCCCCCGGTGAACCCGGAGAGCCGTCTTCCGTAATCGAGATTCTCTTCGGTGCTGACATAGTTGGAGGTATTGAGAGAGAAACCGTTGGCGTACTCGACTCCGGCTTGTTTCAGTCGCTCTGCCATCTCTGCAGCTTCGACCCATCGAGCGTGTCCAGCATCAAGATACACAGCGATCTTGTCGCTCTGACGAAGTACCTTCACGGCGTCTTTGAGGAGAAACATTCTTTCTTCGGCTTTTTCATCGTCAAGGCATTCCTGAAAGTGTCCAAGCGCATCTGGCTCGACAATCACTACTGCCGCTCGATCTCCGATCCCAGCGTAGACCTCTCGAATCCATCGCTGGTAAGCTTCCTTGTTCGAAACACCTCCCCGTGAATGTTGTCCGCAGTCCCGGTAGGGAATGTTGTAAACAATCAGTGTGGGAACGGCATTCGCTGCGGCTGCTTTCCCGACATAGGCATCGACTGCACGATAGACATCGCTGTTCCAACCGCCCATCCAAATTGCCTGCGGTTCTTGCGCGATTCGGTCGAGAAGCGCGGCTGTTTCTGGGTGTTCCTCGCGATACGCGTTGGCTTGCAACATGGCCAGGGAGTCCGGATCCACAAACAGGCGGGCGCCTGCCAATGGATTGGCGCTAGGTGCCTCGGGCACGGGAGCATCGGCAATGGGGGTGGACGATGAAGGACGTTGACTGAGTGGCTTTGTCGTCGCGTCTGACGATGGTTCGTCGCGACTCGTGGCACAGCCAGTCGTCATACCTGCTATTAACAGCCAGAGTGGGAAGCTCCGAAGGCGCGCTAGCTCCTGATGATTCAGTTTGAGTTTGAGTGTTTCCATCACTTCAAACTAAGTTGCTTGGCTCGAACAAGCTTCGCGTATGCGGGCAACCTATTTGCGTTTGCCGACGGTGCGAATTTATCGTTGATGGGATGCGAAACGGGCCGAGGCGTCTACTCGCTACCCAACCCGAACGTCCGCGTTGGGGTCCAGCTGCAAGTAGCGACTCAAAACCCTGACACCCAGGTAGAATGGTCCCGTGTCGAGCAAAGCGACGCAGAATTTGAAGGCATAGTTGCTCAGCACGAGAATCAACAGGCTCTGGAGCGTGCGCTCTCCTCTCAAAAAACTTGCGCCAAACGTGAGCCCGATCACTACACACGCGTCGACAAGCTGGCTGACCAAGGTACTCCCATTGTTGCGCAGCCAGAGATGACGTCCCTGGGTGCGGCGTTTCCAGAAGTCAAAGAGATAAACGTCGCAAAATTGTGCGGCAACATAGGCGGCCATGGACGCGAATACTGCTCCGGCGGTGCACGCGTAGATCAGAGTGAACAACTCGACTGCGTCTGCATGCTCGCTTCCGTCAGGAAGGAACACCGGGGCGCTCAAGTGAAGCAGCTGCCAGGGGGGCTGCGCTTCGGCCCCAACGGCAGGAAGCGCTTGTCCGAGCCACATGGTGCCAAGGATCAAAGCGTTCACCAGCAACCCCACCGAGACCACATGCAGGGCGCGCCGTCGCCCGAACAGTTCACCAATCAAATCTGTGCAGAGAAACGTGAGAGGGTAGGGAAGCACGCCCACCGGCAAAGTGAGCGGACCAATTCGGATGAAACGGGTAATGCCGATGATGTTCAGCATGGCCATGGCGCCGATAAAGAGACCCGCGAGGATGAGAAAAACACGTTCACGACGAGCCTGGAGTTCGGAGGCCTCGATCGGATGCAGGGGCTCAGTCATGCTTGCTAGCGAGATGCGATGGGAGCTAGTGGGGAGTTCTTGCGCAACCTCTCCTTGCCCGAGTTCTCCGTGCTCGCGCGCTTCCCTTCAGTCGACACCTGTTGGGCTGCGGTGTTGCGCCCTGCGACCTTTTGTCCTGTATCCTTCGGGATGGTGGTCGTCTCGCGTCGCTCAAGCTCGTCCGCGGCGTCCATGAGTTGCAGCATGACCGCGGAAGGGGAGTCTGATTCTGGTCGACGTGATCTGTGAATTAGCGCAGCGGAAACCGAAAGGAATCCGACAAGTACGGCGGTGGCCAGAAGACTCATGAGCTATTTTTCCTACAAAGCAAGCGGGGGTATTCGCACCTTTGCGCCTGACTTTTTGGACATTAACGAGTCAGGGTTTCAGGCAGATGACCACCGTACGAAAAGCGCGGGCGCTTTAGGTTGAGCTAGCTCATTGTTGGGACCGTGCAATAGGTAGGAATTCAGGCGGGACCTCAGCTCGTACCAAAGGGCAGGCTCAGAAATGCTGAATTCGCGGTACGGGGATTCTGTATACGGTTCGGTGACAGCGAAGAGCACGACCATGAAGATTTGCGTTTTCGCGGTGGCGCTGGTGCAGTAGCTGCTTGACTAGCTCACCATATGGATGCGCTTCCTCATTCACTTTGTCGATTTTTCCTGGTGTTCAGACTCAGCCTTGAATCGAGCAGCTCGCGGTCACAGAACCGCTACCTGGTCAGTCAGAACTTCTTTGCTGACGAGGCACTGACCGTCGTCACAAACACTGAAGTTGATCTTCAGCGCTAGCTCTTGGCTTCCCTGGCGCAGTGACTTCAGTCGAACGAGGACGGTGGCTTGTTCTGGATGGTCTTTGTCTTCGGGCGATACTCTAAATTCTAGCTGCTTCCACGCAGCGCTATCGAGAACAGCCACCTTGAGAGGATAGGCAAAGTTTACCTTCTTGCCGTTCTTTGCGCTCAAATGGAGCTCCACGTGCATATCCGAGCCCAAGCGCGTTTCGCCTGCAGTCTCTAGCGACAGTTCAAAGTCCTTGGTGGTGACGGATGCTGCTGCCCCAACGGCCCGATCGTCGGGATCAAGGCCCGCCTTGGATTCGAGGCTCTGATGAGCTCTCGCATCCAATGGCGACAGGCTGAAACTGGTGAGGGCAGCGACAAAGAGAAGTCCTGCCAAAAAAAGCAGGGGAGAGCGCGGAGGTGTCGCTTGAGATGTACGCATTGGAGGCTGGTTGGTTTTGTGTACCAACCACTCAGGTCTAGCGCCTCTTCCCGTTGACGCCACAATCTCACGGGTTTCGCAATTGCGACGCCGCGGCGATTCGGCAGCCTGCGGAGCGGTTTAGCCCTGCTTGGCTGTGCCCGAAGGCGCGGCACGAGCGATGGCTGCTTCAAGCTCATCCGTTGAAACAGGCTTTGAAAGCAGGCGAACCTTCTCTTCGAGTACAAAGTTGCGCGTCCGTTCAGTGACCGCTCCCCCGGTGAGGAACACCAGTCGACCGACGAGATGTGGGAACCTCGCTTTGAGCACCGAGTAGAAAGCGGCCCCGTCCATACCCGGCATCATCAGATCACAGAAGAGGACGTCGAAGTGGGGATCGGTATCGAGCATGGCAAGTGCCTGTTGTCCGTCGTGGCATTCGCTAACTTGATGTTCTCGACTCAGCACACGCGACAGACCTCGGCGTACCGGTGCCTCATCGTCGATGATCAGAATGCGAAGCGGTTGTTCCGCCCGTCGGTAGGACCGCGATGAAACAGAAGGTGCAGTGTGGGGCACTATTTCATTGTGAATGGGAAGGTGTACTGAAAATACGGACCCTTCTCCCACCTGACTCTGAACCTCAATTCTTCCTCCATGTCTTCGCACCATGTCAGAGCACAGTGATAGACCCAGCCCGGTGCCACGGTGAGCAGGCTTGGTCGTGAAGAAAGGTTCGAAAATTCTAGATAGTGATTCCGTTGCGATACCACACCCGGTGTCATGGACTTCAAGGACCACTTCTTCTCGCTGTTCATCGAATCGAGAGACAATCTTGATTGTATGCTGCGGGCGGGGAACTGACTCGATTGCGTGCCCTGCGTTGATGATCAAGTTCACAAGCACCTGAGTGATGCGACCTCGATGACCTGGGAAATTGGGCAGTTCACCCAGCGAGAGCAGCGTCTTGGCGCGATGTCGCACTTCGTTGCGCGTCAAGTTGCAGGCCACGGCTACTAGGTCGTTTAGTTGGAGAGACTCAATGTCGCCTTCTTCGATTCGTGAAAACGAACTCAGCTCACTGACTACACTCTGGATTCGCTTGATGCCCTGGAGATTGTCGTCATACATCTCGCGCAGATCTTGGAGACGATCGAGAACCTTGGTGCGAGTCTGTTGCTCTTGCGTGTCTTCCGAGAGAAAACATTGGGAAAGCTCTTCGATGAGCCGAATGCCATGTTCCGCGTTGTTGAGAAGGAACGTCGAAGGATTGTTGATTTCGTGCGCCACGCCCGCGGCCAATTGACCGACGGAAGCGAGGCGATCCGAGTGATACAAGCGGTTGCGCAAGACTTCGCTCGTTTTCCGTTCGATCGCGTAGCGGATTGACCGAACAAGGCTGGCCGAACTGACGTCGTCCTTGACCAGGTAGTCTTGAGCACCTTCGCGAACCGCTGCATGAGCGATTTTATCATCATCAAGACCTGTCAGCACGACAATTGCTGCCTCCGCGAAGCGAGTGCGCAGTGCCGTCACAGCCTCAAGCCCATCGGAATCCGGAAGCCCCAGATCGAGCAGAATTGCAGCGAATGGACCGAGTTCCTCAACCGCCTCCGCGAGCTTGGTCACGCGCATCACATCGTACACGCCGCGGAGTCGACGTGTGACCAACTTAGCGTCCGCTAAGTTATCTTCCAGCAGTAAGACATTGAAGCCTGTGGCCGGCTGTTGCGATTTAGATAAGTCGATCGCTCTCATAGGGTGCGCCTGGTCTCTTCACTAGGGTGAACCAATAATCTTCGAGCTCGCGAACTGCCTCGGTTAAGTCATGGAGGGAGGGTGGCTTGGTGACGTAGGAGTTCGCGTGGGCCTCATAGGAAGCAGCTACGTCTTCCTTAGCGTCCGAGCTAGTCAACATGACGATGGGGATCTGCCTGAGGTTCGGAGTCCCCTTGATCTCACGGAGAACTTCGTGGCCATCCACCTTGGGCAGGTTGATGTCGAGCAAGATGAGGGCAGGGCGTGGAGCATTTTCATGCGCGCCGCGTTGATGGATGAAATCGAGAGCGGCTTCGCCATCGCTGACGACGTGCAGTCGATTGGGCAGGCGCGAGCGTTCGAAGGCCTTCTTGGTGAGGAGAACGTCTCCCGGGTTGTCTTCGATCAGCAGAATATCCACGGCTACCACATTCATTGTTTTGCTCCAGAATTGGGGAGTGTGAACCAAAAATTGGCGCCCTCTCCCACGGTTGACTCAACACCAATCATACCCCCATGCCGCTCCACGAGGCGCTTGCAAATCGCCAGTCCTATCCCTGTCCCCTCATATTCCTGACGCGTATGCAGACGTTGGAACATGCGAAAGATTTTTTGTTCGTAGCGTTTGTTGAGACCTATCCCGTCATCCTTCACGCTGATGCGGATCGCGTGCGGGAGCTCCTCGGTTTGGAGCAGTACTTGGGGGGCATGGTCGGGCTTGTGAAATTTCAACGCATTTGCCACAAGATTTGACAAGATTCTGTGGAGCGCGGACGGGTCAGCATAGACTTGAAGTGGGGGAAGTTGGGCGTTGACTCTCCCTCCTCCCTCCTCAATTTCTGGACCAAGTTCGCGCAGTACGTCGCTCAGAGTGTCTTCGACCGAACATTCTGTGGGGCGTAACTCAACTGACCCAACGCGAGAAAAATTCAGAAGTTCTTTGATCAATTGACTCATTCGAGCTGCTGCGTCCCGAGCGAAGTGCATGAATTCGCGCGCTTCTTCGTTCAACTCAGAGCCGTAGATCTCATCGAGTAGCCCGATGTAGCTCTGCACCATTCGTAGTGGTTCACGAAGGTCGTGGGAGGCGACATAGGCGAATTCCTCAAGTTCCCGTTGAGCTTGAATGCGATTGGTGACGTCGAACAGGGTGCCGACGGCCGAGAATCTCGATTTTTCAGGAAACGGCGCCTCCGAAATCGAAATCCAACGGGTTTGTCGTTCCCCCTCGCCGTCGATTGAGTAAAGCTGGTCGCGCACGCTCAAACCTACCGCTGCCTGGTCGAACAGCTTTGGAGGGTGAGGCGCCTCCGTCCCGGAAACGAGATCCCGACTCGCCTGCGCCCACTCTGATCTTTGGAGAGAGCCCTCGCTGACTCCTAGTATTCGCTCCGCTTCTTTGTTGCAGAGCGCAACGCGAGAATCGCTGTCTAAAACGACAACTCCGGCTGCCAACGATTGGATGAGAACTTCGAGCTCTCGATTTCTTTCTTCGATTTGGGCGCGCGCGGACTCGAGCTCTCGATTCACCGCGACCAGCTGTTCGTTGGCGGCTTCCAGGTCTTCGTTTGCGCGCTCCAGTTGCCTTTCGCTGGCCCGAAGCTGAGTCACGTCTCGAACAGTGATCATTGCGCCCCCAGTTTCGCGGGTGGGCAAGAACCATGGACGCACAGTTACCTCGAAGTAGAGACTTCGGGTTCCTTCCTTGACGTCGGCAATTTCAGTCTCCTGCTTGTTCTCAACGGCGGAATCAACTGCCTGAGCGACCGCCTGTTGCCAGAAGGTGGGTAAGTTTTCACCAGGCTGAACTTGTTTTTCGGCGAGTTGGCGGAAGGAGGAGGAGCTTCCCACGACGCGATGTTGGGCGTCCACGAGGACTGCGGCAATCGGTAGGCCATCGAGTAACTCTCTGAGGACATCGAGTCGCTCGCGGCGCAATTGTTGGTTCGTTTCCGACCACTTGATGGTGGGTTCATTCTGCAGGGGACGTGAGATGCCGACCGTGCCGATGATTTCTCCGCTTGGTCCTTCTCGACGAATTGCGTCCTTTGCCGTACTAAAGTGTTGAACGGAGCCATCATGGCAGGTGATAGGCTCAATCACTTGGAGCGTCTCTCCTGTTCTGAAAACCTGACGATCGTCCCGCACGTACTGCACCGTGTCGTCGGGATCGCTGTGAGCTGAATCGATGACTTTTTGGAGGTCCTCTTGGCTGAGGCCGTAGTAGTCCCGAAAGGCTCGATTGGCCCACACGAGCTCCGCGCGAGGCCCTTTCACGAGGATGAGATCGGAGGCAGCGTTGAGAACGCTGGCGAACCAATCGCTATTTTTTTCCGCTTGCTCCAATGCCCCCCGCCCCTCGCCCTCCGCTGTCCAGCTCGTGATGACCAAAAATCGTATGCATGGGTTCTGGTGGACGCAATGGCATCAGGATTTTCCGGCGGAATGCGCAAAGATGGTGCCAGTACGGAGCAAGAGGCGCCCAGGCAGAGAAGATTCCGCGCCTAAGTGGTCAATATCCGCTTCGCAGCTCGCGGAGTCGCAACTGCAGCGGCTG
Organism: uncultured delta proteobacterium; assembly: GCA_963710555.1. Taxonomy (GTDB): domain Bacteria; phylum Myxococcota_A; class Polyangia; order Polyangiales; family Polyangiaceae; genus NIC37A-2. The sequence goes on from CAVQAT010000008.1 coordinate 2,164,891, forward strand.
GCGCTTCTTGCGCCAGCTCTGACACTCGGGGTGAGAATTGCTGAATCCTTGATGGTCGACCACACGGTTGACACTGAGAGCCTGAGATTGCATTTCCCAGGTGGAGGAAATGAATGGAACTTGGCGCATTTTCAGTGAGCTTGGCAGTCCGTGATATCGCGGCCTCGCGGGCATTTTATGAGAAGTTGGGATTTGCCGTGAGCGGAGGGGACCAAGAGCAGAAGTGGCTCATCCTGAGGAACGGGACCACCGTCCTGGGCCTATTCGAGGGCATGTTCGACAAGAACGTTCTCACCTTTAATCCAGGCTGGGACCAACAAGCTAAACCTACAGACCCCTTCACCGACGTGCGCAAGCTTCAGGAGCGACTCAAAGACGCGGGGATCAATCTGACAAACGAGGTGGAGCCCGCCGGCGAAGGTCCCGGGAGCATCATGCTGACCGATCCTGACGGGAATCCGATTTTGATCGATCAGCATCGCTGAGCGCGAAGCGGTGGCGCCGTGAAGTGGTGGCTGGCAGAACCTCTCAAAGGCTCGTGCGAACAAATGCCGCAATGAGTATCAGCGCGAGAATCAAGACGGTGCTGCCCCAGAGGACTCGCGTCTTTCGGCCAGATGGCGGCGTCAAGCTGACTGCTGCGGGCATTGTCTCAAGCTGGGTAGTCTGACTTGTTGTTTCGCCGATGTAGCGAACGGTCGAGTCGCTATCCTGATCGTTGCCTTGCAGGTTTGCGCTTGCAACGGACTGGACCACCTTGGTGCTCGCGGTGGCCGGTTCCATCTGCGCGCTGTCTTGCACGGGTTCCAAGTCGAGCGGAACTTGTCCCACGTTTCTGACTTTGAGGCTCTCGATGACAGTTCGAGTACTTGGAGGCAGTCGATCACTCAATGCCTGCGCGATATGACCTTGAGTCACTACTCGCTTTTGAGAGATCAGCCAGCGCTCCAGGGCCGTTCTCATTTCCGCGGCAGTCGAATAGCGAGCATCAGGATCTTTCTCGATGGCTCGCATGATGATTTCCTCCAAATCCAGCGGAAAATTTGGTCGAACTGTCGAGGGCCGTTTGACTTGTCCCTTGAGAATTTTGGTCATCGCCTCGGGGCCATTGCCGAAAGGACGAAGACCAACGGCTGCCACATAGAGCACGCAGCCCATGGCATAAATGTCGATTCGCCGGTCAGCTTGCCGGCCCGTGATCTGTTCTGGAGCTAAGTAGGCGAATTTGCCCTTCACTTCTCCAGTTTTCGTTCGTTCGTGTAGTTGATGTCTCGCTTTTGCAATTCCAAAGTCACTCACCTTTACCTGTCCGCTCAGGGAAATGAGAATGTTTGGCGGCGACACATCGCGATGAATCACGCCCAGGGGCTCCCCTTCTTGATTCTTCGCTTCATGCGCAGCGTGAAGTCCCGCAAGCGCATCCGCGACAATGCGACTAGCCAGTTCGGGTTCAAGCGCCGTGACGGCGCCTTCTTTTCTGAGCAACCCCGCCAGGGAGTCTCCAGCGATCCATTCCATGCACATGTAGAGCAGACTGCCCTCGTGCCCCAGTTCGTAAGTGCGACACACGTGGGGATGCTCGATGGCCATCGCTACGTTCGCTTCATCAATGAACATCGCCGAGTACTTTTCGTCGGATGCGATGTCGGGTCGAATCACCTTGATCGCAACGGTCTGCTGCACGCCGGAACCTCGAATCGGTTCACCTGCCCACAGCTGAGCCATTCCTCCTTGGGCGAGACGACGAATCAAGCGATAGCGTCCAACGACCGTTCCCGGTTCCAAGGAGAGAGCCGGGCTGGACAACATCTTTTCGGCAACTTGGCTCATGGTCATAATTACAGGGCGCTATCGTGATGAACGGCACAGTTGAGGCTATCCCAAGTGGGAGCCGGACAAAAGGTAGTCCGGGCGAGGAGCATGTAGGGAGATTCCGCCTGCTCTATCGCCTGGGCGAAGGGGGGATGGGGGCAGTCTTTGCGGCATGCGACACAGAATCTCCAGGTAAGGGGATCGTGGCACTCAAGACCACGAAGCAGCAGGGCGTAGAAGCTGAGCGGATACTCCATGATGAAGCGCACATCGCCTCGCGCATTGAGCACGCCAATGTTTGTCGAGTTCGAGAATTCGGAAAGGACGGAGACACGATCTACCTTGTTCTTGACTACTGTGATGGGGCGAGTCTGCATGACATGCTTGAAGCGGCGCCGGATCGACGTTTGCCTCTACCCACTGCGGTCAAAATTGCGGCTCAAGTGGCCGCCGGACTCCACGCAGCCCACGAACTCCGCAGTGACTCGGGTAAGGCCCTTGAGGTGGTACATCGTGACGTATCACCTCAGAATATTCTTCTCTCTTCGGCCGGTCACATCAGTGTCACTGATTTTGGGGTCGCCAAAGCCCTCGGTCAGGCTCATCGAGCGACCGAAACCGGTGAGGTGAAGGGCAAGGCCTCCTACATGGCTCCAGAGCAAGTGCGCTCGCGCAATGTGGACCGACGGGCAGACATTTTTGCGCTGGGCTGCGTGCTCTATCAGGCGACTCTCGGAAGGCGTCCTTTTAGCGGGGAAAGTACCGTTTCCACCCTTTATCAGATTCTTGAGTCCGAGATCGAAGCTCCGACTAGCATCGATGCTTCGTATCCCGCATCACTCGAGAAATTACTGATGCGCGCTCTTGAGAAGGACCCGAACCTCCGCTTTTCGACGGCGGAAGAGTTCGAACTTGCCCTTGAAACGTGGTTGGTTGAACAAGGCCACCTGGTGACCGAAGTCGAAATCGGCATTGAACTTGACTTACTGCTCGGAGCGGATCTCAAGGCCAAAAAGCAGCGCTTGCTCCAACTCTTGTCTGAGCCCAATGCCCGCCCCTTGTCGGCCTCGACGATTGAAAAAAAACCCAACGATTCAACTCCTCCGGCTACGGCATTCGACGAAACTCAGTCCCGGGCAGCGAAGCGGAGCGATAAACGTCTATTCCTCGTTGCTGGTAGCGTTACACTGATCGCTACAATTGCGGGTTTCCTCTATTGGGGTACGCCTTTCTCCGTCGAAGAGCCCGCCCAGCCGGCTCAAGTGATTGAGTCGGCCACCAGCGCAGACCATGCGACGCCGCAAGCAATCGCAGCGCCACCCTCCGCGGAGCTCGGACAAGCGACCAAAGATCCTGACACTTCCCCTGAGCACCCCCCTGCGGTCGTCACTCTCGGAATTCAGGCGACGCCGGCGGCCGCATCGATTCGTGTGAACGGAATCGTGCTCGGGGCGGGAAATATTCAGCACGCTCTGCCTATTTCGGATCAACCTCACGAAGTAAAGGTCAACTTGCCAGGTTACCTGGCCGTAACGAAATCTATCACGGTCACGAAAAACACCACCTTAAAGATAGACTTGAAGCGATTGCCTCAAACGACATCGCCTCCGGTCCGTCCCCCAGCCCCTCCTTTGGTGCCTCGCCAGCCTACGCTTAAACCAAAGCGTTCGCTCGACGCTGACAACCCCTTTGCCCAATGAATCAAGCACTCGTCATCGCCCTGTCTCTCCTGTTGATGGTCGGAAGCGCCTCGGCCGAACAGGTCAGCTCTAAGAAAGAGAGCGCCCCCGCGGAGGCGATAAATTCAGGCGCTGATCAAGCGGAAGTCAACGATGCCGAGACCCGCACTGAGGCGGCTACTCGCTTTCAGCGAGGCCTCGAATTCTACGATGTTGGCGATTATGCGCTCGCGCTGATTGAGTTCGATCGAGCCTACCAACTCGTTCCAGACTATCGAGTTCTCTACAATGTCGGGCAGGTATCGATTCAGCTTTCTCGATTCGCACGGGCAAGGACTGCTCTTGCGCGCTATCTTGAGGAGGGCGCTGATGCCCTCAGCGAAGAACGTATTCGATCGGTACAAAATGATCTGGAGATGTTGAAGGCTCGCACCGCACGGCTCCTCGTCACGACTCAAGAGGAGGAGGCTGAAGTCCTCATCGACGACGTTCCGGTGGGACTGACGCCGTTAGAGGCCCCTCTTTTACTCGATGCCGGCGAGCATCGCGTTGTTGTGCGCAAACACGGGTTTGTTTCTAAAACTGCTCACTTAACGCTCGCTGGCGCGGACAATCAAACCCTCAACGTGAAGCTTGACCGCGTCAGGGCCAACGTCCAGCTAGTCGCTCAGCCTGCCGAATCTCCCGCGCAGAACAAAGCAAATGCGCCAGTAGAGTCCCAAAAACAACCCCAAGAATCGCGACGAGTCAATCCCTGGTTGGTTGTGGGTTGGTCGACTACTGCCGTGCTGGCTACGGGAGCCGTGGTCACCGGGATCTTGGGGCTCGGCTCGGCGAGCAAGGCTCGGAAAATCGAAGAGGCACCCGATCCATCACAAAAAGACTATGAACAACACGTCGACACGAGCCAGACGAGATTCATCGTCGCCGACATTCTCGCGGGGGGAGCGCTGATCACAGGCGGGGTCACTCTCTATTTTCAAGTGCGTCCCGCCGAGAGCCCAGACGCTCCGCCGCTGCTCGTAGGCCTTGGCGCAAATCGAGTGTCACTGTCCGGCAGCTTCTAGACTTTTGAGTTGACGTACTCCAGGGGGGTCAAGCTCGCCGCAAACTGGCCGTTCCGTTGTGGTCAGGGATGAGAGAACCCGCATCAGGGTTCGAAGGGGTCCCGAAGGGAGAAGCAAATGAAGGTTTCAAAGCGGATAGTATGGCTTACGGCAATTAGCGTTAGCGTGTGGGCGGTCGCCTGTAGTGATTCAGGTGATGACGTCAATGACGATAGCGCTGGCACTGGTGGTTCCTCACCAGGCGACGGCGACGGCGACGGCGACGGCGACGGAACCGGTGGTTCCCAGGGTACCGGAGGCTCGGCAACTGGCGGTACGCCCGCAACTGGCGGCGCTGGTGGCGATGGCGGAATGGGCGGCGAAGAAGCTATGGGAGGCTTTGGCGGCGATCCGAATGCCTTTAGTTTAGCTGATGCATGTGCTGCGCGTTGTACGACAATCGTTTCAGTGGGCTGCACAGACAACACAGACCAAACCGCTTGCGAAGAAGCCTGTGTCGGAGACGCTGAGCCGGGCTGCGAAGACGAGTACGATGATCAAGTCGCCTGCGAAACAACGCTTCTTGCAGAGGACTACATGTGCATCAGTTTTGGACCATTCAATAGCGTGGGGTACTCGAGTTCGGGCTACACCAAGTGTGAGACAGAATTTGAGGCCTACCAAACTTGTGCTGACCTCTAGTCGAATCGAACGTCCGGTAGGCATATCTTCGGAGCACTAAGTGGGGGAAAAACGCATCGATTTCGTCGTCTACGTGAAAACGATGTCGTTTTCCCACCCTCTGCCGGTGGGCAGTGTCTTTCGTGTTGGAAGAGGAGCGGGAGCGCATGTCAGGATCGACGATCCTTCCGTGTCGCGCGAGCACTTGTTGATTTACACCACCCCTGACGGGGTGGAAGTGGAGGAGCTGGAGAGTTCCAACGGTACGTGTCTATTCCCAGGTGGTGCCAATCAAAAAGTCGCCAATGACACGAACCTCGAACCGAGGCGTCGCTACGCTTTCAAGGAGGGCGATGTCCTGCGGATCGGCTCGGTAGCTGCTCTTTTGAGGGTCCATGAGCAGCGTAGTGGGTCGTCGCTTTCCACGATGCCGCCGTCTTCGTTCACTCCGCGTTTGCGCACCGACCCGGAAATGCGTCGCGTGTACGAGCTGGCCATGCGTGCAGCGAGTACCGATATTAGTGTTCTGATCATGGGCGAGACGGGTGCGGGTAAAGAAATCCTGGCTTCGGCGGTGCATGACAATTCGCGCCGCTCCCACGAGTCGTTCCTTCAACTCAACTGCGCGGCCCTTTCCGAAAGCCTCTTAGAAAGTGAGTTGTTCGGCCACGAAAAAGGAGCGTTTACGGGGGCTGCGACCCATCGCGCTGGCCTGCTTGAATCCACGCGGGGAGGGACTGTATTTCTTGACGAAATTGGAGAGATGCCGCTCTCGACCCAAGCGAAGCTGCTTCGCGTTCTTGAAGAGCGAAAGATTCGACGACTCGGTTCGAACAAGAGCTTACCGATTGATGTTCGCTTTGTCGCCGCGACGAATCGGGACATGGCGGAAGAGGTCGCCGCTGGAAGATTTCGCGGTGACCTCTTTTATCGCATCAGCGGGATTGAGCTTCACATCCCCCCCCTGCGTGAGCGACCGAGCGAAATCGAATCACTCGCACGGTACTTTCTCAGGGAACACTGTTTGCGTTCGCACATTGAAGTGCCTGAGATCACGGAGGAAGCGCTTTCTGCGCTACACGCCTACAACTGGCCAGGCAACGTAAGGGAGCTGAAGAACGCGATGGAGAGGGCGCCAATCATGAGCGCTGGAAAAGCCATCGAACCGGAGCATTTGCCCTCAATCCCGTTGATTGATTCTGAGTCTTTTGAGGACGAAAATACCGACGTGTTTCTGATCCCCACGGGGTCCAGCTTTCAGAATCGACGCTCAACGACGGACCCCATCCCTTCGCGTCGAGTCGCTGAAGGCCCCCCCGGCGCCACGCAACTTGTTCCTTCTGCTCGCCAGGCGCGCGATGAATCCCCGAAGCTGGTGCACCGAAATTCACTTGCCTACGATGAACGAGAAGAACAAGAGCGCATCGTCTCTGCTCTTCAGAGCTGCTCGGGGAATCAAACTCACGCGGCGAAGTTGCTCGGCGTTTCGCGACGGACCCTGATCAATCGCATAGAACGCCTCGGTATTCCTCGACCTCGCAAGTGAAATCGAGCTGAGCTGACCACTGCAGTCTGCAGTCTGCAGTCTGGTGTCGCGTCGGGAATGCTGCGGTGAGACGTGCGCGAATCTGAATCGCACGCACCCTGAGCGGCCAGTTGTGCAAAATGCACGGCTGTGCATTTTGCACAACTCCGGGAGCAGCCGTTGTGCAGTTTCGAATTGTGCATTTTGCACAAGAGGGACGGTGACATCTGTGTCTGGGTAAACGTCTGTGCCCTCAAGTAGTCATGAACGATCTTCAGGGCTTAGGCTGTGCGAGTTCGTGGAAGCGGATACATTAGCTAGTTGGTACGGCATCTGCATTAGGGAACACGACACCGGCAACGGACACCCTAAAGGAGAAGTAATACCATGAAGAAAACCCTCGCACTCGCACTTGTCACCGCTCTCGCCAGCCTCACCGGCTGTGCTGTTGATTCGAGCGACTCAATCCGCACCACCGAAGCCGCCCTCACCGGGCAGAGCTGCTATGCGAATTCGGGAATTAACCCGATGAAGGCTGCGCTAGCGGTCGCAATGGCCAGCGAAATTGGCCGACTTGACCCAGTGAAGGATCTGACTGTGGTGAACGACAAAGTTGTCGTCACATGGGCCGGTAAAGCAGAGTGCCAAGCTCGTGGATTTGGAAATTGCTCGAACGTCCACGGGATTCTCGGAATGCAGGACAATGGAGTGAATCAGTTCATCGACCAAGGCGTCTTCAACGCCACGGCTTTTCGCGAAGACTTGAAGGCCTCTTTCGATCGTCAGAAGAACCACGAGGAGAATCTGGCCAGAAATCAGCCTTGGCTACTCCCCAAGGAACATCAGCTGTTTGAAATCGGAGTCAGCGATTACGGCGCGTGCGGCATTCACTACGATTATTCGGTGAATGGCAGCAAGATTCAGAATCTCGAGAATCGTATGACGTTCTTCGGCGGCTCAAACAACCCCTTCATCGACTTCCGCTCGACCGACAGCACAATCAGCATCGACCCGACCGGCACGATGAATGGTGATACCGACGCCAACTCAGGCATCTGCTCGGTGGGTTGCTACGGTTACGGCAGGCAGCTCCGCAACACATGCTGTACTTGCAGTGGATCTCAAGGGACCTACCTGCGTGCACCTTGGGACTCAAACATGGTCTATTGCGCCTACTAACTCCTCGTCCGAACCAAGTGTCAGCCAAAGGGGCGTTCCTAGGAACGCTCCTTTCGTTTTTTTGTCGTTGTTTCCTGAGCGATCTAGTCAGTCATCCCCTTTCGTTCTCAGTCACTTGGCCGTTTCTTTCTCAAGATGAGAGCGAGCTTCCGCCAGCAGTATTCCTTCCACGCCATCGCTGCATTGGGGCTTCTGTTATGTGCGAGCACCCCGAGTTGCTCATTGCTCTACAAGCCGACTTCACTCGAGCAATGTGTCACAGACACCGACTGCGAGGAATTGGGTCCCTTATTCGCCGATACCGTTTGCGAAGCGTCGCTGTGCGTGACGCCCAGTAGTGGCAGCGGCGGCATGAGCGGGGGCGACGGCGGCGCTCCCAGCGGCGGGGAAGGAGGCGAGCCTCCCCAAGTCGAATGCACAACGAACGGCGACTGCATCGATACTCATTTTGGCAGTCCCTATCTCTGTCGTGATGGCGAGTGCATTCCCCTGACAATCCCTGGTGAGTGTCCCATTGTTCTTGGGGCAGGGCAGGACAACAAGAACCTACGCACCACCGACCCCATCGTCTTTGGCGCCTACTCCGTGGTGGATCCAGCGGCTCCACGCTTGTCTGTGCCGACGCTGAACTACGAACTTGCCATCGACGAAGTGAATCAAGGGACACGTGGTGGACTTCCTGATGGCAATACGGGGAGCCTGCGCCCCTTCATCGCTGTCATCTGTTCAGCGACTGACGACCCCGATCTTGACGCCAGCATGACTCACCTGACGGAAACACTTGAAGTGCCAGCCATCATCTCGTCGCTCTACACGAAGGACCTCGTTCGTTCGTTTGTGGAATATGGCCTGGACAGTGAAACGTTTTTTCTCAGCCCGCTCGAAGCGGATAGTACGCTGACGAACATCAAAGACAGCGGGCTCCTTTGGCATCTACTCACGTCTGCGCGTGATCTCGCTCCGGCCTATGTTCCGTTACTTGCGCAAACTGAAACTTACTTGCGTGCGGAGCGAGCTATTCCTGAACAAGAACCGATTCGAGTCGCACTTGTGGAGTCAAAGACGCCGTTCTTGACGGATATTGCCGATCAACTTCTCAGTGATCTTCGTTTCAACAAGAAGAGCGCCATTGCGAATCAAACTGACGGGAACTTCGTGCGCATTCGAATTGACTCCTCTCTCGAAACTCCGAATCCCGACCTGTCAGCGGCTCTCGTCGCACTGAACCAATTGAAGCCGCATGTCGTGCTTTCAATTGCCAGTAGCGAATTCATGCAGCTTCTGCTTAACCTGGAATCTGGCTGGCTTCCTGAGTGGGGTACGCCTCCCTTTTACCTCACGTCCCCCTATCAGTTCGGACTTTCGGGCTTAGCCGGTACCGCGTTTACCAACGTGCATCGTCGATTGCTCGGTGTGAATTTTGCCGGCGCCGAAGATTCAACGCTCTACGACCTCTATTTGTCGAAGCTGCGTAGCACCTACGACGTGAAGTTCTCACTCGAAGGTTCTGAGAACTTCTATGATGCAGCTTATTTTCTCATGTATTCCATTGCTGGAGCAGGCGATCCTGCTCGATTGACCGGCAAAGAAGTAGCTTTGGGCATGTCGCGACTTTTATCAGGGAAGACAAAGTACCAGGTGGGTTCTGCTGATGTGAGTGACGCGGTGGGAACGCTCGTCGGTACCGCCTCAAGTCAAATCGAACTCATCGGCACCATGGGACCGCCGAGCTTCAACACCTCGACCGGGGCAAGGAAGGGACTGCCGAGTGTTTATTGCATTGAAGACAATGCCTACGTCCAAAATGTGATGCTCTACGAACCGAGTGACGCGAGCCTGACTGGATCGCCTTCGTGCATTTTGGGGTTCGGAGAATGATTAGGATCCGAGGTGCTGCCGCCTTTCTGGCAATGCTGGGTAGTTTCTCCTGCTCTGAAGGCCGTTTGGATGAGGGGAGGGAACGCTCGACTCGGGAGCGAGAACAGTTCGTCATCGGCGGCACGCCAAGTGACGATGATTCGGTGGTCGCCGTTATGGGTCGTCTCGAAGGTTCTGGCACGATATGCTCGGGAACACTGCTTTCGCCGCGAATCGTCATTACGGCCAGGCACTGCGTGAGCCTTTACACCGAGGGAGAATACACCTGTACAATCGACGGGGAACTCGATCTGTCGCGTCCCCGCAATCCAGCGAATGCAGGAGAGATGGGTAACCTGATGCTGCCCGAGGACATTGCGATACATCTCGGACAGGTGCCGGATCTTGAGAGCGTGGCGACGAGAACGCTGAAGGTACTCGCGCCTGAGGCAGACGACATCTGTCGAAATGATATTGCGATTCTCGTTTTGGAAGATCCGCTCCCTGGGGCTCACGCAAAGATTCGATTGGGGACAGGGATCGACCATAGCGAATCGGTGAGAGTGGTCGGCTATGGAATTAACGAAGAGAGAAAGACCATGCGCAAAGAACGCTCGATGGTCTCTATCCTTGGCGTGGGACCTAGCGAGTTCTTCAGTCTGGAGGGTCAAGCAATGCCACGCACTTTTGTGATTGAAAGTGTCGCCTGTCCAGGAGACAGCGGTGGCCCGGCTTTCTCTGACGAGACAGGGGAAATTCTCGGTGTATTCTCGCTATTTCGCGGAGAATGTACCAGTCGCGAGGCTCGCAACTTTTACACACAAATCGCGCCCTACGAAAAGATGTTGCGCGAAGCCTTCGTCCTAGCTGACAGTCCTTGGCCCGAACCAGATCCAGACTCAGAGCCACCTTCAACGAGCGGCGAAGGCGGTATGCTCAATGACAAGTCGGACCCCGAGATGCCCAGCGCAGCTGATCCCGCTCCAGGGTCTTGTACCATGAGTTGGACAGGCGGCAGTTCAAAGCACCCGCGCCAGATTTTTACCCTAAGTGCACTCGTTTTGATCCTTTTTTCTTGGCGCGCGCGTCGAACACAGTTGCCGAGCACATGAGTCAAACGAACGAAGAAACCACTGTCGCCGGGAGTCAAGATCGAAGTCCGAGTTCAGGCAATCGACGACCCTATTTGATCGTCATGTCGGGCGCGCGCTTCGGGTTCGCATTGGAGGTCACCAGTGGCAACGTTTTGATCGGACGAGGCGAAGACGCTCAGCTTGTGCTCGATGAGGATGGCGTTTCGCGGCACCACGCCAAGGTCGTACTACTCAGCGGCAACGTCTGTCTCGCGCAAGACATGGGAAGTACCAACGGGACATTCGTCAACGACGAGCGAGTCGAGGCGCATCCCTTAGAACATGGGGATCGGATTCGTTTGGGCGAATCGACTTGGGTGCGATTCAGTATAGAAGACAAGATCGAGGCACAATTGCGCGCCCACTTGTTTGCTCAGGCGACGAGCGATCCGCTGACGGGGATCAAGAATCGCACAGCCTTTCGGGATTCGCTGACACGGGAACTTGCTTACACTCGACGACACGGTGCGGCGCTTTCCTTGATCTTGTTTGACGCAGATCATTTCAAGAACGTCAATGACACTCACGGACACAGCGTTGGCGACTTTGTGTTGAAGACTCTTGCCGAGCGAGTCTCGAGGACTATTCGTACCGAGGATCATTTTTCGCGCGTCGGCGGTGAGGAATTTGCTCTCATCTTGCGTGGAATCGACCGTGAAGGTGTGGTGCTCGCCGCAGAGAGGCTGAGGAAGTGCATTGGCGAGTCACCAATTGTTTACAAAGACATTCGCATTTTCCTGACAATTTCTCTCGGTTGTGCAGTCTTTGAGAGCCGACGTCATCTTCGGGCGGAAGATTTCATTCAAGATGCCGATGGCCAGCTTTATCGAGCAAAACAGGAGGGCCGAAATAGAGTTTGCCTAGGTGAGCTCTCTCGTTGAATGCTTCGCCGCCTGCGAATTCCACCTCGACCAGAACTTCTCATTAAGAACACGCTGCCAGAGCTGTCACTAGAACCAGGCTTGGCCCGGCTGCATCGTGAACCTGTCGAAAGGTTGAGCATGCACGCATATCAGACGAGCAATGTTGTCGCGCTGCGCGCAGTTCAGGCGGGTGACCGTGAGGCTGCTGCTTACCTGGTGACTCAATACGAAGCCCGTGTACGACATTGGGTCGCGGGCTTCATGTCGGGACGCCGCGATGAACGCTCGGATGTAGTGCAGGATGTGCTTTTTGAGGCGTTTCGCGGTCTACATAACGTGCGAGCTGAGTCGGGAACCATCGAACCTTGGCTGCGCACTGTGACCCACAACGTTGTGCGGCGATTCTTTCGCAACGAGCGACGCCGAAGTTGGTGTACCGTTTGTGATCCGCACTTGCTGGACCGGCACGTCGTGGAAAGTTTGCCGTCCGACCAAAGCGAACTTCGTCGAGCCATGAGCGACCTGCCCACCTTGGAGTTTGAGCTGCTCTCCATGCGCTATATCGAAGGTCGCCCTCTGCGTGAAATCGCCGATCGGCTCAAGATTTCTCGGTCTAGCGTGCAGCGACAACTGGCCCGCGCCGAGCACCGGGCTCGTCAACGTCTCATCTGCTACCGGGATGTCGACATTGTTCAGCAAGCGTGATGGCACGCCCTTGGTCTCCAGGTTACACTGCTCCAAGTGCACGAGTCCCACCCTGAGCTGCTTTCCCAGAGTCCGACCCTGTCATTTTCGAGTTGGCGTGACCATTTGCTGTTCTGGGTTCTAGCCTGGGCGGCGGCCGTTTCGCCTGGGTGCCAAAGCCAGTCTGGCCCGAGCACATCAAGTTCGTCCCACTGGCTCACCTGCCTTGTTGATGACGATTGCTCGAACTTAGAAGTCGAAGCGTCGTGCAGCAGCAGCGGTGAAACCAGCGGTTACTGCGTTAACGAAAGTGGCGCGGCGCTTTCGCTGTTGCCCACATTTGAAGCTCAGTTCAGCGGTACCACGGTTTCGAGCACGGACTTTCGCTTCGAAACTGGCACAGCCCTTCGAAACAACGAGTTGCAAACGTTCACCGAGAGTAGCGATAACGTTTTCGTTGAAGACGGTGAACTCGTCATCGTCGCGCGTGTTTCTTCTGATGGGAATGAATACACCTCGGGATCGCTGGAACTCATCCATCCGGTGACGTTCGGTAGGATTGAGGCATCGATCAAGACCGATGTCGGTTCCGGATCGAAGCCTAGTTTTGGCATGTTGCCTGTCGACCCGTCGCCGACCATCAATACGTGCGTCGATGGCGGCAACTGCTCGGACGGAACTTGGCCGGCTTGGGGGGCGATCGTGATCCTCAGCGGCCGAGCCGATGGGCGTGCACTTCAGGCTCTGAACTATTCCACTGATCAGGCGGGAGTGATTAACCTGAGGGAAAATGTTCAGGCAACCGAGATGAACACGAGTATCAGCGCCGAGTATCACCTGTACGCCCTGGAGTGGGGGCCGCAGCGAATCGACTGGTTCATCGACGATCAGTTGGTTCATAGCGTCGACCTGAATTCAGCAGACATTTATCATCCCGGCGGAGTGCATCCTTTCCATCAGCCATTTCGGATCTACTTGAATCTTTCGGTTGGCGGCCTCGTGGAGGCGCCTGTGCCTGCTGATTACCCCCGTGAAATGCGCGTCCGCTCGCTGCGGATCCTCAAGGTTCAGTGAACCTCGAACCTCCTTCTTTTCGGAGTGTGCCGCAGCAGCGGAGCTGAGTTCGACCCATTCGGGGACGAGGTTTCCGAGATCGGATCCAGCCTTCAGGGCGCGAGCATCGTCGGAACGATGTTGTAGATGAAAGTCGTTCCGGTTCCGTTCACTAAGCCGAACCAGCCGCGGTCATCCCAGACTGTATAGGACATGTTTGACGAGAGGGTTTTTCTCGCGATGGTCGAGTAATAGGAGCGAACCAGATCAGTGTTTCGCTCAGCCTGATTTCCATCGCGCCCCACGCCGAATTCCCCGTAATTCACAGGCACTCCTAGCGTCGTCGCGTGGTTCGCAACGTTCTGGATGTTGGACTCCAAGGCGGCCGCACCTGGCCAAGCGCCGTTGTTGCCTGTTTGACCGCAAAACCCCCAAGGATCGTAGGTATGGACCTGAATCGCCAGGTACTGATCGTTGCCGCCACCAGGAAGCGAAGCTTTGTTGGGGTAGATCTCGTCGATCATCGACTGATTCCCTTGAGCGTTGGGCGCCACCATGATGACTCGCGTCGTATTACTCCCGCCAGTTCCGCGAATCGCATCGTAGCCCACAAGATTGATCTTGCGCGTCAGCTGTTGTGAATTCACATCGGTGGGTAGCGGTCCAGGCGGACTCCAGTCGCCGAAGGCGCCTTCGGGTTCGTTGAGTACCTCAAAGATCAGCTGTGACGGGTAGTCTTTGAAGTAGGTCGCAATATTCTTCCACAAATTCCCGAACGCCACATCCTGGGCGAGAGCGCCAGTGTAGTTATCCTTCAGCCAAAACTCGTGATGCGTGTTGACCACGACGAACAGTCCTTGAGAAAGTGCGTAGTCGATCAACTCCTTGAGCTGTTGAAATCGGGCGTGGCTGAAATTGATGCTGCCATCGGCGTCAGCCAGGGAGTTCCCATCAACTTGGTCGATCCACGTGACAGGGAAGCGAATGTGCTTCATGCCCGCGGCGCCGTAGAGGTCAATGACTTGCTTGTTGCTCGCGACGTCCGTCGAAAGGATGCCATTGTCGAAAACGTTGCCGAGATTGAAGCCGCCATCCATCGCTTGAACTACTTCAAGCGCTGTGGCTTCCGTGTCCGGAGGCTCGATCTCATCGTCCATCACGCAAGGGGGCTGGTTGCCCGAACAAGAAACACCGCTCGCCAAAACTCCGCTCATGCAGCAGTTCGCGGTTCCGCCCGGTTGAATGTCGCACCCTGCGCCTCCACAAGCACCGCAGGTCAGGTCGCAGCAAACTGTCTCTTCGGAATTGAGGATCCCAGTTGCGCAAGTGGGGTCGGCTTCGCCGGTTCCGCCGCCGGTCACCGCCGTGCTTCCGCCAGTCGCAGCGGATGCTCCGCCGGTGTCAGCCGAACTTCCGCCAGTGGCCACCGAGCCCCCATCCGGTGAACCTCCACCGCTCCCATCAAAGTCAGTCCCTCCTGTATTCAGCGGGTCATTACTCGAAACACCGCCTGTCGCATCGCCCCCCGCGCTTCCTGTCCCCGTCGTGCCTTCGTCGTTGGGTGGCACGATTGTGTCGGCGGAACCGGAACAGCCCGCGGCTACAGCCAGAGAGGCAAGAAGCCAGACGGATGGGGAAGAACGGAAGTTGAATTTTGTGGGGAGACTACAAGCCAGCGCGGACGAGAGGGAATGCATGCCATGAGCATGAACGGAGTGGAGATGGTCCAACAGTGTCTCAGTTGGCACTGGAACGAGGACTTCACACAGTTGAAAAGGTCAAGAAGGCTTCGCATGAGCTGCTGATGGCCAGGCACTGAGTGGTGAATGAGTTGTTTGTGATGGGCGACAGGCAGGGGAATCAATCTTCTCGGAATTGATTCTGACCCAGATAAACAACAATCTTTTCTGCGTGCGCATCGCCTCGTTCGGCTGCAACGTTGTGAGCATCTACCCGAGTACGAAGTTCCTCGATTTCGGTTCGTAGTCGTTTGAGGGTAGTTCGAGCCTCGTCCTGGAGGGGATGACCATCCCAGACTTCCAGAGTCCAGGTAGAGCCACCAATTGTGTCTCCGGTCGCCGAGGAGCGTCCCGCTGATGAGAGTTTGGAGCAAAGTGCTCCAGACATTGCCTGAAAGTGGTCGAGCACGGCGGCTTCCCAGCCCTGCGAGCTACCTAGCAGAGTTTCAAAGCGGGCACTTGAGTAAACGGGTTCCCCCGCTCCCTCGACTTCTGAAACACGCTGAAGTGCCTGAAGTCGTACAAGGGCCTCTCGAGCTAAGGGCTCGGAGATGCGCGCACTTTCAACGAGTTGCTTGAGATCAAGTGGACCCTTTCGATACACAGTTAACCAAACCAACCAATCGATAGTTTCTTCATCGGCTTGTTCGAGTTCCTGCTCAGGAGCGACTCGATAGATCGCCTTGTCGCCTCGACCCTTCCGTTCGGCAAGTCCGCTGCTCGCCAGATCGTTTAAGACACCGGAGACCACTTCGTGGTCGTCGTGGGCGAAGCGCTTGAGCACAGCGCCTGCCGACACCGGCTCGTGCTCGCGGACGTAATTGAGCACGGCTTCCCAAATTGTCTGCCCGACCTCGGATTGACTCTCTCGGGTCTCTTGAACCCGCCGATGATACGTCCGAAGCGCCAGACCGAACATGTCGGCGATGACCTTCTTAGTGACTCCTTGATTTTGGAGTTCGGTCGTCAAGTCCGCGAATACTTGGTCGGCGATTTTGACCAAAGGGGCGCGTACACCGCCAGAGGTGGCGAGTTGAGCGATGAGCACCATCGTCTGTCGTACGACGGCATCAATGAGCAGGTGTGTGTTCACGAGAGGTTGTCCAATGTTGACTTGCTTGAAGATCGTTGGCCTATTTGACCGGAGAGACCAGTGCCGTCCTTGGCACCGCCCAACAAACGCAGTCACGTCATAAGATGGCAGTGTAGTCGTATTTTTGAGCGAAGTACGCTGCCAAGAATGGCACTTGGTACGGTTTTGCCCTGCCAGCTAAACTCAGCGCAGTGCATGAGTCCCATGAGCCGTCTCAAAAAACTTCGAAGCTGCATCGTTGGACGTTGACGAAGTGCGCGCTCACTTTGTCAGCGGCTTTGACAATCGCGGTGCTGCCTTCCTGTCAAAGTGGTTCCGGCCCGAGTACTTCCAGCTCGTCGCATTGGCTCACCTGCAGCGATGATAGCGACTGCGCCAATCTTGAGGTAGCGGCTTCGTGTAGCAGCTTGGGAACGACGATGGGCTATTGCGTGGGCAAAAGCGGAACAGCCCTTGAATGGTTGCCCGCGTTTGAAGCGCAGTTTCTTGGCACGGTCGTTTCTTCCGAAGATTTCCAATTTGAAACCGGTGCGGGCATTCGCAACAATGAATTGCAGCTCTACACTGAGAGCTCTGAGAACGCTTTCATCGAAGACGGCGAACTTGTTATCGTCGCGCGCGTTTCCCCAGACGGTAGCGAGTACACGTCGGGATCGGTGGAGATGGTGGAGTCGGTGCATTTCGGAAGAATTGAAGCTTCTATCAAGGCGGACGTCGGCTCTGGCTCCAAACCTAGTTTCGGGTTGTGGCCCGCCAATCCGGGTGCTCAGGTGACCACTTGTGTGGATGGAATCGATTGCTTCGAGAGTACGTGGCCTGCGTGGGGAGGTATTGTTATCGCGAGCGGGCGCTCGGACGGACGAACGCTGGCAGCCTTGAACTACGCCACCGAGCAGAATGGAGTCGTCAACGTGGCTGAGAATGTTCAAGCGACGGATCTGGGGACGAGTCTCGGCAGCGGGTATCATCTCTACGCGATTGAATGGGGTCCGGAACGCATTGATTGGTTTGTCGATGACTTGCTCGTTCACAGTGTCGACTTGAATTCTTCTGAGATCTATCGCCCGGGCGGGGTCAATCCCTTTCACCAGCCGTTTCGGGTGTTCTTGAATCTCGCTGTCGGAGGCCTCGTGGAGGCCCCGGAGCCGGCGGACTATCCGCGTGAAATGCGCGTGCGATCCTTGCGTATTCTCAAGGTTCAATAGGGCCTTCAATTCAGGGCGTGCATTGGGATGTTGTCTCGGCGCTTGGAGTACGCGCGCCGTTGTTTCTAACACTGCCAAATTTGGCACAGGTTTGAGCAGTGCTGGAGAACTCGTCGCTCCCTGGATTCACTCAGGAAAGTAATATTCCTGTCGCTCGGCTTCACTGAGCCAATCTAGGCTGCTCACGTATCTCTCACTATTTGAGTTTCTTTGAGAGCCAAACTTTACCTCGCAGCTGTTTTAGAGATCTGCTTTGTAGCGGAGCCGCTGCCATTCTTGGCACTTCAAGACACCTCACCACGGGCGCAGTTTCTTACTCGAAGTTGAAGGTGTTGACGTTGAGCTGTGCTCAAACGCTGGCGCTCTTCGCCCCCCAAAAAGAGAAAGAAATTGAAAAATGGCGATGAGAAGACACTCCTATGTTGGTTTGGGTATCCTTGCTTTCGGCGCTGCAGCCGTCGGATGTGCGGTGGAGTCGGGTGAGAGTGAGAGCCTCACTCAAGCTTTGAGCTACGGATCAAGTCCGGCAGCCGTGCCCGGGCGCGTAGAAGCAGAAAACTACGATCTCGACGGGCCTGGCGTCGCCTACAATGACTCGACATCCGGCAATAGCGGAGGTGCCCATCGAAACGAAGATGTGGACATCCAGGTGAGTTCTCAGGGCGGCTTCAATGTCGGCTGGATCGCTGCAGGCGAATGGATGCGCTATTCCGTGAACGTTGCCTCTAGCGGGAGCTACACGCTGACCCTTTCAGTTGCCTCCCAGAGCGCAGGCGGAAGTCTTCACGTCGAGGTGGGTGGTGTCGACGTTTCCGGTCCTCTTGCCTTTCCTGCTACGGGTGGCTGGCAAACCTGGACGACGGTCACCATTCCAGATGTTCAACTTGTGGCTGGCTCGCGTCAGCTTCGCGTTGTTGCAGACACCTCAAGTTTCAACTTGGATTGGCTGGAGTTTTCCTTCAATCAGCCACCGGCTACCAGCGATCCCACGTGCAGCACCGGCATCCTGAATGCGGAAGGTACAGCCTGCTGCGATGCGGCCTGTGGTTCGTGTGGAGGTAGCGGCTGCGACGCGCGTCCGGGCGGTCAGGCTGCGTGCTGCACAAGTGGAGTTACGGCTGCTGCGGTATCGTGTTCGGGGAATTTGCCCCCTTGTGTGATGGGTGGCTCGGAGCCTGAGCCTGAGCCTGAGCCAACCAGCGATCCCACGTGCAGCACCGGCATCCTGAATGCGGAAGGTACAGCCTGCTGCGATGCGGCCTGTGGTTCGTGTGGTGGTAGCGGCTGCGACGCGCGTCCGGGCGGTCAGGCTGCGTGCTGCACAAGTGGAGTTACGGCTGCTGCGGTATCGTGTTCAGGGAATCTGCCCCCCTGCGTGATGGGAGGCACAGGGGGAAGTGGCGGCGGCACCGGCGGCAGCGCTCCGACTGCGGCCGCCGTCATTCAAGCAATGGACGGCGGGTTCAACCTGGGGAATGTCTTCGACAACGGCGCGCAGTCGTCGGACTTCAATTCCAACAAGCAGATTATTGACCTGTACAAGAACGGTGGAATGAAGCACGTGCGCTTCCCCGTGACTTGGGTGGACAGCGTCAACGGCAGTACATTGGCGAATGGCGGCGGCACGGTGAACTTCAATCATTCGCGCTTCGTGCAACTCAAGCAGCTGATCGACTACGCACTCAGCCAGGGTCTGTATGTTGTTCTCAACACCCATCATGAGCATTGGTTGAAGGATAACTACACAGGTTCGACTTCCCAGGACGCGACCTTTCGTACCCTTTGGCAGAGCATCGCGAACCATTTCAAGGACTATCCGCCACAGCTGATCTTTGAGGTGCTCAATGAGCCGGAGGGTGCGTTTGGCGATTGGAGTCCGCCAGGTCCATTGCCCACCGACGGCAATTCTCAGCAGCTGACTCGGAAGATCAATCTTGTCGGCTACAACGCGATTCGGGGGACGGGCGGGAAAAACACGACAAGAATCATTATGGTGGCTCCGAATGCCCAGGGGAATCAATCGATGATTGATGAGATTTATCCCAACAAGGCTTCGCTTCCCGGTAGCGGCAACGATCAGTACTTGGCGATTCAGGTCCATACTTACGATCCTTGGGGCTTTTGCGGACAGACCGGCAACAACTCCAACTTCCCGGGAACAGGGACAATTTCAGGCAACATCCAGGCTGTCGCCAATCACGCTTCCGGCCTAGGGGTTCCGATCAACTACGGAGAGTTCGGCGTGGGAAGGCAGACGAACCAGGCTGAACGCAACACGAACACCGTGCGTTCGTACTACTCGACAGTTGCCGACAAGACTTTGTCACTCAACATGTCCTACACAGTTTGGGATGACCGAGGTTGGTTTGGGCTCGTCAATGGAAGCAACAGTGGTTTCCTCTACAACATCGTCCCGAGTATGCGAAAGCAGTAGGGGCGGCTTAAGGGAAAGCGCAGAGCCGAAGATCGGCTTCTGCGCTTTCGCTTTTCTAGAGCACCAGCGCCGAATACTGGCCAGAATCCCAAGCCTTTGCTACTCGACGGCTCATGGCTGGTCGGGCTCTTTGCTTTCTTGGCGCTTTTGGCGTCGCGTCCTATTTGATTCTTCCAGTCGGTGTAAACCCGGCGAAGGCTGCTCGCTCGGGTCACGGGCCAATTTCGGCTGAAAAGCATCAGGTGAGGTCTCCGGCAAACAAGCAGCTGATCGTTGTTTTGGCTGAGTCGTGGAATACGCATCGAGGTGAAATGCATCGGTTTGACTCGACCGTCGACGGACCGTGGCAGGAAGTCGGGGACCCCACCCCCGTCAGCTTGGGACGTTATGGAATGGCTTGGGGACGAGGACTCCTTGAACGCACCGATCAGCAACGTTTCAAAAAGGAAGGCGATGGACGAAGTCCTGCTGGCATCTTCGATCTCGGTACTGCTTTTGGCGTCGCGGATTCTCTTCCCGAGTCTTCACGGAATTACCCGTACTTACCGGTGACGAGCAGCAGCTACTGCGTCGAGGATACGGGTTCGCCGAATTACAACCGACTCATCGATCTCAGCGAGATTGATTCCAAGGTGTGGCGGAAGCGCAGTCCTCTTCTGCGCTCCGATGGGCTCTTTCAGTGGGGAGTTGTGGTCGAACAGAATACTTCCCCAGTGACTGTTGGTGCCGGGTCCTGCATTTTTCTCCACGTGTGGCGAGGCGCGCACATCGGCACTGCGGGGTGTACAGCGATGCCACTTGAAGCGGCGTCGGGGCTCGTCAGTTGGCTTGCGCCCCATGCGAATGCCCGCTTGGTGCAATTGCCTCGAAGTGTTTACGACCAAGTTCGCGAGAAGCTCGGTCTGCCCCAAGTACCGCTTCAGCAGACTGGAGTGGCGAAAAACGTCAAGTAAACCTGACAAAATGTAAAACCAACTTTACATTTTTGCCTCGATTCGCTGTGGGTTGTGTTTGAAACGAGGAAGGATTCAACTTTGGACCATGCAGCAGAATCCTTACGCGGCGCCAACAGCCGCTCCAAGTCAAGAGCACGGACATGTGAACATCGAAGGTCCCCGAGATTGGGCGATCGGCGAGGTGATTGGCGTCGGCTGGAACGCCGTTTGGAAGAACCCCTTGGTGCTCATTGGCGGTATCTTCGTGGTCGCTCTCCTTCAGCAAGGGTTCACATGGGTGATTGGTTTGTTTCTCCCAGCCGTCGATCCCACCGATGTCATGGCCACGATGATGCGCTCGGTAATGACCCTACCGCTGACACTCATTGTGGGTACCTTTTTTACGATTGGACAATTTCGAGTGGCTTTGGCCGCGGCGCGGGATGAGCCGGTTGAGTTTGGAACTTTCTTCTCGGGAATGGACCGCTTGTTGCCCGGGCTCATCGCAGTCTTCATCATCTACGTGGGTGTGTTTGTCGGGATGATTTTCCTGATCATTCCCGGCATCATCGTCGCCCTAGGTTGGTCGCTCGCTTACCCCCTGCTTGCTGACACCAAGCTTTCGGCGACCGAAGTTCTTTCGGAGAGCTGGAGCGCTACCAAGGGACACCGCATGGGGTTGGTGCTCTTTGGATTTGCGGCCTGCGGCGTGGTGTTTCTTGGTGTGCTGGCCCTGGTCGTGGGGATCTTCGTGGCAATCCCGGTACTCATGATCGCCTTCGCTGAGATTTACATGTGCATCACAGGGCGTCGGAACAGCGCGTCTTAGCCGTGGTGGGAGCCGGGCGGCTCCACGAGCGCAAAGTGGTCCTTGAGCTTGGGGGAAATCACCCCGGCGGCATCTCGCTCTCTTCGAAGTGCCCCGGGTGAAGATCCTGATGGACATCTGTTGCGCCTGCGGGGAGCATTGTCGTCATGTTTTCAAAAGTAATTCGGGCTGGAGTGATTGTGGGCGCTGTCGTAGGCGCAGGGGTCGCGCTTCAAAGTGTAGAAGCTGCGGCTGGGAGTGGCGCGAAGACTGTGAAAGTTGCCTCAAACTCGAAGGTGAGCATTCAAGGGAATCTGAAGGCGGGCAGTGTGATGGATCTTGCCTGGGCAACAAAGTCGAGTGTGGCCTGCTTTCCTTCGGTGAAGAACAGTCACTTTGACGGAAAGCATGTTCTCTACACGCTCGATCTTCCCGCCAAGTCGGTTCTCAAAGTATCGCTGACACCGAAGGACAAGAAGTCCGACCTGAGTCTCTACGCTTACAGCGTTGGCCCAACGAATGACGTTCTCCCCCCCGCCGTCGCAAGTGTGGTGAGTTGTGAGGCAAGCTACGGCTCCAAGAGCATCAGCAATCCTTACAATCCTGGAGCAGCGGAAAGTGTTGAGTTGAACGCGACCACGAACCCCTATCGAGTGGTGGTGGGAGTGGCGGGTGCCCAAAAATTGAAGCAAGGGGCCTTCACCCTCAAGTTCGATTTGACGACTGCAGCGCCTCCGAAGACGGGCGTCATCGGCTCGGCCATCCCAGTAGGCATTACAGGCAACGGCACCAAGAGCGTCAGCGGCAAGATCGATGGCGGAACGGAAATCGACTTGGCTTGGGCTGCAAACAGCTCTGTTGCCTGCTTTCCAGCCACGCGAAACGAGCACTTCAATGGCAACCACGTCGCCTACAGCTTTTCCCTGCCGCGCTACACGAACGCGACCGTGGAGCTGATTCCGAAGAAACCGAACCTTGATCTCAGTCTCTACGCCTACACGATGGGAACCACACGCAGCGATCTGCCGCCGAGTGTTTCGAGCGTGGTCACCTGTGAGGCAAGCTATGGATCGACGAGTATGTCGCAGCCCTACAACCCGGGTGCGACCGAGTCGATCCAGCTCACTGCTATCAATAACCCTTACAATGCAATCATCGGCGTTGCGGGCGCGCAGGGCCTCAAGAAGGGTGACTTTACGCTGAAAGTCACCCTAGCGCCGCGCTAAACTGAAGGCCTTCAGCCTCCCATTTGGCCTAGGCCGTGCGCTTCGACCACGGCAGCGTTCTTTTCCGCCGCTGCAATGGAGCCAGGTCGAGAGTCCAGGCGGGAGGCGTAGGCGACGAACGAATCCCGGGCCTCCAGCATCTTGAAGCGCAGCATGTAGCGCACAGTGTTTCCAAAAATCATGTCGGCCATGCTGAACTTTTCGCCGAGCAACCACGGGCCGTCGCCGATGGCTTCTTCAATCGAGGCGAGCATGTTTTCGTAGGTGCCCCATCCAGCCTGACCTGGGCGGTAGTCCCACTGGGAAACGTGCGCGTAGCAGCCAGGCTCAATCACCGCAGGCGCGAAGGCAATCCAACGCAGATAGGCGGCCCGTGCCGGGTCGTCGATTTTCGGTGCAAGGTTTCCGTAGGAGTAGCGGTCCGCCAAGTACATGCCAATCGCAGAGGCTTCGGTGATTGTGACATCGCCGTCGACCAAGGTGGGCAGCTTCCCCATGGGATTTTTGGCGCGGAACTCCGGGGTGCTCTGTTGGCTCTGCGCGATGTCAACGTACTTGAGTTCGTAGGGCAAACCCAATTCTTCGAGCATCCAAACGATGCCGGCAGCGCGGGTATAGGGGTGATGATAAAGGACGAGATTCGTGGTTGCGCTCATGGCCACGAGTCTAATGAGTCGATTTGTCGATTGATAGCGGGGAGCGCATCTCGACTTCGCTCTGCTGACAATTGTTGTCAGGAGTAAAAGTTGGACTCGCCCAACGACTGAGAGCGGAGGCGAGTTGTTTTCGATTCACTGGCTTGGTCAGGTAATCGTTCATCCCAGCCTCAAGACAACGCTGCCTGTCGCCTTCCATCGCGTGTGCGGTGAGAGCAATCACGGGGATGCCGCTCAGTTCGGGTGACAGTCCACGAATCGCTCGCGTCGCCTCATAGCCGTCCATGAGAGGCATCTGACAATCCATCAATACCACGTCAAATTCTGCGTTGTTCAAAGCCGCGACAGCTTCGCTGCCGTTGCTCACAGCGACGGCATTGCACCCGAGCTTGCTCAGTAGCTTGAGTGCCAAGCGTTGGTTGATCTTGTTGTCTTCTGCAAGCAATACGCGCACACCAGGGCGCAATGAAGCTTCTACAGAAGATGCTGGCGCTGTTCGCTCGTGATTTTGTGCGAGTGGTAGGCTGAAAGTGAAAGTGGACCCCTGCTGGGGAGCGCTCACCACGTTGAGTTCTCCACCCATCGCCTCGATGAGCTTGCAGCAGATGGAAAGACCGAGCCCGGTCCCCCCGTATTTTCGCGTAGTGGAAGAGTCTGCTTGGCTAAATGGTTCGAAGATGACTGCAAGTTGTTCTTCGTTCATCCCGATTCCTGTATCACGCACTTCGAATCGAATTTGCTGATCTTCAGTCGAGTCGACCTGCAACAAGATCTGCCCTTGTTGGGTGAACTTTGCAGCATTGCTCAGCAAGTTGAGTAGTGTTTGCCGGACCCGCGTGGGATCACCGAGCACACGCTCAGGCAGGTGCTGATCAACCCTGAAGTCTAGCGAGACCCCCTCCGTGCAGTTCGTTTCGACCAGTTTCTGGCAATCGCGAATCACTTGTCGCAAGTCGAAGCTCACGGATTCAAGGAGAAGCTGACCTGTGTCAATTTTCGAAAGGTCGAGGATGTCGCCAATAATGCCCAGTAGCGCTTTTCCCGAGCGCTGCACGACTTCGACACAGTCGCGCTGTTCCGCATCGAGCTTAGTTTCAAGCAGCAGGTCGTTCATCCCTAGAATCGCGTTCATAGGGGTGCGAATTTCGTGGCTCATGTTGGCCAGGAACTCGGTTTTGGCTTTGGATGCGGCAAGCGATTCTTCTGTGGCAAGGATCAGTGCCTGTTCGGCAATTTTTCGCTCGCTGATGTCTCGCACCACGAGAACCGCCTCACCAGGTAGACCGGGAGCAATGCGGGCCTCAAAATGTTTCTCGCCCTGAGGCAGATTGAGCGAGTATTCGATCACCTCAAGAGTTTGATGATCGATGGCCTGCTGAGCTGCGCGCAGAGACTTTCGTTTCACCTCTTCTGGAAGGGGTGAATCGCTGAGGTTTGTGCCGATAATTTGCGAAGCCGGGACAGCGAGCAATTGTTCTTCCGGCGCATGGTAGTCGAGGTAGACACCGTCCCGACTGAGTCGAAACACCAGGTCGGGGAGCGCGACGAGCATCGCTCGATGGATTTTTTCTTGGGCGCCGAGGCGTTGTTCTGCTTCTTTCTCGCGATCGATGGGAACTGCTCTGACCATCAAGTGGTCACCGACTTTGAGCGAGTCGGTCCAAGCGATCCAGGTGTAACTACCGTCCTTTTTTTGGAAACGATTTTCGAGCCGCTCGTTTTTCTCCTTGCGACTTTGCATCGCCAGCATGCTGCGCTGGAAATCATCGGGATGGATGAAGCGGGCAAACGGAACCTGTTGGAGTTCGTCGATGGTCCAGCCCAGGGCACTCTCCCACGCGGGATTGAGGCGAAGGAAGAATCCGTTCGAGCCGACTACGCACAGGAGTTCTTGGGAAACCTCAAAGAATTCCCGCAGCGCGATATTGAGCTCGTCGTCCCGCATCACCAAATACGCCAACGACGCAGCCGCGCCAGACGTTAAGGCTCAGCTGGTTCTAGGTTAGTTGGGCGGAAAGATCGGACCTAGCTCGCAGCCCGTGAAGCTGTTGCTATTTCCGGAGTAGTCCTGGCTGGTGTCATTGTCCAAGTAGAGGCAATAGCTCGTCGAATCCGAGATCGTCACATTGGTGAAGTTCTCTGGGGGCATGCTGGTGGTCATGTTGTTCCAGATGGCACCTTTTCCGTTGCTCCCGGCGTGGCGGACTTCAAGATATTCGATCGACGAGATTTCCGGAGTCTTTTGAGCAAGAATGAGTCCGGAGTACGCACCTGCAGTCGCGATACCCCCACCCGCGCTGAGGATGTGGTCAAAAATCACAGGTTCTTCAGCTGTCCCCTTCACGTGGAGAGTCGCGACCCCCAGATTGTAGCTGATCATGAGAGCGGCAAGGTCGTTGAAGAGAAAGTGCGAACCAGCGGCAAGCGTCAGCACTGCATTCTGATGCACATTTACGGTATTGGGGAGATAATAAGGGATCCCCAGGTCCGGAATGGTTCCGCTAGCTGTGATGAAGAACGGGCTTGTCACGAGAATTCGATCGACTCCTGAGTTGGTGATGACTGTGTCGTCTGGGATGGACCCGAGCGCGTTGGCTGCCGCCAGGATGGGCGTACCGTCCGTGTTATCGATGACGAGCCCTGAGCTGCTGGCGGCCAGCCCTTTGTTGCCTAAATCGAGCGCGTACAATCCGCTTTGTTCGATAGCCACGTCATTCATCCGCAGCTTGGCCTCCACTCGAACGGCAGCTCCCGAGACACCTGCGCCGATCACCTCCACATGGGACAAGAGGGATTCAGCCGTCATGTTGGTGCCAAAGTAGAGCCCCGTCCATGTACCCGTGCCTGGCGTCAGACCGCGAAATACTATGGGCGCTTCTGTAGTTCCGTTCGCAATGATTGTCCCTGAGCCGTTATTCCAACCAAAAATAATTTGGTACTCGCCACCAAAGACAATATTCACGCCGGCATTGATCGTGGCCGTGGTCGTTCCCGATTGCTCAATGTTGGTTTGAATCAAATAGGGGATCCCTGGATTGTTGATTGTCAGGCTCGTCGACCAAGCACTGTCTGCGATGAGCACGTAGTCATCCACGTTGCCGCTGTAGTCGCCGCCGATGGGAAGACGGGTCAAGGCTACGTCTGTCGTGATTCGCACTGCATAACCAGCGCTTTCGGTCACCGACAACCCGGAACTACTCAGACCGAATGTTGAGGCCCGCACGCCATTGTTTCCTGAGTTTTGAACTTTGACGTCATGCATCACCACAGGTGCGTCAAATGCGAGCGCGGAAGGTTCAGTTCCACCACCGCCATCAGCCACGAGCAGCCAATCAATGGTGCTTTGGGCATCTGCTGAAGCGACGTGGAGTCCTTGCCAATAACCAGCGGTGGCTTCCTTTCCGCAGAACTTGACCGGGTTTTCTTCGTTCCCGTTGATGTTGAGTCGCCCTCCGTTCACTAGAAAGCGGACGCCAGGCTCCACGACCACCAATGTGTTCGGATCGATCTGCAGGCGCTCGCCGTTTCCGAGAGTCACGTTCGATGTGAGATGCACAACTCCTGACCAAGTGGCGAAGGTCCCGCCTGGATCTGCCACCACGGTTGCTTCAGTGATGTCGCGCGAGTCGCAGTCCAAGGAAACGGCGCTGCTGCCGCCGGTCCCGGAGCCGCCGGTCCCGGAGCCGCCTGTGCCAGAACCACCAGCCCCAGAGCCGCCCGTCCCAGAGCCGCCTGTCGCAGAGCCGCCAGTTCCGCTGGCGCCGCCCGAGCCAGAGGATCCACCGACGCCCGGTGTGACCGCCCCAGCGCCTGGGATGACAGTGATTCCCAGAGGGAAGCCACACAGGCTGCCTTCGTCTGCTAAGCCATTGCAGTTGTTGTCGGCCAGGTCGCAGATTTCTAGCTGAGCTGGGTGACGGCTGGGTTCGCCGTCGTTGCAATCGGTGGGAAGCAAAGATCGGTCAACGATGGGGATGCACGAGAGAATGACATCCCCGCTATCAAGGCCAAAACCGTCACCGTCATCGTCGGTGTACCAGGGCACATCGGAAGCCTGCTCATCGACGTCGCCATCGCAGTCGTTGTCTAACTTGTCGCAAAATTCTGGCTGAAGCGGGCGTACGGCGAGATTCCTGTCGTCGCAGTCATCCCCACAGATTTTCTTCTTCCCATCCTGGTTGCAGCAAGCTTCATCGATTGCGCCATCTCCGTCAGCGTCGCGGAGCCCGAAAGTTTTTGGATCGCAGTCTTCGTCGACATCGTCGTCGTCGCAAACCTCGAAGTTGCCCGGGTAGCGATTCGAGTTCTCGTCGTCGCAGTCATCGCCGGTTGCTTGACCATCTGCATCGAGACAACTCGCGTCGCCATGACCATCCCCGTCTTCGTCTGGAGCCAAGAATGTGCAGCGATTGAGATCATTGTTGCACGAATCGACCGTGCACTTGATGTTGTCGTCGCACTCGGGTTTCACCGCACCTGCGCGGCAGCCGAATTCGCTGGCTTCATCGGACGAAGGATCGCATACCTCGACTCCGTTGCAGAAGAGCCCGTCGTCGCATTGAACGTTGTGAACGCACACCCCGCCATTCAAGTCCGGACACATGCAGTCGGTGAGACGTCCTGCACGACACTCGACCACGCCAGGTAAACCTTCGGGACAGTCACAGCTGAGCACTGTGTCTTCGGAGCAATTTGTCTGATCGGAACTTCCGCAGCTGATGAGCAGCGCGGCGGCCGCACAGAGCAGCGCTTGCCACTTGGTGGGCGAGAACTCGTTTTTGATTAAGGAAACTACCCCAGTAAGTCCCAGGCTGCGCTTTAGGTCACTCATGCTACCTCATCCCGTCGAAAGTGCTTGGGTTGCGAAGTTACCATGGCAGAGCCTGCTTGGCTTGATGCGGTTGAGTAACAAAGGGACTTAGAGGGAAAGTTTCTCAAGGGTATGTGGCTCAAATCATTCCTTGTAAGCTTCGGGGGTGAAAGAAGCCCGCCTTCGTTCCTGTTCATTTTGCTACTTGAATGTGGAGCTGCATGCGCCGTTTGGCATCGCGGGTGGTGCTCAGGAGCTGGCTAAGAACGTGCTGATTCGCCTGGAACTCGACGATGGGAGCGTCGGGTTTGGCGAGGCTGCGCCCTTTCCGGCAGTGAACGGTGAAACCCAGGCCGGAGTTCTTGCCCGGCTGGAACACGTTCAGGCCGTTCTTGAACCGCTGAACCTGGCTGCTTACCGGGAGGTGAGCCTCCGCCTGCGGGACGTGCTTGCGGGTGTCCCCACGGCTCTTGCCGGCTGCGAGATCGCTCTCTTGGACGCGCTCTGTCGCCGAGCGAATCTGAGCCTGCTTGAGTTCTTTGGAGGAGCCGAGTCCCATCTGAAGACCGACATCACCGTAGTGACTGGGTCTGTCCCCCAAGCCGAGCAAGCCGCTAGGCAAGCCGTGCTCGACGGCTTCGATCAGCTCAAAGTCAAAGTAGGTGCAGCATCTGTCGACGAAGACGTGAATCGTTTGAGAGCAATCTTGAAGACGGCGCCGAAGGCGATGCTCTTGCTCGACGCGAACTGTGCCTACTCTGTGGAGGAATCTCTGGCCGTGCTCGATGGCATCAGCGCGGACCGAGATCGCGTGCTCGTGTTCGAACAACCGACGCCGCGTGATGACTTCGCAGCGCTCAGGGAAGTTCAGCACAAGGGAAGAGTCCCGGTGGCAGCTGATGAATCTCTGCGTGGCGAGGACGATTTGGTGGCTCTGATTCGTACTGGCGGAATCGCGGCGGTGAACATCAAGACCGCGAAGTTTGGCTTAGTCATGGCTCACGATTTGTTGGTCGCCGCGAGGAGGACTGGTTTCCAGCTGATGGTGGGTGGCATGGTCGAAACTGAATTGTCCATGACAGCTTCAGCATGCTTGGCGGCGGGGGTCGGGGGCGTCAGCTATGTGGATCTCGACACGCCTCTCTTCATGAAGCCGCGACCGCTTTCGGGCGGCTTCGCACAGCGGGGACCCCACCTGGACCTCAACGGAATTGACGCGGGACACGGTGTCGCGCCCTTGGCTGAATGGTGGGCGCGAGTCGAAAAGAAGGGGCTTCTTGCGTAAAGTATAGGCACAATGCTCACCTCGGGGCAGATGAGCATTGATTTAGTGCACTTTACCCATCGTATCCGGCAGTCGGGACTGTCATTCTGACAGTGCCAAAGGAGCACTTCATGAGCCGAACATTCTTATCTCAATCGCCTATTTCATTGATTCTTCTGACCTCCAGCTTCGGAATGAGCGGTTGTGTCGGGAGACAAACTGGGTCGGAAATCGAGATCGACAATGGAGGCACGGCCGGTGAATACGGTCCTCATTGCGAGGAAGCGAACTCCACGCCCCTGGCCGGCGGCGAAACCGTTGAGGGCACGAGCCTCAGCGAGGAAGTTCTCGCCGGGACGATTGCGGGTGAGTACGAAAGTGAGTTGGCTTGGAACGCGGCGGGTACAAGTGGCGTCGTGATTACACCGAAATCCGGCGACTCCAGCATCAGCATCAAGATTGAACCGATTTTTGGATCGGCCGAATGGGTCGAAAGGAAAGTCGTGGAAGCTGAGAAGAACGACGGGGAGGATCAACCCGCTATCGGCATCGACCCTGCACAATTGGTATGTGACAGCTTCTTGCGCATGGATGCGAGCGTCACCGTGAAGTCCGACAACGGAGCATTCGACGATATCTTCGTGACGTCATTTTCAACGGTTGACGGGCATGTCGCGCTCGCGAGTATTTCTTTACCGTCGGATGAGCTTGACGGTTCGTTCGCTGTGGATGTGGGCGCCCTTGAGAACGGGTCAGCCAGCGCGAGGTTAGAGCTCTCGCTCGGCTATGGGAGCCTCAGTGGTCGCGTCGAGGTCGGTATCGAGTCGCACAATTCAGAGGTGGCCATGGCGGGGAACATCCCGGTAGGCCTCTTCCCGAAAGACAATCCCTGCGAGTACGGTACCTTGATCGGGCTTGATTCGCAGCTTGCTGATGCGGTAGATGCCGCGCTTCAGGCGCACACTGAATTCGATTTTTCCTGGCAAGGCGAGGAGTCGTTTGAACTGGACGTGGTGCCGACGCTCACGGCTTTGTGCTTGGCGACGGGCTATGGAGAGGAGCCCGGCTCTGTGTCCGGGGCGATGAACCTTTCGCTTTCGAGCTCTGGCAACGAGATCAACGGGACCTGGCCGCTGTCTGTCGGAATCGACCTCGATGCGTCCGGCGACGTCGCTCGAGTGAATGTGCTGCGCAATAGTTACGTGGTGGATTCAACTCCAAGCGGCCAGTTTGAGGCGGTCACAGGGATTCAAGGGATCACGTCTGACGCCGAAGAATTGAGCTACAGCTTTGGTTATTCAATCGATGTCGTCGAAGACTCCCCCGTTTCGGGTGAACTCACGATCCTGGAGCTGACGCTTCCGGACTGTGCCAAGGCAGGATACGAACCAGAGGTTGTTGAAAGTCCTGATGGAGGTTCCGGTTCCGCCGGCTGCGAAGGCATTGACGTCGTTGAATCGAAGTTCGCGCAGTTCCACGAGCGCTAGAGAGCAAGTTAGCCAGCGAGCGCTTGATCGATCGCCGCGCGCAGCTCTGCGCTCTCTGGTTCAACTTTTGATTCGAAGTGCTCGATGACTTTCCCGTCTTTTCCAACGAGGAACTTGTTGAAGTTCCAGGTGACTTGGCCCTTCTCGCTCGTCAAATATCCGTAGAGAGGATGCTGCGAATCACCTTTGACCACGATCTTTTCGTACATGGGAAAGGTGACGTGAAATTTTGACGAGCAGAAGCCTTGGATCTCTTCGTTGCTCCCTGGCTCTTGGCCGCCGAACTCGTTGGCGGGAATTCCCATGACGACTAATCCTTTGCTCGCGTATTCTTCGTGGAGTTCCTGAAGCCCTGCGTACTGTCGGGTGAATCCGCACTCGCTGGCGACGTTCACCATGAGCAAGACTTTGCCTTTAAGGTCCTTGAGTGGCTCTGCCTTGCCGTCGATGGTCGTGAGTTCAAAGTCGTGAACGGAAGATGCGGTCATTTGGCTTTCCTGAGGTTTTTCTTGTGAGGGTTGAGACGACGGGCGTGAGCACGCCGTTGCCGAATGGAGAAAGATGGCGGCCACGGCCGCGCGAATGAACAATGAGTCTCGCGCTTGCTGCATGGCACTTACCGTAGTCCTGCCGCCGGGGGCGGCAAGTGGGGCCACTTGCCCACGTTCGGCTGCAGGAGCTGGGTTTCCAGGGCGTTGCGTGAGCAGACACCGCTTTGAATCCCCAGGATGAGACCCTAGATGGTGCCCGCGCCTTGTCGGCGTACTCTGACCAGCAAGGGGAAACCAATGGAAGACATCAACAAGAGTATCGCTCGCGCAATTGGCTCGAAACCACCCAAGACACCGCCACTGCCAACAGCTCAAGACTGCATGGCAGCTAGGGTGATTACCTTTGAGCCGCAACAGCCCATTCGTGAGGTCGTGAAGGTTCTTTTGGCGAAGAGTATTTCGGGAGGCCCTGTGCTGGATGATGCCCGTCATCTCGTGGGAATGATCTCTGAGCTGGACTGCCTGCGGGCGCTCGCTGGAACCGCTTACGAGGGGCACTACACGGCCCAGGATCGATTGGTGAGTGACGAGATGTCGACCAACTGCCTCACTATCGGTCCCAACGAAAACGTCTACACGATGGCTCATCTTTTCGAGAAGCATCGGGTGCGCAGATTGCCGGTCGTCGAGAACGGCGTGTTGCTCGGTCAGGTCAGTCGCCGAGACGTCCTTCGCGCGATTCAGAACGGTTGGTAGGTTCAGGCTCTGAATGCTAATCTCGAGATTCAGGGTGATTGAGCACTCGGACGGGCAAAAGCATGGAGAGTCAGGACGAAGGGTTTTTGGGACGCGCCATTGAGCTCGCCCGTGAAAGCGTTCGCGCAGGATCGGGTGGTCCGTTTGGGGCGGTTGTCGTGTGCGACGGTACGATTGTGGCGGAGGGGTGCAATCGAGTGACGGCGAGTCATGACCCCACGGCGCATGCCGAGGTGGTTGCCATTCGCCGCGCGTGTGAGGTGAGGGCGGATCATCGGCTCGTTGGCTGCACTGTTTATGCGAGCTGTGAGCCTTGCCCGATGTGTTTAGCCGCGATCTATTGGAGTCGCGCCGACAGGATCGTCTTTGCGGCAACCCGATTCGACGCCGCTGAGGCGGACTTTGATGATGAAGAGATCTACCGCGAGCTTTCTCGCTCTCTCGATGAGCGCAACTTGCCTATCGAGAACATCAAACACCCGCGCCGGCTCGAACCCTTCCAACTTTGGGGTGAAAGCGTGAAGAGCATTCGCTACTGAGTCGCATGGGCCCCGACTTCGACCAGAAGCAATCTCGCTTGACCAGATTGCAGCCCGGCCTGACGAGGCTCTGTCAGTAGTAGTCGGCAGCGACGACAAGGAGCGCAATCAAGAGGAACCAGGCGGGGGCGAACGGCTCCACGTAGAGACGTCGAAAGCGCTGGAAACCGTGAATGTTCAGGTCCTGCCAGCTGCCTTTCTCGAAAGCTCGGGGGACCTTATAGGATTTTCGAAAGTGCAGGTAGCTCGGGAGCGCCAGGGCGAGTCCTACGATGAGACCGAATGCGTGGGCTGCGTTCGCTACCGGCCCAGCGAGACCTGTGGCACACCAAATCAACCAACCCATCATCAGCCAGGTGGTCGCACTCGTGAGGGCGTAACCAGCGCGCGGTGAGTAGCGAGTGTGCATCCAGACGAAGCCGAAGAGCGCATAGTTGACGCCCGACATACCACCGAATTCAGGACGAAAGAGCCAATATTGGGCAAGGTTGCTGACCGCAGCGGTGACCGCGAACAGAGCGAGGAAACGCACTGTGCCAAGATTGCTTTCGACTTGTCCGCCCAGCTGGCGCACCCACATCATGTTGAAAATAATGTGGGTCCAACCGAAGTGCAGGAAACTCGGAGTGACAAGCCTCCAGGGTTGGAACCAGTCGATGGGGAGCCAGACGCCCCGATTGAGATCGACGGGGGCAATGAAGAGCGGCCACAGCCGCTGCCCGCCCATTTGCATCAGTAGAAAGACTAGGCAGCTGATGGCGATGAGAAGCACCACACCCATGCCCCATGGTGTAACGAGAGCGCCGCTGTTTGCGCGAGTTGGAGTGAACACCGGTCGCGCGTCAAGGGCCTTCTTCTTGCGAAGGGCCTCGGCTTCCGCGCGAACATTCGAGCTTTGCTCTGGCGTGAAGTTCTCCACGAACTCCTTAGCTCGGGTCATATCTCCTTCGTCGATGACCCACAGCGCGTAGCCGTCTAGAGTTTCTCGAACCTGGGAGCCGATGCCTTGGATTTCTAAGAAGTCGCAAACGTCTTGTGCGTTTTTTTTATCAGAATAGTCGTTGAGTTTTCTCACGAGCGGTCCGCGGTAGGGAAGGGGGCTTGATGTCAGAGATCGGTCGAGCGCTTGGCAGCGAATGTGTCGCACTTTCGAGCGTCTCCACTGTCAAAACCGGTGCGGAACCAGCGCATACGTTGAGCGCTGGAGCCGTGAGTGAACTTCGCCTGATCGGAGTGCCCGAGCTCATCGTCTCCGATGGCATGGGCTGCTGTGAGTGCTTCTTTAAGATCCTCTTCGTCGATCGATAGAGAGGAGCGAGCCGAGTGACCCCAAACTCCAGCGAGGCAATCGGCCTGCAGTTCGACGCGCACTGACACCTGATTCTTCGTTTCCCCTTGGACATCGAGGCGTGACGAGCCGATCAAGTTCTGAATGTGGTGCCCGACTTCATGCGCAATCACATAGGCCTGAGCGAAGTCTCCTGGTGCTTTGAGCCGACTCTCCATCACTTGATAGAATCCTGGGTCGATGTAGAGCTTGTTGTCCGCTGGACAATAGAAGGGGCCGACGGCTGAGGTCGCGTTGCCGCATCCTCCAGTACTGACAGCCCCCGAGAACACCACCAAGATCGGATCTTGGTAAGCCGAGATTTGTCTGCCGTACTGAGGCAGTTCTTGGAGGCGGAATTTTTCGCGCCAAACGTCCTCAGTCGAAGCGAGCACCGCACGCGAAAAGTCACAGGCTTGTTGATTGGCTCCTGAAAGCTGACAGGCGCTTTGACCACTGGGAGTCGATGTTGCTTGATTTCCAGCGACTTGGCCGAGCAGCATTTGCTTGACGCTCGCAGGCATGAAGAAAAAGGCCACCACGCCGACGATTCCTAGGATGAGCGAACCCTTGAATCCCAAGACACGGAAAACGGAGAACAGCAGATGGATTGGTATGCCACCGCCCCCACCGCCTCGGGCCGTTCCGCGATCCTCAAATTTTTCCGAACGTCTGTGACCGTTGATGTCCACTCGGTACTCCTTGATGGGGTTGTCTCGCGGCGTGGGGCACAAGGCAATGGGAGGACAAGCCAGGCAACTGGGGAGCTTTGCTCCAGCAATGGGACTGATCAGCGAGCCAAGAACGGCTTTTTCCGTGCCCGCCCCCGATGCCGCAGGATCACCGTTGAGTTCCCGCCGAGCTGCACGCGCCCGTCTTTGACTGTTTCTTCGTCCTGGGCCAGCTCCGGGCGTGAGGTGTCCAGCGCAAAAAGCCAGCGCTTACGTTTTGATCCTGGCGGAAGTCGGAATTCGACTTGTTCATGGTGCGAATTGAGCAGCACGAAAAAGTCGTCGTCCCGTGATCGTCCTCCTCGGGGATTTCGAACTTCAGGTGCGTCGCCGAAGAGAAGCAGGCCGAGAGTTCGCATCCAGCCACCGGTGTTCCAATCCTCCTCCGACATCGCCGCTCCATCGGCTCGCACCCAGCGCAGGCGTTCCATGGGTTCGCCCGCCGCGGGGTCGTCTTCGTAGAAGCTGCGGCGCCGAAAGTTCGGGTGACGAGTGCGGAGACGGATGACTTGCCGGGTGAACTCAAGGAGTGTCTGCTGTTTGTCATCCAACTCCCAGTTCACCCAGGAGATTTCGTTGTCTTGGCAATAGGCGTTGTTGTTGCCACCTTGGGAGCGCCCAAACTCATCACCGGCGCACAGCATCGGAACTCCCTGTGAGAGAAACAGGGTGGTGAGGAAGTTGCGCTTCTGTCGTTCGCGAAGTTCGACGATGTCTGGATCATCCGTGGGACCTTCGACCCCACAGTTCCAAGACTCGTTGTCGTTTGCTCCGTCTCTGTTGTCGTCGCCGTTGGCCTCGTTGTGTTTCTCGTTATAGGTCACGAGGTCATTGAGGGTGAAACCATCGTGCGCGGTGATGAAGTTGATGCTCGCGCTGGGTTTGCGACCGCTATGTTCGTAGAGGTCGGCGCTTCCACTGAGTCGCGTTGCGATTTCGGAATGCATCCCCATGTCGCCTCGCCAGTATTTGCGCACAGAATCGCGGTAGCGCCCGTTCCACTCGGTCCAATTGATGGGAAATCGTCCTACTTGGTAACCCCCTTGACCGAGGTCCCAAGGTTCCGCGATGAGCTTCACCTGCGCGAGGATGGGATCCTGGTAAATCGTGTTGAAGAACGCCCCGAGTTGATTCACGTCAAAAAGGCCGCGAGCCAGAGCGGAGGCAAGATCAAAGCGGAAACCGTCGACATGCATTTCCGTGACCCAGTACCGCAAACTGTCCATGAGCAAGCGCAGCGAATGGGGATGAACCATGTTCAGGGTGTTGCCGCAGCCCGTGAAGTCCATGTAGTAGCGTTCCTGGCCAGGCACGGTTCGGTAATGCGCCGCGTTGTCGATTCCGCGAAAGCTGAGGGTCGGACCCATCTCATTGCCTTCTGCTGTGTGGTTGTAGACAACGTCGAGAATCACTTCAATTTTGGCACGATGAAGTTCCTTCACCATCGAACGAAACTCGCGCACGGTCTCGCTCGGTCGCCCTCGGCTTGAGGCGTAAGCAGGGTGAGGGGCAAAAAAACCTAAAGTGTTGTACCCCCAATAGTTGCTGAGCCCGCGCTCGACGAGATGACGATCATCGAGGAAGTAGTGAATGGGCATCAGCTCGACAGCCGTGACTCCGAGTTTTTTTAAATGCTCGATGACCGGAGCTGTGGCCAGTCCCGCGTAGGTGCCGCGCAGTTCGGGCGGAACCTCAGGGTGCAACTTGGTGAACCCACGAACGTGCGTTTCGTAAATGACGGTATCCGACCAGGGGATGCCCAGGGGGCGATCCTTCTCCCAGTTGAACTTGTCGTCGATCACGACTCCGAGGGGGGCAAAGGGAGCGCTATCGCGTGAGTCGAAGGATAGGTCTGCCTTTTCGTGGCCGATCGTGTA
Source organism: uncultured delta proteobacterium (assembly GCA_963710555.1). Taxonomy (GTDB): domain Bacteria; phylum Myxococcota_A; class Polyangia; order Polyangiales; family Polyangiaceae; genus NIC37A-2. Next base: position 2,201,781 of record CAVQAT010000008.1, read on the forward strand.
GCCGAAGAGTGCGTCGTCCCACGTGACATTCCGACCGATAGCTCTCGTGTACGGGTCGAGCAGAAGCTTGTTGGGATTGAAGCGCAAACCTTTCTCTGGCTGATACGGCCCATAAACTCTGTAGCCGTAGAGTTGACCGGGCATGAGTCCTGGAACGTAGCCGTGCCAGACTCCGTTGGTTCGCTCGCGCAGTCGGATGCGACGCGATTCTTTCTTTGAACTCGCGTCGTCGAACAAACACACCTCGACCGCGTCGGCCGACTCCGCGAAGAACGCAAAGTTGGTTCCTTTACCTGTGAACGTAGCACCTTGGGGAAATGCTCTTCCTGGACGAAAATCTTCCTCGGCGGGAGGAGCTCCTTGTCCATAGGCCTCCGGTCGGGAGGGACGTCCAGGAATGGTTTCCGCTGGCGTTGAGGGGGACCGCATCTCAGCGAGAGTATCCAGTGACATGTTGCGACTCAAGCAAACGATGTGCCATGCGTTGTTTCACTCCTGAATTGTTGAACTGTTTGGCTGTTCAAGTTTGAGATGAGCTGTTCCACGCTGAGATACATCTCAACGCTGAGATGCATGCCGGGAACCAAAAATGCCTGCCCGGATGAGTAGAGGAAGACTGAGCAGGGAGATGACCCACGGCGTGAGACCGTAGAGCAGAGTCGCGAGGAGCACCTCGGGCTCACGCATCTCTGGAGCAAGCAGGGCGATGAAGGCTGCGTCACGGGTTCCCAGACCGGCTGGAGTGAAGGGAAGACCGCCGGCAATCATGGATAAGGGCCAGCCATGGGCGATTTCAAGCGGCGGAATATTCGCGCCCACTGCTGTGAGGAGAACGCCTAGATGCATACATGCCAACGATACGCCGCCGAATGAGCTCACAATGAGTAGGAATGCTTGGCGCTTGTGCCGTCCGAGCAGGCGGGTTGTGATGAGAAAAAGACCTACCTTCTCGGATAACCACGCGCCATGTTTCCAGCGTGTGAGCCAGAGGGGACGCCTGGGAGCGAAGATGCCAAGCAAGGCCAGCGCGAGAATGGTCCAGCTCACGACAGTCAGACTAGGTCTTTCTAGGTACAATGCTCCCCAGCCTGCGACAAATAGTAAGGTGCCCACGTCGATGACCTTTTCGGCCAGAATCGACGAAATGCCTCGCTTGAGCGGAACATTCACGTGGGCGGCTCGAACGAAGTCTCCGGTGCGTGCTGGGGAGATTGCACCAATCGGCCAGCATACAATGACAGCGCGAAGACAGGACCAGAAACTGACGTGGTCGCCTTGAATCGAGAGTGCCCACTTCATCCGCAACCCAGAAAGCAAGACCGTGGAGATCGCGGTGCACATGGCTACTCCGATCCACCCTGAGTCGATCTCAAGTGCGGCTTCGCCAAGATTCCGCAGTGGCCCAAGTGCTCGTGCGATGAAGAACAGCACCACCGCAGCAAGGGCGAGTCCCCCACCAAATCGAAGCAGGTGGCTGCGGTTCAGGATCCCTCTGGGGGGTAAGTTGGTGGACGGGGCTGGGGCCGACGGCATGTCCCGTTCCCCCAGCAACAAGCGTACCTGCTTCGCCGCAACTCAGGAGTCTGTACTCCTCGGAAGTTCTGTCTCGAATTCTATCCAAGGTGTGACATTTTGACACATATGTGTGGCAAAAACGTATATATCACACGCATTCCTCCGCTCAGGGCCGCTTTCGTGGTGTTTTTTCTCTGCCACTTGCCGCGAGATGATTGCTCATCTTGAAGACGAGCTGGTGGAGCTTGGCGGCTTCTGTCGCAGTAAGCCCCGCAAGCATTTCGGCATCGAGTTCTTCAGCCATCTTTGCACTTCGCTCGAGGAGTTTTTGTCCACGACGTGTTAGTTCAATGTTGTAGCGTCGTCGATTTTCGGGATCCAAAACGCGACGTAGAGCGCCGAGGCGTTCAAGGTGATCGATCATGGGGACCAATGCGCTTGCGCCAATGCCAAGAGCCTGCCCAAGTTCAATCTGTGAAGCTGAGGGAAGAGCGGCAGCAGCAGCAAGCAGGCCGCAATGGTTGGGGCGCAGTGCAAGGGGCCTGAGTTTTTCGGTGAGCCGATGATTGGCCCACTTGCCCAGATAGCTGACGAAGAACCCGAGCGTCGCCTGGATGTCGCGTTTCACTCAGCTACTATAGCTCAACGATTGTTCAATGGGTGAATGATTCTGTGCGCGTTTCCTTTTTTGCGCTGTAGGCGTCGTGAGCCTGAAGTCCGTATTGTTATCGCCATGAGTTTGTGCATTCTTCCCCGCATGCTTGGTGCTGAAAATCTGTGCTTGCCGAAAGGGATCGATCTGAACTTTGTGTATGCTGCACATGGGGCGTGGAAACGCGAGATCGTGACGAGTGACGGGGCCAATGGCTTCCTGCGAACTCGTCGTCCGGACACGCCCGACGGTGAGAGAAACTCGACGGTGTCCGAAGGTATTTCGTACGGGATGATGATTTCGGTGATGATGGACGATCAGCCGAGTTTCGATGCGTTCTTTCAGTACGCCGAGCATTGGGCGAATGAGAACGGGCTCATGTGCTGGTACATTTCGGCGGATGGTTCGCGCGCTTTGGGAAACGGCGGGGCAAGCGATGCCGATGAGGACATCGCATGGGCGCTTTTAATGGCCAGTCGCCGCTGGGGTGGTTCTGGGGCGCTTTCCGAAAGCTATGAGGCGCTCGCCAAGCGACAGATTGAGCGGATCTACGCATTTGAAGTCGACCACGATAAATGGCCCGACATGTTTCTGCCCGGCGATGAATGGCGGGGAAAGAACGTGTTCAACCCTTCTTACTTTGCTCCTTACCAATATCGATTGTTTGGCGAGGTCACAGGTAACGTTGAGGGTTGGCGGCGAGTGGTCGATCGTGGCTACGAAATTCTCGACCGTTGCTTGAACAAAGTGAGTGGCAACTCCGAAAATGGTCTGGTGCCGGCTTGGTGCGATTTTGAGGGTCACCCGGTAGAAGCTTTTCCTGGCGCTGAACAAAACTACCAGACGGATTCTGCCCGCCTTCCATTTCGAATCGCGCTTGACTGGGCGTACAGTCGGGACCCGCGAGCCAAGAACTATCTCGATAAGATTTGCGGATTTTTCATGAACGTAGGGGCCCCGAACATCATCGACGGCTATGCTCTTGATGGGACGCCAGTGCCCGACCCCAAAACGACCGACCACGGTGAAGGCTCTGCGGTCTTTGTGGGTTGCGTTGGTGCTGCCGCGATGTGCGACCCCAAGTATCAAGCCTTACTTGAGGGAGCCTACGAACGAGTCAAAACGGGACGTCTTTTGGCACGCAGTCGCTATTACAATCATTGCTGGACGGTCATGTCGTTGTTGATGATGAGCGGCCAGTTTGGAACCTTCGAAACTCGGTGAATATTCTTGTCCGCTGAAAACAGATTTTCACCGTGAGGGTGCGCTGCCAGCAGCGTCACTAGAATCACGGACTGCTGATGAGCATTGTGAAGACATCGAAAGGGGTCTTCATGAGGCAGCCACAGTCACGAAGAAAAACGAATCTCAGTCTTCTCGCGTTGCTCGGCGCACTATCGCTCGGAGGCCTGATTGCCTGCGAAGGGGTTTTGGGAGAAGGCGGCACAGGCGCCAATGACCCTGGAACTGTCGGAAAGCCAGGCCAACCAGGGCAACCAGGGCAACCTGGGGAACCTGGAGTGGTCTGTGTTGGCGATGTTTGCAGCGAGTCCGGGAGTAACTACAAGGGCCCGGGAAGCGTCGCGATGCGGCGACTCAACAACACCGAGTACGCCAATACAATTTCTGATTTGTTGAGCGTGAGTCAGCCAAGCGTAACGTTTCCGGTGGAAGGGCGTGCGCAAGGCTACGATACACTCAGCGATGCTCTGGCGGTTTCGCCTATCCACATCGAGGCCTACCTTGATGCGGCCGACGAAGTGGTTGAGGAACTCTTTGCGACGGATCCTGGCGGAGTCCAAACAGGTTGGTGCGACTATCAGACCGGCGACGCTGCAGTGAATGAGAGCTGTGCCCAAACGATCGCGGCAGACTTCGCTGAGCTTGCGTGGAGACGGTCTCTGGTTGATTGGCCGGATGGCGAGCCGACATCAGGTTACGCGGACCTCCTGAGTGAAGGGGGCAAACTGGCGGACTTCCCTCTTGAGACTCGTCTCCGCACCGCGCTCGCGGCAGTCTTGGTGAGCCCGCGTTTCATCTATCGTGTCGAGTTTTCCGACGGAGCGGGTAATTTGGATACGCCGTCCCTCGCCTCACGCCTGAGCTACTTCTTGTGGAGTTCAGCGCCCGACGCTCGGCTGTTAGGCGGCGATCTTCAGGATGCTGGGCAGATTGAGACTGAGCTAGCGCGTATGCAGTCCGACGAGCGTTTCGACAGGTTCATGCACCGCTTTTCCGATATGTGGCTCGAACTCGAAAAGCTGAGCGGCATCGAGCGTGATGCGGACCTTTACCCTGGATTTAGCGCAGATCTTGTTCCTGCGATGATTGAGGAAACCGTCGGTTCCTTCACAAACTACTTCCGGAGCGCGGACGCTCCACTAGCCGACTTCCTCACAGCGACCTCCACACCACCGGCTTCGCTCCAGGAGCTTTACGGTGACTCGCCTCGGCGCGGTCTACTCACTCAGGCCTCCATCCTGACCCTGACGGCTGTCAGCAACCGTACGGCGCCGGTGAAACGCGGCATGTATGTGCTCGAAAGAATCCTGTGTGCACCGCCACCCCCGCCACCAGAAGCAGCCATTGCAATGATCAGAGAGGATCTGGAGAACGACGAGACGCTTACTGAGAGGGAGCGACTTGCCCTTCACCGCGCCGATCCTTCGTGCGCTGGGTGTCATGCAATGATGGACCCCATTGGTCTAGGGTTCGAGAACTACGATGCCATCGGAGCGTATCGAGTTGTGGATGGGTCAGGTACCGACGTGGACGCGACTGGCGTTCTGCCGCTGGCTGATGGCGGCGATGTCGCTTTTGGCGATGCCACGGAGTTGATCGACATCTTGGCGGAGGATGAGCGTTTTCCCAGCTGCGTGGCGCGTCAACTTCTTACCTATGGAGCGGGTCGTACTTTTGAATCGCGCTCTGATGAAGCGCTGATAGAGGTTGTGCGGGAGTTTGCCGGAGGAGATGAAGCGACCTTCCAGGACATGATGAGAAGTGTAGTTTTGAGCGACGGGTTTCGTCGTCGACAGGAGGATTCATTATGAGAGCTGACAATCAGGTTCGCTGGGTTTCACGTCGTGCCATGCTGTGTGGTGCCTCTGCGATGGTGGCATTGCCAGCCATGCGGTCACTCATGCCGCGCGACACCTGGGCCCAGGAAGTAGTTCACCCTAAGAGGTTTTTGGCTTGGTTCTTCCCCAACGGCGTCCCGAATATCAATGACTGGCGACCTGCGGCGACCGGCGCAAATTGGCAGACATCAATGCTCCTTTCTGGGCTCGACCCCGTCAAGGAACATGTCTCCGTTTTGAGCAACCTGCGCAACGAAGGTGCTGGTCCCGATCACACTCATGGCACCGGGGCATTCTTGACGGGACGCATCTACCCCAACGAGTCCGTGTTCAATCTGGGGGGGCCATCGATTGACCAAGTGATCGCCAATGGTCTTCAAGCAAACGGAACCGGAGGCCCGATTCACTCGCTTCAGTTGGGTATTCCAGACAACATTTCTGAACCGGGTATCGCGTCCGGGGGCTGCAACAACATTTCGTACAATGGCTCAGGCGGAGCTATTGCAAAACAGACCAATGCCGGAGACGCGTTTGACTCCATTTTTTCTGGATTCGACAACACCGATGATAGCGCTGCAGCCGAAGAGGCTGCGCGGCGACGCGCGCTCCGTCTGAGCGTGCTCGACACGGTGACGGGGGATGCAAATCGGCTCATGCCAGCCCTTTCCAGCTCTGATCGTCTGCGCCTACAAGAATACTTGGACTCAGTGCGCAGCGTTGAAGTGAAGATAGGCAACATCGCCGAAGTGGATGCTCTTTCGTGTGAACCGCCTGGTAGCCTCATGTGGCCGGGGCAGCTCGATGCGCGGATAGATGCATTTGCCGATCTCATGGCGCTGGCTTTTGAATGCGATTTGACCCGGGTCATCACCTTTATGGCCGCCTCTGGCGCTACCGGGCTCAGTCGTGATTTTCCGAACTATCATCTGAGCATCACACATGAGCAGGACGGCGATTGGGAACGCAAGCACCGCGAGACTGTCGTTTGGGAAGTCGAAAAGTTCGCCCGCCTGGTTGATAGGCTGAGCACAAAGATGGAGTCGGACGGCGTGACCCCCATTATCGACAACTCCGCGCTCTTCTTTAGCAGCGACATTTCAGACGGAAACAACCACAATCACAACAACATGCCGGTGCTACTGGCAGGTGGCCTGGGTGGTGCGATCACCAAAGGATTCCACCGTGACATGGACAATGCCTACTTTGCAGATGTCTACCAATACGTTGCAGACAGCATGGGCGTGACCGTGGATGGTTTTGGACTGAACGGGCAGGGTCGGGTAACTTCTCTCTGAGAATCGACAGCTTGTCGGACTGGCCCAAGAAAAATGCCTCCTCAATTTCGAGGGGGCGTTTTTTGCGACACGGGGTCGCGCGGTGGTGTTCGTCAACGACTAGCGTGGCATCAACATTAGCGCGGCATTATCTGAGTGCAGAACCCACCAACGCAACTTGCGATGCCATCGCAGCAGTCGCTCGTAGTTTCGCACTTATCTTGAAGCTGTGAACAGGTGTGGTCCGGTGGTTCATCCGAGCAAACGAGGGCACCGTCTTCGCCATCGGGTTGGCAGAAGCCTTTGCAGCACTGGTCCCCGCTCTCACATGAATCCCCGTTCGCCCGGCAAGGGTCAAGCACCCAGAATGCGCGAGAGTTGCCTGCGAGCAGTTCCTGCCCCGGAAGATAGAAGGCAGGGTGGCTCGCGTCTTCCCCCGGCTTTGCATCGAGATCGATCGCGGCAACCCAGAGTTTTTTCGGTGTGACGTTCTCGAACAGGTCGACACCGCGGGGATCGCTGCAAAACGGAGGGATCGTGGCAACATGTCCGTAGCGACGACGACTTGTAAAGACCACCCAGGCATAGCCGCCGCCACCCACTGGGTTCACCGTCGGTTCGTAGTTGAGGTTCATGTCGTCTTCGTGGATGGTGTCGATGTCGCCTACTGGATCGCCATCTCCGGTGCACGTCAAGCCGGCGTTGGTGGGAGCGCGTAGTGCCGCGAGGTAGGAGTCACCGGCGGAGTCCATGCCGTTCAGCTGATTGAGCGGCGTAGCTTCGGCCGATGAACTGGCGCTTGCCCAGTGAATCTGTGCACGTGCACCCTTGCGGGTACGCAGATCATTGCGGTTGTTCTCGTCGAAGCCGGCCTCCGTCTGCTTGTGGAATACGAGCGAACCGCCGTCGGGAAGAAACGCCGGCCAGCCGGGACGGGTCTCGGCAGGTTTTCCCGTGTAGTCGACGACCTCGACGGCGTTGGAGAAGGTGAGGGTGTCGAAGTCAAAGTCCATGACGACGATCTTCTGCTTGGGGTTCGTCGTACTGCCACCGGAGAAGGGATTGAAAGCAACCCGCTTGCCGTCGGCGGAGAACATCGGCGTACCCACATTCGAAGCGACCTCAGAAAGGCCCACTGCGGCGAGGGGCGCGGCCGCCTCTGGCAACTCGTAGAGCGAACCGCTTGAACTTAAGGCGATACTTCCGTCTGGATAGATGCCGGGAAACTCGAGAATAGCGCCCGTTTGTGTTTCAACGAGACTGCCGTCCGCAGCGAGATCGTAGGTGAACGAATCCGGTTCTTGGTTGGAGCTCACCAATCGAGAGCCATCCGCTGCCACTGAGTGGCAGACCCGGCAATAAGTCTTGTCGCCGTCGGCGCCAGCGACCAAGGAAGGCCCTGTGTCGCCCACCCGAATGCCTAAGGTCGCTCCGCCGAACTTGCCATCGCCGCCCTGGGCTCCAGTGAAATTCTTGGCGAGCTTCGTGCCGTAGGAGTTGTAGTAGATGGTTCCGGAAAGTCGGGTCGAGGCGATCACCCATTCCTGCTTGAGGGGTCCGTAGGCCTTGCCTCCTTCAGCCACGGTGAGGGACAGCAGGAGCTTGTCGCTCTTCCCATCGGCGCTGTTCGTCGCGGCTTCCCAAACGTTTTGCGGGATGGGGTGCTGAACGAACGCTCGTCCCGCATCTGCCAAAATCGCCGGGCGCCCGAAGGTACCAGACCAGCTAAAGGAGCCAGACTCCGTGGCGAGTTCGATTTTCACAGCCTCAGCGTCGCCTAGGGTCCAATCCCATGAAACCAGTGGAGCCAGGATGCCGCGAGGGAATACTGTCTTGTCGTAGGGATACACGAGTGCGAGCTCTTCGTCGTCACCTGTCTCGCTTGGATCATTGAGTTCGTCGAGCAAGTCTTCGTCAGTCACCGGGCTGCCAAGTCCTTCGCCGCCAACACCACCGGGACCACCACCCGCAAGCAAATCATCAACATCAGAAGGGATCTGAGCGGCCTGACCAGGGTTGCTTGTGTCCGCGCCGTTCTGCGTTCCCGTAATTTTGACGAGCACTTCTCGCTTGACCACGTCGTCATTGAGGGCCGCGGTTACCGTCACGATTCCGCCGACCCAACCTGTTGGAGTGACCGTGCCTGTCTTGGCTGCTCCAACGGTGATACTCGCGACATCACCTCGGTCGACACTCCACGCGGCATTCACTGGCTTTCCGCCGAGTAACGCCTCGAACTCCACCGTCGGGCTATCCGCTCCCAGTTCGACTGTAATCGTCTGCAGCTCTTTGGGAGTCACGGAAAAGCTGGCGCCGCTTGAATCATCGCCGTCGCCTACTGGCGCTTCAATGTCGGTATCACCGTCCCCTGCGCCGTTCCCCGCACCCGCAGCTCCATTGTCGCCGTCACCGTTGCCGCCGGAGTCTCCGTCAAACTCGGGCGTACTATTGCACGCTGCAAAGCAGGCCGCGCTGGACGCGAATGTCACTAACCAGAGTGTCGAGCGGAGACGAAGAGGAATCATCCAGATATCATGCCTTCGCACCGCCGATTGTCCACGGGAAGATGCCCTGAGTGCGCCCATTTGGTGGTTGCTCAACTACATAATCGAATCTCGTACCGCTAACACTGCAGTGAATGCGTTCCCCTACTTACTTCGTCGCACATCGTGAGATGTCTCATCTTGAACTCCTCAATGATGCTCTCTAGCGTCCTCTCACGATGACCACCCGAACCTTGGAGCCCAATGGCGGAGCAATTACCCGTGAGGACATGCGGCGAAGTCCAATTCGAGTGCCGCGCGCTTCTCACTTCGTTCTTACTCACGTGCAGTGGCGGGCTTGGTCGGCAAGAACTTACTTCGTCAATGACGTCAGCCTCGAAGGTTACTGCAACGGGATTGATCGGGTCGCAGCGGAAATCCTGGGAGTCGATTCCCTGCAAGATACTTCGCGCTGACTGGACGATTCGAGCATCACTGTCGCACGCTGTGGGTCCAGCGGCGCACACTGTTTCTCAACGGGGCACACTGTGTTTCTTCTGGGGGTGCACATCGTTTGTTGGAGAATAGTGAGAAGTAATTAACTGAACTAGGAAGTGATCAAGAACTACAGTTCCGGGAATCTAATTCGGCGCACCTTGTTCAATTGCCCCCCCCATTAGGGAAATCCCCCCCGCGCTTACGGAGTCGTCCCCTGAAACATCGAACTTTCCCCAAGTTGATTCTGCTTTCTTTCTTCCTCATCCCGGGGTTCACGGCGTCCTGCTCGCAGGGAGAACTTCGTTCGGACTACATCGGCGACGGTGACGTCAACGGGACCGCCACTGGGGGTTTTACTTCGAGTGGAACTGGGGCGTCTTCAGCGACGACAGGCGGAGCGGGAAACTCTTCGTCGGGAACAGGCGGATCGTTCAGTAGCAGTGGGGGTGCCCCGTTAGGTACCGGCGGAACGATCCAGGAATCCTGTACCGATGAGCCGGCGCCCTTCGATGACAATTGGCCAGAGGCTAACTGTGAAAAGTGGGCGAACGAGTCAGAGCCGCCTGCCTGTGATCAACCGTGGTTTTCTGACTACTGCGATATTTCCTGCGGTCGCTGCACTCCGGCCAGTACCGGTGGAGCAGCCGGCACAGGTGGAGCGACCGGCACAGGTGGCGACAGTGGTGGATCAGGTTCATCCACGAGCACGGGCGGGGGGACAACGGGCACTGGCAATCCTTGGGGACCGGTGAATGGAAACAATACCGGCTGGGCGAGTCGTTATTGGGACTGCTGTAAGCAAAGTTGCAGTTGGACCGGCAAAGGCGGAAACAGCCCCGTCCTGACCTGTGGGGGGAATGGTAGCAACGTTGTTTCATCGGACGCAGCGAGTTCGTGTGATAACGGAACGGGGACGACCTGCAATTCGTTCGCGCCTTGGGCCTACAGCGACGAGGTCTCCTTTGGCTTTGTCGCAACTCATTCGGGAGCGAATGTGACTTGTGGCACTTGTTACAAGATTCAATTTACGGGCAGCAGTCACAACGGCGGAAACGATCCAGGATCCCAAGCGCTCAACGGCAAGGTCATGATCGTGATGGCCTCGAACATCGGCAACGACGTGAACAACGAGGGGCAGCTCGATCTCTTGATCCCCGGCGGGGGGACGGGTGCTCTCTACGGCTGCGACGAAACCTGGGGAATCAACAAAGACAACTCCGATCTTGGTGCGGTTTACGGCGGGCTTCGCTCGGGATGCGCAGGCGATCTCCAGGGCGTCAAGTCGTGCGTCGCCAACAAGTGTCAGCAGTTATTTGGAACCCGGGGGCTTGATGAGATGTACGACGCTTGCATGTGGTACGTGAACTGGTTCCAAGCAGCAAACAACCCCAACTTCAAGGTGGAAGAGATATCCTGCCCCAGTGAGTTGAGCAGCGTCGCCAAATAAAGAGGCTCCCTAGCTGTTCTTGCGCGACTCCCGTAGACCTAGCGCAATGAGTTCGAAGGAACCCCAGGAAGAGCGCTCAGCGATCCCCGCGTTTTGGGGCGATCTGATTTTGGGCTACACGCTACTCGGGCTTCAACCGGTGACGGTCAGAGTTCTCAGCCTGGGACGGCTGAGCGCCTTGGACACTGTATTCCTGCGTTTCGTCTTCAGTGCTGTTTGTATCGCTTTGATTTGTGCGTTTAGACGGCGCTTCATCTCCACGAAACAGCCGCTTTGGTTCTGCGCCCGCGCCGCCCTGGGAGCGACTGCGGTCTTGCTCTACTTCAGTTCGGTCGCTGAAGTCGGAGCTGCTCGCGCAACTTTGCTGAACTACACTTATCCTCTTTGGGCCAACGTGTTCGCCGTCTTCTTTGGTGCGCGGCCGTCCCGTCGTTTTTGGATCGGACTCTTCATGGCGACCGTGGGAGTGGTGATTGTGGTTTCACCTGGATCGCTCGGTGCGCGTTTGACACTCAGCTCCGGGGACGTTCTGGGCTTGCTGAGCGCTATCGTCGCAGGTGGCTCAGTGCTGGTGATCAAACAGTTGCGCAAGACGGATGATGCGTTGTCGATTGTGGGAGCCTTCACTCTGGGCGGCCTATTGATGAGCTCGTTCGGGAACGGGCGTCTGGAGGTGCTTCATACTTTTATCGAGCCTGAATTTGCCTGGGCAGCTTGGGGTGTTGGAATCACCTCGTTTCTCGGCCATCTACTTTTCACGCGCGGATACCGGGGGGCGACGGTGCCCCAGGCGACGCTTCTGTCCTTGATGGTGCCAGTCGTCGCCGCCGGCATTGGCGTTCTTGTCCTGAGTGAGAGTCTTGGCGCGAACTTCTGGCTCGGCGCGACGCTCGTTCTCGTTTCGCAAGTCTATGTTGCCCGAGAAGGCGCGACTCCGCGTCAGTCCATCTCGTCGTAGTGCTCTTCGCGCTCTTCCGCAGCTTCCTCTTGCGCTTCGAGCTCTTCCCTATTTGTACTGAGAGTTCATGTTCGGCGACGTGTGAGTCGCGCTGCGCCTAGAAAGAGTAGCGAAAGAAACCCCGCGCCACTCGATGAGGAAAGGCCAAGTGGCATGAATGAACAGCTCGCCTCTGCTTCTCCTTCGGCCTCAGCCTGGCAGCGCCCATTTTCGCATGAGCTGGATGCCATACCGGTGGCACTTGCATCGACTTCGATGTCCAGCGCGGCCTCAAGCGCGCCTACGCATTCTTCTAAGTTTCCACCGTGGTCGATGTACTGACCATCGCAGAACAGTGCGCCTTCTGGCTTTTCGCACGCCGCTTCGCAGCCCCCTTCGAGTTCAGCAGTACATTCGGCATAGCCATCCGCTTGGCAGTCCACCTGGCAATCAAGATTTGCTTCTGCGAGGCACTCGCCGGAGCAGCTGGCGCTGCAGCTCGCTTGGCAACTGGCTTCGGGGGGTACCCCCTCGCAGCCCGCGTCACATTCAGCCGCGCAGGTGGCCTTGCAGGAGGCCATGCATTCGCCCCCGCTCGTATCTGCAGCACACTTTGCTGAGCAATCTCCTTCACAGCTTGCTGTGCAGTGGCCCTCGCAACTGAAGCTTCCAGGATCGATCTCGCAGTCGGTTTCGCAACCGCCCTGACACTCGGTGGTACAATAAGCTTCGAGCGTTCCGCTGCATTCGCCTTCGCAGGAGGCATGGAGGTCGGCGGCGCAAGACGCTTGAAAAGCGATGGGTTCGCATCTCGCTTCGCAGCCTCCTTTGATATCCAGCTCACAGGAAGCCTCTGCTTCGATCTCTACGTCGCCACATGCGTCAATGCCTGCATTGGCCAACGGGCTCAGACTGAGTGATCCTACGATGATCATCGTGGTGAAGTAGAACCGTCCGGCAGATGAGTTCATCGTTTGATCCTGGGGCTGCGTTGAGTCATGCGCAGACCCAATGCAGACGACGTGCCAGGTCCTCAGCCCCGCAGAAGTCCCCTACCAACTGCAGCTAAAAAAGCTGACTCTCGGTTACTCAGCGAGCCGGAGGCGGCGGCAACCACCGCGCCCGCGGTGCGGTGGAGAGTGAGACACTTTCACCCGATTGTGACGAAAAGCCACAGCTCGGATCCTCGCCGCCAGTGCTCACTTTGCCGTCGAGTGAGCCAACTCAAGCGGATCCAGTCGATAGTAATTGGCGAGTTCTTGGTAGAGCGCTGGGTGCTTGCTCTTCAATTTTTGGGGAGTTTCGAAGAACTCTTCGCTCACTACGGCAAAAAACTCGGCAGGATTCGTTGCCGCGTAGGCATCGATGTCTGTTCGTTGATTCGTTTCCAACTTCTCCCGGAGCGACTCGAATTCTTGGGTGAAAGTTTTTGCCCAGTGGGCGTAGCGTGCCGATGTTGCGAGCTCGGGAGTCCCGTTCATCACTCCACCTTCGCCGTCGAGCTGATGGGCAAATTCGTGGAGTACGACGTCGTGCCCGTCGTCAGGAATCGCCGCGCCTTCTCGAACTGCATGCCAGGACAGCACCAAGGTGCCGTGCTGCCAGGATTCGCCAAGTCTTTGCTCTTCTCCTTCTTGGACGACGTATCCTTCCTGCTTTTTCACCTGAACTTTATAAGTGTGCGGATAGACGACGACCGAACCGAGGTCCGGGTAGAGGGGGTCATCGAGTTCGATGCGTCGAATCACCAGCAGGCATGCGCGTGCAGCGATCGCGATGCACATTTCTTCCGTGAGTTCCAAGCCCCCGGCGCCGACAAATCGCTTCTCTGCAATCAGGATCCGGACCAGTGCCTCGAGCTTTCGTTGTTCAGCCAAGCTGAGGAATTGATACAGAGGCACATTCTTGGAGATGAGCCGCCGGGTTTCTTCCGGAAACTCCGTCTCCAGCAGTTCTTTGCGCTGCAGCCTTCTCCAAAAGGAAAACATGGCTGAACTGAGCGCAGAATACACGTTGGTTCAAGCACTTCTCGCCCGGAGCGTTTACCGATGGGGAGGAGCGGTACGGGCGCGTGCCCGATAGAGCGTGCCGTAAATTATCATCTTCGTGTACGTTTTCGCCATTTGCTTGCGGGAAGGGGACACGAAAGCCACGAATTAGCTCTGAACAAATTCCGCTCGTCGCCTGATTGGGCCCTTTCCATCCGGAGCATCATGATTCGTTTTTCTATCCTGACATTTCTCGCAACCTCTGCGTTCGTTACTTCCGCCTGCAGCCCTGGCCCTGGCGCTGGAGCAGGGAGTGGCAGTGAATCTGGTTCGGGCGACGGCGATGAGACAATCGATGTCACGGGTGATGGCGACGGCGGCATTGATGCTCCCACTGGCGACGGAGACGGGTCCGGGCAGATCGTCGAGGAACCGCAAAACTGCGCGGATGCTGCCGCCAGTCAAAGCTACGTAGGCTGCGACTTTTGGCCGACCATTACACCCAATCCCGTTTGGAAAGACTTTGAGTTCGCCGTGGTCATGGCGAACGGCACCGGGGCGGAGGCTGAGGTCACCATCACTGGGCCCAATGGCTACTCGCTCACAGATACAATTCCAGCAGGTCAACTGAAGTCCATCAAGCTTCCATGGGTCGATGAGTTGAAGGGTCCGGAGTTCAACATTCCTCTCACGACCGGGGCCCGACACGATCAGAAGTCTCAGTCGATGGAGGGCGGCGCCTACCACGTGATGACGTCGGTGCCGGTCAGCACCTGGCAGTTCAGCCCCCTGAACTTTAGCAAAGATATCGCTGACTGTGGCAGTCGCATTCAGGCCGCGGTTCCTGCAACTGCAACTGGATGCCGTGCGGCAAGCAACGATGCTTCGCTGCTCCTTCCCTCCACGGCCATGACGGGCAACTACCGGGTTACCGGCTACAGCGGGGGTCAAGGTGATGCGAATTGGGGCAGTACCCCGGGGGGCTTCGCCATCACAGCAACCAAGGATGGCACGACGGTGCAGGTGCAGTTGCCGCCCAATTGTGACGCGATCTACACCGACACGAGCAATGGGTGTGTCACTGCCGGCGGCGTGGTTCCCGCGGCTGTGAAGGACGAAGTCCTCAGCTTCGAGATGGATGCTGGGGATGTCATTCAGCTGCTTGGCGCCTACGGCCCCTATCCGCAGATCGCCCATGCAGATCTGGCCGGCAGTTTGATCAACGCTACTCAACCGGTGCAGGTGATCGCGTTTACCCCCATCACTTTTCTCCCGGACGAAACCAGCAACCCGGATCACATCGAGGAGATTGTTCTGCCGGCAGAGGTGATCGGTAACGAGTACATCGTTTCGCCTCCCAGCGCGCATAGTGACGGAGTTGCTGTCACGGTGGGCCATGTGGTGCGGCTCTACGGCAATGTCGATGGAACTCAGCTGACCTATCCCGAGGGCAAGCCCGCCGGAGCGCCTGACGTGATCAACGCCGGAGAAGTTGTTGAGCTTCCACCCCGGCCTGCCTTTGCTTCATGTGCTGGCAATCCCGCTGCGTGCATGCTGACCGAGCCCTTCGTGGTTCAGGGCGACCAGCCCTTTGCTGTCAATTCCTACCAGCTGGGGGGCAAGCTTCAGGCGCCCACCTGGCCCGAGGAATACGCGCAGCCGGGTGATCCAGCGGTGAGCATGATGGTCACCCCCAAGCAGTTCCGTCAGACTTACACGTTCCTCGCTCCCGCAGACTTCATGAGCAACTGGGCCGACATCACCGTTCCTACGGGAGCAGATGTGATCCTCGACGGCGCCCCCGTCGCCACCACGCCCACACCGATTGGCGCGAGCGGCTGGGGGATCCTCCGAGTAAAGCTCGATGGCGCGGCGGGCGGGATCCACACACTTTCCACTTCCCATGAGGAGGGGCTCGGACTCCAGGTGTCCGGTTTTGGAAACGCGACATCCTACTACTACCCGGGTGGCTTGGATTTGAAGCTCATCAGTGAACCTCCGGTCATTGTGGTGAAGTAAAGCCAGGGGCGTGCTCAAGGCGCGGAATGTTGAACTTGCCTCGATTCGCGGAGCTCAAGCAGGCGGGGTCAGTCGGGGGGCCCCAAGAACTCAATTCTTTTGAGCCGCTTTGTGACCGCGCGGTATAACGGTGAGGTGGAGTGCAAATCTGCGGCGTGGCCGGCACTGAGAATTGAGTCAATTTCATGATGCGATCTGAACAGCTTCTTGTTGGCGCGGGCCTTGTTCTTTGCACCCTCCTCGGCTGTTCTGGCGCGGAGGGTGATGGTCCGGCGGATGGTCAGAATCAGGCCACAGGGGGAGCGGATCAGCTCGGTTCAGGCGGTACCACTGGTGTCGGTCTTGAAACGGGGGGAACGGGCGGCGCCGTCGACTTGGGATCGGGCGGGATAGCGGCGTCGGGGGGCGCTCTGGCGACGGGGGGAGACACTGCAACAGGCGGGGCAGAGGCAACGGGCGGCGCTGGGGACGAACTCGCCCAGACTCCTGGTGGAATGGGGGGGACTCCGCCGAGCGAGTGGACGGAGCATTGGTTTGAACACGCGCAGGTCCTCAAGCTTGTTGATTACAACGACTGGGTCGTGCTTGATGCAGACGACGACGTGAATCGAGCTGAAATCGGCTGGATGATGGACTACTTCAGCGACGTTTGGCAGTACACGGTCACTCACTACGGACAGTTTACGGATGGCGAGCGAGATGGCCGCATCTACATGATCTTTCATCAAGGAAAGTATTCTGGAGGGCACCCCAGTACCTACTTTGATGCTTCGCACGATTACAGGAACGTTGCTGACCAGGGGCCTGGAAGTTGGGCGTATGGCTCTTACGATATTCCCACTCATGAAATTTCGCACGTGGTCGAGATCGCCTCGCGCGGCGTGCACGGCTCACCGGCATTTGGGCTTTGGGGAGACAGCAAGTGGGCCGAAATTTACCTCTACGATGTCTATGTCGCCCTGGGGCTCACGGACGCCGCTGAACGGGTATTCGACGCTTTCTCAGCCGGCAGCGAGGACTTTCCTCAAGCGGGGTCCTTTTGGTTTCGAGACTGGTTCTATCCGCTGTGGCGGGACCATGGTGGCGTGAAGGTGCTGGCAGGGTACTTTGAGTTGCTGTCGCAGCACTTCCGCAAGAATGGCGACAACTACAATGGGGGTCTGAACTTCGGCGAGTATGTGCACTTCATGAGCGGCGCCGCGGGAATGAACCTTAAGGAAGTAGCAACGCAGGCCTTCGGTTGGCCCGCGTCACGGGAGACCGAGTTCAAGCAGGCTCAGGCTGATTTTCCTGGTGTGACGTACTAGCGGACACGATTGGATTTTCGAAGATCAACGATCGTGAAACCCCAAGCCCTTGAGGATCTTCGGTGTGCATTTTTCGATGCGTGAGAGGCGTGTGCCCGACTGTTTGGCTCCGGAAAAGTGCAGCACGTAGCCACGCTGCCGTCCCGGAGTAAGGGCGAAGAAGGCTTCCCGCAGCTTTGCGCTCTTCTTGAAACAAGTTGCGAGCTCGTTGGGAATTTCCAATTGATCGTCGCTCTTGTCGCGTTTGATCCCCTTGCGCCTCAGCTCGACAGCCTGGGCAATGAACGCGGCGAGCGCGGGCTTTTGAGCCTTGATCTCTTTGACGCTCGTGAATTTGGCGAGCCTGCCCTCACGGGAGTTTTCTCCTGGCTTAACGAGGAGCCCGTTCGGATCGTGAAGCAGCGAACCGTTGAAGAAACTGAACGAGCAGTAGTCGTTGAACGCCCCCAGCAGCACGATGTTGTCCCCGTCAGAGGTGAAGCACGGAAAGCTCCACTTGAGCGTCTCTTCTAAGCCGCAGCTAAGAGCGATCTTTCGCAGCGCCTGTAGCTCTTTCGTCCACGAGTTCACCTTGCACTCCGGGGTGCCGCCTCGCTCGCATCGCCCACAACCAAAAGAATAGAATTCCTCGACGAGTGTGATTTTCTTCTTCATGCCGCTTCGCGCCTTAGCGTTTACTGAGAAATCCGTGCCCAGGCGTCGTAGGCAAGGCGACTCGCCTGAGCAATGGGTGGCCTTTGGCCTTGTACTAAAACCCGCCTGTTTTAGTGACAAAATAGATGAGAACATAAAATCTAGTCGCAATCATGAGCCTCTTGGCAGTCGCGTCAGGGGGGCATGCCTGGCTCTTCTGCTATCGTTCGATGGAGGTAGCAATGTTTGAATTTTACAAGAATTTTGCATCCCGAAGGCAGCGTGCGAAACGACGCGGAACTCGACAGTTTCTTGCTTGGTTGGGTGTTTTGTTTGGTGCTTTGGCATCGCTCGCGACTCCAGCACCTGCTCCATGCCCTGAGGGCGAGATTGAGGTTGGTGATGAACTAAGAGTCGTCTTCAGGGAGCGGACGGAGGTCGTGAAGCTGAGAGTCACCAGTTCTGGACGGTGCACTGTCATCGATGAGGGAGACTTTGACATTGTTGAGTGCCCTCCCGAGCCAAGAGGCGATGGTGGTTATGGTGGTCTACAATTTGATTCGGATGATGATTGGAATGAGGCATGCGGCGAGCGCTGCATTTGTGGTCGAGGTGAAGGCGCGACGTTCTGTGTTGCACGTCGAGGAGCTGATTCAGTTGATGTGGTCGCCTCTTTCTCCTCGTGTCCCAAGCAGAATGGGGAAGAGGAGGAGTGGGTCCAACTTGAGGTCGTCTCCGACTGATGTGTCCTGCTTGGCTGCTCCGGGACTATTCGAATCACCAGCGCGTAGCAGGAGACTGGATTCTACATCGCGTGTTCTTGTTCGCGATTGTGGGCCTGCTCCTCAATGATCATGTGTTTAAAGTCTACTGTTCGTCATCTTTGACAGGAAAAGCTTCTGACATTTTCGGCATGATATTCTTCCCCATGCTTCTCGCCTCGAGCTTTGAGTTGGTTGCTCGGTGCATCCGCGTTCCGTGCTTCTTGGGGCGCGTCGGCATTGGAGCAAGCGTCACTGCAACGGGAGTTTTCTTTGCCGCAATCAATCTCATCGATTCATTCGCATCGAGCTATCGAGAAATCGTCGCTTCGTTCTACCTGGCTATCGGATGGCCCGCGACGCGTGCCCAATTGGTCGCCTCGGTTCACGCGATGGATGCAAGTGACGTATTGGTTTTACCCGCGTTGCTGGTGCCGTACTGGATTGCGCACTGTCGATTGAAAGCGTTGAGGCGGCTTGACGGCCAATCGGCTCATGTCGCTCCGTAGTGGGTTCGTACACACGTCGAACCATGGCGCCCCCAGGAAGATTGACTGCGGCTGCGCCGCTCCCCGCGTTGCGGGGCCGTCTCTCTCGGTTGACTCCGTCCGACTCCGCGGACTTTCGTCCGCTCCGCTCGGACTCCGTCCACTTCGAGTCAAACTTCCGCTTGAACCGGTAACTTCCTGAGGACGCAGAGAAAAGGCAGCCCTTGCGGACTGCCTTTTCTCTGCGCGCCACCGCCGACACAAGTGCGAACTTTTTCATCCGGTTCAGCGTCAAGAAACGGAGGATGAAAGCCGAAAAGAGCTTAGAGCGTCCTCACGTCCAGGTTCTGCTCGAACGGGCAGAAATGTGGCAGGCGCTGTTGGATTCAGGTGAGCTGAAAACTCGTGTGGAGATCGCGAAGCGGTTCGGGGTCGCTGCCGGGCGGGTGTCGAACATCATGAATCTGCTTAAGCTGGCGCCCGAGATTCAGCAGACGATTCGGGAGCTGCCGGTGGGGACGCCGCGCCGGGTGATGTCGGAGCATGGGCTTCGGGAGTTGGCGCGGCTGCCGATGGGAGAGCAGCTCCAGAACTGGGGGACGAAGCGGCCAGGTATGCCGCTTGGGAAGTCCAACACGATATACGCGTTCTCACCCAATTTCGGAGTAGCAAGTAAGTCTGACGCTCCGGCCGATCCTATCCGTTTGGTCGTGTAGCGTTCTTCTAGCTCAGCGACCT
Organism: uncultured delta proteobacterium; assembly: GCA_963710555.1. GTDB lineage: Bacteria > Myxococcota_A > Polyangia > Polyangiales > Polyangiaceae > NIC37A-2. The sequence goes on from CAVQAT010000008.1 coordinate 2,221,601, forward strand.
CGGCCCGTGGACCCAATGCTAATAAATTCTAATTTCTCAGAGAAGGGCACGTAAGCGGATAGCGCTTGGAACTTCTTGACTCCATGTAAGCGCTCTCGATATGGTCGCGAACATGTACCCCTTATCGAGTAGGCAAAATGTTTGCTAAACAACGCATGCGCGCAGGCTTCGGCTCTTTAGCTGCCTTGACCATGCTTGGGAGTGGCGCTTGTCAATCAGAGCAGTCCGAGCCGATGAGGGTTGCCAAGCAGCATCTGACCGTCGCGGAGAATCGGGTGTTGGATTTCGAAGACCCCACATCGGATTGGAGCGTGGACAATGCTTCAGTGATTGCCTCCACCCCTGACAAAGCCGGCGGTGAAGCTGCTTTGTCCATTGTTCCAGCGGGCTACACTACTCTCAGTTCAGTGAACATTGCGGCGCCCGGCTCGGTGAAGACCGAGGCCACGTTCCAGCTCAAATTGACGCAGCCGATCCCGTGGGGCGATGCGCGCTTGGTCGTGACAGTCCCTTCTCAGGGTCATTACTGGCGAGACCTTGGCGGAACCAACTTGTCGTCGCTCTCGGTGGGCTCGTTCAACAATCTCAGCTTCAGTATTCCCGAAGACCTTCGAGGCGCGCTTTCAAGCAATGCTACAGACGTGGGCTTCAAACTGATCTTCAATACTCCGGCGAATTCCGGGGCAATCATTGTGGATAGTCTGGTCGTTTCCGATGAACAATCGAGTGCGGCGCCGGCCTATCCTGTCGCATTCGAGAAGTTCGCTTTCGTCGTTCCGAAAAACGTTCCGATTTCCGCTGTGACTCTCTCGGGGAGTGATAAAATTACGATTGACGATCGATCCACAATCGGGGCGTCAGATGGGTTGACGGTGCTCGCAAGTGGCGGTCCTTCGAGGTCCGAATTTGGCGCAGGAGTGAATGCTTATGCCGACATTTTCAGTCATGGAGATGTCGACTTTCTCCGTTCTCAGTCGCACGTGAGTGGTAACTTGACCACGTCCGGCACGGTTCTCCGGCAGGACAATGTGGTCGTTGAAGGAACCGTTTCTGAAGCCGCTCCCTTGAGGTTTTCAAGTACCGCGTGGGCAGTGCAGTGGCCGGAGGAAGAAGGCAGCGATATCTCGCTCCCGCCTCAATCTCCAAATATGGACGTGGCTCCAGGCAACTATGATTCGGTGCAAATATTCTCGCGGGCGACCGTGAGTCTCACGTCTGGAACGTACTACATCAACTCACTGGTCGTGGAGCCTGAGGCCCATCTTCGCGTCAATACGACGGCCGGTCCTGTGATCATCTATGTAAAAGACACGCTGCGCTTGAACGTAGGGCTTGAACGCATTGCAGGTCCGCGAGGCCAGGTCCTTTTTGGTTACTTAGGTCAGCAACCAGCGCTTTTCGAGGAAGCAATTGTCGGTTCCGTGGTTGCACCAAACAGCACTATCGAACTGCGGCGTCCCGCCAGCGGTTTGCCTTTCGAAGGTTCTTTTTTCGGCAAAGCAGTCCACGTATTCTCCGACGCAACAGTGAATCACCTCCCGCTTCAGTGGTTTAATGGGTCGAAGCAAAGGTGCGTTGACTCGATTCCAGTGCCGCCGGTCGTGCCCGGCGGCGACGCGCAGGCAAGAAAAGTTGCCTACAGCCGAATGATCGAAGAGCTGTGCACAATGGCTGGCGCCGATCCCTGCGAGCAGAAGATCGCAGCTCGTGCAAATGTCGACTACGTGGACATCGCTTTGGAACTTCTCATTGAGGCCAAAACCCCAGCTCAATACTTGTCGGCAACTCGGGACAGGTATCGCAAGGTAACAGCGACTTTGACGAATCCAGCCCTCGCGCAAGCGATTTGCAACGAAGACGATGACGACCTCGATTTCGTGCCCAATTCACTCGACGATTGCCCGGAAACTCCACCATTGACGGCAACTTTCGACGATGGCTGCACTGATCCCGATGTGCCGCCCGCACCGGACGCCGCAGATGTCAGTGCGTTCATTCAAAACACGCAGCTCGTGATCAATCCGCTTTGCTCTGGGGCAACCATGCCGGCTAGATCAACAGCTGGTGCGTTTTACAGATCAAATCGTCCCGACGAAATCTACTCTGTCTTCCATCGCGCACCACCTCAGCCACCTGGATGTCCGGTGTGGTACTTCGTAGATGTTGTTGAGCAATTCCCAGTCCAGCGGAGTTACATGGTGGCTTTCATGGACACAGAAGCCGTTGATGAACTTCTCGAAAATGGAAAGCCTGTGCCGTTGGGTTATATTCAGTTCAAGACGCGACCGAGCGACCCCGGAACGCGCGGATGGCTGGCGCAGCTGAGCAAGCGACGTACTCGGGTAATGATGATGAACGGGGGCGGAATGAAGTCGGGTTGGAGTGATTGGCGAGAAACCACGAAAGCGGATTGTTTAGCACTTGGCTTTCAGTGCGGTGGCACGGAGTAATATGGCACAACTAAAAAAAGCAATGGGCGTACTTGGCCTTGGCACGCTGTTGTTTCCTCAAGCCGCCGCGGCTTACGGAGTGGAAACTCACGCGAAGATTCCAGATGTGGCCGTTCAGGCGATGTACTCGGTCGCTGTTCGGGCAAAGGACGCGGAGTACGAGCCGGAGGTGCCAGCAAACATTCCATCAGATGAGCGTGCACTGTACAAGCAATACCTGGCGGCAGTCGCGCTGGCACCGGCGGCACTTGTCCGAATGAGAACCGGCCTCACTGATGTGACGGCTGCAAAAGACGCCCCTACTGGGCTGGACGCTGACTGGGGATATGGGTTTCCCATTCGGAATGCGCCAGCTCACGATGATGTAACCCGAGATCTGGTCACACAGACTTGTCCGCTTGCGAGTTGCGAAACTAAAAACCTGTGGAACGTTGCTGACTTTGAAGTTGGGCAATTGGACTACTTTCCAGTATCTGCCAGTCCGTGCGGATTGAACCCCCTCGTCAATTTTCCGGATTACAAAACAAAGAAGCCAGGGGAGAGCGACGCAGAATTTGAGGAACGAAAGCAGGTTGCGGTGCTGGGGCGCACTATGGGCTGGCACGCTCGATCCATTGATCACCGCATTAATGATACCGCGGTTTGGTTCAAGCCTTCGCTCATGGGGCCGATTGGTGTGGTGATCAATGACCTTTCCAATGTGTGGACTTATGGGATCGGGGCCCTCATCGCCCCGTTCGCGTGCCTCTACGGCCTTTTCTCTGGCGCTGGTTGTGACCTGGATGAAGGGTTCGATCTGGCTGACCAAATCAATCCAGTGGATGCCCTCAGCAATACGCTCCCTGGGATCGGTGATTTTCGAACTGAACTGTTCATCGGGATGTGGCACTTTGTCCATGTGGAAGCATCAAGCAACCGCTACAACGATGTACGCGGGCTTTGGTGGCCAGGGGGTGGGCCGACTACGGGGAAACGCCAGGGCCCCAGCTACATTGACGTGGGGCTAGCAGCAGGAATCACCATTACTGGAGCGGCTCTCAATGAGGACAAAGCCGAAGGGATCGAGCGCTACGGAAAATACGATCGAAAACAAGATCAAACAGAACGCCTCTACTGGGAGGCCGAGTCTTTCGCTATTACGGAGTTCTCAAGTCTGCCTAATCTGGCACAGTTCGGCTGGGATACGTTCGCCGCTAGTGCGACGGACGGTTCTGGAAGGCAGCCATCCGCGTTCGGTCTTTCTTGGGTGCTTCACGCTTTAGGAGATGCTGCCGCTCCCCAGCACGTAGTGGGGACGACTGGATACGGGCACGCGACCTTTGAGGCTTACGTTGATGAGAACTTGGAGAGCTACTATCTGTCCGTGGCTAAAGAACCAGTCGAACTAGAAGTAGAGGCGCAGCTTAGCCGCATCGTTGAAAGTGGTTTCGGGTGGTGGAAGCGACTCCGCGCTGGCCTTACAGTGAAAGAGTATGTTTTGGAGCTAGCGCGCGAGACTCGTCGTATGTCCTTGGCTGCAAACGATTGGGCGCTCAACGATTCTATCATCTCGACCGGGTATAAAGACGACCTTGAAGTGCACCAGGCCGAGGGACGAGCATTGCTGAGAAATGTCAAGTGGGGCCTCCTTGGCTCTGTTAATGTACGCCGCAACTTTGGTCGACGAAGACCTGTCACAAACAAGCCAGAGTTGCCCGAACGGAGCGGGTTTTGGCCGTTTCTCTCCAGACAGCTATTACGGCTGCACAGCCAATACTGTGTGTTGTGGCGATGGTGTTGTTCAGTGCTCGGGGGACGAGAATTGTGGTGAGAATGAATCTTGCGATGCTGGTTGCTGTGCACCCGAGGCGCCATGCTTGAACACATGCACGACCAATGCTGACTGTTTAGGAGGAGGAACGGTCGTTTGCACCGAAGGGGGTTGCTGCGTGGATAGCCAGAACTAGACTCAAGTATGAGGCAAGGTTCCCAATTGGTGAGATTCTCATTCGTGGCGCTCTGCGCCACGGCACTCTCCGGCTGTAAGTATGAAAGTACCTATTGTGTTTCAGACTTCCCCACCTGTAGCCAACTCGACCAGGCGAAGTGTGAAGCTGAGCCGATTTGTGTTTGGGAGCCAGACTGCCATCATCGTGCATGTTCGGACAACAGTCCCTTGGATTGTACAACCGAGTATGGGTGCAGTTGGAATGACGAAACAAAAGTTTGTAGCATCATTGAACCTGGAGCCTGTAGTGGTCTCGCTTTAGGGATGGGGGGGGGCGGGTGTTTGGAAGGCAACAATTGTACCTCGCCTCGTTGTGAAATTCGCGACCAATTGTCGTGGTGTAATCGCCTTGACGAAACCTCTTGCCAGGCAGCAGACCACTGCAAACTTGAAACGGTAGAGCGGAGTCGCAGAGTTGGCGCGATTCTCCCCCGCAAGTGGTGGAACTTTTGATCATGCAGGCACAAGTCAAAACGTTCTACATCATCCTTTCCCTCGGAGTGTTTGCTTCCCTCGGCGCATTTGCTTGCAGCGAGCCTGAAGATGATGGCCTTGGCTATGGTCAACTCGCGACTGGCGGTGAGACCACCGAGGACATTGATCCGGGATTCATGGACGGCTCAGGTGGAGCCGAAGACGCAGGCAGTGGTGGTTCGTCTTCAACGGGAGGAACTGAGGCAACCGGTGGAGCTGTCAGTGGGACTGGCGGCACCAACGAAGGAGAGGACGAATGTGCGAAGCAGCTTGCTGAGGTCGAAGCGGCTCAGGAGAAAGCTCAAGAGTGCGATCCAAACGGCCTTGATCAATGCCAGGGATACATGCAGGGCATTTGTTTTTGCTATCCAGCGACTAACGACGGAGAATCAATTGCTGCGCGAGAGTTCACTGAGGCGGCGGATGCCTACGTTTTGGCGTGCCTCGACCTTTGCAGCGCCTGCAATGAGTCCGCAGCTGGTGTCTGCGTAGCCACCGATAACGGGGGTCGATGCAGGTAGAAGTGGTGGTTCTTCTGCAGCTAGTCCTCAGGGGGGCCCTACGAAAACTTAACTTGTTGCCAGTATTGTCCGGACGGCATTGTTTCGCTACCCAGTGACGGGCATCGCTGAGTAGATGAGTTCGGCATTCGGCAGCGGTTCGTCGTTTGCAAAGTATCCGTCTGACCGAGGCTAAAGATCTATCACATCTGCGGATGTAACTTGTTGGAGGATCAAAGGTGTGATCTGAAGGGAGAATGGGAAGAGCGGATGGACAGAGCATTGTTGGGGAGTTTCAAGAGGTTACCCTTGGTGACAAGCGCCTTGAGCGGCGCCTGAGCAAACTAGCCGCGGCGATGGAGTCTGCTCCTGAGGCGAGCTTTGTCGAGCAGACGGGTAACACTGCGGGACTGGAAGCAGCCTACCGTTTCTTGTCCAACGACAGGGTCACGGCGGAAGCTGTATTTGAAGGTCACGCGAACAAGACGGCGGAGCGAGCCGCAATGCATGACAGCGTAATTGCTAGCCATGACACGACAGATTTCAGATTCGGCGGAGTCAAGGAGCGGGCAGGCCTGGGACGCATCAGCACCAAGAAGCGAGACGGCTTTCTGGCTCACTATTGCATCTGCATTTCTCCGGACGGAGCTCCTTTAGGGAGTCTCGATATGTTCGCTTGGAGCCGTCTCGATGAAGGAAAAAGAAAGGGGGCTCTTGTCACTCCGTAGTGTGATCCAGATGGCGCATCGCAATCCTCAACTATTGGACCTCGGGCAGGCAAACCAACGCCCGTGTCGAGGGCTTTAACAACAAGGCCAAGCTCGTCAAACGGCGAGCCTACGGCTATATCTCAATTTCCAACTACAGACTGAGACTCCTAAATGCCTGCGGCGGCTAGCCTTTTCGCCGAGACCCACCATGGAGTGAGAAGAGCCCTTTTTCTTTGCGCCCCCAGGAAGATTGACTGAGGCTGCGCCGCTCCCCGCGTTGCGGGGCCGTCTCTCTCAGTTGACTTCGTCCGACTCCGCGGACTTTCGTCCGCTCCGCTCGGACTCCGTCCACTTCGAGTCAAACTTCCGCTGGAACCGGTAACTTCCTAGGGGGCGCAAAAGAAAGTTTGCTTTGCGGAAGAGCTATCGATTAGCTCTATTGCTAGCACTTGGGGGTCTACTTGGTCTCTCTCCGCTCATTGCCTTTCTCGTGAGCGACTGGGACGCAACTATCTTCGGAAACCTAGGGTACCATACGCTCAGATCAACTCCGCCTCACCTTGCTCAGCGAGTGCTGAAGACACTCTCGTTCTTGCTTTCGACCATGTGGGAAGCGCCCTGGGCGGCCCTTACTCTCGGTCTGGGTGGCTCTGCTTGTGTCCTTGTCTTACGCCGGGCCATCAGTATCCGCTACCTAGGCAATGGCCAGCTCGGGACAGTGGTTGCGACAGCCGCATTCCTAATGCTTCTCATTGGATCGCTTGCTCCTTGGCCTCTATATGTCCAGTATCTGGAGCTGCCACTGGCTGCACCGGCGTTGATGGCGATTGGCGCACCAGGTTTGTGGAGTTCTCGGTGTATTCATTGGTGCCTTACCAGGCGTCGGTCGTTACTTCTGGCAGCGGGGTTGTTTATTGCTGGAATGGGCCTCACGTCCGGTCGCAGTCGAGAGAATTCCGGCTCCGCCTTGTGGGAGCTGGACAACTACAACACGGTAACGGCAGAGATCGCGCGGCTGTCGAAACCAGGAGATGCTGTGCTTTCGTTGTGGCCCGGATATGTGTTCGGTGCTCAACGTAGACATATACCAGGCTTCGAGAATCACTTTGCCCTGCGTGTATCCTTGAAAGTGCCCGGAGAATCTCGCGAACGATTCCACTTAGGAACCCCTCGGCTATTTATCAAATCACTTATGAAAACTGGTACCTCGCTTGTCGTATTAGGGGCGTGGCCCAAAGACTTTGCCAATGCAGCAACTGACGGCGAGAAGTTAGAGTTGGAGCGGCTTTTGCGTTCTCAATTTGAGCCGGTATTCGAGCGAGAGGGCGTGCAGGTGTATCGTGCCTACCAGTGATCGTTGGCTGGCTCATGTCCCTCCCTAGCGAGTTCGTACACACGTCGATACTTGGCGCCCCCAGGAAGATTGACTGCGGCTGCGCCGCTCCCCGCGTTGCGGGGTCGTCTCTCTCAGTTGACTCCGTCCGACTCCGCTGACTTTCGTCCGTTTCGCTCGGACTCCGTCCACTTCGAGTCAAACTTCCGCTGGAACCGGTAACTTGCTGGGGGCGCAGAGAAAAGGCAGCCCTTGCGGACTGCCTTTTCTCTGCGCCCCCAGGAAGATTGACTGCGGCTGTGCCGCTCCCCGCGTTGCGGGGCCGTCTCTCTCGGTTGACTCCGTCCGACTCCGCGGACTTTCGTCCGCTCCGCTCGGACTCCGTCCACTTCGAGTCAAACTTCCGCTTGAACCGGTAACTTCCTGAGGACGCAGAGAAAAGGCAGCCCTTGCGGACTGCCTTTTCTCTGCGCCCCCAGGAAGATTCGAACTTCCGACCTTCGGCTTAGGAAGCCGCTGCTCTATCCAGCTGAGCTATGGGAGCGGGTGGGCGGAAGTTACACGAGCGGGCCGCTCTCGCAAGGGCGTGCAGCGCCAAATTGTCGGCAAATGGTGGGTCAGTTGTCTTGTATTCGTCGCTTCGCTTAGATGCGCCCGTGCTTCAGGAACCACCTTCCCTCGTTTTGACCTATTCTTTCTATGCGCTGATCGGATGGGGGTTGGTCGGGACGTTCGCCGCGTTTCGTTATCTGGCACCCGAGAGTATGAATCGAGGGATTGCTTTTCGGGTCGGATTGCTCGTCTGGCTTGGTATTCCGGCGGTGCTCTCGTTTCAGGGGTTCTTTTTCGATTTTAGCGCGCGTCCTCCAAACCTCCTGCGCGTGGTGATTCCTATGGCGCTCGTCATTGTGGGATTCGTTCTTTCACCTTGGGGCAAGATTGCGGCCCAAAAAATCCCTGAATCCTTGCTCGTGGGGACCCAAGTGTTCCGACTCCCCCTGGAGATCCTACTACACTCCTTAGCGCTTCGTGGGCTTCTGCCGATGGAGATGACCTTCTCCGGTTACAACTTCGACATCGCGACCGCTGTCGTAGCGCTGCCGCTTTGGTGGTTGATTCGCAAGCACTCCGCGCCGCGCTGGGCAGTGCTCAGTTGGAATATCGCCGGGACAATCTTGCTCGCCACCATCGTCACCCTAGCGGTGCTCTCGTTTCCAGAACCTTTTGGGTGGTTTATCCCGGAGAACCAAATCGTCGCTTGGTTTCCCTGGGTGTGGTTGCCCACCTTTCTCGTTCCGCTGGCGCTCGTCAGTCACCTTCTGATTTTTCGGAAGTTAGCACTCCCGCCGCCCCCGGTTCGCCCCAATATTTGAGGTAACTCCTTGAGAGCTACTCGGACGCGGCGCTTGCGCGCGCTATTCCGGCGAAAACCCTTTCCGTGCTCGCCGCGAAGTGGAGATCTTTTGTGGCGGAATGCCTCGCCTGGGGCAAGGGTCAACGCTACATGCTTTTCCGATGAGGAAACGCTGCCAAAGTCTTCGCAGATAGGCGGGTTTTTTTGCGGCATTCTGCGAGTTGGAACAGGCGTTGCAAAGCCGACGTTCATGACACGGATTACACGAACGACGCTTGGTACCTGTTTCGGACTATTGCTCATCGCGGGTTGTTCTGACGGCTCGGCGAACCCCACAGACGACTCAGAGAACCTGACGGAAGAAGAACGTCAAGACGCGATCATGGATCGTGCATTCGACGACTACGATCTTGAACGGGCACGAGAGCATTGCGCAGCGCCCGACAATGATGAGTCTGATACGGATGACGCTGATGATGAAGCAACATTAGGCGATGATGAGCTTCTGTTGATTGACGCGAGTCCACAATGCGATCTCGAACGTCTAGGGGTGGAGGATGATTCCGACCGGCGAGAGCGTCGTGTCATCAATGCTTCTCTTGTCGCAGACGAACCGGCTTACGCTCTGTGCGCTTGTACAGAAATTGAAGCGAGCAATCGTATTGAGACCGAGGGCGAATCTGACATTATTGGGGATATCGGCGCCAATGAGCACGAATTTGGCAGTGCGCCGCTTCGTCTCAATGGGCTGTTAGTCTCCGGTGGAACGGCGCGTTTCGACAATAGCTTTTCTGCTAGCGAGCTGTGGGTTGATGGTGTCCTCACTGCCTCAAATGACATCGACGTCTCGGGAGACGCGACCTTGGGCGGACTAGACATCCCTGGTGAGCGAGTCACGGTATCGGGGGCTCTTACGGTTCCGGAGGACACCGATCTGTCGAGCGTTGTGTCCTCGGGTGACACGATTTTTGACGATGTCGATGTGGCCGCTCCCTGCGATTGTTCCAACGATGTTGACTACGATGCGCTCCGTGAGAGATTCCGCGACCTAGATGACGATGGAGTGGACGACTACGAGGGGTACGATGAATTCGCGTACGATGACGATTCAGCCTATCTATTCCCGGCTCCGCCTTATCTGCTCAATGAGCTTGATGAAGAGCGGACGGTCTATCTCTCTTGCGGAAGTTACTATTTCGAGGGGATCGAATCAGCCGCGGCTCTGACCATTGTCGCGGTAGGCGACGTCGAAATCTTCGTAGACGGCGATATCCGCGTGGCGGGACCACTCAAGATCACTGCCGACGACGACGGGTCGCTTGACCTTTATGTTGCAGGCGAAGTGAAGCCAACAAATCGGGTGCAGTTCGGCAACGCGGGTGAACCCGATGCTTTGCGCGTTTACGTGCAAGACGAGGTGCGTACGGCTGGACCTTTCGAACTCCACGGAACTATCTTTTCGCCCAATGCTCAGTTCACCGCGGACAATACGTTCCAAACTGACGGAGCGGTTTTCGCTGAAAGTTTCGACTTCGCAGCTCCCGTAACCATCACCGACGGTCCTCGCTTCACTGGAGATGCGTGCCTGCTCTGGGATGAGAACGACGAGAACACCGACGTTGATGAAGACTGACCAACTCGGAGGCCCGTCAACGCGACTAGGCGCCAGTGACTAGGCGCCTAGGCTAATGTGACCTAGCCGCATCAAGCCGATAATTTGCGCCAGGGTCTTTTCTCGAGAGAGAGGCGAGAGGTCGAGTGCTTCTTCGACGCTCAACCCACCCTCAAGGCGTGAAAGGAGGAATGCCTGTTCCGGCGAAAGGCCCTGACCCTTGCCGGCGCTAGCGTCCGTGCTCACGCGAATCGTGTTGCCGAAGCTTCCGAGTCGGCGCTCAAACGTGCGAGTGAAGAGAGTTGAGTTCTTGGTGATGATCGCGTTGACATCTTCTCGGTCGAGCGATTGAGCAATTTCAATTGCGGATTCCGCGCAGCTCAGGGCCAGTTCAAGATTATCCAGACCGAGTTCTTGTCGCGCCCGATCCACCAGACCCTGAACAGCCTTGACTGGATCCTTCGAATGCCAGGAAGTTCTTCGAGTGCCGGTAATTGGCTCGGAAGGAATCGAAGGAGGACGGTTGCGTGTACGCTGACTTTCGGATCTCTTTCCCATCATTGGGTCGGTGGTGCGTCCAAGATTTGGACCGGTTCCTCCCTCCAGTTGGGCTCCAGCCATTTCGAGCGCATCAGCGAAGTCCTTGATCTCTGGGTAGCGATCCCTGGGGTCCTTCGACAAAGCCCTGAGCAATACTTTGTCGAGTTCTGGGGGGATCTCACTGCGATGCGCGGAGGGCGCAACCGGCAGGTCTCGGATCACACGCTGAAGAAGTTCCATGACATCGTCGGCCGTGAAAGGAACGCTGCCTGTTAGCATCTCGTAAAGAATCACGGCCAAGGCGTACTGATCGCCCCGGGCGTCGACCGCTGCCGTCTTTCCTAGAGCTTGCTCTGGCGCCATGTACTCAGGGGTACCGAGAATGTCGAACTCGCCCGTGAGCTTGCGTCCATCCTCCCGCATCTCAGCTTCGGCTTTCTTACTGATTCCGAAGTCGAGCAATTTCACGAATAGCTGGTCCCCTGTATCGACCAGGAAGATGTTCGCCGGTTTGAGGTCGCGATGTACAATACCCGCACTATGAGCCGCGCCCAACGCTCCCGCCGCCTGGATCGCGAGGCGAATTGCAGGGCCGATCCCGAGCTCTGCGTGGCGTGACATCACAGCATCAAGGGGCCTGCCCTTGAGAAGTTCCATCACCAAATAGGGTTGGCCTGATTCCGTGGTGTTGAAATCAAGAATTTGAACTACGTGCGGATGATGTAACTGGCTGATGATTTCAGCTTCGCGTGTAAAGCGCGCCAGTGCGTTCTGATCCTCCGCGAGGTGACTCGCCATCACCTTGACGGCGACCGGTCGCTTGAGTCGTACGTGCTCGGCCTCGTAGACGGTTCCCATTCCGCCTTCGTCCAATTGCTTCTCAATACGATAAGCACCTCCCAGGACCTGACCTAGGAGCGCTTCGGGAGGAATCGAATATTGAGGAGACAAGACAGGAACCAATCTACAGTCATGCGCACGACCAGTCGAGGGTTCAAGTTTAGTCATCTGGTCGTGTTTGTAGGGGATGTCCATGAGCCCAACGGCACATCATGTCGGTCAGTGATGCACTGATTCTCCGGGTGAGTGGAGACGCTGAACCCAAAGTATGAAACTAATTTCGCTTTCATCTTGTGTGTTTTGTCTCGCTCTGATGCTCCGAAAGAATCAACCCAGTTGGCGCCGCGATCTCGTGATCAATTGTAGGTACCAAACGGTACCTGTGAGCAGCTGACCTGTGATTCCGATGACACTGGACGCCCGGGCTTCGGGTGATTTTTCGGCCAAGCCGGTGGCCCCTTTCCCAGGAAATCGCACCGAGAAGGGCTAGCCCTAAGGGGAAAGTTTCCTCTGCCGTTGTTGTGGGGGCTTTGGTACGTTGCACGAAGCACCACAGGCGAGTGCCTGGGAGGAAACTATGAAAGTACGATGGGATAGGGGATCGATGGCAGCTGCCTCGATCATGACAATGGCATTCTCGACTGCGGCGATTGCCCAGCAACCCGCAGAAGCGCCTGAGACTTCGGATCCTGTAGACGCGGAACCAAGTGAAGGTCCGTCTGGTTCGTTCTCGGCATCTACAAGTCTAGACTCAGATGAGGGAGCTCAAATAGAGGCCAATGATGCAACGCACTTTGGTGCCTCGGCACCTACCGCGGCGACAGCTGAAGTACCAGCCTATGCTGGAGCGCGGGCCGATACGGATCGCTACTCCGTTTCTCGACGCTATGCGGAGCTTCCCTACCTGGAGCGCTACAAGCCCGAGAGAAATCTGTGGGAAATCGGTATGTTCATGGGCGTGCTCTTTCCTTCGCCTGACCACAACCTCAAGGTGGCGGTGCTTCCGCGTGAAGAATACTCAACTGCGGCATTCCAGTTGGGTGGTCGTTTCGCGTTCTATCCATTGACCTGGGCCGGCGCTGAGGTCGAAGGCTACGGCGGAGGTGGTTCGACCAAGACGAGTGGCTACAGCTCGGTATTCTACTCGGTGCGCGCACATGCGATTCTCCAGCTACCCTTCTGGAGCATCACTCCGTTTGCTCTTGTTGGTGGTGGCATGATGGGTGCTGCAACTGAGACGATGGGCCACGACCGTGACCCGGCTTTTCACTTCGGGGCCGGCGTGAAAATCCCTGTGAATCATCGGGTTTCGGCGCGTTTCGATGTGCGCGATACTTTGACGCAAAAGGGGGACGGGGCCGACCAGGGCAAGCAGACCCACCATCCTGAGTTGCACCTGGGCGCAACGTTCACTTTTGAGCGCACGCCGCCACCCATGCCGCTCGACACGGACTACGATGGTCTCTTCGACAGCGAAGACAGTTGTCCGAACGAAGGTGCTCTGACGATCGATGGCTGTCCGACCGATAGCGATCAAGACGGCATCTACGATGCTCAAGATCAGTGTCCTGTCGAGGCTGGCCCCGCTCCCACTGGATGTCCCGACAAGGATACCGATGGTGACGGCGTTCCAGTTCCTGCAGATCAGTGCCCCGATGAACCGGGTCCTGCTCCCAGCGGATGTCCCGACAAGGACGAGGATGGGGATGGCTTTATTGGTGACGCCGACAAGTGTCCCAAGGCTCCCGAAACTCGAAACGGCTTCGAAGACGATGACGGTTGTCCGGACGAAATGCCGGAAGCAATGAAGCGCTTCACCGGTGTCATCAAAGGAATCAACTTCAAACAGGGCACCTCTGAAATCGAAACAAGCTCGTACCCCACCCTCGATTCAGCCGTCGAAATTTTGAAGCAGTATCCGAGTATTCGTATGGAGGTGTCCGGTCACACTTCCAGTGAAGGCACGGACGAGCGCAACCAGGAGCTCAGTGTTGAGCGCGCAACATCGGTGAAGACCTACTTCGAGTCGAAAGGCATCGGGGGAGACCGCATCGTGGCGCGTGGTGCCGGACCTTCGGAGCCAATCGCTGACAATGCCACTAAGGAAGGCCGGGAGCAGAATCGACGCATCGAATTCCGCATCTTGAGTCAACCCTAAGTCCAATCATTCTTCGCGGGTTCACTTTCCGAGAATCGGCGGTTTGATCTGAGAAACGGCGTCACCTGCGTGGCGCCGTTTCTTTTTGTGGGTGTGGTTGACCGTTTGACCTCCCTTGGTAGCGGTGGAACAAGGCAGTTCATGAGCGTGCAAAGTCGATCGGGCTGCGACCAACATTGGAAGAAGCGAATTGGGTGTGTGTTTTTGGCGGCCGCGATTCTTGCTGGTTGCGGACCTGCTGTTTCGGTGAAAACCGTGGCGGATCCAAAGACGAACTTCCGGAAGTACAGTACTTTCGCCATGATGCTCCCCAACAAGCCTGTCACTAGTGAAAACACGAAGGTGGACCCTTTCGTGATGCAGCGCTTGAGGCAACTGGCCTATCTGCGACTCAAGAAAATGGGTTTCACTGTGGCGAACAAGGAATCGGCCGATTTCATTGTCGCTGTCGGTGCTTCCACCGATGAGCGCACTCAGGTTTACGATTCGCGCATTTACGGCCACGATCCGTTTTACGGACCGCCGTCAGCTAGGGTCGACGTCGCCAACATCCAAGAAGGCATGGTGGTCATCGATCTGATCGATCGTTCCATGCAGGCTGTCTTTTGGAGGGGAACGGGCGTGCGTGCGACCGGCTATTCAGTCTCGGACGAAGATCTCGATCTTGTGATCGACGCAATTCTCGACAAGTACCCGGCTCCGCCGATCCCACTTGAGCAACAACTTTCGCCGGAGCAGGTGCAGCGGAAGACAAGTGCTCCAGCCCCTACCGCACCGGCACCCGCTCCAGCTGAAGGGACGCCTTGAACCAGTCACCACCCGAGCCCGGGCCGCCTGCTTTCGACCAGATTCAGATAGGCCAGATGGTACCGGGCGGAGCTGGAATGGGTCGACTGCCTGACGGCCGAGCCGCATTTGTTTCAGGTTCGGTGGCAGGTGACGTGATCGAAGTTCGTCGGGTTGTCGACAAGAAGTCGTTCGTCAACGTCGTCGAATTTCGAGTGATCACCGCCAGTAGTGACAGAGTTCAGCCAGCGTGCCCTGTAGCAAAGGAGTGTGGCGGCTGTGACTGGACGGCGCTTTCGCCTGAGGCCCAGGCGCGACACAAAGTTTCTCTTGTGGAGCAAGCTCTCACCCGCACTGGGGGCGTCGATCTTGCCGCGCTTCGTGAACCAGTACGTCTTTTTCCTTCGCCTCAGTCCTTGCATTACCGCAGTCGGGTGCGGCTTCATGTGAAGGACGGTCAGCTGGGGTTTTATTCCGCGCAGAGTCACCGTCTCGTCACTTTTGAATTGTGCGAGGTAGCATCGGATTCACTCAATCAGGCGATCGAACTGCTCCGTCCGATCGTTGCCGAGAATCAAGCGATCTTCTCTCGTGTAAAGTCGATCGAGCTACGCGTTCTCAATGCTTCGACTGAACTGAGCCCGGAGCATGCTTCTGTTCATGTCCAGGTAGGTAGCGGCAAAGAAGCCCCGTCGTCCAAAACGAAGAACGCCCTGCTCGCTGCGCTGATTCCTCTCAGTGACCGATTGCTGGTGCGTGTGGGACGGGATGACGCGCCGCGCCAGTCTTTTCTCGTACCGGGCCCTGCTGGTCAGGCGACAAGGGTGCTTGTCACGCTCGGCGGATTTACTCAGGTGAACCAGGGGATCAACAGAGCACTTGTGACGCGAATTCTCCAAGAAGCAGCCGGCGCCCAAAGTTTTCTCGACATCTACTGTGGAAGCGGGAATTTTTCATTACCGCTGCTGGCTCAGGGACTTGAGGGGGTGGGCGTAGAACTGAGTTCAGAGGCCATTGATGCAGCACGGGAGGGCGCCCAGTCTGCGGGGTTGGCAGGGGAGTTTTTTTCCGGCTCAAGTGAGCGTGTCCTGGGGGACCTTGTGAGGCGCCAGCGGCGATTCGATCTCGTCCTCGTAGACCCCCCGCGTTCTGGAGCCAAACTGATTGTTGAGCAGCTCAGGAGCCTGGTGGGGCAAAAGTTGCTCATGATCAGCTGTGACCCGGTCACCCTGGCCCGGGACATTCGGGCTCTCACGAATGCCGGCTTTTGTTTGCAAACAGCTAGCGCCTTCGACATGTTCCCCCAAACCCACCACGTCGAAACTTTGGCGATTTTGAAGCCTCCGCAACCCAGCCCCGCAGGCTGACCCTCCAAAAGGGCCATTGGCGCCCAGTGTAAGATTTTGGCTCGACTTTTGCTCCACGCGATTTACGTTCAGGGGGATGGCAAATGACGATGGTCGCTCGGGCCCCAGTTCTCAACGTCGCAGGAGTTTTCGTCCTGGACAATGGAACAAGCCGAGCGGCGGTGATGGTTCTGATAACTCTCCTGAAGGCACACCTTCCGGTGGCGGTGGGCGTGGATGGATTCTTCCAGCGGTCCTCGTCTTTACCTTTGTTCTTTGGAGTGCTCTTTCTGGTGCGGGCGGCAGCGGTCAGGATATCGCGTATTCGGATTTCTTTGCTGCGGTGAACGCGGACAAGGTCGAGTCGATCGAGATCACTGGACGAGCCGTCAAGGGTACTTACAAAGACGCATCAGGCGCTGTTGGGAGGTCGACCGGGTTCACGACAAACCTTCCTTCAATCGAAGATGACAAACTTTTGCCTCTGCTTCGTGAGAAGGGGGTGAGCATCAAAGTTGTTAGTGATGAGCCGTCTCTCGCCGTCTATACATTGCTCAATGTAATCATCCCTTTCGGTCTGATCATCGGGTTCTTGCTTTGGATGAGTCGTCGCAGTTCCAAGATGATGGGCGGCCCCTTCGGCGGTCTCATGAAGGGACGCGTGAAGAAGTTCGAAAAAGAGACGGAAGTCAGCGTGAAATTCGCCGACGTCGCTGGTCAGAAGGCGGCGAAGAATGATCTCGAAGAAGTCGTCAAGTTTCTCAAAGAACCTGAGAAGTATCGTCGTCTTGGAGGAAAAATTCCAAGAGGTATTCTTTTGGTGGGGCCACCCGGAACTGGCAAAACCTTGTTGGCGCGTGCAGTTGCCGGTGAGGCAGGAGTTCCGTTTTTCTCGATCAATGGCTCTGAATTCATTGAGATGTTTGTGGGTGTAGGTGCTTCTCGCGTGCGCGAATTGTTCGAGGAATCGAAGAAGGTGGCACCTGCTATCGTGTTCATCGACGAAATTGATGCTGTCGGTCGTGCTCGAGGAGCCGGACTAGGCGGTGGTCACGATGAGCGCGAGCAAACACTCAACCAGCTGCTCAGCGAGATGGACGGATTTTCCCGCAACGATCAGACGATTGTTATCGCCGCGACGAATCGTCCTGACGTGCTTGACCAGGCGCTCCTGCGACCCGGTCGATTTGACCGTCGTGTGACGATTGACCGCCCCGAGCTCAAGGCACGCGAGGCCATCCTGGTGGTGCACACTCGCGACAAACCTCTTGCGGACGATGTCGACTTAGCTGCCATCGCTGGCGACACTCCTGGTTTTTCTGGCGCCGACCTTTCCAACCTGGCGAACGAAGCGGCCTTGCACGCAACCCGTCGCGAAGGGGATAACCTGACCGAAGCAGATTTTCGGGCAGCGTATGACAAGATCGTGCTGGGCGATCTGCGCGAGTCCAAGCTGGATCCTGAAGAGAAGCGCCGGGTCGCGATTCATGAGGCAGGTCATGCTGTAGCGGCACATTTTTCTCCTCACGCTGAACCACTGAGGCGGGTCACCATCATTCCGCGCGGGATGGCGCTTGGTGTCACGCAGCAGACTCCTGGAGCCGACCGTCATATGATGACGAAACCCGAGTTTGAGGCGCGACTGCGTGTGCTGATGGGCGGATTTGCGGCGGAAAAAGTACTTCTCGGCGAAAACAGTTCCGGAGCCGAAAATGACCTCAAGCGCGCCAGCGAGATTGCATTTCGCATGGTGGCGCATTTTGGTATGAGTGAAACCATTGGTCCCGTGTTCCATGAACACAAGACCGAACACCCCTTTCTGGGTCAGCGTATGGCGACTGATGGCGGCACTTCCGATGCGACCGTTCATCAGATCGAGCAGGAAAGTCGCAAAATTATCCTCCAAGCCGCCGCTGAGGCCGAGGCGCTCATCAAGAAGCACATCACGGCGCTGGAGGCCCTTCGTGACTTCTTGCTCGATAAGGAGAGCATCGAAGAGACCGAGCTTCGTTCGCTTCTGGGGCCCTCAGTGAAGGTCCACAACGGCATAGTGGACCCAGATACTGACAGCCTGCACTGATACTGAGAGCTGCACTGAGAGGGGCTTTTCTCAGGCCCTCACCAATGTGATAGCTCCCTGGCCATGAATTCAGCTTGGGTGTGTCTCGGGGGCCTGATTGCTTTCGGACTCGGCTATCGTTTCTATGCACGCTTTTTAGGACGCGTGGTTTTCCAGCTCCGTGAGGATGAACCCGTTCCCTCCAAACAGCTGAGTGATGGGATCGATTACGTGCCGACGAAGCGAGCGATCCTGTTTGGTCATCACTACGCTTCAATAGCAGGCGCCGCGCCGATCATCGGGCCAGCGATTGCCGTCGTGTGGGGCTGGGTACCTGCTGTCATTTGGATTGTTGTTGGCAGCATTTTGATGGGGGCGGTTCACGACTTTTCCGTGCTCGTCCTTTCGATGAGGCATGGCGGCAAGAGCGTGGGTCAGATCAGCGCAGTAATTCTTGGTCCGCGAACTCGACCGCTATTCCTCTTGGTCATCTTTGTTCTGGTGATGGTTGTTATCGCGGTCTTTGCCTCAGCGATTGCAAAACTATTCGTCGCGTTTCCTGGCTCTGTGGCGCCGGTGAACTTTCAGATTATCGTCGCGATCGCCATTGGTTGGCTCAGCTACAAAAAGAATGTGCCTTTGCTTTGGCCTTCGATCGTTGCGCTCATCGGACTGTACTGGATGGCCTACATTGGCAATGACATCCCCCTGTCGCTGGCGGGTGTCGTTGGCGCGAGTCACGAGGGGACCGCTTGGGTCATTTTGCTTCTGATCTATTCGTTCATCGCCAGCGTCATTCCCGTATGGATCTTGCTTCAGCCTCGCGATTACATCAATTCTCACCAGCTTTTCGTGGGACTGGCCACGATGATCTTGGGGATCTTCATCGCCCAGCCGATCATCCAAGCCCCCACTTTTGCCGTGCCCAGCGATGCTCCAAGCATTCTCCCATTTCTGTTTGTCACCATTGCCTGTGGAGCGATTAGCGGATTTCACGGTCTGGTTTCGTCTGGGACGACCAGTAAACAAATTGAAAAGGCGACGGACGCCCCGCTGGTGGGGTACGGCGCTATGCTTGGCGAGGGGTTGGTCGCCCTACTCGCGACCCTCGCAGTCAGTGCTGGGCTTGCCGACTGGGCTGCGCATTACCACCGTCCTTTTGCCGAGGTAGCTCAGGGGGGCCTCGGAGCCTTCGTGGAGGGGGCCTCCACATTTGTGTCTGCGATTGGGATACCTAACGACGCAGCTCAGGTGCTCGTGGCGGTGATGGTGATTTCTTTTGCCGCAACCAGTCTCGACACGGGAGTGCGCATTCAGCGCTACATTTTGAGCGAGCTAGGCGAAATCTACGGAATCAAATTCATTCAAGGCCGCTACGTCGCTGGATTCTTCGCCGTGGCGCCACCGCTAGCGCTTTATCTCACGGGGACTGATCAGACCTTGTGGCCGCTGTTCGGGGCTACCAATCAGCTCTTGGCTGGGTTGAGCCTTGTGGTGGTGACCGTTTGGCTCCGCCAGACGGGACGACCCTGGCTCTTTACCGGGATCCCCATGATCTTCGTTGTTATCGTTGCTGCTGCGTCAATGGCGGGAAATATCATCGGTTACTACCATGAGGAAAAGATTCTACTGATGGCCGTGGGCGCCTTTGTTCTAGCCCTGGAACTTTGGGTGGTGCTCGAAGGCATTCAGGCCATTCGAAAAGTTGCAGCAAAACCTGAGTGACGTTGACCGATTTGCATGGCCGGTGGACCTGACTAGCGTCGGCTCGGCCATGAGCGAAGCGTCTCCCCAACAACCAACATCTGTTGCACATCAAGCAAGCGCCCAGCAGTCTCTGCAGGACGTCGAATTCTCGTGGGCCACGGCGAGGCATATTGTCGGTAGTGGTTTCGCTATGGGTAGCGCGGACGTCGTACCTGGGGTTTCAGGTGGCACCATGGCAGTCGCCTGCGGCATCTATGAGCGCCTGTTGGCCGCCATCGCTACAATCAATGCCGAGTCTGTGAAGGCATTGCTCAAGTTCCAATGGCGAGAACTACTTGGCCTTGTTCATTGGCGATTCTTGGCGATGCTCTTTCTCGGAATTATTTCGGCAGTGGTCGTCATGGTTAAGATCGTCGGCTTGCCCGGGCTGCTCGTGAGTCATCCCACGCTCGTCTACTCGGTTTTCTTTGGACTTGTTGCTGCCAGCGTGTTCGTGCTGGGGAAAGACATTAAGTGGACTGTGGTGGCTTGGGTGAGCCTGCTGTTCGGGACGGCTTTTGGTTGGCTCGTCGTCAATCTCGTTCCCATGGACATGCCAGGGTCTCCTTTTCACATGTTCCTGTATGGAGTCGTGGCGATAAGCGCGATGCTCCTTCCCGGGATCAGCGGTTCCTTCATCTTGCTGATTCTTGGCCAGTATGAACGCGTGATTGGAGCGATTGAGAGCCTGCTTCACCTGGACTTTTCTGCACTGCTCATTGTGGTGCCGTTTGCTCTCGGATGTCTGGTCGGCATCACCGCATTCGCGAGAATCGTTGCCTGGGCGCTACGCCGCTTTCATGCCCCGGTTGTTGCAGGCCTTTGCGGCCTTTTGATTGGCAGCCTGTGGCGCATTTGGCCCTACCAGGAGACGATTTCTCGTGAAGTCCGCGGCAAAATCAAGATTGTGGAGGCTCATCCCTTCATTCCCGAAACCTGGGACGTGAGCGTCCCCCTTCTGATTCTCGCTGGATTCGCGATTGTGTTCCTCGTTGAGTTTTTAGCGAAACGTCGCACGGCTTCTGCTTGATTTCTCACGCCCATGGGGCGAGCGTCCCCGCAAATGGCGCGCAGTTACTGGCTGATCAAGAGTGAACCCGAAGAATACGGCTGGGAGCACCTCGTGCGCGATGGGGTGGGACGCTGGGACGGCGTGCGCAACTACTCAGCTCGAAACAATCTTCGTGCGATGAAGTGTGGCGACATCGCGTTCGTGTATCACACGGGAAAGCACAAAGAGGTTGTCGGTTTGGCTGAAGTCGTCAAAGAGCACTACCCAGATCCTTCAGCGAGCAAGGGTGATTTTAGCGCAGTCGACTTTTCACCTCTCATCGAGCTGAAAAAGCCTGTGACGCTGAAGTCAATCAAGGAAGAGCCTGCTCTGGCTCAGATGATGCTGGTTCGCAGTCCGCGACTGAGTGTTCAACCGGTGCTTCTTCAAGAATTTCGCCACATTCTCACAATGGCAAAGATGACAAAACGAGATCTCAATCGCCTGGGGAACCCAGCGTGAACGCTTTACTTCGAAAACTGCTTATCCTCGTCCTCGCAGCCGTTGCTGTGATTCTCGTCGTTGGCGCCTTTCCCGAAGGGGCTTCTGCGCGAGTTGGTGCAGCCGAATCGCAAGTGCCCGCTCACTGGATTGAAGCGCTGCCTGCTATTTTCCGGACGAAGTTTCTAGGGGCCCAAGCTTGGCAGTTGATCGTGCTGCTGGTGGTCGCGCTCCTGGGTCTGCTGCTTCGCAAGATCATTCAGTTCGTCTTGTTGTCGCGCTTAGCGCCGATGGCGGCGAAACACGGGGCCACCTCGGTTGGTCACATTGTTGACGTCTTTGCCGGACCGGGTTCCACCTTGATCGTCGCAGGTTTACTCGCCGCCGTTTACCCCATGCTGGGACTCGGCGAGGGCATGGATCGCGCACTCGCGATCATTGTGCGTGGGCTCACGATCATTTCGTTTGTGCTCTCCGCATACCGCTTAGTGGACGTGCTCGGCGATCGAATGGAGGCCAAGGCCCGGCATACGGAGTCGAAACTCGACGATCAGCTGGTTCCGCTGGCGCGCCGCGCCCTCAAAATTACGGTTGTTCTTACAGGTATCTTGTTCCTGCTTCAGAACATGGACGTGAATGTCGGTTCACTCGTCGCGGGACTGGGGATCGGAGGAGTAGCCGTTGCTCTCGCCGCCAAGGACACCATTGCCAACTTCTTCGGAAGCCTGATGATTTTCATTGATAAGCCCTTCCAAATTGGTGATTGGGTGCGCATCAACGGAACCGAAGGAGTCGTGGAAGAAGTAGGGTTTCGCTCGACTCGGGTGAGAACCTTCTACAACTCACTCGTGACTGTGCCGAACGCCCATTTCACCGAAGCGGCGATCGACAACATGGGACTGCGCGAATTTCGACGCCTGTCCACCACTTTGAATCTCACCTACGACACCACTCCTGAACAGATGCAGGCGTTCGTCGAGGGGATTCGCGCTATCATTCAGGCAAATCCATTTTCAAGAAAAGACTACTACGAGATCCACTTCAGTGGCTTCGGGGAACATAGTCTCAATGTGATGCTCTACATGTTCTTCAAAGTCCAAAGTTGGACCGACGAACTGCGGGAGCAACACAACGTCTACATCGAAATTCTTCGGCTCGCTCAAGAGTTGGGTGTGAGCTTCGCCTTCCCCACTCAGACGCTCCAGGTCGAGTCAGTGGCGAAACCAGGCGATCCGCGAATTGTTCCACCAGCGCCCGCCCGCGGAGAGATGACCAACGTCATTCGCGCATTCGGACCCGGCGGCGAGTTGAGTCGCCCGAACTCTACGACTCTCACGGACGGGTATTGGGCAACCACAATGAAACGAGGGGGAGACGGCGAATAGCCGTCCCCTCGTCTCAATCTTTCTTGGGCTCTTCGGTGAATTCAAGCAACGTGGTGATTGCTTCAATTTCACGTTTGGTGCGCAGCTCTTTTTGACGGACTTGTTTCAGTTCGCCCTCGATACGACGCTGTTCGGCTTCAATTTCTCGAAGCTGGTCTTTGAGAGCGTCTCGCTCGTTTTTTAGTGTATCACTCGGAATCGCCAAGGTGTTCTCCTTTGAAGGCTCTCGACCCTAGTCGGAAAAAGAGAGCGGCTCAATTGGAGACGTTCGGGGTCGTGATTGAGCCGTGCTCTACTCCGAAATCACTCGATTTCGACCGCTATTTTTCGCTCGATACAGACGTTCGTCGGCCAGGCGGATTAACCGATCACCGAGCTCACCGCCCTCGCACCTGGTGGACGCACAGCCGATGCTCACAGTGATGGGAATCGTCACTTGATCGAACATTGTTGGGACGCTGGAGATGCTTGTTCGGAGTCGTTCGGCGAGTCGGGTACTGCCCTTCAGGTCAACTCCGCGTAGAAGGACGGCAAATTCCTCGCCCCCGATTCTCGCGAAGACGTCTTCGGTTCGAAGTCGACTCTGCGCGATGCCTGACACTTGTCGCAGCACGGCATCGCCGGCAGCGTGACCGTAGGTATCGTTGACTTTCTTGAAGTGATCGATGTCGAACAATAGAAGCGCGGTGCTTGCTTCATGGCGACTCGCATAAGCTAGTTCTCCAAGCAGCCGTTCGTCGAAGTGTTTACGATTATAGGCACCGGTGAGGGCGTCTCGATTGCTGGACTCGTATAGTCTTTGTAGCAGTCGCTCCTGCTTAAGGTCTGTCAGCGAGAATCGGAAGCCGACGCGTGGACCGAACTGAATGAAGTCGCCATCGTGGAGTTCGACGATTCCTTCTATTTTCCTACCTTGAACAATCGTGCCGTTTCGGGCGCCCAAGTCCTTGAGCAGTAGAACTCCTCGTTCGATATGGATTTCCGCATGGTGTCGACTTACACCGGTATCGTCGATCACGACGCCATTGTTCGGATGGCGTCCGATCGTGAGAGATTCTTGCAGCGGAATGACTTGCCCGGCGTGAACTCCGTCCATCCGCAAAAGCAACGCTCGATCTCGATCAGAGATCAGCGATGGAGGTGGTCCGATCTCCGTCGCTCGGCCGGTGGGTTCAGTGATGGGGTCGAACACCTCAGCGTCCGCCCACGAGGTTCGATTGCTTGCCCGCTCGCTGATAGCAGCCGGAGAACTCGGAATCCGTGGACGCTCGTTGGCCGGGATCTTTGAGATCGGGTATTCACGAATCGCCGGATCTCTCGGGCGCACAGCGGGCATCTCGGGCTGAGTGACGCCAGTTGGACTTGCCTGCTGCAAGCGGTTGAGGCGAATGGCGCCCGAGCCCGAACTGGGAATAAGAGTTCTATCGCTCGTGACTGCAGGTTTTTCGGGCGGTAGAATTGGGTCACGTGTGGGCACCGACGAGTGGGTCACCACTGCACCTCCGGAAACGGGGGGGCTGGCTTCGCGTAATAGAAACCCTGTAGATAGTCACAGCCGAGCTCCAGGAGAGCGTCGCTTTCCTCCAGGCACTCGATGCCTTCTCCAACGACCAGCATGCCCATGTCCTTAGCGAGATTGACCATCGAACGAACTACCTTGGTTTTGGTCTTACTCAGATGCACATCCCGCACGAGGCTCATGTCGAGCTTCACAAACTCGGGTTCGAGCAGGGCAAAGCTGGTTAGTCCGGCGTAGCCAGCGCCAAGATCGTCGACGGCAATGCGGTAGCCCAGCTCCCGAAGTAGGGCGATTCGTTGTTGCACGTCGGGCACCTCGGCCAGACTTGCGCGTTCGGTGACTTCCAAAACGATGTTACTTGCGAACGGTGCCAGTGGTGAGTTGGGGCTGAGAAGGGACTCGTCGAGTAGGTCACGAACATGCAAGTTCACGAAGATTGCTGGTTCGTCCTTGGCTTCTGGGATCGATAGAGCAGTCCGAAGCCGAACGATGCGGCCAAGTTCGTCCAGACGACCAAGTTGCTCCGCCGCGTCCAGGACAGCCCCCGGGTGCGGTAGCTCCGGTTCCCGGCTCCGCATTAGAGCCTCGAAACCGAAGATGCGCTTTGCGTTGCCGTCTACAATTGGCTGGAAAGCGACCCACAATGTATCGAGGCAGCGATCAAAGCTGCGATTCAGGCTGTCGTGGTCTTTCCCCTGTGGATTGTGCTGTCCCAGCAAACGCGCAGCTTGCTGTTTGACGAGGGCCATCCGATACATTCTTGCGGCTTTTTCAACAACCCCGGCTAAGTCTCGCGGGTTGATGGGTTTGGTCACATAGCGAAAGGCGCCGACTTCAAGGGCACGTGCCGCGGTGCTCACTGTGGGGTCCCCCGTGAGCAGCACAATCGGGACCTGAGTATTCACCCGCCTGACTGCATCGAGCAGCCCAAAGCCATCCATTTGAGGCATCCCGATATCGCTCAGCACCACGTCAAATGCGCTGGCTTTGAGTGCACCAAGAGCTTCCGCTCCACTGGCAGCGATACACACCTCATTGCCAGTTGCTGTGAGCGCTCGTGAGAGTCCGCGAGCTGTCTCCGGGTCGTCATCCACGACGAGCACCCTGACCGGGCCGCTTCGTGAATCAGAGGCCTGCTGTTGTGGAATTTGTCGAACAACGCTGGCCGTGGACAGGCCACTCGGCGCAGCTACAAGAGTGGGCGCTGTCGCTGAGCTTTCTGCTTCGGCAGCCGACTCCTGGAGATGATCCATCATGATTCGTAGGAACGGTGCAATCCAGGCGGTCCTAAAGGGCTACTCGTATTTTCCCGAAGGGGGCGGTGCCACGACCGGGGCGCTGCTTTCAGGCGGAGCCTTTTTTGGCTTCGTTTGTGGCGTAGCCTTCTTAGGTTGACGCTTTTTTGCGGGCGAGGCCGGCGCCTGTGGCTCCGGCTCGATGGTTGGGGCTACTTCCCCAGTTGATTCACTGGGACCACTATCGGTCGCCGCAGCTTCTTCTTTGGCTGACTGCTTCGCCGCGACACACCCACCTTGAAATCCCGAAGCATTGAACTCGGAGTGACTACTTCCGCTCTGGGGAACACCTTCATCGTCTTCGAATTCGACTCTTACTTTCAGCTGTCGAGTACCGGCGCGGGCAGGGGAGCAATAGGAAAGCAGGTAGTGACTGAACCAACCGTCGCGTACACGCATTCCTAAGTCCTGAAAACGTAGCGGAAGCGTGTCTATCGTGTCGTATTCAATGCGTCCCTCGGATCCAATCAGCTCGAGTTCAGGAAGGCTCGCACCTTCAGGCGAAATACTGAACATCTCGAAACCGGAGTCTTTCAGTGCTTGTTTGACGTCCGCCTCACTGGTTCTTCCCGCTAGGTCTTGGCCGCGGGTCAGCGTGACAATGGTACCGAACTGTACTTCGCTCTTGTGCTCGGCGAGTGTCTGTTTGAGACCATTCGCTGCGGCCACGATCGCGCTGTTCAAGTCGCGCGAACTGTCTTTGGTGAGAAACTTTGAAAGCTCAGGGAGAGGTCTCTTGGTTTCTTGCGAGACTCGCGGAAATTCAGCGACTTTGCGGGGGCGCTCGCTTCCGTCAAACGCAATCACGATGACTTGCTGAGATGTCGAGACCTTTTCAACAAAATGCGCAGCTCCTCGAGATATTCGGTGCAGCTCATTCTTGTCGGGATTGTCGCTCAGATCGAGAATGACCACGGTGGCTCCGGACCCGAAGTTGTCCCGCGGCAAGAGTCGAAATCCTATTTGTGAGTTGTCGAGCAGAACATCGTTTTCGTAGATCTGAAAGTCACTCGCTGTCAGATAGCCCACCGGTTCGCCGGCGTTCTTCACCGTGAGATAGACCGAGATGTTGCTCGGCGGTGCCACGCTCGTTTTGGTCGTTTCGACCTGAACGCCCATCCCGAGAAATGAGCAGCCGCCCAGAGGGACGCACAGAAAGAGGAGTAGGCAAAGGGTCTGAAGTCGCATCGTCATCTGTTTACTCCCATACGACCCAGCCGGCGCTAGCATTATCCAGCATATCCCGATGGCCATGCGACAAGTTGGTGGGCAGTTCATTCTGAGCGAAGAGTCCGACTTCCAGGATTTCGACGGGGTTGCCAGGAGTCCGACTTGGCTCGCTGATTCTTGCCTCGACGATGATCGTCACGGCGTGAAATCGCGGGTCACGATCAGGATCCGAATAGACACCGAGTAACTGACCGAGCTCAGCATGTTCCACCCCCGCTTCTTCGAGCAGTTCGCGGGGTAAGGCTTCGCGCAATGTTTCGCCCCATTCGAGAGTTCCGCCCGGCAGTGCCCACTCGCCTGTGTCACCCCGTCGAATGAGCAGAATGCGACCATCCCCGGTACGTGCAATTGCGTTAATGCCTACGACCGGACGTTTGAGGAGGTGTCGAAGTACTTCTTTTCCGACTTTGAATAGGCCTAGTGGGATCTTCATCACCCCGAGAGAATGCCCAACCTGGCGTCTACATGAAAGCCGAGAGGACTGAGGCGCATCACCCCCTCGACAGTCGTTCGTCTTTTGGCCTATTGGGGGAGCCATGAGTCGATTCTTTCCAGGTCTTGGCTGCCTGCGACTCGGGTTCACGGGTTTGATGGCGCTGGCAGCGTGCTCTCATGTAGAGCCGCCCGGCACAGAGCTTGAGGGGAGCCCATTGGTATTGCTTCAACTGAAACCTGGAGCCAGCACGACGCAGAACTCACCTGATGTCGACCATCAAGGTAGTTTAGACGATAACTTACCGTTTGAACCCACGGGAGAAAAGCTGGCGAGCATTGCCTGGCGTACGTGGATTTACACCGATACGGGGCCCAAACGCACCCGTCTTGGGTATCTTCGCGCGGGCGTGGTGATGGATGCCCGAGGGCCTATCATCAAGAATGAGGGCTGCGACGGAGGCTGGTTGCGGATTAATCCACGCGGCTTCGTGTGTCTGGGGAAGGGGGCCACCCAGGATCTCAATCACCCGGTTGTTCTTGAGAGTCGGGTACGCCCGCGCCTGGGTGAGGGGTTTCCCTACTTGTATGGGCGTAGCGGCGAGCAAGCACCGTATCGCTATTTTCGACTACCTTCGTCAGCTCAGATGGTTGAAATTGAGGGCTCTTCGGTGCTCGACCGCGCGGCAAACTGGGTCTTGCGCGCAAAGAGTAGCGGACTTGTCGAAAGGATTTCGCTGTCGGACAAGCCTCCGAGTTACTTGCTAGAAGGGCGCGCGCTCGAGAAGCCTTATGGCACCAAGAGTCACTTGCGTCGTCAGGTTCACTCAGGGCAAGCAAGCGGAGATAGTGGCTTCGCATTTGTGGAGACATTCCTGTGGAACAACCGAGGCTTCGGCGTTACGACGGAGATGGACATCATCGCTCTTGATCGCGTTGACCTTGTAGAAGAGAGCACTTTAGAGGGAATCATTTTCGAAGCTGGTGAATCGCTACCGGCTGCCTTTCATGTGAAAGGCGGCATTACCCTTTGGAAACAGACGGAAAGTGGGGGGTTCCTTCCGCACGCAGAGCAGAGAGACAAACGGGCCTTTCGATTGACTGGCAACACGGCCAAAGGAGGTATGATTGAGACGAGTGAAGGACTGTGGCTCGTGGAGTCCACAGTACGCGTTGTGAAACCGCGCGATAGTTTCCCAAGTATCGCTACGGGGCGACGCAAGTGGATTGATGTTTCGATCAAGGAGCAGACTCTTGTCGCCTATGAAGGGCAGCGAGCTGTCTATGCAACTCTGATCAGTGCGGGAAGAGGAGGCCTGGGGGAAAAGGGCGACTCAAATCCTGAAGGAGAACGCACAGTTCGTGGGACCTTCATGATTCACGAAAAATCGCTCAGCAGTACAATGGACGGCGATGAGGATCGGGCAGACTCCTACGAGCTACAGGATGTGCCCTTCGTTCAATACTTTCATCGTGGCTTTGCTCTCCACGGAGCCTACTGGCACGATGACTTCGGCAGAAAACGAAGTCATGGCTGCGTGAATTTGGCGCCTCGCGACAGCGCCTGGCTGTTTGAGTGGACCGATCCGCCGATCCCTCCGGGGTGGCATGCGGCTCTTAACAAGCAGCGGGGCACCGTCGTGTACATCGGTTATTGAACGGCGAAGCCTTTGCGCTTGACCGAAAGGGTTGAACTTCGTTTGATCAACTCGTGGTTAAACTCAACTTGAAGGATTTGCTCAAGCGGGCGCTGTTGGTGGACGCTCGAGAAGTCCGATTGGTTCCAGGCCGGCGCACGATTGTGATTACAGCCGCGGGTGAGAACGAGGTACGCGGCGATACGCAAACACCCGAACGCATCAACGCGATGCTTGAGCCGATTCTCACACCAGAGGCTCGTCGCTCTCTGGCCAACGGCTGGACCGATTGGAAGTTCGATCTGCCTGGCCATGGTACTGTTGTGGCAACGGCTGAACTCAAGATGGGCATGGTGCATGCTCATTTTGATCTCACGAAGAAAGATGCCTCCGTTGGTGGCCCCTCGACTCAGGGGAGTCCGGACGTACGCTCACCGCTCGTGCCGGATGCGCCTCAGCGCGCGCGCCCCGCGAACGCTCCTGATGTAGTGACGCCGATGGCGGTCGAGCCGCGTAAGGCGCCGGTCGGCGCTCCTCCGTTCAATCCGACACAACCGTCGATGCGGCAGGTGAACATCGGGGACTCTGTTGCTCCCCCACCTTCCCGTCGTGACAACGGCCCCACCGGATCCACTGAGGCAATTGATCGTCTGCTTCACAAGATGGTCGAGATGGGAGCATCAGACCTCCACATCTCGGTGGGCGCTCCGCCATTACTACGACTCGATGGTGATATCGTGCCAATACCCGGTACTCAGATTTTGAGTGCAGAAGAGACTGCAAGCATCCTCAGGCCGATGATGCCGCAGCGAAATATCGAGCAGTACGACGAAACTCACGACACCGATTTCGCGCACGAGATCACCGGACTGGCGCGGTTTCGTTCCAATGTTTTTTCGGATTTAAACGGCACTGGCGGGGTTTTTCGTGTCATTCCTACAAAGATACTGACGGTGGAGCAGCTGGGCTTGCCGAGTAACTTGCTCGGGCTCACCAACTTGTCCAAGGGGCTTGTCGTGGTGACAGGACCAACCGGTTCAGGCAAGTCGACGACTTTGGCGGCGCTCATCGACCACATCAACACGACTCAAAAGAAGCACATCATCACCATCGAAGACCCGGTGGAATTCGTGCATCCCAATAAGAAGAGCCTGCTTAATCAGCGCGAAGTGAGTGTGCATACTAAGTCGTTTAAGGCGGCCCTCAAGGCCGCGCTTCGTGAAGATCCGGACATCATTCTGTTGGGCGAAATGCGAGACTTGGAGACCATCGCGATCGCGATGGAAACTGCAGAAACGGGACACCTTGTTTTCGGCACGCTCCACACATCATCTGCGCCGAGCACGATCGATCGCATCATCGATCAATTTCCGACCGACCAGCAGAATCAAATTCGCACGATGCTCTCCACCAGTCTCAAAGGCGTGATCGCTCAAATGCTTTGCAAGAAGAAGGGCGGAGGACGCGCAGCCGCTCTCGAAGTAATGATGGGCGTGCCATCGATTGCCAACTTAATTCGAGAGGGGAAGATTTTCCAGATTCCGTCAGTGATGCAGACGTCTCGCAATATTGGCATGCGGGTGATGAATGACAGTCTCTTCGAGTTGGTGAAGTCAGGCGCCGTTGATCCAGATGAGGCGCTTTCCAAGGCTTCAGATAAAGCCACGCTGCAGACCATGTATCGTCAAGCGGGTATTCAATTTTCACCGAACGCATGACTCAAAGGATGCAAACTAGGCGATTCGGTCGCACCGAAAAGCAGCTCAGCGTCATCACCCTCGGGGGGATGCGCTATCATGATGGTTGGTCAAAACCGCGTCAGGAACCACATCGAGAAATGATTGAGCACACGATGCGTACGGTTCGCCGTGCGCTCGATGAGGGCATCAACCATATCGAGACCGCCTACGGCTACGGCAAGAGTGAGCACGCTCACGGAATCGCCTTTGAGGAACTTGGGTTGAAGCGCGAGAGCTTCTACCTGATGACCAAAGGAACCGGCGACACAGGCGATGAAATGCGACGTCTGGTCGAGGAGCAGCTCGAAGGGCTCCGAACGGACCGTATCGACCTCTACGGCTACCATGGCATCAACACGCAGGAGATTCTGGACAACACTTTGAAGAAGGGCGGTGCCCTCGACGTTCTCGAAGATTACAAGGAACAGGGTGTCATCGGGAATATTGGCTTTTCAACTCACGGCCCTACGGAGGTCATCTGTCGTGCCATCGAGTCGAATCGTTTCGACTTCGTCAATCTCCATTATTACTACTTCTTTCAGCGCAATTATGCCGCCATTCAGCTCGCCCAGGCGCGTGACATGGGCGTCTTTATCATTTCTCCGAACGACAAAGGTGGTCACCTTTTCAACCCACCCCCGCTCTTGAGAGAACTGACTGCGCCACTTTCCCCAATCCAGTGGAACGCGCGTTTCTGTTTGCGATTGCCCTCGGTGCACACTCTCTCATTCGGGATGACAGAGCCTTCTCACTTTGACGAAATGCGAGGCATCTTTCCGGCGAGCGTTCCGCTTTCGGCTGAGGACCTCAGAATACAGACGAAACTAGATGCACGAGTTAATCTTGATCCACTGAGTGTTTATGAAGGCAATGAACTCGACGGAGATCCAAGTGGGATCAATATTCCTGAAGTGCTGCGCTTTCGAAGAATGCTCAAGTGCTACGACATGGAGCAATTCGGGAAGTACCGTTACAATATGTTTGAGGGTAAGGGGCATTGGTTTGTCGGAAACTTCGCGACTCCTGAAAACGTCGCACTCGTCGATGAATCCAAGGTTCCGCCGGGAGTTCCTCTCAAGAGGATGCTGACCGAGACCCACCAAGCGTTGTTTGTGCCGAAGAACGGTTAACTTCGTCGATGTGAAACCGGTTTACGGGGGAATGTGAATTGGGCACCTTTCAGTGCATGAGTGAGCTCTAAAAGAGGGCTGAGCGGCTGTTGTTATAGGATAAACCCCATAACCTGACATAGAAGTACATTGACGCCCAATGTCCTACATGTCTTACTTCCTCAGGTTGAGGGCGCATTGAACGGCGCCCTGGGGCTCACCGCCCAGGAGTCAAAGCAGCTTGGCATTCGAAGGCAAGAAATCACGGGATACATTGAGCGGAGTCGGCGAATCGGCGCGAGTCACGACTTCTGTTCCGGAGTCCATCGAGCAGCCGACTCATCTTGACGAGCCCTCGCGACTGACGCACGCAACTGGCTTAGGTGGCCCCGCTGGTTCAGGTGACGATGCGCAAGATGCTCATGCCCGCCTGAGCGAATCCGTCGCGGAGCGAGAGCGCAAGCAGCGCCTCTCCACTGTCCCCCCGCCATCGCGGCGAACGCACTCTCACACTGCTTCTTTCCCTGGTAGGGCTGAACGACGAATCTTCGACGGCGAAAGAAACTCTCAGCCTCCCCCCTACGCGAGACGCTTGAGTTCTCGTCCCACAGTTCCCCCGCGGGAAAGCGCTGGTTATTATTCGCTGCGGGACGAGCAACTTGAAGAGGTGAAAATTCCCAAGGCCCCACGTGTGCCGTTGGATTTTGAGGAGGTATCCCCTGAGCTCATCCCTCCTTATTTTGTTCCCAAGGTGGGCGTCTCGCGGCAGGCGCGGACGAGTCGAGAGTCAAGTCATCCCGAGTCCATCGATACTGATTCCTTCGCGACGATTCCTACACCACCACCATCGAGACGTGGAAGAGATTTGTCTCCTGAGACGAAACGCGATGAACTTGAGCGAAGAGCGTCGATTGAGGACCAGGCCTCTCCGGAAGGCCGCGGGCGCCGTACTTCTCGCGATACGTTGCGCTCGACGATCCCTCCTCCAAGTCACTCTCAGGTGACTACTCGGAGCCCAGAGCGCGGTCCAGCTTCTGTGCGCAGTCCAGTTTCCGAGCGCGATGTTCGTAGCAGCCGGCCTGGTTCGCTCGCCGATTTTGATCCCCCGAGCTTCGCTGACGTTGCGCGACCGTCGGACGCGCCGCCTCGCATATACTTTTCTCCGCATGTGCGACGCCAGGCGAACGACTGGGCCGAGACGGGATCACTCTCTATCCCGGGCTGTTCTTCCCCGCGTCATGCTCGAGCACTCCAGCGTGCACTTCTCCTGGCGCTTCTCACGGAGCCCGGTTGGGATTCGCTGCCCCAAGGTCTCAGGCAACGAGCCGGCTGGTTGTTCAACGAGGGGTGGGAATCGAATTCTTCGGAGGGTCGAGCCTTTCGAGAAATTGATGATCTTGCGACGATGCTGAGTCTCGACGCCTCATCGCAGAGTCGGTTGACACTCTCGCGAGCGGTAGCAGCGGCAATACCCCCAGGCCAACGGTCGAGGAGAACGAGTGAATTACCGCCATCGAGTCGGCGACGCTAATCAAGCAGATCGAATCGGTCCGTCACGACTTCGAGCGAGCTCCCTTTTTCGCTCAAAAAGCCTGCGGGCAGCGTCACTCGGACGTATCGACCTGATTGAGCATTGAGCGGGCCCGGTACTTGCCACTTTTCTTCTGTGCGGATTTGTGGAGGATCTGCAAGGGGATGGTCAGCATCGAGGCTGCCGTCGAGAGCCTTGAGCTGAATTCCCAGAGCGTCTTGGTCTTCGTCTGATGCGTTGTAGACGCAAGCGCCAACCGTGGTTGCATTTTCCTTTCGCAGTTCGACGTCGCAGACTCTAATGTTTCCCGTTGCGCTAAGAACCCTGCGCAAATAGGGGGCTTCGGCGGCGCGCATGGCATCCTTAAGATGAAGCGCGGCGTCTCGCGCTCGCGAGTCTCCCAAGTAGCTCAGGAGCCGAACCGCGTGCAGTCGAACTGGGCGATGATTTGCTTCAAGTAGCTTGAAGAACTCGTCGGCCTGCGCTGCACCATCGCCATTCGGGCCGAGATTGCCCAGATCAGGGATAGCAATTTCAAAGTCGGTACCCCGCGCTTCTGTGCTCCACTTCACGGCCTCACCCGGACGAAGTGGACCTTCAAAATACAGGGGGCGTTCCTTAGTCGGGCGCATCTTCTTACCATCGGGCTCGTAGAACTGGACGTGCAGAGTGATCTCATTGATCGGGCTGTCGCTGTTGTTGACGACGGCAATTTCTGCTTGGGTCTTCACATAGTTTTTCAGCTGAATCGCACGGCGCTCGATGAGAACTCCACTGAGTCTCGGAATTGGGTTCTTCCAGAGCTGAGAGTCCGCACGATCACAGAGGCATCGCCGCTCAACCTGTGCGATTTCACCCTGATTGCCGGGGTGTTCGGCCGGCTTGGGGTCGTGCTCCGCGGTAAGGCCACCCGTCGGCGCAGTTCTATCGGGTGCTGGCTCGGGCGGAGGAGCTGGAGCTGGTGCCATTTCGCCGATCGGCTCGGCACGAAGGTCGACGGACGCAGTCGGCGTTTCACGGTTTTCCTCCATGAGTAGTCGCTGTCCAGTCACGAGTGCCGTGAGTATTGTGGCGGCAATGGTGATGCCGACAGTCGTCGCTGTACGTGGTAAGAAAGCTGCGAGATCAGGAATTGTCCGTTTTCGACGGGCTGGGGCGACAGCGCCCGTTCGCACCAGGTGAGCGTAATGTTGCTCCAGGTCGCCCAGAAATGCGCTTCGGGTAGCCATTTCGTCTGGCGGACGCAGGAATAGACTCTGGTCAATCGAGAAGCCTACCGCGAGCACCAAGATGGCAGCGAGCAGACCGTAGCCCAAAGCACCCCAGGCCAGAGTTTGGTCCGGCTGAGCCGGAGCGAGAATCGTCGCCGAGAGACATGCGATTGCCGCGAGCGACAGCGCAGCGAAATGAAGGATAAGGCGCCGCTTACGCAGTTCAGATAGCGGAACCCCTGGGCCCGCGGTGAACCTGCTCAGAGTGAGTCGGTCATGGGGAAAGCCTGGTGCCTCGAGCTCCAAATAGACTTCCTCCCCCTGTTCTCGAGCCGCGCGGATCCCTGAATAGGGGACTGTAAAACGGGTGCCGGTCGTGAGCGCTCCTGTCGCGTAGCCCTCGCTGTAGGCGCCTACCCCATAGAGTCCCACCGAGAGGCCGGCCGGGGTGCAGGCGAGCTCGATTTGACCAATTGCGTTGCTTTGGCTCGAACCGGTGGCGGTGGCGCGTACTCTCATCGTTGCTCAGGCTCGTGAAGTCTGTCTCGTTGGGTGGGCCGCCCCATTGGGTGGGCCGCGAGCGAGTGCAGAAAAAGAATCTTAGCTAGAAGGCTGATGGAGCGCGAACTCTTCGTGAAAGGTCTTTCGGCGACCTCTGATGGAAGGGGATGTTTTTAGGCCTACGGGAAGGAATGTTTCCGATATGAAACGTAGCATAGCTGAAACAAAACTCGTAAATGCATGATTTTACTAGCTAATGTTCTTTCGTTTCGGATTGTGACGACGTTTCATCCACCGGTCCATGCGTTGAAACAGGCAGGAAACACCGGCCCTCGTATTGCTGTTGCACCAAGTTCCTGGTCGGGCCGGCGGTAGTCGTCGCGCATCTCTGGCCACCCACTTCAAGGAGTTACCTGAGTCATGAAGAAACTCGCCGCACTGACCGCAACAGCCATCGCCTTTCTGGCGCCGGCTCTTGCTTTCGCCGAGGAGGCTGCCGAAGAAGCAGCACCTACCGCTGCGTCGGCAACTGATGCCGCCGCTCACGCGCTATTCACCGCAAATAATGTTTGGATGATGTTGGCGACAGCCCTCGTTTTCATCATGCATATGGGTTTTTCGACGCTCGAGGCAGGCCTCGCTCGTTCCAAAAACACCGTCAATATTCTGTTTAAGAACGTCTACATCGTCTGCATCGGTCTGCTCACTTACTATGTGTGCGGATTCAACCTCATGTACCCCGGCGACTTCAACGGCTTCTTCGGCTTTGCTGGGTTCGGTCTCGATCCCGGTGACGAAGGAATGCTGATCGCTTATGCAGATGGCGGTTACACCTACTGGACGGACTTCATCTTCCAGGGAATGTTTGCCGCGACCTGCGCGACCATCGTTTCTGGTGCAGTTGCAGAACGAGTGAAGCTCGGAAGCTTCATGATCTTTGCACTCCTCTTCGTTGCCCTCGTTTACCCCATCGCTGGTTCCTGGAAATGGGGCGGCGGCTGGCTGGACGCTAAGGGATTCTACGACTTCGCTGGCTCCACCCTGGTTCACTCTGTGGGCGGTTGGGGTGCATTAGTCGGTGCCTGGATGCTCGGGCCACGCCTTGGGAAGTACAACAAGAAGGGCGAAATGACCCCGATCCCGGGCTCGAACATGCCTCTCGCAGCCATCGGTGTGCTCATCCTCTGGTTGGGCTGGTTCGGATTCAACGGTGGTTCAGTGCTTTCGGCTGACCCCGAGCTGACCTCTCTGGTTCTCGTGACAACGAGCCTTGCTGCTGCAGCCGGTGGAATCGGCGCTATGGTCGCTTACAACTTCGTGAGCCGTAAGCCGGATCTCTCGATGGCACTCAACGGTATTCTCGCAGGTCTGGTGGGCATCACCGCTGGCGCTGACGTGATTACTCCCATGATGTCAATCGTTGTTGGCTTCATCGCCGGCTGCCTCGTCGTCTTCTCGGTAATGTTTTTCGACAAGATCAAGATCGACGATCCAGTGGGTGCAACTTCGGTACACTTGACCTGCGGTATCTGGGGTACGGTCGCAGTGGGCCTGTTTTCCACGAACCCGGACCATTCGCTCGGCATTCAGCTTCTCGGAGTTGCAGCGTACGCAGCCTTCACCCTTGTATGCGCAGGACTCATCTTCTTCGTCATTAAGGCGACCGTTGGGCTTCGCGTGAGTGAAGAAGAAGAAATCGAAGGCCTCGACTACGGCGAGCACGAGATGCACGCTTACGACATGGGCAGCACTGCTTCGATTGGTCGTCACGTGCCGAACGCCAGCCCAGCAGCGGCTGAGTAATCACACACGTGCCTACATGGCAGCGCGACAGCGCTGCAGAAAAAGGGTCTCCCCAATCGGGAGGCCCTTTTCTTATTTCTCAGGAATTGAGCACGAGGACTGAAAAAACACCTAGTTCCGGGCAAGTAGATCATGCGCTGGACGGGCTTCTCTTGGCACCGAGTCGTTTCTTTCTTGTCACTTACTTGTCACACAGGGAAATCGGACTCATATTGACAGTATGGGAAAGGTCATTAATTTTCCGGTTCCGCAACCAGCATCCTCTCACCCTCGCGTGCGGCGAGTGTTTGAAGCGCAGCGCGAGTTCGAGAAGGCACAACATCAGACGCAGATGATGATGCTCGGCGCGTTCTTGACTGCATCCTTGATGATGCTCGCGATTTCACTTCTTGCGTCGGTCTCCTGAACCGTCGTCTCCTGAACCGTCGTCTCCTGAACCGTCCGTTCGAGAGGGCCACGTTCAGCTTGATGTTTCGCTAGCTTGAGCCGCTATCAGCGGTCGATAACTACGGTTGTGCCGTAGCCGAACCCTGGCGAAGAGCCCACCCCGTACCAGCCGAGCGGCAGCGCCGGTCCGGTGAAGTTGAACAACCGCTGACCATCGCGTGGAGAGACGTTGATGCATCCGCCGCTCATCGGTTCTCCGAATGATTCGTGCCAATAAGCGACGTGAATGGCAAAGGGTTGCTTGAAGTACATCGCGTACGGCACGTCAGCGATCCAAAACTTTCGGTGCTCCGTCTGTTCGGGACTCATGTCGTCGCTCACATGCTTGAAGTGGATTCGGTAGGTACCTACTGGGGTCGTCCGTGTATCCAAGGGATCTGCCCCGAGAGCTGGGACACCGCCGATTCCCGGAGACGCCAAAGTCGCAAATACGGGTTCGTTGCCGACGTATGAGACGAGCGTGCCTTGGCCAATGGAGAAATGAATCCATTTGCGCACGCTTCCGTCAGCTTCAATTGGTTGGCCGTCAGCGTTTCGCTTTCCAGCGGCGGACTTTCCTTCGGCGAGGTAGAGGTAGCCGGTGGGAAGCCAGGTGGACCCCTCAGAAGCTGCCGTCTCCGCGAACCGAGTTCCGGCTATCTCGACAGCGCGCCCCGTCAGCTGAATCGCCTTTCGAGGTGCCCCCACCTTTTCCGTAGAAATGAGACAATTCTTATCGATGCGAGCCGGATGTTTGTCGAGTCGCCCGGGAGCCCGAGGAGCGGCTGTACCACCAGCTTTTCTCCTCGGCTGAGCCTTGGCGTTCGAAGCTGAAGCCTGAGGCGTGCATTCAGCGTTTTCGCCCAGCCGATAGTGATGGACCGCTTTCCGTGGCCAGGCAAGCGGCAGCCGAGGGCCTGCTTGAGCGTTAGTGTTGAGCTCGAGTCCTTCAAATGTCGAGCGCTTGAACAGGCGCATCCGTTTGGCAGGAACCACGGTGCCGTCTGCGCTCTGAAGAAATTGGCGACCATGCTGTTCGAAACTGCCTGTGATGGCCAGCATTGAGCCGAAGGGAACGTCCCTTCGTTCGAGGCGTTTTTCCGGTGAGCGCGAGACTGACCCCTTGGCTTGCAGAAAGTCGGGCATCGGGCTGAGGGACAAGTCGTCATCAGTCACGAGCTCTTCGTGACCTTGCCAGTGCGGGGGTAGAGGTTTTGGTTTTGCCTCGCCAAATTCGCGTTCACGTCGCTCCCATTCTTTGGGCTCGGGAACCCGTCGGTAGCTTGGGGTGCCCATTGAGAGTGCGTAGTCGAAGGGATAGGGCCCTTCGCGAGGCGCTAGTTTCGCCATGCTCTCACTGTACCGAGTGGGAACCAGGCTCGCGGCGTGGTCCAGACAAATGAAGCCCGCTGGCTCTACGGCGAACCAGCCTTTCCCACATCCGCCTCGCACGCGCTGATTTGGAGCAGCTCCTTGGAGGGAACGTAGGCGAGTCGATTGCCCTGCCCGCAAGTACCCGATCGGAGCGGGGTCGCGTTCTGGTCGAGCATAAATCCAGACGAGGAAGGAGTCCGCGTAGATGTAGCCGTTACTCTCGGTACTGGGGTGATTCGTACCAGACGCTCGCCGTGGCGCTTGCTCTGCTTGGAGCTGGGAACCCCACAGAATCGAAGAGCTAGCGCTGAGCGCGACAAGGATGGCAAGGGGGCGGGACATGGGGAGCGAAGCGGGGGCGAGTTTAGCAGCTTTTGGGGCGGAAAGGGTGCGGTGGGACGGGAAACGTCAGGCTAAGATTTGCGGGCTTGTTGGAAGGCAGCGGGCTCGGTACGAAACGAGCGATGCCGGACTCAGATGATTTTGATGGCGGAGAACTCGACGAGTCTCGAATGACCAGTGCGGGACCTCAAAATGACGATCAAAAGTTCGACCGAATTTTTCGTCCCAAGCAACTCAGCGATTTCGTGGGTCAGCAAAAGCACAAGGACAACCTCAAGGTGTTTGTGCAAGCTGCAAAAAAAAGAGGCGAGCCTCTGGATCATATCTTGCTGTGCGGTCCGCCCGGATTAGGCAAGACGACTCTCGCTCATATCCTCGCAGCAGAGATGGGGGTGAACCTGCATCTGTCGAGTGGGCCATCCATTGATCACAAGGGCGTGCTTTCGGGTTTGCTCACCAGGTTGGAACGCAATGATGTGCTCTTTATTGATGAAATTCATCGCATGAGTGCTCCGGTCGAGGAAGCGCTCTATCCGGCAATCGAGGATTTTCGAATTGATGTGATGATGGGTGAGGGCGCTTTTGCCGAAAGTATCCCCCTGGACCTCAAACCTTTTACCTTGGTGGGTGCCACGACCCGCACGGGCTTGCTCACCAAGCCGCTTCAGGAACGTTTTGGCGTCACTCTACGCCTCGACTTCTATCCACCTGAGGATCTCGCCAAGATTGTCGTGAGAAGTGCGCAGCTTCTTGGTACGCCCTGCGACGCTGATGGTGCGCTTTCCCTGGCAGAGCGCTCAAGAGGAACTCCGCGCGTTGCTAATCGCTTGATCCGTCGAGTCCGCGACTTTGCTGACGTTCAAGGTTCAGGGAGAATAGATCGGGAAATTGTTGAGCACACCTGCGAGCGGCTCGAAGTTGACGCCGCCGGCCTTGATGTGATGGACAGGCGGCTTCTGCAAGTGATCATCGACTTCTACGACGGTGGCCCCGTCGGGGTGGAGACGGTTGCCGCCGCCTTAGCTGAACCGCGCGACACAATAGAGGATGTCTATGAACCCTATCTCTTGCAGCAGGGCTACCTGGCGAGAACTCCGCGAGGGCGGGTGGCTACACGAAAAGCATATGATCACCTTCAGATCGAACCTTCCGCAGTCAGTAAGAAGAAGAGCGAGCAGGGGTCGCTCTTTTAGGGTATCTCGCGGATCACGGTGTTCTGTTCCGCGCTGATTGAGGGCAGTGACTGGCGTGCTGTAGATTCATCGATCGGTATGCGAATTGTGAACGTTGAGCCTCGTCCAAGCTGACTCTCCGCCCGCACGGAACCACCATGCATGTGCACGAGTCGCCTGGTGATTGAAAGACCAAGGCCTGTGCCTTGTCGTTGTGCGTTGCTCGTGTCGGCTTGGCGGAACTCCTCGAAAATGGCTTCGAGCTGTTCGCGAGCGATTCCCGGACCTGTGTCGCTGACTGTCGTGACAACCGCCTCATTGACGCGCCAAATCCTCACCGAGACGCTCCCAGAATTTGTGAATTTCACAGCATTGCTGACGACATTCTGGAGAATTTGCCGCATACGTCGTCTGTCGGCGAAAGCACTCGTCGACTCATCTCCTGCGGGGCATTCCAGAGAGATCTGCACGCCCTTTTGTTCGGCTGTGACTCGCGCCTCCGTGACAACGTCGCGCGCGACCGACGAGAGTTCAAGTTGTTCTCGACTGAGCCGAAAAGCTCCGGATTCTAATGCGCTTAGAGCAAGAATATCGTCGATGAGCGAACGCAAGTGTTCCCCGCTCGTCCTGACAATTGTGAGGTTCTCCCGTGCCTCGTCTGACAGCGGACCATCGATTTCGTCGAGCAAAACGTCAGCGAAACCAAGAATGGCGTTCAGTGGAGTCCGAAGCTCATGGCTAAGTGCGGCGAGAAATGCAGCGCGATCTTGTGCGTAGTCCTTCGCCTGCGACATATCTTGGTGATAGGCGCGTTCGGCTGCGTGGAATCGTTCCATGAGCATGTTGAACGAGGCCGTCAGTTGTCCAACTTGGTCAATTGTTCTCACCGGAACCGCACCCGTTTGGGAGGGGCCGGTTTCCTTTGCCATCGTCGCGATGCGGCGCCCCACATACAGGACGTCGGCATGCACGTCGCGCGCGAGCGCCCAACCAACGAAGCCTGCGGCGGCGAGCAGCAGAGCAGCGAATGTTGCCACCGAGGAAACCATTGCTGCGCTCTGTTCGGTGATGTTTGAAACGGGGGAAAGCGCGACAAGTCGCGATGTTCCGCCGCGGATGGTGGCGCTGGCGTATTGCTGGCTCTGCTCATCGATGAGTAGCGAACCGCTATCGGGTCTGAGACTTTCTAGTGTATTTCCTGACAAAGGTTGTCGCGGCGCCGCGTGAAGCACCACGTTGTTTCGATCGATCACAAGTAGAGTGCAGCCGCTGAGCCGAGCTGCTTGGTCGAGCATGGTTTGGAAGTATGGGGGAGGCGCCTCTTCTAGACGTTTGGAGAAAGCTTCCACGAGGATCTGGGCCTCCGTTGTGGCAGCATCGTTCGCCCGGGTCTGCAGTTCGCGTAGGCCGAAAAATGTTGTCGCGACCGCCACTGTCGCCCCAAAAAAAAGGATCGTCGCGGGTGCCACGACGGAGAAAGGAACAGGTCTCATCGCTATTCGTCTTGATGGTTTGAAGCGAACTCGCAATCGAGGAGCGAGTAGACGATGTGAGTGATCCATCGACCAGCAACGAACTCGGCTTCGCGAGCGAGGCCTTCCTGCTTGAAGCCAAGGCGTGCGATGACTTTCTGACTGGGGAGATTCTCTTGGGCCGCTGCGCAGCGGATGCGATGTGCGTACATGCTTCCAAAAGCGAAGCTCAAAACGCACTGCGCAGCTTCGCTCATCAGTCCCTTTCCCTGCTCCGTAGGGTGGAGCCAATAGCCGAGGTCACAGCTGCGGTGTTGCAGGTTGCATCCTTCAAGACTGACCACTCCAATGAGATCTGGTCGATGTTTGAGCCTCACCGCAAATCTTATGGCAGAGTGGTTATCCCAATCACGTTCACAAGCCTGAGTGTAGCGATAACTTGCGGCAGGATTGTTGTTGTACGGGACCCAGGGTAGCCAGGGCTCCAAGGCACTTCGAGCGTCGTCGACTGCTCGCCAGAACTTGAGGTGATAGCTTGTGTCGAGAGGTTCGAGAAACAGACGCTCACTGACTAGCGGGCGCCTTGACACTTCCAGCCGATGAGGAATCCTGAGCCGCCGCTGCGGCGCCATCGAGACCGGCTGAGCCCGTGACACCTCAAGGCTCCTCGGGTGGGTTGCAGTGAGCGCGGGCGACGAAAACTTCCAGGTGCCCGGCTTCGTAGTCTCTCCAGGCGATCAGCCATTCGCCAGGGCTCCTCCCAGCGACCAAGTGAGGCGTTGGCTGGAATCCGCTGACGCGACTCACGACGCTCGGTGCCCCAATACCATCGCGGTCGACTGGTGCAATAAATAGCCGATCTCCAGCAAAATACGCGACAGCTGCTTGGCCGTCTGCGCCGCGGGCAATAATTGGTCGTTTGCCTTTTGTCGAAAACTCTCGGTGCCAGAGCGGAGCGTTCTGATTGAGGGGTACGTAGCCGGCATACGCGCCTCCGCCCTCGTCGTCCCACACGACAATGCAACCACTTTGATCGCAAGTCATGGAGGGTTCTGCTTGTCGGGGCTGGCTGCGCAGCGATATGCTTTCTCCTGCGACGACGTCCTGTGAACCATTCGG
The DNA here is from genome assembly GCA_963710555.1 of uncultured delta proteobacterium. Classification (GTDB taxonomy): domain Bacteria; phylum Myxococcota_A; class Polyangia; order Polyangiales; family Polyangiaceae; genus NIC37A-2. The sequence continues at coordinate 2,264,285 of CAVQAT010000008.1, forward strand.
TTCTACTCCTTGAGCCAGAGCGGGCGAGATGAGGGGAATACGAAGCAGGCGGATGTCGCTCGTTTTGCCCGTCATCAGATGTCGGTAGGCGATGAAAAGAGTGTCACCGAAGACTCTCGCGAAGGGCTGAGTCGCCTCACCTGTCTGTAAGGCGGTGAGCAACACCGGCTCCCCTTGAGGTTCCAGCTCACTTGATAGGCGCCGAGCGACAATGTTGCTGTGTCCGGACGAACCGAATTTCTCGCTCCAGATTGAGAGTAGTTCTCCACCGGGCAATACGGCGAGCGTGGGAAAGTATTGGTCCCGCTTGTCACCAGATAGAAGCCGGGCAGGTGTGCGAATTCTTCCGTCTAGTTCGATCGCCCGCACGTAGACTCCCGGATCGTCCTTCGCGGAATCCCAGTAGAGCGTGGCGTAGCCATCGGGCAGAGGAGTGATTGCTGGATGAATAGCAGTCGTTGCCTCCGGGGTGGCGTTTCGCACAGGACTGATGCGCCGCAGCGAATCATCCAGCACCGCAGTGTAGACATTGCGCCTCTTGGGGTCCTGGTGGGTGTCGGTCCACATCGCCAGGATACCTGTTTTTCCTTGAACGATGCGAGCGTGGGAGGCAGGAGCACTGGTATCGAAAGGTCGAGGATGGCCTAAGCCAGCCAGACGACATCCTCCGATTTCCTCAAGGGCGACTTCAGCGTGTCGAATGAAAGAGCCGGCGACATTGGGACTCTCTCCCCGCGCCAACTTAAGGGTTTCAAGGGCTTCTCGATGTTGATCGGAGCGAAACTGTTTTTGAGCCTGATTGATGAGCTCGGCGCCTGGGCCTGTTTCTACCGGTGTCGCTGCCTGAAGCGCGGCACTTGTCGCCGCGCTCTCTCTGCTCAGCGTCGAGGCTTCTGCAAGCGGGCTTCCCGGGGGGTTGAGTACGTACAGCCAGAAGGCGTAGCCGGAGACGGCGCACACTGCGGTCACTGCGAGCCAGGCGATTGCTCGACCAGTGGTGCCTCCATTTGAACTCGTCTGAACATGCGAGCGGGGAGGTGTTGCCAGCATTCCGGGCGGGTCCGGGATGTCGTCGTTCCGCGACGACGGTGGAATTCCCGGGTCTACCGATGAAATAGGAGCACCCTCACTTGTGAGTGCTGCTTCTAGGGATTCAATGAACGCGCGCCCCGACTGATAGCGTTGGGTAAGATCTGGATTCAGTGCTCGGTAAAACCATTCTGTGAACGCCACAGGTAGGTCAGGGCGGTACCTTCGCGGATCGGGCAGTTGTCCACGGGCGATTTGGGCGAGGATCATCGCGACGCCCTGCTGAACATCCCAAACAGTGCGACCTGTGAGACACTCGTAGACAATGCAGCCGAGCGCCCACAAATCGGCACGATGATCCACTTCTCCCTGACCTTTGGCCTGCTCAGGGCTCATGTACGCGGGCGTACCGAAGAGCGCCCCCTCGCGGGTCAGACGAACGTTCTTCTCTTCTTCACCGTCGCGGCTCTCGTAAAATTTAGCCAGACCAAAGTCCACGATTTTGGCGAGAAGTCGTCCGTCGGTATCCCGGGTGAGAAAAATATTCTCCGGCTTGAGATCGCGATGCACCACGTTGACTTGGTGTGCCTTGGCGAGTCCACGAACTACGTGACGTATGATCTTCAGCGTCGTAGAAAACTTCAACTGCCGGATGCGCGTCATCCGATCATAGAGGCTCTCGCCATCGAGGAGCTCCATGACCAAGAAGGGCCGATCATGGTACATTCCGGAGTCATAGACCTCGCAGATGTAGGGGCTATGGATGGCGGCCGCAGCTCGCGCTTCGCGGATAAACCTCTCTCGAACAATCCGGGAAGAAATAAGTTCAGCCGAGAGAACTTTCACCGCGACTCGTTTGCCGATATCGATGTTCTCGGCCTCAAAGACCGCGGCCATGCCGCCGCGCCCAATTTCCTGGGTCACGCGGAATTTCCCCTCTAAAACTGTTCCGATAGGGACCTGGGAACTCTGTGCGTCAGACATCGAAAACGGGCACACTCAGCGCGCCCCGCAGCACACTAGACGGGGGGCGGGCAGCCGCCAAGCTGGATTAAAACAAGGTTGTCCGGAGCCGAATTCCGGCAATGACGCCCGTGGGTCGTGCGGTTTCTCCCGTTTTTGCCCAGAATTGAGCGCATATTGCCGAAAGTCCGCGGGGTTTCGAGAATCTAACGCGATCCGGGCAGTGAAGTGAACCAGAAACAATTCGGAAACGTGGCCCCCGCTACCTCTTACTTGGAAGACAGTTACAGAGCTTCCACCCCCAAATGTACTGGCGTTTGCTCGTCAGCCGTATGGGGGGCAGTGTACATATCTGCAGTGCCTATTGTGCACTGACTCTATTTTTTCCACTCGAAATTCTCGGGTGGGCCAACACAACCTCCCCAGCAGAGGGGAGCTGATGCCGGAGAGACGCAATGAAGAAGGTCGAAGCTATCATCAAGCCTTTCAAGCTCGACGAGGTAAAGGATGCCCTGTCTGAGGTAGGCGTTCAGGGAATGACCGTGACCGAGGTAAAAGGCTTCGGTCGTACGGGCGGTAAAAAAGAAGTCTATCGTGGCTCAGCCTACGTCGTCGACTTCGTTCCCAAGGTCAAAATTGAGATTGTTGTCTCTGATGACCTCACCCACCAAGTTCTCGACGCGATCGAGAAGAGCGCCAAGACTGGTCGCATTGGTGACGGAAAGATTTTTGTAACTCCAGTGGATGAAGCCGTGCGAATCCGTACAGGCGAGAAGGGTGACGAAGCCATCTAGGCGGACCCGTTTCACGGAGACAAAAAGGCGGGCGCTTCCGAAAGGATGTGCCCGTTTTTTCGTCTGGATTACGCCCTGGGGTGCATGTGGTTATTTGTGGGACGTAGTATCTGTTCCCTGAGGCCGCCACAGAACACCTCAGCTCGCATCGAGCCTGCGTGGAACATCGAGGTCTTGTTTGACCGATTCTTGCCTGGATGCGCGTTACCCTTGCGTCCAGACTCAGAGCTGATGTGATCTGGGTGCATCGCGGTCTGCTTGTATTGGGGCCGCGCGGGATGAATCTAGCCCTTTCATCCGTTATCTTTCTTGAGCCCCACCTTATGTCGGACGATTTTCTCGACAGCACCCAAGAAATTACCGTAACCGCGGAGCGGGATGCGCTGCTGCGGAAAGTTCGCGCCGTTGGGAAATCGATGTTGATTCTGCTCTCCGGCGGCACCCGGGGAGAGCGTGCCTTGTTGGGGGACGAGAAGTTTGTGCTGGGTCGCGGCGCGACCTGCGATATGCAGCTCGACAGCGATGCGGTGAGCCGAGCACACGCGTACATTGAGAAGCGCGGAGAGCATCATTTTCTCGTCGACAACAAATCGACGAACGGATCCTACGTCAACTACAAGCGCATCCAGGAGAAGCAGCTCAACGATGGCGACCAGATACAAATTGGGCAGTCGATGCTCAAGTTCATGTCAGGTGACAACATTGAGACGGCCTATCACGAAGAGTTTCGGCATCTCGTTAGACACGATGCGCTTACCGGCGCTCTGAATCAGGCGACGTTTAAGGAGGAAATCAGGGTGGCGGTGACGAAATCCGAGCGCCTCCAGTTGGAGTTTTCATTAATCGCACTCGATCTCGACCACTTCAAGAGCGTGAACGATACACATGGGCACACCGCGGGTGACTTGGTCCTCTCCAGCGTTGGCCAGCGAATTCGAGAAATCGTCCCTGAGCCTCATCAGTTCGCGCGCACGGGTGGAGAGGAATTTGTCGTCATGTTTTGGGGCGGACTAGCGGACGCCGCGGTGCTCGCCGAGCAGCTCCGCAAGGCGGTTGAAGCACTAACGCTTGATTATGAGGGGCACCGGCTCAATCCGACCGCTAGCTTTGGGATCGCTCATCAGCGGCAAGGAGAACCCTTCAGCGAATTGCTCGAAGCGGCGGATAGGAAGCTTTACGAGGCTAAGGATAGTGGGAGAAATCGGGTGGAATTTTAACTCTCACCGCATCAAAAAGGCCACCCGGATGGGTGGCCTTTCCTCATTTGTTCAATCGAACTGGATCGCCAGATCGAACTGGGCTCAGCCGGCCTTGCGAGCGGGCGTCTTCTTGGGAGTGGCCTTCTTGGCGGTGGCCTTCTTGGCGGTGGCCTTCTTGGCGGCGCGCTTTTTCGCCGGAGCTGCTTTGCCGAGCAGGTCGGCTGCTACCTTGGCCGCACGCTTGGTGTTCTCCCAGGGGAATTCGCTGCGACCGAAGTGCCCGTAGGCGGCAGTAGCTCGGTAGATCGGCCGGAGAAGGTCGAGCTCCTTAATGAGCGAAGCCGGTCGGAAGTCGAAGTTCTTCTCCACGTACGCGGCGATGACCTCATCGTCGACTTTTCCTGTGCCGAAGGTGTCCACAAAGATACCCATGGGCTTGGCTACGCCAATCGCGTAAGCAACTTGCACTTCGCAGCGAGTAGCCACCTTTGCCGCGACGAGGTTCTTCGCCACATAGCGGGCGAAGTAGCAAGCGGAGCGGTCTACCTTGGAGGGATCTTTGCCCGAGAACGCTCCGCCACCGTGGCGACCCATACCACCGTAGGTGTCGACGATGATCTTACGACCGGTAAGACCAGCATCGCCACAAGGGCCACCCACAACGAAACGTCCGGTAGGATTGATGAAGTATTGGGTTTCCTTCGTGAGCATTTTGGCGGGAAGTGCCTTCTTGATCACGTGCTCCATCACGTCGGCCGCAAGCTTCTTGTGGGCAATGCCCTCAGCATGTTGCGTGGAGATCACGACGTGAGTGATGTGAGTCGGTTTGCCGTTCTCGTAGGCGACCGTTACCTGGCTTTTTCCGTCGGGACGCAAATAAGGCAATTTGCGGCTCTTGCGCGCCTTGCTGAGCTGGGCGGTGAGTCGATGACTGAACATGATGGGGGCGGGCATGAGTTCCGGCGTCTCGTCGCATGCGTAACCAAACATCAGACCCTGATCTCCTGCGCCCTGCTCCTTGAACATGCCTTTGCCAGCGGTCACACCTTGAGAAATGTCGGGAGACTGTTCTTCAACTGCGTTGAGCACACCGCAAGTAGCGGCGTCGAATCCCATACTGCTATCCGTGTAGCCGATGTCTTTGATCGTCTCGCGAACAATCTTCGCGTAGTCGATTGTCGCTTTCGTGGTGACCTCTCCTGCGAGAAGAACAAATCCCGTTTTGACTGCGGTCTCGCAGGCGACACGACTGTTCTTGTCGCCTTTGAGCAGCGCGTCCAAAATGGCGTCCGAAACGTTGTCGCAAATTTTGTCCGGATGACCTTCGGTGACTGATTCTGAGGAGAAAACGTAATTCTTCATGCAGGGATTCCTAATGTGCGCGGCGCGCCTAGGCGCTGGGTCTCGCCGAGAATTTCAGATGCCCTGATTCTCGGTGGAGGTTGAATTCTCGGTTGAGAGTTGAATTCGCGGTTGAGAGTGAAGAAAGTTCCTTGTGGCGCCAACTTGGCCAGGCCTTCCGGCGACCTTCTACGTGATCCCTTGGCATTGGGAAAGCCTCCAGGTTCTTTCTTTTCTCGACCAAAACGGCCGAAACCGCCTAGCGGACTCGGTAGGGTTCTGCCATTGAGCGCTTTAGCTCGATCACTAGTACTTCCTTGGCGCGGGACAAGGTGAGATTCACGGGCTCTCCCACGTTGCCTTCAAGTAGCCGACCCAGGTCTGAATCGCTGAGGCGACGCACATCTTGACCGTCGATCAGAAGAATTTCGTCCCCTGGCAGTAAACCAGCTCTTCCCGCGGCTAGGTGTTCGGGGACGTCCTGCAGGTACACTCGACCTGAGCTTCCCTGGCGCAGTAACACCGCGCCGATTGTACCTTTTGGAGGTTGTCCGCAGCTGGCCATCAGACACGCCAGAACGATGAGCCAGGAAAGCCCGCGCAGCATGGTACGGCCCCTAGCTGCGATACCCAGCATTGACGTCGATGTACGAATGCCCCATGTCCGAGGTGATGTAGGAGAACACACCAGGTCCGGAGCCGAGAACCACTTCGATTTCATATTCCGACGCTTTCATCTTGGTTGAGGCCTCAAGGTCGGCCTCCTTCGTCGTCGGCTGTCCATTCTCGCAAATGCACGTGCCATCAATCCAGATCGAGGCGACGTCAGGATTGAAGGGAATACCCGAACGCCCAGCCGCCATCAGCAGTCGCCCCCAGTTCGCGTCCTTGCCGGTCAGAGCTGTCTTGACCAGCGGGGAAGTGGCGATCACTCGAGCTATGTCTCTTGCTTCGGCATCATTTTGCAGACCTTTGACTGTAATCGTCACGGCGTGTTCCGCGCCTTCGCCGTCGAGGACCATCGACTTGGCGAGCGATCCACATACTTCCAGCAGTGCCTGGGTCAGCTGTTCTTCATCTACTTCAAGACCACTCTTGCCTGAGGCGAGAAGAAAAACCGAATCGTTGGTACTGGTGTCGCCGTCGACCGTGGCAGCGTTGAAAGTCTTGTCGCTCCCCTCAAGCAGGCTGCTTTTGAGGGTTTCTACATCGGCGATCGCGTCGGTGAGAATGTAGACAAGCATGGTTGCGTGTAGTCCGGCGAAATCATTGTCGTCGAAGCCCTCTCCGCCAGGCTGAGGAAGTTGGCCTGCAGGAGCGAGATCAGGGTGAAACATGCCCGCGCCTTTCCCAATGGCTAGAACTGTGGCCGTCTTCCCATCCGCCTCGATCGTGGTGCTCGCGATCTTCTTCCAGCGATCTGTCGTGCAAATGGATTCGGCGAACAGCTCCGATCCGTCTACACTCAAGGAAGAAACAAGTGCAGACATCTGATCGTTAATCTTGTCTGCGGGGAGTACTTGCCCAATGACTCCAGTGGAAGCAGGTAGGATCAGCTCAGGAGAGATGCCAAGGAGTTCGGCCGCGCAAGCGGTCGTCGATAACGTTGCTTTCCTCCCGAGAGGGCCATTGCAAGCGTTCGCATTACCAGAATTGACAAGCAGCGCCTGTGCTCTTCCTGAAAGCACTCTTTCCTCGGCGATGTGCACTGGGTGAGCGCGAACGAGATTGCGCGTGAATACGGCAGCCGCGTTGGCGGGGTCGTCAGCGACGATTAATCCAAGATCCAGCGCGCCACTCTTCTTCTTGAGGCCTGCGCTGACTCCAGCGAAACGAAAACCAAGGACCTGGGTCATGGGGGGATGTGTAGCAGGCTTGCTTCTCCCCGCTCAAGTCGGGATGGTCAGTTAGTCTTCAGATTGAGGGCGCGTGCTTGGCTGGGGGATTTCGACGATACGACAGTAGGTCGAAAGTAGCCTGGCAAGGTCGACTTGCCCCGAGGTGACCGAGGACTTTTGAATATAACCAGCAACTTGATGTTCGTGTGCGTCGTGTTTGTCATTTGACGAATTTGACGTGGTCAACACGAAGACGGTCGTCCATTTCAGGCAAGGGTCTTCTCGGAGCGCCTCCAAGAATTCATGTCCTGACATTCGGGGCATGTTCAAGTCGAGCAAGACCAGGTAGGGGCCGTCTAGTCGCTTCTTGCCGTTTTCTCCGCGAAGGTGGGCGAGCGCGTCAAGGCCGTTCTCTGCCACCACGATCGGGTTTTTGAGTTCATGCTTGATGAATGCTCGTTTGAGAGCTTTCACGTCGCTCAGATCATCTTCGACGTGAAGAATGGTAACTTTCTCAGGATCCATGGGTCGTCGTGGGGGCGATCAGATTTCGATGACAGGGGTCAGGCGCCTTCTCTTAATGAAATCGAGAAGACAGCTCCGAAGTTCTTCGGCAGATAAAGGTTTACGCAAATAGCCGTTCGCCCAGTTTGAGACGAACTTCTGTTGATGGCTATGCAACACACCACCACTGCAAAAGACAAGGCCGTCGGCCTGTTCCGGGCGACTGTCCAGTAAGACCCTAGCCAGATGCGTGCCGTCGTGTTCAGGCATGATCACATCACAAAGTATTGCGTCGTATTCACCAGCGTCCAAGAACGAGAGAGCCTCCTTGACGTCTTTTGCGCAGTCTACATCGCAGTCTCTCGTCAGAACCCGGTGGTAAGATTTGCGGATTTCAGGTTCATCATCGACGATCAAAATACGAGGGCGAGTTCCCGCCACAAATTGTCGTCCGGAGCTCCGTGGCACTGATTGAGGTGCATTTTCAGAGTATTCAAACGGAACCTTGATGACAACTCTTGCTCCCCCCCAATGGGAGCGGGAGATCTCAAGTTCGCCTCCATGCCGTTCAATCGTGGCATTCGCTCGGGGCAAGCCCATACCAATTGCCGATCGGCTCCTGCGGGTGGAAAATAGGGGTTCCAGCACGGACTCCATTTGGCCGCTCGGAATTCCTGGCCCGTCATCATCGATGATCAGCTCAGCGAAACTACCGTGTTCAGCCGTACGAATTTCGATGCAGCCGCTTTCTCCGGTCGCCTCAACCGCGTTCGCGATAACGTCGAAGACAACTCTCGACAATTGAGGCAGGTCGCCCATCAGCGTTCGCGGAGCACCGAGTTTGTAACTAATTCTGCGCCCTCCGATGGGGAGGGTATCCACCGTCGGCATGGCCGAACGGACAACTTGGTCAAGACTGACGCAGTTGACGTGCCCTAGCGACGTTCCCGTCTGGTTTTCCAGATCCCTGACGACAGCTCCAATGCGCGCAAGGGCATCGTCCGCAGCTCCCACGAGGTCTTTGAACTTCTCCAGTTCTTTGACTCGGTTCTCGTCCGTATAGCCTTCCTGCTTCAGCATGTCCTCAACGGCGCCGAGCGTCAGTCGGGCGATGGCCGCCGGGTTGTTGATCTCGTGGGCAGCGCTGGCGACGAGCTGGTTGAGTGAGGCTAGTTTCTCCGAGAAAGCATAACGTTCGTGTCGACGCTGAACTCGTGTTTCGAGTACGACGCGCTCAATCGCTTCGCAAAGCGTGGTGGAGTCCAAATCCGCTTTCTGGACGAACTCCTGCGCGCCGGCTTTGATCATGTCGACACCCACGCGCTGGGAGTCGTCGCCACTGACGACTAGCACGCCAGGACGATGGGCTCCTCGCTTCGAGGCTAGGGTTTCTAGAAACTCCGCACCGGAGCAATCGGGAAGGTGGACATCGAGCAAGACGCAATCGACTTCGACCTCGTCCATGAATGAAAGGGCGCTCTCGGCGGTAGCAAATTCGTGGATCGTGTAGTCGATGGGCGCCTTATCGAGCAATCGACAGATGCTTTTCCGGTCAGCCAGGTCGTCTTCGATGATGGCGATTCGCGTGCGGCGTGCGCTCGGACTCATGTCCGAAGCATCCTCACCGTCAATCTTTGCTAAACTGTCCATGCTGCCCGACCGTACTCGTCCACTGTACCTGAATGCTGAGCGGCTCTACAAGGATAGACTAAAGGGGCCAGGAGAAGGTAAAAGTCGCGCCCTCACCTAATTCGGAGGTGAGCTGGACGCGGCCACCTCGATTTTCCACAACCTTCTTGACAAGGGCGAGCCCCATCCCCGCACCTTCTCGAACATCCCGGGAATGGAGGGTACGGAATACTTCAAAGATCTTTACATGGTATTCAGGGGCTATGCCTGGGCCATTGTCGGTTACCGAAAACTCATACCTATTCTCAACTCTGGTGCACTTGATGATGACTTCCGGGTCGGATCGCTCCGCGTGTTTCAGGCTATTTGCAATCAGGTTGTAGAGTACTTGTTGAAGAGGCGCCCTTGAGGTCACAAGTGAGGGGAGCTCTCCTTCAACACGGATTGCCGTTTCAGCCTCTGGGCCAAGTAGCGCCACAATGTCGGAAATCACCTCTTGGCACACGACGGTTTCTTGGTTGGTGACCTCGCGTCCAGCTCGGGCATAGTCGAGGAGGGCGTTCAAGAGCGCTTCCATTCGTTCCGCGCGATTGCGCAGTAGCTTGAGGTTCTCACCCACCTCTCCCTGACGACTTTCGGCCGGAAGATCCTCCTCAATCCAACTGGCCGCATTCTGGATAGCTCGAAGCGGAGCTTTGAGATCGTGGGAGGCCGCGGACGCGAAGCTCTCCAGTTCAATATTGGTTTGTTCGAGAACCTGTTGTTGCGCCTCCAACTTCCGGCGCTGCTCCACGACTTCGGTTCGGTCGATGATAGCGCTGAGCACCACCGTGCCATCTGGAGTTTCTATGGGATTGAGTCCAACTTCGATGGGGAAGGTGTCGCCGGTCTTCTTCTTCCCGAGCAGCGGTCGCGCGCCAACCATTTTTCGCGTCAGTGGGTTCCTCAGGTATAAGGCGCGGAGCTGGGGATGTTCTCCGCGAACTTCGTCAGGCACGAGGTTCTCGATCGGTGTCGCAAGAAGTTCGTTTTTCTCGTAACCGAAGAGTCGCTCCGCTTCGGTGTTGGCGAGAACGATTTTTCCGTTGAGGTCGACGGCAAGCATTCCGCTAGGTGAGGCCTCCACCGCCAGTTCGAACAACCGAAACGCCTTCTTCTTATTGGTGATGTCGCGAAGGGCTGTTCGAGCTTGACTCGTGTTCGTCTCTTCGTCTCGGATCAAGGTCGCGTTGAGGCTCATGTCCAAGGTTTCGCCGTCATTCGTGCGCAGAACCAGCTCGGTGTCGTCGATGTCGCCCTCCAGTTTCAACGTATGGAGAGCCCTTTTTAATTCAGTCCAGGAGTCGTCGTCGCACAACTGCTGCATCGTGCGTCCAACGAGTTCTTCCGGAAGGTAGCCGAGTCGGCGCTGCGCCGTCGCGTTGCATTGGAAAATCTGATGGCTGTCGAGATCAATAGTCAGGAGAATGTCAGGCGCGTTGTCGTAAAGATCTCGGTAGCGTGCTTCGGCATCCATGAGGGCGGCTTCAACCCTTCTTCGCGCTTCTAGTTCACGTTCCGCGGTGTCTCGCTGTATCTTGAGATCACGGGTAGCCTGGTCAATTTCTTCCTGTAGTTCGGTTGGCGTGTGAAGAGCCAATAGCTTTGGAAGCGCAGGGACTAGAGCGATGGCCGTCATCCAGGAAACGACGGCGGTGACTCCCTTCATGACACCGGCGAAGCGATAGAACGGGTGGATGAAGATAATCGCATCGTTGAGGTGAGTGATGCCGCAACACAGAATGAAGGCGATGAACAGAGCGATCAAGCGGGCCAAAGGCTCGGGCAAACCGACGCGGATCTTCATCCTCAGCGCGTAAAGCATGATTATGGGGATCATGAGATACGCGCCGAAAATCATCACATCCGACGAGATATGAAGCCAACCCAGTTCGTCCGACCAGCGACCGCAATGCCAGCGCGCTGGAAATCCATCACCACTAAATAGATTGTTCCAAAATTCCATCATCGCCCACTCTTCCCCTGACTAGGATTCCAGACTTGCCGGTCCAAGAACAGGGATACTCGCCCACTCAGCCGCATTTACGGTGGCTTGAACATTTACTTGCATCGGCCGCACCATCTGGTCAGCCTCCGTTCAATGGCTGAGCGTTTATTTGTACTCCTGGTTGAGGACGACGAAGCAGATGCCGTGTGCACCGTACGGGCTCTTCGTGCTTCCTCGCACGCTATCCAAATTGAGCGAGCTGTCGACTGTGAACGGGCTCTCGAGCTGCTGCGAACATCGGACGAAGACGAACGTCGCTTGGTCCTACTTGATTGGCACTTGCCCCAAATGTCGGGGAAAGAAATGCTTCGAGTCATGGCGCAAGAACCGAAGCTCGCGGGGGTCCCGGTGGTCATCCTCTCAGGGGACGAGTCCGAGGACGCTCTCAACGACTCCTATGGGCTGGGCGCGCGGGCTTTCGTTCAAAAACCGAGTAGTCCCCAAGGTTATGAGCAGCTCGTCGGCGATATCGTGAAATTTTGGGAAGCCACAGAACTCAACTAATGGCTCCTGGGATATTTCGTCGCACGTAGGCAGCCTCAGCAACCAGTAGCTGGCAATGTTCGGCATTCCCCTCTTTTCTACGAATGACCTGGAGAAGTGAAACTCCTCGTTCTCGGAATTGTGCCGCTATCGACTCGTAGTTCCACTGGACCGCCGGGGGAATTTCTATCACGCGCAGGAGATAAGTCGATTTGAGTAGGAGTGTTTGCTCGAGTTGATCGTGCGATTGCGGAGCCAGCGCGAGAGATGCGAGAACCTCGGCGATGAGATGGGGAGTCACCAGTCCCTCCATTTCTGGCAGGATCTCAAGGTCGTCAGATTCAAGAAATTCAGCCACGATGGTGGTGTCCTTCATCATCAACTCACGTTTACGATGAATTGATAGGACGCGAGCGAGCGTCTGAGCGTCGGACAACTCTGGAGACGCGTGGCGTTCCGCGAGAACTAAGCAGCGATGGTAGGACGAGATGTCCAGCTCGGCGAATTCGTCCAGTTGGAGTGGGTCGCCTACGAAATGGCGGATGTTGATCAGCTCTTCGTCGACGAGTTCTCCAGGATGAGTCATTGCAGAAATCGCACGTATGCGCGCGTTTACATCCAGGGTGCAGAGAATATCTACGGAGTAGCGCCCCGGCCCTTCAAGACAAAGTTGGGCGAGTAAGTCGGGCAAGACTTCGCTCCATCCGAGAATCAGCAACTTCCTCTCGCCACAGGACAACCATTCTGTGAGATCGGCCGTTGTGGGATCGGTCTTCCCGCTCTTGGAGTAGGGGGGAGCGTCGAGGAAGAGAACATGATCGGCTTCTTCGACGACTTCTCTCGGTTTGCTGAGGAGAATTCGGCCAGCTGGAAGCTGTCGACTGATTCCAATGAGGTGGCTGTCAGGTGCGTCCTCGGAAATCTCCTCGATGGTTCGCCCCCTGTACGAATCCGCCGAAATTGCTTGAAGTTTCCAGCCTCGATGGGGCCGGGCAAGGTCGACGGCCATGTCGATGAGGTCGTGTCCTTGAAGTCCGAGGCGTAGGGTTCGAGCCAATACACGATCACTGTGCAGGCACTGAACCTGCGGAAGCGCACCTTCAGCGAGAGGGATCAGGCTGCGATCAATGACTTCAAGAATGACTGAGGCGTCGTCGTCCTCTGAATGTTCAAATACGCTGCGAAGGGCGAGAAGCGTCTTGAGAATCCGCGGTCCGGCAGCGGGATTCCCCGCAACGGTATCTATCTCAGCTGGGATAATGATGCAGCGAGCAGTTTGGCAGGCAGCCCTTGTGAGGTCGACTTTTCTGGTTCTTGTCCCCCGACGGAGCACAACGCGTTCTAATTGTTTGGTCGTGGACACCGTGCGAGCTAGCCGACGGACCTCTTCCTGCCCGACTTCTTCAAGTAAGATCACGACGCGTTCACGGCAGTTGTTCAGCAGTTCTCGTAGAAGCTGGGGCGTGCGATCTGTCCAGCCCAGAAGAACGATGTGCTCCGAAAAGGGAACTGGGGTGATCGCCGAAGCCAGGTAAGCCAGGCGGCTGTTCACCGCCTGCGTCACGATCGCGACGATACCACCGACGGTCACTGACATTCCCAGTACACTGAGTACGACCGACAAGGCACGTATCTCTATGTCGGGGATATCATCAGAAAGGTACCCTGGGTCGCTGATCCTGAGAATTGCCCACCAAACGGCGTTCTTGTAGCTGTGAAAGTGGTCAGAAATGAGGTGCGCGACGAGGCCACCGGAAAGTGCAATCAACGCGAGAATCACAATAAGTAGGATGAGCAGCGCCGGAGATCCCCGGAGCAGCCAACGTTCAAAGTGATAACGAATCCAACGTAAGATCATTCGAAACGATCGCTTTCATCTCGCGGCAGCACATCTCCGGGATGGAGAATGGGGGCTGCGTCCATTTGCTCAGCGTCCATGAGCGAGGCCAGGCGGCGCAAGGAATCGAGGAGATGAAGGCGCTCGTTTTCGGGGAGTTCAGCGAGACGCTCGACGAATTTCTCTTGAAGTGGGATTGGTAGGCTTTGAAAGCGCTCCATGCCTGATGTCGTCAGAGTAAGGCAGACCTTTCGTCGATCTTGTGCAGTTCGTTCTCGACAGACCAGGTCGACACGAACCAGACGGTCAACGATTCGCGAGACGGTTGCTGCACTCAGCTGCACTCGTTTTCCGACAGCCATGACTGTGATTTCAGTTTCGCCAGTCTCCTCAAGTTCTCCAATCGCTTTGAGGCACATCAGTTGCGGTACTGTCATCCCAATTTCGGAAGAGAGCTGTTTGGAATGCGCGCCAATTTTTCGCACGATCTGGCGAATCACGCGGAGTACATCGTGAGCGATAGCGGAATCATCGGCGGTACTGCGCGTCATCTTTTCTTCCCATAGCTTTTTGAGGCTGCCAGCGGAAACGACCCCTCTGCGCTCCTCACAACCCAGTCACATTGATGTTTCGTGTCTGTATATTAATTGCTGCAGCAATGATCTCGGTTGCACTTTTTTTCGATTGCACTACATGTAGTGACAATGGTTGCTGCAGCAATGATTCGTCACGGATGCCTCGCGCTCCCCGAAAAGGCGAGAAATGACGGTCCTTTCAGTTCAACTATCGTGACCACACGAAGTCCCAACGCTGACGACGCGGTCGAGGTGACTCGACTCGTCAAGGACGCGGGAACGCTCGAGCTGAATACAGGTTACGCCTATGTTCTCTTGTGCACGCATTTCTCCCAAACGTGCGCACTCGCTCACAGCGGCGGGGAGCTGATCGGCTGCGCGCTCGGTTATCGAGTTCCCGACTGTCCAGATACTCTGTTCATCTGGCAGGTCGGAGTCGCGAAGGAACACCGGATGAGAGGAGTCGGACGACGACTCCTGGACGAACTGGTGCGTCGCGACTGCCTGCAGAACATTGATTACGTCACGACCACGATCGCTCCTTCAAACACAGGCTCGCGCCGTCTGTTTGAAAGATGGGCTGCTCGTCATGACTTGACTTTCAAGAGCGTGGGCGCGTTCGCGTCTGTGCTCTTTGCCGACGAGTCCGAACACGAGTCGGAAACTGTTTATCAAATTGGACCTCTCAGGGAATTCAAATGAATCGAATTATTGAAGAACTAGAATCCAACGTTCGAAGCTACTGTCGCTCATTTCCTGTCACCTTTCGTCGAGCGCGAGGGTCGATACTCGTTGACGACAATGAGCACTCCTATATCGACCTTTTTGCAGGCGCAGGTGTGCTGAACTATGGGCACAACGAGCCGCGTCTTCGCGATGCTGCAATCGAATACATGCAGCGCGCCGGAATGATTCACGGCCTCGATCTTACTACCGAAGCTAAGGCGCAGTTTCTTGAGACGTTTCGCGATGTGATACTTCGACCACGCCACCTCGAATACAAGGTGATGTTTCCTGGCCCGACCGGAACCAATGCGGTGGAGTCAGCTCTGAAGATCGCCCGGAAAATTACGGGCCGCAGTCATGTGATCGCCTTTACCAATGCCTTCCATGGCATGACTCTGGGCGCCCTGGCTCTTACGGGGAATCAAGGAAAACGCGAGGGGGCAGGGGTATCTCTCGACGGCGTGACCCGCATGCCTTTCGACGGATACTTGGGAGAAGGCGTTGATACCCTTGATTACTTGGAGACCGCGCTTCTCGACTCATCCAGTGGTGTGGAACTTCCAGCCGCCATCATCGTCGAAACGGTCCAGGCAGAGGGGGGCATCAATGTAGCGAGCAAGAAATGGCTGGTCCGGCTTCAGGCCATCGCCCGTCGCCACGGCGTGCTGCTGATCGTCGACGACATTCAGATGGGCTGTGGGCGGACGGGACCGTTCTTCAGCTTTGAAGGTCTAGGAATCACGCCGGACCTACTGTGCCTTTCCAAGTCTCTCTCCGGCTACGGTCTTCCCTTTGCGCTCACCTTGATGCATCCGGATATTGATGCCCTGAATCCCGGACAGCACAACGGCACTTTTCGCGGCAACAACTTAGCCTTCGTCACTGCCACCAAGTCGCTCGATTTGTTTTGGCGCGGCGCAGGGCTCCAGCCAGAATCACAGATGAAAGCCGCCCTTGTCAGCCAACGTCTCCAGGCAATAGCTGCGAAGTACGGTGGGGTTCATCGTGGTCGCGGATTGATTCAAGGAATCGCTTTTGCTGAGCCAGAGCTGGCAGCCGCTGCATCGCGAGAAGCATTTAAGCGTGGAGTTGTGATCGAAACCTCCGGCGCGAAAGACGAAGTTCTCAAATGTCTGCCTGCCTTGACGATTGAGACCGAACTCCTGCTTCAGGCTCTCGACCGAGTGAGTGACGCTGTTTCGGCAGCTGCGAACTCGCTGGTGAAACGCCGAAACAACAACGTCTCTTCTGCCGTGGAGCTGCCTTCATGATCATCGCTGATTTGGACAAAATTGTAGGCACGGACAAGGAGGTCGGCGGGGAGCATCTGGGTTGGACCAGCCGGCGTCTCCTCTTGAAGAGCGACGGAATGGGTTATTCTGTGCACGACACTCTCGTTCATCCAGGAAAACCCTTACACCTTCACTACAAGCACCATCTCGAAGCTGTCTATTGCATCGAGGGAAAAGCAGAACTACTCGACTTGAAGACCGGTGAACGGCACTTGATCACCCCAGGACGCATGTATGCTCTCAACGAGAATGACAAGCACGTACTCACTGCGCAGGAAACCACTCGGTTCGTTTGCGTTTTTAACCCGCCGCTTACCGGGGAAGAGGTACACGGTGAGGACGGAGCATACCCCCCTGCGGATCCCTGATAGTTGCTCGTTGTAGGTATTTCCTTCCTCGCGAGTCTTGTCGTCATTGTTGCCATCGGCGCGATGGCAGCTCGGCAAGCAACCGCCACGAGTGAGGATTACCTCTTGGCGGGTCGCGGTTTGCCTCCTTGGTTAGCCGCGTTCTCTTCTGCCGCGACGAACAACAGCGGCTATATGTTCATCGGCCTGGTGGGTTATGCCTACACCAACGGCCTTGAAGCCGTGTGGTTGCAATCGGGTTGGGTGATTGGAGACATTCTCGCTTGGGTGTTCATCCACCATCGGGCGCGGCGGAGTACAGCGGAATACGACGCCCTTTCCGTCTCCTCGTGGATAGGCACGAGTCCCAGCGGCAGACGGCTTCGCGTCACAGTCGCTGTCAGCGCCGCGGTGACATTCGTTTTCCTGGCTGGATACGCTGCCGCGCAATTTAAGGCGGGGAGTGCGAGCCTCGAAGTGATGTTTGGTTGGGAGCCGATCTGGGGCATTCTGCTCAGTGCTGTGATCGTTGTGCTCTACTGTTTTTCGGGGGGCTTTCGAGCATCCGTGTGGACAGATGCGGCCCAGTCATTCGTCATGTTCTTTTCCATCCTGGTGCTTCTCGGCGCGGCATTTCTCAAGATTGGCAGCTGGGATGAGATGATCGGCATGCTTCGGGCGCAGGATGCGGACTTAGTGAGTTGGTTCCCCCATAGCGGTCCGATCGGGATTTTGCTGTTCTTCGTCGGCTACATCGTGGGCGGCTCAATGGCAGTGGCGCAGCCTCATATTCTGTCACGAACCATGGCGCTTCGCAGCCTCGATGACTTCGCTGTAGCTCGTCGCTATTACTTGCTGTGGCTGATCCCCTTTAGCTTGATGACCTTGGCGGTGGGCTTGTTGTCCCGCGCTCTCATGCCAGATCTCACGTCACGCATCGGGCACGGTGGTATTGCGCTCACTGCGGAACAAGCGCTTCCGGTGCTCTCGCTCGAACTTCTGCCCTCGGTTTTGGTCGGTGTGATTCTATCAGGGGTATTCGCAGCGACGATGTCGACTGCCGATTCCCAGGTGCTCACTTGCAGTGCTGCCATTACCCAGGACTTGGCGCCCAAGTGGCGAGACAGCTACTGGGCCTCAAAGTTAGGAACGTTGTCGGTTGCGGGGCTTGCTCTTGGCATTGCGCTGACCGCCGGCGAGGGCGTTTTCAAAATGGTGCTCATGGCGTGGAGCGTTCTGGGAGCAGCTCTTGGCCCCTTGATTCTACTGCGAATTGCGGATCGCGTTCCCCGGCCTGGGACGGCGGTGTTGATGATGGCGGTGGGCATAGCGACCGTTTTTCTCTGGAAGGCCTGGGGAAGCTCCGAGATTTCCGAGATCTACGAGATTGTTCCCGGAATACTTGCCGCGTTCCTCACCTTAGGCTTGGTGAACTTGGTGACCCCCCGAGAAAAACACTGGGCGCCTTAGAGCTGGCTGCGCTAGGTCTCGATGGATGCAGGGGTCACTGTTCGAAGCGGAGTCACTCAGCACAATCCAGTGGGAGGGGTGTGAGTTCCGCCTTGAGAGCGCGTTTCTTTCCGCGACCGAAGCGGATGAGCTGCTGGGTTTCTTCTTAGAGCTGCCGGGATGGCGTCAGGATGAAATTCGGATGTATGGGAAAGCGATCCCATTGCCAAGGCTGCATCGCTGGTTTGCGGACGATCAGCAGGGGTATCGTTGGTCCGGCTTAGAAATGCAGGCAGAGCCGTTTCCGGTTCGACTCAACGCGATTCGCGAGCGGATCGCCGAACGTGCAGGAGTCTACTTCAACACCGCGCTGGGGAACTACTATCGCGATGGGAGGGACAGCGTTGCTTGGCACTCGGATGACGAGCCTGAGCTCGGCCCTCACCCTGTCATCGCGAGTTTGAGCCTGGGGGCCAGCCGCAAGTTTCGGTTGCGGACGAAGAACGAGCCGCAGAAGAAAATCGCCCTAGAGCTCTCGCATGGTTCACTGTTGATCATGTGCGGCAACACTCAGCGAATCAGTGAACATTGCCTACCGAAGAAAAAGCACGCCCCCGCCCGCGTGAATCTGACTTTTCGGCAGATCGAAGCCACGAAGGCGAGGTAGGCGGGCTCTTGTCGCTTGGTAGTGGGTCAGTTCAAGTGGTGCAGCTCCCCGCCCTCCCGACTGCACATCCGGCCCTCGTGGGAGGGCCCCTGGCCCTCCCACGAGGGGCTTTTTGTCCCAACTCCCACGCAAGTGAACCCAAAGGAAAACATGCTAAACTCTCCCGCGATGACGAACATGGAAAGCGTACTGACAGAAGCTCTGAAGCTGAACGAAAGCGAACGCACCCACGTAGCGCAACAGCTCTTGCGCAGCGTGCCAGATATGGATGACGCCGAACGAGCGGAGCTTGAGAAGGCTCTCGACGAAGGCGAAGCCAATGTGGCCGCGGGTCGAGTGCATTCGCTTTCTGATGTGATCAGCGAGCTGCGCGCAACGCTGTGATCGTCAATTTAACGTCTCGCGCTCGGCGCGAGCTTCTGCGTTTGCAGGCCCATTGGCTCGAACACGGCGATTCGAAGCTCGTTCTGATCGAAGATCTCGAAGCCGCCCAGGAGACGCTATCTCACCAGCCCAATGTTGGGCCGGTTTACCCAAGTAACCGGAAGGATACAGTGAGAAGGCTGCTTCTGCCTCGCGCTCATTGCTACCTGTACTACGTCGTGCGCCCGCAAGCAGATAGGATCGATGTCCTGGCGGTTTGGAGTACGCACAGGGGACGAACTCCAAAAGTGTAGAAGAAAGGCTCGCCAGCACGCGGGCCTTTTTCTTATTTAGTCGCCAGGCCACCTCTGCCAGACTACAAAGCAGTGACAGCCCTCGCGTCCTCTCACTCAGCAAGCGCCTCTAAGCCGCGCGCTGCTAAAAGCCCGCTCCCTTCACCGATGAGGAGTCCCGACCATTCCTCGAAGTTCACCATGACCTCAGAAGCGATGGCGATCTTCTCTCAGGCTGGTCTGATTGTGCGAGTGAGTTTCTATTCAGTTGATGAGGCAGAGTGGATAAGAGCAGCCAAGTCGGGCTTATCGCCGAATCGCTGCCGAATATCGTCCTTTTCTTGCTGTCTTTGCCAAAAAGAAAGCCCTTGTCTTTCGACAAGGGCCGGAGCCAATTATCAGAATTGAACTGATGACCTGCGCGTTACGAATGCGCTGCTCTACCAACTGAGCTAAATTGGCGAAATTTTTAAGAAATTAATACCTCTGGGGGGTCGTATCTGGGCCAAGGGCTTTGACGTGCCTCCCGAAGGGGCGCCGAACCTAGCAATTGTTGGCCGCGATTCAAGATCTCTGAAGGGAGATTTGTGGCGACAACTTGCCGATCGCTCAGAGTGCCCTACAATAACCCAGAGATGAGCAGTTCTTGCACCTTTTCCTTCAGCTATTGGCGCGCTTCGCAGCGGGGCCAGTGATAGCTATTGGATTAGACTAGACGCAAGCGAACTGAAGGTTCGCGTCGAAGCAAGATTCAAACATCAATCACCGATACCCCGCGCCTCTTGGCCCGGGGTTTTTTATTGCGTCCGGGTCACCAGAGGAAGTTCATCCCCGCCACGAACAGCCTTCCCTTCAGGTACCCATGAAACATCTACAGAACGCACTGCATCTCGTCACGGACGAGTCGATTCAATCAGACCCTACGCACTCAACTTCTTCGCTTTCTGCTTGTGACCAAGGGGAACAGCTTGAAACACCTCTTCAGTTGAAGAAGCGCCATCCGCTGAGCGACTCGGCGAAGCAAGAGATTCTCCGAACTCGGGCGTCAATTGCGCGGCGCCTTGAGAGTGGCGAAGGCTTGCCCCTTGCGATTGTCGGACCTTGTTCGATTCACTGCGAAGCCGCTGCTCTGGAGTACGCGGAACGTCTGCGGGAACTCCGTGCGCGATTGGGAGGTAGGGTGGAGATCTTGATGCGCGTCTACTTTGAAAAGCCAAGGACTACTGTGGGGTGGAAGGGATTTTTGTACGATCCGGATCTGGACGGAAGCGACGATCTTGCGCGTGGACTCGAGCGCGCTCGTGCGCTCATGGTGCAGATTGCGGAGATGGGGGTTCCGATTGCGACGGAGATCTTGGACCCGATGGTCGCTGAATACTTAGGAGACTGCATCAGTTGGGTTGCGATTGGAGCGCGCACCTCGGAAAGTCAGATTCATCGCCAGCTTGCCAGCGGACTTGAGTGTCCGGTGGGTTTCAAGAACGGTACTGACGGAAGCGTGGAAATTGCCATTCAAGCGAGCGAATCGGCTGCACATCCCCACTCCCATTTCGGGATTGATCAGCTCGGCCGTGCGGCAGTGCTGAGAAGCAGGGGGAATCCCTCAACGCACGTGGTGCTTCGCGGAGGAAAAGAAGGTCCGAATCACGATCATGAATCTGTAAGAAAGGTGGGGGAGACTCTACGCAAGCAGGGGAAGCGCGCTGCGGTATTGATCGATTGCAGTCACCAAAACAGCGGGAAGACCTATTCGTTGCAGCCAGAGGTTGCGCGGATGGTGATGGCCCAGATGAATCAAGACCATGCTGACGTATTTGGCTTGATGCTCGAGAGTCATCTTCGTGCGGGCTATCAGACGTTGAAGGTCAGTGGTTCGACTCCCCGGCTTGAGTATGGCGTATCGGTCACTGATGGTTGCATTGACTTCGCAACGACAGTGGGCTTGCTCGAAGAATTCGCCCACCGCTCTCAAGCCTAGGTTGACTCTGGCGCGGCTAGGCTCCGCGCGCTGCGCGTTTGGCAAGATGGAGAAGTGGGGGGACGAGTTGGACGCAGAGTTCAACTCGTGCCCCTTCGTATGTTTCCGAGCCAGGGATCCAGACGAGGTAGTCTTTGGGAACGACGTCAAACTCGGGAACGTAGAGCATGTGGAGCAGCTGCGCGCCCCCTGGAACAATCATTCGCGCGGTGAAATCCCCAACACCCTCCAGAGGAACGCCGTAGCGCTCGAAGACACCGGCCAGGTATCCGGATTCAATCGGCAGAGCGGGCGAGCCGTCCTCCCGAAGCGCAAGCGATCCATCGAGGCATTCGATCCAGGTAAAGATGCTCTGGCTGGGATTGCTGTCGTCATAGCGTTCCGCGACGCGGACGCGCGCACTTTCGGGGAGTTTGAGGACAGCTTGTTTCAACGTTTCTCTAGTGGTCATATTCAAAAGTGCAGCCGACCCACTGTAAGGGATTGTCTGGCTGAGCGTTCATCATCTGGAGCACACATGACGGTTTTTTTGAAATCACTGACGAAAATCGGGGTAGCGAAGCTACTCATTGGCATGTTGGGTGGACTCGTCCTGGCGGGGTGCGGAGCTGCGCGGGCGGAATCGTCCCCGAGCCGTGTTGCCATGAACCCCTCGTCGGCTGATTACTACGCAGAAGAGTCCGAGTCTTCGCTTGGGGAAATGGATTCGTCGGGCGCAGACGAGGTGGAATTTAAAGATGTGTCCGCTACTCCCCGCCTGCTGAGCAAGCGCGCCGGAATTTCGTACAAGTTAAAGCCTCCACCACCTGCGGCAGCCGCCGAGACCGACGATGGTCACGCAGAGCCACCCTCTGAAGAGCGTGAACAGGAGGCGACTGAGCCGGAGACGACTGAGCCAGAACCCTCAGACGCTGATGTGCCTCGCAAGCCGATTTTGATCTACGAAGCGCATCTCGGCATGGCCGTGTTTCGCGCACAGGAAAATCTGGATCGCATCGAGCAGATGGCAGTGAAAGCGGGTGGGTATTTGGTCAACCGCGGCTCGAGTTCGATTCAAGTACGTGTCCCCGCTCCCGATTTTCAGTCCGCACTCAAGGCGATCATGGCGCTGGGAGATGTGCACAGAAAGGACATCAAGGCTCAGGACGTCACTGCCCAGTACACTGACACTGCGATTCGGCTGCGCAATGCTCAGGCAATCCGCGAGCGTCTTGAGCAACTGCTGGCCAGTGCGAAGAATGTCGAAGAAGCCCTGCAGGTGGAAGCTGAGCTAGGACGTGTCACCGATGAGATTGAGCGAATGAAAGGACGGCTCAAGCTACTCCAGGAATTGGCAGCTTTCTCGACAATCACCGTTAAATTTACCGAGCGGACCCGAAAAGTGCAGACACGCGTGGAACTACCTTTCCCGTGGTTGGATGAACTCGGATTACATCACCTCCTCGAATTGTGAGTCGATTCATGAAGACGAAACCATTTCCAGTCAGTTTTCCTCGTGTCTCTCGTCGAGCGCAGTGGTTCGGGGGCGCAATGACACATTTCACGTTGATCCTCGTGGCGGCCTTTTCGAGCGGCGCCTGCAAAGACTTTACGGTATTCACCGCCAAAGACTTCGTCGTCCTGAAAGATACTGAACCCTATGATTTTCGAGCGACAACTCCCGAAGGGCTTGTGATTGGTGTCCGTGAATTCGACAACAGCTCTCAGCACGGCGAGCTCAAGTTCTGGACCACTGCGATTGAGAACAAGCTTCGGCTGGATCAAGGTTACGCACTTGAAAAAACGACGGCGGTGACCACGCTGCAGGGTCAAGAGGGCGTACAGATGCGTTTCGGTCTTGACCGCGACGAAGTGGCTCACTTGTACATCGTGACTGTCTTTGCCACCGATGACGCTGTTTTTGTCCTAGAAGCGGGTGGTACTGAGGCGCTCGTCGAGAAGCATCAGGCTCAGATCGATTGGTCAGTTTCTGAGTTTCTGATTCACTAGAATGCGAAATCTAATGCTGGATCGGGGCTGCAGTTCATGACCACGATCTGGGAACCAATCGCAAGTCCAGCGTCGAGACATTGTGAAAGTTCAGATGCTGACTCTCCGAGCGCGGGCTGGGCAGCAAGAATGATTTGCCCGTTGTCCATGACAAACCATTTTTGGTGATCGCTTTGGTCGCAAGGGCGGATGCTCGCGTCGCGTGGAGAGTTGCCGGTGGGCGCGGACAGGCACTGGCCGGCCGGAGTCCTCAGCGTGTAATCGGCATGCCATGTCCATGATGTTGCTCCCTGGCAGCTTTCGAGAGTGACTGTGCTGCCTGTCGCCACGAGGCAGCCGCCCACGAAGTGCGCACTTTGAATCGGTCCAGACTTCTCGGGTGCTTGTCGTGAGAACGAATAGTGCCTTGAAAACCAGCTTGAGTAGAGCGCTGAGCTCGTCGTGCACATCGCTTGATCACACCCCGTCCCGCCCGAGCACCCCTCGATGAATTTGTCGCAGGACGCGTAGTGCGCGAAGGTGTCGGCCACGACGGCTGAGTCCTGTGCGCTGAGGTTCGGGGTGTCGTCCTTGGTCGTGTAGGTGATGTAGGAGTGGAGCGAGTGACGGAGCCGATGCTGAGCTGATGCTGCAAGCGCAAAAAGCCCAGCGTTCTCATGGTCTGAGTGGTCGTTCTCTCGGTGCTCGAACGAGAAATCTGTCGTGTAAATCTCGGTCGCCGCTTCCTTGGCATAGAGCGCAACCAGCGAGTCGACGAGAGCCTGTCGAGTAAAGCTGAGTCCGGAGCCGTCCACAGCAGTCGAGCTCGAAGCTGTTCCACGCCACAAGCTTTTCAAGCTCCCTGCAAGCGAGCCGTCAGCGAAACCATCGACAAGGCGAAGGAATACGAGCTGGACGTCGGCACCGACAAGCCGACACGTTTCGATCGCCTTGCCCGCGTAGTCTTCAAGACCGCAGGTCCACGAATTGGCCACGCCAGCCATGAAGGCATAAGCCGATTTGATGCCGAACTCGCGCTCCGTGACATAGGTCATGCCTTCGCCGGCATTGCCGCTGGTCAAATAGACTGTGGTGAGGGGTTCCTTCGCATCGATGGCATTCTTGAGATCTGGGTTGATGAACAGCAAGTCGTCATCTTGATGAGCGACGACGACAACATGCGCAGGACCGGTCGGCTCGCTCCCACCAGTGCCTCCACCGGCGCCGGCATCGGTGCCGCCGCTGAATGAGCTCAATCCTCCGCTGCTGAGGTCGCCAGTTCCACCCGTGGTCAGGCCAGCTGCACCGCCGGTTCCGAATCCCCCTCCACTGGCAAATGTGCCCCCAGTACTGTTGTAGTCGTCGACATCGATGTTCGGCGGTTCATCGCTGGCGCTGCAAGCAAGGAGAACTGCGCATAAACCTCCCACGGCCCAAGTCTGAGGACGTGGGATGCGAGAAGGGGTGAAGGAAGCGTGAGCAGCCATACCCGAAGATTAGAGCTCACCCCAGTTGGTCTCTGGCTGAAACGAATCTGGTCGAGTGCACGAAACCGATGTGAGCGCTTCCGCCGATCAGTCCGAGTGCAAGACAACAGCGCGACGGGATTCGGGGACGAATTGTTCGAACTCGTCCAGGAAGCAGAGCGTGCTCAGATCGGCCCGGTCGATGAACAGTTTTCCGTCCAGGTGGTCGCACTCGTGTTGGATTACTGCGGCCGCCAGGCCTCGGTAGGTTTCAATTTTTGTCTCTCCGTTTTGGTTCAGTGAGGTGAGGCGAATGTGTCCGGGACGGTGCACTCGACCTCGGAGGCCGGGGATCGAGAGACACCCCTCGTACATCGCGATCTGGGGATCATCGTCGATGACTTCGATCATGGGATTGATCCAGACGCGCAAAGGAATGGATTCCATCTCTGGATAGCGAGGGTTCTCCCGAACCTCGGCGACGCACAAGCGAATTTCTTCACCAACCTGAGGTGCGGCGAGACCTGCTCCCTGGTTCGTCCGCATCGTTTCAATCATGTCGACAATGAGGCGCTGGAGGGGTTCGGCAAGGATGTCGCTGGGGGAAATTTCGCGGCAGCGGCGGCGGAGCAGGGGGTGACCCATCTTTAAGATGTCGCGGACCATCGAGGCCAGGGTATCTTGAATGTCGCCCCTTGCACGGGAAATAGAACCCTTGAGGGGTCGAAAAGCGGCTTCTTTGGCTCGATATCGAAAAGCCAGACAATCGAGTAAGAAGCCCGACCATGAGTCGCCGTCTCGTCGAAATTTTTAGCAATTGGGCGGTCGAGAAGCGTGGGATCATTCTTGTGGTCTGCGCTCTTGTCGCCGCCGGGTTTGGCGCAATGATCCCCCGGCTCAAGGTGGATACTTCCCCGGACTCCCTGGTGTCCGCCGTTGCTGGGCAGGGAGAAGTAGAAGAGCGCTTTCGAGAGCACTTTACACGTTTTGGAAGTCAGCTGTTGGTAGTCCTCCAGGCACAGGATGTGACGAGCGATGAGGCTCTCCAATACCAATATCGATTGCATGAAAGTCTGGCGAAGCTTTCCGGCGTTGCTCAAGTAGACGGGCTCACACATCTTCCTCTGCTGCCCCTGGCACCAGCCGCTGATGACGCCGGGAATGCTCCTCAGGAACTGGATGACGCGGCACTCGCAAAAATGACTCCAGATCAGCGGCAGCAGCTTCAAGCGGGCCAAGAAGCTGAATCACCCTTTTCGCGTCAGACATTGGAGGCGATCGTGAAGAACGACGAGGCATTTCCCGGTGGACTCACGGCCCTGGGGCGTCGCATAGCAGCCTTGGGCGATTCTCCGCGCTTGACCGGCGAAAAGCAGTCAAGGGAGGATGTCGCGCGCTTTCGAGAGGCGCTTCATGAGACCCCGGGCGTTGTTCCGGTGCTATTGAGTCGGGACGGTACGACCGCGGCCATTGTCGTTCACTTCGATGACGAGCTCGTTCATGACCAGGAGACGCGAATGGCTGCGTTGGAGCGGGTTCGTTCCGCGGTCAACGAATCGGAGCCGCCTGCGGGCGTCACCACGCTGCTCGGAGGGGTTCCACTCTTGCGCGAAGCGATTCTTCATAAGCTTGATGTGGACAGGTTCACGCTGAATCCAGCTATGATGGTCATTTGTCTCTTGATCCTCGGACTCACCTTTCGCTGGTGGCCGGCCGTTGTCGCTCCGATTTGTGCGGTGGGAATCGCTGCCTTGATTGTGATTGGCGGGATGGCGCTTCTCGGCCAGCCGCTCACGATTCTCACCAATATCATTCCCCCCCTTCTGATCATTGTGGGGTTGAGTGACTCCGTGCATTTGTTGGGGCGCTATACGGAAGAACTCAAGACGGAGCCCGATCGAGTCGAAGCCGGGCGGAAGGCCACACGCGCGATGCTTGTGGCGTGTTTCCTCACGTCGCTCACCACCGCGGTTGGTTTCGGATCGCTTGCTTTTGCTAAAACGGCGGAGCTCTCCCGATTTGGTATTGCTGCCGCCGCGGGCGTTGTCTTCGCCTACTTCGCCACGGTCTTCTTCGTTCCCGCATTTGTGACGTTCTTTCGAGTGCCTCGCCATAGGGATGCCCAAGGTTCGGCAAAACCTAAGGTGAGCCTTTTGGAAAAGAGCGTTTTCGTGGTGACTCGCCATGTGCTTCGGCACGCCAAACTGGTGACAGTGTTGTCGTTCGCTTCGGCAATTGGCCTTGGCTACGGGGCCACCCAGATCACAGCGGACGCTCGACTGCTCGATGCTTTCGAAGAAGGCGAAGAAACGACTCGGGTAACGCACCTCATCGAAGACAAGCTCTCCGGGATTCGCGCGCTTGAAGTACTGATCACGGTTCCCCAAGGTTCGCTTCTCGAACCCGAAAAAGTTCTCCATGTCGAGGAGGTCACTTCCTGGCTCCAGAAAGAGAGTGGTGTGATTTTCGCTGCGTCCTACGTAGATCCTCTTCGAGCGATGCGTGAGCTGTTGGCCGAGAATCCACCCAAACCGGGGAAACCGTTCGCCTCGCTTGAGCAGCTTGAAGCCCTGAGTGAGATTGCTTCTCATGAAGAGGGCGAATCGGCCACTCCTTGGATTTCACCAGATGGAAGAGCGGCTCGCTTGACCGTATTTTTTCAAGATGTCGGAATTCGACGAACCTTGGTCGTGCTCGACCAATTGAGGAGTCGCCTCTCTGAGGCGTTTCCCCACCAAGATGGCGCCGAAGTCTCTTTTCTCGGCGAAGCATATTCGGGTTCGGTAAGCCGAGATTTTGTGCTGCGTGATCTGCTTTGGGGGTTGGGTGGCGCCCTGGTGATCATTTTTGTTCTGCTCGCGCTTTTGTTTCGCAGTCTGCCCCTGGCTATTGTGGCAATGCCTCCGAACGTCATCCCGCTTCTTGCGACGGGCGCCTACATGATGGCTCGTGGAATTCAGCTCAACATGGCCACCGTCATCACTTTTTCGATTGGGATCGGCCTGGCTGTGGACGATACCGTGCATGTGGTCGCTCGCTACCGAGAAGAGTCCCGCCGCATTTCTTCTGTGAGTGTTGCGCTGCTCCGCGCGGCCCGTGGAACAGGGACGGCGATTGTCGTGACAGCGATTTCCCTCTCACTGGGATTCTCCGTGCTCATGCTCAGCGAATTTGTTTCGGTGCGAGAGTTTGGTGAGTTGATCGCGGTGACTGTGATCAACTGCTTGCTTGGAGCCTTGCTCGTCCAGCCCGCACTCTTAGTGTTGGTCAGTCGCCGCGCCCGTCGCGCGGGCGCCTGATCAACGTCCTGAGTGATCCTGCCTCTTTTTCCCAGGACAAAGCGCTGTTGCTGGATCAGTCGCTTAACGGCGGTCCGAGGACAATCACGGATTCACCGCGTACGCAGGCTATTTTCTTTGCTCCAGGACTCACTGCGCAATGATGCAATCTGCGTGCTGCTTCGCCTGTCCAAATGGAGAACTCGGTACCCTGTCTGAGCGCGACACCCAGTGATGTTCCCCAGGCCACCGGGAAAGGAGGGGTTCTGGGTTGACCGGCAGAGGAAATGAGCTCCCCTCCCAAGACGAGACCAAGCTGTCCACCATCCCAGAAGAGGGGGATGCCCTCGATGGCAGTGCCTGTGTAAGTTCGACAGTTTCCCGGCCTCGGTGCCAAGAAGGGAATTGGCACAGTGGACTGCGGAGCGCCGGAGGGTTGGCTAAAGGCCAGCTGTACTTCTGAGCGTTCGCAAGAAGGGAGAGCGGCACTCAGAGCTTTGCCTCCCGGACCCAGGGGAATGAAGCTCCAGCTTGGCGCTTCGATTCTCTTCTCGGGTTCGTCGTCGGTGGCTGGAGTGATGAGCGGTGGATCGCCACGCATGGTTAAGCGTTTGGTCTTGTCATCTGGCGTGGCGGCCCAGAGTTGACCGTCTTGAGTAAAGTGAAGCGGATGCCCGAAGGGGGTAGAAAGAGATTTCGTCTTGACGTCAAAACGCGCTAACTGGCGGGCTTCTAGGTGCTTTGCAGACTTCAGTACCTGAGCGGAGAGCGCTTGGTGTTCTTTCTCGCTGGGCTTCTTTCCAATCCACGACGCGCGTTCCAAGACGCCCAGGGCCGATTCGGGATCTTGGCTGCCGGCATAGGCTTGAGCCGTCGCCAAATTTAGGCGGGACAGAGATGGCTGAAGGTCGCCACATGGTACCCCGCTCCCATCACCCCTCTCGATTTTCATGGTAGAAAATTCGGAACAAACGGCGCCGATGAGGCGCAAGAGCGTCTCCGATTCCTTCGGGACTTTTGCTCGCTCTGCTTTTCGAATCGAGCCAGTCATCAGTCTGGAGGCACGGGTTGCTAATTCCTTTGCGGGCGATTCGGCTTGCCGTGACGCTCCGGCCGTGCGCGAGAGCCAGCGGAAAGGCAGCGTCTCCTTGATCCCATTGGGGCCAGTGAGACTCATCAGGAGTTCTACATCGTCTGCGCCGTCGCCATCCCGGTCAGAGGAATTGACCACGATGTCCAGATCTTCTCCGGCCGCGGGCTCGCGAAGGCGAAAGTGCATCAGCTCCGGTTCGGAGCGATCGGGTGATAGAATGACTAGGCTTTGAGTCGGAGTCCCCGGCAGCAGGCGCGTTGTGCATTCGGACTTTACCCTCGCCGTCACCGTCTGCTCACCCGATTTTTCGAGGCTGCCGCGGTAGAGGCAGTCTTTGCCGCGAGGGAGATACTCGGGAAGCGGCTTGAGAAGACTACTTTGTCCCTCTTTCGAAAAGCTCCACAGTCCGGCATTCGGCCCGGCGCTCGATTTGTCCCGCGGCAGAAGCCAGGCGAGAATCATCTCCGACTGGTCGGCCGGACTCTCGATGGCGCTTTGGAAGATTGTATCAGGAGGTGCGCTCAGCTTTCTTCCGAACACTTTCCACTGAGTCGCGCCTCGTGGTGCCTTCTGTTCAAGAATCGGACGCTCCTCCTGGATTTTTTCAGCGGGATCAAGATCTCGTTGCGGTGGGCGACTCGGCTCAGGGAGCTCAGTCGCCACTTGGAAGGGCGTATATGGCTTTTCCTCGTCACATCCGGCACTTGCCGCGGTGAGGGCGAGGAGAACGATTGGCCGAAAACAGTTCATGAAGTAGCTGAGAAGATAGGGGCGTAGTGCCGAAGCCGACAAGCAAATGGGAGGTGAAACGCGCGTCATATGGAGTTTTCTCACCCAGATGTGAGACAAAACGGAGATGAGCGCGCTTGGCTTCCCTTCGCAAGTCTCGTCTCATCATCCCACATCGTGTGACACGGTGTGCAGGCAGGCGAATATCGGCAACAGCGAAGTTGCTGAAATGCAAGGGTTGTTCGTGGCTTTAAGGCAACGCTAATCTCCCCCCGGCCTCATGTGTCTCGCTTCGGGTGAAGTGGCGTTGAGGGGAAGAAGATAGCGATGGATGCACAGACGGTTCGTACCGCCCTCGGGACAATTCAGAGCAACCCTAGCGCGGAGGATGCTTGGCAAAATTTAAGCGAGTCACTCGCAGAAGCTGGAGGTGATCTCGAACAGGGAGAAGTACTCTCTCTGCTTCAGGCTGCGCGAGAGAGACATAGCGCTCGCGGTGAATCTGACGCCGTCGCCAGACTCCTTGAGCTGTCGATTCGAGTCGCGGAAGGCACGGGAGAAGAACCTTCGTTACTCATGGAGTTGGCGACGGTCTTTCTTGAGGACCTGTTCGCTGGGAAGCGCGCCATTTCGATCCTTGAGCGCGCTCGGGACATCGCGGGTGGCGATGCCGACATTGAAACGAAGATTGAAGAGCTCAAGCTGCGCCTCGCTAACCACAAGGAACAGGCCAAGACTTATCTCGCTGAAGCTGAGAATGCTTCGGACGATGATTATCGGAGCGCAATGTTGATGCGTTCAGCCGAGGCAGAGGTGTGCTTTGCTGACTCTCCATCATTTGCGAAGGTAATCGAGAATCTTGAGCTCTCGCTCAGACTTGATTCGACGAACGTCCCCGCAACGCACTTGCTCGAAGTCATTTATCGACGTCAAGCTGATTGGGATGGAGTGGTCCGAGTGCTGGAGCGCGCATCTGATCGAGCACCTGCGAAACAGTCCCGCGTGGCAGCGGGCATTCGCTTGGCACGCCTTTATCTGCACCACTTCGACGATCCTGAGAAGGCGGCCGCTGCCTATGACCGAGTACTGGACAGCGATCCCGGTCAGTCGGATGCCATGGAATACGTCACTGAGTTCTATTCTCAGCGTGAACGTTGGGATGAGCTTGTGCGCGCCTATGAACGTCCATTGCGTGGAACAAAATTGGATGACCCGGCACTGCTCGGCGACATGCTGCAAGTCGCCATGCTCCATTGGAAGAAGCGTCACGCTCTGGTCGATGCTGAGCCATGGTTCGAAAAAATTCAGAAGTTAGACCCTGCGCATGACGGCGTTCTCATGTTCTATCGTGAGTACAAAGCACAACTGAAGGATGATGCTGGTCTCGTACAGGTCCTCCAGGACGCGCAGAAGGCGTTAGCTGGAGACGATTCGCGAGTTCGCGAACTCACGGAAGAAATTGCGTCCAAACAGGATGCTCAAGCCAGCGCTCAGAAATCAGTTGAGAAGTACAAGAGTGCGCTCCGCGAGAATCCCGACGACGAGGAAGCGCGTAGCGAACTGAAGACTCTCTATAAACAGACTCAGGGTCACAATGCACTGGTTGAGCTCTTGCGTCAGGAACTCGAACGCACTGGCGAGGACGACTTCGAGAAGCGTCTCACCGTGCTACGGGAAATCGCCGGGGTCTATCGCCAATACGTGAAGAGCGACACAGCGCTGGTTGGAGTTCTCAATCAGATTGTACATCTCGACGGAAAGCTCGATGAGCATGACGTGGGGGAAGTGCGTGAATTGGTCGGCCTCTATGAAAAGCTTGGTCGTCCGCGTGACTTGCTCGCTAGCCAAAAATTGCTCGCAGAAATCGTTCCAGAAAAATCGGAAAAGATGTCTCTCTACCGTCAAGTGGGGCGGCGTTGGCTTGAGCAATTTTCCAATGTTCAACATGCCATGGAGGCATTCGCCGCGCTGCATGAGATAGCGCCGGAAGATGCTGAGGCGATTGAGCGTCTTGAGGACCTGTATAGGAAGCGCAGAGCTTGGAAGGATTTGTTTGCTCTTTATGAGTTGCAGCTAGCTCGGGCTTCTGGAGAGGCGCGCGTGCCTCTACTGCGAGAAATGGCGCAATTGGCTGCGGAACGGCTCTCCCGCGTCGATGACGCATTGGGATATTATCGAGAGATTCTCGACCTCGATCCGACTCGCGTTGAGATCCTCGACCGGATGGAAAAGCACTCGGAACGTTCGAAAAATTGGCCTACATTGGCCGAGGTTCTTGAGCGTCGACTTGGTCAGATGCCCGAAGACGAAACACGGCTTCCCGTGCTTCAAAAGTTGGGAAGCGTCTACGGCGATCATCTCGACAAGCCGGAGGAAGCGATTGGTACCTGGCGTCGAGTGGTGGAAGTCCAACCAGGGCATCCACGAGCGATGCGAGTGCTCCGCGACACGTACCTGAAGGAGTCTCGTTTCGACGATCTGGAAGAGCTCTATCGATCTCAAAAGGATCCGGATGGATTGGCCGAGGTACTCAGTACGGCCGCGGACCGTCACAAAGACGAGGCGGAGAAGCTCGACCTGAGTTATCGCGCGGCTCGCGTTTACGTAGAGGATCTCGGGCAATCAGCTCGCGCGATTCGTTCCTACGAGCGCATCTTGTCGATCAATGAGCGAGACGCTCGCGCGATTGAATGCTTGCTGCCACTCTATGAACAAGAAGAGAAATGGTCTCGGATCCCTGCATTGCTTGAGGTGCTCACCGAGGTCGCGGCGGATAATGATGCCCGCGTTGCGGTCTACGAACGCCTTGTCGATATCGCGAGCACTCGTTTAGCGGACAAGAAAGGCGCAGTGGGATACGCTCGTCGCGCCTTCGAGGCTGCACCCGAGAATCCACGAACCGTAGAACTGCTCGATGCAACGGCGCGCGCGGCCGGCGAATGGGACGAAATGGTCGCCGCCCTCGAGGCGCGTTTGGCACAACTGGGTGCGCCCGCTGATGTCATCAAGCCGCCTTCACTTGCTCCGGTTCCACAGGAACCCACCGCTCAAGTTGCCGAAGAATCAGCGGCAAAGAAAACCAAGCGTAAGCGTCGCCGAGGAAAGAAGGCGTCGTCGATTCCGCCTGCCGTTGAACCCGCAGCAGAAGCTGTATTGAGCACGCGGGGTTCAATCCCCGCACCTGCGCCGTCTGACCCTGGCCAGCGCGCTATCGCTTTGCGTTTGGCTCGGGTGCTTGGCGAGGAACTTGGTCGAGTCGAAGAAGCGATCAGTCGCTTAAAGGGGCTGGCGCAGGACGCGCCAACAGACCCCGAAATCATGACGACTCTAGACGGTCTACTTCGTCGCGAGAGCCGTCCAGAAGACTTGCGCTGGTTGTTTGAGCATCGCCAAAAACACGCCGCGACGAATGAACGAAGGGCGGACATTCTGTGCGAGTGGGCGACGTTTGAAGAAACCAGTCTCGACAATCCGGCCGAAGCGCTCTTGCGTTACAATGAAGCCCTGGAGGCGGAGCCGGTAAACGTCAGCGCTCTGGAGGCCGTCGCGCGACTGGCGCTTGGTCAGAACCAACCAGAACGCGCCGCAGAGGTCATTGCTCAACATCGCGATCTACTGTCAGGCATCGATGCTGCGCACAAAGACGCGATGCTTGCCGACCTCCTTGTCGACAGGTTGCAGCGACCGCAAGAGTCGCTTGAAGCTGCTCAGCGCGCGCTCGCCGGTGGAGCAGAACCAGGAGTTGTGATCCCCGTCCTGCAGCGTCTCGTTGAGATCTCCGAGGTTCGCGGAGACGCCGCGCGCATTCTCAGTGAACAGTATGAAGCGGGGGGCGATTCGCGCAAAGAAGCTGATGCACTTCGGGCTCTCATCTCGGAAACGAGCGATGCAGACGAACAAATTGAGTTATTTAAGAAGCTCGCCGACATCTACGAAGAGAAGCTCAGTGAGCCTGGTGCCGCTCTCTCTGTGATTGTCGACGCGCTGAAGTTGCATCCCACTGCGATCGATTTGTGGGATCGCGCGGGTCCGCTAGCGGGCGTCGCCGGTCGACCGACAGATCTGGCTGACGCATTCCGAAATGCGTTGCGCAATTCCTTGGAGGAGCCGTTGGCCCTCGATTTGGCTCGTCGCGCTGCTGAGCTTCACGAATCGACTCTGGGGGATCCCCAAGGCGCTGTGCCTTACTACGAGAAGATTCTCGCGATCGAATCAGACGACGAGCTTGCCTTCGGCCGGCTCAAGGAAATTCTCACCGCGGGAGAACGCTGGCGCGAACTCGAACAGCTCTACGACAGCGAGATTCAACGTCTTGATGACGAAGCTCGCCAAATTGAGATGTTGGCCGAGGTGGCGCTTCTCGCCGAAGACATTATGGGGGATTCGGAGAGAGCGATCGGCTATCACAAGCGGATCGCCGAGCTTGACTCGGAGAGTTCCATCGCGCTTTCTAGCCTCGATCGACTCTACACGCGCCTCGAACGTAAGGAAGAGCTGCTTGAATTGCTCGCGAAGCGAGCCAGCCTTTGCGTAGGAGAAGAACAGCACAAGCATTTGGTGCGACGTGCTCAGCTTGCGGTCGCCCTCCACGTTCCGGACAAGGCGGTTTCTGCAATTGAAACAGTTCTTCTCGAAGATCCGAGCAACTATGAAGCTCGAGACATCGCGGAGGATCTGCTCGCCATCGGAAGTGTTCGGGTACGCGCAGCGCTTGTTTTGGAAACGGTCTACGAGTCCAAGGACGAAATTCGCGACTTGGTGCGGGTTCTTGGCGTTCGCGTCGAAGCGCTGCGCCCCGTTGAGGACGAAGAACTTGATGATGCGACCTTGAGCGAGCGTGAGGATGATCGGCGCGACCTTCTTCGCCGGATTGCAACGCTTCGTGACGATCGTCTTCACGACGATGAAGGCTCTTTCGACGTATTCGCAGAGCTCTCTCCGCTCGATCCGATCGATGGTGACTTGAGAGAGCGCTTGATCGATTCAGGCCGGCGACTGGGGCGAAGTAAGAAGGTAGTGGAGGTGCTGCTCGCGGGCGCTCGGGCTTGCGAAGCTGTTGCGCTTCGCGCGGAAGTGTTGCTCCAGGCCGCCGCCGTACAAATTGAAATGTTGGACGATTCTGCGGGCGCGGAAGAGTCACTTTCTCAGGTAATCGCTTTGCGCGAGGATGAGCCCGATTCCGCTCTTTCGGCTGCTCGTTCGCTTGAGTCGATTCTTGTGGCCGAGGGGCGCAATGAAGATCTCGCTGGCAATTTGCGGATGCAAATTGAACTTGAACCAGAATTCGATCGCAAGGCTGAACTCTTGGCGCGGCTCGCGCATCTCTGCTCTGACGTACTTGAGCGACCATCTGACGCCATCGCGGCCTGGGAAATGCGTCTCGCAGACAATGCGGATGATCTTGAGGCACTGAGCAACCTCACCGATCTCTACGAGCGCGCGGAACGCTTTGAGGATGTCGCGCGTGTTCTCGAACATCGTCAAGAATCCTCAATGGACGACCAAGAGAGGGTGGCGCTTGCTCGGCACTTGGCGGACGTTCAAGAGCGTCATCTCGGTAGTCCAGAGGCAGCGATCGACTCTTACCAAGGCATTTTGGACGTTGCCGGACCCGATGCTGAAATTCTGGCTGCTCTGGCGAGACTCTACTCGAAGGCGGAGCGTTGGGATGAACTAGGCGACATTTACGAACGCCAATCCGACACTCTAGCTGACGAAGTCGAACGACTTGCAGCATTGGCGCATTTGGGACGTTTGCGTGCTGAACGCCTCTCCGACGTGCCCGGTGCTCTCGATGCTTATCGTCGCGCCCTAGCCGTAGATATGGCTCATGTGCCCAGCCGCGAGGCGCTTTCCTCGCTGCTCGAGCACGAAGAGAATCAAGCTCGACTTGAGGCTGCGGAGATTCTTCATCCGATTTATGAGGCAGATGGCGACAATCAACGCCTGCTCAAGGTGATCGAAGTCGAGGCCCTTGCTTCTGACGACCCGGGCTTTAAGGCGTCGCGTTATCAGGATGCGCTACGTATCGCTGAAGACTCGTTGCTGGACAATCGGCGAGCGATGTCGTTCGCCATAGCCGGAACCCGACAGGCCGTCTCGCAGGGAGATCTGAGTACTTGGCTAGAGGCATTGGAGCGTTTGGCGCCGCTCTCGGACGCGC
The DNA here is from genome assembly GCA_963710555.1 of uncultured delta proteobacterium. Lineage (GTDB taxonomy): Bacteria > Myxococcota_A > Polyangia > Polyangiales > Polyangiaceae > NIC37A-2. The sequence continues at coordinate 2,300,336 of CAVQAT010000008.1, forward strand.
GGGCAGAACAAGTCGACGTTCTCCAGGCCGTCGTGGGCGAAATATTTGATACCGAACAGCAACTGAGCGTTCAGAAGCGTGTTGCGGAAATCAAGCGAAACGATCTCAAGGATCGTGAGGGTGCGATTGCTGCGTATCAGCAGGCGCTAGAGTTTGTCCCAGAAGATCGCGGTTCATTGATCGCGCTCGAACAGCTTTTTGAGGATTCAGAGCAGTGGGAAGAGCTGCTTTCAGTTCTTGAGACGCGAAGCGAGACTGCCGAAGAGAGCGAGAGAAAAGCGCTCTTCTATAGACGCGCGAGTTTGCTGGCAGAGAAGCTCGACAACGTCGATGGAGCCATTGAGACTTATGAGGCAGTTCTTGACATGGAGATGGATCTTCATGCCGTTACGTCGCTTGAAAAGCTCTACGCTTCTGCAGAACGCTATGATGACTTACTAGCGATGATTCAACGTCGCATCGACGAAGGCGACGGTGCTGGATCTGACCTGCGCGTTCAGCTTGCTGGAATCGCGGCTGATAAGTTGGGTGAGGTTGAGCGCGCGCTTGACGAACTTGAGCAGGCACTTGCGGAAGACGTTCAGCACGACGGCGCGGTGAAGTTGCTCGAAAAGCTGCTCGAAAAGGTCGAGGATCCAGTCTCCAAGGGACGTGTGGCCAGTTTGCTCGAACCCGTCTACATGGTTCGGGCTGACTACGACAACGTGCTCAAGGCCCTCGCGATCCGTCTCGATGGCTCCGATATTCCCGATGAGAGGCGAGAACTGGTCACACGAATTGCTCAAATCTATGAAGAGCAAAAAGAAGACTATCTCGCAGCTCTTGAGATCACCGCGTTGCTGCTCAAGGACGATCCGTCGGACGACCTCACCTTGGAAGAAATGGAGCGACTGGCGAAGGTGGCTAGCGCAGACCTACGCCTCGCAGAGTTGCTTGCCGCACAAGTCAGTGAAGTCGAAGAGGACGATGATTCGTCCGCACGACTTTGTCGTCGCGCAGGCGAAATTCTTGCCGCAAATGAAAGGGACGAAGAAGCACTCGTCCTGCTCAGGCGTGCTCTCAAGTTCGAACCGGATAGCGAGAGGTTGTTTAAGGCGGTCGATGCGCTTCTGACGAAGGCCGGGAATGCTTCGGAGCGAGTTGAACTGTATCGCGCAGCGCTAGAGCACCGCTATGATCCCGAGGATCAAAAGCAGCTACTTCAAGTTATCGCTTCACTTGAAGAGAACAAGCTCGGAAATGTGGACGCGGCCATCGCGGCGCACCAGCAAGCGGTTGAGGCGGACGACACCAATGATGCGTCACTCGACGCGTTGACGCGCCTTTATCGGCAAACCGAGGCCTGGAGTGATCTCGCCGAACTCTACCTGACCCGTGCGGAGTCACAGGGGCCGATTGATGGTGCCCAGTTTCGCATTGCTCTGGCTGATCTCAACATGCGCCAGCTGGGCGATCATGAGGCGTCACTCAATCAGCTTGAGGAAATTGTTCGTGATCAACCTGAACATCCCGGTGCGATCGAGCGACTTGAGGCAATGCGCGCCAGTGACGACTTGCGTCCAAGGGTGGTTGAGGTGTTGCGGCCCATCTACCAAGCCCAGGATGATTGGCGGCGTTTGATTCTGCTCAATGAGGATCGCTTCAGTTTGAGTGACGATCCCATCGATCAGGTTGCGATTTTGCGCGAGACCGCAGATTTCTGGGAGCTGAGAGGCGACAATCCGTCCCGAGCTCGACGAACGCTTTCGGCGGCGTGGCGATTGCAACCCGAGGATGAAGATGTTCGCGGCGAGCTAGAGCGCCTTTGCGCAATTACGGGAGAATGGGCAGAGCTTGCAGAACTCTATGCTGAGGTTCTTGATGCCCATCCGGACTTGCTCGGGAGGCATGACGTTGTGTCCCGCTTGGTTGAACTCTACGATACACAGCTGGACGATCCGCGCGGCGCGCTTGCCCGTGTCCTTGAACTTCGTCGACTCGACGAAACAGATCCTGAGCCGATCGACACGGCCTTGCGACTTTCATTGCTGTTGGGTGACTGGTCGGCGCGCGAATCGGCGCTCGTGGCCAAAGCAGATGCGGTTTACGACGAGCAGGAGCGAAGCCAGGTGCTCGCCCGTCTCGGAGAGCTTCGCTACTTGACGCTTCATGATGAGGCAGGCGCAGTTGAGGCTTACGAGCGAGCGTTCGAGGCAGATGAAGAAAATTCAGAAGTCTGCGATCGACTGATTTCACTTTATGAAACCAAGGACGAACCGGGAAGACTGGTGGACCTCTACATCTCCCGAGTAGAAGGAGGTCAGGCCAGTGAGGATCTTCAGTTTGCGCTCTTGACCCGAGCGGCCGAGCTCCTTGAGAAATCGCTCTCGGATGCGCCACGAGCAATCGAATGTCTTGGTCAGGCACTGAGCGCGCGGCCCGGCGACGCAAAGACAGTCGGGGAACTGAATCGGCTTTATCGTTCCGAAGAAATGTGGGCCGAACTGCTCGACAATCTTCGCCTTGAAGCCGGTACCGCCGAGACAGCGGAGCAGCGTCTTGAGGTCAGGCACGAAATTGCTCGAATTCTCGCCGAGAAGATGGAGTCGTTCGAGGAAGCTCTCGAAGCGTTTGGGGTCATTCTCGACGAGAAACCAGACGATGAGGCAGCGCTCGACGCGGTGTTCGCTTTGGTGAAGCGGGAACAGCATCTCAGTCGACAAGCCGCCGATTTGTTGATTCCGGCGCTTCGTCAGACCGAACTGAGGGCTCGTCTCGTCAAGGCGCTCAAGCTTCGACTTGCCGACGAGCAAGATCCTTCGGCGCGTGTCGAAACGCTCCGGACGATTGCTCAAGTTCAAGAAGAAGACTTGAAGGATCAAGGGGCGGCGTTCGAATCGTTGCTGCTCGCGCTGACGGAAACTCCCGAAGCCGGCGACTTGTATCCTGAGTTGGAGCGTTTGGCTCTGGGCACAGAGGGTTGGGCACGGTTTGCGGAAGTTCTCCATCAACGCGCTAGCGAGACCTTTGATTCCGAAGTTGCCGCCGATATGTGGGTTCGACTTGGCGTTCTGTACGAGGAACGCTTAGACAAAAAGGAACAGGCGGTCGACGCCTACCAAGCGGCTGCGGAGCAAGTGGGCGATCGAACGGAGTTGCTCGACGCTTTGGACCGGCTCTACACCAGCTTGGATGATACGGCTGCTGTCGTCGAGTTGCTCGAACGTCGTATGGCTCTGGCGGATACGGACGAAGCTCATGGGAAGCTTCTGTGTCGACAGGGTCAGCTGCAACTTGAGAAGCAAAAGGAACCCGCCGAGGCGCTTTCATCGTTTCGTTCCGCGTTGGAACGCGATCTGCATAATCAGGAGGCAAGCGAGCTTCTTTCCCGCTTGCTCTCGGAGGACGAGTTCTTTGAGGAGGTCTTCGAGATTCTCGATGGCGTTTACCGAGATCGCCCCTCGGGATCGGACTTGGCGGCGTTGCATGAGCTTCGGGTGAAGCGAGCGTCCTCGCCAGAAGAGCGTCTCGATATGCGTCGCGGATTGGCGCAGGTTCTTGAAGAAGAGTGTAGCGACGCTCTGGCTGCGCAAAGAACCCTCCAAGAGGGACTGGTCGACGATCTGAACGACGAAGGGCTCCGTGATGAAATTGAGCGACTTCTTCCGATTACGGGTGCGTGGTCCGAGGCGGCGGATGCTCTCATCGCTGCGGTGCGTAGTGTCGAAGGAGTTGATTCAGATGCTGCTCGTGAGCTTTGCATTCGGGCAGCCGAGTGGCAGCGCGACCGAGCGGGGGAGCCTGCAGCGGCAGAGAAGGCGCTCTTGCTGGCTCATGAGTATGCCCCAGACGGTGATGAGGTTCTTGAGCAAATTGAGGCTCTTCAAGAAGGGGAAGGTCGTGAGAAGGATCTGTTGATCACACTTCGCAAGCGCGCCAAGTTGGCCGTGGATGAGGGAACCAAGGTTGAATTCTTACGTCGTTGTCAAACTCTAGCGGAGACTCTTGGGCAGAATGCAGTTGCCGAGGAAGTCTTGCGTGAGATTCTAGAATCTGATCCGGATGACCTGAGCGCACTCGAGGCATTGAGCTATCTGCGGCGGGCCGCAGGGGACCATGAAGAGACCTTTCAACTGCTTTCTCGACGCATTGAACTGGAGTCCGATCCGGATAAGTTGAGAGTGCTACGATTCGACTCAGCGGAGTTGGCTCGAGACAAGTTGAATCGAGTAGATGACGCCATCGCGCTATTCGAGGTCTTGTTCGACGAAGTTCCGGACGATTCATCAGTGGCGAGCGCGCTTCGTGAGGCCTATGAAAAGGCAGAGCGCTACGAGGAGCTTGGTAAGTTGGTGCGACGCATGATGGAGTCGACTCAAGATCCCGTCGAGAGCGCCGACCTCAAAGTCGTCTTAGCGCGCTTGAGGAGAGAGCAGTTTGACGACATCGATGGTGCCGTCGAATTGCTGGAGGAAGTGTTCGCGACTGATCCAGCTCATGCAGATGCCGCAACCGTCTTGGCCGATGTCTACGAGTCGGCAGGACGAATCGAAGAACTCACGGACCTTCTTGGGCGCCAGGCGAAGCTTGCAGGCGAACAAGGCGACAGCGGCGTGGCTCTGAGTTTTCTACGTCGGAGCGCGAATTTGTTCGAGAACGAGCTTTCGGACATCGAGCGAGCAATCGGAACTTGGTTTGAGATCCGAGAGAAAGAAGACACGCTTGAGGTGCTTGAGGTGATTCTCCGTCTTCAGCTGGCTGCCGGCCACAAAGCGGACGCTGCCAGTTCGCTTGAAGAGATCTCGCTCAGTGTTGACGAGTCGGAGAAGCTAGCTCGTCGTGCTCAACTGGCTGAGCTGTATCGGGAGCTGGGCGAAACGGACGCGATGATTCGAACCATGGAAGGTTCGCTTGAAATCGCTCCCGAGAGTCGTGAGCTACGGGACACTCTGCGTAAGGAGTACGAGAAGATGGCGACCTGGGATAAGGTTGCTGAACTGATCGTCGCAGATGCTGAAGCCGCCTCGTCCGAGACGGGGCGGGTGGATCTCTATCGTGAGGCAGCGGACATCTATCTACAAAAGTGCAACAACCCTCAGAGCGGAGCAGATCTGCTCCGCAAAGCGGCGAAGCTTGCGCCGGATGACCGTGCCTTGCTGTTGGAACTCTGCGACGCGCTCAGTGCCTCGGGTCGGGGTAGCGAGGCCGTTGAGGTCCTGCAGCAGGTGGTCGACAGCTATGGTGGCAAGCGCTCCAAGGAGCTGGGTGAGATTCATCGTCGCCTTGCGACAGCGTATCTATCCCAAGGAGACGGAGAGAAGGCGCTGGCGGAGTTGGATCGTGCTTTCCGAATCGAGCCGGGAAATATCAGCGTGCTCAAACAGCTGGGTGAAGTTGCTTTCGAGACGGGCGATTTGAAGAAGTCTCAGCAGATGTTCCGAGCCCTGCTTTTGCAGCGGTTAGATGATTCGAGTCCCATCACCAAGGCGCAGGTGTTCTGCAAGCTTGGCAATGTGCACCAGAAGCTCGGCGAAACCTCAAAAGCCAAGCAGATGTATGAGCGTGCGCTGCAGGCAGATGATTCGCTGGAAGAGGCGAAGGAAGCTCTCGCTCAACTTTAAGCGCTGGGACGGGAGCGACCTTGGCGGAGCAGGGTCGCTCTCCAGGCGTTGGCCGTGGTCCAGTAGCGGGGACGGGAGGATCCTACTTGCGCGGGAGCTCGCGGCCCATGTGCTGAACGACTTGTCTGAGGTCCGTCCATACCTGGCGTTTGGCTGCGGGGTTTCTCAGCAAATACCCAGGCGCGAAGGTGGGCATGACCGCGATGCGACCTCGATAGAGTCGGAAGTTGCCTCGCAGACGAGTAATACCCTCGCTCAATTCGAGCAGCCCCGTGACGGCCGTGCTTCCCAGGGCAACAATGACTTGAGGTTTGAGCAGCTCGAGCTGTCTGTGCAGGTAGGGAGCGCAAGTCTTGAGCTCAACCGCTGCGGGATTCCTGTCGTCGGGGGGGCGACACTTCACGACGGTGCACACATAGACTTCGTCTCTTTCGAAGCCCATTGCCTCGATCATCTTGTCCAGAAGCTGTCCTGCGGGACCGACGAATGGCTCCCCCTGAGCTTCGTCTTCTGCGTCAGGTCCACTGCCTACAAAGCAAAGACCACTTGAACCTGTACCTCGGGAGAATACCGTCTGGGAACGCGTTTGATGAAGGTCACATTGGGTGCAGGTAGCCACCTTTTCTTGAACCTCGCCTAGGGTGGCCCCGAGCCCGATGAGGTGTGACTCGACCTGCGGCAGCTTGCGAACCTGGGGCGAGGGGGCATGTGCACGACGGGGCTCGTCGAATACTGGAGGGGCGAAGTCTTTGGAGGATGGGGCTGGCGACGGGATGCGAGCGGAAGAAGCTGTCTGCTCGTGCAAAGGCGGAGCAGGTGATGCGCCAACATTTGCCGTTCGATTCGTGATTTCGTGCGCAGCGGCTTCCCGTCGTGGGGTTTCTCTTGAATGACTTTGCGCCGGTAAATCGAATCGGGGCAGCGGGCTGTCACGAAGTCTTTGAGCTAATTCTGTGTCGCGTGGTACGCCGACAGCCCCAGAGTCTACTTGCCATTCGAGATAGGCCTGGAGTTCCCCAGTGATCGACGCAAGTTCGTCCAAAGGATCGAACTCATCGTCGAAGTCGTCATCGTTGACCGTGGCATCCGCCTGGGGCGACTCAGTGATGGCTCAGGCCTCTTGCTCTGACAACCAGCGCTCAGCGTCGAGTGCAGCCATGCAGCCTGTACCCGCCGCAGTCACTGCTTGGCGGTACACCCAGTCTGCGACATCACCCGAGGCAAATACCCCCTCCACGCTTGTTCGGCTGCTCCCAGGAACGATCTTGAGATAACCGTTGGGATGGGTTTCTAGCTGTCCCTTGAACAGATCAGTCATGGGAGTGTGCCCGATTGCTACGAAGAGCGCGTCCACTGACTTGTCGTGAACAGCGTCTGTCTTCTTGTCCTTGATGCGGACACCGGTCACGCCGTCGACTTCAACTCCAAGTACTTCGACCACCTCGTGGCTGTACAGAATCGTAATCTTGGGGTTTTCGATGACTCGATCTTGCATCGCTTTGCTGGCGCGAAACTCGTCCCGACGGTGGATCAAAGTGACGCTTTTGCAGAGTCCGGAAAGGTACATCGCCTCTTCCATCGCAGTGTCTCCACCGCCAACGATAGCTACGTCCTTGTTGCGGTAGAGTGCTCCGTCACACACAGCGCAGGCACTGACTCCCTTGTTCTTCAACTTGTCCTCGCTTTCGAGACCAATGTAGTTTGCTCTCGCGCCCGTCGAAATGATGACGGCATCAGCGGTGTGGAGTTCGTTCTCATCTTCTCCAACCCAAACCTTGAAGGGACGCTGGGAGAAGTCGACTTTTTGCACATCAGCGGTGATGAACTTGGTGCCCTGGTGTTCCGCCTGATCGCGGAAGTCCTGCATCATTTGCTGACCGGTGACACCCTTAGGATAGCCGGGGTAGTTTTCCACGTCCGTGGTGAACATGAGCTGACCGCCGGGCACGAGTCCGCCGGCGTTGAAGCCTTCGACACAGAGCGGCTCCAAATTCGCGCGAGCAGCGTAAATTGCGGCGGTAAGTCCGGCAGGTCCGGAACCAATGATCATGACGCGATGATGGGGCGTTGACATGCCACTGAAGTAATCCGCAGCACGCATGGCCGCAAGGTGCAGGAGAGAAACGAAGGCAAAAATTTCAGCAAAAAAAAGCGACTCAGAGCCAATCTGAGCCGCCTAGTGGGGAATAGGAATAGTGGGGAATAGGAACCTTCGGTTCGGAGAGTCTAGAGTCCGTACGTGAAGTTCAGCGCCGGATGAATGACAAAGGCCATCGAGGCGCCTGATGTGAAGAGCAACATTGCCTGTGTATCGAGGCTGAGATCCATGTTGGGGGCAATCGCGTATCCGAGGTTCACGCCCGGGGCTGCGAAGATCCGTCCAGCAATGCGGTACATATCAATGCCCGTGTCGGTGGAGACTTTGCCGTTAGATTCTGCCAGGCCGCCCGCCGCGTAGACTGACGGACGAAACCCGCCTTTGGAGAGCGAGGTAAAGGTGTAAGTCACCCGACCTTCCACATGGATAGGCAGAAACGATGCGCCCGTTTCTTTGGGGTGGGTATTGAGGAAAGCGAAGCCGAGTCGCAGGCCGAGTCGCAGGTGATCGATGATGGCGTAGTCGTAACCGAGTTTGAGACGGAGCTGAGCCGGAACGATGCCGCCGGCATCCAGGTCGACGCCGGTCTGGCTCACACGCTGTCCGGTCGCATCGTAGCAACGAACGCCATAGGTCTCGTCGAACTGATTGTTGTCGTTGCAAAAGTCCTGGGCTGCGCCCCAGGTCATCAAATCCAGACCAGCCGTAAAGCTGAGCCAGTTGCGCTTGAAGGGACCAGCAGGAGTATCGCTCTCACCCGTGACGCCGCAGGCGCCGTCAATGCAGCTTCCGGTGTCGCAATCGGCATCGGTCGTGCAGCTGGGGGCCGTCGCGCAGGCCCCTTCTTCGCAAAGCAATCCACAGGCGCACTCTGAAGAGTTCTTGCATGCTGCGCCCCAGTCGAGATCCCCACATGTTTGGGTAGCGTCGCCGCAACCGGGAAAGTCAGGGGGACAGTCAGCCGCGGCGGCGTCGGCACAGGCGCTCACTGGTGCTTGTCCGGGATAGGCGGGAGCGGCGCCACCCTCGGCGAGAGTGATTTTTGCGGGCTCCTTCTTGCTGCCAAATTGGTCAACGTATTCGCCGGCGCTGTCCTTCACGCCTACGTAAAACTGCAGGTCGCCAGCCTTTTTCGTGAAGGCGCAGGGAATGTCGGCCTGCCACATGCCGTCGATGTTCATCAGATTGACTTTTTTCCACTCTGATGAGCCTGGCTCGAGAAACTTCACAAAGCCCTCAGCCACGTCAGCATCTGAGGTGCAGCTCAAGGGGATCGGCATGTTGACGCCGATCGGCTCGCCTTGCGGACTGCAAAGCATATCGCCAGGCGAGCCTGCGGGCGGAGGCAGGGCTCCCGGAGCAGCGGTTGCCATTGCCGTCTCCTCGACCGGGATTGCGGCAACTGGAGCGGCGCTGGCTTCGCCTTGCGCTGCGTCGAAAGTCTCTTTCGTTTCTGGGCTGGCGAGATCGCCATCCAGTGTAACGGCGGGATCGAGGCCCTTGGCCGCCGCGAACGCTTCTGCAGCGCCGGCTTGGTCATTTTCGCCACTGCCCCTGACAATGCCCACATACATCCACGCCTTCGCCTTAGTCTGAGGCGAACACTTGTCTTCGCAGGCGGTGATGGTGCCAGTCAGCAACCCCTCGGCCTTATCGAGCTGCATCATCAAATAGTGATTATTGATGGCCTCGTCGATCTTACTGTTGGCTGAAACGTCGCGGGTAAACTGGGCCACCGCGGGCACTGAAAAGAGCCCGACCAAGAGGGCGGCAAGCAAGCGTTGGGTTGCTCGGATTTTCACTTTGATTCTCCGGGGGGTGCGATTGGTGGATCGCTGGATCCGCGGTGCATGCGCACCGGGGAAAGTGGGGCTGAGTTGCGCCGTAATGACGTCACTCAAGGGTTATTGGTTTGCTGATTGGGCGGTTTGCCGGGCGGGACCACATTCTGCCTTTTGGCCTTCGGTCCTCATGAATTGAACTCGACGATTGAGAGCTCGATTTTCGTCGGTATCGTTGTCCACGATGGGTTGCTCTTCACCGTACCCCTTGGAGACAAGGCGTGCCGGATCGATGCCGCGCGATACGAGGTACTTGCGTACCGCCGCTGCACGTTGGTCACTCAGAGACTTGTTGTAGGCGTCGCTGCCTTTGCTGTCTGTGTGTCCTTGGATTTCAAGCTTGATGTCTGAGTTTTTATTCAGGACTTCGAGCACTGCATCCAAAATCGGGTAGCTTTCGGATTTAACGACTGCTTTGTTGAAGGCGAAGTGGATTTGTTGAGTGATCTTGACCTCGCAGTCGGTCACCACAACCAGGGCCGGCTTCACAGGGCATCCTAGCGGATCCTTTTCAGTTTGGCCGGGTGTATTCGGACAGATATCGGTGAGGTCCGGTACTTCATCGCCGTCGTTGTCGAGGTCAGGACATCCGTCGACATCCTCGTAGCCGTCAGGGTCCTCAGCCTCAAGCGGGCACTTGTCGTCTCCGTCAGGAACTCCGTCAAAGTCGTTGTCGGGATCAGGACAACCATCGTCGTCGAGGTACTCATCCCGGTCTTCCGCAATCAGGACGCAGGCGTCGATTGAATCTACGACACCGTCGGCGTCCGTATCCGGATCGTCAGGACATCCGTCGAGATCTTCGAAGCCTTGATAATTCTCAGGTTGCTCGGGACATTGGTCAAGCGAATCAAGCAGACCATCTCCATCTTTGTCTCCCGGGCTGGGGGTATTGCGGCAGAATTCGGCGGGTGATTGAAGTTCCGCAGCGGCCGCATTGAGTTCGGCTTGTTCGACGAAAGCTTCCGCCCGGGATAGACTCCCTTTCTCAAGTTCAAGTTCAGCAAACTGGGTGTACGCACGGGCCAGCGCGAGTTCGCGCGGAGCACACTTCATCGCGCCGTTCTCCTCTGCATCCATTGCATGCTGCTGCAGTCCGGCGATTCGCCCCCGAAGCTGCGGAGCTTTTTCACATCCAGTAAGAATTCCTGACGCCGCTGCTCCGAGTACAGCAAGAGCTAGTAGTGACGAACGAGCCCTCACTTGGCCGGCTCCGAATTCTTGGCGGGATCTTTTGCCTTCTTGGAAATGACGATTGCCTTGCTTGAGAACTCAGTAGCCTCGTCCGAAAGGTCGGAGGCGTTTCCGTACTCGGCTTCTGCCGCCTGACGTTTCGCTTCCTCCAACCGAACTTTCGCCGAGTAGTATTCGTAGGGCGCGTAGCGCTCCGCACCGAGTTCTTTGGCCTCTTGAAAATTTCTCTCTGCTCGACTCACCTGAACTAGGTAAAGTGAATTTCCACAACCGGTAGCTCCGAGTGCTGAGATGAGCATCGTAAAGATTGTTACCGGCATCCACCTGAGATGGCTGACTGATGATCGCGTCGGTCCGGAGTGCCAAATGGAGGCTCGAAGTGTTGTCGGTAATTTCATGGAAAGCAGCACAGGAGTTGGAGCCGAAACCAGCTGAAAAGTACCAATTTCGCACACACTCCGTCAACAAGGCCTTGCAGTGTCGGCGCATTTGGCGCTCACAACATAATACCACCCCCTACATGTAGGCGGCAAAATTACAAAATTCTTGCGCACCTCGATGGGTTTGGGATGAGTTTCGTCTTCCCAGAAACGGAAAAAGCGCCGACCGTTCGGTCGACGCTTTCACCATGCAAGCTGTAATGTTTGGCCAGTGTCTTCTTTAATTCCGTCCAAGGCTGGCCGGAGCCGAGGTCTTCGATGATCCCCGTTGCCGGGTTGCTCATTCAGGTCACTTCGTCGAACTGAGCAGAGATCACAGCTTGCGGTAAACGCCGACGACTTTTCCGAGCAACATCGTTGAGCGAAAATCGCTGGCCCTGACGAGAATGGGAGCCATCGCTGCGTTGGCCGGCTGGAATCGTACGTAGTCCTTTTCGGGATGGTAGTACTTCACAGTGGCCTCGTCGCCAATCATGGCAACGACAATGTCTCCGCGTTCAGCTGAACCTTGCTTGCGAACAAAAATGTAGTCGCCGTTGAGGATACCGGCTTCGATCATCGAATCACCCTGAACTTTGAGTCCAAAAATGTCGCGACCGCCTTTGACCATCATGCGGTCAACCTGCACGGTGTCGATGACGTTCTCGTCTGCCATGATCGGCACACCTGCGGCGACTCGCCCCAGAATTTGCACGGAGACCACGTCGTCTGAACTACCTTCGGCGGTCGGTTCTGGTTCATCCTCGACGAGACGGAGCGCTCGGCTCTTCATGTCTTCGCGGCGAAGGTAGCCCTTTCGCTCGAGAGCGCGGAGATGATCATTGACTCCGTTCGTTGAGCGAATGCCCATGTGCTCGCCGATTTCTCGGAGGGTGGGGGGGTATCCGCGATCCTTGATGGAATCTCGAATGAAATCGAGTGTCTGCTCTTGACGTTTGGTGAGACCTTGCATGGCGTCAGAATCGTACTGAACGGGTGTTAGCCGGTCAAACTTCTTGCAGCTTTTTATCGCTGCCAAAAAGTCCAACAGATTCAAGCTCTTCTCAACGCGCACTTCATGAAGTTCTCGAAGTAAGGCTTTTGTCGATTTTCTCGAAGCCACATTTCTGTGACCGGCCGTTTGGCCGAATTAGCTGAATTTGTTGGAAGTCGAGAGAAACGTCAGCTTGTCGTTGGTTTCTCGAAGTCGCTTGAGAAGCATTTTCACGATGCTCCAAAGCACTTCGTACGCCAGGTCCTTATTCAGATAGAGCAAGTCGTCGAAACCGTCGCGGGGAACGGCAAGCAGTCGGCAAGTTTCATGAACGTTTGCGTCGGCAGAGCGAGGCGATTCATCAAGCAAGGCCATTTCCGCCGAAAATTTGGCCAGGACCGAGGACAGCGAGCGCCTCTTCCCCCATGCCCGGCACTTCGCGACTGATGCGCACCTTGCCCTCAAGAATAAGATAAAGCTTCTCCCCCGGATCCCCGTGGCGAAAGATCTTGGAATTTTTCTTGTGGGTCTCCTCGCTCGCAATGCGCGCGACTAGCTCCAATGCCGGCTGTTTTAGGCCAGAAAAGAGCTGTACACCCCTCAGCTGCTCGAGCCGGTCGGTCATAGACTAGCAATTTAGCCTGGTTTGGACCGTTTCGTGAAGGAAACTGCAATTCGAGCCCCGGGCGATCAAGTTGCAGCAAAGACGAGGGAGGTGCGACCAAGGGTTAGCGTTGAAATCTGACTCGGAACGGTGGGGTGGCTGATGCCTTAGGATTCCCCATCTTATCCCGCCCCACAGGGTAAGAAAATCGCATCGCGCAGCGCTGAGTCATCGCGCCAAAGCCGTAGCCCGGATCGCTGACCACGTTTACTGAGGTGGGGCGTCCGTCTGCTCCAACTACGACAACGATGCGGACGACAGCGTTGTTGATCTGCTCCGCATTTGCCTGGGGAGGCCAGGGGCAGGCGTTCCAGTTGGCGTTGGGGGGGATGCCTGCCGGACGTGACTTATCCACGGCCGGAGGGCCAGCGACCTCAGCCTTGCCATTGGACCCACTGATCCCTGTGGCGCGGGCGCGCGAGTCGCGAACAGCAGTCTTGGACGTTCCCGCCGAGGCAGTCTTGCCTCCCGCGAAATTAGTTCCAGGTCCTGTCACGAAACCGTCGGCCGTGAGATCGAGGGGCTCAGTAGGATCTGGCTCGGCAGCCAAAATTTGTCCCGCTTCAGCCGCTGCAGGTGGTGGAGGTTCATCGCTCGGGGGAGCGGTCTCGTCCACGGGCAGTGGTGCAACGGGTTCAGGCTCGGGGAGCTCCGGTTCGGGTTCGCTCACTTCTGGCTCTGGCTCTGGCTCTGGCTCGGGTTCCGGCGGCTGTTCCAATTCGTCGATTTCAATCGAAGCAGCTAGGCGCCGTTCAGCGTCAGCGCTCACGAGTCCCATGAATTCGTGAATGTCGTGGAGTCGGTTCGCCGCGAGTCCGCCGCCACCGGCGTGTACTGCGAGCGCGAAGATACATGCTGCGATCCAGGCAGGTCGCGCTGAACGCGCGCCGATCGCCTCGACTCTTTCAAAGAGTCCAGGCGATGGCGCCGACGCCGTCATCGGAGCGGGGAGAGTTTCTGCAGAGGACATGGGGGGAGTGGCACGCTGTGTCACCGCGGTCTGGCACGGGAGACCCTACCTGAGGCTAGACTTACTTTTTATCGACAGTATCGACTGGGGTTTCCTTGGTAGAGCCGCCTGGCGACACCGCGAAAGCAATCTTGGCAATTCCAGCACGCTTCAGCAGATCAAGCACGTGAATCACCCGCCCATGTTCCACTTTTTTGTCTGCACGAATGACAGCACGAAGATCGGCATTCTTCGTCTTTCCAGCTTGAGCTAAGCGACTGATCGCTTCGTCACTCGACACTGGCTCCGAATCCACCACAGTTTTTCCGTCCGCGGTCAGCTCGACGCTAAATACGGTCTGAATGGATTCCCCGGTTGATGCCTTGGGGAGATCCATGGGCATGCCCTGGGCGTGGATAATGGGTGCCGTGACCATGAAGATCACCAAGAGCACGAGAACCACATCGACCATGGGGGTGACGTTGATGGCCGAGATCAGCCCGTCGTCATCGTCTGTCGAAGCTCCGCCAGCCATGTCAGTCCTTGCTCGCGGACGGTGCCGTCGGGAGTTTTGCCTTGTCGCCAACAAGGTAGGACATGAGTACACGGCTGAGCGCCTCGGTATTGGCGAGGATCGAGCGCGCGTGGCGCTGGTAGAAGTTGAAAGCGACCACAGCGGGAATCGCTACGGCGAGACCGACAGCTGTAGCCACGAGGGCTTCGGCGATTGCAGCCATGACGATTTCCGGCGTGCCTCCACCTGATTGACCCGCAGCCGCTGAATTCTTAGCAAGTCCTTCAAACGCCTGGACGACACCGATCACAGTACCAAACAGCCCGATGAACGGAGCGTTGTTGCCCAAGGTACCGAGAAACGCGAGTCGTCGTTCCAAGCGCATTTTCTGAAGCGCGCGTGCACCTTGCATCGCCTCTTCCGCAGCCTGCGAACCACGATCGGCTTCAGCTAACCCGGCGAGTACAACTGCGGCCTCTGCACTGGGCGATGCTTCGAGAGTGCTACGCGCCTTCTCAAAGTCTTCCTTGCGCAGGGCGTCGCGGAATTGACTCGCGAGCTCGGACAAATCGTCCCGCAGGGAAATGTAGAACCAAGCTCGTTCCAACATGATGGCCACGGAAACAATACTCAAACCAATGAGCAACCACATGACCCATGCGGCGCCGAAGCTGGTCATGAGTCTCTGGAGCCATTCAACAAGATGCATCGAAAGTACCTCTACTTAGGAGTAGCTGTCCCCGAATGAGGGAGAGGGGACGGCTGGGAGCTTGAACAAGTTTTTCGCCGTGCGGGAGTCATTTCTCGCATCGGCGGCCCACGGCTAGCATAAAACCCAGAGGCTTGCTGCCTTCGGGGAGCGGAACAGGAAAGCGCCTCGATTCTGAGCGAAACAGGATGGTGGGACGCCCCAGGCAGCTGAGTGAGACGCCCGAGGAGCCGAACTTATTCCCCGGTGTCATGAAAAGCTGGGCTCCCGGGTGAAGATGGGCGGAGCGCCTGAGCCACCCGGGTGGCACGCTCCTTCGCTTCTTCAATAGTTTTCCCCAGAGATGTCACGTGCCCCACTTTGCGCCCGCTGCGGGGCTCTTTGTTGTAGTCGTGGAGGTGGGTGTCAGGAATTGAAAGGATCTGTTCTGGCTTAGGAACGCTACCGATCAGGTTCGTCATGACTGAGGGGGCCCGTAGGGAGGCGCTTCCGAGGGGTAAGCCGGTGACCGAACGCACGTGATTCTCGAATTGACTCGTCACTGCGCCTTCAATCGTCCAGTGCCCGCTATTGTGAACACGGGGAGCGAACTCGTTGGCGAGCAGGCGGTCGCCGACTTGAAATAGCTCAAGCGCAAGGACTCCGACATACGAGAGGTGGTTGACGAGCCGCTTGGCAGCTTGCTCGGCAATTCTTTGGAGCTCAGGCGTCAAGTGCGGAGCGGGGGCCGTACTTGTGTAAAGAATTCCACTCCGGTGGACGTTTTCGGTGAGCGGGTAGATCTCGATCGATTCCGCGGCTGGGCCTTCCCCCTCCGCCCGACAAATGATGATGCTCATTTCCGCGATCGAAGGCAACGAGTTCCTCCGCGATAGCGGGGGCGCCCTTGAGACTTGCGTAGCCGGCTTCGAGCTCACTCAGCTGTCGCACGACGGCTTGACCCTTGCCGTCGTAGCCAAAACGGCGAGTTTTCAGCACGATTGAACCGAGTTCTTCGAAGGCGTTCTTCGCATCCTGAAGCGAATCGACTCGTCGAAACTGAGGCGTTGGAATTCCTAGTTCGAGGAACGCATTTTTTTCCACCCAACGGTCTTGGGCTGTTCGAAGAGCAAGCGCGCCGGGGTTGACCTGGCATTCCCGTTCGAGTCGTTGAACTACATCGTCAGGGATATTTTCGAACTCAAAGGTGATCCAGTCACAGGCGGCCAACTCAGATAGCGCGCCAGCATCATCGAACGAAGCAACGATGTGTTTTGCCGCAACCTGAGCCGGTGCTGCAGGGTTCGGGTCGAGAACCACGACATCGATCCCCATTGGTCGAGCAGCGAGGGCCAGCATTCGTCCCAGCTGTCCGCCCCCAAGTATCCCCAAGGTGCGGCGTCGCCTGGTGGGCGTTTCCTTGGAATCGTTCATGGGGCTTCGGACGTGCCGCGGGGGTCGGGTTTGGACAGAACGGCTTCAGTTTGCTTCGTCCGAAACTCTTCAAGTCGTCGCAGCACTTCGGGATCAGCTGCTCCCACGATCGAAGCCGCGAGGAGCCCCGCGTTGACTGCCCCGGCTCGCCCAATCGCCAAAGTTCCTACTGGGACGCCAGCCGGCATTTGAACGATGGAGAGCAAGGAGTCCATTCCGTTCAGAGCCTTACTTTGCACTGGTACTCCAAGAACAGGAAGGCTCGTCTTGGCTGCGATCATTCCAGGGAGGTGGGCTGCACCGCCTGCTCCGGCAATGATCACCGCAAGACCGCGGGAACGCGCTGAGGTGGCATAGTCGAACAAGAGATCAGGGGTACGGTGGGCTGAGACGACTCTTGTCTCAACAGTCACGCCGAGCGACTCTAGGGTGCTCACTGCGTGCTGCATCGTTTCCCAATCGCTTTGGGAGCCCATAATCACGCCGACAAGTGGTTGATTTCCGCTTTTCAAGGGACGCGCAACTTACCCGCCCAGGCGGCACCTCTCAAGTACTGTTTTCCCCGTGAACGAATCATCAAGACTGCGCCTCAGAGGCGGTAGATTCCGTTGTTTGGCGGCATGTATCGGCTTTTTTTCCTTCGCTTGTTCTGCGGCAGTGCCGGAGACCCGCATCGCTCCAGAAACCAAGGCGGCGGAGGAGAAGCCTGAGGTTGAACAGCCCGCCCTCACCGCTGACGAGGAAATCGTTAGGGATGGCCTAAAACGCCATATCGAGATGTTGTCGGGGAAAATCGGCGAACGAAACCCTCCGATGCTGTGGGAGCTAGCGGAAGCGGCCGATTACCTGGCGAATGAGCTTGAGCGGCTCGGGTTTCCTGTTGTTCGGCAGGGTTACGAAACAGCGGGCGTCGCAGCACAGAATCTGGCGATTACCGTGCACGGCGGAGCTCGAGGCGACGAGACGCTCTTGATCGGGGCACATTACGATTCGCCACCAGGAAGTCGCGGGGTCAACGCTGGAGCGACCGGGGTGGCCGCACTGTTGGAGCTGGCGCGACTGATGCGAGATGCTCAGCTGCATCGCTCTCTACGCATCGTGTTCTTTGCTCTGGGCGAGTCGCCGCACGGCGAAGGTGAGGCCCGAGGGGCGCGTCACTACGCCGAAAAATTGGCGATTGAAGCCCAGCAGCAGCCAAAGCCGGGACTGCCTGAGGCCGTCGCGAATGTCAGCCGAGTCGAGCCAGTGGGAATGATTCATCTCGACCGTCTTGGCTCATTTCGACCCAGGGCAGGCGCAGAAGAGCTGCCCTCTGTTTCTGGTGAGGCTCACGTCCGTTGGCAAGGTTACGCTGGCGGTGAACGGCTATTTTTTGCGCTGAAAGAGTCCTTGTCGGGTGATCCCTTTCGGTTTGACGCTGTCACAACACCTGAAGGGACAGATTCCGACATGATTCCGTTTTCGGAACTCAAGATCCCCACTCTCGCCCTGTTTGGTGAAGTTGATTCGACCGAAACACCCCTTCAATATCCGGAAATGGCGCAGTTTGTCATGCGTTTACGCTTTGGAATTGGCGAGTTGCTGGGTGAAACGCCCACAAATGACGGAATGGTGACGCCACTTGGCTCACGTCTTCGCTAGACCTCCTGCCACGACACATGGCCTACATTCTCACGTTCTTCATCGGTCACTGGATGCTCAGCGTCTTTTGCCAGACTTTTTTCCTTCATCGTTACGGCGCTCATCGCATGTTTCAGATGAACAAGTTCTGGGAACGATTCTTTTACTTCCTCACCTACATCGCTCAGGGACCAAGCTTTCTTGATCCGCGTGCCTACGCGATCTTGCATCGCATGCATCACGCCTACAGCGACACGGAGAAGGATCCCCACTCGCCGCTCTTTTACAACAATGTAGGAACGATGATGTGGGCGACGAAGCACAGCTATGATGACTTCGCCTACGATCGTAAGCAGCCCGAAGCGCGGTTTGATGGTGGGACTCCTGAATGGCATTCGCTCGACCGCGTGGGTCAGAACTGGTTCATGCGCATCGGATGGTGTGTCGCTTATGTGGCATTCTATGTGGCGTTCGCGCCGAGTGCTTGGTGGTACTTGCTGCTTCCTGCACACTTTGTGATGGGCCCGATTCATGGCGCAATCGTGAACTGGGGCGGGCATAAGTACGGTTACCAAAACTTTGAGAACGGTGATGCTTCACGCAACGCACTCTTCATCGACTTTTTGACACTGGGTGAGCTGTTTCAGAACAATCATCACAAGTTTGGCATGTCTCCTAAGTTTGCGGCGCGCTGGTTTGAGATCGATCCTGCTTGGTACGCGATCAAGTTCTTTGACATGGTGGGTATCCTTCGAATCACCTCGCCGCAGAAGATGCGCTATCCCGCGCCCGTGCATGAAGGCGAGGGGCATCCTCGCGCTTTCCCCGACAACGTTGCTGAGTCTGAGGCGATTCCAGCTGAGTGATATTGCTGAGGATTGATGCCGCTCTGGCAGGGAGTGGCAGAACTTAGGAAAGCTCTTCCCTAGGGGGAGAGCTTTTTCGGTTTTGTCGTTTATCGGGGTGCGCGGAGAAATGCCTCAAGACCATCTTCAGCCTGCCGTTCACTCCTGTCGAAAGGGTTAGGTTCTCATGGAAACCGGAGTCACTCGCGCAGCTGGGGTAGCCGAGCTGAATCAGTCGACAGTCAGAGCCAGGCAGGAAGTGCCTGAACTGCGAAACGAGCAGGCTTCCCTGCGCGACGACCGAAGTGATGAGCGAGCGGCTCAGGTGCAAATCTCGCAGCGCGCTCTTGAGCAGTCCAGGGGTGTCGAGCAAGCCGGATCGGAGACTGGCGCAACCGCGGGAGTTGGCGCGCTTGCTCTCGGGGTGGTGGCTGCTCCGCAAGAAGTGCAGCCAGCGGCCGGTCCTCAACAACTCGAATCAAACGACGCTACGGTGGGCGAAGTGCAAGCCGCAAGGGTGGCGATCGATCCTGAGGCGCGTCGACTCGCCATGCAGACCGCTTCGACGGAGGCTGAGGTGGGGACGCGGCAAGCTCCCGAACTCAGTGCAAACGACCGCAACCAACTCGGCCGGCAAACGGCCGCTGGAGAAGTTGGCGAAGCGCGGGAGGTTGATCCTGGCGTTGCTATCGATGAACTAGGCGTTGTCGCGGACGCAGGACGTCCTGAGTAGTCTAGCTTCATTCTGAGTGGCCGAGCCTCAGTCGTTCAACATCTTGTGCGAGCCAGGGCGACGGCCCCGAGCGCCACCGCGTCATCGCCGAGGGTCGCTAGTTCGATGTTCGTGTCTGCAAACGAGGCCTGGGGGAAGGTATGTTCTTCAGCTGTCTTGCGCACGATCGGCAAAAGCGCGTCGCCGAGGGCATCCAGCACCCCGCCGCCGAGCACGACGACGTTCGGCCCGAGCAGAGTGATGAGGTTACCAACGCCGATGCCAAGATAGGTCGCCGCTTCAGTCAGCGTCTCTCGCGCGACTTCGTCTTTGCTGTCCCACGCCTTCTTGAGCAATGAGCTGCGGATGTTGTCGTAGCCCGCGTCCTCGATCAGCTCGCTGAGCACCGAACTCCGTTTGTCGAGCAGAATTGCTTTTTTGAATGCGTAACCCATGCCCGTCTTTGAGGCGTAGGCTTCAAGGCAACCTTTCTTGCCACATCCGCAAGGACGTCCGCTTGGCTGAATCGTCATGTGGCCAACTTCAGCAGCCATGCTGTTTTCTCCCGTGAGCATGCGACCGTCTTTGATAAGACCTCCACCCAGTCCTGTGCCCATGAATAGGCCGATCAACGTCTTTGCCTTGGAGTGGGCGCCGATCGCAAATTCACCGAGCGTGCCCACGTTGCAATCGTTTTCTGCGAAAACTGGGCAGTCGAGTTGTTTCGAGAGAATCTTAGTGATCGGAACATTTTCCAACCCAGATTGGGTGCAGCAATTGCTGTACCGTCCGGGAGGATAGGACTCGGCGCGCCTACCCCAACTGCGCGGAGAGATTTGAGTGGGATCTTTGCGTCCTCGCAGGCCTCCTGGGTCACAGCAACCGCACGGTCAAGAACGTTCTCAACGCCCTTCGCTGCGCGTGATTTCTTTTTCGAGCGGCCGAGGATGTTGGCATTCTCGTCCGTGATGATCACTGAGATCTTCGTGCCGCCGATGTCGATACCCGCGAATTGTGCGCTGCTCATTCATTGTTTTTCGCACGCGCTCGCAGGAATCGGAAGCGCGAGAACAAATTTGGTCAAGATTTGTGCGTTGTCGGTGGCAATACGCGCGCACCGCGCAGCGGGGGGAGGCTGAGATTGGGTTTGAATTCAGTAGCTTGTGGCATGTGCTCCTTCCACCACTCGTGTGCGCCCTGCTCTGTCCATGGGGGTGACAATTCACCGAGTGCACGCAGCGCCTCCCCAAGCGCTTCGGCCGACTGAATTCGGTGAGCTGTCGACTTTTCTAGGCAGCTTTCGAGTATCTTTTGCAATGCTGGAGCGACTGTACCTGGCGCAACCTGTGCGAGATCAGGAAGCTTGTCTTCGATGTGCTTGAGCATGAGGCTGATTTGGTTGCTCGCGCGAAAAGGCGGTTTCCCAGTGAGCAGCCACCAGCCAACGCAGCCGAGTGAATAGAGGTCGGAACGTGCGTCTGTTTCATTGCCAAGCGCTTGCTCGGGCGACATGAAGGCAGGCGTTCCCAGCTGGTGTTCCGGGCGAGTGATGCGGCCGATAGGATCAGTATCTTTGCTAGAGACTACTGGGCCGAGCGCTTCCAGGCTTCGGGTGACGTCGTGCTGATTGTCTTGAGCGACGTCGTTCAATCCCACTTGAAACACAAGGCCAAAGTCGAGCACCTTCACAACGTCGACTTCCTCGGCCTCACGGCAGAGAAAGAGGTTCGCTGGCTTCACATCGCGATGGACCAATTGCGCTCGATGAGCCTCTGCGAGCGATCCGCACACCTGGATAAGAATTTGTCGAACCCTCTCCTGCGGCTGAGGCCCATGCCGAGTGACCAGAGTACTCAGATCGATGCCGTCGAGGAGTTCCATCACATAGAAGAGTGTCCCATCACCCGTGAGTCCGTAGTCGAAAAGGGCGACCGTGTTGCGAGAGCGTAATCCCGCAATTGCCTGGGCTTCACGGCGAAATCGTTCACGGTGTTCGTCGTGACGCCCGTGATTATCGGGATTCGGTTTGATCAACTTGATTGCCGCTTCGCGGGCCAGCAAACGGTGCCGGGCTCGCCAGACCTCGCCCATTCCACCCTCCCCAATTTGTGAAATGAGACGATAGCTCCCGAGATTGAGGACTTGGTCTTGTGCTTCTCGTGCCGCCGCTTGGGCTTCGCTGGCGACTCGACGGACATGAAGAATGTGACGAGCCAAAAACCAGCCGAGTGCCGTAGCGACCAGTAGAGAAATTGATCCGATCCACAGGCTTCGGCTACGGTGGCTATGCAGCTCTTGGAAGATGGTCCGTTCAGGTGCAAAAGTCGCGATGTACCAGTCAGGCCCGCCCGCCCCTAGATGGCGAATCGAAGAAAGAAACCGGTCACTATCTACGCTAAAATCGATGAGAGCTTGGTCTCGCTGATCAGGATTCAGGTCTTGCACGCGTCTCACGAGCGCGCTGAGGGCCGGATCTCCAAGTGCAGCATGAGTGGCGACTTGTTCATTTCGAGGGAGACGAGCGAGCTCCGCGGCTCCCTTGGGGTAGGCCAGAACGACGCCTTGAAGGGTGAAGACGACTGAGTGAACGGCCTCACTAGCAGACTCCCCGCTCGCCATGAACTTGGTCAGGGCATCGACGTCGAAGTCGACTCCAACGACTGCGAGAAGCTTGGTTTTTTCCTTATCCTTGTAGACAGGGAGTGCGCGCGTCACCCCGGGGTGTCGGTTGTAGTAAAAGGCGTAGGGCTGGCTCCATATGCGGTCACCCGTGCGAGCCGCGAGCACATACCAGTCGCGTCGGGTCGGGTCATAGGACGACTCACGTTGCTCGGAACCTCGCAATGCTTGACCCTCAACCTGGTAGCTGCGCGAGATGCCTGCCTCGGTGATTTGAAACGTGACTCTGCCGTCCCCTTGAGGATCGGCGCTGAGGAACTGACCACTCGAAAGAGCGATGTAGGCCTGCGTAATCGCCTGTCGACCGACCAACAAATCGTGAAGCTCCAGGCCGAGTGACGTTTGATGTTGTTCGTCGCTGAGTCGGTCCGGCTCGATCGAGCGTGCCAGGCGTTCCAATTGGTCAAGCAAAGGCTCGGCGAGTCCCAAAGCGTGTTCGAGGCGTAGACCGGTTGACGTCGTGTGTTCAGCAAAACGTTCCTTCGCCATCTTATTGCTCGTCGCACTCAGGGCTGTTTGACCGATGATGGTCAGTGCCGCCCCGAGTAGAAGAACGAGCAAAGGGACGAGAATCATCACGCCACGTGGAGAGCCGGCTAGCGCACCTAAACTTCGAGCGCTGAACTGCGAGGTCCTCTCTTGCCGAGTATCTACCCCAGAGTGACCTTCCCCAGTCTGTTTGCCGGGGAATGTAAGCGTTGGTTCCGCCGCCCGATTGCTGAGGAGTTCAGATCTGTCATCGCCCTCGTTCTTGGAGGATGCAGGGGGTTGACTCGGTAGTCGGTCGCGGGCGCTCACCTAACGAGTAGACTATGATTTAAGCCACGGACTCAAGGTGAGAAGCATTCAATCGGCGGCAGACGAATGCTCGGGCGCCAGATGTTCGACGACGAACTGCGCCGCGGATGCTTGCAAGACGCCGAACGCGAGGGGCCCGATCAGCGGAATGGCGAGAAGTGGTGCACAAGCTGCCCCCATTCCCAAGATTTCGGGAAGATGTTTGCGGACGAGCTCTTTTTGCGCGCGGAGATCTAGCGCCCTCTTGTCAAAGTACGGGTCGAGCATCTCCCAGCCCATGGTTCGTGCTGCGAAATAAAGCTGAAGTGGAGTCGCGATGAAAGCTCCAATGACTGGGATGAGACCGATCAGCACACACACGCCTACGATTCCGAGAAACAGCAGCATTCTTCGCAGTGACAACCAGATTCCATAGGCAAGCGGGAGACCGGGTTGGCGCTGCAGCTCTTCGGCGAACTGAGGGTTGATTGCTCGCATTCCCGCCAGGAATGGAATTTCCGAGAAAATTGGCGCTGCTACATTGCACAAAGTGATGGCGACAATGGGCGCGAGCAAGAGCACGATCAGTAGCGCTAGGAAACGCAGGAGCCACACGCCAATTGAGGTCGAAAGATGCGCGTCTTCGGCGAGAGGGATGAAATGAAGAGTGAGCGCTAGCCCGAGTGCTTGAAGCAGCAAAGTTCCGACCATGAGGGCAAGAACGATCCAAAGGTAGGCGACGCGCACCTCGCGATTGGTGATGGTGGAGCGAATCCCTCTCAGGAACGAGCCGAGTCCTGACGTGAATCTTCTGAAGACATTTCCGCGATGTGAGCCGGCCATGAGGTGTTCAGCTTATTCCCCACTTGGTCAATGTCGACTTTTGTCCCTCGCAAGTTTTTCCCAGGCATCCGCAACCGCCGCGAGGCAGGGGATGTCGGCCTCGGCCCAATCGAAGCCCGGCAGCTGCTCGGCCGTGATCCACTGTGCTCGCTGATGCTCTCTCAGCTCGATCTTGTCTGGCGATTCTTCCAGAAACGCTGCGAATATTCGCAATTCAATAGTCTTCTCGCCCGACTTTGCGGTCCCCACTGCAAGTTCCTGAGCGACGAAAATGCGGCAACCGAGCTCCTCGTCGATTTCGCGAACGAGAGCCTGCTGCGGAGTTTCACTGGGTTCTATTTTGCCGCCGGGGAATTCCCACTTTCCTGCTAGCGGTCCTTTGGCACTGCGTTGAGCGACAAAGAGGCGCCCTTCATGAAAGATGGCTGCGCCCACCACATGAACGATCATGGTGCCACCGCGCTGATAAGGATGCGCTTCGGGGCGGGGTGCCCTTCTTTGGTCAATGTTGAATCGTTCGGGTCGAGAAAGTCTTTGAGCGAAGGTTGCTCGGTCCAGGCAGTGCTCCTCTGCTCATTGCCCGTTGTCGCGACCACTTCTCCGCAATTCACTCGGCGAAAGCCTAGCCTCTCTAGCCATGAAACCAGTGTCTTGACGGAAGGAAGAAACCAAACGTTGCGCATCTGGGCGTAGCGCGCCGGGGGAAGAAGACTGTAACCATCGGGCCCATCGACGATGATTGTTTCGAGCAAGAGCTGACCACCACTGCGCAAGAATCCTTTGAGCTCAAGCAAATGATCGAGCGGCGAGCGACGGTGATAAAGAACTCCCATTGAGAGTACCGTGTCGAACACCTGGCAGCCTTGGGCGAATTCGTCTGAAGTCAGTGGCAGCATTGCGATTCCCGGCACCTGAAAGCACTTTTGGAGAGCCAAGTACTGGGCGCAATAATGTGCGCTCGGCTCCAAGCCAACCACCACTTTTGCGCCCTCTCCTCGGGCTCGATAGAGGAAGTAGCCATTGCCGGTACCCACATCGAGCACTCGTCGTCCGGAAAAAGGTTCCGCTTGTTTCAGTACCCGGTCCCATTTCAAATTTGATTGCCATTCGGCATCAATCAGCATGTCCTGGATTTGAAACGGTCCCTTTTTCCAGGGACCCAGGCTGCGAAAGGTCTCCTTTAAGGGAGCGCTTTCTTCTGATGTCTTCCAAGTGGACGAGGGAACAGCGCAGTTCAGGCTGACTTGGGGCGATTCGATCCGGGGCAAGTCAGCGATTCGTACTTCCCAATCGGAGAATCGACCATGGCGGCCGAATCGCTTCAATCCCCTTTCCATTTGGCGTTCGAGGTCAGCAGTCCAGCTCTTACTGGAAGTGAGAGGTCCTAACTCGGGCCAACCGAAATCATCACGGAGCTCGCGCGCCTCGTCCGTCATCGTTTTCTCGCCACCCAGGAGACAAAGTGGAGACAACGAAACCACTCAACTGGCTCGAGGCCTGCTGCGCGCATTCGCTCCACGTGCTGCTCCGTCGAGTCCGGAATGAGAATCTGCTCCAAGGCCTCTCGCTTCCGACTCAATTCGAGACGGCTGTATCCATTAGACTCTCGAAATGTATCGTGAGTTTCTGCAAAAAATTCATTGAGCTCCGGGTCAAGGGCAGCTGTTTTCTCAGACAACACGAGCGCTCCGCCTGGCACGAGGCTATCGGAAATGTTTTCTAGAATACCAAGACGGGTTTCCGGGGCAGCAAACTGGAGCGTGAAGTTCGAAACCACGAGCGAGCTCTTGTTGAGTGAAAGCGACGTGATGTCTCCCAAGACGACTTCGACCGGGCAGGTTCCGCTGTCGGCGTTGATGAGTTCTTGGCATCGCTGGACCATCGCGGGGGAATTATCGAGCGCCACAAGTTGCACGTTGCGCGCCCCGAGTGCATGTCGAACTGATAGAGTGACTGCGCCGAGGGAGCACCCTAAGTCGTAAACGTGAGTATCGCTCTTCACGATTTGGCGAGAGAGCACACCAATCAGTTGGAGCAAGGTGGAGTACCCCGGAATCGAACGGCGCAGCATGTCGGGAAACACGCGGGCCACCGCTTCATCAAAACGAAACTCCTGAGGGGCCTGGCCTTCGTCAAGAAAAAGCTTGTCGGGCTGGCTGGGAAGCTTGTCAAAGCAGGTCGGAGGAGAGGAGCCGGTCACGCACGCGCCTTAGCAGGCTTTGATGTCGGGTTCAGCCCTGCTTTTCCAGCGCCTGGTGGAGGACCTTGAGGAGTCGTTGGCTTTCTGCGACCGCCTTGGCTGCGGGCGTTGCAGGACACGTGAGCTGGGGAGTGAAGTACAAATCGCCGCAAAGTACGGCTCGAATGCCGATTGTCAGGGTGGGGGCGTCACTGTCCTTTGCAAGAGCCCCCTGGGCTCCGGAGGCACGAACACGCTCAAGTGACTCGGAATTCGGTGACAGCGTGCGCCAAATCACCGGTGCATCTAGTCCCGTGTCGCGAAGTGCGGCGAGGAGCCTCAAGGAATTTCGAGGAGGCTCGTCGAGATCGAGGAAGATCAGATTCGGCTCGATGCTGCTGACTAGGTGGTGGGCGCGTTCTGCGGATGCGCAGATGATTGAGACAAAACCGAGCGTCTCCAGGACGTTCTCCAGTCGATCAGCCTTTTCAGGTGAACCTTCTACAATCAGTGCGCAGCTTCTATTCATCATCAAAATTGCGGAGTCGCCGACACCCCGAAGCAATGCGACTCTTTATTAATGACTATCGCATTCTCCGCCGACTGGGTAGGAAATCCTGGCTGAATGTCGAAGAATTGCAGGAGTAGGCCCTACATCGGGCACTAGATTCGCGACATCTTCTCTCGAGAAATCTTGAGCAGCAGGCGCGGGAATCAAGCGAGTTCAATACCGAGAGCCATTCCCAGCAAGTCGCGGAGCTGTTCGAAGAGAAATGGATCCGCGCTGCCGTAGTTGAACGCTGCAAGTCCAACTTGTCGGTCTGCTGCACTCAACGGAAGAACGATGACGTGCTCTTCGTCCTTGAGAGAGAGGTCCCGACCCAATTCCGAGGTCGAAACAGTACTCTGTGGTGCCGCGCGCTTGTCAGACTGAGCAATCACTTCGAGTTCATCAGCACCTCCGCGGGCCACCACGAAGCGTCGGATCCCGAATAGGGGTAGTTGCTCCTCCAGTGCCACAGCCAGCTCTCCGATTTCGCCGCCATGAGCTCGATTGAGGCAGGCTCGGGTAATCACTCGCAGATAGAGAGCTTGAGCCGCGTGGTGTTCCTTCTCTGTAAAGAGTGAGACGTCCGCTAGAGCTAGCCGTGCTTCTTGGAAGAGATCTTCGAGCGTGGCGCCCTCATCACTCCGAAACGAGACTCGGCGGAGGACTTCTAAGCGTAGAGTCGTGAGAATGTCGTGGCAGACCTCAATTCCGGTCGGGCCAGCTCTCCGGGCGAGCTTGGTGAGAGCCCCGAGGAATGTACGGCGTCCTGCGAGTTCCGTCAGAAGCGCGTGAACAAGGGCCTGAGGCCAGCCGGGTCCGCCGAGTAGCCTGCCGTGGGCAGTGTCCTTAATCGCGCGAGCGATCTCGTCTTTTTCGTCGGCGAGTGACAAGGGCTGAATGGCCGATTGCAGTCGAGCGAGATGAGCATCGTTCGTGCGTACGCTGTGGCAGCCGCAGGACTCGCGCAGGACCAAGTCCGGAAGAAGTTCCATGCTTGTGAGGCGTTTACCTGCCCCCAGCGTTTCCAAAAGAGCGGACATCGCCGTGGCTCCTTGTTCGTAGACTCTTTGCGAAACTGTGGTCAGCGGGGGGGACGCCGCGTGTGCGTTTGGTGCGTCATCGAAACCCACAACGGCAATTTCGTTCGGAACGTGAATATTGCGACGAGCAAGTTCTTCGAGGACGCCCAAGGCAACAGCATCGTTCACCGCGACGATGGCATCGAGCTCGTCGGGCGACATGCGGTGGACATCCAGCAGGTGCACCACTGCATCGATACCCTGCTCTCGACCCAATCCGCCGGGCACAATGAATCGCTCATCGAGTCTCAGATTGTGTCGCCGGATGGATTCGGAATAGGCCTTGCGTCTGAGTCGTGCTTCCGAGCTGCCATCGGGGCCGTCGATGAAGGCGATTTTGTCGCAGCGATGAATATCGACAAGGTGGTCGACCAGTCGCGAAATGCCATCTTCGTTGTTCACGCCTACGCTGACAGCTCGGGCGCATTTGAGGCCGACTACAACCCGGGGGACGCTAGGCAGCCGCTCAAGAAAATTTTCAAAACCTTCCGCCCCGCAATAGTTGCTGAGGCTGCCGCCGAGAATCAGGAGCCCGTCCAGACTCGCCGGTTCCAGGTAATTGTAGAGAAAACCTCGCGCGGAGCCTGGGCTGCCTTGGCTGCTGAGTGCCCCACCTGGAAGAATGAGCGTGCGGGCTCCCCTTCGCGTAGCGACGCGGACGGCGCTTTCGATCAGTTCCACGTGATAGTCGGACTCGATGTGGTCCAAGAGAATACCGATCAGAGGCGAAGCCTCTGCGGTGAACCCGCTCTCCCCCTGCATCCCGGTAGCATGGGAGTGATCTGCTGAAGAAACCAGCGGATTCGCTAACTATGCTGACCAAAGTTGATCGGGTAGGTCACCTCGGTTTCGGACGAAGCCCCGGCCGGAAACTCGAGACTAGCAAAGACGTTGAGCACGCAGCTGACGACCTCTGCGTCGGGCAGATCTGAACCCGAATCGATCGTTTCGCTGACTCGCCCTTCGGTGTCGATGGTGAAAGTGACGTTGACCGTGCCTCTCAGCTGAGCATTCTTGAAGGTGCCCGCGAGGTAGCACTGCCTGAGATCGCTATCTCGCAGGGTGACTGCAGCACGAATTTCGTCCGGGCTAGGTCCGGGGACGAAACGGACCTCTTTCTCTTGGGTTTGCGGCGGCGGAGTAGCCGCGACGCTTGTCGTGGGCTCGGGTTGCGTGGCTGCGCAGGCGAGCGTGAGACTGCCGAGAGAGGCGTAAAAGAAAGGGGTGACGAGAAATCGTGAAGCGAGGCTGGATTGATTCATGCTAGCGCGAAATGGTTTCGGGGCTCGGGTCTGTCGAGTGGGCGCACCTTATCATGTGAGCGACTGCTGGTGGCGACAGTTGAGGTATCGATTTCACTTTGGTGTGACAGCGTGTGTAAGCGTAGTTGATGTAGGAGCCAACGCGTTGGTCCTTGTTTTGTTCGGGAAAAGAGTGGACCGTCGCTCGAACGGAGATCAAGTTGCCGCAGCTTTGGATTTTTCTCGCACTTGCCTCTGCGGTTTGTCTGGGGCTCTACGATGTCGCGAAAAAATTCGCCGTAGAAAAGAACGCCCCGCTCCTTGTGCTTTGCGTGAGCAGCTTGGCGGGTTTCGGCTGCTTGCTACCTCTGTTTGTTTTGAGTCGAACCGGAGGGATTAGTTCGGCGTCTTCGCTCTTCGTTCGCGAGCTTTCCGGGAGCGAACACGCACTCGTTTTTCTCAAGGCGGCAATTGTCAGTTCGAGCTGGGTTTGTTCGTTCTTCGCCATTCAACATCTGCCGATATCGACGGCTGGGCCGATTCGAGCCTGCTCTCCGGTCTTGACCATCTTCGGCGCGATGTTGCTCTTCTCTGAACAACCTCAACCCCGACAGTGGCTCGCGCTCATTCTGATTCTTTCGGGCACCATCGGCATGGCGCTACTCGGTCGAAAGGAGGGGATTCGTTTCGAAGCCAATCGCGCGATCTCGCTCTTGGTTTGCGGTATGATTTTGGGCGCAGGAAGTGGGCTGTTTGATAAGTTTCTTCTTCAAAACGCTGCCATCCCGCCAACTTCGCTGCAGTTTTGGTTTACAGCGGACAACCTTGTGCTGCAGACGGGATTCGTCGCTATTTTTTGGTGGCCTCGTCGGGAACGCCAACCGCGATTTCGATTCACGAGCTTTGCTCTTGCGGTGGGGGTTCTTTTGGTGATCGCTGACCAATTCTACTTTCGGGCGCTTGCGCAGGAGGGAGCCATGATCTCGATCGTGTCGCTTGTGAGGCGTTCCAACGTTCTCATCAGCCTCTCGGTTGGCGGGCTTTTGCTCAAAGAGAACTTTCTGCGACAAAAGGGCGCTGTTGTTTTCTTGATCTTGGGGGGACTCTTGCTGCTTCTGCTGTAGACTGCGTGCATGACCAGGGCGATTCTCCTCATTGACCACGGAAGTCGGCGCGCAGAAGCCCATCGGCAGCTTGTCGAGCTGGGACAGCGTCTTGAGCTGCGAGCTGAGAGCTCCCCCATGATCGTGGAGGTGGCGCATATGGAGATCGCGGAGCCGAGCATCCAGGCGGGGTTCTTGGCTTGCGTGCAGCGGGGGGCATCGGAAGTTGTGGCGATCCCTTGTCTGCTTTCGAGAGGGCGACACGTCACTGAGGACATTCCCCGACTTCTCGCTGAAGCAGCGGCGGGCAGCGGGATCCCCTTTTCGTTGGCTGCCCCCTTAGTCGAGCACGAGGGCTTCATTGACCTCCTGCTGACGGCGGCAGGGTCGACTGCTGCGGACTCCACTGCTTAAGCGGCTGCGGAAGAGTACGACCCCGGACCAAGAACTCGCTTGCGCCAGCCTCAGCCTCGAATCGAGAAACTGACTTCGGCGCCGCCTTCGCTACGATTGCGCGCGCCAACTGTACCGCTGTGAGCGTGGGCGATCCGTTGTACGAGCGCCAACCCGAGACCAAGTGAACTCGAACCTTTGCCTGTGGTTTGGCCGCGGGTGAACGAATCGAAAGCATGGGGAAGGAGCTGCTCTTCGAATCCGGGGCCCTGGTCACGAGCTACAAATACAATGTGGCTGTCCTTGAAGGTGAGCCGTAGCTCGCTTAAGCCCCCGCCATGGTTCTGAGCATTTTGCAGCATGTTCACCAGGGCCCGCGCAATCAGGGTGGCGTCCGCAGTGACAGGTCGCTCGACCCCTTCCACGCTCAGTCTATCTTCGTTGACGCCCACGCGAGTGAGGCTCGTTTGAGCAAGATTTCGCATGTCGACCTCTGCTTCATCGAGTGATTCAAACTCGAGTCGCGAACTGGCGAGCAGTTGACCCGTGAGATTATCGATTTCTCGCGATCTCTTCCTCGAAGAGTCTCAGTGATTTCTCGTCGACGTCGCGATCACGCAAGATTTCTGTCAACACTCTTAGACGCGAAAGGGGAGTTCGAATTTCGTGAGAGACTCCGGCGAGAAGCTCGCGCTGACCTCGCATCTGTCTCTCGATGCGTTCGGCCATTTCATTGATTGAGTGCGCCAACGTGCCCACCTCGCCATGATGCTGCCTGCCGAGGCGAGCTCGGGCCGACAACTTCCCTTCACCGATTTCGCGCGTGACGTCCGCCAGGGCAACCAGTGGTCGTCCAAAGCGATGCGCGACGAGCCCCGCGATGAGCCACAAGACAAGTCCAGCAGCGAGAAGGCCGAGGAAAGCTTGGGTTTTTCCCGGGCCAGCATGTCTGCCCGGACAAACTTCCACGAAGCCTAGGGTCCCAGTGGAGCGCTTTACGGGAAAGGTCCAACTGGGTCCGCTACAGGCTGAACCGTATCGACCAAGAGGGGCGCCAGCGCCACTGGTCAGGGTGATGCCAGCTCCGAAAGCATCTGCGGCCTGCTCGGCGAGCTCCGTGCGCTCGGCGCTGTCGTCCCAAACGTCAGCGAATTGGCCGGAAAAGAACTTCTCGATCGCTTCTAGTTCCTGCTCCCACGGGGACTTCTCGCTCGTCAGGTGGAAGATCAACGCCGCGGCGCCACAAGTGGCAAAGATCGCGAATCCCATCACCAGGAACAGCATGCGATGGAGTCGCGAGCGCCAGTAAGTGCGCACGCCGCTGAATCGCCGCGGTTTTCCGCAATTGCGCTCCTGTTCTGGATCCCGACAAGCTTGAAAAGAACGTCGAATCACTATACCTCGGTCCGCCCCAAGACATATCCGACTCCGCGTACGGTTTGGATGAGTCGTGGCTTACGATCTTGGTCTTGCAGCTTCTTTCTCAGGTGCGAGATATGTACATCCACCGCGCGATCATTGACCAAGGTGTCCATGCGCCCGGCGTGGTCCAGTAGCGCGGCCCGTGACACCACACGCCCTGGTCGTTCCATGAGGGCGGCGAGAAAGTCGAATTCGAGGCCAGTCAGTTCGATTCGCTCTCCTTTGACTTTTACTTCCCGACTCTGCCGGTGCAGTTCGACCTCTCCGGTTTTTAGCCAACTGCCTACTTCGTTGGCTTGGCCACGCCGCAGAACAGCTTTGATGCGCGCGAGCAGCTCGCGCGGAGAAAACGGCTTTGTCAGGTAGTCGTCGGCGCCGAGTTCTAGGCCGACGACGCGGTCTGTTTCATCTCCCTTAGCGGTGAGCATCAAGACAGGGATCCCCGAGCTCTCGCGAATCTTTCGCAGCACAGAAAGGCCGTCCATTCCAGGCATCATGATGTCAAGGATCACGGCATCGAATCCGCCTGAAGGGAGCGCAGTCAGCCCAGCGGGGCCGTCTGCCGCGTGTTCACTAAGAACATCGTTTTCGCGAAGATAATCCGCGAGCAGTTCATTGAGACGTCGGTCGTCGTCGATGATGAGAACTCGGAGGGGCATAGGCTGAAGGTGACTCTAGATCACATCTCTCGAATGTTGAATTTTACGCAGCGTTTCGGGTAAAGCGGGCGCTTATTCCGAACCTCCCTCGCGATTGAGCCTTCTTTCTGCAGCGCCCACGCAGACGTCCGCGATATGCTCTTCAAATTGCTGACGATGGTGCGCGTAGTGCCCGTGATGATGGTGGTGCAGGCTGGCGAATCCTAACCCAAGTCCGAAAACGACGCCGAAGATTAAGAGGGCTGTGATGATGGTGTGTCTCACGAAGTTTGTGTCCGATCGCTGTTGGTGGGCGTGAAGCCTGAAAAAGAACCGAGCGCTGAGGAAAACCTCAGCAGCGCGCCGCCCCACAGTGGTGAGCCGAATTCCAGTGATGATGGTGTCGCCCGGAAAACGCACGAGGTGCGGATTCAATCAGGTGCTTCAGCGTTTTGCGCTGGGCAGGATCGAGCACACTATGAATTTCTTTCAATGAACCCGTGACGACTGGCTTGAGATCTTCCAGCGCTTGTTGTCGAGCCGAGAACCATTCTTTGACCCGTTCCTCGTCAAGATCTTCCGCCACAAACAGTTCCGCGAGTTCAGGACGAGCCTCCTTGCTTTCGCGAGTGAAGTTAAAACCAGCTTCCTTCAAGCGGAGGAGTGCGGAGCGAATCACCTGCTCCTGCCCTGGAGTCGTCTCCAGTTTTCGGAATGCGCGATACATCGCGAAGCGAGTGAAGCGACGTTTTTTGTTGATAGCCACCAGGCCAATCAGGCAGCCAGCGGCAAGAATAAAACCGAACATACAATAATTCCTTCTGCAGCGAGTCTCGTTCCCACACCTCGCAGCAAGTAGAGTCTGTGTCGGCAATGTGAAGTGCTGCTCCACGCCAATGTGAAGAAGTATGAAGCTGAAAGATCGAGAAAGTGCTTGGAATTCTAGGTTCCGTGGCCCGCACCCGCCCTGCAGAGCCGGACTCTGGCCCCGCTTCCGCTCTTGGGAGATGTTGGCTAAGCCTCTCGGGATGGTGAAAGTATTCGTAGGTAGTTGGAAACGGTTTGCGCTCGTTGGCTGGAGCGGCCTGATTTCCGGAGCTGTCGTTTTTGCGTCCTGTGCGCCGGCGCCTGCACCCGCCTCACCTGACACGGCCAGTGATTCCGCGTCTCGCTCTACACCTGAGGAGACGAAAGCCGGTGGCACGAAAGATGCCGCAGCACAGGCGGCCAAACCACCTGCCAAGAAGCCTGATGGTGCGCCTTCAGAAGCTAAGGCGGAGGATGGTCCCACCTCCTGTCCGGATGAGATGGTTTTGGTCGAAGGCGAGTACTGTACAGCGCTCGACAATGACGCGAAGCCTGACGCCCATGGCAATACTCCGGGAGGAGGGGCCTCTGACATTGAAGTCGTGGAGAGCGAATGCATCAAGGAGTGGTACGCTCCCCAGAACAAGAAGCGCGTTTGCGAAGAATTCGCGACTGCCGGAAAGTGCACTGGAAAAATGGTCAAGAAGCGCTTTTGCATTGACCGTTATGCGTGGCCCAATCGCAAAGGCTACAAGGCCGAAGTGATGAACCGATTTCATCAGGCGCAAGTAAAGTGCGCAGCTGTCGACAAACGTCTCTGCACGGAGAGCGAATGGACCTTCGCTTGTGAAGGCCCAGAGATGAAGCCTTTTCCTTACGGCGTGAAGCGAGATGCTACCAAATGCCATGGGGACGAAGAGTGGGATAGTCCGAACATGACCAAGGTGGCTCAGCGCAACCCCGCTGAGCTCAGACGCCTCTACAAGGGTAAGCCGAGCGGCCAGAAGGAGTGCGTCAGCGACTTTGGCGTTTATGATCTACCTGGCAACACCGATGAAGTCGTCGCGAGTGAAACCTTTGAGCCGGGGTGGCGCGGCAAATACGACAGCATTCATACGGGGGGGCCTTGGTACAAGGGCGTCAGGAATCAATGTCGACCTAAGATCTACACCCACGATGAAGGTTTCTACTACTATTTCTTGAGCTTTCGCTGCTGTTCGGACGCCGGCGATGGTCCCACTGATCCGTTGACGCCTCATCAAAAGAAGGAAGGCTGGGACATGAAGCGGGTCGAGCGCACCGCGGGTATCACGGTGGAGGAGATGAAGCAGCTTCTTGAAAAGAAGAAAACAGACCCAAGTTGTGGCTGTAAGACCACGAAGTGCCGCACTTTCTGTGGAACTCTGCACGGGGATGGCTGGGACAAGCCAGCGGAAAAGCCCGCCGAGAAGCCCAAGGCTGCAGAGTAAGTCACCAGATTTGCAGACAACGGCTCTTCTTACTCCACGGCGCCCGCACCAGAGGGCGCCGTCATGTTTCATCGAGCAGCCGTTGAAGCTGCGGGACCAAGCGGGCATACGCCGATTGAATTTGCGTCAACCGATCGTCGAGGTCCGTTGCCTGCGCTTTCTGTGCGGCCGTTTCGAGTGAATCAACAAGTGCCGATAATTCGTGGGCTGAAATACTCCTCGCTGCACTGTTCATCATGTGGGCGCTCTGAGCAGTTTCCTTGAGCCGCTCAGATCTGACGGCGCGAGTGATGTTATCCAAATAGGTCGACGATACGCTCATGAAGACCGCAACGATTTCGCGAAGAAGGACTTCGTCCCCTCCCAGCGCAGCAGCGGCTCTTGCTCTGTCGAAGACCGCGTGCTCCGCCTGAGGCTCCCCATCCTCGAAGCACTTGAGGGCGCTCGCGCTTGCGGGTCGCTTGGTTCCATTTTCTATTGCTCCGTCCGTCCCACCCGGAGGGCCCTTGCGCGACTGGAGAATGAGGAGAATGCATTCTTCGAGAAGCTTCGCTGACACAGGCTTGTGAAGAAATTGGTGCATTCCCGCTGCACGACCACGTGCGTCATCACCCAACAGTCCTGCTGAAAGTCCGACCACAGGGGGGGCGTTGGCACCAAGAAGCTCAATGATCCTGTGCGTAGTTTCGAAGCCATCGAGCTCAGGCATGGAACAGTCCATGAGTACAAGCGCGACTGAGTGGCTCTCGAGAAATGCGAGAGCCCCAGCTCCAGAGCTGGCGTAGCGAACCGCTAGGTTGGCACGTTTAAGCATCGCTCCCATCACTTTTCGCGCGACGGAGTCGTCATCGACTAGGAGGATTTCGAGAGCTGTCACGGCTCTAGACAAGATTCAGGCGTTCTAGCTCGGTCCTCAGCATGCTCCGATCGATTGGTTTGATCAGGTAGCCGTCGCAATTCTTCCTGAAGGCGTCAAAGATGTCCTTGGGGCCGGAACGCCCCGTGGTCATCACAACCCGCGTTGCCTGTGATGAACGCCAGCGTCCCAGGTGATCTTCCAGTTCTCGCACTCGCTTGAGCACCACCGTGCCATCGACATCCAAGAGCCCGATGTCCAAACAAATCAGATCGTAACCCTGGCCGTCGAGCATGGTTTCTTCGACGAGAAGCATTGCCTCGGTGGCATTAAACACTGCATCGACATCCCCGTACTCCCGGAGCAACCCGCGAAGCCGAGTTTGGGCAACGCTATCGTCTTCAACAATGAGTACTCTCACCATCGTGAGGAACGACTGATTGAGGGCGTCACTTAAGACGCTACCAAGCGCGAATGATTTGAGCTGTTGGCTCTTTCTCAGGGGTCAGATAAGAAAGCATCATGAATACTCGCATCAATTCTCGTCGCACATTCGCCTACATTGGCGTACCACTTGCTTTGTTGTTGTCAGGCTCCGTTATTGGATGCAGTGACGATGGTGCTGGTGCGAGCGGCGACGGTGACGGTGTGAGCGGCGACGGTGACGGTGTGAGCGGCGACGGTGACGGGACGACAGGCGGCAGCAGCGGCGGCGATGACGAGGGGGATGGCGGTGGTGGCGCGGGCAATCCGGTTGATGTCGAGAATCCGCTGACAGATCCCAACGATGGGCCTGCCGCTGGGAACCCTGATGGTGGCTGCGATGTCCCGGCGGAAGCTGGCCTTGAGGACGTTTCGAATCCGACGACGGTCGTGGGAAGCGGCACGCCTGAGAGCTGTACGGGCGCGGCTGTGGTCGATGCTGTTGCGAAGGGCGGCGTGATCACTTTTGATTGCGGCGACGACCCTATCACCATCACGCTTGAGCAAACGGCGAAAGTGTTCAACGACGCGTCGGATGAAGTGGTCATCGACGGCGGCGGACTCGTCACCCTCAGCGGTGGGGGCGCTCGTCGAATTCTTTACATGAACACCTGCGATGAGGCTCAACATTGGACGACCGCTCAGTGCCAAAACCAGGATCACCCGCGGCTCACCGTGCAAAACTTGACCTTCGTGGATGGGAACTCGAAAAGCGAAACCGAGAACGACGGGGGCGGTGCTATTTGGGTGAGGGGCGGACGCTTTAAGGCGGTCAACACGCGCTTCTTCAACAACGTCTGCGCAGACGTCGGTCAGGATTTGGGAGGAGCAGGAATCCGCGTCACTTCGCAATACGAAGGGCTCCCTGTTTACATCGTGAATAGTACCTTTGGTGGCGCCCCTGAACTAGGCAATAGCTGCTCGAACGGCGGCGGGATCAGTAGTATTGGTACTTCCTGGAGTATCATCAACAGCCTGTTTTCTTACAATCAGGCGACTGGGAACGGCGGGAATCCCAAAGAGGACGGAACACCTGGTGGCGGCAGCGGCGGAGCCATCTACAACGACGGGAATGAGATGACGCTTTCCTTATGCGGGACTCTGATTGAGAAGAACGAAGTCATCTCCTACGGTTCTGGGATCTTCTTCGTGTCGAACAACATGACCGGCGACATCAAGCTCAAGGACACGACGATTCGCAACAACTGTGGTGGTTCTTGGTACGACTTGCCCGGAATCAGCAAACACGGCGTCACGCCTGTTGAGCAAACTGGAAGCACCATGTTGAGTGGCTGCGATTAGGACTCCTCAACTCTTCAGTGCTGAATCCTCAGTGGAAGGCCTGTTCCTAAAAGTAGGCAAT
Source organism: uncultured delta proteobacterium (assembly GCA_963710555.1). Classification (GTDB taxonomy): domain Bacteria; phylum Myxococcota_A; class Polyangia; order Polyangiales; family Polyangiaceae; genus NIC37A-2. The sequence continues at coordinate 2,337,790 of CAVQAT010000008.1, forward strand.
CAAGATCCCTGTGGTCGAAGCTATGGCGCCCGCGACGGTGCCTGCGATCACGTCATCGATCATGATGCCGAGGCCCGCGGGTGGCCAGAATTGTGCCCGATAAATCAATCCGGGCTTGGCGATGTCGAACACTCGAAAAAGGACCCAGGCGAGTCCGAGCAACCAAAGCGGACCGTGCTGGACGAGGCCTAGGGCGATCAAAACCCCAGCCACCTCGTCGATCACAACACTCGAGGGATCTTTGTCACCCAGTACCTCTGAGCAACGCTGAGAAACGACGATTCCTAGTCCGGAGATCACCATGGTGATCCCCCAGTAGATGAAGACATTGAGGTCCCTCATCACCCAGAATAGAGGGAGCGTGCCGATAGAGCCCACAGTGCCTGGACCTACAGGGGAAAGCCCTGTCCCAAACCACTGACCGATGAGTAATGCCAATCTGTCGACCCAGGTGCGAGCGTGCGGCGCCGGGCTCTTGGGGGTGAGAGATTCGGACATCAGGGGACCGTGACTAGAGGAGATGGTCGTGTCGGGCAAATGGCTGCCGAGTCAGGAAGCGTTGTAAGTATAGGCATAATGCTCATGATTCAGTCTAAATAGAGCATTTCGCCTGGTTTTTAGAAGCATCCGCCGAAGTTGAAGGTGGGGTCCGCTTTGCCAAATACTGAGCGAGCACTAGGAGTTCGCCGGCAGAGATCTTATTCCACCGACCATGAACGCAGCCGCTCAGCTGATCACCCGCATCGCAATTCCTCTTGCCATTGTGGCTGCTGGCTTAGGTGTTCAGGCGTTGCTCGTCGCAAAGAAGCCACCCACAGAAGCGAAGCCGCCGAGTGAACTTGGGGTCACTGTGCGCACAATGAAGGTGAGCGCGAACCAGCAAAAACTAACCGTCGCCGCTCAGGGGACGGTGGTGCCGGCCAGGGAAGTTTCGCTGCAGCCGGAAGTGCAAGGCCGAGTGACCTTTGCAAACAAGGCGCTTGTTCCCGGTGGGCGTTTTAAGAAGGGCGAGGTGCTGCTTCGTATCGATGCAAGTGAGTACGCCTTGCGCGCTAAACAGTCAGCGAGCGAAGTTGAGCAGGCAGAGCAGCAGATCAAGCTTGAGCAGAGCCGTGGCGAAATCGCGGCGCAGGAGTGGAAGCTGATCGGTGCGGAGGACGGGTCGAGCGACGCGGGAAGGTCCGTCGCGCTTCGAAAGCCACAAATGAAAGAGGCAGAGGCGCGTAGAGACTTGGCTCAGCACGCGCGTGATCTCGCGCAGTTGAACGTGGGCCGAACGACTCTCGTAGCGCCGTTTAACGGAATCGTTCGTTCAGGCAATGTCACCACCGGCCAATACGTCAGCCCTGCAGTGAATCTGGGAAGCCTAGTGGGGAGCGATGCTTATTGGGTACAAGTTTCTATCCCGGTGGCGAGCTTGGGTACGATTCGGGTACCCGGATTCAATGTGGGCCCCGACGAAGGCTCTGAAGCAAAGGTTTGGCAGGAAACCGGCGATGATCACCTCGCGCGTCAGGGGCGAGTCGTGAGGCTTTTTGGCGATGTGGATCCGATGGGTCGGATGGCGCGCGTGCTCGTTGAGATCGAAGATCCCTTGGGTCGGGAAACAGACGAACAAACCAATCGGCTGCCTCTCCTGCTTGGGGCCTATGTTCACGTGAACATTGAGGGGGAACAAATGATCGACGTGGTGGAGGTGCCACGGTCAGCTGTTCACTCGGGCCGTTATGTGTATGTCTACGGACCCGACAATCACCTGATTGTACGTGACGTTGAAATTGCGTGGCGGAAGCCTGAGTCATTTTTGATCGGCAAAGGACTCAAGGGAGGTGAAGAGATCATCACGAGTAGGATCAGCACGGCGATCGATGGGGTGCTCCTGAAACGCGCAGACGAGAATGCCGCGGGCGGGACCGTGAAATGAGTTCGAACGACAGCACCTCGGCTCCTGGTTTTCTGTCGTGGATGACGCGCAATACTGTTGCGGCCAATCTGATCATGCTTGCTTTAGTTTTGGGTGGGGTATTTATGCTCCCGACTATCAAGCAGGAGGTCTTTCCTGAATTTGAACTCGATATGATCATCGTCAACGTTGCCTATCCCGGGGCATCACCGGCGGACGTTGAGGAGGGCATCGTGCTCTCGATTGAGGAGGCTGTGCGCGAGGTCGAAGGCGTTAAGGAAGTACGCGCTACCGCTTCGGAGGGTTCCGCAGCACTCACTATTGAGCTCTTGATGGGAACGGAGAAGTCACGGGCCCTAGCGGACGTGAAGAGCGCTGTAGATAGGATTCAGTCGTTTCCCAAGGACATCGAGCGTCCAATTGTGAGTCTCGCTCAGAGTCGCAAGGAGGTGATCAGCTTGGTCATCCACGGCGACGCACCAGAAAAAGACATTCGCAAAATGGCGGAAAGGGTTCGAGATGAGCTCCTCGCCCTCGACGAAATTGATGTCGTCGAACTCTATGGCGCTAGACCTTATGAAATCAGCGTTGAAGTGCCGCGTGAGGAACTTCGACGCTACAACCTGACCCTGGAGCAAGTTGCTCAAAGAGTGAACGCTGCGTCTGTGGAAACTCCCGGTGGTGGAGTCAAGACTGCTGGCGGCGAGGTGCTCGTGAGAACATCTGCGCGCAAGGAGTTCGGCGCGGAATTTGCGCAGATTCCGATTCTTAGTCGCCCTGACGGGTCGCAAGTGCTCTTGAGCGATCTGGCGGACATCGATGATGGCTTCCAAGATTCCGATCAAGAAGCCTTTTTTAACGGGCATCGGGCGATCATGGTGAAGGTGTTTCGGGTGGGAGAACAAACGCCGATCACTGTATCGGAGGCGGTGTATCAATACGTGGAGACGAAGCGTCCTCGACTTCCCGCGGGGATCGAGGTGTCTACCTGGGCCGACATGTCCGAGATCTACGAGCAACGCGTCGATTTGCTTCGGCGCAATGCGCTGATGGGCCTCGTGCTGGTGATGGTGGTACTCGGTCTCTTTCTCGACGTGAGTCTGGCGTTTTGGGTGACCCTAGGAATTCCTATTTCGTTTGTTGGTTCACTGCTGTGGATGCCAGCGTTCGACGCGTCGATCAACATGATCAGCCTGTTCGCTTTCATCGTGACCTTGGGCATGGTGGTGGACGACGCGATCGTCGTCGGGGAAGCCGTTTATGCGCGGCGCAGCCAGGGGATGTCGATGATGGATGCAGCGATTGGCGGCGCGCGTGAAGTCGCACTCCCGGTGGTTTTCGCCGTTTCGACGACAGTGATGGCCTTCGCTCCGATGCTCTTTGTGCCCGGTCCTTCAGGAAAATTCTTCCGCCTGATTCCCATTGTGGTGATCTCGGTGCTTTTGATTTCACTCGTGGAATCGCTGCTCGTTCTTCCGGCCCACCTGGCTCATAAGAGTTGGATTCTAGGGAAGGTGAAGCAACTGATACTCGCTCCGCTATGGGTGTTCAGCCCGCGCGCCGCGGCGCATGTGCCTCGGGTCGTTGAACACAGGCAACAAGCATTTGCCGGTGGCGTTGAACGATTCATCGACAACGTTTACCAGCCTGTGTTGAAGTCGGCGATACGCTTTCGCTACGTCACCGTGGCGGTTTGCGTCGCGCTTCTGCTCATCACCATGGGACTCGTCGGTGGGGGGCATATCAAATTTTCATTCATGCCTAAGGTCGATGGTGATGTCGTGCTGGCTGATTTGCGCATGCCCTTCGGTACGCCACCAGCCGAGACCCGAGCGATTCTTGCCGACATTCAGCGCAAGGCGGATGAGATACTTGCTTTGCAGGAAGGCGATTTTAAGAGCTACGTTCGTGGAACCTTTGCTCAGTTGGGGGACCGCGGCATCCTCATGGGCGGGGCTGGTCCTCCTAGTTCGTCAGTTTCTGGTGGACACGTCGGGGAGGTGGCAGTTTACCTCGCTCCGTCGGATGAACGACCATTTGAGTCACGAGCTTTTTCGGAGCAGTGGCGGGACAAGATCGGCGAAATACCGGGAGTGGAGTCGCTGAAGTTCACTTTCAACATGGGACCATCCGCAGGTGCACCAATTGACGTCGAATTGGAGCACCAGGACCTCGGCGTTCTTGAAGCTGCCGCTCAAGAGTTAGCGAACATTCTCCAGAAGTATCCGGGCGTGTACGCAATCGACAGCGGCTTTTCGCCGGGAAAAGAGCAGCTAGACATGGAGTTGCGACCCGAAGCTCGCGCGCTTGGGCTGACCGACGCCTCTTTGGCCGCGCAGCTGCGCTCCGCGTTCTACGGCGTCGAGGCGTTGCGGCAGCAACGCGGCCGAGACGAACTGCGAGTCTACGTGCGGCTACCTGATGCACAACGCGAGAGTGAATACGACTTTGAGTCATTCATGTTGCGCACTCCTGATGGCGGAGAGATACCGCTGCTTGAAGCCGTGGACCTAGATCGCGGTCGCTCCTACACACGCATCAAGCGACGAGAATCACGGCGCATCGTCAACGTCACCGCAGACGTTGATGGTGTGACCGCAAATGCCAATGAGGTCGTGGCTGATCTCGACAAGAGCGAACTTCCCGGCTTGCTCGAACGTTACGACGGCCTCAAGTACAAGTACGGTGGCGAGCAGAAGGAGCAGGCGGAATCCATGAAGGCTCTCTATCGCGGATTTCAGCTTGCCCTGGTCGGGATCTTCGGACTGTTAGCGATTGCCTTCCGCAGTTACATTCAACCGGCCATCATCATGACGGTCATCCCCTTCGGGTTGGTTGGGGCCGTACTCGGCCACATGTTCCTCGGTTACGGTCTGAGCTTGATCAGCATGATGGGCGTCGTTGCGCTGTCGGGGGTGGTCGTGAATGATTCTCTGATCCTGATTGTCGCTGTGAATACCTTTCGCGGGGAGGGGATGAGTGTATTCGACGCGCTCATGGCTGGTGGAATGCGTCGCTTTCGACCCATCATTCTCACTTCGTTCACGACTTTCTTCGGTCTGATGCCAATGATCTTCGAAACGAGCGTCCAAGCGCGGTTTCTCATTCCGATGGCGATTTCTCTTGGCTTCGGAGTTTTGTTTGCGACCGGGATCATGCTGCTGCTTGTCCCCGCTGTTTATGCCGTCTTTGAAGACGTCAGGGCGCGTATTGTCGGGTTGGGGCACCGTCTGGGAAAGTTGGGTTCTGCCCTCGATGGCTCTTGAGTGGCTGCGCTTTCAACTCATTTCGGCTTCACCTTTGACCGAGTAGAGCCATCCTGACACGCTGGTAACGAGCATATTGTGATGATGTTGAGTCATTGCAGGCGAATGCTCCTGAAGGCACTTCAAGGAGCTGCGGGAAGCGTTAAGTTGAGGGGAAACAGGTCGAGCGTCTTGAGCATACCTCTCTTGTTCATCTCTTGCGGGAGCCAAGCAAACGACGTGCAATCGCCTTCGCCAGCGGATGGTGGCGGGCCGGGCCTTTGCGAATTGTCGTGCTCAGGAGGTGAAGGGAGTGTTTCAATGGGGAATAGCGGTGGTGGGGCGAACACAGGGGGAACGCAGACAAGCAGGGCTACGGGTGGAGCTACTATGACTGGCGGAGGGGCTTTCGACTGCAGCCGGTCTCAGTCGCTCGTTCGCTATGATGGCGGCGCGAATGTTGTGCCTTCGCGCATGCCCCCAGGGGGTCTCAAGGTTGTCGATACCCCGCTGTTTGTTTCGATTGGATTTGACGATAACAGCGATCCGTCAGGGGTAGCTTGGGCGGCGCAAATGGTTGCGGACGCTGGCGGGAGGTCCTCGTTCTACCTCACCAGCGCCTACGTCAAGGATGCCGGCGCTTCTTGGAAGTCGGCGTGGGAACTGGGCATGGAGGTAGGGCTCCACACCGAGTCACATCCCCATGGCGGGGAGCTTGAGGTAGAGGGCTGGAGGAGCGAAATGAGCACCAACATTTCAGCCTTGAAGTCTCTAGGGATCGAACCAAGCGGGCTGGTTGGTTTGCGAGCGCCGTACCTGGAATACAATGACGCGATGTTCGCTGCTATTCGTGAGCAAGATCTTTGGTATGACTGCTCGATTGAAGAAGGATTCGGTAGCGATGAAGATGGCAAGAATCACCACTTCCCCTACACGCTTGATCACGGAAGTCCTGGTCACGAAGTGAGCCGAGCGTTGGGAGTGCCTACTCGTCAGTTTGAACTCAACTCTTATCCAGGGCTGTTCGAACTTCCCGTTTATGCACTGATTGTTCCAGATGACGGACTCGCCGAACTCTACGAGTTTGCTCCAGGTCTACGAGAGCGCATCAGTGCGGCGGGCGTGAGCGACTTTGCGGAGTTTGGTTACAAGATTACTGGTTTCGATTGGAATCTCTGGTTTGCGGCTCAGGTCAGTGGTCCTGAGTTTCTTGCGATTCTCAAATACAACTTTGATCTTCGTCGAGCCGGAAACCGCGCGCCCTTCCTTTTGGGCGCGCATACAGAAAATTACGCGGACAACCATGAACGAAAGCAAGCGCTCCAGGACTTCGTTGCCTACGCGACTTCGTTTCCTGAGACTCGACTTGTTCAGCACAAGGAGGTGCTGGATTTCATGCGAGAACCTAAGGTGTTGAGCTGTTACTGAGGCGTGGAGAGGTCGGAGGCGCGAAGCTGCACGCTTCAACCTTCGGATTGGTCCGCAAAGGTACGGAGCAGTTTGATAATGCGTTTGCTCTCCGCTTCTGCCTTGGCAGTGGGGGTCGCCGGATGGGTGTGTTGCGAAGGGAAGTAGCGGTCACCGGCAAGGAGGGCACGCATGGCGCAGACGATAGTCACCGTGTCGGAGAAGCGGTCAATGAGCCCCACTCCGCCCGTCGATCGCACACGGCGGATGACTTCGTCGGCAAGGTGCGAAGTGATCCATGCGTAGGGGACGTCTTGAGTCAGCTTCTCAATATCGCCCAGAAGCCGAAGTGACTCACGAGCGGGGCGTTCTAAATCGATCAGGATGAGCTGAGGGGGCTGTGCTTTGACGAGTCGCAAAGCCTCGGCGGATGTCGCTCCAGCTTTCAGGCAAATGCCAGCGCCGCCAAGAATCGTCGCCAAATCTTCAGCAAAACGTTGGTCAGAATCGATCAGCAGTATGTAGGGGGCTGCCATCTATTGCTCCACTTCTCTCACTCTCGCCAACGCGCCAAAGTCACAGATCGTCAGACCATATATAGGATGCATTCCACCTTCGTGGAAGCGCTAACTGGGTTCCATCCGGTATTGTGTTGCCGCACTGTGACTTGAGTTGTGTTGCCGTGTTGTGACGGGGGTGCCGTGTTGTGACGGGGGTGCTTCGCTCAGAGTCGAGTTGTTTGGCGAGCAGTCGAAACATCTTTTCTGACCCCTCCGGCCTGCCGCTGTGATTCCAGTATGTGTAGAATGCTCGTGGGTTTCCCGACTTTGAGCAGTTCAGCATGCATCTATCGTTGTTTTAGCTGGAAAATGCCCCGTGCTTGAGTTGCGGCGGAAGGGCGGGCACCTACACTCCGCGGCCCGATGACTTCGACCGCTGAACCATCTCCCGGAATCAAGAAAGCCAACTACCGCGACGTGACCGATCAAGTGACGTCCGCCATGAAGGCGATGGTGCGTCCCGGTTCGGGGCACATCGGTTGTGCTGAGGCATTGGCCGTCGCCATCGGTCTACCTGGAAGCCGACTTGTGGAGTTGCGTTCAGTTCCGCAAGGGATCTTCGGACAACGTCTGCTTTCGCTTCGCTACTTGATCAAGAACGGATACGTTTGGTTCAACTACTTTTCTTGGGAGAAAGCCCTCGCAAAGCTGGATGCGAAGGCTCCGGATCAGGCGCGCGCACTTTGGGCCAGGATCGAAAGTGTGAAGAGTCAACTCGACGCGCCAGCTTCGTTGGTCGAGAAGGTGAATCAAACCAGTCTTGAGACTCTTGCAAAGTTTGCGGATGAGGGGCTCACGAGTGATTCTGCGCTGACCTTTCTTGTTGGACTCGATGCCGCCGAGGACGCACGGCTGGGGCTTCAACATCGAGTCAGGAGCGAAGGGCCGAGTCTTCTCGATACGGACGCCGCAGCGGTCGATGTTCTCTTCTTGCTGTCGCAGGACTTGACGCGATTCCCGGCCACTACAGTGGGAGGCGGAGCCCTCGACTACATTATTGTGGCCGACAAGGGGGAGATGGGCGTGCGAGCTGTGAGAGAAGCAATCGACTGGGGGGCAACTCCAGTGGTTCTTTACAGCGCGCAGGATGATGCCGGAGCTCACCAGGTGCGACTGGCCGAACAGGCCGACGGTTTTTCGATATCACTCAAGGGAAACTTTCGAGAGACCTATGCGAATCCCGTCCAAATTGCAGAACGGATTCGGGAAGAGTACCGGGAGCGATTTGGTGAGGACGCGGAGGCCATGCTAGCGCGATCAGCGCTTTACCCGGGCTATGGTCCGTTGGCCGAAAATACGGCAGCAATTGAGGTGTTTCGTCGCAATGGCATTGTGTTCATGGGGCCCATGCAGGACGTCGTTGAACGCGCCGGAGACAAGCGTAAGTTTCGTATTCTTGCGGAGCAGATTGATCCCGGTGCTGTCACGCCCGGTATCGTCATGAACGAATCTGACGAAGAGAAGATTGTTGAGGCGATACGCGTCGGCGCGGCGCAGCAGAAGTTTACGATTCCTGGGCGCTTGAAGGCCGCAAATGGCGGTGGTGGGCGTGGTCAGGTGGTGATTCAAGAACTCGACCAGGTGACGGCGGCCGTGAAGAAAGTGCTTTCCGAGATCCGCACGAACGGTTGGGATCAAGGTGTCATGTTCGAACAGAACATTTTCGAGACAACGCACCTTGAAGTCCAAATTGTTCGCGACCGATTCGGAAACACTCGGCACTTTGGGATGCGCGATTGCACCGAGCAGCGAGCGAGCCAAAAAATTCAAGAGGAAGCTCCGCCCGCGATTCTCCAGAAGAAACCCGAGCTGGCGGCCCGCATGTGCGACATCGCCGTGCGAATCGCTGATACTGTCGGTTATGTCGGTGCCTGTACCGTCGAGCTGATGTACAAGGACGGGCACTTCTACTTGCTCGAAATGAACACGCGAATCCAAGTGGAACATCCCGTGAGCGAGGAGGCGCATCGTATTCTTCGAAATGGCGAGCTTGAGTCACTCAACTTGGTGGCTCTTCAGTACCGGGTCGCTCAGGGCAAGCCTCTAGATTTCGCGCAGGAGGACATTGTTCAATCCCACGTCGCGCGCGAATTTCGCATCAACGCCGAATCCTACAAACCTGACATCAAGGATCCGCGGGATGGTAAAAAGGGCCTGTTTCTTCCCAATGCTGGAGTGTTCGACATCATCGACGTGCCGGACGCCGGCTCGGTTCATGCCGAACTTGACGCTGCCGGAGTAGATGGCATCGACGAGCTTCATGTGCGTTTCGATTGCGGTTTCGAGGTCGGCGATGATCTGGTGAACAAAGACCCTACCTTTGGCAAATTGATCGTGGCGATCTCGCCCACAGCCGGAAACGAAGAGCGTCAGTTCGAACTCCTGCGGCTTGCTTCGATCGCAGTTCTCCGTCGTATGAAGATCGAAGGTCGTCAGCTCACGCCGCACGGTAAGATCCTTGAGGACCGCCCTCTGGAGACGAACATCGCTGACCATATCGTGGTGCTTGAAACGGACATGCTCAAGCAGCATAGCCAAGGGGGCGCGCCCACACGGCACGTGAACTGGCTGATCGACCGACTTCGAGCAGAGCACAAATAAAGTCAGGATGGATTACGTCAGAGGAACCGAGCTTGAAGAAGCCGTAGCGATTCTCGAGCGCGGCGAGTTGATCGGTCTCCCCACGGAAACAGTCTATGGACTGGCCGCTGATGCGACAAATGCGAAAGCCGTCGAGCGTATCTTTGCGGTCAAGGGGCGCCCCCGTGCACATCCCTTGATTCTTCATCTAGGCGACGCGAGCTGGTTAGATGATTATGCGATCGATATTCCAGATTCAGCGCGTCTTCTGGCGGCTCGTTTCTGGCCTGGGCCGTTGACCATGGTCCTCTTTCGAAATCGAGATCGTGTGCCTAACGAAGTCACAGGGGGGCTAGAAACCGTTGCCGTTCGAGTTCCGGGTCACGACGTGGCGCGGCAGGTAATTCTTGCTCTTGGGCGCCCGCTCGCAGCCCCATCAGCGAATCGGTTCGGCGGAGTGAGCCCGACGACTCGAAAGCACGTCCTTGATGATCTTGGCGACGACATAGCTCTGGTTCTAGAAGGCGGGGCTTGCCAGGTGGGCCTCGAATCGACCATCATCGATCTTAGCACTGGCACTCCTCGACTCTTACGTCCGGGTGGCGTCTCGCGGGGGGAGCTTGAGAGCGTTTTCGGAGTTCTCGTGGGGGATGCGGACGAGCATGCTCCAGCTGCCCCTGGAACTCTTGAGTCTCACTACGCGCCACGAGCGCAGGTGGTGATCGCGTCGGAACCGGAACTCTGGGACCAGGCGCGATGCTTGATCGAAGCGGGGGTGCGAGTGGGCGTTATTTCTTCCAACACGTCTGTGAAATCCACGCATCTTCTGCGTATTTTTCGCTTGGCTGAAGGAGTGGAAGCTCAAGCGCATGACCTTTATCGGGCTTTACGTTCCTTGGATGAGGAAGGTTGTGAGAAAATTCTCACAAGCTTGCCCCCGGAGGCCGGTTTGGGCGCGGCGGTGTCCGATCGATTGATTCGAGCAGCTGCCCCGAGACGCTCAGAATAGGCGCTTGATGAGGCTCTTCCGCAGCCCTGAGTCTTGAACTGTCGGGGGGCCTAGGGACGACGCGAAGGCATTGCACCAAATTGACTCGCTACCCAGGCGGCGTAGGCATTTGCAGCGTCTAAGGCGGCGCCCCAACACCTGCCTTCGCAGAGAGCGACGGCAAAGCGGGCCACGAAGGCATCGCCGGCGCCAACCGCATCGCCCCCGCTCACGCGGATACCGGGAACGCTGATGGAAACATTGTGCCCTCGAAGCTCCGCTCCATCTGCCCCTCGGGTCAGCGCCAGCAGGCTCAGGTTGAAATGATTGAGTAGCCAGGCTGCAGGGTCCGCTGCGCCAGACTGCTGCCCAACCCAAGAGAGTTCTTGCTCATTGAGCTTGAGTACGTCCGCGAGCTGCACCGCCTCGAAGATAATGGCGCGGTCGGTGAAGGGAGGGCGCAGATTAAGGTCGACGAGAATGATTGGTCTTGTCGGCGCCGCACCACCAACAAATCGTCCGGTTCCTGTTTGGCGAAGCGCGCGCAGGGTCGATTGGATCCGGCCACGCAGAAGCGGGGTGCGTTGAGCCAATGTACTGAGACAGATCACATCATTCTGGGAGAGTACAGCGGCTGATGGGACTTCGATGAAGTCACATGCGGCATACCTTTCGATAGCAAAGCTCGGCTCGCTTCCGCGAAAAGTCACGACCACTCGTCCTGTGGGTGCGAGGGCGTCGACACCCACCATCTCCAAGGACATGTCACTGCTGGCAAGCTGAGCGAGTGCCCTTTTGCCGTACTCATCGGTTCCGACTCGACTGATTAAGGTACTCTCGGCACCGCAGGCTGCGGCATGGAAGGCGACATTGGCCGCCGAGCCTCCTAGTCGCGCAGTGTCGGGATAGATGTCCCACAGGAGTTCTCCAATAGAGACGACCCTTGGCTTGCGTAGCACCGCTTCTGAGCCTAAGCCCCGCTTCGACGTGCCTGTAGACGTGTTCGACATCCTTGCTGTCATCTTCGGCGTACTTTTTACGATCCGGAAGCTCGATGCGCAAAAAAGAAAAAGTGCGGAGTTTCCTCACGTAGACGGCAAGGTATTTGCTGAATGGCAAAGCCGCGAGGTGGGGGTTTTTACCGTCGGCATGTTCGCTTGTTTCGCGAAGATCGTCGCCGAGCTTCTGCTTCATGTCGTATTCGCTGACGGAATGTCGGATTCCCTTTATCGGAAAATGACGGCGGCCATTGATATCCCCTGGATACTTGTGTTGATCGTCACGCTCGTTCAGAGGCATCGACTCGCGAAGCGTCGAGCTGAACTGCGGATCGTGCTCGGCGGGTTCGTCGTCGAATCGAAAGGTTCCAGTCTCGCCGCGGAGCTGAAAGATGCAATACGACTCATGAACGAGGGTCAACTTGAGAAAGCGACGTATCAGTTTAAGCAAATCGCGCTTGACGAGGATGACACGCTGCGCGCTCTCTCAACTTACTACCTCGGTGAATGTTATCTCAGGGCAGGCCAAGACAGCGAGGCGAGGGACGCTTTTCAGGAAAGCACTGAGCTTGACCCCACATTGACTCAACCTGTCGAGGCGCTCGCACGGCTTGGGGCCAACCGGAAGTAGCCGGATAGACAATCGGATGAGCCAAGAGACGGTCTTTTTTAGGCGACTTCCTCTGCGCCCTCAGCGACTGTGTCACTTTGGCGACAGCCGTTTTCGTTCTGCGCAACTCGTCGCGGCAATGTCACTTCTTCAGTGAGTTCAGGTGTTTCATCCAGCTCTCGGGCAGCATTGGCTTCGCTCTGCAGTCTGATCTGAAGATCTTCCGGAGTACATGGGCGCCCCGTCAAATAGCCTTGAATCAGCTGCGCGCCTTTGCTGTATACGGTCCTCAACTGCTCGTGGGTTTCCACACCTTCCGCAACCAACTCAAGACCCAGTCGTCGACCGATGGTGAAGATCGCTTCAGCGAGTACTTGGGTGCGAGGGCTCTCCACCATTCGAGTCACGAAACTCCGATCGACTTTGAGTGTGTCTACCGGAAAACGGTCCAGATAGTTCAGAGAAGAAAACCCGGTACCGAAGTCGTCGAGGGCTAGTCGAACGCCCATTTTTCGGAGCTCGGAGAGAACGAGTTCTGCACGCTTAGGATCCTTGACTAGGGTAGCTTCGGTCAGTTCCAGCTCGAGTTCGTCAGGTTCCATATGATGGAGTTCAACAACTTCGCGCACCTTGTCCACGAATCCGACTTGTTCCAGCTGCCGGCTACTCACATTGACGCTGATTCGGGGCAGCGGGGTTCCTTCTGCTTTGAACTGGGCAAATTGTCGACATGCTTCTTGGAGCACCCAGCTTCCGACTTCGCGGATCTGTCCGGATTCTTCCAGAATCGGTATGAATACCGCAGGAGAGACGGGTGTCTCATGGTTCATTTGCCAGCGGAGCAGTGCCTCGGCCCCCGCGACGCTTCCGTCCGTTGCCACCTGTGGCTGGTAGACGAGCCGGAATTCGTCTCGCATGATTGCGGACTTCAGTCGCTGCTCCATGCGGTAACGTTCTAAGGATTGCTCGTGGATCGCTGGGCTGAAGATACATACCCCATCACGGCCCTGGTGCTTGGCCCGGTACATTGCCGCATCGGCCGCGCTGAGCAACGCATCGACCGTGTTTCCTGCCTCTGGGTAGAAGGCCAAGCCCATGCTGCCGGAAATGGTCGCGTCTTGCAGATCGAGTTCAAAAGGAAGCGCGAGTTGTTGTCGACAGCGTTCAGCAATTCGCAGGACATCCTGCGCAGAACGTCCATCTTCGATGAGGATCGCAAATTCGTCTCCTCCGAGCCGCGCGACGGTATCTTCTTCACGCATCGCGTTCTCGAGCCGAGTAGCAGCTTGCTGGATCAAAGCATCACCCGCGTCGTGCCCCAGGGAGTCGTTGATTCCTTTGAAACCATCGAGATCGACATACATGACCGCGAATGGGCGAGCACTGCGTCGGGCTCCGGCCAACGCGGATGCAACTCGTTCGCGGAAGAACACACGATTCACGAGACCGGTCAGCTGATCGCGCATGGCGAGTCGAAGGAGTCGCTTTTCTGTCTTTTTCCGCTCGACTGAATGTCGGACGATACGACCAAGAGCTGCTCTCGCATACTGCCCTTTAACGAGGTAATCCTGGGCGCCGGCCTGTATCGCCTGCTCAGCAAGGGAATCGTCATCATTGGCGGAAACGACGACCAAGGGCACAGTCGAGGCCACACTCAAGAGTTCTCGAACTGTCCTGATGCCATCGGAATCGGGGAGTCGAAGATCAGTCACGACTACGTCGAATTCGTGGGTTCGTAGCAGCGCCCTTGCCTCTCTTACGCTGCGTACAGTCTTAGTGGATGCGCAAAATCCGGTCGCTTGAATTGCCAACTCTAAGATCATCGCATCGGTGGCGCTGTCTTCGACCAGCAGAACGTTGACCAACGCTTTCGGTCTTCCAAGCTCAGCGCCCATCATCTGAGGCGGACGTGAGAGCGGCTCCTCGAGCAAGATCTTCCGAAGCAGTGGCGGCGCCACTGGTTTCTGCAGCCGCTGAATCACGTTGGGAAGCCCGTCCAACTGATTCCCTACATTGGGGTCGCCTGTAACCACGATGCACGGGGTGTTTGGGCTGACATGGGCGAGGCGTTCAAGCAGCGATTGGCCGCCGATACCTGGCATGTTGAGGTCGGTGACTATGTAGTCGTAGGGGAGCGAATCGAGCAGTGCTAATGCTTCTTCGGCGCTGGCGGCGACATCAGGTTCAAATCCCCAACCTCGACAACAGCGCGCTAGTCCACTTCTTAGCGCCGGCTCGTCGTCGACGATCAGAATCCTCCTCTTGGCTTCCAGATCCATCTGAGTTGGGTGAACGGCCGGAACTGTAGGGACTAGAGGGCTACCGGTAATCCTTCACAAAAGAGTGTGAGACACCGCCCTATGTAGGTCTTCCCGAGGGTTACTTTAGGCGAAGATGCACCGTAATTGACCGCATGCGGCATAGGAATTGGCTCGGATCGAGTGGCTCGGGAGGCTAGTTGTCAGACCTACTTGTCGCTGAACATCCACTCAAGGTGATCATTGCCATTTCGGGTGAGGCCACTGACCCCCAGGGCGAGCTCGTGGGCCTGTGGCGCGATTGCCCGGAATTGAGTGTCGCTGTTGTCGCCGATATTTCGTCGATGCTGCTGGAAATCGGTCGTACCCATTTCGACTGTCTGGTGATTGAGGAACCTTGTTCCACTGGCTCCGTTGCCGAATCGGTAGCCCTGATTCACGCGATGAATCATACGCTGCCGTTACTCGTCGTCGGGCATGAGGCGTCGAGAGCCGCAGCGGTGAGCGCCGTTCGTGAGGGCGCTTTTGATTATCTGTTGCGCTCAGAACTCACTGAGCAGTCTTTCCTCAGCACTATCCGTCGAGCCCATCGACGCGCAGCGCTGGAGTATCATGTGGTGGCTGCATCTGAAGCTTCACGCGTTGCTGCGAGTGTTCTCAGGGAGCGTGAACTACAAATTCGCGGGTTCTTTGACTTTGCGGGAGCAGCAATGGCACTCCTGGACCCGGGTGGGAGGATGATTCGTGCTAATGCTGCACTCCGGCGCCTCACAGGGCATGAACTGGGTGAGATCAGCGAGCTGAGTGCCGTGAGTCTCGTGGTGGAGGCCGATCAAAATGCCGTTGCCCTCGGCCTAGCCCAACTCCTCACGCGGCGCGTGGATGTGTGGAAACGGGAGGTGAGAATCACCAGTCGGGCGGGGGAGAGCGTATGGCTCGACATGACTCTTGCTCTTATCTGCGATGAGGATGGATCTGTTCAGGGTTACACTCTGCATGCCACCGACATTACTCGACGAAAAGAAACAGAAGCGGAGCTCCAGCGCTCCGAGCGACGTTTTCAAGAACTCCTGGCTCAGGCGCCGATCGGGATCTTCGAGACGAATCAGGACGGCGAGTGTCGCTTCGTGAATCAGAGGTGGTCTGAGGTCACAGGGCAGTCCTACTACGAAGCAATCGGAGTGAAGTGGACAGCATCGGTGCATCGTGATGACCTGACTCCTATCGCTGAAGAGTGGGCTTCTGCTGTCCGTAACTCCCGGGAATTTGCTAAGGAGTTTCGTTTCCAGCGGGCCGACGGCTCGGTAGTCTGGGTCTCCGGTCGCGCAAGCTCGATGAAAGACAACTTGGGTAGAGTCGTGGGCTACCTCGGTACGATCTCTGACATCACGGACAGACACACAGCGGAAGAGCAAGTGAGGCGTACGGGCGCCCTGCTCCGCGGTGTCTTGGACAATGCGCCTTACATCGTGGTTGTAACTTCGAGTGATGGAGTGATCCGGGACTTCAATCGAGGCGCGGAAAAGTACCTCGGTTACTCGTCGAACGAGGCGATAGGTCAACTGGCGATCGAGTTACTCCATGATCCGAATGAGCTGAGGGAAATGGCGACGCGCCTTTCGCGTGAATTTGAGCAACCAGTGACAGTCGGGATGCCCGCACTGGCGAGCGCGAATACCTCCGTTCATTCCGTTTGGACCTACGTCCGAAAAGATGGCAGTCGTTTTCCGGTTGAGTTAGCCGTGCGGGAAATGCGAGACACCGGCGGGCGACTCTACGGTTACGTGGCGATCGGACGCGACATCACGGAGCGGCTGCGTCGCAACCAGGAACTGACCGAGGCGAAGGAGTTGGCAGAGAGTGCATCTGCTGCGAAGGCCGATTTTCTAGCAAGGATGAGTCACGAAATTCGTACGCCGATGAACAGCGTGCTTGGCATGACTGAGATTGCGCTTCAGACAAGCCTGACGCGAGAACAGCGTAGCTACCTTGAATTGGTGCAAACATCTGGTCGAGGATTGTTGCGGCTCATCAATGATATCCTCGATTTTTCGCGGGGTGAAGCGCATCGACTTGTGCTCGAAGAGATGCCCTTCGATCTGAGGGAGACGATAGGTCAAAGCCTGAGAGGTCTTAGTCTGCAAGCCCGAAAGAAGGGCGTCGAACTGGTGCTCAGAGTTTCAGAGGACTCTCCGACAATCGTAGTTGGCGACTCGCACCGTCTGCAACAGATCTTA
Organism: uncultured delta proteobacterium; assembly: GCA_963710555.1. GTDB lineage: Bacteria > Myxococcota_A > Polyangia > Polyangiales > Polyangiaceae > NIC37A-2. The sequence continues at coordinate 2,354,576 of CAVQAT010000008.1, forward strand.
GCAAATCTCGTTGGCAATGCGGTGAAATTTACGGCAGAGGGGGAGGTCGTGGTCGACGTGGAGTGTTCCGGGGGTGAACCCGGCATGACGACGACTCTGTATCTGCAAGTGAGTGATACTGGACCCGGTGTTGCTGTTGAGGAACAGGCCAAGATCTTCCAGGCCTTTGCTCAAGAGGATACGGGCATCGCGAGGCGCTATGGAGGCACGGGACTCGGACTAGCTATCTGTTCTCAGTTGGTTGAGCTGATGGACGGAGAAATCTGGCTAGAGAGTGAGCTTGGTCAAGGGACCTGTTTCCACGTTACCCTTGCCTTATCCTGCGCGGAGCAGCCGGATTCTACCATCGCTGAGCTTCAGCAGGTGATGACGCCGGGGGCGTTTGTCTTGGTGGTAGAATCAAACGAAAAGAGTCGCGAGCAAACGCGACGTTTCCTGGAGAACGCGGGCTATGCGGCCATACCTGCGGCAACTCCGTCGGACGCTTTGCTAAAGATTCAATTGCTTGTTCGCGAGCATCAGCGCATCGCATGGGCAGTATTGGACCTTCCCACTTGGGACGCGCAGGCTCGAAGGTTTGTCCAGGAGCTGGAGCGCATCAACGGGCCCTTCGGAATGATTTGTCTTTCACCGATCAACCGTTCCGAGGAAGAACGCTGGGTGGAGAATTTGGTGAGCCTCGTCAAGCCGGTTCTCGCGTCTGATCTATCGGGGGTGCTGCGAGAAACTCCACAAACGATGCCCGTGTTTTCGGGGACCGGGGAGTCGCCTTTGAGTCAACTCGATCTGAGGATTCGGCCCCTTCACATTTTGGTTGCCGAGGACAATGCGACTAACCGATTGGTCGTTTCTACTATGCTGGAACGCCTTGGATACACGGCGGAGTTTGTGGACAATGGTCAAGCGGCATTGAAGCGAATCCAGAAGCAGCGGTTCGATCTCGTGTTGATGGATCTTGAAATGCCCATTATGGGAGGCATGGAGGCAGTGAGGTCATTGCGAGAACGTGAGACCGCGAGTGGTGGGCGCCTGCCGGTGATTGCTCTCACTGCTCAGGCGATGCCGGGCGACCGAGAAGCTTGTCTTGGCGCTGGCATGGACGGCTACCTGAGCAAACCACTCGATCTCTCCTCGCTTCTGTTCGCGATCGAGCGGGTGGCAACAGAGTCAAGTTTGCGCGAAGTGCCACGGTCAGCGGTTCCAGCAGCAGCTCAATCTCTTGCGCCCGGGGCGGCAGACATTGACCTAACTGCCCTGCGCTCCCGAATCGGGCATGACCGGACCGCGCTGACTAAATTGTCCGAACTGTTCGAGAAGGACTCGACGCGCCTGCTCGCGGAGATCTCTGCCCAAGTACAGGCAGAGGGCGCGTCGATCAGAAGCGGAGGGGCGCACACCCTTAAGGGCATGTTATTCAATGTGTGCGCGCCTGGCGCCGGGGCGTTGGCTGCTAGCGTGGAGAGCGCTACTCAGAATGGGAATTGGAGCGTTGCAAGAGATCATCTCACCATGCTCAGAAATCAGGTAAGCGCGGTGCTCACAGCGCTTCAGAATGAGGCGGCAGGTCGCTGAGGGCAGCAATAGGACGCAGGCATCCCAGGAAGATTCTTGATTTCTAGCTATGACAGGGAAGTCACGCTGCTTGAATGTCGTAGCTCTAGTGTGACCAATGACGCGGAAATTCTACTCATATTGCTTTCCTCACGCCTGCCGGCGCTTCACCCACCGGGTGAGACATTTCCGAGTTTGGGACAAGACGAGGTTTTTGGACTTTCCGGACTCGGGAGCGAATGGGGACGAGACAGATCGCCTCTACCGCGGAAAGTAGCGCCGCTAGCAACGATGCCTAAGTCAGAGATGCCTACTTGCCCTCAACCCCGGCTTGCAGCTGAGCCTCGCTGGGTGCGGGGGGAGTCGTATCGGTCGGACGCTCCCGCAGGCAGCGCTCGATCCCTGTCGTGAGCTCTGGCGATGCTTCTTTGGGGAGACGAGGCTTTCCCATCACGTTGGTAAACAGGCGATCCCAAGTGACCCCCATGAAGTCTCGGCCTTGGTCGTTGAAGCTCAGCCAAACGAATAGCGCGCGACCCTTGACGTTCTCGAAAGGAACCCCCGCGCCCAGTCCTTGACGCCAGCGCCTTGAATCGCTCGAGCTGTTGCGGTTGTCGCCCAAAACCCAGAATTCATTCTCGGCGACACGGTAGGGACCTTCCCTTTGATCCGCGTCTTCTGGATCGTAGTTCTCGTAGAGCGTCAGGTAAGAGTATTCCCCGAGGTATTCGACAAACAGTTCTCCACGTTGCGGATATCCCGTCGATTCATCAATCACATAGTTGCCCACATGGCAACTCGGGACTTCCCAACCGTTAATGATTGGATGCCCCCCGCGGGTTTCCAGAATATCTCCAGGAAACGCGATAGCTCGTTTGATGAAGTTTTGTCGTGGGTTGAGCTTGTTGTCATCCGGGAACTCGAACACGACCACGTCTGCACGAGATGGCGGAAGGTCAGCGAGAAGCCGTGTGTTGGAAAACGGAATTGTCGGACCGTAGGTAAATTTGTTGACGAAGATGTGATCGCTGATCTGAAGGGTCGGCAACATCGAGCCGCTTGGGATCTTGAATGCTTCGACAACGAAGGCGCGCAGGAGCAGGGCAACGCCCACCGCAATGATGATGGATTCTGTGTATTCACGTACCTCGCCGCGTTGCCAAGGACTGAGATGCTTGGCCGCCATCTCTCCAGCATGGTCATAGGCGGCTTGGAACTCGCTGAGAGAGAAGACTTTCGCGTCCATTGCGTTGGCCAGGCCTTGCATGGCGGCATCAAGCTGTTCTCGCGAATCACTCGGAAGACGTTTGTTGATTTCTTCTTTGTGCTTTTTGAGGACCTGATTGACTTCGTCAAGCAGTTGTCCTGCTTGCTCGTAGTCTCGCCGCTGGGCTTTAGGTAGCCCAGGTCGACCTGCTATCCCTACGACATCCGCAAGCGGCAGTGAGTAGCGGAATCCGTAAATCAGCGCCTCGAATATCGTAAAGAAGACGATCAGCGCTGGGACTTTTTGTTCTGAGACGAAGTGAAGAACCTGGCCGGTGAGCCCGGAAGGGATCTCATGAGTCTCGGTTGACAAGAGGGAGATGGTGAGGGCTGTGAGCCCAAGGGGCACACATACAAACCATACGAGGACGAATGTCCACCGTGAGAGCTTCTTATTCACTCGAAATTACCTTGGGGCGCGACTGGGGTCATTCTTGAATAGCGCCAGTTTGAATCAAGTAATCGATGCGAGCAGGGAGACTATTCGCTTCGGGGGTGTTGTCGCCCCATGCGGGCGAGTGATCAAGAACGAGGAAGTAACTTCCTTCGGGAACCTTTATCGCCGCGCGAGTGGGGACGTCTGAAGTCGCCTTTGCGAGGAAACTCGGTACCGTTCTTGCTCGTAGAGATCCCGGCTTGGACAGGTAGTCCTCGAGGTGTGGAGTTGCTGACGCTTCGCTCAGTAGCGCGAAATCAATCGCATCCGTGCCTTCCACACGTAGGGTAATCGTGACTTTCTCGCCAGAACCGACGTGAATTCTGCCTACGAAGTCTTGCTGCCCAGCAAACAGCTCCGTGCGTCCATTGGCCTCGGTGGTTCGCGGAGACGATAGAACGGTGTAGGGTCTGAAGGGGCGATCGCCGGGATCGACCAGCCCCAGTGCAAAGTCCGTGTGTCCATCGGCGTCGTATCTGATCGCTGTGAAGCCTCGACCTAGTTGAGCCTGGATGATGGCTTTTCCGAGTGCCTGCTCATCAATGCCCACCAAGTCCGCGACAGCTTGGGCCAGAGGGTGTTCTGTCATCAGCAGTTCGAAATCGCTGGTATCTACCTGAACCGGGCGAAAGAATACGTACATCGCGTCGTCGTGGATGCGAAAGTCAGGGGCGAGTTCGAGCAATCCCTGGGCGCGGAACCCTAGGCGACCAGTCCCGGCGGTCCAAGCATAGCCCTGACCTCCGAACTGAACGATGATGGTGCTCTTTTCGACGTTGTCGATGCTCTTCGCCGCGCAAGAATCGCCGAAGTAGCGTCCGATCACGGGCTGCCCATCTGCGAGCCTGAGAGGGGCGCCGTGCTCCAGGAGCTCCCGACAGAATTCTCCCAGACCGAACTTCAACATGTCGAAGCGAAGCGACTTGTTGGACGGGTTGTTGACGATGCCTTGCCCTATCAGCCCGGCCGCATCCTTTCCTGTCTTGGTACTCACTTGGCAGGCAGGGGTCAGGAAACCAAGCGCCAGCAAGCAGAGGACGCTGATTTTCATCCCACGTTTCCGCCCACTTGAAGCTTTCGCGAAGGGGTTCGCATGAGTTCTGGGTGGGGGGGTGGCCTGGTCTTGGAGCACGGCGGCCTCACGCTATTGGATGCTTCAGGCGAGGACAAGGTTCGAGAAATTTGTTAGAAAAGGCGTAATACTAAGGGCTTGCTGGTGGAGCGAAGAGTTGTAGGCTCCCGTCGCGATGCGCGTGACAGTACTCGGAGCAGGGGCATGGGGCACGGCCCTGGCTCAAGTTCTTGCCGGAAACGGCCACCAGACTCAGCTTTGGACTTGGCTTCCTGAGCACGCAGTCAGCATGCATGAACATCGCGAGAATCGGGAGTTCCTTCCAGGAATCAGTCTGCATCCTGAGCTCGTTGTGACCAACGACCAGGGCATCGCAGCCAACGGTTGTGAACTCTTGCTGGTGGTCGTCCCTTCACGTGCGCTTCGGACCACTCTCTCTCAGATGAAGGACATGTTTGATGAACAAGTGGATATTGTTTGTGCAAGCAAAGGCATTGAACAGGGGTCACTTGAATTGATGAGCGAAGTGATCGTTTCGACCATGGGCAATTCCTGGCGAGGTCGATGCGGTGTGATTTCAGGACCAAGCTTTGCCAAGGAAGTCGCAAGGGAAGTCCCCACAAATCTCGTCGCTGCGGCGGAAGATTCGGAATTCGCGCACGAATTACAAATGACCTTCTCCAACGATTGGCTCCGCGTTTACACGAGTACCGATCCAATTGGCGTGGAAATTGGCGGTGCAATGAAAAATGTTATCGCCATTGCCGCGGGCGCCTGTGATGGACTGGGCTTGGGCGCCAACACGCGAGCTGCCCTGATCACGCGTGGGGTCGCGGAGATGGCTCGGCTCGTGACAGCAAAAGGTGGAGACCTGCTCACGACAGCGGGACTGGCAGGCGTAGGCGACTTAATTCTCACTTGCACTGGCGATTTGTCTCGCAACCGCTCCCTTGGCTATAAGCTGGGACGGGGAATGCTTCTTGAGCAGGCCCTCGCCTCGAGTGACGGTGTCGCTGAGGGATATCCCACAGCGAAGAGTACTCATGAGCTTGCGGCGCGTTTGGGGGTGGAGCTACCCATTTGTGAGGCCGTTTACTCAGTTCTCTACGGAGGAAGAGACGCGAGTTTCGCCCTGAAGAGTCTTCTCTCACGTCCCTTGCGCGCCGAGTGGGAGTAATCGAACAAATCGGACATGGTTCTCGCCACCGACGCATTTGATCCGGCGCTAGGTCTGGTACCGTCCAGTTGATTCGAGGCGTCGGGCGATCTCAGCTTCGAACAAGATACTATGGCGAACCTTCGATACTTTCCTTCCAGTGGCTCCCCTCAGGTTTGGCCGCTCCATAAACCGATTTCGACGATCGGAAGAGCATTAGGGAATGACGTTCACGTAGCGGACGCTTCGCTTCTGAACAATCACGCACAGATCGTATTCAACGGTCGCGATTTTCAGCTGGAGGAAACCGATAAGGGCGCCGCAATTTCCATCAACGGAAAGAAGAAGCGACGTGCCCGTTTGGTCAACGGAGATCGGCTATGTCTTGGTGACGCGCAGTTTGCTTTCAGCATGTTTAGCGACGCGGCCGATCCCGCGACGGCACGGAGCAAGGACACGGAAAGTAGTGAAATTGCAGGCTTTCGTAGGCTGCACGAGTTCAGCGAGCGACTCATGTCATCTGAGGGACTCGACCAACTGCTGGAAACACTACTCGATTCTGTACTCGAACTCACCGGCGCCGCGCGTGGCCTAGTTCTCATGATTGACGCCGCGTCTCAGGAAACGAGCGCAGTGCAAGTCCGTGCGAGTCGGAACATCAATACTCAAGAACTCCCATCGAAGGGCGATGAAGGGGTAAGTGATAGTATTGTCAAGCAAGTGATCGCTACGAAGCGCCCGGTGATCGTGAGTGACGCGCTCACGGACACCAACTTCAGTCATTCTGAAAGTGTGATCGCGCTCAAGCTTTCAAGCGTGATGTGCGCTCCGCTTTTGAGTCGTGGTGAGGTGATCGGCGCGCTTTACGTCGCCAACGACGAAATCAAGAGTCTGTTCGAGCGAAAGCAGCTCGATATGCTCACTGTTTTCGCAGGACAAGCGTCATTGCTGCTCACGAACGCAATGCTGGTCAGCGCGTTGCGGGCCGATAATCAAAAACTTGAGTCGGAGTTGGTCGACAAGAGATTCGGTGAAATCATTGGTTCCTGCGCGTCGATGCTCGAGGTGTTCCGCAAGTTGCAGAAAGTGGCGGCGACGGATATCAGTGTCATGATTTCCGGGGAGACGGGGACCGGCAAGGAATTGATTGCTCGGGAGCTTCATCGCCGCAGCGAGAGGCCTGACGGCAGTTTCATCACAGTGAACTGCGGCGCAATTCCTGAAAATCTCATGGAGAGTGAGATGTTTGGTCACGTGAAGGGGGCTTTCACCGGCGCCGTGTCTAGTCGAGGTGGTCGATTCCAGGCAGCGGATGGGGGAACCTTGTTTCTGGACGAAGTGGGGGAATTAACTCCACAATTGCAGGTGAAACTCTTGCGCGCGCTTCAGGAACGCGTGGTGACTCGCGTTGGTGATAGCCGCCCGGAAAAAGTGGATATCCGTGTACTGGCTGCGACGAATCGCAATCTGGAGGAAATGATCCAGGAGGGAACATTCCGCGAGGATCTCTACTATCGCCTCAATGTGGTCAACCTGTGGCTGCCGCCTTTGAGGGATCGAGGTGACGATGTGTTCATCATCGCCAAAGCCTTACTCAGCAAGTATGCGGACGAGCTGAATAGTCCAGTAAAAGGCTTTTCACCGACCGCGCTGACGTCGATTAAGAAGTACTCCTGGCCAGGAAACATTCGTCAGCTTGAGAATCGCATCAAGAAGGCGCTTGTCTTGTGCGATAAGAACCTTCTGACGGCTGAAGATATGGATCTGGGCGAGGACGCCCTGCAGCCCCTGCTGCCGCTTGAGCGGGCGAAGGAGGAGTTCCAACACAAATATGTTCTTGCTGCTCTCGAGAGAAATAACGGGAACCGAACTCAGACCGCCAGAGACCTCGGAGTCGACCCACGAACCATTTTTCGTTACCTTGAGCGTGGAAAAGACGGGTAAGGGAGAGAAATCGCCCCACTGTTCCAGGACTCATCGACCTACTTACAGAAAATTGGGCCATTTTGGTCGAAACCAGTCATGGGGATTCCATGACGGCTACAGGGACCAGCGAGGCGAACAGCGACTTCTCGCACGAGAAGACCGAATCCATTCTTGGTGAGTCCGACCCAGTTTCGAGTGCTCCTCCTCCCGTGAGAGAAGTGGCACCTCCCGAACCAACCTTCGAAGATGATGGCTCCGAGCCTGTGAATCTTGAGCCCCAAGGCGGCAAAAATCTGGTTGACGAACTTTCGTTCAACGAGAACCCGGTTGCTGTCGTGGATCCTTCCGGACTCAGCGCGATGGGTGAGGCTGCTGCTGCGCGAGGATATCTGTGGATTCTACTCCGTACTCCTGGCCCGCAATATCGGGGACGTTTGGGGCTCTACATTGAAGAGACCATTGAAAACCACCTTGAGGAGAGGGGCGCTCTTCCCCCAGGCATTCATGCGAGCACCGGACTCGATGCCTCACTCAGCGACCAGCTCTATCGAGCTCGGCTGGTGGAGATGCGGGGAATCGCTCTCGGCGTCCCGTCTCTCGAAGGGATCACCAATCTGGGCCGGGTTCTCGATGCCGAGGACAGCGCGGTTCTTCGTTGGTGGATGGCGGCTACCTCGGATCGCCCGGTGCGCATGGTGCTCAGTCAAGAAAACACCAAACTACGAGTCTATCCCTCTCCGGTCTTCTTTCAGTCGCTCTTCGAGGTAGCACCGGGGTTAGTGACGCCGATCCCTCCCTCGCCGGCGATGGCGGCCAGTGCTGCCGCGATGGAGCTTTCCGATCTTCCACCACAGGTCGAGGCGAAGGGATCTCATGCGGAGACGAACGTCTTCGGAACCGAGGTGGCCAGTTGGGAGTCGCTAGCTCCAGAGCTGAGCTCCGAGGGCGAAACGGAAGCTTCCCGCCAAGACGATCTCGGCAAGTCTGACCTCGAGGCCGAGTCTTCGCTGTCAGCCACAAACGATGACTGGGACCGCCAAAATGAAGATGTTGCGCTTCCTGATCTTGATCGCGCGCTAGGTCTCAGCCCGCCGCCAGTAGAGAGCGAACCTCAACCCGTTCATCGAGATGAGCGCCCCCGGCGCTCGTCAGTCCGTGCGGGTGCGAGTCAGCAGCTGGAGCTGACCGGTCTTGAGCCAACAACGCCGACCCCTGGCCCTCATACTCAGGCACTTTTGGCCGAACTTGACGCTGAGGCTGAGCAGGCACCCGTCTTGGGCGCGAGCCACGCGGAACCGACGGAGGCACCTGTCGCTCCCGAAGAGACCGCCCGGTTCTCAGAGAATGAGGTTTCCGTCAAGGAGACTTCAAGTCGACAAGCTCTGGCTAGCGACGAAGCGATGGTCTCCGATGCATGGTCGGGTAGTGACGCCACAGACATCGACGATATCGATACCGAAGAATTCCTGCGCACCTTGGAGGAGGACTCCTCGCGCGCGCCTGAGGTTAGCGCTGCTGAGGTGACTGCACCCGACACCAGTTCAGCTGAAGAGGCTGACTCGCAAGAACAGGGAGCCGCTCTCGATGAGGGCGAACCCACACCTCTGCCGACAAAGAAGATCAAGCGAAACCCCTTCATCCGTTTGGCGGACCAGGCGGAACTGAGCACAGAACTCGTGCCTGATGCCCCCGTAGCTGCGTCCGAGCTTGAGGTGCCGAGTCAGAGTGAAGCTCTGCCAGCGAACCCTGGTGCCAATGACTCCAAGTCGGAGCTTACCGAGTCCGCTGCGTCAGCGGCTGTCATCGAGCCGCCGATGGCCGATCCCGCTGATCCTTTCAATCAACTCGCTGCCCGTGAATGGAAGACCTGGGTACGCAACCTGGAAGCGGCACGTGGACCTAAGCCTCTCTCAGTGATTGAGCGCATGTTTGTCACCGACTACACCCGCCTGCGCGAAGCGGTTCGACGAGGCGTCGCAGAGACGAGTGCAAACGACATCCTCAACGAATGGCAAGGGTCTTTTACGACCAGTTATTCGGAGGCCTTCGATGCGCTGCGTGTTCGCGGGAAGCGGCCCACGATGGTTCTTGATTTGCCTGAGCTGGCTTCGCGCTTGGGACGACTGCAGGGCGCTCGTCGCGTTCAGCTTCTCATGGTTGATGGGTTGCGTTTCGACTTGGGCTTGATGGTTCAGGAGCGCATGCGCAATGCTGCTGATGCTTCTCTCACCGAGCGACTTCTCCTTTGGTCGGCTCTGCCCTCAGTGACGAGCTATCAGCTTGAGCTGCTGGGCAAGGGACCCGATGGTCTCAAAGAACCGGGAGACATCGACGAAGCTCCTGCGCTGGTGGCGCGCGGTGCGGCGGCTCGCTCACCTCGTCGAGTGCGCACGGGGAGTTTGGAACTGCTCAAGCTGGACATCGTCGCGGATGCGATTCGTCAGCCCGGGGCTCCTATTCTAGAGCGCATGGACGCGATTGCGGATGACACGGCCAGTGCCATCATCGAACATCTTGAAAAACAAGCTCCGCGCACCATGGTCGTTGTATTTGGCGATCACGGTTTTGCCATCGACGCAAACGCGGCTGGTACCACGGAAGAAGTCAAGCAAGGTGGAGCAAGTCCCGAAGAAGTTTTGGTGCCGGCCTTTGCCTGGTTGACCGGCGCTGTTCATTGACGCACCGAGGTGACCCACCTCCCAAAAGCAAGCCGAGGTGACCCTCTCGTTAGCTGCCGTGCCAGGTGAGATCGTGAGAAAGCGACATGGTCTAAGATTTGCGCAGTTGACGCTTCGCTGGCGAGTTCTTACCTTGTTCACGTGGTTCCCTCTGCGGGGGCCCGCTAGCATCAGTAACGAATCCCGCTAATGCATTCCCCAGGGAAGCGAATTTGTGGTGGAGCGCTGCGCCCGGCTCGATCTCGTCGGGAAGCCAGAAGTCACAATGAGCTGCCCACCTAAGATACATATGGGGTTCGGCACTGGATTTTTTCGCGGCGGCCCCTGCGGTACGGAGCCCTTTTTTTGTGGAACGCTCTATTTCGTTCGCTCTGATATTTTTCCATGAGCGTTCGGTGTGCGTGGGATGATCTACTTGATGAAGTGTTCCCAGCTGAGCCGCTTGTAGGGGTGGTGGCTCCATGAATTGTGGCAAAAGTGTAGTATTTCTATCGAAGGGTAAATTTTCCGGCCAGTGAGTCCGTTTCAGGCGCCGCAAAGACGAGTGAGCTCATGTCAGAGCGTGTGACCCTTTCAAGGCCTAGCCCGGTTGGGGTACGGTCCGCCCGATGGCAACTAGTTTCTTTCGTGGTTCCGCCCGACAGTGGGCGGTCTTGTTGGCGGCTTCGGCGGCACTCGTTCCGGCGAGTGCATTGGCGGAGAAAATAATCGGCTCGGTCACTGGTTACGAGCATCTTGAAAATCCAGTGTGGAACGAAGCAAAAGATCCCAAGAACAAAGGCTACTCTTTTCGCGAGATGGTCCCGACTGTCCCGGCAAAGTACCGCAAGCTTTATCCGCACATTCCGAAGGAATTGTGTCTCGCGGCGATCTCCAGCGAGGACCAAAAGCCTCAGGCTCCGACTCTCATCCGCGTGGGCGGCGGACGAACGACGCCGGTAACGATTGTAGTGACACCCGGAACGAAACTCGTGTTTCAGAATACGGATCCTTTTGACCACCGACTCTATATCAAGGGAGACACTACTTTTCAGGCGAACACCACGGCTCGTGGTGACAAGCGTGAGTGGACTGTGCCTCAAGGCGGCACCTTCGAGATCCGCGATGAACTCGCACCGAGCCTGCGCATGTGGGTGGTGGGGGAACCCAAGGTCGCAGCAATCACCTATCCTTCTCTGAAGGGAGAGTACAAACTGGTCGCGCCTGAAGCCGGCGACTACACCGTACAAGCCTATTTTGCTGGAAGCCCAGTTGGCGACGCCATGCCGGCGGTGGTCACGAATCGCGACATCAAGGTGCCGGCCATTGTGGTGGCCAAACCTAAGCCAAAGAGCGACTCCAAAAAGGACGACGAATAATGTTGCTGTCACGTTTTTGGATTGTGCTCCTGGGCCTGCTGCTTGGCACCACAGTGTTCCTGCTTTCGATGGCTCAAAGCATGTACAATCGCGCTGGCGATAGGTCGCGCGGAGAAGGACTTTCCTCGGATAGTCAGGTTGTGTCCTGGTACTTGAAGGATGATGCGCGCATGCGGTCGGCGCAGCTCGTGAAGTTTGCGCTCGACTCCGACATTGCCAAGACTCTCGATGCGGCCAGCAAGTCCGAGACGAAGTTGCCCAGCAAGTACCGGGACACGGTGAATGAGGCGCTCAAGAAGGTCAACGCGACCATCGCAGAGGACGAGGCTTTTGATGCCGTCTTTGCAGTCGACCAGCATGGTCGAGTCGTCGGGCAGGTGGGGTACCCACAGGCCAACGGGATGGAGGACTTTGAGCTTGGTGGGTACCCAGTAGTCGCAGATGCGCTCCACGGGTTCATTCGGGACGATACCCTTGTCTGGGGTCGTACCTATCGCGTGGTGGCTAGGCCTGTGCAGACGGAAGCAGGACAAATGCCAGCAGGTGCTGTGATCGGCGCACGGGTTTTAGATGACAGTTTCGCCCGAGAGTTGAGCAAGCGCACAGGCGCCGCAATCGCCTTCTACGTGAATGGTTCAAGAACCGCAGCGGGCGCCCCCGAAGGTTTCAACAAGTCGAACTTGGATCAGATCGTGTCAGACTTGGGCAATTTGTCTGAAGACGTCGACTACGTGGAAAAGGGACGTAGCGGGATTCGTGAGCTCGCCCAAACTCTCAGCGTGCAGTACACGAAGCTTCCCGGCGAAGCTTATGAACTAGGCGCCGGTTACGCCATCGCTCGCGAGTCGTCACGTATTGATTCGCCTTTTGCCTTCTTTGATGCCTCGGATGACGTCGACAAGGCAAATGCGAACAAGCTGCTTGCCGGCGCGGCGATGCTCGGAGCACTGGCGATCGGACTTGCCTTGACGTTCTTGGAACATTCGCTGCCGCTTCGACAGTTCAAGGGGGAAGCTTCGCGACTGGCCAAGGGCGAGAGCGACCAACTTCACCCCAGTAAGTTTCGCGGAATTTATCGAAGGATTGCAGCTGATCTCAATGAGGGCATTGATAAGGTGGCGGCCGCCTCAGGCGGTCAATCACGCCGAGCCACTAACCTCGAAGACGTGCTGGGCGGGCTGCCGGCGCAGCCTCAAATGGCGGCTTTTTCGGTTCCCGGAGGAGACGACACGCCTCCCTCCTCGTTGATGGGAGGCCCCGCCGCGCCTTCCGCAAGTTCGGGGGGATTCCCGTCGCCTCCGGCTGCGAATCGCCCACTTCCGACGCCCCCGACCGCTGGGGGGCCCAGGCCACCGGCTCCTGGCGGTGGATTGGCTGCTCAGGCAGCGGCGGCAACTCCGGCACCGGTTCAGGTGGCTGATCCTGAAGCAGAGTGGAAGACTGTGTTTGAGAGCTTTGTCGCGATCAAACAGCAGTGTGGTGAGCCCACTGACGGACTGACCTATGACAAGTTTCGAAAAACCCTGATCAAGAATCGTGACGCCTTGGTCGCGCGTCATGGGGTGTCTCAAGTGAAGTTTGCTGTTCACGTGAAGGACGGGAAGGCGGCGCTGAAGGCATCCCCCGTGAAGGCTTGAACCCGCGCGGTGAGGCCAGCCGGTCCTTGAGCTTAGGCCAATAGTCCCGAGAGCACGCCGGTGGCGTGCTCCGGGTGGCCGAAGGTCTCCTGTTCGATACCGTAGGCCTGGAGGATGGCATGCAGCAGATCGCAATTGCTCGCTGACTCGTAGTTGAGGAATTGTCCGCCACGTAAGGTGCCCCCGAGTGTGCCGACCAAGAGATAGGGGATGTTGTTCAGGCTGTGGCTGTTGCCCTGAGACACTTCGCTCGCCCAAACGACGAGCGTGTTGTCGCGAACCGTGCCGTCTCCCTCGGGAATTTCAGCCAGCCGATCCAAGAAGTAAGCAATTTCTCCCGCGTGCCATTCAGCACGATTGGTGAGCGCATCCCAAGCCTCGTCGTTGGAATCCCCCGAATGACTGAGTGAATGGCCTTCTCCTTGGTTGTCCGTCCACGGATAGCGGATCCGGTTGAAACCAGTCGAGTATTGGACGCTCGCCACGCGCGTGAGATCGCAGGCAAATGCGCTGGCCAGGAGATCGAGATGTGCGCGACTGATTGCGGGCATCGTTTCCTCGTTGTCGATCGACAGCGAAGATGGAGAGACAGGTGGCGTGCAGGCGTTCTCAGAGCTTCCCTGCAAGCCAAGTCGACGCTCCAGATCCTCGACCAAGGCAAGGTGCTTGCCGAGCTTGTCGCGATCTTCTTGGCCGATCTGACTGTTCAACTGGCGGAACTGGTCTTTCACCGTGTCGATCACGCTCTGACGCCGGCTGTTGGGATCGTTCGGGTCGAGAGGCTCTGCGCGCATGAACAGTCGTTCATAGACTTCCACCGGGTCGTTCGTTGGCGGGAGAGGAGCGCCAGCGCCTGCGTAGGAGATGCGTCCTTGGACGTCGTTCTGATTGGCTCGTACACCAATTTCCAGGCTTCGGAATGGTGTAGTTGTGCCAATGTGGTTGGCAACCGCTTGGTCGATGCTGATTCCGTTCGCCCAGCCAGCTGACTTGCCGCAACCATCCTTGAAGTCACCTTCGAGGAGCATCTCTCCTGTGAAGAGAGAACCAATTCCGCGCTGATGTGGTCCTCCGAGATTGGCAGGGTCTTGGCCGACGAGACTATGCACGCCTTTGAGGAGATTGATCTCACTCTTGTAGGCGGCCAGTGGCGTGTGAATTTTCCCCAATTCAAAATTGGTTTGAGTACTTGTTTCAGCCGGAAACCAGTTTTTTGGAACGGTGCCATTCGGGTTGTAGAAAAGCACCAGACGCTGGGGAGCGTCTCCAGGCGCGGCGGAGGCACGTAGAGAGTCCATCAGCGGTAGAGCTAAAGCTCCCGCGCTGCCGAGGAGAAAGTTGCGCCGACCAAGCTTGCTGCCGAAGGAGCGGATCATGGGTTGGCCTTTCCGTCTGATTCGTGCGCCTTGCGGTAGCGGAACGAGTCTGTGGTTGTCAGAGCAATCAAGAGTTCTTGGAGGCTCCCGCCCTGCGCCGCGGAACTGGCGACGGCTTGATCAATCGAGCAGTCGTCTTTTTCTCCGTGGGGGCGTCCGAGTGCAAAGGTGAACCACTTCTTTCCGAGGCAGGAGAGGACCGTCTCGCTTTCGGCGACTCGTGCGGCGAGTTCTTCGGGCGTGTTGAAAGGTCCGTTGAGCGCTTCTTCCTTGAGCTCGACGAGTCCACCACTGGTGTCGATAGGAAGCCCGTTTTCCTCGGTCCGAAAGCGCCCGAGCTGGTCGTAGCCCTCAAAGCCAAAGCCGAGTGGATCGATCAGCTCGTGGCAGCGAGCGCAAGCGGGTTGCTCGGTGTGTACGGCGAAGCGTTCGCGTGTGGTCAGGGAGGGATCCGGGTCGGGAGGATTGTTGTTGACGCTCGGCGGCGGTGGCTGGACTGGCTCGCAGAAGATTCGCTCGCGGACGAAAACGCCACGTTGGATGGGGGAAGACTGGGCGGCGTGGGCATGCAGTGCCATGAACCCGGGCTGTGTCAGCAAGCCATGGCGCTGGTCGGGTACGCGGACCCCTGTCCAGCCGGTCTCACTGGAGTCACGGTCTATGGCATAAAGCTCAGCGAGAGTGTCGTCGACGTAGATCTTGTCCGAGTTGTAGAGTTCTGAGACGCGCGAACCTTCGCTCCAGAACACGCGCTCCGTAAAGCGCAGCAATGATTCTTGCCACGACTCGATCGCACCAGCTGGCGCCCCATTGCGAGCGACTGAGTTCAGTCGATCAACGTCGAGCCACTGAGTATGAAACTCGCGGATGCGTGCTTCGGCGCGTTCGTCGGCGAGCAGTCGCCGCGCTTGGGCTTCAATTTGTTCAGCGTTTGAGAGTCTGTCCTCGGCCGCCTGATCAAGAAGTTCGGCGTCCGGCATGCTGCCCCAGAGAAAGTAGGACAGGCGGGAGGCGAGCTCGTAGGGGCCAAGTGCAACCACATCGGTGGACGCTTCAGTATTTGGTGCTTCGATCCGATAAAGAAACTGTGGAGACTGGAGCATTGACTCAAGAATCGCCCCAAGGGCTGGTTCGTGCCCCAAGGTGGGCGCGGCGCGATCGTAAAGCAGGAGAAAACTCTTCTCTTCGTCCTCGCTCAGAGGTCGACGGTAGGCGCGTAGTCCGAAGTGACTGACGAATTTTTCAGCGCAGGCTCGTTTCTCATCGTCAGACTCGCAATCGACCAGATCATCGAACCCTCGTGCCTCAACTTCTTGGGCCAGAAGCGCCGCACTGTCGGCGTACTTCTCGACCAACAAGGGATTCGCTTGGTGCGATGCCGCGTTGTTGTTGAAACCATCGACCACCGGTTCGACTGGGAAACGCCCCGTCGGGTCGGTTTCAGTTCCGAGCAAATCTCGGATGGTATGAGCGTACTCCGAGCGGGTGAGTAGGCGGGCGGCTCCCTTCGACACGTTGTCTGCGCCGCAGACCTGAGGCGAGGGATCTTCGCCACCGTCGGCGCTACAGCCAAGTGCTCCGATAGCCGTGACCAGGCAGGCAACGCCGAGCGACGTCAGCGGTGAAGCGGAGCGGGGGAAAATGGGCATGGCAGGAAAAGAGAGCGAGCGAATGGCGCTGCTGGCTGTCCAGCGTGCTATCTGAGAAGTGCCGAGTCAACGAAATGCCTGCCGAGAAAACGTCGTCTTTACCCCTTGGTGTCAAAGTTTGGATCGACGGATCTGAGAAAACTCCGGAAAATGCTCGTGTGAGCGTTTTTGACCGCGGGTTTCTCTATGGCGATTCCGTATTTGAGACGCTGAGAACCTATGGGGGCCGCCCCTTTGCTCTCGCAGAGCACCTAGAACGCCTTGTGGAGAGCGCCGCGCGGGTTTTCATCGATTTGCCTGTTCCTGTGTCGCAATTGGAGCGCGAAATTTCGACGGCGATTGGTGAAAGCGGCTACCCCGAGTGCTACGTGCGCGTGATGATCACGCGTGGTCAGGGCGCCCTGGGCCTTGATCCACGATTCGCCCTAGAACCTCTTCGCGTGATGCTCGTGGCGCCGCTCCGTCCCCCGCCGCTCGCGGATTACGAGCAGGGGATTTCGGTCGTCACTTACGCGACCACCCGGGTCAATGACGCGACACCTGCAGCCGGTGCCAAGGTGGGAAACTACTTGGTGGCGGTTTTGGCGAACCGCAAGGCGCTCGAAGCTGGGGCCAAAGAGGCACTGATCATGAATGCTGAGGGGCAGATCGTTGAAGGAGCCACATCGAATCTTTTTTGGTTCGCCCAGGGGAAGCTTTTTACCGTGCCCGTCGATGCGGGGATCTTGGCGGGCATCACGCGTCGTCACATTCTTGAAGCGGCGCGCCTCCTCGGCTGGGAAGTGCGGGAGACGGTTCCTGATTTGAGCGAGCTTCTGAATGCTGACGGCGTGTTTGTCTCGTCGAGTATCCGCGAAATGCTGCCGGTTGTTTGCATCGATGGCGTCGATGTCGCAGGAGGAATCGTTTCGCGACCATTTCGGGAGCTCCATGCGGAATTTCGTCGGCTAGCGGGCGCTCCGCCGGTCGTGGCGCTATGATCGTTTTGGTTGCTCGGAACTGAGGCTACCTGAACAGCAGGTTTACCCCGGTGACGATCAGCACCGCGATGACCGCCCGCATGATCAATTTGGCGCCTCCTTTGAGCGAGAGTCGCACGCCGACCAGCGCGCCGAGTACGGTCCCTAAGGCCAGGATGAGTCCAGGGATCCAACTCACCATGTCGGCATAGAGAAACACGAAGAGCGCGGGCAGTGTGAAGGTCAGAGTGAGTGGAAGTTTGACCGTGTTGGCGCGCAGAGTCTCGACACCGAAGAGCGCAGTGGAGCCGAGCAAGATCCACAAGCCGACACCTGCTTGGATGAAGCCCCCGTAAACTCCAATCACGAAGAAAAGCGGATAGCGCAGCGGGTGCGGCTCCTTGAGGGCAGCCTTCTTGAAGCGACTGCGAAACAGCAGAAACCCTGCCATGAGCAGAAAGAGCACTCCGAAGACTCGCTTCAATCGATCGGGGTCGATCACCGTTGCGAGGATCGCTCCCACAATGGAGCCCGCGAGCACTGCGGGGAGCAATTTCCGAAACAGCTGGGCGTCAAGCTCGCCCTTTTTGTAGTAGTCAGCTGTCGCGAACAGGCCTTGAACGATGACCGAAATGCGATTGGTGCCGTTGGCTATGTGAATCGGCAGTCCGGCGGCAATGAGTACCGGGAGTGTGAGAAACGAGCCACCTCCAGCCAGAACGTTCACGACTCCAGCAATGAATCCTGCGGGAAGTAGCGCGGCAAGCCAATACGGATCGAGATCGGGGCTCACGACGGACTACTGGTCCACTCGACGTCGACCGTCGATGGCTCGACCCAGGGTGATCTGGTCCGCGAATTCGAGATCGCCGCCATGGGGGACACCGCTGGCGATGCGACTTGCAGAGATTCCTTGGCCGGCGAGTTCGCGCGCGAGAAAAAGCGCGGTCGCTTCGCCGTCCACACTCGGTGGCGTCGCGAGAATGACCTCCTGAGTGCCATCCCGCTTCATCCGTGTGAAAAGCTCATCGAGAGGCAGTTCGTCAGGACCAACTCCATCGAGCGGTGAAAGCAGGCGACCGAGCACGAAGTAGCGTCCGCGCATGGCGCCGCTGCGTTCAATGGCGAGTAAGTCCTGGACTCGAGCCACGATGCAGAGCAGGGCAGAATCGCGCCTATTGTCGCGACAAATGTGGCACACAGCATGGTCTCCCTCGACTTCGGCGAGGTTGCCGCAGCGCTCACAAGGGCGGAGGCGAGCCTTGAGTTCGAGGAGTTCAGCGCCAAGCTCTTGTGCAAGATTGGCGTCGGTCATCAGCTGGAGCGCGAAGCGCTGAGCCGTCTTTTCTCCAACGCCGGGTAGGCGACTGAGCAATTGGATGACACGGCGAAGTGATTCGGGAAGCACGGAATTCCTTTAGCGCGGTTGATCGGGGAGCGTGACGTTGACGATCTGTGCACCGAAAACTTGCACAGCCTCCTGGACTCGGGGGTGCTTTTTTACTTCTTCGATGGCTGCGGCGTGCTGGCGACGTCGTTCGCGGGCTCGTTCGGCTGCCAATGTCCGGTCCGGGAGGGCTTCTGCGCAATTGCGGGTGAGCTTGAGTTCGGCCTCTGTGCCCCAGGCGGCTTTGAGAATTCGTTCGAAGGTGGCGACCGCTTGATCGCTCGTGAGTTGACGCTCAAACAGGTGACCTTTTTCCAGGCCAAGTTCGAGCACCTTGCCATCGGCTCGCAGGGGCACGGTTTGTTCCAGGTATGCGGAGAGTTCGATGTCATCCTCGCGCAATTTGTCGGTGATCTTCGCCATTTTGGCGAGCAACGCGGATTCCTCAGCTGAGGGAGTGTGGGTCTCCTGGGGCGCTTTCGCCATTTCGCGTTCTGGTGCGGTTGAGACTCTTGCAGCTTGCGGTGTTGCAGCTTGCGGTGTTGCAGCTTGCGGTGTTGCAGCTTGCGGTGTTGCAGCTTGCGGTGCTGCAGCTTGTGGCGCGGGCTCTCTCGGAGCCGTTGGAGCCTGCGGTTGAGATTGAGCACGGTGCTCCGTTACAGAATGGGTCTCAGTCTGCGTTGGCTGCTCTGGTGTTGCGACCGTCTCCGCTCGTTGCGGAACCTCGGGGACCCCTGCTCTCAAATCGTTTGATTCGGAGGAGTCTCTCGCAGGGGCACCGGGAACGTCGTCATCGCTCTTGGCGGCGGATGGCCCTCCGGGCGAAGGGCGATCGCTGGGCGTGCGATTGCGAGGGCGCTGCGCTGGAGGAGCCTGACCGCCACCCGAGGGGCCAGGGCCGCTACCGCGTCCGGAACGAGGTCGAACCTGTGCACCGGCTTGCATGAGGCGCTTTTCTAGGTTGCCAATTCGATGCAGCAATTCGTCAATGGGCAGGAGGGCCGGTCGTTGAGCGAGCCTGACGAGCAACATTTCCAGACCGGCTCGAGGATCGCCTCCGCGCATCACGTCGTCGTAGCCTTTGGAAAAAGCCTGATGCAGTCGCATCAGATCGTTGTCTGTTGCGCCAGCTGCGATTTGCGTAACGTCCGCGAGCTCGTCGTCAGCGAGGTCGAGCAAGTCTTTAGGATCTTTGCACACCTTCGCCACGACCAGATCACGAAGTAGTGCGAGAATGTCCTGGGTGACGTGCGGGATATCAAAGCCCTGATCAGCCAACGAGCCCACGAGGCGCAAGCACGTTTCTGGTTCCCCAGCCACGATCGCACGCGCGATATCCATCAAGGCTTTTTGGCTGGCGACGCCCAGCACTCGAGCGACTTCTTCGCCGGTCAGCTCTTCACCGCCAAAAGCGATGACCTGATCGAGCAGGCTCATGGCATCGCGCATGCTGCCTGCCGCCTGGCGCGCCAGGATTCCAAGCGCAGTTTCGTCTGCTTTCTTGCCCTCCTGTTCGAGTACCCAGCGCAGGCGTTCGACAATCAGACGTGCGGGGATCATCTTGAAGTCGAAGCGCTGAACGCGACTCAAGATGGTGATGGGAACTTTGTGAACTTCCGTCGTCGCGAAAATGAACTTCACGTGCGGCGGTGGTTCCTCAAGTGTTTTGAGAAACGCGTTCCATGCTGCCTGGGTGAGCATGTGAACTTCGTCGACGATGACGATCTTGTAGCGATCCCGATTGGGCCGGTAGGGGAGCGAGTCTTGGAGCTTCCTTACTTCGTCGACGCCGTTGTAACTGGCGCCGTCGATTTCTTGTACGTCGACGTCGCGGCCTTCCGTGATCTCTTTGCAGGCCGAGCACTTGAGGCAGGGCGTCACTGTTGGGCCCGGATCCGGACTTCCAGGCTCGAGGGTCCCTGGCTCGCGCATGCAGTTGAGTGCCTTGGCGAGGATACGGGCGCTGGTGGTTTTTCCCACACCACGGACGCCTGTAAAGAGGAAGGCGTGGGCGACGCGGCCGGCATCAATGGCATTGCCGAGGGTGCGGGCCACATGGTCTTGTCCCACCAAGTCTTCAAAGCGCATGGGGCGCCATTTGCGGGCGAGAACGACGTAGCTCATTCCGTGTGAGCTAGCAGATTGACTGACCTGGCTCTATGGGGAGGGTTGACCTAGCGTTTCTGCCATGGCTCACGAGTTCTCCTCCGTTCTGACGACCATCGCAAAACGGCCCTTTTCATGGACTGGGCTGCTCATGGCAGTCGCTTGGCTTCCGGGTTGTGCGTCAAAAGTGACTCCGCCAGCAGAGCCACCCCCGGTCAAAGCGGAGCCCGTCGCCTCTCCACCAGCAGCCGTGGAGGTCGAGCCGCCCGTCACGCCTGCTGTCGCGTTCCGTTTGGGTAAGCTGGTCGAGATCCGCGCGGTGCAAAGCACCCTTGAGTTTCCTAAGAAACTCTCGTCCGGCGAACTGAAAAGTCGCGCCTTGCCCCGGAATCCCCAGCCTGGCCTGTGGGCGATGCTCGATCAACATCCTGCCCGCTCCTTTGCCACGCGACGACTCAAGCTGAGTGATCTGCTCAACGAGGACGAGGAACTCGCTCCGGGGTTTCATTGGCTTTCGCTGTTTCAAGAGGCGGGAAGTGAAGAGAAACCGGTTGTCGAGTTTTCCTTGCAAGCGTTTGCTGTTGAGTCTGAACCCGACGGAATGCCTCTGGCGCCAGGCTGCGCGCTGCTTTGGCCTGTGGGGACTTACAATGGTCCGGAGGCTGCCGAAAACATTCGAGTCTTGGCCGTGCCTCGCCAGGCTGACGTCAGCTCCGTCCATTATGAGGCGCGGTCCGGGGACTGGTTCAGCGAGGGTACCTTTGCACCCGGACAAATCGTGATTTTGGACGCGCCACCGAATGGCGATATTGAGATTTCTGCGACCTGTTTCGTCAAAGAAGAGAGTCTCTCACTAGTGACTCAAGTGATCACGGTTAACGGAGATGCGCCTTCCGGGATCAGCCCATGAACGGTGATATGACGCTCGCCGAAAGACTGGTCGCGCCGGAATTCGGAAGTGATGCAGGTCTCGTGTGGGCTTGGGTGTTTGCAGGGTTAGCCGTCTTCTTCATCATTGTTTCGCGTCGTGTGGCGCGTCGCGGCTACGTCCTCATGGGCCTCGTGATGGCTAGCGCAGCGACCGCCAGCCTGCTCGATGGAACGCTGCGCGGCATGGGCCCGGGTCTTGTCAGCTTGATCCTCGCGCGCATCGCGACCGTATTTGGTCTTGGTGCCGCTTCGTTCAATCTGCATTTCCTCTGTAAGCTTTGTGAGCGCGGAGACACGCGTCGAGTCGCCTGGCTGTCCTATGTGTTTCTCGGTGCTGCCGCCTTGGTGATCCTCGTGTCGACGCTGGCCCAGGCGCCGCAAGTGCTCGAACTCAAGTTTCCTAGCGAATACCAGTCACCGTCAAATCCTTTTTCTGGCTATGTGGTGATCCTCCTTCTCGGGCATTATCTGGCTTTCGTGATTGTCCTTTATCGGGCTTATCGAGAAGGTCGTCGTCGTGCTCTGGGTCTTTTCTTGAGCGTCCTGGTGCTTTTGCCAGCGGTGACTTTCGACTCGGTGGTTTTCTTCGTCTTCAACGAAAAATGGTTCATCGCCGAGGTGGCCGTGTGGTTCTATTGCTTGGTAATTTTGGGGGGGCTGCTCACCGATATTCAGGGAGCCGAGGGGCTGCTGAAGGAAACCAGCTCCAGTCTCGCGGAGCGCACCGCGGAACTGGAAATTTCCTACGCCGAAATTGACATGATGCATTCTGAGCTCTCCAAGAAGCAGCAACTAGCGGCTGTTGGTGAGCTGGCTGCGGCAATTGCCCACGAGGTACGAAACCCTTTGGCGGTGATCATGAATGCTGTTTCCGCGATGCGTCGGCCGACCCTCGCTCTGACCGACAGAGAAACGTTGCTTTCCATCGTCAACGAAGAGAGTGAGCGCCTCAATCATCTGGTGACAGAGCTTCTTCGTTTCGCGCGTCCGGTCGCTGCCTCCCCGGGTCCGGCGTCGCTCCTAGATATCTGTATTCGGGCCAGCCAGAATCCGCCTGAGGGATATGAACTCAAGGTTTCGGCGCCGGATCACGAAGCGCTAGGACCGGTGCTTGTGGATCCGGGCTTGTTTCGCCTTGCGCTCGATAACCTGGTCGCCAATTCAACCCAGGCGATGCCGCACGGGGGCACGATTGAGCTCTCCGTGCATCGCGGCCATTTTTCAGATGGAACTCCGGCTGCTGCCGTGGATATTCGCGATTCTGGATGCGGCATGCGCCCGGATGAACTTGATAAGGCGGTGAAGCCATTTTTTACCACGAAACCCCGCGGCACCGGTCTTGGTATTCCCATCGCAGAACGCATCGTCGACGCCCACGGTGGTGAGATGACTTTGAAGAGCGAGCTCGGACTCGGGACGACGGTCACCATCAATCTGCCTCTAGAAAAAGAGCTACAGAAGCCCGTTCCTTATCCCGGATCGAAGCACCCGAGCACGCGTCGCAGGTTACGCTCAATCCCCCCTGGCAACGAGCTCGCTGCGCTCATGGAAAAAGCAATGAAGGAGAACAAACCCACATGAGTCCCGAAGATCGAGCCACCCTCGTGGAGCGTGATAAGCGCTCAGTTTGGCATCCCTATACGCCGATGGGTCAGTACCGGCGAGAGGGAAAGCCTTTGGTCGTAGAGCGCGCAGCGGGGTCGCGCTTGTTCGATGCGGATGGTCGTTCGATCATCGATGGCAATGCCTCCTGGTGGACGTCGCTACTCGGTCACAATCATCCTCGTTTGGTGAGAGCCCTTCGCCAGCAGTCAGAAAAGCTGTGTCACGCCTCGCTGGCCGGAATCACTCACGAGCCCGCGGTTCGCTTCGCAGAAAGCATTCTCGAAGTTGCGCCAGCTGGATTGAATCACGTTTTCTTCAGCGACAATGGCTCCACGGCAGTGGAAGCCGCCATCAAGATGGCGGTGCAGTACTGGAGGCAGCTCAGTCCAGTCGCTGCCAAAAAGATGCATTTTCTTTCGCTTCAGGATGCTTTCCACGGCGAAACGATGGGGGTCACGGCGCTCGGTGGGGTCGAAGCGTTTCGCGCACCCTTTGTAAACCACACGATGCCGACCACTCACCTTCCGTCCCCGGCAGACGGCATCGAGCAATCGATTGATGCGCTGCGCCGAGTCCTTTCGAGTTCTGCCGATGAAATTGCCGCGCTTGTCGTGGAGCCTTTGATTCAGGGTGCTGGCGGGATGAGAATGTACGCGCCAGATTTCTTGATCCAAGCGCGGGAGTTGACGGCAAAGCACGACGTACTTTTGATCGTGGATGAAGTCTTCACTGGTTACGGCAGGACGGGTTCATTTTGGGCATGCGATCATGCCTCGATTGTTCCCGACATTCTTTGCACTGCAAAAGGCTTGAGCGGTGGCGTGCTACCCCTCGCCGCTACCTTGACGAGCTCTCAAGTCCACGACGGCTTCTTGGGTGATCCTTCGCGCGCCTTCTACTACGGGCACACTTATTGTGGGAATCCTCTTGGCGCCGCGGTCGCTGCGGAGGTGCTTGCCATCTATCGCGACGAATGCATTGTCGAAGAGGTGGCGCCGCGAGCTGAAATGATTGCTCGCTGTTTCGCAGATTTAGGCGAGCTGCCAGGAGTGGAGAAGGCGCGCAGTCGCGGGATGTGTGGCGCGCTCAATTTGGAGGGCGGCGCGGGTTATTTGGAGCGTGGTGGCTGGGAAGTGTTCAACCTTGCCCTGGAGCGCGGCTCTTACATCCGGCCGCTCGGGAACGTCGTTTACATCGCGCCTCCCCTGAATATTCCACTGGCTGATCTCGAGGAGCTCTTGGGAACGGTCAGCGCTTGTGTGAGCCAGGTTGCTTCTAAATCTGCCAATTTGTAGAGCTAAACTGCGCGCTTAGACATTTTGTCAAACGAAAGACAAGTTGACTGGTGCGCGTCATTCTGACAGTTTGGAGGAATGAACGACATTCTGGCGCCTGCCGAAATCGCATCGACCGACCCCGGCGCCGGGTGTGAGCCGCCCGTCCCAGAAGGCGCGGCCATCCTGATCGTCGACGATGAGCCGAATAACCTCACCTCACTTCAGAAGATTTTTGCCAAGGAAGGCATGCGGGTGCTCACCGCCGAGGGAGCGAAGAAGGCTCTTGAATTGCTGCGAGCACATCGCGTTCATGTGGTGCTCACCGATCTGATGATGCCCGGGCCCAGTGGTGTGGATTTGCTCAAGGCGGTGAAGGAGGTTTCGCCAAAGACCGAGGTACTCCTGATGACCGCCTACGGCACTGTTGAGACGGCGGTCACCGCCATGCGGGAGGGCGCTTATGACTTTGTCGAGAAGCCGCTCAAGCGCGCGACAATCGTGCGTTCCGTGAAAAAGGCTCTCGAGCACGGGCAGCTGGTTGCCGAAAATCATCAGTTGCGGGCTGAGTTGCGTGCGCTCACCAACAGGGAAATCGTGGGCCAGAGCGTCGCTTTGCGGGCCGTCTTGGAAACAGCAACCCAAGCTGCGCCATCCGCCGCCAACGTGCTGATTCTCGGCGAGAGTGGAACAGGAAAGGAGCTGATTGCGAGGTACGTGCACGCCAAGAGTGGGCGAGACGCACAGACCTTCATCGCTGTGAACTGTTCAGCGATCCCCGAATCAATTCTCGAAGCAGAGCTCTTTGGCCATGAACGCGGAGCTTTTACGGGAGCTGTCGGGCGAAAAGATGGCCGATTCGCCCGCGCACGTGGGGGGACTATCTTCCTCGACGAAGTGGGTGAATTGACCCCGGCGGTGCAGGTCAAGCTGCTTCGCGTGCTTCAGGAAGGTGAGTTCGAACCGCTCGGTGGCACGACTGTTCGCGCGGATGTACGCGTGATCGCGGCGACGAATCGTGACCTGAGCGCTGAGGTCGAGGCGGGGAGGTTTCGGGAAGATCTCTATTATCGACTCAATGTGATCGCGCTCACCGCTCCCCCGCTACGCTCCCGCCGCGAGGATATCCCGCTTCTCGTGGATCATTTTCTTGGCGTCTATTGCCATAAAAACGGTCGCGCGCGTTTGCTCGTGGACCCTGAAGTGCAGACGCGTCTCAAGGATTATTCGTGGCCCGGCAATGTGCGTGAACTTGAAAATGCCATGGAACGAGCCGCAGTCCTTTGTCGCGGCACGACGCTCATGCTGAGTGATCTACCGCAGGCGATTGCCAGCGCTCCCACACCCGAACCTGACTCTTTGTCGTTTGAAGTGGGGACGCCGCTTGCGGAAGTTGAGCAGCGCTTGATCCGTGAGACCTTGAGACACACCGGAGGAGACAAACCGCTCGCCGCTCAGCTGCTGGGCATCTCTGCACGCACCATCTATCGCAAGCTCGATGAATGACGCGCCCGGCTTTTCGACTGGCAGACTGGTTCTGACTACGCGGCGCCCCGCGCCCGGCCCCTTTTCCTCGCTGTCCTTTCAGTACTATTCATATGTTTAGTGCTATGCCGTTCTCAATGACAGTTTGGCAAGGCCGGGAGGCTCTGCTGCACCGGAATGTCAGAATGGCGAAATTCTCAAGGTGGGGTCGCATAAATCCCCGAATTTTCTCCTGAAATAGCGTGTTTTCGGGGATTGACCGTTGGCACGGCTCTCGCTTTAAGAAGCACGCATCAGTAGGTCTGGCTGCTGATCATCCGTTTGGTTTTATCGAGTGTCGGTCGATCTCCTCTTCAAGAAGTACTTTTTCGGGATTGTTCTCAGTCTCGTGGCTCTCGCTGCCTTTTTTCAGGCGAGCGGGGTGAGCCACCTGGTGGGAGAACAGCTCGCTCCTGGTAGTGGACCCACCCTTCCGCCGCTCGTGACCGCTAAGGTCATACGAATTGAGCGACCGAGCGCGAAGGCGATCCACGATCGCAATCCTTTTGATTCCGAGAAGGGGCCGCTCAATCCGCCTCCTGTGGTTGAGGAGGAGGAAGAAAAGAAGCCGACCTTCGACGATCCACTGACCGTGCCGGCCTGCTCCGGTGTCACGGTGTTCATTCTCACGGAATCAGAAGACCCGCTGTGGTCCTTCGCCGCAATTCAGGGGGATGGCGACAAGGGGCCGAAGCTTCGTCGCGTGGGTGACACTGTGGGGAGTCGTAAAGTCGCCTTCATCGGCGTGAACCCAATGAACACGAGCCCCACCGTTTGGCTTGAAGGCTCGGACTTGTGTCAGAGTTCGTTGTTCGGTTCGGAAGATGTTCCTCCCCCCAAACCGCCTGAAGCTGCCGAAGAGGAAAAGGGTCCCGAGGATCGTCAGCCGACTGAAAACAAAGCCGGCGGGATGGATCCGGACATTGCCTCGAAGATCAAGAAGATCTCGGATACGGAAATCGAGATCGATCGTAGCGCGGTGGATAAGATCTTGGCCGATCAAGCGCAGCTGATGCGTTCCGCACGCATCGTACCCGAACAGAAAGATGGCAAGACCATCGGCATCCGCTTGTTCGGGGTTCGTCCAGACACCTTACTAGGAACGCTCGGACTCAAGAACGGCGACCGCCTGGAACAGATCAACGGATTTGACATGGGGAGCCCCGAGAAGGCTCTCGAGGCCTACGCACGTTTGCGTACGGCCGACAGTCTTAAGCTTACGCTGAACCGACGTGGTCAGCCGACCACCATCGACATCAAAATCAAATGAACGCTCTTTCTAAACCATTCAGTTTGTCGTCACCTTCTGCCAGCGAGGCTCGTTTGTCGCTTCCTGGTCCAAGGTTTCTGAGCATTCTCACTGCTCCTCTCTTCGCAGCGCTCATCTTGCTCCCGGCATTCGATGCGGCAGCACAAGCGCGTCCGCGACCTCCGCGCGTTGCGCCGGCAGCGAAGACAAGGCCTGCCGATCCTGAGCCGCCCGGCGCTGCTCCGGAGTTGCCCAGCACCATGGACAAGATCGCGGCAGCGACAGATGTCGATTATGTGCCCAAGCCCGGTGGTCATCGGGTCAAGTTCAATCTGCAAGACGCTGATCTTGCGGAGCTGGTGAATCACATCAGCGGCATGACCGGCAAGCGCTTCATCTACGGCTCCAAGGTGCGCAAGATTCAAGCGACAGTTGTCTCCCCTGAGCCGATTAGTCTGGATGAGGCCTATCAGGCGTTCCTTTCGATCCTCGAAACAAACGGAATGACCGTGGTGCCTCACGGACGTTTTCTCAAGATTGTGGACAGTGCCGGAGTGGTAGGCAACGGAACTCCGCTTTATTCGCGCGGTGCTCCGGTGCCCAACTCGGACAGCTACATCACCCGCCTCTATCGGACCCGCTATGTGGGGGCCGATGAGGCCGCTGCGCTGCTCGGGAAGTTCAAGAGCAAAGACGGCGACATCTCGACCTACGCTGCAGGAAATCTTCTCATCATCACCGATACAGGGACGCAGATCCGTCGCATGGTGCGCATCCTGGAAGAGATCGATGTCGGTGGTGCCGGGCAGCAAATGTGGATTGAGCCGATCAACCATGGCAATGCAGCCGACATGGCCGAACGAGTCAATGACCTGTTCGAAGTGAGCGACGGAGCGGGTGGGCTTTCTAAGGTGATTGCCGACGAGCAGACGAACTCTCTGATCGTGGTGGGCAACGATGACGCTTACAAGAAGCTGCTCCAAGTACTCCGTAAGCTCGATAGCCGGCCCGGTGAAGCAGGCTCCGTTCATGTATTGCCTCTGCAGCACGCAGTGGCAGATGAGCTTTCCAAGACGCTTCAACAAATGCTCACTGGAGCAGGCTCGGGTGGTAAGAAGAGCAAGAACTCCTCAGGCGGCGACGCTGCCGGGATGTTTGAAGGGGACGTGAACGTTACCCCTGATCAGGCGACAAACTCTCTCGTCGTTTCGTCTTCGCCACGCGATTTCGCCCAACTCCGCATGGTGGTCGATAAACTCGATCAACCGCGCCGACAGGTGTTCATTGAAGCGGTGATCATGGATGTTGGCGTGAGCAATTCCGACGAACTGGGTTTCTCCTGGCATGGCGGCGCGACTCCAGACCTGGGCGGTGACGACGAATCGACCGTACTCGGTGGCTTCAATGCCGGGCAGTCGATTGGTTTTCCTTTTGACCCGAATTCGCTGCAAGGCTTCGCCGCTGGCGTGCGTGGCCCGGGACTACCAGGATCGCAAAATCAGATTCTTCCTGGCGTGAGCATTCCCGCGTTCGGGGTGGTGATGAACGCGTTGGCGAGCTCTGGTCGCGGTAACGTGTTGGCGACGCCGCATATCATCGCCACCGACAATGTGCCCGCGGAAATCAACGTGGGCGAGAATATCCCGCTGCAGACCAATGTGGGCGGTGGATTGGGAGCACTTTCGGCGCTTGGGGGCGGCGGCCAACAAGCGGCGGGCAACTTGGCCGCGATGAGTGGCTTTGGATTCAACGCTCCTCGTGAGGACGTGGGAAACAAGATCAAGGTCACTCCTCACATCAACGAGTCCGATCAGGTTCGGCTGGAGATCGAGCAAGAGAGCAGCGCTCCTGGTGCACCCACCGGCGCTCTTGGTGTGATTCCGATCACGAAACGTACAGCGAATACGACGGTGGTGGTGAAAGACCAGCAGACCGTGGTGATCGGTGGATTGATGAAGGATGAGTTTGTTACCTCGAAAGACAAGGTACCAATCTTGGGTGATATTCCGATCTTGGGATTCTTGTTCAGCTCGACCACGACCACCACGCGAAAGACAAATCTTTTGCTCGTACTCACACCTCATGTGATTCGAGAGCAAGACGATCTGCGCCGCATTTTTGAGCGAAAAATGCAGGAACGCCAGGAGTTCATTGACCGCTACTTTGTGTTCTCCACCGATGCCTGGGAGCCGCCGACGGACTACGCTCGCGCGAACGGGCTTGTGGAGGACATTCGTCAAGCGTTCTTTGAGTTGGAAGAAGAAGCGCGTCTCGAAGACGAACTGAAGCCTCGCGAGCTTCACGACCACATTCCGAGCGAGGCGGTTGATTTGCCCAGCAACCTAAAGCGCGAAGGCGCAACACCGGCGCCAGGCCGACCATCTCGTCGAGCTCCTCCGACACCTCCAAACGTTGAGCCCAAGAGTGGCAAACGGGGTGAACTGGGTGAAGAGAATCCAGAGGCGACTGCACAGCTGGTTCCTCAGCCAGCCGACAATCGCCTAGGGGCGCCGCTGCGTGTGGCTCCGCCTCAGCGCAACGTGAACCCGGATGTGACGGAGTAACCGGTGCTTCAGCAACGCGCCATAGGAAACATTCTCCAGCGTCAGGGCGTTCTTGCGGCCGAGGACCTGGAGGCGCTTCTTCTTCAGGTGGAGGAGAAGAACGCGGAGTTGATGGACCTCGCGGTAGCCCAGAAATTGGCGACCGAGGTAGATATCGCTCGCGCACTCGCTCAGGAGTGCGGCTTGCCTTTCGTGGAGTCGATTGACCCCGAGTTGATTCCGCTCGACGTCGCCGTGATGCTTTCGATTTCCTATGCGAAGTCTCAGAAGGTGCTGCTGTGCGCCATGACGGACGACTACTTCGAGGCGATCTGTGCAGATCCCTTGAACGTCTCAGCTCTTGATGACATTCGCGCCCTGCTTGATCGACCGGTGAAGGCGAAAGTGGCCGCACCCAGCGTGGTCGTGAACGCGATCAATCGTGTCTACGAGCGACAAGACACGATGGGGGACTTGAAGTCCGAAACAGAGGGCCAGGACGATCAGCAAACCGATTTGCTCGACTCTGATGATGACGCTCCGATCATTCGCTGGGTGAATACGCTCTTCGCTCAGGCGGTGAAGGAGCGCACGAGCGATATTCATATTGAGCCCGAAGAGAAGGAAGTGGTTGTCCGCTACCGAGTCGATGGTGAACTTTATGTAGCGCGAAGCGCGAGCCGTCAGTTCATGAGCGCAGTGATCGCTCGTGTGAAAATCATGGCTGGACTCAATATCGCCGAGAAACGCCTTCCGCAGGACGGGCGCATCTCGCTCAAGATAGCCGGGCGTCCGATTGATGTTCGTGTGTCGACGATTCCAACCAGTCGCGATTACGAACGCATCGTGATGCGTCTGCTCCAAAAATCGAACGTGCTGCTCGATTTGTCGGATCTAGGGTTCGGGCCGCGCGACTATGCGTTGATGGATTCTTTGATCCGTCGTCCAAACGGGATCGTTTTGGTGACGGGACCTACCGGAAGCGGAAAAACAACTACGCTCTACGGCTGTCTGAATCGCATCAATCAACCCAACAAGAATATTCTCACGGCCGAAGATCCCGTCGAGTACGAATTGGGAGGGATTCACCAGTTGCCAGTGAACCCGAAGATTGGGCTCACCTTCGCGGGCGCGCTTCGCGCCTTTCTTCGTCAGGATCCGGACGTGATCATGGTGGGCGAAATTCGCGACAAGGAAACGGCTGAGATTGCCATGCACGCGTCGATGACGGGTCACTTGGTGCTTTCCACTTTGCACACGAATGACTCTGCCGGTTCGGTGACGCGCCTCGTGGAAATGGACATCGAGCCGTTTCTCGTTCGTTCAACGGTGGTGGGCATTCTGGCTCAACGCCTCGTGCGAATCCTGTGTCAGCACTGCAAGGTTCCCTATGAAGCGACACCTGAAGAACTAGTGGAACTCGGTATTGATCCAAGGCGAACAGCTTGGCGTGACGCCCGCAAGTTGAGTCATCACTATTCCCTGCCAGGTGTGAATTATCAGCCCGTGGGTTGGCGTAGTAGCGAGATGCCTACGCTTTATAAAGCAGGCGAGTGTGACCAGTGCGACCACAAGGGTTTCACCGGTCGTCGCGGAATTTACGAGCTTTTAGTGGTGGACGACGCCGTCGGCGCGCTCGTCTTAGCGAACGCGGATGCACAGACCATCAAGCGTGCGGCACAGGATGCGGGCATGGACACCATGCGTGACGATGGCGCTCGAAAAGTCTTGGCTGGTTTGACAACAGTTGGCGAGGTGGTCGCAGCCACCCAAGAAGACATCATCGTGGACGAGTGAGTGCTCCCTCGAATTGACTAGGTAGATATGGCAGTTTTTGAATACACGGGGATCGAAGCCGGAAGCGGCAAGTCGGTCAAAGGGTACCGCGAAGCGGATAGCCCCCGCGTGCTCCGCGGTCTCTTGCGAAAAGACGGCGTGCTGCTCACTTCCGCGGAAGAAGGACGCGAGAAAAAAGCCAAGAAGAGCAACGATATCGATTTATTTGCCGTGCTGCGTCGAGTTTCGGCTGGCGATGTCGCCGTGATGACACGGCAGCTGGCGACCTTGGTTCGGGCAGGGATTCCTTTGGTCGAGAGCATTAGTGCGCTCACTGAACAGGTGGAAAAGGAACAGATGGTGCGCATTCTCTCTTCGGTGAGTGAGAGCCTGAAGGGTGGCACGTCGTTTTCTAAGTCTCTCTCCGCGCACCCGAAGGCGTTTCCTGCGCTTTACGTGAACATGGTGGCTGCGGGCGAGGCGTCAGGCATGCTGGAACTCGTGCTCGAGCGTCTTGCCGACTTCATGGAGAGTCAGGCTCGACTCAAGGGCAAACTCACCGCAGCCTTGGCCTATCCCGTGGCGATGGCGGTGTTTGCGAGCGGTTTGATCACCTTCTTGATGATGACCGTGGTGCCTCAACTCGTCAGCATTTTCGAGAATCTCGGTCAGGCGCTACCGTGGTACACCCGGCTTCTCATCTTTGCATCGACGACCATGTCTGAGCTTTGGTGGTTGATTTTGCTCGTGATGGGCGGGTCCGTTTACGCATTCTTGAAGTGGAAGCGGACGGAGAAGGGACACCTCCTCTGGGATGGTTTTCAACTCACGATGCCGCTTTTTGGCCGTCTCAACCTGCTTGCGGCGCTGGCGCGATTTACGCGAACGCTTTCCACGCTGCTCGGTAGTGGAGTGCAGCTACTTCCGGCGATGGAAATCGGTCGCAATGTTCTCGAGAATGTGAAGCTTGAGAATGTGATCAGCGAGGCGATCAGCTCGATTCGGGAAGGCGAGAGCATCGCTGAACCCCTGAAGCGCAGCGGTCAGTTTCCCCCCATGGTCACTCACATGATTGCTGTGGGGGAAAAATCGGGACAATTGGAGGACATGCTGCAAAATGTGGCTCAAGCTTATGAGGCTGAGGTTGAGACGAAGATCGCGACTGTCACAAGTCTCTTGGAGCCGATCATGATTGTCGTCATGGGTGGCGCCGTCGGATTTATCGTTGTCTCAATCATGATGCCGCTCATGGAGATGAATAACTTGGTGCAATGATGTTTTCGCCCACTCTGAAAAACGAACGTCGAATCTTCTTCCCCTGGGAGGGGCGAGGTGGACTGCGTCGTTTTTTGGCGATGGGACGCTTTGGGCCGATCTTGGCTTTCATCGCAGTTGGACTCGTCGTGGGTTCGATTGTGGCGCGGGAGCGTCGAGCATCCGGGGATAGAATTACTCGGGTCGCGCTGGATTTTGTGCGGCCGGGCGTCGAGCGCTATTTGCTTGAAAACGAAGGAAAGTGCCCCAGCAGCCTCGACCAAGTGCGGAAGTACCTGCCGCGCAGCGAATTGCCGCTTGACGGCTGGGGACGAGCGCTCAGATTGGTTTGTCCCAGTGAACGTGAAGGTGTCGCGTTTGTATTGATGAGTGACGGCCCGGACGGCATTCCCGGTGGCCTCGACAGAATTGAACACTAAGTAAATGAGACTTGAATGATCGCTTTGCGGGCATTCAGAAAGGAAAATATGAACAAGCAAAACTTAAACCAGAACCATCGATCAGTCGCTGCGCCGCGCGTCCAGGTCCTCCGGCGAGCAGCTGCTCGCGGCATGACTCTGATTGAAATCATGATCGTGGTGGCAATTATTGCCATGGTTGCTGGCGGCGTAGCCGTGGTTGCGATCCCCAAAATGAAGGAGGCTCAGATCACCCAGGCGGCCACCGGTGCGCGCGTGATTCGCAGTGCGGTCAGTCAGTGGCAGTTGTCCGAGAACGAGTACAGCGAGTGTCCCACCGTAAGCCAGCTGATTGACGACAAGCAGCTCGATTCGGGACAAAACTCTCAAGACCCCTGGGGGCAGGACTTCGCGATCACGTGTGCGGATGACGAGGTGATCGTGACTTCAGCTGGTCCTGATAAGAAGGTAGGCAGCAAGGACGACATCACGATCCCGAAAGGTGCTTCAGCAGAAGAAGAGGAGTGAGTTTGATGCTTCCTTTCGCCTGCTTCCGTCGTGAGACTCCCGTGTGGTGTCTTCGGGCCGAGGGTCGAGTTCGACTCCCGGGATGGGCACAGGTACGTGCAGTATCTGCATTAAATCGGAAGCGGGCCGCCCGACGTGGGATGACCTTGATCGAGATCATGATCGTCGTGTTCTTGATCGCTGTTCTTACCGGTACCCTGCTATTCGGCTCAGGGATGTTCACCGGAGCGAATCGTCGTGCAGCCGCCAGTCTGGTTGTGGCGGGTGTTCGAAAAGGTCTGGCACACGCCAACACCACCGGAAAACCCGTGCGCCTGGCGATGAATATCGACAGCGGACGCCTGATTCTTGAAGAGTCCAGCTCAAGTGAAGCGTTGCGAGCTGATCCCAATGCGGAAGATGTGGATGAGGATGAACCACTGGATTCAGGTGCTGCTCTCCTCGCTGATGCAGAGGCGGTTGCCGAGCAAATCTTGAGTGGCGCTCCGGGCACTTCGACGAGCTTTACGCCCGTGGATTTGCTTGGTTCGGATGGCGATGCGCCGGGACGCGAAGTGGGGAGCGGCATCCGCTTTGTCAAAGTGCAGACGGAGCACGACGATGAAGCGTCGGAGAGCGGCACCGCGTATATCTATTTTTGGCCTGGTGGTGTGACGGAGAGAGCGATTGTCCAAATTGCTGAGCGCTCGAACGAACTCGACGAGGGACTCACTGTTGTTGTAAGTCCTCTCACTGGTCGGGCTGACATCAAACGAGGTCGCATCGAGCTCCCTGAGGAGTTGTTTGACGACGAAGATTACTCGGAACGGGATGAACCATGAGTTCCCGCAGAGGCTTCACGTTGCTCGAAGTGATGGTCGCGATGGCTATCCTCGCCTTGGGCTTAACGACGATTCTCAGCTCGCAAACGGGACTGTTCGCGGCCACGCGCCGCGTCCAGAACGAGACCCATGCGGCCAGCCTGATGCGCTGCAAGATGACCGAGGTTGAGCTTGAGCTTCTCAAGGACGGGTATCCGATCATTGAGCAAAGTGACAGCGGTGAGTGCTGTGAAGATGAAGACACTGATGGGTTCCGTTGCGAATGGCTGGTGCAGACCGTGGAGCTACCGCAGCCCTCAAGTTTCGAAGGCGAGTCGCCAGAGGACTTAGAAGACGCCGGAGACGAAGCGGAAGCTTCGACCGCCCTGGGAACAGAAGCAGGAGATCTGGCCGCTGCGAGTCCACTGGGGGCCGGGTTTTCTGATGTCGGTGGCGTGGATGATCTCGCCGGGAACCTGGGTGAGTCGGCTGAGGGCGGCGGAATCATTGGGATGGCGCTCCAAATGGTTTATCCGACACTCAAACCGATGCTTGAGGCCAGCATTCGAAAGATCACCGTCAAAGTGATTTGGGAAGAGGGTCAAAAGGAGCGTGTCTTTGAGGTTGCTCAGTACGTCACGAATCCAATGGAGGGGAATTTGAATCCCAATGCGGCGGAAGAGTTTGATGCAGCAACCGGTGGCCTTCTTTCAGGTAGTGGTCTTTCAGATAGTGGTCTGAGTGGGACCGATGCGGCAGCGGAGGACGAGTGATGCGGATGTCTCGTTTTCGCGCTTGTGGTTCGTCGAATCGTGGCTCTTCCAAGCGAAGGTCTCAGACTCGTGGCCTCACCCTGATTGAGCTCCTCGTCTCGATGGCTATTTTGGCCTTCATCAGCGTGCTTGTGTTCGCATCCGTTGATGGCATGCGTCGCAGCCGCGCGGGCGTGGACAGAATCACGGACCGCTACCGTGAAGGGCGCTTGGCGATGAATCGCATTTCACGCGAGATTCAAAGCACCTATTTGTCAGCTCATGAGCCAATTGATCAGTCGATCCGCGTCATCACCACGAGCTTCATCGGTGAACCCGGGTCGCCTGCCGCGCGCCTCGACTTCAACTCGTTTTCACACCGTCGCCTGCGGGAGAACCTTCGCGAATCCGATCAGGTTGAGATTAGCTACTTCGGGAGCGATAACCCGGATGAAGATGGCGTTGTCGATCTGGCCCGCCGCGAGGCAATGCCGGACGAGGAACCACTCGAAGGGGGCAAGGTGGAGATCCTCGCCACGAACATCGACCTATTCGACCTGGAATATCTTGACCCGCTCACCGGAATTTGGCGTGAGGAATGGGATAGTACATCGGTCGTCGGAGAGCAGGGGCGCCTGCCCCTAGCCGTTAAAGTCGTGCTTGTGCTCAATGGTGGCACCCGCGGGCGGGATGAAGGCAGTCGCGGAAAGATCCGTCTGGTCGCAAAAATTCCAATTCAAATTCAGGACACCTTGAACTTCGCCTTGAAGTGAAAGAAACCAGCTATGTCTCAGCCTGAATCCTCAGCCTTGCCGGAAGTCCTAAGTGGCGACGTCTTCGCGGAGCGTCGACGAGCAATGGCCCTACGTGGGCTCAGAAGGCGTGCGCTCAAGCGCCGCAAGGGCGAGCGTGGCGTCGCGCTTTTGATGGTGCTCGGGACGTTGGCGATCTTGACCGTCATGCTGACAGAGTTTCAGGATTCTACGTCGGCCGAGCTCGGGAGTTCGGTTGCCGCACGGGACCAAGTGAAGGCTGAGTATGCTGCACGTAGCGCCGTCAGCCTGACACGACTGCTCATCGCCGCTGAACCAACGGTGCGAGGCCCGCTTTCACTCCTGACTCAGGGGGCGCAGATCCCTGTTTGGGAATACACGGACGTCATCCTGGGCGCGTTCAACGACGCGGAGGGCGGCGCGGTGTTCGAGGGACTTTCCGGGATGAACCTAGCGGAGGGACGCAATCTAGGTATGGCGGATGCTGGCTTTGAATTGGTCGTCATCGATGAGGACTCAAAGATCAATCTGAACCTCGCCGCGCGTGCGGATGCATTCTCTCAGAAGCGTCTAGCGGAGCAGTTGCTCGGCTTGATCGGAGGGATCCAATATAACGAATTTTTTGAGGAATCTGAGGACGAGAAGGGCAACCACCTCGACCGCGTGAGTACCTGTTCAGCGCTGATTGATTGGGTGGATCCAGACACGGAGTTCAACGGTTGCAATCCTTCCGACACGACCGCGGGCAGCTCGGCTCCGGAGGATAGCTATTATCAGTTGCTCAAGAAGCCATACCAGCGCAAAAATGCTGCTTTTGACAGCCTCGAAGAGGTGCGACTTGTTCGCGGTGTGACTGATGGTTTCTGGCGCCGTTTCTTGGAACCCAGCCCAGACGATCCGCGTTCTCGAATTGTGACGATTTGGGGCGCAGGAAAAGTCAATGTGAACTCAGCGAACGCCAAGACGCTGCTCGCGCTCGTCTGTCACGTCGCCAAGGACGAAACACCCCTCTGCATCGATCCAATCATGCAGCAGAAGTATTTGATGACGTCTCAAATGTTCGCCGGCGCCATGCAGGGGATGCCCATCTTTGGCAAGCCCGAGCAATTCATTGATGCCATTAAGGGCAAGGGCATGATGGGAGAAATGCTCAAGAATGTCGGCATCGAACCTGTTGAATTGAAGTCAGACGACATCATGCTTAAGGCGATCACAACGGAATCCAGCGTGTTTAGTATATACGCGACGGGTTTCGTGAAGGCCGGCAAACGCCAAACGCGGTCAAAGATTCATGCGGTAGTGGACATGCGAGGCGCGCCACCTCCCGGCACAGCAAAAGAGTTTGCGGCCATGGCGCAGTATCAGGCTGCTCAAGACAGCGCGGCTCCTCCTAGTGGAATCACCGTACCGGACCAGCTCCAGGACGGGGGCATTTTGCGCGCTTTGCAGCCGCGCCCAGGTGGTTCCCTTGTTTATTATCGAGTGGACTGAACGAGTCCTCAGCATAGAGTTCCCATGAATTTGATCGATAAAGTGTTCATTCAATTGAAGAAGATGATGAAGAGGGGTGAGTCATGACTCGGGTCGTGGGTGTGGATATTCGCGACAGTCATGTGCGTGCTGTCGCCCTCAACGCGGGGATCCGCAAGTTGGAGTTCATGGCGCTCGCCGAAGAATTGCGAGCGGGACACGAATCGACTGCGGATGCAGTGCGGGCCTGCTTGGCCAAGTTGCCGGCGGGTGGCATTGATACGTTGGCCGTCCACGTTGATGGGACGCGTTGTTTTTCGCATCAGTTGAGTCTCCCTGAGAGCGCCCGTAAACGACTGAGAGAGCTCTTACCCTTTGAGCTGGAGGCAGTGCTTCCTGTGGACGTCGACGAGCTGGTCTTTGATTACTCGATACTGAGTGCCAAAGCGGGCGACCGTAAGTCGGGATTCTCCGTGTTGGCGGTGGCGTCTCGGCTTGAGCACGTGAAGGAGATGATCGCTGTGATGAGAGCAGCGATCGACCGTCAACCTGAGCGGATCGGCTGTTCCGCTACGGAGCTCGGTGAGCTTCCGTACCTGATACCGGCACTCAAGGTGCCCGAGTCGATCGCGCTGGTCGACTTCGGTTATCAGCGAACGGATATTTGCGTTGTTTCCGATGGGGAAGTTCGGCTGGCTCGTTCGCTTTCCCTAGGAGTCGATGGTTTTCCGGACTCGTCCGAAGAATGTTTGGCACGCTTGCGACAAACGTTCGGTGCCTATTCGGCGGCAACAGGCGACGACGTGCAGCGCGTGGTCGTCATGGGTGAGGGTGCCTCGATGGAGGGCTTTGCAGCCTTCTTGACCGATAGGGTCGGGGTACCCACGGAGCTTTTGCCGCAGATCTCCCTTGAGGGGATGGATGCACTCGATCACGAAAGAACGCCATTTTTTGCGAAGGCCTTCAGCGTTGCGATGCACGGAGTCCGGGGGAAGGGGTTTGACCTTCGCCAGGGCGAACTTTCCTATGAACGTGGCTACGAGCACGTAAAAGCTAAGGCGCCATTGTTCGGAGCCATGGTGGCTGCGGTGCTGCTCTCATTCTTGTTTTCGGTGTGGGCCGAAAGTCGAGCTCTTGCCGCGGAACACGAGGCGCTCCTTGTCAGCCTCGGGGAAGTCACCAGGTCGACCTTTGGAGAGGAAACCACGGAGCCGGATGAAGCCGAGATGGAACTCGAAAAAGCGCGAAAGAATCGCCCCGAAGATCCGATGCCTTACACCGATGGCTTTGGTCTGGCTGTGATTCTCTCCGAGGTGATCCCCAGCGACATCACTCACGATGTTGAGGAGTTCGACTTTGCGAAGCAAAAACTCAAAATTCGTGGGCAGGTCGATACGGCGGAAGAAGCGCAGAAGGTCGCCAAGCTCTTTGGTGAGCACAAATGTGTGCACGACCCGAAGATCACCAAGATTACTCAAGTCGTGAATAGTTCGCGAGAACGCTATGTGCTTGAGGCTGACATTGAGTGTCCGGAAGATTCCTCGGATAACGCAAAACAAAAGAATTCAGGTGACAGCGAATGACACTCAAAGAGCGACTCGACCAGCTTGAAGAGCGAGAGCGTAAACTGCTCTTGATCTTCGCCGGGGTGTTGGGGGTGATGATTCTCCTTCTGGCGCCACTAGCGGTGGCCATGAGCGTCAGTTCTCAGCGTTCTGAAAACGAGCGCGTGCGCGAAATCATTCAGACGATTGAAGATGAGCGCTTGATGCTTGGGCGTCGCCAAGCAGATTCCAAGCAGGTGGAGACTCGCTACGCACGGAAAACACCGGCGTTGGCTGGGTACCTGGCTCAAGTAGCGGATCAAGTGGGAGTAGATATTCCAGAGACTCAGGACCGTTCCACTGTTCCGCATGGGAAGACCTTCAAGGAGCGGTCGACAAAGATCCGTCTGCGTCAGGTGGGCATGTACGACCTTTCTAACTTCATGGAAAAACTCGCACGCTCGGGCTACCCCGTGACAATCTCGAAGCTCAATATCAAGAAGCGGGGTACAAAGGTCGATGAATTTGACGTCGAAATGGACGTGAGTGCTTTTGACCGTGAAGCGTCGAAGAAGAAGTCGAGCAGTACAAGCAAAGCCGGTAGTGACAGTGAGGACGAAGAGTGAAGACCAAAATTTCGTTGACCGCTAAGCAGAAGAAGATTCTTTTGTGGTGCGCGGTTCCAGTCTTCTATTTTTTCTGCTTGCTCATTTTTGTGCGTTTGACGTTTCCCTACGGCACGCTTCGAAATCGACTGCTGGCAGAATACAATGCCTCGCAAACTGACAAGCGTTTGGAGATCGACAAACTTTCTGGCAGCGGATTGTTCGGTGTCGAAGCCGAAGGTGTTCGCCTCAAGGAGCTCCTGACTGAAACGCCGGATGGTAAGGCACCTCCTCTTCAGATGCTCGCCGTCGATAGCGCGAGCGTGAGTGTTTCAGGGTTGTCCTACATTTTCGGGACCACTGCCGTGGACTTTGAAGCAGAAGTGGGAGGTGGTTCGCTAGAGGGCATCTTCCGTCAGGATGAAGCCGAGGCTCGCTTGGAGGTAGAAGGGGAGGCGATCGATATTTCAGGCCTCACGCTCTTGAGTGCAGGCATTGGCTTGCCTCTAGGTGGGGAATTGGGCGGCACCGTCAACTTGTTCATGCCCGAGGGGCAAATCAAGAAGGCGGAAGGCGCTTTCGATTTGGCCGTTACCGGATTTACGGCGGGAGATGGCAAGGCAAAGATCCGCGATACGATTGCACTGCCCAAGCTCAACTGCGGCAAGCTCGTGCTCAAGGCAGAGGTGTCTGACGGACGTCTCGAATTGAAGGAGTTTTCCACAAACGGTCCTGACTTTGAGCTCAGCGCTGACGGTCGCATTCGCCTGCGCGAGCCATTCGACAAGAGTTCAGTGTCCGTGGGCGCTTCGTTTAAGTTCAAGGAGGCTTACACCTCGAAGAGTGACCTGACGAAGAGCCTATTTGGCTCTTCCG
Organism: uncultured delta proteobacterium; assembly: GCA_963710555.1. Lineage (GTDB taxonomy): Bacteria > Myxococcota_A > Polyangia > Polyangiales > Polyangiaceae > NIC37A-2. Next base: position 2,395,055 of record CAVQAT010000008.1, read on the forward strand.
ACTCGAAGATCCCCGGATTGTTCGACATGGACCCGACAGTGCGCCAGGCAAAAGGTCCCGGCGGTGCGTACCATTGGCAAGTGTCCGGCTTGCTCGCCAAGCCGAACTTCCGCCCCGGGAAGCCGCGGGCAGCCGCAGCCGGCAAGGCGGGAGAGGAATTCTAGGTTCGAGCTAGAGGGCCGCCTAGCGAATACCGAGGCAGAGCACTGCTGACCCTGAGCCATCGTTGTTGCCAGGGTGGCAGTCCGGAATTTTGCCGTCTGGATCGACGAGGACGAACACGTCGTTGCGCTTGGGCACCGTCGCTTCGCATTCGACAATCGTGCAATCCCCGACGTCGAGCAAAGTCTCGGTGACTGCGTCGCAGAGTTTAGTGCCCGGCTCGTCGTCATTGGCATCATTGGGCTTCGCGAAGAAGGCGACCTCTGCACCGTCCTGCACGGGGTTGGTCCCGCGATTACAAACCTTTGCGAAGAGGGGGATTGGTCCCGTCTTTCCATCACAGAGGGCCTGAATCTTGTCGAGCTCGACCGTGAGATCAGCGAGTGAAAGCGCCCCCAGTTCACCCTGGGTGTTTTGACGGAAGTTGTTGAGGCCCGCGCTCTCCCAGTTGTTCACCCAGTCTCTGGTGCGTGTGACTTTGCCTTTATCCGTCACATGGGTGATGGAGTAAGCATGCTGATTCCAGATAGGGCGTGAGGAGACCCAAAGGTCATCAGGTTCACGCAAGATCGTGATGCCGTCACTGTTGCCGTAGACAATCTCGGTCGCAAAGTCCCCATCGACATCGACAATCGTGGGATATTCGGACCCAGTTCCAGAGCTGGCTGGTCCCTCGAAGATCACGGTTCCATTGGAGCCATCAAAAACCCGAAGCGTCTTTTCGTCGCGGTAGACAGCTTCTGCCTGTCCGTCGCCGTCAAAGTCGAAGATCGAGGAGCCAGTTTGGCTCGAAGAAAAGTCTTCGGATTCCACGGCCCACAGAATGCCCTCGTCCTGGGTTGCTGGCGGCAAGGGATTGCCTTCGCGATTGCAGGTGCCCCCAGGGCGCTTTTCGGCCTCGACGTCGGGGTCGCAATCCGGATCGTAGACGGTGTAGTAGACGTTGGCCGCTGCGGCGAACTCCACCTGGCCGTCGCCGTCGAAGTCGCTGGCGGTCGGCGGGCCGCCGTGTCCTCCGTAGCAGGGATTGTCGGAAACTTCGTCATCCGGGATGCAACCGAGCTGATGAGGAATGTCACGCGAATAGACAATGTCGCCGCCTAGCGTCATCACGCGCACCGAGCCCGTCGACTGTCCATTGAAGTTACCAGCCGCTGAGACGATGATGATTTCGGGGAGAGCATCCGTCGCCGGATGCCCAGGGATTGCTGAGTAGGCACCCATGTCGGCGACGGCCACGTGCCCGCCCTTTGTTTTTTCGGCACCTGTCCAACCACTCGCGTAGCTCTCAAGGGTCCATTCATTGTTGCTCCAGCGATAGATTCCATCGTGACGCACCAGCTCCGGTTCCCCGTCTAAATCAACATCAGCAACAGTGGAGATCGTGCCTTTGTGGTTCCCACCGTTCGTCAGATACGGAGTGTAAAGTGCGTTGACCGCGGCTTGAGTATTCGCTGCATCAATGATCGATTGATTGAGCACGCAGCCGTTGTGGTCGAAGACGTACTTGTCGATGACAACCTCTGGGTCACCGTCGTCGTCGAGGTCAAACAGCGCTGGGCCAAACTCCAACCATGCGTTGCCAAACATGACCGGTGCCTGATCGTTTGCCTCACCGGCATTGCAGACTCGCCCGAGCCATTTTGTTTGGAGTGTCAGATCGCCGGTGTCACCGACAATTTCCCAAGCAATCGGCTGCAATGGGGGGTGTTGGCCAAATTCGCCAGCGGTGCGGTGCAGGCCGACAATTTCGGGTCGGCCCCCATCGTCGAGGTCGTCATTGAGGTCGCCGATGGCTAACTGGCTTCCGTAGCTCGGTCGGTCGGCGTTGTCAGTATTGGTGTAGTCACCCAGGCTGAATTGTTCATCACACGAGCGGCCGTCGATAATGCGCAGAATACCGATGCGAGACCCGTCCACTACTTTCCAGGTGGTGGCGACGATACTCGGCTGGAGTTTGTTTGGATCGTCATCGAGATTCAGGTCGGCCACAACGGGAGTCGTGTAGATGTCATCGAACTCCGGGAACGCGCCGTCTGCACCTGTCCAGCGGCATTGCTCCGTGGGAATGGGGCTTGGAGGCTCGTCTGCGCGCTTGCAGGTGACGTCGTTGATGATGTCTGGATCGACGCCATAGGGGACACAGATGTCATCGCCGTCGCAGTAGGAATCGCCGGGACAATCATCGTTCTCGTCGCATGAGCCGAGATCGGGAATACAGAGTTCGTATTTACAGAACGTGCCGGTCGGACATTCTTCTTCCCCTTCGCATGCTGTCAGATCAAGATCGGTGCCGGGCTTTCCGCCTGTCCCATTACCTGCATCGTTGCCATTGCCCCCCAATTGGAAGTTATTGCCGCCTTCGCGATCTCCACCTTGGCCACCCGACTGTGAGTTACCTGAACCGCCGCCATTAAGGTCCAGCTCTGGGGTGCTGTTGCAGGCGGCAAACTGTAGTGAGGCACCGGAACAAATGAGTAGAAACAAAAGGGGCGAGGAAGAAATTCTACGCGACATGGGTGCCAGTGTAGATCAGATGCTCCGCTCAGGTGACAGGCAGGCGTCGCTAAGCCTCAGAGAAGTGGGTGTCGGAGCCACAGCGGCGCCGAGGTAGGACAGCGGCGCCGAGGCAGTGCAGCGGCGCCGAGGTAGGACAGCGGCGCCGAGGCAGGACTTGATCTGCTAAGTATGCGACTCGCTGCGAGGAAGGAGACTTTCCGCAATCTTCGGGTCGGTCATGATCAGCGGTTGTCCGGTATTGAAAATGACGTCGCGCCAGAGCGGACCTTCTGGGTCCACGCAATTTCTTTTCTCGGTTGCAGCGACGATAGGGACGTGGACCAAGCGATGGTTGACCATGCCTACCATACACGCTGTTCGACCACTCATCGCAGCGTGGACCGCGTTGGATCCTAAGCGTGCGCAGTAGATCGAATCGGAGGGATTGGCGGCTAAGCTGCGAATGGAGTAGCTCGGATCGATGTACTTGAGGGAGACCTCCCTGTTGATGCGAGCGAAGTACTTGAGGATCTCTTCCCGCAGGAAGATACCGATATCGCCTAGTTTTCGGTTGCCGCCGGCATCAGTTCCGTCGCCCTGAACGAAGGCCTGTCCCGCACCCTCGGCGACGACCACCATGGCGTGTCCTTGTTTCTGGATACGGTCGGCGAGGTGGGTCAAAAACCCGTTTTCTCCTTCGAGCTGAAAAGGGATCTCAGGCACAAGAACGAAGTCCGCTTCATTGCTCGCCAGGGCTGCATGCACGGCAATGAAGCCGCTTTCTCGTCCCATGAGCTTCACGAGACCTAGACCAGATGGCGCGTCGCGGGCCTCTGTGTGTGCACCATCGACTGCTCGGACGGCTTCCGAAACAGCAGTTTCGAAACCAAATGAGCGTTCCACGAAGGAAAGGTCATTGTCGATCGTCTTGGGTACGCCGACAACAGCGATCTTCAGCCGCCGTCGCTTGATTTCCTCTGTGAGTTTAAGGGCCCCGCGCTGCGTGCCATCACCACCGATGGTGAAGAGGATGTTGATGTTATGTCGAATGAGCGTGTCGACAATTTCACCCGTGCGAGTACCCCCGCCTCGGGCACTTCCGAGAATGGTCCCGCCATGGCGATGAATGTTCGCCACGACTGTCGGGTTGAGGGGGACAGGCGTTTCGGGCGCGTCAGCAAGCAGACCTCGATAGCCATAGCGAAATCCGCTGACCCGGCGGACGCGATAATGCATCCAGAGTGTATTGACGATCGAGCGGATGACGTCGTTCAGCCCCGGACAGAGTCCACCACATGTGACGATGGCAGCGTGCGTTTCTTCGGGAGCGAAGTAGATCTTTTCGCGCGGTCCAGCCTTTTCAAGCATCGTGCCGTCATCGCTAGATACGCGAGGATGCAGCGCGGACGTTTCAATGTGGAAGAGTACCTTCTCGTCATCGGAGACGTAGTTTGATTGTAGGTCCCCAATCTCGCGACTGAGTCGAATGGGTGAGTCGAATAAGGGTTCGCCGAGACGCGTAGGATCAAACGACGACGGGTTGCTGCTGTCAGTCATGAGTATGTCTTCACGATGGCGCGACCATCTAAAAGGTCAACACGGATCAGAAAGTACCGGTGACCATGCCTGCTCCGCCGCCGAAGGTGGGGAGAAGACTGAGCTGTGCACTCGGGTTGGCCTGATCCGATGAGTCACCCCAAATCAGGAACGCCAATCCGGAAACGGCTCCAACGCTGCCCACGATCAGTCCGATATCGCCAACCAAAAGCCAGTTCTTTCCGGTATTCTCAAGGCTTTCAATGCGCGAACCAGTACAGACATTGTCGCAGTCCGAAAGCTTTCCTTTGATACTCAATGCCGCGATTCCGCCCGTTGCGGCAGCAGCGAATCCAAGTCCGCTCAGAGTGAATGAGGCGATGGTCCAGCCTTGAGTGGAGCTGTTCCTCGCGTTCGGTTGTGCGAGTGGGTCGGGGGCGTTTCGGTCAGGGACAGTGACTCGAATTTGTCGCATTTGTTCCCCTTTGTGAGCGACGATCTCGATCTCTTCCTTCCAGCCGTCGTCTCGAGTGAAGATCAGAGAGTGCGGACCAGGGTTGAGTTTTATCGTCTCGTCCTGCTGAAGAGGACCTTGAGAGAGCCCATCTATTTTTACGCTAACGCCCTCGGCTTCGGTGCCGCGAGAAGAACGAGCCAGTAAGATGACCGATGGCATGTCGCGGTTGATTTGGCCGAGCCACGCTTTGCATTCAACGACAATCTCCTCGGGGCAGCCGCTCGAGCAAGTCTCGGCAGCGCTTTGTGCATTCTGAAAATCGCCCGTCTTCAACAACACCTGGGTCTGCTCATACGCATTGAAGCACTGTTCCACATTTTTCTCACCCGATTGCGCGAACGCGACGGTTGGTGTGAAAAGGAGCAGGAGCAGAACAGCAAGGGATTGGGGGATCATGTATGAGGCGGGGGCATTGGTCATAGGCGGCAAGTGAGTGGCGAGTGCCTCTCTGGCTGACTACTTCCAACACTTTCTGTTGATACGTCGAATTCCATCGGCGTCGACAGTGAATTTGGGACAACTCGTGTCCGATGTTTGAGTCGAACTTGAGGCGCTTGACGTAGAGGTTGTGGCTGGCTGCTGCGTCGATAAAGTTTTTGGGGGCCCATCTCGATGAGGCGCGTTCTTATCGGCTTGCGCCTTCTGAGCATCTGGATTGGATTGAGTTTCAGATGCGTCCTCTTCACCAGAAGTCTCAGAGGGATCGCCGAGTGTTGGCGAATCAGGGTCTGCTGGAGAAGACTCTCCCGCCGTAGAGTCTTCTCCAGGCGTCGGAAGCAGCGGCGCTTCGGGTCGTGTCGCGACCGGTTCGATGGGTTGAACAAAAGAACCCGAGTTGGTCGGCTGGAGTTCCGGGGGATTGAGAAAGAGCAAGACAGCGATCCCGGCGGCAACCGCGAGCAATCCCAAGATCAACGGCAGAAATATGCGATTTCTTTCAGTGGACGTCCGCGAGGTCAATCCCGAAATGGCTTGGGTGGAATCGTCGAGCGTGCCAAGAAGCCGTGCATCCGCGACGGTAGCGACTTCTTCGTGATTGGGGCGGGAGACGAACTCCTTAGCCGAATGAGAGTCCTCGTCGAAATCGTGGCTCTCCACTCGCGCCCGTAGTCTGCGTCGGTCCGTCAAGCCATCGACAGCAAGACCGTTAATCCAGTCGCTGACGTCCGTAGGTGGAGCGGGGGAGATGCACTGTTGCAATGCCTGCGCGAAAGTACGAGCGGTGGGGAAGCGATGCGAGACGTTTCGATTCAGGGCAGAAAAAACGACAGCGTCCAGCTCGGGCGGGCAATCGTGTCTGTAAGCGCTGGGGGCCTCAAGCGGTCCTTCCAGGACCTTCACCATCAGGTTGGCGGGATTGTCACTTTGAAACAGTCGCCGCCCAGCGATGGTCTCCCAAAGAACCACACCCATCGCGTAAACGTCGGTGGTGCGAGACACCGCGGCTTGGCGGATCTGCTCGGGGGCCATATAGGCGACTTTTCCTTTGACTTGCCCTTCGGCCGTCGTCTGTAGACGTTGCGCTGCTTTCGCAACTCCAAAGTCAAGAATTCGAGGGACGCCGTCAGTTCCCACAAGAATATTCTGTGGCGAAATGTCGCGATGAACGAGCTCCATCGGTCGCCCCTTTTCGTCGACGGCCTCGTGCGCCGCGTGGAGTCCGTAAAGGCTGCCGCAAATGATCGCCGACAGAATGGGGAGTGGAATGGGGGATTTGTCTGAGACTGTTTGTCGGAGCAGCTTCGCGAGCGAATCTCCCTCGACGTAATCCATGACCAGCGATAGCTCGCCATCGGCGGCGAGTACGTCGATGATAGGAACGACATTGGGGTGGTGGATTCGAGCCGCAAGCCGTGCCTCGTCTACGAAGCCGGCGGAAAATTCTGGATCTTTTGCAAAATGTGAATGCAGTCGCTTGATGGCAACTGTGCGTGAGAATCCTACAGGACCTAGCAAGCGACCTAGATGTACGGTTGCCATGCCGCCTGCCGCGATCTCGTCGTAGAGCGCGTAGCGGCCGATGGTCCGGACGGCCGTGGCTGCGGGTGCTGAATTCATCTGAAAATGGGCGACGCTAGAAACACGCCGACGAGGAGGAAGCATACCCTAGACGCCGGCTGCGCACCAAGGAACGACCTTGTCAGGTAGCTGCTTTCACTACATCATCCACCTATGTGGACATGACCCTTCGAAGTACCGGCTCAAATGGCCTGAGATGTGCTATTTGTGAAAGAATTCAGATGTCTCGTGGTGCTTTCATTGTCGTAGTTGTTGCCGTTTTGACGAGCTGTGGAGGTAGGACCAAGTTGCCGCTCTGGGAGGAGCTTTCCTCCACAGGCGGGGCCAGCGGCAGTGGAGGTTCTCGGGCCGATGGTAGCGGCGGCGGCATTCCGTTTACTGGGGGGGCCGACGGCGCGACCGGAGGCGACAGCGGCACCGGGGGTAGCGGGAGCGGCGGCTTCCCAACTGGTGGCTCGTTCGGCAGCGGTGGAACATCGACTGGTGGCTCGTTTGGCAGCGGTGGAACATCGACCGGCGGAGTTGGCGGCAGCGGCGGAACGTCGACCGGCGGAGTTGGCGGCAGCGGCGGAAGTGGCAGTTGCGGTCAAGACGCTGACTGCGTCAGCCCGGATTCGTGTTTTCAGGGCTCGTGTCTCGATGGTGGTTGTGTCGTCGAGCTCCGAGATCGAGACGCAGATGGGCATGCGGACGCGCTCTGCGGTGGTTCGGATTGCAATGACTTGAATCCTTTGGCGCATCCAGGCCGGAGCGAAGTCTGCGGTGATGGGTCCGACAACAATTGTAATGGAGTGACCGACTGTTTCGACCCCGCCTGCAAGAACAATGTCTCGTGTGCGTGCGTGCCGTCTTCAACAGGTGAAGATTGCGGTAATGAAATCGATGATGACTGCAATGGTGCCGTGGACTGCAATGATCCAGCCTGTTCAGGGACCCCGGCCTGTGGTTGTACTGCGGAAGTGTGCGGCAACGGAAGCGATGACGATTGCGACGGAGAGATTGATTGTGGAGATAGTGATTGCGTCAATTCTTCCATTTGCAGCTGCGCCGGGTCGATCGAGCAATGCACGGGCGGAAAAGATGAAGACTGCGACGGTTTGATCGACTGCGCTGATCCAAGTTGCCGCTTCAGTGGACAGTGCTTGTGCTTGATTCCTCAAGTAGAAAATTGCGAAGACAAACGTGACAACGATTGTGATGGCCTGGTCGATTGTGGGGACCCCTCCTGCTTCTCGAGTCCGGCGTGTAAGAGTTGTCAGTCCGAGAAATGTAGCGGTGGCGAAGACGAAGACTGCGACGGTTTGATCGATTGCGCAGATCCTTCTTGTGCCTTCGATGTGGCTTGTCCTGCTCAAAAAGAGCTTTGCAACAATCAGCGGGATGACGACTTCGACGGCCTCACAGACTGTGATGATGCTGATTGCTCGACAACGGCTCTTTGTCGCGAAAAGCAGAATACGTGCATGACTGCCCGACAAATAGAGCCTTTGGCTAGCGCGACTTACCAAGGATCTACCAGCGGGCAACTCAGCAATTTCACAGGTACATGCGGGGGGGACGCGGGCGAAGCCGTGTTTAGTTTAAGAATTCACGAACCTGTTCAGCTCTATGTAGATACCGTCGGAACCAGTTTCGACTCGGTGATGTACGCGCGCGCAGGAAATTGTGGTTTTGGTCGTGAGATTGGTTGCGACGATGATGGCGGCGGATTCCAGTGGTCTTCAGCGCTGACATTCCAGCGGCTGGACCCTGGTATCTACTATATCTTCGTCGATGGTCTTACCGTGGACCCCTTGGGCGGACCCAACGAAGGAGACTTCGTGCTCAATGTCGAAGTGACGCCCATCGATGAGATCTGCGACGACCAATTTGACAACGACGGAAATGGTTACGCCGACTGTGCCGATCCTATCTGCGTGGGCTTTGCTGCCTGTGTGCTTTGCAACAATGGGACTGCTCCTGTTGCGGAACACGGTACTTCGGCCTGCACCGATGGGATGGACAACGACTGTGATGGGCAAAGTGACTGTGCAGACGAGGACTGCAAGGCGAGTGCAGAGACTACTGCCGAGTGCTGCACCGGGACCGATCAGAACGGGAATGGGATCGCGGACGACTTTAATTGTCGTTGTGTGACGAACAACGACTGTCCGAGCTTTCAGATTTGTTACACTAGTACTGTCAAAGCCTGTGGGATCCCCTGTGATAACTTTTTCGGCGAGATTTGTCCGTTTTTGGCTCCGGGAAGCAGTTGCAATCTGACCACTCGCCAATGTGAATTTTGATGCTCTGGAGGCTGAACCCGTCACATTGATCCCGACAAGACGCTTTGGCATTCTCGGCCCATGATGCAGGCCCAGGAATTCGAGCAGGCGCAGATTCGCGTCCAGCAAATCAAGAAGACACCAGCGGCGCCGGAACTTCTTCAGCTCTATGCGCTCTTCAAGCAGGGAACGCGCGGTGATGTCGAGGGAAGTCGACCAGGAATGTTGGATGTGCGAGGTCGAGCGAAGTTCGACGCGTGGACGGCGAAGAAGGGGCAAACTCAGTCAGAGGCGCAAGCTGCTTACGTAGCATTGGTTGCGCAACTTGAGCAGAAGTACGGTTCGCTCTAGGCGCTTTTTCTATCGGTTAGCTCGGCGTTGCAGATTTTGAACGCAGCTTGGATGCTAGTTCAAACAAGATCACGAGAATGAGACCCGCAACTATACCCACGAGGCCGTTGAGCGCCGTCCCCGTCACTGGGCCAAGCACCGCCCCGAGACTTGGAAGTCCCCCAGCAGCGTGTTCAGCTCCGTGAATGAGCCTCCCCAGTGGTCCGATTCCGTGAACAAGAATCCCCCCACCCACCAAGAACATGGCGATGGTTCCCACCACCGATAGAGTCTTGAGCAGACGCGGGGCGAACCACAAGATAGCGGAGCCAAGATTTTGGACGAGAGATTCTTTTGAAGAATCAGCTTTTTTCTTGCGAAGAGCGAGTCCGAGGTCATCGAGCTTGACGATCCCCGCCACAAGTAAATACACGCTCAGCGTGATGCCGATCGCTATGGTGGCGACCACCGCAGATCTTGTCCAAAAAGGAGCCGTTTGCACTGTGCCCAGGGCGATGACGACGATTTCTCCTGAAAGAATGAAGTCGGTACGAATCGCCCCGCGAACTTTATCTTTCTCGAACTGCACCAGATCAATCTGAGGATTCGCGACGGCTGCTAACTTGGATTGATGCTTTTCCTTTGTCTCAGGGTGCAGAAATTTGTGGACGATCTTTTCGAATCCTTCGAAACATAAATACGCTCCACCCACCATAAGAATGGGGTTGATCAACCAGGGCACGAAGTAGCTCAGCGCCAGGGCTGTCGGGACAATGATCAACTTGTTGAGAGCGGAGCCTTTTGCCACCGCCCAGATGACCGGGAGTTCGCGCTCGGCTCTCACGCCACTTACTTGTTCCGCATTCAGCGCGAGATCGTCGCCGAGGACGCCGACGGTTTTCGAAGCAGCGCCCTTAGTGAGAACGGCGATGTCATCGAGCAGCGTTGCGATGTCGTCAATGAGTGCGAGTAAGCTTGTTCCGGCCACGAAGCACCCTAAGCACGAGTCGCGGGCAGGAGCCAGCTGCGAGCGCTAGTGGTTACCGGAGGCACCCGGCGAAGGCCCGCCCACCGGTCCGGGATTGCCCGGCTCGATCTGTACTTGGCCAGCCTCGTTTCGAGCAGGGGTGAGGTCACTGGCAGCTCGCGTATTGTCTTGGGCCCGAGCGTCTTGCTGGGCTTGTCGGGCTTCGCCTGAGCCCAGTATCGGAGTATTGCTCGAGGAGGGTGACCACGTGGCTCCACCTTCCGGGGTACAGGCGTAGCCTGCCGGAACGACTGAGCATTGATACCCTGCTGTGCAGCTCGGGTTGCATTCGCCTGGTTCACAGAGACCGCTTTCGTGGTTGCAAACGTAGCCGTTCGAACAGCGTCCCCAGCAGTCGCCGGTTGCTGCGCGGTTGAGCGCCGCAAAGGCCACTGCACCGGAGACTGTGGCAGTGGCCGCCACTGCTTCGTGTGTGCTGCAGCCACAGGCACTCACCAGTAGTGCGCTCGAGAGCAAGCGACTGATCAAGCGAACGATTGACGGGCGGGCCATGAACTTTGGGGTACCAGTTCAGCCGAGCATTGCAACTCGACGATTCAGGCGGGCTGAGCATCCGAGGCATGAAGGTTGCGATTTTCGTGCCGCGCGACCAAGATCCGTCGCCATGCCTCGTTCTCCTTTAGGGTTATCGAATCCCATTGAATATTACTTGAACGCTCAGCGAGCGGAACATCCCGCCTTAGTTGCTCTTCGCGCGAAGACTCAGCCGCTGCAGTGGTCGCGCATGCAAATCGCACCAAACCAGGCAGAATTCATTCGCTGGCTGCTCAAGACCCTCGCTGCCAAGCGAACGATCGAGGTCGGCGTGTTCACCGGGTACAGTACCCTAGCCACGGCTCTGGAACTGCCCGAGGATGGCAAGATTCTGGCCTGCGATGTCAGTGAAGAATGGACCGCGATTGGACGAGAGTACTGGGAGCTCGCGGGAGTTGCTCACAAGATCGAACTGGTGCTCAAACCCGCCATCGAGACACTCAACGAGAGAATCCTGGCCGGTGAGTCGAATGCCTACGACTTTGCTTTCATCGACGCGGACAAGGAGAATTATCAGGTCTACTTTGAATCCTGTGTTCGGTTGGTTCGACCGGGTGGAGTGATTATGCTGGACAATATGCTGTGGGGTGGCGCGGTCGCTGGGAGTACCCGACAGGACGCCGACACCCGCGCACTGCGAGAGGTGAATCGTCGTGTGCTTGTGGACGCTCGGGTTCACGCGTGTCTCGCACCCGTGGGTGATGGGCTACTGCTCGCGACAGTTCTATGACGCGCTCAATCGAACGAAAAGGCTGAGGAAGTCATCGCCCATCAGGACTTCGCCTTAAGTCCATGCTCAAAACTGCGTACTGGAGGCGATGAAAGCTCCAACCTTCGGCGTGACTTCAGCGTTCGTGCTTTTCTCGGCCGTTGCGCTCGCTGCCGTCAGTTGTAGTGGAGATAACTTTGGCGTTTCGGACGAAGGCGGCGATGGTGACACCGCGCCAAGTTCGATTGGCGGCCAAACCACGAAAGCGAGCGGGGGGAGTTCGGGGGACGGTGATGCGACTGGCGGCGAGGACAGTCAGACTGCGAGCGGCGGTGACGCACAGGGGAGCGGGGGAGCGGAAGCTGATGGCGTTCGACGTGGGCCGGCCTTGAGTGATATTGACACTACCCTAGGAGGAATGAACGGTGACCTGGCTGAGCCAGCTGCTTGCCCCGAGTTCCCGGGAACCATGTGCATAGAACTGACGGGCATGTTGAAGGGCTCTCAAGAGATTAGCGCTACCTGCATGCCGGACACCTTTGACAACGATTCTGGCAACGTGACCTGCCAAGGAGTGGGCATGAGCATCGGCTTGAATCTCAAGATGTTCTCGGGAGCCCCACCCTCATCCTTCAAATTTACTGTAGAGCCGCTCCAGTATCCGATTATTTTTGAGTGGGATGACGCCGGCTTCGCGACTCACAAGGCCGGAGTTTACGCGGTCGCTGAGAGTCATGAGTTCGTCTTCCGCACCGAGGGTGTTGTCTATGAAGAGGAGTTTCCTGACGACTCACGGGTGCCGTACGTGGCAGGAGTGTTCTCGGTTAGCTGGACCAAGCGTCCGACCTGTCCCTCTTGTGCGGATGTGCGCCTCCGCGGAAATTTTGCCGTCTACACTGGCCCCTAATCGGTGGACCTTACTTGAGCAGATCACCACAGCGATTGGTGTTGTAGCAAGTGTAGGAGAGTCCGTCGCCGCATTGAGCTTGGCCCGGGGATTCGCATCCGCACTCATTCATCGGTACGCATGCGCTCCACTGGCCGTTTGAGACGCTACGGAGTTCTCCGGTTGGACAGGGCGTCATCACATCATCGGTGACGACCTGACTCGCGTCGCAGTTGAAGCCGCCAGCAATACTATCAACCGGTCCTCCTCCACCGCTTCCTGGGTTTCCGCCCGATGCTTGGCTGCCACCAGCGGATGAGTCCGTTCCTCCTGATGAGCTGAGACCGCCCGACCCGGCACCGCCTGTCGTGGCACCCCCAGACGCGGTACCCCCAGACGCGGTACCCCCACTCCCAGCACCCCCAGTCCCGCTGTGGCCCCCCGAGCCTGCAGCCGCTCCACTGCCTGCCTCACTTTGTTCTCCACCGCTCCCCGAACTTGAAGCTTCGTCGTCACCTCCACACCCACTCAGACTCACGCAACAAATGGCGCCAACGATGCTCGGGAGGGTCAGAATTCGAATGCGGAGCTGCCGGGAGTGAATCGAAGCGAAGTTCATGATGGGCTCAAGCTAACATATCGCTTCGATACTGAGAGTTCGCTTGCCCGTCGGGGAATTGATTTCCACGTCGTCACCTACATGTCGTCTCATGAGTGCTCGACCGAGGGGCGACCTGGGAGTGACGATTTTGATCGATCCCGCACTCGATTCGAGCTGTTCGCCTGCTCCCGCCGGGGTCAGTAGGTAGCCTTGCCTCTTTCCCACCTGGTCTTCGGTCCAAATCACCGCGCCGAGTCCGATTGCTTGGTTCTCTCCCTCAAACATTCGCGGACGAAATTGAGTCATCAGATCCAGATCTGCTTGAAGAGTGACAACGCGCTCAGCTTGGCCGCGAGCCAGGTAACTCTGCTCCAGCGCGCGTGTGTCTTTGTCGTTTTCCGGCTTGGCTTCCTCGTGGGTAGCGCCTTCATGGGACGCTTTCTGTGCGGCTATCAGCGTACGAAGTTCCGCACGGAGGCGCCCGACCAGCTCAGCAACGAGGGTAGTTTTTTCGGCGAGATCGATCACTCTGGTGTTGAGGCTAGACGCCCCGGGTCAGTCGCTCAATCGTTGGATTCTGAATCGATAAAAACGCCCCAGGCTAGCCGAAGTCGGTCTACCGCGAGGCAGTTTCCTGTGTCAGACCACCGTCCCGCTTCTCCCCCCATTCCCCACCTATGACCATTGATATTGACGACGTCGAAACGGCGCTCGGTTCTCAGGACATCAGTCTGCGCATCGCCCTAGCTGAAGCAGAGGTCGAAATTTCTCTGCTAAAAGCCGAGTTGGTTCGCCTGCACCTGCGACTGGAAGCTGCCGAGCGCAGACCGGCCGCCGAGGCTCCAATCAGTGGGATCGCCCTTTCGAGAACCCGCTCGACCGTTCCGCCATCCGTAGGACCGCGACCGAAGATCTGCCAGTCGTCGTCTGTCCCAGCATTCGCTTCGCTGCTCGACCCCTCGCGAAAAGCGAAATAGTTTCTGGGCGCCATTCTCCGCTGACACTGAAAGGCGCTTCCGCGGGGAACCTTCTCTACGCCTGCTCGTTATACTTGGGTGAATATGGAGAAGGTCTCTTCCGCTCATGTCTTTTTGGATCCGTTGGATCTGAGAGAACCTGCGCCGGTTGAACGGGCCGGTTGCGAGGGGACCACGACTCGTCATCCGCGAGCAGAAGTCGATGAGTCCATCCTCATTGCGGCTCAGCGGGGCGAAAGAGAGGCGCTAGAGCGCTTCATTCTTCATTATCAAGACCGAGTTTTTGCCTTCATTTCTCGAGCGACAGGAGCGGGGTCGCATGTCGAGGATCTAGCTCAAGAGGTTTTCTTGCGAGTGTTTCGTGCACTCCCTCAATTTGTGCGACGCGAGGCCAAGGTGTCGACGTGGATCTTTCAGATTGCCGTTCGACTGATTCAAGATCGCCGAAAGCGCTATCGTCCGCAGCTTGTTGCTGTGAATGATCAATTGGCTGAAAATCATGCAAGTCCGGAGACAAACGTTGAGAATCGTCAACAGCTCTCCCGCTTGGAGCGATTTGCCGCGGAGCTCCCCGAAGAGCAGAGGTTGGCGCTGGTTCTCATGGAATTTCATGGTCTGCCTCACGACGAAATCGCGCGAGTCATGGGATGCGAAGTGGCAACAGTGAAGACGCGAGTGCATCGAGCGCGTACCTTCTTGCGAAAGCGAATGTTCGGCGACTTGAAGGAGGCTTCGACATGAGCCGTGAATCAATGACGGGACAAGAGCCGATCTTTTCTAGCTGGAACGCGAGTGTTCCTCCTGCCGAGTTTGCGAGTCGCGTCGCCCTACTGGCGAGTGAAGAACACGGAAGGGGCACGCGCCACCGACGTGGATTGGTGATACCCATCTTGCTGGCGGCGCTCTTCGTGAGTTTTGGCGCCGCGGCGGCGTGGGATTCCCTGGTGATGAGTGGGTCGCAAAGGTTGGTCGATGAGCCGGTTTCCGCACCCATGGTTCAGGATGCGCGAGAGCTGCAGTGGGTGAGTGCCGCCTCCCTCCGGCAACCCAAATCGATTCCGGAAATCGATATTCCAAAGAAGCTCCCGGTGTCTCGTGTCAATCGACAACTCGTCGAACTGGAACCGCCTCCAGCGGCTGGAGAACCTGAGCGGTCTCCGACCAAGTTGCACCTTCCGCGCTGTGAGTGCGGAGTGAGCGCGATCATCTGTACCTGTATCGAATAGTCCAACCATTCGCATAGGGCTGCGGAAAAAGGGATGAGCGAGGTGCGCCCGGCGGGTGCAGGGGAGAAGTTTGTCCGGAGCATGGGGCTCTGGTGTTGATGATTGAGAAAGGGAAGAAATGATGAAACGGAATTCGAGTTTAATTGGTGGAGCCGTTGTGCTCGTTGGGCTCGCCTTGGCGAACCATGCCGCGGCGGAAGAGCCCGCTGCCCAGCGTGCACAAGTTCAATCGGCTGACTATGCCTACGTCTTTGAGGACGACCCGCTCGCAGCGAGTGGAGATGTCGCGGCTGGCCTACGCATAGCTGTGCGCCCCGTCGGACAAAGAAGTCTGTTGATTCGGCCTCGCACGCAGTTCATTCAGGAGCTGTTTCAGTCAGCGGAGAACTTATAGTGGGACTCCCGAGAATTGGAGCGAGGGCGGTCGTGGGGGCTATTCTTCTTGGCCCTTTTGGGGTTGCTTGCGCGACATCCCCTGCAGAGCCAACCACCGTACTGCGCGTTGACCAACGAGGATTGAACCAGCGACTCACGATGGCGACCGCGACTCCTGCAGATACGGAGGCTCCCGCTGCGCTCGCGGCTTTGACAACGATAGAGTCAACAAAAGCCTCTGAGAAACCGACAACGAGCGATGTGAAAACTCCGCCCTCGGAAGATCTCGAGAGTATTCGAGACGGGCGACGGGAGGAGTTCGTGGCCAGGGAAAAGCGAAGGATGGGCGAGTGAGCAGCGCGGAGATGAAAAAGGGAACCCAGTCGGGCTCCCTTTTTCATCTCTGCTGGAAGTGCACTGGATTATGCGATGGTGATGCTCACCATCTTCACTGGCGTGACCGGACGATCGCCGGGTGCGGTCGGAGTGGTGTTGATGGCCGTGACCACATCCATTCCGCTGGTGATCTTCCCGAACACTGGATGCTTTGACTGACCGGGGCTGAAGTAGTCGAGGTAGTCGTTGTGCTTCGTGTTGATGAAGAACTGGCTGCTTCCGGAGTTGGGACCAGCATTCGCCATGGAGAGCGTTCCCGGTTCATTTGAGAGGCGCACGTCGGCGGGGTGCTCATCGGCGATCGAACCGTGAGGGGACTGACCTGTGCCAGCTCGAGGGCTGCTGGGGTCTTTGCTGTGCGGGCAGCCGAACTGGTTCATGAAGTTCGGGATGACGCGGTGGAAATGAAGGCCGTTGTAGAAACCCTCTTCAACTAGGCGAACGAAGTTTCCTCCGGTGATTGGCATCTTGTCGACGAAGATTTCGGCCTCGAAGTTGCCCATGGTCGTCTCAAATTTGGCGATCGGATTACTCATGGCCTGGGGCGTACCGAAGCTGGACCCCGGCGGCAAGCCAGGCTCTGATTGGCCCGTGGCAAGGGACGACGAAACCGTGGTGGCGACTTGATCTTGGTCGTCGTCGCGGCCGCGGTGTTCTGGGTGGCGGTTTTCCTCGTTTTTTTTCAGGCCCAGGGACGATCTTTCAAGGATTTCCTCTGGGGAGAACTTGAGAAGCCCCCCTTCGAACTGGGAATCTGGCACGAAATTCCGCCGAATAGCTCTTTCGAGGCTGCTGCAGGGTCAGTGTGGGAACGACGTTTTCTGCTAGAGAAAGGAGCCCTCATTGAACAGGTGAGAAGGAGGGATGGGGCCAACGGCCCGATTCTCGAGGTTTACCCAGAGAAACGGCTTGTGCGCCGTCGTCATCGACGGTCGGAAACCTGAAGGAAATTGCACCACCCATTCAGTCCGCTAAGTTCCGCCCGTCAGGCGTTCCTGACGAGTCATCATGAATCAATTTACCCCATCGAGTTCCTCGGCCGTCAGCATCACGGAGTTCGCGGCAACTCTTCCCGCAGAATACCGCGAGCGTTTCAATCCCGCAGAAATCGCGGTTCACACTCATATCGTCTCGGGTCGCAAGCCCGGCAGGATTGCGGCGGGCCTCTTCCCTTGGCGAGAACTCGACGTGTCTGCGGTTTGCGTCAGCGTCGAGGACAGGCCTGGTCTCCTGGCGGTCATCAGCTCGGCGCTCGCGCAAGTGGGGTTCGATGTCCAGTCGGCCGAGGCATATTGTCGCTCGGTTCCTGGGGGCGCTCGAGAAGCGCTTGACGTATTTTGGCTTCGTGATCCGGACGGACGTATCTCTCACGAGGAGGTCTCGGCATTTGCCGAGCTGCTCCAGGAGGTATTGGACGGTCGTCGTGAGGCGCTCGGCCCAGTCATCGGTTTGCGAGCCCCCAGCGAAGAAGGCACCACTGTGCGTTTCTTGGAGAACTCGGGGGGCAATCTGACCGTCTTAGAAGTGGAGACGCAGGATCGTTCTGGGCTCCTGTGGGTGATCACCCGCGCACTTCATCAGGCCAATGTTCAAATCGTTGGCTCTCAAATCCGCACGGAGGGAGTTCGCGTGCTCGACCGCTTTACGATTGAAGAAATCGGCGGACAGCCTATCAGCAACGAACGGCGCCTTGAGATCCAGGTCGCGGTCCTTTCCGCGGTCGAAATTTGAGGATCGGCTTATCTCTTACGTGAGGTCCGCCGCAGCGCCTTGGGGAACGGGGCTGCCGGTCTATCAGTGAGACTGTTGAAATATTCCAGCCTTGTCGTTAGGTGAAGGACGTTTCCCAACTGGGCGAGTGATCGTTCCTTGGGCTCCAGGACGCTGTTATTCGGGCTTAGAGCTGGGAAGAAGCGATGTCAGCGCGTTCAGGTGCGTCGATTGGTGACATTCACTCAATAGTCACTTGTTCAAATAGATCTGGACATACCTGACCCGAATCTGTTCCTATTTGGCACAAGGATGTTGTGTTTATTTCAGCAGAGTCGTTCGGAGGATGGTGATGAGAGAATCGTCCTTTGAGAGTCTAATCGGAGCCTCGCGATTGGGGGCGGCGGTTGTCGGTCTTTCGACAGCGGGACTGTTCAGCGGCTGCACGACTGAGCCTCCTGCGTCTGCTCCGGTCAGTCAAAACGACGGTGCCAGGACTCTCCGAGTACAAGGAGATCCCAGGGTCGTGGTTCCTCATGCCCAGCGAACTATCGCCAGAACTATGCCGCAGTTTCGTCGGTGTTTTGAACGTATGCAGGCGTCGGGAAAGATTTCTCTCACTCTGACGATCGATCAGGCCGGTGGGGTTGCTGCAGCGGAAGCGCGGGGACCCGTCCCTCGTGAGGTGACTCAGTGTGTTGAAAGCCGAGCGCTTCGAACGCAGTTTTCTTCGCCCGAAGGCGGCAGAATGGCTCGTCTGGATGTGCCTTTAGCGGTGATTCGTCAGTAGTCTTTGAGGCTCAGGCGCTGCCGTTGGTCCGCGCTGTTCTCTTGGACATCGGGCTGGACGCGTCACGCGGAGAGTCCCGAAGCGCACGTCCGCCGTGTCTCGCGAATGAGGATTCCGTCTACTTCCAGAGTTTTCTTGGTTCGAAGGCTCCACTTCTGTGAGATTGTTGGTCCTGACGCAAAGATGAACTCAATTTAGATCGATTGTTCTTGCTGGAGGCAGGCGCCAGAGTTCCGGGACTGGCGGGGACGTTCTCGCGAGTTCTCGGAAAAAGATGAATATGAAACTGAATCGAAGTGTTTTTTGCGTGTGTGCTCTCCTCGTCGTGGCCGGTTGTGACAACGATCCGGTGGGGGACGCGGCCAAGACGGAGCCCAGTGCACCTGTCGAGGAAAAGGCTCAACCAGCCGAGGAACAGGCCGCTGTGCAATTTGAAATCAGCGGGGACAATAGCGCCGTTGAGTTCGTGGGTGCCAAGATTACCGGAAAGCATGAAGGAAAGTTTACGAAGCCGAGCGGTGTCGTCGCTTTGGTGGATGGCGATCCGAGCAAGAGTTCAGTGAACGTCTCGATCGATATGGACTCGTTCTCAACTGATTCTGAAAAACTTGATGGGCATCTCAAGAGCCCTGATTTCTTTGATGTGGAGAAGTACCCGAAGTCCACTTTTGTTTCGACGAGCATCGCCAAGAAGGGTGACCTCTATGAGGTCACTGGTAATTTAGAACTGCACGGTGTGAAAAAGTCGATCACGTTTCCCGCAAAAATCGAAGCTGGGAACGAAACGATCAGCGTCTCCGCCGAGTTCGGAATCAATCGCAAGGATTACGAGATTGTCTACCCCGGAAAGCCGGACGACTTGATCAAGGACGAAGTCCTGATCAAGCTCTCGTTGAAGCCCAGCAAGAAATAAAGTGCGTGGTCCTGGCGCAGCTCATCGTTGAGTGGCGCCAGTTGGTCTACGATTAGCCCAGGCTTTGGTAGGGCGTTTTGCCCATATGTCGGATGTCTTTGCCTTTGACCATAAAGACCACCAACTCAGCTAGGTTGGTGGCATGGTCGGCAATCCGCTCGAGCCATTTGAGCACAGATAGGGCGTGGATCCCGCCTGGCAGGTCCTCTGGATGTTGTTGCATCACTTGAATCACATGCTCGAACGCCGTGACATACAACTCATCCACAGCGTCATCTGCCAGGATGACTGATTGCGCGAGATCCGCATCTGCTTTCAGGAATGCGTCAACTCCCTGATGGACCATTCGCCGAGAGAGCCGCGCCATCTCTTCCATTTCATCGTTGGGCCAAATCAATGGTCTGCCGGCGAGATCAACCGCGCGCTCGGAGATGTTTACCGCGAGATCACCAATGCGCTCAAGATCTGTCACCATCTTGAAGGCGATGGTGAGGAACCTGAGATCGGAGGCAACTGGTTGCCAGCGGGCCAAAATGAGCAAGCACTGTTCGTCGGCTTCGACTTCCAGGCGATTCACCGCATGGTCACGCTCAATCGTTTCTTTCGCTAGCTCGACATTGCGCTCAAGAAGAGCTCGAACGGCGTCGCCGATCATGTTTTCGACCATGCCGGCCATTCGTAACAGACGTCCCCGCAGAGCCTCCAATTGGTGCCCTAATTCCCTGTCCGTGTGTTGGGTCATCCGAATTTCCCCGTAATGTAGTCTTCTGTGCGATTGTCGTCTGGTGAAGTGAAGAGCTTATCTGTCGGACTGAATTCCACCAACTCCCCGTGCAACATGAACGCCGTTCGCCCCGATACGCGTGCTGCTTGTTGCATATTATGAGTCACAATCACGATTGTGTAGTCTTCGACCAGAGTATGGATCAGATCCTCGATGCGCGCCGTAGCGATCGGATCGAGGGCGGAGCAAGGCTCATCCATCAGGAGCACGTCCGGCTTCACAGCTAGCGATCGAGCGATACAAAGGCGCTGTTGTTGGCCTCCGCTCAGGCCGATACCCGGGGAATCTAGCCGGTCCTTCACTTCTTCCCAAAGCGCTGCGTTCTGGAGAGCCCGCTGCACGATGCCATCTGAGGTGTCTCGCTCAAGGCGACCCGTGAGCTTCAACCCAGCCAGAACGTTTTGACGAATGGTCATCGACGGAAATGGATTTGGCTTCTGGAACACCATCCCCACCCTTCGGCGAAGCAGGACTGGGTCGATAGCCTTGTCGTAGACATTCGTACCGTCGAGACGAATCTCTCCCTCGAGCCGTGCACTCGGCACAAGCTCGTGCATCCGGTTCAGGGAGCGAAGCAGAGTCGATTTTCCGCAACCGCTTGGTCCGATGATGGCCGTAACAGTGCGTTCGGGTATGGCCAGACTGACGTCCTTGAGTACGTGGTTCTTTCCGAACCAGGCGTTCACACTATCGACGTCAATTTTGGTTGGTTTCGTTTGTTCAGCTTGCATGAGACAGGATCGAAAGTGTGACTTTCCGCCCAAAAATTAGATGGAACGCGATTGAAGTCGGTTGCGCAGCCAGATCGCCACTCCGTTGAGGCAGAGCATCGTGATCAACAGTACTGCAATTCCGGCGGCAGCGTTGAACAGGAACTCCTCCTGGGGTCGACTCACCCAGTTGAAAATCTGGATCGGGAGAACTGTGAAGGGTGCATCGATTCCGTCGGGCAAAAAGGTCACGTAGGTGAGGGCGCCCACCACGATGACTGGTGCTGTTTCACCTATTGCGCGGCTGATAGCCAGAATCGCTCCGGTCAGGATTCCAGGGTAGGCTTGTGGCAGGACCACCTGCCGCACTGTTTGAAACTTCGTCGCGCCTAGGCCCCATGACGCTTCACGGAGGTGCTCTGGAACAGTTCGCAAGGATTCCCTCGTCACCATGACGATCATCGGGAGAACCAAGAGGGCCATGGTCATTGCGCCCGCGATCAGGCTACGGCCCATGCCGAAGACTCGAACGAATACGCCCAGACCGAGCAACCCGTAGATGATGGAGGGCACTCCGGCCAAGTTGGCGATATTGATCTCAATGAGAGAGGCGAGACGCCCTTTTCGCGCGTATTCTTCCAGATAGAGGGCTGCCCCTACTCCGATAGGAAGAGCTATCGCGGTGGTAAGTACGATCAGGTAGATGCTTCCGACGACTGCGGGGTAGATACCTGCCAACTCGGCTTTGCGCGAAGGATAGTTCGTGATGAAGTCCCAGCTTAAGCGCGGGCTGGCATCCTCTCCTACACCCCAGAGCAGGATAACGAGGAGAAGCAGGGGCAATGCAATCGCTGTACAACACAGTAGGTAAAAGCCACGCTCCTTGAGTTGTCGCGTCGCCGCGCCGCTGGCTTCCGCCAATGGCGGTCGGAGATCTGAGGCGTTCATTTCCCGACACCTCGTCGAGTCAGGCGGTAGCTAGCGATATTCATGGCGAACGTGATGAGAAAGAGTGTCGCGCCAATCACGAAGATACTCTGATATTCAATGGTTCCAGTGGGGGTATCGCCGAGGGAGACTTGGACGATAAACGCAGTCATTGTTTCCACGGGTACCCGTGGATCCAGAGTCAGGCGAGGTTGCTGCCCGGCGGCAATCGCTACGACCATCGTTTCTCCAATGGCACGCGAGATGGCCAGGATAACGGAAGCCGCGATCCCACCCTTGGCCGCCGGTACCACGACCTTGAGGATCATAGGGACCTTTGAGGCCCCGAGTCCGTAGGACGCTTCACGGAGACTCTGCGGCACGGCTCGTAGAGCGTCGTCGCTGAGAGATGCGATCATCGGAGTCACCATCACGCCGATGATCAGCCCGGGACTGAGAGCGTTGAAGCCCGAGAGCCCAGGAATGATCTTTTGCAAAGCGGGCGTCACGACGACCAGCGCGAAATATCCGTAAACGATGGTTGGAATACCAGCAAGCACTTCGAGCGCGGGCTTTACCCATTTTCGAGTGCGATCACTGGCAAGTTCGCTCATGAAGATGGCCGCTAGCAGACCCAACGGCAGACCTACCATCATTGCGATGCCAGATGTGAGAAGTGTACCTCCCACCAGCGGCCAAATCCCGAAATGCTTTTCGAAGAAGAGCGGTGTCCACTCCAAATCGAACAGCAAGTCGCCGAGCGACACCTTTTGCAGAAAGCCAAAGCTTTCTACGGCGAGAGTCGTGAGGATGCCGATCGTGGTCAGAACCGTCACCAGGCCGCAAGCCAAGAGGCCCAGCTCTGCTGCACGCTCGGTCCATGGCGGGTGCCCCTCAAGGCCGCTTGCAACCTTGGCGGACGCTGCTTCTTCGATCGGCATCACCTGTGTACTACTTGCTTGCAAGAAGGTCCTCCACTGTGGCTCCGACCTTCGAACCCTTACCGTCAAATAGCGACCCGGTGGTGCCAGCTTTGAAACGGGCGAGTACCAAATCGTTGGCCTTCTTGCCGAGAGGGATATAGCCGGCTTCTTTCACGAGCGCTTCTCCCTTGTCCACATAGAAATCTATGAACGCCTGGACCTCGGGGCGCGCGGCGCCCTGCTTGCTGACGTAGATGAAGATGGGGCGAGCCAATGGCTGGTAGGTTCCATCCGCGATCGACTCAAGTGATGGTCCCACAGCGCCTTTCCCATTGGTATCGTCGCCGTCATTGATGGGGACGGCCTTAACCTTGTCACTGTTCTCCGCAAAGTAGGCGTAGCCGAAGAATCCGAGGGCGAGAGGATCGGTGGAGACACCTTGTACGAGAACGTTGTCGTCCTCACTTGAGGTAAAGTCGCCGCGGCTCTTGTGCTCAACTCCGACAATTGCCTTCGTGAAGTAATCGTAGGTACCCGAGTCCACGCCTGCGCCAAACAGGTGAAGCTCTTTCTCCGGCCAGCCCGTGCGAATCTGGCTCCACTTCGTGATCTTGCCCTGAGCCTCGGGTTCCCACATGCGCTTGAGCTCCTCGATGGTGAACTCATCGACCCAGTCATTTGATGGGTGAACTACCACCGAGATACCGTCGTACGCTACGGGGAGCTCGATGTACTCGACCTTATTCTTAGTGCATAGCTCAACTTCGGAAGGCTTGATCGGGCGCGACGCCCCGGTGATCACGGATTCGTTCTTGCAGAACTTCTTGAAGCCACCCCCCGTGCCGGATACGCCGATGGTGACGCGGGCCTTGTTTGCCTTCTGAAATTCTTCAGCGACGGCCTCGGTAATCGGAAATACCGTTGATGAGCCATCGATCGCGATGATGGAGGGCGCGGCATCGCTGGCCTTTTGTTCCGAATTCTTCTCTGAGCTGCTTCCCTGCTCAGTCTGTTTGCTGCAGCCGCTCGCAAGAGTTGTGATTGTGGCGAGTGCGATGGCTGTGCTGATTGTTTTCATCCAAAGTCTTCCTTTTCAAGTTCGGCGGCAGGACTTTGGGGGTCCTCTGTGACACTCAGGTGACGGAAGGGCGACATCTTCAACGACTTCGGTACCTGAGCGGGAATGCCCACTTTCGTTGAGAAATAGCAATAACAAGCGGTGCGACGTTTCTGAATCTTGGTCGCATTGTCACGGTTCCGTTACTTAATTGTCACGTAATTCTCTAATTGGATCGCCGGGAAGCTTAAGGTCCGGGGAGTCGCACCCAAAAGCGCGATCCTCGAGGATCGCGGCCGTCGACGCCCACCTGCCCCCCCATGATTTGGGCGAGGTGTTTCACGATCGACAAACCTAGACCGGTACCACCAACTTCCCGGGCTCGACCTGGGTCGACGCGATAGAATCTTTCGAAAATGCGTCCCCGAGCGGCGATTGGAATACCGCATCCATCGTCCTCGACCGCCAGCAGAATTTCCGAAGCTTGTTTCTCGGCGACAATGGTCACCGAACCCCCTGCTTCAGTATATTTCACCGCGTTGTCCACAAGGTTCACCAGAATCTGGTCGAGAGCCTTCTCATCGGCGATGACTTTGAGTGAGGCGTCGAAGTTCGTTGTCAGGTTGACACCCTTAGAGTCTGCCCGACGTTTGAGAAGCGAAACTACGCGTTCGCTGACGGTGGAAAGGGCGAATTCCCTTGTGTGAAGTTCTTGGTTGCCCGATTCCACACGGGCAAGATCGAGCAGATCGGAAATGAGGCGTTCTAGGCGTTCCGAATTACGGGCAATTGCCTCGACAAAAGACTGACGAGCCTTGGGGATTTCTAAAGCACCATCAAGGAGCGTTTCGCTGTTTGCACGAATGATGGCGACGGGTGTCCGCAGTTCATGCGAAACGTTGGTGACAAAGTCGCGCCTAATGGCCTCAAGTCGGCGCATATCAGTGACATCGTGGAGTACGAGAACCGCTCCTCCCGTGGCTTGTAGCGGATCGGCTCGTCCCACGAGCGTACGCGGTGGTTCGTCGAGCTTAAGTTCAGCAGACTCGGTGTGGTCGAAGCCATACTCCGCTAGTGCGAGGAGATCGGGTTCGCGGGTGACCTCGTAGAGGGGTTTACCTTCCACGTCATGAGGCAACTGGAGGAGGGCGATCGCGGCGGCGTTCACCAGGCGAATTCGCTTGTCTGCATCCAGTGCCAGAATGCCTTCGCTCGTTCCTCTGAGAATTGTCTCCATGCGATCGCGTTCTTCGCCGAGACGCCGCACATTGTTCTCCAGCTCTTCGGCAAGATGATTGAGGGAGCCAGCAAGCACACCGAGGTCATCACGAGAATTGTATTCGACGCGCCCCGACCCTTTCTCGCCAATCGCGCGAGCTCTCTCGACTAGATTGCGCAGGGTCTCCGCTGCGAAGTGGGAAGCCAGTCCAGCTACGGCCGACGCAATCAGCAAGCCCAGTCCAGCGGCCGCGAGCAGAATCATGTGGAGTCGTCCAATCGCCTCCTCCACTTCCTTGGTAGGCATCGAGACTCGCACGACCGAACCGGCCGGACCGCCTCGGACTGCTACATAAAGCATATTGTGGTTGACGGTAGTACTGAATCTGGACGAACTACCGATCCCTTTTGCAACTGCCTCCAATACTTCGGGACGGTTCGCGTGGTTGCCTGCTTTGAGGAGTGCTGGTCCGTCGAGATCCGTGTCCGCAATCAGGACACCGTCACTCCCAATCACCGTGATTCGCGATGCCGCCGCCTTCCCAAACCGATCGACCCAGCGGTCGACGCTCTCGGACGACAACGGGTAAGTCTGAACATGCGCTTTCTCTGACTTCAACTCACGCAGGGCTTCGAGCGTAATGTTGGCCTTCTCAAGGAGCTGCATCTTCAGGCGGCTCTCGTAGGTGTTGCGCAATTGATTCTGGAGATACACCCCGCCAAGCACGCTTAGCACCGTCACTGCAAAGAAGGAGAAGAGGTAGAGTTTTGTCCGGATGCCCATCTGTGGGCTGCCTCTAACACAGCTCAACGCATGTGTGCGATATGACCCGTGAGTTGGCGCTCGGGGCGACCGTTCGGTCGGAGTGTTTCTGGCGCATGACAGCGTGAGTCGGGTCGTGGATTACATCCAGCGGCGAAATGACTCTCTTCGGTCGCTACAGTGTCGGGAAGTTTCCGCGCCTGCAGTACAATGTGGGCTTAAGATTGCCAAATGTGCGACGTTTTGACAGATGAGTGATGAGATTTGCTGACTCGTTCCTGTGGTGCTGCAAACTCGTCCACTCGTGGGCTCGAGCAAGTCACATGCATGTTCGTGTTCAGTGCAACACATGACCACTTGGAAAAAAGTTGGTGACCATGGGCACTAAACTTGAGCGAACGGCTACACAAATCAAAGAAGAGATGAGAGCCTTGTATTCGCGCCCTGAAGTTTAACGTTCACTTACCGACCATTGGATCCCAGCAGATATGAATCGACCAGAAAGTTCCTTGCCCGATCAGGGCCCTGTTTCTGAAATCGCAGTCAGGGCTAAGACCGTCACTCCGGCGAACGACAGTGTTCAAAAAGCGGCGGTTCCTTCACGTACAGTCGGTCCAGAGTCCTCTAAGGTTGAAAGACAAATTGAGTCACCCTTTCAAGAAGGCGAACTTACGGATAGGGAGGTGACGCGTTACCTCTCGGAAGTGTTTGGGGGAGCCACAAACCTTTCTATCCGCGTGAAAGACTCTGCGCGCTCTTCTTTGCGTCCATTGGAACGCTTGCCCGCACTTCATCGGTTGTTGCTCGAGAAGCATGTGTGGGGAGCGCAGATCCGCTACTCACTTCGCGCCGCAGAATGGACTGACACCTTGATTGTGACTCATTCCGGAGCGCGCGTCGTTCGCGTTCGTCACTAGATCTGATTTTTGTCGTAAGATCCGATTTTCGTGGCAGGATGTGCTTCATTCAGGCACTGGTCGACGTCGAGTCTCGTCAGCCACTTGACTGGGCTGCACTAGCCACTTGACTGGGCTGCACCAGCCACTTGACTGGGCTGCACTAGCCACTTGACTGGGCTGCACTAGCCACTTGACTGGGCTGCACTAGCCACTTGACTGGGCTGCACTCTGCTCGAAGAGAAGCGGTGCTCACGAACGAGAAGCGGTGCTCACGAACGAGAAGCGGTGCTCACGAACGAGAAGCGGTGGAGACGCGTGGAGACGACGAGGGACGCAGGGCCGGAGCGTGACTCTTCGGAGCTTCTGCATATTCTTGTAGGCGATATTGGATTTTGCGAACGCTGATGCCCAGCATTTTCGCCGCTGCGGTCGTTGAACCACCGACCTGCGCGAGCGTCTCGAGAATCGCATAGCGTTCAATCTCCGACAGACTTGCCCCGGGAATGCGCGGAACTTCACTGTGGTTCTCCTGAGACTGCAGTACTTCGGCGGGAAGGTGTCGGACTTGAATCAGTGGACCGTCGCTGAGAACCACCGATCGTTCGACGACGTTTTCAAGCTCACGAACGTTGCCTCGCCAAGGGTAGTTGTGGAGTAGGGACAAGGCCGCATCCTCAAAGCGTTCGATGTGCTTATCGTTTTCCTTGGCATACTTCGCGAGAAAGTGAGCCGCCAGCGGAGCGATGTCTCCAGCACGTTCGGCGAGGCTCGGAAGCTTTAAGTTGATTACGTTCAGTCGATAATAGAGATCTTCTCGAAACTCTCCGGCTTCGACCATCTCCTTGAGATTGCGATTGGTTGCGGCGACTACGCGAACATCAACATGGATCGGCTGGTTCCCTCCAACACGTTCGAACTCGTGCTCTTGGAGGACGCGCAGCAGTTTTACCTGCGTGGCGGCACTGATTTCGCCGATCTCGTCGAGGAACAGCGTCCCGCCGTCAGCTTCCTCGAATCGACCAATGCGCCGACGCTCTGCCCCCGTGAAGGAGCCTTTCTCGTGGCCGAATAATTCGCTTTCGAGAAGGTTTTCCGCAAGAGCAGCGCAGTGCAGCTTGATAAAGGGTTTGCCGACACGAGGGGAACATTGGTGGAGCGCTGCGGCGACCATTTCTTTGCCAGTGCCGGAGGCGCCAGAGATGAGCACCGTGGCGCGACTGGGGGCGACCTGACGAATCGTTTTAAAGATGCTCTGAATTTCGGGGGATTCGCCGATGATGCTGGAAAACTTGAACTTGTCGTTCATTTGCTCACGCAAACGAGCTGTTTCCCTACGCAACATGACGCCTTCCAGGCAGCGTTCCAGAATCAGAAGCAATTCGTCGCTGTTCAAAGGCTTGGTCAAGTAGTTGGAAGCGCCTTGGCGCATTGCATCCACAGCACTCTCGACTGCACCGAAAGCAGTCATCAGGATGACTGCGGTCTCCGGCATCGTTTCTTTCAGTCGCTTCAGAAGAGCCAGGCCGTCCATCCCGGGCATCTTGAGATCCGTCACCACAACGTCTGGCGCAAATTCGCTCGCCGCGGAGAGCGCTCTGAAGCCGTCGGCGGCAGTACGGACCTTATAACCCTCGTCGGAGAGGATTTCGCTGAGGGCGCTTCGCGCGCTGGATTCGTCATCGACGACTAAGATTCGACCTTTGCTCATTTGATGCATTTCCTCGGGGGCTCTTCCCGCCAGAAGCAAGGCCTGTGCCGTTCCACTGAACCAAGTAGGTTTCGCGTCTTTGGCCATTCCTGCCCTCGAATTCGAAATCAGCTGGGATGAAGTCGGCAAATTATGCGCGTGATTGTTCACCGCCCGCAAGCTGTGCGCGGGTGCTTCTCGAGAGCGCTCTGGTAGCATTCAAGCGATGAAAGGGCCTGAGTCGAAGCAGCCTCCCCCGACTACTAGCGAGGGGGGGTGTCCTTTTCCTCACGGTTCGCCCGGTTCCTCCGGGGGCGAAGTGCTTGAGGCCGCGCCCGAGTCGACTCAGGAAGCGATACGCATCCGGCAGCTCGTGGGAACCTGTCAGGACGCGATTTTGTTCATCAGTCGTCTGGGAACGATATTACTAGCGAATCCTTCTAGCTGTAAAATGTTTGGTTACACGGCCGAGGAGCTGCTCGGAACCGATGTGAGGAGGCTCATGGCCGAACCCTACGCTACCAATCATCAGTCCTATATTGAGCACTATGAACGCACTGGGGAACGTCGGGCTATTGGCAGGATCCGTCAGGTGCGCGCGCTCCGAAGCAGCGGCGAAGAATTTCCGATCGAGCTCTCGGTCACTCTGCTAGCGGACGGCGGCGACGGCGTGTCGTATGGTGCTTTCATTCGGGATGTCAGCGAAAAGGTGAGGCTCCAGGGAGAACTCATGGAGCGCGAACGCGCTGCAACAGTGGGAACGACCGCGTCGATGTTGGTGCACGAGATCGGTAACCCATTGAACAACATGGCACTGCAACTTCAAGCCCTCAAAAGAAGGGTCAAGAAGTTAGATTCAGCAGCGGATACCATAGAAAAGGTGGATTCTTGCCTCGGAGAAATCGAGCGATTGAGCCGATTGGTGCAGGAGTTTCGCGCTCTGTCTGGTCGTCGTCGTATCGCGAAGAAGCCACTGCGCATGACTGAGCTTCTCGAATCAGTTCTGGCGAACTTAATGCGGGTCAGCCGAGGGGTCGTCCTGGGAAGAGACTTCACTGATTCTCAAGCTCAAGTTCTTGCCGACGCGGACAAGATGCAACAGGTCGTGCTCAACCTTTGCCACAATGCACTTGAGGCCATGCCCAGGGGCGGGCGACTGACATTGAGAACCTTTTGCCAGGATGCAATCTATGTCCTTGAGGTCAATGACACCGGCGAGGGTGTGCCTTTAGATGTCGACGTTTTTGAGCCCTTCGTGACGACTAAGCCCGATGGAACTGGTCTCGGTTTAGCGATTTGCTCGGAGATCGTCCGATCCCATGAGGGGTCTCTCACCTACGAGTCGGGGACGGAGGGAACGACCTTTCGCGTAGAATTGCCACTACTTATGTCGAAGCCGCTTTCGAATAGTTAGGGCTTCGCGATGCCGTGTGCGATTTCGGTACGCGCAATTTCTGGCGCTCAGCGCAAACGTTGCGCAAATGTTGCAGAAAATTGCGCCCGTGGCGACCTCCACCCTTGCTGACTTGCGCTCGGCAGATTGTTCGAGTGTGGTGAGGTGACGCAAATACGTCGTGATTCGAGCGTTCTTCACAGCCGCTCAGTGGCGGCCAAGAGGGGCAACGTTTGAACGGCATGTTCATTGCTTAGCGGAGCGGGAATTCATGACTTCCAGGATAGAGAAATTTCAGTACGACGACGCAGTAGTGCGAAAGTTCGCTTTCGCGACGACTATCTGGGGAGCGGTGGCGACGCTCGCGGGCCTTTGGCTTGCGCTGATGTTGGTCGTCCCCGAGCTCTCCTTCAACCTCCCAGTGCTGACCTTCGGTCGTCTTCGCCCACTGCACACGAATGCTGCAATATTTGCGTTCGCTGGCAATGCGCTCTTCGCGGCGACCTACTACTCAAGTCAGCGGCTTTTGAAGGCGAGGATGTTCTCGGACGCATTGTCCAACTTCCACTTCTGGGGTTGGCAAGCCATCATCGTCGCGGCCGCGGTGACCCTTCCTCTAGGGATCTCTCAGTCGCGCGAGTACGCCGAGCTTGAATGGCCGATTGATATCGCGATTGCGGTGGTGTGGGTGGCCTTCGCGGTGAATTTCTTCGGCACGATCGTGAAGCGACGGGAGCGACACCTCTATGTGGCTATCTGGTTCTACATTGCCACGATCGTCACCGTTGCGATCCTTCATATCTTCAACAATCTGGCTGTGCCAGCGAGCGCAGGGAAGAGCTACTCGATCTACGCCGGCGTGCAGGATGCGTTCATGCAGTGGTGGTACGGCCACAACGCCGTCGCCTTCTTCCTGACCACCCCGTTCTTGGGGTTGATGTATTACTTCTTGCCCAAAGCGGCGAATCGTCCCATTTTTTCTTACAAGCTGAGCATTCTGCATTTTTGGTCGATCGTTTTCATCTACATTTGGGCAGGGCCGCATCACCTTCATTACACAGCGTTACCCGAGTGGGCATCGACTCTTGGGATGTTGTTCTCCCTCATGCTGTGGATGCCCTCGTGGGGAGGCATGATCAACGGCCTGCTGACGTTGCGGGGCGCTTGGGGTCGTGTGGCGGATGATCCTGTCCTGAAGTTCTTCGTGGTGGGGATCACTTTTTATGGGATGGCGACCTTCGAAGGTCCTCTTCTGAGCATCAAGAGCGTGAATGCTCTGAGCCACTACACGGACTGGACGATCGCACACGTTCACGCCGGAGCGCTGGGCTGGAACGGTTTCTTGACCTTCGGCATGCTCTACTGGATGGTGCCGCGTCTGTTTCAGACGGGGAAGATGTACTCCAAGAAGTTAGCCGAACTTCACTTCTGGATCGGAACGCTCGGTATTCTCTTTTACATTGTTGCGATTTATGCAGCAGGAGTGACTCAGGGGCTTATGTGGCGAGCCTTTGATGAGACGGGACGCCTCGCCTATCCGGACTTCATCGAAACTGTTGTGCGAATTTTGCCGATGTATTGGGTCCGTGTCTTCGGTGGGGGGCTCTATGTATTGGGCATTCTGATTGGAGGGTTCAATATTTTCATGACCTGGCGCATGCGCCCCGAAAAGTACGAAGAGTACGTGCAGGAAGCACCGGCACTGGAGCCCTATGCCGGCGCTGAACCCCGACTTGTCATTCCTTGGCATTCCACCATTTCTCCCGCTGGGCATCGGCTGCGCTATTTCGCTCAAGCAGCTTGGCATCGAACCTGGGAACGACGTCCGATCAAATTCACCGTCTGGGTCGTCGTTGCTGTGGCCGTGGCTTCGCTCGCGGAAATCATTCCGACCTTCCTGATTCGATCAAACGTGCCC
This sequence comes from uncultured delta proteobacterium, assembly GCA_963710555.1. Taxonomy (GTDB): domain Bacteria; phylum Myxococcota_A; class Polyangia; order Polyangiales; family Polyangiaceae; genus NIC37A-2. Next base: position 2,426,826 of record CAVQAT010000008.1, read on the forward strand.
TCGATTGCCTCGGTGAAGCCTTACACTCCGCTCGAACTCTATGGCCGAGACCTCTACATCGAAGAGGGGTGCTACAACTGTCACTCACAGATGATTCGCCCCATCCGCGCCGAGACTGAGCGTTATGGCGAGTACTCGAAGCCAGGTGAGTTCGTCTACGATCATCCGTTTCAGTGGGGGTCGCGACGCATTGGTCCCGACTTGGCGCGAATAGGAGGAAAATATCCTCATCTCTGGCACGTGCGCCACATGGATGACCCGACTTCGACTACTGAGCAGTCGATTATGCCGCGCTATCCCTGGATGCTCGAAGACGATATCGAATTCGAGAAGATCCAGGGTCGAGTTGACGTGATGACGATGCTGGGCGTTCCCTACGGTGATGCAGTGAACAAGGCAGAAGAGATGGCTCGTGAGCAGGCGAAGGAAATTGCCGACGAAGTGGTTGCTCAAGGTGGACCGGAAGGGCTCGAGGAAAAGAAAATTGTCGCGCTTACGGCCTACCTGCAGCGTATGGGAACCGACATTTCAAAGCAGCCTGAACCGTCCTCAGTGGTTGCTGGAGTCACGAAGGAGGTGCACGAATGAGACTTTCAGACGTCATGGGCGCCGCGGATCTTTCGATCTACGCGCAGGTTGGGTTGGTCATCTTCATGCTGGTCTTCTTTGCGGTCCTCGTTCGGGTGATGTGGCCCGGCCGGGCTCGCTTAGATGACGAGTTGGTTCAAATTCCGTTTTCTGAGGAACAGACAGTCGCGATGAGCGATCAGGAGCGCCACCATGACTGAATCAAACAAATCTACGTCAGGTCACTCGTCGTCTGAAGCTGATGGTACCGAGCAAGACCAGTTGCTCGACCACTGCTACGACGGAATCCAAGAGTATGACAATCCGATGCCCCGCTGGTGGAAGGCGATTTTCTGGGGCAGCTTCTTTTTCTCTCTTGCCTACTTGTTTCATTATTGGGTCGGTAATGGGACTTCGCTTTCAGAAGATTATGCGGATGATTTAGCGGCGGCGAATGCGATTCGTGCAAAGGAAGCCATGAGTCAGGAAATATCGGAGGCCTCGCTGGCTCAGGTGCTTGCAGATCCCACCAGTGTTTCAAAAGGTGCGGAGGTTTTCTCAACGCGCTGCGTTGCATGCCACCTGGAGCAGGGACAGGGATCGATTGGACCCAACCTGACCGATGATCATTGGATTCACGGCGAGGGGCAGCTGATGGGTATTTACGAAGTGGTGAGTGAGGGCGTTGCCGCAAAGGGAATGCCGGCCTGGAATCGTCAATTGACGCCCGAGGAACTCCGCCAAGTGGTGGCGTACGTGGGCACGCTCAGGGGAACCAATGTGCCAGGCAAGGCACCAGAAGGTGAGCCGATTCCTTGAATCGCATCGCCATCGAGGCTTTCTAGCTATGAATCAAAGTCCGGCAGAACTGAAGGAGCGCGTGCTGCCGACGCTCAACCAGGACGGTACGCGGCGACGCATCCGCCCCAAGCTGTATCGGGGGCCCATTTACACGAAGCGATTCTTTGTCGGGTGGGCCTTGATCATCATGTTCGTCGGGTTGCCATTTATCTCGATAGGCGGCGCACCAGCGGTTCTTCTTGACCTTGGTGCACGGGAATTTACTTTTTTCGGGCGAACGTTTTTTGCCACCGACGGCGTGCTGCTCATGCTGCTGATGCTGTCCATCTTTATCGGTATCATCGGACTTACCGCGCTTGTAGGGCGAGGGTGGTGTGGCTGGGGCTGTCCGCAGACCGTCTACATGGAGCTGCTATTCCGCCCGATTGAGCGACTCTTCGAAGGCGATCGCAATTCGCAACTTCGTTTGGACAACGCTGGAGGGGGGGTTCGACGAGTTTTGAAGAACGTTGTGTTCGCCGTTCTCTCGATCTTGGTCGCCAATGTATTTCTTTCCTACTTTGTTGGGGTGGAGACACTCGGATATTGGATGCGCAGTTCTCCGTTGAAGCAGCCCACGGGGTTCGCCGTGATGGGCGCGACAGCGGCGCTCGTCTTCTTCGACTTTGCGTATTTTCGAGAACAGATGTGCACGGTGATTTGCCCCTACGCTCGTCTGCAAGCGGCACTGCTCGACAAGGATTCATTGATCATCGGCTACGATGAGAAGCGAGGAGAACCACGCCACAAAGGAAAGCCGATCCCCGGGGCGGGCGACTGCATTGACTGCAGCGCGTGTGTTGTCGCTTGCCCCACAGGTATCGATATCCGTGAAGGACTGCAGCTGGAATGCATCGCTTGCGGTCAATGTATTGACGCGTGCAACACAATCATGCCCAAGGTGAACAAGCCTTTGGGGCTCATTCGCTACGCGAGTCAGCGTAGTTTGGCCGGTGGGCTTTCTCGGATAGTTCGCACGCGACTTGTTGCTTACACCTTGTTGCTGCTCATTTTGCTTACAGCTTTGATCGTTGTCGGAGCGAAAAGTCGAGGGGTTGATGTGACCGTGCTCCGAGGGATCGGTGCACCCTACATCATTGAAGAAGCAGGCGTCCGTAACCAGGTGCGGATCAAGCTTGAGAATAGAAGTGCGGTCGACGACGCCTACCAGATCGAGATCTTGTTTGACGGTGAAAAGCAGCCTGGCGACTTAGGCGTTGAGGTTGTGATCCCCGAGAACCCAGTCAAGGTGGAGGCCAAGGGGCGCCGTTCCACAAGCCTTTTCCTGGTGACGCCTGTCTCAGCGTTTCAAGGAGGTCGGCTTCCCATCACGGTACGAATCACAGGTCAGGACGGTGAATCATTCGACAAACCGTATCATCTGATTGGTCCAGAAGGAAAAACACCATGAACTCAGCAGAATCAATCGAAGCCGTGAATGGCTCAATACCTGGGTCGAGACGACGTGGTCTATTCTGGATGCTGGTGCCGCTTGGATTACTTGTGGTCTCCGTGTCGGGATGGCTCTATATGGTCGCTATCGCCGTGGACGATCCGGGGTTTGCCGTCGAGAGCGACTACTACAAGAAGGCCTCCAACTATGACGATGTGATGGCCCAGGCCTCGGAGAATTCGCGGCTTGGCTGGAACGCTGAGGTGCTCGGGTTTTCCTGGCTGCCAAACGGAGATGGTCGACTGACGATGCGCGTGACGGACGTTGAAGAACAGACCTTAAAGAGCCTGGTGGCCAGCGCTGATGCATTCCCCGTAGCGCGCAGCAATCGCGTCCAGTCTCTGCAGTTTGAACAGCAAGCTCCTGGCATTTTCAATGCGCTCGTTGTTCGGCCACGGGTCGGATTGTGGGAAGTGAGAGTGACTCTCGAAAATGGCGCAGGTGAAAAGGCGACGGCGGTGCTGCGCCCGGAGCTGTCAGCACTTGCAGGCGCCGGACGCGGGGAAGCGCCCCGTGAATGAGTTTGCCTCACTTTCTGGCACTGCGCTCCTCCTAGCTGTCTTCGCAGCAAGCTTAGTCGGCAGCCTACATTGCGTGGGCATGTGTGGGCCATTCATCGCCGTGTATTCCGCGTCTGGGACGGGAAGTGACAGTTCCAGCTTATGGCCGGCGCATCTTGCGTATCATTTGGGACGAGCGCTGACCTACACCACGTTGGGCGCCCTGGGAGGCGCACTTGGTGTTGCCGTAGACTGGGCCGGCGAGGCATCGGGTTGGGTTCATGTCGCGACGCTGGTGTCCGGCGTGCTCGTGATCATTTGGGGCCTTGGCGTACTTTTTCCGAGGCTCAGGTTCTATTCTCCGCTGGAGCGTTTTTTCGGACGAAACTTGATTCGTCTGGGGCGTAAGCCGCGGGTGTTTCGCGCGTCTCTTCTCGGCGTGTTTACGCCCATGTTGCCGTGTGGCTGGCTCTACGCCTTTGTCGTCACGGCGGTAGGCACTGGGAGTGTTCTTGGAGGGGCGACTCTCATGGCCGTGTTCTGGTTGGGTACTGTTCCCGCCCTCTGGGGGATGGGGGCGATTCTTGCCAGACTTGGTCAGTCTTTCCGGGAGCGCGTTCCGATGCTCACAGGGATTGCCTTGATCTGCATCGGGCTTCTCGCGATCTCATCGCGCCTCAGTCACCCGATACCGGGCGTGACGGAGCAAACGGAAGAGACGAAACGGTGTCACTAGTTTCGCCGGCGCAGCTCCCGTCACTTCTCGGGAAAAGCCACATCAGGCGTGATAGTGTGGGCGAACCCATACGTTGTGCCCACTGCTTGTTGAGTGTTCCTGAGGAACTCGTGCACCCTGACGGCAAGGAGAGCTTCTGCTGTTCGGGTTGTGAAACGGTTTATCATCTCCTTCAAGGGGCGGGTCTCACCGACTACTACGCGTTTCGTGATCGCCTCGGCGAAGCGACTCGTCCTGTGGAGGGGCGGACTGACGTTCTGGATGAACTCGACTCTGCGGCTTTTACGGAGCTCTACTGCTCTGAGCTTCCGAGCGGTCACCTAAAGACCCAACTGCTCCTGGAAGGGGTCCATTGCGCTGCGTGCTTGTGGCTGATTGAGAAACTTCCTCGATTGGAGCCAGCTGTGGCTTCTGCCAGGCTAGAGATGAGTCGTTCCCGACTCGAAATCGAGTGGGACCCGGCTCAGGCGCGACTGGGGGAAATCGGCAGAACGCTGTCTCAGATGGGCTATCGCCCACGTCCGTATCGCGCGAGCGCGGCTGATGAACTTCGTCGTTCAGAATTGCGCTCTTTGTTGGTCAGGATTGGAGTCGCCGGGGCCTCTGCCGGCAACGTGATGCTCATGGCGTTCGCGCTCTACAGCGGAGCTGTCGGAATCGACGAAGCTGAAACCATGAATCTGACGACGCGCAGATTCTTCGAACTGGCGAGTTTCGTGGTGAGTCTGCCTGCGCTTTGGGCTGGTGGACTATTTTTCCGTGGAGCTTGGGCATCAGTCCGTACAAAGACTCCTCACATGGATCTCCCGATCGCCATTGGAATTTTTGTTGGATTCGTTTGGGGAGCAATCTCGGCTCTTCGAGGGGGCGGGGAGATTTACTTTGATTCGATTACTGCATTGATCTTCTTCTTGCTCTTGGGTCGGTACGTTCAGCGGCGACATCAAATGGCTGTGAGTGATGCGGCCGAACTTGTTCATTCGATCATTCCGGGAACCGCTCTGATACTTGAGTCAACAGCAGAGCAGCCGAGCGAAGAATGCGAACGTCGAGTCTCAAGCGGAGCTCTGCTCCCTGGACAAGTTGTCATTGTGCAGAGTGGTGAAGTGCTTCCGGTTGATGGGCGCATTATTCAAGGAGACTCGTCCCTCGATAAGTCGCTCTTGAGTGGCGAGTCGCATCCCATTGATGTCGGCGTCGGAGACCTCGTCGAGGCCGGTGCCTTGAACTTGGGGTCTCGAATTCTCGTCTGTGCGGAGAAATCCGGGACCGAAACTCGCGTCGCCCGTTTGATGAAGCAGGTCGAACAGGCTCTCATGACTCGATCTCCGCTGGTGAGTCGAGCCGATCGTATGGCGGGCAGTTTCACAGTCGTAGTGCTCGGCCTCGCTCTGGTGGTGGGCGTCTTCTGGGGGCTCCGCTCGCCCGAACTGGGAGTCGAAAATGCGCTTTCCTTGCTCATTGTGGCCTGCCCCTGCGCGCTCGGTATGGCAACTCCTCTGGCGCTTTCAGCAGCGGTGCGCCAAGCCGCGCGCCAGGGACAGCTGGTGTTCTCCGCGGATGCGCTTGAACGCCTCGGAACTCCCTCGATCCTTGTGCTCGATAAGACCGGAACACTCACCGAAGGAGTCATGCGAGTGCTTGAATGGGAGGGTGACGAAACGGTCGCTTCGCTGGTGCTTGCCTGTGAACGCGGCGCGACTCACCCTGTGGCGCTCGCTTTGGTGAAATATCTCGAGCAAAAACTGGAGGCGAACCCACTTAGTGTCATTCCAGCGTCGGTGACTGAGAAGCTCGGCTGCGGCCGTGAGGCGACGATTGGCGGACGCAAGGTGATTGTGGGTTCTCCGGGATACGTGAGTCGGGTGGCTCGCACCGGGGATCAATTCGAAAATTCGCTGCGTTCCAATCAGGCCAGAGGAACCCCTGTTCTAGTGGCGATTGACAACGAGGTTTGCTCTCTGATCTGGTTGGGCGATGCCATTCGGGAAGACGCGGCAGCGAGCCTTTTACAGGCTCGAAAGATGGGACACCGTCTTCACTTGCTCAGTGGCGACCATGAGGGAACCGTTCACAATGTTGCCCGCATTCTTTCTCAGACGTCGGGCTGCGTGGACCTTTTCGAGTCGGTTCGGGGAGGGGTCACCCCCGAGCAGAAGTTGGAGGCGATTCGTGCGCTTCGAGCGGATTCAAGACCAGTCGTCATGGTGGGTGACGGCGTGAATGACTCTGGAGCCCTTGCTCAGGCGGACGTGGGGGTGGCCGTCAGTGGTGCCGCTGAAGCGAGTCGCCTCTCCGCAGATGTCTTTCTTTCTCAGAGCGGTGTCAGCAGTCTGGTATTACTCCTGAGCGGCGCCCAGAAAACAATCGCCACTGTCCGACGTGGGATCGCCTTTTCATTGGTCTACAATGCGATTGGTATCAGCTGCGCTGCGTTGGGGATTCTTGGTCCTTTGGGGGCCGCAATTCTTATGCCGCTGTCGTCGTTGACAGTGATCACCAATGCCTATCGAAGTAGGACTTTCGCCCAAACCATCGCGCAGCGACGAGTCGCCGCCACCTGGGGGGCGAATTGACTGCGCTGTTCGTCGTTGTGCCCTTGGCGCTCCTGATTTCCGCTACTGCCGTCTGGGCATTCGTCTGGTCAGTCAGACGAGGTCAGATGGATGACTTTGAAAGTCCAGCCCTTCGCATGCTTGAGGAGGACGATAAGGCGACCTCAAAGAAGGACTGAACCGATTCTCTTCAACTAGACTTCATGAGTCCACCGAGATTGCCGTCATCGGCGACGCGATCTTGGTAGTGGTAAGTGTGGCGTCTGCCGTGCTTCACCCGGTGTTGTTCGCACCAGAATTCGTCTGAGGTGTTCCGGGTTTCCACGCACTTCGGGCATGGGGGTTGGATCTCTGGAATTGCGGGCTCAACGTCGTTAGGCCGCACAACGAGAACAGGACTGTGCGCAAGACGAACCACAGATTCCGCGACGGAACCCAAGAGGAATCGTTTGAAGCCCTGGCGCCCGTGTGTTCCGACGACGACAAGATCCGCTTGCAGGTCGACACCTAGCTGAGCGATTGCTGCCGCAGGAAACTCGACGCTGATGTGGCTGACCAGGCGAGAGAATGTTGCCCCGGTTCGTTCTTGCCATGCCGCCAACTTGCCGCCCACATGCGCTTCGAGTCGCTCCTGTGCCTCGTGAAGTGGGAGTCGAAACGCAGGATTTTGGGGGAGGTCCATCTGAACGAACTCCCCGAGATGCTGGACTGCCTGAAGCACATGCACCTCCGCTTTTGGTTCTCGTGATGCAGCCTGGAAGGCCTTCTCAAGGGCAAAATCAGCGGCATCTGATAGATCGACACCAACAACGATTCGGTAGATAGATTGTTTCATACTATTTCTCCTCATGCTGGGGCCCAAGCTGGAGCCCTACTTGGGGGGAAGCACGAATCGATCCAGAAACAATTGATGGAAGCGGAGTGTTTTGGCGGGCACATTTCTATGGCTGACAACTTCGCGCAAGAACTGCTTCTCCGCCTCTCTGGCCCGCAATAAATGCGCCTTCGCGGTGCAGTGAATTTAATCAATCTGCGTTGGTGCTCTCCGCCGACCCATACCTCGCCTCAAGCACCTCCGCTAACTCCAGTAGCCAATCCACCTGTCCTGCATCGTTGTGCCCTTCATCGAATCGTTCGAGCTTTCGTGCAACGCTCGCGAGTTCTTGCTCAGAGAGTGTGGTGCGCAACGTGGGATACATGACGGCCTCTTCAGCATCGGTGTGGCGTCTCAAATTAGCGCAATAACCAGCGATTAGACTCGCTACATGTGCCCGCTCGCGTTCATCCCAAGGAGGCGATTTCATCGCGTGCCGCATTAACGTGAGCAGCAGAGTGTCTTCACGCCCGTGTTCCTCGTGAAGCTGCGCGCGAGGAGTTCCACCTGCGAGAAATCCGTGCATTGAAAGTGCAGCCATCGCAATGCGCTCCTCTTTCTCATGATGGAGCGTCGTACCGAATTCTCTGAAAAATACAGCGAACTCGATGAGCTCTTCCGGCCCCGAGCTCCCGATGCGCAGGCATTCGGCGTAGCGCTCAAAAGAGTCGGCAACACTGAGCAGCACGCGATGTTCCCGGCTGAGGTTCGCGATAGGGTCTTTAGCGTCCAGCGCCCTTGAGTTGAGCTTTTGCATAGTGGTTTCTCCTGATCGTGCCTGCACGCATTGTGCCACTGCAGCCGCTTCGTCTCCACCGCGGCGCCTGGGCGAGGGAATCAGTGCGGTTTGGGGGCTGATCTGCGTCAGACTGACGCGGGTTGAGACACATATGTTGGAGGTCTGAGTCTGTTTCCTAGGGGATTGGTGGCGAGCGGTGCGCAGCGGAGGTTCTCGGGCTAATCCTTGTGTGTGGTTGATACGGATATCCCTGAGGTGGTTTACAAGCTCCTGGCACCTGAGCAATGGAAAGAATTTCAGCTTCGTGGCGAGTTCTCGGGATCTGCCGACGATGAGCGCGACGGGTTCATCCATCTTTCCTGCACGCACCAGCTCAAGGGCACCTGGGAGAAGCACTTCGAGGCGCGAGCCGATGTCGTGGTGGTTTCTCTCACGACGCAGGACATGGGGGACTTTCTCAAGTTTGAGGTGTCACGGGGCGGAGACCGTTTTCCGCACCTCTATCGGTCGCTCAAAATGACAGAAGTCGTGGCGAATACTTCGGGTGATTCACTGCGCTAGTGATTTGTGGCGCTCGGGAAGTCCACGCCACATCTTGATCCCGGTGGGGTTCGAAAAATGAGATCGATGATCGAAGAGAATCCGATATCTCGTTCGATTTGAGTATTCACCCAGCTGGCGGTATCCGCAGACTGAGAAACTTGAACGCCCCAAAAAGGACGCGTGCCGTAGGGGCGCAGCGAGTAGCGCAAGTCACTGAGCAGGGTGGGGTCCTCCGCGCGGCTTGTCACCCACCCGCTGGAGAACCAATCAATGAGTCTGTAGCCGCGCTGGACGTTGGTGCCTGCGTCACTCGGAGCCTTGCCAGCCGGTGGAAGTGTTGAGCCTTCAGTGAGACAGCTTGTTCCGACGTAAGGTATTCGAATTTGGTCGACGTAGATGACTCCTGATGACTCGTAGAGCGATCGCCAAGTCACCTGGTTCATGAATGTTCCGTAGACTGCGCGGCGAGTGGCATCGTGACCTCGAGCGGCAATCAGCTGCTCCTGTAGATGTGACACTCGGGCTTTTTGGAGTGCTCCTAGGCCAATGTATGAAAGGCAGGCAAGCAAGCCGAAGCCAACGAGCTTGCGACTGCTTTTTCGCGCCCCCAGGACGACAAAGAGGAGGAGTGGAAGTGTGAAAACCGGGTCGACTACGCTGATCCAGCTTAAGGAAACGCGGTGGTCAGAAAATGGCCAGAAGAAGAGCGTTCCGTAGGTGGTCGCGCAGTCAAGCGGTGCGTGAGTGAAGTAGCCGACGAAGCTGATGAGCCAAGCGAGCCTCAAGTTCGCGCGCACCGCGCTCGACATCAGCCAAGGGAGTAGTGCGATGCTGGCCCCCACTGGCACAAAGGCGAGGCTGTGGGTGAAGTGTCGGTGGTACTCGATGGCTAGCAGCGAATCTTCCGAACTTCGGATGAGTACGTCGAGGTCGGGCGCCATGGCGCTGAGCGCCCCCAGCCAGCCAACGATTTGTGGCCTGAGCTTTTTCCCGTCGCCCCAAATCGTGAGCGCTGCGGCTGCGCCGAGGGCGCCTTGGGTGACTGGATCCATCTGTGAGTGAGTGTGGCGAGTCTAGCGCTGTGAGTCTAGGCGAGGGAAACGTGGGCGGCGCCGGTAGAGGCGGCAGTCTGCCTAGAAAACTGTAGCTTCGCCGCACAGGCATCGCGGAGCCGCTTGGGAAGAGCCAAGAGCCTGCAAATTCGTCACCTTGGCTCAGGAAGTCCTGTGATAGCGTCGCGGGCCATGACGCAAAAATATCGAGGGATTGTTGGGACTGGGGTGATCATGGTTTGTACGCTCGCAGCAAGCGGTTGTGAGGAGGAAAAGGCGCCCGAGCCGGACAAAGCCACAGCAGCACCTGCCGTGACCGAGCCGCCACCCGTAGCCCCCAAGCCAGAGCCAGAGCCAGAACCAGAACGCCCCAAGAAGAAATTTGAGGACTGCGCGCCCGGCACTCAGGTTGAAATCGACAACGCGGATTTGGAGGCTGCAATACGCATGAAAGCGCAGAAACCAGAAGGAGAACTGACGACTGCCGATCTCAAAAAGCTGCGCTCTCTCAACCTGGCGCGTGTGCAGATCGAGGAACTCGATATTTGCCTGTTTCACCACATGACAGAGCTGCGTGAACTTTTTATCGGGCCAGTTGGCATCGACGATTTGTCTCCACTTTCTGGCCTGAAGAATTTGGAGACCATTGGTTTTGCCATGAATCCAATCACTGACCTTTCGCCCCTCACCGAAATGACCAAGATGGACCGCCTGGATATGGCGAACACGAAAGTCACGGATCTGAGTCCTCTGTCGAAGATGACTGCGATGACGGAGCTCACCTTGGATGGTTCACCTGTTGAGGACACCTCGGCGCTGCACGGAATGACCAAGCTTGAGCGACTCAGCATCAAGGGGACCAAAATTGATGACATCAAGTTCTTGTCAGAGATGAAGGATCTTAAGTTCCTCTACATCAATGACAGCCCCATCGCCCAAGATATCGGTCAGACCGGCATCGTCGTGAAGAACGGCGCGAAGGTAATCAGCGACTGACCGAGGCGAGGGCGGTTTCGACTGCCTCGAGGGCCCGAGCCAGGGCCCCGTTGCCACCCTTGCCCGCATAGCCGATAGGGATCCCCTGCAAGCGCGCCTCAGCGACCACCGGCTCGGCGTGCTGATGCTGAATGGCTTGGTCACAGATGATCACGGCAAAGATAGACCCAAGGCGTAATCGCTTCACCGCGTTGGTGACAATGCGATTGCCTTCCTGGGCGGTGTCGATCCATTCAGTCACGGAATTGAGCGGACCGGGCAGGCTTTTGGTTCTGCCAGCGAAGGCGCCAAATACAAGTAATTTTCCGCGTGAAGAGGCGCGTGTCAGATTACCGAACTTGATTCGAAACGCTCGACTGACTTCGTCCTCTTCGAGAGGCGCACCCTCTTTCTCCTGGAGAGGGGCTTTGGCGGGACCAGGAGCCGTATCCTTCTGGTCGCTTGGTTGAGACGACTCACCATCACTGAAATCAGCAACGCTCTGGAATGCCTTTCGCACGCGAATCGCAGCGCTAGCGCGGCTCACACCGCTGAGCGAGGGAAGCTTCAGTGAATGATCGCGACAGTAGGCAGCTATGGACTCCTCTTCGACTGCTCGTTCGTAGGCCTCAAGTGCGTCGCGCAGCGGATTGAGGTTTCCCTTCAGATCACGTCGGATCAGGTGAAGATCAGATTCGATTTTCTGAAGAAGTTCGTCGAGCGCGTTCACCGAAAAAGTCTAATCGGCTACAGATTGCGGGTCGAGAGTAAATTATAGAGTTCGCGCACTGTGGTTTGTTGGCCAGTTGCCGTTCACGAGGATGTGGTCTTGCGTTCACGTCAATCAATTTGCCTACTTCCGGCGCTCCTGGGCCTATTGATTGGTTGTCAGGAGGTGAGCCCTACTGGTGTGAGTGGTGGTACCTACGGGCGAGAGGCAAAGGGCGGCGAAGCTCCCGCCGCAGAGTCTGAGCCTGCAGAGCGCTCGCAAGGAGGAGCCCCAGGCACGAACACGGAGGACGAAGATCTGGGGGAAGTTGCGTTCAGCGATTGCAGCCGTGAGGCGAAACAGATCGTAGCTCGCGTCAATTTGCACCGTCAGAACAACGGAAAAGTCGAGATCGCGCTGAGCCGTTCACTGTGCGAACTGGCCGAAGCTCACGTGACTGATCTGATTGAACACCAACCGTACGCGGAGCCAGGTTGCTCTCCGAATAGTTGGTCGTCGCAGGCTCCGGTAGAAGCGTGCTGTTATCGAGTGGACTCCTCGAATCCCGAATGCATGTGGAACAAGCCCGAGCAGTTGACCGGGTACCCCGCTCTTGGATACGAGAGCGTGGCGATTCACGTGGAGAACTCCAACGAGGCATTCATACGCTGGCGTGACGATCCTGGTCACAGTGCATTGATGCTCAACACTGGGCAGTGGATGGGCACCCCCTGGCAAGCAGTGGGGGCCGCTTATCGAGATGGGCATGCCACGCTCTGGTTCGGCGACGCAGTCGACCCTGATGCCGTCGACCCCTAATCTCTTGAGCGGACAAGGCCCTCGATCCCAACGAAAAGCGAGCCCTACGTGACCTGACCGCAACGTGTGGCTAGGTTGGCGCCTCATGCAGGATCGTTTGCCTCCCCGAGTCTGGCCGGCATTTCTCAGCTTCATACTGGCACTTGGGGCGCTCTATTTGGGGTCAGCTCTTCTGATTCTCGGGGTTCTGACGGTTGTCCACGGTCCTGAAGCGTTCCAGAACGGCGACCTGATCCAGGAGCTCCTCCGGCACCCACTTATTCTATTGGCCTCCGTGGTCCTCAGTTCTAGCGTTGTCGCGATAACGGCTTTCTTGGGGGCGCGCCTGTCGACCGATGTATGGACCGAGCGCTTGGCTATTCGGCGACCCCAGCTTGCCGGGGTGACGCTGGTGCTGGTCATGCTAGCGGCTCCCGCTCTCGGTCAGGTTCTTGAGACCGTTGTCGCGCTGCTTGGAATCGAAGTGACAGGCACACTCAAACATTTGAGCGACTCGATCGCTTCGGCCTCGGGCTGGCAAGTGCCCGCGATTGTGCTGGCGATCAGTTTGGGGCCGGCGCTGGGTGAAGAGTTGTTATTTCGAGGTTACATTCAAACCCGGCTGGTGGCTCGCTTCGGCGGGCTTCTCGGAATCACTACGGCCAGCCTTCTCTTTGGCTTGATGCATATGGATCCCATCCACAGTGTACTTGCGGCAATCCTTGGTCTCTACTTGGGATTCGTTGCGTATCGTTTCGATTCGATCATTCCAGCGATACTCGCTCACGCCTTCAACAACTTGACCGCCGCACTGATGATCTTCTTGTTGCCAAGCGAAACCGAAGAACTCACCTCGGTACCGTTGGCGCCAGGAATCGTCAGCGCCGCATTCTTCTTGTTTTGCCTCTGGTGGATTGTTCGAGCCACCACGCGTGGCCAAGTCTTACCTGCCTCGCCCCGCGTCAATCTGCATTGATGCCTCGCGCGTAGTCTGTGGCACTCATGATAGTGGGAAGCGCGGAGAGCGCTGTCTGACTGTTCTTGGTTGTTTCCTCGGCACAAGTCTTGGACTTGCCGCTCACCTCGTCTCCAAGTGCTTCCAGCTCGGGAACAAGTGCTTCGATCAATGACTTGGCCCGGCTACTGATCTTTTCGACCTCCTTGGGATTGGTTTGGATTGCTCGACTTGCGAGAATTTCTGGCAGGTGTTGAGTCAAGGCGGTTTTGAGAAGCTCAGCGGCGTCCTCGTTCTTTGCAGCCTCGATCGTGACCTCGATCGAGGGGGGCTGGCACGTAAGTTCACTCAGAAGACCAGCGCCGCAACTGGCGGCGCAATCTGAGGCGGAGTCGGGGATCGATACGGTGCCCACGCAATGTTTTTCTACCAAAGGCTTGTCGCATTCACCCTCACAGATCCCTTCGCATTCTCCCGCGGCCTCGACGGTGCAAGAACCTTGGCATTCTCCGAGGCATGTCCCTCCGCAAGCGCCGCGAGCGCCCTCCATGCAGCGCCCTTCACACGTTCCCGGGCACTCGCCTGTTGCTTCTTTGCCGTCGCACCAACCTTCACATGCGCCTCGACAAGTACCTTTGAATTCGCTGTCGCATGCCCCGCTGCAGGTGCCCGAGCAACTTCCCGTACAGTCGTTCTGGCCCTCAAGTGTGCACTGACCGTCGCACTTGCCGGGACAGGCCCCGCTGACTTGTCCATCACAAGCGACGACTGGCGCGCTCCCGCCGCAAGCAGAAAAGCAAGGGCTACTCGCGCTCATCGGCGTTTTGCAAAAAGTGGGTCCCACATTCACGCTGAGCGTACCGCCTGCGAGTCCCTTCAGTTTTTCGACAGCTTCACTGGCTAAGGTGCAGGCCTGAAGCACCTCGTTGCCCTGTGAGAAGTCTTGGGGCTCGAGTTGTTTTTCGCTAACGAACAGATCTTTTGCGAGCGCGGTACAGGCGGCGAGGAGATCTTGTTCGAGTGTTCCAGCCAGAACTTGCACCTGCTGTGAGGCAACGAATCCTGAGCGAAGCACTGTGGCGGTTGGTTCCTCCACTTCGAAGCTGGTTCGCTCAATCTGCTCAAGATCCTGGGGGCAGCTTTCGCTGAGTGGGACTGTGGCGCCTGACTTTGAGCAGCCTGAGAATATAGCCACGCTGCTTAGCGCCGCCAGAGAAATCCAACTGGTTCTTTTGTTCTTCACGGGTCCCCCAAACGTGCGGCCGCAATTCCGCGAAGAACAAAGCCTTCACAGATCTCCCACACACCTCAAGTGGAACCATAACGGGAAATGCTTCCACACTTCTACCATGGTAGCGCTTTCAAAACCGTCTGTTTGGCAAGCAGCAGTAAATCATAGGGACTTGAGGAAGGCGATGATTGCTGCCTGATCTTCTGCACTGAGTGCAGTGTATGCGCCCTTGGAGGTCTCGCCCTCGCCGCCATGCCAGCGGATCGCTTCGTCGAGGCTGCGAGCGCGGCCATCATGCAGGTACGCCTCGCCGTCGTTGACGTCAGCCGTCAGGCCGATGCTCCACAGTGGCGGGGTGCGCCATTCAGCACCGTCAGCATCTCCTTCGGCAAGAGTGTCAGCCAGGCCCGGCCCCATGTCGTGCAAGAGGAGATCTGTGTAGGGGTGGATCGTCTGATCGCGAAGCTCTCCGAGAGGATGAAATTCCGATGTTTGAGCCGTCGTGACGTGACATGAGGAGCAGCCGACAGCTTCGAAAAGTTCTTCCCCTTTGAGTGCGACTGGATCGTCGAGATCACGCCGAGCCCGTATACCCAAAAGCGAGATGTACTTGACGAGGTTGTCCAAATCTTCACCTCCGAACTCTGGCCCCGCCTCATCTCCACAGCCTTGTTGGGCGCTGCCACAGTCTGGCTGAGGAAACACTGACGTCATCACTCCCATGTCGGTATTCAGGGCGGACGCGATTTGATAGCGGACGCTCGCTTGCCCTGCTTTCCAGCCGAAACGGCCCAGACGCAGATCGCCTGTGACGGGATCTGCCAGGACGCGGACTCGGCCGGAGATGCCGTCTCCGTTCCCGTCATCAGGATCAGCGTTCGCGAGAATGAAAGATTCCGGGATGGCCTCCAAGAGTCCCATGCCGACAAGTTGAGGCGCAGCTCGGGCGGAGAAGGTCTCAGGAACAATTCCTTCGAATGCGTACTGGGGGGTGCGTAGTCCGCCTCCAGCATCGTTCCAGGCCGCGAGCTTGACGACGCCCTCTTGTGCCCCCGCGAATTCACCAGGTTGGAATACCTTACCCAGTTGGGCATGCGGATTGCCCTCGGCATCCCCCACCTTAAACACGAATTGTTTGAATGCTTCGCCTACGTTTGGCGGCAGCGAACGGGTGTTCTGCGTGTGGCAGGAATCGCACGACTCGTTGATGTAGAGTGGCCCCAGTTTGCCGGCCTGTTCTGTCCAGTAGGGGTTTTCTGGATCCTCGTTGTGATGCCCATCCTCGAAGTCCGTGTGGATTGCGCGGCGCCCAAGAACAAACGGCTGTGCGTTCATTCCGGCGAGGTTGCCCGCCATCTGCATGAAGTGATCGCGCGGCTCGTTTGAGTACTGATACATCAAAGTTCCGCGACCACCGAGCCAGCCTTCTTGGGGGATCGGATAGGAAAACTCATCCTCGAATGGTCCTTTGGTCGTCTCTGCGATCGTCTGCTCGTTGGTAAAATCGGTCCAGGTGATGTCGGCCTGCCAGGGAACTAAGCCTTCACCGACGATGTAAAGGTACGTGGTGCCATAGTAGTTCGCGCGTCCACCAAATGCTTCCACTGCCTTGTCGAGGAATTGGCTCATCTCGAACTCCATGTGGTCGCCAACCTGGAGGGGCTGGTTGGTTGCGCCGTTGGCGGTGATTGTGCGTGTGTAGTGAAGGTCGTCGAGCGGGGTCATTACCCCATTGTTGTGATACTCAGCGACGGTGCCGATCCCCCGATAGAAGAGCCGAAGCTCTGCTTGCAGATCTTCGAGCTTGAACTGAGAAACCACATTGAATGTGATCTTTCCTTCGCCTGGTGGGGCCTTGCCCACGGTATCGATGATTTCGATGCTCGCAGTACGGTGTTCCCAGTACATCTTGAGGTAGTGGTCGTAGGCGATGAAGTTGTCCTCTCGGGCGTGACGATCCCTACCTCGATCTCCGAGTCGGGTGATGAGTGCTTCAGGAGTGTCTTCGAGCACGTCCGGTTCAAGCACGGTCGTTGCATCGTAGAGGGGGACTAATCCCGGAACTTCTACCCCTGGTACGCCTGTACCCGCGCCACTTCCCGAGCCTCCTCCACCCGTGGTGGCGCCACCGCCGGCGGTGGCGCCCGCTCCCATACCACCATCGCTGTCACCGTCTCCGCCAGACGTCGAACCCTCGCCTGGGCCGTTGTCTGTGGGGCCCGCAGCGCCGCACGCGACCGCAGTGAGGAGAGAAAGGATTGAAACAACACCGAGCACCTGGCGGGATCCAAGCTTGGGTGGGGCGATGTAGTCGGAGGGTGGGCGCAGTCGGGTCATCAATTAGCCAGTGTCCGCGAACGGTAACTTTTGTTGAGCTAAGCGCGATTTGAAGCAGTCTTTCTCCTGTGAGGATTTTTTTGCTGAAGCTGGATGAAATGCTCCTGTCTAGGAAGAAAATTCTGTTCTTTATGTTGCTTGAATACGTGCGGCTGACGCTTCGGTCAGTCGGAGCATCCACAGTCGGTCGGTCCGTTTTTTCGACATGAAACAGGGTGGGGGGACATCACACCGATATGAATCATTGCCTGGCACCTCTCAGATTGACCGTTGCTCCCGCGATCCCACTAGCGATGATGCTCTTGGCTTGTTCTTCAAATGAGCTGCCTGATGATCCCTTGGCGACAGACGGAGTCGAGCCGAGTGGTGGTACTGAACCGGGCACCGGAGGGGCTGATGGCACCGGCGCCATGCCGGCCGTGGCATCTGGCGGGACGGGAGGAACGGAACCATCCGGCAATGATCCCTGGCCGGAGGCAAAGAGCGCGGTAGTCTCGCTCACGTACGACGATGGGCTTGATTCACAACTCAAGTACGCAGTGCCAGCCCTAGCGAGCCGCGGCTTTCACGCCACTTTTTACCTCGCGAGCTTTCCTGGGCTTCAACATGAGTGGGCTATGCCCGATCTCACCAGCGAGCTGACTCCGCGACATCAAGCCTGGGCCGGAGTCTCTGCTCAGGGACATGAGCTGGGAGGCCACACGATTCATCATCCTTGCGCGAGTAACGGCGCAGGTTTTCAGCCCAAGGACTATAACTCTGCGCGAATGGCTGGTGAACTCGACCAAGCGAATCAGCGCCTCTTGAGGCTTGGGGCGGAAGCCCCCTTTACCTTCGCGTACCCCTGTGGCGGGGACGTTGCCGGAATTTCAGACGGTTCCTACATGTCGCTCGTCAACGAGCGCTACTTGGCTGCTCGCACGAGTTCCATTGGGGTGTCTGTTCCGGGTACTGCAGACTTGCACGATGTCGCGCAAAAATTTGGCGATTATGAAGAAGGTGCGACAGCAGCGGAATTGATTGCCTATGTCGATGAGGCCCTTGCTCAGGGCGGTTGGGCTGTATTTACGTTTCACGGTATCGGCGAAGACAAGCTGGACTGCGACATCAAGGAATTCGATCTCGACGCTTGTGCGCTCAGTTACTTGAGCACGTCGAATGAAGCGCACGAGGCGTTGCTCGACTACTTAGCGTTGAAGCAGAGCGAAATTTGGGTGGCTCCCGTCAAACAGGTGGCTACTTATCTTTCGAACTAAGGCCGGGCGAGTACCGAGCGGGCCAGCGCCACAAGTTGTTCGTTCCCTGCTCGAAGTAGGATGCCGCTGGGGATGGGAATGAGATGCCAACGCACCTGCCAAACGACGCTGTCCCCCGGCGCAAGTAGGCTATAGGGCCCCTGCGCTTCGACTTCGACGTATGAGCGCTCACAGTCCGGTGTGCCGGAGGAATAGATCTCCACATCACCCTCGCCGGGAGCTGTTTCTTCAGCTGTGAGTTCCTGAAACTCTTTGACATGAAGCAGGCCGAGCGCCGCATGAGCTACCCAGCCTTCGCGACCGTCGCTCCAAACCTTCTGTCCTTCTGGGGACACCTTCCGATGATCGAACCAAGCGATCCCTTCAATGACTTCGAGGTTCATGCCGTCCGTCGTCTTGTTGATGCCGGCATGTGGATAAAAACAAATGCCTCCCCCAGGTACTCGTGTGACCTCCCAGGGCGCGACACGAAAGGTTGCCGCCTCACTGGTGTTTCTCAACTCGTAGCGAATCACCATGCTGCCGTTGGCAAGCTCTGGTGCGAAGACCTTTCTCGCCTTGACGCTCTTACCTGCGAAATTCGCGGAAGACTCGCTCACGAGACACAAAGCCCCCGCTGGGCTGTTTTCGAACTGGTATCGTCCTCGGTCGAGAGCTTCCGGCGCCGGGTGCTGCCAGTCGCTCTCTGGTGAACTCCAGAGGGTGCTTCCCCAATAGATTTCATGAAATCGGGGATCGGTCAGGATATTTTGGCCCTGGTACTCGTAGCGCGTGATGCGCCCACCTAGGTTCGGGTCGATCTCCAGTAGCCAATCGCCGTATTCGAACACGTGACGTCCATCACGGAGCTGTGTTCCCGAGAGCGACGGTCCAGGGGCTTCAGTTCCCCACGTAGCGTTCAACTTGAACCCAATCGTATTCGGCCTGAGTCGGTATGGCATTCGGATCGAGGGTGCCGGCGAACGGATCGGCGCCTGACGTAGGCCACACGTTCATACGAATGCGCATTGGGGCGGTCATGGCGGGGTCGTAGTATTGAAAACGAGTTGGCAGATTGCCGACCTTGAAGCTAACGCCCTGAGGTGTGTACGTGATTTGATACTCGTAGAAGTCAGCGTACGGCGTGACGCCGATCTTATCCTGATAGGGCGTGAAATTTCGGTCGCCCCCACAGGTCGAGCACTTCGATGTGATCAGATTGTACTGAACTTCGTCTTCTTTGTAGCCAAGGTATTCCACGTCGATTTCGTTCCAGAAAACGCCGGCGTCGTCGCTGTAGGTAAAGATCGACGAGACCATGCCTTGACCCTTGGCAAACTTGATGCGCGCCGTGATGCGCATGTAGTCGAAGAGCTCCTTCGTACTGACCTCTGCGCCGCGATAGGGCTTGTCCCATTCGTTGATCGGATAAGCGTTATTCTTCGTTGCTTTCAGAATGAGCTTGCCGTCCGCTACGCTGACGTTGTCGTACGAAAAATACGAAGCGTTCTCACCGAAGGTGTGGTCGTGTCGATTCCAACGAGCGGTGTCGAACTGATCGAAGTCGTCGCGCCAGGCGAGCTCCCAGTTAGGATCATTGACTGGCGCTCCGCCGGTTGCCTGAGTTTCCCCGCCGCTGCCCTGGATTGCGCCGCCGCCCGTGGCCTCAACGGGAGGTGTTCCGCCCCCTCCATCTGTCCCACCCGTGCCGTCAGTCACGCTTGGATTCATCATCACGGGAGTCGTTCCGCCGGTAGCTTCCGGGGTGGGACCAGGCTCAAGGCCGCCATCGCTGCAGGCCATCGTCAACAATCCTAACTTGAGGAAGCAAACAGTCGCAAAGGTTGAACGGGATGTGGACCGGGGGATATGGCCAGGCGAGTGAGGAAGCGACATTACCCCACAGATGTCTTTGGCTCCCTCTGTTGATCAAGAAAAGGGTTGATCAAGAAAAGGGCCACTCGTCGAGCAGTGGGAACCCGGAAACTACTGCGAAACCTGCAAATTACATCAAGTCTACGCTTTTACACCCAAGACGGTAATGACACCCTCGGGCGGGAGCTGGAGGCCGCTCTGGGGAGAGCTTCGCGCAAGTGCTATCCCCGGCTCTGATGGCGAAGAGTCGCACACCCGTGACGCCCGCGATTCATGTGCTTCGCGGCGCGCAAGTCCCCTTTGAGGAATATCTCTACGATTATCAGGAGAAGGGCGGAACCGCGGCGAGTTCAAGAGCTCTTGGCGTTTCAGAGCACGTCGTGATCAAGACTTTGGTCATGGAAGACGAGCAAAAGACACCGCTCGTGGTCTTGATGCACGGAGACGCTCAAGTTTCCACGAAAAACCTAGCGCGGCATCGGGGCTGCAAAGCCATCGTGCCTTGTGCTCCTCAAACGGCAGATCGTTATTCCGGTTATCAGGTTGGCGGGACGTCCCCATTTGGCACTCGTCGGAAGATGCCCGTCTACATGCAATCGACGATCGTTGAGCTGAGTCAGATTTACATCAACGGAGGGAAGCGCGGGTTCCTCATCAAACTCGACCCCAAGGATGTCGCGAGAATTCTCCAGGCTGAACTCGTCGAAATGAGGGCCTAAAATCGTATTCCGAGGTGTCTCTGCTCAAGATTCTCAGCGGGAGCCCCCCTAGCGCTCGCAGTCTTCGTTGTAGGGTTGATTCACGTAGATTTGCCCGAGTTCCGTCAACTGACCTGAAGTATCGAGGAGACTGACCTCTCCCGAACGGCTCATGAACCAGGCGTAGCGCTCGATGATGGGATCCTTCTCGAAAAACTCAACAGTTTCGCGCATGAATCGCTTCACGCGCTCTTTGTCTCCGTCGAAGCATGCGAATTCGGTGACCCAAATGGGGAGTCCGAATTTGCGGTAGGGTTCGATGTGGTCGCGCACCCATTCCACCTCGCAGGTGTACGTGTGCACCGCGATGGCATCGATACGGCATTGAGGGCAAGCGCTCATGAATGCTTCCATGAACTCAGGGCCATCGCGGCGACCTGGGATATTGGAAAACGTCATGGCGGGACTCACCAGTGTGAGTCCACGCGCCTCGGCAACCTTTTCCACATCAGGCCAGCGATTGATCACCTGCTCAAGCGTCATGTCGACTCCCCCTTGACCGGAGATCATCGGTTCATTGAATCCGAGTAGATGCGTCGCGCCGGCGGGGATCTCGTCAATCGCTCCCTGCGAGTCGAATTCTCCGTTCCAAATCATTGGAACGAATTCGAAGTTTCGACTCGCGTAGTCGAGATCAGGGTTGGGTGAAGCCTTCCAGTTGTAGAACCAAAAAGTTGCCGGACTGAGCACATCGAGATCGGCGAGTGTAGGCTGAGGCTCAACCCAACGGTCGAAGGGAACGCCGCGTTTACAGACTCCTTGGTATTCACTTGTCGAGCCACCAGTTCCCGGTTCCAACACACCACCTCCGCTGCCGCCGCTAGCTGTCGCGTTCGGACCTCCGCCGCTGGCGAGAGCGGCCGTTGATCCCGTTGCAATGGGTTCGTTCGGCCCAATCCCCGAACCTCCGGAATTGAATGTTTGGCCTTGGCCTTCTGCCTGGCCCGCTTGCGGGCCTTCTGAGTCGAACTCGCTTGCGCAGGAGGTGAGACAAGCTCCGACAATCAAGAGCAAAAGAAAGCCGTCATGTCCGAAAGATTTCTTCGCCATCATTTCGTCTTGAGAAATCTCACCCATCAAGAAGTGTATGTTCGGACGGAGGTTTTTGGGTCACTTTAGTTGACTGTGGGGGCCTGATTCCTCGGGGTTCTCGTATGGGCGACGCGCCCCATGGATATGTTAAACCACTCTTAGCCATGGCGAAACGACCTGTATTTCTCTTATCTGTGCTCAGCAAGGAGTGGATCACTCCTAGTATGCGGCGCGTGGTCTTGACCGGGCCAGGCTTGAGCGACTTTCCGGCGGACCAAGTTGGTTGCTACGTAAAACTCTTGCTTCCCAAACCGGGAACGGCACCACTTGGTCATCGCGATCCCGATGAACTCGACTTGGGGGGGTACTGGAAGCGAAGCTACACAATTAGGAATGTAGACCAGAAACGCTTGCTTTTGGTGCTCGAGATAGCCCACCACGACCCCGGCGGTCCCGCAGCAAGTTGGGCCGCGGACGTCTCCCTCGGTGAACAAGTGTTGGTCACGGGGCCTGGACCGGTGCAGCTGTTGAATGAGCAGTGTGACTGGTTTTTTCTCGCAGGTGACCTTCCAGCCCTCCCAGCCATTGCCGCGAATTTGGAAAGGCTTCCCGCCGAAGCGCGCGGCTATGCAGTGTTGGAACTGCCTTCAATCTACGACAAGCGAGAGTTAGTCGTACCCGACGGTGTGCAAGTGCATTGGCTCGAGAGCGATCCATCGCGCCGGGGAAAGAGTCCACTCGTGGAACACATTGCTCAGCTTGAGTGGTTGCCTGGTCGCGTTGGGGTCTGGGCCGCAGCTGAGTATTCGGTGATGAAGGCGCTGCGCGAATACTTTTTCAAGGAGCGACAACTCATGAGGAGCGATGTCTACGTGAGCAGCTATTGGAAGTCGGGCGCGACTGACGAAGAACACAAGCAAGCCAAAAGCTTGGACGAAAGCTCTACTGGCCCAGGCTGAATCCTCAGTGAATCGACTTCACTCAAGAAGATCGAGCGAGGTCAGCCATGATACTGAAAAGTCAATGAAAGCACGAACTCGTGGACTCAGGTGTCGAGAGCTCGGGTAGACGACGTACAGTCCACTGAGTGGTCCCCAATAGTCCTTGAGAATTCGTTCAAGACCTTTCGTCTGGGCATCATCGTCAGTAAGAACTTGGGGAAGAAAGGCGATTCCGCGTCCGTTTCTGGTGAGTGACTGAAGGAGGCGAAGATCGTTCGAGGCGATGGCGCCATGCACGTCGATGTGTACTTCGCCACCGGGGCCATTCAGTGTCCATGTCGCGTGGGTTTTTTCTCCGCTGAAAATGATGCAGCTATGTTGGGTGAGATCTTGGGGGGTCTTTGGACAACCGTGACGTTTGAGGTAATCGCCGCTCGCGAAGAGCGCGAAAGGGACTTCAAACAGTCTGCGACTCACCAGGGACGAATCGTCCAGTCGCCCTGCGCGTAACGCGAGATCGTAGCCTTCGGAAATGAGATCCACTCGCCTTCCTGTCGACATGACGGCGAGCTCCACCAGGGGATACTTTTCCTGAAAGGCGCACAGCAGGCTTGTCATCGTGCCGCTGAGATCTGGTGGAGTTGTGATGCGGAGGAGCCCACGCGGGTCGTCCTGCAGTTCCTGGACGGCCAGCTCCGCTTGCTCCAGCTCCGCGATCAGGCGCGACGTGCGTGCGAAGTACAGCTCACCCGCGTAAGTGAGGCTCAGTTTGCGTGTCGTGCGTTGAAGAAGTCGCACTTTGAGTGAATCTTCAAGTTCGCTCACTTTGCGACTGACGGTGGACTTGGGAATCCCCAGGAAATCCCCTGCCTTCGTGAAGCTGCCCAGTTCCGCGACTTTGGTGAAAACCCGTACGTCTTCGAGGTCCATGAAGCGGAGTGTATCGTCTATTGTTCCAATATTGGAACAATTATTCTAAAAACTAGATATAGTATATAATGATGGGATAATTCATAGTTTCTTTGAGACATCCTCAAGGAGAAAACATCATGGATTTTATTCGATCAAAAGCACCTCACGTCGCTCGGGTTTTTCTCGGGTTGGTCTTCACCGTCTTCGGGCTCAATGGCTTTCTCGGCTTCCTTCCGGCTCCTGAGATGCCGGGCGCGGCCGGCGAGTACATTGGCGCACTTGTCGCCACTGGCTACATGTTTCCGCTGATCAAGGGCACCGAAGTAGCAGCAGGATTGCTGCTCCTCGGGAACCGTTTCGTGCCCCTGGCCCTGACTCTTCTTGCGCCAATCACAGTGAATATCCTGCTGTTTCACGTCGTACTCGCGCCGGCCGTCGGGATGCCTTTGCTGCTCATTGCCGCGCAATTGGGGCTCGCGTATGCGCACCGTGATGCATTCCGGGGAATGCTGAAAGCCAAGAACGCATCGAGCGTCGAGGCTTCCGCTTCTGCCGATAAGGCGCGGGTGCAACATCCGGCGAATGCCCATTGAGTCACGCTCTTGTCAGAGGATGAAGCTGTGCCAACTGTGCCAGGCGCTTCAGCCGAACACAGCTGGTGCGTCATAGCTGTCGCAGTAAATGACAGTATTTGAATGAATTTCTGAGAAAAGCACGAGACTGAGGCGATGGCACATGCTGTGCATCGTAAAAGTCATGAGACTTCTCTTGCCGCTCGTATGTTCTCCGTTCGTTCTTGTGGGTCAAGCTCAAGCCTTCCCGGAGGAAGATCCTGGCGCCGGAATGATTGCGCCGTCGGAAGAGATAGTCCTGAGGAGTGAGTCTTTTCCGACGGGGGCCGCGATTGTTGGGCGAGTCGAATGCTTCAACTGCTTCTCCGGAGGCCTTCCGAGTTTTTGGGACGCTGATGGTCAAGCGCTGATGGGCTCTTTTCAAGACGTTCCTGATGGCCTGGGGGACAACGCGTTTGTCTGGCTGTCAGATGCGCCTCTCTCGCCAGGAAGCTACCGGGCGACAATCCCTGGGGGCTACGCCCAAGTCGACTTTGAAGTAGTTGCCGAGAATACCGCAGCGCCCAGCTTGGTCAGTGAAATCACTGTCGCAGAATACGGCGATGGCGAATCAGTGAGCTGCCTCAGTTATGCGAGCGGCGCGACTTTCGCTGTGAACACTTCCGATACCATGAAGCAAGGCTCACTGCGGCTTCAGATGGAAGGGGAATGGAGTCAGTTTGTTTACTCGGTGTCATTCGATGAGGGCTCCTCCTTGTTCTTTTCTGGCGCTAGCTATTCGACAGTCTTTCGACAGCCAACGACCACCTGTTATCAGGTGATCGCCCAGCCCATTTTGGGGGGAGAGCGATCTGTTGTGGGCGAAGGCTGCATTGAGGCGGAAGAGTCCGCGGACTGGGGACTTCAAGGCGAAGAGTGGGGTGAGAGTGTTGAAGGAGTCCTCCGCGAGTGCACCGAACCCCCCCGCGAGTATTTTGACACCTGGTGCGCCCTGCTCGAACGATCCTCTGACTCGGGTGCGAAGTCCCTGTGTGACGAAGCATGTCAAGCGGCACAGACCCGATGCGCAGAGGGCTTAGACCCACCGGTCGACGTCAGCGATGACGATGGTTCGACGGACGAGGCTAACGGGAATTCTCAGGATGTCAGCGGATGTACGCTGACAGGCGCCGAGCGTGGCGGCTCGCTGGCCTGGGCCTGGGGCGGCTTGTTTTTTCTGGCGCTCTCCCTGCGGCGTCGTAGCTTGAAGTCGTGAGGAGGATCCTATTTCACGTCTCCCTGTTGGGTGGGGCTTGGCTTTTGGGTGGTTGCCGATCTGTCCCGGAGCCCATGTGCGACGAGCAGGCGCGGCCCGGGGACTTGGTGCTCAATGAGCTCGTGGCGAACAACGAGGGCGTTTGGATCGATGAAACCGGCGCGCTTGAAGATCTCATCGAGCTTGTGAACACCAGCGACCGAGAACTGAGCCTCGGCAGATTTGTGATGGGCGAGGGAAAGTCCGAACAGCAGCTGCCCAATGAGCAGCTCGCTCCCGGTGAGCGAATTGTGCTTTTCGCGGACGACGAGCTCGATCAGGGCTCTCGACATCTCGGCTTCAAGCTGTCTTCGGGTGGTGAACGGGTCAGCGTCTTCAGTTGTGGGAATATCATCGACGAGGTGACGATGCCCGCGCTCGCCGAAAACGAGAGCTATTCGAGGTATCCCGATGCCGAGGGCGACTGGGGGCGTTGCCGCTATGCCACCCCCGGCAAGAGTAATGGAAAGCGTTGCGAAGCTCCTCGCCCAGTAGGGCTGAGCACCAACGAGGAGTTCGAGCCTTACACTTGGAATGGTCCTTATCCTGCACTGCCGTATCCCCTTGTGTTGTCTGAGTTGATGCTCTCCCCCGCAGCCTTCATCGAGTTGGACAATAGCAGCGACCAAGACCTGGATGTCAGTGATTATCGTGTGCGGATAGCTCCCCTGTTTCCTGGCGATCCGTTGCCGGATGAAGACGCAGGTGAACTGGTCGCCATTCCCGCCAAGACGGTGCTCGGGGCAGGCGAGAAGCTTGTGCTTCCCGTTGATGAAGAGCAGTTGATGGCGATCGCCGAGGATCCAAATTTTGAGGGAATCGTCTCGGTCTTCGATGAAGCAGGTCATGCTCTTGATCGCATTGATTTCATGCGTTGGCCCGAGGGAGCGAGCCTGGCGCGCCCTGTTGATGCGCCCGAGCACCCGATGTTTTGTACGACGCCGACCCCTGGGGAGGAGAATGATTGTACGGTGGTTGCTTCGCGCGATGTGGGCGATCGGCTGCGAGGGCTCCGTGCCTTGGGCGATTTTGATGCCCTTGCCGCTGGTGGTGCCTACTTGGGGACGAAGCCCGTGAAGTTCGTCATTGATCTCAAACAGGGCAATCTTGTCCACCTGCTTAGCTCGGAGAGCTGGCCGCTTCACTACAGCTTTATCCGTGAAATCATTCACGGTGAACCTCCTTTGGATCGTTGCGTGCCGAGTCAGCGCGAGGAGTTCAACCAAGGCTGGTACGACTTCAGCGTCACTGAGTATTTCAGCACCATCGGCAGAAGCTATTTTCTGGGAACCTTGGTGCGTCACGGCGGCTCGGGGCACCGAAGCGTGGAATTTGCGCTGGGCGACGAGATTCTCGGAGAAGACATGCGCACGTCGTTCTTTGATGTGATGACCCGCGTACCCGATCCTGAAGATTGGGCATTGCGCCCACAAAACGCCGAGCAAGTGGAGCGCGTGAAGGCGATCGAGGGGACACTGCCTTTGATCCCCATCAATGCCCCCTTCGCCAACGTGGTTTATCAGCCGCTGACTCACGGCGTGGGCTATGGCGTGCTCACATGGGTCGAGGCGGCGGAACTTTCAAGTTCGTCCCTGGGGTCTCAGGTCATTCTCGTGACGGACGATGTTCCCAATGACATTCCACTTGTGGGCGGATTGATCACCGAGGCATTCCAAACGCCCCTCGCTCACGTGAATGTACTGAGCCAAAATCGCGGAACGCCCAACATGGCGAAGGTCGGAGCTCGCGATGATCCGCGAATCAGCGAGAACTTGGGCAAACTCGTGCGTCTCACTGTCTCGGGGGATGACTTTACGATTGAATTGGCTGATCCGGACGAGGCTGCCGAGTTTTGGAAGAGCTTTGCACCGTCTGGGCCCTTGCAGAGTCCACGCTTGGACATCGAGTATCGGGAACTCATCGATTTGAAAGAGGCCGGTCTGGCTGAGTTGCCGAGGATTGGTGCGAAGGCGGCCCAGATGGCCGAACTCTATCAGGTTGCGCGTCTGGCTCCTCAGGTCTGCGAGAATCACTTGGACTTTGAGCTGCCTGAGCAGGCCTTCGCGATCCCTGTTGTCCATTTTTTGGAGCACTTTGAGGCGAGCGGGGCCAAGGCACTTTATGAGGACGTGACGGCAGGAAAGTCTTTTCGGACGGATCCGCTAGCGCGTGCGACAGAACTTTCACGCGTGCAGGACCTCATCATGAGCCATCCAGTGGAAGCTAGCCTCCTGGAGCAGGTGACGACCTCAGTGAGCAAGCGCTTTGGGGGGAAGCGAGTCCGCTTCCGCAGCAGCAGCAATGCCGAAGACCTACCAGGGTTTAACGGCGCTGGGCTCTACACCTCGATAAGCGCCGAACTTGATGATCCGGAACGTCCTGTCGAGGATGCGATGCGAGTCGTTTGGGCCAGCCTGTTGAACCCGCGGGCGTTTGACGAACGTGAGCTGGCGCGCATCGATCACAACACTGTGGCGATGGGCATTTTGGTCCACGAAGCGTTCACCACAGAGGCGGCCAATGGGGTAGGTGTCAGTCGCAATATTTTGGATCCTGTGCGCAGCGATATTTACTTCTTGGACAGTCAGGCTGGCGAAGCCGCGGTAACGAACCCTGCGCCGGGGGTTTCTACTGAGGCACTCGAGTTTCAGTGGCCCCCACGTGCGCCGCGCTTGACCTATCATTCTCAGAGTAGTCTCGTGAGCGGCAATGTTCTCAGCGAAGACGAGAGCCTCAACGTTGCGTGCGCACTCTATGCCGTGCACCGACACTTTCGCCCGCTGCTTGATCCAGAATTGGAGGACGACTGGTTCGCCATGGAGATTGAATACAAGCTGCTCTATCCGTCGCGGAAGCTGGTCGTGAAGCAGGCTCGGCCCCACGCGTTCAGCGGGTTCGAGATCGTTGGCGACTGCCGAGAACTCTGAGCCCACCGAGGATCTGAGAGCGAAAGAGCCTAGCTTTGATGCTGCTGTTGCTGCAGGGTTCGCTGCGCTTCCGGACGCGGTTCCACGTCGACTGAGACCCTTACAGTATGTGCGCCGCCGCCGTGTACTACTCCGCGCAGGGGGGAGACCTCACTAAAGTCTCGCCCCCAGGCGACAACGATGTGGCGTTCGCTCGGCAGCATATTATTTGTGGGATCGAAGGCCACCCAACCAAAGTCAGGAACGTAGGCGCTAGCCCAGGCGTGGGATGCATCAGCTCCGACGAGTCTCGGCTGACCAGCTGGAGGTCTGGTCTCCAAGTAACCTGAGACGTAACGCGCCGCGAGGCCGAGAGAGCGGAGCGCACCGACTGCGACGTGAGCAAAGTCCTGGCAAACACCTCGTTTTTCACGCAGCACCTGCCCCAGGGGGGTCGCGATGTCGCTGAATCCAGGGTCGTAGGTGAATTCTTCGTAAATCCGTTCGTTGAAGGCCTTGATGGCTTCAAGCATGGGGCGCCCTGGCGAGAAGGTCGGTTGCGCGAACTCAAGCAGCTTGGGGTGACGGCGCACTAGAGGGGAGTCGAGCAACATTTCACGTGCTTCGTAGCAGCTCGGGTCGCCGAGCAGCCTGTCACGCACTGATTCCCAACTTGTTTGAAACAAAGGCATTCCCCCGTCAATCGGGCGTGGGCCGAGGTTGATGTCCGAACTCGCCACCACCACAAGTCGGTCATGTGGCTCGATCACCTCCACGACGTCCACGAAGTTGCCGAAGTAATCTGAGCCTTGATTCGTCCAGACCGGGGTAGGGGAAACGCTCAGGGCACTTTGCATCACCTCTTGAAACGGCATGGGTCTCGGCCGTTTTCTCACGACATGCCGACCGTGCATCACGGGGCTTTCGTAATCGTAAGTGGTGGTGTGTTTGACCCGATACCTCATGTATCTGCCTCGAGGCCAGCGCCAATCCAGTGGGAAGGAGCGATGGCGCGTGAACGGCTGGCGTGGATGAAGTAGGTCTGAGTGAGATCGTCAGACACCTGCCAGAGTAAGTTGATTCCCTCCTCGGCTATTTCTTTCAGGGCTCGCGCTTCGCCCTTGCACGCTTTTCCAAGATCGGCCGTGAGTAGCGCTGTTTCGAGCGTGACTAAGCGTTGCTCGGCACGACTGAGGGGGAAAGGCGTTTTCTGTGGCAGCGATCGGACGCAGGCGAGCATCCGTTTGACCTGAAAGATGACTGATTGTGGATTGGTGTCATCGGTAAGAACGAGGTCAACCACTGGTGTCGGTTGCAGGTTGCTCAGGTAACGCGAGCGGTACGTCAGCAAGCTGTCACAGACGCGAAGCAAAGTCTCCATCAGAACTCGAGAGCGACCAGACTGGAACAAATGGGTGAGTAATGTGAGCACAAAGACTCCTTGCTCAATCCGACGGCCCATTTCGAGGAAAACCCAAGCGTGCCCCCGCACCATATTTGAGCTCGTGATGCCATGAAATGCTGCAAGACTCAGTAGCAGATCGTCAAGTCGATCGGCGGCTTCTTGTGAGCTGACTTTTTCAGCCGGAGCTTTGGCGTAAAGATCGGTCGCGCGCCGCAAGATCCCCCAGGTGTCGTTTGAAAGACGACTACGAGTGGCGGTGGTGAGGATATGGACGCGACTCAATGCTGAACTGATACTGTTTCCACGTCCTCGATCGTAGATGGACATGAACAGGCATTGTTCGAGGCCCACCTTCTTGATCGTTCCAGGAGAGAGCACCTGGAGTGCCGCAAGAGTGCGGGGGAGTGCGGCAACCAGGTCTACAGGCACTTCGCTGCCTTCTGTCTGGATTGGTTCAAGTCCAGCTCGAATAATACGAGCATTGCAGTTGCAGCGCTGGGTGTAACGCCCGAGCCAATAGATGTCGTCGAATAACCGACTCGGCAAATCGACCCCGCCGCGTCGGATTTCGACGAGCGGCTCAGGCATGCGCGGAAGCTCTGGCGCGCCTGCGTCATCATTGCCGATGACCCACACGTCCTTCGAGATAGTGGCAGCTTCCCCTTCTAGAAAAAGTCCGTCCGGGCTGTCGTTCACACGTCCCAGCGCGCCAGGCATGACGGTGAATTCTTCACCGCTGGCGCAAGCAAAGAGGCGTAGGCTCAAAGAGCCCTCTTCCGCCATATTGAGACCGATAGGAACACGTGAAGCAACGGGCCACTTTTCCGCCACATAGCTTCCGGGACTTTCCAGAACTTCAGCGCGCAACTTCTCTTGGTCACTTGGGACCATCGATCCGACGCGTAGAGGTGCTGCCTGTCGGTCACCGTACGCCGGACGGATGATCCAGTCGGCAAATGTGTCAAAAACTTCTTGGCGCTGATCCGAGTTGGCTAGATGTCGCGTCGGGATTGACGGCAGAGCGAGTGGTCGGCCAAATAATGCCTGCGAAATCTTGGGCAAATACGCTCGGAACGCGGGGCTTTCGACTAGTCCACTGCCTAGCGGGTTGGCCATGCCGACGGTGCCAGCGCGACTTGCCTCGACGAGCCCAGAAACCCCCAGAATGGAGTCAGCTCGGAGCTCAAGAGGATCGCACCAATCATCGGAAATACGGCGAAGAATCACATCAACCCGCTTGAGGCCTTCAAGCGTCTTTAAGAAAACCTCTTGGCCTCGCACTGTGAGATCGCGCCCTTCGACGAGCTCAAAGCCCTGGTAGCGAGCGAGGTATCCGTGTTCGAATGAACTTTCGTCGTGAACGCCCGGCGTCAGGAGCACGATGCGCGGATCGACGATACTCCGCGCTGACAGGCTACGCACTGACTGCGCGAGTAGATCGAAGAATCGATTCACCTTGCGAATACGGTATTCTCGAAAGGGTTCTGCCAGAATCTGACCGATCGCCAGGCGATTTTCTAATGCGTATCCAGAGCCGGTCGGGGCCGCCGTTCGATCTGAATGGACGACGTATTGACCACTCGGGATCTTCACGACGTCCGCGGCGTAGAGGACGAGCCGTCGACCGCCTAGGGGTCGAACTCCATGCAAAGAGCGGAAGAAGTGAGGATTGCCGAGCACAACATCCGCCGGCACGATGCCGTCGCGGATCAGTCGCTGCGGACCGTAGAAGTCCTCAAGACAGGCCTCAAGCAAGTGGGCTCGCTCCGTGAGCGCGACAGAAAGGGGACTGAACTCTTCAGGGGCGATGACATGAGGCACCTCGTCGAGCACCCAGTTTCTCGATGCGCCGTCAGGGGAGCTCAGGATATTGTAGCTGACCTCCTGCTCAAGAAGTCTACCTTGAACCGCAAGGTGGAGCTTCTGAACTGCCTTGGCATCATGTTTGCCCAGGTAGCGCGACAACGGCTCTTGGTGCGGACGCGGAAGTCCGTTCTGGTCGAAGAACTCGTGGTAGGGTTGCATGCGAAAGCGGGGGGAGAGCTTGTAACTCTCCCCTACCGGCCAACGTTAGATTTGTACACGCCTGAGATCTAGTGTCAGCGGGAAGTCGCTGTTCACTCCGACACTTGTGGGCACATAACGTTCGGGGTTGTGCCCGACGTGTTCAAATCGAGCGATGCGTCGACTTTCTGCGGCCACCGCATTGACAGGTCGAACTTCGTTCGAGCGCCCACCAGGATGCACTACGTGGTAGGTGCAGCCAGCAATGGATCGCTGGTTCCAAGCGTCGTAGATATCAATGCGCAGCGGGCCATGAATGCCAATCGTCGGGTGCAGGCAGGAGGGTGGCTGCCATGCTCGGTAGCGAATACCCGCGACGCTCTCTCCGCGAGTGCCGGTGGGGTGCACGGGTACAGCGATGCCATTGCAGGTGACTTGATGCCGACCGGGGGTAATGCCTCCTACTTTGACCTGGAGACGTTCCACCGAGGAATCCACGTAGCGAGCCTGGCCTCCTGCTCCAGCTTCTTCGCCAAGAACGTGCCAAGGCTCCAGCGCGCCGCGAACTTCTAGATGGACATCATCTTTGACGACCTCACCGTAGTAGGGGAAGCGAAACTGGTAGTGAGGTTCGAACCATTCCCGCTCAAGAGGGAATCCGCGCTCATTCAAGAAGGAGAGTGCGTCATTGAGATCTTGCTTCACAAAGTGAGGCAGCATGAAGCGGTCGTGAAGAGACGTTCCCCACTTCACCAAGCGCTCTTGATAAGGCTGTTCTGCAAAGGCTCCGAGAATTGAACGCACCAACAAATGTTGGGCGCTTGCCATGCGGTGGTGCGGGGGCATCTCGAATGCGCGCATCTCCACGAGTCCAAGTCGTCCAGTGGCAGAGTCGGGCGAGTACAGCTTATCGATGCAGAATTCCGTGCGGTGCGTATTGCCGCTCACGTCCACCAAGATGTTTCGCAACACTCGATCAACTAGCCAAGGTACGACGTGGTCGTGGCGGGTGAGCTCATCGAAGGCCAACTCAAGTTCGTAGACGGCATCGTTCCGCGCCTCATCAATTCTAGGAGCCTGCGAAGTAGGTCCGATGAATTGCCCAGCGAAGAGGAATGAGAGCGAAGGATGATTGTGCCAGAAGGAAATCAGGCTGCGTAGAAGATCCGGACGTCTCAGGAACGGACTCTCTAGAGGTGTGGCAGCTCCAAGTACCACGTGGTTTCCTCCCCCCGACCCAATGTGTCGGCCATCCAGTTCGAACTTTTCGGCCGTGAGCTTTTCTTTCTTTGCCTCTTCGTAGAGCTGTTCCGTCTGCTCCATCAATTCAGGCCAGCTGCTCGTCGGAGGAACGTTTACCTCGATCACGCCTGGGTCAGGGGTGATCTTGAAAACCTTGAGCCTGGGATCGAAGGGTGGAGGATAACCTTCGAGTTGAATTTTTTGTCCAGTGATCTCGCAGGTCCGTTCAATCGCCGCGCACAAGTCCAGATAACCCTCAGTGGTCTGAATTGGTGGTAAGAACACGCGAAGAATTCCTTCGCGGACTTCGGCGCAGAGCGCCGTCTTGAGCAAACTGAGTTGCGCCGGGTCGAGTTCTTTGTCGGAGGGCAGAGGGAGCGGAGCACGCCGACGTGATGACGGTGGCAAAGAGCTTCGACCTTCCGAGTCGAAACGTCGACTGT
This sequence comes from uncultured delta proteobacterium, assembly GCA_963710555.1. Classification (GTDB taxonomy): domain Bacteria; phylum Myxococcota_A; class Polyangia; order Polyangiales; family Polyangiaceae; genus NIC37A-2. The sequence continues at coordinate 2,460,309 of CAVQAT010000008.1, forward strand.
CCTGAACGCGTCGACCCATTGAACTGGGAGCTTCTTCTCCCGATCCTTGGAACTGACGAATGATCAGTGGTCCACGGTCGATTGTTGGGTCCTGCGCAACCGCAGCGACTGACTCTATTGGATCGAACCAGGGGAGCGAGTCGAGAGGAAGCCGGAGGCCCATTGCGGAGTCACCAGGGTAGAGGAAGCAATTTTCTTCGCGCAGAAACCACTGGCCGGTTGTGAAGCCTGTACCGTCATGACCGAGCGGCACAACCCAACCTACCTTCGCTCCTAGCCCCCGCCGGAACACGCGTGCCAAGCGATCTCTCTCCAGCTTGTCTTCGATCTTGTTCTTGAGCGGATCGACGTTGCCCGGCAGGCGACGCTCGCGCCACATGTAGTACCAAGAGTCTTCGTAACCAGGAATCAGGCCCGAGTCGGAGAGTTCAAGGACACTGAGCAGTGTTCGCATGAAGGTCTCGCCGTCTTCAATCGTTGCTGCATGCGGTTCTCCGGATCGGGCGAACCAGTCAGGGTTCTTCCAAAGTGGCTCACCATCTGCCCGGGAAATAATCGAGATGGCCCAGCGTGGAAGCTGTTCACCCGGGTACCACTTGCCCTGGCCGTGATGCAAAAGAGCTCCAGGTGACCATAGCTTGGCAAGACGATGAGTCAGGCGATCCGCGATAGCCAGTTTCTCTGGACCAAGCGCAGCCGTATTCCATTCGTCGGCGTCGGGATTGAGTGTGCTGACGAATGTGGGTTCGCCTCCCATTGTGAGTCGTAAGTCGTGTCGCTTGAGGACTTCATCCACTTTAAACCCGCGAGACACGATCTCAGACCATTCCTCATCGGTGTAAGGCTTGGTGACGCGAGGAACGTCGATCACGCGTTCGACCTTCATTTCGAAGTCAAACTCGGTTTCGACTTTCTCGACACCACCTTCAATCGGCGCTGCACTTGAGGGCCTTGGCGAACCTGCGAGTGGAATGTGACCTTCAGCGGTCAAAAGCCCGCTGGTTGCGTCCAGACCGATCCAACCCGCTCCGGGACAGTAAACCTCTGCCCAAGCGTGCAGATCTGTGAAGTCCACTTCTGGCCCGGCAGGACCATCAACGGGGCGTTCGTCCGGTTCGAGCTGAACCAGATACCCGGAGACGAAACGCGCTGCGAGTCCTAAGTTGCGACAAACTTGCACAAGCAGCCAGGCTGAGTCGCGACAGGAGCCCTTACCAAGGGAAAGGGTTTCCTCAGGAGTCTGCACGCCAGGCTCCATTCGAATCACGTAGTCGACCGCTGCGAAAACTTTCTGATTCAGCGCAACCAGGAAGTCATTTGTGGAAATTTCCTCGCGACTGATCTCAGCTACGAACTTTTCGAGCAGGGGAGTGATGGGGTCTGGTCGTAGATTGAGTTCCAGGTTGCCGAGATCCTGCTCCGAATACTCGAATGGCCATTTTTCAGCGTGCGGCTCAAGGAAGAAGTCGAAGGGGTTGTACGCTTCGAGGTCGGCGACCAAGTTCACGAGGACTTCGAATTTTCCCGTTTTCTCAGGAACGACCACGCGCGCCAAGTAGTTGCCGTGTGGATCCTGCTGCCAATTGAGAAAGTGGTCTTCGGGCTGAATGCGGAGGGAGTAGCTGTGAATTGGGGTGCGGTTGTGAGGAGCGGGGCGAAGGCGGATGACCTGGGGGCCAAGCGAAGCAGGACGCTCGTACGTGTAGCTGGTACGATGAGTGAGTGAGACGCGAACGGACATGATATTTTCTTACTGCTTGTCAGCTATCGAGTTTGACGAAGTTCTCGGTGATGGCGACACCGATTCGGTTCATGGTGTGTTGCAGCTTGTCCAAGTACTCGTGGAGGCCGATTTCCATGATGCGGTCAATTTCGGCATAATCGAGGTCACTACGTAAGGTGCCCATGAGCCGTTCCGCTTCGGTTGTATAGCTACCGATAGGTGTACCAGTGATGTCGTGCAAGCTTTCTTGCATTGTGTGAACGCAGTGGCGGATAGAGCGGGGAAAATGAGCGTCTAGCATCAGGAACTTCGCGACGGATTTGGGCGTGATGACCTGATGTTGCTGACGATACATCTGAAGAGCGGACGCAGAGTTCAATAAGGCCGTCCAGCCTGCTTGGTCGACGCTCGTTCCTACATCTCCGAGTTCTGGGAGCAGGACGAAGTATTTTACGTCCAGGATGCGGGACGTTTTGTCGGCACGTTCAAGCATCCGACCGAGCCTGGAAAATTGCCAAGCTTCACCGTGAGACAAGGTCGCGTCAGTTGCTCCAGCGTAGTGGATACCGGCGCTGCGCACTCTGTCATAAAAGTCTGCCATGACTTCTGGAGACCGCTCTAGCTTTGAAGCTTCACGCACCATCAGAAACAGCGCGTTGAGTTCTTCCCACATTTCGCGCGAGATCACTTCGCGAACGGTACGCGCGTTCTCACGCGCGGACGCGACTGAAGAAGAAATCGAGTTGGGGTAAGAACGGTCAAATGTCAAAAATCGTGTCACGTTCTCGGGAGAGAATGTGCTGTAGTGTTTTTCGAACCAGGCTTGGTCTCCACTGGTTTGCACGAGCGGCTGCCACGACGGGCGAGATGCCGTGGGGCTGTCCAACATGAGATCCAGGTTCACGTTCACAAAGCGGGCGACGTTCTCCGCTCGTTCAACGTATCGACTCGCCCAGTAAATGGCGTCGGCAACTCGACTTAGCATATCGTATGACAGCTTCTCTCTCCGGTCAGTTCTCGAACTTGTGAGCTAACTCGGTTGGTAGTGTATTTCGGCTTAGGCAGAATGATTCGTTTCAAGCAGTTGACTCGTTGGTAGGCGGTAGATTTTGCTTCCAGCGGTTGAATTTCTTCAAGTGTTGTTCGCCTCAGGCAGAAAGCACCCATGTGTCTTTGCTGCCTCCACCTTGAGATGAGTTCACGACCAAGGAGCCCTTCTTGAGGGCCACCCGAGTTAGACCTCCTGGCTGAATGTAGATCTTCTCGCCGTAGAGCGCGAAGGGCCTCAAGTCCACGTGCCTGGGCTCGCAGATCCCCTCGATGAGGGTAGGAACACGAGACAGGCTCAGCGTTGGCTGCGCGATGTATCCTCGTGGGTTTGCGCTGATTCGCTTGTGGAAGTCGGCTTGCATTTCTTTCGTCGAATGAGGGCCGATCAACATGCCGTAGCCTCCAGCACCGTCTGTTGCCTTCACGACCAGCTCGTCGAGATGTTCCAGTACGTACTTGCGATCTTTTTCCTCGCTGCACAAATAGGTGGGGACGTTGCGCAGGATCGGATCCTCATCGAGATAATACTTGATGAACTTTTCCACATAGGCGTAGACGGCTTTGTCATCGGCCACACCAGTTCCAGGTGCATTTGCGAGAGCAATGTTGCCCTTTGCATAGACACCCATGATTCCGGGAACGCCGAGCATTGAATCGGGATTGAACACTTCCGGGTCCAAGAAGTCGTCGCTCACTCGACGGTAGATCACGTCAACGCGAGAGAGCCCCGCAGTGGTCCGCATGTAGACGAAGTCATCCTTGACGACCAGGTCATCCGGCTGCACTAGCTCAACGCCCATCTGCTGGGCGAGGAACGTGTGCTCAAAGTAGGCGCTGTTGAATCTACCCGGAGTGAGTACCACGACCCGAGGGTCATCGATTCGATGGGCCGCGAGGTAGCGGAGTGATTCCAACAAGTGCACGGGGTAGTCGTCGACTGGTCGAATCGACATCTGCTCGAAGATTTGTGGGAAAGTGCGCTTGAGAATGTTGCGATTCTCCAAGACGTAACTGACACCGGACGGACAACGCATGTTGTCTTCAAGTACGAGGAACTCTCCCGACTTGTCCCTCACCAGATCCGTGCCGCTCACATGGCACCAGATCCCGTGTGGCGGCTTGAGGCCCATGCACTGCTCGCGGTAGTCGGGACACGTCTTGATCAGCTCAATTGGGACAATTCGGTCCTTGATCACCTTCTGGTCGCCGTAGATGTCTGACAGGAAAAGGTTGATAGCACGGAGGCGTTGCTCAATTCCCTTCTCCATTCGCGCCCACTCTTGAGCGGCGATCACTCGTGGAATCACGTCAAAGGGGAAGATTCGCTCTCCGTCGTCCTCGTCATCTTCTGTTCGAAGGGTGAACGTGATCCCAGCCTTGAGCAGGGACTGTTCTGCGGCGCTCTGTCGACTTCTGACCGCGTCACCGCCAAGGTTGGTCAGTCCGCGAACGAGCGGCTCGAACCCCTCCCGTACTTCACCCAGCTTGGCGAACAATTCATCAAAAAAGAGCGTCTCATCAGGATTGTAGGTTTCCAGATTCATGTGGTGTAGAGGCTCGGCGTCGCGAGCGCCTCCTTCTGGAAACTACCCTGGCAGGCCAGCGTAGCCGACGCTTTTCGCGTTTGTTTCGTCCATCAACTTTAGATCTTCTCCCCTATGTCGAGCTGTTGCAGAGTCGACGCAAGACCTACTCGCCGACACGTAGCTGTCAGAAGAGACGGGCGATTGTTAGAGATATCGCTGAAGTTGGCTTCGTATTTCTAGCGAATTCGCTTGCCACGGAAGTAGACAGCCCGTTGTCTCGATGGAGGGCCGTCGGGAGCCTCAGGGGCCGAAGAACCTTGCTGCGGTCGCCTAGATGACGCAGGTGTTGTCGGTGTTGTCGGTGTTGTCGGTGTTGCAGTCGCTGCAGTCGCTGCTGCAACTTCCGGTGGGGTCCCTGTTGAGACCAGGGTGCTGGTGAAACTTGGCGAACTCGTGTCCGCTGGCGGTCTGGCGGGGGCTTCAATCGACGAGAGCGCTGGGAGCTTCTTGGCAACCAGGTTGGCGGCCATCCGCAAGGCGGGAAGATTGATTTCACTGCTCGCGACGATGGTCAGCAGGCCTCCGTTGATGGGACGAAGCGAGATCTTGTGGGGCCCATAACGAAGCACGCACTGGTTCACTTCTCCTTGGCTGAGGCTCAGAGCTTCTTGCAGCCGCTGAGCTCGTGGGCCGATGTCAGCCGCCGCCGTTCCAAAGTAGGCGGGCAGATCTTGTGCGACGATGGCTCCTGAATCGGAAACCAGGAAGCTTCCAAGAATACCGTCAAGGTCGCGCAACGTTTGAAGAGTGGCAGTTGCCTGCGGATTCTCGATCATAGTCCCGCCTTTTTGCGATGAGCCGCGATTTCTGGTCCGGGAGTTCCCTCCAGCGCGACGATAGAGTCGCCATCTAGATAGGCGAGCATCGCGTGTCCTTGGGATGAACATTCCAGAGCCTCGAAATTTTCTAATCCAAGACCCTCGCCAATCAGCTCTGCCAGACGAACCACGTAGGCCGCGGCGTCCGGGAAATCGTCGAGTGCGCCTTGGGATTCGATAATACTTCCATCGCGGTCAAGTCGGACGGATCGAGTAATTTGCTTGGGAGGCGCTTGGTTATTCACGGCTTTGGCGTTTCTGAGCGTACGTTCGCTGAGCGGAGCTTCATGTGGGCCGTCTGTTCGCCTCGCTTCATCTTGACGTTGGGCGGCCATCATCAGCATCCCTTGCCAGCTCGTCCGGATGGTCGGCGCATGAATCCAAAATTGGTCGGCCGGTTCCACTGCGCCCTCCGCCCAGCCAAGAATGTGGAGCGCTGCCTCTTCACCGTGGAGTTCTCCGCATTCCGCATGGACCAGCTGTCCTTGGTCGAAATAAAGCAAGGCCTTCTCGCCTTCGCTGCTGACAGAGACCGAGCGAGTGAGACCGCGCATGCATTCCAGCTGAACCAGGTCTGCGAGCGCCGCGCCGTGAATTGCCGCGGTGAACCCATTCGAGGAAGGAGGTGCGCTGTCCTGCTTAGGGCGAGTGCTGGGAGCAGGGGGCGGATTCGATGGTGAGGTACTGGAACCCTGCGGCGAGCGTGCGTCCTGCGGTGAGCTTGAGTCCTGCGGCGAGCTTGAGTCCTGCGGCGAGCTTGAGTCCTGCGGCGAGCTTGAGTCCTGTGAAGGACTCGCGCTCTGCGGTGGACTTGCTCGCCTCGCGGCAGCGATGCGCTGCGAAAAGTCGACGACAGGAGCGGTTGGTCGGGGAATCGTGGCTGGTTGCAGTTTCATGTTTTGGGATGCAGTCATCTGAGTTGGGTCCGTTCTCCCTCGCTCACAGAGTACGGTTCCCTATAATTCGAGCGTGTTTCGGAAAGCGCTTCGCCAATCGAATACATGGAACCGGTCGAGCAACTGTTTCGAAATGTCGACTCGATAGCTTCGGATCGTGTCAAAAACGAAACCGAGCCCATATTTCACTCGCAGCGTAAGCGGAACTCTCTTTTCGGCGGTAATTGCTCTCTTTTTGATTCTCATGTCCGGGGTGGCGGGAGCCGCACCTGATCTTGAAGCAGAGCAGCCCTCGCCTGAGGCCGAATCGACACCCAAGGCTATGCAGCCCCCGGCCGAGCCGCCGCCCAAAGCCGTGAAAGATCAGGGACTTTCCTGGGAGGAGTATCGAGACCACCTTGGCTTGTCAGATATTGAAGCAGTGGAAGCCTCGCCTGTGGGAAACGCGAACGGGTTCTCGGTGGACGCCCTGTGGACAGTGATTGCCGCGATTCTGGTGTTCTGGATGCAGGCCGGTTTCGCTTTGGTTGAAGCTGGCTTCACGCGAGCAAAGAACGTCGTCAATATTCTGATGAAGAATCTGATGGACTTCAGTCTCGGCTCTCTGATTTTTTGGGCGCTTGGTTTTGGCCTGATGTTTGGCACCTCCAATGGCTTCTTCGGGACCACGGGGTTCTTCCTCAGTGGCTACGAATCGGATACCTGGACTTATACTTTTCTGCTCTTCCAAACCGTGTTCGCGGCCACCGCTGCGACGATTGTTTCGGGGGCGATGGCAGAGCGCACGAAATTTGTGTCTTACCTCGTGTACAGCGTCGTCATCACAGGGGTAATTTACCCGATTTTTGGTAGCTGGGCCTGGGGTAGTCTCTTTCAGGGGGGCGGGTGGCTTGAAGGACCTGAGGGCGGATTCTTGGCGGGAGCCAGCCTGCCGGGCTTCATCGACTTCGCAGGGTCCACGGTGGTTCATAGTATCGGCGGCTGGGCCGCTCTGGCTGGTGCGATCGTGCTTGGTCCCCGGCTCGGAAAGTTCGCCGCAAACGGCGCGCCAATTCGCGGGCATTCGATGGCACTCGCAACTCTCGGCGTCTTTATTCTCTGGATGGGATGGTTTGGTTTCAATGCCGGAAGTACCACCGGTGTCACAGGTGGTGCGGATCCTGCGTCGGGAGCGGGTAAGGCGTTTGGTCTCATCGCAGTGAACACCAACTTGGCCGCTTGCGCCGGAGCGTTGTTCGCAACTCTGACAACTTGGGCACGAGTGGGGAAACCCGAGATTTCTATGGCATTGAACGGCGCGCTGGCCGGGCTGGTCTCCATTACCGCTCCGTGCGCGACGGCCACTCCACTGGCTTCCATCATCATTGGCGCGATAGCTGGTGTCCTGGTGGTGTTCTCAGTCGAGTTTTTTGAGAATCGAAAAGTCGACGACCCTGTTGGTGCGATTAGCGTTCATGGTGTCTGCGGCGCATGGGGCACGCTCGCTGTGGCGGTCTTCCACGTTGATGGGTTCTCGGTACCGCAGCTGATTACCCAGGCGATTGGGATCCTCTCTGCGTTCATTTGGTCCTTTGGCTGTGCCTGGATCTTGTTCAAGATTATCAGCGGCACAATGGGTCTTCGTGTGAGTGAGGAGGACGAAATTGACGGCCTCGACATCAGTGAGCATGGGGGCGAGGCCTATCCTCGCGAAGATGTGGGCCCCTGGAACGAAGAGCTTGAGGGCGAATACGTCGGGCAGCTGCCTTGATGCTCTGAGATATCGCGTTCTTTGATACCTCGCGCCGAGGGACGGGAATTCGAAGGGCACGGTGCGACTCGTTGCACCGTGCCTGAGGAAGCCCGGGTCTAGGGCATTGTGGCTCGGTAGATGTCAAAGTCTCCGTCACGGTCCGAAGAGAAATAGAGGACGCTCTCGTCCCGGCTCAGCCACGGATCGCGGTCATTCGAAGGGCCATTGATGCCTTCAACGAGCACGGGAGGGCCAAAGGCTTCGTCGACACTCGTGCGCTCCGCCGTGAAAATGTCTCCCTTGTCGTCTCCGTCTGGATCCATTGTAAACAAGAGGAGCAAGCCATCGTTACTCAGGTGCCCGTCGACCAGAACTCGGTCGCTCAAGGCGAGTTCTTCGACCAATTCTGGCGTGGCATAGCTGCCGTCTGACCTAATTCCGCTGAAGTAGGTCCAGTACACGTCTTGTTGCCGTCGGGAACTGATGGGAAAGATCATTCCGTTCGAGCCCGGGGGGCGCGGGATGTCGTCAAACTCTGAGTTCAGAGCCACCTCAGGTGCCGGGGCGCTGAAGTCGGCTTCTCGTGATGTTCGGCGACTTGTCCAAATATCCATGCCGCCTTGCCCGCCGTCTCGGTTTGAGCCGAACCACATGGTGAGGCCGTCGAAGGAAAGTGCCACGCTGGATTCGAAACCGTCGCTGTTGATTCCGACAGGTTCGAGCGGGTCTGAAAATTGATCGAGCAAACTGGAGCGTTCACTGCACCAGATATCGACGTTTCCCGTTCCCGCGGCTCGCTGTGATGTGAAGCAGAGCATCAACTGATCTTCACTCAGTGTGGGATTGTCGTCTTTTCCTTCCGTCGAAAGCTCCGACACCTGCTCAACTTCGCTGAACAAAAGAGGGGTTCGCGTCGATGGCGAAGGCGCTCCACCGCCCGTACTGCTTGTGCCCTCCGTTCCGCCTGTGCCCTCCGGTTCGGAATAGCCAAGCGTCACTTGTGAGCCTCCTTGGCAGGAGAGCATTCCGCAGCTCATCAGGAGTGCAAAACTCCTCCTCAATGAGCTGCTTCCTGGGCTCCGTCTTCTGCTTGAAGACGTGATTTGTGGGCGCTATTGGGGCTCTCTTTGAGAAATTTATCCGCAAGCTCTTCTGCCTGGTTCTGCTGCCCGGTGGCTTTTAGGGCGGTGACTCTCAAGACCGTAGCCTCCTGGCGCAAGGTTCCAGCCGGGTAGCGAGAGTCGTATGTTCCGAGCAGGCGAAGTGCCTTTTTCGGTACCTTCTGAGCAAGAGCTGCGCGCGCCTGGTCAAGCAGTCTCATCTCCTGCGCCAGTTGGCTGTCGTCTGAGCGAGACAGCTTCCGCGGAACGGTCGCTTGAGTATTGCTTGTGCGGGGCACGGGAGCGTCGGGACTCTTCACATTTTTTTTCGGTGAAGTCAGTTCAGGTTTCGCCACAGCAGGGTTTGAGTGTTCTGCTGCTTCTCCGTTACTAGCTTCGATAGCTTCTCCTGTCTGATTGGCAGGAGCAGTCTGTTGAATGGGTGCCGGTGTCTTGCCGGAATGATCTTCAGCCTGTATCCCGAGCGCGATCGTCGCCCCGATTCCGAGGGCGGCGACGGAAGCGGCGACCCACTTCGCCGCTGCGCTTGTAGCGAGTCCTGAGCTTGGTTCGACCACAGGGGGCGGCTCGACAATGGGTCCCATCATCTGAGAACTCAACGCTTTGGAGGGGGATTCGCCCTGAACACTCTTCAGCAAAGCTTGCTCAAAAGCAGTTCCCTCATTTCCTAGTAGTTTCGCTTCTCGGTTCATGAGACGTCTCCTAACGGACGGCACTTGGATTCTAGTCTTGCGGCTTTCTCTCGAAAAGCTTCTCGCGCTCGGCGCAGTCTCGAAGCTACCGTACCGAGTGGGATGCCCAGGGTTTGCGAAATCTCTGGTGAAGAAAAGTCTTCAATTTCATAGAGCGTGAACACTGTGACGAGATCTACGTCCATGTGGGCAAGGACCTGCTCCATCAGCTGCATCGCGACCTGGCGATTGTCTGCTGCCTCTGCGGCTCCTCCCAAATCCGATCCAAGATCTACTTCGTCGGAGAAGTCGATTCTTCTCAACTTTCTTGCGGCGGTTCTTGCAAGTTGGATGGCGGTCGAGAAGAGGAAGGCCTTTTCGCTCCCGGCGCGAATGTCCGCTAGGCGCTCCAAGGCGACCAGGTATGCCTGTTGTGTGTAGTCGGCCGCTGCTTCCGGACTGAAGCCGAGGCGCCTTAAGGTGCGCCAAATCACTTCATGATGAGCGCGATACATTGCTTCCAGACGGTCGGAGTCCACGATTGTTACACTGCTAGCGCAATGTGGCACAGGAAGCGCGTGAGCCATAATCATCGTTTCATTGAATAAATGCACAACTCCTTGTGGTCGATCACCGAAAGCGCAGCGCCAGGCCCAGGCTGGCGCTGAATGAGACTGACCAAACCCGATGGAATGCCGAGTCATCGAACAGGAATTCGTCACGGATCAGAGGCAGGACTGCCCCGAATCGCCCGTCAACCCATAAGGGCTCTATGGGGGAGTAACCGAGGTTGAGTGCCCCTCCTAGGGCGAACCAAGGGCGAACTGCCTGATTGGCTTGGAAAGTTTCGCTCCCAGTGGCGCGCAGTGCCCCGGCGTTCGCAGCTCCGCAGAATTGGAGTCGTGCGCTGCGTCCTCCCCACTGCGATGGACAGAGATCTAAAGAACCATCAAAGAGTTCAAAGAGCGCGCTCCCCGCACTCTCTTCAAATCCGCCTCGACGGGCATAACCGGCCCTGAGTCGGAACCCGGGGGCCCAGATGCCGCCCTGGCTTTGACTGAGACTCACATATAGCTCACCGCCGAAGAGTGCCGATGGAGCAGGGCCCCATGTGGCGCTTCCCATGATGCCTATCTTCCATTCGGCTATTGAAGGCTCGGCCTGGCTCTTTGTGTTCCCCTCCGCGTTGTCTGGTTCTTTCGACCGAGTTGCTGGCGTTGTTTCTTCTTCCGCAACTTCTCGAATCATCAGGGGACGTTCGGCACCCGGGTCAAGTGCGACGGAAGCGATGAAGCTGATCGCTTCCAGAGCGCTCTTGCAGTCGTTGGCTTCAATGCTCCGAGTGAGTTCCTCTTTGTCTTCGAGAAGAATGACAAGTTCCGCGCGGACTTTTGGTGCACCTTCCACGATTCTGATTTGAACAGCGGCATCCCGCCGTCGTTCGAGTTTGAGCCGCGGCAGTCTCGCTTCAATTCGACGAATCAGTTCATCGTCGGTCGCACAAGAACGGTTGGCTTGGAATGTAAAGCCTAGTGCTTGTGGAGGTTGGTCCGTTTGGGCCTGACCAGGTCTGGTCGCGGTGAGGACTCCGAGACTGAGCGCTCCTGCGACAAGCCAAGACTCCATCGTCACGCCCTTACCAGCTGCATCGCTCTCTGGGAATCGGCCAGAGGATCAGATTGGGGTCCAAGCCTGGGTTGCCGGGCGCAGATTTATAGCGCCCCCCTTTGCCCCATTCACCCCGCGAAAAGAGTTGCACACCTGATCAGGTCGTTGAGTCAAATCCCCCTAAAATCGGCATTCTAGCTCGAAAAATGTCTAACCGAGGACCCCAGTGGAATTTCGGGAAGGGGTCACCTATGTATCGCCCCAACATTGGATGAATCAGAGCGGTAACACGAAGGACGTCGTAATTATCGGCGCAGGGCCCACTGGGTGTGCGGCTGCACTCGCTTTTGCGAAGCGTGGCGCGGAGGTGTTGCTCGTCGAAGCCCAACCCGAGGCAGCCAAGAGATTTGCAGGTGAGTGGATGCACCCGCCCGCTGTACGCGCATTGAGATCGCTTGGAGTTGATACCGAAAGCTTAGGCGCAGCTCGTGGCCACGGCTTTGTGCTTTTCGGCAGCGACGGAGAGCCGCCGGTACAATTGCCCTACGTTCGTGGAACTGGCATTGCCCGAGTGCATCACGATCTGGTCGACGATCTGCGCAACTACGCTCGTCGCGACCCGCGTATTGAGTATCTCCCGTACTACGGTTTTTCCGGGCTCGATGGTCATGTTGTCGAACTAGAGAATCGGAAAACACGCGACCGGCGAAGGGTGTGGGCCCAGCGTGTGATTGGAGCCGATGGCCGTAAGTCGAAAGTACTTGCAGCGCTCGGTGAAGGTCAGCTCGGCCAACCTCTCGGCTTCATGATGGGCATCGAGCTGCAAGACGTCGTGATGCCCTATGAGGGCCTAGGTCACGTATTTTTTGGTGGGCCAGGGCCTGCTCTCTTCTATCGAGTTGGCGACCGCATGGTTCGGGGTTGTTTGGATGTTCCGGATGCGGCAGGCAGCGAGGGGCGCAAGAAGGAAAATGTGCTGAACTCGTTTTTGCCCCATCTTCCGGCCAATTGGCACCGCGAGTTTGAAAAGTCGCTTTCAGGTGCCACACCTTGGGCTGCCACGCGTTTTCAGCCGCGTAGCTGCTTTGGGAAGGATCATGTTTGGCTTGCAGGAGATGCTGTGGGCCACGTGCACCCTGTGAGCGGAATGGGAATGACCTTCGGGATTCTCGATGCCGTAACCGCTGCTCAGGTCGATACATTGGAGGCTTACCGCGAGGCTCGCGGCGTCTATGTGTCAGAGCTCTTGACCAACGTTTTGTATTCCATCTTTCGCCGACATGATGAGAGCGCGACTCGCGTACGCCATGGCTTACTCAAGATGCTGCGCGAACACCCAGTGGAACGTCGCCGGACGATGCAGGTGCTTACGGGGGAGGACAGTCGGGGTTCGACCTTCGTCCGTTCTTTCTTGCGGGCCTCGGGCTACGCCATCGGTCACACCGTCTCGGAAGCCGATCCCAGCGCCTTAGGAGTTTTTACGCTTGCCCAATCGCTCAAAAGGGACGCTGCATGGCTAAAATGGCCATTGGGAGCACTCGTCGGCGATTTGACGAATCCAGGACTGCTCCGTGGTAATAGCAGCTGGCAAAGCCCTTTCCCGACTTTGGAACATCTCGTATCCGCCGGATCGCTCAGCGCGGCGCAGGCATCGCAACAAGTTAGTCGTTGGCTGACTCGGAAAGAAATCTCATGACTCTCTCGAACGCTAGAACCTCTTCTTCTATTGACGATTGGGACTTTTGCCGAGACTCGCTCTACGAAGTGTCACGCACATTTTCGCAGCCTATTCAGTTTCTGCCGGAAGAGCAGGAAAGAGCTTTGTGTATTGGCTACTTGCTCTGTCGCGTCGCCGACACGATTGAGGACAGTACTGACATTGATCTCGCTCGTCGTGACGCTCTTTACACATTGTTCTTGGAAGTAATCCGAGGCGAGGCCGACAGTGGCCTGCTTTTCGAGCGATTCAGTGGGATCGAGGCCAAGGAGTCCGAGCTCCGTTTGATGGAGGGCTTGCCTCGAGTGATGCGCGTGTTCAATGCGCAAAAGGCTTCGGTCTGCGCCTCTACCGTGCGCTGGGTTTCCGAAATGACTGACGGAATGCGTCTCTACAGCCGACGCAGCGACGGACGCGAGTTCAACGCTGTTTACTCCATGGCTGATTTGGAGCGCTACTGCTACTTCGTTGCGGGGACTGTCGGGCACCTGATTACCGAGTTGTTCGATGACGCAGTGGGCGCGCCAGGGCTTGAGGTGCGCCTTCGTGAAGAGTGCGAGTCTTTCGGACTCGGCCTTCAAATGGTGAACATCGTCAAGGATGTTACGGACGACTTTTCCCGAGGTGTTTGTTACCTGCCGCGGCAAATGTGCCGAGCTGAGGGTTTTGAACCGGAAGCTTTGCTTGAACCTGAGAACAAAGAGTCCGCCCTGCGCGTCGTGAATCGAGTGGCAGAGCGTGCCTCTGAGCACTTAGAAGCAGCTCTACGCTACACTCTCGCGATTCCCGCCGAACATACTCAGCTTCGCTTGTTTTGCCTTTTGCCCCTGTGGATGGCTGTGCAAACACTTGCTCTAGCTCGCGACAACGAAGCAGTTTTGATTCCGGGTCAGCCTGTGAAGATCAATCGCGAGGCTGTGGGGCGCATTATCGCAGATTGTGGAGCTCACTGTCGGGATGACGGCGCCTTGCGTGCGCAATTCGAAGCCATGAGCGGCCGCGCTGTTCCCGGCGAACCCCTCAATTCAGTGCCCCGCGTCGTTGCTGCTACATGAACGTGAACACTGTCGATTCGGCAGCGCTCGCTCAAGGAATCGAGCGGAGCGTTGAGATCCTGCGTCGAAGCCAAGAGGCCGACGGCGCTTGGCCCGGCGACTATGGCGGCCCCTTGTTCCTCCTGCCACTTTTCGTTGCCACCTGTCGGATCAGCGGGGAGCCCCTGGAGCCGGACGAGGTCAGCGAGATGCTGCGCTACATTCGTGGGACCCAGAATGAAGATGGCGGCTTCGGTCTTCATGTCGAAGGAGATAGCTGCGTATACGGTACCGTTGCCAACTACGTTGCGCTTCGTTTGCTCGGCCAACCTGCCAGCGAACTTCGCGTAGAAAGAGCTCGAAATTGGCTCCACCTTCATGGCGGCGCCACCTATTCGGCATCCTGGGGAAAGTTCTTTTTGGCGCTCCTCGGGCTGTATCCGTACGAGGCGCTCAATCCGCTACCGCCCGAACTTTGGCTTCTACCGGAGAGTCTGCCGGTCCATCCGTCAAAGCTCTGGTGTCACTGTCGCATGGTCTACCTGCCGATGTCTTTTCTCTATGGCAGGCGAGCGCATGGGCCCGTGGACTCGCTCATCCTTGAGTTGCGAGAGGAGCTTTACCCCGAAGGCTGGCAGAACGTTGATTGGAAGAAAGCGAAGAAGCGCGTCGCTGCTGCTGATAGCTTGACGCCTCAAACGGCTCTGATGCGGGCTGTCAATCGGGTCCTGTCGCGAGCTGAACGGCTTTCGTATACTAAACTGCGCAAGCAAGCATTGGAGTTTGTCTTGCATCAGATCGAACGAGAAGATCAGAATACTGATTACATTTGCATCGGTCCGATCAACAAGCTCCTCAACATGCTGGTCTGGCATTTCGAAGAGCCCGACGGGCCAGATCTCAAGCGGCATCGACAGCGACTTCGCGACTACCTCTATCAGGCTCCGGACGGTCTCAAGATGCAGGGCTACAACTCGTCTAAGTTGTGGGACACGACCTTCGCAATGCAAGCTTTGCTCGCTGCTGAGCAAGTTGAATCCGCGCGAGATGTGCTGGAGCGAGCTCATTCGTTCGTCGAAAAAAATCAGGTGCGGGATAACGTGCGCGACCACGAGAGCGCCTATCGCCACCCTTCTAAAGGCGGCTGGCCTTTTTCAGATTTGCCTCATGGTTGGCCCATTAGCGACTGCACAGCCGAGGGGATGAAGTCGAGTCTTCTTGCTGCGCCCTATGTGGAAAATCCGATTTCCATTGATCGTATTCAGGATGCCGCCGACCTTCTCCTTTCGCTTCAAAATGCCGACGGCGGCTGGGCGACCTATGAGAAAATGCGCGGCCCTGCATGGCTCGAGAAGTTGAATCCCTCGGACTGTTTCCGCGACATCATGGTGGATTACTCCTATGTGGAGTGTACTTCTGCTTGCTTGCAAGCTCTGGTTCAGTTTCAGAAATCTTGTCCTCAAAAGGCATCTCCTGAGCTTGCCCAGAGAATAGCTCGCGGCCGTGACTACTTGCTTTCTCAACAACGGTCAGACGGCGGCTTCGAGGGCTCCTGGGGCGTCTGCTTCAGCTATGGAACCTGGTTCGGGATTCTCGGACTTCGCGCAGCGGGACTACCCACCGCGCATCCATCCATTCGAAGCGCCTGTCAGTTTCTGCAATCGAAACAGCGTACCGACGGCGGCTGGGGCGAATCGGTCGAGAACTGCGTCACGCGTATTTACGACGACAGTGTGGAAAGTCAGGTCGTCATGACTTCCTGGGCGGTACTAGGACTGATCGCAGGGGGACAGGATCAAAGTGTTTCGGTTCGTCGGGGCGTCGAGTTTCTGCTCGCTCGCCAAAAACAAGACGGCACCTTTGAGCCCGAGAATATCGCGGGGGTCTTCAACAAGACCTGTTCGATTCATTATGACAACTACCTCAAGGTTTTCCCCCTGTGGGCTTTGGGGGAATTCCGTCGACGCCACCCTTCTACCGACTGATCCGCAGACCGGCGAGGCGGGGCAAATAGTTCCACGTGTGTCATAATGACACACTGTGAGCTCACGTATGTGTCATTATTGTACAGGGCTGAGGCATTTTCGCAGATTTCTATCGCTTAACTTTTGGTGTGCTTCTTGCTGATGACAGGCGGACTGAAAAATCTATGAAATCACGAATCCTCCTCATCGAAGACGACGACGACTCCCGCGAGTTGCTCGAAGAGCTGTTGACCAGCATGGAAATGGAAGTGCTCAGTGGACACGATTTTGCGAGCGCGGAGCGTCTTCTCACCACGGAGTCCTTTGATACGGTGCTCACGGATCTGCAGCTCCAAGGACGCGGCGGCCTCGAGGTATGTGATGCCGTTCAGCGACTTCAACCCGGTGTGCCTGTGATTGTGGTGACGGGTCACGGGAGCCTGAGTTCGGCAATCGAGGCCATGCGTGCTGGAGCATATGACTTCATTACTAAACCGGTAGATGCGCAGCTGCTCGGACTTTCTTTGCATCGCGCTCTAGAGCATTGGTCGATCCAAGGAAAACTGAAAGAGCTCGAAGACACGGTTGAAAAGTCGAAGCGCCCTGGAAAGCTCATCGGAGAATGTGCTCCGATGAAGCGTGTCTACGATTTGATCGCTCGCGTCTCCGATACACCCGCGTCTGTCTTGGTCTGCGGTGAGAGCGGGACCGGGAAGGAACTGGTTGCTCAAGCTTTGCATCAGGGGGGCGCGCGTCGCGAAATGCCATTCGTCGCTCTCAACTGTGCGGCGGTGCCTGCATCGCTCCTGGAATCGGAGTTGTTTGGTCACGAGAAGGGCGCATTTACGGATGCACGCAGTGCTCGTGCCGGTTTGTTCCGTGAGGCCGAGGGGGGCACTGTCTTCCTTGATGAGATCGGCGAGATGCCCGCCGAAATGCAGGCAAAGCTGCTGCGTGTTCTTCAGGAGCGTAAAGTGAGGCCGGTAGGGGGCGCCCGAGAACATGCCATCGATGTGCGCGTGGTCGCGGCGACTCACAGGGACTTGGAAGAGGAAATTGAGCAAGGTAGGTTTCGCGAGGACCTCTACTATCGACTCAACGTTGTTCAGATTAATTTGCCGCCCTTACGGACTCGTGGAAACGATGTTCTGCTTCTTGCGCAGGAGTTCTTGAAGGAATCTGCAATTCGCTTGGGTCGTGATGTCTCTGGACTTTCCACGGAGGCAGCTGAGAAGCTTCTTGGTTTTGATTGGCCGGGCAACGTGCGCCAGCTTCAGAATTGCATTGAGCGGGCCGTGACTTTGGCTCGCTTCGATCAAATTGCGCCAGATGATCTTCCTGAGCGAGTTCGAAGCCATGCGAGCGCAGCACCGGAAGCCGGTCAGTTGCTCGATCCCGAGCACGTTCAGCCCCTTGAGGTCGTGGAACGTCGTTACATCGAGCAAGTATTGAAAATCGCTGGCGACAATAAGAGCCAGGCTGCGCGTTTGCTCGGAATGGATCGGAGGACGCTGTATCGAAAGCTGGAACAGTACGCTGCAGCGGATCAAGCCGGCAGAAATCAGCAGGCCGAGGCCATGGCCGACTCTGCTAGCTAGGGGGCTAGCTAGGGGACGGGGGGCGACAGTTAGGAGGCGCCAGTTACGGGTCAACTCGGGCAACGCGAATTAACTTGATCGCTGCCTGGGGGGTAACCTCGAAAGTCTCAGCGTGAGTGACTCACCAGAGAGGTTGGTGCTGAGGTCAAAGTTGAGTCCTGCGGCGAGCTGATGGGCAACCCACAGTCGCCAGGGAACGCCATCCGATTGAGAGGGGTTCCACTCGCTCGGAGGCGCGGAAAGAATGGCGCGTTGTTTGTCGCTGCATGAAGTCTGATTGACACAGACTTCGAATTCAGGGCTTTCATCGCTCAGAGTTGCACGGAGTTTCACCGGCACCATCTTGGGCGAGTAGCGGGTGCAGGCATCAACCATTCCCCGCACGATGACTTGAATCGCCTCCGCGCATAAGCTGAGACCGCCGCCGTTATTTTGCTCCAGCTCAAGGGTGCGTGAGCGATGGGCAGCCTGGAACCACGACTGGAGTGCATCAGTCATGGTGGACCAAGACTCGCCTGCCGAGGAGTGTTCGTCGAACTCGTGTGGAACAGGGGCTGCCGCCTGCAGTGTCTCAAGGAGTTCACTCATCTTGATCCCCACAGCAACAAGTTTCTTGCTGATCGCGGCGTTCTGCTCGTTGGCGGAAAGAACCTGGGCCGCAAGGTTGACGACTCCGATCACCCCGCGCACATCGTGAGCGAAGGGGCTTGCGATGAGTTGGCCGAAACTATTGGCTTGGCTGCGACTGTGGGCCAGTTCCAGTACAACACGAAGCTGATTCGCCTCCTGGGCGCCACGCTGGAGGACATACCCTTCAGTCGAATGAGGATTCTTCTCTTTTGCCTCCGCCGGCAGGACATGCGCGATGAGCGAGGTGGGGGAAGCGGGCACCGGAAGTCCTGCTTCAATGAGAAGGAGGTCAACGGGAGGGGTATCGGGTGTATGCGGCGCCGTTGATAGGCTGAACGGCAGCCGCGCTCTGAGTTCCGTGACAGTGGATTCGACCCAAGAGCTGAAGTCTTTGTCTCCGATGTAACTGATTTGCATCATATCTTCTTTCGGCGATTAGTGGCCGGCTGCGAGCTGGTGATGGTCAGACACCGGGGCCGCTTCGTGCTCGGGTTGAGGGAGAATGAAGCTGACCACCCGCTCACCTGACTGAGGGAGTGCGCCATCCTCGCTGAGGACTCGGGCCGCACCTTGCTCGTCGATGAGTAGGAGAGGAAGGACTCGGCCGTTGTAGTGTGCGAGCAACGCGTCGTAGTCGAAGGTATCGGTCATTCTCGTAATCTTTGCGGCTCCTCGTCGAGCCCAATCAAGAAGTTCATCATAGTCGGTTGTTGGCGAGAAACGGGTGCCACCGAGGTTACGTACGGGGGTGTTCGCTTCCGGTTCCACTTTTTCGTTTATTTCGCAGCAGACTTGATGCACGTTGTCGGCTCCGAAGACCGAGCGAAACTGTTCCGTGGCGACAGTGTTGGCATCATCGCTTGAGGTGAGTGCGATGAGTTGACCGAGCTCCCCCAAATCGAGGCGATTGAGTACGTGTTGATCGCTGAGCTTTCCGTATTCGGCCTTAAGATTCATGGCGCGACAGCGCATGACCTTTCTTCGGTCGGTGTCGACGACAGTGGTGGGGATCTTCGCATCCGCTAGAGCTTGTGCAAGGCCACGCGTGATTCGATTAGCTCCCAAGAAAAGGACGCCTCGTGCTTCAGGCTGACTGAGTCCGAGCACTTTGGCGAGGGGACGAGCGCCCAAACCGTAGACGACAACACAGCTGCCAATCACGAGAAATGTGATGGGCATCAGGAGTTCTGCGCCTTCGTGTCCCGCCGCGACAAGTCTTAGTGAAAAAACAGAGGATACAGCAGCCGCGACGATGCCGCGAGGTGCCATCCCAGCGAGGAAAATTCTTTCTTTGCCGTCGAGGCTTGTGCGCCACGTGGAAAGAAATACAGCCAGCGGGCGTACGATAAGAATGAGAAACGCCACGAGTGCAAAGCTCCCCAAGGGCAGAGCCGCTAAATCGTCCCAGGTGATCCGCGCCGTGAGTAAGATGAAGAGCACGGAGATGAGCATTGTCCGCAAATGCTCAGCGAAAGCCACGTTGGATTCAAGATCGACCTTCTTTTGAGAAGCCAGCGCCATGCCCATCACTGTCACCGCTAGCAGACCTGATTCGGCCTGAAGATGATTCGCGAGTGCGTAGGCAACGAGTGCCCAGGGGAGCAGAACCGCGTTGTGTAGCGCCTCAGGGATCCAGCGTTTTCTCCTTGCGTAGATATAGGCAAAGCTCCAAGCGATACCGATGGCCGCCGAGAAAATTGCTGCTTTGAGTACGCCCCAGAGAATTAAGGAGAAAGCATGCTCAACTTGCTCAACCTGAATCACCTGGAAGGTGATGAGGGCAATGATCGCCCCGATCGGATCGTTGACGATTCCTTCATACTTGAGGATCCCGCTCACGGCTCCACTCGGTCGCGCATGACGCAGAATCGGACCGATGACCGTGGGCCCCGTCACCACAAGAATTGCCCCCAGCAGAAAGGAGAGCGAAGGCGAGAGTCCGACAATGAAGTGGGAAGCGCCAGCCGTGAGCAGGAAGGTGACAACGATCCCGATCGAAACAAGGCGACTCACGGGGCCTTGGATGCCTTTGAGGTCCTGCAGCCGGGCGGTCAATCCGCCCTCGAAAAGAACGACGGCTGCTCCTAGCGAAACCAACGGGAAGGTAACATCACCAAGAAGTTCGCTGGGCTCAAGGAGTCCAAATACGGGCCCGACCAGCAACCCCAAGACAAGCAGAACGAGGATGGAGGGCACTTTCGCATGCCAAGCAAGGAGTTGAGCAAACGCCCCGAGCGCGAGCAGGGCAACAACTCCAGTGAGAATTTCCTCATTCATTTTCAGGTTTAATCTGCACAACGTGTGCCATGCGGACGGACCGCCTAAGAACTCGCGTTTACTCGCAAGTTTGTGAAGTCAGGTGAGCTGAAGTCTTCAGCCGCAGAACACGACTACGCCACAGGCTGGCCCTGGGTGAGGCAAAATGTCACGTTTGGGGGATTCTGCCCCGCATGTCGTGAAGAAGCAGGACGATTCCCGTGGGCTCCCCTGGCACGCGTATTGCTCCTCTCCTGTTGTGGACGTTTTCATCGCCACCATTTTCATCACACAGAAGGAGTAGAAGTCATGACTGATACACAAAAGGAAACAGCGAACGAGAGCTCGGCGTCCCCGCCCAGAATCTTAGTCGGTTTTGATCTTTACGGAGAAAGTGATGAGGCGATCACTCAGGCCCTCGCTTTCGCCGTGATGGTCCCCAAAACTCAGATCGACATCGCGTGGATACCTCCGATAGCCAACCTCCCTATCCAGCCAGGCGCTTCAACTCCGCTGCCTGAACCGAAGGAGCTACTGCGAGAGCGAGTGCAGAAGGTCGTGAATGAATTTGACGCCGAGAGGCTGGTTAGGGCGGAGACGAACATAGCCCTCGTCACTGATGAGGGATCACCCGCTGAAGCTCTGGGACGAATCGCGTTCATGAGCGAGGCCGATATGATCATCGTCGGTGCTCATGACTCCAGGAAAGGTACCTTGGAAACCTTGATCTTGGGCTCAGTGGCCAAGAAGTTAGTCGAAGAGGCACCTTGTCCGGTCCTTGTGATGCGTCCCCGCTTAGTCGAATCGCTTCCCGAGGTGGAATCGGCGCCCCAGCCTGGCCAGGCGAAGAGAACAATCGGTGCTCCACACCGCTACTCCGGCGCGACACGCAATCAGACGGCGCGCGAAAACATGCCTTTGCTCTTTCCTATGTAAGCCAATGATACTTGAAGAACAGATACTTGGACGAGATTCACAACCTGATGCTGACTTGACCACGGAGAATGCCGTAGGGATTCTCCGTGAGCGCTTTTCTCCCACCAATCCCCCCACGGGGTATCTGCAGGGCCGGACTGAGATGCGAAATTCACTCGCCGACAAGACGGGTTGCTCTCTGCTTCACGCGGAAACAATTATCGAACGTTTGTTGAAGGCAGGTAAACTCCACTATCATGGAGATAGCTTCGCGGCTGAGGAAGTTCCAGCAAGCTGGACGATTGAGCCTTAAATGTCTCTGGCCCTTGAAGCGTCTCCCTTGAGTTTCACAGCTTGCCCTCGAATGTGAACGTGCCCACCATGGAATTAGGAAAAATGCCGCATCAATCGGAACTCGCCGGTCGTCGATTTACGAGCCTCGAAATGTTCGCCCAGCAGCGCGAGATCTCGCTTGAGAAGCTGCCCTTTTGTTTCAAAGTTCTCTTAGAGAACTTATTGAGGCACGAAAACTCCGAGGCGGTTACGGATGCGCAAATTGATGCCGTGGCGAGCTTCACCGGTGACGTCGAGGCTGCCCCCGAGATAGCCTTTCATCCCGCACGAGTCGTCTTGCAAGACTTTACGGGCGTACCTGCTGTCGTCGACTTGGCGGCAATGCGCGACGCGCTTCAGCGCCTCGGAGGCGACCCCAAGCTGATCAACCCGCTGATGCCATCTGAGCTTGTCATCGATCATTCCGTGCAAGTGGATTCATTTGGACACGCTGACTCGCTCACCCTCAATCGCGACAAGGAGTACGAGCGCAACGAGGAGAGGTATCAGCTGCTGCGCTGGGCCCAGGGGGCGCTTGCGAACTTTCAAGTGGTGCCGCCGGCGACTGGAATTGTTCATCAAGTCAATTTGGAATACTTGGCCCGTGGAGTCTTCGAAAAGGACGGAGAACTGTTCCCCGACACACTTGTGGGAACGGACAGCCACACGACCATGATCAATGGCATCGGTGTTCTTGGGTGGGGCGTGGGCGGAATCGAAGCCGAAGCAGCAATGTTGGGTGAGCCGATAGGACTCTTGCTTCCAGAGGTCGTGGGCGTACGACTTTCTGGGAAAACGCGACCAGGCATCAGCGCGACGGACATCGTCCTTACTCTGACTGATCTGTTGCGTCGCCACGGCGTCGTGGGAAAGTTCGTCGAGTTTTTCGGCGCTGGTCTTTCGCACGTTCCTCTTGAGACAAGGGCGACGATCGCCAATATGAGCCCGGAATTCGGGTCCACTTGTGCCATTTTTCCGATTGATGATCACACCATTCGTTACCTTCGCTTGACCGGGCGTAGCGATGAGCAGTGTGCGCTGACCGAACAATACGCACGGGCCCAGGGCATGTTTCGTCTCGATAGCGATCCCGAGCCGCACTACACAACGGTGATCCCTTTTGACCTTGCCAGCGTCGAAGCCTCTCTCAGCGGCCCCAAACGTCCCCAGGATCGCATTGCCCTGACCGGGATGAAAGACGCATTTTCTCAAGTTCTACCATCGCTCAAGCCCGACCGGACGGATGAAGAAGGTTCTGGTGAGTTGAAAGACGGCGCAGTGGTCATCGCTGCCATCACGAGCTGTACGAATACCTCGAATCCTAGCGTGATGTTCGCAGCTGGACTTCTGGCCGAAGCCGCCGCCAAGAGGGGGCTGTCTGTCAAACCATGGGTGAAGACGAGTCTCGCGCCTGGTTCCAAGGTTGTGACTCGCTATCTGACGGAGTCGGGGTTGATGGAGCCTTTGCAGAAACTCCATTTCAATGTAGTCGGCTACGGCTGTACGACGTGCATTGGCAACAGTGGCCCGCTTCCCGAAGCCATTGCGAAAGAAGTTCGTGACAGGAAGCTAGTAGTGACCAGTGTGCTCAGCGGAAATCGCAACTTTGAAGGTCGAATCAATCCAGATGTGAGGGCAAATTACCTCGCTAGCCCGCCGCTGGTGGTCGCCTATGCGCTAGCTGGGAGGATCGATATTGATTTTGAAAGTGAGCCACTTGGTCATGATGAAGCGGGTGAGGCGGTCTACCTGAAGGATATTTGGCCCAGCGACGAAACCGTTCAAGAGTTCATTGACCGCTGGGTTGGTCCCCAGGCCTTTCGTGACGAATACGCATCGGTATTCGCGGGAGATGAGCTTTGGAAGGCTCTTTCGACTCCCACGGGCGCGCGTTACGATTGGCAGTCGGAAAGTACTTACATTCAAGAACCACCCTTTTTCGAGGGCTTGACCGCGGAGCCATTAGCTCTTCAGGACATCAAGAAAGCGCGCACGCTACTGGTTCTCGGAGACTCGGTCACCACGGACCACATCTCGCCAGCGGGAGCGATTGGAGCTGATTCGGCGGCAGGACGCTACTTGCAGGAGCACGGCGTTTCGCCGCGTCACTTCAATTCCTACGGCTCCCGTCGCGGCAACCATGAGGTGATGATGCGAGGTACGTTCGCGAACGTGCGCATTCGCAACGGTTTGGTGCCCGGGGTCGAAGGCGGATTCTCTCAGCATATTCCCAGTGGTGAACAGGGAACTGTTTTCGATGTGGCGATGCGCTATCGATCTGAGGAAACGCCTCTGATCGTGCTTGGCGGGAAAGAGTATGGGTCGGGCTCAAGCCGTGATTGGGCAGCAAAGGGAACTTTGCTGCTCGGTGTTCGCGCCGTGATCGCGGAATCGTACGAAAGAATTCACCGATCGAACCTCGTGGGAATGGGCGTCCTTCCTCTCCAGTTTCTTGAAGGCGAGAGTCGCGAGACGCTTGGACTGAGCGGAAAGGAAGAGTACTCGATCACAGGGATCGAATCTGGACTCAGCCCACTAGGAGAAGTGGCTGTTCAGGCAACGTCGGCTGACGGCAAAGTGACTCAGTTCTCGGTACGGGTGCGCATCGATACCGCGGTTGAGCTAGGCTACTACCGGAACGGTGGCATCTTGCTCGCCGTACTTCGTCGTCTCGCGGCCGAGTAAATCGGCTCGAAAAGCAAATCCACTCAATGATGGCGTCGGGGAGGGCTACAAAGGCTCAAGGATGATCGCCGTCTTGGGGGCTGGTGGCAGGGCTTTGGAGAGCGCTCTGCGGATCTCGTTAGCTAAGGCTTCACTCACTCGCCGACGGAGATCTTGTCGCGATCTCACCAGACCGATTTCGCGAGTGGGAGCCGGACCAATCAAAGGGCGAAGCTGAGCTATCCTGGTTCGTTCGCTCAGTTTTGCCGCCACCAGTGCCGGAATGACGGTTGCCCCGAGCCCGTCGTCGACGAGACTCATCAGTGTTTGAAAACTACCACTTTCGAATCGAATTGGTCCGCTGTGGTCTTCTCGATTGTTCCCGCAATAGGCGAGGACTTGGCTGCGGAAACAATGGCCTTCTGGCATGACCCAGAGTTCGCGCGCCTGGAGGTGCTCTTGGGTCACTGATTTCCTCTTGAGAAGGGGATCTCCGGGGGGAAGGTACGCGTACATGGCTTCCAGTCCGAGTGGTTCTTCGTAGAGTCCGGGCGTGTGAAGTGGAGTTGCCGCTAGGCCAGCGTCAAGAGTGTCGGCCTGAAGGCCTGCAATCATGTCCGTCGTCTTGAGTTCTTCAAGGATCAGTTCGACGCGCGGATAAGTCCGAATAAAGGTTCCCAGGAAAAGCGGGAGAACCGTCGGTGATAGTGTGGGAATGACGCCGAGCCGGTAAGGGCCCGCCGGTTCGGATTCTTCGGCTACGATCTGTCCGAGGCGTTCCGTCTCGCGCAAAATGCTGCGCATTTGTGCAAGCGCAAGGTGCCCGTCATCCGTCTCGCGCACGGGCTTCTTGCTTCGATCAAACAGGACCAGGCCGAGTAGTTCCTCGAGTTTCTGGATCTGCATGCTCAGTCCGGACTGAGAGACGTGGCAGCGTTCCGCTGCGAGCCTGAAGTTTTCAACCTCGGCAACGGCGATCGCGTACCTCATTTGAGCAAGGGTGACCTGGGAGAGATCCATCTGGCGACTATTGCGTTCAGTTATTGTGAACGCAACATCAAAACGTTCGATTGGAATTGGTTTGCCAATCGAGGCATGTTCAGGGGGTGAGGGACGGCGAAGTCACAAATCGTGGCATTCGACCTCACAGAAGATTCCCAAAACCCGAAACGACAGGAAAAATTACATGTCTCTCATTAACACCAACGTTAAGCCCTTCAACGCAACCGCCTTTCATAACGGCCAGTTCGTGCCGGTCTCCGATGAATCTATCAAGGGAAAGTGGTCTGCCTTCGTGTTCTACCCCGCTGACTTTACCTTCGTTTGCCCGACCGAGCTTGAGGATCTCGCGGATCACTATGAGGAGTTCAAGAAACTCGGTGTCGAAATTTACGGCGTTTCTTGTGACACCCACTTCTCTCACAAAGCTTGGCATGACACCTCAGAAGCCATCAAGAAGGTTCAGTATCCGCTGATAGGCGATCCCACTGCCACCTTGGCTCGCAACTTCGAGGTTCTCATCGAGGAAGAAGGGATGGCCCTTCGCGGCACGTTTTTGATCAATCCCGAGGGTCAGATCAAGGCATGCGAGGTCCACGACAACGGCATCGGCCGTGACGCAAGTGAGCTTCTCCGCAAGGTGAAGGCAGCTCAGTACGTGGACAAGCATCCCGGCGAAGTTTGTCCCGCCAAGTGGAAGGAAGGCGAGAAGACTCTCAAGCCTTCGCTCGACCTTGTCGGCAAGATCTAAAGCGAATCGAATGGGCGGAGGAGTGCTTGCGATGACTCGCCTCCGCCTTCTTCATCTCTATTCACCCGCAAAGCCCCCCGAGCTTTTGACAACCATCCGTTTCTCCAACGCATTCATCTCCCCAGCGATTCTGAGCCCCTTGGCCCAGAACGACGAAAGTTCACCATGCTCGACGATAGTCTGAAAACCCAACTCAAGGCCTACCTGGAGTACCTGAAGAACCCGATTGAACTTGTGCTGTCGTCGGACGACTCTGATGGTTCTCGCGAAATGAAGGCGCTGCTGAGTGACATCGCAGAGGCGTCTTCAATGGTTCACGTGGTCGAGGCGAAGAGTGGTTCGGCTCGCTCTCCCTCGTTTTCAATTCAGCGCTTAGGGGAGGAGGCGAGAGTTACCTTTGCCGGGCTTCCTCTGGGTCACGAATTTACTTCGCTGGTGCTGGCTCTGCTGCATGTGGGCGGACATCCCCCCAAGGTGAGCGACGAGGTACTCGCTCAGGTTGCTTCCCTAGACGGTGAGTTTCATTTCGAGACCTACTTCTCGCAATCGTGCCAGAACTGTCCCGATGTGGTTCAAGCTCTGAACTTGCTATCCGCGCGCAATCCGAAGATCAGCCACGTGGCGATCGATGGCGCTTTCTTCCAGTCGGAGGTCGAGGCGCGCCAGGTGATGGCTGTGCCGACCATCTATCTCAACGGTGAGCTGTTCGGTCAAGGTCGTATGGAGCTGGAAGAAGTTCTTGCCAAGATTGACACGGGCGCCAGTGAGCGCCGAGCCAAGGAACTCAGCCAAAAAGACGTATTCGACCTTTTGGTTGTGGGTGGCGGTCCGGCTGGCGCAGCTGCGGCGATCTACTCCGCGCGTAAAGGCATCAATACGGGTGTGGTGGCCGACAGATTTGGCGGCCAGGTGCTCGATACCCTAGCGATTGAAAACTTTATTTCAGTGAACGAAACAGAGGGGCCGAAGCTGGCGGCTGCCATGGAGGCCCACGTGAGCGAGTATCCCGTGGATATCATGAAGCACGAGCGCGCTGTACGCCTCGAGCCTGGGGATATCGCTGAGGTTCATTTGGAGAGCGGTGCCGTGCTCAAAGCTAGGAGCGTGATTGTCGCGACAGGGGCGCGTTGGCGTGACATGAATGTACCCGGTGAAAAGGAGTATCGTACGCGTGGCGTTACTTATTGCCCGCACTGTGATGGTCCTCTCTTTAAGGGCAAGCGAGTGGCAGTGATCGGCGGTGGCAACTCCGGCGTAGAAGCGGCGATCGATTTAGCAGGAGTGGTAGCGCACGTGACGCTGCTTGAGTTTGCCGCCGAGCTCAAGGCGGATGATATTCTTCAGCGCAAGCTCAAGAGCCTCGACAACGTGGAGATCATTACTAGCGCTCTCACCAAGCAGGTGCTTGGCAACGACAAGCATGTGATCGGTCTTGAGTACGAAAATCGGGAAACGAATGAGCTGAAGCACTTGGATCTCGAAGGCGTGTTTGTTCAAATTGGGTTGCTCCCGAACACCGATTGGCTCAAAGGAACGCTTGAGCTTTCAAAGCATGGTGAAATCGTGGTTGGACATCATGGTGAAACTTCAGCAAGGGGAATTTTTGCTGCGGGCGATGTGACGATTACCCCCTACAAGCAAATCATCATTGCTACCGGCGACGGTGCTAAAGCCGCCCTTGGTGCCTTTGATTACTTGATTCGCGCGAGTGCCCCTGCTGCGTAACCATCGCGCAACAATCGCGCCGAATTGGCGCTGAATTGACTCGACGAGGCCCCGGCCTAACCTCGCTCGTTCGAGGAAATGAAAGTGTCGCGCGAAACAGAATTGCGAAGCCAGATCATCAAAGCGAAGCAGGCTTACTACTACGGTGGTGAGCCCATCATGAGCGACCAAGAGTACGATTCTCTTGAAGACGAATTGCGCCTCATCGCGCCTGATGATCCAGTCCTGGCTTTGGTTGGAGCGCCCGTTCCGCCCGACGCGATGCTCACGAAGGCTACTCATCGCATTCCGATGGGTAGCCAAAGCAAAGTGAACACTAGCGACGAGTTTCGGACTTGGTACAAAAAGAGTTGTGACGGGTTACCCATTCACCTCAGCCTCAAGGGCGATGGTGCGAGCGCTGCGGCCTACTTCGAGGCAGGTGAGTTGAAGCAGATGATCTCCCGAGGTGACGGAATCATTGGTGAGGACATCACGGCGAATGCACTGAAGTTTAAGGGGCTACCCGTCGTGGTGCCGGGCAAATTCACAGGCGCCGTTCGCGTCGAGGTGATCTTGACGGTGGAAGACTGGGAGAAGGTCGACGCGACCAAATCGAAGAATCCTCGCAACGCTGGCGCCGGCATCATGGGTCGAAAGAACGGTAAGCAGTCCGAACTCCTCACTTGTTTCGCTTTTGATATCGACGAAATTGTTGACGGAGAGACGCGCGAGTTTGACAGCGAAAGCGAAAAAATTGCTCGTATCGTAGAGCTAGGCATCGGAACCATCGAGCATCGATTGTGTTCGTCCGTTGATGAGGCCATCGCGTACTACGATGACGTCGCTGTGCGTCGACCTGATCTGCCTATTTGGATCGACGGGGTAGTGATCAAGGTGGAGGACTTGAAGCTGCAACGCAGCTTGGGTGTGACCGCCAATCGACCCAAGGGTCAAGTTGCTTGGAAGTTCGATTCGGTGGGTGCGAAAACGATTCTTCGTTCGGTGACCGTTTCGGGAGGTCACACGGGAGCCTTGATTCCGAATGCGCAGCTTGAGCCAGTCGAAATCGGAGGAACGACAGTTGCCAACGCGTCCCTTGCCAACTGGGATGAAGTGGAGCGCCTCGACCTCGCGATCGGCGACGAGGTTTGGCTGATCAAAGCGAATGACATTATTCCCAAAGTGATTCGTGTCACCAAGCGAGGTGAGAATCGCTTAGCGATTGTTCCACCGAGCGAGTGCCCCTTTTGTGGCAGCAAGGTCGGGCGTCGGAAGAACACGAGTGGGGCTGAAGGCGTTGTCCTGGAGTGTCAAAACGAGGAATGCCCCAAGAAGTCTCTTGGCAAAATCAAACGATGGATCACGAGCGTCGACCTTCAAGGAATTGGAGATTCAGTTCGACACGCGCTGGTGGAGCAAATGGGCTTAGAAAATGCTGCGGGGCTGTATGTTCTCCGCGACAATCCGGATGCTTTGGCGAGTTTGATCATCAATCAGGAGAAAGAACTGCGCCTCGGGAAAAAGCGAGCCGCCACAATTCTTCAGGGAATTGAGGCGAGGCGAGAATTGAGCCTGGTGGACTTCTTGGGGTCGCTCGGTATCGATCGTCTCGGCAAGCGACGAGTTGAGCTGATGGTGAATGCTGCGGCGGGCAAGTTGAATACACTTAACGATTGGCGTGAAGGAAAGCTGCGCGAGGAGGCGTTCGCGGAGTCCGTGGGAGCACCAAACACCGGCGCTGCGATTCAGGACGGAATCGAGAGCATGGCCGAGCTGATCGACGGATTGCTCGCAGCTGGCGTTGTGGTGAGCGACGCCACCCCCGTGGCAGCATTGCCGGAAGGCGCGGAGTCGAAAAAGGCAGTTTGCATTAGTGGCAAGCTGCCGAGCGGGAAGAAGAAGGCTGACTATGAGCAGGCTCTTGACGCAGCTGGCTATCGCCTTGTCGATAAGGTCACTCAAGAATTGAGTTATCTGGTGCTCGCTGACCCGGATTCTTCGAGCAGCAAATCGAAAAAGGCGCGTCAACTCGGCGTGGAGATTATCTCCGAGGAGCGTTTGCAGGAGCTTTGTGTTTCGGAGCAGTCTTGAGGGGGAGCTGGTTGATTCTGGGTTTGTCAAGCAGTGAGTTTTGACCGCGACGGAAACCCTATGCGGCAATAGGCCAGCCAGCCCGCGCGTCTGTTGCGTGACGGGCGGCAGGCAGCGTGACCTCGCTCTCTGCAAGTACCAAAATGATAGTCTTTGGCGGATCGGATACGGATGAAACCAGGCCTTTGTTAGACCTTCGCCGGTGCTGCAATGCGTTTGGCCAAAAGCAAGATTAGGCAGAGGAGGTCCTTGGCGAGAGCTTGTCCTACTTCTGATACTCTTGACCAGTTCCTACGGCTGCGCAACGCACGAAGCTGGTCGGTACCAGATCGACAAGTTGTCGATTCGGGGGCAGGAGGATCTTGCTGAGCGACCTGCCTTAAGTTGTCTGGTGAGTCGGGAGCGGCCGCGCGTCAACCTGACGCTTGGGTTAGGCGATCCGGTGTGCGGTGAGAAACCTTTCGACAGCCAAGCACCGCGCCTCAATTTGTGGCGCTGGTGGTGGACTGACTGGCCTGCTTTCAATAACGCCGTTTTTGACCAAGATCAGGAACGAATTCTGCGCTGGTACCAAGCACGTGGCTATTACGATGCTCGGATCGTCGGTGTGAAATTCGATCCACCTGAAGCGGCCGACCCTACAATCAAGGCGCCCTGCGACCTAGAGAATGAGATCTGCGAGGTTCGCCTTGAGATCACTGTCGCAGAGGGTGAGCCAACCTTGATCACGAAGGTCACCTTTGATGGCATCGAAAATCTGCCGGAAGACCTGAAGGCCAGCCTCAGAACTGCTGGCAGCTTGAGCTTGGAGTCGCCGATTGACGAGACGGACTACGATGAGGCCCGCGCTCGCATGAAGAAACTCCTGCGTCATCGAGGCTACGCTCAAGCCAAGGTTGGCGGGCGGGTGGCTGTTAAGACAGGGGTTCGGAAGGCAAGTGTAGAATTTCACATCGAGGCTGGAAGTACCTACCAATTCGGAACTCTGACGGTGGAAGGGGAGGGAACACTGCCGAAGAAGCCCATCATCGCAGCCGCGGCGCTTCCTACGGGTGCACTCTACGATCCAGAGGTGCTCGATGAGTCCCAGGCTGAGGTTCTTGCGCTTGGAGCTTTCACGTCTGTGGAAGTGCACGAAGAAATTCAGAATGAGTCGCGCAGGGTCAATATTCGACTGGAAGTGACGCCGCGAGCTCCGCATGCGCTGCGCCTCGGCGTTGGCGTCCTGAGTGGCTCGCAGCAGCGAACCTCTACGGGCGAAATGGCGAGCGTTCCTCAATGGGACATCCATCTATTTGGTCGCTACGAGCGGCGGCACGTGTTCGGAACATTAGGGAGATTGACGCTGGAAGAGCGTCCCCGCATGATCTTTTCTGAAGATTTCCCGCGCACGACGCCCCCCAAACTCGGCAACTTGGTTTCCGTGAAGTTGACCCAGCCGGGTTGGATCGAGGCTCGCACCGAGACCTTCACAGAGAATGCGTGGGACTACGGTCCAGATCCCTTCCTCGGATTTTTTCGCTCCGATATTTTCTTTCGTGTGGGCGCACGCCGTGGCTTTTTCAGGCGACGTCTCATGGCTACCCTCGCGGTGCAGCAGGACTTGTTCATCGTCGGCAATAGCCCATCGAATCAGACGAGCGACGGAAGCGAGCTTCCCTCCAGCTACGGGTACTCGTTCCTCGAAGAAGATTTGCGCCTGGATCTGCGGGACAATCCCGGACGCCCGCGCATTGGCGCCTACTTCGGCCTCAATGCAACGCAGGCCCCACAGTGGGCTGGTTCAGACTGGACGGCCTATCGTCTGGGTCCTGAGGTGCGTGGGTACCTTCCCCTCTTTTGGGACATTGTATGGGCGTCACGTTTTGCAGTAGCGGGGATGTTCATTCAAAGTGCTAGCTCTGATCTCGATGACACGTCCCAACAACTAGGCCCTTCTACTTATCGTTTGCGTGGAGGCGGGGCGAACAGCAACCGCGGGTTCTTGGCTGGAACGCTCGGTGCGGGCGTCTCCGGTGGTGTTAGACGCTGGGAGGCGAGCACTGAGTTACGTGTGCCCCTGGGCAGGAGCTTTGTGATTGCAGGTTTCGCCGATGTCGGAGACGTGAATGCTGCGCCTGTGTGGCGTTTTGATCACTTGAATCTCACGCTCGGTTGGGGCTTTCGTTTCTACACTATCCTGGGCGCAATTCGCCTCGACACAGGGCTTCGAATCCTGTCGCTCCAGCGTACGGACGGGTCAGACGGTGTTTCTGCCGATGATTCAACTCTCTTCGGAGCGCCTGGCGCGATTCATCTCACGATTGGAGATGCGTTCTGATGACCGGCGAGCCGCGCGAGTCACTAGTTCCCCAAGCTACATCTGTGGCCCGGCGGATCTTGCGCTTTGTTTGGCGTTGGACAAGGCGCTTCCTCAAGACCTTGGTGATTCTGATAGCGTTCTTCTTGACGGTCTTGGCCGTTCTGCAGCTGACGGATCCCGGGCGCGCCTTTGTGCTTCGGAATGCTCTTGAGCAAACGAATCAGCTCATTCCCGGGAGAATTGAGGCGAAGAAGCTTGGTCGACTGAGCATTTTCGGCCTCGAGCTTCGGGGCGTGGAGGTCTTTGACCCAAACGACAAGTCGGTGGCAACGCTTGAGCACATCTCGATTGAAACGAATGTGTTGGGACTGCTTTCCGGCAAGATTGCGCTGAAGTTGGTAGAGCTTGAGGATGCGGACATTGACCTGCGGGTGCTTGAGGAACGCAGTGGCCTGATTGCCGCTTTCTCAGATCCAGATGCTGAACCATCGCCCCCTTCAGACAGTCCTCCCCCGACTATCCTCGTCGAACAGATCAGCATTCAGCGGGTTCTTGCGCGGCTTCCTGAGCAGGAGCCGGTGGGACAAATTAATGTGGTGGTAGAGCAGCTCGACACCCGTTTCGCGTTGGTCGGCGGAGAGCCAGAGGTCGACTTGCGTCATCTGAAGGCAAGCGCCACGCGTGACGGTGAGCGGCTTCTCGCTGTCCGAGCAGAAGGTTGGCTCCCTCGGGGAGCGTCGCCGGCTCGATTGAAGTTGGACGCCGAATCGGGACCGATTCTTTTGAAGCTGGACGCTGAGTCTGTGTTGCCATCCCAGGAAGGATGGGAAGGGCAGCCTCTGAGAGCTTCCCTCAGTCTCACCGGTGTAAGCGCCGACCACATTGCACACGTTCTTCGAGACAAGGAGATGCAGAATCTCTTCCTTGGTGAAATCGCACTCCGACTCGATGCAGATGGGACTGCCAACGACCTGGAAGTGGACGGGGCTGTCTCGACCGCGGGGGGCGATCTGAGTATTGACCAATTGCGCGCGCGAGACGATGTGTTTGACGCAACCCTCTCGACCCAAGGTCTCGACTTGGCGAAGATTCGAGCCGATTTGCCGAAGCGGCGCGTAGCCGCCCAAGTCACCGCTCAGGTGAAGGGACTCCCGCCTGAGCCTGTCGAAGCAACTCTTTCGATTCGCGAGGCGAGGCTTGATGGTCAAACACTTTTAGATGTGGACGCATCGGGTACCTGGACGGGCACGCGAGCCGAAGACCTGAAGTTGGTGGCGACGGACGGCGAAAGTCGCATCGAGGCGACGGGGGACCTGACTCCCGGCGCAGAGACGGAGTTGGCGCTTCGTGTGGATCTGAGGCCTGAGCTGGTGTCTCGTCTTGCGGGGCTGGTCGAACAAGATATCTCCGGCCGCGTTACTGCCAATGCTACCGTTTCCTTGGATGCCAGCGGCGAGTTAGTGGCCGGTGGGACAGCTCAGGTTGACGAGCTGGTGCGCAGAACTGGAAAGCCCGAAGAGGAACTGACAGCACGTCGCGTTGGACTCACCTTTGATGCACGAGGCAAACCTCCAGACCTGCGCGGCAAGCTTGAGGCCCAGGTGCTCGATGCGAGCTTAGGGGACCAAGTGATCGATCAAGGAACGCTTTCTGTTCAAGGGAGTGCGGCGTCTGCCGACGTGAAGCTGACGGCTTCAGGCGGCCAAGGTAAGGTCGTGGGGAATCAGGTTCGCCCCGAACACAAGCAGGTAGAGTTGCATCTTGACGTTCACGTCGAGCGCCAGGGTACCCAAACTACCCTCACGGGGGCCGGCGAAGGGAAGCTCATGGGAGACAAAGTTTCTTTTGAACTCAAGGAAACTCGTGTGAGCGATCGAGGCGCGATTCAAACGGATGGCATCGCGCTGAAGTTGGCAGGGCAAGAGGTACGCGTGCAGGGCGCGTTGAATCCCAGCGGCGAATCCCAAGGGCTTCGCCTCGATTTCGGCCCGATCGATTTGGCTGAAGTGCCGCAGGTCATCGAGATCAACCCTCAAATTGTCGGAAAAGTCTCTGGTCACGCGCTTGTTCTGGGCAGCACGAGCATTCCTCGTGTGAAGTTGACGGCCCAAGCGAGTGGAGTGGGTCTCAAGAGACGTCCACTGACGGACGTCGAGCTGTCCGCAGAGTTTGACGCAAAAGCGGGCAATGGCGCAGTGACTTTCGAGCTGAGCTCTTCTCAAGGTCTTGCGGCGGTTGTTTCCGCACAGGCAACGTTTCGCGGGGGAGCAAACTACATCCAGGCGCTGCCGCTGGCTGAAGGCGAAGCTGAACTCAAGCTGACCAAGCTGGAGACGGACTTCGTCAACCCCTACTTGCCAGCCGGTTCCTTGTTGTTCGATGCCGGAGTCTCCTCGCGGATTCAAGTGCGCGGGAGCGCTGCGAAACCAGAGCTTGAGGGAAACACCCGAATTGAACTGAGAGTTGACGAAAAGGAAAAAGTTCTCGTCGACCATCAGATCACCTTTGGAGAAGGGAAGTTACACACCGAAGTTTCGGTCAGTGATCGTGTCGGGACATGGATCGAGCTTGTCGCTCGTCTCGACCTTCAGAATTCGCAGCTCGGGGCTGCTGAGCTGGGTCCAGCGTTTGCTGCGGCCGCTAGCGAAGCGGCTTGGGAAGTGAATCTGAACGCAAAGCCGCGACTTTTGAACGAGCTATCTCTCGCGTCGCTTTTTACGAACGTCAGCGCTCTTCCGCCGTTTTCTACGGAGCTTGATTTCTCGGCGAGCCACGGCCCTGGACAAGAACCAGAAGCGACGTTGCACCTGAATGCTAAGCAGGCAGAAGATTGGAAGTTAGGCGATTGTCCGGCAACCGGGATTGTCTTCAAGGTCGAAGCGACTCATCGTGGCGAGGCGAACGTGCTCGAAGTACGAGGGCTGCAAAAGCAACAGGAGCTGCTGCTGTTTTCTGCCGAAGTTCCACTCGCCTTGAAGCCAGTGCTTGAGCAACAACCTGCTGAACTCGGTGCTTTGAATGTGAAGCTGCAGACGGAAAAACTCAAGTTGGAGAGCCTTCCGTTTGTTTGTGGTCATGCTCAGGGGGAGCTCACCCTCGCTCTTGAGGGCAAAGACGTGTTGGGGAAAGATCCGACCATCAGCGCGGATTTAAATGCTCAGGCACTGAGTCTCGGGAGTCGTGAAACTCTCGACCTGTTGCTCAAGGCCCGCGCCGACTCCGAATCGGTAGAGACTGATCTCAACATCCAGGGTCGAGGGGCACGTAAAGGTGCCCACGGCAGAGTCGACATCAAGCTGCCGTGGAAGTGGTCTCAGGGAAAAGTGAAAGTAGAGGAGAACAGCCCCTTTGAGGCGAATATTCTTTTTCAGAAGCTACCGATTGCTCCATTGCTTCCTCCGCGCGGAGCTCTCTCTTATGCGCGAGGTACGATTGACGGAGATCTGAAGGCAACGGGGCGTCTGCAATCACCTCAGCTTCGCGGACACCTCCAGCTCAATGAGTTGGCCTTCACGTCGACTGCACTTGCTCAACCTTTGCGAGGAATCAACAGCCGGATAGAGCTTGAGGGTCGTCGCGTGATTGTAGAACACTTTGAAGCCCATGATCGTGATGGAGTGTTGACCCTTTCGGGAGAAGTCGACTTAACCGATATTGAGAAAGTCCACGGGAAGATAGACATTTCTGCAAAGGATTTTCCGCTCCGACAGCAGGGACAAGTGGTCGCTGTCACGAACCTGGAAGCGGTCGCCGAGTCGACGGTCACGCCAACCGAGACCCACGCCACACTGACATTTTCTGAGGTGGACACTTGGCTTGAGTCCGTTTCAATCCGGAGCGGGATCGCCCTGGATGCTCATCCAGACTTCATCATTGACGGTGAGGGAAACTCAGATGAGGAATCGAATCAGCTAGCAGTGAAGGCTCCAGCCCAGGGCGCTCAAGACACTATGAAATCGGAGCAGAACGGTTCGAAAAAGGAGGAGGCTGCTCACGTTGTCTACATCACGATTGACGCGGATGGTCGTTTTTGGATTAAGCGTGACGACTTTGCCGTCAAGCTCACTACGAAGCTGGAGACCGAGGTGTCTGGCGAAGACGTGAGGGTGAATGGAGATGTCACGATCGATCGTGGTTACCTCCAGCTGTTTGGTAAGGTCTTTGATTTGAGCCGGGAGAGTCAGCTCCGATTTGTTGGCTCGAATCCACCCAATCCAGCCCTTGAGCTTGAAGCAATGCACCTGACCCGGGCTGGGGCCCTGGTTTCGGTGAGGATTACCGGACGCGCGAATGCGCCTGAGCTCCAGTTTCTGATCGACGGGGACCAAGTTGATGCTGGCTTGGCGGTCCAGGAGTTGTTCGGAGGCGAGAAGGGGGGAGACAAGGGCGACGCGAGCACCCAGGCGCAGAGCTTTGTCAGTGGCCTCACCGCAGGTGTTTTGGCGACGGCGGCGCGGCGAGAACTGGGAGCTGCAGCTCCTATCGTCATGATTGACCCAGCCGACAAGGCCGGCGAGGGCCGCCTGCGGGCGGGGTTTGAACTCGACGACATCATCCCCGCATTTCTTCGTCCCCTTGTGACGGGGGCCTACCTGGAGGGGATCGTGGCACGGGAATCTCAGGGCGAAGCCGCAGCAAACACGCAGTTTGGTGCGCTGCTTGAGCTCTATTTCCCCAAGAACTTCTTTGCGGCCGGTCAGTATGGGCCTGGGACGACCTGGTCTGTCGACTTTGGATGGCAGCTCTAGCCCCAAGAATCCAGAGCAGTTCTGCACGCTTCCGCCCCTTCGGCATGAAATCGCCCGTATCGCAAACATATTGGCTAGGCTTTTACGTGTGACCTGCTATCCCCCCCGCTGGAACGGAATAAACCGGCTGACTCCGCCCACCGCAAGGGTCCAGCCGTCCTCTCCAAGTTGATTTTGGGCACGTTCGAATTCGAACCTGTGCGGTCGCACAATATGTGCGTTTGAAAGAAATTAGAGAATCATGGGTAAGAAACTATTTGTCGGCGGCTTGAGCTGGGACACCAATGACCAGGGCCTTCGCTCAGCGTTTGAGAAATTCGGCGTTGTGGAAGACGCTAAGGTAATCGCTGATCGCGACACCGGGCGTTCACGTGGATTCGGCTTTGTTACGTTCCTCGACGACGAAGCTGGCGCAACTGCAATCGCAGAGATGAACGGCGCAGAGCTCGACGGACGCAGCCTCAATGTGAACGAGGCGCAAGAGCGCGCACCCCGCGGCGGCGGTGGTGGTGGTGGCGGCGGCGGCGGCGGCGGCGGTGGTCGCGGCGGCCGTGGTGGTCGTGGCGGCGGTGGCGGTGGCTACGGCGGCGGCGGCGGCGGTGGTTACGGCGGCGGCGGAGATCGCTGGTAATCGTTCGTCAATCCGACAAGCAAGTGTAGAAGCCCCCGTCCGTCAGGACGCCGGGGCTTTTCACTTTTGTGGCGCCTTTCACTTTGTGGCGCGACGGTTTCTTCGATCAATCTCAATCGTTTCGGACATGCACAAGTTGTCGGTTGCTCAAACAGCCCTCGACAATCTTGAGGAGAAACTAGAGATGATTCGAAATAGGTCTTCTGCGCTTTTGCTTGTCCTCGGCGGGATGTGCGCAATCCCCGCCTGTGCAGTGTCGGGCTCAAGTGTCGAGGGAACGGGGGGAGACCCGTCGACCGGTGGCTCAGACTCAGGTGGTTCAGACTCCGCAACTGGAGGAAACGGCTCGGGTTCAGGGGCCAGCTCGAGTGGAGCCGCTCCGAGTGCTGGCGGGGGCTCTTCCACGGGCGGCACAGCTAGCGGGGGTATGGGCGGTCAAGCGACTGGGGGAGGCGGTGGGCTTGTTCAAATTCCTGATTGCGAAGCCAATAGCGAGTGTGAGGACAACAACGCCTGTACGTCGAACGAGTGCAAGGAGGGGTCCTGCGTGTATCCCGACAACGGCACATGTGAATGCACGCTGGACACTGACTGCGAGGATCAGGATCCGTGCACGACCAATAGCTGCGTCGACAAGAAGTGTCTGAGCGCCGACAATACGCAGCCCTGTGCTTCGGACGACAATGCCTGCACCGATGACGTGTGTGAGGCTGGCGCCTGTACGCATGCGCCGCTCGACGGAAGCGCCTGTTCAGACGGTGATACCTGTACAAGCGACATTTGCGTGGAGGGCAGCTGCACCGGGACCGACACGGGGATGTGCGTCACGACCGTCGTGAGCATTCGATCCACGCGGTACCAGGCAGCCAATACCTGGCTCGCCGTGGGCGCCGAGAACGCGCTTACTTGGGTTGCCAATACCCAAGCCCAAGATGCTGATCAGTTCGAGAAGGAAGATCTCGGTGACGGGACGTTCAAGTTGCGCAACGCAGAGACTGGGCTTTATGTGACACAAATGGGCGATCCTCTCACCGTGACCGCAGACTTGGATGGTGCTTCGATTCTGCGCACCGTTGACTGCGGGTTTGGCGGTGTCGGCATCGAAACCACAACGGATCTTGTCGGGGGCAAGTTTTGGCAGGCCGCCGACGGAGGATTCATGTTCACGAATAACGCGAGCTGTCCGCTTGAGAACGCTGATTCCTGGGAACGCTTTCAAATCGTCGAGCGCTGATCAGAGAACGCCGCCCGAGCCAGGGCTGGAGGCCCTGGCTTTCAGCTCTAATCAGCTTGGGTGAGGAGGAGTCGGATAGCAGCGACGAGCGAAGATGATGTATCCGCCGGAGATGACGAGTAAAAGGCACTCCAGGCCGCACCTTTGTTTTGGTCGTAATCAATGACTTTTTCGGGGTTTCGCTTCAGGAAGAGAAAGCGAACGGCATGGCCGATGATTGCGTCGAGGTAGAGCGCGTCCTTGATTTGGAGAGTCTTGTTCTGGTCGAAGAAGCTGGCAACGACAGTGAGCGCCTCAATATTCAGTTGGCGATACTCTGGGGCGGGAACTTTGTTGAGAAGATGCTCGAGGAGAAGTTCGAAGCTGCGCTCACCGGGCGTCATGTCGCTGAGCACGATGCCACTTTCCACTCGGTTTTTTCGATCGAGCTTGTCGCCGATCACAATACACGGCACATGTTGAAACGACTGCCAGGTACGCAGATAGAAGTCTTGGGGACGACGATCAATCACCCCACGAAATTGTCGCCACGAGAGCCAGCCTTCCGGTGGCTCGGGGAGACTTGAAAGCCCCAAGTCGTCTTGCCAGAGTAGCTCGCCGGCGGTGCCCTTGATTCCGAGTCGTTCCAGTTCTTGGGGGAGTGTTTCAATCTCGCCGTATCTCGCAAGAGCTGCTTGCAGACGAGCCTCGATTTCTGAAGGCGCTTTCTGGAGTAAGGCGTCATAAGCGTCCTCGACGGGGAGGGAAAGCTCTCGGGCGAGCTGTCCCGTCAACAGTCCAATCAAGTGAGAAACTCGAACGGTGAGCAGCGCATCGAACAGTTTCGGTCGAGCGCGTACGAGTAAGCCCAAATAAAGGAGTATTTCTTGGGTGAGAACCCGGTCACGCACATCTTCTCGGCAAAACGTATCAATTTTTGCCAACAATTCCTGGTCGGGAACGGGGTGTGCGATGAGCGAATCGGCGTTGTAGGCGCGTCCCACCTGGATGTGCTTGTGGGCCACCAAGAGCGCGGCACAAGCCAAGTTGAGATCAGCATCAACCTTTCGCAACAGGCCCGCTGCGCGGCGTACAACGCCCCAACAGCGCGCTCCTCCGGCGTCTCGGTACACTTCCTCGACGAGATCAAGCAGTCGGATTTCCCTGTCACCCAGTTCGACGCTGGCCTCACGACCCAACTTTTCGATGAGCGCCGAGAGGATCTCAATTTGTTCGTAGAGATTCTCTGTCGCCCCCAGTCGCAGGCAGAGCTCTGTTGTACTCGAGGTGCTTTCAATGGATCGCGCTGCTGCGGGATCGAGTGGGAGCGAGTCGTGAGTCAGTTGAAGGGTGTGCGGACTGCGGAGCAGTGCGTCGAGGGGTTCTTCGGGGAGGTTGATGTCCTGGAGGCCGTCGAGTCGTTCGAAGCTGGCCGTCGCGATCAGCTGGATCAACGTGCCCTGCAATACAGGTACATCGCCGATGTGCCCCTGCTTCACTTCTTGCATCAACTCGAAAAGCGGAGTTTGGTCCGTGTCGAGCAGGTTCCTGGTGAGCAACAAAGTCACGGTGGGGCGCCCCGGCTGGGTCCAGTGGCGTCGAAGGTACGTCAGTTCACTGCGGAAGCGGCGCACCAAGTAGACGAGATCGTAGGTGAGATAGAATTCCTGCTGGATGAAGAACGGTGCCAAACAGACGACGGTTTTTCCGTCGAGCTTGTAGACGCGGCTTGTTGTGAGGCTTTTCAGAGCGCGAGCTGCGCGGCCCGTGAGTCCGAGTCGAGCATTCTTGCCGAGTTCGCCGTGAGCACGTGCGATGTCACCCGGCAAGTAGGCTTCCACAGGCGCAATGTCTTCCAAAGTCTCGGTGACGACGCCCTGTGCCGCTAGTTCTGCCTGCAATGCAGCGTCTTCGGCGAGCAGGAGCAGCTGTACCACGGGAGGGCCAGGTATTTTGTGCTGACGTCTGCATAGAGCGTCAATGTCGCTTGGTCGCAGCACCTTGTCCCTGAGCATGCGGCCCAGCAGATACAGACTCTGTGCCCAAACGAGGGGGACGTTCTCGTTGGGAACTCGCGTCTGCGAGCCCGGGTTGGCTCGTTCTTTTTCGATGGAGTCTTTGGGAACAATGTAGAGTTCGGGTACCAGCGGTTGACCGTCAACTTCAACGACAATCGAGCGCAGCTTCTCCTCGTAACGAGTCGCCGCCTCGTCGTCATGGCGCAGGACTGCGTCGAGGTAGAGATAGGTGAAAAAGAGAGGCCACTCGCTTTCGATGTTTTCAAATTGCCTGAGTTCTTCGGCCTCGTAGTGCAGTCGACCCTCATCTTCGAGGACCGTTTGGTGACCGTCACGCAGGAAGCGCTTGAGTCCGTAGCGTCCTTCAAGCTTCTTCACGATTTCGCGACGGGTTCTGTCCACGAGTTTCTTGTCGTGCACCGCGAAGGCGGGGAAACCGATGATGCTGAGTACGGCGGCATCGACTTCTTTGGTGTGAGATTCCCTCGGCAACATGGCGCGCAGGGTGATGTCTGCTTGGGCGATGTTGTCGGGCGAGATGTGGATCACTGAGGCGTGCGAGCCCCGGGTACCAAAGAGATTGAAGTTGTCGAGCGCTTCCAGCGCTGCTTTGGCCATCCCGAGAGAACTCGAATTGAGCTCAACGCGACCAGAATTTGTTTTTGCTCCGCGCTCCCAAATCCCGAAATCGGGTGTGCGATAGGCGCGCTCCACGTAGTAAACGAGGTTCTGAATGAAGGCGACTTCATCCAACGTCCAGATGATGTCGAGTCCCGAGGAAATCATCTGCGCCAGTTCGAGTAAGAAGACGCTCGTGGCATCGATTTGCAAGTGACCCCAGGCGTCGTCGCCGACGACCGTGTTGCCCGTTTCCGTGTCGTACTTGGCGTGCAGAGAATCGCGTGGTTCGCGCGTTTTCTTGAAGGCTTCGACCTTGCCCGCCTGGGCCATCATCGATCGCAGAAGACCGCGCATCAACAGGATGGTGCGCTGCTCCAGCTCACGTCCTCGACCATCATCGTCGTCCAGAGCGCGGTAGGCGAGCCCCAGGCCCCACACCGCCATGATGCTGTAAACGTTGTCGCGTACCCAGGCGTCGCGGTAATCCCCGTGGCTGTTGTTGGCAGTACTTGCAGGCAACAAACCCGTCAGGGGATTCTGTTTTTCGACGATGACGCCGGTGACCTCGCGGTAGTAGGCGTCGAGGGTCGTGCGGAGCGACAGGTTTTCCATCTGCTCCGCGGTTAGCCTAGTCCAGGTTTCAGGCGCAAGACACGCACAGAACCGAGAGATTTGGGGGCGATATGTCGCCCCCTGGTGTTTGGGCGTTCGGTCTAGAGTGCGGTGAGCTTGCGGATTCTTCCGTCTCCCTGGACCACGAGGATCTCGCCTTGGGAATCATTTTGAATCGCTGTGACGAAGCTGGGGCTCAAGTCAGCCGTGTGGTTCGTCTCGTCGGAGATCGTCTTTGCCATGCGATCATACTTGAATGACCAGATTTTACCTGGTGAGCTATCCGCGTAGAAGTAGGTCCCGCGCAGCCAGGGGATCTCGCTGCCTCGATAGACGCTCCCACCGATGACGGCCTTGCCGTCGTCGTGGTCATAGTCGAGAACTGGCAGTGTCAGGCCATTTTGATCGCAGCCGGTGAAGTTCTCGTTTTCGGGGTCACTCTTGTCGAAGCAAATCAAGCCCTCCATCGTATTCCAACCGTAGTTTTTCTGACCTTCTCCCACCGGCTCGACGTTGATTTCCTCGCGCAACAGCTGTCCCACATCGCCAATGTAGAAATCACCGTTGCAGGCATCGAAATTGACTCGGTAGGGGTTGCGTAGCCCCATATCCCAAATCTCCGGGGCGGCTGTGGGCATGACGTCCTTTAGGTTGCCTGTAGGAACTGAGTAGGCATTCTCACCGGATGCGAGGGGATCGATCCTGAGGATGGCGCCGAGAATTGTCGTCGCGTTTTGACCGTTTCCGTGGGTGTCGTTGCCTCCCCCCTCATCGCCAAGTGCAATGTAGAGGTAGCCGTCGCTGCCAAAGACAATAGAACCTCCATTGTGGTTGTCTGACCGCTGCCGTTGATGAATCACCAGCCGTTCCGAATTCGCATCGGCAACGTCAGGATTGTCTGCGCTGACCTTGTACTCAGCGATGACAGTATCATTGCGCTCGTACTCAGTATCATCGTCGTTAGCGTTGTAATGAACGTAGAAGAGGCCATTTTGCGCATAATTGGGGTGGAACGCGAGACCAAGCACACCCTGCTCATCTCGGTAGCCACCTTTATCTTCATCGACAGGGCTAATTGCTTTCTCGGTGATGTCGAGGAACGGCGTTGGATTGGTCACAACTTCCATCGTCACTCCGTCCATGGCCAGGACTCTCTTCACGATTTTGATAGCTCCGTTTTGCTCGACTACGAACAACCGATCATCGTTCGGAGGATGAGCGACGTAGACCGGGCGGTCGAATCCCGTCGCGTAGTCGACTAAAGCGAGTTCACCCGGTGTTCCCGAGGGCGCGGAACAATCGTAACCATCGGTACC
This sequence comes from uncultured delta proteobacterium, assembly GCA_963710555.1. Taxonomy (GTDB): domain Bacteria; phylum Myxococcota_A; class Polyangia; order Polyangiales; family Polyangiaceae; genus NIC37A-2. The sequence continues at coordinate 2,503,634 of CAVQAT010000008.1, forward strand.
AGGCACCTGGGCCGTGGCATCGCTCCCACCGGTTCCCGTGGTGCCGCCAGAGCCAGGCATACTGCCGGTACCATTTGCTCCACCGCTTCCGTTCTCACTTCCACCGGTACCCGTGTTGCCGGTTGAGCCGGTTGACGTGCTCCCCCCGCTTGAGGGGTTGTCTCCGCCATCATCGCCACCGCAGGCGAAGGTGAGCGTCGGGGTAAGAAGCAAGATCGAAGATAAGAGTTTCAAGCGCGTGAGTTTCATGATGGAAGATCCTTGATGAGTTCAAGACTAACGACTGGCCGATGCCGCGATGGAGCATAGCTTTTTCGGAGCGACATTCGATGCCGCTTTCCCAGCCGGATGCGAGTGTTGCGGGAAGTGAGTTTTCTCAGGAAGATGATATTTTCACTGTGAGAAGAACGCTAGGTATCGCTCTAGGCCCACGCCCCTGATGCCGTTTGAGCTGCTTCGCTCAGGCATTTCTTCGCCCAGCTGAGAAGCTCGACGTCCGCGCTTTCTGAGTAGGCAGCATAGAGAGAGTAGGAAAATGGTGGCGCCTTGCGCACGCGATGAAGTCTCTTCTCCTGGAGATAAGGCTCCACGGCGCGGGTCCGAAAGTAGCCACTGCCGCCCACTTGCAGAAGATAGTGGAGTGCCAGCGGACCGAGTCCAATCGAGGTACTCGCTCCGCTCAGTTCGGGGAGTCGCGCTTCGTGCTGTGCCTCGAAATCGGGACCCCAGTCCACATAGACGTAGTCCTTGAGGGACAATTGTGAGCAAGGACGTGTCGAGACGGCGACGAGTTCCTCTTCGAGCACGGGTTCTGTGGCAACTCCCGGACGTCGGTGCGGTGAATAAAGAATGGCAATATCGAGAGCTCCATTCTGAACACCGTCGAGCAAGCGCACCGGGGTGTCGACCTGGGTGCGAAGCACGACGTTCTTACGGGCATGGCGCAGAGTGACGAGCCAGTTGAGGAGCAGAGAGCTCCACAGGCTGTGCTCACCGCCCAAGGTGAGAACGCCCTGCATTCCCTGGCGCATGCCGACTTCGCGAGTGGCTCGTTGCCAGGTTTGAACCAATTGGGTCGCAAATGGCAGGAAGTCGTGGCCCGCCGGGGTGAGCCGGGCGCCTGCCTTGTTACGAACAAACAACTTGCGATCAAAGAGCGTCTCTAAGTTCTGCAAGCGCGCACTCACAGTGGCTTGAGTCACGTGAAGTCGTTCGGCGGCGTGCCCCAGGGTTCCTGAGCTGGCGATCTCTAGAAATGTTCTGGCGAGGTCGATATCCATTTGAGATAGGATAATTCGATATTAACCATAGATACAATCAGCTTTTCTTTGTGACAACGGGCTGCATGATGCGTCCATGCTTGAAAAGGAGCCGGCGATCGGAAGTGCGGCGAGCCATCCATTGAGCGCCGGGATCGGTGCCTGTGTGGCAATTTTGATGGTCGTGATCACTGCGAAAGGCGCCGGGGCAGGCGAGGGCACAGGTCTCCTTGTGGCGTCGATGGGAGCGAGCGCAGTCCTGATTTTCTGTGTTCCTGAGGGTCCGCTATCAAAGCCTTGGTCCGTGCTGGGAGGGCAAGTGTCGTCAGCTTTCGTGGGGGTGAGCTTGAGCCTCCTCCTGGGAGACAGCACTTTGGCCGCTGCCTTGGCCGTGGGCATAGCCATCTTCGTGATGCAATTTCTTCGTTGCGTGCACCCGCCGGGTGGGGCAACGGCTCTTTCCGCGGTTGTTGGAGGGGCCGGATCGCAGATGGGATACGCGTTCGTGGTGGCTCCGGTGTTGATCAATGTGGTGACGATGCTCGGGGTGGCGGCAGTGTTCCATTGGCCCAAGAGGAGGTACCCACTAGTGAGCCGTCAAGTCTTGGTTTCGATGACCACCAACCTCCTTTTTCGCACAAGTCGCTGGCGCTAGGCGTAACGAATTTGCAGCTCAGCCACGAGATTTTGCGGGATCTACTGGCGGGTCAACGCCCCTGTCCCTTCGGAATTCGAGGCACTGCCAGCTGCCTTTTTCAAAATCGCGACATGTATCGCTCCGGTCTTCGTAGATCCGACAACCGTGCGGCTCACTAGCTGTTCCGTGATGGACACAAGAGCCGGCACTATTCATCTTGAAGGCCATCTGACCGAAGTGCCCTGGCTCGAGTTCGTCGAGGATATCTCTCCGCTTGAGCCTCGTCAGGCGCACGAGATCCTCTGCGGTCACAAGAATTGTTCCCGGTCGCTGGTAGCAGCATGCGCCGCAGGTGAGGCAATCTAAGTCGGACGTCCGCTCGTTTAGGCCCAGTGGTCTGCCTAATCAAATGCCTTGGCACATTCGCTGAGATCTTCTGGAAGGATCTTACAAGGCCTAACTGTGTACATAACGACCATAAACCATGTGCGTAATTGATAAAACTATGTGCAGTAGCCAGCCGCTCAGTCTTCGTCTGAATGCAAAGATGCTATTCTCCTGAGCAATAGTTTGCCCGTTTCGTCAGCAAATAACTAAATTTTCGAAGAAAATGAGGACTCACGCAGACTCTCATGTGCATTCTTAAAATATAAACAAACTATGGACAAAGAGTGTGCGAAGGAACATGGTGTGGCTTGTAAACGAGACCCCGGAATTCTGTTTTTCGGTGTCCGAGCTTGATCCGAATAGGGAGAAAAACGATGCGACTATTGAAGAACTTCATTCCGGCACTCAGTGTGCTTTCCTTAGCTCTAGCGCCCATGGCGTGCAGCAGCGACGATGACGAGTCCACAGGAGACGGAGACGGGGAGACTCCGTCGACCGGCGGAACTAGCTCCACTGGCGGTGCCGCTGGTGACGGCGACGGCGACGGCGACGCGACCGGCGGTACTGACGCAACCGGCGGCATGGGCGGCATGGGAGGAGATTGCAGCACCATTCTTGAGGCAGCTATGGCTACCCCCGAACTATCCAGCCTCGTTGCCGCAGTGACCGCGGCAGGGATCGGCGATGCACTCGCAGGAGACGATCTCACAGTTTTCGCCCCGACGAACGCTGCATTCGATGCACTTTTGACCGCACTTGATCTGGAGTTCTCGGATCTCACGGCAGACAACCTGATTCCGATTCTCACCTACCACGTTGCGGATAGCGTCGTGGACTCGACGGCGGCCATCGGCGTCGCAGGCTCCGATGAGAACACCTTCGGAACCCTCGGCGGCACGATCACCTTGGATGTCGTCGACGGCAAACTCGTGATCGACAAGGATGAATTCGCGGCAACTGTTGTGACTCCAGACATCATGGCTTGCAACGGCATCGTCCACGTGATCGACGGCGTCATCGTACCTTCGATGACCGACATCGTGACGACCCAGGAGGGCTTCTCTGGTCTCGCTACGCTCATTGGTGCAGCGGAGAGCGGCGCAGCGATCGCTGGTGTCCTCGATGCATCCCCTGAAGACGGCGCGTACACACTGTTTGCTCCGAACAACGCTGCGATTTCTGCGGTCTCGCCGGTGCCTTCACCTTCGGCGCTTGACGATATCCTGCAGTACCACGTGTATCAGTCAGATGCTGCAGTCGACGCAGCGACTGCTCTTACTCTCGAAGATGCAGCAATCATCATGCTCAATGGCGACACCGCGACGGTTGACGGCGGAGATGCTGTGACGGTGACAGACACCGGCGCAACGACTTCGACGGTGACCATCGCCGACATCTACGCGGCCAACGGTATCATTCACGTGATTGATGGGGTGCTGTTGCCCACAAGCGTTACCGCACCGCAGTAAGCGACGTCGCTCCTTATGCAGGAATGTTCCTGCGCTGACCCGTCCCCTCCCATTCCTCCGAGGGGGACGGGTCAGTTTTTGTCGGAGGGCCAACCCTGTTGAACTGTGAGTTGGGGGGAGCATCCGATGAAACGAGCGAAGCTTAGGGACTCGCGTTCAAGGTGATCGTGAAGGCATCGACTTTCGCGGAACCAGGATAGTTGAGCACTCGGATGTAGTAATTGCCTGGCGGGAGGCTTGTGTTGGGCAATGCTTCGCTCGTGCCGATTTCTTCAGCGCGCACCACTTCGTTGCCCGCTTGGTCAATGATGAACACATCAGGGTCTCCGAAGTCGGTATCGACTACGCCTGATAGAATGGCCGCTTGGCTCAGTGTTACCTTCAGGTAGACAGCATCTCCGCCATAGATTGGTCCTCCCGAGGTGTCGACGGTTTGCCCTGAGGCGAGTGTTCCGAGATCGGTGCTTGCTGGATTGAGAAGTTCCAGACTGAAGCCAGTCAGAGGCGGAGTTTCTATCTGGGAAATCACAAAAATAGAGTAAGTGCCCGCCTGGATGAGTTCACTGTCCCAGATTTCACTGCCGTTCGTTAGCCGAGCGAGTACCGCCACGTTGCCCGTGGTTTTCATCAAGAACGAAGGATCACCCTCGGATGCAGCGAGTAGCGCTCCACCGAGCCAAACGGGCTCCGTGAAGGTCACGCTGAGCCTCTTCGGCATCCCTGGTTGCAGAGTTTCGTCGAAAATGTAGGCCGGGATAGCATCCCCAGCGCCAAAGACTCCGAGCGAAGGATACACCGCACACGCAGACGGCTGGACACTGGTATCGCACTCGTGGCCGTAGTCGATTGCGCACTTGGTGCAGCCGTCTCCCGCTGTCCCGTTGCCGTCGTCACATTCCTCGTAGGATTCCGCGAAACCGTCCCCACACACGGATTTTTCTACAGTGATCTCGAAGGCTTCGTCGCTGTATTGTATGTAGCGCGGGCTCACCCAGGCGTAGATGCGTTCCGAGGCAGCCGCAGTATAGCTTTGTCCTTCCAATTGATGGTTGGCGTAATCCAGGCAGGTTTGTTCGCTTCCACAAGTCGACTGAAATTCAATGATGGCTCTGATGTCGCCTGTCTCTTTGACATTGACGGTCTCGCCCGCTTCCAGATCGACCACGAAGACAGCCTCAGGCGCGGCGTCACCTCCTGGAAATGCACAACTCGTTCCACGAAACAGGTGCTGACTGGTGAAGGCCTCACTGAAGTCCGTCCCGCTCACAACTAGGCTATCTTCAACCAGCAGAGCATCGGAGCAGCTGTCGGCTGACGCACATGCTCCGTCTGAGCACGCTATGGCGCAGGCGACCAGGGCCGTGGCATCGAGACAGTCGTCGTCATCAAGATTCGAGCAACTGGTGGGGGTGAGCCCATCGCAGACAACATCGTTATCTGCTGCGCCCAAGCAAGGGGGCTCATCACTGCAGCCCGGATCGGCTCCTCCAGTTTCGCTACCGACGTCACCACCCATTCCTCCGCTTGAACCGCCGTCCATGCCGCCCGTCGCGTGCCCGCCCGTGCTTGCGGTGCCGCCCATTCCGCCGAGGGCTGGGCTGCTGCCGCCAGTTGATTTTGCTCCGCCACTTCCTGAGCTTGCGCCACCACTGCCGCTCGTTGGATCGCCGTCGCCGTCACCACGAGCGCCACCCACTCCGCCTGTGCCACTTGAGTCGTCGCCGTTCCCACCGCTCAGCTGCGAGCTGCAGGCGGAGCCAAGAATGAGCAGTGTCGCGGTAAGAACAGCAAGTGAAGGGAAGAACTTTACATTTTTCATCAGGGGATAGCTGGCTGGACCTATTTGCGAGTTTCAGTCGCCTGTTCAATCAGGCTGGGATGCCGTTCCGGTTCTTTTTCTGCCACGGGCGCCTGCATCTTGGTTTGAGGCTTCGTCGTCTGAATCAAGGGAAGACTCGCCTTTCTGGCTTTGATGGGAGTGGGTTGAGTCGGAGGCGGAGCGGTTTCCACGTCGGGAGCCCGTTCCTCATTGCTAGATGGCTCAGCGCTGCGCGCGTCGAGCTCTGTCCGAGTCTTCGGTACCGTGAGCTCATTGACCGCGAGCGGCTCATCCTCCCCAGCAGGAGCGGAAGCGGATGGTTGTGACGGCGGCGAGATATTCTTCCGCGGGGCAAGCAACTCTTCCGACCTGGAGTCTCGTTCAGCGCCCTGTTCTGTTGGCCCCGGGAGCAAAAGGAGGCTCCCTCCAGCGGCAGCGGCAATTCCAACGCTGCCGACAGCTGCCCAGCGAAGTCGCCTCGATGCACGCCGCGATGGATTCTGAGAGTTCTCCTTCAAGTCGTTCACCGAGGCGGGAGGCGTGGCGCGACTGCTCGAACCAGGTGCGATCATCGTCATCGCAGCGGCGTCACTTTGTGCTTGGATCCGCGGTGGACCAGCGTTGCCGTAGATGATTCGACTGACCCGATCGGTCGAGATTCTGGCGTTTTCCGGGGCCAATGGACCCAGCTCCTGAGCGAAATCGGCGACGTTAGCGTGACGATCGTCCGGAGACTTTTGCAGAGCTTTGTCGAGAAGTTGCACGAGGGCGAGGGGCGCTTCCGGGAGCAGTTCCTCGATAGGACGAGGGCGATCTGCGGCGACTGCCGCTAAAACGGCAGCTGACGAAGAGCCACCAAATGGCACGTCACCGCTAACGAGTTCGTAGAGAATCACCCCTAGTGACCAAACGTCGGTCCTGACGTCGACGTCTTTGCTCGATCGGAGCTGTTCTGGTGACATGTAGAGAGGTGAACCAACGACGTCTTGGGTTTCGGTGAGCGATGGACCGCCGGTATCAGAAAGTGCTTTGGCGATGCCAAAGTCCATCACCTTGATCAGCTCTGAACCATCAGCGCGTTGCGTCAGGAAGAGATTGGCCGGCTTGAGATCCCGGTGAATGATGCCGAGAGAGTGTGCCTCTGCCAGAGCCTCACAAGCCTGGAGGACGAACTCCGCAGCTCGTTCCAAGGGAAGTGGTCCATTGAGCTCGACCTCTTTCGCCAGGTCGTGCCCATCGAGTAACTCCATGACAATCAGCGGCAGACCATCGTCTAGTGTCTCGACATCCAGCACACGCGCGACGTGTTCGCTTCGAATTTTCGACGCTGAGTTGGCTTCCCGAGCAAAGCGCTCCACGAACGTCGGATCCACGGCGAGTTCAGGCAGGAGCATCTTCAGAGCTACGGGGCCACCCATGCGCAAGTGCGTGGCGGCGAGAACAAACCCCATTCCCCCTACGCCCAATACGGAGCTGATGCGGTATTTGCCGAGAAGCATCTGCCCGGGACGATAAGGGACCTCAAGACTCACCCGGGGGAATGTATCACGGGGTAGGGGGCTGGACCTACTTGCTCGGCTGCGCGAGCATCGGTATGGGATGTGATATGCGTGCCTCGAAGCCTCTCGCCACATTGGCCCTTCTGGGGTGGTTTAGCGTCGGCATAATTTCGGGGATGCCTGGGTTGGCGAACGCCCAGTCTCCTGCAGAGGATCGTGCCTTGGCTGAAGCGCTCTTTCAGGATGGGAAGGCGCTGATGAGCGCGGGAAACCCCCAGGAGGCGTGTCCGAAGCTTGCTGAAAGTCAGCGTCTGGATCCCGGGGGTGGGACGCAGCTTCTTCTTGGACTGTGCCTCGAGGAAGCCGGACGACTCGCCAGCGCTTGGGTGGAATTGAATGAAGCGCTTTCGATGGCGCAACGGGATGGGAACGAGATGCGACAGAATATCGCTCGTGCCCACATTGACGCACTTCTGCCCCGACTGTCGCGGCTCGAACTCGTATTTGGGGACGCAGCGCGGCGCGAAGGGTTGGTCATCAAGCAGGATGGGGCGGAGATCCCCAGGGCCGCCTGGTCCACCCAGCTGCCACTTGATCCGGGCAAGCATGTTCTTGTTTTTGAGGCACCGGGCTGTGACTCCGTGCAGCTCGAAGTGGAGATCGATCAGGAAGGCAAGACGGTCACTGTCGACGTTCCTTCTTTGGTGATCAATGTCGCAGCCGAAGGATTGAATACAGGAACCCCAGAGGTCCGTGACGGTCACGACGCTCAAGCTGTTGAACCTCATTCGACCGTTCATCAGTCTCCCGACAATTCACGGAAAGTAGTCGGCTATGTAGTTGGTGGGGTTGGGGTGGCGGGGATCGCGGCTGGCGCGGTTTTTGGAATTCGGGCAATTTCGTTGAACAACCAAGTGGAAGACGCCTGCCCAGACCCGACATGCACTCGACTGGACTTGCGGAACGCGTATTCGCAGTCGAGAAGCTCAGCCACCTTCTCGACTGTGTTTTTCGGTGTCGGTCTCGTGGGACTCGCCACTGGGGTTTATTTGCTGCTGACAGATTCTTCAGAGACTCACGTTGGTGCGGAGTCAGATTCGAACCGTGTCCTACTGGCGGCAAAAGTGGACCGTTGGGATCTCGTGGCAACAGAGCGTGGGGCCTCGTTCTCGCTCGGAGGAACCTTTTGATGAAAGCGCCTACTCGGCTGATCATCGGCTCGCTACTTGTGTCTGCTCAGGCGGTGAGCTGCTCGCTTTTTATTGGATTCGAGGACAAGTCGTTCCTTGATGGTGGTGAGATGGGGGGAGAAGACGCGCGAGGTACGGGTGCCGGAATGTCCGCTGAAGCAGGAGCATCGACGGGCGGCACTCGAGCGAGTGGCGGTGCTTCCTCCGGTGGAAAGGACATGGGCGGTGACGAGGCAACTGGCGGAGTCGCGGATGTCGGAAGCGGAGGAACAACCGAGGGAACTGGGGGTAGTCCTCAGCCCCCGGCGTACGGAAAAGATTTGATCAGCTGTCAAGGGCTCGTCGTGAGCTGCAACGCGGATGTAGCGGGTTGTTGCGCGGCGGATAAAGTTTTCGGTGGGACGACCTCTCAGGGGCGCATCGCCAACGGCAAAGACTATTCGCCGGAACGAGCCGTGACCGTAAGCGACTTCTTCCTTTCCCGCTTTGAAGTGAATGTCGGTCGGTTTCGAAAATTTGAGCAAGCCTATGCGGATTGGCGCAGTGCGGGGCATCCGTTGGAGGGGGAAGGCGCTCATCCAAAAGTTTCAGGGAGTGGTTGGCAGGCAGCTTGGTCAATGGAGCTTCCGCCAGAACTACCTTCGACCGTTCACAGTTGTTCCCCCGAGTGGGCGATGCGCTCCAAAGGGTCAGATGAGCATCCCATGAACTGTGCCTCTTGGTACGATGCCTTTGCTTTTTGCGCCTGGGATGGCGGACGTTTGCCGACAGAGGCCGAATGGGAATTTGCGGCAGCTGGGGGCGACTTGCGGCGGAACTTTCCCTGGGGAACCAGCTCGCCTATTCAGGGCATCGATGCCGTTTGGGGCTGTGGTTACGCCGTTGATTGCATCGATAAAGTAGTGGAAGTCGGAAGCCTTGCTCGCGGTGTCGGTCGTTTTGGGCAATACGAGATGGCCGGCAATTTGGGCGAATGGGTCATGGATGCCTATGAAAGCAACAGCTACCTGAATACTCCGAATTGCGTCGACTGTGTTCAGCTCGCACCGGAGTCACCCAGCGACTCGGCTCGAGTCTGGCGAGGTGGGGTGGCGTACAATCCCGACCCCATTTATCTCTACACCTTTCATCGATTCAATTCGGAGGCGACGACGCGGGCCCTGGGTGTGGGCTTTCGCTGCGCCTACGATGCGCTTGACGCTGAGTAGTTACAGTCTTGCCTGAATCCTCCGTTGGCGCAGCTATTTCGTCGCAAACTTTGGTCCTGAGAGTCCTTTCCTGATCGGATCCCTGCGCTTCCGCATACAGCTCTTGTGATGAAGGCTTGGGGATCCGTTAGCTTGTTGATGCTGGCCTGTAGCTCGGGCGGCATCGCTCCGTCGGCGGATGACGGCCCCTTGGGGAGCGGTGGCCAAGGTCAAAGACCTGGAACGTTTGGGTCCGGGGGCGAGCCAGGAGAAGCCGGTAGCGGTGGGGGCACCTGGTCAGGAAGCGGTGGGACGAGTGGTGGTTCCGATTCTGGTAGCGGTGAACTCCCTACCGGTGGTGCTGGTACCGGCGGAGAGGGCATAGGCACCGGAGGCACAGCCGGCTCTGACTCAGGGCTTCCGGCCTTTCTGATCGGTGCGGACATTACGATCACTCTCGAAGACGAGTATTGGGGGGCGACGTATCGGGATGCCGGCGTCACGAAGCCCCTCGAGCAGGTGCTTCAAGAGCACGGCTTTAACGCGATAAGGATCGACACATTCGTCAATCCTTCGGCGGCGGGTGGGTATGCGGAAGCGAAAGAGCAGCCGTTTCGAAGCCTGGCTCAAACAATCACTCTCGCGAAACGCGTGAAGGCGAGGGACATGACGTTTCTTCTCGACCTTCACATGAGCGACACCTGGACAAACCCTGGGGCGCAAGGCATGCCCGCAGCGTGGGTGGGCATGAACTTAGGTCAGCTTGAGGTCGCTGTGCATGACTACGTTCACGACACTGTGACTGCTCTCATCAGTGCCGGCGCGCGACCAGATCTGATTCAACTCGGCAACGAAATCACGAATGGATTTCTGTGGGAGCTGGGCAGGATCAACAGCAATGACTTCTCGGGTTTTACCACGTTACTCAAGGCTGGAACTTCAGCGATTCGAGACATCGATCCCAAAATTCTCGTCATGCTCCACATTGAGAAGTGCAACAACCTGGCCACTTCGCGCTGGTGGCTCAATGGCGTGATCGACGCCGGGGTGCAATTCGACGTCCTCGGACAGTCCTGCTACGCGGCGGCGGTGATTGACGGGAGCGAGCATCACCCGGGGTATCAGGGGACGCCCAGTGAATGGAAGGCCACCTTCACTGCTTTGGCTAGCGAGTTCCCGCAGCTAAAATTTGCGATTGCCGAGTATTCGGCGGAACCGCGTGCCGCTGGCGATGTGCTTTTCGATTTGCCGCAAGGGCGTGGCATCGGGACCTTCAATTGGGACCCGACCCGATTTTACGAAACTCATCCCAACGTTCCCCTATTTGAAACGGACAGCGCCTGGAACGATTATGTGAGCATCCCTGAAAGAATGGCCGTCTACGAAAAGATGGCGTCCGATTATGGTTTGACGGACTAGGTGGCGGCTCGCCAAGCTGGGTGCCTCTGGCAGAGGGACTACAATCGATTGATACCTCGCGCCGCTTCGCCCGGGCCAGCGATGAGAATCGCGGCTCGATTTGGCGCAAGAACCGATTTTGCGACTCGCTTGATGTCCGCGGGAGTGACTGCCTTGATCAGCTGTATTTCCCGTTGGAGCACTTGAGCGAGAGGTTTCGAACCCTCGTAAACGAAGCCATGCGCCACCTGGACGGCAATGCCAGCATTGTTTTGAAGTGAGCCCGCGATCTGAGTCAAGGTTTCGCTTTTGAGCGCACTCAACTGAGCAGACGACAGGCCTTCTTTGCCCAACTGCTCAAGCGATGAAATCACTTGAAGCGCGGCGTCGGTCGCTTGCGATGGCTGCACTGGAACCCAGATGAGCGTTTCCGCGCCGGCGGGGTGGATGTGTCGTTCAGCGAGCATGCCATAGATGGATTGGGTTTGTTCGCGAAGTTGGTCTCCAATGCCTCCAGGACGAAAGGACTGAAGATGAGCGAGCGCGAGCAGATACGCAGCTTCTGCTTGTTGTCCAGGAGACACGCCGGGGAGAAGCATGAGCAGTTGCGCGTCATCCAGACCATCGACGAGGCCGAACTCGACTGAACGCTCGCGTTTCCAATCGTCACGAAGTCGGCTGGTGTACGCTCGCTTACGTTTCCTCGAAGGAAAAGTGGTTGTCTTTGATTTCCAATCTCCGAACAGCGACTCTACGTTTCTGAAGACATCAGCATCATTTTCGAAATCACCAACCACGAGAACCAGACAAAACTGTGGGGAATAGAGCCGTTGGTATTCGCGTTTGACGTCGCTGACTTGGTATTTCGGTATTTTTCGATGACCCTTGGCCAGCCAATGATTCTCCCCCACGACCTGAGCATAGAGCGATTCCACAAGCGCTCGATTCAGTGACTCAGACTCATATTTCTGTTCGAAGAACGAGTCAGCCTCTTCACTTCGAATGGCAACTTCGGAAAATGAGGGATTCTTTGCCGTCCAAGCGAGTGAACGCAGACCTGAGTCGAGCGCACCCGAAAGCGCACTGATGTCTAACATCGAAGCAAATCCGCCACTGTGAACGGATACTTTACTCTCAGGGATCCCCAGGTGACGTCCGCGGCTTCCGTCAGGAAGAAACGAGCCTTCGAGCAACGTGCGATTCATCAGCGAGGCGAGACCTGGCTGGGCCGCGTACCAAGGATCCCCAGCTTCCCGATTCACCAGATAGATCCCGAGCGTACCCGAACCTGGTCGTTTTACTGCAGCGACATGCAGGCCATTGCTGAGCTTCTGCACCTCGACACGAGGCAGTGAAAACTGCCACTTTTCGGAAATGCTTGGTCGTGACTTGCGATAAGTGGCGTCGGGGGTAGGGGTGAGCGGCTCTGCTACTTGAGGCAGTCCAGATGGTATCGCGCATCCAACGAGTAGCGCGGCGCATGCCAACAAGATCAGGAAGTTGTACTTCATTCGATTACATTTCCTTCACGAGTGTCCCCGCCTGGTAGAAATAGCAAAGTGCGTAAGCGCTTCTTCGTGAGGTGATGGGTCACCAGTGGTTCGAGGTCCGCGGCGGTGAGCTGCTTGAGGATCTGCAGGCGCTCGCTCAAGCTGGTGGGCCTTCCGTAGTTGGCGAGCTGGGAAGAAAACTCGGCCGCTTTCCATTGCAGATCTGCGTGGGCCTCCTGGAGGAAAAGTGAGAGTTCGCGCTTGCTCTTGAGGGCCAGAGGGAAACTTTTTAACCCCTCGTTGGCGGCTGTGATTGCCCGGGCCTCGACGACCGTTGCATCTGTGCGCGCGGGTGAAAAAATCGTCACGCGTAGGGTGGCTGGCCCTGATCCGCTGTGCAAACCGGTGACAAGGTGGCTGGCGATCCGAGTTTTTTCGAGCAATCGGTACTCCATGACACCATCCAAGTACCACTGCAAGAGTTGATAAGCGGTCAAGGTCTTGAGGTCGCGGATCTTCGGCAGGACCCAATCAAGACCAACGATTGGTTGGGACGCACGAATGCCGACCAATCGGCGCGCCTTGGCGGGAGGACCAACATTGGGGAACTGCGCTCGGATGATAGGCACGGGTGGACTGACGACGGCTGCGAAATACTTTTCCACCAAGGCCAGAGCCACGCTTTCTTCGAAGTCGCCAACTAGCGAGAGAATCGCGTTGTCTGATCGATGCGTCGCCTGAAAATACGCGCGCACATCGTCGAGACTTGAAGCGTGCGGATCTTGATCTTCGATTCTCGCCTGGTGATACGGGTGTGTCTTGGGGTAGAGCCACCGCCGCCTCTGACTTTCAAAGAACAGCATGGGTCCGCGGCGCATGGCGAGTTCCCGTTCGATAATTCGTTGTTCTTTCCGCAGGAGTGTTGGCGTCATCCGCTCCAATACGAAAGCCATTCTTTCGCTTTCGAGCCAAAGAGCCTGTTCTAGACGGTTGTTGGGGATTGTTTCGTAATAAACCGTCGTATCGAGGGATGTTTCCCCATTGAACTCGAGAGCGCCCATGCTGCGTGCCTCAAGCATCAGGTCGCGAGAGATGTGCCGGGTGCGACCGAATGCCATGTGCTCGGTGAGGTGGGCTAAGCCGGGTCGTCGCAGTGGATCGGAGGCACTGCCTGAAAGGTAAGTCATGCGCACGGCGACGAAGGGCTGAGAGTCGTCGCGCTGCAAGATGACCTGGAGGCCGTTCGCGAGACGATAGGCGCGGGGTCGATTGGGCGTAATCGTCGTCGTGGTCGTTGTGGTTGTCGGCGTTGTTGGAGCGACCGATGTTCCGGGGCGGGTCACGAGCCCCTGAGTCGAGGCGCTTGAATTGCCGACCATGCTAGGCTTGGCCTGAGCGGGCAGAACGAGAAAGATGAGGACCACTACACAAGTTGCGATGACCGCGTGGGTGAAGCGAAGCATGGTCGAGAAAAGCTAGGTCGCGGCGCACCGTTCGGCAAGTTGTTGGAAATTGGGACAAGCATCAGGTATCGAGAGAGGGATGTTCTTGAGACAGACCGTGGCGCTCATGAGTGGTTTCAAGGGCCAGCGAATCATTCTTCGCGTCGTGCTGTTATTCAGTCTTGTCAGCTGCAGTCGTCCGCGAGGCCCAGCAGACTCGGAGGAGCGCAAGCTCGTGCCTGTGGGAGCTGCGCAGATCGCGCTCGACAAACAAGGTATCCAGCCGAGTTCTGTGAACTCGGAAGAGTTTGAGATCACGGAGGTACCCGTGGACCCTGAAATTGAGGGACTTGCTGGAGCTATCGCATACACTCTTCGCTCGGCGGACACGCCACCTACCTACGTACTGGAAGTCGGTGACTCGGCCCCTGGGATACCCCCTCTCGTACTTGTGCATGGACTAGGAGACGCCGGTGTTCGAGATTTCTATCCCGTCCTCAAGAGCTTGGGCGTGGATCGACGAGTCATCGCCGTTGAGCTTCCCGGGATCGGGCGCTCCTCGCTCGGGGATGCGCGACCGCATCCCGAAACCTTCGCGCGGCGGGTTAGCGCCGTGGTCGCCTCCCGCATCAAAGGTGAGTTCGATCTGCTCGGACACTCCTTAGGGGGAGCCGTGGCGCTCCTGGTTGCCGCACGCGAAAAGGAAGACTTGCGCCGACTCGTTCTTGTCGACGTCGCGGGAGTCCTTCACCAGGATGCCTTTGTCGGGAGTCAAATTGAGTGGATGTCTCGCGATGCTGCGATTCTTGGTACCGGTAGTGCAAGAACGGTGAAGCTCCTTGGTCACAAGGCGGTGGTCGTTTCTCAGTGGCTCCGCCCTTCAGATGACTCGATAGCCTGGGGAACCGAGCTGCTCACGGGTGTTCAGGCTCAGACGGCCCTCGCCTTGATTCAGCTGAACTTGGGAGCTGCGCTGCGTGCGCAAAGTGCGCCAACTTTGATTGTTTGGGGAACGCTCGACAATATTGCTCCGCTCAGGACGGCGGAGTTGCTTTCAAGTCGCATTTCTCGTTCAGAGCTGCAGCTGTTTGAAGGCGTGGGGCACGTGCCCATGCTCGAGGTTCCCGTTGAGTTCTCGCAGCTGGTTGATGGATTCCTGCGAAGAAAAGAACTCAGCCCAGCGCCTCTGGAAGTCGATTCCGTGCCCGTCAGCGCTCGTTGTGATTCAGAGGAAGGGCTCGTGTTCACCGGCAGATTTTCGAGCCTGATTCTTGAGGATTGCTCAGCGATTGTGTTGGACCAAATCACGGCTGAACGCCTGATTGTTCGCGAGAGCGAGGTCGATATGAGTCGCTCGACGATTACGGACGGCATCGAAGCGTTCGAATCTGAGATCCGCATTACGGGCGGTCGCGTTTCAGGACAAGTCGCGCTTTGGCTCTCGGCATCAGAAGCTGACGTTGCGGGTGCAGTTCTTCGCGGGGCTCACGCTGCAGTGCAGAGTCAAGGTGAGAGCGATTTCCTTGGCTCTGCTCTATTCATTGAAGGCCCGCGTGGCGAAGCCTCGGTGCATGGGCATGTTGTCCTGGCCGATGGCGAGGGCTTCTGATGCCGGTCAGGCTGCGGTTTGTTGGGCTTCAGACTCGGACACGCTTGTCATAGTTTTGGCGGCGCGACAGCGTTCGCGGATGCATTTCAACAGTAAGTCATCTGCAAATTAGCTGAGAAATCTCCGCAAATTGAATCGATTGGATGGCTCGGCACAGGGCTTGCTTTTGGCGTTCCATGGGGCGTGATGTAGTCGAGGTGAAGGGATGACGAGTTCGATGAAGAATCAATATGTGGCTGGGGTAGTTTTCTTGATAGCGGGGCTGACTGCAGGCACCGCTGGGGCGGGGGTCCCAGAATGCGGGAACCTACGCTTGGAAGATGTGGGGAGTTGCGAGGTCCGTGGGGACATCAAGTGCGAAGCAGGATGCGAGGACCTTGGTGTCTACAAGAAGGCGTGCGCCACCAAACTACGCACGGTCTGCAGCAACGTATGTACTCTCGATGCTGATGTCGGTTGCACTGACGAATGTACTGTCCAGTGCACTGCTGACTGCGACCTTGGCGTCAACGTCATTTGCATTCACAACTGTTTTGGCGAATGCACCGGTTCGTGTGAGGCGGACTGTGCTGATGCAGCGGATCCCGCGCAATGCAATGCCACCTGCGAAGCCAACTGCGACGGGGAGTGCGACATCAAGTGTAAACCGCTCGTTGAGGGCAGCTGCTACACTCACTGCATCGAGTGCTGCGGTGGCTCATGCAAGGCGCAAGCGAATATGAGCTGCCAGCAAGAGTGCCAAGAAGAAGAATTTGAGGATTGCGAATACGAGTTTCGCGCAGACTGTGACGCTTCCTGCTCCGGAACCGGCGCGCTGTTTTGCGATGGAGAGTTCGCCCTCGCGGGCGATGATCTCCCTGCTTGTGGGCGCGCACTCCTGACAAGAGGGATCGGCGTGGCCAATCTTGAAGCCTCCGGCGAAGCTGAGGTTTCAGGGGGCCTGGGTGGCTGTTCAACGGGGGGAACAGCGTTGGGCACGGGAACTCGCTCCCTATTCTGGCTGATGCTCAGTGGACTCGGGATGTTGGGGCTGGCCCTTCGCCGCCGGCGTTTCGAGAGGAACCCCATCGTCGCGAATAGCTCCAGGAGATAGGAGCCATTCGCGTCCCGCGGCGGACACTCAATTGGTGACAAGGTTACCAGTTGGTGTTGTTCGCTTGTTCGATCAGCTTGTTGTATGTATCGACGAAGTGCTCAGGGTGCCCGGCAACCATGCCGGCATTCCCGTTGTTGATAAACATCTTGTCGCCAGTGCTGTAAGTTTCTTTTCCTTGCCTGAGCTGCAGCAGACGGCGAGCATCGACCTCAAACGCTACAGCTGCACTCTTGAATGACGAGAAATTTTGGGGCTGCTCCGACTTGCCTGTGGGGGTGTTCGCGTAGGCGGTCATCGCCTTGACTGATTCAGCGTAGGCTTTAAAGGTTTCTTCAAGTTCTTTTGTATCCTTCTCGTCCGATGTATCGCCCAAGCGGACGAGCGCTTTCGCCCGCAGCAGCATATCCCTGCCAAGATAGGACATGTTCTTGCCGTACTTCTTCTCGTGTCGAGCTAGTGAGCGTTCTGCCATTGCGTCGTTGAGTCGAGTGAGCTCAGAACGCATAGCATCGTCAGCTTCGTCGAACTTCTCATACTCGGCCATCAGAGGCCCGTGCATCTTCTTGCCCTGCTCGAAGTCGTCATCCTGATAACGTTTTGCGTTGTAGTATTCGTAGGCTTCTTCGATTTTTGGAGTCAACGCCACCACTGCAGCCTGGTAGGAGGCGGCAGCCTTTTCGATTTCGGGGAGTGAAGGCTTGAGTGTTTTTGCTTTCTCCAGTGCGGCGATGCACTTCTTCGTCATGTGGTCATGCACTTGATAAATCCCGTAGACGATTCTCTCTTTGCCAGTGGGACCTTCCGGGTCTTTCAGCCAGCTGGTGTAACGCTCCAAAGAATTGTGCAGACTTGCTGATAGATGATTGCCGCACTCGATGTATTCGTTGAGTTTCATCGCGAGTTCGTTATCAGCCTGTTCTTCAGGGTCAGCGTCACTGGCTGCCGTTTCCACTGCTGCATCGTTGCTTTCAGCTGGTTCGGCCTCTTGAGCAGCATCGGCGCCTTTCTTGAGAAGATCAGTCACTTTCTTGCAGCCGGAGACGCTGAAGACCAGTGCGAGAGCCAAGGTGAGTGAGAGCGCAGTCCTGGTGACAGGGGTAGCTTTGGAGAGGGGGGCTTTTGTCAGCAACGTCGTGTTCATGTTCTTTCCTTAGATCGATTCAGTCTTTTGACGGACTCACCCCCGCTTGCGAGAGTTCGTCTGCCAAACAAAGGGGGCAACAGATACCAGTGGCATTCGCCGGTGGCTAGGTTTTTTTCGCGTGACGGGCTTTTCAGCGTGTTGGGTTTTTGAGCGGTTTGGTTTCTAGCGTGTTGGGTTATCGAGGTACCGCGTGCTAGTTCGGGGCCGCGTGCTATTTCAGAACGGCGTGCTGCCTCAGGTTCAACCGTTTGGCTTTTTCGCCCGCTCGGGCCTCGTTCTGGGACGACCGCTATTGGGGGGTCTCCTGGGCGTAGTGGTCACTGGCTGCGCGCCTTTTGGAAAGAGCGCGGGCGGCGCCCGCCTGGAAGCGATGAAGCTGTCGCCTCAATACGAAGACGGGAAATTCGTCAATCCCCAGCCGATGTACACGAATAAGCTGGACGGCATCTGGCGAATCATGACTTCCGGTGAAGCGGAGCGCACACCCGAGGCTCCAATTCCAGTCGCGTCGATCAGTCCATGGCGCTACTCGCACAAGCCATCATCTGGACTTCGTATTACTTGGCTAGGCCACTCGACTATCCTGATTGAGATCGATGGTCTTACCATTTTGACGGATCCTGTGTGGGGAGAGAGAACCTCGCCGTATTCGTGGGTAGGACCGAAGCGATGGTATCCGCCGCCAATCGCGCTCGAAGATTTGCCGCCCCTTGATGCCGTGATCATCTCGCACGACCACTACGACCATCTCGATTATTCGACGATTGTCGCGATGAAAGATTGGAACGTACCCTTCTTCGTTCCTCTCGGAGTCGGAGCGCACTTGGAATATTGGGGGATCCCGCAGGAGCGCATCACTGAGCTGGATTGGTGGGATCAGATGCGGCTAGAAGAGCTGACTGTTGTCATGGTTCCTGCGCGTCACGCGTCGGGAAGAGACTTGTTTGATCAGAATGATACCTTGTGGGGCGGTTACGTGTTGGCTGGTAACAAACACAGAGTCTACTTTTCAGGGGACACAGGCTTCTTTCCTGGCTTCTGCGAAATCGGTGACAAGTGGGGCCCTTTTGATGTGACGATGATCGAGGTCGGGGCCTACGATAGCGCTTGGCCGGACTGGCACATCGGGCCCGAGCAGGCGGTGATCGCTCATCAGATGGTCCGGGGAAACATCTTCCTCCCCATTCACTGGGGTCTCTTCAATCTCGCGAATCACAATTGGACGGAGCCAATGGAGCGCGTGCTTGCCTACAGCTATGACCACGGAGTCACCGTGGCGTCCCCTCAGCCCGGTCAAAGCGTCGAGATGGACACTGTGGGCTTGACTGGTCGCTGGTGGCCGAAGGTGCCCTGGCTCCGCGAATCCGATTCGCCGATTATCGCTACGGAGAACGGAGATAAGTCGAAACGTGTGGATCACGTGACCCTTGCGACCTCGTGCGCTAGGTGAGCGCCTATGTTCCTGAGCATGCTCTCCAAATGGCTCTCATCTGCCATGCCCCTCCGAGATGGATACCTGATATTTTTCGGTGTAGGGCTTTTGTCCTGCCTGATCGCTTGGTTCTTTCTGAGTCGCAGGATCTCCAGTTGGAGAAGCGAAAGAATCGAGCGACTCACGAATCTGGGAAACTTTGACGCGGTCGCGACATCCTCTCCTTACAAAGACCCCGAGGTTCAAGCTCGGCGGGCCGCGGTTCAAAATGTGGACGCGCGCTTCAGCGTGATGCGGGTGGTGCTTGGCTTGTGCCTTTTCGCGCTGGTCGGAGCCTTTGCAGTGCTGCCGTTTCTCGGAGAACTCCCCCAGACCGCGCTGTCATTTCTCGTTGCTGTGGTTCTCGCGATCGTCGGTGTGGCGGCTCGCCCGCTGATCGAGAACTTTATCTCGGGGATCGTGCTCTCGTTTTCTCGACAACTGCGTGTCGGGGACACTGTGCTGCTGGATGCGGAGCACTACGGCACAGTAGAAGACATCAACGCCACTCACACGGTATTGAAACTGTGGGATTGGCGTCGTTACGTCGTGCCCAACAGCACGATGCTCCACAAAGAAGTCGTCAGCTACAGTCACAAGGACAACTTCCTCTGGACTCACGTGGCGTTTCACGTGAGCCCGGTTGCTGATCTTGATCTCGTCGAACGTCTGGCCTGTGAAGCGGCCTCGTCAAGCTCCTATGTCGCTACCTACGAAGCTCCCCAGTTTTGGGTGCGCGAGATGTTGCCGGAAAGCAGTCTGTGCTGGATCGCCGCTTGGGCGAAGAACCCCGAAGACTCGTGGTATCTGCGCTCTGAGATCCGCAAGAGTCTTGTGAAGCGCCTGCGCGAACACGGGATCATGAGTCACCTGTCCGCGCATCGAGTGGAGTGGAATTCGCCTGGTCCGAACGAGCCAACGCTCAAGCCAAGCGAGCCGCGAACCGCGACTCTGCTGCCGAATCTTCCCTAGTTCCTTTTTTCCACGACTGGCGTTCCACGTCGGCGCCGGGCCACGTAAGTGCCACCCAGAGCAAGCGAAACAAGCCATGCCCAGGCGAATCCACGCTCGCCGCCCGGAGAGACTGAACAGCCACCGCTTTCGTCGCGGAAGCTGTATCCCGCGGGACTCTTATCATGAATCGTTTGGATCGACTTGGTGTTGTCTGCGATGACCTCTGGGGCACCACTGGTTGAGTATTGAAGAACACGCGTATTGAACTTGAGTTCGGTGTTGTCGAGAGCATGTGGCCAGGTTCGACCTTCACCTGCTACTTTTTGGCCATTGGCGAGAGTCACTACCCACTTGTCACTGTCACATTCGAGATCTTGTTGAGCGACGTGAGTGTTGGAGACATCCTCTAAGTCCGGGTTGAACTTGAAAACTGGGTCACGGTCCATCTCCTCCGCACTCATGGTCGTGTAAAGCCGAGTGACATAGTCGTGAGTTCGAAACAGCTCCGCAGTGTCGACCAGAGGCGCGATCACCTTGTTCTCAAAGTCTTCAAAGAAGGCATTGAGGTTGACCCCGAAAATCGGGTCGGTGTTCGCGATCCGCTCGTCGCCCATTCCCGTCGCACCACCGAATCCACCACCCGGTGCTTGTCCCGGATAGAAGTAGCAATAGGCGCATGACGTGAAGTCAGCCGCTGTGATGCCGTCGCGCAGCGGGAGCTCAGCTGCAATTTCGAGAAAACCATCGTAGCCGCCAAACTGGTCGGTGATGCTGATCAGAACCTCATCGATCGGATCGCTGATCGTGTAACTTCTGAGGCTTTCGGCTTCCCAGCTGGGAGCGATCGTCTCAGCGTAGATTCCGGCATCTCCTGCCAGTTCCGTGACGAATCCCTGACCTTTCGCCTCATCGGCGGCTGCGGTGACGACCTGATTGTAGGTGGCCGCCGGGTTGAACCAGTCGATCAACAGCTCATTGATTTCCAGACCTCGGTAGTTCGTCGAAACCGCCCGCGATTGTCCGAGTACCCAGACTAAGATCGGCATATCGTCGTTCGCCGCCACGGCTGTGGGGCGGATGGGGATCGACATCGATTTGGATTCGTACTGCAGAGTGATGGGGCGAATCGCGCCAGCTTCCTGTCCCCGCGTCAGCCGAAACGCGATCAAGTTGAGACCGTTCTCCAGGTAAGGGCGGAGTACGTCTGGTCCTTTTGGTCCGACGTCGTAGCCATTGGTTTCAAGCCAGCGGACCGCAACCGCGGCAGGATCTTCATCCGCGGCGTCGACTGAAATCGTCTCGTAATCAAAGGGCCCCACGGTTCCTGCATCGATTACTGTGACCTGGGGGCCACCTTCGACGCCGAGGTCGCCATCGCCTGAAGAATCGCCGCCTGCGCTGGGGGAATTGAAGAGTCCACAGCTTTCGGGAAAGTTTGCCTGGAGCTGATAGGTCGGGTTCGTTGCCTGCTGCAGGCGATCAAAGGCCTGAACGGAACTCACTCCGGGCTTGGGCTTGCCGGGAACGGGGAGAACCCAGGAGAATTTCTCGGCCTCGCCTTCGTAGAGTACCTCAACGATTTGTGTGATCTGATCTTCGTCTTGCGCGAAAATGATGCGTTCCGCGGCTTGGTTGATCGGCGTGGCACCATTGCAAAAGAAGCCACCGCAGGCGAAGGCCTGACTCGTGATGAAGACCGAAGCGACAGTGGTCGCGCCGAGCAGGGCGTGGCCGCGGGTGAGTAGTTTTTTCATGGTGAGCATCCTCTTCAAGTCGAAGGCAAGTGACTTTGCCCCCAAGCATTGCAGAAAGCGTACCAGTGGTGACAAATGAAAAGAAACGCGCCTTTTCTGCGCGTTTCATTCGATGTCTGTGCCAAGTGTGCCAGTCGCTGGGACTGACACACGACAGGCATGTCCAATTGAAACCTCAGGGTGCTTGAGGCGCTTGCTGGATGTCCGCTCAGGTCAGGCCGGGAAGCGCACCAGTGGTTTCGGCCGAATCCGGCTGAGTCCCGAAGCTGTCTTCTGCAACGCCGAACGCCTGGAGAATTGAAACCAATAGGTGGTTGTTTGACATGCCCTGGTAGTTAGCTTTGCCTGGCTCGCACCACCCCTTACCTTCCGCACAATCCGCTGCTGTGCGAATTCGGCGACCCATATTGAACTTGCCGTTCACGCCGCCAGCCAAGAGGGTCGGAACGTTCTGTGTGCTGTGCAGGGCCGGGTTGCCCATATCGCTCGATGCGTAAATCAAGGTGCTTTCCAAGATCCCAAACTCGTCGAGTCGCTGCATCAAGCGAGCAATCTGTCCGTAATTGTAGTGATTGATCTGAGCCAGAGGCAGCCAAGTTGCAGGGTCGGGTCCGTCTCCATTGGTATTTTCATTGCCATTGTTGCCGATGGCAGACGCATTGTAGGTATGTGCGACGCCACCGTGATTGTCAGCGGGCAAGTTCAGTGGATTGCCTTCGAATCCCAGATCATTGAGATAGAGGGTCGCAAAGCGAGTGATGTCGCAGGCCATTGCCTGAGCGAGGACATCGATGAATGACTCGGTAATGGGGGTGAAGTAGGGCTCACCACCATTGTATTTCTTGACCGAGGGGAAGCCGGCTGCGCTGGGAGCACCGGGCAGAGTGCAGCCCGCGCCCGCGGTAGCTTCGGTGAATTGCTTCTCAAGTTCACGCAATGAAGTGAGGTGCTGGTCCAACTTCTGCTGTTCCCGCGGCGCGAGTCTCGGATGAAGCCTCTTGATGTCGCCATTGACGAAATCAATCACACTCTTCCCGAGCTGACGTTGTCTTGCAGCTGCAGCGATCGCAGCCGGATCGTCGCCCACAACGAAGCCTGCGAAAAGAAGATCGAAGGCCTGGACCGGATCGATGATCTTGGGCAGGGGGGCCCCGCCTTCGCCGTAGGAGAGCGTGGTGCCAGGTTCTGACCCGTCCTCGCCGACGGCCAGCGCGATACTTGCGAGCCGCGTATCAGCTCCCAGTCCCTGCGTGTGAGCGAGGTATTGATCGAGCGAT
Organism: uncultured delta proteobacterium; assembly: GCA_963710555.1. GTDB lineage: Bacteria > Myxococcota_A > Polyangia > Polyangiales > Polyangiaceae > NIC37A-2. The sequence continues at coordinate 2,526,716 of CAVQAT010000008.1, forward strand.
ATGTTGCTTGGCTTTCCGGAAATCCGACTGCCGGTGAGAATCGTCGCCGCGGTCTCATGCCCGTTGGCTGACGATGCCAGATCGATGCCTTCAATCGGCAAGATCTTGTCCTTGAAGGACTTGCCGTAGGTCGCCGCGTCGTCGAATGGCTGCAGTGAGCAATCGGCGTAGGTGATGTCGAAGTTGGTTTCGGTGTCGCTAGCGCGCATCGCCCAGTATTCAGCGGAAACGCCGTGGGGATGATAGGCACCAATAAACTTGAGGGGCAGAGCTTCGCCGGTGGACTGGGCGACTGAGTCGGAAAGCATGCCAAAGAATGGCACCGAGGCGGCAGCGCCACCCACAGCTTTGAGGAAGCTACGTCGTGCTGAACTCTTCATGGTTTGATCCTGTAAGTCATAAGGTCGGAATTGGCCAAGGCGACCACGATACCGAGCAAGCTGCGCTGGTCCGCTGGATCCAGCTTGTTCCAAGATTGGAGAAAGGCTTCTTCGCTCGCTTTTGCTCCGCTGCCTTCGCCGGAGCCTGCGCGGAACATTTGGCGAGCAAAACATTCAGCGACATCTGCGCTGGTCGAAATTGCGGCAGCCAGTTGGGAACTACTTTCGTAAGGTCCGTCGAAGTCCTTGTTCAAGGCCACCGTTCCTGTGCTGTCGATGGGGCGTGCGTTTTCTTCGGTCCGATAAGCGCCCATCCCATCGAATTGTTCGAACGAAAATCCAACGGGATCGATCTTGTTGTGACAACCTGAGCAGCCAGCGTCCGCTGCATGAATTGCAAATCGTTCACGCGTCGTGAGCGTCGGATCGGGGACAGGCGGGATAATTTGTACTGCTAGAGTCGTAGGTAATTCGATGTCCTCACAGGTCACTCGTCGCATGACCGCCACGCCGCGCAGTACCGGTCCCGTCTCGTGGGCATGGGCGTAGACGGACAAGAACGCTGCCTGATTGAGGAGTCCAGGACGATCGGGAGTGTCGATTCGACCTTCGCCGCTGGCGCCATACATTTGTGCCAATCCAGAGTTCGCGACCGTCCAAGGTGCACCAAGAAGCTCGTCGAGGCTTGCGCGACTGCTGTCCAAGGTTGCCCGCACGAAGTCATTGGTTTCCTGGTTCATCGCCGGGCGGAGTCCCTCGTAGGCGGGATAGACCGTGGAGTCTTTGGCCGTGGAGACAATTCGATCAATGCCCAACCACTCGCGGACAAGCTTGACGGCAGTTTTCTTGCCGGCTTCGGTGTTCACGAGACGGAGAGTTTGGGCGGCTCGGACATCGAGAGAGCTGAGTTCCCCTGAGGCGGCGACAGCTGCAAGCTCGTCATCCGGTGGGCCACCCGTCAAGAAATAGGACAGGGACGCTGCGAGTTCGTAGTTGTTGATCTGAATGATCCCAGAATTGGGCGTGTCTCCGATTTCCGTCAGGTAGAGAAAGCCGGGTGATTGGAGAACGCCGCGAACGACGTGGTGAATGCCATCCGCATACGTCGTCCCCTCTGCTCCAAGCTGGTACAGCGTCATCAAGCCATTGACGTCGTCTTCCGTGAGTGGTCGGCGATAGGCCTTGGAGGCAAATGAATCGATGAAGTTCCGGGCGCAGGCTTCGCCTCCGGCGGCTTGATCCGCACAGGGAGCCAAGGTGTCGAGTTTCTCGACGGCTACGGCCGCAAGCTGCATGGCTGCTGCGTCGAGCTGACGAGCAAGCACAGGATCGATGCGCTGGGCTTCGTTCAGCGTGTAGCCGTGCTGTCGGCTATCAGGAGGAAAGGTCTTCGCCGGGGTCAAGTCCGTCAGCAGCAGAGACTGCACCGACGCGTTGTACTCTGCATTGGTGAGACGGCGGATTCTGGCGGGGAGCGCGGCGGACGCGTCTGACCCATCAGGAAGCTTGCCCATCGTGGGGTCAATTCCTGTGCCTCCACCGTTGGGTGTGCCGTCACCATCGCCGTCACCTAGGGGGGCAGGGGGAGAACACCCCGCGAGTAGGCTGACAGTGCCTAGAGTGGAAAATAGAAGTGTAGCTGCAAAGGTTCTTAGACGCACGGCATACCAAACTAAGGGTGGGAAAGTGAGGGACTGTTGAGGAAGCACCAGCGGCGGTGAATATCCACTAGCGGCGGTGAATAGGCACTAGTCGTGGGACGAAAGCGATCAGGCTACGTAATCAATGAATACTAGTACCCAATTCTGTATGCGCCAGGCGGTCGAATCGATCACAGGAAAATGAGTTCGAAAATGTTCGATGCAAATATGCCCACTCAACAAGTCGTTTCAGCCGCCAATAGGGGTTCGAAAAAGTTCAATTTTTTCGAGTACGATGATGTGCTGAAAGATGAGTGGCCTGTGATGAGGTCACCTTAGCACAAACCACGCTGACAGCATGAATCCGCTGCGTTCGTCATTTTCTACATTGGCGGGATTGTTCCGAAACGGACTCAGCCATTCTCCCTAGTTGACCGCGCTGAGATCGCTTCTGCTCGAAAGCTCGTCACAAAGAAAACTGATCAAGCGGGAGAACCGAATCTCGGGATCTAGTTCTTCAAGAAGTGCCTGGCGCTCTTCGCTTGATTCGATCAGGAGGTGTGAGCCTAGGTCGGCAAGTTGACCGAGGTCGTACCCGCGGTGCAGCACGTCGAGGAGAATTGCATAGGGATCAAGCGGAGATTGCTGATGTTTGAGCAAGAGAGAACGAACGAGGTCTCGCTGAGTGGCCTCAGAGTTCAGGGGGACATCTTCGATGGTTTCGACGAGCATCTGGCGGTACGGAGTGTCCGACACGACCTCCTCGATCAATCGCACACGGCCCTCGGCTTTCAGTTCAATCAGCACGCGCCCGTCAAAGCAGTCTCGGACTGCCTGAATTCTTCCAATCCCTGCAATGGGACGCACCGGAGTGGCGAGGACTGGATCGTCGTCTCGGCGCGGATCGAGACGAGGGATCGCGATTTGACTTCCGTTGAGCACGACGTCCAGTACGAGATCGCGATGTCTTGGTTCGAAAAGTTCGAGTGGCAACACGGTGTGGGGAAAGAATACGATGTGAGGCAGGGGAATGATCGGGACGAGCAAGGCCATATTTCTCTGAGGGTCGGGGAAAGAAGAAGGTTCCTCTCTGCTTTCTCACGGCAGCTACTCACGATTCGATAGAGGCTTGTCTGAGCTATTCTGCTTATTCCGCAGGCTCATTCTCTAGCTGGGATGAGCTAACGGACTTCAGGATGTTCGCCGGCCTGCTTGGGACAAATTGTCACGCTTGTGTCGCGAAATGCCCCGTGCTCCTCATGAAGGTGGCCGTTGATTCCGCGATTCGCTGAAGCGAGGAGGCCTTGTCGTAGGGTTTGCCGGTGGCACAGCGGTTGCACCAAGAAGGACATGACTCAAGAAGAAGAAACGACTCACGAAAATCAAGTGGAGAAGGCGAAAGAACTTCTGTCTAGTTTTAACTCGGGGATGCTCGTCACCTCTGCTATGGACGAGAGACCTCACGCGCGCCCGATGATGATTGCCGAAGTCGATAATGACGGAATGCTCAGCTTTGTGACTGCGCTCAGCAGCCTGAAGGTGGATGAGATTCGTCGTCGGCCCAGCGTGGTGTTGACGATGCAGTCAGCCAACGCTTTCGTCTCCGCCGTTGGTGACGCGAAAGTGGTGACCGATCCTGCCGAGAAGCGGCGTGTCTGGGCTCTTGGAGCCGACCTTTGGTTTGAGGGACCGGAAGATCCCGAGGCTGCGTTGATTCAGCTCCAACCTGAAACTGTGGAGTATTGGGACCAACGGGGCTTCAACTCGCTTCGATTCATGTTTGAGGCGGTTCGGGCTGCGGCCACGGGAGATGAGCCCCGAGATGACCCTCGCCAGCATGCCCGCGTGACTATTTAAGTGCAGTGGTAGTCGCTTTTTCGCGGTGAGAGATCATCTTCCGCGCTCAAACGTAGACCTCGTTGCTGCTTGGCAGTCCTGCGTGCATCCTCGTTCGACGTATCAGGCCGGTGCGGCGTGGAAGAGGTTGAGGCGTGGGTTACGAGTTGAGAAACAAAGCGGTTGTTCTTGGTGCACTTCTGTGGAGCCTGTTGTGGGCGCCAGGTGCTTTCGCACAAGAGGTGGAGGAAACCATTCCCCCCCGCTGCGTCCCTGGGTTCCCTGGGTTCTCAGCGAAATGGGGGAGGAAGCTTGTGCTTCCCTGAACGGAGTTCACACGTGCATTTGGCCGGGTGAACTCCGTTTGACGTTTGACGAGTCTGGCGGGGGGTTCTCCCAGAGTGTGTACGCTGGCGCGACAGCCGCCCATGCACTTCCTGGTCAAAGAGGCGCGTGGCCTCAGGAAATTACGGTTGATGGAAAAAAGTCCCCGGTTCTCGAACGAGACGGGCATCCCGTCGTCGAACTCTCGCCTGGCAATCACGAGATCAAGGGCGCATTCGCCTGGAGTCGAGTACCAGAGACTCTGCATGTGGGGGCGCACACGGCGTTTATTTCATTGCGCATTGAGGGAAAGGACGTGCCCCTCGTTAAGCGCGAAGAATCAAATATTTGGCTCAAAGGTCTCACCGCCGACAGCGGGTTGGGTGACGCACCTGAACAAGTTGAACTCCAGGTGTTCCGTCAGATCAGGGATGGTATTCCCTTGCAGGTCGAGACAGTGCTGGTCTTTCAGGTCTCGGGAAAATCGAGGGAAATTTCACTCGCCCATCCGTTGCTGACCGGCACGCAACCCCTTTCGGTCGAAGGGGATTTGGCCGTGGCTTTGGAGCCAAGCGGCGCGCTGCGGGTCCAGCTGGTTCCAGGCCGACACGAGGTGAAACTCGTTGCGCGCGCTTTGGGAATGCCGAAGAGTTTGCACAACCAAAAACGCTCCGAGCCCTGGCCGAGCCAAGAAGTTTGGACCTGGCATCCGAATACAGCGCTTCGGGCCGTTGAGGTAGATGGTGCGCCTGGCATCGATGCTTCGCGGACGAATCTTCCCCAAGCCTGGCGAAGCGATAGTGCCTATGCAGTCGGTCCTGAAGATTCGCTGACCTTCAAGACGACTCGTCGAGCTCAGGAGCAGGTTCCTTCGAATAGAATTCAGTTGAATCGCGAGTTTTGGCTCGACGAAGCCGCCGGTCATTTTACGGTGCGGGACACCCTGAGCGGCGAGATGCATCAAGGTTGGCGCCTTGATTTGCTGAGTGGCGAACTCGGGCAAGTGAACGTGGGCAGCGACAGCCAGGTCATCACCTTGTCACCAACCGCGGAGGAAGGGGCTCGTGGTGTGGAGGTGCGGGACGCGAACTTTTCGATGGTCGCGGTGTCGCGTGTGCCAAGAACTGCCAAACTTGCTGCTGTGGGCTGGTCCGAAGACGTCGACAGCTTGACCGCCAACCTGCGACTGCCTCCAGGCTGGGAGCTGTTTGCCGCCACCGGCGTCGACGACACCAGTGACACCTGGCTATCTCGCTGGGACCTGTTCTCGGTGTTCTATGTCCTTTTGATGACGCTTGCAGTCGTCCGCCTCGTGAGCGTACCAGCCGGTGCCGTGACTGCAGTGGCCTTGATTCTCGCGCACGGGGAATCAGGTTCGCCTGAGTACATTTGGCTGCCTCTGGTCGTGTTTGCTGCGCTTCTCGTACTCATCGAAAACGGGCGCTATCAGAAATTGCTTCGGCTCAGCTTCTATACGACGGCGCTTGTTTTGCTTCTGGTCCTCGTCGCCTTCGCGGTCACTCAAGTGCGCTCAGCCTTGTACCCTCACCTGGAGGCGAGCTTTGCCGGGGATTCTGATTTCGGAGGCCTCGCAGAAATAGCGGTACTTGATCAAGCAGAGGAGTCGATGCCTGCGGCTGCGCCCATGGAGACAGAGCAGCTCGAGGGCGGGCATCCGGAGAACGCGATGGAGAAGTCGATGGCCCAATCGATGGCGCCTCCCGCTCCTGCGCGCGTCGAGTCGAAACGTGAAGCAGTCAAAGGGAGGCTCAATGGAGCCCTTGGTTCTTTTGGCGGAAGCTACGATTCGCGCTCGCAAAAGCAGTTCAAACCGGACGCAATTGTGCAGACGGGGCCAGGTATTCCCGAGGTGTCAGGGCAAAGCTGGACCCTCAATTGGTCGGGCCCAGTCGTGAAGGGACACGAAGTTCAGCTCTATCTTATCTCTCCAACGGTTCAGCGTGTGCTCACTGCGCTGCGTCTGCTGTTTTTGGGCGCGTTGGGATGGCTGCTTTGGAGGCGCGTTCACAGTCAAAGAGCAACGCGAGGGGGACAAGCATCGCACGTCGCCGGCGCGGCTCTTGCCTTTTTTGTGACCTTACAACTGGTGCCGGAGACTGCGCATGCTGATGAGCCTTCAGATGCTCGACTTGCTCAGCTCAAGGAACGCTTGTCCAAGGCGGCGGCATGCCAGCCGAATTGCGTTTCAGCTGCCTCTGTTCATGTTGAGATAGGCAGTGAGCTGCTCATTCGGGCACAGGTGCATGCGGGAGATCGGGTTGCCTACAAACTGCCCGGACCGGCAACCGCGCTTTCCTCAGTGCAATTGTCAGTTGACGGAAAAGCGGTCACCGCGGTGCGCCTTGAATCAGATGGTGCCTACTATCTGCGACTTGAGAAGGGCGTGCACAACGTCGAGCTGCGCGCAAAATTGACCAGCGAGCGCACCACTTTGGAGTTGGGCAGCGAACCTGAGCAAGTCACCGTTCAAGCTACTGGATGGACCGTTTCTGGCGTGAACGAGCTCGGGAGAGTGGAAGGAGGGACGCTCACTCTTCAAAGGGACGTCGAGCTTTCGCCCTCCACCGACCTGGGGGGCGACTCCGAATCAGTCAAAATTCAAGCGACGGTCCCTCCGTTTTTCTCGATCCGCCGCTCGATCAGCTTGGGGATCACTGGGCAGGTGATCACCGAGATTGAACGCATCAGCGACGCGACAAGCCCGGAAGTGCTCAGGCTGCAGTTGTTGCCGGGAGAACGGCTGACCACAGCAGGGGTCGAGGTCAAAGATGGTGTGGCGATCATTCCCTTTCCTCGTGAAGCACACGTGAAGCGACTTGACTCGACATTGCTACTTCCTGATGCCAATGCACGATTTGATCTAGAACTGAATGCCCCTGTCAAAAGTCCGATGACCGAGGTTTGGGAAATTGAATGCGGGGTCGTTTGGCATTGCACGACTCAGGGCATGACGGCGACTTCTCATGTGCAGGATGGTCGCTCGCTTTGGCGGTTTCATCCTTGGCCGGGCGAAAAGCTACAACTCTCGGCCAGTCAGCCTCAAGCTGCTCCAGGGTCTTCGCTCACTGTCCAGAAAGCAACGCTGACACTCACGCCAGGAATTCGCATGGCGCGAGGTGAGCTTCGCATGGCGATTCAAACGAGTCGCTCTGTCGTTCACACCGTCACGATTCCCGAGGGGGCCAAGCTAGAGGGCGTTGAGGTGGACGGAGTGGCTCAGGCGGTGAAGTCCGAAAATGGCCAAGTGCGTGTCTCTCTTTCCCCAGGCATTCGTCAGGTGACGGTGAGTTGGCAAGAAACGAGAGGAATTACTACTATTTTCCGGTCGCCAAAAGTCAGCACGGGTGCGGCTGGTGTGAATTTTCGGACCGTTCTTGAGCTGCCGGAGAAACGTTGGTTGCTCATGGCAGGTGGTCCGGCACAAGGACCCGCTATCTTGCTGTGGGGATACCTCGTGTTGATTTTCGGCGCGGCGGTGCTTCTTCCGCGTCTCCCCTATTCGCCGCTCAAGAGCTGGCAATGGGTGTTACTCGGACTCGGATTGACTCAAGTTCCTTCCGCCGTGGCACTGATTGTGGCGGGTTGGTTCTTTGCTGTCGGGGCGCGCAACTCAATGAGACTTGGGCATCATACTCATAACTTTCGTCAGTTGTGCCTCGTCGGTTACACACTCGCCTTTCTCGTGATTCTGACCGCGGCAGTTTACGAAGGCCTGGTGAGTTCCCCCGACATGGAGGTCACCGGAGCCGGCAGCCACGGCTCACATCTCGTGTGGGTATCTGATCGGTCGACTGGCGCATTTGCACCAGTCTGGGCCCTGAGTCTCTCGATTTGGGTGTGGCGCGTGTTCATGCTCGCTTGGGCCTTGTGGCTCTCAAGAGCGCTCCTCGCTTGGCTCAAGTGGGCCTGGATTGAGATGTCCCAGGAATACTTCTGGGCACCCAAACCCCCGACAAAGCAAAGGATCACGGTACCCGCTCCGCCCCCTGTTGCTGAGACGCCCGCGCCGGTCGCCGAAGCTCCAGCCGAACCCAAGGAGGCTCCTCAAGAGTCGCTGGTCGACGAGTCTCTGCCCCCGAAGAAGAGCGATGAGTAGTTTCTTCGAAGGCTAGATTGGAAAAGAAAAAGCCCCACCCGAATCAGGGTGGGGCTTTCCGTTTGACGTCTAGCGTTTAGCGTTTGAATCCAACTTCCCGGCCGCCCAATTGTATCGGACAGAAGCTCTCTTCCTCGTCGCCGTAGTCCGGCTCACAACGACTCACGCCCCTCCAGGTAGTACAGGTAGTATTTCCCTTGCACTGCTGGATCCAGCTCGCCTGGCCAGGATCACAGATTCCCGCGTAGGCCACTTGGTTGGTGCAGATACCACTGTCAGCGACCCGTGAATCGGTCACCTTGCAGTAGGAGCCGGGCTTGCAGGGATCGTAAAATCGCTGCTCGTCGTCGTTGCTCTCCAGGGCTTCTGATGCATCGCAGGCAGCTCCGTTGCTGAGTCGCGCGGCACATTGTCCATTTGAGTCGCAATAATTTGCCGCGCCGCAGGCAAGATCGATTTCTGCTGCAGACAGATCGCTACAGTCGTCGCCTAATGCCATCTTCGGGGTGCATTCGCCGTATTCGTAGGAGCAGTAGTCGGTCTCCGGGCAAGCTCGAGAACCATCGAGGAGAGCTTCTGTTGAACCACTTCCATAGTAACAATTATCCCCAGAATCGCCGACACTGTCACAAACACCATTGGTACAAAGGCCGCTGTCGCAGACATCGTCACGGTTGCAGCCGTTGTTGTCGAGCAGCTTGGTCTCGCACGTGCCGCTGGCGCCATAACAGTACTGATCACTGTCACATTCCGAGTCATCGGAGCAGCTATCGCTGGTGACGGGGGCCAAACAGACATCAGTGACCTCAATATCGCACATGCCGCTGTCGCACTGATTGTCTTCAGTGCAAGGTTCTCCTGTCCCCACCCTGTCAGCGCATGCGCCATAATAATTCGAATACTCCGCGTATCCGGGAATCGGATCGGCGGAGGTATCGCAATAGGCTCCGTCTGCACAATGGTAGTCCTCCCGACAGTTGAGGCCGATGCCATCACCGCAAAGAGAGACGCACTTCTTCGTCGTGAGGCTGCAAGCGAGATCTGAATCGCAGCGTTGGACCAGCATATTGGGGTAGCTAATGCCCTTGGGATCCTCGTAGGAGCAGTCTTCACCTTCCCGGGCGTAGGCCAAGCAGGTGTCGCTGCGCGCATCGCAATAACCCTCGGAGCAGCCGTAGCCGTCGAGGCAGGGGCCACCGATACCGCTGTCTTTGCGGCAGACAGAAGAGGTCGGGGTACTGAAGCAGAAGAGACCTTCGCCACATTCGTTGGGACTGTCAGCGGAGCAGATGGCCCCTTCTGTCAGAATACCGGTGAAGAAGTTGTCGCCATCACAGGTCGTTTCGATATTTTCTCCGCAGCTCGGTTCGTTGACTTCTGAGCAATCGAGTTCTGCGAGAGCATCGATGCATGCATCAATCGCATCCTGGTTGAGCTGAGTACGACCCTGCTCAAGTGAGGCGGCAACGGGTCCGAGCTCCGGGAGGTCGAAACCCATGGGTAGCTCAAGATAGACCTCTTCGGGAGCCATCCTGAAGTCTCGTGTATAGCGGTCGGTCAGCACTTTGGTGCACTCTTCAGCATCCGTGATGTCCGAGCCGAGGCCGAACTTCATCAGGCTTGGGGTGCAACATTGCTCGAGGTGTCCGCACACCGCGGCAATGACAGGTTCGAGCGCTTTCGTCGCGGCCGGGAGTCCCACGCAGTCGCCGCCTTTGCCGCAACCCGGTGCAGTCAGCTTCGCAAGCTCCTCTTGGAGTGCTTTGATTTGCTTGTTCAGGGAATCAATCGCGTCCGCGTTAGTGGTATCCTCAAGGAGTTTCTCAAGATCGTCGATTTGCTCCTGGAGCGCTTCCAGCTCCTCGTCGACGTTGTATTTGGCCCCGCCGTCGCCATCACCGGAAATGCCGTCGCTATCATCAACCGGATCATCGCCACCGCAGGCAACGGCAATGAGTCCGGCTCCGAGTATGGTCAGGGCTGCCAGCGTTCTCTTCATCTTGGGATGTTTCACATCGACTCCTCTTTTAAGAATTGGTCTCTCCAGCCGAGAGATTCGCCGACATTGCTATAGTCAATTTGTGTTGAAGTAAATGAGCGCGACAGATTGAGGATCGTTGCTCTTGCGCTGCTTGCGACCTGATTCCTTCACCGCCTTCCAATGTTCGCGCGGACTCGCTCAGCGCCTCGCAATTCTCTCAAGATGCCCCAATAGTAGGCTAACTTGGCCGGCCTGAACGATTTTAGCCTGGCGTGCGGCGAAGCTCTTTGCCGAATCGGCGAACTCGCACTCATCAAGTAATCGCCTGAGCGATGGAAGTACTTCGGAGCATTGATCAGTTCGAAGTGATATACCTGTGTTCTGTTTGACTACACGAGCAGCCAGGATTTCTTGTTCCAGAAAGAGCGGAATCATGAGTACCGGTACGCCGTGAAGAAGGAAATGCCCGACGGTTCCATGATTGGCGTTGTTCACTCCTACCAGGCAGCTCTGGGTCACTTGGCTCAGATCAAGTGCACGTTTCGAGAAGCTGAGGGCTCTCGAACGGTAGCGAGCATGAAGCGTTTCGGGGATCCCATCCGACACAACGATCGTTGGAAATTCTGTGGCTCTTAGCTCAGCCAGAAGCTTTTCAATTCTCTTGAACGGCTTAAGATAGGCATAGATGCGTGGGCCGGAAACGTCGGGCCATTCAGGTGCTTCGCCTGGGGGTGAAGCGGGAAGGCCAACGTAACAGCCACCTCTTCGATCGGGGTAGTGGTCGAGATCGGGGACGGTGACGAGCAGAGGCAGAACTCCTTCGTTGTAGAGCGCTGCAATGCTTCTCAGTGGCGGCTGCTTGCGAGCTGCAAGCACGGCATTGAGCGCAGCAAGGGTTGCAGTATCGCGAGTAGGGATCTGGGGAGGGAATCGGGTCTCTTGGAGAGTACTGTAGAGTGGAAGCGGATGTACGTCTGGAGGTACGAAGAATCCTGTGGAGAGTGATGCTGCGGGCAGGTCTTTCCCGCGAAGGGCGAGTTGCAGGGTGGGGGCCGAATCGATGAGAACCAACGCTGGGCGAATCGTGTCAATGAGGAGATCCCACGCGCGAGTGCGGGCAATCACGTTGTCGATTCTTGTGAGGCCCGAGTTGTGGAGTACTTGGGCCATGGTTGGAGTCATCGAATAAAGCGGCTCAGGCTTTTCGGTACCGAATGGTGCCTGCCAGATCGGTAAGTTCATGCCTTCAAAGGCGCGCGCCGCCTTCGCCACATCGCGGGAAGCGACATGAACGGTGTGGCCTTGCTGCCCGAGAGCGAGAAAGAGTTCGCGATGGCTCTTCAAATGGCCCATTCCGGCACCCATTTCCCAGCCGAACAGGATTTGCATTGCTGGAAGCTGCCCCAGGTGGGGAGCGAGTAGCAAGTGGCGAACTCGGCGGAGTTGAGGTTAAGTGAGGACGATGAAGACGTTTGGTGTGCAGAGACCATGACGACAACACCATCGCAGTGGGCGGCTCGCCTTGGCTGGGGCGCGTTCCTCATCGCAGGGGCGGTTGTGGTCACTTCCGGCTTTGAGGTGCCAAGCTATCAGCAAGGCTCTCCTCAACCCGAGTTGGGTCCTTCTCCTGAACCAGCGCAAACCGATCCGATTCCTTCTCCAGCGGCTCAGGCGCCGAGCGATGCTGCTCCCGAGCACGTGGAGACCTCTTCTCCTCATTCGAAGGACCTCGATCAATTGAACATGCGCGAACTTGAAGCTCGCATTCGAGATCTTGAGGCGCGGTTGGCCGACGGGAAGGAAACGACAGTCAAAGAAAAACCGGCTGAAGTGAGCTTAGGTCCAAAAGTGCGTGCAAGCGATCACGAAGTGCCCGAGCTGAACGGAGCGAAGAGTGAACGTGATGAACAGATTGAACGGGAAACAGAAGAACGTGCGAAGAAGATGGTTTCTGAGATCCGAGACCAATTGAGTGAGCTTGAAGGCGAGCGGGCCCGTCAAATGGAAGAGATGCTCGACGCTGCAAAGTGAGATTCCGGATGCCTGCCCTGTGTTGATCGGCGCAAAACACTTGGTTGATCGGCGCAGAACACTTGGGGTCGCACTGAGTCGTTGTCTGTAAGTGTCGTCCCGACTCCTCCCCACCAAAAAGAAGCGATTGTCAGCCGTTCAGATGTGGGTGTCCTGGACCATAGTCATTCGCGCTGGCAGTCTGATCTGTGTTGTCTCGATCCCGAAGTGCTTTGACTTGGTTTTCTGGCCTGTGCCTCTTACTCAGTGGCTGTGGCTATGTCGGGCTCGAAGATGGCCTGAATCTTGAGGCTGATGGCTTTGGCGGAGCGCAGTCAGCGACAGGCGGCAGGGAGAACGGAGGAGCTGGTTCTGAGGATGGCCTCGACACTGGTGGAACGAGTTCGGGCGGGAGGAGTCCCCTTGGGTCAGGCGGCATCGGAGAAGGTGGGAGCTCGACCGGAGGAAGCCAGCCAGGTACCGGTGGGGAGCATGCCGGCAGTGGTGGAGAAGTGGGAACAGGTGGCTCGACGGAAGTCCCGAGTTATCCTTGTTCGACAGATTGTGCCGAGCCATTCTTGCTTTACCGAAGTTTTGAGCTCGGCATCCCCGTTATACCGCAAACCACAGCAGGCGGTGAGGTGGAACGTGATATGGACGCCGTTTATGAAGGCGGGTATTCCATGAAGTTCACTCAAGGTACTCCCGGATCTCGTGCCAGCATTGCGGAGTCGATTAGGATGATTTCTAGCGGAACCATTTACCTGCGCAGCTGGGTGTTTATTCCTCACGGATCCGTGAACGATTGGACCACGTTGTTTTCATTCAACGGAAACCTAACAGACGGGATCGATACTAACCTACGTCTCGGACAAACTATCGACTCCTACGTACACCCTTCGTTTCAACTGAAGTCATCCGAGGGCAAGGCGTATCTAGTAGATAGCTGGTTCTGTTTGCAGGTGGGTATCGATGTGAAAGACGTCGGGGGCTCTGTGAAAGTGGTCGTAAACGGAAATACGGTACTTACGCAGGAAGGCGTGGACACGAAACCTGGCGAAGGAATCAATCGCGTGGCCTACGGCCTCAACACGACGGGCACGTTTCAGACCGGGGCTAGCGTGTACCTTGACGAAGTTGTCGTGTCTCAAAAGCCGGTGGCTTGCGACTGACCTCAGTTCGCGATTGATCAGTTCGCTATTGAGAAGAGAGTGCTCGCTCGCGCTGCTCGGCTTGAATCACAGTCAGCGCTATCGTGTAAACGATGTCTTCAATCAGGCAGCCCCGTGAAAGATCGTTGACGGGTCGAGCAAGGCCCTGAAGCATCGGGCCCATACTCACCACATGGGCGGACCGCTGCACTGCTTTGTAAGTGGTATTGCCGGTATTGAGATCAGGAAAGATGAGCACCGTCGCACGACCGGCAACTTTGCTGTTAGGGGCCTTGCTCTGGGCAACTTCGGGCATGACTGCCGCGTCGTATTGGAGGGGGCCGTCGATGAGCAGATCGGGACGCCTTGAGCGAGCAATCGCTGTCGCTGCTGTTACTTTTTCTACGTCCGCGCCGCTGCCACTCGCGCCAGTGGAATAACTGATCAGCGCAATTCTCGGTTCGATACCGAATGCTTGCGCGCTTTCGGCAGACTGCAGTGCGATCTCGGCAAGCATTTCTGCTGTTGGATCGGGATTCACCGCGCAGTCGCCGTAGACGAGAACCTGGTCAGGAAGGCACATAAAAAACACCGACGAGACCAGATTGGTGCCGGGGGCAGTTTTGATTACCTGAAACGCGGGGCGCACCGTATCGCCGGTCGTGTGAACGGCTCCTGCAACCAGTCCATCGACGTCGCCTTCAGCAAGCATCATTGTACCGAGCATGAGCGCGTCTTGCAGCAGCTTGTGCGCCTCGTCGCGCGTGACCCCCTTATTTTTTCGCTTTTCATAGAGAGCGTCTTCGTAGCGTCCAGCCAGCGACGCCGGGGAATGAATTTCTAGGTCTTCGGGCAATGACAAACCCTGGTCGGCCGCCACATGGCTGATTCGTACCGGGTCTCCGAGCAGAATACATTTGGCGATGCCGCGCTTCTGGCATGTGATAGCAGCCGCGACGGTGCGTGGCTCCTCGCCCTCCGGCAAGACAATTCGCTTCTTCGCTAGGCGCGCTCGCTCAATGAGTAGGTGACGAAATGCAGGTGGCGACAATCGCCGAGGTTGTAGTCGTTCAACCGACTCGTGGAGCCAGGCTTCATCGATGAAGCTTGCCACCGTATTCATGACGAGTTCTGCGCGTTCTTTGTCATCGGCAGGAACTTCGCGATCGAGCGCCATGAGATGCAGCGCAGCCGGAAGCGTATTTTCGGCGACTGAAAGAATTGTTAAACCTGTATCAACCGCCCGACCGCACAAGTCGATTACCTGAGGATCGGGCGCTTCGCCGCCGGTCAAGAGAAGTCCGCTGAGTGCCTGACCTTTCAAGGTGCACAGCGCCGCTGCCATGATCACATCGTGTCGATCACTTGGGCAGAGCACGAGATTTCCAGAAACCAATCCATGAAGTACGCCGGGAACCGCCTTTGCCGCCACAGTGATATTGACCACGCGCCGGGAGGGATCCCCAGCTCTGAGGACCTTGGCCCCGAGTAGCTGCCCGACATCAGAGATGCGAAGCGCCTGCAGTTCAGCGCGTTTGGGGATGGCGCCGACCAAGGTGAGTTCTCTTTGCGCTAGGGCGTTTCGGTAGCCGGCCACATCGCTGAGGAAAGTTGGGCTGGGTACACGGACGGAATCCGTGGCGCTGCCGCTTAGGCTGAGGCTCTCTTCTCGATCTGCGGGACTGAATGCGGGTTCAGAAACCTTGTTCAGCAGACATCCGGCGATGTGTGAACCTGGGTAGGCGCGGGCCGCAATTGCAAATTGGCGCGCCGTTTCCTCGGGATCCTCGTGCTCAGTTAGACCAACCAAGACGATCTCAGCATCGACTGCCTTGGCAATCTGAGCGTTCAGCCGTTCAGCGAAGTTGACCTCATCGGTCACGACTAGTCCTTCTACGATCACCACGGGGGTGAAGCCGCTTTGGCTGGCGTCAATTCTGGCTTTGTTGACGCGCGCCACAACATCCTCGAGAAGCAGCTGTTCATCACCAGTGGCCAGGCGTTGGGCGACCTCCTCCATGCTGATCGCTTCTGGGGGGTGCAGGGGGGTGGTCAGTTCAATGAGCGCTCGGGATCGTTCTGGCCCACTGTAGCCCGGGCGGAGCTGAGCGATTGGTTTCACGAACGCGACAGGTTCCCCGGCACGATCAAAAGCACGAACGAGCCCTAAGCTTGCTGAGGTAAGTCCAACTTCGTGGCGAGTTGTGACCAGTAGCAGTGTACGAGACATTGGTTTCCTTAACTCAGTGTTTTCGCCGTCAATCTGGCGATCATCGTTTCTTCGTCGGTGGGAATCACCAACACTTTCGGGCTCTGCTGTGTTCGACCCGGACCGAGTCCAAGTGGCCATAGTCGAGCCGTGACGCGTTCGCGAATTTCATCGGAACGCTCACCGATGCCGCCCGTGAAGATCAACGCATCGAGGCGAGGGAGAGCCACCGCCAGACTCGCAAGAATGCCTGCTAGACGATACGAGAATACTTCTACCGCGAGAGTCGCGTCCGGATCTTTGGCTGCCACCAACTCAAGCAGCTGACGCATATCATTGCTTGAACCGGAGAGTCCGAGCAGCCCGGATTGATGATTGAGGGCTCGATCCGTCGCCTGCACGCCCCCTTCAAGTCGCCCTGCCATGTAGAGCACGACACCCGGATCCACGTCGCCTGAACGTGTTCCCATCACACAACCCGAGAGTGGCGTCATTCCCATCGAAGTATCGACGCTCTGCCCGAAGGAGATGGCAGCTGCACTACAACCATTTCCAAGGTGAGCTGACAGGAGATGAAGCTCTTCGAGAGGCCGATTGAGCTGTCGAGCTGCCTCTTGGGCCACGTAGCTATGGGAGGTGCCGTGGAATCCGTATCGTCTTACGCCGTGATCGGTGTACCAGGACTCCGGCACCGCATAGCGGTAGGCGATATCTGGCATCGTCTGATGAAACGCGGTGTCGAAGACCGCCACATGATTCAGGGCAGGAAACGCCAATTGAGCTGCAACAATTCCCTCGAGATTCACTGGGTTGTGGAGTGGTGCGAGATGAGAAAGCTGACCAATCTCTGTGATGACTTCGGGCGTGAGCAAAGTGGGAGACGTGAACTTTTCTCCACCATGTACGACCCGATGGCCCACCGCTGTGACAGAATCGATGAATGAGCGTTCTTTCAGTGCCGTAAGAATACCTCTGAGCGCCCCCGTATGGGTACCTTCTTTGAGAGGAACCGCAGGAGCCCCTTCGATTCGAATACTCGCCTCGGCCGTCGCGAGACGTTCAGCGAGGCCACTCAAGAGACGTGTTCCCGAGCCAGGTTCGACCAGCGCAAACTTGATCGACGAAGAGCCGCAGTTCAAGACGAGGATGTATGAGCTCATGATCAGTTCGTGGATAGGATGACAAGTTGGCGCGATGTGGTGTCCAGGACGGGCGCGATGAGAATTTGGCCTGGTCGAGCATACATGTTTCCTCTTCCGTCTAAAGAATTTTCCAGTGCCTCTACTTCTCCAGCGGGAGAGCTCGACACGGAAACGCCTCGAAGATCAGGTCGCCGTTTCTCAGAAGGTCTACTACGCCCTCGCCGGGGTGGCTCTGATTCCGGGGATGCAGCGGATCGACCTGCGATGGCCGGCGCAATGATTGCGCTGACTTGCTTCTATCGCCTGAGCGAAGATCGTTGTCATCAGATCCGCAGGCAGCTGGAACAGCGTTGCGGCATACTGAGAGGAACTGCCGAGGGCTAGGGGCGACGACAGGTGCTGCAACTGTCACGGCTCGGCTCATTCAACGAGAAGCGAAAGGACCCCAAGTAGCCCTCTTTATGATGGGTTGATGGGACACGTGAAGAGGGAAACGCCATTGAAACCACACGGGCTGCTCACAGGAGCAGAGGTGAGCAGCCCGAGCCGCTAAATTCACGACACGGGCTGCACGACCCCCTTACATTTCAGCGACGCTTAGTCGGTTGCAGGGAGGTTCAGTTGGTTTCAGGATGATCAGTCAGTCGACGCAGCGATCACGCCCGCGCACTCGTCGGTGCAATCGATGGTCGCGTCGACGCAGGAGCTATCATCAATGCACGCTTCGCATTCGTTGGCTTGCATTTCGAAATCGGCATCCGCGTCGCCCTTGTCTTCGCATGTGTCGATGCATTCGGTTTCATCCAGGTCATCGTCATAGCACTCTTCCCACTTGTCACAGATCTGCGCGCAATCGTAGGTGCGTTCGGCTTCGCTACATCCAACAGTGAGAACTGCAGTAGCCGCGATCAAAAGGGTGCTCAGTGAAATTTTAGTCATGGTTTAGTTCCTTGCCCTTTAGTGGGTCTTGATGAGTTCTCGACTGCCTCTGCAGATGCCATGCCAGAACTCTCTCAACACGAATTTCCCAGAACGAAACGCTTCATCCGTTTTTATTCCTTCTGGAACAGTGTTCGGCGCTTGGTCGAACTTGCTGAAACCCGAGTGGGGTCACTCTGCGATGTATGGGTCAGATTGCCCCACAACGTGTCATTTAGTCCCGTGCACCCAATCTCTTTGATGGGGAAAGACGAAGTCACAACGCAAAGCCCCCGTAGATAGCAATAAAAACGCACCTGGCATGCCGTTTGTATTCAGTGCACGTGCAGACCCAAATCTGCCATTCAATAGGAGAACCCAATGAACTACTCACTGAAGAAGCCCTTAGGTGTCGTCGCAACAAGTTTGCTGATGGCCGCGTGCGGCGGAAGTGCCGTCCCCCAAGGTAAAGTTGTCGCGGCGAAAAGCTCTGTGTCGGCCGCAGAAGCGGTAGGAGCTCAGGATGAGCCCAAAGCTTCCCTTCATCTCAAACTGGCAACGGACGGCATTGTTGAGGCTGAACGGCTGATCGCTGAAGAAAAGAACGAAGAAGCGTCAGCTGCGCTGGATCGCGCTAAAGCAGATGCAGATCTAGCCTTGGCCATGACTCGTGAAGCAAAAACGCGCACGTCTGCTGAGGAAGCTGCAGCGCGCGTCGATGAATTGCGCGCAGAAAACGGAGGTCAGTCATGAAGCACTTAACAGCCATTGCCTTACTCGGCTCACTCTCGCTCGTTGCATGCACACCCGCAGCCCAGTCCCAACAACTCGTTGATGCGAGACGAAGCTTTCAAGTAGCTGAAAGTGGCTACGCGAGCGACTACGCTCCGGACGAACTCCATGAGGCAAAAAAGCTCATCCAGAAAGCTGAAGAGCAGGAGGATGGTTCGCCTGAAGAAATGCAGTACGCGTACCTTGCGGACCGCCAGGCTCGACTGGCAAAGGCCGACGGGTCGAGGGAGCATTATCTCGCCGAGAAAACTAAGTCTGAGCAGACGTATCTTGAACTCCAGAAGCAAGGAAAAGAAGATGCTCAGGCCGCACTCGAACAGACCCGCCAGCGTCTGAATGAAGTGAGTGAATCGCTTCAAGACAAGGACGCGAACGTTGAGGAGTTGGAGCAAAAGCGTAAGGCGCTCGAAGCTGAGCAAGCACGACTTGAGTCCGCGTTGGGCGTTTCTGAGAAGAAGCGTTCGGAAGCGGAGGAGCGGGCAGCCCTGGCCATGGCAAGCCTGAAGGAGATGGCACAAGTCAAAGAGGAAGCTAGCGAGACGCGCATCACTCTTTCGGGATCTGTGTTGTTCAAAACAGGGGTAGCGGAACTCTTGCCGATTGCCGAAAGCAGTCTTGGCAAAGTCGCAGAGGCCTTGCAGGGCGGCTCAGCAGACAGCAAGGTTGTGATTGAGGGATACACCGACTCGGTGGGGACCGACGCCAACAACAAGGAACTGTCTCAAAAGCGCGCTGAATCGGTGCGTAGCTTTCTGATTGGTCATGGCGTGGACAGCAGTCGATTGAAGGCTGTAGGTAAGGGCGAGGAGAACCCCGTTGCGGACAACAGCACTCCAGAGGGACGAGCCAATAATCGCCGCGTGGAGTTGGTGATTGAAAAGTCACCTGAGGCGACGGCGAAATCAAGTGCGACTCCGTCGAAGTCGAGCGGAGCTGCGCCGGAGGGATCATGAGTCCTTTCCGAGGGCCCGTTCTCTGTGCAGTCGACTTCGGTCGATTGAGCCTCCTGGCCGCTGAGCAAGCGGCCGGGCTGGCGGCGGCCTGGGATTCGGAACTGATTCTTCTGCACGTCCATTCTTTTCCCATGCTTGCGACGTCGACCACTGTAATTACCGAGTCTGCGGGGGTGGTCATGCAGGAAGCAGAGGAAATAGGGGCGCGCCTTGCTAGCGTTCTTCGAGAGGTCGTTTCCAAGACTCCCTGTAGGGCTCGCCACGACGTGGAACTCGTCTCGGGCACGGTGGCGGACACAATTGCCGCCTATGCGGAGCGTCACGAGTGCGGTCTCGTCGTCATGGGCAGTCACAGCCGCCCGACGATTGTTCGGTTCTTCGTGGGGGATACAGCCGCTGGTGTCCTAAAAAAGATTACTGTTCCTGCGCTATTCATTCCTGAGACGGGCGAGCAAGAAAAGTAAGAGTCACTCGCTCGACTCGACTTGCGAATCCTCGGCGATGGCTGCTTCCGACACTTCCGGTTCGCTGGTCATCGCCTGCGCCTCGGCACGCGCCGTGGCGTTTGCGACCTCACGAGCGACGGCACGGTCCAGCTGTACCCTTGTCTTTCCGCGCTTCGTACTTGGGGCGCTGACCACATTTCTTACCGCCTGGCGAAGTCGTTTTCGATCAGCGTCGGGGTACTCTTCCATGAACCGAGCGAGCCCTGAATCACCCTGAACGATCAATTGTTCGCTCCACACTTGCGCTTCAGAGGCCTCGACCTCTTCTGGTGAGCTCAGAGGATAGCCTGCACGAAACTGATCGAGGCGGAGTCGAACGGTGGTCCAGTCAGCGTCGCGTAAGGTAGAGCGGACAGTTCGCACTTGACGCGCGCGGGCAGCGGGATGCTTGATCTTCTTGGCGTCGAGCATCTTTTCGATGGTCAGAGCAGGGACTGCAAGCTGTTCCCAGCGCTCCAAGCTGAGCGGAAGTAGCTCTTCAACAAGCTCGGTGAGGGCGCTCTCGTTGTTGACTCGCTCACGCTTGATCGATGTTCGAGACCGACCCCAATCTCGTGAGCCGTGGATTGTCGGGACAGAGAGGTCGCTTCCTTTGGGCTTGTATTCGGGGTCCTCGTAATCATCCGGAATCATATCAAGAGCCTAGCATCACTGCGGTTGAGATCCTTCAATCCGGAGACTTACATCGATAACTGACCCAAGTCGCATGGGGAACGCGCTCTTTGAGGACGACGCTTTGTCTCTGCTGGGGTGCGCTTGAGTCGGTGCGGCCCCGCGGAAAACTACAGTTTGTTGGTCTAGCGGGGCGTGGTATTCGTAACAATGGTTGCAGGAAAGCCCCGCAAGGTTGAGAAGGTCCCGTTGTTTACAGGCTATGCACCTGAGCCTGGGGCGTTCGACGAGTTCTTTCAGGGTGAGGGTGAGGCTCGGGAAGACCTGAGCGGACTCACCACTGCACTCAATCGAGTCGGTCAACGCGAATTCAAGAAGCGTCAGCTGCTTGCCAACAGTACATTTCTTAATGCTGGGGTGACGTTTTCCGTTTACTCGGATACGCGAGGCGCCGAGCGAGTCTTTCCGTTTGATCTGATCCCTCGCGTGATCACTTCCAGCCAGTGGGAAAGCGTTGAACGCGGGCTCACTCAGCGAGTTCTTGCGCTCAATGCATTCCTTTCCGACATCTATGGGGCTCAGCGCATCCTCAAAGAAAAGGTCATACCCTCTGAACTTTGTTTGGGTTCCTCGGGATATTTGAAGCAAATGCACGGCGTGACGCCGCCGCGAGGCGTCTACATCCACATCGCGGGCATTGACCTCATCAGAGGACCCTCGGGGGAATTCGTGGTGCTCGAGGATAACGCGCGCACTCCCTCTGGCGTTTCCTACGTGTTGGAAAATCGCGGCGTCATGAAGCGGGCGTTACCTAAAGTTTTCAACGAGCTTTCGGTTCGTTCGATTGATGATTATCCGACCAAATTGCGTCGAGCGCTGTGCGAGACGGCACCGGTGGATCGCGATTCGGCGTCTGCTGTCGTGCTCACCCCCGGGCCATTCAACTCAGCCTACTTCGAACACAGCTTTCTGGCTCGACGCATGGGAGTGCCTCTGGTTCACGCAACGGATATGTTCGTTGAAGACGAACAGGTATTTCTCAAGACAACTTCCGGTCCTCAACGGGTTCATGTGATTTATCGACGCGTCGACGACGAGTTTCTCGACCCCCTCGTGTTTCGAGAGGACAGTTTGCTCGGCGTTCCCGGCCTAGTAGGCGCTTACGTTGCCGGAAATGTGACCCTGGCGAATGCAATCGGAAACGGCGTAGCGGATGACAAGGCGATTTATCCCTACGTCCCCGAGATGATTCGCTTCTACCTCAGCGAAGAACCGATCCTGGGCCAAGTGGAGACCTACGATTGCTCAAAGCCGACCGAACTAAGTCACGTGCTAGCGAACCTCAGTCGCTTGGTTGTGAAGGCGGTCGATGGCAGCGGTGGGTATGGAATGCTCATGGGGCCGACTGCTTCTGAAACCGAAATTGCTGAGTTTCGCGAAAAACTGAAAGCGAAACCTCGGGGGTACATCGCCCAGCCGAGAATCGAATTGTCGACGGCTCCGACCTGGATCGACGGTGTAGTTGGACCTCGCCGACTCGATTTGCGTCCGTTCGTTCTCACGGGGAAGAAGACATGGGTCTTGCCGGGAGGTCTCACTCGTGTAGCCCTTGCCAAAGGTTCCTATGTGGTGAACTCCAGCCAAGGTGGCGGCTCAAAAGATACTTGGGTTCTTGGGGGAGGTGCAGCATGATTTCTCGCGTCGCAGAAAACTGTTGCTGGCTGAGTCGTTACGTCGAGCGTGCTGATACTATGGCGCGCTTGGTCTCGGTGAATCGACTCGGGATCTTGGATACCGACATTCATGAGGGACAGCGGTGGAAACCCATCGTCGTCGTCTCGGGTGAGCAACGTCGCTTCGAAGAGCGACTCGGGGAGGCCGGCTACAATCAGGATGACAAGGCTGAGGACTATCTCACTTGGCAGCCCGAAAACCCCGCGTCCATCTATTCAAGCTTCGCCGGCGCTCGCGAGAATGCTCGAACCACTCGTGAGGTGATCAGCCGTGAGATGTGGGAGACCATTAACGCTGCTTGGCAGTGGCTCAATAGTCCGGCTGCCCGAAAAGAATACAATCAGGACCGCGAGAAGTTTCATCGCCGAATTCGTTCTACCTGTGCGGCATTTCAGGGCGATTGTCATGACACGATGCTCCACGACGAGCCGTTCAATTTCATTCGGTTTGGCACCCACGTGGAGCGCGCTGCGCAGACCGCGCGCGTCATGGACCTCAAGCACCACTGGATAACCGGCGCTCCGCCGGTGGAATATGAGACACCGCTGGAGTCCGCTCAATGGATGGGACTCTTGCGACTTTGCTCAGCTGTCGAGCCTTTCTTCAAGCGCTACACCTCTGCTCCCACAGGGCCCTTGGTGGTCAGCTTCATCTTGACCGATCCGAGCTTCCCTCGATCGATTCTTCATTCGGTTGGTCGTGTCATCAACTTTGTGAAGCGTATTAATGCGTCGACCAAAGACGGACGTGCAACTGAGACGCTGAGGCTGGCGGAGCAGGAGGAAGTTCGTCTGCGCCAGGGCGACCCCTCCAAGCTAAGCGGCGCGGAACTGCACGACGAACTCACTCAAGTGATTGAAGCCATGGCAGCCATCTGCAACGCCGCAATCGTTGACTACTTCGATCCACCGCGAGGCGGCTGAACGAAACGCCCCTGGGTTTCCTTCGGTGGCAATTTGAATCAGGCAGGAGGGGGATTGGGCGAGGGGCCGAGCATCGCTGTGTCACCAAGGGCGCTCATTAACTTAAGAACCACAGCGTCTCCCTGATTCTGGAGCCGGATTCGTCCGTGGCTGGGAATGCAGGCCTGAGCTTGTACGTTTGTCGGGCGATGCAGCGTCAGCAGAAACGAAGAGAGTTTGTTGGGGCGACCCTGACCGTCTTGAGCGGAGCGAGCTTGGTCGGCTGTGGCGCTGGGGTGAACTCGACAAAGGAGGCTCCAGCGGCTGATGTAGCTTTGACCAATCGCCTCGTGTCGTTGGAAAACGAACTCTCAGGACGAATTGGGCTCTACGCATTTGCACCGAGCGCCGCAAAGCAAGCGGTCGGGTATCGCGCTGATGAACGTTTCGCAATGTGCTCGACTTTCAAGTGGGCCTTGGCAGCTGCGATCTTGGAGCATGTCGACCGTGGTAAGCTAGCGCTGGACGAGAAAGTCTCTTTTACCGAAAAGGACATTCTTGAGTACGCCCCTGTTACCCAGGCGAACCTCGACCAGGGCGCACTCACTGTCGAGGAACTTGCGAAGGCGAGCGTGACCGTCAGTGACAACACCGCTGCCAACCTGCTTCTTGAGTTAATTGGCGGACCTAGCGGGCTGACTCACTTTTTTCATAATATTGGTGACCGCGTGACTCATCTTGATCGCAATGAGCCTCTCCTGAATATGAATTTGCCGGGCGATGAAAGAGACACGACGACCCCCCGGGCGATGGCGACTTCGCTTTCTGTTGTGCTCGGCTCCGATATCCTTTCTGCTCAGGGACGTTCCACTCTGACCGATTGGCTCGTCGAGGCCGAAACTGGTTTGAATCGACTGCGTGGGGGATTTCCCGAGGAAATCAGGGCCGCGGATAAGACTGGCACCGGCAACCGCGGAGCGGTGAACGACGTCGCAGTTGCTTGGATTACGCCAGATTCTCCAGTGTTTATTGCTTCCTACATGAGCGGAAGTGAGGCTCCTTTAAAGCGACTCAACGCAACCCACGAGGAAATCGGTCGGCTGCTGTTCGACTACTTCGCATCTTGAGGGATCGGTGACTTCAGAGCTCATGCGGCCAACAATGGACGCCGTGCCGTCCGTGTCGTCTACGATCGACGCAGCGCCACTTGGAGGGGACAGCTCTCGTCAACAGGTGCATATTCGTCGCGATAGCGCTGCAGCAGCTTGCGAGAACGTTCAGCGAGCATGCGTCTCACTTCGCGCCTCATGCCCTTAACACGTGGAATCACCATATCGTCGTAGCCGGTCGTCTGATGTCGCAGCCAGGCAATCGTGGCGGCCTCTGCACGACGCTCGACTGGGATTCGGCTAGTCCTTGCAACCGTGCCACTTCCCACAGGGACCGCGTGGTCCGAGATTGCCTTCGCGAGTTGGCGTGCGAGTGTCGTGTGTCTTTCGTTGAATCGCAAAAAGTGAAGGACACTGGCTTCAAATTCCGCGGCGTAGGAGACTTGCTCTTTGGCTCGTCTTGTTCGACCAGCTTCAAGCTTTTGGACGTACTTCGGGTCCTGACGTTCGACTTCTAGCTCTTTCTTGATTCGCTCGATCCGTTCGTGCGGCGCCCAAATTCCACGTGAGAATATTTTTCGACCGCGTTTTTCTTTGACGACCCAGTGTGGGCCCTCCTTCTTGACACGACGGCTCAACGCGGGGTCGCCCGGCATCAGCAGGCTCCAGTCGGAGGGGGCGGTGAGGGTGATGCCGTCGCTAGTGACTACGTTGCGTGGAATCTTTGTTGGGGCGACTTCTCGAATTCTGTCAGGCACAAGCAGTTCTCTTAATCATCATGGCTCTTACTGATCACGGAACGCGTTTGAGTACCTGCCATACCGTGGAGCCATCGACCTGGGGAAGTAGCTTCAGGGTGTTCTCTTCGCATTTGTAGGCAACCTTCACCGAGGCATTTTCAGGCGCGAAGGCCGTTGCAAACTCTTTTGCAGGGAAGGGGACCGACTTGCCGGCGATCGTAGCCGTAGCCTTGATGTTGAAACCGCTCATGTCGGTGTTCGACATGGTCATCGTGCCGTCATCGTTGAGAACGAATTTGCTCGTGGTTCCCCCTGAGATCTCCATGAGGAGTACGAATGGCATTCCCGCCTGGGTCGCCGAAATCTCGTTCATGACTGGCTTTCCCGCCTCAGCTGCGCAGCTCACCTTACCAGAGGAGCCCTTGTCGATAGTGCAGATGAACGAGCCTTCCTCCCTCGTCAGCTTTGCGCTGGGGATCTGGCTGATCATCGCTTCAAGCGCGTTGTCACCGTAGTCGTAGAGCCAACGACCTGAAGGACAATCCATGGTGTCGACTTCCGCAGCGCGTGCTTCAGCCGAAGGTGTGGGGGCAGGGGTTCCCTCAGGTGCGGCCCCGGGGGTCGGCTGGCTGGGTGCGGCTTCGTTGTCTTCGGAGGTGCCGGAGGATGGTGCATTTTGCTTGTCGTCACAGCCATTCAAGCCGACGAGGCACACGGTCAATCCGAGAGGACAGAGAGAGTTGAGGAGAAAGCGCTTCATGATTCGAGCCTAGAACGAAGTGCTCATTTTCGCATGAAGAAAAGGGAACGCTCAGCTCCTTCCATTGACCCGGATTCTTGGAGTACTTTCTTGAGCTTCTTCGGGCGCTTGGCTCTTGCGTCCTCGACCGGAGACAACGCCCGAGCTGGGGGCGGGAGGAGACCCCGTCTCTGAGTTTGGCGTCTCAGATTTCTCGCTCGGGTTGGCGCTGCCTGGGCCCTGAGTCTGGGGGGTTCCGGCTTCGTATCTCGCGGTCCAGACACGTAAACTCTCTCGCGAAAGGGACTCAAGGGCGTCGGAAATTGCCGCAACTGAGTGATCGACCGTTTTAGCGGCCACCGAGCCTGGTCGACGTCGATTCATCTCGTCCGCCATTTGAATGATCAGAAGCTGGTTGTTGACGACGTCACGCAACATATCCTTCGCTGATTCAATGGTTTGTTCGCGGACTTGTCGCTGTCGATGTCGCACGCACCAGAACAGGCAACCGTGAATCGCTCCGACGGCTATCGCGACCACTGCGGTGGTGCGCCAAGGTCCTAGCGCTTGTTCTTGAAACAAGAAGCCAGCACTCAGGATGACAAGAAGTCCTACTGCGGTGAGATGAAGTTCGAGATGACGGAGCAAGAAGGTCATTGTTGGACAGGGTCCCCAGGTAGCGTGCAGGTCGCAATCACTTTGTTGAAGCGATTGAAAATGCATCGCTATTTATACGCGGGGATGAGTCGTTGTTGTCTTCTCTTCTCATGTCGACGCCCGGAGCGTGTAGGTAGCGGTCGCGAGCCTGAGACCAGTATGCGGCAGGCTGTCGTTGAGTGAATATTTGCACTTTTCATGAGCTATTTGTGTGCGCTGGGCTACGTTGCGAATCAGAAAGAACAGGATTGAGTGGTTGTGAAGGAACAAGATGGATTTTAATCCAGCTTCGATGTTCGTGACGTTCGTCGTGAGCGGCGTTGGATTCGTCCTGTTTTCGTACGGACGAAAGATGAGTCGTCCACCTCAGGTGATTGGGGGACTGGTGATGTTGGTCTTTCCCTATTTCGTTTCGGGACCACTGGTCTGTGGTCTCTGCGGTCTGGCCTTGGGGGGCCTTGTCTGGTTGGCCGTGAGGTTCGGTTGGTGATTCCTGTGACCGATTTCGGTCAGGCCCTGAAGTCCGCCTAATAAATTCTGTTCTCGCCGCACTGGGATTCGATTCTGAGGAGAATTTCCATCAACACGCTCGACAGGTGGTGGATGCGCTTACATCCTGCGGCTCTGTAGGGAAGTTGGGGCGTGCCCGACTGATTGCCCTAGTGCTTGGGCTGGCCCTCGAACTTGAAGATTCTCCTATGCGTAAAATTCTCGCTTCCACATCACTCTTCGCCGCTGCTCTCACTCTGGGTGCTTGTTCCAGTGGGGAGATCGACTTTCAACCTCTAGCTGCTCCGGCGGACGGATCCTCCGCCACGGGCGGAGCCACCGGGAATGGTGGGGTTCAGCAGCCAGGGTCTCCCGGAGGGCAGGAGCAGCCGAACAACGGCGGCGGAACCTCTACCGGAGGTAGTGCGGTGACCGAATATGAGACGGTCTGTAAGTCTGTCTGCAGCGATGACCCCCCACCCGACCAAGATCCCAGCTGTGATGAGTGGAAGTCGTATGGAGTGTGTGGCCAAGGATGGTTTGATGGATATTGCCAGCAGACTTGCGGCAGTTGCGATAGCGCGGAGGAAGTGTGTGAGCAGGTACCCGTCACCAATCCAGGGACGACCCCCAGCACTCCCCCGGGCACGACCCCTGACCCCAATCCCACGAAGCCAACGACCGGTGAGACGGCAGGTCCACTTCCTGCGGGAGCCAAGTCGGGTTGGGCTTCACGTTATTGGGACTGCTGTAAGCCTCACTGTGCATGGCCAGGCAATGGTCCCGGCAACCCAATGAAAATGTGTTCGATCGACGATCAGCTCATCAGCGATCCCAACGCGGACAGCAGCTGCAGCGGCGGAGGTGCTTACACCTGCTGGGATATGTCGCCTTGGGCAGTGAGCGATACCTTGGCGTACGGCTACGCAGCGACGCCTGCCGGGGGCGATGATTGCGGCAAGTGTTATCAGCTCCAGTTCAAAGGGACCGGTGAACACAACGCCAACGACCCAGGCTCCAACTCGCTGGCTGGTAAGACGATGATCGTCCAGTCGACGAATATCGGTGGCGACGTGGGGAGCGGTCAGTTCGACCTTTTGATTCCGGGCGGTGGTGTGGGTGCCTTCAACGGTTGTTCCAAGCAGTGGGGAACTGACGACTTAGGCGCCCAGTACGGCGGCTTTCTAGCTGAGTGCAATGATGACGTCGGATGTCTGAAAAACGCGTGTACAAAGACTTTCACCGGCAAACCAGATCTTCTGGCCGGCTGTATGTTTCATGTGGAGTGGATGAAGGGGGCCAACAATCCCCAACTCAACTACGCGGAGGTGCCTTGCCCCGCTGCTCTTGAGCAAGTCTCGGGAATGTCCCGCTAACGGCCAAAAGTTCTGGACTGTTCACAGAAAAGAGTGAGGCTTAGCCTCGATGCTTTTTCCGTTCGTTCAGTCCTCCCACGTTCACCTCCCTTTCCTCACAGTCACCTTGACATCCTTGGCCGCTGCACTCGGTGCGGCTGCCTGCTCTTCGGACTCTGGGCTACCGCCAGGGTCCGGGGGCAGCGCGATGACCGGAGGAGTGAGCGCCACTGGTGGCGATACCGTTGGTTCTGGGGGTGCGAGCAGCTCAGGGGGCGCCAGCAGCTCGGGGGGCGCCAGCAGTTCGGGAGGCTCACCTTGCGCTTCGGCGGGACTGCTGCTCTGTGATGGCTTTGAGGGGCAGGAAATCGATACAGCTCTTTGGACGGTCGGAAGTTCGGACGGCAACACTGTCGAAATCGTGAGTGACCAAGCAGCTCGTGGCGCGCAGAGCGTCCACATTCACGTGGCGAATGGTTATGGCTACGTCAAGAACTCGACCAGCTTTCCCATCGCGAACAATGACTATTTTGGGCGCATGTTCATTCGAGTCGCGCGCTTCTCCACTGTTGATTGGGCCCACTGGACCATCGGTGAAGGTGAGGGAACCGGGAATGGCAGCAAGATCCGTGTCGGTGGGCAGTACAAGACGGATCAGCAAGCCAATCGCTGGGGAGTCGGGTCTGACGGGGGGCCGACAGGTGACTGGACCACTCACGACGCTGACCCGAACGGAATGCCCGTCGAACCTCCGATCAATGAATGGGTCTGTATTGAGTGGGAGCACAAGGGATCGGCAAATGAGACGCGTTTCTTCGTGGACGGAGTCGAGCATCCCTCCTTGGCGACGACGGCAAAGGAGCATGGCGGCACTGCCGATGACTACGTCCTCCCCAATATGACAAGCTTCTGGTTTGGCTGGTGGCAGTATCAGGCCGATCCTGAGCCCTTTGATGTGTGGATCGATGAAGTCGCGATTGACGACGAACGCATCGGCTGCGCTGAGTAGAGGGGCTAGGTAGCCCTCTCCGGGCGCGCGTTCTCCTCGAGGCGCGCGGCCTGAGTTGAAGCTCGCTTTCACGTCAAGTCGCAGCTGGACGCAGCCCAGGCCGGCGCGAGTGGGGTAATCTCTGCTCGGGGCTTCAAAGCGACGGAAATCGCGCTAAGGCAGGTGCGGGACCTGAGTGGAGAATCGCGAAGAACAAGGCTCTGAGGCGGAGCAGCCCCAGGAGATGATTGCGCAGTCACGTCGAAGAGACGGTCGTCGAGTGGCGACCCGCGCGCTGTCTGCTCTGGCCGTGCTCGTGGTCGCTCTCCTCGTCGGATTATTCATCGGATTCCTGGGCGAGCGCGCAAAGCTGCAAGGACGCGTCGCGCGGGGAGTGGAAGCAGAAGGGATTGCACTGCAAGGTTTGACTCAGGCCGACTTGCCTCTGGCACTGAGTCCGCTGAAAAATCGGCTGAACGCTCGCAAGGTGACACTTACCCACGGCGAGAGGGTCCTAGAAACCACTAGCCTTTCGCTTGGTTTTGGCTTGAACCTCGATGCGCTTGTCGTTCAGGCGTTGGCCCAGGGGCGTCGCGGGAGCCTCTTGACGCAGTTTCTCTTTTTTGCGCGCAGTCTCTTCTCTCCTTCGCAGCTTCTTCCTCAAGTCATGGTTGACGAGAAGGAACTCGTGGTAGCTCTTGAGGCATGGACGAGTGCTTTTCTTTCGCCACCGGTTGAGCCCAGCTTGAGCTACGTTGGGCAGCTTCAGGTGAACTACTCAGCGCCTGGTGAAACCGCTAACGTACCAGCGCTTCGTGCATTGCTCATGGAGAGGCTCCTGGGTTCAGCGGAGCCGATTGCGCTCGAACTCCCCACGACCCATATCGATCCAAAGATCGATCGCGCAACAGTTGACGAGCGCGCTGAGCAGGCAAGGTTGCTTTTGAGTGCGCCGGTTATCGTCTTCGATGAAGAAACATCGGCGGAGGCTCGGCTCAAGACCAGCGATCTGGGAAATGCTCTCTCGAGCGAACTAATAGGTTCACCCGCCGAACTTTCGATTCGTCTGGATGCCGAGAAGATCAGGGCGTCCTTGGGCGGTTTTCTTGCTGAGGTTGAACGGAAGGTGAAGGACGCCTCATTTGAGGTAGATTCCCGCGGAAAAGTGACGATCGTCCCGAGCGAACCGGGGGTAAGGGTGGATGAGCTGCTGCTGGTTGAGCGTCTCCTCGAACTCGGAAAGAAGCCCTCGCGAAAGGTTGCCGCGCCAAAAGTGGGTCTCCAGCCTCGACGAGCGACTGCCCAGGCGGAAGCCCTTGGTATTACCGGACTCGTCTCGACTTTCACGACGTATCATGAGTGCTGCCAACCACGAGTCGACAACATTCACGCTGTCGCCGAAAAGATCGATGGCGTCGTGGTTCCGCCAGGTGAGACATTTTCCCTCAACGATTTCCTGGGGCCACGGATCGGTAACTCCGATTACAAGAGCGCGCCGACAATTGTTCATGGTGAAATGCAGGAGACGACCGGTGGCGGTATCAGTCAATTCGCTACCACATTCTTCAACGCACTTTTGGATGGTGGCTACGCGATTGTTCAACGGCAGCCACACAGTTTTTACTTCACGCGCTATCCAGAGGGGCATGAGGCCACAATATCTTTTCCTGCGCCCGATCTGATTTTCAAAAACGATACGGATGCTGGTGTTCTGATCAAGACTCAGTTCAGTGGAACCTTCATCAAAGTGTCACTCTACGGCGACAACGGTGGTCGGAAGAGCTTTCGTCATAAGTCCAAGCGCTACAATTACGTGAAACCTCCTATCGAGTACGAGGCGGATCCGGAGATGGACCCAGAAAAGCAGAAGAGGCTGCGCGCTGGCCAAACAGGCTGGTCCCTGGTTGTTTCCCGCACCATCGTCTTTCCCGACAAGAGCGAAAAAAAGGAACAGAGGGAAGTCGTCTACAATCCGCGGCCTGAACTGATTCGCACGCATCCTTGCAATATTCCTGAGGGCGAAAAGGGACATACTGGAGAAAAATGTCCTGAACCTGAGCGAGACGAACGCGAAGAAGTGCTTTCTGAGGATGAATACTTTGAAACGGTGCGCACCCGGCCGGCTCTGCGAGAAGACTCGGAGATTCTGGATTCGCCTTCGGTGGAGGAAGATGGGGACTGAGACGATGGAACTTGTCGCCGTCACTTCGAGAGCGATTCGCGCAATTGGTCATGATGCCGATGCCAGGACTTTGTTCGTTGAGTTTAGTTCTGGACGAACCTATTCCTACGCAGGTGTGCCGCGCGAAGTGTATGAATGGCTCCTGCGCGCGCCAGGGAAGGGGGGGCTCTTCAACCGCTTGATCCGCGATAAATACGAGGAGCACGAAGTGACCGAACACGGCCCAGAACCGGATTTACTCGCGCAATTACGCGACTCTTTGGATGATTCGCCCGACTGACTTCGTCCAAGCCAGCTCAGTGAGCGCGCTTGTGGAATACGTCGACTGCCTGAGCGTAAGCACCTCTTAAGACGTCACAGTCCACGAGGTACACGATGTAGTTCATCCCCATGTCGAGGAACTGTTCTATCTTTACGTGCTTTGTCGCAATTGTGCCCACGTGAACTCCCGCACTCCGCGCCTTTTCGACGACTTCCTTGAGCAAGCTGTGCACTCGCGGATCATCCACCTGCCCCGGGATGCCAAGAGCCTTGCTCAAGTCGAATAGGCCCACAAAGATCACGTCTGTTCCTGCGACCTCAAGGATCCGATCAAACTGAGAGACAGCGTGCTCGCCCTCGATATTCAAGATGACCGCGGTGTTCGCGTTGGCGGTCGTCGTCAAACGAGCGCCATTTTCAATTGAGTAGTCGCCCGCGCGGGTAAAGGGCGAAAAGCCTCGCTCGCCTTCCGGTGGATACTTCGACCAACGGACAACTTCGCGAGCATGCTCGGGGAGGTCGACATTGGGTACTTGGATACCGTGCATGCCGACGTCGAGAGCATTTTGAATCAATGAACGCTCAATGTCTCCTACTCGCATGATGGGGGAGACTCCGCGAGACTCACAAGCGATGGCCATCTGCTGAGCCGTTTCGAAGCTCACAGGACCATGTTCGCGGTCCATGATCATGAAGTCGACCCCAGAGGAGGCGATGATGTCTGCAGTGATAGCTGAAGGAATGACCGCCCAGGTACCAATCACGGGTTTTCCAGCGCGGAGCTTCTCCAGCATGAAGTTTTGCCTAAGCAAGTTGACCGAGCCTCTCCTGGTGATTCATCAGCAGCTTTGCCAACTCGAAGTCGTAGGGCGTGTCCACATCGAGCGCCTCAAGTTTCGAAACTTCAAAGAATGCTGGATTCTTCGAGATGACGTAGCGGTTTTTCACCATCTCCTGTTTTTGCGCGACAAACAGTGCACCGGTGATCATGTAGAGCTTGTCCAAGTGCTGGGAGTAACGATGCCAAGGACCCCACGAGTAATTGAGAGGCTGGCGCTTCTCATTCACGACAAACTCGGCGAGGCGCGCCACGCTGACTAGGCCATCGAATTCGTTGGATTGGGAAAGCAATTGGTACTGCCTGAGCGCTTCACTATATCGGTTGAAGAGTGGGGAAGTGGTATGGCACCAGGCCAGCGGCGTTTCGTCAGCGACGGGAATAGAGTGAGCGACGTGGTAAATGACATCGCTCCAAGGAACGTTGTTGTTGCAGAGATCGTCTTCGCGCAGCAGGAATTTGCAGCCACGCTCTTCGATGGAGGCTCGCATTGCCTCGGCGTTCGTCGAGACATAAATCTGGGAAATCTCTGCGCACTCCTGAAGCTTTTTTAGCAGCAGGTCAAAAAGTGAGTCTCCCGCGAAGAAGTCGCGAAAGTTCTTGTCCTTGACCCGATCCGACGACAGTTTTACAGGGACGACCGCTACGGCACTCATGTTCAAACGCTTTCCCCCCAAAATTGGAGCTTGGTGAATCTTTCTTCGAGGGGAGTTTCCCGAGATAAATCGTAGTCAGCCAGAAATTCAGCGAGATCGGCCAGCTGCTGTTTCGCAGGAACCTCTGGATTTTCTGCCACCAGGGCGTGCTCCAGAAGGAAGCTCAATGCTCTGTCGGCGGCTCCGCGAATTGCTTCGAATCCCTCAGTGAGGGCCGCTTTGACGGCCGGAACTGCATTGCCGTCTCGGCACTCGAAGTAGGGCTTGATTGCTGAAACCTGAGTGTTGCCGACCACAACCAGGGGTTTCTCGAGCACCAAAGCTTCAAACAGCGCAGAGGAGGCACCGAGTACCACGACCACACTTGCCGCCTCGATCACTTCGTGGAGAGGACCAGCTTCTGGGCGAAGGGTTCCTGATGGAACCTCGGTGGCCCTGTTCTCCAGGCGATTGATCGGGTGGTCTCGAAAGGCAAGCTGCATCTCGGGGAGTTCTCGATGGAGCTGCATCAGCACCTGGGAGTAGTCGTCGAAACCAGGAAAGTTCCTTCGCGCTAGCAGATTGCGTCGCGGGAGAACTCCACCCCCTTGCGCCTGCCCGAGAACGAGTAGGATGGGTTTCTTTGAGGCGCTCAGCTGTTTGCTTTGTTCGCCTGTCGCATCACCCTTGCCGTACTTAGCTGGCTTGTTTTTCTTGTAATATTCACGGTACTGACCGACTAACTCACTGTTCGCGCGATGGCTTCGCATCACGGAGCTGTGAATAAAACTATTGGAGAGCTCACTCGCTGAGTGAATTCGCGCGCGATCAAGAAGCAACGTGTCTGGCAGAAGCCCCCGCTCAATTGTGAAGGCAGGAATATCTTGCTCCTCGCACAGTAGCTGAAATACGCGACCTTGAGGGAGCTGAGTATTCCAGATACTCACGACATCTGGTTCCAGTCGGTCCAGGAGATCTTCGTAGAAGCGGCGACACTTGGCGAGTCCGGAGCTTGCTGCTTTCCGGTTGAACTGGCTCACCCAGAATTCCTCAATATCGAGCAGGTTGTTTTCGCCAGTGACAGGGCTTGGCTTGAGGTTCAGCGCATTGAACTCGCTGAGTCCGTAAGGGATCTGCATATTGGGGACCCTGAGCCCGGCCCTGAGATTTGTACTCATCAAGAAGAGTTGAGTTCCGCGTTTCAGCAGGTCGTCTCCCAAGCGATTCCAGCGCTCGACCTGTGTCGGTCCGAGGAGTTCGTAACTTGTAGCGATAGCAAGCTTCATGGGTAGTGTCAGCGCCTTGACAGTAGTGAGAGTTTTCGCACGGCAGACGGGAGCGTCTGCTAGTAAATTACGTCCTTGCGGCCCCGAAACTTAAGTTTGTGGTAGAACCCACTTCAGCAATGCTCGTCATTTTTGATTGCGATGGTGTGTTAGTCGACACGGAGCCTGTTGGAAGTTCTGTTGTGGCGGAGTTCGCTACGCAATACGGCTGGTCAATCGACACGGCTCGAGCGACCGCACTATTCAAGGGGGCCGCGATGCCTCACATCTGGCGTGTCATTGCAGAAAATACCGCTCAGGCGCTTCCGGATGATGTGGAGCAGCATTTCCGTAGGAGACAGCTTGCCCGCCTTGCGGAAGAACTTCAGCCAGACCTTGCTCTGCGCGAAGTGCTTGAAAATTTACCCTGTTCTTTCTGCGTAGCTTCCAACGGACCTCATGAGAAAATGCAGGTGACGTTGCGCGTTGCCGGGATCTTGTCGCTATTCGACGGACGCATTTTCTCGCGAACGGATGTTGCCCACTCGAAACCGGCACCAGATCTGTTCTTGCATGCCGCGCAGTCTTGCGGATTCTCAGCCGCCGATTGTCTCGTGATTGAGGACAGTCTCTTGGGTGTTCAGGCCGCACATTCGGCGGGGATGCGGGTCTGGGGGTTTTCGGGAATGGACCCTGGCAGTGAAGCCGACTTGATAGAAGCGGGGGTTGAACGAGTTTTTTCTCGAATGGAGGACCTTCCGGCTCTGCTCAAGACGCTTTGTCCCTAGCTGCTGCAGGAGCCTGGAGCGGATAAAGGTCTTGACCGATGAACTGAAGGTTGACGCAATTTCTGGGCGCGTCCCCCCGCAGAATTCGGAAAGCCTCTTGCGCGCCCTTGCGCCTCATTTCGGCGTGGGATTCTTGATTGAAGAATGCGGCATGGGGGGTCAGGATGAATCGACCATGAAGCCATTCCGCCTGTTCTTGCCATGCGCGAATCAATGGGTGTTGGGGATCCGGAGGTTCTTCCGGCAGCACATCGAGGCCGGCGCCACGTAGGTGACCGCTGGAGAGAGCTTCGTGGAGCGCATCAAGTTTCATTGTACCGCCGCGACAGGTGTTGATGAGCAGCGCGCCTTCTTTCATGTTTGCGAGAAAGCTCGCGTCGACCATGTTCTGGGTTTCCGACGTCAGCGGGACATGAAGTGAAACAATGTCTGAGCTGTTGAGAAGTTGGTTGAGCTCGTCGCATCTTCGAACACCAAGAGCTTTGTCGATTCCGTCGCGCACGTAGGGGTCGTAGAATTGAACGTCCATGTCGTGAGCTTGAGCGCGGCGTGCGGTCGCGATTCCGATCCGACCTAGGCCAACTATCCCCAGCTTGCTTCCTGCGACTCGTCGCAGGTTGTCGCCAGTGTGCCACGACCAGTTTCCGTTTCGCGCGGCTCGCTCGTATTGGAACAGTCCTCTTGAGAGGCCCAGAAGCAGAGCCATAGAATGGTCTGCGACGTCTTCTGTGCCGTAGTCGGGTACATTGCAGACGAAAATGCCGGCTTCACCGGCAGCGATGATGTCCACGTTGTCAAATCCGACACCGATTCGCACGATAGCGCGGCAGCGAGTCAGTTTTTCAATCGTCGACCGGTCGACATGAACGTCGTGCCACAAAAGCAAGGCATCAGCCGAATTCCACATCTCGTCGGGCACTTCCCTAGCGTGACTCGCTTGGAGCGCGGTGAAGCGCGCGGCATTGCCCACGGCCTCTTGCTCGATGGTCAGGGGCGGTTTTGAACGGTCAGGAATGAGAATGTGAAAGGTCATGCTGATCGCTTTTTCTCGGACGCGGTCTTGGTCTCGGTCGCATTGCTGTTCGCCGCTGTGGAAGCTAGGTGGGCCCCCATCACATACTCAGCGAGTCGTAAGGCGTGACTCGCGTAACCCACCTCGTTGTCGTACCAAAGAACCACATAGAGATGCCGTTTCCCGGCAAGGGCGGTCCAGCGGTCGTCTACGATCGCCGAGTTTTCCATGCCCAGGTAGTCCACGGAAATCAGCGGGTCGTTCATCACGCGC
The DNA here is from genome assembly GCA_963710555.1 of uncultured delta proteobacterium. Classification (GTDB taxonomy): domain Bacteria; phylum Myxococcota_A; class Polyangia; order Polyangiales; family Polyangiaceae; genus NIC37A-2. Next base: position 2,563,254 of record CAVQAT010000008.1, read on the forward strand.
AACGTCGGCCATTTTTGGTTCGCTTCGCTAATTCTAAAGAGTCGCCGGATGGTTTGGAGATCTGTATCTTCTCTTAACTGGAGGTAGAGGTTGGCCGCACCGACAATCGGAGTGGGAATACGGAATGACATGCATTGAAGCGCGTTTTCAAGGCGGGGGAGCACCTTGAGCGCAGCTTGCACCGCCGAGGTGGGCTTGGGGATGAGACCGCGCGTACTGGCTCGTCCAAGCGCATAGTCCTCGTGAACCTGCCCCGGTGTGGCCCAAGAATAGGCCGGGCCGTCAAGCAGGTTTTGGTAGGAAAGCCAGGGATGGAGCGTGGTCAGAAATCCGGACTCAATCCCGATCTGTTGGTCGATGAGATTCAACACTGGTGAGACGGCCACGGCGTCGCAAATGCTGCTTGAGATGATTTGGTCTGTCAGAGGATTGTAGTCATCTTCATTGGCGCCGAGGACCAACGTGCGATCAACTTCGAGAGGCGAATGAGTGATGACGACTTTCGTGACGCCTTGGGCAATGACTTGGGGAGCAGCCAGCACATTGCGATGCACCCCCGACGCGTCGAAAACAAGGTCGACCTCAAGCTCACGCCACGGTACTTCTTCGATCTTTTCCTTACAAAATACGCGCACTTGCTTGCCACGGAAGCGCAGGCCACCGTCAACGACTTCAATCGGTTCATCAAGTCTTCCGTATTCGGAGTCGTAGCCTAGTAAATAGGCGAGATTCTTGGGGTCCGGATTGATGTCGTTGAGAGCGACAACTTCAAACTCGGGATGTTTCGCCGCCAGGCGAAATAGTGCGCGACCAATTCTCCCGCACCCCACTATGGCGATCTTCATGTTCTGTTCCGTTGCATCATGCGAAAGGCAATTGAGCTGTCGTGGCTCAAGCTGGCTCGGTTCCCATTAAGCAAGGGGCGGGCCAAGGACGCTGTTGTGGGGTCCAGCTCACTTGGGCGCTATTTGCCTAGCCGATTGATGATTTTTGCTGAGCCTGTGGGCTGCTGGTCCAAGCGTTTCTCTCGGATAAGGTCGGGTGGTTGACGATTGTCATGTCCTTGACGCCCGGAGAATTCGGATTCTGCCGTGCCAGAACAGCTGGGCGACAGAAAACGCGACGTCTCCGCAGCTTTCGAGATGTGAAAGCAGGCGATAAGTTGACCGCTTATCTCTAGAGTCGCCCGACATGAAGCGCTTTTCTCTTCCTACTATTTTAGAGCAGGTTCTCGCTCTCTCATTCGTTTTGGCGCTCCCGGGTTGTTCGGTGACGCCCTCGAAGCCGCCAAAGAGTGAAAGGGACGTTGCGCAGCATGGATCTCGCTCGGGCCTAGATCCTCAAGTTCGTGCTGAAGTTCTGGCTGCGCAGATGACGCTGGAAGAGAAAATCGAATACCTTGGTGGGGAGCGGGAATTCTTCATCCGAGCAGTACCCCGGCTTGGGATCCCCGAAATCAAGATGGCTGATGGTCCTGTCGGCTGTCGAAACTGGGGGCCGAGCACTGCCTATCCTGCTTCTATCGGTTTGGCGGCCAGTTTTCAGCCAGACTTGTCAGAATCGGTAGGTCGTTCGATCGCCCGCGATTGTCGAGCTCGCGGAGTCCATATTCTCTTAGCGCCGGGAGTGAATATTCAGCGTTCACCACTCAATGGTCGAAATTTTGAATACCTGGGTGAAGACCCTTTCCTCACCAGCCAGTCCGCAGTGGCGTTCATTCGAGGTGTTCAAGCGGGAGGGGTGATGGCGACTGTGAAGCATTTTGTTGCCAATAATCAAGAGTGGGACCGCAATCACGTGAGCTCGGAAGTGAGCGAGCGTGCGCTTCACGAAATTTACCTGCCGGCTTTCGAAGCGGCCGTGACAGAGGCGCGGGTCGGGGCGGTGATGACTGCCTACAATCCAGTGAACGGGACTTTCGCGTCTCACAACTCGACCCTCTTGCATGACATTTTGAGAGGGCAGTGGGGGTTTAAGGGGCTCGTCATGAGTGATTGGCGCGCTGTCCACGACACTCTCGGAGCAATCCAAGGCGGAATGGATCTGGAGATGCCCTCCGCGGAGTTCATGACCGTCGCAAAGGTTCAGGCGTTGATTGCAAAGGGTGAGGTGAACGAGTCAGAGATTGACGAGAAGGTGATCTCAATTCTTCGAGCGCTGATTGCAGCTGGATTTCTCGACCGCGATCAGATTGTTGAAGCGCCTCAGGACGACCCAGCGAGCGCTGCGATAGCCCTTGATGCCGCGAGAAACAGCCTTGTCTTGCTCAAGAATGGACTCGAGCAAGCCCCACTTTTGCCTCTAGATTCCGAACGCGTGAAGCGTCTCGCTGTCGTGGGACCGAATGCCCATCCCGCGGTCCACGGTGGTTCGGGAAGCGCTTATGTGACCCCTGTGCACGCTGTGAGTCTCTTGGAAGGTTTGAAAAATTCCCATCCTGATATCGAAGTGAGACATCACCCCGGTGTTCAGGAATACACTGAATTTAGCCTGCTGGGAGGAAGAGTGTTTTCTGGTCCCGTGATTCAGGAGATCTTTGCGGGCAAGGTACTCGCTGGGAAGCCGCTTCATCGTTCAGAGGTAGAGCGAATCGACTTTCGACCTGACGGAAAATCACCAGCGAGTGGTGTCGGTCAAGAAGACTACTCGATTCGATGGAAGGGAAAGATCTTCGTAGAGGAGGACTCCAGCTACCAATTCATGACGAACGCAGACGATGGCGTTCGGGTTTTCCTCGATGGGAAGCTTGTGCTTGATGATTGGAGTGATCACGCGCCGCGCATGACGACGGAGAACGTTCCCGTGACCAAGGGCGAACATGAGGTGGTCGTGGAGTACTTTCAAGGGATCTTGGGGTCGATCTGTCAGTTTGGCGCCGGTCCCGAAGTTGCCCCGGGGGATCTTCACGGAGAACCGCAGCTCAAGGAAGCCATGACGGGCGCCGATATCGTGGTCGTCGCTGTGGGGTACGGACAAAGCTCAGATACGAATAGTCTGGGTACGTCGTATCCACCGTTTTGGCCGAGCGGTTGGGCTCGAGAGACTGGCATTGTGGAAGCCGAGGACGACGACCGTCGGTTTACATTGCCTCAGGCGCAACTCGCGACACTCGAAGCGGCGATTGAAACCGGGATCCCTGTTGTTGTTGTTGGTTATGCTGGTGGGGGCGTGGACTTCGAGCCTTGGCTGAGTCGAGTCTCGGCGCTGATCTGGGCCTGGTATCCGGGGCAAGAAGGTGGAACGGCTCTTTCTGAACTGCTTTGGGGAGAGCTGAACCCGAGCGCTCGTTTGCCCGTGACCTTTGCTCGGCACTACTCCGATCACCCTGCCGCAGCCTCCTACTCGACTCGACTTTCGATGCCAGGCGAAGAGTCTCGTGGCTTCGAGGCGCGACTCGAATCGTGCGAAAAGGCGAGCACTTCGGGTCCCGTAGCCAAGCATCCAAAAAGTGAGGGGGAATTGTTCCTCACTCCTTATTGCGACGATGTGCATGTCGGCTATCGCGGCTTCGATCGCGCAGGCGTTGATCCACTCTTTCCTTTTGGATTCGGGCTTTCCTTCAGCGAGTTCGAGTTTGAAGAGTTTCAGGTCAATCAATCGGCGCAAGGCATCAGGGTCAGTCTGAATTTGCGTAACAAGAGCGCGCGGCCTGGGAGAGAGGTTGTACAGATCTACACGGCGGCCGAGCATGATGAGGAGGCCGTGCCTCAGAAGCTGGCGGCATTTGAGAGCGTGGAACTAGCGCCCGGTGAAACAAAGCGTGTGGAGCTCATCCTCGAACCACGGGCATTTTCTCGATATGTCCCGGGGGAAGGCTGGGTGCAGCCTGGTGGTAGCTACGAGATCCGCGCGAGCTCCTCCTCAAGAGAGCATCGTCTGCGTCAGTCGGTTGTGGTGCCAGCGAAGGGCGCTGAACCTTTGAAGTGAGCGCTGGAAGCGTAGACAGATCGGAGGCCTTCATGCGAAAGTCGACCGAAGATGGGCTCCGACATTGTATCGCTCGAAGATCTTGTTTCCCGTTTCGGGATGATCGACGCTGAATTTGTTTCCACCGACTGCCTGCCGGGGGCCGAGGTCGGAAAGTACGTGGTGCGTTTTTATCCCTATTGGGAGCATCCCACCTACCTGGAGGCGATGGAGCTCGGAAAAGTCTGGTCAGTACCGGGCCGCGAGGAGGGGGCTCAGTGCGTTACTGTACGAGCTTACGGGATACAGGAAGTCTTGTTGCGCAGTCGCCCACGAGTCTCCGAGTGGTCCGCCCCCCACTCTCATCCCGCGTTGTTTCGTTTCGAAAGTAGCGCGGAAATCATTTGCGAAACGGAACCCAACCCACGTGACCTCCTCCGTCGTCTTCGTGCTCGTCTTCGCGATGAGTTTGACGACGACGTGCTGCTTTCCGCCAGCGGCTACGGGCGTGATCTCACCGAGCCGGTTTCTCTCGGTGAGTTTCCAAGGAGTCTTTATATCCCTCTGCGAGAGGAGCTTCTCGCCTTGGGCGTCGAACTACTAGAATCTCCCGAGCTTCCCGCTGGAAAAGTTCCACCCATGTTGCTGCTTGATGGGCAGGACTACGTGATCGCGGAGCGATTTGACGTGGAGGTGCCGAAGTTTCGGTACCATCCGTCGTGGGTCACCTTAGGGTAGTGATAGTGACGCAAGGACTTTCTATTTTTGAAAGTTCTTGAGCGTCTGGTCCATGCTGTTCTTCATCCCTTCACGGATTTTCGCGGGCCACAGCGAGACCATTCCGCTGGCGGTGAGGGTGACGAGCTGTTCGACCTTGGTTTTCCCCTTTCCAGCATCTGCTGTACTCAGTCGGGAATTCACTTTGTCGAAGGCAGGTGAGTGATCGAGCCCGGTCTTTTCTTCCAGGATCTTGATCTCAGCCTTGTCTGAGTCGTCCAGCTGTCGGCTGTTCGAGACGAAGTGTCCGCCAGGCTTTTGCTCGAGCTTCACCTCGGTAAAGTACTTCACGTCTTTTAGGGTGGGGGACATATGAGTCCACAGGTACCAACGTGTCGGAGAGGCCTTATAGGAAAGCTTCCGAACTTCGACGACATCTTTTCGATAGTACTTACAGCCTTTATCGCAGGTCTCCGAATAGGCCGAACTGATTTTCCAGATCTCTGCTGGGGTCTTGGCGACGACGATCGATGCGCTGTGTCGATAGTCGTCTCCTGCTGCGGCGGTGCCCGCGCTCAAGAGGACGAGTGACACCAGAGCGGCGCGGATTCTGCGGGAGGTTCGACGATTTTCCTGACCGGATAGCGAATTCTTGTGTATTTGGAATTGTTGGTGAGTCACTGATGTATTCCCTAGCGCACGAAGAGGAACATGGCACAAAACGATTCAGTCGAAATCGCCGGAATTGTTCCTCTGTTTGAGTAGTACGTGGAAACTGCTGAATTCTTCCGCGTCTATCGGCGATTCATTGCCCCGACCTCGGTGCTAATCCGCTTTTGGCTCAGGGGCCGGTTTTCCTGCATTCGAAAGTGTCGCCTTGCAGAGCCAGGACTTTGCTGAAATAGCTCCCAGCCTCGCAGCTCATGTCAGATCCCGTTTCCGAGAACGCCGGTTTTGTTGCCGAACGTCCACAATCGCTTGACGTTTTCATCATCGAAAAGGTCGTGAGGCCCCTCGCGGCATTTATCCCAAGCAAGGTGAAGCCGAATCACATCACGGCGATCACTCCCTTGTTCACCACTCTCTGCTTTATCTGTGCAGCGCTTGCCCCATGGTGTGAGTCGAGGAACGGAGCACTTGTGTTTGGGGTGCTGGCGGGCTTCTTCTGCTTTGGTTCTATGCTGACTGACCATCTGGACGGCATGCATGCTCGTGCGACCGGACAAGGCTCGAAGCTGGGGGAAATTCTTGACCACTGGGTCGACAGCTATTCGGTGACTTTGTTGGTCTTATCGCTGCCAGTTTCGATGGGCGCAACAGGGCCGCTGGTGACCATAGCTGTGACTTCCGGAGCGATGGTCTACCACACGCAGTTATTGGTGCATCGCTCTACCGGAAAGTTCGTTTATCCACCAACAGGGGGTGCTGCTTCGGCCGTCTTGTTGGCAGTGGGCCTCGCCGCGATTGCAGTCATCCTGCGCTTCGTCCCGTTTGCACCACTTCATCGCGAGATCTTCGTCGCGCTGGTGCTTCTGATCATGATCGCCGGTCAGGTAGTGAACGTGAGCTTCTATTTCCGGAGACTGAAGGAGGATCGTCAATTGAGCGCGCTATTCCTCCTCGCATACGGCGTCGTGGCGTTGCTTTACTCTCTGCATCTGATGCCGTTTAGTCTTGTCGCGCTGCTGTGGATTGTTCTTTCTTTCCGCATGAGCGGGTCGCTGGTGCTCTATACCGTCACGAAGCGCCCGTACCGAGGCTGGGATCCCATCTTGTTGGTACTGCTGGGCCTCGTCCTGCTCTCGGCGGCTGTTCCCGTCGAGCTAAACTTGACTCTGATATCTACGTCAATCGTGGTGGCCTACACATTGATCGCGAACGCCCGCGATTTCGTCAGAATCACACGAGCGCTCTAGGCGCGCAACAAGGCTTAAGCGTCGAGCTTGTAGTACTCGTCGAGAAGTCCGTCCGCTGCCATTTTCTCGTAGTGTTCGAGATCCTCGACCGAGTCGACCTCAAGCCAGCCATTTTCGACAAGTGCTGCTTTCGCGCGCCACCCTGAGTCGATCAGATTCTGCAGAAAGCTAGTCATGTACATGTTGTCGAAGCTTTTGCCGTCGTAGGTGCCTTTGCGGTCAAGCGCATCATAGAACTCAAGCAGGTCGTTCAGCTTGTCGCCGCGAATCTTGATCAGTCCAGTGTACTGCCCCTGGATGCGTTCATAGCTATCGGGCTTCTTACCTAGCTCAGTCACGTAGCCCTCAGGATTCATCAGCAGGGTTTCCGCGTCTTCGAGAGGGTTCTCAAGGCGAAGTGACCAAAGCTTTCGCCACTCAAGGTCGATCATCAAGGCGATTTCGTCGGAACAATCGAGCAGCACCTTCAGGTTCTCCCTTTGGTAGACAATGTCCCCGTAGGCGATGATCAGGTCACCTTCGCGTGAAATGAAGTCTCGGGCGGCGAACAGGCTCTCCACCATGTTGGTGCTCTCAAATCGGGGATTGTGGCAAGTTGCGAGCCCGAGACTTTCGATTTGATCGGAGCGGTAGCCGGTGGCAACCATGATCTCTGAGACACCCATTTCGTTGAGAGTCGCGACTTGGCGCATCAAAAGGGATTTTCCCACTAGTGGCACGAGGCATTTGGGCTTGTCGTCTGTGAGGGGGCGAAGGCGAGTACCTTGACCGGCGGCGAGAATGAGGGCTCTTGTCATATTCCTAGTGCTTTTTGAATGAGGGAAAAGTCTGCTGCCCGGAAGGGCGTTTCACGTTCTGGGTGCCACATGATGCCCATGACCCGCTTGTGGGGGTGCACAAATGCTTCCACGAAGGCCTCGTTGTCCTCGGCGAGCATCGTGAGCTCAGCAGCTAGCTGATGAGGAGGGATTCCGTAGCCATGGTAGCTATTGACTGGGGTTGAGATGAACGCTCGATACTCGGGGATAACCTTCAGCGTGTGCCGCGTTGCGACATGCCCGGAGCAGGGTGAGAGCTGGCCACCGAAGAAGTGGTTGATCATTTGCATTCCGCGACAAACCCCCAGCACGGGGATATCGCGGGCGATAGCTTCCCCCAGTAATGCCGATTCGAAAGCATCTCGTTCTTTGGCCGCATCGCTTGCGTTCTCATCGAGCACGCACAAAGAATTGCCCCCGCTGAGAATCAGGGCGTCGAGTTCCAGTACATCGAGCACGTCAGAGACATGCTCGGTTGATAGGTTCATCAAAGGTATCGGTGCGCAGCCGAGCGAGAGGGCCAGCGTACTCCAACGTTGGTCGAGACAATCGCGACGTTCGCCGTAGCTGCGAATGATCTCAACTCGCTGAGAAATCCCTAGCTTCTTCATCATGCCTCTTTGATGATCCGGTTGGCGCAATCCAAGTGAATTACCGGCGCCCTCGCCAGGCGTTCATAAAGCTTCTCGCCGACGCCGATGGCCGCGGGAAGACCCATTTCGACTGCTCGAATCGCCATGTGGGAGTTCGCCCCGCCGTACATGGTGATGAGTCCGGCAATGCCTCGCCCAAACAGCCAATCGTAGCCAGGATCCGCTTGGGGAACGAGCACGATTTTTCCTGCAACATCTTGTCCTGCGTCCTCAACCATGACTAGCGCGGGGGCCTCAAGTTTCTTGTTGGTCGCAAAATTCGGCTCCGAACCAGGCCGTTCGAATGAACTGAATTCGAGTTCGTCCACGATCATTGACGGAAGCTGGATCAATTCAGTCACCGCATAGCGGCGCATGCGACGGACCATTTCTTCTTTGATGGCATTCACGGAAGAGAGATTGAGTCGCAGAGCCTGAAGGTCTTGAAACTCAAGGAATGACATCTCGTCCCGAGGGATGCCTACGGAATCGCCGAGTCTTACGCAGACGTCGAGTGCGCGACTGAGGCTCTTGGTGAATTCGAACTTCACCGATTCACGCGCCTCGGTTGCCTGGCGCAAGTAGTCGACGAACTGTTCCGGGGATTTGTCGCTGCCTAGCTTATTGAGCAAGCTCGCAATTGACTTGCTTTCCTCTGAACTGAGGCTGAAAGATTGAGAGGACGTCGCGGGCGTCGCTCCGTCACAACTGAGATAGCGATCCGGGTCTTCCCAATAAGCCTTAGTACTGATTTCGTAGGTGCCAGGCCGCAAATGGCCGTAGTTGTCGACAAGCTGGTCTTGGCTGATTCGACCCTGGGCGTAAGCGAACTTGTCATTCTGAAAATCACTCGCCACGGTATTCAGGCTGTGCATGAAGTCCTGGTGTCGCTCCGCAGTAAAGGTCCCCGTCGCGATGAGACTCTTGAGAAAAGTGGTCGCCATGAAACCCGCGCGTGCCGCATGGGCAAAGGGTAGAGTGCCGAATCGTCGACAGTCGTCGAGCAGTGCGTAGGCCTGGCCTGCGAGCGACAAATCGGAAGCGAGAATGAGCTGACGGCGAGTTGCCAGTTTTTCAATCGGTGCAGTGTCCTTGGCCAAACGATCAAGTGCGTCGACGGTGATGAGTCGGAGGCCTTCGATCAGAGCATCGATGGTACTCTTGCTGACCCCGTAAGGGCGGAGTCGCGCGTAGGCTTCTTCCTGGAGGGATGGCGTCCACGTTGTGAATGCGACGTTGAATTCAATCTTGTCGTGGGACAGCGGGGCCTTTTGCAGGATCTGCAGATAGGCGTCTGCTAGTTCGCGGGCCTGGGTTAGGCTGAGGTTGGCGGGAATAAACGAATTGAGACTCGCTCTGACGTCTACGTAAGGTTGTCCCGAGAAAGTTCCAATCAGCGGCTGAGGACGGACGTCGCGGTAGCCAAATTCGGCTCGTTGCGTCGCCCACACTTCATTCGTGATCAACTCTCGGTAGAGGCTGAGGGCAAATGCCTTAGGACGAATTCCTACGATTTCCGCAGGATTCCAGTCGCTCATGTTACTGAAGATGTTGAAGCGCCCTTGGAGAAATGGACCTGGGGGCTGCTGAGCTCGGAAGAACAGTCGATCGGTCTTGAGGCTTTGAGCGCAGGAGCCGTCCCGCACTTCGTAGGCGCTGTGGTCGACCGTGATGGGGCGCACCTGAAAGATGTGCACGCGCCCGGATTCACCTACCGCAAACTCGATATCGAGTCGTCCGAATCCCAGTATTGATTCAAGCTCTTGAACAGCGTGCAGCACGGGAAGGAGCTTCGGTTCCAATTGTGCAAGCGATTCTGGGTCCGAACGAGCGACGGTGATGGTGCGAAGTTGTGCTTTGCCGCCACCCGTCACCGAGTCAGTGGAATGACTTTCGTCGTCGAAGTTGAAGCAGTAGTAGGGGGCGCCGGTCTCTAGTGCACAAGTCATGATCACACCAGAGAACTGAACGCGACTCACTTGTTTTTGAACAAGTACTTGGTCGTCTTCGCTGCTCTTGTCTCCATAGGAAGCAAGCACCGACTCGACCGCTTGCGTGACTGCATCTGAGTCACCGCCGTCGACGTTCAGGATACTATCAAAACCGCCAGCATTTGAGCTGTGCCAGTTGTCCTCCGCCTTTGCACTACTGCGAACGACCAACCTGAGACTTCCGAAGACGTCGCTGATTTCTTTCACTTTTGCCGATGGATTGGCTCGCCACGCGGTGGTTGTGAAACAGACCTGTTTTCCAATGTGGCTCTTGAGCAACACGGGCTCAAGCCGAGCTAAAGTTTCGGCCTTGGTCCCAAGAACGAAGCGTGCAATGTCGGCAGGCGAGTTGAATTCTGCCCAATGTCCCACGAGGTCAAAAGGCTCAACAGTGAAACCCTTCTCCTTCACATGATTGAGCAGGTCGATCAGTGTTTTTCCGAGAAGAGCTTCCTCGAGGCCAGACAGGTAATCGACGACGTTGGCTTTGAGAAACAACAGGCCGGTGAACTCTGCTTGTCCCCTGCCGTCGCCAAAGTCCTCCAGCAACACCGTTTCGGCCATGGCGATGTCCTGGGGCGTTCTCTCAAGGTAGCGACTTCGCCACTGGGTATCCACGCCGAAACTGACATCTGCCTGCGAAGAGGTGAGGCGTCGCACCGCATCTTCTCGGAAAACAGTGTCCGTGTACGTGACCAGCGTGTCAGTTCGCGAAAGTGGTGCTTTGAGGAGAGAGTGAAGAACGGGGTGGGTAGCCCAATCAGAAACGACGGTAAAATTGAGCTGAGGGTAGCTCAAGATCACGTCTTCGACGTTGTACCCGCCAACGTAATTGAGTGTCGGGGGCTCTTCGAGGGACTCAAGTGCACGAAGCTGCCAGTCCATCGCTTTCGTGTTCAAGCCGACGTTCTTGAGTGCTGAGGGGCGCGCGCCGCGTGCAGGGCGTCCCGCGCCGAGGAAGATTACATCCATGAAAATTGCTCGTGGCCTTGGCTGCAGCGGGTGCGCGTCGCCGGTGAAAGAATGTGGGCACTCATCTCTGAGAGGTTCATAGAGAAAATGAGGACGAGGGCAAACGCACTGGTGCGGTGGCTAAGAACCCTTGTTTTCATGGAACTTTCTCTCCGTGTGCTCGCCTGGGCTGGTGGGAAAGAGAGCTCGTGCCTGAAGGGCAAAGGAGTGATAAATACCGGCCCGATGCTGCCAACGCGGTGGTTCAGTGCGTGACATCATGAATGATTCTCAAGCAGGAAAGTCGACCCCATTCGAGTTGATGGGAGGAGACGAACAACTCGTCGTGCGATTGGTGAGCACTTTTTATCGGCGAATGGCTGAAAGTGAACCCGAACTCGCACGTACCCATGAGCTTGCTGCTGACGGAACGATAGCTCAGCGAAGCCAAGAACGTTTTACCCGCTTTTTGATCGAGTGGCTTGGTGGTCCGGCTCGCTACACACCAAGCGAAGGTCATCCGAGACTGCGCATGCGTCATGCTCGTGTTCGTATCGACACAAAAATGAGCGAGGCATGGGTTCGCTGTATGTGCTTCGCGATGGACGCCGAAGGTATCGAAGGGAAAGTTCGCGACTATCTAGGGGTGCGCTTCGATGAAGTGGCTAAATTCCTAAGAAACACACCCGATTGAGCTGTCCGTGAAACTAGAGTTCGAATGCCTCAATACGTCGATTTTTTTGGCGTCCAGCGTCCGTATCGTTCGGGGCAATCGGCTGTGAATCACCATAACCGACAGCTTCGATGCGACTTGCCTCGATCCCCTTAGAAATGAGGTGCTGTCGGCAAGCTTGAGCGCGCTGTTCAGAGAGCTTCTGATTCTGCGCGGGAATACCGACATTATCGGTGTGGCCGGAGATCTGGATTCTGGTACTCGGCTTGTGGGTCATGTACTCCAGGACGCTGTCGAGTCGGGGGAGAGATTCAGGGCGAATCGTCGCTTTACCGGTATCGAAGGTAACACCCTTCAGAATAAAGCCGGGTTCTGCCGTTTGCCCCGGAGCCTTTTTAGGGATGTTGTTCTTGTAGCGAAGCGTGAGTTTGATGTTCTGATTGGGTTCATCCGGGACCGGAACTTTGGCGCTAATATCGCGACGTCCCAAGCTGAGGTACACCAAGTCATACTTCTTGCCGACGGGCACGAGTACTTCGGCGTAGCCCTTTTCGTCACTTTCACCAGTGTAATAGCTCTTTCCTTCTGGTGATGTGAGGGAGATGACGATGCCGGGAATCGGTCCCTTTTCCTTGTCGACCACGAAGAACTTCATCGCGGCTTCTGTGGCGGTCGGTTTGATCTTTGACGCACTCACGCCTTGGGCTCCGGCAGCTGTCTCCGAATCACCTAACTGAAACTCATTCTCCGAAGTCTCGGTCTGATCTTCCGAGGCGCTCTCGCTGTCCGCATTAGGGGTCTCCTCGGGATAGGCTTCAGAGTCCGTCTGTGACTCTGGCGTGTTTGACGCCGGTTGCGTTCCTCCGCAGGCGACGAGGAGTAGAGCTCCGCATGTGAGTGACAGTGTTTGACGCATTGTATTTCTCCTAGGTCAGGGAATGGGGCTTTGACTTCGATTACCGAAAGACGAGCTTGCTGACGCTGTCGTCATAGGTGATTTGTTCGTGAATATCATGGTGGTGGTGGGACGCGTCGAGAGAAAGAGGAGCGCTTATCGAGGTGTTTTTATTCGAGCAAGGGTGGGAGAGTGGAGTTGGATGTGAGTACCAAGGTACATGCTCGCACTCGAAGTTGCGGTAGGGGCAAGTTACGCCAGGGGCAAGTTACGCCAGGGGCTCTGTGGAGTACCCATTGCGAAATGGTCACTTGTGCAGCTATCAAGTGAAGAATGAGAGGACACCGGGGATCGCAACCTGCAGGTCGAGGGGGCGCTCTCAGTGGTTGGTTCCTGGTGGCATTGCTGTTCGCTCTTCCCCTCATTGGCTGCGCGTCAAGGATCCGCGTTAAGAGAGTTGAAGCCGCTCCGGTTGAAGCAGAGGCCGGGATTCAGGCTGGTGCAGCCGAGGTCGATCTGACGCCGCCACTCGGGGCACCCCTGTGGGGTTATGCAATCGGCTCCGCGGCGGCGAAGGCGCAAGGGTACCGAACTCGTCTCATGGCACGCACCATCGTTCTTCAAGGACAGGAGGGGGGGCGGTTCGCGCTGATTCAGTGCGACATGGGAAGCATCAGCCACTTGCTCCATCATCGGGTCGCCGAGAGGGTAGCTAGTCTTGGGATCAGCGCCGATCGTCTACTGATTGCCGCCAGTCACACTCACGCTGGACCGGGAGGGTACTTCGGAAACACTTTCTATAACTTTTTCGGAGCGGGAAAGCCTGGATTTGATCAACAGGTGTTGGATTTTTTGACGACGAAAATCACCAACTCGATTGAAATTTCTGTCGCTCAGATGGGCCCGGCGGCAGTTTCGTTCGGGACCACACGTCTTCCCGGCATTACCTACAATCGCAGTTTTCCGGCATGGGAGAGCAATCTAGAGGATCAGATAGGCGATGAATTTTTGCCTCACGTCGATGATCGACTTTACCTACTGCGTGTTGATCGAGCACTCGGCAATGGAACACAACCACTGGCAGCGTTCGCCGTTTTCGCCGTGCACGGCACGACGGTTTCAATGCGCAACGATCTCTACCACGGGGATGTGCATGGATACGCTGCTCGCCAGTTTGCGGGACGTGTTCGTTCTCGCACGCCAGAGCTTCGACAAGGTTTCGTTGCAGCATTTGCCGACGGCGCGGTAGGTGATGCCTCTGCGATTAAGGATAATCAGGGGTTCGCTACATCGGAGCGCGTGGGCTCGGTGATGGGCGATGCCGCGTTTCGACTATTTAGCGAATTGGGCAGCTCTTTACGATCCGATCTTGATCTGAGTCATGCCTATCGAGAACAACCGATGTCGGGAGCAATGACTAGCCAGGGAGATCTGTGTTCTCAGCCGAACATCGGAATGGCGACTCTCGCCGGAGCGGAGGATGGTCCGTCGGACATGTTGGGAATGTTCGGAATTCGTGAGGGACAGAGGAAGGCGGAGCCCCAGGGGTGTCATTCCTATAAAGTAAAAGCCCTGGGGCTTCTTCAAGCTTTTGCGATTCGGTCGTTCAAGAGTTCGACCGACTTTGGAACTGTACCTAACCTCGCGCCCTTCCAAACTTTGATGATTCATCCCCGGGGTGGTGAGGGCGAATCGGAACAGTCGGAAGCCGCGGACAATCCGATCGTGGTTTTTGGAACAGTCCCAGGCGAACCGACGGCAGTCGTAGGTGAGCGAATTGCTACGCGGATGGCGGGGGTCTTCGGTGACGATTATCCGCGTGAGCGGGTGGCAGTGGTGGGACTCGCCAATTCTTACCTCGGCTATTTCACAACACCAGCAGAGTATCGTGCCCAGCACTACGAGGGAGGTGCCACTTTCTATGGTCCCTTGCAGTCGATTCTTGCAATTGAGCAGCTGACAGCGATCACCGAGCGCAGTCGGGACGAGGTGCTGAGGAGAGCAGGGCGCCAGCTGGGCACTTCGAGTGCGCGCGTACTGGACTATGACTCTATCTCTTTCAGGCCTGGAGAGCGGAAAGACTTCTTGGGGACGGATTTGGATTGCGCTCGCGACGCGACGAGATGGAAAGCCGGTGAGACCCCTACGGTGACGGCTGCAGGAGACTACTTGCGGGTAGAATATGAGTGGACGGGGCTGGCGCGCGGGGTCGCCTGCCCGCCGCCTCAGTTACGCATCCTTTGTGCTGGCAGTCCGTTGCTCGATCGTTTTGGCCAGGAAGAAACAGACGCCGGGACGCGTTTCGAGGTGCGACGCCTTCCCGCGCGGACCCGCGAAGATCAATGGCGAGTGTCCTTCTTTGCTCACCCGTCGCACGTGGGGCGCAGCCAATGCCGTTTTGAAGTGGAGCGCCCTGGTCACGTGCCCCTTTCTTCGCCAGCGTTCGACTTGGTTGAGCACGCCGAAAACACGGAGGGTCGAAAATGAGAGCTCGGCTTTTGTTTCTGATGCTTTTGGGGGGGACAACGACGGGTTGTCCTCGTGGCTATGAGTTTCAGCGCGTGCCAGGTGAACAGAGAGTCATTTCGTTCGCGGACGTTGAGTCCTTGTCGTTTGATGCGAAGAAGAATTGTCAGGAGCTGGCTCCCCACGTTCATTGCGAGAGTCACCCCAGCTGGTGTCAGCGCGACCCTCTCAAGTTCAAGGCGGAGCCTGGACTCAAATGTGGACCAAGTCTCAAGACGTCGCTCAGCTTCGTCCACTTCAGCGACGCTCAACTCAAGGAGCATCAGATTTCTCTCGGCGGACCCTTGGGAGAGGGAGGGTATGATCATCTGACGAGTGGGAGCGCACGACACCCCGACTTAGAACGCAACGATTTTGCCGTGCTGCTCGCGACGGTTCTCGGGGTGAATTCTTTGGTCGAGGTGGGGGGCTCGCATGAGACCGATTCCTACGCCCCCTGTCCGGCCCCGCAGGTGCCTGCGTTCGCAATCCACACCGGTGATGCAGTCGACGCGGGGATGTTCAGTGAATTCTTTGAGTTCATGGGCATCATGAGGGCTCTTGAGATCCCTTTCTACAATGCCGTGGGGAATCACGATAATCTATTCTTTGGCACTTTTCCGAAGCAAGCGATGTCTG
This sequence comes from uncultured delta proteobacterium, assembly GCA_963710555.1. Taxonomy (GTDB): domain Bacteria; phylum Myxococcota_A; class Polyangia; order Polyangiales; family Polyangiaceae; genus NIC37A-2. The sequence goes on from CAVQAT010000008.1 coordinate 2,578,897, forward strand.
GTTTGGACGTCACGCTCCCGTTTGTCCCGATTGGAGATACTCGGCAGTTTCTTGAGGCGCACAATCCCAATGCTGCCGCGAATGACTACTCGATTCCGTTTCTCCCTAGTCTGGACCACATGCCCACCACCCAAGTAGCGGGTTGTGATGTAGAGCTGGCTGAAACCACGTCTTCAGATGATCAGGAGGGCGCCGAGACTGACTCGCCACAGGCTCAAGGTCCCCAGCTCTGTCAGGCGAGTACTCATCATGGCTTTGACTTATTCTGCCCCGAACCGCGACCTGGAAAGGGGAGACGAGCAGCGTCCCTATGCCTCGATGCCCGTGGCTACTACGCACAGGACATTGTCTTAGCGGCCGAGGCGAAACTACCAAGACGCCGTGTGCGTTTGCTCGTGCTCAATACTTCAGAGAACTTTCCTACGACGAAGAACGAGGCGTTGGCAGCTAAGTCGAGGGGGAGAATATCAGATCGTCAGGTGATCTGGCTCAGAAACGAACTTTCTGGAAGCAAAGACATGCCGACGATATTTCTGGTAGCGGCCCATCATACACTCGATAGCTTCATGCCTGACCAAGAGAATACTCTGAAAAACCTGCTCTTGGCCGAGCCTCGTGTTGCCGCCTACTTGAGCGGCCATACTCACCAGAGCGCACTTTCACGGCACCACCGTTCAAACGGCGTTGACTTACGCGAGATCACAGCTGGTTCCACGCTGGTCTATCCTCAGCTCGCAAATCTCGTCGACTTGCTGGAGGACCGAGAATCAGCTGGCGTGTACCTGCGGGTCCGGTCGTTCCGCCAGGGTTTGACTGAGCAAAAGGCTGGTGACTGTCGCCTCAAGCAGCTGGCTAGGCGAGCGCGCGATGGGGCTTGCCATGATCTGAACGACGAAGCTTGGACTAGTGAAGCACAAAGCGTGCAGCAATCGAACGCCCTGTTCCCTGTGGCAGGATTTCCCAAGGAGAAGTAATCATGGACGACGCAAAACTGAGAAAGCTATTGACGGATGCATTCTTGCCCTTCGCTCAGGGGTTTGCCGAAAAGAACCCTGAACAGGTGACTGTGAGTCTGACGTTGACGAAGCGAACCATTCAGGGAACGGTTTCTTTCTCTGCGGAGGACTTTGATGCTCTGCTCGGGGACACCTTCCCCCGCGATGAGATAGGTGCGGCATTTCGAGCGATGTCGAGCTGGAATGATTCCAGAATGCCGTCTCTCAGCATTGTTGGCCTGAATTGTTGAGCGATTGAGAGAGTAGCGCCCTCGCTTTTCGTGGTTAGACTTCAACCATGGCACTGAGCATTTCAGTTTGGTCGGACATCGCATGTCCCTGGTGTTTTGTTGGAAAGCGACGATTGGAATCCGCGATCGAGCAGTATCGCTCCCAAGCGGGCAGCGACAGCCCTGAGATTGAAGTGACGTGGCGCTCCTTCGAATTAGATCAGCGCGCCAAAGATCCCCAGGACAAGACACCCTACGTCACGCGGCTTGCGAACAAGTACGGAACCTCTGTCGCACAAGCTCAGTCAATGATCGACAACATGACTCGCACCGGGCTCGAGGAAGGAATCGAGTTCGATTTTTCGCGCGCAGTCCCAGCGAATACATTCAACGCTCATCGATTGTTGCAGTGGGCGCTTGCTACCGATCATCGACGGGAAACCCAAGGAGCTCAGATCAAGTTGAAAGAAGCTCTTGTAAAAGCCCATCTCGAACAAGGAGTCGATCTTGGCGAAACCGCAGCTTTGCTTTCAGTCGTCAGTTCGGTGGGACTTGATCTGGATCGTGCGGCCGGCGTCTTGGCCAGCGATGACTTCGCAAGCGAGGTCAGGGCCGACGAAGAAGAAGCCCAAATGCATGGGATCACGGGAGTTCCTTTCTTTGCCATTGGACGCTTTGGAGTGGCAGGGGCTCAAAAGCCGGAAACTCTTGTGGGGGTGATTCAGCGAGCTATCGAGGAAGAAATACAAGCACAGGCTGAGCTCGCTACAGGCGAGGCACAGCGCGACCAGGAAAAGGCACAGCGCGACCAGGAAGAGGCACAGCGCGACCAGGAAGGAGCACTATGCACGCCTGAAGGTTGCTAGCCCTTACGACCCACCCAACGGTCGAGGAGGCTGTGCTTTGCCGGTTCGTTTTGGAGCTTCTCGATCTTCTGCAGCTCGTGGCGCGCTTCAGAGTGGTCTGGTTCAAAGTTGAGAACACGCTTCAGGGCGACCTCGGCCTCCAGGTAGTTGGCATTCAGTGAGAGCAAGCAGCCATAGTAATAGAGAATCGTGGGGTTTCGTGGTGCCCGCGCAGCTGATCGTTCTGCGATTTTTAGAGCCTTTTTAGCGAGAGCGCGGTTGTCCATGGCTCGCATCCAGGCATCAAGAGCGCTCTGTTCCAATGCATGCTCGTCGACATGCACAGCAGGCTTTGAGGAAGGGGTATGGGCCCTGGAACTCGGAGCGCTGCTCCGCGAGTCGGGGGACACGGAGGGGGCGGGTCTCGGCGACGAAGAACCCGGTGACGTTGTGGATCTTGCCGAGCCGGGGGGGATTGAAATCTCTCTCACCCCCGAGGTTGAGGCGCGTCGGACGGCGCTGATGCCGCCGGAGGGTGGAGCAAAGCTTGATCGTGTCGACTCCCGTTTTTCTTCGACAAGGATGCAGTCTGTTGCCCGCAAGGCATAAACCACCGCGATAAGTGCTGGCTCGCTCGCGACCCGCCTCAGGCGGAGATTATCCAGGGACTCGGGCTGTCGCCGCAAACTGGAGACAACTTGCCTCAAGTGGCTTCTCATATCTAGCCGTGGATCCAAGGCGCGGCCCTGGAGGACAAGTGGTTCGCGAAGGCTGGGCAAAAGCAGCTCGCGACAGCGCGATAAATATTGAGAATCGAGCAGTGCCTCTGAGATCAGTTGAAGTGGTTCGATTCCTTGGGTCAGTGCTGATGTTTGGTTGGAACGTTGATTCTCGTCGAATTGGTAGCGAATTGTCCCGAGACTTTGAGTGAGTAGAAGCAGTTCGCGTTGGAGGGACTCTTGGAGAAGTCGACTGAGCGACAGCGGTGGCAGCAACAGAAGTTGCCCGACCGCCGTGAACTCGTCTACCTGCTGGTCATGAGCATGCGCCTCGGCGAGTGCAATTTGCTCCGTCGGCAGCTGCTCGGCGAGCGATGAGAGAAAACTCTTTCGTCCAAATGCCGAGTGGGATCGAACGAGGACTCCATCGACGAACCGAAAGGTCGCCTTTTGATGATCTGGAGTCGTGAGCACAAGCGCTCCACTAAAGGAGTCATTGACAGCCTTGATCAACAACTCGGGGATCTGCGAGGCGTCAAGTTCGTTGGCTTGCTTGAGATGGACAAAAGGCGACATCGGAGAGTTCGGTTTGCTCCTCATAGTGTCCGCCGGCAAGGTGGCGGAGGGTTATCCGCCTTGTTTCAGGAGCAACAACTAGTCAGTGACACGGACTGAATTAGTCAATCGTTATGGGGTACTGCTCCGACTTCTCGAATTTTAACCTAGGTCGTTTGTGGAGGTTGTCGCGATTTGGCTAGGGGAAGTTCTTTGTCGAAGAATTTTTTCTAGCGCAAAAGCTATGAAAGGAACCACACCGGCTAGACCAAATGAGGCCATGGCTACGTAGTTCATGTGGAGCAGCGTGCCGTCAGGCTCAGCGATCAACACCGCTGAGGCGGCGATCGCGCCAATTGCTGAAGAAACATGCTGGACGACAGACTGAGTCGACATGAAGCGGGCCCGTTCCGCGGGGGCGGGAACCTGGGTCGCCAAGGTTTGAAGGGGTACCATCCGAACGCTTCCCGACAGCATGTACACTGTGAAAATTACTAGCACTGGAATTGCCGCAACCGGCACAATGAACGCGAAGACGAGTGCCACAAGGTGAAGCAACGTCCCAAAAGTGACCAGCCGAGCGGCGCCGAATCGGTCGACGAGGTTACCGACCAGGCGCATCGCTGCGAAACTCGCCACTCCGCCAACCAAATAGAGTAGGCCAAGCTTGCCGCGTGGGTAATCCATGTTGTGCTGAACGAACGCAGAGATGTTCGGGACCACAGCGAATACTCCCAACATGACAAGCGATGTGTTGGCGAGAGAAAGTAGCACGGCTTTGTCGAACTTTGGCAGTCGAGTCACCGGAGCCGTGGAGCCCAGGTGCGTCCTGAGCGGAGGGAGCATGAAGACTGATGCACCCGCGAGGACGAGACCGAGGAGCGCTACGGCGAAGAAGGGCGCGCGCCAACTCCAGAGTCGGGCCAACTCTAGACCGGCTGGAACACCAAGAATTGAGGCCAGGGAAAAAGATGTCATCACGGCGCCGAGCGCACGCCCCCGACGTTCAGGCGGCACAGCATCGGTGACGATTGCTAGAGCGAGAGATGTTGCGGGGCCACCAAATGCTCCCGCCAAGATGCGGGCTCCCAGGAGCGTTCCCAAGCCAGTGGCAAAGCCGCCTAGGGCGGTTCCGATCACCAGACCAAGCATCGCGTAGCCAAGGGCGACTCGGCGATCAAACCGGTCCAGGAACAGCGAGCCGAACACTCCTGCGACGGCGGCTGCAGCCGTGTAACTTCCACCGAGAATGCCGATGTGGGATGTCGAAATCCCCAGAGCTTCCGCGAAGTCAGGCCCTAGAGGCATGACCATCATGAAGTCGAGGATGTTGACGAACTGAATGGCGCCTACAAGGAGGACAATGGTGCGTTCTGAAGTGGGCTTGGTGGGCTCGGCGCTAGGCATCGCGTGCCTGGATAGGTGGCTGGGAACTCACGGCGCGAGGCTAGCTCGGCCGACGCATCAGCGCTTGGTGTATCTTCCTGTCAAAGTTCAATCGCTGACGCAAATCTACGGTCAAAGCGAAATATGCCCTGATTCAGAAGCGCGTGTCCACCTTACTACTGAGCTGGAATCGCCTAGAGATGCCGGCAGGGGACGAGCAAGAGGGTTTCGGAAGCGATGAGTGCACGAATCGGGTTACTGCGGCTGGGCGGATTGATCGCATTTGGAGCCTACTGTTGGCGGTATCGACCATTCTGGTGTCTCACTCGAAATTCATCAGCCTGCATTGGCCTTGAGCGCTCACAAAGGAGTTGCCGACAAGGGGGTTCCCGGTGCTTCCACCCTGGATCAAGTGCTGGCCGACAAGATCGGGACCGACACGCCTTTTCGTAACTTGGCACTCGCTGCCACCGGTTCGAGCAACATCCACCAGGGACATATTTCCTTTCGCGAGGATGGCGTTGCTGCATCCACTCACCGCGATCCGCGACAGCTCTTCCAAGAAGTGTTTGCTAACGTCGGAGGCGATGATGCCTCTGCGAACGCGGCAGCCCTTGCCGCCGCGCGTCGCGCCAGCATTCTTGATCATGTGATGAGCGACGCGGCTAGGCTCAATGCAAGACTCGGAACCGAAGACCGGCGGCGGGTTGATCAGTATCTTTCATCCGTGTCGGAGCTTGAAAAACAAATCAACGCAACCCCGGCACCCAGTTGCGTGCGGCCCGACGAACCTGCAGCTGGAGGCAACTGGCACTCAAAGAGCAAGCTCTTCATTGATCTTGGTGTGCTGTCGCTCGCATGTGGTCTCACTCGGGTCGTGACGCTTCAATACAGTGATAGTTGGGGCGTGCACTACGGTGATTACGACCTTGGAGAAGGGATTGAGGGACTAGGAACATGGAGTGACCACTTCATTTCTCACAAGTTGGGTGATGCAGATCGAGCCACTGATCTCGATGGCCTGGATCAGGCGGAGGCGAGTCGAATTGCGAATCTTCGAGTTCTCAAGACCGGGCGCTTCAAGGCACGCCGATTCTCTTACTTGGTCGAGCAGCTGAAGAGCTACCCGACGGCTAACGGAACGCTACTTGATGACACGTTGGCAATGTTTGTGGCCGAAAACGGGGATGGGGATAGCCACAGTCGGAAACAGATGCCGATTCTCCTCGCTGGCCATGCAGGGGGATTTAAAACGGGTCGCGCGCTGGCCGTCACTGGAAATACTGGAGCCCTTCATGCTTCGATTCTGGGCTATTATGGAATCGATGCTTCTGACTACGGCGATCCGATGGGCAATTCGATCGCAGAGATCTAGTTTCGACGCTGTTCGACGACGTAGTAGACTGCAGGAACCAGAAAAAGAGTGACAATCGTCGAGCTGAGCAGTCCTCCGACAATGGCTCGTGCCATGGGGGCTTGCATTTCGCTTCCCTCGCTGAGCCCTAAGGCGAGCGGGACGAGACCGAGTAACGTAGTCATCGTCGTCATGAGGATTGGACGCAGTCGGCGCTGTCCTGCAGAGATGAGCGCTTCGCGGACGGACAGGCCTTGCTCCTCACGGAGCAGATTGGCGTAGTCGACCAAAACGATGGCATTGTTTACCACGATGCCGACCAGAACAATCGTACCGAGAAACGAGTACATGTTGAAGGTGGTGTTCGTGATCAGTAGTGCACCGCACACACCAGTAAGCGCGAAAGGAACCGACGCCATCACGATCAGCGGCTGTTTGAGGCTCTCGAACTGAACGGCCATCACCGAAAAGACGAGGAATAGCGAGAGCACGATACCCAGGAGCAGATTCCGAAACGTGGCGTTCTGTTCAGCCGATTCGCCCTCAACGCTCACCGAAAATCCGTCTGGCAGAGTCAGTTGGGAGAGTTTTGCTTCGAGATCGCGAGTGATGTCACTGAGTGGTCGCCCCGTGGGGGTGGCCGAGACGCGCATCACGCGCTCTTGATCAATGCGTGAAATACTTGAGGGCCCTACTCGTGGTAAAATCTTGGCAAGTGCGTGGAGCGGTACGAGTTCTCCGGTCGGTGTGACGATAGGAAGTTCAGCAAGTTGCTCGAGGTTGTCGCTTTGCGCCGGATCGAGCTGAACACGCACGTCGATTTCGTCCCCCTGATCGCGAAACTGCGTGGCAACTCGCCCCGTTAAATAGGTTTCAATGGTTCGGGCGACTTCTGTGCTTCCCAAACCGAATTCGGAGGCTCGTTGACGGTCGACGACAATGGTGCGCTCAAGCTGACCCAGTTCCTGATCCGGCAGCGCGGTGCTGATGCCATCTATCTCGATCATGATTTTCTGCACGCGCTCAGCGAGGTCGTTTGCCGTTTCTAGATCGTGTCCACGGATATCCACAGCGAGCCGGTCTTCTCCGCCGCGAATGATTCTGCTGAGCGGGTTGGTGCTGCGCGTGCGAACCCTGATCTTGGCTCCGGGGATCCCCTTGAGGACGTCCTGGATTGGCGCGACAAGTTCGCTGACTCCGCGGGTTCGCTCGCCGGCGGGTACTAGCAGGAACTCAACCTCTCCGACATTCGAACCATCTGTGCGCCACCACGCTTCTGGACCCGCGCTCGTCAGGCGGTGGCGAAGCTCGCCTGGCTCGAGGACGGTCATCATGCGCCTTTCGACTTCGTGAATCACGCCGCGCGTCTCCTCAAGAGGAGTCCCCAACGGAAGCTCAAGATCTGCTTCTATTTGCGCTTCATCCGCTTCGGGCATGAGCTCAGCGCCAACGGCGTTGAACAAAACGATACTGGAACCGAGCAACACACAGGCCCCAAGGAGTACGGCCCATGGTGCGTGGAGGAGCGAGCGAATTGCCCGTCCGTAGGCCTCTTCGAGTTTGCCAAGACCGTTGCCGATTGAGCGGTTCAGACGGCTTACCTTACTCACGGGACGCCCCAGCAGCGTTCGAGCAAGCATCGGCACGAGGGTCAGCGCAACTGCGAGCGCGCAGAGAAGCGAAAAGGTAACGACTGCGGCCATCTCGCGAAACACGATCCCGGCCAGTTCTCCCACGAACACAATCGGCACGAAGACGGCAATCGTGGTGATCGTGCCAGCGAGGACGGCACTGGCAACTTCTGACGAGCCTTCGACTACGCAAGCGAGCACTTCAAGCCCCTGTTCGCGTTTGCGATAGATCGATTCGATGATCACGACAGCGCTGTCGACAAGGATTCCGATCCCGAGAGCCAAGCCTCCAAAAGAGATCAAATTCAACGTCATTCCCTCATAGTTCATCAGGATGAACGTCGCGAGCACACTTAAGGGGATCGCGGTGCCGACGATCAGTGTTGCTCGTAAGCTACGCAGAAACACGAGTAGGACCAGAATGGCAAGTAGTGCTCCGTAGAGAGCACTTTCTTGAACGCCTGTCACCGCGGCCACAATGAAGTTCGATGAATCGTTGAGAATTTCGAGCCGTGCGCGACCCCTGTAACGCTTGTTGATTTCGGCGATTTCTTTTTCTACTCGCGCAGCGACAGCGACGGTGTTGGCGCCGGTTTGCTTGTAGATGCTCAACTCGATGCCTGGCTCTCCGTCGATCCAGAGTTCGCTCTTGACCTCTCGAACTGTGTCAAGTGTGCGACCCAAATCGCTGATTCGCACCGGCTTGCCCGCAATCGTCTTGACGACAGTTCCTTCGAGGTCCTCGAGCGACAGGAACTCGCCATCGGCACGTACCAGAACCTCTCGCCCGCCATCCAGTACGTTTCCCGCAGAAACACTTACATTTTCGTTTGCCAGCGCATCTCGCACTTCAGTCGCTGAAATTCCCAAAGCGGCGAGGCGTGTCAGATCGAGTTCGACCCGAATTTCGCGCTCTCGTCCTCCTCGCGCAGCGGCAGAAGCAACCCCTGCCAGGCGTTCGAGTTCAGGAGCAATGCGCTGTTCCGCCAGAAACTTGAGTTGCCGAAGATCGTCGGTCCCCTTGAGCGAAAGTTGCAGCACGGCGGTGCTGGCTAAGTTGAACTTGTAGATATTGGGGGGATCGGCGTCGACCGGGAGTTGGCTACGCGCGCCGTCTAGCGCCATGCGTACTTCTTCTAGGGCGACCTGAGGGTCCGTCGTCCAATCAAAGCTCAGGAATACGTTGCTCAACCCTTCGGCACTTCGAGCATTGAGTTGTTCGACTCCCTCGACTCCGGCCATGTATTTTTCGATGGGTCGAGTGATGAGGGTCTCGATTTCTTCAGGAGCAACGCCTTCGTAGCGTGTTGTGATCGATATCCAGGGCGCCTCAACATCTGGCATCAGGTCGACAGCAAGTTCTCTCAGCGACATCAAACCGAGCACTGCGATCGCGAAGAAGATGATCCCGACGCCGACTGGGCGCTGGGCCGCCATTTCGATCCATTTCCTCACGGATTCTGTGTGCCTTCGATTCGAACCGGTGCGCCGTCGCTCAAAAGATCTTGTCCTCCTTTGACCACCTGTTGCCCGAGCTGAAGGCCTTCAACCGCTGCCAGTCCTTTGTGCTGCGCGAGCACGATGACCGGATGATAATGGGCCGTTTTGGCGCTGACGCTATAGACTCCGCGTTCAGTAGTTCCTTCGGGGGTCAGCTTACTGGTCAAAGCTACCTGAGGGATGAGGAGGACTTCCTCCAGGGTTCCTAGGCTTACGTTGACCGTCGCGTACATGCCGGGGCGTAGCCCGGAATGTTCTTCGTCGAGAGTTCCTTCCACGGATACCGAGCGATCAGTTCGATTCACTTCCGCTGAGACGCGTGAAAGTGTGCCGCTGAAGGTTTCCTTTCCGGTGCTCAGGGTCGAAACTGAAAGTCTGGTGCCTGTCTTGAGCCTGTTCACATAGAGCTCGGAAGCGCGGAAGTTCACTTCAAGGGGACCGCTCTTGACGAGTCTGAGAACGGGGGTTCCCGGAGCGACAGTAGCGCCTGGATCAAGATAGCGGTGTGCAACCGCGCCAGCGAAGGGGGCCTTGAGATCGGCTTGCGCGAGCTGTTCACGGTAAAGAGCGACTCGTGCAAGTGCAGCTGAGCGCTGCGCGTCGGCAGCGGCGGTTTCTGCCTGAAGAATGCTCACTTGGGATTTGAGTGCCACGACTTCTTGGTCGGAGGTGATTCTTTCCGCGAGCATGCGTTCGCCTCGAGCTGCTTCGCCCCGCGCCGTCTCAAGCTGCGCGGCGTTTCGCTGTTGGGCAGCGAGAGCGGACTCAGCCTGTGCGTATGCCTCACTGAGTAGTCGTCGAGTTTCCGCGGCATCGACTTTAGCCAGGAGCTCGCCCTTCTCGAAGCGGTCACCGAGGTTCACGAGCACGTCAACAAGTCGTCCGCTTCCCTGCGCGGCGAGCTCGGCAACGTCGGCGTCGAGTTCTCCTCGATATTCGGCAACAAGTGGAAGCGAACCCATTTGTACAGTCGCAATCGTCACTGTCTTCGCGGACACAGGCTTTGCGGTGTTCGCGGCTTCTGCGGGGGACTGCCCCTTGCTGGATACCCAGACGGCCACGCCGACAAACGACAGCGAGAGAATGCCCATGATCATCCACACCTTGCGCTGGACGCCGCTGCGCTCGTCGGCTCTGTGCTGGACGCCGCCGCGCTCGTCGGCTCTGTGCTCGTCGGGCGTGCCGTCGACCCCAGGCGGATCGACTTCCCGTTGGGGTGATTTCTGGGGATCTTGTTTTTCCACCATTCAGGTTCTTGGTAGCACAGGCGGTCCGCGGCTGGGACTTGGTAGCCGTGGTCGATTTAGGTCACTTTGAGTGCGAATCTGCTGGAAGGTGACGCGCGGGGCTTCACTAAGCGCCCCTTCTTTCGATTCACGTCTGCGTCACACCTGATCCGTTCACGTTTTTGCGCGCAGCGCACCCGCGTGGAGGGCAACGACGAACGCTCCACAGGCGCCGCTGAGAACGCTGTAGTCAAAGACTGCCTTCACGCCGACAGTCAGGCTCATCGCGAGCGCGAAGCTGAGGAGCAGCGCGCCGCTGGCCAGGCCAAGAATGCTGCCGCCAATGCCAGCCTGAGTGCCCACAAAACAACGACTTTTGAGAATTGATGAGAATTCTTCATTGGCTGACGTCAAGTCGAGCACAAGAAAGGGGCTATTTCATAGAGGCGGGCGAGGAATGCGGGAACGATCGCGATTTCGGATGAGTCGCTCGTAGAGAAAGCAGACGACGAATAGGGGCAATGCCCACTTCATTTCACTCGCAAGGACCCGCCTGCCCCATTCTCCAAAGAACGAACTGACGCTGAGGGGGGAAACCGGGATGACCTGCCAGGGCAGAAAGAAGCGTTCTGCAGAAAGTGGCCACAGCATGGCCACGCCGAGTCCTCCCGTGGTGAGCATGTCGAGAATCGAATGGGAGACCAGCGTGAGGAAGGCCAGCGCGCCCATCCAGAGCCTGGCGCCACAAATAAACGCCAAGAAGACTGCTGCCACAAGGTAGAGGGAGGGCGAATGAAAAGCGCCGCGATGACCCCATGCATCCTCGTAGCGAACAAAAGCGTGCATTGCGACATCGAGATCCGGAGAGGCGGCGAGTAAGCCGCAGCTTAAGGGCGCCCATTTGAGGAAGACCCGGCGGCGAGATTCATGACGAGCTCTTTGCAGCTCATTCAGATCCCGAACTGGTCCGCCTCCAGCCAAAAAAGAGATCTGAGTAGGGGCGTGGGCGCGGAACAGCAGTCCGATCCCCGCACCGACGAGCGCATGGGAAAAGGCCGATGCCATTACAGCCTTACTCCGGCAATTTTCATGATGAGAGCGTAGCTCAGGGGTAGCCTGGCAGCGCAACGGTTTTTTTTAACAAAAACAGACTGTTAGACGATTTTGCCTGAGAAAAGGTGAAGCGCGGCATGTCTCTTGCGTCGTGCCAGATAAGATGAACGAGATGACGAAAAAGGCCCCCACCGATCGTGTTCAAGCTCTGGACGATCCACAGCTGCGCACACTTGTCCCACTTCTCTATGTCGCTTGGGCTGATCAGAACCTGCCCGACAACGAGAAGAGGGCGCTAGCCGATCGCCTGAAAGGTCAACCTTGGCTCAGACCCGCAGCGCGAGAGGTTGCACTGACGTGGCTTGATCCTGAGGCGCCACCCAGCCGCAGCGAACTTGAGCAACTGAGTGAGCTTGTGGCGCGCATTGCCAAGACCACAAGTCATCGAGCGCGTCATACGTTTCTCACCCTTGCTCGAGAGTTGGCTGTTTCTTCAGAGATCGAGCTCGTCATTGAGGAGCTCGGGCGACTCCTGGGAGCCGAGATTGCGCTTCCTGTAGCGTGGGAGGTTGCTCCGACTCCTGCCTCGGCGGTGCCCTTGTATGAAAGTGACCGCGCGACTTCCTTGAGCGTGAAGCAGTTCCTCGACGGGCCTCACGCTGAGGTTCGAGAGGTTGTTCGGGAGTTCTTGAATAACTCGGAGCGGCGCGCGTACGGACTTTCGAGCGTCGAGATGCGTGATCACGTGAGGAAACAGCTGTTTGACTTTGCGGGCACGGGCCTGATCACAAAGGCATTCCCAGGCGTGACAACGGATGGCGATCTCGGCGCATTCATGGCCACGTTTGAGGAGCTTGGCCATGGAGACTTGTCGCTTGCCGTCAAGCTCGGGGTGCAGGCTGGTCTCTACGGAGGGGCTGTGTGGGCTCTCGGAACCGCACATCACCACGAGCGGCTTAGTCGGGTGGCTAGCCTTGAGGAACTGGGCTGTTTCGCGATGAGCGAAGTCGGTCACGGTTCGAATGTGGCCGATCTCGAAACGGTGGCGCGCTACGATCACGAAACGCGAGAGTGGGTGATTCACACGCCGGCCGAGTCTGCACGTAAGGAATGGATCGGTGGTGCTGCCCGGGACGCGCGCATGGCTGCCGTATTTGCTCAGCTAGAGGTTGCAGGAGAGCGCCATGGAGTTCACGCCTTCCTTGTGCCGATTCGGCAGGCAGACGGTGCTCCTTGCCCCGGTGTCCGCACGGGAGACTCCGGTCACAAGATGGGCCTCTTGGGGGTGGACAATGGCCGGCTTTGGTTTGAACACACTCGGGTTCCCGTGGACCATCTGTTGGATCGCTTTGCGAGTGTCGACGCGGAAGGGCGCTATCAGAGTCCGATTGAGAGCCCATCACGGCGTTTTTTCACGATGCTGGGAACGCTCGTGGGAGGACGCATCTGCGTGGGTAGCGCTGCGGTTTCGGCAGCGAGGACGAGCCTGGCAATTGCCATTCGCTACGCGACCGTTCGTCGTCAGTTTGGAGCGGGCCCCAGCGAACCGGAGCGTGCGCTCCTGGAGTACCCAAGTCATCGCAAGCGTCTCTTGCCGTACTTAGCCGAAAGCGTCGTGTTGCGAACAGCCTTCGAGGCAGTACGCGTTCGTCATAGTGAGCATCTCGCCCAAACGAAGGCGGGTGAACAGGTCGATGCGCGTCATCTTGAAGCCGAAGTTGCCATTCTCAAGGTCCTGGGTTCGCGCCACGGAGTCGACGCGACGCAGGCTTGCCGCGAGGCGTGCGGCGGTCAGGGCTACTTGTCGATCAATCGTGTGGCAGATCTGCGCACGGATGTGGAGATCTTCACCACGTTTGAAGGCGACAATGTGGTGTTGTCCCAGTTGGTCGCCAAGGCTTTGCTCTCCAATTATCAGCATCAGTTTGCTGAGGGCAATGCATTCACCGTCGCCAGAATTCTTGGTCGTCGCGCCTTGAGTCGTGCGGTTGAAAAAAACCCGCTTGCTGCTCGTTTGAGCGATGCGAAGCATTTGCGTACGCGCGAAGTTCAGCAGGCTGCACTTTCGTATCGTGAGGATCACATCGTCGAAACTCTCGCCGCACGTATCCGCAAACGCCTCGGTGATGGCATCGATCTGGACCGCGCCTTTCTCGACGTTCAGGAACACGCCATCGCGGCCGCTGAAGCTTTCGGCGAGCGCATTGTATTCGAATGGTTTGTCACAGCTGAAAAGAAGTTCGTGGAGCAAAGAAATGCCTCGGCTCCGGGAAAGTCGGGGTCCGAGGAGCCTGGGGAAGGAGATGTCGTCGCGTTGCTCAAGATGTTGGGTGACGCGTATGCTCTCTGGTGTTTGGAGAAGCATGCGGCTTGGTACTTGGAAGACGGATTCTTTGAGGCGAGTAAATCGCGCGGCATCAGTGCTCAGCTGAATCAGCTGCTCGCTGAGCTAGCACCTCATGCACGGGCTGTTGTCGACGCCTTCGGGATTGGAGATGACTGTTTGGCTGCGCCGATTGCGTTCTTCGATCCTGCGCACCCCAGGTACGTATAATTCGACTCTTGCTGGATGCAGGGCGAGGCACTTGGCTTGGCATTTGCTTGGTGGCGGCATGAACCGGCAATCCCCGATAGTGTGTGACTTTCAGCACCAAAGTGAGGCAATTTGTCCCACAATTGTGTCAAAAAGTCGCAACTTTGGAGCAGCGGCAGACATGTCACCTCAGCTCAGTCGAGACGCCAACTTTTGGATTCTGCTCAATGAGGAGTCGGGAAACGATGACAAGCAGCGGACTCAGCAGGCAATACGTCGCGTCTTCGAGCAGTCGGGGCAGCGGCACGAGTTTGTTTGTGTTCGTCAACCGAGGGATTTGATCTCTGAGGCGCGGGTCATCGCCGCGCGCGTTGCGGCTCATGGGGGCGCAATGATTGTCGCTGGGGGTGATGGGTCGATTTGCGCAGTGGCGGGTGTAGCGCTTGATGCGCAGTGTCCCTTTGGCGTGATACCCATGGGCACCTTCAATTACTTCGCAAGAGCGAATCACATTTCCGAGGATCCTGTGGTCGCGGCCGAGGGGTTGGTTCGGTCCAAGATCGAACCTGTTCAGGTCGGACTGGTGAACGAGAAGATCTTCTTGGTGAATGCGAGCCTTGGACTCTATCCGAAGTTATTTGAAGAACGCGAGGTTTTTCAAAAAAGGCTTGGTCGAGGTCGCGTCGTCTCACTCGGTGCGGCGCTTGTGACTCTCCTTCGGGAGCATCGGCAGCTCTCACTCAAAGTTGTGCGCGACGGAGTGACGGAGCGGCTTCGTACTCCGACTCTCGTGGTCGCCAATAACCGCCTTCAATTGGAGCAGATTGGAGTTGGTGGTCCAGAACTCAAGCAGGGCAAACTAGTGGCCATTACTCTGAAGTCCGGCGGAGCTGGGAAGCTTTTGAAAATGTCGCTCGCCGCAGCCTTGGGAAGACTTGGTCAGGAGCCGGAGGTCGAGGCTCACGCAATCCAGGAGCTGATCGTGAGACCCGGTCGACGTTACGGCTCACGAAGACTGAAGGTCGCGATTGACGGAGAGGTACGCCACATGAAGACGCCACTCACCTTCCGGGTCTCTAAGCAGTGTCTTCAGCTCTTGACCCCGATCAGTGATGCCGTTGGGGGTGATGAGTGAGCACAGTTCTGCACATTTCAGATACGCACTTCGGGACTGAGATTACTCGCTCGGTGGAGGCATTGATTGAACTGCATGAGCGATTGAAGCCTGAACTGGTTGTGCTTTCAGGAGACATTACCCAGCGAGCTCATCGTGCTCAGTTCTTAGCCGCACAAGAGTTCATGAAACGCTTGAACCCGAGAAGTTCGCTCATCGTGCCGGGAAACCATGACATCCCTCTGTTCAATCTTTTTCGGCGTTTCTCTGAGCCTTACAAGAATTATTGCGAACAATTCGGGGAAGACCTTGAGCCTGATTTCGAATCCCAAGAGCTACTGGCGATCGGGGTGAACACAACTCGCGCGAAGCGCGTCCAAGCGGGCGAGATTTCCGAGCAGCAGATCGCTGCTGTGGAGCGCCGTTTGCTTCAAGCTCAAATCGGGCAGCTGCGTTGCGTCGTGACACACCAGCCGATCCACATTGTCGCCGACTCGGACGAAAAAAACCTGCTCACCAATGCCGAGCAAGCAGTCAGGCGCTGGGCTGCGGCCGGAGTCGACCTTGTTCTCGGAGGGCACATTCATCTTCCTTTCGTGCGTTTGGTGAACGAACGCTACCCTGGAATTGGTCGTCCGGTTTGGGTCGTCCAAGCTGGAACAGCCACTTCACATCGGCTGCGAGGCTCAGTTCCCAATTCTGTCAATGTGGTCCGCTACGAACAGCGGAGCAATTGTGTTGTAGAGCAGTGGGATTATGACGAGAAAAAGCGAGCGTTCTGCGAATTCTCTTCTCAAAAGCTGAATCTCTCTTAGCAGCAGTTAGTTGCCCGACGCGCCAGCGGCGCCTCGGGATTCTTGCCCGTCGCTTCGGGGGCGCACGGTGATCGGCACATACACTCGATCTTTTCCTCGCAACTCGAAACGAAGTTCGGTGGTTCCAGGTCGCTTAGCAATGATGACAAAAGTGCTTTCGTCCTCAGTATCGGCAATCGTAGCGATAGAGCTGTTCTCTGACTTTGCCTGAATTGACCACGTAGCTTTCGTTTCCTCGCCGCTGATGGCTTCCACCTGAACACCAATGGCTTCCCCCTCGGTGAGTTCAATGTAGTCATCTTCAACGACAAGCGAGCTGTCCCGGGTTGATGTCAGGAGAGTGATGTCGACTTGCCGTTCTGGCGCGCAACCGAAGCTGAGGCTCGCGATGAGCGTGATCATGAATAAGTGTTTCATCGGACGATGACCTCGATCTCTGATTTGAAGCTGCCTGAATTCACCGTCACAGTCGTGACTCCTGGCGCTTGCGGGACAAGTTGGATATCGCTCAGATTACGCAACTGGCGAGCTGGCGCGCTTCCCTTGAGGCTATCCAGCTTCACTACGTCGGTGTCTTGCGACAGCCATTCATAGGGCAGGGCACCTGCTAGCAGGATCCCGTTTTTGTCGAGCGCAGTGACGGTGAGTTCGAGATGAGAGTCTTCTTCCAGCTCGACAACATCCGCTTCAAGCTGATTCTGCCACACCAGAAGCTGAGCCACGGGGCGTGCATCAAGCAAGGTAAAGTCGATCACGTCTTCATCTTTGTCCCAGGCCAAGAATGCCGCGATAGCGGGTGCATTCACAGAAAAAATACCCGACCCCGCTTCGTCCTGCTCAGAGGCAGCGCTCAAGTGACTGACGTTTTCCGGTCCCAGGTAGCGGAGTTCAAAAAGCGCGCCTACCGCTACGGCCTCGGGCAGTGTGGCATTCCCACCAAAATCGCGGGTGAGCTTGAACGAATCGATCGCATTCGTTGTAGAGCAGTAGCTATCGCTCGGAAGCGCGCAGCGATATTCAAAGTTACCTTGTCCCAGCTCACCTTCAGGAGCGGTTTGGGACTCCTCAGCGTCGCACCCGATTGCACCTAAAGCGCAGAGCAGTGCGAGCGCGCACGATTTGAGAAGAATTTTCATTGGGAGAGCGTCATTCTTCATTGACCACCCGCTGCCGTAGGCATGGGCAATTGATCCTCATGATCCTTAGGGACGCGCATGCAACGCGGTACGGAGAGCTGCTCGGAGGCTACGTTTGTTTCCGAGTAGCCCGTGAGAACGCGTTCTGTCTCGGGGGTTGAACTGTCCAAACTCGGTGTCGCATTGTTGACCAAGCGGGCGTTGACCATTGTCGTGACATCCACGGAGAATTCGCCGGCATCGCCAAAGAGAGTCATCTTCCCGCTGCGAAAACTAGGACTGCTGAGCAAGTTGTCTCTGCCGCCTTGAAGCTGCTTTGCAATGGGAAGAATGTTGAGCGTCCAGCCCCGCTCGCTCCACATTTTGTCCACCAAGAGGTGCTCGCTGTGTTCCGTCGTGGTGCCCGGGCGCAGTAGGTGAACGTGCTTCAGCTGAATCGCCAAGGCTAGACCATCGACGCTCCGCGTGAGCGCTCCGGGACTCATTTTGAGGGCCACTTCTTCCGCGGGAATTTCCAAAACCTCGTCATCAGTTCTCAGACGGATCAACCCAGGGCTCAGGAGATCCCAAAATCCTTTGCCAGGGCTGAGATCGATGGGGCCAATCAACTCCACGCTCATGGAGTCATCGGCATTTTGAAGCTTCAGGGGCCGAGCTCGCAAACCGGCGCGTTGAAACTCTTCGCGAGTGAACGAGAATTTGATTTGCATAATGGATGCAACAGCAAGAACCCTGCCAAGAGAGGAGGGGATCTGAGGAGAGGAATTCGCTCGGTGGGCCTGACTTCGCGGTGCAATTTGCCTCACTCTGTGGCGGCCATGTGTGCCGGGATCAGGGAGCGGGGAGGCGGGATCCTCCCTGGTTCGAGGGGAGCAACACTCGGAAAGTTGAACCGTGACCCAGCTCGCTCTCGATGAGTACGGTGCCACCCATTTCCTCCACCAAGGACCGAGAAGTCGCTAGGCCCAATCCAGTTCCGCCACGATCAGCCTTGGTGGTGAAAAAGGGCTCGAAGACCTTCTGCATCACCTCGTCCGACATACCTGCTCCGGTGTCGCTGACGGTGAGCTCAATATAGTTTCCAGGGGTCACTTGCTTGCTCAGAGCGTCGAGCAGCCGACGTTCACTCAGTGAAACGGAGATGGAATCGTCGACCTTTGAGGCGTCTCGTGCGTTGGCGAGAAGGTTGAGCACGATCTGCTCAAGTTGGGTTTCGGAGGCAATTGAGCTGAAAGTTCCCTCGGGCAACCCGAGGTTGAGCTTCAGTCGCGGTCCCACAAGCCTGCGCATGATCGGTTCAAGATTGTTCAGGAGGAGCTTCACGTCGACCGGGCCTTTTTCGATCGCACGCCGCCGACTGTAGGCGAGAAGCTGGAATGTGAGGCTTTCTGCCCGTACCCCCGCGTCCTCAATTTGCTCAAGCTCGTGGAGTGCGGGGTGATCTTTGTCGAGGTAGTCTTTGACGATCTCGGCGCTGCCTTGCATCACCACGAGCAGGTTGTTGAAGTCATGGGCGATGCCGCTCGCGAGACGACCGAGCGCTTCCATTCTGGCGGAATTTTGCAGTCGTTCTTCCAGCTCCTTGCGGTCCTGTTCGTAGCGCTTCCCCAGAGCGACGGTTCTTTCCATTCCTGTGGCATAGAGCCAGGCCACAACAGATGTCGTCGATAGCAGGACGGTCGCTGCCAAAAAGGAACCTCGAAGATCGCTTTCGGGAATGCCGAGGCCGAGGCCGATCTGCCATTCAATTCCCACACAGAGGGCTGAACCGAAGTAGACGGGCCACAGCCACCGGCGCTCCAGGCATGTTGCTCCAATCATCACGAAGACGGACGCAAAGTAGGGGATCGTCTGCGCGGCCAGAGGGTTGTAGGAAATGACAACGTGCTGAGCGAGAGACGGGAAAATGAGCAGCAACGTTCCCGCAGTGACCAGCCCTCGGCGCACGATGAAATACGCCAGCACATCTACAATCGCGCAGATACCGGTCGCGACGGAGATCAGGATGACCTTTTCACGCTGGGGCAAGAGAAGTAGACTGCCTGCGGTGAACAGGCCCAGCACTGCGAAGGTGAGGCACATTGCCCGCGCATTCCAAGCGCGCTGAGTATGAGCCAGACGTTCGGCGTTCCCCCCCGGAACTACTCCCATGGTCACAGTTTCGCTGGTTTTGGTAAAACCGCAAATGCGTGAGCAGAGGCAGGGGGCAGGACACACACATGATGCGGCCAGGTGTGCCTTGAGAGCCTAGGGGTCAGATGTTTCTATTAGAGTTCGAACTCCATGCCCGCCTGGAACCAGCGGGGGGCGTTGGGCCTGGCCCCATAGGGTCGGTGTGAGGAGATGCCCTGGTAATCGAGGAGGTTTCGCGCATGGACGTAGAGTTGGAGCGATTTCAGGACCTGAACAGAGACGCCGACATCGAGCTTGACCAGAGGATTCTGTACTCATCACCTCATCGAGGTCCTCGGCACCCGCTTGTTCCCGCACAGCGGAAACAAAAGTCCCAGCCACGTAGGCCTGGTACTTATCAAACTCCGCTGCGATCTGCCCGCGAAACTGATGCCGCGGCAAGTAGGGGACCTCGTCTCCCGCCTCCACTTCACCGAAGATGGGATCCGCCGAGTCGAATGTTGAGCGAAACTCACCGTAGCTCAGTGTGTAAACGGCCGAGAGTGGAATTGTGACGGGACCTAACTCAAGCTGATGCGAAGCCAGGCTCTCTGCGCCGAAGATGAAAGCTCGCCCGGCGTCGAACTGCGTGTCTAGACCATTATCGACGCACCCGCTGGAGAGAGTGCAGATATCAGTGAGGTTCTGGTAGTCGTTGAAGAACCCAATTAATTCTAGCTTCGTACTTGGCGAAGAGTAACGAGTGCCAGCTTCATAGTTGATGCTGAGTTCGGGGCTTTCATCATCTCCGCTCCCAGCCGCTGCAGGAGAAAACCCGCGGTAAGCTCCGCCGAGCAGTCCCCAATCTGGGGTCAGTTCGAAGTACGCGCCGAGGCTTGGCAGTGGGACTACGTCGTTACGTGTCGTTTTGGTCCCTGCCAGAGTGTCTTCCAATGAAGAATGGATCGCCTCGACGCGGATGCCCGGCGTGAGCGTGAGGCGTTTCCAAGTGACGGCATCAATCAAATGAAAGGCCATCGCGTGAGTCGAACCTACGTTTTCCGTTGTACGAAGCACCACGTTGTCGACCGGATACAAGTCTCCGGCAAACATGGCGTAAGCTTGCTCGCTGTGGTTGCGCTCGATCGAATCCTGGTGAAGCCGCAGACCGAACTCAATTTTGTGGAGAAATCCCCCGGTTTGGGGCTCGTAGCGAAGACGCAGCTGCAGTCCCTGGCTGACAAAGTCGCGTTGATTGGGGCCAATGAAGAGCGAATCGGCTTCCCCACTCGTGTTTTCTTGCCCAGTCAGCACCCCGTAGTACGCCGCGTTTGCCGGGTCGTTAGGATTGGCGAGCACATCGCTGGCGCTGGCTCCCCCGAAGTGATTGAACTTGTTCCAGCTCCGCGAAAGGTCGTTACGATAAAGGGTTGTCTTCAGCTCCAGTCGCTTCTCGTAGGAATTGAGCGTGTGGCTCAGCGCGATATTGGTGCGATGGTTATCCATCCTATCCAGATTGCTCCCCGGATAGCGGCGGTTGGGATTTTCATCGAAGTCCGCATCGGTGAGTCCCAAGTAAGTTTCGTTCGAGGCTTCGTTTGAGTAGCCAAGCTTGAGTTCGAAGAGGTTCGAAACCTGTGCTCTTGGATCAAGCAGGTAGGACGTTTTCACCATCCATTCGTTGCGCGCGGCTCCCGTGTTCGCGTCGTTCGGGAGTTCCTTGAATCCGCTGCTAGAAATGTGGGCACCTTCCACAAGCACACCAAACTGTTCGTTTGCTGCTCCAGCGTGGGCATGAGCCTTGAAATAGCCGTACTGTCCGATCCCCAGGTCAACACCCACTTCTGGCTTGTAGGGGATGTCACGAGTGATGAGATCGATCGCGCCGGCAACGGATTGCGGACCGAAAGCCACAGCACCTGGCCCCTTGATCACGCGGACTTGGGTGATGCGATTCATCATCGGAAAGTAGTAGGCTGCGGGCGCTGAGTAGGGAGCGGGGCCGAACAGGATGCCATCCTCCATGAGCGTGATCTTTTTGCTGCGGTCGGGATTGACGCCGCGCATGGCGATGTTCGGCCGCAGTCCTACTCCGTCTTCCTCACGAACGTAGACACCAGGAGCCTGTCGCAAGACGTCGTGGGGGTCATCGAGATCAAGACGTTCAAGCTGCTCACTTCCGATCACTTGAACCGCGCCGGCGAGGCGAGAGGCACGCGTGCCGCTGATGATGATTGTTTCCTCTGGGGGAGCGAACTGTGGTCCCGACTCAGCGACTTCGCTGACTGTGTGGGGAACAGTGTTGCTCTCCCCTTCGGGGGCTCTCTCGTTGTCCGGAGCACTAGCGGAAGGTGCGCGACCATCATCCGCTGCTTCGTTCTGAGCTGCTTCGTTCTGAGCTGAATCGCTCTTGGATGATTCTGACGACAGAGCTGTGTCAGTTTCCGCGCCGTCAGCGGGGTCGTCTAGCTCCACAGTGACTTGCTGTGCATGAGCGGAAGAGGCTCCAATCAAAGTACAGAGACCAAGAAGCAGAGGTGTCGAGAGCGAAGGGTGCGAGGAAAATTTCATGCGTGGAGAAGCGGTCAACTAAAGGACCGGGCGAGTGTGATGAGGTGGAGCTGTAGGGGCTGGGGCGAGCCAGTCAAGGGGAGCGAGACCATCATGTTTTCGACTGAGATCTACTAGGGGATTGACGAAAACTGAGCTGCGTCGGCCATTGAGCGCGATACGGGCGTCCGCACGAACCTCAGGCTCTTGGTAACCACGGGCCTTGAATTCGCGCGCGATATGATGTGCGGCTTGTAAGATGAGGTCAGGCTGACTCACCATTTCTGTGAGCTGAAGATCTGTCAGAAAGTCTGCGGGATTGACGAACGTTTTTTCTTCGTGGTTCTTGCCCGTCACCACGAAGCGGATGTGACCTCCCTTGGCGCGCAGCATAACGCGCCACGAGAAACGCATTCCCTGCTCGTGCCACATCACATTGCCGGTGTAGAGGTGTGAGCGAAGTGGCAGCGCGACTTGGATGGTCGCATACGTCAATGCGGCGAAGACAAGGGTTCGCGCTCCCCAGGGAAGGGGAATTTGTGTTGCGCCGGCAACGGCAGGTGGTGCCAGGTGTCGCGGGTCCGCGTCAGAATCTCGCCGACTGTGTTTGATGCGAGCGAGAAGTCGACGTGGCCAGTCGGGTTCAAAGAACACCGTCGCCGCCAATGTCATGATGAAGGGGAACATTCCGATCGGGAAAAGCAGCCGCGTGGTGGCGTGAAATCCAATCACAGCCAGATAGGCGAAGGGGCGGGTTCGTCGCTGCATGAGCCAGAAGACGATGGTGGTGTCGAATAAAAACCCGCACCAACTCAAGAGCAGCGGCACTCCTTCCACTGTGAGGAGTGGCCCGAGCAGTGGGAGATCCGTTTTTGCGCCAAGCCAGATGCGCAGCGGTTGAGCGTGGAGCAACCAGTCTGAATTCAACTTAGCCAGGCCGGCAAAGCAATAAACGACCGCAACTTGGAAGCGCAGCAGGTAGAGCCACAACACAGGAATCTGAGTTCCAGTCGGCCGATGATTGGCTTTCCTGCTCTCTCGCCAGGCATCGACGCTCCAAAGGCGCTGGGCAGGCGATGCCGCCAGTAGGAAGGCGAGCAACGCTGCGAGATAGTAGTGATTCAGGTAGGTACTGACATCAATCAGCTGAACGTAGGTGAGTCCCAGGGCGAACAGCAGCGACGTTGCTCGAAAGAATAGGCCCACGCTGACGCAAAGTGCGAGCCCGGCCAGTAGCCAGAAAAGCTGGTGCATCATGGGTCCGCTCAGGGGCTCGACCCATCCGAATCCCCAGTACTTGAAATGCATCTGAGGGCGCACAAAGAACCGCTCCACCCAACCGTATGCAAGAAAGCGCAGCATCGAGATGCTGAGCAGCAGTCCGAAGAGGATTCGAAACGCTGCCAGCCAACTCGCGTCGACGGGACGAAAACAGCGGGCAAGAAGACGGCTAGGCATCGGGTTCAGTCAGTGTCACCCTCGACGGATGAGGGAAGACCCAGGCCCAGCGGACTGCCCTGTCCGAAGAAGTCCCCCTTGAGCAAATCCGTGAGGGTCTTGATCGTGGCGTGGAGCGAAGCAAGTTCCTCAGGCGTGGCATCCGGCATCTCTGGAAATTGAGCTGCGTGAGCTTGCGCATCGGCAAGGGCGGCATTCATATCCTGGGCGAGATCCTCATGACCCGCGGCGACGAGCCAATCGTCGAAACCGAACGCTTCGTCATGGCAGCCAGCGAAGAGATCTGAGAACCCTTCTAAATTCTGGCGCAAAAGACTCGTTGCCCCTTTGGAGTAGGTAGCCTCGGGCGGGATCGTAGCAGCCTCATACAGTCCAGCCGGAGCCCCCACTTTGTAGTCTTTGACCTGAACTTCAAGGTAGAGCAGGGAATGTGCGACTAGGTTGAGGGCCTGTTGTTGGTCCATGTATCCCGTCGCGTTGCTGAGTCGGTCCAAGTAGTCACCTCCGTCGGGGGACCACGCATCGCTGAGCTGTTGCGCTCGTAGTGCTACGTCATTCGCCACTGCGTCGAGGTAGTCTCGTTTCAACTGATCAAGCTTCGAAGGCTCAGTATTTGACCACGCTGCACCTGCATTCGTGATCGAATACTGCGTACAGGCGTTATCGGTTCCTTCGTAAAAGGAGAGATACTCGACCGCAAAAAGGCCGCGTGAATTGATGGGGACTTTGACGAGATTGTTGAAGCCTGCCTCGCGATAGGCACCGCCAAAGAGCTGTTCCTCGACGCGACAGCGACTGACAAAAGGCCAAGCGTAGATCAAGTCGCGCAAGCCCTCTCCACCGACAGGATCAGCTGATGCGCTCGCTGCCGGTCCGAACTGAAAGAGATCTGCGCGAGCGAAGCTCTTCATGGCCTGCAGATATGCGCTGCGTAAGCCCTCTAGTTTATCTTCACTCGGAGAGACGGCATACACATTTGCCTGTTGCGCAAGCTTGTCAGCGGTCTCCTGGAATTCGCAGTAGCGAAGCATCGCGCACTGAGCAGAGCTTCGCAGGAGGCTCTGTTTGGTGAAGGTTCCTGCGCTACTGGGAACCGCCGCACATGAAGTGGGCTGGGGATTCGATTCCGCGCCAGCGCTACCTCCGAGGCTGGTCCCGGGCTGGTCGCCGTCACCACCAGGCTGAGATGATGGGTCTCCACCGCTCCCGAGGCTCGATGGGAGCGAGTTGTTTTCGTGCGGCCGGGGGGGAGAGCACGAGGGGGCAAGGGCCACGCATGCAACGAGGGTGAGTGCGCCGAGAGTAGTGAGCTTGGTCATCATAAGTTGGGGAAGATGCGCCCCCGCTTTCAGGCTGGGGGCGCATCCAAAGAGGAAAGGACGCAGAAGTGATTACTCGCCCACGCGAAGTAGGACGAAGTAGGCACCTGCGGTGGTTGCTGTAGCCCCCCCACGCTGGCAATGAGTTGGCCCTTCGCGTCGACGTCGAACAAGTTGCCGTCGTGGAGCGGATAGCGTCGAATCCCACTGTCTCCGAAATTGGCGTCAAGTTCTCCTTCGGAATCAGTCACGTAGAGTGCTGCTACGGCAGAATACTTACCCACATGAACGAGGCGTCCGTCTTCGAGTGCGACGATGTCGCGACCACGTTCTTCCGCGCCGCTATCAATGATCAAGGCACCAACTGTCGCGTAGTCGTTGTCCATCGACGCTCCGTCAAAGCGGAAGCTCACGAGATCGGTGCCAGTTGAATCTGACGCCGGAGCGCCGTAACCAGTCGTGACCAGGCGGCCGTCGGCCTGTACGGCAACACCATAGGCTTCTGCGAATCCGCCGTCCGGTAAGTTCGGGTTCGAACAGATCACGCCGTCTTGTTGTGCTCCGCAGCTTTCGTCCCCGATGAAGCCGAAGTCAGCCGCTGGAATGCCTGTGGGACTGAGTTTCAGCAGTTCGATGTGGTGTCGCGTGTCGGGAAATTCGGTGTAGCCGGAAGAGACGATGGTCCCATCACCGAGCACAACCCCGCGACGCGTTCCGTCTGACAGCTTCTTCTCGCCGAAATCGATGGAGAAGAGACCATCGCCCGAGAAGCTGGTGTCGAGGCTGCCGTCGCTGAGGAGAACTCGTGCCACGTAGCGGTCGTTGTCCGTGCGAGTGGTCGCGACGGGTGCGGGAGCGTAGCCAAAGAGCACGATCTTGGGGTCGGAGCCGCTCTCGTCGAGTTGGATGTCCCAGACATTGTCGGCAGGATGATTTGCACTTACCCAGCCTGCTGTGTCGAAAGCCCAATCCGTGAGATGGATCCGGGCAATGCCGTCCGTTCCAAATGAGTCAACGAGCTCGCCGGATGAATCAAGGCGAACCAGATAGGTCGCAGTGCCGCCGGAGCCGGCGCCGTCGTTGGCATTGATCGAGACCACTGCACCGCCGCCTGGCGCAGCGACAATGGACCTTGAGAGTTCGCTCCCAGCACCATCGACCTCAAGATCAGTCGATGCGTCGCTCAGGTTCAACAGCACAACGCCATCAGTACCAAATGCCGTGTCGAGCTCTCCAGTGGAGGTGAAGCGCACGACCGCAGTGTGCACATCGAGTACTGGCGCCTCTTCTGTCCCGAGGTTCACGAGCTTGGTGCCCGACGCGTAGATGCTCCCGTCGCTGGCAATGCTGACTCCGCTCAGTTCATCGACCTCAAGGACTTTGCCCGCGAAGATCGATTGGATTTCCTCAGGATCGCCGTCACCTGGCTCGCCACCTTGACCACCTTGACCACCTTGGCCACCTGTGGCGTCCCCGTCGCCATCCCCACTGGTTCCACCGGTGCCACCATCGCCGTCGCCGTCGCCATCTCCGTCGCCATCGCCGTTGTTAGTTCCGCCCGTAGTTCCGTCGTCGTCGCCGTCGCCGCTGGCCTCCGGATCTGAGGAACAAGCCGCTGCAGTGAGAGCGGAAATGAGAGAAATGGTGCCTACGAGTGCTCTTAATTGGGTTTTCTTCATGGATTAGTCTTTCGGATCTCGCCCAGCCCGGTGTCGCTAATGATAACGACTTCTTTTATCGAGATGGATAGTCGGCTAACTGGGGCTTCCTTGTTCTTCTTGCGCCCATCTTATGAAATTGAAAACCGATATCAACAAGAGATTTGAGTTCTCTTGCAGAATTGTCGGCCTGCTTCGGATCCCTGCTGCGACCCGAGCTTCGACAGCGGCCGAAGGGGGCTGAGGCTACTGTGAGGCCGGAGGCTTTAACTAGCTTCGCGAGCCAAGGCGCAGTTTGCGCCCTGACACGTGCCTCTGCGAAAGTCCTCTCCCATGAGAGTCGTTGTATTCAGCACCAAGTCCTACGACAGAGATTACCTCACCAAGGCAAATGCGGGACATGAGCACGAGTTGATCTTTCTCGAAGCTCACCTCAGTTTGGTGACGGCGCCCCTGGCTCAGGGCGCGAGGGTGGTCTGTGCCTTCGTCAACGATCATTTGGATCGGGATACGCTGGCCGTACTGAAGGACGCGGGCGTAGAACTGATTGCACTCCGCTGTGCAGGTTTCAATAATGTCGACTTGGTGGCGGCTGATGAACTCGGAATTCGGGTAGCGCGAGTTCCTGCTTACAGTCCCCACGCCGTTGCGGAGCACGCGGTCGCGCTCCTTCTCAGTTTGAACCGAAAGATCCCTCGTGCTTATTCGCGCGTGCGAGAGGGCAACTTCTCGCTGCAGGGATTGGTCGGCTTTGATTTAAAAGGTCGCACTGTTGGCGTGATTGGTACCGGCAAGATCGGCGCAATTTTTGGAGAGATTCTGCTGGGCTTTGGCTGCAACGTCATTGCCTACGACAAGTTTGAAAGCGAAGAGTGCCGTGCGCGGGGGATAAACTATGTTGGCCTGGACGAGCTTTTTTCGCGCTCGGACATCATCTCACTTCACTGCCCACTGACACCGACTACTCAGCATTTGATCGACGAACGAGCTCTCAGTCTCATGAAGGAGGGGGTTTACATCATCAATACCAGCCGTGGGGGGTTGGTGGACGCACGCGCACTAGTGGGCGGCTTGAAGTCGGGCCGTATTGGTGGCGTTTGCCTTGATGTCTACGAAGAAGAGGACGAACTCTTCTTCGAAGATTTGTCATCGACCATCATCCAAGACGACGTATTCATGAGGCTGCTGACTTTCCCCAACGTGTTGGTCACAGCACACCAGGGGTTTCTCACCGAGGAAGCTCTGCAAAATATTGCCTTCACGACAATCCAAAATATCTCATCTTTCGAAAATGGCAGTGGGCCGTTTTTCGCCGTGGTGAGCACTCCAGCCTGAGAGCCCAGGCAGCAGTTCCTGATTGCGTTTCCCACTGGGATTTAGCTTATCTCCAGTTATTCGCGCAGAGGCATACACCTTTCTGCGAATTGGTCGTGCTGAACTTTGTCGATTAACGCTCAAGCTGAGGAGGAACGGGCGCATGGAGGCAGCATTGACCCAGCAGGAACGACTGCAGATGGTCTCCGAATGGGAGAAGGCACTTCGGGACAACTTGGACCATCCGGAGTTTTGGTCAGGAATTCAGAAGTTTGCTGCAACCGAGAAGCATGCGCTCACCGAGGTTGCCGACGCCATTGAGGGGCTTCTGGCGCTACCCCAGCAGGAACAAGTTCAGACTTCCCTCGGGATCCTCCTTGGAATCTTGCGGCTTCACACTGGCCAGCCCGAGGTAGGACAGCAGATATTGGAAGACTTGTTCACTCGTCACTCTCAGCACATCACCGTCGGAGGCGCGCTGTTCCATGCCAGAAAACTCAAAGAGCCGGATAATCCAAAGTATCAGCTAGAGGGTAAGTACTGTCTCCGACCCTTCGAGCGATTGGAAGTGCTGGAAGGCACGACGACGAACTGCTGCGCGGCCTTCTTTAAAGCCCACCTTGGCAACATGCATCTGACTCCTTGGCAGGATATCTGGAACGGTCCGGTTGCTCAGTCTGTGAGGAAAACGATACATGACGGTACCTACCGCTACTGCAACAAAATGCTGTGTCCTTCGATTCAGCAGGACGCTCTCGACCGCCCGGGTGACTACACGGACGGGAGTGCGGAGCAGCGGCTCGTCGAGCAGAAAGCCACTGTGATGGACACGGGCCCTCTAGACATCAATCTCGCCTACGATCGCACGTGCAACCTTTCCTGCCCATCCTGTCGGACCGAGCGCTACGCTGCCGGTGAGGAAGAAAGAGCGCGATTCTCCCGCCTCCAGGACAACAATATCATTCCTATGTTGAAAGGCGCGAAAAGGGTTCTCCTCACGGGGTCCGGTGACCCCTTTGCGAGCAAGAATTTTAGGCAACTCCTTCAGCGCCTTAACCGTGAGGAGTTCCCCGATCTCAATGTAAAGCTTCTCACCAATGCGATGCTCCTCTCCCCGAAGGAATGGGCGAAGTTCCCAGACCTTCCTGATATGGTTAATTCCATTCAGATTTCGATCGACGCCGCCACGGCTGAAACTCATGAACTACTCCGCAGAGGAGCCAGGTGGGATACCATGCTGGAGAATATGCAGTTTATTGGTGAACTACGTCGTCAGGGTATCTTGGAGGACTATTCGATTTTCTACGTCGTTCAGACAGAGAACTTCCGAGAGATGGGGGACGCCGTCGACATCGCGAAGGATGTGGGAGCTGACGTGATCCGGTTTCTCATGATCAACAATTGGAATACCTTCACCCCTGAAGAATTTGCTGCCAAGTGCGTCTTCAAGGAAACGCACTCGCTGTATGAAGAATTCCTCAAAGCAATGGCAGATCCTAGAATGTCGGACCCAATTGTGACTCTATCCAATCTTGAGGAGTTTCGTCAGGTGCCAGCTAAACGTTCCGAGTCGCGCATCCCTGCGAATCGGCGATTGCCAGTGGTGGCCTAGAGGTGAAGAGCGCCTCCTTCGGGGTTCGCAAATCAATCTTCGGGAAGCTCAGGCACCGTCTTCTGGTGCAACGACAATCGGGGCTTCTTCGAGAATCAGTTCTCCACGCCCGTTCACGTGATTCGTAAACTCGAAGAGGTCTTTTCGACGGTCGAGTCGCGGAGTCACGCTTCCAGCAGCCCGGGCCCGGTAGAGATCGTCGATATCGAGATCCGTGATCAGCAGTGTTTCGACATTTGAATCAGCTTCTGCCTGAATGCCATCCCGAGCAAAGTGGAAGTCACTCGGCGTGAACACCGCTGCGCGCCCGTAGTGGATGTCCATTGCGGGGACGCTGGGAAGGTTGCCGATAATGCCGGCTGTCACGACATAAATTTGGTTCTCGATCGCGCGAGCCTGGCAGCAATAGCGCACTCGATAGTAGCCCTGCCTGTCATCGGTGCAGTAGGGGACAAAGAGAATCTCGACGCCCTGATCAGCCAGGTAGCGGGCGAACTCGGGAAACTCCGAGTCGTAGCAAATGTTGATGCCGATGGTTGCCTTGGGCGTCGGCACGACGATCACGTCGTCCCCGCCAGTGATCCCCCAATACTTTTTCTCCGAAGGCGTGATATGGATCTTTGGCTGAAGCACGTAGCGCCCATCGGGAAAAAAGAAGGGGCTCATATTGAGAGTCTTGGACTCTCGTCGCATCGGGTGCGTCCCGCCGATGATGTAGACGCCAAACTTCTGAGCGAGCGAGGACATCAGGGCGAGGTATTCATTCTCCAATTCGGCAAGACGCTGGATTCCCTCAAGGCTGGGTAGCTCCTGCATGTGGGGTTGCGAAAGGAGCTGGACCGAGAAGAATTCGGGGAAGAGGACAAAGTCGGCGTGATACTCTGACGCGGTCTCGACGAAGTATTCAACTTGCGCGGCGAAGTCTTCGAAACTCTCAATCTTGCGGACTTGATATTGGACGGCCGCCACGCGGAGTTTGCGCTCACCTGTATTGTGGGGAGGCGTGTAATCCGGGTTCTTCCATTCGATGAAGGTCGCGCAATTCTTGCTCTTGGGATCGGTGATGTAATTGCGCAAGATACCGCGGACGACGAAGCCCTCGCGAAGCTGAAAGCTGAGTACCTGGTCGCTGAGCTCCGCATTCTCCACTTTCTTGACGTACTGGTCGGGGCTGAGTTCGGTCGCATGCTGGGAGTAGCCGTGGATCCGTCCTCCTGCGATGATGCGGCGCAGATTGAGGCTCTTGCATAGCAGGCGACGAGCTTCGTAGAGCTGGTGCCCTACGCCTTCGCCCTGCACTTCAGGGCTCACATACACGTCGGCTCCGTAGAGACTGTCGCCTGTAGGATCGTGATTGTGGAAGTAGCCGCCGTCAGTGATTCCGGAGTAGGTGTGAGGGCGGTAGGGATCGGTGCCGAGTTTCACAATCAACGACGCAACCGCTCCGACGATTTGCTCGCCCAACACTGCGACGATCTGTCCCTCGGGGAACACCCGAATGTGATTGAGGAGATGCCCTTTACGCCAGACAATGTCCTGTTCAGCCATGTCCGGAAAACATCGCTTATTCAGTTCGATGAGTGCCGGAACATCGTTAGGCTGGGCAAGGCGGAGGGAGATGGTTCCGCGTGGAGAATCGAAAGACCAGGGCTTCATGAGCACTGCCTTAGCACGCACTCATTCGTAAGGTATCACCTCTCCCGTCTGTGCGTTCACTTTGACAGCATACTCCAGGTACGCTTCGTTCGTTTTGTAGGGATAACTGGTGCGTGTCACGTAATAGAAATCACCTTGACGCATCATGTGATCAAGCGGTGGCTTTTCACACCATTGATCGTGATGCCTCACTTTTTCGCAGCGGGCCTTCCAAGTTGCGTCCAAAAAAGGCATCGCCTTATTGAATGCATCGTTGGGTCCATAGGGCGCTGCCTGGTTGCTCCAAAAGCCTTTGGCGCTGTTGCCGAGGTACTCTGGTTTTGCACAACCAGAAAGAAGTGCCGCAAGGCCGAACCCCAAGATCACTGCGTACTTTGCTGTTCCCTTCATGAATTCCTTTTAACATGATCCCGAGATCGTCAAGCCGCACCGCACGCACAAGTAGTCAGTTGAGAATTCTACTATGAGCTTGGAATTCTTCCGCTGATGCTCTTCTGGCAGCTGCTTATGGTAGAGTGAGAGGTCTTTTAAGAGAGGGGGACGCTTATGTTTCGCAGCGCTGCATTGATCTCGATTGGAGTTGCCGTTTTTTCTTTCGTGGGTTGCGGAGGGGATGACGATGGCGGGCCGGGTGATGGAAACTCCGGCACGGACAATATTTCGTTGGGCGACGGGGATGGCAGTGGCACTCCCGGCGGGAACGGCGGCAGCATCGATGGCTGCGCCCCCTATGAAGCGGAGGGCTGCACCGGCAGGACCTACGAGGGAGAGAATGTGCCTCTGGACATCTATGTGATGTTTGATCTCTCTTGCTCAATGAGTTGCACGGTCGATCAGTCGGGCTGCTGCAAAGACAACAATCCAGCGCCGGAAAGCGAATGGCGCATCAAGCCCGTGCGCGATGCGATGAAGCTTTTCCTTGAGGACCCGCAGAGCGCTGGTATCGGCGTTGGTTTGGGTTTTTTCGGCGATCATGATTTGGACGATCGCACCAATCGACAAGTGTGCAGTGTTGCCGGTCACGCGGATGCAAGCGTGGACATTGCAATGTTGCCCGATTCGGCGTCGGCTTTGGTTGCCAGCTTGGAAGCGAACGGACCGCAGGGCGGGACTCCGACGCACTTGGCGATTGACGGTGCCTGCGACTACACGAATGACTGGGCGCAACAAAACCCGGCACACAAGGTCGTGATTCTTTTGGTCACCGATGGGATCCCCGAGTATTCCTGTGAGGCAAATATTGGTCGAGCGGTTCAGGCTGCCGAGAGTTGCTACGATGATGGGGATGGTCGCGAGCTCTACGTGCTCGGGGTAGCGGCGAACAACAACAATTCGCTCGACCAGTTGGATGGTATTGCGGAGGCTGGTGGCACCGAGCAGGCATACCTGACCGATTCCGACGATGTCGCAGGCTCAGTGTTGGCTGCGCTCAACGCGATTCGAGCGGATGCCGTGATTCCTTGCACGATCAACGTACCCGAACCTCCGACGGGGATAATTGAGTACGACCTGGTCAATGTAGGGATTTGCGATGCTGCTGGAGATACTCTGAATACATACTTCGTCGCTGATCCGAGCAACTGCGAAAACGGTGCCTGGTATTATAAGCAAGTAGGCGATGAACAAGTTGTCCAGCTCTGCGATCAAACGTGTGAGACTGTCGGGGTCTCCGGGGCGGCACTAACTCTCTCGGTGGGCTGCGCGACTGCTGTAGAGCCTTTGCGCTGAGCTTTCAGGTTAGGCGCATAGCGATGAGGCAGAGCGCTGAGGCAAGGTCGACGCCCGGGGGGCGCCGACTTTGTCGCTGAATCGCGGGGGCTGCTTGGATGAGCTAGAGTCGTGCTATGCGCGGACGATGAGTCTCGAAGTCGCTCAAGAGCGCTATAAATCGACCGGCCGTAACGATGCATGTCCCTGCGGTTCCGGAAAAAAATACAAGAAGTGCCATCACCTTGAGGACAACGCAGCGGTCAGCGCTGAGTTGACCCGCTTGGAAGATTTGGCGAAGGCAGAAGCCGCGGCCAAGGCCGCTGAAGAAGCCGAGCAAGAGGAGTCGGAAGGTCAGAAGGGTTCGGCGAAAGCCGGAGCCAAGAAGATCAGTGGCTCGGCGGAGTCTCGCGCCAAGGAGGGCAGTCGCTCGAAGGACAAGGCAGCTCAAAGTCATTCGCGCGGCTGATTGGATGAGTCGCTAGTCTTTTTCTAAAAAAATCGCAGCCGCAAAAAGAAGACCGCCACTTGAAAGCAAGTGACGGTCTTTTTGGTTTGGTGCTTGGTAGTGATTACTGCACTTCAGCTTTGAAGCTCGTGATGCTGGCGCCCTGGCCGCCGCCCCAGATTTCCAAGCCCCCCATCACTGAGATGAGGTTCTTCGACTTGGTGATGTAGCCTCGCTCAGCAGCTTCGTTGATGAAGTCCATCAAGTCGAATTCGTAGGCCATTCCATCGGCCAGGCCGTTGGGAGCTACGAAGCTGGTGGTCGGACGATTCTGATGATTGGGGCCGTGCCATAGGGTCCAGGTTTGACCACCGACAACAACGCCGTTCTGGACCGGGAACATACCAGCAGGCTGGAAGCTCGGGGGATCGCGGAACCAGATCATGAGGAATTCTTCTGCCTCGGTAGCCTGCGCGTTGCTGTTGAACCACACGTCATAGGTGACGTTGTACTCGTGACTGGCCGGTGTTCCACCGGAAGCCCATCCGAGGCAGGTAGGAATGCTGGTGATCGTATTGACCACTTTGGGCAGGCTCCCTGAGCTTCTGCCGCCATCGCCATCGACGCCGATGTAGACAGAAGGGAAGGAACAGGGCGAATCCGTGGTGGTGTTACAGCTCTGGGTGTCCATCTTGAAGCCACCACCTGAAAGCAATGACATTGAGAAATCACCGTTCACGGGGTTCCAGAAGTTCGCCTGGGCGCGGTACGCATTGTTGTTTCCAGACGCGTCACTGGTCTCGCTCAAGGTGGCTTTGTCCCAGGTCACGTTGTTGCCACAATTGGCCACGATAGCGCCTGTGCCACGGCTCACGACCGAATCCGGACCGATATCGTTCAGACAGAAGTCGAAGGCAGCTGTTCCGGTACCGGGATCGGGAACATAAGCGATGGCGCGTGCAATGTCTTGCTTGGCGTAGGCCGTGCCAGTCTCCGCATCCCAGCACTCTGTATTGAAGGAGGCCCAGGGAATCACCTGCTTAATCTGACCATTCGCGTCGGCGGTCAGGTTGACGCACCAACGGTGCTCAGGGGCTTCGGGTGCGTTGGGATCGGTATCGTCTTCAAGCTGGACTCGAATGCCCTTGCTTCCGCTATTCACAGTGATGTCGACCGAGAGGCCATCGCCCTGGGGGGCGAGTAGCTGGATTCCATTGTCGGGGTCATCGTCGAGGAGGGCCTCTTTTGCTTGATTGGTGTGCACGCCCACCGCGGCAATCGCGTTGTAGGTGGGCGCGGTACCAGGCACGTTGCCTTTGATGCAGTAAGGTCCGTCGACGCCCACCATATCTTCGAAGTTATCGGGTGATACAGTCGCCGTGCCCGAAGCGAAGGCGAAAGCGCTGCCCGACCAGTCACCACTGATGTGGTAGCCACCGAGCAGCCCGGTACCGGCTCCTCCTCCGCCTGTTCCCGTGCCGCCGCCGGTACCAACTCCACCGCCGGTGCCGACTCCACCACCGGTTCCGGTGCCACCACCAGTACCAACTCCGCCGCCGGTACCCAGTTGACCTGCAGCACACACGCCGTTGTCGCAGATGCCGCTTGCGCATGCGTTGCCGCAATTGCCGCAGTTCGAGGGGCTGGTGAGAGTGTTCTCACAGGCTGCGCCGCATTGGGTGAGACCTACAGCACAAGTGTCTGAGCATGCTGACAAAGAGCACACAAGTCCGGCTCCGCAAGCATTGCTGCAGGCACCGCAGTTGAAAGGGTCAGACTGCACGTTGCTGCAGGCGCCGTTGCAGGTGGTGTAGCCATTCGGACATCCCTGCGGAGTCTGGTCCTGGGGCGCACCAGTACCCGTATCTGAGCAGGCGGCGACTCCAAAGACTGAGGTGAGGAACAGACCCGCGAGGGTCACGGCTGAGAATTTGAGACGTTTCATGTAAGAGCTTTCCTGTAGGGATGGAAACGCTACCTCAAGAGCGTCCCACTGTCCCACATTAAGCAACACTTGCTTACATTATCCGCCTAGCTGGAAAACGTTCACTCCTGGTGTTTTGAAATCGTCCTCTTCGTAGGCAGCTGTTCCAAAATCCTGAGATCGATTCGGCGCCACCAGGCATACCCGTCGGAGAGTACGCCTGGTCGCGCGATCCGAATTCGTGAAAGCAGTCGCGACGACGCCTCAGTGATCGGACGGAGGAAGGTACAGCATCATTCCCGCAAAGGTGCAGGTGAGCTTGTCTGCCTCAGCGGGCGACAGATCCTCGGCGAGCCAAACGCGGCCGGGGCGGATGACTTCGACCGCGCCAATTGGTGTCGCGTTCTTGTCGACTCGATAGCCTGCAGGTCCGCTGCCAAAGTAGCTTTTGTCGGTCTCTTGGATGGCCTTGACCTGGTAGTCAGCGTCCTTCGATTTGTAGGTGCCGCTGCTTGCTTCAGTCTCTCCGCTCACTTGCATTGTCGATGACTGATCTCCCAGCTTGCATTCACATGTGAGGTTCGTGGAATTGCCAAAGCTGAGGCTGCCCACTGACTGGCCCTCTGCGAGCGAAGCGCAAGTGCCTTTCCACGTGCCGCTTTGGGTCTTCAACTGGTACGTGTATCCGGTTGTCTTCGAATCTTTCCCCCAACCACCGATGCCTGCGCTCTTCGAAGAGTTCCAGTCGCGATCGACCTCTTCGACAGAGTAGTTCCCTAATTTGAAGCTCTCGTCGGCCATCGCCCCGGTCATGCTTGAGCGATCCGCTACCTCGAGCACACTGGCCTTTTCGGCCATTTCAGCAGGCGCCACCATGCGTGGCCCCGGACCACATGCCACAGCCCCGCTCATTGCTGCCCCGAGTACGCTTAGATTAACAAACTTCTGATTCATGATGTTCCCTCCCCTTGGCTCGCCGAATTGAACGAGCTCACTTGAGTTCGAGGGCATACGCTAGGTTCTTCTGCATTGCTCCTTCGCTGTCTCAAGTTTCTTGTTCCGCTGTGTTCAGAGAATTGTAACGCCCAGGGGAGAATCGTCTCCGCTTGTTCCTCAAGGTGGTCACTCTCTAATTTGGGGCGGCCAGTGGAAAAACGATTGACGACACAGTTCGAAGAAGTCTCGCGCGATTCGACTCACGAGATGAAGACTCTCATCGAACTCGCACGCCGCACGGCAAGGCGTGAGGGACTCAATTGGGCCGACGCGGACGATGTCGCCTCAGCGACGATTGTCAGTTACTTGGAAGCAGTCGGGAACGTTCACCATCCGTCTGCTTGGATTTGCCTCGTGGCTCGACGCCAAGCCTGGTCGATTCGACGCAAGTGGAGCGTTCGCAGAAAGTACGAGGAAGATCCGTCCTGGTACTGGGGTCAGTTGCTCCGCCATGAAGACGAGTCGATGGAGCGTCAGCTAGATGCCAAACTAGCGTTTGCGTCGCTGGCAACTTCTGATCGCAATGTGCTGATGAGTCGCGACGTCGCCGGCGATTCGCTCAAAGTGATCGCCGAATCAACTGGACGCTCTGTCGAAACGATCAAACGAAGAATTCGGCGAAGTCGCGAATCGTTTGCGCGCGCGCTCGCAGGTCGCTCAGTTCGTGTCTCGCTTCACGCGGCCGACTTCAGAGCCTGAAGAGCTAGTTGCCTGCAATCGTCAAAATGGATTGTCCTGGCAGCCGAACTAACTGAGACGTTGAAAGGACGCCCAGGTCGCTGGACCGTTCGACGCCATCAAACACGGTTCGAACAACAGAGGCGCCTTGCAGTAGCGCGGCGGCGTTTCCTTCAAGTGACAAGTCGATGTTCACTGCTTCGGTGTCAGGATTCACGAGGATAATCGTGAGTGCATCCTCGTCCGGTGATATCCACGCCGAGGAAAGGACTTGGCTCGCTTCGATGGTGGCTTCGACTCTGACCCAGCCTGGAGCTGTGGAGCGGGCGAAGTGCGCTAGCGCATGGTAGGTTGGCAGCTTTTCAAAAGTGGTGTCGTCCGTGCCAATCAAGTGAGTCGAGTCTTCGTTGAGTTCGGCGCTGACGAAACCCAGCTGGAGGTAGGCGGAACTTCCGGCAACGGTGAGCGCTAACTGGGCGAGAACTGCAGTGTCGATCGCGTTTGCCTGCATCTCGCTCTGAATCGATGGTTGACTCACTGTGTCGGCTAGGCTTTGCAGATCCTCAAGTGCTACGCGCGATTCGTCATCGTTGGCGATTCCGTAGAGGTGATAAGAAACAGCGCTAGTGTTGGCCAGGCTCGCTTCGTAACGACTTGCCGCTGGTACCGTGGTCGTTTCGGGTCCCGAGAAGGTGTACGCATCGGGAAGCGTCGAGACCGCGTCTTCGACTGCTGTGAGAGCTTCAAGGTATCCAGGGAACTCAGCGTCAACACTGGTCCCATCGGGTAAGGTAATTGCCGTCGTTCCCTCGGTTGCCAGGAATCGACAAGCCTCGATGGCCGAGTCGTCCGTTGGTACCCAGTTCGGGTTGTTCTGAATACTCACATAGTCGGGATGAATTCCTGCAGCCTCATAGGCTTCGAGTGAGGTGCGCCAGTACTCGGCGAAAGCAGTGTAATCGAAATCTCCATTCCCATCGCGAACAAGCGTGCAGTCCACGTCCGAGTTTGTGCAAAATCGATCACCGTTTGCTTTGAGATCGGCAGGAGGGCTACCCGAGCTCATGAACAGGGTGGGCTCGAATCCAAGTCGCGAAGTGGCTTCAGAAATAATCTCTGCGGCTTCCGCCAGCGCTTCCTCGCTAGCGCCGTCGAAGCGATTGCGAAATCGAATCACGTCAAATCCGGACTCGAGAAACATTGCATCATAAAGTGCTGCTTTTTCTGGATGATTCACGATCAGATTGTCGTCATACGCAAGCGACGCGCCGAATCCGATGAGTGATTGGTATCTTGTCGTGAGGTCGATTGAAACGGTCGCTGTGGGCTCACGGGTACCTAGACAAACGCCAGCGACGCATTCAGTTCCCTCCGAGCAAGGTTCGTCTTCACACGAAGGGAGGCACATACCGATTTCCCCGGGCTTACCATCACAAGCGGCAACGCTTCCAGGAGCTGTTGCGGCAATACAACTCGCACCGTCAAGCTCCCCGCACGCGGCTGCTTCACTGCAGCTTGTCGTACACACACCGCAGATGCAGTCGAACTCCGCGCAGTCAGCGGAGTCGACGCAAACCTTTAGCCAGTTTGTTTGGCTTCCTGTTTGCGGAGACTCAGAGCGGCATGCCGTGAGCGTTAGAAGCGCGATGCCGAGCGTTCCACTGAGAATTATCTTTGTAAGAGTCATGAGAGTTTACACGCCACAACGACGTACCAATCGTTGGACAAATCGAACGAGGCATTCTTATTGATGCCATGAGTTTCCTGCTCGATGATGAGTCTCGCGTTTACATCAGTCGCCACGTGGTTCAGCGCAGTCCTTGTGCGGTTGACCAGCGCGCAATCAGGAGAGTCGGCTGAGGCAATATTCTGTCGACGAAGGTTCGGGATTTCATCAGTCTTTCTCAACCGTTAGGAAACTAGCAAATAGGAAAGCACCTGGTCGTGCCCTGGGCAAGCTTGAGAAAGCTTCCCCGTCAATTGAACGTCGAAAAAGAAGGGGGACTATTTTCACCTCCCTTCGATTGAAATATTTAACGTGATGGCACGAGGTGTCTGCGTGGCTGTGATCCTACGCCCTACATGGGAGTGACTTGTCGGTTCTCCGTCATTGATCTGGAGAGGACATTTGCTTCAACACTTCAAGATTCCGTCGTGCAGAGGCAATAGCCGTCCTCTGGCGGAGAGTTTCGCGCTGGAGCACGTTCTTCGTCCGTCCAATGATCAGGAATCGAATGAAGAAGAATATTGTCACTATCTCCCTCGAGCCCCGCTTTCTCCCAACTTGCTCGGCCGTTTTCGTTCTCGCTTTCGCGGTTGGTTGCGGTGACCAAGGAGACGGGAACGACTCTCCAAACAATCAGGGTACGGGAGGATTTTTCAACGGTACGGGCGGCGAGACGTCCTCGTCAGGCGGCATGACTGGGAGCGGTGGCGGCGATCCAGCAGCAACTGGCGGGGTCGGTACCGGAGGTGGAAATGATGGCACTGGTGGTAGTGGCACCGGCGGCGAAGGCACCGGCGGCGCGGGCGCCCTAGTTGAGGTGGAGTGTCCAGCCACATACAGCAATCCGGTGAAGTGGGAGGATCTTCCGGACGTCGAAGTGATTCGAGTCGACGACGTGTATTACTACACGGCTTCGACTTTTCATCACTCACCCGGCGCGCCCATTCTCAAATCTTACGATCTGATCAATTGGGAATACGTGAGCCATAGCGTTCCCGTCTTGGACTTCGATCCTTCTTACGACATGAGCGGGGAAACGGCCTACGTGAATGGAATCTGGGCATCAACGC
Organism: uncultured delta proteobacterium; assembly: GCA_963710555.1. GTDB lineage: Bacteria > Myxococcota_A > Polyangia > Polyangiales > Polyangiaceae > NIC37A-2. Next base: position 2,618,217 of record CAVQAT010000008.1, read on the forward strand.
TTCAATATCGCCCGAGCAACGAAACTTTCTATTGGATGGGTTGCATGCACGGCGGCGGTGGCGGCTGGGTATTTACGGCCAAGTCGCCAGAGGGTCCCTGGGAGAAACACAAGGGGGGCTGCTACTATGACATGGGTCTCTTCATCGACGAGGATGATAAGATGTATGTTGCCTCGGGCAATAATAACATCAGCGTAGCGACTTTGAGTGCAGACGGTCTCAGCCAGGTGGCGAGCACGCAGGTGCTGACGAATACGAGCGCTGTGGCAGGTGGACCACTTGAGGGTTCCCGGATGATCAAGCGGGGCGAGTACTACTATATTTTCATGACTCAGTACGCCCAGGGCGAATGGGTGACGCGCTCGAAGAGTCCGACTGGTCCTTATGAAACTCCGCGAGGGTTTGCTGTCAGGACTCCCTACGCGGGTACCCCTGGTTCCGGCGGCTCTCCTCATCAAGGAGGAGTGATCGAAACGAAGAACGGCGAGTGGTACTACATGGGCTTCAACGATTCTTACCCAGCAGGCCGAATTCCCGTCATGGCACCGGTGACCTGGGTCGATGATTGGCCTGTGCTGACTTTGGTGAATGGTCAGTGGGGAGGAACGTATCCGTATCCGGACGTGACCTGCTACGAAAACGGCGGAGTCCGTTCTTCCCAAGGGATCGATGCCTTCAGTGAAGCCGCCCTGCGACCGGAGTGGGAATGGAACCACAACCCGGACAACAGCAAGTGGTCTTCGGGTGATGGTCTCACCCTTCAAACTGCGAACGTCACCGACGACCTCTATGCTGCCAAGAATACGCTCACTCGTCGCATCGCTGGTCCGGCTTCGGTTGCGACGATCGAGCTCGACTACAGCATGATGCAAGACGGCGATGTCGCCGGATTGGCGGCGTTTCGTAACGCTAGCGCGTGGATCGGGATCAAGAAGTCAGTTGGAGAGACTCGAGTTTCGATGACGAGTGGTATCAACATGAACAACAGTTGGACGACGACAAGCAAAGGAAGCGAAGTCGCAGGGGCGGTGGTGAGCGGAGGGAAGATTTGGTTGCGCGTCGAAGCCGATGTGAGGAGTAATAATGGTGGAGCCACCGCCAAGTTCTCCTACAGCACCGATGGCGCTCAGTTCACTCCTCTAGGCAACACCTTGGCGATGAACAAGGAGTGGAACTACTTTCTTGGATATCGTTTCGCGATCTTTAACTACGCCACCCAAAGTTTGGGTGGTGAAGTCAAAGTGAGCTCGTTCGAAACGGAGATTCGGTAGGCGAGGGCCTTGGGGCGACCGAGGAACTCTTTCTACTTTTGGAGTTCCTGTATCGCCCTTGCGATCGCTTCGGGGGGTAACGGGTCGAAGCGCTTCGGGGGCATGATGGAGGCCGAGCCGGGGTCAAGTTGCAGTCTCTCAATTGCTCGGTCCTTCACTTCGCGAGACGCCTGATCAAGCGCTTTGACGTTGAACATCGAGCGGACGAGGGAAGGATCCCCTCGACCGTCGTGACAGCGACCGCAGGCAACGTTCAAGACTGTTCTCCCGTCGGCATCAGCAGGCGGGACGATGCCCAACATTTCACGCGCTTCATCGGTAAAGAGGTCATGCATGTTCATGAGACTCTCCCTCGGGGCGCTTCCGGTGACGACGTCGACATAAGACTGTACGACCGACTCGCGAAGCTCGGGGTCGCTTGGGTCCAGACCGGGATAAGGAACCGAGATGGCATCGGCTTCAAGGAAGTTTGCGTAAAGGGCATCCCAGCGGCCACTTCTGCCTGAGTCCGCAAGCTCCCGTTCGATGAGGGGGTCGAAAGAATTCGGTTGTTCCACTTGCCCTTCTGCCCGCAGTAGCTCCTCGAGATGCGCGCCGCTTCCTTCCGCTACCGCGGTTTCAATCGTGGAGATCGGGATCCCGCCGTAGGCTTCGTCGACGCTATGGGTCGCCAAAAATCGGGGCAAAAGGACGATGTCAGACTCGGTTCTTTGAGCAAATTTCTGGGGGAACCAGTGGAGCCACGGACTCCGGAATTCTTGCATTCGTAGGATAGTTGGAGTTCCGTGGCCGCCCGGCTGGTGACAAGAGGTACAATCGAGAGGTGTGTCCTTCAGATCCTCTTCGGGATAAATGCTGTAGGCGCTCCAGCCACTTTCGATTTCCTCCGTGAAAAGGCTGGCGAGATCACAAGTGCCATCGTAATCGCAAGGGTGTTCGACGACGACCAGGTAGAAGTTGTAGTCGCCATTTGAGTTCCGCGTCGCAATCTCGACGAACGGTTCCCCTCGAACGAAGCTGATGATGTTGAGCTCCTCCGGGGGGGTATTGTCGACGATGACTTTCGGGAAGATGATTGCTCGCGGATTGACCGAAGAGACGGATTTTTTCACCAGCGAGGTTGAATTGGCTGTGAGGGCAAACGCCGAGTCCTTGTTCAAACCCAATAGCTCGATCAGCTCTTTGAGACTCGTCAGCTCCGGACGAGGATTGACGCAGACTCGCGTGAGGAAATCATCATCCCTGTTCATCGAACAAAGTCGGTCGAACTGCTGCTGTCGAGTGGGGAGGCCCTTGAGTTCTGGTTCGGGATTGACGACGTTTGGTAGAGACGACCAATCGCTTTTCGTTGTAGTCTTACTCGCTTCGTCCACGACGTCTTCGCTGCAGCTCGACGCAATCACGAGAGTCGTCGCAGAAAGAAGAATGGGGAGGACGAACTTCCCGTTGTGGTTTCGCTCGGCGTTTTTTCTGCCAGCTTGGGGCGTGTCGGACATCTGTAGGATAGAGTAGGAGTTGCACTGTTCTTCGGCAGAGGCTGAGAAAATCCCCCTGTCCCTACAAGTCTCCACTGAGACTTAATCCTTTGCGGATTGGATGATGATTGACTGAGGCACTAGCGAGACAGGATACCGTCAAGGTGCAATTGTGCACGCAGCCAGGGCAGTTCATCACAGCTTCCTTGCTGCCGTGTAACGAGGAACACTTACGAGTAATGGCGCATTTCCGATCCACCCGCTCGAAACTCATCACCACTACCCTTACGGCTCTTGCGAGTCTGCTGTCGGTCGGTGTCGCACATGCTCAAGTGGGCCCGGGTATTGGGAACATCGACTGTGGAGACGCCGAATATTTCAAGCCGTTCGAGTTCATCGACCACAATCGTGGAGGGGACCCCCACGGTCAAAACGTCACCACGATGATTCGCGGCTACTTCTTGACTGTCTACGCACCAGATAGCGGTCTGCCTCCCGGGCGCATCGGTGTTTACGATGTCTCGGACCCGCGCAATACCGTGGAGAAGAAGTATTATTCTGGTGCCGATACCGACGTCTTCCGCGAGCAACACTCGCTACCGACCGCGCTGATCGATGGCAAACAGTACATCGCCATCCAGACCCGCAAAGGTATCCAGTTTTGGGATTTCACCGATCCGCTCAATGCCTCCGTGATCGGAAGGATTGATCTGCCGGGAGTCACAGGCGGCGACTACGAGAACGTTTCGTGGCAGGCGAGTTGGCAAGGGCGCTACCTGTACATTTCTGGCGGCAACCAGGGGATTTACGTGGTTGACGCGGCCGACCCCACGCAGCCCAAACTCCTCAAGCAGGTGTCGACCAGCGCGACCGGTGGTTTTCGAGTCGGGCCGCTCTTCGCGCTTGGCGACTTGATGGTGATCAGCAATATGGATCAGGGCGGAAATTACGCCACTCTCGACATCTCCAAGCCCGCCGACCCGGCCCTGCTCGACAAGATGGGCAATGCCCCACGCATGTATGCCATCGCGGTGGGTGGCAATGATCGATTCTATACGGCTGGCCGCGACGGAAACTTTCTCATCCACTCCTTCAGCGATCCGACGAACATCACTGAGGTCAAGAACGCGCTCATCGGTCAAGATCAGCTCTACACTGCTGCCCAAGACCAGTTCGTGTACCTGGGGCGACAGAACAATGTCGTTAAGGTAGATGTCACGAACGAGCAAGAGCCTGAGGTCGTGGGCGAAGGGACCCTCGGTGTCGGTCACCCGGATCATGGACAGGTCACGCCGATGGGCAACCTGATCTATATCGGCAACGACCACGGGACCGGAAGCGCCTTCTTCTGTCATCAGAGGGGAAAGGACACGATACCGCTCGATGCGCAGACGTTTTATCCCGCCGATGGCTCGACCAATATCTTACCAGAGGCTCGTATCACGATTGTCTTCTCCGACTTCGTGGATCTCGAGACGTTGTCGACCGACACCGTGACAGTCCGTCCGGTGAACGGTCAGGCGCTGAGTGGTATTTATACGTACCAATTCAACCAACTTTCCTTCAGCCCCGACGAGCCATTTTCGGCCGACACCACCTACGAGGTGGTCATGCCCACCGATGGTTTGATGGACGTGATGGGCAATGGACTTTCAGAAGAGACGGTCATGCGCTTCTCGACGGGTAGCACCGTTACCCTCCCTGATCCTCCGATGATGGGAACCGGCGGGGCGACCATGGGAACCGGCGGCACCGGAACCGTCGATCCGACGGGAAGCGGTGGCGGCGGTTTCGTTGCTCCCACCACTTCCGGGGGCAGTACTGCCCCCGGGACCGGCGGCGATACTGGTGTTCCAGCGACTCCCGGCGCTTCGGACCCCACTACGTCGCTTGAAGCGGGCGGGTGTGCAGTGTCGCCGTTTGGTAGGACTGGTAATCATTTGCTCGGATTCGGACTCTTGGGAGCTCTCGTCGCCTTTGCGCGACGTAAGCGTCGGGGGATCTGATCGGCTTGGGTATGCGACCTTTCAAGTCGGCACGTCTTCTCGGGCTTCTCTTCCTTCTCTCTTCCCAGCCCGCCTGGGCTGTAGACGTAGTCGCGCGAGTGAACGCACCTTACCCAACGGGGACCGAGGTGGAGTTTGCCGCGAACGCAGTCGGTACAGGGGAAATTACTTTCACCTGGGACTTCGGCGATGGGACGGAAAGTGAAGCCAGCACGGAAAGTACGGCGACCCACGTCTATGAAGAGCCCGGTCACTACTCGGTGATTGTCGTGGCGCGGGACGAGTCAGGTTTGCGCAGCTACAGTTTTCTTCAAGCTGTACACCGGCCTCTTCCGGCACGTCCGCCGACCGCGTCCTCGACGATTGTCTTTGATCGCTCTCGCAATCGAGTCTGCAACGTCAACTCTGACAATGACACTCTGAGCTGCATTTCGGCAGAAACCTTTGAACTTCAGTTTGAAGTGCCGGTCGCAGACCACCCGCGCACTCTTGCCGTGTCCCAGGATGGAACGATTTGGGTCGTGGGTCAGGACGATGCCTCCGTCTCGGTGTTGGACGCGGACGGGGCCCTGCTGCACACCGTTCAGCTTCCTTACGCGAGCAAACCCTTCGGTATCGCCATGAATTTCGAGAAGGGCGTGGCCTATGTGACCCTCCAAGGGACGGGTCAGCTCGCAGAGTTGGATCTCTCCAACGGAGAGATCCTACGGCTCGTCGAAGCCGGGCCTTGGGCGACTGGCGTGAGCGTTGATCCGTCAGGGGAGCGGATTTTCGTGACGCGCCTCATCTCTCCTTTGGATCACGGGGAAGTTGTCGAACTGAGCGCCACTGATTTAAGCATTCAGCACACGTTTGAGCTTGTGACGGACCCGGGCCCAGATACAGAGGCTTCTTCTCGCGGTGTTCCCAACTACTTGCGCCAAGTGTCCGTGAGTCCTGATGGGGCCTTCGCCTGGGTTCCGTCGAAGAAGGACAACACCGTGAGGGGTGAAGCCCTCGATGGTCAAGCTCTCACCTTCGAGACGAGTGTCCGTACGATCGTTTCCTACATCGATCTCGCTACAAATGAAGAAGCGCTGAGCAAGCGCTTCGACTTCAACAATCGCGCTCTGGGTCTGAGCGTCGCCTTTTCTCGAATTGGCGACTACGCCTTCGTCGGGCTTCTGGGCAACAACGGCGTCCAAGTCTTGGACGCCTACGACAGCCGTATTGTCGCGGGTACCTTCGAACTGGGAAAGGCTCCCGATGGTCTCGTCTTAGACGATGCAGGGCATCTCTTTGTCAACTCGTTCTTGTCGCGCTCGGTCGTTGTTCTTGATGCGGTGGGCGTTCTTACTTCGACGAACTTCGCGCTCGACGTGATTACCGAAGTCGTGGTTTCCCAGCAGGAGAAGCTCGATCCGGAGGTGCTGCTCGGAAAGCAGGTGTTCTACGACGCAGAGGACGAGCGGATGGGTCAGGATGGCTACATCAGTTGCGCGGCCTGCCACATCGACGGGTTCGAGGATGGGCGCATCTGGGATTTTACCGATCGTGGCGAGGGGCTTCGCAACACGACGTCGCTTCTGGGAAAACGCGGAATGGGGCAGGGGCGACTCCATTGGAGCGCAAACTTCGATGAAGTTCAGGATTTTGAACACGACATTCGAGGGCCCTTCGGTGGCGCAGGGTTTCTCTCGGATGAAGTCTTCAACGAGGGAACTCGCAATACCTCTTTGGGCGACGCCAAAGCAGGACTGAGTCCTGAGCTTGATGCCCTTGCTGCGTATGTCACGTCCCTCGACAGGGTGAATCCGAGCCCCTTCCGCAACCAGGACGGAACTCTGACTGAATCGGGTTGGCGCGGGCTAGAGCTTTTCGAACAGCTGGGCTGTCAGACCTGTCACGGGGGCTCAGACTACACCGATAGTGCCGAAGGCATTGTCCACGACGTCGGGACAATCACGAATCTTTCTGGAAACCGCTTGGGCGGACAACTGGAGGGTTTGGACACACCCACCTTGAGAGGGATTTGGGAGACGGCTCCGTACCTGCACGATGGTTCGGCTCCGACCCTCTATGAGGTTTTCCTCGACAAAAATCTCAGTGAGCTGCACGGAACGACGCTCAGTCTCACGCCCGATGAGTTGGACGATCTGGTCAGCTACATGCTTCAGATCGACAATACTAGCCGCGCCGACGAGCTGGGTGCCCCTGGAGTGGAAGAACCGGAGCCGGGGGAGGGCCCTGGTGATGTCCAGAATTCGAGCGGAGGGGAAAGTGAAAGCAGTGGCGGGTGCGCTTACGCCCCGAATCCCAATCGCTCAGTACGTCAGCGACACCTTGTGCTGATGCTCTTCATCTTGGGCGCTGGATGGGCTGCGCTTCGTCGCCGAAGAGGCGCAGCCTAGCCCTCCCTGAGAGCCGAAACGAAGGGCGGTCCCGGCTGAGTGTGGCTTGGCGCTGCTGCGGGAGCGCCTTATTCGGTAACGCTCGTCACGGTCACGATAGACTTTCCAGGGACTCGAATGACTCGGTCCTCGGAGAGGCTTCCCAACTCTGCAGAACGCTCCACACCGTCGAAGACGGTCCTATAAACCATCGCGCTGTCAAGAAGTGACGATGCATCACCGGATACATCAAGCTCGACGTTCTCGGGCTCAGCCGTAGGGTTGACGAGGATGATGGTGATGGCGTCTTCCTCAGGCGACATCCAAGCGCTCGACAGCACTTCGCTCGAACCGACGTCGGCATCCACTCTGACCCAACCTTGGGTCGTGTATCGCGCAAAGTGCGAAATGGCGTGATACACGGGTAGCTTGCGAAAGGTGGTGTCGTCGACACCAATGAGGTGGTGGGAGTCCTCAGCGAAATCTGTGTTCACAAATGCCTGCTGGATGTAGGCCGCCGCATTGGCGTGCAGCAGCGACATCTGAGTCAGGACTGCGGTGTCGAGTCCTGACGCTGCCATTTCACTTTGGATGACGGGCTTTCCAGCCGCCTCGGCAGTGTCGCGTAGGCTTTCCAGTTGGTCGATCAGCATTTGATCAGGGTTCGCGAGGAAGAGATGAAACGACACAGAGTCGGCAAACTCAAGGCTGTCGGCGTACTGATTCACCATCACAACGCTTCCCACTTCGGGCCCAGAAAAGGAATAACTTGTCGGAAGCGTGGCGACAGCAGAAGAGATAGCGGCCATCGCCTCAGTGTATCCGGCGAACTCAGCGTCGACAGTCACTCCATCGGGATTGGTGACAGACATTGTCCCTTCGGCGCCGAGTAGACGGCAAGCCGCGATCCCGGGTGCATCACCCGGAATGAAGTCAGCGTTGTTTTGAATGCTCACGTAGTCTGCGTGGATTCCTGCTGTTTCGTACGTTTCGAGAGAGGCCCGCCAATATTCTGCAAACCCTGCATAGTCGAAGCCACCGAGGCCATCTCGCGTGAGGGTGCAGTCGATGTCCGCGTTGGCGCACACTCGCTCGCCGTTTGCTTTCAGTGCCGCAGGTGGACTTTCTGAAGTCATGAAGAGTAGGGGCTGGGACCCAATACGTGACTCTGCCTCGGAAATGATCTCATTCATCGCTGAGAGATCCAACTGAGGGTCGTCCTCGAAACGATTGGCGAAGCGAATCATAGTGATTCCCGACTCGGAGAACATCGCATCGTACAGCGCCTCTTTGTCGGGATGATTGGCAATCAACTCGTCGCGATTCGTCACCGCCGCACCAAAGCCAATCAACGATTGGTATTGAGTGGTGGGGTCAATTGCTGCGGTCGTCGTCGGCTCTAGCGTGCCGACACATGCTCCGGCGATGCAGGTAGCGCCGGTGGCGCAGGTCTGATCGCTACACGAGGGCAAGCACATTCCGCTCTCGGCGGGCATCCCATCACAGGCAGCAATGCTACCCGGCTCTGTTTTTTCAACGCAGGTGGCGCCCGTCAAATCACCGCAGGCTGATGACTCGCTGCAGGCAGTTGTGCAGACACCGCAGATGCAGTCAAGGTCCGCACAGTCTGATTGCTCTTCACAGACTTTGAGCCAGTTGGTTTGGCTCCCAGTTTGCGGTGCTTCAGAGCGGCAGGAAGACAGTGAGAAGAGGAGCAGGCCGAGGGTTCCTCCGAGAATCGTCTTGGAGAAATTCATGGTAGTTCGTCCTCTGTGACGACGTATTGACCACAGTAGAAGTGGACTTGGTAACCGTTTTCGCCCTGGTTGTCTTTGTTGTGCTCGGTCACTTTGTCCCAAAGGGGCAGAATCCTGGAGCGTGTTTCGGCAAGTAATTTGCGAACTTCTTGTTCGCTCTCGTGCCCTGGCCACAAATCGAAGGTCAGCGTGGTGCCGCCCACCTCGTCTTGGGGAGTGGATGAGCGAGTTCCATTGGTGATCTTGGCCGCGATCGCGTTGAGAACCTGGCGGTGATGATCAACGACAGCAGCTTCCCAGCCAGCGGATTCGCCGACCGGGATCAGTAGGTTCTCAGTAGCGTAGAGTTTCTTCTCGCCACGCGCGTCGCAGCTGATTCGGCCATCGTTGAGAAGCGTCTTGAGCGCAGTGTCGAGAGCCTTTTCCGAAACGGGCACAAGTTGTGCGAGCGCGGCTGAAGTGACGGGGCCTTCTCGATAAATCTGTAGCCAAACGAGCGCGGCCAAAGGGTCACCAGCGTCCTCCTCAAGCGATGCGCCGAAGTCGAGCAGTTCTTCTTCCGTCGCAACGCGATACTGAGTCTGGTCGCTGCGACCCGATCGAATCACGAATCCACTCTCGACGAGGTCGTTCAGGATGCCTCTCACAGAAAGTTCGTCGTCGTATTTGAAACGTTCGAAAACCTCAGCCCGAGTGGCGGACTCTCTTTCCGTTAAATAGGTTTGAACTGCGCTCCACAAGGTGACCCCTCTTGCGGTCGCGGACTCCCCGAGTCGCTGAACCTTTTGACGATAGGAGCGCAGCGCCATGCCGAACATATCAGCGATGACCTTCTTGCTCACACCTTGGTTTTCAAGTTCGGTAACGAGTCCGGCGAAGACTTCGTTGGCCACGTGGCCGAGTGGTGAACGACCGCCTTGAGCAGTCGAAAGCCGCGCGATCAAGATCGTTGTTTGTCGCACGATCGCGTCGATAAGAACCTGTGATTTCATCAGTTTTCCTGACTATCAAGAGAGCACCAGAGTTCCAGGCTGGCAAGGAGTTCGCCCGGGGCGAAATATCACCTCCCTGAGCTGGAATGTTTCGGTGCTGGAGGCGCGATTGTGCCGTCCACGCAGTAGACGAGGTAGGCCGATGTAGTGCGCAGGGCACGAATCAAGCCGGCTTTTCCCAAAGCCCGGAAATGGCGGAGGCGTTTCTGTTGAATTCGTTGAAACGTTCACTGCCCAATCCGCCTTTCGGATCGTCGGTCTGCATCAACGCTTGCGCGCATGTGAGGAAGAGGTCGACTTGGGGTCGACGATTGTCTTGAAAGCGCTGGAAGCTTCCGTGCTTGAGCCCTAGTTTGCCGCCCCCAAAAAGGTAGGCCGGTTTGGGATCCCGCTGATGATTGGCTTGAGCCACCTCGGTTACGTAGGGGATGACGGTCGTGTCGAGCAGACTGTTGCCAAATCCGTCTTGAGCGTCCTTCATCTTCACAAGAAATTCTGCCAATCTGGTATTGTACCAGATTTGCACATTCGTCAGAAACTCGTAGCGACTCTTGTCATCTCCAGTGAGGCTATTCGGGTCGGAGCTTGAGGCCCCTCCCAAGAAAGCTCCGGCGTGGCTCACGGGATGATGCATTGCGATGCGATTCGGATCACTCGGCCACATCCCCTTGAAGGAAACGTGATTCGTTCCCGGAGAGAACTGAAAGGTACCGACGCGCATGAGATCGCACTGGAAGGCGGCAAGCATCACCGCGCCGTGAGCCTCGATCACGGCCTTGTGGATTTCGGAGTCGTCGTTGTTCACGTTGTCTCGATAGGCCTCGTTGCCTTTTCCCCCAGCGAGATCTCTAGGTGGTTCTGGCGGAACCATGCAGGTCCCGTCGCCGCCGATTTCGCCACTTTCGAGCTGATCTGCAAGCTGACTCTCCACTTTGCGAATTGCCTCCGCGTGAAGATCGATCTTTGGTCTCTCGGCCGCTGGTGCCAACTTGTAAAGTTCGTCGAGTTCAGTGAGCGAGAAGTCCAGGACGCTCTTGCGCATTCTTAGCGCACGCAGTGCAGCCTCCCGATTCGCCTCTGTATCGCCGCCGGGCATGAAGTTCGAGAAGAGCGCAGCGTAGAGCTGAGCTGGGCTCAGCTGAGGCAAGAGTGGGGTGTACTCTTGAATGCTGCCGCCCGGCTGTGCTGACGAAATGGACCGAGGCGTGTAGCTGTAGGAGAGGCACTGGGTGGAGGTCTCGTTCGAATCCACGCGTGCGTCGCAAATGGCGTTGAAATAGCCCACACCTGGCCGCGCCAGGTCGGGAACATTCTTGAGAAAGACTTGGTCGAACGAAGGGCCGCCGGCGACACCGTCATCGTTCTCGCCGCCATTTTGGCGTGTTCCCGCAGAGCCGCAGCCCGTGGTGGTGAACGGGGTTCCCGCTTCATGTCCACCTCCACCGGGGCACCGGAGGTGTCGGTCAGAAAAGCCGTAGAAGACGGTCATGTCTTCGCGCAGTCCAGCATCAACGAATGGCTGGATGATGGGTGAAGCAACGTAGTCCGAGCCAGTGCCCGTAGGCAGGAAGCGGCGTTCCATGGTGCCCACCGGAAAGTGCGTCATCAAGAATCGCGGGACAGAAGTGGCTCCCTGCGCAACGGCTTCCATATTGTTCAGCAGGGTGTGGAGCCCGAACGCGCCGCCCACGGCAGCAAAGAAGGACCTGCGCCCGAATTGATAAGATTTCATTGGTCTTCTCCTTGAGAGCGCTGGCTGAGTGCTGCTGATACGGCGACGGCCCGGACGAGTGCTGAGAAAGTCTTGTCGGAGGCCTCGAACTCAAGAGCAACATCCTTGACTGCGCAGCTCGTGATCGTGGCCGCACCCGCGCTCACGTCTGCCAGCGCATAGTTGATCAAGTTCTGTCCCATGCAGCTGCTAAACGCACCCGAGGTCGCGAGCTTGTTGGCTACCTCGACAATGTCTGCGGCGTCTCCTCCTCCGACCTGGTCAGGGAGTGTGACCGACGTGTCGATCGGGTGGCCGTGAGGATCTGTTTCTCTGTGACGGCCAAGAACGTCGAAGCTATCCAGTGCTAGGCCGTAAGCGTCGAAAGTGAGGTGGCAGTTGGCGCACGGTGAAGTCGACATTCGGAGTTCAGCCATCTCGCGTTCGGTAGCCTCCGGATTGAGGGCCGTCACCTTGTTGATTTCTTCTACCACTGCGTCCGACGGTGCAGGCGTTTCAGTGCACAAGAACGCGTTCTTAATCAGCAGACCGCGCCCAACGACCGAGGTGTGATCAGGACGAGAACGGTTAGCGAGAAACCCGGCTTGAGTCACCAAGCCGGTGCGGTTCGCCGGGAGATCGACTTCGTAGAAGGAGTCGACCCCTTCTACCGGGGTCGCTCCCGGAGGCGGAAAGCTCTCGATTCCGTAGAGAGGAGCGAGCAGGGCGTCCATATAGCCGGTGCGCGAGGTGAGTAGGGCGTCGAGCGGTTCGGACCACAGGGTACGGTCGAGGAAGAGCCGCGCTTCTTGATACATCGAGGCTCGTAGTTCGCCAGTGAAAGCATCATCCTGAATGATTTGCGATTCCAGATTCGGATAAGACAGGTACGAAATCATTGCTCCGTGCAAATTGAGCTTGGCTGCGTCAGTTTCGAGAATTCGAGCTACATGACTGCCAATTTCTTCCGGGCTTGAAAGCTGGCCATTCTTAGCGGCGTCCAGGAGCATCTGGTCCGGCGTGTCATCGGTAAGAAAATAAGCGAGCATGCTCGCCAACTCTGCCTGGCTGAGCGGACCTCGCGAATTTGCGTCTTCTCCGAATTCCGTCCGGTAGAGGAACTGAGGTGATTGGAAGATCGCGTAGACAGCATATTGAATCGCTTCCGCGACGCTGGCGTCGGCTCCTTTCAGCCCAGTATTGTAGAGCTGAGTAAAGCGCGTGAGTTCGGCACTCGTGAGCTCGCGCCGGTAGCCTTTCTCTGCAAGGGCTGTGAGGTAAGCTAAAGCGCATGCGTCGCTCGGTGTGGCGCCACAACCGGTGACCGCCTCAAGGTTCTCGTAAACATAGGCGCCAGCAGCTTGGGCGATACTGTCCGCGGCTGCCCAGCTTTGATCCGTAAAAGAGTTGCCCTCTCGTGGACTCTGAAGCGGCGGGAACGCGCGGTGCTCAGCATCAAGGAGCTCAAATTCCTCGCTGATTTGCAGCCCCAAGGCAGAATTGACCAGGGTGCCCAAGGAGTTGGCTACTTGATTGAAGGAGAGGCGAACGATGCGCTTGGCAGAAACGGTTGAGCCACCCTCACAATCCTCTCGCACGACGTTGTCGCCATCGCCATTTGGGGTCGGTCTCGCTCCGAGGTTCTTCCCGCTTTCGTTCGCACCGAGGGTGGCTTCACACCCTGTCCCGGCCCCAAGCACAGTGAGCACCAAAGCCACCCGAGTGCATGAAAAGAACGATCCTCGATGATTTGTTAAGATCTCCTGGGTCATGAGTCGCAGCTTCCTCGTCCTTTTCCTGAGAGGCGTGAGTCAGCGCGGTCACTCGCGAGGGTGCGGACCTTGGAACTGAACACTTAGCTATAGTTACTCGTGACGTTCAGCGGAAACAGTGGATAAATCCCACCCCTAGTTGGATAAAATTAGGCCGTTGGTGAAAAGCGCAATGAAGCGCTGCAGAGGCACAGCGTAAGCGCTCGTTGCTCAAGGCGTCGGCACTCTCGTTCACGCTGATGATAAATCACTCACAGTGTGACAAGCGGGCTTCGCGATTGCTTCGGAGGGGGAACGTTCCACCTGGGGGAGGAGGTTTGTATCCTCTCCAGTGGAATGCCGAGCTGAATCAACGCTGAACTTGCCTCGACTCAGGTTGGCGTGGGTAGGGCACCGCTGGGGTGCCCCAAGACTCGAACTATTCTCCAAAGAGCGCTGATCTAGTGGAAAGAAAGCTGGTTTCTTCTTCGTGCGAGCAGCGCTATTGCGATGCAGGACAGGACCAAGAGGGCCCAGGGGGACTGCCCCGAGCGACCAGGGGCGTAGCTACAGGCTCCGCGCTTGCGGGCGTCCGATTCATCGAAGGCGTCGTCGATCTTGCCGCGGTTGTCTGTAGTGACAGCACCCATTCCTGTGGTGGAATGTTGAAGCACGCGCGCGTTGGCCGGCATGTCGCTGTTGCCGAGAACGAACGGCCAGGTTCTTCCGGAGCCGTACACCTCGCGCCCGTCAGGGAGGGTGATGCGAAAGTCGTCGTCGCAGTAGATCAGTTGGTCGGCGGTGTGAACGTTTGAGACGTCTCCCAAATCTGGATTGAAGCGAAAGGTCGGGTCCAGGTTCATGTCCTTCGCGCTCATCGTTGTGTAGAGCCGAGTCACCTTCTTGTGCTTTTTCAAGAGGGCGGCGGCTTCCTTGATGGGCCCGAGCACGCTTGCTTCCACTTCGAGGAGGAGTGCCTCAACCTCACTCCGGGTGATCTCCTCGCTGCCCAAGCCGTTAGCGCCTCCCATGCCGACGATGATTCTTGGTTTTTCGAAGAAACAACTGGGGCATTCGAGAAGTTCTTCCACTTCTGAGGAGGTGAGCGGCAAATGTTTGGAGACGGCGTCACGATAACCATCATAATTCCCGAAGGCAGTCGTGAGGTCGATGAGGTTGCTTGCGATAGAGCCGTTTTGTGTGTTGTAGCCGGAGACATCCTCCTGCTCCTGCACAATCACGTCCGAAAGCGGCGAAGCGTTACCAGCAAACTCCGTCACGAATCCTTGACCGCCTGCTTCGTCCGCGGCGGCATTGACCACGAGATTGTAGGTTGCGGCCGGATTGAACCAGTCAATTAAGAGCTCGTTCAATTCGAGGCTCTTGTAGTTCGTCGGCACGGCGCGCGTTTCTCCGAGCAGCCAAACGAGGATCGGCATGTCCTCCTGGGCGGCCACCGCTGTCGGCAGGATCGGAATCGACATTTCCTTGGCCTTGTACTCCAAGCTGATCGGACGAATCGAACCTGTGGAGTTCCCCTTGGTCAGTTTGAAGGCGATGAGGTTGAGGCCGTTTTGTAGATACGGGCGCAGCACGTCTGCTCCCGTTGGCCCAAGATCGTACTCGTTGTCTTTGAGCCACTTGACGGCGACTTCGGCCGGATCACTGTCCCCCGCACGCACTGAAATCGTGTCGAAGTTGAAGGGGCCCACTGTTCCTGAATCGAGCACCACGACACGGGGAAGGTCTGGATAGTACCCCCCCTCGGCACTCGTAGCATCATCTGATGAGCCGAAGGCACCTTGCGCAAAGTCGCAGCTCTTCCGCGTGGTCTGGAGCTGGTAGGTGGGGTTGGTTGCCGCCTGTAAGCGGTCGAAGACCTGAATTGAACTCACACCCGGTTTCGGGGTGCCTGGTACGGGGAGTACCCAGGCGAATCGCTCGGCTTCCCCCGAGTAGGCGATCTCCACGATCTGGGTGATATGGTTCTCGTCGTCCTGAGCAAAGATGATGCGTTCGGCGGCCTGGTTCACCGGACTTGATGCGCTGCAAAATAGCCCGCCGCACGCTTGTGCGTTCCCGCTCAGCGTTGTGATGCCGAGCATGGTGATGCCCATGAAAATGCTGGTGGTCAGTCCTGCTGGGGTGAGTCTGTTGCTCATTTTAAGGTCTCCTGGGGCGTCGCTGAAGCGCGCCGATTAAGAAACCGGGAGTTTCTCACCGTTCAATCGCTGCCGCTAGCGATTTTGATGGGCGCTTGGGCGATTGCTTTTCCGGGGAGCGAGGCTTCCGGGAACCAGCCTTCGATTCGCCGAAGGACCAGTGTTTTTGACCGAAATGCGCAGCATTTGATTCTTCGTCTGATTGGTGCCAAGCCGACCGCGCTCGGTCCTCCTATGGTGATTATTCTATTTTGCGCGTTTCTTGGCCTTTGGATAGGCGGTCCCCGTGGTCTCCTGATGGGCGTAGTGTTGGGGTATCTCCTGCACCGTGTATCTCGTCACTTGCTGACCGGTGCCGTTCGTCAGGTACACGGGCAGTTCATCGAATCCACCTTTGCGGTCGCTGGGGCGATCAGCAAGGCGGACGGGGTCGTCACGCCCAATGAGATAGCGGCTGCGCAGGGATTGTTCGTTCGCATGCATCTGTCCGAGGACCAGATCGGCGCTGCTAAGGCTGCATTCAATCGCGGCAAGTCGAGTGATTTTGATCTTGATGCGGAGGTGGACCGGTTTGCGCGGTTAGGGCAACGCAGCGGGGCGCTTCTGCAGATGTTTCTTCAAGTGCAAATGACGGCGGCACTCGCTGATGGAGAGCTGCACCCTGCCGAACACGAGATGTTGATGCGGGTAGCGCGGCGTCTGGGCCTCAGTGATCGGGACATTGCTCAGCTCGAAGCGCTGCTTCGTTACGCTGCCCAAGCGGCTTCTGGCGCGGGTGCCGGCACGAGCGGACCACCTCCAAAACATCGCTTGGACGACGCCTATGTTGTGCTCGGGGTCACAGCCGAGACGAGTGACGCGGAAATCAAGCGCGCCTACCGCAAACTTGTGAGCGAGAATCACCCGGACAAGCTTGCGTCCAAGGGCTTACCTGAAGGAATGCGCGCCCTAGCGGAAGAGCGTACTCGGGACATCAATGCAGCTTACGAGACCATCAAGAAGGCTCGAGGGTTCGCGTAGCGTTCTTGACCGGCGCGCCTCCCGGAAATCTACGCAGCGCATGAGATAATGTAGGTGATCCGCCCATCAAGGAGCTTGATGAGACCGATTCTCACTACGGGAGTTCTAGCGTCGTGATAACTTTTCAAACAGCGTAAAAGTGTCAAGCGAAATCATGGTCGGTAGGTCGATCTTTGGGACTTTGGGCCAGATTTTTTCACGCATCGATCGGTTCGGCAGACACGAACTGATCATCATGTCGGTACGATTGAACCTTCGCGGCTCTGGCCGCTCCCTTCTCAGCGGAGTCTTGATTCTGACTAGCTTGGGCGCGTTTGCTTGCAACGGCACCTTGGGAGGAGTGAGCGACGCCAAGGAAGATGGTCTCGCCAACAATCCCAACTCCCCCCTTGGTGACTATTCGGGGACCAAGAGCATCCATCGCCTGAATACCGCCGAGTACAACGCAACAGTCGCTGATGTTCTGGGGAGTTCACTTCAGCCAGGCACTGCGAACTGGCGTGGAGGAGAGCTTGAAGGCTTTGACAATATGGCGTCGGTGCTTGGCGTGGATTCAACTCAGTACGAACGCTACCTGAACGCGGCGGAAGAGCTAGTCACTGAGCTTCTCGCCAACCAGGGGATGCGCGACAAGCTGATTCCTTGTTCGCAGGCTGACGACCAAGCCTGCGTTCAGTCGATTCTTGAGACTTCAGGTTTACGGATCTTCCGACGTCCGATTGAAGCTGCGGAAGTCACGACTTATTCGAAAGTCTATGACGTAGCTCGGGGCCTCGGGGACGACCACTACGCCTCGGCGGGCTTGATGATCCAAGCGCTTCTGTCGAGTGCCGAGTTCCTCTATCGCATTGAAATTGATCCTGATCTCAGCTCGACCCAGGACCACCCACTCACTCCCTATGAGCTTGCCAGTCGAGTCTCCTACTTTATTTGGAGCAGCGCTCCCGACGAGAAGTTGCTGTCTGCTGCTGCCGATGGCTCGATCATGGAGGACGAGACTTTGCGCCAGACGGTTCAAGAAATGCTGGATGACCCGAAGTCAGATCGGTTTGTGGAAAATTTCGCAGGCCAGTGGCTGGGTGCACGTCGCGTGACAGGGCACCCCACTTCCCCTGAGGTTTATCCGAGTTGGAACGCGGATGTCGCATCTGCTGCATCCGCGGAGATGTACTCGTACTTTGAAGAGTTCCTTCGCTCCGATCGCTCATGGCTGGAGTTCTTGAGTGCAGACATCAACTTTGTTGATGCCGCTTTGGCCAAGCACTACGGCATGCCTGAGCCCGCCTCCGGCATGGTACGCATGGAGAATGTTCAGGACGAACGCTACGGATTCCTAGGTCTCGCTGGATTCTTGGCGATATCATCGTTCGACCGACGTACTTCGCCCACCCTGCGTGGCAAGTGGGTTCTGCTTAATCTGATGTGTACGGAGCCGCCTCCTCCGCCAGCAGGGGTAGATATCGCGGAACTCGACGAGCCTGGTTCCACCGACAGGCTGAATATCCGAGATAAGCTTGAGCTTCATCGCTCGGATCCCGGCTGCGCGAATTGTCACGCGATGTTCGATCCGTTCGGCCTTGCGCTCGAGAAATTCGATGGGGTGGGGCAGTATCGAGAGAACTACGAGGACAGCCAGCCCATCGACAACAGCACCGACCTCGCAGGAGTGCCCTTTAGTGGTCTGGACGGAGCAGCCGAGATCGTCGCCGCTCAACCTGCCTTTGCCCCGTGCGTTGCGGAGAAGATGCTGACCTATGGCCTAGGTCGTCCCTTGCACAATACCGACGAACCCTACCTGGAGGCAATGACTGAGGAGTGGCTCGAGTCCGGGGAGACCCCGACGTTAGCCCGAGCAATCCAAGGTCTCGTCTTGACTGAAACATTTCGTAATCGCCACGCGGAAGGCGAGTGAGGTCTCCCATGAATCGAATTATCTCTCGTAGAAACATTCTGCACGGCGCAGGGATTGCGTTGACTCTTCCCTTCTTCGAATCCCTCGCTCCGCGCATCGCACGAGCCCAAGATCCGAATACGATCAAGCGCTATATGGCGATCTTTTTGCCCAACGGTGCGTCGGACAACTGGCGCCCGAGCACGATGGGGATGGGCGATGCGTGGCAGCTTTCGCCTGTGCTTGAACCGCTCGCCAGTCTTAAGGCGAAGACGAGTGTGATCACGAATCTTGAGAATGGTTCAGTCTTTAATGGCGATGGATCAGCAAGCGTCGAGCCGAGTCATGGCCGTCAACCTGGAGCGTGGCTCACTTGTCGAAGCCCTGACCGAATGCGGGATGCATTGGGAGTGGGGGAAGCCAATGGTATTTCGATCGACCAACTGATGGCGCAGCACGCGCTATTTGCTGGCAAGACAGCGATACCCTCCCTTCAGCTGGGGCTGTCCACCGTCCTGAGCTATTGCGACGGGGAGCCTTGCTCCAATAGTCGCAGTGTTTCTTGGAGTGGTGAGACGACCCCGATGTACAAGCAGGTGGACCCGCTTGAGGTATTCAACCAGATTGTAGGAGTCATTCCCCAGGATGGAGATTCTGGCCCAGATCCAGAGACGCTGAATCGCATTGCTCGCAGAAAGTCGGTCCTCGACGCGGTTCTTGAGAATGCGACGCGCACCCAGGCCAAGCTGGGCGCGAGCGATCGCATTCGTCTTGACGAATTCTTGACCGCGGTTCGCGATGTCGAAAAGCGGGTGACTGGAGTTTCGACAGGTTTGGGGGGCTTGGCTTGTGTGGCAAGCGACAGGCCCGATATGGCGACTGTACAACCTGACGCACCCCGTCAGAATACGGAGACCTACAAGAAGGCAGAGCACGCTGACGCGATGAACGATTTGATTGTGATGGCTTTGCGCTGCGACGCGACTCGAGTGGTGTCCTATATGCTCGAAGATGAGCGCTCGGAGTTTACCTACGATCACGTGCAGAAGCGCAAGTTTGACGACGTGAGTTCGACGCTGAGTGAAGGAACTTGTCCCGAATACCACGGTGGAGGCCAGCACGGTTCACAGGATGACTTTGCCTCCATCACGATGTGGAACGTGATGAAAGTCGCTGAACTTTGCTCCAAGCTGGACGCCATCACGGATCCAGATGGCGCGAGCGTGCTCGACAATACGGTGGTCCTTTTCGGTGGCTGCATGCATGGCAGCAATCATCAGTGCAACGAGCTGCCGACGACATTGATTGGCGGTGGGAACATTGGGATCCGCCAAGACCAGCACGTTGTTTTTGACAAGCGTCCTCTCCGCGACCTTCACTACACTGTGATGAACGAAGTGATGGGGATGCAGCAAACAGAGTTCGGCGAGGATCAGACTGGCGGCCAGCTGGCAGCCATCAACGAGATTCTCGCCACCTAAGTTCCCCCAGGTATTGCGAGATGAGCTCAGCGCCCGGTTTCAACACCGGGCGTTTGCTATTTCGCGACGCTGGTGAGCTCGCTGGGACATTCGATGGTTTCAAATCGGAAGCTGGGATTGTCAGCTGCCTGGAACCAGTCGACGTACCACATACAGGCGTCGTACATCTCGTCGAGTCCGCGGCTGCCGAACAGGGATTGGCATTTGTTCGCGACGCAGCCCTTGATGGAATCCAGGTTACCAGAGCAGCCACTGCGCAGACCGCCGTATTTGGCACCGAGTTCCTGACTATTTGCGGAAACGCCCCACGCCGCATCGCAACCGTAGCGTGCGCCAGTGCCACCACCTGGGATCAACAGATCGAGCTGACCATCACTGTTGACGTCGTCTCCGATGTTGGTCGCCATGACGATCATGGTCTTGTCCTTGAGCGCCTGGGAACCTGGATCGTTGCCGCCATTGTGGCTGCTGCCTGTGAACTGCAGGTGGTAGCAAGTGCCGCAGGAAACGCCGCTTCCCGAGTGAGTGGCGACGAAACCGAAGGAAACCTCACTGCTGTAGGTCCAAGGAGTGTAGGAGTTGCAGGTGGTGGCATTGCCGCCATCGCAAGCGCTCGACGTATCCTGTGAGGTGAGATTTTCCCCGCTGCTCTCGCAGGAGTTGACAGGACTGTTGCCGCCTTTGCCTGGCCAGCTGCAGCTCTGTTTGCAGCAGTCCCAGTACCGGCTAGCCCAGCCGGACTGACCACCGTTGACAGAGCCCCAGGGGTTGCCTTGTCCGATGCTGCCGCCGGTGCCCTGGCTTCCGCCGCCAGTGCTCGTTCCGCCGCCACCGCCGGATGGCTCCTCTTGGCACTTTCCACAAGATTTTTCGCAGTAGCCCTCGAACCAGTCAGCGTCGCACTCAGGGGTGGTTGCCCAGCCGTCGCAGTCCAAGTCCACTTCTCTTTCTGGATCAGGTGGAGGGAGGGTGTTGGTGCATGCCGGTGTCATGGACTGCGTGCCGCCGCTGCCGCTCTGGTTCGAAGAGCCCCCTGACGCGGTCGTGCCGCCGCTGCCTTGTGAGGCACCGCTGCCACTAGCACTGCCACTGCCGGTGTTGCCGCCTGTTCCAGCATCCGAGGTCGTATCGGGTTGAAGAGCGAAAGAGCCAGCATCCTGGTCGGAACAGGCAAGGGAAATCGTCGACGCGAGGAGAAAAAGCGCGCTTGAGCTTAAGGTGAATCGGGTCAGCTGAAGAAGGGGGAGCATGAGGGTTTGAATTGCATGCACTATTCTGCGTTTACAGGAGCGTTTTTGCGCCCCGGGGTGGTGAAAGATTCCAGCCAATGCGCAGCGAGCTTGCTCGGTCGGTGAGCCGGCAGCTGTTCATACTGAATCGTGGCGTTCTTGCGGTGAGCCTATGGTATCCCACGCGTTGATTGGTGGGCTGATGTTTGGCCCTCTTTCGTGACGAGGGTTTTGAATCAATCCTCCGAAATTTTGGGGACAAGATGGAGAATTCGAGAATGATGAAGTGCGAAAATCGCGGCTTGGTCGCATGGGGACCACTGGTGCTAGCGCTCGGTTGGTCTGCTCTTTTGTCGAGCTGTGCGCCACCGACAGCGAAGACACCAGCTGCATCACCTGAGCCAGAAGCCCAGGTAGTGAGCGACAAGCCACCGCAGGACGAGGGAAGTCACGGTGCACCTTACAAGGCCGAGGACTGGTGGCCGAACCGGCTGGACCTACGAGTGCTCAGAGCAAACGCTCCGGAGGGTGACCCGGTCGATTCAACATTTGATTACGCCAGCGAATTCAACAAGCTCGATCTGGTCGCCGTCAAGAAGGACATCGAAAAGACACTGACCACCTCGCAAGATTGGTGGCCCGCGGATTATGGTCACTACGGCGGACTGATGATTCGACTTGCCTGGCACAGTGCTGGTACCTATCGCGTGACGGATGGGCGCGGCGGCTCTGCTGATGGGACGATTCGATTCGCGCCCCTCAACAGTTGGCCGGATAACGCGAATCTCGACAAAGCACGGCGATTGCTGTGGCCGCTCAAGCAGAAGTACGGACGCAGTCTTTCCTGGGCGGATCTGATGATTCTCACCGGAAATGTCGCGCTTGAGTCGATGGGTTTCAAGACATTTGGCTTCGGTGGCGGTCGCGAGGATGTTTACGAACCCACGGACATCAACTGGGGCCCCGAAACTGAGTGGCTCGCGGATGAACGATTCTCAAACGACGGGAAAAAGCTCAATCGTCCTCTTGGCGCAACCCAGATGGGCCTCATTTACGTGAACCCCGAGGGACCTGGGGGCAATCCCGATCCTTTGGCTGCGGCGCATCACATTCGAATGGCCTTTGGACGGATGGCCATGAACGACGAAGAGACGGTCGCTTTAATCGCCGGCGGACATTCGTTTGGCAAAACACACGGTGCTCACAAAGCAAGCGAGTGTGTCGGTCGCGAGCCTGAGGCAGCACCTATTGAAGAGAAGGGCTTAGGTTGGAAGAACAAGTGCGGCAGCGGGAAGGGCGCGGACACGGTAACGAGCGGCTTGGAAGGCGCTTGGACGATGACTCCGGTCAAGTGGTCGCATGACTTCTTCAGCAACATGTACAGCTATGAATGGGAGCTGACGGAGAGTCCCGGTGGAGCCAAACAGTGGACACCCAAGGGGGATGGGGTAGCGACAGTTCCTGACGCGCATGACCCGAATAAGACCCACAAACCCATGATGCTCACCACCGATCTCGCGCTCAAGATGGACCCGGCGTATGGGGCTATTTCTAAGCGCTTCTATGAACATCCGGAGGAATTCGAGTTGGCCTTCGCTAAGGCGTGGTTCAAGTTGACTCATCGCGACATGGGACCTCGCAACCGCTTGCTCGGAGCTGAAGTTCCTGTGGTGCAGATCTGGCAGGATCCAGTGCCAGCCGTTGACTACACGTTAGTGAGTGAAGCTGATGTGACGGCACTCAAACGTGACGTGCTTGCCTCGGGATTGAGTGTTTCGCAGCTCGTGGAAACGGCATGGGCCTCGGCGTCGACATACCGAGACACGGACATGCGAGGCGGCGCGAATGGCGCTCGCATTTTGCTAGCTCCGCAGAACGCGTGGGAGGTCAATGATCCGGCTGAACTCAAGAAGGTGCTGCCCGAGTTGGAGAAGATCCAAAAGAAGTTCAATAGCTCGCACGGCGCTAAGAAGATCTCGATGGCTGATCTGATCGTCCTCGCTGGGGCCGCCGCTATTGAAAAAGCAGCAAAAGACGCTGGGTACGAGGTGAAGGTACCGTTCAAACCAGGGCGAACTGATGCGACTCAGGAGATGACTGATGTCGCATCTTTTGAAGTGCTTCAGCCAAGCGCAGATGGCTTTCGCAACTACCTTGGTAAAGGCAATGAGCGAACACCGTCAGAGCTACTTGTCGACAAAGCAGACTTGCTCACGCTTACCGCTCCTGAAATGACCGTGTTGCTCGCAGGTATGCGAGTCTTGGACGCGAACTATCAGGGTTCGAAGCATGGTGTTTTCACGGACAAGCCAGGGACACTGAGCAACGACTTCTTCTTGAACCTGCTCGACATGAATCTCGACTGGCAGAAAATCAAAGGAGACAGTGACGTCTACGAGCTAAAAGATCGAGAGACCGGCAAAGTGAAGTGGACAGGTACTTCTGTCGACTTGATCTTCGGCTCCAACTCGCAGCTTCGCGCGATCGCTGAGGTCTACGCTTCGGCTGATGCCAAGCAGAAGTTTGTGAACGACTTTGTCGCGGTCTGGTCTAAAGTGATGACTCTCGACCGTTTCGATTTGAAGAAGTAGAATGAGCGTCGGCCTCCTGGATCTCCCGGGGGGCCGAATGCGAGTTGCCGAAGCGATCGACTAGCTGGCGTCGTTGCTTGTGCAGACACCCTTTACGGGCTTCTTATCTTCGCCCAGTAGGATCCCGGCGGGACGGTATTCGCCGCCAAGCTTGACGAAGATCTCGCCGCTTTTCCGATAAACGCAGCCAACGACATCGAGCTTCCACTCGCTGCCGTAACGCACGTCGACCTCATAGGGGGCGAATGCGCGACCTTGAGTGTCCGCGGATAGGGTCGAAGCGACGACTCGCACGCGGCGAGCTCTGGGCACTTGCCGCGCGCGACTGAAACGTGAGCTGTCTGCTTCTTTGGCAGCGAGGCGATCAACGAGTCCCGACTGAACGCGGTTTCTCGTCCATTCCCTGACAGAGGGTGCGTCGGCACCTGCCAATGTGGGGACAAGTCCGAGGGCGCAGACAGAGAGGATGAACTTCAACGGATGGATCATGATGGACTCCTGAGGATGGGGTAAAATGTTCGAAAGCGAGAATTGGAGAGTTGGCCGGATGCCCATTCAGCAGCGACGATGCTTGCCAGCACTGGAACCCAAAGGGCCAACACGTACGCCGACTCTGGATCCATGCCTCCGATGTCGAGGCCGATCAGCATGGCCCTGGAGGTCACGGCCACACTCATTTGGGCGACAACGTGGCGCATGGCTCGTGAGTGCGCGCTCATCTGTTTGCGGCGCGCCGAAACGACTCCGCTGACCATGGCGAACAGCACGATGGCCCCCGAGAGCAGGAAGCCAGCTGTGACCACCGGGCCGCCTTTGGCCTCAAAAGAGAGAATGATCCCAGTAGGCACGAGCGCGCCCACCACACAGAGTCCGGTGAGTCGCCCAAGCCAACGATGTAAGGTGAGGTGGCGACGCAGCCAGCGCGTCATCAGCACAAGACAGAGAGGAAAGGCGACAATGGCGCTGGCTACGTGAATTTTGAGCGAGGTCCGCCACAGGGCCTCGAAGCGCAGGGGCAATTTCTCGATCACGAATGGAGCGAGGGTTTCCGAGTCAAAGTAAACGAGACTTGCCAGGGTGATGAGTACGGAGCCCACCAACATCAGGAGCAGGAAGGCTCGGTGAACAAGGGGCATCAGCCAGCGTTTCATGTCCGGTAGTACGTTTCATCGTCCGAAACGGTGCCCCCGTTTACATTCTCTTTACATTTCTTGCGGGAACTTAGGGCTCATTCTCGCTGCGCATTGCTTCAAGTTGAGCCTCACTGAGCGCCTTCATGTGCTCAATTTCCGCACCTGACGCGGGAGAGGAAATCCCTGTCAAACCGAGAACCTTTCGAGGATCGACAGACCCTTGGGGGCCCTTGATCATCGCGCGGATCAAGATGCGGCAGGCGCTTTTGCCTGAAGGAAGCACAAATTCTTGGCTGAAATAGAGCCAACGTTCGTCGGCCCCTTCGACACGACACGCGATTTCGAACGAGGACATGAGCGGAATGGGGTGACGGTAGACGATGTCGGCCCCTGCCACGAGAAACATCCAGCGCCCTGACATCGCCTGTTTGAGCAGCGGCGTACGAGCAGTCCAGGCCCAGCGAGCGTCTTCGGCGAGCCTCAGGTAGACAGCATTGTTGAGATGGCGATAAGCGTCGCAGTGCCACGGCCAGGCTCGCATCTGAATGCGAAATGGTTCGTCTGGAACCGCTCGTGGTCCGAATGCTGCGTGCCTGAGCAGGAGTGTGCCCACCCGGAGCGTGTAGCTAATCATGGGCGGGATTTGGCAGATGCATTGAAGCGCCGCAAACACCGCCTCGTTTTCGCCTATTCGTTCAGCTTCAGCCAAGCGGCCTTCAGGGTTCGCTGTTTGGCGAGGAGCGGTACGCCAGCGCGGGCTTTACGTAGTTTTGCCAGTCGCTCTTCTGCTTTGAGGAGCTCTCCCGCAAGAGCCTGTCCCTTTTTTTCGTCTACCCCCCGCAGCGCTGTGAGGCTCGCACGCATCGAGTCCAAGTTCGCAATCTCTCTCTCGATGCTGGCACTCAGTGACGCTCGTCGGTTTTTGGCAGCAACTACGGCGCCGGTTGCCTCGACCAACTGGCGAAGGTGGGCTTTCTGTTTGTTATCCAGGCCAGGTGTATCGGCCCAATCACTCAAATCGTCGTAACTCGGGTCGACCTTACGCTCGACGAGCCCCTGCTCCTTGTTCAATTTTACTTTTCTCTGGGTGCCGGCTTTGACGTGGAAGATGGCGATAAGTCTGCCGTCGGCTGCGAGTGCGCTGATTTCATCGGCGCCGGTGAGTCGTGAATTGTTTGCGGCCTTAAAGGAGATGCGAACCTCCCGATCTTCGTGACTTCGATTGATGATCAAGAAATCTACATCAGTCGATCGAACGTAGTGGCGCTGGATGAGAAAGTGCTCTTCTCGCTGTTCCGAGCGAAACAGTCTTGACGTGTCCTTCTCGGCGCGCTGGGTTTCGGTGAGCTGAATGTCCAGGTCCAGGCCAAAACTCACGTGGCCCACTTGCCCAGCGTTGAGCCTGGGGAGAGCAGTTTCGCCAGCGAACGAGCCTCCTTGGAATATGGACATGATCCCGGCGGGTAAGGTCTGCTGAGTTTGGTTAGTCAGAACAAGCACACTCTTTCCCTGCACCCCCTTGCTTGACTGTTTGGAGTCAGACCCCTCGAAGAGTGTCACTCGGCGCATCTGGACGTTTTCGCTCAAAAGCGGCAAGAGCGCAGAATGGTGAGGCTCAAGATCGACTGGACGAGCCAATGTGTAACGAAAGAGCGCGCCCACCGCCTTGCCTTCGGCTGGATCTAAAGAAGCAATGTCTCCAATGCTGAGCAGCGAACTTTCGCCGCTGAGGCCAAGTCCACCACCGCCGGCGCCGTATCCCACCATTCCAAAACTGGAGAGTCCAAGTCCGCCTCCGACTCCAGCGCCGTGGCCGCTGTACTCCTCTCCACGATCCCAGCGATCGTCGGCACCTTTTCGTTCAAGCTGGCGAACGCTGGCTAGCTCTTGCTCAGGAGTCACGAGGCGTCGATGCTGATAGCGTGGAGCGGCAAACGGGAAGAGAAAGCTATCGGGTTGGCCGCTCACGAGGTCGACGCTCACTTGGCGCCAGGGTTCTTCGGTGTCGTTGTGGATCAGCGCCCAGGCTTGAAGGAGTCCTCTTCCCTGACGTGATTCGGGGAGCAGTACCCGGTAGCTGGTGCGCCAAAGTGGCGTTTCTGCCACGTAGCCGAGGCTCACCGGGCCAGTGGCCTTTCCTTCCAGCTGGATTGCGCGCTGGGCCCCCGCGGAGCTTTCCGCCGCCATACTCAGCCGTCCGGCTTCTTTCGGCTCGAGTGGACGGAGCGAGGTGATCTCTCGGGTGGGAAAACGAAGGACTTCCGACTTCTCCGAGATGAGCGTCAGCACTGTTTCGTCCTCGTGGACGCAGTCTTGATCGACTGGGCTGACCGTTTCTGTCTTCCTCTCTTGGTCGGCGAGGCTGCAAACGCGTAGGCCACTATTTTTTCCGCGTAGTTGAGCCAGCAGGCGACCGCGAAATGCCTTTCCACGCGCTTCGACGATCACGCGCGCTCCGCGTAGACCTTCGAGGATGTCATCGAAACCAAGTTCACCTTCGTCGTGTGCTGGCAGGCCGGCGAGCGCTCTTCGCTTGTCCTCCGTGATGATGCTGGCGAAACTGAGGCGATTGATCTGGGTCTTGCCTTCTGGATCCCAGATGACGAGAGAGTTGAGTGCGTCATCGAGATGCGTGGCGGGGACTGGCAGCCGAGTTCCGCTCTGCAGTGGCCCGTGGCGCTCGAAGTAGCCGACGCCTGTCTCGTACAAGCGAAGCCGTACCAGGGGCATTTCACCGGGCCCTGCGAGGGCAGGTAAGCAAGGCAAGAGCGCTAGAGTGAACGAGGCACTCCAGACGAGACTCAAACGGAACAGTCGATGACTCGTAGGCTTCAGGCGCATGAAGAGGTTCGACACCGCGCGGGTGAGAAGGTTCCGAGCGCGCACTGAAGATGTGGCGACCTTCAGCGGGCGAGGGGGAGGATGTGAAGATTGGTGAGTACGACTTCTTCGACTGGTTCCGAGTTGGCGACGATGCGGCGAAACTCCGCGAAATAGTTGCGTTGAAGGTTCTTGAGTCGCTCGAGATCTTCAGTGGAGACACCAAAGAGATTGAAGGCAAACTCACCTGGCTCGCCTTGGCGAATGCGCTCAGCAGCGACATCCGTCCAGAATGCACGCAGGCGCCGGGAGCGCTCAGGCGCCAACGACAAGCGCCTCGAATCGGCCACCTGGTGAAGAGCACTATGAACGCGCCAGACGCGAGATCTGGTCCTTCACCGCAGCGCTGCCGATTGGCTTGGGCAAAGTCCGGCAACCCGTCAGCTTGAGGGCGCGTGCCTGTGGGGCCAGGAATGCCCCGCCTGTCATGAAGACAAAGCGTCGAGCGACGGCTACGCCGTGGTCCCTCTCGACTTGAAAATAGAGCTCTGGACCAGTGATTTCTGGCATCATCACGTCGCACAAGATGAGGTCGTATTGGTTGACCTCAAGTAGCTTGAGAGCTTCCGCCCCATTCGTGGCCGTATCTACCTGATAATCTCTGAGGTGGCGTTGCATGCCACGCAACAATGCCGGCTCGTCGTCCACGATCAGTAACCTGGCGCTGGACGAAGTCGTGATGGGTAAACGTGCGACGCTCATTGGAGCGGTGGCTGCGAGCGGGAGACGAACCGTCATCACGGTACCTTGGGGCTCGCGCGAAGCGACAGCAATGCTACCCGACAGCTGAGTGATGATCTGTCGGGTGATCGCCAGACCCAGGCCTGTTCCTTTTCCGGGATCTTTGGTCGTAAAAAACGGGTCAAAGATCTGGGGGCGAACCTCATGGGGCATCCCGCAACCGTTGTCGCTCACCGCAATGACCGCATGATCGCCGTCGGAATAGCCTTCTATCGTAATCCTGCCGGGCTCTTGTCCTTTCACAGCTGCACCAATTGCATCCGCTGCATTGACCAGCAGATTCAGCCAGACCTGCACGAGTTCGTCACTCGCGCGGACGGTAAGATCTGGAGGAAGCTTCAGCTCGACCTGAGCCACCTGCTGAAGTGCGGAGCGCGCGAGGTCGATGGCAATTTCGATTGTCTTTTTCACTCGAATCGGTCCAGGCTCCGCGCTTCTTCGTGCGAAGGCATTGAGTCGACTGCTGATGCGCTGGACTCGCTTCGCACCCTCGAGGGCGTCGCTGAGCGCTCGTGGCTCATCGTCTGTAGCCGAGACCGGGCGCAGCTTGAGTTCGCTCAGGTACTCAAGATTGTGAATCGTGTACGCCAGGGGATTGTTGATCTCATGCCCGATACTCGCTGCGAGAGTTCCGAGGCTTGCCAAGTGCTCTGTATGAGTCAGTTGCTCTCGAAGCGCTTGGCGCTCCAGCTCTTGCTTCGCCTGAACTCGTGCGTGATTTCCCACAATCACCACCAGCATGATCATGACTCCTATGAGGTTGGTGAGATCGATCAGTCGTAGCAGTTCAAGCGAGTGCGACTCCTGAGGGTGGGGTAGGTGGCCCAGATGGTTGAGCCACCACAAAGCCAGCCAGGATGAAGCGAGGCCAACGCTCCACACGTAGGCCGTTCGAGCATTTCGGAAAAGCACTGCTGCGACCGGGATCAAGAGATTCCACGCGAGCAGGGGGAGGTCGAAACCGCGAACGAAGAGTGCCAAGCAAGCGAAGATTCCGGCCGCCGAAAGTGCTATTCCTCGTCCTGCGACTTGAGGGGAGAGTCCGATGCGCAGCGCCGGGATCCACAACAGACATGCGATAGCGCCACTAAGACTGAACCATAGTCCTTGCGGCAAACCCGCCATGAACCACACTCCGCCATAGAGCATCCAGAACGGCGTACTGAGCAAGGCGATGCTGACCACCAGCCGCGCGCGTAGGCGTGATAGATCGTCTCCCGGGCTATTTTCACCAAACGCCAGGCGATCGATGAGGCCCAACTTTTGAGGGGCTGGCTGGTTCAACGGTGGTCTTCGTGGTTGGAATGAGTCCAGGCGAGCGCCTGCATTCGTTCCTAGCGTACCGTATTACCCGCCAAGACTCAGATCATTCGCAACTATCTCGCCAGGGCGCGGAAAAGAGCTTCCTCTGAATAATTCCTCTCCGGCGTTCACCCCACTCATCTCGGCGCGCCAGCTCAAGACAGTCAGGGGCTTACCGTTCTGCTGAGCGATGGACGAGGAACTCCCAGTCAGCACCACCGAGACTGGACGCCGAAAAAAGGACTCAGCGACAGCTCGAGTTCGTCGTTCCCTCCAGGTCGCTGTGTTCTGGATGGCCATTCCGTTGCTTCTGGTTCTGGTGGCGACGTTGATGGTGGGGCACTGGGTCATTCTTCCGAAACCGAGCTCGAACGACCTTCAGTTGCGCGGTGAGCTGCAAAAGCTCCGCGGATCCGGGGAGGGAGAAGTGTGGCTTGGAGTCCATGTTCTTTACTCCGACTGTGGTTGCTCGCGTCGCGTGCTCACGCATCTCTTCGAAACGAAGCGTCCCTCGGGGATTGCCGAGAAGCTGCTTTTAGTCGGCGCGCATCCAGAGTTTGAAGCGGGTGCGCGACGGGCGGGCCTTGAAGTGCGAGTTATGCGTCCGCGGGAGCTCAAGGAAGTCTATGGCCTTGAGGCAGCGCCGCTCTTCATCGTCGCCGACCCTGGCGGAGAACTCCGCTACATCGGTGGCTACACGGAGCGAAAGCGTGGATTGGCCATTCGCGACCTAGAAATCATCAAATCCCTTCAGGATCGCGAGCAAGTCGGAGAACTCCCTCTGTTTGGCTGCGCCGTGAGTCAGCGATTGCAGGACATGCTCGACCCCATTGGGCTCAAATATTCAGGAAACGAATAAGAAGACCATGAAGAAATTCTTTCAAGCGGTGATTCTTCCCTCGGAAGTCTCGGAATTTGAGCGTAACTATTTGGCCCGACTCAATCGGATCACTAACTGGTTCTTCGCACTCCATGTTCCGGTATTTGTACTGGTTGCATTCTTGAATGACACCGGGCCGTTAACAGCCAGTTGGCTCACGCTCTTGACTCTGTGTGTCCCATTTCTTGCTCCTCGGGTTCTTGAAAGTCCGCGCCACGTGAGTCTCACTCATGGCTTCACTTCGATGATTCTTGGTGGGCTCCTGGTGCACTTCGGGCAGGGGCCAGTGCAAATTGAGATGCACTTTTACTTCTTCGCGTCTCTCCCAATGTTGGCCGTCTATGGAAATCCTCTTGTCATTGTTGTGGCGGCCGTCACCGTAGCCGCACATCATGGGCTGATCTGGTGGTATCTGCCCGCAAGCGTTTTTAACTATGATGCTCCCTTCTGGGTGGTGGCGATTCACGCAGGGTTCGTTGTCCTTGAGTCTGTTGCGACGTGCTTTATCGCGCGCAGTTTCTTCGACAACGTGATCGGCCTCGAAAAGATTGTCCAGGCCCGGACCATTGCTTTGGATGCGAGAAATCAGCAGATGAGACTCGTAATGGATCACGTCGATCAGGGTTTCATCACAGTCACGCCGGACGGCATCATGGCCGAGGAGCGCTCAAAGGTCGTCGCTGACTTCCTCGGGCAAACTAAGGATGGAGATAGCTTTGAGAGCTACCTCAGGCGTTCGAGTCCTCGCGTCGCGGATGCGTTCGAGCTGAGTTGGGACCAGATTGCTGAAGGCTTCTTGCCTCTCGATGTGTGTTTGGGGCAGCTCCCCACTCGGCTGGAAATTGGCGAGCGCTACTACAGCATCGCTTACACGCCCATTCTTGAGAATGACGAGCTGGAGCGCGTGCTGATTGTGCTCTCGGACCGAACCAGCGAGGTTGAACGCGAACGGTTCGAAGCCGAATCCCGCGAGGTACTGGGGATCTTCGAACGCGTCATGAAAGATAAGGTTGGTTTCCTTGAGTTTTTTGAGGAAGCGTCTGAGCAGGTAGAAAATATCACGTCGGATCTTCTGAAGGATCCAGGGTTACTCAAGAGAGTCCTGCATACCTTGAAAGGCAACTCCCTGATGTTTGGGATCGGGACCGTAGCGGAAATTTGCCACTCGATGGAGGACGGCTTTGAGAGTGAAGGTGAGCGTCCGAATGAATTTGCGCGCAAAGAATTGGCCGTCAGATGGGCCCACTTGCGCAAGAATCTCGAATCAATGCTTGGGGAAAGGGGTGACGAAACCATTCAGGTCACGGATGTGGAATACGAGGCAACGCTCAAGCAGATTTTATCGGATGGAGTATCCCGTATTGAAATTGCTCGTCGGGTCGCAAACTGGAAGCTCGAGCATACAAGCGCCAGGCTCAACCGAGTTGCCGAACAGGCAAGAAGTATCGCCAAAAGACTCAACAAGTCAGAGGTGGAAGTCCACGTCGAAGGTTCAGATCTGCTGCTCGACCCGCAGCATTGGGCTTCCTTCTGGGCGTCCTTTGTTCATGTCATTCGCAACGCGCTTGATCATGGCATTGAAACGAATGAGGAGCGGACAGAGGCAGGCAAAGACACTCTGCCACTGCTCCAACTGGTCACGAAAACTGAAGGTAATGAATTTATTATTGCTCTCAATGACAACGGTCGCGGGGTTGATTGGCAGCGAGTGGCCATCAAAGCGCAATCTCTGGGGCTGCCTGTTGTGACGCAGAGTGACCTTGTCGAGGCTCTCTTCGCGGAGGGCATGAGCACGAAACACGAAGTCACCGAGTACTCCGGGCGCGGGGTGGGCATGGGGGCGGTGCGCTACGAGTGTGAGTCCAGGCAGGGAAAGATAGACGTTCGTAGCGAGCCGGGTACGGGCACAACAGTCGAGTTCCGTTTTCCTAGTTCAGAGATGGCAAGCGACTTTATCGACAAGGTGAAGGTCGCCTAACAGCTGAGGCGTGACGAGTGAGCCGATGACTCTCTTTGTGGTGCCAGTGTTATTCTGAGCGGTGGAAGAAAGGAAACTCAAGGTGGGGTAAAGTAGGTTAAGGACAAAGCCCTATTTATAAGTGTTTCCTCAGGGTTTCGTTGAGCAAATCGATCCTGATGTTCTTGCTTGCACACGGAGAGAGAGGGCATTCTTTTCCTGTACCGCTCACTTGGTGCGCGGTGTAGAGCTCATGAAATCTCCAAGCATCATTCCTGGGAGCACTGTCGACGACCGGTTCACTTTGACCAGGCACTTGGGGAAGGGCTCGATGGGCACTGTGTGGCTGGCTCGTCACCTAGCACTGGATATCGATGTCGCTTTGAAGTTCATCGATTCCTCACTGACGAGACAGCCCGATTACGTCGACAGGTTTCGTCGAGAAGCGCGCGCAGCGGCTCAAATCAAGAGTCCACATGTTGTGGGGGTGCTCGACTACGGAACGGACGTGGAGGGGCGTCCCTTCATGGCGATGGAGTACTTAGAAGGTGTGACTGCTGGAGAGTTTCTCAAAGTTCACGGGCGACTCACCCCCCTCACGGTGGCTCGGATTGTGACCCATGCCGCGCGTGGTCTGGGGAAGGCGCATGCCTTGGGCGTCGTTCATCGGGACATCAAGCCCGAGAATCTGTTCCTTTGTGGTGATAGTGAGGAGGACAGCTTTGTATTGAAGGTGCTCGACTTTGGTGTGGCCAAGGCGGGGCTCTCTTCAAATGGTCAGGGCACGATGGCCGGTCAATTGATCGGAAGCCCGGCCTACATGAGTCCGGAACAGGCGCACGGGCACAAGTTCGTCGATCATCGAACTGACTTGTTTTCACTCGCGGTCGTGGCGTATCAGTGTCTCACCGGTACGCGAGCCTTCAAGGGCAGTGGGGTCGGTGAGCTGTTGCTCTCGATTTGCTCGACGACTCCGGCGGCGCCGACAAAGGTTGTCTCGGATCTTCCCCCCGAAATCGATGCTTGGTTTGAAAAAGCGCTAGCTAAGGAAGCTGATGCTCGTTTTCAATCGGCGCGAGAATTGGGAGCCACTTTTTGCGACGCGCTGGGGTTGAGTAGCGCTTCAGGCATCGATCTCACTTCTTCCTATTCGTCGCTCTCGCAGCCGGGGTCTGGTTCGTATGCTGCTAGGTCGACTCCCTTACCCGAGGTAGTCCCAGATCCTCAACTTGCGGAAGAAGAAACTCGCATCATCGCGCCGCAGTCCCGTGCTCCTGGCCTGATGATCTCCCAGCCGCCTCTAGCTATTCAATCTGGAAGCATCGCTGAGGCCCTGACTCCTTTGACGAGCGTGCCGCACGCGCTCGGAGTTGCCCTGCTTGATCAACAAGGTGAATGCTTGTTGATGCGGGGTAAGGAACAGAACGCCATGACGTTTTTCGCGATAGCGTCACACGCGCGTACTGTCGCGGAGACTGTGGAATCGATCGAGTCAGCGGCGAAGCCCTCTCAGCTCAGCGCCCGCTTTGACAAGGTTGCCATTTACGTTCGATGGATAGGGCCTTTTACCCTCGTGGTTCATGGCGGCGCCCAGCTTCGAGCACTCCTGTTGACCGTCGGATCCAACAAGCTTGTGGCCCGACTTGAGGAATTCATGGATCAGCCGGGGGCTGCGGATCAAGTAGCGGAGCTCTTGCGGGAATCGGGTCGCACTAGCGCCACCATCTCTCCGGAAGATGTCACCTCGACTTCCGTCCCTCAAGCGAGAAGCGCGCCGGACATTCCAGAGAACCTGCGGAGGCGAAAAGAACGACTACTGGTTCACCGTGGTCAGGTAGTCGGGGGCAGTCGACCGAATACGGACGGCGCAAAGAAGCGTGTTGTTCTTTATCGAGGAAAAGTAGTCGAATGAAGGCTGAACAACTCACCGAACTCGTCGAGAAAGTGGACGGCTTGCAAGCCGCGGCGTTGGCCGACACGGAAGGGGGCGTTGAAGAACAATCCGAGGGGTTCGAAGCAGATGTGCCCTGTGCAGTAGCGGCCATCAGTCAATTGCAACTTGAGGAGCTCGGCCGGCGACTTGGGGCCGGACAAATTCGGGATTGGGCCGTGTGTGCGTCTGAGTCGAATCTCTACGTGGTTCGGCGTGGTGAAAGCATCATTGTTGCTGTTGGCGAGCAGGACGACAAGCCGACAAAGGTAACAGAAAAGATCACCTCGTTGCTCGACGAGTTTGACTAAACTGACGCGACGTTCTGGTTCGTCACAGCCGGAGCGAAAGAACTTCATCAAAGTTCCCGCCAACGTCACTTGGTCGTGACTTCAGTCAATTAACACGGACGAACTAGATGGACGGTTGATTCTAGCGCGTCCTTCTATTCATCTTGTTTGCTTGGCCCGAGGACCCTGACATGCATGTTGCGCTGCTGACTGACTTTCCCGCTGTTGCCTTTGCTAATGGAGTGTCGCTGGCCACTCGTTCTCTCAAGCGTCATCTTGAGCAGCGCGGGCACCGTGTGACGATTGTGGGCCCCCGTCCGAGTCGTCAGAATCCGCAACCGGATGCACAGTCGTTGCTCCTCGATGCAATGCCGTTCTTCGCACATCCAGGCGTGAATCTAGCGTTCGCGTGGCCTCCTCGTTCGTTTGATAACGAACGGTTTGGCTTTGACATGATTCACAGCCAAGCCAACAGCCTACTCATTCATTGGGCTCCGATGATGCGCGCGGTGCATAAAGTGCCCAGCATCTCGACTCACACGCTCTACACTCCCGGCTTTGTTCATCATGGGTTGCCAAAAGCCCTGGTTCAGCATGCACCAGTGCGCGATTTCTTCTCGGGACTTCCCGCCCGCTCTGTCGATCGCATGCTTGCCCAAGCTTATAACGGCGGCGACGGACTTGTTGTGCAATGTGACGGGCTCGCTCGCTACTGGGAGAACCTTGGCCTAGAGGTTCCGTTGCATGTCATTCCGCGACCGATTGACACGAACATCTTTCAGCAAAATGTCGGAGCAGATCCGTTTCGTCCGGATTTTAAGCGGGGCGGTCGTCTGATTCTCGTCGCACGCCACGCAAAGGAGAAGAACATCGAGACAGTGATCGAGGCGTTTGCGAAGCGCGTGCTGCCTAAGCACCCCTACGCTTCCTTGACCTTGATCGGTGACGGCCAGGAGCACGGTGCGCTCCAGTCCCAAGCTAAAGCCTTGGGTGTGTTCGAACGAATGGATTTTACTGGGGAAAAGCGCCAGGCGGATCTGCCGAACTATTATCACCACGCTGATGTATTTGCCTACGCATCGATGACGGAGACCTACGGGCAAGTGATCGCGGAGGCATTGTGGTGCGGTGTTCCGGTCGTCGCACTGGATGATCGGATGGGGGTGGCTTATCAAATTCAACACGGCCTCAACGGCCTCTTGATTTCGCCGGGAGAAGACAACGACCTCAGGTTGGGTGAGAGTATTTCATTGCTGCTCGCAGATCCGCAAAGGCGCGAAGCGCTGGGAGCAAATGGTGCAAAGCGCGCTCGAGAGCGCGTGGCACCGGATGTGATTTTTCGTCAGTATGAGGAGGCATACGGAATGGCTCGGGAGCATTTGGTGGCGAATCCGCCGGAGCCGTTTTCTTCTAATTCACCGCTGAGTTGGAGTCGCCTGATGAATCGACATGTGGCTCCGTGGACCCTTCAGCAAGGTGCTTTGTTCGCCCTGGGAGTCCTCGGTGGCCTGGGCAACACGTATCGTCTGCCGGCACCAGGCATTGGCGATTTTCCGGACGTTCAGACCGGCTGGACAAGCGCTCCTGAGGGCGTCGGTCCTTAAACAGAGGAACTAAGCATGGATTGGACACTGGGTATCGCTTCGGGTGTGGTCGCGTTTGAAATGGCAAGGCGAGTTGCACGTCGCTTGCAGCTCTCGGTTGCCAAGCATCCGAGTCTCACCGGACATCCGCGCATGGCGTTGCGGCTGTCGCGACTGCTTCCAGCGTATGAATATGACGAGGAACTGTTTTTCTCGAGCGACGACGCCCCGCTCCAAGTGGCCGACACGCGCAGAGAATCGTTTCATCGTCTCAGTAGAAATTTGCGGGAGCGTGCGCCGAAGACACTAGCGTTGAGTGAGAGCTTGGCTCAAGACTTGTCGGACGTCGCCTTCACGAACGCCTACCGAGTTCCCTTTCAATACCGTGAGGTTGTCGCTCGCTACCTTCCAGTAGGGGCAATTGTGGCAGAGAGTGATGGCGCACGCATTCGCGATCTCGACGATAACTGGGAGTACGATATCGGCGGTGCGTACGGCGTGAACCTGTTTGGTGCTGACTTTTACAAGGGCTGCATGCGGCGAGGTTTTGAGCGAGCTCAAGATGTTGGTCTAGTTCTTGGCCCTTATCATCCCGTAATTTCGGACAACGTGAAGCGATTACAGGCACTCAGCGGCATGGACGAAGTATCGTTTCATATGTCGGGAACCGAAGCCGTCATGCAGGCAATACGCCTAGCGCGATATCACACAGGGCGTTCCCATGCGGTCCGGTTCTGTGGGGCGTATCACGGCTGGGGGGATGTCGTGCAGGCTGGCCCCGGGAATCCTCGACCACAGCGCGAGATCTATACACTTGCTGAAATGGGCGAAGGGACGCTCAAGATCTTGCGGACGCGCAAGGACATCGCTTGCGTGCTCGTCAATCCTATTCAGGCGATGAGTCCAAACGCCGGACCGAAAGCTGACTCCGCCTTGCTCGCGAGTGACCGGGAGTCTCACTATGACAAGGAGGCCTATCGACAGTGGCTCTTGCAACTGCGCGAGATCTGTACGAAGCGGGGCATTGTCCTGATCTTCGATGAAGTTTTCTTGGGGTTTCGCTTAGCACGCGGTGGGGTGCAGGAATTTTTCGGAGTCCAGGCTGATCTGGTCACCTACGGAAAGACCCTTGGCGGTGGATTACCAGTGGGAGCATTGTGCGGTCGGCGGCAGTTCATGCGGCGCTTTCGTGACGACAAGCCCGCGGATATCTGCTTCGCTCGCGGGACGTTCAATTCCCATCCGTACGTCATGACAACAATGAATGAGTTTCTGCTGGCGCTCGATTCTCCAGAAATCTTCGCGACTTACGAGAACCTGGAGGCGCGCTGGGATCGTCGACGTGAACAGCTGAATGAAGCGCTCGAGCAAGCGGAATGTCCACTGCGCATCGCCAACATGGTTTCGGTGTGGACGACTCTCTACACTCAACCGTCCCGTTACAATTGGATGTTCCAATACTATCTGCGGATTCATGGACTGCAGCCAGCCTGGATCGGGACGGGGCGGTTTATCTTCAGTCACTCACTGTCGGATGCTGATTTTGATGAGATAGCTGGTCGCTTCGTCGAGGCTGCCAAAGAGATGAAGGCAGCAGGCTGGTGGTGGCACGGGGTTGGGCTCACCAATAAAGCGATCAAGCGCCGGGTACTTCGAGAAATGTTGGGCACTGTAGTTGGTCGTCGTCCTCAGCTTGCGACCACCCCAGCCAGCCGAGAAGCTTCCGTGAATCGAGATGCTTCTGCGCTGGGTAGTTCGTAGGCTCGAGAGGAGTTCGTAAGCTCAGCGTAGTTCGTGAATCTTCTCGCTTCCCTCGGTGTTCCGCGTTACTGCTCTCCGGGATGCGAAGTGATGGGATCGAATCGCTCCCCTCGCCACAGATGTAGTGGAGCTGCGTGGTACATGTAG
Organism: uncultured delta proteobacterium; assembly: GCA_963710555.1. Classification (GTDB taxonomy): domain Bacteria; phylum Myxococcota_A; class Polyangia; order Polyangiales; family Polyangiaceae; genus NIC37A-2. Next base: position 2,656,527 of record CAVQAT010000008.1, read on the forward strand.
ATGTCGTGGAAGGGGTCGGTGATGATCTTACTGAACCACGCGAGACCAGTCATAGGACTGCGGAAGATCACAAGGTAGAGGGTTCGTGCAAGAAATCCCGAAAGCCCACTTGCAATCCAGACATAGGCCATGTTGTCCACGTAGCTTGCACTCCCGGTGAGAGTCGACAGCCCGGCGTTGACGCTCGGAATGGCTAGCAAGACTGGGCCGATGATCCAAACGGCGAAGAGAATGATCTTACGTTGGAGGTTGAACCCCACCTTGATGGCCTCTTTGCCTTCAAAGCTAATGTCGTTGATCGTGTCGTAGTCCGTTTTTTCGAAAAAGAAGTGACCGATTTGACGTGACCAAAGCGCTACCAGGCCGCCTAAATAGCCGGCAACAACAGCATTGAGCGGCAAAAGTACGTAGCTGCCGATAAAGCAGCAGGCACTAAAGAGGTGGAGTGCCTGATTGATGTAGCTCTGATGATAGAAACGGTGATCGTCCCAGCGTTGGATTCTTACTTCTTCGATGAGCGTTCGTGAACGCATATTTTCTGCGGTTACAGTTGTCATTGCTCTCTCCTTGCGCCGCGTAACAGCGGCTCTCCCACTCTAATGATTTGTCCCTCACGAATCTTATCGCAGAGCGAAAGATGTCCTGAGCCGAAGACGATGATTGTGGAGCCAGCTTGGAAGTAGCCGAGCTCTGCACCTTTGTCGTAGCGAGCATCGCAGGTGAAGCGATTGACTCCGCGATGCTGCAATGTGAGCGGTTCTTCCAAACAATGCAGTTTGATTCCCGCCACCAGGATGGCGGCAACTGGTACCAGCGCGACATGGGTTTGACTCCCTTCCAACTCAAGCTCGACGACTGCACGTTCGTTTTTGCAGAAGAGGCTCTCGACGCGACGCAGGGCGATTGGATTCACGTTCCAAGTGTCTCCTGAATGGTAGGTCACTCGCTTGATGCTGCACTGATAGGGCGCGTGAAATCGATGGTACATATTCGCCTGCAAGCGAAGTGTCACAAACCAACCGTCTGAATAGCGCTCCACCAACGCATCGTTGTCGAGGAGATCGTCGAGCCTGTAGGGATACCCTTTGGTCTGGATCAGCTGTCCAGCGTGAATTCGGCCAAGCGCGCCGACGACGCCGTCGCACGGGCTCACGATGACATCCGGCGAGGGATCAATCGGACGGGTTCCGGGACGAAGTTTGCGGGTAAAGACCTCGTGCAAGCTCTTGAAGTCGCGTGTTTCAGATTCTTCCAGTCGCAAGTCGTCGGCAAATAGACCCCACACGGCCAGGGATAACTGAGTGAGCTTGCGACTGCGCAAGCGACTGTACCAGCCCATAAACAAGGTCGCCTGACGACGCGGTAAGCGATTGGTGATCAGAAAATTGAGGTCTTCGTGTAACAGAAGTCGTTCCCAAAGAGACGCTCGTGGCGAGGTCGATGGCGATTGAATGGGGGAAGGAAGTTCAGCGACACTCACTAGGTCCTCGCAGGCTGGGCTAATCGGGACTTCTTAGCATTCGGACGGCTGCCATTTGCGCACGAAGTCGTGACGTCGCGGTGAAGAAACTCGCTTCGCGATGATTCTATGAGTCGCATCTATTTTTGCCTTCCGGTCATGAGAGCGTCATCGCGTTCCACGACTATCCTGGTCGTGCAAACTCTCGCTCATCTTTCTGATCTGCATTTGGGCGCATCCGACGACTACGAAGCGGTAGCTCGCGTCTTGGTCCAGAATCTCATCAAAGATAACGTCGATCACGTGGTGGTTACTGGCGATCTCACCGAGCAAGGCTGCGCCCGCGAGTTGGCCATTTTTGAACAGACCTTTGCGTCGCTTCTTGAGGCGGGGCGGGTGACGATTGTTCCTGGAAATCATGACCGCGTGGGCGAAGACATTGGGCAGCACATGATGCGAAGGCGAGTCCAGGTCAGCGAACGTCCCGGCCTTTGGATGGTGCAAGTAGATACAACCGGGCTTCACAATCGTTCTTACTTTGCCAGCCATGGGCTACTCACGGCTGAGCAGATTGACGACATTTGTGCGGCCTTAGATGACGCGCCTGAGGACGCTGTCCGCGTAGTTCTGATGCACCATCATCCGATTCCGCTACCGGTTGAGTGTGTGCAGGAGCGCATTTCTCACTTTCTCGGCTGGCCACATGCGAGTGAACTGGCGCTTGGTCAAGAGCTGATCTCACGTGTGCTTGGCCACTGTGACTTGGTGCTGCATGGGCATCGACATGTCCCGCGTCAAACCCAGTTGATCGCTGACAATGGCAGACCACTTGTGATCGCAAATGCGGGGAGTACGACTGAACGCTGCAGCTATCCCGTCTACCGTTTTGCTGATGGTCGCCTTGAATTTTCTCAAAGTCGCGAGCTTGAACATCCGGTTCCTCGACCCCCGTCTGCTTGGCGGGCGTTGGTGACTGCGGTGAGCACCTCGGGCGTTCAGCTGTTCTAGGAGCGGCCTCTCGCTAGTTCTGAGAGCTGGCGAGCCCGAGCCGTTTGAGAAGCCCTGCAAAGTCCTCTGGCAGCCTCGCTCTGAACTCCGTTTGTACGCCAGACCGTGGGTGGGGAAAACTCATCTTCTGGCAGTGCAACGCAAGCCGCGAGAAGTTGAAACGCTCGCGGAACAGGCGATTGTGTTCTCCTTTTCCGTAACGCACATCTCCGATGATGGGGTGTGCGAGGTGCTTGAGATGCTTGCGAATTTGGTGGGTGCGTCCGGTGTGCGGAATCGCTTCTATCAGACCATAGCGTTCGAATGCCCCCAGCAGTCGGAATTCCGTCACGGCAGGAACGCGGGCTGCGCCCTTTTCTGGCGCCAAGGGATGACTCAAGCGTTGATCTTTGAGCTTGTTTCCACGACATAACGCCAGATAGCGCTTCTCAACCAAGTTGCTCTCGAATCGCTCTTGCATGTCGCGCGCGACTTCGGAGCTCAGGGCGAAGATGAGAACACCACTGGTTGCGCGATCCAGTCGATGAAGAGGGAAGACGCGCTGCCCGATTTGATCGCGAAGGAGCTGCAGCACTGGGCGTGAGTCGTTTGCCCAGCCGCGATGAACAAGGAGTCCGGAGGGCTTGTTCACGGCCACAAGAAAATCGTCTTTGTAGAGAATTTCGAGCAGCGGGACTGGTTCGGAAAACACCGCAGCAGGAAGAAGGATTGCGGGTGAGGGCAGCGGGCCAGATCGCGAGAAACGACCGGCTAATTTCTCCTGCACCTCTTGACCTTCGAGTTGCCCCAGCGCCTGACTCAGGGCTTCGAATGTATCCAGATTTGGTTTATCGAGAGCGACGCGTTCTGCGTGTTCTAGTCCTGGAACACGCCTGTGGCTGCGACCTGCCTGTCGCCAGTTTCCGTCGGGCACAACCAATGTAATTGGGCGAGCGTCATCGGCTGCCAGTGCCAACGAAAGCGGTCGTGCGTCTTCGCTCGGAAACAAGACGAGGACGCGCCTGCCAGTTTCTGACAGCGGGTGCAGGTCGAGAGGTTCGCCTTGCTTGCCGTACAGCGCAAGCTGAGCATTCTCCAAGAGATCGAGCGCGCGGGGCCCCGAGGCGGAATGCTTCTGCGCTTCCCGGGTGTGCATGAGCAGGACGACTTTCGTGCCAAGCGTCAGTTTATCGTTTGATGTCACGGTCACTCAGAATCTGGTGCAGCGTCGAGGCGAAAGCTACTCCAGGGACGTGGTGACGAATACCCTCGCTGCTCTTTTTTGGCTGCACACCCTAATGCTTCTGCGCGCCGTGCCGTCGAAAAGAATGGAGAGGGAGTTTAGTCAATTCCCAGGAGTGGCAGCTATGAAGTACGAACCGATCCCCGGGCCAGGCCTGAGTGCCGACTGCGATGAATCTGAGATCCCCGAGGCGAATGAAGTTGTGCCCTGCCCCGTGTGCGGAAGCGAAGAGGACGGGATCGTGGTGGGAACTCGGGGGCGCTATGGGATGGCGGTGCGAGATGTTGTTTGTCGCGTTTGTTCCCTGGTGCACCAAAGCCCTCGACCGGATGCGGCGAGAATGGAAGCCTATTACGGGGGGCCGTACCGAAAACACTACGGCGACGCCAAGTATCCCGCCCCGGGTGGCGGTGTCGTGGGTCAGGGGCAGCCAGGTTACGCGGAAGCTCTGGAGGCCTGGCATGCGAACCAGGCTACCAATGCAGCGAACCTAGTGAAGTTCGAAGCTGGAGCCGAGGTTCTTGAGATCGGCTGCCGAGAAGGGCGCACACTCGGAATTTTGCAGAGCCGTTCGGGCATTGTGGCGCATGGTATTGAGCCGGGCTCAGAGCAGGCTACCATAGCTCGCGAAGCTGGTATCGATTGCTTCGCCGGGGTGCTCGAAAACTATGAACCAGGTGAATTACGATTCGATGTCATTCAGCTGTTTCATGTCCTCGAACACATTCACGATCCTTTGGCCGCATTGATTCGTCTTCGCGGTTGGTTGAAGCCCGAGGGACGACTGCTCATCGAGGTGCCGAATGTTTATCAACCATATGGGTCTCTTGAGGGAAACTTCTTTCAAAATGCGCACCTGACTAATTTTAGTCCACGCACGATTGCGGAACTTCTCCGCCGCGCGGGATTCGTCGCGGCTCGAGTGATTGACGACGCCGTGCTTCTTGCGGTGGGTATTCCCGACCAATCGGCAAGTGAGCTTCCCCTTGCATTCGATTCTGAACAGATGGCGGACAATGAGGAAGATGCTGAGTGGGTGAGTGAGCGACTCTTCCAATACGCAGAACTCCAAAACTTGGTCGAGTTCATCATGCACCGGGAGCTGAACGCCGAAGTCATGGAGCGGCTTGAAGCTTGCGTGCAAAAGCCGTGCTTTGTGGCTCATCTTGCCAATTCTGTCAGCGATCTCGCCGTTGCCTTCATGCAAGCGGGTGCGCCCGAGCCTGCGCTCATTCTGCTGGAGGCGGCCAAGAAAGGACCTCATCCTCCTGAAATTATCAAGAGCTTGGACAATCTGTGTCGGAGCGTCAGGAGCGCGATCGCGGCCTAGGGATCGCGCTCGAAGAGATCCGGCGTTCCATCCAAGAGATCGTTCAGGATACCTGCCAAGAGATCAAAAACGACGCGAATGCGGCGACTTGTATGAAGCTCTCGGTGGGTGCACAGCCAGTACGGTACCGGGATCGGGGCGAGGTGAGGCAGGACCTGCTCCACCTCGGGAGTATGCGCTGCCACTTCGCGTGTCATTCCGCCGATGCCCAATCCCTGTTTGACCATTTCCCAAGCAACGACGTGACTGTCGGTGGTCGCCTTGAAGTTTGCGAGCGTCAGTCGCGCCCCGAGCTGCGCGAGGATTTCAATGAATCGCTTGTTGTCGCCTCCACCGATGAAGTCGAGCTGACTCAGGTCCTCCACGGTTTGAGGTCGACCATGGCGTTCGAGCCAGGATTTGGCGGCGTAGAGATGCGCGCTTGAATCTCGTATCTTTCTTGTGATGAGATCAGCTTGTTCGGGGCGTACATGACGAATGGCGATGTCGGCTTCGCGGCGGAGTAGATCGCTGAGCTGATTCGAGACAACAAGGTGGACTTGAATTTCCGGATAGGCGAGCCGAAGCCGTTCGACGACGGGAGGCAAGAGGTAGGCGGAGAGGGCCTCTCCCGCCGAGATGCGCACTTCTCCGAAAACAGCATCGCTACGGCCCTCTGCAGAAAGTGACATCAAACCGGCGGCGTCACCCATCTTCCTCACGTGCTCGAGGAGATCCCTCCCCGTGTCCGTCAAAATGAGCTGCTTCCCGACTCGTTCAAAGAGGGTCACTCCGAGTTCCCGCTCCAAGGCGGCCACTTGCCGACTGAGGGTCGGTTGGGTCTGTTTGAGCTCCCGAGCAGCTGCAGAGAGAGAGCCTTCAATGGCGGTTACGAGGAAGGCGCGTGCTTGGTTCCAGTCAAAGCCAATCCTGCTCCAGTTCATACAATAATGTATATCAGTCTTGCAGAAATGCGCAGTTACTATTCGATTGCTGTATATCTATCCTCAGCACATGGAGGAATCTCAATGACTGACAGCGCGGCTGTCGATGCCCGATTTTGGAATCGCCAGGCAGCCAGATACTCGAAGAGACCAGTGCCCGACGAGCAGGCATACCGGCAGACCCTCGACCACACGCGATCCTACTTGAAGAAGTCAGATCGCGTGCTTGAGGTCGGCTGTGGAACCGGTTCAACGGCACTTCAACTTTGTTCCGGAGTCCACGAAATTGTCGCGACGGATGTTTCCTGCGAGATGATCGCCATTGCGCGTGAGAAGGCTCGCTCCCAAGGGGTCGTCAATGTGAGCTTCGATGTTGCCACCGTAGGCTCACCCCAATTTGGGCCCGCTGAATTCGATGTGGTCATGGCGTTCAATCTGCTGCACCTGGTTCCCGACCTTGCCGCCGATTTCAAGCAGCTCAAGAGCCTGATCAAGCCAGGCGGCTACCTTGTGTCGAAAACGCCATGCGTAGGTGAAGACGGATGGCTGATTCGAACAATCATTCCTGTTCTGCAGGCTTTGGGTAAGGCCCCGAGCGTGAACTATCTCAAGAAGAAAGGGCTCGAACTCGCCTTTGAAGAGGCAGGCTTTGAGGTTCTCGAAAGAGCCGATTATCCCCGAAATAGTCGTAGCTTCTTCATCGTGGCGCGGAATTGAGCCACCCGCATTAGAAACTCGCTGAGCCGTGGTACACAGCGTGATGCCGGATGAAACGCCTACTATCGCCGTCTTCGCGGACTACGAAAATATCGCGCTCGGAGCGCAAGATGCACGCCTGCGCTTTGATATCTCACTCGTGCTGGCCCGCCTTCTCGACAAAGGGAACGTGGTTGTCAAACGCGCGTATTGCGACTGGGCACGATACAAGACGGACCGTGCAGCACTCCACGAGGCATCCTTCGAACTGATCGAAATTCCCCATATATCGATGTCTGGCAAGAATTCTGCCGACATTCGTATGGTCGTTGACGCGCTTGATCTTTGTCACACTAAACCTCATGTCGGCATTTTCGCGCTGCTCACCGGCGACAGTGACTTTTCCCCCTTGGTGAGCAAGCTGCGAGAGAATAACAAGATCGTACTTGGAGTTGGCGTGAAGAACTCAACGAGCAACCTGCTTGTGAGTAACTGTGACGAATTCATCTACTACGATGAACTCATGGGTGAGGTGGAACAAAAGCGACCTCGAAAAGCGCGAAAAGCCCGACGTCCTGCGAGCACGGCTGAGAGTTCGGGCGAGCCCGCCGCCGATAAGTCCAAAAAGAGCGCTGACGAGCTGCGCGACGAAGGCATCGACTTAATCGTCACAACTGCCGAGCGAATGCTGCGAGATACCCCAGGGACTTTGTGGGGCTCGATGGTCAAGCAAACGATCATGCGGAAGCAGCCAAACTTCTCCGAGAGTTATCACGGCTTCCGAAACTTCAATCAGATGCTTGAGGCGGCTCGTGATGAGAATTTGCTCGACATTGAGAAGGACGAGCGTGGCGGCGGTTATGTTATCGCTGACCTCGGAGCGGAAGCATGAAAGGCCGCCGAATCGCTGCTCAGACTCGTTCATGAAACATGGTCGAAGCGAATCGAGGATCAAGATCTCCCCGTGACGGCGAGTGTTTCCCCGACGAGACGGAACGCTGCCCGAGTCTAGAGAGGTCAGTCCAATTATGTCCATGAGCAACCCCGAGACGTTCCAGGCAACTCACGAGCCAGCGCTTGGTCGCTTCGGTTCTTCGATGGAAGCTTATCCTGAAATGGATGAGTTTCTCGATATTCTCAAGCCGCTGATTCGTGAACCATCCGTGGTCGGTGCCGAGGATTCATTTTTTCGCGTACTGCGCCGTGAACTGGAAGAACTTGACGTGCACGTTGAGTTCTTTCACGGGGTTCTCGTGGCTCAAGGCAGTCGACCGTCTGAGCTCTATCTCTCCGCTCATATTGATCGCCACGGACTCTTGTGTACGGGACCAAATCAGTTCGAGTACGCCGCTTTCATTGCCGGAAATCAAGGTGAGAATATGGTGGAATCGGTTTCCGCCCACATGTTGAACCAGATCGAAGATCGGTTCGCGGGTCAGCGAGTACAAGCCCATATGTCCTATACCGGGACCTACTTGGGACAGGGTAGAATCAAGCGATCCTACGTCTGTCCCCGCCGCCAGAATCTTATCTTTGAAGTGGATGGACTGGATTATCTCCAACCGGGAACCCCTGTGTCCTTCTTGGACCGGCTGAAAGTCGAGAATGGTTTGGTCAGCTGTCAGCTCGACAATGTGGTGAGCGCGGCCCTGATCATCTATCTGTTTCGCAAAGGTTTTCAGGGTACAGGTCTTTTCACTGCCCAGGAAGAATCGGGCCGTAGCTGGCGCTACGCCTTGTCTTGGTTTCGACGGTCGGAGATCACGACCCAGCGCTTAGTTGTGCTCGATACGAGTCCCTATGCCACGCGAGAAGACGCTGACGTGCAGCAGATCGCCCTGAGGAAGAAGGATGCCAACGGTGAGTTTTCAGTGTCGATGACACAGGAACTCGTTGACCGCTGTGTGAGTCTCGGGCTCAGCTACGGCTACAAGGACGAGTACATCGAGCAGCAGAACCAGACACGGAGTCGACCTTATCCACTTGGCCGAACCGAGCTGGGGCGGATCGCCGTCGCGACGGAAGGGGTCATCAACGGCACTACTCTGCAGATCCCTACTACGGAATATCATACAGCCAGCGAGACTGCTTCGCTGAGCTCGATCTCCGCGGCGCTCAGACTCCTGATGACTTACGTGTAGCCAGCACGCGAGGGAATTGCACAAGATCTCCTCAACTTCCTGGAGCTGAGACTGCTAGCTTGGTCCCCTCATGCGCGAAGCACGTCGGCTCTACAGAACATGGCAAGCCGTCCAAACGGCGCTATTCGCGTTCATCGCTTGGGCCTTCTTTCTTTATCCGGCTTGGGTGACGGGAAGGGCCGTCTTTTCTGAGGAGATCCGCGCGAAGGCTCAGTCGCCTTCACTCGTGAAGGAGTATCGCGCGACAGCTGGGAGATATAGCGATTGGGCAGCGGAGTATCTCCAAAATCAACGAGCTACGAAGATCAGCAGCCACGACGTTGCGGGCACTGAATGGCCGATTTTCGGTTCAGTCTTTTTCCTGATGACCACCGAAGAAGTCGTCAAGGCCGAGCCCAAGCTGCTGAACGATGTTCAGGTGAGGGACGCCATCCACCGTGCCGCCCAGGTGGTCGCTTCGCCGGATACCGCCAGCTGGGTGAAGACAAAGTGGGGACTCGACTACTTAGAGCGAGAAAACTTGTTCTATCGCATGCTCCTGATCATGGGGCTCGGGAGCTTCGAGCAGTTGACCGGAAGCTCCGAATACGCAGGGCTGCTGGGGACTCAAGCCAAGAGCCTGACAGCTGAATTGCTGGCGGCCCCTCATCACTTGGCGGACGACTACCCGGACGAGTGCTATCCGAACGACGTTCTTTGGGCAGTCGCGTCCCTGAAGCGGGCGGCAAACATCGGCTATGTTGATTCTGCCGAGGTGGACAGGTTGAGTCGGGGGGTGTTTCGCACCTTGAACACGCTGTCGATGACCGACGCTGGGCTTCCTAGTTTTCAGGTGCGCAAGGAAACAGGAGAGCCTCTCCAACTGGCGCGTGGCTCAGGCAACTCCGGGATCATTCCTCTAGCTGCTGAGCTCGATTCTTTAAAGGCATCCGTTTGGTTCAATGCGTACGTCGACAATTACTGGAAGTCCGGATGGGTCAGCGGTTTTCAGGAAACGCCCCATGGACACCCCGAGCTAGAGGACGTCGATTCTGGACCTTCGCTATTCGGAGTCGGAAGCGTCGCCACTGGTTTTGGCCTGGGTGCTGCCCGCAGCGTGGGTCGCTACGACTATGCCGTCCCGCTCGCGATGGAGACAGTTGCCGGGTCGTGGCCCACGCCTTTCGGTTTGCTTCTGCCAGGAGTTCTGGGTTGGGCGGCCGCGGATGGCTGGTGCTTCGGCGAATTGGCTCTCCACTATTCAATGACTCGGCCGAATCAAACCCAGGGGGTGACTGGGTACGAAGGGGGAGTGCCCGGGATGGTCTGGGTGTTCCTGCTGCTCTACGGAAGCGGAGCTGGCTTGTTGCTTTGGCGGGCTTGGGTGTGTGCGAGGAGGGCCGCCCCGTAAGTCCGCCTGCAACACAACACCCAGTAAAGCTCTCGTAGATTATTGCGGCGCTTTCGCGAAGCGCAGGTAAGGCAGCTTGATGTCGAGTGAACCGTACTTTTCCGCAGCCTTTGCGTCATCAAGGCCAAGCCCCACGATGACGTCCTGGCCGGGAACCCAGTTGGCTGGAGTCGCTAGAGGCACTCCGTCAGTGGCTTGGACAGCGTCCAAAGCCCGCATGATCTCGGCGAAGTTTCTGCCAACAGACATCGGGTAGGTCATCATCAGACGCACCTTTTTGTCGGGGCCGATGATGAAGACAGTGCGCACTGTCGCACTGTGCGCGGGGGTGCGACCATCGGGGAGATACGCGTCAGCGGGTAGCATGTCGTAAAGTTTTGCTACAGAAAGTGAAGTGTCGTCGATGATCGGGAAGTCCGCTTGGACGCCAGCAAAGGCTTCGATGTCGCGCTTCCATTTTACGTGGTCTTCGACGCTGTCGACTGACACGCCCATCACCTTGGTGTTGCGCTTGGCGAATTCTGGAGCGAGCTGAGCTACGGCGCCGAACTCTGTCGTGCAAACGGGCGTGAAGTCTTTGGGATGAGAGAAGAGAATTGCGTAGCTGTCGCCCATCCATTCATGAAGGCTGATTTTTCCTGCAGTGGATTCAGCTGTGAAGTCGGGAGCGATGTCATTGATTCGAAGTGCCATGAGCTTGTATTTTCTTCTGGGGCAGTCTCTGGAAGGGCTGCAGTCTGAGTGAGTGATGAGAAAACGCGCCTCGAGTAGTCGGCGGCTGCGCCAAGATCCCAGGTTTCGGAGGACAGAGCCAACGAGCGCGCAGAGATATTCCCCGTGTGGGTCGTTCGCGGAGAGTCAGCCGCTCAGCAATGCCATCACATTGAGTAGGCGGGGGCCAGCCTTGCATGGAAAGCGTGCCAGGGAGCCTGCTGGCCCGTACTCTTAAAGACTCTTCTCGGCCGGCGGCACGCATTTGCCCTTGCAGGCGGGCGCGGGTGTCGCAGCGACAAGCAGTATCGTATCTTGGGGCCGTGAGTGTCTCTCATCGTTTTCGCTTGATCGTGATTGTCAGTATCCTCGTCGTTGCTGCCGCGATCGTGGTTTACTTTGTATTGAGGCCACTATCAGTGAGTGCTGTACGGCCAGTTACCTCCGACATTCGTCAAACCGTGGTCGCCAGTGGAACCGTAATGTCACCCGCTGAGCTTCGCTTGGGCTCTCTCGTCGCAAGCACGGTGGCCTCGGTTCATGCTCGAGAGGGCGAGGCGGTCATGGCGGGCCAGCTCCTGGTTCAGCTCGAAGACGCTGCCGCGCGCGCGGCGTTGGAACAGGCGGAAGCGGGTCTGGCTTCGGCGAAGGCAGGCCGTGCCGAGCTATCACGACTGAGTGCGCCTGCGGCGGAGGCCCAGCTGCGTGAAGCGGACACGCGCGTCGCACAAACCGATCGTCAGTTGAAGCGCGAGCAAGCCTTGTTTGATTCGGGCGTCACCACCAGGAGCGATCTTGAGGAAGCGCAGACGGCGGCGCAAGTGGCGAGCGCTCAGCGGCAAGCGGCGATGCTGCGTTTCAAGGCTGCTTCGAGCGGCGGTTCCCAGACTCTTTCCAATCAGGCCGCGATTGCCCAGGCTACCGCTCAGGTGTCAGCTGCCGCGATCCAGCTTGCTCATCATGAAATCAAGGCTCCTGCCGACGGCATACTGCTTTCACAGCTGGCCGAACCCGGCGACGCGGTCGCTCAAGGGAGCGTCCTCTTTGTGCTCTCCACTACGGGAAAAACGCGGCTCCGAATTGAGCCCGATGAGCGTAATCTAGCTTTGCTTGAAAGAGGGCAGACGGCCGAAGCCTCGACGGAAGCTTTTCCTGGACGAAAATTTCAAGCAGAGCTGAGCTACATCGCGCCTGCCGTTGATCCGGAACGTGGAACGATCGAAGTGCGTTTGCTCGTCGCCGAGCCGCCCGAATATTTGCGTGCGCACATGACCGTGTCCGTGGAGGTGGTCGTGGCGCAGAAGAAGGCGGCGCTAGTGGTCTCTCGGCGTTCTATTCTCGATATTCTGGAGTCGCCTTCGGTCTTGCTGATCCGAAATGGTAGCGTGGTCCGTCAACCAGTAAAGCTTGGAATAGAAGGTGATCTTGATGTGGAGATTACGGAGGGTCTCTCGTCGAGCGACATTCTCGTGATGGAGCCGCGAGATGTTGCGCCGGGGCAGAAGGCAAAGGCGCGCGTCGACTTGGAAGCTCCCCAGGGCTAACCCATGCCGATCTCTTGGTTCTTGTCGCTTAAGTTTCTCCGTGAATACAAATCCCAGGCTGCGCTGACATTGGCGGCTGTAGCCGTAGGAGTTGCGGTGATGGTGTTTCTCTCTGCCCTGATTACTGGTCTTCAGCAAAGTTTGATAGAGCAAACCTTGGGGACTCAACCTCATATTGTCGTCCGAGCTCCTCAAGACCGAGCGCGCAATCAGATCGAGGGCGACCGGATCTTGCGCCGAGCTGAAAATCCCGCACAGCGTTCCCAGTCGATCCGCCAGTGGCAACGCCAGCTCCTGCGCATCAAGGCGAATCCAAAGGTCGCCGCGGTTGCTCCGCTCGTGACGGGAAGTGCCTTTGCTCAGCGAGGCAACGGCAATCGGCCGATTGTGGTGATCGGCATGGACCCAGAGCCTTTCGATGAAATCATTTTCGTGAGCAACAAGCTACGTTCGGGCGTGTTTTCACCAAGCGGAAGCGAAGCGGTACTCGGGAGTCAATTGGCCGAGGATTTGGGGATTGAGGTTGGCGATCGCGTGCGGCTATCAACTCCCGAGGACCGTAACGCGCTCGTGACCGTGCGCGGTATTTTCGATCTAGGAAATAGAAAGGTCAACGAAACGTGGGTGCTTCTTCCGCTTCGGACATCGCAAGCTCTGCTCGGGCTACCTGGAGGGGCGAACAATATCTACGTGCGAGTCGACTCAATCTTCGACGCCGAAGCGGTTGCCAATGAACTCAGTCGTGACTCTGAGCTTGAATTTGAAAGTTGGATGTCCACGAACGAGCAACTGCTCGTCGCCCTCCGTTCCCAGAGCAGTTCGAGCTATACGATTCAGTTCTTTGTGTTTATCGCGGTGGCCATGGGGATAGCCTCGGTGCTTGTGGTCAGCGTCGTGCAGCGCACACGAGAGATCGGAATCTTGCGCGCGATGGGGGTCACCCGCGGCATTGTTTTTCGAATCTTTCTTATTCAAGGAGCCGTGATTGGTGTGGTGGGAAGTGTGTTTGGCGCAGGCTTCGGCGCAGGGCTTTCTCTGTTTTTTTCCAGGGTAGCGACGGGCCCTGGTGGCGAGTCGACTTTTCCGATGGCGCTTTCGCCACAGCTGTTTGCTTTCGCGGTAGCGATAGCGACTCTCACGGGCGTGGTGGCGGCCGCGCTTCCGGCGCGACGCGCGGCTCGACTTGAGCCGGTGGAGGCGATTCGACATGCCTGAGGGCGACTTGGTACTTCGTCTGATCGACGTGAAGAAAAGCTTCGGTAAGGAAGTCGTCACTGAGGTGCTTCATGGGATTAGCTTTGAGCTCCGGGAAGGTGAGTTCGTGGCGCTGATCGGACCGTCGGGCTCGGGAAAAAGCACGCTGCTCAACCAAATCGGTTTGCTCGATCGTCCCACTTCCGGGACGGTGGAACTCACAGGACTCGGCACCAACAAGCTTTCAGATGCAGAACTCACTGAACTGAGAAGTAGATCGCTCGGCTTCATCTTCCAGTTTCATCATCTGATCGGCGCTCTGAGTGTGGTGGAGAATCTGATGATGCCACTTTCAATTCAAGCGGGTTCACTGCAAAGCGACCATCGAGTGAAGGCAATCGAAGCGCTCGAATTGGTTGGACTCGCGGAGAAAGAACTCGCACGGCCGGATCAGCTTTCCGGTGGCCAGCAGCAGCGGGTAGCTATCGCGCGAGCCTTGATTCATCGGCCTCGCCTGGTGCTCGCCGACGAACCCACGGGCAACCTGGATTCAAAGACGGCCGACAACATTTTCTCAATGCTTCGTGACATCAATCAACAGAGCCGCCTGACTTTCCTGATCGTCACTCACGATCCACGTATGGCGGAGCGCTGCGATCGCGTGATCCTCATTGAAGATGGACTGATCGCCGCCGATGGTCCGCCGAAGGAAGTGCTGGGCTAACCATCCTTTTCTCGATTTTCGCGCATTTCTGGCAAAAAAATTGAGGAAGTGAAACTTTTCTGCCTGGTCACCGAGCTTGGGACGTCTCTCCTCTCCATCAGCTTTGATTGGAGCACAGAGTCCCATGTCGAGAATCACGAAACCTACACAGAACTACCTTCTTGCGGCCACGGCCCTCTCTCTCGTCGCCTGGTCAGCACCGGCATCCGCGCAATCCATCTATCAAGAGGTCGGCGGTGTCGTCGCCATTGAAGCTGAGAGCGCAGTGACCGTCGCGGGTTGGAACGAGCACGCTCCCAGCGTGAACAACTTGCGCGATAAAGCGTTGCTCTCGACAGGAGGCGATTCGATATGCTCAAGCAACGCCACGAAGGCAGAGGGCTTCGTTCCGCTCAAGTATCACTTTCGCATCAGCAAGTCCGGCACCTATCGCCTCAAGCTGAACATTCACAAGCAGGTACATTGTGTCGATGTCAACAATGCGGGGCAGGTCGCCGCTTGTCACGATGGAGCTAAGTGTACTAGCCATGGAGTGCAAAGCGACGGTGACTCGTGTAACGGCGAGCTGCGCTGCTGGCGCACGGACGTTTCCAACGACGCTTTCGTGAAGATCGTGACGGCTGAAGGTGCGTCGGTGAATTGGGTAGGGGGCGTTTCCGATGTCACGAAGCTCTATGGGGGGTCAGGGACCGCCTACGCCTGGAGCGGGAATAACGCTTTGGATCACGGTGGCAGCAAGCATGCTCCGGATTGGGACCTCCCGCCCGGTGACTACGTCCTTGAAGTCAGGAATCGCTCAAACGGATTCTCCTTTGATAGGCTTATTCTGGTGGAGAGTGGCGCGAACGAGGGGGATGCCAAGAATGCCGCTGAGTCACCTGTCGTTGAAGATCCAGTGTCGGGAACTGGGGGAACCGGCGGAATGGAGGCTACGGGCGGGGCGGATGGTACCGGTGGTGATGTAGCGAATCCCGCGGGAGGAGCGACGAGCACCGGGGGCGCAGCGGCCGCAGGTGGCGCAGCGGTGGGCACCGGAGGCTCTCTCGCTACCGGGGGTACTGGTACAGGTGGTATGAGCATTGACGAAATGATGGAGGGGACAGGATCCGGCGACGACTCTCCAACGACAGGAAGCGGTGATGAAGGATCGTGCAGCTGGGGTACGTCGAGCCCAAGCCAGAACGGCTGGCTGCTGGCGAGTCTGATGCTCTTCGGGCTCGGGCTCCGACGTCGTCGCCTGGGTGAACGCTGAAATTCCTACCTGCGCTGCTGTGAAGGCAGCGCAAAACGGCGGCACTGGCGACGAGCTCACGGATTCGGGGGTGCACATGCTTTTGATAGATTATGCTGTATATAAGCAGCCCAGGACAAACTGCACGTTAGCGATGATTCATGGAAACATGCACGCTTTCAAGTACCCTGGCTTAATCGACTTGCAAAGAGCAATCTATCATTTGGCTTGTTGTTTGCAAGTGAATATCCTGAATCCCGCCGAACTAGATAATGGTCTCACGTTCCTGTTGCCCCATCGCCGCGTCGCTCGACATTCTTGGAGATCGTTGGACCCTCGTGATCTTGCGAGATGTCTTGTTTGGCGGAAGGTCTCGTTTCTCCCAATTGGGCGCCGACGAAAGCATCGCGACCAATATTCTCAGCGAGCGACTTGAGCGTCTTGAACGGGAAGGAATACTTGGCAAGGACAAGGACCCGAGCGATGGACGCCGTAACATCTACTTCGCCACCCCGAAGGGTATCGCGCTCATCCCAGTCCTTGTGTCCCTGGCCGAATGGGGCGTCGCGCACATCCCCGGAACCGAAGGGAAGGAGCTGGCTGCCCTTGCGAAGAAGGATCGCGACGGTCTCATCGCTGGCCTCACGGCACAGGCCAAGAACGCCGCCAAGAAGCTTCGGAAAGCTTGAAACCCCGCGCGTCGTTATCTCACGAGAAACCTTGCTGAGTTCGACGTAAGTTTTGGGCTCGCCGCGCTAGAGCGCGGATGAGTAGGTTACCTCGCTCACGATTCAGGATGCGCTCGGCACTCGCAGCGGACCAAGCGACCCGTCAAAAGAGCGTAGTTCTTGGTTCCGCTCTGCAGTCGAGCGGAGCCTGATTGAACCAGGGGGAACTCAAGTTGCCTGTGTAAATCGCGTGTTACCATGACGGCTCGGTCATCAAATTAAATCGTCACTAGGGGGAACCCTTTTGATCGTTCTTGGCTCTGACCAAGAAGAAACGGCCAGCACCATGAATATGAACACCCTCCTGATCTCTGGGGCTTTAGCCCTTTTTTTGACCTGGGGCGTCAGCCGATTTTCGGAGGACCAAGCCCGGAAGTGAGCGAACGTATGCAAAAAGTAAACGGAACCGAAGCGAAAGAGTTAGTCAAAGCCGGTGCGCTGATCGTCGACGTGCGAACTCCACAGGAATTCTCGGAAGGACATATTGAGGGCGCCATCAACGTTCCCGTGGATGTGCTCGAAAGTCGCTTAGGTGAATTGGGCAAGAGCGAGCAAGTGGTGGTCTACTGCCGGAGCGGAGCACGCTCCGCTCGAGCCGCTAAGATCGTCGCTGAATCAGGTAAGAAGGTCTATGACCTTGGTCCGATGCGTGCCTATTGATCCACGGCTACTCGGTTGGACCTGTCGAAATCACAAAGCTGTCGAAATCAACCACCTCGTTCTTCGTTGGACCCCAATCAGGAGTGTTTCCACCGAAGAAGGTGCTGAAGTAAAAAGAATCGATGCCAAACGTTTGTCCTTCTGGGCGAAAGCGAACGTCTGAGCGTTCCAGTACTTTTACCCCGTCGAGCCAGGCTTCGACAATTCCATCGGGTTGCCCGGGGGTATTCATGACGACGTGGTGCACGATCGTGTGCCAGGTGCCAGGTTTGAAAACGGTGGGACCTGCAAGATCCCACTTGAAGTCATCGCCATAAAACTCAGTCTGATCGACGTAGTACATGTACTGTACCGGCGCGCCTGCTACCCGCCACATCCCACGTGCCGAAAACCCGTCGTCCGGTGCGCCGCCTCCGCCCGTCTTGCACGAGCCACCGCAAAGCCCTGGCAGTTTGCCTCCTTTGACAAAATCGAAACCCTCACCAAAGCGAATACGATACGAGGCATAGAGTTCATCGTACGAGCCGCCTAGAGGAACATTGAACTGCGCGCCTCCCTCGCCAGGGCCGACAGCTCCCAGCGGGTAGTTGACGCGGAGAAACTTGTTGCCGTCTTCCTCGACGATGTTGCCTCTGCCTTCCTCAAGACCGTCGCTCCAGGGAGGAGCTGCAGCGAAGTCTGTGGAGACCATCGCTTGGCTGTAGGCTCCCGGTTCGTGAGAACTGAAGTCCCCGTTGACCAAGATCGTACCAGTCGGCGTCGCATTGCTACCACCCGTGCTCACTCCATCGCCTCCACCCGTACTCATACCGTTACTCCCTCCCGTTTCCGACGATGCCCCGCCTGTTTCACCGGCATCGCTTCCTCCGCTGTTCCCTGTATCGAGGTTGTTTCCCATCTCGCTATCGCATCCTGGTGTACCGGATGTGCACGAGCTGCCCGTGGCGCCCGAACACGAGCAAACGAGACCAAAAAATAGGAAGGAAACTGCCGAGGGTAGAAAAAGCTGCATAGATGAAATCAAGTTAGCAGCTTGGCTGTGCACGTGCTTCGCGAAGCGTGGAAAAGGTTCGCTTAGCCGCTGTTCTGCGCCTGATGGATTGATGGGTGCGCACCTTGTGTGTCGATGCCCCTCGTAGCCACGCACTTCAACTCGTGCGTGAAGAATAAGCCACGTTGAGCGGAGAGCCTCGAGTGACTGGAATACACGAGGGTGAGCGGCTAGGTAGGCATTCAATGCATCGCGCCAATTGTAGCCAGATCGTGAGTATTGGTAGTTTTGTCTTGGCAAGCCTCCTGTTTTCGGGGTGTCGCATGGCTGAACTGACTCCCCAAGGGGCGGAGGTGGCGACTTCTCAGTCAGCGCCAGTTGATTCAGGTTGGAAGCATGCGTCATGTCGGTCGCTTGGCTACTTGGTGGGCCGAGGTGGCGGAACCGGCGGCGGGGCGTATATTTCCAACGAACAATTAGTTGAGTTCGCAATGAATGACTTGCGCAATAAAGCTGCAGGTCTCGGCGCGAATTTCATTCAACATGACTCACCCCAACTGGGAGTGAGTGGAGGGGACGGTGGCTCGGTTACCTCGACGGCGACTGTTAGCGGGACGGCCTATCTTTGCACCGAGAAGCAGAGCGAGGAGCAGACACTGACGCCTGCCGCGCCTATCGTCGAGGCAGCAGAAACTCCAGCTGTGAAATCTGTTGCAATTAGGCCGGAGTCATATCCTGCTCCAGAGGGTGTCGCAGGGTTCCGATTTGGACAGCATCCGAGCGAGCTGGAAAGTCTTTGTACTCAGGCAAAGCATACGTTCTCGAAGGAGGACGCCTCGTTCACATGTTCCGGAGCGGCGATCGATTTGGGTATGCCGGCGGATGTCACGCTAGGAATGTGCAACGACGCTCTGTGCCGGATTGAAGTTCGATTGCGACCAGCGCCAGAGGACTACGCGGCGGGCCTTAAGAGGGTGTTCGGGGAACTTCAGAAGAGATACGGTTCAGCAGTGTCGAAGGATAACACGACCAAGGAGTGCCGGACGAAATTGGCGGAATGTGTTCAAAAAGATGAAGTGAAGGTCGCGGTTTCGTGGAGATGGAATGATCGGCATCGGGTGACCCTCCGATCCGCGAGCGATGACCAGGGCGCCCATATTTATGCTATCTATATGTCCCCCCAAGCGCTTGATCCCGCCCCAGTAGCCGGGCCAGCGTTCTAGTCCCGAGTCCGCCTACGAGCGAGGTGCCTGGCTCCGGCCTGGCACGAGTCACTTGCGGTGGCTTTCTTGCAAACTGTGCAGATATTGGTTGCACCGGGTCAGGTGGTAATCATGTGGCTGGCTGTCAGTGCTGAGAGTGAGCCTTCTCAAGCTTTAAGCTGCCTGAGTCGTCGCTCGGAGTATTCTCGACTGTTCAGGTAGCGTCCAAAGGAGCGCATGACCCACAGATGCAGCACTGCTTGTGTCGAGCGATAGAGATACCAGGGAAGTCGCGGCCTAAATTCGTGAATTGCCGCTAACAGACTCTTGCCGTCCGGCGTCAATCGAAACTCTAGACGCCCGACTACGTCAGAGCGAGCGGCGAGAGCTCCACCGATCACATGAAATAGTTCACGCCCCTCGTGGGAGCCTTCGCTGGAGTGCTTGAGGATCAAGAAGGGAGTGCGGAAAAAGCGCAGACGAAAGCGCACGAGTTCGTCTTCCACATCAACAGCCACGAGAGGACGGAGCGCTTGAGGGAGCCAATCGATGTAGGCAAGCGCGACTTCTCGTGGCCCGACCCCTGGTGGTCGCGGGAGTCGCTGTACAGAGCGCACCAAACTCTCTGTCTGGTGCCCAAGAAGCCGGGTTTTTTCTCGTTTTTTCCGGGAACTATCTGGGGTGAGCGGCAGTGCTCCCTGAAGTGCCAATGACCACTCTGTCGGCGTAAAATCGAAGCGATTCATGAGCGAGCTATCGTGCGCAAGCATTTCGTGCTGAAGGCTCTGCACGAGCGGTGCGACGAGAGCGTACGGTTGCCCGCTTACAAGGCTGATCCACAGGCAAGAGAGCTTCGGCGAAAACCATCGGATATCCAAAAGTGGCGAGCGGCGACCGAGTGCCTCCGCCACCTGGATGATCATCTCCTTGTAGGTGAGTATGTCCGGACCGGCGATGTCGTAGTTTGCCGTCTCAGGTTCATGGTGAATCACCGTGAGGCGGATGAGTTCCACAACGTCGGGGAGTGCAATCGGTTGGGTGCGGCTCTTCGCCCAGGCGGGCAAAATCATCGCCGGAAGTCGTTCCACCAGTCTTTGCAGGATCAAGAACGAAGATCCCTTGCGTCCGACGACGAGTCCCGCGCGCAGCGCGATCACTGGTACCCCGCACGCGCCTAGGGCTCGCTCTACCTCGAGTCTTGATTGGAGGTGGGGCGACAGGGGGCGGGTATCAGGTAAGATCCCACCCAGATAAACAATCTTCTTTACCCCGGCCGCAGCCGCTGCGCGAGCGAAGTTGTCTGCGAGAATGAGATCGAGGTCTTCGAATGATGCCTGGGTTAAGCGCGCAGAAGGGAGCATCGAGTGCACCAGGTAGACAGCAACCTCCACTCCTTGAAGCGCTTGTGTGAGCTGACGTAGCGAGAACAGATCGCAGCGCCTTGGCTCAACGCCAATGCTGTTGGGACCGATTGCTGGCTGAGCAGGAGCACTGCGGCTCAACGCAACCACATGATGCGAATCGGAAAGCGCATCGACGACAGCCTTACCAACATAGCCACTGGCTCCCGCGATGGCGACGACAGAGGTTGGCGGGGCAAGATTCGATGTCATTGAGGCTGTGTGTGAGTGTGGCATGGCTAGCAAGCGCGGTCGTCTGATTCGAAGCCAGAAATACGGTGACCTAGAGAGCTCCTCCGTGCCAACCCTCCGCACAGGGTTGTTGCTCGGTGAGGCTTTATAGCAACACTTGGGCTTTCCTGCCGAATCGCTATCCTTAGGCACAAACGGTCAGATCTGCTCGCCTCCGTCTCCCTACGATGGGCCTCGAAACAAGGCACCCATAAAAAGGAGAACCTCAATGAACAGCCTATCCCCCCAACAAACCCAGTGGAACGCTTACGGCCGGATCTGGACCTTACCAACTCCCGAACAACGCCTGCAGGCCTGCGACGGTGTGCTCTCTCCAGATTGCGTGTACACAGATTCAAACGTGCAAGCCAAGAGTCGGCAGGAGCTGATGGCGTACATGACTGGCTTTCAAGCACAGATGCCAGGCGCGGCCTTCGTGACCACCCGCTTCGTCGAGCTTCACGATCGGGCTATGGCGCATTGGAACATGGTAGCCGGTGACGGTACTGTAGTAGGTACGGGCGTGTCGTTTGCCGTGTTCAACATGGATGGGGAACTTTCCTCGATGACCGGATTTTTCGACGTTCCCAGCGCAGGCTGATCATGCAGATTCTCGACCAGGTCCGGCAGGGCATCGACTTCATCGAGCGGAACTTGCACGGGGAAGTCGACCTGCGGGCAGTGTCCCGCGCGGCTGGCATGGGGCACTCGAACTTCCAGCGTACGTTCAAAGCGCTCACCGGAGAGACCCTCAAGCGTTACGTGCGCGCGAGACGACTGGGGCATGCAATGGACCTGCTTGAGAAGACTGATCAGCGGGTGCTGGATGTAGCCCTGGCGACTGGCTACGAGAGCCAGGAAAGCTTCGCGCGGGTGTTCAAGAGCACTGTCGGCGTCACGCCGAGCGAGTGGCGGCGAGGCCATCGGGTGCGCTCAGTGCTCAAGAAGGCCCGCATCGATGAGGCCTACTTAGAGCATCTCCGGGCTGGGCGCCTGTCCATCGAACCAGTGATCGAGTTCCGGGATGCGCTTCGCTGTGTGGGCGTGGTCACCCGGTTCGAAGGCGCCGATCGTCACAAGAATTCCTTGGGCGAGGATCTCCCGAGCCTTTGGGGACGGCTCCTCTCTCAAGTCAGCAGCATCTCTGATATCAGTCCGGGGCCCTTCTACGGTGTGATCAGTGACCCCATAGAGGGCGGAGAAGGTCTGGAGTACCTCGCCGGCGCGCCATCGGCAATGGATCCCGTTCCCCGAAATCTGTCCGTCATCACCGTGCCCGCAGGTCGCTGGGCGGTGTTCGCGCACCATGGACTTCCAGCGAACATCGATCACACGGTGAACTACATCTACGGATCCTGGCTGGTTCGGGCAGACGTCGTGCACGCTGACGGACCCGACTTGGAGATCTACGGCCCTGAGTGGCGTGACGGCTCTGAGGAGTCTGTGATGTTCTATGCGGTCCCGGTCGCCTGAGGGAAACGCACGCTTCCTCACGTTCAGGGCTGGTGGGGGGGGCAATTCTCGTGCGCTGCCTCCTGCTGCTCGGCCGCTCGACCGGGTTGCAGCCGCGTGGCTGCGGTTTCACGTATTCACTTTTGACTCGCGTTGGCTGCTCGCTGAAGATCGCTTGTCTCGTCAGTCAGGCAACTCGTCGTATCGCGTCAGTCCTTCAACTTTTGCCTCCCACGCCGAGCCGCTAGCGCAGAAAATATGAGCGGTGGGCTCCAATGAGGAATCATCGTCCAGGCTTCCAGCAGGCAATACGATCCGTCCATCGGGCGTTGTCCGCGGTAGGGGTGAAGCGCAAGTTGAGCAAAACTGTCGCGCTTTTCGCGATCCCGCGAGCTGAAAGAACTTAAGCAGATCCTCTCCGCGCTCCCAGCAGAGCTCACCCTCTGGAAAGAACACGTTAGCTCCATGAATCGTTCCCGTCTCTTTACGACAGCGACTGCAGTGGCAGAGAAACATTTTGCTCGGGGCTGGGGCGGTAATTACGTAGCGGACGGCGCCGCAGAGACATTCACCTTGATAGTTGTTCTTCATTTTCCTCGCCTTCTCTCCGAAAAAACTGGGTTACCACGTCGACGATTCGTGACCCGCCAAGAATTTCTCATGGACCCGCACCGATTCTAGCTCAGATCATTTAGATGGCGGGTTTTCGTGCCCGAGAACAACCTTGTCCTCGATCCGGATCTTCATGCACTGAAGCATCTTGAGATCTCAAAGGCCGCATGTGCTCCTGCTTCAAAAATCCCTCACAGCTGTATCGTCGTCCCGTTCTTTTTCTTCTCTGCGCAAGTGCCTTGTGGAGCTGTAGCGGCGATGGACTAAACGGACCGGGTGAGAATCCCGACAGCCTTATGACGGGTGGGACGACCGGCGGCGCTGAGCCATCGGGCACGGGGGCAACGTCGAGCGGAGGAACGACGGGCGTCGGCGGTACGTTGGGGACTGGAGCTGGAGGAACCGGAGGTGAGGGCACTGGCGGCGCGGCTGTTGTCTTGCCGCCCGACTGCAGTGGAATTGCGAACGCTGGGTTTGAAGTCTGCGAGAGCAGTGCCGACTCGTGCGGGGCCGTCTTCACGTCAGGGGAGGGCTGCAGTGCCGTGTGCGCGGCCGCCGGCCTGACTTGCACAGCTGGCTACGAAGATATTACGGACCAGTGTGCGGCGGATATGACACTTCCTGCGGTGGGCTGTGATTCCGGGCACCAGTCTGACTATTGTGTGTGCCAGGGTGACAACAACCCCGGTACGGGTGGGGAAGGATCGGGTGGCGCGGGCAGCGGCGGCGACGGCACAGGTGGCGCGGGTACGGGTGGCGCACCAGACGCAGATGCCCCGATGTTTCCCGTGCCGGGAAGCACAGGCGTGTGTCCTGACCCTTCAATTCGACTTCGCTTTGACGGAGCACCTAGCTTGGGTTCTTCCGGTAGTCTCCGAGTCTACGACGCCGCGAATAGTGGGAATCCCATTGCCACAATCAACATGAGCGTTGGTCAGATCTCCGATAGTATCGGCGGATCTACCTTCAATCAGCCTCGTCCGGCGTATGTGCACGGGAACGAAGCCATCTTCGTTCTTCCAGCAAAGGGACTTTCCTACGGGAAAACCTATTATGTCACGCTGGATTCCGGGGTTGTTTCCGGCCCGGACGGACCAATCGCTGCCATCAACGATCCTAACACTTGGCGTTTCAAGACCGCAGCAGCTGCACCGACGAACAAGTCTCAACTTCGCGTCGCCGTAGACGGTACTGGCCAATTCTGCACGGTGCAGGGCGCCATTGAAGCTGCCAGCATGGGCGCGAACATATCCGTTGCTTCCGGTGCCTACTACGGCGTGGTTTACTTCAAAGACAAAGACGGCTTGTCAATCGTCGGTGATGATCGCGCGACGACTGTCATCGCTGGGGTCAACAACAATCACCTCAACTCAAGCACTCGAGGTCGCGCCTTGTTTGGACTCGAAAATGTATCCGATCTCTTGATCGAGAGCGTGACCATCGAAAACCAAACACCTCAAGGCGGATCTCAAGCCGAAGCGCTCGCCATGCTTAGCTGCGATAAGTGCATCGTGCGCGACACGACGGTGAAGAGCTTGCAGGACACTCTGCTGTGGTCTGGCAGGATTTACGCCGACAATTGCCTCATCGAGGGGAACGTCGACTACATCTGGGGTAGCGGGACCGCGTACTTCAACCAGTGCGAGATCAAAACCGTCGGGCGAAAAGGCTACAACATTCAGGCGCGCAACGGCGCCAATTACGGCTACGTGTTTGTCGACTCAAAACTGACGGCGGACCCCGGTATCACCGGCGACGTGCTGGCTCGAATTGATGTCGCAGCGTATCCGTCGAGCCATGTCGCTTACATCGACTGCGAAATGGGCAGCCATATCTCACCGGCTGGCTGGGCGATCACGGGAGGCGGGAGCACAGCCAACCTACGTTTTTGGGAATACAAGAGTCGGACTCCACAGGGAGGTCTCGTGAATACAAGCGGCCGCGCCGCCGGCTCGAAGCAAATCTCTGATTCTCAGGCAACCCAAATGCGAGACCCAGCGGTGGTGCTGGGAGGCTGGAACCCGAACTAACGAAGCCGGTGAGGCCGCCCGCTGAACGCCGTAGGAGCAATCGAAGATCCATTCGCATCCTCGGCGGCGCCCCCTTCGCTCTTAGCCTGGCATGTCTACGCTAATGAGCCCCTTCTCATCGACAGAAACTGGGTACACCTCGATGCCGCAGGTGCCATTCTCCGTCTTCCCCGTGGTGAGATCGAACTGCCATTCGTGCAGCGGACAGACGACGGAAGCCGGACCGACCAGGCCGTCGGCGAGCGGGCCCTGACGGTGAGGACAGCGCGCCTGTGAAGCGTAGAGACCGCCAGCGCGAGTTCTGAACACGGCAATCTGTTTGCCGTCCACTTCGAAGTTTCTCCCCTCGCCCAGAGGGATGAGGTCGGCTTGTCCGAGCTGAAACGTCTTTGCCATGACTTTAGCTCACCACCGGTAGGAGAGTGTGGAATTGGTTGGCGGTTTTTTCTTGGTCGCGTTCCAGCCAGACGTCCACAGTAGCCGCAGCTGACTCTTCCATCGCTTGATCGAGCGCGTCGGCGATGCCTTCGCTATCCTCGACAATCACGCTGCGAATGTGATCAAGACCGACCCGAGGGACGAAAGCATAGGTCCTCTCTTTGAACTTCGCTTGTTCTCGGTAGTACTGAATGAATCGCCCGGCGATTCTTTCGACCTCTTCTTCGCTGTCGACGACGCAGAGAAGATCTCCCTTGCGGACCTCGGCTCCCGCGGCGCCTCCAATGTAAATTTCCCACTTCCCGCCTTCGACGGCAACGGCTCCGACATCCTTCACATAAGCTTCCGAGCAGTTCCGGGGGCAACCTGCGGTTGCCAATTTGAGCTTGGCCGGGCTGTCGAGTCCGCGGAACTTCTTCTCAAGTTTAACCGCGAGACCCATGCTGTTGCCCAATCCAAAGCGGCAATATTCAATTCCAATGCAGCTCTTGCACGTGCGGTAGGCTTTGCCCCAGGCAGCGCCAGCAGGCATGTCGAGGTCACGCCAAACACCGGGAAGGTCTTCTTTCTTCACACCAACCAGATCAATCCTCTGCCCCCCGGTGAGTTTGAGCAGAGGAACCTGATATTTGTCAGCAACATTGGCGATGCGACGCAATTCGTCCGGTGAACAAATTCCCCCGGGGATCTCCGGAATGACCGAGAAAGTGCCGTCTTTTTGAATGTTCCCGTGGACGCGATCGTTAATGAAGCGGGCGTCGCGTTCATCCTCGTATTCACCCTTCCAAACCACTGAAAGGAGAGACGCCATCGCAGGTTTGCTCAAGGGATCCTCCTGACCGTCACTGGCAAGCGCTGCGAAGACAGAAGAAACCGAGCGGAGGCCCTTTTCTCGGATCAGCTCAATCAACTCGGCCTTGGCGTAAGGAATATTGGGGACATAGTAGTTCGCTGTGGGGTCTTCTTCCATTTGGCCGTCACAGAAGAACTCCACCAGATCGGTCACCATGCCCTTACACGACCCGCAACCCATGCCAGCCCGCGTTCCAGCCATCACAAGCTTCGTGGTGCGGTTTCCTGCAGCGACGCATGCACCAATCGCACCTTTGGAAACGCCGTTGCAGTTACAAACCTGCGCGTCTGCTGGCATCTCCTCAAAAGTGACGGCATTCGATGGTGCGCCGATGTCGAACAGAAGCGAAAGTCTCTCTTCAGGCAGAGGCGTGTTCTTGTCGAAGGCCTGCATCAGGTAGCCGACCTTGCTCAAGTCACCCATCACGATCGCGCCGACCAATCGATCCTTTCTCACGATCAGCTTCTTGTAAGTCCCTCGCTTCGGTTCGTAGAATTGGACGACTTCGTCGTCTTCGTCACTCGTCTCTGTTTCACCCATCGAGGCAAGTTCGACGCCCATCACTTTGAGCTTGGTGGCCAATTTGGAGCCGTGGTACGCAGCGTCAGGATTGGCGCCCGTGATGTGATCAGCAAGAACCTTTGCTTGGTCCCACAGTGGCGCAACCAGGCCGTACACCATGGTTCGATGCTGCGCGCATTCCCCCACGATGTAGACGTTCTTGTCTTCGACAGAGCGCATCTGATTGTCGACAACGATGGCTCGCTGCACCGTCAGTCCGCATTCCGTCGCGAGTTGAGTATTGGGTCGAATGCCGGCAGAAATCACGACCATGTCGCAAGGTAACGTGCTCCCGTCCTTGAAGGTGAGCCCTTCAACCTTCTGGTCGCCGACAATGGAGGTGGTGAGAGCTTTGAGATGGACGATGATGCCCATCTCCTCCATGGTCTTCTTGAGCATTCCACTGGAAGTCGCGTCGAGCTGAGCGTTCATCAAGCGATCAGCGAGGTGGATCACATGCACTTCGCAGCCGTAGGAAAGTAATCCTCGTGCGGCTTCCAGTCCAAGCAGCCCGCCCCCAATCACTGCGGCGACTTTGGACTCCTTCGCCGCGCGAATGATGGAGTTGCTGTCGTCGAGTGAACGGAAGCCGAACACGCCGTCCCGCAGTGCGTCTTCTTTGTAGAGGTTTTCCATCGGGGGAATAAACGCACTACTTCCCGTGGCGATAATGAGTTGGTCGTAGGTGACGGTGGTGCCTGCCGCGCCAGTGACAATTTTTGAATAGCGGTCGATACCTGTAACGCGCTCGCCTGCGAAAAGCTTAATGTTGTTCTCTTCGTACCACGGTAAGGTGTTGAGATAGATCTCGGACGGATCTTGGGACCCATTCACCACGTTCGAAAGCAGGATGCGGTTGTAGTTCCCGTAAGGTTCATCCCCAAAAATGGTGATGTCGAACATGTCCCCACCGCCACGGGCGAGAATCTCTTCCACCGCACGTACGCCCGCCATTCCATTGCCGATCACGACTAATTGTCTTTTGCTCATGGGATTTGCCACCTTTCCGCGAGGTCGTTCACGAAGCCTCAGTCGATCTCGACGAAGCCAAAGTCCAGAATCACCATGCCGGTGTGCCCTGCCGGGGCTGCGATCATGATTTCGATTTCGCTGTCTGGCGCGATGTCCTCGACGAGTGCCAGCGACACATGGCAACCGGCCTTGGCACCTACTGGGAAGTAACGCATCGGTCGAGAGTTTCGGGTGAGGAGCAGCGCAATCAGCTCGTCGGTGGGGTTGCCAGCCCGCATGTAAATGAGCTGGGCCCGCTTATCGGGCGGGACCTGATACTGAGCGCGTACGCCGAGCGGTCTCGGCGTGTCGAAGCCATCTCCTTCAAACGGAAAGGTACCTTGGATGTATTTGATGTTTGTTTTCACGTTACTAACTTCCTCATGAGTCGAATGCTTGATCTATCGAAGTGGGCGTTATTTGGACGGCGACGCGCGCCAGAGAGACCGCGCAGCGCTTAAACTCAGGGATTTTTGAGCTTGGATCGATGAGTCCGCTGGTGAGCAAATTGATCGAAGAGGTGCCACCCCAGTGGAACGGCACAAAGATGGTGTCGAGTCGTTCCGCAGTGCTCAGTTTCACTCGGAAGAGCGCTTTGCCGCGTCGAGTTGAGAGTGCGACCCACTCGCCGTCGCCGAGTTTGAGCGTTGCCGCAAGGCCCGGGTGAATGTGCGCGAAGGGCTCAGGCTCGGCATCGCTGAGCACCTGAACGCGCCGGGTCTGGGTGCCGGTTTGGTACTGGGAAAGCAATCGGCCGGTAGTGAGGTAGAAGGGGTAGGCTTCGCTCACCTGTTCGGCTGACTCAACAAATTGCGTCTCTGAGAAGATCGCTTTCTTGTCGTCCGTGGCAAATCCATTTTCGAAAGGACGCGGGGTCCCTTCATACTGGCTTGTTGAACACGGCCAGAAGAGCTCTTCTTCGGCGTCGAGTCGCTGGTAGCTCATCGCAGAGTAGTCAGCGACTCCGCCCGCGCTGGCTCTACACAGCTCCTCGAAAACTTCAGCCGGGTCTGCGCTGATCAGCTGTCCCTTCCCGAGACGCGAGGCTAGGCCGTGAAGGACTTCGAGATCGGTGAGAACTTGACTGGGCGGATCAACTGCTTTTCTCCGTCGCAATAGCCGTCCCTCCAAGTTCGTCATCGTCCCGTCGTGTTCCGCCCAATGACAGATCGGCAACACAACGTCTGCCACCTCTGCCGTTTCAGAAAGGAAAGCGTCAGAAACCACAAGCAGATCGAGACGTTTCAGAGCCTTTTTTACCTGCTCGGCGTTCGGTGAGGAAACTAGGAGATTTGATCCGAAGACGAGCAGAGCGGACAGGCCGCCGAGCTTCCCGAGGTCTTCCAGCATCTCGGTGGCCGAGGTGCCTGGGCCGGGCAGGTCAGACTCTTCGACGCCCCATATGTCAGCTACGAATTTTCGATCATCTGCGTTTCGCAGACTGCGATAGCCTGGCAACTGGTCGGACTTCTGTCCGTGCTCCCGGCCTCCCTGGCCGTTGCCTTGACCTGTAATGCAGCCAAAGCCGCTTCCTTGGCGTCCGAACTGTCCCAACGCGAGGGTCAGATTGATGAAGGCGGTGACGTTCTGCACACCGTGACTCTGCTGCTCTGGACCCCTTGCGGTGAGGATAGTGACGGTCTCGGCGGCACCCAGCATCTCGCTGGCTTTTTCCAAGTCGGCAATCGCTAGCCCGGTGAGACGTTCCACTCGGTCGGGCCAATATTGACCAATGGCACGCCGTACAGCAGCAAAACCGTTGGTGTGATTCTCGATGAATTCCTCATCGATCTTGCGATCCCGGGTAAGGATGTGAAGAAGCCCGTTAGCAAGCGCAACGTCTGTGCCCGGAGTGAGCGCCAGGTGAAGGTCAGCGTATTCGGCAGTTTTCGTTCGACGGGGGTCGATGACGATGAGCTTGCCTCCTGCTGCCTTCTGCTCGTCAAAGTACTGCATGAGCGGAGGCATCGTTGCGGCGGGGTTAGCGCCGACAAGCACGATCAGCTTTGCGTGGACCAGATCGGAGAGCGGAAACGGGATCCCTCGGTCAACGCCAAATGCTTTCTGTAGAGCTACAGCCGCCGAGGCCATGCAGTAGCGACCGTTGTAATCGATGTTCTTCGTGCGCAGCACGGCGCGAGCGAACTTGCCGAGGCTGTAAGCAGCCTCGTTCGTGAGACCACCTCCGCCAAATAGACCCACGACGTCTCGGCCGCGGCGTTCCTGCAATTCGCTGATCCGTTTCGCGACAAAATCAAGTGCCGTGGCGGGGCTTACGGGCCGTAGGGGGGATCTCTTGGTTGTACGAATGTAGGCCGTCGTCAGACGATCACGTGCAGCAAACAGGTCCGCGGCGTTCCACCCTTTCTTGCACATCGCCCCTCGATTGGTGGGGAAATCCCGCGCATCCACCGTTATTCTCGCCGCGTCCGAGCCGTCGCTGGCCAAAGGTGTGGTGCCTTCGACCCGAATAGTCATTCCGCATTGCAAGGCGCAGTAAGGGCAGTGGGAGTCTGTTACTTTCGCGACTTCTTCGATGAATGTTTCGCTTCCCGCCACCTAATCCGGATAGCCCTGCACATGTTCCCAGCGGGTGTCTTGGTCTTTGCCAGCGGCGTCGGAAGGCCCGGATCTTGTGATTCATTGGTCAGTATTCCAGGGGCCTCGAAATCAGCGCGGAGATCTCCGTTTCGCGCGCTAGGCTGAAGGATGTCGAGTTTTGCCAGCGATAATTACGCGGGGATTTGCCCAGAGGCTTTTCAGGCACTTCAGGACGCAAATCAGGGACATGCTGCTGCCTATGGCGACGACGCTTGGACTGAGCGAGTCGCGAATCGAATGCGGGAACTGTTTGACTGCGACTGCGATGTCTATTTTGTGTTCAATGGGACTGCCGCTAACTCTCTGGCGCTCGCTTCGCTCTGCCAGAGCTACCACAGCGTGGTGTGTCATCAGTTTGCGCATATTTCCACTGACGAATGCGGGGGTCCGGAGTTCTTCTCCAACGGCTCGAAGTTACTTCCCTGCCAGGGAGACCACGGCAAGCTGTCGCTGGATGCAGTCAGACGGCTGGTTTTCAGTCGTACCGACATTCACTTTCCGAAGCCGCGAGTCCTGACACTTACCCAGTCGACTGAAGTCGGTACTGTCTATTCTCTTGATGAGATCAATCAGCTCACCGAATTCGCCAAGCATCACGGACTCCGCGTGCATATGGACGGTGCACGTTTTGCGAATGCGATTGCTTCCTTGGGCGTGAGCCCTGCTGATGCAACCTGGCGAGCAGGAGTCGATGTCTTGTGCTTTGGTGGGACGAAGATGGGACTGCCTGTGGGAGAGGCAGTTGTCTTCTTCGACCGGACACTTTCCGAGGACTTTGCCTGGCGTTGTAAACAAGCCGGACAGTTGGCTTCAAAAATGCGGTTTCTCGCTGCGCCTTGGTTAGGAATGTTGGAGGACAACGTTTGGCAAAAGCATGCGAATCATTCGAACTCGATGGCCCAACGCTTGTCAAAATAGATGCTCACCGTCCCCGGTGTGAGTCTGTCGTATCCCACTCAAGCCAATGGAGTGTTTCTTCGTATGCCGAGCCAGATGCAGGAAAACCTCCGCGCTCGAGGGTGGCATTTCTACTCGTTTCTTGCAGCTGGCGACGTTCGCTTGATGTGCGCGTGGGACACGACACAAGAATTGGTTGACGCATTGGTGACTGATGCGAAGGCGTGCGCTGAATGATCGAATGAAGCCCCGGGCTCCGGAGCGGCCGCTGAGAGTTACGGTATGTCGAAATACGGGCGTTATCTTCGTTTTGCCAGAACGATTCATTGCTCGTACCGAGCGGCGGCTTTGTACTAGCTTGATTGGGGGAGAAGGTAGGTTGATGTCCGTGGGGTCCGGATCGTTTGTCGGTCGATGCGCATTGGATTAAGAAGGAGAATGAGCTTCTCCGATGGGCGCGCTATCGACATCATGGCCCCCATTCGAGCAGCGGTCGTTCGCTACTTTGCGCTATTAGCCGGGGCTGCCGTTCTTGTGCTCTTGATGAGCGCGCCGCTAAGAGGCGAGCCACCCGCTATCCTGGGGAGTTACATCGCTCTCTTGGTCGTGTTCGCGGTCGCCTATCGAGTACGACACTCGCGCCCCTCGCTGGCAGGAGCGCTTTGCGCTCTTGGACCGCTCGTGCTTGTGACTGTGATGGTGCAAGTGCGAGGCGGGATCTCGAATCCCGCCGCCATCGCAGCCTATATCACGCTTATCACAACCACCGGACTCTGCTGGAGCTCGCGAGGGACTTTGATTGTGGCGATTCTGGCTGCTGCAATCCTCGCCTACTTTGTTGCGAACGGTCCGGTCGATGCACCTTACAATAAGCTCCAGCAGTGGGCGGAGCTTGCTATTCAGCTGTTGATCGTTTCCGGCATTGTGCGCTTGACGCTGCGCGCGCTTACGAAGAGCGCCAATGATGCACTCGCCCAGGAGAAGAGGTTTCAAGAAGTAATCGAGGCATCGCCCGATGGAATCATCGGCGTCAACGCGCTAGGCAGTATCAAAGTGTTTAATCGAAGCGCCGCGCAGTTGAGTGGCGTCGAGAAGTCTTCTGCTCGTGGCAAGACGATTGCGGACTTGAATTGGCTTTCTGCAGACTCGCTGAGGCAGGTTGAGAGTGTGATGCTCCAGACTTTGGAGGGAGCGAGTTGCGAGGCCTTTGAGCTGACTTCAACGAGCGGTACGTCGCTCGAAGTGAGTGTTTCGCTGATCACTCATCAGGAGGGCGAGTCGAATCGCCTTGTGACGGTACGAGACGTCACCGAGCGAGCACGTGCGCGACAAGCACAAGAGGCTCTCGAAGCGCGCCTCTCTCATTCGAAATCCATCGATGCTCTCGGGCGTTTAGCAGGTGGAGTGGCGCATGATTTCAATAATCTGCTGACCGTTATTTCTGGCAGTGCTGAAATGATGAGGAGTCGAGAGACAGGCAACCAAGGTATTCTCAAGGACCTGGCACTCATTGAAGCGGCCTCCGATCGGGCCGCGAAATTGACAGCTCAACTGCTCGCCTTTGGTCGCAAACAAGTGATGCAGCCCAGCGTCCTTCGACCCGATGCCGTACTTCGTGGCCTTCAGCCCATGCTTGAGCGCTTGGTCCCCGCAAACATTGAATTGCGCATGGATCTGGGAGTCGATGTACCAAATGTGCGTGTTGATGAATCTCGCTTGGAGCAGGTCATCGTCAACTTGGTGAGCAACGCGAGCGATGCAATGCCAGAGGGCGGAGTGTTGACCATCGGCACAACCGAAGTGTCACTTTCTGAAACGCAGTTGTTGGACAAGTTCGACGCGAAGCCCGGCGAATACGTTGAAATGAGCATTTCTGATACGGGGATCGGTATTGAACCAAAGATTCAGGAACGACTGTTTGAGCCATTTTTCACGACGAAGAATGTAGGCAAGGGCACCGGACTGGGTCTGCCAATGGTTCAGGGGATCGTCGCGCAAAGTGGTGGGGCGATTTCCGTGGAAAGTCTCCCCAATCAAGGCGCGACTTTCCGTGTCTATCTTCCGAAGTGCGGTGAAGAGGCGACTTCTCCCCCCCAGTTGGTCAAGCTACAAGCTCTCGAGGTTGGTGCCGCGGTACGGGTCCTGCTGGTTGAGGATGAAGAGGGGGTACGCGACGCGACGGAAAGAATGCTCAGCTCGCTAGGATACGTGGTGGAGGTCGCTCAAGATGGCCGAAGCGCCTTTGAAGATTACCTCAAACGCGCGACCGAGTTTGATCTGCTCGTGACCGATGTCGTGATGCCTCATCTGAGTGGGCCTGAACTCGCGGAGCGATTCAAGAAGGCACATCCATCGCTCAGGGTGCTTTTTATCTCCGGCTACACCCAGGAGAGGATCGTTCGAGACGGTGTCTTGCAGGAGGGCGTTCACTACCTGCCGAAGCCGTTCAAACGACAGGCCTTGGCGTCGATGCTCTCGGCGCTTCAAGCTGAACTCACGGTGCCTGAAGTTGAACGCACAGTGCCTCAAGCAACTCGCGACGCCTCAAGCTGACGGGCGGCTTGTGATCCATCGACCTGCACCTTCGACACCAGTAGTTGCAACTGATTTGGTGCGGTCTCTCGTGGGTGAATCCGCGACGTGCTGCCTGGTTGGGTGGCTCTCCAGCGTCAGGAGGTAAATTGCGTTATCCTTGACGCATGACTCGGGAGGAATTTTTGGAAGCTCTTCTACTCGTGATGGAGAAGAAAGTGCACTGGGCGTGGCCTCTGTTTGGTCAGGGCAGAGTGGCCAAGGCGAAGATGCACATCCACCTGGAAAACGAGTACGGCACATTTGTGCGTGATTTTCCGGTGCTGGTGGCGCGCGCCTACGTGCAGTGTCCCATTGCGGAAGTTCGTCGCGACTTAATTGAGAACGTTTACGAGGAAGAGACGGGGGGCATTGCTGCAGGGCGGCCTCATCCTGAACTCTTCTTGCTCTATCCCCAAGGTCTCGGCATGGACTTAGCTCGGTTTGAGCAGGTGGAGCTGTTGCCTGAGGCCAAGCTCTATCGCGCCACGCTCGACGACTACACCGAGCGCCAAGGATGGGAGATCGCGGCGGCTGTCACGACTCTTTTCCTGGAGGGAACTCCTTATGAGCGGGCCGAGCTCGAATCCTTCGGCCCGGAAACGACCCGCTCCTCCACTTTCTGAGCACCCTCTCGTCAAGCATTACGGTTTACCAATCGAGAACTTGGAACTCACGCGAGCTCATCGAACGGTCGAAGGGGAGCACCGCGGAGCCGCATGGCGCATGATTCTGGACCACGTGGCTGACGACATGCGCGTGGCAGTGGTCGAAGCCCTCGATACGACGCGTGTTTCGTGGCTTCACTATCGCGATGCGGTCGCCAAAGCGTGTGGATTGGACCGCTCGATGCTAGCTTCGTCTGACGAAAACTCCTCCCATGCCTGACCAAAAATTTCCTGACGATGAAAACGGTGCCGCGCTGCAGCACATGGCCGAACAAGGACTGGATCTCACGGCCGCGCACCAAATTGACTTTGAGTACGTCTTTGCTGACGAAGCATCAGCGCGGAACTTCGCAGCGGCCGCCACTGAGCTCGCCCTGGAAGTTGGGGTGCGTCCGCCAGTCGACGGAGACGATGACGAATGGGAAGTGCAATGCCGCAAGCGCATGGTGCCCACTCATCCCGAGATCACGGCCGTCGAACAGCAGTTGGATAAGATTTCGGAGAAGTATGCCGGCGAGTCTGATGGTTGGGGGCTCACGAGTCATCCTGATGGCTCCCCTGTGAAGTGAGGCTCAGGGCAACCAGACCTCGCCGGTTTCACAGGAGATGTGCCTCGCTTCTAAGCGCTGAGGGCTCACGTCGAGGACCCCGAATGTGATCGGCAGGTTGAAACGTCGCGGTCCGATTGAGCCGGGATTGATCATGGAGACCCCGCGGTCGGTGCCAATGAATGGCACATGAGAATGCCCACACACCACCATCGTGCAATTGTGCGCCTTCGCCAAGGCGCGCGCGTCGGCGCGGAGCTTGGGGCCGTAAACGGCAATGTGAGTGAGCAGGAGGCGGAAAACCGGCTTCCCGGCGCTTTCGAAAGAAATGTCGATCGAATCCGCGAGTTCGGGGGCGTGGGGATCGATGTTGCCTCTTACAAAGTGCAGGGGTGCGAGCTTCTTGAATGGCGCGAGCACGGCCAAGTCTCCGATGTCCCCGCCATGGAGGATCAAGTCGGGGTTCTGGGCCTTCACGTGTTTGACGGCGTCTTTGTGCGCTTTGCTATGGGTGTCGGAAATCAGTGCGACTCGGCAGCTGCCTGTCGACGGCAACGCGAAGACCTCAGAGACATGGCGCAGCTGAGCGCCTTGGGAGGACTTCTTGCGGGCGGTAACCATGAGGCTCGCCCTTGTACAGCAAAAGGTCTTGGCGGTCGCCTCGTGCTGAGCGAAGCCAAGATGGCGCAATTTATGCTCTGTTGGGGACGCGGATGTTGAAATCTTAGCGCGCAGGGTAGGAGGCCCTGTCAGATATGGGTTAGGCTTTCCCCCTCTTGAAGCCGAGTTGTGAGGGCACCAGTTGATGATATCCGAGGACGAGCGGCACGCCCACCTGAACGACGAATATGTTCCTCAGCCGATAAAGAACCGCAGGCAGTGGCAGCGATGGCCGTTTCGCGTGGCCTTCGCACTTTTCGCGCTGGCGGTTGTGGTGCTGATCGGGGGCATTTCGATCTATGTGAGTGGTGAGGGAGAGTATAGCTTTGCCCAGTCCGCCTATTTTTCGCTCATTACCGTTTCAACGGTCGGCTACGGGGAGCTGCCTCACCTTCAGCAACATCCGTGGGCCCGTTTGGTTTCAGGGGCGACGATCGTCACTGGATTGATCGTTCTTTCATTGTTTCAGTCAACGCTTACAGCTCTCTTTGTCGAGGGAGTGATGGGGCGTGCAGTCCGGAGGCGCCGCATGAACAAGGCCATTGAAAAACTAGAGGGCCACTACATCTTGGTGGGTTCAGGTCGCGTTGGCAGGTATGTCGCCGAAGATCTGTACCGCATGGGACATCAGTTCGTGATCATCGAGCAGAATCCGGCGGCAGTGCATCATGTGGAGGCCGAGCTTGGCCGCGAAGTGCTGCACATTGAAGGTAGCGCCACCGACGATGAAGTCCTGCTCGCCGCAGGGATTGAGCGCGCGAAGGGATTGGTGACGACTCTATCTCTCGACCGCGATAATCTCTTCGTGACTCTTTCCGCGAGAACAATGAATGCCGAACTTCGTATTCTTTCCAAAGTGGTGAATTCGACGAACGAGGGAAAGTTTCTGAGAGCTGGAGCGAACGCGACGGTAAGCCCACAGAGCATTGGAGGGAGGCGACTTGCGCAAGATCTCGTTCAGCCTCATGCGACAGCGTTCGTTGAAAGCATCATGCAGCTCCCCAAGGGCATCGGGTTTCACGACTTATTTCTTAATCACGGTAGCTTCCTTTCAGGAAAGGCTCTTCGTGAGGCCGGATTGAGGGAAAAATATGATCTCCTCGTGGTTGGATTCCTTCGAGAACACGGCACCTACGACTACAACCCGCCCGGTGAAGCCATCCTGGAACCCGGTTCTCATCTCTTCGTTCTCGGGCATCCAGAAGACGCGCAAAGACTGCGCAAGGATCTTGCCGGAAGTCTAGCGGGTTCCGCCGGCGCAAGCTGAGTGAGCCCCTCCATAAGTCTGAATTGTGCAGAAATCCTTGCAGGGTAGATTTTGGAAACGTTTCCAAAATCGACCTTGCTGAGGACTCACTCAATGCGCTTTTCCAGTCTCGCTGTCTTGGGTGCACAAAGGTTCATGAAACATCCAGTTTCGGTGGTCGCTTCCTCGAAACCACGTCTTCATCGGTTTGCGCTTCGTGGCACTGGCGGCGCAACGTCCTATCGTGAGTCCTGGGGCGCACGCGCGGTGCCAGCTTGATTGAGGAGGCTATCTCTGTGAGTTTGCGGATCCCCCTAGAAGGAAAAATTCGATGACAGAATGGCTATATAAGGCGACCGAAACAAAAATGACATTCGAGGAGACTCGGGATCTGGCTCTGAAGAGAGGGTTCCTTTGTCGGTGCGCCCACAAGCCGACCGGTGTGCTGAACACCAACACGAAGAACGTAGAGTTCAAGGATCTTCTGCACGTCTACTATGTCGGAGCTGAGGGGGCGGAGGTGATTGGTTCATTCGAGGTGAGCAGCCCCAGGCATCATCCCGAGCCGGAACTTTTTGGAGGCACGGTGAATCGAACCACGCTTCGCATGGTCAAGGATGAGGCCTTCGCCGAAGAACTTCGAAGTTCTGGTACAGGGTCCGGAGAAGGCTACATCGAAGACCAAAAAGAAGGCTGCTTCACCGGTTGGGCTTTGAACCATCTTCCCGATGTTGAAACCCCCGCCTTCATTCCCGAGTCCTTTCCGGGGCAACAGGTATTGGTCAAGGCGCTGTAGGGGGCAGGTCGCCATTCACCGAACCAAGTTCGGTGTTAAAAAGGGCTCCTCGATCGAGGGGCCCTTTTTTGTCACAAGTCGACTCAGCGAGTGAGGACCATGCAAGCAGGCACTAGATTGTCCGCGGGGTCACGGTTGTTCGTTGAATTGCATTCCTCGATTGTGTCGAGAGGATCGACGACTCACCAAAGATCGCCGGCATAGATGACAATCGTGATGTCTTTCGCTGACTTGGTGCCTTGATTTTCGATAGAGAATGAAAGGGACCTCTTCCCTTCCGTGCAGGCAATGCTTGCATCGTGTGCGTGGGCCACCAGGTCAGCTCTGGTTTCTCCCGCCTCAACCAGCAAGTTCAAATCGTTGTTGTCCTCGATGCGCTCTCGTTCGCCGCCGGTCGGCGCGCCGGCTTCCACCGGCGGATCGACGACTACACGGATCGAGTCGGGGAGCCCAGACTTTCCAGTTTGGTCTTCGCTATTGTAGGCGACGGAGTCAATGAGCGAACTCCCGGGTTCGAGGCTTTGCCCAATCGTGTAGAGTAGCGATTCGCCATTGCCGTGGAGCAGCAACTCTTTCTTGCCGTTCCAAGTGCCAGAGAATGCAACCCTGACACCCGGCCCCACGCGCAGGTCGCCCTGGTTTTCGATTTGAAAGCCAATGTCGAGCCGTTCGCTGAGTGTTCCACACGTTGCGTCGGGGGAGGAGAAGTTGAGTCCAGCGACGACAAGGTGAGGGGCCACAGCTGTTGTTGGTCCCGCAGACAGTGCCAGCCCCGCAGTCATCGTCATTAGGATTCTTATGGGCTCGGCTGAGATGACTTCGCATGAGCGTTTGAAAGAGTCCGCCGGCGCTGTTGTGTCGCTGTATTATCTAAAAAGATATAAGATTAGAAAATTACCTATGCTTGTTCCGGTGCGGCTGCCGCATCTTGCGGAAAAGTGCCTCGAAAAGGCAATCGTCAAACTTGGCACGCGACTCGCATAGGTGTCGCCGTGATGCCAATCAGGGTGTCCCTCTTCAAGAAGCATGATCCCGATGATGAAACGAACGAACCCCAGAAGTACGCAGCTCTTGAGCTTCGTCCTCGCTTCGGAAATGGGCTCTCTATTGGGAGAGTATCCTTAGGTTGGCATTCTACTGAGACGAATACGTCGCAGAAGGGCCGTCCTGGGAAACCAAGGCGGCCTTTATCGCGTCCGGAGGGAGGGGCTTTTCTTTCAGGGGTGCTCTTGCCCTGGCGGGAGAGAACAGAGGGAGGCTCTCCGGTCAGGCATTCTTTGCCCGTCTTGGCCCGACTTTCGTCGGATCGAGGCGGGCCTTTTTGGGTGAAGGTAGCCATCTCGGCCACATTTCCTTCACGTTGCTTTTTTAGTGCGACGGCGCTCGCTCGGGTCTCTTTGCAGTCTCCCCTGTGTGTCCGCCTTTCGTGTCCTGAGGAGTGATGGTGTGGTCACCGTCTGTGAAACGTATTCACAACTAATCTCACTGTCATCGGTTCGATTCCGATCCGCCCGAATGTAACGGGCGGTAGCTCAGTTGGTAGAGCATGAGAACGGGTCTGAACACCCTTCGCCGCAAGGCAACGCTTTTAGGTAGCGATTTACCGAAACCAGGAACCCAAATATTCAGCGTCGGCGAGGCGCGTGCGGTCTCTATTTGAGAGAATGCGCAGGTCTTGCTCCGCACCAAAGTCGACTCCTTTCGCGCGTGCGGAGGATGCTTCTTCCCATCTTGCTCGCATGCTTCTGGTCCATCCTGAAGCGCCGAAACAAGACCGGAAAAAGTCTCCCCGGGCTGCCCGAATGCAAGACGAAAAGCGTCCTTTCGAGGGTGGGCTTCGTCGAGTCCACACGGTGCGGCGGAGCCTTCGGGCTCGTCCCGTACAGCTCCCCACGTCAGGTGTGTGGGTTCCACTTTAATGGCGCGGCTCTGGAGGAGCCCGTTGCCTGGCGTTTCGGCGGCAAAGGTCCGCGAGGCGCTCCTATTCATTGAAGCAGAGATGCTTGCTGAGAAAACGAATGAAAGGAGATCAGAGAAATGTTTGGATTTTACAAGACTCTACGAGTCAAGCTGAATGAGCGGGTCGTGCTGTTCAAGAACGGACTGCCGGTGCGAGCATTGGGTCCTGGACGCCATCGGCTTTGGGGGCGCGGCTACACCGAGCAACGCTTCAAGGTCGATGATCTGATCTTCGACGTGTACTCAGAAGTCGCGGCCGTTTTGCCGAGTGACTGGTACCGTGAGATTCAGATCGCCGATCAGGAACGAGCAGTGATCTTTGCCGGTGGTCGTCCGGTCGAGTTTCTTTGCTCGGGCCTGGCTCGATTCTGGACAATAGATCCTTCCGTGCGGGTCGAGCTGTTCGACACGACTACGGCGTTTCCTTCTCTGTCCGCAGAGCTGGAAGCGGTTGTGCCAACTGGGCAATACACTCAGGCGACGATTCAGTCCCACGAACGTGGCATGCTCAAGGTGTGTGGAAAGCTAGAAAGTGTGCTTGAGCCGGGGCTTTACCGATTCTGGAATACCGTCAATCGTCCGGTAGTCATCGACAAGATCGATGTCCGCCGAACAGAGCTTTCGATCACCGGACAGGAACTGATGACTCGAGATAAGGTGACGCTTCGGCTCAGCATTTCTGTTGAGTACGCGGTGGTGGATGTCGCATTGAGCCGCCGGGTGACCAGCGTTCGTGATGCGGTGTACGTCGCTGCGCAGCTCGCAGCCCGTGACTATGTCGCGGGGGTGACCCTTGATGCTTTGCTTGAGGGGCGAGACTCTCTCACTCGAGCAATGAGCGCTCAGGTATTGCCTGCCGCTCAGGCCATCGGGGTCAGTGTTGAGCACATCGGTGTGAAGGACGTGGTCCTGCCCGGTGAAATGAAGGTGCTTCTCAACCGCGTCATTGAGGCGGAAAAGGAAGCCCAGGCCAACGTGATTCTGCGTCGTGAGGAAACGGCCGCAACGCGGTCTCTTGCCAACACGGCGAAGGTGATGGCCCAGGAACCGGTCCTGCTCCGACTCAAGGAATTGGAAGCCATGAAGGAAATCGCTGAGAATATCAGTGAGGTCCGGGTGGTCATTGGCGCTGAGGGCTTTGCGTCCCTGGTGCCCGCCCAGTTTCTCGGTGGGGCCGTAACTCAGAAGTAGGAACAACGTCACGCCGTCAGGCGTGGCGTTGTTTGCCTCTACCAGTGATATTCTCCGTCACCACGTTTGAGCGATTCGAGGTTCGCGAGACGGTGTCTGATTCAGTTGACATGTGATGGTGGCCCTCGGAAGGAGCCGCGCCCGAGAGGGAAGTGGCTGTGGCGAATCGCCACGTTTGTACCCCGGTGACACGCCGCGAGTTCCTGAGACGGTCTGCTTTGGGGTAGTACTGACGGTGACTTGAGCCTGCGTCCGGCGGCACGGCTTATGCACCCGATATTCCACCCATGACTCAAACAAGTTCAAAGAATCGCAAGTTCGTCCTAGCCGAGCGCCCGACAGGTGAACCTGATGCAAACACTCTGCGTCTTGAAACCGATGATTTGCCGGATCCCCGCGCAGGTGAAATGTTGCTTCGCAACGAGTACCTGTCGCTCGACCCTTACATGCGTGGACGCATGAGCGACGCGCCTTCTTACGCAGCGCCTGTCGAAATTGGCGAGGTGATGGTCGGCGGAACGGTCGCTGAAGTGGTTCAATCGAACGTAGATGGATTCACGAAAGGTGACTGGGTTGTTGCCGCTGGGGGGTGGCAGGACTACGCGATTTCAAGCGGATCGGGTGTTGTCAATCTAGGTAAGGAACCAGAAAATCCTTCGTGGGCCTTGGGTGTTTTGGGTATGCCCGGGCTGACAGCTTGGTCCGGTCTTACGCAGATTGGAAAACCCAAGAAGGGCGAAACCTTGGTGGTCGCCGGAGCAAGCGGCCCTGTCGGCGCAACGGTTGGTCAGATCGCCAAGATTCTTGAACTCAGAGTTGTGGGTATCGCGGGTGGCTCTAGAAAATGCTCACACGTGGTCGATAGCCTCGGGTTCGACGCCTGCATCGATTACAAGGCAGAGGGGTTTCCCGAGGCGCTGAAAGCGGCGGTGCCGGATGGTGTCGACATCTACTACGAAAACGTGGGCGGTGATGTACTCGATGCCGTGCTGCCACTTCTCAACACTTCGGCCCGCATTCCAGTCTGCGGTCTCATCTCGCAATACAATGCGACAGCGTTGCCGGATGGACCTGATCGACTGAATCTTTTGATGGGTCTCATTCTACGAAAGCGCATGACTGTTCGGGGCTTCATCGTCTTTGATGATTTTGGCCAGCTTTACCCTGAGTTTTCGAAGCAAATGAGAGCTTGGTTGAAAGAAGGCAGGATTACTTACCGAGAAGAAATGATCGAAGGCCTTGAGCAGGCGCCGGAGGCGTTCGCGGGGCTATTGAGAGGTGAGGCATTCGGAAAGCGCGTCATCTACCTGAACAATAAATGACTGGTGACTGGCCAGAATCCTGCGTCATCCAAGGCAGCGGCGGAGCGGCTACTCACTCTCTTTTGATCGCGACAGTTTGCGTCCTGGCCGCGTGCCAATCCTCAGCTCACTTACAAACAAAGTTCTCGCTCTTGGTACACGGTGAGTCGAACCAGGTGCCGCCAATGTTTGCTGCGCTTGAGACGACAGCGCAGTTTCCCGACGCGTTTGGTTTTGAGGAATCCCAAAAGTCGTACAATCCATCCACCGTTGCTCCGGTCACGTCTCCTTGCCAAAATTGGGTGCCATCACGCCAACGCCATTCGCCTTCTACCGCCTCGTCGGATGCTCCGATGTAGAAGGTATCCATGCCGAGGGTGTCGGCAGTGTTGCGCAACCAGCCATTTTCGACTGGATTTTCGATGCGCACGAGATCGAGCCCGACATTTTCACAGGCCGCAGCGGCGGCCGAAAACAAGTTGCGTTGAGGGCAAAAGACATAGTTGGTTGAATTGAACAGTACGCAGTCGCAGCCAATGGGCGAAGTGCAGGTCGATGCCACGCACGTCCCGTCGCACTTCCCGGTTGTGCACTCGGCGTCGGCGCTACACGGCTCCCCTAGCGGGTAGGCAACTGTCGGCGCGGTACAAATTGTTCCAAAGGCATCGAGCCAGCCCCCGCCGCGGACCGCGGGTCCGCGCGCCACGTGCCCTTCGGGGCACAAACTTGAAAACGCCTCACCACCGGAGTCCTTCTTCTGCACGCTCGCGCCTGGTACGGCCTCACCGACGATAAACTGCAGACCATTGCCGCTTTCGTTGATTGAGAGGGGGGCGCAGTAGACGCGCACTTTCTCCACGTAGAATCCTGCATTTCCATCAAACCCCACGACGGCTTCATTCGACCCGCAGAGAAGTGCCGTCATTTCTTCGTCGCCTTCACTGAACCCTAGCCCGCGAATGCGAAGCTCAGTTCCAGGTGTCACACCCACGGACTCGGCGGTGATTTCGAGCTTCCCGCAAATTCCCTGAGATTGCTGGATGAAGTCACTTCCGATGCCGGTCCCCGGGTTGGTCCAAACATTGAGTCCGATGAGTACTTCATTATTTGGGCAGGTATCGGCGAATGCCCCTGAGCCGGTACCACCATAGAGCAGAGTCATCGCGGCCCCGATGGCGCGAACGGTCGGGTGAAAGCCCTCCTCACCGCCCGTCCCCTCCTCGCCGCCTGTTCCAAGCGGAGCGCTTCCGCCGCCTCCGCTTCCGCCGCTTCCTGTACCTACCGTTGCGCCACCCAATGACATGTCAGCGTCGCCATCGCCGCCGTTGCCTCCACTGCTTTCTTGAGGCTCTATGCAGATCCCGGCAGAGGTATCGCAGACTGATTCTCCAAATCCGAGCGTAGCGCAATCCGAATCCTGGCTGCACTGCGCGGCATCTTCGGGCAGCAAGAGTGAACAGCCGAAAAGCCCAGCGCAAAGTCCAAGGCTTGCAACAAGGCCGTAGAGCTTCGTGCGCTGTGCACTATTGAGATCGAAAGGTGCCAACGAGCGACGCTCCATTCGGTTGGACAACAAGCGCGACCTTTTCATGGGAACTGGTTTGAGGCGTTTTGATGGTCAAGAAGACTGCGACTCCGGCAGAAATGACTGTGGCTCCGAGAAGAATGTCGGTCACGAGGGCTAGATTCTTCACCTTCGATGCGGAGGCTTCCAGTTCGGCTGAGCTGACCCCGAACTTCTCCTTCTCCTTGTTTTGGTCAGACTTCGCGCCCAGTGCGAGGATTCCGAATGTTGCGGTGCCAGCGGCCAGAGCACCAGTGAGCCCCCAGCTAATATAGACTGGGGCTCGATTGGGAGGCGGGGCTGGATTGTTACCTTCAAAAGATACCTCCTCGACAGCGGGCAGGGGTTTTACCAATTGGAATTCCACGTCGAGGTGGTCGCCCCCGGCAACTTC
This sequence comes from uncultured delta proteobacterium, assembly GCA_963710555.1. Classification (GTDB taxonomy): domain Bacteria; phylum Myxococcota_A; class Polyangia; order Polyangiales; family Polyangiaceae; genus NIC37A-2. The sequence goes on from CAVQAT010000008.1 coordinate 2,700,665, forward strand.
GACGAGTTGGGTCTTTCGCTCTCCTTTCCAGGAGACGAAAATGCGACGACGTCCGACGTTCACGCGCACTTCATTGAGAAGAGGTGTCGTTCCTATCAAAATGTCATCGACGAAGACTTCGGCACCAGATTCATCCACGGCGAATTTTAAGAAGCCAACCTTCGTTCGAAGCTGCTCAATGGTACTCCGCACTTCTTCCTGACGAGTAGCCGAAATTTTGTCTGCACCTTCGCTGAGGAAACGTTCAAAGGCCGTCAGCGCAGCTGCGTAGTCATTCATCTGAACATTGACGAGGGCCACATTGTAGAGAATGCGATAGCTAGGAGCTAACTCATAGGCACGTTCAAACTCCAAGCGACTTGCGTCATAGCTGCCCTCGTTGAACAGCTCGAGGGCTCGATTGTAGCGTTCTTCCGCCTCGCTGCGATCCGAAGCAGGATCAGTCTCATCGGCTTGTACCGGCAATGTAGCGAAGGCAATCGAGCATCCCCACCCAAACATGAGCGCGAGCCGGAGACATGTGGGATTTATCCCGGGTATTAGTCGGACCATGGATCGGACGTATCGAGTCGTACTTTGGGAGAAGGTTGAGGCGGAGTTGAGACGGTCGCTTTGCTTCCGGCAAGGATGGGTGGTGTCTTCCCCTGCCGGAGGCTGGCCTTGTTTTCTGTCTTGATGCTAGCTTCGTCGGGCAGGGCGTCAGCGGCAATTGCGCTAGGAAGTGGCACGAGATCGAATACGAGATCCCAGTTTTTATTCAATGAGACGACTCGTTCTTCGCTTTTGAAACCGTCCGCTTCGGCGCGGACTGTCACTGTACTCTCCGAGCTCTTGTGGCGTTCGGCTGTGGGGTTGTCGAGTAACAGCCTGTCATTCCAAAAGAGATGAGTTTCCTTGGGGCTAGCAACGATCGTCACCACAACTTCAGTTTGCGCCAGCGCGTCGAGGTCCAGTGTGATGGGCTCAAGCTCTCGGGTATCTGGCCTGGTCACCAGGAGAGTCGCGAGAATCACGAGCGTCGCCAGCGCGATGGCCCACAATACAGGCTTGCGCAGGCCAGTGGTCAGCGCCTGACTTGAAGAACTGGGAGGATAAGTAGCGGTGGGAAGTGAAGCTCCACTATTTCGATGCGCCTTGCGCCAGACGAGCGTGTGAACATTCGGCTCAGCTTCCGATGTGTCCGCATTCCTCATCTCTTCATCAATATCGCGCTTCTGCTTCTCCTGTTCTTCGGCGAAGCATCGGCTCATCAATGCTCCTACTTCGTCGCAGCTGGCTTCGCTGGGTAGCGACTTCTGCAATTCTTCCAAAACCCGCCGAAACTCGGTGGCGTCTTTGAAGCGAGCACTGGGGGAGGGCGCCAGAGCCTTCAGACAAATAGCATCGAGTTCGGCAGGAAGGCCCCGAGCGGAGGCCCCGGGCGGCTTCGGCGGTCGATTCTCCAGGAGCAGACCGAAGATGGCCACATCGCCCAAATCGCTTGCCCAACGCCTGCGGTTTGCCGTGATCTCCCAAAGCATCACCCCAACAGCGTAGAGGTCAGCCTGCATTGTCACCGCGTCTTGTTTGGCTTGTTCCGGGGCCATGTACGTCAGCTTGCCTTTGATGGTCCCGACATTGGTTTCAATCGAAGAGCCATTCGCCTTCGCGATCCCGAAGTCGAGAATCTTGATGCGGCCATCGTACGTTACGAAAATGTTGGAGGGAGAAATATCCCGATGCACTAAGTTCAGGGCTGACCCATCAAGGTCCTCTTGCTGATGGGCGTATTCGAGACCCCTGAGGACCTCGATCAAAATTCTCAGCGCGATCGAGAAGTCTAGCCCTTCTTGAGCCACTTTTCGCAGCAGCTGAGTCAGTGAGTGACCTGCGAGGTACTCCATGACGATGAAGTGTTGATCGGCGTCTTTTCCCACCTCATAGGTGTGAACAACATTGGGGTGATTGAGTCGAGTCGCGAGTCGCGCCTCCTCAAGGAACATCGCCTGATATTCTTTTGAGTGAGCGAACATCATGCGTAGTCGCTTGATCACGACCAAACGCCGCACATCGGTCATGCCCTGCTGCAGCGCGAGGAACACCTCAGCCATTCCGCCTTCGCCCAACTTGAGGATGGTGCGATAGCGGTTCGCGCCGATCGCTCCCGCTTGCTCATGACGATCGCTGGGCGAGGGATTCACTGCAGGCAAATTTGGTGCACCAAAAAAGAAGGGGGGAGCGAACGGCTCAAACGCTTGTCTCCATGAACTCGTGTCCAGACGGCATCAATAGAGGCTATTTCCTGCACTAGAGACACGCTGGATCATGGGCCGACAAGCGCCACTTCGCAATGTTGGGTCTTGTGGGCGCGGGTAGGTGAGCATGCTTAGCCCTTGGATTTTCGAGAAACCCGCAGGGAAGCGCAGCGTTGCCGAGGATGTTCTTTCATCTCATCCCATGGGGAGAACTCTGTACGTCGCCTCATGTCACTCGCTGGCAAAGTTTTGGAAATAGAGACGACGTGCGTGGAGCCGCGTGGAGCACGTTGAAAACACATGAGAGAGCCGTCTGGCCGCGCGATCGCAGACGTCGTCCCGCAGCCATCGCTGGCGCAGTTTACACAGGCTAAGTAGCACCTGCTTCAGCAATAGCTGAAGTCGCAAGGTTGACGGATTCGCTGGGAGTTGCGGCGATGCGGATGTTCGCAAGAGCGATGCGGACCATGGCGGGTTTCATCATGACTTTCCTTGAGCGGTTCCTTCGGTTGGGCAGCGAAGAACGAATGCCTTATTCCATGATTCTCCGCAGTTTAGAGCGGTGGGGGGATAGGCGACATGGTGCACGTTTGTGTCGCCCAGCTAGGTCAGTTGATTCTGCGCCCCATTGGTCGATGTGCTATCCAAGGCAAGTGCGCCCATGGTTTTCAGTTCGGAGCGGTACCGCGCTCGTTCTCGGGTTTGCAGCAATTCACGGTTGCCGTTTTGGTTTCGACGTTTCTGACACGGCTCGCGTGATACCCCTAGGCGGAGGAGCCGGGGAGACCAGTCTAGGCGGCCAAATGAACGTTGGCGGTATCGGTGGGGAAGGAGGGGCACCCGCGGTATGTGGCGATGGCGTCCTTGCGGGAGCCGAAACCTGTGACACGGGAACCGCGAGCCCCGCTGGTTGCAATAGTTGCCGCGAGGAACCGGGTTGGAACTGTCCCCTTGAAGGTGGATCTTGCGTAGCCATTTGTGGCGACGGCATCGTGCTCGGAGCGGAGAACTGTGACGACGCTGAAGCTGTTCCTCAGGATGGCGACGGTTGCTCGAACTCGTGTCGCATCGAGCCTGGGCATGGCTGCACCGGACAGCCCTCGGCGTGCACGATGCGAGACTGTGGTAACGGTGTGATCGACGGTGACGAATCGTGCGACGAAGGAATTCGCAACGGGGTGTATTATGGGGACGGTTCGGGCTGCACTACTTTCTGCACCCGAGAGCCTGACTGCCGCGCTGGCGGAGTCGACGGATGCGTGTCCGATTGCGGCGATGGAATGCGCGTCGATCCTGAAGAGTGCGACGATGGGAACACTGCGGAAAACGATGGCTGTTCAAGTTCTTGCGTCATCGAGCCTGGTTTCACCTGTATGACTGAGACTTTCACCGATACCCTGCCCTGTTCTCACGATAAGGCGAAGGAATGCCTGCAGTTGCCGGTGATCTACCGAGACTTCATCGCGGCAGGATTCCCTGGCGGCCACGATGACATGCTGATCAATGGCAACATGCGCTCAACTGGAGAGACGATTGGAATAGGACCAGGTCTCTGTCAGGACATGCTCGCTGACACTCTGGACGCTCAAGGGAAGCCACTGCTCAAGGTCGACTACATGGGGTGCGAGGAGCTCGGTGGCGCTCTCAGCATTGCGTCGATGGAGAGCTTCAGTGATTGGTACGATCCGACCCACCCGGAGACGATGACGCATCTGCGCTCATTTGAGCTGGAAAGAATCGACAGCACGGGTGCTTATCAGTTCTCAAGTTCAAGCCTCTTTCCCTTAGATGGTCTCACGAGAAACGATGAGCTTCAGTATTGTGAAGAAGAGACATACCAAGAACGCGAGCCTCTCGGTGTCGAACCATGTACGCAAAATCACAATTACCACTTCACCAGTGAGGTGCGGTACGTCTTTCGTTATCAGGGCGGCGAAGTGCTCGACTTCCGAGGGGACGATGACGTCTATGTTTTCGTCAACGGCAGAAAGGCACTCGACTTAGGGGGAGCTCATCCTCCTGAATCGGGCACGGTGAACTTGGATGAGCAGGGCCTTACGTTAGGCAAGATCTACGAGATCGTTGTGTTTCATGCCGAGCGAATGCCAGTTGGTTCGAACTACCAGTTGACTCTCGCGGGGTTCGAGGTGGAACGCACGACGTCGTGTACGCTTCTTTGAAGAAGTCGCGTGCGTTCCAGCTGATCCGTTCCGGAGACTTGGCAAAGTCCAAAAGCGGCAGGACTTGTGAGGGCACCCCACAATTGGCCGAGGCAAGTTAAGCGTGGTCCACCGTACCAGGGCGAGGTGGAGGCACGGGTTCCACAGGATAGGTGATGGTGCCCTTGCTTGAAGGGTGCTCCTCGTCGTTGAACGGAGAGAGCTCTACTCTGTCTGGAGCCGCACGATAATGTGCGCGGTAGAGGCTCACGCAGGCAGCGCATACGATCTCAGGCGACAGAAAATAGCCAGACTCTCCGTCGGGAGTGGGCAAGTGAAAGATCAAGAGGACTTGTCCCTGTCCGCACGGACAAGGTTTACGCAATCGGACGCGTTCTTCGGTGTGAGGCATGATGCAGGCTGCCCTTCGGGAAAGGTGAGTCGAGGTGAACCGTGCAGAAGCCAAAGCAAGAGCTGTACCGCTGCCGAAGAATGGGCGAGTTTGTGAAGGAGAGATAATTTCTAGAACCCTCTTTCGCGAAATCTCTTCACGTCAGAGGGACGATGGCGCGACAATTGCGCCCTCCGAAACTTTCCAAAAGCGTCCGCCCCGCTTCGCCAAATTTTTTAAGAGAAGGCAGTCTTCGCAGGGGTAACTTCTGGTTGTTGTCGCAAGTCGAGGTGCTCATCGTCGAGCGAATAGTCAAAAGCGCACATGAGGTTGGTGGGATAGCCGCAACGTTTATGCCGTTTTATGAACACTGCTCTTGATATCAATGCACTCACATTGATGATTCGAAGCGAGTTGGAATCTTGCAACGGGCAGGGGAGAAAATCTTCAGCTGCCGGTGAGAGACGCTACTGCATAGGGTCCTCAGACCCTGCGCTACCGCAGGTGGGAAGCCGGCGATTGAGCTCGTGCAAATAGCTCATCGTGTCTGGCCAATTGTAAAGGAGTACAAATGAGAATTCGAATCTCGGGCGATCGTGCGGGTACCGTGCGTACTTTCCTCAACGTCGCGGCAGCAAGTGTTTTACTTTTTGGCTGCGCTCTCGAAGCGCAGGACGACGAGGTCCTTGTGACCGTGAATCAAGCCCTCGATGCAAATGTCACCTACACATTTAGAAATGCACATGCGGGCAAGTGTTTGGACGTGACCAATGTCAGTTCCGAAAACGGTGCCAACATCCAGCTCTGGGAATGCACAGGGCAAGCGGCCCAGCAGTTCACCCTCGTCCCGTATGAAGAAGGCTACTATTCCTTAAAAATGTACAGAGCCAAAAGTGCATCGATGTCTGGGCCCGCTCGACCGAAGCTGGGGCCAACCTCGCCCAATACACTTGTTCTGGAGGCACCAACCAGCAATTTCGCTTTGAAGATGTGGGTGGTGGCAATCTGCGCCTCGTTGCGCGCCACAGCAATATGGCGCTCGACGGTTGGAACTGGGGTACCACCAACGGCACTAACGTGGCCCAGTGGAACGTGACCGGGGCAGCCAATCAGGCATTTACCGCCACGCGTGTCGGCACCAGTCAGCCACCAGCAGGTGAGTGCAGCAATGTGCGCCCCACGGGCACCGAGTGGGACGCGGCTACGTGCGACGATTGGGCCTCTCAGACGTCTGAATGCAACTCCGGGTGGATGATCGACAACCATTACTGTGATCAGAGCTGTGGACGTTGCTCGGACGGCGGTGGGGGCTCAGGAGGCACCACCTCCAAGTTTGTTGGCAACATCACCACGAATGGCGCTGTGCGGTCCGACTTTGCCGATTACTGGGATCAGATCACGCCCGAGAATGAAGGCAAGTGGGGGTCTGTCGAACGCAGCCGAGACGTGATGGACTGGCGCGGCCTGGACGCTGCCTACAATTATGCCAAGAGCCGTGGACTCAAGTTCAAGCAACACACGTTGGTCTGGGGCAGCCAACAACCCAACTGGATCGCTTCATTGCCTGCGTCCGAGCAGAGAGCCGAAGTCGAAGAATGGATCCGCTTGTTCTGCGAGCGCTACCCGGACGTCGACTTGATCGATGTGGTGAATGAACCCCCACCGCATACCACTCCCTCCTACGTGAACGCGATCGGGGGCACGGGTTCGACCGGCTATGACTGGATTGTCTGGTCTTTTCAAAAGACACGGCAGTACTGCCCCAACGCGACCCTGATCTTGAATGACTACAACGTCTTGCGTTGGCAAACCGATACCTTTGTTCGTATTGCCAATGCAGTCAAAGGTTCGGGTTACATCGATGCACTCGGCGCTCAGGCGCATGGCTTGGAGACCTTGTCGCTGAGCGAGCTGCGCGGGAATTTGAACAAGCTGATCGGGGTAGGGCTTCCGGTTTACATCTCCGAGTACGACGTGAACATCCAAAACGACCAGGAACAGCTGCGCGTGATGCGCGAGCAGTTCTCTCTTTTCTACGAAACGCCTCAGGTTGCAGGAATCACGCTCTGGGGATACCAGTATGGCGCCACCTGGGTGCCAGACTCAGGCCTCATTCGCAACGGTCAACATCGACCAGCGATGAGCTGGCTCATGGACTATCTCGACCGCTGACGGGGCCGAGTCGCGTTTGAGCGGACAGGCAATGCCGTCTATTGACAACCTCGAACCTCCTCCTGATCCTTCGCTATGATGAAGCATCTGATCGGTTCGGGGTTGTCGGTGGTCTTGCTTTCAACCCTTACGGGGATGGCGCTCTGGGGTTGTTCGGACGACTCAAGTTCGTCCTCGGGCGACGGCGATGGTGATGGGGGAAGCGGAGGCGACGGCGGTGGTGCACCGGGTGATGGAGATAACACCGAATCAATAGGGCTCTGCGGCGCTAAACTCTCGGCCGTTGCACCTGAGCTGAGTGACTTGAAGTGGGAGAAACTTCCCCTCTTGTACCCAGGAAAAGAAAAGACTGCAGGTGAATCATTAGTACGCGTCGGACCTTCAGGCGACATCTACGTCGCAGCAACGACGGCGCAGGGAGATGCTTGGATGAGTCCCTATGAATTCATCGTACAGCGCTTCGACGGTGAAGAATGGGAGATGGTCGGTGGCGCTCCAGTTGCCTCGGCCGAGGAGGGGTATACTGGCAATGGGGGCCTGGCGGTGGATTGCGCAGGCAATGTTTACGCAGCCACATCCTCGGGCCAGCGACAAGTTTTTCAATTGGAAGGCGACTCGTGGGTGGAGATTGAGGTGCCTGTTGTTCCCTTGAGTCGAGCGCTGGGAACAGACGCTGAAGGGTATTTTCTGATAGCTGGCCTCTCTTCAGACGATCGCATCGAGGTACACCGGCTTGTTGACGGAGTCTGGGAGCAATTGGGTGATGCCTTTGACGGCGCTCCGCCCCAGTTGTTTTCTGGGAACTTTGCCAACGCCATGGACCGAATCGCCTTCGCTAGCGACTCTTCTGCATACCTATTCGATGGAAGCGCATGGCAAGGTCTCGGCTCGTTCAGCGATGATGAAGCATTCTTCGCGACGACGGCCCTCACCCGTGATGGCCAGCTTTTTGTAGGCTATCGTGCCGATTCGGATGCAGGCACTCTCTTGTTTGCGACCAAGTATGACGCTGGAACCGAAGCGTTCGAACCACTCGAAGGAAACCTTCAGTTTGAAGGCCCCGGCGCTTCTTATTCTGTCTTGGGTGTGGACCCCTGGGACCGACTCCTTGCTACCTGGCGCGAAGGCGAGGTCTACGTCGGCCTCTACGAGGAGGGCAGCGGTTGGACTCCCTTTGTTGACGACGGAGCTGTAAGTCAGGCTACCGATGGGGGGACCCTTCCTAGCCTCGCCTTCGACCTCAGCGGACTCCCCGTGATCTCTTGGGAAAGCATCACTCCAGAAAACGGCGGCGTCATTGGAGTGGCGCGCGCAGTGAAGAAGTAGTCAGTTGGATGAGTGACAGGTTCGAGGTAGGGAGCCTTGTGCAGGCGTAGGGAGCATTGTGTACCTCACGCAAGGAATCGGTTGCGTGACGAGTCGTTGTAACGTGCCCAATCTATGGCAAACGGTGTGATGCTACTCTCGCCGTTTCTCCAGCGGACTGTCAGCGCGCGTGGCGCGACGTCGCGATAGTTACTCGACTCGGGCAAATCGAGGCTGGTTTCGCCGCCGGCCGAAAACAGTGTGTAGAGGCTCGCGTCGGGAAACTCGTAAGTGGCGCGGAAACCTTCGACGATCCGCTCGTGACCGCGCAGCATCGCCGTGCAGCCGATTCTGGCCATGAAGCTCCGAAACTGTGAGCTTCCGTAGCCAAAACGAGCGACTTTCTTTTGGAGTTCATCGGGCACGGCTTCCGTATTGCTCGGATCGCTCCACATCATTTCAAAGCGTAGATCGGGATCATTCAAGGAGGAGAGATCCTGCCACTTGTCGCGCAGGGACGCTTCGCGCGGAATGCCAGCGTGGGCAAAGAACAGGCGGTCGAATGCGAGCGATGTGGGCAGCTCTTCGAACATGTGCATGTACTCCTTGAAGAAGGCGTGTCCTGCGATCCCCTCAAGACTCATCATGCCTTCTGCCGGGCGCACTGGAGCCAAGACACGGCCCTGGTGCTCGATGTAGTATTCGTGGTTCCCGCGTAGCATGTAAACGGCATGCGGTACGGTGACGTAGAGCTGCATCACCGCACGCAAAATGCCGTCGTAGCTGAAGCGACCGCGATCAATGTAGTCGCCGAGAAGAACCAGTCGAGTGTCAGGCGTGCTGGAAGGATCGTCGACGTGGGCCTGTACCTTAGCGAGGAAGTCCGTCTGCATCAGTGCCGCCTTCAGGCAGGAGTAGCACCCGTGCAAGTCGCCGAGCACGATCAGCTCGTACTCCTTGTTCGGATCGGGGGGGAGAACGTATGCGTGCCCATCCAGAAACGGCGCCTGCCCGGCAAATTCGGTGAATTGCTGGGCGCCCGTCAGTCGCCCTGCGCCGGCCGCCCGTTGTTCATCGAGCGTTCTTCTCACCTTGCGAACCAATTCGACGTCGAGCATCGCCGGTTGCGCGAAGGCCTCAGGCTCGCGAGGGTAAGTCTGTTCCAAACGAGTGAAGAATGGATGATCGTCGACGCGGGGAACGAGAACCTCTTCTTGAAGCAGTGCAACGGTCCGCGCTGATTCATCCTCGACCACCTCGAACTCAGTGATCTCCAGGGGTTCATCCAAAATTCGCTTGAGGTCGTCCCTAAGCTTTTCTTCAGCCGGGTGCGCGACACCGTCTGCCAAGATGAAATCGTCAACGATCTTGAACAGAACTTCGCGTGCAGCGTCGTCGAACGGATGCAGCAGTTCGTAACCACGCAAGGTGATCTTGGCGTGAATGAAGTCTTCCTGACTCTCGCCTTCCGCCACGGATTCGCTGAATAGCGCGACGATCTCCCGATCGATCGTCGCCGCAACGCGCTGAAACTGCGTGGTGACCCGAGCGGTCTGGGCGTGACGCGCGAGCGGGTCAGAGACTGCTTCCAGCATACGCTTTTCGACGAGCGCGGCGATCTGCTCCTGAACGAACCGCTTTTCCGCCATCCCGAACTTGCCGTCCGCGTGACCAAAGGCCGTCAGCAAGAAGACTACGGCGAGCATCTGTTTTTTTGCGACTTCCGGATCGGAGCTGAACATATGGCTGGCTCCCAAATTCCCCCAAAGGGGTCCCGACATCAAACAGCCTGCAGTGGATGGTCTTTTGGCCTGTTTGCACCAGTATCTGAAGTCGTCTGTTCTGTCAGAACTGTGAAATGAACTCCCAGGCCAACGGTGGAATAAAAGCGTTGAGACCATCGTCTCCGCTGAAGTTCCCGTCATTCACGCTCGACGGAGTATGCGCGCCATCGAATGTGCAGACTTTCACAGGATACCCCTCATCGCAGCCTTCGAATTCGTAGCAGACGTGATCTTTGCTCCCATTCGTCGCTGTCTGGATGTTGCCAGGCACCGCGCAACCGTTGTCCTCAGCGTGCTGCAGAACGCAGTACTTCCCGCCTTCCTTTGCTCCATCGCTGTTGACCCACTTACAAGTACCATCGCTCATGCCGGTGATTCCAAAATAAGCGAGGGTAGCAGGCTCATTAGTGGGCTGGGTGAAGTTGTAATTGGCCGGTGCCATGGTGACCGCACCACGCAGTTTCGACGCGCGCCCGAGCGAAAGCGCGTGGCTCATCATCGCTCCGAAGCTGAAGCCCGTGGTAAAGACTCGGCTTTCGTCGATGCACAGGTTTTCGTTGACGCGGGCAAGTACTGCATCGAAGACAGCCACGTCTCGATTGTAATCCCACGGAAAGTTCCCAATCCCTTGGGGTGCGACGAAGATGGCCGGCTCGTTTGCTGCGGTCGCTTCACGGTGCAGCCCGAAATAGGCGTAGTTCTCTGCGTCGAAGTTGGGGCCGTTAAAGGCGGGGTACTGGCCGGTAGCATTGCCGTTAGCCGACCCATATGCCTGATGCCACGAGAAAATAAGGCGATAGGGGTGCGCAGGATCGTAGTCCGCGGGAATGTCGATGATGTAATCGCGACTCGTGCCCCCACTCATGATCGTGAGCCTGGTTGAGGTGGGAAGCGCGCTCGCGACTGATGAGCCGCCGGACGTCAGGGTGGTTACGCCGTCCGTCACGCCGCAACCATCGCTCCGAACTGCGTCGTCGCTGGCTGTTTCTCCGCCAGTTCCACTCCCTCCTGTCCCGTTGCCGCCGGTTGCCGAAGCTCCACCAGTCGAAGCGCCACCGCTGCTGGGGCTTCCGCCAGTTTCTGATCCGCCTGTGGCCTGGCCCCCGCTCGCCGATGCGCCACCGGTTGACGCGCCACCGGTCGCGGCTCCATCAAGATCGAACTCGTCTCCTCCACAGCCTGTGATTCCTATCGACAATCCGAAAGTTAGGGTTGGTAGCCATTTCGTATACATGGGATCTCCTGGAAAGCGGGGGACTCACGATGGTTCTGCTGGCGCAGATTGAGCGCGGAGGACATCGAGAAGGTGTCGGTTGCTAGCAGCTCTCCCAGCCCAAACAACGCCTTTGAAGCGATGGCCGCGAGTTCGAACATCAACGCAAAGTTGTGCAGAGCAGGGGAGGAATTCCTCACCTTGACAAGCGCGTACCAGTTTCAGCGACCTCAGGGTCTGAGCTGCGTGCGGCCTGTGAAGCACAACGAGACTGTGAGTCGTTTGGTGTGCTTGCCCTATGCGGTTGAAACCCCGACTTCGTCGCAGCCTGAGAACGACGATCAAATTCTCGTGGGCCGACTTCCCTGCGGTGCGCCGGTCGACAAGAGTTTTGAACTCGGGGGATCCGCGGCATGGGTTCAGCCAGTGGTCCCTCGCTCTTTGCTGTCGATTTCCGCGTTGAGTGGCATTTTCGGAACGGAACGCTCATCGGGCCCGTTGATTTGGAACGTTATTTGCTCCTGTGATTCGTGGGCTTTAACAAGGAGAAGGTGATGGCAAGCGAAGGAAGATCCGCTCAAGATTTGGTTCCATTCTCAATCGAGGATCCATTTGGACACGGCGTCACAAGAAAGGGCGAAGAGCGACTTCTTCGCCGGATCCACGATTCTAGAGATGGCAGAAAGGGGCGCTCCATGGGGCGCTCGGGACACGGCGAACATCCTGCGGGTGAAGCCCCCAATTCCAGCGAACTCGCTCAGGCGTCGGCATCGGCCGCGGTGGCGAGTGCCTATGGATCAGAAAGAAAGCGCATCTTTCCAAGCTGGGTGACACTACTCCTCGTCTTGGCCGGAGCGTACCTCGCGATCAATTGGGTGATTCCAGAGCTTGAATCTGTCGTCGAAGAGCTGATTGAGTCCTAGGCGTTGATTCAAACGATTGTGTCAAGGTGCCTCACCTGTGACGCGGTGCCTCACCACCGGTGCGGTGCCTCACCATTAGCGACGTCTTCGCCAGTAGAAGTACGCTGCAATCATCAGCAACGGGACGACAATGAACAGGATGATATCCAAAGGTGATTCGATGTCGAATGAATCGGCATCCTGGGGGTGGGGGATCTCCTCTGGGATTTGAAGATGCATGTCGTTCCTTCTGGCAGTGAGTGGGCGCGCTGCTTTTCAAGCAAGAAATGCGCCTTCCTCATCACGAAGCCTTCGTCATCAGAAACCGGAGGGGGCGCGACTGCTCATGCGCACTGACTCGGCAATCTCGTCGCATTCTTTTTCATCGAGCCCCAATGCTTCAGCGAGCTGGAAAAGTAGTACGGACTCACTTTCCATGACCTGACCATCTGTTGCCGCAATTCCCCACGCGAGGCCGTAGACAATGCGACGACTTGTGTCGTCGGGAAGCGAGGTAGCTAGTTGGTCCAATCGTTCGCTGACATCGAGCGACTCTAAAGTGCCAAAGCGGTCCACCAGCCCACTGAGTTCCGGGAGCCCCATCTTGTCTTCGGACAGTGATTGCACGTGTTCAAGAAAAGTCTGTCGCTCTTCCGGCGTGAATACCCCGTCGGCCTGAGCCACCAGGAACATGATTTCGACCATAGCCAGAAGCTCTTGAGTACTCGCGTCGGCGAGTCCCTGTGGTGCACGTGCGCTCATGCCCAGTCATTACCACGCGCACGGGCCAGTAAAAATGGGGCACCCACCCGCACGGCTTTAGTTGAGCAATTGACGAATTGGCTCTTGCAGAAGTCTCGTTAGCGTTTTTGCGCCCTGTTCGTTGAGATGGTCTTGATTCGCATAGAATCTTTCGTCCCTGAGAGCCGGATGATTGCGAAGATCCCAGTGGTGAATTGTCGAAGCAGGGACTGCTTCCCTCACTTGGGAAACGGCTTCCTCAATAGCGGTGTCCCAAACCGCGGGGCGGGCTTGGTTGTACGTCGAATGAGTAGGAAAGGTGATGAGGACGATCTGCTGCTCGTTCTCGTGCGCCAGGAGAGCGAGTTCCACAAGCGCATCAATGCTGGATTGAGGAGAATGAATCTTGAAGCTTCGAAGATAGTTGACTCTGCGGGCTGCGAGCTTGGCCGAGAATCGAGCCTCCTTCCCGGGCGCGCTCGGTGTGGGGCCAATCGACGGTAACACTGCCTCGAAATCTAGTGCAGAAAGGAGAACTCCCGAAGTGGTAAATCGTACCCGCTCGTCGAGCGGTACCAGACCTCTCCCAAGTGCTAGGTTGCGCAAGAGCCACCATGGGCGCACCGAGACAATCTCACTGGCTGGGAGTTTCCAGGAATTGAGACGTAGTCGCCCCGTCATTTCGCTGGGATCTCCATTCGTGATCCGAAGGGGATCAGAGAGCAATGTGAACTCGTCTACCTCAACGATGAGCACGCGTAGCTGGGACCACAGATGCCCGTGGTTTTTGTAGGCGGCGAGAGCCACTTCGGAGCTCATTCCCGGGAAGGCTAGCACTCCAGCGGGTGGGTGATAGCCAGACTCGTCTACTCCGTTTCCAACATGAGACGAACCGACGAACAAGATCGCCGCCTTGTCCGCGTGCCACCTTGGTGGCTTAAAAACGAACGATTGGAGAACTGATCCCAGCCAACACCCTACGGCCGCGACCACTACAATCGTCAGATGCCAAACATGGATACGACTCGATAGCGCTTGGTACGCTCGATATGTGCTAAAATTGAAAATAGAGGAACTCGCTTCCGTGTGTCACGCCCATCGAGAATATTGCTCCGATCAGTAGCGCGTAAGTTGCGAGGCGCACTGGAGCAGGCCAACTCTTCATCACCCACATGTTGGCAGTACGTTCCTGAGCTATCTCGATCACGAATACGGGCAAAACTAGGGCAAACATCCAGCCCGCAAGGGCGAGTAGCCGAGCTGTGTGCTCTGGAGCGAGTGGATGATGGAGGGTACCCAACATCTCCCAGACGCCGCTGAGGTCACTCACCCTAAACAGCAGCCAGCCCAAGCATGTCAGGTGAAAGTATCCCACGACTCGCACCAAGCGAACTAGAGTCCCCTGCCAAAAAGCTGCGGGCAGAAAACCGCGAACGCGGTGGCTAAGCGCGCGATGGGCAATAAGTAGGCCTCCATGGTACGCGCCCCAGGCAACGAAGTGCCCTGATGCACCGTGCCACAAGCCACCGAGAAGCATGGTGATGAGGAGGTTCGCATAGGTTCGACTCACCCCTCGTCGATTTCCACCGAGGGGCAGATAGAGGTAATCGCGCAGCCAGGTCGAGAGAGATATATGCCAACGTCTCCAAAAATCTGAAGGATTGACCGCGAAGTAGGGCATGCGGAAGTTCTGCATGAGATCGAATCCCATCAATGAAGCAATCCCCCGAGCTATCGCTGAATAGCCCGAGAAATCCCCATAGATTTGCCAGGCGAATGCGTAAGAGCCGAGCAACGCTTCCCAGGCGGAGATCTGATTTGGATGGGAAAACGCGGCGTCTGCAATAGGCGCCATGTTGTCCGCAATCACTACCTTCTTGAAATATCCATAGAGAATGAGCCAGGCACCCTTGCGCAGGTGATCATAGGTGAGGGAGCGGTGGCGCTGGATCTGAGGGAGCAGATGCGATGCTCGTTCGATCGGTCCTGCCACCAACTGTGGAAAGAACGCCACGTAGAGGGCGAAATCGAGCAACCGCCGGGTTGCCGGGAGACGGCGGCGATACACGTCAATTGTGTAGCTCATTGTCTGAAACGTATAGAATGAAACTCCTATAGGTAAGACGATGTCGAGGTGGAGCTTCTCGGCGTCTATCCCCGGTCCGAACTGGGCCAGGCTATCGAGAAAGAAGTTGAAATACTTAAACAGCGCCAAGATTCCGAGGTTGACGACAATACTGAAAGTCAACGCCGTCCGGCGACGTGTCTCTGAGTTCGTTCGTTCGACGTACCGTCCGCTCGCGTAGTCGACGAGCGTCGAGAGCAAGATGAGTCCGAGAAACTTCCAGTTCCACCAGCCATAGAAGTAGTAGCTGGCGACCAGTAGGAGCAGGTTTTGTTGACGATGTTTGAGCGCACAGTAGAGCGCGATCACCGGGACCACGAATATAAGGAACTCGAACGAATTGAAGAGCATGGTCCTTGCGGGGCTTCAGCCGTCTCGGATTACGGTTTTAAGCTGACGACAGTCGCATTTTCTCCGGTGACGACTGCGAACTGGTCGCCACCGACGTGAAATGCTTGAGCGTAGGGCGCGTCTCCTTGTGGTAGCGGAACTGGCTCGCCGAACGTCAGCGCATTGCCACTGAGTGACAGCTCTTCAACTTGGTAAGCGCTGTAGTCAGAGACACTGGGCGCGACGAACCACTTTCCCCCTTCGACTGTTCCAAAGTGCCGCCAAACTTCTCCCCGCGGGAAGCGCTGAATATCTCCATCGCTGTAGATGTCGACGACTGGTCGAGTGCCAGCAACCACTTCTTCGATCACAGCAACTGGGATTACGCCGAGCGCAGCAGTGGGAGTCGAGGTCGGAGGGCCCCCTGTGAGCACCACGGTGCCGTCGATGATTCCGAGAGGGCCCCCACAAGATATCCCACTCGCGACCAATGTTACTTCAAGGTCGACGCCAGAGACATCAATCACATAGATCCCCGCGTCGTCGCTTCCTATTTGCTGCGCACATTGCAGAAGACGTGTGTCGTCGAGCCACACCGTCTTCCCTGGGTAGATCCCCGTCAGGTTGCGCACGACATCAGTCTTCAAGTCTACTTCGTAGAAAGTGCTGTTACTCACGGACTGGGTGTCGGTGACCCAATAGGCGAGCCTTGTTTCACTCGGATTCACCCCGAAGTTGGCGGGAGGTGCGCTGGGGACTCCGCCCCCGTTCCACGGCAAGGTGCGTTCGTAGACTTGAAGTGATTCTTGTCCTTCACCGAATGGTGACAGCCGTGAGCGAGTGACCGCAATTTCAACTTGACTCATCGCTTCGTTGAAAGACGACGAGTAGTTGTAGATGAGTGGTTGCTGGCAGCTCGCCTCGCTTTGAACCAGGCTGTGAGTCGCCTGGAAGTTACAAATTTGCGCAAGCACATTAAAATCAGAATCGAACGCGGTCAGGCTGTCCGCGGTTTCGCCACAAAGGGCGATACAGATTGCGTCCACACAACTCATATCACCGCAACAATCGCCGACTTCGCAGCTGCTTTTATCAAGTTCGTTCCAAGTGCAGTCCTCGACCGGACCACATTGGTTCCCAGATGCTGCGCCGCCGGTGTTGCTCGAAGTGGAGCCACCGCTTGCTTTGCCTCCTGTCGCTTCGCTCCCTCCGCCTGAAGCAGCCGAGCCTCCACTTTCAGTATTGGATTGTCCGGCGCCGCCCCCTCCCATTTCGATTTCACTTGTTGGTTCTGACGTGTCCTTGCTGCAAGCCTCAAGGCAGGCGAGAGGAATAAGTAGCGAAAGACAAGAGAGTGAGCGCTTCATGCCGATAGGATACTCCGTCTCGCGTGCGTGTCTGCATTCAGCAGAAAAAGAAGTCTTCCAACGCATGGGTGCGCATGCGAGCCTCGAAGAGGCGTTTTCCGCGCCCAGCGATTCACTCGAAGTCTTCTAGTGAACTCACCTTCAGCATCCGGTCGTTCCATGCTTGAACCGGTCGGCTGTTGTGGTTCAACTTCTGCTCAAAAATTTCCAGTTGAGCGAGGGTGGCCGCATCTGTTTCTTTGAAGATGATCCATTCGACGCCTTCGGTGCAGGGTGGCGTCGTCAACGAGCCGATGAAGTGATAGGCGGCGTGGTTCTGGGGAAGATGCATGTCGGGGTCAATGCTTCCGTCCTCCGGGACATGCTCTTTTCCCTGCTCGCTAGGGAGGTTGGCGATAATGTGGTCTAGCTCCTCGTTGTGCTTCCCCACCTCATAGAGGCTCGAAATCACAGCGATGTGCCCGGCGTCACTTTGATGAACAAAGTGCACCTCAAGAGGATACCGCTGACCGTTGATGAGATTCTCGCTCGGTGAGTGAAAGTGAAACTGCCGCAAATGATAAGTATCGCGCGCCGTCTTCAATACGCTCCCCTCGTCGATATTGACCTGAATCGTATGGCCGTTGTCGAGGATATCGTGCACATGCGCGTGATGTGCCACGGTCAATCCGCTCATCTCGTACAAGAGCTCGTGAACTCGCTCCGCAGGCGCTGCTTGGTCGATCGGCAAGTTGACAGGGGACTGGCTCGCTCCTACCGCACAGGCTTCATAGGCTGGACTCAGCTCGCCCCAGAACTCAGGGCCGAGTCGACCGTGATAGCCCCACTCGACGGGTCGCACGGAGTTCGACTCATCGTGGACGATGTGTACCTCCCGCTTCCCTCCAGGTGCTTCCGCGGCAGGAGGCGCTTCCGCGGAAGGAGCCGCCAGAGACCTCGATGACTTCACCTGACTGGAAGCCGGAACCACGGCCAGGGCGGTAAAAAGGAGCCTATGAGGGTACTTGTAGCTCATTTTTCCACAATTCTAAAAGGGTACGGGCGAAACGTGTCGTTTCTTGAATGGAAAAGAACCCGGAGAATGTCCAGGCGAATCGGTGCGCCATGGTTTGTTCCTGGGTTCACCGTGCTGCAGTGATCGTTTGCACAAGGTTACGCAACGATTGCGCTTTGTTTTCGCTGCGGTCCCGGGGCTAGCTCAGTGGCCAAGGCAGCTAGCTCGATGGCCAAGTGCGCTCGACCTTTGAAGCTTGTCGAGGACCTTAAGATGAATTAGCTCCCCGACGGCCGATTATTGGGTCTCGCAGGGAAGTGCCGGGGAGGTGACTGGAACTCGTGCCTTTCGGGTGATGTTTAGTTTCCTCATGAGTCGGTAAAGGGCGTATCGACTTGAGAGACCAAGGGCACTTGCCGCTCCACTGAGGTGGTCGTGTTCCCGCAAAGCGAGCTCCACAATTTCCCGAGTGAGCAGGATCGGCGGAACCGAGCTAGTGGGACCCGGTGACCCCTCAGACTGTCCGGTCTTCCTTGTTTCCTTGGTTCCTCGTCTGGTGTCTCATCGGTGAGCACCCGTTTGCGGCGACGCTTCGCAAGGTTTGTGCCAAGGCGTGCAGTGCATTATTCGCGCTAAATTCAGGGTCCGGGAGCCTTCACCCTCGTTGATTTGGTGTGCGCGCACAGCAAACGCCCGTGCGCGCACACTCCGTTGAGGACGCGCCCTTATAGTCGGACGCTTCTGGACGTTGCACTACAGCGAGACTGGGGAACAATGACTGAGCAAAAGAAATTTAGATTGGTGACGCGGAGCGATTTTGACGGCCTAGTTTGTGCCGTATTGCTGAAAGACTTGGACTTGGTCGATGAAATTCTCTTCGTCCATCCCAAGGACATGCAGGACGGCAAAATAGATATCAGCGGCCGAGATATCACCACCAATTTGCCGTACGTCGAGGGCGCGCATCTCGTCTTTGACCATCATCATAGCGAGACCGTGCGCGTAGGCGTTCAGCAGAACCACATCATTGATGCAGACGCACCCTCTGCCGCTCGGGTGGTTTATGACTATTACGGGGGAGCAAAGAAAATGCCCCGCATTTCGGAAGAGATGATGGCGGCCGTCGACAAAGGCGATTCCGCAAACTTCAATCGCGAGGAGATACTCAACCCTCAGGGTTGGGACTTGCTCAATTTTCTCATGGACGCTCGTACAGGTCTGGGTCGCTTCCGTGAGTTCCGGGTCTCCAACTATCAGCTCATGATGGAGTTGATCGACTACTGCCGCGACCATACCGTCGATGAAATCCTAGCACTTCCGGATGTTTCCGAACGTGTCACACTCTACAGGGAACAGTCTAGTAAGTTCGAACAGCAGCTGAGAAGGTGCGCCACCATCGAAGAATGCTTAGTGGTCCTCGACCTCCGTCCCGAGGAAACCATCTGGGCAGGCAATCGCTTCATGCTCTACGCGCTCTTTCCTGAGAGCAACATCTCGATTCATTGCATCTGGGGAAGACAAAAACAGAACACAGTCTTTGCAGTCGGAAAGTCGATTCTCAACAAGAGTTCGACAACGAATATCGGTGAGCTCATGTTGAAATTTGGTGGCGGTGGGCATCATGCCGCTGGAACCTGTCAGATTGATACGCCTGATGCCGAAGGGGCGCTGGCGCACATCAAGCAGCAGATTCTCACCGACGACCGGGTAGCTCGATTTGCGGCGGGCCTGAGGCCTGAGGCAGCGAACGATACTCAAAGTCAATTGAAGAGCGGAAGCTAGTTTTCGAATTTCGGTGGAGCCTGAGGTCAAACCGGTAACCTTGAGCCCGGTCGCAATGGCTACCGCCTGCGGCAGACGACTATGATATGTTCAAAAACGTCGTATGGGTCCACTTTCGCTTGTTCGTGACTTCCGGTCGCGGATTCAAAATTGGCTGATTTCAGCGTTCGTCGGTTGCTGGCTACTCGCTGCACTTGAATTCGGACTGACCGCGATATCTCTGCCTCACTACAATCCGCCGGTGTCGGGAGCGTTGCTGAGCATTCTCAAGTCTGCCTCGACCATCGCGATACCGAGTCTCGTCCTGGCACCGATGCTTTGCTTGTTTGAAGTGTCTGTCTGTCGAGGCAGGTTGAGGTTGAGGTTGAGCGGGTTAGTAGCTGTTCTTGCAATGACATCGTTCGCGGTGATCCTCTTTGCAACAGCCGATTCCTTTCTCGAAGAAAAAGCAGCAGAGTTTCCCGATGCGATTTCGGCCATGCGCATGGTTCTTCAAGGTGCGTCTCTCTTGCTCGCTGGTGCGACTTCATTGTTTGGGGTGTTTTACCCGCTACGGAGCCGAATCAGTCACGATTCGCCTCTGAACAGTCAGCGCTTCCTAGTCGCTCTCATTGCGGGCATCACCCTGGGCACCGCGCAACTCTTGCTTCACGGAGTGCTTGCCCCGGTCTATTTGACGGGACCCTCACTGGCCGCGCACTTGCTTGGCCTTGTGGCTGCGACAGTGCTCTGTCGGGTTCTCTTGCCGGATGGTCGTCGAGTTGCCCTTGGTTGGACCGCGAGCCTGATGGCGCTCCTCTGCGTCTCGGGAACCTTTGCCCAGTCGCCTCATAGCCAATACATGAGCTATTCCCACCTGGGCGGCACCGCTCCGCTTGCGGCCAGACTTCGCGATTGGCTCGATTTTGACGGCGATGGCACGACGGCGCTCGTTCTTGGGGGGACTGATTGCGCGGAGTTTGATGCTAGTCGTGGACCATTGGTTCGTGAAATTCCTCACGACGGAATCGACCAGGATTGTCAGGGGGGGGACGCTGGGGCGCCTTGGCCCGAGCGAGAGGTGAGCTCACCCTGGCAAGACTGTGGTGTTCCGCTCAGCAGTAGACCGTCCATCTTGCTGCTCACCATTGACGCTCTGAGAGCCGATCGCGTCAGCCCCACTGTCACTCCGAACCTGAATCGATTGCGTCACAGCTCGACCTACTTTTCGCGAGCCTACGTGGCGAGTCCCCTCACCTTGGTCAGCCTCAGCACTCTCTTCTCCGGGAAGCCCCTCTCCGATCTTGGGATGAGTAACCCCGTCGCGGAGGACATTCTTCGCATCGATCCGAATCTGGTCCGAGACTTGACAGACACCGGCTATCAGAGTGCGGCGTTCGAATTTTTCGGAGTCGATCGACGGGTCTCGGCGGGCTTCGACGTTTTGAATCCTACACCCGTTGACGTTGTTCCAGCTGGGATCAAGGTACAGCTCGGCTCAGCCCAGATGGCTCAGGGCATAGCGAAATTCATCCAGAGTAGTCCTTCTCCAACCCTTGTGTGGGCCCATTTTCCGGACGCCCACGCGCCCTACTTGACCCCCCCGGGGGTGGCACACGAATTTCAATCGCCTTACGATGCAGCGCTCAACTATGTGGATCGACAGTTGGGACGCCTGTTTGCGGAACTCACACAAACTGACCATCTGCGCTCGATGATCGTCGTCATCACCGCAGATCACGGAGAAGAACTGCGCCAGCACGGACGGGAAGGGCACGGGCCTCAGCTCTACGAGGAATCAGTTCGCGTTCCACTGCTTGTGCATGTACCAGGTTGTCCGTCCGCCGTAGTCGAGCATCCTGTGTCGCTGACCAGTCTTCTCCAGAGCCTCCACGACATTCGATCGCCTGAGCGCCGCGCAAAAGGGCTCGGGTCAAGGAACAGCGGTCGCCCTATCGTCGTGGAAGAAGCGCCAACACTTGGACTAGGCTTCAAGCGCGCGGTCATTACAGAGCGCTACAAGCTGATTGTTGATCAACAGAACGGGGGGCGTGTTCTTTTTGACCTGGATGCAGACTGGGAAGAAACCAGCGACATTTATGGTAGCCAACCAGATATCTCAAAGAAGCTGGAACGCCACTATCAACAATGGTTGGACTCTCCCGACAATCGTTAGGCGACGAGCAGACGAGGTCATGAGAAGCACGTTTGACTTCCACGTGCGCGCCGTGCTCCAGAGGTTGATATGGAAGTAGCTCTTGGCGCCCTCTTAGGTCTGTTCTGTGCGGGCAGCGGAGTGACATTTGTGTATGGGGTCGTTTCCCTCTTTCAGCGTCGCTATCGACAAGGCGTGCTTCTCGTATTGAGCGGGGGCCTCGTGATGGCATTGTGTTATCCTGTGCTCGTGTTGGCGTCCATTTCGATGTTTGCGGACATGCTGTCATCAGTCTCGCGCAGCGAGAGGCCAGGGGCTCTCTTTTCTTCAGAGAAAATGAAATCGGGCGTTATGTTCGGTCTGCTTGCTGGGATCTGGGCAAGTCTTGTCGTCGCCAGGGGCGCCAAGGAGCGGCGCGCAAAGCGGCTGTGCGATGAAGAAGAGCTACTGCGCGCGTTCGAACAGGCAGGGATGGCGGCCCCGCCGGGTCTCGCACACCAGGCTAAGGACAAGCCTCCTCAGTGAGGTGACTGCTTGTTGGGTCAACGGTAAAGCGAGATCAAAGCCTCCTGTTCAGATTCGCTTTGGGCAGACACAATGGTTCTGCACCGAGCTGAACTTCAAGAATTGCCTGGTCACAGCGCTGCAGAAAAGAAGCGGCGCGGTCTCAAGATCGATGTCCGTAAAGTGCTCGGGGTCTGCGCGAAAAGCATCGAAAAACAGCATGTAAGGACTACGGCTCATCTGCGCTAGGACATGGTGCCCCTTTCGCGTCTGGATGCTGATGACAGCGGACTCCTTCCAACTGACGCGTCCCATGACCCAGACGGTAACACGATTTCCATTGGACACGAGTTGTCGGCGGCAAGCCTCGAATCTTCAGGAGCTCAGATCTGGCCGCTGGAATTGACCCCGCTCGCATGAACTTTCGGTGAACTTGATCCAGACCACATGGGATGGATTCCGGAACGCCACACGCCAGCCGGAAGACCGTGGCGCAGCGGCATCCTCCCGAAAGGCTGAATCATCTCGCACCGTTCGGCCGGGTAAGAGACTGTAGGGCGAAGGTCCCCGTTTGCTGAAAATGCTCAGGCGTCTACCTTGAAGGCATGAACGCTTTCCCTTCGTCGGCTCCTCACCGTGTCTGCTCCACTCTTGGCCTGGGCTTGGCCATGCTCCTCACCCTTGGAGCTTGTTCAAGCGGGGGAGACGAGATGGACGCGGAGGGCGGTGATGGAGATTCGAGCGGGGGTCAGGGACTGGGAGGAGCTGACAATGCGAGCGGGGGAGAGTCGGCGAGTGGCGGCGCAGGCAGCGGAGGCGAATCGGCGAGCGGCGGCGCGGGCACAGGGGGCGGAGACTCACAAGAGGGTCCAGCAATCAAGAGTGCTGGTTGCGGTTCAAGCTCCATTGAGGCGACGGGCACTTGGCTCCCTCAGACGATCTTGGAACGCTACTACGAAATTCAGTTGCCAGACGGCTACGATGCCGAGAACGCCTACCCCGTGGTTTATCAATTCCACGGCTGCAATTCGAACGAGAAACGAGAGAACAATAACGTGCCCGTCGCGGCTTCGAGTGGAAATTTGGCCATCATCGTCCGCGGGCGGGCCCTGGCGGATTGTTGGAAAGCGGCCGACGATGATGCCTACAGCGAAGCGATGATCGAAGATGTCGAGAGTCGCTTTTGTGTGGATACCGCGAGGCGCTTTCTGTCGGGCTACAGTAGCGGCGCCTTCTATTCTCATCAGCTGACGTGTAGCGAAGAAGATGCCGCGCGTTTTCGTGGCGTTGCGACCATTGCCGGAGGCGGTGGCGGTGGCTGCAAGGGCCAAATCGCCTCGCTGCTTATTCATGACCAAAGCGACGACACGGTTTCCTTCAGTTCCGGCGTGACGGCCCGTGATCGCTACGTGACTCAAAACGGCTGTAGCGATGCAGTTGCACCTGCCGCTACGGATCCCGCACCGTGCGCCGCGTATCAGGACTGCACGGAGGGCTTACCCGTGGTTTGGTGCGCGACCGACGGCGAGAAGCACTCCCGCCAAGACGCGCTCTCTGGGCCCGCCTCCTGGGCGTTCTTTGCTTCACTGCTCTGACGAAAGGAGCGAGCACCTGGAGAGTCACCGCGTGGAGAGCCAGTAATAGGGAGCGGCTAGGGCGGAGATTTGCGCGGTTCATAAGAGCCCAGGGAAGCGAGTAATCGACTCATGCGTTCTGCCGCTGCTGTTGTCCGAAAGCTAATTACCGTACGGGGGAGTCGTGCCCTGGCAAAGTAAGCCTGCACTGAGATGCTCGCAAGTTGGGCATCTTCGAGGTGTTCGACGACGCCTAAGCGAAAGCGCTCGGCGTGCATGTTCTTGCGCACAGCGAATCTTGTGGACCCGTCTGCAGCAGGGCCTCGACGTCCGTATTGAAGTCGCCCCGTTTGAAAGTCAAGGACGACAGCTGGCAGCATAGCCAGCACCAACGCGCCAAACGTGAGGCTTCCCGAGGTAGCCAAGAGTCCCAGCCCGAGGGCTAGGATCTGCACGGCCTCAGCTCGACTGAGAAGAAACACAGCGGAACTCACAGCCACCGTGAGGACGCAGACCCAGAACAATCTCACCAGAGGCGCTCGCGCCTGGTGCTTGCGCCCCATTCGAATGCGCAGCGCATCATCATCGAATTGGACCTCGTCGCTTTCGTGCAACTCGGGCACTAGCTGGCTCAGTTGAACTTTGAACTCGAGATATTGCTCTCTTTGACCCGAGGTGTTCCTCACTCGGTGAGCATATCAAGCTAACCCCCGTTCTTCCAAGCGTTTGATAAGCTCAACCTCTGCCATGAAACATTAGTTGAATATGATAGAGGGGCTATTTATTGCTCGAGGTAGCGCTCACGGCTTGATGTGGAAGCGTTCAAGCGCAGCGGTCGACGATTGCTGCTCTAGCTGTTAGCTTGCCTCCTGGTACTTGTTGCCAATCGTCGAACATTTACTGAGAAAACTTTCAGTCCGCCCCTTCTATGTATAGAATTTCTCTCTTCTTTTGCATCGTTCTCTTTCAATCAATGGCTTTTGCGCAGCCAAGAGAAGAAGGTGCATTTCGGGTCGAAACACGTCAGTTCAATCCGACAAACATCATCAATGACGCTCGGATCGAGCTAGAGCCCATTGACGGAAAGATTCCGTTTCGATTCGAATGGTCTCACGAGGCGACGCCACTCGACGCCGCGACAGCTAGCGGCCTCTCTGAAGGCCAATCTTATTCGGTCCGAGTGATCGACGCTGATGGTCGCACAGTATCAGTGAAGGTTGAGGTGCCGGCCAAGTCGATCACTGAGAAGTTCAACAGCTGGGTACAACCGGCAGTGGACCAAATGGCGAAGATCTTGTTTTGGGATCCTTTTGAAGCGCTCGGCATTTACGACCCGATTGTCTACACAGATAACCAATCAATCCCGATACCGCATTGGGATGCAAGGACTGACAAAGAGTTTCGCCTCAAGAACTGGCTTAAGGCCGACGGCGCTAGTGTAAAAAAGGGCGAAGAGCTGGCGATCGTCTCTCGAGAAGGCGGAGAAGAATTTCCCGTCTACTCTCCTCGTGACGGCACTCTGCAGCACCTTGTTGCACAGGGAAACGTGGTGTTTGATCCACAAGACAAAGAAGACGTGATTGAGCAAGGTGCGCACCACGTGGCCAAGCTCAGCTTTGCTTCGCCTATCCCTCTGAATCATCCCAACGGGACGCCCCTGAAGAAGAGCATTCCGTTCATTGTCATCTGGCTGATTGCCGGCAGTGTGTTCTTCACTCTGCGGCTGGGTTTCGTCAACATTCGCGGTTTCAAACACTCGATCGATCTTGCGCGCGGCAAGTATGACGACCCTCATGCCCCTGGAAAGATTCGGCACTTTGAGGCGATGACCACTGCTGTTTCAGCGACGGTAGGATTGGGGAATATTGCCGGTGTCGCGGTGGCGATTTCGCTGGGAGGCGCTGGGGCGACATTCTGGATGTTTGTGGCCGGCTTTTTTGCCATGTCACTCAAGTTTGCAGAATGTACTCTGGGCGTGAAGTACCGCGACATCCATGAGGATGGTCGTATCTTTGGCGGGCCAATGAATTACCTGCGCGACGGCTTGAAAAAGCGTCAGTTAGGAGGCCTAGGTAAGGTGCTGGCCGTTAGTTTTGCTGTTCTATGTATTGGTGCATCGTTTGGCGGCGGCAATATGTTGCAGTCCAATCAAGCGTTTAAGATTGTCGCCGAACAACTTCCCTTTTTGCAGGGGCATGGCGTGTGGTTTGGAGTCGGTTTTGCGCTCCTTGTGGGCATCGTGATTATCGGCGGAATCGATAGTATTGCCACGGTGACGAGTAAGGTCGTTCCCTTCATGGCCCTGACTTACATTCTGGGCTGTCTCGTGGTCATCGGATCTAACTTACAAAACGTTGGGATGGCCTTTTCGGCCATAGTCAGTGGAGCTTGGTCCCCTCTGGCGATGAAGGGCGGTTTCTTGGGAGTGCTGATCATTGGTTTGCAGCGGGCGGCTTTCTCGAGTGAATCCGGCATTGGCTCCGCCGCGATTGCTCATAGTGCCTCGAAGACCAATCATCCGGTCGCCGACGGATTTACTGCGCTTGTCGAGCCCTTCATCGACACCATGATCGTTTGCACCATGACGGCGCTGGTGTTGATCTTTACTGGCATGCATGAAGTTGAAGGCATGGCTGGCGTTGATCTTACATCGGATGCCTTTGGTAGCGTCGTTTCATGGTTTCCCAGCGTGCTGGCTTTGGCTGTTTTCTTGTTCGCTTTTTCTACAATGGTCTCTTGGTCGTATTACGGAATGCGATCGTGGACCTACGTCTTTGGTGAGAGCAAGAAATCGGAGCTGGTCTACAAGGCGATCTTCCTGATCTTCATCGTGATCGGTGCATCGGTCAGTTTGGGAGCAGTTCTCGACTTCTCTGACATGATGATTTTGGCCATGGCATTTCCGAACATCATCGGGCTGTACATCCTGTCCGGCGAGGTGCGCAGCGACATGAATGTGTATCTCAAACGCCTGAAGAATGGGGAGCTGGGGCGGTCGTCATCGTAATCTGCGCGGGTCAGGTCACCTGTCTGAGCCGTCCCTTTCGAAATCGCAACCGCTTAGAATCGGTCACTATTCCTATTCAAGTTCGAGTCAGGGGACTGGGGCGCTCAAGCACTATAAGATGAAGCGATGCGACTGTTTGGTTTGACGGCGACTTCCACTTTGCAACGATCGTGGAAGACGGCGTCACGTACGAAAACTTTGAGCTTGAGGGCACGATCAAGATCGACGCCGACAATGTGACGTTGCGGAACTTCCGGATTGATGGTGGCCACTACGGGGTCGACGTCGCCGGCGGCCACTCCGGTATCCTCATTGAAGACGGTGAGATCTATGGCATCGCCAGTGCGGGGATCTTGGGAGTGGGTTTTACGGGGCGACGGCTCTACGTTCACGATAGTGATGGTGATGGCTTGAAGGTCCAGGGGTCGGGCGGACCTACGTTGGTGGAGGCATCGTTCATCGAGAAGCTTGGTCGAGGCGCCGAAGCTCATGCGGACGGGAATCAAACCCGCGGCGGAGCGAACATCACCTTCCGTTGCAACAACATCTACATGCCGTACCCGGGCACGATGGGCTACCCGGGTGATCCCTACAAATCGAACGCGACGTTCATGCTCCAGCTCGACATTGAGAACTTTGTCATCGAAGACAATTGGCTGGTTGGCGGCAACTACACTATCTACAGTTCGGGTGGGGCAAGCGTGATCAACAACCGGTTCGGGCGAGAAAACGGTGGTTTTCCGGACAAAGTGGGGCCACGAATCAGGAATGGCTCCTTCGACGAGTGGAGCGGAAATGTCTGGGACGATACTGGGGAGGCTATCCCCTAAACCTCATTCGCGCTTCGCTGCCTGGCGAACAGAACACGAGTCGCAAGCAACAGGAGCAATAGAACTCCCCCAGGCCCTTTTCCGCTGATCGGAACTCCAACGCCGTGTCGACATCCACAGCCCGATTCATCGCCTGGCTCTCGAGCCTCATCGTTCCCCTCACTGTGGGCCCCCCCTATCTCGCCGACTTCCGGCCTTTCTGTGGCAGTCGGTGGCGCAACCTCACTCCCCCCTTCCTCAATGCCAGGAACAGGGCCTTCTGGCTTTGCTCCGCCGTCATGCCACTCAAAAGCACCCACGTCGAAACCTGCTCCTTGAGGTCGGGCAATGCGATCGCGATCGAGTTGCGGTGCTTCTATTTCGCTTCCCGCGTCAACAGCCTCCGCATCGCTCTTGAGATGCAAGTTAAAGGTCTCATGGTCAATGAAGAGAGCTGCCGGATCTGAAAAAAGAAGATTGTGGTCCTCGGTAGAATCGTCCGCCTCCAGTGTGATGTCCTGGGTGAGATTATTTCGAAGGAGAATGCCAGAACTCACGCTGCCGTCTTTGTGGGCCGAGACGTTGATCCACGGTGGGCCAGGTCCTTCGCCTAGCGCATTGTCCAGCACCGTGTTGTTCACGATTCGCATATTGCGTGCACCCAGGAAAGTAATGCCGTGCCAATGATTCACGATGACGACATTGTTTTCGACGATCCAATCCTCGAAAAATCCGTCAAAACATCCGATCCCTTGGGCTGAGCCAGCGAAGGGTCGATCCGGATCGGTAAAGTTCACGAAGAGATTCCCGCGGAGCACCACGCCCCGGACCACCGTTGTACCGACGACACCGTCCTCATAAGACCAAGACTGGAAGAAGTCGTCGTGGTGGTCATCGACATCGTAAGCGTCGAGAACAGTGTTGTATTCAAACACCCCGTCGTCGGCGATGCCACGCAGTCCGTCGCGAGAAAAATTCTGGATGTGATTGTGACTCACTGTCGCGCGCGGAGCATCGTAGTTGATGGAGATTCCGTAGCCCACGTTGCGGATGCGGTTGCCCCAGATCACGGTGTCTGGCGAACGCACACTGATCGCGGTGCCCGGCAATTCTGCCCAGTCCGTGGCCGACCAGCTTTCAATCTCAGAGTCAGGCACCGAAAAGATCTCGCAGTCAGAGACAGTGACGTCACTTGAATTTCCCCCCACAGAGACCATCGTGTCGGTCGAGTAGGTCTCTGCATGAGAAAGACTGATCGACAGCCCGCTCACCCTGAGGTTCTCTGAATCGCGAATCACTAGGGTACGGGCTCTCGCACTTTCGCCTTCGGCTGCCTCAACAGAAGTTTCCGAGTCGAATCGCCCCGCGAGCGCCAAGTCTCCGTAATACCCTTCGTGAAGTACAACCGCATCGCCAGCCTCCGCCTGCTCTAGGGCTGAGTCGACAGAGGCAGCCGAGCTGAATGTGCTACCATCACCGGTTCCGTTGGGACTGGCATGGATATCCGCAGCCCATGCCGTGCACGTCGTCAACTCCAGAACTAAAAGCAACCACGCACCGCCCAGCGCGCTCCTCCAAGCATTGGTCATTCCTTATGATGACCATCGTGGGTTCAGCGGGTCAAACTCAGGGGCGCTTGCAGGGAATAGCGCGCACCGGTCCGCTGGGTCGCCCCCAGGGGGCGATTCTTGTCACGCTGAATCTGCCTCGAGTACGTCCGAATTTTCTGTACGGATGAGTCGGTTGCCGTCACCCGCCCCGGAGTAGACCCAAGCCCATTCGAGAAGAACCAGGATCCGAGTGCGGAAGCCGACTAAGTACCAGACGTGCAGCACGACCCAGAGTAGCCAGGCGGGAAGTCCTGACAGGTGAAGTCCACCGGCCTGCAGAACGGCGCGCGCCGGACCAATGGTCGCCATGAGGCCCTTGTCTTTGTAACGAAACTTGCGGCGTGGAAGGCCTCGAAGGTCGCGTTTAATCGTGTCGCCAACATAACGCCCCTGTTGAAGTGCGACGGGCGCGAGGCCCGGTAACGCCCCCTGTTCACTCTCGAAGCAGGCCATGTCACCAACTGCGAAAACCTTGTCGTATCCATCGATCGTGCAAAATTCACTGACTGGAACTCCTGACTTCTTCGTGGGGACACCAAGGTGTGAGGTGAGGTTGGCTGGACGAACACCGGCCCCCCAACAAATCATTCCGCAGTCAATCTGCGTGTCTGCGCTTGTGACTGAATGAGACGTCACACTGTCGATGGAGCTATTGGTGCGAACGTCTACTCCTAGTTCGCGAAGTTGGCGCTCTGCCGCCTCCGACAGTTCGGCGTCGAACTGAGGAAGCACTCGGTTCTCTGCTTCGAAGAGGATCACTTGAACGTCCTTCGGAGTGATGCGCCGAAAGGCAGAGGGCATCGTGCGGCGAACGATGGCAGAAATGGCTCCGGCGAGCTCGACGCCACTTGGCCCAGCACCAATGATCGCAAAGGTGAGTAGACGAGCTCGGCGATCAGGATCGTCTTCCTGCTCAGCTTGCTCGCAGAGGGAAAGAAATCGGTCTCTGAGTTTTCCGGCCGTATCGAGATCGTCGAGTGTGTAGATGTCGTCCTTCCATTCCGATTCCTTGCCGAAATAGTGTGACTGAGCCCCGGCTGCTAGAACGAGGTAGTCGTAGGAAATGCTCGAGTTGTCGGATAGACGTAGATTCGACTCTGCAACGTCGACGCTTTTTACTTCCGCCATCAAAGTGGTCACCTCGGGATCAGCGCGGAACAGTGAACGGATCGGAATCGCGATTTCACTGGCCGTCAAACTTCCGGTTGCCACTTGATAAAGCAGTGGGGTGAACAGGTGATAGCTCCGCCGATCGATGAGCGTGACTGGTAAATCTTGTCGCGCCAGTTCTCGAGCTGCGGCAAGGCCACCAAATCCGGCTCCGACGATCACGGTATGCGGTTGACCTGTGGGGTGCGCGAATGCTGTCATTGAACCTCTACACGCAGATATCGTGCCAGAGGGAGAGACTCGCGACTCAAAGGTTACACTCGCCTGTTCTGACGAGCGCTGCGGCAGAATGCCCCAGGTGTGGTGCTGGTCAACAGCGATGAACCGAAACAAACTGCGCATAAGATAGGGGGGTGAAAAGAATCCACCCCATTCGGCCTTTTGTTCCACTAATGTGATGGCGAGCGAGCTAGTTGGCTCGCCTGTTCGCCTGTTCGCCTGTTCGCCTGTTCGCCTGTTCGCCTGTTCGCCTGTTCGCCTGTTCGCCTGTTCGCCTGTTCGCCTGTTCGCCTGTTCGCCTGTTCGCCTGTGGCCTCGAAATGACTCACCCCCGCTCAGCTGACGTCCCCAACGGCGCACCTCCCAGCCAGGATGAACGTTCCGGCCAGCATGAGCGAGCCTCCGAGCGCCCGACCCGACCAGCTGATGACGGTAACGCCGAGACTCTTGAGAGCCTGCGTGAGTCGAGTCGTCCGCAGCCTTACCGGGCGTCGTCCTTTCCCCTGCTTTCGAGGTCAGCCCTCCCAGTAACGGGGATGCTCATCCTCGACACCCCCTACGTCACGCTGAGCCTCGATAGTTCCATCGTTCACTTTACGCGCACGCGCATCGCTTACCCTGATGTTGAGACGCTCACAATAGATCTCGACGCGATGACCACCACGATAGAAAAGGTGCGCATTCGCCCGCGCGGCTTGCTGATCGACATGCGGGAAATTGCTGGACGCAACGACAGCGCATTCGAGGAGACGTTGGCTCCGCGTCGCCGCAGCATCGTCCAGTCATTTGATGCGGTGGCCTTCGTGATGGCCACTCATGTTGGTCGGCTACAGGCTAAACGTCACGGCGAGACGGACGGCGCCCAACCACAAGTCTTTGACGACTCCGCGGCTGCTGCACTCTGGTTGAGGCAGCAGCTGTTTCGTCTGCGCGGCAGAGCTTAGTTGTTTGCCTCGCAGTAGGCGTCGCGTTCCTCGCTGGAGGTGCCTTCGGGGTAGGCCAAGAAGTAGGCGTACTGGGCAGCCACCGCACCCGTGTATTGCTCGATACTCGCAGCGACCGCATCCCATTCCTGCTGGCTTTGAGCGTCGCGGAGCAGCGTGTAGTTGTACCAAGCGAGTGCGCGCCATTCGTAGATGAAGGAGCTGTCTCCACCGGTGGGGTAGGTGGGGTCAAAGCGTTCGATGATTTCGTCGACGACATCCACTTGTGCCAGGAACTCATTGACCTTGAAATGGTCAAACTCGCTCACGGGCGTTCCCTGCTCGTAGAGTTCATAGAGCGTAAAGGGCAGATCGCGCTGGATGTGGGCGTTGAAGCCTAAGATGGCGTTGCCTGAACTCGTCACGGACTTGCTCTCCGCCGCATCAAAGGCGATCTGCCAGGCTGGCGGAACCTCGCCGTCGCCGGAATGATAAGCGTCGTAGGCACGGAAGTAGTAGTCCGCGAAGAGGGCGTCCTCACGGGTGACGCTGGCGACGTCCTCGTAACCTATCCCCTCGGCTGTTTCGCCATAGGTTTCAGTCGTTCTCAAATAGGCGAGGGAAAAGATGGCGTCATGGTCGCACTCTTTTGTCAGCTTCTTGAATCTCTTGTTCATCGCCTGGGCGACGTGATGAACGCATTGGATTTTGCCCTTTTGGCATTGGGGTTTCTGGGAAACTTCACAGTCCGCCGAGGCAGTGGCGCTCAGGAGCGCAGCGGAGCTGAGGAGGAGAGCGAGGGTTCCAAGTTTGGTGGTCTTCATCTGGGGTTCTCTCTTGAGTGCGTTGAGGTTGACAGTGGAAAGTGAGAAGCCAGCCAGAGTGACCAGCCTCTCCGTCCTAGTCAAAGTGCCGGGAGACTCCAAGGCATGCTCCCAACGCGCATGTTCCGCCCCACCGCGGCTCGAATGGATCGAGGTTTTCACCCTCAGTTCAGCGAGGATTCTTGCAAGGCGACTCGGTACTCCTGCAAGCCGCATTCGAAAGCGGGCCCGCAGCGCAACAAACCTCAGGCCCGAGGGCTCCCTGCCCGCAGCCATCCCCGCCACACACGCCGCATTCAAGAGGACAACAGGCGTTTCCTCCAGCGTTCTGAATTCCTCGCAGGCAGTCGGGATCTACCCCGACGAGGGGAGGTGCTACGAAACGCATCGAGTCGACCTCCACGGGCCCATCCGCCTCTGTAAACACGACACGAAACGCAGCCATCAACCCTGAAAAGTCGGGGTCTTGGGCGAGATCGATCAAGAGAGTTTGTGCGCCGCCGACGATTATCTCCGCGAGAGTGACTGAGTCGGTCTCGACAAAGTCGTCTCCGCCTCGCGCGAAGTAGACGGTAGCCGTGAGGCCGACGGGAAAGCTTCCGACGATCTCGAAGTCGTGCAACGCTTCGGCGTCGTGAGATCTTTCGTAGTGGCTGATGATGAGCTCTGCCTCCGAGGGCTCAAGAAGCAGGCGCCCTTGATCCACCTGGTCGGAGAGGGAATCATCGTCCGGGCCTCCTACCCAGCCTTCCGCGTCTCCCCGTCTGTTGAACTGGGTGGTGAGACGAGTCGCCACGGGGCTCGTCAAAAAATCGGTTAGAGGAATAGGGAGGACGTCTTCGTCCCTCGTGAGGTAGATCTGATCCACCGCTGGCGTTCCCTCGCGAAGCCAAAGGTGAAAAGTATGTCTTCCCGGAGCGGGGATCCGCAATTCGAGTCGTCTGCCAGAAGCCGCAGAGCCGAGCCACTGATCAGCAGATTCCTCCAGGAGCGCCACGTCTTTCGTCGCTATTCCATCCAAACCGAGCTGGACTTGGCCTCCTTCTTGACGCCCGCCTCCTTTCAGCCAAACGAAGTAGGTGCCCGCCTGAGCAACGTCGATCGTATAGTCGACGCGAGGCGCATCGCAGGGAGAATCGACGGTGGCAAATGGGTCGGTCGTCGACGCCGTGAGCCAACCGCCCGCCTTTGCGGCATCGTTTTTTTCAGGGGACCACACAACACCAGAAGCACTGAAGGTCCCGTCCGGCGACTCGGCCTCAAACGCGACGCTTCCCTCACCAACACGGGGCAGGGCGTCACTCAAAAACTTACACGCTTGGTTCCCAGCGCCGCCTGCGTTTGAGCTGCCTCCGAGGTTCTCTGAGCCGGTCCCGGTCGCATCGAGATCACCGCGAGGCAGACAGCCGCCGAAGCAAGAGAGAACCAGCGCCCCGACGACGCTCAGGCCGAGCGCTGCTTTTCGTCCCGCCGGTGTCCTCCGGGAGGACCTCAAAACTCGCCTCGCAGCCCGAATGAAAGCCGCGCGCCCCCGCCCGAGTCCCGACTGACATCAAAGGTGGGCGCCGCGTTCGCCGTCGATTCATGCGCCGCCGCCTGGGTGTCGAAAATGTACCAAAGGACTGCCGTCACGAGCCCTGCGGCCCCCACACCGAGCGACACGTTGGCCAAGAGATAGTCGGTTTTCACGCTATCGATCGCAGCCTCGGAACAATTGGGGGAACATTCTTCGAGCTCTGTCTCGCCCGAACGCGCCATTGACCCGAAGACCCCCAGGCCAACGAATCCGGCGGCGCCGAGCCCCGCTCCCGCCACGACTGGCCAGGTGATGCGGCGCGTGAAGGACGACTGCTCCCCCGCGTCCTCCGGCACAACGAGCGAAACGGGCCGCCTTTTCCTGCCTAATTGGGCGACGAAGACCTTTGAGTACGTGGCGCCTCCAGCCGTGCGGACGCGAAACTCATGGCGGCCCGGATCGACCGAGAGGGGTAACCCCAGTTGGGGCGCTACTTGACTGTCATCGAGCCACACCTCGCTAGGTGCGACGTCGGTCCCTGATACCGTCGACACTGAGAGGACTACACTGGGTAAATCCGCTTGCACCTCTGCTAGCCAGGCTCCGCACTCGCTCTTCACCGGTCCTGGACAATGAGGGGCCGAGCACGCCTCCAATAGGCTCCGCGCGCGAAGCAGAGCGCCACTGGCTCGCTCCCCCTGGGCGCCAAAATGCTGGTCGACGCACTCCGCCGTAGGATCCGCATGAGCCGCACTGACCCAGAGGCACCAAAGAAGTGCGAGGGCTGGGTGGGTAATCGGAAGCAGGCGCCTCATCAACGGATAAAAAACCGTATGCTCCGGGCTCGCTTGAGTCAACGCGAGTCCGGCGCCGCCTCAACTGGAATCATAAGCACTCTGTCTTGTACTTCTTCTTTCCATCAATGAATACATAGGGGGGCACGCACGGATCCGATGCCGGGCGCGGTGTGCGCGGTGTGCGTGGTGCGAAAGCGGGCTGGCGTGGGGGCGCTGCGACTTTTGGCTGAGCTGGCGCGGCAGACGGAGGGCTCGCTTCCACTGGCTCTGGGGGAATGTGTGCGGGCTCTACCGCTGGGCGGCTCTTGTCTGGCGTCGATGTGGGCGGATGGGGCACAGCTTCTCTGGAGGGCAGCGTGGCTGGTTGAGAGGGCAGCGTCGCCTGTTTCGGAGGCGCCTCTGCCAGGACTCGCCAAAGAGTCCACCCTGCTAGGCTGAGACCAACCAGCAATCCCAAGACGGCCCAACCAACGGCGCGTCGCTTCGGGCGCTCGCTTTGTCCGCCTGGTGGCGTGAGCTGTGGGTCAAGCAGGTGCGTTGGCTCCTCTTCCATTCCCCGCTGGCCGGGGGTAACTGGCGCCGCAGGTGCCCTCTCGATACGCGCGACCACCTCGTCGCGATCGGCCAGGAGAGTGGCAGCCGTCGTCCTGACGAAATCTCCCACCACCTCCGAAGGCGCGGGAGAACACGCGCCGGTCAGCGCCTGAGCGAACTCTTCCCCGGACGAAAAGCGAGCTTCCGGCTCCGTAGCAAGGGCTCGATGAACGACCTCCATCAGCGCCTGGGTGAGCCCGATTTGCGATGCCGTAGCATCAAGTGTTCGAGATTCGAAGGCGAGAAGCTGGGAGAGGCGAAGGGCGGTTTGTTTGGCGGTGAATAGGCGTCGTCCGGACAACAGCTCCCAGAGAACAATGCCCGCCGCAAACAGATCCGCGCGGCTGTCGACTTGCTCCTCGCGTGCTTGCTCCGGCGCCATGTAGCCGAGTTTCCCTTTGAGCTCTCCTTCTCCGGTAGACTGAAGTCGCTGGGCGGCTTTGGCCACTCCGAAGTCGACAACTCGGGCGATCCCATCGACCCCCACCAGTACATTTTGAGGAGATACATCACGATGAACGAGTCCGAGCATGGTACCTGTCTCGCTCTTGGCTGTGTGAGCCGCGTGCAAACCGCGCAGAAGATCGCGAACAATCGCGCTCGCAATCGGCTGCGGGAAGCCGACCCCTTCTAGGCTCGCTTGCTGCATTAAATGGGAAAGCGAAGCGCCGTGGATGTATTCCATCACGACGAATAACTCGCCCGAGAGCGCCACGACATCGAGGGTCGCCGCGACGTTCGAGTGACGGATGCGCGCCGCCAAGCGCGCTTCATCGACCAACATCGACAGGAACTTGGGATCCTTGGCTCGATGTTCGTGGAGCCGCTTGACCGCCACGATTCTTGCGAAGCCCGCTGCACCTGAGATCCGTCCGAGATGGATGGTTCCCATTCCACCTGAGGCGAGTTCATCGTAAATTTGGTATCGGCCTAGGTTTCGCATTGCGGGTGAACTTGCGGCGTCGTGAACAAAGGGGGAGCGTGATTCTTTTGAAATTTGTGAAGAAGCGCTAGCCTAGAAGCACAGGATGGCTTCCGACAACGACGATTCGGGAATGGATGGAGAAATTCCCTTTCCGCGAGAGCAGCTGGAGCTAGCCGATGTCTATCGCGAACACTTTTCGTTCGTGTGGCGCTTTTTGCGATCCCGCGGTGCTTCACCCGATCAGGCGGATGACCTCACTCAGGAGACCTTCGTGATCGTTGAGCGCAAACTCCCGACCTTTGAGGGGCGTTCGTCGCTCCGTACGTGGGTGGCCGGGATTGCGTTCAATGTGGCCCGGCAGCAAAGTCGCCGAGAATCCAGGGAGCTTCCCACGGCGCCGCTCGACTCGGTCTTTGATGGCGCTAGCCAGGAAACAAGCCCGGGGGACGCGGTTCAGTTGAATGAAGAAGCTCAGTTCATTCAATCAGTTCTTGATCGCATGAGCCTCGCTCAAAGGGAAGCCTTTGTGCTGATCGACATCGAAGGCTTGTCCTCGGTAGAGGCCGCCGAACTTCTGGGGGTCAATGAGTACACGGCCCGCTCTCGGCTCAGGGCCGCCCGACTGCTGCTCAACGGCGCGATAGAAGATCGGCAACGGGCCGAACGCTAGCCGACACTGTGCCAGCCAGCATTGCCGCTAACCAACATTGCCGGTCGAAGAACCTTCGTCCGCTTCGTCCGACTCATCGGAGCTGCGCGTCGACTCTTCCGTTTCCACACAAACGCGTCCGAAGATTCGGTCACGGCGCCGCCCATCGGGAGTCGTCGCTGCCTTGAACTGCGCGAGGAGTGGAGCTGCCGCGGGGCTGAGTTCCACGAGATCTCCGCTTTCTTCTTCGTCAGGTGAACTCATGAGCCTGCTTCTTTCTACCTCGGGGTGGGCGAGCTGTCACATCGGCGCCCGTCTGGTCTTGTGATTGTGTCTTCCGGGGCGGCGGGATCGGTTGGGCAGGGGAGGAACTTTTGTTGTTTTGTGGTTCTTTCCGCAGCGCCTGTTTTGGATTGCCTCAAATTGCGGTTTTCTGAGCGCGCGGCTGACCGAATCGGAAACATGCGTGCACTCATGGCATGGCACGGCTTCTGCACTCTCTTGACCATTCTTTTCCGGGCTTCAGGCAACACGGAGCGCTTCTTCCTGTGCTTTCCTGCCTCGCCGCCGTTTCTCTCCTCGCGTGTAGCGATGGGGGTGCTGACCTCGGCCAGGACAGTCCCGATTCGACTGATCTGCCTGGGACAGGGGGTACCGATGAGCCTGGCGGCGTCGGCGCGAGGGGTGGTTCCGTCGAGGCGAGTGGCGGGTCTAGTTCGGGTGGGGCCGCGACAGGTGGTGAAACTGCAGTTGGAGGAAGTCCGGCCGACGCTGTCGGCGGAGGAAGTCCAGGCGTGGGAGGGACGGGAGAAAATCCACCTGAGCTCACTCTTCTCGACACGGCCGTGGAGCTCGGGCGCTCCAAGATCACGGACCAGTCCTATTCCGCGATCGGGGTGGGTGCGGACTCTTTGTACGCGGGGGCCATGGGGGGGCGTTCCGTTACTTACCGCGGCTACCAGTACGTTCTCTATTATGAAGGGAATGGCAAGGTCACCACAGCTCGTCGCGACTTGGCCGTCACGCCCGTGAAGTGGGAACTCTCTACGTTGAACGGCTACACCGTCACCACCGACGATCGTCACAACAAAATGACGTTGGCCATCTCCAAAGGGGACGGGACGATGCACATGGCGTTCGATCACCACACGGCCAATGAGCTTCACTACGCGCGCACGCAGCCGGGCTTCGCCAACAATCCCGGAGAGCGCGCCTGGAACAACAGCGTTTTTACCTACACCGAGAATTTCGGGAAGGACTCCTGGTTTTCGGGCACCTTCGCTGAGCGAACCGTGACCTACCCGACATTCCTCGAAGTGGGCGACGACATCATGCTCTACTGGCGCTCGGGTGGGCAGGCGCAAGGGCGCATGAACCTCGCTAACTACGACACTGTGACCCACGAATGGATCACTCGGAGAACCTTCACTTCTGAGCTGGGTACGTACAAAGAGGGCTCTTGGTCCTCCACCAAACGCGGCCCTTACAACGCAGGCGTGATCCTCGATTCCGCAGGCAACTTGCATATCGCCTGGATCTGGCGCGAGGCCGGCTGCACGCAACCGGGCGTACGCTACTGCAATCATGGGCTGTACTATGCGCACACGCCTGATCTTGGCCGCACCTGGCTCTCGACCGCTGGTGAAACCCTGGCTGGAGATGGGGACACCATCACCGTCGCAGACATCGATCCTGTGTGGGATATCGGCATCGAGATGGATCCGAGCAACCCCAGCTTGCAGTCTCGCTTTGTCGAGGAGAGCGGCGAATTTGAGGTCTACGTGGATCACAAAGATGCCATTGGTGGAAATGCACGTTCCACCTACCGCTACACGCGCGCGGTGGACGGGACCTGGTCGAAAGAGAAAACGACGCGCACTCCGGGAGGACTCGGCGTGGCTATTCCAACGGGTGGCCCTGGCTCGGTACCGAATCAATCCTGGGACTACGCTCGACTCAAGACCGAGGGGATCGCCTCAGTGGTGTTTCAGGATGAGCCGGCTGTGCGTGGCACCTCCACGCCGCTCTACGTGATTGACTACCGCTTCGCACAGTGAGCGAAGCAGCCCGCGTTGAGTGGTCGAGTTAGCCGAGCCTGGGTTCATGGTTCTAGGCTGGGCACAGTCTCTTGGATCATCCGAGCGCACCCCACCTGGTGGTCAGGGACGTCCTCTGAACCAACGATATTCGGGTACGTGGAAGGATCGTCGATCGAGTAATTCTCCACCGCGTACACGTCGGGGAGCGCATCCCGTTCCGCCAGATACTTCAGGTACTCCAGGGTGTTCTCATCGTACTGGAGCTTCGCATTGTTCGGCGAAAAGATGATGCCCACCAAGAGTCCCTGGTCGTGGGTCCAGTCGATCGCGTCGATGATCCAGTTCCTGTACGCCTGTTCGCGGCGGAAGAAGACAATCGACGGAGTGTCCAGGACGAGCCCCCCCGAGATGGTGATGATCTGCTGAAAGTCCTCACGAGCGGAGACATGGTTCTTCGACAAAGTTGGGATCCGTCCGGGAAAGTTCTGATACTCGAAGGTCGCGAAAATGGAGGTTGATTCTTCGACACCGAGAGCTCGGTAGGCATTGACCGCGTCTTGAAATTCAGCGACATCTGGGATGCGGTCGCTGGAGAAAGCGTTGAGGGTGATGAACGTCGGGCGTAGTCCGCGATCGTGGTAGTGCACTTTGTAGGCGTTCTGCCAACTCGTGAGATCATCGTTCTTGTAGCCGAGCTCCACGACAACCGGGGTGTCGGTGAACACGTCTTCAATGCTGCTCTTCTCGGCGCTGCTCAGCGGGGCCCAACCAGAATGATGCAAGTAGAGCCCACCGCCCTTCTCACGATAGGTGTCAGTGTTTTCTGGATCAGCCAGGCCTAGGATCCCCGAAACGCCGCCCACGAAAATCGCGAGGGGGGCCGCGCTCGTTCCGCCAGTTCCCCCTGCGCCGCCGGTTCCCCCTGAGCCGCCTGTCCCCCCTGAGCCGCCTGTCCCAGCTGAACCGCCGCTGTCTGGGGCTGCTCCGCCTGTCGCCGCGCTTAACCCCCCGGTGCCGCCGCCGCCACTGGCATCGGTGAGCTCCTCCCCTTCCATGCAGCAGGACGGATCCCCCCCTCCTGATCCAGGCGCCTCTCCTTCAGCAAGGCTCGAATCGGGTTCCGCAGCGCTACACGCTCCGAGTGTCAGAGCCATAAAAATGGCCAGAATAGCGCAAAATGGTTGCCAGAATGCGATTTTCTTAGAGTGCATCGCTGGTGAGTGCGTTCAAAGCGACAGATCGGTCGGCTCGAAAGGAATTTTCTTCCCTGCGGCCGAACTCAGCGCGTGTGCGTGAGCACGGCTTGTTTTTCATCTGCTTCTCGTCTCAGGCAGTCACCTGGATCGCTTGTCAGTCCCAGAAGCCGCGCCTATCGGTGGAAAAAGTTTTTACCTCCGGGGACCAAACATGTCTGCGTTCTAGCCTTGAGAAGCTCGCTAAACATGCGCTTGAGTTCCGGGTGCTGCTCTATACACTTTCCGATAACTTGCTGAGGGTTGCGTAGAATATTCTGCCTAGTGATCTCAGCCGCTTGCGCGCCACATCGGCGTACTATGAGGACCTAGAATGCGAATGAATTCCCGAGAAGCAGTCACGATGAGTCTGTCATTGATATTGGCGTTAGGGTGTAGCGACAAAGCCAGTGACGATGCTCCGGGGGAAGGGAGCGATCCCAGTGCAACGGGGGGATCGACCCCGGGTTCGGGCGGTGGGGAGTCGGACGGAATTGACGAGGGGTGTTCCGATTTTTCCGGTGCCTGGAGTCAAGTGACAGCTCATGAGTCTTGCAATTGGGATGAGGTTTCTGAATTCAATCTCGGTTACGTGATTCACCAGGATGGATGTCGAGCTGAAGTAGTCCTCAGCGGTGGCACTGACGAATTTTTTAAGCCAGCCAGCTCCTATCCCGCCGAAATCCGAGGTGATCTGCTCGTGCCTGAAGTGAGCGACCCACTCTTCGCGCCGGAACTTACTCTCGACGGCGATCAACTAACTGGTGTGGGGCTACTCGCCAACGAGGATGGCTGCGAAGATCGTTTCGTACATACAGCGACTCGCTTCGGCGCCGAGTATCCACCTCTCTCCGACGCATCTCCCCCCGCGGACTGTGGCTCATGCGCACTCAACTATTGTGCTGATCGAGTGCTCGCTTGCAATGTCAATACGGACTGCATCCGCGCTCAAGCTTGCGGTGCAGGTTGCTCCGAAGCAGAAGACTTGAAACTGTGCGAAAACTACTGTGCCTTGGACGCGCCCGGTCAAGAACAGATCGTCTTGGATTATCTCGATTGTCTATCCTCGTTTTGTGGCAGCTGCGTACCCTGGCGCGCTGTGCCCTGAGCGAGGGATTGGCGCGTTGTTCATTGTCGAGGCCGCTGCCCTCGCGCGACGACTCTGCTAGATTCTGCGCCCTATGGACGACACCATTCTCGCATCGCATATCTTGCTTGCGTACCAAGGCGCGGCCCGTTCGACCGCCAAACGCAGTAAAGAAGCCGCGGTAACGCAAATTGGAGAGTTGAAGAACGAGCTTGAAGCGGGGGCGGACTTCGAAGTGCTCGCGAAGCAGCACTCGGATTGTCCCTCATCCAGTCGCGGCGGAGATCTGGGCCTGTTCGGCCGAGGTGAGATGGCTGCCGCCTTTGATACCGCCGCATTCGCCCTCGCCATCGATGAATTGAGTGATGTTGTGGAAACGGAGTTCGGCTTCCACCTCATCTACCGGATGGGCTAGGGAGCGTCGAGCCGGTGCTGCAGCAAACCCGCCCCGACCCGCCCGCCTTCACCCCAAAACGAAGTCATAGCTCGCGAAAGTAACGTCATCGCGCTGTTCGTCAACGTGCACGATGAGAGAGAAGTCGATGAAGGCATCCACCTCGTTGAAGGGATCTCCAGGGAAGTAGAGTTGTGTTGTGAGAGTGACCTCGCCGACTGTTACCTTGACGTGAATGTGCGCTGGGCGAAATTGGGAGCCATTCAAGTAGCGACCTGGAATGATCGTCTGCAATTCGTATTCCCCGCGAGCGTTCGTGTACTGAAAACCTCGAAAACCAGCTCCCTCGTTGTCGTAGACGCCGTCTTCGTCCGCCTGCCAAAAGTCGAGCAAGGCTCCTTCGATCGGTCGGCAATCGAGTCCCGTGACAATACCCGTCAGAAGAAGTCGAGGCCCGGGCTCCTCGGCGCGAATATTCGTGCGTTCAGGTGAACCCAACTGAAAAAACGGCCCCTCAATGTTTGCCGCCGTCGACTCGCCGCAAGTGGGCGTCCGGGACGCTCCCCCCTGACCGCCGATCCCGTTCGCCGTTTCGCCCCCCGCGGAAGTATCGCTGCCTTGGTCATGTGTCCGCCCATCATGCCCGCAGCCCGTGAGGCCGCTCCCCACTAGAGCAGGCACACACGAGGCAAACTCCCTCCGCCCCAGACAACGCTTTTTCATCTCATCACGTTGACACAATCAGAGGCGTTCCCCAATCGCGATGTGCGGGGCGACGTGATGATCAAGCAAACCTTCACTTGATCAAACCACTTAGTCAGCGGGGACAGCGCTGTCCTCAATGATATGGAATTCAACGCGCCGATTGTTTCGTCGGCCTTCCTCGGTGTTCGGATTATCTATGGGTTTGTCCGGCCCGACCCCAGCAGCGACAAGACGCGACGCATCTATTCCGTGATCGACGAGCCAAGTGGTCACTGCTGTGGCGCGTTCAAGACTGAG
The DNA here is from genome assembly GCA_963710555.1 of uncultured delta proteobacterium. Taxonomy (GTDB): domain Bacteria; phylum Myxococcota_A; class Polyangia; order Polyangiales; family Polyangiaceae; genus NIC37A-2. The sequence goes on from CAVQAT010000008.1 coordinate 2,743,173, forward strand.
CTGAATATTGAACGACCTTCGACCCGTGTTGTCTGTGTGACCCTCCACTCTGACCTTGGTGATCTCTGGATGTGTCTTCAGCACTGTCAGTGCGGCTTCCAATCCTTCATTGCTGCCGCTTTCGAAAGTAGTGTTGCCTGAAGCGAACTCAATCCTTTCAAGGATTTTGACCTGTCCCGCCTCGATTTTGGCGCTCGGGCAGCCGTTCTCTTCGGGAATCGCGCTAGGAATGCCCTTCATCTGAGGACAGTGGTCCTGTTCATCGATAATTCCATCTTCATCGGTATCGATCTCGCGAACTGGGCAACCGTTTTTCGTGGAGTCATCGTTCAATGGCCCAGCTTCTTGAGGACACGCGTCTTCTGGATCAACAATCTCGTCTCCGTCGGTGTCTGGGGGAAGCGGACATCCATTTTCTGACGCTTCGCTGCTCTGAACCCCTGAGACCTCCGGGCACGCGTCGAGGTCATCGACGATTCCATCCTGGTCCGTATCGAGGGCTACCGGGCAGCCGTTCTGGCTTCGCACTTTGCTGGCTGTCCCGGGCTCCACCGGGCATGCGTCTTCGGAGTCCTGAATTCCATCAGCATCGACGTCGACAGGTGCTTGCGGGGCCTCCTGCGGAAGAGGGGCCCATTCGAGCGACAATAGAGTCCGCAACTGGGGAGCGCCGAGACCTCGAGTGAATCCTGGACCAATTCCCGCACCCAACATCCAATCGTCTGCAAGTCTGTAGTGCGCACCCAGTATTCCTTCGAGGGGGGTGGCATCTTGGCTGAAGAAGCCGCTTGAGCCATCCGCGATGACAGTGCTTCCCCAGATTTCTGGCCCGATTGTGAGCTTTTTGTTCGCAAGTCGGACGCCGGCCGCTCCTCCAAATGTCCACTCCGTGCCCACCGCTTGACCGGCGAAGTCGTCACCACTGAAGCGCACCATCACCCCGGTGCGCAGAGAGTAGGTGAAGATTGAGAGATCACCCGCGATGCCAAAGCGAGGCGCGAGACGCGTCGAGCCATCGCCAGTGAATTGGTTGGGGCGACCCGTGGGCAAGAAGAGTTGAGCGCCGACTGCGCCCGTGATTGGGCCGCCATACTTTCCAAATAGACGAACATCGGCCCCAACGCGCACGTCTCCGATGGCTCCAGCCGAGGGTGCGTCGTAGGCGACTCCTTCCAGCGTCACATCTTCCCCTTGTTGAAAGACCAATATCGGGACCTGCAAGCCAAAGCGCAGACGGTCGAGAATTGTGTAGCTTACCCCCAGATGAAGATAGATCTGGTCCTCGACGAGTGCCGCAACTTCGTTGCCGTCATTATCGTAGGCGACTAGCGGCTTATATGCCCAATCACCGGTTAACCCGACCGCCAAGCGGTTGTGGCCTCTCAAATCGAGACTCTCTGCGGTGAACCAGTCGCTTCCACGCTCGGCAGGATCGAATCGGTTGAGTGCGAAACCAGTAGTCTCCTGCGCGAATGCAGAACCGGTCACAGTGCTCAGGAACAAGTTGCTCAAGACAAAGCAGACGAGGCTCGCCTGGTTTCTGATTTTTTTCGCTCGCATCGGCCTGCATAACGGAAACAGAAAGCGGTTTGTTAATGTCAAAACTCAGAAAGAAGGGCGCTGTTCGCATTTTGTTGAGGAGTCGAATTTCATCATTGCTGCGGAGGTATACCTTTGCATGCGGCTGCCTTGGGGTGGACGTGAACCTCACAGAGTCATCCCTAATCAGAGTTGCTGAGCGATTTAACCTAAACAAGATTTTCATTGTGACGTAGTCCCCTGAGTAGACGATTGGGCGATCATAGATCCGCATGCACAGAACGGCAGGAGCCTGGTGCCATTCGGGTAGCCCGAGCTCGTCATGTCGAGAAGGGTATTATCGGCTCGTCTCGCAACCTCATGGAGACAGAATAGTGAAGATTTTCGCAAGTCCGCTCGCCGGTCAGCTGGGACATTTTCGACGCATCGTTGTTGCGATCGTCACGGCTCTCTTGACGGGGCTGTTCGCCGCTCCGGCCCTTGCTGCGCCGCCCAGCCTAGGATGCGCGGCCAACGGAATTACTCCGGTATTTGGGAGTAATTACGGATCCGGGCTTAATTCTAGCTGGGAATACATCGAGGGGGACCCGTTGATGGTGGTCTCCGGACCTAACGGGGAAATTCGGACCTATATCTGCCAGCCTAGCCCGATAGGCCTGCAGTACCAGTACTTCTCCGAGGGTTCGTGGGGCACCTCAATCTGGCTCAACGGTACGGATACCACCAAGCGCTACAAGACGAGCTATTTCCAGGGCACTCAGACGACAGCCGTGAGCCAGGCAAAAACATCGAGCGGCGGAGTGACTACAGTCACCACAGTTGTCGCCCTCGCTTCAAATGCTCAGTTAAAACGGATCTTGACCTACGTCGACGACTCTTACGCGTTCAAAATTCGCTGGGAGCTCACAAACACCAGCGGCGCTACGCTGAATGACATTCGTCTATTCCATGGAGGCGATACTTACTTTGGTGGGGACGATAGTGCTCGGAGCTGGTGGAACCCTGAGCTCAACTTAGTGTACGTGAACAACTCAAGCTTTCTCACGTCAGGCACAATGGGTTTTCGCGGTGCGCCTGCAACCCCTGCGGCCCGCTACTTCAGTGGCAACTATTCCACCGGACGCAGCCAGGTCAACGCGGGTCAGCTGAATAACATTGCCAGCTCAGACTACCAGGACGCGGGTTATTATCTGCAGTGGAACAGGGCCACCTTGGCCGCGGGCGACACTTGGGTGATCGAAGCCTTCGAAAGCTTCACCGATCCCACGTACGTGAGCGTTCTTGCGCCGTCGTCACAGTTGAGCCGGGAAGCGAGCACTGTGAACCTGTCTTTTGGCGTTCACAACCTTGACGAGTCTGCGCATGACTTCGATCTGAGCGCCGTGTCAGACCTCGGCTGGGTGACCAACATTGTGGGAAGCAGCACGGTGAGCGTCGCCGGTCTAGCGGAAACGAGCGTGGTCGTGCAGCTGGAGGTGCCTGCGGGCGTCGCAGCCGACACCGTCGCGCGCGTCACTCTCACTGCGACAGATCCGGTTGCCGGTTCGGTTGGTTCCTCCTCCACGGACGTGACTGTGTTTGACCCTGCCTACACCTTGTCGGCGAATGAGCTGGATTTTGGCACTCTAGCTTTGGGGGGTAGTTCTACTTTGTCACTGACGTTGACAAACGAAGGTTCCACCGTGACACCGGGTTCTGCGGGTTCGCCTGACGGACTAGCCGCGCCGTTTTCGATTACCTCAGATACTTGTTCTGGGCAGGACGTGGCCAATGGGTCGACGTGCACGATTCAGGTTCAATTCGCTCCTGGATCTGCGGGCGATTACTCGGACACATTCAACTTGCCTATCTTGGCGCCAGAGACGACCTCGATTTCGTTTTCTGTCGTTGGGGCAGCAGCTGCACTGCCCACCTGTAACGATTCAATTTTCAACGGACAGGAGACGGATACCGATTGCGGCGGACCGACGTGCGGCCCGTGTGCGGATGGTGCCGCTTGTAGCGCGGCGCTTGATTGCGGGAGCGGCGTGTGTACTACGAACGTTTGCCAAGTGCCGACGTGCGATGACGGTGTGATCAACGGCAGTGAATCCGACACGGATTGCGGCGGTTCCTGCGGAACTTGCGTGGACGGCGCGGGCTGTAGTGGAGCTGGAGACTGCGGGAGCGGTGTGTGCAGCGGCAATGTTTGTCAGGTTCCTTCCTGCAGTGACGGTGTGGTCAATGGCAGTGAATCCGACACAGATTGTGGCGGCAGTTGCGGCAGCTGCGGAAATGGCGCGGGTTGTGGTGCTGCAGGAGATTGCGGGAGCGGCGTGTGTACTACGAACGTTTGCCAAGTGCCGACGTGCGATGACGGTGTGATCAACGGCAGTGAATCCGACACGGATTGCGGCGGTTCCTGCGGAACTTGCGTGGACGGCGCGGGCTGTAGTGGAGCTGGAGACTGCGGGAGCGGCGTGTGCAGTGGCAATGTTTGTCAGGTTCCTTCCTGCAGCGACGGTGTGGTCAATGGCAGTGAATCCGACACAGATTGTGGCGGTAGTTGCGGCAGCTGCGGAAATGGCGCGGGTTGTGGCGCTGCAGGAGATTGCGCGAGCGGCGTATGTACTGCGAACGTTTGCCAAGTGCCTTCCTGCAGCGACTCGGTTGAAAACGGTAATGAAACCGATGTTGACTGTGGTGGCAGCTGTGGTTCCTGCGGCGACGGCTCCGGCTGTAGCGTAGCCGGAGACTGCGGAAGCGGCGTATGTACTGCGAACGTTTGCCAAGTGCCTTCCTGCAGCGACTCGGTTGAAAACGGTAATGAAACCGACGTTGACTGTGGTGGTAGCTGTGGTTCTTGCAGCGACGGCTCCGGCTGTAGCGTAGCCGCAGATTGTGGAAGCGGCGTATGTACTGCGAACGTTTGCCAAGTTCCGGCGTGCGATGACGGTATCGAAAACGGTAGTGAAACCGATACGGATTGCGGCGGTTCCTGTGGAAGCTGTGCGGACGGCGCCGACTGTAGCTTGTCGGGCGACTGCGTCAGCAGCGTGTGTCTCAGCGATGTGTGCCAAGTTCCAACCTGCATGGACGGTGTGGAGAACGGCAGCGAAACCGATCTGGATTGCGGCGGTTCGTGCGGAAGTTGCAGTGATGGTGCTGCCTGCGCAGTCGCTCTCGATTGCCAGAGTGGAGTATGCACTGATGACATATGCCAAGTTCCTTCATGCAGCGACGGCGTAACGAATGGCGCGGAGTCTGATCTGGACTGTGGTGGCGGCAGCTGTGACGACTGTGGCGATACCTTAAGCTGTCTGATCGACGGTGACTGTCAGAGCGGCGTGTGTATCGATGATGCGTGCCAAGTTCCGACCTGTGAGGACGAAGTACGAAACGGCAGTGAGACTGATCTGGACTGCGGTGGCGAATGCGGACCGTGTGATGATGGTGCGGTGTGTGCTGTAGCAGATGACTGTACTTCAGGGGTGTGTGATGCCGCGGAGTGTCGCGTCGCAAGTTGTGGAGACGACGTCAAGAATGGCGACGAGACCGACACGGATTGCGGAGGCGGATGCGGACCATGTCTGCCTGGCGGCGCCTGTGTGATTCCAGGTGATTGCGACAGCAGCATCTGCGCAGACAATGTCTGTACGGAAGCTACATGCACAGATAGCACCAGAAACGGTGTTGAAACTGCAGTGGATTGTGGCGGTGGAACTTGCAGTCCCTGTCAGCCTGGAGCTGCGTGCGAAGAGGCGGGTGACTGCGAATCGGGCGTCTGCGAAGGTCAGCTCTGCTTAGAAGCCACCTGCACAGACACTCTGAAGAACGGTGACGAAACGGATGTAGATTGCGGTGGTGCTTGCGGTCCTTGTGATAGTGGGGCGACCTGCGGTGAAGCCTCGGACTGCAGTAGCGGCGTCTGCAACGACAATACTTGTGCGGCTCCGGTTTGCGATGATGGCGTCACCAATGGCGATGAGACGGATTTGGATTGCGGCGGTCACTGTGATCCCTGTGATACCGGGTTCGCCTGTGAGCTAGCTGACGATTGCGTCACCAGCAGCTGTGTCGATGGGAGTTGTGTTCCTGCCACTTGCACCGATGTGGTTCAAAATGGCGACGAATCGGACGTGGACTGCGGAGGCGCATGTTCGCCCTGTGAATCAGGTGATGCTTGCGAGGAAGCCGCTGATTGCGAAAGTCTCGTTTGCGAAGGATCAACTTGCCAAGCGGTGAGCTGTTCGGATGGCGTCAAGAACGGAGATGAGACGGATGTGGATTGTGGCGGCCCCTGCGACCGCTGTGAAACTGGTGGTGTGTGTCAGGTCGCATCTGATTGCGTTAGCCTACTCTGCGAAGGGAATATCTGCGGCACCACTAGCTGTGATGACGGAGTCAAGAACGGCGATGAAACCGACGTTGATTGCGGTGGAGCGTGTAGTCCCTGTGGCTTGCAGTTGGAGTGCTCAGCTGATGGCGACTGCGAGAGCGGTGTGTGCCAGTCCGGCACTTGTCTGGCAGCTACCTGCGATGATGGCGTGAAGAATGACGATGAGTCGGATGTAGATTGCGGTGGAGAGTGTACGCCGTGTGATGTTGAGCTCGAGTGTGCAGTCGATAGTGATTGCGAAAGTAGCAATTGTCAGTCTGGCAGCTGTGAGGCGGCCAGCTGCGATGACGGAATCAAGAACGGCGATGAAACCGATGTGGACTGTGGAGGGAGCTGCGCCTGTCAGGATGCAGGAGATGGTGTCTTTGGCGGGGGCAGTTCATGTTCTGTCGGTGCCGCCGGCGGACCGAATCTACCACGCGGAGAATGGCTGTTGCTCGTAGCCCTTGCGGGCGTATTCGTAGCACGCCGTCGATCATCAGGAGCGGAGCGTTAAGGGGCTATCCTCGTTCCCTCGCGCTGGTGAGGGAACGTTGCGGCCGGCCACGCCCGTGCGAAGGCGTTCTGCTGGTGAAAGCCGTTAAGGCACAGGTCCAGCGGGAGGAGGCACTTCACCAAACTCAAGAGGTCGACACAGGAGGCCCATGGCTCGCGAACCTGGATTGGTTCTGCGAATTATCCCTGTTGCGACAGTGTTTGCAGGACACTCAATCAAGTCGCCGCCCAATGGAGGGTAAAGGGAGACGATGAGGGGATCCACTAACTCTCCTGAATCCTTGGTATTCGCCGCAAGTACTGAACAATGGAGTTCCCCCATGTAGGTAAGAGACGGAGATCTCGGCTCGAAATCCTGTCATGACACGCCCTTTCGGGCAGCTGTCAGTGCCGAAAGGAGTGCCATAGAAGGGGCCATTCTGCTCAGGTCCAATTGCCGAGTCCCAAAGCGCCCCCCGGTCAATCACGCCTAATGCTGCGCAGCGCAGCCCAACACTCGAACCCGAATTGCCGACAATGCCAGACAAAGCCATGCCCACCGGACAATTCAGCTCAACCAGGTCTGGCTCGTCGACGCTCTTGCCCGCCAGAGCCGTTTTTTGAACCTCGCCGTCCAATAACAGCAGCTTAGGCTGCAGTTTCACTTCCGGGCGAGCGCACTCCAGTCGCATTCCGTCGCCTTCACTTCCATTGTACTTGCCCAGGTGAAAGTGCGTGCCCACCACGATTTCGCCTGCCGGGCAGCGGAGCACTGACTCATCACCGCTGCTGTTTCTGTCACTGGCGAGCCCGCTCTCGGACTGAGCTACGAGAGACCTCGTCGGCACGTCCCAGGCGTATTTCTCGCACAGCGCTTGAGTCGCATGAATGTAATTTTCCACGAAAAACAGGCGCACACCGACAAGGAAACTGCCTTCGTCGCAATCTCTTTGTTGCGAGCTTCCTCCGCCGCTGACGGTGACAGGTTCACTCAGCGTCAAAGCGAGATCGTTTGAGTCGACGCTGAAGTCTTTGCACACAAGGCCCAGGCCGCCGCTGGTCAGCGACTGTGGGAAACTGTCGTCCCAGTATCCGGTCAGCAGCGAGGTCGCGACTTTTTTGCCGGGACACAGATCAATCGTTTCGGTCCCGGTATCCTCACCGGCCAGGACAGTGGTGCTGTGTGCGCCGACTTCCCTGGTGATGGGGCATCCCTCGTCCACGGCATAGCGGCAGTTGTTGTCGATCCCATCGCAAATTTCCGCGAAGCCTTTGCCGCGCAACTCATTTCCGTCATCACAGTCGGTCTTTGGCAGACCTCCCTCACACGTGTCGTCGATGCTCGCCTGGCCGTCGTTGTCGAAGTCCTCATCCGGTTCTTCGCCGGTTTCTCCCAAGGGACAAGAGTTGATCAACTTGTCGCAGAGATCGGGGGCCCCTGGGTAAACATCCGGGTGGGTGTCATCGCAGTCGGGAGGAGTGCGCATCGTGTAGCCTTCCTTTTCGGGAACACACTCGACCACGCTGGGAAGAGAAAGGTCGCCGTATCCGTCGCCATCTGCATCGACGAACCATACAGGAGGATCCTTCTTGCCCCCTTCGTCCACCTGTCCATCGCAATCGTTGTCGATTCCGTCACAGTTATCGTCGTCTTGGCTGGGGTTGACGTCTCCTCGAGAATCGTCGCAATCATTCGATTTGTCGCTCACCCCGTCTCCCGTACGACAGGCCAGGATTGGCTTGTTGATATCGCCGAAGCCGTCCATGTCGGCATCCTCGAAGAGCACAGTGCCTTCTTCTGTTACGTTGTCGATCTTGCCGTCGCAATCGTTGTCGAGTTCGTCGCAGGTTTCGTTCGCAGTGGGGTGAATGCTCTTGCGTGTGTCGTCACAGTCGTTGCCGCAGTTGGAGCCTGAATCATCATGATTGCAGCAACTCGCGTCGACGAATTCGTCCCCGTCCTGGTCCCGAAAACCGAAAGTCTTGGGGTCACAATCTTCGTCGAGATCAGCCGAGTCACAAATCTCTTGGTGAAAAGGGGCGCGGTCATCTCTTGAGTCATCGCAGTCGTCACCACCGCATTCCACAGCGTCGCTTCCGTCGTGATCGGCATCTCGGGTTACATCGCATTCGGTGATACAGGAACGGTCCTTCTCGTGGCAGGCTTGCCCACTGAGGCAACGATCCAACCCCGCTACGCAGCCTTGAGCATCAGCGTCAGCATCCTCAGGATCGCACTTCTCAGTGCCGTTGCAATATGCGTCGTCGCTGCAGTCGTTGTCTTTCTTGCAGACTTCCGCGGCTATCTCTTCAAACTCTTCCGGGGGCGCATCCTCCCCTCCGCAACCAAAGAACAAGAGAATTGAGCTGAGTATGACGGACCGCGCACGCATAGGTATCCACGTTAGCGAATGGAGTCTTTGGCCGCCAGAAGCAGACTCAGATGGCTCAAGAACATGGTTTGAGCTTCAGGATTTAGCTGCTCCTCTTGCGACTGAACGCCTTGAAGTCAATTTTGCCCTGGGCTTTGATCTATCGTCGCGACCCGAAGACGCTGAGATCATCCACGCGCCCGCCGCCCCAGGCGCTGTGCCTAATTGGAAACATTCAGAAAACGCTACTAAATCAGGCCCCCACGGCCGGAACTTGCTGAGATACTAAATCGGTTGAGGACTTGTCACGGCGGCTCTATGGTGCGCGGGATGTCTTGGGGTGCGGCAGAAAAGGGAATACTCGCATCGTACCGTGTGCGTGACTTTGCTCAATGCACGACCTTGGCTGTGAGGTTTGCAGGGCCGGGTATCAAGTCCTACTTAAGAAAGTCGATCTCTGATTCAGCTCTCCTCGATGACGCGTATTCCGAGTGGAGCGAATTGGTCGCGATGAGCTGGGAAAAGTATGATCCGGCTCATCCGGTGGCGAGTTGGCTCTATGTTTTGGCGCGACGACCCCGTGGGAACGCGATTGTGAATGGTGCGCGGCGCGCCGTGCGTGAATCGGAATTTGATTTGTCTCTCGCCGCACCGAGCTCTCGCTTGGAAACCGCCCCGCACGTCCGCACCACGGTCAAGCAGGAGTTTCGCGCGCTTTGGGAAAAATTGCCGCCGGAAGAGCGGGAGCTTCTTCGCTTGCGCATCGAAGAAGGACTCAGCTGGGAGTCGGTGGCCCGGCAGCTCAGGGGGCCAACGTGGGAACCGTCTGTTGCCGAGCTGAAGCTAGAAGTGCAGAAGCTCGCGGCTCGCTACAAGCGTCGGGTCAAGGATGTACTTGCGATTGAAGCCGAGAAGCATGGTCTGATTGAACGATTCGGGATGGAGCCGTGAATCCCAATCATAGAGCCCAGGGGGACTTTCATGTCGGATAGTTCCGCAAGATCCCTGGTTGGCTCCAAGCTGGGTCCTTATCAACTGACTTCGATTCTCGGCCAGGGAGGTATGGGGACTGTCTTCCAAGGCGAGGATACGTTCACAGGGAGAAAGGTCGCGATAAAACTTCTCCATGCGAGCTTCGCGCAGGACCCAGGTGTGGCTCAGCGATTTATCCGTGAGGCGCGGGCAGCGGTGAGTCTGCGGCACCCGAACGTCGTCGAAGTCCTGCACATGAATCAGGATGAGCACGGTGTGGTCTACATGGTTCTCGAACTCCTGGAGGGGTGTTCGCTCGACGCTCATCTCCGCAAAAACGGTCCCGTGCCGCTCAATGAAGCGGTCCGCTACCTCGCACCGATCATGTCAGCTCTTGAGGTAGCGCACGAGAAAGGCATTGTGCACCGCGACGTGAAACCAGAGAACATCTTCCTCTCGGAAACCGCAGCGGGCATCGTCCCTAAGTTGCTCGACTTTGGGATTGCGAAGATGGCAGATGCTGTGACCGGATTTTCAACGAATGCCGGGTCGGTGATGGGCTCGCCTGCCTACATGTCCCCCGAGCAGGCGATGGGGAGCAACAAGATTGGTCCACCCACAGACGTGTGGGCCATGGGCGTTGTGTTTTATGAGTGTCTCACGGGGAGCTCCCCCTTTGCTGCTGGCGACGCTCGAAAGTGTTTGGCGAAGGTTCTGACCGCAGATCCGCCCGCTCTTCGGGATCTCGTGAAGGAGATTTTACAAGAACCCGCTGAGCTGATCGAAAGCACGCTGACGAAGGAATCTCCCGAAAGGCCTACAATGCAAACACTTCGTTTGGGTCTCTCGCCGTTCTTGTCAGTCCCACCGCCTGTCCAAGAAGCTGCCACGACTCGAATCAGTGGGGTCGACTACACTTCTCATCCCAGCGCATTGGTCGATGAGTTTCCAGAAAGTCCCTCAGACGTTGGCCTTGCGCCCACGGGTATTCTCTTGGTCACGGACCCGGTCGGCTCGACGCAGAATGGTGAGCAAGGTGTTCCTCCGCAAGAAGGCGAGGAGGCGGCGGAACCTCAAATCGCGACGCTCGCGGCGGCTGACGACACCTTTATGCCAGCCAGCTCGGGCCCACGGCAACGAAACCTCTCTCAGAAGAAGAGGTTGATCGCGGTTGCAGTCGCTGCCATCGGAGCCAGCCTAGGCTTTTTCGTTGTGTCTCAGATCGGCAATTCTCGCCCTTCAAGCGCTCCTGACGAGAACCTGGTGATCGCGCACGAGGTGGAGCTGCCTCCGTCGCCTGAACCAGAGTCAGCTCTGGGGAGCGAGTTGGATCCAAATACCGATCCCCAGCACCGTTCTGAGATCGCCGCAGCGCCCGATCCGCGTGACTCTGAGCTAGTGGCCACAACCCAGCCACAATCAGCCTCCGAAACAGACGATTCCGTCCCGCAGAAGAGTCAACCAGAGCCTGTGAAAGCGCCGACGAGAGCCAAACCACCGGCCCCCGCTCCTTCTGCCGAAGAACTCCTGAAAAAAAGACGAGAAGAACGGATCGGAAAAATCCCTGCCATTTCGGAGCTTTAGCAAAAAGCTGCGTCGTGGGCGTCCGATTTTTCGGTCAAGAATCTCGTGACTCAAGAAGTACTGAGAGACCGAACCATGACAACGCTCCATTCGATTTCGCGCAACCTGCGCCCAGCTTTTCTGTTCTTCGCTGCTTCGGGCATTCCTGCTTGGGGATTCGCAGAAGAGCCAGCTGCGGATCCCCAAGCAGAGCCGAGGTCGAGTGCTCTTGCCGCTCCGCCAGAGGAAGATCTCCGCGAAAAGGCGATGGCGCACTATACGAACGGGCGGGAACTCTTGGAGCAGCAGAATTTTCAAGATGCGTTTCCCCAGCTGCGCATCGCGCATCAGCTCGCAGTCGAGGCCGAGTCGCCCAATGCTTGGAAGATTCTTGGAAGTCTTGGCTATTGCGCCCTGCAACTTGAGCGGGACGGTGAAGCCCTTGAGTTTTACCGCGAGTACCTGGAGCGTGGTGGTGACGCAATCGCAGCAGAGGAACGCGAAAGCATTCATCGCGAATTGGCGCTGATCGAAGGAAACCTGGTCACCGTCCAGGTGAGCATGGGGGAGGAGAAGTTTCGCGTGATCGTCTCTCGCGCTGGCTCGATGGTGCCGCCGCAAGCCTACGACTCGGCGACAGGCTCACTCAAGCTTGGACTTCGCGCCGGGACGCACGTGTTTGCTGTGGAAAAGGGCGATCGGACGCTTGCCGAAAAACGCACCACGGTGAAACCCGGAGAGAGCAGGGTGCTTGCCTTCGGGGAACCAGAAGCGGAAAAGGCGAACGTGCCCCCTCCGTCATCCGCCCCGCTCATTCAGCCAATGCCTGAGCCTCAAGTCGAAGACGAGTCTTCGGGTACGCGACCTCTGCGCGTCGCCTCATTTGTAGCAGGCGGAGTCGGCGTAGCGGGACTGATTTCTGGAGTGATCTTGGCCGCGAAAGCAGGGGCCGAACGTGACGACGCCTACGATGAGGTCACTGGGGATCCGTCGCTTTGTCGAGGAACAGTCTGTTCGGTGGCAGCTGAAGAACGGTTTTCCTCAGCGGACTCGCTCGCCACCACCAGTAGTGTGTTCTTGATTGGCGGCGGCGCCTTGTTTGCCACAGGCGTGGGGCTGTTTCTCTACGATCTGCGTTCGAAAAACAGCGAATCTGCGTTTCGTATCGTGCCGAGCTTCGGGAAGAAGTCCGGCGCTCTTCATTTGCTTGGACAATTCTGAGCCAACTCTTTAGCAAAGGAATATCGTGGCCAACCAAAGCAACAACGCACGCGCACAAGTTATTCAAACTCGTGCGATTCTTTATGGCTTGAGTGCGAGTGCCGTCTTGATGATGTCTTTCGCGAATGCATGCCAGGTGGACAGAGGGGATCTCACCTTCGACGACGATGCTTTCAAAAGCATAGGGGGAGGGGGAGGAGTGCGCGCAGGAGACGGCGGCGCGTCGTATGGCGAACTACCCCAAGCGGGGATCTACTTTGACACCGAAAACATTGAAGTGGGTGAAGTTGCCAAGCTGCAGAAGGGACCTCTCTTGGTTGAGTTGACGGAGGCTGCGGACGTTTTGTTGCCCTACGATCCCCGTCAGCCAGGGGCGGAACCTGAAGCGACGGAGCTTCCGCTTCGCGCGAGTTGTTCGGAAAATGCCCACGCCTTGACTGCGAATCCGCTTGGTTTTTTGCTCTATGATGTCGACCCTGCGCTCGTTTGGCCCGGTGCTTTGCTTCAAGGAGCTGCTTACGCAGACGGTTCGCTTGTCGCGCTTCCTGCTTCCGAAAGTCAGCGGCAGGGCATGCGCCTCACCGTGAGTACGACCTTCGCCGCGAATGAGCTTGCACTTAGGGACATCGAAAAACCAAACCAAGGGACAGTCAGTGCCGCCATTGGCTCCATGATCGAGTCCGAGTTTGACGATGACCGTGATTACGTGGCCAGTCAGGTGGCGGTCGATTGGGTTGAAACAAAGAATGTCTCTCGCTTTCTTTTGGAAAATGGCTTCACAGCGCGCATCGGTGCGCCTTCCCAGATTTTGGCAGAGGAGCAGAGCGATGATTCGCGGCGGACAATCATTGTGCAGCTCGTTCAGGACTCGTTTGAAGTGAGAGTTCACCCGCCTGAAGACCCTACGGGATGGTTCAAGGAAGATTTTTTCGAAGCCGAGCTGCCTGAGCTTTTGAGCCAGGGTGACATCTCCGAGGACAACCCGCCGGTCTACGTTTCCAGCGTGACCTATGGTCGCGCGGTGACCTTCTCGATGACGAGCACCGCCAGCTACGATGATATGGTTGCTGTACTCGAAATTGCGGCAGGAAGTCTTGAGGCGGGAGGCGATTTTTCGGGTGACGCACGACTTGCGAAAGTCCTCGAAGAGGCGGAGTTCGTTTTCGACGTCTTGGGAAAGGGAGCTTCCTCCAGCTTGGCAGAAGGTGGCTGGGGCTCGTTTTTCTCAAAGAATCTGGAACTTTCCGTGGCCGTACCCATCAAGGCCGAACTGAGAAACCTGATCGACAACACAGTTGCCGGCAAGACGGAGGTGGCCACGTTCAAGGAAAGACTTTGCACTCCCCTGATGGCGGTGCCCGGTCCCTTTGACTTTGGACTGGGGGATGGCGTCGCGCTCAGCGAAGAATTTGAAACCGTTCAGGAAGTGGTTTCTCTCGACATCAACGGAGATGACGTGGATGACCTGGTGTTGAACCATCGACAAGGGAGCAAGAACCTCGTCTCTGTGATCTACGGCGGCGGCAGCCAGCTGATTGCTGAGCAAACTTTGTGCGCTGGCAAGACTTGTGATTTCTCCGATGAAGAACTCTCGTGGGAGCAGTATCAGCTGTTCGGTGGCGACTTTACCGGCGACGAACTTCCCGATCTCCTCTGGGTGCCGACGCAAGATCACATTCTGGCAACCGGGTACTCGCTTCACCTGCTGCGTGGCACGGCAGACGGATTCGAGGAAAAGATTGAAACGACTCTGCTCGAACTTGGCGGCAGCGCTCTCGCCGCACATCCTCCGCTTGTCCGTGACATGAATGGCGATGGCGCGATGGACGTGGTGTACAGCTTTATCGAGCGAAGTGGCTCTCAAACTATCCAGGACTATCAAATCATCGTCGCGGATCCGAGTTCCGATGATGCGCCTTTCACTGCACTGCCGTGGCAGATTGGCCCTGGAGCGACGGACGTTGGGTACACCGCGTCACCACCGACGCCGCTCTACTTCGAGGCGTATGACATTGACCTCGACGGCAATCAGGATCTGCTCTGGCTGATGCTCGGACGAACGTTCGCACCCCCTCCCCCCCCGCTCCAGCTCCTTTATGTACCGTCGCCTGTCAGAACCTCACCATGTACGCTTTGAACTCCGGGACGAGCCCGCCCGAGTTCCCCCTGACGGGCTCTGACCATGTTTTTGTCCACTACTCCCCAGGGGGGTGGACTCCGTATCGTGTTCTTCTCGGAGATTTCAACGGAGATATGGATATAGAAGCCGCCTACATTCGTCCGAATCCAGAAAGCGGCAGACTGCCAGTACACCAAACCCAAGTGGCAGCCGGCACTATCGGCGATGGAAAACTTCAGTATTGGCCGAGCGTTCTCACTGATAACGGAGCGCCGCCGCCCAACAAGATTTTTGCTGGCTCGCATTTGGCGCTTGAGGTGATCAATATCAATGGTGACGCCCTTCAAGACATCGTCGCTGCTGCCTTCCTCGACAGCGACCTGGGTACATCCGGTGAGTTTGTGGTGAACGCTCTTTCCGTGCTCCGTGGCGTCGAGCAAGAGGACTCTGTAGCCAGTGTAGTTGGACTTTTTGATGTCGAATTGGCGCCTCAAGTGCACCCCGTGACTCAAGATTGGTCAGGGTATGACCGGAACGTTGTCGCGGACGTCAACGGCGATGGGCGTCAGGACTTCGTTTGGGTAAGTGGACAAGCTCGGCGACTGTACGTGGCCTACGGGAAGCCGGACGCTTTGAATTAGAGCTTCACAGCGCCAGCGCTGAGGTAGGGGGCACCTCCCCGGCAAACCTGTCCAACGACAACATTTGGTGTGTGGTCAGTTGTGGGCTTGCAAGCACGAGGAGCAGGCTCTTCGCTCTGCAGAGCAGCCCCAGAAGGCGGCTTCATTCGCCAGCGACGAATCGAATTGTCACGAGATTCCGTGAAGACTAGATTTGACACGATGGCAGAGGGTGAATTCTCCTACTCAAGTACTGAGGGCGCGGGCGCTAATCGCCTGGTTCGAGTCGCCTTTGAAACGGCCCGATTGCGCCTTGCCGAGATTCGGAACGAGGGAAACGATGTGCGCAACTCCGCGTATCGGGTCGCCTGCGCCCAGAGTGCAAAGACGCTTGGGGTGAATCGGGTATCGATTTGGCTCCTTGCCGACAAGGGTGAAGTTCTGCTTTGCAGGTTGCAGTACGACATGTCGCGCGACGTCCTCACTGAGGGCGGTCGTTTGCGCCGCGACGCGTGCCCAGAATATTTCAAGGCCGTGCTGTCCCGACGCGTGATCGTCGTCAGCGACGCGCAGAGTGATCCAACTACCGCTGAACTGAAGAATTACCTCCACTCGGCCGGTGTCGGAGCACTTCTCGACGCTCCCATCTATCGCGATGGTGAGGTGATTGGCGTCGTGTGTCATGAGCACGTAGGAGGCAGTCGGGTTTGGACTGAAAAGGAAGCCGGGTTTGCGTCTGCGGTCGCTGACATGTTGACGATTCTTATTGAGCAGGCTGAACGTGCAGAACTCCGCGCCGCCATTGATGCCCAGCGCCAGATGGAGGCCCAGAATCAGAAAATGCACGCTTTGGTGAAGCTAGCGCGCGTGGTCACCCATGATCTCAGCAACGTGCTCACCATTGCTTCTCTTCGCGCAAGCGACCTCGGCGAGAGCGAAGACTTACAATCCGCGTCATCGGAGATGATGGAGGTGCTCAATTACGGCGGAGAGTTGCTGAAGCACCTGAGGGATTTTTGCGAGGAAAGAACCCCGTCGGGCACGGTTGAAATTACCGAGGTGATGCGAGAAATGACCCCGGTGCTTGGCGCACTCCTTGGCCAAACCACCAAGTTTGAAATGCATTGTGAGCTAGCACCCACCGAAATTTCTATTCCTCGGCTCGAACTTGAGCAAGTCCTCGTGAACCTGTGTGTCAATGCAAAAGATGCCACCACGAGGGAACCAAAGATTGTCGTTCGCGTCGACAAGCAGGATAGTCGCTTGCTGATCGAGGTCCAGGACAACGGCGTGGGGATGAGCGAATCCACACAAGAACGACTTTTCGAACCCTTTTATTCGACGAAAGAAGGACATCAGGGCATCGGTTTGGCGGCAGTTTACGGAATCGTGCAACGCGCCAACGGAAGCATCGATGTGAACAGCCAACTGGGAAAAGGCACGACCTTTCGGCTTTCCTTTCCGATCGGGCAGAGCAATGCCGAGGACAATCTAGAGCCGCCGTGGGGGTTCTGACTTCACGGTCGTATCGTTGAGTGAAGAGCTACTGCGCTGTCGCAAGAAAAAGGTCAGAGATCCTGGGGCCGCTGTGAGAGCCGATTTTGGCGGGTGCCGCTTCCACCAGGTGTCAGCGTCTTGCTGTGTCCAAAGTTTGCATTGGGGAAGTACGGCTCGGAGCTGCTCCGCAAATGCTTTCATCGATTCTGGTCGATCAGATGCGGTTCTCGCCACACAGGAGCGGACAAGCCGGTCCAGAGCCTCCGGCACCTGACCGGGCAGTGGGGGCGCCTCCAGCGTCAGGACCAAGGTGAGCGACTCGGTTGCTGTGCTTCCGAGGAATGGGTTGCGTCCAGCTAACAAGAAATAGGCAACGCAACCGAGAGAAAAGATGTCAGCAGAAACTGTGCTTGGCCCCCCAGCGATCACTTCGGGAGCCACATAGCCGGGCGTGCCGGCAAAGGAGATCGAGGTCCCCGAGAGTTGCGACACCGAGGGTTTGAGCGTCGCCTGCTTTTTGGCGAGTCCAAAGTCGAGAACCTTAATGAAGTCCCTCACACCGCCTCGTTCGGTGACCATGATGTTGCTTGGCTTAATGTCGCGATGAACGAGACCCTTCTCGTGTGCCTCCCCAAGAGATGCGCTGATCTGAAGCAAGAATCGCACAGCTCGTCCGGGCGGAAGTGGCCCTGTGTAGGCCATCAACTGCTCTAAGTCGTAGCCTTCAATGTACTCCATCGCGTAGTAAAACGCGCCATTTTTTCCTTTGCCAAAGTCATAGACCATCACTGTGTTCGGGTGCGTCAGCGCGCTCGTGAGTCGAACTTCTCTTTCGAAGTGCGAACTGAGGTCCTCATCCTTCGCAATCTTGATCGCAGTAGGGCGCTTGAGCAGAGCGTGATGAGCCTTGTAGACGGTACCCATCCCGCCCGAGGCGATGCGACCTTCGAGTCGATAAACCCCAAGGCGTTCGACCGTGCGTTGTAAAATGATGGCTCGTCGTCGAGCGTCTAAAAGGAACGTTAAGGCTGAACCGCAAGTCCAAATTCCCAACAGTGCAGCGAGCGGAAAGTAGAACCGAGGAATGCGACGCTCATAGACAGTGAGTTGATATTCCTTGTCAGCGAAAGGAACAGCCGCCGAACTACTCCCCAGTCCCGTCACATCGCCGGGAGTCCTGTAGAGTTCCTCGACTTCTGGCGGTGCAGATGGATCGCGGAGTTGAAGCTTAACGTCCTTCAGGTTGAGCGTACCAAGGGCAGTCTCAATCACAGGTTTGAGGCGAAATAAGGCAACCACGGCGCCGCGTGTGTAGCTACCACCTGCCTGCTCGGGCGCCTGGATCCAGTGTGCGCGAGAGACCGGAGCATAGGCGACCACACTGAAAGATCCGTCGTTGTCCTCCACCAGATTGAAACGATTGGAGATCGTTGCATGACCTTGTTCGAGCGCCTTCAGCGCCGGTTGTACGCGCTGGGGATCGAACGATAGATCAAGGCCATGCACGCTCTGATTGAGTGGCTCCGAATAGGTGAGAGGAACATGTATTCTGCGAGCGACAGCCGGCACCATATCTCCCGCTCGCGTCGGCTCGCGGATCAAGAAGTGAGGTTGTTCGCGGCGTACCCAAGCCTCGAAATCAACACGCTGGTCCTGCTCCACAAACGGGAACCATTCCAGGGCCACCATCGGAAGCTGGCGTTCAAGTGCGGGACGACAAAATTCTTGGAATTGGGCTTGGCTCAACCCTTGACGTGAAGTTTGCATGAAAGACTGGAGCGCGTAGAGCGATTCAATCGGCGCGGCGAGGCCGACACGTAACGTCGCGGCGATATCACGTGCGTGGTCCTCCGCCTTTTGGGTCTCGTTCTTTTGTTGAACGTAGTACGCGACAAGGAAAGAACCCACGCCAGCCAAGGCAGTCAGAATCAGTGCGACGCCACGGTAGCGCCCGCGCTTGCTTGAGCCACTTTCTGACTTCTCTTGCATCCTGCATTGCGGAAGGTATTGCCGAACACCGCCGGTCAAATCGCCTCCCCCTCTCTGCCTCTTCCAAGATGAGCGTGAAAGACGGAGCTGTCGAGTCACCACCGAAGGCACCCACAAATTAGCGTAACTACGGTCAGCCCGTCGAGACCAGCGCCATGACGATGCTTAGCCAAACGGCAACGGTGAAGTAGGGTGTGAGCCACGCGGCCTCACCGGACCAGTGCTTCCAGCGATAGGACACCCGTCGGCGGTGAATCATGTCCATCACCCCATCGAGGAAGAGCATCGGCTGCTGAATCTCTTGATTGCGGATGCGGCGCACGTACATGGGAAGGTTGTGGGCGAGCATGAAGACCAAGAACCCCCCGGATGCGATGAGGCCCATCAGCACCGCGAACGGGATGGAATTCAACTGAATCGCCAGAGTCAACACAGCCACGAAGAACACTGCGATGCCGAGCGTCCACAGAGATTCTTCGACCAACTCTCCCAAGTAGCGCCGGGTCGCCACCCCGTACCAGCACGAAATCTGGGCCACGCTCAGGAGCAGCACAACCATCCACGCCACGCTCCCCGTGAACGGAACCGCAAAGCGCTCGGACCAGTGGGTCAACAAGAGGTAGAGCTGGAAGGCAAAGGCGACCTCGGCTACGGTGGCTACGCATCGACCGACGAAGGTGCTGGACGTCCAGTGGTTGTCGAAGGCAAAGCGCTTGACGTAAACGGAGGGAAAGAACGATCGGAAGGCGCACCCGAGCAAGAACAGCCCGGAAAGCCAAAGCTGCTGGGACTGATAGGCGTCGTTGTCCCCCACGAACGTGGCGGTCAACAGCCACAGCAGCACATTGACGACGGCTGCGGTGCGCAACAAGGTTCGCCAGCGGCGAGCACGCACGTCGCCGATGCCTTCGTCGTCCGGCATCCGTGACCCGCTTGTCCTCACCAACTGCTGCTTCATCTCGTCGCTCTCTCGTCGTCTCGCGCTCGAACTCCACGAATGGGAGCGAAACCATTCTGTAGCACAATCGTCGATTGGGACACGGAAAGAGCACCTGGTTGTCAGAGTTGGCCACTCCGGCAGCGAAGGCCTCACGGGAGTGCTCGTGAAAATGGCTTGCTAAATGCAAGTTATTTGTTCATGATACTCAGCGTGCTCGCAGGTCACTTCACCACCGCTCTCATCGCCAAGCAGCGCGCTCCGCGCGGGCACATGGGGTATTACCTCATCGCCTCGCAGCTCCCGGACTTACTCTGGCTGGTCTTCCACTACTTGGGGCTTGAGCGTACGTCCCCGGACAACATGCTGGCCGTCAGCTTAGATTCATTGGACGTCGAGATGACCTACAGCCACGACCTTCTACCGATGCTCGGATGGGTCGTCGCGACGGCGATTGTCGGGCGCGCGCTGTTCGGCTGGAGGCCCGGTCTCGCGGGCGGCGCAATCGTCGCTGTGCACGTGCTGATCGACTATGTCGGCGGCTTCCCTCACCACGTCTTTGGCCCGGACACCCACGCGGTCGGCACTGGGTTGTACGGCTCGGCGCCGTATCTGGCGGTGGGCATCGAGGTCGTCTTCATCGCCGTGACGATGTGGTGGGTCTCCCGCGAGGACAAGCGAGCCGGCATTCAGCGAAGCTCAGCGACCCTGCGCGCCTGGGCGGGGGTCTTTCTTGGGGGAGTTGGGTTCATGTTCATGGTCGCCGATCAATCGCTTGCCGAGACCTTCGGCATCGAGCTGCCGGCGGCCTTGTCTGGGACCGCTGTCCCGCTGCTGGCCTTCACGTACATCGCGATGATCGTCGCTCTGCTGTGGGCGGACCGGCAACCGGCGGGCAGCAAAGTTAGCGACTGAAAATGCGATCCTCGGCTAGAGAGCGAATCCGACCGCTAAGATGATTCCAAACAGCAGCAGTGAAGGATCGTGTCATCGTCGATCTTCTCCGTCGCTGACGAATGACAAGTCGTTGTCTTGAAGACTGGGATCTTCTTTCGCTGCTGAAGCGGGAGTGACCTCCCGCAAGTCTACCCAGAGTGGAACCTACATGTCGTCCTCAATATTTTCCCGACGAGGACGCTTGTCACTCCGAGGGCGCCATGTCAGCGTCGCCTCCCTTACAATTCAGACAGGCGCGCGACTCATTGAGTCGGCGTTCATACCCTCGGGAGTCATCATCATGCATCTTCGATTGAGTTCGCTTTTTACCTTTTGTTGCTTTGCTACAGTCGCTTCTCTCGCGGCTGCCGGTTGTTCTGACGATGAGAAAGAGGCTGGGGTTGAGGGTGGACCGTGTTTTCCTAACGACACATGCAACGATGCGCTGATTTGTCGGAGCAACCTTTGTATCGATCCCGATCCGAACAGCAATGGTGATGGTGACGGTGATGGAACTGGTGGATCACAAGCAGCTGTTGATCTGAAAGCTTGTTTCGCTTGCGGAGAAACCGCTTGCTCCGAAGAAAACGATGCCTGCTCGGCTTCCACTGGTTGCCGCAAGGTTCTCGAATGCTGGCTGGACTGCGCGGACGACGCCGCCTGCCAGAACAACTGCGATACGAGCAGTGTGACCGCCGATGACCTCGGTACGATTAGCGCCTACTTTGGTTGTTTTGCGCAGGAGTGCATTGACGAATGCGCCTTCGATGTGGGTGGCGGCGACGGTACTGGAGGTATGACGTCAGGAGGCGATGGCGATGGCGATGGCGATGGTACTGGGGGCATGGCCTCCGGTGGCGACGGTGACGGCGACCCGGTCAACCTTGTGGAGAACGGCAATTTCGTTGACGAACTCGACAAGTGGAACCTCGATCTTCAGGCAGGAGCTGAAGGTACCTATTCTGATACAGGAGGCGAAGTCTGCGTCAACAACACTCAGTTCGTCGACGAACTGTCGTTCACCTTGGGCTACCCAACTGACTCTATCTATGCCTTCGCCGTCGAAAGTGGCGCGAGCTATACGCTCTCGTATCGTGCCCGTGGCTACGGAACCTTAGAGACTAAGGTCGGGCAAGCGGTGGCTCCCTACGATACGATCGAGTCTTTCAACGAGTTCGTCAGTTCTTCTGTGATGACTTCGTTCAAGCACACAGTGATACCTATCGGCGCGGAACAATATGCCGGTTTGGCATTCAACGTCGTGCTCGACGCAGGGGAGACCATCTGCTTCGACGACGTTGTCTTTACCAAGCTGTAGTCGGTTCCGTCGGCGGGCCCCGATTTCTTGGGAATCGGGGTCGTCCTATGAGCAGCGTTCCATGAGGAGCGCCGTAGCCGACGGAAGAGGAAACGAACTCGCTGTCTCAGAACCCTGCACTTCCGAACCTGGGTGCCAGATTGGTCGCCCTTTCTTGTTCCACTCGCAGTCTCGGAGGCTTCCCCGCAGCTTGTTCAATCGTCGCGCCAGCGCAGGCCTGCGGGAACTTCAACCTGTTCGCTATCCTCGACTATGGAACCTATGCGGCGCTGCCGTCTGTGCCGGGCGCCCTCACTCAAACGAGCACGGGCGTCACCGGTGAGTTCGATTTCACAGCCGCCAATCAGAGAGGTGTGATTTCCCTCCATTTGCCCCCGGGCACGACTGCGTACGGCATCGCGGGTATTCAAGCGACGAGTGATATTCCGGGGGGGTCCCTCGATGTCTATTTAGAATTCTGGGGTGGAGCTAGTGGCTGCCAAGTCACGCTGGGAGGGAGTCGCACCATCGAACCCTGTTGGGGAAACGCGTATGACGACGGTGATGACGAGTTCACCGTCATCAATATCGCCGCACATTCCGCGGACGCAGGGAGCGGCACGGTCACCGTCACGGGGATTTCCTTTGAGATCTAGGGCAAGTGATTCAAAACTGAGTCGTCTCCCCAACTCTGTCCTCCGCTACTTGAAATCCTAACCCCGTTTGCTTCGCGATTCAGCTTCAACCGCCCCGGCAAAAACATCCCGATCACTTCAAGGTTCGTCGTCGTGTGGAGGCTCGGTTCGCTCGTCACAAACTCCCCCGCGCCAGCAAGCGCCAGGGGGATCAGAAGTTGATCCGCAAGGTGCTCTCCCACCGGGACCTCAGAAGCAACGTGCTTGCGCACTTCTCCTGCGAGGCGATGGGCAATCGTCTCGGCCTTCACTCCACGTTCTCCGAATGCCGTAAACGTTTCGGTGACGTTGGCGGACCGCACCCTCACGATGGCGACATTCCCCGGGCCGGGGCTGTTCACCGAACGAGTCTTGATGTCGGTGGGGAGGTCGGCAAGTTGTCCAGCAATTGTTCGAACTTCTCGCTCGGCTACATGCACCGGGATTTGGCTAACTAGTGCGTCAATCTGCACGCTTTCAATCTCCCCCCGTTCTGAAAGTTCGAGTCCTACGAGGGGAGAACCACCAGCGATGCGCGCCACGAAACGCCCCCCACCGGCTGGGTAGAAGCCGTAGAGAGAGAGTTCGATCGACACACTGGCCCCCATGCGATGGAGCAACGGAATGAAGGTGTCTCGCATGAAGTCCACCGGGGGAGCCCAGGCGTTGTGCGTCCCACCTTCGAAGACAATGCGTGACTCGCCGGCGGTACTGAGCAGGGCTGGAAGCACCGTCTGGAAGACAAGAGTCGCGCTCCCCGCCGTTCCCACGGCGAACTCATAAGCCCCGTGCTTTGTAGGTCCAGGCTCGAAGCTCAGCGCCTTTGAACCAAGCTCGGCGCCCATCACGCGTGCGGAACAAACTTCAGCCATGGCCCGAACAGCGGTGAGGTGCTGACGGAGCAAACCGGGACGAGTGCGCTTCGCGCGGATCCCCTCAATCCGAAAAGGGGTTCCCGTCACTGCTGACAGGGCGAGCGAGGTGCGCAGAACTTGTCCGCCTCCTTCGCCGATTGAACCATTGATTCTAAGCATTGCTCAGTCTTCTTCCTGAAAGGACGGCCGCCCCCGTGAAGGGATGAACTCGCTTTGGGGAGGGGGCCCCGCTAAGCGGGGGAGGGGGCTGCGGAAAGCCCCATCGGAAGACAAGGGGCTGTTTGGCAGAATTGTGGCTATGTCGTCGCTCACCCCACCTCTTCCATTTCAAGGGTGGGGCGAGCGTAAGACAGAGTGAAGGCCAAAAGATCAGCCTTTGACGCAAACGACTTGTTTCAGAGTGTGGAGGACTTCGACCAGATCGCTCTGCGCCGCCATCACCTTGTCGATGTCCTTGTAGGCACCGGGGGTTTCGTCGATGACGTCCTTATCCTTGCGGCACTCGACGCCTTCCGTGGCTCGACGATGGTCCTCAAGCGTGAAATGCTTCTTGGCTTTCGTGCGTGACATCGCGCGCCCAGCGCCATGGCTGCAGCTACAGAAGCTTTCCGGGTTGCCCTTTCCTCGGACGATGTAGGAGCGCGCTCCCATACTTCCGGGAATGATACCGAGTACGCCTTCCCCTGCATGCACAGCTCCCTTGCGGGTCACGAACACGTTTTTTCCGTAATGGAACTCGCGTGAGACGTAGTTGTGGTGGCAGTTGACGGCGCTCTTGGCCGTTTGAAACGACGGAAACTTGGGGAGTCGGCGGACCGAATCAAGCACAGCGTGCATCATGAGCTCGCGGTTATGACGCGCGAAACTCTGCGCCCACTCGACGGCTTCCACGTAGTCGTGGAAATGTTCGCTCCCTTCCTCAAAGTAGGAAAGGTTGGCGTCAGGCAGGTGCTGTTGATGACGTTGCATGTCCTTTTTCGCCAGGGCGATGAAGTGCGAACCGATACGGTTTCCTACTCCGCGCGAACCGCTATGCAGCATGAACCACACGTTATCCTTCTCATCGAGGCAGACCTCGATGAAGTGATTCCCTGTTCCAAGGGTTCCCAGATGAACAACGTTGTTGCTCTTTTCCACCCCAGGATGCTTATGGACGATGCTCTTGAAGCCTGTTTCCAGGTCTTTCCACACTTTGCCGACGCGGTTCGGGACATCGCTCCAAGAACCCTTGTCCCCGCGGCGCCCGGAACGTCCGCGCCCATGAGGCACGGCGCGTTCGATGGTGTTTCGCATAGGGGCGAGGTTGTCAGGGAGGTCGCTGGCCTTGAGAGTGGTCTCGACAGCCATCATTCCACAACCGATGTCCACGCCTACAGCCGCGGGGATCACTGCCCCGACAGTGGGAATAACGCTACCTACGGTCGCACCGATCCCCAGATGGACATCCGGCATCGCTGCGACCCACTTGTGAACGATCGGCAGACGAGCGATGTTGGTGAGCTGATCAATGGCCTCTGGCTCGATGGGTACACCCCGGGTCCAGGTCTTGATCGGAACGCCGCCGTGGGGCTCGCGTAGTTCGTAGGTAGTCATGGCTAGTTCTTTCAAGGGGCCGGGGGGCCCCCTTCGTCATCGGAAGTGAATTCGGACTCCTCATCCCCACCAGTCGAAAAGCCTCCCGGAGACCGTACGTGCCGTGGTTGAGGGTGTGTGGTCGATTCGTCTTTGCAGGCGTTGTGCCAAGTTCTTCCAATGCGACGAATCGAGCTCAATAGGCTGAAATAGTTGTTTTATTTGCGCGGTAGAGTCAAGTGGGTAGATCCTGGGGGATAAAAGTATATCCTGACGGATAAGATGAAGACTGTCGTTATCGGGCTGCTCGGCGTCACCATGGACGCCATGAAAAAGAGAGGGGATCGCTGGCTTCAGTGGCGCCCGACGGTTGACGTGTGTCGTCACGAAGACCTTGTCGTCGATCGTTTCGAGCTTCTCTATCAGTCGCGGTTTGAAAAATTGGCCGAACAGGTCATCAAGGACATGCGGTCGGTCTCGCCTGAGACACAGGTGTGTCCACACCAGCTTGAGATCACAGACCCCTGGGACTTCGAGGAAGTCTACGCAGCGCTTCACGACTTCGCTTCAAGGTACTCCTTCAAGCAGAGCAAGGAGCGGTACCTTGTTCACATCACCACGGGGACCCACGTCGCCCAGATTTGCCAGTTTCTGCTCACGGAATCTCGCCACATTCCTGGTCAGTTGCTTCAGTCGAGTCCCTCCAGGCAAAAGGGGAGCGTCGGTTCTTACAGCGTGATCGATCTGGACCTTTCCAAGTACGACAAGCTTGCGTCTCGTTTCAAACTTGAGCAGAGCGAGAGTCGCGAGTTCCTCAAGTCAGGCATTGCCACCAGGAACAAGGCGTTCAACAAGCAGATCGACCGCATTGAACAGGTTGCCATTGCATCGAAGTCACCGCTGTTGCTCATGGGCCCGACTGGCGCAGGTAAGAGCCATCTGGCACGACGGGTCTACGAGCTGAAGAAGCTCCGGGGGCAGGTTTCGGGGCCTTTCGTCGAGGTAAACTGCGCCACAATTCGGGGGGACGGGGCCATGAGCGCGCTCTTTGGTCACAAGAAGGGCGCGTTTACCGGGGCGGCTGGACCCCGGGAGGGCCTTCTGCGAGAGGCGAACGGTGGGATCCTCTTTCTGGATGAGATCGGCGAGCTCGGCCTCGAGGAACAGGCGATGCTTCTCCGAGCAATCGAGGAGAAGAAATTCCTACCGGTGGGCGCAGACCGAGAGACCGAGAGCGACTTTCAGTTGCTCAGCGGAACGAATCGAGACCTACGCGAGTCTGTCACGGAAGGGAGTTTCCGAGACGACCTTCTTGCGCGCATCAACCTCTGGTCCTTTCATCTCCCCGCGCTCCGCGACCGCCCTGAGGACATGGAGGCCAACCTTGAGTACGAGAGCGAGCGATGGGTCGAGACTCATGGTGAGCGTGTCACGTTCAATCGGGAAGCACGCAAACTTTTCCTCGACTTTGCCAGGTCGCCAAACACCTCGTGGGCAGGCAACTTCCGGGACTACAGTGCAGCGTTTGAGCGAATGGCGACTCTTGCTGAGGGGGGCCGTATCACTGCTGCCGGTGTGAAGGAGGAGATCGGGCGACTCAAAGAGTCATGGGAGAGGCCTGGAGCGCCGAACGGTGACGACATCCTGTCCCGATTTCTCGGGGAGGATGTTATCGCAGACCTGGATCTGTTTGATCGCGTGCAACTAGCTGAGGTTCTCAAGGTTTGTGTCAATGCGAATTCTCTTTCGGACGCCGGAAGAACCCTCTTTTCCGAGTCACGAAAGAAGCGCTCTTCGGTGAACGATGCTGATCGAGTGCGGAAGTACCTGGCAAGGTACGGCCTGGGCTGGGACGACTTCGCCTAGGCGTCGCCCTCAATCGTAAGACCGTTGTTCCTGGCCCACTCTCGCACCACGGCCCGCTCGTAGCTTCGAGCAGGACGGTTCGCGATGCCACGGATCTGGGCGACTATGCGGGTCTTGTTGAGAACTTCAATGGTCAGGGTGCGCCTGGGACCGGGGCCATCGTCTGCCGTGAGCGACCAGATAGAGCTCAGCCCTTTCGCAATCTCAGAGCCGTAGGAGTACACGCAGTGCCTCTGCCGTGCGCCTTCCTGGAGCAGATCTCTGGCGCTGAGAATCTCACGCACTTCCCACAGTCTTTTGCCGTGGGCACCACTCGAATCAGAAGAGGCGAGTGACGCGAATCCAGTGAAACCACTGGGCGTGAAAAACTCTGGGTAGTCGCCTTCCCCCTCTTCGAGGGTGAGCTGGTCGTGCCACTCTTCAGTCGCCCGCATCATGGCTCCCAGGGAACGTGTCTTTATTTCGAAGTTGTGGTCCTCATCCCAGCGGTGCCGGACGTAACCGAGCAGAAACCCGAATTGCTCCTGATCCGTGACTCCGACACGCGCACACCAGCGCACGAATCCCAGGTGCAAGCGTTCCTCGCCCGGGTCCCTGACCGCGCTTCCAATCCAGCTCTTGAGCCAGGTGGAAAGAAGCCGGCGGTCATCGCTGAGGTCGCGAAACTGGACGGCTCGAATGGCCGCAGTGAGGGTCCCGTAGCCGGTATACCTCAACAGCTCATGGCACTGCTTGCGCGTGAGGGGAACGGGCAGAGAGCCCGATTTGACCAGGGAAAAGAGGCTGCTGCCGGCGGCAACCTGCGCCACGACTGGCACCAAGCGATGTCCGTCGTCGTCCTCAAGGGCGGTCCACAGCAGAGGAGGAGTCGGGTACTGGGCCAAGAGATGCTCACACAATGAGCGCAGCAAAAGTGGACGACCTCTGCCTCTGGTAGTCCAGGCATCAAGCGAACGCTGCCACTTGAGGCGAGACAAGAAAGCCAGAGGGGCGAGCGATCCGGAGCGAAGGAGTCGCGGCGCTTTCCTGTGAATGGCTCCGCACAACTTGAAGAATGAGGGGTTCTGCTTGGCGAACTGAGCGGCAAGGACAGTTTCTCCGAAAATTGCGCAACGGGGTCCTGTCGCTTCTGAAGAGCAGCCTCAAGCCGGGCTTCTGCCGAAAGAGCACGTTCTCTTTCTACCCGTCGTTGCTCGGCGCGCTGTTGCGATGCTCGGTTCTGAGCTTCTGTTTGCACGCGCCGATATTTGCGCTTGTGAGTTTTCACGGCGCCCCCAGTGCACTCGCTGTGCCAAAGGTCCCATTCTGGAGATGGGTCGCCTTGGTTCCCTTATGGGAGCTGGCTCGACGGACTCCACTACTCCTGTGTTTATCATTCAAGATATATTTTTATCTATATCGCTAGTCTCAACTCCACAGAACTCTACTTTTCTGCAGAAAATTGGCTTGGAGAAGGGTTGGCACGGGTCTCGCAAAGGAGCCGGTCGTGATGCCAATTCGGGTGTCCGGCTGAATCCCTTTTTCTTGAGCCACCGGCTTGAGGGGAGCATGAGCGAGATGATGAAACTGACGAACCATAGAAGTACGCAAGCAGAGCTTCGGGCTTCTGCGCTCAATTCAGGTGCACTGTATCTGAACGAGAAGGATCTCGTCGGTGCATTGGCGTTCGCCCTGTGTGAACAGCCTACTGGCTTCATCCTAGCTACGGATCTTGGCTCTTCCTCGGGAGAGATCACCTAGGCTGGCATTCCACTGAGACATTCGTGTCGCAGAAGGGCCGCCCTGGGAAACCAAGGCGGCCCTTCTGCTTTTAGGGGGCTAGCGAACTCGTTGGCGGAAGTGAATTCCGCCTCCTCACCCCCACCCGGGCGATTGCGCTCCGGCGGACGCACGTTGCGCCCGGCGGTGCCCCCGCTCTGGTCGCCGCTTCGCAGCGCCTCGTCCTGTCGGACCTCATGCACCAAGAGTTCGACGCCGCGGGGGGCCTTTCAAACGAAAAGTAAAACCCATGCAACGCAAGCAAAAACACAGCCACAAGCTCGGGCTCGGGCCTGCGGCGTAACTGGTAGCGCACTCGACTTTTAATCAAGCGGGTGGGGGTGACTGTCGCTCCGCTTGGTGGGGCTCGCCCTAGCGGGCTCGGCCGCAAAGTCCCCTGGTCCCACTCAAAACCACGGGCATGAAAGTGCCCAAGCCCTGGCGGGAGAGAACACAAGGAGGCTCTCCCGTCAGGCTCCTGGACTTGTAGCTCAGCAGGAAGAGCAGCCGGTTTTTACCCGGAAGATCGGGGGTTCGATTCCCTCCGGGTCCACCGCGAATCTAGGTGAAATGCCCAAGTTCGCGAACAACCCCACAACCAAAAAGCAAGGCTGAACAAACCAAGACACGCGAGCGCAAAGCGCGAGAAGTGACGAGGCGCGCCCAGCACCGCCGCGAGCGACTAGCGAGCGCCGGAGCGCAAGCGGAAGTTGGGGGAAGGCGAGCGAAATTCACTTCCGCGAGACTGGGGGGCTGGCAAAGGCCGCACAAGCGACTGGAGTGTTCCGCCCCATGAAAGGGTGAGGACGGAACACTCCAGTCCGGTGGGCAGTACTGCTACGCGCCATGTGTCTTGCGGGCCTTCCACCCAGAAAGCGGGGTTCGATTCCCTCCGTGTCCGTCGGCCTTTATCGACGAACAGTGCACGAAGTTTTTGAGCGGGGCAGCGCAGGAGGAGGCGCCGGAGCGCAATCGCGCGGGTGGGGATGAGGAGTCGGCCTTACCTAAGGAAACGCAGCATTTCCGACGAACGAAGGGGGCCTCTGGTCCCTTGGAAAGGAAAACAATGAGAAATTCACTGCTCCTCACGGCCTGGTACTTCCCCATAAAGGTGGTTCCTTGGCAGGCCGCAATCAAGATGACCTATGAGGAAACGGTCGACGTAGTTGCTGAGTATTCGGAGACGGTGTCTTCACCGTCCGTGACTTGGAACGTGCCGGCAGTCATTCGACTCAAGCACATGACTCCTCGATTCAAGAAGGGGATCAAGTACTCGGACCACAATGTGAAGATTCGCGACAAGTTCCGCTGCCAGTATTGCGGAGCTCATCTGCCCGGAAGTGATCTCACGATGGACCATGTTGTTCCTCGGAGTCATGGCGGGCCTCGAACGTTCGAAAATATCGTTGCGGCGTGCAAGCGTTGCAACAACAAGAAGGCCAATCTGAGCTGCGACGAAGCGGGGATGTTCCCGCTCAAGCACCCAGTGCGGCCCAAGGCTCTCCCGATCGGGATGGTTGAAGCGCGGATGAACCGCGTCCCGGAAGAATGGCTTCCCTATTTGGAAGCCTTCGGAATGGTACTGACCCCGTGAAGGGGCAGTGCCGCATGCTGTCGGGAGCGGGGGGCTCGATCTCAACGACCAGCCCGCTCTGACTCGAAAGAGTTGGGGCGGGCTTTCGGGGTAGGAGGGTGTGAGCCCTCCTCGACAATTCTTAGTGAGTTGAGTGGGGCTTTCGCAACATAGCGACTTCCGAAAGCGTCAGCTCGTTGCTGTTCTGGAAGTTGTGGATCCATGCTACGAATTTATGCTCGCAGCCGCCTCCCTCCGGTGGTTTTCAGTCATGTTGACCTTATCATTTTGCCGCCGTGCAGTCCTGCTGCTCGCCACCGCCGCATCGACTGGCTGCTCGTCCGAACGTCCGCCCGTTGCCCGATCCCGGCCGGCGCCTGCGGAGGCGAATGCCACGGTCGCACACGATCCGTCCACGCTCCATCAGTCACTCGACCACTACGACTTCGCGACGCGCCCCGACCTGCTCCAGCGCATCGCGGCGAGTCCCTTTCAATACTATCGCTTCACGAACCGCGGCTTCGCCGCCGCGGTCTGCGCCAACTTCGAGGACATCCTTCCCGCCTTGCCCGCAGTGAACCTGCACGGCGACGCCCACCTGGAACAGTTCGCGGTGACCAATACGAGTTACGGTCTGGTCGACTTCGATGACGCAGTCGGCGGCCCCGCCGTGATCGATCTGCTGCGCTTCGGCGTGAGCCTCCAAATCGCTGCTGGCGAACGGGGCTGGACCGCTGACGAGGCGCTCGACAGCTTTTTCGCGGGCTACCGGGCCGCGCTCGAAGACCCTGCGACCGAGAGCCTCCCTCCCGCCTTTGTCGAGCGCGCACGGCAGAGCTTCCCGCGCGATCCAGACGCCTTCCTGGCAACCTGCGACGCGCTCATGGAACCGCTGCTCTCCCGCGAGCAACCCGAGGCTGACGCTGGCTTGGATCGCTACATCGAGATCATGCTCGAGCAGAGCCCCCACCTGACCCGAGCCTTCTTCGAGATGAAGCGATCGGGCCGGCTCCGCAGCGGCGTAGGAAGCGCCCTCGACGAGCGCTTCTTGATCCGGATCGAGGGCCCCACACCCGCGCAGAACGACGACGTCGTCCTCGAAGCGAAGGAGCTTCGCGATCTGAGCTCAGTCCCCTGCGTGCAGGCGACCCCCCTCGGTGGGCGGTTCCGCACCATTGTCGGCCACGCCCGCCTTGGCGGCAACGACGACCCGTTCCTCGCGCTCATTCCTCGGGGACCCGAGGAGACCCCCGAAGATCCGCCTTTTTGGGTCCAGTCCTGGCGGCCCGACTACCGTGAGCTCGATGCTGAGCAAGACCTCACTTCGGCCGACGAGCTTGCCGAGCTCGCCTACCAGGTCGGTCTCCAGCTCGGCCGCGGGCACATCCGCCAGATCGCGACGCCCTTCGACGACCAGCTCCGCCGCGCAGTCCGGGATATGCTGCGCGACTACGGCCCGAGGATCCGGGCCACAATCGACAGCATGACCGAGCGAACGCTAGCGTCCTGGCAGCATTTCCGCGTCGAGGCCGCACACCGAACGCCGTGACCGGCCGTTATCCTGATTGTTCGGATGCGGGGTAGGCTACCGTGAGCGCGGTGACGCGCGACACCTTCCCGTCTGATCACAGGGGCGCGCGACTCGTGCCCAGCACCTCAAAGTCGAGAATGCGAGCGGCTCCACCAGCGGCTGTGCTCTCTGACTGTGTGATGTGAAGGCGAGCGTAGCGCGCACCGACTAAGGGAATATAGTGTCGCGTGATTCCCTCAGTGTTGTCAGTGACCGTGACGACATCCGTAAAATTTGTACCGTCCGAGCTCACAGCTATTTCAAATGCGCTCGTATTCCAGGCGGCGTCTTCTCCGTTGCTCGATGCATGATGCACAACGAATCCGACCACTTCGAGATCGGCTCCCAAGTCGATCGTCAACGCTTGATCGCCACCACCCGCGGAGCACCACTTTGAGGTGACGTTTCCGTCAATCGCTCGATCGGGACCCTCATTCGCCGCACATGCCGCCGAACCGGTCGCCTCTGCGCCAATTGCGAGATTCATGTCCGCCACGCGCACAGCTCCAACAATCGCGTCGAGAGCGGCAGATTGGCGAGCTGAACTAGGTTTTCCGTCAAAGGGTCCTGGCCAGAATTGCCCCAGTTCATTGCTGTCGCTGCGATTCTTCTCCCAGATGACGTCGCTTTGCCTGATCAAGAAGTCCCGGTACTTCGCAAGAGGCGCGGCTTCATACAAGTAAGCGAGATTGCGAGCGAGCACGCCCTTGAACATGAGCCCATCACCTCCATCGCAATTGGGATAGCAGTCGGACTCGATCAGGACGCCGTCGTCCGTTGTCTTTGCCGCAATGGTGGCATCGGCCATGGCCTTAGCCATTTCGAGCAGCGAGGCATCGTCCGTAGCGCGCCAGAGATCGACCAAGCCGCCGATGAACACACCTTGATTGTAGGTAAAGGTCGCGTCCCAGCCGGGAGCGCAGGTGTCAAAGTCCAGTCCATCGATCACGAGAAAGTCGCTGCGTAGGAGACCTGAGTCTTTGAACCAATTCCATTCCCGCCACGCCCAATCGAGGTAACTTCCCGGACCTTCGTCTCCGGGGGTGCGCTGATGCAAGCGGACGGCGAGTTGAAGGAAGAGACCGTTGGAAATTGATGTTTTCGCGTCAGTTTCTTTCTTCCAATACACACCGCCGCCACAATGGCCCGCGTCCCAAGAAGAAGCGATGTCGTCGAACAGCACCTTGGCCATGTCGAGGTACTTTTGCTGACCAGTGAGATCGTAGGCGCGTAGCCAGGCAAGCGCCCACCAGCCTTCATCGTCGTAGAACTCGTTGATGAAATTGCCGCCCTTTTGCTTCTCGAAGGTGTTGTCAAAGCTCGCAATGTAGCTTGCATCACCTAGCTCTCGCGTGAAATCGATGGCCAGCTCAAGCATGTTGGCTCCAGTCCACCACTGGTTGGCGTCGTAGAGACCCGAGGGTTCGTCGTAATCACTTTGAAGAACGGCCATTCCTAAGCGCGCTCGTTCGCGCAGAGGGTTTACACAGGTTCCCAAAAGCGTTTGAGCGCCTGCGTCTCCGCCATCCAGGCTCACTCGGTAGTCCCAAGCCTCGCGGAAGCCGGCGACAGAACCGCGATCAACTATGATCTCCTGTTCTTCGCCGGGAAGCAGCGACGGCAAATCGAGGTTTGCCGTGAACTCAACACTGCCATCCGCCGCAAGAGTTTCCACCAAGATTTGTCGTGTGGGAGAATCGGTCGAAGCGGTATTCTTGACGCCCACTATCAGCGAACGGGAGTCTGCACTGAGTGCACACGGCGAGGACGCTGCCTCCGTGGTGATTTCGAGGGAGTACGGCCCCACTACCTCTCCCCCCCCTCCGGTCCCTCCTGTCCCAGCACTGGCTCCGCCGCTGCCACTAGGGACACTCGTCGTTCCCCCGCTTCCCATGGCCTGTCCACCGCCGGTTGAGGCCGTCGAGCCACCGGGATTGTCTTCCGAAGACGAACAGGCGGAAAGAACTGCCAAGGCGCTCAACAGGCCCGCCGCCAGCGAGGTTTTCCTGGATCCGGCCATGTATTCCCTAGGATATGGCTGGTTGGCGAAGTTGAAACAATCGGGCGGCGTTCTTCGGGGATAAGTGCTCACCCCTTATCATACCGGAGGCGAGCATTGCGGCTCATCGGGCGCAGCATTTGCTGTTTATCGCTTCGTCCTGCTGCAAACAACATGAACCAAGGCATACACGTGGATAGGGGAGCCTAATGGGCTGGCTTGTCGGGGAGCAGCTGAATGTTCTCGGCGATCGCGTCAACGAACAAGCGCACCTTAGGCGGGAGGTATTCACGTGCGGGCCATACCGCATAGACCGGGCGACGTTCGGGGGCGATGTCCGGGAAGGCGTGCTCAAGCGTCCCTTGACTCATGGCGTCGGACGAGATGAAGGAAGGCAATCGGGCGAGGCCGACCCCCGCGATGGCGGCCTTCTGCACCAGTTCCAGATCGTCGACGACGAGCACAGGGTCAACACGGACCGAAGTCGACCCAAGAGTCCAGGTTTCCTGACCACGCAAGGAGATGACCCTCGCCTCGCTCAGATTCTCATTTCCTTCACGTCGCAGGCGGCAGAGATAGTCTGGACTTCCTACAATGCTCACCTCGCCCCAGCCGAGGAGCTTGGCCACCAGATTCGAATCGTCGAGTTCACCGACACGAATCGCTAGATCGACCCCATCGTCCACAAGATGAGTGCGGCGATTGGTCAGCACAACCTCGAGTCGCACCCTGGGATAGCGCGCAAGAAACTGAGCTACGACGGGTCCCAGGAATCTTCGTCCGTAGACGACCGGAACGGAAACGCGCAGCAGCCCGGAGGGCTCCACCTGGTGGCTCATCACCTCCGCATTCGCCTCCTCAACCTGCGCCAGGATGGACAGGCACGCGCGTGCGTACCCCGCGCCAGCATCTGTCGGGTGCAGGGAACGAGTCGTTCGATGCAGGAGCTTGACCCCGAGGGCTTCTTCCAGACGCCCGACGCGCTCACTCACAGCCTGCTTGCTCAACCCGATCTTGCGCGCAGCACGGGTGAAGCTCTCCTGCTGCACCACCTGGGCAAACACCAGCATGCTCTCCACATCAGGCTCTGTCATGACCAATTGTCCAGTGCATGTTGACAGTGTGTTCTGATTATTCGCCATTGTCGATGCTCCTTGCACGAACCACCTTGGAAGAGTCAACGGGCAAGACCCCAGAACCAAGGAAAAGCAACATGACACACACACTCGAACCAAAAGATGAACTGGCAATCCGCAATCTCGTCAGCCGCTACTGCATCACCACTGATAACGCGGACGCGGACGCCTTCATGGACTGCTGGGTGCCGGAGAAGGACTACGGTGGCTACGACAGCGGAGCGTTTGGCAATATGAAGACCTGGTCTGAACTCTATGAGTTTGAGAAGGAACATGTCGGCCCAGGTGGAATGGCGAACGGCAAGAGACATCAGGCCACGAATGTGATGGTGGAAGGTCTGTCGGCCGACGAGGCCTTGGTGAGTCATGATTTGCTCGTCCTCGAAGTCACGCAGGAGCCGCGCATCATCGCGACCGGACGCTACGACCAGAGCGTCGTGGTCCGCACAGCCAAGGGCTGGAAGTTCAAGCGTCGCACCCTTGCAATCGACAAGGGATTCTTCGTGCTCACCGAGCAGTGGAAACAAGCGGCGGAGGGCTGAGCCGTGTCACTTTCCAATCAGCGGGTGTTGGACTTTGGGCCCACAGGAGGTCCACACATCGATTTGGCCGCGGTCAAGAGGAGATTTTTTACCCCCCCAAGGTCGAACCTTCCGTGGAGAAAAAAGTCCTAGCCCTAGCGTGCGCGCTCATTCACGGGCAGCAGGATGTCAGCTAGAGATAATCACCTATGGCATCCCTGAATACTACCACGAAGACGTGCGCGCGCTCGCCCCTGATTCAACCGATGCGACGAGTCGTCTTCGTGGCCGCGTGGTCTTCCTTCATCGTCGCGTGTTCAGGTTCTGAGCCCGACACCTATGACAACTGGGACACGGGTAGCGGCGGCGCGCCAAATAGCGGCACCGGCGGGGGCATCAGCAGCTCTGGCGGCGCAGGCGCGATGACAGGGGGAACCAACACAGGGGGAACGAGTACGGGTGGTTCTGCGAACACCGGTACGGGTGGCGCCCCAACACAAGGTAGCGGAGGCAGTACCAGCTCTACAGGAGGGAGCGACGGCACGGGGAGTGGCCCTTTTGCGGAATGTCGCTTTCACTTCGGCGTGACGCGGGAGTTTGCTGTCGACAACGCGGGGATCAGAAACGAGATTGACTACTTTACGCCGGGTTGGATGGGCCTGGAGAACACCTTCGATCAACAGTACGTTTGCGACGAAGTCAATGGAGTACTCGCGGGGAAAGTACCTGTCGTCGTGGCTTATGTTTCGGCGTTTTATGCCAAGCGAGAACAAAATCTCAACGACTGCAATGTGGGGGACCCCACTCTCTGTACCTACGGGGCGCAGATCATCAAGGAGAACCTCGAGACCATCACCAAGATCTACGAGAGCTATGCTCAGGGCTACGCTGCCTGCCTGGGAACATCTCCGATTGTTTTCGAAATGGAGCCCGACTGGTTCCAATACACCCTGAACGAGCAAACCAGCCCGATGACGCCGACCGAAGCGGGACAGATCATGAGCGGCTTCGTCAATGCGATGAAGAAGCATCTCCCCAATGCCTACTTCTCGATGGATATCTCGCCCTGGGTACCGCCCACCAACGGCGGTGACCAGGGTGCGCAGTGGTACGCCAACTTCGACATGTCATTGTTTCATTTCATCAACACCTCAGGAGGCGGAACCGAGGCTGACAACACCAAGATTCGTTCGCCCAACGACATGACCTGGGCGGGTGTCCACGGAGTGACGGGCAAGTCGATTTTGGCCGACACCGGCTACGGCGTGAATGGAGCTTCCGCAGGGCACGACGGCGTTTGGGATAACGCCCAACACATCAACGCCCGCATCGCGGACGGCGTACTGGGCATCGCCCAGTACAATCCCAAGTCAGACTGGGGCTCGACCATCGCGGAGATCCGCGGTCAACTGCAGAAGCCTAGCTCCTGTCCTTGATGCGCAGACGCCCCCCGCAGTTATTTTCTTCCGCTGGGGTGAGTTCCTCGTTAAGAGTTCTCATGAGCTGTTCCACTATGTCTTTCCGCTATGTCGCCCTAGTTCTCGCGCTTCCGACCCTAGGATGTGATCGGGACAAGCCGGAGGAACGCTCCGAGGCGGGCGCGGTTGAGCCGCTTGCAGCAGACCTTCAACCGGCACCCAAGAAAGCGCACACCTCCCCTTCGAAGGCTGACCAAGCGCGCGCTAGGCTCGCTCCCCTGAAAACTAGTCTCAAGGGAGCGCTCATGGCGGCGGCGAAAGGAGGTCACCTCGAACAGGCAGTCACCGCGTGCCAAGTGCAGGCGCCCCTCGTGACGGGGGTTCAAGAAAAGGAGGGCGTCAAGATGGGGCGCAGCGCGCTCAAGCTTCGCAATCCCGACAACGTGGCGCCTGAGTGGGTCGCTCCGCTCATGGAGGAGCTGTCAAAGGAGGTCGAGCCCGATGGGGCGTCGCGCGAGGTGTCGCTTCCGAAGGGACGTTTTGGCTATGTTGAGGCCATCACGATGAAGCCCATGTGTGAGGGCTGCCACGGTACGCAAATCGGCCAGGAGGTGGCTGCGAAGCTCAAGGAGCTCTATCCTCAGGACGAAGCCACGGGGTTCTCAACCGACAGCTTCCGTGGCGTTTTCTGGGTAGAACTGCCTGCCGAATAGACATCTGCCAGAAAACGCTTGACGCTCTGATGAGCGGGGCCCTCTTGCCCGCTTGCCCTGACCGGGTTACCGCCACAACTGATGGGTTCTTCTCACTCTACTCTTTTGCTTCAGGCGGCTCAGGCAGGCGATCGCGCGGCACTGGAGGCGTTGCTGGCAGAAGAACAGGCCCGCATCTTCCGGTTTGGGATGAAGATGTGCCGGCAACAGCAGGACGCCGAAGACATCTTGCAGGAGACCATGCTCGCGGCTTCGCAGAGCATTGGAAATTTTCACGGGGAATCGTCCCTGGCCACTTGGCTCTACACGATTGCGCGCAGCTTCTGCATTAAGAAGCGCCGTCAAAGTAAGTTCGCTCCCTCGACACTTGAGTCTCTTGATGCGCAAGCGGGTGAGGCAGAAGGTGTTGCCTACCGCGGGAAGACGCCCGACGAGGAGGCGCAGAATCGCGAACTGCAGGAGTCTCTCAAGGACGCCCTGCAGACTCTGGAGCCGGAGGCGCGTGAGGTGCTGGTCCTGCGAGACATGGAGGGACTCAAGGCCTCTGAGGTGGCACAGGTCCTCAGGATTGGCGTTCCGGCGGTGAAGAGTCGATTGCACCGAGCGCGCAAGGCGCTTCGGGAGGCGCTCGCGCCGGTCCTTCAGGCTCCGCAAGTGGCGAGGGCGGCGACCTGTCCGGACGTTCTGGCCGGCTATTCTCAGCAGCTGGAAGGAGAGCTGAGCGGGCATGTGTGCGCAGAGATGGAGAAGCACCTGGAGTCCTGCCCCACCTGTCGCGCAGTGTGCGAATCCTTGAAGCAGACTCTGGCGCTGTGCAGTGCCTACCCGGATCAGGAGGTGCCGCAAGCGGTGCAGGAGTCCGTGCGGACTGCGCTCATGGGCTTGCGGACTCCTCCCGCCTGAGGAGGGGGCTCTGTTGAAGACTTCCACGCATGGCGCGGTATTTCAGGTGCCAACAATGCGCGGAGCCGCTCCCGGTCGCTTCTCTGCCAGGACGCTTCTTACAAGATGGTGACGTTGCGCCAGTACATCGTCAGGAAGCCGGGAGCGGCCGCGATGGCCTCCGTAGTGTCGGCTTCGAGTTTGCCTGCGACCTGGTTCTCCTTGGTTTGCGCCCACGCCTCGAAGCGCAACGTGTCGCCGACATCGATGTCGATC
Source organism: uncultured delta proteobacterium (assembly GCA_963710555.1). Lineage (GTDB taxonomy): Bacteria > Myxococcota_A > Polyangia > Polyangiales > Polyangiaceae > NIC37A-2. The sequence goes on from CAVQAT010000008.1 coordinate 2,781,920, forward strand.
ATCTCAACCTCGGGCACGTCTTCGCGCACCACAGCCAGAACCTCGTCTCCGCCGTCGGGGGCCTTCAAGTAGAAGCCCCGGTCGGAGATCACGCGCGTCACTTCGGCTTCACCCGTTACCAGTTTGTCGGTATGGGCGGCACGACTTTTGGCGTAGGCGTCGAACTGCACCGACTTTTTGATGCGACTCGGCACATCAGCCGTCTTGTCGATGCTGTCTACGGAGATGTAGTAGCTGATGTCGTCCAGTCGTTCGCGCTGGCTGGGGTCGAGTCCCCACGCTTTGATCGCCACGTCGACTTCGGGCAAGCGCTTTAGGGTGCCGCGCATGTCGACCCAATCACGCACCTCGAACACGCCCTGGTCGGGGCGCTGGACAGCAAAGACGGGGAAAAGCGTGGAGCCAACCCACATGCCCCGGCCCGTCGTTTCCAACACCTGCACCGAGTTGAGCTCGATGGGCTCTTCGTCGAGCCCCATTGGGTCGGCATCCACCACAGCGGACGCCCAACCGACGCGGACTCCCTCGGGCTCGTCCGCCTCCGACCAGCGACCCACCTCGCTCACGCGACGTACGGAGTCTGCCACCAACACCGGGAGTTCTTTGTACTTCTCGAGTTCAAACTTCTCCTCCTCGCCCCAGTCGCCTTCCTTTTCGAATTCGCTAATCGTGAATTTTCGCACCGTGCCGGAGACGACGACCATGTCGTCCTCGTCCAACGCGCTCGTTCCGAATTGCACTTTCTTCTTCGTGAGGACGATGACCTTGTCCTTGAAGATGAAGTCCATCGAGTCTTCGAGATCGAAGGCGTGTGGTCCGAAGATTTCGTTGACCTCCGCCGCAAGTGTTACCTTCTCGCCGTAGAAGTTCTGTGGATGCTCCGAGATGTTGTCCACGCTGGGGACTTGCTCGGTCACAGCGGTGGCCGGTCGGTCGCAGGCCACCACGGCGCCGCATGCCAGCAGCAGCGCACAGCTCCTCAGAGACTTTTTCAATGTCGTCGTGCGTCGTGTTATTTCCTTCATATCACGCAGCTTGCAAGGGTGATGCCGAGTCGGAACGAACGCGCGGTAGGGTTGTAGCTGCCCCGAAGGCTCACCGAAGGCTCACAGCGTGAGGCAGGGCGCACCAGCGGGGCAAACTGCCACAGGGTGGCGACAGGGCCAGCTTCGCCTGGGTGGTGCCTTCAGGTCACCGCACATTCCTACGCGGTACCCCGGACAAGCTTTCGCTCCTCCATTGCACAGTAGAGAACTGGCACAACAAAGAGCGTCATCAGCTCAAGCATCATTCCTCCGACAGAGGGCAGGGCCATCGGCACCATGATGTCGGAACCTCGCCCCTGAGAAGTAATGACGGGTAAGAGCGCCAGGATCGTGGTCGCTGTCGTCATGAGACAGGGTCGAACCCGCCGAGAACCCGCCTCGAGCGTTCGCTCGCGGACTTCTTCAACCGTGCTTGGTGGCGCGCTCTTGAACCGCTGCTGAAGATAGGTCGACATAACAACTCCATCGTCAGTCGCAATTCCGACGAGGGCGATGAACCCAATCCAGACCGCCACCGATATGTTGATGGTTCCTACCTGGAAAAGATCTCGCATTGAAGTGCCGAAGAGCGAGAAGTCGAGAAACCACGGTTGGGCGTACAGCCAGAGCAGTATGAACCCTCCGGAAACAGCGACCGCCACACCGCTGTAAATAATGGCAGTGACCACGGTTCGATGAAACTGCAAGTACAGAAGAATGAAAACGAATGCCAGTGCTATGGGGACCAGCACTGATAGCCGTTTCTCACTACGGATCTGGTTCTCGTAGCTGCCCGCGAACTCGAAGCTCACGCCTGACGGCACGACGAGTGCTCCAGATTTGATCCGTGCCTGAATCGTTCTCTGTGCGTCCTCCACCACCCCAAGTTCCGCGAGTTCAGGCTGCTTGTCGAAGAGAACGTAGCTGGTGAGAAACGTGTCCTCGGACTTGATGACCTGCGGCCCCTTTACGTACTTCAACTGAGCCAGCTGGCTGAGCGGGATCTGGGCACCGTCGGCGGTGGGGATAAACACCTTCTGGAGAGCTTCCACACTATCACGGTCTTCTCGCATGTAGCGCACTCGGATGGGGTAGCGCTCTCGCCCCTCGACCGTGCGACTCAGCGTCATGCCGCCCAACGCAACCTGCAGAACATTCTGCACGTCGACAATGTTGAGCCCGTACCTACCGATTGCTTCTCGGTCGATGTCAATCTCCAGATACGGCTTGCCAACGACGCGGTCTGCGAAAACAGTTTCGGAGCGAACTGAGGGCACCTCCTTCAGGACTCCTTCGAGTGCCATTCCGAATTGTTCGAGCGCCTCAAGAGAGGGGCCGTGGACCTTGATACCCATCGGGGCGCGCATTCCACTCTGCAACATCACGATACGCGCGTTGATCGGCATCAAAACCGGAGCACTGGTCAACCCCGGTCGCTCGGCAGCCTTGACGATTTCATCCCAGATATCGGCGGGGCTCCGAATATGGTCTCGCCACTGCCGAACTCGCTCCCCGTTCTCAAGCTCCTTGAATTCAGGCTTGTAGGAAATGATTGTCTCGATCATCGACACAGGGGCGGGGTCGAGGGCTGAGTCAGCGCGTCCCAGTTTTCCAACAGCCCTTTCGACCTCTGGAATCTTCGCGATTGCCGCATCCATTTGCGACAGAATGTCCTGAGCCTCACCGATGGATGCGTGCGGCATGGTTGTCGGCATGTAGAGATAGGAACCCTCGTCGAATGGCGGCATGTACTCGCGCCCCATGCCGGGAAAGGCGTGGGCAACGGCAGAAACAGGAGCCGTCGCCCGAACCGCCTGGGGAAGAAAGCCGAAGACCTTGTCAAAGCCCAAGAGTGCGGTTACCCCGAAGACAACCATCAGCAAGGGAGCTGCGAGGAAGAGTTTCTTCCTCCGCAAGACCCCGGCGAGCAGTCGGGGATAGGCCATCTCGAAGAGCCTGAAGGTCCCCATCACAGCTGCAATCACACCGCCTACGAAGAGGACGTTGACGACCAGTCCTGGCCCATACCCTAGAGGAAGCCAGTGCTCCGCTAGGACGAAGGCGACCACCACCGTGGCGAGAACGTTCTCCCCCAAGGTCATGCGATCGCTCGCTTCAGAAGAGAGCATCGGCCGAACAAGACGGTATCCCGACAAGGCAAGGAGAAGCAGTCCGCCGACTAGCGTGTAGCGAAGAAGAAGAAGACCGAGCAGGAGGAACAACCAATCCCGGAGGTGTTCCACTCGAAACAGCGAGCGAAGCACCTTCTTCCACCCCAACAGCTTTGTCGTGACAGCACTCGGTCGCTCCCGGAACACGATCAGAGCCGCACCGGGCAGTATCAGCAGCGAAAGCAGCAACGCCCCACTCATGGCGAACGTCTTGGTGTAGGCCAAAGGCGCGAATAGTCGCAGTTCGGACGATGTGAGCCCGAACACAGGGAGGAAACTCACAACGGTGGTGAGGACTGAGGTCAGGACTGCTGGAGCAACCTCGGCCGTCGCATCTCGGACGACGGCCGCCCTGCTTTGCCCGGGGCCAGCTCTCTCGAGGTGCTGGTTCATGTTTTCGACGAACACGATGCTGATGTCCACCATGGTACCGATTGCAATGGCGATTCCCCCTAGCGCCATGATATTGGCGTCGACGCCAGCGAGCTTCATCACCACGAAGGTGCCGAGCACTCCCATCGGCAGCATCGAGGAGATCAGGAGGGAACTTCGAAGATTTCGCAGCATGATGAGCACCACGATCAGCGTGATCATGATCTCTTGAATGAGAGATGTGGAGAGGGTGTCCAGGGTCTCGTGAATGAGCGTCGTCCTGTCGTAAAAGGGCACGAGCTTCACCTTGCTCACTGTCCCGTCCTCTAATGTACGTTGGGGGAGCCCAGCCTCGATCTGAGCGATTTTCTTCTTCACCCCGTTGATCACTTGGAGGGGATTCTCCATGTAACGTGCAACGACCACTCCACCGACGGTGGACGCGCCCTCGTCGTCCAAGGTTCCGCGACGAAGAGCCGGGCCGAGCGATACGCGAGCAACATCTCGAATGCGGATAGGAGTGTTTTCTCGAGCGACCACGACGGTTGACTCCAAATCTTCGAGTCGTTCGACGAATCCAAGGCCTCGAACCATGTACTCGACACTGTTGAGTTCGAGAGTGCGCGCTCCAACGTCGAGGTTCGAATTTCGAACGGCATTCGCCACCTGCTCGAGGCTGACGCCGTGGGCACGCATGGCGTCCGGATCAACGTCAACCTGATACTCCCTGACAAATCCACCGATGGAGGCCACCTCACTGACTCCCGAAACGGACTGAAGAGCGTAGCGGACAGTCCAGTCCTGAATGCTGCGAAGCTCGTCGGGATCCCAGCCGCCGACCACATTCCCTTCGGCATCTTGGCCCTCAAGCGTGTACCAGAAGATCTGGCCTAGCGCGGTTGCATCGGGTCCGAGCGTGGGATTGACACCTTTTGGTACAGTCCCAGGAGGCAGGGAGGAGAGCTTCTCCAAGACGCGCGAGCGCGACCAGTAGAACTCCACGTCGTCGTTAAAGATCACGTAGATCGAGGAGAAGCCGAAGGCTGAAGAGCTGCGTACGGTTCTGACGCCAGGGATACCCAGTAGCGCTGTGGTCAACGGATAGCTGACCTGGTCCTCGACGTCCCGCGGCGATCGCCCCGCCCACTCAGTGAACACGATCTGCTGATTCTCCCCGATGTCGGGAATCGCATCGACGGGAACAGGAGCTCTGGGAAAGCTCCCTGTGTCCCAATCAAAGGGCGCGACGTAGACGCCCCCTGAGATGAGCATGAGGGAAAGAACGAAGACGATGAGCTTGTTGTCGATGAACCAGCCGATCAGGTGCTGCCACGCTCCCTGCGGTTCGTTCGTCACGTCGCGCGCGCCACGGTCGTCGACAGTCAATGACTGTGCCCCTGCATTGGTTGACTGTTCTTGGGCTCAGCACCAGGTTTCTTCGGCGGGGCAAGATGCTCACCAGGCTCGATTTTGTGGGCTACGTCGCCGCAGCTGAGCATCTGCTCGCCAAAGTACGCATTGTTGATCTCTTTGCCCTCCTGAACCCAGGAAGCGCCTTGGCTGCCCCGTGCCATGGGGCAATGGGCCTGAACGAGCGAGCTATCGAGCGGATTACCAAGGGTCCGCAGGAGCATGATCGCGCCTCCGCTCAGGTCTTCGAACCCTTTCCTGGCGTGCTCGAGCGAGTTCGCCTGAGCCACGTGACGAGCCCCGACCCCCATCATGCCCGAAATATGCGCCCACGAACTCTCCGTTCCGGATGGTCCCTTGAGCTCAACATTCGCAATTTCCTCATTCACTTTGGTCGCTGACTTTTGAGCCAGCGCGAGGTCGTCTGACGCCAATGCTCGCTGGACCGCGAGATAGGCCGCCATCGTTCCTTTGAGTTTGCGGAGCTCTGAGCGAGGAAGGTGAACAACGTCGTCCCACATTCCCGGCTCGTCGTCGTCGGGGGACGCCATCATGCTGTCGCCACCTCGGATTTGAAGATCTGCGTCGAGCGCAAAAGCCCCGCGCGTCACCACGCGTTCTCCTTCTGACAAACCCGCGACGACGGGATACACGTCGCCAAGGCGAGGGCCGAGGCGGACCGATCGAGCATCGTATGACAGGCCTTCACCCCCCGGCACTTCCACGTAGACGATGGCTCTTCGGCCCGTAAACAAGGGGGCGGAGGCGGGAATCACGAGCGGAGCCGTAGTCCCTTCTTCGGTGTCCGTAGAGACGACAGCTTCCGCAAACATGCCGGGTCGGAGTCGTCCGTCGCTATTGTCGACTTCCACACGCACCTGTGAGGTACGAAGCCTTTCATCCAGCGTCGGATCAATGAAGGTGATGACCCCATCGAAGCCCTCCCCTGGATAGGCCTCCACCTCTACCCGCACCCTCTGCTCCAAAGAAAGGAGCGGCAGGTCACTCTCATAGGCGTCAAGTTGGATCCAGAGTGTGTCCAGATTGGCAATGCTGTAGAGCCGCGCGCCAGTCTCCACGTAGCTACCCTCGGTTGCGAACCGCTCCATGACCGTCCCGCTGAAAGGACTTCTGATGGTCACGGAAGTAGTGGGTTGGGTCTTCTTCTCCATGCGTCCGAGCTCACTGTCCGGCACACCAAGTAGTGACAGTCGCTGGCGGGCAGCCTTGAGCGCGGCGCGTGCCGCCGCACGGGACGACTCTGCCCCATCCTCCATTCTCTCAAGCTGCGCTGCTGCAGTGATCAGGTCCTGATGTGCGGCGTAGATCTCCGGGCTGTAAAGTGAAGCAATCGCCTGTCCGCCCTTGACGCGCTCGCCTGTCGTGTTGACGTAGAGTCTGTCGATTCGCCCCCCTGTCCACGCGGTGACGTTTCGAAGCGTCTTCTCATTCGGCTCTACTCGGCCCAAAAGACGCACCTTTCCAGACGCGCTTTGCTGTCGCCTGACGGGTGATGTTCTGAGCTGGGCGATCTTCACCGCTCGTGGGGAGAGCGTTACCCGGCCAGGGCCATCATCCTGGTTCGCAGAACTGGGCGAATTCGGGATGAGATCCATTCCGCAGATAGGGCAGCTCCCAGGTTCGGGCTTCTGGATCTGAGGGTGCATGGAACAGGTCCACGTTGTTGTCTGGCCATCATGGCCCTCGTGCTCCTGAGCCTCAGGTGCCTCTGCGGTCTCCGATCCGCACGAGCGCAGACCGAAGATCAGAGACGCAGCCAAAAAGCCGACGAGAAGGGGACGCCACTGAGCGAGCGCTCTTCGCAGGAACGCGCGGATGGGCAGCTTCTTTTTATTTACTGTCATTCATTTCCTCGCTTGCTCGAGTCTGAACTGTTCTTCCCGCCACGCGCTCAAGGCGAGCCCAGGCGATTGCGTACTCTGCCCGAGCTTTTTCGAGGTCCCCGCGCAATTCAAGCAAGTCCTTCTGGGCCAGGAGCGTCTGAGCAACAGTGCCTCGACCTGTCACGTAGGCGCCGAGCACAGACTCGTAGGCGGAGTCTGCCTGCGGCACGAGAGTACTCCGGTGAAGCTGAACACGACGAACGGCGTCGCGAACCTGCGCGTAGGCAATGGAGAGTTCTTCAAGTGCGAGATCCTCCGCAGCTCTGCGGTCCGCACGCGCGGCGCTTGCATCGGCGCGGGCTGCGTCGGCTGCGTCCGAGTAGCTACCTCTCCACAGGGGGATACTGATTCCACCACCCACAATGACCGCATCGTTGCCGCTGTCGGGCACGTTTGCTACGCGTGCCTCTCCGGTGATGATCCAGTCTGCGCCCACTGAGAACGAGGGCAATCCAGCGGCCTCCTCGGCACGGGCCGACTCTTCATGAGAGGCTGCAAGGTGTTCGAAGGCAGAAAGCTTTGGGTGCGCTAGGACGGCGGAACTTAACGCCTTTTCATCCTCACCTGGCAGCTGGGCTTCGGGAGGGCCCTGGCTCGTAAAAAAGGTACCGATCTCGCGATTTCCGATCGCCGCCCGCAAGCGTGCTTCGGCGACTGTCTCGTCCTCGTCCATCCCCGCGAGCCTGTCCTCGAGGCGTGCCGCCGAGAGATCGACCTGTTGCTGATCCGCCAGCGTGGCAGCGCCGACTTCTAGCCTTGCGAGCACGTTGCTTGACAGCGAATGCAAAACGTCGAGGTGCTCCGCGTGGATCTTTCTTGCCTCTCGGATGAGCCAGAGCTGGTAATAAGCGACCACGACACGCCTGCGGATCTCGAGGGCTAGCGCTTCGAACTGGTTCTGTTGCGCGCGAGCTCGTTCCGATGCTGCATCCGCACCCGCTGTGAGCTGAGTCGGCCAGGGAAAGGTCTGGGACACGCCGACTCGCGCGCGCTGCGGCCCGACTCTCGTTTCGACGGGCCGGATAAAGTAGCCGAACGAGAGCTTCGGCTCTGGGAGCCTCCTTGCCCGGGAAATCCGGCTAATACTCCCGTGCCACCTTTCGAAAGACGCTTTCAGCTCGGGGCTCTTCTTCTGCGCCATCGCAACATATCGAGCGAGGCTGGGAGGCAGAACGTCCGCCTGCTCTCGAATGGGCGTTTCAGGGCTCGGCTTGGACTGAGGGGCGTGTGCCTCAGGCTCAGCCCCTCGTCGTTCAGCGTGGTCTTGCCACTGATCTCGAATCTGAGCCTCGTTCTGGGAGGCGCATGCCAACAAGAAAGGGGCAACTGATGCAAGATAGTACTTCGGACTCATTCTTTGTTCCCCGGTTGGCGGGTGCCACGGAAGAGGGCGGGATCCACGTTGTGTTTCCTGAGGAGCCTATAGAAGCTTTCACGCTCGACCCCCGCGTGCCTGGCTCCCTCAAGGATCTGTCCATCGAAGTGCTTTAGCACGCCTTCCAGGTAGCGACGCCCTGTGTGAAGACGCCCCCACTCAGAGGCCTGGCTCCAGGTCCCAGCAAGAAGCTCCGGGTCCTCCTCCTTGCCATACTCGAATTGGAGGACTTCCGGTGGCAGATCGGCAGGCTCGATCGCTTCTCCATTGGAGACCACGCGCGCCCGCTCCATTGCGGATCTCAACTGGCGGACGTTTCCAGGCCAATCAAATTTTACGAGTGCATCTGCCGCTCCATGAGACAGCCTGAACTTCTTTCCCGCCCCCGTTCTCTCCGCCAGCTCGTCGAGGAAGTGTGCGGCAAGCAGTTCGATGTCGTCCTTCCGCTCGCGGAGTGGGGGGATCTGAACAAGGGCGACGTTGAGCCGGTACCAAAGATCTTCGCGGAAGGTGCCGGCCTTTACCATCCCTTCCAGGTCTCGATGTGTGGCTGCAATTAGCCGCACATCAACCGGGCGCTCCTCTGACTCTCCCACCCTCCGAACGACTCTCTCCTCGAGCACGCGAGTGAGCTTCGCCTGAAGCGAAGGCAACATGTCTCCAACCTCATCAAGAAAGAGACTCCCTCGATGCGCCTCTTCGAATAGGCCCTTTCGATTACCGACGGCGCCGGTAAAAGCCCCCTTGGCGTGTCCAAAAAGCTCGCTCTCGAGAAGCTCGGGCGGAATTGCTGCGCAGTTGACCGCAACAAAGCGCCTGTTAGCTCGGGGGCTCAGTTCGTGAATCGCTCTCGCGATGCGTTCCTTGCCTGTCCCTGTTTCTCCGAATACGAGCGCGGTGATGTCGCTGTCCGCCACTTTCTTCACGAGATTCGCAAGCTCCGCCATCCCTTTCGAGCGTCCGACGACACCGGGCAGCACCGCGCGTTCGTTGGTCGGCTCTGAACCCGACGCCCAATCGACCCGCGCCAGAGCACGACGTACCAGGTTTCTCGCGCCGTCGGGCTCGAATGGCTTGGTCATGTAGTCGAAGGCGCCCAGCTTCAACGCCTCCACTGCCGTTCCCACCGAGGCAAACGCCGTCATGAGAATGAACTCAGCATGAGGCTGGAGCCTCTTGCTCGCCCGCAAGACGTGCAAGCCATCCATGTCGGGCATCCTCAAATCGCAAAGGATCGCGTGCACTCGTTCGCTGGCTAGGATGCGTAGGGCTTCGGCCCCACCCGAGGCCGTGAGGACTTTCGCATCCTGCTTGAGGACCTTCTTCATGAGGCCCAGCATGTTCTTCTTGTCGTCCACCACGAGAACGACTGGTGGCGGTTGACTCATGACCCCTCCGAGACAGGGGTTTGCTCGCTCAACGGCAGCCGTACTCGAAACTGACTTCCGCCCTCAGGAACATCTTCGATGGAAATTGACCCCCCGTGCGCGCGCACGATTCCCTGGACAACAGCAAGCCCCAGGCCGCTTCCGCCCCTCCGTTTCGAGAAGAACGGCTCGAAGACATGTCCCTTCTCGGAATTGGGGATCCCGAGGCCGTCATCCGTGACTTCAATGAAGTAGTCACTCCCGTTTACGCTTCCCCGTACCGTTACGCTACCCACACTGCTAGCTGCCTGTTGTGCGTTCGTTACAAGGTTGAACACGACCTGGCGGAGTCTTGCAGGATCGCCGGAGACGACGGCCGGCTCGACGTCACAACTGACCTTTTCATTAGCGACCTCGAAGCGCGACAGAACATCGGGGAGAAACTTGGAAAGCTCGATCGGTTCGCGTTCGAGGTCGGGACTCCGTGCATAGGACAGGAGATCTTCCGCGATGCGCTGACAATGTGCCGCTTCCTCATCCAAGATGCCCAGCTCCAGCGCCAGTTCTTCCGGCTCATCTTGCGGCGACATGGTCTTCAGGTAGCCACGGATGATCCCAATCGGGTTGTTCAATTCGTGGGCAACACCCGCGGCTAGCTGTCCGATCGCAGCCATGCGCTCCTGCTGGACGATGCGTCTTTGACGAGCCTTCAGCTCGTCAGCCATTCGATCAAAGGCAAAGGCCAGCTCAGCGAGCTCCCCTTTGCCGACATTTCCAACTCTGGTCTCGAAACTTCCTTGTCCGAACTGGAGCGCCGCCACCGTCAGCTGATTGATCGGTCGCACAACAACCGCCCTCATGTGCAAGGTGAAGCCGGTGGCCAATAGCAGGATGAGGGCGATGCAGATCGCTCCCGTCAGAAGCCCTTCACGGGTGGTTACCGTTGCAAGTACATGGGCATGCGACATCTTACCTTCAGCGAGTTGAGCTAGTGCATCAGCCTCTGCCGACGCTTCTTCCCCCAGCTCCTCCAGCTCCCGGTGGATGCGTTTTACCGAAGCAGCGTCTTGGCGTTGAACTGCGGGGAGAAGATCCTTCCGAAACAGCTCGTCCAATCGTCGCGTCGATGACTCAACGGAGCGCACCGTACCCATTCGCTCCGCCGAGACCACTCCCGAAAGCTCGACAATCTTTTCGCGGGTAGTGGCCCGCCACTCCTCGTAGTGCTCGACGTGAGACAAGTCCGCCTCGATCGCTGTGTGGGCAATGTGAATCGATTGCTCGCGAACGGAAGTCGCCAACTCAAGACCTGAGCGAATAGAAGACTCGTGGCCCTGCATCCCCGACACGAGGCTCGAAACCGAATAGATCGTGTTCAGAAGCATTGCGCACATGGCGATCGCGACAATGCTGATCGCACCAAACCCCAGCACCAGGTGTTTGGCGATGAACCTGGGTGCTTTCTTTTTCTCCGAACTCTCCACAGCTACCGATATGTAAGCAAGATCGGTGCCAGGGCTTTCGGGTATTATCTCAGGCATTTCGATGCGGAGTGTAACCCAAGTAGTCACTATCGTTCCCGCTCTTGTGACTAAGTGGGTTACTTCCTTGACTTCTTTGGCATCGCCGAGGCGCAGAACGAGGCCTTTCCCCCAACAGAGGTCCGAGCTTCGCCTGGCACGATCTATGCCTTCCGTGGGGGAAAGCAATGGAGCCCCACAGAACACAGAACCGAAGAAATGATCGTATCCAAGCACACTGCAATTAACGAAAACCAACAGCGTCTACCCCGAGCCGAACAGAATGGAGGCGCTTGATGAGGTTTCTCGAAGTCTGGCGCGCCTCGGCAACGACCACCCTAGGCTTGTTCTGGATGGCGTTCTGGGCGTTCGGCCTGGGGTATCTCATCTCGAGCATGATCCAGGTGTTCGTCACGAGAGAACGGATGCGCGAGACGATGGGGGAGACGGGGCCGAAGAGCGTCGCCTTGGGATCGTTCTTCGGCTTCATCTCCAGTTCTTGTTCGTTTGCTGCTCTAGCGACGACTCGCTCGCTCTTTGCCAAAGGCGCGGGATTGGTGCCGTCCCTCGCATTCCTTCTGGCATCCACGAATCTAGTCATCGAGCTCGGGATCGTTATCGGCATCTTCCTCAGTTGGCAGTTCGTTGTGGGGGAATACTTAGGAGGAGTCCTACTCATCCTTCTGATGTGGCTCACGGTGAAAGTGACGCTTCCCGAGGGCTTGACTTCACAGGCTCGTGAGAACGCACGTGAGGGCGATGAAGGCGAGTCCTCAGCGGAGAGCGAGGATTGGAAGCAACTGTTCACGAGCCGCGAGGGGTGGAGACGGGTCGCCCAGCGCTACGTGATGGAGTGGAAGATGGTTTGGAAAGACGTTGTGGTGGGCTTCACGGTTGCTGGGGCAATCGCTGCGGCTGTTCCCCAGTCGTTTTTCGAAGCGCTCTTCGTCGGCTCGGGTTCTGCAAACCCAGCGTTCTGGGAAGTTGCTCTGCAGACCTTGGTCGGTCCCGTAGCTGCGTTTTTTACTTTCATCGGATCGATGGGGAATATCCCCCTCGCAGCTGTGCTCTTTGGAAACGGTGTCAGCTTTGCCGGCATCATGGCATTCATCTTCAGTGATCTGGTCGTGTTCCCAGTTCTTCGGATCCAGGCAAAGTACTACGGCTGGCGGATGGCGCTCTATCTCCTTGTTGTGCTCTTGGCTGTCCTCATCACGACTGCGTTGGCCCTGCACTACGGCTTTGCCACAGCGGGCATGCTGCCCGACCCTGCTGTCGCGGAAAGCGTGACCGAGCGAGAGTTTTTCGCGATCGACTACACGCTCTTTCTCAACGTCGCGTTTGCAGCACTCAGCGTCGGCTTCCTTGTGTGGAAGGCCACGACCAGTGGGCTCAAGATGGGCGGAAGTGCTCAATTCAGCGAACGCGTCCTCGGTTGGCTCGCAGCGGCGGCTTTGGTCTGGGTCGCTGGGGGCGTGGTTTTGAGCCTCATTGGTGCGGGGGCGGGTTGAAAGCAGGGGGAGTGGGAAGTGGGTGTCGGGGGCCTACTCTCCAAACATGTAGATCGGTGACTCGGCTGCTGCTTTGTTCAAGAGGGGAAGTCAACGTCAGCGAGACTATCCAGAATGGGACACTCCGGGCGTTCGTCTCCGTGACAGCACTGGACCAACTGCTTCAGGCTGTTCTTCATGTCCTGAAGTTCAGCGATCTTCTTGTCGATCGCGAGTAGGTGCTCGTCGGCCAACTTACGCACCTGCTCGCTCTTGCGGCGCTTGTTCTGCCAAAGCGCCAACAACCGTCCGGCTTCCTCGACTGAGAAGCCCAGGTCGCGTGCCCTCTTCACGAAAGCCAGCATATGAGCCTCTTTCCGCGAGTAGACTCGGTAGCCGTTTGGAAGACGACGCGCCTGCGAGATCAAACCCGACTCCTCGTAGTAGCGGATAGTTTTCGTGGGCACTCCTGTGAGCTGGGATAGTTCTCCGATCTTCAAATTCATGGTTCGGGCCTCCAGCGCCCCAGAAGCAGTGCATTTCCCAGGACGCTGACGCTCGACAGAGCCATGGCAGCACCCGCCAGCATCGGCGTGAGGTAGCCTAGGGCTGCAAGCGGGATCCCCAGCACGTTGTAGGCAAACGCCCAGAATAGGTTCTGATGAATTTTCCTCGTCGTTGCCTGAGAAATGCGAATCGCCTCGGCGACCAGGCGAGGCTCTGGTCGCATCAAGGTCACTCCAGCCGTGTGCATCGCCACGTCCGTGCCGGTTCCCATCGCGAATCCCACGTCCGCCGTGGCCAAGGCTGGCGCATCGTTGACCCCATCGCCCACCATTGCCACCACGCGGTCATCCTGCATGAGTGAAGCAATCTTCTCCGCCTTCTGGTCAGGAAGAACCTCGGCGAGTACTTCGTCAACGCCCAGTTGCTCCGCGACGGACGACGCTGCTCTCCGGTTGTCGCCGGTCAGGAGTACGGTCTTCACTCCTGCTGCGCGGAGGCGCGCAATGGCCTCGGATGATCCATCCCGGAGGGTATCTCCAATGGAGATAGCGCCAAGCAATTCATCTCCTAGCGTCACCCAGACGACGGTTCGGCCCTCCGCTTCCCAGCGTTCAGCGTCGTTCTGAAAAGGGCCCGGTTCGATCCTTCGCTCATGTAGCCATCGTGGGCTCCCTACTGCGATGGTTCCCCCGTCGACCTCTGCTTGGACGCCGCGACCGGCCAAAGCCTGGAAGTTCACTGCGTCTGGAATGGTGGCTTCCGTGGCGTTGGCGTAATCTCGAATGGCGGCACCAAGTGGATGCTCGCTCCCGCTCTGGGCCGCCGCCGCCAGTCGCACAAGTCTTTCCGGGTCGTTTGAGGCAACCTCAACTACCGCGGGCTTTCCCTGGGTCAGTGTTCCTGTCTTGTCGAAGACGACAGTGTTGAGACTGCGGGCACGTTCAAGGGCTTCCGCGTCTTTGATGAGGATCCCTGCTCGCGCAGCAGACCCAGTACCAACCATGAGCGCGGCTGGAGTCGCCAGCCCCAAAGCACACGGGCAGGCAATGACCAGAACGGATACCGCCGCGATGAGAGCCTCCTCTGCCTGAGCACCAAAGGCCACCCAGAGTCCAAGAGTCAACAGAGCTATAGCGATCACCACGGGGACAAATACCGCCGCGATTCGATCGACCGTCTTCTGGATCGGTGGTTTGCTCCCCTGGGCCTCGGAGACCATCTTCAGAATTCTGCTCAGCATGGAGTCGGCCCCCACCTGGGTGGCCTCCACCTCAATCAAGCCTTCCTTGTTGATCGAGCCGCCAACGACGGCATCCCCCGGCTCCTTGGCGACTGGCAGGCTCTCTCCAGTGATCAACGCTTCGTCGCAATGGGAAGACCCGGTGGTGATTCTTCCATCAACTGGGATTTGTTCCCCGGGACGAACGACGACGAGCTGTCCGCTCCTGACTTGCTCTGCTGGAACCTCCTCCTCTCCGTTTTCGCCCTTCACGCGCGCCATGCTCGGGCGCAGATCCATGAGGGCTCGAATCGCGGACGAAGTCTGTTTCTTGGCGCGACTTTCGAGCCACTTGCCCAGGAGGACAAACGTGATGATGGCCGCCGCGCTTTCAAAGTAGAGATGGCCACCCGCCGCGAGATGAGCGAGGGACAGTCCGAACGCCGCACTGGTTCCAAGAGCGACCAAGACGTCCATGTTGGCGGCACGAGCGCGGAGCGCCTTGTAGGCGCCACGATAGAACCTCGCACCACCTACGAACTGAACGGGGGTAGCGAGTGCGAGCTGGACGAGACCACCTAACTCCCAATGGACCCCGAAGGGCATCAAGAGCATCGGCACGACGAGTGGAACAGTGAGAGCAGCGGATCCTGCGAGCACGCTGGCTTCAAGCGCAACCTTACGTTTCTCGTCGGTTGGTTTTTCCACCTCCAAAGATCTCGCGATCTTGGCGCTGTAGCCTGCTGCCTCGACCGCGGAGAGCAACTCAACGGTACTGATCCTCGGTAGAACCCGAATCGATGCGGTCTCAGTGGCGAAATTCACGCTAGCGGCGGCAACCCCAGGAACGTTCGAAAGGACCCCTTCGATGCGAGCGACACAACTCGCGCAGCTCATCCCCTCGATAGAAAGCTCGCGCTCTTCTAGAGGGACCTCATAACCAGCTTCCTCGACCGCCTTCTTCAGCGCACCCAGAGAGAGGGGCGTTGCCGTGGCCTCTATTGTGGCGATTTCTGTGGCAAAGTTGACCGAGGCGTTCTGTACCCCGGCAACAGCGCGGAGCTGTCGTTCGACGCGCGCGGCACAGCCGGCACATGTCATCCCTGTGATCGGAATCTGTAGGGGCCCGGGCCGGGCAAGTGACTTGTTGTCCATCTCGTATCTCCTGCTCACACCATGCACCCTCCAGCTACTGGAAGGTCAAGGGGTGATTCGCCCGTGGCCTCGCGGGTTACGCATTGTGACCGTCTGCGTCACTTCCAAGGGGTGCGCGGATGCGGGCCCTGACGATTTCTGATGTGGACTTCGGCACGCTTCATGCAGAAGTCTCACCATGCTCAAGAACAAGTCTCTAGTTGCCACATTCGCCGCCCTCCTCTTCGCAAGCTCAATCACTGGTTGCGACAAGAAGGAAGCCGCCGCTTCCCCGGACACCTCTCAGCAGGCAAGCAAAGCCGAAGAGTTGAAGGCCGAGGCACCTTCTGCCGCCGGAGTGAAGGTAGAAAGAGAGGGCACCAAGTTCGATCCCCCGGTCAAACCAAGTGAGATCCCCGACGGCGCCTGGATGTGTGACATGGGAACCGTGCACTTTGCCTCCCTGAAGAAAGGAAGCGGCAAGTGCCCCACCTGTGGAATGGCCTTGAAGAAAAAGGGGGCCCAGGCCCCGGAGGCTCATGAGGGTCACGCCAAAGGCGAACACTGACTCACACCCGGTTCACCTCAACGGTGACATGAACGAGGTCTGGCTGCTCTGACAGCAGCGCCTTGTAGTCTTGGGGGCCGGAGGAACTCTCGGTCACGACAGCAACGATTGCCGCCAGGTGTCTGGGTCCTACTCTCCAGACATGCAAATCGGTGACATGGCTGTCCCCGGGAGATTCAATCAGTGTCCGTAGTGCGAGCAGCCTCTCCGGAGATACTTCTGCATCGAGGAGCACCTTACTTGTATCCTTCAGAAGACCGACCGACCACTTTGCGATCACGACGGAACCTACGATTCCCATGACTGGGTCCATCCACATCCAGCCGAGAAACTTGCCCGTCACGAGTGCCCCGATGGCGAGTACGGAAGTCAGAGCATCGGCGAGAACGTGCAGGTACGCCGCCCTGAGGTTGTGATCGTGGTGATGATCGCCGTGACCTCCGTGACCTCCGTGACCATGGTGCTCGTGATCATCGCGTAGCAAATAGGCGGACACCAGGTTCACGGCGAGGCCGAGTGCCGCGACCGCAATTGCCTCGTTAAATCGAATGGCAATCGGCGTAGCAAGGCGTTGCACGCTCTCACTGAAGACCAAGAGAGCGACGACGGCGAGGCTGACGGCGCTGGCAAACCCACCTAGCGCCCCGACCTTGCCAGTACCAAAAGTGTATCGCGGATCTTCCGCGTGACGCCGCGCATACAGATAGGCAAAGGCCGCGACGCTCAATGCCGCCGCATGAGTGCCCATGTGCCAGCCGTCAGCCAGCAGTGCCATCGAGCCATAGACCAACCCCGCGGCAACCTCGCCCACCATCATCACAATGGTGAGAAGAATCACCCAACGGGTTCGTCGCTCGCCGTCAGTTTTCAACGTTGTCCCGAAGGAGTGATTGTGTTGCAATTCTTCAATCGATAGTGCCATTTGGGTCTTTCAACACGTGTTCCGCCGCCATGCCGCTCAATACAATCCGGGCAGATACCGCCAACTCCGCATGCGGTACTCTTCGTACACTCGGCCGTGCATCCGACTCAAGTGTTCCTCTTCAGCATGAACCTGGAATTCTATGACGAAGAAGAAGAGTGCCCAATAGGCAGCGTTCAGCGCGGATGGCCAGATGAGCCACGCGAACGCGGTTTCAATCGGGTCGTTAGGCACTGACGCCTCCATGAATGCGGTCGACTGCGTCCAACTCTTCCTCGTCCTCATCCTCGTCGGATGCGGGAGCTCCGCCCAGCCAACTGTAGACCACCGGAAGCACGAAGAGGGTCAATAAAGTAGCCGTGACCAGCCCACCGATCACGACGGTGGCGAGCGGACGTTGAACCTCCGCACCTGCGCTGCCGGAGACAGCCATCGGTAGGAAACCAATCCCATCAGTCAGGGCAGTCATGAGCACGGCCCTCAGTCTGAGCTTGGCTCCCTTCTCCGTGGCGTTGAAGAGGCCCAGCCCCTCTCGCTGAAGATCGCGAATGTATGAAACCATCACGACCCCGTTCATCACGGCAATCCCTGAAAGCGCAATGAAGCCCACGGCGGCGGATATCGAGAAGGGCATGCCTCTAAGCCACAGGGCGACTACCCCACCCACCGCGGCCATCGGGATGTTCAGGTAGATGATGAGGGCAGGGCGGGCAGAGCCAAACGTGGTGTAGAGCAAGAGAAAGATCAGAATGAGTGCCGCGGGCAATGCGATCGCCAGCCGAGACGTTGCCTTTTCTAGATTCTCGAATTGCCCGCCCCACGTCACGAAGTAGCCGGGAGGGAGGTCCGCCTTTTCCTTCACCTGCTTTTGAGCGTCGACCACGAAGCCAGCAAGATCGCGTCCACGCACGTTCAATTGGATCGTTCGACGACGCTGCGCATTCTCGCGACTGACAACAGCGGGCCCTTCATCTCGCAGCACCTGAGCGACCTGATTCAACGGAATCCTGCCCCCGTTAGGAGCGGTCACGAGCAACTGGCCGATACGTTCGGGAGAGCTTCGTACCTCCTCCTTCATGCGCACCTGAAGGGTGTAGCGCTCTTGACCTTCAAAGATGGTGCCGAGCGGCTTGCCCCCCACAGCTGCCACAGTGTCGAGAATCTCCGACGCGTTGATGCCGTAGCGCGCGGCCGTTTTTCGGTCGACGAGAACCCGGAGCGACGGGAGCCCGGCGACCTGGTCGCTGTTTACGTCAGCGGCGCCTTCAACTTCCCGAAGGACGCGCATCAGGCGTTCTCCGGCGTCTGAGAGTACGTCGAATTCAGGACCGTAGAGATTCACCGCAACGTCGGAGCGCACCCCACTGATGAGTTCGTTCGTTCGGAGCTCAATGGGCTGAGAGAACGAATAGTTCTGGCCGGGCACCTCATCGCTGAGTGTCTTCGCTATGGATGAGACTAACTCTGCCTTCGTCTCCGCCCTCTTCCACTTTTTTATCGGGTGGAGCATGACGTAAATGTCGGAAACCTCGACGCCCATGGGATCTGTCGCGACCTCGGCCCTCCCTGTGCGAGAAATAATGGTGTCAATCTCGTCTGGAAAGGATTTCTTGAGGGTGCTCTCCACGCGCTCATTCGAACGAACAGACTCTTCCAGGGAAACAGACGGAGGGCGTACTGTCTGCATAGCAATCGCGCCCTCATCCAAAGAGGGAATGAATTCCGCACCCATTGTTGACGCAATGACGCCCCCCCCGCACAGAACTCCGACGGCGCCCAGTAGCACCGCCTTGCGGAATCGAAGCGCCAGGGCGAGCAATGGTTCATAGGCTTGCCTCGCGACCCTCGCGAGGAAGGGTTCCTTTTCGGAGAGCCCGTTGCGGAAGATCCAGGTTGAGGCAGCCGGGACGAGAGTCAGAGCGAGAAACAACGCCGCGCCCAGTGCGGAAAGGACAGCTATTGCCATCGGCACGAACATCTTCCCCTCGACGCCCTGGAGGGTGAGTATCGGCACATAGACAATCATGATGATCGCCGTTCCGAAGAGAACCGGTCGGATCACCTGCCCCGTGGCCTCCCGAACCGCCTTCGGCACCGCTCGGCCCGTTGCTCGAGTCTCTGAGATGCGTCTGACGACGTTCTCGATGACGACGATTCCACCGTCAATGATGAGCCCGAAGTCCAAGGCCCCCAGACTCATGAGATTGCCTGAGACCCCAAAGAACTTCATCGAGATGAAGGTCACAAGGAGTGAGATGGGTATGAGCGAGGCGATCAGCAGGCCCCCGCGGAAGTTCCCCAGCATCAGCAGGAGCACCACGATGACGAGCACGCCGCCCTCGATGAGATTCGTCGCCACAGTCCGAATCGTCCGCGCCACGAGCTCTGAACGATCGTAGTAGGTGCTGATCGAGACCCCCTCTGGCAGCCCGACGGACAACTCGTCCAGCTTCTTCTTCACCGCCCCGGCCACTTCCCCGGAGTTGGCCCCCATGAGCATCATCACAGAAGCGGTCACGACTTCGCCACGACCGTCACGGGTCACGGCGCCCTGGCGCACCATGGGGGCAAAGTTCACGTCGCCTATGTCGCGAACGAAAATGGCTGTTCCGTCCCGGCGCGTAGCCACTCTGACATTCCGTACATCCTCGAGGGATTGGAGCAGCCCTTCTCCTCGAATCACTCGCTGCTCGCCGCCTCGAACAATGTAACCGCCGCCCTCGTTTGCGTTATTCTGCTCCAGGGCCTCGAACACATCGTGCAGACCGAGTCCAAGGGAGTTGAGGCGATTGGGATCAACCTGCACCTCATACGTCTTCAGCTCGCCACCAAAGGCGTTGACCTCGACCACTCCGGGGATTGGCTTCAGCTGGAGCGCCACATACCAGTCGAGGATCGAGCGAAGCTCCATCAAGGTGTAACACTTCTCCGTGTTCGGCTCCCCCGCCTCGCACATCTCCTCGGCCCGGAGCTCGAACTGGTAGATTTCGCCCAAACCGGAAGAAATGGGGCCCATCTCGGGGGAGCCATAGCCATCTGGAATAGCTCCTCGGGCATCGGACAAGCGCTCGGCGACCATTTGCCGCGCGAAGTAGATGTCGGTGCCCTCTTCGAACACGACGGTCACCGCAGAGAGGCCAAACCGGGAAAGACTTCGAACCTGCTCGACGTTTGGCAATCCGCTCATGGCGGTTTCAACCGGAGCTGTCACGTATTGCTCCACCTCGACGGGGGCGAGTGCGGGGGCGTTGGTCAGCACCTGCACTTGGACGTTCGTGACGTCAGGGACCGCGTCGATCGGCAATGTCTTCGCCGCACGCACACCCATCGCGCCGACCAAAAGAACCGCGAAGATGACGACGAATCGGTGCGTCGTGCAGAAGGCTACAAGGGACTTCATTGTCAGACCTCAGTGCGCGTGCCCGTGGCCAAGCTGCCCTCGGATGAGCTCCGACTTGAGAATGAAACCGCCGTCGACAACAACATCGGACCCGGCTGTGAGCCCGTTCAGGATCTCCACCTGAGACTTGTTCTCCCGACCCAGCGTGACCGGTTGCGTCGAAAAGACCCCGTCTTCTTTCTCAGGAACAAACACAATCGAACTGCCATTCAACTCTTGCACGGCAGTAAGCGGCACGAGCACGCCCTTCGCAGCACTCTCTTCGGGAACGAGTTGCAGAGTCCCGAAAAGCCCCGGACGTAGCTTTCCCGACTTATTGTCTAGCTCGACGCGCACGGGCAAGGTTCGAGTCCCTTCGCTCAGCGTCGCCCCGACGTAGCTGACCTTTCCCTTCCACACCTCGCTGGGAAAGGCCGGTACGCTGATCGTCGCGTTCATCTCGGGCACGACTCGGCCGAGTTGTCGCTCGTAGGCTTGCCCAACCACCCACACGGTGGACGTGTCGGCGATGACGAAGAGGGTGTCGCCGGGAGAGACGTTTTCTCCCTGGGTCGCATGGCGCTCCACAAGTGTCCCGTCAATGGGACTCACGAGAGTCATGTCGGCCCCGGAGCCCCCGCTCGCACCGAATACGCTGAGCCCCGAAAGTGCCGCGCTACGCTCGGCGTTGGCCTGGTCGTATGCGGCCTTTGCGTCGAGGTAGGAGCGCTCGGAACTGATGCCTTCCTCTCGCAGCTTCTCCTGACGCTCTAGAGTCGTCTTCGCTACATCTCGCAGAGCTGTTGTTCGAGCATGCTCTGCGCGGGCCCGTCCCAACGCTACGCTTCGAAGCGTAGCCAAGCCTTGCCCCGCCTTCACCTGTTCACCGATTGCCACCTTCACGTTGAGAAGCTGACCGTCGACCAGTGGGCTGACGTGGGCCTTTTGATCGGGAGGCAGCGTCACCTCCGCCGAGAGTTCCAGCGCATCCTCAAGAATCCCTTCGCTGGCCTTTCCGATGATGATAGCGCCTTTCTTCATGGCAGCAGGGGATAGACGAACCGTTGTCTCACCTTCATCGTGTCCCGTCGTTTCTTCACCATGTTCCTCTCGGTCGCCATCTTCTTCATGCTCACCATGGTCGCGTGCGTCCTCCGCGTGATCGTCAGGGCCCTCATGGTCGCCATGTGATTCTCGCTCCCTGTGCTCCGAGGACTTAGAATCGCACGCGGCGGTGAGTGCAAGAACGCTCAAAATGGGAATTATTTTCCGAATCATTTTTCTTCCATGCCTAGTGCCTGCAGTTCCGTGCCCACGAATCCTTCGAGTGCAGCACGCGCCCCAAAGTATTCAATTCTTGCGTCCAGATACCGCCGACTTCCGTCAAGGAGTCGTTCGCGCGTTTGCGAAACCTGCAACAAACCCACCTCACCAAGCTCGTAGGCCTTCTGGAGCGCAGTCAGATTCTGCTCAAGGCGAGGGATGACGCGCTCTTCGTACAGCTCCACTTGCGCCGCTGCTGTATTGAGCGCGGTCGCCGCTGCCTGTAGTTCGGCCTCGAGGCGAGTTCTCACCTCCAATTGCTGACTTGAAACAACATCGAGCTCGGCTTGTGCCTTGGCGATGCCGCCTTGATTTCTCCGCCATAGGGGCAGCGGGACCGTCAGATTAAAGAGCATGATATCGGCATCCGCCGCTCCTAGGCCGGGTTCCCTCCCATAACTGGCTCCGATGGTCGGCTTTGGCCATGCCTGCCTCTTTTCAGCGCGAAGACGAGCATGACCAGCTTTCACCGCTTCCCGTCGCACTTGTAGAGAGGGGTGATGCTTCGCCATGAGTTCGAGAAGCTTCGACAAGGCGGGGGCACCGCGAGGAGGGGGAAGCGTTCCATCTGCGCGAAGGGGCTGGTCCTGTGGCCACCCGATCAATCCTTTTAGGTTCGTCAGGGTCACGGACTCTTGCTGCCGAATGCTCAGCAAAACGCTCTTGGTCTGGGCAACGTCTGACTCCGCTACAAGCAGGGTCAAAGGTGCTTCCTCCCCGGCCCTCACTTGACCCGATGCTATCGCTTGAAGCGATTCAGAGAATTCGACGAATCTTTCTGCCTGTTGCCTGCGTTCGGATAGGAGAAGTAGCTGGTTGAAGAGCCGGTGGACCTCGACGTGGAGCTGCCAGCGGGCCGCGTCTCGACTTAGCTGAGCGACTTTTTCGTCGGCCTGGGCGGCCTTTCGCCGGAGACCGCGTTCTCCGGCTATCTCTAGTTTCTGAGCTAGCGACACCTGGTACTGGAAGCCGGCGTTGCCAGCGGCACTCCGCGAACCAAGACTCACTCCGAGCTGAGGGTTCTGTGGAAACCAGGGGGCTTCGGCTTCGACGCCGGCGCGGGCTACGCCGATCCTTGCCTTCGCAGTCGCGAGCAGTGGCGCATGTGTTTCAGCGTGACTCAGCACTTCGGCGAGGGAAACTCCGCGGGCATTGGCGACATCCGACTGAGAGGCTTCGACTGTGCTCTTCCGTGCTGTCTGGCTGACTTCGGGAGTCTCGATGTTCGGTGCCGCCGTCTCCTGCGCCCAGCCCAAATTGCTCAGCATCAGAGCAAGCAGACAACTCCTACCGGCGATAGTAATTCGACGTGCGGAACAAACGGAAAGTGCAGACAGCATCAGCAACGTCTTTCTTCTTGGATTACGAGTGGACGAGCCGCTCGACCGCGAGGTGAAACTGGTCGAGGAAAGCGAACGCGTCCATGTGGGGACCTATCAAGGCAGCTGCGACCGCCATGAATAGGACCAGATGGCCAGTCGTGCGTTGTGGTCGCGGTGGACCATCAAGGAGAAGGGCAACCCGGAGCTTGAGGGCGGCTACGTCTGTCCCGCACAGGGCCGCAACTCCACATCGCAGAGGACCAGCACAGCGAAACTTGGCGGCCTGGATGATACTCTGGGCTAAGGCCAGAGGCTCGCCACCAGTGAACACCGCGTGGCTGTCGCAGTCGGCTTCTCGAGCCTGACGCCACCGTAAGAAATCGCTCGCCAAGAGCCGACCGAGCGGATTCATCGCAAGCCCAAGACGCACGACGAAGCAGCGGAGGTTGTCATACGTTGAGATGTGAGCCCGTTCGTGCAGAAGGGCGGCTGACAGCATCTTGTCGTCGGCTGACTCGACGAAACAAGCATCTAAATAGCAGCGCGTGCGCAGCCAGCCGGTGGTGAAGACCGGCTCAGGGCTCGACGCAACAACATCGACAAGCAGACCAGCTAAGAGGCTGTTGTGCGAAGCGATCTCGGCTAGACGTACCTGAAGCGGATGGTTAGCACCAAGCCTTTTCAAACTTAGGTTTGGCGACTCCGAACGGGCGCGGAGAGCTACAGCAACCAGCAAACCAAGCCCAACGGCCCCAGCAAGGAACAGCGCGTCCGCACAATTGCTCCCCTGGATGTGGTCAAGGAGGCAGCTTTCTAGCGCTTGCGAAGGCTCGCTTTGATGTGCGGCGGAGGAGCCAAGCCAGAGGAGTGGAACCGCCGTTGGAGCAACGAGCAACGCAAATGTGCCGCCGGAGCCAAATCGCGCCCAGATCGTTTCGCGTGACCGACGATGCCGAAGGACGGCAAAGCTCATCAGGGTTAGTACGGGCATGACCACCAGGAAGGTCACGCCAATGGCGGCAAGTGGAAACGCAAGCTCAGTCACGGTTCCCCTTGCGCTTCTCTCGAATCAACATTTCGAGGCGATCCAATTCGGCCTCGTCGGCATTAGCTACTCGTTCTACAAGAAAGGCAATTGCGGCCTCTTGACCCACCGGCGGGAGGCTGCCCAAGACTTCGCGCGTCATGGCCTCAACGAACGCAGTTCGCGGCATCGCAGGCCGGTAGAGGTACCTGCGGCCATCTTTCTCCCGCTTGAGGAGTCCCTTTTCGTAAAGCCGCGTGATGGTGGTCATCACCGTCGTGTAGGCAACTTCCCGGCGACCTTCGAGGATCTTGTGCACGTCGGAGACTGCGAATTCCTCCCAGTCTTCAGTCCAAACGAGCTCCATGATCTCGGCCTCAAGATCGAAGAGCGAGGAACGGAGTCCCTCCTGTTCGGGTCTGATTCTAAGGCCTTTCATGCTTGCTCCATTATCTACGACCGGCGATAGTAGTCGTCAAGGCAGCTCCCGAAATTGTCCCTGGGCTGAAATCCAGCGGGTCACCGCGCAACCAGGCCGCTGAGGCCCGCCGACACAAGTGTAAACAAGGAGAAGCCGCCGACAAACGCCAATGTGGACCGGTGGCCGTCATTGTGGGCTTCGTGCGCCTCTTCCAGCATGTCTTCGACTGCAGCAACAGTGAGCAGGCCAGCGACAAACACGAGCCCAGCCGACTTCATCTGCTCGGGCGCCTCACGGAAAAGAAAGTAGGACACCATGGCCGAGCCGACGACGTACAGGAAAAACGAAGCAGTGAATAACATCCTCTTCGGCCTGGGCACATTCTTGTCACGAAAATTTGCGACAGTGGCGTACCCCTCGGGCACGTCAGCGAGTACCTGACCTGCTGCGAGGATGAGTGCGAGCCCGGATGAGACGGCAGCTCCCGTGCCGATCATCAGGCCGTCGCTGGTGAGATCAACGGCTACGGCCGCGTAGATCATCCACATCCGTCTGCGGTCCCCCCCACCTTTGCTTTTTTGAAGGCTCTTCACGGCCAGTTCGAGCACGATGTACGCTATCCCGCCGAGCGCGAACGCAAGTGCAACCCACCAGCCCGCGAGCTTATCGAGCGCACTCGGCATGAGCTCCACTGCGACGATGGCAATGACGATTCCGGAGGCCGCATGAAGTGCCCAATTGAGAGACTGCGGCGACGGTTTTCTGAATTCCGCGGCCATCGCGCCAAGAAAATTCCCAGCCCCCGGAAGCAGGGAAAGGAGGAGAACTGTCCACATACTACTCATACGTACTTTCTCACATCGCGGGGCTACGTCTACGACAAGTCCACATAGCCAAACCAGGACGACTATCCAGCCGGGTGAGGGCCCTCCGGCCCGACGAGATCGGCGCTCAGGGTCCTTCAATGTAAACTACGGATTGTATTATACCCTCTACTTTGAAAACGCCAGGTTGCCCAAAGCTGGAAGGAACCGATGAGCACGATCTTGGAGATCAATGGGGTGTCCCTTGGGGTGTTGGGCGAAGAGGGGACCACCGCATCATTTTCGTACTCGGACGAGTGGCTGCAAAAAGGCTTTGAACTCGGGCCGGATGTGCCATTGACTCGCGGTCATCAATTTTCTCGAACTACGTTCGGCTTCGTCGAGGACGCAAGCCCTGATCGCTGGGGGCGGACTATCGTGCTGCGAGAGCGTCGCGCCCGAATCAAAAAGGCTAGTCAAGCTGCACGAACACTCACGGCTTTGGACTACTTCCTGGCGGTCAGCGACGACAGTCGCATGGGAGCCCTTCGCGCTTGCCACGGGAACGAATACCTGGCCACTGGAGACGGCGTCCCTCCCACGATCCACTTGGGAAAGCTCTTGCAGGCGAGCCACAAGTACCAAGCTGGCAAGTACGATGATGAGACTCTCTCCTTGCTGCTTGCTTCCGGCTCTAGCCTGGGGGGCGCGCGTCCTAAAGCGTCAGTGAGGGACGTCCATGGTGACCTTTACGTCGCCAAATTTCCGAAATTGGACGATACCTATTCGGTCGAACGCTGGGAGTTTGTCGCTCTTCAGCTTGCCGAACGTGCTGGGTGTGGCGAGGAGCAGGCGCACCCCAACGAGAGATAGACGAGATCGAGGGCTACACCTATCGTTGGCGAATCGAAGACTTTCACAAGGCCAGGAAGTCTAGTGTTGGCAACGTTGACGAAACTCAACTTCACAATCGTGCCTTTCGGTGCCGCGGCTCTTGATAGAAAGCGCATTCGATGCAATTCGAGAGGCATGTTTAGCCGCCGCGGTTCCCCGACTCAGCGCCCCTTTCGAGGAGAAAGTTGATGAATCTGGCTGTGCTTGCAGGCTTGCCTTTTCTGGGGGCTATCTTGGTCGCCATCACGTCGAGGTGGGGGCGCACGGCAAATGTGATTGCAGCGGGGGGCACGACTCTTTTCGCCCTTGTGTTTCTGCTAACAAAAACGTCCGCTGTTTTTGCTGGCGAAATCGAAAAAGAGCAGATCTCCTGGGTACCGGAATTGGGCATGAACGCCAATTTCTTTCTTGACCCTCTCGGCTTTTTGTTCGCCGCCATGATCCTTTCAATTGGTTTCTTAGTGATCATTTATGGTCGCTATTACCTTGCCGAGAGTGATCCGATGGCGAGGTTTTTCGTCTTTCTCATGCTCTTTCAGGGAGCGATGCTGGGCATCGTCCTTTCAGACAATGTTCTGCTCTTGCTTGTGTTTTGGGAGCTCACCAGTCTCTCGTCCTTTCTCTTGATCGGATTTTGGCGCCACCTTCCGGAGGGAAGGCAGGGGGCGCGCATGGCGCTTGCGGTGACGGGTGGGGGCGGCCTCTGTTTGATCGCGGGGCTTGTCTTGTTGGGACAGATTGTCGGCTCCTACGACTTGAGTGTGATTTTGAGTCAGAAGGACAAGGTTCAATCGTCGACTCTGTACTTGCCGACGCTCATCTTGATCTTGCTGGGCTGCTTTACAAAATCGGCCCAGTTTCCTTTCCACTTTTGGCTCCCTCACGCCATGGCTGCCCCTACGCCGGTGAGCGCCTATCTGCACAGCGCGACCATGGTCAAAGCAGGCATATTTCTGCTGGCTCGTCTTTGGCCGGTACTCGCTGGTACTGACCCTTGGTTCTACATTGTGGCGACGACGGGGCTTGTCACGATGTTGGTCGGAGCTTTTTTCGCCCTTTTCAAGGACGACCTGAAAGCCCTGCTCGCCTACTCGACCATCAGTCACCTCGGCCTTTTGACGATGTTGTTTGGTCTGGGTACCAAACTCGCCGTTTTCGCTGGCCTCTTTCACATCATCAATCATGCGACGTTTAAGGCGGCTCTCTTCATGAATGCCGGCATTGTCGATCATGAGGCGGGCACGCGTGACATTCGCAAGCTCGGTGGGCTTTATCAGCTGATGCCCATCGCGGGCACTTTGGGGATCATTGCCGCGGCGTCGATGGCTGGACTTCCGCCGCTCAATGGTTTCCTCTCAAAAGAAATGATGCTGGAGGAGGTCGCTCATACCTCTTGGGCGGGTGCGGCGTGGCTCTTTCCTTTGCTGGCGACGTTGGCTGCGATTTTGTCGGTCGCCTACAGCTTGCGTTACATCTTTCATGTCTACCTCGGAGCACGCCGCGAGGGGGCGCCCAAAGAACCTCATGATGCGCCTTTCGGGCTCTGGGCGCCTTCTTCAGTTCTCGTTGTGCTCGTGATCGCAATTGGCCTTTTCCCTGGGACATTAGCGCAACCATTTTTGCACCTGGTGGCAGGAGCGACAGTAGGAGGCGAAGTGCCCCCCGTCTCCCTATCGCTCTGGCATGGAGTGACACCCGCTCTTTGGATGAGCGTTGTCGCTGTGGCCTGTGGGGCCATGCTTTTCACTCGACATAGGTCGATGGAAGCCGTGTTTTCCCGATTGCCCGCTCTTTCGGCAAAGGCCGTGTTTGACGCTGCTGTGTCCCGGTTGGTGCTCTGGTCGCGTCAACTTACCTTGCTTGTCCACAATGGTTCATTGCAACGCTCACTTGCCACTCTGTTCGGTGTTGCTGTTCTGTTGGCGCTGCTGGCAATGGGTGAGGGGCAGACGACTGTGGGCTTGCGTGAAACGATTAGCGCTCCCCCCTTAGCGATTTTGGCTTGGTTTGCTCTGTTGGCGGCTTGCGTTGCTGTGTTGTACGCCTCTTCGCATCATCGCTATATTTCTCTTGTTTTCATCAGCGTAGTCGGACTGATGGTCTCGCTTTTCTTTGTTTATCTCTCCGCTCCAGATCTAGCGCTCACGCAGATATCCGTCGAGACAGTGACGATTCTGCTCCTGCTCATCGCTCTCAATTTGTTGCCCAAACGAGCCCTCGCGATAAGTGGACGAACGCGTCGCTTGCGTGATGCACTTTTGGGGCTGTGCGCAGGCGGGGGCACCGGATACTTGGCCTGGCTCGTGATGACTCGAAATCCCGGGGACTCCATATCGGCTTTTCATTGGGAAAATAGTTATGCTGGAGGTGGTGGCAAGAACGTCGTCAATGTCACCCTGGTTGATTTTCGAGCTTTCGATACCTTTGGCGAGATCATGGTGCTGGGCATTGCGGCACTGACGATCTTTGCCCTTCTCGAAAATGTGGCACGCGGGGTTGCGGGACAACATTTGGCGAATTGGAAGCCGGAGCTCATCGGCTCTCCAGAACGTCATCCCATGATGCTTGTGGTTGCCACGCGTTTGCTTTTGCCCTTGTCGATTGTCGCTGGCCTCTACATCTTCCTACGTGGTCACAACGAGCCCGGTGGCGGCTTCGTCGCTGGTCTCGTCGTGTCGATTGGTGTGTTGATGCAGTACATGGCCTCAGGGTTTGACTGGGCCGACTACCGTAGACGGATCGATCATCAAGATCTGATTGGTTGGGGCGTCCTTGTTGCGGCAGCGACAGGCCTGGGAGCCATCGTGTTCGGAGTGCCTTTTTTCACAAGCGCATTCGGCTATTTTTCTCTGCCTGTTGTCGGCAAGTTCGAATTAGCGACCGCGATGGCTTTTGATCTTGGAGTTGCGCTGACCGTGATCGGGGCAGTCATGCTGGCCCTTGCCGCCCTTTCTGATGTCGCTCAACGAGCCTCGAAGTCGAAGCGAGTGGAACATCCGATGGACGTGGATCCCAGCCGTATCCGGGAGGATGCGCGATGAGTATTGAGTTCTTAGTCGCAAGCGCCATCGCCGTGCTGACCTCGGTGGGCGTCTACCTCTGTTTACGAGGGCGCACCTTCCAAGTGGTGCTGGGTCTCTCGATGCTTTCTTATGCTATCAACGTTTTCCTTTTTTCGATGGGACGCTTGGTCGTTGACCGCCCAGCTTTCTATGAAAAAAATGTGGTCGAATACACTGATCCTCTCCCGCAGGCATTGGTGCTGACAGCTATCGTCATTGCTTTTGGCATGACCGCGCTTGTTGTGGTGCTCTCGCTGCGCACCTTCATGGAGACGAGTTCAGACCAAGTCGATGGTTTGAAGGACGGAGCGGACGACGAAGAACCGGGACAGGAAGGCTCCGCGTGAATCATCTCATCGTTCTGCCGGTGGTTTTGCCGGCATTGACGGCCGCTGCGATCTTGGTTGCCCTGCGGTATCGCCTTTTCGCCGCCCGGCTCGTATCGATGGGGTCCAGCGTAGTGACTCTACTCGGAGCCTTGGCCTTGTGGTGGCGTGAGCAGGGGAGCGGAACAGAAGTGTATGCGATGGGGAACTGGCAGGCTCCTTTTGGCATCGTTCTTGTGTTGGACAGTCTCTCAGCGACGTTGCTCGTGCTGGTCGCAGCGCTCGCCCTGGTTACCTTGATCTACGCCGTCACGAGCGAGGTGGATAAAAAGGGGCGTCACTTTCACTCCCTTTTTCATTTTCAGGTCGTGGGGCTTAGCGGTGCGTTTCTGACCGGCGACCTATTTAACCTGTTTGTATTTTTCGAGGTTTTGCTCATCGCCTCGTACGGCCTGATGCTGCATGGTCAGGGATCCGCCCGGCTGAAGGCGGGCTTACATTATGTGATCGTGAATGTGGTAGGGTCGACCATCTTCCTTATCGCTCTCGGCATTCTCTACGGAATGACGGGTACTCTCAATATGGCGGATATGGCTCAACGCATTGCTGCCGCGCCGGCCTCAGATCACGCCCTGCTGCGAGTAGGGGGCCTTTTGTTGTTTGCTGTCTTTGCACTGAAGGCGGCTTTGGTACCCCTTCATCTTTGGCTTCCGCGTACGTATTCCAGCACCTCCGCTCCGGTGGCGGCTTTGCTTGTCATGATGACGAAGGTGGGGGTCTACGGGATCATTCGCGTATCGACTCTCATTTTTGGAGCCTCTGCTGGTGGAGCGGGCTGGGCGCATGGCCCGTGGATGCTCCCTGCAGCGCTGCTCACCGTGTTTCTTGGTTTCGTTGGAGTTGTAGCGGCAAGGGGGTTGCGAGAAATGACAGCATTCGCAGTGGTGGGATCCACGGGCACATTGCTTACCGCCGTCGCCCTGGGGAATGTCGCGGCTACTTCTGCCGCGCTCTACTATCTCGCTCATTCCACGCTTGCGGGAGCGACTCTCTTTCTTGTCAGCGACTTAGTCGCTCGTGGGCGTCTTGGCTTTTCTGATGCTCTAGTGCCTGGACCGCGGTTTTCGCGCATTGAACTCGTTTCTGTTCTCTTTTTTCTGAGCGCGATGGCGACTGTCGGTCTGCCGCCTCTCTCCGGTTTCATTGGTAAGCTGTTGATTTTGCAGGCAGCCGCTTCTCACCCCCAGGCCGAATGGGTTTGGGGTACTCTTCTTTTTACATCCTTCATTGCCCTTTTGGCATTTGCCCGAGCCGGGAGCGTGATTTTTTGGAAGAGCGCCGAAGTCGTCGAAGATGCTCAAGGCGCGGCAGCGCCTATTTTAGAAAGGCGAGCGTTCGCGGCGCCGGTGTCTCTCCTTGTCCTTTTGATGTTGCTCACTCTGTTCGCCGGTCCGGCCACCTCCCATACGCGCGGCATAGCGACGCAGATGTTTTCGCCCCAGGGCTATATTGAGGCCGTGCTCGGCTCGGGAGTGCAAGGAAAATGATCAAGCGACTTCTTCCTCATCCTGGCCTAACCGGTCTCCTCATCGCCTTGTGGATGCTGCTCATCAATGACTTGACGGCAGGAGGAGCGCTGATGGCAGTGGTTTGGGGCGTGACCATTCCTCTTCTTACGGCTCCGTTTTGGCCCGACCGCCCTCAAGTGCGCTTCGGCTGGTCGATGGTGGAATACTTCGCTGTCGTCCTTTGGGATATCTTCATTGCCAACTTTCAGGTAGCGCGAATCATTCTCTTTCGTAAAAACCGTGACCTGCGTTCAAAGTGGCTCGTGATCCCACTCGACTTACGTTCGCCTGAAGCGATCACCACATTGGCGGGGACGATTAGTCTCACGCCAGGCACAGTGTCGGCTGACATTTCCGTCTCGGGACGTTGGTTACTGGTGCATGGGCTCGACGTGCCAGACCAAGACGCAGAAATAGCGCGCATCAAGAGCCGCTATGAGGCCCGTTTGATGAGGATTTTTCGATGATTCAAACCGCACTCAATATCGCGTTTGGCTGCGTGGGGGTGGCCATCTTGCTCAATCTGTATCGCCTGCTCAAAGGCCCTACACGTTGTGATCGGGTGCTTGCCTTAGATACCATGGTGATCAACGTCATTGCGTTGATTGTGCTCTTTGGCATCCGTTACTCGACGACTCTCTACTTCGAGGCGTCCCTTCTCCTTGCGATGGTCGGCTTTGTTGGCACTGCGGCGTACTGCAAATTCTTACTACGCGGAGACATTGTGGAATGAACCTGCAACTTGTTGCTGAGATTTGTGTCTCCCTCTTGGTGTTGATGGGAGGCGCGTTTGCCTTGATTGGATCCTTTGGCTTGGCGCGCTTGCCATCAGTCATGACTCGTTTGCATGGACCCACCAAGGCTACGACGCTGGGGCTGGGGGGGTGTTTGATCGCCTCGATGATCTACTTTCCCGCTTTTGGGTACGGATGGTCGGCTCATGAGCTGCTCATCACTCTCTTTCTCTTCATTACCGCTCCCGTTTCAGCAAATATGATCACCAAGGTGCATCTCCACCGCCAAGGGTTTCGGATTGACCCCAATCCCGCTGACGATATTGCTGACTCTCTACCGGCAACGGGAGATGGCTCAGGTTGGGCCACCTTCTGGACGCCTCAAAAGATTTTGAGCGAAGATGAGACTCGCCGCAGCGAAGTGGACTGAGTTGTCGGCGACGATTTTTGCAACAGTCATTCTAGATTCTTTCTGGTGCTGTGCTTGCGACGGGAGGGCGCTTTATGAGTCGAAAGCGGTCCCGGCGAAAAACTGACGAATCAGGTTGTTGTGCTCGTCGCTGAACCACTTGGTGCCGAGGGGATGGACTGTGAGTGTGGGGTGCCAAGGGGTGTGATTCGAGAAGTCGTGAGCGTTCCAGATCTCCCGCATCTGCGGCAGGTACTCTTTTTCAATCGCGGCAGTCGAGTAGGCGGGTTCTTGCGGCATCCAGCCCCAGAAATTGAGGAGAAGGGCGCACCAACTGTAGACGACGTCGAGGTTCTTCTGTTCTTTTGCCAGGCTCATGACGCGCAGGCCCAGATCGTAGACGTGAAGCTCGGGCTGGGGAGAAAGTCCACCGAGATTGAGGCCAGCGTCCAGGTCAAGCCGTGGCGCTAAGACCTCCAGATTTCTCAAGAGCAACGCCTGTTCGTCCGCATCGGTTGCCATTCGAACGACTTCAGCGCTAGCGCTGAGCAGTTCGCTCATTTCATGCATACTCATGGACCCCAATGGTGCCTTTGAGGGGAGCAAGAGTCACGAGTTTGGAGCATGCGCGCTGATTGTATTCCACTATCCATCCTTGGGCAGCCGCGTCTACGCTCTCGACCGCGAAAACGCTTACCGCGTGGACCCGTGAAGCTCCTTTGCATTGAGTTCGTTTGGCCCAGCATGAAAAGGATGCAAAACTCTTCGCTATGAAATTGGAGACTAGCTTACTCGCAGCGCTCTTGGCATTCAGCGCAATTGGCTGTTCAGACGATTCAACTGAAGTGGGTATGGACGCCAGTGGGGGGAGCGAGGCCAATGCTAGCGGTGGTGGGGGCGGGGAAGCACCGACGGCCACTGGGGGAACAAGCGGCTCCGATTCTTCCTGCAGTTCCGATAACGATACGTCAGCTGACTGCCGTGCTGAAAGGCTAGCCGCCTGTGCCCCATTGGACGAGGCTGATTGTGAGACAGATCGTTTCTGCGCGGTTCTCAAAGCCCAAAAAGTCAACTCTGCGGACGATTGCAGAGCGGAAGAGCGAGAGGTCGTGGGATGCGGCGTGATCGGATGCGGAGCAATTTTCACGTTGGCGGAGGATGACGACCAAGAAGAATGGGTTTTTCCGAGTAACTGTCTGCCTCTAGGTTGGACAGAAGTCAGTCTTTCCGTCCCCGATATTTGCGCCGATTAACTGGGAGTATCAGCCAAGGAGCAGGCAAGGACGATTTGTCGTGAGGAGAATGCCGCTGTGCAGACCTGGCCAGAGGTCGCGCGAAGAGTAGGGGCACCCCGTCGAGAGATAGATGAGCTAGAGAGCGCCTTTTTTTCATTTAGCTCTTTGTCTCGAACTTGGAGTGAACCTCGACCTATTTTTGGACTATCCTTCGACCCATGGTCAGCAAAGACTGTCAGGATCCAGAATCTCTCAGCGACGTTGATCGTGAGTTGGCTGAGCGTTTTCGAGACGCGTACGATGAGGACGGCGTGGACCGTTCGTTGATTCGCTTTTGCCTGTCTCTCACTCCGACGGAGCGGGTGAAATCCGTGGAAGAAACGCTCAACGCGCTCGCGACGGTTCGACGAGACCGGGTACCTAGAGGAACTGACACGTTGCTCAGTCATTCCATCCTGCCAACAATCGGTCGTAGTCCTCGTGGTCTCCGATCCAGAACCAGATGATCGTATCTCCTTCCACTACTCCGAGAGCTCAGTGGTCGCGAGAGATGCGCGCCGAATAGAGTGCTGGGTTGTCGCCAACTTTCTTGAACTGAAGGCCGGGGTAGCGTGGGTCAGAGCGAAACTGTTCGTATGCTTCCTTGGCGCGACGTTGCCAGTCGGGACTCAGCTTGTCGTAGGCTCTCCAAAAAGAGCGAGAGGCTTTTGACTTCACCGGTCGCCGAAGTTGAGGTCGGTTGTTTCGCCTTGCCTGTGTTCGTTCAGGGCCTCCTTGGCAAGATCAGCAAGCATTTTAGCACCCTTCGTGAAGCGCTCGTTCCACGCCCGGTCCGATTCGAGCTCCGCGAGAATCCACTCGCCTAGCCGACCCTGCTCTTCGTCGGAAAGCTCAGCGACTGCCGATAATGCCTTTTCGAGCGCCTGTGCCATTCCAAGAATGTAGCTCAATCCTCAGGACGTGACCAATTCCTCAGAGTGGATTTGAATTCCAGGGTACTCTTCGGACTACGGACACCTTGCTCCAACACGTTGATCAAAGCGAGTGGGGCTAGCCTCACTCGGCGCTCACCGCCTCCATCCGCATCTGCTTCTCCTTCCATCGCTTGGCGGCAACGCCTTCAGCTAGCAGTTCCTTCTCGATGGCAGCCGTCTCGCGCCATTCTGTGCAAGCAGCAGCCATGGTCGAGGAAGCCTCAATGCCCATCTGTTCCACACCAGTGCGGATCTGGCTGAGAAGCACGCCAGATCTCCATCGGGATAGGTTGCGCAAGCGCGCACGGTGAACTTGTTCGCTAGCTGCCCCGCTCTTCCAAAGTCGCTTCAAGCTGTATGAGCGCCACCTTGTCCTTTGGTCGAGTGAGTTTTCGTTTCACCTCGATCAATCTTGGCAATGAGATGACGAGGATGGTCACTCCATCCAGGCTCATCTCGTCCACGTCCGAACGAATGTCTTCGTAGGTGGTGGCCTCTTCGATGGTCCCCAGACAATCACTGGCGCGCCTTGCAACACGCCGGCGAGTCCACCCACCAGGATGAAGTCCACTTCGTGTTCAACGAGGGTTTTTAAGAGCGCTCGAAAATGGAACATCATTTAGCAGGAGTAATTCGCCGAACCGTCGCCAAATCGTTGAGAAGGTTCTCAAGGTTTTCGAGACGCTGCGTAGGGGTCAATGCAAGGTTGGAACGAATGAGAGAACGATCGACCCCGTTATCGTCGTAAGCCTCGTCAAAACGACGCTGCAATTCTTGTTCGACTGACTCCATTCACTGATTATGTCTCAAAGCGTTCGGACAGGCTACACAGGCGACAGAACGGGCTTTCGGTTGCAGACACAACCACGTGGGCCAGACTCTCACTCCGCGCTCACCGCCTCTAACCGCACTTGCTTCTCCTCCCAGCGCTTGGCGGCCACGCCTTCAGCTGCCAGTTCCTTCTCGATAGCAGCCGTCTCGCGTTGTTCATTTGGAGATCATGTAGACGGTGGTGACGCGAGTTTGCTGCGCCATCGACAGAGCTCGCTTCCCTTGCTCTTCGGCAACGAGCAGCTTCTCGGTCAGTGCGGCGAGTTGAGGCTCCAGTTTTTGGCGTTCAGCGTCGCTTGCTTCCAACGGGCAAGGTCTTCAATTCCTGCAGCACGCAGGGCTCTGATTGCCCCCTTTAGGCCTGAAAACGTGTCAATACATTGTATTGACAATCAACCCAGTGGAGCTACATTTCACCAATGAGCGAGGCAAAGACGAGCCAACTCCAGGTGAGGGTTTCACCTGCTGAAAAACGCGAAATCGAGCGCAGGGCGAAGGCCGCCGGCATGTCGATCTCTGCCTGGCTGCTCGCGCGTCTGCTCAACAGCGACGCGCTCAAATTTGCCGAGCTGCTTGAGGAGCTTTCCGCCAAAGGAGACCAACCATGCAGCTACGGTCTCGCCGCCCTGAATGATTTTCTGACAAGTCTTCACCCGCGAGTCTATCGCGATGCTGTGGCTCTAGGTCCAGAAGGCTTGTCGCCTTTTCACGAAACTTACGTCGCGGCCATGGTTGAGCAGGCTGCGGTAGCTAAGGGCGTGGCGCCACCGCCCTGGACGCGCGGTGTCGGGCCATTGAAAGTCCCCTACTTCGCAACAAGCTTGAAGAGCGTGAGGCTGCACCTGCTCATCAGCTCTCCCATCCCGTTCCAGCGGCGTAACCTGTTCGTCGATGCCAGCGTGGGAGCTCGTGTATGAGCCAAGCGCTGTCCAAGGACCGGATCCTAGAGCTACTTCATCTCCTTAACGATAGGTTGCGCGCTGCTGATGAAAGGGGCCAAGTTCATCTCGTAGGTGGCGCCGTCATGTGCCTAGTCCTGGGCGCCCGCGAATCCACCCAAGATCTCGACGCCCTTTTCCTCCCAAGCGCGACCTTGCGAGCACACGCCCTGGCCATCGCACAAGCGGAAGGGCTCCCCGACGAATGGCTCAACGACGGCGTCAAAGGCTTCCTGAGTCCTACCGCTGAGTGGGACCCATTTCTGGAACTGAGCAACCTCAAGATCCAGTCGGCGCGGCCCGAGTACCTCTTGGCTATGAAGTGCCTCGCCATGCGCCTAGGCGCCGAGTTCCACGATCTTGGAGACGTTCAGTTTCTTCTCAGAGCTCTCAACATCACGAGCTACGACAAGGCTGTCGAAATCCTTGAGTCCTACTACCCGCTTGAGCGGTTCCCGCAGAAGACCCTGTATGTACTGCAAGAGCTGTTCGAAAACGCGACGTGACATGGTTTAGGACGCCCTGGCGGTCCGGCGTCTCGTTGCCTTCTACGTGCAGCATTGACTTCACCGGTCGCCGAAGTTGAGGTCGGTTGTTTCGCCTTGCCTATGTTCGTTCAGTGCCTCCGGAGGAAGTTTTGGCGACGATAACTTCTGCCTCAGGCATGAATCTTTCTGCGCCAACCTGGCTGTCGAACGTTCTTTTCCCAGAATTCATTGGCCTTCCTTGTAGAGTTGGCGTTGGTTCAATGGGCCTGGAAGGCATGCTGGCCGAACTCATCGGCGTAGGCGTTACGGCAATCAACAAGCACGATAGCAAAGGGCGAACCCCCGAATCCCATTGGCGCGTCTCCCCCCCATCCCCCCATCCCGGGGCGCCACCGACTGGGGGGACGCTCGCCAATCCTCCGAAGCCTGGGTAAACCGGGCTCGGTACTGCGACGAGTCTGGCTCGGTTAAGTGAGCGAGCGGAAGCTGAGGTCCGAGTAGTCAGCTCAGGTGCGTTGGAGGGGGCGCTCTCAGGAGCGTCCCATGGCTCTCCCTCAGGGGCGCAGCCGCGGAGCAGAGCTGCAACACTCAAAGAGGCCAAGAGGAGGGCGGTTGTTGGCTGCGCAAAACACCGTCCCGAGTGTCAGACTGTGCCATGTCAGCCCCGACCCGGGCGCATCTGTTAGCGCGTCCGGCGATGCTCTCCGATCTCTTGAGGTGAACTAGCACCCGCAAGTATTTTTCCCGCGCCCGCATGTCGGGTTATTTCGTGCCGGCACGTTGATCTTCAATTTTCGTGCGATTGTGCGCACCCTTGTGGAGCATGAGGTGGAGTTTGCAATCGTGGGCGGTCTGGCAGGCGTGCTTCATGGATCTCCGATTCTCGATGGGCGACCTGGACAGGCTTGAGCTGGACGGAGTCCCAGTGTGTCTTCTTTCATTGCCTCGACTGATTCAAGTGAAGGAAAAGTTAACTCGCCCCAAAGATCAGCTGGCTCTCCTCCAGCTTCGGGCGACGTTGCAGGAGCGTCAAAAAAAGGAGGACTGAGGAAGGGACATGGGCTTGGCCACTCGCGAGATATGCCGTCCAAACAGCAGGTATTCAAGGCAAGTTGGCCGAACTCATCACAGAAATATCACAAGGGGCAGGGGTGCGCTTGTGAGGGGTGATGAGAGGTTTGGGGGCACCTCGGAAGTAGCCGAGGCAAGTTTGGGGGCTGGATTCATTTACTCAGCTAGAGCGGCGTCGTTTTCACGCTATCGGAAGATTCGTTAACGCGCCTGAACGTTCATCATGGACTTGGACGACGCCTCGCACTTCTTTGTGGACCTTGGCTGTTCCCAATTCATAGGCGAGGCGGCACGCCGCGAAGCCGATTCGGCTCCTCTCGTATTGGGTAACCCAGCGAAGGCGACGTTCCAGTTTCTCTCCAATCACCGGCCACACGCCGGGGCGCGGGGGCATGTGAGATGGCACACCCATCCGCCGCGGTTTGGGCGTGAGACGCGCTCGAAAGCACTCTTGTCGTCGACACATTCTGGCATAGACAGGGTCGACGCCGAGGCGTTCGAAGAATTGGACTACATCCAGCAAGGATGCGTTCCAGTGCCTCGGCAGCGCGCTTGGCGGCGTGCCCTTCGGCATGTTTTAGGCTGATCTCGGACCACCCCCAGCGGCGAACAGTCACTTGGCTTCAAGAACTGCGGGCGAAGCAGGAGTAGGGGGCCTCCGTTGGAACGAGGTGTTGGTTTTGGAGCGCTGTCTCCTTAAGCTCCCGCGATGCCTCGCCGAGGACTTTACGAGCAGTTGCTTACACGGGAGCTTGAGAAAGCCCTCGTCGGGCTCGATACGTCGCTCGTCTCCCAGTTGAAGGGCGTTCACAAAGCGGAGGTGGCTGACAGAGTCTCTCTGCATCTTGCGGGAGTGCTTCATCAGGCGATTCAATCTCGGGCTGACAAGGATCGTGTGGAGTTCGCGGCGACACTGGCGAACGACATCATCGAGCTCGTGTCCACGCGAGTCGCACGCCCCGAAGACACGCTGGGAGAGGGGCCGGTCGCTCCTGCACAGCTTCTGTCGGCTGTGGTAAGCAGGCGGCCGGACGGCTCAGCGGAGGATTACCCACAGCCTCTTATGCCGCTGCTTGATACGGCATTGCTCACGAACGCGCGAGGTGAGCCGGGGGTGGGTCAGCAGCTCAAGGTGGAGATCGGCTCGGCGGATCGAATTGACGTGGTCATGGCGTTCATCCGGCTGTCCGGGCTTCGGCCTCTTCTTGAACCGCTACGTAAGCATTGTGAGGCGGGCCGGCCGCTGCGGGTCATCACGACCACCTACACGGGCACCACGGAGCTCAAGGCGCTGGAAACGCTGGCTGACTTAGGTGCTGATGTTCGTGTCTCCTACGATCTCAGTGCGACACGGCTCCACGCGAAGGCATGGCTACTTCATCGCGACTCAGGCTTCTCGACAGCGTTTATCGGGTCCTCGAATTTGACCCACCAGGCGCAGGTGACGGGAATGGAGTGGAACGTGCGCGCGTCTTCAGCCCGCAACCCAGCCGTCGTGGAGAAGGTTCAGGCAGTATTTGAGGCCTATTGGAACCTAGGGGACTTCGAGCCTTTCAGCGCTGCGTCTTTTCGCGAGCACACGAAGCTGGTCGAAAAGCAGGAGCCCGGACTCGTGTTGCCCGCGTTCGAATTGAGAGCGGAACCTTTCCAAGATCGGCTCCTTGAGCTACTCGCCGTTTCACGACAGAAAGGTCACCATCGCAACCTTCTCGTTGCGGCTACGGGAACAGGAAAGACCGTGATGGCTGCCCTGGACTATGGCCGTCTCCGGGAGGAACTCCCGAGAGCACGCCTTCTCTTTGTGGCTCATCGAAAAGAAATACTCGAGCAGGCGAAGGCGACGTTTTGTTTCGCACTTCGCGAGCCCACCTTCGGCGAGCTGTGGGTTGACGGAAAGCGCCCAGAGGAGTTCGAACACGTGTTTGCGTCGATTCAGAGCCTCACAGCGAAGAACACCGAACACTTGGCGTCGGATCATTTTGACGTGGTGATCGTGGATGAGTTCCACCACGCAGCGGCGTCTTCCTACGAGAACTTGTTGAAGAAACTCCAACCCCGCGAGCTACTTGGACTGACTGCGACGCCGGAGCGAGCTGACGGTCTTGACGTCGTGGAGATGTTTGGTGGCCGAATTGCGGCCGAACTCCGCCTCTGGGACGCCATTGAGCAACATCGACTCGTGCCGTTTATCTACTACGGCATTCACGATGGGCTCGATCTGAGGGATGTCCCTTGGAAGCGTTCGGGGGGCTACGACGAACAGGCGCTATCTAATGTTTTTTGCGGCAACGATGCCTGGGCGCGGATCGTGCTCCAGTCTCTGCAGCAGCATGTCGACAGCATTGTCGAGAGTCGCGTTCTTGGATTCTGCGTGAGCGTGTCTCATGCGCGTTTCATGGCGCGATTGTTTCAGGCGGCAGGAGTCGCGTGCGCGGCAGTTTCGGGCGAAACAAGCTCGGAGCAGCGAGCCCAAACGTTGCGAAAGCTGCGCGCTCGCGAAATCAATGTGCTGTTCTCCGTTGACCTGTTCAATGAAGGCGTCGACATCCCCGACGTCGATGCCTTGCTCATGCTGCGCCCGACCCAGAGCGCAACTCTTTTCTTGCAGCAGCTCGGAAGAGGGTTGCGCAAGTCGAAGAACAAGAGCTTTTGCACGGTCCTCGATTTCGTCGGCCAGCACCGGCGGGAGTTTCGCTTTGACGTGAAGCTGCGTGGGCTCTTGGGCTGTACGCGCGGTGAGCTGCAGGACCAGCTCTCGGCGGGCTTTCCGTACCTTCCGTCGGGATGCCAGATGTCCCTCGATCGCAAATCGAGCGCGATCATTCTCGAAAGCCTGAAGAATTCCTTGCCTACGGACTGGAACGCCCGGTGGCGAGAGCTTCAGCAGTTGCGAGCTGCTGGCCGAGACCCTTCCTTGGCAGAGTATTTGACGGCTACGGGGTTAGAGTTGGAGGACGTCTA
Source organism: uncultured delta proteobacterium (assembly GCA_963710555.1). GTDB lineage: Bacteria > Myxococcota_A > Polyangia > Polyangiales > Polyangiaceae > NIC37A-2. The sequence goes on from CAVQAT010000008.1 coordinate 2,822,667, forward strand.
TTCGAACAATCGAGGTTGGAGCGAGCTTCGGGAAAAGGCTGGCTTTCAGGTTCTTCAGCCCGGCCCTGATGAGGTAGCGGTCCGAAGAGCCGTAGGGCGAATTCTGCACATCAACGATCACGAACGCATTAATGCGTTTATCTCGTTGGTGAATCACGACGGAGCGCCAGACGTCTCGCAGCTTGCAGTTCGGGAGCGGCGACTTGTTCGCATGTTGGTTTCACAACTTCTTTCTGCGGCACCCGGGGTGAACAAGGCGGTGACGCTTCAGGACGGAGCGAACCATCTGTGGAAGCATCCACAGGTTCTGCGGGAGCTGAGAGAACTTCTTCCGATGCTCGCAACGAACGTATCGCATGTGCATCACGCGCTTCAGAACGAAGAAGTTCCACTTTCAGTTCACGCTCAATACACGCGTCTTGAAATTCTGGCGGCCTTTGGGGTGGGGGACACTGCCCGCGTCGGCGCTTGGCAGACCGGGGTGAGATGGCTCCCCGAGCAAGAAGCGGATCTCTTGGCTTTCACTCTCGACAAGACGGGAACGACTTTCTCTCCGACGACGCGCTACAAGGACTACGCGATCTCGCGCGACCTCATCCATTGGGAATCCCAGAACGCAGCCGGAGCGGAAACGCGAGTTCGCTACGAGAATCACGTGGCTCAAGGTTCGAAGGTGTTTCTCTTCGCTCGCCTCAAGGAGACGGACCGAGCTTTCTGGTTCCTTGGTCCGGCGGAGTATGTGAGTCACTCGGGGGAGAGGCCGATGGCTGTGACTTGGAGGTTGCGTCATGCCCTTCCCGGAGATTTGTATGCCTCGTTTGCAGCGGCGGTGGGGTAGACTTGGGACCTGGTTGCTTGATGAAAGGAGCGCTCGTCGGCGCAGCGGTGTCACTCTGCGCCTATGGGTTGCTCAACACCTCGTACTTCGGGGTTCACTCAAACCCGGCGGGAGGTGTCCTGGTGTGGATGGCCATGGCGGCGAGCGCAGGGCTGAGTGTGATCTGCGTGCTTGGCGCGCTGATCAATAGTGTGACAATGCGACGACCGCCTCCCCGTCCGGAGGATGGTCCACCCGCCAAATGATCGAGGATTCATGTCTCAACACGCGCTGACGCTTTGTTTCTTCGGGTTCTCCCTCTTGATGGCGCTTCTGATGTTGAGATTTCTTATCGAAGGACCGCCAGTCCAGGCACCACTTGAGGCCGACGAAGCATTTCGTGAGCGATCCACGCGGCGAAAGCACCGGGTTCTTGCGCTGAGGTCCGCGACGTTCTGGTTCTGGATTTTGGCAAGCTTGGCGACCATGGTGACTCCTTTTCTCCCGGAGTGGTAACCCCTCAAGCACCGACACACTTAAGGGGCGAGTCCACTCATTGTTCGTCAGACAGCACTTGGCGCGCCCTGGCTTGCCGCCGCTGGAGCAATAACGTCCTTCTGCTCTCCTTTGCGCTTTACACGGGGTATCGCATCGCGCGCGTAGTCGCTTGTGGCTTTCTGGCCGTCATCGAAACGCTTTGCGGCGCGTCGCTATTTGCGGTGCAGCTCCATCCCAGCCTGCCGGTGCGTTGCCACTTTGATCACAATGACTTACGGAGGAATTGTCGTTATCACTTGCGCACAACAGCCAAAAAGCGATCGCGACCGCCATGACAGGATTGAGAGTACCAGAACGCCTCGTTTGCCGTGGCAGGGAGGCAGTCCGCCGAGCGCGTCCCATTGTCAGAGCTTTGGTGAAGGGAGTTCCTCCGTCTGAAGCTGTGGGAGAGATGGTGCCGATTGCCCAAATTGCCGGGAGCATCCTGTTGGATGGCCCCAATCGGTTGGTCGCGTCGACTCCACACGTGCAGGGATGGAGTCTGATGAGATGCGCTACCAAGCCCTACGACCGCGAAGCACGTGATCGACTTGGAAGAGTGCTGCTCGGAGAACCCTGGGGCGGACTGTTTCTTTTAGGGCAAGACTCTCAAGGTTTGTTAGAGACAGATTGGTTTCCCAAGGAGTTGATCCGGTGGATGGCCGCGAACTTCGAAGCTCTCTGTGACATAGAGACCCGCTTCGGACACCCGGTGCAGCCGCGGCAGACAATCTGGGACCCACCCTCGAATCTCTATCGCGCGGCCGCGCGGTGCGGCGCGGATACGGATCAGCTGCTTCGCGAGCGACGAGAGGGATTTGCGAAGTTAGCGGAGAGTGTTCTTCGCGGTGGCTGTTGACGATCACGAGGGTTTGACAGCGGGGTGCGGCTTTTCAGCTGCTGATTTGATGCGGGCCGAGCAGCTAAAAACCATCTACGAGCGTCCCCCAGTTGCCAGTCGCAGCTTTCTTCCAATAGTCGGCGTAAGCCAGAATCACCCTCGCAGCGTTCTTCTTGTGGGGGTGAGCGACTTCCTCGGATGAGGCGAGGATCGCTTCTGCCGTCTTGAGGCAATCCTTGTCTTTTCTGGCTTTTCTCATATTTGCAGCAAGCTCTCCCTGACAGGGGTGACGAACCCCTTCACGACTACTTTTCAACAGGAGCCAGGTGAACCGACCAGGGATGGATTTGTATTCGCCAGTTTCTTCGCCAGCCAAGATTGCTTTCGCATGTGCGACTGCGTCAGGGATCTCCGATCCCGTGTAAGGTGAGTCTTCGGACCCTTCGACGTATTTGGAGGTGAGAATGTCGAACCAGTACGAAGGAGGTTCCACAACGTCGCGATGTTCGCCTCGTTGTGCCACGTGGTCGCTGGCAAACTGAGCCGCGATCTTTGGATCTTCCATGAGGGGCGAGAGAACGTCGTCGCTAGACGGTGCAAAGCCATACCAATACCGCTTGCCTCCGATGTGGATGGTTTCGAGACCACCGACGAAGTCATCTCGCTCCAGCAGTGGGCTGGGAACCCTCGACTTGGGGGCTAGTCGCTTGGCGAACTCCCCGTCAGTCGGTCGTTCCAGGGAGGCTCCGTAGTCGTAGCTCCCGAAACCGTGCATCTGTATGTCGCTGCTTGGCCCCCGTGTATGTGAACGGACGCACTTCGTCACGATTCCAAAGGCGAGAAGTACGGCTGAAATGCGCACGTACTTGTTTTCCTTGAGAGGCACTTTGGGGGACTTCGACGGCACTTCGGGATAGTAGGCCGGGCTAAGCGAGTGTCGAGCAGGGGGGCCTCGACTTCACATCGAAAATCACGTTGAGGCTTGTGGTGATCTTCTCGGAGCGCAGCTGCAAATCGCTGGCAGCGACAGGTTCCCCTTGTGGGCAACCCCTCAAGCACCTGGGATTCAAGAGGGAGATTCAGTGCGGCGTCCGTGGCTGTCCTATTGGGTCGGCTCGAAGCTCAACGGAAGCTTGATGACGGCTGAACCTCCTTGCGGCTTCGCGAACTTTGCAGAGCGAGCTACTGCCTCGACACAAGCAGTGAGGAGTGAGTCTTCTTGTGAGCTGTCTTCCTTGAGCATCGTGGAAACAGATGAGACCGCTCCTTCCTGGTCAACTTGAATCGTCGTGCTGTATCGAAACCTGCCGGAGGGTTCGCGTTCGAGAGAAGCCTGATAGCAGTCGCGAAATAGTTCTCTCAATGCAGCTATTACCTGAGCGGCATTGGCCACGCCGCCTGCGAGGGGTTGATTCAACTCTTTCCTGAGGGCTGATGCCCAAGCGAGTGTGTTGCTCGCGATGCCTGGTGCGTCCTGCTCAAGAAATTCGAGAGCGAGTAACCGAGCGGCTCTTGCCAATTTGGTGTTGGAAGCGTCGACGAGAGCATCCTTCACCACAGAGACTTGACCGAGCTGAAAGAGCAGCCTTCGAGCATGGTATTGATGTTTAGCTCTCCATGTTTCGAACTGACCCTGGAGTTGTTGAGATCCGACATCTAAACCAGCCGCGCGGTTCGCGGCATCCAGTTTATTCATCTGCACGGCTTGCCAGTCGGGTGAATTGATCCACGTGTAGTATCTGAACAGCGTCTGATTGACGCGTTCGAGTGCCATCGGGTCGCCCGAGGCGACAATCGTGGCGATGTCGGCATCAGCATGCTTGGACTGGGGATCTAGTTCTCTGGCGAGACGGCGGGCCTCGTTAACTTTTGCTTCTTCGGCGCTAGTATTGCGTCGCTCGGCGGCGGAAGGCGATTGGACTTCTTGAGAGTCCGGCTGAGGAGAAGCGGCACAAGCGACCGAAGCCAGGGCGAGCGTGAAGTAGCCGAAGAATCTCATTGCGTTGCCAAGAGCTTGCGGGAATGAGCGACTCTTGACCACCCGAGGACATCGATCCTTCGTGGAGCGCCTATTCGATTGGGAGCCCAGTGGAGTCCCCTCAAGAACAGCAGATCGGAGGCAGGGGGGAGCAACCGCTAGGCGAAATACTGCGGACGCTTGCCGTGTTCTCGCCTCTCCCGCATCCCGTGGCACCACGGGGTGATTCCGGGCGTCTCGTCGCGGTTTGACGTTGCGCTCGCAGTGAGAGTGCGACTATTTTGCCATCGTGGCTCAGCGGGACATTCCAAGGCGCACATTCGCGCTAGGTGCACTTGCGGCAGTCGGCGGCTGCAAGACGAACTCACCTCCTGCTGAACAGGTATCCACTGCGCCATCTTCCAACAAACCCGACGTCCAGGAGTCGCCTGTGAAGGCAACCAGCATCCCGATCGATGTCGAAGATCAGATCTGGCTGGAGCTACAGATGGGCTATTTCCACGAGGAGCGTTGGAACGAAGCTCTCGCCCAACTTGACGACGTGATTTCCGCGCGAAGATTTGAGAACGACACCGTCGGTTTGATTTGGGCGATGGGTCTCAGGATAGGGGTTCTCACGCAGGACCGAGGCAAGAAGGAACAGAAAGCTGCGGCGGAGGTTGGTGAAGCGCAGCTCAAATTGAGGCGCGGCCTGCTGGCGAGTCATCCGAAACTCCTGGCCTCGGCCTTAGGCGAGCTGGTTCAGCTGTACAGCTTTGAAGGGCAGTCCTTGAACCCCGAGAGAAGCAGCGAACTAGCGACAGAGGCAGAGAAGCTGCATCCAGGAGTGGGCAATGGCTGGTGAAATCCTGTTCCGCCTCTTCGACGAAACCGCCTACCGAGCGGCCAAGAGTCACCTTGACGCTCTTCACGAGGGGCGCGTGCTTCCTGATGAGTCCATTCGCTACATCAAGGCGTACCTCGACGCCCGCACTGCAGAGTTCGAGGGTGATGGGCTAGATCTCATAGCTCAAGCTCCTGACGTTGCGCCAAAAGCGTTTCTGCGACCGGGCGCGCTCGCTAGTGCTCTCCTGATGCTGGTCGAAGGAACTTGCTACCCGAACGGCGGAGCTTGGAGCCTGCTGAAGCCACTCAAGAACTCGATCGCTATCGAGCAGTCGGGGTGGGTCCTGATGGATCTCGATTGGTATGAAGAGCTGCTGAATGGCGAGTTAGAGGGAACCTACGACCTAGGGATTCCATCCGAGGGTTGCGACCAGGTACTGTCTCACTCGACGGTAGCTCTCATCGAGAAGCGGTTGTCCGCGCATGTGAAGAGTCCGGCCTTTAAAGCCGCGCTCAAGCGAGTTGAGTCAGAAGGCCGCGAATCGAAGTGGATTCGCGAGGAGGTTCTGGATTGGTTGAATTTCCTGCGCACGGTCGTGAAGACTTCTACGTATGGTGCGGCATTTCAAGTGCTCATCTAGCGGTGGTGCGCTCGCTGGGAGATGAACGAGCGGTGGAAGCAAGCAGGGGCGGCCCATTTGCCTCATCAAGGAGGTGACTGGGCCGTCTTTGTGAGCGGGATCAAGAGAGGGGAGATGTGCGTCATCGAAAGGACTCCCACCAAGAATGAACGCCGAAGTCCCGAGAACGGAGCCATCGTGGTCGCCAATGACTATCTTCTGATGGACTACAGCGGGGAGGCTCACAGTGAACTGCAGGCGTCGTCTTGTGGAAGGTTTGACCGGATCAGTGCGTTGATTCGCCAGCGTCCGACTACGCTCGGCGCGTGCTTGGGCTACCTGAGCGATCCTCAAGTCAGAATGGGGATCGCGGTGCAGCAAATGGGCTTTCGGTCGTAGACAGGAGAGTGGGCAATCGCTTGATGCAGTTCTGTGGCTGGTGCTTCTGGTGGGGATCGAACCCACTCCATGTGGATGAGGCGGCCTTTCGGGGCTCAGCTTGTGGTAGGCTTTCCAAAAAGAGCGAGAGGCTTTTGACTTCACCGGTCGCCGAAGTTGAGGTCGGTTGTTTCGCCTTGCCTGTGCTGGTGCCCCGCGTAGCGATCAGTATGCGCCCCCGCAGCTACGGTGCTTTCAGGGTAGAGGGCGTGAATCCTCTCAAGAGCAGGCTATGCTTCACCGTACATGCACGACGATCACTCTCCTCCGAGAAGCGCCATGTCTAGGGCCGGCGGCCTCATCGAAAGTGTCGAGATGGGCTTCTAGGGTATTGTGGGACTTGTCGTGCTGGGGTCTGCAGGAATCAGCCTGTACAGATTCGTTCACCGAACGTTCGGTATACCGGGTGATCTGATTCTCGGTGCGCTTGCGGTCGGCATTGCGTATCGAGTCATTTCGGATATCCGAAACCGTCGCTTCAGCGGCGTCTCGAAGATCCTCCTCGCGATCTGGGGTCTGGCCGTGATGCTCGTTTTGGTGGCTGAACACCTCTAGACCCAATGTGCTAGAAGGGATCGATGGCCGTCAGGACAGCTAAGCAAATTCGACAGCCCCCGTTCGGGCGCTTGTTGTGGTCTGCCTGGTGCTTGCTCGGACTCGTCGTCCTACTCCAGAGGGACTGGTTGAAGTGGTGGTACTGGTTTGAGTTTTATCCCGATGCGCCCCTGAGGTTCTATCCACACCTCGTGATGAGCTCTGTTCCTGTGGCGTTTCTAGGACTGCTTCTCGCGGGCATCCTGTTGCCTTGGGTGAAACATCAAGTCCGGGTCGCCGTTGCGGTTCCTCTACTCGCGGGTTTGGGCTGGGTCGGATTTGTCTTCGCGAGCATTGGGTATCGTTGAGCGATGGAACTCGGCTATAGTCCGCTCTACTTCCTGCCTCGCATCGAGATCGTGCAAAGCGACGGAGAGAGTTACCGCCGCATCGAAGGTCAAAAGCGATCCAGCGTTCGCCGTAAATCGTGAAAACCCGTCGCCAACAGCTCCCCCAAGACCAAGTGAACGGAATCACGCGATCGTAGTGATCGAAGTCGCCAACCCCGGCTCGTTTCCACGATTTGATTTCCCGCATCGAGTTCGTCCTTGAGAAGCTGCTTCAGAGCAGGGCAAAGTGCCTCGATGTTCTTTTCGTCATCCGGCGTCAGCACTGGTTTCTCGCTCTCACATGTTCTGCCTGTAGTCTATGCTAAGGCATCAACATTCAGCTCCAGGATTTTCGTGCCGAAGAGAGCGATCATGCGTGGGCCTCGCGCGGAGCAGCGAACTAGCGGCTCGTCCTCTCCCCAAAGTTCCGAGCTGCTGAAGACCTTCTTCACATCGAAGTTTCCAAGCCATGGGTGGGTACAGAGGTAGAACTTGTCAGAATCGCCATATCCACCGCGAAAGAGGATGTGGCGCCCCCCGACCGCGAAGGCGGTCGACCCCTGGATCGGCGCAGGCCAGGACTCGACGACCTTCCCGCCACGGATGCGGACGAGAGGAAAGTCTGTGTAGTAGCAAAGCCACGTGTCATTTCCTGACACGTTCAGGGCATAGCAATCGCAGATTTGGTCAAGGCCGCTCGAAGGAAAGAACTCGAAGGTCTTCTCCCCATCCGCGTTCCAGCGAACAAGTCCACTCGCGCCCAACGGTTCGTTCCAGCCGTAGTTCCCGAATACCCCTTCATCGAAGTAGCCTACCCAGATTTCGCCAGCCTCGTCAGTCTGCAGGTGCTCGATCCCGTCACCGAGAGTGAGGGCTCTCAAGAACTGTCCGTCGTTTGAGTAGATCCGTCCGTTCTTGTCTGTGTCTTCTCCGCGGTAGCGGCATCTTCCGCACGCGATGAGAACGTCGCCGTCGAGCGACTGAACGTGGTGCGGGACGAAAGTCGCTCCCTGAATCCAAGTATCCCGCATGATCTCGCCTTCCAGAAAGGTCAGAACGCGATAGGTCTGCTTCGATGGAGGTTCGATGTGATGCTTGTGGACGTTCGGGTCTCCTAAGAGCACATGCACTTGGTCGTCGTGGCTCGCAGAAACGACGAGCACACTGACCTCTTTGCTGGTGTGTTCGCTGATGTCGGCGACGATTCTTGCAACAGTCATTCTGGATTCTTTCTGGTGCGTGCTTGCAACGGTTTAATGGCTGGTGCTTCTGGTGGGGATCGAACCCACTCCATGTGGATGAGGCGGCCTTTCGGGAACCTGCTTCCCTGCAGAACCCTCTCGGACCCTGTTCGGTGCAATCTGTTAACCGTTGCCGCTACCCAGTTGCCTGGGTTCCACATGCCTCCTTCGAGGCCCGGCTTGTCCAATGTTTTTCCGGTGCTCTGCCGCGTCGAGCTTCAGAAGCATGATGCGGACTTTGCAGGCGGTGTGCCAAGTCATGCTGGGTGGAGAACGCTACGTCAGCGACTGGCATAGATACTCTCTGTGCCTAACGGTATTATCCAAAAAGATATGAATATATCTGATGAGATAGTACATTCCGTGACTCGAACCGTCCGGGACAGCCGGAACGCCACCCGGGACAGCCGGAAGCCCGTCCGGGACACCCGGAACGCCGCCCGGTTGTCCCGGGCGGGTGATTTCAGCGGGATTCTACAGGTTCAATCTCACTACATAGGTGACAGAAACGACCACAAGGGTGACTGGACCGGGCACAGACACGGGCTGAGCACTTGGGTGACAGTCGCTACTCCGCGCCCACCGCCTCCATCCGCATCTGCTTCTCCTCCCAGCGCTTGGCGGCCACACCTTCAGCAGCCAGTTCCTTCTCGATGGCAGCCGTCTCGCGCCATTCTGTGCAGGCTGCAGCCATCGGTCAGTGCGGCGAGTTGGGCCTCCAGCTTTTGGCGCTGAAGAATCCGCGCCGGCCTGTCAGCCACCGACCCGGATGACTGGTCCGGGTTGCGCCGCGGAGAGCGCACTCAAGATCTGGGGAACGAGCGGAAGAAGCTCCTGCAGTCGGTTCGAAGGAGCGCTTATGACGACGACGGCAAAAGGCAGGTCGGCCATGTGTTGCTGATAGGCGAGATTGCTGTCAATCGTGATGAAGGCGTCCACAAGTCCGGTCGCAACGCGCAGCAGATCGCCGTTCTTCTTTCCCGCCCAACCCGCTTCGGGAACAGTCATGACTTGGTGACCAGTCAGGTGTGCCTTAAGTCGGCGCGGGAGACACTCATCAAGCAGAACGCGCATGCTGCGTCACGGCCTCGCCTGCGATCTGAAGGACCGCTCGGACTTGATCGCGAGAGACGGTTGGAAAGTCCTCCAGGAAATCATCGATTCGATCGCCAGCCTGGAAGCAATCCAAAAGGGCAGCGACCGGCACACGCGTGCCGGAGAAGCACGTTGTTCCGGAGAGAACATCGGGGTCGCTTGTCACGGGGCTTTGATGATCAACCATGGTTCACCGGGAACAACTTATAGCGCAAAAGGCACACGCGGGCGAGGCCTCTTCCCCCTCCCAATACCCTCCATCCAGGAATAGGTGAATCTGCAATTGCCGCGCAAAAGGCTGAATGGGAGCTCGCGCACCAGCGAAGATGGCGTTTCAAACACGAACGGTTCCGATGTCTTAGATGTAGAGTCCGCTGTGCAACCCGCTCAAGCGGATGAGATGGCTTGCTGCAAGACGTGTCACAAAGGGAAGGCGTGTGGTGACTCGTGCATCTCGCGTGAGAAGTAATGTCACAAGGGGCAGGGGTGCGCATGTGATGGGTGAGGGGAGATTTGGGGGCACCTCGGATGTAGCCGAGGCAAGTTTGGGGGGCGGCGGCATTTGTTTGGCAAGTTCGAGCCCGCGCACGAATGCAGCCGAGCAACCAGCCGCGGAGAGAGAATCAAAGCCGCCGACTGCAGCGCCGAGTTCGTCTTGGTGAGCTGGCACGATGGTGTAGCTGAGGCAAGTAAGGTATTTAGGTCGACAACTTTTTTCGCGCGTTGACCTTGTTCACCTGATTGCGCACGAACACCTTGTGCAGCTCTTTTTCCAGGGTGGGGGCGTCGTCCGTGCGGATCAGCGCATGCACATCAAAGGAAAAGGGCACGCTAGCGTCTCCCAGTTCTTTGACGCGGTCGAGGGGTTCTAGATGCCGCGTCATGCCCTCGCCTGGAAGTTCACGTTCTCCGAGCGAGACCTGCGGAAGCGTCCGATAGGAGGAATGTTCATTGGTGCCTGTATCGATGCCTCGGACGGGACCATTCTTGAGATGGAGTCAGGGTGGATCCAGTAGCATCGTCTTGAACGCACTTATCCCTGCTGACCCCCTCAAGCACGACTGCGCCTACCCGAGCGCTTGGCCGCCACACCTTCAGCCGAATGCGCTCTCCACTTCGTCGATTTCCTGACGCGTCGCCCCGGCCATTTTTGCGACATCCGGCCAGGTCTTCACTGCAGCTTCGACTTCGTCGCAAATCGCCTTCGCCCTCTCCTTGGTCAGGTCAAAGTACTCCGCGTTGTCGATGGCAATGTCCCTCGTTGTCTCAAAGTGATCGGGAATGATGGCCGTGCTGAGAGTAGGAGCCTTTTCGAACTTGCTCATCGGGTTGATGTCGTAAACTGGTGAAAGCGCCCACTGCTTTTTCTCTCGCAGGAATCCGTGATTCCGCAGATGGTCGTCCACGTTGTTGATCGCAATGTTGAGCACGATGCGTCGAAATAACTCATTGGGCTTGCCGCCCGTGCGCTGCATCAGGTCAGCGATCTCAGCGTAGCTACTCTTGTCCCCATCCTTCAGTCCAAGCAGGTTCATCGCCGAGCTAAAAGGAATGCGCTCATTTCCCTGGCGGTCAAAACGTCTCGATAACAGAACGAGGCGACCATCGACTGTCTCCAGGCGTGCGCTAGCAACATCACACCCCGCGCGCCGAGCAAGTTCGAGCGCGATGAACTCCCAACGTTCGACTGAGTAGGTATCGTCCGATTTCGGGAACTTGGCGATGTAAAGGACCCCCTGAATATCACGTACCGACGCCTTGGGGCGCGCGCCTCCCAGACTGGATCCCGGAGCAAGGAGAAGGGCGAGAGTCTCATCATCGTACTCACCCGCCTGGTACTTCTCGCTCGCTTGCAATAACTTTCCCAAGTGGATGAGCGGAGGCACTCCGTCCCCCGCGGCTAGATACTCTTGCCCCTCGCGAACGCGAATCGCGCCCATGCGGCTTTCGTCGCTGACCGCCACGAAGTAATCCAAGGCGCTGAGGGTTCGTGCCGCTTGTCTTGCCTTTTTGAGCCGTGCTCGACGCTCACGGAGAATGATGTTTCGCCCCCAGCGGTCCGGACTAGCATCCTCCACGAAACCAAACGTCGTTTGGGAAAACAGGCGTCCACGAGTCAGCGGTAGATCGGGTCCAAGTTCAAAGCCATGAGCCCGCCACTCGTCTGAGTACATGAACGACTGGCTGTTCCCTTCCTCTGTCAGTGTTCCGACAGAGAGGCCGTTCACTTCCAGACTTACGCTCATCGGTTTCTCCCCGCTTGTGGCAGGCGTGCATTTTCGAGATCGCGGCCCACGGCGTCCACGGCGAGATCCGCCAAGCCACTCACTCCATCAATGAGACCAAAGACATTGAGCACGGAGCAGTACAAACCTATCGAGACGTTCGGATCCCCCTTTTCGATACGCAGCAAAGTTGGCCGGCTAGTTCTTGCCCGCTCCGCCACGACAGCCGCAGACAACCGCCGCCGTAGGCGAGCCGCCCGCAAATCGGCCCCCAGCTTTTCCAATGCCTTCTTCGGGCCAAGAGACAAGCGGTGCGACTGTCGAGTCATTGTAAACTACAGATATCACGAACATGGATTAATGCAAGCTGTAGTTTACATGTGAACCCGGCCTGGACGGTTTATGGTTTCGTCGTCCGAGAGGGCCACTACGTCCTGGGTACCCTCTTCGAGTCGGGTCGGAACAGTTCGGGCGCTCAGGAAGGTTCGGGGACGAAAAGGAGTAGGCTGATCGCGGCCCCCACGGCGCCAATCGGCTGATCCTTCTCATGGGCAATCCAGACTTCGGCTCCACCTGAGATGTTGGGAGGTCGGACGGCAAACTGTATCCCGTCGTCGTTGGTGAGCTGATAACCAGGTGCTTTGCCGAAGGCTTTAAGATAATCGATCTCCAAGGCTTTTGGCCCTTCGATCTTCCCTTCGCATCGTTGACCCTCCCAGACTTGGATCTCGAGCTTCCAAGAGCCGCCCGCGTTGTCAGTTCCTTCACAGGTCATCGAGCCCCTCTCTTTTATGATGCTGGCCGCCATCTTGGTTTGCACAGGCCTCAGTTGCAGACACTCGAACTCGGCGGAGACGGCGGTCGGCTCATGCTCGACCTTCATGGTCCAGCGACCCGAGTCGTCGTCGTACGTTTGAGTCAAGAAATAGGCGCCGAGCCTCGCCTGCGCACCGTTTTCGACCTCACCGGCTGCCTCGAGCTTGTATTCCCCTCGGTCCTCCGGGAAGTCGCTCGGCATCGGTGAACCGCCCAAGCCGCAGCCTGTCAGGGAAACGAGAACAATGCATGCAAGAAGCGTCTTGGAAAGTATCGTGGTCGTCATTCGGCGGCTCATACCAGGAAGTGAAGGCTCGACTCAAGAACACCCGGCTAGGCGCCCAGATGAACGTGGGGTGAGAAGTGAGGTTCTCACTGAGGAGTTGGGAAATGAAGAATTGGATTGGGTTTTCGCTGACGGTCGGGCAGCGGTTGTGGCTCATGGTTCCACCCTCATGACTCAAGACCTCGATATCCTCTATCGCGTCACTGAGGCGAACGTTCGGCGCGTCCGCGAGATCAGGCTGCCGTCTTGGAGCTTGAGGCACTGAAGAAGCTTCGCGCGGAGGAGTAGCTGGTCCAGAGCAGTTCTCCCTGGACGCAGCCTCACTCTTTTGACGAAGAGCGGCAGGGCCCCTGAGCCCCGAGCCTCCGCGGAGAAACCGAAGTGGTCATCCCCTCAAGCATTCCACTACTCAAGGGCCAATTCCACGCATCGTCCCTCAGACGGCTCCCCCCGCGCTCTCGTTGACGGCCGTTTGAGTCGCGGCGTCCTTCTGCGCGCCCTTGCGTTTCGCTCGACGCTTCGCATCACGGGAGTAGTCACTCGTCGCTTTCTGAACGATTTCCGGGTGGTCACGGAACACGTAACGGATGACGCGGCGAGTCTCACGCATGCGATAGGCGATCCCGGTGAGCAAGCGATTGCGCAGAGCCAACAATTCCTTTTGTTCGCGCGCCTTTTGTCCTGTGAGAGCGTCGGCTGAGCGTTGACGCAAACCCTGGGCAATGCTGACTGCTTGGTCCACGATTGCGGGATCGAAATCAGGAATTCGAGTCAGTGCAGCCAAGTGCTCGCGCGCGAGTTCGCGGTAGGCGTCGAGCACGAGTGCGATGCCGTCTTGGGTGCGTTCTTCTTCTTCGCGAGCGCGCAAACGCTCGAGTTGCGCCTCGCCCGTGGGGTTTTGACCGTCTTCCAAAACAAAGCTCAAGGCGAAGCGGAGTTCACGAATGATTGCCTCGGCATCCTCGACTGTCGTGCCTTCATCAGCTTGAATCAGGTTGCCGTAGCGGCTGTCTACGGTGTTTGCGGCGATCTGGAGTTCACGCAGCTCTGCGGCAGTGTGCTCGGTGAGGCCTGCCGCCTGGGCGAACGACGCCAGGCCCGGCACCACTTTCCCCTTCACGGTGTACTCGTGGAAGTGCGTCTCGATGACTTCCGCCACGTCGATGGCTTCACCCAAAATCACATTCACGGGCAAGTGCGGCCCCTCGTCACTCAGTTCAACGGTTTGCTGGGCCCAACGCTCGATCAAGCTGTCGATCATCTGGGCGTTCATTACAGTGTCAATCATTGTCTTTCTCCTTCCGCCGATCGCGCTAGCGCCCGATCCCGGATGCGGTTGTGTGGGGCGGATTGTCCACCCACCCAACGCTTCGGCCGTGCCCACCTCGCCGTTGCGGACTTTGTGATCTTTTTTCGCGAGCCCGAGAAAAGGCAGGAACCTTCCTCGCGAAAGGCAACAGAGGCCGAGAGTTTGCGGAGTCGGCCCTGGAGTCAGCATCGATCACCCTAGAATAGGCAACGCTCACCCTAGAGCGGGCATTGGCCGGCCTAGAATAGGCAACGCCTGCCCTAGAACGGGCAAGGACGACCCTCGAAAGTAGCTCCTCAACAGCCAGGTCTAGGTAATTGTAAAAGGCCAGAGTATTCTAGGCGGATGCGTCACCTTCTCGCTTTCCTGCTCTCGAGCTTCGCCCTGCTGGTGCTCTCAGGTTCCGCTGCGCCCCCAGAGTTCATCGCCGATCCCATCGTACAACCCGCCGAACCCGTCGAGCTCGCCTGCTGCAAAACCTGTCACAAAGGCAAAGCCTGTGGCGACTCGTGCATCTCGCGTGAGAAGCAATGCCACAAGGGACCAGGATGCGCGTGCGATGGGTGATGAGAGCGTCGAGGCGAACAACACTGAGACGGGGCCTGGGCTACTTGCGCGTTGTTACGGCCATCTCAGCTACATCAACAATCTGCTCCTGATCCCCATGTTCACGGTGATGGTGCTTGAGACGACTGTTGCTCAGGGCAGCGAGCAAATCGTCACGTTCGACACTGCAAACCTTTGGTTCTGCATCGCCTTTCTCACCGAATGGCTCCTGGGCCTTGTGGTAACCAGTGATCGCAAAGCGTACCTACTATCGGTTGAGAAGGGGTTGGACTTGGTGTCCTCGATCCCTCTCGGCTACATCTTCCAAGGCCTCCGAGTGGCGCGACTGGTTCGGGTTCTCCGTGTCGGTCGGTTAATCCTCCGTGCTCGTCGTTTTCGCGGCAAGGGAGCCAAACTATTCCGGGTATTTGGCATCGTAGGGGCCACAGTATTTGCAGGTGGGCTGGGGCTACGAATCGTAGAACCGCAAACGGTCAAAGGGCTGGGGGACTCGCTCTGGTGGTCGGTGATCACGGTGAGCACCGTGGGCTACGGCGACATTGCGCCGGTCACTGGGACAGGAAGGATCGTTGCCGCGATCCTTGTCTTCGTGGGCATCGGCGTTTTCGGCTACATCGCGGGATTCATGACGTCTCTCATGGAAGACCCCGAGGAAGACGAGATCTTAGCAACGCTCAAGCGGGTTGAGGCGAAGCTGAATGAAGTGAAGTGATTTGGGGGCACCTCGGATGTAGCCGGGGCAAGTTTGAGGGGAGAAGGCATTTCATTTGCCCGGGCGATCACGCGGTTGCTTCAGCCGGGATTTCTCAGCCAGCTTTCCAAGAGACCAAGCCTCTCTTGTTCTTTTGGTGTGATTTTCCCATCCGCGGCGGCAATGGCTCTCGCCGATTCAACCGCAGACATCGCCACATCTTTGGAGTGTCGAACTAGCGCTTCGAGTGCTTGCCTTGCTTCCATGTCGTTTGAGGCGAGCGCCTTGAACTCGGCCATAGTCCGCTCCACTTCCTGCTGATTGTTTGTGAATTGGCGAAGGAGTCGACTTGCGGACTGCACTTCATCATCCGAAATGCGTCGATCAGCAGCGGCTATAAAGCGGAAGAGAACCGCGACGTGCACGATCTGAAAAGGATGATTCCGCGGAATGGGATGAACGTTTGATGGTGGAGGTGTCTTGGCGTCAGCCGCACGGGCTTGCGGCTCAGAGCCGGACACGACCTCGCGGGCTACCTGTCCCAGATGGTTGAGCCATTGGTGGGCGCGGGCCGTGGCTTCAATGTTGCTTGATTCTATGACAATGGTCATTCCTGTGGGCGTACTGAGGGTGAGTCGCCCGTATTGGAGAACAGGAAGTTGCTTGTTGTCGTTGAACCTCCGATCTGGCCCTCCGGATTTGTTGACATAGCGCCAGGTGACATCCACCTGTTTCGCATCTGGTGGCACGCCTTCTTCTTCGATGAATCTTGAAAGTGAAAGTTCTGCCGAAAGATGTTCGTAGGGGACGGCCGCGAACCTTCGGTTCTCGTGCACAATGAGCCGATCAGGCAGGAAAAGAAGTTGTTGGGGACCCACAGTGATACTCCAGGGTTCGACATTGAGTTGAATTCCCTGAAGCGAACCGAGGTGAGATTTTGTAACAGTGCGAGAGATTAACGCGGAAGCGCCTGCATTCCGCTTCTGGTCGCCCACGGCTTTCGAAGAGTAGATGTGCCAAAGCCGCGCGGTGCCAGAAAGTGCCTCGCCAACTGCGTTACAAATACCCAGTCGATAGACCAACTCCTCACTATCAATGTCATAGAAGAGTCGGGCTGTCCGTCGGTCGCGATTCCATCGATAAAGAAAGTACCCAGGCACGCCAACAAGCAACAGAAACGCGATCAGTGCAGGCGGGACCGTGAGCAAGGGAAGCGCAAGCACCAGTACGACGACGGCGTACATCTTGAACCAATTGAATCGATGAACTCGACTTTGAATCTCCGACAGGACTGAATCAGGTGACGCCTCCGCCAGCGCGGTTGCTGATGCCGTCTGAATCCTCCCGTCGTCCGATACGCCGCCGATGGGAGCGAGAGGTGTCAAAGGGGCCGCAGGCGACCCTTCGACGTCCGTCAGTTTGGTTTGATACCGAAACCCACGGCTGCCAAGCGTCACGTATGTACCACGTGGCCCGACCGAAACTCGCGCTCCCTTCACACCAGCAGAAACACCTACTCCCCGCTTGGATAGGTTGACCCGTAAAGGCCCGAATTTCACCGACTTCGAGAAAGATAGTCCCATGGTCCTTCTTCTATTCGGCGGATGTCCACACGGGCGCATCAGCAAGCGAGAAAGTACAACCCGTCCCACCCGGACAGGTGGTTGAAAGTTCGCTCCCCGCGAATGTCAGTTCAATCTTCCCTGACGAATACGGAGTGACTTCTGTGCAGGCCGCCAAAGATTCGGCCGCGTCACCCGAAGTGTCGTTCTTCGCTGAGCCAACCGCGCAGAGTACACCTTCGCGAGGTGAGACGTTAGTGAACCAAACCCGACCGATCGCGTCGGAATGGTTCAAGCCCCTGAGCATGGCGCCCATCGACTTGAGGGTGAGTACCTCAATACTCGGCTTCGCTGGCTCCAACGCTTTGACAAGGTTTTCCTCCGCCGCACTGAGACGCTCTCGAAGTTCGAACTCCGCTTGGCTCCGCTTCACCAGTTTCAATGGCACCACGGCGAATGCGATCACCAGCACGCCAGAGATCACGAGCCACAGCACAAGCCGGCCCAGTTTTTCGAACCGATCAATTGATTCCATCTGTTGTCCCCCCTCAAGCCAACGTGCGAGATGCGGCGCCGGAACCCAAGTTTCCCTGACTCTATACAAATGCCTATCGGCTGTATCTAAAAATGTTCTGTACGAAGTAAAAACAGATGCTCACTAATTTTCATGATAGACAATAGTAAAGAATCGGCGTACCCAGAGAAATGCGTCATCTCATCGCCAGCTTCACCTTGGTGGTGCTTTCAGGTTCGGCATCACCTCCAGGGGTGACTCCGCCTTCAGCACTCCAGGCTGACGAGCCGGACGCGATGGCTTGCTGCAAGACGTGTCACAAGGGGAAGGCCTGTGGTGACTCTTGCATCTCGCGCGAGAAGCAATGTCACAAGGGGTAGGGATGCGCGTGTGATGGGTGAGGGGGGGCACCTCGGGTTTAGCCGAGGCAATTTTGGGGAAGGGTGTGATTTACTCAGCTAGGATGCATGACATGCCTGCTCGGCTGAGGGGTGTCGTGGCGCAGGGAACGGTCCCCGCTGCGCTTCTCCCCCGAACTAGGCAGCCGACTCACTGCTTCACAACATCGTCTTGCTCTGCCAAGTCTTCAACAGATACGCGCATATAGTGTCAGCAAACAACGCCTCGTGCCTTCAGGAGCGCTCTGCAGCGATTCAGCAACGGCTTGACGCACATCACTCCGTGCCATTTTGTCGCATAATCACTGTGTCCACGTACTTATGCGGCGTCATCTGCCGCATAAGTACGTGCGTAATCCAACTCGTCACACAGGATTTGCATGATCGCGCTCACCAACAGAATGAATTTGAGCCTGGCGAATTCCGGCACGTAAGTGCACATTGTCTGAATTGATTATTGAACGGGCGGGACAATTGGTAGTTGGGAGGACGATGAAAAAGCAACGGCGAATGCGGCGGTAAGGTGCCCTTGGATGGCATGAGGGCTCCGAGGTATGCTCCGAACCATGGAACGCTCATGGCCGGTTGCTCAAGGAGACCCAATTCAACTTCACGCTAGTGAAGCAAAATTAGCAGAGGACCTTCGACATCGTCTTGATTCGATCTTCGCGCGCCTTAGGAGCAACGACCCCATCGCTCCTAATGAGATCTCGGAAATGGGAGCACAGGCTCATGAGCTACACACGCTCCTAGCGGCGCGCGGCCATGTCCCCAAGCATCACAAGCACATGCTGAAGAATCGAAAGGTGGCCCCGGATGACCGCGAGTTCTACAACCATCTTCACCCTGTAGAAGATCTTCTCCGTTTCATCGCCAATCCGCATGCCAATGATGACCCCGTCGACGTAACGGTTGGCTCCGAGTTTCAGTTCCAAGTGTACGGCAGAAGGTGGGGGAACGACGAGACGTTTTATGTGACACGTACTCAGTCGGGCTGGACCTTTCGGCACCTCCATGAGGTATCGACGGGCCGCGATGCGCGCATTGGTCGGAAGGGGGGCACTGGCTTGTTCCAACTTCTTGATCACGAATCCATCAACTATCCAGAGGAACTTCCTGGATATTTTGAATGGCTCTGGGAACAAGCGGCCGAGCAGGGACTGCCTCAGGCGAAAGTTCAGGAGGCAATCTCCAACCTGGCCGAATGGATATCCGTTTGTGAGAAGAACTCACCCGCCGGAATCTTTACGAGCTTCAAGTAAATGGCCCAGCTCGCGGACACCAACGATTCGTCGCGTGCACGGATGGTTGACGGCACTGTCACCTTCCTAGACGTTCTTGGCTGGAAAGGCATCTGGCTTCGTCGCGACAGTCAGGATGTCGTTACCCAGCTACGGAAGTTGGTTGAAACTGCGCACAAGGTCGTCCGAGGTGCAGACGAGACCACAGTGTTGAGTATCTCCGACACAATAGTTCTACTGACACCTGGCGATCCGGGTAGAGGGCTCAAGCTTCACGGTGAAGTAGTGGTCGAGCTCATCTGCGAGTCCATTCTGGTTGGCCTTCCATTGCGAGGTGCCACCGCTTGCGGCGCCTTTTTCACTGAGAAACCGTCCATCCTTGTGGGAGCCGCGATCGATGAAGCCGCTAGCTGGCATGAAGCAACAGACTGGATTGGGGTAATTCAGACTCCATCCGCTTTCATGGTCCATGGTGGCGAAGGACCATGGAAGTACGACGCTCCTCCTGTGAAAGGTGGGGCAATCAAGTCCTACAAACTTCCTTGCGCAGACTGGCCCTCGACTTGGCGCAAGCTCGGCCACGATCGGCGTTCACTACAGAAACAGTTTGCTGCCATGGGACCATTCGACCCTTCGGTGGCCGCAAAATATACAAACGCTCTTCTATTTTACGGTGACGATCCCACTCCAGACACCGGTCAATGACCGGCGCATCAAGTGCCTCCCAACAAGCAATTTCTACGTGACGGCGGTCGTGAAGGCTCTTGCTTCGACGCAACGTCGCGGTTCGGCCGCACTGGGCTTTCTCCCTTTTGTCGTGGCGGCCGGTTGGCATATCCTTGCAGGCACAGCGCCTCAGTAGAATTGCAGGGCGTTAGAGACACTAGAGACTGAGAGAATGGCGAAGCGAACTCAAGCTCAAAAGATTGGCTCTCGAGGATCTCGAATACTGTCAGTAATCGTCGAGGAGCACCCGCACTGGCTGGTGCGTGACCTCACCGAGGACTTTGGCATCGACCTTGAGTTCGAGCTGACTGAATCTGGTGTGAATGGAGAAATTGTAAAGGTTCAGGTCAAGTCAGCTGAGACTGTGGAGCGTTCAGCCCAGGGCGTTCGGGCGTCTATCGACGCCAAATACTTGAGGCTCGCATCAACGTGCCGATACCCGCTTATTTTCACGCTGGTGGACGTTTCAACGAAGGAAGCATGGTACGTCTGGCTTCAGGACTGGCTTCTGAAAGGCGACCCCAGCCTACGCGAACGCATGTTCCAGCAAGACTCCTGGACGCATTGGATTCCCGAGGGGAACACGGTTCAGCGCGGCCTCGACGCGGAGCTAAAGTCCATCGCCAAGTGGGAAGGCGAATCGCAACTGGTGCTCAGCCTCATTGACGCACTCCGAAGTGCGGTGAGCATTCACCATCCGGCCGGCGTCCCGGCCCTCATTACTCTAATCGAAAGTATCGCGCCTCAGGTCTCCGACTCTTCGCTACAATTCGTGGTCGAGCAGGCGGTCCGCTTGGGAGAGAGACTTCGCGGTACTGCCGAAGGAAACCTCATTGCGGACCAGCTTTTTGCTCTCGTTCGAAAGGTTGGAGGGCGCGTGGCCTATGGCACGGTGTTGGAACTAGTGCTTCGCGACGACAGCTACTCCCGCACCGGCCTAACCGCACTTGGGATTCTCTACGACGAACACCCGGCGCACATCACCAAACTTCAACTCGCCGAGCGACTCACATCTACCCACCCCGAAGTCGCGTTCTATTGCGCTTGGCGGGAGGCCTTTCCGGACGCAAAGTCTTCCGATCCATTTTCGGACCCCGGTGATTTCGTGTTCGCAGGATTGAGCTATCGAAAGCCCGACATGCACTGGGACAAGTATGCCAACCGTGGTCCGTCGGCTCTGCTCGACTACCTCGAAATGGCCGAACAGGGACCAACCGATGACTGACGACGCACTCTTTTGGAAGCTCTCAAGCATCATTTCGCCGTTTCTGTCGGCAGGACTCGCTGCCTGGATCGGGTTCAAGCTTGCAAGTCGCTCGGCAAAGGCAAACCTGTTCATGCAGGAACGCGTGCGTGCCATCCAACCGATATTGCAGACGCTGGCCGTAATTCGTCGGTATTGTCTTGCAAGGAAAGGCGAGCTTGACGGCAATGAAAATGGCCTCGAACTCCCACCCGATGCAGTTTCCATCCTCAAGCTCAAAGATCGCCTCTATGCCGACGAGGAAAATGCGGCTCTATTCCTCAATACAGATGAGAAAGATGCACTGGGGCCAGTGTTTGTGGCGCTGTCTATGGGTGCGAGCGCAGAGCGCACGGCATCGATGGACCCAAGTGTCCTCGGATCCCTGTTCGATGTTTACAAATCTCTTTCCCTGGCTTGCGACACAGCCAGGAAAGTGATGATCCGAGAGGTTCGAGACTCCTATAACGTCTAAACAATGTGCGCGGTGCCTAACTTGCCGTTAGTGACCGACGGCCGCCGTCTACGCTCCCGCTTCGTTGGTGACCGACGGCCGCCGTCTACGCTCCCGCTTCGTTGGTGACCGACGGCCGCCGTCTACGCTCCCGCTTCGCTGGAAGGCTTCGTACGGCGCTCGCTCTTTCCCCGCTGGGGGATGAGCGCCGGTCTTGCTACTCTGTGAGATCTCAGGCCGCGGCAGAATGGTAAGTCGATAGGCAGAGGTGTGTATTTAGTCAGTTCTTTTTACGCTCTTTACCCACCATGATACGCTTGCTGACTGTGTCTCAGCTGACAAAAACTCCTAGAAAGAAGATCACCGAGAATCAGAACATCTTGTTGGTCAGTCAGGTGCACGGAATTTGTCCGCGATGCACCAGGGAGTTGCTGTACGAAAAGGTGCACCAGGCTCAAAAAGGCTACGAGGTCGCGCATATATATCCGCTCAATCCCACCCAGGAGGAAACCGAGCTGTTGCAGGGAGAAGAGCGACTTTCAGAAGATGTGAACGACCTTGCTAACCTCATTCCGCTCTGCAACATCTGTCATCGTAAGTTTGATAGGCCTCGTACCGTGGAGGAGTATCGTGAGCTAGTAGCTATCAAGCGGAAAGTTTCGCGCGAAGCGATGGGGAGGGGCTATTGGGCCACCTATCATCTGCAAGACGAACTCGCCCGAGTCGTTACGGCGCTCTCGACGTCGGCAAGGGAATCCGATGCGTCCCCTACACTCGTTCTTGACCCCAAGGAGATTGATAGGAAAGTCGATGAATCAATGTCAGCACTGACTCTTCGTAGGATCCATCACGACGTTCAGGACTATTATTATTTCATTCAGGCCCAGCTTGCTCACCTCGACGTGGAAGCTCCCGGAACAGCCGATTTGATAGCTCAGCAAGTTAGAACCTTCTACTTCCGGCAGAAAGCGGCACAACCAAGTCAGGAGGAGATCTATTCTGCAATCTCCGATTGGATACAAGCCAAAGTCGAAAACTGCTCAGGACAGTCCGCGGAGGTTCTTACGTCTTTCTTTGTCCAAAATTGTGAGGTTTTTGAATGATCGTCCCAACCAAGTTCCGGCGCTACAGCGATACTACTTTGAGCAAAATAGCCCCTGCTTTGCTGGCTCTCCAGGAACCGGCGGAACTCATTGAACTCTATCATTCGCTCGGAAAGAGGTATGGGGGGCTTGATGAATTCCTTCTAGCTCTTGATGTCCTTTACATTCTTGGTGCGATAGATGTGGACCTCCATTCGGGAATAGTGCGACGTGCTGAATAAAATCTCCTGTGCACACTTCCGTGAGCATGAATTATCCTTCGAACGCGGTCTAAACGTTGTTTGGGGCGACGAATCCGGTTCGAATTCCATTGGAAAGTCGACGGCACTGATGCTCATTGACTTTGCCTTCGGTGGAAGCGACTTCTCCGTGCTTGTCGATGACATCGTTCACGCGCTAGATCATCATGAATACGAGTTCACGTTCACCTTTTCGGGGCAAAAGTTTCGGTTTAGACGTGGGACCCGTAATCTTGATCAAGTCTATCGATATGTGCAGGGTGAGGATCATCTCGAGAGCATATCAATCGACGAATACAGAGCTTGGCTGAAGGAGAGTTATGCTCTGATCGGTGAACATCTGTCGTTCCGTGAATGCGTTTCGCCCCACCTCAGAATCTGGAGGCGGGAGACTTTCCAGTTTGCCAAACCGTTCAACAGCCACCCGAGGCAGGCTGAGCACACGGTCGTCGCGAGTCTGCTTAAAGTACTAGGTAAATACGATGCGATTTCAGGACTCGAAACTGAGCTAAAGCAACTGAAGGATATCCAATCGGCTCGCTCAAGAGCAGAGGAACGCGGAATGCTCCCTGAAGATCGGGATTCTGGAGTACCGTAAGAACACCAGGCGTCTCGGGCAAGCGGAAAGCGAGCTTCAGGAGATCCGTCGCCAACTTGAATCACGCTCGGCGAACATTTCTGCGATTCTAAGCCAAGATATCGTCGAAAAGCAGGAGAGAAAAGATGCTCTCATACGTGAGCAAATGCAGCTACAGACCCGGTTAAATCGCCTCGAAGACACGCTGTCCAACTCGCGAAAGGTGCGACGTGCCCTTTTTGAACCACTGAAAAGCTTCTTCCCTGAGATGGATGATAGACGCTTAGAGACCGTTGAGGAGTTTCATGACGGAATAAGTAAGATCCTTCGCAATGAGCTCACACGGGCAAGACTCGAGACCAAATCAAAGATCGATCTGATTGAATCAGACCTCCGTCTGATTTCGGGCGAGATAGCCAACGCTCTCTCGAACGTAGACAACCCTTCGTATGTAGTAGACCGCGTAATGTCGGTCACACGTGATGTGATGGAGCGAGAAGAGCAAAATCGTGAGTACGAGGAGCGAGAGCGCCACAATGCTAATACGCGAGAAGCAGAACAGGGTCTTCGAATTGCGCGAGGGGACGTAACTGAATCAGCCGAGAGAATTATTAACGCGGAATTGAAGAAACTGACTGCAACGGTTCAAAGGAAGGGCAGTCCTGTCCCCAGACTGGCGCTTGCACCCAGAAAGTATTCATACGAAGTCGAAATGGACAAGGGAACCGGAACAGCCTACTTGGCTCTTGCTCTTCTCGACCTAGTAATGTTGCGGGTTTCCCAGCTGCCGATAATCGTTCATGATTCACTTATGTTCAAGAACGTCGAACCCGAATCGTTCAATCAACTCGTGGGCGAATACAAGAAGGAGAGTAAACAGATTTTCATTTCAATCGATGAGACTCAGAAATACTCGTCTCCGACTCAAGCGATTTTGCTGTCCAAACGAGTGGTTGACCTTTCCAGGGACAAGGTGCTCTTCACAAAGAATTGGCGGCAGCAAAAAGCCACTGAGGGTGCTTGAGTCCCCTGCCTAACTCACGCTCTGAGGTGCACCGTCAAGTGGATTGAGCATGAAGTTGTTCTCTCGACAGTCGGCCAGAGCTCGATAAAGTCGCAAAAGACGTTCGTGTCCTTGTCTTCACGCGATCGGGGAAACCAAGAATTGGTGTTTCGTTCTAGCAGCAGTCCGAGGATTTCTTGCCAACTTTGGTTTCCAGAACCAATCGTCGGTCTAGCTCGAATAATCGCCATGCTGACCAAACTTCACCCACCACGGGAGAAGGGATGAACTATCGCCTGCGGCGATTTCGACTCGCAGGGGCTCGTCGAACCGTTGACCTCCGTGGACTTCGTCCAGCTTGGCCGCTGCGCGGCACGACTCGCTTTGCTCGTCTCGGCGCTGGACTGCGTCCACTCCGGTTCGACCCCTAAGCAAAGTTTGGCCAGGTTCTTGGGTGACTCGACGTTGCCTCAGGTTCGAATCCCTTCCTCTCGCTCGCTGCGCTCGCTCGAGTCGGAGGCCCCGCCTGCATTCGTGGCCGAGCGAAGCGAGCCCCGCGCGCCGCAGGCGCGCCACCCTCGACGTACGTCGAGGCAGTTCAGATCCCTGGCCTCCGATCCCGCCCACAAACTAGAACAGGCCTCACACTTTCGTGGAGGCCTGTTCTAGTTTGTGAGCGGGAGAAGGGATTCGAACCCTCGACGTCAACCTTGGCAACACCATTGGAAGGCGTTTCTGGCTGACACCCGGCGTTACAAGTACTTGAAATCACATACCTAGGCGTTACCCGAACGGTCCATGCGTTACGCTAGGTGGTACTCAAAGTGGTGCTCGCGGTGAGCGAGCACCACTTTCGAGTGGTACTCGCCCTGGAGGCGGGGAATACGCTCGTCGTTTGGCGAATGCGGCATGCTGAGCCATCATTCCCGGTGGAAATGAGCCCTTCAGTTCAAGATCTTCGCCTCAGCCAGGGTTTTCTGCAAGCCGCCAACGCCCGGGCGATTGTAATTGGGGGTTTGTCTAGGGTGCTCAGCTGCATTGACGGAACTTCGGTTGCCCGAAACATCCACATTTGCTCAGCACTGCTTCTTCTCGGTGTGGAAGAAAGCGAGGCAAGGGATCGTCGGCTGACCAAGCTTGAAGGACTTATATATCCGCGCAACTTTGAGCTATCACTCCTGGTGCAGACTGTCCGACGAATTCGCTCTCTTGTTGACGCCTCCGGGAACCCAAGGCGCATTTCGGAAGCCTTGGCTATTTGGGAAAGTCGCCGAGCGACGACCTCTGCATAGCCGTCCTGAATCGGGAGGTGAACGAGAAGGAGGCAGGCCTGAGGCTCGCTCGGGAATGCATGGGACATCAAGGTTTGAAGATGGCGAATGTTCACACTGCGATAGCCCGCGAGAACAACTGGTCGGAAACGCGATTGAGCAGTCTGCTTGATTCCATTGGGGGGCTCCGCATGCACTTGAACGACGTTCTGCATGACCGCGTCTCAGCAGCGGAACGGCTTCATATTTGGCGAGGGGGTCTTCTGAGTGCTGTGTACGCGGCGCGGGCTGCCAATAGGGAGCTGGGGTTCGATGATCAGTACAACATCTACGACTGCTTGGTGACGTCCTCGAATCGGGTTGCTTGGGGATACGAGCACTGGCGGGAAGGGGGAGAACCGGCCGTCGCAACGCTTCGCGCGATCTTCCCGGAGCTTGAAAGTGTTCCGCGTGAAAAATTTCAAGACTTGGCCAACAAGTCAGGAGGCATTCACACGGACGCTCGCAAGATCGAGTTGACTCGCGAGGTCTACAGGTCCCTCCTCTCCTCGATTGGGATCGAGGTGACCGCTGCGAACCTTCGAAAAGCACTTGCCGACGCGGGAGTTAGCGAAAAAAAGTGATCGCTTTTCCCTGGAGGAAGAGGTCATTCGAGGTGCTCGCGGCCATTCAACGCCCAACGTTCAGATGCCCCGTCCAAAGGTTGTGGGTCACTCCTGTTGTTTAGTGTCATCCACGAATGAACTCGGTTCATCGGGCTCGTTTGGCGGGCGAGAATACAGGTCATCTGAGCCCCTACAGGTCTTGCTCCTGTCTGATTTGCGAAACTTCACTCGCATCCTGGTCAACTCAACACCTCGATCACCGGAAGACGCGTCAGCCAAGCTATCCTCAATAGGGTCGCGACTTTTTTACAATTATTTTGAGACCCATCTATGTGCTTCGAGGGTCGTCTGAACGCGCTCAGAGATCTTGACGCGCATTGGTGTTCCCGTGGTCGTTCTCACAGTGAGCTAGTCAGACGTTCCCGCCTAGCGGACGATACTTGGTGCTTCATAATGGGATCGAAAGGAGCGAACTGCTCGCGCAGTTCGGAACAATGATCGATGGGAAAGCCACTGCCTGAAACACCCCAGCTCACGTGGGATCTGGTGTATCGCCTTCAAGACGATTGCCGTGAACTCCAGCGAAAGATGAATGACGCAGAGTACGAAGCCCAGCGGGCTTCGGGCGCGGCCGAACTAGCTCGGGATCAGCTTCGGCGAGAGAACGACCTTTTGAGGTCTCGGGCTGCTGAAGATGCTGAGCGAGTGGCAGCGGATCAACGCCAGACTTCCACCAAGATGCAGGAAGTGACGAATGCCTTAGAGGATGCGCAGAATCGATACCGTGCACTGGAAGCTCGTACTGATCGTTTCGCGGACGACGTGAACCAAATTTTTCTTGAGACAAAGCAACATGAATCGGAGAACCGGCGCGAGATCAATGAGCTGTCTGCGCAGCTTGAAGCCGCTCGCATTCAAGCGGCCGATTTCAAGAATGACCTTGAATTCGAATCTAGTTTCAACGAGGAGCTGGATGAAGGGTTAACGTCTGCTCGAAATGATTTGAGGCGCGCCGTCGAACAATGCGACAATTGGAAGGAGAGGTGCCAACGCGAAACTGCTCTGCGCGAACGTGAAACGGAATGCAAGGGTAGTGCAGAAAGCGAGCTTGCGGCGCTTCGTTCGCGCCTCGACTCCGAGCGAGGCCGCGGACGAAGAGAGTTGGCGGAGGAACTTGAACCAGCCTTCACAATGGTCCGTTGCGGATTGGCCTGCGAGAACCTCGACGATGCAGGTCAACTTTGGAGCGTGGCGGCGCAACGTTTTTTTCAGATAGTTCCTTTAATGTCGATTGCAAACCAAGTTGATCAGCCGCTCACGGCCAAGGCCGCCGCAAAGTTTCTCAAGATCGCAAAAGCGACACTTCGGGAGATTTCGCCAGTGGAGTTGCCCTTTCAACTCGTTGGATCTGGAGGGCGAAAGAGGCATCGCCGGTACTTGGAACCGGATTTGGTGCACTACCTTTCTCGGAGGTAGCCCACGGGGCTGTCGACAAGGTCGACCAGCTGCATTGAGATATCCTCAAGTCCGATCCTGAAGTCCCAGAGCCTTCGCGTGCTCGTGACCATCGTCAGCGCGGATGGTGGTGAATTCGTGAACGTAGAAAAGCGGGTAGAAACCTGGATCGGGGGTAGCCCTTGTCATTACGACTGCTTCCCTCATGCGGAGATTTACTGTCCGATAGCCTGCCATTCCGGCGGCGAGAGTCGCCGTCGAGCGAGGTTGCTGGTGCCCCGCACTCGTAGTTGTTTAGCTGAGTCTCATAGCGCTCGATTTGGCAGCGATACAGCGTCAAATGCATAACTGCAGCGAGCTGCTTTAGATGGACCACTTCTCGCTGCGATCCATCTTCGCTCAAGTCGGAACGACGTGTGGAGCCCTAGGGGGATACTACGCGTTGTGAACGCCTGAAGTTGCCAGAGAAGTCCGGCGACTCGGCTAGGTGCGGGGTGCATCCGAGTGGCTGGGCCCTTCAGTGTGGGGGCGAATTCGAGGAGATGATCGATGGGCGCCTGGCGGGGTAAGAACGCCAGCCTACCATCCAAGAATATTGTATCCGTCGAGGTCTTTTTGTGACCCAGATTGTTACGAGCATACTTCAGTTTGCGCCGGATCGGCTCGAAGTAGTTGATTGATCTAGGTGGCATATCAATTGCAGTTGAGCGGGTGATTCCCACATTCAACCGTCTCGGAAAGAATAACCATGAAACCTCTACAAACCATTGTCGCGCCCGTCGCCCTCGTCCTTTCGGCATGCGGAGCCCCTCAGGGGACGCGGCCCCATGATATGAGTGTCAAGGATCACGAGGCCATGGCTAGCAATGAAGAAATTGCTGCGCAGGATCACCAGAACCAATTCGACGCGTCCGCTCAGGAAGAACAGAAAGCGTGCGATTCCTCGACTGATGCGTATGGGATGAACATCTGCTGGACTGAGTCAATAAATCCAACGGAAGAGCACAGGGCGCTTGCAGAGAAACACCGGGCCCTCGCAGCAAAGCATCGTTCTGCTTCACAGGCACTTGTTCAAGCAGAGGAAGCCGAATGCCAGGGGGTATCTGATCTGGACCGAACCATCAGCCCGTTCGGTCACGCAAAAGATGTGATTAGTGTCCAACGAGTTGTTCGCACTGGCGATCGCCTCATGACTTCAGGCGGTGCCCTATCGAACGAGGGCGTTGAGATTGTGATAGCCGCCGTCCCAGACCTTACTCTTGAGCGTTTGCAGCACCTCATTGACTGCCATCTGGCGCGGAATGCTGCTTTGGGTCATTCGGTGCCTGAGATGCCTTACTGCCCGCTCGTTCCCGATAACGTCGAGGCAATCGTAGAACCAGCGAAAGACGGTTTTGCCGTTCGGGTGACCTCACCAAATACGGAAGTTGCATTGAGACTTTGGGAACGAGCACAGCTGATCAAAACTGGAGGATGAAGGGATGGATGCCATTCTGCAGTTGGAGATTTTTGAAAACAGTGTGAATGACCTGGCTCTTCACGACGTAGAGGACGCTTGTTTCCTTCGCGAGTTCTCTGGCCACGAGCACTCCAGTTGTGTGTCCCTCAGTTGCTGATGAGGTGGTCTCAGAGGACCACCCCCCTTCTTCTTGGGGATGTCCCGCTCCGTGTTGATCATCGAAGCGGCGGTCGGTCGATTTGATATTCAGCCCGAGGTTACTGTTACCATGAAGACGTCCCCCATAGTTCTAGGTCTCACTTCAGCGGCGATGTTTGGTGCTGCTACTCCGATCAGCAAAGCGCTCCTCAATGATTTTTCGGCGCCACAGCTTGCTGGGCTGCTCTATTTGGGTGCTGCGTTAGGTGTGCTGCCTTTTTCTTTTCGTGGCGCGGGGCGTCACCCAACGGCACTCCCTGCAAAGGGTTGGCGTTATCTCGCCGCCGCGGTTCTGTTGGGCGGGATCCTGGGACCCCTTCTACTGCTTGCTGGGTTGGCTATCACTCCTGCTGGGGACGCATCGCTGATCCTCAACCTTGAACTAGCCGCGACGGCTTTGCTTGGCTTTCTCTTCTTCCGTGAACAGCTCAATCGTTCCGGGTTCATCGCCGTTGTCGGTATCACATTTTCGGGCGCCATCATCTCCTACAACACCGGCCTACCAGGTCTCGCAGGTGGCTCCCTCATCGCCGTGGCCTGCATTTGTTGGGCCTTCGACAATCATTGGACTTCGGTCATTGACGCCATCTCTCCTGCGCAAACGACTCTTATAAAGGGCCTTGTCGCTGGGCTGGCGAACCTCTCTCTTGGTTTAGTCCTAGCGCCACTGTCGGCGCCCCCAGCCACCATTTTTGCCGCACTCGTCCTCGGAGCATTCTCCTATGGCATTAGCATTACCCTGTACGTCGAGTGCGCACAGCGCCTCGGGCCCACTCGTGCCCAAGGCCTCTTCGCTACCTCTCCTTTTATCGGCGCAGCCTTGTCGTTTCTCTTTCTCGCAGAATCTTTGTCCTATCTCCATTTCATCGGCGCTTCTGATTTTAGTCGCGTGTGTCATTCTCTTATTGCGAGCTCAGCACAGCCATCCCCATTCTCACGAATCGCTCTGGCACTCCCATCTCCATAGCCACGATGATGAACACCACAGCCATTGCCACGGCGCTGAGTTTTCGCACGTCGAAGCCCAACATTCTCATTGGCACAGACATGACGCTACCACCCACACTCATCCGCACGTCTCGGATTTACATCATCGCCATAAGCACTAGCACATGTAGTAGAAGACAGAAGTTAGTCATTTAGTTCAAATCTCCAGTTCACCTTGAGGCGACCTCCCATCAAAGCGCGAGGCTTCGCCCGTCGCTAGGGGCTCACGGTCAGTCGGGTACGTTCAACTGCGAACCGAACTTTCAATTGCGCTTCAGGATATTCCAGAAAAGAATCTCGACGCTGGTCTCGCCGAAGTGATAGCCGGATTGCGATTTCGCTCTGAGGGAAAAGTCTTTGAGTCCGCGGATCGAACGCGAGATGCAGGTGAGCCGGTATGGCGATTCTTCGGAGTCGTAGGAATGCGATTCGCCTTCATGTGAGTGATAGCCGAGTACTGCCTGCTAGAATCGGTCGCCCTCAACCGTCACGTCAGTGGAATCGAGATTGAATTGATTCCTTTGATTCCACTACCAAACCTGCCGAGTGACTCTCGGTGAGCTTGAAGTTGGCTGTAAGGAATGTAGCGCACATTGAGATCGGATATTCTGCTGAAAGCGGGCCTTCGCAGTTGTGCCAAAACATCGTCTTTTCTGTCGTCGGGGGCGACGAGAAACAAGCCATCGCAACCGTGGACGCCACCACTCAACGCCAGATCAAGCATTCTCACCACCCCAGAATAGATCGAGGTAGAATGCTCCACTTCAAATGCGGCCATGACTCTTTCGCCAGTTTCGTTCAGCCAAAGGACGTCGATTAAGCGAATGGCGTCGAACGACGTCGCTCCCTCGATATCCGAGGGCAACCGGCCAATGCAGCCATCCCCGAGCCGCCCGCCCTCGAAGGTGCGACCTTTGTCGTTCGACGCAATCCACACTTCGTAGCCCAACGCCTTGCCCAAATTTCGAAGCCAGCCCTGAACTTCGGTATGGGTACAGTCTTCCTTCTCAGCACGCGCCCGTGCCTTTTGAGCTTTTGCTCCTTCCTCCCGAACCGCCTCAAGATCGCGCTTCCACCTTAACTCCGCTTCTGGATCATCCTGGGTCGGCGGGGGCGCATATCGATCGGTCCCAACGTCGAATAGCAGGCCAGCCACTGCGCCAAGGTCGTTGGACAGAAGATCGCGGTACTGCTCATTGAACTCCAAAATTCCCCTACGCATCGCAAGGTACTGATCCCATTTGCCCAGCTTGGTTCGTGCTTGGAGGAGTTTGTTGTAGCCGTTGACAATCGCTGTATTGAAGGGCGGCATCAAAGTGGGGTGTAAGAAATAGAGTAGATTTGCTACCGCTGGACCGAGACCTTTTATTTTTAGCTGGTCAATTGTGAGAATCGCATTCAGTAGATGTTCCGATTTCGACGCACAAGCGCACGCATTCAAAAGGTGACCAAAAGCTCTTTGATTTTCTTCATTTTCGTAGATATCCGGGATTCGCAGCTTCGGCTTCCACAAGAATGCGTGATCGGCTCCTCGGAATATTTGCCTCTGTTCGGCGATCGAGTGGACGATAGTTTCGTAGCGACGAGCCTCGATACTGGTTGCCAAAAGAGCCCTTTTCAATCTCGCTGACCACCTGGGCAATTCCGCGCCGAATGGAACCGAAATTCTTCAGCCGCTCCTCCCACAAGAACCAACTGCGGTAGCTTCCTGCGTCATCAGCTCGCCATTTCGTGATCAAGCTCCGAGTGGCATCGTCTCGCTCCATATTAGGTCACTTTATGGAGGTGC
The DNA here is from genome assembly GCA_963710555.1 of uncultured delta proteobacterium. GTDB lineage: Bacteria > Myxococcota_A > Polyangia > Polyangiales > Polyangiaceae > NIC37A-2. The sequence continues at coordinate 2,854,700 of CAVQAT010000008.1, forward strand.
TCCGTCCGTCGCAAGCACCGATGCTCTGCCATCACTTCGTGCGCGACGGCGCGATCATTGCGCCACCAGCACCATGATGGAGGCCGCTTTCACGAGGTAAGGCTGAGTTCTCCCGCCATCATCTGAGCTAAGGAATGCGTCCCGGCAGCTTGTATCAATAGCGATCTTCCAATGTCCTGAAAGTTCCTTTTGGACGAAGAACTCTACATCCCCAACTCCGCCGTTGATCATGACGTACAGCTCTTGACGCTCGTCAGCTTCGTCGCACAGATAGTAGGCCAGGCACTGAGAGTGAAGCTCGACTTGGCCGTTCGGTCCGAACCATTGGATCCGGTCTCTCCAAAAGCCAAACTGAGAGAGCACGCCGTGGGTCTTGCGAAAGACAATCATATTCTGGAAGAACTCGAAGGTATCCGCGTTCTCGACAAGTTTCGTCCAATCGAGCCAAGATGTTTCATTGTCTTGATTGTAGGGGTTGTTGTTCCCGTCCTGGGAATGCAAAAACTCGTCACCCATACGAAACATCGGGGTGCCATTCGATAGCATCAGCAAGCAAAAGAAGCTGCGAATCCGCTGTTTGCGTAGCGCCATCACCTTCTCGGGTACTTGATTATTTCCCTCGTGCCCGCAGTTTGAACTGAACTCATTTGGACCGTCGGTATTGCCGTGACCGTTTGCTTCGTTGTGCTTCTGATCGTAGCTGACCAGGTCGTAGAGGGTCCTCCCATCGTGGGATGCAATGTAATTCACGCTTTGAAATGGGTGTAGTGCAACCGCTGCCTCATCGGGAAATAGGTCAGAGCTTCCGTAAATTCGCGTCATCAGTTCTGGAAGCAAACCCTCCTGACCTTTCACGAAGCGCTGCAGCGTGTCCCTGTACCGAGCATTCCATTGCAACCAAAGCATTCCTGGAAACTGAGCCCCCAGTTGAACATTTCCACCCGCATCCCAGGGTTCCGCGATGAGTCGCATTTTGCCGAGAATTGGCTCGCCAGCGATTTCAGCGAATAGAGGCGGGTCATCGAGATTGATCGAACCGTCCGATCTGCGTGTAAAGGCCGAGGCCAAGTCGAATCGAAAGCCATCTACACGCATCTCGCTCGCCCAGTAGCGCATACTGTCGATGATGAGGCGTCGTGTCGCAGCATTTGAGGTGTCTAGGGTGTTCCCGCAGCCACTGAAGTTGGCATAAGTATCACTGCTTTCATTGCCGGGCAGATAATATGTGAAGTTGTCGGCGCCCTTCAAATTGTAGCACGGGCCGTCTTCGTCACCCTCAGTTGTATGATTGAAAACCACGTCCAGGATCACCTCGATCCCGGCGCTATGAAGTTCGTCTACCATCCGTAGGAACTCGCGTCGTTGCCCACAGGAGTCGTATGCCTTGGAATAGGCATGATGCGGAGCAAAAAAGCAAAGCGGCATGTATCCCCAACAGCTTCCCTCTTGTGGGTCGAACTGAAAGATCGGCATGAATTCTACAGCTGTTACGCCTAGAGCCAAAAGATGTGGAATTTTTTGGATCAAGCCCTCGAATGTTCCAGCGTCGGTTCGGGGTACATTGGAGCTAGAGTGGCGTGTGAAGCCCTTCACATGAACTTCGTAGATGATGAGATCTTCATCGTGTCGCACGTGTTCGCGTGGGGACCATCGGTGTGAACACTGACATTCGTCAAGAAGGGCGAGTGGGGCCCTTCCTATGTTCGGTCCTGGTTCTCTCGCTGCATCGCGACTGAAGTTCGGTGGAAAATAGACGGAGCGGGCGTAGGGATCGAGCAGGAGCTTTTCGCGGTCAAAGGCATGTGTCTCAAACGGGGTCGCGGGGGGGCCATCGATCCGGTATGCGTAGTAATGTGCGTTGTTCACGCAGTCGACGCGCAGCCGACAATGCCAGATAGGACCCGATTTGTTCTCAAGGGGTTCAAACTGAAAGACAAATGTAGGTTGAGCCAACTCTTGGGCGGCGAAGAACAGGAGTTCAACGCGCGTTGCATGTTTTGAGTACAGAGAAAATTGTACGCTTGTTCCTCGGGTAGCCATGTCACTCCAAAGGGGAAGCTGGAGCCGTGAGAGGAAGCCCAATCCGGTTCGCTCCCCTGTATGTCTTCTTCAGCTAAAGCGATCCTGCAATGTCGGCATTTGTAGCGTTGAGGAGCGTTGGTTGTGGAAGAGACTTTGGTCATGGTTGTTAGGAGATGCGTAAAAGTCGCGCTCCTCGGCTCCTTGTGTGGGGCAAAAGTCGACGCTCCGAATGGATTGAGCAATACTAATGGTGGTTGCGTTGATACGTCCGATGGCTAGGTGTTCGGTCTCCTGCCGACGACGACGTGTTCTGCGTTTGGTGGCCATGACGGAGTATACTTCTCGGGGAGAAATACGCGGAAGGTCGCTCCAGTGCGGTGAGTATCGATGACCTGAATTGTTCCACCATGGGCCTCGACGATTCCTTGGCAAACGGCCAAACCCAAGCCGGAACCGCCTCTTCGTTTAGAAAAAAACGGTTCGAATATTCGCGTTCGATCTTCTAGCGCTACCCCGGTGCCTGCGTCCTCAACTTCGATTTGATAGCCGTCCTTCACTCGCTCGCCCCGCAAGCATACTTCAGCGCCAGTCGGTGACGCTTGGTCAGCGTTCACAAGTAGGTTGAGAATGACTTGTCTGAGTCTCGCGCTGTCTACTTCAACTACACAATCCTCAACGCAAATTTTGACTCGAGGGCTGTTGGCTTCGGTTGTACTCTGAAAGCGTCTGGCGGTTTCCTCTAAGAAGGTCCCCGTGTGGATACGGTCTATCGAGAGTTGTCCCCCTTTTGCATATGAGAGCAAGTCGTCAGCGATCCTTTGGCAGTGACCAGCTTCCTCATCTAGTATTGCAAGTTCGTCTCTCAGTGTGTCTTGGTCCTCATCCGGGCTCATCGTCTTGAGATATCCACGAATGATCCCTATCGGGTTGTTCAACTCGTGTGCAATACCTGCGGCAAGCTGCCCGATTGCGGCCATGCGCTCGCTCTTGAGAAGGCGCGCTTCTCGCAGGGTGATCTCGTCCGCCATGCGGTCAAAGGCCTCACCCAGTGCAGCAAGCTCACCATATCCAACATGGCCAACGCGTTCTTGAAAATTGCCGCTCCCAATTCGGCGGGCAGCATGCGTGAGCGTGAGAAGCGGTTTGAGCACAGCTGCACGCAGACGAAATGTAAATGCAATCGAAATGAGAACAACCAACGCCGCGCAAAGTCCCCCTCCCAGTAGACCCAGTCGCGTGGAGGCGGTTGCCTGTACGTGAGCATGCGTCATACGCGAGGTGGTCGCTTTTGCCAACGCGTCAGCTTGTCGCGAGGCCTCTTCACCCAGCGTCTCAATCTCACGATGCACTCTACGAACCGTCGTGACGTCTCCACGCCGGGCTGCGGGAAGGGCGGATTCGATGAGAAGCTCGTGCATCTTTTGCGTGCTGTTGGCGAGGCTCTCAAGGCGATATCGTTCTTTAGGTGAAACAAGCGGAGAAAGTTGTTCGATCTGTGAATGTGCTTGTTCTCGAAATTCCTCATAGTGATCCAGATGGGAATCGTCGCTCTCGATCACGGTATGAGCGATGTGGATTGACAGCTCTCTTACCGCCGTCGTGAGTTCGAGGCCCTGTTGAATCGAAGACCTCGTGATTGCGCATGTTCGCGACCAAACCGGAAACATCGTAGATGACGGCGAGCAGCATCGCGCACATTCCCACGGCAACGATACTCACAGCGCCAAACCCGATTGCCAGTTGATGCGCAATGAAGCGCGGAGATCGACCGTTGATTGCGTCTGGAGTTTAAGAACACCTCGGGAACCCTCCTTGCAGAAGCCGAGCCAAGTCGTTGGCCCACAAAAGCTTTCCTAACGGGGCTGTTCTAAGGCTATTTGTATCTGCGAACGACAATTTGTAACCTTCGAGACCACAGTCGAAGACTGACCACCTGCTCCCGGCCTGGAAAGTACCATGTTTTAGGCAGACCTCTCACCTGGCACACCGTTTGCTCCCAATCCGGTGATGGAGACTAGTGCAGCCACGCATTCACAGGCCCCTGGGTCGAAGAACGCCAGAACAGGCAGGGATCCGGTGTGTGGGATGACGGTCAACGAGTCGACTGAGCACCGCCGCGAGCGTGAAGGGCAAGTCTTTCTGTTTTGCAGCGCTCGTTGTTCCGAAAAATTTGACGTGGATCCGCGCCTGTATCCCGCGTTCGAGGTTAACGCAGGGTCACGTGTTGGCACGCCGAGCCGGGCGGCAGCTGGGACGAGTTACACCTGCCCCATGCATCCGGATGTGGTGCAGATTGGACCGGGCGATTGTCCCTTTTGTGGAATGGCGCTGGAACCAATGACGCCCGTCGCAGGGCATGTCGACGACGCTGAACTGACGGACATGACGCGGCGCTTCTGGTTTGCGGCGGCGTTGTCGGTTCCGCTGCTTGTCGTTGTGATGTCTGACATGCTGCCAGGTCAGCCCGTATCGGCAATCCTCGCTGGTCGTGTACGCGCCCTCGTCGAACTGGGGTTGGCGCTGCCCGTGTGCCTGTGGTCCGCTTGGCCCTTTTATGTGCGCGCAGTTCGTTCAGTTCGGAACAAGAGCCTGAATATGTTCACGCTGATCGGTCTCGGCGTGAGCGTGGCATTTGCGTACAGCGTCGTTGCCACTCTCGCTCCGGGGATTTTCCCCGCTTCGTTTCGCACTCACGGTGGCGGTGTGCCCGTCTATTTCGAGGCTGCGGCCGTGATTGTGACTCTAATTCTTTTGGGGCAGGTGCTCGAGCTGAGAGCTCGCAGTCAAACCGGGGCAGCAATTCAGAAGCTTCTGGGGCTGGCTGCGAAAAATGCTCGTCGCATCAATGATGACGGTTCCGAAGAAGACGTGCCGCTTGATCAAGTCGTTTCCGGGGATCGTTTGCGTGTTCGACCTGGGGAAAAGATCCCAGTGGACGGCAATGTGCTTGAAGGTTCATCGAATATTGATGAATCGATGGTTACCGGTGAGCCGATTCCCGTTCAAAAAATGGAGGGGGACGCTGTGGTTGGCGCCACGATCAACGGAAACGGTGCCCTGGTGATGCGCGCCGAGAAGGTCGGCGCCGAGACTCTCCTTGCTAGAATCGTCAGCATGGTAGCTGAAGCCCAACGGAGTCGCGCTCC
>CAVQAT010000009.1:0-87322 GCA_963710555.1 uncultured delta proteobacterium
CGATGAGTTTGGGCTCCACGAGAAGCCGGGTCACGACTCCTCGTGCAGCGCCCAACTCCGGGCGTCTGCCAAGACTGTGGAAGTCGTCACCATTGCCCATGGGGTGACTAGCGCCTGCTGATCGGTCATCCAGGATCCGTACGTTTCGCAGCATTCCTGGCTCGATGGTGTGTGCTTCGGCGCCGCCTTGCGACCGAGCAGCTCTGTCGATAGGACCCATACTTGAATGCTACCTACCTCGGCCCCAAGAGGGAAGTCAGAATCTATCTTCCGAAGACGGACCGAAACCCCGTCGAGAACCGCAGCTCGTTTTGCTCGAGAAAGTCGGCCCACACGCTCGGCTGACCGCATGCGATCCACGGTGGTCAGCTGCGAGACGTTTGCGACAAGTCCTCGGCAGGCCTGTCGACTTAGCTGAAGACGATGGTTTCCGGGGAATCGTTCGAGAGCAAGGTGGACGTAGCGGACGACGACGACGGTTGCGATCTCGCTCAGATTGAAAGCGCGGACTCGACCACCACGACTGACCGGACAAGCCCGGCTGTGAGCCAATCGGTTCCTCCAGAAATGCACCAGAAATGTCGCCCTGGGAAGCTACCACTCACTCTCCGGTGCGCGGCGACGATCTCGAGCAGGACGGACGGGGTCGGCCGGCTGCCCGGCTTCAGAGATAGCGGCGTTGATCGCCGCTGTGACCTCGCTGTCGGTGTGCCGGCCAGGTACTCGGACATTGCGCGACTATGAAGTTCGCTCCGAGAGAGCTTGAGCCGTTTCGCCGCTTGTTGGCCTGCTCGAAGACCTTCATCGGGAACCGAATGGCAGTTTTCGATACCCTTGGTATAACCGGTCTCAGGGTCCGACGCAACTCGGGTTTCGCACGTTTCATACTGCTTTCAGGGCGTGAGTCAGCCAGTGGTCTTTGTCTCACGAGAGTAGAGAATTGATCGGATCTGCTCGACAGCTTTCGAATTGTGCTTCAGGGCGTGAGTTGGCCCGAGTCTTTGTCTTCGAGAGGTAGCAGTTGATCAAACTGCTCGACAGCTTTTGAATGGTAGAATCGTGTCCGCGAACTTATCGGATTCTCGGGATTCAAAAGTCTCTCTTTGCAAAACCCGTCGACTCAGCCCGCAAGCGACCGAGGCGTAGATGAAACTCGGGTGTGGTTGGAATCGTCGTATCGTCTTCTAGTTGAGCGATCGAGGGTCTCGACGTGTACGGGAACCACAAAAGGTAGTCATCTTCCTCGAGGCGCACAGGTGTTGCCGACACGTCGCGTAGAGTTCGAACGTTTAGGGCGTCAGCAGCATCCGTCTGACAAAGCGCGTGTCGATTCGAAGTGCGACACTGTGATGCAGGGTCGTCGTCATCTGTCGCCGTCTTTTATTTCGGAGGTGGACTTCGCCATTTGCTCTGCTTGCGAGACTCCGTCGAAGCTACAAGTCGAGTATCGTTAGAGCCTGCGGAAGGGAAATGGGTAGAGGTGCTCATGCTGAAACGGCCAAAGTCGATCTGGAACCAGTTGTGACGACTGTCGCGGAGCTACGGATGGCTGCTACGGCGTCAGCCGTCTGACCGCGGACGCGTAGCGAGGCGGCACTTCATTTTGGCAAGCTGTTGGCCATGAAAAGCAAACAGCAAGGTCGAGAGTTTTGGGAGAAGGCAGTTGCGCGGGCGGAGTCGAGCGGCAAGACGCGCGCTGAGAGCGCCAAGGAGCTTGGGGTGGGCTTTGCAGCTCTGGGTTACTGGATTTACAAGCTTCGAGCAGAGCGCGGGGGCGCAACTCCACGGGCTTCAGAGCGAGCGGCTCTAGTGCCAGTGCGGATCGCTACGCCGCACTATCCGAGCGAAGACCTACTGGCATTGGAAGTTGCTGGTGTGGTCGTCCGTTTCTCGACCGACACAGCACCGGAATATGTCGCGAAGCTCGCGGGGGCGTTGCGAGCGTGCTGAGTGTTCCTGTCAAGGTCGCGGTCTACTTGTGGACGGAGCCCGTCGACATGCGCAAAGGATTTGATGGGCTCGGCAACTTGGTGCGAGAGCGTCACGAGATATTCGATGGAAATCTCTTTGTGTTCGTCGGTCGTCGAAAGGACCGCTGCAAAGTCCTGTTTTGGGAGCGCGGCGGATTTGTTCTGTACTACAAGAGGTTGGAACGAGGTTGCTTCAAGCTTCCTGCGCATGCGGACAAGGAGGTCGTCATGAGTGGAGCGGATTTGGCAATGCTCCTCGACGGAATCGACTTCAGCAAAGTGAAGAAGTCCAATCCCTGGAAGCCGCCAAGAAAAGTTGAGGAAAATGTGAGCAGGGGGATCGACAAACGGATCGCTCTTTGATCTAAATCACAGGTGGCCCCTCCTGAAGACAAAAAGCACGATTGCGATTGGCAAGAGTACGCGCGTCATCTGGAAGAAAAGCTCAGGGAAAGCGCAGCGGAAACTGACCGACTCCAACAGCAGCTCGCCGCCATGAACAAGCGGGCTTACGGTAAAAAGTCAGAGAAGCTGCCATCTCTGGAGCGTGAGGCTCGAAAGCAGAAGCGTGAAGAGGACCGCTGCGCGCAGCAGGCAGAAGCCCTGAGAAAGAGGCGAGAAAACGAACTCGCTAAGACGAAGATCGAGACCATCGAGATCGACATTCCGGTGCCTAAGGAGCAATGCACTTGCCCGAGCTGTGGCAAGGAGCAGCTGAAGCCGGTCGGCCGAGGCAAAACAAGTGTCGTAACTGATTTCGTGTCAGGCTATTTTCGTCGCAGGGTATACAGACGAGAAACCCTGAAGTGCAGTTGTGGTGATTACATCATCACGGCCCCTCCTCCAGAGAAAGCGAGCGAGGGTAGTCGCTACAGCGAAGGTTTCGTCGCCCACCTGATGGTGAGCAAGTGCGGTGATTCGATTCCACTCTATCGTTTGGAAAAACAATACAAGCGCGCGGGCCTCAACATCAGCCGAGCCACGATGAACGAACTGTTGCATCGTCATGCGGAGCTTCTCCTGCCATTGTGCGACAGACTTTTTGAGCGCATCGCAGAAGATGAAGTGGTGCTCGCCGACGAGACGACCATCAAACTGATTCATCAGTCAGGCAAGGCGTGGATCTGGGTATTTATCGCCGGAAATCTCATTGGCTATCGCTTCAGTCGAGATCGCAGCGGCAAAACACCCCGTGAAGTATTGGGCTCGACCACGGGCACTCTGCTGGTGGATGCCTACACAGGCTACAACTCAGTGACCGGAATTGATGGCAGAACCCGAGCAGGTTGCTTGGCGCATGCTCGACGAAAGCTTTTTGAAGCAAGAGAAGCCGACAGCAGCACGGATGAAGCACTGGCCACCATCCAGCGTGTGTATCGCGTCGAGCACGACGCGAAAGAACAGAACATCGCGCGAAGCGATGCGCATCTGGAGCTGAGAAAGAAGCGGGCTCGCCCCGCGATGGAAGATTTGCACCGGTGGCTGACAGCAAAGAAGGGTCAGCACGCACCAAAAAGTGCGATGGGGACCGCCATTGGTTACGCCCTGAAAAACTGGAAGGAGCTGACACGTTTTCTCGAAAACGCACGCATCCCTGTGGACAACAATCGCTCTGAGGGAGCGCTGCGCGTCGTTGCGCTCGGGCGAAAGAACTTCCTGTTTGTCGGCACCGAGACTGCCGGAAAAAACATCGCGGGGATCTACTCCTTGATTGCCACCTGCGACGCCTGCGGTGTGAATCCGCTCGAATACCTTGCAGATGTGATGCGACGAGTGTCGTCTCATCCAGCATCTCAGATCGATGAGCTGCTGCCAGATCGCTGGAAACCAGCTACTTGAAGGGGCCTCCCATCAAAGCGCGCGACTTCATCCGGTGCTAGGGGCTCACGGTCAGACGGGTACGCTACGGCGATACCCTGAAACTGACGATCCAATTCAAGATCATTAATTGGAAGGTGAATGGACTCGTCGCGAAAGCAAGCAAGCGCGCGGAGATTGCTAAACGCTGCTGTAGGAAGGCGACCATCCTCATGAAGAACCTCAGCAGCCGTCAGCATCGAGATCGTCCTCGGGTTGCCGGACTTGGAGACGAGAATTGTCCCCTTCTTGTCGCGAGAGGTTATGGCGACCAGGGATTCGTCTGCGTCCGCGACAATTCGAGCCTTCAGCAATAGCTCCCAGCCACTGCCTGCTAGAATTGCGAAGTTTTCTGGGCCAAATGGAAAGTTCGGCATGTTGTACGTTTCAATAGCAGCGAGGCAAGCGGCAACAGCTTTGTCGACCAACCGTTTCGAGGCGGTGACTGGTACTGCGGTGACCTGACTCTGATGAGATCGAAATTGCTCCAGCGTAAATCTGCGAAATTCGCTCGAGACGCGGAATTTTGCGCCCTCGCGAACAACAAAGCATTCCCATTTTTTCGTTAAGTATGTGTCGGCGGTGGCTTTGGCCCATCCGGTCGCGCGAACGACATCATCGGTCGAGATGTGGGTTTCTTCTTCCAATGCTTTCCTGAGAAACCGATATGCCTTGTCAACGCGCTCTAGCCTACCACTCATGTTCGTCCTTGGCCGTGGCGCAGATCCGATCCAGGCAGGTGATGAACTTCGAGCGTTCGAATTGGTTGGCTTGAGTCAGGATCTGGTTGAGCTTCACAGGGCACTCCGGGACAAGGTTGTCCGTGTTCCACTCATCACGAGCTAACTTGCGGAACTACTATAGTCACCTTGGTACAGGGGAACTCCGATTTTTGCCACCAGTAAATGAACGGGTAACTTTCCAGCCATGCGTGGCGAGTTTCAGCACGCCACTGTATCGGACCCGGAAAGCTGGAAACAACGGGCGATAGGTATTCGGACCAGTTGGCCGGTGTTTGGGTGAAGTAAATTCGACTCAGCGGCCGGAATGGTTGGTTGGAGTCTCCGACTTGAAGCTCTGGCGCGCGCTGTGTTTGAGTGAACTCAATGAGAACCTGGATCCCCTGCCTGATCGCTGTTCTCTTGATGTGCGCATGCCGTAGCGGCAAGGATGATCCGGATTCGACTGACTCAGGCAAACCGACCACGGTGCCCGTCACAATTTCCCATCAGCAGGCCCCCCAGGCTCCAAGCCACCCGTCGAAAAAGCCTGAGCCCAAACCTAGGCCAGCGCCGGAGCCGGAGCCGGAGCCTGCGAAGTTACCGAAAGAGTTGCAGGCAATGCGGGCACCCAAACCGAAGATGCATAATCTTGAGCGCCGCCCTCTCCATCAGCAGGGTGATCCTGCAGCAATCGATGCCACTCGTCGCAGCGCTGAAACATTTGCGACGAATGTAAATATCAGCGGCGGTCAAGCCTGCGCGGGACGGAAGCCACCAGTGGACGGGTGGGGTCAAGAATTTCGAGTCACGTGCACAGGCAAAGTGACAGGCTACACCTTACATTCTGCAGGTCCTGACGGTGTTTTTGGAACTTTGGACGACTCTACTTACATGAGCCGCGCTACTCCCAATCTGATCTACGAGCGGCACTAGGAGCGTCGTCTTTTCATCTTGAGGGAAATGGCTTCGCTCGGCGAACTTGCCTTGGCTGGTTTTGGGGTGCCTCCACCTCGGCTTTGAGTTCCTTGAGAAACTCTCCGAAATCACTGACGCGTCCGGTGAGTTTGAAGTGGCAAATCACTTCCTTGGAGGGCACCGCTCGTGGGAGCACTCACCCCACAATATTGTACCAGCGTTTCGTCTCAGAGAATCCCCACCACGTGGGAACAGTTTGCCCCACGAACGCGCCCCTTGCACCCTTAAGCCACCACTGATAGCTCTTGAGGATATGACGAAATCTCTTTTGGCAATTGCACTCACCACACTTCTCGTTGGTGGCTGTGCTTCGACGTTGATCGGTTCTAAGCCTTGGTTTGAGAACAACGAACGAAACAAATCGGAAGTAGCAAAGAAGGCCAGCTTCGACATGGGGTGTGAAGCCGAAAAATTGACCTTTTCACCCCTAGGTTCGGACCAAGACGGGTATGAATCGGTGGGTGTATCAGGATGCGACAAGAAGATGACATTTGTGTACGTGGAGCAATCCGGAGAATGGATTGCGAATACGGCAACAACGTCTCAGTGAGTCTTTCGCCCCTGTCACTTAGCTGCCGGACTGAGTGCAAAACTTGAGGTAGTCAATGCAACGAAGAGAATCGATCTTAATACTGCTCGCTACAATGAGCCTCTGGGTAACAGCCTGCGGAGGTGGAGGCCCAACAACTATGGGAGCTTTTCATCCTCGCCCAACGGTGACAGTAGAAGTATCCGACGGACAGATTGGATTCGATGTGTCCGAGGTCGCTGATATGCAACAGCCAGCTGATAGCAATTTGCACCTCACGCACTTCCGCGAAAGCCTAACGAATGGCTTCAAGTCGCTTGCAGCGGACCAGTATTCGCCGGATATCAGCTCAGCAGATCTGGTTCTCAAACTTTCCGAGGCCAAGCTAGAGCAAGCGAGGATCGGCAATATTGGGGGCTACATTGCGATTCGCTACCGTGGAGGCTGGTACAATGGCGATGGGACGAAGCTCGCGTCGGTGGCGGGCATGGCGGAACCGCGCAACCCTACCGAAACGAACGGTCAAAGACATTTAGAAGATGTCGTCGAGGTACTGCTTGAACAATGTGTTGGTGGCCTTGAGAAGGTGCGTGGCATCAAGACGCGTGACGCTGCAGCAGAAGCGAACTGACCGAACGAAAAATATGATGACGTGTGTGAGTCATCGGGAAAATCAGAGTGTTTTAGTGGGATTCTTGATCGCACCGGGGATGCCGACATCTTGTTTGATCAGAGAGGCGTAGTGCACTCGACATGCTTTCAGTGCTGAAGTTGAGTCCAATTGCTTGGCATGGAGTTGCATGGGCGTTGTTGCTGGGTGCGTCTTCCTGCCAGCAAAGAAAAGAATGCACCGAAGATCTTAAAACGGCAGAACTCGAATGGGTCGTCGAGAATGAGGAAGAATGGGTCTCGAGTGATGGCGAGTTCCTAGGCGACTGCGAATATGTGTGCCTCTACTCTGACTCGGGGCTGACTGGCTGCGCGGTGTCGAACACTCGGCCTCCAACTACGAACGAACTAAGCCAGCTCGAAGAAGAACTTTATCCCGAAAACACGGGTGGACAAGGTGGCGCCGCCTCGTTTCCGGACGCAGTGACGCTGATAATCACCTGCACCTACGATCGGAACTACAACAGCCCGGAATGTGACTGGGATTAGATTCTTCCTTCGGTTAAAGGCGGCGGCGATGTTGATGGCACCTCCTTGGGCGATCGCGATGACGTGTGTTTTGCTGCCGACGACAGCGAGCCATTCCCTGCGCAGCCTGCCCCCCAGGCAGGGCTACGCTACGCCCTGTTGTTGTCTTTAACGAGGCAATCCCCGTGTCGCCGGCCCTCCTCTCAACTCCTGTCCAATCTACGTCGAGCAATCCGGAGAATGGAGAGCGCGCTTCACCCCACCCGTCCCAACCTCTTCCTCAAATCACGAACTCTGCTCCACACCACCGCCTTCGGCTCTGAAAACTGCAACCGATCGAGACAACGTTCCAACCATCCGACCCGCGTCTCCAACCGCTCGATGGCACGAAGCGCATCCCGGACGATCGCCTCGCCGTACGCGCCTTGCGCCTTAGCGACCCCCTGCCGTAGGAGATTCAGCTCCGGACGCATCATCGCCATGTCGAGGAAGTCGCGCTGGAAGACGCCGTCGTCGGCCCAGCGATCGCTGTTGGCGAGGAGTTTGGTCGCGATGAGATCCCTGGGAGAAAGGCTCGAGATCCGGCACACCCGCCGATCGCCCTTCGGCGGCTCCAGTTCGATGCGCCCTCAAGGACGACTTCGAATTTGACGGGAGTTTCATCAACGCTCACGCTCGTTCGGATCCCGTGTTGATCGGCTCGCACAGCTTTGATCTGAACGACGAGCTCCTGCTCGGGCGGCATCAGCTCAAGCACTCCCCTCGGGCCCGTCAAAAGCTGTCGGAGCGCGCGGTAGCACCCGACGTCGGAGACGAGGAAGTCGACGTCGACCGACTCGCGATACTCCCGATGAAGGAGCGCGCACGCCGTCCCTCCGCCGAACCAGCATTGTTGCTTCCGCAGGACATCACCGTCGAGCAACGTGAGCACTTGCGCGATACGCCGATGGTGCGTTCGCTCAAACACCACGCTCTCCTTCGAAGACCCGTCGCAAGTTCGCGATCAGCTCGCTCTCCTCGTCGCTCAGCGCGCTCTCATCGACGTGACGCCAGTTGCGCTCGTACGTGTCCAAGACCTCGCGCGGACTGAGCGTGGCCCCCGGTGCCACCTGCCACGCCAAACCTTTCAACGTGGGAAAGTCCTCCACAGGGATCGCGAGTGGAATCGACCCCTCCTCCCCTCGACCGGTGCGGGCACCCGCACGAGTTGCCTCGTTCGAATCGACGGCCTGCAGCGTCATTCCCAAAGCGGCTGCGACCGCCATGTACGCGCCTACCGCAACGCCGCCTTCGCCTCTCTCGATCCGGTGCAGCGTCATCCGGCTGATCCCTGCGGCCTCGGCCACCGCGACTGTCCCCAAACCCAGCCGCCGACGCTGCTTTCGAAGGGAAAGCCCCAGCGCCACCAGTGGCACCGCATCGGCGTCGCTGTCTCGCATTGTGTATCTGATACTAGACAAATTACCAATAATGTCTAGTATCAGATACAGCTTGGCGCACTTTTCTCATTCGCGTTGGTTTTGATCAGCCCCCGCCCGCTGCGTCGGGATTATGCTCTTCTTTGGACAGCATCATCGCAGCGCGCAGCTTCCGAATGTCTTCGGCCCGCTTGCTCAGCAGATTCAGTCGTTCAACGAACGTTTCCGCCGTGAGCGGGCTCACTTGGCGTACTTGGCTCTCAACTCCTGTCCAATCCTCTCGGCTCACGGAAGGATCTTAGCTCAAGTCTGGCTCGGGTCCCAAGAGCTACTCTGCCAGTGAATTTCAGCGAGCAGCTTGCCACTCTAGCCCTGAAGCAAGCGCCTCCGAGTGGAGTTTGCGCAAGAGGCTCTCGTGGTAACCTGCTAGTTCTTCCGGTGCCTACAAGTCATTGCCGACAAGGAAATGATTTCGCCCGGCGAACTTGCCTTGGCTAGTTTTGGGGTGCCCCAAAATTTAAATGAGATGCCGAACTTCGCGTGCCTGAGCTGAGAGTTTCGGGAGCCCCTTCGCTGCGAGGTCGAGCACAAATTCGGATTGGCCGAACGCGGGCTTTGCGTAGCGAGCCCTCACTTCGCGGAGCACCGCGATTGATTGTTCGGGATAGAGTTCAAAGGTTCGATGGAGGAATTCGTCAGCAGGAAATCGCCTCAATGTCGAACGGGGAGAGTGATTCTTGAGGAAAGTCTTTCAGATTATCTGTGATGATGTGCTGGGCGCCGCAGACTATGGCTGCTGCAAGCACGTGATGATCGTTGGGGTCCGGTAGCGAAAGTGTCGCGACTATCGCCTCGTATCCGGTGACGAGTGATTCAGGAAACGCCTGGCTGATCGCAGCAAGCTGCTGGTCAATGCTTGCGACTAGCGCGGGCTTCTGGGCGATGAGATTTCTCACCCACTCCCCTAGGATCTCGTCGGTCCAGCGACATCGGAAGAGACCTGCCGCGTAGAAACTCAATAAGAGATCTCGCTTTCGAAATGGGTAGAGGACGTTCGCGTCCAGGACGACAACGAATCTGTCAGCGATGAAGCTCACGACGCATCAAACTCTTGACCAAGTGCCGCCAATTGATCGAGTGCCTTGCTTCGCGTTGCGTCTCGTCGTTGGCGGTATGCTTCAAGATCGGCATGTTTCACTCGACGGTGAGTACCGACCAAGATGAAAGGGAGTTCACCCTTCTTGAGCATCTTGCTCAAGTGGGGACGCGACACATTGAGCACATCTGCTGCTTGCTGAGTCGTCAGGTAGGCACCCGTTGGCACGAGCGTGACCATTTGGCCGCGTGCAACGTGACCAAGCAGGTTGATGAGGAGGTCGGCAACAGCTGGGGCCAAGACAATCTCTTCTCCTGCGCGAATCGAAAACTCTTCGCCCGCAGCCTGCGCGCGGGCGAGCGCAGCCGCGACCTCTGCGGCGCTGGAAATCTCGTCTCTCGTAGGTAGACGAGACGTAAGATCAGTTATTTCAACGGCTTGTCTCATATCCTTGTCTCCGGATTAAGTGTATCAGGTGAAATAACAGAAACAAGTGAAACGCTGCCTGATCGCCGGGACTCGGGGGCGCGCTCAGTACGCGACGGTGATTCGACGCACATTCGCTTCGGGTGCCTCGGCTTCGTCCAACATCGCCACGGCAAAGTCTTCCATCGAGATTTTCGACTCGCCCGCCTCGTCGACCAGAAGCACATCCGACCCGCGCCGATAGCGCCCCGTACGCACTCCTGGCACGAGCTGGGGAGGCGGGCTGAAGTAGACCCAATCCGTCGCACGGTCTTCGGCGCAAATTCGGTATTGAGACAAGCTCGCCGCTGCGATCGCTCTGTGGGACTTGGGGAGAAAATCAGGAGCCGACAGCACGGTGTGACCGGACGCGTCGGGTAGCAGCAGGTTCGCCGCCCCCCCAACGATGAGGACACGCTTGTGCGCCCGCCAAGCCGCTTTCAAAATCTGCTGGGTGAGCAACGGCAAGTCGGCTTCGCTCCCCCTCGGTGGGCGCAGAGCACTCGCGGCCAAATCATGCTCGGCTATCGCCGCGAAGACTCCCTCCGAATCGTTGGCGTCCAGGACCATCCCCGCAACGCCAGCGGGCAACAATTCGAGCCGGCTCGTCCTTCTCACAACACCCGTCACCTCATGACCGCGGCGGCGTGCTTCTTGGCAAATGCGACGCCCCACTTCGCCAGTGGCTCCGAAAACTATCATCTTCATCTCGTTTGCTTTCCTTTCAGCGAGTTGACGGCTCAGCGTGATGAGGCTGCGCAGCCGGTCATCGCAGCGAGATAGCGGTCGAATGAGGCTTCCACGGCGTCGCGCCCGCCGCCGAAGATGTTCCGGCCCCAGGTGTAGCCGTAGACGTCCTCATACTCGTAGGGTGCCAAGCGCTGGCGCATGGCGACGACATCGCGAGCGCGCATCGGGATCAGGTTCGGGTAGCTGTACATGAATGAGACATGACGGCGCGTGGGCACCACCTGCAGAGCATCACCCGAGAACAGCGCTCCACCGGAGCGGGGGCCGTCTGCCCAGTGCAAAACAGTACTTCCCGAAAAATGACCTCCGGCGCGCAGTAAGGTGACTGAAGGGGAGAGCTTCAGCCGATCGCCGTTCCAGAGTTCAATGGCCGAATGAGGGCGCTTGATCCACTGGCGATCGGCTTCGTGAAGGAGAATGGGCACGCCGCCGAACGCCTCGCTCCACTCAACCATCGAGGAGTAGAAGTGCGGATGCGAGATGATGATGCGGTCAAGACCTCCCTGGTCACGAATTGCCCGGACCGCTTCGTCAGTGACTAGGCTGACGCACTCCCAGAGGATGTTTCCTGCGTCGGTCGGTAGCAGAAGTGCCCGTTGATCGATGGCGAAGAAGGGCTGAAGACCGATGGCCAAAAGGCCTGCTTCCTGCTCGATGCGTTGACCGAACTCGGAACGGAGCGACGCGTGAGTCGTCCAGCGTTGACCCTCCCAACCCACAAATTGGCGTTCGTCCTCACAGACAGCGCAACGCTCAGGAGGAGCGACTGCGGCAGCGTACTGGGTGCCGCAGGTGACGCAGATAAAGTTGGTCAACCCTCGCGCCTGAGCCAACGGCGCCTTGCTCGTGGCTGTCACGAGTCAACCCTCCCCCGTCGACAGCACCTGTCCATGAAGCTGCGATTCGATCGACGTGACATAAAGCTTGGCCACTTCGAGCGCCGATACCCCCGGTTCGGGATCAAGACCCATGCGGATGCGTGTTTCTCGAATCCAACCTGGGCTGACGACATTGATGCGACGGCCGGGAGGTGTTTCCAGCGCCGCTGCCTTCACAAATGAGTCGACGGCTCCGTTCACCAGTGCCACCGCCGCGCTTCCCACAATGGGGGAGTGAGAAAGGGCACCGCTGGTCAAAGTGACCGAGCCACCCGGGGGTAAGTGGGACAGCGCCGTGAGCGCAATGTGGACTTGCCCCATGAGTTTGCTCCTCAGACCGACAGCAAAGGCCGCTTCGTCGAGCTGATCAAGGGTACCGAAGCGGGCATCACCCGCGGCGACCACCACATGGTCGACAGACCCAATTCGTTCGAAAAGTGCCTGAATCGACGAAGGGCTTTCTAAATCGAGACGCGGATCGGTCTCGTTGGTGACGCCAAGGACTTCGTATTGTTTCGGGCGATCGGCACGTGAAAGTTGTTCGACGATGGCCGAGCCGATGAGCCCATTGTAACCAACCACGAGAATGCGTTGAGATTGCGACATGTTGTTTTTTCCTTCGTGAAGGCCGCGTGAACTTGCGACACGAGCAACTTGCCGCCTGACGCGCATAAGCACCAATTGACCTGAGAGCAGCAACCATGCGCCGTGCTAATGGGTTCCCCCGCGGGCTTCTTCGCAGTATTTTGCGCCGCATGAGCGCATCAAATGCGAATCGCTGGATCGCGAAACTTGCCGCTATGGACACCAATCTTCTCGTCGCGCTCGACGCGCTCTTACAGGAGAGCAACGTCACACGAGCCGCGACGCGACTCGGAGTCACGCAATCGGCGATGAGCCAGACACTCGCTCGCATTCGCGACCACTTCGATGACCCCATTCTCGTTCGCGTAGGCAGAGCGATGCAACCAACGCCGTTTGCTCGACGCCTGCAAGATCGATTGCACCAGGCAATTTCTGACTTGGAGGGCGTGGTTCGGGAGCGACCGCAGTTCGACCCAACGCAGACTTCGCGACGCTTTGTGCTCACCATGGTCGACTATGTGGCCCTGCTCTTCGTCGCGCCGTTCCAGCGCGCAGTCAGCGAAGTGGCACCCCACATCGACCTCGCCGTGCACAGCCTGGAGGCCGAAGCGATGACGCCGAAACTCGAAGCCGGTGCGATCGACCTCTACGTCGGGATCCATGGCGAGACGGAGAGCGGCATGAAATCCAAGACGCTGTTTCGCGAGACGTTTTCTGTCCTGGTGCGGAAGAAGCACCCGCTCGCCAAGAAGAAGCTCACGCCGCAGAGCTACGTTTCTCACCCGCATGTGCACGTGAGCCCGAGAAGGGAGCGAGGGTCCGTCGTGAGCCGCGCGCTCGCAGAGCTGGGTCTCGAGCGGCGTGTCGCGGTCGAGGTGCCGTACTTCTCACTGGTGCCCGCGCTCTTGCGAGAGTCGGACTTGATCGCCACGGTGCCCACTCAACTTGCCGTTCGGCTGGCGAAGGATCATGGGCTCTCGGTACTCCCTCCTCCAGTGAAACTTCCCGAGTTCGACATGTGCATGGCCTGGCACCCACGCTTCGAACGGGAACCAGGGCTACTCTGGCTACGCGGTTTGTTGTCGACGGTGGCCGACGAGCTGATCATGTGAACTCGCACATGCGAACCACAGCAGTTTCGCGCCCCGAGCAAAGCCTGCCTCGCTGGGCTTTTAGCGCGGTTCCGTCCCCGGATTGCCTTCCGTTCGAGGGCGACCACGATCGACCCATGGCGTACTTCGATTTTTTCGCGTTGCCGCTGCCGCGCGACAATGAAGAGCAATACAAAAAGCAGATTCAAGTCTTTGTCGACGTGATGAAAGAGTTTGGGATGCTACGCTACTGCGAAGCCGTCGCAGACGATGTTCCCCGTGGGAAGACGACTGACTTCTATCGCGCGGTGGCCGCCACCGAGGAAGAGACGGTGGTGACGGCCTTCGCCGTATGGCCCGACAAAGAGACGCGCACTCGCGCCTGGGCAGAAGGCATGAAAGATCCACGTTTGGCGCAATTGGACGGCCACATTCAGCTCTTTGATGGCAAGCGCCTCATTTACGGTGGCTTCAGCCCGCTCATTGAATTCGGCATCGAGTAACGGGAGCACTAGATGGGCGCTGGGGACTTAGACGGCATCGATTCGGTAGAGGCATTCATGACCTTAGTGGACACGATGCCCGTCGGAGCCACGCTCCTGCGTTGGGATGATCCGCACGACCCCGGGTCCTTCCGCTTTGTCTGGGTCAACGAGTCCGCCAAACACGTGACGGGTGCCGGCAAGGGAGGCGTCGGCTACACCGAGTTTCTGGGTAGGACTCTGGGAGAATGCTTTCCGTCGCTCATGACTGGTCCCCTGCCCGTCGCCTATTCGAAAGCAGCCCTCACAGGCGAACTACAAAGTTTGGGGCGTTTTCCGCTGCTTCGAGACAATGAACCGCTGACCATATTCGACGTCAACGCGCTGCGGGTCGGGCGCAATGTCATCGCTGTGCTCTACAGCAACGTCACCCGCCAAGTCGAGGCAGAGGAAAGGGGAGACGCCTTGGTGCAAGACCTCAAAAGATCCAACCAAGACTTGGACAAGTTCGCCTACGTTGCTTCCCACGATCTCAAGGCCCCGCTACGTGACGTAGACAATCTGTGCCAGTGGATAGAAGAGGAGCTACCGGATGATGCGTCGGTGACGCTGAAGGAACACGTCGCTCTGATGCAACGTCGAGTCGTGCGCATGGAGGCGCTCCTGGATGATCTATTGAATTACAGTCGAGCCGGTCGCATCCTGGAGAGTTCCCAGCCGATCGTCGTCGATCAGCTCGTGGCCAACGCAGTCGAGCTGGCCGGCTCCCGCGGAGGTTTCTCCGTGCGCTTGCCGACACCAACTGGAATGAGCATTGAAACTCCTTCTGCAGCTCTCGAGTTCGTGCTTCGTAACTTGGTGTCCAATGCGCTCAAGCACCATGATCGCGAATCAGGTCTGGTGGAGGTGTCCTGGAGTTCTCAAGATGCCGAGCGCTTAGAGTTCCAAGTCAGCGATGACGGACCTGGGATTGACGAGAGCTTCCATGAGCGCATCTTCGAATTGTTTCAAACGCTGCGTCCTCGCGACCAGGTCGAGGGAACAGGCATGGGGCTTGCCCTCGTGCGCAAGCTAGTTCGAGCGTACGGCGGCGAGGTCACTGTGGAGAGCTCCGGACAGCGACGGGGCACGACGATGAGGTTTACGTGGCTCAAGACCACACCAAAGCGAATCGAGGCGGGTGGCTTTTACCCGTTGGAAGGCTAAGAGCGGAAGCATCATGGCAGGCAAAGAAGTGACAGTGCTCTTGGTCGAGGACAACGTGGTGGACGTCATGGCGGTGCGCCGAGCGTTTAAGAAGCACAAGATCGCGAACCCGCTCGTGCTCGCGACCGATGGGGTCGAAGCCCTCGAGCTGCTGAGGAATGCCGACCAGCCAGTACCCCGTCCACTACTCATCTTGCTCGACCTGAATATGCCAAGGATGAATGGCATCGAGTTTCTTGCAGAATTGCGAGCAGATCACGAACTGAGAACCACTATCGTGTTCGTGTTGACCACGTCGAATAGCGACAAGGATAGGGTGGAATCCTATGGTTACAATGTTGCGGGCTACATCGTCAAAAGCGACGTCGGGAAAGAGTTCGTCAACCTGATCAATCTTCTCGACCAGTTTTGGACCTTAGTGGTGTTCCCCGAAGAATGAGGGAGCGACGAGTCGAGAGTCGAAACGCTCCGGAGTGCGCCAGCACAAGCTCAACGTTCACAGCATGAGCGGCCCTAAGACATTCTGAGACACATCTCAGACACGTCAGTTTCTAGCACTCCTTGTGTTGAACGAGAGGTATTCCATAAAAATGCAAGGGCGCGGGTCCCCGATCGGAACTACAGTTTCTGGACCCATGAAACTCGAGAATTTACTGCGCCCGCGCGCGGCCGTCCGCCACACTCGACCCCTATCAGCGCCCGCCCTATCCGCGCCCAGATCGTCTCTGCGACTGGTGAGTATTTTTGCGGTTTTCTGCTGCGGTTTAGGGTTTCTTCTCCCTGCCTGTGGCGATTCATCCACTCCAGACGACATAGACAATCCCGCCAGCGGAGGTCAGGGCACGGGTGGCACGGGTGGCGCGGGTCTCGGTGGTGATTCGGGCACTGGGGGCACGGACGCGGCCGGTCTGTTGATCGACGACTTCGAGGACCGCGACGATATGCCGTTTATCGGATCGAGTTGGTACTCCTATTTTGACATCGACAATGGTGGTCTTTCGAGTGGTGAGGTCAGCTTCCCGGAACCGGGCTACAATTCCGCGGGTGCGTTTCTCTTTGAATACAGCTTCGACCAAGGTGAGCTTGAGTACGAGCCCTACGTGGGCACCGGGGTCAATTTTCTCACAGATGGAGCGCCGCTCGATCTCTCGGCTCGCACTGGCATTCGCTACTTCTACCAAGGGGATGCCCACAGCGTACGATTGCAAACCTCGGACGTGGCTGATTACGACTATCACGGCTTTAAGGTCGCTGCCGCCACGACCTGGACCAGCGTAGAAATTCCTTTCGCGCTGCTTTCACAAGAGGGCTGGGGCGAGCCCGTGAGCTTTGACCCCTCTCACGTCACAGACATCACTTTCCACATCAAGGGGGCCACGGGGAAGACGGGCTCACTTTCGCTCGACGATCTTGCCTTCGACGATACCGAGGTGAACTTTCCTCTCACTGTTCAGGATGCTGCGCCGCCCGCCCTCAAGCCCATCGAATCACTGACCATCGAGAATCCTCTCCAGCAAATCGCCATCGACCACTTGAACCGCGGGGCGAACATTGACAGCTGGCTTGAAGCCGAACGTTTCACTGGTTTCGACTACGACGAGGCCTACGTACAGAAACTCGCCGACGCCGGCTTCAAGAGCCTGCGTTTGCCCATCGATCTCGATCTCTACGTCGAAAGTGTTACAGGCACGGCTCCCGATCTTGAACTCGAGCTCCACGAAGACCTCTTTTTGATCCTCGACTCGTTCGAAGCCTGGACAGCCACTCACGGCATGTCGCTGACGATCGACTATCATCAATATGATCGCTCTCTCAATTTCGCCGAGCAGGACACCAAAGATCTCGCCGTCGCTCTGTGGCGAGATGTAGCAGCGCATTTCGCGGACAACCCCCGAGAGGACTTGTTCTTTGAACTGCTCAACGAGCCGGAGCTTTCCGTAGACGGCACGCCGCCGACCTCAGCTCAGTGGACGGCCCTCGCCGAGGAAATGATCGCTGCCATTCGGGCAACTGATACGACCCACACCATCCTGTTCGGCGACGTGGAGTGGTACGGAATCACGCCGCTGATCAGGCGCCAGCCGCTTTCGGATGACAATGTCATCTACGTCTTTCACTTCTACGACCCTTTTATCTTTTCGCATCAGGGCGCTGGCTGGACTGAGCTGTCCGCACTCCACGACATTCCCTATCCCTATCAAAAAGAGCGCTGGCCAGAGAACGGTGCGGAGCTCGGGATTTCGAACTTGCTGCCCAGCTGGGTCATCACCCAGGTCAATAGCTACTACGCTACGGGCAACAAGAACTGGATGTACAACCGGATTGCCCAGGCCAAAAATTGGGCGATCACGAACAACGTTCCTGTCATTTGCAATGAATTTCGGGATCTACGAAGCAGCCAGTCAGCCTGCTGACCGAGTCGCCTACTACACTGATCTGATCGACGTCTTCGAAGAGCAGGAGATCCCCTGGCAGGCCTGGTTCCGCATCATGGACGAGGACGGTGTCGTGATCCCCGAGTATCGAACCGCATTCGGATTGGATGAGTAACGGGGATTAGTAAGACTGGGCCGGACCAGCTGGTAGCGCGGATGCGGAAGCTTGGTATCTGCATCCGGTGTTCGACTCGCGATCGTTGACATGTCGGCCGCCCAACGGGACAAGGCGCAACATGTGGATGAAATTAGGGTTACTTAGTGCTGTCTTGGTCGTGGCTCTCGCCGGTTGTTCATCGGAGGAGGGAGGCCCTGTTGAGGTTACAGACAACGAAGGTAACCCCGGCGAAGATGGCGAAAACACGCCCGAAAACACGCCCGAAAACACGACGGGCTCGGCGTCAGGGATCGGTACCGCTTGTGATGTGGACGCGGATTGCGAGAGCGGTCAGTTCTGCAATTTGGACTCGACAAGCTACCTCTTTCATCGTCAATGTTCGGACAGTTGCGCGTCCAGCGAAGCCTGTGCGGAAAGCTATGGTGAGAAAAGTCACTGCACCGGTGGAAACCTCTGCGTAGCAAGCTGCACAACTGATGCTGAGTGTCCCGAGCAAACAGTGTGCGGAGATTTCGGCGCCTGCGAACGAAGTGGTCCAGCGTCAGGCAATCCCTACTGCTCTGGTTCCCCGACTCCTTGTTCGCTCTTGAGTGACTCCGACTGTTACAGTCAGCTCGGTTGCTCGCCTGACGGCACTTGTTCAGGAGTCGCGGACTCGTGTTACTTAAAGTCCACCTCGTACAGTTGCGAGCGTCTCGAAGGTTGCAGATGGAGCTCTGCGTCGGATAGCTGCAGTGGCGTCGCTGATTCCTGCTCAAGTATCGACCGCTCTTTCGATTGTCAGACCCAGGATGGTTGCTCCTGGAACGAGAAGTGCGGAGGTTCACCCCTCGACGCTGCTTGTGCGGACATCTTCCTGTTCCGCTGCGAAGACACTCCCGGCTGCACTTTGGTGATGCCGTAAGGCAAAGCGTGGGGTTTCCCCCAGGTTTTTTCGGCCCGGACTAGGCGAGGAAATGGCTTCGCGAGGCAAACTTGCCTCGGCTAGTTCGGGGGTGCCCCCAAATCTCTTATTCCTCGCTTCGCAGCTTCTTCAATGCTTCGAGTTCCAAAACCGCCGCCTGGTCGCGTGGTCGTCCAAGTTCGCGTTTCACGCCAATCAACTTCTCCAAGGAAATGCAGAGGATCTGCACTCCGAAGACATCAAGTTCAACTGAGTCGGAGAGAAGATGTTCATAGAGAATATCTCCTTTCACGCCGATGGATCCGAGTGCGTCGATGCGTCCGGCTTTGGTTTCGGTCAGGTGATGCCCATGGTTGTTGAGGTGGTCGAACTCGAAACGGAGCTTTCGAGAGTCGTTGAATACGTACGCATCAAGTTCCTCGAAAGCGCTCAACAACCGATGCACGTTCTCGGGTGCCACCCGGTACAGAATATCTAAGTCCTGGGTCATCAAGGTTGATCCGTGCGCTACCACTGCAGCGCCACCGACCAAAACGTACTCCACGCGATGTTTGGCCAGCACCGTAAGGGCGAGCTTGAAGTTCATCGCTCAGCTGCGCCACGAAGTTCACGCATGAACTCAATTTGCTGCTCAAGGTTCAGCAAACGCTGCTCTGGCGTGAGCTGGAGTTGCTTCTTGAGCTGCAGCAAGTCGACACCCGATTCATCCTGAACCTGGGTGAGGTCGTGCCCGAATCGCACATCCGTTTCTGCCTCGCTCATGGGCTTGCTTTAGCATGATGAAACGAATTGTTCCACGCGCACAATCAATGCTCAGCAATGGGTTTCCTACAACAGGAGTCTTCTCGCTTGGCATTTCAGAGACTATGCGCTCCAACTCTTGAGAAACCAATGAACCTTTCCCGACTCGAAGCCAACATCTCCATCGGAGCGATCATCGTCCACGTGATTGTGTGGGCCTTGCTGACCCTCGTCACATTCGGGGTCGCGCTGTTCTTCTACCCCTACGCCTTTGGCCGGGTCCTTTTGAACGACGCCTACGTTCTTGACGATAGCGGACGTCGCGTGGCCAGGTTGAGGTGCGAAGCGAATGTCGGCAACGAGATCGGGCACATTGTCCTCTGGTTCTTCATCACCCTCATCACCCTGGGCATCGGTGGATTCTTCTACGCGTTCAAGGCGTTTACTGTCGTTCTCAACAACACCAAGCTCGTCCCAATCACGGCCAGCAGCCCGCGATGATCGGGAATGCACGCCATAAGCTCTCAATACCGAGGTTGAGTCCTCTTGCTTGGCAGAGATTGGTAGTGGCGTTGTTGTTGCTCAGAACTGATCGCAATCGGAGACGAGAGCCGTAGGGTCTCCTTGCCACACAATGTCATCATCGGTGTAAAACTTGCCATCTTCTGCCGCGGAGCGAAGGACCAGCCCGTCTCGTTCTGGTTGACAAACTACGTCAAAGGTCCGTTCCCAACTGTCACGGGGAGCCTTGTCGAAAGCAAACTGACAGGCTTTGTGAGCATTTTGAAATTTGCAATTCACAGCTCGCACGAACTGTCGAGCACGCCTCTCGGTGTCGGCAGCTTGGCTTTGAAGAGCCCCGCCTTTTGGCTGCAAGCGTCTGCCAAAGAGTGTCGAAGGTTTGGGCTTGGGGGGAGGCGACGGACGGGCGTCCGCGTCTTGTGCCGGCCGAGATTTCGGGACTTTTGCAATCGGACGAGCTCCAACGCGTTGACTAGGGAGGGCCGTACGCGGCTGGGTTTGGGGTGGAGGAGGCGCCACAAGCTCAACAATCTGTTCGTGCGGTACTGCCTCCACGTCTTCTTTCCGTGAACATGCGCTGGGACTGAGGAGCAGCAGCAGTATGAGATTTCGTCGCGAGATTGAAGTCACTTGAGCAGCCAGCGCGCAGCCTTACTTTGCGGAGCACTCACCCTTTGTCTGCACGCCGGTGCCGGCCGCGTTTGCAGCGCAAGCGTTGCTGTAGGTCTTGCCGTCGCAACCGCAGACGGGATTGTGGTCAAAAGTGCATACCTCGGGACGTGGCTTGCAAGTCGCCTGCGCATCCGCGGCTCCGCAATACTGTCCTGCTTCGTAAGCACAATATTCGGAGTCTGAGCACGTATCGCCAGCGCGAGCACCACACGCCGTGCCATCATCACCCACGCACGCCATCTCTGTGCAACCCCAATCACCGTCCGTGCAAGTACAGGTATTGCAACCATCAGCGGCAGGCTGAGAAGCTCCTTCCTCACAGGTAACCGCATCAGCTCCGCCAGTTCCCTCAGCTGGCGGCTGAGCGGCATCACCACCGGTGTTGGTGTTCGAAGCGTCGTCGGGAGAAGCGCCAGACCTTTCGCCCGAGCAAGCAAAGGTCCCACTGATCAAAATAAGAGAAGCCGTGAACTGCGCCAAGAGTTTCATTGCGGTCAGTTTAGCTGACTTTTGTCGCCCTATCTCACGAATTCTGCGGGTCGTGTTGGGGTAGGGTGTTTTCACGACGACGGTAGTAGTGGACGTCGACTGCTCTGAGCCGATACCCTGTTCTTGATGTCTTGTGGACTACCCTTGGGTCGGGCTTGTGTTCTTTTGGTAGGCGTCTTCTTTGCCGCAGCCACAACCGGCTGCGGCGGTGGCGATAGCGACGGCGATGAGCCCGAAACAAAGCCCCCAAAAACAACAGACCCTGATGAAGACAAGGATCCATCGCGGCTGCCGGTTGCGAGCATTCTCACGCCCAGCTCCGCGCCATCTGTAAGACCGGGGGTCGCTGTCGATTTTGAAGGGAGCTGCAGCGGACCGGAAGACGAGACTAGTTGGACCGCCGAGTGGGACTTTGACGACGGCACCACGGCCGATACCACGACAGCTTCACACACGTATTCTCAAGGCGGCACATTTGTTGTGTCGCTTCGCTGCACGGACAGCACAGGTGCCGTCTCCAAGCCTGCGTCGATTGAGGTGAACGTCAAGAACGATGCCCCCACCATCTTGTCTGCGACGCCAAAATCGGGACTCGTTGTCTTGCCGGGCTCCACCATCGATGTCGGAGTCGTCTGCGAAGACAGCGACGATCCAGACGACGTCATCGGCGAGGTGTCGGTGGATGGTGAGCCTGTCAAAGGCAACACCGTTCAGCTCGACGATGTGGGTGAAGTCGAGGTTGAAGCGACCTGCACCGATCAGTGGGGCGAAACAACAACCCTGACTAGCCTTGTTCAGGTCATGACACCGGAAGCGCTCTATCTTTCCCGTGAGGCGCAGCTTGATCACAACGATGTGATGCTGGCGACAGTTCCTGGCTCGCCGACCGTCCTCAACGCTTCTCTTTTCGCCCCGGGTGGAAAGGTCAACTCTTTTGTCGTTGCTGGTGGAGATGTTTTCTACGCCGCTGACCATGAGATCGAAGGTCGCGGGCAGATCTATCGTGCCAATGCGCTCGACCCCACTGCTCCCTACGCAGTGACATCGCCGGCGGCAGAATCCACACCGAGCGACCTGACGCCAAGTCCCGATGGAGACCGTTTCTTTTTCTACGCAGCGCAGACTGTACCAAGTCAGGCTGACATTTTTTGGGTCGACGCGACCGAGACGACTCCGAGCGCAATCAAGATCTCCCCTGTACTGGTGACGGGCCAGAGAATTGAATGGGCGGAATTCTCGCCCGATGGGCGCTACATCGGTTTTTCGATCCAGGACACCACGAGCGGCTCAGCTCGCTGGCATCTCTACATCGCCGATCTCGACGCGGGTGGAGAGGTCGTATTGTTGCTCGAAGATCAGGAATACAACAGCGCTCCCATCAGCTTCTCGGCCGACGAGCAATACGCAGTCCTTGGCGGAAAACGCAGAGTCGAGGTGGTAGACCTTTCGACGCTTGGCGCTGCGACGCCCACGACAGCCGTGATTTCGACGGCTTACCCGGAGCAGTTCGTGTTCCTTGGGAGCGGTGCGCTTTTCGCTCTCGTCGAGAAGCAAAGCGCGAGCGCTGATCCCGCGCTCTACGTGGTCGATGCAGCCGCCGCCATTGCAGGAACAGATGAACTTCAGGCGCTGGTCTACGATGCGAGTGAACTCCAGGGCACGTTCAGCTCCTCGCAGGCGGTGCAGGTCTGTGACGAGCGAGTTATTTTCACGGCAGCGTCGGAGTCGAAATAGCTTCAATGAAGAACTCTACTTCGTTGATCTGGCGGCTTGGGCTGCTGCCTACCGAAGCAACCCGGGCTCTGTTTCCGCTCCGGTTAAGGTTCATGGAGACCTCAACAATGAGGGCACCGCCTATTCAAATTTTAACGCTTTTTCTGACGACTGCGCGGGGCTTATCTTCGCACTGCGAACGGATCACGACGATCAGCCCGATTCCGACAACGTGATCACCATGCAATATGCCGGGCTGCCGGCGACAGGCACCTCCACGTTGTTGTCCGTCGCTGAAGACCTGCGGACGGGTGGTCTCTACCCCGATGTGACCATCTCACCGAATGGTACCCAAGCGACGTGGTCGATTTCCGGCGACGACAGTCGCGCCTGGACGGTGCCGGTGGGAGGTGGAACGCCCCTGCGTCTTGCTGATACGCTCGGTGGCGAAATCTCCGAGTTTGTCTGGCTCGACGACGAGCGGATCTTGCTGAAGGTCCAACGTACCGAGGATGTTGGTCTTTACCTCTGGGATCGCACCGACCCCGATAACCCTATTCAGCTGACAGCTGACACACCCAACATCGGCTCGTTCTCCCTCGGCAGCGACCAACAGTCTGTCGTCTACCAGGAGACCTTCAGCACCTTCGCGAACCAAGTGGCCAGCATTGCCTTTGCGGCTGCGGGCACCAGCGTGAAGATCAATGGTGACGGCACGAGCAATGGTGCCGAAATTCATCGCGCCTGGTCTCTGCCTGGTGACGAGTGGGTCGCTTTTGCGGCGGAAAATGAAGTTGATGGCCAGATGAAGCTCTACGCTGTGGAGCGTTCGAAGCCAGGCCAAATGGTTGAGATCTTTCCGGGCGATGGCGATGCAACGGGAAGTTTCTCGACCAGCTCGCTTCAGATGGTCGAATCAGCCGACATGATCGTTTTCGAAGCGGTCCTGCAAGGAAGCCGAGGCATCTTCACCTTCTCGTCGACCGCACCTGCGCAGGCGACTCAGCTGCAGCTGGACGAATCAATCACACTCAGGAGTTTGATGGCCGTGGCGCCCGACGGTACAAACGTCATGTTCCATGGCACGCAGGATGGGCTGTCGAAGGTTTTCGTAAGACAGCTCACCGAGAGCGGAGCGGCCACCGTCGTATTTGACGGTGCACCACGAAGTCGCGGCTTTGACGCATTTTCGCCCGACAGTCGCTACGCAGTCTTCCAGACGGGGAACAACCCCATCAGGGCGTACCTCGTGGACACGGAGGAACTCGGCGCGGGGGCAACTTCACTGCTCGACGAAAACTTTCCAGATGAACTGCCAGCATCCGCGACAGATCCAGATCCTCGCCAGTCAATTGGCGCGAGCTCAGTCTCTTTTGATGCGGGCTCCGAGTATGTGTACTTCGCCTACGACGACACCTACGCACGCAATCTCAAGGTCGTGCGAAGTTCGCTCGCAACCGGAGAGGAAGAAACCGTCAGCGCCGCGTCGAGCGATGACGAAACCATCACCCAGTGGGCACTGTCCGCCGAGTCCAACGTCGTCACTTATCGCAAAGAAACCTATCCAGATGGCGTGGAAGCGGCGCCCGTCCGGGTGGTCTTTGCGGTGGACGCAGCCAAGCCGAGAAAGGAACGACAGCTCAGCCCGGATTTCGTGACTGGCGACATGGGTGTCCTCAACTACGAGATCCACGGCGCTTACGTCGCAATGCGCACTTCGGAAAGCTCGAAGGTGTACAACAGCTACTACGTCGCGAGCCTCGATGGCACTGAACCCGCATGGCGCGTCAACGGCGACCTTGCGAGCGACAACAGCTTCACCATTGGAGGGATCGCAACACCGGGAGGGGTCACCACCGTCGTCTACTCCGCGCAAGAAGAGACTGACGCAACTTCCCAAATTTACGTCACACAGCGGGGCGAGACTACAAAGCGCACTCGGATTGATGCAGGCGATCGCGCTAGTCCCATCATGAGCGTTTCAGAGGACGGCCTGTGGCTTTACTACGAAATCTTCGAAGCCGGCGTGAGCGAAGGCTTGTCCGTGCGCGCCCTATCGCTGCCAGCCGGTCCAAACCTGCGTTTGAGCGCCCAGCCGATCAGCGGCGGTAACGTGCAGCTGCCGTAGCGCTCCCTCGGCAAGTGACTACTCGTGGCAGGAACAATCATGTGGTCGAGGGTGCTGCGGATTGTATGTACTTCGACCTCTCCCCACGGATCTGGGTCACACTCAAGGCGCTTCAGCAGATCACTCTTCGGGCGCATTTCGACGCAACCTGGCAAATCAAATAGGCGACCAGGTACGAGGTAGGCCGTCCATGT
Organism: uncultured delta proteobacterium; assembly: GCA_963710555.1. Taxonomy (GTDB): domain Bacteria; phylum Myxococcota_A; class Polyangia; order Polyangiales; family Polyangiaceae; genus NIC37A-2. Next base: position 25,078 of record CAVQAT010000009.1, read on the forward strand.
TCCGCGCTGCGGACCTGAGATTGAGATAAAGCGACCGATGCGATCTCGCCCGCCGAGGCACTGGATATAAGTCCGCGAGATGAGGGCCCCCATGCTGAATCCCACGAGATCAATTTTGCCGTCTTGAACATCTCCTGAAATGCGCTCGACAACGGCGGCTAACTGCTCGGCAAGTGTCTCCAAACTGACTTGGCCGAATCGTTTCTCATAGCGAAAGATTTCGACCAATCGACAGTCGGCGCGCAACGTTTTCGCAAGCGGCTCAAGTCTGCTGCCGGTCTCGCCGATCCCGCGAACCAGGAGAACAGGTCTTGCTGTCATGAGTCAGATTGTGAGCTGGAAAGGTGCGAACTTCAACGAGCGGTCACTTCTCTTCGCCTCACGTCTACTTGATGCGATCAGGGTTCGAAACACGAACTTGCCTCGGCTCATTTTGGGGTGCCCCCCAATCCTTCATCTGCGCCACCGCGCTTCTTCAATGCTGCTGTTGCACCAAACCATTGAGTAAGGCTGCACCAGTTTCGGCATCGTCCACGGTCACCAGGAATTGGCGACCTCCGCGGAGCGTTACCTCGATCGCGTCGCCACGGCGAACGACCACCGCGGCTTTGCCCAGCAGCAGCAGGCTTCCCCGGTAGCCCCAGCCGCCGTGGTTCATCGGCTTGATATTCATAGCCCTGGCGCCATCCACCTTCGCGAGGGGGATCAACTGACGAAAAAGTCCCAGGTGCCCGTAGCGGACGCTCAGCCCCTCTCGATCCACGATGACCCGAAGCATCGAGAAGGAATCCGCGAGAATGACCAAAGATAGCAGCAAGAACAGGGCTACGGGGGCTCCCGCTAGTTCGAGGACGATCCAAGTGAGCCCTGCAGACAGCGGTACGCCAATCCAAAGCCACGCGCCTGCGTGAACCCGGCCCAGCCAGATGGCGCGTTCTTCGGGTTCAAGATTCAAGCTAGGGGCCAGATGTGCGGCGCGGCTTGAAGCCGGCCAAAGCTTCCTGGCAAGAAACGCGGCTGCCGCCGCCAAAAGTAGCGGCAAAATGACGACCGTTGCGACATGCGTTCCAGGAATTGGCGCGGCGTCCTGCCAACTGGTCGCCCCCTGGTTTAAGGAAGCGATCGACCAGCTGATGCAAACCACCAAGGCGCCGACAAACGTCGTTAAAGCGGTGAGACCCGAGAGCAACAGGGGATGACGCTGGAGCGGCCCCCTCATGGCGACGAGCGCAATGGCGACAGCAGCTGGCGCGAACGCCATCACACCTAATCCCCCAAGCAGTCGTGAGACAGTGAGCGAACCATCTGCTTGTCCACTGAGGCTCCAATGAGTCGCGACCACGTCGGACGGCGAGTTTCCTTCAAGAAGGAACCATCTGGAAAGCGCGACGGCCGCGAGAGCTAGCGCAAGGCAGACCAGCACGAATTGGGTACGCACGGCCTGGAATTCTTGTTCTTTCATGGACTGCACCGCATTTCGATTCGTGTTCGACATCGTTAGATCTCGCCCAGCAGTCGTTTGAGCTCTTTGAGGTTCATCCCTTGTCGCGTCGCTTCGCTGAGAAGGGCACGAGCCAAATCCAACAACTTGGCTCGCCCCACATCCTCACCGACGACCACGACGCCTCTGCCGCGCCGAACTTCCAGCAGGCCCTCGCGCTTCAAGGCGTCATACGCGCGCAAAACGGTATGCATATTGACCTGAAGTGACTCGCCAAGGTCTCGCGCCGTCGGGAGTCGCTCACCCGCGCTGACCCGCCCTTCGTGGATGGCGCGCCGTAATTGACTCGCAATCTGTTCGAACAGCGGCTCCTCACTATTGCTGCGAAGTCGAATGATCATTGTTCTATTATAACTAGAACAACTATCCTGTCCAACCCTGTGGCGAATTTCGCTAAGAAAGTCGCAGACAGGGCCTCTACACTGGAAGCGCCCTGACTCAGCGCTAGCGAGTCGCCGCTGCGGTGGTCAAGCCGAGCTTGCTGCGACGTGAGAGGATGTCGCAGGCCCAGTAGTCCTTGAGCTGGCACGCATGCTGGAGTGCCGCGTCGCCGTCCTTGGGCGCACCCAAGCCGTGGTAGGCCACACCCAAGAACCCGCAAGCTCGCGCGACTCCGTCCTGGCACTGGGGAACCATCACGGGAATCGTCACCTGGAAGATCTCGCGCCTGGATGGGGTGGCGGCCGCCGTAGACGAGATTGAGCGTGGTGCAGGCCAGCTGAACTTGATAGGCGGAGTCTTGCTGTGAACAAACGGCGCCCAGGAGCTTTTGGGCTGACTCATCATTGCGAGGAACGCCAAAGCCGGCCTGAAGCGCGATGCCAAGTCGAATGCAGGCGAGAGTCTCGAGCTTGCAAGCACGGGCAAAGAGCCCGACGGCAGTTTCGGGATTCTGGGGCACGACGATGCCAAATTCGTAATGAAGACCGACATTGCCGCAGGCGATGGCTTCGCCGCCGTCGCAGGCGCGCTTGAAGTAAGCGAGGGCCTGAATGATATCCTTCGGCACACCGTCGCCGCTCATCTGTTGGACTCCCAAGTTTGTGCAAGACGACTGGTGCCCAGCGTTGCAGCCAATGCCGAAGAGCTTGGCGGCAGTGCCCTTGTCCTCCGCTGCGCCGTGTCCCGAGAAAAAGGAGTTGCCTGCACTGAAGCAAGCGACCGGTTCTCCACGCTTGCAGCCCTCCAGGTACAACTTGAGTCCCTCGGGGGCGGACTGAGGTCGACCCCAGCCGTTCTCGTGGGCAATGCCCGCGTTCAGGCAACCCATCCCGTCGCCGAGCTGGCAGCCCTTCTCGGAGAGTTCAGCAAAATTCTGCTGATGGTTCGCCTGCGGGCCCGCTTGGTACTGCAGAACTCCCGCGATGGAGCAGCTCTTCGCATCGTTGCGGTGGCACATCGTGAGGCATTCAGTCTCATCGCTTCCGTCGCAAGTATAGATCTCCGTCTCGCCCTTCGTGGTGCACTTGCCTTCGCTCATCACCATCCCAGCAGGACAGCCGGTCGCGGATTCAGTTTGGGCGAGAAGCGCGGCCATCGGATCGGCCTGGGCGCCTTGTGTCTGATCTTTGGCGCTTTTCTGCTGCTCGGGGCGGGCAAGCGGACTCAGCTCCAAACGCACCAGGGCAGCGCACTGGATCGGGGGAGTGAGCGACTCCGGTGACGCGGTTGCGCATGCGGCAAGATCGCCATCGGCTTTGCGTGAACCGCGCGAAGTCTGGGTCTGCCCGCTCGCTCCAACTCCAAAGGCGAGCGCTGCGGTGCGTGCCTGAGTGGCGTCGCCCATGTCCATGACGAAGGCACCGAGAGTCGCACCTTTGACGAAGTGAGTGGCTCCCTCGCAGTGCCCGCGCAAGTCACTCAGTGTCGGATCCAGCCAGGTGGTCCGCTTCTTACCGATGATCGCAAGAGCCACATCGAGCGACGCGCCGCTGCTCAATTCGCCACCGAGCTCAGCGGCAATTCCAACGCCCGCGAGAGGGAGGTTGGCGACGATTTCTTGTTCGCTCTTGAGTCGAATCAGTTCTGTCTTGGTGGTCACCCCGAAGAATCCGTAGTCGCCATCGAGCGAACAGTCGTTGAGGAGCTCCATCGTGCCCCCTTCGTAGCGAACCAGGGCCACGCCCGTGCGCATGGCCACTTCAAGATCGGCGCGTTGCTCGGCATGCCAGTCGACGACCAAGGGGCGACCTGGACCCTCTGTGACCAAGGCAGCCTGTCGGCCCGTCGATTCAGCGACAGAACCCTCGATGGGCTCAGGTGTCTTGGGCGGAGCGCAAGAGAGGAATAGTGCCCCCCATGCAATTGTAAAGAGGAGCGAACTGCTTCTTGGCATGCACAATGCTCTCAGCAGGCCCATGACTTTGCAAGATACTCATATCGGTCCGCCGAATTATCCTGAAAACACCTGAGCCAATTCAAGCTCGGCGTCCCCCGCCCTTGTCCATGCGTCGAGTCCTAAGCCCAAATTTCGCTCATGCCCCCTGTCGCCTGACTGAGCCTGGGGTCCCCAAAGTTGTCGACGTCGTCGAAACCCATGTAGTGGAAGCAGCTCGTCAGGAGATCGGGGAAGGAGCCCGCATTTTCGAGATTGAGCAGCTGGTTCTTGCGGATCAGGCCGCAAGCGCCGCCGTTGAGCACCACGAGGCCGTCGTTCAGACTGTGGGTGTCACCTTGGCCGAGTTCGTTCCAATGAACGATCAGGGTGCTATCCCACAGGCTGCCTTCGCCATCCGGCGCGGCCATCAGCTCTTCGTAGAGAGCTGTGGTGCTGCTCCACAAGTGAGTGTGGATTTTGCGAATGTTGGCGAAGGCTGCGTCGTCGCTCTGGTGAGAGATCGTGTGGTGGCCTTCTTCGAGTCCGAGGTTGCGGTAGACGCGATCGTTCGTGTTGCCGGACCAATTGAAGTTCACGACGCGTGACTGATCGCAGGAAAATGCCATCACCATCATCTTGAAGAAGGCTTCGGCGACTCGCACATGCGCTTCAGGGTCGAGCGCTCCGCCCTCAAGGCCCGGATCGACAGGCATGCAATGGGCGCCGTTGACTCCCGCGGAGAGGGTTCGTTCGAGATCGCGCAATGCCTCACTGTGGAGTTCCAGGCGCAATCGATCGTCGTAGCTCACCTTGCTTTGGAGCTGCTTGACCTGACCGCCCACCAAATCGAGCACAGACTGCTGCATTTCTAGACGATGACGCGCAGCGGCTTCAGACTCACTATCCCCCACGGTGCCAAAGAGTCGATTGAAGGAGACGATCGGATCGGTCTCAGGAATGATGGGATTCTTTTGCCCCACCGGTCCCGCATGCGAGGACAAGTTCCAAATGTCGTTGTGACCATCGCCCACGCGATACGCCAAATGCCGGTAGGGCACCGCGATATTTGCGTCGAGCACACGCTGACCAATCGCGTAATCGGCGCTTGGCCCCAGCACATAGCCCACAGTTCTATCGAGCCCACCGAGCGGAAAATCGCCCTCGCCAAACTCCCAGGGGGCGAGCGAGTTGCCACCACACTGATGGTTATCGCCACGCATGACGTCCGGCATATTGGACCAGCGCTTGTTCAGGCGGTGCAGAAAGAGCGCGTCCTTGCGGTAAGCCTCGAGCGGCTGAAGAAACTCGCCGAGTTCAAAGTCATCAACACCTTGGCTGACAAAACGCTTGTCGACTTCGTCGCCATTGGGTTTGAAGGAAAAGATGAGTCTGCGGGTTTCGCCAGTGTCAGCCCGCGCGCGGGTGGGACGCATCGCGTCAAGAAACGGGAGGGCAAGCACTACGCCACCAGCACCCCGAAGTAAGGTGCGTCGATTCATTGCTTTCATTGTCCTTCTCCCGCGCCAGGAGCTTCGGTTTGAAGAGGAGCTTTGTAGAGAAACGCATCTGTCTCGGCCAAGCCGACCAGCAATTCCACCAGGCTTTGGTCGCTATTCGTAAAGACTTGGCTGAGCTGAGCTTGCGAACACAAGTCCTCGCGGCGCGCCTCACGACCAAAAAAGAAGCGGAAGTTTTGAATCATGTAACATTGTTGGGCTTCCACGCTTTGTGAGAGTGAGGCGGCCACCTCATGCACGTTGTTCACTGGCCCGTCGGCATCCAGCGTTCCGGCGATTTCTCCAGCGGTGGTCAGAGGCGAGCCGTATTCATCAGTGGTGCGGAAACGGCCCACGCTATCGAACTCTTCGAAGGCGATGCCGATCGGGTCCATCAATGTATGGCACTTGTTGCAACTGGGTTGTTCGCGGTGGATCGCTAGCTTTTGGGCCTGAGTGAGTTCCTTTCCAATGCCGCTGAGAGTGAGATCGACGTTGTCTGGTGGAGCGGGAACGATTTGACAGAGGAAGTCTGTGCGTAGCTTGAGCCCTCGACGCACAATCGACGTGTGGGTCGCTGTGTCGCGAGCCGCCAACATCCCCTGGGTGAGCACGCCGCTGCGCCTTGGGGCGTCAACCTGCTCGAAAGTGTCCCCCGTGGGGCCCTGCAAACCATAGTGCTCGGCGAGCGCCTGATTCGCGAAGGTGTACTTAGCACTGAGCAAATCCGTGAACGTCGAATTCGGATCCGCCAGGAGGTGCTGAATGAACGCGCGGGACTCGGCCTTCAGGAGTTCGGGTAACTGAGCTGGAACGTTAGGAACCAGGACAGGGTCGCGTTCAATGGCGCGCAGTTCATCAAGATCGAGCCACTGCTCAAAGAATTCATAGAGCCTGAAGGCTCTCTCGTCTGCGAGAAGACGCAATGCCTGGGCTTGGATCTGCTCTGGAGTTTCCAGAAGACCGTCACGCGCTGCGTTGCGCAGTTCTTCATCGGGTGGAGCTTGCCAGAATGTGTAGGAAAGGCGCGATGCCATCTCGTAACCGGTCACGCGCTCAACTTCGGCACCAGGCAACTCAACACGATAGAGAAAGTACGGGCTCTGAAGCATCGCCTCGATGACCCAGCCATAGGCCTCAGGCACTTCATCAAAGCTGCGGGATTTTTCGAATATCCCGAGGTAGCTCGCCTTTTCTTCATCGCTCAAAGGGCGACGGTGCAGGAGCAACCCCATGTTCGTCACGAACTGATCGGCGCAAGTCGCTTCGTCCTCAGCACAGTCGGTGGCAAATTTTCGCGAGTATTGGCGGGCAATCGACTGATACTTCTGGGCGAGCAGCGAGTTCACGGTGAGTGCCGAGGCGCCATTGCGGAACCCGAGCGACTCCGTTTCCGAAGGCAAGCCAGCAACGGTCGCGCTCACCTCAGTAGGATCAAGCCCGAGATCGATTAGCGTATTTTTGTACTCAGCGTTGCTGAGTCGACGCAGCGGCGAACTGCCGGGAGAAGGCGTCGCGCACATCTCCGAGGCGAGAACGTTCTCCGCACGAGTCGAACTGAGCCAAGCGCCGTCGGGCAATTCGGCGACGGGACCATCCTCGCTTGAACAGGCGAGCACGGAAAGGACAGCCGCAGACGAGGCCAGAGCCTGCCATTTAAGTGAAAGCTTCATCAGTTACTCCGCCGAGCTGCCGCCCGCGCCTCCTGCACCTAGGTTTGAACAATCCTCTTCCGATTCGGGAGGCTCCCCCGCATAGAACTGAAGGTCGTCAATCCAATAGTCGTAATCCATGTAGCGCCCAATCTCGAACCCCAGATTGAGCAGCTCCTCTCGATTCACTGGCGAATCAGGGTGTTGCCCGTAACCGTCCTTCTTCATCTCGTCGAAGGGAATGACATGTTTGACCCAACATTCGCTGGGAGCCACGCGAAGACGATGCGAATCCCAGCAGCTTCCGGACAATTCATCGCAATTGCCGCCCTGACTGGCAGGCACTTCGTCCTTGTCCGTGAGCTGCACCTTGAGGAAACCGGAATCGTTGGGATAGGGAGCTTTTGCAGGCTCGTCAGGGAACGAATCGACGATGCTGCCTCTCACCCAAAAGGTGAATCCGTCATAGGCCGTTGCATCAAACAGGCAGTCATCACCTGCCGTGCGCGAACTGAGCACGAGTGAATTTCCGGACCCCCATTCATTGTAAGCGCCACCCACGACATGGGCCGCAAAGGCGCTCTCTCCCAGTCCGCCTGGCGAAGGCTTCCACGTCGGCTCGATGTTCTGATCCCCAGTGCCATCCCCAAAGCCGTACCAACCGCCCGATAGTCCATTCCCGAAAAAGCCGGCGTTACCGTCTTCGAAGTCGTCAATCAACCAAGAGCCATCAACCAAGCCCCGAGTCTCAGAGCCCTCAATCGTACAAACCGCCAAGCTTCCCTCGGGTAGCGGGGTATCACCGTCGCCATCCCCGGGGGCAGAGGTCACTTGCACGATGGGGGGTATCCCTTGCCCAATCCCCTGACGCTCTCCCCGCTCCGACTGCTTCGAGGAGGGGGTCTCGCTACTACAAGCGACAACAGTCACGAGTACCACACAGCTCAGGTCAATCGATCGAGTCCACTTCACCCATTATATATGGTCCAAACCTGCCGGCCGCGTCCTCTCGTCTCAACAATTTCTCTCTCAATTCAGGGTCAATTGGCGTTTCTGGGAGTGTTCACAGAAAAAATCTCTCGTGCTAGCGTCCGAGAACGCGGTTCATGCGACATTTCACTACTCACGTTGATCCTGCCGAGCTGCCTGCGCACCACACTGGTTGCCACCAGGTGGGAGCATGATGGCGCATCAAGCGGGCACAGCGACCACCACGCGGAGGCGCTTGAAGCGCTGCATTGCGGTGACGCTCGGGATCATGACTGCCGCGCTCAGCACCTCATGTTTGGTCAGTTCTGGGCCGCCGCTAGAAGGAGAAGAGGTGGTTCCGCCCCGAATCGTCATCCTCGATGTGGCCCCCTCCCCCTTCTCGATCGTTCAAACGACCAGCGACACCTCAATCGATCCCACCAACTTCTCGGTGAGCTTCTGGTCTGAAGATCTGGACTTGGGCGCGGAGGCGATTCAGGGGTTTCTCTACCTGAATTACTCGCATTCTAGGTCCCCCACCGTTATCGGCGCAGTCCCTTTAGGTGGCGGTAGTCTCTCTGATGCCGAGCCGAGAATCATGAAAATTCCATGGGACGAAAACCGTAACCGTCCTGCTGGCTGCTACATTTTCACAATGATCATCGGTCAACAGTCAGATTTCTCTCTGAGTAACCAATTGCCGAAGGAGGAAGCTCGCGACCGGGTCACCTTCGTCACCTGGGTGGTGGCCCACGATACGCCGCCCTTTGAACTCTCTCTCGATGATTGTCCGCAGCTCGGGCAAGACCAAGGACTAAACTGAGGCCCAACATGACGAATCAAACCCCTTCCGTTTCGCCCGATCAACTGCGCCAAGTCCTGGACTTCTGGTTTGGGACTCTCGATGAGTCTGGGGGGGCTGACGAGAAGCACCGCCAATCTTGGTTCAAAAAGAGCCAAGCTTTCGACGAACAAATTCAATCACAGTTTTCGTGGCTCCACGCCGCGCTGCTGGCGCAAGGTCACCAGAGTTTCGCTTTCGGCTCCAACAAAGACACTTTGGCGGCCATCATCGTCTTGGATCAGTTTTCAAGAAACATGTACCGCGACACCCCTGGTATGTTCGCCGCCGACGAGATTGCCCTGGGTTACGCTCTCGATTTGATTGCGCTGGGAGAAGACAAAAAGCTGCCTCGGGCGATGCGAACTTTCGCTTACATGCCGCTGATGCACTCGGAGCGACTCATCGTGCAGAATCGCTGCATTGCGTTGTTTCAAGAGATGGCCACCGAGCTGACGGGGGCTGCCAAGGAAGCAGTGGAGTTCAACGTGGGTTTCGCGATCAAGCACCGGGACATCGTCGAACGATTTGGCAGATTCCCGCATCGTAACAAGGTACTTGGCAGGGACAGTACTGAAGCCGAAGTCGAGTTTCTCGAACAACCTGGCAGCTCATTCTGAATCTTTGAATCGAACCGCTCCCCAAGAAAAAACCTCCCCATCAACACGATGGCGAGGCTTCTTCATGAGACGCGCTGACTGTCAGGCGCCTGCTGATTAGGGATGCCCGGCAGGCATGCCCATGCCCGGAGGCATGCCCATGCCCGGAGGCATTCCGCCGGGAGGACCACCGGGTGAAGGAGGCGGTTCATCCGAAGGTTGGAACTTCTTCTCGTCCGCCGTGCCCCAATCCGCTGCCCAGGAACTGATCGTGTAGATCTGATCACTGCCAGCGACCTTAGCGTAACGACTCGTTCCCTCAGCAGTGTTGCCAAACGACACTTCAATCGTCTTGTCGCCCTGCTGAATCGAAAGGACCGCTACAGGTTCTTCAAGCCCTGTTTCCACCAGCGTCTTGCCATCGCCGAAACCGGAAGCATTCAACTTCTTGTAAGCGTTCAGCATGTCGGTGACCTTCTTGGCTTCGAAGTCTTCGATCTTCTTCGAACCGAAGGCTTTCTCTGCTTTGAACTTGCCGTCCCAGGTGGCTTCTTCTCCTTCGCCCTCTTTTTCGAATGAAAACTCACCGTTCTCATTCTTGATCGTCACGGCTGATACTTCTTCTGTATCCAGCTCTAAGATCGACAGATCGCGCCAGCCTTTGGCGTTGCGATTGTAAAGAAAGCTCGAATAGCCATCGATGGCGAAGACCGAATCCGAGCCGTTGACACGTGCCATTTGACCGCGACCACCACTCTTACCCGCCCAAATTTCGCGCACAACTTTGTCGCCCTCGAAGAAGGTCGAGTGAACCGCTTTGCTGTCCACCAAGTCGTACTTATCGTAGCTATCCTTGCTCGTAGAAATCTCTTCGGTGGCAGAAAGCTTGTTCAAGTTCTTGATCAAGCTCTCCACATTCGACTGGTTGGCTAAAGCGGACACTGGTTCTTCCAGCATCCACTTGTCGCCCTGTTTGACGAGAACGAACTTCTCAGCAGGCTTTTCTTCTTCGCCTTCGGTCGTGGCCGGCTTTTCAATCACGATTTTCGTAATCTTCGCCGTGGCTTCTTCGCTGAGAGAAAGGTCGGGTAGTTCGGCCTTTGCGCCGTCCAGCGTATGCTCAGCTGCTTCTTCCTTGCTGTTCTTTTGTTGGACGTAATAGCCCACGCCCAGCGCTGCAAGGAGTCCAATAGCTGCGTACATTTTCATGTCTTGTGCCATATCTAGTCTTTCAAATCCGTGGGAAAGGCAGGCCGCTTACGCGGCCTTTTTCTCACTCTTCTTCGAGCTGTCAGGGGAAGCAGATGCCTTGCGGATCGGCGCGTTCAATCGCTTGTTGCGCGTTTGCCAACGCCACAGACCAAACAGGCCGAACAACAGGGGCAGCCCCAAAGTCAGGCTCCACTGCACCTTGTTCTGAAGATTCTCACGAGCGTTGTTGTACTCCTCGTCCTTCTTGCGGGCTTCTTCCTCAGAATCACCAGCCTTGAACTCAGGTTTCGACACGCTTGCGTAAGACAGGTTCGGCTCACCCATCAGTTTGGCGCTGGATGCGATCAAGTCAGCGTCTCCGCCAATCCAGTCCAAGATGCCTTTCAGTGAGAAGATCGTACGCTCAAGAAACTGAGTGTACGGACCAGCTACGCGAAGCAGCGTTTCGTCGCCCGGCATGCCACCACCGAACTGCTGCATCTGCGGCGGTACTGGGGGAGGATTGCCTGCACGTGCGAAAGGGTTCGTGATGAACTGACTCGATGAGATCACGAGCACACGGCTCGAACCCTTGGCACGCTCAGGAGCCTTGATGTTTTCGCTAGGAGCTCCGGCAAAGGCACTCTTGAGCACACCTTCCGCAGTTGCGGCGATAATGCGCTGATCGAATGGCGGTTTGGGCTGCCATTCGGCGCGCAGGCTCAAGTCTACAGTGTCGCCAGTTTCAAGCGAGGCAGCAGGAGTAGTCCGAGCCAGTGCCTTCAGCGTGACGTCCGCAGGCTGCTTATCCCGAAGCAACGACAGTGACGACGGGAACGGCATCATGATGTCAGGCATACGGAAGAACGCAGGGAACGAGGTGTCGAGACGCGCTTCGTCATCGGTGAATCGCGGATCGTCCACGACGTGAACCACGCCAGGATGACGAGCCCAACCGATTTTGCCCATTCCTACCTGGAGCGGGATGCGGATCTGGCCACCGTGGTCGAGCACGGCGTCCTTGTGCATCTCAATTCCGTAGCCGGTGAGCAGCTTATCGAGACCGTGCAGGTTGAGTTCCGCGTTCATCGTGGCGTCATTGGCCTTGATGTTCACAGCCGATGCCATCACGACAAGCGCTTTGCTGCCAAGCATGAGGAACTCATCGATGCGACGAAGTTCGTCCTCGGTGAAGTCGGTGCCTGGCTGAGTGATGATCAAGCCCTCAAGCTCGGGATCGATGGGAGCGGCTCCGCCACCCAAGTCGACATCTTCGAGGTTATAGAAAGACCAGTTTTGAGTGATGATCGCCTGGAAGCTCGCCTGCTGGTTGGGAACCAAGTCGGTGTTGCCGAGTTTGATTTCTTCCTTGCCGGTGACAAGACCAATGCGGTGCTTGATGTCGTCGTTCTTGTCTTTGATTTCACGGATCTCGTTGGTGATCATGAATTCAAGACCGTCGCCACGACCGGGATGGAGCGCAGGGATCACTGATTGCTCAGAGCCGTACTTGAGTACGATGCCCAAAAAGCCCTGGGTGATCTTGGCTCCGTCGCCCTTTTCGTCACGCTGACCGAAGGGTTGCTCCTGAACACCAGCCTCGCGAGCTTTTTCCTTCTGCTCGTCGGTCTTGGGCTCAATGATGGTGTACTTGAACTTACCGTTGCCCGCCGTTTCGTATTCTTGGAGCAGGTGCTTCAAATCACGGACGAAGGCATCGAGCTGAGGAACGCCGGTGGCGACGTAAACGTCTGCCTGGACGGGCTCGTTCAGGCCACTGATGAGACGACCAGAACCTTCACTCAGGGTGAAGCGTTCAGTCATGGTCATGTCTTTGCGCAGGTAGAGACCCGCGCCGACAAGGTTAACGAGCACCACCACTGCGGTGATCACAATCAGATACACCCCAGTTTGGGCTGCAGCTTTACGCTTTTGGGATTCGCTTGCCATCGACTTTTATGCCCACTTGCGGCGCTCAAGAGCGCGGAAGGAAACCATCAAGGCCAAAGCCGTGATGGAGAAGAAAAAGATAACGTCGCGAGTATCCACGAGGCCGCGCATGAATCCGCTCATGCGAGACTGGAAGCTCACGTAATGAAGAAGGTCTGCAGCTCCGCCGAAAAAACGGTCAGCCAAGGCCGAAGCAAACCAGAAGGCCCCGAGCACGAAGAACGTGACGAAGAAGCTGATGGCCTGCGTTTCCGTGAGAGAACTCACGAGCAAGCCCACGGCAACCGCCGCTGCAGCGAAGAGGATCACGCCGATGTAGCCACTGACGACTGGGCCTGGGTCAAGCGGTCCGAGGTTCCAAGGGGCCAGGAACATCATGATCGGGTAGGCCAAAGAGGCGAGTACCACGACCATCACGAGCCCGAAGGCGCCTAAGAATTTTCCGAGAATCACGTCGCTGTCTTTGACCGGCAAGGTGATCAGCATCTCAAGAGTGCCGCTGCGCCGCTCTTCGGCCATGAGCCGCATTGTGACCACAGGGACCACAACAATCGAGAGACCTGCAGGCATGTACTCGAACAGGCGCTGCATCGAAGCGCGCCCGACATCCCAGAATCCCATGAAGAACATGAGACCTAGACCAAAGAAGCTCAGGCAAATGACCACGTAGGCCAAGGGTGAATCAAAATAGGAGCGAAACTCACGCTTCGCGATAGTGAACAAGGTCGACATGATCAGGCCTTCTCCTTTTCGTCTTCGTTAGTGCTTTCGGCCGAGCCACTATCAGAGTCGCTCTCCTCGCCAGCATCGTTCGAGTCGTCATCGGACTCGTCTTCATCATCTTCTTCTTCGTCGTCGTCGCCAGCCTGGGCTTCGTCCCATTCGCGACCGCGGTCGAGTGCCTCGTCGCCACGAGTCAGGTCGCGGAACACCGCGTCCAGGCTCTGAGCGTCACGGCGTAGTTCGAGCAAGGTCCAGCCCTTGTCGACCATCAAGCGGAAGATCTCCGCGCGGAGGTCTCCATCCTGAGCGCCCGACAGTTCGATGCGATGCTCTTTCGTGTCTGCCGAAAGCGCGCGAGTGGACTTCACACCACCCAGACCAGCGAGCGCTGCTGATAGTTCAGCAGACTTCGCATCCTTCTCAGCGACGGTGACCACGTAGCGAATTGCACCGGTGCGGGCGCGAATTTCTTCGAGCGGACCGTCGGCAACAACGCGCCCCTTGGACACGATGATCGCTCGAGCGCAGGCTTCTTCCGCCTCTTGCAGATTATGCGTGGAGAGCAGAATGGTGCGATCTTTCCCAATTTCCTGAATGTAGCGAATCAGCTCCGCCTTCTCATTCGGATCGAGATCCGCCGTGGGCTCATCCAGAATCAGAATCTTGGGATCGTGCAAGAGAGCCTGCCCGAGCCCGACACGCTGGCGATAACCATGCGAGAGCGTTCCGATATCCTTATTCAGCACCTGCGCCAGACCACACACATCGATCACGTTCTCCATGCTCTTGCGGAACGTCGACGGACTGAGCCCGCGAATGTCCGCCACGAACTTGAGATAGTCGCGTACGACCATGTCCGTGTAGAGCGGAGCTCGTTGCGGCAAATAGCCGATGGCGCTCCGTACAGCTAAGGGGTCGTCGAATACATCGACTCCCTTGACCTTCGCCGTGCCTGTAGTGGGCGCGAGAAAGCATGTGAGAATGCGCATGGTGGTCGACTTCCCCGCCCCGTTTGGGCCGAGAAATCCAACGACTTCACCTTTTTTGACCTCAAAGCTCACCTTGTCGAGCGCCTTGGTATTTCCAAAACGCTTCGAAAGGTTGCTGGCTTCGATCATGACCTCTGTTGTCATTCGAACTTCCGATTTCCTTGGTAGATCTTGCCCTCCACGTGCCCTGCACGAGAGGCGGCGGCATCCTAACGACGAGCCCCCGACTGTCAAACGCCCAAGCCAGGGCAATTCAGCTAAATTCGCGATTTCGCGAAGAAGAGTGCCCGGGGCCCTTTCCGACGCGATGGCCAAGCAACCAGAATCGCTTGCATCTTATTCCTGATCAGCAAATTTCGAGTAGTTCGCGAAATTTTTGACCCGTTCGGACCCGTGGTCATTTGATCACAAAGCTACCGATTCGAGTCAGATCCGAGTAGCGCGTCGTCCACGACCTGGGCACTCAGATGCGGCGCGAACAACTCAATGAATGAGTAGACATAGCCCTTGAGGTAGGCGCCGCGCGGAATGCCAATCACTGTGGTCGAGTCAGGAAAAAGGTGCGAGGCGTCACGGCTCGTCAAGCTTTGGTCGTTTTCCTCCATCGCCATTTTCGCGACGATGCCCACGCCGAATCCGAGCTTGACGTAGGTCTTGATGATGTCCGCATCAATTGCCGAAAGCACGACTTCCGGTTGCAATCCACGAGCGGCGAAAGCCGCGTTGATTTGCGAACGCCCGGTGAATGCAAAAGCGTAAGTCACAATCGGATAACGCGCGACTTCTTCCAAACTGAGCCGAGAAACCGTCGAAATGGGATGATCCGGCGGAGCGATGATCGCGCGGTTCCAGTCGTAGCAGGGCAGCGCGACGAGTTCCGATTCGTCCTTGAGCCCCTCAGTAGCGATCGCGACATCAGCTTTGCCAGAAATCACTTCTTCGATCACCTGAGTCGGGCTGCCCTGATGCAGCGCTAGGTGAACGTGGGGATAGCGTTTGCGAAATTCGAGAATCACCTGAGGCAGCGCGTAGCGCGCCTGAGTGTGAGTGGTGGCAATCGTCAGCGAGCCGCGATCTGCTTGCCGAAAGCCCGCGGCGATCCCCGCCAGAGCATCACGATCACGCAGCATGCGTTCCGCGACGCGATGCACCTCGCGCCCCGGAGCGGTGAGCCCTACGAGGCGTCGGCCATTTCGCTCAAAAACCGAAAACCCCAGCTCTTGCTCGAGGATCTGAAGCTGCTTGCTCAAACCTGGCTGGGATTGGTGCAGCTCTTGAGAAGCGCGGGAGACGTTGAAATGATTACGAATTATCGCCTCAAACACCTCAAGTCGTTGGAGATTCACGCTTCAGTATATAACGATTTATTCTTTATCAAGAATGATTTATTGTTTTACCGAATACATCTCCGGCCGTAGCTTTCCTCACAAGCATGGACCTTCGTTTCACACTCGCCGGCTTTGTTGTCGGATCCCTGATTGGCGCCACGGGCGTCGGTGGCGGTTCCTTGATGACTCCGATCTTGATGATTGTCTTCAAGATCCCGCCAGGGTTGGCGGTTGGCACCGATCTTCTCTTCGCCTCGGTGACCAAGGGCGTGGGCACCGGTCTGCACGGCCTCAATCAATCAGTGAGCTGGAAGGTCGTCGCTCGACTCGCCGCTGGCAGCATTCCCGCCTCCCTCGGCATGTTGTGGATGATGCACAACTGGTTCGATCCAAAGGCCGTGGCTGGCGTGATCACCACGTCGCTTGGTCTCGCCTTGGTGCTGACTTCGCTGTCTATCTTGTTCCAGCCACTCTTGCGAAAAGCCTTCCGAGGTGGGCGCAGTCCGAGTGAACGTCCTCCGAATCCGAACGACCCCGAGGGCGAAAAACACCTCTTGGCCGAAGAAGCCGCCTGCGAAAATCAACGCCAAGCTGTGCCGCTGACGGTCTTCACGGGTTTCATCCTCGGCGCACTCGTCACCATCACCTCGGTGGGCGCTGGTGCGCTCGGCGTGATGGTCCTGATGTCACTCTACCCGAAAGTGCGTTCCGTGCGCATTGTCGGCACAGATATCGCTCATGCTGTTCCGCTCACGCTCGTTGCAGGTATCGGTCACGCGAGCATGGGGGCAGTCGACTACAGCCTGCTTGGCTCACTCCTGCTCGGTTCGATCCCCGGCATTGCTCTCGGTACCCATGTCGCTTTCCGCTTGCCGGAAAAAGTGATGAAGCAAGGCTTGGCCGTGATTCTGATCCTCGTCGGCAGCAAGCTGCTCCTCGCCGCTTGAGCTCCCCTGACGCGCCGCTTCCTCTTTGCGGAGCGATCACTTTTTTCCGCCGCGGATCTCCCCAGTGGTGAACTGTCCCATGACGTTACGCATCTGCTGTTGAGTCCCCGGCGACATCTCACCGTCAAACTGAAGCACGGGCGCGCCATCGCGCACCACTCCGCGGATCTTTGCGTGAGTCACGCCAGCGCGATCTAGAATCTCCTCAATCTCCCGAAACAATCGCGGAGGGATATGCCCCTGACTTCGAGTGATGCGACCGTTCTTCACAACGAGCTTGAACAAAGTTCCCGCGCGACGAATCCCCCACAACCAGAAAACGACGGCGAGAACGAGGGCAATGATCAGGAGGTTGCGCACCCCTAGGGGCTAGGGAGCCAATCGACCGCAGTCAAACATAGCCTCAGAATAACCAAACACGACTTCAGAATTCGTGCGTTTTCTTGTAATCGAGGTCCTCTTCGAGCTCGCGGCGGGCCTTGGCTCCTATCTCCGCGGCGCGTCTAAAATTCTCTCGTGCACTCGCAGGCCCCTGGAGATCGTCTTTCCCATGACTCCGAATACCGCTTCGGGGCATTGGCTGAGAGTGCACTTCCGCACCTGTCTCGAACGAGGCAGGCACTTCCGACGCAGTCAGGGCGCTCGACGGCAGCTTTTCTGTGCCGTTCAACCACGGAGCACTGGGAGGAAACTCTGAGGGTCGTCGTGACGATGGAGGAACGCCCCGAACAGGCATGAGAGACAGCCCACGCGACGAACTCGATTCCCTCGAACTCGAAGAGACCTCCGCAGACGCCGAGAATCGCGCAGACCGGGCCGACGTACGATTGCTCTCGACCATGCGTTTGAGCCGCGCGCCCAGGGTCGCTGTACCGATTTCATCTTGATGCGCGATGAGCAGCGCACCTGCAAGCGAAGGACGCGCTTCACGCAAAGTATCGATGCGACGCTGAAAGCTCGCGCCCCAAGAAAAAGCGCGCACAGGCATGAAGATACTGAGCCTGTCCAGGTCGATGTGATCAGCAAGCTCAAGCAGCACGCCCACAGCGTCCAGCACTTCGCCCGCTGGACCACGATGCACGTGAAAGGGCAGTACAAGTAAATCCATCGGTGTCCGTTGGATCCAACGCGCAGCACGAACGTCCGTGGTGCCCGCAGGCAAGATCATCCCTGGAGGCAGCTTGAAACCCTGCGCCTCCACAAACTGGATCACTTGCTTGCCCAAGCGACCCGGGTACGGTCTCACACACCCCCCAACTCCTGGCATGGTTGGGGATGCTATCAGTCTTTTCTCAAACTCGCGCTGTCCACCCCCTCCAAATGGCAAAACCTCCAGAAGAAAGTTCAAATCTGGCAGAAGGCTTCAGATCTCACGGAACAGCCGTTCAGGACGCGCCTAGGGAAAGCTCAGTCTGCATCTATCGGGGAAACCGCACGGAGATCCTCCTTTCGGCCGGCAAGGTCGAGAAACGATTGCTGCCATTTGCTGACGTCTCTACGGAGCGGCATCTGTTATTCCGAGAAGCTGTCATGCAGCGCTTGGGGGAGGGGCCCGGTGTGATCCCCGTGGACGCTCCTTGTCCAGGCCAGCTAGCTGAGGAAGAGATGCTCTCGCTGGGGAGGATCTACATTCAAGGACAGCCCCTGAAAGAGTTCCGTCTGAACAACGAAGCAGCACCGCTCACGGACGCTGCGCTGGTCATGATCGCAGAGCTTTCCGAAACTGTTGAGCGATTGCACGGGCTGGTTGACGAGCGCGGACAATCGCTTGCCTTTGTGCATCGCGACATCACGCCCAGCAACGTGATCATCGATGTTCAAGGCAAAGTCTGGCTCAACGACTTTGGTCTCGCTCTCACGCACTACGAACTCCCACTCGCGTCAGACGAGACTCTCCAAGGAGCACGACGATATCTGGCGCCCGAGCTAGTGCGTGGCGAGCAGCCCAGCGCCGCGTCTGATGTTTATCAACTGGGGCTGCTCGCTGCCTACATGCTCGACCCGGAAAAGACGGAGCCTCCAGTCGATGTGGAAGAACGCGGTTCTTGGGCGACCACTCTGCTCAAGCCATTTGGCGCAGCCGCTGCAGTCAACGCCCAGCCGGAGAATCGCCCCCCGGCAGGCGAATTTGCCGATATTTTGAGAGTGGCGCGGGCAAGTTAAGCTCCCCGCGCGCGGGCGGCCCGGGCTGTGGTATCGAATCCGGGTGCTGTTCCCCGGCGAGATTGATCGCTACGTCCGCGTTGCGCTGCCCATTCCTCTGGGGCAAGCCTTCACCTACCGCATTCCGGGTCACCTCAAGGCGCCGCCGGGCGCGCGCGTGCTCGTTGAACTCGGTCGGCGCAAATGCATGGGGCTCGTTCTGGACGAACAAGCAAGTCCACCACCAAACGTTCCCTTGGAGAAGATCAAAGCGATCCTCCATGTGCTCGACGAAGAGAAAGCACTCCCCGACGAACTGCGCACCTTCCTGCAAGAACTCGCGCGCTACTACTTGGCTCCGATTGGTGAGGTATTCAGACTTGCGCTTCCAGCATTAGAACGCGCCACCGCCGAGGAGCTTGAAAAAACAGCGGGCAAGAAGCTCAAGGCGGTCGGGCGCCTGGTTCAGGTGGCGACTCTACTCAGCGAAGACGAGCGCCCCCCCTCCTTCCAAATTCCCCCCGGCAAAGCAGGAGCTCTCCTGGAGCGACTCGAAGCTGGTCCGCAAGAAGTCGCACAGCTCAGCCAGGAATTCTCCACGGCTCGCGCGATTCTCAAAAAACTTGAAGCTCTGGGCGCCGTACGCGTAGATCGCATCGAAAAAGCCACAGACCCCTTCTTCGCCACGCCGGCCGAACTCGATACCCCTCCCACTCTGAACAGTGCGCAGCAAGAGGCGGTCGATACCTTGTGCGGGGAACTCGACCAAAAAAACGCCGCTCACTTCTTGCTTGACGGAGTCACCGCGTCCGGAAAAACCGAAGTCTATTTGCACGCGGCGGCGCACGCGCTCAACCAGCAGCGCGGGGTGATCCTGCTGGTTCCAGAAATTGCTCTGACGCCTCAGCTCGTGGGAAGATTCCGAGCGCGCTTGGGCGACAACATTGCGGTGCTTCACAGTGCTCTCTCCGAGACAGCGCGACTTTCCATGTGGCGCAACCTGCGGAAAGGGGAACTCCGCGTGGTGGTCGGAGCGCGCTCGGCTCTGTTTGCTCCGGTGCAGAACCTCGGCTTGATCTGCGTCGATGAAGAACACGACGGCTCCTACAAACAAGAGGAAGGCGTTCGTTACAACGCGCGCGACATGGCATTGCTTCGCGCCCATCGGGCTGGGGCAGTGTGCGTTCTCGGCTCGGCCACTCCATCGCTCAGCAGCGAAGCGGCTGTAAACGCCAAAAAGATGAGGCGCCTGCGTCTTCCCGGACGAGCCCACCACGCTGCCAGCTTGCCCGACATTGAACTGATCGATTTGACGAAGATGGGCGCAGGTCCGAGCGGGGATCCTCTCCTCAGCTTGCCGATGCATCGCGCGATCGAAGCGAATCTCAAGGCCGGCGGGCAAACGATTCTCTTCTTGAATCGCCGAGGCTTCGCCCCAAGTCTGATCTGCGGCGGCTGCGGCACCATTGCCGAGTGCCCCAACTGTTCAGTCGCACTCACCCTGCACCGCGCGCGCGGCGCCCGACTTGAATGTCACTACTGCGAGTTTTTTGCCAACATCCCCGAACGCTGTCCGGCGTGCCAGGGAGCAAAGTTCGTCGAAGAAGGACTCGGAACGGAAAGAGTCGAATCGCTCCTTGCAGAAAGCTTTCCCGAAGCACGCATCGCCCGCCTCGACCGTGATGTGGCCTCGGGGACCAAGAGCGCGGAGATCATCGACCGAGTCAGAAGGCGGGAAATCGACATTCTCGTCGGCACTCAGATGGTCACGAAGGGGCACGACCTTCCCGGGGTGACTCTCGTCGGCGTGCTCAACGCGGATGCCGCGCTCAGCCTGCCCGACTTTCGCGCCGCCGAACGCACTTTTCATCTACTTGTCCAAGTGGCTGGACGCGCGGGACGGGCAGAGACCAAAGGCCGCGTCTTGATCCAGACGCGCTCCCCGGAACATCCAGCCGTCAAGACAGCTCAAACCCACGATGTGCGCGGCTTCATCGAGCATGAGCTCGAAGTGCGTAAAGAAGTCGGCTACCCGCCTTTCGCCCACGTCGCCCTGGTTCGCTTGGAGGGAATGAACGAGAACGAAGTCGCTCACGAGGCGCGACGCATCGCTGAAATCGCAGAAAAAGTCGACCCGCGCGTCGAGGTGCTCGGCCCGGCGCCCGCACCCCTGGCACGTCTGCGCAATCGTTACCGCTACCGCTTCATGTTGCGCTGCGAATCGCGCGGTCCCCTGCGCCAAGTGCTGCTTCAGGTGGCACGCGCTCCGATCAACCGACGCGTTCGCCTGTCGCTCGATGTCGATCCGATGAGCATGCTCTAAATCCCAGCTCACGCACAAAATCCGCGACTTTCCCATCCTGCCAGCGGCGACTCAGAGCGTTTGTGTTAAACATAGAGTAGCAAAGAAACAGGTTCGATGATGGGAGGGCAACGAAAAACCAGGAAGACCCCGCAGCGACCGCTCTCGAGTTGGCTCGTGCTCGCGGCAGGGATCGCGGCAGCAGGCTTCGGAGTGAGCTTCGCGTGCACCGGCCTGCCCGGAGCAGAAGATGCAAGAACAGCTTCCTCAGTAGCGCCACCCCTGGTACCCGCAGCCGGGGATCCCCCGAGTCCGACCGGCGCGGAACTTCCGACCAATGACTCCTACGCGGACGCGATCCGTCGCCACAAGTTCGAGCTCGCCGCGCAGCTCATCGATCGATGCAGCGAGGACGAGCAGAAGTCGCCAGAAGTGCGCTACGCACGAGCCCTGGTGGCACTGGAGCTAGGCGACGTAGAAACAGCGCTGCGCAAAGTGAATGGTCTGGAAGACCAGTGGCCGCACTTCGACATGGAAGCCAAAGAGATACGACTCGCCGCCGCCACGGCCAGCAACGATGTCACTCTGCTCAGCCATTTCCTGGGCAAGAGCACGAGTCTGGAAGAAAGGCTCCTGCTCGCAGAAGCCCATGAGAAGAGTTCGAGCCTACTCGAAGCCCGCAAGATCGCCGACGAAGTACTCAGCGAGCTCAATCGATCCAAACGTCGAGACAAACTCGCGCTCCAAGCTCGTTGTCGTGCGCTCAAAGCACGCACTCTCGCGGCCGAACAGAAAAACCTCGAAGCTGCCAAAGAGTACAAATGGCTCGCCACCAGCGCGGCTTCTCTCGAAGGCGTCAGCGACTGGGACGCGCGCATGGTCGAACTCGATCCCAAGATCAAGCTCACTCCTCAAGAGCGACTGACTCGCGCCAAGACCTTCAGTGACAATGGCTGGGTCGATCGCTGCGAAAATGAGGTCAGCGTTCTTTCCGAAGCGGGAGCGCATGCTCCTTCGGCGGCTGAACGAGATCAGCTACTCGCGTGGGCGGTCTATACTTCCCGCACGGACTACGTGCGCGCATCGCAACTATTCGCGCGAGCAGCTTCCCACGGTGGTCCAGATCGACAAAAAAACCTCTACTACGAAGCGAAAGCGCTCGCGCGCTCCCATCGCGACAGTGACGCCATCGCGAAGTACGAGGCTGTCGCAAAAATGGCAGGCGAATACACCGACCACGCTGCCTATCAAGCCGCTCGACTGCGGTTCATCGACGGTCAATGGAAGGCGGCGGTCAGCGGGTACGAGAATTACCTGAAGCGTTTCGGCGCACGCGCACGACACAAAGAAGGCGCCACCTACGACCTGCCCATCGCTCGACTTGCTGCGGGCGACTTTACCAAGGCCATCACAGAGCTTCAAAAGCTCCTTGATGTCGAACGAGATGACCGCGAACGAGCACGTCTGATCGAACTTCAGGCGGTGGCGTATCTCGGAGCGGGCAACAAAGGCGCGGCGATTGCCGGCTTCCGCAAAGTCATCGATGAAAGACCGCTGTCGTTTCCCGCCCTCATGGCGGCGGCACGACTCAAGGAAATGGGAGAGCCTGTTCCCCCAACCATTCAGCCTGCCCCTAGTGCGACCAAAGGTGTCGCGCCTTTGAAGCTTTCACTGCCAGACAAAGTCTGGCGGCTGAGCCGCGTGGGACTGGACAGCCAAGCTGAGCAAGTGATGCGGCTCAGCGAGAGAGACATCAAGCTCAAGTACGGAGCGCGCAGTGGCGAAGCCTTATGTCGGCTCTACGGACAGCTCCAAAGCGCGCAAAGGCGCTACCAAGTCGCGCAAACTGCTGCTTCCTGGAGCAGCCTGAAGGAAGCGCCCGGTCACGAAACTGCCTGGGAATGGGACTGCATCTACCCCTCGCCCTATGAAGAGGTCGCGGCTCACGAAGGAGCCCTCCGCCATGTTCCCACGGCTTTCATTTACGGCGTGATGCGCCAAGAAAGCGCCTTTCGTCCCACCGTCGTTTCTCCCGCCGCGGCAGTTGGCTTGATGCAGATCATTCCCCCAACGGCCTCTCGCATCGCCGAAGAAATCGACGCGACTTACGATCCGGATCTGATGCGGGCTCCTGCTGTGAACATCCGATTCGGCACCTACTATCTGCGCAGACTGCTCGACATCTTCGCGAACCGCCCTGAACTCGCGGCCGCTGCCTACAACGCGGGGCCTCAAGCAGTGGGGCGTTGGCTCAGAGCAGGCGAATCTCTCCCCCTCGATCTCTTTGTGGCGCGGATTCCTTACAGCGAGACGCGCAATTACGTCTATCGGGTCATGGGAAACTTCGCGCGCTACTCGTATCTGAACGAGAATGGTCCGCTGAGCGATGCATTAGCAAGAAGCGTTTCGCTCAGCGGAGCGGTGCCGAGTGGCGCCGTGCCCGACGGTGCCCCACCGATCAGCGTTGAGTTTCCTGTCATCGATCTCAAGCTGCCTCAGGGACTCAAAGTTCCGGACGACGCTTACTAAGGCTCTACTGGAAATAGTTGACAGCACGGGAATTGTCGCAGCCACCCTGAGCAGCAAAGACGAGTAACGTCCGTCCCTTGAAGAAAAGCTGCGGATAGCGGGAGGCGCTGCCGCGCTCACGATGGCGCGGTTCCACCCTGAACTCCATCGACGAGTCATCACCGACGCGGGACACTGCGACGATAAAGTGTTTGACGAAACCGTCGCAGATTCTCTTGCATGGGCGTGGCGCGGCTACCCCACTGACTCATGCGCCACTCTTGAGAACAAGCTCGGTCTTACTTGAGGACCACCTGAACGGGGGGCACCGCAGGAATTGAAAAGTCCTCCCAGGCCGGTGTCAGGTTGGCGGTCGCGAGGTCCACATAGGTATCTGGCCCCGTGGCGAGATAGTTTTGGTTCCACAGGTAGATGGGCGCGTAGGAGACAAGCGCGCCGGTCGCCTGGTCTTCTTCCAGCACGCTCATGTAGAGATGCGAAGAGCGAGTATCGATCGGCGGCGTGTAGGACGTCCCTGCGAGATTGAATTGGCCGGGGTAGGCGCGCGCCGAAGAGAAAATGATGAAGTAGTAATTCTTGCCTTCGTGTTCGCGCACCGTCGAGGACCACTTCGGCCAGCTATTGGTCACGCCCGGGCTCACTTCGCCGCCACAGGCGACCGGGTCGTTACCTCTCAAGCGGTGAGGTTCGCCGCCGGTAACCGGGACGACCGTGATCTCACCCTTGCGATTGTAGTAGGGGCCGTCGGGGTTTTCGCCGAGGGTCGCCGGATCGTTGACGCAAGGTGCATCTTCAGGCTTGCCCTGAGCGCAGCGCGTCTTGTTCGAGGGTGCGGGAGCACGATTGAAGGCGAGAAACTTATCGTCTGAAGAAAAGGAGGGATAGAACTCCAAGAAGTTGGGATCGGACGCACCGGCAACAGGCACCGCAGCACCAGCGGCTGCCTGCGGTGAAGTCAGGCTGAGCAGTTTGATGTCAGAGGTGTTGTTCTGCCAATCGGGATGGCCATCGAGGGAAGACTCACTGACCGAGTAAACGATTTGCGTTCCTGTGTGGCTCGCCACGGGGTTTGAAATGCTGAGCGTTCCTTCGGTAGCAAGCACTCCCCAGGCAGTTCCCTCAAGATCGGTGATGGCGGTGTCTCTTGCCTTTGCCGCCTCTTCCCTTGGATAGCCCGAATACTGATATTCGCCTTCACCATCGGCCCAGGGCATTGTCGCGGGAGCACCTTCAGCAGGGGGAACGGCGAAAACCTCAGGTTCGATGGGCACGGCGGTCGCAAGGTCAATCCAAATTAAATCATGCAGTTCAGGTGGGAAAGTCGTGTCCCAATTGATGTAAACAGCGCCACCAGGGATGCGCCCCTTCGTGGCGATCAAGGTGCGATCCCCATCAGTCCAAGGCTCCGCGAGCATGGTGCCCGTCCCGAGGAACGGCATCTTGAGCAGCTCCTGGGCTGTCGCCGTCACATACGCTGGTGCCGTTCCTGTCGCGCCGTCTTCAATCGAGCCGATCCCCATATTCCAGGGAAAGTCATCCGTGAACACCATTGCCGTGCCGTCGGGAGTCGAGCTGTGGCAGCCGATGCAACGGGGAGCTCCCACGGCAACGCCAGCCACAGCCGAACTCTGGCCCTCCCCTCGATAATCACGACCATTCGGCGTCAGCACGCCGCTGATGCTCGTCACCTGCTCTGCGGCGAGCGTCTCCACTACGGCTTCATCCCCCATGGTAAACCCGTAAAGCTGGCTCGAGCCCGGTGACACCACTGAGCTTGAGGTCCCCCAAAAGACCATCGAACCGCCCGCCAAGACGGGAACAATTCGGAAAGTTCCGCGCATCCCGACGAGACCAGTCGGGCTCTGGCCACGAACTGTGACGGTGATCTCATCTTGGATGCCCTGAGCAATCGTCTTCCAGGCTTCTTGCGGGAGGATCCACTCGGTGCCCTTCGTGTAGGCCACCAAATCTTTTTCCTGACTCGCGGCGCTCATCCGAATTTCCCACAGAGTTTCTGCTCCGGTGCCCGTGTAACGGAAGCGCGGGCGCAACCAGTTCATCGGAAACAATGCTCCAGCGCCCTTCTCATCAGAGAGGTGCGGTTCGTGGACGCAGACGCCAGGCGAAAATTCCTCGGGATCCGCAAACGCGGCAATCTGTGTGGCATCGATCCCCGCATCAAATAGAGGCTCGGCAGGAAAAGCAGTGGGATTGACCTGGGGAGCGAACACAAAATCTGCTCCTCCCGTCCCATCCGGAGGCATGAAGTCATCTTCCGCGCCGCCTGTTCCGGTCACGTCCATCATTTCCTCTGGATTAGGGGCGGCGACCTCACAAGCTGCGCCAGCTAAAGAAGAACCGAGAATCGCAAAGCCTGAAATGAAACGATGATGAGTGCGAAGAGACATGAAGCTACCCGTTGAGGAATGAAGAAGAGGATCGACTCTTGAATTATGGCAGCGCTGCCGCGGCTGAGAATAGGGTTCCCGGGATTTCGTCGAATTTCGGTCGACCAAGGGTGGTAGCTCGGGAAACTTGCGTTCGGGCTGTGTGGGTGATCTACCGGCTCGCTGACCAGCCTTCAATTCACTCACCAAATGCTAGACTCAGCGAGTGCGTCGCTTCTTGTTCTTGCTCGCTCTTCTTGGCTTTGGCTGTGAGAAATCGAATCATGCCGAGTCGCATCCTCCAGCAAGTATACAAAAGACAATACCTACGGAGCATGACCGATCGCCGACGACGTCACCTGCCAGCGATCGCGAAGACTCAGTACCCGCAACGTCCCTGTCGAACGACCGAGGAAACGCGCCTTCCTCCACCCATCAAAGCGGCGACCAAGGAATCTTTACGGAACTCGATCCTCAACTGTCGCTCGATTGCCCAACTTGGCTGAGCGATGCCCCGTGGACCGCACTGAGAATTGATGTCCCAGCCTCAAGCTCGCAGCTGATCTGGCGCGCACTTTCCGGGGTTCCCCTTTGCCCGAAGTCCGAGAGTGCTGATTCTGTCATCCGCTTGGCCAAAGGCTTTGAGTTCAAGAAAACTAGTGACGCTGATCGAGATGGAATCCCGGACTCGATCGACATCCTACGCGGTGCCAAGAAAACAGTCCTCAATGGTGCAGCCTATCGAGGCGGCTACCACGACATTTCGTTTCCAGGAGGCGACGTCCCGCGCAACGAGGGAGTTTGCACGGACGTGGTGATTCGTGCGCTGCGCAATGCTGGATTCGACTTGCAGGCCCTCGTTGCCGAGGACATCAAGAAGCGCCCTGAGGCCTATCCGATGGTCAAAAAGGCCGACTCGAACATTGACCATCGCAGGGTGCGTACCCTGCTCCCGTACTTTGAGAAGCATTTTGCTGCGCTCCCCACCCAGGTGAAAAGCGAGGACGCACCTTTCTTTCCGGGTGACATTCTTTTTATGAATACGCTGGGCGACGCCGCACCGGAACACATGGGCATCGTCTCCGATCAGCTCGGGAAGTCTGGCCTCCCACTGATCATCAACAACTGGACCGACGGCACGAAAACTTCGGAGATGGATCTACTCACCTTCGTGCCAGTGACTCACCGTTTTCGAATCGCGACCCCAATCTCAGTTCCCCAAGCGCAGCAGGGTCTGGATGGTCTTGTCTCTCGCAGCTCGCTTCAAATTCCGGAAGAAACACGCCAAGCGATCTCGGTCGTGACCACACTTTGGAGCAGTAGCGCGGGCTGGCTCACACGTTGGACGCGCGCCAGTGCCACGGGTTCCTGGACTATCGAAGGAGCACCATCCGCCGTGGTTCTCGGCAGCGCGGGGCTCGGCCAAGGGCGAGGGCTCGGGGCATCGAGTCGGGCGCCCCACAAGAAAGCCGGGGGCGACAAGCGGGCTCCAGCTGGAGTCTTTCGTCTCGGAACAGCCTTCGGACGTCCAGCTGTTTCGCCCTATGCCGGGAGCTATCCCTACCGATCAACATCCGAGAACGACTACTGGGTCGATGACTCAAACGCTCCCGAATACAACACCTGGCAGCAGCTGGCTCCCGGCAGAACGCCACCGTGGTCTGCAGAACGGCTCACGATGTATCGCCTGGGGCTCGTCGTCGAGCACAACACTTCACCGATCCAACCAGGCGCGGGGAGCGCCATCTTCATTCATCCCTGGCAATCGGAATCAACGCCCACGGTGGGCTGCACAGCGCTGCCCCTCACCAAGCTCCAAACGCTACTTGGATGGCTCGACGTGGCGAAAAAACCCGTTCTCGTACAGACCGCTGGGCACATTTTCTAGCCCTTCTTCCACCATTCGTTCATCGTTTGAGCGCGGCATCCCGAGCCACGCACTGAGCTCCCGCCGGCAATACTCCGGGCAAAGAGGCAGAGAAAAGTTCGGACAGCGCCGACTCGATCAAATCCAACTGGGGCAGGAGCACAGCCTTTCCATCGTCCGTCCGGTGAGGCACGGCTTGCTCGACTCCCAGCACCAATCCATGCACCTGATCCGATTCAATATGAGAAGCGAGGCGTACGAGCGAAAGAAATTCGGCGCGAGATAGATCACTCACAATGACTTCTCCGAGTTCCTCCCAGAACTCAGGCAAACGTGAAAGTCCGTCCATCGACATGAACTTATTCTTCATGCCAAACAAGACGGCCTGCTGGCGCCGCGCCCGACTGAAGTCCGTACGCCCATGACGAGAACGCACATAGAGCGAGGCAGTGGCACCATCGAGGTGATTCACCCCTTCGTCGAGTGAAAGCAAGCGTCGCCCCGACTCAGTTCGGTCATCCAAGAAGTTGTCATCGATCGCGCAGGGGACATCCACCTCGACGCCCCCTAGAGCATCGACCAATGTCTCAAAAGCACCTAAATCCACCGCGAGAGTGTGGTGAACGGGCAACACTAATGTGTCTGAGACAACACTCGCCAGCAATTCCAACGGCTTCTTTTTCTGGCTCCACGCCACCGAAAAAGTCGCATTGATGCGATCTTGACCGTGCTCGGGGATCTCGACGTAGAGGTCACGCGGCACGCTCACCAAGCCTAAGTGACCTGTTTCAGGCGAGAGCACTGCCAGCACGATAGTATCGGGTAAACCGCCACGCTTCACGCCTGGTCGACGATCAATACCCACCAGGAGGATATTCTTTGTCCCGGAAAGGGGCGGTGTACGGCGCTTTTTCGCAACCACCGGGGGTAATGGCTTCTTTTCAACTGCGACGCTCGCTTCCGCGTCCGCAGGCCTGACAAGTGACTGCGAACTGCCCTCTTGAGTCGCCGCCAATGCGGGCAAAAGTGGCGCGCTCGTGTCCTCAGGTGGACTCAAGCTGCTCGAAAACGCGCTCTGAGAAAGCCAGCCACTGACCGCAACAGTGAGCAGTCCACAAAAAAGAATCAACCAAACCAGGCGTCGCATACTTCGTCCAGAGCAATGCGCGTGCCAGGCATCCTTGAGAACTACGGCGTTTCAATCCAAAGGGCTCAGCGCGGCCTGGGCGAAGCGCGCCATGGCACTCGCCAAAATGCCGATCGCGCCGCCTTTTGCATCGTTTCTAACGGACGTCCAAACGTCAAAGGTGTCGCCCACTTCCTCCTTCAGCACGGAGACAAGCGAGCGTTCTTCGAAGAACCCTGCCAGGCGCGACGAAGGGGCGAGGGCAATGCCTAATCCCGACTGGGCGAACTGCCTCACGAGAAACGCATTCGGAGAAATGAGTGCGGGAGAAAACGCCGGCAGTGTCTCGACAGTTTTCTTGAGCGGTAAGATCAATGGATCTCGATCGCTGCGTTCCCAGACAATCAGATTGTGCTGGCTGAGCTCTTCGACGCTCTCGGGAGCCCCATGTTCTTCCAGGTAGTCTTTACTTGCGACAAGCCCTGTAGGGAGGCGAGCCACTCGCGTGTGGCGCCAATTCCCCTCTTCCACGACACGCCCGGAAGCTTTCGCCTCGTTGCCACGAGAATGGTGAAGCACGAAGCTGGCATCGGTTTGATCGTTGAAAAGCCCAGTCGTGTAGCGGACCCGCCATCGAAGCGCCGGAGCGGCTTTACGAAACGCCTTGTAGGCAGATTGCTCAATCTGAGGCGGCAGACCGAGCGGCACTTCAAAAATCAGGAGATCATCCTGTCGTTCAAGCGCTCGCACAGCCTCAAAGAGTGAGCGCGTTTCGCTCAGCAGGAAGCGCCCTTTCTCTGCAAGCACGTGGCCTGCCCGGGTCACCGAGGCCCCATCAGCTGCATCTTTGAGCAATTGAACCCCGCTTCGGGCCTCAAGTTCGCTGATCTGCTTGCGCAAGGTCGTTCGAGCATAGTTGAGCGACTTCGCGGCTGCAGAAAACGAACCGGAGTCCACCACAGCGATAAAGGAGCGAAGCTCATCGAGATCCATGGCGTTGTTTTGGCCGACTGCAGCCCGCGGAGCAACAACTCGACGCATCTGGGAACTATGACCAGCCGGTATACCGACTGGAAAATTCACCCCCGGCTGGTGCAGGCAGCGTATCGGCCAAATGGCCGAGAATGATCTTCGTTTTCGCTGAGCCGATTCTATGTTCTCCTGGTCCGTAGTGTCTGAAGTGGTTCTCCCTTCTCCTGACGTCAGCCAAGACTCCGATTCAGATCCCCAGTCTGAACCGCAACTTCGCACGCGCCGAATTTCTGGAACCAGACTGCGCAGCGCTCAGCTCGACGATACACCTGCTCAGACTCTTCCGGTGACGGAACCAAGTCCGACGGCTTCACGCCCTGCCGTAGCACGTCCTATCGGTATCGAAATTGATGATACCGAACTTGCTCGCCGCATGATCACGGATGAGGCATGGGCAAAGGAAGCGTTCTATCGCAAGCACGTCGAGCAAGCTTATCGAGTCGCACGAAGACTGGTAGGTAATCCCGCCGACGCGGAAGACATTGTTCAAGAAGCGTTCTCACAGGCCTTCCGCGACATCGAAAAGTTGAGGGAACCGTCGGCGGTACGCGGTTGGTTCATGCGTATCGTCGTCAATCGCGCTCATCGAAAGTTCCGTCGCCGCAATCTGTTGCGGATCTTCGGCTTAGATAAATCAACAGAAGAGTCGCTTGAGCTCGTCCCTTCAAGCGATCTATGCGCCGAGTCTCGAACCGAACTGGCATTGGCTCACCGGGTTCTAGAGCAAGCTAACCTGACCGCGCGTACCGCATGGCTGCTCCGTCACGTAGAGGGCTATACTCTTCCGGAAGCGGCTCTCGCGACTGACTGCTCCCTGGCTACGGTCAAGCGCCGCATCGCCGAAGTGAACCGGCTGCTCGAGGGGCACCTGGCTCGAGAAAGTGAAAGTCCCCATGGAAAGGCACGCCATGACTAGACGGCGACCTTGCGCGCACCGGCTCTCCGCTCTCCGAGCCGCCATGGCCGAACCTGAGTTAAGCCCACTGACCTCCCATCTCGACGCTCAGCTCGGTGAAGTAGCAATTCGTCGCATGTGGTCGAACATCGACACTCGCCCTCGCAACAATCAAAGCAAGGACATGCTGCTCACAAGCTTGAAGCACTGGGCGATCCCAGCGTTTTCGGCCGTTCTCTTTGTCTTGGCTTTCTATGTCACGACGAGCCTGTGGGACAATCGAGCTCCACTTGCAAGCTCACACGGAGCCTCGGCGGAGGAACTGTATCACGGCATAAATGCCGAAGCAGCAGCTCGCGAGATCACCTTCGTTGATGGTTCACGCATCCATCTTGAAGCGCGGTCTTCACTCCGCGTGCTCAGTAATGGCGGAGGATCGTTTGTCACCAAGCTTGATGAAGGTGAGGCCGCATTTCACGTCACTCCCGGCGGTCCCCGACGTTGGATCGTAGAAGCGGGTGATGTGACAGTTGAAGTGGTCGGAACCGTCTTCAGCGTGAATCGAGATAGTGAAGGCGTGTCTGTTGCAGTGGAGCGCGGTATCGTTCTCGTGCGTGGTCAGGTACCAGGCGGCGAAATACGGCTCACTCGAGGGCAAAAGGTGAGCACTCGTCCAGCAAGTCTACAGCTATCGGCAGAGATCGATCTCCCGAGCAAGAAACCAGCCTCGACGAAGCACGAACAAAGCGATGCCGATCCTAGTCGCGCCATCTCCTTGAGCGACCTCGCCGACGAGACCCCTCGGGGGGACGATGCTTCGAAAGAAGACTCTTCAGCGGAAGAGCAGAAGCGGTCTACCCCTGCTTCGGCGCCGACCGAGCCGCAGGCTGAGAGATCAGAAGCAGCCGCTGATCCAACTCGCCTGAGCCTGGATGAACTGCTTGAGCACGCGGATGTCGCTCGGCGCGAGGGGAAAAATGAACAAGCGGCGAGCTACTTCTACCTTGCCTCACTGCGGGCTAGTTCGGGAGACTCTCGCCGCGGAATGGCCGCGCTCAGTTTCGCACGAATTTCCTCGGACCAAGGCGCGATTGTCCGCACCTTGATTCGCGGACTTTCTTCGATGCCCCCAAGCCTCCGCGAACCAGCACTCGCCCGGTTGGTCCGAGCAGCTCAGAAAGCGGGAAACACGTCTCTTGCAACAAAGTACGCCCGGGTCTATCTCGGCGAATTCCCAGTCGGTCCTCGCGCTGACCTCGTCAAGAGTTGGGCTAGTTTGCCATGAGCAGCACTGTTTCGCAGGCGATTCTCCAACTCGCGGTCGCGTTGAGCACGCCGACCTCGCCTCCTGACGCGGCCACGAACGTGAGTCACTCACAACCTTCCGGCGGGGCGCTTCCTTCATTTTCACTCAACATCAATTGTCCCCAGGACACTTTCTCTCAGAAAGAATTTGGCTCAATCCTCGAAACGGAATTGCCCCGGGAAGGGCGCGCCGGCTCCACCATTTCCCTGTATTGCCATTCGGGAACGATGGCGACGATAGAGGCTGCACGAAGTGGGCGATCAACTTTTACCTCGCTCAATTTCAGCCCGATCCAGATGGCGGCGCGCCCGCGCGCTGCAGCACTCGCCGCGGCCGAAACTCTTCTTCTTCTCGATGAGTTCGACGAACATGTCGAGGCCGAAGTTGTCGAGCCAGCGCCAGTGGTCCTGGAAGAAGTGCCTCCGCTTCTGCAGGAAGAAAAGGCTGTGCTCGGCGTGGTTCCCGAACCCAAGATGAGCGACGAGCTGGCCGGCGTTTCAGCCGTAGATGCGGCAGATTCGCTGGACCCCCCGCGGCTGACTCCCGCAGTATTTCTTCAAGCGGGCCCCGTGTTGCGTACTTACCTCCAAGGGAGCGAAATGGCCGGCGCGACCATTGAGCTCAGCTGGCTCGGACTAGGAATGGGCGCAGAAGTCCTCTCCGGTGGAAACGGTATCGGTCGTATGGGAAACACGTTCAACGGATACGTGGGATACGACTTTCTGTTCGAGCAGGCACAACCTTTTCGTGGAGTGCTCGGCGTTCGGGGAAGCCTAGGCGCCGCAACGACCGACGGAGCAGCTGCCCCTTACCTAGGGGCCACTGCGTTTGGTGGAATCGACTTCCATCTGGGCCGAGTCTGGCGAACGCGAGTCCTGGCTGAAGCGGGTCACGCCGGTTGGAGCGCGAACTCCTCGTTAGAACAGCTTCAAGGTTTCTTCATGGGCGCCAGCGTTTTGCTCGGCGCGAGTCCAGAAATCTAATCAGTCTCCGCAAACCAGAGCGGATCACCGAAGCGCGAATCGGCGAAGGTATCCTTGAGGACTTGCTGCGCCTCTTTTCCCCAAGGTGAAAATCCCCACTCAGCTTCTTGAGACATGTCGGCAACATCCGCGTACATGCGCCACACAAACGCACCTGCGAATCCGGGTACCCCGCGCA
This sequence comes from uncultured delta proteobacterium, assembly GCA_963710555.1. Lineage (GTDB taxonomy): Bacteria > Myxococcota_A > Polyangia > Polyangiales > Polyangiaceae > NIC37A-2. The sequence goes on from CAVQAT010000009.1 coordinate 58,328, forward strand.
TCGCCCCAAGAAGAGCTGCATACGCGCGGGCCTGGGACCACTGATTCACGTCAACTTTGCCGAGCTGTTCTGGCCAGAGCCACGGTTTGATCTCCGTGTTCTTGCGCGTCGTATAGCCAAACTCGGTGAACACCACGGGCCGCTCGTAGCGAGCAGCAAGCTGGGCAATGCCCTCCGCAACCCGATGACCACCGGCCTCCACCTGCTGCCACGTCGCGTCGTCTTCCCAGTGAAGCGGGTAGAACGCATTGATACCGATCAAATCCAAATGACCAAGAACAACTGTGTCCTCTACGTCATCCCAATTCGCTGCGTAGGTCACCAGGCCCGAATACCGACCACGAACTTTGTGGATCAGGTCAACGAAAGAGGCAGCGCGCGAAGAAGTCACCCAACTGCGTAATTCAACCCCTGCGGCGAACAGGTCCACTCCGCTCTCCTCCGCGACGTCGGCCCAGCTGAGTAAAAACTTCGAATAGCTTCTGACCCATCGCTCAAATCGCGGTTCGTCACCCGGTTGAAGTTCCGCCCGCCACTCCCCGCTTTCGAGCCACAAGTGCGGCACCAACAAGACACGAAGTCCGCGCGCATGAGCCATTTCGACCGAGCGGCCAATCGCGTTGCGGATCTCCTCCGCGGGTCGCTCGAAACAGGGATCAACTCCCGCGCTGTTCAAATCCCAGACGCGACCAAAGGCAGTCAGGCTGATCCAGTTTGCCCCTAACCTCTTCGCCTCGCCCAAGGTCTCATAGAATCGCTGACTCCCGTAGCCCCGCTCCGGCTGAATCGTGCTCTCAATTGGACCAAGGGTCATTCCTCGAATCGGCTCAAGACCTGCATCTCTCAAGCCGCGCGCCCCTTGAGGCACGTCGCTCAATGGTCGCACCGGTTTTGCCTCATCGAGCAACGAAAGGCGTGATTCCAACCACTGATTCGTCGCCCCCGAGGGTTCGGCAGCACTCGCGCCGCCCGCAGCCAGCCCCCCCAAAGTCACCACCGCCAGTGCGGGCCAAGACAGCCTCGGCGAATTCACCCGTAGAGCTTATGATAAAGCTCACGCAGCGTCTCCTCGGAGATGTCGGCAAGACGGGGCAGAACAAGGTCGGCTCTAGTCTGAGTGAGTTCTTCGAAACCATAGCTGTGAGCAACCGCTACAGTAGGAAGTGAGGCTGCCTTGGCCGCGACGATTCCGTCGATTGAATCCTCGATCACGAGGGCACGTTCAGCATCTGAACCAATCTGCGAGCGGAGCCACTCAATCCCCATCAAGTAGCCTTGGGGGTCCGGTTTAGAAATCGAGGTATCTTCGGCGCTGATGATCTTGGGCACCAAAGCGCGTACGCCGAGGTGCTCGAGGCCGAAGATGATCTCGTCGGTCAGCGCTCCGGAGACAACAGCCACGGGACCACAAGAAGCCCGCAGGCGAATTAGTTCAGCAGCGCCTTCAAAGGTGCGCAGCGATTCCTGAGCCCGACGCATGTAGTGCGGCCGTTTCGCTTCAAGCAGGTCGGTCAACTCGGAGCGAGTTGGCGAGCGACCGGCTTTCTTGAGGATCGCCTCAAAACCACCGATGTCATCATAGCCAAGGAGTTCTTCCCAGTACTCCTTCTCACTGATCTCGATTCCTAGAGGACGCACAGCGTCGCGGAATGCTTCGAGATGAACATGCTCGTCGTCGACAAGGACGCCGTTGAAATCAAAGAGAGTCGCGGGGAACACCTGATGCTCCTTAGCTAGTCGCGGCCTTGTCTTCAAATCCCTGTTTTGGCTGGTCCACGACCGTCCCCGCCAAAACGGTCAGCCCCGCTCGTCCAGCTCAGGACAGGTAAATGTTCAAAATCCAAGGAGTTTCTAGCGACTCCAGCTTAAGATTCAGACCCCGATGGACGTTTCTTGCGCTGGTGGGGCCCGTGTGCCAGCTTCCGCGCACCCGAAAGGGCGAAAGGAAACCGAGACGACGCATGAGTAAAGGCGATTTGTTGGAGATGGAGGGCAGCATTCAAGATGCCCTGGGCGGCGGCCAGTACACCATTAAGGTGGATCAGGGTGGCGCTATCGTTCGTGCCCAGTTGTCGGGTCGTATGCGACGTCACCACATCCGCGTGCTTCCGGGCGATCGTGTGCGTGTTGCTGTTTCTCCCTACGACCTGACCCATGGTCTGATCGTCTATCGCGGCCGCAGCTAACTGATTGCCCGAAACACGGGCAAGACCTGACTCCTTGGACCATGGCGTGAGGGTGACGAAGTTTCTCTGCCGAGGGCAAGTCCGTCCAATCAGATGTGTTCTGGTTTTGGCGACCGCCGGGCAGATCGCTTGTGATTCCTCACCTCACGAGGAATCCCCTCCGGAAAAAGACGAGCTGAAGCTGAGCGGCGCTCCGGCGCCCAAGCAGCTCTACATTCCCGAAGTCGCAGCCACAGGCGAACACGTCGACTTGGACGGCAACGAGCATTCGTCGGGCAACATCGTCTTTGGTCCGCCTCCCCCACCAGGGATGGCCGCGCTCCCGTTTGGAACGGCGTGCGGTCCTGAGATGGTGCTGGTAGCAGGAACCTTCTGCATTGATCGCTACGAAATCAGCCTGGTGGACTCTCGCGATGGTCGCGAACTGTCTCCTCATTACCCGCCCACTCAAGAGCACACTTCGTCTCTTTTTGAGCGCTGGTCGCGCAAAGCGGGAGCCTCAGGGCGAGGAATGGATGGCACATTGTCAGTACCGCTGCCTCCCTCGTTTCAACTCTTGGAAAAATTTGCTCCTCGAGGCCGCTCGGTGCAAGGAGTGCTTCCGGCTGGCTACTTGACTCGCGGACTCGCCGAAGCCGCGTGCAAGAATGCCGGCAAGAGACTTTGCGAACGCCAAGAATGGGTTCGTGCCTGCCGCGGTGAAGCTGACACACAGTTTCCCTACGGCAGCGAATACCGGGACGGTGTTTGCAATGTGCATCGCAAGCATCACCCGGCCGGACTGCTTCACGGAAATTCTTCCAAGAATCATCTCGACCCTCGACTTGGATTGACGATGGATGAAGACGGCACGCTCCTGCGCACCACGGGCGAAACCAGCACCTGCGTCAGTCGCTGGGGAAATGACGGGATCTACGACATGGTCGGCAACGTCGATGAGTGGATCGCCGAGCCGACTGGCAGCTTCCTGGGTGGATTCTTTTCGCGCGGCACCAAGGAAGGCTGCGCTTCAAGCATCGACTCGCACGACCCTGGCTACATGGATTACAGCTTGGGAAGTCGCTGCTGCAACGATCTTTAAGGTCGGCGCCCTTGCTTCGAGCTTAGCCACCAGCTGTCGCCGGTTCACCTTTGTTCGGAGGATTTTTCGTCTCCGCACGCGACTGCAACCAAGACAGCGCCGCAGGAAGCCAAACCAGGTTCGCGATGAGGGTCACGAACAGGGCCGCAGCACCCGTCGTACCGAGAGAGCTGAGGCCGCCGTTTTCCGAAGTGGCCAAGCTGACAAACATCACCCAAGTCGTCATGGTCGAGCCAAAGACGGCCCGGGCACTCACCGGCAGATGTTCCCAATCAAATTTGCCTTTGGACTTGAGAACCGTCCACACCACATAAATCGCCCCGTCGACTCCGATCCCGAAGACCACAGGAAACACCAGCATGTTATAAAAATCGATCTTCCAATCGAAGACCACCATCAGCGCGGCAGAGAAGGCTACTGCTAAGAGAATCGTCGATAGAATCAGGATCGTTCGACGCCGTGAACGACCGATGATCGAGGTTGCGATGAGTAACCCAATCAGAGCCAAGCCTGTCACTCGCCATCCGTCTTGCCGGAGGAGAGGCATCACCTCTCCCAAGATCGCTCCAGAAGAAGCGAAACGGACATGCGGATAAGCTTCGCGCAACTTATCCAATTTGCGCGAGAGTTTCAGCATCAAGCCCGCGTGAGATCCAGGGTAATCTTGATAGGTGAGTCCCACGGTACCCAGCGTTCCGTCGCGTTCACGCAGAGAGAACGTCACCCAGTCGGGCAGATCTTTCTGCTCAAGAGGCTCGGTCACATCGAGCATGGGCAACCAGGGGCGAAGTTTTTCCTTCCACTCGTCATCGCTGAAGCGCATCGCTTCTTCTGCCGATTTTTTGAGCTCCGCGATGTGCTCAAGCTTCTTGTCTTGGTCGGCGGGAATGAACGTTCCCAAGGTGATTACGGGCGCGCCGGATATCTCCTTCGCCCCCTGCTCGTGCTCGGGTTCCGACAGCCCGTTGGGATACTTCTCTCGAATTCCAGCAGCGGCTAGTTCGAGTGACTCGGGATCATCAGCCAAGAGCAGTACGGCACTGCGACTCGTATTGCCAAGCGCCGCGTAATAATCGATCCCTGATTCCGCCTGAGCGATCAAGGGTTTGAGATCATAGCGAAGCGATATGCGCGGCAACAAAGCCAGGCTGAGCGCGAAGGCGACCACACCGATTGAGGTAATCGAGACCGCCCAGCGTCGTGAAAACCCGGTGCCCAAGAAACTAGGCATTTTCCAGGCGCGAGTAAAAGCGCCTTCCCGCGGCCTCAGCTTCTGCACCCCGAGAACAAGAGGGGGAAAGCAGAGAAGTGCAGCGGCGAGAGTCGCAAAGATTCCCACCGTGGCGAACAGGCCAAGTTGCGCAAAGCCTCGAAATGCCGCGACCGTCAACGCCAAGAAACCACAAGCCGTGGTGATTCCGGCGACGGTCAACGAACTGAAGAGTGTGAGCAGGGTGTCGCGCACGGACTCCTCGGGCGAATGCCCAGCTTCGCGTTCCGCTCCGTAGTGCGTCAGAAGATGGAGCCCAAAGTCGATGCCGAGGCCTGCGAGAATAATGAACCCCGCCGCACTGATCAGGTTCAGCTTCGGACTGATCCAGGCGAAAATCCCGAGTGCCCACAAGCTGCCCAGCGTCAGAGGCAAGAACAAGAGCAAGAGGGCGCGAATACGTCGAAACTGAACGACAATCACCCCGACCATCAGCAAGATACCGAGGCCGAAAGTACGCTGGAGATCGTCCATCAACTCGGCTCGAGCCAAAGGCAGGTTGCGGTACACGCCGGTGACACCAACCTGAGTATCCGTTGGACGCTTTTCGGGGAGAAGCCTCGTGAGCAGAGCTTCACCCTGAGCCACCATGCGGCGCGAAAACTCAAGATCGGTCGGCTCGGTGTTGAGCGTCGCCTGCACCACGCAAATTCTTCCGTCAGGTGAGCAGAGCTCTCCCGCCTTCTTTTTCGATTCTGTCTTACCCTCCGATACAGCCTGATCCAGAGCGTCACCGCCAAACACCGCAGACAATGAGCGAACCTCTGGTTGCGACTTCAAGTGTTCCTGCAGCGCGTCAAAACTGGGCTCTTCAGGCTCATCATCGAGCTGAAAGCAGCCTGGCATTTTCTCACATTTGCGGAAACGCACGTAGGTGTCGACATCGGCTGTGAACTCCGCAAGCGGCTCTTCGTCAAGAAACAGAAGTCGCCTGTCCAGAAAAAATTCGGGATCTCGAGCGCTCATTGCCCAGATGGTCTCCGGCCACTTGCGTACTTCTTCAAGCGCCTGAGCCGAGACCTTGCGATTCATCTCTGGGTCCGACGACTCCACCACCAAGAAGTAGGGGGACGTACCCGCATAACGTCGCGTCGCCTCATCATTCGAGAGCTGAGACACCGTTCCTTCCGGCAGGAGCGCATCGATTCGCGCTTCCAGAGAAAGACGGGGGACCGAAAGGCTCAGCAATCCAGTGACAATGATCAGTGCGAGTAATACCAAAAAAGGTCGTCGCGCCGACAGACTGACGTAGCGAAGAATGGCTCGATCGATAAAAGAAGAAGATGCAGCAGACATATTGGAAAGGCCGATGAGACATCACCAGACGCACCCGAAATAGCCGGTTTTCTCGCCAACTCCACTGCTTCAGTGGCAAAAGCAGGGATCTGGCGCAATTGATGACCCAAAACTGGGCCAGTCTCAGGTGTTTCAGCTAGCAAAGTACCATGAGACAGAAAGCGCGCTGCCTGCTCGTCGGACTCGGAGCGATGAGCTTTTTCGCCTGCTCTCATCCTGCGGAGAGAGCTCTTCAGGGGCGCTGGTACGGCGAATCCGTCGAAAACTTCAGTGAGGAGTCCCTGGCCGCCGCCACCGGCTGGGCCAAGGGAACTGTCATCGAAATTGAAGGAAAACGGATGAAGGTGACTGTTCCTGCGCAGACACCCCGGACCGGTGTCTTTGAACTTGCCGCGATTGAGGACCGTCAGGTCAAACTGCACGTCCTCGACAGTCACGGCGATTCGAGTGAGGTGGATTTCATCGTGGACGATGCCGAGAGCATCCGCTGGGTACTCGAAGAGGGGCGAACCGTCGTTCTTAAGAAACAACCGTAGTATTCTAAGAACATGAATCGCGCTATCGAGCCCACTGCCTTCGAACGAATCAATGAAGCCCGACTCTTCGTGGCCGGACAACTGAAGCCGAATCAATCGCCCAAGGTGGGTATCGTGCTTGGCTCGGGGTTGGGCCTCCTGGCGGACCGACTCACAGATAAAACGGCGATTCCCTACTCGTCAATTCCAGGCATGCCCGGCGCTGGTGTCGAGGGGCACTCCGGTGAATTGTTTCTCGGGGAACTCGCGGGGAAAACGGTAGCGTGTCTCAGCGGACGCAGTCACCTTTACGAAGGTCATGCTCCGGAACGAGTCGTCTTCGGAGTCCGACTCCTGGCCGCCCTGGGCACGAGCACCGTGTTTGTCACGAACGCGGCCGGCGGTATTCATCGCGACTGCACCCCCGGCGCTTTGATGATGATTACCGACCACATCAACTTCACCGGACAGAATCCTTTGGTCGGTCCGAACCATGATCGCTGGGGCCCGCGTTTCCCGGACATGAGTGCCCCCTATGACGTAGACTTGGTCGACCGCGCGCTCGCCATCGCGAATGAGCGAGGCATCACGCTTCGTACCGGAACTTATGCCGGCGTACTCGGTCCGACTTATGAAACAAAAGCCGAGATACGCATGCTTGAGACTCTCGGCGCGAGCGCTGTGGGCATGAGTACCGTTCACGAGGTGATCGCGTTGCGGCACCAGGGAGTTCGAGTCGCGGGAATCAGCTGCATCACCAACCATGCAGCTGGAAAAAGTGACGAAACGCTGAACCACCAAGATGTCGCGAAAGTGGCTGCCCAGACAAGCCAAACCTTTTGCACTCTGGTCGAAGAGCTTTGTCGCTCGCTTCCAGCGCCCAATGCTTACTGATTGGACTCGGCGCCACTCCATGTCACTCTTGGGCTATGGCGGGAGCCAATGTTCACGTACCACGAGTTGTTGAGGGAAATCCTCCGGAACTCGTCGTCTACGATCGTGAACAGACTTGTCCGTACCTGAAGAACCAGATTGCGCGCCTGCCGTTGCGTCTTCCTTCTCGACCCCTGACTCAATCCGAATTCGGCGAACGTCTCCGCCGTGGCGATCGCCGACAAGGATTCGTCCTGTATCGACCAAGTTGTCCCGGCTGCAACGGATGCGAGCCGATTCGTGTAGCTGCTCCTGACTACGAACTGACAAAAACCCAAAAGAGAATTCTCAAGCGGGGTGATCGAGAACTCATCACCCGGGTGGGACCTCCTGTAGTCGAAGGCCGACGTGTCCAGCTTTACAACATTCACAAGACCGAACGCGACCTGAGAGACGGGCAGCCACCGATCGATCTCGACGGCTACCGTGACTTTTTGGTGGCAACTTGCTGCGACACCTTTGAGATCACCTACTCCATTGGCGAGAAGATTGTCGGGGTGGCAATTTGCGATCGCTCAGACGATGCGATCTCAGCTGTCTATTGTTGTTACGATCCTGAGTACTCGCACCTGAGCATTGGCACCTACTCGATCCTCAAGCAGCTCGAATTCTGTCGAGCCTGGGACCTCAAGTACCTCTACCTCGGTCTTTACATCGAAGGCTGCGACAGCATGGAGTACAAGGCTCGCTATCTTCCCCACGAGAGGCTTCTCGAAGGGGAATGGGTTACCTTCGAGAAAGCATCAGTGTAAGGAAAAAGTGCCCACACCGGGGCACCGTCAAGGCATCTCGCGAGCGAGAGCCTTCTCAAGCTCACTCGCCGCTGCAGCGAGCGCCTGCTGTGCACTGCTCAGCCCCGAGGAGTCTTCGTTCCACTTCTCGCGCGCGCGGGAGAGGAGAGCTGCTTCTGTCTCCCACTTGTCCCTGAGTTCTACGGCCTCCGCCCGCTGCGAAGCTAGCGCAACTTCAAGCTCTTCAATCTTCTCGTCACGGGTTCTGACGGTGGCACGGCTTTCATCACGCTCCCGCATACGAGCAGCCAGGTCATTTTCGAGGCTCGCAATTCGCTCGTCGCGCTCCTTCAGCTGCTGGTCGGTTTCATTTCGAAGTGCGGTAAGGGCAGCCTCATCTTCCTCCTTTTGCGAGCTCAGAGCGGACGCTTTCTCTTCGCCGAGTTCTCGCTCGCGCTCAGCCAGGCGTTCAGCTGCGGCCTGAGCAGCTTCCTCACTCGCTTGTTCATGTTCGGCACGCAGCTTCCGCAGAGATTCTTCGTTGGCTCGGTGCAAAGCAGCCATCTTTGAATCCTGCTCCGCCTTCATCTCGCCTTCGCGAATTGAAACGGCTTCATCGCGCTGGCGTTTGGCCTCCTCTGCCGCTGCTACGAGGGCAGCTTCCTGCGCTTCTGCAGCTCGCTCTTCGGCTTCGTGAATGGCAGCGTCAACGGCGAGTTTTTGAGCGGATTCGGCATCGAGCGCTGCCTGGGCAAGCGCCTTTTGATGGTCGTCACGCAGAGCAGCTTCTTGCGCGTCTCGTGCCGCGACTGTGTTCTCATGCGATTCGATTTCCGCTTTGAGTTTCTGCGACTTCTCCGTGAGATCCGCATCAAGACGCTCGCTCTTGGCCTTGAAGTCATCTCCTCGCTTCGTGGCCTGTTCTTTGTCCTGAGCCAGAGCGTCTCGGGTTCGAGTCAGCTCAGCAGTACTCGTTTCGAGCGCGGTGATTCGATCGGTGAGATCTGCCTTTTCGCGGCCTAGGGCAATGGTTTCGTCGTTGGCCCGCACCAACTCGCGTTCTTTCGAGGTCAACTGGTCGCGGACATCGATGATTTCCTTGTCCTTCTTGTTGAGTTGTTCTCTGAGGTCGAGAAACTCACGGGCCGTCCCAGCACCTTCGTTGGAGCTCAGCTTCTTTTTCAGCTCATCGACTTCCCGCTGAATGAGCTCAATTTCCGCGTCCTTCTTATGACTCACTTGAGTCTTCGCATCCGCTTCCGATTCCGCGGCATCGCGAGCACTCTTCACTTCGCCTTCAAGCTGCTCAACTTTCCCTCGAAGTGCGGAGATCTCCTGTTTGAGAAGTTCTTCCGTCTCTGAATCATGGGCCGATGGAGGCGGAACACTGCGCGAAACGGGAGCAGCCTCCATCAATTCTGAAATGGGCGCATCTTCTTCCGCCACCTCAAGCCCGTCGTCTTCTTCGAGCACGAGTTCGTCCATTTCGATCTCGTCAGGGGGTGGAGCCGGCTCCTCGGGTGCCATCAAGTTGCCGAAGGCTTGATCCGTTTCCTCCGCGACTCCGACATCATCATGTGACTCAGAAGCCGCGCTTTGAAAATCGTCGCCCTCAAGCTCGACTTCCTCAAACTCCTCGATCTCGCCCGACTCTGCGTGAGCAGCCACCTCACCGCCGTCGCTGCTGCCAGACTTCTCAAGGCTTACGAGCGCACCCAACTTCGCGACAAGCTCGTCAACGGTCACGGGCTTGTGGACGTATTCATCTGCGCGAGTCCGCAATCTCTTGTGTTGCTCAAATGTCTCCTCCGTTGCCTCACTGCTGAGCAGCACCAAAGGAACAGTCTTCAGATCTCCGTTTCGCTTGAGCTTGTTGCATACGGAAAACCCATTCATGCGGGGAAGCTCAATCGTGAGCAGGATCAAGTCGGGCTTATCCGCACCAGCTGCGGCAATCCCTTCCTCGCCGTCTTCAACAATTTTCGTCTCACAGCCATAGGCCGCGAGACCTGAGGACAAGCTTTGAGCGAACTCAGTATCGCTCTCGAACACGAGGACTTTCGTCATGGGTACTTCGAAACAATCAGATAGGGGTCAGAGGATCTCCCACTCGAGTTGAGCCAAAATCGCACAGCTCTCGAAAAGAACTAGCAAAGGCTCATGAGTGACCGCACAGAACATCAATGTGCAAGGAACATGTTAGCCTGCCGATTCACGCGCGGCCTAGTCTCATGCAGTTTTCACAGTGCACTTAACGATGAAGACCATGAAATCCAGAGTCTCTTGAGACACTTTTTCACCGTCGATGGTCCCTGTCACCGACAAGGTAGGACCTCTCCCTACCAGTTTCTTAGCTACGAGAGGCCTTCTCAACGTGGCCGCCAATGCCGAACCGGCCCGCCAGTACGGCCAGAACGCTGCGCCAGGTGACGCCACGCAAGCGAAGTCCGACCAGCACATGATACATTACATCAGCGGCTTCACTGGCAACTCGCTCATCGGTTTCGCTTTCAAGAGCCTCCACCAACTCGCCCGCTTCCTCGCGAACCTTGCCGCCAATTTTCTTGGCTCCACCGTCAAAGAGTGATCGCGTGTAACTCTTTTCGCCGCTGCTTGTCTTCCTCGCTTCGAGCACAGCTTCGAGGCGATCGAGCATCGGGCGCGCCGGTGCGGCTTCCGATTCACCATCAAGGGGAACGAAGAAACAGTTGTCTTGTCCTGTGTGACAGGACGGCCCTACCGGGTCGCACTGCACCAGAATCGTATCGGCATCGCAGTCGGTCATCACACTGATCACATGCAACACGTTCCCGCTCTCTTCTCCCTTCACCCAAAGTTTTTGTCGCGATCGACTGTAGAAAGTCGCCTTGCGAGACACCAAAGTTGCGGTGAGGGACTCCTGGTTCATCCAAGCCATCATGCGGACTTCGCCCGTAAGATGATCTTGAACGATTGCGGGGATCAGGCCTTGGTCGTTGAACTGAAGATTGTCGAGGTTTTCCACGGGCTGTTGCTGCATAGCAAAGACGCCCGCCCGAGCACATGCGGGAGGGCGTCTTGCAAAGACCCGGGGAAAACGAACTTTTTAGCGAATCGTCACTGTCTTGGCGACTGTGACCGCTTCACCAGAAAAAGCGGGCACCCGGGCCGCTCGAAAACGAGAAGCAATACAGCCTCCCGTCGCGGTACCCGCAAAAGGTGGTCCTGAGACTGTGCTGCTTGTGACGCGACCGCTCGGAGAAAAAGTCACAACAACCCGTGCGGTACCCGTGGGATCAGTGGCACTTCGGCACGCCGAAGCGAGAGCCGTCGCTTCACGCATCGACGCTGCTGCCGCACCGGAACTGAAAGGACCGGCCTGAGGAGCATCGTCGGGCTTCATCTCACTAGCTGGAACCACTGCTTTCTCAGCTTTTGCCATCTCGGTTGAAGCGATGGCTCGAGGCTGCAGCTGCGCTTTGGTCGGACTCTGAACCGACGGCTTATCGCCGGCAGTGGAGGCTTCATCCTCTTCGGAAAGTGCATCCGTCTCGGTGTCCAGCTCGCCGGACTGCTCAGAATCAACGTCGCGCTTCGGTGCCTCCGCCTCGATCAGCACATCAGGCACACTCGCCGCACGAGTCGCAGTCGCTAAGGCAGCATTCGCCTGCCGATTCCCAGTCGCCGAACCCCAGGCCATCGATACGCCATCTTGGACCTGCGCCGATAGCGAAATCCCGAGCGCAAAAAGGGCGACAGCCGCGAGGATCCAAGGAGCCTTGCTGCTCTTGTTAGGCTCCAACCCAGGCACCGTTGAACTGATGTGTCTGATATCGGCTTGGTTGAGAAGTTGCCCGTCGGCCGTGACAACAACCGCTTGCCGCCCTTGAGGCACATCTATTCCATAGCCACTCTCAAATGGATTTTGAGGGGCCATAGAGCGGTGCAACTCACCCGCTCGGGGAGGAGTGGGCGCGCGCGATCCATACGGCATTGTCGATACCGGGCTGTCCGACTTTGGCTTCGGTTCCGGATAAAGTGAACTGTAGGTCAGATCGCGTGGAGGCGGTGCCGAGTAAGGAGTTGACCGGATGTCGTGGGCAAGTGCCGCAAGGCTCGCTTCATCCTCGAAAGTATGAGGACTCAATGAGTCTTCCATCGCACGCATCGCTGGGGGCGGCGGAGCTTCAACGCTGAGACGACGTTTGGCTCGTGCTTCCACCGGCAAAGGTGGTGGAATTGAGGAACGTCGTTCACTTATCGCAATAGCTGATTCCGAGTCGCCAGAAGCGGGACTTTCGCTCAAGTGAGGATCATCTTCCGATGCGGCAGGCTCCAAGTGCCGCCCGTTCTCAATCAGGACGCCTCCAAAAATCACGGCGATCCCCCGACCACTCGCATCCAGGCCAACCTTGCTCGAACACTGCTTACAAGTGATCCGACCGCTGCGGCCCTTAATCCGCCGCAGAAGACTGGAAGAAAGGCGCATCTTTGCGTCACAGGCCTCACACATGATTTCGATCGTGTTCATCTCTCTTCAACTCCCTCAACTCAACCGCAATACTCAGCGCAACTCAGGCGCCCCGCCCTAACGGCTCCTAGTGAACCTTTTTCTCAACGACGGTTCTTTACGATTACCTACAATGTCATATGCACCCCCTCGGCAATTTCCGCAAGAATAAAATATTACATGCAGAGCAGAACATCTAAGTGTCTGGAATAGCTCCTTTTCCATCTCGCCCCCCACGAATAGTTGAACGGGGTGAAAGCAATACTTCCCGCTGACCGCAGACGAAGGCGCGACAAGCATTCGCCAGAATTCCAGCATGCCTGCTATTGAGAGACTCGTGTTTCTCAACGAGCTTCCCCGATGGTTTGTTCTCCTGACCGCAGTGTCGCTCGGACTCTGCTTGGGAAGCTTTCTCAACGTTGTCATCTATCGACTTCCGCGAGGCATGTCGCTCTCACATCCTGGCTCACGCTGTCCGACCTGCGACAAACCCATTGCCCCCTACGACAACATTCCCGTTTTTGGCTGGCTGCTGCTGCGCGGAAAGTCGCGATGCTGCAAGAACCCGATCAGCGCGCGCTATCCCTTCATCGAACTCATTGGAGGCCTACTGGCATGGGCGATCATTGTCGCGCGCGTCGACCCCGCTTGGAACGATCTGACACTGCTCGAGGCGGGCCTCACCTTTGTTCTCTACCTGACCCTAGGTCTCGGACTTCTCGCGCTTGCGGCGATCGATCTCGAACACATGATCCTTCCGGATTCTCTCACCTGGGGCGGAGCGATTCTGGGATTCATCAGTTCTCCGATCCGCCCCGAGGTGACATTGCTGGAGTCCGGACTGGGAGCAGTCATTGGCTTAGTCGGCATTTGGTTTCCCTTCATCTGGCTCCATGAAAAGTTGCGGGGCTTTCCAGGAATGGGGCTAGGAGATGCAAAACTTGCGGCTCTTGCTGGAGCATGGTTTGGCCCCTGGGGCGTCCTGCTCACGCTCTTTGGGGCTTCCGTACAAGGAACGTTTGCAGCGGGGATCACTCTGCTCACCAAAGGCAAGATCGAAGAGCCGCGTGCCGTCACCGAACAACGGGAAGAGCTGCGTCTGGCTATCGACGCAGCGGAAGGTGACGAGCGGGCCGAGCTCGAAAAAGAACTCGCCGAGGATCCGCTGGGTATGGATCCGGAAGATGCCCCCGGGGGTGCGCGCATCGCGTTTGGGCCCTTTCTCGCTCTCACTATTTTGGAGCTCGCTCTCTTCTATCAGCCTCTACTCAATCTCATGCAGGCTCACCTTTTGCTCTGATGGCTGCAACTTACTCTCCCGACCGCGCTACGCGAACTTTGGCTACTCTGATCTTGGCCGCACTCGCGCTTGCCTGCTCTGCGGACACCGGGATAGTTCCCGTTGGACCTCATCGTCCGAACAAAGAACCTCGTCCTCTGCGAGTGCGTACCCCCTCACCTCCCGTCGAACTTCAAGTGCTCCCGCTCAGGCGCAACCAAGAATGCTTTTTTCTGGACGGACACTACGTCCCCAAGGGCAACGCTTGGCATTGGATCCCGGGCGAGTGGATCCTACCACCCGACGATTGTTACTACGCTCCGCCCAGCACTCGCTACGAGAAGCTTGACGTAGGCACCACACTCGTTTTTCGCGCGGGGGCTTGGCATCCGAACTCAGAAGACGACCCCGAATGCAGCCCTGTGCGCCCTTGTCCAGCTGCCAACATCGACTAGAGCGCCGCACATGCGCGGCCCTGCTCGCCACTAGCTCAATGAAGTGATAGGCCGCGGCACGTGGACTCCTGGACAATCCAGAAAATTGCGGCCTGGGCTGCCGACGATTTCAAGAAGCGGGGTCTTGAGAGCCCGCGGCTCGAAGCTGAAATCCTACTTGCGTCAGTTCTCAAGGTGGATCGCGTGCGACTCATCATCGATGGGCAGCGGCCACTCACCGAGCAAGAACTCGGTGCTTATCGAGAAGTGATCCGGCGGCGTCGATCGGGAGAGCCGGTGGCCTACATCCTCGAAAAGCGCGAATTTTTCGGGCGGGAATTTTTCGTGGACCCGCGCGTACTCATCCCCCGACCTGACACCGAGGTTCTTCTCGAAACTGCTCTCGAAAAGACAGCCCATCGGCACCTTTCCGGGCGCGCCCTCGATCTGTGCACGGGCTCTGGCTGTGTCGCCCTCAGCTTCGCGCTGCAGAGGCCCACTTGGCAGGTGACTGGGACAGATCTGAGTGAACGTGCTCTTGAGGTCGCTCAGAAAAATGCCGTTCGCCTAGGCGCACTTTGGGGTGTGCGGTTTGTGCCTGGCGATTTGTTCACTGCGCTGAAGCCAGGGGAAAAGTTCGAGTTGATCACCGCGAACCCTCCCTACATTCCCAATGCGGAGATCGAGCAACTGGAGGTCGGCGTTCGTGATTTTGAGCCCCAAAGCGCGCTAGCAGGCGGCGCGAGCGGACTCGACTTCTATGAGCGTATCTGCGCAGAGGCGAGACAGTTCTTGGTTCCCGGCGGAGTGCTCGCATTTGAAGTGGGCGCGGGTCAGGCCCCTGATGTAGAGAAGCTACTCGTGACTGCAGGTTTTGAACGTCAGGAGCGGCGACGGGATCTCGGGGGGCATGAACGCGTTGTCGCGGCTCACGCCCCGAGACCTCAATGAAGCCCAGCTTCTCCGAAGCTACTTCGTCTTAGCAGTGCAGCCCAGTTCCTGGGCTTACCCCAAGTCTGCCGCAATAGTCTTCAAAGTAAGCAACACGCTGGAGGGCTGCCGCGTTCCCGGCACTTGGACATTCTAGTCCGCCGTTGATCACGTTGATCGTCTGACCGAATCCTCGACCCTGAACAATGGCCCCATGACACGTTCCCTTGGCAGCACCATCTGAGTGCATCCAAAACCAAAGCGATGCCTTCCAAGTCATCACCCCATCTGTATGAAGTAGGCCGGGGTTAGAAATCAAATCAACGCCCAGAAACTCACCAGCTGCGCGATAGTTGTAATCCCAGGTGAGCTGCAATGGACCGCGACCGTAGTAATTTCCAGTAGAGCCGCGCGACTCAGGAAACTGCTCAATGTAGTCGAGCTCGCCAGTTTCTCGGGAAACATTGGCAAAGAACGCTGCAATTTCCCGCTTATCGAGCTCAGGATTGCCCGTGTTAGCAAAGCCAGGAAAACCCTTCAGCGCTTCGCAAAGATTCGCGTAGGTATAAAAAGGGTCACGTCGTGATTGAAACCAGGTGTTGAAGCCACTCTCGCCGAGCAGACTGTCAAGCACGCAGCTACCCACGGATGAAGCACCGCCACTGGCCGATCCATCGCCATCGCCATCGCCGCCACTCGCACCGCCGCTACCCCCTGAAGGGGGCTCCACGATCTCACCGTTGTCGATCAGTTCGAGATCATCCACCCAAAAGTCGAAAGGCATGGCTTCCGGGCGAGCCGCAAAGAGGATCTCCACAACACTCTTCGGATCGAAAGTCGCCGGGAGTCCCCAACCTTCCAATTGATTGAGCTCGCTCCACAGGATCTCATAGGTTGTCCAGTCGCTCGTCAGCTGGATGGTCGTTTCGTGACTGTTGTTGCAGGCCTCCGCAGCCGTGCAGCTCCCCCCCTCTGAAGTAGGAACAACCGCCGAAACCGGAGCTGCAACTGTGATCGGTCCGTTTCCCTTGGCGCGAAATCGCAAACCTATGGATCGTCCTTTGCAGTCAATGGGCGCGTGAAACATGCGTCCAATACCCGCTCCCCAATTGCTGAACCCGCTTCCCGTGAGGTGCAACGCCATGCCATCGCCATCCGGCGACTGCTCGGCGGCAAAGCTTGAACCTGGAGCAGGCGTCATTGAGCCACCCTGTGAACCGTCGCTGTAGGGACGGTAGTCCCCATAGGTGGATGACTCTGAGAAGTCGTCGATCAAATAGTCACCCACGCATTCCTGGGCTGGATTGTCGCCGCCACCTTGCCCTCCACCGCTACCTCCTGTGCCCAGGTTTCCTCCCGAACTGATCACGTCTCCATCTCCACCTGGATCCGGAAGATCAGGTTGTCCATCTCCGTCGAGGTCTGCTGTGGTGCCTCCCACGCCCGCAGCAGACCTCTCTTGGAGGTTTGGATCGGTAGAACTACATCCATTGAGCAGCCAGGTCAGCGTGAAAATTGATAGGGCGGAAGTCGTCGTCAAGAATTTCATCGTCGTTCCTCAGGTCGGAAGCAACGATGCATCCTCATCTTCGCCTCTGCCAAGGAAGCCATCACCCGACAATCCATCCGCTGTGAAGCTTCACAGGCACAGCGTCATCCGTTGGTTCTTTGTGAGCGCTTTCCCAATGGGGTGTGCTCTTCCCCGAGTCCGTGAGAGCCCTTTCCTTTCCGACGAGGGGCAAAGCATTCACCTACACTGTGGGAGAGTGGCTCTTTCTTCTCGGATAGAGGAACATTCCACTTTTAATGCAACTTTCTCCCTTCGCTATCATTCTGCGCGGCAAAGTACGGAAAATTGGTCCGTTTCTGGACGTCCGTGGCAGTCGGAGACCATGGCAGATCGTGTAAAAAACGAAGACAGCCGCTGTCGTGGATGGGGAGACAACTCTTTCGTCCGTGTCACGACGTTGGTGGCACTCCTTTGCGGAGCGAACGCCTGCGACGACAAGGAGGTTCCCGCGCTTTCCGTGGAAGAGGGAACGGGTGCCGAAAGCGCCTTTGAAACTCCCGATCTGGGATCCATCAGCGCGGAGTCACCTCGGCTCGGAGCGATTGTGGATCGCGCTCCGATCTTTGCCGCAGCTCACCGAAAGTCACCCCTCATCGGCTACCTCCACGCGGGAGACCTGGTCGCCCGGAGCGAGAAGTCTCACGAGAACGATCAGTGCACCGAAGGTTGGTATGCGGTTGCGCCGCGTGGCTATGTGTGCACGGAGAAAAGTACAACGACCGATCTTGAACATCCCACGCTTCAAGCGATGGCTTTGGCTGCAAATCGAGATGGCGTACTTCCTTATACCTACGCTCGCACCACCACGGTGACAGCTCTGTTCAAGAAGAAGGAAGATCAAAACCGCGACGAAGGCATCGAACTCAGCGGCCGCCTCGCCAAAAGTACAGTGATGGCCATCGTTGGCTCCTGGACTGCGCCTGACGAATCGAACGAACCCCAGCGTCTGGGACTCAAGATGGATGGGCGTTTTGTGCGCGCGGACGACCTTGAGGCAGCCGGTGCGAGCGACTTCGAAGGAGCCAAACTGGGTGAATCACTTGAGTTGCCGCTGGCCTACGTGGTTCGTGGTGGGGTCCGGGCCTGGGGAATGGACGGCGCCGCGGCGGTCAAACGTGAGGAACTGAAGTATCATGAGCGTCTTGAACTCACGGGACGTTTCCGCACAGTCCAAGGGCATCGATTCTGGGCAGTGAAAGATGGTCGCTGGGTACGCCACGACGATGTCACCGTACTGCGCAGAAGACACGAGTTTCCTGACTTTGCCACTGGCGAACAAAAATGGATCGACGTGAGCATCGTCACGGGCTCAGCCATCGCCTACGAAGGGCAAAAAGCGGTCTACGCAACGCTCGTGAGCGTGGGGCGCGATCGCCGGGGCGATCCGAAGACGACTGCATCGACTGAGACTGGGACCTTCCGAGTCGTGCGAAAACAGATCACGCAGCGAACCATCGACAGTCCAGATGCGCCCCTGCACGATGCCCCCTGGGCACTTGAACTCGAGAGCGGCGATTGGCTGCATGCCTCACCCAGTCACGACCGTTTCGGTATCGAACACACGGACGGAAACATCGAGGTCTCCCCTCGCGATGGGCGAGCCCTTTTTCTGTGGTCAACCCCCAGCTTGCCGGATCGATGGCATGGTATTGTCGTAGAGCCGAGCGCCGAGACAACCATTGTCCACGTTCGCTGAGCCGCTGGCGGTGTGGCCAGCCGGTTAGCCTGTAGAGCGAAGGTTTTCGAGAATTTCGCGCGTCGCCAGGGAGCGATTCAACGTATAAAAGTGCACTCCGGGAGCCCCCTGAGCCACCAGTGAGGCGCACTGAGCCGTGGCATGTTCCACGCCGATCGCGCGCACGTGAGTCGGTTCAGCTTCGGCTGCTTCGAGACGCCCCAGAACTGAAGCTGGGATCTTTGCCCCACACATCTGGGTGAAGCGTTTGACCTGGGCAACATTGGTTATCGGCATGATGCCCGCGATGATGGGAACTCGAATTCCGGCCGCATCGGTGCGTTCCACGAATCGAAAGTAGTCATCGTTGTTGAAGAACAACTGAGTGATCAAAAAGTCTACGCCAGCATCCACCTTGCGCTTCAAATGATGCAGATCGTGCGTGTCGCTCAGTGCCTCCGGATGCGTTTCCGGATAACAGGCGCCAGCGAGACAGAGATCGAATCGCGCCCGTGCGAAGGCGACCAACTCTGAGGCGTAAGAAAACCCACCCTTCATCGCCTCAAAGCGCTCTTGACCCTGTGGCGCATCACCGCGCAGAGGAAGCACATTTTCGATCCCCGCCTCGACAAGCTGCCTGAGCACTTGATCGAGGTCGTCGGAGGTGGCTCCCACACAAGTCAAATGAGCCATCGCCTCAAGGCCAATCTCATGACGGATCCGCTTGACTAAATCCACGGTGAGATCGCGAGTGCTGCCACCTGCACCGTAAGTGACTGATACGTAGGCTGGTTCAAAGGGACGAAGCTCCGACACTGTCTGAAAAAGACGCTCGACGCCTTCGTCGTTCTTCGGGGGGAAGAATTCAAAAGAGAATGCGGGTACCGGGCCCTTGAGTTTATCGACAATCTTCATCGGCGGCCGCGGACGCTAGCAGGATGAACCACAAAACCCAGAGCACGAATATTCTCCCAGCTGACTCTTCGCCAGGTCCAGGAAAACTCTGGTATACGCGGGCATGCGCATTTTCGTGACGGCCGTCGCGGGTACAGGAATGGGGTCCTTGGCGGGGCTCCTCAAAGAGCTTGGACACGATGTCGCTGGGAGCGACGTCGCCTTTGACCCTCCCATGGGGCCGGCCCTTCAAGAATGGGGGATTCGGCTGTTTGAAGGTTTCGAAGCGAATCATCTGAAAGGCGAAGCCCATGCCGGTCAGGCACCAGAGGTCGTCGTGATTGGCAATGTGTGCCGACGCGACAACCCAGAAGCGGTAGCAGCCGAGCAGTTAGGGATCAAACGCATCCACATCGCCGACGCCCTGCGTCAATTTGCGCTTCCAGGAACTTCCCCTCTCGTCGTTACCGGAACTCACGGCAAGACGACCACGAGCTCATTGTGCGCGCATCTACTCAGCGAAACGGGACTTGAGCCTGGCTATTTGATCGGCGGTGTCCCCCAATCGCTCGGACGAAGTTTTCGGGCCGCTGGTAAGCGCCGCCTCGCCACCAGTGGAACCCAAACAGGAAAGCGCGCCACGCCCTTTGTCTTGGAGGGAGACGAATACGACACGGCGTTCTGGGAGAAGACGGCCAAATTCCTCCACTATCAAGCCGATGTCGCGATCATGACCTCGATCGAGCACGATCACATCGACATCTACCCAAACTGGGAAGATTACCTTAATGCATTCGAGAAATTTGTCGCACAGCTCCCTGAATCGGGACTCTTGATCGCCTATGCGGGCGACGAAAACGTCGTGCGCATGGCGCAAGGCGCCCCCTGCGAAGTCGCCTTCTACGCACTCCAAGGGGACGAAACCCATGGCCAACCAATCCACTGGCTTGCCGCGCCCGCACAACAAGATTCTCAGGGAACCAGTTTTGATCTCTATGCGGGAGGCGTTCTGGCCGGACGTTTCTTGTGTCCTCTTTCTGGAGCGCACAATCTTCGCAACGCCACTGCTTCGCTGGCAGCAGCAGCCCAAGGCTATGGCGTTCCGCTTAAAGCACTCATGGAGCCTCTCGCTCATTTTCAGGGAGTGAAGCGCAGGCAAGAGCTGATCGGGACGCCAGGCGGTATCTCGGTTTACGACGACTTTGCCCACCACCCTACGGCAGTCCGCGAGACACTCGCCGGCCTTCGCGCGCGTCATCCCCAGGGAAAGATGATTGCAATCTTTGAGCCTCGTAGCGCGACCGCCTGTCGCCGCCTGCATCAAGATGCCTATGAGTCTGCGTTTTTTTCGGCGAGCCACGTGATCTTCGCGCCTGTAGGACGCCCGGACCTGCCCAACCACGAGAAGCTCGATGTTCCGGCGCTGACAGCCGCGATCTGCCAAAAATCCGCCATCAGTGGAGGCCCCGAAGCGCGCTACTTCACGTCCACGGACGCAATTGTCAGCCAAGTCGTCGAGCTTGCGGAAGCCGGAGATGCAATTGCCGTCTTGTCGAACGGTGCTTTCGATGGCATTCACGCGAAACTCCTCGAGGCACTTTCAGCCTCGAGACCCCAGATCGAACTTGGAGAAAAACTGAAGTGACTTGCCATTGTGGAAAAGGCGACTCTTTTGAGTCTTGCTGTGGCCCCCTACTCGCGGGCACTCAAAAAGCGACGACCGCCGAACAGCTGATGCGCTCACGCTACTCGGCCTTTGTTGAGGGCAACGTCGACTACATCATGACCACTCACGATCCGGACACCGTCCACCAGATTGACCGGGATGGGACCGAGCAGTGGGCAAAGCAGTCCGAATGGCAGAGTCTGGAAATCTTGGACACCGAAAAAGGCGGTCCCGAAGATGCATTCGGTCGGGTGGATTTCTGCGCCACCTACGAGCTGAAGGGTTCCAGTGTCGCGCACCGCGAGTCGGCGACGTTCCGTAAGCACAAAGACACTTGGTATTTTGTCGACGGAGAGCAAATTGCCGGACCACCCATCGTCCGCGATGGTCCCAAGCTGGGTCGTAATGACCCCTGTTCCTGCGGGAGCGGCAAAAAGTTCAAAAAGTGCTGCGGTAAGGCTGCCTGATTCGCCATTTTTTGGCCCAGTAGGGTGGTTTCTGCTGTAACTGACTCGTGGCGAATCCCTCTCCTTTTCAAAGACTCGGCGGACAGCCCGGTTTGACGGCCATCATCAACGACTTCGTTGATCGAGTGACCAGCGACATGATGATTGGCTTCTTCTTTCGAGAGATCGACAAGGAGAAGCTCAAGTCATTGGAGTATCAGTTCGCCTCAAGCCATCTCGGTGGCGACGCCGCCTACGAAGGGCGCCCTTTGCGCACTGCCCACGCGAAGCATCCGATCATGGGTGGACAGTTCAACCGCCGCTTGAAGATCCTCGACAATACTCTGCGCGACCATGGGGTGGATGACCAGCTTCGTTCCTTGTGGCTCGAGCACAACGAAAAGCTGCGTGCGCACATCACGGGAGATGGGCCGGACGAATGCAACCCTCAGCCAATTCAAACGACCGCGGACCGCGCCGACCAAGAAAATCCTCATGACTCGTGTTTCTTGGACGTGGGGTGCTTCAACTCTCGGGATCGCGCTCAGTCTCACGGCCTGCAGCAGCGGGCGCAGCTGGGTGAATCAGCCCTTCCAACAAACACACAACGACAAGGGAGTGCGGCTGATGGAGCCCCCTCCACGAGCTACAGAAAACGAGGAACTCCCCGGGCCGGAACGTGCCCGCATCAACCCCGCGCCCGGTCCCCCCAGCGAAGAAGAACTCGCGGATGCAGCCGGCAAACGCCCCAGCCTCGCACTCCAAGGTCAGAAAAAGCGCGACCTGAACCGGCCGCTCGACGGTGAACTCTTAGGAGTGTTTCGCAACACCTATTACGACTTTCCTGCCGAGTTTAACTTCTCGGGACCGAGAGTTCCCCTCATGAATCGCAGTTGCCAAGCAATAGGCCAGGTGCCACGCGGATTCTACGAAGCAATCTGCGTTCAAGGAAGCGGAACACTCACAAGTGGTGCGACTGTGAGCTTTTCGAAGCGCGACTGCAGCTGCGCAGAGGTGTGCCCTCGCACAGGACAGAAAATTTGTTTCGACGCACTCGATCAGGAAGAGTTTCCTTGGGGACGAGGCGCACTCGGTAAGCCAATCACCCCGCTGCTTTCCATTGCGGTCGACAGCAACGTGATTCCACTAGGTACAGTGGTGTACATCGCAGAATACGATGGCATCGAGCGACAGCCAGGTGGTGCACGTCATGACGGTTGTTTCATTGCAGAAGATCGCGGCATGAAGGTGAAGGGCGAACACGTCGATGTCTTCACGGGCAATCCAAGCACCACTCAACATCTCAACGGACTCATCCCCAGCAACCAGGGAGTTCACGTGTACGCCGGCACGGCGCGGTGCCAATAAGCACACGCCACCCCGCTGACCAGACACGCGGCCGGATGAATTTCGCGAAAATTGGTGCAAATCCCCACAGCTTGTGAGTTGGCCTTGCACGCATGCCCATGAGAAGCTGCCCCATGAAAACGATTCGTCGACACTCGGCCACCATCGGCGCTCTTTCGATCCTAGGTCTCGGGCTTGCCGGATGTGAGGAAAACAAACCTGTTCCGGCCCCGACCGCGGAAGTGAAGAAGGCTGAGCCGGAACCCGAACCTGTAATCGAGTCTCCACCGCACCTCGTCATCAGCGAGTCGGGTCCTTCGGTGCGAGGCATGAGCGTAATGGTGGAAGAAAAATCGGGAAAGATCACCACCCCTGGCCTCGACAAACTAAAAGTCTATCTCAACGACGAGAAGCGATTCATTGACGGACAAGAGTTGAACGTATTTGTTGATCGCAAAGCAAAGCAGGGCTGGGTTTCCCCGTACCTCAAGGAGCTCGCCAATCTGGGAGCCGCAAAGATCACGGTCAAGACAGAGACCCGCTCTGACTTCCCAGCAGAACTTGAATTCGTTTCCGCCGAAAAAGCATCGAGCTCAGCTCCCTGCACTCTTGTTGGCAGTATCACCGACGACAACGAAACAGCCATCTGGCGAGTTTCCGGTGGCACTGCTCGAAAGCGTCACAAAGGACTGGGAGGACCAGACCTCTCCATGACCGCCGAAACCATCACCGACATGGCGAAAACATGCGACTCCGATCTCATTTTCGTGAGTGGGTCGAGTGACGCGAAAGCTTGGGGCTTTATCTACGATCTCGCAGCATCTGCCATCGCGAATCCAGAAGCGAAGCTCAAACGAGCATCACTCACGACCGAACCGGCCACCGCCGGCACCAGGCTCAAGTTGTAGGCTACAGCCCAACTGACAGACTACAGCGGGGGCGAAGCTGCCGCCTGCTCTTCAAGCAACCCTGCGACAAGCCTTTCAACCTGACTCAGGGTGAAAGGCTTGTTGAGCAACGGTCCATCGTAGCGATCCAGAAAGTCCCGGGACTCATTGGACACTGCCCCACCCGTCATCACGATGAATCGCTTCATCAACTCAGGTCGTTCCTTGGAAACCTGAGCATGGATATCGATCCCCGAGAGGTCCGGCAAGCTGATATCACAAAGTACTAACTGAATACTATCGTCCGTCAGTAGCCTCTCAAGGCCCTTTGATCCAGAAGTTTCCAATTCGACGGACATCGTGTCTTCGAGGCCAAGTTGAATCGTCTGTCCGAGCAACTGCTCATCATCGATCACTAAGATACGCGGTAACAAAATATTCCTCTGAGTGATGGATGATTCCGTCTCGCTCTCGCCGCCCGACTTGCCATCCCGAGCGAGTGAAGCAGTCCCAGCGGCCACTGCAAGAGAGTCCCCCGACTCTGCGCCATATTTTGCAAACACATTCACCATCTCCCTCTATTGGCATTTCAGCCTTCTTCGTCCCCAGGTTCAAGACTTACGGACAAATCGCCAGATTTTCTAGTACTTGAGTGCGTTCTGGAATCGCTCCAGATCATTTCGACTCATTCCAATCAGAGGCGAAGCGATATCCCACGGGTCATTTGATCACTTTCTGATGTGACGAGAGCAAGCTAGAACCTAAATGTCTCCAGCAGTCCTTGACGAACCCGCTGTGGGGACACAGGTTCCCGTTTCTCCTACCCCAACTCCGTACTTCCATTTTGGCCAGCAAAAAGCGCCCGAGTCCCGCACAGAAAAGTGCCACTCAACGAAGCAAGACCGCTTCCACGAGGAATCGCGCCTCCGCGGACAAAAAGCGTCCTGACGAAGAAGAAGAGGATAGCGAGGTCATTGAAGCGGATGCTGAAATCGTCGACGCCAGCGGCGAGCCAGTTGAAGACGATGATTTCGACGATGAGGATGCAGAGGATCCGTACAACAGCGAAGAGCTGGAAGATGACGATTCCTCCGATCTCAGCGACGTCAAAATCACTTCGCTTGCGACCACCTCAAAGAGTAAGAGCCTCGCGGCTCGGGATCCACTTCAGGCATACATGCGAGAAGTGCAAGCCCATTCACTTCTCACGCCAGAGGAAGAGAAGGAACTGGCAGTTCGCTATGCCGAGCACCAAGACGTGGACGCAGCGGCTCGCCTGGTCACGGCGAACCTCAGGTTGGTGGTTAAGCTCGCCTACGAGTACCGGCGCGCCTATCGCAACATGATGGACCTCATTCAAGAGGGCAACATGGGCTTGATGCAGGCGGTCAAGAAGTATGACCCCTACCGAGGTGTGAAATTGTCGAGCTACGCCGCATGGTGGATTCGCGCCTACATGCTTCGTTACATCCTGGCAAATTGGAGAATGGTGAAGCTCGGAACCACGCAGGCTCAGAGAAAGCTCTTCTTCAATCTCAATAAGGAAAAAGCTCGTCTCTCAGCAATGGGCATTGAGCCCACACACGAGGAAATTGCCAAACAACTCGACGTGACCACCAAAGAAGTCGAGGAGATGGACAAGCGCATGGCACGAAGCGACGCCTCCCTCGATACGCCCGTGAACGAATCCGAAGGGCGTCAGGTTGCCCGCGTGGAGCTCATGCCAGCCCCTGGAGAACAGCCGGATGTCGTCACTGAGAGCGCGGAACTCGGTGAAATGCTCCGAGAACATTTGACTGAGTTTCGCAAAGGGCTTGCTGGAAAAGATCTGATCATCTTCGACGAACGTCTGGTGGCTGACGATCCGAGAACGCTCCAAGATTTGGGCGATCAATTCGGCGTGTCCCGAGAACGTGTGAGGCAACTTGAAGCCCGCATGACGGGAAAACTGCGTGAATACCTGTCCGAGCGAATGGGCGATCCCATTTCGGTCGGCGGGTAGTTCTAGTCTCCATAGCGATTACTTCTTTCAATCGCGCTTCAGAGTCGGACGGAACGTGCGTACTGGGGAGGGGCGAGCCTGTGAAAGCCCGTTCCTGACAACGGCACAATCCACCAAGCTGCCCAGCGAAAGTAGGACACTGTGCGCGTTGATTCCACTGTGCATTCAAAAGGTACTCGGCACAGAAAGAATCGCGACTCATGTCTTCTGCGGGGACCTCAAGGCTAGGGCGTACCTCAAAACATTCCTATACTGCCAGGCCAGCTGGCATCAGGGCTTAGACGCAATAGTGGGAAGCAAGGATAGATTCGGACTCAAGGGCAATACGATTGCCGGTACCTTCCGCGTTGACGAAGTCGTCGCCGAGGGTGGGTTTGGCGTCGTCTATCGGGCCTTCCACCTTCACTTCCGCGCGCCCGTTGCGCTGAAGTGTCTCAAGATCCCAGGTGAGCTTTCGAAAGAAGAGCGTCAGCACTTTCTGGAACAGTTTCGCTCAGAAGCAGAGATTCAGTTTCGACTCTCTGCTGCACTTCCGAACATTGTGCGACCACTTCACGTCGATGCGGTCCAGTCGGCCGATGGCGAATTTGTTCCCATGATGGCGCTCGAATGGCTCGAAGGTCAGAGCTTCGAAAAGATCATCGAACAGAGAACCTTCTCAGACCAGGCGCCGATGGGTCTCGAAGAGGTGCTGGAGTTGATCGGCCCGGTCGCCCAAGCACTCCACGAAGCTCACGACTTCAAGGCTGGCGGAGAATCTCTTTCGGTCGTGCACCGAGACATCAAGCCCGACAACTTGTTTGTCACCGAGATTGGCGGCAAGAAAATCGTCAAGTTGCTTGATTTTGGCATCTCTAAAGTTCGTCGGACCGCCTCGCAGCTAGCAGGCCATTTCAGCCAAACGGACGGTCAGGCGCCATTTTCTCCCGCCTATGGCGCACCTGAGCAATGGGTTCCGAAGCGGCTTGGGCAAACTGGACCTTGGACAGATGTTTGGGGCCTAGCGCTTACCTTGGTGGAGATCATCAAAGGTGACGCGGTGATCATCGGTGACCACCAAGCGATGATGGGTACCGTTCTCGATCCCGATGTTCGACCAACACCACGAGCGGAAGGTGTCACTGTGAGCGACGAGGTCGAGTCTGTGTTCCTCAAAGCGCTCGCAATCGATCCACGCTACCGTTACCAATCGATTCAGACGTTCTGGGAAGCGCTACTCGCGGCAGTCGTGCTCGGTGGAGAAATTCCACAAAGCTTCGACGAGACTCCGAGCGGACGCAAAATTCCCCTACCGCGAATGAGCGCCCCCACACCGTGGACGCCGCCCAATCGCGCCCTGTTCGAAACGAAGACTCCCATCGGCGCGTTGCCCGCTATGCTGGCGCCGGCTGGACTCGCGAAAACGGATCCCGCCGATCTCGCTATGGAAAGTGCTTTTCCCAGCAATCCTGAGAGCGATCTGCATCCAGTTCCAGCTGCTCCCACGTCGTGGGAACATTTCGATCCGGAGATCCCTCCGATGACGGCTGACTTTGACGAGGTCGCTGATTCCGAGCACGGAGCGAGACATCCTGCTCTCGACCCGGATGAAATTCAGCCAGTCACTACGCGCCACCCGGAGTCGGAAGCTGATTCCTACCATCCGCCATCGTCGGGAACCTCGCGAACCAGTCGCATCGCTGGTGGGGATGAGCCGAATAGTGAAGGTCAACCCAAGCGCGAGCCTTCGATCAAACTGGAACTCGCCCCCACCTCCAATTTTCCGACTCCACCTTCATCACCGCTGTGGGCACCCCCCGAGGAATTCGCTCCGAACCCCTACCCGGACGCCTCGCGTCTCGCAAGTTCACCTGGCGCCGCACGGTCTCAGGCCTGGCGCGAATCACGATCTCAACCAAAGCACGAGATCCCCACGCCAAAAGGCAAGCTACCACCTCCGAGGCCCAGCACTCGAGCGACAAAAGCGACTCCTGAAGTGCCTGACCTCTTCACAGGCCCCACGACCGCCCAGCGCCCTTCAGCAGCACAAACGCCATCGAAACCCCAGCGACCTCCACCTCCATCTCGCGCTGCACAGCCATCTCGCGCTGCACAGCCATCCCAGGCTGCACCGTCCAAGAGCGCACAGCCGCCGCCGCCTCGTCGCAAACCGGCTCCACCGCCAAGACCAAGCGTGCGCCAAGACGAAAACGATGGATCGAAAGATGAAGAAGGTGAGCGTCCGCTCTCCCTCGTCCCTGCGCGCGGACGTCGTTCGACTGCTTCCTGATCAACGCCAGCTTGCGCCCTCGGCAGCGAACCATGGCGCTCTGAGTGGCCTGGACCATTTTCACCTACCCCGCTTCGTGTAGACCCTACGTCACGAGCGTGAGAGGGTTCGCACATGCAGGGACGTCTTTCATTGGTGGGTACACCCATCGGCAACTTGGGCGACATCACGCTCCGCGCCATCGAGTGCCTCAAGGAAGCCGACCGCATCTACGCAGAAGACACACGTCGCACCCGAGTCCTTTTGAGCCATCTGGGAATCGAGGGAAAGAAGCTCATTTCTTATCACGCTCATTCCACCGACCGTGCCGCAGCCGCAGCGCTAGAAATCATGCGTGAAGGGCACAATATCGTGCTGGTCACCGACGCAGGTATGCCAGGTGTGAGCGATCCTGGGGCCGCTCTTGTCCGTGCAGTTCGCGAGGCCGGTCTTGAGCTCACAGTGGTCCCCGGCCCCTCTGCCGTCACTGCCGCTGTGGCACTATCAGGCCTTGTCGATGGCCCCTTTACGTTTCTTGGATTCCTGCCTCGAAAAGGAACCAAGCGCGCAGACTCTTTGCGATTCATCACGCAAAGTCAGGTCCCCGTAATCATTTTTGAGTCGCCGCACCGGGTGAACGACACACTGAAGGATTTGCGAGAATGCTGCGGAGGACAACGCCGTATCGCTATTTCTCGCGAAATCACCAAAAAGTACGAAGAAACCCTGCTGCTTTCTTTGGAAGAAGCCACGGGTGAGGGAATGCGCGAAACCTGGCAGGGCGAATTCACTATCACTGTCGAGCGGAGCTACGAGGCGGTCGTCTCGGAGGAAGAATTCGATATCGACGAACGGGCCAAGCAACTGATCAGCGAGGGCGGCTCCGTGAAGGACGTAGCGCAGGCGCTTTCGAAGGAACTCGCGAAACGGGGGGAGAAAGTCCCTCGTCGCGAGCTCTATGCACGGGTTCTTGCGCTCACTTCGGCCAGCGAAGGGCCGAGCCCCGGCTCTGCTGAGGATTGAAATTCCAAAAAACGGCGCCGATCTGGTCCCCAACCAGGCCCAATGCTAGGGCAGGCCCGTGTTTGACGCCCTGAGTAACGGTTTTCGAGAGGC